>NZ_JACHCL010000001.1 GCF_014200725.1 Janthinobacterium silvisoli
CTGGATACGGCCACATCAGTTCAATCACGGATTGGCACCGGCCGTCACCGAAGAAAAACTTAACGTAGTGTCCGGGATGGGTTGACCACTACAAAACGTCGTTCGATACACGACCTCGTCGGGCTTCATTTGGAATGCCTCTAACTTGCCGACAACATGCCAGGACTCATTCAGTTCAGCCTGTCCGGAGCTAAGCGCAATCGCACGCTCGATACTCAACCTATCTTCTGCCGCCAAGAGAGGCGCAAAGGCCTCAGTGACGATGGGGTCCCCGGCCAGTAACTCCGTAAATCCGGCATCTGGACTATTGTTGTCCTCTTGCCAGCCCGAATTGAGAGAATCCCAAGTTAAGCGCGCGCTAACAACCGGACCGATTGTATTAGCTTGTACCGCAGGGCCATCGTTCACAACTTTCGGGACAGTCAGCTCGA
This sequence comes from Janthinobacterium silvisoli, assembly GCF_014200725.1. GTDB lineage: Bacteria > Pseudomonadota > Gammaproteobacteria > Burkholderiales > Burkholderiaceae_D > Janthinobacterium. The sequence continues at coordinate 432 of NZ_JACHCL010000001.1, forward strand.
ACACCGCCTCGTCGTAATGAAAAAGAAGCACATGGCGTCGCTTCTCAAGAAGCGCGTAATAAAGGCCACGCGAATCATTTCGAAGAACTTCCTCGTCATGAGTCGAGCAACGGTCGTGCGGTAAATACCATGCGGAGCCGCCGATGTTATTCCATCTTTCCTCCTCGTCACCATGGCCATATTGCAATATGTTCCGAGCCCAGTTCAAGCAGATGATGTCGCAATTGGAAAGGCCTGGCTGCTTAGAAAACGTGTCGGCACGGTATTGACGATAATCTAAATGGCGCGGATTGGGGTTGAGCTGGATATGGACTAGGGTAGCTCGGTCTGTTAGCTGTCGGCACAAATCACGGTTCTGCGGCAGAGTAAAAGCATCGGAGCAGATTATTGCCGAAAGACCAAGCAAATTGTCGGCATTCTTAAATTGATAGATGACGCTGCCGATTTTGAGATGCTCGTTCTCGAGAAAATGCGGGTCGCGGGATGGGCCAGTTTTGAACTGGAAAATAACCACTTTTCTGGCATTTCCTGTCGCGTCGTTCGTACAAAAACAATACGCCACAGCGTCATAGTAGGTGCCTTGGACAGCTGGCCCATCAATGGGTTCATGAATGACTGTGCACCGTCCCGCCACACTTGCTGTGAACTGCTTCAACGCGGACGGAGTCAGGCTTTCACATCCCAGTATCCATATCGCCCGGGCTTGGGGAAACACCTCCTCAAAAATGCACGCCTCTAGAGTCTCAATCGGCACACAATATTCGGGAGCAACCGCGAGCTGATTTCCTCTTTCCGCGGCTAACGTGAGAAATCGCTTACAGCGCAAAGCGCCATCACTTCCCAGCCAGTGGCCAATTCGTCGCTCATCGGCAAAAATGGGACCAGACGGCTGCAGCAACAATCCCCGATAGCTCTGATGGGTCGGCGCAAGTACCTCAAGTTCCGTTGGCATTAATCCCACTTCCCGAAGTACGTCCGCTACTAGTCTGCATCTAACTGCCAATATATACCCCGCAAAAATTTGATGTAAAATATAAATCTATTTCCTGAGTGTACATTTTTTACTCAATCAAATTTACACCAATTGTCACACTCAAATTTTCCTTCTTACTTTTTTGAAACGACCGTACCATATTCGAGATAGTGAACCTAGCAGCGCCGTTTGCGGAGAATGAATGGTGTATTTATCGAGCATTTTTAAATTTTTCAGGCCACCTAAGCAAAACGATGACCTAACCATATCAAAAGCCAAATTGGATGCAGGGGAACCGCTGCGGATTGTATCGGCGTCCGACGCTGACGCCGAATTCTTAGTGACCTCGTACAGCAGAGCCACATCCGAAGGTACGGTCGCCCAGACTTCAGACGTAATACGTTTTATCGAACAATGTTTAAGCGTCTCGAAGAGAGAGAAAAAGCACGGGCCACATCAACATCCGTTCATTGCAGGTCAACCGCCAACAAGGCCCGTTGACGACATTTTTATTATTAAGGTTGATGAAATTTCCATTGGGGTTCTCTGGCTACGTGACCACAATGATCGAAATATAGCCCCCGAATCGTTTGGAGAATTAATTTTCCTCTGGTTTCGTCCGGAACTTCGAGGATTTAAGTGCTGGCCTCACGTCGACAGATTTGCTAAAAGCTGGGTACAGGAGAAAAAGAAAACCTGCTTGGTCGGTCGATGTTTGAGGCCTTCCAGACGAATGGCTGAACTATTTGAACGTTCCGGCTATCAATTGGAAGGGATGTCGCCAAAGGGAATGAGCGTACACATCTGGAGGCCAGCGAGAAAAGCTAAGCGCTGGGCTTGAGCAATATTAAATCCGATACTTAGGCTGAACACTGAATGGTATTACGTTTATCATACGTGGCAACTTGGACCAAGCCCTAGGTATTTCGTAAAACCGGCGAACCCTATAGAAGCAATGATTAATTCAATTCCTGGAAATTCGTCGCTTTAAAAATCAAAGTCTTACGTGCGAAGTTTAAACGAAAACCTCAATTAATCGGTAGTTCCTTAGGTTTTCAACAGAAAGCGGAAAGGTGTGCTCCGCCGCGCTTTTTGTGCCCATGACCACCAAATTTTTATCAAAAGAGAGATCTATGTCCATTATCAAGAATTCGTATATCAGCCCCCTCCATAGAAAAATCGTACATATGAGGCGGTCAGCTCGCTCTTGATTTGACAAAGATGGTTTTTTATGCCAAATAACAGTAGACTTCATGCCCAAGTTGCGTAACCGTCGAGGCTGATAGCGCTTGTGATAACGCGGTAGCGCTGTAGTGATTTTTGAAAGTGGTGTGAGTGCTGAGAATCGACGTATCGTCCCTGTTCATGACCATGACACTCAATCTGTTGATCATGGCAGTGGCCCTGCCTTATTTCATGGGGCGGGAAAACCGGGCGGCGCGTTACGCGCAAACTGGGATCATGCTGCAAACGGCAGGCTGGATTTTCCTGCTGTTATCGAGCACTTGCCAGCGGGGTGGCTGGGCCGACCAGCTGTTATCCATCCTGGCGATGGCCAGCGTATCGTCTGGCATGGTATTCAATGCCATGGCCTTCGAGCTATGGTGCGGCCGCAAGCCGACCGCCTACGTTCCCGCCATCATCGCCGTCCTCATGACCACCGGCTATGGTATCGGCTTTTCCCACTATGCATTTCGGGTCGGCTGGTCCAACGGCTTGCTGGCCTTGCAGATTGCCACCGTGATAGTGAGCCTGTGCCGCACCCCACAGATACCGATTGGACGCTGGCGCTGGTTACTGGTCATATCGTTGTCGGTACAGATGGTGGTGCTGGCCTTGCGCGGCGTGCTGGGCGCATTTTACACGGCCGAATTTCCGAATTTCTATGCACCCCACCTGGTCAACCAGATATTTGCCTTGTCATCCAACGCGATGATGGTGCTGTCCGTGGTGGCCATCCTGCTGGCGCACCGCGACGAGATGGCGCGCGAACTGGAACGCCTGGCGACACAAGACGGCCTGACGGGCGCCTTGAACCGCCGTGCCTGGCTGCTGCAGTCACGCATCGATCTGGCCAGCAGCTTGCGCTACCGCCAGCCTGTCGGCGTGCTGATGCTGGACCTCGATTACTTCAAGCAGATCAACGACACGCACGGCCATGCCGTTGGCGACCGGGCCTTGCAGCTTTTCGTGACCGGCTTGCGGGCCGTGAGCCGCGCCGGCGACCTGTTCTGCCGTTATGGCGGCGAAGAATTCTGCGTATTGCTCAACTGTGCCGACCTGGCCGCGGTGAAGGCTTACGACGAACGGCTGCGCCTCTGGTTGCAGCAGCACTCGGCGGGAGAGCTGGGCTTCGCGCTGTCCTACAGCGCCGGCATTGCGATGTGCCAGCGCGATGTCAACACCGGCATCGAGAGCGACACCATCGAGAGCATGCTGCAGCGCGCAGACATTGCCCTGTACCAGGCCAAGTCGCATGGACGCGGCTGTACGCTGGCCTGGTATCCCGTATAACACCAGCATCCATGCACCTTGCCAGACTGTCATCGCGCCGTCATATCGCAGCGGTACAGTCGCGTCCTTTGAATCTTTGTGAGGATGGCAATGAAAACAAATTCGATGGTGACCGCAATGGTCGCGGCGCTGGCTGGCGTAGGCCTGGCTGGCTGTAACGGCAGTTCCAATACGCCACAAACGCCAGCCATTCCAGAGGGCACCACAGTGACCCTGGCCTTGCTGGAAACCACGGACATCCATTCGAATGTGCTCGGCTACAACTACTATGCGCTGGCCGAAGATACCAGCCTGGGCCTGGACCGCACGTCGACCCTGATCCAGGGCGCGCGCGCGGAAAATCCAAACAATATCCTGCTCGACGATGGCGATGTCATCCAGGGCACCTTGCTGGCCGACCTGCAAGCCGTCGCCACGCCCGTGCCCTGTTCCGGCACCTTGGCCGTACACAAGGCCATGAATGCGCTCAAGTATGACGCAGGCGGCATGGGCAACCACGAATTCAACTATGGCTTGCCTTTCCTGTCGCAAATTACCAATACCGATTTCGGCATACCTGGCGTGGTAAAACCTGCCGGCACCTGTGGCGCGCCAGCGTATCCATCCGTGCTCAGCAACGTGGTTGGCGTAGCCAGCGGCAAGCCTATCTTCCAGCCCTATGTGCTGTTGCCCCGCGATTTCGCCGCCGTCGCGCCCGATGGCAGCAAGCTCAAGGTCAAGATCAATGTGGGCGTGATGAGTTTTGTGCCGCCGCAAATCCTCGAATGGGATCAAAAAGTGCTGGCAGGCAAGGTCAGCGTGACGGGCGTGCAGGAAGCGGCCAAGCAATATGTGCCCGAGCTGCGCAGCAAGGGCGCCGACCTGGTGGTGGCCCTGTCGCACGGCGGCTTGGACACCAGCTCCTACAGCCCGAAAATGGAAAACGGCAGCTACCACCTGACCACCACGGGCATCGATGCGCTGATGATAGGCCATTCGCACTTGATTTTCCCGCAAGGCAAGGAAAAAGGCGCGGCCGCGCTGGACGCTTCGTTCGCCTCCTTCCCGGCCAGCGCCAAGATCGACCCCGTCAACGGTTTCGTCAATGGCGTGCCGACGGTGATGGCGCAAAGCTGGGGCCGTCGCCTCGGTATCATCAAGATGACCCTGGCCTACCAGGGCGGTCGGTGGGTGGTGCAGCAAACCAAGACCAGCGTGGAATCGCGCGGCTTCAAGTACACCGATGGCACCACCCTGGTGCAAGCCGACCCCGCCATCGCACCGCTGGTCGCCACCGAACACGCCGCCACCATTGCCTACGCCAGACAGCCGCTGGGCATCAGCACGGATTTCGAAATGTCGGCCTATTTCGCGCTGGCGGGCGACGTCAGCGCGATCCAGCTGGTCAACCAGGCACAGCTGGACTATGTGAAAAATTTCATCGCCACCAGCACCGATGCCACCCTCGCCAGCTACAAGAACATCCCCGTGATTTCCTGCAGCGCGCCATTCAAGGCGGGCCGCAACGGGCCGTCCGACTTCACGGACGTGGCGTCTGGCGCCACGCCGGCCGCACCGGTCGGCTTGCAAGTGCGTAATCCTGGCGACTTGTATTTGTACAGCAATAACAATCTGCAAGCCGTGAAGATCAAGGGCTCGGACTTGCGTGCCTGGCTGGAAACGTCGGCCAAGCAGTTTGCCCAGATCGACCCCAGCAAAACGGCCGAGCAAGACCTGGTGCCCTCGTATGGCACGATCTATAACTACGACGTGTTCTACGCGGAAAACAATGCCTTGACGTACCAGATCGACGTGACGAAGCCAGCCGGCAGCCGCATCGTCAACCTGACGTACAAGGGCGCGCCAGTGCTGGACGGCGATGATTTCATCGTCGCCACCAACGACTACCGCGCCGGTGGTGGCGGCGCCGTGCCCGGCATCGATGGCAGCAAAACCATCATCAAGTCGCCGGACGCCAACCAGGCTGTCGTCAGCAATTACCTGGCCGCCCTCAGCAGCAAGGGTGGCAAGGTGACCCTGGCGGCGAATGGCAGCGCGCGCAGCTGGAGCTTCGTCAAGACAGCAACCAGCGGCCCCGTGATCCTTCGCTCGGCCCCCGGCCACCTGGCGCTGGCCAAAGGCAGCGGAATTGCCAACGTGGTGGCCGAAGGCGGACTAGACGCCAGCGGCTTTGCCAAATATGCAATTGACCTGAGCAAATAGATCTAAGTAAATAAGTAAAACAGGCCGGGGCAGGCTGCATGCCTGCTCCAGTCCCCGATTCCAGGAAGCAGACTACGATGAAACATTATCTGTCCCTCACCGCGCTTGCGCTGGCCGCCACGCTGGCCGCTTGCCAGTCATCCACGCCGCCAACCTCGGCCGAAATCGAGGCAAGCGCCATGCAGGCGCGCCAGGCCAGCGACGCCAGGGCCGAGCACCGCGTGCGCCACTGGGCCAAACAGGGCTTGCCCGTGGCCGAGCGCGAACTGGCGCTGGTCTACCAGCCCCGTGCCGAACGCCGCCACGAAGCTTTGCAGCTGTTTGAACAGGCGGCCCGCGCCGGCGACACGGAAGCGGCCTTCGAACTGGGCCAGATGCTGCGGCAAACACAGCCCGGGCAAGCCTGGCGGTGGTACCGCCAGGCGGCCGAACAAAAGCATGCCAAAGCGGCGCTAATGCTGGGCTTGCTGGCGGCCAATGGCGAAGGTGTGCCGCAAGACCAGGCCGAGGCCGCCCGCTGGCTGGCCGTTTCCAGCGAACTGGGCAATGCCCACGCCATGTTTTTGCTGTACAACGCCTACCGCGAGGGCCGCGGCGTAACACCCGACCTGCTCAAAAGCCGCGCGCTGCTGGAAGAATCGGCCCACCACGAATACCCGCCCGCCCTGCAGGAACTGGCAATGACCGTGCAAGCGGACGATGCCTTGCACGCCAGCCATTTATTGAAGGAAGCAACCGAACACCGGCATAACAACTGGAATAAGTTCTAGGCAGTGCTTGCCTGACGGGCCAGCATGGCCAGCCTGCCCAGCAAGGACCCATATAGCTCGGGTGCCGTGTTGCCATAACCGATCACCAGGCCATTGTCTTCGTCTTTCGGCGCCAGTGAAAAGCCGGACAAGGGCGAAACAGCCATGCCATAAGCCTGGGCCGCGGCGGCAATGACGCTGTCGGGAAAGGCTGGCGGCAGGCGCACGGTCAGGTGCATGCCGCAATGGCCGCCCTCTACCGTGTGCGGCACGTCAAAGTGATGGACCAGCGCCGCGCGCAAGGATTGCTGGCGGGCACGGTACAGCCTGCGCATGCGGCCCAGGTGGCGCGCATACTGGCCGCTGTCGATAAAGTGCGCCATGGCCAGCTGCTCGTGACGGTGTCCGCCGCGCAACATCGCCGCCAACGGTGCTTGCGCCACGGCCAACAACGCTGGCGGCAGCACCAGGAAACCCAGCCGCAGCGCGGGAAACATGGTCTTGCTGAAGGTGCCTACATACAGCACGGGACCATCGCCAGGCAGTCCCTGCATGGCGGCCACCGGTTCACCGGCGTGGCGAAATTCGCTATCGTAATCATCTTCGATCAGCCACGCGCCATGCGCGCGCGCCGCTGCTATCAGCTGCAAACGGCGCGGCACGGGCAGCACCGCACCCAGCGGATACTGATGGGCCGGCGTGGTATACACCAGGCGCGGCGGGTACTCACGCCAATCCTCGGGCGTGGCCGTCAGACCGTGTCCATCGACCCGCATCGGCAAGATCCGCAAGTCGCCCGCCTGCATGGCCGCCTTGATGCCGCGGTAGCCAGGATCTTCCACCCAGACAATATCTCCGGGATTCGTCAGTAGCCGCACGCACAAGGTCAGCGCTTCCTGCGCGCCTTCCGTGATGACGATCTGTTCCGCGCTGCAGCGCACGCCGCGCGCGACGGCCAGGTAGCGGGCAATCGCCGCCCGCAAGGCAGGCTCACCGGCCGGATCGCCATAGCCGAGTGCTGCCGTGTTGCCTTGATAAGCCACGTCCAGGGCCCGGCGCCAGGCGGCCAGCGGAAATTGCGGCAGCGCCGGTTCGCCCGGCCGCAGCGCCGCCGGCCTGTGCATCGCCAACGGTGCAGTAAACTGCGCCACGCGCCGGGCCAGCACGGGCGCCGCTGACTGCGCCGGCCGCTCTTCCCGGTGCGACTGGGCCGCCACTTGCGTGCCTTGCCGGCGCGCCAGCACATACCCTTCCACGGCCAATTGATCATAGACCGCGCTGACAGTATTGCGCGCAATGCCCAGGGTAGCGGCCAGGGCGCGTGAACCGGGCAGGCTGCTTCCGGCTGGCAATTCGCCACCGAGGATAGCGGTCTTCAGGCGTGCATGCAGTTGGCGCTGCAAGGGAGCGGCGTCGGCAGCGCGCGACAGCGGCAGTTCCAAAAAGGTTTGTGGATGCATGACATTGATCGTGAGCTAGTCTGTGGCACCATCAAATATACAGGATGTGGATCTTGTTATGGTGCCTCGATAGCCGTATCGTGCCTATCTGGAGCCGGCATGGTGCCGGTGCCATCCTGTAGAAAGCGCACCATGTCTTCCTTTTTCAACCAACTGCAGCAGCCGATAGGCGCCCCGCTCCCCGACTGGACTACCCGCCCCCGTCCTGAACGCATCAGTTTACAGGGGCGTTACTGCCGCCTGGAAGCGCTCGACGCCGGACGCCACGCCAGCGACCTGTATCAAGCCTATGCACAGGCGCCCGATCACAGGGGCTGGACCTATATGGTCAGCGGCCCGTTCACGGATGCGGCCGGCTACCGTGCCTATGCGGAACTGGCCGCGCAAAGCATGGACCCGCTGCATTTTGCCGTGATCGAGCTGCGTAGCGGACGCGCCGTGGGCACACTGGCGCTGATGCGCATCGACCCGGCCAATGGGGCCATCGAAGTGGGCCACGTCATGTTTTCTCCCAGGCTGCAGCGCACGCCGATTTCCACCGAAGCCCAGTTCCTGCTGATGCGCCATGCTTTCGACACCCTGGGCTACCGCCGCTATGAATGGAAGTGCGACCACCTGAACGCGCCATCGCGGCAAGCGGCGCTGCGTCTGGGCTTTCAATTCGAAGGGATCTTCCGCCAGGCCAGCGTCTACAAGGGCCGAAGCCGCGACACGGCCTGGTTTTCCATCATCGACAGCGAGTGGCCGGCCTTGCGCTCTGCTTTCCTGCAATGGCTGGCGCCAGACAATATGTTGGCCGACGGAGTCCAGCGACAGTCGCTGGCCAGCATGCGGGAGCGCTGCAGCCAGTCATTTTAATTAACATTCATTGCGCTGCGTCAATCGTGTTGGGGGTGATATCGTCGTCAGGCTATGATGGGTTTGCTGCCTTCGATGGCGGCGCCGGGATGCTGTCGGTCCCGGAAAGGATTACACTGAAATTGCTTTTTAGAAATTGCCATTCTGGACCAGCCCGGTGAGCTTCACGCATCCCAGCCAGTGTTAAAGAGCAGGTAGGGGAAAGGCGCGGAGATAAGCGTCACAACGCGCGTGCGCATCAGGCCGGTTCGTTGCCCTTCTCATTCAGAAAGAGTCCAATGAAAAAGCTCACCACCGCCGCTGGCGCGCCTGTCGTCGACAATCAAAACATCCAGACCGCGGGGCCACGTGGTCCCGCCCTGCTGCAAGATGTCTGGTTCCTGGAAAAACTGGCCCATTTCGACCGCGAAGTCATCCCTGAACGCCGCATGCACGCGAAGGGATCGGGGGCTTACGGCACGTTTACCGTCACGCACGACATCACGCGCTACACGCGCGCCAAGATTTTTTCAGCCGTGGGCAAGAGCACGCCGATGTTTGCGCGTTTTTCCACGGTGGCTGGTGAGCGGGGCGCGGCCGATGCGGAACGCGATATCCGAGGCTTCGCCCTGAAGTTTTATACGGAAGAAGGCAACTGGGACTTGGTCGGCAACAATACGCCCGTCTTCTTCATGCGCGACCCGCTGAAGTTCCCCGACCTGAACCACGCCATCAAGCGCGATCCGCGCACCGGTTTGCGTAGCCCCAACAGCAACTGGGACTTCTGGACTTCGCTGCCCGAAGCGCTGCATCAGGTGACCGTGGTCATGAGCGACCGGGGCTTGCCGCGCAGTTTCCGCCACATGCATGGCTTTGGCAGCCATACTTTCAGCTTCCTGAATGCGCAAAATGAGCGTTTCTGGGTCAAGTTCACCTTCAAGACCCAGCAGGGAATCCAAAACCTGACGGATGCGGAAGCCGAGGCGCTGGTGGGGCAAGACCGCGAAAGTTCACACCGCGACCTGTATGAAAGCATCGAAAACAAGGATTTCCCGCGCTGGACCCTGTACGTGCAGATCATGCCCGAAAAAGAGGCAGGCACCTACCACCTCAACCCCTTCGACCTGTCGAAGGTGTGGCCGCACGGCGACTATCCGCTGATTGAAGTGGGCGTGCTGGAACTGAACCGCAACGCAGAAAATCACTTTGCCGAAGTGGAGCAAGCGGCCTTCAACCCGGCCAATGTAGTGCCAGGCATCAGCTTTTCACCCGACAAGATGTTGCAGGGACGGCTGTTTTCCTATGGCGATGCGCAGCGCTACCGCCTGGGCGTCAATCATGCCCACATTCCCGTCAACGCCCCGAAGTGCCCATTTCACAGCTATCACCGCGATGGACAAATGCGCGTCGATGGCAACCTGGGCGGCACCCTGGCGTACGAACCGAACAGCAAGCAGGAATGGGCTGAACAGCCCGATTTCCGCGAACCGCCATTGAGTCTCGAAGGCGCGGCCGACCACTGGAACCACCGCGTCGATGAAGATTATTATTCGCAGCCGCGCGCCCTCTTCCGACTGATGACGCCAGCACAGCAGCAAGTGCTGTTCGAGAACACGGCGCGCGCCATTTCCGGCGCGTCACCCGAAGTCAAGGCCCGCCATATCGGCAACTGTACCCTGTGCGACCCGGCCTATGGCGCAGGCGTGGCGGAAGCGATTGGCAGACTGAGCAAGTAAGCATCAGCATTTGCGAGAACCGGCGTCGTTCAGACGCCGGTTCTTGCAGACGATGGATATCTCTAGCCCTGCAGGATATCGATCTGGCCCGTAATGTTCGTTTCCACGGCATAGCCCTCCACCTGGTGCGGCACGCGCTGCCGGACGGAGGCATCGCGCACATATAGCACGATGGTTTCCTCACCACGCATGTTTTGCCCCAGGCTCACACCTTCCACACCCTCGATGGCCATCAGGGCGCGCTCATTGCGCCGCTTCGCCGCTTCCAGCCTGCCGTGCGCGACGGAGGGCGCCACCATGCCGCCACTGTCGGGCAGGTAAGGCATGGCCGCGTCTTCGGCCAGCATATAAGGATCTTGCATGAATTTACTTTTTGACATGTTTTCCTCCTCTGTCGTGCGCAACGCTGCCGACAACACTTCATCATGGTGCAAAACAGGCGCTTGCGCAAGCCGGGATGCTACCCTGCCCATCGACGCTTGCTCAGGTGTACAGGTTGATATCTAACGCTAACACCACCCGCCGCATCTGGTTGGCAAACGTGATATTGCCGCCGCCGGCAAACAGCAGGCCGACCGGGTTGCGCTGCTGGTTCCAGGTCCAGATCGACGAACCGGAATCGCCGCCCGCGCTGAAGGCGCCGTTCAAGCCCTGGATCGCGATCTGGTCCTGGAATAGCGCGATCCTGCCGCTGCCGTAATTGACATTGATGGTCGCCCCCAGACCCGTGATGCGCCCCTGCGTCAGTTGCGTGGTACGCCCGGATTTGCCGACCAGCATGCCCAGCGCCGGCGCCACCAGCGCGCTGCTGATGCGGAAATAGGCCGGCACGCCGCCACTGAGAAACACCAGTTCGGGCCGCACGCGGTCTGGCCATGCCCAGCCGGTGGCGCAATCGACAAAGTTGACGCCACCGCTGAAATTGATCGGCACGAAACGTTCCAGGGTCGCAATCTGGTCCTGAGGACATTTTCCGCCGTCGATAGAGCCTGGCTGCACGATGCAATCGCCAAACGCGCCGCCATTCGAATTGGCCAGCACATGATTGTTACTGAGGATCATCAGGCGGCTGTTGCGCGGCGCGCTGCGGCCCACCGCCAGGCAGGCGATGCTGCCAGCCGTGATGCGGAAATGCCCTACCGATACGCCGCCCGGTGCCGGGCGCAGGCGAAAACGGTGCGGCTGGGCGTCGATCACACCGGTGACGACGATGTTGATGGGCACATTATCGCTGGCAATGGCACGGATGCCCATCGCTGACACGATGGCCGCCTTGGCCCGGTCGACCGAAGTCGGCTCGGCCACATACAAGGTCAGTGCCGGCAGGCCAGGCTCGCCCGACGAGCTATGGCTGGCGCCTTCACCCAGGCCGATCGACACGCCCTGGATATTGCCCGCGTCGTTGAACGCATCGGCGGCGCGTACGCCAGCCGCCTGCACGATGGCCGCGCGCATGCCGTCTTCGATGCTGCGCTTCATCTCCAGCAACTCCATGCCGACGCCGGCCAGGGCATCCTGGACTTCCGTCACGGACGCGCTCTCCACGCCGAATTCGCTCTCGCCGGGTAGCGAAAATTGTCCCACGGCTTCTTCATCATCGGCGCTTTGCGCCTTGCCGGTGCCGCCTCCGGGTGGCGTGCTGAATCCTTGCTCATTGCCCATCATTTTGTTCTCCTCGCGGGTGGTCTCCCATCAGCAGTGTGGGCCGCTAAGGAGCGCCGATATTGATCTGGATTCAAGGCTACGACGACCTGAGTACATCAGAAATAGTTTCAAAACAACCATACAAATAGTTCCACCTTTTTGCTTGAGCGAGATCAGGCGTGCGGCAGGGGTTGGCCTCCTTAGCTCCCTATACTGAGAGGTAAGGCTGGAATCGAGGGCCTGGCCACTGCACGGATGGGAGCAATGACGACATTTCGAACGACAGCAAAGACAACAAATGCGACAGCAAATGGCGACGCGACCGTCGATCACGTGGCTGATGGCTACGCCGATGGCGCGGCTATCGATGAAACATCGCAGCGTGCCCATCTCATGCGCCGCATGGAAGCGTTCACGGCGGAACACCGGGTAGATCGCTGGGATGGCACCTTCAGCGATTTTGTCACGCACATCCTGCCCGGCAGCGCCGCCCAGCTGGCCCGCAATGCACACCAATACCTGTGGGACATGATGCGCTGGAGCGGCCATGCCGATAGTGGTGGCCATTTCCGCTGCCGTTTGTTCGACGATGAACTGTTCGGCATCGATGAAGCGATCGACCGCGTGGCCGCCTATTTCAAGGCGGCGGCCGCCGGTTCCGAGGTGGGCCGGCGCATGCTGTTGCTGCTGGGTCCGCCTTCGGGCGGCAAATCAACCCTGGTGATCCTGCTCAAGCGGGGCCTGGAAGAATACAGCCGCACGCAGGAAGGCGCCGTATATGGCATCGCGGGCTGTCCCGTGCACGAATCACCGCTGCACCTGGTGCCGCAAACCATGCGTGCAGCCTTCCGCGACGGCTATGGCGCCGATATCCAGGGCGAATTATGCCCCCATTGCCGCGCCCGCCTCGAAGAGCAGCACCATGGCGACTTTTTGCGCATGCCCGTCGAGCGCATCATGATCTCGGAGGCGGGCCGCTGTGGCGTGGGTACCTATGCGCCGCACGACCCCAGCACGGCCGACCTGGCGGACCTGGTCGGCTCCATCGACCTGTCGAAAGTGGCGCAATACGGCGACGAAGGCGATCCGCGTGCCTGGTCGTGGTCGGGCGCCGTGTATGCGGCCAGCCGCGGCATGCTGGAAATGATAGAAATCCTCAAGGTCAAGCGCGAGTTCCTGTATCTGCTGCTGACCCTGACGCAGGAAAAGAATGTCAAGGTGTCGCGCTTCCCCCTGATCTACCTGGACGAATGCATCCTTGCACATACGAATCTGGCGGAATTTCGCAAGTTTTTGCAAGAAAGCGAGAATGAAGCCTTGCTCGACCGTATGGTGATCGTGCAAGTGCCCTACACGCTCAATTACCGCGAGGAAGCGCGTATCTACCGCAAGCTGATCCTGTCTGCCGCGCCCGCCTTCCGCAATGTGCACCTGGACCCGCACGTGCTGCACGCGGCAGCGGTGTTCGCCATTTTAAGCCGCATGCAGGAAGGCGAGGACAAGGAAAGCGAACTCGTCAAAAAACTGCGCATCTACGCCGATGAAGAAGTGGAAGACTTGAACCAGGCCGAAGTGCGGCGCCTGCGCGACAGGGACAAGGCGCCCGAAGAAGGCCTGGCCGGCGTCTCGCCCCGTTTCGTCATCAATGCGCTGTCGCACGCCATCATTTCCGCGCAACGCAACAGCCTCTCCACCATGGACGTGCTGCTGGCCCTGAAAGACAGTATCGAGAACGATGCGCGCATCGAGCCACGGCGCAAGCGCAAATGGATCGATTACCTGGTACTGACACGCAAGGATTTTTATAACCGCTGGGTCAAGGCCGATGTGCACAAGGCCTTGTTCGTGTCCTTCGAGCAGGAAGCGCAGGACTTGCTGAACAAGTATCTAGATGAAGTGGAAGCGATGCTGGACAACCGCCAGCTCCGTGACCCGATCACCAATGAAGAGCGGCGGCCCGATGAACGTTTCCTGCGCGCCGTGGAAGAGAAAATCCATATCACCGATTCCGGCAAGCAATCGTTCCGCCAGGAAGTGGTACGCAAGGCCATGGGCGCCTTCAAGCGCGGTGAACCATTTGGACTGGGCAGCCATGTGCAACTGCATGACGCGGTACAGCAATACCTGTTCGAACAGCGGCGCGACGTGCTGCGCCTGGTCAGTTCGGCCAAGCGCCCGGACGATGACGTACGGACCAAGATTTCCGCTGTCGAACAGCGCCTGGTCGATGAATATGGCTATGACGCCCACAGCGCGCGTGAAGCGCTCAACTATGTCACCACCTTGCTGGCACAGGAATAATGATGCAGCAGGCAGATAGCGCAGATGCCGATGATGAGGGCGCTGGCGACGCTGGCATGCCCATGTCGCAGCCATGGTATGCCCTGTTTTCGCGCGGTGCACGCGACTGGCTGCGCCATAACCAGAAGGTGCGTGATGCCGTGCAGGCGTACTTGCCGGAACTGATCGCCGGCCCCGACCTGATCAGCAGGCCCCAGCAGCGTAGCGTGCAAGTGCCCGTGCACTTGCTGGAACACGCGCACTTCCGCCTGGCGCAGCCACGCAGCAAGCTCGGCGCAGGCCAGGGAGCAGGCCAGCCCGGCGATATCCTGCGCGCCGCGCGGCCTCTGGGCATGGAGGGGGAGCCAGCAGAAGGCGACAGCGGCAATGGCGAAGGCGAACTGCGTTTGCTGCTGGAGTTTGCCGTCGACGACATCATGGACTGGCTGTGGGAGGAACTGAAGCTGCCCCACCTGAAGCCGCGCCACCTGAGTACCATCGCCGACGTGGCGTACGTACGCGCTGGCTGGGACAAGCACGGCGCCCGTTCGCGACTGGACCGGCGGCGCACCATGAAAGAAGCCATCAAGCGGCGCGCAATACAGGGGCAGATACCGGAATATACGCAAGAGTCTACGCAAAAACGTACGCAGGAGCATACGCAGAAACGTGGCCAACAGCAGCCAGCCGCCTTCACGAATGATGACTTGCGTTTTCGGCAATTGCTGCTCAAGCCACGGCCCAGCGCGAATGCCGTGGTCTTCTTCGTGCTGGACGTGTCGGCCAGCATGGCGCAAGCCGAGCGCCGGCTGGCCAAATCATTCTTTTTCTTTGCGCTGCAAGGATTGCGCCGCAGTTATGCCCGGGTGGAAACGCGTTTCATCGCCCATACCACGCGGGCCTGGGAATTCTCGGAGGAAGAGTTTTTTCAAGTCAATGGCATGGGCGGCACCATCGCTTCCGGCGCCTTTCGTCTCGCTCATGAATTGCTGAACGAACACTACGCGCCTGGCCAGTACAACGCCTACCTGTTCTATGCCTCCGATGGCGAAAACTTCAGCGAAGACCGCAGCGCGGCCAGCCTGGCACTCAGCGAACTGCTGCCCTTGCTCAATTACATGGGCTATGTGGAAACTGTTCCCGGCACACCGCACACCATGGAAACCGAGATGCATCGCCTGTGTGCCGAGCAGCAACGGCATGGCTTGCCCCTGCAGAGCAGCATCCTGGCCAAGACAGACGATGTCTGGAGCGCCATCCGCACCTTCTTTCAACACGAAGGCGAACACGCACAGGAGGCGCCATGAAAGATGAAGCGGCGACGCTGGCCAGTTATGCGGCGCGTATCGAAGCGCTTGCGCTGGCGCTGGGGCTCGATTTCCATCGAGTCGATTTTGAGCTGGTACCGAACCATTTCATGGCCGAAATCGCGATTTATGGCTTGCCGGTACGCATGCGCCACTGGTCGTTTGGCGTGCGCTACATCCACCAGCTGGTACAGCAAAAGATGGGCAACTCGCATATTTTCGAAGTCATGTTTCCCGGTGATCCATGCCACGCCTATATGGCGCAGAGCAATTCCGTAGCGGAAAACACCCTGGTCACGGCGCATGTGCTGGGGCACGCGGACTTTGCCCGCCGTAATCAACTGTTTACCCGCTTCAGCACCATGGCCGGCACGCACATCGTGGAAGAAAGCGCGGCGCGGGCGCACCGTATCGAACTGGCTTTGCAGCGCCATGGAGCAGACAGGGTGGAAGCCATACTGGATGCGGCGTTGGCGCTGGAGCAGCATGTCGACGTCAACCTGCCGCTGCACCGCGCGCGCTACGCCGGGCAGGCCAGCGCCGGCCCCCCTCCTCCATCGGCTCCGCCTGATACACCGCTGGCCCCCTTTTCACAGCGCTACCAGCATTTGCCCGGTGAGCAGGCCGCGGTGACGCCGCCAACGGCGCGCCTCTTGCTGCCGCCGCAGCCGGAAAATGACTTGCTGTGGTTTATTGCGCAATATGGGCCGGAACTGGAAGACTGGGAGCGCGATATTTTCCTGGCCGTACGTGTCGAGTCATTTTATTTCTACCCTGTCTATGCCTGCCAGATCATGAACGAAGGCTGGGCCTCCTACTGGCATGCGCGCTTGCTGCGCGAAGCACACTTCCTGCCACCGTCGCTATATCTGTCGGCCATCAAGTCGCATTCGGACGTGGTGCGGCCGTATGCCGGGGAGCGGCAACTGGCACTGTCACTCAATCCCTATCACCTGGGTTTTTGCATGTGGGAAGACATCATCGAACGCCAGGGACTGGAAAAAGCGCGCCAGATTTGCCGCGACGATGACGATTTCAGCTTTATCCGCAACTATCTGGATGCAGAACTGGCCGACAAGCTGGGCCTGTTTGTGCACGAAAGCCACCGCGACGGCGAGACACGGCTGGCCAGCCGCGACATTCACGCGATACGCGAAGCGATCCTGGCGCCCAAATATAACTATGGCGCACCGTGCATCGCCGTCAGCTTGCTGAACGATGATGGCAGCCTGGTGCTACGGCACGACCACCAGCGCGATGGCCGTGGCCTGGACCTGGAACAGGCTGAGCGCGTGCTGGCGTATGTGGCCAGGGTGTGGCGCCGGCCCGTGACCCTGCACACGGCCGACTTTCGCGGTACGGCACGCGTGCTCGGCAGTGCACGGGCAACGCCGGCCTAGCGTTGCAAAGGACGGGAGAACGGACAGACAAAATCAAGCCTGGCCCGCCAGCACGCGCGCCTGGCCGCCATCGGCTTGCCCCAAGCGTTCGGCCGCGGCATACCAGGCGATGGTTTTGCGTAAGCCCTGACGCAAATCGTGCGTGGGCGAGTAGCCCAGCAAACGGGCTGCCTTGCCGATATCGGCTTGCGAATGGCGCACATCGCCATCGCGAAAGCCGCTGTACTGCGGTGCTTGCGGCAACAGTTGCGGGCAGCTCAGGCGCAGCATGGCTTGCATGGATGCATGCAGCTCCGTCAGGCTGGTACGGGCGTTGACGGCAACGTTATATACCTGGTTGATGGCGGCCGGGTCAGTGCTGGTGGCGGCCAGGATATTGGCTTGCACGGCATTGTCGACAAAGCAGAAATCGCGGCTGGTGGCGCCATCGCCATAGATATGTACGCTCTGTTCGGCCAGCATGGCGCTAATCCAGCGGGGAATCACGGCAGCGTACGCGCCCAGCGGGTCTTGCCGGGGGCCGAAGACATTGAAATAGCGCAGGCCCACCGTGTCGACGCCGTAGCAGCGTGCATACACTTGCGCGTACAGCTCGTCGATGTACTTGCTCAAGGCATACGGCGACAGGGGCGCACCGATCTGCGATTCCACTTTCGGCAAGGCCGGGTGGTCGCCATACGTGGCGCTCGACGCCGCATATACAAAACGCTGTACCTTCGCCGCGTGGGCAGCTGTCAGCATATTTAAAAAACCGCTGACATTGACGGCGTGGCACAGCAGCGGGTCTTCCAGCGAGCGCGAAACAGAGCCCAGCGCGGCCTGGTGCAGCACGAAGTCGATCCCGCCACAAGCGGCAGTGCACGTGTCGCCATCGCGGATATCACCTTCGATGAAATCAAAGCGTTTCCACGCGTTCTCGCCTACGCTGGCCTGCACCTGTTCCAGATTGTGCCGATGGCCAGTCATGAAATTATCGAGTCCCCGTACATGCTGGCCCAGAGACAACAGGGTTTCCAGCAGATGCGAACCGATGAAACCGGCCACGCCCGTCACCAGCCAGCGCCGTGGCGTATCGGCCAGTTCCGCGCACGCGCGGCCATAAGCCTGCGCGCCAGTGTTAACCGTCATCGCGGCCGCCATCACAGCCGCCACACATGCAGGCCACCCTGCTCAAGCAGGCGGGCATCAAAATGCGACTTGATATCGATAAAGCAACCACTCTCCACCACCTTGTCCTGGTAGTCGCTGAGCGGCCGGGCCAGCAGCGCCTGGTGCAACACGGCGCTGATCAACGCTTCGGCCTGCGGCAGCTGTTCCCAGCTTTCCAGCACGACCCCGTATTCTTCCAGCGCCTCGTGGCCATCGGCCACCGGGTCGTGCACATGCACTTGCACGCCATACGATTGCAATTCATGAATCATGTCGACTACCTTGGAGTTGCGCAAATCGGGACAGTTTTCCTTGAAGGTCAGGCCCAGCACATTCACATGCGAGCCTTTCAGCTTGAAGCCTGCGCGCACCATTTCCTTGATGGTTTTTTCAGCCACGAACTTGGCCATGCCATCGTTGATGCGGCGCCCGGCCAGAATCACGTGGGGGTGGTAACCGAGCATTTCGGCCTTGTGCGTCAGATAATAAGGATCGACGCCGATGCAATGGCCACCCACCAGGCCAGGGCGGAACGGCAGGAAATTCCATTTGGTGCCAGCCGCCTGCAGCACTTCGGCCGTATCGATGCCGATGCGGTCGAAAATAATGGCCAGTTCATTCATCAGCGCGATATTCAAATCGCGCTGGGTGTTCTCGATCACCTTGGCCGCCTCCGCCACGCGGATGCTGGACGCCCGGTGCACGCCGGCCTCGACCACGCCTTCGTACAATTGCGCCACCTGTTCCAGGGTGGCCGCATCGTCGCCGGACACCACCTTGCGGATGGTGCACAAGGTGTGCTCGCTGTCGCCGGGGTTGATGCGTTCGGGCGAAAACCCGACGTGGAAATCGTCGTGCCAGCGCAGGCCAGAATGGCTTTCCAGCAAGGGAATGCAGATTTCTTCGGTGGCGCCCGGATACACGGTGGATTCGAAGATGACGATCGCGCCCCGTTTCATATGGCGGCCCACGGCGGCGCTGGCGCCGGCCAGCGCCGTGAAATCGGGATTGTGCGCGCTGTCGACGGGCGTGGGCACGGCCACGATGATGAAGTCAGCCAATTGCAGTTCGGCCGGATCGCAGCCGACGCTCAGCCATTGCGCGGCGCGCAGCCGGGCTTCGCTGATTTCTCCGGTCGGGTCGATATAGCGCCGGTAGCTTTCCACCTTGCGCTCGGACAAGTCAAACCCTATCGTACGCTGGCGCGTACCGAACGCCGCCGCCAGCGACAGGCCCACGTAGCCCAGCCCTACCACTGCCACCACGCCCGCTTGCCTGTCCATAGTGTTTGCTCCGAATCGTTGCTGATTCGGAAATTCTACGAGCGCAGGCCCAGCCATTCTTGAGCAGGAACAAGCAAGGCCTGCTGCTGGCAGCAAGGCAGGCAGGCAATTGGCGGGCCGTTGAGCGCAATCAATGAGATCGACGCCCATCTTTTTTACTCTAGAGCTTCCCTTTTCCTTTCCGTTCTTTTCTGCGCGCGTCCCCACCGGAGATTTCCATGGCCCTGGCCTGTTCGCCCTCGCACCGTATCCTGCCTGCCATGGCCTTGTGCGCCATCTTGCTGCCAGGTCTGTTGACCGCCTGCCATGGCACGCAAAGCAGCGACAGCCTGCTGGCCGACGCGCAGCAATACCGCCAGAAGGGCGAGGCACGGGCCGCCATCATCCAGTTGAAGAATGTCTTGCAGAAAGATCCGGAAAACAGCCAGGCACGCCTGCTGCTGGGCGATATCTATATCGAAACAGGCGAAGTGTTGTCTGCCGAGAAAGAGCTGCGCAAGGCCAAGACCCTGGGCGCGCCTGCCGGGCAAGTGATGCCCTTGCTGGGCAAGGCCTGGCTGATGCAAGGCCAGTTCGACAAGGTCTTGAGCGACTTGCCCGATGAGGCAGCCCAGCCGCAGTCCAGCCCGCAGTCCATCCTCTCATTGCGCGGCCAAGCCTTGCTCTCACTGGGGCGGCAGGATGAAGCGCGCGCCTTGTTTACACGCATGCTGCAGGCCCAGCCCGGGCAGACGGACGCCCTGCTGGGCCTGGCGCGCATCGCCGCGCTGGACCAGCAAGTGCCGCAAGCCGAGTTGCTGGTCGCGCAAGTGCTGAAGCATCAGCCCGCCAATCTCGAGGCGCTGCGCCTGCAGGGGGACCTGCTGCGCCTGCAAGGCAAGCGTGACGCCGCGCGCCAGGCTTACGCGCAGATCATTCAGTTCAAGCCCACCAATACGCAAGCCCACATCGACCTGGCCAACCTCGATATCGAGCAAACACGTTACAAGGAAGCGAGCGAGCAACTGGCGGCGGCCCGCAAGACGGCGCCCGACAATGTGGGCCTGCTGCAGACGCAGGCGCTGCTCGATTTCCGGCAAGGCAAAAACAAGGCGGCGCTGGAAGCCTTGCAACTGGTGCTCAAGGTAGCGCCCGAGCATATGCCGGCCGTGCTGCTGGCAGCCGCCGTGCAACTGGCGCTGGGCTCGCCACAACTGGCGGAAGGCTATCTGCAGCGCTTTCTCGCCGTCTATCCGCAGCACTTGTATGCCAACAAGATGATGGCGTCGATCCAGCTCTTGCGCGGCAACCCCGATGCAGCCATCGACCTGTTGCTGCCGCTGCTGAAAACGGCTCCCGACGACGTGGAACTGCTGTCGCTGGCAGGCGAAGCACATTTGCGGGCGCGCCGCTACGACAAGGCCAGCGCCTACTTTGAAAAGGCCAGCCTGCTGGCGCCCGACACGGCCAAGCTGCATGCAGCGCTGGGCGTAAGCCGCCTGGGCATGGGCGAAACGGGACGCGCCATTAATGAACTGGAGCGCGCTACCGTACTCGATGGCAAGATGCCACAGGCCGGCGCCATGCTGGTGCTGACCTTGCTGCGCAACAAGGAAAATACCAAGGCCCTGGCCGCCGTGCAAAGCATGGAACGGCAACAAGGCGGCAATCCGCTGTTGCTGAACCTGAAAGGCGGCGTCTACCTTGCCCTGCAAGACTATCCTGCGGCGCGCGCTGCTTTCGAGCAGGCGCTGCGCCTGTCCCCCGCCTACCTGCCAGCACTGTCCAACCTGGCGCAAATCGATCTGGCCGAAAAGCAGCCGGAGCGGGCCAGGCAGCGCTTCGAGGCAGCCCTGGCAAAAGATCCGAAAAATGCCGGAATCAGCTCGGCGCTGGCCAAGCTGGCGGCGGCGCAGGGCAAGCTGCCCGAGGCGCAGCGCTGGCTGGAAAAAGCCCACGCAGATAATCCGGACGCCTTGCCGACGGTCCTGCTGCTGAGCAACTTCTATCTGCAGACAGGCGCGCCGCAAAAGGCCCTGGCGCTGGCGCGCACCGTACAGAGCAGCCATCCCGGCGATGTCGATGCGCTGGCCTTGCGGGCCCAGGTGGAATACAGCGCGGGCCAGCTGCAGGCAGCGCTCGACAGTTATCAGCAACTGGCCACAGTGCAGACCACATCCGCGCCCTTGCAGATGCGCATCGCCAGCCTGCAGCTGGCCTTGAACGACCAGGCCAGCGCACTGCACGCCGCGAAGCGGGCGCAAGTGCTTGATCCCGGTCTGCTGGACGCCCAGGTGATCGAGTCCAGCCTGCAACTGGCCATGAACCGCCCGCGCGAAGCGCTGGCCGTCGCCCGCAAGATACAGCAGCAACGGCCCAGGCTGGCGGCTGGCTACAAACTGGAGGGCGACGTGCTGATGGTGCAAAAGCAGCCACAGCAGGCATTCAAGCTGTATCAACAAGCCTTTCAGATCAGCAATATCGGCCCGCTGCAGGTGCAGATGTACAAGGCGCTGCGCCAGGCGGGACAGGACAAGCAGGCCGATCAAGGCATGGCGGAATGGCTGGCGGCGCATCCGGACGACATGGCCACGCGCAGCTACCTGGCTGGCAGCAAGCTGGCCAGCAAGCAATACCGGGCTGCCATCGAACACTATCAGCACATCATTGCCAAGGATAGTGGCAACGTGGTGGCGCTGAACGACCTGGCCTGGGCTTACCAGCAAGAAAAGGATAGCCGCGCACTGGCCACGGCCGAACAGGCCCACAAGCTGGCGCCCGAGAATGCTGCCGTACTCGATACCCTGGGCTGGATCAGCCTGGAACAGGGCGACGTCAAGCGGGCCACAAGCTTGCTGCGCAAGGCAGCCGGGCTGGCGCCGAAGTCGCCGGAAATCCAGTATCACCTGGGCGTGGCGCTGGTGAAATCAGGCGACAAGCCGGGAGCCCGCAAGCAACTCGAACAGTTGCTTGCCAACACCAAGGAATTCCCGCAGCGGGCCGACGCGCAAGCCTTGCTGGCCCAGCTATAGATAATGAGCATGAGCATGAGCATGGCGATGGCCAGCATGGCAGCGCGCCTGCTGGCCTTGCTGGCGGGCGCTGCCTTTGTCTACGCGCTGCGTTTTTATCCATTCGGCCACGGCTGGCCCAGCTGGCTGTTCGCCGCCTTGCTGCCGATCTATTTCCTGCTGCTGTGCTGGCGCCCCCCGCTTTGGCTGTTTTGCCTGCCAGCGCTATTACCTGTACTCGACCTGGCGCCCTGGACAGGCTGGTTTTTCTTCGAAGAAATCGACCTGCTGCTCTTGCTCACCGTCGCCTGCGGCTACTGGCAATGGCACAAGAGCCCCCCCTCCATGCGCATATCGCCCGCCGCCCGCGCATGGCTGCTGCTGTGCTGCCTGGCCTGGCTGGCGGCGCTGCTGCGGGGCTTGCTGCCGCTGCCGCCCCTGGACGCCAACGCCTGCAATAATTACCTGAGTTCCTGTAACAGCTTGCGCCTGGGTAAAGCCTGGGCCTGGGCCATGCTGTTGCTGCCCTTGCTGCTGCGCGATGCGGATCAGCATGGCGTGCGCCGCTACGCCTTGCCCGGTGTATTGACGGGCCTGGCGCTAGTGGCCGGCTGTGCGTTGTGGGAACGGGCAACGTTTCCCGGCCTGTTCAATCTGTCCAGCGATTACCGCATCACGGCGCCGTTTTCTGCCATGCATACGGGCGGCGCCGCCCTCGATGGCTATCTGGCGCTGGCCCTGCCGATTGCCGTGCTGTGGCTGGTGCGGGCGCGCTCGCGCTGGCAAAGCGCCGCCGCCCTGCTGCTACTGGCGCTGACCTTGCATGCCGCGCTGGCCACATTTTCGCGCGGGCTGTATGCAGCCATGCTGGCGGCAAGCTTGCTGGGCCTGATCCAGGCGTTTACCGGTATTCCACTGGCCCAGCGTGTAGAAAAACAAGCGAGAGGCGGCCGCACGGCGCTGTCCCTGCTGCTGGCGACCGCCGTGGCCATCATCCTGGCCGCCACCTTCAGCGCCGCCGGCTACCGTGGCTTGCTCGCTGCCGTGGTCCTGCTCAGCGCTTCCTTCGTGCTGGCGGCACAAGCGCTGCCGTGGCGATTGGCGCCCGCCAGCGTCGCGTGCGCACTGGCCATCGAAGGTCTGCTGGCCATGCTATGGCCAAGTGCAGTCGATGGCTGGCTGAAAGCGCCTTATTTCCTGTTTTTATTGTCGGCACTACTGCTGAGCGGGGCATTATGGCCAAGGATGACAGCACACAAGCAGACCTGGAATTGCCTCGCGATGATGGCGTGGACCATGCTGGCCTGCAATCTTGCCTGGATCGGCTGGCACTGGGCCGGTAAACCAGCCCTGCCCTCGGCCGCCCTGGCGGTGCTGCTGGCCGCCTGCATGCTAGGCAACCGCCGCCTTTGCCCGCCGTTGTGGCGTTTGGGACGCGGCAGCCTCAGCCTGGCAGGCGCGGCAGCCGTGCTGCTGTCGCTGGCGATTCCCATTTCAGCCAGCTATTACGCCAACGAACGCTTCGCTACCAGCGCCGGCGACTTGCAGGGCCGGCTGCGCCACTGGCGGCAAGCGCTGGACATGATGCCGTCGGACTGGGCCAGCCAGACTGCCGGCATGGGCCTGGGCACTTTTCCCGCCACGTACTTTTGGCACAACCCCTTGCGCGATGTGCCAGCCCGTATTTCCTACCTCGATGAAGGCGGTAACCGCTACCTGCGCCTGGCCAGCCCCGGCTATAGCGCAGGTTATGGCGAATTACTGAGACTGTTGCAAAGGATCACCGTGCTGCCGGACACCGCTTATGTACTGGCCATGGACGCGCGCCGCACAGAAGCCATGCCCGTGCTGCAAGTACGGCTGTGCCAGCGGCAACTGCTGTACGCGCAAAATTGCATCGCTGTTCCCTTGCGCTTGCGTCCGGGCGACGGCCAGTGGCAACACTATGAACTGGCCTTTAATAACGCCGGTCTGGGTGCCGGCAACTGGCTGCTGCGCCCGCCAGTACAGCTGGAACTGGCCGCCAGCGGCACGGCCAGCTCGTCCGTGATCGATATCGATAATCTCAGCCTGCGTGGAGCCGATGGTCTGGAACGCATCAGTAACGGGCAATTCACGCACGCCAACAATGCCTGGTTTTTCAGCAGCGACCATCATCACTTGCCCTGGCATATCAAGAACCTGCTGCTGCAACTATACCTTGAGTCAGGCGTGTGCGGCGTGCTGGCGATGCTCGGTTTGCTGGTACTGGCCGCTTCCCGCTTGTTGCGCCAGCGCAAGCAAGATCACTCCAGCGTGGCCATCCTGGCCGCCATCCTCGCTTTCCTGGTGGTGGGCCTGTTCGACAGCCTGCTCGACGTACCGCGCATCGCCCTGCTGTTTTACCTGCTGCTACTGGTCGCACTGTTGCAGCCGGCCAGCCCCACCCCGCTACCGCACCATGAAAGGGCGCCGCCATGAAAACCCTGCTGCTATGCCTCTGCTTCATGTTGACGCCAGCCCATGCAGATACCCTGGAACAAGTGATCGCCAGGGTCAAACCCGCGATCGTCGGCATCGGCAGTTTGCAACCGACGCGCGCGCCGGCCATCAGCTTCATCGGCACCGGTTTCGTCACCGGCGATGGCTTGAGTGTGCTGACCTGCGCCCACGTGATGCAGAAATTGCTGGACGCCAATCCGGGCGAACAGATCGGCATCCTTACGGGCCACGGCGATAGCGCCCGCTTCCGCCCCGCCAAGGTGCAGGCGATCGATATGGAACACGACCTGGCGCTGCTGCGCCTGGCCGGGGAACCACTGCCTGCCCTGCAGCTGGGCGACGCCGGCAGCGTGCGCGAAGGCCAGGCCATGGCCTTCACGGGTTTTCCGCTAGGCATACTACTGGGCTTGCATCACGTCACGCACCGCGCCACCGTGTCTGCGCTCACGCCCGTCGTCATGCCCAGCGAAAACGCGCAGCGGCTGGACGCCAGGCGCCTGGCGCAGCTGCAAAAATCGCCCTACACTGTGTTCCAGCTCGATGCGACAGCATATCCGGGCAGCAGCGGCAGCCCCTTGTATGATCCTGAAACCGGTCTCGTCTACGGTATCGTCAACATGGTGTATATCAAAGGATTGAAAGAAAGCGCCATCAGCACGCCCAGCGGCATCAGCTATGCCATTCCAGGTCTGCACATGCAGGCGCTGCTACTCAAAAACCAATAGCGTTCAGTTACGTCCCAGGCGCAAGCGGTCCGTAATGCCAGGCTCATCCCATGTAGGAAAAAAAAAGGGGTAAAACGATCGTTCACCCCCATGTTGTTCCATCAAGCCCCCGTATTTGCGGATCTGCTCTCCCATATAGCCCAGATCTAGTCGTAGCAGCACGGCCGGCGCCCCCACGCGCGTACATTCGCGCTCGCCGCCAAAATCCTTGAATCCCAGCATGCGCTTGTAAAACACCACGTGGCGCGGATTGACTTCAATCACGTAGTCGGTAAAACCATGAATATTATGGGCATAGATATAAGAAATATGAATCAGGGCGGCAAATACGCGCTTGCTGACGCCCTTGTCGATGGCCAGGCGCGACGGTTCGCACAGCAGCCGTCCCTGCACGCGCAACTCATCGAGCTTGTCGCGGAAATTTTCGTCGGCCGGCAGGCCGGTCTCGTCATTGTCCAGGCAGAGCGTCATGGTGCCGACGGTGGAGCCGGCGGTTTCTGCAAACAGGGTGATCTTGTTGAGTGCATGCTGGACGCCGGGATCGACGGCATAGCCGCGCCAGCCATACATCTTGCGTATCAGCAAGCTGGCTGCTTCGCGGCGTCCGCGCGAGTTGGCCATGCGGATATGAAAGCGCTGCAAATCAATTTCATGCTCCATGGCAGGATCGATCCTGCCCTCGCCCACCACCAGGTCGCTGAAGCCGCCAGGCGTATCGAAAGAAATAATAGGTTCATCTTCAAAGCTCATCTTGTCCTCGCTATCAATGGCTGTCCATGCCGAGACGGACTGAAGCCAATGCCTTGTGACAAGAGGAAAACAGGAGAAGTTCCCGCCGAGCGCAAAAAAACCAAAGAAATTATCAGGAACTGGCTAGAAAAATATCTTTTAATTTACCGGAGAGTATAAAACGACAAATAAAGTGTATTTCTGACAGCGCTGGCAAGATTGCTGGAGCTGCAGCTTAAAACAGGCTTTCGGGGATCAGCAGCACGTCGCCGGGCCGCATCATGACGTTGGCAGAAATATCGCCATCTTTCAGCAAGTCATCGATACGCACGCGCAACTGCTGTTGCTTGCCTTCCCGCACGCGGATGATGCTGGCCTTGTTGCCTGCTGCAAAATCGGTAATGCCGCCCACGGTGATCAGCACATCCATCAGCGACATGCCCAGCCGGTAAGGCAGCGCCTGCGGCTTGGCCGCTTCGCCGATCACCCTGATCTGTTCCGCGTAGGGCCCGGAAAAATTGGTGACGATCACCGTCACCACCGGTTGCTGGATGAACTTGCCCAGCGCCTGTTCGATATCACGCGCCAGCTGGGTCGAGGTCTTGCCGCTGGCCGGCAAGTCTTCCACCAGCGGCGTGGTGATCTTGCCGTCGGGCCGCACCGCCACCGTCAGCGACACCTCGGGGTTGCGCCAGACAAGGATATTGACGGAGTCCCCCGGCCCGATCAGGTAGTCGTGCAAGGGAACAGGATCGTCAAATGGCGCCAGCGCGTAGCGCGTGCGGCAACCCGCCAGCACACCCGCTGCCGCCAGGGCCAGCATCTTTCCCAGCATTGCACGGCGAAACGGAATCATGCGGGCCCTCTTCGAGTCGATGGAGCGGTCATCAGGCCGCCAGGATTAGCCAGGCTGGGCCGCGAACTTCCTATGATTATTAAAACGCGGCAAGTGATCCTTGAGGCGTATCAAGAGGCCTTCATCTGAGGAAATTTTTCTAGCAAGCAGTCCTATACTTTGCTTACTCGACAAGAGAAAAGTTCCCGGCCATAGGCGCGACCAAGCGATTGATTGTTACCTGAAGGAAGCGATATGGAGGTTGCGACATGGAGGAATTAATACAGCAATTACTTTCCAGTCTCAAGGGGATCTGGAAGTATCGCTGGCATGCCATGCTGGTGGCCTGGCTGGTGGCCATCGCCGGCTTCATCAAGGTCATCAGCCTGCCCGACGACTATCAAACCACGGCACGCGTATTTGTCGATACGCAAACCATCTTGAAACCGCTGATGGCCGGCATGACCAGCGTGCCGAACACGGAACAGCAAGTGGCCATCATGAGCCGCACCCTGCTCAGCCGTCCCAACGTGGAACGCGTGATACGCATGGTCGACCTCGACATCGACTCGAAGACGGTGCGCGAACATGAAGCCCAGCTCGATGACCTGATGAGCCGCATCAAGATCAGCGGCACCAATGCCTTCGACATCTACACCATCAGCTACAGCGGCAGGCAGCCCAGGGTTGTGCGCGACGTGGTGCAAAGCCTGCTGACCATCTTTGTCGAAGGCAGTTTCCAGGGCAAGAAAGGCGATACGCAAAAAGCCGTGCAATTTATCGATGAACAGATCAAGAACTATGAAGAGAAGCTGAGCGCGGCGGAAAACCTGCTCAAGGATTTCAAGATACGCAACAACTTGCTGCTGCCGCGCCAGGGCATCGATTACGGCAGCCAGCTGCTGATGTCGTCCGATAGCCTGAATAATGCCAGGCTGGAATTGCTGGAAGCGGAGCAGTCACGCAAGGCCATTCAGAGCCAGATCGAAGGCGATGAGCCGGTGCTGGACCTGGAACCGAGCGCCTCGGCCATCAGCAATCCCGAACTCGACGAGCGCATTGCCGCCATCAACAAGAATCTCGACAGCTTGGCGCTGCAATATACGGAGTTGCATCCAGACATCATTTCCTCGCGGCGGCTGGTGGCACAACTGGAACAGCGCAAGATCGAGGAAAGCAAGCTGCGCGCGGCCTCTGGCGATCCTGGCAAGAATTACAGCCCGATGCTGCAGCAACTGAAGGTGGCGCTGACGGAAGCCGACGCCAGGGTGGCCGCCATCAAGGCCAGGGTGCAGGAATTTAATGCGCGCAATGAACGCCTGCTGGCGCAAAGCAATGCCGTGCCCGAGGTGGAATCGCAGCTGGCGCAGCTGAACCGCGACTACATCATCAACAAGGATAACTATGAAAAGCTGATCGGCCGGCGCGAAGCGGCCAAGCTGTCGGGCGAGCTCAGCTCGACCACCGACATGATGGCCTTCCGCATCATCGATCCGCCTACCGTGTCATTCAAGCCCATCGGCCCGAACCGGCCCTTGCTATTTAGTGCAGCCATGGCGGCCGCCCTCGGTGCAGGCGCCGCTGCCGCACTCTTGATCAGCCAGATCCGTCCCACTTTCCTCAGCCCCTCCGAATTGCGCGGCGCCACCGGTTTGAGCGTGCTGGGCACAGTCTCGATGAACTGGACCACCGTGCAGCAGGTGCGCCGCAAGCGCGCCCGCTACGGCTTTGGCGCCTGCCTTGGTGGCCTGTTCCTGCTGTACGGCGGCGTAATGGCGGCAGCGCTGCTGAAATTCTAGACCCAGGCCCGGAGGCATCATGGATAGCAAAGACGAGTACCCGGAGACACCCAGCCTGCCGCCGGCGGACGTGGCGGAGGCGCCGCAAGCTTATGCAGTTAACCAAACCGGCCAGGCCAAGCAGGCCGGCCATACCGCATCGCCGCGCTACCGCGAGCTGAACCTGGCGACCTTGCAGGCGCAGGGCATGGTCACGCACGATGGCGGTCGCACCTCGGTGGCCGAGGATTTCCGCATCATCAAGCGGCCGCTGCTGCGCAAGGCGCGCGCCAGCGGACCGGAGGCCATCCGCCATGGCAACCTGATCGTCGTCACCAGCGCCATTCCCGGCGAAGGCAAGACTTACTGCGCCGTCAACCTGGCGATGAGCATCGCCATGGAAATGGATATCACGGTGCTGCTGGTGGACGCCGACGTGGCGCGCCCGTCCGTACTGAAAGTGCTGGGCCTGCCGCCGGAACCGGGCCTGATGGATGTGCTGCTCGACGACCAGCTGGAGATGGCCGACGTGATCCTGAAAACCAATGTCAGCACCCTGAGCATCCTGCCTGCCGGGCGCAGCAACAAGCATGCGACGGAATTGCTGGCCAGCCGCGCCATGAGCCGGCTGCTGGCCGAGATCGCCAGCCGCTATGCGGACCGCATCGTCGTGTTCGACTCGCCGCCGCTGTTGATCACCAGCGAAGCCCACGCGCTGGTGGGACAGATGGGGCAAGTGGTGATGGTGGTGGAGGCGGAAACGACCACCCAGCACGCTGTCAAGGAAGCGCTGCGCCAGATCGAATCGTGCGAACACATCCACCTGATCTACAACAAGACCAGGTCCTTCCCCGGCAACGACTACTATGGTTATTACGACTAGCCATGGTGGCCGCCTTCCCCTTGCGGCCGGCGCGCCTGGCCTGGCGCTGGCCTTGTTAATCGCGCTCCCCGTTCCCGCCAGTGCCGTCGACTGGCTGGCCGTGCCCTCGCTGCGCCTGCGCGAAAGCTATACCGATAACGCCTTGCTGGCGCCGCCAGGCCAGGCGCAGTCCGATTTCATCACGGAAATTGCGCCCGCAATCGGCCTGATCGGCACCGGCCCGCGCCTGCAAGTGCACCTGGACGCCACCTGGCGCCAATTCCGCTACCAGCACCGACCCGCTAGCGACAGGCAGGAACTGCAGGCGTCCGCGAACGCCGAACTACTCAAGGACTGGTTCCATCTCGATAGCGCGGCCAGCATCAGCGAGCACAGTATTTCCCCCTTCGGTGCGCAAGTGATCAACGGGCTGCCGCCGCCGCAAAACGCCAGCACGGTGCGCACCGTCACCATCAGCCCGTATCTGCGCCACCGTTTCAGCAGCCTGGGTACGGCCGAGCTGCGCTACACGCGCAACGCGGTTTCCAGCGGCGGCGGCCTGCTGTCCATGCACAGCGATGAAGTCCAGTTGCTGCTCAATGGCGCGCCGCGCGGCGCCGGCTGGAGCTGGAACGCCAGCTACGATGCGCGCCGCACGCAAGACAGCAAGCTGGCGCCGCAGCGCACGGAACGCAGCAGCGTGGGCCTGCGTTATCCGTTCAACAGCCGCTGGTCGGCCACCGCCAGCGCCGGCCAGGAAAAGGAAGGCTACGCCGATAGCTCCAGCTCAGGCAAGGACCCGCAAGGGCGCTTCTGGTCGCTGGGCGGCGTGTGGACGCCATCGCCGCGCACCAGCGTGGCCTTCAGCACCGGCCGGCGCTTCTTTGGCAAGACGTATAGCCTGGACGCAGCTTTCCGGCAGCGCCATGCGAGCTGGTCGGCGCAATACAGCGAAGACATCACCACCATGCCCGCACAATTTTTGCGGCTGGGCAACCAGGACGCGGCCAGCCTGCTCGACCAGCTATGGACCGGCCTGGTGCCCGATGCGCGCGAGCGGCGCCTGCGCATCGACGCCTTTTTGCTCTATGCCGGCGGCCTGGGCTCGCAAGGCGCCATCAATTACTTCAGCCACCGCTACTTCCTGCAAAAGCAGCTGACCTTGAGCATGGCGCGCGCCACGCCCAAAAGCACGCTGGTCTTTGGCCTGAATGCGGTCGACCGCACGGCGCAAACCAATAGCGGCATCAACAGCGGCTTGCTGCCCGACCTCGATTTCGGCAGCGAAGAGCGCACGCGCCAGGTGGGCAGCAATCTCGGCTGGACCTGGCAAGCTTCGCCGCGCAACAGCGTCAGCGCCAATGCCGGTTACTCCACCATCCGTTCGCTGAGCGTGCCACGGCGCGACAACAATTTCACGCTTACCAGCGCTGTCAGCCGCACCATCAAGCCGAAAATGACCGCCTCCATCGAGCTGCGGCATACGCAGCACAGCAGCACGCGCGGCGGCGCTTTCCGTGAAAACGGCGTCAGCGCCACGCTCACCATGCAATTCTGAGGAGACACTGCCATGTGCGCCTGCCCCGATTTCCACTTGCTATGCGTAGTCGCCGCGCGTCCCAACCTGATGAAGATGGCGCCCATCCTGGCCGCCCTGGAACGCCAGGCGCCCACCGTGCGCGTCACCTTGCTGCACACCGGCCAGCATTATGACCCGGCGATGAGTGGCCAAGTATTTACTGCGCTGGGCATGCGCGCGCCCGACATCAGCCTGGACGTGGGTTCGGGCAGCCATGCGCAGCAAACGGCGGAAATCATGCGCCGCTACGAAGCGGTGCACCTGGCCATGCAGCCCGCACTCGATGCGGTGATGGTGGTGGGCGACGTTAACTCCACCCTGGCTTGCGCACTGGTGGCAGCCAAGCTGGGCACGCCCGTGATCCACGTCGAAGCGGGGCTGCGCAGCGGCGACCGCAGTATGCCGGAAGAAATCAACCGGCTGCTGACGGACCAGCTGTCCGGTTTATTGCTGACCAGCGAGAGCGGCGCCCAGGCCAATCTGCTACGCGAAGGCATCGCCGGGGAGCGCATCCGGTTTGTGGGCAATGTCATGATTGACAGCCTGCTGCTGCAATTGCCGCGTGCCATATCGCCTGAAAACACCTTGCAGAACTACGGCCATCCCTGCCCGCCCGCGTACGGCCTGCTGACTTTGCACCGGCCGTCGAACGTGGATGACGGCGGGCGCCTTAGCGCGCTGCTGCTGGCGATGGTGCAACTATCCAGGCAATTGCCCTTGCTGTTTCCGATCCACCCGCGCACCTTGTCCATGCTGCGGCAAACGGGCCTGGAAAACTTGTTCGAGCAGCACGCCATCGTGCCGCTGCCGCCGCTGGGCTACCTGGAAATGCTGGGACTGATGCAAGGCGCACGCCTGGTGCTGACCGATTCGGGCGGCATCCAGGAAGAAACCACGGCGCTGGGCGTGCCCTGCCTGACCCTGCGCGACAATACGGAACGCCCCGTCACGGTGGACGAAGGCACCAATACCGTGGCCGGCACGGCGCCGGAAACCATCCTGACGCTGGCGCACAACATCCTGGAGACAGGCGGCAAGCGGGGCCGCATCCCGGAATACTGGGATGGCCATGCGGCCGGGCGCGTCGCCGACGCCACCTTGCAATGGCTGAGCCAGCGGCGGGGTGTGCAATGAACGCCAGCATCACGAATGCCCTGACCATCGATGTCGAGGATTATTTCCAGGTCTCCGCCTTTGCGCCGCATATCGCCCGCGCCGACTGGCCCGGCATGCCTTGCCGCGTGGAAGCCAATATCGAGCGCATCCTGCTCTTGCTGGAAGCGCGGCAGATTCACGCCACCTTCTTTACCCTGGGCTGGATCGCCGAGCGCTACCCGGTCATGCTGCGCAGCATCGCTGCGGCAGGACATGAAGTGGCCAGCCACGGTTATGGCCACTTGCGGACGTCCGAACAGTCGCGGGCCGATTTCGCGCACGATGTGCGTTTGAGCAAAACCATCCTCGAACAATTGACGGGCATGGCCGTACTCGGTTACCGGGCGCCCAGCTTTTCCATCAACGGCAGCAACCTGTGGGCCTTCGACGTCTTGCAGGAAACGGGCTACCGCTACAGTTCCAGCATCTATCCGATCCGCCACGACCATTACGGCATGCCCGATGCGCCCCGTTTCGCCTGGCGCCCGCGCGGTGTGCATGGCGTGCTGGAATTGCCGATCAGCACCGTGCGTGTGGGCCGCCGCAACTTTCCAGCCGGCGGC
Organism: Janthinobacterium silvisoli; assembly: GCF_014200725.1. Lineage (GTDB taxonomy): Bacteria > Pseudomonadota > Gammaproteobacteria > Burkholderiales > Burkholderiaceae_D > Janthinobacterium. Next base: position 33,663 of record NZ_JACHCL010000001.1, read on the forward strand.
GGTGGGTATTTCCGATTGCTGCCCTATCCCGTCTCGCGCTGGCTCTTGCGACGGATCAACTCGTTCGACGGGCAAGCTGGCATATTCTATTTTCATCCCTGGGAGCTGGATCCGGGGCAACCACGCCCAGCCGGCCTGGGCTGGAAAACCCGATTCCGGCACTACCTGAACCTGCAGCGGATGGAAGCAAGACTGACGCGGCTGGCTGGCGATTTTCGCTGGGACCGCATGGACTGCATTTTTCTCGAGAGCCTATGATGGATATGGCGGTTTCCTCCCACGCTCCCCCCCGCCCCGCCAGCGCGCTCGACGTGCGCCGGCTGCAAGCGCACGACCATGTCCGTTGGGACGACTTCGTGCAAACCTGTCCGGAAGCGACCTTTTTTCACCGGGCCGGCTGGCAAACGGTGATGGAACAGGGCTTCGGCCATGACAGCTATTTTTTGTATGCGGAACAAGCTGGAAACATCGTTGGCGTGTTGCCACTGGCCCATATCCGCAGCCGTTTATTCGGCAACGCACTGGTCTCGCTGCCGTTTTGCGTCTACGGCGGCATCGCCAGCAGCAATCGCGCCGCCCGACTGGCGCTCGACGAAGCGGCGCAAATGCTGGCGCAGCAATTGCACGTGGGCCACCTGGAATACCGCCAGCGCGATCAGCTTGACAGTAGCGAGCAGCCTGGCTGGCTCGGCAAGCCGCTGTATGCGACTTTTCGCCGCTCCCTGCAGGCAGATGAACAGGATAATCTGCTGGCGATACCCCGCAAGCAGCGCGCCGTGGTGCGCAAGGGTAGCGCAGCGGGCTTGCACAGCAGCCTGGACGATGATCTCGACCGCTTCTTCGCGCTCTACGCGGGCAGCCTGCACCGGCTGGGCACGCCGGTCTTCGCGCGCCGCCATTTCGCCTTGCTGCGCACGGTGTTCGGCGACGATTGCAGCGTAATGACCGTATGCCAGGGAAGCCAGGCGCAAGCGAGCGTGATGACGTTTTATTTCCGCGATGAAGTACTGCCCTATTATGGCGGCGGCAGCGTGCTGGCGCGCGACACAGGCGCCAACGACTTCATGTACTGGGAACTGATGCGGCGCGCCGGCGCACGCGGCTATCGATTGTTCGACTTTGGCCGCAGCAAGGTCGGCACGGGTGCTTACGATTTCAAGAAAAACTGGGGCTTTACGGCGCAGCCCTTGCCGTACGCCTACAAGCTGGTGGCCGCCAAGTCATTGCCGGACACCAATCCGCTCAATCCCAAATACCGCTGGTTCATCCGTGCCTGGCGGCGCCTGCCGCTGCCGCTGGCCAACCTGCTGGGACCGCATATCTTGCGGCAACTGGGCTGACCATGCGCGAACTGCTCTATCTGACACACCGTCTGCCGTATCCCCCCAACAAGGGCGACAAGATACGTTCCTGGCATATCCTGCAATACCTGAGCCGGCATTTCCGCGTGCACCTGGGCTGCTTCATCGACAACGAGGAAGACTGGGAACATACGCGGCGGGTGGCCGGCCTGTGCGCCAGTACCCGCTTCATCGACTTGCGGCGCCATGCGGCGCGCTGGCGCGCCATGCAAGCCTTGTTGTCGCGGCAATCGATGAGCGTGCACTATTACCGCGACAAACAGTTGCTGGCATGGGTCAATGATCTGCTGGCGGGCGGCGGCGTGCGCCACGCGCTGGCCTATTCGGGACCGATGGCGCAATATATCGATGGCAGCGCAGGCCGGACGCTGCACCGCGTGATCGATTTTGTCGATGTCGATTCCGACAAATGGCGCCAGTATGCCGACAGCAAGCCCTGGCCGGTGTCGCTGCTGTACCGGCGCGAATCGCAGATGCTGCTGCACTACGAGCGCCATATCGCACAGCAATTTTCGGCCGCCAGCTTTGTCTCGCAGGCAGAAGCCAACCTTTTTCGCCTGAGCGCCCCGCTGGCGCGCCGCAAGACGGGCCATTTCAATAACGGGGTCGATGCCGACTACTTCGCGCCGGGGCAGCCGTCCGGCGCTTCGCCCTACCCTGACGGTGCACAAGTGCTGGTATTTACGGGCGCCATGGATTACTGGCCGAACGTCGATGCCGCGCGCTGGTTCGTGCAGCAGGTATGGCCAGCCCTGCGCTACCGCCACCCCGCATTGCTGTTCTATATCGTGGGCAGCCATCCGGCGGCGCAGGTGCGCGAGCTGGTCAGGGTACCCGGCGTGATGGTGACGGGCACGGTACCCGATGTGCGGCCCTATATCGCCGGCGCCATCCTGGCCGTGGCGCCGCTGCGCATTGCACGCGGCGTGCAAAACAAGGTGCTAGAAGCGATGGCGATGGGAAAAACCGTGCTGGCCTCGCCGCAGGCACTGGAAGGCATCGTCGCGCAGCCAGGGCTGGAACTGTTGCTGGCCCGCGATGAAATCGAATTCATCCACCATGCGACGCGCGTGCTGCAACAAGGCACGGCACAGGGCGCGATGGGGGCCGCCGCCCGCCATCTGGTGTTGCAGGACTACAATTGGGAACGCAACCTGCAAAGCCTGGGCGCCATGCTGGGTGTACCGGTACAGGCTGGCGCCCAGCAGGCCGGGCAGCCGCAACCCACGCAGGAACCGTCGTGAGCATGACGCCTGACAGCGTTGCCGCGGCGGCCAGGCCAGTCAGCCTTACCCCGCGGGTGCTGTTGCTGGCCATGCTGCTGGCGGTGTTGCTGCTGTATCACGCCACCTTTTGGACTATGCTGGAAATATGGTCGCGCTCGCAAACCTTTGCGCACGGCTTCCTGATCGTCCCCATCAGTATCTGGCTGGCCTGGCGCCAGCGCGCACGCCTGGCCGTGCTGCCACCGCAAGCGAGCCTGACAGGACTATTGCTGCTGGCTGGCTGCGGCCTGGCCTGGCTACTGGCCAATGCCGCCAACGTGCAGGTGGTAGAACAATATGCGGCCACCGCCATGCTGCCGGCCTGCGTGTGGGCGATCCTGGGCTGGCCCGCCGTGCGCCTGCTGGCCTTTCCACTCGCCTATCTGTTTTTGGCCGTGCCGTTTGGTGAAGTCTTCATCGAACCGCTGATCGATTTCACGGCCAGCTTTACCGTGGCCGCGCTGCAATTGACGGGTATCCCGGTGTTTCGCGACGGAAGCAATTTCTATTTGCCCAGCGGCAGCTGGTCCGTCGTCGAGGCTTGCAGCGGCTTGCGCTACCTGATCGCCTCGCTGGCCCTGGGCGCCCTGTTCGCCCATCTCAATTGCCACAGCCGGGGCCGCCGCCTGGCCGTCATGGCCGCAGCACTGGTGGTGCCCATCATAGCCAATGGCGTACGCGCCTATCTGATCGTCATGCTGGGCCACCTGAGCAATATGCGCCTGGCCGTGGGTATCGACCACCTGGTCTATGGCTGGCTGTTTTTCGGCCTAGTGGCGCTGGTGCTGTTCTGGTGCGCCACCCGCTGGCGCGAACGGCCCCTCGCTGCCGCGACAGCCACGCCAACCGTTGCATCGCGGCCAGCGGCGAGCATCAGGGTCCTGCTGGCCAGCCTGGCCATCGCGGCGCTGTGGCCGGGCCTGGCCTGGTTGCACCGGGATGAGGCGGCAGCGGCGATGCCGGCAGCTCCTCTCGCGCTGGCCGCGCCACCCGGATGGCAAAAGCTGGAAGCGCCGCCGGCCTGGCGCGCGCCGGTAGCTGGCCACCCGCTGCAATGGCTGGCCAGCTACCGCCAGGAAACTGGCAAGGTCAACCTGCAATTGTCCTGGTTTGCCCGGCAAGCGCCTGATGCGGAACTGCTGACACACCAGGCCCAGCCTTACGGCGAGACATGGAGTTTACTGCAACACCAGAAACGCACAATCAAGGTAGGCGGGCGCGGCCTGACCGTGCGCGAAGCCATGCTGGGCCATGGCGGCGAACGGATGCTGGTCTGGCGCTTTTACCGCCAGGGCGGCGTGACCACGGCCAACCCGGTACTGGTCAAGCTGCTGCTGGCCAGGGGCAAGCTGCTGGGCACGCGCCAGGATGGCGCCGACCTGATCGTTTCCACCGCCTACGACGAACTGGCGCCGCCGCCGCGCCCGCAACTGCAGGCTTTCCTGCAGGCCGCCCTGCCCATGATCGAACAGCGCTTGCAGGAGTTGCCGCATGAACGCTGACCTTGACCTCTCTGTCCCACCCCTGATCGTGCACGTCATCCACCAGCTCGATGTGGGCGGGCTCGAAAACGGCCTTGTCAACCTGATCAACCACATGCCGCCGGGGCGCTACCGGCACGCCATCGTCTGCCTGAAAAGCGCTACCACATTCCGCCAGCGCCTGACGGCGGGCGGCGTCGACATCATCAGCCTCGACAAGCGCGAAGGCAAGGACCCGGCCCATTACCTGCGCCTGTACCGCACCTTGCGGCAGCTGCGGCCCAGCCTGGTCCACACGCGCAACCTGGGCTGCATCGAAGCGCAGCTGCTCGCTTGCCTGGCCGGTGTGCGTCTGCGCGTGCATGGCGAGCACGGGCGCGATATCGACGACTTGCACGGAAAGAGCCGCAAATACCGGCTGCTGCGCAAACTGATGCGGCCACTGGTGCAGCACTTCATCGCCGTCAGCGCCGACCTGGGCGCCTGGCTGGTGGACACCATCGGCGCCGCGCCGTCCACCGTCACGCAAATCGGCAATGGGGTCGACAGCGTGCAGTTCCACCCGCGCCTGGGGCCGCCCGCCGCTGTCGGTCCACCGGGTTTCATGTGCAATGGCGCCTATGTGATCGGCAGCGTGGGCCGCATGGCCGCCGTCAAGGATTTCGACAACCTGGTGCGCGCCTTCTTGCTGCTGCTGGCGCAACCGGGCGCGCGCTCGCGCCTGCGCCTGATGCTGATCGGCGATGGTCCCAGCCGCCAGGCCTGCCTGGACTTGCTTGCGCAGGCCGGTGCGCAAGACCTGGCCTGGCTGCCTGGCGCGCGCGACGACGTGGCGCAGCTGATGCGCGCCATGGATCTGTTCGTGCTGCCATCGCTGGCCGAAGGCAGTTCCAACACCATCCTCGAGGCGATGGCGACGGGGCTGCCGGTGGTGGCGACGAATGTGGGCGGCAATGCCGAACTGGTGCAGTCCGGCTGGACCGGCACCCTGGTGCCGCCGCGCTCGCCAGAAATGCTGGCCGACGCCATGCTCGATTACTACAGCATGCCCGAACTGGGGCCGCGCCAGGGTGCGCGCGGCCGGCGCCGGGTGCTGGCCGAACACAGCCTGCTGGCCATGGCTGGCGCCTACCTGGCCGTGTACGATCGCCTGACGGGCGCCCCCGTACCCGATCCGCTTTCCACCTTCCCTTGAAAGGTAGCCCATGTGCGGCATCGTCGGCATCTTTGATTTGCAGGGCCAGCGCGACATCGATGCGCTACAGCTGCTGCGCATGAACCACAGCCTGCGCCACCGGGGGCCGGACGAAGATGGTTTGCACTGTGAGCCAGGACTGGGGCTGGGCCACCGGCGCCTGTCCGTGATCGACATGGCCAGCGGACAGCAGCCGCTGTTCAACGCCGACCGCAGCGTGGCCATCGTCTTCAATGGCGAAATCTATAATTACCGGCTGCTGATGGCCGAGCTGCGCCAGTTCGGCCACGTGTTCCGCACCCATAGCGACACGGAAGTCATCGTGCACGCCTGGGAACAATGGGGCGAACAATGCGTCGAGCGCCTGCGCGGCATGTTTGCCTTCGCCCTGTGGGACCGCCGCCGACACCTGCTGTTCCTGGCGCGCGACCGGCTCGGCGTCAAGCCCCTGTATTACGGCCAGGCCAGCGACGGCACCTTGCTGTTCGGCTCCGAGCTGAAAGCCTTGCTGGCCCACCCGGCCATGCCGCGCACGCTAGACCCGCTGGCGGTGGAAGACTATTTCGCGTATGGCTACGTGCCCGAGCCGCGCAGCATCTTCCAGCATGCCTTGAAACTGCCGCCCGGCCACACCCTGAGCATCCGCGCCGGCCAGCCGCTGCCCGCGCCGCGCCAGTACTGGGACGTGCCGTTCACGCCGCACGCGCACGCCAGCGAAGCGCAGGCGGGCGACGAATTGCTGGCGCGCCTGCGCGAAGCGGTGCGCATCCGCATGGTAGCCGAAGTGCCGCTGGGCGCATTCCTGTCGGGCGGCGTCGATTCCAGCGCCGTCGTCGCCATGATGGCGGGCGCCAGTGTGTCTCCGGTCAACACCTGCTCGATCGCGTTTGGCGACCCGGCCTTTGACGAAACCCGCCATGCGGAGCTGGTGGCGCGCCGCTACGGCACCCAGCACCACACCCTGCAGGCCGGGCAAGACGATTTCCAGCTGATCGACTTGCTGGCCAATCTATATGACGAACCGTTCGCCGACAGTTCGGCCATGCCCACCTACCGCGTCTGCCAGCTGGCCCGCCAGCGGGTGACGGTGGCCCTGTCAGGCGATGGCGGCGATGAAAGCCTGGCCGGCTACCGGCGCTACCGGCTGCATGCGCGCGAAGAAAAAGTGCGCAGCATGTTGTCAAGCAGCCTGCGCCAGTCGCTGTTCGGCACCCTGGGCCGGCTGTATCCCAAGGCGGACTGGGCGCCCCGCTTCCTGCGCGCCAAAACCACCTTCGAAGGCCTGGCGCGCGATACCACCGACGCCTATTTTCATAGCGTCAGCATCCTGGGCGACGCCATGCGGGCGCGCCTGTTCAGTCCCGCACTGCGGCACCAGCTGCAAGGCTACCGCGCGGTGGAAGTGCTGCGCCGCCACGCCGCCGCCAGCCCGGCGCCAGACGCCCTGTCGCAAGTGCAGTACCTGGACCTGAAAACCTATCTGCCGGGCGACATTTTGACCAAGGTGGACAGGGCCAGCATGGCGCATGCGCTGGAAGTGCGCTCACCGTTGCTCGACCATGAACTGGTGGCCTGGATGTCGGGCCTGCCGGCCCACTTCAAGCTGCATCGCGGCGAGGGCAAATACCTGTTCAAGAAAACCCTGCGCCCGCTGCTGCCCGACAGCCTGCTGTACCGCCAGAAGATGGGTTTTTCCGTGCCGCTGGCCAGCTGGCTGCGCGGCCCGCTGCGCCAGCGCCTGCAAGATCGCTTGCTCGGTCCCACCCTGGCCCAGTGCGGCCTGTTCGAGATGGATTACGTACGCCATCTGATCGAACAGCATGGCTCGGGCCGGCGCGACTACAGCGCGCCCTTATGGTCGCTGCTGATGTTTGAAGCGTTTTTGCGGCAGGTGCTGCCGGTGGCTGCCACGCCCACGATTGTCATCGCGCCGGCCATGGCACTGGATTGAATCATGCGCATCCTGCACATCCTCGACCATTCCCTGCCGCTGCATAGCGGCTACACCTTCCGCACCATCGCCATCCTGGGCCAGCAGCGCTTGCTGGGCTGGGAAACGGCGCAGCTGACCAGCGCAAAACACGGGCGCACGGAAGCAGACGAGCAAGACATCGATGGCTGGCACTTCTACCGCACGGCGCCCAGCCGGCACTGGTGGATGCACCTGCCCGTGCTGCGCCAGTACGGCGTGATCCTGGGGCTGGCGCAACGCTTGCGCCAACTGGCGCAGCAGTTGAAACCCGACATCCTGCACGCCCATTCACCGGCGCTGAACGCCATCGCCGCCTTGAGCGTGGGCCGTGCGCTCGGTATCCCCGTGGTGTATGAAGTGCGCGCCTTCTGGGAAGATGCGGCCGCCGACCATGGCAGCAGCCGGCCCGGCGGCCTGCGCTACCGGCTGACGCGGGCGCTGGAAGACCATGCGCTGCGGCGCGCCGACGCCATCACCACCATCTGCGAAGGCTTGCGGCGCGACCTGTGCCAGCGCGGCGTGCCGCCACAAAAAATCACCGTGATACCCAACGCCGTCGATGCCGCCAGTTTTCAAGGCAGCGAAAATGCGGCGCTAGTTTCAGCCCTGGGCTTGCAAGGCCATACTGTGATCGGCTTCATCGGCTCGTTCTATGCCTACGAAGGCCTGGCCCTGCTGCTGCGCGCCATGCCGCGCATGCTGGCCGCGCAACCCACGCTGCGCCTGCTGCTGGCAGGCGGCGGTCCGCAGGAACAGGCGCTGATCGCGCTGGCGCGTGAACTCGGCATTGTCAATCAGGTGATCTTCGCCGGCCGCGTGCCGCACAGCCAGGTGGCCGCCTATTACCAAATGATCGACGTGCTCGTGTATCCGCGCCTGCCGATGCGCTTGACGGAACTGGTCACGCCATTAAAACCGCTCGAAGCGATGGCGCAAGGCTGCCTGGTGGCCGCCTCCGACGTCGGTGGCCACCGCGAACTGATCACGCATGGCCAGACGGGCATGCTGTTTCGCGCCGGCGACGCCAATGCGCTGGCGCAGACCGTACTGAGCCTGCTGCTGACGCCAAACAGTTGGCCCGCCCTGCGCCGCAATGCCCGCGCCTGGGTGGAACAGGAACGCAACTGGGCCGGCAGCGTGCGCCGCTACTCCGCCGTGTATGCGCGCCTGGCGCTGGCGGCGGGCAGCGTGCCATGAAACTGGCCGGCCTGCGCATCGCGCTGGTGGGGCCGCTGCCGCCACCGGCCGGCGGCATGGCCAATCAGACGCTGCAACTGGCAGCCCTGCTGCGGGCCGATGGCGCCAAGGTGACGCTGATGGCCGTCAACGGGCCTGTCCTACCACCGTGGCTGGCGCGCATCCGTTATCTGCGCGCGGCGCTGCGCCTGCCGCTGCACCTGTGTCGGCTGTGGCGGGCGGCCGATACGGTCGACCTGTTCCACATCATGGCCAACTCGGGCTGGTCATGGCATCTGCACGCAGCGCCCGCCCTGTGGATCGCCAGCATCAAGGGCAAACCGGCACTACTCAATTACCGGGGTGGCGAGGCGGCAGCCTTCTTTGCCCGCTCGCCGCGCTTGGTCGCCCTCAGCCTGCGCCGCGCCAGCGCCATCGTGGTGCCCTCGCGCTTCCTGGCCGACGTCTTCGAACAATACGGCCATACCGCGCATGTCGTGCCCAATATCGTCGACCTGGCCCGCTTTACTCCCGGTCCGCGCAGGTCCACTTTTGGTGATGGCCCCGTCATCCTGGTCGCCCGCCATCTGGAAACGCTGTACGACAACGCCAGCGCCGTGCGCACATTTGCCATCGTCCACGCCAGCATGCCTTCGGCCCGCCTGGTGCTGGCCGGCGACGGCCCGGAACGGGCAGCATTGACACGATTGGCATTAGCGTTGAAGGTGCCCGTACACTTTGCCGGCCATGTCGACAATTGCGCCATGCAGGCGCTATACAGGTCATGCGACATGGTGCTCAATCCCAGCCTGGCCGACAATATGCCCATCTCCGTGCTGGAAGCTCAGGCGTGCGGCCTGCCCATCGTCAGCACCAGGGTGGGCGGCATACCCGCGCTGCTGCAAGACCAGGTCACGGCGCTGCTGGTGGCGCCCGGTGACAGCGGCGCCATGGCGGCGTCTATCCTGTCGCTGCTGCGCGATCCGGAACGCGCCCGCCGGCTGGCACAAGCGGGCCTGGCGCAGGTGGCGCAATATGACTGGCCGGCGATAGCGCCGCTGCTGCTGGCCCACTACCGGCGCATCCGCGCCATTGCGCGCCCCAGTCCCTACACGCGGCTGGTGACACGCTGGCTGTTTCCGCTGCACGAGCGACTTAAACGCCACCACAGCACGTCTTTGCTGCGCGAACTGGAACGCTCGCAATGGTGGAGTCCGGAAAGGCTAGAAGCATGGCAGGTGGAACGCCTGCGCGCCCTGCTGCTGCACGCACGTGCGCATGTGCCGTACTACCAGGCGCTGTTCGCCCGCTGCGGCTTCGATCCCGCCAAAATAAATAGTCTGGCGGACCTGGCGCGCCTGCCGCTGCTGCGCAAGGCCGACATTGCGGCGGCCCGCGACAGCTTCAAGTCGGGCCAGGCGGTGGGTTTGCGGCCGTTCGCCACGGGCGGCTCCAGTGGCGAACCGCTGCTGTTTTTCCTGGGCCGGCGCCGCATCAGCCACGATATCGCCGCCAAATGGCGCGCCACGCGCTGGTGGGGCGTGGATATCGGTGACCGCGAAGCCGTGCTGTGGGGTTCGCCCATCGAACTGCATGCGCAAGACCGCATGCGCCGCCTGCGTGACTGGCTGCTGCGCAGCAGCCTGCTGCCCGCCTTCGCCATGTCGCCGGCCCGTATCGATGGCTATATCGCCCAACTGCGCCGCCTGCGCCCGCGCATGCTGTTCGGCTATCCATCGGCGCTGTGCCGCATCGCCAGCCACGCCCGCGCGCACAATACCTCACTCGACGGCATCGGCGTGAAGGTTGCCTTCGTCACGTCCGAGCGCCTGTATGACGCGCAGCGCGAGCAGATCGCCAGCGCCTTCGGCTGCCAGGTGGCGAATGGCTATGGCGGGCGCGATGCCGGCTTCATCGCCCACGAATGCCCGGAAGGCGGCATGCACGTCACGGCCGAAGACCTGATCGTGGAAATCGTCGACGCCGGCGGCCAGCAACTGCCCACCGGCAGTACGGGCGAAATCGTCATCACCCACCTGGGCACGCAAGACTACCCCTTCATCCGCTACGCCACCGGCGACGTGGGCGCGCTGGGAACGGCCCCCTGCACTTGCGGGCGCGGCTTGCCGCTGCTGCAAAAACTGGAAGGGCGCAGCACGGACTTTCTCACGGCGCAAGATGGCACCGTGATGCATGGCCTGGCGCTGGTCTACATCGTGCGCGAACTGCCGCAAGTGCGCAGTTTCAAAATCATTCAGGAAAGCCTGCTGCTCACGCGCGTGCTGCTGGTCTGCCTGCCGCGCCTGGACGATACCACGCGGACCCTCATCGTCACGGGCTTCCAGGCCAGGCTGGGCGCGCAAGTGACGATCGCCATCGAAGAAGTCAACGACATCGCGGCGGAAGCCTCGGGTAAATACCGCTATGTGATCAGCAAGGTGGTTTGACACCGTGGCCTGACAATAACATCAAAGCTTCCCATCCCCGGCTTCGGCGCCCCCGGCAAAATCCTGAACGGCGTAGCGGACGGGCTGCGACGGCAGCATCAGCATCGGCGCACTGCTGGCACCGGCGCTGACCAGCACCTGATCCACGGGAATCGCATCGTCTTCCTCGCCAGCCAGGAAGGCTTGCACCAGGCGCGTGCCTGATGCTGGCAGCAAGTCTTGCGGCACCGGCACCGGCTTGCGGTGCATGATGGCCAGCCAGCCGGGCCGGCCGCCAGCCTGCACAGTGGGTGGATGCACGACTTGCAGGTCGACTGAACCGGCCAGCAAGCCCACCACCAGCGGTTTACCGTGGCGCATCAGGACCATGGACTGGCCCTGCGCCTTGGGCGCCGCGATGGCATACAGGTCGGCGTCGGGACGGTTCATCGGCACCGGCGAAAGCCCGGCCTGGTCGATCGTCAACGGGTCGATCCCCGTGACCCGCTTCAGGCGCTCGGCCATCATCGCGACCTTGCCGCCTTCGGCCGCAATCGGCCATTCGGCAATATGGTGCTCGCCCACATACACCAGGACCTTGGCGCCCGGGTACTGCTTTACCGCCCGTCGGATGAGGTTATCGGCCTGGTCCTGCTCGCGCTGGCCCTGCGCCGCTATCGGGTCTTTGGCATAGTCGGTACGCGTCGATTCGTATGCCACGGGCCGGTAGCCGAGCGCGAGCGACTGGCGGATAAAATCGGCAAACACCGGGTCGTCCAGATAATAGCCGCTGGACTGGCGTGGATAGCCATCGGCCGCCAGCTTCGCCATCCTGCTGAGCGATGCCGCATCCTCGGCGTCGCGTTTCAAGGCTTCGGCTGCCAGCACGGTATAGCCCAGCGGGCGCAAGGCGCGCGCCACTTCAAGCCCGAAAGCCCGGCCGCGTGGATCCAGATGGTTTTCATCGAGGATAACGATGCTGGTCTGCTTGGCGCGCCGGACGATTTCGGGAATGGCGGCCACCGCATCTGCCGCACGCAGATCGGCGACCTGTTCGGCGGGCATCTTGAAATCGGCGCCTTTCGCCGGGTTGAAGGTCGGCACACCCGTCATGCAGGACATCACCTGCGCCCACTGATCGACCACATCCGGGTCATTGATCTGCTCCACCCGCTGGACGCCCAGCCGCTTGAGCATGCCGAAGCTAGCGGCTAGATATTTGCCGTGCGATGCATCGCTGATCGATTGCTTATAAGCTTCCAGCAGCGTGTCGTTGTCCAACTGCTTGATTGCCTGTGCCGCAGCCGATGTTGGGGCGGTCAGGGATGACTGGGCCATCGCCGTCACCGTCATGACCGGCGCGGTGATGACGGCCAGGGCAGCAGTCATGGCTAACTTGAAACGCATGTGTACGTCCTATCGATGTGTTTGGTGCAATCTATCCGATTCTAGCAGCCGCGGTTTGAGCGTGTATAGCATTAGCAATCTCATCATTATCGGCTGGCCCGGAATAACATTGGCAGCCAACAGCGGACGGTCGTGTGCATCACAGAAACCGAACAAATTCCGGCATTGCAAATCCGAGTGCACGGTTTTATGTACAATGCCAGCCCTGTCATCACCATCAACAGGCATCACCGTGAACCAATTACTCGCCATGCGGACCTTTGTGCGGGTCGTGGAAACCGGCTCGTTCAGCCGCACGGCCGACCAGTTGAGCTTGCCTCGCTCCACCGTCAGCAAGCTCATCAACGATCTGGAACGGCATCTGGGCATCAGGCTGATGCAGCGCACCACGCGCGCCGTCGCGCCCACCTCGGATGGCTTGGAATACTACAGCCACGCTGCGCGCCTGATCGCCGATCTCGATTCGGTGGACACGGCCGCACGCAGCAACAAGCTCAAGCCGGGCGGCCATCTGCGCATCGACGCGCCCGCCTCGTTCGCCAATTGCCTGCTGATCCCCGCGCTGCCCGATTTTCACCGGCTTTACCCGGACATCACCATCGCGCTGGGCATCAGCGACCGCGCCGTTAATATCGTCGGTGAAGGCGTCGACTGCGTACTACGCGCAGGCAAGCTCGACGAGCTGGGCATGATAGGCCGCAAAATCACCGACTTGCACTACATCACTTGCGCCGCGCCCGCGTATCTGGAGCGCATGGGCACACCCGCGTCGCCATTGGATTTGCAGCAGGGCCACGTGCAGGCCGGCTACTTTTTTGCCGCCTCGGGCAAGCTGGACGCGCTGGTATTTGAACAGGCAGCGCAGCGCCACACCTTGGCCAGCACGGTGTTTTCGACGAATGACGGCAATGGCCTGAAAGAAATGCTGCTGGCCGGGCTGGGCATCGGCCAGCACTTCCAGCGCGTAATGCAACCGTATCTCGATGCGGGCCAGCTGGTGCAGATCTTGCCGCAATGGACGCGGCCAGCCATCGCGCTGCATGTGCTGTATCCACCGAACCGCTATCAAAATGCCCGGCTAAAAGTGTTTATCGACTGGCTGATGTTGACTTTTGGCGAGGCCTTAGCTTAGTTAGTCAGGCAGTATCGCCGTCACGCGTATCTCAATGCGCATTTGCGGCAATCCCAGCGCCGCCACGCCCGTCTCCGTCCAGATCGGCGAATGCTGCGGCATATAGTGGCGGAACATACGCGTCATGGTCTGGTTCACTTCCGGCGGGAAACCACCCACATGGTAGGAATTGACGTGCACCACGTGTTCCCACTGCGTTCCCGCCGTGGCCAGGGTGCGGTCCAGGTTCTTGAAGGCCTGGACGATCTCATTCTCAATGGATGCCGGGAAATTCAACTCATCGTCCCAGCCGCCCTGGCCGGAGGTTTCCACGCGGTTGCCGATTTTTACGGCCTGCGAATAATGCAGCTCCTTTTGCAACAGCGGGCCATAACCGGGAGTGAGGAAAAATTCGGGCTTGCTCATGGACTTCCTTTGCTTGTTTATGCAATACGATCATCAAAAAATTTCCGCATCCGGGCTGACTGACTTGCCCGATGCCTGAAACTGATGAGCATCTTATTGAATTAAAACAAGCAACAACAGACAGGATTTATGCCATGACTATCCATGCATATGGATAATAAAATGCTTGCGATGAGCCATGCCGTCCTCACTTCGCACACCTTATCGAAAGCCTTGCAATGGGCTACACTGACGTTTCAATGGCGGGGAGACAACATGGCATCACAGCAAGGCACGGTGGATTTTCTGCTGGACCAGATGGCGGGCGCGGGCGGCATCAGCGCGAGGAAGATGTTTGGTGAATATGGAGTGTATTGTGACGGCAAGATGTTCGCCATCGTCGCCGACGACCAGTTATTCATCAAGCCAACTGAGGCTGGGCGGGCATGGATTACTGCGCAAGGCAGCTTGCAGGAAGCACCGCCCTACCCGCAAGCCAAACCGTATTTCCTGATAGCTGGCGAGCTGTGGGACGAGCGCGACTGGCTGTCCCAGCTGGCCCGGCGCACGGCCGATGCCTTGCCGGCGCCGAAACCCAAGCCACCGACGAAAGCGCGGAAATAAGCTTTAGTTTGCGATTGCTATTAACACTATTTCCCCCACAAGCAAAGACTGGGGTAAAAATGTATAGAACTATCTCACAACAGTATTAGTCAGTCAGCACGCTATTGCCGCAAACCTTGCCCTGCCGGTAGCAGTCCAGGTTGTGATAGGTGATGGCGGCGATTTCGCGCAGGGCTTCGATGGTGAAGAAGCCCTGGTGGCCTGTGACCAGGACGTTGGGGAAGGTCATCAGGCGCTGGAAGATGTCGTCGTCGATGATGTCGGATGAGCGGTCCTGGAAGAACAGGCTGCTTTCCTGTTCGTAGACGTCGATGGCAAGCGAACCGAGCTGGCGCGATTTCAGGGCGTCGATGACGGCGCCTGTGTCGATCAGGCCGCCGCGCGAGGTGTTGACCAGCATGGCGCCTGTCTTCATCAGCGGCAAGGTGTCGGCGCCGATCATGTGGCGCGTGCTGTCCATCAGCGGGCAATGCAGGGAGACGATGTCGGACTCGGCCAGTAGTTGCGGCAGTTCCGCCAGGGTGCCCAGGCCGTCAAACGCTGGGGCCGGATACGGATCGTGGCCCAGCACGCGGCAGCCAAAACCTTTGAAGATGCGGGCCGTGGCCAGACCAATCTTGCCCAGGCCGACGATGCCCACCGTCTTTCCGTGCAAGGTGGAGCCGAGCAAGCCGTCGAGGGCAAAATTGCCTTCGCGCACGCGGGCATAGGCGCGGTGCGTGTGGCGGTTCAGGGTTTGCACCAGCGCCAGGGTGTGTTCGGCCACGGCTTCCGGTGAATAGGCAGGCACGCGGGCGACGAAAAAGCCCAGGCGCTTGGCTGCGTCCAGGTCCAGGTTGTTGTAGCCGGCGCAGCGCAAGAGGATGGCGCGCACGCCGTAGCCGTGCAGCGCTTCCAGCACGGGCGCATCGAGCACGTCGTTGACGAAGACGCAGACGGCGTCGGCGCCTTGCGCCAGGACCACGGTTTCCTGTTCCAGCAAGGCGCTGTGATAAATCAGTTCGATGCCGGCCGCGTCCGGTTGCGAGGGCAAGGCTTCATCGAAGAAGCGGCGGTCGTAGGGCTGGCTGCCAAAAAAGGCGATTTTCATGGGGCGTCCTGGTTGGATTGCGCAGGCAAAATCAATTGCCGCATGTCAAAACGCCATCATAGCGTATGCCCATGCTTGCACGCTACACACGAAGTCAAGACCTTAATCCTTTTCTCGTGGCGCAGCGAGCGCAGCCCGCACGAAGGCCGTTTCTTCCAGATGAGTCTGGTGATAGCGGTCACGCGCGGCCCGCATGGCCGCATGGTGAGCCGGCAGGCTGGCGGGTTTGAGTTCGACGCCAAAATCATCAGGCGGCACCGGTTCGCCGCCAAACAGCCGCGCCAGGACCAGATGGCCGACGTTGTCGCGGTAATGTGATGCTTCCCAGTAATAGCGCATTTCGCGCTGGCCACTTACTTGCGGGATGGTTTCGCTGGTAATGCTGTTGTAACCGGAAAAATCGAACAGGCGCACATCGCAGCCCTGCTCACGCTGGCGCTGGGCCAGTTGCGCCAGGCTGGCTTGCCACTGTTCCATGGCCAGCCACTTGCCGCGCCAATACAGGGCGTCCATGCTCAAAGCATGCGTGGGATTGATGTACAGGCGCAAGCGCGTGCCGCCACGGCACAGCTTGGCGATGCTGGTCTCAAACGCTTGCAGCGCGGGGGCGGTAGGGCCCAGGCCATCGCTAAATTCTTGCAGGCGCGGCCGCATGGCGCGCGCCGTGCCGATCCAGCCATAGCTGGGCTTGCTGATGCAGGACTGGTCGCGCTGGCCTTGCAAAGCCAGGCTGGACAGGCACACGCCGCCATAACTGCCGCTGAGGATGCGCCAGCTGTCGTGCGTCATGTCCAGCGTCAAGCCCCGCTTCAGGTTGAGCAGCGCGCGGCGCGCAAAAAAAGCGGGGCCACCATCGGTCAGGCCCGGCTCCACGCCGGCCGAGCCCAATTCCATGGAAAACGATGGGGCATCGATGCCCCACACCAAGGTATCGACATGGCTGACCCTGGCCGCATGTCCGGCCAGGCGCATGGCGTCGCCGATGGACGCGCCCGAGACAGCGCTATTGAACACCGTCAAACCGCCAAACAAGGGCCGCACGGCCGTGGGCAAGCCGATTTCCGTGCGCGAGTTGCCGATGTACACGACGGCTGGGCGGTAGCGGGCCACGGCATAGCTCTTGCCCCAGACACTCAATTTTTCATAGGTGGGACGCAAGCGCTGCAGCAAGGGGCTTTCCCACTGGTGCAGCAGATACGGGTCGATCCGGTAATTCAGGGCCGAGACAGCGGCCAGCGCGATCAGCACGCAAGCGCAAAACCAGAGCAGATAGCGGCGGGCGGCAGTATCCATGGTCAGAATTGAAAGTAGAGAAATTCACTGACCCGGTTCATGCCAAAGATGCAGGCGATGAATAGCGCGGCCAGGCCCACGCTCCAGCGCCGCGTGGGCCGCCAGTTGACATTCCAGCGGCCAGGTGGCTGGAATATTCTTTCAATCGCAGGCTCGTAATGACAGAATATTTCTTGCGTATTGGGCGCCTTGAAGGCCAGCAACATAGCGCCCAGCAGCAATGGCAAGCCGGGTCCGGCCAGCTCTATCCAGCGGATGCCGTCGAAAATGGGATGCAGTCCCCATGACGCCAGCACGGCGCCTTGCCCGGCCAGTCCGCGTGGCAGGCTGACACCGTTGGCGCCGAACAGCGCACCGAGGATATCCCAGGCGGTGGCCACGTCGGGGGCGCGGAAGAAAATCCAGGCCAGCATGACGGCAAAAAAGGTCAGCAGGCCCGGCCACCAGCGCCCTGCTCGTGCTTCGCCAAACAGATGGCGCCAGGCTTGCTGCAGCACCAGATACAGGCCATGCAAGCCGCCCCAGATAATAAAAGTCCAGCCGGCGCCATGCCACAGGCCGCCCAGCAGCATGGTCAGCATGAGGTTGCGGTAGCGCAGCAGCGTGCCACGCCGGCTGCCGCCCAGGGTGATGTAGAGATAGTCGCGCAGGAAACGCGACAAGGTCATGTGCCAGCGGCGCCAGAAGTCGGCAATATTGGCGGCCTTGTACGGTGAATTGAAGTTCAGCGGCAGCTTGACGCCAAACAGCCGCGACAGGCCGATGGCCATGTCGGAATAGCCGGAGAAATCGAAATACAGCTGGAAGGTGTAGGCCAGCACGCCTATCCATGCCTCGATCAGGGTCGGCTCGGCGCCAGCCGCGAAGATGGGAATGGCCAGCGGCGACAGGTTGTCGGCAATCAGCACTTTCTTGGCCAGCCCTACCACGAAGATCGACAGGCCGATGGCAAAGTTGGCCGCATGCGGGCGGCTGTTGGTGGGGTCGGCAAATTGCGGCATCATGTCGCGGTGGTGCAGTACGGGGCCGGCAATCAGGTGGGGAAAGTAGCTGACGAACAGCACATAGTGAATAAAACGGTATTCACGCACTTCGCCCCGGTAGCAATCGACCAAAAAGGCAATCTGCGTGAAGGTGAAGAAAGAGATACCGATCGGCAGCAAAATCTGCAAGTCGGCCCAATGCAGGCCGCCAGCTGCATTCACGCTATCGATAAAGAAATTCGCGTATTTATAGTAGGCCAGCAAGCCCAGGTTCAAGGCCAGCGCCAGCACCAGTAGACGCTTGCGCACCGGTCCTGTGCTGGCGGCAATCGCCCGGCCGCTGGCATAATTGACGCTGATCGAGGCTAACAGCAGTGGCAGATAACGCAGCTCCCACCAGGCATAAAAAAATAGCGAGGCGGCCGCCAGCCAGGCAGCAGACGCCAGCGCGCGCCATCCCGTTTGCCGATGGCGGCCCAGGCGGCCCAGCAAAAAATAGCCGGCCAGCACGATTGGCAAATAGCAAAACAGAAACCCAAACGAATTAAATAGCATGGCGCCTCCTGCCCCTCCCGGCCAAGGCCGTCAGCGAGCCAGCGCCAGCCTGCAAGCCGAAATAGCAATCGGCTATCTGGCTGGCCACCCTATCCCAGGTAAATTGTTCGACCAGCGCCTGCACGGCGGCCCGCTCGGGGCGCTGCGCCACCAGTTGTTCGATGGCCAGCCTTTGCGCCTGGCCATCGTCCCAGCGCACCTTGCGCAGCGCAAACGCGGAAGCAGGCAAGTCCAACGCGCTTTGCGCCGTCATCACCACGGGCGTGCCGGCCGCCAGTGCTTCCAGCACGGACAGCGGAAACACTTCACCCTGGCTGGGCAAGGCCGCCACGGCGGCCGCGTTAAAGGCGCTGGCCAGCAGCGGATCGGCATGGTCGAGCGGCCCCAGCCAGCTCACATGGCGCAAGGCCAGCAATTGCTGCAAATACGCCTGATCGGCACGCGGCGCGGCGCCGATCAGTACCACGGGCAAGTTGCTACCGGCCAGCGCCTGCGCCAGCCCCAGCTGGTTTTTATACGGAGAAATGCTGCCGACCATCAGCACGAACGGCCGGTCTATACCCGTTTCACGCCGGAACAAGTCGCTATTGGCCGTAAAGAAATGCGGATTGATGCCATTGGGAAAGACGCGTATCTTGCTCTCTTCCATGCCAAAGCCGTCGATGATGGCAGTACGCTCGGCCTCGCCCAGCGCGATCACCAGGCTGGCCAGCTGCAGGGCGCGCTTGCTTTGAGCGTAACTGGTTTGCACCATCCAGTCCGTCAGGCGGCCAGCCAACCGGTCAACCAGCCGGGCGCGCCAGGCGGCGGCGCGGTTCCAGCCAGGTGACAGCAGCGGCGACAGCACGACCGGCAAACCCAGTTCGCAGGCCGTTTCCACGATGCGGTAATTGCCGTTGATCGCAGAAAAAACATGTATGACGTCGTAATCGCTCAGGTAGCCGTGATTGGCGTCGACCAGTTGCACCTGCAGCGAGCGCGGTGTGCGCGGCATGACGCGGTTCAGGGCCGCAATGGTTTCGCGCACCTGGATCTGCAAGCCACCGTCGCGCTGGAATAGCATCGGGTAAGACAATATGCCGACACGCATGGTGATCCTTTCAAGGCATTCAATGTGAGTTCGAGGCAAACACGCGGCCGCTCAGCTTGCGCAGCAACAGCAGGAATTCGGTGGCGATATCGTGCTTCAGCAAAAAGATGCCGGCCATCCAGCAAGCCAGCATCGACAGCGCCGTGACGGACAGCGCCAGCAACGGCGTCACGTGCGGATGCCAGACCAGCATGCATAGCGGCGGCGGCGCCGTCAGCACACAGAGCACCAGGCTCTTGCGCAAAGCCTGGAACAGGACGCGCCACTCCAGGCCACTCAAACGCCGCAAACAGCCATAGATCAGCCAGCTACGCAGCAAGGTGCTCGCTACTACGCCCCAGGCCACGGCCAGCAGTCCGAACGGTGCCGCCCCCAGCAAGACCGCCACCCGCAACAGCCCGGCCCAGGCATCGAGCCTGGCCTGGGCGCGCATCTGCCCGGTTGCCACGAACAGATAGCGGGCCATGCTGAACATGCTAAGCACTGCCGACGACAGGCACATGATGCTGATCAAGGGCGCGCTGGCGCTCCATTGCTCGCCGTACAACACCTTGACCAAGGGCAAGGCCATGCAGGCCAGGAACAGGAAAAACGGCCATGACAGCGCCGTCATGCAGCTGATCGTGCGCAAGTAGACCGGCACTGCCCCGCCCTCCTCGCGATTATCACGATTACGCAAGGCAAACAGAGGAAACACCACGGGTGAAATGGCGCTGGTAATGGCCTGGTTGAAAATACCGAGCATGCTTTGCGCCTTGCCGAACAGAGCCAGGCTTTCGATATCGATCAGCTTGCCAATGATGAGGTCGGGCGCCACCAGGCCCGCCTCGTCGATCAGCCCGCCTCCCGTGGAATAGGCGCCAAAGGTAACGATGGCCTTCATGCCGCGCCGCGACGGCAGCCACGGCAATTCACGGGGACGCACCAGCAGGCTGGTCAGCAAGGAAGCCAGCGAGCCGGCCAGCACGGCGCCGACCAGGCTCATGTAACTGCAGCCGAGCAGCGCCAGGCTCACGCCGACCAGCAGATTGGTGACGCTATTGGCCGCGTTGATGGCATAGATTGCGCGAAAACGCAGTTGCCGCCGCAACATGGGCAAGGTCAAGGCGCTGAACGGTATCAGCAGGAAATTAATCGACAATAGTTGCAGCACCAGCTTGAGCCGTGGTTCCTCGTAGAAATGCGCGAGCGGAGCGCTGGCCGCCAGCACCAGCGCCGCCAGCAGCCAGGCCACGATCAGGCTGGTTGCCAGCGCGGCGCGCAGCTTGTGCATGTCCAGCGTCTTTTCCTGGATCAGATACTGGCCCACGCCGAAATCGCGCACCACCTGGGCCAGGGCCACCAGCACCGCGCCCAGCGAATACACGCCCACCTCGGCCGGGGTCAACAGACGCGACAGCACCATGGTAGCCGCCATACCCAATAGCAGCACCGTGTATTTTTCAGCGAATGAAAACAGAAAGGAATGGCGCGTGGCATTCATGGCGCGGTCCGGCCGGGCGCGCTACACCAGTCCCGCATAAAAGCCCCGCAATTGCTGCTCCAGCCTGCGCATGGAATAACGCTGCTCCGCCTCGATCCTGGCCTGCCTGCCCATCTCGCTGCGCCGTGGTCGGTCTTGCAGCAAGGCGGCCACGGCCTCGCAAGCCATCTCGGCATCATCGAGCGGCAGCAGCAAGCCGCCGCGGCTGCCACGCAAAATATCGCTACTGCCTGGCACATCGGTGCCCACGGCCGGCACGCCACAGGCCATCGCCTCGATGGTGGAAATACCAAAACCTTCATTTTTACTGAGCAGCAGATGCAGGTCGAAGGCCGGCATCAATAAGTCGATGCGCTGCTGGAAGCCGGTAAACAAGACGCACCCGCCCAGCCCTGCGGCCTGGACTTGCAGCCGCAGCATCGCTTCCAGCGGCCCCGTGCCGGCCAGCACCAGATACAGGTTTGGGAAGCGCGGCTGCAAGCGGATAAACAGCGCCAGTAGTTCCTGCGGCCGTTTTTGCGCCGACAGCCGCGCCACCGAGCCGAGCACCAGCGCGTCTTGCGGCAAGCGCAGCTGCCGGCGGGCTTGCTCGCGCCGGGCGAGCGACACGATGAAACGGTCCGTATCGACGCCATTCGGTATCACGGCCAGCCGCGTGCCGGGCGCCAGCCAGTCGCGGTACAGGGCCAGGAAGTGCTGCATGGATGAGAGCGAGACGGCGTACACGCCCTTCACGCCGCGAAACGCTTCGCGCATCAACGGTTGCTGCCAGGCGCTCAAGGTTTCCAGCGGGAAGGCATTGTGCACGCTGATCACGGTAGGCAAGCGGCACTGCCTGGCTTGCCACAGGATGGACGCGCCATAGGTAGTCCAGCAAAACGCCACATGCACCAGGTCGGGCCGGTAGCGCCGCAGCCGCCAGGCGCCCAGCAGCTTGGCACGCAGCAAGTTTACCCTGCGCCATGCCCAGTGCTCGATGAATAGCGGCGGCTCGTAAATACTGACCCGCAACTGCTCCGCTTTCAAGCCTTGCGCCCAGGCCTGAAAACCGGGAAAGCGGCGCAGCGCCAGCATGCTGTGGTAACCGGCCGCGTCCAGCACGCGCGCTTCCTGCGCCATGCGCAGCTCCATGCCGCCCAGCTCGCCGGAATAACTGCTGATCACGATACGGGGCAGCCGCTTGCGCCGTCCCCGCCAGGCTTCATGGAAAAAGCCGCGCAAGGAGGCCATTTCCCAGCGCCGCTGGAACAAAGCCTCCCGGTCGCGCCGCAACCAGTCGGACACGCTACCTGCCAGGTGGCGGACATATAGTCCCAGCATCCAGCGGGGCACTCCCAGCAGCTCCACAGTTTGCTCGGGCATATGCAGCCGGCACTTGCCCCGTCCAAACAGATAGGCGCGGTGCACTATCCAGGCCATGTCTACCTGATGCGTGCGTATGATATGCGAGACCCTGGCCTGGGGACAAAACCAGGGCAGATGGCCAGACTGGAACATATCCAGGTTCAGGCGCGTTTCACTGCCCATGGCGTAACTGGCCCCCTTGGGACCGATGCTTTCGTCATAGCGGGCGCCCGTCTCGAACATACGGCGCCGTATCGCCATATTGGCGCCCCATACCAGGCCTGGATACACGGGACCATCGCGCAGCGCGGGGCTGGTCACGCCCCAGGTCAGGCCCTCCGGTGTCAGGCGCAACAGCCATGGCGCGGGTGGCACCCGCCAGGCGGGCACGATGGCGCCGCCAAACAGGGCGCGGCCCGGATGCAGCCTTGCACAGTGGACCATGCGGCGCAGCCAGTCGCAGGCGGGAATGGCGTCATCGTCGCCAAACATGAACAGGTCGCTGCCATCGCCCATCTGGAGTAAGCCCAGTGCCACGGCGTCGTTCAGGGCGGCGCTCCTGCCGCGCCGCGCCACGTAGAGCGTGGTGAGCGGCAAGCGTCCATGGAAACGCTGCAGTACGGCGGCCGTGCCATCGCTGCTGCCATTGTCGGCCACGATCAGCCGCCAGCCACCCGGTGGCGCCTGCAGGGCCGTATAGGCTTGCAGCACTTCGGGCAGGGTTCCAGCGCCATTGTAGGTAGGCATGAGAACGGTCAACAAGGTAGTGCCTCCTTCGTCTTACCATGGCAACACTCTTCACAGCAATGTACTGAGCAGTGTACTGAGCCACTCCACCGGCTCCTTGCGCGGCATCAAGGCTCAGCCCGTCGTCTCGGCCCGTCATTCAAAGCAGAGCAGGTTCCATGCGCGATCTCCTCGTCACCCTCGTGATCTTCGGCTCCCTGCCTTTCATCCTGAAGTCGCCCGCGATTGGCGCACTGATGTGGGTCTGGGTCAGCGTGATGAATCCGCACACCCAAGGCTGGGGTTTTGCCACGCACTTGCCGTTCGCCTTCATCATCGCGATCGCCACCATGTTCAGCCTGCTGATTTCGCGCACGCCCAAAAGCCTGCCGCTGACGCCCATCAGCTTGCTGCTACTGGCGTTTGTTGTCTGGATGAATATCACGGCCCCGTTTGCGCTCTTGCCCGAAGCGTCCTGGGTGCAATGGAACAAGGTCATGAAGATCATGCTGATGAGTTTTGTGGTGATGATGGTGATACGCACGCGGCAAGATATTCTGCGCCTGGTCTGGGTGCTGGCCGGCTCGATCGGCTATTACGGCGTGAAAGGCGGCATCTTTACTATCCGCAGCGGCGGCACGGAGCGGGTCTGGGGACCGGAGGAAACTTTTATCGGTGACAACAACGCGCTGGCCCTGGCCCTGATCATCACCATCCCCTTGATGTTTTATCTACAGCAAAACACCGACAAACGCTGGCTGCGCCACGGCTTGAGCGCGGCCATGCTGCTGTCCGCATTGGCTGCGCTGGGCTCGTATTCGCGCGGCGCGCTGCTGGCGATTGCAGCCATGTGTCTGTTCATGTGGATCAAGAGCGGCAGGAAAGTGGCGCTGGGCGCGGTGCTGTGCCTGCTCACGCCGCTGCTGCTGGCCTTCATGCCCGACCGTTGGTCGGAACGCATGGATACGATCAATACTTATCAGGAAGACAGTTCCGCGCTGGGCAGGCTGAACGCCTGGCAAATGGCCTGGAACCTGGCGCGCGACCGTTTCCTGGGCGGCGGCTTCGAAGTGTCCGATCCGGGTATCTTTGCCCGTTATGCACCGAACCCGATGGATGTGCACGCGGCGCACAGCATTTATTTCCAGGTATTGGGCGAACACGGTTTTGTGGGCCTTGCAATTTACCTGGCGCTGGGCATCGCCACCTGGCGCGCAGCAAGCCGCATCATCAAGCTCACGCGCAACGCCGCCGAGCTGCGCTGGGCGCTGGGCCTGGCGACGATGATACAGGCAAGCATGATCGGCTTTGCCGTGGGCGGCGCCTTCCTCAGCCTGCTGTATTTCGACATGCCCTATTATTTGATGGCCGTGCTGATCGCCACGCGCATCGTGGTCGAGCGCCAGTTGCTGACCGGGCAAATCCAGTCATGAACACCGCCAGCCTCTCGATCCTGATCTATCACCGCGTGCTGGCCCGGCCCGACCCGCTGTTTCCCGGCGAAGTCGACGCCCGCCTGTTCGAACGGCAATTAAGACTGCTCAAATATTTTTTCACGCCGCTGCCCCTGCCGCAAGCCTTGCAGCGCCTGCAGGATGGCAGCTTGCCGCCACGCGCGGCCTGCATCACCTTCGACGACGGTTACGCGGACAATGCGCAAATAGCCTTGCCGCTGCTGCAAAAACACGGCTTGCACGCAACTTTCTTTATTGCCAGCGGCTATCTGGATGGCGGACGGATGTGGAATGACTGCCTGATCGACGCCGTACGGCGTGCTCCCGCCCCCCGCCTGGACTTGCGCGAGCTGGGCCTCGATTGCTGGCCTATCGGCACGCTGGCACAGCGCTCTGCCGCCATCGCGGCCCTGCTGGCCAAACTCAAATACCTGCCGTGCAGGCAGCGCCAGGCGCTGTCGGAACAGGTCAGCCTGCGGGCGGGCGGCTGGCCCGGCAGGGAAACGGAACCCATGCTGACAGTGGCACAATTGCGGGCGCTACATCAGGCCGGCATGCAGATCGGCGCGCACACGGTGCGCCACCCCATCCTGTCGGCACTGCCGGAGCGGCAGGCATGCCAGGAAATCGTCGATGGCAAGACCCAGCTGGAACAGTGGCTGCAAACTCCGGTGGATCTGTTTGCGTATCCGAACGGCAAGCGGGACCGCGATTACGGTGCGCGCCATGTCGCCATGGTCAGGGAACTGGGCTTTACGGCGGCCGTGGCCACGGACTGGGGCGCCAGCCGGCCAGGTCCGCAGCTGGACCTGTACCAGCTGCCCCGCTTTACGCCGTGGGATCGAGGACGGTTGATGTTTCTGTGGCGGTTGCGGCAGAACCTGCGGCAAACGCCGCCGGATGCAAGCTGAGCCATTGCTCCAGCATCATCAGGATCCACACCATGGTACCGTGATACGCCGGGTGTTCCTGCAGCAAACGTCCTTGCAAGTCGGAAATGAAGGCGGGCCGCACGATGCCGCGCCGGCGCAGCTGGCTCAGATTATCGAAGGCGAAGTCGCGCAAGCCCGCATGACTGTGCAGCCACAGGCCGAACGGCAAGCCGAAACCGTGCTTTTTCTTGTGCAGGATCGCATTTGGCAAGGTGCCGGCCAGCGCGCGCTTGAAAAACGGCCGCAGCTGCCTGCCGTGCAACTTGTCGGCAGGCGCCAGGCTAGCCGCAAAGGCCACCATTTCATCGTCCAGGAAGGGAAAAGCCGCTTCCACGCCGGCCAGCTCACAAGCCTTGCGCACCTTGGGCAAGTCATTGTCAGCCAGGGTAAAACGCATGTCCAGCGCCAGCAATTGATTAATCTGGCTCAACTTCAAGTCTTGCCGTTGCCAATAGGCGCCGTTCAGGCAGGCAGGCGCCACGCCGGGGTCGATGGTCTCGATAAAGCCGTCTTCCAGCACCGTGCGGTAGCCATAGCGCTGCAACAGATTATAGCTTTCCATACGGGCCGGCAAAGGCTGGCTGGCTTGCTCGATATAGCTGCGCAGCTTGTCGGCCAGCTTCCACGGCCTGCTATTGTGCTGGCGGAACAGCAATGGCTCGATGACAGCCTGGCGCAGCATCGCAGGCAAGTTTTCATAGCGCGACAGCAAGGCCTGGTGCGCATAACGCTCATTTCCGCCAAACAGTTCATCGCCGCCATCGCCGCCCAGCAGGCGCGTCACGCCATCCTGGTGCGCCATCTGTGCACAATAAAAGGCGGGAATCGCCGAGGCGTTGCCGAATGGCTGGTCGAATACGGCGGCCAGTTGCGGGATTGCCTCCAGCACGTCTTCGGCCGTGACATAGCGTTCATGGTGGCTGCTGCCCGTATGGCGGGCGGCCAGGCGCGCATACGCCATTTCATCATAGCCGGGCGCATCAAAGCCGATCGAATAGGTGCGCGCGCTCTGGCCCGTCACTTGCGCCATCAGCGCGGCGATGCTGGAACTGTCGGTGCCGCCGCTCAAAAAGGCGCCCGTGGTTTCCGCATCGCCGCCCAGGCAACGTTCCACCGCCTGCCGCAGGATGCGCAGGAATGCCCGTTCCTGCGCCGCGCCGCCGGCATGGGCCGCCTCCTTGAACAGCATATCCCAGTACTTGCCCTTGCACAGCTTGCCCTGCTGTACATGCAGATATTCGCCAGGCAATAATCGCTGCTGGCCCAGGTAAGCCGTGGCCGGGCCCGGCACCATATGAAAGTACAAATAGTTATACAGCGCCTGCGGATCGAGCGCGGTCCGCACGGCAGGATGGGCCAGCATGGCATCGTGCGAAGAAGCAAAAAACAGCCCCTGCGCATGGCTGGCATAGCTGAGCGGGTGCTGGCCCGTGCGGTCCACGGCCAGCAAGGCGGTACCTGAAAATTCATCGAGGATGGCCAGCGCAAATGGCCCGGACAGGGAAATACAGGCGGCCACCCCCTTGCCCAGCCACAACGGCGCCAGACGGCGCGCCACGTCCAGGCTGGAGCCGTCCAGTTCGGGCCGACCCCAGATAGCCACCAGTAAACCTTCTTTTTGATACACGTGGCTGGCGCCTGCACAAGCAGCCACGGCCACGGCGCTGCCATGCCCCGTGCGCAGTTGCACGGGCACCCGGTCGTAGCGGGCCAGCGGTTCCGCCATGGCGGCCAGCACCAGCTCATGCTCTGGCGTACCGTCCCCGCTCAGGGTCAACCAGCCGCACAGGCCGCTCATACCAGCACCTCGGCCGGCAAGGGATGGCTGAGGAAGGCCGTGGGACTGGCCGTCAAACCATACGCGCCCGACTGGAACACCACCACCAGGTCGCCCGCGTCGGCCCGTGCCATCTCCATCTGGTCGGCCAGCAAGTCCAGCGGCGTACACAGGGGTCCGACCACGGATGCCCGCTCGCGTTCGCCGCCATATAAACGGTTGCCGATGGCGACCGGATAATTCTTGCGTATCAGCTGGCCAAAGTTGCCGGACGCGGCCAGATGATGGTGCAGTCCGCCATCGGTAATAAGAAACACTTGCCCATGCGACAGCTTGCGTTCGATCACCTTGCACACATAAATACCCGCTTCGGCCACCAGATAGCGGCCCAGCTCGATATTCAGGCGCGTATCGGGCGAGACCGCCTGTAAGCGGTCCAGCTGCCGCTGCAAGCCGTCGGCCAGCGGCGTCAGGTCCAGCGCCTGGTCGCCAGGAAAATACGGCACGCCAAAGCCGCCGCCAATATTGAGCACGCGCATCGGGCCAGGCGCATGATCGGCCAGGCGCAAGGCCAGTTCCACGCTTTGTCCCTGCGCTTCGGCCAGGGCCGTGGCCCACAGGTTTTGCGAGCCCGAATAAATATGAAAGCCTTCAAATACCAGTCCCATCTCCGGAATGCGCGCCAGCAAGGCCGGCACCAGCTCCACATCGACACCAAACGGCTGCGCGCCGCCGCCCATGCGCATGCCGGCGCGGCGCAGGGAAAAATCGGGATTCACGCGTACTGCCACCCTGCCAGCCAGACCCAGCCGTTCACTGGCCAGCGCCACTCTTTCCAGTTGAGCCATCGACTCAATATTGATCAGCACGCCGGCAGCCACCGCGCAAGCGAGCTCGCCATCGCCCTTGCCCGGCCCTGCAAAGCTGATGCGCTGCGGTGGCATGGTGGTATCGAGGGCGATGGCCAGTTCACCGCCCGAAGCCACATCGATGCCATCGACCAGGCCCGCCAGGCATTGCACCACGGCCGGCATGGGATTGGCCTTCATCGCATAGTGCAGGTGCACAGCAGCCGGCAGCGTGGCCCGCAGAGCGGCCACGCGGCGCGCGATATGCTGGCGTTCATACGCATAAAACGGCGTGCGGCCCACCCGCTGGGCCAAACGCGTCAGCGCCATGCCGCCCAGCTCCAGCATGTCGGCATCCACCGCGAACTGCGCCTGCCGTGCATGCGCGATCATGGGTGGTCTCCATAGGCGGCCGCCAGTTCGGCCGCCAGCAGCGGCCGGTCGATCTTGCCGTTCGGGTTGCGCGGCAAGCAATCGCCGCGGATCACGATGTAGACGGGCACCATGTAGGCAGGCAAGCGCAGGCGGCAGGCAGCCAGCAGCGCATCGCGGCTCAGTTCTACGCCGGGCGCGGCGGTCACCAGCAAGGCGATGGCCGAGCCCAGCACCGGGTGCGGCACACCGAGCGCCGCCGCTTCGCCCACCAGGCCGCTGGCATACGCTACCTCTTCAACCTCGGCCGGGCTGACGCGATAGCCCGACGTTTTGATCATGTCGTCGCTACGGCCGACAAAATATAGGTAGCCGTCCGCATCGCGGCGCACCGTGTCGCCCGACCACACGGCCAGTTCCGGCACCACCAGGCCCGTGGCTTGCGGCGGCAAGGGCTTGAAACGCTCTGCCGTACGGACCGCATCGTTCCAGTAACCAAGCGCTACCAGCGCGCCGCGATGCACCAGTTCACCGGGTTCGTCCGCCTCGCACTCGCTGCCGTCGGGGCGCAGCACCAGTACTTCAGCGTTCGGGATGGCCTTGCCGATGGAATCGGGCCGCCGTTCCAGCTGTTCCGGCGCCAGGTACGTCGAACGGAACGCTTCGGTCAAGCCATACATCAGGAAAATCTGCGTGCGCGGCAGGGATAAACGCAAACGCTCGACGCTAGAGCGCTGCATCACGCCACCCGAATTGGTGATGTAGCGCAGCGGTGAAGACAATGGCCAGCTCAGCTGCGACAACTGTATCCACAAGGGCGGCACGGCGGCCAGGCCCGTGATCGCTTCCTGTTCCACCGTTTCAATGATGTCGCGCAGCAGCAGGTAATTCATCAACACGGCGCAGGCGCCGCTGGCAAAAGCTGTCGTCAGCTGGCTCAAGCCATAGTCAAAACTGAGTGGCAAGACGCACAGGATGCGGTCTTGCGGCGTGTTGCGCAGATAACTGGCAACGCTGAGCGCGCCGGCCACCATATTACGGTGCGACAAGACCACGCCCTTGGGCCGGCCCGTGCTGCCCGAGGTGTACAAAATGGCCGCCATGTCGGTGTCGACCACGGCGTGCGGCGCCATCGGGATATCGGCGCCGGCCGCCAGCAAGGATTGCCAGGCCATCATGGGCAGCGCACTGGCGGGATGCTCATCAAGCTGATTACCCGTGACCACAATGGTGCGCAAGTCCGGACAGGCCGCCAGCGCCGGCGCCAGCTGGGCCAGCCGTTCGCGCGAGGTGACCAGGATGCTGACGTTGCAATCGGCAAGTATATAAGCGACCTGCTGCGCCTTGAGCAAGGGATTGACGGGCACGAACACCCCGCCGGCGGCCGCCGTACCAAACATGGCCGTCACATTTTCAGGGCATTTTTCCAGGTAAACGGCGACTCTTTCCGCGCGTCGCAGGTCCAGGCTCAGCAAGGCGGAAGCGCAGTCGCGCACGCGGCGCGCCAGTGCTGCATAACTGAGCAGCGTTTCCTGGGCCGGGTAGGCAGCGGGATAAGACAAGGCCGGTGTGCCAGGTGCACGCTGCGCCGCCTCGAAGATAAAGTCATGTACGAATGTCGCCATTGTTTCGCCCCTGTATTTCAACCCTGTTATGGAGCCCCGGCAAACGGCTGCGCTCCCCGATGCACAGGCAGACCAGCCCACGCATCCCGCTATGATTGAGAAAAATGACAACACGGACATTGATTTTTATCAACTAATGCAACAAGCGCGACAGCTTGAGACAGCGCAACACTGACCCGCTCCCCCCACGCTCTAATGGACAGCGTAGACCAACCCGCCGCAGCGAGCACACTGTCCATGTCAATCAGCACCACAGGCCGCATCCGCAACAGCATCGCCGAATTGGGCTGGCGCGATGCCGTCTGGCACGCGCTGGCGCGCCTGCTGCAGCGCGTGCCGGGCAAACGCTGCGCCTTGCACCGCTATCAGTTCGTGGCGCAAGGCGTGGCGCCCGGCAGCCTGTGCGGGGGACGCGGCAAATCTATCGTGGTCGCGCCATGCCTGGGTATGGAAACGCTGCCGCCAGCCAGCCAGCGCCCGCCACGTCCGCCAGCGACGCTGACAGCACGTTTTCGCCAGGGCGCGCGCTGCCTGCTGGCAAGCGCCCCGCCAACCTCGCAAACTCTGCTGGCGGGCTGGCTGTGGATGGTGCACGGCGCTTGCCAGGAAGACGAGGTACGCGCCCGCTACGTGCTGCCATCGCTGCAATCGTCGTGGGATCTCGACATATGGGTCCATCCCGAACTACGCGGCGGCCTGGTCTTCGCCCGCCTGTGGGAAGAAGCCAATACCTTGCTGCATGAGCAAGGCGTGCGCTGGTCGTGCAGCCGCATTTCGCGCTTCAACCGGACCTCGATGGCCGCCCATGCGCGCCTGGGCACCCTGGACCTGGGCACGGCCACCTTTTTACGCTGCGGACACTGGCAATGGATGCTGGCCAGCCTGCCGCCATACCTGCACCTGTCGCGGCGGGCAGACAGCTTCCCCAGCTTCATTTTCGACACCAGCGGCTTGCCGCACATTCCTTCCCTGGAGCTGACATGCCGCATTCTGAAACAGTAAACGAGGCCCTGGAGACATCGGTCAGGCAGATCCTGCGTGCCACGCTGGGACTGGGCCAGCGGCCGCTGACGGCGGCAACACCGCTGCTGGGCAGCTTGCCGGAACTCGATTCCATGGCCGTCATCAGCGTGATCAACGCGCTGGAAGACCATTTCGGCATCACCGTAACCGACGACGACATCCATGCGCGCCACTTTGCCACGGTCGGTAGCCTGGTCGATTTCATCCACGCCATCACCAGGCCGGACCGATGACACGTTCGTCTACCAGCCTGCTACCGTTCTTCCTGCCGGCCAGCGGCGGCCAGCGCTATTGTTTGCTGCACCTGCCGGCGCCTGAATCGGGGCAAAAGCGGCCGCCGCGCGGCGGCATCGTGTATCTGCATCCATTTGCCGAAGAACTCAATAAAAGCCGGCGGGTGGCGGCGCTGCAGGCGCGCGCTTTCGCTGACGCCGGCTACAGCGTGCTGCAGATCGACCTGCATGGCTGCGGCGACAGCAGCGGCGATTTTGCCGATGCGCGCTGGGCCATCTGGCGCAACGACGTGCACCTGGCCTGCGCCTGGTTGCAGCAAAGGGTGAGCGGCCCATTGACACTGTGGGGCCTGCGCCTGGGCGCCCTGCTGGCGCTCGACATCGCCCGCCATCCGCCTGTGCCGCTGGCCCGTTTGCTGCTATGGCAACCCGAGCTGTCGGGCCGGCGCAGCATGGACCAGTTCCTGCGCCTGCGGCTGGCTGCGCGCATGCTGGCCGATAACGGCCAGAAAGAAGCGCCGGTCCACACGCATGCCCAGCTGGCGGCCGGCCAGAACATCGAAGTAGCTGGCTATACCCTGGCTCCCGAGCTGGTACACGCCATCGACGACATCGATGCGGCCAGGCTGGCGCCCACGGCGCCAGCGGTTCCTGTCTATTGGCTTGAATACAGTGCCAGCACGGCGACACTACCGGCGCCGGCAGCGCGCCTGGTCCAGCAATGGCGCAGTGAAGGAGCGCAGCTGCACATCGCGGCATTCGACGATGGCGCCTTCTGGTCCAGCGCGGAAATCATGGAATGCCCGCAGCTGCTGCAGGCTACGCGCCAGCTGTGCGGCGACTGGCTCACTGAACCGGGGAGCATGCAGCATGGCCGATGACCATCAAGCGCTGCAGCACCGCGAGCTGGCCCTGCGTTTCAGCTGTGGCGAGGAAAAACTGATCGGCATCCTCAACCTGCCGTGCAGGCCCGGACCACGCGGCGTACTGATGATCACGGGCGGGCCGCAATACCGGGCTGGCAGCCACAGACAATTTACCTTGCTGGCGCGGGTGCTGGCCGAGCAAGGTTTTCCCGTGCTGCGCTTCGATTACCGAGGCATGGGCGACTCCGAAGGTGCAGCGCGTGACTACCTGACCATCGCCGACGACATCGACAGCGCACTGGCGCAGTTCTTCCATGGCGTGCCGGCGCTGCGCGAAGTGGTGCTGTGGGGGCTGTGCGATGGCGCCACGGCTGCCGCCCGCCACGCAGCCAGCGACGCGCGTATCAAGGGACTGGTCTTGCTCAATCCGTGGGTGCGCAGTCCGGCCAGCCTGGCCAGGACCACCTTGCGCCATTATTATCTGCGCCGGCTGGTTCAGCGCGACTTTTGGCGCAAGCTGGCTGGCGGCGGCCTCCAGCTGGCGGCCAGCCTGGCCAGCCTGCGGACCACGGCGGCGCATGCCGCGGCGGCCGGCGCCGAACTGCCGCAGGCGGACCTGTACCACGCGCTATGCCAGTTTCACGGCAAGGTGTTACTCATACTGAGCGGCGAAGACCTGGGCGCCCGCGAATGGGACGAGCTAATTAAAACATCGAGTGACTGGCGCACGCTGGCCAGCTGCGCGCCATGGACAACAGTCCACATCGCTGGCGCCAACCATACCTTTGCCAGCGCCGCCTGGCGCGCCCAGGTCGAACAGCATTGCCTGGAATGGATAGCCTCATGGTAAGGCGCGTACTGATGATCGCCTATCACTATCCGCCGCTGCAGGGCGGCAGCGGCATCTTGCGCACCCAGGGTTTTGTCCGCCATTTGCCCGAACATGGCTGGCAGCCGCTGCTGCTGTGCCCCACTCCCGGCGCGTATGGGCAAACAGGAGTACTGGATCAGGACACATCAAACACCGTACACCGCAGCCTGGCGCTTGATGCGGGCCGCCACCTGGCGATCAGGGGCCATTATCCGCGCTGGCTGGCCCTGCCCGACCGCTGGAGTTCGTGGTGGCTCAGCGCCGTGCCGGCAGGCCTGCGCATGATTAAAAAATATAAACCCGACGCGATCTGGTCCACCTACCCGATCGCCACCGCCCACCTGGTTGCCCTCACCCTGCAAAAACTCAGCGGCCTGCCATGGATCGCCGACCAGCGCGACCCCATGCTCGATGACAGCGATAGCGATGCACCTTACCCGGCCAACCGCCGCTTGTACCGCGTGCACCACTGGATCGAGCAGCGCATCGCGGCCCGCAGCGCGGCCATCGTCTGCACCACGCCGGGGGCCGTCAGCATGCACCGCCGGCGCCTGGCCCATGAGCGCTGCGTGCTGATTGAAAATGGCCATGACGAAGAAGATTACAGCGGCGCGTCCACGCTTGGGAGCAGACCTGGCCAACGCTTCCTGCTGCTGCACAGCGGCGTGATCTACCCTTCCGAACGCGATCCGCAGCCGCTGTTCGAAGCGCTGGCCAATCTGCGCCAGCAGGGTGTACTGGCGCCGCATAATTTTCAGCTGCTGCTGCGCGCCACCGGCCACGATGCGTGGCTGGCCACCCTGCTGGTCAAATACGGCGTCAGCGATCTGGTCACCCTGGCGCCCTTGCAGACGCACGCGGCGGCGCTGGCCGAAATGCAGGCGGCGGATGGCTTGCTGCTGTTGCAGGCAGCCAACTGCAATAGCCAGATACCTGCCAAGCTATATGAATACCTGCGCTGCCGGCGGCCCGTGCTGGCGCTGACCGACCTGGCCGGCGACAGCGCGGCCAAGCTGCGCCAGTGCGGCATCGACACCATCGGCCAGCTGGCCAGCGCCAGCGACTGCGCGCGCGCACTGATGCATTTTATGACGCTGGTGCGCCAGGGCCAGGCGCCGCTGGCCAGCCTTGAGTCCATCGCCCTGCAATCGCGCTCAGCCCGGGCCGGCGCCCTGGCCGAGCTGCTGCTAACGGTCAGCCACCGGAGTTCGCCATGAAAATCCTGTCCATCGTTTGCCTGCTGGCGCTGCCAGCGCACGCCGCAGCTTCCGCAACTTGCCCGCCCTACGTCAAGCACGATCCGGGCGGCGATTACACGAATCCACAAGACCGTAGCGGCCTGGCGGTGGTCGAACAATTCCATTTCAATGGGAGCGTGGATAAACTGGTGAAAGGCATGACGGGCAGCCTGGGCGCCGATATCAGCTACACGCTGGAGCATTTCCCCAACCACCACCGCGCCTTGTCAGCCATGGCCAGGCTGGGCCTGCGCGAAAAAAACGTGCAGCCGCTGGGCGCACGCTACACCATCAATTGCTATTTTGAGCGGGCCATCGGCTACGTGCCCACCGACGCCACGGCGCGCTCCGTGTTCGGCAGCTATCTGCTGGCGACAGGCCAGGCGGAAGCGGCGCTGGATCAATTGCGCGAGGCGGGCCAATTGGCGCCGGAACAAGCCAGCACCCAGTACAACCTGGGCTTGATGTACGTGAAGAAAAAAGACTACACACAGGCGCTGGCCTATGCACACAAGGCTTATGCGCTGGGTTTTCCGCTGCCGGGGCTAAAGAACCAGCTGAAAAAGGCGGGAAAGTGGCAAGAGCCACCACCACCGCATGCTACCGAAGCAGTTGTGGAAACGCCTAGCGGGGAATAAGGGCTGGACGGTTGGCCAGGCTCAAATGCCGGGCCGGGCCGGCTTGCAGGGTTTCCAATAACGTCAACCGCGCTAACGCCTTGTCTTCGGCATCGCTGATAAAGTCCAGCTCCGCTGGCTGCAGCACGGTGGCTGTCAGCAGCATGATGTCGCCATAGGGCGTGGCGAACGATGGCGGCAGCGCCGTCTTTTGGCTCAGCAGCACACCCACCTGTTCATTCTCGTTTTCGAGGCCGGCTGGCGGATGCTGCAAGTCCAGCAGCATGGAGACGCTGCCATGGCGCTCGACCAGCAAATCGATGGAGCCGTGGTCGGCCACGTTCTGGCTGATCTGGAAAAGCAGCTCGAACAGCCACGAGTCAGATACTTGCTTGCCTTCGAACGCCGCCAGCGGCGCTTCCAGGCACACTTCCAGCAAATGCCCGCGCGGCACGAAAATGTCATCATCATCCTCGAACGGATCGCTCAAGCCATCACTGGCGATGATGATGGAGTCTGGCTTGTGGATCACGCGCCAGGCCTGGCGCAACGATGGCCAGCGCGGGCCACCGTCGAAGGCTGGATTGATCAACGGCGTCAGCACGTCGCTATCCATGCTACCCAGGCTGGCATAAAAAGCATCGCGTGCGGCACACGCCGTGGCCAGCATTTGCGCGCCCGCCTGCTTGCCGACGACGGCGTCATCGGCTTGCGGCAACTGGGGCATGTCCTGATCGTGGTTGTCCATGGTTGTCCTATGCCTGCTTAGCGTGCGACTGGCTTGACCTTCGATGCCGCCAGCACGGCACGTTCACGCGCCGTATCGATATCGTCGGCGGTGGCCAGCGCCACGCCCATGCGGCGGCGGGCAAACGATTCGGGTTTGCCGAACAGGCGCAAGTCGGCGCCGGGCACATTCAAGGCATCGGCCACGCCTTCGAAGGCGATGCCCTTGGCTTCCACCTGGCCGTAGATGACGGCCGAGGCGGCAGGCGAGCGCAGCGCCACGTTCACAGGCAGGCCCAAAATCGCCTTGGCGTGCAGCTCGAATTCGCTTTGCAGCTGGCTGGCCATGGTGACCATGCCCGTGTCGTGCGGACGGGGGCTCACTTCCGAGAACCACACCATATCGCCCTTGACGAACAGCTCCACGCCGAACAGACCCAAGCCACCCAGGTTATCCGTCACCTTGCGCGCGATCTCGCGCGAGCGCTCCAGCGCCAGCGGCGCCATGCGCGCCGGCTGCCACGATTCCACGTAATCGCCCTGCACCTGGCGATGGCCGATCGGCTCGCAAAACTGCGTTTCAACCTGGCCGTTAGCACCGACGGCACGCACCGTCAGCAAGGTGATTTCATAATCAAAATCGATAAAGCCCTCGACGATCACGCGGCCCGAATCGACGCGACCGCCGCTGGCCGCATAGTTCCACGCGGTTTCCACGTCTTGTGCACCATCGAGCCTGGACTGGCCCTTGCCCGACGAAGACATGACGGGTTTT
This sequence comes from Janthinobacterium silvisoli, assembly GCF_014200725.1. Classification (GTDB taxonomy): domain Bacteria; phylum Pseudomonadota; class Gammaproteobacteria; order Burkholderiales; family Burkholderiaceae_D; genus Janthinobacterium. The sequence continues at coordinate 70,007 of NZ_JACHCL010000001.1, forward strand.
ACCACGCAGGGAAAACCGATTTCCTGGCAAGCGAGCTGCAATTCCTGCAAGCTGCTGGCGAAGCGGTATGGCGAGGTGGCCACTCCCAGTTCTTCGGCAGCCAGGCAGCGTATGCCTTCGCGGTTCATCGTCAGCACGGCGGCGCGCGCGTTCGGGATGCAGGTGATCTGGCCCGCCGCTTCCAGAGCGGCCAGCGTGTCGGTGGCGATGGCTTCGATTTCCGGCACGATCAGGTCCGGCTTTTCCAGGTCGATCAGCGCGGCCAGCGCCACGCCGTCGCTCATGTCGATCACATGCGAACGGTGCGCCACCGGATGGCCGGGCGCGTTCGGATAACGGTCGACGGCAATCACTTCCACGCCCAGGCGCTGCAGCGAAATGATCACTTCCTTGCCCAGTTCACCGGAACCGAGCAGCATGACTTTGATGGCGGTGGAAGACAAGGGAGTACCGAAGGTGCGGGGAATCTGGATAGCGTTGGTCATGTAGAGGATCACGGTAAACGAAGGATGGCCCGGACTATAACAAATGCAGACCGCTTTGGGCAGGGAGCGGCCGCTATCGTGCAAGCCTGCCGCCGTGGCGCGAAGCCGACGCCAGCCATGAACAGGCCTGGCAGCGTATCGCCGCCATCGGCGCGCACTTATCGAACTTGCCAGCCGCAGCCCCCTGGAAACAATGTGCACTGACTTGACGGGCCAGCTTCCAGGCTGCTGGATTAACCGGCATACGCCCGCTTGAGCACCTCGATATCAAGCTTCTTCATGCCCATCATGGCTTTCATCACGCGCTGGGCCTTGACGGGATCGGGGTCGCTCAGCAATTTCGGCAAGATCACGGGCACGATTTGCCACGAAACGCCGAACTGGTCCTTGAGCCAGCCGCATTGCTGCGCCTCTTTCGGCCCGCTCTCGGATAATTGCTCCCAGTAATGGTCGACCTCATCCTGGGTTTCGCAATTGACCTGGAACGAGATCGCTTCGGTAAACTGAAACAGCGGGCCGCCATTCAAGCCCGTGAACGTCTGGCCGTCCAGCTCAAATGCGACGGTCAAGACGCTGCCCGGCTGCTGGCCGTGGATTTCCTGGCCCTCCTCGCTGTAATAGCTGAGCTGGCCGATCTTGGAATTGGGGAAAATGCCCGTATAAAAACGGGCCGCCGCCTCGGCGTGGCCGTCAAACCATAGACAGGGGGTGATTTTCTGGATGCGCTGCATGATGTCTCCTTTCGTCCGGTACAACGTAGAAGTCCATCCAATATAGGCATTTCGCGCGCCGCATGGCGCACCAATCACTGCACACGCACCACGTACTCACCGCAGACTCACGGCACCCCGAAAACGCGTTCCTGGAAGTGTTCCACCAGGAAATCAATGAACACGCGCAGCCGTGGCGGCATATGGCGGCTGGCTGGCCACAGCAGCCAGAAGCTCGCTTGCTGCGGCGTGTCATCGTCCAATACGGTCTGTAGCTGGCCCGCCGCCAGCTCGCGCTGCACCGTAAAGGCGGGCAGATAAGCGATACCCTGCCCCTGTACGGCCAGGAACACGCGCATTTCCACGCTGTTGCAGACCATGCCCGGCGCCAGTAACGCTCCTTCGTCGGCCATCGGCCAGGTTTCCAGCCGCCCGGTAGCAGGAAAGCGGTATTGCAAGCGCGCATGCTGCGCCAGGTCCAGAAGACTGGCTGGCCGCCCGTGTTGCGCCAGGTAGGCGGGCGAAGCCACCAGCAAGCGACGAAACGTGCACAAACGCCGCCGCGTCAAGCCGGAATCATCGAGCTCCCCGCTGCGCAAGACCGCGTCATAACCGTCGCCCACCACATTGACCAGCTCGTCGGAGAAATCGAGGTCCAGTTCGATGGCTGGGTAAGCTTGCATGAACGCCAGGATGGCAGGCTCGAACAGGCCGCTATAGCGTGGCAGGCTGATGCGCAAGCGTCCGCTGGGTGCACTGTTCGACTCGCTCAGCTCCTGCTCGGCCGCTTCCACTTCGGCCAGTATGCGCTTGCAGCGGTCGAGGAATTTGGCGCCTTCCGCCGTCAGCGCCAGGTGGCGCGTGCTGCGCTGGAACAGGCGCACGCCCAGCCGCGCCTCCATGCGGGCGATACTTTTTCCCACGGCCGACGACGACAAGCCCAACTGGCGGCCGGTGGCCGAAAAACTGCCGCTGTCGGCCACCTGCACAAACATGGCCATGCCATGCAAACCTTCCATATCACTCCACGATTCAAGACAAATTTGTCCGATATGTTGATCAGTTTAGCCCATTTTTCTTTAATCATGGCGCGACCATACTCTGCGCTCTATCTTTACGTATGAGTCCGCCATGCCTGTTTCGCCCGCTTCCCGACTATCCTTATTGCTGCAAGTACTGGCCGCCTGCCTGACGGGCTTGCTGATCCCCCTGTGTTTTACAGGCCCGGCCGTAGTGCTGCCCGCCCTCAGCGCTGAGCTGGGCGGCAGCGCCTCCACCCTGAACTGGGTCATCAATGCCTACATCCTCAGTTATGGCAGCGCCATGATGGTGGCTGGGAGCCTGACCGATTTGCTGGGCCGGCGCCGCGTATGGCTGGCCGGCATGCTGGTGTTTTGCGGGGCCACCGTGGCGATTGCCGCAGCACCCAGCGTATGGATGATTTCTGTGCTGCGCTTCATACAGGGACTCGGTGGCGCCGCTGCGTTCGCCGCCGCCATGTCCTCGCTGGCGCCGTTGTTCCACGGTGCGGCGCGCAACCGCATCATGAGTTTGCTGGGCACCACCTTCGGCCTGGGCCTGGCTTTCGGTCCACTGGCGGCCGGCGCCATGCTGGAATGGGCCGACTGGCCAGCCGTCTTTTACGCCACCGCCGTGCTGGGACTGCTGGGCTTGTTGCTGGTGGCGGTCAGCGTGCCGGCCGATAGTGCGCAAACGGCAGGCCGGCTGGACTGGCCCGGCGCCGTCGGTTTCAGCGCGGCGCTGGGGCTGCTGACTTTTGCCATGCTGCAAGCGCCCGAACATGGCTGGTCCAGCGCCAGCGTATGGCTGCCGCTGGCCGCAGCGCTGCTGTTGTTCGGCCTGTTCATCAGGACCGAACGCAAGACGCTCCAGCCGATGCTGGACTTGTCGCTGTTTCGCCAGCGCCACTTCGTCGGCGTGCAAGTACTGGCCGCCTCGCCCGCCTTTTTGTTTATCGTGCTGATCGTGATGCTGCCCGGCCGCTTTATCGGCGTCGATGGCCATACGCCGCTGGCCGCGGGCCGCTTGATGATCGCCCTGGCCGCGCCGCTATTGTGCGTGCCCATGCTGGCCGCTTGGCTATTGCGCTGGTGCAGCGCGGCCACCCTGTGCGCAGCAGGCTTGCTGTTGACCGCTGCCGGCCTGGCCTGGCTGGCCCTGGTCATGGGACATGGCAGTGACGCCATCCTGATATTACCCTTGCTGCTGATAGGCGTGGGCATAGGCTTGCCTTGGGGCTTGATGGATGGCATGGCGCTCAGCGTGGTGGAGCCAGAGCGGGCCGGCATGGCGACGGGCATCTTCAATACCGTGCGCGTCAGCGCCGATGGCGTTGCGCTGGCGGTGGCTGGCGCCGTGCTGGCCGGCTTGATCGCGATGCGCCTGGGCCAGCTGCTGCCGCCTGAGCTGCCCCTGCTGGCAGCGGCCAGCCGCGCCGCCCTGGGCAACCTGCAGCAGGCGGCGATATTATTGCCGGGTCAACAAGAGGTGCTGCGCACAGCTTATGACGGCGCCTTCCGCGCAATGCTGGCCTGCCTGTCCGGCCTGGCGGTACTGCTGGCGGTACTGGTGAGGTATTTACTGGTCAAGCGTCCAGGCCAAACGAAATAGCAATCAGGATGGCCGTGTTATTGCAGGCGCGCGAAAAAGCCGTGGTGGTGTAGGCAGCAGCGACGCCCTGGTCGCGGTAGCGCAGGTAGACAAAGCTGAACATGGCGCCGGAACCGAGGGCGACGATGGCGTGCAGCAAGCCGCCGCTCAGGTAATGGACGATGCCCCAGAAGATGGCGCCGATAAAAATGCTCCACTGCCGGTTGATCCGCATGCGCTTGAGTATTTCGAGCGGCAGTAGCTGGCCGAGGAAGGTTTCCAGTATCGGCGAATAAATGATGACCCAGAATACCAGCAGCGGCAGCGACATTTCGCGCTTGAATTTGGCCAGCCCCGTATGCGCGCCCCAGTACTGGGGTGGCAGCAGCCATTTGGTCAGTGTCAGAATGACAAAACACAGCAGACAGGTAAGCACACCCCAGCCGAGTCCGGCCAGGGCCAGTTTCAATACGGGCGGCGACGGCTTGTGAACCAGCTCGACACCTTCCGGATTGACAACGTCATCGCTACTGCGCGCTTGCATGGTATTTCCTGGCAATGATCCAGCTTTCATTGTAGCGCGGAATAGCAAATCTGCGCGCTACAAGCAGCCCGCTTACCTGGTGGCCAGGCGCAACGAACGCTGAACGCTTTGAGCATGCGCGGCACGTTGCGGGCGTTGAACGCGGCCAGGCGCGTGCGCCAGCTTGAAGATGCCCACTTCCTGCTCGAGTTGCGCCGCCTGCTGCTGCAATTCTTGGGCGGCAGCGGCAGCCTGTTCCACCAGCGCCGCATTTTGCTGCGTAACGCGGTCCATGTCGACGATTGCGTGGTTCACTTGCTCGATGCCGGAGCCTTGTTCCTGCGTGGCGTGGCTGATCTCGGCCATGATGCCCGTCACCCGGGCGATGCCGGCCACCACTTCATGCATGGTGGCGCCCGCCTGTTCGACCAGCACCGTGCCCGTGCCGACCTTGCTGACGGAATCATCGATCAGCACCTTGATTTCACGCGCGGCGGCGCTTGACCTCTGCGCCAGGCTGCGCACTTCCGTGGCAACCACGGCAAAGCCGCGCCCCTGCTCGCCAGCGCGGGCCGCTTCCACGGCCGCGTTCAAGGCCAGGATATTGGTCTGGAAGGCAATGCTGTCGATCACGCCAATGATATCGACGATCTTGTTCGACGAGGCATGGATCAAGCCCATCGTCTGCACCACTTCGGCCACCGCCTTGCCGCCCTGCTCCGATACGTTAGACGCCTCGCGCGCCAGCAAGTTCGCCTGCTGGGCATTATCGGCATTCTGGCGCACGGCCGTAATCAGTTGCTCCATCGAGGAAGCCACTTCTTCCAGCGAGCCGGCCTGCTGCTCGGTACGCTGCGACAAATCGCGGTTGCCCGAGGCAATCTCGGTCGACGCCGTGGCAATGCTTTCCGTTCCCAGCCGCACCTTGCCGACGATGGCGGCCAGCTTGTCGCGCATGGTCTTGATGGCAAACAGCAAGCTGCTGTCGTCGCCGCTACGCGTTTCCACTTCAATATCGAGTTCGCCTTGGGCGATGCGGCCCGCGATGGCGGCAGCATACGCCGGTTCGCCACCGAGCTGACGCAGCAAGCCGCGCGTAATTACGGTGGCAATCACGATGCAGACCAGCACGCTAACGACCGCCAGCAAGGCGATCCAGCGCAAGGAATGGCTATAAATCGCGCGCGCCGCCTCGCTGGCCAGGTTCGATTCACCCTGCACCGATTTGAGCATGGTGTCTATATCGCTGACGATCTGGCGCCGCAAGGGGCTGCATTCATTGACCAGGAAACTGCCATATTGCTCCATCTGCCCCGTTTCGCGGAACTTGCGCGGGCGCTGCAATTCCTTCGCCATCGCCTGCAAGCCCGTGCTGACCTTGTCGAACTGGGGATCGCCCGCGAAACGCGGCGCCAGCTGGGCCAGCGCCTGCATATAGCGTTCCCGTTGCCGGTCGAGAATATCGAGTTCCTTGTCGGCCGCCTCGCGCTCATGGAAAATATAGGCGTTGCGGGCAGCCAGGCCCGTCTGGTCCAGCGCTTCGCGCGCCACGTACAGCGGTTCCAGTTTTTCCTGGCGAACTTGTTCCTGTGCGCTGACGGCGTCTGCGATGGCGCCGATGCGCAGCAGCGCAAACGCCGCCAGTAGCAGCATCAGCACGATCAGTGCGCCAAAGCCAGCGGAAAGGCGAGCGCCTATCGTCAGACTATTCAGTGTCTTCATTGGGTATCCTATGTCCAGCTTGTCTATCATTGAAATGGTTTCCGCTGCTCCATGTACCAGGGACGGGGAGCTTGCGGATAGTGCGTCTCAGTCGCTGTGCCATGCCGTGTAACAGGAATGGTCAGACATCGTCGCTTCTGGCCGGCATTTTTTAGGCAGTCAGATTTGTAACTTCTAGTGATGGCGCTTTTTTGGCATTGTTGTCAATGCGGCGTCACGCGCATACGCGTGAGCAGCCGGAATTATATCCCAGCAGCAATATGTCATGTTCTCCTGAATCCACGTTTTATGTCTTGACGTGCATCAAACAAGGGGACAAATGTTACCAAAAGACAATTTCTCAACTTGTTAAGCAGCCATCCGCTATCTGCACTTACGCACCTGGCGCAAGCAGGTATGGAAAGTGTGCAATAAAAACAGGCAAGACACGCTCGCCATAAATATGACTTCAGTATTCCTTCACCTGCGTCAGGGGTAAGGGGGCGATTAACTGTATATAATCACCCCATTCTTTACAATCGGGGTGTGGTATGAAGTGGGCCTTGTTGGGCATTTTTGTAATTTCTGTTTTACATATTCATTTCCGTGGCAAGGTGCGCCTGCCGTTCCGCCGCCAGCTGTTCGACCATTCGTCGTTCATGGCGCCGCTGAACCTGTTCATGCATGTCTTTTCGAAAGTCCCGGCCACGCCTTACCTGGCCGTTGCCGACTTCCCGGAGCTGGCGCCGCTGCAGCAGAACTGGCACATCATCCGCGATGAAGCGCTGCGCATGCAGGAGCTGAAAAAGATCAAGGCGGCTGAAAAGAATGATGACGTGGGTTTCAATTCCTTCTTCAAGTATGGCTGGAAGCGTTTTTACCTGAAATGGTATGACGCGAACCACCCATCGGCACAGCAGATGTGCCCGCAAACCTATGCGCTGCTGCAATCGATTCCGTCGATCAAGGCCGCCATGTTTGCCGAGCTGCCCAAAGGCGGCAAGCTGAACCCGCACCGCGATCCGTTCGCCGGCTCCCTGCGCTATCACCTGGGCCTGCAAACGCCGAACGATGACCGCTGCTATATCGATGTCGATGGCGAGCGCCACAGCTGGCGCGATGGCCTGGCCGTGATGTTCGATGAAACGTATATCCACTCGGCCCGCAACGACGCCGACAGCGACCGCATCATCCTGTTCTGCGATATCGAGCGCCCCATGCGCTACCGCTGGGCGCAAGGCTTGAACCGCTGGCTGGGCCGCACGTTGATGACGGCTGCCGCTTCGCCAAATGAGCTGGGCGACCAGGTTGGTGGCGTCAGCAAGCTGTTCCGCATTTCCTGGGCCATGGGCCAGTACCGCCGCCAGTTCAAGGCGTGGAACAAGACGGCATATCAGTTGTCCAAGGTAGCATTGGTCGTGGCCATCGTCGCCTTGATCTACTTTATCTGATCTGCTTTATCTGATACTGCCAGCTCCAAATGCAACAAGCCGCCCTCGGGCGGCTTGTTTCGTTTACAGAACTTGTGCTTACTTCGCCGGCTCCACCGTCACCACCAGCCCATCGCTGGTGGTCTTGATCTGTGTGGGCATGAATTGCACGCCAGCGTAGCGCAGCTCGTCGGGCTTGAAAGTGTAGATCGGGGTTTCATGCAGCAACTGGTCGGCCACCAGGCTGGCGATCTTGGCGAACTGGCGCTGCTGGCCTTCATCCATGCCATCGATGCCTACCTTGTCCACGCTGGCGTCGTTCAGATAGACGGCGTTGCGCTGCGGATTAAAAGTCAGACGGCCCGAGATGGCCAGGCTGCCATGCCAGGACTTGCGGATAAATGGCGGCGCCACATCGGCGTCCAGCGACAGGGCAACGCGGTCGCGTTCCGGCTGCATCGCCAATTGCGGATGCGACAGTTTCACATCGATCACGGACAAGACGCGCTTGTCGATAGGAAAGCGGCGATCGAGGCCTTGCTGCATCTTGCCCAGCGACAGATTCACATCGCGCGGCCCGATCAGGGTCGAGCAGGAAGCGAGCAAAGTACAGGCGACGGCGGCAAAAGCCAGGGTTTTCAAGATAGGTCGTGCAGCGGTGGCAGTCATGGCGGATTTTTTAACATCATCAACAAAGTGCGTGTATCTTACACACCGGCCGGCAGCAACACAAACGGCGCGCACTTTGACATGGGCGCCGTTTTTATTTCCTTATCTATTCCCTATCTATTCCTTATTAACGCACAAATAAGGCGATCAGAATCACGATGGGCAGTGGAATACCGAGCAGCAATAAAAGAATCGAACGCATGATTATCTCCTAATTAATTAAGTTTAAACACTCACCTGGCGCAACACACGTTCGTGGTCGCGCTGGCGGCCACCCCAGGTCGCTGCCAGGCTGGCGACAAAGGCGCCCAGCAACAGGGCCACGAACATCCACAGGGCAGTATGGGCGCCGGCCTTGCGGGCCGTATCGGCAGCTTGCTGGGCAGCTGCCTTGGCGTCGGCGGCGGCTTTCGCGGCACGGTTGTAGACGGCGTCAACACGCGCTTCGGCATCGGCCTGGCTCAAGCCGGTACGCTTGGCCACCAGCTGGCCCAGGTAGGCGCGGTCGTCAGGCGCCAGGTTGCCCGTGCTGAGACTAGTGGCGAAGATCTTGCCGATTTCGCCGCGCTGGTCGGCCGTATTGGCACCGGTATCGGCGGCAGGGGCAGGTGCAACGCCGCCGGCAGGAGCTGGAGCAGCGCGCAGCAACATATCAGAGAAATAATCAAGTGGATTGCCAGCGTGGCTGGCGCCACCCTCGCCTGCTTTCGAAGCAGCCACCGCGCCGGCTGGTCCGATGGCCTGCCCCGCGGCTTGCGCCGCCCCGCTACCTGCTTCGATAGCGCCACTGAGCACGGCCCGCGTGCCGCTAGCTAGCACGGCCACGGTGATCAGGGTCGCCACGGCCCAGGCCAGCAAGCCATGCGCCGTATCGCGGAAATGGACTTCATCGGCATGTACGCTACTCCATTTCACGCGCAGACGACCCGCCAGATAGCCGCCGATGCCGGACGCAGCCAGTTGCATGAAGGCGAGCCAGACGATGGTCGACACGCCGATGGCCGTGGCATTGAAGGACCATGGCGACATGGACGACAGTCCCAGGCCGACGCCGAGTATCAACAGGATGAAGGATAGCGCTGCGGCAGCGGCGGCGCCCGCGATGACGGCCCCCCAGGACACACCCGATTGGTTCAGGTCCGTTGCGGATAGTTGTGTAGCTTGCATAAATTTCTCCCCAAGAGCGTGGTTGTATATCGGCGTAAACAGCAGCGCCAAGGCGGCGCACCAAGCTGGTGCGCCAAGGTGATGATGTATAGGGAGGATGGCCTGCTACTGTTTTCGCGTATGTGCGGCGTCGTACACAATCTTGATATTCATGCCATGATCGAAAGACCGTATGATCTACTTCACGCCGTGGTGATTCATCAGGTCATACAGGGTAGGCCTGCTCACGCCCAGCAGCTCGGCCGCCTTGACGATATTGCCGTCGGCGCGGGCCAGCGCGCGCACCATGACTTTGTATTCCGCCGCCTCGCGCGCCTGGCGCAGGTTGATCGTGTCGTCTAGCGATGGCGATTGCGGGTTGTCGGGCAAACCCAGATCATCGAGGGTGATGTGAGGGCCGTCGCACATGATCACGGCGCGCTTGATGCAGTTTTCCACCTCGCGCACATTGCCGGGCCAGCCATAGCTTTCGATGCGCAGCAAGGCCTCGGCAGTGAAATGCAGCGAGGATCGGCCTTCGCCCGCGCAAAACTTGTTCTTGAAATGGTGGGCCAGCAAGGCAGGATCGCCAGCCCGCTCGCGCAGCGGCGGTATGCGCAGCACGATTTCGCCGAGCCGGTAATACAAGTCTTCCCGAAAGCGCCCCTGCCCGGCCAGCGCCTTCAAATCCTGGTGCGTGGCGCACACGATGCGCACGTCGACGGCGATTTCACCGCGCCCGCCCACGCGCTCGATCACCCTCTCCTGCAAAAAGCGCAGCAGCTTGGCTTGCAGCGCCAGCGGCATGTCGCCGATTTCGTCGAGAAAGAAGGTGCCGCCGTGCGCCAGCTCGATCTTGCCCAGGGTTTGCCGCGCCGCGCCCGTAAAAGCGCCCCGCTCATAGCCAAACAGCTCGCTTTCGAGCAGGTTTTCAGGAATCGCCGCGCAATTGATGGCGACAAAACGCTGTGTGCTGCGGCTGCTCAAGGTATGCAGACCGCGTGCGATCAATTCCTTGCCGCTACCCGAATCGCCGAGCAGCATCACGCTGGCCGACGAGGGCGCCACCTTTTCAACGCTGCGGCACAGTTTGAGCATGCCGGGATCGCGGCTGACGATACCGGCCAGCGGCGAGTCGGCCTGGGTTTGCAGCATGCGCCGGTTTTCCTGCTGCATTGCATGCAGATAAAAAGCGCGCGCAATGACCAGGCCCAGCATGTCGGCGTCGAACGGTTTCTGGTGAAAATCGTAGGCGCCCAGGGCGATGGCCCGCAAGGCGTGGGCCCGTTCCTGGTTACCCGACAGGATGATCACCTTGGTGTCGGGCGCCAGCGCCAGGATTTGCTGCAAGGTGGCCAGCCCTTCCGTCGCGCCATCGGGATCTGGCGGCAAGCCCAGGTCCATCGTCACCACGGCCGGCTGATGGCGCCGCACCTGGGCCAGTGCCGCTTCGCGCTCGGACGCTACCAGCACCTCGTAGGCAGCCAGACTCCAGCGCAACTGTTTTTGCAGGCCGGGGTCGTCTTCGATCACCAGCAGTTTTTGCTTAGCCATGCTATTCCTCGACTGTTACGCCGCGTGCAGCGGCAAAATCACGCGAAAGGTCGTGCCCACGGCCGGCACGCTGGACACTTCCAGCCGGCCACCCACTTCCTCGATATATTCGCGGCTCTCGAATACGCCGATGCCCATGCCGGCCGTCTTGGTGGTGTCGAAGGGCTTGAAGAGGCGCTCGCGGATGAATTGCTCGCTCATGCCCTGGCCCGTATCGGCCAGCTCGACGACGGCCGTGCCGCTTTCCTGCCGCAGCCGCACGGCAACCTTGCCATCGCTGGCCGTGGCCTCGATGGCGTTCTGTATCAGGTGGCCCAGCACCCGTTCCAGGCGGGCCCGGTTGGCCAGCACCGTCAATTGTCCATCGATAATTTCCAGCCGCGGTACGGGCGCGAGACTCGCCTTGGCCGCTACCGCCTGGCGCAGCAAGGCATCGAGCTGCAAGGGCGACGCCGCCGGCGCGTCCAGCGTTTCGCCGCGCGCCAGTTTTTGCAGCAGGGTTTTCATCTTTTGCACGGAATGGTCGAGCGTGACGAGCATGTCTTGCTGGAATTCGGGATTGGCGCGGTGCTTTTCTGCATTACTGAGCAGCAGCGATAGCTGAAACACCAGGTTTTTCAAGTCATGCACGATAAAGGTCGACATGCGGTTGAAAGACTCGAACTGGCGCGATACGCTGAGGGTATCGAGCGATTCGCGGTAAGCCAGGTAGCTGGCCGCCTGGCTGCCGGCAATTTTCAGCACGTCGCGGATTTCCCAGTTCAAGCCGATGCGCGTGCGGGGGCGGGCCAGCGCCACCACGCCGAACAGCCGGCCGTGCAGCATCAATGGCACCAGCAGCCAGACTTGATGCAGCGCCAAGGGCAGTTGCAGGTCGTCATACAAATCGGGATGACACGCGCAATCGGACACATCAATCACCCATTGCCGCTCTTCCAGGAAACGGCCTAGCGGGCTGGAAACCGGCTCGCTCCACGCTTGCGGCGGCCAGTTCCAGCTGGCGGCCGGCGTCAACAGGCCAGGCTCGCGGGCTATCCACAGCGCGCCGGCCGGGCTTTCCACCAGTTGCGCCACGGCTTGTATGCTGCGTTCGCCCAGCGCCGGGCCATCTTCGGACAGCGCACGCGTAAAACGCAGCCATTCCTCGCGGTAATCAAAGATCGCCTTATAGAAATGTTTATTGATAAACACCTTGAGCTTGGCCCGCAGCGCGCCGGAAAACAGCACGCCGGCCAGCAGCAGGCCAGCGCCGCCCAGGTAAGCCATCTGCATCAACGCGCCCCAGGTGCCGCTGACATAACGCAAGTAATAGGCGCTGGCCGCCATCGCCAGCAGGTAGATGGCCGAGCCCAGCAAGGCAGCCGAGCGGAACAGCATCTGCCGCGACACGGACAAGCCTGGCGCCCAGCCCGGATTGCGCGCGGCCGAGACGGCCAGCAGCGGCGCGCACAGAGCGTTAACAACGCCGCGCGCGGCCCAGATGTCGTCATTGATGGTCCGAAACAGCAAGGCGTCGCTATACAGGTAAAAGTCGTAGGCAAACAAGCCGCCCACGCCCAGGCAGGCAAACTTGATGCCCCAGCGCTGGGGCGCCGGTGTGTTGCGATACCATTGCTCCACCAGCAACATGCCCAACACGGCCAGCAGCACGTGGCAGACGATGGTCGTGGTACGGGCCGGCATGGCCAGCGGTGATAAGGGATCGGCCAGGCCGCACAGCCATTGCAGGCTGGCAATGGCAACGATGACGGCCATGGGCGCTTGCCAGCGCGGGCGCGACGGTTCGATCAGCAATAGCAAAAACAGCAGCCAGGCGACCGTGCGCACGGTTTCCAATGCCGTTTCCAACACGATACCGATCAACCAGACGCGCTGCCCCAGCAGCACCAGGATCACGCTTGCCGTGGCCCAGATACCCGTGGCCAGGCAGGCGGCCAGCAAGGCGCGGACATTCTGGCGGGCACGCCAGTTACTGATCAATAACAGGGCCAGCGCAAAAAAGGCCAGCGACGCCAGGCCGTGGCTGAGCGCCGCCACATCGCTGCTCGCCAGCAAGTCTGGCGGTGTCCTCACCGGCTCCCCTTGCCGAACAGGACCACCTGCACCGTATCGAGCAAGATCAGCAGATCGAGGAACAGGCTATTGTTTTTCACATAATAGAGATCGTATTGCAGTTTTCTTACGGCGTCGTCGACCGACGCGCCATAGTGATAGCGTACCTGGGCCAGGCCCGTGATACCCGGCTTGATGCTGTGGCGAATATTGTAATAAGGCACTTCCTGTTTGAGCTGCTCGACAAAATAAGCGCGCTCGGGGCGCGGCCCCACGAAGCTCATCTCGCCGCGAAACACATTGAGCATCTGCGGCAACTCGTCGATGCGCAGCTTGCGTATCCAGTGGCCCACGCGCGTGACGCGGCTATCGTTGGCTGCTGCCCAGGTCGGCTTGCCATCGCCCTCGGCATCGCAGCGCATGCTGCGGAACTTGAGCACATTGAAGGGCAAGCCATCGCGCCCTACCCGCTCTTGCTGATAAAACACGGGGCCGCCATCTTCCAGGCGGATGCAGATCATGGTGGCGAGCATTACCGGCAGCGCGGCAACGCAAATGGCGGCGCTGGCGGCCAGGTCGAACAGGCGCTTGGACGCGGCCCGCACGAAACTCTGGTCAAAGCCGCCGCCGTAAATCAGATAGCTGGGCTGCAAGGAATCGATGCGGATCTGGCACGCTTCGCGCTCAAAAAACGTGGCGGCATCGATCACGCGCACGCCGCCCAGCGCGCATTCGAGCAATTGCTTGACGGGAAACGCGCCATTGCGCCTGTCACCGACCGAGACGACGATTTCCTGCGCATCATAGCGCTGCGCCATGGCCAGCAGCGAAGGCTCGGCTGGCAGCAGCGCCGAGGCCGGCACGCAGCACGTTTCGCCAGGCACGTGGATGCAGCCCACCACCGTAAATTGGTGGAAACCGATCTTGCTGGCCGCCAAGTCCATGCATTCACGGGCCAGGACGCCATCGCCCACCAAAATCAGGCGTCCTTCCATCAGCGTCGATTCCGACGATTTGAATACGGCCAGCCGCGCCAGCAGCACACCGATCGCCCCCAGCGCAAAAATAGCCAGGCTGGCGCGGCCGAAATGCAGGGAGGGAATCACGCGGATCAGCAGGCTCAGCAAGGCGAAGCCCAGCGCAAACGACGGCATGATGCGCAGCAAGGTATTGCGGATATCTTCGCGCGAGCGGTGCTGGTACATGCCCAGGGTGCTCATGCTGAACACGATCACCAGCGCAAACGCCAGCGAGGAAAGGTAGATTTCGCCCGCCCGCACAATGCGGCTGGTATCGACCAGCCAGATCAGCGACGTCAGGGTGGCGGACAGCAGCAGGATCATTATTTCCAGCAACAGCAAGATAAACGCTGTTTTGGAGACGTAATGGCTGAATATGCGGATCATGTGTGCCTCCTGCAGCAAGAACAGTTCGACCGGAAACATGGCGGCCAGGAACTGGTCTCACCATCATGGCGAACTGTTCCGCACAAGCATTGACACGCCACAAGCCACGGCCTCAGCTATCACGCGCAGGCAGAATTTAGCTCAACACATTACCGAATGATGTGAAATGGAATATAGTATGCTTCCCTTAAAAAAGATCAATGTCATGAAATTTGATGTCGCGATTGTCGGCAGTGGCCTGGCGGGTTTATCGGTTGCACTGCATTTAGCTGAAACGCGCACCGTCGCGATCATTTCCAAACGCGCGCTGCTCGATGGCGCCAGTAACTGGGCGCAAGGCGGCATCGCGGCCGTGCTGGACTCGGGCGACAGCCACCAGGAACATATACAAGACACCCTGATCGCCGGCGGCGGCCTGTGCGACGAAGCGGCCACCCGCTACATCGTCGAACACGGCCGCGAAGCGATCGAATGGCTGATCGAACAAGGCGTGCCCTTTACGCGCGACGCCAGCGCCGAGCTGGGTTTCCATCTGACCCGCGAAGGCGGACACAGCCAGCGCCGCATCATCCATGCAGCCGACGCCACCGGCCACGCCGTGCAAGTGACCCTGGAAGAAAAGGTACGCGCCCATCCGAACATCACCTTGTTTGAACACCACTGCGCGATCGACCTGATCACCTCCGACAAGCTGGGCATGAAACCGGTCCAGCGCAATTCCCAGCCCCATTGCCACGGCCTGTATGTGCAGGATGAGCAAACCGGCAAGGTGCTGACGTTTGCCGCCGAGCACACCGTGCTGGCCACGGGTGGCGCCGGTAAAGTCTATCTGTACACCACCAATCCCGACACGGCCAGCGGCGACGGCATCGCGATGGCCTGGCGCGCCGGTTGCCGCGTGTCCAATATGGAATTCATCCAGTTCCACCCGACCTGCTTGTACCACCCCTACGCCAAGTCTTTCCTGATTACCGAAGCCATCCGCGGCGAAGGCGGCTTGCTGAAGCTGCCGCCTGAAGCGGGCGCAGCAGCTGGCACGCGCTTCATGCTGGCCCACGACGAGCGGGCCGAACTGGCGCCGCGCGACGTGGTGGCGCGCGCCATCGACTTCGAGATCAAGAAACGCGGCCTCGATTATGTGCACCTGGATATCAGCCACAAGCCGCCTGAATTCTTGATCGAACACTTCCCCACGATCTATGCGCGCTGCCTGGAACTGGGCATCGACATTACCAAGGAACCGATTCCCATCGTACCCGCCGCCCACTACACCTGCGGCGGCGTGGTGACGGACCTGGCTGGCCGCGCCGACTTGCCGGGCTTGTATGCCGTCGGCGAGACCGCCTGCACAGGCTTGCATGGCGCCAACCGCCTGGCCAGCAATTCCCTGCTGGAATGCATCGTGATCGGCCGCGCCTGCGCACAAGATATTGAAAGCAAGGAAAAGCTGGGCACGCCTTACTTGCCCGATTGGGATGAAAGCCGGGTCACGGACGCCGATGAAGAAGTGGTGATTTCCCACAACTGGGACGAATTGCGCCGCTTCATGTGGAATTACGTGGGCATCGTACGTACGACAAAACGCCTGGAACGGGCGCAGCACCGCATTGCGCTGCTGAAAGAGGAAATCGACGAGTACTACCGCAACTTCCGCATCACGCATGACTTACTGGAATTGCGCAACCTGGTCGACGTGGCCTCGATGATCGTCAACAGCGCCCTGTCGCGCCGCGAAAGCCGTGGTTTGCACTTCAGCCGCGATTATCCCGAGACCTTGCCGAAGGCGATTGCCAGCGTGCTGACGCCGCCGCGGCGCTAAGTTCAACCCAACGGCAAATGCCGCAAAAACTGGGGTCAGACCCGCCGGGTCTGACCCCGGCTCTTTGCCGCTGAGTTAAACAACTTGACCTCCACTCCAAGTCAAGGCACAACCCGCCCACCCCGCATCCTGGTGCGCGCAATCAATTTACCGTTTTCATCAAAGCTTTCCACCTCGCCATCCCCGCCCATGGTCACGGGACCGCTGCCACCCTGCCTGCCATTGCGCCAGTTACCGCGCATCAATAACTTGCCATCCTGCCGATAACGGCTAAAA
Source organism: Janthinobacterium silvisoli (assembly GCF_014200725.1). Classification (GTDB taxonomy): domain Bacteria; phylum Pseudomonadota; class Gammaproteobacteria; order Burkholderiales; family Burkholderiaceae_D; genus Janthinobacterium. Next base: position 86,388 of record NZ_JACHCL010000001.1, read on the forward strand.
CGGCCGCTGCCCGGTGCATCTTGCTCTACCTGCATTTCCAGCCCGCCATACGGGTAATACACGGCGTAGCTGCCCACCAGCTTGCCCTGCAGATAATCGGGGGTATCGACCTGGCCCGACAGGCGGCGCGGTTCATTTTCTTTCACGTGGAAAATCTCCACTTGCCAGGTGCCAGCCTGCTTGCCTGGTGGCAGCGGCACAACCACGGCGTAGCGGGCCTGGGCCTTGCTCTCGGCCTGCGACAGGTTGTGGTTCAGATACAGGCGCGCCTTGCCGTCAGAACAGGTTTGCGGCTCGCAGCGCTCCAGCTTGCTGACCTGTGGAATAACATCTTTTTCGGCTGGGCAAGCGTCTAGCGTCAACAAGATGGGTGCGCCCAACAGGCCAGCCAGTTCTACCTTCATGGCCGCGTACGATGCGGGCGCCAGGCCCAGCGAAGCAGCATCCATGCGGACTTGCCGCCCGCCACAGCCACTGTCTGCAACCAGGGTCAGCACGTCATTTTCGGCTACGCTGCTTATCGCCGTGACCACCTGGCGCTGCACGATCTCTGCCTGCGCCGGGAAGAACAGCAAGACGCCCAGGCCAGCCAGCAGCGTCTGCGCTACAGTGCGCGCCATGCCTGTTCCCTTTGCAATAACTCCGTGGACTGCGGCTCAGCTGCGCAAGCTCCCTGCGCCTCTCCAGCTACATAGCGGCACTCGCTGATCACACTGCCATCGTCACCCCAGCTGCGGCTCCAGCCTTCGCGCCTGTCGTTCACATACTCGATGGCATGTTCAGGCTTGCCACTTGCATACCAGGAACGCGAGGTACCCTGCTCGCGCAATTTTTCATCCCAATCACGCTGCAGCACCAGCACGCCCTGCGGGCTGTAGCGGCGTATGCTGCGCAGCGCGCCTTGCTCGCCATATTGCTGCCGGGTCTGGACCTTGCCATCAGGATAAAACTCCAGCGCCTCGCCCACCGGCAAATCATTGCTTTGCATCATGGTGCTCCGCACGGCGCCGTCATCATCATAATCAGTGCTCAAGCCATTGAACTTGCCCTTGCTCATCTGCGCGCGGCTCGCAACTTTGCCATTCGGAAAATAGCTGAGCAGCTCGCCTTCCATCTTGCCATCGCGCAGCACATAACTGGTGCTCAGCTTGCCGTTCTCATCAAACGTCTGGCCGGGTCCATCGATGCGCTTGCCATCGCGGTAAACGACTTCCTCGCGCAGCTTGCCGGTGCCGTGATAGTGCTGATGTGGGCCTTCAGGCAAGCCATGGCGCCAGTCGCCGCGCGACTCCAGCGTGCCATCGGGATAATAAGTGCTGCTGACACCATCCTGCCGGCCCTGCATATCCTGGGCTACCTGCTTTTCGATCTTGCCATCGGTGTAATACATGACATAACCGCCTACCAGCTTGCCGGAGACATAATCGGCCGCATCGACCTGGCCCGACAGGCGTATTTTTCCCGGACCGCTGGTGACGACAATCTCCACCTTCCAGGTACCGGCCAGCCTGGCTGGCGGCAAAGGCAATACCAGCATGTAAGGCGAACGGCGCTTCTCTTGCGGAAACAGCTTTTCGGACAGATACAGCCGCGCCTTGCCATCAGCGCACGCGGCCGGATTGCAGCCGACCAGCTTGCGCACGACGGGAACGGCGACCTCGCCCACCTCGCCGACAGGGCATGCGCCTATCGTAAGCAGCAATGGCGTTTTGGCGTGGATACGCCCGGCCAGCTCAATCTTCATGGCGGCATACGGCTGCGTATCCATGCCCAGCGAATGCGCATCCATGCGCACCTGCCTGCCGCCACAGCCGCCATCACCAGCCAGGGTCAGCACGTCGGCGCCTTCGCTGTCTTGCTCAGGATTTATGCCGGTAATCTGTACGCGCTGCACGATGTCGGCTTGCGATATCGGCGGCAATAGCAATAAGGCCGCCAGGATCAGGACTGTCTTCTTGTTCATCTTTATGGATTTTCCTTGTTTTCAGGCGCCGCTACAAAGCTGACCCGTCCATTACGGTAGCGCAGCAATATATCGACCTTGCTATCCTTCAATTGTCCATGCTGCACCGCAGGCTGCAGGGTCCAGGACTTCACGGCCAGCAATACCACTTGATTAAGAAAAGGCTCCATCACCTGTTCAGCCTGAACGGCGGTCAGCGCACCGCTGGCGCCGATGGAAACGGTAAGCCGGTTCTGGCCTTCGGCCATCGCTGGCTCGGGCGGGCCGTAGTCCACGGTCTGCATGGAGTCGCGTACGACGCTAGCGGGCTGGTCTGGCAGCGGCGGCAAGGCTTGCAGCTTTTTCGCCAGAACCACGCCTTCGGCCAGGGCCTGGTCCCAGCGTTTGGGATACGCGCCTGACTGGGCCATGCGCAAGACCGCACCTGCCCTATCCATGCGGCGCTGCGTCCGTTCGAGACCATTATCGGGCGCCTCGCCATCCTCGGCTGGCATGGCGTTCTGTATGGCATAACGTTGCGCCGTCAGATAGCCCAGCGCCGCCAGGTGGGTGGCGTCGTCTTTATTGCCACGCAACAGCGCGCTGGCTGCCAGGCCCAGCCAGGCCACGCCATCGGTGGGACGCGCCCAGACCGCTTGCTCGAAATACTGGCGCGCCGCCTGCGGTTCGTTCAGGCTCAGGTGCATGCGCCCCAGGGCAGCGGCTGCCAGATAATCGCGCGGATCGCTTTGCAACTGGTCCCTATACGTATTGGCCAGGTCAGGCTGGTAGCCGGGCAGCGCACCCAAGCCTTCCATCAGGGTGGTGCGCAATTGCTGGCGCACCTGGTCGCCCTGGTAGCCAGAGTTATTGTGCGTGGCTGTGCGATACAGCAACTGCAAGTCGCGCGTGAGGGCTATCTCATCGCCACGACTCATATCTTGCGACAAGGTATGCAGCAGCTTGCTGGCATCGGACTGTAAAAAACCTGCCGGCTTCGGTGTCTGCCACCGCAGCCGTTCGCGGCCAGCCTCCTGGGCTATCTTTTGCTGTTGTTCTTTTTCCTCTTCGGACGAAGCCCATATGGACAGGCCCAGCAGGATAAACAGAGACAACAAGACCAGCACCACGGCCACCGTCCAGCGCCTGCCCGAAATCGTACCGGGATGGGCGCTGACGGGTACCGCAGCTTGTCCCGGCGCATGCTGTCGCGCGGCGGGCGGCTGAATGCGCTGAAGCTGCGCCTGCGATGACGCGTTGGCCGCAGCAGCGATCACCGTGTCGCGCGCGCAGGCGGCGCAGGCCATACCGGTGAAATGCTGGTGTTCCGGCTTGAGTTTGCAGACCGTCAGCTTGCCGCCGCTGCGCTGCGCATAGGTTCGCAGCAGCTGCGCCCAGTCGGACGCCGATGGGCGCACCGCCTTGGGCGACTTGCCAAAAGCACGGTCAAACATGGCCCGCAGCTCGGGTGGCATCAAAGCGTGGCCGCTGGTGGCGTTCGGCGCCATCAGCTTTTGGCGCTTCACGCCGTAAGCGTAATAACCGTCGCGTATGCGTCCCGGTATATCGGTAGGCACCTGCGCATTGGCGGGCCGGCCGCTATACGGATGGATGCCGAAGTTGAGCAACTGAAAGATCACCACTGCCAGCGCAAAACGGTCTTGCGCCGGTTCCGCGCCAGCCGGCATCCCTTTTCGTTGGAACTCGGGCGCCAGATAATCGACGGTGAATTGTTCTGCAGGAAAACGCTCGGCATGGCCCTGGATGCTGAAGCCGTCGCAATCGAGCATGGCGATATACAGCGAATCGCGGTAAAAGCGCAGATTCACCGGTTTCAGATCGACCACATAATGCTGCTGCTGATGCAGGGCGTCGATCACGGCCGCCAGATTGGCAGCCAAGGTCAGCTTTGGGCCCAGGCCCGTCGGCAAACCGGCCGCGCGCGCCTGGCGCTCCTGCAGGATATGTTCCAGCTCGGCCGTTTGCGCCATGTCCAGCAAGGGCATGACAAAGCCGGCAAAACCGCCCTCGCCATCAAACACTGCCGCTTGCGGCCAGGCGATCTGCACATAGCGCCGGCCGTTTTCCAGCTGATCGGGCAATTCAGGCGACAATTCCAGCATCGCTTCGAGCTTGCGCCGGTTTTGTACCCGGTCCAGATGCGGGTGATACAGCTTGGCTACTTGCGTCGGCGCACCAGGCAACAGATACACGCTGCCCGCGCCACCGCTCTTGATCAGCTTGCCCAGCACCAGCCCGCCTACCTTATCGAGCCAGATTTTTCCGCCCGCACTCGATCCTGGCGCCACACCCTGCTTTTGACTCATGGACGCATGGCCAGCAACAAGGTCTTGTCATCCCCGGTGATCTGATGCGTGCGCGGGTCTGCCAGGGTCGAGGCCAGCGCCTGATTGCCCACCAACACACTATCAACCGTGCGCAGATAGCCTTGCACGGCATCCATGAACGGTGCATACAGGCTCGCGTTATGCTTGCTCATGGCAAAGGGCATGCAGCCATCGGACATCAGCACCACACCGCGCGCAGCTTGAGGTATCGTTAGCAGGCGCAGCTGTTCACGCCAGCGCTCGCCGCTGATAAAGTAAGTTTCGTTCGCATACTCGCCGTTGGCAGGCAATGAAATCAACTCATTGCCATCGGCCAGCTGCACCACGCCCAGGCCATCGCCAAGGTGAAAAAAGAAGCCGTCATCTGGCCCCATGACTACGCCGACCACGGTGGTAGCGTAATCTTCGAGGGTGGCGCAGGCAACGCGGGCAATATCGTCCAGCGCGGCACGGATTTGGACCAAAGTAGCCATCAATGCGCCAGCCTGCAAATCCTGCAGGGATGCCCCCAGACGCAGCCTTTCGGCCAATGCCAGCACAGTCTGGGTTGCCACAAACTGCGCGCCCTGCTCGCTATGCCGCGCTGAACCGGCGCCGTCGCAGACGATGGCCACCAAAATATCGTCCACCACGGCTTGCGCGTGGGCATCCTGGCAAGGCAAGCCATTGTCCAGGTGCGACTTGCCCGTGACGGACGCGCCAAACACGCGCCAATGATTCTGAGGTGCCGCCATGGATCAGGTATGCATCAAGTATTGACTACCGACCAGCCGTCCGTCGACGCCAGTTGCGCCTGCGCACCGGGGCGCGATTGCGACACCACCTGCATGCTGGCGCTCAGCCACAAGAACAGCTCACGGAACTGCAAACCTTTCAGCTGCTTGACGCCACGCTCGCCACGGCTGGAAAACTGCCCCAGGGTGTCGATATTGGCGTGTTCACCCACGGCAATCGGGAAAATCGCCACCTTGTTGCCTTGCTCGCCAGCCCTCGCCTGCTCGGCGCCCTGCTGCCAGCGGTCAGTCGGTTCGCCGTCCGACATCAAGAACAGCCAAGGCCGCGTGTACGCCACGCCCGCCTGGCGGAAGCGCTGCTTTTCCTGCTCGATCTCGGCCAGCGCCAGTTCCACCGCCGCACCGGTCGGCGTAGTGCCATTTGCTAGCAGCCGTGGCGCCGTGAAATCCATGGCGTCGCACCAGTTGCTGGCCACCACGGCTTCATCGTAAGCGCCATACTGTATCACCAGGATCCGCACGCGCTTGGCGGCGATCAGGTCAGACTTGAGTTCCTGTTCCAGCAAGGCCAGGCCTTCATTGAGCAGTGCGATAGGTTCACCGTCCATGCTGCCGGAACAGTCCAGCACCAGCACCAGCGGCGTGCGTTGTTCGGTATTGTCGACCAGCGCGACGTCGGGAATCATTATTGAACTCATGGCTAAACAGTAAAATGTAAAATCGGACAAGATGCGAATCTTACATCACGGTTCCCAATTGCTGCCACGAGATTGTTTTTGAGCAACCATCTGTCTAGTGTGCTGAGCAAACTTGGCAACGTGCTATCATCGCCGCCGATTCTTTCAAGCAAGTATTACAACGTGTGAACTTACAACGTGTGAAGCGCAATGCATACACCTGACAATAATCCCCTCTGGGCAACGCTGCGCCGTGGTCTGCGCCTGCTGGCCTGGCCTCTGCTGGCTATGGCCAGTGCCGCCTGCAGCACGACTACGCGCCACCCCACAAGCGAGGCCACCGAAGTCATACTGCGTTTCACCTATGACGACGGCAAGCCCATGCGGCATGACAACTATATTGCAACGGCCCGGCAGCAGCTATGGACCAAACAATGCAGCAATCTTGGTGGCACCCGCAACTGCGATATCGGTCTCGATATCCTCTTCATGAGCGGCGAACAGCCGCTCGATGCGCAAGGCGAGTACGCGTTACCATACGCTCCACCGGCCCCATCGGCGATTATCCGAGCCAGTACTGCATCAACGGCAAGGCTTACGTCTTCGACTCTGGTAACTGGACACGCGGTCCTTTCGTCGCCGGCCAGGTGATACAGATCAATTACAAGATCAGGGAAATACAGACCGCCTGTACCTTTTCATCGAGTACCCCTGCCTGGTGGCGCTAATAAACCATCACTGATGCATGGCGCTCAATGATCGGTCGTCACACTGAGCGCTTCCCAGGCATCGATTTCGCTCGATAACTGCGCCAGTTTCGCCCGCACGATGGCCAGCGCATCGCTGCCCAGCAGCAAGTGCGCGGGTGGTGCGGCGCTGTCGAGCATGCTCAAGATGGCGCGCGCGCCCTTGGCCGGGTCGCCCAGCTGCTTGCCGTTCTTTTCCTCGCGCGCCTGGCGAATCGGGTCGAACGCGGCATCGTAATCGGCAATGCTGCGCGGACTGCGCTGCATCGAGCGGCCGGCCCAGTCCGTGCGGAACGAACCTGGCGCCACCGCCGTTACATGGATGCCGAACGGCGCCAGCTCCTTGCCCAGCGCTTCCGAGATGCCTTCCAGCGCAAACTTGCTGCCGCAGTAATAAGCAACCCCAGCCATGCCCACATGGCCGCCCATCGACGTGATATTGACGATATGACCACGGCGGCGCTGGCGCATGGCCGGCAAGAAAGCCCTCGTGACGGCCACCGCGCCAAACACATTCACGTCAAACTGGCGCCGCAATTCGTCCAGCGGCGACTCTTCCAGCACGCCTTCATGGCCATAGCCGGCGTTATTGACCAGCACGTCGACGGGGCCTACCGCTCTTTCCACTTCCGCCGCCACACCTTCGGCCGCGCCAAAGTCGCTGACATCGAGGATGCGGCCAAACGAGCGGCCCGGCTGCAAGGCCTCGAACTCCAGCCGCGCTTGTTGATTGCGCACGGTGCCAACGACGGTATGGCCGGCCGCCAAAGCTTCCTTGGCAAGCGCCAGGCCGAAACCGCTGCTCACGCCCGTGATGACGATGATTTTTGAGGTTGTAATCGAGTTCATGGTGATCTTCCTGTAATGGGTTGTTCCGCAAGGCATGGATAGCATGATAGGTCGCACCATCACAACGGTCGATGGCCTGCAGTCTGTATTTATTGCCTAATCCTATTGACAGCCAGATATTCAGGTATGCTTATGCCACCATTGCTACTTCACTTTAGCGGGATACCTCCATGCCAGATTACCCCATCCACTATGCGCCCCAAGAGCGCGAACAGCAAAGGCAGCGCATGGCCAGCCTGCTGGAACAGCTGGCGCCGAACGAGGGCTATAACCTGACGTCCTTGCCCGGCGTGCGCTTCTTGCGTTCCAACCGCGCATTAAAACTGGTACCGGTGCTGTACGACCCCGGCATCGTGATCGTGTGCCAGGGCCGGAAACGGGGATTTTTCGGTGGCCAGACTTATGTCTACGATGAAAACCATTGCCTGGTAGTCTCCGTGCCCGTGCCATTCACGATGGAAACGGACGCCAGCCTCGAGGAACCGCTGCTGGCCATCTATATGCACCTGGACTTCAAGCTGGCCGCCGACCTGATGCTGCAGCTGGACCAGCTCGGTGCGGCAGCGCCCGGCAAACCGCAAGGCATGTTGTCGACCGCCATGGACCAGCGGCTCAACGGCTCCGTGCTGCGCTTCCTGGCCGCCATGATCGAGCCGACCGAAGCTGCCATCCTCGGCCCTGCGCTGGTGCGTGAAATCTACTTTCACATATTAAATAGCGAACAAGGCCCGTCCATGCGCGCCGCGCTGGCGATGCAGGGCCAATTCGGCAAGGTCGCCAGGGCCTTGCGCCAGCTGCATGCGCGCTACAGCGAAAACCTGACGGTGGAACAATTGGCCAGCGAGGCCGGCATGAGCGTGCCCGCCTTCCACGTACACTTCAAGAGCGTCACCAACACCTCGCCCATGCAATACCTGAAATCGACGCGCTTGCACCAGGCGCGGCTGCTGATGGTACGCAACAGCATCACGGCAGCGGCCGCCAGCAGCGAGGTCGGCTACGACAGCCCGTCCCAGTTCAGCCGCGAATTCAAGCGATTGTTCGGCAACAGCCCGGTCGAAGAAGTCAAGCGCATGCGTGCAGACTTTGCCGTGCCGCCGGCGCATGCGGCGTCGGTATTTGTGTCATCGCATTGACAACGCTGCTGCCAGATATCAGCGCAGCGAGCGCGCCACCACGGCTTGCAGCGTTTGCGGCTGGCGTCCGCCCAGCACAGCGATATCGCCGCTGACCACATCGAAAGCGCCTTCGATAAAGGTCTGCTGCATATGCACGAAGGATGCCAGCAAGAACTCCGGCAAGCCAGCCTGTGCCAGACTGGCCAGCAGCTCCTGTTCAGACACAAGCTGGTAAGCCATGGGCCGCCCCGTCACCTCGGCAATAATAGCGGCACGCTCTGCACCCGACACACTGGCCGGCCCCGTCAATTCATACGTCCGGCCTTCATGCCCCTGCGTCAGCAGCACGCCGGCCAGGGCTGCCGCCACATCGCTGCGCGACACGAAGGCGACGCGGTTTTCCGCCAGGCCCGGCATGGCGCCTGATGGCAGGGCCATGGCAGTCAACTCGACAAAGGTCTCGGCAAAAAAGTTCATGCGCAAGACGGTTTGCCCGGCGATGCCGCTATCGGCCAGGGCCTGTTCCGCCAGCCGGTACGATTTACCCAGATCAGAAGCATTCGTGGCACGGACATGGGCCGCCGACAGCAGATACACATGCGCCACGCCAGCCTGCTTGGCCGCCGCGATCGTCGCCACCAGCTGGTGGCCGATCACGCCGGGGCGCAAGTCCGGGCTGGGAATGATCAGCAAGCGCTCCAGGCCGCTGAAAGCGCTGATCAATGTTTCCGGCGCATCGTAATCGCCATGGCGCTGCACCGCACCCAAAGCCGACGGCTGTGGATTGCGTGAAATCGCCACGATATCGGCCGGCGCCATGCTGCCCAGCAATCCCTCGATGACCGCCAGACCCAATTGGCCGGTGGCCCCTGTCATGCCTGTTTTCATTTCTATTCTCCAATACGCCTGCACACCCTTGTACAGCCACGTTGCGGCCGATGATAGGTCTGCCCCTGGCTGCCAGCAAGAACGCACAATCTTGTGCGTGGTAACAGAAATGTGCGTGCAGGTGTATAAAGACAGGCTGAGCTTCCAGGAAAAACCATGCCCACGAATTCCCATTCCGTCCTGCATTGCCAGGGCGAACACGACCATGCAGCCCAGACTTCCTGTTCGCTCGGCAAGGTGATCGACCGCCTGGCAGACAAATGGGCAATCATGGCCATCGCGCAACTGTCTGACGGCAGCCTGCGCTTCAACGAACTGATGCGCCGCCTGCCCGGCGTCTCCCACCGCATGCTGACCTTGACCGTGCGCGCCCTGGAACGCGACGGCATCGTGCTGCGCACCGCATCGCACAGCGGGCCGGCCAAGGTTGATTACACACTGACGGAACTGGGCATCTCGCTGCTAGGTCCCCTGGGCCACCTGGCCCGCTGGGCCGATGCGCGGCAAGACGATATAGTTGCGGCCCGTGCAAGCTACGATCAGGCGGAGACAGCAAGGAAAGAAACACAAGCCAGGCAACATCGTCTGTAACCCCCGGCAGCGGAAATATCAGCAAGCTCACGAACAACGGCAGCGTTAATGCAGTGAACGCCCTGCCTGCTCCGTTTGCAATACCCCAGGGACTGTCGCCGACGGCGGTGCGCCGCTGCATTCGCCCTGCGCATTTTCCTGTGCTTCGCCCGCCACATACCGGCATTCGCTCGCCAGGCTGCCATCTTCACGCCAGCTGCGGCTCCAGCCATGGCGTCTGTCGTCCACATACGCGATGGCATGTTCAAGCTGGCCATTGTCATACCAGGAACGCGATATGCCCTGCTCGCGCTGCTCCCCGTCCCAGCGGCGTTCCAATACCAGCAGACCTTGCGCGCTGTAGCGCCGGGTGTTGCGCAGCCTGCCCTTGCTGTCATATTGATGCTGGGTTTGCACACTGCCGGACGGATAAAACTCCAGCGCCTCGCCCATCGGCAAGTCATCCACCATCGGCATGCTGCCGCGCACGGCGCCATCGCTGAAATAATCGATACTGACGCCATTGAACTTGCCCTTGCTGACCTGCCTGCGGCTGGCGATTTTTCCATCAGGATAATAAATGAGCAATTCGCCTTCCATTTTTCCACCACGCAGCTCGTAACTGGTGTTCAAGCTGCCATACTCGTCGAAGCTTTGTACCGGGCCATCGACGCTCTTGCCGTTGCGATATTCCAGGGCGACTCTCCGCTTGCCCGTACTGTGGAATTCCCTATGCAAGCCTTCCGGCAAACCGGCGCGCCAGCTACCCTGGGTTTCCAGCTTGCCATCGGGATAATACGTGCTGCTGATGCCGTCCTGCCTGCCCAACGCATCTTGCGCCACCTTTTTTTCAACTTTGCCGTCGGGGTAATACACGGTATAGCCGCGCACCAGCTTGCCTTGCGCATAATCGCTGGCATCGACCAGGCCTTTCATGCGCACATGCTGTTCGGACACATCGAGCACCTCGACTCGCCAGGTACCCTCGGCCTGACCTTTTGGCAGCGGCAGCAAGAGTACATTTTCCGCATCCGCTTGTGCCACAGGAAAAAAATCCGCATGCAGATACAGGCGCGCGCGCGCATCGGCACAGGCCCCGGTAACGGTCCCGGTAACGGCGCCGGCACCAGCTTCGGCGCCATCGCGGCGACAAGCGGCCAGCTTGCGCACGATGGGCACTGCCATGTCCGCCGTTTCGCCCACCGGACAGCTGGCCAGGGTCAGCAGCATGGGCACGCCGTCTTTCACCTGGCCCGCCAGCGTCGTTTTCAAGGTGGCATACGCCGCTTCGTCCAGGCCCACCGAGCGCGCATCCATGCGCACCTGCCGGCCACCGCAAGCCGTATCAGCCGCCACGGTCAGTACATCGGCGCCCTGGCTATCGGGCGCAAGTCCCATGCCCGTCATCACTAGGCGCTGCACGATTTCCGCCTGCCCCATGTTTGGCAGCAGCAAGGCCGCCACCAGGATGGCGCACATGGTCCTGATTTTCATGTGGTTCCTCTACTCAAACACTCAAGCCGGCATCAAAGGCGATGCGTGGACGAGGCTATTCTCGAAGGCAACATCAAACAAGATATATTAAACAAGATATTAAGCTTACATCACCAGTGGAGGCACACCACACGCGTTTTTTTGAGGAAATTTTTACTGATGAGGTTTACTGATGATCAGTTATTGCTTGAAAAATAAACATTGCCATGTCAGCATGGAATGATTTTTCTACACGGCAAGGTCTAGATGGACAAGCAACTGCTTTTGATATGCGCATTGACGTTTATCATCCATATTATCGGCACCCTCACCTATTCCGTCCGCATCGCCGGCATCCGCACGCGGCGCATTGCCGTGTCGCTGGCCTTGTTCAGCATCCTGGTGCTGGTATCGCGCACCTCAAACTCCTTCCTCGGCCCCTTCCTCGCCAAGCGCGTGGAAACCGGTATCGACCAGCATATCGCTGCCAGCGCTTTATTAATCGACTTCCGCTGGCTGCTGGTCTCGGCCAGCTTGGCCACCATCCTCGGCGCCATCCTGATCCCCACCTTCCAGCGCGTGTTTTGCCGCGCCGTCGACCACTTCCAGATACACAGATCAGTGCCCAAACTCATCCTGCACGGTTTTTTCAAAGGCGGCCTTTCCTACCTCAAAACCTCCGCCAGCCTGCCCAAACCCGCCAACGTCATCGGCCTGCGCGAAAAGTCGGGCGTCTCGCTTTCCATGACAGCCATGAACGTCATCGCCACCGCCCTCTGGACTGTCGGCGTCTTCGCCGCCCTGTACGCCGGAGTGCTGGACCCCAGCGTGCGCGTCACCTCCAGCGCCCTTTCATCGATCATCAACGGCGGCGCCACCGTCATGATGGCCGTCTTTATCGACCCGCATATGTCGGGCATGACAGATGACGTCATCGAAGGCAAGATCGAAGAATCGCAATTCAGGCGCGCCGTGGTGTGGCTGGTGGGAAGTAGATTAGCCGGAACGGTGATTGCGCAGTTTTTGCTGGTGCCGTCGGCGGTGGTGATTGTGGGGGTGGCTAAAGGGTTATGATATTCCGATACTAGGACACTCGTAATCTACAACACATGAAACTTGCAGTAATAAGATACAACATATTTACACAAGAAAGGATGTTTTCTTGCAACAGCCTTGCCACTTACCATAAATGTATCATATAGTCTTAAAAAATTTTCATAAAAATTTCGACTCAACTTACTATCCGAAAACATAAATTCTCTATGTAGATAAAATAAAAAAATGATGTTATCATTAAAGGAATATTTTATGATATCTAAAATTCAGAAAAAATGGAGAGTTAAATTTGAAAACTATAAGCGTGATCAATATGAAGGGTGGAGTTGCAAAAACTACTTTAGCAATAAACTTGGCCGATTGCTTGGTTAGACGTCATAGCTCAAAGGTGCTCATAGTCGATGTAGACCCTCAATTTAATGCAACTCAATGTCTAATGAAACCGGAAGTTTATGTTGACCATCTGAAATCAGGTGGAGATACGATTGTAAGTGTTTTCGATAGAAATAAGCGAGCAGTTTCGAGCACTGTTAATGCAGCAACAACAAAATCAGCAAAAAAAGCTGAAGAGATAACTGTAGTGTCTGTTAAACCGAAGTTAGATCTTCTACCTGGGAATCTAGAATTATATCGTCTTGAAATGGCTCCCGGCGAAGGACGAGAGAATAGATTAAATACGTATTTAAGTAAGTTATCAAAAGAAAATACATATGATTTCGTAATAATCGATACACCACCAACTCCATCAGTTTGGATGACAAGTGCATTGATCGCCTCAGATTATTATCTAATTCCAGTAAAAGCAGATCCATTATCGCTTACTGGAATAGATCTTCTTCGAAGTATAATAGAAGAAAAAATAGAAAATTTTAATTTAAATATTAAATGTGCGGGACTTGTATTAACAATCACAGAATCATCTACAAATGTTTACAATGAAGCAAAAGGAACATTAACTAGAGATATTCATTGGAAAAAATTTCTTTATAAAGCAACTCTTCCAAAACGCACAAGAATTGCAAGCCGGCAGATCAAACAGATGCACATTCTCGATGGAGACTGTATAGATTCAAAAACTGCAATCGCCAATATAACGACTGAATTTTTTAATTGCGTGGCGGAACATGAATAACCCAAAGAAAAACTCTTATCCAAGAACTCCATCGGAAGAAATTCAAATAAAATATGCCATAGACTTCATAGAAGAATTGTCATGGTTATTTGAGTCAAAGAAAAAATTAAATTTCCCCATAGTTTCAGAATTATTGCGGAAACGTCTATTGCCCACTCCAAGAGTAGCAGATAGCTCCGCAGCTTATGTATCACCAAATCCAAACATACACTATTTAATCGGAATACTACCTAGGCTATTTCAAGACGAAAATCTTTTTTTAAAAAATGAAGAAATTGCTGAATTTGCAAAGGAAGTATTGGGAATTGAAATTAGCAGAGTTGAAAAAAGATCAAAATATGAACTAATAGGTTTAATTGTATGTCAAACAAATGAACTAAACGACGAAAAACTTGATGAAATGGTGCGCTCTCTTTCGCATATTGCCGGAAATAATGACAAATTAAATCTGATGGCTAACGAGAAAGCATCTACAGGTTTTTCTTGGAACGAAGCCATTCGGAAATTGGCGGTTGAAAATGACTCGTGAAAGATTGGAAGATTTTTCGCTACTAAAGGACTATTTAAAAAAATATAACATCCAAGACAACATAAAAAATAAATTATTTCTAGAAAATCTAAAAGCAATACACAAAAGTTATTTTTCGCTACTTACTTGGTCGGGGGAAATTAAATTTTCCGAAGGCTTATTTAAATATAAATCCATTGAAATATCAAAAGAAATCAACGAATTAATTCTTGAATCTTTCTCAGACATCGGTTCATCCATATTCAATTGGACATATGGAGGATATAAGACATCCCGAGTTATGTTGAGGTCAGCAATTGAAAATTTCATTCGCGCCATATCCGGAATTGAAAAGAAAGAGCAGCTTCAAGAAAAAAATATATATTCACTTTTTGACGGCGCGGCGACTTTAATAATTTTCAAATCATCGGAGGAAGTTAAAGCTTCGTTCAAGCAATTGCATTCTGACTACAAAGAACTTTGCCGCGATGTGCATAGTGCCCTCCCAGAAAATATGGAAAAAATTTCTACTTTATCAGATTTACCTAAATTTGATGCTGAGAAATCCAAGAAATGTTGCGAAATAATATGCAGAGTTACAAAAAATATTTTAATATTATTATGCCTTATATTTTTTAATTTTTTTCACAGTATGCATCATAGAAATAAAGAAAATATTTTAATTTCATTACCAAAAAAAATAAAACCTTTCATTAATGGAATGAATGAAATATAAATAATTAAACATCCGCAACAGAATGAAAAAAAGCCGCTATCCCCCGATAGCGGCTTTCTCACTCCTACCCCAGCAACAGCGCCTCAAACCCATCTCAAGGCGCCGTTGAAGAGTAAAAAATCACCCCACAAACTTCCGCGCATTCCTGAACATACGCATCCAGGGCGAATCCTCACCCCAAGCTTCAGGATGATACGACTGTTGCACCGAACGGAACACGCGCTCCGCATGCGGCATCAGCACCGTGAAGCGGCCATCCGACGTGGTGACCGAGGTGATGCCTTCCGGCGAGCCGTTCGGGTTGTATGGGTAGGCTTCGGTGGCGGCGCCCTTGTTGTCGACAAAGCGCATGGCTTTGGTGACTTGGGTGATGTCGCCCGTTTGCGAGAAGTCGGCGTAGCCTTCGCCGTGGGCGATGGCGATGCCGGCCTGGGTGCCGGCCATGCCGTTGAAGAAGATCGATGGGGAATCCATCACTTCGACCATGGCAAAGCGGCCTTCGAATTTTTCCGACTTGTTGCGCGTGAATTTAGGCCAGGCGTGGGCGCCGGGGATGATGGATTTCAAATTGCTCATCATCTGGCAGCCGTTGCAGATACCGAGGCCGAAGCTGTCGGTACGGGCAAAGAAGCGCGCGAACTGGTCGGCCAGGCTGGCGTTGAACAAAATGGTCTTGGCCCAGCCTTCGCCTGCGCCCAGCACGTCGCCGTACGAGAAACCGCCCACGGCGATCACGCCCTGGAAGTCGTCCAGCTTGACGCGGCCGGCAATCAGGTCGCTCATGTGCACGTCGACGGCCGTAAAGCCTGCCTGGTGCATCACGTAAGCCGTTTCGATATGCGAGTTGACGCCCTGCTCGCGCAGGATGGCAACGCGCGGACGCACGCCGGTGGCGATAAATGGCGCGGCGATGTTGTCGTTCTGGTCGAAGGTGACGATAGGCGACATGCCTGGGTCTTGCAGGTCCAGCAGGCGGTCGTATTCGGCGTCGGCGCAGGCCGGGTTGTCGCGCAGGCGGGCGATGCGCCAGCTGGTTTCGCTCCACAGACGGTGCAGGTCGGCACGCGGCTGGGTGTAGATCAGCTTGGCGTCGCGCGTGAATTCGATCACGTCGCGGTCGTTCAGTTTACCGATGATATGGCTGCAGGCGCCCAGGTTGAAGGTACGCAGCACGTCCATGACCAGGGACTTTTCTTCGGCGCGTACCTGGATCACGGCGCCCAGCTCTTCGCTGAACAGGGCGCGCAGGGTCAGTTCATTACGGCGTTCCGCCACCTGGCCGGCCCAGTTCTTGGCGTCGCCCCAGTCGCTGGAATGTTCGCCTTCCATGGTCAGCATGTCCAGGTTGACGGACATGCCGGTGTGGCCGGCAAAAGCCATTTCCGTCAGGGTGGCGTACAGGCCGCCGTCCGAACGGTCATGGTAGGCCAGCAGTTTGCCGTCGCTATTCAATTGCTGGATGGCGGTGAAGAAGCCTTTCAGGTCTTCAGCGCTGTCGACGTCTGGCGTTTCATTACCCAGCTGCTGCAACACTTGCGCCAAGGCTGATGCGCCCAGGCGGTTTTTGCCGCGGCCCAGGTCGATCAAGATCAATGAGGTGTCGCCTGCATCTTTTTTCAGTTGCGGCGTCAGCGAACGGCGTACGTCGGTGACTGGCGCGAACGAGGAAACGATCAGCGACACTGGCGAAGTGACCGATTTGGCCGCGCCCGTGCTGTCGTCTTTCCAGGTGGTGCGCATGGACAGCGAATCCTTGCCGACCGGGATGCTGATGCCCAGCGCCGGGCACAGTTCCATGCCCACTGCTTTCACCGTGTCGTACAGGGCGGCGTCCTGGCCAGGCTGGCCGCAGGCAGCCATCCAGTTGGCGGACAGTTTGATGTCGGAGATGTCGGCAATCGCGGCAGCGGCGATGTTGGTGACGGCTTCGCCCACGGCCATGCGGCCCGAGGCGGCGGCGTCGATCACGGCCAGCGGCGTGCGTTCGCCCATGGCCATCGCTTCGCCCAGATACCCCTCGAAGCTCATGGCGGTGACGGCGCAATCGGCCACCGGCACTTGCCATGGACCGACCATCTGGTCGCGCACGGTCATGCCGCCCACGCTGCGGTCGCCGATGGTGATCAAAAAGGATTTGTCAGCCACGGTTGGCAGCAGCAGCACTTTTTGCGCCACGTCCGTCAAGTCCATGCCCGTCAAATCAATCGCCGGGAAGTCGTTCGCCACGTGCACCACGTCGCGCTGCATCTTCGGCGGTTTGCCCAGCAAGACGTCCATCGGCATGTCGACCGGCTCATTACCCAGGTCGGTGTCGATCAGTTTCAACTGACGCTCTTCAGTCGCCACGCCCACGGCGGCGAACAGGCAGCGTTCGCGTTCGCACAAGGCCTTGAACAGCGGCAGACTGTCTGGAGAAATGGC
This sequence comes from Janthinobacterium silvisoli, assembly GCF_014200725.1. GTDB lineage: Bacteria > Pseudomonadota > Gammaproteobacteria > Burkholderiales > Burkholderiaceae_D > Janthinobacterium. The sequence continues at coordinate 103,586 of NZ_JACHCL010000001.1, forward strand.
CAGCACATAACGTTCCTGCGACTCATTGCTCCAGATTTCTTTCGGCGCCATGCCCGACTCTTCCAGCGGGATCTTGCGCAAGTCAAAAATCGCGCCGCGCTTGGCGTCGTTGGTGATTTCAGGGAAAGCGTTCGACAAGCCGCCTGCACCCACGTCGTGGATGGAGATGATCGGGTTGTCTGCGCCCATTTGCCAGCAGGCGTTGATGACTTCCTGGGCGCGGCGTTCCATTTCCGGGTTGCCGCGCTGGACCGAGTCAAAATCCAGGTCGGCCGTGTTGCTGCCGGTGGTCATCGACGAGGCAGCGCTGCCGCCCATGCCGATGCGCATGCCCGGGCCGCCCAGCTGCACCAGCAGGCTGCCGACCGGGATATCGTTTTTATGCGTGTGCTGCGCCGAGATATTGCCGATACCGCCGGCAATCATGATGGGCTTGTGGTAGCCGAACACCGCATCGCCATTGCTGCCGACGTTCTGTTCATAGGTACGGAAGTAGCCACCCAGTACCGGACGGCCAAATTCGTTCGAGAACGCGGCACCGCCCAGGGGGCCTTCGATCATGATTTGCAGCGGCGAAGCGATGCGCTCCGGTTTGCCGTATTGGTCAGCCTCAGTGCGGCCAGCCAGCGGCGCCGTCACGGAAGCAGCTGTTTCCCAGCTGCGCACGGCGTCTGGCAGGGACAAATTCGATACCGTAAAACCGGTCAGGCCAGCCTTCGGCTTGGCGCCGCGGCCGGTTGCGCCTTCGTCGCGGATCTCGCCGCCTGCGCCGGTGGAGGCGCCAGGGAATGGCGAAATGGCCGTCGGGTGGTTATGCGTTTCCACCTTCATCAGGGTGTGCGTCAATTCGGTCGATGCCGCGTATTCGTGGTTGTCGCCGCGCGGGTAGAAACGCGAGACAGTCGCGCCTTCCATGATCGAGGAATTGTCGCTGTAGGCGACCACGGTGCCCTTCGGCTGCAATTCGTGCGTGTTCTTGATCATGCCGAACAGCGACTTGGTTTGCGCCACGCCGTCGATGGTCCAGTCGGCATTGAATATCTTGTGGCGGCAATGTTCGCTGTTCGCCTGCGCGAACATCATCAGTTCCACGTCGGTCGGGTTGCGGCCAGCCTTGGTGAAAGCCACGTCCAGGTAGTCGATCTCGTCTTGCGACATCGCCAGGCCCAGTTCCGTGTTTGCTGTTTCCAGCGCGGCCTTGCCCTGGCCCAGCAAATCAATCGATTCCAAAGGGCGCGCTTCCAGGGTGCGGAACAGGTCTTGCGCCTGGTCGGCGCTGCGCAGCACGGATTCCGTCATGCGGTCGTGCAGCAGGTCGGCCACGGCGGCCACTTGCTCGTCCGTCAGCTTCCTGGCGGCGCCGATGGCGCTGCCCAGGATGCCCGATTTCAAATTGATGCGGAACGCCACGCCGCGCTCGACGCGCTTGATGTGGGCCATGCCGCAGTTGTGCGCGATATCGGTGGCTTTGGAAGCCCACGGCGAAATCGTGCCGAAACGGGGGATGACGAAGAATTCTTCGGCAGCGCCTTCCGTATTGTCAGCTTCAGCCGGCTCGCCATACGTCAGCAAGGCGCCCAGGCGCTTGCTGTCGTCGTCGCTCAAGGGCGCGCTGGCATCGATGAAATGGACATAGCGTGCTTGTACCGCAACGATCGCAGGCGATACGGCTTGCAGTTGGCTTAACAGGCGGTGGCTACGGAAAACGGACAGGGCATTGGAACCCGGCAGTATCAACATGGTTGGAAGGTGGTTGATGCAGCGTGGCTGCGGGTTAAAGGTAGGTATGACAATATCTTTCGTACGGCAAATTTCCTTTGCGCGCATTATACCCGTTTTACCCCTGCCTTATTAGCCGAAGTTGTGCGTTTACTGCCATTTTACGCCGCAAAACCGCACTTCCAGACCCGCATACAACAGTCGCTTCAGGCGATCACGTAGCGGTTCTTGCCCAGGTGTTTGGCCTGGTACAGCGATGCGTCGGCCCGCCGGTAGCTGTGGCCCAGGTCCTGGCTACGGTCCATTTCGGCAATGCCCACGCTGATCGACACAGCGCGCTCGGGGTGGAAACTGTGATAAACCGTATCGACCAATGCGGCGGCAAAGCGGCAGACGGCGTCGCGGTCGCCGGTAAACACCACGCCGAATTCCTCGCCGCCCAGGCGGCCGCACAAGTGGCCCTTGGCCTCGGTCGCGATAATGGCGGCGGTGCGCACCAGCACTTCGTCGCCGATATCGTGCCCCAGCAGGTCATTGATTTTCTTGAAATTATCGATATCGATCATCATGAAATGCAGGGGCGCGCCGCCCTGCCCCGCATGCAGCAGCTGCGCGCCCTGATTGAACATGCGGCGGTTGTTCAATCCCGTCAGGCTGTCCTGAAAGGCCAGCCGCGTCAGCTCCTGCTTGGCGTGGAAGTTACGCAGCCGCAGCAGGCTGAAACTGATATTTAAGGCCAGTCCGAACAGAATGCTGACGACGATCATCAGCGGCACCCAGGCCTGGTCGGGCAATCCTGCATGCACGGGATACAGGCCGTGGCCCACATTCCACCAGACGCCAGCCACCACGGCCAGGTAACTCAAGCCGCCATTGAAGATGGAGGCGATGGCCAGTGTCATGAAGACGCCTACGGGCAAGACCCAGAAACCGGCATCGCCCACCGCATCGGCCATGGTGCGCAAACCAAAAGTCAGCGACAGCACGGCGCAGGCGCCCGTGATCGTCAGCACCCGCAAGGTGGTGCAGCGCGAGCGCACGGCCAGGCTGGCAAGCATGCCCAGCAGCGCCAGCACGGCATGCGACAGGATGGGATGATAAGGGTCCGGCATCAGCAGCCAGGTCAGGCTGTAGGCGCAGATGCCCAGCGCCTGCGTGATCATGCCGACCCGGTGCAATTCAGCAAAATAGGTGTGCTGCTGCTGACTATTGCCGCCAAAGGCAAGAGGAACAGCGATACGCGCTGCGCTAAGCCGGAAATTGGTCAAGGAAGACATGAGGGCAGGCGGTGAGTGGTGCACAAGGGGAAACGCAAAAGTGCTGGAAAGGCGATGCAAAACAACTACTGACAGTTGCTACGAGAATACTAACATGCTAGCCGCACTGTTGCCAGCGTATATGCAAAGTTGCCGCCGCGCTCGCCGCCGCGCGCGATAGCCTGCATTTTGCTGGCAGTGTGGAAGCGCTTTGCAGTATGCTCACAAGAAATAATATGATTTGTACTATTCCATATTGGTACACAGATAACAGAGAGCTGAACGATGCCAGAAAATAGCGACTTGTCTGTCCTGATCGTCGACCCTAACCCCAGCATGCGGGGCAATCTGCATAATATGCTGAACCAGGCGGCCATCACCAAGGTGGAATATGCGGTCAATTCAGGCACGGCGATCCGTCTGCTGACGAAAAAGCCGTTCGACATCATCCTGTGCGAATACGATCTTGGTAGCGGCACGGATGGCCAGGACGGACAGCAATTGCTGGAAGATTTGCGCCACCATAAGCTGATCGGCCTGTGGACCATCTTCATCATGCTGACTTCCGAAGCCATCCACAGCAAGGTGATCAGTGCGGCCGAACTGACGCCCACCGACTATATCCTCAAACCGTTTACGGTCGATGTGCTGAGCGGGCGCATCGAGCGGGCCATCGAGCGGCGGGCCATCTTCCTGCCCACCTATCAGCTGATCGAAAAAGGAGATTTGCGCGAAGCGGTGAAACGCTGCCGCGACGCCGAATTGCAGCATCCGCGCCTGGCGGCCGACTTTGCGCGCCTGCGCGCAGAGCTGCACATCACTTTAGGCGAATGGGGCGAGGCGGAACAGATTTATCAAAACATGCTGGCCACGCGGCCGATGGACTGGGTGCACCTGGGCCTGGCCCGCAGCCTGTTCGAACAGCAGCGCTATGAAGAAACGCAGGAAACGCTTTTAACGCTGGTCGAACAAAACCCGCGCTACATGGCGGCCTACGACTTGCTGGCGCAAACCCATGAAGCGCTGGGCCAGCAGATACAGGCCAAGAAAATCCTCGAAGACGCCGTCGCGATCTCGCCGCACATGGTGCGCCGCCTGCGCCACCTGGGCGGCATCGCCTACGACACGGGCGATATCGGCGCCGCCGAGCGGGCTTACAAGCAGGTGGTCACGAAAGCCAAATATTCGGAATTTCGCGACCCCGAAGACCACGTCAACCTGGTCAAGACGCTGGTAAAAAAAGGCGATGGTCCGCAAGCGAGCGGCGTACTGCGCGACCTGGAACGCTCGATGCGCGGCAGCGCCAATGTGGAAGCGTGCCGCGCCATCTCGGCCGCCATGCTGCATGAATTGTCGGGCAACGATGAAGCCACGGCCAGCGAGCTGCAACTGGCGGCGGCCGCCATCGACACGGCGCGCGGCTTGTCCAAGCAGCTGAAAGTGGGCCTGGTACAAAGCTGCCTGAAAAACAACCTGGAACAGGCGGCGTCGGAAGTGATGCTCAAACTGGTCAACGAAGCCGATAGCGACGTGACGATGGAGCAAGCGGTGGCCGTATTCGAACAGGCAGGCCGCCACGATCTGGCGCAAGGCATGGGCCAGCAAATTACCAACCAGGTTCAGGAGCTGATGCAGGATGCGGCCAGCAAGTCGGAAAATGGCGAATTCAAAGGGGCCGTGTTCATGCTGCGCCAGGCCCTGCGCAAGACCCCCGGCAACCTGCCCGTGCTCTTCGCGTCGGTCGACGCGATTCTGCGCCAGCTCAATATACTGGGCTGGGAAGCACAGCTGGCCGAACAGGCCCAGCATCAGATGCAGGTGATACGCAAGATCGATCCCAAGCATCCGAAGCTGGAGTCGCTCAAGCAGCAGTATGCGGCGACCCAGCATAAATATGGTATTGCCACCTGACTCCTGCCAGCCCCTGAGTTGCCACGAGTCTGCCTGTCACGAGTCTGCCCACCACATTAGCCAGGGAGCCGCCATGAACAAACAGATCATCCTCAACCTGCCCGTGAAGGACCTGGAAAAATCCAGGGCCTTCTTTTCTGCGCTGGGCTTTACCTTCGATCCCCGGTTCAGCGGCGAGAAGGCGGCGTTCATGAACATCGTCGACGGCAGCATCCAGGCGATGCTGACGACCGAAGCCTTCTTCCAGTCGCTGATCAACAAGCCGGTCGTGAATGCGAAGCAAGCCAATGAAGTCGTCATTTGCCTCAGTTGCGAAAGCCGGCAAGAGGTGGACAGCCTGATCGCCAAGGCCGTTGCCGCTGGCGGCCGCATACCGCATCCGCCCGAGGACCATGGCTTCATGTATGACCAGGGTTTCGAGGATATCGATGGCCATCTGTGGAACCTGGTCTGGACGGCCCAAGAAGCCTGATTTTTTGTATCCCCGAGCTTGCTGAAACAGGCCGCTCAGTCAGTGCGTGGCCGGATTACGCTCCACCCTTGCCACCACCAGTTCAATCAATTCCGCGATCAAAGGCCTGAACGTGGCCGCGTCGCCGCCCTGGCCCAGCATCACGGTGCGGGTGGTCAGGTGCGAGAAGACGGCGTCGAAGAGGATTTGCGGCAGGTTGGAAAATGAGGTCTCGGCGGCGATGCGGCCCTGGGTGCGCTGCTGTTCCAGCAGGCGAAGAATTAATGCGTGCCAGACTTGCGGGCCGTGCTCGTACCAGGTCTGACCCACGGCCGGGACGGCGGCGGCGCCAGTGACGACGAGGCGGTAAAAATCGACGTGGCGGGGGCTGGTGATGACGGAGACCAGTTCATCGAGGATCAGCTGCAAGCCCTGCTCCAGTCCTGCCTGGGAGGTATCGAGCTGGCGCAGACGGATGATAAAGTCGGCGCACAGGTATTCCACCACCGCCACCAGCAAATCTTGCTTGCTGCCGAAATAGCGGTAGGCGGTGGCTTTGGAGCCGCCCGCCTCGGCCACGATGGCGTCCATGCTGACGCCATCGTAACCCGATGCCAGGAACAGCCGGCCGGCAGCTTCCAGCAATTTGCGCCGCCGCTCACTGCTTCGGTTACTGGAAGTAGCGGGAGCGGTAGGCGGCTGGGACATGAAGCAAACTCTTACTGTTTCTTGGGAAGCGCGTATGCTATCACGTAATCGCCACGATCCGGACTCTGGCGGGCGCCACCGGCAACCACCACCACATACTGGCGGCCAGACGCCGGCGACATGTACGTCATCGGCGTGGCCTGGCCACCGACAGGCAAACGTCCCTTCCACACTTCACGGCCGGTTGCGATATCCATCGCACGCAAATAGTAGTCCTGCGTGCCTGCATAAAACACCAGGCCGGACGCCGTGCTCACGCCACCGCCCAGGGTCGGCATGCCCAGCGGGATAGGCAGTTTGGCGCGCACGCCATTGATGACGGCGTCCTCCACCGTGCCGGCCGGACGTTCCCAGACTTTTTTCCGGGTTTTCAAGTCGATGGCGGCAAACACGCCCCATGGCGGACTTTGGCATGGAATGCCCAGCGGCGAATTGAAGGCTTTGTGATCGATGACGAAGGGCGTGCCATCCATCGGATAGGTGCTGCCCACGCCATGGCCCGAGGTCAGCTTGGCCACGTCGACCGTCTCGCGCGGCACCAGCTTGACCACTTGCGGCATGCGGATATCGTTGACGAACATATAGCCATTGCTTTCATCGACGGCCGCGCCACCCCAGTTGAAGCCACCGTAGTAGCCTGGGTAAATCAGGGTGTCCTGCGTGCTCGGCGCCGTGAATTCGCCCTTGTAATTGAGCTTGCGGAAGCTGATGCGGCAGGCCAGCTGGTCGAAGAAGGTGGCGCCCCACATATCCTGCTCCGTCAGCGGCGCGGCGCCCAGGGCCGGCATGCCGGTCGAATAGGGCTGCGTCCTGGCGACCCAGTCGCCTGCTGCATGATCTTGCGGCACCGGTTTTTCCACCACTTCGGCGATCGGCTTGCCCGTGCGGCGGTCCAGCATGAAGATCTGGCCACGCTTGGTCAGCTGCACCAGCGCAGGGATCTTGCCGCCCTTGCCGTCCGGGACGTCATACAGCGCTGGCTGCGCGGCCACGTCGTAGTCCCAGATATCGTGATGCACGGTTTGATAGGTCCAGCGCTCGCGGCCCGTGGCCATGTCGAGGGCGACGATGGCCGACGAGAATTTCTCCGTCAGCGGCGGACGCTTGCCACCCCAGAAATCGGGCTGCTCGTTCCCCAGCGGCAGATACACCAGTCCCAGCGCGTCATCGACGGCGGGCGTGGACCACATGTTCGGCGTGCTGCGCGTGTAGCTTTGGCCTTCCGGCGGCAGCTTGGTGATGTCTGGATTGCCCAGGTCCCAGGCCCAGACCAGCTCGCCCGTATCGGCACTGTAGGCGCGGATGACGCCGGACGGCTCGTCGATCGAGCGGCCATCGAACACCCAGCCACCGAGGATGATCAGGTTACGGGCCACGGTCGGCGCCGAGGTATAGGCGTAATACGGCACGTTCATGCGCACCTTGCCCAGGCCGACCATCAGGTCGACGGCGCCCTTGTCGCCAAAACCCTCGCACAGCTTGCCCGTTTGCGCATCGATCTCGATCAGGCGCGCATCCATGGTCACTTGCACGATGCGCTTGGCGCACACACCCGCTTCAGGGGCCCTGGGCTCCTGCATGCCGGCAAACTGGAAAGGCTTCGTCACCTTGGCCGGCTCGTAGTAGCCAACGCCGCGGCAACGGTTCCAGGTCTTGGTGTTGCTCGGCCTGGAGTCGTAAGTCCAGCGCTCCTTGCCCGTATCGGCATCAAGCGCGATGACCTTGCTGGTGGGCGTGCACGTATAAACGGTGTCGCCGATTTGCAGCGGCGTATTTTGCGATTCCGACGCGCCCACGGCCAGTTCGCCCGTGCGGTAAGTCCAGGCCACTTGCAACTGGCCGACGTTCTGCTTGTCGATCTGCGTGTATGGCGCAAAGCGCGTGCCTTGCGGGCCATTCGAATAATGCGCCCAGTTGGCGCTGCCATCGTTGACGGCGGCCACCGCATCCTGCTGCGGCTTTACGGTCGCTTCCTGCACGCCATGCGGACGGAACATGGAAGCAAAACCGGCTACCAGCAGCACGCCGAACAAGGCTGCGAAAGCGCGCGACTGCCCGGTCGGACGGCGCGCCGCCAGCCACGGGTGCACGATGGCGGCGGCAAAGCCGATCACGAGGAAAGGCGCCAGACGCGGCACCATGGGCCAGAAGGCAAAACCGATTTCCCAGACCGCCCATATCAGGGTCGCCACCACCAGCACAGCCACGATGGCGCTGGCCAGCGGTTTGCGGCGGATATACAGCACACCGGCCAGCATCAGGCCGAGGCCAGCCAGCAGGTAATACCCGGAGCCGCCAAGCAAGATGAGTTCGACGCCACCTAAGCCCAGGGCCAGGCCGGAGAGCAGCAGGAAAATACCGAAGAAAACCAGGGCAAGCCGCTTGCCCCTGGAGACAGGCTGGCTCGCAGCTGCCCCGTTTTTGATTGAAGTGTCCATTTTTTATCCATGACGCCTCCCCTGCCCAGGCCAATACGCTGGGGATGGCTGATTTTTCAAACTACGTAGTTAAAACTTTTATGAAACTGTACTGTACGGTTTCATTTTAAGCCGATTTGAAAAGCAAGGAAAGAAAAATTGACAAAGGAGCTTGATTTTTGGTGGGGATGAGGGATGCGCGTAGTACTGAGCTACATTGATAAAACGTTACCCCAAAAAAACTGCCGGGGTCGGACCCTGAGGGTCCGGCCCCAGTCCTTGGCTGGGGTTACTACTTAAAACGCCAATAAAGCCAAGGCTCAGGCGTGGAGAAGCGGTGTTCGGCCCGGCGCTGGAATTTGCCCCAATCGCACAAATTCCAATGCCGAAAGGCCTCCCCGCTGCGCTTTACTCAGCCAACGAAGCCATATCGATGACGAAGCGGTAGCGCACATCGCTCTTCACGACGCGCTCAAACGCTGCATTGATATCCTGGATGCGGATGATTTCGATGTCCGAGACGATATTGTGCTTGCCGCAGAAGTCCAGCATTTCCTGGGTTTCCTTGATCGAACCGATCATGGAACCGGACAGGCTGCGGCGCGCGCCGACCAGACCGAAGGCGCTGATCGGTGGCACGGCGCCGTCGGGGATGCCAACGATGACCATGCTGCCGTCAACTTTCAGCAGGTTGATGTAGTCGTTCCAGTCGATGGACGCGCCCACGGTGCAGATCAGCAGGTCGAAGGTACCGGCCAGCTTGCTGAAGGTTTCTGCGTCCCTGGTAGCATAGTAGTGGTCGGCGCCCAGGCGCAGGCCGTCTTCGCGCTTGGACAACGTCTGGCTCAGTACCGTCACTTCGGCGCCCATGGCGTGGGCGATTTTCACGCCCATGTGGCCCAGGCCGCCCATGCCCAGGATGGCGACTTGCTTGCCAGGGCCGGCTTTCCAATGGTTCAGCGGCGAGTACAGGGTGATGCCGGCGCACAGCAGCGGCGCGGCGGCGTCCAGTGGCAGGTTGTCGGGAATCGACAGCACATAACCTTCCTTGACGACGATGCTGTCCGAGTAGCCGCCTTGCGTTGCCGTCTTGCCGTCCGCTTCCAGGCCGTTGTAGGTCTGGATCAGGCCTGGCATATACTGTTCCAGGTCCACATTGCGCGTTTTGCAGGTGGTGCAGGAATCGACGAAGCAGCCCACGCCCACATGGTCGCCCACCTTGAACTTGGTAACGTCGGCGCCCACGGCGGTGACGACGCCGGCGATTTCATGGCCAGGCACCATGGGGAAAGCAGAATTGCCCCATTCGTCGCGCGCCTGGTGGATGTCGGAATGGCAAACGCCACAGTATTTGATCGAGATGGCAACGTCGTCTGCGCGCGGGGCGCGGCGTTCGAACGAGAATGGCTGCAATGCGGAAGTCGGGCCCAGGGCGGCGTAGCCTTTGACGGTGGTGGTCATGAAAACTCCTCGTGTAGATAAATAGGTCACGCAAGCTGTGCAAGCGATCATACAAGTTTGCCGCAGATGGCTGGCGCGCGTTACTGTGATCCTGCAAGACCTTTGCACGATCCTCCAGACTTGCCCATCTTTACCAAGCGCCCGCCCCAGCTTTCCTGACGATTCATGCATAATAATAGCCATGCATACATTGACCCTTCCGCAAGACGAACTCGCCGCCATGATCAGCCGCCACGCGCCCGGCGACGGCGATTACAGCACGGTAGTCGGCAACCTGAGCCTGCACCGCCAGTCGGCGCCCACCGAATCGCTGTTTCACGCGGTGCGCCCCAGCGTGGCGCTGATCGTGCAAGGCGCGAAAAAAGTCACCCTGGGCAGCGCCACCTTTCATTACAGCCGCATGCAGTATCTGCTGACCTCTGTCGATTTGCCAGTGCAAGTGCGGGTGGTGGAGGCGAGCGCCGAAGCACCTCATTTATGCGTGGTGCTAGCCATCGACAGCGCCGACGTGGCAGCCCTGGTGACAGGCGAAAACGCGGCGCAGCCCATGCCGATTCCGGCCGCGCGCGGCATTTCCGTCAGCGACGTGTCGCCGGAACTGCTGGACGCCATGCTGCGCCTGGTGCGCCTGCTCGACAAGCCCGATGAAGTGGCCGCGCTGGCGCCCTTGATACGCCGCGAACTGACTTTCCGCCTGTTGAATGGTCCCGTCGGCGGGCGGCTGCGCCATATGGCGCTGGCCAGCAGCCAGTCGCACCAGGTGGGGCAAGCGATCGACTGGATCAAGCACAATTACGCGCAGCCGCTGCGCATCGAACACCTGGCGGGCATGGCGAACATGAGCATGTCTTCCCTGCACCACCACTTCAAGACCATCACCGCGATGACGCCGATGCAGTACCAGAAGCTGCTGCGCCTGCAGGAAGCGCGGCGCTTGATGCTGGTCGAACGGATCGACGCAGGCACGGCCGGTTACCGTGTGGGTTATGCCAGCGAATCGCAATTCAGCCGCGAATACAGCCGCCAGTTCGGCCAGGCGCCGATGCGCGACGTGGGCCAGGTGCGGGCGCAGATGGGTGCCGTGCCAACTGCCTATTCAACCCCAACCTGACCAAAACCGCCGCCACCAGGCGTCTCGATCACGAACACGTCGCCCGGCTGCATCTGCGTCTTGCCGATATGCGGCAGGCGCTCCACGGTGCCGTCGACGCGTTCCACGGTATTGCGCCCCAGCGCGCCCGGTTCGCCCCCGTCCATGCCGAACGGCGGAATCATGCGGTTGTTCGACAGGATGGCGGCCGTCATCGCTTGCAGGAAGCGCACCCTGCGCACGCCGCCATTGCCGCCGCACCAAAGCCCCGCGCCTCCCGATCCGGCGCGAATCGCGTAGCTATCGAGTCGCACGGGAAAGCGCCATTCGAGGATTTCGGGGTCCGTCAGCCGAGAGTTGGTCATGTTTGTCTGCACCACGTCCGTACCATTGAAGCCAGGACCGGCGCCGGAACCGCCCGAGATGGTTTCGTAATACTGGTATTGCGCATTGCCGAATGTGAAATTGTTCATCGTGCCCTGCGACGCGGCCATCGCCCCCAGCGCGCCATACAGGGCGTTGGTGATGCAGGTCGAGGTTTCCACATTGCCCGATACGACCGACGCGGGATACTGCGGATTGAGCATGGAGCCAGGCGGAATGATCACCGTCAAAGGCTTCAGGCAGCCCGCGTTAAGGGGAATATCGTCATCGACCAGCGTGCGGAATACATACAGCACGGCCGCCATGCAGACGGCAGACGGCGCATTGAAATTGTTCGGCAGCTGGCAGGACGTGCCCGTGAAATCGATGGTGGCGTTGCGCGTGGCGGCATCGACCCTGATCGCCACCCTGATCTGCGCGCCGTTATCGAGGTCCAGCACATAGGCGCCATCGCGCAAGGTGCCGATCACCCGGCGCACCGCTTCTTCCGCGTTATCCTGCACATGGCCCATATACGCTTGCACGACATCGTGGCCAAAATGGGCCACCATCTTGTGCAATTCCTCGGCGCCCTTCTGGTTGGCCGCCACCTGGGCCCGCAGGTCGGCCAGATTTTGCTGCGGATTGCGCGCCGGATAGCGGGCGCCCGCCAGCAAAGCCAGCGTTTCGCGTTCCAGTAACAGGCCCGTGCCGCCGTCGACCAGCTTGAAATTATCGATCAGGACGCCCTCTTGCTCGATATGCGTGGAATCGGGCGGCATGGAGCCTGGCGTGGTGCCGCCGATATCGGCATGGTGGCCGCGCGAACCCACGTAAAACAGGATGGACTCGCCTGCCGCATCGAACACGGGCGAGATCACCGTCACGTCGGGCAAATGCGTGCCGCCGTGATAAGGGTCGTTCAGCATGAAGACGTCGCCTGGCCGCATGTTGCCACTATTCCTCGTCATGACAGTGCGGATGCTCTCGCCCATGGAACCCAGGTGCACGGGCATATGGGGCGCGTTGGCGATCAGGTTGCCATCGGCGTCGAAGATCGCGCAGCTGAAATCGAGCCTCTCCTTGATGTTGACCGAATGGGCTGTGTTTTGCAGGCGCAGTCCCATCTGCTCGGCAATCGACATGAACAGATTATTGAAAATTTCCAGCATCACCGGGTCGGCATTCGTGCCAATCGCCCGCCGCTCGGGCAGCGCTTGCACTCTGCGCAAGATCAAGTGGCCATGCGGCGTGACCGATGCACGCCAGCCCGGTTCGATCACGGTGGTGGCGTTGGCGTCCGTGACGATGGCCGGACCGTTGATCTGGTCACCGGGCCGCAAGGTGTTAGCTGCATAAAAGCCGCTATCGCGCCACTGGCCCGCGCTATACATGGCCACTATTTCAAGCGGGGCCAGCCCGCCCGCACGGTCGGCATACGATGGCGCCGCGATGTCGGGCGCGTCCGAGGCGCCGATGGCTTCCACGGAAATCGCCTCGACGATCAGCGAGCGCGTCGGCATCAAGAAGGAAAAGCGCTTTTTATAGGCAGCCTCGAACTGAGCCTGCATGCCGGGCTGCGTATCGAACAGCACGATCAACGGTGAATCGGTGCCCTCGTAGCGCAGATGCACGCGCCGTATCAAGGAAATGCGCTCCGCTGTCACGCCCTGCTCCAGCAAGTCTGCTCTCGCCTGTGCGCCCAGAGTTTCGAAATCGCCATGCAAATCCACGCCCAGCCTGACTTCGATGGCGCGCTCGCGCATGGCGCTCTGGTCGGCCAGGCCCATGCCGTAGGCGGACATCACGCCTGCCAGCGCATGGATAAAGACGGTCTTCATGCCCAGCGCATCGGCCACCAGGCAGGCATGCTGGCCACCCGCGCCGCCAAAGCTGGTCAGGGCGTAATCGCTGACATCGTGGCCGCGCTGCACGGAAATCTGCTTGATGGCGTTGGCCATATTGCCCACCGCGATAGCGATATAGCCTTCGGCCACCTGCTCCGGCGTGGACCCCACAGTGCGCGCCAGCGCTTCGAACTGGGTGCGCACGGTAGCCACGTCCAGCGCTTCATTGGCGTCCGGCCCGAATACGCGGGGAAAGTGCGCGGGCTGCAGCTTGCCCAGCATGACGTTACAGTCGGTGACAGCCAGCGGCCCGCCGCGCCGGTAGCTGGCGGGGCCGGGATTGGCGCCCGCGCTGTCCGGCCCCACGCGATAGCGGGCGCCGTCGAAATGCAGAATGGAGCCGCCGCCGGCAGCTACCGTGTGAATGCTCATCATGGGCGCGCGCATGCGCACGCCGGCGATCTGCGTTTCGAACACGCGCTCGAACTCGCCCGCATAATGCGATACGTCCGTCGACGTGCCGCCCATGTCGAAGCCGATCACCCGGTCGAAACCGGCCAACTGGCTGGCGCGCACCATGCCGACGATGCCGCCGGCCGGGCCGGACAAGATGCTGTCCTTGCCCTGGAATGCACGCGCATCGCTCAAGCCGCCATTCGACTGCATGAACTGCAGGTGCACCCCGGGCAATTCCACCGCCAATTGATCCACATAGCGGCGCAGTATCGGTGACAGATAAGCGTCCACCACGGTCGTGTCGCCGCGCGCCACCAGCTTCATCATCGGGCTGACCTCGTGCGACACGGATACCTGCGTAAAGCCGGCCTGGCGCGCCAGTTCCGCCACCGCAGCCTCGTGCGCCGGATAGCGGTAGCCGTGCATGAACACAATCGCGATCGAACGCAAGCCGCGCGCATGCGCCTGTGCCAAAGCCGCCTGCGCGGCCGCTTCGTCGAGCAGCGTCACCACTTCGCCGTGGGCGCCCATGCGTTCATCGATCTCGATCACTTCGCCATACAGCAGCTCGGGCAGCACGATATGGCGGACAAACAGTTGCGGGCGGTTCTGGTAGGCGATGCGCAAGGCGTCGCGGAAACCGCGCGTGATGGCCAGCACGGTCGGTTCGCCCTTGCGCTCCAGCAGCGCATTGGTGGCGACCGTGGTCCCCATCTTGATCGCGCCCAGGCTTTCCACCGGCAGCGGCGCATCGGGCGCCAGCTGCATCAAATGGCGCATGCCAGCCAGCGCCGCATCGCGGTACTGGCCCGGATTTTCCGACAGCAGCTTGTGCGTGGCCAGGCTGCCGTCGGGACGGCGCGCCACGATATCGGTAAACGTACCGCCCCGGTCGATCCAGAATTGCCACTCCATCGCCCTGCCCTCCAGCTAAGTGAGATGCTTATATGTTAGATGGTTATTGTAATGGTGATTCAGCACAGGGTTTAAGCTGGACTTCAGCGGTGCGCCCTTGCCATCGACATGGATAGACCTTATGTTGAATGGATACTGACAAATGGAATACGCCATGACCTTGCCCATCTCCCCTACCGACACCACCGCCCCCTTGTACTCCATCGCCGAGATCCGCGCCGTCGAACTGTCGACCGCTGCCACCCTGCCAGAAGCCGCATTGATGCAGCGCGCGGGCCAGGCAGCGGCCACCGCCGCATTAAAACTGCTCAATGGTGCGCAAGATGACGGCGCCGGCCACAGGCGCGTGCTGGTACTGGCTGGCCCCGGCAACAATGGCGGCGACGCCTTCGAGGTGGCGGCCCACCTGGCTGGCAGCGGCATCGAAGTGCTGGTGTGGACGGCGCCCGAAGCGTTAGCCACCTCGCCTGAACGCGAACAGGCACTGGCCCGCGCCCGCAACAGCGTGGCGCGCTTCATCAGCGCCGACACCGGTATGGCCTCGGTGGCGGTCGGTGCGGCGCCGTGGAACCTGGTGATCGATGGCTTGTTCGGCATCGGTGCTTCCCGCCCCCTGAACGACGCCTGCCGCGACGTGGCGCAACTGGTCAACCAGCTCGATTGCCCCATACTGGCGCTTGACGTGCCCAGCGGCCTGGATGCAGACACGGGCGCCGTTGATGGCGTAGCCATCCGCGCCAGCCACACCATCACCTTCATCGGCGACAAGCCAGGCTTGCACACGGCCGATGGCCTTGATCATGCAGGCAGCGTGGAAGTGGCCGCGCTGGCGATCGATCCGGCGCTGCTGCCGCCAGCGAAAGCACAGTTGAATGGCCTGCATCTGTTCCGCAGGCAGTTGCAGCCGCGCCGCCAGAATACGCACAAGGGCAGCTTTGGCAGCCTGGCCGTGATCGGCGGCGCGCCGGGCATGGCGGGTGCGCCCATCCTGTCGGCACGCACTGCCCTGCACGCAGGCGCGGGAAGGGTCTACGTGGCGTTCGCCGGCACGCCGCCCGCCTACGACAGCGGCCAGCCTGAACTGATGTGCCGGCCCGCGGCAGACCTGGATTTCTCGGGTTTCAATTACTCGGCGCTGGTGGCCGGCCCCGGCCTGGGCGATAGCCTAGACGCCGTGGAATTGCTGCAGCGGGCCATCGATAGCGACAGCCCCTTGCTGCTGGACGCCGACGCGCTCAACCTGATGACGGCCGAACCGGAACTGCAATCGGCGCTGGCCACGCGTGCCGGCGCCACGATATTGACGCCGCATCCGCTGGAAGCGGCCCGTTTGCTCGACATGACGGTGGCGCAGGTGCAGGCTGACCGCCTGGCCGCCGCCCGCCAGCTGGCAGCCCAGCTGGGCGTGATCGTCGTATTGAAAGGCGCAGGTACGGTGGTGGCAAGCCAGGATGGCAAGGTGGTGATCAATACCACGGGCGGCCCGGCCCTGGCCACGGCCGGCACGGGTGATGTATTGTCCGGCCTGTGCGGCAGTCTGCTGGCGCAGGGCTGGCCCGAATGGGAAGCGGCCATCGCCGCCGTCTGGCTGCATGGCGCCGCCGCCGATGCGCTGGTGGCCGCCGGCAGCGGACCGATCGGCTTGACGGCTGGCGAATTGATACCGGCGATCCGCAAGCTGATGAATAGCTTGACGGCCTAGACCAAACGACCCGCCGCAATCGTGATCGTGCGGCCGCAGCGGGCCGCTATCGAGGTATCGTGGGTCACCAGCACCAGGGTCGAACCGCGTTCGCGGTTCAACTCAAACATCAGCTGGATCACGGCTTCGCCGGTGGCCGCATCCAGGCTGCCGGTGGGTTCATCGGCGAACAGCAGCGGTGGTTCGGTCACAAAGGCGCGCGCCAGGGCCACGCGCTGCTGCTCGCCGCCGGACAGGTATTTCGGATAGTGCTTGAGACGGCTGCCCAGGTTGACCCGGCCCAGCATGGCTTGCGCCTTTTCCTTTGCATCGGGGTCGCCGCGCAATTCCAGCGGCAGCATGACGTTTTCCAGTGCCGTCAGATGGGTCAGCAGCTGGAAGGACTGGAACACGAAACCCAGCTTTTCCTTGCGAAAGCCGGCCCGGCCATCTTCATCGAGCGCGAAGATATCGGTGCCGTCGAGGATGACCTTGCCTTCGGTGGGCGTGTCCAGGCCGGCCAGCAAACCGAGCAAGGTGGATTTGCCGGAACCGGATGCGCCGACGATGGCCAGCGTCTCGGCCGTTTGCACGGTAAAATCAACGTGATGCAGGATGGTCAGCTCACCATCGGCATCGGGTACGCGCTTGGCCAGATTACGCACTTCAATCGCGGGCTGGCCGCTTTGGCCAGTCGTGGCTGCCGGCTTGTGGGCCGCTGCCGCTTCGGGAAGAAAATTGATGGAAGTCGCTTTAGGGAATTCGGGCATGCTGATCTATCTTAAAAAAATTCGTGAACACAGTGGTGAAAAGGTCAGCCGCATGCGGCGACGCACCCTGTCCTTGCTTCCTGCGGCAGCCCTGCTGATGGCAGCAGGCATGGCGAACGCCTATTCTGCACCAAAAACGCTGCTGGTGCTCGGCGATAGCCTCTCTGCCGAATATGGTTTGGCACGCGGCACGGGCTGGGTTGCCCTGCTGGAACAGCGTTTAAAAACACAAAACAATAACACGCAGGTCGTCAACGCCAGCATCAGCGGCGAAACCACCAGCGGCGGCCGCGCGCGCCTGCCAGCCCTGCTGTCCAAGCACCACCCTGACGTGGTGCTGATCGAACTGGGCGCCAACGACGGTTTGCGCGGCTTGCCTGTGGCCGCCGCCGAAGCGAATTTGCGCGCCATGGGCGAGGCGGTAAAACAAGCCGGCGCACAGGTGGTGCTGGTCGGCATGCGCATGCCACCCAACTATGGCCGCGACTATGCGGACAAATTCTCTGCCTTGTATGCCAGGCTGGGCAAGGAATGGAAAGCGCCGCTGGTGCCCTTCATGTTCGCCGGCGTGCCCGACCAGCCGCAATTCTTCCAGGCCGACCGCATGCACCCCACTGCCATCGCCCACCCTACCATCCTCAACAATATCTGGCCGCAACTGGCGCCCTTGTTAAAGGCGCACAAGTGAAAGCTTGATTGATATAGTTTAGTGGATATGCCTTAAAACCTGCTCATCGGCAAGGGCTACAGTGACCAGTCCGGTCACGATGAAGGCTTGTCATGAGCGACACGCAAGGCAGCGATCCTGACAACCCATTCGATGCAAAAGTCGCCGTGGTGGTGGGCCAGGCAGACCTTCAATATGCCTGCCTTGCTGGGCGAAACGGGCGCTGGCACGGCGCTGACGAACGTGGCGCTGGCGATCGCCTATGCCAACCACGTAGGTGGTCCCGTACTGGTGGCGGGCACCAGTGAAGCGCAACAGGTGACGGCGCTGGTGGTCGCGCCGCCGGCCGTGATCCGTCCCATCGATCACGACAAAGCCTGGTTTCGCGCCCGTGGCGGCAATACCGTCTTCTTGCCATGGTGGGGCTTGCGCTACGATGCGCGGCCGGGATCGC
Source organism: Janthinobacterium silvisoli (assembly GCF_014200725.1). Taxonomy (GTDB): domain Bacteria; phylum Pseudomonadota; class Gammaproteobacteria; order Burkholderiales; family Burkholderiaceae_D; genus Janthinobacterium. The sequence goes on from NZ_JACHCL010000001.1 coordinate 121,752, forward strand.
AGGGTTATTCGAGATAAATTAAGTTTGTACCCAAAAAAAATAGCCGCTCGAAAGCGGCTATTTTTATGGCTAAAAGCAATCTATTACGGTGCTTCCGGTGCCTGGGCTGGGGCGGCGATCGGTTTCACGATCTTGACCTTGGCCTTGGTTTTCAGGTATTCGACGTAATCAAACATTTCCTGTTGCGACAGGATGTTGCCGATCTGGTCTTTCTCTTGCTGGCGGCGTGCCTGGTCGACTTCGGCTGGCTGTTGTACCTTGCCGATGCGGTAGATGCCGTAGCCCATGGCTGGCAGGTCCACTCCCACGTAGGCTGGCAGCTTGCTGGTGTCGGCCTTCATCACTTGCGCGATGGCGGCGCGGTTGATGCCGTCCAGCTTGCTGCGCGATACCCATTGTGCGGCGCCGAAACCGGTCGCGTCACCCGAGGTTTTCAAGGCGGCCAATTTGGTTTCGCCGTCTTTCTTCGCCAGTTTTTCCGCTTCTTCCATGGTCACGCGCTGACGGATCATGGCATCGACTTCAGCCAGTGGACGCTTCGCAGCAGCCTGGAACTCGACGATACGGCCCGATATCAGGGTATTGGGCGCAATTTCCACGGCTTCCGTATTGCGCTTGTCTTTCAGCGAATCGTTCGAGAACAATACTTTCAGAAACTTGGCGTTGTTGTACGGCGCTGCGCCCAGTACCGGCGATGGCGTCATGCCGACATTCGCAACGGTTTCCACTTTCAGTTTCAGCTTGTCAGCCACTGGCTTCAGGCTATCCGATTGGGTGTACACCAGGTCGGTGAATTGCTCGGCCAGGTCCGAGAATTTCTTCGCGGCGAACTGCTTGCGCAAATCCGCGGTAATCTGGCCTTTGACTTCGTCCAGCGTTTGCACGTGTTCCGGCTTGTCGGAAGTCACGGTCAGGATGTGGTAGCCGTAGTCCGAAGCAACAACATCGCTGATCTCGCCTTGCTTGAGCTTGGCAACTGCATCTTGCAGCGGTTTCGGCAAGCCATCCTTGACGACTACGCCCAGGTCACCACCCTGTTCGGCAGAAGCTGGATCTTGCGACTTGGCCTTGGCGATAGCAGCAAACTCGGCTGGCGTCTTGCGCACTTCAGCCAGGATGGTCTCAGCCTTGGCCTTGGCGGCTGCCTTGTCGGCGGCGCTGGCGTCTTTTTTGACAGCGATCAGGATGTGGCTGGCACGACGCTCTTCCGGGCTGGTGAAAGCCTTCTGGTTTTTCGCGTAGTAGCTGGACACATCGGCATCGCTGACATCGACCTGGTCGCTGACGGAAGCGCTGTCCAGGACGGCGTATTCGATCTTCGCGTGGGCCGGGATTTCAAACTGCTTGCCGTTCTTGTCGTAGAACGCCTTGACCATCTCGTCCGTGACCTTGACTTGCGACACGTACTGGGCGATCGGCAACAGCAGTTCCTGCACTTCACGCTCTTCCGAGGTGATGTCCGACAGGCGCTTGCTGACGGCGTTCGGCACGAAGGCGCTGCCTTGTACGGCGCCAGCCAGTTGCTGCAGGGCCAGGTCGCTGCGGCGGCGCGCATCGTACATCTGCGGCGTCATGCCTTGCGCGGCCAGCATCTGCTTGTAGCGTTCCAGGTCGAATTTACCGTCCGGCAAGGTCAAGCCTGGAATTTCCAGCACTTCCTTTTGCAGCACGGCATCGCTGATGACCAGGTGGCTGCGGCCAACTTCGGCAGCCACGGCACGTTCAGCGATCAGGTTATCGAGGATGCCCTTGCGCGCTTCCGGCGTGTCGAACATTTTCTGGTCAAACTGCTCGCCCATCATCTGGCGGTAGCGGTCGATCTGCTGGCGTTGCGCTTCTTCATATTGCTGCTGCGTGATGACCTGATCGCCGACCTTGGCGATGGTGTTCGCGCCGTCGCCGAAGCTTTGGTAGCCACTGATACCGACCAGTGCAAAGGACGGGACGATGATCAACATCAGGAGAAACTGCATCAAGCGTCGATGGGTACGAATAAATTCAAACATGGTCAGCCAATTCGGGATGAGTGGATCACTATAAAAAAAGGCGAACATGCGTTCGCCTTGATTTCTTCGGCGGAATGGACGGGACAGATGTCCACTTCCCCTTTAAATTCAACAACTTGGCGCTGGAACTAAAGCAGGATTCTGACGCCCAAGCTATTACCTCCTGATTCTACAATGCCCATAGCGCTATAGCAAGGGTAAATCAGGGTGCGCGCCCTGTCCCGAGGCGCAGCCTAGACCCCTACAACAGCGCTGGCGATGCATGCCATTGAACATGGACAAACTTAAAGGCGATTTAAAAACTTGCTGATTCTTTATTCAAAATACCGCGCAGAATATTTAAAAGGCAAACACCAAAGATAATCGGCGAGATAAAACAAAAAACCCGCCAGACTTTACAGTCTGGCGGGTTCTCATATTCTGGCGGAGCGGACGGGACTCGAACCCGCGACCCCCGACGTGACAGGCCGGTATTCTAACCAACTGAACTACCACTCCTAAAGAGCGTATTTTTTTTGGCGGAGCGGACGGGACTCGAACCCGCGACCTCCGACGTGACAGGCCGGCATTCTAACCAACTGAACTACCACTCCGTAAAAATACACTTGCTACTGCATTTGTATTCAAGGCCGCGAACTGACTGGCAATTAACAACCTTGAATTTACAGCACCCGAAGATGCTGCCAAACGTTTTCGGTGATTGTCACCTCACCGAAGTCGATTAGTTTACAGCATCCTTCAAAGCTTTACCAGCTTTAAATTTTGGAACTTTAGCAGCTTCGATGGTGATTGCTTCTTTGGTGCGTGGGTTGCGGCCAGTGCGTTCTGCACGTTCGCTTACCGAGAAGGTACCGAAACCAACCAGCGTGACGCTGTCGTTGTTTTTCAAAGTTTCCGTTACGCCGCCGATAACAGCGTCGAGTGCGCGCGCAGCGGCGGCTTTGGAAATGTCAGCTTTTTCAGCAATGTGGTCGATCAATTCAGTCTTGTTCACTAGCATCCCCAATTACAAAGGTATAAAACGTTACCGTATCCTTGCGGCACTTTTGGCACCACAGCTATCCGGCGAAAAAAATGTGCAGCCGTATTAAACAAGCCACACAGTAGGTGTGTCAAGCGCTTTGGGGGCGCAATTCACGTTTGAATATAAAACAAGCGCTCTAAAAGCGCTTGTTTTAGGAAAACAACGGTAAAACGTTAGTGTTTTACCACCTCGCCCGCAGCATCAGGCTTGGCAGCCGCCGCCGTCACCGCTTCCACGGCAGCGACTTCTGCCAGTGGTTCAGGCAAGCGCTCCAGGGCGATTTCCAGCACTTTATCGATCCAGCGCACCGGCACGATCTCGAGCTTGTTCTTGACGTTGTCCGGAATATCGGCCAGGTCTTTCACGTTTTGCTCTGGGATCAAGACCGTCTTGATACCGCCGCGATGGGCTGCCAGCAGCTTTTCTTTCAAGCCGCCGATCGGCAACACTTCGCCGCGCAAGGTGATCTCGCCCGTCATCGCCACGTCGGCGCGCACAGGAATGCCCGTGAAGACCGACACCATCGCCACCGTCATCGCTGCGCCAGCCGATGGACCATCCTTCGGTGTCGCACCTTCCGGCACGTGGATGTGGATATCGCTTTTCTCGAACACGTCCGCCTTGATGCCCAGGCGCTGGGCCCGGCTGCGCACGACGGTACGTGCCGCTTCGATCGATTCCTTCATCACGTCGCCCAGGGTGCCGGTGCGTATCACGCCACCCTTGCCCGGCATCGACACGGCCTCGATGGTCAGCAAGTCCCCGCCCACCTCGGTCCATGCCAGGCCGACCACTTGGCCCACTTGGTTTTCTTTCTCGGCGACACCGAAATCGTAGCGGCGCACACCGAGGAATTTATCCAGGTTTTTCGAGTTGACGATGACTTTCTTGTCCGATTTTTTCAGCAGCAGCATCTTGACGACCTTGCGGCAGATCTTCGACACTTCACGCTCAAGCGAACGCACACCGGCTTCCCGCGTGTAGTAGCGGATGATGTCGCGCAGCGCCGATTCGGCCACCGAAATTTCCTCTTCCTTCAGACCATTGTTCTTGATCTGTTTCGGCAGCAGATAACGTTGCGCGATGCTGGTTTTTTCGTCTTCCGTGTAACCGGACAGGCGAATTACTTCCATGCGGTCGAGCAAGGCTGGCGGAATATTGTACGAGTTCGAGGTCGCCACGAACATCACGTCCGACAAGTCGAAATCGACTTCGATGTAATGGTCGGAGAACGTGTGGTTCTGTTCCGGATCGAGCACTTCCAGCAGCGCCGACGAAGGATCGCCACGGAAATCGGCGCCCATCTTGTCGACTTCATCGAGCAGGAACAGGGGATTGCGCACGCCGACTTTCGACAGCGATTGCAAGATCTTGCCCGGCATCGAGCCGATGTAGGTACGGCGATGGCCGCGGATCTCGGCTTCGTCGCGCACGCCACCCAAGGCCATGCGCACGAACTTGCGGTTCGTGGCGCGGGCAATCGATTGGCCCAGCGAGGTTTTACCCACGCCTGGAGGACCGACGAAGCACAGGATAGGCGCCTTGAGCTTGTCGACGCGCTGTTGCACCGCGAGGTATTCCAGGATGCGTTCTTTCACCTTGTCGAGGCCGTAGTGGTCGCCTTCGAGCACTTTCTCGGCATTCGACAGATCGTTATTGACCTTGGATTTCTTTTTCCACGGCAAGTTGACCAGGGTGTCGATATAGTTGCGCACCACGGTCGCTTCGGCCGACATCGGCGACATCAGCTTGAGCTTTTTCAACTCGTTGGTGGCTTTGTCGAGCGCTTCCTTCGGCATTTTGGCCGAAGCGACTTTTTTCTCCAGCTCGTCGAGATCGGCACCATCTTCGCCCTCGCCCAGTTCTTTCTGGATTGCCTTGACCTGTTCGTTCAGGTAGTACTCGCGCTGCGATTTTTCCATCTGGCGCTTGACACGGCCACGGATGCGTTTTTCCACCTGCAGGATGTCGAGCTCGCCTTCGAGCTGGCCCAGCAGGTGCTCGAGGCGCTTGGCCACACTGAAAATTTCCAGGATGACTTGTTTTTGCTCAAGCTTCAGCGGCAAGTGGGCCGCCACCGTGTCGGCCAGGCGGCCGGCATCATCGATGCCCGACAGCGATGCCAGGATCTCGGGCGGGATTTTTTTGTTCAGTTTGACGTACTGGTCGAACTGCTGCACGATCGCGCGGCGCATCGCTTCGACTTCCGACTCGTCGCCCGGCTCGGATTCGAGCGGCGTCAGGTCGGCGATGAAATGCGTAGGTGCATCGCTGATGTGGTTGATACGGGCACGCTGGGCGCCTTCGACCAGCACCTTGACGGTGCCGTCGGGCAGCTTCAGCATTTGCAGAATATTGGCGACGCAGCCAATTTCATAGATATCCGAAGGCGATGGTTCGTCCTTCGCGGCTGCTTTTTGAGCGGCAAGCATGATGCTCTTGCCCTGCTCCATCGCAGCTTCAAGCGCCTTGATCGACTTTGGACGGCCAACGAACAGCGGTATCACCATATGCGGGAAAACGACGACATCCCGCAACGGCAATAACGGCAGTTGAGTTTGCTCAGTTAATTTGGAAGTTGTCATGGCGTACCTTATAGAAAGCGTGTTTACGATGTTGGCGCTCGCTGCCAAAACACAAGACCGGCGAGAATAAATAATTCTGTGAAAGAAACATCAAACTTGGTATCAAGCCCATGCATCAAGCTTATACATCAAGCTCATTTCACAAGAAACACACCCGCATGACTCTCAGGGTCAGACTTTGTAATAAAAAAGCCACACGCAGCGAAATGCGGCGAGTGGCTTTTCGATTGAAGCCTGCACTGATTGATTTAAATTGTACTGCCATGCTTTAAGGAATCAAAACCCTTTTTATGCATTTAGTGCGGCAAAACTCAATTTTCTCCGGAGGCCTTGGCAGTCTCTTGATAAATCAACAAAGGTTTGGCACCGCTGGTGATGGTATTTTCGTCGATAACGACTTTCACCACATTTTGTTCGCTCGGCAGTTCATACATGACGTCCAGCAAAGCGTGTTCCAGGATGGAGCGCAAACCACGCGCGCCGGTCTTGCGCGCCAGGGCTTTCTTGGCGATCGCATGCAGCGCAGCAGGACGAATCTCCAGTTCCGCGCCTTCCATGTCCAGCAGCTTCGAATACTGCTTGATCAGCGCATTCTTCGGCTCGACCAGGATCTGGATCAGCGCTTCTTCTGTCAATTCCGCCAGGGTGGCGATGACAGGCAGACGGCCGACCAGTTCCGGGATCAGGCCAAACTTGACCAGGTCTTCCGGTTCCGCATCCAGCAGCAGCTCGCTCGACGAACGCTGCGACTTGCTGCGCACGTTGGCCGAGAAGCCGATGCCGCTCTTTTCGGAACGGTTGGCGATCACCTTGGCCAGGCCATCGAAGGCGCCGCCGCAGATGAACATGATGTTGGTGGTGTCGATCTGCACGAAATCCTGGTTAGGATGCTTGCGGCCGCCTTGTGGCGGTACCGAAGCCATGGTGCCTTCGATCAGTTTCAGCAAGGCTTGCTGCACGCCTTCGCCGGAGACGTCGCGCGTGATCGACGGATTGTCGGACTTGCGCGAAATCTTGTCGATTTCATCGATGTAGACGATGCCGCGCTGGGCTTTTTCCACATCGTAGTTGCAGCTTTGCAGCAACTTCTGAATGATGTTTTCCACGTCCTCACCCACATAACCGGCTTCGGTCAGGGTAGTCGCGTCGGCGATCACGAACGGCACGTTGAGCATGCGCGCCAGGGTCTGGGCCAGCAGGGTCTTGCCCGAGCCGGTAGGACCAACCAGCAAGATGTTGCTTTTCGCCAGTTCGATATCGTCTTTTTTGCCCAGGTGCTTGAGGCGTTTGTAATGGTTGTACACGGCCACCGACAGGATGCGCTTGGCAGTCTGTTGGCCGATCACGTACTGATCCAGCAAGGCAGCAATTTCTTGCGGCGTCGGCAGATCGGATTTGGTGCCGCCGGTCACCGTCTCGATGCTCGACGTTTCATCGCGGATGATGTCGTTGCACAGGTCGATGCACTCATCGCAAATGAACACGGACGGGCCGGCGATGAGTTTTTTCACCTCGTGCTGGCTTTTGCCGCAGAACGAGCAATACAGTAATTTTTCGCCGCTAGAGGATTTTTTGTCTGACATAAGGCATTTTGGTTGGAACTGCATTAACAATATTGCAAAATCGCTGGCCGGGTTGCTATGGCACAAGCTGCTTGCATAAGCACCATGCTACCCGAAATAAAAGCGAAACGCCCGAACGTTTGAGCGCCCGGGCGTTTACTTACGTACTTAGCAATACCGGTAGGGGCACATCAAGCGCGGCTGGTCAACACTTTGTCGATCAAGCCATACTCGACAGCCTCGTCGGCGGACATGAAACGGTCGCGGTCGGTGTCCTTGGCGATCTGTTCGATCGACTGGCCCGTGCGCTCGGCCATGATGCCGTTCAAGCGGGTGCGCAAGTACAGGATTTCCCTGGCCTGGATTTCAATGTCCGAAGCCATGCCTTGCGAGCCACCGGAAGGCTGGTGAATCATGATACGCGAGTTAGGCAGCGAGAAACGCTTGCCCTTGGCGCCAGCGGCCAGCAGGAAAGCGCCCATCGAAGCGGCCATGCCCGTGCACAGGGTCGAGACGTCCGGCTTGATGAACTGCATCGTGTCGTAGATGGCCATGCCGGCCGAAACCGAACCACCTGGCGAGTTGATGTAGAGCGAGATTTCCTTTTCCGGATTTTCGCTTTCCAGGAACAGCAGCTGGGCGACCACCAGGTTGGCCATCTGGTCATTGACCGGGCCGACCATGAAAATCAAGCGTTCCTTCAGCAGGCGCGAGTAAATATCATACGAGCGCTCGCCGCGACCGCTTTGTTCCACCACCATCGGCACCAGGCCGAGCATCTCTGTGTCCAGCGCCGGATTACGGTTCATACCTGTCATTTCATTTCCTTGTGAAGCAGTTAGCGGACGCCGCCCCTACCTTGCGGCGGGGCAGCATCCGGAGACCAACTGGTTTACGCTTGTGCGTTGCTTCCCATCAATTCGTCAAAAGCAACTGCTTTCGACGTTACTTTCGACAGGCCCAACACGTAAGTGACGACGTTTTCTTCCAATACAAGGGCTTCGATCTCACCCAGGCGGCGACGGTCGCTGTAGTAGTACTTCAGCACTTCGCGTGGGTCTTCGTAGCTTTGGGCGAAATCTTCGATTTGCGCTTTGACTTGCTCAGGCGTTGCTTGCAGGTTGTTGTCGCCCACCAGTTGCGACAGGATCAGGCCCAGGCGTACGCGACGCTCGGCTTTTTCTGCAAACAGTTCTGCTGGGAAAGGCACATCCTTGACGTTCATGCCGCGTTGCGCCATGTCTTGACGGGTCATTTCAGCCAGACGCTCGGAGTCTTGAGCGATCAGGGTTTTTGGCACTTCCAGCTCAGCAACTTTGATCAGCGCGTCCATGACGGCATCCTTGTTGCGTGCTTTCACACGGCCAGCAACTTCGCGTTGCAGGTTGACTTTGATGTCTTCGCGCATTTTGGCCAGGTCGCCATCGGCAACGCCCAGGGATTTGGCGAATTCAGCATCGACTTCCGGCAGGTGCGCCCATTCCAGCTTTTGCAGGGTGATGGTGAACGATGCGGTTTTACCGGCGACGTCCTTGCCATGGTAATCCTCTGGGAATGCCAATGGGAAAGTCTTAGCTTCGCCCACTTTCAAGCCCACGGTCGCTGCTTCGAATTCTGGCAGCATGCGGCCTTCGCCCAAAACGAAAGCGTAGCCGTCAGCTTTGCCGCCTGGGAATTCAACACCGTCGATCGAACCGACGAAGTCGACGGTCACGCGGTCGCCGTTGGCAGCAACAGCTTCGCCGCCGTCGCCGTGTTCGCCAGCTTCGCCTTTGGTGTGGAAGTGCACACGCTGTTTGCGCAGGATATCGATGGTTTTGTCGATTTCAGCTTCCGACACTTCCGCTTGCACGGTTTCCAGTTCAACGGTGGTCAGGTCGCCGATAGCAACTTCCGGGTACACTTCGAAAGTAGCGTCGAATGCCAGCTGGCCTTCGGCTGCTTCTTCTTTCGGTACGATGTTAGGGAAACCGGCGACGCGCAGGTTGTTTTCGTTGGCGGCTTCATTGAATGCGCGGCCGACTTTGTCATTCAGCACTTCGGATTCGATTTGGTAACCGTATTGTGCTGCGACCATTTTCAACGGCACTTTACCCGGACGGAAGCCAGGTGCCTTAGCCGTGCGGGCTTGCACTTTCAGGCGCTTCTCAACTTCCGTGCGGACGTCCGTCAGCGGGAAGGAGATCGTGATACGACGTTCGAGTTTGCCCAGGGTTTCGACTGCAGTTGCCATGTAAAAAATCGTCCAAAAAAATAAACACTGTTGGTGCGAGAAAAGAAGACCCGACCCCTTGCGCCATCACTGGCGACAAGACATGGGTCCAGCTTCACTCGCTCGCATATTCATCTGTAACGCACTGAAGACAGGATGTTGGACCTGGTCTACCCGGCCTGGGCAAAGCGCCCGCCAGGCACCAAACAATCCACTGACTTCAATACTGCAACAGGGCTCCGAGCGTTCAGCCATGCTTTCAGGGTAAATCGCAGGGCTGAGCATCATTCGGTAAAGCGTGGCATTATAACAAAGGACTTCAGAAAAGTGGCTGGCTTTGGGCCCGCCACAGACGGCGCCAGCACTCCCGCACTGGCCTGTACTGGTCGTCACAGCCAGCTATGGTCCCGCTGTGACGCTGGCTTGCCACTTCTCGCTGCATTCTTTGTTGCGCCAGAAACAGGCTTTCCAGCCTGCTTCATCTATTAGTATATGCGATCTGTCGCCGCGTCCCAAACAAAGAAATGCTGCCACAGCGAAGTTTTCAGCGAAAAACCCTTTGATTTACCTCAATTTAGCCATTTTTTGGGCAAACCTAAGCCAGATACACCGCTCCAACCGTATTTAAAGGAGGTCCATCATGGCAAACATTCATTCCGACATCCATACCAACAACGCCAAAGCCAAGCTGCATATGGTGCTGGGGCGCTTGCTGGACGGCGTTTCCGACGACGACCTGGAGAAAATCCAGACGGAAGTCGATGAAACGGAAGCGGTCGCACCTGGCGGTGGCCACCACGACCACGACCACCCTACGGTCGAGTAAGCATTTCCGGCCCAGGCCATGGGTAATCCAGCACCACCACGCGCACCTGCCCCGGCAGGGGAATGGCTGCATGCCGCAGAAACGGCACTGATGCAGCATCGTGCGTTTGGCGATAGCCGGTATATTCGCGGCCAGTTGGCCGTGACTTACCGGCGCCGCCTGCGCAAGCTCAGTGCGGCCGCTCCGGCAGCGGGGCGGCTGGCCGACTTGCTCGACGACGCTATCCATACCGCACCGACCCGCCAGCACCAGCTGATAGGCGATATCGTGCTGCGCTGCGCCATCCAGCACGCGATGCGGCAAGTGGTCAAAGGCGATACCTACGGTTTGCCGCTGACCGAATGCGCAGCGCTGTTCGACGCGGCTAGCGCGCATTGGTCTGCCGGCTTGCCGGGCGGGCCGCTGACAGCTGATATGCCGGCGGCAACGCGTTTGCATGGCAGTATCCATACGCAGGTGTGGCACCAGGCAAAAAACCAGACTGCATTGCAGCCCTACCCTGCAGCCTTTCTGACTGTCATCGAACACAATTATGGCGCACCGCTGGCCACGCCCACGCCTGACGAAATGACCATGCTGCGGCGCGGCTGGGATTTGCTGCACACCCTGCTACCCCGCCTCGCCCACAGCGCCTTTGAACATGTACAGATATTGGCCCTGTACACGCCTGAAGGCGCCTGGCGCGGCAAGGCGTCGAGCTCCCAGTTCCGCGTGAATGGCTGCATCTTCCTGAACCGCAGCCTGATCGACCATCCCTGGTGGCTAGCCGAGCACCTGCTGCACGAAGCACTGCACCAGAAACTGTACGATTTCCGCCATGGCCACAGCCTGCTCGCGTCCGGCTACGAACGCGAAGATGCGCCCGCCGTCTGTTCGCTGTGGAATGCACCCGACGACGTGCGCTCCAACTACTGGGATGCACACCGCACCCTGGCCGCCTTCCACGTGTATGTGCAATTGACCTTGCTATGCCTGCTGGCGGAACAGCGCGAAGACGCACTGGCGCCGCGCTATGGCCCCATAGCCTCCCGCATGAGCGGCAGCCGGAGGGCGATCGACCGCGCCCGCTACCTGGGCGAACAGTTGCACGCCGTGGCATGGCCGGAACTGGGCCTGGCCGGACGGCAAATGACGGATTGGCTGGTTGATGTGCTCGATGTGCTGGACGTCCAGCCGCGCCCTGCGGGCGCCAGCCTGCATTTGCTGCTGGACCTGTACCAGCGCCAGAGCCGCAAGCTTGAGGTTTTCCTGTCCAACGGAGCGGCCAGTCCGCTGATCGCGCAACAGGCGCAGCAAGAAGCACAAGCAGCGCAAGCCGCCCTGCAGGCAGGCGGCCACGCGCAGGCGCTGGAAAACTTGCAGGCGCAACTCAAGGTCAGCGACACCAGCGACTGGCCGCAAACGCGCCACATCGTGCTGCAGGCATTGAGCAATATAGCGGAAAGTGCAGGCAATCGAGCCAGCGACATCGAGAAAGAGATGATACGGGAAATGGTGCAGCAATCGAGCCGGCAACTGGCGGCCTTAGGAGCATTAGGCTGAATAGCCCAAGGTTTTTCTATTATTCTATTATTCAGGCAATGAGTACCTGAATGGTGCGGATGGGGAGACTCGAACTCCCAAGCCGAAGCACTGGCTTCTAAGACCAGCGTGTCTACCAATTCCACCACATCCGCATATTGACAACTTGTGCTACCTGTTACTGTAACACCGCCACCAATTTTAACAACTTGAGAGCGTTCTGGCTAGGTGCACCATCGAAGTGCATCACACCCCAAGGAGGAGGCTGCCCAGGCAAAGGCGGCATTCTACTGGATTCCCCAGAGAAATGCCGTCTTTTTTTAATACATCAACGTCAAGTTCAGACCGCGGTACCATCCTTAGCCAGCGCCACCGGCTTCTTGACCCTGAACCAGGCCGCATACAAGGCCGGCAGGAACAGCAAGGTCAATGCCGTTGCGAGTATCAGGCCGCCCATGATGGCGACGGCCATCGGTCCCCAAAACACCGAACGCGAAAGCGGTATCATCGCCAGCGCCGCAGCGGCGGCTGTCAGCACGATGGGCCGGCAGCGGCGTACGGCCGAATCGATGATGGCGTCCCACGGCGCCGAGCCATCCTTGATGTCTTGCTCGATCTGGTCGATCAGGATCACCGAGTTGCGGATGATCATGCCAAACAGTGCAATGATGCCCAGATTGGCCACGAAACCCAGCGGACGATGCAGCAACAGCAAGGCAAACGTCGCACCCGCCACGCCCAGCGGCCCCGTCAAGAACACCAGCATGGCGCGCGAGAAGCTATGCAATTGCAGCATCAGCAAAGTGAAGATGATGAAGATTGCCAGCGGCAAGTTGGCTGCAATCGAGGCTTCCGCCTTGCCGCTATCGGCCTCCACGCCTTTCAGGATGATGTGGTAACCCGCCGGCAACTTGCTGCGCAAGGCATCCATCTGGGGCTTGAGCTGCGTCGAGACCGTCGCACCCTGTATGCCATCGATCACGTCAGACTGCACGGTAATCGCCCAGGCACGGCGGTCGCGCCAGACCACGCCCGGCTCCCACACAAAATGCACGCGTGCAATTTGCGAGATCGGCACCGACTTGCCCGTGGAGGTAGGGATATTCGTGTCGTACAACACGGAAATCGTGGCCCGCTCTTCCAGGGGCTGGCGCACCTGGATATCGATCAACTTGTTATCTTCACGGAATTGCCCGATCACCGTGCCCGACAAAATAGTATTGGCGGCCTGCATCACGGTTTTCGAGGTGATACCGAGTGCGCGCATCTTGTCCTGGTCCAGGTCCAGGCGCAAGACCTTCACCGATTCATTCCAGTTATCGTTGACGCCCACGGTATTCGGGTTGCCACGCATGACTTCCTTGACCTGGTCGGCTATCGCCCGCACTTGCGCCACATCGGTACCGGTCACGCGAAATTGCACGGGATACGGCACTGGCGGGCCATTCGGCAAGAGCTTGACCCTGCCCCGCACTTCCGGGAAATCGTGCTTGAAGACGTCGACGATTTTGTGGCGCAGGATTTCACGCTGGGCCAGGCTTTTCGGCAAGACCACGATTTGCGAGACGTTGGTCTGCGGGAATATCTGATCGAGCGGCAAGTAGAAACGGGGGCTACCCGTGCCCACGTAACTGGTCACGCTTTCCACGCCATCGAGCTTGCTGACAAACGCCTCGAACTTTTTCACTTGCGCCTCATTGGCGGCAAAAGTCGTGCCCTCGGGCGACCACATTTCCACCATCAGCTCGGGCCGACTGGAATCGGGGAAGAATTGCTTCTCGATAAAGTTAAAGCCATAGATACCGAGCGCAAAGATCACCAGGGTGGCCGCGATCGTCGTCTTGCGCCATTCCACGCACCAGGTGACGGCGCGGCGGAAACGGCGGAAGTTGGGCGTGTCGAACAATTCATGATCATTATTTGCATGCGGCTTGACCTTCAGCAGCACATAACCGATGTACGGCGTGAAGATCACTGCCACCAGCCAGGAAATGATCAGCGCCAGCGCATTGACGGAAAACAGTGAAAACGTGTATTCGCCAGCCGTCGACTTGGCCAGGCCGATGGGCAGGAAACCCGCCACCGTGATCAAGGTGCCCGTCAGCATCGGCATCGCGGTCGAAGTGTAGGCAAACGTGGCCGCATCGAAACGCGAAAAGCCCTCTTCCATCTTGCGCACCATCATTTCGACGGCGATGATGGCGTCATCAACCAGCAAACCCAGCGCGATGATCAGGGCGCCCAGCGAAATCTTGTGCAGATCGATATCGAGCATATGCATGCACAGGAAAGTGACGGCCAGCACCAGCGGTATCGTCAGGGCCACCACCAGGCCGGGCCGCACATCGATGCGCAGCGGTTTCGTGTGCAAGCCCAGCGCCACGAAACTGACGGCCAGCACGATCAGGATCGCTTCGATCAGGGTGTGCACGAATTCGCCCACCGAGGCGGACACGGCTTCCGGCTGGTTCGACACGCGCTGCAGTTCTATGCCGACCGGCAACTGACTCTTCATGTGTGCGACTGTTGCCTGCAAGGCCTTGCCCATCTCGATGATATTGCCGCCCTTTTCCATCGATACGCCCAGGCCGATCACTTCCTTGCCATTGAAACGCATCTTGTCCTTGGGCGGATCGGTAAATTCACGCTTGACGGTAGCGAAGTCGCCCAGGCGGAAGGTGGTGCCATTGGCGCGCAGCTCCATGTTTTCCAGGTCTTGCACTTTGACCATGGCGCCCGTCACCCGCACTTGCAGATTGTCGGTTGGCGTAACCAGCACACCGGTGGAATTGATGGTGTTTTGCGCGCTCAGCTGCTGCACGATGGCTTCGAACGGAATACCCAGCTGGGCAAACTTCTTGTGTGAAAAGACGATATTGATCTTTTCATCCTGTACGCCGAACAGCGCCACCTTCGACACTTGCGCCACGGACAGCAGCTCTTGCCGCACCCGGTCCGCATAATCCTTCATTTCCGCGTAGGTAAAGCCATCGCCCGACAAGGCGAAGATGGAACCGTAGGTATCGCCAAATTCGTCATTGAAGAACGGTCCGATCACGCCAGACGGCAAAGTACCCTGGATATCGCCGATTTTCTTGCGCACCTGGTACCAGGCGGCGGCGGTTTCCTTCGGCGGCGCCGATTCGCGCAACTGCAGCAGGATCAGGGTTTCACCGGGCTTGGAATAGCTGGTGATGTCATTGATGTACGGCGTTTCCTGCAGCTTCTGTTCCAGCTTGTCGGTCACCTGATCGGCCATCTGCAGCGCCGTGGCGCCCGGCCAATACGCTTGCAAGACCATCGCGCGGAAGGTAAATGGCGGATCTTCATCCTGGCCCAGGTTGGCATAGCTGAGCATGCCGCCTATCAGCAGCACGGCCATCAGGTAGCGCGTCAGCGGTATATGTTCGAGTGCCCAGCGTGACAGATTGAAACCGCCCTTCATTTGGCCGCTCCAGCGCTAGCTGCGGAGCCAGCCATGGGGGCTAATCCGGTACCGAGGATGCTGACTTTCTGGCCAGGTTTCAACAGATTGGCGCCGGCCGTCACCACGGTCTGGCCTGCCTTCACACCCGCGGTCAGCAATAAATCATTGCCTGCCACGCCGCCCACCGTCACGGCTACGCGCTGCACGGCGCCATTTTCCACGACCCAGACGGAACTTTGCGACTTTTCATTGAACAAAGCCGTCAGCGGCACCCGGATTTGCGGCGTCGCCGTTTGCGAAACGAACTGCACCACGGCCGTCATGCCCAGGCGCGCTTGCGGCACATCCGGTATCGTCACCTTGGCTTGATAAGTGCGCGTGGCGGGATCGGCCACCGGTGAAATTTCACGGATCTTGCCTGCCAGCGCCTGCGTAGGGTCGGCCCACAGGCGCACCACCACATCTTTGACGCCGCGCATGGTTTCAACCTTGTCTTCAGGCAAACCGATGGCGACTTCCTTGTCGCCGCTTCTGGCCACTTGCACCACCGGCGTGCCGGCCGCCACCACCTGCCCCGCTTCTGCATCGATGCGCGTCACCACGCCATCGACATCGGCCAGCAGGCTGGCATAGCCGGACTGGTTGGCCTGGCCGCGATAGGCAGCCTGGGCCGCATCCACATTCGACTGGGCCGCCTTGTACGTGGCATCCTTGCTGTCAAGCACGGTCTGGCTGACGAAATTTTTCTCGCGCAAGTCTTGATAGCGCTTCAGTTCGGCACGCGCCAGGTCGCGGTTGGTTTCCGCACTGGCCAGCGCAGCCTTGGCTTGCGCCTGCGACAATTGCAAGTCTTGCGGGTCCAGCTGCATCAACACTTGTCCACGCTTGACCACCGTGCCCACATCGACCTTGCGCGCCACGATCTTGCCGCCCACGCGAAAACCCAGTTGCGAGACCACGCGGGGCACCACCTCGCCTGCGAACTCGGCGTTGACATCGACATTGCTGCTGGATAAGACGATTGCCCGCACGGGGCGTACCTCATCAGCTTTCGGGGCAGGCTTGGAACAGGCGGACAGGGTGACGGCCAAGGCAAGCGCCAATGCGCCGCCGGCTATGGGGCGCAGGGCAAAAAATACGGGCGCGCCAGTCTCAGGGCGCAGGGTTTTCAGGGCAAACAAGGTAATTTCCTTTACTATGCGGGCTGTAGATTTTTTATGTCAGGAAACTTTTTGCTTGCCGGATGGGTAGCGCCAAACTTTTCCTTACTAATTATCTTAAATTTGTGACAATATCCGTCTGCGCATTCCGGCTGGCAGTGCTACACTGCCTCGCCTTAATGACTCGTCGGTTATTAATTATAATCGTGCGGAAAAGTTTTTAGTGACTTTCGCGTCATTAATCTCGCCCTTTGTTGCTGAGTTACAAGAATCACAAGACCAAACAAGTGTGTTCATGCCTGTAGACCATTACGAAAATTTCCCTGTCGCTTCTTTCCTCTTGCCGCGTCGCCTGGTGCCTGCCGTTGAAGCCATCTATGCCTTCGCCCGCAGCGCGGACGACCTGGCCGATGAAGGCGACGCCACGCCGGCCGAACGGCTGGCCGCCCTGCAAGCCTATGTCAGGGAGCTGGGCCGCATACAAATGCAGGAGCCCAGCGACGACCCCATGTTCAGCCGCCTGGCCAAGGTCATCGCGAAATTCGACTTGCCGATGCAGCCCTTCCATGACTTGCTGTCAGCCTTCCAGCAAGATGTGGAAACCACGCGCTACGCGACCCACGACGACGTGCTGGACTATTGCGCCCGCTCCGCCAACCCGGTCGGCTTGCTGATGCTGCATCTGTACAAGGCAGTGGATGAAGAGAATGTACGCGATTCGAATGCCATATGCTCAGCTTTGCAACTAATTAATTTCTTGCAAGATGTCGCCATCGACCAGCAGAAAGAGCGCATCTACTTGCCGATGGAAGATTTCACGCGCTTTGCCGTTTCGCCAGCGGCGTTCGAACGTGCCGAATCGCATGGCAAATGGAGCGCGCTGATGCGCTTTGAAGTGGCGCGCGCGCGTGAGTTGATGCTCAGTGGCGCGCCGCTGGCCCTGCGCTTGCGCGGCCGCATCGGCTGGGAACTGCGGCTGGTGGTGCAAGGCGGTTTGCGCATTCTCGAGTCCATCGAAGCCGTCAATTACGACGTCTTCCGGCGCCGTCCCAAGCTCACCAAACGCGACTGGCTGACCATTTTCTGGCGCGCCATGCGCATGTCGAAAAAGCGCTTGCTGCCGGTTGCACAAGTAAAACCGCGTTTTCCCCCTACGCCCACAGTGTAAGACGCTAGAATAGCGGCTTCGATCTGTCACCCTTGCTTTTTGCCCATGTCTCCTGACGAATACTGCCAACAAAAAGCCGCCCAGAGCGGCTCCAGCTTTTACTACAGCTTCCTGTTCCTGCCGGCGGAACGCCGCAAGGCGATCACAGCCCTGTACGCGTTTTGCCGCGAGGTGGACGATACGGTCGATGAGTGCACGGACGAAGCCGTGGCACGCACCAAGCTGGTCTGGTGGCGCAAGGAAGTCAAGGCCATGTACGAGGGCAACGCCACGCACCCTGTGATGCGCGCGCTGCAACCGCACCTGGACGTGTACAAGCTGGAAGAAAAACATATGCAAGCCATCATCGATGGCATGGAAATGGATTTGAACCAGACCCGCTACCTCGATTACCAGGCCATGAGCCGCTATTGCTGGCATGTTGCCAGCGTGGTCGGCATCTTGTCGGCCAGCATCTTCGGCGCGACCCGCCCGGAAACCTTGCAATATGCAGAGAAACTGGGACATGCGTTTCAGCTGACCAACATCATCCGCGACGTGGGCGAAGATGCGCGCAAGGGGCGCATCTATTTGCCGATCAGCGAATTGCAGCAGTTCAATGTGACGGCAGCCGACCTGCTGAACGCCCGCCACAGCGAAAACTTTGAAAACCTGATGCGCTTCCAGGTCGCGCGCGCGCAAAAGGCATATGACGAAGCGTTTGCCTTGCTGCCCAAGGAAGACCGCCGCGCCCAGCGGCCGGGCCTGATCATGGCCGCCATCTACCGTACCTTGCTTGAAGAAGTCGAGCGCGATGGCTACCACGTGCTCAAGCAGCGCATTTCCCTGACCCCGATCCGCAAACTGTGGCTGGCCTGGAAGACTTGGGTACGTGGCTAAATTCGTGGCCAAGTCCGTGCCTGCGCAACGATATGCCGTGATCGGCGGCGGCTGGGCCGGTTGCGCGTGCGCCATGGAATTGGTCCACGCAGGCCATACCGTCACGCTCTTCGAGGCAGCCCGCACCCTCGGTGGACGCGCGCGCAAAGTCGAACGCGAAGGCACTGTACTCGATAACGGCCAGCATATCTTGCTGGGCGCCTACACGGAAACCTTGCGCCTGCTCAAGCTGGCGGGGCAGGATCCGCGCGCGCTGATCCTCGATTTACCGCTGCAGATGCGCTATCCGCCTGACTCTGGCGGCATGGATTTCATCGCTCCACGCTGGCCTGCGCCGCTGCACCTGGCCTGGGCCTTGCTGCGTGCCAAGGGATTGCAGCGGGCCGACAAGCTCTCGCTGATGCGTTTTTCCAGCGCCATGCGCTGGATGGGCTGGCAACTCTACAACGATTGTTCGGTCAGCGAATTGCTGGAGCGCTTCGACCAGACCGAGCGTTTGATCAAGCTCATGTGGCGCCCGCTATGCCTGGCGGCATTGAATACGCCGCCCGAACGCGCTTCGGCCAGGGTCTTCATCAATGTGCTGCGCGACAGCCTGGGCGCCAGCAAACGCAGCGCCTCGGACATGCTGCTGCCGAAAACTGATTTATCGTCGCTGTTCCCCGACGCCGCCGCCCGTTATGTCACGCAGTATGGCGGCGCGGTGCAAATGGGTGTCAAGGTCGATGCACTCACACCGCTGCCGGACGGCCGCTGGCAAGTCGACGGCGCCGACATCTATGATGTCGTGGTCATCGCCACCTCATCGGCACAGGCGGCTACCCTGCTGCAAGGCTTGCAAGATGAGCGCACCAGCGAGCTGATCACGCAATTGCAAGCCTTCACGCCGGAAGCGATCAGCACCTGCTATCTGCAATACGAGGCCAGCGTGCGCCTGGACTTGCCGTTTTACGCGCTGGCCGATGCACCGGAGGCGGCACACTGGGGCCAGTTCGTGTTCGACCGGGGCCAGCTTGATACCAGCCAGCAAGGCTTGCTGGCGGTCGTTATCAGCGCGTCCAGCCAGGCGGCAGAGCAAGGCCATGCCGCGCTGGCGCAAGCCATCGCCAGCCAACTGGCGCAAGTGCTGGGCCAACCCGCCCTGGCCCAGCCGCTATGGACCCAGGTCATCACTGAGAAACGCGCTACCTTCGCCTGCACGCCCGACTTGCAGCGCCCCAGCAACGCCAGCGGCATCGATGGCTTGCTGATCGCCGGCGACTATACGGCCAGTGACTATCCGGCCACCATCGAAGCGGCCGTACGCAGTGGCGTGCAGGCAGCCGCACAGCTCAATCAGCAAAAGTAGACTTGACGGTGCATCCTGCCCTGGCGCCGCTGACCCCATCAAAATTGCAGTCTGTCGCACTATGCTGGTGCATGCGGGGCCGTTTGCGTACAGTCTGAGCATAGGTTAAACCCAGGCTTCGAAGACACAGGATAAGCTGAAACCAAGCTGACTATAAGCTGAACATATGAATAATTATCTCGACACCCTGCGGCAGGCGCTGGCTGGATTACCGCCCGACCTGATCGCCAAGACGATGGCGTATTACGAACAGACCTTCAACGAAGGCCTGGCCGCTGGCCGCAGCCAGCAGGAAATCGCCGATGAACTGGGCGACCCGAAAAAGATCGCCATGACCTTGCGCGCCAATACCCAGCGCCGGGCTTTCGAGCAAAAGAAAACCCCCGTCAATCTGCTACGCCTGCTGGTGTCCTTGATCGGGCTGGCCATCTTCAATCTGTTCATGGTGGTGCCCGCCGCCGTCTACGCAGCCTTGCTGGCCACCTTGTACGCGCTGGGACTGAGCTTTTACCTGGCGGGCATCGCCATTACCGCCAGCGGCTTATCGGGCGCCAACGAACTGGTGCTCGACGGCCCCTTGCGCCATATCATCATCCAGGACGATGGCGATGCGCCGCGCGAAACGCGCATCGTCATCGGCGATACGGGCATCCGCGTCTACAAGTCGCCGGACAGCAACGAGCAGTCCAATGGCGACGATAGCGGCGACCCTCAATCTTCCTCGCGTGTCATGGAAAAAGCGGAAGTGCTGGCCGGCGGAGGCATCCGCATCTCGACGGACATGGACCGCGATGCGCGCACCACGCAAACCGTGATCGGCATGGCCATCGTCGTGGGCGGCATCATCCTGTTCCTGCTCAGCCTGGTAGTGACGCGCTATACCCTGATCGGCATCCGGCGCTATATCGCGATGAATATTTCCCTGCTCAAAGGTCACTGAGGACACAGCCATGAAACAATTATTCAAAGTGGGCCTCTCCATGTTCCTGCTGGCCCTGGTCCTGATCGCCATGTCCTATGCAGCCCTGCGCGCCAAGGGCATCAGCAGCCCCAGCAGTGCAGCCGGCCGTGCCGTGCGCAGCGACACGCGCCCCATCCCCGCCAATATCACCAGCATCGACCTGGCCGGCCCGATCGACCTGACCTTGCGCCGCGGCGCCACGCCATCGCTGAAAGTCAGCGGCGAACAGCGTTTGCTGGCCAATGTGGACACCAGCGTCGACGGCAACACCTTGCATATCGGCCCCAAAGGCATGCTGTTCCACCATCGCCAGCCGCTGCAGGTGGAAATCGTGCTGCCCACCCTGACCCAGCTGGAAGTACACGGCAATGGCAATAGCAAGATCACGGGATTTTCGGGCGACAGTTTCAGACTGGAACTGGCCGGCTCGGGCGACATCAGCTTCACCGGGCGCTACAAGCAAATTGAAGCGACCGTCAACGGCAGCGGCAATCTCGACATCAATGGCGGCAATAGCGACAGCGTGACCCTGGAAATGGTCGGATCGGGCCGCATCGTCGCCAGCGGCAATACCAAACTCCTGCGCGCCGACCTCAGTGGCTCAGGCGATATCGATGCTGAACACCTGCCTGCCGACAAGGCCAACGTCAGCCTGCAAGGCTCGGGCCAAAGCACCGTCTTCATCCGCGACGACGCCATCCTGAATCTGCGCGGCAGCGGCGATATCCACGTGCATGGCAACCCCCGCCAGCGCGAGTCGCAACATTCGGGCTCGGGCGAGATCGTCTGGCATTGATGGTTTCTTAAGTATTAGCAGCCAGCCACGCCACAGCCTGCTCCCCCGCCGCCTTGCCACCGGCCAGGCAGGCGGTCAGCAGGTAGCCGCCGGTGGGCGCTTCCCAGTCCAGCATTTCGCCGGCCACAAAAACACCGGGCATGGCAGACAGCATGCTGCCGTCCAGGCCTTCGAAGGCAACGCCACCGGCGCTGCTGATCGCTTCATCGATGGGACGCGGGCGCCTTAGCGTCACGGGCAGCAGCTTGATGGCGCGCGCCAGTTTGGTTTCGTCGGCAAAGTCGGCCGCGCTCAGGCATTCGCGCAGCAAGCCTGATTTCACGCCCTTGATGCCGAGCCGGCTTTGCAGATGGCTGGACATGGAACGCGCGCCGCGCGGGCGCGTTACTTCATCGAAGACGCGCTCGCTGCTGAAATCGGGCGCCAGGTCCAGCCAGATGGTGCTGCTGCCTTCCTCTGTGATCTGGTCGCGCAGGGCTGCCGACAACGCATAAACCAGGCTGCCTTCGACGCCGCCTTCAGTGACCACGAACTGGCCCTGGCGGCGGATGAGCAAGCCGTCCGCATCGCGCGCCGTGATGGCGACGGTGGTCAAGGGTTCGCCCGCATAACGGATGCTGAAAAACGTGCTCCAGTCCACATCGAAGCCGCAATTGGCCGGCACCAGGGGCGCCACTTCCACGCCCTGCGCTTGCAGCAGCGGCACCCAGGCGCCATCGGAACCCAGACGCGCCCAGCTGCCGCCACCGAGCGCCAGGATCACAGCGTCAAACGCCAGTTGCCGTTCGCCGTCCGGCGTGGCAAACAACAATTCTCCATCGCGCCAGCCCGTCCAGCGGTGGCGCATATGAAACTGCACACCCGCTTCGCGCAAGCGGTGCAGCCAGGCGCGCAGCAAGGGCGCGGCCTTCATATCGGTCGGGAAAACGCGGTTCGAGGAACCGACGAAGGTGTCCACGCCCAGGCCATGCACCCAGTCGCGCACTTGCTGCGGGCCGAACTGGTCCAGTGCGGGGCGTAAGCGATGCGACTGTTTGCCATAGCGCGTGACGAACTCCTGATACCCTTCCGCATGCGTGATATTCATGCCGCCACGGCCGGCGAGCAGGAATTTGCGGCCGACCGAGGGCATGGCGTCGAACAATTCCACACGCGCGCCGAGGGCAGCAGCCGTTTGCGCGGCCATCAGGCCGGCAGGGCCGCCGCCGATAATGGCGATATGGGGAGTAACAGGGATGGGAGTAGACATGGGAGTACTGGCGCAACAGGATGGGAAACCCCGGCATTTTAGTCGAGATAGGGCTCGCCGATATTGTCAACGCCACAAATTAGTGCATACTGCGCTTTATATCTGGCAATAATCGCCGCAATAATCAATTAACAGGCAGCAGTTTCAAATACCGTCAGGAGAACGATATGGGTGCAGGATACTGGATTTCCCGCTATTTGTTGGCCAGCGGCATTTTATTCATCATTTTGGCGGTGGTCGAATACAGCAAGGGCACGACCACCCAGACCGACATTTTGAGCGCGCTGGCCTGGTCGCTGGTGGCCTCGGCCATCTTTATCGGTTCCAAATACTGGCGCTACCGCAAAGCCGTGGCCTGCGCCATGTGCAGCGGCGACGCGCCCAAGGCCAAATCGCGCTAAAGCCTGGTCAGCCGCCTGTCACGGGCGGGAAAAACGCCACTTCATCGCCATCAAAGACCGGCGTATCCGCGTCGCACATGATTTGCTGATGCGCCATGCGCAGCGCGCGGCCCGGTGCCAGCGCGCCGGCCCAGTTGCCACCCCGCGCGATCAGCAAGGTCCGCACCTCGCCCACGGTGCGCACCGGCTCGCTCAACTCCAGCACTTCCTGCGCCGTGCCGACCAGCTCACGCACGCTGGCAAAAAAACGCAGATGGATTTTCATCGTCTTCCTTATCTCTTGCTTATTGCCTTACTTAATACAGCAGCTCATTAAACGGAATAAAGCGCAGCATGTCGCCGCGCGCGATCGACAAGCCTGGCGTGCAATCGATCAAGCCATCGCCCCACACGGTGGATGTCAGCACGCCCGAACTCTGGTTGCCAAACAGTTCCAGCGCGCCGTCGCCGTTGATCCTGGCGCGTAAAAACTCATTGCGCCGGTCCGCTTTCAGCCGTTCGAAATTGGCGGCCAAACGATAACTGCGCGGCGCCACGCTGCCGGCCACGCCTTGCAGGCGCAAGATGAAGGGCCGCACAAACAGCAAAAAGGTGACAAAACTGGAGACAGGGTTGCCCGGCAAGCCAACAAAGAAGGCCTCGCCCACTTCACCGAAAGCCAGCGGCTTACCCGGCTTGACGGCGATCTGCCACATGTTCAGGCGCCCTTCCGCTTCCACGGCCGGCTTGATATGGTCTTCCTCGCCGACGGACACGCCGCCCGACGTGATGATCAAATCATTACCCTGGGCGGCCTGGCGCAGCACGGCGCGCGTCGCCTCCAGGCTGTCGGGCACGATGCCCAGGTCGGTGATCTCGCAACCGAGATTTTCCAGCAAGCCGCGCAAGGTAAAGCGGTTGGAATTGTAGACGGCGCCCGGCGCCAGAGGCTGGCCCGGCATGGCCAGCTCGTCGCCCGTGAAAAACACGGCCACGCGCAGCTTGCGCAGCACCGGTAACTGGGCCAGGCCGACCGAAGCGGCCAGGCCCATTTCCTGGCTGCGCAGACGCGTGCCCGGCGCCAGGATAGTCCCACCGGCGCGGATATCTTCGCCCTGGCGGCGTATCCACTCGCCCGCCACCGGCACGTGATTGACCGTCACCACGCCATCGACGAGGGTGCACTGCTCCTGCATCACCACCGCATCGGCGCCGTCAGGAATCAAGGCGCCCGTAAAAATGCGCGCCGCCGTGCCCGGCAGCAAAGGGCCACCCACGTGACCGGCGGCGATGCGCTGCGATACGGGCAAGCTGGCCGCGCCGCTGGTGCAATCGCTGGCCCGCACGGCATAACCATCCATCTGCGTGTTGTCGCGCTCGGGCACGTTCAGGGTCGACGTCTGCGCCGTGGCCAGCACGCGGCCGTTGGCCTGCAAGGTGTCGACATGTTCCACCGCCGTTACCGGACGCACCGCGTCCAGCATAAAGGCCAGCGCTTCGGCCACGGACAGCATGGGTTTGCGTTCTGCGGGAGCGCTCATCATAAGCCCGTATTTGCGCTGACATAGGCTTTGATTTTTTCCACATCGGTACCCATTACCACAAACTTTTGCGGCAAGTCTTCGATGTTTTCAAAGCCGGCAGGACGTTCCGCATCCACGCCCAATGCATCAAGGATGGTTTCATTGAACTTGGCGGCCAGCGCCGTTTCCAGCACGATCATCGGCACATTGGCTTCCAGGTGCTCGCGCGCCACCTTGATGCCGTCGGCCGTGTGCGTATCGATGGTGATGTCGTAGTCGTCGGCCACGTCGCGGATGGTGTCCAGGCGGTCCTGGTGCGTCGACTTGCCCGATTTGAAGCCATATTTGGCGACCAGTTTGAATTCGTCGCCATCGCTGCCCGGTTTGCCAGACAAGTCAAAGCCGCCATGCGTTTCCACTTTCTGGAACAGCGCTTTGACGCGCTGGCTGTCGCGGCCCACCAGGTCGTAGATGAAGCGCTCGAAGTTCGACGCTTTAGAGATATCCATCGACGGGCTGCTGGTGTGATAGGTTTCGCTGGACTTGCGCACGCGGTACACGCCCGTGCGGAAAAACTCGTCGAGCACGTCGTTTTCATTGGTGGCGGCAACCAGTTTGGAGATCGGTAGTCCCATCATGCGGGCGATATGGCCGGCGCAGATATTGCCGAAGTTACCCGATGGGACCGTGAACGACACTTTCTGTTCATTGCTGGTGGTCGCCGCCAGATAGCCGCGGAAGTAATACACCACCTGCGCCACGACGCGCGCCCAGTTGATGGAATTGACGGTGCCGATCTTTTGCTGCGCCTTGAACGGCAAATCGTTGGACACGGCCTTGACCATGTCCTGGCAATCGTCGAACACGCCTTCGACGGCGATATTGAAGATGTTGGGGTCTTGCAGGCTGAACATCTGCGCCGTCTGGAACGCGCTCATCTTCTTGTGCGGCGACAGCATGAACACGCGGATGCCTTTTTTACCACGCATGGCGTATTCGGCCGCGCTGCCCGTATCGCCCGAGGTGGCGCCAAAGATATTGAGTTCAGCCTTGTGCTTGGCCAGCGTGTATTCAAACAGATTGCCCAGCAACTGCATCGCCATGTCCTTGAAGGCCAGGGTCGGGCCATTCGACAGCGCCTGCAGGATCAGGGTGGTCTGGCCACCCTTGACGACGTTTTGCTCCAGCACGCGCAGCGGCGTGATATCGGCCGCGCTGTCGCCGGCGCGCGCATTTTTGTAGACAGCCTTGGTATAGGTCTTTGCCGTCAGCGCCTTTAAGTCCGCCGCCGGGATATCGGTGGCGAACTTCTTGAGAATCTCGTAGGCCAGGTCGGCATACGACAATTTGCGCCAGGCATCGAGCTCGGCGCCGCTGACTTGCGGGTAGTGTTCAGGGAGGTACAGTCCGCCATCGGGGGCCAGGCCGCCCAAAAGGATGTCGGAAAATTGTTGCGGATTCGATGGCGCTGTTTCAGCGCGGGTAGACACATATTGCATAAAATTGTGGGGTCCAGGTGAGCTGAGGGCGGTTATCATGAATGCAAACGAGCCAATATTATAGTGCGGTCGCACGCGCAAGGCGAATTTGCCCGCAGCGCCAGTATGCCATGGCACACCGCCCAGCCAACAACGATGAATGGACCGCCCATGTCGCTCAGTAAAAAACCGTACCTGCAAAGCGCCGCCCTGCGCCCGGACGCCGTGATCGACCTGGAACACTATCCGTTCACGATACCGGCCATCCGCGATTTTGTGCAAATGGATTTCCACCCTGACGTGACTTTTTTTGTGGGAGAAAACGGCAGCGGCAAGTCGACCATGCTCGAAGCGCTGGCGGTGGCGCTGGGCTTTGGCAAGGATGGCGGCACGCGCAACGTGCGCATCACCGAACAATCAGACCGCGAATCGGGCTTGCACGCCCATCTGCGCCTGAGCAAAAGCTATAAAAAACCCGACGACAGCTACTTCCTGCGCGCCGAAAGTTTTTTCAATGTGGCCACCTATATGGATACCATGCCCGCTTACCTGGGCAGCTACGGCGGCAAATCGCTGCACGCGCAGTCGCACGGCGAAGCCTTTATGGCCACCTTGCTCAATAAACTGCAGGGAAAAGGCTTGTACCTGCTGGACGAACCGGAAGCAGCCCTGTCACCGAGCCGTCAGATGGCCGCCCTATCGGTAATCCACCAGTTGGTGCAGGACGACTCGCAACTGATCATCGCCACTCACTCACCGATACTGCTAGCCTACCCAAACGCCAAGATCCTGATGTTCACCGGTGGCGGCATTCACGAAGTGGCGTATGAAGACACGGAACACTACGCCGTGACGAAGGATTTCCTGAACAACTACCCGAGGAGGCTGGAGCAGTTATTTGAAGAGGATTAATTTTATTAAAAATATCGCACTTATTTTGGTTTTCCCGTAGTCCACGGAACGCCACGAAGGCGCGAGAAACCGTAGCGAGCAAGCCCAATATCGTGTTGAGTAGCGCAGCCGTACTGAGGTACGGCGAGCAACGCCGACGCGAGAGTGGGCTGCGCAGTAGGTTTATCGCGTCGCCATCAGCAAGCGGCGTGGTTCACGGTGATAACGTGGACTGCCAGCCCACCCAGCGACGTTTCCTTGTACTTATCCTGCATGTCCGCGCCCGTCTGGCGCATGGTTTCGATCACTTCGTCCAGGCTGACGAAATGCGTGCCGTCGCCGTTCAACGCCAGCGACGCGGCGGTGATGGCTTTCACGGCGCCCATGCCGTTGCGCTCGATACAGGGAATTTGTACCAGGCCGCCAATCGGGTCGCAGGTCATGCCCAGGTGGTGCTCGATGCCGATTTCAGCCGCATTTTCTATCTGTTCATTCGTGCCGCCCAGCGCTGCCACCAAACCAGCAGCAGCCATCGCGCAAGCGACGCCGACTTCGCCCTGGCAACCCACTTCGGCGCCCGAGATCGAGGCATTGCGCTTGCATAGCATGCCGATGGCGGCGGCGGTCAGCATGAAACGGCGCACGCCGCCGACCGGATCGCTGGGGCGGCAATCCTGGGCGTAGTAGCGCAGCACGGCCGGGATAATGCCGGCGGCGCCGTTGGTGGGCGCCGTCACCACGCGGCCGCCGGCTGCGTTTTCCTCATTGACGGCCATCGCATACAGGCTGACCAGGTGCACGGCGTCGTGCGGCAAATCGTTGGCGCGGTTGTCCGACGCTTTCGCATCCTGCGCCTGGCGCCACAGCTTGGCCGCGCGCCGCTTGACGTTCAAGCCGCCAGGCAGATTACCCGTCGTTTCCAGGCCATGTGCGATACAGTCGCGCATCACGTGCCAGATGCGGTCCAGGCCTTCATTCAACTCATCATCGCTGCGCTTGACGTTTTCATTCGCGCGCAGCATTTCCGGAATCGACAAGCCGCTCACACGGCCGTGTTCCAGCAACTGCTCCATCGTGTCAAACGGGAAAACCACGCGGGCGGCAGCCGCCGATTCGACGGCAGCTTCGGCTTGCGCTTCACCCGCTTCGCGGATAAAACCGCCGCCGATCGAGTAATAGACTTTATCAATACGGCTGCCATCGCGCAGCTTCAGGGTAAAGCGCATGCCATTCGGATGCTCGGGCAGCGATTCACTCTTGAACCATACCAGGCCGGTGGCAGCCGTGAAGGGCACGGCATGCACGCCCAGCAGCGCGATTGAGCCTGCCGTCTCGATGGCGGCCAGCTTGCTGTCCACTTCATCGGGCGGCACGCCTTGCGGCGTTTCGCCCATCAAGCCCAGGATCACGGCCTTGTCGGTCGCGTGGCCCACGCCCGTCAGCGCCAGCGAGCCATACAGGGCCGCTTCCACGCCCACCACGTCATCCAATGGACCGTATTCGACCAGGAAACGCCGCGCCGCCACCATCGGCCCCACGGTATGGGAACTCGACGGCCCGATGCCAATCTTGAAAAGGTCAAATACGCTCATGTCCATCAGGAAGTCTCTTTATATTGGTATGTTTTAGATATTACGATTGCTTGTTCGTGCTTCAGGCGGCTTGCACCGACTGGCCCGCGTCCACATTGGCCAGCATGTCGGTAACCATTTGCTCGACGCCGATCTGCGCCTTCCAGCCCCAGTCTGCGTGGGCACGGCTGTCGTCCAGGCTTTGCGGCCAGCTGTTGGCGATGGCCTGGCGGCTGTCCGGCTTGTAGCTGATCTTGAAGTCAGGGACCATGTGCACGATGGCCTTGGCCAGTTGCTCGGGGTTGAACGAGACGCCAGCCACGTTGTACGA
The DNA here is from genome assembly GCF_014200725.1 of Janthinobacterium silvisoli. Classification (GTDB taxonomy): domain Bacteria; phylum Pseudomonadota; class Gammaproteobacteria; order Burkholderiales; family Burkholderiaceae_D; genus Janthinobacterium. The sequence goes on from NZ_JACHCL010000001.1 coordinate 150,650, forward strand.
CGAGCGGATCTTGATCTGCGAGGCAGGAGCGTCCATCAGTTCGATGGTGGCGCGGATCGCGTCTGGCATGTAGATCATCGGCAGGGTCGTGGTCGCATCCAGGAAGCAGTCATAGCGTTCGCCGCGCAGGGCTGCGTGGAAAATCGCGATGGCGTAGTCAGTGGTGCCGCCGCCTGGAGGCGATTTGTAGCTGATGATGCCTGGGTAGCGGATGCTGCGCACGTCCACGCCATACTTGTTGAAGTAGTATTCGCACAGGCGCTCGCCAGCCAGTTTGCTGATGCCGTACATCGAGGTCGGGTCCATCACCGTCATTTGCGGCGTGTTTTCCTGTGGTGTGTTCGGGCCGAAGGCGGCGATCGACGAAGGCCAGAAGATGCGCAATGGCTTGCCTGCTTCACCGCGCTCGCGCGCCAGTTCCAGGATATTGAGCAAGCCATCCATGTTCAGGCTCCAGGCCTTCAATGGCGCTGCTTCACCGGTGGCCGACAGCATCGCCGCCAGTTGGTACACCTGGGTGATGTTTTCGTCGGCGACGATCTTCGCCAGGCCGTTCTTGTCCAGCACGTTCAACTGCGCGTAGCGCTTGGCCTGGTACAGATTATTCGTGCCGATGTCGCTGGCGATGACATTGTCCGCGCCATGCTGCAGCGCCAGCGCGCCGACCAGCTCACTACCGATTTGGCCGTTTGCGCCTATAACTAAAATGCGTTCCATGTTCTTCTTGTCCTGATTACTTTTATTGATTAATCGTTGTTTCTGTCTTCAGCAGGCCCAGTTCCTTGCCAGCCTGTTCAAACGCGGCCAGCACCTTGACCAGCTGTTCGCGGGTGTGGGCAGCCGACAGCTGCACGCGCACGCGGGCCTGGCCCATCGGCACGACCGGGTAGAAGAAACCGGTGACCAGCACGCCCAGCTCATACAGGCGGGCGGCGAACTTTTGCGCTACCGGCGCGTCAAACAGCATCACCGGCACCACCGGGTGTGTGCCCGGCTTGATGGTGAAGCCGATGCGCTCGATTTCGCTGCGGAAGAAGGCCGTGTTTTCATGCAGGCGGTCGCGCAGTTCGGTCGACTTGGCCAGGCGTTCCAGCACCGACAGCGAAGCGCCGGCGATCGATGGCGCCAGGGTGTTCGAGAACAGATAAGGACGCGATTTCTGGCGCAGGGTGTCGATGACTTCCTTGCGGGCGGAGGTAAAGCCGCCCATCGCGCCGCCCAGGGCCTTGCCCAGGGTGCCCGTGATGATGTCGATACGGCCGATCACATTGTGGTGTTCGTGCGTGCCGCGGCCCGTTGCGCCCATGAAGCCGGAAGCGTGGCATTCATCGATCATTACCAGCGCGCCGTATTGGTCGGCCAGGTCGCAGATCTTGTCGAGTTGGGCGATGGTGCCATCCATCGAGAACACGCCGTCCGTGACGATGACTTTATGGCGCTTGCCGGCAGCGATGGCCGCTTGCAGCTGCACTTCCAGGTCGGCCATGTCATTGTGGGCGTAGCGATAGCGGCCAGCCTTGCACAGGCGGATGCCGTCGATGATCGATGCGTGGTTCAGCGCGTCGGAAATGATGGCGTCGTTTTCATCGAACAGCGGCTCGAACACGCCGCCGTTGGCGTCAAAGGCAGCTGCGTACAAGATCGTGTCTTCCGTACCGAGAAAAGCGGAGATGGCTTGTTCCAGTTCCTTGTGCACGGTTTGCGTGCCGCAGATGAAACGCACGGATGACAAACCATAACCGTATTTTTCAGTGGCGGCAATCGACGCCTGCTGCGTTTGCACGTCGCCGGACAGGCCCAGGTAGTTATTGGCACACATATTGATCAGGGTGCGGCCATCGTCGCACACCACTTCAGCGCCCTGGCGCGAGGCGATCACGCGCTCAGGCTTGTACAAGCCTTGCTGGCGCAATTGATCGAGGTTCTGTTGCAGACCGCTGAAAAAGGTGTTCTTCGCTTGCTCGCTCATGTTGATCCTTTGATCTCTTTGATTTCAATATGCCGCTGCCGGCACGCTTGTATGCTGAATGGCTTTAATTAAATGAATAACAAGCCGAAAAATAGACAAAATGCAAAGTCCGCCGCTTGACCGGCCCTCGCTGTATGCTGTACCGTGAAGCGCTGTTCGAAGTCTACACGTTTCCGTGATTTTCTTCTGAATCCACTATTTCGAACTAAAATTCAATATAGTGGATATTACCCAAGCCTATTGAACTTTGCAAGCCAACTACCGATGAAAAACAGTGTTTCGACCAATTCTCCGCCCGAAGTGGGCGCCACCCTGCAAAGACTGCGCCTGGCGCGCGGCCTGACACTGGAGGATTTGTCACGCATCGCCGGCGTATCGAAGTCCATGCTGTCGCAAATCGAGCGCGAAAAAGCCAATCCCACCATCGCCATCACCTGGCGCCTGGCCAACGCACTGGGCGTGCAGATCGGCGAATTGCTGTCTAGCGCAGAAAAAGCCGTGGAAACCATCCGCGTCACGGACGCCCACGAAACCCCCACCCTGCCCGGCGACCATGCCGGCTACGTGCTGCGCATCCTGGGCCCGATGGAATTGGCCGGTAAATATGAATGGTATGAAGTGACCCTGGCGCCCGGCGGCGAACTGGCGTCCCAGCCGCACGACCCGGGCACCACCGAACACTTGACCGTTATCCACGGCAACCTGGAACTCGAAGTGGGCGCGGCGAAGAAGAAGGTCAAGAACGGCGGCACGGCGCGCTATCCGGCAGATTTGCCGCATACGATACGCAATTTAGGCAAGACAGAGGGCAAGGCGTTGCTGGTCGTGATACACCGCTGATTGCGTTTGGGGTCAGTCCCTGCAGTGCGCAATAAGCCTTTGCCCTCATGCTAAGATTCCGGAATAGACAAGATTTCCAGGCCTGGATGTCTTAGCAGAGCGTTGCAGCACATCCCGGCTCTTCCCCTTGCATTGCGGCCCCGCGCACGGCATCCAGGCTTTAACGCTTTTACGGAGCCACGCACGATGACCATTTCCGACAGCACCACCACCTTCGCCAATAAAAAAGTCGTCCAGTACGACCCAGACCTGCCCTACGATCCTTCAGCGGACATCGTCTACCGCTTGTCGCTGGAATACGATGACGAAGGCAAGATGGGCGACTTGATCGCCAGCTTCCTCGGCAAGGCCGATAAGACTGCACTGTCAGCGCTGATCATCGGCATGTGGGGCGATCCGTACGAATCGGGCGCCGACGAAGTGATGGCGGCGCTGATCGCCCGCGCCGCCGAACTGCCCAAGCTGCGCGCCCTGTTCATCGGCGATATGACGTACGAAGAATGTGAAATCTCGTGGATCGTCCAGGGCAGCTACAAGCCCTTGCTGGACGCTTTCCCACTACTGGAAGAATTGCGCATCCGCGGCGGCAATAAGCTGGTGATCGAACCGTTCGCCCACCAGCACCTGCGCAAGCTGACCATCGAATCGGGCGGCCTCGATGAAAAGATCGCACAGGCGCTGGCGCAATCGAGCATGCCGCAGCTGGAACACCTGGAACTGTGGCTGGGCACCAACGATTACGGTTTCTCGGGCGACGTGCAACTGTATCAAAAGCTGCTGGCGCAACTGGCCGTACCTAGCTTGCGCTATCTGGGCCTGCGCAATGCGGAAATCGCCGACGACCTGACCGTCTGGCTGGCGGAAGAACCGCTGGTGGCGCAGCTGGCCATCCTCGATCTGTCGCTGGGCACGCCGACCGACCTGGCCGCCGTGGCTGTGCTGAACCACACGCAGCTGGGCAAGCTGAAACGCCTGGACCTGTCGCACCATTACATCTCCAAGGAAAACCAGGCCAAGCTGAAGGCGCTGCCATTCGAAGTGGTGCTCGATGACGAACAGGAAGAAGACCAGGACGGCGACGACATTTACCGCTACGTGGCTGTCGGCGAGTAAGCGTCCCTTGTCTGACCATCTGACCCTGCTGGCCACCGATGGCAGCAAGCGCGTGCGCCTGATGCAAGCGGCGCGCGCGCAATTGCGCCTGCCGCCCGCGCAGGTGCTGGAATGGCGCGACTGGCTACGGCAACCATCGCTGCTCGATGCCGCGCTGGCCCAGCCAGGCATGTTCAAGATCGAGCCACCCGGCGACGACACTGCCGCCCACCTGCACTTGCTGCACGATGGCTGCCGTTTGCTGGGCCGGCCACCGGTACGCGACCCCGAACACGGCGAACTGCTGCTCATGGATACCTGGTTTGCCGGGTTTGCGGCCGCCATGGAAGGACTTGCCAGCCAGTTGAACACCTTGCCGCAAACGCGGCTTGTTAATGCACCCGCCGAGATCGTGGCCATGACCGACAAGCTGGCCTGTCAGCAGCATCTGGCGGCGCACGGCGTACCGGTACCAACGCTGCTGGGGCCCGTGCATGGCTACGAGCATTTGCAAACACTCTTGTCCGAGCATCAGCTTGACCGCGTCTACCTGAAACCACGCTACGGCTCTTCCGCTTCGGGCGTCGTGGCCTATCGCCGGAACAGGGCTGGCCGCCAGCAAGCCACCAGCTCGGCCAGCCTGCAGCGCGTGGATGGCGAACCACGCTTGTTTAACCTCAAGCGCATCTCGCGCTATGAATCCGAGAGCGAAATCGCCACCCTGGTCGATATACTGGCAAAGCAGCAGCTGTACGCGGAAACCTGGCTGGCCAAGCCGCGCATGGGCGACAGCCATTACGACCTGCGGGTGGTCACCATCGGCGGCCAGCCTGCGCACCGGGTGGCCCGCATTGGCGCGCAGATGATGACCAATCTGCACCTGGATAACCAGCGCGGCGACGCGACCAGCTTGCTGGGTCCTGCCGACATGGCGGCGCTGGAAACCACCGCCACCCTGGCCGCCAGCGCTTTCCCGCATAGCACGCTGGCGGGCTATGACCTGGTGGTGCGCCATGGCCAGGCCCATGTGCTGGAAGCGAACGCCTTCGGCGACCTGCTGCCCGGCCTGATGTGGCAGGGCCAGGATACTTATACCGCGCAACTGCGCCACCATCATGAACAATAAGACCGAGACCATCCCCGATATGCACGCCATCGTGGGCAGCCACGATATCGTCTTTATTACCTTGGACACCTTGCGCTACGACGTGGCGCAAGCGCTATACGAGGTTGGTGAATTGCCCGTATTGGGCCGTTTTCTGCCGCCCGGTGGCTGGGAACGGCGCCACTCGCCCGCCACCTTTACCTATGCCGCGCACCAGGCATTCTTTGCCGGATTTTTGCCCACGCCAGCCGCGCCAGGACGCCATCCACGCCTGTTTGCCAGCGCCTTTGCAGGCAGCGAAACCACTTCTCCGCATACCTGGACGTTTGCAGAAGCCGATCTTCCTGCGGCGCTGGCCGCGCGCGGCTACCGCACCATCTGCATCGGTGGCGTGGGTTTTTTTAACAAGCAAACGGCGCTGGGCACGGTGCTACCCAATCTTTTCCAGGAAAGCCACTGGAGTGCAGGCATGGGCGTGGCCAGCCGCCATTCGACGCAACAACAGGTGAAACTGGCCATCGCGCGCCTGCAGGCCAGTGAGCAGCGTACTTTTTTATTTATCAACGTGGCCGCCCTGCACACGCCCAACCGCGCCTATCTGCCCGGCTGCAAGGCCGACAACCCGGAAAGCCATGCGGCAGCGCTGCGCTATGTGGATGGCGCGCTGGCGCCCCTGTTTGATGCCTGCGCGGCGCGCGCGCCCACCTTCGCCATTGTTTGCTCGGACCATGGCAGCGCCTATGGCGAAGATGGTTACCGCGGCCACCGCGTGGCCCACGACAGCGTGTGGAGCGTGCCCTATGCGCACTTCATGATAAAACACACACAGAAAGCCGTACCCCTACCGTGAACCCATCCGAACAAACCCTGGCGCAGCGCATGCGCCACACGCCCTACCAGGCGTATTCCTATTCGTATCCGCACAAGGCCGCTTACCGCAGCCTGGTCCAGGCTGCGCCGCTGGCGCCGCTGTGGGCGCAGCAAGACCGCTCCGCCCTGTTCGCCTATATCCACATACCGTTTTGCGAAATGCGCTGCGGCTTTTGTAATCTGTTCGCCATGGCACGCCCCAGTGCCGGCATGGTCGAACGCTATGTGCAGCAAGTGCTGCTACAGATGCGAGCCTTGAATGGCGCCCTCGGTGAAAGGCGCTTTGCGCGCTTCGCGCTCGGTGGCGGCACGCCCACTTATCTGTCGGCGGCGCAGCTCGACGCCTTGCTGTGCGGCGCGCGCGATATCCTGGGCATCGATCTGCAGCAAACCCCAGCCGGCATCGAAGCCTCGCCGGAAACCATCACAGCCGAACGCCTGGCTGTCTGCCGCGCGCACGGCATAGACCGGGTCAGCCTGGGCATACAAAGCTTTGCGGCGGGCGAGATGCGCGCACTGGCGCGGCCACAGCAAAACGCCACCGTCCATCACGCAATCGGCCTGATACGGGAAGCAGGTTTCCCCACCTTGAACCTGGACCTGATCTACGGTATCGCCGGGCAAACGGTGGATAGCCTGCTAGCTTCCATCGATAGCGCGCTGGCGTTCAAGCCCGAAGAGCTCTACCTGTACCCGCTGTACGTGCGCGAGCAAACGGGCCTGGGCAAGGTGGCACGCCGCCAGGGTGCGGCCACCCTCAACCCCATCATGCTGGCGCGCGATGGCGATAGCCGATTGGCCTTGTACGCTGCGGCACGCGACCATTTGCGCACGCGCGGTTACGAGCAAGTCTCGATGCGCATGTTCCGCGCACCGCATGCGCCGGAACAGAACGGCCCATCGTACTGCTGCCAGAACGATGGCATGGTGGGCCTGGGTGCAGGCGCCCGCTCCTACACGACGGGCTTGCATTATTCGAGCCAGTACGCGGTGGAGCGTACGCAAACCATCGGCATCATCGAACAATATCTGACGCTGGACGAAGCGCAGTTTGCGCAGGCTGAACACGGCTATGTGCTGGACGAAGCCGAGCAGCAGCGCCGCTATGTGATCCAGTCGCTGCTGACGGAACCGGGACTGGACCGCGACGCCTACACGGCACGCTTTGGCACCTACTGCGAAGCAGACTTGCCGCAACTGGCCGAACTGCATGCATTGGAACTGGTGGAAGAAGATGGCCGCTTGCTGCGCCTGAACCAGCAAGGTTATGCCTATGCCGACACCATCGGCCCGTGGCTGGCCTCCGATACCGTGCGGGCGCTGATGGCAGAAGGCGGCCAGGCGTGCTGACGGAGCAAGCGGGCGTCTTGTCCCTGCTATACCGCGGCACCCTGGCCAGCTGCAATTACGCCTGCAGCTACTGCCCGTTCGCCAAGAAGCAGGATAGCCGGGCCGCGCTGGCACGCGATGCGCGTGAAGTGGCCCGTTTTACCGATTGGGTAGCCACGCAGCAGCGCCCCATCAGCGTGCTGTTTACGCCCTGGGGCGAAGCGTTGGTGCGGCGCCATTATCGCACCGCCATGCACACCCTGGCCGCCCTGCCCCATGTGCGGCAAGTGGCACTGCAAACGAATCTGTCAGGCCCCCTGAACTGGCTGGAAAATTTACCCGGCCTGGAAAAAATCGGCCTGTGGTGCACCTATCACCCTGACCAGACCACCCTGGCCCGCTTTCTGGAACGCTGTGCGCGTCTCGATAGCATGGGTGTCCGTTACTCCGTCGGCGTGGTCGCCATGCATGAACACTACGACGCTATCCGCGCCTTGCGCACAGCCCTGCCGGCACAAACTTATCTGTGGCTGAATGCCTATGACCGGCGCGGTCCCGGTTATTACCGTGTCGAAGACCTGGTTTGGCTGGACGCCATCGACCCATGGTTTGCCCTGAACCGCCACCCCGTACCCTCGCGCGGCAAGCCTTGCCTGGCCGGTGAATTATCGCTATCGGTCGATGGCGACGGCGAACTGGCGCGCTGCCATTTTGTGCCCGAACGCCTGGGTAATCTGTACACGGACGACCTGGCCGACATGCTGCAGGAACGCAGCTGCCCCCGCTTCAAGTGCGACTGCTATATCGGCTACGCGCAGCGCAAGGACTTGCCCTTCCAGCGCGAGTTTGGCGCTGGCGTGCTGGCCCGCATCGCGCCAACGCAATAAAAAAAGCGCGGGCCAGTTGCGCCCGCGCTTTTCACTTTTTACTACTCAGCTTTTTCCTGATTACTGCCCTGCCACCTTGGCCGGCTCCGTCATGTGCAGCGAGCGGCTGAGGAAGCCCCAGCGGTCGGCCACTTCTTCGATTTGCTTGGTGGTCGGCTTGCCGGCGCCATGGCCTGCCTTGCTGTCGATGCGGATCAGCACCGGCGCAGGGCCGCCTTGCGCCGCTTGCAGCGCGGCAGCGAACTTGAAGCTGTGGGCAGGCACGACGCGGTCGTCATGGTCGGCCGTGGTGATCATGGTGGCGGGATAGCAGCCGCCTGCCTTCAGGTTGTGCAGCGGCGAATATTTCACCAGGGCCTTGAATTGCTCGGCGTCATCCGACGAACCATAGTCAGGCACCCAGCCCCAGCCCACGGTAAACTTGTGGAAGCGCAGCATGTCAAGCACGCCCACTTGCGGGATGGCGGCAGCGAAAAGCTCAGGACGCTGGGCCAGCACGGCGCCCACCAGCAGGCCGCCATTGCTGCCGCCGCCGATCGCCAGTTTCGATGGCGAGGTCACCTTGTTCGCTTCCAGCCATTCGGCCGCGCCGATGAAGTCATCGAACACGTTTTGCTTGTTCAGCTTGGTACCAGCCTGGTGCCAGGCTTCGCCGTATTCGCCGCCGCCCCGCAGGTTGGCCATCACGTAGACGCCGCCCATTTCCACCCAGGCCAGGTTGGCCACGGAGAAAGTTGGCGTCAGCGAAATATTGAAGCCGCCGTAACCGTACAGATAGGTCGGGTTATTGCCGTCGAGCTTCATGCCTTTTTTCGAGACGATGAACATCGGCACCTTGGTGCCGTCGCGGCTGGTGAAGAATTGCTGGCGCACATCAAACGCGGCCGGATCAAAATCGACCTTGGGCTGGCGGTAGATGGTGCTCTTGCCGGTTTTCATGTCGTAGCGATAAATCGTCGCCGGGGTGGTGAAGCTGGTAAACGAGTAGAACGTTTCCGTATCGCCCCGCTTGCCCGCAAAACCGCCGGCCGAACCGATGCCCGGCAAGGCCACTTCACGCACCAGCTTGCCGTTCAGGTCGGTGATCTTGACTTGCGTCTGCGCATCTTTCAGGTAGTCGAGTACCAGCTGGTTGTTCAGGATATTGGCCGACACCAGGGTTTCCTCGCTTTGCGGCACGACTTCTTTCCAGTCGGCCGGTGCAGGTTTGCGCGTATCGATGGCGATCACGCGCGATTTCGGCGCCTTGTTGTCGGTAGCAAAATAGAACACGGGGCCGATATTGTCGATGAAGGAATACGATGCATCAAACTCTTCCAGCAAGCCGACGACCTTGGCATTCTTTTGGCGCAAGTCCTTGTAGAAAATGCGGTTCTTGCGTTCCGTGCCTTGCGTGGCAGTGATAATCAGATAATTGCCATCATCGCTGACCTTGCTGCCGCCAAATGCCCATTCTTTTTGATCTGGACGGTCGAATACCAGCACATCGTCGCTTTGCGGCGTGCCGATCTTGTGGAAGTACAGTTTCTGGAAGTAATTGATATCGGCCAGCTTTGTCGCTTCTTTCGGCGCGTCATAGCGGCTGTAAAAGAAACCGCTATTGTCCTTGCTCCACGACGCGCCCGAGAACTTGGCCCACTGGATATGGTCCGTCAAGTCCTTGCCCGACTCGATGTCGCGCACTTTCCACTCATTCCAGTCGGAACCGGAAGCGGCCGTGGCGTAGGCCAGATACTTGCCGTTGGGGCTGATCGAAGTGCCGGCCAGCGCTACCGTGCCATCGGTCGACAGGGTATTCGGGTCGAGCAGCACGCGCGGTTCGTCCGTCAGTTTTTTCACCGTGTACAGCACGGCCTGGTTTTGCAAGCCGTCGTTGCGGCTGTAGAAATAGCGGCCACCCTGTTTCGTTGGCGTAGTGAAACGCTCATAATTCCACAGCTTGGTCAGGCGCTGCTTGATCGCTTCGCGCTCCGGGATGGTACCCAGATAGGCTTGCGTCACCTTGTTTTGCGCCACGACCCAGTCGTGCGTTTCCGCACTGTTGGCGTCTTCCAGCCAGCGGTACGGGTCGGCGATGGTGGTGCCGAAATAGCTGTCTTGCTGATCGACCTTTTTGCTGACAGGATAAGTCACGGCAGCGCCGTCACCGGCTGGGCAGGTTTGCGCAAAAGCATTGCCACCGAAAGCGGCCAGCAAGCTGAATATGAGGGTTGCACTACGTAATTGCATGGGTTGTTTGTCTCATTGTTGGATATCGAAGAAAGCAGGCCGCGCAAGGAATGTCCCCCTGCAGCGTGCTGCCCATGATGACTTTCGCCAAGATAAATCATAGCGCGTATCACAACTTTTAATGCACAGTTATCAGCGGAAATTGCCATCTTTTATTTTGCCAAATTACAAGAACCATCATGGAAAAAATGGTTTTTCGTGAAAAATGGAAAACCGGGCATGCCCTCAACAATTGTCAGAAATTACCGTATTTCATCAAGCTGTCATAAAAGATCTTTACCATGGGCAACATGATCATGGCCCTCATGCGGCCATGCCGATTGCCGCACGTCCAGACTTTCCTTATGCACACTCTTCCCCTCACCCCCGCCTTGCCTGCGCAGGACGTGCCACCACCATCGAACGTGGCCTACCTGAAGCCGGCCGCCGTGCCGACGGGGCTGGAAGCTGCGGCGGAAGAGTTGCATGACATTATCAACGGCCGCAAGCTGAACGCCCTGTTCCAGCCCATCATCCATATGCATAGCGGCGACATTATCGGTTATGAAGGCTTGATACGGGGGCCATCCGACAGCCCATTGCATGCGCCGATGAATCTGTTCAAGGTGGCGCGCGCCAGTGGCCTGACCCTGGAAGTGGAACACCTGTGCCGGCAAGTGGTGCTGGAATGCTTTGCCGAACTGGGACTGCCAGGCAAACTGTTTCTCAATGTCAGCCCGGAATGCCTGCTACTGCGCAATGCGCGCCATGGCGAAACGCTGGAATACATCGAACAGATCGGCATCAATCCGGACCGCGTGATCATCGAACTGACGGAAAACCAGCCCACCTACGACTACGACCTGATGCGCGAAGCGGTGCTGCACTACCGCAATATGGGTTTCCAGATCGCCATCGATGACCTGGGCGAAGGTTTTTCCAGCCTTCGGCTGTGGTCGGAACTGCGGCCCGAATATGTGAAGATCGATATGCATTTCATCCAGGGTATCAACAATGACCCGGTGAAACTGCAATTCGTGCGCTCGATCCAGGAAATCGCGGAAAAATCAGGCACGCTGGTGATCGCGGAAGGCATCGAAACACAAACGGAGTTGCTGGTGTTGCGCGACCTGGGCGTGGCCTTTGGCCAGGGCTACCATCTGGGCCGGCCGAACATGGCGCCGGCGCGCGCCCTGCCGGCCGAAGTGGTGCAGGCACTGGGACGCAATGGCGTAGCCGTGTATCCCCAGCGCAGCAGCCTGGAAAAAAATGGCGCCAGCATCCGCAAGCTGCTGCACCGGGTGGCGGCCGTGTCGCCAGAGAAAAACAATAACGAGGTCTACGATATCTTCCTGAAGGAGCCCAAGCTGATGATCATTCCCGTGGTCGACCAGGGTCTGCCCTTGGGATTGATCAGTCGCTTCGAAATGATCGACCATTTTGCCCGCCCCTATCAGCGCGAACTGTACGGCAAGAAATCCTGCAGCCTGTTCATGGACGCCAAGCCATTGATTGCCGACCATGAAACCAGCTTGCAGGAACTGAGCTACACCATGGTGCAGTCGGACGCCCATCATTTGTTCAACGGCTTCATCATTACCGAAAACGGCAAGTACCTGGGCATGGGCACGGGCCACGACCTGATGCGCGAAATCACGCAAATGCAGATCAATGCGGCGCGCTACGCCAATCCCCTCACGCAATTGCCGGGCAATGTGCCCATCAATGAACATATCGACCGATTGCTGCACAGCGGTAGCCGCTTCTGGGTCTGCTATTGCGACCTCGACCACTTCAAGCCGTTCAATGATGTGTACGGCTACCGCAAGGGCGACGACGTGATCCAGCTGACGGGAGAAATTCTCAGCAGCCATTGCGACCCGAACCGCGACTTCATCGGCCATATCGGCGGCGACGATTTCATGATCCTGTTCCAGAGCGAAGATTGGGAAGCCCGCTGCCAGGCCATGCTGGAGCGTTTTTCCACCGCCGTGCTCGACTTTTACAGCAGCAGCGACTGCGAGCGCGGCGGCTACATCAGCGAAGACCGGCAGGGGAAAAAAGTATTTTATTCGCTGATCAGCCTATCGCTGGGCGTGATCAAGGTCGAGGCGCACCAGTACTACACGCACCACCAGATCGCCACCCAGGCGGCCGAAGCGAAGAAGCAGGCCAAGAAAATCCACGGCAACAGCCTGTTCCTGGACCGGCGGCAAGGTGCGCCAGCGCAGCGCACGGAAGCACCTTAAGCTATCCAGCACGCGGTGGCAGCGGCGGCGGACGCGCCTGCCGCCATTGCCGCGTCAACGCCTGCGCCTCGCCCAGGTCGGACGAGGAGAGCTCGCTGGCAAGCCCAACGATCGCCGAACTTGCCGCAGCGTCGCCGTTCTGCGCAGCCAGCGCCGTCCACATATACGAACGTACGGGACTTTTCGGCACGCCACGTCCGCTGTTGTACATGCCGCCCAGATTGTACTGGGCCAGCGCATGGCCTTGCTCTGCCGCCTGTTCATACCAGTGCACGGCCAGGCCATCGTCCTGCGGCACACCGTGGCCATTTGCGTACATCACGCCCAGGTTGTTTTGCGCGCTGGCGTCACCCTGTTCGGCGGCCGTACGGTACCAGCGCACGGCGCAGGCCGGGTCGCGCGGTATGCCATGGCCGTTGGCATACATCACCCCGAGGTTGAACTGGGCATTGGCCGCGCCCTGGGCCGCCGCCCTGGCGTACCAGTCCAGTGCCTCGTGCAGGTCGCGCCCGGTCCCACGCCCGCCCGCAAACATGCCACCGAGATTGTATTGGGCCAGGCAATGGCCTTGCAGCGCGGCGCGGCGATACCAGACCAGGGCGCGTGCCTCGTCCTTGTCCACGCCCTGCCCGCGCGCCAGCATGACGCCCAGGTTGTATTGGGCATCGGCATCATCCTGCTCGGCGGCCCGCAACAGCCAGGCATAGGCGCGCAACTGATCAGCCGCCACGCCGCGGCCTTCCGCATAAGCTACGCCCAATTGCCGCTGCGCCACAGCCATGCCCTGGGCCGCTGCCTGGCGGAACCATGCCACGGCCTGCGCATCGCTTTGCGCCACGCCCTGGCCCCGCTTGTAGACGAGGCCCAGGTTCAGCTGGGCCTGCATATCGCCCTGCAAGGCGGCCTTGCGGAACCAGGCCAGTGCCAGCGCATCGTTCTTTTTGGCTCCAAGGCCTTGCGCATAGGCTTCGCCCAATAACGACTGCGCGCTGGCCACGCCCTGTTCGGAGGCACGGTAAAACCAGGCCAGGGCCAGTTCATCACTCTGCAGCACGCCACGTCCCTTGCGGTACATCTGGCCCAGGTTCTGCTGCGCCGACGCATCGCCTTGCGCCGCCGCGCGGCGGAACCACAGCACGGCATCTTCATCGCTCTGGGCTACGCCGCGGCCGTGGTAATACAGTGCACCAAGATGGTTTTGCGCGAAAGCCAGGCCCTGCAATGCAGCCAGGCGCAACCAGACGAAGGCACGCGCGTCGTCATGCGCGATGCCCTCGCCTTTCTTGTACATCAGCCCCAGATTGAACTGGGCGTAGGGATTGCCTTGCTCGGCAGCTGTGCGAAACCAGATATAGGCCTGATGGCTATCCCTGGCGGTCTGGTGCTTGTCCATATACGCCCCTGTCCACATGACACATTGCGCTGGCCGGCAGCACGCGTCAAGCGGCGGCCTGTGGCGGCGGCAGTGTGTGTTGCTTGAATTGTAAATTCGATGCGGGAGAGAGGGTTGAGCGAACTCAATGGAGATAATAAAATATTATCGTTTTGATGAGTCCGCCTGAAGCGTGGATCAGCTCGATAGCCTGCGCTTTTGCAGATACTGTGGCACCTTGGCGGCAGCCAATTTATTCAGGGAAACGAGCAAGTCCGCATCGACATCGGCCAGGCCATAATTGCTGCGCAAATGGCGGCCGATATGGATCAGCACTTGCGCCGCCACTTCAGCGTCTGACTCGGCCCTGTGGGCTGCGCTTTTGAAGCTGATGCCCAGCTGGCTGGACAGCAGGCCCAGCTTGTAACTGGACAATCCGGGAAACACACGGCGCGACAGTTTCAGCGAACACACGAGCGACTGGTGTGCGGGCGCCAGTTGCAAGCGGGCGCTTTCGGCGACCAGGAACTTTTCATCAAAGCTGGCGTTATGCGCCGACAAGGCGTCACTGCCGATAAAGTCCAGCAACTGCGGCACCACTTCATCGACTGGCGGCGCGTTGTCGACCATGGCCTGCGTGATGCCCGTCAAGCCCGTGATGAACGACGGTATGCGCGCCTGGCAATTGACCAGGGTGACATAGCGGTCGGTGATGCGGCCGCCCTCGATGCGCAGCGCCGCCACTTCCGTGATGCGGTCGCCCATGTCGGGCGACAGGCCGGTCGTTTCAAAGTCGAGCATCACGATCGGTTTTTCAAACACATTCATAGGCGGGCTTTCCATGGGTACAGCGAAGGAAGCTGATTATCAGCCAAACTTGCGCACGGCGTCCAGTGCCAGTCCCGCGCCGATACTGCCAAATAGGTCGCCTTCCACCTTGCGCGCGGCCGGCACCAGGGCGGCGATCTTTTCACGCAGCAGGCGCACGCCGCTGGAACCACCGGTAAAGAACACGGTGTCGACCGCATCGGGCGTCACGCCCGCGTCGCTCAAAAGGCGCAGCACGGTGTCTTCCACCGAGGTGCACAGGTGGCCGATGGCCTCGTCGAACTGGCTACGTTTCAATAGCAGGCTTTGCGCCGGCGACAGGCGGTCCAGTTCCAGTTGCACTTCGGCTGCGTCGGACAGGGCGATCTTGCCCTCTTCCACCTTCATCGCCAGCCAGTGACCGGCGCGCTCATCGATCAGCTTTTGCAAGCGCCCCATCTTGTCTTGCTCGCGCGCATCACGACACACATCGGCCAGCTGCACCCAGATTTTCTTGGTGTACGCCAGGTTGATCGTGTGCCAGGTCGCCAGGTTGAAATAATAGCTGGATGGCACTTCGCTATTGTTATGCAGACGGCTGCCGTAACCGAGCAAGGGCATCACGGACGACAGGCTCAGGTATTTATCGAAGTCGGTACCACCGATATGCACGCCGCCGGTCGCCAGGATATCGTCGCGGCGCTCGGCCTTTTTGGCCCGCTCGGGCGACAGGCGCACCAGCGAAAAGTCCGAGGTACCGCCGCCGATGTCGGCGATCAGCACCAGCTCTTCGCGCTCGATTTGCGATTCATAATCGAAGGCGGCGGCGATCGGCTCGAACTGGAAGGCGATGTCCTTGAAACCGACGGAACGGGCCACTTCGGCCAGAGTGTCTTGCGCCAGCTGGTCGGCCTGGGCATTGTCGTCAATAAAGAAAACGGGACGGCCAAACACGGCCGAGGTGAACTCGCGGCCAGCCGACTGCTCGGCGCGGCGCTTGACTTCACCGATGAATTGCGACATCAGCAAACGGAATGGCAAGGCGCGGCCGCCCACTTCCGTCTGGCCATCGATCAGGCTAGTGCCCAGCAAGCTTTTCAGCGAGCGCATCAAGCGGCCTTCGTAGCCGGCCAGGTAGCCGGCCAGCGCAGCGCGGCCATAGCTGACTTCTTCATCTTCCGCATTGAAGAAAACGACCGATGGCAGGGTCGTCTTGCCGTCTTCCAGGCTGAGCATGGTGCTCTGTCCCGGACGTGCCCAGCCTACCGTGGAGTTTGATGTGCCGAAATCGACGCCGCAAGCATTGGCCATGTCGACCCTTCCGTGAATTAAAGGGGCGTTATGCTACCAGAACATGCCTCATTACACCAGAAAAACCGCTGCTACGCCTCACAGACGCATAGCTTGCTCTGCATCAATTAGTCGAACTGGGCAAAAGCTACTCTTGGGAAATTGATGCTCAGCAATTTCACCGCCCTCCGGAGACTCCCCGTGAAATGTCGCTATTCCCCCGTTCGCCTGTCCCCGATGGCCATTGTTCTGATACTGTACGGTGCAAGCCTGACCGGTTGCGGCGGCGGTGCGGCCGATGCCCAGCCCGCCGTGGGCTGTACCCTGCAGGCTACGGCAGGCTGCGGTGGCAGCCTGCCCGATCCCATCAAGCCTACTACCCCGCCCACCACCCCGCCGGTCACGCCCCCAGTCACTCCGCCCGATCCGGCCAGCCTGGCTGCTGGCGTACAACTGCTTTTTTCCAGCACGGAACTGCCATCGGCCGGCCTGCCCGGCAGTGAAGTGACCGTCACGGCGCTGGTCAGGGATGGCGCCAACCTCGCCTTGCCGGGTGCCAAGATCGCCCTCAGTGCCGATTCCGGCATCCTCAGCAGTGTCGATGCCGTCACCGATAAAAATGGCCAGGCGCGCGCCCTGCTGGGAACTGGCGGCGGCAACAGCAACCGCACCATCAAGCTCACGGCCACCGTCGGCACACAAAGCGGCAGCGGCACGGTGGCGGTCACTGGCAGTACCATCGACATCGTGGGTCCGTCGACATTCATGCGCGGCCAGAATGCCGACCTGATCCTGTCCGTGCGCGATTCGGCGCGCAAACCGGTGGCCGGCGCGGCCATCACTTACAGCACGGGTAGCGGCAACAGCGTGCGTGTCAGGGATGGCGGCACAGCAGTCAGCAATGCCCAGGGGCAGCTGGTGTTGCACCTGACGGCTGGCGCGCTGGGCAAGGATGCCGTCTCGGCCAGCGCGCTCGGCGCGAGCGCCTCGCAAGCCTACACCGTCGCCGGCAGCGATTTGCGCCTGACGCCAGCGGTTGCGCAAGATGACTATGGCACGGATATCTTGCAGGAAGTACCTGTCCTGGCCTGCCAGGCCATCGATGTCCGCTATGCGCGGGCGGACACGGGCGAGCCGCAATCGGGCAGCGCCAGCCTGCACGCTTCACGCGGCACCCTGTTTGCGGACAGCGCCTGTTCGGCCATCATCGCGCCCAGCCTGGTGTTTAGCAATGGCAATCTGCCGCGCAGCTATCTCCAGTCGGCCAACGCAGGGGTCGCTACCATCACTGCCGCCGTGGCCGGTGGCCCGGTGGCCCAGACCCGGCTGGAGTTTGTTGCCAGCGCCGGTCCGGCCAGCAAGCTCAGCGTTCAAGCCGAGCCTGCCGTGCTCGGGTCGAACGATGGCAGCGGCAAGGAACAGATGAGCACCATCAGCGCCGTGGTGCGCGATGGGGCAGCCAATAACCTGGTCAAGAACGCGCCCGTGCTGTTTAGCATCTTGAGCGATCCCAGCGGTGGCTACCTGCGGCAAACAGCGCGTGTCCTGACGAGCTCGGACGGCCTGGCGCACGCTGTCTATGTAGCGGGTCCGGCCGACAGCGGCCGCGACGGCGTGCTGATACAGGCGCGTATCGAAGGCGCCACGCAGGCGGCCGCCAGCGCACAAGTCCGCCTGACGGTTGCCCACAAAGCGCTGTCGATCAAGTTCGGCACCGGCAATACCGTACGTGAATATTCAGCCAGCTTGCTGCAAAAGGACTTCGCCGTGCTCGTTTCCGACAGCGCCGGCAACGCGGTGCCTGGCGTGGCCATCACGGCGACCGCCTGGCCGGTGCGCTATGACAAGGGCTATTACGTCTGGGAGGCCGACAAGGCAGACTTCCCCGACACGGGCGTGTGGCGCCTGGCCCTGCCACGCTATAGTTGCGCCAATGAAGATGTGTTGCGCAACGGCATTTATGATCCCGCTTATGATCTCAATGGCAATGGCGTGCTTGATCCCGGCATACCGCTCGCCGTCAGCTCCAGCGGTGTCAGCGATGCGCAGGGCCTGGCCAGCATCACCGTCAGCTATCCGCGCAACTACGGCTCCTGGGTGCAACTGGCCCTGACTGTGCGCGGCACGGTGACGGGCACGGAGTCCAGCACCACGATGGAACTGGCACTCCCCACCCTGGCCAAGGATTTCAGCGCGCGCCGCACGCCGCCACCGGGTCAGACCAGCCCCTACGGCATGGGGCCCTGCAACACGCCGGATTGAAGGCAAGCGCTGGCTTGCCAATAAATCACACCATTTGCAACACGGGCAATACAAAGAAGAGAACACTCTTGCTATAGGGCAATCTTTTACGCTATGCTCATCCTGCCTGCCCGGCCCCGAATGACTTGTACCAATGAGGCGGGCCTGCAGGACTACTCTGAGACAGGTGGCGAACTAAAACCATGCGAAAAAAGACGACCGTAGCCCGAATTTCCAATTCCAGTACAGCAAACATCATCGATGCGGCAGCCAGCACAGGCAGTGCCCAGGCCGGCGCCGAGCGCCGCGTCACCTCCTATGACGTGGCGCTGCTGGCCGGCGTGTCGCAATCGGCCGTCTCGCGCTGTTTCAAGCCTGGCGCCAGCGTCTCGCCCGCCACCCACGCCAAGGTCATGCAGGCAGCCATCGCCCTGGACTACATACCGAACGCGGCCGCGCGCAGCCTGATCACGCGCCGCTCGAACCTGGTGGCTGTCATCATTTCCAACCTGGCCAATCTGTACTACCCGCAAATCTTGTCCGAGCTGAGCCAGCAAATCGCGCGCCAGGGCAAGCGCCTGCTGCTGTTCACCCTGGAACGGGAAGCCGATATCGGCAAGGCGCTGTGCGATGTGTGGCAATATCAGGTCGATGGCGCCATCGTGGCCGCCTGGCTGTCCGACGAACAGATGGCCGAATTCGCACGGCGCGACGTACCGCTGGTGCTGTTCAACCGCAACCCGCGCGATAATGCCGTGCCCGCCGTGCTGTGCGACCAGGCAGAAGCGGCGCGGCTGCTGGTATCGCGCCTGGCCGAGGCCGGCCACCGCCAGTTTGCCATCATCGATGGCCCCGGCGATTCGGCCGTGGCGCAGGAACGCAAGTCCGGCGTACTGGACCGTCTGCTGGAACTACGCCTGCCCGCACCCATCGTCGTCAGCGGCAACTACAATTACGCCAGTGGCGGTCATGGCTTGCGCAAGGTCATCGACCGCCTGGGCCGGGTGCCGGACGCCGTGATCTGCGGCAACGACATCATGGCCATCGGCTGCCTGGACACGGCGCGCCACGAACTGGGCATCCAGGTGCCGCTGCAAATGTCGGTGGCGGGCTTCGACGCCCTGGAAGCATCAGGCTGGCTCAGCTATGACATCACCACCTTGCGCCAGCCCGTGCAAAAGATGGCGATCGAAGCCGTCGCCATGCTGAACGAACGCATGGAACGACGCGGCGGGTCAGCCGAACGGCGCCGCTACTGCTCGTATCTGGTGGAAGGTAGTACGGCGCGGCTGAGCGCCGAACCTGTGTATATTGCCCAGCGTTTCGGCATGATGGCTGCGGCTTGAAAAAGCGCCCGTGGCGTTGTTGCTTAGCCTGGCCGCACTAAAGTGCTGTCTGCGGCGTCGCGACTAGCCACAGACGCTTTTTCTGACGCCGCAGGATGGACCATATCAGCCGAAAAACTTGCCCTTCAGCGCATTCAAGCCCTGGCTCAGCAAGTCGCCGCCTTCCGGCACCTGGCCATTGGGCGTCAGTTTGTCGATCAATTGTGGCAGCAGCGCCGCCAGGCCACCTGAAGCGGCTTCAGGCGTCACGCCGGCTTTTTCGGCGATCTGCGTGACGGTATCGCTGCCCAGCGCATCCTTGATTTGCTGGCCGGATACGGGCGCGTTTTCACCGTGGCCTATCCAGCTGGCCACCTGGTCACCGAGTCCACTCTCCTGGAACTTTTGCAGCAAGCCTTGCACTCCGCCATGCTGGTTGATCAATTCCGTCACGCTGGCCAGCAAACCCGACTGGCCTTCAGCGGCGCCCTCGCCCTCCGTGCCCTTGTTACCCAAGGCACCCAGTGCCTGTCCTGCAAGTTGATCCAGCAAACCCATACTCGCCTCCTGAACACGGTCAAATAAATGCCGGCTATTGCGCGGCATCCGCACGCGGCCAGGGAAAGTCCCCGCCACGCAGCCATCGTACTACGAATGCGGAAATGGCTGAGTCACGATTTGCGCATAACTTTATGCTGCGTGCTTTGATCCGCTACCCAAGCGTAAATGGAGAAAAATCAAAAACATGTAAGATTAAATCTCTTATCTATTGGACTACTGATTGACTACTTACTAAGGAGTGTCAGCATATGAATATCAATAAAGCGGTAGACAAGGCCTACGAGAAAAAGACTTTCAAGGAAATTGCCGACGCCCCCGTCGATGCGCTGCAGGGCGTCAGCGCCAAGGATGCGGAACTGCTGAAGCAGGCGTTCAATGTGAAGACCGTGCGTGATCTGGCTAATCTGAAATACTCGAAATGGGCGCGCGCCATCGTCACCCTGGCCGATACCGAAGAGTAATCCTCGCCATATCAGGACCGGCCGCTGGCCGGCTGGTCCTATATTGATCTACACATCGTGACCTCACCTCTGACACTGCCCGGTATCTGCTGGCCCCTGCACGCCACCACGGGAAACATTGCCGTGACCACAACGACAATCAACGGCCATTTCCGCGCCGGTGCAGGACGCGATGGTTTGGTGCCGTGCGATTTACTACCAGCGGGAAAGTTTCGCAATGGCGCAGCGCGCCACTGGTGCCGCACGCACCAATGCTATTGGGGCACCAAGGCGGACTTGGCGGAGCTGGAAAGCTCAGCACACATGCGCTGCAAGCTGCACGCCAGCCCCATGGGCTACGTGCTGTATCCGGAAGTATTCGATATCAGCCAGTATCACGCCATCACGCTGGCTTCCGCGGACGATGGCTTGCTGCGCCTGCGGGCAAAAGCCAACGATGGCGGCGCCCTGCTGGCCCGCGACGTGAGCGCGCTGGCCATCGATACCCGCAGCGTGCCTGGTCTGTTTCAGCCATCCATCGTGCAAATCAATATCACGCCGCCAGCAGCGCAAACCTACGCGGCGGCGCTGAGCAGCGGCGTTGCACTGGGCTGTATCGATTGTTCCCGCTGCGCCCATCCGCACCTGGACCTGGGCGACTTTGCGCTGCATCCACACCGGCGACACCTGTGCGGCCATTGCGGCTACGATGCCGTACATGGCGCCAGCGCCTGCGTGTCGACACCCTTGCAGCGCCTGCGCGACTATGCCTTGCGCAAGCCGGAGCATATCAAGCAGTGGTTTTAAAGCAGGAGCCATCATGCCGCACGACGATCAGCAAGCGAATACCGAAACGGAGCACGGCGACCTGTCCGACCTGCTCAGCGAGCTGCGCATCTTGCTGCCCGGCGCGCAGATGCTGACGGCATTTTTGATTATCCTGCCCTTCAATGGCGGCTTCGCCAAAATAGACCAGGCGGAAAAGATCGTGTTCCTGGCCACCTTTATCTTTTCCATGAGCAGCCTGGTACTGCTCAGCGCGCCAGCCATCGGCCACCGCATCATGCGCCCCTTGACGAACCGTGTACGTTTCAAGCGGGTAGCCGACCGCCTCATGATGGCCGGCGCCCTGTGCCTGGCGTTGGCCTTTATGCTCGGCACAAACCTGGTCATGTCGGAAGTCTTCGGCCACCTGGCAGGCCTGATCGCCTGCGCGCTGATGGCCGTGCTGATTGCTGGCGTCTGGTGGGCGCTGCCCTGCTATTTAAGCCGCGTCCGCAAGCTTTGACGGCTGCGCCTGTGCCAGCAGCGTTTCCCGGAAAATCCCCACCAGCGGACGCAGATTCACCTTGTGCCAGGCGGCCCACAGCGGCGTGCGGTAGCTGAACCACGCCAGTTCGCGCACCAGCACGCCGGCCGGCGCGTGATGGCGCAAGCTATGCTGGATCATGGCCATGCCCAGCCCTGCCGCCACCAGGCCCAGCGCCGTCAGCGGCTCTGTTGCTTCCAGGCGGATATCGGGCGTAAAGCCGGCGCGGGCGCAGGCAGCAACAAAATTGTCGTGCTTCAAGGCGCTTTCCTTGTGCTGCACAGCAATCCACTCCTGGCCGGCCAGGTCTTCCGGCGTCAATTCCGCCTTGGAAGCCAGCGGATGCATTTCGGGCAAGGCCAGCAGCATGGGATCGCTGAGCACTTGCGCGCAGTCCAGGTCAGGGTCGCCGGGCAGCGGCGGCTCGCACAGCAGTGCGATATCGAGGCTGCGCTGGCGCAAACCTTCCACCTGTTCTGCCGAATGCATGTTGTACAGGGCGATATGCACTTGCGGGCGGCCCACCCGCAAGGCGCGCAAGCCCTCCGGCAGCACCCCGCTATGCATGGCGTTTTCGATATAGCCGATGCACAGGCCGCCTTCATCGCCACGGCCCAGGCGCTTGGCCAGTGCTTCGAGGCGGTTGCCGTGCGTCAAAAAGGCGCGCGTCTCGGCCAAAAAGGTATTGCCATCGCGCGTCAAGCGGATGCGCTGGGCGCTGCGCTCGAACAGGGTCAGGCCCAGCTTGTCTTCCAGTTGCGCAATTTGCCGGCTCAGCGGCGATTGTGAAATATGCAGGCGCTCGGCGGCGCGGCCCACGTGTTCTTCTTCGGCGACGGCGACGAAGTATTGCAGTTGTCGGATATCCAGCATGGTTGACCTCATTAGACCTTTTATGACTCAAGTTAAGCAAATTATGTCTTGGACAGGCTTAACTTGTCCAGCTATTCTGTCTTCACTGTTTCATCTTATTGAATCTGACACCAAGGAAAAACACCATGAGCATCAAACACTTACTGACCGGCAAACTGGGGTTCGGCACTGCGCCGCTGGGCAATATGTTCCGCAACATTCCTGAAGACGAAGCGCTGGCCACCGTCGACGCAGCCTGGGACAGCGGCATCCGCTACTTCGACACGGCACCGTTTTATGGCGCCGGCCTGGCCGAGATCCGCCTCGGCGCGGCCCTGAAGAAACACCGCCGCGACGACTACGTCCTCAGCACCAAGGTCGGCCGCATCCTGCTCGATGAACTGGAAGACCCGGCTGCCCGCGAACTGGGCGAAAAAGGCGGCTTGTTCGAATTTGGCCGCAAGAACAAGATCGTCGACGACTACACGGCCGACGCTACCTTGCGCTCGATCGAAGATAGCCTGAAACGCCTGGACACGGACCGCCTCGATATCGTCTGGGTGCACGACATCGCCCAGGATTTCCATGGCGACAACTGGCTGGCGCAATTTGAAATCGCCCGCACCGGCGCCTTCCGCGTGCTGACGCGCTTGAAGGAAGAAGGCGTAATCAAGGCCTGGGGCATCGGCGTCAATAAAGTCGAACCGCTGGAACTGACCCTGGACCTGGCCGAAGCGCAACCGGACGGCTTCCTGCTGGCCGGCCGCTACACCCTGCTCGACCATGAACGCGCCCTGCAGCGTCTGATGCCGGCAGCGGCCAAGCAAAACGTCGATATCGTCGTCGGCGGCCCGTACAGCTCGGGCATCCTGGCCGGCGGCGCGCACTTTGAATACCAGAAAGCCTCACCTGAAATCATTGCCAAGGTAGAGCGCATCAAGGCGATTGCCGCGCGCCATGGCGTCAGCGTCAAGGCAGCTGCCCTGCAATTTTCGCTGGCCAACCCGGCCGTGGCCGCCGTGATCCCGGGCGCCAGCCGTCCGGAACGACTGGCCGAAGACCTGGCCGCTTTGAACAGCGTCATCCCTGCCGCCTTCTGGCAAGAGATGCGTGCCGAAAACCTGGTCAGCCGCGCAGCACCGCTGCCTGGCGACACCATTTAACAAGGAGCCACCATGGCAAGCACCACGACTTTTATCGATATCGCCGCCACGCCGGAACAGGTTTGGCAATTGATCGGCGGCTTTAATTCCCTGCCCGACTGGCTGCCCTATATTCCCAGCAGCACTTTGAGCGAAGGCGGCCAGGTACGCCACCTGGCCAATCCGGCTGGTCAAGCCATCGTCGAACGGCTGGAAGCGTATGACAATGCCGCACGCCGCTACAGCTATTCCATCATTGCGGCGCCGTTTCCCGCCAAGGATTACCGCTCGACTCTGCAAGTCGATGCGATCACCGGCAGCGAGCATGCCCGCGTCACCTGGTCCGGGCAATTTACGCCCGTCGGCGTCAGCGAGGAAGAAGTAACGGCCTTGTTCCACGGCATTTACGCAGCCGGTTTGGAAGCGCTGCAACAGTCCTTACGTAAATAAGAGTCTTGCACAAATAAGACAGTGACAAACCCAGTTCCGCGCTTATCTGCAGATAGGCAGCGGCACTGGGATACATCTGTGTTATCGTTAACAACAAGGGCTTTCCTTGTTGTGTGCGGCGCAGCAAATTTGACCGCTCCCCGGCAGAGACTGCCTGAATCTTTTACAATATTGCCTGTGGGCAGCTCTCCCTGCCTTTTTCACCAGCGCATTTTCACCCTGTCATCCTTACCCAGTTAACAACATGCAAGCATCTGTAGATCCATTGATTCCGCGCGTCACTGCGCCTTTTGGCGCTGGTTATGCCGACCTGGCCCTGGCCATCGGCGGACTGGCCATCGGCACGGGCGAATTCGCCTCCATGAGCATCTTGCCCGTGGTGGCCGATGACCTCAACACCAGCTTGCCGCAAATGAGTCATATGATCAGCGCCTATGCGCTGGGCGTGGTGATCGGTGCGCCGCTGATCACCATCTTCCTGGCCCGCATGCCGCGCCGTCTGATGCTGATCTGCCTGATGCTGATGTTCGCTGGCGGCAACTTGCTGAGCGCCATCGCCCCCAATTATGGTTTGCTGGTGGTGGCCCGCTTCGTGGCCGGCATCCCGCACGGCGCTTATTTCGGCGTGGCAGCGCTGGTAGCAGCCGCTCTGGCCGACCCGGACCGGCGTGGCCAGGCCGTGGCGCGCGTGCTGATGGGCTTGACGGTCGCCAATATCTTCGGCGTGCCGCTGGCCACCTACATCGGCCAGACTTTAGGCTGGCGCTCGGCCTTCTTGCTGGTCGCTGCGCTGGGTTTGCTGACCATGTTGATGGTGCGCATCTTCGTGCCGATGGTGGCTGCCGGCGATTCTAGCCCACGCCGCGAACTGGGCGTATTCCGCCGCCTGCAAGTATGGCTGACCCTGCTGATGGTGGCGATCGGTTTTGGCGGCATGTTTGCCGTCTACACTTTTATTACGCCAACCTTGCTGGAAATTACGAAGGTGTCGCCACTGGTCATTTCCATCTTGCTGGCCATTATCGGTATCGGCATGACGGTGGGTAACCTGATCGGCGGCTGGCTGGCTGACCGCTCGCGCCTGTGGACCATCTTCGGCGTGCTGCTGTGGAACGTGGCCGCCCTGGTCGCCTTCAGCTATACCAGCGAACATGTGTGGCTGCTGGCCGTGAATCTGTTCGCCATCGGCGCCGGCATCGCGGTCGCCCCCGCCGTGCAGACGCGCTTGATGGACGTTGCCGGCGACGCGCAAACCGTGGCCGCCGCCCTCAACCATTCCGCCTTCAACATCGCCAACGCGCTGGGCGCCTGGGCCGGCGGCATCGCCATCGCCATGGGCATGGGCCTGCGTTCGACCGGCTGGGTCGGCGCCATGCTGGCCTGCGGCGGCATCGTCGTGCTCGGCATTTCCGTACTGGTGGAAAACCGCAGCCGCAACCTGGATGGCGTGCAGCCGGCTTGATCAATCATTAACCATCAGGGCGCATCGCTGATACAGGCGATGCGCATTGAGCGTTTATCGATGCTGCCGCCGCAGCCATTCATCGGCGACATCACCCAGGGTGACGGGCACCCCACTGCGTATCCAGGCTATAAAATCACGGTCTAACTTGAAAGCCGGCCCACACTGGGCCAGTAAAAAGCGCCGCACGTTCTGCGTATTGCGGTAGCCAGCATCGATAATGGTGCCGCGCCCGATTTGTCCACCGTGCCAGTCGAAGTGCATATCAGTCCTGTTTTTCATGTATCGGTATACCGGCAATACACTGCCGAGGCTTCATCGCTCTTTTTGACCGATTGCGCGCCGGAAAGCAGTTGATCGCGCTCGAACTGGCGCAACTCAAGCAACTGCGACTGCCGGTCCAGCTAAAACACGGCTACACGCGCCTTGAAGTCCCCTTGCGGCTGCATGGTTTGTATCCATGCAAGGTAGCCAGTATCCTCACACTGCCTTCAGCATCTTCTGCAACACCGTATCGAGCTCATAAAAATCCACCGGCTTGGTCAGGTGCAAGTCAAAACCGGCGTCGGACGCCATCTTGCGGTCCTTGTCCTGGCCCCAGCCGGTCACCGCCACCAGGATCACGTCGCGGCCGCACGGTTGGCTACGCAGGTGCCGCGCCACTTCATAGCCGTTCATGCGCGGCAAGCCGATGTCGAGCAGGATCACTTGCGGCAGGAAACTTTCCGCCAGGGCGATGCCGGCCGCGCCGTCGTAGGCGGTGCGCATCTCGTAGCCGAGGATATCGAGCGCCAGGGCCAGGCTTTCGGCCGCGTCGGCGCTGTCGTCGATCACCAGCACCTTGCCGTCGCGCGAACCGGCCTGCAACTGGCGGTTGGCCGCCGATGGCGCGGGAGCTGGCACCGGCGTGGCCGGCAATGGCAGGCGCAAGGTAAAGGTGCTGCCCTGCCCCACGCCGTCGCTGTGCGCGCTGACGCTGCCGCCATGCAATTCGGCCAGGCCCCGCACCAGCGACAGGCCGATGCCCAGGCCACCCTGGGAACGCGACAAGGCCGGTTCCAGCTGCGAAAACATGTCGAATACGCGTGGCAGGTGTTCGGGCGCGATGCCGATGCCGGAATCGCGCACGCTGATCAATACGTCGCCCCCGGCGCACGACACCGTCAGCCAGATCGCCCCCTGGGCCGGCGTATATTTGGCGGCGTTGGTCAGCAGGTTGGCGATCATCTGGCCCAGGCGCGTGGCATCGGCATCGAGCCAGATAGCGCTCGGCCACTGTTCCACGTGCAGGCGGTGACCGGATTCGGCCACCAGCGTGGCCACGCTGTGCAGCGCCGCTTCGACCACGGGCGCCAGTTCCACGCTGTGGCGGCGCAGTTCCAGCCGGCCCCGCGTGATGCGCGACACTTCCATCAAGTCATCGACCAGATGCGTCATATGGCATAGCTGGCGTCCCAGCACGTCGCGCGCCCAGCTCAGGTTAGGGTCGTCCAGCTGCGCCAGCTTCAGCACTTCCAGCACGTTGCGCATGGGCGCCAAGGGATTACGCAGTTCATGCGCCAGGGTGGCCAGGAATTCATCCTTGCGCCGGTCCGCCACCGCCAGTTCCTCATTGAGCGCATGGGCCTTGCTGCGCGCCAGTTGCAGTTGCTGCTCATACTTGCGCCGGTCGGTGGCGACAAACACGGCGATCTCGTCGTAGAGCACGCCATCGTGCTCGCGCCGCACAGCGTTGAACAGCATGGGCACGGACTGTCCCTGACGCTGGCGCATGTCGAGCAAGACTTCCGAGGCCATGCCCTGCACCTGCATCAGCGGCGTCCAGTGGGTCTGGTGGAAGATGCGCCCGCCGATGGTCAGCAATTCCTGCAGCTTTTTTTTACCCAGCAAGTCAATGGCGGTATAACCGAGCCAGCCGCAAAAAGTGGCGTTGACCTTCAGGATGGTGCCATCCGTGGCGCACAGCAGCAATCCGCACGCGGCGTGCTGGAACAGGCTGTCGCTATGGGGCAAGCTTATCCCAGGCAAGGATGGCATGGCGTCACGCATCATAGGCCCAGGCCGTCGAGGAAGGTGCGGATGGTCCGATAGCTGGTGTCGGGTGCGCTCATGTGCGGGCAATGACCCGCATTCTCGATCACTTGCAGATGGCTGTGCGGCAGCATTTCGCGCAGATAGCTGCCAACGGACAGCGGCGCAATAAAGTCGTCGTTACATTGCACGATCAGCGCCGGCGTAACGTTGTGCGGCAAATCGGCGCGGTGGTCGGCCAAAAAGGTGGTTTGCGCGAAATGGCGGGCGATATCGGGATCGGTGCGGCAAAAGCTGTTGACCAGGTCTTGCCCCAGCCCGGGCCGCTCGGGTACGCCCATGATAGCCGGCGCCATGGTGGCTGCCCAGCCCAAGTAATTGCTGTCCATGGTGTTGAGCAAGTCATCGATATCTTCACGGCTGAAGCCCCCCTTGTAGCCCGTCGCCAGGTCGTCGATATAGCATGGCGATGGTGCCAGCATGACTTGCGCGCGGAACAGTTGCGGCTCGGCCAAGGTTGCCAGCAAGGTGCTCATGGCGCTGACGGAATGACTGACGCAAATCACCGGGCCATCCGCCACGGCTTTGATGATCTGGCGCAGGTCGCGCGCATACCCATCGAGGCTGGCGTAGCTATCGAAATCGTAGGCGCTCAGGTCTGAAGCCCCGCTGCCGACCAGGTCAAACAGCACCGTACGGTAGCGCACACGGAACAAAGGTTCAAGATAAGACCACATGGTTTGGTCGCAGCCGAAGCCATGCACAAACACGATCGTGGCTGCAGCGCCCTGCTGCTGCGGGGTGGCGGGCGGCTCGGCCACCCGGATGTTGTTGCGATGTTCAATACGCATGCCTGTTCCGCCTTGATTGTTTCCGTGTGGAATCTACATTGGCATCTTAACATGCGTTATTTACACTATGCCAGCCTCATTGCAATATGGGAAAAGCGACTGCCTGCGCCTCGCATTCCAGCTCCAGGATATGGCAGTAATCGCCGTGCGGCCGGTACTCGAAAGCGCTGATACGCAAGCTGCGCATCAGCTGCGCCAATACAGGATTCGGCTGCAGCAAAACCGTGCGCAATTGCGCCACCAGCTCAGCCGGAACATTCTGGCCGGCAATCATCGGCAATCCCGGCGACGATGCCGAATACTGCAAGACAGATAGCCCTTCCAGCCAGGCCGGATTTTCCTGCTGCAAGTAGGCAAAGGTGACGCAATCGACAGCCGCAATATCGGCCGCGCCATCGCGCACCATTCCCAGGCTGGCATGGTGGCTGCCCGACCAGATCACCTTGCCAAAGAAGTGCCCATCGACAGCCAGCGGGGCGACGGCGTGGCGCAGCACATTCATGCCGCTGTTGGAGTGAGGGTCATTGGCGGCGGCGGTCAAGCCGCGTGCGTCCTCCAGGCCGCTGACGGGGCCATCACTGCGCACCACGATGGCGCTCGAATAATCGCTGCCATTGCAGCCAGGCATGGCATAGCTGGGCGTGGCGATCAATTGCACCTGGCCTTGCAGCTGCGTCATATAGGGGTAGCCGCACGTCTGGCCGAACAGCAAGTCTGGCTGTCTCCAGAATTCCGGCAAGACGGGATCGCGCACCAGCTCAGCCTGTCCTTGCCAGCCACCGGCCCGCAACCCCGCCAGCACGGCGTCGAGCAAGGCTACATAGGCATCGCGCACAGACGGCGAGACGTTATACATGGGTAAGGCTACTTTCCAGGTCATACGGCTACTCCGGCTCAGGCATATGCGGGTGAACGGGCGCATCGATGGGGTTAAAGCCAAAACGGCGCATCAGCTCGCCATACCCATTGACAAAAAAACCGCCGCTGCGCGCAATATACGCGGCCCGGCGCGCCTGGTACACGCGCGGGATCAGATACCAGGGCAGCGAGGGAAAGTCATGGTGTACCAGGTGCAGATTATTATTCAAAAACAGCAAACGAAATACCGGACCCGCTTCATTGATGACGATGCGCTGCTTGTGGTCTTCCGCTGGCCGGTGCTCATAATACGAGCGTATCTTGGCAATCGACTGGGCCGGATAGGAAATGGCCAGCAGATAATACAGTGGCGATACGCCAAAATAGGCATCGATGGCCCACAGCATGATGCCCAGCATGGCAAAATGGATCAACCACATCGGCACATAGCTCCAGTTACCCTTCAAAGGCTGGCGCACCACCTGGCTCCAGGCGCCGCTGATCGATAGCAGCGGGCCGACCAGCATGCGGCCCCAGAAGGTCTTGTTCAGCCAGTGCAGCTTTTGCATCGGTTTACTCATGCCTGCCCACACGGCGGGCGACACATAATAACTTTCCGTATCGAGCGCTGGCATGGTCAGGTGGAAATCAACGTGATGGCGCAAATGGCTGTCGCGGTACAGCTTATACGGATACCAGACAGCCAGCGGCGCATAACCGAACAGGCGGTTGACCCAGGGCCAGGGCGTGGGATGGCCGTGGATCAGCTCATGCTGCAAGGACATATACCAGGCGCACCACCAGATCATCAGCAAAGTGGCGGGCACGGTACCGATCTGGCGCCAGAAAAACAGCGTGCCCAGCCAGCCTGCATGGATCGTCACAATCAATAGCCAGGTCGGCCATTCGGCCAGCCACAGCCTGCGCCCGCGCTCGCTGGAAATATGCAGCTGCTGCTCCTCGTCGATATACTCCGAGCCTGCCGCGTGTTTGTAGGTTCCCAATCCCATAGGTTTTCCCGTGATGCCTTACAGCCTGATATCGAGCAGCGCTTCGATGCGGTGGAGACCGTCGTCGCCCTGGATGAGTTTGGTCGCCGCCTCGATATCGGGCGCCAGCATGCGGTCTTGCGTATACGGAGCGACGTGTTCGCGCAGCAAGGCCAGCGCAGCCCGCGTGCCCGGCGCCAGCGTATCGGAGGGATAAAATTGCAAGGCTTGCCCGGCTGCCAGCAATTCCAGCGCCAGCACCCTTTCCACATTCGCGATCACCTGCAAGGTTTTCAGTGCGGATGGCGTGGCCAGGCTCAGATGATCTTCCTGCAAGGCCGAAGTCACATAGTTGTCCACCACCATGGCTTGCGACAGCACCTTGTTTTCCGCCACCAGCGAAGCGGCCACGTATTGGACGATCATCAGGCCGGAATTGACGCCGCTGTTTTCCACCAGGAAAGCCGGCAGGCCGCTGACCAGCGGATTGACCAGGCGGTCGATGCGGCGCTCGGCCACACCACCCAGTTCGGCCATGGCAATGCGCAACAAATCGGCGGCAAACGCCATCGACTGGCCATGCGGATGGGCTTGCGACACGACCCGGTAGTCGTCGGGCGTGCCCAGCACCAGCGGGTTGTCAGTGGTCGAGGCCAGTTCGATATTGACGTGTTTGGCCACATGCTCGACCTGGTCGCGCGTGGCGCCGTGGATGTGCGGCACGGCGCGCAGGCTCAGCGCATCCTGCGTGCGCACTCCTTGCGCCAGGGCCAGCACCTCGCTGCCGGCCAGCAATGCACGCAGGTTGCGGCCCACGCGCTGCGAACCCGGATGCGGCTTTAACGCCAGCACTTCTTCATCAAACGCGGCCGTCTGTCCGCGCAGCGCCTCAAAACTCATGGCGGCGACAATATCGGCCCACTTCTGCAGGCGCTCGGCATGAAACAAGGCCACGCTCAGCAAACCCGTCACGCAAGGCGTGCCATTGACCAGGCTCAAGCCATCCTTGGCGCCCGGCACCACAGGCTGCAAGCCAGCGGCGGC
Source organism: Janthinobacterium silvisoli (assembly GCF_014200725.1). Taxonomy (GTDB): domain Bacteria; phylum Pseudomonadota; class Gammaproteobacteria; order Burkholderiales; family Burkholderiaceae_D; genus Janthinobacterium. The sequence continues at coordinate 182,223 of NZ_JACHCL010000001.1, forward strand.
CAAAGCCTGTTTCGCATCGATCACCTTACCAGCCACGCGCACTTGCGACAGCCCAGCCAGCGGCAAGCCGATATGCGCCATATGCGTCAAATAACCAACAGAACCGCGCGCCGGTACCAGCGGCGTCAGGTTGAGGTTGAGCAAGGCCAGCAAGCCATCGACCAGTTCCGGGCTGATGCCCGACTTGCCATGGCTGTAGTTGCTGATCTGCGCACACATGATGGCGCGCACCAGCACATCGGGCATGGCCTCGCCCACGCCGCAGGCATGGCTTTTCAGGGTATTCAGGGACAAGGTGGCCAGCGAGGCCGGTTCCAGCACCTGTTCGCACAAGGCACCCAGGCCCGTATTGACGCCGTAGGCGCGCAGACCATCGGCCACGATACGCTCGACAATACGCCGCGCATTGCGCAAGCGCGCTTGCACCGCGGGGCTCAAGGCCAGCGGCGCACCGAGCGCCACACGGGCCACGGCGCGCCAATCGAGCGCGGTTTCATCCAATAACACCATCGGGTTTTCCATTTTCATTTTTATTTCCTTAACGCCAGGGCGTCAGACAGCGTTCCAGCACGCGCATCGAGTAATCGCAAGCTACCGCCAGCAAGGCCACGGCCAGCGCGCCTTCCATGACTTGCGTAGCGTTATTGACGGCCAGGCCAGAGACGATGGGCGTGCCCAGGCTGACGCCGCCCGCCATCGGCGCCAGCGAGGCGGTGGCCACCGACAACACCAGGCTGGTGCGCACACCAGCCAAAATCGCCGGCAAGGCCAGCGGCAATTCCACCGCCCATAGCTGGCGCCAGGCGCCCATGCCGATGCCTTGCGCGGCCCGCTTGATATCGCCATCGACTTGCTGCAGCCCCGTCAAAGCGCCCTGCACCGTCGGCATCAAGCCATAGGCAAACAGGGCAAACATGATGGCTTGCGGGCCGAAGCCGAAGATGGGCGTGGCCAGGAACAGCACCGCCACGGGCGGCAAGGTCTGGCCGATGGTGGCGCCATTGGCGATCAGCGGCAAAAAGGTTTTGCCGACCTTGCGCGTCGCCCAGATCGCCAGCGGCAAACCCAAGAGCAATACACCGGCCATCGCCACAGCCACGATCTGGACATGGCTTAACGCCGCTTCCAGCAAGCTGATACGTTCATACAGCACGGGCTGGCCAGGCTCGCCCAAAGGCGCCAGCAAGGTCTGCCACCAGCTTTCACGGCTATAAACCAGCCACAGCAAAGGCCAGCACAGCAAGCCCAGCGCTTGACGGTTGAAGAAAAATTTACTCATGCCAGCGCCGCAAAATCCGACAGCGCGACATGGCCGACCGCCGCGCCGCTGGCATCGACCACGATCAAGGCTGGCTGCCCGCCCAGCAACTTGCTGAGCGCACTGCGCGCGCTGGTCGCCTGCCCTACCCGCTCGGCGCCGGCCAGGCTGGGTTCCGGCGTGCCGGGGCGCATGAAGTCGCCCACGCTATGGCGGCCCAGGCGTTTCAATTCCGGCTCCTGGCCGATAAATTGCGCCGTGAAAGCATCGGCCGGGTGGCGCAGCATGGTGTCGGGATCGGCGTATTGCACTACCGCCCCGTCGCGCATCAGGCAAATCTTGTCGCCCAGGCGGATGGCTTCATCGATATCGTGCGTAACGAACACGATGGTCTTGCGCACGTCGCGCTGTATGCGCAGCAACTCTTCCTGCAATTGCTCGCGCGTAATCGGATCGACCGCGCTGAATGGCTCATCCATCAGCAGCACGGCCGGATCGGCCGCCAGCGCCCTGGCGATGCCCACGCGCTGCTGCTGTCCGCCCGACAATTCCTTCGGATAACGGTTGCCGAATTTATGCGGATCGAGTTGCACCAGCGCCAGCATTTCATCGGCGCGGTCCAGCCGCCTGGCCTTGCTCCAACCGAGCAGGTGGGGCACGACGGCCACGTTTTCACGTATCGTCAGGTGCGGAAACAGGCCTGCGCTCTGGATCACATAACCGATAGAGCGGCGCAGCAGCACGGGATCGATGTCGAGTGCATCCTTGCCATCGATCAGAATCTGGCCACCGCTCGGTTCGATCATGCGGTTGACCACGCGCAACAAGGTCGACTTGCCACAACCGGACGGGCCGATCAGCACCACCAGCTTGCCGTGTTCAATCTCCAGGTTGACGCGGTTGAGCGCCACCACCTGCTCGTAATGTTTATCGATATGATTCAAACGGATCATGCTCGCCCTCCGCGTGGCGTCAAGGCCCATGCCAAAGAGCGTGTGATGGCGTCCGCCGCAAACGCCAGCGCGACCACCGGCAAGGAACCCAGCAAGACCAGGTCGGACACCGATTGTTCCGTGCCGCGCAACAGGAAAAAGCCCAGCCCGCCAGCATTGACCAGCACCGCCACGGTACTTAATCCGATCAGCAGCAGCAAAGCCCCGCGCAGGCCCTGCACCAGGAAAGGCGCGGCCAGCGGCAACTCCACGCGCCAAAAAACTTGCCGCGGACTCATGCCCATGCCGCGCGCCGCTTCCAGGATGGCGGCCGGCACATTGGTCAAGCCCGTATGCGTTTGAATCACGATGGGCCAGATGCCGTACAGCACCAGCGCCACGATGGCGGGCGCAGCGCCCAGGCCACGCAAACCGAGGTCAGCAAAGCTGGCCGAGAGATGCAGATTGCCAATAAACTCAGCGCCATTGGCCAGTAGCTGATACACGGAGATAGCCAATACCGGCAACAGGACCAGCAAGCCCAGCGCAATGATCACGCCATAGGCCGTCAGCAATAAAGGATGATTCCAGCGCTTCAGCAGCAGCCAGCCCGCGCCCGCAAATACCAGCAACGCCAAGGCAAACAGCAGCGCACCGGCCACCGTCACATGGCGTCCATAGGTAGACAGCAAGGGCAGCATCAAGCCAAACAGGGCTATCGACGGTACGGTTTGCAGGAAACTCGTAACACTCAGCAACACGCCTTCGGCGGCAGGCTTGCGCACGGCCAAGAGGCCTATCGCCGCCCCCGCCAATATGGCCAGCGGCAAGGTCGCGGCCACCAGCAGCAGATGGCGTATCAGTTCTTGCTGAAACACATCGGACACCGCCTGGTATTCCAGCACGATGCCCAGGTGCTGATAAGGCGCAGTGAGCGCCAGCGCAGCCAGCACCAGCAAGGGCGCGGCCAGCCACCACGGTGATTCTGATTGCAGCGCAAACAGGGCGATATAGATCGCGGCCAGGCTGCTCCAGGCGCCAGCGGCAATGCTGACGCGCGAAAATTCATTATCGAGAGTCAAGTGCTGCGCGCCCCAGGTCAGGGCAGCAAAACTGGCGCCGGCGGCCAGGCTCAGGCTGAAAGCCAACCCCAGCTTGCGCAGCTTGCCCGGGACCAGCAAGGCGCTGACAGCAAACAGCAGCCAGCCACCTGCCGCCACCGCACCCAAGGTTGCGTTGAGCGACAGCAAGGAATAATCATCGCCCAGCGGCATCACGCGGTTCTGGCGCAGCACCACGAATGGCCAATGCAGGGACAGCAAGCCCAGCAGCGCGGCCAGCAAGGCGATGCTGCTGGGCCGAGCTGACAAGCCCGGCCAGCTGAGGCCGGACTTGCCAATCAAAGGCAAGCGAGGCAAGCGGATGGCCGTCGTCATTTCAAGAAGCCCTTCTGTTTCAGATACTGTTCCGCCACCTTGGCGCCAGACTGGCCGCCCACCACGATTTTCGCGTTCAGGCGCGACAAAGTGGCAACGTCCAGCGTGGCAAAAATCGGATCGATAATGGCCGGGATGCGCGGATATCTCTTCAAGGCCGCGCTGCGTATCGTCAACAACGGTTGCGACACATCGACGGCGCCCGCGTTATCGGTCAAGGCCACCAGGCCCAGCGCGGGCAGTTGGCCATCGGTGGTGTAAGCCATGGCCGCATTGGCGCCGCTGATGCCTTGCGCCGCCGCTGTTTCCGTCTGGGCGGTATTGCCGCCCGGCAGGATAATCAGTTGGGCAGGCTTCAATTTGAAACCGTAGACTTTTTCAAACGCCTTCAAGCCATCGTCGCGGTCGACAAATTCCTGGCTGACCACCACCTTGAACGTCTTGCCCGCATTGATGTAGCGCGCCAGGTCGGCCAAGGTGACCAGGTTTTCCGCCTTGGCCAGTTTTTGCGGCACGGCCAGGCCATAGCTGACGCTGGCTGGCGCAGGTTTCAGCCAGACGATCTGGTTGTGTTCCAGGTCCGCCCTGGCGCCGGCCGCGTAACCCTTGGCGCCATCCTTGAAGATGCCCGGCTCAAACTTGACGTTCTTGATCAGGTAAGGCGCATTGCCGCTGTATTCGGGATACACATCGATCTCCCCTTCCAGCAAGGCCTTGCGCACCACTTGCGTGGCGCCCGTGCCGCACTTTTCCTTCACCTTGATGCCGTTCGCTTCCAATGCCAGCCTGACCATCGGGCATAACAGCGATGCTTCGGTATCGATCTTGGAACCGATGGTAATGCCGGCATCTGCAGCCGCAGGAGCGGCCCCGGCCGCCGCGCATGACAGGGCCATGGTGATCAATGCCAGCATCAGCTTGGCCCTACTTGTAATACTTGCCATCTCAGTCTCCAGAAAAATGCGGCGTTTGCGCGCCGCACTTGTCATGCTTCAATTAAAAACGTGCTTTCACGCGCAGGCCGATGGTGCGTGGCTGCGCCAGGAACAAGGTGTTACCAGGTTGAATCGCGATCACATTGCTGGTCACATCATTGATCTTGGTGCCGTTCGTCAAGTTAGTGCCAAACAGGCCGAACTCATACGCGCCCGTCTTGTAAGTCACAGTGGCGTTGACCATGTTCGACGATGGGATCTCTTCGTAGCTGCCTTGCGCCTTGGCAAAGTTGGTGTAAGCATTGCCACGGTAGGCGTAGCTGGCCGAGACACCGACCTCATCCTTGCCATTCACAGGAATGCTGTAGCTGAGGGTGGCGTTGGCGGCAAAACGCGGTGCATACGGCGTGCGGCTGCCGGCCGGAATGTTTTGCGCGGCGATGCCGGTGACCACGGTTTCCCTGGCGTAAGCATCGTTATACGAAGCGCTGAGGCCGAATGTGGCGTGGCGGCTCAGCTTGAAGGCCGATTCCACTTCCAGGCCCTGGCTGCGGATCTTGCCTGCGTTCAAGGTGTAGTAATAGGTGCACGGCAACTTGTTAAACACTTGCACATCGCTCCAGTCGATGCGGTAGACGCTGACGTTGAACGTCATGCGGCGGTCCAGCAAGGTGTTTTTCGAGCCCAGTTCATAGTTCCACAGACTGTCCGGGGCAAACGTGGACGGTGCGTTGACGCCACAGAAATTGAATGGCACAGGCTGGTTATTGCCGCCGTAGCGGAAACCCTTGCCGGCGCTGGCATACACCATATGGTCGGGGTCGACCCGGTAGGCGGCGGCAAAGCGCGGGTTGGCGCCTTGCGAAGTGGCGCTGCTGGCGCTGGTTTCAGGAACGCCCACCGTGGTCGGCGTGGCGCCGACCAGGTTGCCGAACAGGCCAGAGAAACGCAGGTCAAAATCCTGGGTGCCGCGGAACAAACGCAGGCCAGCCGTCAAGTCCAGCTTGTCCCACACGGTGTACGTGCCTTCGGCAAACAGGGCCACCTGGCGCGACTTGGTGTTTTGCAAGCCCGAGAAGAAATTGTCCGGGGTCAATGCCAGCTCATTGGTTTGCGAGTTATAGCCAGGGAAGTTGCGCGTGGCCGCAAAGCGCGCATCGAAACCGATGGTTGGCTCGTTCTGCACCACGTTGCGCTTGCCGCTTTCAAAAAAGGCGCCCGCCGTCCATTTGAAGGGACCGGCGTCTTTCGAATTGAAACGGAATTCCTGCGCAAAATCGGTGACCTTGTTACCGATCTGATAGGCCGCCGCCATCAGCGGCAGCTGGCCGCCAAAAACAAAGGCGGTGGCCGGATACTGGGCCGACTGCTGATAAAAGGTATCGCGGTGCAAATACGACGTGGACGACACCAGTTGCACACGACCGAAGTCGTAATTCACGGCCAGGTTATACAGTTGCAGATTGTCATTGCTGCTTTGCGGCAGCAAGGCGATGGTGGTAAATGGCGCCAGATCGGCGTAGGCATCGTTCAAGCCCGCCTTCACATTCGAAGCCGTGATGCTGGCGTCCACCGTAAGATCGCGCGAGGCTTTCAGGCGCAAGGCTGCGCGGCCCTGGTTGGTGGACACGGCGTTGGTGGTGCCGCCCGTCAAGGCATTCTTGATATAGCCGGAATCGTTACCCGTGTAACCAGTCAGGCGCAAACCCGCCACATCATCCTTCAGAGGGATGTTAACCATGCCGCGCAGATTATGATTATTGCCGCCGAAACCGGACGTGCGCGAACCGACCGCTTCCACCGAACCGAACAGGTCATTGGTATCGGGCTTTTGCGTAATCTGGCGCACCGCACCAGCCATCGCGCCGGCGCCAAACAAAGTGCCTTGCGGACCTTGCAGCACTTCGATACGTTCCAGGTCCAGCACTTTCAAGTCAGGGTTACCAGATTTCAAGGTCACCGGCATGTCGTCGACATACACCGCCACCAGGGACGCATCCTGAATTTCCGACGGCACGATGCCGCGCACGACCAGGCCGCGCATGGTGATGTTGTTGACGCCAGGTCCTTGCGATTGCACGCTCATGGCCGGCACGGCGCTGGCAATATCGACCAGGTTACCCAGGCCAAACTTGGCCAGGCTTTCCGGCTGCAATACGGTAATCGCGGCTGGCACTTTCTGCACATCGACGGCGCCCGCCGAACGCGTGGCCGTGACGTTGACTTGTTCTATGGTGTCGGAACCCGTATCCGGCGTGCTTTGCTGCTGAGCCTGCGCAGAGGCAATCACGCCAGCCGACAACACGGCCAGCGTGCCGTATCCAATCAAATGCTTACCCATCAGTACCCCTTGTTTGGTTTTTACTATTATTTTTAAGATGTTTTTTACTTGCTATTGATGCATGCGCCAGCGTTGTGTACTGCAATCAGATCGGGTGCCAGCATAAGAAGATGACGCGCCGCCAGCGGCGCTATTGAAGCCGGGCATCCAGGGCGAGATCGTCGCTGGCGCCTGACATGTGGGGAACAGCACTTCGGTAAAGGACATCACCACGAGAAAAAGTATATACAAGTTGAAAATGCCTGAATACGAAGAAAAATATGCTTGTTTATATGAAATTTGTGAGCAAAAAGGCAGGCTGGATTAACATCGAAAACCCAAGCCGCTTGCCAAAAAGAGCGTCACAGCGGAAAATGCGAACGATTCCCATTACTCCAAGCTGAGGCAGCGGCAACAAGCCGTTTTTTTATAAAGGTTTGTTGCATGCGCGCTTTCTGGACTGTCATCCACCGCTGGGCCGGCTTGACCATCGCCCTCTTCCTGATCGTGGCCGGCCTGACGGGCGCCGTCACTTCCTGGGACCATGAACTGGACGAGTGGCTGAACGCCGACATCATGGACACGCCGGGCCGCGGCCCGCTGCTATCCCCATTCGTGCTGGCGAAAAAAGCGGAAGCGGCCGACCCACGGGTGGAAGTCAATTACATGAGCCTGGGCCTGGAAGAAGGCCATGCGGCGCAATTCCTGGTCCGCCCATTGACGGATGCCGCCACCGGTAAGCCCTATGTGCTGGACTACAACACCGTGTATGTGGACCCCGTCACGGGCAAGATCACGGGCACGCGCGACTCGACGGCGATTTCGCTATCTCGCCGCAGCCTGATGCCCTTCTTGCGCCATTTGCATTACAGCCTGCACGTGCCCGCCTTCTGGGGCACCGACCGCTGGGGCTACTGGCTGATGGGCACCGTCGCCCTGATATGGCTGCTCGACAGCCTGGTAGCGTTCTACCTGACCACCCCGCGCCGCCTGCGCGAGCGCCCTGACGCACCGCGCCACCGCGACGCCGCCAACTGGTGGCAGCGCTGGAAACCGTCATGGGTGGTGCGCTGGGCGGCCGGCGGCTATAAACTCAATTTCGACCTGCACCGCGCAGGCGGTTTATGGGTGTGGGCCATCATCATCGTGGTGGCGTTCACTTCGTTTTCGCTCAACCTCTACCGCGAAGTGTTTTACCCCGTCATGTCGCTGGTCTCGAAAACCACGCCAGGCCCGTATGAAACGCAACAACCAGCGCCGTATGGCACGTATATCAAACCTGTTATTGGATTTGAACAGGCCGCCAATATCGCCAAGCAGGAAGCCGTGCGACGCGGCATCAGCACGCCGCTGGGCGGGATTTATTATGGCGGCAACTATTCCTTCTACAACGTCTCGTTCTTTGACCCTGCCGACGAGTTCGGCTCTGCTGGCATGGGGCTGTCGAATCTTTATATTGATGGGATGGACGGCAAGGTCATCGGCCAGCATAAGCCGTGGGAAGGTACGGCGGCAGATGTCTTTGTCCAGCTGCAGTTTCCCCTGCATTCGGGCCGCATACTGGGATTGCCGGGGAGGATAATGATGTCGTTCATGGGGATTATGGTGGCGATGCTGTCAATAACAGGCATTGTCATCTGGGAGAGGAAACGACGCTCCAGGCGATTGCAGGCGCATAAACTTAAAGTGCAGACCTAAGTCAACTTTCAAAAGTCTTAAAAAGAGCGGGCCTTAGTCGCGAGCCTGAGAAAACGGCCAGGGCTGCGTTGCTTGGGCTCGCCGTACATTCGTACTGTCTTCGCCCGGCGCGCCTTGCCCTGACCATTTTTCAGGCTCGCTGGACCCGGGGAGCCTTTGTTGGGGGCTTGGGCCTAGTTGGACTTTATCTGGTGTCCTACTTCTGAATGCTCGGATTCAGGATTTGATATCACACATATCTGCCATCGATTTTCAGAGTACACTGGCACCAGTATTTCAGGCCCCGAATTGACGCATCTTCAATTGATGATGTACAACAAGTCGAGAGAAATGCAGGCATACCGAAAATGGCAGATGTCACACACGTAGAGCTGGATGCAAAATTAGCGACCACGTCTGCACGAGTGGACCGCAGGTTCGAACTTATTGAAACGAGGATGGATGTGCGAGTAGAAGCCATCGATACGAAGTTGACGGCAGGGCTAAGCTCCATGGAGCTGCTACTCGCCCGTAAGTTTGCCGAGTTCGACGCGACACTGCACAAGTCAACAGCCGACACCGTCAAATGGGTGGCCGGCATTGTCATGGGGCTAGGCGTGATTGGAATCTCATTGATGACATTCCTTCTCAATAATGTTCCCCCTAAAAATCCCCCTCCTCCGCCAGCTCCCGTAGTTATCTACGCCCAGCCGGCTCAGGCGCCTACGCCGCCTGTCACCCAGCCCTGATCAAAGCCCGCTACATGCGGGCTTTTTTAGATCCATCTATAGGCATAGAAGATGAAAAGTGCGAGCTCTTGATCGCGGGCCTGAGAAAGCGGCCAGGACTGCGTTGCCTGGGCTCGCCGCGGTGCGCGTACTGTCTTCGCCCGGTACGCCTGGGTTTGACAACTCGCTGACCATTTTTCAGGCTCGCGGCCCGGGGAACCTTTGCTGAAGGTTTGGGCCTGGTCGGATTTTACCTGGTAGCTTGCATCGGAAGGGCAACTTAGATTCTGCTAGTTGTCGAGTTCGTGTATGAATTGCAGAACTGCCTCTACCTTTCTACCTTCCTACCTCCCCATGGTGATCATTACAGATTGGAAATAATGACAAAGTGTGAATATTCGCCCTGCAATATTAATTATATTAACAATGTTGACTATAGTTAACTTTCGATTCTAATTTTTTTGGAGCATTAATGATAAGTATGAAAGTTCTTGTAAGCGCGCTTTGCTTTACACTTGTTTGCAGCCAAGCTTTTGGAGAATCACCAACGGGTAACGCTGCGAAACAGATCATAGTCGGACCTAAACTTAGCGGCCAACAAGTGAGTGCCTGCATAACTGCGAATGGAGCGTCGCCTGACGTCTGTGCCACACTCGCATTGCCAGTTCAATTCGGTAAAATTTCAGCAATATTTAAAACTACCGACATAAAAATTCAAACGCATCCTGGATTGCTATTGCAGAAAAAGATTTACTATTTTGTGGCTTAAATTTCGCCAATAATAATCTTTGGTGTTCAGCAATAGTTGGCCTACGCAAGGCAGCTATAGACGCTCCGACTGCGCGTAACCAACGTATTGTCCAAGTGTTAGAGGATGCAAAGCCTGCATTGGCTAGTGCTGCACGACATGTTTCACATCAGCTTGGCATCGAACTCGCTAAATCTCAAATGAAGACTATGTCTTTCGGCAACGGCTCTGGTGACGAAGACGAGGACCAAGGCCCCGGTGAGGCCAGCGGTAGTGGTGGATGCGATGAAGGGTGTGACGATATCCCATCCGTTGAAGTTTCCGGGAATATGGAAGGCGATATCGGTCCTGAAACACCGGCAGGCCCGGGTCCAACAGTTTCTCCACCTGGCGCCGGTCCAACCGAAAGTAAGGCTTGGGCCGCCTGTACATCCTCTGCCTATGTAGCTTGGTGGCTCGAAGACGCCGTTTGCAAAAGCATCAAAAATCCAGTTACACGTTCGCAGTGCAACGACTACAATATACGCGAATACACTATTTCGCTGGATCTTTGCAGAGAGATCCCATAGTTTAAGCAAACCCTGCCTCATTGTTTTTTTCGGCAGGGTTTCTTGGTTTAAAATTTAAAGGTGGTTTTATGTTCACAATTAAAGCAATTATAAAAGATGATGTAAATGTTCAGATAGATGGAAAAAATTTCACCAGTCGCCAAGAGATAGTAAATAAATTGAGTAATTTACTCAAAAATTATCCTGACGCAGCTCTGCATATTGAAGCAGATAGCAATGTATACTTCAGGGCAATAGGCAATATAATTTATGCCTCGCAACAAGTTGGAGTTCCGAAAAAAAATATATCGATTACTACGCCAGAAGGCAGTATTTTTAAATAAGCACTGCAGAAATAAAGATCCAGGAAAAGTTTTACCATTTCAACACAACCTCATCCATCAAAAATCCAAGCAGAGCAAAAGCACGCCCCAGCCCCCCCGCAAAGGCTCCCCGGGCCCAGCGGGCCTGAAAAATGGTTAGCGAATTGTCAGACCCAGGCGCGCCGGGCGAAAACAGTAAGCACCAAGGCGAGCCCGGGCAACGCAGCCATTGCCGATGTCCATGCTCACCACTCAGGCCCGCTATCAAGGCCCGCACTTCAGCTCATCAGCTTATCGGTACGGCAACGTACATCCTGATCCCGCCCTCTCCCCGTAAAATAGCCAGTTAAGCATCAATTACCGACATCCATCCCACCATCACGAAGGAGTTTTCGCCTATGGATCTCACCACGTTTCATTCTCTGATGGGCGGCCCGCTGCGCTCCGCCCTGACCGTGCTGGTTTCTGCGCTACTGGTCACTCTGGTCGCCATCGGCGTACACCGCGCCGGCATCAGCTTGCTGAAAAGGCTGGCCAATGGCCGCCCTTTTACTACCACTGTTACGCGCGTGGCGTTTCGTTCCAGCCAGCTGTGCGTGGTCATTTTCGGCTTGCGCATGGTGCTGGCCGGGGCGCCGGATGACACGCCGGGCCTGGTTGCCATGTCGCACCTGGCCAATGTGGCGCTGATCGTCGGCCTGACCTGGCTGGCCATGCAATGCATACAGTCGCTGAGCATCACTATTTCTGACATCAATCCGGTCGACATGGCTGACAATATCCGGGCGCGGCGGTTGATCACGCAAGCCCGCGTGCTCACGCGCAGCGCGCATGCGGTGGTGGTCATGCTGGGGATTTCCTTCGTGCTGCTGACCTTGCCTGGCGCGCGCCAGATCGGCGCCAGCCTGCTGGCCTCGGCCGGCGTGGCGGGCCTGGTGGCCGGTATCGCGGCGCGTCCCGTACTGGGCAATTTCATTGCGGGGCTGCAAATCGCTTTTTCGCAGCCTATTCGCATCGATGACGTGCTGATCGTCAATGGCGAATGGGGCAAGGTCGAGGAAATCAAGGGCACTTATGTGGTGGTGCGCGTGTGGGATGAGCGCCGCCTGATCGTGCCGCTACAATGGTTTATAGAAAATCCATTCGAGAACTGGACCCACAGTTCCACGATGCTGCACGGCACCGTGTTTCTGTGGCTGGACTTCAGCATCCCGCTCGAACCGCTGCGCGCGGAACTGAGGCGTATCTGCGAAGCCGCGCCCCAGTGGGATGGCCGCGCCTGCACGGTGGTCGCATTCGACGCCAATGAACGGGCCATGCGCGTGCGCTTCCTGGTCACCGCAGAGAATTCGGACGAGGTGTTTGCCTTGCGCTACCTGGTGCGCGAACAGATGCTGGCATTTATTACGGCCAACTATCCGCATGGCTTGCCGCGCGTGCGCGCCACGCATGATCCGATCAGCATGCAAGATATGCAGGCAGAAAACGACAAGGTTTCGTTCGAGAAAGCCTGAAGCCAGCTGAAAACCAGCGGCGCGCTGCCTATCTCGACGCGCCGCTAGAATGAATCGCCTGCATTCACCCGAGAAAGGCTGGTCCATGAGCATCACTGCCTGGTTCATCCTGATCGGCTGCCTGATGCTGGCGCGCGGTCTGGCCGCCACCAGCATCGCCCGCCTGCCATTCACCTCGGCCATGGCCTATCTGGGCGTAGGTTTGCTGCTGGGCCCGATGTTCCTGGGCCTGTTTTCCATTGATCTGATCAAGCAGGCGCCGCTGCTGGAAACCTTGACGGAAATCGCCGTCCTCATTTCCCTGTTTTCCGCTGGCGTCAAGATGCCGGTACCGTTCAGCCTGGCCCGCTGGCTGCCTTCGCTGCGCCTGGCCTGGCTGTCGATGGCACTCTCCGTTGCGCTGGTGGCCGCGTTCTCATACTGGGTGCTGGGTTTGCCGCTGGGCGCCGGCGTGCTGCTCGGTGCAATCCTGGCGCCCACCGACCCGGTGCTGGCCACCGATGTGCAAGTGCGCCGCGCCGGCGACAGCGACCATCTGCGCTTTACCCTCACCTGCGAAGCGGGTATGAACGATGGCACGGGTTTTCCTTTCGTGATGCTGGGCCTGGGCCTGCTGGGCCTGCATGAGCTGGGCGACCATGGAATCCGCTGGGTCTGGCACGACTTGCTGTGGGCCAGCGCGGCCGCGATAGCCCTGGGCATCGCCGGTGGCGCGCTGCTGGCCTGGCTGGGGTGGCAATTGCGCGGCAAGGCCCCGAAACATGAAGTGCTGGATGACCTGGCGGGCCTGGGCTTGATCGCGCTGGTGTATGGCCTGGCCGACGCCATGCAGGCCTGGGGTTTCCTGGCTGTCTTCTTTGCCGGCGTGGCCTTGCGCCAGACCGAGCTGGTGCTGGCCGGCGCGCCGAAGGACAGGCAAGGCTTGCTGCAGGCCGAGGAAGTGCACGCCAGTTCAGCCGCCAAGCCCGCAGAGCAGGAAGTGCCCCTGACCGTCAGCGGCGAGGCGCTGGTGTTCAAGGAACATCTGGAACGGCTGTCCGAACTGACCCTGGTGCTGCTGCTGGGCGGCGCCATCAGCGCGGCAGCCTGGAACTGGCGCTCATGGGCCATGGGGCTGTTCCTGTTGCTGGTGGCGCGTCCCTGCAGCGTCATGCTGGGTTTGCTAGCATCCGGCACCAGCCTGCGCCTGCGCGGGCTGGCCGCGTGGTTCGGCGTGCGCGGTATCGGTTCCGTGTATTACCTGTGCTACGCCATCCACCATGGCCTGCCGCCTGCGCTGGCGGGTGAACTGAGCAGCATCACCATCGTCGTCGTGATGTTGTCCATCATCATGCATGGTCTCAGTGTCAAACCGCTGCTTGACCGTTACTGGCACAATTGAAGCGGCATTTGCACCGGCCTTTTCTGAAATGTTGCTAATATAGTCAAATCGCCCTTGTGCAGAAGGGCGAACGCAATCATCGACAGTTACAGCAAGGAAAACAAACCATATGAAACGTAGAAGCGTGCTGGGACTGGGCGTCTCGCTGGCCCTGCTGCAGGCCGGCTGCGCCAGCAATACCGTCAATTCCGCCCATCTGGCCTGGGAAAAAGAATTCGACGCCTTCATGCTTGACGGCCTGGCGAAAACGGAAACACCGGGCATGAGCGTGGCAGTGGTGCGTGGCGACAATACCCTCTTCGCACGCGGCTATGGCTGGGCCGATATCGAGGCAGGCAAAAAAGTCGATGCCGACACGGTATTTCATATCGCCGACGCCAGCAAGATCGTTACCGCCACAGCCATCATGATGCTGCTGGAGCAAGGCGGATTCCAGCTCGACGACAAGGTGTCAGCCTATCTGGATTTCCCCATGATGCATCCGAAGTTTCCCGATGTAGCAATTACCTTCCGCCATTTGCTGACGCATACTTCCGGCATTTCCGACGTTGTATATGACAAGACCAGGGCGTTTGCCGTGCAGGGCGATCCACGCCTGCCCCTGCGCGATTTCCTGACCGGTTATCTGTCGCGTGGCGGCGCCTGGTACGACGCGGAGCTGTCATTTGCGGCCCGTCCCGGGACGGAATGGCGCTACAGCAATGTCGGCATCGCCTTGCTCGGTTACCTGGTGAGCCGGATCAAGCCCGATGGCTTCGATGCCTATACGCGCACCCGGCTGTTCGAGCCGCTGGAGATGGACCATACGGCCTGGAGTCTTGCCAGACTGCCACCCGGCACGGTGCTCGCCCAGCCGTATGCCGACAAGGATCCCGGCGTGCAATTGCTGCCACCCGTCGGTTATCCGGACTGGCCCGCAGGCTTGCTGCGCACTTCGGCGCATGACTTTGCGCGCTTCCTGGCCATCTTCAGCAATGGCGGCAAGGCCGATGGCGAGCGTTATCTGCAGGAAGCCACCGTGCAAGCGTTTCTGGCGCCGCAAGCGGCGTCCATGCCAGCGGCCATGCTGGCCACCGACCCATCGCTGCGCCAGGCACTGGTGTGGCAGTTGCGCGACCTCGATGGCGCGCCCGTGGCCGGCCACAGCGGCAACGCCCCCGGCGCCGCGTCCATCGTCTGTGTGGACCGGGCCAGCAAGACGGCCGTATTGGCCTTCGCCAACATCAGCGCTGACCGCGAATTTCGCAGTTTCCAGAAAGACGTGGTGAAGCGGCTGCTGGCCTATGGCACAGGCAGCGCCGCGGCGAAGGTTCAGGCTTAGCTTCAGGCGCCGAACCAGTCACCGAGTTTCTCCGTGGCGCGCTGTTTCACATCAGCTGTGATATAGCTAGCAACAGTGGCGACGGCGGCGGCCAGCACAGCCAGGTCGTCGGCGTAACCGATGACGGGGGTGATATCGGGAATGGCGTCGATGGGAGAGATGAAATAGCCGAGTGCGCCGTAGATGGCGGTCTTGGCCCATAGGGGCGTATTGGGTTGTTGCGCGGCGTAATACAGCCACAGCGCTTTTTCGATGACTTCGCGGCCGGCCGTCTTCGCGAACTTGACGACCTTGTCCCAGAAACTGTCATCGGTATATTTTTTTTCGTATTGCGGCTGTGCTCCCTGCGCCTGCTGCACATGGTCTTGTTCCAGATTATTTTTTCTGCGAAACATCGGTGACTCCGGTTGCCGTCCAAGGCCTGACAGGGCGCACAGTAGCACAAGATCGGCCTTGCGCACAGCACGCCAGCAAGGCCGGCACGTTAGGATGAAATATGGAAACAGCGATCTCGACCAGCACAATATCCACAACGCCGTCCGCGCCAGCGACTGCCCGCTGCGCCGGGCTGCGCTATGTGGACGACCAGCAGCCCGGCATCCATCGCCAGGGCGCGCCGGGCAAGTTTTATTATCTGGGCACCGATGGCGAGCGCCTGCACGATGAAAATATCCTGGCGCGTATCCAGGCGCTGGCCATACCGCCGGCCTGGACCGATGTATGGATATGCGCGCGCGCCAACGGGCATTTGCAGGCGACCGGCCACGATGCGCGGGGACGCAAGCAATACCTCTACCACACGCGCTGGCGCAAGCTGCGCGACGCCGCCAAGTATGAGCATATGCTCAGCTTTGGCCGCGCCCTGCCCGCCATCCGCCGCGCCGTCGATGCTGGCATGAAACTACCGGGCCTGCCCCGTGAAAAAATACTGGCCACCATCGTGCACTTGCTGGAATTGACGATGATGCGCATCGGTAACGAAGAATATGCGCGCACCAACAAATCCTTCGGCCTGACCACCTTGCGCACGCGCCACGTCAATGTGGACGGCAGTACCGTGCAATTTCACTTTCGCGGCAAGAGCGGCGTACACCACGATATCGAACTGAGCGACCGGCGCGTGGCGCGCATCATTGCCCGCAGTAATGAATTGCCGGGGCAGGAACTGTTTCAGTATCTCGATGAAGACGGCCAGCGCCACGCCATCGATTCAGGCGACGTCAACGACTATCTGCGCGAGATTACAGGCGAGGACTACACGGCCAAGGATTTCCGCACCTGGTCGGGCACCTTGCTGGCCGCGCTGGCGCTCGATGAATTCGAGAAAGTCGATTCCGAAGCGCAAGCCAAGAAAAATATCGTGCAAGCGATCGAATCGGTGGCCAAAAAACTGGGCAACACCCCCTCGATTTGCCGCAAATGCTATGTGCACCCGGCCATACTGGACGCCTATCTCGACGGCACCTTGCTGAAAGGCTTGCGCGCACGAGCAAAACAGCAACTGGAAGAAGACTTGCACGCGCTGTCGCCGGAAGAAGCCGCGGTCCTCGCTCTGTTGCAACGGCGGCTGCAGAAAGCGGCTTAGTTATTCGTGCGTGCCTGAATCGGGATCTTTCACCTGCAACACGCCTTCCACCGCTTCCAGGCGTTTCTGCAAAGCCAGCAGTTGCACCGGCGTCACCCTGCCAAACGTGATCACGATATCGTCGAGTTGCGGCGCGCTGTCTTTTTGGCGGATCACGAATTGCTGCACCCGCGTGGTGCCGGCGCCCAGCGCCTCATGCAGTTTATCGAGTGACAGCGCGTCGCGCTCAGCCGTGATCAGCAAGTCGCGCTTTTGCCGGCTGCCCATGAAATGCTGCTCCAGCGGCTTGATGCCCGCCAAAATAATCAGGATGATAATGGTGGCCGCTACGGCCGGCGTGTACAAGCCGCCGCCCACGGCAAGGCCGATGCCGGCCACCGACCAGACGCTGGCCGCCGTCGTCAAGCCGCGCACGATCTCGCCGCGCGCCAGGATCGCGCCGGCGCCCAGGAAACCGATGCCCGACACCACTTGCGCCGCCATCCGCGACGGGTCCAAGGTCACGCCATTACCCAGCACGTCGCTGAAACCGTAGGCCGAGACGATCATGATCAGGGTCGAGCCCACGCACACCAGCATATGCGTACGCAAGCCCGCCACCCAGGCCAGCCGTTCGCGTTCATAGCCGATCGCGCTGCCCAGCAAGGCAGAAAACACCAGCCGTCCCACCAATTCCCATTCCGTTGCCATCGTCACTCCTGATCTTTGCCCATGGGCCACGATTCAATTTACCACGCCTGAGGCTTGCTTTCCGTGCACACGACTTGTTTGCGCTGGCTCAATCGTGCAGCCGCGCCGCACTCCTATGCTGGTTGGTTCAAAAAAGAAGAATGGCCGGCGCCGCGCAGCAGCCGGCCTGATGCATGTATCCCGTCATATGCATCGCTATGCGCCATGAGTGCCATGTCCAGTCGCGCTCTCATCTGTACCTTAGTTTCACCATCACCTACACCAAGGAGTCTGCAATGAACCAACACTCGCATCAAAACAATAGTCAACGCATCGTCTTTCACGACAGCATCCTTCCCTTGCCCGAACTGCCGGGACTAGCGCCCAACGGCTTGAAACTCAATCACGCCGGCCCCGGCAAGGACGACGCCCCCATGCTGCTGAGCTTTTCGTTTGCCTTGCCGGACGACAAGCAGGCGGCGCTGGTCAAGGCTGTGGCCGAAGGACAGCGTATCCCGTATGCCGACCAGCTGAAGGATTTTGCCACCGACCGCGCCCAATGCCAGAAACTGACGCAATGGCTGGAGCAGCAAGGCTATACCATCGATCATGTGGCCAGCGACAACAGCACCGTCTTTGCCAAAGCCAGTGCCTCCGTGATCGAGCAGAGCCTGGGTGTCACCATGGTACATGTCACCAAGAACGGCGTGACTTATCTTGCTGCGCGCAATGCCCCCAGCCTGCCTGCGGATATTGCCGGACAGGTGCAGGCGATCGGCGGCCTGCAGCCCTTTCGTCATGCCCGCAAGCACTCCCGCCGCATGCCCTCCATGAACCGTACCGATGCAGGCTACAAGGTCAACATCAATGGCGTGCCTGCCCCCACCAGCAATATCGACTTCGCGCCGCCCTACCTGCCACATGAAATCCGGCAAGCCTACAACGCAGACGATGCGCGGCTCACAGGGCGCGGCCAGACCATCGCCATCCTGATCGATGCAGCGCCGAACGACGCCGACCTGAGCGCCTTCTGGCAGCGCAACAACATCGCCGCGCCCGGCTCGCGCGTGTCCATCATCAACGTCAACAATACCGATCTGCCGCCGCCCGAAGGCGAGGAAACCCTGGATGTGGAATGGGCTGGCGGTATCGCCCAGGAAGCGGCCATCCACGTCTACGCCACAGGCTCGCTGCAATTTACGGCGCTGGACCGGGGCCTGGACCGCATCCTGAACGACTTGGCCGACCAACCGGGCCTGCGCCAGTTGTCGATCAGCCTGGGACTCGGTGAGAGTTACATGCAGCCGGCTGAACTGCGCACGCAAAACCTGAAATACCTGCGCCTGGCCGCCGCCGGCGTCAACGTTTTTGTCTCCAGCGGCGACGCCGGATCGAATCCGGACAACACGGGCCACGCCTCAAATGGTCCGCTGCAGGCAGAATATCCTGCCTCGGACAACTACGTCATCGGCGTGGGCGGCACCACGCTCAAGCTGGCTGCCAGCGGCACGGTCAACGATGAAACAGGCTGGCCCGACAGTGGCGGTGGCAAAAGCGCGTATTTCGGAGCGCCCTCATGGCAAAGTGACCTGGGCGGCAAGGCCCGGCATCACCGCCTGGTGCCTGACGTGGCTCTGGCGGCCGACCCGAATACGGGCGCGCTGGTCATCCTGGGGGGGCGCGACATGCAATTTGGCGGTACCAGCTGGAGCGCCCCCGTCTGGGCCGCCTTCTGCGCCGGCATCAATGGCGCCCGGCTGGCGGCAGGCAAACAGGCGCTGACCTTCTTGCCGCCGCTGATGTATCCGCTGCAAAAAACGGCCTGCTTCCGCGACATCACCATTGGCAATAACGGCGCCTTCGACGCCGTCAAGGGCTACGATATGGTGACGGGCCTGGGCGTGCCAGATGTCGGTGAACTGCTGAGTGCGTTGAATTCATCAAGCAAGGCAAGCCAGTCCACGAACCAGTCCGCAAGCCATTCCACCAAGCCATAAACTAGCTAGCGCCGGCGATACCCCAGTGTCGGGGTATCGCCTAGCACACTATGTTTTATCTGAATCCTTACTTCTTGTAACAAACGGGACATATGGCAAGCAAAAAAAACGCACACATCGGTATTGCGCCGCGTAAATAATGCGTATGCTGGCGGTATCGGATCAGCTTGCACAGCACTCTCGACGAAAATAGGCCGGGAGCCATCGGCGTGCGCGTGCGGCGGGCCACAAGCAAGGCAGATTCTTTTCCCTATCCCCCAAAAAAGCGAGACAAGCACACATGCATAGCCAGGATCAGACAACAGGCTTCCCCACCACTGCCGGCCCAGCCGTCGCCACGGCGCGTCCGCTGACGCGCCAGGACTACAAGACACTGTCGCTGGCCGCCTTGGGCGGTGCACTGGAATTTTACGATTTCATCATCTTTGTCTTCTTTACCAATGTCATTGGCCAGTTATTCTTCCCGCCCTCCACGCCGGACTGGCTGCGCCTGCTGCAAACCTTCGGCATTTTTGCCGCCGGCTATATCGTGCGTCCGCTGGGCGGCATCGTGATGGCCCACTTTGGCGACTTGCTGGGCCGCAAACGCATGTTCACCATTTCCATCCTGCTGATGGCCGTGCCGACTTTGCTGATGGGCATGCTGCCGACCTACGCCAGCATCGGCATCGCCGCGCCCATCCTGCTGCTGTTGCTGCGCGTGCTGCAAGGCGCAGCGGTGGGTGGCGAAGTACCGGGCGCCTGGGTGTTTGTCGCCGAACACGTGCCTGCCCGCCGCATCGGCTATGCCTGCGGCACGCTGACGGCGGGCTTGACGGTAGGCATCATGCTCGGTTCGCTGGTCGCCACCGGTATCAATACTGCTTACACGCCAAGCGAAGTGGCCGACTGGGCCTGGCGTTTGCCATTCCTGCTGGGCGGCATCTTTGGCCTGGGCGCCATGTATCTGCGCCGCTGGCTGCATGAAACGCCGATCTTTGTCGAACTGCAACAACGCAAGGCCCTGGCCGCGGAAATGCCACTCAAAACCGTGCTGCGCGAACACAAGCACGCCGTCATCGTTTCCATGATGCTGACCTGGCTGCTGTCGGCCGCCATCGTGGTGGTGATCCTGATGACGCCGGCGCTGCTACAAAAACTGTATCACTTCGATGCGCGCACGGCACTGGAAGCCAACGTGGCAGCCACCATCGCGCTGGCCTTGGGCTGCATTGTGGCCGGTACCCTGGCGGACCGCTTCGGCACGCAGCGCTTGATGTTCATCGGCAGCCTGCTGCTGGCCATCTGCACCTATTTCTTTTACACCAGCCTGCAAACGCGCCCTGACTTGCTGCTGCCCCTGTATGCACTGATGGGCCTGGCCGTGGGCGTGGTGGGCGCCGTGCCCTGTGCACTGGTGCAAGCATTCCCTGCGCAAGTGCGCTTTTCCGGCCTGTCGTTTTCCTACAATCTGTCGTATGCCGTGTTCGGCGGCCTGACGCCACTCACCGTTACCTTGCTGCTCAAGCAAAGTCCGCTGGCGCCCGCCTGGTATGTGATCGCCATAGCCGTGCTGGGCATGGTCACAGCCTTGTTCATCAAAAAAGCCCCGCAATAGCTTTAACAATAATTTGATCGGCAGGGTGGGGTTCGCGCCCCGCCCTGCGTCTCCATGGAGTGTGTTGTATTCACTCTGATGGAGATTCCTGCATGTCCTTTCTTCCTGGCTGTTTTCCCACTGTCACTTTCACAATGATGCGCGGAGCGTCCGCGTGAAGGACAGTTTTCGCAAAAGCATGGCCTGGCTGCACACCTGGTGCGGCCTATTCTGTGGCTGGGTGCTATGCGCCATCTTCCTGACGGGTACGCTCAGCGTCTTCCGTGAACCGATTACGCGCTGGATGCAGGCCAAGCCATTGTTGCCACTGGTCGTGAGCAGCAATGCCATGGAACAAGCCAGCGCCTACCTGACCACGACAGCGCCGCGTGCCTCATCCTGGCAAGTCGACTTGCCACGCCGACCCGGCGATGCGATGCAGCTGGCCTGGAAGACAGACGATGGCTCCAGGCATAATGTGATCATGGATCCCGGCACCGGTAACGTGCTGGACCAGCCCTGGGGGCGGACCACCCAGGGCGGCCGGCATTTCATGGCGTTTCACTACATGCTGCATGGAGGCTTGCCCGGCTACTGGCTGGTGGGATTGCTGTCCATGGGCATGCTGGTGGCATTGGTCTCGGGCGTGGTCGTGCATAAACGCATCTTCAAAGACTTTTTTACTTTCCGTCCCGGCAAGGGCCAGCGCTCCTGGCTCGATGCACACAACGCCACCGCCGTGCTGTCGCTGCCCTTTTTGTTCATGATCGTCTACACGGGCTTGTCGGTATTCTATGTCAGCTACATGCCCTGGCCGATGGAAGCGGCCTATGGCGGCAAGGATGCCTACGAACAATATCAAGCGGAACTGGCGCTGAAGCCGCCGCCGTTGGAGCCAGCTATGCCCAGTGGACAAACTGCCGCCCTGCCCGACCTGGCAGCGCTACAGGTGCGCGCCACCAGCCTGATGCAGCGCCCGGCCTTGAGCATGACGGTGGATTTGCCCGGCGATACGCACCAGCGCGTGCGTTTCGATGCGCGCAGCACAGAAGGCGACGATTCCCGCGACTTGCTGAACCATGCCCGCAGCGTCACTTTCGATGGCGCCACCGGCACAGTCCTGCAACTGGGCGCGCAGCACGATGCTCCTTACGCTGGCAAGTTCAGCCACGAAGCGATGGAGCAGTTGCACCTGGCCCACTTTGGCGGCTGGACCGTGAAATGGCTGTACTTCGTGGGTGGCTTGATGGGCACAGCCATGATGGCTACGGGCACTATCTTGTTTTGCGTCAAGCGCCGCAAGAAAAGCGAGCTGGAATTCGGCGCCGCCACGGCCACCGTCTACCGCGTGATCGAAGCGTGCAACGTGGCTGCCCTGGCCGGCACGGCGCTGGCCGGCATCGTGTATTTTTATGCCAACCGCTTGTTGCCCGACACTTGGGATAGCCGGGCGCTGTGGGAAGTGCGCGCCTTTTTGCTGACTTGGCTGGCCAGCCTGCTGCATGCGCTGGTGCGCACGTTCCTGAGTTCCCCGCGACTAGCCTGGCTCGATCAATTGTGGACCACCGCCCTGCTCTGCCTGGCCTTGCCGCTCTTGAACTGGGCCACTACAGGCCAGCACCTGGGCTTATATTTGATCAACGGCGACGGCCAGAGCGCTGCCGTGGAATTCACGGCGATGGTGTTTGGTATTGTCTTTATCTGCATGGCCAGGCATGTAGGCAAAACCGTTCAAGCCGCGCCCGTCAGGAAGGCAAGTCGCCCAGTTCCAGCTCGCTGAACCCCGCCCTGCGCCGCGCTTCCAGGTTGAACGGGCCGCGCAAAGTGGGCGCTTCATAGCGGACCGCCAGTTCCGCATAGGTCGCGCGCAACTCCAGACCGCGCTGGTCGCACAGATAGCCATACCAGCGGTTGCCGATTTCCACATGGCCCACTTCATCGCGCAAGATGATGTCGAGAATCGCGGCCGCCGCCATATCGCCAGCCTGCGCCAGCTTGGCGCGCAGCGGAGGAATCGCATCCAGCCCCCGCGCCTCCAGCGTGCGCGGCACCAGCGCCATGCGCGCCAGCACATCGCCGCGCGTCTTGTCGACCATTTCCCACAAACTGTCATGGGCGGGATAATCGCCATAGCCATGGCCCAGCACCTGCAAGTGGGCCACCAGCATGGCAAAGTGCGTGGCCTCTTCCTTAGCCACCCGCAGCCAGTCCGTATAGTACTCAGCCGGCAAACCGGGAAACCGCCATAGCGCATCGAGCGCCAGATTCATGGCATTGAACTCGATATGCGCCAGCGCATGCACCAGCATCGCCCGCCCCTCCTGCGTCACCATCGACCGCCGCCCCACCAGCCGCGGCGGCACCAGCTCCGGCCGTTCAGGACGCCCAGGCACCGGCCCTTGCGGCTCTAGCGACGCCGTAGGATCAAGCCTGAGTTCCGCCTGCGCCATCGCCGCCGCCATCGCCACCTTGGTCGCCGGATCGGACTCCACCAGACAAGCCAGCGCATAGGCGCGCAGTTCTTGTGGGGTGGCAGAGGTCGAGGGGGATGGCGGGTGGTGCATGGGAATCCTTGGTGCGCGATTTTTCAATGAGGGGCGCAGTGTAGCAAATACTAGGGTATTAGCTCAAAATGCACCCAGCGTATATCGTCACAAGATCTGCAAAGTGCAGTTTTTTTCTGGACTCCAGATGTTGATGAGAACGACCTACGCAGTGACCTGCTTATCTCTTTGTACCTCTTTGTTTAAAACATCGATCAGCTTACTAAGGCGTGATACAACAATCGTACCGTGTCGTTGAACTTGCTTTTGAATGTGGGGGGCCATGAAGCGATCAGCACGAAATACCTGTACGTATGGTGCGTATATGGCGTGAATCGCATCTACCGGTTGACTGTCGCTTGGCTCCTCCAATCTAGCTGCAGTGACATTTACCCAAGCCGACGAATATAAGGATCTAATCATTGATGACATACCTGGACAATATTCTTGCATTTCCGCCGGAGTATAATTTCTCAAACTAATATCCTCAGAGTTCGCTACATGTTGAATAAGATGAACCAGTTGACTATTCTGTAGTTTGCCCCAAAGACGTAAGACCTCTCCACCTTTGCCTGTGGGGTTGCCGTCTGTATTATTCGCGCTTAATGCCGACGCATGTCTGATAGACAGATCCACTAGATCTCGAAGATGAGCCCCTAGCTCTTGACCTGGTTTGCGGACCAAATCCGATATGGGACCAGCCATAGAGTAATTGGTTGCAAACCATTTCATCATCCAGCGCGGATCTCGCAGACTATCCTTAAGCGCCTTACCGAATTCTTCATCAGTTGCACGCCCAAAGCTAAATTTAACCATCAGTTCGGCATGCTCCGGCTTCATGGGGTATTGCTTTAAAAATTCACTCGCTAACCATTCCTGACTTTGGTTCTCAAGATATTTTTTGAGCTCCCCACGAGGCTCACCGTTCTTAAACATTTTTCGCATTGTCGCTCGATTTTGCTGGCGAGACATTCCCTTTGCCACTAAATCACTCTCGGCTTGCTGAAGCATATAATTCCAGGGAGATTCCGGTAAGGCTTGTGTGCCAATTTCAGGAAACCAGTAGCCATGTGGGTCAAGCATGCTTTTCGGGGCGCCAGATCCATTGGCGAGTGCCGTTGTTTCCGCAGTGGCGAGTCGATCAAATGAAACCAGTGCATTGAAGCCGCAGAGGTCACTCAGAAGTTCCGCTTTCAGCTCGGCCAATCGCGATGCTTCCGGTGATGTAGGCACCGCTTCACAAATGACGGTAGAGGAATAGACAAACTTAACGGTGCCTTCGCGTGCAAAATTAAGAAGTGCTTCCCGTATCTGTAATTTTTCATTTGTGAGTACCTTAGGATCTGTCAATGTCGAATAATCCTGTGAATCCAAATAGCAAGTAATCATTACTGTCCATCCCTAGATAGCGCTAATCTGTGTAAGTGTATGCTCTAATGCTCCTATATAATGGGTGATACTCCTGTATTACTCAATTGCAACTCAGTATAAAGTAAGACTTTCTTGAAGGCTCTCCACCCCAAACGCAAATCCCCCCTGATCGTCATGACAGCCATCCTGATGTGAAGCACCTCTCTCGGCCTATTTCTCAACATCTCTGAAATCTTTGGCCCGGTTAGCGGTCTGGCCCTGATTTTTAGCGTCAGCGGCTTGATCGCATCGGCAATACTGGGCTTGCCAAATGTACGCCAAATGCGGCCCATGTATCCATCTGATAATGCGACGAACTGTCGCGGACTGAGTGAGAACGTGTACAGGCTTGTCACAACTCAGACGAATCGATCCGACCGCGATACCGTTGCCGGCCGCCGTTTTCACAAGGTTATAGGCAATATTTGCCGATTCGATGTTCGGCATCACCAGCAGGTTCGTGTCACCAGTGAGCGTAGAATTGGGCATGATCTTGTTTCGCAGCTGGGAGCCTAGCGCGATGTCACCATGCATCTCGCCATCCACTTCCAGCGACGGATCACCTTGTTTGAACAGTTCCAGCGCTACGCACATCTTCATTGCCGATGGCTTATCGGACCAGCCTAAGTTGAAGTGATACGGCAGCCCGGCGCGCGGCGAAAAACCAAAGCGACGCATTTCTTCAGCAGCCATCAACGTAATCGCATCCAGGTTGATGTCGCTTGTACTCAGCACTGCCGCACCATTGGCAATCAGCACAACAAGATTGCTGCGTGCTGGATACCTGAAAGCATTTGCAGCACCTGGCATGTATGCCAAGGCGAGAATCAAGTGGCGCGGCCAGCCATTGCTGGCGCGCTTACCAAGAAAAAATCAGAGGCTGGCGCTAGGCGAAACGTGCTCACCCGGCACAGCAAGGGGCTTTTCGGCAAGGGGAGCCACTTCCGTGGGCACGGACACATCACGTCCAGCTGCCGAAGCGGCGAACGCGCGGTTCATCTGCTCCAGATCAAGTGCCCCTTCCCACCTGGCCACCGCGATGGTCGCGACACCGTTGCCTATCAAGTTGGTCACGGCGCGCGCCTCGTTCAGGAAGCGGTCAATCCCCACCAGCAGCACCAGGCCGGACAGGGGAATCTTGTGCATGGAAGCCAGCGTGGCGGCCAGGGCCACAAAACCGGCGCCCGCCACGCCAGCAGAACCTTTGGAGGTCAGCATCATGACACCTAGGATACCGAGCTGTTCCCAGATCGTCAGGTCGATATTGGTGGCCTGCGCGATGAAAATGGCTGCCATCGCCAGATAGATTGCCGTGCCGTCTGCATTGAAGGTATAACCGGTTGGCAGCACCAGACCCACCACTTTTTTCTGGCAACCCATGGCCTCCATCTTTTGCATCATTTGTGGCAGCACCGCTTCCGTCGAGGCGGTACCCAGCACGATCAGGATTTCATCCTTGATATATTTCAGGAAACCCCACAGTGGCACGCGGCAGTAGCGCATCACCGTTCCCAGCACCAGCACCACAAACAGGATGCAGGTGAGGTACACGGCGGCCATCAGTTCGGCGAACGAGTTCAAGGTGCCAATGCCGTATTTGGCGATGGTGAAGGCGATACCGCCGAAAGCACCGATCGGCGCCAAATGCATGACGATGCGCACCACGCCGAACATGCCATGCAAGAACATATCGAGGCCATCGATCAGCGGCGTGACTTTGCTGCCCAGCCGGTTCAGCGCAAACGAAAACAGCAAGGAAAACAGGATGATCTGCAACATATCGCCCTGTGCAAAGGCGCCGACCACGCTGTTGGGTACGATGTTCATCAAGAACTCCAGCGTCGTATGATGCTGTGCTGCCAGGGTATAGCTCTTGATAGACGCGGTGTCGATGTGCGTCGGATCGATGTTCATGCCCACCCCGGGCTTCATCAGATTGACCACGATCAGGCTCAATACCAGCGACAAGGTGGAACATATCTCGAAATAGAGCATGGCCTTGGCGCCGACGCGTCCGGTTTCCCTGACGCTGCCCATGCGGGCGATACCCACTACCACCGAGGCGAAGATGATAGGCGCCAGCAGCATCTTGATCAGCTTGATAAAAAGGTCGCCTAGCGGTTTGAGCTCGACGCCGATATCGGGATAGAAATAGCCCAGCAGGATACCTGCGGCAAGGCCGACAATAACTTGGATGTATAAGGTGGATGCCAGTTTTTTAAAGCGTTGCGCGTTCACGGCGGGTCTCCTCCAGCGGAACAAAAATAATGGGCGAGCGCCAGCAGAGAGCGTGCCAGCGGCATACCGCCCGCGCTCTGCGCTGTGCTTTTATTTGAAAGGACGACGCACCAGCTCTTCGGCTGTTTGCGTAGTCTGTGCGCGTCGTACCGCTGCCGGTTTATTCCGCCAGCTTGCGCATTTCGGCGTACAGGTCGGCCTTGCCTTCGAAGCCGATGCCTGGCAGGTCTGGCATCGTGATGTAGCCATTGTTGACCTTCACACCGTCGGGGAAGCCGCCGTAAGGCTGGAACAGGTCCGGGTAAGACTCATTACCGCCCAAACCCAGGCCGGCTGCGATATTGAGCGACATCTGGTGGCCACCGTGCGGGATGCAGCGGCTAGGCGACCAACCGTGCTCGCGCAGCATGTCGAGCGTACGCAGATACTCAACCAGGCCGTAGCTCAGTGCGCAGTCAAATTGCAGCCAGTCGCGGTCGGCACGCATGCCACCGTACCGTATCAGGTTGCGCGCGTCCTGCATCGAGAACAAGTCCTCGCCGGTGGCCATGGGATTCTTGTAGTAATTGCGCAGGGTTGCTTGCAGCTCGAAGTCCAGCGGATCACCTGGTTCTTCATACCAGAACAAATCATACTGTGACAGCGCCTTGGCATACTGCACTGCCGTATCGAGGTCAAAGCGGCCGTTGGCGTCCACCGCCAGTTTCTGGCCATCGCCCAGCACGCTCAAAATCGAGTCGATGCGGCGCAGATCTTCATCCAGCGAGGCGCCGCCGATTTTCTTTTTGACCACCGTATAGCCACGGTCGATATAGCTGCGCATCTCGTCCTTCAGCTTGCCGTGGTCCTGGCCTGGGTAGTAGTAGCCACCGGCCGCGTACACGAAAATATTACGGTCAGGGCTGCCATTGCCATAACGGTCTGCCAGCAGCTGGAACAAGGGCTTGCCTTCGATCTTCGCCACGGCGTCCCAGATCGCCATGTCGATGGTGCCGATGGCAACCGAACGTTCGCCGTGACCACCGGGTTTTTCGTTGGTAAACATGCAGTTCCAGATCTTGTGCGGGTCCAGATTGGTGCCTTCGTCGTTCACCAGCGAGGCAGGATCTGCCTCCAGGATGCGCGGAATGAAGCGTTCGCGCATCAGCGTGCCCTGGCCATAGCGTCCATTCGAGTTAAAGCCGTAGCCGATCACCGGCTTGCCATCGCGGATCACGTCGGTCACCACAGCGACCAGGCTCAAAGTCATTTTGCTGAAGTCGATGTAGGCATTGCGGATCGGGGAGCTGATCGGTACAGTTTTTTCGCGGATTTCAATAATTTTCATGCTAGGTCTCCAGGTGTCGGGAAGTGCTGTCTTTCAGCGCATGGGAGTAGCTTACTATTGAATATAACTGGTAAGATTAACTTAGATTGAAACCTTTATTCACTTAAAATGAAAACTGATACCGCCCCCGATCTGGCATTTTTTGTGTTGCTGGCAAAATTGAGCAGCATGACGGCAACTGCCCGCGAACTCGGCGTCACGCCGCCGGCGGTGACCAAACGGCTGAACCTGATGGAGCAGAAACTGGGCGTGCGGCTGGTCAATCGCACCACCCGGCGCATCAGCCTGACCAATGAGGGGGAGTTGTATCTGGCGCAGGCGACCCAGATCCTGCACCAGATTCGCGAGATGGAGGAATCGATCTCCAGCGGGCGAGCCGAGCCGAAGGGGCTGCTCAGGATCAACGCCACGCCGGGCTTCGGCCGTACGCGTATCGCCCCCATCCTGTCGCGCTTCGCCCATGTCCATCCCGAAGTGGAAGTCGAGCTGCACCTGACTGACCGGCCCATCAGCCTGGTTGAAGAAGCGTACGATCTGGCGATACGCTTCGGCGAGTTGCCGGACACCCGTTTAACCGCGCGCAAGCTCATGTCCAACCGCCGCTTCCTGTGCGCCTCCCCCGCCTATCTGAAAAAATATGGCGAGCCACAGACGCCTGCCGAATTACAGCGCCATCGCTGCATCCTGCACCGGCAGAACGATGACGTCTACGGCACCTGGCGCATTCAGAAAGGCAAGGCGGACGAGTTAGTGAAGGTACGGGGTGCAGTGTCCAGCAACGACGGCGACGTGGTCATGAACTGGGCACTGGAAGGCCACGGGATAGTGCAGCGTTCCGAGTGGGACGCCGCCAAGTATCTGGCAAGCGGACGGCTGAAAGAGGTCATGAAAAGCTACTGCCTGCCCGACGCCGACTTGTACCTGTACTACCTCAGCCGCAGTAATCTGCCTGCCAAAATGCGCGCCTTTATCGACTTTATCGCGCAAGAGTTCCGTTAATCGGCACCAGTCGAGCACCTGTGCCTGCCAAACCAGAGTATCCGTCCACTTCGTCCACCTGCCTGAATAAGCATGAATTTTCTGCAATCTCACCACCCCGAACACAAATCCACCCTGATCGGCATGACCGCCATCCTGATGTGGAGCGCTTCCCTAGGCTTGTTTCGCAGCATCTCGGAAATCTTTGGCCCGGTGGGCGGTGCGGCCCTGATTTTTAGCGCCAGCGGTTTGCTTGCGTCGGCGGTGCTGGGCTTGCCGAATGTACGCACGATGCGACCCATGTATCTGTTAGTCTGCGGGGCGCTGTTTGTTGCTTACGAGATTGCGCTGGCCTTGTCGCTGGGGCTGGCCCATGACCGGCACCAGGCGCTGGAACTGGGCATGATCAATTATCTGTGGCCCAGCCTGACGGTCTTGCTGGCCATCGCGACGCGCAGCCAGCGCGGGTCCTGGCTGTTGTTGCCCGCGATCGCCCTGTGTTTTAGCGGTATCGTCTGGGTGATGAAGGGCGATGGCGTGCTGTCCGCCTCGCTTTTGTGGGGCAATGTGCTCGGCAATCCAGTCGCTTATGGCCTGGCCTTTGCTGCGGCGTTTATCTGGGCCAGCTATTCGGTCATGACGCGCCGTTACGGCCAGGGGGCGAATGGCGTGCCGCTATTCCTGCTGGCCACCGCCACGGTCTTGTGGATCAAATATGCGCTCAGCGACGAAGCGACCTTGCACATCAGCTATGCCGGGATAAGCCAAGTTGTGCTGCTCGGGGCGCTGACGGCAACGGCGTATTCGTGCTGGAATTTCGGCATCCAGCACGGCAGCCTGGCGGTACTCGCGACCACTTCCTATTTCACGCCCGTGCTGTCGGCCACGCTGACCAGCTTGTGGCTGGGCATTAGGCCGGGCCGCTCTTTGTTGTTCGGGGTAGCCATGGTGACGGCCGGTTCCTTGCTATGCCTGTGGGCAACGCGACAGAGAGACTAGTTCTTCATTGCTTGCCCCATCAACCACTCCACCAGGGCCTGCACTCTTGCCGGCAAGGGCGTCCTCGCCGCATGCACCAGGTAATACGCTTGCGGACTGGCCAGGCTGAAACCGCCAAACGGCAAGATCAGTTGGCCACTGTCCAGCCAAGGCTGCGCCAGTTGGCGGCGGCCGATGGCGATGCCGGCGTGGTGGATGGCGGCCAAGGCGCACAGGTCGGCGCGGTCGAAGCGCAGGCTGCGGGTGGGTAATGTTACTGTCGGGCTTAGCGCAGTTGCCCATAATTGCCATTCGGCATCAGGCGCGCAGGCGGGCCAGGCCAGGGTGTCGTGCAGTATGGTCGCGTTTTTCAGGTTTTCTGGCCTGTCCAGCAAATCGTGTTGACATGCGTAGGCGGGGCTGCAGACGGGCGCCAGCCATTCGTCCATCAGGTGCTGCGCGGCAAGTCCGGGAAATGTCCCATCGCCATAATGGATGGCCAGGTCGACCTGGCCGGCGCGAAAGTCGACTTGTTCATTGCCTACGCGCAGGTCCAGGCTGATGTCGGGGTATAAGGCCGTAAAACCGGCCAGGCGCGGCACCAGCCAGCACTGGGCTATCGAGGGGCGCGCATGGATGGTGATATTGCCAGCCAGAGCATCGCCACCGTGGATAGCCGCATGCAGGCTGTCCCAGCCTTGTTGCAGGGCCGTGTAGATGCGCTGGCCATCGGTCGTCAGCCTGATTCGGCGCGTCAGGCGCTCGAACAGCAGCAAACCCAGGCTGTCTTCCAGGCGGGCGATGCGGTGGCTGACGGCACTGGGTGTCAGGGCAAGTTCCTGCGCCGCCAGCGCAAAGCTGGCGTGGCGCGCCGCGACCAGAAAGGTATGCAGGTTGGCGAACTGGCTGGCCGTCAACTGGGCGCCCGTTGCCATCAGCCCTGCTCCAGCAACGCCCTGCCCCGCGCCACATAGGCATCCATCTCGGCTGCGGGCACCATGCTGCCGCCCGTGCCCCAGACCAGGTGCGTGGCTTGCTGCAAGCGCTGCGGCGTCAAGCCCAGGCGCTGCTGATAATCGTGCGCTTCCAGCACATGCCTGATGCCTGCAAAACCGGCCACGGCGGACGGCTCCAAGCGCCAGCCTTCGGTCTGCTCCAGCACAGCCAGCAAGCGGTACAGTGTTTCATCGCTGACAGTGGCGTAGCCATCGATCAGGCGCTGCATGGCGCGGCCCACAAAACCGGAGGGCCGGCCCACGGCCAGGCCATCGGCGGCCGTCACATTATCGATGCCGATATCCTGCACGCTGATCCCTTCATGCCAGCCAGTATGTACGCCCAACAACATGCAGGGCGAGTGGGTCGGTTCGACAAATACGCAATGCACGGCATCGCCAAAAGCCAGCTTCAGGCCTAACGCCACGCCGCCAGGGCCGCCGCCCACGCCGCAGGGCAAATAAACGAATAATGGATGCTCGGCATCGACAATGACGCTGGCTGCGTCGAACTGGCGCTTCAAACGCTCGCCCGCCACCGCGTAGCCGAGGAACAGATCATGCGAATTTTCATCATCGACGAAGTGACAGCTGGGGTCGCCCTGCGCCTGGCGGCGCCCTTCTTCCACAGCCACGCTGTAGTCTTGCGTATATTCCACCACCGTCACGCCATGCTCGCGCAGTTTGTCTTTCTTCCACTGCCGCGCATCGGCGGACATATGCACGCTGGCGCGAAAGCCCAGTCTGGCACTCATGATGCCAATCGACAAGCCCAGGTTGCCGGTGGACCCCACGGCGATGGCATATTGGCCAAAGAAGGCCTTCAAGGCATCGCTGGCCAGCAGGCTGTAATCGTCGCCTTTTTTAAGCAAGCCCGCATCCAAAGCCAGGGTTTCCGCGTGTTTCAGCACTTCATAGATGCCGCCACGCGCCTTGATCGAGCCGGAAATCGGCAGATGGCTATCCTGCTTGAGCCAGACTTTGCCAGTCGTCACTCTCAGGGCAGCCTGCATGGCGGGCAGAGGCACGATGGGCGACTCGATAATGCCGCCGCTGGCCTGGGTTTCAGGAAACACTTTGGCCAGGTAAGGCGCAAAACGGGCCAGGCGGGCGCTGGCGTCGTCCACGTCATCCAGCGTCAATCCCACATCGCCCAGCGCTTCGGCAGACGGTGCGATGGCGGGATTAAACCAGCCCAGGGGCTGCAAGGCCGTCAAGGCGTCGATCAGGGGAAAATCGGCGCGCAAGGCGGCAATCAAGTGTGGGGACAACGGCGGGGGCAACATGAAAACCTCTTTATCTCGTCAAAAGCAGCCATGATTAGACAACATCAGGCGCCGCCTGGCAAAGGATGCTTGCTCAGGCGACAGGTGACGAGGATTCAACTATCCACTAAAACTTCAGTTGCAAGCCCACGTCGATCGACCGCCCTTCCGCCGGCAAGGCTTGCAGCGCCCCGCCATTGGCTAACAAGCCAGACAGGTAAACGCCACCCAGCGGGTCGGCATACGCGCGCTTGAACAGGTTGCTCACGCCAAAGTTCAGGCTCGCCATCTTGTTGACGGCCACGCTGCTGCGCAGGTTGACCAGCGCGTAGCCACCTGTGAGCGGTTCCAAACGCCGGGCATCGACGTCATCCTTGCGGCTCACCACCTTGGCCTCGATGCGGTTGCGCCAGGCGCCTGTGGCTTGCTCAACGGCAAACAAGGCGTTGAACGGCATCATGCGGTACAGATCGCCACCATCGCTGCGTTTGCCGCGTGTGTAGGCGGCGTTGCCCGAGGCCGTGAAGCGGCCCCAGCGCGAGCTGTTGGCCAACGGCAATTGCCACGACAGGTTGGCGCCGTACAGGTGGGCGTCATGATTGGCGAACTGCAAGAGATTGCCTTTCGCACCCATCTGCATATACGGGTTGAAGGTGCCCAGCACATCGACATCAATGTAATTGTTGACCTTGCTGTAATACGGGTTCAGGCGCACAAACCATCCAGTATCACCGCCGCCATGCCAGTCGGCCGTGAACGCCGCCGTGTAAGCCGTTTCCGGCTTCAGGTCCAGATTGCCCACATAACCATTGCCATCGCCAAACCAGTTGGTCATGGTCATCGCCATCGTGCCGCGGCCCCAGGAATAACGTTCGTACAGGTTGGGCGAGCGCGTCTTGCGGGCCAGCGCAAATTCATAGCTGCTATTCGCATCCGCCTCGAAGCGGGCTTGCGCCGTGGCGTCGATATTCGTGTCGCGGCGGCTACGGTCACGCGCATTGAAAGCGACCGCGGCTGCCGTGTCCGCCATATTCATCATATTGTCGCCATACGATTGCACCTGGCCGGTATCCATGCGCACGGATTCGCCGCGCAAGCCGACGATGCTGGTCCAGCGCGCATCGTGGCGCGTTTCCAGTTCGCCGAACAGCACGGTGCGGTCGCGCTTGCCGTCATTGATATTGAGATAGTTGCGCGGGCCCATCATCATCGAACCGGGCACGGCCGGCCAATAGTCGTCCAAGCGGAAGCCATGGTATTCCTGGCCCAGGCGCAATTCGCCCGCGCTGGTGGGCAGGCTCGCCTGCAGCGCATAGCCGATATTGCGGCCATGCGTGAGCATCGGCATGGTGCCGGGCCGCTCGCTGCTGAAAAAGCCCATTTCATGGTCCGTCTGCTGCCAATAGGCGCGCGCGTCCAGCACACCCCAGCCGAATTGCCCCTTGTACGCCAGGTTGGCGAACTGGCCATGGTTATCCGTCATGTCCATATATTGATTCGGGAAACCCTGGTAAGGAATATGCTGCACGCCGGCACGGAACGTCACTTGCTGCCCTTCCCCACGGGCTGCCAGCACGATGGCCTGGTTGATGCTTTCAACCATGCTGCCCAGCACCTTGTTGCCATGTCCATCGTCATAACTGTGTCCACGCGTATAGGCGCCGCTGTAGCCGATACTGAACTTGTCGGTGGCGGCCGACGCGGCGGCGCTGGTCGACACGCTATTGTTGACGCTGCGGCCAGCCACGGCAAAGCTGCCTTCGGTGCGCAATGGCCCGCCAGGCTGGGCAAACACGGGCGCGGCGGACTGTACTTCGATAGTGCCGCCGATATTGTCGCCGCCCACGCTGACAGGCGTCACGCCAGCGAGCAGGCTGATGCGCTGCACCTGTTGCGGATCGATATAGGACAAGGGCGCATTCATGTGGTTGGCGCAGGCCGAGGTGATTTCCATGCCATCGATGCGTATCTTCAGGCGGTCGTCGGCGAAGCCATTGACCATCGGCAAACCCGACACGCCGCCACCGGCCGCCACGCTGTAACCAGGCGTACTGGATAGCATCTGCGCCGTATCGGCGGCGGGACGGTAGCTGTCGCTAATCGCCGTGACGATGACCTTCATTTCAGGCAAGACGGAAGAGTCTGGATTATTGCTTTGCGCTACGGCGGGCAAGGCGATGGCAAAGGCCATCAAGAATGGAGTATGTTTCATTTTTGCTGCTTTCAGATTCGTATAGGCGAGACGAACGGCTACCAACGCAACAAACGTGCGGCAGGCAGCAGTTCAAACGGGAATGGAATTCAGAAAGTGGCAGGCGGGCCGCGCGGCTGGACCGGTGTCCAGGCAAACAGCGGTGTAATCGATTGATAAAACAGGACAGGCAGCAAGCCCGTGATCAGCGCGCCCGAAGCTGGCGCCAGTGTCATGGGCGTGACGTTCAAGGTGGCCACATGCATGCTGCAGCACGGACAGTCGCCCATGCTCATGGTGGTTTTTTGCGGTCCATCAGGCGCTTGTCCGTTGAATTTCAGCGGCACCATCGTCAAACCACCGGCCACCGAGCAAATCTCCATGCTGGGCACGGTGTCACCGCGGGCCACCGTCAGCGCGCGCGACAGCGTCGGGGCGAGCGCCGCCATCAGGATGGCGAGACAGGCGATCCACAGGACGACGACGGCTTTGCTTTTACTGACGAACATGGCGGCATTATAACGGCCAGGCTCACATGCCGAAACCCCTACAAGCCATTGAGCTTCTGCTGCTCCACCTGCAAATCCCGCTCGCTGAGCGGCAGATACCCTTCTTCGCTATCCTGCTGCGCATTGATGATGGCCTGCCCTTGTGGCGACAGGGCCAGTTGCAGATAGGCTTTCACCAGCGGATCGAGCGGCTTGCCCGGCGCGCGGTTGACGTAGAACTGCACCGGCATCGACAGCGGGTACAGTCCGGCGCGCACATTGGCCTTGTCCGGGCCATAGTACGGTGCACCGGCCTTGGCGGCCAGCGGCAGCACGCGCACCTGGTCGGAGGTGGCGCTGGCGTTGACCCAGCCCAGCACGGCGATGCCATAACGGTCGGCGGCCACTGCCTGGATCACGGCTTCGCGCGTGGCCAGCGCTTCATAGCTGGCCGTGAATGGCCGCTTCTTGAAGCGCGTATAGCGCAGGCCGGTGGCGAAACCGCCGTCGTCGCGCAAGCCATACACGTGGATGCGGCGCGGCGCCCAGCCATCCTTCAAGCCCAGTTGCGACCATAGCCGGATATCGCCGGCAGCGGCGCCGGAGGTCAACACCTGGCCCACCTGCGCCATCGTCAAACCAGCCAATGGATTATCGCGGTGCACATATACAGCCGGTGGCGTTTTGGCCGGTGGGCGCGGGCCGTGGCCGTTGTAGCCGATGCGGATGGGCGTGGCGTCATAACCGTAGACCTGGCGGAAGGCTGCCTGGTCGCCGGGCCACATATCGCGCGTGAGCGGCGCAAACGCGGTGGCGCCAGCCGTCAGCGCAGGCATGCCGGCGGACGAACCTTCCATGCGCAAGCTGAAACGCACAGCGGGATACTGGCGCATAAACAAGGCGTTCAATTGCCGTATCACTTCTTCCAGGCCGTCATTGCCGACGATGGCCACCGTGCCGTCGCGGTTCACATACGGTTGCGCGGGGTCGGCCTGCAGCGGCGCGGCAGAAGTGCTGGCGGCGATCGCCAGGCCGGCAAACAGAGCGCTTAAGCGTACCAATCTCATTTCAACTTCTCCATTTCCGCTTGCGCCTGTGCGGCCGTCAGCGGCAAATAGCCATTCGGCTGCGCGGCGATAATCGCCTGTCCTTCGCGCGACAGCACCATGCGCAGATATTCCTTCGCCAGCGGATCGACAGCCTGGCCAGGCACGCGGCGCACATATAAATACACATAGCGGCCAAACGGATAGCGGCCAGATACCACTTCTTCATCAGTACCGGTGGTCGCCACGCCGTCTTTAGTCACGATGGCCAGCTGGCGCAATTGCGGGTTGCGCACGCCCAGCGCAGCCACGCCGATGCCGGCCGGGTCTTGCGCGATGCGGCCCGTGATGGCTTCCGTGTTGGCCAGTTCCTCATGGTTGACGGCCAGGGCGCGCCCCTGAAACAGCTCGCGCTGCAGATAATCGCCAAAACCCGTGTAGGCAGCCGTGCCGTAAGGGTGAATCACGCGGTCGCGCCATTCCTCCTTCAGCCCCAACTGCCCCCAGCGCGTAAAGTCGCCGCCAACATTACCTGTCGAGAGGATTTGCGACACTTGCGCCGACGTCAGCTGCGTCAATGGGTTGGCCACATTGACATACACGGCCAGCGAGGTGGCCAGGTGCTGGTCGGGCGTGGCGGCCGTGTGCGCAATGCGGATGGCCAGCGCGTCGCCGCCGACAATTTTACGGTAAGGCACGGTCTCGATGGGATTGATGGCGCGGCCCATGGCGCCGAACAGTATCTTGTCATGCATCAGCAAAGGCACGGCGCTGCTGGTGCCCTTGCCATCAAAACCCAGTTTCACACCGGGATGCGTGGCCATGAACAGCGCATTGAAGCGCCCGACGATGAACGCCACGTGTTCGGCGCCGCCCAGCATGGCCACGCCCGTCTTGCGGTCGACATAGCCCGCCGTGGCCGGCACCGTCACCGGCTGCGGCGCATACGCGGGCAAGGCGGTGTCGAGCGCCGGGGCGGCGACAGCTGCGCCGGCAAGCGCCAATTGGGCAAGCAGGAATACGCTGGTCGGTGTGCGCATTACAGATCAACCTTCACGCTCAGCTTGACGGAGCGCGGCGCACCGGACGCCAAACGGGTGCCGGCGCCAGCCCAGTAAAACTTGTCGGCCAGGTTTTCCACGTTCAGTTGCCAGGTCACGTCTTTATTGGCCAGGCGACTGGCGTAGCGCGCGCCGGCGCTGAACAGGGTCACGCCACCCAAAAAGGCCTGGTTCAAATCGTTGACGGGACGGGCGCTGTAATAATAGGCGCCGCCATTGACCGACAAGCCCGGCACGCCATCGAAGGCGTACGACAGGAAAGCGCTGCCCGTGCGTTTCGAGGCGTTTTCCGGCGCCTTGCCGTTGTACAGGGCGTTGATATTTTCAAAGCTCGGGTCCAGGAACTGGGCCGACGTTTGCCACGACAGCTGGCGCGTCAGCTTGCCCTGGGTCGACAACTCCAGGCCACGGTAATGCTGCTCGCCGTCAGAGGTGTA
This sequence comes from Janthinobacterium silvisoli, assembly GCF_014200725.1. Taxonomy (GTDB): domain Bacteria; phylum Pseudomonadota; class Gammaproteobacteria; order Burkholderiales; family Burkholderiaceae_D; genus Janthinobacterium. Next base: position 220,128 of record NZ_JACHCL010000001.1, read on the forward strand.
GATATTGCTGGTGTTGGTGTAATAACCTGGGCGGCTGATATCGAACAAGGCGGCCGACACCAGGGTGCCGGTCGGCGCCATCCAGCGCGCGCCCAATTCCTTTTGCTTGCTGACGCCCGGCGCCAGCTTGACATTCTGGTTGGCCGTGCCGGTCGGCGCCGTTGCGCCCTCTTCCAGGCCGCGCGCCGACGAGGCATAGAAAGACAGATCCGGCGCCAGCTTATAGACCAGCGACACCATCGGCGTGGTCTTGCTGACGTCATAGTGATTCGTGCCCTGGTCGCTCTGGTAGCTGGAATGGCGCACGCCAACCACGGCTTCCCATTGCGGCGTGAACACCAGGCGGTCCAGCGCATACAAACCCGTGTCGCGCGTGTCCAGCGCGGCCGTGGTCGGGGTGGCCGGCACGGCGCCAAACACCACCTTGGTGATCGGCACCGGGTTGTACAGGTTTTGCGAGGCGATCGTGTAATTTTGCTGGTAGATCGGGGTTTGTGATTTATCCGTGCGCGAGGCGCCCAGGGTCAGTTCGTGCTTGACGAAACCCGTGCTGAAATTGCCGGCCAGTTCGGCGCGCAGCAAATCGGACGCCATCACGGCATTCTGGATATTGCCCGTGATACTGCCGGCGCCCGTGGTCACGGCGGCAGGATTGGTCAAACGGAAAATCGACAGGCGGCGGTCGCGCGAGGTTTCCGAATGGCCGCCTTCCACCGTCAGTGCCCAGTTGTCGCTCAAGGCGTAATCGGCGCGCAGCTGGGCATTCTTGGTTTGCGCTTCAAAGTTGGACCAGTCCGGGCCGATCAAACGGCTAGGGTCGACTGCGTGCGGCAAGGTGATCACGCCATTGACGGCCGTCGGCAAGTTGATGCCGGCCTGTTCGGTCACCTTGCGGCGGTCGTATTCCAGGTCGGCCTTCAACAGCAGACGATTGGTCACGCGCCAGTCCAGCGCGGCCGATAAAAAGCTGCGGTTGCCATTGCCCACGTTATCCATGTAAGAGCCCAGGGTGCCGCCAGCCGCGTTCACGCGTACGCCGAATTGCTGTTCCTCGCCAAAACGGCGGCCCACATCGATATTGGCGACCGCGCTGCCACGGTCGCCTACCGTCAAACCCACGCTGGTGACAGGCTTGCTGCCGGCACGCTTGGTGACAAAGTTGACCACGCCGGCTGGCGAGGTAAAGCCATAGTACAGGGCCGACGCGCCCTTCAGCACTTCCACCCTTTCCTTGTCTTCCATGGGCACTTGCGAGAAGTTCATGATGGGCAGGGAACCGTTCAAACGGTAGTTCGTGCGGTTTTCCACGGCGATGCCGCGTATTACCAGCTGATCCCAGGTCTCTCCGCCGTTTTGCTGGCGCGTCACGCCGGCCGTATTGCGCACCGCATCGTACAGGCCGCCCACGGCTTGCAGTTCCAGCAGTTCGCGCGTGATCACGTTGACGGTCGACGGCACGTCCATAATGCTGGAGCCGCGGAAACTGCCCGCCTCGGTGGTGGTCGGCACCAGGCCTTGCGCGCGGGCGCCCGTGACCTGCACCGCCTGCATGACTTTTTCATCGCCGGCGGTCAGGTCATCCTGGCCATTGCCACTATCGGCAGCAAAGGCAGAGGTGGAAGCGAAGGCCAGCGACAAGGCGGCGACGAGGGGAAGCAACTGGATGGCGGGGGAAACGGCGCGCATGAAGGGAAAACTTTCTACAAAAGGAATAGCCGCGAGGCTGAAGATAGCCCGCATCATATCCGTAACGAGAATCATTCGCAAGAAAAAGTGAATTTTGGTGAGTTTTCTATCGGCAAAAAAGTCGCTCTGGGAATGTTTTTTAACTATCTACCTCGGCACTGGAGCACGCTTCAATTTTGCAGGCTCTGCGACAAAAAGGCATACTGACAGTTAAGACGCGTACGACGTCTATTACCAAAGGTTGATCGTGAAAAAAACAGAAAACAAAAGCGTGCAGCCGAAGAAATTTCGCTGGAAACGCTGGCAACGCTGGACCGTGGGCACTGCCTGCGTGCTGGGCGCCTATAGCGCGGCAGGCTTCTGGCTGGTGCCGCATCTGATACAAAGCCAATACCCCAAATTTGTCACTCAAACACTGGCGCGCCAGGCCAGCATCGGCGAGGTGGACTTCAATCCATTTACCTTGCGCCTGGAAGCGCATGACATCGTATTGAAGGAGGCGGCCGGCGCCCAGGGCGCACCGCTGCTCGACATCAAGGCGCTGATCGTACAGCTGGAATGGAAATCCATCGTGCGCCGCGCCTGGAGCCTGGCGGAAATCCGCATCACGGCGCCACAAGCGCATTTCACCATCACGCCGGACGGCAAGTTCAACCTGGCCGAATTGATTGACACCTGGAACCGCCGCCCGCATGAACCGTCCGATGGCAGTTTGCCGCGCCTGGTGATCGGCCATTTCGCGCTGGAACAGGGCAAGGTGGCCTGGCAAGACCAAAAGGCCGGTTATGCCGACAACTTCACGCCGATCAACTTCGCGCTGGACAATATCTCCACCCTGCCCGACGCCAACGGCAGCTACACCTTCAGCGCCGATGCGGCGCGCGGCGGCAAGCTGCACTGGCGCGGCACGGCTTCCCTGAGCCCTATCCGTGGCGAAGGCGAACTGATCCTGACGGACGCCTCGCTGCCCGGCATGGCCGCCTACCTGAAAGCCTACACGCGCGCCGAAGTCACCAAGGGCGCCTTGTCGGCCCGCCTGCCCTACGCTTTTTCCTATGCGGATGGCAAGCTGGAAGCAGGCATCAAGGGCGCTGGCCTGGCCTTACGCGACCTGGCACTGGTGCGCGACGGCAAGGGCGAACCCTTCACCGCCCTGCAAACCCTGGCCGTGACCGGCGTCAACGCCGACCTGGCGCGCCAGACTGTGAGCGTGGACAAGATCGGCCTCGATGGCGGCAAGGTGGCCGTGCATCGGGACGCCAAGGGCGAGATCGACCTGGCGAACCTGATGGTAGCAGGCGCTCCGGCTGCTGAGGCAAGCAAACCCGCCAAACCCAGTTCCGGCAAATGGAAAGTCGATCTGAAACAGCTGGCATTGAGCAATCTGGACGTCAGCGCCATCGACGACACCGTCAAGCCGGCATTGGCCCTGAGCGCCAAACAACTGCAATTGCAGCTGCAACTGCAGTTGCAGCAAGCGCCGGCCGGCACGCAGATCATGATCGATGGCGCCCGCTTCGGCCTGGCCGACCTGGCCCTGCAGCGCGGCACGCAAACGCCGTTCAAGCTTGCCCAGCTGGGCTTTGAAGATGGCAAGATCGATCTGGCGGCCCACACGGTGCACCTGGGTTCTGTGACGGCCAGCGGTGCGCAAATCGACCTGACGCGCAACCACAAGGGCCAGTTCGCCATCGCGCAAAACCTGCCCGTATTTGCGTCAAGCAAACCCTCAGCCTCCGAAGAAAAACCATCTTCTCCCTGGTCCACCACGGTCGGCAAGGTAGAGCTTAGCAAGTTCGGCGCCCTGTACAACGATCCCGGCACCGGCCTCAAGGGGCAATTCCAGGACGCACACCTGAGCCTGACGGACGCCAGCAGCGACTTGAAACAAGCCCTGCCCTTTGAACTGGGTGTGGGCTTGCGCGAAGGAGGTTTGTTGACGGCGCACGGCAAGTTCGTTCCCGGCACGGGCGCGCTCGACGCCCAGCTGAACCTGAAACAGCTGACGCTGCGGCCGGTCCAGCCTTTGCTGGCCCAGCATTTGAAACTGAAACTGGCAGGCGGCACCTTGTCGGGCAGCGGCCGTCTGACGACAGGCGGCGGCGCGAAGAATGCGCCCACCGTGCGCTATGTGGGCGGCGTGGATATTGCAGGCCTGGTCTTGAATGAAGTCGATGGCAAGCGCTTCGCTTCCTGGAAAAGCGTGCGGACCGACAAGCTGACGGCCAGCGTAGGCCCCAACTTCCTCGATATCCCGGAATTGCGCATTGTCGAACCGAACGCCCAGCTGATCATTGAAAACGACCGCAGCCTGAACGCCCAGCGGCTGCTGGTCAAGCCAGCAGAACCAGCAGCGGCCGCAGTTACTCCTGCTCCAGTTGCAGCCGCTGCAACGCCGACGGCAGACGCCAGCTTCCCCGTGCGCGTGCGCCGGGTGCGCCTGCAAAACGCCAAGCTGGATTTTGCCGACCTGAGCTTGCGTCCGCAGTTCGGCGCCAAGATTTATGAGCTCAACGGCATCGTCACGGGCCTGTCGACCAAGCGCGATGCGCGCAGCCAGATCGAACTCGACGGCCGCATCGATGAATTCGGCCTGGCCCGGGTGCGCGGCCAGCTGAACCCGTTTGCGCCCACCGACAACACGGACTTGAGCGTCATCTTCAAGAACGTGGACATGGTCTCGGCCTCGCCCTACACCATGAAGTTTGCCGGCTACAAGGTGGCCGAAGGCAAGATGTCGCTGGACTTGCAATACAAGGTGCGCAACCGCCAGCTCGACGGCACCAACCAGATCGTGCTCGACAAGCTGACCCTGGGCGAACGCATCGACAGCCCCGACGCGCTCAAGCTGCCACTGACACTGGCGCTGGCCATCCTGAAAGATTCAGACGGCCGCATCGACCTGGGCTTGCCGGTGTCGGGCGACATGAGCGACCCGCAATTCAGCTACGGCGCGCTGATCTGGAAAGCCATCGGCAACGTGCTGACGAAAATCGTTACGGCGCCGTTCCGCGCACTGGGCAGCTTGCTGGGCATCAATAGCGACAAGCTGGAAGCCGTCGACTTCGACGCAGGCAGCGCCGTACTGCTGCCGCCCGAACGCGAAAAACTCAAGCAGGTGGCGCAGATTCTGGCCAAGCGCGAACAGCTGAAACTGGCCGTACCGGCCCAGTACAGCGACAGCGATGCGGCCGCCCTGCGCGAACAAGCCGTACGCCTGGCCATCACAACAAAGGCTGGCATCAAGCTGGAAGCGGGCGAAGCACCGGGTCCGCTGAACCTGGGCGAACGCAAGATACGGGGCGCCCTGCGCGATCTGTATGCAGAACGCTTTGGCAAGGCTGAACTGGACAAGCAAAAGAAAGCGGCCGAGGTGGCAATACCGACGGCGGCGCCAGCAGCAGCCAGCGCCAGCGCATCTGCCTCGGTTCCAGCACAGGCGGAAAAAATCCCCGTCTGGCAACGCCTGGGCAAGCTGATCGAAGGCGAACCGCAAGTGGCCGACACGGGCGCTTTCTACAATGGCTTGCGCGCGCAGCTGGAGCAAAAGCAGGCCCTGCCCGCCGATGCCCTCACCAAGCTGGGCAATCAGCGCAGCGCCGCCATCATTGCAGCCCTGCAGCAAGATGGCACGCCAGCGGCCAGGGTCAGCGCAGGTGCGCCGGAAAAAACCGACGCCACGCCAGGCAAGCCGGTGGGCTTGAAACTGGGGCTGGCGGCGCAGTAATTAGCGTGGCATCAATCAGGCGGGCGGCCTTGCACTGGGGCGGCCCGCCATCATGAGCGCCAAATAAACTTGCCAGAAAGAGTTGCCAAGATTTATAGTCGCGCCTGCCTGACGCGCTGCCATGTGGCCGCCTGCGGGAATCTGGAGAAATGATTTATGCGACTTGCCAGCACCCTTGCACTATTCCTCTGCTTGAGCTCGACTTCCTACGCCGCAGACACGCCAGCAGCCCCAAAGCCACTGTCAGAACCGGCCATGTGCAAATCAGTCTGCGTGTCAAGCCGCCAAGACTGCCGCGCAAAAGTACAGGGCGCTACCGAAAACGATACTGACCATCTGGTGCTGTCTATGAAGCCAGACAACAATCCCTACGCCAACGCCAACGCCGCCAAGGATGTGCGCCTCCAGTCGCAGCAACTGCGCCCCACCGAAGCCGAAGCCTTCCGCGCCCGCCGCGCCGAACGCCTGCAAGCGTGCGAAGTACCGTATCGCAGTTGCACAAGGGCTTGTGGGTAAGCGATTCAGCCTTCAACTTAATAGCAACCTTGCCCTTGCTCAGCGCTGCAATGGCGCCAGATAAATGCCCGGCTCATCCGACAAGCCCCGCTTGACCTTGCGTGTAATCTCGTCTGCCAGCACTTCCTTGACGCCAGCTTGCACGCCGTCCAGGATTTGCCCGGCAACATCGGCTGCGCTGACCTTGGCAACGTCAAATCCTTTGGTCAGGTCGGTATCCATAAAGCCCACGTGTACTCCGACCAATTGCGTGCCTTGCGGAATCAAGTCGTTGCGCAGGCCGTTGGTCAGGCTCCAGGCGGCAGCCTTCGACATCGCATACGGGCCCATCTGGCCGGAGTTGGTCCAGCTGGCAATCGATAATATGTTGACAATCGCGCCGCCACCATTCTTGCCCAGCGCCGGTGCGAAGGCTTTGGCTGCACGCAGCGGGCCATAGACGTTCGCTTCGAATATTTCACGTGTCACTTCGATGCTGTCCTCAGCGAGAAAGCCGACCAGCTTGGCGATGCCTGCATTGTTAATCAGCAATGTCGTGTCAGCGCAATGGGCAGCAGCGGCCGCGATGTCGGCCGGGTTGGTGACGTCGAACTGGACCGGAATGACGCCGGGCAGATTGATGCTATGCACATCGCGCACGCCGGCGTAGATTTTGGCGGCGCCGCGCGCCTGCAATTGCTTGACCAGTTCCAGGCCCAGGCCGCGATTGGCGCCGGTGACGAAGGCGACCGAATTCTTGATATCCATGCTAAATCCTTTCAATGGAGGGATAAAAATCGATGCAATATGTGCATGTATCGTGGCTGCCAAGCTTGGGCAGCAGCGCACGGCCACGCAAATACTTGCACAATCCAAGCAACATTACGCCAATAACTTGCATTATGCAAGTAACTTTTTTATCCCTCACAACGACTATGCCAGGCTGACCTTGAAACTATCGCGATACTGATACGGCGTCACCCCAAATCGTTGGGCAAACACCAGGCGCATGCGGGCGGCGCTGCCGAAGCCGCAGCGGTAGGCGATGGTTTTCAGGGGCAGTTCGCTGCCTTCGAGCAAGTTGCGGGCGGCGTCGATGCGGGCGCGCAGCACGAATTCGGCTGGGGTAATCTGCATTTCCTTGACGAACAGGCGGGCGAAATTGCGGGCGCTCATGCCGGCGATGTCGGCCAGGCGCTCGACCGACAATGGCTCAGCCAAATGTTCCATCACATGGCGCTGGATCACCGCGGCCAGCGCATCGGGCCGTGCCTGGGCGTCAAGATAGGGGCTGAATTGCGATTGACCGCCCTGCCGCTGGGCAAGTACCAGCAGGCGCTTGGCCACCGACAGGGCCACCGAAGGGCCATGGTCTTCCGCCACCAGCGCCAGCGCCAGGTCGATGCCAGCCGTCACGCCAGCCGACGTCACCAAGCCCCCATCGCGCACGTGGATGCGGTCGTGCTCGACCTGCGCCAGCGGGAATTGCTGACCCAACCGGCCCGCATCGCTCCAGTGGGTAGTTGCGCGCTTGCCGTCGAGCAGCCCGGCGCGCCCCAGCAAAAAAGCGCCGGTACAGATCGAGCCATAACGGGGCACGCTGCTCGCCACTTGCCGCAGCCAGGCGGACAGGGCCGGGTTTTCCTCTTCCTGCGCCAGCTGCGGGCCGCCAGCCACCAGCACGATATCGTAATCACTACCCGCCTGGTCCAGGCTGAAATCAAAGCCCAGCTGCTGGCCATTCGATGCGCGGACCGGCGATGGCTGCGTGCCCACCGTGAGCAGGCGATAGCCCTCGCCCTCGCCCACGTAATCATTGGCTTCGGCAAACACATCCATCGGCCCTGACACGTCCAGCGACTGTACGCCAGGGAAAATCAGCAGCGCGACAGTTTTCATACGGCGGCCGGGCCTGGCGCCAGCGGGAAATACGTGCCCCTGACCAGCAAGCGTATCGAGCCAAGCGCAACATACAGCACCAGCAGCAAGGTAGCGGCAAAGACGATGGCGGCCACGGCTTCCAGCAGGCCATTCGGATGGCGCTGCACCATCAGCATCAAGCCCTGGCCCAGGGTCGCGAGGCCGAACGTGTAGGCCCAGTAGCCGGGCGCAAAGTCTTGCCGGGCCAGCCAGCGCGAGGCGAACAGCAGACCGGCGAAGATGAACAAGGCGTAGCCAGCCAGTGCATAGGTGATCGCAGGGTTGGCTTCGCTACCGGCCAGTACCTGGTACGCCACCAGCGCGACCACGGGTGGCGCACTGTAGATGCCCATGAAGTTGCGCGTTCTTTCTGCCAGGCCACCCGTCATCAGCTGGTGCGTGATGCTTGAATCCATGATGAGCCAGGAAATCGCACCCACGCCAAACAGCATCCAGCCGTAATCCGTGTAGCCAAACACGCCAGCCGCCAGCGCATTGACCAGCACGCTGGCCGTGTACGGCAGATAGAGCGGCGGGACGATCTGCGCGGTATCGCGCTGGTGGCTCCAGTGCGTGGCCAGCCGCCAGGCGCCGTACAGCAGATTGGCTGCGGAGCCAAGCCAGAAGCATAGTTTGGCGGCGGCCGGCGCGTACGGCAGCAGCGCCAGCGCGATCAGGATGACGGATTCCGGGATCAGGGCCAAAAAGGCCGACTGTACAGGGTCGCGCACTTCAGCCACTGCCGCTGCCCGCTGCACCAGCCATTTGCGTGCATACATGACGATAAAAAGAAGGAATGAAGCGATGGCCAGCAGCTCGAACAGTTCGCCCATCAACGGCGGCAAGGACCAGAGCTCGCGGGCAAAGCGCCAGGCATTGCCGGTTTCGGCCAGGCCCAGGGTCAGCGCAAAAAAAGATGCCGGTAATATTTTCAATGAGAGTTGCGGTAGGCGTTCCATATAGGCTGCAGTCAGATCCAGTAGGTGAACAATGAAACTAGTGTAGTCGTTTCATCGCCTGGCATGAAGCGGACAAATGGATCAAATCCTGCCAATATGGGATGAAATCTGCCTGGCAGCCTGTGTTGGCTGTCGTGTATCTTTAAAGCAACTAACTTATAAAAGATAATGTCCTTTTATTATTTTTTCGTTCATCATATGCCTCGGTCTCGCCTGCATGATTTACTTACGGATGTAGAAAGAAATTATCTTGAAAACAGTTGCTTCTCACTCCAGCCCGGCCAGCAGCTGCCATAACTGCAGTACTGCGGTCGATGGAAATTTCTGCAGCGCCTGCGGCCAGACGACTACCCTGCACGTGCCCAGTGCGCGTGAATTCGTGCACGAATTTATTGCGCATTATGTGGCGCTGGAAGGCAAGCTCTGGCGCACTCTGGCCCTGCTGCTATTCCGTCCCGGTGCGCTCAGCAAGGAATACATTGCGGGCCGCCGCGTACGCTATGTGGAGCCGCTGCGTATCTATTTAACGTTCAGTATCCTGTTGTTTGCCATCCTGAGGTTCGGTAGCGGCGACCTGGTGCACGTCAACAATTCGGAACAGGTACACCTCACTACTCAGGCCGTCGAGCAGACAGGACAGCCAGGAGAAGAAAAACAAATCCATCTGCGTTACAGCATGCTCGGCCAGTTTCCCGTCCTATCCAGCCAGTGGCAGCGCTTTGAACAACTGTCTGGCGCCGAACAAAAGCGGCTCGCGATAGAAAGTTTTTTCCACTATGCACCGTACGGCATGTTTTGCCTTATGCCGATATTCGCCCTGTACCTGAAGATACTTTACCTCGGCAGCGGGCGGCGCTATGGCGAACATTTCCTGTTTGCCCTGCATACGAATGCTTTCGCCTTCATCATGATGGCCCTGATAGTCATTATGCCGGGACTATTTTTCCGCATGGCGCTGGGCTGCTGGCTATTAGCCTATCTGCCATGGGCCATGTGGCGTGTGTATGCTGGTAACAAATTCGGCACTGCCGTCCGATGGCTGCTGTTAATGACAAGCTACAGCATCACGCTGAGCATCGCAGCGCTGGCCAGCGTTGCGACGGGCGTGATGCTCAGCCATTAATCGTTGAATGGCGCCTCGGGTTAGAGGCAGCAGTCCAGGCTAGCCTTGAAGTAAGAGAAGCTGGTCAGGATGCTGTTGCGCACGCCATCGACCTCCTCCTTGCTCGGCTCATGTCCCAGCAAGGTGGCGACGATGTCTAGTGCTTCCCAGGGATGGGCGTCGTCGTAATGGGCATGCAGTTGCAGCCAGCGCATGGCTTTTTTCCGTGATCCTTCAGGAAAGCTTTGCTCATAATCCGGCTTGCTGCACACCAGGGTCGCCCAGTCGCCCGTCACGCCTTCGATGGCGTAATTGGTGGCGGCCATGGCGGACGCCAGCGCGTGGGAGCTGCTGCTGCTCCAGCACCAGTGGCTCAGTGCAAAAGCGGCAGGCGGGCCTTCGGCGCGCAGCAACTTGCTTTTCGAGACATCATGCATGCCTGCCCAGTCGACCCAGTAATCGGCATGATTCTGCTCGACACGGATATTGCGCGTCAGATAGCGGCGCGCCATATCTTCCCCTTCCGAACGGCCAAAACGCGCCTTGAGCAAATTCATCGCCATATACTGCGGGAATTGCTCGACCACTGGCCAGCCGTTGACAAAGAATGCCGCGAACTCGCGCGCGCCCAGCTTGGCGTCGCGCATGCCGGTGAAGACTTGATGTCCAGCCACCAGCGCCCGTGCAGACGCTGTCTCGGTCAATACCTGCTGCAACCAGACTGGATAGCTTTCGGCTTCCTTCAAGGCACCACGCCTCTTGAATTCACTGCTCATTCCCAGCTCCTCTCGTTCATGGCAAGCCTTTCCCCCAAGGATTGCCTGGTTAAAACATGCCGCTACACGGTACTCATGGGAGCGCAACGCATGCCTGCATCATCAAAAAGCAGCGAGCGCCATGGCAAGAATGGACGGGCAAAGACGCCCCTGCCGGCAGAACGCCGAGGCCCCGCAACACGCAAACAAGACAAGCGGACTCGGCAGGTAAAAATACTAGCAGCGCCCAAGGGGCCACACACTATCGAAAAGTCACGACAGGGGAATTAAAGGAGGATAGGAGAGGATGCGTGATAATTAAAGAAGGATGGAAGAGGAAAGAACAGCCACCTTCCCCTTGCCGATTGCAATCAAGCAAGGTTAATGCCGTATCATCGTCGATGGGTCACGCAGGGATGGACTTACGCGCCCGGGCAAGGTTGACCAGCAGTTCGGCACGCGTCTGGTGCGCATGGGCCATCCACGCGGGCTGGCCGGGACCGCTGCGCCATGACGCACTGAGCGGGCTGTTGTCAGCAGTGTCGAAGCCGAACTGATCGTACAGTCGCGTCACGAGCGCCACGGCCTCGGGAAAATCGCTGGAAACAGACAGCGCATGGCGGTCAGGGCTGCCAGCCGGACTGGCCGACAGGAAGAGACGGGGCGCCTGGATGTGGGTGAATGCCTGGGCCACCTTAGCGCCAGGAAGCTGCTCCTGGCGCAGTTCATGAACAGTCTTCCCACCCGACTCGATCACGGCAAAATGGCCATCGCGCCAGGCCATGTAGTTGTTTGTGTCGAGCACGATCTTGCCCGCCAGCTGTTCCACAGGCATATCGTTGACCAGCTTGAGCGGGACGGCCACGATGACGAAGTCCCCCGCCTCGGCAGCGCCAGCGGCGGTCGCGGCGCGCGCTGAGGGGCCAAGCTCTTCAATGAGATCCTTCAAGGTTGCGGGCTCTCGTGAATTGGCGATCACGACCTGGTAGCCGCTCGCGATCGCCGCGCGTGCGATCTGGCTGCCGACCTCGCCCCCTCCGATGATGCCGATGACGGTCATGAATCACTTCCTTTCATGCCCAACATTTCCTCGCTTTTCACCCAAAGCTGGCGCGCTTTGCCAGCGTCGAGCGCATATGATTTGACGCCGTCGGCAAACGGGTTGGGCGTATCATCGATCGCCGCAACCGCACAATCTTCGAGATAGCGCCCGCCGATGTCGTCTTTGTCCGCCACGACAGCGGCCCAGACCGAGGTTGCTGCAGCCTGCGGCATGTCTTTCAGCTCTGCGGGTGCAAGACCTGCCGCAGCGCGCGCCTGGCGGACGTTGTCCAGCAAGCCCTGCAAGCTTTCCTGTGAAAGATGGCGCGTAAGAGCCGTGAAACTATTGCCTGGCATCACAGACGCTGCCCGGATGCCGGGATGGCGATGCCGCTGATCGAATTCCACTGCAAACAGTGCAACCGCCGTTTTCGATCGGCCATAGGCAAGCCATGGGTCGTAAGCCTGTTGTTCAAAATTCGGATCATCGAGATCGACATCGGCAATGCGATGCGCCTGGGACGACAGCAGCACCAGGCGTCCCTCGTCGGCCAGCAGCGGCGCGATGCGATTGATCAAAGCAAAATGCCCAAGGTAATTGATGCCAAACTGAAGCTCAAAGCCGTCAGCTGTCCGGCCAAACGGCGTTGCCATCACGCCGGCGTTGGCGATCACGGCATTGAAGGGGCGCCCGTCTTCCAATAATTGCTCTGCGCATTTGCGCACGCTGTGCAAGGATGCCAGGTTGAGTGCGATGCACTCCAGTCCGCCTCCTGCCTGCGCTGCAGCCTCACGTAGCGGTGCGGCCGCCGCCTCTAGCCTGGCGAGGTCTGTGCCAGTGGCAACGACGCGGGCGCCGTGGGCAAGCAGTGCGCGGGCAGTCTCGAATCCGATGCCGGACGATGCCCCTGTAATGAAAAATCGCCTGCCCTTGAGATCAACACCGGCCAGTACTTCGTCGGCACTTGTTCCGGAACCAAATTTTGAGTTCATTCATTTTTCCTTTGGTGAAAAATAGTATGGCGAACGCCACTGATGCCGCCACTTGGACACAGATGAGCGCTTCTTCTTCGCTCGGCATTAAATCATAATGATCATTACATTAACGGATGTTATGGAATTTGACAGCTGACGTCAAGCGATTTAATATCGCTCGTTATGAAAAAAGAGAGGTAATTGAATGGGCCGTCAACGCGAATTCGACGTCGATCAGGCACTGGACGCGGCACTGTGCGTGTTCTGGCGTAAGGGCTATGAGGGTGCGTCCTACACTGACCTGACGCAGGCGACGGGCGTGGAACGTCCCGCGCTCTACTCTGCGTTTGGTAACAAGGAAGCCTTGTTTCGGCGTGCACTTGAGCGCTATTACGAGCACTATATGGATTTCATCCCTGAGGCGCTGGGCAAACCGACCTCGTATGAGGTCGTCGCACACATACTGCGCGGGGCGGTCGAACTCAATACCCGCTACCCGGATCGCACGGGATGTCTCGGCATCCACGGCGCCCTGGCTGGTTCGGACGATGCCGAACCCATCCGGCGCGCCCTGATCGATGCGCGGGCCAGCGGAGAAGCCTTGCTGCGCGAGCGCTTCGAGCGGGCAAAACAGGAGGGCGACTTACGGCAGACCGCCAACTGTGTGGCGCTGGCGGCATTCGTGTGCGCGGTGCTGCACGGCATGGCGGTGCAGGCCAAAGCCGGTTTCAGCCGCGACATACTGGAGGCAGTTGTCGACCAGGCTTTGTCGACTTGGCCCTCGAAGACTGGCTAATCCGATCCGGACCAGGCAAAAACTCATGCATCAATGCTCGTGGCGGCTACCCGATAGACTCATCGTCCATCGCAGGCCAGACCAGGGCTTGCGCCACGATCACGTTTTGCCCATTAAACGTCAGCGAGGGCGAGCCATAAAGCACATACCCTAGCGCAAGCGCCTCGCTGACGCGACGGCAAAACTTTGCATCGTCAGGCCCGGTTAACACGCGATAGATAGGCAAATCGTCTGGTGGTGTTTTCATTGTTTTCTTTCGCTTGTTGAAACGGCTGTTTCTGGCCGAGGACGCTACCGCCTTAGTCTGCGCTGCCGCATGGCTAGACGGTCTCGCCATCATAAGGCATCGCCGCGCCTATCGGGACAGTCTGTTAAACATGCAAGATTCTGTAACGCACTGTAGGCTTTCCAGATTGCCATGCTAACTTGTAAGCACTGTCAATTACCTTGATGTGATGGAGTGGAAAAATGGCTAACAATAAAAAAACATCGTTGTTACTGGGTGCTTCCGTTTGCGTTGCCTTGTTGTCGCTTGCCGCTTGCGACAAAAAAAACGATGCCGCCGCCCCCGCTGCTGCGCCGCAGGCTGCTCCTGCCTATATTCCTCCCACCGCCGATCAGCTTTACCAGCTGGTCGGGCCGATTGCCCTGTTCCCGGACAAGCTGGTGGCGCAAGTGCTGGCAGCTTCAAGCTATCCCGACCAGGTCACCGCCGCCGACAATTGGCTGGCACAAAACAAGAACTTGAAAGGCCAGCCACTGCAGGATGCCGCCAATCAACAGCCCTGGGATGTCAGCGTCAAGGGCTTGACCCAATTCCCTGGCGTACTGGACCAGATGGCGCACAATATCCCATGGACTTCGGCACTGGGCGACGCTTATGTCAACGACCCCACCGATGTCATGAATGCGATCCAGGTGATGCGCCAGCGGGCTGCCGCCAGCGGTAATCTGAAGAGCAACAAACAGCAGCATATCGCCAGGGCGCCGCGCGTGCAGGCAGCGCCGCCGCCCGGCTATGCGCCACCGCCCAACGAGCCGGCCTACTACACCGGCCCTGAAATGGTGCCGCCACCGCCAGAAACCATCGTGATTGAACCGGCCGATTCGGATGTCGTCTACGTGCCGGCCTACAATCCGGCCGTCGTCTACGGCCAGCCTATGCCGGTCTATCCCGGCTATTCCTACGCACCGCCACCGGCCTACTATCCGCCTGGTGAAGTCGTCACGGCAGGGGTACTGACCTTCGGCCTGGGGATCGCCGTCGGCGCCTTGATCGAAACGCACCACTGGGGCTGGAATTCCTGGGGCATGCACTGGGGTGGCGGTGGTGGGGGCGGCAACTGGAATGGCGGCGGCCCGAACGGCTGGCATCGGCCGGCGGTGGTGTACAACAACAATACCTATGTGTCGCGCTCCACCACGATTGTCAATCGCGTCACTAACAACTACAACAACACTGTCATCAACAATACTACGCGTAATCATTTCGCTGGTCCGAACCTTGCTCAACCGGGCGCAGGCGCCGCTAATTTCAACGCGGTCCGCCCCAATTTTGCTGCGCCAGGCAATCCGCAGCCTTTGCATCCGGGTCCGAATGGCGGGTCGTTTGCAGCCATGCCCAGAGGCAATCACGGACCAGCAGACTTCAGCAACATGACGCGGCCGAATTTTGCTGCGCCAGGCAGTCTGCAACAACCACATCCGGGTTCGGTTGGCGCGTCGTTTGCAGCAACACCAGGGAGCAATCACGGACCAGCGGACTTCAGCAATATGACGCGGCCGAATTTCAGCCGGAATTTTGCTGCCGGTGGTCCGGCAGCGGCAGCCAGCACCAATCAGCTGATGCAGCCGGGAACCATGCATGCGATGCAGAACCAGGCTCGGCCTGGCGGTGCACCGCAACACCCTGGTGCGGGCGAGCCAGGCCAGAATGGCCGGACTATGCATGAGCTGCAGCAAAATGCCTTGAACCATGGACCGGCTGCGCAGCACAACCCTGAGGGTGTACGGCCACAGCCTAACCTGAACCAGCATGCCTTCGGCGGCAATCGGCAAACGGCAACGTTCCAGCCGCAGCCACAGCAACAGCAACAGCCAGCCTCAGCGCCGCAACATGTGCAGGACCGGCCGCATCAGCAATTCGACAGGCCTGGCGGCGGCCAGCAATTCCATCAGGAAATGCACCGGCCTGCCCCGGAGCTACACCGTGAGCAAGCGGCAGCGCGGGTAGAACCACGGCCGGAAACGCGGCCACAAGCACAGCACCAGCCGCAAGCTCATCCGCAGCAAGAGCACCATGAAGGTGATCATCATCCCAAAGAGCGGGAAGAAAAGCGTAACTAAGTAAGCTGCGGCACGACCAGGCTGGCCGTGCCGCAGCTTGGCTGGGAGCAAATGGAGCTACTTGCCCTTCACCGCTTCGTCAGGCAGTGCATACGCGATCAGGCTATCACCCATCTTGGTACCCAGCGAGCCGTGGCCGCCTGCCATCACGACCACGTACTGGCGGCCTGTCTTGTCGGAGATATAGCTCATCGGCGTGGCTTGGCCGCCAGCTGGCAAGCGGGCTTTCCAGACGACCTTGCCGTTGCGCACATCGTAGCCACGGATGTAATAGTCGAGCGTGCTGCTGAGGAAGGCCACGCCGCCGCCGGTGGTGCTCATGCCGCCCAGGCTGGGCACGCCCAGCGGCAACGGAATCGGCACGGGAGCGCTATCCATGGTGGTGCCGTTCTTGTGCATCCATATTTTTTTCATGGTGCGCAAATCGACGGCAGCCACATAACCCCATGGCGGCGCCTGGCAAGGGAAACCCAGCGGCGACAGGAAAGGCTTGATTTCCACGGCAAACGGCGTCCCCGTTTGCGGCTGCAAGCCCATTTCCGTGCCGGAACCGCCCTTCACGTCCGCCTGGTCGCGCGGCACCAGCCGCTCCAGGAAACCCATATAGTCAGGGTTCACGATCAAGAGCTGGCGCACCGGATCGACGGTCGCCCCGCCCCACTCGAAGATGCCCAGCGGGCCCGGCGAAATGATGGCGCCCTTGATCTTGCCGCTAGCCGCCGTCTGCGGCGTGAACGGACCTTCATAACGATGCGAGCGGAAGGTGATGCGGCAAGCCAGCTGGTCGAAAGGCGTGGTGCCCCACATATCCGTCTCGCTGATGTGTTTTTCAGGCAAGAAGGTCAGCTCGGAAAATGGCTGGGTGGGCGACAGCCGGTCGCCGGCGGATGGATTGGTATTGGGCACCGGTTTTTCCGGCGCCGGCACTACCAGGCTGCCATCGCGGCGGTCGATCACATAGATATCACCGCGCTTGGTGGTGGCCACCACGGAAGGCACCTTGCCTTTCGGCGTGTCGATATCGACCAGGGTCGGCTGGCCGCCGATATCCATGTCCCAGATATCGTGGTGCACGGTCTGATACACCCAGCGCACCTTGCCGGTCGCCAGGTCCAGCGCGACGATGGCGCTATTGTATTTCTCGCCGTGCGGATTGCGGTTGCCACCCCAGGTATCGGGCGTTTCATTGCCCATCGGCACGTACACCATGCCCAGCTTTTCATCGATGCTCGACACGCCCCAGGAATTGGGCGAGTTATTGGTATAGGTCTTGCCATCGGCAATCGGTTCGGTGTCATCGGGATTGGAAGCGTCCCAGTTCCACACCAGCTTGCCGGTGACGGGGTCGTAGCCACGGATCACGCCCGATGGCTCGTCGGTAGAATCGTTGTCCGTCACGCTGGCGGCCATCACCACCATCTTTTGCGACACGGCCGGCGGCGAGGTCGGCATCAAGAAGCCCCGCTTCTTCATGCCCATGCCGTGGTACAAGCCAATCACGCCATTTTCGCCAAAGCTCTTGCACGACTCGCCCGTATCGGCATTGACGGCGATCAGCGTGGCATCCATGGTGGGCGCCAGAATGCGGCGCGGGCATTCCATCGTTGCCGCTTCGGGCGCCGGATCATTCTTGGCGCGGCCCGCGTTGACGTCCCAATATGCCACGCCACGGCAAATCATGTGCTGGTAGCTTTTTGCATCGCGGTTGATCTTCGGATCGTGGCGCCACACTTCCTTGCCCGAGTCCGGGTCCAGCGCAATGACGATATTGTGCGGCGTGCACAGGTAGAGCAAGCCGTTGACCTTCAGCGGCGTGACTTCATTGGCGATTTCGCCAGGGTCGTTCGGGCCCTTGAAGTCGCCCGTGTGATACACCCAGGCCTGTTTCAGCTGCGACGCATTGGCTGGTGTGATCTGGCTGGCCGGCGAATAACGGTCGCCATAGCCGGAACGGCCATACGCTGCCCAGTCGTTATGCGCCACGCCCGGTGCAAAATCGCCTTGCGGCGCGGCGGCCATGTTTTCATCGGGCACGTTGCCGTGCAAGGTGTAGTAATCCTGGAACAGGGAAAATATGCCCACTGCCAGGGTTGCGCCGACGGCGGCCAGCAAGGCGGTCTTGCCCGCTTCGCGCTTTTTCGTATAACTGGGGTCCGGCGTGCCCAGGCGCCGGTCGACGAAGGGCAGCAACAGCCAGATGGCGGCGGCGAACCAGATATCGAGGCGCGGCAACAATTGCCACCAGTCGAACTTGACTTCGACCACGGACCACACCAGGGTGGCAAACAGCAGGAAGGCCAGGAAAGCCTGCGCGCTGCGACTGCCCTTGAGCACCAGCGCGCCCGCGATCAGCAAGCCTACGCCGGCCAGTACGTAATACCAGGAACCGCCGAGATAAACGAGCCAGGCCCCGCCACCGGCTAGCGCCAGTCCCAACAGGATGAAAACAACGCCGGTAATGAGCAACAACGGTCCCGGCCGGGAGGTAGTAGTCATGATGCTCCTTCGCGATAAGAGTTCGGCGGCGCGCGTGGCGCCGGACTGGCGAGAACTGCTGCCAACTAGTCAATTGCATTTTTTCACCAATTCACGAATCGCGGCACACGGCTGGATACTTGTTTTTAGACTACCGTTCTGGGCACCGTAATAGCACAACGATCGGATTCGCATCCGCAGCATCCGTGCTGCCAGCCCGGATAAAAACGCACTTCCCGACTGCGATTTGCCATCCCGCCCGCGTGGTGATACGGCCACAAGCTTCACAGCAGCCTTGCCATGCCGGTAAGCATTTCACTATAATTGAGAATAATTCTCATTTATATAGTCCTGATCCATGTCCGCTGCAGCGCCTTCACCCCAGTCCATCGCCACCCTGTATAGCGACCATCACGGCTGGCTGCAGGGCTGGCTGCGCCGCAAGCTTGGCGATGCCAGCCAGGCGGCGGACCTGGCGCACGACACCTATGTGCGCTTGCTGCAGTCGCGGCGCAGCGCAGCGCTCGGCGAACAGCCGCGCGCCTTTCTGACGCATATCGCCAAGGGCTTGCTGGTCGACCACTGGCGCCGGCAAGAAGTGGAACGGGCCTACCTCGATACCATAGCCCTGCTGCCCGAGGCGCTGGCCCCCTCGCCGGAAACGCGGCTGATGGTGCTGGAAACGCTGGTCCGCATCGACGCCATGCTGTGCTCCCTGCCGGAGCAGACGTGTGAAATTTTCCTGATGGCGCAGCTCGACGAACTGACTTACCAGCAGATCGCCGAACGCCAGCAACTGTCGCTGGCCACCATCAAGCGCCATATGCGCAAGGGTTTCCTGGCCTGTCTGGCGGCGGCATGAGCACAGCGCCATCGATGGCGGTGCTGGCCGAAGCGGCCGACTGGCTGGTGTGCCTGCAGTCCGGAGAGGCAAGTGCGCAAGCGCGGGCCGACTTCGAGCGCTGGCGCACTGCCAGTCCCCAGCACGCAGCCGCCTGGCAGCGCGCCGAAGCCGTGCTGGGCGACTTTGCCAGTCTGCCGGCCGAGACCACGCGCCGCACCCTGTCGCGCCTGGACGCTCCACGGCGCCGTCAGGCGCTGCGCGTACTGGGGCTGATGCTGGCCGCGGCGCCAGCAGGCTGGCTGGCCTGGCGCCAGGCGCCGCTATGGACAGCTGATTTGCGCACCGCGACGGGTGAACAGAGCACGCTGGACCTGGCAGACGGCACGCGGCTGGTGCTCGATACCGCCAGCGCCGTCAAGCTGCGTCTTGCCGGGACGACGCGCCAGGTACACCTGCTGGCAGGGTCCATCCTGGTCAGCACCGGCCGTCAATCGCTGGACGTCACCACGCAGCACGGCGCCATGCGCACCCTCGATTCGCGTTTTGCCGTGCGCCTGCTGGACGCCGCTTCCAGGCTCAGCGTATTCGATGGCGCAGTGGCCATCGCGCCAGCCCACGCCGGTGGCATGTACACAGCGCAGGCGGGCGAGGAACTGGAATTCACACAGGACGCCATCGCCTCGCCGCGGCCGCTGGGCGCCAGCCTGGCCTTGTGGGACAAGGGCATGCTGGTGGCAAAAAACATGCGCCTCGATACCTTGCTGGCGGAACTGGGGCGCTACCGGTACGGTATCGTGCGCTGCGATCCGGCCATCGCCAGCCTGCGCGTGTCGGGCGCCTTTCCCGTACACGATTTCGCGCGCAGCCTGGTCCTGCTGCGCCAGACCTTGCCCGTGCAAACGAGTAGCGTAGGACCGTACTGGATCACCATCGGGCGCGCCCTTTAAAAATAATCGCCGCCGCAGTGACACTTTTTCCATGCTCGTCCGGTGTACAGGATGACAGCGCACAGGCAGCACGCGCTGTCATCCCCTATACCGTAAAGGAATCCCATGTCATTGCACCAACAAGTCCGCACCATGCCGTTGGCTATTGCCAGCATGCTGGCCATGCTGGCCGGCGCTCCCGTCCACGCCACCCCACCAGCCGCCGCCCCTGCCTCGGCGCAAAGCTATGCCATCGCCGCAGGAAAACTGGGCGACACCCTGGCCGACTATGCAGCCAGCGCCGGCGTGCCTCTGTCGTTTGACCCCGCCCAGCTGGCAGGTTTGCGCAGCGCGGGCCTGCGCGGCAGCTACACGATACAGGCGGGCTTTGCGCAACTGCTGGCCGGTAGCGGCTATGCCGCCATCGAATCCGGTAACGGCGCCTATGCGCTGCGCAAGATCGGCGTAGCCGCCCTGCCCGATGGCACGCAAACCCTGCCCGGCATCGCCGTCACGGCCAGCGCCGACAATGGCACGGTCACCGAAGGCAGCGGCTCCTATACCACGCGCAGCATGAGCACGGCCAGCAAGTTTGTGCTGTCCGCGCGCGAGACGCCGCAATCTGTCAGCGTGGTGACGCGCCAGCAAATCGACGACCGCGGCTTCCAGTCGCTCGACGACGTGGCGCTCGATGCGACGGGCATGAGCACGCGCCAGATCGGCGGCGGCGAACGCACGCAATTTTTCGCGCGCGGCTTTGAAGTAAACAACTTCATGGCCGATGGCGTGCCCATCGCCTTCGACCAGGACACCATGGGCCTGGCCAGCATGGCCATGTACGACCGGGTGGAAATCCTGCGCGGCGCTTCCGGCATCATGACGGGTACCGGCAACCCTTCTGGCACCATCAACCTGGTGCGCAAGCACCCCACCACGCAGCCGCAAGTGCTGATGAACGTCAGCGCGGGCAGCTGGAATAACTACCGGGGCGAACTCGATGCCGGTGGCCCCCTGAATCCCTCGGGCAGCGTACGCGGGCGCACCGTGCTGGCCGTGCAGGATGCCGACACCTTCAAGAAAGCCTATCGCCACGAGCGCAAGCTCGCTTACGGCACGCTCGATATCGACCTGGCGCCGGGCACCCTGCTCAGCGTGGGCGGTTATTACAGCCGTGAAGACAATCCCGGCGCAGACTGGAACGGTTTGCCGACGCGGCGCGACGGCAGCTTTTATCCGTTTGCGCGCTCGGCCCGCATGACGCCTGACTGGGCCTACTGGAACAAGCAGAACAGCAGCGTATTTGCGGAACTGGAGCACCAGCTGGGCGGCGGCTGGAGTACGCGGCTGACAGCACGTGCACTGCAAACGAAGATGGACATGCTGGGTACTTATCTGTACCCGCTGGAAGACTCTGAACTTTTCGGCCAGGGCGCAGGCGCCTACGCCTACAAGAAAACACAAGTGAGTCTGGACGCCTACGCCAGCGGCCCTTTCCAGCTATTCGGGCGCACGCACGAACTGCTGGCAGGCGCCAGCTACCGCCGTAACCGCGACAACGATGGCCCCGGCGGCTGGCCCAGCGATTACAACGTCATCGTTGATCCCCTGACCTGGAATTCGTCGACAGTGCCAAAACCGGTCATGGACTATGTCTGGTCACGCAAGGGCGCACAAAAGCAGAGCAGCGCCTACGCGACGGCCCGCTTCAGCGTCAGCGATCCTTTGACGGCCATGCTGGGGGCGCGCATCGACAGCTACGACTACAGCATGCACCTGACGGCCGGTGAATGGCATGATCATAGCGCCTATGAAGTCAGGCACAAGGTAACGCCGTACGCGGGCCTGGTGTACGCCATCGATGGCGCCCACTCCGCCTACGCCAGCTGGTCGGGCGTGTTCCAGCCGCAGAATTACCAGGATGCGGGCGGCGCCCTGCTCGATCCACTGACAGGCACAAATGCAGAAGCCGGCATCAAGGGCGAATACTTTGGCGGCGCCCTGACGGCCAGCACGGCGCTATTCCAGATCAATCAGAAAAACCTGCCATTGCAACTGCCGCAGTCGCAATGCCGGCCAGAGGTCGCCGCCTGCTATCTGCAAACGGGCGAAGTGCGCAGCCGGGGCGCGGAATTCGAACTGGCTGGCGCGCTGGCGCCAGACTGGCAAGTGATGGCCGGCTATACCTACAACACCGCCATCTATCTGCACGATTCGGACGCCGGCAAGGCTGGTACGCGCTACGACATGCTCACGCCACGCCATCTGCTGAAACTGTCGACCAGCTACCGTCTGCCGGGCGCCTTCCAGCAGTGGAAACTAGGCGGCTCCCTGCGCACGCGCAGCGATATGCGCTATCCCGTGGGCGACGTCACGGTGCGCCAGGGCGGCTACACGGTGCTCGACCTGATGGCGTCGTACCAGGCCAGTCCCCGTCTGTCGTTCCAGCTCAATGTCTACAATGTGTTCGACAAATACTACTACCAGGCCATCGGCAGCACGCAGGACAACAACCACTTCGGCGCACCCGTCAACGCACTGCTGTCGGCGAAAATGGCGTTCTAAATAGCTGGCCTCAGCCTGGCGCGACCAGTTCGGCCAGCCCTACACTGCGCGGCATGACGGGCTGGTAACCCAGATGGGTGCGCGCCTTGCTGATGTCGAGCGTGACTTCGACCGACATGGTGGCCAACTGCTGGCGCGTCACCGGTGGCGTGAAACGCCCGCCGCTGAGCGTAGCCAGCATATCGCCCATGCTGGCAATCGCGTGCACCAGCCAGCGCGGCACGCTTTTCTCAGGCGCCACGATACCCTGCGTGGCCAGCAATGCCGTGATGAAGCGGCGGAATTCTGTCGGTTCACCATCGCTGAAAAAATACGCTTCACCGCTGCGGCCACGTTCCAGGGCCAGCGCAATGCCGGTGCAGGCGTTGACGATATGCGTGGTCGAGGTCAGATAGCGCCCGCCATCGAGCCAGGCCATCTTGCCGGCTGCGGCGGCCGCCGTCAGTTGCGGCAACGCCGTGGTGTCGTCGCGCCCCCACAGGAAACGGGGACGCGCGGCAACCACGCTAAAACCCGGTGCTGCCAGCGCCAGGGCGATGCGTTCAGCCTCGCCCTTGGTGCGTGTATAGGCGCCGGCAGGATGGTCGGGAAACGGCATGTCTTCGCGTGCATTCACCAGCGGACCGCCATCGAGCAGCACCGATTCGCTGCTGATAAACACTGCCCTGGCGATGCCGGCCGCGCGGGCCGAAGCAAATACATGGCGTGTGCCATCGAGATTGGTGCGCCGCTGGGCCGCCGTGGCATAACCGTGATTCGTGTCGGCGGCGGCGTGGATCAACGCCTGGCAACCTGCCATGCCCTCGTCCAGCGGGTCAAGCAAATCGCCCGCAAACGGCACGGCGCCCAGGGCACTGACTACGGTGGCGGCGCGCTCGCTGCGCACCAGTGCCACCACGGTAGCGCCCTGCGCCACGAAATGGCGGATCAGGTTGCGGCCCAGATAACCGCTGCCGCCCGTCAGGAACAGGCGCAACTCTTCCCTGTTGAAATCAGCGTGTGTCATGCTGGCTCCATATCGACCAGCCAGCCAATCTCGCGCAGGATGCGGCTGCGCTCTTCCTGCGGCCAGCTGTGGTAATCGAGCGCTTCGAGCAGCTTCAGTCCCTCCAGCGCCAGATAAGCCAGCAAGGCGCCACGCGGCTGGGCCGAGCTGGCCAGGATTTGCGCAATCATCGCTTGCTGGTTGGCTTGCAAGGTGGCGCGCAACTGCGCATCCTGGGCCATGGCAGCGCACAGATTCATGGCGACCGGCTTGAATTGTTCGGGCATGGGCAAGGCCGCAGCGGCAATGCGTCCGCGTATGGCCGCACTGTCCACCGCGCCCAGGCTGGCCGTAGCTGCCTGGTTGAAGGCGTTGTCGCGGGCCACGGCCCGGTCGACCACGGCGGCGATCAGCGCCTGCTTGGATTTATAGTCATACAGCACGCTGGCCTTGCTGATGCCAGCCTGCACCGCTACTGCGTCCAAGGTCAGCCGCGCCGCACCATCGCGCGCCACCACCACTTCGGCGGCATCGAGTATCTGTTCCTGATCAATCACGCGCTTGCGTCCCATTATTGCTCCAATTTATTTCCGACCGGACGGATATTAATTGTTGCGAAGGATCGCGTCAAGTAACGTTGCACAAGCTCAACGCGCCTTGCGGAACGTCAGATTGATGCGCTGCGCGCCCAGCAGCGCATGCTGACCGTCCTTCAGCGGCGCCACGCCGTGGTAGCGCAAACGGTCGGCCCCGCCCCACACCACCACGTCGCCATGGAATAGCGCGATGCGGGCCGCCTTGTCGGCACGGGCCGCGCCGCCGAACAGAAAGGTGGCCGGCAAGCCCAGGGAGACGGAAACGATGGGCGCGGCAAAATCGCTTTCATCCTTGTCCTGGTGCAGCGCCATGCGCGCGCCTGGTGCGTAGCGGTTGATCAGGCAGGCGTCGGGCACGAAGCCGGGAAAACCGGCAGCCTGCGCCGCTTCCCTGGCCAGTTCCTGGAAAACAGCGGGCATGGCCGGCCACGGCAAACCGCTGGCCGGGTCTTGCCGCGCATAGCGGTAGCCGCGGCTATCCGTGACCCAGCCCAAGGGCCCGCAATTGCTCATGGCGACCGACATGCGCAAGCCGCCAGGCGTGGCCATATGGCGCAGCGGCGCAGCCTTTAACACATCATCGATGGCCGCCAGCAGGCTGCTAATCTGCGGCAGCGCAAAGCCGCGCAGCAGGGTGGCGCCCGTGGCGCCGGGCACCAAAGGCTGCGGCCCGCTGGGCGGCAGATCGTCATCGTCGAACAGGCAGAAATTCATAAGCGCCATTGTAGCGTGGGCAGGGCCGCCGCTTTAGGCTACAGTATCGCTTTTACCGACCACTTCAGATAATGGCAATGGATAACTACGCGGATTTACTGGCCACCCTGGCGCAGCAGGAAGAGACCCTGCAATTTACCCACTTCGACAACGACACGGCGCTGGCCGTGGGCTTGTGGATCGTCGAGGAAGTGCGCCGGCGCGGCAAGGCTGTCGTCGTCAATATCACGAGGAATAGCCAGGTGCTTTTCCACTACGCCATGCCGGGCACCACGCCGGACCAGGCCGACTGGATACGCCGCAAGAACAATACCGTCAACCGCTACTGCCGCAGCTCCTATTACATGGGCATTTATTATAAAAACCGGGGCGCCGCGTTCGAAGACGTGAAATACCTGGATGACGTGGAATTTGCGGGCCACGGCGGCGCATTTCCCCTGCTGATACGCGGCGTGGGCCTGGTAGGCACGGTCAGCGTATCGGGACTTGCCCAGGCAGACGACCATGCGCTGATCGTCGCCGCACTGCAGGCGCAACTGGCGGCACAGGGGCAAGCTTGAACTGGGACTATCCGCACCCGTACACCCTGTGTGTGACGCCGCAGCCAGACGATATCGACGGCTTGCAGCACACGAACAACGCCGTCTATGTGCGCTGGTGCGAGCATATCGGTTGGCACCACTCGGCGGCGCTGGGACTGGATCTCGATGATTACCGCCGCTTGGACCGCGCCATGGCGATACGCCGCGGTGAATACGACTACCTGCTGCCCACGCGTGCCGGCGAGACCCTGACCCTGGCCACCTGGCTGAGCGCCAGCGATGGCAAGCTGACCATGGAGCGGCGCTTCCAGCTGATACGCAACAGCGACGGCTCGACAGTCGTGCGTGGACGCTGGGAACTGGTGTGCATCGAACTGAGCAGCGGCCGCGCGCGCCGCATGCCGCCGGAATTCCTGGCCGTGTACGAGCCGGCGATTGTCGCCGGCACACTCAAGGCGCCAGCAGCGCCATGACAAAATCGAGGAAGGCGCGCGTCTTGGCCGGCGGATGGTGGCGCGACGGATGCAGCGCATACAGCGGAAAATGCTCGTCGGGCCAGTCGGCAAACAGTTCGACCAGCTTGCCCTCTTCCAGCAGCGCTTCGCTGCCCAGCAGCATGATCTGCGCCACGCCATAACCGGCCAGGCAGGCGCTGAGCAAGGTGCCCGCATCGTTCAGCAGCAAGCGCCCCGGCGTATCGATGGTGATGCGTTTGCGCTTGCGGTGAAATTCCCAGGGAAACGGCCGGCCCGTTACCGGATCGCGGAAATCGATCAATTCATGGCCGCCACTGGCCAGTTCCTGCGGTGAAAACGGCCGCCCTTTGCGCTGCAGATAGGCCGGGGACGCCACCGTCAGCACCCGCGTTTCCAGCAGCTTGCGGGCTACCAGGCTCGATTCCCGGGGCGGGCCAAAGCGCAGCGCCAGATCGATGCCATCGCCCACCATGTCGCCCAGCTGGTCGCGCGTGATCAGTTCCAGCTGCAATTGCGGGTGGGCCGCCATGAAGGCTTCCAGCTGCGGCCCCAGCACCAGGCGCGAAAAGAAGGGGTCGACATTCACGCGCAGGCGTCCGCGTACGGCCGTGGCGCTGCCCGAGGCGGTGGCTGCCGCCTCTTCCAGCCCCGCGATCAAGGGCGTGACCTGGGCGTGAAAGCGCCGGCCCTCGTCCGTCAGCGAGATCTTGCGGGTGGTGCGGTCGAACAGCCGTATGCCCAGCTTGCCCTCCAGCCGGGCAAGTGCGCGGCTCACGCCAGGCGGCGACATGCCCAGCTGATCGCCAGCGGCAGCCAGGCTGCCTGCATCGACGATCGCCACAAACACGCCCATGCCATTCAACAGGCGTTCATCAAAGCCCCGCATCAGCATCTCCTATTAGTGCGCTTCTGTTATGAATCTAATGCCATCCATGTTATCGCGAAATGACCAGGCCTGCCGCACAATGGCTGCACATTCACAACGTCTAGCAAAGGAAAACAATCATGTACGCCATTACAGGAATCACCGGAAAAGTCGGCGGCACCGTCGCCCGCAGCTTGCTGGCCGCAGGTTTGCCCGTACGCGCCGTGCTGCGCGATGCGGCCAAGGCCGCACCATGGAAGGCAGCCGGCTGCGAGATCGCCATCGCCGGCATGGACAATGCACAGGCGCTGACGCAGGCGTTTACAGGTGCACAAGCCGTATTCGTGCTGCTGCCGCCCACCTTCGATCCATCGCCCGACTTTGCCGAATCGCGCGCCGTCATCACCGCCCTCGATACGGCCCTGCGCGCCGCCCGGCCCCAGCGCGTGGTGGTCCTGTCCACCGTGGGCGCCCAGGCTACCGAGCGCAACCTGCTGACGCAATTAAGCAATATGGAAAAGACGCTGGGCGAGCTGCCCATGCCTGTCACCTTTTTGCGCGCCGGCTGGTTCATGGAAAACAGCGTCTGGGATATTCCTGGCGCGCGCAGCGAAGGCCGCATCGACAGCATGCTGCAGCCAACCTCGCGCCGCATTCCCATGGTCGCCACGCGTGACGTGGGCACCACGGCAGCAAGCCTGCTGCAGCAGACATGGCAAGGCAAGCGCGTGGTCGAACTGGAAGGCCCGCAGACCGTGTCGCCAGACGATATCGCCGCCACCCTGGGCCGATTGATAGGCCGCGAGGTGACGGCAAGAGCCGTGCCGCGCGACAGCTGGGAAGCGCGCCTGCACGCCCAGAGCATGCTCAATCCCACCCCGCGCATGCGCATGGTCGACGGTTTTAACGAAGGCTGGATCTGCTTTGAGCACAGCACCGTCAAGGGCCAGATCGGGCTGGAAACGGTGCTGCAGGAACTGCTGCAACAGCAAGTCTAAACAGCTGTAGCGTTGCTGCGCGCCGGCTCCATGGCAATCAGTACGGCCAAGATGACCAGCGGGACGGCCAGCGCGGCAAAACCCAACGCCAGGTAGGCAAAGGCAGCGATACCGGCCCCTGCCGCAAAACCCAGCAAGGGCCACAGGCACTTGACGCAGCGCGCGCGCGTGGTGGCATCGCCCGCGCCGCGCAGCACGTCGACCGTGTCGATCACCAGTTGCGTCACATTCCCCGTCATCATGGATGTCGGCGCCAGATGTGATAATTGCAAGCGGCTGATCGCGCTGTGCGCACCCATGGCCGTCGCGCCGAACAGGCCGGCCGCCATCGCCAGCGCATCGGCTTGCGTCATCTCGGTCAAAGGGCCAGCCTGCATGCCACATACCATGCAGCCGGCCAGCAGCACCCATTCCATCAGCAGCGCCAGGCGCAAGGCGCCACCGCCGCGCCGTTCCGCCGCCACCGTCAGCAGGCGCGCGGCCGCCACACCCAGTATAAAAGCGGGGAAAGCCAGCAGTTTCAAGGCAATCGAGCCATGGGCATCCTTGGCCAGGATGGCGCCGATCAGCACGAAGTTGCCCGTCACATGGGCTGTGAACAGGCCAAACAGGGCCACGAAACCCAGGGTGTCGACATAGCCAGCCAAAAAGCCCAGGCCTATCCCTTGCACATGGCTGCGCTGTGCTGCATTCATCGAGTTCTCCTTGATTCCAGAAGTAAGCGCCTAAGCGCGCCCTGCAGGCAAATCATACAGGGAGTAGGAATGGATACAACACACCGCAGTGCAACATGCATTTCCCTGCTGCTTTCCACGCTCTTGCATTAGAATCACTGGCCTTACCACCGCGAATCAGGACAAAACTATATGACGGCAGCCGGGATTACTGAACACAATGAGCTCAAGCGGGGATTAAAAAGCCGCCATATCCAGCTCATCGCGCTGGGCGGCGCCATCGGCACCGGCCTTTTTCTCGGCATCGCGCAAACCATCAAGATGGCCGGCCCTTCCGTGCTGCTCGGCTATGGCATCGCCGGCGTGATCGCCTTTCTGATCATGCGCCAGCTGGGCGAGATGGTGGTCGATGAACCGGTGGCCGGTTCCTTCAGCTACTTTGCCGACAAATACTGCGGCCACTTGCCAGGATTTCTCTCTGGCTGGAATTACTGGGTGCTGTATGTCCTGGTCAGCATGGCCGAACTGACGGCCGTCGGCATCTACGTGCAGTACTGGTGGCCGGACGTGCCGACCTGGGTCTCGGCGCTGGCCTTCTTTGGCTTCATCAACGCCATCAGCCTGCTGAACGTGAAAGCGTTTGGCGAGATGGAATTCTGGTTCGCCATTATCAAAGTGGTGGCCATTATCGGCATGATCATCTTCGGCGCCTGGCTGCTGGCCTCGGGCGACGCCGGCCCACAGGCAAGCGTCGCCAATCTGTGGCAGCACGGCGGCTTTTTTCCGAATGGCTGGCAAGGCCTGGTGATGGCCATGGCCGTGATCATGTTTTCGTTTGGCGGCCTGGAACTGGTGGGCATCACAGCCGCCGAAGCCGATGACCCCAGCACCTCGATTCCGCGCGCCACCAACCAGGCCATCTACCGCATCCTGATCTTTTACATCGGCGCGCTGGGCATCCTGCTGTCGCTGTATCCATGGCAAAACGTGGTCACGGGCGGCAGTCCCTTTGTGCTGATCTTCCATGCGCTCGACAGCAACCTGGTGGCCACCGCCCTGAACGTGGTGGTGCTGACGGCCGCGCTGTCCGTCTACAACAGCGGCGTGTACTGCAACACGCGCATGCTGTTCGGCCTCGCCAAGCAAGGCAATGCGCCGCGCGCGCTGCTGAAAGTGAACCGCCGCGGCGTGCCGCTGGTGGCGCTGGGGGTGTCGGCGCTGGCGACGGGCGCCTGCGTGGTGGTCAATTATCTGATGCCCGGTGAAGCGTTTGAAGTGCTGATGGGACTGGTGGTATCGGCCCTGATCATCAACTGGGCCATGATCAGCTGGATCCATCTGCGCTTCCGCGCGCAGAAAAAACGCGAAGGCAAGAGCACCGCGTTCCAGAGCCTGGGCTACCCGTTCACCAACTACCTGTGCCTGGCCTTTTTGGCCGGCATCCTGGTGATCATGTATCTGACGCCGGGCCTGCGCATTTCCGTCTATCTGATCCCCGTGTGGCTGGCGGCGCTGGGCCTCGGTTACTGGATCAAGCAGAGCAAGCGCGTGAACTGATGCCAAGCTGACGCACATACAAAACGGCCCGTCTTCGCCAGAAGCCGGGCCGTTTTTTTACATGGTGATCACTTGTCCAGGATAAGACTGCAACAGCACATCGTCGCCCAGGCTCAGTAATGCCTGCTGGCGCCGCTGCTCTTTCTGCTCGTCGTTCAGGCCCACTTCACCGGTCCTGTACGGTCCCAGTATCGGCATCAGGTCGCGCTGCACGTGGCCGCCACCGGGCGTGGTCTTGTCCGACTCCAGCTTGCCCAGGAAATACTTCAGTACCT
The DNA here is from genome assembly GCF_014200725.1 of Janthinobacterium silvisoli. Classification (GTDB taxonomy): domain Bacteria; phylum Pseudomonadota; class Gammaproteobacteria; order Burkholderiales; family Burkholderiaceae_D; genus Janthinobacterium. The sequence goes on from NZ_JACHCL010000001.1 coordinate 250,419, forward strand.
GCGCCGACTGGCTGGACGTCTGGTCCAGGCTGGCCCGCACCAGCTTGCCATCCTTGTAGCCTACCTGCGCCACGCTGCTGGCCGTATCCTCGATCTGGTGAAAGGTGTAGTTCTGCGATGCCGAATCGGTGGTCAGGTTCAACGGCACATTCGGCACCAGCGACTGGTGGTAGCTGGCGCTCAGCTTCGAGGTCTGCTCCTGGCGGATCGAGCGGTTGTCCTGGTTGCCGGACAAGCTGGTGTTTTGTGCCACCTCATAATTAAAAGTGTCCTTTTCCGCAGAGCGCATCGGATTGCTGTAGGCCACCGTTTGCGATACCGAGGCGCTGAAGTCCGCCAGCCCCGTCAGGATGGACTTGTCGCCGGGCGACAGCCGCCATTTGCTCTCCGACGATGCGGATGCGGAATCGGTCTGCGGCGCGCTGGTATTACTGTGCAATGCGCTGAAGGCATCCTTGAACATGCCCATCAGATTGGCGTCGCCATGGCCGCGCGTGGCCGCCTGGTCAAACTGCTTCATATAGCTGGCCATGGCCTTGGCTTGCTGGCTCTTGCCGCCCAACGCCACTGCCTTGCTGGGATCCACTTTCACGTCCACATTACCGGCCGCACCACTGAAGCTGACCTTTCTTTGCGTGGCATCCGCCTGGAAATCGAGCGTCTGGACGCCTTCCTGGCCGCCCCGCAGCTTGACCTGGGCGTGCAGGTTCACGGAAGACAGCACGGTCTGGTCATACTGCATCAAACCGCTCAGGTTGAGCTTGGGCGTGCTCTGCGTCATGCCGTCGATGGCTTTCTGGAAGGCGTCCGACAAGCCCGCCAGCGCGCGCGATTCTTCATCGCTGAGCTCACCACTGCTCGTCATCTGCACCGCCAGGCCATCGCCCTGGCTATCGAGCGACAGTTTGACTTCCACGCCGCTCCTGGTCGTGATGCTGAGGGTCATCTGGTCTTCGCCATTGCCATGCAAGCCGCCTGCTGGAATCGCCGTGATTCCAGCATACGTGGCGCCCTGCACGCGCGGCGGCGATTGCTGCGCCGATTGCGAATAATTCGTCACCCCCGCCTGAAACTGGCTCATCAGCGCAGCGCCCAGGCCACTGAAACGTCCCGCGCTGCCATACGCACTCATGTTTTTCGACAGTACCAGGCTGACGGCGTCACCCGGTGCACGTTCCCACGACGGTGGCGACGGCACCATCACAGGGCCGTCAGCATCCTTGCTGAGCGCTACGATGGTCGATGGCGAGGCAGCCGGGGATGAGGAAGCCGATGAGGCGTCCGTCCGGTTCGCGCTGGAAGCCGTGCCCAGCGTGGGCGTGGCATTCCAGCTGGAGAGTGCGGAGATCGAGGTCATCGCCCTGCCTTTCCAATAAGGTAATTTTTCATGAATAAGATATGTGCCACTTTAATTTTTTAACAACAAATACCCGGCAAGCAGGCATTCTGTTCCCTTGTCAGCTATTACGGCAGGGAATCCAAAAGCATGAGCTTGCTACGTCAAAATCGTGGTGATTCATGACACTTTTCATGTTTGACACCACGCTACGTGACATACCGTATCGCGCCAGCCACAGATTTACTTCTAGAATGACGGCGGCCTGGGCTAGAATCAGGCAGCGCCGCACAGCCCACAAGGCAGGATCGAAGACGCATAAAACTACAACAGCAGCAGGAATCAGGAGAGACAGTGAGCTTATTTAGAACCAAGAATTTGGATGACATGATTGCCCACAGCAAGAAACCGGGTGGGCTGGCGAAAGTACTGGGGCCGTTTGACCTGGTCTTGATGGGCATAGGCGCGATCGTCGGCACGGGTATTTTCGTGCTGACGGGCACTGGCGCGCTGACGGCCGGCCCCGCGCTGTCGCTGTCGTTTGTGGTGGCTGCCGTAGCCTGCTGCTTTGCAGCGCTGTGCTATGCGGAATTCGCTTCCACCGTGCCGGTGGCCGGCTCCATCTATACCTACACCTATGCCACCATGGGCGAACTGGCCGCCTGGATGATAGGCTGGGACTTGCTGCTCGAATACGGCCTGGCGGCGGCCGCCGTCTGTGTAGGCTGGTCCGGCTACTTCCAGTCGTTGCTGGCCAGCATCGGCATCATCCTGCCGGTCGAGCTGACGGCCGCGCCTGGCGCGCTACCCGGCGTGACGACCTGGATCAACCTGCCGGCACTGTGCATCATGCTGGCCCTGACGGCCATGCTGGGCTGGGGCGTGCGCGAATCGGCCCGTCTGAACAACATCATGGTGGCGATCAAGATCGGCGTGGTACTGCTGTTCATCATCTTCGGCGCGCGCCATGTGCAGCCCGCCAACTGGCAGCCTTACATGCCGTTCGGCTACCACGGCATGCTGAGCGCCGCGGCGCTGGTGTTCTTTGCCTTCATCGGTTTCGACGCCGTCACCTCGGCCGCCGAAGAAGTCAAAAAGCCGTCGCGCGACTTGCCGATCGGCATTATCGGCTCGCTGGCCGTGTGCGCCGTGCTGTATGTGATCGTGTCGGCCATCATGACCGGCATCGTGCCTTACCAAAAATTCCTCGGCGTCGACCATCCTGTCTCCTTGGCGCTGCAATATGCCGGTGAAAACTGGATCGCCCGCTTCGTCGACCTGGGCGCCATCCTGGGCATGACCACCGTGATCCTGGTAATGGCTTTCGGCCAGACCCGCATCATCTTCGCCATGTCGCGCGACGGCTTGCTGCCACAGCGCCTGTCGACCGTGCACCCGCGCTTTCGCACGCCATTCTTCGCCACCTGGATGGTGGGCATCGTGTTCGGCCTGATCGCCGCCGTGATCCCGCTCAACATCCTTGCAGAACTGATCAACATCGGCACCCTCGCCGCCTTCACCCTGGTCGCCATCGCCGTGCTGGTGCTGCGCAAGAAACGCCCCGACCTGCCACGCGCCTTCCGCTGCCCTGGCGTGCCAGTGATTCCCATCCTGGCCGTGCTGTTCTGCGTCATGCTGATGAGCTACCTGAGTCTGGTCACCTGGATCGCCTTCAGCGTCTGGCTGCTGATCGGCCTGGTGATCTACTTCGGCTATGCGCGCAAGCGTTCGCTGCTGCATAAGTAATTGACCTGCACTACTGCTGCGCCGCCCTCATGGCGGCGCAGCCCTTCCCTACAGGTCGCGCGCGGCCAGAAGACGCACCTGGCCAGCGCCCTTCACGCTACCGCCGCTATTCCACAACATATCTGCCGACACCAGGACCTGCGCCTGTCTCACCTGGGTGATGACGGCTGACAACCGGGTATCAACCAACGCCACGCCGCCATTGGCGTCTACCAGGCGGTTGGCAGGTAGCACGATAGCGCCATTGGTGCCATTCCACAGCTGCGTATGGCTGCCTGGGCTGCCGTCGATATTGCCCAATCCGTCACAATTAAAGGCATAGGAACGGGGCGTCGGCACGCCGGCCGGCTGCAGGCAGATGGACTCCGGCTTCAATCGCATGCCGCCCGATGGCACCAGTTGTATCCTGACGAACTGGCCAGCCGTACGCAGGCGCCCGTAGGCGTTGGCGCTACTGCCGCTAGCTATATGGTCCAGGCAGATTTCAATACCGAAATCGATAGGTTTCGTCTTGCTGTCGTTGATACCCGGAATACGGAAAACAGCGCCACCTTCAGGAACACCCAGCACATCGGCTGGCAGCACGGTGCTTGGGTCCAGTGGCAGCACCGTGCCCGCCACATGCTGTTTCACGGATGCATTCCAGTTCAAGAAATCGATACCCGATATGTAATGCTTGCGCGAGACATAGTTGTCACCACCATGCAGCAGGCCGCCGCGCTGTATCAGCGCGCTATTGTAAATTTCACCAGGCTTGCTGGTATCGATGACGAATTTACCGTTGCCCTGTTTTGCCGATGGGAATGACGCGCTCACTGCCGTGCCAAAGACAAATATCCAATCCTCATATTTCGCATCGCGCACCAGTGCACGCAAACCACCGAAGAGCCCAGGCCATGGGCCGCTGTACGGCGCAGGCAGATTGAATTCCGCCGGCGCCTTGCTTGCCCAGCCGTCGATCAGGTCGTGCAGATAGGCGCCGCCGGCCCCACGGTACAAAAACTCGGGCGCCATAAAGACCTTGAGCGTGCCGGGACTGCGGTCGCTGGACAGTTCCGCCTTGCTGATGGCGTCGGCCGTAAATGCCAGGCGCGCGTCGATATCCCAGCACTGGCCCAGCGCATCCGTACGCTTGTCCGGCGCCGGATCAAGCAGGCCGCTATACAAAGCCACATCGGGATTGCCCTTGGCAGCGCCAGGGATCACAAAAGGACCGGTATGAACTTCCCAGGAAATGAATTGCACTTTGCTGTAATTACTCATGTGATTGCCTCATCGAAAGGAAAATGACATATCAGGAGAACGCCGCGTGCGGCCATACCGTTCAGGGTGGCGTAGCCACACCGAGAATCTTGCGGATCCGGTCCCAATAGGCGTGGCGCTGCGGCAGGCCATTCAAGCCGCCATTGATGCGGCGCGTGATTTCACTGAACTGCTGGTCGCCATCGGCTTGCAAAGTGCCATCGGCCAGCTCGTTCAAGCCGTGCGTGCGCCAGAACCAGGCCGCCGACAAGGCCGCGCCAGCTGGCTGTTGCAGCAAGTCCGGATGACCGAGCGCATCACAGTCCATCGCCGCTGAAAAATGCGCATAGTTGTCGCGCCCCGTCAGCTGGATCAAGCCACGGCCCCGGTAAGCCCAGCCATCGCCGCTGGCCTCGTCGCCATTGCCCATGCGCAGTGCATACACCTTGTTGGCCAGCTTTTGCGGGTTGTGCGCATACTGCTCTGCGATGTCATCGCTGGGAAAACGCTGTGGCCAGACCTGGCGCAGTCGCTGCGCGCTGTAGCCGAGCGATTCCTGCAACTGGCGCAGTTCGGACGATTCCAGCAGGATTTGCGCCAGGAATGCGGATTGGCGCACGGCGGTATTGATGGAACAGGCCCGCATGCTGTCGTTGAGCGGCCCGACCCACAGCAGCGCCCGTGTATCGGCATCGGTCGTGGTGAGCATGGCAGCCAGTTCAGTGGTGCTAAGTTCATGCATATTTCTCCCCCTTCATGGAAATGGATTGCGCCGGACAGGCGCCTGAAACGCCGCATGGCGCTTTGGAAACGCCGTGCGGCTCGCGTGCTACGCCATCACAGCGGGATCAAGGATTCGGGGCTGGCGCCGGTGCCGGGGCTGGTGCAGCAATGCGTGGCTGGATCGACGTTTGCAGGATGTCGAGCACGCGTGCCAGGCCTTCCGGCATGCCGCCGTCTTCAGCCAGCACCTGCACGTGGTACTTGGCCGAATTGTCCGAACTGCGGGTGTTTTCCTTGTGCGTGGCGACCGAGCCTTCCAGATGAACCTTGACGCTGACCGGCCCCCAGCCCGCCTTGATGTCGGCCGAGAATTTGCCCGACTTGTCTTCCGTCTCTTTCGAGCTGAATGACGATTTCACTTCCATGTCGAAGGTGATGTCGACCTTGGTGATCGACAGGCTGGGCACTTTCACGATGGCCAGCAGCGGCACGTCGAGCGCCACCGACTGTTCAATCGTCTTGCTGGGGTCTGCCGGGTCGGCCACTGGACGCGTAAAGGCGAAATGCGCCAGGCGGGTGGCGCCAACGCCATTCTTGTCGTTCTCGGATGGCGGCAGGAAGCCGATGTATTTGATGAAATCGGCAGTGGCGTTTGCCAGTTTCACTTGTGCATCGCACGCTGCGGTCAAAGGACCGCCGATCAGGTCGCCCATCGGCAAGCCCTTGAATTGCGACGCCATGTCAATAATTTCAGCCATTATCTACTCCTTTAAAATAAAGCCCTTGCGGGCAATAGGATTCCACTCGGTGGATAAATACCGGCTATCGTTTTATTTACCAACCCGATGCCGGCATTTTTAGATTACGCCTGAAAATCAATAATCAAATGGCAGTTTCTGACCGCAACTCAGATAATTCATTTGCCGAAAAATGGCAATAATCTTTTGATTCTGTTTTTAAATGGCGCAGCGGCCAGCTGATGCTGGTGCGATTGCTTTAATTGCTGCTGCAATCCCGGCTCCAGCCTGATGATGCAATTGATTTTTCCCCGATAATCAGGCTTTTTTGCCGGCGCAATACTGATCTCGGCGCCTGCCGGGTGCGCCTGCACTGTCAGGGCCAGCAAAGGAGTCGCACGCAGCAGGCGCCGCCACCAGGAGGGGCGCCGCAAGACGAGCGCAGCTTCCAGCCGGCGTTCCCAGCCGAATTGGCGCTCGATGCAATAGCCGTACACGGTCACCGATAGCGATTCCAGGCACAGCGCGTACTGGCGCTTGAATTGTTCTGAGGGGATGAACCGGGGCGTGGCGGCAGCAGGATGCTGATCTGGCAGCACATAATGAAAAGGCGCGGCGGCTGGCGCCTGCCCGGCATGGATATTGTCGCGCAGCGCCGCATTGCTGGCCGCATAGCTGCACGCGATGGCGTCGCGCAGCGCTTCGGCCCGCTGCTGGGAAACGCCGCGCTCAGGTTTTACCATGATCGTCCAAAAACACCGGCTTGCGGTCAAAGCCAATGTTATAAACGGCATATTGCAATACAACCTGATGCTCGCCGATATTATACAAGCCAAAACTCTTTTCCACGTTTAATACATAACCACGCGGTGTCGATGCCAGGCACAGATTCACCAAATCCATGGCTTCCTGCACTTCCGTTTCTGTTTTCATGCTTTGCGGATTATCGTTACCAACGACCACGCGCTTGATAAAACGGATATTCGTCAAATGAAAATTATTGGTAGCCAAGACATGCTCCTGAAAATACAGCAATCAAATAAAAACCCACGCCATCAGGCGGCGTCGCCAGGGCGCCGTATCGCGACGGGACCTTGTGCCTTGACCACGTCGTTGACCAGCCGCGCCAGGCCTTCCGATTTTTCAGTGGCAACCAGCTTGAGCTTGATGTGCACCGCATTGCCGCTCTTGCTGGCCAGTCCGCCATTGCCGGGATTGACCATCAGTCCCGCCTTCTTTTCGGCTGGCGCCGCGCGGCCCAGCTGATCCATGATGCCATCGTGCACACCCTCGCGTTCATGGTCTTCGAAGGCGCCCAGTTCCACGTCGAGGTCGATCTCGGCCTCGCCAATGATCAGCGAGCTGTGCGGCACCAGTGAAATGACTGGCACCCGGTACTGGTAAAAAGCCTCGGCCTCTGCGCTGCTATGCGTGGCAGGCACTTCAACCTCGATCATGGAAGGCTGGTGCCGGTCATCAAAAAAGGACGCGATGTTGGCCAACTGCGCCTTTTCCACCATGTGCTGCGCATTCATGACCGAGCCGGCAATTGCCCGCACCATGTCTTCAAGACTCGTCAGGACAGCCATAGATTTCCCCTTATCTGGTTGATGTAACAGTTGAAAGTTGTAGCGATAAGGATAGTCCGGGCGCAGCCGCAGTCCCTGACCGATTCTGACCTGAGCCAGTGCGCCAGAGACGGTCAGCCAATGCCTGGAAGCACGCCCCTAGCATGGGACAGGACAACAACCGGGGAGGAAGGATATGAACAGGCAGGCAACAATACTGGCACTGGCATCGACGCTGGTGATGGAAACAGGCATCGGTTTGCGGCAGGCTTCGGCTGCCGGGCCGGTAGCGCAAGACATCTGCTCGGCACGCTTTCGCGGCACGCCGCAGCAGCAGGTTGAAGCGATGCGGCTGCCGCTGCAGATCGCCATCAACACGCTGGACAACGCCAGGATCGACCTGCCCTCGCCCAGCCTGGCCAGCGGCAATATCAATTACATCAGCATCAGTCCCAGCCTGGCCGAGCAGACGGACAAGATCTGCGTGGTCGGCTACTTCGAGCTATGGCGTAACAACCGCATCAGCACCCTGCCCTTGCTGGTCGACCATATCGCAAACATCAACGGCCCGAAGCAGGATGAGGCGGCGCGTCCTGCTGCCATCACGCACATCTACTTTCGCGCGCCCAAGATAGAAGAATTCGACAATGCCGGCGACTTGAAGGGTAGCTGGAATTTCTGGGACCGCCATCAGCAGCTGCGCCTGAGAATTGCCGCCTTCGACTATGAGAACGGCGAGCGGGGCCATGTCCATTTCGGGCGCGACATGAAATTATCCGTATCGAGCAAATTTTCCAGCATCGTCGCCGCCACGCTATTTGCGGCCGGATGCTATTTGCTGGCGGCCGCCGCGATACCGGCGCTGAGCAGCAAGGGAGCGCGGGCCACGGGCTGGCGCAAGCGCCTGCGCTATTTGCTGCCCTGGTACATCACGGGCTCGGGCGGCCACGCCAGCCTGTCGCAATTGCAGATGCTGTTGTTTACCTTGATCGTGGCCACCTTGCTGTTTTACCAGTGGCTACGCACGGGCTTGCTGCAAGAGCTGTCGACCGACCTGCTATACCTGATCGGCATTTCCACGGCCGGCACGGCGGGCAGCCAGATCACGACCTCGATCAAGAAAGAACTCAAACCGCAGCTGTACGCCTATGCGCAGCAACTGGGCTGGTTTACGGCCCCCTTGACGGACGCCCATACGCAAGCGAGCGCCGCCGAACTGTTGCAGACAGACAAACGTTTTGACATCTACAAATTCCAGATGCTGGTATTTACGGTGGTGATTGCCGCCTATGTAATTGCCAGCGGCGCCGATGCCTTGGGCAATATCCAGATCTCGGCTACCCTGCTGACCCTGATGGGCATGAGCCAGGGAGCCTATGTCGGCGGCCATGCGGCGTCTGATCAATTGAGCCCGCTGGAAGACCAGCTGACCGGCATGCGCGACCTGCAACAGCGCTACCAGGCGAGCACGGACATGCGCGTGAGCGAGGAACTGCGGCGCCGCTTCCAGTTGGCAGCGGCCCAGGCGGCCGTCATGTTCAGCCGCATTTTCCCGCGCACCTTGCCCGACTATATGCTGGAAATGCCGCTCGACGCGGCCCCCACGCCGCCAGCGCAGGCCTGAGGACGCGCATGCCGCGCACAAAAAAGGGAGAGCTTTGCTCTCCCTTTTTTGTGCGCGTTAGAAATACTTAGCCAGCTGCAGCCGGCTTGCCCTGCGCCATCTCGTCAAGCGCCTTGTGGGTCAGGATGCCCGATGCGGCTTGCGCCGAGTTCAGCAAGGACACGGTTTCTTCCGCGCCGCTACGCAGCACGCCCCCCACATCGCTCAGGAATCCCGCCACCACCATGGAAACTTCATCCTTCGTCTGCGTTTCCTGCAAATCATTGAGGCAAGCCTGCGCCCTTTGCGCAAACGCCTTGATGGTGCCATTGCTTTGCGCCGCCAGGTCGCTGGACAGCTGGGTCTGCAAATCCATCAAGGTCAGCACGGTGTCCGAGGTCAGCCGTACGTCGAACGCGGACAGCTGGGTGCGGAACAGCGCTGTATAAGCATCGGACTGGGCCTCGCTCCATTGCTTGCTCAACTCCAGCGTTTTCTTGACCAGCTGCGCCAGCTGGGCGGGGCCGGCCGTTGCGCCAGCCTCGCGCAGGCTGGCGTCGCCCGCCGAAGCGAGCTGTTTATACATGTCCAGCGAAGAATTACCGAAAGACAGCCATTGCGTCAGTAAATTAAATGCCATGATGGTTTTCCATTTCAACAAAGTTAACGAGCGGCAGCGGCAGCGCGCGGCTGGCCCAGGCGGTTCAGCATGGCCATGACGGCCCTCATCTGCGGTGCGCTGTGCATCTGGAAGTCCGGATGCCGCTGATCCTCGCTGGAATAACCCCAGAAATCCCAGCAGCCCTTGGGGTTATAAGGGATGCCATTAGATGGCCGGGCCTGCGGATACAGGATGATCATGCGGTTTGTTTCCGCATACTCGTTGTAGCCGGTGCCCATGTAAAAGCGCTCGCCGATCTGCGAAGCGCCTTGCTGGCAGCCATGGAATGCCACGTGGACTACGCAGGCATTTTTCTGGCAATCGCGCGGAACATAGGCATAGGCAGTGTCATCCATGCTGCTGCGGCTGCCATTGATGAACTCGCGCTGGTCGAAGCGGACGATGGAACCCGTCAACGGAGCTTTACTCGCCGGCCGGCTACGCTCTCCGTACAGATGGGCCAGCAATTCTACAGACTGCGAAAAACCGCAATTATTGATATAGGGGGCATGTGTAGCGGCGCAGGACACGTCTTGCGGGCGGTCCGTAATAATCGCGTGGCCGGCATTGTTTTTCCGGTACTGGATGGCCGACGCTGGCGCGCCGGCCCGGTGGTAATACTCTTCCACCTGGTCAACCACGATCGTCTTGACCGTCGTATCGCTGGATCCGCTGAAAATATACACGCGCTGGCGTGCCAGATCGGCGACCGGATCGATCTTGCCCGCCTGCGCATAACGCTTCGCATTATCCCAGGAAACATCCGCCTTCGGACCAACACTGGCACCCAGTGGCGACATGCAAGTCGTCATGGCGTTTTGCAGCAAGGAATGGCTGGGATAGGTGGAGGCGCAGTCATATGGACCTGCGGCAATCACGCCCACGCCACGGAACTGGGAAGAATAAGCAGTGGCCAGTTGCGCGGCCATGAAACCGCCTGAAGAAATGCCGGAAACGGAAGTCTGGCTCAGGTCGGCGCCATAGCCTTGCAATGCCGGCGTAGCAGCCTGCGCCGCCAAGGGCATGGCCACCAGCACAGTTACAGGGATCAACATCATTAATTTCATTCTCATCATCACCTCTCAATAAACGTCATATTCAATAAAAGGAATTGCTTTTTTATTATAAGTCGCATTCCCAATAGAAAAATGACGCTTTATGACAGGTTTTCCTGCCTATGGATCAATAATGAGTATGTGTCCAAAAGAAAAACCGCGTACCCGCTCGGTATTGAGCGGCAATTTAACGCCGACACTTAATTCCACTTTTTTGCGTAAGCGCCTTAACATGGTGTCGATGCGGTTCTGGTCGTACGAGAGATAATCCTCGCCAAACGCCTGCACGATCTGTTTGCGTGAAATGGCTTCATTTACTTCCACCAAGGCAAAATTTTTGATGAATTTGAATTCAAGGCTGGTTAATTCAACGATGCGGCGATTCGGCGCCTCAAGGCAGCGGCTGCCCATGCTCAGGCGCCAGCCAGGCATCAGCTGGCGTGCCAGGTTTGAAATAAAGGTCAGCAGGTTCGGCTGGCATTGGAATGCGCCGGCGTTGACGTCAGATGCCCTGGCATTAAATATGCGGATATCCCTTGAATCATTTGAACATGGCAGTGTGACAGCCATTCCCTTAGAAATTCCTGCGTCTGATGGCAATAAGTTTCCAAGGGGACGATTCAAATACGATGCCAAATCCGGCACTTCCTCGACTTGATAGCCTGCGCTCTGAAATAGCCTGGCCAATTCATGACTGCGTTCAGTATCGGCCCCCAATAAAAGTAGATCTATCATTCCGTTTATCTCTTCTTTGTTACTGAAGAGTAAACAGTAAGGTAAAGTCTATCGCATAATCTGACATAAACTGACGCGATTAACAGTGCGCCAAAACAAGACATGGGCGACAGTTAGCCCGCCTTGTTCATGGAGATTTTTTGATGACAGGACAAGGAGGAAAACAGGAAGAACGACGGGAGTTCAGGCCGGAGCCTGATAGCACAGGCCGCTCCGGCCAGGGGAGCGGCCTGCGTGACAGGGTATAAATTTTTACATCACGCTGCGGCCAGCAACTCGCAAAAACGCTGCATGTCGACGTTGCCGCCGCTGATGATGATGCCCACGCGCTTGCCGCGCAGTTGTTCCTTCATTTGCAGCGCCGCCGCAAAACCCAGGCAGCCAGTCGGCTCGATCACCAGCTTCATGCGCGAGGCGGCAAAGCCCATGCGCTCGACCAGTTGCGCGTCGCTCACCGTCAGCACATCGTCCACATCGCGCTGGATAATGGCGAAGGTGTAATTGCCCAGGTGCTGGGTCTGCGCGCCATCGGCGATGGTTTTCGGCGTATCGATGTGCACGATCTGGCCCGAACGGAACGATTGCTGGCCGTCGTTGCCCGCTTCCGGCTCCACGCCATACAGCTTGCAGTCGGGCGCCAGCGCGCGCGTGGCCAGGGCCGAGCCGGACAACAAGCCGCCGCCACCCAGGCAGACGAACAGCACGTCCAGCGGCCCCACTTCTTCAAACAATTCCTTGGCCGCCGTGCCTTGGCCGGCGATCACGTCCGGGTGGTCATACGGTGGAATCAGGGTCATGCCCTGCTTTTCGGCCAGCTCACGGCCGATCTGTTCGCGGTCTTGCGTGTAGCGGTCGTACAGCACCACATTGCCGCCGTAACCGCGCGTGGCAGCGATTTTCGCGGCCGGTGCATCTTCCGGCATGATGATGGTGGCCGGAATGCCCAGCAATTGCGCCGACAGCGCAATTGCCTGCGCGTGATTGCCCGACGAGAAGGCCACCACGCCGGCGCGGCGCTGCTGCTCGTCAAACTGGGATAAGGCGTTAAACGCGCCACGGAATTTAAAGGCGCCCATGCGCTGCAGGTTTTCGCACTTGAAGAACACTTCAGCGCCGCATTCCTCGTTCACGGTGCGCGAAGTGATGACGGGCGTCTTGTGCGCATGGCCGGCGATGCGTTCGGCAGCGGCGACGACATCGGCATAAGTAGGGAGAGTCAGGGTCTGCATGGGGTCTCGCTTTTCAATAAAAATAATCGGAAGCTGGCCTTACCAGGGCCAGGAAATATCGATGCCGCTGCCAGTTCCGCCATCGGCGGCCAGCGCCTGCCGGTGGATCAGACGGGCGACCGTCAAATCTTGCAGCGCCAGGCCGGTCAAGTCCAGCACCGTGATGTCATCTGCTGCGCGCTGCCATGGCTGCCGGCCATCGAGTACATCGCCCAGTGTCAAGCATGGCAATTCGGGCGCCCATTGCAGCTCGCCGATCTGACGCGCCTGGGTCGTGTCGTCCACCACCAGGCGTGAGCGCTCCAGCAAACCTGCCGGCAGTTCGCGCTTGCCGCGCGTATCGGCGCCCACGCAATTGATATGGGTGCCCGGCTGCACGGCGCTGGCTGAAAACAGGGGGACACGCGCCGGCGTGGCCGTGATGACCACGTCGCTGTGAGCCACGGCGTCATCGGCATCCACCGCACATGCGATCGCGATGTGGCCGGCAAACACCGCCTCGAACACCGGATTGGGCTGGCGCGAGGCACTGACGTAGCGTATTTGCCGCAGCTGTGGCAGCACGCTCAGCGCGTATTCCACCTGCACCCGCGCTTGCACGCCGGTGCCGAATACGCACAAGGTTGCACTGTCCGGGCGCGCCAGCAGCTGCAAGCCCAGCGCGCCTGCGGCGCCCGTGCGGGCGGTAGTGATCGCATTGCCGTCGATGATGCAGACGGGCCGCCCGCTGGCCGGGTCCAGCAGCATGATGGTGGCCTGGTGCGGTTCGGCGCCCAGCGCGCGGTTGCCGGGCCAGAAGCCGGCTGCCTTGAAACCCAGCACATTTTCGGCCGGGATATCGCCCGCCTTGATGCCGAAAGTGCCGCCCGTGGCCAGCGTTTCGCGGATCACGGGAAAAATGCGGCCCTGCTCACGGCTATGCAGCACAAAAGCCTCGCGCACGGCGTCCAGCACGGCGTCCGGCTGCAAATGGGTGGTCACGGCGGCGGCGTTCAGCAGCAGCAAACGGGCAGCGTGGGTATCAGTCTGATTGGATGTGGTCATGATTTGGCGTAGGTATAGACGGCGGCGCGCGACACGCCCAGATGTTCGGCGATGATTTCCATGGCCCGGCGCACATCGAGTAAACCCGCCTCGCGCAATTCGGCCAGCAGCGCCTTGCGGGCCGGCGTTTTCAGGGTGCGCGGCGTGGTCGCCAGGCGGGCGGCAAACTGGTCGATCCGCGCGCGCAAGGCCTCGGCGCCGGCCGGATCCAGCGTTTCACGGGGCGCGTTGTCGCTGTCGATGGCGACAAACTGGCCGATAGCGCTTTGAAAACCCTGGAACAGGGTCAGGTCCACATTCATGCACAGCGCGGCGATGTAGTTACCGTCGCCATCCTTGATGCCGATCGAGGTGCTCTTGGCCTGCCGGCCATCGGCAAACTTGTTGGGATAGTTCGCCACCACCTGCGGAAAAGCCGGGTCGAGGATACGCGCCAGCCCCAGCTCGGTGGTCGGCTGCCCCACTTCGCGGCCCGACAGATTGTTATGGATGGCCAGCACCGAATGCTGGGGTTCGAGCAAATCATGCACGACCACTTCGCAAAATGGCGCAAACGTCTTCGCCAGGCCCTCGGCCACCTGCTTGATCTGCTCCAGCAGCAGCGCCTGTTCGGTGCTGCGCACGGGGGCGGTATCGACTTTTGATTTTTTCATTCAGATAGTTTATCCAACCCTGGAAAAAATGTCAAAGCACCGCCTTCATGCGCTCTTCATTTGGACCTCATGCCCCCTTCATGCCTGCTGCCGATACTGATCTTTTTCCCTGACTAATGGAGTCCTACATGAACAAGCATGGCGACACCCGCCGGCGTTTGATATTGAGCATGGGCGCGCTGGCAGCGTTGACTGCCTGTGGCGGCCAGCCAGGCACACCTTCCGTAATCGACCGCCAGATTACCGTGGGCGCTGGCGTCACCTTGCATGTGCGCGACTGGACTTCTGGCAAGGGCGGCAATAACGATGTGATCGTGCTGCTGGCCGGCCTGGGCGGCAATGCGCATGCCTTCGACAGCCTGGCGCCCGCATTGGCGCGCCGCCACCGGGTGCTGGCCATCACGCGGCGCGGCTACGGGCAGTCGAGCAAGCCCGCCCCCATCGACGCCAACACCTATGCCCCCGCCACTTTAGTAGCCGATTTGCTGGCCGTGCTCGACACTTTGAAAATCCAGCGCATCCTCCTGGCCGGCCATTCCATCGCCGGCAACGAAGTCACCTTGTTCGCGGGCAGCCACCCTCAGCGTGTGCGTGGTGTGGTATACCTCGACACCACCTACGATTACTCGCACGATATCGTCTGGACGGGAGAAGAAATACCGGACAATCCCGTCATGGATGCGCCTGAACCGCAAGCGGCGGACCTGGCGTCGCTGGGCGCCTCGCTCGCCTACGCCAAACGCATCCACAAGCAATGGTGGCCAGCCATGGAGGCGTACTGGCGCGACACGCTTGATATCCTGCCCGGCGACAGCGTGCGGCCCAATACGCCGCTGGCAGTCGCGGCGGCCATGTCCGAAGGCGCCAGGACGCTGTCGCCCGACTACCGCGCCGTGCGTGCGCCGGCGCTGGTGATCGTCGCGCAACCGTCCACCCTGGCCGACATGATGCCCTGGATTACACATCTGACAGACCCGCGCGACCTTGCCGACGCGCGCGCCTGGCTCAGGATCTATCCGCAAATGCACGGCCCGGACTGCCAGCGCATCGCCGCCGCCCTCCCCGGCAGCACTTTGCTGACCATCAATAACGCGTCGCACAGCGATTTCTTCATCGAATACGAAACGGCCGTCGTGAACGCTTTCGAGGCCATGCGTTGGGAAAAGTAGACGCTTTGCAGGTACCGGGATGACAGATCGCCATTGCCGATTGCATAAATAATAGTCGCTCATTAAAATTGAGAATGATTTCTATTCTCAATTAAAAACTACTATCACATGTCCACCTCTTCCAGTCCATTACCTTTTCCTCCACGCCGCAGCGCCATGGCCATCCATCTGGCGCTGGCCAGCCTGCTGGCCGCCGGCAGCGTCCAGGCACAGACCAATCCCACTGCCGCCGACCCGCAAACCATGGCACCCATCGTCGTCACGGCTGGCGCGCAAAACAGCACCGAGGGCAGCGGCTCCTACACCAGCAGCGCCAGCACCGCTGCCACGGGCTTGAACCTGTCGCTGCGCGATACGCCGCAATCGGTGTCGCTGATCACGCGCGAACGCCTGGACGACCAGGCCCTGCGCTCGGTGTTCGACGTGGCCAATAGCGCGCCAGGCGTGTCGGCCAAGGAAATCGACAGCGTGCGCGGCTACTTTTCAGCGCGCGGCTTCAAGATCGACAAGCTGCAAATCGATGGCGTGCCCATGCCCGGCAACGACGCGGGCGAAGCCAAGGCCGACACGGCCATCTATGACCGGGTTGAAATCGTGCGCGGCGCCACCGGCCTGATGAACGGCACGGGCAGCCCCTCGGCCTCGATCAACCTGATACGCAAGCATGCGGACAGCAAAACCTTCACCGGTTCGGCCAGCCTGGGGCTGGGCTCCTGGGGTCGCCACGACGGCGTGCTTGACCTCAGTTCACCGTTGAACCACGATGGCTCCGTGCGCGGCCGCGTGGTGGTCAGCGCCGAAGAACACGATAGCTTCATCCGCCTGGAGCGGGGTAACTCGGCGCTGTTCTACGCCGTGGTCGATGCAGACCTCGATGCAGCCACGCGTTTGAGCGTGGGCGCCAGCGAGCAGCGCGACCGCCATCGCGGCAACCAGTGGTCCGGCCTGCCCATCTTTTATACGGACGGTGGCCTGACCCACTGGGACCGCTCGGCCACCACGGCCGCCGACTGGAACCGCTGGGACACGCAGCAGCGCAGCGTGTTTGCCACCCTGGAACACCGGCTGGCCAACGGCTGGAAATGGCAAGCGACTGCCACCCGGCGCAGCAATACGGGTGACCAGTACCTGAACTGGATCAGCGGCAGCCTGGACCGCAACACGGGCCAGGGCCTGGACGCCTTTTTGATCGGCTATGGCGCCGACCAGCACCAGACCGACGTCAACCTGACAGCCGTGGGGCCATACACCCTGTTCGGCCGCCAGCACGAACTGGCCATGGGCCTGCTGCATGGCGAATACACCATGCGCTGGCTGTCGAGCAATGCCAGTTTTACGCCGCCCATCGGCGACTTCCGCGCATGGACCGGCGCGTATCCCGAGCCGGCCTGGGACCCACAGCAAGTGGGCAGCAGCACCCACACAAAGCAGACCAGCGCCTATGGCGTGACCCGGCTGCAACTGACAGACATGCTCAAACTGATCGCCGGCGCCCGCGTCACCAACTGGCGCCGCGACGGCGACCAATCCCTGTGGACCGACGTCGCCTACTCGCAGCGCCACCAGGGCGTCGTCACGCCATATGCGGGCCTGGTGTGGGACCTGGGTCCGCAAACCTCGCTGTACGCCAGCTATACCGATACCTTCGATCCGCAGGATTACCGCGACCGGCGCGGCGTCTACGTGGAACCATTGAAGGGCAAGAGCGCGGAAGCCGGCGTCAAGGGAGAACTATTGGATGGCAAAGCCAATGCCTCCTTCGCCGTATTCCACATCAAGCAGGACAACTTCGCCATCGCCGACGGCACCACCTTCGTGCCCAACACCCGCGAGCAAGCCTACATCACGATAGACGGCGCGACCACCAAAGGCTATGAAATGGAAGTGAGCGGCGACCTGGCGCCAGGCTGGAACGCCAGCATCAGCTGGACGCAATTTACCACCACGGACGCCAGCGGCAAGGACATCAATACCATGTATCCGCACAAGCTGTTCAAGCTGTACACCAAATACCGCCTGCCCGGCGCCTGGCAAAAACTCGCCATCGGCGGCGGCGTCAACTGGGAAGGCCGCAGCTACACCAGCGTGACCAATCCTGGCACCGGCAACCAAGTTGACGTGGGCCAAAACGCCTATGCCGTGGCCAGCCTGATGGCCCGCTACGACATCAGCCACCAGCTGTCGCTGCAAGTGAACGTGAACAACCTGTTCGACAAGCGTTATTACGCCAACCAGCTCGACGTGTTCAACAACATCACGTTTGGGGCGCCGAGGAATGTGCTGGGAACGGTGAGGTATACCTTCTGACGCCTAGCGGCAGAGCATGACGGGGAAAGGCAGCGAGAGGTTGTAGCCACCTATCCCGATATGATTTTTAGTTCAAGCAGTGGAAAACATGGTGAGCTCAAGCGGCAATCTGCTCACTGCGCCAGCAACTCTCCTGCCGCTGCAATGGCTTTTTCTTGAATTTTATTCCCCAAAGCAGACTCATCAACCCAAACGGGATGGCGATCCACTATCTTCTTGGCTTCCCCCATGGACATGCCATAAACGGCACGCGTCACTCTGATGGCCATCACGATAGAAGCATGCATGTGCTTCAAATGAAGCTGCGCCTCGTCTGGCGTACAGTTCAAACTTTTCAGCTTGCTCAATAGTTGCTCATACGAAAACGTAACCATAGCGACCTCCCACGCGTTCACAAGCGAATATCGATATTATGTCCGGGTCGTGCAGACGAGCTATGTTCAACACGCTGCCCGGTAATATTTACTATGAAATATCCTTGCCCCTGCGCCACGCTCTTCAAATCTTTCATCGCCTCCCGCAGCGCACTTTCCGCCGAGCCCATGCGAAAATTCTTTTCATCTTGTGCATAGATAGCGATGTCAAATAAAGCCAGGGTGCCAGAGCCCGGATCAAGCACCACCTCCGCAGCAATTTGGACGACTGCTTGAGGGAAGTTCAGCTCAACATCAAACCAGTTATCGCCCCCTTGCTGCCAGCGCAGGGAAGTAGCTTGGAATGCCTTCATGATAGCACTTATGTATATTGGCATATGCCCCCCTCTTCGCTGGCCCGGAGCACTCGTCTCCGCTCACAGCCACAGCTATATCACCGGTAGCGCCAGCAGGCATTGATATTTGAGGTGTAGCAAAGCATGCTCCAATGCCTAGCAGAGCTGCTCAGTCTGGCTATCTGACATACGCATTTCTCATCTGAAATCCTGCGATAATCATTGAGACGAGCAGCCCCTCCTCGAAGGAGCATCTGCATGGATATAGAAACATTAGCCGCCTACGACCAGCAAGCGGCCTCCTATGCCCGCGACTGGCGCGAACAGGATGCGCCCAGCGACATGTACGCGTTATTGAAACAATACTTTGCGCCGGGACTCACCGCGGACATAGGCTGTGGTGCCGGCCGCGATACCGCGTGGCTGCTTGAGAATGGTTTCCAAGCTATCGGCGTCGATGTTTCCCAGGGATTGCTCGATGAAGCGCAGGCGGTTTATCCCGGCATTACCTTCCAGCAAGCCAGCCTGCCGGAACTCAACGGCGTCGAGCGCGGCATCTACCAGAACGTGCTGTGCGAAACCGTGATCATGCATCTTGAACCGGCCAGTATCGGCGAGGCCGTCAGCTCACTGATCGCGTTACTGCTTCCGGGCGGCACGCTCTACCTCAGCTGGCGCGTCACGGAACAGGCCTCGCTACGCGACAAGTCTGGCCGGCTGTATTCCGCATTTGAGCGGCAATTGGTGACCGTGCCAGCCAGCGGACAGTGCGAGGTGATTTTCGAAGAAGACGTCATCAGCGCATCGTCGGGGAAACGGATACAGCGGCTGATTTTTAGGAAAAGACGGCATAGAGTGTAATTTGAGCCAGCCAACTGCTGTTTTAAAATATATGTTGGCTGGCGCTTCCCTCCCCTACAACCACCCATCCCGCTTCAACCTGCGGTGCAAAAAGTAACACCCCGCAATAATCCCCACTATCACCGCCGGATAACTGCCCCGCCACTTCAGTTCCGGCATGAATTCAAAGTTCATGCCGTACAGGCTGAAGACCATGGTGGGCACGGCCAGGATGGCGCCCCAGCCGGCCAGGCGTTTTACCACTTCGTTCTGGCGGATCGAGATTTGGCCTAGCGCCACTTGCATGGCGGAGTTGACCATTTCGCGCATCTGGCCGGCGGTGTGGGTCACTCTTTTGACGTGGTCGAGGATGTCGCGGTAGTAGATGCGGTTTTCCTTGGGGACGATGTCGCCATGGAAGCGGATCAGCTGGGTGCAGATTTCATGCAGGGGGTTGACGGCGGCGTCCAGTTTCAGCAACTCCGTTTTTAACTGGTAGAAGTCTTGCAGCTTGTCTTCGGACAGGCTGGGCTGGAATAGCTGCTGTTCGTATTGCTGGAATCTGGCTTGCAAATGGTCGATGCAGGGCTGGTACTGGTCGACGATGAAGTCGATGATGGAATAGAGCACATAACCGGGGCCGCTGGCCAGTTTACCGGGCACGCTTTCTTTGCGTTCGCGCAGTTTCGCATAACCTGCCGAGGGGCCGTGGCGCACGGTGATGATGAAGCGGCAGCCGAGGAAAACGTGCGTTTCGCCATACACGATGGCGCCGTTTTCCAGGCTGGCCGTGTGCAGGACCATGAACAGGGTGTCGCCATATTCTTCCAGCTTGGGCCGCTCGTGCGCGCCTTCCGCATCTTCGACGGCCAGCTCGTGCAAGCCGAACGCCGCTTGCAAGGCTTGCATGGCGGCCCCGTCCGGCGCGGCCAGACCAATCCAGACGAAGCAGGCGCTGTCGTCCAGGAAATCACCCACCTTGTCGATATCGAAATGCTCGATTTTCTTGCCGTCGCGATAGGCTTCGCAATTGACGACGGCGGCGTGCTGGCTCAGGTCCATGTTTGATGTCCAAATTAAGAAGTAAATGTAGCTTGGCACGGATAGGCTTGTCGCACTGTTAAGTGTTTCACGACAGAATCATGCGAAGAAGCATAGTATGGCGCAAACTCATCAGAAAGGACCGCACCTTGGCCACACTCCCCACCCCGAAACAGCGCCGCCAGTTGCTGCTGGACCGGCGCGAAGCGAAGATGGCACGCTCGCCGCACGCTTATGTGCGCGGCAATACGGCCCAGTACTATGAATGGCTGCAAGCCCAGCCTGGCCACAGCTTGCCGGAAGGCCCGCCGATCTGGATTTGCGGCGACTGCCACCTGGGTAACCTGGGACCGTTGGCTGGCCTGGACGGCAGCCTGGAAATGCAGATCCGCGACTTCGACCAGAGCGTGATCGGCAACCCTGCCCATGACCTGGTGCGCCTGGCGCTGTCGCTGGCGACGGCCGCGCGCGGCTCGTCCTTGCCCGGGGTGGTGACGGCGCGCATGCTGCAGCATATGCTCGATGGCTACGCCTTTGCCTTCTTGCCCGGCGAATTGCAACTGGTCCTGCCCCGCCCTGCCGTGGTCAAGGCGGCCATGCGCGGTGCAGAACAGCGTTCATGGAAAGAACTGGCCACGGAACGTTTCCTGGAAACCCGCCCCATCATTCCCATGGGACGTAATTTCTGGCCGATTTCCAAGGAAGAAAAAAAAGCCATCGCCGAGCTGTGCGACACCTCGGACATGCGCTCGCTGGTAACGCGCTTGAAATCGCGCAGCAAGAAAGCCAAGCTGGAAGTCATCGACGCCGCCTACTGGGTAAAAGGCTGCAGTTCGCTGGGCTTGCTGCGTTATGCCGTGCTGCTGGGCCTGGGCGATGGCGAATACTGCCTGATCGATATCAAGGAAGCCGTGCAGGCGACGTCCGTGCACTACCCGCACGCCAGCATGCCGCGCGACAACGCCAAGCGCGTGGTGGCTGGCGCCCGCCATTTGTCGCCCGCCCTGGGCGAACGCACGCTGCCACAGCGCTTTTTGGGCAAGGGTATCTTCGTACGCGAATTGCTGCCGCAAGATTTAAAACTGGAAATCGACGAGCTGAGCGTGGACGACGCGGCCAGCACGGCCAGCTACCTGGCTTATGTGGTCGGTTGCGCCCATGCGCGTCAGATGGATTGGGCCACCGGCATGCACTGGATCAAGCAATTGCAGATGGACCGCGACGCGGCCGACCCGATACCCGGCTGGTTGTGGCATAGCGTGCTGCAATTGATCGCCAGCCACGAATCGAGTTATCTTGAACATTGCCGCCAGTATGCGCTGCGGCTGGCCAGGTCCGAGCGGGGCTAACTTGACGCAGCATGGTAGCGATATGAATTAGCAGCATGGACGGATGCTGCTCTACCGTTATTCCAGCTTGAACAAGACGTTCAAGCTCTTTTGCAAGGTGATGTTCGCTGGTGCCCGTATCGCCGACGAGATCCCGGTTGGCGGAATGAAAGGAGGTGGAGAAAATTCTCCATCCCTGGAAGTCATCAGCGCACGTTCAAGTGCATTGAATGGCGCTTCCGAGATGGCCATGACGGAAGCGATCTTCCTGCCAAATGATTTGGCGATACGCGATGCCTTGGCTGCTGCATCATCGGCCGCTTTCAATTCCAGCTCGGCTTCCAGCGTGTTGCGGGCGCTACTATGAAACGACGTTTCCAGCTCGGTGATATTTTTCATACCAGCCAGGTCCGACATCAATGGCGCCCATGCCGCCAACTCCCTGACCCACACGCTCACATTACGGCTCACGATATACAAAGGGACTGTATCGCGCTTTTCCCTGCCTGCATACTCCAGCGTGCGGCTAATCTGGGATGAGGTGATATCCGATTGCCGTAGTTTGGCCTTGTCAAATGACTGGAATATCCCGGCGACGCTGGCATTGACCACCGCCAGCACCTTTGCCGCGTCGCTACCGCGGCTGGAAACGGTTATCTCGATCAAGGCCAGATCAGGCGCCACTTCCATTTTCGCCGTGCCCGATTGGAAAATAAACGGGTAATCAGGCAATGGCGAGGCTTGCGCCATATTCACCGCAAAGTACGCCAACACCAGCAACAGCTTGCGCCTCATGCAATTCCCCCACATCGTTAAAATAAAGTCTGAACAATATAGCAGTCCGTGCGAGAAAACCATATGCCCTGGCATGTACCCGGTGTCGCGGCGCCATAAAAGGCTGCGAGGTTCGCGCTTAAAAGAATGCATGATCTGGATTAATATTCGGCTACACTAGCTTTCCTCTCCTTTTCCGACCTTCCATGATCGAAAAGAACCTGCCCGAGCTGGTCATGCTGAAACGCCTCATCGATGAGGGTGGCAAACACCTGGAAGTGGCCACGCCCTGCACCATCGCCATCGATGGCCGCCAGTTTCCCGTGCATACCATTGCGCTGGGCAATCCCAGTCCCGATGTGCCTGCGCTGGGCTTTTTTGGCGGCATCCACGGCCTGGAACGGATCGGCACGCAAGTGATTTTGGCCTTCCTGGAAAGCATATTGGCGCGCTTGCGCTGGGACAGTACCCTGCACCAGCAGCTCGAATCGATGCGCCTGGTCTTCATGCCGCTGGTCAACCCTGGTGGCATGTGGCAAGCCACGCGCAGCAATCCGCAAGGCGTGGACCTGATGCGTAATGCGCCTTTGAGCGCACTGGAACGCGTACCGTTCATGCTGGGCGGCCAGCGCTACAGTGCGCGCCTGCCCTGGTATCGGGGCGGCGCCGTGATGGAACAGGAAAGCGCGGCCGTGTGTCAACTGGTCGAACGCGAATTGCTGTCGCGCCAGTTCAGCATGGCCCTCGATTGCCATTCCGGCTTTGGCTTGCGCGACCGCATCTGGTTTCCGCATGCACATACCAAGACGCCGATACCCCACCTGGCCGATATCGGCGCGCTGGAGGAACTGTTCAGTGAAAGCTATCCCAACCATAACTATGTGTTCGAGCCGCAAAGCCGGCAATACCGCACGCATGGCGACTTGTGGGATTATCTCTACCTGAACGGCACCAGCCACAGCGAGCGCGTATTCCTGCCGCTGACCCTGGAAATGGGTTCCTGGCTGTGGGTCAAGAAAAACCCGCGCCAGCTGTTTAACCGCGTGGCCATCTTCAACCCCACGGCCACCCACCGCTTGCAGCGCGTGCTGCGGCGCCATCTGGTGTGGTTCGATTTCCTGATGCGCGCCGCCAACAGCCATGGCCGCTGGATGCCGGAAGGCCTGGCCCGCAAAGCCCAGCGCCGGCGCGCCCTGGCCCAGTGGTACGAATGATGGCGACCTGGATCCTGCTGCGTGGCCTGATGCGTGAACGGCGCCACTGGGGCATCTTTCCCGCGCAACTGGCGCACGCCTTGCCGCACTCCACCATCATCACGCCGGACCTGCCCGGCAATGGCCAGCGTCATGGTATGGACAGCGCCACCAATGTGTTGGAAATGGTCGAATTCCTGCGGCAAGATCTGCAAGCGCAGAAACTCAAGCCGCCCTACCATGTGCTGGCCTTGTCCCTGGGCGGCATGGTGGCCGTAGAATGGGCCAGCCGCTATCCGCAGGAAGTCGAACGATGCATGCTGATCAACACCAGCATGCGCCCCTACAATCCGTTTTATCAAAGGCTGCGCTGGCAAAACTACCCGGCCCTGCTGCGCCAATTGCTGTTCGGCAGCAAATCCAGCCAGGAAGCCTTGATATTGCGCCTGACCAGCCTCCGCTACGCTGCCGGCAACGCACCCCTGCTGGCCGACTGGCGCAGTTTCCAGCAGCAATACCCGGTCAGCCAACGCAATGCCTTGCGACAACTGCTATCTGCCGCACGCTACCGCGCACCAACCAGCCGCCCGGCCATGCCCGTTCTTATCATGGCCGGCGCGCAAGACAGATTAGTCGACCACCGCTGC
Source organism: Janthinobacterium silvisoli (assembly GCF_014200725.1). GTDB lineage: Bacteria > Pseudomonadota > Gammaproteobacteria > Burkholderiales > Burkholderiaceae_D > Janthinobacterium. Next base: position 274,759 of record NZ_JACHCL010000001.1, read on the forward strand.
TCGCAACAACTGGCACGGGCCTGGCAAGCCGATTGCCTGATCCACCGCGAGGCGGGCCACGACTTGCCGCTGGATCAGGGAGATTGGGTGGCGCAATCGGTGGCGCGCTGGATGGCGCGCTGAATGCGCTAGCCATTTCAACTTTGTTTGGGCGAGATCACCAGTGACGGTTCAGGACGTGGAGCGCTGGCGGACAGATTGACGCCATGAAGGTGCGGCCCCATTGCGCTGATCTGTTCCCACAGCAAACGTCCCTGCTCGCGCTCGCTCTTGTCCAGCATGTATGCGGCTTGCGCTGCCTTGCCTTCGGCCAGCCACAAGTCTTGATAGGACGGCGACAATGCTGGCTGTGTCATTGCGCCATGCACCGGCTTGAATGCTTGCTGCAAGACCCCGGCCGCGCTGCGCATACGCACCCAGCGATGATTCAGCCAGCCATTCTTTTGGGAATCGACACATAAAAACCGCTCAATAATGCGCTCTGCAGCCATGGCGCCGCTTTCACTCATCAAGGCTATCGATTCGCTGGGCATATCCAGATTCAAGCCACCTTCTTTTTTTGTATGGTGAATCTGGACCACGCGATCACGGTAGCCAGGCGTGCGCTTCAATGCCTGATCACGCCAGGTGCGTATGGTCAGGAAGATTGCCTGGGCCAGCCGCAGCGGCGATGGCAAGCCGTGCGGGTCTTCGACTTCCAGGTAAGCAGGCGCAACACCCTGGTTATTGGTGACGGGCAAAACAACTCTCTCCTCCATTTTCCCGGCAGGATCAAAGTCATCGCTCAGTGTCACCCCGAAGGTTGGCCTGGTCGGCAGCAGGGTATCGAAAAAATGAATCGGAAAATTACTGGTCAAGCCGCCGTCTGCAAACCAGATACGCCGCATCGCACTCCCGTTCGCCCCCACACCTGCCTCGCGGATGCGCAACAGCGGCACCGCCTGCAACAGCACGGGGAAACTCAAACTCATGCGTGCAGCCACCAGTACCGGCAGGTCCTGGGCCAATGGCAATAAATAATGATCACGCTCCCGCCCCGCATCTGCAGCCTGAAACAATTTGCGGGTACGCTCACTGCAGGGCAATGCATCGGAACACCGTATCATCGACTCGACCACCTCAGCGGGGAACAACTGGCGCAATTCAGAGGCCCGAAATACCAGGTCACGACTGGTGTGCGGTAGCCGGTGCGCGCGTAATTCAGACAATCCTGTCGTCATCAAAGCCAGTTCTATCGGTGGTTCGGACGTATTGAGCAAGCCGAATGTCAGCGGCGTATCCAGCGGCAAACCGGCAATGTTTTGCACCAGTTCATGCAACCACTCTGTCAATCCCGGCGGGCTGGCACTGGTTTGACGCATGCCCGAGCAAATACCACAACGGTTCTTGCGCAGCCCCGTCCACGCAGTCATGACCATCTGGACCAGGGCGCCGCCCACAATACAGCCGAGCGCACTGAGACCGAACCAGAGTAGCGCCATCAAGGAAGGCGACATCGCCGTGCTGCCGTTGATAAGTGCATGACTCGTGTAAAAGCAGGCGCCCCATGCCAGGGCGCCCAGCAGTGCTCCAAGCGGAAAGCGCGTGATCAATGTCATAACGACACAGACAAAGGCCTTGAACTTGTTGGCGCGATTGAGCGATGCAGCAATCACGCTAAAGTGACGGTCCAGATCTGGACACGCTTGAAACAGTGAGAAAAGGCGGCTCTTGCCAGCTACTGCTTCCTGCAACTGCTCTGGAATCCTGGCCATCTTGTCGAATCCATCCGTGCTCGCCGCCTTGTTGCGCCTGAACTGCGCTGCCGCCGCCGCAATCGCGGCCACCGCCCCGACACTGGTGCCGCCGATAGAACGCAGCCTGAAGCGACGCGACAAACCGGCAACGAAAGTGGGATAAACCACGCCGGATGTGACACCACCTTCCATCACAATATCGCATTCAGTCGGCAAGAAATCACTCATAACAACCTTTCTAAAATGGAAAGGCATTATGAAAGCAAAGCTGCGCTGTAAAGCTCACCAAATGTCACCATGGCGTCGATTCAACCATGACAAGCAACGTGATCAAGTGCGACTGCACTGCAGCCGCACTCCACTCCTAGAATATATGCCGTATCCCCAGATTAAGCGCCCGGTTGCCCGTGCCGCCCTCGATCGAGCTGCCGACCGTGTAGCCGGCGCCGTTCTGGTTGCGGATATAGGCGTAGACGGCGTACAGGTCGGTGCGCTTGGACAGGTAATAGCGGTAGCCGGCCGCAAACTGCTGGGCGTCCTGGTTGTAGCTGGTCTTGTCGTTCTTGCGGATGTAAGACGCCAGCCAGACGCCAGGACCCTGCGGCACCGTCAAGCCCAGCAGCACCACATTGCTGTCGGTCGATGGCGTGGGCGCCACGGCGTAGCCGAATGGGTTGGCCAGATTGCGCGGCAGCGCGCTGTTGACGCCCTTGTCCACGCCATACGCGAAATGCGCCTTGAACGAGCCGAAGTCATACAGGGCCGTCAGCACGGAATTGCGCGCGCTGCTGGTCTGCACGGTGGCCGTGTCGTTGTTGCGGTAGTGGCTGGCCAGGCGCACGGTCAGGTCGCCCGTCACATAGGTCAGCATGCCACCCAGCTGGCGGCCGGCGCTGTTGTTGCCCGCCACTTCACCGGCGCCATACACCACTTCTCCGCTGAAGCCGTTGACCACTGGCGAAATGTATTTGACGGTGTTATCCATGCGGCTGGCGCTATTGCCGGTGGTCGCCATCAAGTTCTTGGTATCGCCCGCCGTGCCCGAGCCGAAAGGATCGATGGCGGCCACGGCCAGGTATTGCGGCGTGTACTGGCGCCCCAGCAGCAAGGTGCCGCTATTGCTTTGCAAGCCCACATAGGCCTGACGGCCGAACAGCAAGCCGCCCTGCCCGGTCGTACCGGTGTCGCCCTGGAAGCCGTTTTCCAGCAGGAAGATGGCCGACGTGCCGCCACCCAGGTCTTCGCTGCCCTTGAAACCCAGGCGCGAACCGGATTCCACGCCACTGGTCAGCTTGTTGGTGGTGGCGATGCCGCCGCTCTCACGTACAAAAGCCATATCGAAGATGCCATACACCGTCACGTTCGATTGTGCAGCAGCCGTCCCTGCCGTCGCGCCCAGTACGAGCGCCAGCATTGTTTTTTTCATTTTTTATCCCCAGTTGAACAGGCTCGAAAAGACGGGTGCGGCAGGAGCCCAGCTATCGCACCCGGTAGTGCATCGCTTACATCAGGTACCAAAACCTCCGCCGCCAGGGGTTTCTATCGCAAACACATCGCCAGCCTGCATGTCGGTGGTGTGGGTGGCGCCGAAATGCTCGACCGTGCCGTCGCGACGTTCGACCCAGTTGCGGCCCAGCGCGCCCGGCTGCGCGCCTTGCACGCCAAACGGCGCGATGCGGCGGTGGCCAGCCAGGATGTTGGCCGTCATCGCTGCCAGGAAGCGGATGCGGCGCAGCGCGCCGTCGCCACCACGATGCGCGCCGCTGCCGCCGCTGCCGCGACGGATAGCATGCGTCTCCACCAGCACCGGGAAGCGCCACTCCAGCACTTCCGGGTCGGTCATGCGCGAGTTGGTCATATGGGTTTGCACGGCCGCCGTGCCGTCAAAACCGGGACCGGCCCCCGAGCCGCCGGCGATGGTTTCGTAGTATTGATGTTCATCGTTGCCGAACGTGAAATTGTTCATGGTGCCCTGCGAGGCGGCCATCACGCCCAGCGCGCCATACAGCGCATCGGTGACGTACTGCGACACTTCCACATTACCGGCCACCACCGCCGCCGGATAACGGGGATTGAGCATGGAGCCTTCCGGCACGATCAGGGTGAGCGGCTTGAGCACGCCCTCGTTCATGGGAATGTCGCTGTCGATCAGGGTGCGGAACACATACAGCACCGCCGCCTTGCAGACCGACAGCGGCGCATTGAAGTTAGTCGGCCGCTGTACACTGGTGCCGCTGAAGTCCACCACCGCGCCGCCGCTCTCGCGGTCGATGGACAGCTTCACGCACAGCATGGCGCCATCATCCATCTCGTAGGCGAAACTGGCGTCCTGCAACTTGCGGATCGCCTTGCGTACGGCCTGTTCGGCATTATCCTGCACATGCTGCATATAGGCCAGCACCACCTCTTCGCCGTAAGTGCTAGCTGCTTTCAGCAATTCGTTGGCGCCCGTCTCGCAAGCGCCCAGCTGGGCGATCAGGTCGGCGATGTTCTGGTCGATATTACGGCTGGGCCAGGGGCCGGCGGCAAACAGGGTGCGCATCTGCGCTTCCAGGAACACGCCGCGGTCGACCAGCTTGACGTTATCGAGCAGCACGCCCTCTTCCAGGATGCTGGTACTGTTGGGCGGCATGGAGCCTGGCGTGATGCCGCCCACGTCGCCATGGTGGCCACGCGCCGCCACGTAGAACAGGGGCTGGTCCACGCTGCCGTAGACCGGGCACACCACGGTAATATCGGGCAAATGGGTGCCGCCGTTGTAGGGCACGTTCAATACATAAGCGTCGCCGCGCGCCATGCTGCCCCCATGCTGGCGTATCACGCACTGCACGCTGTCGCTCATCGAACCCAGATGCACGGGGATATGCGGCGCGTTGGCAATCAGGTTGCCGCTGCGGTCGAACACGGCGCAGGAAAAGTCCAGCCGCTCTTTCATATTGACTGAATAGGCGGTGTTTTCCAGCGTTGTGCCCATCTGGCGCGCAATCGCCATGAACAGATTATTAAAAATCTCCAGGTGTATCGGGTGGACTTGCGTCGTCATCTTGTGCACACTGCCTGCCGCCACTACACGTTCCAGCAGCAAGCTATGATCCGGCAGCACGGACGCACTCCAGCCGGCATCGACCACGGTGGTGGCGATAGACTCGCGTATCAGCGCCGGACCGGGCACGCAAGCGCCCACCGGCAATTCGGAGCGCACATGCAGCGCAATCGGCACGGTCTGGCCATCGACATAGCTGTCGACTTTGGCATCGGCCACCTGGGCGCCACCGGCCGGCACGGAAATCTCGAAATCGGCGCCATCGCCAGCGCCGATGGCTTCCGCCGATACCGACTCGATCACCAGCGGCTGGCCTTCCATCACGAAGCCGAAGCGGCTGCGGTACAAGGTGGCGAAAGCCTCGCTCATGGCGACCTCGCTACCCAGCGCCACCACGAAGGCAGAATCGCTGTCCTGGTATTTCAGGCGCGCGCACAGTTCGACGCGTATATCGCTGCGGACTACCTGCTGGGCCAGCAATTCAGCTACCGCCTGCTGTTCCAGCGCTGCCATCTGCGGCTGCAGCCTGTCCAGGGTAGCAGCGTTCAGCAGCTGCTCCACCGCGCCTTCGCGCATGGCGCGGATATCGGCCAGGCCCATGCCGAAGGCGGACAGCACGCCCGCGTAAGGGTGGATGGCGATCTTGCTCATGCCCAGCACATCGGCCACGCGGCAGGCATGCTGGCCGCCGGCGCCACCAAAACAGCACATGGCATAGCGGCTGACGTCATAACCGCGCTCCACCGAAATCGACTTGATGGCCTGCGCCATATTGTCGACCGCCACGGCGAGGAAACCATCGGCCACCGCCGACGGCGACAAGCGCGTGCCGGTTTCGGCTTCGATTTTCGCTGCCAGCGCGCTGAAGTGCTGCACCACCACCTCGCGGTCCAGGGGCTGGTCGCCGTTCGGGCCAAAGACGTGCGGGAAGTGTTCGGGCTGGATACGGCCCAACATCACGTTGCAGTCGGTGACTGTCAGCGGGCCGCCCTTGCGATAGCTGGCAGGACCAGGGTTGGCGCCCGCCGATTCGGGACCGACCTTGAAGCGGCCATGTTCAAAACTGCAGATCGAGCCGCCGCCCGCCGCCACCGTGTGGATGTGCATCATCGGTGCGCGTACCCGCACGCCGGCCACCACGGTTTCAAACACGCGCTCATAGGCGCCGTCGTAGTGGGCCACGTCGGTCGAAGTGCCGCCCATGTCGAAGCCGATCACCTGCTTCAATCCGATCGCCTCGCAGCTCTTGACGGCGCCGACGATGCCACCGGCCGGACCGGACAAAATCGCATCCTTGCCCTGGAAGCGGCCGGCATCTGTCAAGCCGCCATTCGATTGCATGAACATCAGGCGCGTGTCGCCCGTATCGGCCGACACGCGTGACACATAATCGCGCAGCACCGGCGACAGATAGGCATCGACCACCGTGGTGTCGCCGCGGCCGACGATCTTCATCAGCGGGCTGACCTGGTGGCTCACCGAGATTTGCGTAAAACCGGCGGCCATCGCCAGCGCCTGCAAACGCTGTTCATGCTGCGGGTAGCGGTAGGCGTGCATCAGTACGATGGCAATCGCGTCAAAACCACGCTCACGCAAGGACGCGAACTGGGCACGCAGCAGCGCTTCGTCCGGCGCCTGCAACACGTCGCCATGTGCACCGATGCGCTCATCGATCTCGATCACTTCTTCGTAGATCAAGTCGGGCAAAACGATCTGCATGGCGAAGATATCGGGCCGGTCCTGGTAGCCTATGCGCAGCTGGTCGGCAAAACCGCGCGTGATGGCCAGCGCGGTGCGCGCGCCCTTGCGCTCCAGCAGCGCGTTGGTGGCCACGGTGGTGCCCATCTTGATCACTTCGATCTGATCAAACGGCAGCGCCTCGCCGGTTTTTAGTCCCAGCATCTCGCGCATGCCCTGGGTGACGGCGTCGTCATAGCGCTCGGGGCATTCGGACAGCAGCTTGTGCGTCACCAGCTTGCCGTCGGGGCGGCGCGCCACGATGTCGGTAAACGTGCCGCCACGGTCGACCCAGAATTGCCAGCGCAGTTGTTGAACGGGGATGTCGTTTTTCATGATAAAACCTTTAGTTCCGAATTTAAGTCTGACGTCAGGATTCAAGTTGTTTGCCGGCCGTTTCCGGCAAGGTCAGTGCGGCCAGTATCATCACGCCGTAGGCCACGCCGGCGAAAATGCCGATCGATGCGCCCAGCGCCATGGTCTGGCTGCTCATGCCTATCAGCAGCGGAAACAGCGCGCCGACGGCGCGGCCCATGTTGTAGCTGAAGCCCTGGCCCGAACCGCGGATGGCGGTCGGGAACAGCTCGGTGAGGAAGGCGCCCATGCCGCTGAATACGCCGGAGACGCAAAAGCCGAGTGGAAAACCAAGGAACAGCATCACGCCATCTGTCACCGGCAAGCGGGTATAAGCCAGCGCCACGCACATGGAGCCAAAGCCAAACAGGATGAAATTCTTCTTGCGGCCCAGGTAGTCAGTGAGGAAGGCACTGATGATGTAGCCCACATAGGAGCCGGCGATCACCATCGCCAGATAGCCGCCGGTGCCCAGCACCGTCAGATGGCGTTCAGTTTTCAGATAGGTCGGCAGCCAGGTGGTAATGGCGTAGTAGCCACCCTGGGCGCCGGTGGTCAGCAGCACGGCGCGCAGGGTCACGCTGATCATCTTGGGCGAGAATATCTGCCAGAACGAAGCCTGGTCTTCAGCCTGCGCGGTTTTCTTTTGCAGCGCCATGAACACTTCCGGCTCATCGACAAAGCGGCGGATAAAAATCACGAACAGCGCCGGCAACACCCCCAGCAAGAACAGCGCGCGCCATGCCCACTCAGGCGGCAGCAGGGAAAACATCAGCGCATACAGCAGTGCCGACACCCCCCAGCCCAGCGCCCACCCGGACTGCACCATGCCGACCGCCTTGCCACGGTCCTTGGCGCGTATCACTTCGCCCATCAGGATGGCGCCGGCAGTCCACTCGCCGCCCATGCCGAAACCCATCAGGCCGCGCGCCCACAGCAGCTGCGTATAGTTTTGCGCCAGCCCGCACAGCACCGTGAAGAAGGCAAACCACAAGATGGTGATCTGCAGCGCCTTGACCCTGCCGATGCGGTCAGACAGGATGCCGGCCAGCCAGCCGCCAATCGCGGACGTGAGCAAGGTGACGGTGCCGATCAGGCCCGCGTCGCTTTTCGACAGGCCCCAGGTGGCGATCAGGGTCGGGATGACAAAGCTGAGAAATTGCGTGTCCATCGCGTCCAGCCCATAGCCGGCCTTGCAGCTCCAGAAGGTGCGGCGCTCCTTGCCAGTCAGCGCGTGGTACCAGGAAAAGTGACCATCGCCGTCTTTCTTGCTCAGTACTTGCGTGTTCATCGTGCTCTCCGTTTTTTTGCAGGCGTAGCGCCGTGTTGTTTATTCAGCGTTGCGCGTTTTTTTTAAAATTAAAAAGCTGCCAAGGAAGAATTGAGTACATCTGTGACCAGCATGTAGCCCGGCTGATGGGTGATCACCAAAGGCAAACGGGCGTGGCGTATGGCTTCCTGCGGTGTCACGCCGCAGGCCCAGAACACAGGGATTTCATCGTCCATGATCTCGACGGCATCGCCATAGTCGGGCTGCAGAATGTTGTTGACACCGATCAGGCGCGGATCGCCCAGATGCACGGGCGCGCCATGAATAGCCGGATAACGGCTGGTGATTTGCACGGCGCGGATGGCGTCAGCCGCCTTCATCGGCCGCATCGACACCACCATTTCACCGCCAAACGGGCCGGCCGCGTGGTTGCTGATATTCGTGCGGTACATGGCCACGTTGCGCTGCTGATCCACATGGCGCAGACGGATGCCCGCATCCATCAGCATTTGCTCGAACGAGAAAGAACAGCCGATGGCGAATACGACAAAATCGTCGCGCCACAGATCGTGCAGCGCGTGGACTTGTTCCGCCAGTTCACCATGGCGATAGATGTTGTAGCCGGGCACGTCACTGCGGATATCGAGGCCGGCGCCCAGGCTGTCCAGCTGCCACTGTCCCGGTTCACCGACTGCCAGCAATGGACAGGCGCGCTGGTTGCGCTGGCAAAACAGTAAAAAATCATGGGCTTGTGCCTGGGGCAGGATGACCAGGTTGGCCTGGGCATAGGGGCCGCAGTAACCGGCGGTCGGCAGGCGAAAGGCGCCGCTGCGTACTTGTTGCCTTAGTTCATTTGGTGTCATGGCTATTTCACTCAACTTCGCTAAATTCATCATGAAAAAAATGTATGAGTTAAGAATAAACTTGAATAACCCTACCGACTATCTAGTTATTTTTGTCGTTGCCGTTTAGTTTTTCTTATCGGTCTGCGCTATCCTGGTGCGAAGGGTTAAGGTATTCTTGTTGCATGAATACCCGATTCCTTGAAACCTTTGTCGTGCTCGCCCAGCTACGCAGCTTTCGTGCCACGGCACGCGCCTTGCACGCCACGCCGGCCGCAATTTCCTTGCGTATCAAGACGTTAGAGGAGGAATTACAGACAGAATTGATTGACCGGCAAGGCAAGGAATTTCGCCTGACGGCCAACGCCGAGTACCTGCTGGGTCATGCGAAAGCCGTGGTCGACGCCACGCGCCGGTTGCAGGCGGCGGCGCACAAAGATAGTGCGGTGCGCGGCCGGCTGAGGCTGGGCGTGATCGAATCGGTGGTGCACAGCTGGCTGGCGCAATACATCCGCGAGCTCAATGTGTTGTATCCGGAGCTGGAAATCGATCTCACGGTAGACATGAGCAATCTGCTGGAGCGCCGCCTGCGCGCCCGCGAGCTGGACCTGGTGATACAGGTCGAGGGCGTGGAAAGCAAGGAAATCGTCTCGCAGGCGCTGGCTGCCTACCCGCTGCACTGGATTGCCCGCAGCGGCCTGGTCGATCCGCGCAAGGAAGGCTTGCATCAGCGCTTGCTACAGCTGCCCATCCTGACTTTCGGGCGCGGCACGGCGCCGCAGAGGGCGTTGGAAGAAATTCTCGGCAAGATGGCCAACCTGGCCATGGTGCCGCTGGACCAGACGCGCATCACTTGCTCGCCTTCGGTGGCGGCCATCGTGCAGCTGGTGAAAGACGGTTATGGGGTGGCGGCGATACCCAGCCTGTTCGTGGCCAACCACCTCGACAGCGGCGAGTTCGTCAAGCTGCCAGTGCAGCCGGAACCGCCATCGATCATCATCTCGATGTGCTGGCACTCGAATGCCGAAATGCTGGTGCACGCGGCAGCGAACGCGGCCCGCCAGGCCTGCGCCCGGTATTGCGCGCAAGTCGATCCACGCTATATCAAATCGCTGGGGTGATGGCTATCGTCTGAGCAGTATGCAGCCTTTGTACGGCCACTATCAGCACGATGGGTACCAAGTAATCCCCAATAAATTATTGTTATTTCTGGCTTCCACAAGTGGCGCACTGCAAGGCGGCCGGCGAGGCTTGCGCGCTGCTGCAGTGCCAGCACCGCGTCGCAACGAACGCTTTGCATCGCATCCACTTCTGTTCGCCATAAATTGACAATAATTTCCCGAGGATTACTTAGCCGGACGGCTAAAGGTAAAGCAACAACTTGCGCCGGACCAGTTCTGGATATGAGCGCTTGTACGTCTTTACGAAGCCGCATCAATCCACTTGCTTCATCAATCTCTGCCACTTTTTTCGTCAGAAAATTCAACTGACTGTTGCCGTATAGCCGATGATAGAATGCGTCACTTAATTTATTCTGACCGCTCAGCAACATTCATAAATTATCATTTTTGCATTTTCATTGCGGCCAGAATGAATATTTATGCAATTTCAAATATAAATTTTTTGAAAATCATTTTTTTGATTTTCAGAATGAATTTTAGCAGGAGTAAGTATTGATGTCGGAAAGAATGGTATTTGCCCATCTCCTTAGAGGTATAGGCTCAATTTTCGTGCTTATTTCTCATTATGTCGGCATTTTCTGGATCATGCATCCAGACATTTCCAACCTGATGGGTGCGCCGGTCATTTCAAATTTCCCACATTTGACGTTTCCTCTGAATGTGATTGCAGACTACTGTATTTTTTTTGGACAGTTCGGTGTAGGAGCTTTTTTCATTTTAAGTGGTTTTGTCATTCCATTTTCCCTAAAAAATACCGGCACAGGTGAATTTCTTTTTCGCCGCGCCATACGGATATATCCCGTATATATTGTTGGATTCTCACTGGCGGTGATGGCGATTTTCATTTTATCGTACTACACAGGATCTTCATTTAAATATTCAATTGGCGATATTCTTGCACATTTTGGCGTCATCACACGCGCCCCAATGGATGTTGTCCGCATCGATGGCATCAGCTGGACGCTTGAAGTCGAAATATATTTCTACATCATCATGGCTATTGCAGGATCAGTCATATTAAATTTCAACGTCAAAGGTTTTTTTGCAACCACACTCCTGATTGCCTGTATTTGCGCCTACTATTTACGTGGCCCGGAATATCTTATTGGTGTGCAAATTGGATCGGGACTGCTATTATTGTTGGGAATAGCATACTATTCTTTCTTGAGTGGCAAAATATCGAGGAAAAATCTGATACTCATTGAATTATTGATTTTCATATCAATCATGATTCTTTGGCTGGCAGTGACAAAGCGCGCAAGCTATACCATACAGTGGATGGCAGGCTACCTGGTGGCAATCTCTATTTTCCACATAGGTTTTGACTTGAGAAAGAAAATTCGTACAAATTCCATTCTTTCACATTTTTCGGATATCAGCTATCCACTTTATGTGGTGCATGCCCTGTTTGGCTATACAATAATGTATGTATTGGTAGACAAAGGAGCCGGGGTTTATTTGGCCATCACGACTGCCACAATTTCATCCTACCTTATTGCAGTGATGATTCATGTTTTCGTGGAAAAGCCGACGATGGCGCTATCCAAGTCCAGGGGGCGTACCTTATTTACATCAAAACCTTAGCCTTACTTTAATCTAGCCTGTGACAAGTGCAATCAAGGTATTACAACTCCTGCGTCAAAAACTGCGCCCTTCCCCGCCCGAATGACCAATCGGCATCTGTGTTTTCGACCAGCGAGACGATCAGGTCATCGGGAGACAAGCCGCAAGCTTCTTGTAACTTCTGCGCCAGCAAATCGTAGAAAGCCACTTTTTGCGCCTGCGGCCTGGGCCGCGAAACCACCGTCAGCAAGACGACGGCTGCGGTTCGCGTATAACCGAGTCCCGTATCTTCCAGTATCAGTTCGCCCGGCTTATGTTGCGTGACGGATTGATAACGGTCGCTGGCGGGCACGTCGAAAGCCTGGACCATCGCGGCGTGGGCGGCGTCCAGCAAGGTGCGCAGCTCGGTGTCGCTGCGGCCCTGGATCAGGTCGAATTTCAGTAATGGCATACAGATTGTCCTTTTAATAGAGAGGGTTGGATTACAGGCGCAGGCTGACAAGGATGGCCAGCAGCAGCGCGCAAGCGGCCGCCAGCAAGGAACTGCTGAAATTGTGATGCTGCTTATACAGCGCTTCGGCCAGCACAGGTCCGGTGACTTGGCCGACGCCATACACCAGGGTCATGATGGCCACGAGTTTGCTGCCTATTTTGCTGGCCATAGCGCGGGCGGCCCGCTGCGCGGCAGGCATGGCGATGGTTGCCGTGCCCATAAAAGTGCCGCCAACCAATAAGGCGCTGAGGATATAACTAGTGGCGGACGGAACCAGCGCCGGCAGCGCCACGCCTATGGCTTGCAGCAACAGGTTGAGCCGCAGCACCTTGCGCGTGCCGTAGCGCTCATGGGCGCGGTACCACAGGAAACAGGAAGGGGCGGCGCTCAGGCCAAACACGGCCCACACGTGGGCGGAATTCAGATCGGGCAAAGCCAGCTTGACCAGCACCGGCAAATACGTCGCGGTAACGATGTAGCCGAGCCCGGCCAGGCCATAGATCAGTACCAGCGGCCAGGCCGCCACCGGTGCCTGGCTGATTGATACGGGCTTGAGCAATGCATCGAGCGTGCCCTCGCCGCTGGCGACGATGCCGGGCGCGGCCAGCAAACCCAGCACCAGGGTGACGCCACACAGCATCAGCCACATGCCGGTGCTGTGCAAACCCAGGTGGGTGGCCAGCACCAGCAATTCGGCCGACAGGGCGATGCCGATGCCCACGCCCGCGTACAGCAGCGGCGCGCCGCTGCCATGCTTGCGGTGTTCCAGCAGCCACAAGGAGGCGGACACCATGGACAAGGCGCTGAAGAGACCCGCCAGGCCACGCACCGTCACGATCAGCCAGACCGGCATCGGCAAGGCCAGTAACCCCAGGCAGGCTACCGTCCCGATGACCGACCAGACACATAGCTTGTGCGCGCCGCGGGCATGCGCACGCATGGAGAGGATGGCGCCCAGCAAATAGCCCGCATAGTTGGCCGAAGCGGCCAAGCTGCCATCATGCAAGCTCAGCACACCTTCATCGACCATATGCGGATAGATCGCCGTAAAGGCAAAGCGGCCAAAACCCATGCCGATCGCCAGGATCATGGCCGCCTCGATGGCCGAACGCAGGCTGGCCCAGTGTGCGGGCCTATGCCCGGCAAGCGCGCTCACAGCGCCACCTCATTGATTTCCTGCAGCAAATGTTGGAAAGCGGGCACGTCGAATCCCGCGCGCCAGACCAGTAAGGTATCGGCCTGCCCTGCCGGCAAACTCTTCAGCGATGCAGGCGCATTGGACAGCTTGAGCACGCTGTCGGGCAACACGGTCACGCAGGCGCCGGCGGCCACGCAAGCGATCATGATGTGATACGAACTCATCTCATGCACTTGCCAGTCTGTGGTGCCGGCAATTTCCAGCTGCTTTTCCGCGATGCTGCGATAGGTACAACCTTGCGGGAAGGCCGCCAGCGAGCGCGTGCGCACCTGTGCAGCACTGTGTGCATCCGCTTCGCTGGCGGGCAATAGCAAGCGCAGCTCTTCACGCCACACGGTCTTGCTCGCCAAACCCAGCTCTTCCAAGGCACCGGGTGATTCAAACGATGGCGGCAATGCCAAAAAGGCGCAATCGAGCAGGCCCGTACGTACTTGTTCCAGCAAGGGGCGCGACGGCGCCGTGCTCAGTTCCAGGCGCGTGGCTGGATGGTAGGCGTGATAGGCCGCCAACAATGCAGGCAAGCGGCTGGCGGCCGTACTTTCCATGCTGCCGACACGCAAGGTGCCACCGTCGCGCCCGCCCGTGACGACATGCCGCGCTTCTTCTTCCAGCGCCAGCAGGCGCTTGGCATAATCGAGAAAGCGCTCGCCAGCCGCCGACAGGGCCATGCGCTTGTTGGTCCTGACGAAGAGCTCGGCACCGATATCGGCTTCCAGTTGCTGGATGCGCGTGGTGACACTGGACGCCGCGCGGCCCAGCCTGGTGGCCGCATGGGTGATGCTGAGCTCACTGGCGACCGAGCAAAATATCCTCAAGGATTCCAGGTCCATCGCATTCTCCGTTTAAAAATGATTGTGCTATTATATTCGAATATTGCGAATAATTTCCAGCCATCATTCTCAACGAGGAAATACCATGAACACCTCTCAGCACTTTCTTGACCGGCTCTCGATCCAGTTTCCCATTATCCAGGCGCCGATGGCTGGCGTGTCCACGCCGCAGCTGGCTGCCGCTGTTTCGAACGCGGGGGGCCTGGGGTCCCTGGGCATAGGCGCCAGCACGGTTGCGCAGGCGCGCCAGATGATAGAAGAGACGCGCACGCTGACTAACAAACCTTTCAACGTGAACGTGTTTTGCCATGCGCCGGCACAACGAGATACTCCTCGCGAAGCGGCCTGGCTAGCCCATCTGGCGCCCTTGTTTGCCGAGGTGAAGGCAGCCCTGCCCTCTAGCCTCAATGAAATCTATCAAACCTTCCTCAGCGATGAAGAAGTGTTGGCATTGCTGCTGGAGCAGCGCCCGGCCGTCGTCAGCTTCCATTTCGGCTTGCCACCAAGCGAACATATCGCCGCCCTGCGCCAGGCCGGCATCTACACCATGGCCACCGCCACCAACCTGCACGAAGCGGCGCTGATCGAGCAGGCGGGTGTCGACGCCATCGTGGCGCAAGGGGTGGAAGCGGGCGGCCATCGCGGCAGTTTCGATCCGGAAGCCATCGACGAGCGGCACAGCACCCTGGTACTGCTAAGGCTGCTGGCCAGCCGCAGCAAATTGCCCATCATCGCGGCCGGCGGCATCATGGATGGGCAAGGCATCCGCGCCGCGCTGGCTGCGGGCGCTGTAGCAGCACAGCTGGGCACGGCATTCATCCTGTGCCCAGAATCGGCGGCCAATGCCAGCTACCGCAGCAATCTGCAAAGCGAACGGGCAGCGGCCACGCGCCTGACCAGCACCTTCTCGGGCCGGCTGGCGCGTGGCATGGTCAATCGTTTTATCGAATATGCCGAAGCAGCAGGCAGCCCACCGCCAGCCGCCTATCCGGTCGCCTACGATGCGGCCAAGCAATTGAATGCGGCTGCAAGCAAGCTGGGCAACAGCGAATTTGCCGGCCAGTGGGCTGGCCAAGGGGCGCCCTTGATCCGTGACATGCCAACAGCGCAGCTTGTTGCAACCCTGGTCAGGGAAATAGCAGGCTGATTCTTGCCTCAGCCTGGCTTTCATCGGATGGCCAGGCAACTCAGCCCTTGATTCCTGTCGTCTGTCGCATTCCCCATAGGATCTAATTGCTTATTTCATACAATCCTTCAGCTCAGCATTCCCAACCTGCCCTGAAGGATAGATTTATGTGGAAATTGGTCTCTGCCCGCAACTGCCTGCTTGTACTATCGGTCGCAGCCCTGGCTGCATGCACAACGGCCAAAGTGCACCAGCAAACATTCTCCCAGGCGCCAGAACAGTTAAAGCAGCAAATTGAACAGATGGACACAGCCTTGTTCAGCGCGTTCAACACCTGTGACGTAGGGCGTTTTACAGCACTGCTGACGCCCGATGTCGAGTTTTACCATGACGAAAGTGGCCGCATGTTATCGGCCCAGTCCCAGGCGGAAGGCTTGAAAACAAGCTGCGCCGAACAGGTAAGCAATGGAGTACTGCGGCGGGAATTGGTCCAGTCCAGCCTGGAGGTCTACCCGATAGGTAATTACGGTGCGGTGGAAATAGGCACTCACAACTTCTACCGCACCTTACCGGGCAAGCCGGAAAAACTGACCACGGTGGCCAAGTTCGTCCATATCTGGCAGCAGGATGGCCAGCAATGGCGCGTGTCACGCATCATTAGTTATGCGCATTCGGTGCCGAACTAAAGTACCAAGCGCATATTTTTGCATGACGGCACGGGGCATCATGCGGGGCACATGCCAATCTCGTCCGGAACGCGTTCCGGCATGCACGGTGCTATGCTAATTGACGCAATTTATCTTGCATTCTAGCAATCAATTCCAAGATAATGTTTTCACATTCTCTTAAAGGTTACCCATGCGTTTTATGTCCTCGGCTTTCCTGTGCACATCCCTGTTATTGGGCGGCGGTACCGCGGGCGCGGCCGACAATGTGCCAGCTTATATCGGCAAGTATGTCTCGACGCCGCAGGATACACGGGCGATCAACAAGGTGATTGAAGACTTCCAGACCGCGATCAAGACCCGGGACCGCAAACTGCTATCGACACTGGTGCTCAATTCGAACATCCTGTTCGACTCACCCATGAGTCCTGACGATATCGCCTACGTGCGCGACAAGCATGACGTCACGTTCGACGGCCTGCGCGCTGGAGGGTACGGCGATTTCGCGCGCCTGGTCGGCACGTCCAAGGTAGCGATCGAGGAAAAATTCTACAACGTGAAGATCACCCAGGACGGCAACGTGGCGTGGGTGATGTTCGACTATGAATTCGTGCGGGAAGGAAAAACGCAGAACTACGGGATTGAAACCTGGCAAATGATGAAGGTGGGCGATGAGCAATGGAAAATCGCCAGCGTGATGTGGACCATGAACCGGCTGTAACAATGCCCCGGCACCTGTGCACGCAAGCGTCTGATTATGGCAACTTGTGCCGGAAAGTCGGTTCAATATGGCGCGCATGCAGCCAGCGCACGATATCTTCCAGGGTGGCGTCCTGCAGCAGCAAGCCTGGCGATGCGAGGGGGGCTGCTGCGGCTACACGGGGAGACACGACCGGCTCAGGCGCCAAACCCGCATGCTGGTTCAATTTGGCCAGCGCCTGGACAAACTGCGCGGGCGCAATGCTGCGCAGACTTTCCAGGAAACCCAGTTGCGCGGCCGGCGTGGGCGGCATGTCCAGGCCGGGCTCGTCGGCAAACGCAGCGCCCATGCCAGGGTGGATAAAGGCGGCCCACTTGCCCGATGGCTGCAGGCACGGCGGCAATTGCGCCTGTTCCAGGTAGGCAGGTGGCGCCACGGCGAGAACATCGGTCGAAGCTGGCAAAAAAGTCGAGCGCAGCAATTGCACAAACTGCTGTGCCTGTACCAGCGCCACGGGAGTGGCCAGCGACAGCCATAATTGAAACGCCGTGCCCGAGATGCTGACGGCCGGCGCCGGCAAGTCCAGTTCGTGCTGCAGCGCATTGGCAATCGTGCACAACGCGGCCCAATGTGCTTCGCCGCCACCCTTACCGCCAAATTCCATCACCAGCGCGCGGACCAGGCCGCTATCGCTGACCAGCTTGACGGCCACCGTGTGTTCGCCCGACAGATGGCGCGCCAGCACGGCCGGCGTCAGCGCATGGCTGCTGCCATCGGCTTCCAGATAGCGCTGCTCATCGAACAGATACAGGCGGTGTAATTCAGAAATCAGTTTATGCATGGTCGGTCCCGTAACACCGCTGGCAAGCTTGCCAGGGTGCCGCGATTATAGCCGAGCAAGCTCAGCCTGGCGGCACCACGCCAGTCCAGCCTGGCAAGTAGCGCGCCTGCTGTGTGCTCGCCAGTTTCATCGCCTGATCCAGCGCCTTGCTGAAATTTTTCTGCAGGATGGCCGGCGCGATGCGGCTGCGGAAAAAATCGGCCCACAGGAATTCGCTGAATGGCGTCACGTCCTTGGCATACCCCCCGGCGCTGCGCAATTCGCCGGCCAGGCTGCGGTAGGGATCGTCCTGCAAGCCGCTCAAATGGTGGGGCACGGCGGAAAAATCGCGGCGCAAGCCTTCGCTGTCGTAGGGATGCACCCACTGGTGGTGGTCCATCACATGCCAGAAATGCAGCGGTTCCAGCCAGGACAAATCCTTCAATATCATCAGCCGCACGCTTTTCACGCCTTCCTGGTGCAGCGCCAGGCCGAAATGGTGATGGTCGACGATGTAATGGCGTCCTTCCGGACCGATAATGCTGGGAAACCAGTGATCGGACAGCGCCGTTATGCGCGCCTTCCTGCCCAGGCTGGCCCAGCGCTGGCGCTTGAGCGCGACTTCGGCCATGCCGACGGTAATCTGCGTGGGCAGCAGCTTGTTCAGCCTTGCCTTCACCAACTGCGGTTTTGCGCTTGTCATGCCAGCTCCTCGACGGCTTCAGTTGCCTGCCAGCGTAGCATAATCGCGCTCAATTTTCATGCAATGTGGAATCAACGGAAGCGAGCAAACGCACCGCTTCGGCTACGCTCAGCTCGCTCAAGACCAGCGCCTGGGGGCTCTCGGCCAGCAAATCCTGCATGGCAGACTGCAAAAGATCGAACACGGGTTCCTTCAGCCGCGCCAGCGCCAGCCGCAAGCCGCGTTGATGGACAAACAGGGCAAAGTCGCGCAGCGCTTCCACGCTGCTGCCATCGAGGTCGGGCGACTCTTCCAGGCTCAGGATGAGCTTGCGGACCTGGCTGTCTTCCAGCATGGTGCGCGCCAGGTGCAGGCTGCGCTCGGCATTAACAAAGAACAGCGGCTCATCGACCCGCAAGATCAGCATGTCCGCCGCTGCCCTGGCCGTGGGATGTTGTGCCAGCTTTACATAATCGTGGCTGTCACCCAGCCGGCCCAGCACCGACAAGCCCGGTTGCGACAGCCGGCGCAGCATCAGCGCCAGGCTGATGGCAATCGCCACCAGCAAGCCATCGAGCACGCCAAACAGCAGCACGCCGGCAATCGCCACCAGCACCAGTAGCCGGTCGCGGCGCCAGCTGAAATACGGTTTTAAGGCTACCGGATTCAAGGTATGGCTGACGGCGTGGATCACCACGGCAGCCAATACCGGTACGGGTACCAGCGCTACCAGGGGCAGCATGGTCAGCACGATCAGGCCAACCACGACCGCCGCCACCAGCCCGGCCAGGCGCGACGTGGCGCCAGCGGCGTCGTTGGCAGAGGTGGCCGAATAACCGGCGCCCACCGGCATGGCCTGGAACAGCCCGGCCACCACGTTCGCCAGACCCAGCGCCAGCAAGTCGCGCTCGGCGGCGACCGTATCGCCATGTTTCAGGGCGAAATTGCGGATGGAGCCATACGATTCCGCATATAAAATCAGGGCCAGCGCAAACGCCAGCTCGGCCAAACGCGTCCATTCGGCCTGCGTCAGTTGGGGAAACACCGGCATGGCCAGCGTCAAATCGATGTGCCCCACCAGGGACACGCCGTGGCTGGATAAATCCAGCCAGCGCCCGGCAGCGATGCCCAGCGCGATAACGATCAGGCCGGCAGGCCAGCGCTGCCAGCGCCTGAACACAAACAGCAACAGCAGCGCCAGCGCACACACGGCCGCCCCGGTCCAGTTCCACTGCCCTGCACTAGCCAGCAAATCGGGCAGCAGATGCAGCAGATCGCTGTGCGCCGGCTGCACGCCTAGCACGCTGGGCAATTGCTTGACGATGATGACGATGGCCAGGCCGAAGGAAAAACCGCGCAGCACGGGCTTGGCGATGAATTCCGTGATGCTGCCCAGCCTGGCCAGCCAGGCCAGCAAAAAGAACGCGCCGGTCAGCATCACCAGCCCCGCCATCAGCATCAGCTTGTGGCCCGCCGTGCCGCCCGATAAGGAAGCCATGGCAGCGGCCAGCACTGCGGCCGAAGACGAGGTGGCAGAGACGATGGCAAAGCGGCTGGTGCCCAGCAAGCCATACACTAGCAGGCCGACGAACAGCGCCAGGATGCCGGCTTGCGGCGACAGATTGGCAATGCTGGCATAGGCCACCGCTTCGGGTAGCAGCAAACCGGCAATCGACAGGCCGGCGCTGGCGTCTTGCCAGCGATTGGTAGACATACTGGCCATGGCGTTCATCGTGACGGTCCTTGTCAGGTGTGTTTGCCTGCCATGATGGCGCAAAGCGCGGCCGGGTGCAGCAAGAATTTCTCCGCTCATTCCTAACGAATCGCGGGAAGTAGACGAATTGATATACAGTTGGTTTCAGTTGGTTTCTTTTCAGCACTATTCAGATAGGGCGTTGCATATGATGTTTTTCTTTTCTCGTTCAGGAATTCGCTAACCACTCATGCATGTTGACACTCTCAATAGCCTGGCCCTGCTGCTCGCCCGCGCCCAGGACGATGGCCTGACCTTTCCCACCAGCGTGAATGCGGCGCTGCGCCTGCAGCAGGCGCTGGGCAATGCCGATTTTCACGTCGCCGACATCCACCGCCTGCTGCTCTCCGAACCAGCCCTGTCGGCGCGCGCCGTGGCACTGGCCAATTCGGTGATTTTTACGCATGGCCGCATCCAGCCCGTGAGCAGCGTGCGCGCCGCCATCGAGCGCCTGGGGCAGCGCAACCTGCAATCGCTGGCGACGGCGGCCGTCATCCGGCAAATCCATACGGGCATCGCTGATGACCATCTGCGCACCATGGCCGCAAAATTATGGTCGCACACCGTGCATGCGACGGCGCTGGCGCACGACATCGCCCGCGCCGTGACAAAAACCGATGCCGATACGGCCATGTTTGCGGCCATCGTGCATGAAGTGGGCGGCCTGTACCTGCTGGCCGAAGCCGACAAGACGCCGGGACTGTATGAACAGCTCGATGGCCACATGGCGCCGGCGCTGGAAGTCATCACGCGCGCGCTGATGCGGCAACTGAGCGTACCGCCACGGGTGGCCGAAGCCATCGTGGCCCTGCCAGGCGCCACCATCATGCTGCCGCCCGCAGGCCTGCGCGACACGCTGCTGCTGGCCAAGGCGCTGGCCTGCGTGGTCTCGCCCTTGCCGCAAACGCCACGCACCGTCAGCGCGGAGCTGCAAGCCTACCTCGATTCCGATCCCGCACTGCAAGCGCTGCGCAGCGCGCCATCGCCAGAGGCGCAGGCGCTGATCACAGTGCTGCTGGGCTGATCTGCCAAGGTGATCTGCTATTATCCTGACGCCGGCATGCAGCAATGCGTCCGGCCTTTCGTCGATAGGGACATACAGGAATAGAGTAAGGACACCGCCTTGAAGACTACTTTACGCGTGCTCGGCCTGGCCGCAGCACTCACCATCGCTCATCTCGCCCACGCTGACAGCATCGTTTCCTCCGCTTCCAGCGCAGGCTCCGCCTCGAGCGGCAGCATCTCCGATTCGCTCAATGGTTCCAGCAATAGCTCGCGCCATGACCGCCGCGTGGCCAATGGCCCCTACCGCATCATCGACATCGCCGCCGTGCCTGGCCGCGACGGCATGACCCGTTTGACCCTGCAAGCCGAGGCACAGCAAGAGCCGCTGACGCTCGACCTGCCCAATGCGACCTTCGACAAGCAGCAGCTGGTCCAGGGCGACGCCGTGCATGCGCAAAACCGCGACTATGGCATCGAATTTGCCCGCAACGATAACCGCGTGGCCTTCTTCCTGGTGCTGGCCGACGACTGGTACGGCGAACTGGCAGCGCGTCCGGTCAGCATGTGAGGCTGCGTCCCCTTGCAGCGCTGCTGCTGGCCATTTGCGCCGGCAGCGTTTCGGCATCATCGCGCTTTTGCGACCGCTCGCAGGAACTCACCGCCACCGAACAAGACCGTCTATTGCGCTTTGCCGCCGTGGTGCGCCAGGAACTGGCGGCTACCGAAGGCAGCGTGGCCCTGATCAGCCGCTCTGGCCTGGACCTGTCCCGCTTCGGCATCCGTTATTCGCATGCGGCCCTGGCCTGGCGCCATGACGACGGCGCCTGGTCGGCGCGCCAGTTGTACTACGCCTGCGATGAAGGCCGGCCCCGCATCTTCGACCAGGGCACGGCCGGTTTCGCCATGGGCACCGACAATGCAGCACTCGGCTATGTCTCGCTGGTGCGCCTGCCGGCAGAAACGCTGGCGCCGCTGCGCCAGGCGCTGCTTGACCCGGCCCGCGTGCAGCATTTGCTGGCGGGCCGCTACAGCGCCAACGCCTATCCCTTCAGCCTGGAATACCAGAACTGCAACCAGTGGGTGGCGGAATTGCTGGCCGCCGCCTGGGGCGAACTGGCCGACGGCGGCGATTTGCGCGCGCGGGCCCAGGACTGGCTGCGCACGGCGTCCTACGCGCCCGACCCCGTGCAGATCAGTTCACGCTGGCTGATGTTCGGCGCCCTGTTCGTGCCCTTGATCCATCTGGACGACCACCCGAAAGTCGACGTGGCCACCCTGCGCATGCAAGTGAGCTTGCCCGCCAGCCTGGAAGCGTTTGCCCGCGTACGCCTGCCGGCCAGCGAAAGAGTGGAAATCTGCCACGATGGCAGGCAGGTAGTGGTGCACAAGGGCTGGTCGCCGATTGCCGATGGCTGCCAGCCTGGCCCCGGCGACCGCGTAATCCCCTTCGATTAAACCGTCAGCGACTCGCCGATCGCATAAAACTGGCCGCCGGCGATGTAATGCAGGCTGCGCAACGAAGGATCGGCGCTTTCAAAATGCCAGTGGCCATCGCTGAAGACGCGCGTGTCGGCCCAGGCGGCCACCACTTCGCCGATGAATAAATCGTAGGTATTCTGGTTGTGCGGTTCGGGGATCAAACGGCAAGCCAGCCATGCGGAACAGCCAGCGACGAAGGGCAGATCGTGGCCCTCCTGGCCGAACAATTCCACGCCGGCTCGGGCCAGCTTGTCCGGTTCATCGGCCAGGCTGCGGGTGCCCACGGCGTGGGTCAGCTGCAGCTGGGCCGCCGTCGGTACTTGAATCACAAAAGTCCCGCTGCCTTCGACCAGCGCGCGCGTGCTGGTCGCCTTGTCCAGCACCACCGTTAATTTTGGTGGCGCAAAATCGAGTGCGCAAGCCCAGGCGGCGGCCATCACATTATCCACGCCGCCATGGCGGGCCGAGACCAGCACCGATGGGCCGTGATTGAGCAGGCGATAGGCTTTTTCCAGCGGGACGGCGGCGATATGGTTCAGCATTTCTTCTCCTTGAGAGGGCAACAGCGCGATCATGATGAGCGGGCATTGTAATGCAAGGCGCCAGTGGCCAGCCATCAGGCCAGCGTCGATTCAAGGTGTTCTTGGCAAGCCCGATGTCAGTTATACTTTAGTCAAAACAACGCCAGCACACATCTTTTCTTTCTCTCTCCAAAGCGAAAAACAAGCATGAACCCTCCTTCCCCTACCCAATTAGCAGGCAGTAGTGTCAACGTACGCATCAACGCCGGCGGCAAAGTGCTCGATAGCAGCTATCAAGTAATATCAGTCGATATCTGGTCTGACGTCAACGAAGCACCCAGGGCGCGCCTGGTGATTGCCGATGGCAGTCCTGCCGAAGGCGGCTTCTCCATCAGCGACACAGCCGGCCTGATTCCTGGCGTGGCGCTGGAAATCAGCCTGGGTTACGGCAGTACGGCAACAGCCGTATTTACCGGCCTGATTTACCAGCAAGGCATATGCGTGGCACAGAATCGTCCTTCACAGCTGGTGCTGGAAGCGGCGGGCGACAGGCGCCCGGTAGCGCCACCCGATACCAGCGCGGAACCTGTGTTGATACTGGCGTATGGCGACTCCATTCTCGATTTTCGCGGCGAGATAGACAGCAATACCGTGACCTCCCCGGCCAGGATACGCGGCGAAGTGCGCTTCCGGGGCAGCGCACTGGCCACTGCTGGCGCCACGGTCGCATTGGCTGGATTGGGCGACCGCTACAACGGCCCTGTCTATGTCTCGGGCGTACATCAGCAGGTGAGCGAAGGTCATTGGAATACGTCCATCAAGATCGGTCTGCGTGAACCGCACACGGGCAGCGCCGGCAAACCAGACGAGATCATCACCCGCGGCGGGCTGCGTATCGCCCTGGATGACGACAATCACGCAATCGAGATTTCCACGCCAGCAAAGCACAGCGTGCGGCTCGACGACAAGACTGGTGCGGTCACGGTCAAGGATGGCAATGGCAACACCATCACGCTGGCGTCTGGCGGCGTCACTATCGACAGTACCAATACGATCACCTTGAAGGCCAAGGGTGACATCGCTCTCAACGCACAAGGCATGCTCTCGCTGAACGGCGCGGCTGGCGTCAATATCACAGGCGCGGCGATTCAGGCCTCTGCCAGCACCAGCTTTACAGCGCAGGGGGGAGCTGAGGCGAAACTGAGCTCTGGCGGCGTGGTGACGGTACAAGGCGCACTCGTAAAAATCAACTGAGCACCCAGGAGCCTGCCATGCCATTCGCCGCCCGTATCACCGATTTCCATACATGCCCGATGCTCACGCCAGGCCTGCCGCCTATCCCGCATGTCGGTGGCCCCATCACGGGACCAGGCGTACCCACGGTGCTGATCGGCGGACTGCCAGCCGCCTGCCTGGGAGATATGTGCGTCTGCGTCGGCCCGCCCGACAGCATCATCAGGGGTTCGGCCACCGTGCTGATAGGCGGCAGGCCGGCGGCGCGTCTGGGCGACAGCACAGCCCATGGCGGCAGCATCGTACTGGGCCTGCCCACGGTCCTGATAGGTGGCTAGGCTAGCCCTGCCCCCACATGCGCAGCAGGTTGTGATACGCCCCCGTCAGGCCCAGCACGGCCGGCGCCTGGCCATCTTGCGCAGTGGCCCGCAGCAGCATCAGGTCGCGGTCCATCTGAAATAGCAAGCGGCGCTGCTCTTCGCTGCGCACCATGCTTTCGATCCAGAAGAAACTGGCGTAGCGCTGGCCTGCAGTAACAGGATTGACCCGATGGACCTTGTCGGCCGGGTAGAGCAGCATGTCGCCAGCCTTCAGCTTCACCTGTTCGTCACGCCAGCTGTCACAGACCACCAGTTCGCCGCCCGCATATTCTTCAGGGTCGCTGAGAAACAGGGTGCACGACAAATCCGTGCGCACCCGCTCGCCATCGGGCAGGATGCGCATCGCCACGTCGACGTGGTCGTCGAGATAATCGCCAGGCTGGTCTTCACTGCCCTGGTAGCGGCTGAACATGGGCGGCGCGATACGGCGCGGCAGCGCAGCCGAGAAAAACAGCTGGTTGCGGCGCAAGGCGTTCAACACCAGTTGCTGCAATGGCTGCGTAGCTGCTCCCTGCGATGGCAGCTGGCGGTTGCGCTTGACTTGCGCCGGCAAGCTGCCCGAGGTGGCGCGGCCATCTTCCCAGTCGGCAGAGTCCAGCATGGCGCGCACCCGGGCCAGTTCGGCCGGATCGAGCACGGAGGTCAGGTTTAACATGGTGTTCCTATGGTTGAAATGGCGCTTCTTCGGACAGCGCGCGGATGACGGCCAGCGGCGAGATCCGCAGCCATGACCGCAGGTTGGCCATGAAAGCAGGCGTGGCGCTGTCGGGGATGCGGCGCAGCCAGGCCAGCGCCTGCTGCGGTTTGCCCTTGTCCAGCAGCAGCCGCGCATGATTGAACTGGCCGCGAAAGTCACCGCCGACGGCCGCCGCGCAGTAATACACGGCCGCCTGGGCCAGGTTGGCCGGCATTTCCCAGCCTTCTTCGTAAAAGCGGCCGACAATATTGATGGACTTGGCATGCCCCTGCCCTGCTGCCTGGCGGTACAGCACCAGCGCGGCGGCGCGGTCAGCAGCGATGCCCTTGCCGCTCATCAGCAGATTGGCCAGGTTGTAGCAGCCCCAGTCCAGGCCCAGGGTCGCGGCCTGG
Source organism: Janthinobacterium silvisoli (assembly GCF_014200725.1). GTDB lineage: Bacteria > Pseudomonadota > Gammaproteobacteria > Burkholderiales > Burkholderiaceae_D > Janthinobacterium. The sequence continues at coordinate 300,459 of NZ_JACHCL010000001.1, forward strand.
CGATACCAGTACACGGCCAGCTGGGCGTCAACCGGTACGCCCCAGCCGTTCTCCAGGCAGCGCCCCAGCATGTTGATGGCCTCGATATCGTCGCGCGCAGCCGCCTGGCGGAACCAGTAGACAGCATGCTCTGCATCGGCCGGCAGACCATCGCCGGTCAGCAGGCGCTGCGCGAGGATGGCTTGCGCGCGCGGCACGCCCTGGCGGGCCGCCGCTACCAGCCAGGGCAAGGATTGTTCCCCTGCCTGGGCCAGCATGGCGGCCCAGGCATCCGCCGGCAAGGCCGACAACTGGGTCACGCTAACGATAGCGTCCATCTTTTAGAAACTCAGGTCTGCGCTAAGGCTGACGCTGCGGCTGGCGCCCGGCACGCCGTACAGCTGGAAGCCGTCCAGCGAAGAACCGATGCGTGCCCAATAAAACTTGTTGGCCAGGTTTTGCACATTCAGGTTCAAAGCGAGGCGCTCGTTGACGCGGTAGCGGGCGGCCAGGCTTTGCACCCAGTACGACGGCGCTTTTTCCGTGTCGAACACGTAGACGGGCGCCTTGCCTGCCGGGCCATTGACGGTGCTGCTATTGTTGTTCAAGCCGCCGACATAGGCATTGTCCGAATAGCGGCGCTCGCCCACATACTGCGCGCCATAGCTCAGCACCAGGCCCTTGGCCGCTTCATACGAAGTCCAGATATTAAAAGTCAGGTTGGGCACGTTCTTCGCTTCGCTGCCTTCGTTGATACCCTTGGTCTGCTTGCTCATCAAACGCGACATGCCGCCATACACGGACCACAGCTGCGTGATATTGCCCTGCACGCCCAGTTCCGCACCCTGCACACGCTTGGCCGGCAAGGCTCTGACCGGAGAGACATCGTCATCGCCGTATTCCCACGAGTCAGTCACGGACGTGCGGAAGATGGCGCCTGTCAGCGCCAAACGGTGCTGCAGCACATCCCATTTGCCGCCCAGTTCCATGGTCTTCGAGGTGGCGGGCGAATAGGCGGAGGCCGCAGCCGAACCGTAAATCGCATTATTGGTCGACGCGCCCAGCGCCGATGGCTGCGCCGCCTGGGCGTAAGCGACGTAGATATTGGCTTCATCAACCGGCTTGTACATGGCGGCCACCCGGCCGCTGACGGCGCCAGCGCTGCTGCTCGAGGTATTGACGCCCAGCGTGGACGTATCGGCCTTCCAGTGGTCATAGCGCAAGGACGCCACCATGCGCCATTGCGGCGTGAAGCGGATGGCGTCCGTCACATACACACCCGCATTGCTGACGACAGACTCCAGGCCCGCGCTGCCCTTCACGGTTGGCACGCTGCCATGCACCACTTGCGGGTTCGCCATGTTGAACCACAGGGTGCCGACGGGCGCGTTGACGGTGCGCTGCAAGTCGCCATAGCTTTCGCGGTACAGGTCCAGGCCTGTCACCAGTTCGTGATGCACAGGGCCCGTATCGAAAGCCACGCTGAAGTCAGTCTGGTTGGCTGCGATTTTATAGCGCTTCGACGTGCCAAAGTCGCTGCCGCGCAGCACGCCATACGGCTGCGTGAAATCGGCAAAGTTGGTGTAGGAAGCAATGCCCGCCACTTTCGTCAAGCCTCCCAGACCCACATAACCGAGCGAAGTGCCTTGCGTGGTGCCGTTCGCGTTTGCTGCATTGAAGCGGGCTGGCGACAACACGGACAGATTGTCCGTCAAGGCCCAGCGCGACTGGTTGCGGATTTTCACACCCGGCGCGAAATCATGTTCCAGCTTCAGGGTGAACGAGTCGGCCGTGGTTTGCTGCGTGTAGGCGTCGCTGCCGAACCAGGCGCTATGCGGTACATTCGCCATGGGCTGGCCACCGGTGCCACGCTGGATCGGCAAGCCGCCATCGGGCACGTTCTTGTCTTCCTGGTGGAACAGGTCGACATAGACGCGCGTCGGGCCGTCCAGGCCCGTGACAAACGATGTCGCCAAACCCTGGCGATTGTTATTGGTCACATCGCGGCCCGGCACATCGTTCTTTTGTTTCATGACGTTGAAACGCAAGGCGCTGCCTGCGTCCAGTTGGCGGTTCAGGTCGGCCGTCACGCGGCGGTAGGCGGCGCTGCCCACGCCCACCGACACGTTGTTGCTGTTGCCCAGTTTGGCTTCCTTGCTGACCAGGTTGACGGTGCCGCCCACGGCCGAGGTGCCCGATTCGATCGAGCCGGTGCCCTTGAATACCTCAACCTGGTCCAGGTTGAAGGTGTCGTTACGGCTGGACATGCCGGCGTCGCGCATGCCATCGACCGTCAGGCTTTGTTCGGACGAAAAACCGCGGATGGTAAACAGGTCGCCCCAGCCCAGGTTGCCCTCGCCCGAGGTAAACGTGATGCCGGGGACGTTTTTCAGGATGTCTTGCAGGTTTTGCGCATTTTGCTCCGTCAGCACTTCACGCGGCACGATGGTGATGCTTTGCGGCGTGTCCAGCAGTGGCTGGGCAAACTTGGCTGAACTCAGGTGCTCGGGCTTGTAGGCCGGCGCCTCGCGCTCGGCCTTTACCACCACGGCATTGAGCTGCTGCGGTTCAGTCGCAGCCGTGGCGGCAGCATCGGCATCGGCTGCCAGCGCAGTGCCAGTGGCGCCCAGGGACGTGACGGCCAGGCCGACGGTGGCAGACAATTTTCCATACTGTGCAAAAAGCGAGGCGATGGTATCGGCGGTCGTGCTGCTGTTATCTGTGCTGCGATGACGCATGGGGGATCCTCTGTAAATTGTAATGATTCTCATCTACAGGCACTATAATGGCTGGCATATGGGGCAAGAACGGGGCAACAGCGCTGAAATGTAATGGAATGTGTTTACGCCACGGCAACGTCACATACGATTACAAAAAAATGTTTTTTAGAGAATGAGTTTAGCGAATGAGTACGGCAAGATGAAACGAGCGGATCAGGTGTTGATCGTCGATGACGACGAAGAAATACGGCAATTGCTGTCAGTGTATCTGGAGGGCGCCGGCTACCAGGCACACACGGCAGCCGATGGCGAACAGATGTGGCAAGTGCTGGCCAGCCGGCCCGTCGATCTGATCATTCTCGACCTGATGCTGCCCGGCGACGATGGCCTGGAACTATGCCGCCAGCTGCGCGCGCGGCGCAATATCCCCGTCATCATGCTCACAGCGCGCGGCACCCTGGTCGACCGCATCGTGGGCCTGGAAGTGGGCGCCGACGATTACCTGCCGAAACCGTTCGACCCGCGCGAACTGCTGGCGCGCATCAAGGTCATCATCCGCCGCGCCCGCAGTTTTCCGGAAAAGCAGGAAGCCGACCGCATTGGCACGGTGAGTTTCGAAGGCTGGCAGCTCGACACGCGTGCGCGCCAGATGCGCTCGCCGCAAGGCGTGACCCTGTCACTGGGTAGTTCCGATTATCTGGTGCTGCGGGCCTTGCTCGACCACCCGAAGCGCACCCTGAGCCGCGACTTTTTGCTGGCCGCCGTGTATGGCAAGGAAAGCCTGCCATTTGACCGCGCCATCGATGTGTGCGTCAGCCGGCTGCGCCAGCAACTGGGAGACAATCCGCGCACGCCGGCCCTGATCAAGACTATCCGCAATGGCGGCTATATGCTCAATGCCGACGTGGCTTACCAGGCATGAAGCCTGTGCTGAAACGGCTATTGCATAGCATATGGCCGCGCAGCCTGTCCGGGCGCCTGGCGCTGGTGCTGATCGTCGGCATGCTGGCGGCGCAGGCGCTGACGGGCACCATCTGGTACGACATGCGCTATGGCAAAGCGATGGAAATCCCTACCCGCTTGGCCGCCACGCGGCTGGCCGACGCCGTGCGCATGCTCGACGCCGTGCCAGCCGCCAGCCGGCTGGCCATGTTCGACGCCATCAGCAGCAAGGATTTCAAGGTCAGCGCAATAACTGGTCCCTCGCCCGTGTCACCGGCCCTGGCCCGCAACGCCCTGTTCAGCAGCGAACTGTTTCTCGACGTCTTGCGCCAGCGCCTGGGCGATAAAAACGATGAACTGTCGCACCATCAGGTGCGGGTACTGAATATCCACCTGACCCCGGCCGAAACCGGCCAGGATCGCTGGTTTTCACTGCTGCACGATGCTTTCCCCTCCGGTCACTTTATCGTGCAACTGCGTTTGCACGACGGCCAGTGGCTGCAAGCCGAAGCGCTGGAAGGCCAGGCCGGCATGAGCACGGCGCCGCGCGCGGCCGCCATCGATTACCTGCTGCGTATTTATCTGCTGCGCATCGCCGCCGTGATCCTGCTGGCCTGGCTGGCCGTGCGCCTGGTGATGCAGCCGCTGGGCAGGCTGGCCGCTGCGGCCGACAAGCTGGGGACAAATATTTTCAGCCCGCCACTGGCTACCAACGGCCCCACGGAAGTGCGCAAGGCGTCGCAGGCGTTCAACGCCATGCAGCAGCGCTTGATCGACAATATCGCCGAACGCACGCGCTTCCTGGCAGCCGTCTCGCACGATTTGCGCTCGCCCATCACGCGTTTGAAACTGCGCACCGAACTGCTGCCCGGCGAAGCAGACCGTATCAAGTTCCGCCGCGACCTTGATGAAATGGATGCGCTGGTGGGCGCCACCCTGACCATGGTGCAGGATAGCGGCTTGCATGAACAGCAGCAAACGGTGGATATCGACAGCCTGCTGGCCAGCCTGTGCAGCGACTTTGCGGAAACCGGTGGCAAAGTGAGCGTGACGGGGCAGGCCGCGCCCTTGCCCGGCTACGCGCGCAGCCTGAAACGCTGCCTGCAAAACATCATCGACAACGCCATCCGCTACGGCGGCGCAGCCTATGTCCAGGTGCGCGATGAAGGCGGCAAAGTCGTCATCAGCATCAGCGACGATGGCCCCGGCATCCCCGCAGCGCTGCTTGAGCGGGCGCTGGAACCGTTTTACCGGCTCGAAACCTCGCGCAATGGCACCACCGGCGGCTTCGGCCTGGGCCTGTCCATCGCGCAAACGGTAGCACAGGCCCACCACGGGGGACTGCGTTTGCAGAATGGTGCGACAAAAGGCTTGCTGGTGACCTTGAGCCTGCCGCGCGAGGCTACTTAATCTGCCCGAATAACGATCTTGCCAAATGCGCCGCGTCGCACATGGGCCAGCGCCTGTGGCAATTCATCGAACGCGTAGCTGGCTTCGATCACGGGGCGGATAGCCAGCACATCCACGGCCCGCACCAGGTCTTCCAGCGCGCGGCGCGAACCCACGGCGATGCCCGTCATCGTGGCGCGGCTGGCCAGCAGCGCCATCACGGACAGGCTGAAACGGTCATCTTCGAGCAGGCCGATAACGCTGATCCGTCCACCCTGCGCCACGGCGCGCAAGGAGTGCTCGACATTCCCGCCACCCGCCATTTCCAGGATATGATCGGCGCCACGCCCGCCCGTCAGGACCAGTACTTCGCGCTCCCAATCCGGTGTCGTGTGACGGTTGATGCCATGGCTGGCGCCCAGCGCAATCGCCTGCGCAATCTTGTCATCGCTGCCGCTGACGACGATCACGCGCGCGCCGTGGGCGGCCGCCAGTTGCACCGCAAACAACGACACGCCACCCGTGCCCTGCACCACCACACTCTGGCCCGCATGCAGCTGGCCCTTTTCAATCAGCGCCATCCACGCCGTCAAGCCGGCCACCGGCAAGGTGCTGGCTTCCTGCGCGCTCAAGGAGTGCGGCGCATGCACATACCAGTCGGCCGGTTCCACCACATGGCGCGCCAGTACGCCAGGCAGCGGTCCGCCACGCACAGGCGCCACCGACCATGGCAGCGACGCGCCATCGCGCCAGCCGGGAATAAATGCTGACAGCACGCGGTCGCCAACTAGAAAGCGGTTCACGCCCTCGCCCACGGCAAGCACGCGGCCAGCCAGGTCGGACGCTGGCGTGAAGGGGAACTCCAGGGTGGAGCCCATGCCATTGTCTATCACTTCCACATCGCGGTAATTGAGCGACACGGCCTCGGTAGCGATGACGATTTCGCCCGCCTTGGGTGCCGGTAGCGGCGCCTCGCGCAGCGCCAGTTTGTCAATGCCATAGCCGGCGAGTTCCCAGCGTTCGGTGGTAGTAGCAAGCGTGTTCATGATCAGCCTTTCAGTAATAATGGAGAGATGGCTGCCAGCTTAGCGCTCAGGCATTTACGGAGTAAGTGGGGTATAGTTCCGTTATTTACGGAGACTATCCTCCGCAATGGAATTCATCATGGACAGCATCAGCGCCCTCCACGTTTTCGTGCAAGTGGCAGAAACACGCAGCCTGGTGGCGGCCGGACGGCTGCTGGGCGTGTCCGCGTCGGCCATCGGCAAGCGCATCACCACCCTGGAAGAGCAGCTGGGCGTGCGGCTATTCCACCGCAGCACGCGCAGCCTGACCCTGACGGCGGAAGGCGCCATGTTCCTGCAGCGCAGCCGCCGCATCCTGGCCGAAGTCGAGGCGGCGCAAGCGGAGCTGTCGCAAGCGACGCTGGCGCCGCGCGGCCGCCTGCGGGTCAGCCTGCCCTTGATCGGCGACCCTTTCCTGCCGGTGCTGGCGCAGTTCAAGCAGTCTTATCCCGAGGTCGATCTCGATCTTGATTTCACCGACCGCCAGGTCGACGTGATCGAAGAAGGCTTCGATGCCGTGATCCGCAGCGGCGACGCGCCCGATTCGCGGCTGACGGCCCGCCGCCTGGGCGCCTACCGCATGCTGATCGTCGGCGCGCCCGCCTACTTTGCCGCGCACGGCTTGCCGCAGACCGGCGGCGAACTGGCGCAGCATAGCTGCATCCAGTTCCGCTATCCCAATACAGGCAAGTTCCAGCTATGGCCGCTGCACGCGGAAACCCTGCCGGCCGATTTCCACCTGCCCACCTCCGTGATCTGCAACAACCTGGAAACGCGCATCCTGTTTGCCTTGCAGGGACTGGGCATCGCCTACCTGCCAGACTTCGCCATCGATGGGCATCTGGCGGCGGGCCGGCTGGTGCAAGTACTGCCCGGCTGCGTCGAAAATCCCGCGCCCTTCCACATCATGTGGCCGTCCGGTAAACAACTGCCGCCCAAGCTGCGCGTGTTCATCGACTTTCTCGCCAGCCGGCTGTTTCCTTCCACATCACCATGAGCGCCATGAAAACGCCTGTTTACCTGAACGCCTTGCGCGCCTTCGAAGCGAGCGCCCGCCACCAGAGCTTTTCCGCCGCAGCACAAGAACTGAACGTCACGCCGGCCGCCGTCGGACAGCTGGTGCGCAGCCTGGAGGAATGGCTGGGCTCACCGCTGTTCCACCGGTTTAGCACCGGCCGCGCCAGGCTGGTAGCCACCGATGCGGCGCTGCGCGCGCTGCCCGATATCCGCGCCGGTCTCGATAAACTCAGCCTGGGATTGGAGATACTCAGGGAGGGCTCCAGCAGTGGCGTGCTGACCGTGACCGTCAGCCCAGCCTTCGCCGCCAAATGGCTGTTGCCGCGTATCGAGCGCTTCCAGGCCGCGTGCCCAGAGACGGATCTGCGCCTGGACACCAGCCTGAAACCCGTCGATTTCGCGGCCCAGCGCATCGATATCGGCGTGCGCTATGGTGCGGGTAGCTGGCCCGGCCTGGTCGCGGAAAAACTGATGGAAGAAGAGATATACCCGGTCTGCTCGCCGGCGCTGCTGCACAAGCAGGGAGTATTGCACTCACCTGCCGGCCTGGCGCATGTCACCTTGATCCACGATTTATCGATGGATGGCCACGCGGGCTTTCCGACCTGGGAAGCGTGGCTGGACAAGGCGGGCGTGGACCAGGTGACGGAACGGCGCGGCCTGCGCATCAATAATTCGGCGGCCGTGCTGCAGGCTGCCATCGATGGCAGCGGCGTGGCGCTGGCCCGCAGCGTGATGGCGGGCGACGATGTCGCCGCCGGCCGCCTGGTACGGCTGTTCCCCGAGCTGCGGCTGCACTCGCCGCTGGCCTATTACATCGTCTACCGGGCCGAATGCGCGAGCCTGCCCCGGCTGGCCGCCTTCCGGGCATGGCTGCAGGCCGAGGCAAGTGCCGGCTAGCTTACTCTTCCAGACCGCCACCGAGCGCCTTGTACAAGGCGATAGCCGACTTGAACTGGTCGCGCCGCAAGTCCAGCAAGGTTTGCTGGGCTGCATAGGACTGGCGCTGGGCGTCGAGCAATTCCAGCCGGCTGTCCTGACCCGCGCCGTAGCGCAGGGCCGACAGGCGTTGCCGCTGCCCGGACGCATCCACCACCCGCTGCTGCGCGCTGATCTGGCTGGCGTAAGTGGCGCTGCCGGCCAGGCCATCGCTCACCTCGCGAAACGCCGTCGCGATGGCTTGCTCGTATTGCAGCACGGCTGCCTGCGTGCGAATTTTTGATAGCTGCAATTCGGCCCGCAACTGCCCGCCCTGGAATAGCGGCTGCGTGATTTGCGGCGCAAACGACCAGCTGCGCGCGCCGCCACGGAACAAGTCGCCCAGCTCGGGGCTGGCAAGTCCCAGCTGCGCCGTCAGCGACAAACGCGGAAAGAAGGCGGCGCGGGCGACGCCGATTTCCGCATTCGCCGCCACCAGCGCATATTCGGCCTGTACGATGTCGGGGCGGCGCACCAGCAAGTCGGACGGTACGCCTGCCGGCAATTGTGTCAACACAGGATCACTGGCCAGCGGGCGGCCCGAAGGCAGCTGATCGGGTAGCGGGCCACCCAGCAACAGGACCAGCTGGTTGTGCGCAAGCAGCAGCGCCCGTTCGCGCGCCAACACGTCCGCTTCGGCTTGCGCCGCCTGGCCTTCGGCTTGCGCCACGTCCAGGCTACTACCCTGCTGCGCCGCCCGCAGGCGCTGCGTGAGGATCAATGCTTCGCGCCAGTCATGCAGGGTTTGCCGCGACAATAGCAGCTGCTCTTCGGCCAAGCGCTCTTCCAGGTAGGCGTCGGCCACGGCGGCTATCAGTACCAGACGGGCAGCGCGCTGGCCCTCCACCGTCGCCAGGTAACGGGCGAACGCCGCATCCGACAAGGAGCGCAAACGGCCGAACAGGTCGATCTCGAAGGCGCTCATGGCGATGCCGGCCGTGAACTGCTTATCCGTGCCGCGCTGGCGCGTGCCGCCCAGCGCGGCGCCCACGGCCGGGTAACGGGCCGCATCCTGGATCTGATACTGGGCACGCACGTCGTCCACGTTCAGCGCGGCCAGGCGCAAGTCGCGGTTATTCTGCAGCGCCAGTTCGACCAGCCGCTGCAAGCGTGCATCGAGCAGCATCAGGCGCCAGCCCAGGTCAGCCGCATTGCCGCCAGCTTCCGGCAAGGTCGGACCATAACTTGCGGGCACGGGTGAAGCTGGCTTGAGCAGCGCCGGCGTCAGGCTGCAGGCCGACAAACTCAGGGCCAGTATTGATAAAGTAAAGTAGCGCAACATCATGCTTGTCCTTCCAGCGCCTTGACGGCGGTAGTGTTTTCTTGTGGCCGCCAGCGTTGTCCTATCTTGTCCACCGCGCCCAGCACGACGACAAAGAAGACAGGCACGAAGAAGACGGCCAGCACAGTGGCGGTCAGCATGCCGCCGAAGACGCCCGTGCCGATTGCGTGCTGGGTCTCGGCGCTGGCGCCGGTTGCCAGCATCAGGGGCACCACGCCCAGGGCAAACGCCAAAGACGTCATCAGGATGGGGCGCAAACGCAAGCGCGACGCTTCCACGGCCGCCTCCAGCAAGCCCTTTCCCTGTGCCTGCAACTGGCGCGCATATTCCACGATCAAAATGGCGTTCTTGGCCGACAGGCCGATAATGGTGATCATGCCCACCTTGAAAAACACATCGTTCGGCATGCCGCGCACCATCACGGCCAGCACGGCGCCCAGCAAGCCTAGCGGCACGACCAGCATCACGGATAGCGGAATCGACCAGCTTTCATACAGCGCGGCCAGCACCAAAAACACCACCAGCATCGACAGCGCCATCAGCATGGGCGCTTGCGACGCCGATTCCTTTTCCTGCAGCGACTGGCCAGTCCAGGCCAGCGCAAAGCCGGGCGGCAGCTGCTTGGCCAGGCGCTCCATTTCCAGCATGGCGTCACCGCTGGACACGCCAGGCGCGGCGCTGCCGGAAATGCGCGATGCGGGGTAGCCCTGGTAGCGCACCAGTTGCAGCGGCGTTTCGCTCCACACGGGGTGCACCAGTTCGCCCAGCGCCACCATGCCGCCCGCGTTATTACGAACCCGCAGCGCCAGCACGTCGTTCAGCTGCATGCGCGCCGGCGCATCGGCCTGGATGATCACTTGCTGCATCCGGCCAGCGTTCGGGAAATCGTTGACATAGGTTGATCCCATGGCCGCCGTCAGCATGTCGCCCACGGCCGTGAAAGACACACCCAGCGCTTCGGCCTTGCTGCGGTCGATTTCCAGGCGCACGCTGGCGCCAGCCGGCAAGCCATCGGGATACACGCCAGCGACCTTGCCGCTTTGTCCGGCCAGTCCCAGCAACTTGTTTTGCGCCGCCTGCAAGGCGTCATGGCCCTGATTGGCCCGGTCCAGCAAGCGTACGCTGAAGCCCGAGGAATTACCCAGTTCATCGATGGCGGGCGGCATCAGGCTCATGATCATGCCCTCCTTCGCTTGCCCCATGGCTTGCTGCGCCAGCGCCACTTCTTCCTGGGCGGTGGCGCCATGGCGCTGCTTCCAGTCTTTCAGCATGGTGAAGGCCAGCGCGGCGTTCGGGCCGGAGCCGGAAAAACTGAAACCCAGCACGGACTGGTTCACCGCGATGCCGGGGCGCGACGCCACATGCTGTTCATACAGCTTGACGACATCGAGCGTGCGCTCCATGGTGGCGTCCGAAGGCAGCTGGATCGAAGTCAGGAAATAGCCCTGGTCTTCTTCCGGCAAAAAGGCCGATGGCAGCTGCATGAAGGCTACACCGAGCGCAGCGACGATGGCGGCATACACGAACATGGAGCGCCCGGCGCGCCTGAGCATGGCCACCACGCCCGCTTCGTAGCGGCGCGTCATGCGTTCGAACTGGCGGTCGAACCACCGGAAAAAGCCCTTCTTGTCATGCTCGTGCGGGACTATGGGTTTGAGCATGGTGGCGCACAGGGCCGGTGTCAGGGTCAAGGCCAGGAACGCGGAGAACAGGATAGAGACGGCCATCGCCAGGGTAAACTGGCGGTAGATGGCGCCCACGGAACCGCTGGCCAGCGCCATCGGAATGAACACGGCTACCAGTACCAAGGTGATGCCAACCACGGCGCCGGTGATTTCGCGCATGGCCTTGGAGGTGGCCTCTTTCGGCGACAGGCCTTCGGTGACCATCAAACGCTCGACCGCTTCCACTACCACGATGGCGTCATCGACGATGATGCCTATCGCCAGCACCATGCCGAACATGGTCAGCACGTTGACGGAGTAACCGGCCATCAGCATCACGGTGAAAGTGCCGAGCAGCGCAATCGGCGCAACGATGGCGGGAATCAGGGTGTAGCGTATCTTTTGCAGGAACAGATACATCACCAGGAAGACCAGCACCATCGCCTCGATCAAGGTGGCGACCACTTTTTCAATCGATATCTTCACGAAGGGCGCCGTATCAAACGGTACGGAATATTCCATCCCGGCCGGCATGGCGGGCGCCAGTTCGGCCATGCGCGCGCGCACGGCGCTGGCCGTCTGCACGGCGTTCGCACCGGGCGACAGCATGATGGCGGCGCCGGATGCGGCCTGGCCGTTTTCGCGTATGCTGAAGTTAAAGCTTTGCGCACCCAGTTCCACCCGCGCCACGTCGGCGATAGTCACTTTCGAGCCGTCGGGGTTGGCCCGCAGGACGATGGCGGCAAACTGCTGCGGCGTCTGCAACTGGCCCTGCACCGTCAAGGGCACGGTCACGCGTTGGCCAGCGATAAAAGGCGCGTCGCCCAGGCGGCCCGGCGCGATCTGCGCATTCTGTTGCGCTATCGCCGCGCTGATGTCGCCCATGGCGATGTTGTACGACACCAGCCTGGCCGGATCGACCCAGATGCGCATGGCCCGTTCGGTGCCGAACAGCTGTACCTTGCCCACGCCGGGGATGCGGCGCAGTTCTTCCGTCACGTTGCGCGCCAGGTAGTCGCCCAACCCCACTTCATCGAACTGGCCGCCAGCCGAATTGAGGCTGACGATCATCAGGAAGCCGGACGACGCCGATTCCACGCCCAGGCCATTTTGCCGCACCGCCTGCGGCAATCGCGGCTCAATCGCTTTCAGGCGGTTCTGCACGTCGACCTGCGCCATTTCGGGATTGGTGCCCGGCTTGAAGGTGACGGTGATCGAGGCCGAACCGGAGGTATCGGCCGAGGACTCGAAGTACAGCAGGTTCTTGACGCCCGACAGTTCGCGTTCGATCAGGCTCACCACCGAGTCGTTCATGGTTTGCGGCGTGGCGCCGGGGTAGCTTGCCTCGATGCTGACGGACGGCGGCGCCACCGAAGGGAAGCGCGCAATCGGCAATTGCGGTATGGCGATCAGTCCGAACAGGACGATAAAGATCGCCACCACCCAGGCAAAGACCGGGCGGTCGATAAAAAATTGCGGCATATGTTCAAGCTTTCAATCAGCGGATATTCAAAAATGCATTCAGCGCGGCGTGGTGCTAGCTGCGGCTGCCTGCACGCCAGCCCGTTTCCATGGCTGCGGCGCGGCCGTGGCGCCCGGCTGCAAACGCTCCTGTCCTTCGACCACCACGGTGTCGCCCGCGCGCAAGCCGCCCGTCACCACGTACTGGTGCGCAATCACGTCGCCGACGGCGATGGACTTCAGGCTGGCTTTGTGCCTGGCATCGAGCACCCAGGCTTGCGCCGCGCCGTCGCTATTGCGCAGCACGGCCTGTTGCGGCAGCAGCAAGCCATCGGCTTGCGTGGTCCGCGCGATGCGGGCCCGCACGAACATGCCCGGCAAGAGCTGGCGCTGGGGATTGTCGACCAGCACGCGGATGGTGGCGTCGCCCGTGCCCGCATCGATGCTGATGCCGGAAAACAGGATGCGGCCCTTGACCGGATACTCGCTGCCATCGGCCGCCAGAATGGCCACCGGCAGCTTGTCGACACCGGCCGGCCCCGAGGCCTGCAGGCTCGCCAGCGCGGACGCCGGCTGGCGCACGTCCACATACACCTGGTCGATCTGCTGGATGCGCGCCATGGGGGCCGCGTCGGCCTGCCCCACCAGCGCGCCTTCGCTGACCAGTTCCGACCCGATGCGTCCGGAAATGGGCGCGTCGATGCTGGCAAAGGCCAGGTCCAGGCGGCGCCGCGCCAGGGCTGCACGCGCCTGCGCCACGTTGGCGCTGGCCTGCTCGCGCTGGGCCACCGCATCGTCATAGGCCTGGCCGCTGATGGCGTCCGCCTCCATCAGCGGTTTCAAACGCTCGGCCTGGGTAGTGGCGCGCTGTGCGGTAGCGACGGCGTGCTGCAGGGCCGCAGCCGCCAGGTCGACGTCAGCCTGGAAAGGGGCTGGATTCAGCTGGAACAGCTTTTGCCCGGCGCGCACGTCGGCGCCCTGCTCGAATTGCCGGCGCAGCACGATGCCACCCACCTGCGGGCGAATATCGGCCGTGCGGTAAGCGGCCACGCGGCCCGGCAAGGTATCGCTGAGCACCACGGGCGCCGATTGCAGCTTGAGCACGGTGACCGAAGGGGCTGGCGCCGGTGGTTCCTGCGCGGGTTGGGAACAAGCGGCAAGGCAAAACAGGGCCGCGACGATGGCGGTATTTTTCTTGAGGCAGATAGGCGGATACATGGTCTTTTCTTTCGCTGGTCGCGACCGGCGGTCCGGTCGAGGGGTAGAGCAGCTTAGGGCAGGCGCATGGACATTTAGTCGAAGAAGTGTGGAGATTCGATGGAGATAGAGAACAATGAGAGAACAATGTTAGACTATTCGCATGATCCGTTTACACAGCACCAGTCACGACGCCGGCAGCCTGCCTGCGCGCCCCGCCCTCCCCGCCGCCGCCCTGATATTGATCGCCGAAGATGAACGACAAATCGCCCGCATCCTGGCCGGCTACCTGGAGCGCGACGGCTACCGCACGGCCTTTGCGCACGATGGCCGCGAAGCGCTGGAACAGCATCTGGCGCAAAAGCCCGACCTGATGCTGCTGGACGTGCAAATGCCGCACGTCGATGGCTGGCATGTGCTGACCGAAGTGCGCCGGCGCGGCGAAACGCCCGTTATCATGCTGACCGCGCGCGACCAGGACGCCGACAAGCTGGCCGCGCTGCGCGTGGGCGCCGACGACTATATCGTCAAGCCTTTCAACCCGGCCGAAGTGGTTGCGCGGGTGGCCGCCGTGCTGCGCCGCGCGCGCATGGGCCAGGCGGAAACCAGCCGCGCGCCGCTGCGCTGCGGACCCATCGAAATCGACCAGGAAACATATGTCGCCTGCGTGGTGCGCCACGGTGCAGCCATGCCGCTGGCGTTGACCCTGACGGAATTCCGTTTGCTTGCCCATTTGGCGCGCACGCCGCGGCGCGTCTGCAGCCGCCAGGAATTGCTGGAATCGTGCATGCCCGAAAGCAATTCACTGGAGCGCACGGTGGACAGCCATGTCAGCAAGCTGCGCAAGAAACTCGAGGAAGCGGGTCTGCCGAATATGCCGGCCAGCCTGCGCGGCGTGGGCTACCGTCTGGAAAGCGAGCAGCCATGCGCTTGATCGGCCTGAACCGGCAAATCATTTTGTCGATGTCCATTTTGATGCTGCTCAGCATACTGATGATCTGGATCAGCTCCTGGATTTTCTATGCCGTCATCTTCAAGATCGACCCCGAGATGCTGTCCGATCCCGAGGAATGGGCGCCCACCATGGCCGAATGGCTATGGATCTTCGCCATTACCGTATTCGGCCTGGTGCTGGCCACTTTTTCCGCCGTCAAGCTCACCCGGCGCATCTTGAAACCGCTCAATTCCGTGATGGACAGCGTGCGCCGCGTGGCCCACGGCGACCTGTCGGCGCGCGCCTCGGCGGGCGACCGCAGCCTCGGTGAAACGGCGATACTGGTCGATGATTTCAACACCATGGCCGAACGCCTGGAGCGCACGGCCAAGGAAAGCCTGACCTGGAATGCGGCCATCGCCCATGAATTGCGCACGCCGGTGACCATCTTGCGCGGCACCTTGCAAGGCGTAGTCGATGGCGTATTCAAGCCGGAAGAAGTGGAATTCGGCAGCCTGCTGTCGCAAGTCGAAGGCCTGGGCCGGCTGGTGGAAGATTTACGCACCTTGAGCCTGGCCGACAGCGGCCAGATGCAGCTGCGCATGGCCTGGACCGACCTGACCCTGGAAATCGAAGAAGTGGGCCGCTTGCTGGCCCAGGAACTCGATGCGGCTGGCTACACCCTGCAGCTGGATTTGTCCGACCACCCCGTCTGCTGCGATGCGGCGCGCATCCGGCAAATCGTGCTGGCCCTGCTCGACAACGCCCGCCGCCATGCCGACCCCGGCCCGCTGCGATTATGCACCCGTGTGCACGACGGCCAGTATTACCTGAGCCTGGAAGACGCCGGTCCCGGCATCGCGGACGCACTGGCGCCCCATGTGTTTGTAGCCTTTCGCCGCGGCGACAGCGTGCGCGACGAGCTCAACGCCGGCAGCGGCCTGGGGCTGGCGGTGGTCGAGGCCATCGCCCGCGCCCACGGCGGCAGCGCGGCCTGCGCGCGCGGCGTGGCGGGCGGCACGGTCTTCACGATACGCTGGCCGCTCGATAATGGCGCGGCGGCCAGTTGAGCCATTGTTTTGCCCGGAGGACTTGAAATAGCGGAAACTGCTATCATTTCTTTGTATACATTTTATTGATAAAGAAAGTGCTCATCATGACCGACCTGCTGCAAGCCCTGCAATGGCGCTACGCCACCAAGAAAATGGATCCGGCGAAAGCTGTGCCACAAGAGAAAGTCGAGCGCATCCTGGAAGCCGTGCGACTGACGGCCAGTTCCAGCGGATTGCAACCGTATGAAGTCTTCGTGGTCACCAATCCCGAACTGCGCGAACAGATCAAACCGCACGCCTGGAACCAGGCACAAGTGACGGACAGCTCGCACCTGCTGGTGTTTGCCGCCTGGGACAATTACACGGCCGAGCGCATCAACCACATGTTTGACCTGGTCAATGCCGAGCGCGGCATCAAGAACGAAGGCTGGGAAGCGTACCGCCAGCAATTGCTGAACACCTATCCGCAGCGCGATGCGGAAACCAATTACCAGCACGCCGCCCGCCAAGCCTATATCGGCGTGGGCACGGCACTGATCGCGGCCGCCGCCGAACATGTCGATTCGACGCCGATGGAAGGTTTTGACCCGGCCAAGGTCGATGACATCCTTGGCTTGCGGGCACGCGGCCTGCGTTCGGTCGTCATGCTGCCACTGGGCTACCGCGCCGATGCAGGCGACTGGCTGGTGAACCTGAAAAAAGTCCGCCGCGCGCGCAAGGAATTCATTACAGAATTAACGTAAGCGTGGCATAAGCGTGGCGTAATAGCCGCGACAGAGCGGATGCCATGACAGCATCCGCTTTTTTTACCGCTACTCGCTCAATTCCAGGCGCTCCACCGCAACGCTGGCCGTGCTGCCATCGTGCTGCTTGTCTTGCGAGTACAAGCCCGCCTTGTAATACACGGGAATCGCCTTCCAGGCGTCGCTAGCATAGCTGAACTCATGCTTTGCGCTGGCCTGACCACTACGCACATCGACGCTCAAGATATCGCCGCGCACGGCCAGCTTGCATTCGATACGGCTGCCCAGGGCCACGCCGCGCAACAGCGTGATGCGCTGTTCCGGGTCGCCGTAATGCTTTTTTACGCCCATCACGATATCGCCATGGCTCCAGCGCATCTTCAGCGCTTCCGAACCGCCGCTACGCTCGCCATGGATCTGGGCAAAGATCAATTCCCCTGTTGTTGGCTCGGCCAGCACACGCAGCGCAAGGGATAATGTGCGCCGCTGCGTGCTGCCAGAATCGATGGCCCAATTGCCTTTTTCCCGCAATTCCACGCGGGGAAACTCGGAATGCCCGCTATGGCCAGCTCCCGACGGCACGCGGAAGGCCATCGCCCCCGTATGCTGGTCGGTAAAGAAATAGCTGTCTTGATAAAGGCCGATAGGGTCGACTTCCGTGAATTGCAGGCGGGTATCGAGTGTTTGCAACAGGAATGGCGTCAGATTGAAATTCTGACCCGGTACCCGCCCGGGGTCGAGCGGTCCCGCTGGTGCAGCGCTGACAGTGTTAATCATGAAAAACACCGACACCAGCAAAACCATTTTTTTCATCGCCGCTCCAGGCACAGGGCACTCAGGCGGACGCCGAGTTACTCTTAGTATGCGCCAAATTGGTATCCCACACTACCATCAGTTGCTTGATCGCTGCATCGAGCACCGGGTATGCGACCCCATCGCGCGCCTGGATCGAGACACCCAATAAAAAGCCGTCAAATATGGCAGCCACGAAATGGGGATCGGCCGCAGCGGTCAGCTCACCGCTGGCGATGCCCCGTTCGACGCAGTGCACGAAGCCGGCCCGCGAGCGGGCGCGCGATTGGGCCAGCGGCTCGGCGACGGCCGCATGTTCGGGCGTGGGCGCGCTCATGGTGCCCAGCGCCACCATGCAGCCTTTCGGATGGCCCTGCTCGCACTGCATCTTTGTCGATTGCCGCAGCGCCAGTTCAACGGCCGCCCTGGGCGCCAGGGTATCGTCCCACAGGCATTCCGTTACCCTTGCATAGGTATCCAGATAGCGCTGCACGGCTTCGCGGAACAAGGCTTCCTTGGAGCCGAACGCCGCATAAAAGCTGGGCGCGGAAATGCCGCCGCCTATGCCTGCCTTGAGCTGGCTTAGCGACGTCGATTCGTAGCCTTGCTCCCAGAACAGATGCATCGCTTGCTCGATGGCTGCCTGACGGTCAAACGTGCGTGGCCGGCCCATTTGCGCCATTGTCCGCTCCTTGTTTACTGTGTTTTCAATGACTTCGATACTACTCGATACAGAAGTCGTTGACAAGCTGAGGCCGTCTCGCCTATATTTATACCGATCGATACATATATTGATATCGACAACATCCATCTCTTAAAGGATTTCCCTTGACTCATACCGCAACACAGATCAGGCACGCCGAGTCTGATCGCCTTCCCATTTCAGGCTTGCTGGCCCTGGCCATGACGGGCTTCATTTGCATCGTCACCGAAACATTGCCGGCCGGCTTGCTGCCGCAGATCAGCGAAGGGCTGTCCATCAGCCCTACCCTGGCCGGCCAGATGGTCACCGCCTATGCGCTGGGCTCCTTGCTGGCCGCGATACCGCTGACCATCGCCACGCGCGGCTGGCGCCGCCGCAACGTCTTGCTGCTAACCATCATCGGTTTCTTTCTCTTCAATTGCGCCACGGCGCTGTCGTCCCACTACGTGCTGACCCTGATTGCCCGCTTCCTTGCCGGGATGGCGGCGGGACTGGCCTGGAGCTTGCTGGCAGGCTATGCGCGGCGCATGGTGGCGCCGCACCAGCAGGGACGCGCCCTGGCGCTGGCCATGGTGGGTGCGCCGCTGGCGCTGTCGCTGGGAGTTCCGCTGGGAACTCTGCTGGGTGCTACCGTGGGCTGGCGCACAG
Organism: Janthinobacterium silvisoli; assembly: GCF_014200725.1. Lineage (GTDB taxonomy): Bacteria > Pseudomonadota > Gammaproteobacteria > Burkholderiales > Burkholderiaceae_D > Janthinobacterium. The sequence continues at coordinate 319,024 of NZ_JACHCL010000001.1, forward strand.
CGTTCTGGATCATGTCGGCCATGACACTGGTGCTGATCCTGTGGGTGCTGGCCAAGGTACCCGATTATCCGGGCCAGAGCACACGTGAACGCATGCCACTACGCAAGGTTTTCCATACGCCGGGCGTGCGGGCTGTTTTGGCGGTCGTCATCGCGTGGATGCTCGCGCATAACATCCTGTACACCTATATCGCGCCCTTTGTGGCACCGGCCGGACTCGGTGGCCGCGTCGACCTGGTCTTGCTCATCTTTGGCGTAGCCGCCATGCTGGGCATCTGGATCACGGCAAGGCTGGTCGACCGCCATTTGCGCAGCACCGTGCTGGCCAGCCTGGCCGCATTTGTCGCCACGGCGCTGATATTTGGCCTGGCGTCGGAAATTGCCATCGTGGTATATCTGGGCATGGCCGTCTGGGGGATCAGCTTTGGCGGCGCAGCAACCCTGCTGCAAACGGCACTGGCGGACGCTGCTGGCGATGGCGCCGACGTGGCGCTGTCGATGAATGTGGTGGCCTGGAATGGCGCGATTGCCGGCGCCGGCCTGCTGGGTGGCGCGCTGCTCGAAATCTGGGGCGTGACTTCCTTACCCTGGGCGGTAGCCGCGCTGCTGTTGCTGGCGTTGGCCATCGCCTGGTCGGCGCGCTCGCATGCGTTCAAGCGGGGACGGCGCAGCGCTACGGGCCAGGTGGCGGGACACTAAAATAAAAAAGCCCCTGAAACATCAGGGGCTTGTGTTCATACCCGGCAGGATTACTGCGCCAGGTAGCGTTCCGAGCGCGGGCCGTACAGCAAGCCGTTCGGCGAGCCAGCGGATAGCAAACGCGAATTGGCCACGCCGGCGATAGGATGGCTGGCATCGGTGGAGCTGTTGATGATCTGCTTGACAGCAGCGGCCACCAGAGCGCCGATCAAACCGCCACCGCCGTTGTTATTGCCTTCATTGCTGGACGCGCTGGCCGCGCCTTCCCACAACAGGGTGCCAGTCTTCAGGTCAACCAGTTTGGCCTTGACCGATACCACGCTGACACTGTCGATCACCGTGTAGGTCGAACCATAGCGGGCGATGCTCATGTACAGGGCCGCGTCCGCGCCAAAGATCTCGCTGAGCTTTTTGGGATCGACGCCCTGGATATCGTGGGCATCGGTCAAGCCATTCTGCTTGAACGTTTCGCTCACCACGGCCACCGGCAGCACGTAATAACCAGCCTCGGCCAGCGGATACGTCACTTGCGCGTAGACGCTGTTGCCGGCGTTGACTTCAGGCGAATCGTTCAACGGAGGCAAGACCACGATGGAACGGGGCTTGGCTGCCTTGAACGCGGTGTAGTCATAGGCTGCCTGCTTGTTGCTGGCGCAACCGACTGCGAGCATGGCCGGCACCAGGCACAAGGCCAGTTTCAAGATGCGTGGCATCATAATTTCTCACCTTTTTTCAATTTGCCCAGCAGGAAGTCCATATAGCCAGCCGACTCGGGGAACAGTTTTTTCTCATCTTCGAACTGGGTTGCAACCTCATCCGTTTTACCGGTGACCGAGTACAGCATGCCCAGGTGGGCATGGAAACCAGGCGGCGCCTGGTTACCCTTGGCGCTGATGATTTGCAAGTCTTTTTCCATCGCGGCGATCTGCTGTTCCGGGCTTTCACCTTTCAGGTATTGATACACCTGTGGCTGATAGCTTTCCCATTGGTACAGGGACTTCGATTGCGAAGCGCAACCGGTCAATACGGCGCAGGCGGCCAGCGCCAGCAGAGCGGCGCTCTTTTTCATCACGATCTGTTTCATGGCTGACCTTATTGTTTGCGCAGTGCGCCAGCTTCGACACCGGCAACCAGGCGCTCGACAGCTTCGCGCATGGCCAGATCCAATACCTTGCCGTTCAGGGTAGCATCGTAGCTGGCGGTGCCGCCAAAGCCCAGCACTTCACGGTTCGACAGGCTGTATTCACCCGCGCCCTGGCTCGAATAGACTACTTCCGAGGTCGAGATATTGACGACGTTCAAGGTAATCTTGGCGTACGCCACTTGCGTCTTGCCACGGCCCATGATGCCGAACAGCTGATGGTCGCCCACTTCCTTGCGGCCGAATTCGGTCACGTCGCCGGTGATGACAAAGTCGGCGCCCTTGATATTCTGGCCTTGTTTCTTGTAATCGGCTTCCTGCTTGATTTCCGCCATATTGTCGCGGTCCAGCACATTGAAACGATTACTCGTTTGCAGATGTGCAATCAAGATCGTTTTCGACTGGCTGCCCAGACGGTCGACGCCATCGGAGAAGATGCCGCGCATGAAGCTGGAGCGGTTGTCGAACTTGCCGACGGCGATTGCGGTACGCGGACCAACATAGGGACGCTCGGCGCTGGCCACGGCAGGGACGACTACCGCTTTCGACGATTCGGTGGCGCAACCCGCCAAAGACGCGGCGATCAGTGTAGCGATCAACAGTGCGCCAGGTTTATTCTTATTCATAATGCCCTTAGAAGAGATGGAATCAAGGACGTGCTCGCAAATTTATTTTTAGCAAGTTACTTTCCCTGATGCAATTATAATTTTTTGCCTCTTCAACAATCTCACCAAAAGTCACACCAACTGTTTTAGTTGACTAATAGAAAGAAAATGGCATTCCTGGCGATACACTGTCTGAATTGCACAACATCTTTATGCCTGCTCTTCTTGCGCCTGCTTGCCTGCCTTCCTGATCGCCCTGCGCCGTATCAGCAAATAAACGGCCGGCACCACGAACATCGACAGCAGGGGCGCCGTGATCATGCCGCCCACCATCGGGGCGGCGATGCGCTGCATGATTTCCGAACCGGTGCCCGTGCCCAGCATCACGGGTACCAGGCCAGCGATCATCACAGCCACCGTCATCGCCTTGGGCCGCACGCGCAAGACAGCCCCTTCGCGTATCGCATCGAGCAAATCGGCTTCACTATCCGTGCCCCTGGCCAGCCGCGCGTCCCAGGCATGTTTCAGATACAGCAGCATGATCACGCCAAATTCAGCCGACACCCCGGCCAGCGCAATAAAGCCCACCCCGCTGGCTACCGACAAGTGATAGCCCAGCGCCCACAGCAGCCAGATACCGCCCGCCAGCGCAAACGGCAAGGTGCCCATGATCAATACGGCTTCATCGATGCGCTTGAAGGTCAGGTAGAGCAGCACGAAAATGGTCAGCAAGGTAGCCGGCACCACCACTTTCAGGCGCGCCGTAGCCCGTTCCAGGTATTCAAACTGGCCCGACCATAACACGGAATAACCGGCCGGCAGCTTGACTTCGCGGTTGACCACTTGCTGCATCTCCTGCACGGCCGAACTGAGGTCGCGGCCATGGATATCCACATACACCCAGCCTGACAGCCGCGCATTTTCGCTTTTCAGCATCGGCGGGCCATCGTCGATGCGGATGGTGGTGACGTCACCCAGGCGTATCTGCGCACCGCGTTCCGTCAGCACCGGCAATTCGCGCAATTTTTCAACGGAATCGCGTACTTCGCGCGGGTAGCGCACATTGATGGGGAAGCGCTGCAAGCCTTCCACCGTCTCGCCGATATTGTCGCCGCCGATGGCGCTGGCAACGATGCTTTGCACGTCGGAAATGTTCATGCCATAGCGGGCCGCCGCATCGCGGTCGATCTTGATATCGACGTAGCGCCCGCCATTCAGGCGTTCGGCCAGCGCGGACGACACGCCGGGCACGTTTTTGACGGCGTGTTCGATCTGCGCCGTGATGCGGTCGATTTGCTGCAAGTCCACGCCCGCCACCTTGATGCCCACCGGGCTTTTGATGCCGGTGGCCAGCATATCGATGCGGTTGCGAATCGGCGGCACCCAGATATTCGACAGCCCCGGCACTTTCACCACGCGGTCCAGTTCCGCCACCAGCTTGTCGGTGGTCATGCCGGGCCGCCATTGATCGCGCGGCTTGAACTGTATGGTGGTCTCGAACATTTCCATCGGCGCCGGATCGGTGGCCGATTCCGCCCTGCCCGCCTTGCCGAACACGCTTTCCACTTCCGGCACCGTCTTGATCAAACGGTCCGTCTGCTGCAGCAATTCAGACACCTTGCCCGTGGCGATGCCCGGCAAGGCTGACGGCATATACAGCAGATCGCCTTCATCAAGAGGCGGCATGAATTCACCGCCCAGGCGCGCCAGTGGCCAGAAGGTCGCTGCCACGATCAGGCCAGCAGCAAGCAAGGTGGTTTTCGGCCGGCGCAGCACCACTTCCAGCAGCGGGCGGTAAATGGCAGTCAGCCAGCGGTTGATCGGGTTCTTGTGCTCGGGCGGAATATGGCCACGGATCAGATAACCCATCAGCACGGGGATCAGGGTGGCCGCCATGCCGGCCGCCGCCGCCATCGAGTACGTCTTGGTCAGGGCCAGCGGGGCGAACAGCCGCCCTTCCTGCGCTTCCAGGGTAAATACGGGAATAAACGACAGCACGATGATCAGCAGTGAAAAGAACAGCGCCGGCCCCACTTCCACGGCTGCGTCGCCGATGACTTTCCAGTGGGCTTCGCCCTGCAACTTCTGGCCCGGATGGGTTTCCAGCCAGGCCTCGATATGTTTATGCGCGTTTTCTATCATCACCACGGCCGCATCGACCATGGCGCCGATGGCAATCGCAATCCCGCCCAGCGACATGATATTGGCGTTGACGCCCTGGTAATACATGACGATATAGGCGATCAAAATGCCCAGCGGCAAGGAAACGATGGCGACCAGCGCCGAACGCAAGTGCAGCAGGAAAATCGCGCAGACGACGGCGACGACGATGAATTCCTCGATCAGCTTGTGCTGCAGATTGTCCACCGCGCGATTGATCAGCTTGGAACGGTCATACACGGGCACGATTTCCACGCCTGGCGGCAAGCTTTGCTTGAGCGTCGCCAGCTTGGCCTTCACCAGGTCTATGGTTTGCAAGGCATTCTTTCCAGAACGCATGATGATCACGCCACCGGCCACTTCACCCTCGCCATTCAGTTCAGCCACGCCGCGCCGCATTTCCGGTCCCAGCTGGATACGGGCCACGTCGCCCAGGCGCACGGACACGCCGGCCGCCGTCGTCATCAACGGTATCTTGCGGAAATCGTCCAGCGATTGCAGATAGCCGGAAGCCCGCACCATGTATTCCGCTTCGCCCAGTTCCAGCACGGAACCGCCGGTTTCCTGGTTGGCTTTCTGCACGGCGTCGATCACCTTGCCATGCGTAATGCCATAGCCGCGCAACTTGTCCGGGTCCAGCACGATCTGATACTGGCGCACCATGCCGCCGATGCTGGCCACTTCCGACACATTCGGCACGGCCTTCAGCTCGTACTTCAGGAACCAGTCCTGGTAGGCGCGCAATTGCGACAGGTCCATCTTGCCGCTGCGGTCGACCAGCGCATATTCATATACCCAGCCCACGCCGGTGGCGTCCGGCCCCAAGGCCGTCTTGGCTTGCGCGGGCAGGCGCGACTGCACCTGGTTCAGGTATTCGAGCACGCGCGAACGGGCCCAGTACGGGTCCGTGCCATCTTCGAACAACACATACACAAACGAGTCGCCGAAGAAAGAATAACCACGCACCGTCTTGGCGCCCGGCACCGACAGCATGGTGGTCGTCAACGGGTAAGTGACCTGGTTTTCCACAATTTGCGGCGCCTGGCCCGCATAGGTGGTACGGATAATCACTTGCACGTCGGACAGGTCAGGAATCGCATCGACCGGCGTGCGGCTCAAGGACCAGATGCCCCAGGCCGCGATAAAGACGGTCGCCAGCAAGACCAGGAAACGGTTGCCGATGGACCAGCGTATCAGTTTGGCGATCATTTGGAGACTCCCGGCATGGCCATCGGCATCTTCATACCGTCCATGGACATTGCTTTACTCGCAGCAATCGTGATGATATCGAAACCGCGTTCGCCCTTCTTGATATCGAAGGCCACCTGCGTGCCCACCTTGATATTGGCCGGCAAGCCCGTGGGCGGCAGCTTGAAGCCCATCGTCATCGGCCCCCATTGCAAAGAAGCAATAGGGCCATGCGAAATCGTGATGCTGTCCTTGCCGATCTGTTCGACCTTGCCCTCGGCGTGATGGCTGGCCGCCGCCGGTGTTGCCGGTTTCATCTGCATGCCGCCCATCTTGTCCATGCCAGCCATGCGCGTTTCCGTGCCCGTCAGGCTGGCTTCCGAATCGATCAGGAACTGGGCCGAAATCACCACTTGCTGGCCCTCGCTCAAGCCCTTGCGTATTTCCGTCAAGCCATTGCCTTCACTGCCGGTTTCCACGTCCACCGGCTTGAACTTGCCACCTGCCTGCGCCAGCATCACCACGCTGCGCGTGCCCGTCTGGATCACGGCTTCCGATGGCACTTGCAAGACATCCGCTCCCCGCTCGGCGCCAAAGGTCACGCTGGCAAACATGCCAGGCAGCAGATTGCCACCCGGATTGGCCAGCTCGATGCGGGCGGTGGCCGTGCGCGTGGTCGGATTAACTTCGGGCAAAATGGCACTCACCTTGCCCTTGAAGTCGCTGCCCGGCAAGGCTTGCGCCTGCGCTACGACAGGGTCGCCCGGGCGCAGCTGGCCCAGCATGTTTTCCGGCACTTCCGCATTCACCCACACGGTAGACAGGCCATTGATGCGGAACAAGGGCGCGCCCATGGCCATCGTCAAGCCTTCACGCGCGCCCAGTTCGGCGATCACGCCGCTGATCGGCGCAACTATCGTCAAGCGCGCTTGCACCTTGCCCGTGCTTTCCACGCCATGGATCTGGCCTTCGCTCATGCCAGCCAGGCGCATGCGCTGACGCGCACCATCGACCAGGCCCGCCGTATCGGCGCCCTGCATGCTGCGCGCGGCCAGGAATTCTTCCTGCGCCGCCACCCAATCCGGCACATACACTTCGGCCAGCGCCTGTCCTTTACGAACGGGATCGAGCGGCGCGCGCGCATACAGGCGCTCGACAAAACCGCTGCTGCGCGCCTGCACCAGGGCCACGTCGCGGTCATTGAAGGCCACGTTGCCGATGGCGCTAAAACCCGACGCCAGCTTTCCACGCGTCACTGTTGCCGTGCGCACCCCCAGGTTTTGCTCGACTCTAGGGCTGATAGTGACACCGCCATCGTCAGCCGCCCCACCACCTTCCTGCGCATACACGGGCACCAGTTGCATGTCCATGAACGGCGACTTTCCCGGCTTGTCGAAACGCTGGCCCGGCACCATCGGGTCATGCCAGTACAAAGGCTTTTTGCCTGCGGGCGCAGTAATGGCAACGGCAGCCACGCTTTTCCGTGCGCCAAGCTGATACGCACCATAGCCGACAGCGGCCAGGGCAATGACGATGGCCGTCAAAGCCAGAGTGATTTTTTTATTGCTGTTCATTTGGACTCCTGCCGTGCCAGTTTCGTATCGGGAAAAAGAAAATCGAGTTGCGCCCAGAGCTGGGCCGTTTCCATGTTCAGCTGCAAACTTTGCAGGCGCACATCGGCGATATTGCGGCGGGCGGCCAGCACATCGGCCAGGGCAGCTTTGCCGCCCTTGTAGGCAGCCAGTACAGCGGTAGCACGCTCTTCGGCGGCCGGCACGATCTGCGTTACATAGCGCTGGCCACGTTCGCGGCCATTCTTCCAGGCGATCAGCAAGCCTTGCGTGCGGGACACTTGCTCGCGCAATTGTTCATCGCGCTCATCCTTGACCTGCTCGACCGTCGCCAGCTTGGCCGCCAGTTCGCGGTCTTGCCGGTTTTTCCTGTCCCACTGCAAAGGCAGCGACAGGCTGACGGACACCATATTGGAATAGGCCGAACCGCGCTGCTGGAAGGCCACTTCCACGCTCCAGTCCGGGTGCTGGTTGGCTTGCGCCAGCTTCGCATCGGCCTGGGCGATGTCTTGCTGGCGGTTCAGCACGGCAATCTGCGGCTGCTGCGCCAGGGTGGCACTCAAAGCGGAGGTATCGAGACGCAAGGTGTTCAGGTCGGGCATGTTGGCATCGGCAACGTCACCGCTGCTGCCCGTCCAGCGCAGCAAGGCGTTTTTCGCTGTCTCCACATTGCCGGCCAGCTGGCTGCCCCGGTCTTCCAGCGCCAGCAAGGCCGACTTGGCAGCCAGTACATCGGCCGAACTGCCACGGCCGCCGCGATAGGCCGCTTCGGCGGCAGTGATTTCCTGGCGTGCCAGGGCGACCTGGCTATCCAGTGCAGCGGCCATCTGCTGCGTGTAATAGACGTTGAGCCAGGCAATCGCCGTGTCGCGCTGCAAGGACGCCAGGGTGAGGTCTTTTTGCGCCAGCGCCTTGTCGGCTTCGCGCTCCTGGCGCGCTGAGCGCCATTGCAGCTTGTCGGCCCGCGTCAATTCCTGCGAAATGCCGACTTTCCTCATGGTCATGAAGTCATTGCCCAGACTAAAGCGGTCATTGCCGCTGACGGGCAGGTTGTCGATGCCGGCAGTCAGCATCGGATCGGGCCGCTGGCCGGCGGCCACCGCCATTTCACGGGCAGCGGTGCTGGCGTGGCCATCGGCGTCAAGCTGGCGCGAGCGGCTGGCAGCCTGCTGCAAGGCCTCGGTAAAAGAGATGGCCTGGGCAGCATGTGCGCCATCAGCGGCAAGCATGCACGCCATGGCAAGCGCCGTCTTCATCAGAAGACGTGCGCGAGAGGGGGATACCATAAAACCTCCAGAAAACGATAGACAGCATCGTCTTGCCGCGATCGGCAAAACGAGGGCGAACTAAGCTTTCTGGAAGATCAGATGCGGAAACAGCAGTTGCGAATGGCGATGGGGGGCGCGACGGGCCGCGCCAGGGCAATATAGGGTGGCGGGTCAACCGGCTGCAATACAGGCAGATCAAAGATCGCCAAGCTGACCATCATCAGCACGGGAACGAACGCAGGGTGGGCCACGGCGGGCGGCTTGTCCAGCGATTGCTTGGCTGCATCCCCCTGCACATAGACATGGCACAGGGTGGATTGATCACTATCCATGCCGGTACAGCCTGGCATGTCGGGCATGGCTTTCATCACCAGGGTATTGCTGCCCATCGGCACACCGGGACACAGATAGGCCGCCACCGCATGCTGCATGAACAGCACGCTGAGGATGGCGACCAAGGCCGTGAATAATCGGAATGTCCGGCTAAGCTTCATCTGCGGTATGGATAAGGGATCGAACTTTTATTAACTGAAGCTTACTATAAACCTTCCCACAAGGAGAAGGTCAAGACCTTTTTACGTCGTTTTTTCTTGCACCGATCCGTGGCTGAAAGTTTTATTGACGATCAGCCATTGCCCATACACGCGGCGCAAGGTCAGGTAGAGATAATAATCGAATCCCAGCATGGGCGAGTGCAGCTTGACGCTGGCGATATTGGCTTGCTTATCCAGCGCAAGCAACTTCATCCGATAAGGCTCGCCCAGCTCGTGCGGGCTCTTGCGCGCGGCCACGCCGGCCAGATAAGCGCTGGCCGATTTGTGATACAGCTGGCCATCGATATCGCCATACACTTGCGCATCGATGTCAAACAGTTCGGCCAGGGCCGCCGCGTCGCCACGATATACGCCATCGAAATAAGCGTTGACGGTTTGTTCGATGCTATCTTGCATACTGCCTCCTCTAGCCGGAAAGACGCAAAGCAACGCCTTTCCGCCCGCCGAATGTTACTTCTCCAACGCCTGGCGCGCGCGCAAGGTCGTCACCGTTTCCCGGTTGACACCCCAGTTATCGGTCTCGACTTCATCGATGACGACAAAGGTGGTGGATGGATGTTTATTGAGCACGCGGTGCAACAGATCGCTGGTTCCTTCGATCAATTCCAGCTTTTGCGCGGCCGTGACGCCTTCATTGGTGACGCGAATATTTACGTATGGCATAACCGTTCTCCAAAAAGTAAGGATGGATTACCAGGTACCGGCAGTCGAGCCACCATCGACTGCCATCACGGTGCCGCTGGTAAAGGTCGAGTCGGTCAGGTACAGGATGGCGTTGACGATGTCTTGCGTGCTGCCCGTCTTGCCGCTGGGCGACAGGGTTTGCAGGAAAGCTTTGGTGCCCGCATCGTCCGGGTGCAAGGGTGTGTCGATAATGCCGGGCGCCACTGCATTGACGCGCACATTGGACGCCGCCAGTTCCAGCGCCAGTCCGCGCGTGGCATGGTTCAGGCCGCCCTTGATCAGTATCGGCAACAGTGCCGGCACCTTGGCGTTCGGCTGCATCGCCAGGCTGGCCGTGATGGTGACGATATGGCCCTGCTGGTTGGCGCTCATGTGGCGGGCCGCCTGCTGCGACGGGTAAAAGAAGCCCATCAGATTGGTGCTGACGATGGCTGCCACGTCGTCCTGCGTGTAGTCGGTGACGGGTTTGGCGATAAAGATGCCGGCATTATTGATCAGGATATCGACCTTGCCGAACGCAGCGATCGCCTGTTCGAACAGCGCCGCAGCCGTGGCAGGCAAGGCGATATCGCCCGCTACTGGCAAGAAGTTGGACGGATTGCCCAGTTTGGCCGCCGCGCTTTCCAGCCGCGCCAGGGTGCGCGCATTACCGACCACGTTGTAGCCGCGTTCCAGGTAAGCCTTGGCGACGGCAAAGCCGATGCCGCTCGATGCGCCAGTGACGATGACGGTTTTCTTGCTTTCCATATTGTTGCTCCAGTGTGCGTTGAGTGGATGCCAGCACTATGTTGGCTGGCATGGAACTCACTATACTTATGCGCATCATGTTGATAAACACATGCAATAGAAGAACACTTGATCTATCATGTAATCAATTGATGACAGCGGGGATAGCATGAAACGCAACTTCGAGGAAATGCAGCTGGGCAGCATCGAACTGTTTTGCCTGGCCGCTGAACTGAGCAGCTTTACGGAAGCGGCCAATATCGCGGGCGTCACACCAGCCGCTGTCAGCCGCTCGATTGCCAGGATGGAAGAACGACTGGGCGTGCGCCTGTTCGTGCGCACCACGCGGCAAATACGCCTGACCGATGGCGGACGGCGCTATTACGAGCAATGCCACGAAGCGCTGCTGCAATTGCGGGAGGCTGAACGCGAAGTGACGGGCGGCCAGGCGGCGCCTGTCGGCCCCTTGCGCATCAGCGCGCCCACGCCCTATTCCCACTACCGCTTGCTGCCGCTGCTGTCGCAATTCCGGCAGCGATATCCCGAAGTGACCTTCGACGTGCACGTCAGCAACCGCAATATCGATTTCGCAGCCGAAAGCTATGACATCGCCATCCGTGGCCGCACGCCAGCCGATTCCACCTTGATCGCACGCAAGCTGGAAGACGCGGAACTGGTGCTGGTAGCGTCCCCGTCTTACCTGCAGCGCGTTGGCGCACCCACCTCGCTCAATGAGCTGCACCAGCATGACTGCATCCAGTTCGACTTGCCCAGCACGGGGCGCAAGATCGCCTGGCTGTTCCAGGAAAACGGCAAGCCGGTGGAGATAGAGACCAGCGGCGGCTACACCTGCTCGGAAGACGTGCTGGGCATCGTGACCCTGGCGCGCAGCGGCGCCGGCCTGACGCAAACCTACCGTTTTATCGTGGAGCGCGACCTGGCCGATGGCTCGCTGGTGGAATTGCTGCCGCAGCATGGCGGCAGGTCGCGTCCCTTCTTTTTGCTGTTTCCCCACGCGCGCCATTTGCCGCTGCGCCTGCGCACCTTTGTCGATTTCCTGACCGAGAAACTGATTACGCAAGCCTGATCAGTTTTTCTTCAAGATGCGGCCGTCTCCAAGACCAGTTGCGCCGCCAGCAGATCGCTGAGCGCCGTACCGACCGCCTTGAACACCGTAATTTCTTCGGCGTTGCGACGACCGGGTTTGCCAGACTCGTCGGCACGGCACAGATCCTTCAGCTCGCCAGCGATGGAATCGGCGCTGAACACGTTTTCGGCAATCGGAATCAATACCTCGCCCGCCTCGCGCAGCACATTGTCCAGGCTATCGACATGGACCGTGCTGTTGACGATCAGCGCGCTGTCGCACTCGCGCCGGTCCGGACTGTGATTGCCCAGCAAGTCGACGTGGCAGCCGGCAGCGATCCACGCGCCCTGCAGCAGCGGCGTGGCGGCGCCAGTCGCGCTGACGATGATGTCAGCCTGGCCCGCATGCTGCGCAATATCGGCTATGCAAATGAATTTCACGCCAGGATGCTCACGCTGCAAACGCGCTTGCAAGGTAGCCGCCTTGCCGCCGTCACGGCCCCACAGAAAAACCCGTTTAAGCGCACGCACAGAAAGATGAGCAGCTACCAGGAAAGGCGCCAGCCTGCCCGTGCCCAGCAATAACAAGGTCGATGATTCCGGGCGCGACAGATAGCGCGAAGCCAGCGCCGAAATAGCCGCCGTGCGCCAATAGGTAATGGAGGTGCCATCGACCAGCGCCAGCGGCACGCCGTGGCGGCGGTCAAACAACAGTATCTTCGAATACAGCGACGCAAACCCAGTCGCTTCATTCCCGGGAAAATAAGTAAAAGCCTTGACGCCGATCAGCGTATCGTTCCACGCCGGCAGCAGCGCAAAGCCGTCGTGCGACGCTGCTCCCGCGCCAGCCAGCTGAAACACCTGGCGCGGCGGCATGCCGTAGTCGCCGCGAAAGCCTGCTTCCAGCGCATCGATCAGCGCCGGAAACGCCAGCGCCTGGTCTACCTGTTCCGCCTCGATTATCTTCATGCGCTCCCCTTGATCAATGATAAGCCTGCAAGACAGTCCTATCATGCCATGCCGGAGACACAAGTAGCCCGCACTGTGCGAAAATTCCCGCCTTTGCCATCGCCTTGAAGTTTTTATGATCCAGCACGCCAGTTATCCCCTCTCCGCCCGTGACACGCAGCGTATCGCCAACCATGCGGCGCTGGCCGACGCGGCCCGCTTCCTGCATCCCGTGCACCAGGCATTGCTGCACCGGCGCGGCTGGCTCACCATGCTGGCGCCACGGGCCAGCGGCGGCGCGGAACTGCCGCTGCCCGAAGTGGTGCGCCTGGAAGAAGCAGTAGCTGCCATCGATGGCAGCATGGGCTGGGTGCTGACCCTGTGCGCGGGTGCGGGCTGGTTTGCGGGATTTTTAACGCCGGACCTGGCGCGCGAGATCATCGGCACGCGCCGCGTCTGCCTGGGCGGCAGCGGCGCACCGACCGGTTTTGCCGATGAAGATGGCGATGGCTACCGCATCAGCGGCCGCTGGGATTACGCCAGCGGCGCACCGATGGCCACGCACTTTACCTTGAACGCCGTGCTGCGGGTCGATGGCCAGCCCCTGCTCGATGAGCATGGCGCGCCGCGCATCCGTGCCTTTCTGGTGCCGGCCGCACAGGTGCAGCTGATCCCCTCCTGGAATAGCATCGGCATGCGCGCCAGCGCCTCGCACAGTTACCGTATCGATGATGCCTGGGTGGCCAAAGAACACGGTTTCACCATCAGCGCCGCCACTGCCTGCGCCGATGGTCCCTTGTACCGTTATCCGTTTTACTCGCTGGCCTACGTCACCCTGGCCGCCAATGTAGCCGGCATGGCCAGCCATTTCATGCAACTGGCGCAGGAATGCATACGCCACCGCCGGCATGCGGGCAAGGATTTGCCGTTGATCGAGGTGCCGGAAGTGGCAGCCCTGCTGCACAATAAACAGCAAGATTTCGAAACCGCCCGCGCCCGCTTCTACACCGCGCTGGACACTAGCTGGGCCAAGGTAGCGGCCGGTGAAATGCTCACCACCGACGATATGCAGCAAGTGCAAAGCAGCTCGCTGGAGCTGACGGCCGTCTCGCGCGCAGCCGTCAATGAACTCTATCCCCTGTGCGGCCTGTACGCTGCCCGTGAAGACAGCACCATCAACCGCGTCTGGCGCGACTTCCACACGGCCAGCCAGCACCCCTTGCTCATGTCGCTTTAAAAATCCATCGTGGCCGAGATCTGGATGGTGCGCGGCGCCCCCAGCCCCAGGCTGGTCAATTGCGGCATGGCCCAATACGCCTTGTTGCTGACGTTGGTGACATTGGCGCGCAGCGTCATCGGCTGGTTCGCTACAGTCGTCGCATAACGCCCGCCCAGGTCAAACACCGTACGGCCAGGCACCCACATGGTGTTGCTGGCATTGATGTATTGTTTCGATGCGGTGGTCGCATTGGCGCTCAAGGTTAGGCCCGGCAAGCTGGGTGCATCCCACTCGGCGCCCAGCTTGGCTTGCAGTTTCGGCACGCCCGTGGCTAGCTTGCCCTGGTTGAGACCACCGGCCGTTTGCGTCAGCTTGGGTTCCACATAAGCCACACCGCCCATCAGGCGCACGGCGCGCATGGGTGAGCCGAAGAAACTCCATTCGACACCGCGGTTGCGCTGCTCGCCGCCCACGGAAAATACGTTGGTGACGGGGTCCGTATAGCTGCTGGGACGCTTGATTTCATACAGGCTGGCCGTGTGGGCAAATTCACCCAGGTCAAACTTCAGGCCCACTTCCTTTTGCTTGGTCTTAAATGGCGGAAAGACCTCGCCCGCATTGGCAGCCGTCATCGGCGCCGTGCTGCCCTGGCTCAAGCCTTCGATGTAATTGCCGTAGACCGACAATTGCGGCGTCAGCTTGACCAGCAAGGCGGTGGCGGGCGAAGTGGCGCTTTGCTCGTAGCGGGCCGTGCGCGCGCCAGTCGCCACGTTAAAAGTATCGCTGACGACATCCTGGCGACGCAAACCCAACGTCCACTGCACCTTGTCTTGCGCAAAGGAAAGCGTATCGGCCAGGCCGAGGCTGGCCAGGCGCAATTCGGCCCTGGAAATTTGCGGCGCACTGAACACACTGGCCGGGCCCCAGACAGGATGATACAGATTGGTGATCCAGTCCCTGGCCAGCACGTTGCGGCGGCCATACTGTTTATCGGTATGGTTGTAATGCGTGGCGTTCACGGCCCATTGATGGCCGACATCGCCGGTGCGCAGCTTGCCCTTGAAACCGAGCTCGGCCGACCTGCGGTCCACTTCGAAAGCCAGGTCGGCCAGGTTGGTGCGGTAATCGCCGGCCGCATTGAATACCTGGATCAGATAAGCGCCCGTCGAATGGTAATCGGTCTGGCTGGCGCCCATGGCCACATAGGCCATCACCGCATCGCTCAAGTCCAGTTCGCCACGCACCGTCGCGCCCTTGTCTTTCGTATCGTAAAAGGCCCAGCTGGGATTGAGCAGGGTGTCCGGTTTCGGCAGCCTGGGCACGCCGATGCCGGGCGCCAGGTTGATGCCCCGGTTCAAGCCATCGGTGCGGTCGTCGCTGCGGTACAGGTCGGCGGACAGCCGCGCGCCATCGCCGCGCCAGTCCAGGCCCAGCGCCGCCAGCTGCGTTTCCTTTTTCTGATGGTCGACCGAGCCCTTGCCATTGCGGTAGACGCCATTGAAGCGCGCACCGAATTGCTTGTTGTCGCCAAAGCGCCGGCCGATATCCACATGGCCGCCCCATTGCGAGTCGGACAGGTAGCTGAGCGCCGCGCGCGTCAAGGCTTCATCGCCCGCGCGCTTGGGCACCAGGTTGACGCTGCCGCCCACCGAACCGCCAGGTGGCATGCCATTGAGCAAAGCCGACGGCCCTTTCAATACTTCGATCCGTTCAAACATCTCGGGCGAGGTCCGGTAATACGGCGAAATGCCGAACAGTCCATTGACCGTCACATCGCTGATGCTGGAACTGAAACCGCGAATGGAAAAATTTTCATTGATGGTGCCCGTCATGCCCGTGCTGAATACGGTCGGGTCAACGGCCGAGATTACGTCCGTGATATCGCGCGCCTGGCGGTCCTCGATAAAGCGCTCGGTATAGCTGACAGTGTTGAATGGCGTTTCCATGAAATCCTTGCTGCCCAACAAGCCGACCCGGCCACCGGACGCCACATGCCCGCCTGCATACGCTTGCGTCGCCCCGCCCTGCTGCGCCTGCACCGTCACACCCGGCATCACCACTTCACCCTGCTGCGCCAAACGGCTGACCGTATAACTGCCATTGGCTTGCTGCACGGCATGCAAGGGATGGCCGCGCAGCAGTTCGGCAAAACCCTCGCGCACGCCGTAGCTGCCCGATAAACCCTTGCTGCTTTTACCTTGCAACAAGCTGGTATCGGCCGTCAATTCGATGCCGGCCGTAGTGGCGAAATTATTCAAAACCGATCCCAGCGGACCGGCCGCCAGATTGAAATTCATCCTGGTTTCTGCCGCCTGGCCGCTGGCCACGGACTGGGCCAGCGCTGGCGCGGTGCTGGCCGCCAGGGCGAGCCCCAATACCACGGCGCGCACGGCGGCGGCCGGGCGGCTCAGGGTTGGATTAAAAGGTGCAGACTGAAAACGGTGTTGCATGCTCGATTCCTTTTGATGATGTGGTTTGCTCTTATCTAGTCTCCCGAACGAAATGGCAAAACCCTCAATCACAATTGAATTTATTGGTAAGCCTTGAGCACATCATCGATCACGATCTTCAGCGAACCCACGCTGGCAGCCGTGATATACCAGGCGTCGGCATCGGCAAAGACCACCCTGCCGTTCTTCCATGCCTTGGTCTGGCGCAACAGCGGGTTCGCCATGCGTTCGGCATCCATCACGGGGCGGTGTTCCATCACGGCCGTGCGGTCGACGATGTAAATGATGTCAGGGTCGGCTTGCTGAATGAATTCACTCGATATCGGCTGGCCATGCAGGCCCGCTTCCACGGCCGTGCTGGCCGGTTTCACGCCCAGTGCATCGAACACGAAGCCATAGCGCGACTTCAGACCAAACGCGCTGAAGGCGCCATTGTTGTGCAGCACGATCAAGGCCTTTTCAGGCCGGTTTTCGATGATGTGTTTGGCCTCCGCGACTTTGGTATCAAGTTCAGCGGCTTTCTGGCGAGCCAGCTCATCCTTGCCGAAGATACGTCCCAGGGTCAACAAATGCTGCTTGACGATATCGATATGCCCGCTGCGGCTATCGCGGTAATCCACGTCGAAATGCAGGGTCGGGGCGATTTCACTCAATTCCTGGTAGTGATTCGCTTGCAAGGAGGTGATCAGTATCAAGTCCGGCTTGAGCGCATGCACGCGCTCCAGGTTGGGCTGCACGATGGCTCCCAGGTCGGCCACCTGCGCATCATCCTTGTATTTGG
This sequence comes from Janthinobacterium silvisoli, assembly GCF_014200725.1. Taxonomy (GTDB): domain Bacteria; phylum Pseudomonadota; class Gammaproteobacteria; order Burkholderiales; family Burkholderiaceae_D; genus Janthinobacterium. Next base: position 336,103 of record NZ_JACHCL010000001.1, read on the forward strand.
CCAGGAAATGCGGCATGTAATCCTTGACCGTGCCCGCCACGGGAATGCCAAGCTGGTCGAGAAAATCGACTTCATTCATATCCAGCGCCGCTACCCGCTGCGGCTGCCGCGTGATCACGGTATCGCCCAGCTTGTGCGTGACAGTAATCGGTGCGTAGGCGGACTGGGGAGCCACGGCAGCAGGTTCCGTCTTGCTGCAAGCTTGCAATGCCGTCAGCGCCAGGCTCAAAGCGGCCAGTTTGAATAAAGTGCGGATCATGCCAGTTCTCCTGATGGGTTGAAATAATTACAAAGACAGCCACGCTCACTGCGCACGATGTCGAAGTCCAGTTCGTACAGCGCTTGCAGGCGCTCTTGCGTCACCACCTCGGCCACCGGACCGCAAAATGCGAGCCGCCCCTCTTTCATGGCGACGATATGGTCGGAATAATTGGCGGCAAAATTGATGTCATGCACGACTAAAATCACTGTGCGGCCCTGCTCGTCGCACAGTCGGCGCAGCGCACGCATGATGTGCACCGCATGTTTCATGTCCAGGTTGTTCAAGGGTTCATCGAGCAGCAGCACCTGCGTTTGCTGGGCGATGGTCATCGCCAGGAAGGCCATCTGGCGCTGGCCGCCGCTCAATTCATCGATAAAAGCATGGCGCAGCGGCTCCAGCGACAAGAAGGCAATCGCGTCAGCGATGGCTTGCCGGTCCTGCGGCGTCAAGGCGCCCCGGCTGTAGGGAAAGCGCCCGAAAGCCACCAGTTCCTCGACGGTGAGGCGCAGGTTGAAGTCGGGCGACTGGCGCAGGGTAGCGACCTGGCGCGCATAGTCGCTGGTGCGAATGGCGGTAATCAAGCGGTCGCCCAGCAATATCTCGCCCTGCGTGGCTTCCAGCAGGCGCGCAATCAGCATCAGCAAGGTGGACTTGCCCGCGCCATTCGGACCAATCAGCGAGGTGACTTGCCCCTTGGGGAACTGCACGCTGACGCCAGACAGCACGCTCTTGCTGCCGTAACTTTTATCGATATTCTTGACAGTAATCATGCTCTACCCTGCTTGCGCACCATGAGTGCGAGGAAATAAGCGCCACACACCAGGTTGACGAGGATGCTGACGGTGGTCTTGTAATTGAAAACATGCTCGACCAGCAGCTGGGCCAGCAAAAAGATGCCGATGGCAATTACGCAGCCCAGCGGCAAGGTGAGCTTGTGCCGCACGCTGCCGGCCAGCGCATACGTGATGTTGGCAACGAAAATGCCCATGAAGGCGGTCGGCCCCAGCAAGCTGGTCGAGACCGCCACCAGCAGCGCGGTCAATGCCAGGTAAAACTGCACGTAGCGCCGGTAAGGCACGCCCAGCGAGATGGCCTGGTCGCGCCCCAGGGACAGCACGTCCAGCACCGGCAAGGTTTTCCAGGCGGCCAGGCAGGCGGCGACCACCAGCAGACCCGAATACAGCAGTTGCATCGGTTGCGCCCGGTTAAACGAGGTATGGCTGTAGCCTTGCAGGATGGAAAACTCACCGGGACTGATGCGCAGCTGGACGAATTGGGTGAAGGTGGCGATCACCATGCTGAGCACCAGTCCCAGCAGCAAGAGGAAAACCACGTTGTTCTTGCCATCACGCAAAAGCCAGCGGTGGATGGCCCAGGAATAAGCCAGCATGAAGGCGATGGACAGGAAGAAATTATTGATCTGGCTCACTACCACCAGCGCCTGCGTGCCCATGGCCAAAATCAGCAGCGCTTGCAGCAGCAGATACACGGCTTCGTAACCCATCACGGCCGGCGTCAAAATCCGGTTGCCGGCGATGGTCTGGAACAATATCGATGAAAAAGCCACGCAGACGCCGCCGATCACGATGGCGGCCAGGCGCGCCAGGCGCTTGGGAATCACGTAGTCGAAATCGAAGCCGGAAGACCAGAAAACAAAGGTGGCCGCCAGGGCCAGCAGAACCAGCAGAAGCAGCAAAGGCGGCCAGATGGCCGGCCGAGTAGAGAGGTCCATCATTTGTTTTTCCAGATCAGCAGGGCCAGGAACAGCAAGCCACCCGCGCCACCAGCCGTCAAACCGATCGGCACTTCAAACGGGTAGATCAGCAAGCGCCCGGCGATATCGCAGGCCAGCAGCAGCGTAGCGCCGCACAGGGCGACGATGGGCAAGGTGCGGCGCAGGTTTTCGCCGTAGTGCATGGCCACCAGATTCGGTACGACCAGGCCGACAAACGGAATCGCCCCCACCGTGATCACCGTGGCCGATACCGTGACGGCCACCAGCATCAGCCCAAGCGCCGCCGTGGCGCCATAGTTCAGCCCCAGGCTGGTGGCCATGCCCTCGCCCATGCCCAGCACGCTGAAGCGCTGCGCGTACAGATAGGTGAGCGCCACGATGGGCAGGATCAGATAAATGATTTCGTAGTTGCCCTGGACGATGCGCGAAAAATCGCCGAGCAGCCAGCCCTGCATGTTTTGCAGGATGTTGTGGCGGTAGGCGTAAAACTCGGCAATGGCGCTCAGCACGCTGCCATACATCAGGCCAACCACGGGCACCAGCACCGTGTTCTTGAACTGGATGCGGCGGATGATGGCCACATACAGCACGCTGGCGGCAAAACAGAAGGTCAATGCAAACAGCATTTTTCCGGCCGCGCCCACGCCGGGCATCAGGGTCAGCGAGATCAATATGCCCAGCTTGGCCGCATCGAGCCCGCCCGAAGTGGCCGGTTCGACGAATTTATTGCGCACGATTTGCTGCAGGATCACGCCGCAGACCGACAAGCCCACACCCGTCAGCACCAGCGCCGCCAGCCGCGGCAAACGGCTGGCGGTGACGGTCAGCCAGGCGTCGCTGGAGCCGGACAGCATCTGCTGCCACGAAAGGTGTTTGGCGCCGACCAGCAGCGAGGCGCAGCACAGCAAAACGAATATGGGCAGCAGCAAACGGCCAGAGACGGAATGGATCAAGACATAGTCCCGGCCTGCTGCGATGGCGACGCAATGCGCCAACCCTTTGCCGCCTGGCGCTGGGCCAGGAATTGCGCGTAAGGCCCGCCATTGGCACTCAACTGCGCGGGCGTCCCTTGTTCGTTGACCTGGCCGCCATCGAGCACCACGATCTGGTCGGCCATGGCCACCGTCGACAACTGGTGCGCGATGACGATCACCGTGCGCTTGCCGCGCAGCCGGGCCAGCGCCTCGGCGATGGCCGCCTGGTTTTCCGCGTCCAGCGCGGCCGTCGCTTCATCGACCAGCAAGATGGGCGCGTCCTTGATCAGGGCGCGGGCGATGGCGATGCGCTGGCGTTCACCGCCAGACAGGCGCACGCCGCCCTCGCCCACCGCCGTCGCCAGGCCCTCTGGCAAGCGGGCGATGATTTCGCTCACGCCGGCCTGGGCCACCGCTTCCAGCACCTCGGCCTCGCTGGCATCGGGTTTGCCGATACGGATATTGTCGGCAATGCTGCCCTGGAACAGATAACTGTCCTGGAAAATCTGGCTGATCTGGCCGGCCAGCTGCTCGCTGGACATCTCACGCACATCGACGCCGCCCACGCGCACGCTGCCGGCATCGACATCAAAGAAACGGGCGATCAGGCGCAGCACCGTACTCTTGCCCGAACCGGACGCGCCCACCAGCGCCGTCATGCTGCCGGGAGCCACGCGCAGGCTGAGACCGCGCAGCACCTCGGGCTGACCCGGTGCATAACGCATGCGCACATCGCACAGTTCGACCGAGCCATCGCGTGGCGCCAGCGGCGCTGCAGGCTCCGGCAAAGGCTGGACGGCGAGGATATCGCGCACGGCATCGAGCTGTCCCCGTGCGCCGCGCAGCACTTCGCCATACGCGGCCACGTCGAGCAGCGGATCGACGAAGCGGATCACCAGCAGCAGCGCCACGATCACCGCGATGACGCTGTCCATATCCATTTGCAGCCAGAGCGCGCAAGCGACCAGCAAGGCGCCAAAGATGGCTTGCACCACCCAGGCGTTGAACACGGCCGACAGGGAAGACAAGATAATCAAACGTCCGCCCGCCTGGCGCTGGTCCGCAATGGCCTGCTCCAGCAAACGCGTGCCGCCGCCGTCGCCGCCGAAGGCGCGCAGCACCGATTGCGCCTGGGCGAATTCCACCATGCGCGCGCTGGTGGCGGCGAACTGGCGGTGATACGCCTCATCGGCGCGCTGGCCCAGGCGGGCGGTCAGCAGCAAGGCGGTCGCCAGCACCGGCAGCGACAGCAAGGCGATCAGGCCCAGCGACCAGTGCAGGGCAAACAGCGCCAGCATGACTACCAGTGGCGTGACGGCGCCACTGATCACGGGTGTCAATACGTGGGCAGGCAGCTGCGCCACCTGCATCATGCCCTGCGTGACGACATGGCTTAATCTGGCCGTGTTCTCTGGCGTGAACCAGCCGACCGGCAAACCGGCCACCTGCACGCCGATGCGCTGGCGTCCCGCCTGCAGCACGGTGACACCTACCCGCACACCCGCCCTTTCCACCACTCTGCGCCAAGCCCAGCAAACCACCATGCCGGCCAGCAGCACGGCCAGCCACAGGCTAGCCGCCTGCACGTCGCCGGCCAGCAAGTGGCTAAGCACGGGCACCAGCACGGTGACGGTCAGTCCGCACAGCGCACCATAGGCGATGGCCATCGATACGTAGCGGCGAAACACGGGCGCGTCTGCACCCAGCAGTTGTATAAAGGTCTTCAGCAAGGTATTGACTCCAGCGATGTTTGATAAGCACCCAACTCCCACAGCCGCGCATAGCGGCCATGGCGGGCCAGCAGTTCGGCGTGGCTGCCCTGTTCGCTTATCGCGCCGTTTTCCAGCACGATGATGTGGTCCGCATGCATGACGGTGTCCAGGCGGTGCGCAATCACCAGCAGGCTGCGGCCCTGGGCAAAACGCGACAGCGCTTCCTGGATCAGCACTTCGTTTTCAGCATCGGCCGCCGCCGTGGCTTCATCGAGCACCAGCACGGACGGCGCCAGCAGCACTGCGCGGGCGATGCTGATGCGCTGCTGCTCGCCGCCGGACAGCTGGGCATCCTCGCCAACCACCGAGTCGTAGCCGCGCGGCAGCGCCAGGATGCGTTCATGGATGTTGGCCGCGCGCGCGGCGTCTTCAATCTCCTGTGCACTGGCCGTCGGGCGGCCCAGCGCGATGTTCTCGCGCACGCTGGCGTGTATCAGCCGCACTTCCTGCAGCACGAAACCGATGGAGCGGTAAAGTTCCGAGGTGGCGATCTGGCGCAGATCGACACCGCCCAGCGCGATGCGCCCTTGCGTGGAATCGAAAAAGCGCAGCAGCAGCCGGGCCAGCGTCGACTTGCCCGACCCGGAAGCGCCGACAATGGCCGTCACCGTGCCGGGCTTGAGGGTGAAGCTGATATTGGACAGCACCTGGTGTTGCCCGTCGTAGGAGTAGCCTAGATGTTCGACGCATAGCTCGCTGCTGGCAGGCAGCTGGCACTGGCCTGGCTCCGGCTGTTCCAGCACCGGCGTCTGTAGCAGGGTTTGCACGCGCTGCGCGGCGGCGGTGGCGTTGTTTAAGTCATGCGTCAGGTAATGCAATAGCAGCAGCGGCGCGGAAATACCGGGCGCCGCCAGCGCGAACGGCAGCACGTCCACGGGCGCCATCCAGCCCAGGCTGACAAACAGCGTACCGAACACCAGCACCACACCCAGCACCGCCACCGGCGCGATCATCGCATTGGCATTGGCCATGGACGACACCAGCGGACGCGTAAAACCGGCAAAGGCCAGCGCGAAAGCGTCGACCGCCTCGCGGTAGCCGGCATGCGCGCGGCCCGTGGCGCCAAAGGCCTTGACGACAGGGATGCCGTTGACGAATTCGATCACGGCGTTATTGATGCGCCCCAGCCCCGTAATAAATTCCTGCATATTGCCCGCGCTGGCCTTGATGGCGCGGCCAAAGAACAGGAAGAAACAGGGAAATGGCACAATCGCGATCAGGGCCAGGCGCCAATCCATGGCGAACAGATAAATCAAGGAGATGGCGATCACGCCGACGGCGCGCGCGGTGGTCGTGAAGAAGTGCGCAGTGAGGCTGTGCAAGGTAGCGATATCGTCCTGCATGGCCTGCTTGACTTCGCCCGACACGCGGCTGGTGAACCAGCCCAGCGGCACTTGCGCCAGCCGCCGCATGATCTGCAGCCGCAGATGGTGGGTGATGTGATTGTCCGCCAGGTGCGCAGCCATCTCGCCGGCCGATACCAGCAGCATACCGGCCAGCAGGCTGGCCACGCTGATGCCGACGATCGGCCACACTGCATCCTGCGCTGCCCGGTTGCTGCCCAGGGCGGCCCTGGCGATTTCAGCGATACCGGCCAGCGGCACCAGGGTCAGCATGCTGCCCACGGCGGACAGCAAACACGCCACGACCAGCCGCCCGCGGATGGGCCGCAATACCTGCGCGACCGGACTGGCGCCATTCGGTGCCGTCACCTCTTTGCTACTCATACAGACTCCCGGAAATTAATAAGCTCTTGCTTATCTCCCGAACGAGATCGTCAAACCCTCAATCCATTGCCCGATTATTTTGTAACAGCAGCCGCCGCCTTCACCGTCACCCAGTAGCGGGTACGCGATACCACGTCGACCGGCAGCACGCGCGTGAGGTTATGCAGCGCCCGGTCCGTGTTGCTCACGGAAAAGACACCGCTCACTTTCAGGTGCGCAATTGCCGGGTCGCAGCGCAGCAAGCCCGGCCGGTAGCGGGCCAGTTCCGCGATCAGCGCATCGAGCCGCATGCCGTCGGCCACCAGCAAACCCCTGGCCCAGGCGGCGGCATGTTCCGGCACCTGGGCAGGTGCTTGCACCGTATTGGCGCTGAAGCTGGCGCCCTGCCCTGCATCGAGACGCACAGCAGCGTCCGGCGCATGCGCGGGCCGCAGCTCGACCGCGCCTCCATATACGGCCACGTGTGAACTATCTGCATCCTGGCGCACCGTAAAACGCGTGCCCAGCGCCTGCACGGTGCCGTGCCGGTCCCGCACGCGCAGGGGCCGGTAAGTGGGTGCGGGATCGGGTCCGCTGGTGACCAGGATTTCACCGGCCCGCAACACGATCAGGCGCTCATCTTGGGTGAAACGCACGTCGATGGCCGAAGCGGAAGCCAGCACCACCGTGCTGCCGTCGGCCAAAGTAATCGTGCGAATTTCACCGGTGGCGGTGCTATGGCCAGCCATGGCCAGTTGCCAGCGATCGCTGCCACCCAGCAGGCAAGCGCCGCCGCCTGCCGTGACGGCCAGGCCAAGTATTTGCAAGGCACGCCGACGGGCCAGGAAGGCGGCGGGCGCAGGCTCGCGCAAGACATGGCGCACCACCTCGCGCGGCGCACTGGATAATTTATCGTCGAACGATTGCAAGCGTCGCCAGGCCAGTTCGTGGTCAGGGTGTTCGGCGCGCCAGCGTTCGCAGGCGGCGCGGTCTGCCTCGCTGGCGTCATCGGCCCACAGCCGCACCATCCATTCGGACGCGCGCTGGACAATGGCCGGACTGATCAACGTCCCGTCCCGTGCCAGGCGTGGTAACAAGCTTGCAGGCCGGCGGCCAGGTATTTTTCAACGGAAGACACCGACACTTTCAGCTCGGCAGCGATATCGCGGTAGCTCATGCCATCGAGCTTGCACAGCAGCAGCGCCTGACGCGCCTTGGCCGGCAGGCTATGCAATATCGCATCGATTTCGACCAGCGCTTCCACCGCCAGCGCGCGCGTTTCCTCGGATGGTGCAAACGCTTCCGGCAACATGGCCAGTGCATCGAGGTAAGCCGCCTCGATCTGGCGGCGGCGGTACAGGTCGATCACCAAGCCATTGGCGATCTGGGTCAGGTGGCGCCGCGACTCGTCGACGGGCGGTATGCGCCCCGTTTTCATCAGGTGCAAATACACGTCGTGCGCCAGGTCGGCCGCATCGAAGGCATTGCCCAACTTGCGGCGCAGCAAGCCACGCAGCCAACCGTGATGGTCTACGTATAGCGTGTCGACTTGTTGCTGAAGTGCGAATTCGGCGGTGCCCACGATATCCTTCCTGTGCCCGATGGTGCCCAACGGCCGGCCAACGAAGGCGATGGGCAGTGAATTTAAATGCGAATGATAATTATTTACATTGTATAAGATTCATTAAGCGGGTGCAATCAAGTTGCGCCCTTACTGTGGCTGCATGGCCAGCGCACCGATGATGAGCGCGTGCATGCCCAGGTCAAACTCGGCCTCGATCGCCCTGTCTTCCTCTTCCCACGCTTCGTCCTTCGCCGCGTACACGGTATCGGCCAGGGCGATGCAATGAAAGGCTACCGTCGACAGCAGCCAGCGGGCGCGCTCCATGGGGATGCCGTACAGGCGCGCCACTTCGGCCTGATGCGCAACTATCCTGGCCAGCATGCCGGGGGTGGCCACCTTCCGGCGTATCAGATACGGCGCCAGGCCCTGATGCGATTTGACCAATTCCCGCAAGGACGCGCTAAAGCGCAGCAGAAAGTGTTCCAGCTCATCATTGCCGGTATCGGGGAGCTGCCAGCGCATGAAAATTGCTTCGGCCACCAGCAGCTTGAGCGCCGCCAGGTTCTCGACATGCTTGTAGAGCGCCATATGACTGACCCCGAGCAAGGCGGCCACGCCAACAAACGTCAGCTTGGGTAGCCCCATCGCCATGCCGGCATCGGCGATACGCTCGCGCGTGATGGTGCGAGGACGCCCGGGGCGGGGCGCAGGCGTTGCAGTTGTCATGTGTTTTTGCGGGAAGACTACTACGCTGGCTGTTTCGGTTAATTAGTTTAGCATGATGAAACTAATTATTCCAGCCTGGGGATCGGGCCGCCAGGCGCCGGCGCGCCTTATTGCAAAGGAAGCATCGCTGGCGGCAACCTGAGCCGCCGCCAGTGATCATCTGGACTTATTTCAACGCGATCACGCCGCAAGCCAGGCGGGCGCCGGAGTTACCGGTTGGCTGGGTCCGGAAATCGTCTTCGCTGGCGTGTACGATCAAGCCACGGCCGATAATGCTGTTGGCGGCGCCTTTGTCCAGCGAAATCTGGCTCACAGGAAATGACGTTTTCAATTCCGCACTGCCATTCATATCCGCTTCCAGATTGCCGAAATCGCCGTCATGGTGCGCGCCGCTGACCGGATTGCCATGCTGCGTTCCGGTCGGATTAAAGTGCCCGCCCGCACTCAATGCATCCGGCGAGCTGCAATCGCCTTTTTCATGGATGTGGAAGCCATGCCGGCCAGGCGACAAGCCGCCGATACTGGCCGTTACCCAAACCCGGCCATCCTTTTGCTCAAAATGGACGCTGCCGCTGGCTTCACTGTCACGCGTCGGCTTCATGACCGCATCGGCAACCAGGTCGCCCGGCGTACTGACAGATGGAGTAGTGGCGCAACCCGCGATAGCGACAGCCGCAGCACTCAAAATAATAAGCGAAATATATTTCATGTAAAGTACTCCCGAAAAGGTGGCTAAGATGTCTCATATAGGTTTTATAGCGTTGACTAGCATGACTGACCCTATGCGAAAAACTTACCAGGCGCAGCCATGGCCTAATGATCTCACCTTTTCGGTTCTTGAATAATGAAGGATTTTTAATCGCGCGCCCATCTTCGATGTCGGCCATACCGGCATGCATGCCAACACTCTTGCCACTCTGAAAAATGGCTGCGTGCGACCTCAGGTGGCATTGTTTTTGGGCAAGCGAGGAAGATGGCGTTATGCCATTTTTCGCCATCAAATTAACATAATGGATTATCAACTTGATAGCGAGATAGTCTTGAAGACGCAGGCGGTCGTTGATGTCGATGAACGACATGGAAACTCTACGGAAAATTCGCTGCGCTGCTTGTCACTCAAAGGGGACTTACTTCCCTTAACTTCAACGCATTGCACTTTTAAAAGATGACCATTTTCTCTTGAAACTACGCAAGGTCAAGTCCTGATTGCGCCACTTCGCTCAGATTACCTGCAAGCAGCCGACCGGGGAAAGCATAAAGCCTTCCCCAAGGATCGCTCGCCAAGTTTTTCAACTAGTTGTAGAACTGATTGCGACTTAGCTCCTGTGTTATCGGCAAATCAGTGGCACTTTCGCATCCAGCTTGAAAGCATCGATAAGTGTGGTGCGCGCCTTTGGTGTTGATTCCGGTGGTGTGGGGCGATCTCCTGCTTCGAGCAGTCACTGTTTCTTCTTCATGAGTATCTTCCGGGGAACATTGTCCCTATTAGGATGCCCATGAAAACCGGACTAGCTCAGGACTAGCTCAAACTGACCCCGGCTTCGCACTGACCCCGGCTTGTTTGGGCGACTGTCAACCACCAGCAGTGAAGTATCGCATCAATGGACCATTGACGGCTATGGCGTCGGGATCAAGAACTATGGGATATCGAGGAAGACCTGGCCGGCGGGCGCCTGGTCGAACGCCTGGAGCACTACGCCTGCGACGATATCGACCTGCACATCGTGTATGGCCGCCGCACTCACCTGCCATTGCGGATGCGGGTATTCATTGATTTATGATGGAAAATATCTGAACCGTCAGACGCCTTGCCGATGGCTACGCAGGGATCCGGCAGTAGGTATGCGACCATGCATAATGCTCGCGATAGGCCGACGCAAAATCCACATAGGAACAACGCGATGCCCCATGCAGCGGATCGGCGATCATTAATTGTTGATCGCCATCGATGCCGTGCACGACCAGCAAATGCCAGCCGATAAAAAAGCGCGCTGCCACCAGCACCGGATGGCCCTGCTCCAGCTCTCGCTGTATCGCTCCGGGCGCAATACAGCCTTCCTGCTCCCGATAGCGTAACCCCGCATGCTCGAGCGCATCCAGCGGAGCACAAACCTGGTCGTAATTCTCCCCCAGAAGGGAGCGGGCAAAGCCGATCTGATCGATCGCCTGGCGCGGGTCGTAGAAGCGCTTGAGCGACACCGCAATCGCGGCCCAGCACAGCAGGCTGCCCTGCTGCGGCTCCATCTCAAACGGCAAAATCAGCCTCTTCATTACAACACCGACACCAGGCGCTTTTCCGCCATGCTGTTAATCAGGCGCCAGCAGCTGTGCGCATCGATTCCCAGCGCCGTCCCTGTTTCAGCAAAGGTGGATGGCGTACGCAAATGCTCCATGCAGCGCTGTTCATCCTTATTTAACGCGAGTGGTTTCAAATAGCGCTTGAAGTGCACCTGCCATTGCTGCGGGCCGACCCGGACGTAATTAATCGCACGGCTGCTTTCGATGCGAAACCCGTCAAACGTCTGCAAACTATTTTCATCGATCCGGTAACGCTGGCCTTGGCACAGCAGTTCCGGAACCTGCCACTTGAGGCACGCCCACACCAGTTCACGGGGCTGTTCGGCGAGTTCAATACCCCACTGCGCATCGGTGAACAAGGTACGGAATAGCTTGAAATCAACTTGCGGGAAATCGGCAGCCAATACCCCCAGCACCTGCCGGTTAAGCAAGCGATAGGCCGGGCCGGTGAAAATCGTTTCCAGGCGTTCGCCCTGCCCGGTAGCAAATACGCTCCAGCCGGGCTGGGCGAGACAAATTTCGGCGCGCGATGCGGCATCGATGCGCTGCAGCACAATCGCTTGCGGCAAAGGAGAGACACTACGTCCGACCGCCTTGACCGCGACCAGCAGCTGCTCACTGAGCACCACCGAGATTTTTTCGACATCGGCATCCTGGTTCGACAGCGGCATCCCAAGGATCGCTTGCGCCACCCGCGGCGCCAACGCTTCCGGCATCGCGTTCGAGAGCCAGTGCAGGCAGGTACGCAGCCAATACATCAAAGCTGTTTCAGGCGAACCACGCAATGATTCCAGCTGGGCATAGCAGAGGTTGGTGTATAGCAAATCGCTTTCATTGCGCAACTGAAAATTAATGAAGAAGGCGCGGTTGTAATAATGTTCGGCCTGTTCAAGATCTCGGCATTTCTTGAAGATACGCGCCTGGTTCAGGCTATTGATGTAGATCAGGTGCCAGTCCGGGTCGGGTAACTCGGTCAACTGGCGCTCGATTTCATTTTCAAATGCCAGTGCTTGCTCGACCTGCCCCAGCCTTAATTGATTAAGCGCTGAAATATTCAATAAATACAAGTACAGGCGCCGATGCTGCACCGGGTCCAGGTATTGCCGTGCCAACGCGAAATACTGTTCGGCCAACGCAGCCTGCCCGCTCATCACCATGCCCCATGCCTTGCTTTGGTAAAGCGAAGCCTTGACTACTGGCGGCAGCGTATCGGCCGGCAGCCGGCCTTGCGCAGCACGCAGGAAATCCATCAAGGCAATCGCAATATTTTGCTTTTGCGCTTCCACCAGCGCCGCCGGCAACGGCGCCAGCGCATCCTGGGCTATGTGGTCCAGTATCCGCAACGCCAGGCCATACGCCCCTTCGGCAAATCGCAAGTCCGCCTGACGCTGCAGGAAGTCGACCTCCTGTCGGCCATCGCGTAAGACAAAATACACTTGCAGATGCTCGCCGATGCCAGCCGGAGCGGCGCCACCTGCTCGCGGGTCACGCCAGTTCGGCGAAATAAACAGTTTGCCATTATGTAGCTGCAGCACATCCATCGCGCGATACTGGGCTGCCGCCCAGCCTGCGTCGGCCAGTCCCGGTACTGGAAAGGCTACGGTTGGGTGACTTGGCGCTACAGCGTCGTTCTGCGGCACCAGTTCCAGCCCGGCCACCTGCGGTATAACAGCATCCGACTGCAAGAGCACGGCAAGCTGGAAACCATAATGCGGCGCGGCATCTTGCAGCAGCTTAAGCAACTGCAGGTTTTCACTACCCCACTCGTGCGCTCCCAGCGGTGCGGCCAGCAGCAAATGGGACACGCCGCGCTCGCGCACGGCGGCCACCAGAGCGCAGGCCAGCGCATGGGCGCGCATGAAATTACGGTCGCCCTCGCTTTCATTGTCGATCAGGATGCCAACCGTATCGGCATAATGATCGATATCGGCGCCGTCCGCTGCCAACACTGGCTGGATAGGCTCCGGTTCAGCCAAGTCCAGTTGCTGGCCCCATTCGCGCGCCAGGCCATGGCCGCGCCAGGCGCCCAGCGTCAGGTCCGCGCATATGCACTGGCGCGCCGGTTCGGCGATTCCCATCGACCGCCACAATGCCTCGAACGACTGCACCCGCCAGGCGGCGATGCGCCGTGGACCGGGACCGCGCACAATTCGTACCGGCGCCGTCATGCCGCGTCCCCCTTGCAGATGCCGGTCATGTACAAGATCGAGTGGTTAATACCATCAATGCCCAGCAATTCATCGATGGCACGGTCATAAAATCCACCGATGTTGATCACTCCCAAACCCAGTCCAGTCGCCGCCAGGTTGAGATTTTGCGCCACATGTCCCGCTTCGAACAGGGTGAAACGGTAGCCCTTGTTGCGGTATTTAAAAATTGAGCGCTGGAACATGCCGGTAATAAAAATTACCAGCGACAAATTATCGGCCAGGTGACTCTGGAACTCCACCAGTCCGGCGGCGATATGCGTGGCGTGACTGCCCGGCTTGAGCAAATGCACGGCGTTCAGTGTAGGCGAGTAATGATACAGTCCCGCCGCCAGGCCCTCGACCTGCCCCCCATTGTGAAAATACAGTTCCAGCGGATACAGTGCGCCACCGGAGGGCACGGTACGGAACGGCCGCGGCGCATAAGGATTATCTTTATTGTCGCGTGTTTCGCCGTAGGCCAGATGCAGCAGCGTGCGCAGCTGGATCAAGTCAAGCGGCACCGGGCGGCACTCGCGCGGCGTGGCGCGGCGCTGCATGATGTCGGACAATTTCCCGGTGATCGGCGCCAAGGTGGATGGCAAGGCAATCGGCACGGCATTCTTGTACGGCAGCGACTCGTACAGATTGGCCATTTCATCGAGCACCACCTGGTTCGGCAGCGCCATATCGTAGTGGCCTGTCTTGGCGCTCTCATGAAACTGCTCCCAGCTCATGGCGCCTGAATCGGCGTCGAGTTCGAGATTCTTCCAAAGCGTGTGTAACATCGGCGGCCCTTTGTCAGTGTCGTATATGCTTCATGGAAAAGGATGCGGAAATGGATAATCGCCGCTGGCCTGATCAAGGCCGGGAAAACCCAGCTGCTGCGGCACGCGCCATAAACGCTTGCCGCCCAGCGCGCGGTGGTGGTATCCCATGAACAAGGGGTGATAGCCGGGAATCAGCGCACGCACAGCGACCATGCCCAGCTGGCGCACGTCGGCACTGGTGATGTCGCACACCAGCGCGCGGTAACCTGTTTCCCCGATGCGTTCCACCAGATGAGCCAGACTGGCCTTCGGCGTGCCCTTGTCGAAATTTTCCATGTCGCGCCAGTCGCAGCGCTCACTGGACGAAAACAGGAATTCGGCATGCTGCGTCATTTCGGGATTGGTCCAGAAGTTGACGTGATCGACCTGCCCGGCGATATTGTCAAATTCCGGATCGGGTTCAACGGGCGGCACTTCTCCCTTGATCTGGAACGCGTAACGCTCGGTATGCGCCAGTTCTTCAAGTGCCTTGCGGATCGCCTCCTCGGCGCTCAGTGCGGTCGACGCCGCCACCACCATCGGCAGGAAATGGCCGTGATGGCGCGCCACCGCCATTACCGACGGCACCCCCGATTCATTGCGGATATCGATCAGGAAAACCCGGTAGCCAACCTGCTCGAAGCGCCGCAGCAGGTCACGGTTGGCGGCCGACAGCGTGTCCTGGCAGATCTGCGGACGCGACAGGCGCGCCTGCCAGGTGATCGAAAAACAATCGCGTTCGATCACTTCGCACAGGCCGCCGATCGATGCTTCTTCGAGGCTGCAATGGCAAGACAGGCCGGTCGAAATCGGCTGCGTGATCGGTGTCTCGTCGCCGTTTTCGTAAAAAAAGTACGGCACATACACCATTGCCGCAGGCACATGCACCGTGCTTGCGCGATGCAGGTCGGTGGCTGGCACCCAGCGCACCCTCGATGAATTGAGGAAGGGATCGAACATGAAATGCGCATATTCATGCTGCCTGTCCGAGTACAACGCAAACTCGGCCGGTTCGATGCAATCGAACCGCGCCTCGTCATAGGAAGCCAGCGCGAACTCCTGCTTGTCATAGATCGCAGCACAATAGCGCTCGACCGCCTCGCCCACCGTTTTTGCCAGCGCCATTTCGCGCGTGATGGCGGCACCACCGCCAACGGCAAAATTGCGGTACTCGCCAAATGCCTCGGTATTGCCGGCGTTACAGCTATAGCGGAAAAAGCGCGGCGAATCGATCTCGACCGGATGTTCGACCACATTGCCAACCAGTCCCACCTTGTTATCGACAATGTAGTCCAGCGCATGGCTCAGGCGCGCCAATGGCGTGTTCAGTTCAATCTTCATGGTGGCCCACCGTCTGGCGAATTTCGTCCCATGCATCGCTGGGTGTCAATTGCTTACGGATATTGACCAAGGGCATGGTCGCCAAGCCGCTGCACACGGGACACCGTGGCGCTTTCAGTAATTTACGGCGCGTCATCGCGCCGCCCAGCAAGTCCACCTCGCACAGGGTGCCGGTTTCCCACTGGATGTTGGTCTTGAATTTCAGCAAATCGAACTGGGCAACGGCAGCCAGCATGTGCATCATGGACTGATGATAGGCCGCCACTTTTTGACCGGCAAAGGCATGCTTTTCGGTCAGGCGTTTTTCCGAAAACTGGTTGCTGTGGGAGTTCTGGCGTGCCTTCAGGCAGGCGAAACAGGCCGTCTCGCCAGGTATCACCAGCGGACCGGCATAGCCGACCATGTTTTGCAACACCGCAGGATAAAACACCATCTTGTTCGTGACAGCGAACTCATTCCACCGTTCGATCAGGTAAAAACTGCCGAACTCCGAGGCGGCCACGACAAACCCGAATTCGCCTGCACCGGCGCGGCCGGCCAGCAGCTCGTCTTCGTCGATGAAGCGCTGCCGCTGTTGTTGCCAAAAGGGCGAAATCAACTGGTGCTCATCGTTAAACAGCGTGATATTGCGCAACATTGGATCGTCGAGCACGGCATAGTTTTCCAGGCCTTCCGCCAACATCGCCTGCAACAATTTTTCATTCAGCAGATTGACGCCGACAAACAGCCATCGACGTTGATTCAAGGCCGCCGCGACCTGCTCTTGATGTTGGTTAAAGTGCCAATAAAAAACATCTTGAGCAGATTCCTGTCCGTCATTCTGATGCGCGCCGACTTCGTGCTGCGGCAGCAAGAAACGCTTCTTGCGCAAATACTCCAGCAAGCTACCGATCAAAGGCCGGGCCGGCGCGGCAAATAATTCGAGCAACTCATCGCCGCTGCAAGGACGCTGCAGCAGGGCCTTCTGTATCACACGGATGATTAATAGCGCATTACTGTCCGGAATTAACACTTGCTCAAGTCCACGCTTAAGTATCACGCCATCATCTTGCTCGATGATTTGTATCGGTAACAGGATCAACTTTTCATTCATATCCGTCCCTGAATTTTGCTGATGAATGGACACTACAGCTATCAGCACGACACATTGCGTAGCCGTTCCCATGCCACGCGCCGCATCGCGCGGATAGCAACTTACCCCGGACAGTCGCGGGTCCCGATATGATTCAACAGGTTTAATGACGTGGGATGGCCGCGACCGGGCCGATCAGGTCGGGCGGATGACCGAGACGGCGGTGCAGCAGCAGGCTGGAGTGCAGGTGCAGCAACAGGAAGAACCAACTACCGGCGCGTTGGCAGAGCCGTGCAGGCTGTGTTTGCTGAATGCTTCTTCTATCGAATTCAAGTCGCGCACGTTGAGTTTTTCAGTGCGGACTGTATGGTTCTTCCATGCCAGCGCATACAAGTCGCCTTCCAGCAATTGCTTGGCGTTGGCGGATAGAAGAGAGGCTGCTTTACTGTCAAGCAAGTTAGTAATCGGATTGTTAAAATTTTCCACCTGGGCAAATGAACTCATAATTTGAATCTCCTGTAAGAAGTTTAAAAAATGATTGGGTCTTACTCAGTAGCCATTGGCAGCACCTTGAACCCTGTCCAGCATGGCACGCCAAATATCATCCTTCAGTGACGAATAAAACCCGGATTCAATATACACCGATGTAACAAAATTACATTACGCCCTATCAAGAAAGTCGAGATAGATTCACGCCCCCTCAGAAATTTCCACATAACTCATTGATTTTTAATGCAATAAAATATAAAAGAAAATAAACTGGCAGCTTGTCACATGCGCGTGATGCATAAAGTTATACCAGTAAGCATCGATAGCAAATCGCTAGCCGCTAGCTTCTCATCGCGTCTGCCAGCACGCATGCACCGGCAGAGACGCAGGCCAAGGCGCTCGCTGCCTGCGCCTTGATCCAAGCCAGGCTTGCTTAATCTGGCACGACAAGTTCGCGCTCTGCGGCAATCTCATAGAGCTTGATCGAGAAGTGCTTCGCGCGTGGCAGGTTGCGTTCCTGAAATGCTTTCAGACCGGGTGTGCGCAGATGGGCATTGAGTGCGGCTTCGTCGCGCCAGCGCTCGAGCACGGTGGCGTGGCCGGTCTCCAGGTCGTCGAAGGCCATCGCGTAATAGAGGCAGCCGTCTTCCAGGCGGGTCGCGGCCTCCAGGGCCCGGACGTCTGCCAGGATCTCCGCCAGGTAGCGGGTGTCGAAATCGACCTGCCCTGCAACGATAATCATGCTTGATCCCCTTTTGGTTCAATGCGCATGGCGGCCAGCGATACGTCTTGCCACTCGTCCCAGGTCTTCAGGCGCTCGGCGTAGACGTTTTGCACAAACGGCAGCAGGTTGCCCAGGATCAGCCGCAGCGGCGGCTGTTCCGCATCGACCAGTTTCAGGATCGCCGCGGACGTGGCTGCCGGGTCGCCCAGCGAATCAGGCGTCAGCATGGCGGCGAGTTGCTCGCGTACCCCATCGTAAGCGGCAATCGGCTCGGCATTGCGCACCGATGTGCTGCTGAGGAAATCGGTGGCGTAGCCGCCTGGCTCGACCAGGCTGACCTTGACGCCGAACTCGGCCACTTCAGCCGCCAGCGCCTCGCCGATGGCTTCCACGGCGAACTTGGTGGCTTCGTAAATGCCGGCGATCGGCACGGCCACCACGCCGGCCACGCTCGACACCAGGATGATGTGGCCCCGCCCTTGTGCACGCAGTAGCGGCAATGCGGCTTGCACCAGGGACAGGGTACCGAAGACGTTGGTCTCGAACACGGCGCGCGTGTCTTCGACCGTGGCCTCTTCAATCGCGCTCATGTAGCCAAAGCCTGCATTGCTGAGCACCACATCGAGCTTGCCAAAATGGCGATGGGCTTGCGCGACGGCAGCGAAAACGCCGGTACGATCAGTGACATCGACCTTCAACACCAGCAGCGCATCGCCATATTGCTGCGCCAACCCGGCCAGCGCCTGAGGATCGCGGGCAGTCGCCGCCACCTTGTCGCCACGCGCCAGGGCCGCCTCTATCCAGTGGCGGCCAAAGCCGCGGGTTGCGCCAGTGACAAACCATACTTTTTGCACAGCCATGTAAATCTCCTTGCAATTTTACATTTAAAATAAAAATGTAAATTTATTCTGATTTACAATCTGTGTCAATCTGTTCAAAATATCAAATTTGCGCACATGACTGAAATCCACGAGGCCACGCTGGCCCGGCGCCAGCAAATTGTCGCGGCAGCAACGGCCACCTTCCTGCGCTACGGCTATGCGCGTACGACGATGGGCGATGTGGCGCGGGCGGCAAACATGTCACGCCCGACGCTGTATGCGGCCTTCCCCGACAAGGAGCAAGTGTTCGACGCCGTCATCCGAGGCCTGGTCGAAACCAAGATCGCGCAGATAAGGCAGCAGCTGGCAATCCTGCCCAGCATTGCCGAAAAGCTGCGTTGGGCCTGCACCTCCTGGGGCGTGGAAGGCTACGAACTGGTGCGGGCCAACCCCGATGCTCGGGATGTCTTCGACCTGGGCTTTTGCGCCGTGCGCGACAGCTACGACGTGTTCGAGAAGCTGGTGACCGACATCCTGCAAGAGCAATGGCCGCGGCAAGGAGCAGTACCCGCCCTGCCCGATGCGGCGCGCATGCTGGCTGCGGCGATCAAGGGATTCAAGGACCTGGCCAGCGATAGCGATGAATTGCGGCGGATGATAGCGTCGCTGACGGACATGGTGGCCAGCCAGCTGATGGCAAAATGAAAAAGCCTGCGGCAAAGCGGGCTTGGTGCTGTTTTACGACCTGCAATTGCAATTGCTTACGCAAGCACGCGAGTGGCTCAGTTTTCAGTGCAATTTCGCATCCCAGATTAATGAATATGATTGGCGATTACTGCATCCGTGCTGCTCGGCTGAATTTCACCGCCTTCAACTTTACCTCCAGCGCCGATTATGGCGCGGAACATCACAGGTGCTGCTGTGCCTTTTGACGTATCAAAGCCGAAAAACTGGACGTTGAGCGCATCAGGCAGGCAAGCTACATGAAAATCGGACTAGCTCAAACTGACCCTGCCTTCGCGTTTAGGAAGTTGATTAATTCCGAGTCCCCGTCCTCCGCCTGACTATCCAGGAGGTGACCCGACTAGTAGTCGTCAATAGAATTCGTTTATAAAGTCAGGCAGCGGGAGTTCGACGAACTGAGCGTTAAGTCTTTCGTGAAAATCGGAATGCCCGCTGGACAGCGGGCTTAGAGGTACAACACGATTCCCGTGGAGCAATAATCCTACTTGCCCAGATCCAGGAATCTTGAGAATGCCGAGACTAGATTTGGCCTTGGCAAATTGAATAAGTCTTCGTGCCCAGACAGTTGGCACGTTGTTCAAGCCGAGAAGGGAAAATCCTTGGTTAAATGGCCTGACATTCGCAAAGACACAAAACTGCCCGAGTGAACACGAAAATTCTATGATCAGCATCCTCGATCCATCTTGGCCAATTAAGACAGGCCTGTTGGATTGACTAGGCACCTCGAAAGCTTTCTCGTACACAAAAAAACTTCTCTCGTATTCGCTACCGCGGTCGATGGTGAGCATAGCTTGGCTACTACGAATATACGCATCTACCGTGCCGATGGTGAATTTTTCGACATTAGATTTGTACCCCATCTGTAATAGCAAGTCTGCGAAGATACTGGAAAGCAGTTCTTCTTCCTCGAATGCGCTCAGGCGCCAGCGGTTTATTCTTGTCGGGAAAACCATTATGCAACCACCCAACTATCTTGCCAATCACCCCACCGATTTAGTTCGAATAGATCCATAGTTTTGTGACCAGTTGATGGGTCCAGGATGTTCAACATCGGATCGGCGTTAAACAAGTTGCGTTCGATGCCAATTATCAGAAAATAGTGCCCTACTGACTCTCCTCTGAACTTGATGAATGCCATAACAGGGTGGTGATTTCGCAGCGCTGCGTGAAGGTGGTTTCGCGATAAGCTGTTGTACTCGCGCCGTGTGTCTCTATATCCCAGCTTCACCCAATCAGCCAAGATGTCGTCTACTGGCCGCGGTTTATCGCAAGATCCTTGTGGGCGATAACAATGGCTGCATTTTTTTGTTTGCAGACGCACATATCCGCAGTGCTCTTGCTGCTGGCCAAGTCGATGGCTGTCAATCATTTGATAGCAAGCAACCCAGCACGTATTGTCACTTACCTGACGAATTAGTGGAATGGCCAACCTTGACGCCTCTTTTCGCTGCAAGAACTCCCTGATAGTTTCGAAATTTAATCTTATGCTTGCCATTTTACAGTTTGAGGTAAGTTAGTCGGCTGATTGTAGCTGGATCGCTAGGGATGTAGTGGTTTAATGTACCCGGACACTGATTTAGGCGAGAATGCTCGCCATGGAGAGGTGTTTGATGAGCAAGCAAAGACGTACGTTTTCCCCTGAGTTTAAACAGCAGGCGGCATGCCTGGTACTGGATCAAGGATATAGCCATACTGAGGCAAGCCGGTCGGTCGGCATCGGCGAATCAGTGCTGCGCCGCTGGGTGCAGCAGCTGCAGTTGGAGCGGCAAGGCATCACGCCGCAGAGTAAGGCAATGACGCCTGATCAGCAACGAATACAGGAACTCGAAGCACGCATTGAGCGTCTCGAGCGGGAGAAGTCCATTTTAAAAAAGGCTACCGCGCTCTTGATGTCGGAAGGGATAGAACGTACGAGGTAATCGATCAGATTTGCGGTAACGAATCAATCGAGTTGATCTGCGCGGTGTTCGACGTAGCGCGGTCATGCCTGTATGCGTATCGGGAGCGCGCCCGGCACATTGATGTTGAGCGCATGGCATTGCGTAGCCGCGTGCACGAGCTGTTCGTCGAGAGTCGCAGTTCGGCGGGAAGCCGCAGCATCATGGGTATGATGCGCGAGGAAGGCGCGGCAATTGGCCGCTTCAAAGTTAGTCGTTTGATGGAAGAGTTAGGGCTGGTCTGCAAACAACCGGGCAGGCACGCCTATAAGCAGGCCACAGTGGAGCGGATCGACATTCCGAATCACCTCAACCGAGAGTTCACGGTGGAAGCGCCAAATCAGGCCTGGTGCGGCGATATCACATATATTTGGGCGCAGGGGCGATGGTATTACTTGGCCGTGGTGTTGGATCTGTTCGCTCGCCGAGCAGTGGGCTGGGCATTCTCGCTACGACCCGACGCCGACCTTGTTGTGCAAGCGCTGGAAATGGCTTACGAGCAGCGAGGTCGACCGCAGGGGCTGCTGTTTCATTCGGATCAAGGTAGCCAGTACGCCAGTCGAAAATTCCGTCAGCGTTTGTGGCGCTATCGGGTACGACAGAGCATGAGCCGTCGGGGAAATTGTTGGGATAACTCCCCGATGGAACGGCTCTTCCGCAGCTTCAAAACTGAATGGCTGCCGTCAACTGGTTACATGACGACACAGGAAGCACAACGGGACATCAGTCATTACCTGATGCACCGGTATAACTGGATACGGCCACATCAGTTCAATCACGGATTGGCACCGGCCGTCGCCGAAGAAAAACTTAACGTAGTGTCCGGGATGGGTTGACCACTACAGGAAGCGCTGATCAATTCGCTTTCTTAGCGAAATTAACGCGACAAATGGTCGAACAGTAAGTCGATCAAGCGTATTTTCGGTCGATTTGACGCGATGCTTCGCGTCTTTCGGTCATCAGGACGCACTACCGGATTCGCTGATCGTAAAACGCCTGCCAGCCAGCAGCAAATTGGTGAAGGCGTGTTCGTTTGCTGGCCGGATTGACCCTCTCAGTTTGACCCTCCCTCCAGGTTCTCGCGAACGCCGCGACTCTGTCGTAAGACCCCTCGAATCCCAATTCCTTCAAGTCCTCATGGATCTGTTTCAGCGTACGCCGCTGCTTGCGTGATCGCGCCGCCTCGGTCTTCAGGAGCGCAGAAAGCTGGAACGCATATTTGTCGATGGCGCGGGTAGAGCGCCGCTCAGAGTAGGCTGGCTCAATGGTTTCCGATCGCAGATAGCGTCGGACGGTGTTTCTAGAGATGCCCAAACGCCTGGCGATCTCTCTCAAAGGGACCTGGTCGCGAATGTGCCAGCGTCGAATAATGCCTAGTAATGCCACGTCGATCACTCCAATTCCCCACTCAATGTCATGAGCAGGATTGTGTCTTATACGTGGGTCAGTTTCGTGTGCAAATTATGCGGTGAAGTGGGTCAGATTTAGCTGCAAATCAACATCCCTCAGGTGTAATTTCACGCTCCACTAGGTCACGGGTCATCATCAGAAGCAGCGATTGCTCAACCAATTTTCGGCGCACGAGCAATTCAGCCGAATGCATCGGTGTCGGAGGGTGCAGATTATCCGGGCCGTCAATATCTCCTGTGTGGACAAGAAGGTAGTCAAGTGCAACAAGCCGCTGAAGGTCATAGGTCTGCGGATAGGCCGCGCCAAGAATTGAGACAGCGCGGATTCCGGCCTCAAGTGGGCCATTGAAGGTGATCGGCTTATGTTCTTGGCTCATGATTTTGTCCACCGAATACGCTCCTCATTAACTAGTTGGTGGCAGATCCCGTCTCTGTCCTTGGGGTTCGTACAAGTAATGAGGGCATTTGCCGTTATCTGCATATCGCGGGCTGCTTTGGTAACCGCGCAGACCTTCTGGTAACCATCAACGTGATTCCCGTCGTGCGTGTCGATAACGCCATCGTGAATATCGTCTAGTAAGGACTCGAAGGTGCCTGGTGGCACGCTATCTCGCGCGAAGACACGCAGGGACTCTGCCTCATAGAACGCTTCGCGCTGGCGGCGGAAATGATCCTTGAGCTTTGGCATGGACAGCGCAGAAGGGTCGGTCACGGCCATTCCCGTATGTTCGCCGTACGCGCCAAGCAACTGTGTCACATAGCGGCTCTCGGTTGCAGCGACTTCCTGAGGTGGCTTTTCGGATGCGGGCCGTATTGGTAATCCACCGCCGAAGCGTGCTGCGTGAACGGGCGTGGTTCGGTGATCACCAACAAGCTGGAGTGCCGTCTTTGCATCGAAGATTGAGAAATCGAAGGCGTCCACATAGCTTTTCAGCTTCGAGTCGAGCAGAACTTCTTGCGTAGTAGTGATTGCAGCTTTCACGCTCTTGTCCCAGTTCGCAATCAAATCCTCGCGCAGCTTTGTCGCATTCGAAAATAGGCGGCTAAGCGACGTGCCAGCGCCACGCGGCGAAACAAAATAGTAGCGACGGGGAACAGTGTATTCACCGTTGTACGAGTACCAGATGACCTTGCCAAATTCAGACCAGACATCGCTGGGTCTGAGTGCATGGTCATAGTGCTTACATTGGTAGTTGTCCCATACGCCCATGAGGCGTTGATCGTCACAAAAGCCGGCAACGTCGATTCCCATGTCGCCGGCACCTGAGAAGCGTTGGACGTGGTCGTACTCTGCCGTGAGGCAGTAGTAAGCCCATTCCTCAACGAAATCTTCCCAATCGTTTGGCGAGTATGTCAGCAGTCTTTGTTGCGGCGGAATAACGGGGCCGTTCGAAACTTGTGCGGCAGTGACGACGATCGTGGGAGTTAGCGGCTTCTTGATGTCCTCCCAGTTCGTCGTCATGACATACCCCGCTTCTGGTCCACATGAGGGCGGAAATACGGGTTCTTATGTATCTGCGCCGCTTGGACTTTCTGTGTCAAGAATTCCGCAAGGTCCGCCTGCTCGTCTAAAAGATGCACGATTTCCTGAAGTGTCGAGAGTATCAAGACCTTGTGTTGCAAAAACTCACGAACCGTATGAATTGCTGGTTCGGTATACCCGCTGGCGGAGATAAAGATGCCTCGAGCCTCGGCGCGCGACATGAGGCGAATAAGATGCTCCGAAATCTCGGGCTTTCCCACCGGATCGCGATACCACTTCATTTCAACGAAGTAGAGCGCGCCGCCAAGCTCAACCACGCCATCGATCTGTTCAACTATCCCCTCACCGGAATTGCCGACCAAGTGGAAAGCTTTGTGGATGAGAACACCATAAGCTTGAAAGAGATTGTTGAGCGCGGTCTCCAACATCTTGCCGCGTTCCTGCGCCGTTGCCGAGGTACCAAACAGCGCATACAAACCCTGCTTAGCACTCTCGATCTTAGAAGTGCGCTCGCGCTTCTCCGCTACGATTCGCTGCGTCTCTGCCAGCCGCGCTTGCCGCTCTTCTTCGCGAGCATTGTTCATACGCGTGAAAGCGTCCTTCTGATTGACGACTTCGCGGATGCTGACGACAAGACCTTTGGCCTTGAGATGGTCGGCGGGCCAGCATGAATCGAAGCTCGCAAAGTCCACCACGCGTCGCAGTACCTCACGCCGCTCGCGAAGGGCAGATTCTCCCTTCGCGTTGAGGCGCTCAAGCACAGTGCGCACCATTTGGTACTTGTTGACATCCTTCGGCGCACTACTCAGGCGAGCGGAAATGTCCGAGGTCATGGCATCGGACACCCCTGCGCCACGGAAGAACAAAAGCACATCCTGCTTTGATCGATTGAGCAGCGGGACTGTATCCACCAGAAGATTGAATAGCTCCGGTGGGTAGTGAAATGTGATGTCTGCTGAGGCATCAGTCATGCAATGCGCTCCTTTCAAAGACACCAATCAACTCACAAAAATTCCTGTTGTCCCCTGTCATAAGTTCTTTCCTAAGCGGTCTTCGCCTGCTTGTTGGCCTTCCGGCTGCTAACGGTCGGACAGGTAGGGAGAGACTTGATGGCTCGTCCCGACTCAGCTTCCGCCAATTCCAAGTCGCACCTTGTTTGCAAGTTCATCCAGAACTGCGGCGCATCCCCGAACCAATGGGCGAGCCTTAGCGCCGAGTCGCCTGTGATCCCACGCTTGCCTTGGATGATCTGAGTAATCCTATTCGCAGGAACACTTAGCTGGCGTGCTAGCTCAGTCGGCGACACACCAAGGGCTTCAAGCCGCTGAGCGAGAACTTCACCTGGTTGTTCGACTACCGCAGTCATAATTGCCCTCGAAATAAACAGGCCGTCATCTACTAACCCCATACTTTGTCCGCGCCAGGGTGCAGATTATGACGATGTACGTCAATCGTACATTACTTTTGTTTACTTGGATACTCAGTGCGCTCAGATTCATAAAGCCTGGAGATGTTCGGATCAAAGCCGCATGACTGCACCTCAACACGAGGCCTGGCTCGCGCATTTGACGGAACCATTCTGCGGAGCATCGGCATGAAAAAGGATGCCACTTCCGAGAGTTCACCTTTTCGAGCTGCAGCATGATCGCACTGAGTTCGCCACGCTACGCCGCAGCAAGTTGTTCCGATAGATGCCGAAGCTCATCATATCTCCACGCAACGTGCTCATGGAGTTCAAAGTGGAACAGTCACCGCAAGCATCCAAAGCGCCCGACATCAACACTGAACAATCCCTTCCCTTTCCGGGAACGGAAGCTTATGAGGCGCTGTCGCAATTTCCGAAGCGCAGCCCCCTCCCCTTCCGGCGCACCATCCGCCGCCAAGAACTGCGGCAGATCGTCCCTTTGGCCGAAACGACGATTTACGAGATGGAGCGCCGCGGTGAGTTTCCGCGTCGCTTCAATCTGACGCCGCGCTGCGTCGTGTGGGACTTGGCCGAAGTGGAAGCGTGGATCGAGGCACGCAAACAAGCTCCTCGCGGCGGCGTCTCGAAGCCGGACGTCCGCCTAAGAAAAACCCGCCCCGTTCGGGCGGACTTGGGCGAGGAATGAGACGGACCACGAGTTCATCCAACCAGGGCTTTCAGTTCCTCGGAACCCGAACGCGCTAACCGTCTCCCTTCCTTCGCCACGTTGACCTGCAACGCTACGCTCGCTACCTCCAACATATCCTCGGTCAGCGAGTAGCTGCCCTTGGCCTGCAGCCAAGCCAGCACGTCCGCCAAGTGCCAGATCGACGCACTGCCCTCATGCACCGGCGCGGGAAAGCTGCCTGGATGGGTCAGCATCAGCTTGCGCATGTTCTGTCGCGACACACCGATCAATTCCGCCACATCGGTCAAGCCAACCAGATCCGGGGCAACCTCGATCAAGGTGGCCGAGGGGACGGCCCTGCGCACGTCGACCAGCGCGCTACGCACGGCCGCGTCCGCGTTGTCCGCCTCGCGTGTGAATTCCAGAGCCAGCCGCCCGGGCTGACCGATCCCAACCAAGGCATCATCGCAACCGGCCTCGCCTAGACGCTCGACCAACGCATCTGGTTCACAGTCATCGTCGGCGAGCTGGTATTTCAAAGTGAAGATGTATTCCATCGTGCTACTCCTCGACACGGTCGGCCGCATCCTGTTGCTTGCGGTGCGTAGTGCAGTTGTTAACGACGCGCCGCAAGGCGCGTGCGTGGTTGCCAGGGTTCTTCGGCGTGCTCCATACCGACGTGATACAGAACTCGCCACAGCGGCACTCCTCGTCGTTGTACGGACAATAAATCCGCCCCCAAGCGTGGCCACCGCCGACATCGACGCGCCAGCCCTGTTCTTCGGCGTGCTTGAGAGCTTCCTCGACCTCTTTCTTCGGATGAGGGGAACGGGCCATCAGTTATCTCCAGTATGGGGATGAATGGTTTGGTTGTCAAGTGACAACCAAACACCCGTTTAGGCCATCGCACTCAGTGCCGGCACCACCACGTTCTCCGGCATCAGCTTGGGCACGTAGGTCTGCCCGTCGATCCAGGCGTCAACCATGTTGGCCCACTCTTGCAGCATGTGGCGCCGCTGCTCGGCGTACTCGGCCTTGTTGTAGATAGACCGCGATGAGCGTCCATCCTCGTGCGCCAGGCACTTCTCGATCCAGTCGCGGTTGAAGCCGATTTCGTTCAACAGCGTCGAGCCAGTACGGCGTAGGTCGTGGACGGTGAAAGGCTCCAGCGGCAGACCGGCAGCCTTGGCCCGCTCCGCCACGATCTGCGTCACCCGGTTCAAGGTCGCGTTCGACATGCAGCGGTCGGAGTCGTAGCGCGACGGCAGCACGAACTTGGAGCCAGCGGCGCAGGTGTGGAGCGCCACGAAGATGTCGAGTGCCTGGCGCGAAAGGTAGACCACGTGGGGGTTGCGCCCTTTCATCCGCTGCTTTGGGATCGTCCAGGTCGCAGTCTCGAAATCGACCTCATCCCAGGTAGCTTGGATCAGCTCGCTCTTGCGCACCAGCGTCAGCAGAATCATGCGCAATGCAAGCCGGATGGTCGGATAGGTTGCTACCGATTCCATCTGCCGCGCCGTCAGTCGAATCTCCAACGGCGACAAAGCGCGATCCTTCGGCACGAAGGTCGCAATGGAGGCTGCACCCACACCCTCCGCCGGGTTGTCTACATTCTCCCCGTGCAGGATGGCAAAGGCATAAACCTGCTTCACGATGTCGCGGACGTGTACCGCAGTGGCAGGGGCACCGCGCGCCTTCACCTTGTTGCACAAGGCACGCAAGTCATCTGCGGTGATTTCGTTGAGTTGCCGGTTCTCGAAGGCCGGCAAGATGTCTCGATCGACGATGCTCTTACGCATCGCCTTCGTGCTGTCGGCCATACGCGCACCCGCGAGCCATTTCTCGGTCATTTCCCCGAAGGTCTTGGCGGCGGTCAGCCGGCGCTTCTCGCGTTGCTTTTCCAGCGCGGGGGACTTGCCCTGGGCGACCGCTTTCTTGGCGTCGATCAGCTTTTCCCGGGCGAGTGCCAGCGAAATGCCGGCGGCTCCGTAGCGGCCGATGGTCAGCGTTTCGCGGCGGCCATTGAGACGGTAATCGTAGCGGAAGGTGACGGTACCGACGGGCGATACCGTCACGTACATCCCATCCCGGTCAAAAGCCTTATAAATCTTGGACTTAGGCTTGAAATTGCGCAGTGCAGTGTCGGTAAGCATCGAGGTTTTCCTCCTGTTGTGACGGCGTTTTACCGTCAGGGGTCAGGAGACCCGCTGATGCCGGGAAAGCCGCGTAGAACAAGCTTTCCCGAGGAGACATTTACCGTCAAAGACCGGTTTGGTCTGGATAGTAAACGGGAGGGTCTTAATCGAGCCTGCGGTTCCTACCGCCACTTCTACCGCCAACCTGTTCCGCTGGCCGGCGATAGCCACCGATAGCTGCCGCGACGTATTTCCTTATAAATCAACACGTTTCGGCGGTTTTTCGATAGCTGACGATAGTCCCCGAAGGACCTTAAATCACTCCCACTCGATGGTCGCAGGCGGCTTGCCGCTGATATCGTAGACCACGCGGTTGATGCCGCGCACTTCGTTGATGATGCGGTTCGATACTTTGCCCAGCAGGCTGTGCGGCAAATGTGCCCAGTGGGCCGTCATGAAGTCTTGCGTTTGTACCGCGCGCAAGGCCACCACGTATTCGTAGGTGCGGCCGTCGCCCATCACGCCTACCGATTTGACTGGCAGGAACACGGCGAAGGCCTGGCTGGTGGCTTCATACCAGTTCGCTGGCAAGGCTTCCGGGTCGACGGCCTGGCCGGCAACGAATTCGTATGGCGTGTTGCGCAGTTCTTCGATGAAGATGGCGTCGGCGCGGCGCAGCAGGTCGGCGAATTCTTTCTTGACTTCACCGAGGATGCGCACGCCCAAGCCTGGGCCCGGGAATGGGTGGCGGTAGACCATGTCGTGTGGCAAGCCCAGGGCGACGCCCAGCTTGCGCACCTCGTCCTTGAACAGTTCACGCAGCGGTTCCAGCAATTGCAGCTTCATGGTGTCTGGCAAGCCGCCCACGTTGTGGTGACTCTTGATGGTCTGGCCTTTCTTGCCCTTGCCGGCCGACTCGATCACGTCCGGGTAAATCGTGCCTTGCGCCAGCCATTTTGCGTTGACCAGCTTGCCCGATTCAACCTGGAACACTTCGACGAATTCACGGCCGATGATCTTGCGCTTTTGCTCAGGGTCGATCACGCCGGCCAGGTGGCCCATGAACTGGTCTTCCGCGTCGACGCGGATGACTTTCACGCCCAAGTTCTTGGCGAACATGTCCATCACCATCTTGCCTTCGTCCAGGCGCAGCAGGCCATGGTCGACAAACACGCAAGTGAGCTGGTCGCCGATGGCGCGGTGGATCAGGGCAGCTGCCACGGAAGAATCGACGCCACCGGACAAGCCCAGGATGACTTCATCCGTGCCCACTTGCGCACGGATTTTTTCCACTGCTTCGCTGATGTAGTCGGGCATGTTCCAGTCCGATTTGCAGCCGCAGATTTCATGCACGAAACGGCCGATGATGGCCTTGCCCTGCACCGTGTGCGTCACTTCCGGATGGAATTGCACGCCATAGAACTGGCGCTCTTCGTCGGCCATGGCGGCGATCGGGCAGCTAGGCGTGTTGCCCATCAGCTTGAAGCCTGGCGGCATGTCCAGCACTTTATCGCCGTGGCTCATCCAGACTTTCAACATGCCGTGGCCTTCGTCGGTAACGAAGTCGGCAATGCCGTTCAGCAATTTAGTATGGCTGCGGGCGCGTACTTCAGCGTAGCCGAATTCACGCACCAGGCCGTTTTCAACCTTGCCGCCCAGCTGGGCCGCCATGGTTTGCATGCCGTAGCAGATGCCCAGCACAGGCACGCCCAATTCGAACACGGCTTGCGGCGCGCGTGGCGAATCGCCTTCCAGCGTCGAATTATGGCTGCCCGACAAGATCACGCCGGCGGCGCCATAGTTGCGCACGAATTCATCGCTGACGTCATACGGGAAGACTTCGGAAAACACGCCAGAATCGCGCACGCGGCGGGCGATCAACTGGGTGACTTGGGAGCCGAAATCGAGAATGAGGATTTTAGAATGCATGGTAGGGACTTTATCTGAGGTCATTACAAAACCGGCGCACTAGGCGCCGGTCTGGTCTGTCGCTATAGCTTATTCAGAGCGATAGTTGGGAGCTTCTTTGGTGATCTGCACATCATGGACATGCGATTCGCGCATGCCGGCCGAGGTGATTTCCACGAATTCCGCTTTTTCGCGCAGCTCATCGATGGTGGCGCAACCGCAGTAACCCATCGATTGACGCACGCCGCCCACCAGCTGGAAGATGATCGCCAGCACGCTGCCCTTGTAGGCGACGCGGCCTTCGATACCTTCAGGCACGAACTTGTCGGCCTTCATGGTGGCGTCCTGGAAATAACGGTCAGCCGAACCATCGGACATCGCGCCCAGGCTACCCATGCCGCGGTAGGATTTGTAGCTGCGGCCCTGGTACAGGATCACTTCGCCTGGTGCTTCTTCCGTACCGGCAAACATGGAACCCATCATGACGGTCGATGCGCCAGCGGCCAGTGCTTTCGAGATATCGCCCGAGAAGCGGATGCCGCCGTCAGCGATACATGGCACGCCCGTGCCTTCCAGTGCTTCCGCCACGTTCGAAATCGCCGTGATTTGCGGCACGCCGACACCGGCGACGATACGCGTGGTGCAGATCGAGCCTGGACCGATGCCGACCTTGACTGCGTCAGCGCCGTATTCGACCAGCGCCTTGGCGGCAGCAGCGGTAGCGATATTGCCACCAATAACTTCCACTTGCGGATACTTGGTCTTGATCCACTTTACGCGGTCCAGGATGCCTTGCGAGTGGCCATGGGCAGTATCGACCACCAGCACATCCACGCCAGCAGCAACCAGCAGGTCGATGCGCTCTTCATCCTTGGCGCCCACGCCGACGGCAGCGCCGACCAGCAGTTTGCCTTGGCTGTCTTTCGACGCGAACGGGTGCGAAGTCGACTTCTGGATATCTTTTACGGTGATCAGGCCGCGCAATTCAAAGTCGTCGTTGACCACCAGCACGCGCTCGAGGCGGTGCTTGTTCATCAGGCGCTTGGCTTCATCGCGGTCGGCGCCTTCGGTGACGTACACCAGCTTGTCGCGCGGGGTCATCTTGGCGCGCGCTTCGGCGTCGAGTTCCTGTTCAAAACGCAAGTCGCGGTTGGTAATGATACCGACCACGGTCTTGCCTTCGACTACAGGGAAACCGCTGATGCCGTATTGTTCGGTAAGGGCGATCACGTCGCGGATTTTCATTTCTGGCGGGATCGTGATCGGATCGCGCAGCACGCCGGCTTCGAAACGCTTGACGCGGGCTACTTCACGTGCCTGGTCTTTCGGGTTCAAATTCTTGTGGATGATACCGATGCCGCCTTCCTGCGCCATCGCGATCGCCAGGCGGGCTTCTGTCACCGTATCCATGGCTGCGGACAGCAAGGGAATATTCAGGGTGATGTTGCGGGTCAAGCGAGTTTTGAGGGACGTATCGGCAGGCAGAACGTTGGAGTAGGCTGGGACGAGCAGCACGTCATCGAATGTGAGTGCTTTTTGAAGTAGACGCATAGCATTTCCTATTGGCGCAAAAACAGATTATACAGCAATTCCTGCCCTCCGTCCTTGCAGCATAGAAAAGATATTAGGAAATAGCAAAAAAATACTGTATAAGCAGCGCAGCAAGGCAGCGACCTGCCCCGCACCTAGGCTTTGGCAGGCTTGCTACCCACCCGACGCCGTCGCGCCTCTTTCGGGTCCGCCAGCAAGGGACGGTAGACCTCTACCCTGTCATGCTGGCGCAATACGGTATCGAGAGTCTTCTTCTTGCCATAGATGCCGACCATATTGACTGCCAGGTCGATGCCGGGCACTTGCTGCAGCAAACCGCTCAGTTTCACAACCTGCTCCACGGTCGTGCCCACAGGCACGCTCAAGGAGCGCAGGAAGGCGTTATCGGGCAAGGCATGACAGACTTGCACCTGGATGCTGGCCTCAGCCATAGACGGTCTCCGCGCGCTTGCAGAAGGAATCGACCATGCTGTTGGCGATCATGCCGAACACGGGGCCGATGATTTGCTCCAATACACGGCTGGAAAACTCGTAGTGCAGGTCCAGTTCGATCTTGCAGGCATCGTCGCGCAAGGCTTTGAAGGTCCAGACGCCATCAAGGGTCTTGAAAGGACCGTCAACCAGCTTCATCTTGATCGACGATGGTGGCACGTTCTCGTTCGACGTGGTGAAGCTTTGGCGCACGCCGTGGTATTGTATGCCCACGCTGGCGACGACCGTATTCTCGCCGCGTTCGCGCACTTCCACTGCGCCGCACCAGGGCAGGAATTTGGGATAATCTTCCACCGCCGCCACCAGCGCGAACATTTGTTCGGCGCTGTAGCCGAGAAAAACTGATTTATGTACTACTGCCATTGAAGAACCATTTGCTATGATGTTGGATACATTGGATTTTATCGCGCTTGCGCGAGACAGTAGTTTAACCGACCCGCGCACATTTACCATCTCATGACCATAGCAGACAACAGAAAAGCATTCCACGACTACTTTATCGAGGATCGCTACGAAGCCGGCATCGTGCTCGAAGGCTGGGAAGTCAAAGCCATTCGCGACGCCCGCGTCCAGATCAAGGAAGCCTACGTCGTCGTCCGTGGCGACGAATTATTCCTGTTCGGCGCCCATATCAGCGCCTTGCCGACCGCCTCCACCCATATCCACCCGGAAGCCGTGCGCACGCGCAAGCTGCTGCTGCACCGCGCGGAAATGGATAAACTGATCGGCAAGGTCGAGCGCTCCGGCTTTACACTGGTGCCTTTGAACCTGCATTACAAGGGTGGCCGCGTGAAATGCGAAATTGGCCTGGCCAAGGGCAAGAAACAGCACGACAAGCGCGCCGCTGAACGCGACCGCGATGGTGCGCGCGAAGTGCAGGCGGCGATGAAGACGAATCGCCGCTAACGCTAAATCAGCTTGCCCATGCAGGCATTGCAATACTCCAAGCAACCCGGCTGCATGCCGGGTTTTATTTTGGCTGCGCCATAACGGCCATCGGAATCGGGTAACAGCCAACAGGGCAATAAAGAGCGGGGGGGATATAAGGAGCGCGATAGCTGCCGACAATACAGGCAGATAGCTCAAGTGCAGAAATAATGGGCGTGATACACGCGCCAACTTATCAGGGGGAGTTCCGGATGCTTGTATGCTGTTTTAAGCACATGCTACAGGACAAGCATCCGAATGAACGGTATTTAAACCTTCAGAAGATCACGCGATTTACCCGAATCGGTCCATTCCTTGACCCATTTCGGTTGACGGCCACGGCCAGTCCATTGTTGCGACGCATCGTCTGGATTGCGGAAACGTACGGCAACAGTACCGGTTTTTGCACGGATACCCGTACCCACCAGGTCTTTTACCGAAACACCAACGCTTTGAGCGATCGCCAGGATTTGCTCACGCGCTTTCGACAGGTCGTCCTGTTCGCGTTTTTTCATTTGTTTCTTGATGTCGTCTTGCAGCGTGCGCAGTTCGGACAGGGATAAGCTGGACAGATCCATGATATTTCCTTTGCCTGGGTTGAGATTGCGTTGAAAAATATAACTCTAGGGTTAAATTCTATCCAATTGTAACGCGCCTGGGGAGTTTTTTTGGGAATTTTAATGTTTTTTACAATTATTTTTGCTTAAAACAGTCTTTTTCATCCGATAGTGCACATGTATCCCGAATCACAGGCTGGCTACCAGTGGTCAAATCCACAAGCTGAACGCCGAGAACTATCTCCATGCAGATCAGAATTCAACTACATACACATCATGCCATTAATTGTGTATCAATTTTTATTTAATTGCAATTTATAGTACTTATAAATTACAAGCTGTGAAAAACATGGGAACAATACTATCGTGTTTCAAGCAGCAGCATCCCAAACATTCAAACACAGAGCCAAATATACTTAATAGCAGCATGCACGGCTGATACTTTAATCGAAAACAAAAATAACTGCCGCACGCCACGCATAAGACCTTGATCATGCTGCGCATATGGTGGATTTAAAAGCCAATAACCTTCCCTCTATCACTCTGCATCAATTAGCTGATCCATATGATGACAATACTGGCGCCAAATGCAAACCGCCCGCTATCAAGCGGGCGGAAGTTGCTATTGAATATGTAGTGAGGCTTATCGCCAAGCCGAATTACAAGACTTTTGGCTTCTGCGTTTTCACTACTTGCATCGCAGTAGCGATGAGGCCGCTCATATCCCCCAGATTGGCCGGGACGATAATCGAGTTATTTGTCTTGGCCAGTTGCGCAAAAGCACCCACGTATTGTTCCGCCACTTTCAGATTGACGGCATCCTCGCCGCCTGGCTCACGAATGGCGGCGCCCACCTGGCGCAGCGCCTCGGCGCTTGCCTGGGCCAGCGCCACGATGGCGGTCGCCTGCCCTTCGGCGCGATTGATCGACGCCTGCTTCTCACCTTCCGAGCGGGCAATTGCCGCTTCGCGTTCACCGCTGGCAATATTGATCTGCTCCTGCTTGCGCCCTTCCGAGGCCGCGATCAGTGCGCGCTTTTCACGTTCTGCCGTAATTTGCGCCTGCATCGCATGCAAGATTTCTTTCGGTGGCGTCAAATCCTTGATTTCATAGCGCAACACCTTGACGCCCCAATTCGACGCCGATTCATCAATGGCATTCACGATGGCGGTATTAATGTGATCGCGCTCTTCAAACGTCTTGTCGAGCTCCATCTTGCCGATCACGGAGCGCAAGGTGGTTTGCGCCAGCTGTGTAATGGCGGCAATGTAATTCGACGAACCATACGAGGCGCGCATCGCGTCAGTAATCTGGAAATACAAAATACCATCGACCTGCAACTGCGTATTGTCACGCGTAATACAGACCTGCGGCGGCACATCGAGTGGAATCTCCTTGAGCACATGCTTGTAAGCGATACGGTCGACAAAAGGCACGACGATATTGAGCCCAGGGCCCAACACGGCGTGGAATTTACCCAAACGCTCGACCACCCAGGCATGCTGCTGCGGCACCACATTGACCGTCTTGAATACAAAGACCAGGGCCAGCAACAACAAGATCAGCGTGACGCTTCCGATGCTTACTTCCATAATTTACTCTCCAGGTTATCCAACAATCAAACGACTGCCGCGTACGGCGCGTATTGTGTACTGGCCCGCTTGCGTATCGCCGCCGGGGGCTAATTCAACATCCCAGAGCGCACCGCGATACATCACGCGCGCCACACCATCGACCCAGTGCGCCACTGCCACACTTTGGCCGATATCCAGATTCACATTCGGATCTTGCGCCACATCACGGCGCGCAGCTTTGCCAAAACGGCTGCGGCGCAACAACAGGGTCGCCGCCACGCCAACAATAGCGGCCGCCAGCGCCTGCCAGACGCCATTCGCCCCAGCGAGCGCCATCAATCCACCAGCACTAATACCAATGGCGATCATCAGCAAATAAAACGTACCGCTGAATAATTCCAGGATCAATACCACGCCAGCCGCCACAAACCAGCCTATCCAATCGGCCATGATGTTTTCCTTTACTTATATATTCCCGAAAATATAAAAACCCCCGTGGCCGATATAGGCGACGAGGGTTTTTACGATGACAAACTGAAGATATTTATCTTGCCAGACACCTATATACAAGCAGTCTAACGCAATTCACGCCTGCGTCAATAGCAAATCAGGAGTTTCTCATTTTACAGCGCTTATTCTTACTTATTCTTCCAATAAACTGCGCAGCATCCATGCCGTTTTCTCATGCAAATCCAGGCGTTGCGTGATCAGATCCGCGGTCGGCTGGTCATTGGCCTTTTCCAGCAGCGGGAACAGACGGCGCGCCGTGCGGGCGGTCGCCTCTTGCGCCGCCACCAGGTGGCTGACCATTTCCAGCGCGGGAGGCACGCCATCGATTTCCTTGATGGTCGCCAGCTTGACGAATTCCTTGTAGGTTCCCGGCGCCGGATAACCGAGTGCGCGGATACGTTCAGCGATCAGGTCCAGCGCGCCCCACTGTTCTGTGTACTGGGTCATGAACATCAGGTGCAGGGTATTGAACATCGGTCCCTTGACGTTCCAATGGAAGTTGTGGGTCATCAGGTACAAGGTGTAGCTGTCAGCCAGCAGGCCGGACAGGCCTTCCGCGATCTTCGCGCGGTCCGCCTCGGAAATGCCGATGTCGATCTTTGCAGCTTTAGTTGGTTTCTTGCTTGCCATATGTAACTCCTGTCTGTGTGAGTAGCTTTATTCTAGCCGATCTCACGCTTCCTCATCGCTGGCTGCCGTGCGCCGTCCCACGCACATCTGACGGGCATAAAAAACCCCGCTGCCAGAATATGGCAGCGGGGTTTTCAAGAAGCCAAAAAGCTTGCCTACGCTTTCAGCGCAGCCAGCTTTTGCCAGGTATCGATCACCGAGTCCGGGTTCAGCGACATCGATTCGATGCCCTGCTCCATCAGCCAGATGGCGAAGTCAGGATGGTCGGAAGGACCCTGGCCGCAGATACCGATGTACTTGCCGCGTGCCAGGCAAGCCTTGATGGCCAGCGCCAGCAGCGCTTTCACGGCAGGATCGCGTTCGTCGAAATCGGCGGCCAGCAAGGCCATGCCGGAATCGCGGTCCAGGCCCAGGGTCAGCTGGGTCAGATCGTTCGAACCGATCGAGAAACCGTCGAAGTGGTCGAGGAACTGGTCGGCCAGGATGGCGTTCGATGGCACTTCGCACATCATGATGACGCGCAGGTCGTTTTCACCGCGCTTCAAGCCATTCTTCGCCAGCAGGTCGATGACTTTCTCGGCCTGGCCCAAGGTGCGCACGAATGGCACCATGATTTCCACGTTCGTCAGGCCCATGTCGTTGCGCACGCGTTTCATCGCTTCGCACTCCATGTTGAACGATTCGGCAAAGTCGGCCGACAGATAGCGCGCCGCGCCACGGAAACCCAGCATCGGGTTTTCTTCGTCCGGCTCGTAGCGCGAACCGCCGATCAGCTTCTTGTACTCGTTCGACT
The DNA here is from genome assembly GCF_014200725.1 of Janthinobacterium silvisoli. GTDB lineage: Bacteria > Pseudomonadota > Gammaproteobacteria > Burkholderiales > Burkholderiaceae_D > Janthinobacterium. Next base: position 373,325 of record NZ_JACHCL010000001.1, read on the forward strand.
TGAAGTCGGACAGGCGCACGATGACTTTTTTCGGCCAGAACGCGGCGGCGATGGTGGCGATGCCTTCGGCCAGTTTATCGATGTAGAAAGCCTTCGGCGAAGCGTGGCCACGGGCCACCGATTCCACGGCTTTTTTCAGGTCGGCATCGATATTCGGGTATTCCAGGATGGCTTTCGGATGCACGCCAATATTGTTATTGATGATGAATTCCAGACGCGCCAGGCCCACGCCGGCGTTCGGCACGGACTGGAAGTCGAATGCCAGCTGCGGGTTGCCCACGTTGAGCATGATCTTGGTGTCGAGTTTCGGCAATTCGCCGCGCGACACTTCCGACACTTCCGTTTCCAGCAAGCCGTCGTAGATCTTGCCTTCATCGCCTTCGGAGCAGACTACAGTGACAAAGGTGCCGTCTTTCAGCACTTCGGTCGCGTCGCCGCAGCCGACCACGGCTGGCACGCCCAGCTCACGCGCGATAATCGCCGCGTGGCAGGTACGCCCGCCACGGTTGGTGACGATCGCCGAAGCGCGCTTCATGACCGGTTCCCAGTTCGGGTCCGTCATGTCGGCCACCAGCACGTCGCCCGGCTGCACACGTTCCATGTCGGCCGGATCGTGGATCACGCGCACAGGACCGGCGCCGATCTTCTGACCGATCGCGCGGCCCGAGGTCAGCACGGTGCCGGTGCTTTTCAGCTTGAAGCGCTCTTGCACGTCTGTCGCCTTTTGCTGCGATTTGACAGTTTCAGGGCGCGCCTGCAGGATGTACAGCTTGCCGTCGCGGCCATCCTTACCCCACTCGATGTCCATCGGACGGCCGTAGTGGTTTTCAATGATGACGGCGTATTTCGCCAGTTCCACCACTTCAGTGTCGTTCAGCGAGTAGCGGTTGCGCATTTCGACTGGCACGTCGACGGTTTTTACGGAACGGCCAGCCTTGGCTTCGTTGGTAAATTCCATCTTCAACAGCTTGGAACCGATATTGCGGCGGATCACAGGCGATTTGCCTTTTTCCAGCATCGGCTTGTGCACATAGAATTCGTCAGGATTGACGGCGCCCTGCACCACCGTTTCGCCCAGGCCGTAGCTGGAAGTGACAAATACCACGTCCTTGAAGCCCGATTCCGTATCGATGGTGAACATCACGCCAGCGGCGCCCAGGTCCGAGCGTACCATGCGCTGCACGCCAGCCGACAAAGCCACTTCGGCGTGGGTAAAGCCTTTGTGTACGCGATACGAGATGGCGCGGTCGTTGTACAGCGAAGCGAACACCTGTTTCATGGCGTCGAGCACATTGTCGATGCCGACCACGTTGAGGAAGGTTTCTTGCTGGCCGGCAAAAGAAGCATCGGGCAAGTCTTCCGCAGTGGCCGAGGAACGCACGGCAAACGACATTTCGGTGTCAGAATCGGCCACCAGTCTGGCGTAGAACTGGTCGATTTCAGCGGCCAGGCGCGGCTGGAATGGGGTTTCCACGATCCACTGGCGAATTTCGGCGCCTGCTTGCGCCAGGGCGCGCACATCGTCGATATTCAAGCCGTCCAGGCGCTGAGCGATACGCTCGGCCAGCGGCAAGCCGCCGTTGGCGCTATACGACAGGAAGTCGCGGAAAGCCTGCGCCGTGGTGGCGAAGCCGCCCGGCACGCGGACGCCCGCTTCAGCCAGCTGGCTGATCATCTCGCCCAGGGAGGCGTTCTTGCCGCCGACGGATTCAACATCCGTCATGCGCAAATGTTCGAACGAGGCGACGTAGACTGCGTCTGCGTTCCCCTGCTCCTGCTGTTGCAATGCTGCGTTGGTCATAATGACACCCTTACTGATGATAGAAATCTGTAGGCGAGGCGCACCGAACGCTGTTCTTGTTATTCTGGGCGTCGTGCAGCACAATCATACCGTTCCAACCATTTTACCTTGTGCAGCGCAAAATGACGACGCACAATCTTGATCCACAGAAGGAAGACCATGACACAAGAACCACGCCCACAGCTTCCTTCCGCAGCCCGCACCGTTTTCTTCGTTTCCGACGGCACCGGCATCACCGCGGAAACCTTCGGCCATTCGGTGCTGACCCAGTTCGAACTGCGCTTCCGCCAGATCCGCCTGCCTTTCATCGATACCATGGACAAGGCGCATGATGCAGCGCGCAAAATTAACGAAGCTTTCGCCGCCGACGGCCAGAAACCCATCATCTTTTCTACCTTGGTGAAAAGCGACCTGTCGGCCGTGATTCGCAAGTCCAGCGGCATGCATATGGACCTGATCCAGACATTTGTCGCACCGCTGGAACAGGAACTGGGCGTGATGTCGACGCACACCATCGGCCGCTCGCACAATATCGTCGATAGCGAGGAATACAAGAACCGCATCGAAGCGATCAATTATTCGCTGGCGCACGACGACGGCCAGTCGCACAAGAATCTGTCGTCGGCCGACGTGATCCTGGTGGGCGTATCGCGCTCGGGCAAGACCCCGACCAGCTTGTACCTGGCCATGCAATACGGGATCAAGGCAGCCAACTACCCCTTGATCCCCGATGATTTTGAGCGAGAAAAGCTGCCGACGGCGCTGCACGTCTTCAAGAACAAGATTTTTGGCTTGAGCATCACGCCCGAGCGTCTGTCGGAAATCCGCAACGAGCGCCGCGCCGGCAGCAAATACGCCGCGATTGAAAACTGCCGCTATGAAGTCAACGAGGCAGAAAAAATGATGAAGCGCGAAGGCATACGCTGGCTGTCGTCGACCACCAAGTCGATCGAGGAAATCTCCACCACGATTCTGCAAGAGATCAAGCCGAACCGCCGCGAATATTAAGAACACCCGACCAAACCTACTGCGCGTCGGTATAGGCGGCTTGCGATGCTCACTGTGCTTGAGCACAGCTCCGCTTCTCAGCCACCTCTCCCTTCCGCTCGCTACGGTTTTGTCAGGTGTTCGCTTTTAATACGGCTTCACTGGCCAGCACCGTCAGGGCAGCCACCAGCTGATCGAGTTCGCCGGTGGTCGTGGTGGTGGCCACGGTAGCGCGCAACACCTCGGCATAGCCGATATTACGGGCCACCGTGAAGATGCCAAAACGCTGCAGCAGCGCCTGTTGCAGCTCTTGCGCACGCATGCCATCGATAGCAAACGCCACCAGCGCCGTCCCTTCCTCCGCGTCCAACGGCGACAATAGCTGCAAGCCCGGCAAGTGGGCGACGCGGCTGACCCAGTAATTACGCAAGCTGGCCAGGCGCGCCGTCTTGGCGGCAGTGCCGCCCACGCGATCATGGAAGTCAAAGACAGCCGGCGCCGCCAGGATCGCTCCTACCGCCGGCATGCCTGCATGCAGGCGGCAGCGGATATCGTCTGGCGGATAATCGCGGTCGCCGAAATGCGGCTCGATCTTGTGCAACTGCGAGGCGCGGATATACACAAAACCGATACCCGGTGGCCCGCCCAGCCATTTATGCAGGTTAAACCCCGCAAAATCCACACCCAACTGCTGCACATCGACCGCCACCTGCCCCAGAGCATGCGCGCTATCGAGCAGCACATCGATGCCATGTTCACGCGCCAGGGCCATGATTTCGCGCACGGGCGCCTGCTGGCCGTTGGCTGGATACACCTGTGACAACAGCAGCAGCTTGGGCCGCACTGCAGCGCGCATGGCTTGCGCATAATGGGTCAGGATTTCATCACGGCTGATCGGCAAGGTCAGCGTAATTTCAACCGGCGTGACGCCACGCCGCTGCTGCAGCGAATGCATGGCGTAGCGCATGGCGGGATAATCGAGATTACTCCATAACACAGCATCGCCAGGCTCCAAGCCGTGATACTGGCCGATCAGTACCTGCATAGACTCGGTGGCGCTACGCGTGAGCAGTATCTCGTGCGGCTGCGCGTGGATCAATTCAGCCAGCTTGCTACGCAAGACCTCCACATGCTTGTGCACGAATTCACCGCGCAGAAAAGGACTCAGCTGCTCATTCGCGTAACGTATGCCCTGCTCGTACGCCGCATGCACGGGCGCAGCCATGGCGCCGAAATAACCGTGTTCGAGGTTGATCACGTCTGCTGGCGGCGTGGGATACAAGGCCGCGATGCCGCGCCACCAGGCTTCATCTTTCGGTTCATCTTGAGACGCAAAGTGGTGCGGCATGACTGGCCTTATCTTGGAAACAAGGCGATAGTCTAGCACTGTGATTCATTTTGAATAGCCCTGCATATCATCGGCCGTATCATGGCGGATACCTTCGCCGAATTCCTGCAACTCCTCGCCGTTGGCCTTGTAGCCCCAGCGAAAACGGATCACGGGTGAATTGGCGTCGTCCGCCAGTAAAAAAGTGGCGGCGTTGCGCTTGGGGTTCAGAAAGCCGTCATCGGTCAGTTCGCGCTCGTAAGACGCCGCTTTCATTTACCCGGCTGCGGGACCGGGGATGGTCAAGTCCTCATCGCGGCGCTTGAGGCGGGTATTGAGCCCCGCGCACAATCCCTGTTCGGCCTGCTCATACCACTCACCATCGGAGTTCACGCCATGCACGAAGATGATGATGCCGGGGCGCGGCAAGCGTTTTACCGCATCAAGCAGGCTGTGGCTGAACAGCGTATGGCCTTCCGGCTCGGCCAGCAAGATGCAATCGGCCTCGGGTTTGTCGTCTGTCCACATGCAGGCGCTCCATCAGGGGATAGCAGGGAAAAACTGCGCCAGAGCGTACCCAGGCAATCTGCACTGTATGCGGATTGCCTGGGGTAGAAGTTGCGGGGGATCAAGAAGGGAGGTAGGGAAGCAAGGACGCGCCAGCGCCCCGTGCTGTTACTGCTGGTTTTGGCGTACCTGCTCGAAGAAGCAGACGGCGGCGCAAGCGGCCACGTTCAGCGATTCGATCTGGCCCAGGTGGGGGATCACCACCTGATGCGTGGTCATCGACAGCAAGTCGTCGGCGACGCCCTGCCCTTCATGGCCAAATACCCAGGCCACGGGCTGGCGCAGGTCGACGTCGTACACACGCTGGGTAGCGTAGCCGCTGGTGGCCAGGGTCGCCACTTTCGAAGCCGACACCAGCGCGGCCAGGTCGACGTTTTCGAAGATATCAAGCACGAAATGGGCGCCCATGGCGGCGCGCAGCACTTTCGGCGACCAGCAAAACGCCGTGCCGGCGCTGCAATACACTTGCGTGATGCCGGCGGCGGCCGCGCTGCGTAGAATCGATCCCACGTTGCCTGGGTCTTGCAGATTATCGAGCAGCACGGCCGACACGCTCACCGGCTGCGTGACGGCGCGCTCGGGCGTATCGATCAAAAACATCACGCCCACGCCATGCTCGACCTGGCTGACGGCGTTATACAGTGCATCGGGCAAGCCCAGCACGTGGGCGCGCTGCGCTTCGAGCTGGCCGACAATGTCAGCCACTTCGGGGTTTTGCAGCGCGCTTTCGCTGACGATGCATTGCTCGGGCAAGCCGCGCAGCTGCAGATACGACTGGCACAGATGCACGCCATCGAGCAGGGTGCGGCCGGCCTTGCGGCGCGCCTGCGAACTGCCCGCCAGTTTTACCAGGTCCTTGTATTGGGCGTTATCGCGCGAAGTGATGGTCTTCATGCCACCACCTCCTGTCCGCCAAACAGTGCGATCACATTGCGCACGGGTGCAAACGAGCGGCGGTGTACGGGCGAGGCGCCGTGCAGGTGCAAACGCTCCAGGTGCAGCTTGGTGCCATAGCCCTTGTGCTGGTCAAAGCAGTATTCGGGGTAAGCCGCGTGCAGATGCACGAGGGCCGCATCACGCGCCGTCTTGGCCAGGATCGAGGCAGCGGAGATGGAATCGACCTTGTCATCGCCACCGATAATGGCCATGCCGCGTATAGTCATCACGGGACAGCGGTTGCCATCGATCAGGGCCAGGGTCGGCACGGTGGACAAGGCTTCGACGGCGCGGCGCATGGCCAGCATCGACGCCTGCAAGATATTCAGGCTATCGATTTCCTCTTCAGAGGCTTCGGCAATCGCCCACGCCAGGGCCTTGGCCTTGATTTGCGGCGCCAGCAAGTCGCGCTTGGCTTCAGTGAGTTTTTTCGAGTCGCGCAAGCCCTCGATGGGCTGCGCAGGATCGAGGATCACGGCGGCGGCAAACACGGGGCCGGCCAATGGACCGCGCCCTGCTTCGTCGACGCCGCAAATGATTTCACCCTGCGAGAATGGCAAGTCGTCAAACAGGCCCGGATAGAGATTTTTCACGTTGAATCTTTTTACTTGAATAAGTTACTACTTGTTGGCGGCGATCACTTGCATCACCGCGTTGGCGCTTTCGTGCGCGCTGTCGCGCAGCAGGCTATGGTGCATGTCCGTGAAGCGCTGCACCAGGCGCAAACGGCCAGGCACATCGCTCAGCTGCTGCCACATGGCGTCGGCCAGCGCTTGCGGACTGGCGGCGTTTTGCAGCAGTTCCGGCACCAGATAGTCGCGCGCCAGGATGTTCGGCAAACCGATCCAGGGCTGATAGCCGAAATGGCGCAGGATTTGCCACTCGGCGGCCATCATTTTGTAGGCGATCACCATCGGCTTTTTGTACAGCGCCACTTCCAGCGAAGCCGTGCCGGAGGCCACCAGCACCGCATCGGCAGCGCAGATGGCGGTGTGCGAACCGCCATCGGTCAGCAGGATCTCGACATCCTGCAAGCCTGCTTGCGCGACCAGTTGCAGGAAGTACTGGCGCTGTTTTTCACCGGCCATGGGCGCGACGAAACGCAGCGAGCGGTCGCGCGCCAGCAAGAGTTTGCACGCGCCGACAAAGGCCGCCGTATTGTATTTGAGCTCGCTCATGCGGCTGCCCGGCATGAGGGTCACTACGTTCGCATCCTCGGGCAGGCCCAGGGTGCGGCGCGCCGCTGCCTCGTCGGGCTGCAGGGGAATGATCTCGGCCAGCGGGTGGCCCACATAGGTGACGGGCACGCCAGCCTTGCGGTAGATCTCTTCCTCGAACGGGAAGATCACCAGCATGTGCGAAACGGCCTTGATGATTTTCTTGATGCGGCCACCGCGCCAGGCCCAGATCTGCGGCCCGATGTAATGCACGGTGGGGATGCCGGCCGCTTTCAATTGCATTTCCAGGCCGAGGTTGAAGCCCGGGTAATCGGCGCCGATGAACACGGCGGGACGCTCGGCGATCAGCTGGTCGCGCAGCGCGTTCTGGATGCCCTTGATTTCACGGTAGCGGGGAATGATTTCAAACAGGCCCCGCACCGTCAATTTATCGAGCGGCCAGTCGGAAATGAAACCCTGCTGCGCCATATGCTCGCCGCCGATGCCGTGGAAACGCGCACCAGGCAGCTGTGGCGCCAGGCCAGACAGCAAGCGGCTGGCCAGCAGGTCGCCGGACACCTCGCCGGCGACGATGGCGACCGACAGGCCGCCTGCCTGGTCAGCGGACGATGCCACGCGAGGCCACACCGAGGAATTCGCGCATGGCGCGGATATGCTCCGCCGCTTCCGGCGAGGCCACTTCTTCTTCGAACAGGGCGGCCTTGGCTTCTTCCAGGGTCAGTCCCGAACGGTAGATCAGCTTGTAGGCGGTGCGGATGCCGTTGATCTGCTCGCGCGTAAAGCCGCGGCGTTTCAAGCCCTCGATATTGACGCCATGCGCCTGCGCCGGATTGCCGTTCAGGAGCACGAACGGCGGCACATCCTGCGTCAGGCTGGTGCTCATGCCGACGAATGCATGCGCGCCGATCTTGCAGAACTGGTGCACATTCGAAAAACCGCTCATGATGACCCAGTCGCCGATTTCCACGTGGCCCGCCAGCTGCGCGTTGTTCGAAAAAATCGTGTTGCTGCCGACCAGACAGTCATGCGCCAGATGCACGTAAGCCGAGATCCAGTTGTCATTGCCCAGGCGCGTCACGCCGCCGCCCTGCACCGTGCCGGTATTGAACGTGCAGAATTCGCGGATGGTGTTGCGGTCGCCGATTTCCAGGCGCGTCGCCTCGCCCGCCCATTTCTTGTCTTGCGGCTGCGCGCCGATCGACGAGAACTGGAACAGATGATTGTCCGTACCGATGGTGGTATGGCCGTCGATCACGACATGCGGGCCAACCTTGGTGCCAGCGGCTATGCGCACATGCGGGCCGATGATGGAATACGGCCCCACCTCGACCGAGCTGTCCAGCTCGGCCTTGGAATCGACTATCGCCGTGGAGTGGATACCCGCCATCTTACTGTCCCGCAGGCTGGCTCGCGTCTTGCGAGCTGCGGATGGTGCACATCAGTTCCGCTTCCAGCGCCACCTTGCCGTCGACCGTGCCGACCGCCTTGTATTTCCAGATGCCGCGCGACACGCGCAGGATTTCCACGTCCATCTTCAACTGGTCGCCCGGTTCGACCGGACGCTTGAAGCGCGCATTGTCGATACCGACGAAATACACTACCGAATTTTCATCGGGTTTCACGCCCATGGTCAGGAAAGACAGCAAGGCGGCCGTTTGCGCCAGCGCTTCGATCATCAGCACGCCCGGCATGACCGGTTTGTGCGGGAAGTGACCCTGGAAGAATTCTTCGTTGACCGTCACGTTCTTGATGGCGGTGATGCTCTTGCCCGATTCCCAATCCAGCACGCGGTCAACCAGCAGCAGCGGATAGCGGTGCGGCAGCAGGGATTTGATGGCCAGGATGTCGAGGGTCTTGTTTTCAGTAGTCATTTTTCGTCTTGCTTGGTCAGTGTTTTAATTGTTTTTTCAAGTGCGCGTATCTTCTCGCGCATGCTTGAGAGGTTGCGCACGATGGCGGCGCTCTTTTCCCAGTCAGCGTTCTTCGCCAGCGGATAAAAGCCGGTGTACTGGCCCGGCTCCAGGATAGACCGCGACACCATGCTGCCCGAAGAGACATGCACCTTGTCGGCGATCGTCAAATGGCCCAGCACCATGGCCGCACCGCCAAAAGTGCAGTACTTGCCGATGATGGCGCTGCCCGCCACGCCAACGCAGCCGGCCATGGCCGTATGCGCGCCGATATGGCAGTTGTGGCCGATCTGGATCTGGTTGTCGAGCTTTACGCCGTCCTCGATCACCGTATCGGCCAGGGCGCCACGGTCGATGGTGGTATTGGCGCCGATATCGACATCGTCACCGATCACCACCCTGCCCGTTTGCGGAATCTTGATGTAGACCCCGCCCTCATTGGCGAAACCGAAACCATCGGTGCCGATCACGGCGCCCGAATGGATGATACCGCGCTGGCCAATCACGCAGCGCGCGTGAAATGTCACATTGGCCAGCAATTGCGTGCCGGCGCCGATGATGGCGTCGCGGCCCACCACGCAGCCAGGGCCGATCACGCAGCCGGCGGCTATGATGGCGCCCGCTTCGATCACGGCGTTGGCGCCGATCGAGGCGCTGGCGTCGACCTGCGCACTGATATCCACCACGGCACTGGCATGAATGCCCGCTTCCGGCTTGATTTCATGCAGGGCGGCGAAAAACTGCGCCGCGCGCGCGAAATACACATAAGGGTTTGGTGTGACGATGCGCGCACCGGCGTATTCATCGCCGATCAGCGCATTGTCTGCCGGCGTGAGGATCAGCGCCGCGGCGCCGCTGCTGGCCGCCTGCGCGCGGAATTTACTATTGCTGAGAAAGCTGATGTGCGAAGCACCGGCGTCCGTCAGCGGTGCGATGCCTGACACTTCCAGGTTGGGATCGCCCGCCAATTGACCACCGAAGCGTTCGACCAATTCTCCTAGTCGAGTGCCCATCTATGAAACCCTTATAAAAACGCCTGCCACTGCCTACTGCGCGGCGCGATTTGCGGTCTCCGATGCTCACTGTGCATGCGCACAGCTCCGCTTCTCAACCACAACTCACATCCGCTCGCTACGGCACTGTCAGGCGTGAAAACTGTACTGTTACTTGTCCAGCGCCTTCAAGACCTTGTCGGTAATGTCGATGCGCGGGCTGGCCCACAGGGCTTCCTGCAAGACGACGTCATAGCCTTCGACATGCGCCATCTGCTGGATGATGGTGTTGGCCTTTTCTGCGATGGCGCTGCGCTCTTCGCTGGTGCGCTGGCTCAGGTCTTCGCGGAATTCGCGCTGGCGGCGCTGCAATTCCTTGTCCAGCTCGAAAAACTCGCGCTGGCGCTTGGCGCGGTCTGCCTCGCTCAGGGTCGGCATGTCTTTTTCCAGCGCTTCGTTGGCCGCCTTGAAGCGGGCTGCCAGTTCCTGCACCGCTTTTTCGCGCGAGCGGAACTCTTCGGCCAACTTGGCGCTGGCCAGCTTGGCCAGCTTCGATTCGTTATAAATACGTTCGCTGCTGATCCAGGCGATCTTCGACTCTTGAGCCTGCGCCTGCACCGGCAACAGCGCACTCCAGCACAATGCAATCACGGCAAGGGACTTGGGCAGGGTAGCGGATGCGGTGTTCATGATACTCCATGGTCAAAAAGTAAAGGCTGGCGCCTCTGTTCAGGATGGCCGGTCAGAAACCGGTACCCATCTGGAACTGGAAGCGCTCCAGGCGGTCTGTCGGCTTGGCGTTCAGCGGTTTGGCATAGCTCAGCTTGAGCGGACCCACCGGCGAAATCCAGCTGATCCCCAGACCAGAAGAATAGCGCAATTGCGAGATACGCATTTTTTCGCCTTCCTGATAGACCTGGCCGCCATCGACAAACCCGAACCAGCGCAAGCTGCGGTCATTGCCCGAACCGGGGAATGGCAGTTGCAGCTCGGCGCTGCCGATCATGCGCGAGGCGCCACCGAGCGCATCGCCGGTGGTCGGATCGACCGCGCCCAGCGAGGAACTCAGGTAGCCGCGCACCGAACCGATACCGCCGCCGTAGAAGTTCTTGAAGACCGGGTAGACATGGTCGCCAATACCGTGGCCGTAATCGAGCTCGCCCTTCAAGGCCAGCGTCATCTTGCTGGTCAGCGGACGGAAATACTGGTGTTCATACACGGCGCGGAAATATTTCTGGTTACCGACCAAATCGGCTTCCAGGTTCACGCGCTGGTAGCGGCCCACCGACGGCGTCAAGGCGCTGTCGCGGCTATCGCGCTGCCATGCCGCCGTCAGCGGGATGGCATTGGTGGTTGCTGCACCGATACCATCGGACGGGCCGCCATTGTCGGTCACGTACTGGCGGAAGCGCGTCGGACTGGTCTGGTCGGTTTCCACCCGCGTGCGCTCGGCGCCGATACCGAAGAAGATGGTGTCAACTTCCGAGAACGGCACACCATAGCTGACGCGGCCACCGGTTTGCTTGATCTTGTAGCTGCCGATGTTCAGTGCTGGCGGTTCCGTCGTGCGCAGATAAATTTCAAAGCTGCGCGAGATGCCATCATCGGTGTAATACGGGTTGGTCTGCGACAGCGCAATGGTACGGCTGTAATGGCTGGTATTGAGTTCAATCCCGACCGTGTTGCCGCTACCGGCGAAGTTGGCCTGCGAAATCGACGCCGACAAGGTGAATTTTTCCGATTGCGAAAACGCGCCGCCGATCAGGAAGTTACCGGTCGGCTTTTCCACCACCGTCATGTTGACGTCAACCTGGTCGTTCGTGCCCTGCGCTTCCGGCGTATCGACCGTCACATCCTTAAAGTAGCCGAGGCGGTCGACGCGGTCGCGCGACAGCTTGATCTTGTTACTGTCGTACCAGGACGATTCAAACTGGCGGAATTCGCGGCGGATCACTTCATCACGCGTGGTGGTATTGCCAGCAATATTCATGTGGCGCACGTAGACGCGCTTGCCCGGATCAACCACGAAGGTAAACGCCACTTCGTGCTTTTCACGGTTGATGTCCGGATTCGCATTGACGTTGGCAAAAGCGTAGCCGAACGTCGCCAGGCGGTCCTGGATGCGCTTGTTGGTCGCCGTCAGACGCGCGCCCGAATAGATATCGCCGTCGCGCATCAGGTTCAATGCCTTCAGTTCTTCTTCGCGGCCGAACATCTCGCCTTCGAACTTGGTGCCCGACACCTTGTACTTCTCGCCTTCGGTGATGTTGATCGTCAGGTAAATGTCTTTTTTATCGGGCGTGATCGACACCTGTGTCGAATCGACCTGCATCTCGATGTAGCCGCGGTCCAGATAAAAGGACTTGAGCGACTCGATGTCGCCCGTCAGCTTGGTCTTCGAATACTGGTCAGCCTTGGTGTACCAGCTGAACCAGCCGCCCGTGTTCAGGGCCAGCTGTTCGCGCAATTCCTTGTCCGAAAACGCCTTGTTGCCGACGATATTGATTTGCTTGATGCGTGCGACTTCACCCTCGTCCACTGCAAACACCACGTTGACGCGGTTACGCTCGATCGGCGTGACCGTGGTGGTGATTTTCACGCCATACAGGCCATGCGACAGGTATTGGCGCTTGAGCTCCTGCTCGGCGCGATCGACCGATGCCTTGTCGAAAATTTTCGCTTCGCCAACGCCGATTTCCTTCAATGCCTTGACCAGCACGTCTTTTTCAAATTCCTTGGTACCCGTAAATTCCACCGTGGCAATAGCCGGGCGCTCCTCCACCAGCACCACCAGCACGTCGCCATCGACTTCCAGGCGCACATCCTTGAAAAAGCCTGTCGCATACAGGGCCTTGATGGCGGCGACGCTCTTCTCATCGGAGAAGGTTTCGCCGACCCGCACCGGCAGGTAGCTGAACACGGTGCCCGCTTCGGTACGCTGGATCCCTTCGACCCGGATATCCTTGACAGTGAACGGCTGAACAGCCAGCGCGTGGCCGGCACAGAGGGCCAAGACGGCGCCGCCGATCAGGCTGCGGCGAAAGGAAGGCAAGGCAAAACGAGCAGAATGTAATTTCATTGGGGTTATTCAATGGTAAATCAATGGACAAACATACACAAAGATTGCTTGTGCAACTTACACGATAGCCTCAGATACTGCATTAATTGAGCAATCGCAACACGTCATTAAAGACGGCAAGCACCATCAAGGTCAGCAGCAAACCTAGCCCCAGGCGCTGGGCAATGTCGGCTACGCGCTCCGGCAAGGGGCGTCCGGTCAAAACTTCCAGCGAATAATACAGCAAATGCCCGCCATCCAGAACAGGAATGGGTAGCAAATTCATCACTCCCAGGCTGATACTGATGAAGGCGATGAAGCTGAGGTAGCTCACCAGGCCGATGCGCGCCGTCTGCCCTGCATAATCAGCGATAGTAATCGGCCCTGTCACATTCTTCAGGGAAACCTGCCCGGTAACCATTTTACCCAGCATTTTCACGCTCATGACGCTGGTATCCCAGACTTTTCCGCTGGCCTTGGACACCGCGGCGAACGGTCCTGATGCCACAACGATCATATCCGGCGCCAGCGCGACCTCGGCCTTGATCTTACCAACTGTTACAGCTGCCTCGGTTCCCGTGCCCTTTTCACTGTCCGGCGTCACCGCCAGGGTCAGGTCCTGGCCATGGCGGCGCAACAGCACTTCCAGCGTCTTGCCGGGCGCCGCGCGCAGGGTTTCGATCACGGCGATGCCATCAGCCATGGGCTGGCCATCGATCGCCAGAATCAGGTCGCCAGGCAGCAAACCGGCGCGGGCAGCGGCGCCACCAGGCATAATTTTACCGAGCACGGGCGCCGGGCGGGCCAGCACCAGGCCCAGCTTGCCCATCGCATCGCCTTCCAGGTCTGACTCGTTCAAGCTGCCAGCTGGCAAGGTCGCTTCCTGCAAACCCCGCTCAGGGCGCTGCACCTCGATCTGCGCAGCGCGCTTGTCGATGGTTGCCTGTATCAATTCCCAGCGCAGCTCGGACCAGCTGGCGACGCTACGGCCATTGACGGACGTGACAGTATCGCCGCCACGCAAACCGGCCGCATAGGCGACGCTTTGCGTGGCAACCGGCCCCAGCTTGCTCGACGGCTCTTCGATGCCATGCATAAACAGGCCAGCGTACAGGACGATGGCCACCAGGAAATTGGCCAGCGGACCAGCCGCCACGATGGCGATGCGGCGCCACACGCTCTGGCGCGTGAATTCGCGGCGCAACTCCGCTGCCGGCAAGCCGCTCAAGTCCTGTTCGCGGCCATCGAGCATCTTGACATAGCCGCCCAGCGGCAATGCGGAAATCGCCCATTCCGTCTGATCCTTGCCGAAGCGGCGCGAATAGACGACCTTGCCCATGCCGATGGAAAAACGCAGTACTTTCACGCCGCACCAGCGCGCCACCAGATAATGGCCCAGTTCGTGCAGGGTAATCAAGGACCCCAGCGCAACGATGAAAGCCAGCAAGGTGGTAATGAGCGTCATGCAGCCAGCCTGTCGCCGATATACGCGTGCGCCGCCATGCGGGCCACTCTATCCTGCTCGATCACCGCCTCGATGCTGGAAGCGGCGCCGTGCGGCACGGTCTCGATCACATGGGCAATCACGCGGTCGATCTGGCGGAAACCAATTTGCAAGTCAAGGAAGGCTTGCACCGCCACTTCATTGGCGGCGTTCAGCAGGGCTGGCGCCGTGCCGCCCGCGCGCAAGGCATCGAACGCCAGCGCCAGGCAAGGGAAACGGTGGAAGTCGGGACGTTCGAATTGCAAAGTGGCAATCTGCGCCAGGTCCAGTTGCGGCACGCCGGAAGCGATACGCTGCGGGTAAGCCAGCGCGTGAGCGATCGGCGTGCGCATGTCGGGATTGCCCAATTGCGCCAGCACCGAGCCATCCACATACGACACCATGGAATGGATCACGCTTTGCGGGTGAATCACCACCTCGATCTGCTCGGCCGAAGCGCCGAACAGCCAGTGCGCCTCGATCACTTCGAGGCCCTTGTTCATCATGGTGGCGGAATCGACGGAAATCTTGCGCCCCATGCTCCAGGTCGGATGCTTGCACGCCTGCTCGGGCGTGACGGCGTCGAGCGACTCGACGGCGCGCGTCAGGAACGGCCCGCCAGAAGCGGTCAGCAGTATCTTGGCCACGCCAGACGCGGCCGGCGAGCGGCCATAGCTGTGGGGCAAGCACTGGAAGATAGCATTGTGTTCGCTGTCGATCGGCAGCAGTACGGCGCCATTGTCGTGTACGGCATCCATGAACAGCTGGCCAGACATGACCAGCGCTTCCTTATTGGCCAGTAAGACTTTCTTGCCAGCACGGGCTGCCGCCAGGGTGGGCGCCAGGCCGGCCGCGCCAACGATGGCCGCCATCACGGCGTCGACCTGGGGCGCACTGGCAATCGCGCACAGTGCGTCCACGCCATAGTCAACTTCCGTAGCGAGCCCCTGTTCGCGCAGCAAACGCGTCAGTTCCAGCGCGGCCTCGGCGCTGCCGACGACGGCGCGTTGCGGGCGAAATTGCTGGCATTGGGCGGCCAGCTCGGCCACCTTGCTGTGCGCGCTCAGCGCATACACGCTGTATTGCTCAGGGTGACGCGCCAGCACGTCCAGGGTAGAGACGCCGACCGAGCCGGTGGCGCCAAGAATGGTAACGTATTGCATTAAAAATATTCCTTAAACCCAGGCGCCGACCAGGGCGGCAAATGGCAAGACCGGAATCAGTGCGTCGATACGGTCGAGTACGCCGCCGTGGCCAGGAAGCAGGTTGCTGCTGTCCTTGATGCCGGCGCGGCGTTTCAATTGGGATTCGAACAGATCGCCGACGATGCTGGCGGCAACCACCACCAGCAAGACCAGCAAGGCTGTCAGCCAGCCGTGGCGCAGTTGCAGCTGCACGGCAAAAGTATCTTGCAAGACCGGCAACGATGGTGCGGCCAGGATGGTGGCTGAGGCGATCACCAGCACGGCAATGCCGCCACCGATTGCACCTTCCCAGGATTTACCCGGAGAAATCGATGGCGCCAGCTTGCGCTTGCCGAAAGCCTTGCCAGAAAAATAAGCACCGATATCGGCGATCCACACCAGCGCCATCACCGACAACAGATACAGCGGGCTGTGCAGAAACAGGGCAACGATGGCGACGAAGCAGCCAACGATGGTGACGGCATAGACCAGGCTGAGCAAGGTATTGCCAAGACCTTCCAATGGTGGCAAACCTGTCGCCAGCGAGGGTACGAAGCGGATCAGCCAGATCGCCACGGACAGGCCGAACCAGAATTTGACCTGGCCCAGGCCGCCGGTGCCAAAGAAGGCATAGGCAAAGGCCGCCGTCCAGACGGCCGCGATCAGCAGCGCCTGGCGATTTTTGAAGATGCGGAAGCTTTCCCACACGGCGGCGCCGAAGAACGCCGTGGCGATCACGGCGAAGGCAGGGAAATTATTGAGATACAGAACCGGCAGCAAGACCGCCAACAAGACCAGGGCGGTGATAATCCGTGTTTTCAGCATCAGTTTGTCTTTTCTGTGAGTTGCGCGCTGGTGCGGCCAAAGCGCCGTTCGCGCTGCTGGTAAGACGCGATTGCCGCGTCGAGGCTATCGACATCGAAGTCGGGCCAGAAAGTTTCGGTGAAAAACAACTCAGTGTACGCCAGTTGCCACAGCAGGAAGTTGGAAATGCGTTGCTCGCCGCCGGTGCGGATGAACAAATCGGGCTCGGGCGCATAGGCCATGGCCAGGTAAGGCGCCAGTTCTTCTTCCGTATAGGCATGGTCGGCAGGCTGGCCCTTGGCCGCAGCGGCCGCTGCCGTCTTCGCTGTCATCTTGTTTACGGCTTGCATGATGTCCCAGCGACCACCATAGTTGGCGCAGATGGTGACGGTCAAGCGCGTATTGTGCGCTGTCTTGCGCTCGGCATTGGCGATCAGGGTTTGCAGTTGCTCATTGAAACGCGATAAATCCCCTACCACTTTCAGGCGGATATCGTTGGCGTGCATGCGGACCACTTCACGCTCGAGCATGGTAACGAACAAGCGCATCAGCATCGATACTTCTTCTTCCGGACGGCGCCAGTTTTCCGAACTGAAGGCAAACAGGGTCAGGTATTCGACGCCACGGTCGATACAGGTTTCCACCACGCCGCGTACCGCATCGGCGCCCTTGACGTGGCCCGCGACGCGGGGCAGGAAGCGTTTGGTTGCCCAACGGCCGTTGCCATCCATGATGATTGCCACATGGCGCGGCACTCGGCCCACCTCTGGTACCGCCGTTGTCGAACTCGAATAGATCATGAAAACACTAAGACCAAATGAAAAGATAGCTATTATGAGCCAAATAGCACTGCCCGGGAAAGCAAAGCCGTCCCGGGCAGTGTATTTAATTCGCCAAGTCCTAGACTGTCAGCACTTCTTTTTCTTTATCAACCACCATCTTGTCGATGTCGGCGATGAATTTGTCGGTCAATTTCTGTACTTCTTCCGACGAACGGCGCTCGTCGTCTTCGGAGCAGGCTTTTTCCTTGACCAGCTTTTTCAGCGATTCATTGGCGTCGCGACGGATATTACGCACGGCAATTTTTGCATCTTCCGCTTCGCTCTTGACCAGCTTGACCATTTCCTTGCGGCGCTCTTCCGTCAGCGGCGGGGTCGGTACGCGGATCATGTCGCCCTGCGCCGATGGGTTCAGGCCCAGGTCAGCGTCGCGGATGGCTTTCTCGATGGTGTTGGCCATCTTCTTTTCATACGGCTGCACGCCAATGGTGCGCGCGTCAACCAGGGTCACGTTGGCAACCTGGGTCAGCGCCGTCGGCGAACCATAGTATTCGACCATGACATGGTCCAGGATACCCGTATGGGCACGGCCCGTACGCACTTTGGCCAGGTCAGCCCGCAGTGTTTCCAGGGACTTAACCATGCGTTCCTGGGCATTTTTCTTAACGTCGGCTAAGGACATTCCAACTCTCCAATCTTGATAATGATAAATATTCTACTTCTGCGGCTACGGAAAACCTACTCGCGCAGCCGAGAGTGTCGAAAACCGTTCAGGGCAAGGCGCGACACCGAAGACAGTACGAATAGTACGGCGAGGTGAAGCAACGCAGCCATGGACGGTTTCTCGGCGCTCCCACTTAAAACTTATACGTGAACCAGGGTGCCTTCATCTTCACCCATGATGACGCGTTTCAGTGCGCCGGGCTTGGTGATCGAAAACACCTTGATCGGCAACTTCTGGTCGCGGCACAGGGCGAAAGCAGTGGCGTCCATCACTTGCAGGTGCTTGGCGATCGCTTCATCGAAGGTAATCGTGTGGAACAGGGTGGCGTTCGGGTCTTTCTTCGGATCGGCCGTGTAGACGCCGTCGACCTTGGTGGCCTTCAGGACGATTTCAGCGCTGATCTCGGAACCGCGCAAGGCAGCTGCCGTGTCGGTGGTGAAGAAAGGGTTGCCGGTACCGGCCGCAAAAACGACCACTTTGCCTTCTTCCAGGTATTGCAGGGCTTTCGGACGTACATACGGCTCGACCACTTGCTCGATGCCGATGGCCGACATGACGCGGGCCGTGATGCCAACATGGCGCATGGCGTCAGCCAGAGCCAGGGCATTCATCACCGTGGCCAGCATGCCCATGTAGTCGGCGGTGGCACGGTCCATGCCTTGCGCGCCAGGCGCGACGCCGCGGAAGATATTGCCGCCGCCAATCACGATTGCCAGTTCCACACCCAACTTTGCCACCTCGGCCACATCGGCCACCATGCGCTCGATCGTGGCGCGATTGATGCCGTAGGGATCATCACCCATCAGGGCTTCACCGGACAACTTGAGGAGGACGCGCTTGTAGGCTGGTTTTGACATGAGCTGGGGCTCCATAAATGAGGTTATTCGAGTATGACATGGCGCAGCGCCGTGCGGCGCCGGTCAGGCGCGCGGGGCTGCCCATGCCGCCGCCCGGCATGCTTTGACGCGGGCGGGCCAAAAAAACGGGCCTCTCGGCCCGCTTTACTTACGCTCCCTGCGAGGCAGCGATTTGTGCTGCGACTTCTGCTGCGAAGTCGTCTTGCTTCTTCTCAATGCCCTCGCCTACCACGTACATGGCAAAGCCTTTGACGCTGGTGTTAGCGGCTTTCAGCATTTGCTCAACGGACAGCTTGTCGTTTTTCACGAAAGCTTGGTTCAGCAGGGAAACTTCTTTCAGGAACTTCTGTACCGAACCTTCCAGACGCTTGGCCAGGATTTCTGGCGATTGCGCTGGCTTGCCTTCGGCGGCTGCTTTGGCTGCATCTTCTTCAGCTTTCAGTTTTGCAACCGAACGCTCTTTTTCGATCAGTTCTGCAGGAACTTCATCGGACGACAGCGATACTGGCTTCATTGCAGCGATGTGCATTGCCACGTCTTTGCCTACTTGCTCATCAGCGCCGTCGAATTCGACGATCACGCCAATGCGCGAGCCGTGCAGGTACGATGCCAGCTTGGCGCTGGTTTCGAAACGCTGGAAGCGGCGGATGGTCATGTTTTCGCCGATTTTGCCGATCAAAGCCGAACGCACTTCGTCCAGGGTCTTGCCATCGAGTGGCAGGGCCAGCAGGGCAGCTACGTCAGCTGGATTGTGTTCTGCTACCAGGCGGGCTGCGCTGTTTGCCAGTGCCAGGAAGTCGTCGTTTTTAGCAACGAAGTCGGTTTCCGAGTTCACTTCAACCAGGGCACCTACGCCGTTGGCGATGTAAGTTGCCACTACGCCTTCAGCGGTGATGCGTGCCGATGCTTTCGATGCCTTGCCGCCCAGTTTGACGCGCAGGATCTCTTCAGCACGTGCCATGTCGCCATCGGCTTCGGTCAGTGCTTTTTTGCATTCCATCATTGGTGCGTCGGTCTTGCCGCGCAATTCGCCTACCATCGCTGCTGTAATCGCTGCCATGTGTTTCTCCATTCGGTGAGTCGACAGTCGCGGCCAGGATGTGCACCCCGCCAGCGTGAACCATCGTTTTTTTGTTAAAAAAAAGGGGGAGCTGCTGCCACCCCTTTTCCATTACTGCTGCGTCTTGCAAACCGCTATCTTGCGATAGCGTGGCAATTAAGCCTGTTCGTTAACTTCGACGAATTCGTCGCCAGCGGCTGCTTTAACCAGTTCGATCACTTCGTTACCGGCAGCTGCACGGCCTTCGATGATTGCATCAGCAACACCGCGAGCGTACAAGGTGATGGCTTTCGAGGAGTCATCGTTACCTGGGATCACGAAGTTCACGCCTTCTGGGGAGTGGTTGGTATCGACAACGCCGATAACAGGGATACCCAGTTTAGCTGCTTCGGTGATCGCGCCTTTGTGGTAGCCGACGTCAACAACGAAGATTGCGTCAGGAACGCCGCCCATGTCCTTGATGCCGCCGATCGATTTTTGCAGCTTGATCATCTCACGGGAGAACATCAGCGCTTCTTTTTTCGACAGCTTTTCGATCGAACCGTCTTCGATCATCGCTTCCATGTCCTTCAGGCGCTTGATCGAGGTCTTGATCGTTTTGAAGTTGGTCAGCATACCGCCCAACCAACGTTGATCAACGAAAGGCACGCCAGCGCGTTGTGCTTCAGCAGCGATGATTTCGCGTGCTTGACGCTTGGTGCCTACCATCAAGATGGTGCCACGGTTTGCAGCCAGTTGACGCACGTGCTTCATTGCGTCCTGGTACATCGCCATGGTTTTTTCCAGGTTGATGATGTGGATCTTGTTGCGGTGGCCGAAGATGAACGGTGCCATTTTTGGATTCCAAAAACGGGTTTGGTGACCAAAGTGGACACCGGCTTCCAGCATTTCGCGCATTGTTACGGACATTATTAACTCCAGGGTTGGGTCTGGAATCCGATCAGTCACCATACAGGCACCCTTGTCGACCGGATTCGCTTGTTTATGTAAATTAAAGTCAGCCCAGCTACAGGCCGCTTGTTGCATTGCTCAAAATGGAATTCAAGCAACCCGGGATTCTACACCGAAACGGCAAGGGCATCAAGTGCGCACTGCAAATGTCCGCACTGGCCGCTGCAACATGAAAAAAGCCCGCCAGGCGAACCTGGCGGGCTGTGCTGATACGACTCAAGCTGACATCGGGCGCCCCTTGCGGAGCGTCAGATCAGAAAGCCTGGTTGTAGCGTACGTAGACGAAACGGTCGATCGGTGCATTTGGATCCACCGACGACGACGACGACAGTTGCAAGCCATTGTTGTTAGCTTGATACATGATGCGCGGCGAACGATCGAACAGATTGTTGGCGCCGACCGAGATTTCACCCTTCCACGACGTTTTGTAAGCAACGTTCAGGTCGGTGTAAGTCACGGAGCCTTTCTTGTTCATGCCAGGACCGAAGCTGGTGCCCTGGAATGTTGGATCGCTGCACTCGATGTTATTGGCAACACTGAAGCAGGCATCTTTCACGCCGCTTTGGTAGCGCGCAGTCACGGTGGCGGACCAGTTACCCTGCGCCCAGTCGAGACTGAGGTTCGATTTCAGGCGGTTGTAGCCAAATTCACCGGCATATTCTTGCCAGTCAGCATCGGCTGCATTGCGGGACTTGAACGAACGCAACAGCGTCGAATCCGAACGCACCGTGAAATTACCGTAAGGCGTGCGTGGCAGGCGATAGTTCAGGCCGATATCAAAACCTTCGGTCGACAATTCACCCTTGTTGATGGTGCCGTGCGACAAGCCAACCACAGCACCGGTAGCGTCACGCGTGATGGCGCCGCAGTAGGACTGGATTTGCTGGACGAAGCAGTTGGTCAGCACGTCATTGGCGGAAACTGCCGAGATCTGGTTTTGAATGGTGATCTTGAACCAGTCCAGGCTAGCCGTCAGGCCAGGAACATACGATGGGCTGTACACCAGGCCCAGGGTCTTGGTCTTGGCCGTTTCAGGAGTCAGCGAATTATTGCCCACGCCGCTATTGAATGGCACGGCCGATTGTGCACCACCGCTCTCGACAGCAACACCGTTCTGATCCTTCTGAACGTAGTGTGCCGGCACGCCAGCTGCAGCGCAACGGCCACGCACCTTGGCATCGGTCGCAGCAATACCATTTACGCTATCGCAAGGATCCAGGTAGGAATCGTAAGCCTGGGAGCCGCCACCGAAGGTATCACCCAGCGCCGGAGCACGGAAACCTTGCGCCCAGGTGCCGCGCGCCAGCAAGTCGCTGACCGGTTTCCACATGAAACTGGCCTTGCTATTGGTGGTCGAACCGACGCTGTCATAATCCGAATAACGCGTCGCCAGGTCCAGCGACAGCAGCTTGGCGAATGGCTTATCTTTCAGCAAAGGAATACTTGTTTCCAAGTAAGCTTCTTTCACGGAATAACGGCCATCGGTCGAATTGGCTGCCAGGTCGGTCGAGTAACCGGACTGCTCAAACTGGCCTGGATGGTCGAAACCGCGCACGTCGCGCTTTTCCAGACCAGCAGCAACGCCCAGCGAACCTGCAGGCAACTTCAGCACTTCACCAGACAAGTCAGCCGTAAAACTGGCCGTGGTGCTACCGTAGGTACCCTGTCCACGCGACATGATGTAATCGAGGCCACTCGAAGTGGTAGGACCGCCCAGGATGTTGAATGGCGTGCATTGGGTCAACGCAATCGGATTGCCTGGCGTGCCGCATTGCACGACGCCATTGCTGTTGAGGAACGATGGACCCAGCGCCTTTTTCAGGTTCAGCAAGTTGATGTTGCCGGTACTGCTGGTTTCACCCTTGACCTGGCTGTAATTGTAGCCAACGCTCCAGTTCCACGGCAGGCCGCGCAGCGAGAATTCGCCTTCCAGCGTGCCATCGATATGCAAGGTCTGGTTGCTATTGTCGGTCACGCGCGGCACTTCGGTGATACGGCGGGCAAAGTACAGATCCTGGCCATTGCCGGCGCCAGCGACCTGGTTGCCGTACGGATTGAAGTAGCTATCCTTGTCGACGTAGACGCGGTAGTTAGGCTGCGCCAGGCTATTGAGCGGATCACCGGCTACCTGCGCCGATGCGGTACGGTCCGCATACATGGCCGTGGTCGTGAAGCGCATGTTATTCGGCAGCTCGAACGTACCCTTGGTAAAGATCGACGTCAGTGCCGTTGGCGCCTGGAACATCATTTGCGACGCCGAATTGAACTTGTCGTTTGCGTTGCCAGTGTAGTCGTGATAATTGGCAGGATTGCGCGGGTCGCTGCCGACACCACCACCGTTGGCGCCACCAGTGTGGTTCAGGTACTGGTTCCAGCCACCATCGGCAGGATCGGAATTGCTCGAGCCTGCGCGCGAACCCGATGCGAACACGGGAGTGATGCGACCCCATGGACCTGCGCCAAAACCACTGGTAGGATGGTCAGGACCGTAAGGCGTCGCCGTGATGGCGCGCTTGCTGGCCCAGACTGGTTCGGTCTGGTTATGCGTGATGCCGAACATCAGCGAAGCATTATCGCTATTGGCGCCATACGACAAGGCGTAGTCTTCCGTCTTGCCATCGCCTTTTTGGTTGATGCCTTTATAGGCACTGACCGAGCCGCCTTCCAGGCGTTTCTTCAGGATGATGTTGACCACGCCGGCGATCGCGTCGGAACCATAAATCGAGGAAGCGCCATCCTTCAGGATTTCGATACGCTCGATCATGGAAGCAGGCACGGTCGACATGTCGGTGTAGCCATCGACCGACTGCGTCCAGCGCTTGCCGTCGACCAGCACCAGCAAACGGTTCGAACCGAGGTTGCGCATGTCGATGTACTGACCGCCTTGTTCGCGGTTCGACGCCAGCACGGAACCCTTGCTGAAGGCCGGGGTATTACCCGACGAGGTCATCTGATTCAAAATATCGCCGACGGTAATCAGGCCGGTGGCTTGAATTTCCTTGGCGGTAATTTTTTGGACAGGTTGCGCCGTTTCCAGGTCAACCTGGCGGATACGGGAACCCGTAATTTCTACGCGTTGCGGTGCTTCGACATCGGCTTGCGCCTGTGCAAAAGCGGCGAGCGTAGGCATTGCCAATGCTACCGCAATGGCAATCTTGGTACGTTGATGCATGACTTCTCCGATTTGAAATATTGCTGACTACTTACTCCGGTCCTTGATGATCAACATCAGGCCTTGTTTTATGTGTAACGCCATGTGGTTGCGATGCTGACAGCCGTGTATCGAGCCGTTCATCGCCTTGCAGCAACTCAGCAACACTTCCATGACGGGGCAACATCAAACCACTTTCAAAGTGATACTGTCAATCCAGGGAAAGCGCGAATTCAGCACAGAAACAACACATTTTTTTGCGCTAAATTGTTTTGATGTTTTTATGAAAAACTCATCTGACAACCCTTGCAGCAAGCAGCAATGCACCATGCTGGTGCGCAAATATGACGCCATTCATTTCTACGCGCCTTCACGGAGTACGATGCCGCCACGTCCCATCGGCCTGAGAGCCTGATGCAGCAAAGAAGAAACGCCATGGGCCGCGCAATGCCGCTGCCATTTACGCAACGGCCTCGCGCACCAATCTGACGCAAATCCGGACAGCTGTTTTTTCCTGCAGCAACCGCGCCAGAATGGACGCGGCGAATTGACAGCGCCTCGTTTATAATTTCGACATATATGCAGATTTTTCCTTGTAACAGGAATCATCTGTGCTTTCCTTACCGAATATCTTGCAGATTGCGATCCACACCATGTCCACCATCCGTATCAATTCCGCCGCCGACATCGAAGGCATGCGCGTCGCCGGC
This sequence comes from Janthinobacterium silvisoli, assembly GCF_014200725.1. Taxonomy (GTDB): domain Bacteria; phylum Pseudomonadota; class Gammaproteobacteria; order Burkholderiales; family Burkholderiaceae_D; genus Janthinobacterium. The sequence continues at coordinate 397,784 of NZ_JACHCL010000001.1, forward strand.
AAACTCGGCGCCGAAGTGCTCGACTACATCGCGCCATTCGTCAAGGTGGGCGTGACCACCGGTGAACTCGACCGCCTTTGCCACGAATACATGGTCAATGTGCAAGGCACCATCCCTGCCCCGCTGAACTATTGCCCACCTGGCTACACGCCCTATCCGAAAGCCATCTGCACCTCCGTCAACGACGTGATCTGCCATGGCATTCCGGGCGACAAGGTGCTCAAGAGCGGCGACTCCGTGAACCTCGACATCACCGTCATCAAGGATGGCTACCATGGCGACAACAGCCGCATGTTTTTGGTCGGCACGCCATCGATCCTGTCCAAGCGCCTGTCGGAAATCACCTATGAATGCATGTGGCTGGGCATCGCCCAGATCAAGCCGGGCGCACACCTTGGCGATATCGGCCATGCGATCCAGCAACATGCGGAAAAAGCCGGCTATAGCGTGGTGCGCGAGTTTTGCGGCCACGGCATCGGCAAGGTGTTCCATGAAGAGCCACAGGTGCTGCATTACGGCAAACCGGGCACCCTGGAGCGCCTCGAAGCGGGCATGATTTTCACCGTTGAACCGATGATCAATGCCGGCCGCCGCGAGATCCGCGAAATGAACGATGGCTGGACCATCAAGACCAAGGATCGCAGCCTGTCGGCGCAATGGGAACACACGGTACTGGTCACGGAAACGGGCTACGAAGTGCTGACCGTGTCGCCAGGCATGCCGCCACCACCGGCCATCCTCAACGCCGCCTGATTCCCGCTCGCCACCGCCACACGCCAGCCATACGCATACGCACCATCAGGCCACAGATGAACAAGCACGTTCGGGAACAGCTCAAGCAGCAATTGAAAGCCGACCGCCAGGTCGTCATCCAGGCCTTCCAGGCCGATGGCAAGCCCGAGAAATTATTGCGCAGCCTGCGCCATAGCGTCGATGGCGTGCTGGCGCACGCCTGGCAGGAAGCGCAGTTGCCACCTGGCACGGCGCTGGTGGGAGTGGGCGGCTATGGCCGCGGCGAACTGTTCCCCTATTCCGATATCGACCTGCTGATCCTGCTGCAAGAAGCGCCGGACACCCCCACCCAGGGCAAGCTCGAAGAGCTGGTGCAACTGCTGTGGGACCTGGGCCTGGAAATCGGCCACAGCATCCGCACCGTCGATGAATGCATGAGCGAATCGAAGGCCGACATCACGGTGCAGACCAGCTTGCTTGAAGCGCGGCTGGTGTGCGGCAACGCCGAGCTGTTTGCGCAGCTGCAGCAGCGCTATCAGGCGGCGATGGACCCGCAGGCGTTCTTTCAGGCCAAGACGGCGGAAATGCGCCAGCGCCACGCCAAGTATGAAGACACGGCGTTCAGTCTGGAACCCAATTGCAAGGAAAGCCCGGGCGGCTTGCGCGACTTGCAGGTGATCCTGTGGGTGGCCAAGGCGGCCGGCCTGGCAAACTCGTGGCGCACCCTGGCCACCAGCGGCCTGATCACCTTGACGGAAGCGCGCCAGCTGATGGAGAAAGAGCGCGCCTTCAAGGATATCCGCGTGCGCCTGCACCTGCATGCAGGGCGCCGCGAAGACCGGCTGGTATTTGACGTGCAGACGGCGATTGCAGAGTCCCTGGGCTTGCAGGCGACCGGCAGCGGCCCGCATATGCGCCGCGCCAGCGAATTTTTGATGCAGCGCTATTACTGGGCCGCCAAGACGGTGACCCAGCTCAATACGATTCTGCTGCAAAACATCGAGGCCCGTTTATTCCCGCAAGACGACCAGCCGGTGCGCATCAATGACCGCTTCAATGAAGTCAACGGCCTGATCGATATCAGCGCCGACGATACGTTTGAAAAAAACCCGTCGGCCATGCTGGAAATTTTCGTCCTGATGACCGAGCGCCCTGCCCTGAAAGGCATGACTTCACGCGCCACCCGGGCGCTGTGGCACGAACGTTTCAAGATCGACGCGGCCTTCCGCCAGGACCCGGTCAACCGCGCCCTGTTCCTGCGCATCATGCGCGCGCCCGTGGGCATCATCCATGCGCTGCGGCGCATGAACGAGATGAGCATCCTGGGTCGTTATTTACCGAATTTCCGCCGCATCGTGGGCCAGATGCAGCACGACCTGTTTCACGTGTACACGGTCGACCAGCACATCCTGATGGTGGTGCGCAATATGCGCCGCTTCACGATGAGCGAACATGCGCACGAATACCCGTATTGCAGCCAGCTGATGGCCGATTTTTCGCAATCCTGGCTGCTGTATGTGGCGGCCCTGTTCCACGATATCGCCAAGGGCCGTGGCGGCGACCATTCCAAGCTGGGCGTGGCCGACGCCACCCAGTTTTGCCAGGAACATGGCTTGTCCGGCGAAGACACGGAGCTGGTCGCTTTCCTGGTAGAGAATCATCTGGCCATGTCGCAAGTGGCGCAAAAGCAGGATATCTCGGACCCGGACGTGATTGCCGCGTTTGCCAAGCTCGTCAAGGATGAGCGCCACCTGACAGGCCTGTATCTGCTGACGGTAGCCGATATCCGCGGCACCAGTCCCAAGGTATGGAATGCCTGGAAAGGCAAGCTGCTGGAAGACCTGTACAAGGTTACCCTGCGCGTACTGGGCGGCGAACCGCATACGGCCGACCGCGAACTGAAGAACCGCCAGCAGGAAGCGCTGGCCACCTTGCGCCTGTATGGCCTGCCGCCCGATGCGCATCAAAAACTGTGGCAGCAGCTCGATGTGGCCTATTTCCTGCGCCATGACGCCTCCGATATCGCCTGGCAAACGCGTTCGCTGTACGATAAGCTCGACAGCAAATTGCCGGTGGTCAAATGCCGGCTGGCGCCCATCGGCGAAGGCTTGCAAGTGGCCGTGTACGTGCCCGACCAGCCTGACCTGTTCGCGCGCATCTGCAGTTATTTCGACCGCAAGAACTTCAGCATTCTCGACGCCAAGATCCATACGACGAAAAACGGTTATGCACTCGACACCTTCCTGGCCACGGAACAAAGTTTCGCCAAGAGCTACCGCGACATCATCAGCCTGATCGAGCATGAACTCGGTGACCTGCTGCAGTCGCAAACACCGCTGCCGCCGCCCGGCAAGGGCCGGCTATCACGGCTGTCGCGCACCTTCCCGTTCCAGCCCACGGTCGACTTGCGCCCCGATGAAAAGGGCCAGTACTACCTGCTGTCGGTGGCCGCCAACGACCGCACGGGCTTGCTGTACTCGATTGCCAATGTACTCACCAAATACCGCGTCAATTTACATACCGCCAAGATCATGACGTTGGGCGAGCGGGTCGAAGATGTGTTCCTCGTCGATGGCCCCACGCTCAGCAATGCCCGCAACCAGATCTTGCTGGAAACCGATTTACTCGATGCGCTCAAGGTATGAAGCATTAACTCTTCCTCCAGGCGCATCGCCACTCTTACTGATATTGACACACACACCATGACCGAAGAATTATTACGCCTGTCCAAACGCATGTCCGAACTGGGCCTGTGCTCCCGCCGCGAAGCCGATGAATGGATCGCGCGCGGCTGGGTTCGCGTGGATGGCAAAGTGGTGTCCGAACTGGGCAGCAAAGTCACGCCGAGCCAGCGCGTTACCGTCGAACGCCAGGCCGCCGCCGAACAATCAAAACGGGTTACCGTCCTGATCAACAAGCCGGTCGGCTATGTCAGCGGCCAGGCAGAAGATGGCTACACGCCGGCCGTGGCGCTGATCAAGGCCGAGAACCGCTGGGCGGAAGACCGCAGCCCCGAGCAATTCCATCCGACGCAATTGCGCAGCCTGGTGGCGGCCGGCCGCCTCGACATCGATTCTGTCGGTTTGCTGGTGCTGACCCAGGATGGCCGGGTGGCCAAGCAGTTGATCGGCCACGATACCGATATCGACAAGGAATACCTGGTGCGCGTGCAATACACCAAGGGCGGCACCCTGCCCGAGAGTGATTTGCGCAAACTCAACCATGGCCTGTGGCTGGACGGCAAGCCACTGTTGCCCGCCAAAGTGCGCTGGCAAAACGAAGACCAGCTTAGCTTTACTTTGCGCGAAGGCAAGAAGCGCCAGATCCGCCGCATGTGCGAAGCCGTCGGCTTGAAGGTGGTGGGTTTGAAGCGCGTGCGCATCGGCAAGGTCAAACTCGGCGACTTGCCCGTCGGACAATGGCGCTACCTGAGCGCCGACGAACAGTTCTAATCGCGGAAAACACGGCAAAGATATACGCAAAGCAAGGCTCTGCGTATAGCGGCCTGTACAATCCGCATTCCGGGAAGGCGCTGCAAGAAAAGCAATTATTGTGATTTGATTAGCATATCTTGCCTTAAGCCTATACACTATTGCCCATCAGAACATAAGAGATATGCTGTCGTGAACGATCCCATTCCCAATCCCCTGCGCAAAGGTGCGCCCAGCCTGGCCGATATAGCCGAGCCCATGGCGCCAGGCACCAAGCCGCACCACATGAGCGATCCGTGGGATATCGGCGAAACCCTGTGCAGCCTGGCTGACAATGGCGACGCCATTTCAATTTATCCGAACGGCGGCGACGATGTGCTGATGGCGCGCGTGCTGTCGGTCGATGACGACTTGCCGCAATTCATACTCGAATTGAATGAAGGCACGACCTTGCCCAACGGCAGCGCCACCTTTGTTTCGTGGGTGCACAATGCAAAGCTGCAATTCACCATCAATGGCGAATGGGAAGCCCATCCCGAGCGGCCACACGTCTACCAGGTCAATTTCCCCAGCCATTGCCTGGTGCTGGAGCGGCGCGAATCGACGCGCCTGGAAACCCCGCTGGGCGTGTATTACATCGCCGCTTTCGTGCTGGAAGGACGTCCTTACGAATTGCAGCTATATGATTTCTCGGCCGGCGGCATCGGCATGCGCGCCCACCCGCGCGACACCGTGGGCCTGTACGTGGGCCGCAAGCTGTCGCGCGTGCGCCTGGAACTGGGCCCCAGCAAGGTCATGATCGCCGACCTGGAAATCCGCCTGTCGCGCACCTTCCGCTCCTTCCTGCTGGGCGAACAGGTGCAGATCGGCTGCCGTTTCCTGAACCTGACGGAAGCGATGCAGGACGAATTGAAAGTACTGCTCGATAACCTGGGCAGCAGCCGCAAGGTGCGCTAGGAAGCAGCGCCGGCAGGCGCCGCCACTGTAGTGCCCTGAATATGATGCCGCTGCAGCGCCTGTGCGACAAAACCACTGGCCTTCATGCGTTCGACAAAGGCGGCGAGGAAATCGGCGGCGTCCTGGCCTCGGCTTTTGGGCACGCCCATCGCCTGTTCAATCACCATAAAACGCTGATCGAGCAAACGCAGGCCGCGATGTTTTGCCGCATCGGCCTGCAACTGCTGCTTGACGCCGGCGGCCACCTCGGCGCCATCGCGCAGGAAAGTTGCCACCACCGTTGGCGAGGTGGCGCTGCGCAGCAGCGTGGCGCGCTGCAAGGTGCGCGTCAGGAACAGATCGTAAGCGCTGCCCTTGCCCACCACCACCCGATTTTGCAGCACATCGACCTGCGCATTGCTGGTGATCGGCGAATCATTCCTGACCAGGTAAAAACCTTCGATGTCGATATACGGCGCGCTAAACGCGATGCCTTCCCCGCGCAGCGGATCGACCGCAAAAAAGCCGATATCAGCGCGTTCTGCCAGCACACCCTCGACCGACTTGCCGGCGGCCTGGACCACTACAAGTTCCAACTCAGCGCCCAGCAGCGTGGCGAACGCCTGCGCCAGATCGACTGAAACGCCGACCGGATGCCCATCCGGGCCAGCCTGCGCCAGAATGGGATTACCCAGGTTGATGGAAGCGCGCAGTTTGCCCGTTGGCAAGAAGGCAGCGCGGATGGCAGGCGGGACGGCAAACACCGGCTGGGGCGCCGCATGCGCGCCTTGTACGGCCATGCCGCCAGCAAAGACCAGGCCGCTGCTACTGAGCAAGGTGCCAATAAAGTGACGACGATTTAACACAGCAATCTCCTTGAAAACATCTTAGCGCCGCGCCGAAGATACCACCGGCGGCTGGTTGTAAGGCTTTTTACGCTCGCGGGCCACAGCGGAAGCGCTGATGCGGGGCGCCTGGTTGCCCCAGCTATTGCGCACGAAGTTGACCACGTCGGCCACATCCTGGTTGCTCAGCGAGGCGCTGAAACCTGGCATCGTCAACGCCGACGGCGACCTGGCGGTTGCGGGCACGGTCGCCCCCACCAGCACCAGATGCATGATCGATGTCGCATCTTTGCTCTGCACCACCGGATTGCCGGCCAGCGCAGGAAACACGCGCGCATAGCCTGCGCCGTCGCTACGATGGCAGCCAGCACAGCGGTTGACATAGACTTGCGCGCCTGGCTGGCGCAGATCGCCGGCCCGCAAGGCCAGGGTGGCCGCTGCATCAGCAAGCTGCGGCTTGCTGGCCGGGTCGGTAGGCGCCAGCGATTTCAAATAGGTCGCCAGGGCCAGCAAATCCCTGTCGTTCAAATGCTGGGTACTGTTGGCCACCACCTCGGCCATCCCCCCGAACGCCGAAGCGTGACGGTTGCGTCCATTGCGCAGGAAGGCCATCAGCTCGCCCAGCGACCAGCTGCCCAGGCCATCGCGGTGGTCGCCACGCAAGTTGCTGGCGACCCAGCCGTCGAGCGGCGCAGCGCCTGCCAGGAAACGGGGATCGGCATTGCTCATCGCCTGCTCCTCCATGGTGACACTACGCGCCGTGTGGCAGGCGCCGCAGTGTCCCAGGCTCTCTGCCAGATAGGCGCCGCGTTTCAGCAACTGCTGGTCTGACGGCGCAACGGCGGGCGCCTGATCGTCGGCGACGAACACCTTGCGCCACAGCGCCAGCGGCCAGCGCATGGACAGGGGCCAGATGATGTCCACCGGCTTGTTGGCTTGCGCAACCGCGGGCACGCCGTGCATGAAATACGCGTACAGCGCCTGCATATCCTGGTCGCTGGCTCGGGCGTAGGATGGATACGGCATGGCCGGGTACAGCGTCTGGCCCGATGGCGTGACGCCATGCCGCACGGCACGCTCAAAATCGGCATAGGAATACTTGCCGATACCATGCGCGCGGTCCGGTGTAATGTTGCTGGAGTAAATATCGCCTATCGGCGTGCCCATCTTCAGGCCGCCGGCGAAGGGCTGGCCGCCGGACGCCGTATGGCAGGCGATGCAGTCGGCCGCCTTGGCCAGGTAGGCGCCGTGCTGGATAAGGCCGGCAGATGGTTGCGCGATAGCCGTCCCCGGCAGCTCCAGCAGGCCGAGACAGGCCGCAAGCAAGCTGGACATTAATGGCATTTTCTTCATGAGAGTCCGTGTGATGGCTTAGATCGCAATTAACTGATGGGGCGACTTCAGATAGTGGGCCTTGACCGCCGCTGCCGAGTAGTAAGTCAGCGCCGCCACCAGGCCGGTGGGGTTGTACGCCAGACCGTTCGGGAATGCCGACGCACCGTGCACAAACAGGTTGGGTACCTGCCACACCTGCAAATATTTGTTGACCACGCTGGTCGATGGATCGCTGCCCATGATGGCGCCGCCGTTCAGGTGCGTGGTCTGGTAAGTGCGCGTATCGAAATGGGCGCCCGGCTTGCGTAGTCCGGAGGATATTTCTACCGGACTAAGCGCCCTGGCAATTTTCATCGCCTGCTCACCGACATAGGCCATCATGCGGGTGTCGTTATCCTTCCAGTCAAAGGTCATGCGCAGCAGCGGTAGTCCGTTGACGTCACGGTAGGTAGGATCGAGGTCGAGATAACAATCGCGGTAAGCCATGCAGGAACCCTGCAGCGCCACTGCGGTCGAATGCAGATACGACTGCTTGAGCTCCTTTTTCCAGCCACTGCCCCATTGCGGCGCACCGTGACGTATCGGCTGCGCCGCGATCGGCTTGTTGCCGCCATGGGCAGACCAGATGGCCGAACCGCCAACAAAACCAAGCGGACCGTGATCGAAATGGTCGGCATTAAAGTCGTCGATTGCCACGCCGGCGCCGTCGGAACCGATGAAGGAATTGGTGTAGCGTTCCTGGTCGAGCTGCAGATTGATTTTCGCCACGTTCTGGTACGTAAAATTCTTGCCGACCACGCCAGTGCCGCTGACCGGATCGTAAGGCTTGCCGATTTCCGACAGCAGCAGCAAGCGCACATTATTGTAGGCAAAGCTACACAGCAGGACGATGTCGGCGGTCTGCTCGACGCTGCGCCCGGACGCATCGATATACGTGACGCCGGTGGCCTTGCTGCGGGTGCTGTCGAGATTAATTTTTTGCACAGTGGAGCGGGTGCGCAGCTCAAACAGCGGCTGCAGCTTCAAGGCTGGCAAGATATTCAGGTTGGGCGACGCCCTGGACGAGTTGTAGCAGACATAACCACTGCAAAAACCACACAAATTGCACGGCCCCATCTGGGCGCCATAGGGATTGGTATACGGTCCGCCGGCATCGGCCGAAGGAATCGGATACGGGTGAAAGCCGAGATCGGAAGCCGCCTTGCGAAACATCGTGCCGGTATACATCTCTGGCATCGGCGGCAGCGGGAAATCATGGGAGCGGTCTGGCGCAAACACATTGCCCTTGCCGACCACCTTGCCCTTGACCGTATAAGCCACGCCGGAGGTGCCGAATACCTTTTCGGCAAAGTCGAAATACGGCTCGAGCTCGTCATAAGTAATGCCAAAATCCTGCGCCGTCATCCCTTCGGGGATGAACTTCCTGCCATAGCGCTCGGTGTAATGGCTGCGTATGCGCAGTTCGTCAGGCGACACCCGGAAATGCACACCGCCCCAGTGCAAGCCGGCGCCGCCGACGCCATCGCCGGGCAGGAAGGCATGCAATTGCCGGTACGGCACGGCTGTGCCATTGGCGGCATGGCGGATGGTGACGGTCTCGCGGCTCAGGTTTTGAAACAGCTTGCCGCGCGTGCCATAAGTCAACTCATCGATCACGCCGGGGTACAGGTCATCGGTGCTCAAATCGCGGTTCACGCCCCGCTCAAGCGCGACCACGCGCAGCCCGGCGTCACTCAGTTCCTTGGCCATGATGGCTCCCGTCCAGCCAAAACCGACGATCACGACATCGGTATGTTGCATCTTAATCTCTACCATGGTGTTCTCTGGATTGCCCTCAGGCTTTAGGGTTGGCATCGCCGATCGATACCGGCGGCATAGGGTATTTCGCGCCGTTCTGATTGGCGAAGTCCATGAAATCGGCGCGTGCGCCCGGGAAACCCAGCAGTTTCCAGCCGACCATATTGCGGTTGCCGCCATGGATGGGGTCACTGAAAAAACCTTCTCGGGTAATTTGCAGCATGAAGCCGAAAAAGAGCTTGGCCGGCACATCGGCCAATGCAAGCTCGCCCTGTTGCAGGGCGCGCATGAATGCCTCTTGCCGGGTGTGGTCGAGTTCGGCGAAATTTTTCCTGAACTGGCGCTGGCATGCATCGTTGGCCGCAGCAATCCCGAGCCGGACGATATCGCGCGGCACCAGCTTGAGCTGGTATCCCAGCTCCGGCGGCGCCGCCATGAACGGCCCCTGCATATACCACAGCGCGCCATGCGCATACGGCGTCTCCATTTGCCGGTCGACAAACTCTGGCACCCCGGCCTCGACCGCACCCGGCCCCATCGCATCGGATGGAATCAGGCGATCGCTCATCGCCGTCACAAACAGCCATTCAGGCTGCGTCAGGAATACGGGAACATAACTGGCGCCGGTCAGACCAGCCGGACCGGCGCGGCTGGCCACGTGGCTGCCCGTATCGCTGGGAAAGTCGCAGGCTTGCAGGCCAGCCAGCGGCATCAGCCACAGCACCTTGCCCAGGAAGGAGCGGCGCGTGTTTGGCGTATTCGGAATCGACATAAAACTCTCACGGGATAGAAATGATAATAGGTCAGTGGCAGATCATATAATCAACTAAACATATATATGAATTTTACGATCGAACTGTACCCTATTTTTTCCATCCGTGCTGCGTTAAGCGAAAAAAAATCAGCAGAGCTTTGACAAGGCAGGCGCCATCCAGGCCTGTAGCGGCGTGGCAAAGGAACCGGCGCAAGCGAACACCGTTGCCAGGAGACTCAAGGCTATGGAGAGCAGGTGAATACGCTGCTATTGATGCAGATGCAATGCAAGAGAAGTGGCGAAGATGAAAAAACGCCGCGTCAAGACCAGCAGGTCTTGCATCGCGGCGCTTTGGAGCCTGTCCCAGTAGTGAGCGTGTTCTGCGGGCAGCTCATCGGAGCGCGGACAAGGCGTGAGGAGCACGCATGGCTAGCCATGCGGCGACGAGCAACACAGTCCCCGCTGCTGAGGGCCCCTGCAGGGGGCGTATTCATCTACTGGGATGGCTCTTAGTAGCAGTCAACGATATCAGTCGTCGTCGTTCGGATCCAGATCGGGAAACATCACTTCGGTAAAGCCGAACTGCGTGAAATCGACGATACGCATCGGATACAGGATGCCGTGCAAATGGTCGACTTCATGCTGCACCACGCGCGCATGGAAACCGTCGCAATCGCGGCTGATGGCGTTGCCGAACTGGTCTACGCCTTCGTAGTGCAGCTCGCTCCAGCGCGGCACGCTGCCACGAAGTCCCGGCACCGACAAGCAACCCTCGAAACCCTCTTCCTTACGTTCCGACAAGGGTGTCAGCACGGGATTGATCAGCACCGTCTCCGGCACTTGCGGCGCGTCGGGGTAACGCGCATTTTGCTTGAAGCCGTAGATCACCAGTTGCAGGTTAACGCCGATCTGCGGCGCCGCCAGGCCCGCGCCATTGGCCGCGTGCATGGTGTCGAACATATCGGCGATCAAGGCGTGCAGCTCAGGCGTGTCGAACTCGCGCACGGGTTCAGCCATCCGCAGCAGGCGTGGATCACCCATCTTCAGAATTTCGCGTACTGTCATATTGATTCCTGATTCGATTGCAATTGTTGCAGGTAGTCGCGGAAGGCGGCACCTGTTTCTGGATGCTTCATGCCCATCGCCGTCGTCGCCTTCAGATAACCGAGCTTCGAGCCGCAATCATAGCGCTGACCCGTGTAGCGGTAGGCCAGCACGCGCTCTTCACGCATCAGGGCAGCGATGCCATCGGTCAATTGTATTTCACCACCGGCACCGGTGCCCAGGTTTTCAAGATGCTCAAAGATGCGGCTGGTCAGCACATAGCGCCCGACCACGGCCAGGGTCGACGGTGCCTCTTCCGGCAATGGTTTTTCCACGATGGCCGACACCAGCTCCAGATCAGGCTGGTAATTCTTGGCAGAAACAATCCCGTACTGACGTGTTTCCGCGCGCGGCACATCCTGCACCGCCAGCAAGGAGCAATTCTCATACTGGAAAACATCGGCCATCTGCGCCAGCACGGGGCGCACGCCCTCTTCCACATCCATGAAGTCATCGGCCAGCAGCACCGCAAACGGTTCATCGCCCACCACCGGGCGGGCGCACAGCACCGCGTGCCCCAGGCCCAGCGGCGCCGACTGGCGGATATAGATGCAATTGATATGCTTGGGAATCACATTTTGCACCATGTCCAGCAACTGGCGCTTGCCGGCTGCTTCCAGCTCCGTTTCCAGCTCATAGGCCGTATCGAAATGGTCTTCGATGGCGCGCTTGTTGCGGCCCGTGATGAAGATCATTTCCGTGATGCCCGCCGCGACCGCCTCTTCCACCGCATACTGGATCAAGGGTTTGTCGACGATGGGCAGCATTTCCTTCGGCTGCGCCTTGGTGGCGGGCAAGAAACGGCTGCCCAGGCCGGCGACGGGAAACACTGCTTTTCTGATTTTTTTCATGATGCTCGATTCAACAGTAAGGTGGCAAACGGCACAGGATTATCCTGCCAGCAGAGCCAGCAGAGACGCCTCATCCAGCAAGGGGACACCAAGTTCCTGCGCCTTGGCCAGTTTGCTGCCTGCATCGGCGCCGGCCACCACATAGCTGGTTTTCTTCGATACCGAACCGCTGACCTTGCCACCGGCCGCTTCGATCAGCGCGGCCGCATCATCGCGCCCCATGGTAGGCAAGGTACCCGTCAAGACAAAAGTCTTGCCTTCGAACTTGCCGCCAGCGGCAGGCAGTTCGGGCAATTCTGCCAGCAATTGCGTACGCAAGCCGTCCAGTTGGCGCAACTGCTCCACATTGGCCGCATCGGCCAGCCAGGATGACAAGGCATCGGCCACGCCAGCCGGCAAGCCCGCCTGGAAGCCGCTACCCTGCGCCGCCAGGCTGGCCAGGGTCAGCCCCCGCTCCACCAGCTGCTTGCTGCGCGCTTCCGTCAGCTTGGGGATGCCGACGGCGGCCAGCAAGGTGGTTTGTTCGAGCTGCGTGCGCAGCTTGGCGCTAGGCGCATGTTCACCCTGCGGCGCCACGCCGGCAGCCAGCAAGGCATCGAGGGCTTGCTGATTTTTCGGTTCGGCAAAAAAATCAGCAATGGACAAGGCTACCGTGCCACCGATATCGGGCAGCACGCGCAGCAAGGCTGCTGGCGCGCGGCGCACGCGCTCCAGGCTGCCCAGCCATTCAGCCAAGGTCTTGGCCGTCGATTCGCCCACATGGCGGATACCCAAGGCAAACAGGAAACGCTCGAGCGGCGGTTTTTTGCTCGCTGCTATGCCCGCCAGCAGGTTTTCCGCCCATTTGGTGGGAATCTTGCCTTGTTGAACTGTTTCCGGCGTGGCACCGTCGCGCTCATCGGCTCGCACCTTCATTTCCAGTAATTTTTCCAGGGTCAAACTGTATAAGTCGGCCAGACCATGCACATAATCGAGTTCGACCAGGGTATCGATATAACGTTCCCCCAAGCCTTCGATATCCATCATGCGGCGGCCCGCGAAATGGCGGAATGCTTCCTTGCGCTGGGCTGAGCAAAACAGGCCGCCCGAACAGCGGGCGATCGCCTCGCCCTCTTCGCGCACCACGTGCGAATCGCAGACAGGGCAATGTTCCAGCATCTTGAATGGCGCCGGCGCCGGTTCAGGGCGCTTTTCCAGCACCACGGCCAGCACTTCCGGGATCACGTCGCCGGCACGGCGCACGATGACCGTGTCACCCACGCGCACATCCTTGCGCAGCACTTCATCTTCATTGTGCAAGGTGGCGTTGGTGACCGTCACGCCGCCGACCGAGACGGGCGCCAGGCGCGCTACCGGCGTCATGGCGCCCGTGCGGCCCACCTGGATATCGATGCCCTGCACCACCGTCATGGCTTCCTCGGCGGGGAATTTATGCGCCAGCGCAAAGCGTGGCGCGCGCGACACAAAACCCAGCTCCTGCTGGTCTTGCGTTGCGTTGACCTTGTAGACCACGCCATCGATTTCATATGGCAGGCCGGGACGGCGTGCGCCGATGTCGGCGTAGTAGGCCAGCAAACCCTGCGCACCCGGCACCACCTTGCGCTCTTTCGACACGGGTATGCCCAGGGTTTCGTACCAGTCCAGCAGGGCCGAATGCGATGCGGGCATGGCTGCACCTTCCAGCGCACCGATGCCATACGCATAGAAGCGCAGCTTGCGCTCATTGGTGATGCGCGAATCGAGCTGGCGCAGGCTGCCGGCCGCCGCATTGCGCGGGTTGGCGAATTCTTTCTGGCCAGCCTTGCGCTGACGCTCATTCAGATTCGCAAAGTCGGACTTGAACATCATCACTTCGCCGCGCACGTCCAGCAAATCAGGCACGCTGTCACCATGCAGGCGCATCGGGATGCCCAGGATAGTCTTGATATTGGCCGTCACATCTTCGCCCGTGGCGCCATCGCCGCGCGTGGCCGCTTGCACAAACAAGCCGTGCATATAACGCAAGTTGATGGCCAGGCCATCGAATTTCACTTCGGCTGCGTAATCGACCAGACCGCTATCCAGGTCCAGGCCTTCGCGCACGCGGCGGTCGAAGTTGACGATATCGTCTTCGGAGAAACCATTATTGAGCGACAACATGGGCACAGTGTGCGTGACTTGCTCGAATTGCGGCAGGGGAGCCGCCCCCACGCGCAAGGTGGGCGATTCAGGCACCTGCAATTGAGGATGCGCCGCTTCCAGCTGCTGCAGTTCGACAAACAATTTGTCGTACTCCGCATCGGGAATGGTCGGGTTATCGAGGACGTGGTAGGCGTGCAGGTGCCGGTTGAGTTCGGCAGTGAGTGCCAGGACGCGTTGTTGCGCGTCCTGGTGGGAAAGTTCAGTCATGTTGTTGCGGGATTCTTAGCTAAATAAACGCAGGGCGCGGGTGGAGCCGGCCGGAATGTCGGCGGCGTCCATTTCCTGGTAAAACTCTTGCACCTGGCCAGCGATCTCGGCCAGGGCCGCGTCCGACAGGGCCTGGTTGTAATCGTCGACGATGGTCGCGTCCAGGCGGCCTACCAGCGAGCGGGCGCAGGCGACCATGGCGCCGAAACCGTCGCGCGCAGGCGCCACGCAAGGCACATCGAGCAGCAGGGTCAAGCGCGGCGTGGTTTCCTCGGCCAGGGTGACGTTGGTCGACAGCGAGAACAGATGACCACCCTCGCCGTCCGGCATGACGAAACGGCCATCGGGGCGCACGTCGAATCCTTGTTTTTCCAAGGCGAACAGCAAGGTGGAAATGGCCCATGGCGCGCCGTTGGTATGCAGGTTGACACCCAGCTGTGCGTCGTGGCCCGTGACGAAACGGTGCAGATTGCGCGCTTCGGCCATCACTTCCATCATGTCCGGCACTTCCGGTTCGGCGCCGATTTCATCGGCCACGCCACGCAGGCGCGTAACCAGTTCCGAGTATTCCAGCTCATTTAAGGCCGTGGTGCGGCTGGCCAGCTGCACGCCGCCCTGCATCTTGGTGTAGACACCGCCATGCACGATCGGTTCCCAATCGCCATTCACATGCAAGCCTATGAAATGCACGGGCTTGTTGCCCACCAGGCGCAAGGTTTGCAGCACAGGCAAGATTTTTTCACCACGCACGGGCGCTTCCAGCGACAGTGGCAGCAGGCAATCGATCAGCGGATCGACCAGGCTGTTGGCTTGCTCGCTGGCAACGCTAACTTCTTCCTGCTGTGGCACTGCAAGAGGAGCCACGACAGGGGCGGCTTCCAGCGACGGTTCCGCATACACGGGCGCGGAAGCAGGAACGGGCGCCACGGCAGCGGCCGGTGGCGCACTGAACGAAGGTTCCGTCTTGACGGCGGGCGCCGCATCGAAGCGCGGTTCCTGGCGCAACACCGGTTCTACGGGAGCGGTGGCCGGAGCGGGCGCCGCTGCAGGGGCTTCGCCTTCGCGCATCAGCACGTCATCGTGGTCGGTGGAAAACGCCCGTTCCACGCTTTTCTTGGCCTTGTATTCCTGCCACTTGTTGTAGGAGAAAACGGCGACGATAAAGACGCCACCGGCGCCGAACAAGGTAATTTGGAGATCATTCATGCTGCTTGTGCCTCGGTAGCAAAATTTGCGGCGGACTCCATGTCCACCGCCACGATGCGCGATACGCCTTGCTCCTGCATCGTCACACCGATCAATTGATGGGCCATTTCCATCGCAATCTTATTATGCGAAATGAAAAGGAATTGGGTCTGGTCGGACATGCGCTTGACCATGCGGCAGAAGCGCTCCGTGTTCGAATCGTCCAGCGGTGCATCGACTTCGTCGAGCAGACAGAACGGCGCCGGGTTCAGGCGGAACATGGAAAACACCAATGCGGTCGCGGTCAGCGCCTTCTCTCCACCGGACAACAGGTGGATGGTCGCATTTTTCTTGCCAGGCGGTTGCGCCATGACTTGTACACCGGAATCGAGAATCTCGTCGCCCGTCATGGTCAGGCGCGCCTGGCCACCGCCAAACAGAATCGGGAACAGCTCGGAAAAGTGATGGTTGACCTTGTCGAACGTGTCTTGCAGCAAGTCGCGCGTTTCCTTGTCGATCTTGTGGATCGCGTCTTCCAGCGTGTTGATCGCTTCGGTCAAGTCGGCGTTCTGGGCGTCGAGGAAATTCTTGCGCTCGGACGCCTGCGCCAGCTCGTCGAGCGCGGCCAGGTTGACGGCGCCCAGGGCCGTGATGGCGTTGGTCAGGCGCGTCACTTCGCCTTGCAGATAAGACGGGCGCATGTCCGGGTGCAATTTTTCAGTCAGAGCGACTTCATCGGCGCCCGATTCCAGCAATTGCTGGGCAAACTGCTCCTGGTTCAGGCGCGCGGCCTGTTCCTTGAGCTGCATTTCCATGATCTTGTCGCGCTGCGGCTGCAAGCTGCGCTCCGATTGCGTGCGAGCATCTTCAGACAAACGCAGCTGCTGCGTGATCTGGTCCAGCTCATGGCGCGCATCGGCCAGCGCCCGCTCCTGCGTGGTGCGGCGCTCCAGCAAATCCTGCAAGCCATCGTTGGCGGCGCCGCTTTCCAGGTTGGCCAGTTCCAGCTGGCCCGCCTGCAGGCTTTCCGACACTTGCTGCGCTTGCGTACTGGCCGTGGCGATATTGCGTCGCAGCTCTTCAATTTTTGCGCGATGCGATTTTTCTGCGTATTCGGTATCCTTGGCGGCCCGTTCCAGGTCGCGCAAGGCTTCGCGCGCTTCGGCCAGACGCTGCTCTTTCTGCAGGAAATCGGTATGACCGTCTTCGTGCGCTTCCTGCAAGTTGCCCAGTTCCATGTCCAGCTGTTCGAATTTTTCTTCCGACTCCAGCTTGATCTGCTGCTGCTCAGCTTCTTGCGCGGCAATCTCGGCCAGGTCGGCGCCAATCTGAGTGCTGCGCTGGTTAAAGCGCGCTTCGACCTCGGACAGTTTGACCACTTCCAGCTGCAAGCTGTGCACGGACGAGGTCAGTTGCTGCACCCGCAGGCGCAAGTCGGACAGGTTGCGCGACAGCGTTGCCACGGCGGCATCGGCCCGCACGGAACGGGCGCGCGCTTCTTCGGCCAGCAATTGCTGGGCGCGCAGCTGCTTGCCGATATTATCGATTTCCTGCTGGCGGCCCAGCATGCCTTCCTGCTCGGAATCGGCGGCATGGAAACGCACGCTGGTGGCCGTGATGACATGGCCCAGGCGCGTGACGAAATAGCCACCGGGCGGCAACTTGCTACGCTCAAGCAAAGCTTCAGCCGCGTCTTCCACCGCGTAGGCGTTGTACAGCCAGTCCTGCAGCAAGCCACGCAAACCTGGATCGTTGAGTTTGAGCAAGTTCAAGAATGGTTTCAAACCGGCCACTTCCGGCAATGGCAGCGGTGGCACGGTCGATGGCGCATACAGGGCCAGCTTGGCCGGCGGTGCATCGGCAAAGAAAGCCTTGGCCCAGTCGATATTCGACAATTGCAGCGCGGACGTGCGCTCGCGCAAGACCGATTCCATGGCCGCTTCCCAGCCCGCTTCGATCTGCAGCTTTTGCCACAAACGGGGCAAGCTGTCGAGTTCGTGCTTTTTCAGCCACGGTTGCACCTTGCCCTGGGTCTGCACACGTTCCTGCAACTGTTTCAGGGCGGACAGCCGTGCTTCGAGCTGGGCGTTGGCAGCCGTCTCGGCATTGACTTGTGCTTGCGCTTCCTGGCGTTCCTGTTCCAGCTTGGGTTGTTGCTCCAGCGCTTCTTCCAGGTAAAAGCCCTGCTGTTCCAGCGCTTGCTGCTTTTCTTCCAGCTGCAGTTTCAGGTTTTCCAGATGGCTGCTATCGGGCAAGCTCAAGCTGTTTTTTTCTTGCTGCAGACGCTCGCGGCGGGTCAGCAGGCTGTTCAGGATATTCGAGGCATTGCGCTGGTGCGCCGATTCCAGTTCCAGCTGCTGCTGGGCCTGCATAATCTTCGCCCGCGATTCCGTGCTCTTGTTTTGCGCGGCGCGCCAGGCGGCGTCCAGCTCGGGCAATTGCTCGCCTTTTTGCTCGGCCATCATTTGCGACTGCTCCACCTTGGCGGCCAGCTCTTCGAGGTGGAATTCCGCTTCCTCGATCTGTTCCTGGTATTCGCTACCCTGGCTGCTCCACTGGTCGCGCTGGGCCGTCAAAGTGGCCAGCTGCGCTTGCAGGCGCGCGCGCGATTCGATCACGAACTTGATCTGCGCTTCCAGGCTGCCGATCTCGGCATTCGTCTGGTACAGATGGCCTTGCGCCGTATGCAAACGGTCGCCCACGGCAAAGTGTGCCTGGCGCATCTGCTCCAGCGTCAGTTCCACATTGCGCAGCTTGGCCGTCTGCTCTTCCAGGTCGGTTTGCGCCTGTTCCACTTCGCGGAAATAACGTGTCTGTTCGTTTTGCGCTTCATTCTTGCGCAGCAGCCACAGCAGCTTCTGCTTTTCTTCCTGGTCCGCCTGCAAGGCGTGGAAACGGGTGGCCACGGCCGCCTGTGCTTCCAGCTTTTCCAGGTTGGCATTCAGTTCGCGCAAGATATCTTCCACGCGCAACAGATTTTCGCGCGTGTCTTGCAAGCGGTTTTCCGTCTCGCGGCGTCGTTCCTTGTATTTCGATACCCCGGCCGCTTCCTCCAGGAACACGCGCAGCTCTTCCGGACGCGATTCGATGATGCGCGAAATCATGCCCTGGCCAATGATGGCGTAGGCGCGCGGCCCCAGGCCGGTACCGAGGAAAATATCCTGGATATCGCGCCGGCGCACGGGCTGGCCATTGATGTAATAGGTCGATGTGCCGTCACGCGTCAAGGTGCGCTTGACGGCGATCTCGGCATACTGGCCCCATTGACCGGATGCCTTGCCATCGTTGTTGTCGAACACCAGCTCGACCGAAGCGCGCCCGGCAGGCTTGCGGTGCGTGGAGCCGTTGAAGATCACGTCCTGCATCGACTCGCCGCGCAACTCGGACGCTTTCGACTCACCCAGCACCCAGCGCACGGCGTCGATGATGTTCGACTTGCCGCAGCCATTTGGCCCGACCACGCCCACCAGCTGGCCTGGCACCTGGAAATTGGTGGGATCGACGAAAGACTTAAATCCCGACAACTTGATGGAAGAGAGACGCACGTGTTTTAGAGTTCCTGGCCTGGGCTGGTGCTACTGGGTTAAAAGTGCTGCATCGAGGCCGCCGCATCGAGAGCCGCCGTATCGAGATCAATTCCGGCTCGCGCACTTGCTGTCCCATGCACTGGCGATGATGCCACTAAAAAGTGGCTCATCATACCATTTCCTGATGATTTTCTGGCCAAAAAACACGTGTGTGCCATAGGGACCGGCTTTATCGTTCAAGGGACATGATGGCCATCTTGCGCCAGTTTCCAATCCGCCCGTGAAAAAATGCGCTCGTGACCGGACCAATACATGGCGATTTTATGCAGCCACAGCTCGGTCGGTACGGGCTCAGCCTTGAAGCTGAGCACCGCCATCACGACCAGGCTGGACAGCACCAGCGGCCGGCTGATGGCGATCTCGACGGCGCCGCGCGCGCTCCAGATAAAGCCGGCGGCCATGGCCAGGCCCAGCACACAGCCGCTGACCGCTTCCGATACACTGTGCGCATGGCCGAGCACGCGCGCGATGGCGATCAGCACGGCATACGCCACGCCGAGCGCGACGCCAGCCTGGCGCCAGCGCGGCTGGGCGCGCTGCAGCACGACATACAGCAAGACGGGGAAAACGGCGCCAGCGCGCATGGCATGGCCGCTGAAACCCGTGAAATCGAGCGTGCTGCTACCAATGCCCCAGCCCATGAAGACCAGTTTTGACAGCACCACCAGCAGCAGGCCGCCGCCATACCAGAGGCTCCAGCTAAACACCAGCCGCCACTGCTTCGATACCAGCAGCCACAAGGCAATCGCGACGCCAGCCGGCCCCATCAACGCCATATCGGCTGTAAAAGAAATACTATTCCACCAATTCATCGCAACAGCCTGTTTCATCATCAGGCTGAACTATGCCATGACTCGCGCTCCTGCTGCCTGGTTTTTCATCAGCACAGAGCGAGAATTACATTCAATTACAAATTCATTTCAAATATTCCAGCATGGAAATAGCTTCATTAGGCCATCAGGCAATCTCCTACACGGGGTCGAGCAGTGTTCCGATACTGGCACCCAAGCTTTCTGCGCATCATGTTGCCACCGGAAGTAGTTCCGGCGAGTGACTTCTTTCATTTTCAACAAAGGAAATATGATGAACTCGAATCAAAAAAGCGATCAAGGCAACAACAAGCAGTCGGGTAGCGGCTCACGCAGTGGCAGCCAGGGCAGCACCCAAGGCGGCACCCACGAGCAGCACGTGGACGCCGGCCGTCAAAGCCACAAAAATGACGGCAACAAGCAGTCGGGCGGTAGCGGTACCGGCGGCAGTGGCAATAAACAGTCTGGCGCTACCGGCGGCAAGGGCGGCAAACCCTGACGCCCTCGCCATTATCAAACCAGCCTGAGCCGCGCTAGCGGCAAAACAGGGCCGGCCATACCATGCCTGGTATAGCCGGCCCTGTTTCATTTTAAAAACTAGATATTGGTCAGACGCTTGCCCTTGGGCGGCGAGAAATCGCGGATGGCGTCGATCAAGCCTACCTCCAGCGCCTGTTCGGCCGTCAGGTGTAAATCGGAATACGCATGCACTCGCCAGTGTTGGTCATTCAGGGTCACATGGCTGCGCAAGATGCGTTCGGTGCGCAAGTCGTCGGCCCGCAAGCCTTCGACGATGATGCTCAGTGCATCGGGACGCGCGCCGGGTGAGGCGGTGGCGTGCGATTTATGCACCATGAAACGGGCCGTATCGCTAGCGCAACGATGCCGCCCGGCAAGAAACAAGGTCACCGCGATCGACGCCACGGCGCCGCCGTTATAGGTGACCAGCTCGATGGGCAGCTTGCTGAGAAAGTTGTACAGACAAATGCCGTCGCTGACATAACCCCCGTTCGACTGTATCAGCACGTGGGCCGTGCTGATCTTGTCTTCGGTCATATCGGACACCGCGTTGAAGACGCGCCTGACCATATCGCTGTTGACGTCGCCAGACAGCGTGAAATAGGCGTGGTGATCGGTATTACTTTGCGTATCGTTCATGGCAGAAACTCGCAAATAAAGCTTGATTCATCATAGCAAATTTCTGCCGCAACACACGCACGATGCGACATGAAAGCAACAGTCGGCAAACCTTGAAACATGCACATTTTCACCGTGTTTTTGCCCTGTTTTGGTGCGCTCTGGAAAGCCTTTTCAGATTGACAGAACACCCCTGCTGACATATATTCCACACACTTGATCGGGAGAGGGCAATCTTGCGTTGCCGCCGAAGGGGCACTACCCAAAAACTCTCAGGCAAAAGGACCGATCAGGCGAGCTCAAAATGTTGCCTTGACAACATATGACTCAACTCTGGAGAGCGGCCGCGGCGAAACGCCGGCGGCCCACCGAAGGGGCGCACGGGGCTAGCCCCCGTAATCTCTCAGGTACAAAGGACAGGGGGGTGAGTGAATGCCATGGAGAAACGCGTTGGCGGCTTTCTTGTGTGTTCTGTTAACTTCCCCTATACCTTCGTTCCGAGGATTCAATGACGCTCAAAGCGACCCCACTCAATAACGCCCACCGTGCCTTAGGTGCCCGCATGGTAGATTTCGGCGGTTGGGACATGCCTGTCAACTACGGTTCGCAAATCGAAGAACATCACGCCGTGCGCGGCGACGCCGGCATGTTCGACGTGTCGCACATGTGTGTGGTCGATATCGAAGGCGCCAACGTGCGCGCTTTCCTGCGCGGCCTGCTGGCCAATAACGTCGACAAGCTGCAAGTGCCGGGCAAGGCGCTGTACTCGTGCATGCTGAACGCCGAAGGTACCGTCATCGATGACCTAATCGTCTACTTCTTCAACGAAAACTGGTTCCGCCTGGTCGTCAATGCCGGCACCGCCGAAAAAGACGTAGCGTGGATGCAGCAACAGAACACCGCCACCAACAGCGGCCTGACCATTACCGAACGCCGCAACGCCAACGATCCGATGGCGCTGGTCGCCGTGCAAGGCCCGAATGCGCGCGCAAAAGTATGGCAAGTGCTGCCAGAAACGCAAGCCGCTTCCGAAGCCATCAAGCCATTCAATGTCGTCATCGTCAAGGACACGCCATTTGGCGAAGTGATGCTGGCACGCACTGGCTACACGGGCGAAGACGGTTTTGAAATCGGCGTCGCGGCCACGCAAGTCGAAGCGCTGTGGAATGCCCTGCTGGCGGCCGGCGTAAAACCGGCCGGCCTGGGCGCACGCGACACCCTGCGCCTGGAAGCGGGCATGAATCTGTACGGCCAGGACATGGATGAAACGGTCAACCCGCTCGACGCCGGCCTGGCATGGACCATCGACCTGGTCAGCGAGCGCGACTTCATCGGCAAGGCTGCCCTGCTGGCGCAAGGCCAGAACGCGCAATTCGTGGGCCTGATCCTGCGTGAAAAAGGCGGCGTCCTGCGCGCGCATCAAAAAGTCATCGTGGCCGGCAGCGACGCGACCGGTGAAATCACCAGCGGCACTTTCAGCCCGACGATGCAGGAAGCGATTGCCCTGGCACGCGTGCCGAACGGCGTGAACGTGGGCGATACCGTGCATGTGGAAATCCGCGGCAAGCAACTGGCCGCTTCCGTCGTCAAGCTGCCTTTCGTGCGTAACGGTAAAATCCTGGCTGCGTAAGCGATCAGCGATAGAGACCCGCCGCCCGCAAGACCGAACCAACATAACCAATAACGAACACTCACCATCTGGAGCATCACATGAACATTCCTGCAGACCTGAAGTACACCGCTTCCCACGAATGGGTACGCCTCGAAGCAGACGGCACGATCACCGTCGGCATCACCGAATACGCGCAGGACGCCCTCGGCGATATCGTGTTCGTTGAACTGCCGACCGTCGGCAACAGCTATGGCGCCGGCGACGACGCAGCGGTCGTTGAATCGGTCAAGGCAGCCAGCGACATCTACGCGCCGATCGCTGGCGAAGTGGTGGCAGTCAACGACGACGTCGTCAACTCGCCAGAAGCGATCAACGCCGACGCCTACGCCAACTGGCTGTTCAAGATCAAGCCAGCCGACGTATCGGCCCTGGACGGCTTGCTGGACGCAGCAGCGTACGGCGCCACCACAGGCGAGTAATCGCAATGACCAGCGGGCCGCGTTTGCGGCCCGTTTGTTTTTATTTTTCTTGTGTTGATACACCTCGCCGCCGCGCCCGCGCGCCGCATCCCGGTTTTTCAGTCTTTTTTGGCCTCTATATCATGACCCGCACCAGCCTGACCCAACTCGAAGCACGCGATGCTTTCATCGCCCGCCACATCGGCCCTTCCGCCGCCGAACAAGAAGCCATGCTGTCCACCCTCGGCTACGCCTCGCGCGCTGCCCTGATCGACGCCCTGGTTCCCGCCAATATCCGCAACAAGGGCGCCCTGCCGCTGGGCGCTTACTCGCAGCCGATGCCGGAACAGGAAGCGCTGTCGCGCCTGAAGGCCATCGCCGGCAAGAACCAGGTCTTGAAATCCCTGATCGGCCAGGGCTACTACAACACCTTCACGCCTGGCGTCGTGTTGCGTAACATCTTTGAAAACCCGGCCTGGTACACGGCGTACACGCCTTACCAGCCCGAGATTTCGCAAGGCCGCCTGGAAGCCATTCTGAACTTCCAGCAAGTGATCACCGACCTGACCGGCATGGGCATCGCGAATGCCTCGATGCTGGACGAAGGCACGGCCGCCGCCGAAGCGATGACCCTGATCCAGCGCGTGGGCAAATCGAAATCGAACGTGCTGTATGTCGCCAACGACGTGCTGCCGCAAACCCTGGAAGTGGTGCAGACACGCGCCCAGCCGATCGGCATCGACGTGCGCACCTTCGACCCGGCTGAAATCGAAGCGCTGGACAGCTGCTTCGGCGTGCTGCTGCAATACCCGGGCGCGAACGGCGTCGTGCGCGACTACCGCGCCGGCGTGGAAAAACTGCATGCGAATGGCGCCATGGTGATCGTCGCCGCCGACCTGCTGGCCCTGACCATGCTCACGCCTCCAGGCGAATGGGGCGCGGACGTGGTGGTCGGCAACAGCCAGCGCTTTGGCGTGCCGCTCGGTTTCGGCGGCCCGCACGCAGGCTACTTGTCTACCCGCGATGAATTCAAGCGCAATATGTCGGGCCGCCTGGTGGGCGTAACCGTCGATGCGCAAGGCAACAAGGCCTATCGTCTGGCCCTGCAAACGCGCGAACAGCATATCCGCCGCGAAAAAGCGACGTCGAACATCTGCACGGCGCAAGTGCTGCTGGCCGTAATGGCTTCGATGTACGCCGTCTACCACGGCCCTGCCGGCCTGCTGCAGATCGCCCAGCGCGTGCACCGCTTTACCGGCGTACTGGCGGCCAACCTGAAAACCCTGGGTTACACCATCGCTAACGCGACGTATTTTGACACCCTGACGGTGCAGGTTGCCGATGCAGAAAAACTGCATGCCACGGCCCTGAAACATGGCGTCAACCTGCGCAAGGTAGACAGCACCCACGTCGGCCTGTCGCTGGACGAAACCACCACCCGCGACGATATCGCGCTGCTGTGGAATGTGTTTGCCGACGGCGTGGCCAACGCGCCTACCGCCCCAAGCCTGGACGCGGTTGAAGCGGCTGTCACCAGCGCCCTGCCGTCGCAACTGGCCCGTGCCAGCGCCTACCTGACCCACCCAGTCTTCAATAGCTACCATTCGGAACACGAAATGCTGCGCTACCTGCGCAGCCTGGCCGACAAGGACCTGGCGCTGGACCGCACCATGATCCCGCTGGGCTCATGCACCATGAAGCTGAACGCCACCTCGGAAATGATCCCCGTGACCTGGCCCGAGTTTTCGAACATCCACCCGTTCGCGCCGGACGCGCAAACCGTGGGCTACCGCGAAATGATCTCGCAGCTGGAAGAAATGCTGTGCGCGCTGACCGGCTACGCCGCCGTCTCGCTGCAGCCTAACGCCGGTTCGCAAGGCGAATACGCCGGCCTCTTGGTGATCAAGGCTTACCACGAATCGCGCGGCGAAGGCCACCGCAATATCTGCCTGATCCCTTCGTCGGCGCACGGCACCAATCCGGCATCGGCCAATATGGTCGGCATGCAAGTAGTAGTCACTAGCTGCGACGCCAACGGCAACGTGGACCTTGCCGACCTGAAAGCCAAGGCTGAAAAACACAGCGCCAACCTGGCCTGCGTGATGGTGACTTACCCATCGACCCACGGCGTGTTTGAGGAAGGCATCCAGGAACTGTGCGAAATCATCCACTCGCACGGCGGCCAGGTGTATATCGACGGCGCCAACATGAACGCGCTGGTTGGCGTGGCCGCACCTGGCTCGTTTGGCGGCGACGTATCGCATTTGAACCTGCACAAAACCTTTTGCATCCCGCACGGCGGTGGCGGCCCGGGCGTCGGCCCTATCGGCGTGGGCGCCCACCTGGCAAAATTCCTGCCTAACCAGCGCTCGTCGGGCTACCAGCGCGACGCTGCCGGCATCGGCGCTGTCAGCGCTGCGCCATTCGGCTCGGCCAGCATCTTGCCGATCTCGTGGATGTATATCGCGATGATGGGCGCGGAAGGTTTGACGGCCGCCACCGAGACGGCCATCCTGGCAGCGAACTACATTGCGCGCCGCCTGTCGCCGCACTACCCGGTGCTGTACTCGGGCCACGATGGCCTGGTGGCGCACGAGTGCATCCTGGACCTGCGCCCGATCACGGACGCCACCGGCATCAGCAACGAAGACGTGGCCAAGCGCCTGATGGACTTCGGTTTCCATGCGCCGACCATGAGCTTCCCGGTACCGGGCACCTTGATGATCGAGCCGACGGAAAGCGAATCGAAAGTGGAGATCGACCGCTTCATCGACGCCATGATCGCCATTCGCGCCGAAATCGCCAAGGTCGCCAGCGGTGAATTCGACCACGATGACAATCCATTGAGGAACGCACCACACACGGCACAGGTATTGCTGTCGGACAACTGGGAACGCAAGTACAGCCGCGAAGTGGCAGCCTATCCAGTCGCCTCGCTGCGCCAGCGCAAATACTGGCCACCAGTCGGCCGCGCGGATAACGTGTATGGCGACCGTAACCTGTTCTGCGGTTGTGCGCCCATCAGTTCATACGAGGAAGAATAACGCCTGCCCCAACCTACTGCGCGGCGCGCTTTGCGGCCGGCGATGCTCACGCTACTAAAGTAGCGCTGCGCTTCTCGGCCACAAATCACTGCCGCTCGCTACGGTTGGGACAGACGTTGTCAAATTTGATTTAAAGACATAAAAACAAAACGGCAGGCCATCAGAGGCCTGCCGTTTTTTTATATTCGTGCAGTTAGTCTCTTACAACGCCAGCAAGGCTGCTCCTGGCAAGGCCATGGCGCCGGCGGCGATGCCGAGGCAGACTACGTCGCGGCGTTCGCAGCGTGCGCGTTTGGCGCTCCAGGCGGCGAACAGCAGCGCCAGGCCGATACCGAACAGTGAAATTCCTAATGGCACCATACAACCTCCTTGTTTATCGTCGTCATGTCTATGAAGCCCGATCGACTACCGACCGGTAGGAAGTAAGTGTACCCCAAAAATGCATAAAGTGCAGCAAGCTTGTATCAAGGGTCGTTCCGGATGCCATCCTTGACGCTTTGCCATCTGCTGGTATGATGCTTGACGCTGGTTATAGGCAGTACCAGCCTGGCGGCGCACTGTCGCGGCCGGCATCGTGCCACCACTTTCAAAGAATTCTTTCCACCATGAAGAAACGCTCGGCCTCGGCCGATAGAATCTGTGCCGTGGCCGTCGGACATTTCTCCGAACACGGCTATGACGGCTCGTCCCTCAGTGATATCGCCGAGCTGGCCGGCATGCGCAAGGCTTCGCTGTATTCGCATTTCGATAGCAAGGATGATCTGTTCCTGGCCGTGTTTGCCGACGCCTTGCTAGAAGAACACAGCTTCATGCAGCAATGTTTCGATGATGAAGCGGCGCTACAACAAGTGCCGCAGCAGGCTGGCGCCCTGTATTGCGACCGCATGGCGCAGCGCTATGGCCAGTCGCCACATGCGCGTTTCCTGCTGCGTACCGTGTATTTGCCGCCACAAGTGTTGCGTGATCACATCACTGGCGCTTACCGCGCCCTGCTCGACCAGCTGGAGCGCCATTACGCGGCCAGCCTGCTGCAAACCGCGCCGTGGCTGGCCCAGCCGCGCCTGGCGCTGTACGTGCAAGCCTACCTCGGCATCATAGACAGCATGCAGGTGGAATTGATCTATGCCGATGGCGCCGCCTTGCAGCAACGCCATGCCGCGCTGTGGCAGATCTTGTCCGATTCGCTGGCCATGGCGGCCCTCTCCCATGCCGCCTAACATTACAGTTTGGAAACCTAAGATTTCTTCAGTTGACACCTTTTGACCTCATCAATATGATGCGGGCATTATTCATTTACGGAGTCCCTCGTGGGTACTTGTTCTAGTGACAGTAGTCGATCGCGTAATAGCGATGTTATCGGCAGCTAAGCAGCAAGCAACACGGAATCCGTTATCCTCCGTGCCTTGCTGAGCAAGGTGCGGTGTCTCTTGCGGCCAACTGGCCGTGCGTTTCTCCCCTCTTCCCTTTTTCTTTCCGATCGCGACCGGCTACTGACCCGGATTGCCCGCAAGCACCATTTGCCTCGTGCATCATGGTACGCTTGTGGCACGCAAGTCTTGCCTGCGGCTGCGCCGCCCGCCAACACCTAGTCGTGAAAGGAAGAGCATGAATCTCTTCACCCGTTTGTTCGAATCGTTCCTGCGCAAGCGCCATACGGCCGGCCATTTCCGCCGCCATGCCATGCCGCTTGAAAACAGTACCGGCCGCCCTGTGCCCGATCATCTGGCGCGCCAGTTATTGATGGCCGCCCATGAAGAATTGCATGCGGCGCTGGAGCGATTGCATACGCGTGAAAGTGGCTTGAGCGAAGACGAAGCGCTGGACGTGATTGGACAAACGGGGCCCAACGAGGTGGAGCACGAAAAACCACTGGCCTGGTATCAGCATCTGTGGCTGTGCTACAAGAACCCCTTCAATCTGCTGCTGACGGTGCTGGCCATCGTGTCCTACCTGACGGAAGATCCGAAAGCGACCATCGTCATCGGCACCATGGTGATTTTGTCGACCTTGCTGCGCTTCGTGCAGGAAGGCCGCTCGAACCGCGCGGCCGAGCGCCTGAAAGCGCTGGTCAGCAACACCGCCACCGTGCTGCGCGCCGGCCAGCAAATCGAATTGCCGATCCGCAAGCTGGTGCAAGGCGACATCATCGTGCTGTCGGCCGGCGACATGATCCCGGCCGATTGCCGCCTGTTGTCGGCTAAAGACTTGTTCGTCAGCCAGGCGGCCATGACGGGCGAATCCTTGCCGGTAGAAAAAATGGCCGAACTGGCCGACGGCAATGGCAAAGACCCGATGGACATGGCCAACCTGCTGTTCATGGGCACCAACGTCATCTCGGGCGCCGCCACGGCGCTGGTGCTGGCGACCGGCAACCGCACCTATTTTGGCACCATCGCTACCCGCGTCACGGCCACCGAGCGCACGCCGACCGCCTTTGAAGCGGGCGTCAACAGCGTCAGCTGGCTGCTGATCCGCTTTGCGCTGGTGATGGCGCCGCTGGTCTTCCTGATCAATGGCTGGACCAAGGGCGACTGGATGGAAGCGTTCCTGTTCGCCTTGTCCGTGGCGGTCGGCCTGACACCGGAAATGCTGCCGATGATCGTCACCAGCACCCTGGCCAAGGGCGCCGTAAAACTGTCGAAAAAGAAAGTCGTCGTCAAGCGCCTGGACGCCATCCAGAACTTTGGCGCGATGGACGTGCTGTGCACCGATAAAACCGGTACCTTGACGCAGGACAAGATCGTGCTGGAGCGCCATACCGACGTCTTCGGCCAGCCATCAGATGAAGTACTGCAATTTGCCTACCTGAACAGCCACTATCAGACCGGCTTGAAAAACCTGCTGGACCGCGCCGTGCTCGACCATGTCGAACTGCAGACGGAAATGCAGCTGGCCCGCGATTACGTGAAAGTCGATGAAATCCCGTTCGATTTCGTGCGCCGCCGCATGTCGGTTGTCGTGTCTGAAAAGAATGATCACCATGAGCTGATCTGCAAGGGCGCCGTCGAGGAAATCCTCGCTGCCTGCAGCCATCTGCGCCTGGGCCAGAGCAATATCCCGCTCGACGATGCGCTGCTGGAAAAAGTGCTGGCCACCACGCAAGGCTTGAATGCGGAAGGCTTGCGCGTGGTTGCCGTGGCCGTCAAGGAAGTGCCGCCGCACAAGACCGTGTATGGCGTGGCCGATGAAACGGCGCTGACACTGATCGGTTATGTGGCCTTCCTCGATCCGCCGAAGGAATCGACCGCGCCCGCCCTGCGCGCTTTGGCCGAACATGGCGTGACCGTAAAGGTCTTGACCGGCGACAATCACCTGGTGACGGCGAAAATCTGCCGCGAAGTGGGCCTGACCGTGCATGGCGTGCTGCAGGGACCGCAGCTGGACGATATGGATGACGCCACCCTGGGCAGGGTAGCAGAAGAAAATACCGTCTTCGCCAAGCTCAGCCCGCTGCACAAGGAACGCCTGGTGCGCGCCCTGCGCGGCAATGGCCATATCGTCGGCTTCATGGGCGACGGCATCAATGACGCGCCGGCCCTGCGCGCGGCAGACATCGGCATTTCCGTCGATTCCGCGGTCGATATCGCCAAGGAAGCAGCCGACATCATTTTGCTGGAAAAGAGCTTGATGGTGCTGGAAGAAGGCGTGCTGGAGGGCCGCCGCACCTTCAGCAATATGCTGAAATACATCCGCATGACGGCCAGCTCGAACTTCGGCAACGTATTTTCCGTACTGGTGGCCAGCGCCTTTTTGCCGTTCCTGCCAATGCTGCCACTGCACTTGCTGGTGCAAAACCTGCTGTACGATGTGTCGCAGATCGCCATTCCCTTCGACAATGTCGACGCCGAACTGATACAGCAGCCGCTGAGCTGGAACCCGCGCGATATCGGCCGTTTCATGGTCTTCTTCGGCCCGATCAGCTCGATCTTCGACATCACCACCTTTGCCCTGATGTGGTACGTGTTCGACGCCAATACGCCGGAAAAACAAACCCTGTTCCAGTCTGGCTGGTTCGTAGTGGGCCTGCTGACGCAAACACTGATCGTGCACCTGATCCGCACGCCCAAGCTGCCGTTCATTGAAAGTATCGCTTCCGTGCCGCTGCTGGTCGCTACCACGGCCATCATGGCGGTGGGCGTGTTCCTGCCGATGGGCGCGTTTGCCACCTACTTCAAGCTCGAAGCCCTGCCACTCAATTACTTCCCGTGGCTGGTTGCCATCCTGGTCTGCTACACCGTGCTGACGACCGTGATGAAACGCATTTACCTGCGCAAATTCGGCTGGCAATAGTATGATGGGCCGCTCTACCACCTTGACCATCTTAAGGCTCGCATGAGCGGCTCCCCCCTCCCAAAGCGTAACAATCGTAACCTGGCCCTGCTAGTCTCGGGCCTGGTGTTTCCCGGCAGCGGACACTTTGTGCTGGGCCACAAAATACGTGGCAGTATCTTTGTGCTGCCTACCCTGGCAGCTATCGTGTTCGTGTTGCGTGACGTCATGGCCCGCGCAGATCAACTGGTGGACCAGATCAACAGCGGCGCCCTGCCGCTCGACCCGCAACTGATCCTGGAAAAAGTACAAGCCCTGTCCGCCAGCGATGGCGCGGCCATGAGCATCGCCGTCTGGGTGCTGATCGCTTGCTGGATAGGCAGTCTGGTCGATACATTCATCATCACCCGATGACGCTGGACGCAGACGCCCGCAGGCAGCGCAAGGAAGAAAAACTGCAGGCGCGGCGCGCACTATGGGCCGCGAAACGCCAGCACACGGCAGGCCCGCTGGCCTGGCGCGGCTGGTTCGACGGTTCCGCCCATCCCAATCCTGGCAAGCTGGGTTTGGGCGCCCTGCTGCTGGGGCCGAACGGCGAAAGGGTGGAAATCAGTGAGCCACTCGATTACGGCAACAGCAGCGAAGCGGAGTACGCGGCCTTGATCGCCGTGCTGCAAGCGGCGCTGGCGCTCAATCCACCGCCCGTGGAGCTGCTGCTGTATGGCGACAGCCAGGTGGTGATCAATGACGTGCTGGGAAGCACGCCGCTAGGCGCCAAGGGATTGGAAATACACAGGGCCAGCGTCGTGGCCCTGCTGCAACAACTCAATAACGTGACTTTGCGCTGGATACCGCGCCATCGCAATGGCGAGGCAGACAGGCTGTCGCAACTGGCGATAGCCGCGTGGGTAGAGCAAGATCCTCCACCGCAAGATTAAGCGGCGCGCCCTATCCGCAACGCCTGCTTCTGTTTTTGCAACGCCGGCCGCTTCAAGCCATGCTGCCCACCCAGATTAAACACGCTGACCACATGCGCCAGGTTATGCGCCTGGTGCTGCATCGATTCGGCGGCCGCCGCCGATTCTTCCACCAGGGCCGCGTTTTGCTGGGTCACGGCATCCATCTGGCCGATGGCGCGGTTGATTTCATCGATGCCCACGCTTTGCTCGTTGCTGGCGGCCGTGATCTCGGTGATGATGTCGCTCACGCGGTGTACGCTGGCAACGATGTCGTCCATCGTCGAGCCTGCTTCTGCCACCAGCTTGCTGCCTGCATTGACTTGCTCGACGGAATCGCCAATCAGGGTCTTGATTTCCTTCGCTGCCTGGCTTGACCGCTGGGCCAGGTTGCGCACTTCCGTCGCCACCACGGCAAAGCCACGGCCCTGCTCGCCTGCCCGCGCCGCTTCCACTGCCGCGTTCAGAGCCAGGATATTGGTCTGGAAAGCAATGCCATCAATCACGGAAATAATATCGACGATCTTGTTGGACGAGACATTGATCGCATCCATCGTGCCCACCACCTGCGCCACCACCGTGCCTCCCTTGACTGCCACTTGCGCTGCCGTCGCCGCCAGCTGATTGGCCTGGCGCGCATTGTCGGCATTCTGCTTGACGGTCGAGGTCAGCTCTTCCATCGACGAAGCCGTCTCTTCCAGCGAGCCGGCCTGCTGTTCCGTGCGGCTCGACAAATCCTGGTTGCCGGCCGCAATCTGGGTCGACGAGGTGGCGATACTGTCCGTGCTGCTGCGCACTTCGCCGACGATGGTCAGCAAACTGCTGTTCATATCTTTCAGGGCTAGCAGCAATTGCCCCGTTTCATCCTTGGCGCTGGCATCGATCTGCGCCGTCAAGTCGCCATCGGCGACGCGGCGCGCCACATCGACAGCCGTGCGCAGCGGCCCGACGATGCCGGTCGTCAGCAGCCAAGAGCAGACCACGCCAAAGGCCAGCGCCAGCACGGCCAGGGTCAGCAACAGGTTACGGCTGGTGCTGGCCACCCGGTCGATATCGTGCGCGGTGGCGTCGATACTGGCGCGCTGGTGTTCGAGCAATTCAAACACCATCTTCTGGTATTTGGCGGCGGCCGGTACGAAGGTTTTTTCAAACACCTGATTGGCGGCCTCGACCTGGCCTTCGCCCTTGAGCTTATAGACCTGGTCGCGCGAACTCAGATACAGCTTGCGCTGTTCCAGCAAGGCGGCAAACATGGTTTTTTCAACAGGCTGGGCTATCAGCGCCTCGATCTTCTTTTGCAGCTCGGCCGAGCTGGCCGACGATACTTTCGATTCTTCGGCGAAATACGCGCTCAGGGATGTATCCGAACTGCGGGCAATCGCGATGGTGCGGCGCACGGCGCTATCGATGCGTGCATACCAGTCGGAAATATGGCGCTCCTTGGCCAAAGGCTGCTCCATCATTACGCGCGTAGCGGTGGCCACGTCATGCAAGCGCCATACGCTGATGCCCGTGATCAGCATGGAAAACAGCAGGATCACGGCAAAACCCAGGCCAAGGCGGGAGCCGATGCTGACATTTCTTAATATATTCATAATACTATCCTGAAAAAATTGGCGCATGGTTCAGTAGAACCGTGCGCCAGGAAAATCTGCTACGCAGCAATGGCTTACGCAGCTAACTTCTCGATGAGTCCCATCTCGGCACTCGACATCAGCAAGTCGATATCGACCAGGATCAGCATGCGTTCGTCAAGCGTGCCCAGGCCGATCACATATTCCGTATTGAGCGAGCGGCCCATGTCGGGCGCCGGCTTGATTTGCTCCGGCAGCAAGGTGGTGACGTCGGAAACGCGGTCGACCACCATGCCAACCACGCGGTTGCCGATATTGAGGATGATGACGACAGTGAACTGGTCATAGCTGGGCGTGCCCAGGTTGAACTTGATGCGCATGTCGACGATAGGCACGATGATGCCGCGCAGATTGACCACGCCCTTGACGAACTCCGGCGCGTTGGCAATGCGGGTCG
Organism: Janthinobacterium silvisoli; assembly: GCF_014200725.1. Classification (GTDB taxonomy): domain Bacteria; phylum Pseudomonadota; class Gammaproteobacteria; order Burkholderiales; family Burkholderiaceae_D; genus Janthinobacterium. The sequence goes on from NZ_JACHCL010000001.1 coordinate 431,045, forward strand.
GCGTCTCATAGCTGCGGATTTCGCTGACCTTCTGGATGTCGATGCCGTACTCTTCCTGACCCAGGGTAAAAGCCAGGTATTCGGCAGCCTTGGCAACGGCCGCGCCAGACTCGCTAGCGATAGTGTTCATGATAATCCCTTAGTAAAATAATCTATCTATTTTTATAACTAATTTGCCGCAAAGCCAGCTTATGAATTTCTGCGTGGCAATATTACCTCATATAAATTTTACATGCACAAGAAAATGCATATCGATAAGGCACTGCATTGCCTGCCGCTTTATGCCACACTAGCGCCTCCGTTTTTCACCGACTGAGAAATATGCAATCTTTGCTCTCCCTATGGCAACCTCGCCTGCTGACCCTGGCCACTGCCGGCCTCGGCGATGACAGCGCCCACGACATCGAGCATCTGCACCGCGTCTGGCGCAATGCCTCCATCCTGCTGGAACAGCACCCGGAAGCCGACGCGCTGGTGGTGATGGCGGCCAGTTACCTGCATGACCTGGTCAATTTGCCGAAAAACCATCCTGAACGCCATTTGGCGTCGCGCCAAGCGGCGGCACTGGCCTGCCGCCAGTTGGCCGAACAGGATTTCCCATCCGACAAGCTGGCCGGCGTGGGCCACGCGATTGAAACACACAGTTTTTCCGCCGACCTGGCGCCGCAGACCATCGAAGCGCGCATCGTGCAAGATGCGGACCGCATCGACGCCCTGGGCGCCGTGGGCCTGGCGCGGCTGTTTTATACGGCTGCCCGCATGGATAGCGCGCTGGCACATGGCGCCGATCCGCTGGCGCAACAGCGTCCGCTGAACGACAAGGCGTACGCGCTCGACCATATCGAAACCAAACTGGCCAAGCTGCCTGGCAAGATGCAGACGCAGGCAGGCCGTGCGCTGGCCGAAAGCCGCCTGGCCGTACTCACTGACTTCCGCAGCACGTTCGCGCAAGAATGGACGATCGCGCCGGCTGCTTGATGGCAATAGCCAGCACGACGCCTGCTGTCTATAATATAAGGCTCAGCTAGCGCTGCGGCCTGATTCGCCGGCGCAACGCCAATAACCTATCCCCGCCCAGCCTGGCCATACCCGGGTGGTGCGGGGACTGCGCCGAAAGCCTGCATGTCCAAGCACACCGTTCCATCATCCCCCGCCAAGCCCGCGCGCGGCGGCAATCTGAACTTCATCCTCGTTTGCGTCTTCATCGACATGCTGGGCATAGGCCTGGTGGCGCCCGTGCTGCCCATATTGATCGGCGACTTCGTCAGCGGACGCGACCAGCAAGCTTTCTGGTACGGCATCATGGCGGCCGTGTTCGGCTTGCTGCAATTCATCTTCATGCCCATGCTGGGCGCCATCAGCGACCGCGTGGGCCGCCGCCCCGTGCTGCTGTATTCGATGGCCGGCATGGCCGTCAACTTCCTAGCCACGGGCTGGGCGCCCAACCTGGCCTGCCTGTTCATCGGCCGCATCATCGGCGGTGTATCGTCGGCCAGCATGTCGGTCGCCTCGGCCTACGCATCGGACGTCTCCACGCCCGAAAACCGGGCCAAGAGCTTCGGCAAGATCGGCGCCGCCTTCGGCCTGGGCTTCATCTGCGGCCCCATGCTGGGAGGCTTGCTGGGCGACATCAACCTGCACCTGCCCTTCTTTGTCGCGGCCGGCCTGTCGGCGGCCAATTTCATTTATGGTTATTTCTTTGTGCCCGAATCGCTGGCGCCGGGCGCCAAGGCACCGTTTACCCTGGCCCGTATCAACCCGTTCGCTGCCCTGCTGAAACTGCTGCGCCGCCTGGAAATTCGCGGCCTGGTGCTGGCGTTTGGCTTGATGACGTTTGCGCAAATGATGCTCAACACCACATGGGTGCTGTACACCCATTTCCGTTTCGACTGGACGCCGCGCCAGAACGGCATCGCGCTGTTTTGCGTGGGCCTGTGCGCAGCCGTCGTGCAGGCGTGCTTGCTGGGTTTACTGATCAAACGTTTTGGCGAAGTGCGGCTGTCGCTGCTGGGCATGGTATCGGGCGCCATTACCTATCTGCTGTACGGCCTGGCAACACAGGGCTGGATGATGTACGCCTTGATCTTGTGCAACCTGCTGGCGTTTGCCGCCGGCCCTGCCCTGCAAGGCATCATTTCCAAGGCATCCAACCCTGGCGAACAGGGAGAATTGATGGGCTCGCTACAATCGATCAGCAGCCTGGGTATCATCTTCATGCCGCTGCTGGGCAGCGCCATCCTCGGTGAAGTCAGCCATTTGCCGGCCAACGACTGGCGCATCGGCAGCACCTTCTTTGTTTGCGCCATCATGCAAACTTTGGGCTTGCTTGTTGCCTGGCGTTATTTCAAGTTGCGCGGGGTAAATTAGCCCGCAAGCAAAGTTAATATCCGGCCTACGCACTACACCCAGGTACCCCAGCTAAGCATTGCACGTAAGAAATAAATAGGTGAAAATGAATAAATCCGCCGGGCGTACAAACGCTCGGTATTCGAGTGCGAGCAAGGATGGGTATGACTGATTTTTATAGCAGCGCCTGGCGCCGAACCGCGGCCATGCTGGCGCTGGCCCTGCCAACCATGGCTTGGGCACAATGTTCGCGTGACATCCAGGTACCCGTATCTGCGGTCAGTCCCAACGTCGTGGTCAATGGCGCCAGCATCAGCGGCATCTATCCCGACCTGCTGCGCGCGCTGGGAGCCAAGATGGGCTGCAACTTCGTCTTCACCGCCATGCCGCGTGCGCGCCAGGAAGCCATGTTTGAACTGGGCAAGGCGGACATGCTGATCCCTGCCACCAGTACCCAGCGGCGCGACGTGCAAGGCCTGTTCGTGCCGCTGATGGGTAACCGCCCCCTGCTCATTTCGCTGCAAAGCGCACGCGCGCCCATCAACAGCATGCAGGAATTGATCGGGCGGCGCGAATTGCGGGTGGCGCTGGTGCGCGGCTATGATTACGGCGCCTCCTACCAGGCGCTGGCCAAGGAGCTCAGCAGCCAGGGCCGGCTGTTTTATGAAGTCGACGCCTTGTCGATCGCACGCCTGATGCAAAGCGGTTTCATCGACGCTACCATCATGAGCCCTACCATCCTGTCCGGCGTGGCGCAAAACGATGCCCGCGTGTATGGCATGGCTGACCGCTTGCGCCTGGAAGCTCTGCCGGAACTGCCCTGGGGCATGAGCGGCGCCTATCTGTCGCGCAAATCCCTGACAGCCGAAGACCAGGCTACCCTGCGCGAGCTGCTGGAAAAAGTGGGCCGCACGGGCGCACTGCTGGACGCCTTGCAGCGCAATCACAGGTCAGAATTGTTGTCGGCCAGTGTAAGACCACGTTAACGGCCCCTGGCGCCCATGTCAGGCTCTGTCGTCGCCATCGTTTTATTCGCCGCCCTGCTGCACGCCAGCTGGAATGCCATCGTCAAGGCAGGCAAGGATACTTTTCTCACCACCGTACTGGTCTCGGCTAGCGCCGCCCTGCTGTCACTGGCCACACTGCCTTTCATCGATGGACCAGGCATGGCCAGCTGGCCCTATCTGGCGGCCTCGGTCGTCGCCCAGCTGGTCTATTATTCGCTGCTGGCCGCCGCCTACCGGGCGGGCGACATGAGCCATGCCTATCCGCTGATGCGTGGCAGTGCGCCGCTGCTGGTGGCGCTGGCCAGCTGGCCGCTGATCGGCGAGCGCCTGTCGCTCACGCAGATGGCCGCCATCGCCTGTATCTGCGCCGGCATGATCGGCCTGACATTTGCTGCGCGCGCCAGGCATAATACGCGGCGGACCACCGCCTTTGCCTTGCTCAACGCCTGCGTGATCGCCAGCTATACCCTGATCGACGGCATCGGCGTGCGCCTGTCTGGCGCGCCGGCAGCGTACACGATGTGGATATTCGTCTTGAACGGGCTGGGATTGTTCTTGTGGATGCTGCTGCGCCGCCCGGCCGACTTGCTCGCTGGCGCAAAGGCGCAATGGCCTGGCGCACTGTTCGGCGGCGCCGGCACGCTCGCTTCCTACGGCCTGGCTCTGTGGGCCATGACGCAGGCGCCAGTGGCGGCCATCGCCGCGCTGCGCGAAACATCGATCCTGTTTGCCATTGCGATTGCGGCCATCTTTCTGCGCGAAAAAATCACTCTGCACCGCGCGCTGGCGATTGCCGTGATCGCCGCCGGCGCCGCACTGATGCGGGCCGGCTGACTTTTTACTTTTACTGCTCGATCGGCACGATCGGCAATTCGATCGCGCTACCCGCGCCCACCGCGTGGTACACGCGTTGCGTGGCCTTCTGGTAATCGCCAGGCTTGGCCAGGAAGATATTCGGCACGAAGGTTTGCGGATTGCGGTCGTACAGCGGGAACCAGCTCGACTGTACCTGCACGGCGATGCGGTGGCCCGGCAGGAAAACGTGGTTGGCGTTCGGCAAGGCAAAGCGGTAGCGCTCCACTTTGCCTGCCGGTATCGCCGTCGGGTGTTCCAGGCTGTCGCGGTAGCGGCCACGGAAGATATCCATGGAAATACCCAGCTGGTAGCCGCCCAGGGCTGGCTGCGATGGCACTTCGTCCGGATACACGTCGATCACTTTCACCACCCAGTCGCTATCGCTGCCGCTGGTCGATGCAAACAGGTTGACCACTGGCGCGCCGGCGATGCGCACGGCTTGTTTCAATGGTTCGGAAACATAGCTGAGCACATCGGTACGGTCGGCATAACCGCGCTGGTCGCTGACCAGCCAAGGCTTCCACACATCGCCATCGTTCAGGCGCACGGGACGGGGTACAAAAGGCACGGGTTTGGCCGGATCGGAGACGTATTCATCGTAGGCGCCGGTCGCATCGACACCAGCCTGTGGCGCGGCAAAGCCCAGCTTGTTGCCGTCTTGCAGGTAGATCGAGGTCAGCTTGGTATCGCAGGTATCGCAAGCGAGCGGCCAGCGCTGCAAACGCTGCCATTGATTGGTACCGCTCTGGTAGACCGTCACGGGCGCCGTGTTGGCCACCGGTGCATCATCCTTCAGGTACTGATCGAGGAAAGGCTGCATGACTTTTTCACGGAACTGGCGCGCCGTATCGCCGTCAAACTTCAGTGCGCCCAGGCTCGAGCCTTCATAGTTGACGCCGCTATGGCGCCATGGGCCCACGGCCAGGTAGTTCAGATTATTGTTCTTGTCGCGCCCTTCCATCGCCGCATAGGTTGCGTAAGGGCCATAGATATCTTCCTGGTCCCACAGGCCCACCACGTGCATGGTCGGCACCGTCAACGGTTTTTTCGCCAGGATCTTGTCGAGCGCCTGTTCCTGCCAGTAGCTGTCGTAGGCCGGGTGTTCGAACAGTTTTTTGGTGTAGGTCAGCTTGTCGATACCGAATTTTTTGGCAAAGTCGCCGGCCGAACCGATACGCAAGTAGGCTTCGTAATCGTCGTAGACGCCCAATGCCGGCGAGCCACCGCCGCTGCGCGCGCCGGTCTGGCCCGCGATATACGACAGGCTGGGCTGGCGGAACGCGCCATTGTGGAACCAGTCGTCGCCGCGCCAGCCATCAACCATGGCGCTCATGGGGATCGCCACTTTCAGCGCAGGATGCGGGTCGACCAGGGCCATCAGCACCGTGTGGCCTTCATAGGAAGAACCCAGCATGCCAACCTTGCCGTTACTTTCTGGAATGTTCTTCGACAGCCAGTCGATGGTGTCCCAGGCATCTGTCGTATTGTCGACTTTGGTATTGTTCAGCGGACCGCGTACCGGGCGCGTCATCACATAGTCGCCCTCGGATCCGTATTTGCCGCGCACATCCTGGAACACGCGGATATAACCGTGCTCGACCAGGGTATCGTCACCCTGTGACAACAGTCCCTGCATGGTGGGGCTGGCAGAGCGCTCGGCGCGCCGGGCCGCGTTATACGGCGTGCGGGTCAGCATGATCGGTGCACGCTTGGCGTCTTTCGGCACCACAATCACCGTGTACAGCTTGACGCCGTCGCGCATCGGGATCATCACCACGCGCTTGACGTAATCGTTCAAGTCCGGCATCACCAGCTTGGCGCCGATATCAGGCTGCATATACGGCGTCATCGGTGCCTGCTGCGCATACAGCGGCAATGAGGTGGCGGCCATGATGGCGCCGAGCAGGGTGAGTTGGGTGTAGCGGGCGACAGGCCGGAGGCGCATGTATTTCTCCAAAGAACGAAAAGGTAAACAGCCATGGTAGCGAAACAATGGGCCTTAAGCAATGCAAGCCGGCGCACCTTTCCCGACAAAACTTGACAGATCGCCGTTGAACTGCAACCATAACGCCATGAACTTTATCCCTTCACAACACGCCTGCTTGAATTGGTGGTCCCGCTCACTCCGCGCGGCCACTGTATAGTGATGTGATTATGATCAACGCCGCCTAGTTCGGTGGCGTAACAGGTTCAACCCTGGATCATCCCCGAACAGGTGGCTCGAAAGGAAACTTGATGAGCTTGCCTAACACCCCAGATACTCCAGACACCCAGGACAATGCACCGGCAGCACCGCTGTCCGCCGCCGCTATCGCTTCGCAATCCGTGATCCTGACGGGCGACCGCCCTACCGGCCCGCTGCATCTGGGCCATTACGTGGGCAGCTTGCGCAACCGCGTGACGTATCAGCACGACTACAAGCAATTCATCATGCTGGCCGACGCGCAGGCGCTGACCGATAATATGGATGACATCGACAAGGTGCACCGCAACGTGGTCGAAGTGGCGCTGGACTACCTGGCTATCGGCATCGACCCAACGAAAACCACGGTGTTCATCCAGTCGCAGATCCCCGAACTGGCCGAGCTGACTTTTTACTATCTGAACATCGTCACCGTGGCTCGCCTGGAGCGCAACCCTACCGTCAAGGAAGAAATTCGTCTGCGCGGCTTCGAGCGCGACATCCCGGCCGGTTTCCTGACTTACCCGGCCAGCCAGGCAGCCGACATTACGGCTTTCAAGGCCGGCGTGGTGCCGGTCGGCGAAGACCAGATCCCGATGATCGAGCAAACCAATGAAATCGTGCGCCGCTTCAACCGCATGTACAACCGCGAAGTGCTGATGGAATGCAAGGCTCTGGTGCCGGAAATCGGCCGCCTGCCTGGCATCGATGGCAAGGCCAAGATGAGCAAATCCTTGGGCAACACCATCAACCTGGGCGCCACGCCTGACGAAATCACGGCCGCCGTGAAAAAAGTCTACACCGACCCGCTGCACCTGCGCGTAGCCGACCCTGGCCACCTGGAAGGCAATGTGGCCTTTATTTACCTGGACGCGTTCGATCCGGACAAGGCCGCCCTGGAAGAAATGAAAGCCCATTATGTGCGTGGCGGCCTGGGCGACAGCATCGTCAAGAAACGCCTGGAAGTGGTGCTGCAAGACTTGCTGGCCCCGATACGCGCACGCCGCGAAGAGTTCGCCAAGGACAAGGGGCAGATTATCCAGATGCTGAAAGAAGGCACCTTCCGCGCCCGCGAAGTGGCAGCGCGCACAGCCGATGAAGTCAAGTCGGCACTGGGTTTGAACTACTTTTAATTGCTTTTAATTACTATTCTGTAATAGCAAGCTGATGCGCCCTGCCGGAGTCGGGTAAAATCCCGTCTCCGCCAGGGCGCAGTGCATTGGCACCATAGAATAAGTAATCAGAGTAGACAACAAGGCGCAATGAACGATACCGCTATCGAGCAGCTGCTGCAGCAGCATTTTTCCATTGATGCTCTGCAACAGGCGCCCGCTCCCTTGCAGCAGGCACTGCGCATGCTGGGCGGCTGGCTGGCCGCCGGCCGCGACACGCCCTATCCCCATACGCCGTATGCGGAACTGATACCGCAACTGTCCGCTATCCGTCCGCCGACGCACGGCATGGCGGTGACGGATTTCCTGCAGGAACTGGACTCAACCGTGCTGGCCAATACGGCCCAGCTGAACCACCCGCGCTACATCGGCCACATGACCCAGGCCCTGCCCTGGGTCAGCGTGCTGGCCGAAGCCTTTACGGCCGCGCTGAACCAGAACCAGGTCAAGATCGAAACGGCGTATGTATCGACCCTGATCGAAAAGCAGATCCTGGGCTGGCTACACCGCCAGGTCTACCAGCACGACGATAGCGTCTACACGCAGGCGATGGCGGCCACCAGCGGCGCGCTGGGCAATGTGGTCAATGGCGGCACCATGGGCAATTTGACAGCCTTGGCGGTGGCGCTCGAACATCAGTTGCCGGGCACGCGCAAGCGGGGCCTGTTTGCCTCCATGCAAGAGTCGGGCTATGGCGGCCTGGCCGTGATCGGTTCGGCCCGCAGCCATTATTCCGTCAAGAAAGCCCTGGCCACCCTGGGCTTGGGTGAAGCCGCCTTGCACCTGGTGCCGGTCGACCGCGACAACCGCATCGACATCACCGCGCTGGAAAGTACGATTGCCAGCTTAAAAGCGCGCAACATCAAGGTGGTGGCCATGATAGGCATCGCCGGCACCACGGAAACGGGCGCCATCGATCCGCTGGCCGCCATGGCGCACATCGCCAAACGCGAAAACATCTGGTTCCATGTGGATGCGGCCTGGGGCGGCGCCCTCTTGATCGCCGAACAATACCGCCACCTGTACGACGGCATCGCCCTGGCCGATTCGGTGGTGATCGATGGCCATAAACTGCTGTGGGTGCCGATGGCGCAAAGCATGGTGCTGTTCAAGCATAGCGCCAGCCTGAATTTACTCAAACACAACGCCAATTACATTCTGCGCGACAATTCCGGCGACCTGGGCCAAACCTCGCTGGAAGGTTCGCGCCGCTTCGACACCTTGAAACTATGGGCGTCGTTCAAGGTACTGGGCGTGTCCGGCTATACCACCCTGCTGGAGCAAGCCGCCACCCTGAGTGGCCAATTGCAAGCCTTGCTGGCTGAACAGAGCGACTTTGAACTGATCACCCGTTCCGATACCTTTATCCTGACCTACCGCTATGTGCCCGTGCATTTGCGCCAGCGCATGGCCGAGTTGCTGAGCGACGGCCAGACAGAGGCGGCAACAGCGCTGAACCAGCAATTGAATACCCTCAACGCCAAGCTGCAAAACCGCCAAAAAGCGGAAGGCCACAGCTTTGTGTCGCGCACCGTGCTCGAATCGACGCCGTATCCGGGCCCGACCAATGTGTTGCGCGTAGTGATGAGCAACGTCAAGACCCGGCCCCACCATTTGCGCGCCATCCTGGACGAACAACGGGCAATCGGGCAGGCGCTGGTAGCTGAACTGGGCTTGTAAAAGGATGCGTAACATCATACTGTAGTGTCCACAGCCCAACAGTGCTAGAATTTTGCCTGGAGATGGCATTCCTCCCACGCAAGCTGTAACGTTTTTCGTGAACCGCCTTCGGGCTGATGATGCCTGCACTTTTTCCTGGATGACCGGAAAGATGCAGGCGCGCGCTCAGCGTGTATGCATCGGCCGCCTGTCCAGGTTCGAACCACCCCAGACTGGACACGCATCATGACCCGGATTTCCGCCCTCACCGACCTGCTCTTGCATCTCTTCAAATGGCTGCTGATTGCCGCCGTCGTCGCCGTATTGGCGGGCACGGCCTCGGCGGGATTTCTATTTGCCCTGGCATGGGCGACCGGCACGCGCATGGCGCATCCATGGCTGATCTGGCTGCTGCCGCTGGCCGGCTTTGGCGTCGGCTGGCTATATCTGCGTTATGGCAGCACGGTCGAGGGCGGAGCGAACCTGCTCATCGATGAAATCCACGATCCGAAAAAAATCATTCCTCTGCGCATGGCGCCGCTGGTGCTGGGCGCCACTGTTGTCTCGCACCTGTTTGGTGCTTCCGTGGGCCGCGAAGGCACGGCCGTGCAAATGGGCGGCGCCCTGGCCGACCAGCTGACGCGGCTGTTTCGCCTGGATACGGAAGACCGCCGCATCGTCTTGATGGCCGGCATCAGTGCCGGCTTTGCTTCCGTGTTTGGCACGCCGCTGGCAGGCGCCATCTTTGGCCTGGAAGTGCTGGCCATCGGTCGCCTGCGCTATGAAGCCATGCTGCCCTGCCTGGCTGCGGCCGTGATTGCCGACCAGGTGGGTTTGCTCTGGGGCATACAACACACCCACTACGCCGTACCCCTGATTCCCGCCATCTCGGCCTGGACCCTGGCTGCCATGGTGATTGCTGGAATGTTATTTGGCATCACCGGCAAAGTGTTTGCCAGCGCCACGCATGGCTTGTCGCACGCCATGAAGCGCTGGCTAGCCTATGCCCCGCTGCGCCCTTTGCTGGGCGGCGTAGTGGTGGCCTGCGCCGTCTGGCTGCTGGGTACCGATCAGTACATCGGCCTGGGCATCCCCACCATCGTCGATGCATTGAAAGAACCACTGCCTGCCTGGGATTTTCTCGGCAAGATGGCGTTTACCATCGTCTCGCTGGGCACGGGATTCAAGGGCGGCGAAGTCACGCCTCTGTTTTTCATCGGCGCCACCCTGGGCAACGCGCTGGGCCCCTTGCTGCACCAGCCCGTCACCTTGCTGGCCGCGATCGGTTTCGTGGCCGTATTTGCCGGTGCAGCCAACACGCCGATCGCCTCCACCCTGATGGCGATGGAATTGTTTGGCGCCGAGATCGGCGTGTATGCAGCCATCGCCTGCGTGGTGGCCTACCTGTTTTCAGGCCACGCCGGCATTTACCGGGCGCAGCGCAGCGGCCATGCGAAACGGCATCCACCTCGGCAGCAAGATGGCAAGCCGGATTGAACACTGTCCTCCACGGGTCTCTACGCAGGCGGGCAATATATTGCCCCCTAGTATAATGGGAAACATTTTGCCCACCGCATAGCTTTCGATGAAAAAACAAGTATCTCTTGCCACCAATTCCCAAACCCCTACTTCTTCCGTTATAAATCTGCCCGAACTGGCCCTGATCGCCATCACCTTTATTTGGGGTGGTACCTTTCTGGTGGTGCACAATGCCGTCACCGCCAGCGGTCCGCTGGCCTTTGTGGCCGCCCGCTTTGCGATTGCCGCCGCTATCTGCAGCCTGATTTGCCGGGGCCAGCTGCTCAAGCTGACAAAAGCCGAATTCGTGGCGGGCGTGGCTATCGGCGTGGCCATCTTTGGCGGCTACACCTTGCAAACCTATGGCTTGATGTTTATTTCCAGCAGCAAGTCAGCCTTTATCACGGCCTTTTATGTGCCTATCGTGCCGCTGGTGCAATGGCTGGTATTCAAGCAACGCCCTCACCCGGCCGTGTGGGTCGCGGTAGTGGTGGCTTTTGTGGGGCTGGTATTGCTGACGGGCACCGATGGCCTGACGATGGGTTTGGGCAAGGGAGAATTGATCACGGCCGTGGGGGCGATTGCGATTGCGCTGGAAATCATTCTGGTCAGCCGCGTTGCTGCCAGCCTGAATATCTTGCGCGTAACCATCGTGCAACTGGCCACGGCGTCATTGACCGCGCTGCTGCTGATGCCGGTACTGGGCGAAGCGCCGCCACCTCTCAGCAAGACTTTTGTGTTCAGCGTCATCGCGCTGGGATGCGCCAGTGCCTTGATTCAATATGTGATGAACTGGGCCCAGAAACGCATTTCCGCCACCAAGGCTACCTTGATTTATGCGGGCGAACCGGTCTGGGCCGGCGTGATCGGCCGCCTGGCTGGCGAACGTTTGCCAGCCATGGCGATCGTGGGTGGCATCCTGATTATTGCCGCCGGCATCCTCAGCGAATGGCGTCCTAAAAAGGCCAGCAGCGCTAGTAGCGATACCGAGGCAGAGCTGACGCAGTGATCAAGCCAGTGCGAGCGCTTTCAGGGCTGGCACAATATCATGCAGGCTAGTGACTTCAAACGTGGGAACAGCTTCCGAGGTGTTGGCCATGCGGCCCGGATTGAACCAGCAACTGTCGATACCGTAGCGGTTGGCGCCAAGGATGTCCGCGTCCAGACGGTCACCGATGATGACGGCCTCTTCCTTGGCAAACGGGCGCGCCATCTTGGTGGCGTACTCGAAGAAGCGGACATCGGGCTTGGCGTGGCCGCACGCTTCAGAGGTGGCCACAAAGGAAATACAGTCGCCCAGGCCCGAACTGGCGATGCGGCGGTTTTGTATGGCTTCCACGCCGTTGGTGATAATGCCCACTTCACCAATCGCCGCCAAGGTTGCGCATACCTCGCGCGCGCCATCGATCAGTACCACGGTGTCTGGCAGGGAGTCCAGATACAGCTGGCTGGCCGCTTCCGGGTCCAGCGCCAGACCATGTTTGGCAAAAGTGGCGCGAAAACGCTCGACCTTCAGGAAATCCTTGGTCACGGCGCCCGTTTCGAATTTGCGCCACAGGTCCGTGTTGATGGCCTGGTAATCGGTGAACAGCCCGTCTATCGGCTCGTGCAAGCCCAAAGCCTGCATGGTGCGCACAAACGAGAGTTTTTCGGAAGCCCTGAAGTCGAGCAAGGTATCATCTAAATCAAACAAAAACAGTTTATGCTTCATGCGTTCCGCTATGAGAGTGGAGGTAATCTTGCATGGTAGCATGACCTATCTCAAAGCAGGGCTCGCCTACTCAGTCGCCATCACTGACCGAATAAAGAATATTCTCGGTATCAAGCATATCCCATGGGGCGTGTCGAAGGACGTAGCTGTAGCGCCCTTTTCCCAAAGGTATCAGGCCTATATTATCGTCGAAAAACAGACGAACTTCTTTCCGTAATTCACCGTGCACCGCTACAAACTCGTACGAAGCATAGTCATGTGCGTGGGGCAATTTTTGATAGCCGCTGACACCGCCAATCGGCAAATCTCCATAAGCCCCACCGTTGACCATGATATTGCGCAACTGGTATCCCGTTTCATTTTTTATGCGGATATCCGTCATCACAATCGGCCGCAGATACGGCAGCAAGGCCAGGGCAAAGGCACACAGGGCGACCACCATGAAGAAAAATATCTTCATGAAATGATCTGAAAAGAATTGTCCTTCGACGCTATCGCTTTGCTGTAGCTCCACTCTTTATCTTCCTTCCTTGCTAAACAGACCAGTCCAGCCCCCGCTACGCCCCCTGCAAGGCCAGCGGCACTGCCCGCGCCCAGCGGTTCGATGAGAGCGAGAACGTCAGCGCACGCACTTGGTGGTACCAGCCGGCAGGCACGTACAACATATCGCCCGGATGGACGATGCATTCGACCATGCTGGCCTGGCGCGCCAGCGGGAACTTGTCGAAATCGGGCGCTTCCGGGTCGAATGGCGAACCGAACAGGATGGCGTTCGCCTCGCTCGGATATAAAAATTCGTCATGATGCGGCGGCGACAGAAAGATGCGTTTGCTGCCCCATATCTGCGCAAAGATATTATCATCGTAATCACAATGCAGGGGCGTTACCGTGCCGGCCGGGCCGATCCAGAAACGCGGCGGACCCATCTTGTCGAAATACGTGGGCCAATGGCACTGGCTATTCAATTCGCGCAATTCCAGGTTGCCCAGATACGGCGGCAGCGCGTGTACACCACTCTCCACCAGGTCCAGATATTCCAGCATGGACATATCCTGCATGGCACGGTCAGCAGCGAAGGCCGTGTTGATATAGTCGCCCACGCGGGCACGCACGGGCACATGGCCATAGCGCTGACGCAAGATGCCTGGTGTTTCGGCAAACAAGGGCCAGCGTTTGACCATTCCGCTCATCAAAAAAGGCAAGCCTAGTGCAGCCTGCGCGCGGAAGGCGGCAGCACTCAACACACCCAGGCGTGGCACGCTGGAAATAGTGGGCAGCTCGCGCGCGGCCTGCCTGATCGCCGTGCGCATGGCGGCGATGGATGCCACGCCGCGTACTTGCGCATCCTTGCGTTCTCGCGCCTGTTTCCTGGCAAGCGCGTCTTCGGGCGAAGCAAACGCTGCTGGCGGCCTGGGCGGCAGTACGCGTGGCGGTGGATGGGGACTGACTATTTTTTTCTCTACTGGCATCGACTTCACTACTTCACTATTCATGGGAACGCTGCGGCTCTGCAGCAAAACTGTCCGCCAGTTTAACATTGTGCTGCAGGGGAACAGGACTGCTCAGCTCCTGCGACGGCATGGCCAGCGCCAGCAAGAGTGGACCGATCTTGTCTGCGGGCAAACACCAATCTACGTCCACGTTGTCGAGCGCGCTTTGCGGCATCGACGGCGCCAGTGCATCGGCCGGATCTTGCACCACGGCCTTGCCGCCGCAAGCCTTGATCGCCTGCAAGCCCGCCGTGCCATCGCCGAGATAGCCACTGAGGATGAGACCTACCACATTGGCGCCACCAGTGCTGGCGGCACTACGGAACAAGGGGTCGATGGCAGGCCGCGTATAGTGTTCTTTGGCCCCGGGGCTCAGTTTGATCGCGCGCTGGCCTTCTACCAGCGTGAGCAGCATATGGCGGCCAGGCGGCGCCAGCAAAATACTGCCCGGACGCAACACTTCGCCATCACGCGCATGGCGCACGGGCAAGGCGCAGCAGCGGCCCAATACTTCGGGCAAGGCAGTCTTGCGCGATCCCACATGCGAGACCAGCAAGATGGGGGCCGCAAAGTCGGCTGGCAAGCAGGCAAGGATCAGCGATAGCGCTTCCAGCCCGCCCACGGAAGCTCCGATGACGACAAGCGGTTGCACACGACCCTCCCCTGTACACGATGGACCGCGTCGTCATTGTGTAACGCCGCGCCCATGTATTCTGTGCGTCGCCGCACACAGAATGCGGCGGGTGTGAAGGGTGTGGCGAAGGTCAGACGGGCGTCTTGAAAATAGGATCGACGATGAATTGCTGGGCCTTGATGCGCAAGGTGCGCTCTTCATCGAGTTCGGCGCGGGTCTCGCCCAGCTCTTCGCGCTCCGCTTCCAGTTCCAGCCGTACGGTCGCCAGTTCCGTTTCCACGCGGATCAGGGTTTCCAGCTGCAACTGTGCCTGTATGAGTTCGGCACGCGCCGCTTCGGCAGCCTCTTCCAGGCGCGGTATACCTTCGAGCTTGAATTGCGCCTTGGCCAGATCCATGCGCGCCTGCTCGGCGGCCTCTTCCAGGCGCGGCAAGCCTTCCAGGCGCAATTGCGCCTTGGCCAGATCCGTACGGGCCTGGTTGGCTACCTGGCGCTCGCGCTCCAGTTCGGCACGCAAGGTTTCCAGCTCGCCCGCCTGCACATCGAGCAACTCTTGCTGGCGCTCGTTTTCGCTGGCCAGGTCCATCAATTCCTGCTGATTGTCGTTCATCTCGGCTTCATGCGCGGTGTGGCTGGCGCTCAGTTCCTGTCCTACGAAATCGAGTATGGCTTGCTGCAGCACCGGCGACAGCGTTGCGACCGCGGCGATCTGGCGCTGGGCGCCGGCCTTGCGGCGCTGCAACAGCTTGCTGACAGTCCCCAGGCAAACCCCATTGCCCAAGGTCTCGCGCAGCGCGCGCACCGTGATGGCCTGGCCTTGCGCCGCCATCGCATCCATCGCCGCATTGATCTGTTCCGCGCTTACTTTTGCCATCTCGTTTTCTCGTGTATTTCTCGTGGTTGTTGCCGGGGCCATCATATTTTTGAAGCATGATGCTCAGGGACAACATATTATCCAAGCGAGGGCAAAACGTAAAGTATTTCTCAATAGAAATTACAATTGCACAACAGAATCTTGATCTGAGTTCAACCGGGCTTACTCATTTTCCAGCAAACCATGTTCTGACAACTCATCCTGCACCAGTTCCAGCCGCAGCACGGGATTGTCTTGACTGAGCAATAACTGCTTTTGCATCGCCGTCAACGACAGCAGTTCGCACCAGCGGTTCGCTACCCAGCCGCTCTCATCAAGCCGGTATGGGGGCTGCATCGGCATCTGGTCCATGGGGATTTTTTGTTCCTGCAAGGTGCGTATCAGCGCGCCCAGGGCATCGGCCACATTCTGCTGTTCCTGCGGAATCGCGATAATCTTGTCGGACGGCAGCATTTCCACCCGCCCCATCCACAAGCCATGCTGCAGCTGTTCGCTGTGCAGTATGCGAAAGCGCTGCGTGCCCATGCATTTGATCTGCAGCAAGCCGGATAGGGGCGCCGCCCATTCGATCACGCGCGCCAAGGTACCCACCGGCGCCAGGGTTTCATGCTGGCCCGGCTTGCGCACTTCCGTGCCATCCAACAACTGCACCACACCGAACGGCTGCTCGCCCATGATGCATTTACGTATCATGTCCAGATAGCGCACCTCAAAGATCTGCAGCGGCAGATAACCATCAGGATACAGTACCGTATTGAGCGGGAACAAAGGTATCGAAGTCATGCCGCATGATGGCACGAATGGCATATCCTTGCAGCGCGCCTCGCCCAATCTCCCTTACTTATAAAAGCGCCGCTTGCTGGCCCGTTCAGCTGCCTTTGGCGTCATCACCTTCACGGCCTTTTTCTGGATCGCACCACCGGCGCCCGTGCCCGGCACGCGGTGTTCGGCCTCGAAACCAGGCTCTTCGCTGCGCTTCAGCGTTTGCCTGATCAAGGCTTCGATGGCCGACAGCAATTCCACCTCATCGGCACAGACCAGAGACAGCGCCACACCCGATGCGCCGGCGCGGCCCGTGCGGCCGATGCGGTGGATATAGTCTTCGGCCACCGTCGGCAAATCGAAATTGACCACCTGCGGCAGTTGCTCGATATCGAGACCGCGCGCGGCCACGTCGGTGGCCACCAGCACTTGCACTTCTTGCGCCTTGAAACGGGCCAACGCACGCAAACGGTTCGGCTGCGTCTTGTCGCCATGAATCGAATCGGCGCGCACGCCGTGTTCCAGCAAAGTATGGACCAGTTGCTCGACGCCCTTGCGCGTCTTGACGAAGACCAGCACCTGGCCCCAGCGCTTTTTCTTCAGCAAGTGTAAAAACAGTTCCGGCTTGCGTTTCTTGTCGCACACGATCACCGATTGCTGCACGGCTTTCACGGTGCTGTTGCGCGGACTCACTTCCACCGACACGGGGTCTTTCAGCATGGTATTGGCCATGGCGCGGATGGCGTCCGAGAAAGTCGCCGAGAACAGCAAGGTCTGGCGCTGCTTGGGCATGGCCATCAGCAGCAAGTCCAGTTCGCGCTCGAAACCCAGGTCCAGCATGCGGTCCGCCTCGTCCAGCACCAAGGTTTGCACTTGTTCAAACTTGATCGCGCCCTGCGATTGCAAATCAAGCAGACGGCCCGGCGTGGCCACCAGCACATCGAGCCCCTTGCGCAATTTTGAAATTTGCGGCTCGATCGGCACGCCGCCGTAGGCGACAAAACTGCGCAACGGCAAGTTACCGCCATAGCTGCGGAAGCTGGCATACACCTGCTCTGCCAATTCGCGCGTAGGCACCAGCACCAGCACGCGCACGCACTGGGGTTCAACCACGCCTTCCAATGCCAGCCGTTGCAATAGCGGTACGGCAAAACCAGCCGTCTTGCCGGTACCAGTCTGGGCCGCCGCCATCAGGTCGCGCTTGGCCAGCACGGCAGGGATTGCTTGCGCCTGCACCGGCGTCGGCTTGGCATAACCGAGCTCGTCAAGTCTGCGGATCAGGGGATCGATCAGGCCGAGGGAGGAAAAACTCATGGGGAAACCTTGCAGCAAAAGAACACGAAGCCGCGATTATAGGCCAGCAGCGGTGCCGGCCTATGCTTTCATCAGGAAAACCGCAATCTCAACACTGCGTCAAAACTTCATTTCCATCGTCGCGCGCGCCTGCGGTGAGCTCGGCGAAATGCTGTTGCGCTGTATCGTGCCGGTAGCGTCCGTATAACGCGTATCGCTTTCAAAGTCTTGCGCCAGCAAGTTCGATACAGACAGGCGCAGCTGGTTCTTCGGATTGAATTTCCACAAGGCATACAAGTCGAGATCGCGCCGTGGCGAGCTGTAGGCGCTCTGGCGCTCGGTGATGCGCACCGGGCCGCCATTGCGGAAATTAAAGCTGCCGCCCGTCGTCAGCACGCCATCGGGCGTCTTGTAATCGATGCCAAAGTTGCCGCTGACGGGCGTTTGCTGGTCCAGACGGTTATTTGGTCCCGGCACCTGCTCCACCTGCGACCAGTTGCGGCTGACACTGGCGCGCAAGTCTATCGCCGGCACCGGCGTGGAAAATACGGCGCGCAGCGGAAACTTCGCTTCCAGTTCCAGGGTCTGCGTATTGGCGCGGCCATCGTTGACGGGCGTGGACACCCAGCGGTCATCGATGAACAGCAAGCCCTGGCGCGTATAGCCATCGATGCGGCGGGCCGAGGCGCGCGCGCTGAGCAAGGCCCCTTCGGCCCAATAGTGTTCGTAAGAAGCGTCGATACCCAGCGCCAGCTCAGGCTTCAGATTCGGATTGCCTTCGCGGTCAGGCTCGGTCTGGCTATTATTGGTCGACAGCATGCGCCGTGGTATCAGGCTGGAGGTGGCCGGTGCCTTGTAGGTCCGCGTCAAGGCCAGGCGCACCTGGTCGCCCTTAGTGTCGGGCAACTTCCACAAGGTTTGTAGCAGCGGGCTCCAGACGCTGCTGCGCTGCTGCACCTCGTCATAGCTATTGCCGATGCTGCGCGTATCGATGCCTTCCCAGCGCACGCCCGCATACATGGACCAGCGCGGCGTAATATCCCACTCATCCTGTGCGTACAGCGCCAGGCGCTTGATATAGGCATTGAAATCTTCATCGATATTGATGGGGGGACGTCCGCCCGGCAAGGCCGCCTCACGCTGCCGGCGCTCTTCATCCCGTTTGCTGTAACCAGCATCCCAGCCCATCGACAGGGCATGGCCCGGTATCAGCGGCGAAGAATACTTGCCGGTGGAAGACACGTTCTTTTCCGATGCTTCCACGCGCGCGTTACGGTCCAGCGCCAGTCCCACGCCATCGATGTAGCCGAGTGGATGATTATCGGACGAATTGTTGCCGACACCTGCGCGCAGCCCCAGTTCCAGCTTGGCGCCGCCGTCGAGCTTGCGCACCCAGCTCAAGTCGGTACGGCCATACGCATAATGGTTGCCTCCGTCGCCATCATTCGTGTCGTAGTCTGGCCGCAAGCCCAAGATGGTGTCGGTGCGGCTATGGCTGCGGCTTTCGTTGCGTCCGCCATTGATGAAAAATTGCGCCGTCAGATTATCGCCGCCCGGAAAAGCCCAGTTCAGGCGCGGCGACAGATTAAGGCCTTCCGAACGGCCATCGCCCGTGCCATTGCTACGGCGTAGCAAATTTTGCTGCCCATCCGGCAAATAGCCGAGGTCCAGTGCCGGATTTTCATAGTGATAGTCATAGCGGTAGAACGAGGCGGCCAGCGAATATGAAAAAATGCCGTCCTTATCCGACAATTGCAAATTTCCATTGCTGGAAAAAGCATCGCGGCCACCGCCCACCCCGAGCTTGACGTCGCGCTGCGCCGTCTTGACGGCTTTCTTCAACACCACATTGATGGTGCCGGCAATCGATTGCGTGCTGTACTCGGCGCTGGCCGCATGCAAAATCTCGATGCGCTCGATCACATCGGGCGACAAGGTATCGAGCGAAAACCCGGCTGGTGCGCGTTCGCCATTGAGCAAAATCTGCGTGTAGCCGCTGCCCAGACCACGCATGCGGATTTCGCCACCCGAACGCCCGGCCGCGCCGGAGACGGTAATGCCGGGCAGGCGCTTGAGCACGTCAGTGACATTGGTGTCGCCATACTTGAGGATTTCCTCGCTGCTGACGATCATCTTGCTGGCGGTATCGTCGCGGCGCGGATCGTAGCCACTGCCCTTCACTTCCACCGTCTGTATGGCAGGCGCATCGGCAACTTTCAGGGGCTTGGCAGGCTGAGCCGGCGTGGCGGCGGCATCAGCCGGTGAACTGGCGGAATTTTGCTGGGCCTGGGCATTCCAGGCAAACAAGACAGCGGCGGCAACAACGGTGAGGCGCAGGGCAAATGGACGACGAAGGATCATTGAATTAGCAAAGGTTGGCTGAACAAAAGTGGCTAAAAGCTAAAAACATGCAGCCGCATTTTGCGTCAATTTTGCTCTTATGACACACCTTTCTGAAAATATTTCTTAAAGTAAATTAAATTCGGCGCGAACATCGCCATCCGGGTCAGGCATGCACTGCATTTCGTTACGCGCAGCATCGCCGCTATAATGCGTTTTCACCATTCCCCAACAAAGGCTCACCATCGTGTCTGACCGTCTTGCCGTCCTGCCTCAATATCTGCTACCCAAGGGAGCGTTGACCAATTTTGCCGGCAGAGTCGCTGGCGCCAAGGGCGGCGCCATGACCACGCGTCTGATACGCTGGTTTGTCGGCCGCTACAACGTCAACATGGATGAGGCGCTGGACCCGGATATCACGCACTACAGCAGCTTCAACGATTTCTTCACGCGCGCGCTGCGCCCCGACGCTCGCCCGCTGGCCAAGGCCGACTACGTCTGCCCGGTCGATGGCCGCATCAGCCAGTTCGGCAGGATCGACAAGGACCAGATCTTCCAGGCCAAGGGACACCAGTTCAGCACCACCGCCCTGGTCGGTGGCGATGCGGCACTGGCTGCCCAATTCGAGCACGGCAGCTTTGCCAATCTCTACCTGAGCCCGCGCGATTACCACCGCATCCACATGCCTTGCGATGGCCGCCTGACGCGCATGATCTATGTTCCCGGTGAACTGTTTTCCGTCAACCCGACCACCGCGCGCGGCATCCCTGGCTTGTTCGCCCGCAACGAACGCGTGGTCTGCGTATTCGACACGGCCAAGGGCCCATTCGTGATGACACTGGTCGGCGCCACCATCGTCGGCAGCATGGCTACCGTCTGGCACGGCGTCGTCAACCCGCCGCGCACCGGCCAGGTACGCGACTGGAGCTATGCCAACGATAATATCGTGCTGAAACAAGGCGAAGAACTGGGCCGCTTCCTGCTGGGTTCGACCGTGGTGATGCTGTTCCCGAAAGACACCGTGGACTTTAATACGGCGTGGCAACCGGCTGGCCCGGTACAGCTCGGTGAAGTGATGGGCAACACGCCAGCCTAAACAGGCATATCAGCCTGATACATCTCTTCCATTAAATCGAGAAACACGCGCGTCTTGGCCGGCATCAAACGCCGGCCAGGAAATACGGCCCAGCCCGTCACTCGCGGAAAACGCCATTCGGGCAGCACGCGCACCAGTTCGCCCCGTTCCAGATACGGTTTTGCATACCTGTCGGTGCTGGCCGCGATGCCCGTGCCCATGCATGCCATGCGCACCAGCAATTCCGGCGAATTGGCCAGCAGGCGAACGGGTAAATCACGCTCCCAGCTGGTCTTGCCGCGCGTCAAATTCCAACGCACCATGCCGTGTATGGCGCGCGGCAAGCTCAGCAAATCGTAGCGGTACAAATCATCGGGATGCTCAGGCAAGCCGTGCAGGCTAGCGTACTGCGGCGAGGCGTAAAGCGACCAGGTGCTGAAGGCAACCGGGCGTGCAGCCAGGCTGGCATCGTCGGGCAAGGTGCCCATGCGGATGGCCAGGTCAAAATTTTCCGCCAGCAAATCCACCCTCCGCGCCGACAAGTCAAGTTCCAGCGAAATGGCCGGATAACGGCGCACGAATTCCGCCAGTACCTGGCGCATCACGGTATCGGCAAAGTCGGCCGGCATGGAAATACGCAGCAAGCCGCTGGGCCCGGCCTGGCGATGCTGGGTCAGCGCCGCCGCTGCATCCGTTTCCTCGGCCACCTTGCGCGCATGTTCCAGCAGGCTGGCGCCAAACTCCGTCAGCGCCAGCTTGCGCGTGGTACGCAGCAGCAGCCGTTCACCGAGTTGCGTTTCCAGCTGCGAAATGCGGCGCGACAAGGTCGACTTCGGCAAGTCCACACGTTCGGCAGCCCGTGAAAAGCTGCCGTTTTCCACCACCCTCGCAAACAGCAGCAAGTCGCCCGGATCGATATTCATGTTCTTCCTTCCAGCATGATTGTTCCACTAATGGACTAATGTTATCCATTTTAACGGCTTCCGGAAGGTTTTTGGGATTGCTATAGTTCACCCATCGCAAGACAACTCACCCGGAGAAACACCATGAACATCCTGCAAATCAATTCCAGCGCCCGCAGCACCGGCTCCGCATCGACCCGCCTGGCTGACGCCATCGTCGCCCGCGTCCGTAACAGCAAACCTGAAACCACCCTGGTACGCCGCGACCTGGCTGCCGAACCGCACCCCGTACTCGACGAAGCTACCCTGCAGGCACTGTTCACGCCAGCAGACAAACGCACGGCCGAACAAGCTGCCCGCATCGCCCAGGACGACGCCCTGATCGCGCAAGTACAAGCGGCCGACGTGATCGTCATCGGCGCACCGATGTACAACTTCGGCATCACGGTGCAACTGAAAAGCTGGTTCGACGCAATTGCCCGCGCCAACGTCACCTTCAAATACACGGAAAACGGCCCGGTTGGCCTGCTGACCGGCAAGAAAGTCTACGTGGGCCTGTCGCGCGGCGGCTTGCACCGCGATGGCGTGACGGATAGCCAGGTGCCATTCCTGAACACCATGTTCCGCTTCCTGGGCATGACAGACGTGCAATACGTGTACTCGGAAGGCATGGGCATGGGCGCGGACGCCGTGGCCAAGGCACAGGCACTGGCCGATGCAGAGATCAATGCGATTCTGGTGTAAGCCAGACCACGCCAGCCCGGCGCATCACAAGACGGCGCAGCATGCGCCGTTTTTTCTTGATTGGAGAAAATCATGAGCGACACCCTCAGCTTTACACCTGTCAACAAACCGCGCGCCGTCGAACGCGTGCTCGCCGGCCAGTCCGTCATGGATGGCGCCGGCGTCAAGATCAACCGCGTGCTGACGCAGGCGCTGCAGCGCCGCCTCGACCCTTTTTTGATGCTCGACAATCTGGCCAGCGACCAGCCGAACGACTACCTCGCCGGCTTTCCCGCCCATCCGCACCGGGGCCTGGAAACCGTGTCCTATATGGTGGCAGGCCGCATGCGCCACCGCGACAGCGCCGGCCATGAAGGCTTGCTGGCCACCGGCGGCGTGCAATGGATGACGGCCGGCAGCGGCGTGCAGCATTCGGAAATGCCGGAACAGGAAGAAGGCGTGATGGAAGGTTTTCAGTTGTGGCTGAACCTGCCAGCGCGCGACAAGATGTGCAAGCCCTGGTACCGCGATTTTGCCAGCGAAGACATTCCCCGCTACACAATGGACGACGGCGTGACGGTGCAAGTAATCGCCGGCCACAGCCATGGCGTGACGGGCGCCATGCAGCGCGCCGTGACGGAACCGGTCTACCTCGATATCGACTTGCCGGCCGGCAGCAGCTTCGACCAGCCTTTGCCAGCAGGCCATAACGCCTTTTTGTACGCGTTTCGCGGCGAAGTGCAAGTCGATGGCAAGTCCGTGCCAAACCAACGCATGGCGATTCTGGCCAATACGCCAGAGGCCGACGGCGTGCGCATCACGGCGCCTGCAGGCGGCCGCGTAATCCTGGTCGCCGGCAAACCCCTAAATGAGCCTATCGCCCAGTACGGTCCCTTCGTGATGAACACCCAGGCAGAAATCTTTCAGGCGGTGCAGGATTTCCGCGAAGGAAAGTTTGGCCAAACGACGGCTTGATCAGTGGACGTCAGGCAAGGCAGCCGCAGTACAGTGCGGCTGCTTTTCCATTACACTGGGAGCAAGATCATTCTCCCTAGCATGCCATGTCCGCACCCCACGATAGCCACCATCACGACGACCACCAAAGCGGTGCCCATCTGCACGCACACTTACAAGGCGATGCCAAGCATACGCACTCATTTGAGGGTCGCAAGCAGCGCACCCTGGCCTGGGCACTGGGGTTGACGATCTTTTTTGCCGGCGTGGAAGTGGTTGCCGGTTTCATTTCCAATTCGCTGGCCCTGATTTCCGATGCGGGCCATATGGTGACAGACGCGGCGGCCCTGGGCCTGGCCTTGCTGGCCCAAATCATCGCGCGCCGCCCACCCTCCCCGCGCCACTCCTTCGGTTTCGGCCGCGCCGAAGCGCTGGCCGCCTTCGTCAATGGCTTGCTGATGCTGTGCGTGGTCAGCTGGATCTGCTACGAAGCGGTGCTGCGCTTTTCCACCCCGCAAGATGTGCACGGTGAAATGGTGTTCGTGGTCGCCAGCATCGGCCTGGCGATCAACCTGGTGGTGGCCTGGGTGCTGTCGAAAGACCAGCAAAGCGTCAACACGCGCGCCGCGCTGGTGCACGTGATGGGCGACTTGCTGGGCTCGGTAGCCGCCATCGTGGCTGGCGTCGTGATCTACTTTACGGGCTGGATGCAGATCGACCCGCTGCTCTCGGTATTAGTCTCCCTGCTGATCCTCAAATCCACATTCGGCGTGCTGCGCGACTCTTACCACTTCCTGATGGAAGGCGTGCCGCACGAAATCGACTACATCACCGTCGGTAATGACGTGGAACAAATCGACGGCGTCAAATCCGTGCACGACCTGCACGTATGGGACATGTCACCTGGCCAGCCCGCCCTGATCGGCCACGTGGAAATCGAACACCTCGACCACTGGCCCACCGTCTTGCGCGCGATCAAAAAAATGCTGCTGGCCAAACACGGCATCGACCATATCACCTTGCAGCCGGAAACGGCGACCATGGCGGGGCTGCATCAGGATGATCAGACGCACGGGACATTGTCTTGAGATTAGCTGAAAGAGCAGGCATTTAATGACGGATAACGACTTGCTGGAACATAAAGCCATCATCCGCACACTTTGGTGGGACAAGGACGAAAATGTCAGAGTATCCCTTACCCAAGCTGACCTTGTTGAACGCAGCGAACCCATCATCAGCCTTGGCGAAGCCGGTATGGGAAAATCCTATCTGCTGGAATGGCTCGCCAAGACGCCAGGCTATGCGCGTTGTACCGCCCGCCAGCTCATTAATCGTCCTAAACCGCAAACGCTACTTGGCGACGCAAGGGTTTTGCTCATTGACGCACTGGACGAAGTCAGCACCCAGCAGGGTGGAGATGCAGTAGACCAGGTGCTGCGCAAATTAGGCGAACTCGAGTACCCTACTTTTATGCTGTCATGTCGCGTGGCAGATTGGCGTAGCGCGACTGGCGTGGAGACAATCAAGGAGCAATATGAAGAAAAGCCGCTGGAACTGCACCTTGCCCCCTTCAGCGATGAAGATGCAATCGATTTTCTTGGCAGCAGGCTAGGCAACGATACCGCTCGGACAGTAATCGAACATTTCAATACACGCAATTTGCACGGCCTGCTCGGCAATCCCCAAACATTGGAAATGATCGTCAAGGTTGCCAACAAGGGGCCATTGCCAGAGACGCGTGGCGCCCTATTCGCTAGTGCCATCGACGTATTACTGGAACATAAAGATACCAAACAAGCTAGCCAGCCCGCGAAAGAAGTTGGACTCGATGCCGCTGGCGCAGCTTTTGCAGGATTAATCCTGACTGGTAGCGAAGCTTTGGTACGGAAGGCGGCCGCGAACGTGGCCGAAGGCGAGCTATTACTTGCCGACACCTCCCTCCTCCCAGGCGCCAAGGAAATCGAAGCGGTACTCGGTACACGGCTATTCAAGGCCGATGGCACAGATCGCTTCAGCTACTGGCATCGCCGCATCGGCGAGTTTCTGGCCGCGCGCTGGCTGGCAAAAAATGCCAACACGCAACGCAAACGCAGACGCCTGCTTGCATTGTTCCACAATCATGGCCTGGTGCCGGCAAACCTCCGTGGACTGCATGCATGGCTCGCTTGCGAACCATCGCTTGCAATGCAAGTGATTGCAGCAGATCCCATGGGGGTTATCGAATATGGCGACGCCGATGACATCTCGCTTGAGCAGGCACGTGCTCTGATCAGCGCACTGAAACGCCTAGCCGCAGACAACCCTAATTTTCGCGACTGGGGAGAGTATTCAGTGCGCGGCATCGTTCAAGCAGAGCTCGTGAGCGAGGTGCGCGAGCTGATCACAGACCCTGATACGCCCTTCGGCCTGCGGCTACTGGTACTTGAATCAATAAAGGGAGCCAAGATTGCTCCAGAGCTCACAAATGAACTACGCATGCTCGTGCTGGACGATAGTGCTTTCTTTGCAAATAGAAGCGCTGCAGCCAAGACCCTTGTGGGGTTGTCAGCCAATGAGGATTGGGCAGGTATTTTACGCACTCTGCATGGGTATGAGAACGATCTTTCAATTCGACTGGCTATAGAAATAAGCAACAAAATCGGCTATGCCGATCTGGATGATGAGTTAATTGTAGACCTTGTCATCAGTCATACGCAGATTAACAATCATACAGTTGGTATATTAACGCGTATGCAGGAATACTTACCGGTATCACGTCTTGAAGGGATTCTTGATCGCCTTATTTCCTCAGTTGCAAAGCTAGAAAAACCGGATGAGCCTCATGGCATGCATGACATAGCTGACTTTGCAGTTCATCTGATTGTCAGGCGCATCACTGCTGGCGGTGTTTCGGCTGAAAGTCTTTGGTCATGGATAGAACCGTTCGACTATTGGAGCGGTTATCAAAAAAATATGCGCCGGCAATTAGATGAGCTTATTCGAAATGACGCTTCCTTACGCCATGCGGTTCAACGTCTCGTGCTATTAGAAAAAAGCAATACTGAATCCATCGCAAGAAGAGCATTTTTCCTACGTAGAAAGTCGAGCAGCTTTTTGTCAACGTCTGGCGACATTATTGCTTTACTGAAGGAGCTCGATGCAGTAAACCGCCGCGATGAGCGCTGGCGCAGTATCATTAGTCTCGTCGATTGGCAAGGCGAAACTGGCATTGAAATCCGAAAAGCAGCCCTACCTTTCGCAGCACACAGACGTGATTTGCAAGCCTGGATAAATAAACCCAGAATATCTCAACTGGAAAAACTGCAAGCCCTCAATAAGAAGCTGGAACGTCGTCAGCAAAAAAAAAGGGCCGTCAAATATGCTGAACATCGCCGAAATTTCACTACTCACATTTCTCAGATGCGTTTAGGTGAGAGCAATAGGTTGATTTCTCCCGCCAAGGCATATCTCAATTTATTCAACGATCTTGACAGATCTATACCTGCCCATAAACGCATCACTTATTGGCTAGGGGATGAACTGGCTAATGCTGCGTATAACGGTTTTGAGACGTTTCTCACACGAGCCACTCCCTCTCCAAGTGCCACAGAGATTAGTAATTCGCATGCACAAAACCGGCACTGGGAGTCTGCGTATATCATCGTTGTCGCGCTAGCCGAGCGTTTTCGACAAGGTATTAGTTTTGACGATCTATCTGACGAACGATTGATGGCAGGTTTTTTTGAATTACGGCGCAGTCCAGCAGAGGGAGATGCCGGTATCGATGGCTTGGAAAAAGCGCTAGAAACTACGCTCCATCAGCGCGGTGCGTGGAGCGCCGCCATGCGTTTGTATTACGAACCCCAGTTTGATGCACAGCTGACCTACGTCGATAAACTACATCCCCTGATGCATGATGATCAACATAGTGCTATCGCAACTGAGCTCGCTGCGGATTGGCTGAAGCGCTTCCCTCGGATGCCTCAGGCGCCAGAACTGGAACTGATGACGCATCTTCTTCGTTCGGGAGAGTCGGATAAATTACGCCAGGCAAAAGAACGCTTCACAGACATACAGGACGAGGAACACCGCCGTAACTGGGATGCAATTGGCTTACTGATCGATTTTGAACAGACTGTAGCGCGGCTTGAAACTTCTACGGTTGAGCAAGATTTGCTGTGGAATCTAAAACACCTCATCAGCGAAGGCACAGCGAATGGTATCCATATCGCATTGAGTCCGTCACAATCTGAATGGATCATCACCACTTTCCGAGTATGCTGGCCACGCGCTCCTTATCCAACC
Source organism: Janthinobacterium silvisoli (assembly GCF_014200725.1). Classification (GTDB taxonomy): domain Bacteria; phylum Pseudomonadota; class Gammaproteobacteria; order Burkholderiales; family Burkholderiaceae_D; genus Janthinobacterium. Next base: position 458,826 of record NZ_JACHCL010000001.1, read on the forward strand.
GGTGGTTTTTCTGGAAACAAGAATGCCTGGGATGCCAGTGATCATCTGATTTACCTTATCCGGCGCCTTGGCAGCGATGCCAGCAACGAAGCGATTGCCTCGCTCCAGCGCCTGAAAAGCACAACGGATGACGGCTACACTGAAACGATCAAATACGTCGCCTCCGAGCAAGCACGCCTTCGCGTGGAGGTCGCATATGCCCCACCGACGCTCGCAGCAATTCATGCCATCGCTCTCGATAGTGCACCGTTGAACACCGCTGATCTGCGAACATTTATGATGGAAGAGCTGGCGGTCGTGCAAGCAAAAATCAAGAGCGACGATGCGGAATCATGGCGGGGCTTCTACAAGAACAGCACGGCAGGAGATGAGGAATGGTGCCGGGATCATTTGCTCGGACTGTTGCGCCAAGGCTCAGAAGGAATCGTGCTCGAACCCGAAAGCCATGTTGCAGCCGACAAGGAGGTCGACATCACATGTTCCGTGGGTACGCTGCGCATTCCAATCGAGATCAAGGGGCAATGGCATCCGAAACTTTGGCATGGTGCAGATAGGCAACTCGATGCACTTTATACGCCAGACTGGCGCGCAAATGGCCATGGCATTTATTTGGTGCTGTGGTTCGGTGCAGGACAGCCGGAGAACAAGAGCCTGCAGAGTCGCGGGCGCTCCAAACAGCAAGCTCAAAATCCGGAGGCGCTTTGCCAGATGCTCACAGCCTCCAGCAAGGCGGCATCCGAAGGGCGCGTCGAGATTTTTGTGCTGGACTTGACGCGCCCGTAGGAAGACAGGATATATTGGGCCGGCGGCCCGTTCTTATTACGGTTTATCCAGCTGCTCCAGTATCCGATACGCCACCGTCACCCGTTCCGCGCCGGGATATCCACGGTTAGCCAGGATGACGATGCCCGTCTGCTTGCCCGGGCTGTACAGTACATAAGCGCCAAAGCCGCCCGTCGATCCTGTCTTGTGGATCAGCACATCGGTTTGTGGCGGCAATGGCGGTGTGATGCTGGTGGCGGGATTGCTTTCAAAGACGATTTTGTCATCCACGCTGGTCAGCAGTCCCGGCAATTTTGATGATGCAGGGAATTGCTCCCACACCAAATCCTGTGTCAGTGCCCCTACTTTGAAGTAAGCCGTTTGCGTTGCCCTGACTGCCTCTTGCAAAGGAGCGCCGAATTTAACGAGGCCCAGATTGGCATCGACAAAACGCAGCAAGTCGGAGGCCGTGGTCTTGACGCCATACGCTTCGTCCGCCAGCACGTCGGGATTCACCCGTACAGGCTGATTGCGGCCGTTATAACCCTGGGCGTAATGCTGCATTTGCGCTGGTGGCACGTTGATGTAGCTGTGGGTCATGCCCAGTGCGGGGAATAATTGCTGTTCCATCGCTTGGGCAAAAGTTGTACCCAGGCTGTTGGCGGTGACGATACCCAGCAAGCCTATGCCCAGGTTCGAATAGGTTCGGTGCGTGCCAGCAGCATCGGCAGGTTTCCATTGCTTGAAATACGTCATCAACTGCGCTTCGTTCTTGATTGCATCAGGCACTTGCATGGGGAAGTTGCCGGCCGTGTGCGTGGCCAGGTTGATCAGGCTGACATGATCAAAGCTGCTGCCGCGCAAATATGGCAAGTGCTGGCTGACGCTGTCTGTCAGCGCCAGCTTGCCCTGGGCTTGCGCGTAGGTCGTCAAGGTCACGGCCAGGGTCTTGCTGACCGAACCGATTTCAAACAGGGTGTCATTGTTGACGGTTTGTCCCGTTTCGCGCGAGGCCAGGCCGTAATTGAAAACATAGTGTTTGCCATGGTCCGTAATGGCCACGGCCATGCCCGGCACGCCGTATTGCTTCATCAGCGGCGCAATGAGTTGATCCACCGTCGCTTTCAGCTGTGCTTGCTTTTCCTGCGCCCCCTGCTGTTGCGGCAAGCTCTTGAGAGCGGGCTCAGCAGCATGTACGGCCGATAGCGAGGCGAAGCTAGCCAGCGCCCCCATGATGATGTGGCGAAAATTCATACAAATCCTTTGTGGTGTGGTAAAAAAATGCTTAGAGTGCGTCCAGTTGCGCCGGCAAGCCGCGCAAAAAAGCTTCCTTGGCACGGGGGCCAGCCGAGCTGCCAGGCTGGCTGGCTTCCAGCACCAGGCGGGAAAACACCACCGTGCGCCCGCCCTTGCTGGCCCAGCCGACAAACCAGCCATAGCTGTGTTTCAAGTCATCCTTGCCGTTCGCCAACACAGGCGAAGCGGTGCCCGTCTTGCCGTGGACTTCCCAGCCGTTGGGCAAGACTCCCAAGGAGGTGAGCCTGGACGTCATCTCATACGCGTGGGCTGACACGGGCAGCTGCCGGTTCACCATGCTCCGCAGGAAGGCTACTTGCTCCACTGGCGAGATCTTCAGGCTCGACGCGATCCAGGACATGGTGAGGCCGTTGTTCTTGCTCACGTCGCCCGAGACATCCTGATTGCCGTAATTAAAATTCTTGATATAGCGCTGGAACTGCGGAACGCCCAGCTGCGTAGTCACTTGCTGGGCATACCAGACGGTGGAATTATGTATCCAGCTGGTGGGGTCGGTTGCCACCCGCCAATCGGGATTCCAGGCTGTATAGCCAACCTTGAAAGGCAGGCGCGGCGTATGTTCATCGCGCAGGATGGCGCTGTCGTAGCCCATCAGGCTGACAACGATATTGAAGGTCGAGGCAGGCGTGACGCGCTCATCGCAATGGCCATCGTGCATCAGGCGCTGGCCGCTGCCGGCGTCCACCATTTCGGTGCAGCTAAAGGGAGTGGTGGTAACCACGCTTGATGCCTGCGCTGGCGGAACCACGCGCCATGCCAGCGCAGGTTGCAGCACCAGGCTGCCGCCGGACACGGCTGCAAGGCCAACGATGGCCACGCCTCTGGCCCAGCGGCCGTGCTTGCTACCGGGTTCGCGTATCCAGCCTATACGCGCCGCTACCGTGCTGGCGCTCACGCCACCAAACGCCAGCGCCGCCTGAACCTGGCGATGCTGCAGCCGCAGCTGCGCCACCAGCGCCGCCGCATAGGCGCGGCGTGCCGATGGCGGGCAGCTGGCCAACACATCGCGGTCGCAACCGAGTTCTTGCGCCCAGGCCAGCTCGTTGCGCAGCAAACGCATGAAAGGGTTAAACCACAACAAGGTTTGCAGCAGCAGGCCTACACTCATCCAGTGCAGGTCACGCCGGCGCAAATGCATCAATTCATGTTCGATGATCATTTGCTGTTGTTCAGGCTCAAAACCGCGCAAGTGGCCAGGCAAGAGCAGGTGCGGGCGCAGCAGGCCGAACAGCATGGGAGAAATCGGCGCATCGACTTCGGTAACGGTCAATCCGGCTGGCCATTTGCCGGACACGCCAAATCGTTCATGCAGCGACGTGCCGGCAGCGGCCAGGCCATGCAAGACCCGCCTCGCCTGCCACAAGCGGCCCACGGTGTAGGCTAGCCCCAGCAGATAGGCCAGCAGCCAGGCTTGGGCAAGCAAACTCAGCCAGGAATATTCTTTTACGGTTGCATTGGACTCGGCCGTGGTGCTGGAAGCGTTCGCCCCCGCCCCCGCCTGGTGCGGCGCAGCCGCTTGCGCCAGCAGCGACTCGGGCAACTCGATGGGCGGCGCCAGGCGCAGGCGTTCACTATGCGGCAGCAGGATCACGGCAAAGGTTGCCACCACCGCAATCTGGCTCAACAGCCAGCTGGCGCGCTGCAGGGAAAACACGGGAAAACGGCGGCGGCACAGAGCCATCAAGCCCCATACGACCAGGCCCGTGAGCAGGCAGCCAAAACTTGCCAGCAGAAAACGGAACACCAGGATATTCGATAACATCATTGCGTACTCGATTGCGATACATGTCACTATTGTGTGACAATTGTCACAGCAAGTCAAGAAGCAACTGACGGTGATGCTATCGGACCAGGGCCGGCCGATCCCCTACAGGCCGGGCGACAGTCCGCCATCAACGCGCAGGTTGCTGCCGGTGATGTAGCCTGCCAAGGGGCTGGCGAGAAAAGCGACGGCTGCGGCAATTTCGTCGAGCCGGCCGACGCGGCCCAACGGCACTTGTGCAAAAAGCGGCAGCACGGCCCGTTCAACCTCTTCCCAGGGCGCCTCTTCCTGTGCCAGGCCGCGCTCGGCGGCCACTGCACGGAAACGCGCGTCGAGCGTGGCGCTGTGTATCGTGCCGGGAGACACGGCGTTGACGGTGATGCCGTCAGCCGCGACCGCTTTCGCCATCGACGCCGTCATGGCGTTGATGGCCGCCTTGGCAGCTGAATAGTCGGGGGCGGAAGATGGCGGCATCGTGGCAGCCAGGCTCGAAATATTAATCACGCGCCCCCATCGGGCCCGCCGCATGGCCGGCAATAAGCGGGTGGTGATGCGCAGCGCAGCCAGCACATTACGATCATAGGCAGCCACCCATGATGCCGCCTGCGCAGTGCTCCAGTCCTCCCTGGCGCCGCCCGAGCCGCCGGCGTTGTTGACCACGATATCGATAGGGCCGGCGCATTGTTGCGCAGCCTCAAGCAAGCCTTGTACCTGTGCGTCGTCCGTCAGGTCGCCGGTCACGACCTGGGCGCGGCCGCCTTGGGCGATGATATCTTCGGCAACTTTGTCCGCCTGCTGCCTGTCGCGGCCATGCACGATGACAATCGCCCCCTCCTGCGCCAGTTTCCTGGCGATGGCGGCACCGATGCCTTTGCTGCTGCCGGTGACCAGCGCTTTCTTTCCATCCAATTGCAGATCCATGCTCGTAATCCTTGTAGGTTGCGGTGATTTAACGCATGGTATAGTGAAAAAATGGACCAAAACAGTACGCACTTTTATGTACCCACCGCGACGCCCGTCACGCAGGAGAAACGCGGTATCTGCCTGGGGCCGGATGGTTCGGTAGCGCATGTGACGCGGGTGATACGGATGATACAAGGGCGCTGGAAGCTGCCGATACTCTTCCGGCTTTACGCAGATCCATCGATGCGCACCTTGCAACTGAAACGGGATTTACCGGGTATTTCACAGAAAATGCTCACGCAGCATCTGCGCGAACTGGCCGAGGATGGCTTGGTCGAACGGATTGATTTCGGCGAGAAGCCGCTGCGGGTGGAATATCAAATGTCAGAACGGGGCAGGCAATTGCTGCCCGTCCTGATCGCGGCCCGCAACTTTTCAGTTGCGCACGCCGCCGTTTAAGCTAGGTTTCTAGCTGCGCCGCGCTTCGAGCACGCCGCTGACATCCTTGATCACATTCAAGGCTTTCAGCAATTGCGCCGTCGAGCTGATTTCGGCCGTAAAGGTCATGCGGGCCTGGCCCTTGGCGCTTTGGGTATTGACGCCGATGACGTTGATTTTTTCACGCGAGAAGATCTCGGAAATGTCGCGCAGCAAGCCCTGGCGGTCGCCTGCCAGGATGAAGATGTCGACCGGGTAGACCGTGTCGTGGCCGGCGCTGCCCCATTCCGTGAAGATCACGCGTTCGGGCGCCTTGGCGCGCATTTCCTCGAAATTCTTGCAGGTGGCGCGGTGGATCGAGACGCCCTTGCCGCGCGTCACAAAACCCACGATGCTGTCGGGCGGCGCCGGTTTGCAGCACTTGGCCAGCACCGTCATCAAGCCTTCCGTGCCGACCACCAGCACGCCGGATTTGGCGCCCTGTTCCACGCTGGAGGCACGGCTCTTGCCCAGCAGCACGGCGTCTTCCGGCTCCGCCACTTCGCCATTGTCGTGCAGCGCCTGCTCGACGTGGCGCAGGCTGAATTCATCCTTGCCGACCGACAGGAACAATTCATCGACCTTGCCAAAACCCAGCTTTTGCGCCAGCGCTTCGAGGTTGACGGCTGTCTTGCCTTCGCGCTGCAAGGATTTCTCCACCAGCGCGCGGCCATGGGACAAGGTTTCTTCCATGTCGATCGCGTGGAACCAGGCGCGTATCTTCGAGCGCGTGCGGGTGCTGACGGCGTAGCCTGCGCTGAGCCAGTCGCGCGACGGTCCGGCCGTACCCGGTGCGCCCTTGGCGGTGATGATTTCGCAGGTCTGGCCATTCTTCAGCTGCGTATTTAACGGCACCATGATGCCGTCGACCTTGGCGCCGCGGCAGCGGTGGCCCACGTCGGTATGCAGGTGATACGCAAAATCGACGGGTGTGGCGCCGACTGGCAATTCAAGCACGCGCGCCTGCGGCGTCATCACGAAGATGCGGTCATCCAGGGTAGCGGACTTGAGCTTTTCCACCCACTCGCGCTGGATTTCTTCCTGGCCCACGACGGCGTCGGCCACCTCGGTCTTCCAGGCCAGCAACTGGCGCAGCCAGGCGATCTTTTCGTCGTACTTTTGGCCGGCAAAGTTCGAACCGCCCTCTTCCTTGTAGCGCCAGTGCGCGGCTACGCCGTATTCGGCAAAGCTGTGCATTTCATTGGTGCGGATTTGCACTTCCAGCGGCCGGCCGTCTTCAGCCGTCACCACCGTGTGCAGCGACTGGTAGCCGTTAGGCTTGGGCCGCGAAATATAATCGTCGAATTCTTTCGGGATCGGGGTCCAGATATTGTGCACCACGCCCAGCACCGTGTAGCAAGTCTTGACGTCGGCCACGATCACGCGGAAGGCGCGCACATCGTACAGCGCCGTAAAATCGAGTTCCTTGCCGCGCATCTTGTTCCAGATGCTATAGATATGTTTCGGGCGGCCAAATACTTCGGCCTGGATACCGGCCGAAGCCAGCTCCGTTTGCAAGCGCAAAATTGCCGAGGATACAAAACCCTCGCGCATCATGCGCTTTTCTTCCAGCATCTTGGCGATGCGTTTATACGCTTCCGGCTCGATGAAGCGGAACGACAGGTCTTCAAGCTCCCACTTCAGTTGCCAGATACCAAGGCGGTTCGCCAGCGGTGCGTACAGGTCCAGCGTTTCCTTGCCGTACTCGCGCGTCATTTCGTTGAACAATTTCTGTTCGGCAAAATAACGCAAGGTCGTCACGCAGGCGGCCAGGCGCACCAGCACCACGCGCATGTCGGACGCCATGGCCAGCAACATCTTGCGCAAGGTTTCCACCTGGGCCACGGCTTGCTGCGCCGCATTCTTGCCGCGTCCGCTGCCCGCATGCTGCGTCTGGGTCAGCGCGCGCAAGCGTATCAGCTGGCGCACGCCGGTGGCCAGGTCGCACACCTGCTTGCCGAAACGGGGCTCGATATCGGCCGCCGTATCGGGTTCGATCAGGGTCAGCTCGAACATCAGGCCGGCAATGCGCGTTTCCGCATCGCTGCGCAAAAACGCCAGGGTGGAGGCCACGCCGATGGCAAATTCCAGTGCGGAACGGCCGGCGAAAGTTTGCTTGTCGCCATACGCCTCGGTGGCGTAGACGAGCGCATCGAGCACGCGTGCGCTGTCTGGCGCACTCAAACCCTCTACCAGTTGTTCCGAGGTGCTATTCGGGGCCGAGATGGAAACCATGTAATACCTTTAACTTAACAGCGTAGTAAGCGCGTAGTAACCTAGCGTTCTGCAGCGATGATGACGATTTCAACCAGGCATGCCGGATTGGCCAGTTTCGCTTCGACCGTGGCGCGCGGCGGCGTGTGGCCGGAAGCGACCCAGTCGTCCCACACTTCATTCATGCCTTCAAAGTCTTTCATGTCGGCAATATAAATCTGGCATGACAAAATGCAAGTCTTGTCGCTGCCCGCTTCCATCAGCAAACGGTCAACATGGCCCAGCACTTCACGCGTCTGGCCGACGATGTCTTGCGTGGTGTCTTCGGCGATCTGGCCAGCCAGGTAGACGGTATTGTTGTGGATTGCTACTTCAGACAGGCGTTTGCCTACGTACAGTCGTTTAATTTCCATACTTTTTCTTCCGGTTGTTTCAAAATCTGTATTCAACTGCTTACTTATTTATTTACTTATTCAGCAAAAACTTGCGTGCGATGGCGATCTGGTCGTCATGAATAAAGGTGGGCGCATGGCCAACACCGGCAATTTCCACCAGTTGCGCTTTCGGCCCACGCTGCAGCATGCTCATCGCCGTCTCGTGCGACAGCAAGTCCGATTCGGAGCCGCGCACCAGCAAGGTCGGGCAGCGCACGGCGTCATACGCCGCCCACAGCAGCGCTTCATCGCTGGCCGCCGATTCTGGCGTTGCCGAGCGGAATGGCATTGCCAGTCCCATATCGTAATGGCGGCGCCAGTGACCGTCTTTGTCCTGGCGCAACACATCGGAGGCCAGCTTGTGCCATTCGGCATCCGTGTGCGGACCGAAACTGGCCGACACGTCGCGCACAAACTTGGCGCCCTGCTCGAAGGTTTCAAAACGCAAGTCCTGGCCGATATAGTCGCCGATGCGCTGCAGCGCTTCCGGCGCCAGGGTCGGGCCGATATCGTTCAAGACCAGTTTGCTGATCGGGCTGTTTGGCAAGGACGCCAGGCCCAGGCCGATCAAGCCGCCCATCGAAGTACCGAACCAGTCCACCGTTTGCCGTTCGCCATTGGCCAGCACACGGGCCAGCAAGGTCACCATGTCGCTCACATATTGCGGCACGCGGTAAAACTGCGGGTTGGCCAGCCAGCCGGAACGGCCACGGCCCACCACGTCGGGGCAGATCACGCGGTAATCGCTGGCCAAGGCGCGCGCCAGGCTGTCGAAATCGTCGGCCACGCGCGTGACGCCATGGGCACAGACAAGCACGTTCGGATTGTCGGGCGCGCCCCACTCCTTGTAGGACATGGTATGCAGGCCAGCCGGGGAGATGCACTGGACGGACTTGATGTTCGCTTCGATCATGCCTTCCTTCCTGTAACGCTGGACATAACCTACTGCGCGTCGGTATAGGCGGTCTGCGATGCTCACCACCTCGGCGGCCCCGTACTGAAGTACGGTTCTCAACCACCTCTCCCTTCCGCTCGCTACGGTTTTGCCCAGCGTTTTTGCTTAATTTCAGTGATAAAAAAATAATAAGCCGGCAATTTGCAGGCTGCCCCGCGCGCGACTCTACGGCAGTGTAGCGCAGCGCGGGCAATGCTCCAAGCGGACGGCCAAAATGCTGCATTGCAGCAGCTGCACAGCAGTGAAATACCGGATATATTGAAAGTGCATATCTGCGGTTATCCACAATTGAGCAGGGGCAGCAATGCGCGGATGATCACGCCATCAACCCGCAAGAGGAGACCACTCGTGAAAAAACCATTTTATAAAATCCTGTACGTACAGGTGATATTCGCCATTGTCGTCGGCGTGCTGCTGGGCGTATTTTACCCAGCCAACGCCGTCGACATGAAACCTCTGGGTGATGGCTTCATCAAATTGATCAAGATGATCATTGCTCCGGTGATCTTCTGTACTGTGGTGTCCGGTATTGCCGGCATGCAAGACATCAAGAAAATCGGCCGCGTGGGCGGCAAGGCGCTGTTGTACTTCGAAGTGGTCTCCACCTTCGCTCTGGCAATCGGCTTGCTGGTCGCTAACATCCTGAAACCAGGCGCCGGCTTCAACGCCGACCCTGCCCACCTCGACGTCAAGTCCATCGCGCAATACACGCACGCCGAAGGCTTGAGCACGATCGACTTCCTGATGAATATCATCCCGAAGACGTTCGTCGATGCGTTCGCCAAGGGCGACATCCTGCAAGTGCTGCTGATCGCCATCCTGTTCGGTTTCTCGCTGTCGCTGCTCGGTGAGCGCGGCCGTCCGGTGACCAAGCTGATCGACGAACTGTCGCATGCCATTTTCGGCATGGTCAACATCATCATGAAAGCCGCTCCTATCGGTGCTTTCGGCGCGATGGCCTTCACCATCGGTAAATACGGCCTGCATTCGCTGATCCCGCTGGCTAAACTGATGGGTTCGTTCTACCTGACCTGCGGCCTGTTCGTCTTCGTCGTACTGGGCATCATTGCCCGCTACACCGGCTTCTCGATCGGCCGCTTCCTGCTGTACATCAAGGAAGAACTGCTGATCGTACTGGGCACCAGCTCGTCGGAATCGGCCTTGCCTGCACTGATGAAAAAACTGGAGCGCCTGGGCTGCTCGAAACCAGTGGTTGGCCTGGTGGTCCCTACCGGCTACTCGTTCAACCTGGACGGCACCAACATCTACATGACCATGGCCGCCCTGTTCGTAGCGCAAGCCACCAACACCGACCTGACCATCTGGCAAGAACTGACCATCCTGGGCGTGGCGATGCTGACCTCCAAGGGCGCGTCCGGCATTACCGGCGCCGGCTTTATCACCCTGGCCGCTACCCTGGCCGTGGTGCCGACAATACCAGTGGCCGGCATGGCACTGATCCTGGGCATCGACCGCTTCATGAGCGAATGCCGCGCGCTGACCAACTTCGTCGGCAACGGCGTAGCCACCATCGTGGTATCGAAATGGGAAAAAGAGCTGGACATGGACAAGCTGCGTAGCGAGCTGGCCCATCCAACCTACGCCGCCGATGACGCTTATGTTGCACCGGCCGTCAATACCGTGAAGTAATCTAGTCGCTAGACAAGCAAAGGCCCCGGCAGCAAACGCTGCCGGGGCCTTTTTTTATGGGCGCGGCCGGTGCTTAAAAGCGGCTGCTCAATTGCAAGTACAGGGTACGCGGCTGGGCCACGTATTTGCCTTGGTTATTGTCGTCAAACGAGCGCGTGAAATAGCGATGGTCGAACAGGTTTTTCAGACCCAGACTCAGGCGGAAAGCGGCCGGGCCGCCGTCCAGGTCCACGCTGCCGCGCGCGGCCCATACGCCATAACCGGGGATACGGCCATTGTTGCCGGCCGCACTTTCAAGCAACGTGTTGGCGCTGTCGGCATATTGGCCGCCTTCGAACATGCCATCAAAACTCGCGCTCCATTTGCCAGCCTGGTAAGCGACACCGGCCGTGCCCTTGTGGCGCGGCGAAAACGGTACTTGCTTGCCGAAATTGTCGCCCTCTTCCTTGATGGCAGCATCGACATACGCATAACTGGCGTAGACATTCACGCCGCGCAGGCCAGGCCAAACTTCACCGAAGGCATATTGGGCGCTGCCTTCCAGGCCACGGTGACGCGTCTTGCCGCGCGCATATACGCTGTTCGTTTGCTGGTTGCTTTCATACTGGTTGCTAAAACGGATCAGGAACAGGTCCGCGTCCAGGCGCAAGCCGCCTTGCTGGTAGCGCGTGCCCAATTCCCATGAACGGGCTTTTTCCGGTTCGGCGCCGCCGCTGACGACGGCATTGGCCATCTTGCTGTATTGCACGGTGCCAAACGAGCTGTCGCTGCTGGCGTACAGATTCCACTGCTCGCTCAAGTGATAGATCACGTTCAGCGCGGGCAGCAGCACATTGTAGTCGCCGCCATCGCGCTTGCCCGTCAAGTTATTGTCCTGATGCGAGCGGATGCGTTCATTGCGCAGCCCCGGCGTGATGGTCCAGCTGCCCGCGTCGATGCGGTCATCGATAAAGAAGGCATTGGCGCGCGTGCTGCCCGAGGTGTCGCGGTCGATAGGACTCGCTTGCGTGGGCAAAATGCCGCCCGACTTCAAGCGCCAGTAGCGCAGTTCATGGCTGGTTTCATCGATATAGCGGTGGCCGACACCGATTTCATGCCGCGTGGCGCCCGCACGAAATGCCTGCGAATAACGCGTCTCGATGCCGCGCACCGTGTAGCTGCGCGGCGAGAGGGTCAGATTCTTGCCCTGGTCCAGATAGCCGCTGCGCAAGGTATCCGTATAGAAGGTTTGCACGGTAAACTGGCGCTGGCGGTCCGGCTTGTATTCATACGCCAGGCTGGCCAGGTTGCGGCGGCCCCAGAAATTGTCGTAGGGACGCGTCGATTGATACGGGTCGCGCGCATACGCAGCGGCCGTCAAACCACCCGGCATGTCGGCACGGCCTTCATAGTTTTGCAGCATGGCAGTCAGCGTGCTGGCGCCATCGATGCGGTAGCGGCCTTTCAGGATCACGTCATCGATCTTCGTGTCGCTATGTTCGCGCCAGTCGGCGCCGCGCACGCCACTATATAAAATGGCGCCGCCCAGGCCATTGTCCAGCGTGCCGCCCAGCAAAGCACTGGTATGCGTCTTGATGCTGTCGCTGGACGATGATGGGCTTTGCTCGCCCTGCACACTCACTTCGCCGGTGGCCTTGTCGGGAATTGCGCGCGTGACGAAGTTGACGATGCCGCCCACGTTTTGCGGGCCATAGCGCACGGCGCCGCCACCGCGCACCACGTCCACGGCATCCATATTGCCCATGGAAATGGGGGCAAACGATAGTTGCGGCTGGCCATACGGGGCGAACGGCACCGGGATGCCATCCATCAACACAGTGGAACGGGCGGCCAGACGCGGATTCAAGCCACGCACGCCAAAGTTCAACGCCATGTCGTGGCTGCCCGTGCCATTGTTGGCCGGCGCCAGCACGCCGGGTATGCGGTTGAGCACATCGCGCGCGTCGGTCGCACCCAGCCGTACGAACTCATCCCGCGCCACCACATTGCGCGCGCCACCATGTTCGAACACCGATTGCGCATCGGGCTGGGCCAGCCAGTTCCCCACCACCGTAACGACCGCCATCGATTGCTCGGCCGGCGCAGTTGCCATCATCGCCTGGCGCAGCACATAACTGCCCGGTGCGCGGACCAAGGCTTCCAGGCCGCTGCCGGCCAGCAAATGCTGCAAGCCCTGTTCAGGCGTATAACTGCCTTGCAGGGCCTGCGCTGTCTTGCCATCGGTCAAACTGCCGTTGACGGACAGGCTGATGCCGGCCTCGCCGGCAAAGCGGCTCAAGGAAGTGCTCAAGGGGCCGGCAGGGATCTGATATGCGCGAGCGGCAACTTGCGTGGCGGGAGTATTTGACGCCGGGGCGGCCAAGGCCATGCTGGCTGGCAGCATCAACAGGGCTGCCTGCACGGCAGCGGCCAGGCGGCGCGGAGAGGCAATACGGGAAGGGACAAAATGCATGGATTTCCTTTTCGATCAACACAACAGAGATGGGGCTTTCTCTTGTCTGCCAATCGAAACGCCAAAAGCGGAACCACTTTTTGAATTATTTTTCTGCTGTTCAGGAATCCTGCCGCGCCGACACGCTGACCCACCATGGCAGCGGCCGCCGCACTTGCACGGGCAAGCTTGCTTCCAGCATCGCAAAGATGGCGTCCTGGTCGTCCAGCGGATACGCACCCACCAGGCGCAGTGAGGCCACTTCCGGCGCACAGCCCACATAACCATGGCGGTAACGCGACAATTCAGCCAGGAAGGCGTCGAGGCGCATATTGTCGGCCAGCAGCATCTTGCGCGTCCAGGCGGATGCAGTGGCGTCAACTGGGGCGGGGGTATCGATGTGCCCATCGTCGAAACGGGCGCCCTGCCCCGCAGCAATCACCTTCGCCCCACCACCTAGCGGCGTGATTTCAACCGCGCCCTGCTCCACGCTCAAATACGTCTGCCCTTCCTGCAGGCGCACCTCGAAACGGGTACCCAGCGCACGCAAGCTACCTTGCCCCGTTTGCACCAGCAGGGGCCGCGGTGGCGTTTGCCGATCGGGCGCACTGCTCACGTAGATGCGTCCGCGCCTTAAGATAATTTTGCGCGCCGTAGCGCTGTAAGCAAGTTCGACTTCGCTATCCGTATCGAGGTGCACACTGCTGCCATCGGCCAGCGACAACTGGCGCACCCCGCCAACTGCGCTGCCATACGCGCTATTTGCCAGCGCATTCACTGCCGCAGGCCCTGCATCGCTGCGCCATTGCCACAAGGCCAGCCCACCGACGGCCGCCACCAGCATGGCGGCAAACGCACGCCGCCCCTGCGTGCCGCCGGCGGACAGGGCTGCATGGGCCGGTGCGCCTGGCAGGCGCTGGAATTGTCCGCTGATCATCTGCACCTTTTGCCAGGCAGCCGCATGCGCCGGGTCGGCGTCCAGCCATCGCTGCCACTTGGCATGGTCGGCGGCTCCCGCCTCATTGGAAGCAAGCAAGGCCCACCACTCTGCCGCTTGCTGCAAGATAATGAATTCGGGCCTGGCCGGCATGCTGCGCGTCACCAGCGAACCTCAGACAGCACTGGCCAGGCAATGCAGCATCGCCTGGGCCATGTATTTGCGCACCATGCGTTCGGACACGCCCAGCTCCACGGCGATTTCGCCATACGCGCAACCGTCGAGCTGGTGCATCAAAAAGGCGCGCCTGGCCTTGCCTGGCAAGCGCGCCAGCATGGCGTCGGCCGCGTGCAGCGCTTCCAGTACCAGCATCCGCTCTTCCTGCGAGGGGGCCAGCGCCAGCGGCATGGCCGCCAGGGCATCAAGATACGCGCGCTCGATATCCTGGCGGCGCCAGTGATTGACAGCCAGGCCATGCGCAATCGTGCACAGGTAGGCACGCGGCTGCAAAATGCTCACGCCGGCGCGCGTCGTCAGCACGCGCAAAAAAGTGTCGTGCGCCAGGTCAGCCGCCAGATGGGCCGAACCCAGCTTCAAACGCAGCCACGACAGCAGCCAGCCATGGTGCTCGCCATACAGCCGCCCCACCGTATCGGCGTGCTGAACAGAGTCGGGAAGCATCAAGTCGCTGGCGGGCATCGAAGGGAAGTCGCGCGGCGAGGCACGCTTTAAATGAGAAGTATTCTCATTATCGAGTAAAAACAGGCAGATCGCAAGGCAGATGTGTTAGCTTCAACAACAATGGCAGTGCGCATCATCAATAAATAAGAAACAATGCATCAATAGAACGTTTGATGATCAACCCAGTGAAAATCATTATAGTCTTCATCACTCGCAGTCATGTTGAAGCGCACATAATCGACTTTGCAGCATGACATTGATTTAGCCACTTTTTATATGGAGTCTGCCATGTTCCCTTCCCCTGCTTTCACCGCCACCTGGTCGCCACGCGCACAAGGCTTGCTGCGCATCATCGTTGGTTTCCTGTATCTGCAGCACGGCGCATCCAAGCTGTTTGGCGTGCCGCATGTGGCCATGTTCGATGGTTTGCAATTATTTTCCCTGATGGGCGCGGCCGGCGTGCTGGAACTGGTTGGCGGCAGCTTGCTGTTGCTGGGACTGTTCACGCGCCCGACCGCGTTTTTGCTGTCGGGCCAGATGGCGATCGGTTACTTCATGATGCATGCGCCGCAAGGTTTCTTGCCCATGCTGAACGGCGGCGAATTGGCCGTGCTGTATTGCTTTACCTTCCTTTACTTTGCCACGGCGGGAGGCGGCGCATACAGCCTGGATGGCTTGCGCAGCAAAAGCGTGACAGCATAAAAAAACGGCGCAAGCTCAAGCTTGCGCCGTTTTTATGCGGGTTTGACCTTAAACCGCCGATACGTCCAGCTCGGCGCCCGTGGCCTCCTGAATCTGCTCTTTGGTGACGCCTGGCGCCAGTTCCACCAGCTTCAAGCCTTGCGGCGTGACGTCTATTACACCCAGGTCGCTGATGATGATGTCGACCACGCCCACGCCCGTCAGCGGCAAGTCGCATTGTTTCAGCAGCTTGTGCGAAGTCGTGCCATCCTTGGCGGTGGCCACGTGTTCCATCAGCACCACCACGCGCTTGACGCCGGCCACCAGATCCATCGCGCCGCCCATGCCCTTGACCATCTTGCCTGGAATCATCCAGTTCGCCAGGTCGCCTTTTTCCGACACTTGCATGGCGCCCAGGATGGCCAGGTTGATCTTGCCGCCACGAATCATGCCAAACGAGTCGGCCGAGCTGAAGTAAGCGGAACCCGGCAAGGCCGTCACCGTTTGCTTGCCTGCATTGATCAAGTCGGCATCGACTTCATCGTCGGTGGGAAACGGGCCGATGCCCAGCAAGCCGTTTTCCGACTGCAGGAACACTTCGATATTGTCCGGCACATAGTTGGCCACCAGGGTCGGCAAGCCGATGCCCAGGTTTACATAAAAGCCATCCTGCAATTCCTTCGCTGCTCGCGCAGCCATTTCATCTCTGGTCCAAGCCATGATAATTATCTCCGTCTGTTCTATTTAGTCGGCGCGCACGGTGCGCTGCTCGATGCGTTTTTCCGGGTTCGCGTTGACCACGATGCGGTGCACGAAGATGCTCGGCGTGTGGACGTGGTCCGGGTCGATCTCGCCCACTTCGACCAGCTTTTCCACTTCGACGATGGTGATCTTGCCGGCCATGGCCGCGTTCGGATTGAAGTTGCGGGCCGTCTTGCGGTACACCAGGTTACCGGCGCGGTCGGCCATATAGGCTTTCACCAGCGCCACGTCAGCCACCAGGCTGCGTTCCATCACGTATTGCTCGCCGTCGAATTCACGGATTTCCTTGCCATCGGCAACGATGGTGCCCACGCCCGTCTTGGTAAAGAAGGCGGGAATGCCGGCGCCGCCGGCGCGCAGCTTCTCGGCCAGGGTGCCTTGCGGCGTGAATTCCAGTTCCAGCTCGCCGGCCAGGTACTGGCGTGCAAATTCCTTGTTTTCGCCCACGTAGGAAGCGATCATTTTCTTGATCTGGCGCGTGGTGAGCAATTGGCCAAGGCCGAAGCCGTCCACGCCCGCGTTATTCGAAATGGCCGTCAAGCCCGTCACGCCGGAATCGCGCAAGGCGGCGATCAGGGCTTCGGGGATGCCGCACAGGCCGAAGCCGCCGACGGCGATGGTCTGGCCATCTTGGACGATACCGGCCAGCGCCGAGGCGGCGTCAGGATAAACTTTATTCATGGGTGTCCCTCTATCGTTAAACTTTTGTCTGCAACTTGCAGGCAGCTTGATTACTGCTTTCTATGCCAGTTGTATGGCTGGAGTCTGCGACTCTTGCCGCAAGTCAGCATAAAATACGCCAGTCGAAAGTACAATACCGTAGAACTACCGGCGCCGTGCCGACTATCCACCTGTGAGAGTGACGTACATCAGATGATGAATGTGAATGCAGCGCCAGCAGCCATCGATTATGAAAGCATCTTCCTGCACGCGCCGGTCGGCATGTGCATGTCGGAGCAACGCATCATTCGCAGCTGCAACGAGGCGCTGGCCGCCATGTTCGGTTATGCACGTGCCGAACTGGTGGGCCAGTCGTTCCAGGTACTCTACCCTACGCTCGATGAATTCCTGCGCACGGGTGACCGCATCATCCCCATCATGAACGCCAAGGGGCGCTATTCGGATGAGCGCATCATGCGCCGCAGCAACGATGAGTTATTCTGGTGCCATGTGACGGGCCACGCCATGCTGCCCACGGACCCGCTGGGGCCAGGCATCTGGACCTTCGAGGATGTCAGCGAAAAGCGGCCGGTGACGGCCGAACTGACGCCGCGCGAGCGTGAAATCGCCGCGCTGCTGGTGGAAGGCAAGACCAGCAAGCTGATCGCCCGCCAGATCGACCTCAGCCCCCGCACGGTGGAAATGCACCGCGCCAGGCTGATGCGCAAATTTTCTGCCGCCACCTCGTCGGAACTGGTGCACAAGCTGGCGGGAGTGCAACTGTAAAGTGTAGCCTTAGAAGGTGCTCATGCCGCCATCGGCGGAGATAATCGCGCCATTGATAAAGTGCGAATCCTCGCCTGCCAGCAATAACAACAGGCCATCGAGGTCTTCCGGCTTGCCCGGGCGTTTATTGGGCAACATCTCGATCAGCTTCTTGCCTTGCTCGGTAGCAAAGTAGTCTTCATTGATTTCGGTCGAGATATACCCGGGGCAAATGGCGTTGGTGTTGATGCCATACTTGCCCCACTCCACCGCCATGGCGCGCGTCATGTGCACCATGCCGGCCTTGCTCATGCAATACACGCCGATTTGCGGCAACACTTGCAAGCCCGCCATCGAGGCGATATTGATGATGCGGTGCTGTTTTTTCGGGTCGCCCTTGGCGCGCGCGATCATGCGCTTGGCCGTTTGCTGGGCCACGAAGAACGATCCGCGCAGATTGGTGTCCATCACAAAGGAGTAATCCTCGGGCGTGACGTCCACCAGGCGCTGGGTAGTCGAAACGCCAGAATTATTCACCAGGATATCGATCGGGCCCGCTTCCGTTTCCGCGTGCGCAATGGCTGACTTGATGCTGGCGTAATCGGTCACGTCCAGCGACACCACGTGCGCGGCGCCGCCATCGGCTTCGATCTCGGCGCGCAATTCCTTCAGGCGCTCGGTGCGGCGCGACGCCAGCACGACCTGGGCGCCCGCCTGCGCCAGCACTTTTGCAAAACGCGCACCGAGGCCGCTCGATGCACCGGTAATCAGGGCGATCTTGCCCTCGAAGTTGACTTCTATGCCCACGAGCTACTCCTGTTTTGTTTTAGATAACACCCTGCACGCTGTCCATGGAAAACGGCCAGAAACCGGCAGACCACAGCTGGGCATGAGTAAACGCCATCATTACACAAAATGCCCGGATTTAGATTGCGGCGTGGGGCAATGTCACGCAAAATGGCGCCAAAGTTGCAATCCTCGCCAAAAACAAGCACACTCGTGCTTAAATTTCCCACGAAGATGCTCCACTCACTAATTTAGTCACTATAAAACGAGACCATGACACAACCCAATAACTTAGTTGAACAATACGGACCGCGCGAGGCCATGGAATATGACGTCGTCATCGTCGGCGGCGGTCCGGCCGGCCTGGCGGCGGCGATTCGCCTGAAGCAGCTGGCCGCTGAAAAAAATCAGGAAGTATCCGTTTGCGTGCTGGAAAAAGGCGGCGAACTGGGCGCGCACATTTTGTCGGGCGCCATCATGGACCCAAAAGCGCTGACGGAGCTGATCCCGAACTGGAAAGAACTGGGCGCTCCTCTGAACACGCCCGTGACGGAAGACCGCATCCTGTTCCTGACCGAAACCAAGGCCTATAAAACCCCGAATTTTGCCGTTCCGGCCTGCTTTGAAAACCATGGCAACTATATTGTCTCGCTGGGCAATGTGGTGCGCTGGATGGGCCAGCAGGCGGAAAACCTGGGCGTGGAAATCTTCCCGGGCTTCCCTGCCGCTGAAATCCTGTACAACGACGACGGCTCCGTAAAAGGCGTGGCGACCGGCAATATGGGCGTCAAGCGCGATGGTGAACCGGGCCCCGACTTCCAGCTGGGCATGGAATTGCACGCCAAGTACACCCTGTTCGCCGAAGGCGCGCGCGGCCACCTGGGCAAGCAATTGATGGCCAAGTATGACTTGAACGCTGGCAAGGACCCGCAATCGTATGGCATCGGCATCAAGGAATTGTGGGAAATCGACCCTGCCTTGCATCAGCCTGGTCTGGTGATCCACTCGACCGGCTGGCCGCTGGATGCGAAAACCTATGGCGGTTCCTTCCTGTATCACCTGGAAAACAACCAGGTGATGGTCGGCTACGTGGTGGGCCTGGCCTATGAAAACCCGTATCTGTCGCCATACGAAGAATTCCAGCGCTATAAAACGCATCCG
Organism: Janthinobacterium silvisoli; assembly: GCF_014200725.1. Lineage (GTDB taxonomy): Bacteria > Pseudomonadota > Gammaproteobacteria > Burkholderiales > Burkholderiaceae_D > Janthinobacterium. Next base: position 478,164 of record NZ_JACHCL010000001.1, read on the forward strand.
GAAATCCGTAAATTCTTTGAAGGCGGCAAACGCGTTTCCTACGGCGCGCGCGCCATCACGGCCGGCGGCCTGCAATCCTTGCCGAAACTGGTATTTGCCGGCGGTGCGCTGGTCGGCTGCGACGCGGGCTTTTTGAACATGAGCCGCATCAAGGGCAGCCACGCCGCCATCAAGAGCGGCATGCTGGCAGCCGAAGCGGCCTTTGGCGCGCTGGGCGAACAGCGCCAGCACGATGAACTGGCCAGCTACCCGGCCGCTTTCGAAAAATCGTGGCTGCATGAAGAACTGCACGTGGCGCGCAACGTCAAGCCATGGCTGTCGAAAGGCTTGTACCTGGGCAGCCTGATGACGGGCATCGACCAGATCATCTTCCGCGGCAAGGCGCCATGGACCTTGCACCACACGCATGGCGACCACGAATGCCTGAAGCCGGCCGCCCAGTCGAAACAGATCGTGTATCCTAAACCGGACGGCAAGCTGACTTTCGACAAGATGTCGTCGGTGTTCATCTCGAACACCAACCACGCAGAAGACCAGCCCATCCACCTGACGTTGAAAAACGCCAGCGTGCCGGTCGACGTCAACCTGGCGACCTATGCGGGCCCGGAAGCGCGCTACTGTCCGGCCGGCGTCTACGAATTCGTGAAAAACGATGACGGCGCCGAACGTTTGCAGATCAATGCGCAGAACTGCGTGCACTGTAAAACCTGCGACATCAAGGACCCCACGCAAAACATCGTCTGGATCACGCCGGAGGGTGGCGGCGGACCGAATTATCCGAATATGTAATTTGCAATATTCTCATAACGCCAGTTGATCTGCACACGGCGCGCCACTTTCCAGTGGCGCGCTGTTTTTTTAGATGCAAAAAAATAATCGACACATCCAGGGCAGCCGTTTGGCCAGTTTCAGCAAGAGCCCTGTCGAGAGGAAACTAGGTATTTTTTAGAATGGCAGTTACAATCTTCACTATCGCTATTGTTTATGCCATAGTGAAGCGATACCGCCAGCAATACATGCACCACCACTCATACGCCGCAAGTACGGTGCACAGATGGATTCATCATGCTCTTTAATCCTGCCACCACGCCCCGCATGAAAACCATCGCTATCATGCAGCCCTATTTTCTGCCCTATCTCGGCTATTTCCAGCTGATTGCTGCAGTGGACAAATTCGTCGTACTCGATGATGTCAATTACATCAGGGGGGGCTGGATCAACCGTAACCGCATGTTGATGAATGGGGTGCCTCATTTATTTACCGTGCCTTTGCGCGGCGCCAGCCAAAACCGCCGTATCTGCGATCTCGCCGTGATGGAGGAAAACGGGTGGCGCGACAAGCTGTTACGTTCAATCAACCAAGCATATGGCCGGGCGCCATACTACACACAAGTCATCGCTCTGCTGGAAGCCATGCTGCATTTTCCAAATCTGCAGCTAGACCAATTCTTGCTTAACAGCTTACAGCAGACCATACAATACATTGGCCTCAATACAGAGCTAGCGCCTACGTCGCGCGCCTATGGCAACGCAGAACTACCTGGCGAACGGCGCATCATCGACATCTGCGTGCGCGAAGGCGCCACCAACTATATCAATCCTATTGGTGGCACCGGTTTGTATAGCCATGAAGACTTTCGACAACACGGCATTGCACTACACTTTCTGAAAAGCCGGTCGAGCAGCTATAACCAAGGCAAACACCCGCATACTGCCGGGCTATCGATCATCGATGTGATGATGCACAATGCACCAGCAACAATCGGGCAATTACTCATAGAAAAAGACTTGATATAAAGCTTATGCATGCCCCTATCATCAGTTATCGCGTTAACACAACGGATCAAAAGGCCATAGAAACGCACTTACGTACTTGTGACACGAAATTCATGTTTTTGCCCGACAATCTTGATAGCCTCCATACCTATGCAGCAAAACTTGGCTCCCATGCACTACGCTGCGAAGCGTGGGTTGCTCAAAAGCTCGTTGGCCTGATTGCAATATACTGCAATGACCATGGCACACGCACAGCTTTCATTAGCAATGTCAGCGTATTGCCAGACTGGTACAACCGCGGCATTGCCACACAATTGCTGGCAAGGGCAATTGAGGAAGCGCGCCTGGCTGGCATGCATGAAATCAGACTCGAAGTCGATCAAGACAATGCCAGCGCCATCGGCCTGTACTGCAAAGCGGGCTTTGGCAAGGTTTCAGGGACGGCACAGTCCATCTTCATGCAGCGTTGCATACGTATCTAGGCGGCCTTGCAAAAATCATCGAAAATATTCCGTAAGGAAATTTTTCAACAGTTACAATCCTCGTTAGCCAGTCTATCTTCCTATGTTCATTGATTCCGCCCATATGCCCGCGCATTAATTTTGATCTTTGAAAAAACTGCCTGGCAACAGGGCCAAGCAGTAATTTCCACCCTTTAGCCACTGCCTTCATCGTAAAGAGAATTCATGAACCAGCCATTCAGCATGGGCAAACCCATTCTTATTTTTCCGGCAGGAATGCCGCGCTCGCTTGAGTATCTGGAGCAATGCCAACGCAACGGACAAGCGGTCATCGGCTCTTCTTCCCTGGCGTACGACGTGGCGAAATCCCGCTATCCAAGCTGGGAATATTTACCCTACATCACTGACCCTGGATTCAACAGCGCCCTGGCCGAACTTATCGCCCAGCACGGCATTACAGGCATCTACACACCCAATCCGGTCGCCTGGAGCTACCTGAACAAAGTGCTGAAGATAGTGGCGCCGCATGTACCCCTAATCAATCCATGGCCGGTGCAAGAGGAGCTGAGCGGCTACCGTGCCGCCATCAAACGCAGCCAGCAACAGGCGCACACATTGGCCCTGGCATCTGCCACACCGCCAAAGCAGGCCGTATCGGCCATGGAGCTGGCTTCGCTCTTTCGGCATGCCAACATTATTCCTGGCATGTGCGACGATGAAAAAATTAGCGCCCTATGCGAAATCGCACGCCATAGCGTGAAAGGAGATGTGGTTGAAATCGGCAGTGCCTACGGCAAGTCCGCTTTCGTGCTGGCTCGTCTTGCGCAGCTGTACGGCATCGGCAAGCTGCTATGCGTTGATCCATGGAAAAGCGAATACCTGGTACAAAATGACGCCGCTGGCCTGGTCGATGACTCGATACAGTATTTCGACCTCGACGAAACCTTAAGGGTCTTCGAGATGAGTTTATTACCCTATAGCAAGGGCGATATCAACTACCTGCGCCTGCCATCGACCGAGGCGGCACAGCATTATGCTGTCAGACGCGAGGTGGTCACGCCTACCTTCGGCAGTACCACTTATTGTGGCAAGATCGCCTTGCTGCACATAGACGGCAACCACAGCTACGAAGCGGCACGCGACGATGTCCAGTCATGGATAGGCCATCTGGCCTCTGGCGGCTGGATCATCATCGACGACTATGTCTGGCCTTATGGCGACGGCCCACAGCGGGTAGGCGATGAACTGCTGTCCTCGCATCATGACCGCATCAATTCAGCATTTGTGATGGGCACGGCCCTATTCGTTCAACTGGATTGAACAATCGCCACTACGCCCGTAGTGGCGAAGCGTGCCCATCGAGCAAAGCACACGAGCGTAACGCCTGCTGCCCGCGACAACGGGCAAGAATGGAAAACACCGTGTGCAGCGCTGCATCACAAGAGCGGGATAACACGCGCGTCACTTTGCTGATTGGCAAATAAAAATTCCATGCAGAAACTCTCCACTGGGATGTCAAGCAGTTACAATTGCCTCTGGCATATCCTCCCTACACGTCCATGAGCACCCAAACCCCTGAAGCAGTAAATCTCGACGCTGAACTGCAGCGCGCTATCGAACATCATCAGGCGGGGCGCCATGCGGAGGCGGAAGCGCTATATCTGGCGATAGTCCAGGCACAGCCCTACCACGCGATTGCCAACCACAATGTCGGCCTGCTGGCAGGACAGCTGGGTTTCCATGATGCCGCCCTGCCGTATTTGCGCACTGCGCTATCGGTCAATCCGGACGAAGGCCAGTTCTGGCTTTCCTATGCAAATGGTTTGCTGTCGGCACAACAAGCCCTGGAGGGCCTGGAAATCATTGAAAGCGCCATCCAGCGCGGACTCGACAACGCAGAATCACAGGCCTTGCTCACGCGCGCCAGGGCGGCAGTCGCGCAGTTGCCGCAGATACCTACAACAGAAGAAAAGCAGCATATCGTCGCGCTGTATCAGGCAGGCCGGTACGCCGAAATGGAAAACGCCACGCACGCCCTGCTCGCCAGCTATCCCGAATCCGATTTTGCGTGGAGCGTTCTGGGCACTGCCTTGCAGTTGCAGGGCAAAGACGCCTTGTCTGCCTTGCAGAAAACCGTGGAACTTACCCCCTACGATGCGCAGGCGCATGGCAATCTGGGCAACGCGTGGCAAGCCGCAGGACAATACGGGCAAGCCATGGACTGCTATTTGCGGGCACTGGAAATCGAACCGGACTTCGCCGAAGCACATGGCAACCTGGGCAGCGCACTGGTGGCACAGGGGCGGCTGAGCGAAGCGATCCACGCGTATGGCCGGGCTCTGGCCATCAATCCTGCTTATGCCATGGCCCATTTCAATCTGGGCAATACCCTCAAGTCTGCCGGTGACTTCGAGGGCGCTGCCACCAGTTATCGCCATGCGCTGGCGATCATGCCGGATGACGCCGAATTGCATGCTAACCTTGGCCATGCCTTGCAGGCACTCGAACAGCTCGATGCAGCGTTGGCCAGCCATGAAATGGCGGTCCGGCTCGACGGCGCCAAGGCTGCGTTCCAGAACAATCTGGGCTTATGCCTGAAGGCACTGAAGCGGCCGCAAGATGCACTCGATGCCTTCCAGCGCGCACACGCGATAGAACCGCAAAACCTCGATGTACTCACCAATCTCGGCAGCGCACTATTTACTCTCGGCCATAAGACGGAAGCACTGGAAACCTATCAGGCCCTGCTGGAACTTGATGCAGACAATGCCGCCAGCCACAATAATCTGGGCCTGATACTGCGCGGCATGGAGCGGCTCGACGACGCCATTGGCGCGCACCGCAAGGCGCTGGCCCTCGACACTTCCTGCAGCAAGACCCTGCAATATCTGGCCGAGGCATTGGCTGCCGCGCGCGACTTTGACGGCGCAGCCAACTGTCTGCGGCAGGCAATTGTATTGCAGCCAGAGTCAGCCGACTTGCACAACCGGCTAGGCATCGTCCTGCAACAGGCCAAATGCTACGACGAAGCACTGCTCGCCTATGGCAAGGCACTGGAACTTGAACCCGAACTGGCCATTACACATAATAATATCGGCAGCCTTCACCATGAACAGAAACATTGCGAAGTAGCGCTAAAGCATTTCCGCCAGGCGATCGCGCTCGATCCAGGCTTTGCAGCAGCCTACATAGGCATGGGCCTCACCTATCGCCTGCTGCACGACTACAATGCAGCCATTGCCGCTTTCAGGTCAGCGACAAGATACGACAGTGATAATCTTGCGGCCTATGTCAACCTTAGCACCACGCTGTGCGACAACGGCCAGTTGCAGGATGCCGTTGCCAGTTGCAGAGCCGCATTGAGCATCGACCCGCACTGCGCAAGCGTGTACAGCAATCTGCTGTTCTGCCTCACGCACATGGGTTCTTCCGATCCTGCAAGCCTGTTTGCGGAACACCAGAAATTCGCCGATACTTTTGAGGTCCCGCTGCGCGCGAGCTGGCCGCAGCACCAGAACGATCCAGATCCGGAACGCATCCTGAACGTCGGCTTTGTTTCGGCCGATTTCAACAACCACGCAGTGGCCAATTTCATCCTGCCCATCTTGCTCAATCTGGTCCAGTCGAAGCGTGTGGTACTGCATGCTTATTACACCAGCCTGCTGCGCGACGAACAAAGCAAGAGCTTTGAAGCATTATTCCCTCATTGGCATGCCGTTCACCATCTCAGCGATGCAGCCCTCGCTGCGCAGATCGAGAGCGATGGCATGGATATATTGATCGATCTGTCTGGCCATACGGGCGGCAACCGCTTGCTGGCCTTCGCCCGCAAGCCCGCGCCCGTACAGGCGAGCTGGATAGGGTATCCTGGCACCACCAGCCTGCAAGCCATGGATTATTTCCTGTGCGACCGTTTTTACTTGCCTCCCGGCGCGATGGAAGAGCAGTTCAGCGAAGCCATCGCCTACCTGCCTGCAGCCGCGCCCTTCCTGCCATCGGCGCAGTCGCCGGCAGTCAATACCTTGCCCGCACTGCAGAATGGTTACATCACCTTCGGCAGCTTCAACCGCCCGAGCAAACTGAGCCGTGAAGTCATTGCCAACTGGGCCAGACTGTTGCGCGCCCTGCCAGATTCGCGCATGCTGATGGCCGCCATGCCAAACAACAGCAGCTACGAGACCTACATCGAATGGTTCGCCAGCGAAGGCGTGGCACGCGAACGCATCGACTTTTATCCGCGCACCACGACGGCAGCATACCTGGCGCTGCATCACAAGGTTGACCTGTGCCTCGATACCTTCCCGTACACAGGCGGCACCACCACCCTGCATGCTCTATGGATGGGCGTACCCACACTGACCATTCCCGGCAATACCTTGCCAGGACGCGTCAGCGCTTGCGCCCTGAGCCATATGGGCCTGACAGCATTCGTCGCCCAGGACATCGATGATTTCCTGGCCAAGGGAGTCTATATCGCCAACGACATTGCCTTGCTATCCGATATACGGAGCAATTTGCGACAGCTCGTCAGTAACTCGCCCATGGGCCGCCCGGATATCATCGCAGCAGGCTTCGAAGGCGCCATACGCACGATGTGGCGCCGCTGGGTTGCCGGCCAGGCCGCAAGCTCGTTTGAGGCGCCACTTGAGATAACGCAAACCCAGGAGCACGCATGAAAGCAGTGAGTGGCGATGCCCCCATCTATGTCACCCAGCCCAGCTTGCCAGCGCTGGAAGAGTTCCTGCCTTATCTGCAGCAAATCTGGGAAAACAAGACCCTGACCAACTGCGGCCCCTTCCACCAGCAACTGGAACAGGCTCTGGCAGAGTATCTGGGCGTAAAATATATCTCCCTGTTTGCCAATGGCACCCTGGCGCTGATGACGGCCCTGCAATCATTGCGCATCAAGGGCGAAGTCATCACCACGCCCTATTCTTTTGTTGCCACGGCTCACTCATTAATGTGGAATGAGATCCAGCCCATTTTCGTCGATATTGAACCGGGCAGCTTCAATATGGATCCGGCCCGGATCGAGGCGGCCATCACTCCCAGGACCACTGCCATCATGCCCGTGCACTGTTATGGACGGCCATGCAATGTAGAACAAATCGAGGAAATCGCCAGTAACTATGGCTTGAAAGTCATCTATGACGCCGCACACGCCTTTGGCGTGCAGCACCGCGGCAGCAGCGTGCTCAATCATGGCGACCTGTCCGTGCTCAGCTTCCATGCTACAAAGGTATTCAATACCTTTGAAGGCGGCGCCATCATTTCGGCAAGCGCCAAGGCAAAACGCCATATCGACAACCTGAAGAACTTTGGTTTTGTAGACGAAGTGACGGTAACGACGCCTGGCATCAATGGGAAAATGAACGAGGTCAGTGCGGCATTCGGCTTGCTGCAACTGAAAGGCATAGACGCTGCATTGCATAAACGCGCATTGATTGACAGGCAATACCGCGATGGCCTGGCAGCAACGGACGGCATTCTGTGCCCGGACCTGCCGAACGACACCAAGTTCAATTTTGCCTACTTCCCCATCCTGGTGCAAGCCGCTTATCCACTCAGCCGCGATGCCCTGTTCCAGACTTTGCGCGATGCAGGCATCTACGCACGCCGCTATTTCTACCCCCTGATCAGCGACTTCCCCATGTATCGCCACATCCCCTCGGCATCGCGCACCAATCTGCCGCATGCCACCGCCATGGCGGCACAGGTGATTTGCCTGCCGCTTTACCCCGATTTGCCCTTTGAGCAAGTCGAACGCATCATCGATATCATCCGCGCAGGCGCGTATTCAAATGGCCTGGGCACGGTATTTTCCATCAGCGCATAAAAATTTCCATAAAGCATTTAATAAGCGCCCCAGAACGGTCGTCTTGTACTCAGTGAGAGCGCAAATTCGCAGCTCCCGACCGACTTTACCTTATTAGGAGTTTCACCCATGCTGAGTTTACACACCAACAACGCGTCGCTGTCCGCACAAAACTCGATCGCTAAAACCCAAGCTTCCCTGTCGACCTCGATGACGCGCCTGAGCACCGGTTTCCGCATCAACTCGGCAATGGATGACGCTGCTGGCCTGCAAATCGCAACCCGTCTGAAAGCTCAAACCAGCGGCATGACCGTTGCGATGAACAATACCCAAAACAGCACCTCGCTGCTGCAAACGGCAATGGGCGCGTTTGGTGAAGTGACCAACATGCTGGTCCGCATGAAAGACTTGGCTACCCAGGCAGCCGATGCTTCGTCCAGCGCCGACGACAAAACCGCAATGCAATCGGAATTCGATGCACTGGGTCTGGAACTGAAAAACGTCATGAAGAACACCAGCTTCGGCGGCACCACGCTGCTGGGCGACGGTGCTACCGCAACTTCCGGCACACTGTCGTCAGCGATGACTTTCCAGATCGGCGCCAGCTCGACTGAAACCATGAGCCTGAATGCAACGACCAACCTGGCTGCCCTGAACACGGCTCTGAACAGCGCCAGCGCAAACTTCGCAGCTACCGGCGCCGCCACCGCCGGCGCCGAACTGACGGCAACCGGCGGCGCCACGACCGCTATCGCCAACCTGACCACCGCGATCAGCGCTGTTGGCACCGTCAACTCGCAACTGGGTGCTGCTGCCAACCGTCTGGACCACATCAACAACAACTTGTCGAACATTTCGACCAACACCAAAGCCGCTACCGGCCGCATCATGGACACCGACTACGCGACCGAGAGCTCGAACATGACCTCGTCGCAAATGCTGCTGCAAGCTGGTACCGCGATGCTGAAACAATCGAACAGCATGTCGCAAATGGTTATGTCCCTGTTGCAATAATCATTGCTTGCCTGGCTGCTTGCAGCCAGTCATCAAAAAGCCAGACTACGGTCTGGCTTTTTTTTCGCCTGCATCTTGATTGAATTATATTGCCGTACCATTTAACGATGTTCTTCACCTAGTCGCTTATACAAGATAGAACAAACCCTACCGGAAGCGCCAAGTGCTGAGCCTCTACACCAATATCGCCGCACTGTACGCACAAAACGCCGCAGCCCGCGCGCAAGCCATGCTGTCGACATCAATGACGCGCCTGGCCACGGGCTTTCGCATCAATTCGGCGATGGATGACGCAGCCGGCCTGCAGATCGCCACGCGCCTGCGGGCCCAGGCCAGCGGCATGCAGGTGGCCATGCGCAATACGCAAAACAGCACCTCGATGCTGCAGACGGCCGAAGGCGCGTTTGGCGAAGTCACCAGCATGCTGATGCGCATGAAAGACCTGGCCACGCAGGCAGCCGATGCTTCGTCCAACCAGCAAGACCGCGACGCCATGCAAGGCGAATACGATGCGCTGGGCGCGGAGCTGTATAACATCATGCGCAACACCAGCTTTGGCGGCAGCAAGCTGCTGGGCAATGGCAACGCCGGCACGGGCACCCTGTCGGCCGCGATGGTCTTCCAGATCGGCGCGTCGGGCAGCGAAACCATGGGCTTCGATGTATCTGGCAAGATGGCCACGCTGGACACGGCACTGCAAAGCCTGTCCGCCCACTTCGCCGCCACGGCGGCGGCCGGCAACGAGATCAGCAGCAATGGCGGCGCGAATGGCATGATCGATCTGCTGGCCGACGCGATCAATCAAGTCGCTGGCGTGCGCTCGGCACTGGGCGCGGCTGGCAGCCGTCTCGATCACGTCAACAATAATTTGGGTAATATGGTGACCAACACCAGAATCGCGATAGGCCGCATCATGGATGTCGATTACGCCGCCGAAAGCGCAAACATGACCTCGGCGCAAATGCTGTTGCAGGCCAGCACGGCCATGATCAAGCAAAGCCAGGGCATGGCGAAACTGATCCTGTCGCTGCTGCAGCCATGATGGCGGTCAAACGCCTGTTTTTTAAATACTTTTATGTGAAAGCAGTGGCATGGCGATAGACCGTATTTCGGCAGGCAATGCCCTGCCCCTGATCACGCAGCGTCTCGATGTCAGCATGGCTACGCCGATGACGCCAGGCGTGGTGCAGCCGCTGGTGCCCGTCGGCCCGTATATGGCGCCTGCGCCCGATGCGGGCACCCTGCCCGCGCAATTACAGCAAGGACAAGACGGCCTGGCTGCCCTGATCAAGCCCAACGCCGATGGCAGCGGCGCCACCGCGCGCGACAGCAGCGCCATGCAAGTCAATCAACTGTTCTTTACGCGCCAGCTGGTGTGGCAGCCGCCCGATCCGGCGCAACTGGCCGCGTCCTGGCGCGTGATGGTGAAAACCTATGGCGAACAATATGCCGTGTTGCAAGAACAGGCGCGCGGCCAGCATGTGCCCGGCAACCTGTTCATGGCGGAACAGCAGCCAGCCCTGCTGCGCGAAGGCCCGCGCCCTCCATTGCTGCTCGATAGCGAAGCGTGGCGTTTTGCCGTCTACGGCTGGGGCGGACAGCGGCTGATGCTGCGCGTGCTGGCCAGCGATGAAGACGAAGAACACGCCCCGCCCCGGCGCCGCGCCAAGGTCGCCTTGCGCGTGGAATTGATGATAGCCCGCATAGGCCGCGTGCTGATCCAGATGGAACCGGTGGGTGACGGCGTGCTGCTGGAACTGGCCGCCGAAGAAGAAGCGGCCATGCGCCATCTGCGCCGGGCCTTGCCCGGGATCGCCGAAGCCATACGGCACGCCGGCCTGCACGTGGTGCGCTGCCGCCTGAACCGCCAGCTGCATGCGCAACGCGTGCACGGCAACTTCCCCATGCAGGCGGCAGCCGCCTCCCTATCGCTGCCGCTGTTCCGCGCCATGGCCGAAGTGGCGCTGCTGCTGACCCAGCCTGAGGCAGAAACAGCAGCGCAAGCCGACGAGCCTGCCCCTTCCCCAACACCTGAGCCAGTAATCGCCGCCTCGAAAGAAGTGGCGGCGCCGCTCGGTTATGACTACGGCGATGAGGAAGATACCGCGGCACCAGACGAAGAGTTCCTGCTGCTGGCCGGATCACCAGTGGAAGATTTGCTGCCGCCAATAGACGAACAGGATTGATCCAATAAAAAACCGGCGCATGCGCCGGTTTTTTTTGTTTACCCTACTGTTCCGATAATACTGACCTCACGGTTCTCGGGGATTTCGTTATATGACAGCACGTGCAAGCCCGGCGCAAACAGGCGGGCGTAGCGGGCCAGCAGCGGACGGATCTGCGGCAGCACCAGCAGCAAAGGCGGCGTGCCCTGCTGCTTCATCTGTTCGCGCGCCACCGGCATGTTGACTTGCAGCTGCGACAACAGATGCGGATCGATCGGGTAATTGTCCAGCGTGACCTTGCCTGCCTGGCGCGCCTGGTTCAAGGAACCGAGCAACATGTTTTCCAAATCCCCGCCCAGGTTAAACGCCTGCATTTCCATCTTTTGGCCGAACAGGCCAGTGACGATCTGGCGCCGCAAGGCGCAGCGCACTTCGGCCGCCAGCAAAATCGGGTCCTTGGTCGTCTCGGCACTGTCGACCAGGGTGGTGGCGATCGGCACGATATCTTTCAGCGACACGTTTTCCGTCAGCAACACACGGAATACGCGCAGCAGCTGCGTATGCGTGAGCGCCTTGTCCAGGGTGGACGCCAGCTTGGGCGACAGCGCAGTCAGGCGCTCCATCATGGCCGACACGTCTTCGTGGCGGAACAGTTCAGGCAAATACTCGCGCACCATCTTCGACAAATGCGTGGCGATCACGCTCGGCGCCTCGATCACCTGGTAGCCCAGGCCCAGCGCATGGGCTTTGGCGGCCGGCTCGATCCAGGTGACAGGCATGCCGTACGCAGGTTCGATGCCGGGGATGCCATCGAGTTGTCCATACACATTTGGCGACGGTATCGCCATCAGCCGGTCGGCCTGCACTTCGGCCTGGGCCACCACCGTGCCCGACAGCACGATCGAGTACTGCGAGGGTTTCAGTCCCAGGTCGTCGCGCACGCCGATCGCCGGCAACAGCAAGCCCATCGCTTCAGACAGGCTCTGGCGCACACCGCGCACGCGCTTGTTCAATGGTTCGCCTTGCGTTTTATCGACCATGCCCACCAGCTTGTAACCGAGCATCACCATCAAAGGCTGCACGGCCGGCAGTTGCTGCCACTCCATCTCGGCCGGACGGTCGTCGCGCAAGGCTGCCTCGATGGCGGCCAGGCCCGCCGGGTCCGGCTTCTTCACGCGCTGTGTCAAACGCCAGGCGACAAAGGCCAGCACGGCGGCGAACGTCATGAACATGAACCACGGCATGCCCGGGATCAGGGCCAGCGCCACCATCATGCCGGACGCGCTGAAAATCACGGTTGGCGAGGTCAATACCTGGCCTGCCACCTGTTGTTCGAAGTCGCCCGAATCGCTGATACGGGTCACCAGGATAGCGGCCGCGGCCGACAGCAGCAGCGCCGGGATTTGCGCTACCAGGCCATCACCGATGGTCAGCAGTGCGTACTGGCGGAAGGCGTCGCCGAACGACAGGTCGTGCATCAGCGAGCCGATGGCCACGCCGCCCACCATATTGATGATCAGAATCAGGATACTGGCGACGGCGTCGCCGCGCACGAATTTGGAGGCGCCGTCCATGGCGCCATAAAAGTCCGCTTCGGCGGCCACGTCCTTGCGGCGGATCTGGGCTTTTTCCTGGTTGATCAGGCCGGCGTTCAAGTCGGCGTCAATCGCCATCTGTTTACCGGGCAAGGCATCCAGGGTGAAGCGCGCGGATACTTCCGAAATACGCTCGGCACCCTTGGTCACCACGGCAAAGTTGATGATCATCAAGATCACGAAGACCACGATACCGACCACGAAGTTGCCGCCGATCACCACATTACCGAAGGCCTCGATCACCTTACCGGCCGCATCCGCTCCCGTATGGCCATGCAGCAGCACCACGCGCGTGGACGCCACGTTCAGGGTCAGCCTGAGCATGGTGGTGGCCAGGATCACCGTCGGGAATACCGAGAAGTCCAGCGGCCGCTTGGCCGAGACGCTGACCAGGATGACGATCAGTGCCAGCACGATATTGAAAGTGAACAAGATATCGAGCAGCACCGGCGGCAGCGGCAAGATGATCATGGCCAGTATCACCAGCAGGAACAGCGGCGTGGCGAACTTGTGGCGGCGCATTTCAGCAACCACGCGGTTCAGGAAATTCATGTCGGTACAACCTCGCTCAGATGAGATGGCACAAGCACCTCGGTTGGAAATGGGGGCTGGGCAGTACGCTGCCCAGAACGGAATGCCTTCAGCTGCAAGATATAGTTCAGCACTTGCGACACAGCCTGGTATAGCGGTACGGGAATCTGCTGCTGCACCTGGCTGGTGTTATAAATGGCGCGCGCCAGCGGCGGCAATTCCAAAGTCTCGATACCGTGCTCCTTCGCCACCTGCTTGATATACAGCGCCATTTCATCGACGCCCTTGGCGACCACGAACGGCGCCTCGGCGCGATCCTGGTCATACTTGAGCGCAACGGCGTAATGCTCGGGATTGACGATCACCACGTCGGCGCCAGGAACGGTTTTACGGACGCTGCGCCGGCCTATCTGCTGCTGCAGCTGGCGGATGCGCTGGCGCACTTCAGGCCGCCCTTCGCTGCTCTTGTGTTCTTCCTTCACATCCTTCTTGCTCATGCGCTGGTTGCGGGCAAAGAAAAACGCCTGCGCGGGCACGTCGATAATGGCGAACAGGACAAACACGAAAATCAGCGCCATCAAACTGTCGAGCATCAGGCTGGAACCATCGAGCATGGCTTGCTGCAAGGGTCTATGCTGCAAATCGACATACTGCGACAGGCTGGAGCGGCTGACATGCACCAGCACCATACACAGCACCACCGCCTTGGCGATGGAAATCAGGAATTCGAAACCATGCTTGGGCGTAATGAGCCGTCCCAGGTTCTTGGCCGGACTCATGCGTTCCAGCTTGGGCATCCAGTTTTTGGTGCTGATGACCCAGCCACCGGGAATCAGCGAGCCCAGCACGACAAACAGCGGCACGCAAAACAGCGGCACGATCATCTTGATCAACAGCCCTACCGACGTGGTAAACGCCATCGACATGGCATTGTCGAGCGCGCCGACACTATCGAGCGGCATGAAGGACATGGCAAACAATTCCCGGAACGTTTCGAGATAACCGGGCAACAGATAGACGAACAGCTTCATGCTGATCAAAATGCCCAGCGCCGTCGACAGGTCGCGCGACCGCACCACCTGCCCTTCTTCGCGCGACTTCTTGAGCTTCTGCTGTGACGCCTTTTCGGTTTTATCGCCCGTGCTGCTATCCGCCATGGGCCACCCGCATCTGTTCGGTGATCATTTCCAGCACCCGGTTGGTCATGGCGATATAGTGTTCCGGTATGAATTTCACGATCTGTGTCAGCATCAGCAGGCCAAACATGGTGATCATGGAAAAACCCAGCGAAAACAGGTTCAGCGACGGCGCCACGCGGTTGAGGAAACCAAAACCCAGCTGCACCACCATGGTGGAAAACACGATCGGCAAGGCCAGCAGCATCGCGGCCGAAAAAATCCAGGCCACGTTATAGGCCACCGTTTGCAGCAGCAGCGGGCCATACCCCTGCCCCACCGGCCAGGCCTTGAAGCTGGCGCCGATCACACCAGTCAGCACCAGGTGGCCATCGACGGCAAAGAAGACGATCATGCACATGATGCTGAGCAAACCGGAAATCACGTCCGACGAAGTACCGTTGAGCGGATCATTCATGATGGCCATGGAAAAACCAACCTGGCTCGATATCATATAGCCGAGTACCGACATCACGGACATGGCAAAGTGAAACGCCAGTCCCAGGATGAAGCCGATCACGGCCTGCTCCAAGGTGGCGACGACGGCATACAGCGAAAACGGATCGATCTTCAGCAACTCCTGCGAGGCGCCCGACGCCTGCATCACGGGCAGCATCAAAATCGCCAGTATCAGCGACAGCAGCACGCGCACCGGCGTCGGCACCATCGCATCACCGATGACCGGCGAGGCGCTGAGCATGGCGAGGATGCGGCAAAACGGCCACCACACGGCCAGCAGAAACGGCAGTACCTGATTGAAAATCTGATCCATGGCGCGCTGCGCTATCCGACCAGGGTGGCCGCGCGCTGAAAAATGGAAACGCAATAATCCATCAGGTAGCCCGACATCCAGCGTCCGGCCAGTATCAGGGCCAGCAAGGTTACCAGCAGGCGCGGCAGGAAGCTCAGGGTTTGCTCGTTGATCTGGGTGGCGGCCTGCACCAGCGCCACCACCAGGCCCGTCAGCAAACCGGGAACGACCAAAATGACCACCAGCAGCATGACGATGCGCAGCGCTTCGATAATCAGGTCAACGGCAACTTCAGGGGTCAGCATTCAATACGCCTGTATGCTGGTGACCAGCGTGTTGACGGTCAGGGTCCAGCCATCGACCAGCACGAACAGCAGCAGCTTGAACGGCAGCGAGATGACCAGCGGCGAGAGCATCATCATACCCATCGCCATCAGTACGGACGCCACTACCAGGTCGATGATCAGGAATGGAATGAACAGCATGCAGCCTATCTGGAAGGCCGTCTTGAGTTCGGACAAGACAAATGCCGCCAGCTTGACCGTAAAGCTATGGTCTTGCGGGCGCATGGTCGACGGCTCGCCAGCCAGATGGGCGATCTGCGCCAGCGCGGCCTTGCTGGTCTGCGCCAGCATGAAACGCGAAATCGGCACTTCGGCGATCTTCAGCGCTTCCTGCATGCCGATCTGGTCGCGGTCGTAAGGCACGAAGGCATCTTTCCAGACCTGGTCGCCGATCGGGCGCATCACCAGCAAGGTGAGGATCAGGGCGATGCCGGTGACAATACGGTTGGGCAAGCCCTGCTGCAGGCCCAGCGCCTGGCGCAGCAGGGACAGCACGATCACGAAACGGGTAAAGCTGGTCATCATCATGACCATCACCGGCAGCAAGCCGAGCAGGGTCATGACGACCAGCACTTGCGTCTTGACAGTCAGGTCAGTCTTTGCGCCGGGCACGATGCCGCCCAGCAGATCCTGCGCGCCAGCCGAGGCGCAGCACAGCATCAGCAAAGGCGCGAGCAAGCCCGCCGCCAGCACTGCGCGGCGCCGGGTCACACCGGGTACCGCCAGCTTCATGCTGTCATCATGTCGAGATTGAGGCCATCCAGGTCGATTACCTTCAGGCCGTAATTTTCGCCGGCCACCACCACTTCGGCACGGCCGATCGGCGTACCATTGACCTTGATCACCAGCGGCTCGCCGGCCAGCATGTCGAGTTCGATCACGCTCTCGGGACCGATCGCCATCAGCTCTTCGAGCGAGATGCGGGCCGAGCCCACTTCCAGGGTCAGGGTGACGGGAATCTTGCGCATCATTTGCGGGATGTCGCGGCGCGCGCGGGTGCTGCTGACGTCGGCAACGTCGCCCTGGTCGATGATCATCTCATCACCCAGGTCTTCCAGCAGGGTTTCGCTCTGGTTGGTATCGGTCATATTCATATTATTCAACGTCTTCAAATGAGGTTAAACAGAGCTTGCCCTTGTGTTCGGAAACTGCTGCAGTAAATAAACGGGAATCGTCGAGCATCACATCGGTGCGGCTCAGGCTGACGGGGATCACGTCGCCCACGCGCAAGTCGAACAAGGCGCCCAGTTGCACCTGCTTGCTGACCAGACGCCCTTCCAGCGTCACCTGCAGGCGCGACGCCAGCGGACGCACGCTGCCGCGCAAGGCCTTCTTGGCTTGCGCACGTTCCGGCAGCAAGCCGCGCAGCACGTCGGCCATCAGGTGCTTATCGAGCGAAAACCAGAAAGAGCCGCTCTGGCCGGCGTCGACGTCGCTCACGGCGACCGTGACGATCCAACTGCCATGCGCCGGATGCACGCCCGACTGCACTGCACTTTCACCGGCGGCCTCGCTGCCGGACTTGCCGACAGCGTGTAAATTCTTTTGAATGCGGGCGAACAGGCTGCTCACCAGTTGTTGTCCAAGCACCACAGCGAGCCGCTCTTCGGTTGCCGTCACGCGCACCAGCGCAGGATCGGGCAGCGCCCCCTTGGCCGCTGTACTGCCGCCACTACCATAGCGATAGTTGAGCACGCTCAAAAGGATCTGGCGCTCCAGGCTGAAACCTGCCTGGCCTGCCGGCGTAGCAAAGCTCAGCCAGCGGTTGGCGCTGTTTTCCTGCTCGACGCGCGACAAGGTCACGGCGTCGACCTGGAAACTACCCCAGTAACGGCGGCTCATCGGCTGGCGCAGCGCTGCCGCCAGGTCATCGCGTAATTGCGCACCGAACACGTGCAGCAAATGGACAGGACGTCCAAGCAGACAGGAATCGAGGACTTGATGGCGTAACGTTTGATCTGTCTTGGTAAGGGTTGTCATGTAATGGTCATGTCGGTATTGCGTTGGCAGAACAAATTATACGGATCGCCCGGAATTAAATATAGTAAATACAGCAGTCCATGCCCTTGGCGGCGACTGAAAATCAGTGCAAGGCAAACGATTGCGCATCATGCAGCATGCTAGATGACTACGGTGCTGAACAATACAGGAAATCCTCAAATATTGCCATGTATCAATAGTCCTTGAGACAATACTCCCTTTACTTTATAGTTGCTTCAAGGTAAGCTTACAGCGACAAAATTTAGATTTGCAGTGCGCCATTCCACTTACCTGATGACCGTTTTTTTATGGCAGTTTTTTAAGTTCAGATAATTGCCACCTGTAGAAATCCCATCGGTTAATCATGCTTGTCATGGCCTTGCAAATAGTGTGTGCAGTCGATCGCGTGAATTTGCTTGAAAGTCGTTCTTGAATGACGTGGCGTGGCAATTGATAAAACTGATGGGTCCGGCATCGGACCAGGCGTTGCGGCACAGTAGCAGGCGCAGCACGCTGAAATGGCAACACCAGTAATTCTGATTGATACGGCATCGCATATACATAGAGGGCAAGATGAGCAATGAACTCGCAGGTCTGATCAAGGCCGATCTGGCAGCATTAAGCAACGCCGCACAAACACTGGGCAACAGCATCGCGCCGGCCGCCACCTTCGGCGCAGGAGAACCATCCGGTTTCTCTTTCGCGCAAAGCATGAAAGACGCCGTCAACAAGGTCAACAACGATGACCGTCTGGCTGCGCAAAAAATGAGCGATGTCGACAGCGGCAAGAGCGACGACCTGGTCGGCGCCATGATGGCTAGCCAGGAAGCGAGCCTGTCCTTCTCCATGTTGATGCAAGTGCGCAACAAAGTCATGGGCGCCGTCGACGAATTGATCAAGCTGCCCCTGTAAGTAATATCCACAAGCGCCACGCCCTGATCCACGCCCAGCCTCACAGCGAAAGTTACCCCAAGTGATAACCACCATGAAGTCCGCATTTGCGCGCTGGCGCCCTGGCGGCCAGACCGCCATCCCGCCTAATCTGCTGAAGAACCTGCTTCCTATCGTCGTGCTCGCCGTCGGCATCACCGCCATGGTGACCATGTATTTCTGGCGCGACCAGGCCAATTACAAGCCAGTGTTCGGCGCGCGCGAAAAAGTGGCGGTATCGGACATGATGGCCACGCTCGACGCCGAACATATTCCATATCGTCTGCACCCCGATAGTGGCCAGGTACTGGTGCCTGACGCCATGCTGGGCCGTGTGCGCATGCTGCTGGCCTCGAAAGGCGTGACGGCGCAATTGCCGGCCGGCCTGGAACTGATGGACAAGAACGACCCGCTGGGCGTGTCGCAATTCGTGCAGGACGTGCGCTTCCGCCGCGGCCTGGAAGGCGAGTTGGCGCAAAGCATCATGACCATGGACGCGATCGCCTCGGCGCGCGTCCACCTGTCGATTGCCAAGTCCACCTCGTTCGTGGCCAGCGATGGCGACAAGTCGTCCGCCTCGGTGGTGGTGGCGCTGAAACCGGGCCGCACACTGGCGCCGGAACAGATCGCTGCCGTGATCAACATGGTCGCCGGCAGCGTGGCCAGCCTGGCGCCCACGCGCGTGAGCCTGGTCGACCAAGCCGGCAACCTGCTCTCTTCCCATATCGACCTGACGGACGGCTTTGACGCTTCGGCCGCCGGCAATGAAGGCGCCAAACGTGTGCAGGATGAGATCCGCCGCAATGTCACCGGCCTGCTGGGCCCTGTCATCGGCGAAGACAATTTCAAGCTGAGCGTGACGGCCGCCGTCGATAACGACCGGGTCGAAGAAACGCTGGAAAAATACGGCGAAGCACCGAAGGTGACAAGCGAAGCGATGCGCGAAGAGCAGGAACGCAACCGCACCGTGGCCGGCATTCCTGGCAGCCTGTCGAACCGCCCACCGGCAGCCGCCGTACCGGCCCCGACTGGCGCCGCTGCTCCAGCCGCTGGCGACGCGCCAAAACCGCCGGACGACGGCAGCGCCCGCAAGAACGCCACCACGCGCCAGTACGCCTACGACCGCAGCATCACGCAAATCAAGCGTAGCCGTGGCCGCCTGGAAAAACTCAGCGTGGCCGTGGTACTGAACAGCGCCGCTGCACCGAATCCGAAAACCGGCTGGACCCCGGCCGAACTGGCGAATATTGAAAAGATGCTGCGCAGCGGCCTGGGCATCAACGCCCAGCGCGGCGATAGCCTGAGCCTGACGGCGCTGGCCTTCCCTGCCAAGCCGCCTGTGGCGCAGTGGTGGGAAGAGCGCGATACCGTCGTCGACTTCAGCAGCTGGCTGCTGTACGCGCTGGGCGCCGTACTCGGCTACTTCCTGATCCTGCGTCCTTTGATGCGCCTGCTGACCGCACGCCTGGCGCCGCCTGTGCTCAAGCAGCTGGACCCTGCCCTGGCGATCGCCGGCAGCGGCACGGCAGCGGGCGCCGATGGCGTCGCTGCACTGGCCGCCAACGGCGCACCGGCGCTGGAAGGCGCAGCAGCCTCTGGCAGCATGCCGGTGGTGCCGCTGCTGGAAAACTACAACTTGCCGCCGCCTGGTTCAGATGTCGACGTAATGGTCGACCACCTGAAAGTGCTGGCGGAAAAAGAACCCGAGCGTGTCGCCGAAGTCGTCAAACAATGGATGCAGAAAAATGGCCGAACTCAACAACAATAATTTCCCTGACGCTCCTGAGTACGAAAGCGTCAGCCTGACCCCTGTGGAACAGGCGGCCATCGTGCTGCTGAGCATAGGCGAGGAACAGGCGGCCGGCGTGCTGCGCTGCCTGT
Source organism: Janthinobacterium silvisoli (assembly GCF_014200725.1). Taxonomy (GTDB): domain Bacteria; phylum Pseudomonadota; class Gammaproteobacteria; order Burkholderiales; family Burkholderiaceae_D; genus Janthinobacterium. Next base: position 498,582 of record NZ_JACHCL010000001.1, read on the forward strand.
CGCGCGAAGAATTGCTGGAGGTCACGCAAGTGATGTCGCGCATGAGCGGCATCAAGGTCGAGGCAGTCAAGACAGCCATGCAAACCTTCTTCGACGATTACCGCCAGCAAAGCGGCGTGCACGGCGCCTCGCGCAGCTACCTGAAGCGCTCGCTGGACATGGCGCTGGGCAGCGATATCGCCAACAGCGTGCTCAACAATATCTATGGCGACGCCATCCGCCCGAAAATGGCGCGCCTGCAGTGGGCTTCGCCAAAATGGCTGGCCGAATATATCGTCAACGAACACGTACAGATGCAAGCCGTGTTCCTGGCCTTTTTGCCGCCCGCGCTGGCTGGCCAGATCCTCGATGCGCTGCCCGTCGAAGGGCGCGACCTGGTGCTGCTGAACCTGGCGCGCCTGGACGAGATCGACCGCGATCTGCTGATCGAACTCGATGAACTGGTGGGCCGCTGCCTGGGCACGCTGGACACGCAAAGCACCAGCGTGGAAGGCATACGCCAGGCGGCCGAAATCCTGAACCGCATGCCGGGCAACCGCACGGCCCTGGTGGAACTGCTGCGCGCCCACGATCCGGAAGTGGTGTCGGAAATCGAACTGAGCATGTACGACTTCCTGATCCTGGCCACGCAAAGCGATGTCACGCTCACGCGCATCCTGGAAGACGTGCCGATGGAACAGTGGGCGATTGCGCTCAAGGGCGCGGAACCGGCCGTGCGCGATGCGGTGCTGAAAACCATGCCGCGCCGCCAGGCACAAAGCTTCGAAGACATGATGCGCCGTTCCGGCCCTGTGCCGCTGTCGCGTATCGAACAGACGCGCCAGGAAATCATGGCCACTGTCAAGGGCCTGGCCGACGCCGGCGAAATCGAAGTGCAGCTGTTTGCCGAGGCGGTGATCGAATGAAGCACTTCCGCTCCTACCGCTTTCCGCCGCTGTCGCAATTCATCGCGGCCGGCCAGCGCGCCGCTTCCGAAGATACGGACGGCCAGTGGCAGGCGTCCGTCTCGGAAGGCTTCGAACAGGGCCAGCGCGACGGCTATGAAGTGGGCCTGGTGCAAGGCCAGCAAGACGGCTATGATGCCGGCCGCAGCGATGGCGTGGCGCAAGGCCGCGAAGAAGGCCGCAATGAAACCCTGGTGGCGCTGGACAAGCTGGCCCGCCCTGTCGATGCCATTTTGCGCGACCTGAAAAAAGTGCGCGCCGACTACCGCGCCGCGCAGCGCAAGGAAGTGGTCGACCTGGTGGCCAAGGTGGCGCGCCAGGTGATCCGCGCCGAACTGGCGCTGCAGCCGGTGCAGCTGCTGGCCCTGGTCGATGAAACCCTGGCCTCGATGCCGCCCACGCGCGAAGAAATCGACGTCTATCTCAATCCTGAAGAGTTGAAACGCATCAGCGAACTCGATCCCAAGCGGGCCAAACGCTGGAATCTGATCGCCGACGCACGCCTGGACGCCGGCGAATGCCGCATCAAGGCGGGCGACAATGAAGTCGACGCGGGCTGCCATCAGCGCCTGTCTGCCTGCATGGACCAGGTCAGCAGCCACCTGGCGCTGGCCGCTGAACACGCCGACCAGGGCGCGCCTGCATGATCGCCGACACGCTGCGCAGTTTCGAGATCGGTGACATCCCGGTCGCGACCCCCACCGGCCGCCTGGTCGGCGCTTCCGGCCTGCTGCTGGAAAGCGCTGGCTGCCGGCTGCATACGGGCCAGCGTTGTCAGATTGAAACTGTCAGTGGCGAATGGCTCGATGCGCAAGTGGTGGGTTTCCGCGACAAGCTGTCGTACCTGATGCCATTCAAGAAGGCGACCGGCCTGACCACCGGTGCGCGCGTCTTGCCGCTGCCCGACAAGGCCAGCCTGCAGATCGGCCCGTCGTGGCTGGGCCGCATGGTCAATGGCCTGGGCGAACCGATCGATGACCTGGGCCGCCTCGGTGGCGAGCACACGCTGGAAGTGACGCCGCCAAAAATCAATCCCCTGAAAAAACAGCCTGTCGTCGAAGCGCTGGACGTCGGCGTGCGGGCGATTAACAGCATGCTGACCCTGGGCAAGGGACAGCGCGTGGGCCTGATGGCAGGCAGCGGCGTCGGCAAAAGCGTGCTGCTGGGCCTGATCACGCGCCAGACGGTGGCCGACGTGGTAGTGGTGGGCCTGATCGGCGAACGGGGCCGCGAAGTACGCGAGTTCGTCGAAAAGTCGCTCGGCGAAGAAGGCTTGAAGAAAGCCGTGCTGGTGATCGCCCCGGCCGACGAATCGCCCTTGATGCGCATCATGGCTACCGAACTATGCCATTCGATTGCCGCCCATTACCGCGACCAGGGCAAGCATGTGCTGCTGCTGGTCGATTCGCTGACGCGCTACGCGATGGCGCTGCGCGAAGTGGCGCTGGCCCTGGGCGAGCCGCCGGCCACGCGCGGTTATCCGCCTTCGGTCTTTTCGAATTTACCGCAACTGGTGGAGAGCGCCGGCAATGGCGCCCATGAAGATGGCAGCATGAGCGCGATTTATACCGTGTTGGCCGAAGGCGATGACCAGCAAGACCCGGTGGTCGATACGGCGCGCGCGATTCTCGACGGCCACATCGTGCTCACGCGCGAACTGGCCGAACGGGGCCACTACCCGGCGATCGATATCGCCGCCTCGATCAGCCGCTGCATGGCGCAAGTGATCACGCCCGAACATCAGCTGTCGGCGCGCGCGCTGAAGGCCTCGATGGCGCGCCATGCGCGCGTGCGCGACCTGATCCCGCTGGGCGCCTACGTGCCCGGCGCCGACCCGGTTACCGACAAGGCGGTGCAGCTGCATCCGCAGATCGAGGCATTTCTGTGCCAGGGCACCAAGGAAGCGGCGCCGATGGCGCCGTGTATCGCACAACTTGAACAAATGATGGCGTAGACCCCATGAGCGACTCGCATACCATCCGCAACCTGACCACCCTGGTGGGCTTGCGCAGCACCGAGCTCGAACGCCTGCAAAGCGATATGGCGGCGCAAACGGCCATGCGCGACCGCTACCAGAAAAACCTGGACCGCCTGACGGGCCTGTACACGGACAGCGGCCCCAGCGGCGCCCTGCCGCTGGCCCTGTCCGTCAATTGCGGCAACTTCAAGCAAGCGGTGATGCAGATGGCCGACCAGCACCGTACGGACTTGCATCTGCACGAAGCCAATATGGCGGTATCGCAGCGCGCGCTCAACACGGCATGGGCCAAGCGCGAGGTGCTGGACCAGGTGCTGACGCAAAAGCAGCAGCATGTGGCGAATGAACAAAGACGCACCGATGCCAAGCGGCAAGATGAGCTGGCGACGCAATTCTGGTTCCGCGGGCAGCAAAAATGAGCTTTGTGTAAGTTTCTTCAAAGAAAATTTCACAAAATGGGAATCAGGGTCGCCTTGTACGGGTATATCCCTTTCTTCTGGAGTCTGGCATGGCAAACGCAATTACTTCACCGACCTACGATCCGATCACCACGGCCAAGAATCTGGCGACCAACCTGGTTGCCGCGCAAAAGGCTGCGGTAACGGCGCAAAGTACGCTGGCCAACAACACCACGTCGGCGCTCAACAGCCTGCGCTCGGCCATGTCGGACTTCCAGAGCGCCATGACGACCATGACCTCGAACAAGACCGTACTGAGCCAGGCGGCCACCTTCAGCAATCCCGCGGTCGGCTCGGCAACGGTAGGTTCCAAGGCCACGCCAGGCACCTATTCCTTTTTCGTGCAGCAGTTAGCCACTGCCAGCCAGACCTCGTATAGCGGCTTGAGCGCTGTCTCGCCGGCCAAGGACGCTGGCACCCTGAACCTCAAGTTTGGCGATGGCAGCGCCGGCAATACGCTCAGCATCGACCTGGCTGCGGCGGACAAGGACGGCGATGGCATCCTGACGCCGCAGGAAATCGCCGCCGCCATCAATGGCGACAGCAAGAACAATTCCCGCGTCACGGCTTCCATCATCAATATCGGCAACCAGGCCCAATTGGTGCTGACGTCGAACCTGACCGGTAAAGACAACGCCGTCACCATCGACACCAGCAACACCGCCAACGCCGGCGTGGGCAATGCCGCGCTGCAGGCGGCACTCAGCAACTCGGCCAACGTCAAGACCATCGTCGGCGCGCAAGACGCGATCGTCTGGCTGGGCGCGCAAGGCACGGGTACGCAAATTACCCAGGCATCGAATACCTTCACCAACATCCCCGACGTCAAGCTGACGTTCACCAAGGCGATGGCTACCGGTGACTCGCCCATCACCGTGGCCGTGGCGACAGACACCACCAGCACCATCGCCAATGTGCAGGCGTTTGTCGACGCCTACAACAAACTGAAGACGATGATGGATAGCCTGTCCAATCCAGGCGACCCCACCAAAAACGTGGATCCCGGCATTTTCGCGCACGATTCCGGCCTCAATGCCCTGCGCTCGAGCATGAACGACGCCCTGCGACTGAACCTGGGCGGCGTTTCGCTGGTGTCGTATGGCATCACGGCGCAGCGCGACGGCACGATTAGCCTCGACAGTAAAAAACTGACGACCAAGCTGGCAGCCGACCCTGCCAGCCTGGACAAAATTATCGGCAACAACAGCCTGTCCGCGCCGGCTGGCGTGCTGGGCAAGCTCAGTTCCGTGCTGGGCCAATGGAGCAACCTCACCAAGGGTCAGATCACGCAGCGCCTGGCCGCGGCGGATACCTTGCAAAAAAGTTTGACCAAGAGCATGGACAGGCTCAATACCCAGTATGACAGCGCCTACAACCGCTACCTCGATCAATTTTCGCGCCTGCAGGTATTGCAAGAGCAAATGAGCAAGACTTCTGACATGTTCGACGCCATGTTCAGCAACGATAAATCCTAAGGCGGACTCGCCCGCAGCGCAGCCGCCTTTCAATAGCGACCATAGTGAGAAAAGAAACATGTTGAACAATGAAGCTTACGGCAACTACCATGCAGTCAATCTCGATGCCCAGACGGCCAGCGCCTCGCCGGTCGAACTGGTACTCGTGTTGACCGATGGTTTGCTGGAAGAACTGGCGCGCGCGCGCGGGCATATCGTCGGCAAACGCTATGAGCAAAAGGCGATCAGCCTGGACAAATGCACGCAAATCATCAATGGCTTGTCGAGCTCGCTCGATTTCGACAACGGCGGCGAAGTCGTCGTCAACCTGGCCCGCCTGTACGACTACTGCGTGGGACGCCTGTACACGGCCGGTATCAAACTGGATCCTGGCCTGATCGATGAAGTCACCACCTTGATGACGACCATCAAGCGCGGCTGGGTCGGCGTTCAGGCCAACAATGCCTAGGCGCAGTGCACTGCAGCAACTGAGCCGCCAATTCGCCCATGCCACGGCACAGATGGATTGGGATGCACTGGAAAAATTGACCGCCATCCTGGCAAAAAACCTGCCTTTATTGGCCGCGCGCGGTGCATGGAATGAAATAGAACAAATAGAATTGTTGCAATTGCGCAAAAATCACGCGCTAGCGGTTAAAATTTGCTCTGAGGAAAAAGAACGCCTGGGCAAACGCCTGGGTGAATTACAGGCAAATAAGGAAGGATGGGTCGCCTATGCCAGTTTAGGCGAGTTCGATCCGGACGGGAATTCAGCATGATGATCAATCTTAGCGCGGCCAGCTTTAACGCCGCCAGTCTTATCACAGCCGGCGCCGATCCTGCACCAGCAGCTACAGCCAGCAATAACACTGGTGCAGCAAGCAATGCGCCGGCGGCCAATTCCAGCGCATCGCCAGCTTCCGCCCTGTCGCTGTTCGCCCAGGTCATGACGCAGTCTACTGCAAGCGCCCCGGCGGCAGTGGCAACGGCGGACACCGGCACTGGCGCGCCGCCACCCAAGGCGATCAATGACGACCACAAGGATGATGTTCCGGCCGACATTGCAGCGGCAACGGCGGCAGTCGCGCCGGCCGATGGCAGTTTGCCAGCCATGGCCGCCCCCGTGATGGCCCTGCCGCTGCCGCTGCCGTTGCCCGCGTCTGCTTCTGCTCCAGCCCCTGCTGAAACGTCCGCCCCGGCGCAGGCCCAGGCGCAAATCAACCTGGCGCAGTCGAACCCTGGCCTGGTGCTGAGCATGCATCCTGCCGCCGTCATGCTCGGTAGCGGTGCGGCGCCGGCAAGCCGCGACACGCGCGAACCACTGGCTGCCGCCAGTCCAGTCGCCGATGGCGACGCTTCGGACACGGCCTTCAAGCTCACGCCAGCGTCCATGCCGGCCATAGCGTTGCGCGCAGCCCCTGCCGAGGTGGCCGCCGCCACGGCAGCAGCTGCCCCGGCGGCCAGGACTGGCGTGACCGTGCGCGATGGCGAGCGCACCACCGAACCGGTCGCCGCCGGAACGCCCAGCCTGAACCTGGGCCCGGGCGCAGCAACCGGCCAGGGCGCCGATACGATCAAACTCAACGGCCCGGCACAGCAATGGCAAGCGCCGCTGCGCGAAGCGCTGGGCGACCGCCTGCAGACACAAGTCGAACGCAATGGTGAAACTGCCGTCATCCGCCTCGACCCGCCCATGCTGGGACGTATCGATATTTCGATACGTCATATGGCAGGCAGCTTGCAGGTGAATGTGTCGGCCTCGAACACGGAAGTGCTGCGCCAGTTGCAAAACATCGGCGACAACCTGCGCAGCGACCTGGCGCAGCGCCAGTACACGGATGTCTCCGTCAATATCAGCGCCACCCCGCGCAGCCCTGCCGCCCCGGCGTTTGCCGAAGGCGATGCGCGCGGCCAGCGTCAGCCTGGCCGCCAGCAAGACGACAATGAACCAGGCAGCGCCCTCTCCGACGACGCTGCCAGCAGCGCCACCTTCGCCATGTATGAGCGGGAGCAACACTGATGAATACAAAACTCAAATTGATCGGCGGCTTCGTGCTGGTCGCCGTACTGGCGGCCGGCGCGGCCGGCGGCGCCATCTGGTATCTGGCCAAACCGGTGGCGCCCCATGCCGCCGAGACGGCCGATGCCAAGGCCCCGCCACCGCCGGCAACCGGCAAGAAAGCGCGCAAATTCCTGACGCTCGACAAGATCATCGTGATGCTGCGGCGCGCCCCCGGCGACGCCGAAACCCATTATTTGTCGGCCGACCTGGTGATCGCCACCACTGAAGAAAAGGAAAAACTGACCAAGGACCACTTGCCTTTGATGCGCTCGATCGCCGTCAGCACCCTGTCGAGTTTTCCAGTCGACAAGGCGCAAAGCATGACCGTCGAAGAGTACGCCGCGCAGATCAACAAGGCCTTCAATGTCAGCTATGAGCGCGAACAGATGGAAAAGCCGTTTACCGAAGTCATGGTAGGCAAGCTGATCATTGAGTAAGTCAAAGTAAGCCGACACGCCAGCCGACTTAGTGGGAGATCCCGTGGCCTATGTAGAGCAATACCAGGAAGCGTATGGCGCGGACGAGTACGCTGCCACCAGCGCTGCCGCGGCCATCTTCACCGTTGCGGAAGAACAGCAGCATTTGCTGGCCTACGCGCCGCTGGTCAAGCGTATCGTGCGCCAGCTCAATTCGCAGGTATCGGGCGCTATCGACCGCGACGACATGGAGCAGATCGGTCTGATGGGCTTGCTGGAAGCGCTGCGCCGCTACGGCGTGCCGGACCAGTCTTTCGGCAGTTATGCCAGCCTGCGCATCCGTGGCGCCATCCTCGATGAACTGCGGCGCCAGGACTGGCGGCCGCGCGCCGTGCGCCAGGAAAGCCATCGCCTGCGCGACAACGTGCGGGCGCTGACGCGGCGCCTGGGGCGCGAACCGCAGGAAGCGGAAATCATGGCTGCCTTGAACCTGACGCCGGAAGCCTATCAGGAATATCAGCTGGCGGAAAACGCTGAGCTGATTGCCAGTTTCGACGAAGTGCTGCAAGAAAGCCTGGGACAGGCCGACAGCGCACCGAGTCCGGAAGAGCAGCTGATGGTGCGGCGCAGCCTGGAGCAAGCCCTGCGCGCACTGGACGAACGGGAGCAGCGCGTAGTGCAGATGTATTACGAGTTTGAACTGAGCTATAAAGAAATTGCCGCCGTACTGGACCTGAGCGACGCCCGCGTCTGCCAGTTGAACAAGACGGCGCTGGGCAAAATGAAAGCCATGCTGCAGGACGCATGAGGCGGACGCGAAAGCAGGCACCATCCATAAATTGATGCAGCACCACAATGACGCAGAAAGGCAGTTGACATGGTAATTATCGGTATCTTAATCGTGATGGGATGTGTATTCGGAGGCTTTGCCCTGATGGGCGGCACCGTCCACGCGATCTGGCAACCGGTCGAGTTGATCATCATCATCGGCGCCGCCGTCGGCGCTTTGGTGCTGGGCAATCCCAAGCATGTGCTGGCAGAAATGCTGCATCAGATGCGCAAGATCGTGACGCACAAGAAACAAGGCTCGGAATTCCAGCGCCAGTTGCTGCTGTTGATGTATGAACTGCTGCAAACGGCGGCCGGCGGCCTGAAGGCGCTCGACGCCCACGTCGAAGCGCCGCGCGAAAGCGCCCTCTTCCAGCGTTATCCGCTGGTGCTGGAAGAACCGAAGCTGCTGGCCTTCATCGTCGACAATTTCCGTTTAATGGCGATGGGCAAGATCAACGCGCATGAACTCGAAGGCGTGCTGGAGCAGGAACTCGAAGCGATTCATGAGGAATTGCTGCAACCGTCGAAGTCCCTGCACAAGATCGCCGAAGCGATGCCTGGTTTCGGTATCCTGGCGGCCGTGCTCGGTATCGTGATGGCCATGAACTCGGTGGCTGACGGCGCCGACGCAGCCGAAATTTCGGAAAAAGTGGGCGCCGCCATGGTCGGTACCTTTATCGGCATCTTCTTTTGCTACGGCGTGCTCGATCCGATGTGCAATATGATGAAACAATTGGTCGGCGAAGAAGGATCGACCATGGAATGCGTGAAAGTGGTACTGGTTACCCACGTGGCCGGCAAGCCGCCCCTGCTGGCAATCGATGCGGGCCGGCGCCTGGTGCAACTGAATATCAAGCCAAGCTTCGCCCAGCTGGAAAGCTGGATCAATGCGCTCGAAGATGGCGGAGCGGAACAAGAGCAAGGCCAAGGCCGGGGAGGCCGCCGTGCTAAAGCCGCATGAGAAACATGAACAGGCCATCATCAAGCGCGCCGGACGCAAGCACGACGACGATGGCCACGGCGGCGCCTGGAAGGTAGCGTTTGCCGACTTTTGCCTGGCCCTGCTGTCCTTGTTCTTGGTGCTGTGGCTGATGGCCGCACGCGAGCAGCAGGCGATGAAGGAAATCATGATGGATGCCACCGCCGGCAGCCGTCAGGGTGAAGGCCAGGGCGTGATGCCGGAGCAGAAAGGCGGCCCGCGCGGCAGCCTGATCGAGCGCTTCCCCATGCCGCGCAAGGGCATGGGCGATACGCGCACCGACGGCAACAAGACGCAGGATGGCAAGGCGGGCACGGCGCAAGCACAGCCCAAAAAGAACTACCAGACGCCGGAAGACTTGCTGGCACTGTCGCGCGCACTCGACAAGCTCAGCGAAGAAGCTGGCCTGAAGAGCAATCTGCAATCGGTGATCACGCCGTATGGCTTGCGCGTGATGCTGCACGACACGGACAAGCAAGGCATGTTTGTGCGCGGCAGCGCCGTGCCGACCGACCGTTTCCGCAAACTGCTGCGTGAAATGGGGCCGGTGTTTGCGCAGATGGAAAACCAGATGCTGATCGTCGGCCATACCGACTCGATGCAATACGCCAATACAGGGTATGAAGGCTTTTCCAACTGGACCTTGTCGGCCAACCGCGCCATGTCGGCACGGGCGCAGTTATTGATTGGCAGCATGAATCCCGACAGCGTGCTGCAAGTGGTCGGCATGGCAGACCGCGCTCCGCTGGACGTCAAGAATGCCAGTGCCGGCATCAACCGCCGCATCGAGCTGTTAATATTGACGCGCGGCCAGGCCGACAGCATCGCCGCCATGTTTGGCATGGCAGGCCAGAAAGGCCACGGCGACGACCTGGAAGTGGCGGAACCGGATTCGGCAACCTTGCAGCGCTTGCGCGACAAGCTGGGACTGCCGGCAAGAAAAGAACGGGGCGATAATGCAAATTAAGGGCAAGGGGCAAGCAATGAAAATTTCCTCGGGAGCCAGTAGCGCCAGCCTGCGCAGCGGCGCCGTCGCGCCAGCCGAGGCGATCGCGGAAAACGCCGCGGCTGGCGCCGTCACGCCCGGCTCGTCGGCGGGCGAGCAAATGCAATCGGCCGTGCTGCAACCGGCCATGGCCGCCCTGCGCGCCATGCCGGAAATCGATCATGAAAGAGTAGCCATGCTGCGCGATGCACTGGCAAAAGGCGAGCTGCCGTTTGATCCGTCGAAACTGGCGGGCCTGATCCAGCGCTTTCACGGCGGTGAATCGTGAGCGCAATCGTGAACACACCACGCAAGGGCATCACCCGCCAGGAAGCGCTGCAGCGCGTCTTGCAAGGCATCGCCGACGATGGCCAGGGCTATGTGGAACTGCGCGCCTTGCTTGAGGAACAGTTTCAATCCATCTTGCGCCACCAGAACACGCATTTGGCCACGCTGGCCGAGCAGATCGTTGCCGCCGTCGAGCGTCTCGATGGCCGCCGCCGCCAGCGGGTCAGCCTGGCCACTGCCTTGCTGGGCGCGAAGCCTGATATGCAGCAACTGTTCGCCTTGCTGCCCGCCGAACGCGGCGCGGCAGCCGCACGCGACTGGGCGGCGCTGGAACAGATGGTGCTCGAATGCAAGCGCCTGAGTGCGCGCAACAGCGAATTTTTAACGGAACAGTACAGCACCATGCAAAGAGTGCTGCACGGCGAGGACCACACTTATGCGCCAGGCTGATTTTTTCACCAGCAGTACCATGGCGACCCAGGCTACGGCAGCTAGCTCCGCTACATCAGCCATCCAGAGCAATGTGCGCGCCACGGCTGCAACCGCCTCCACCGGCAGTTTCAACAGCGTGTTCCAGCAGGTGCAAGGCGAAGTGGCCCGCTTCATCGAACAAGGCGGCGGTACCGCCGGCACTACGCTCAGCCCGCAAGGCCGTGCTTATCTGGAGCAGACCCAGTCCAGCAATGTCCTGGGCAATATCAACCAGGGCGGCGAGATCGGCGAAGTGCAGCAACAGTTTCTGGCCTCGATCAAACCGTGGGCCGAAGAAACCGGCGCGCGCCTCGGCGTGGCGCCGGAAGTCGTGGCCGCCCATGCGGCGCTGGAATCGGGCTGGGGCCAGCACCCGCTGCGCCAGGGAACGGGGGCCAATGCGGGCTCTGACACGAATAACCTGTTCGGCATCAAGGCTGGCGCCAAATGGCAAGGCGATGTGACGACAGCCCTGACCACGGAATATGAAGGCGGCAGCGGCACAGCCTTGAAAAAAACCGAGCGCTTCCGCAGCTATCCCGACCAGGCCAGCGCCTTCCGCGACTACGCGCAAGTGCTGCTCGATAATCCGCGCTATCGCACCGCCCTCAATACCGGCTCCGATGCGGGCGCGTTTGCGCAGGGCCTGGCGCGCGGCGGCTATGCCACCGATCCGAACTATGCAGCCAAGCTGACCCAGCTGGCCACGCGCTTGCAGCGCAGCGCGCTGACGGGCAACTGATCAGCGGCCGGGAATATCTACCGGCTCGACCACGCCCGCATCGAGTACCCTGGCGCGTATCTGCGTGCCACTGGTGGCGTTGCGCACCCGAATGATTTCTCCTTGCGCGCCGGGATCCATGGCCTCGCCGGCCATGCTTACTTCTATTTGCTCCTTGCGCGCGACGATGCTGACCGCGCTGCCCCGCTTGATCAATACCGGTGAGGCCAGCTGGCCCTGGCGCAGCACTTCGCCGGCGCGCAGGCTGCGCTTGCTGGTCAGTCCCAGCACCGCGGACAGGGAAGCAATACTGTCAGGCACCATCGTCACATCGTGACGCGCCAGGGTGATATCGGCAGCCTGCAACGGCGTATTGGCTATCACGGGAACGCTGGTGACAGCGACCTTGGCTGTGATGCTGCTGCGTACCAGAATGTCATAACGCCAGCCGCCAGCACCAGGACAGCTGGCCACAAAACGCATGCGCTGCGGCACGCGGCTGTCGGCCAGTTCCAGCGTGACCGGCACGGCGCAGGCCGGCATGATGCGTGACGTTTTGATGACAGCTACCTGGAATTGCGGCTCCAGCAGACCGGCAGCGTCCGCTTGTTGCGCCAATTGCTCACGTGCCATGCTTTCTGTTCTTAAAAATATATTGTCGGCTGGCAATTCTGCGCGTCCTGCACTACTATAGAGGCTGGTCAGTAAAAACAGGCTTGGGATCAGTATGTGCAGACGCCGCGCCTGGTTGGATGTCACGACAGAGTTGTCGAAATGAGTCATTGCTAACCTTAATCAAAGATACTGAAGCGGCATGACATTACCATGTGTCAATACGACTTGGCAGGGCATTTTACTCCGCCTCAGCTATTTTTAAGCCCAAACTGCAACAGCGCGATCACATTCAACACAAAGGAAGACCATGGGGATTAATTTCAAGGAAGCACTGGGTGTGCACAGCGATGCACTGCACTTGCGCGCCGACCGTACGCGCGTGCTGGCGGCCAATATCGCCAATGAAAATACACCGGGTTTCCAGGCCATGGATATGGATTTTGGCAGCGCCCTGCAGCAACTGCAGGACAATAGCGCCGGCTTGCTGTCGACCGACGACGACGCCAGCGCCCTGTACCGTGTTCCCTACCACCCTAGCCGCGACGGCAACACCGTCGAGATCGGCATCGAACAGGCGGCATTTTCACAAAATGCCACCGACTTCCAGACCAGCCTGACTTTCGTCAACATGAAAATCAAGGGTCTGGCCAAGGCCATTGCCGGACAATAAGGACACGCATGAGTTTCCAGGATATTTCCAAGATCGCCGGTTCGGCGATGGCGGCGCAGACCGTGCGCCTCAATACTGTCGCCAGTAACCTGGCCAATGCCGATTCCGTGGCCGGTTCCGAAGGCGAAACCTACCGCGCGCGCAAACCGGTATTTACCGCCGTGATGGATGGCAGCGGCAACGCCGGCGGCCAGGTGCAGGTGATGGACGTGGTCGAAAGCGACGAGCCGCTGCGCAGGGTCTATGAACCGGGGCATCCGATGGCCAATGCCGACGGCATGGTGTTTTACCCGAATGTCAATCAGGTGGCAGAGATGACCGACATGATGTCGGCCTCGCGCGCATTTGAAACGAATGTCGAAGTTCTGGGCCGCATTAAGTCGATGCAGCAATCTCTCCTCAAATTAGGTGACTCGTAAGCCATGGAAACCAACCTCTTCACGAATAACAACAACAGCAGTGGCAGCAGCAGCGATGCCGTCAAGTCGCAAAACAATGCGACCCAGGACATGTTTACCAAGCTGCTGGTGGCACAGATCAAGAATCAGGATCCGCTCGCCCCTACCGATCCCAGCCAGTTCGTCAATCAACTGACGCAGCAGGCGCAAACCGAGGCGATCCAGAATATGGCTGCGCTGACCAGTTCCAATGCCAGCGTGCTGCAATCGATGCAGGTGCTGGCCCTGGGCGCCCAGGTGGGCTCCGAAGTGACTGTCAACAGCCCCACGGTACAGCTCGACAGCAGCAAGGTGAATGGCAGCATCGCGCTGACCGCCAACAGCAGCAAGACCACCGTCACGCTGAAAAGTAGCGATGACAAGGAATACAAGATCGAGCTGGGCGCCAAGTCTGCCGGCACCGTGCCCTTTACGATTGACCCGGTCGCATTGGGCTTGCCAGCAGGCACCTATACGATGGACGTGACTACCAGCAATGCCGAAAAACCGACGGTCGATATCGCCGGCAAACTCAATAGCGTACGCCTGTCCTCGACCGGCACCATGATCCTGAGCGTGGCCAACCTTGGCGAAGTCAGTCCGGGCGCCATCACCGGCTTTAACGGTAAAACCAGCTGATTTGCGGCTACTTGCTCAACCTAATCCACTCCCATACTGAAGGAAGCTAACATGAGTTTCGACATCGCACTGTCCGGCATCCAGGCCATCAACCAGCAGCTTACCAGCACCAGTAACAATATCGCCAACGCCGGCACCTATGGCTTCAAGAGCAGCCGCGCCAACTTCTCCTCGATGTATTCCGGTTCGCGCGCGACCGGCACGGAAATCGGCTCGACCACGCAAAGCATCAACCAGAACGGCGGCCTGCTCAACACTGGCCGCGCACTCGACGCGGCGATCGATGGCCGTGGCTTCTTTGTCTCGCGCGATGCGCAAAACACCTTGACCTATAGCCGCGTGGGTATTTTCTCGGCCAGTAACAGCGGTTACCTGGTCGACTCGAATGGCAAGATGGTGCAAGGCTACGCGGCGATTCCTGGCTCGACCACCCTGGGCCCCCTGGGCGACATGAAGATCCCGACCGGCCAGATTCCTGCCAAGGCCACCGACAAACTGACCTATACCGCCAATATGTCCGCCGACTGGGCCACCAAGACGGGCACCTTCAGCAAGACGGACATCGGGACCTACAATAGCTCGAAAACTTCCTCGCTGTACGATTCGCTGGGCAAAACGCACCCGTTGACGCAATACTTCGTGAAAACCGGTCCCAGTACCATGCAAGTGTATTACACGCTCGACGATGCGCCACTGGCAGATGGCACGCCGAACCCGACCACCCTGACCTTCGACAACAAGGGCCAGCTAGCCACGGTGAATGGCGCAGGCCCCACCAATGCAGTGCCGGATGGCACCACGCCGCCTAGCGACTGGGTTCCCACGTTTGCCAATGTCGCCATCACCAGCAACGCCATCCCTGGCGCTGCCCCCCTCGCCTTCGGCATCGATTACAACGGCACCACGCAATTTGCCGGTGATGCGTCGACCTCGACCGATCAGGCGACTGGCTACGCCTCGGGCAACTACATGAGCGTGGAACTGGCGAACGACGGTTCGCTGGTGGCCAAATATTCGAATGGCGCGAAGCAGAACGTCGGGACGATTGCCCTGGCCACTTTCGCCGACGAAGGCGCGCTGACGCCGGTAAACGACACCAGCTGGATCGCCTCGACCACATCGGGCACGGCACTGTACGACCGTCCAGGCGTCGGCATGGCAGGCAAGTTGGCGACCAGTTCGCTGGAAGGCTCGAACGTCGATATCACCACCGAACTGGTGGGTTTGATGACGTCGCAGCGCAACTACCAGGCTAACTCGAAAGTCATTTCGACCGAAAGCGCCATGCTGCAGTCGCTGATGCAAGCGATTTAATGCACGCCACCCAAGGATAAAGCACGATGGATGCGCTGATTTACACCGCCATGAGCGGGGCCGACCGCGCCCTGCGGGCACAGCAGGTACACGCCAACAACCTGGCCAATATCGAAACGGGCGGCTTTCGCGCCAATCTGGAGGTATCGACCGCCCAGCCCTTGCAGAACGGCTACGGCTACGACGACCGCCATATGGCGCAAACGCAGTCGAGCGCGATCAGCACGCGCAGCGGCACCCTGAAGGAAACCGGGCGCGACCTCGATGTGGCGATTGTGGGCAATGGTTACCTGACGGTGCAATGGCAAAACGGCGAAGCCTACACCCGCTCCGGCGCCATGAATCTCGATGAGAATGGCACCTTGAGCATCAATGGCCGCGCGGTGCTGGGCGAAGGTGGTCCGATCACCTTGCCTGAAAATAGCAGCGTCTCCATCGGCGTCGATGGCACGATTTCGGTGCAGGTGCCGGGTAGTGCGCAAATGCAAATCATCGACAAGCTCAAACTGGTCAATGCCGAAACGGGCGAACTGACCAAGAACGAGGCGGGCCTGGTGGTGGCGCGCAATGGCGAAGACTTGCAGGCTGATCCAACGGTGCGCGTCAGCGACCGCCACCTGGAAGGCAGCAACGTTTCAGCCGTCGAAGAGATGATCGCCACCATGAGCCTGAACCGCAGTTTTGAAATGCAAATGAAGGTCTTCAAGGCCAGCGATGACATGACCGAGTCAGGCAATCGCTTGATTAGCGCCTGATCCACCTGACGAATCAACAAGGAGCAATAGATGAATCCAGCAATGTGGATCAGCAAGACCGGCGTGCAGGCGCAAGATGCGAAACTGCAAGCGATCGCCAACAACCTGGCCAACGTCAACACGGTAGGCTTCAAGCGCGACCGCGTGGTGTTTGAAGACCTGTTTTACCAGGTCGATCAGCAGCCGGGCACGCAGCGCGCCGACAATACCCTGTCGCCCTCGGGCGTACAGCTGGGTAACGGCACGCACATGGTGGGCACGCAAAAAGTGTTTACCACCGGCAGCCTGCAAACGACCAGCCGCGACATGGACGTGGCGATCACCGGCAACGGTTTCCTGCAAGTGCTGCGCCCGAACGGCGAGGCAGCGTACACGCGCGCCGGCCAGCTGACCATGAATGAAAACGGCGTACTGGTCAACGCCCAGGGCTTGCCGCTGGTGCCGCAAATCACCATTCCGAACAACGCCACCGGTATCACCATCGGTGAAAATGGCCTGGTCTCGGCTACCGTGCCCGGCAACGTGGCCGCTACCCCGCTGGGCCAGCTGACCCTGACCAACTTCATCAATCCAACCGGCTTGCAGGCGCTGGGTGAAAACCTGTTCCAGGAAACCGCCGCCAGTGGCGCACCTACCGAAGGCGTGCCGGGCGAAGGCGCATTGGGCAAGATCAAGCAGTTCGCGCTGGAAGGCTCGAACGTACAGGTGGTTGAAGAGATGGTCGACATGATCGCAGCGCAACGCACCTATGAAATGAATACCAAGGTGCTGTCGGCCGCCGATAACATGCTGCAATACCTGTCGCAAGCGGCACGCTGATGAAAGCTGCACTGAACACTGCCGCGGCCCTGCTGCTGGTGTTGACGGCTGGTTGCGCCAGCCGTCCGCCGGCGCCGATCCCGCCCAGCTTTTCCGACGAGCCACTGCCGGTGGCGCCTCGCAGCACCGCGCGCGGTGGCGTGGCCGGCGGCGTGTTCAATCCCGATGCCGGCCTGGCGCTGACCTCGGACAGCCGCGCCTTCCGCGTCGGCGATGTCGTCACTGTCGCCCTGCAGGAAACCACGCAGGCCAGCAAGAAGGCTGGCACCTCGTTCAACAAGGGGTCGAGCGTGGGCATCCAGGCAGCCAATGTGCTGGGCAAGACCCTGCCCAAGACCGGCCTGGACCTCGGCGCCAACCGCAATTTCGCCGGCGATTCAACCAGCACGCAGCAAAATGCGCTGTCTGGCGCGATCACCGTGATCGTGCAGGAAGTGCTGCCGAACGGCTTGCTGCGGGTGCAGGGCGAAAAGACGCTGACCCTGAACCAGGGCGAGGAATTCGTACGCCTGCGCGGCTATTTGCGCGCGGCCGACATCGATTCGAACAACCAGGTGTCTTCCTTGCGCATCGCCAATGCGCGGATCGCCTATTCCGGCCAGGGCACCCTGGCCGAAGCCAATACACCAGGCTGGCTGACGCGCTTCTTCGTCGGGCCATGGATGCCGTTTTAAGGTGACATCATGAAATTTCGCTCCGCCCTGCCCCTGGCAGCCTTGCTGGCCGCACTCTCCGGCCTGTCCCTGCCGGCCACGGCCGCGCAAGTGCTGCGCAACCTGGTCAGCATCGAAGGCGTACGCGACAATCCCCTGGTCGGCTACGGCCTGGTCGTCGGCCTCAATGGCAGCGGCGACAGTACCCAGGTGAAATTCTCCAGCCAGTCCGTGCTCAATATGCTCAAGCAATTCGGCGTGAAAATGCCGGACGGTATCGATTCCAAAAGCAAGAACGTGGCGACCGTGATGGTCAGCGCCGTGTTTCCACCCGGCTACCGCCGCGGCCAGGCGATCGACGTCACCGTATCGTCGCTGGGCGATGCAAAAAGCTTGCGCGGCGGCACCCTGCTGCTGACCCAGCTGCGCGCGGCCGACAATGAAATCTATGCGCTGGCTCAGGGTAACGTGGTGGTCGGCGGCTTGAACGCCACCGGCAAGAGTGGCTCGTCCGTCACCGTCAATACGCCTACTTCGGGGCGGATTCCCAACGGCGGCAATATCGAACGCGAAATCATCAGCGATTTTTCGACCAAGCCGACCGTCACCCTCAATTTGCGCCACCCGCACTTTGAAACGGCGACCAATATCGTCGAAGCCGTAAACCGCCGCTTCGGCGCTGTCGCCACCACCAGCGACGCCACCAGCGTGGAAGTGATCGCACCGGAAAATCCAACCCAGCGCGTGGCCTTCATGGCCAAGCTGGAAGCGTTGACGGTGGACGTGGGCGCCGATACGCCCAAAGTGGTATTCAATTCGCGTACCGGCACGGTGGTCATCGCCGAAGGCTTGCGCGTGAAAGCGGCCGCCGTCACGCACGGCTCGCTCAAGGTGGTGATCTCTGAAAACTCGGCCGTGAGCCAGCCTGCGCCATTCGGCCGCGGCCAGACCACCGTCACGCCGCAATCGAAGGTCTCGGTCGACCAGGGCAACGGCAATATGTTCAACTGGCCAGCCGGCGCCAAGCTGCAATCGATCATCGACGTCGTCAACAGCCTGGGCGCTTCGCCCGACGATGTCATGGCGATCCTGCAGGCACTCGACCAGGCGGGCGCCATCGAAGGAGAATTGGTAGTCATATGATCAATATCAACGACAGCAATGGCGTCCTGCCATCGACACTCGATGACAAATCGATCGCCGCCGCCACGCCGACCGATCCGCGCTACGCAGCCAAGGCTACCGAAGCGGCCGTGAAGTTTGAAGCCTTCTTCATCTCGCACATGCTGCGCCAGATGCGCTCGGGCACGCGCGAGATGGCGGGCGAAGGCAGCGTCTACAAGGACCCCGTCAATAGCGACATGCTGGAGATGGCCGATAACCTGGTCGCCGACAAGATGGCCGGCCAGCGCGCCTTCGGCATCGCCGATGCCATATTGCGCCAGTTGCTGCCGGCCGGCAGCCAGGCAGCGACCCCTGCCAAATCGATCAAATCCGACAATATTGCTCCTGCGCTTAATAAATCCGTTTAATACGTCGCCTGTACTCAGTAACGACGATACCTGGCCAGGCGCAGCTTCCAGCGCGCCGCCCACCACACGAAAGATTGCCACATGAGCATGATCAGCAATGCGCTGTCAGGCAGCAATGCCGCCCAGGCCGCACTCACTGCCGCCAGCCAAAATATTGCAAACTTACAAACCCCTGGCTATACACGCCAGGGTGTGCTGCTGACCTCGCTGGGCGCCGGCGTCGGCGTACGTTCGGCCGGCAATGGCGTCCAAGTGTCGGCGCTGCTGCGTTTTGCCGATGGCTACAAGAGCCAGCAGATGTGGCGCGCCGCTTCCGACCTGGGTTCGCGTACGCAAAGCCAGCCTTACCTGACGCAGCTCGAACGCGTCATGGGCGATGATACCTCGAGCATCAGCAACGGCATCGACGGTTTTTTCACGGCGCTGAACGCGGCGGCTGTCGACCCGACTTCGACGCCTTTGCGCCAGCAAATCATTACCTCCGCCGACGCCATGGCGCAGCATTTCAACAGCATCAGCAACGTCATGAACAATCAGTTGCTGTCGGTGCGCCAGCAGCGCGATGCGATCATGCCGCAAGCAAACACGGCACTGGCAGGTATCGCCGCCCTGAACCAGACCATCAGCTCTTCCACCGCCGCCGGCACCAACAACTCGGCGCTGATCGATGCGCGTGACCAGCTGATCGATGGCCTGGCTTCGCAAATGGCCATCGAAGTGACGGACCAGCCCGATGGCTCGCGCAACATCTCGCTCAAAACGGGCCAGCCGCTGGTGATCGGTTCGATCGCCTCCACCATGAGCAGCAACATTAACGCTGCGGGCGATGCCGTGCTGAGCCTGAACTTCGCCAAGACCAACTTTACTCTCGATAAGGTCGCCATTGGCGGCCAATTGGGCGGACTGGGCGATTTTGAAGAAAATACCCTGAAGCCTTTGCAGCAGTCTGTGACCGATCTGGCACAGAGCCTGACCGACAAGATCAATGCACAACTGCAGGCCGGCCAGACCATCGGCACGACAGGCACGCCGGCCACCCCGGGCAAGCCGCTGCTGGTGTATGCCGATGGCAAAATGAGCGTTGCGGACGGCTACACGGCGGCTGACCTGGCCCTGGCTGCAAGCGGCACCGCCGCTGGCGACAGCAGCAATTTGCAAAAGCTGATTGATATCAAAAATCAATCCACCAATGTGAATTGGGTCGGCTCGGTATTGATCGGCGACGCCGACACGCAGCTGGTCGGCAAACTGGGAATCAACAGCCAGAAAAACCAGGCCCTGCTGAAAACTGCCAGCACGGTGCGCGATCAAGCCGTGAATGACTGGAAATCCACCAGCGGCGTGAACAAGGACGAGGAAGCGATGAACCTGGTCGAATTCCAGAATATGTATCAAGCCAATATGAAAGTCATTTCGGTGGCCAATAGTTTGTTTGATGCCACTTTGCAAATGATGGGTTAAGGAGAATACTATGCGTGTCGCCAGTGGCCAATATCAATCGCTGATCACCAATTCATTGCAACAGAACCAGGCGCGTATCGACCAGCTGACGCAGCAACTGGCGTCCGGTTCACGCATCCAGCTGCCATCGGATGATCCGATCGGCAACGTGCGCATTTCGCGCCTGACGCGCGAGCAAGCCATGGTCACCCAGTACAAGGACAACATTGCCACGGTCAAAGTACGTCTGCTGAAGAATGAAAACTACCTGTCGAGCATGGTCAACGACATGGGCCAGGCGCGCGATCTGCTGGTCTGGGCAGCCGATGGCAGCAATACCTCGGACGACTTGAAATCGATGTCGCAATCGCTCGTTTCCATGCGCGACAGCGTGCTGTACACGGCCAATATGAAAGACCAGGAAGGCCGCTACATGTTTTCCGGCACGGCCAGCGACCAGCCCGCGATTCAATTCGACGCCAACGCCGCGATCGGCTCGCGCTATACGTATATCGGCAATACCGATAGCCAGGTCGTGGTGGTGGGTAACGGCGTCACGCAGGCGGCCAACGTTGATGTGAAAGGCGTGCAGGACTGGCTGAACAAGATCGACCAGGTCATCACTGCCCTGAACGCACCAGGCGCCAACGCCAACGATCCGGCCACCCATGCGGTGATTGCAAGCGGTATCGACGGCACAGACGCTGGCACCGACTTCCTGTCCAACAAGATCGCCATCCTGGGTGGCTCGCAGAATATCCTCACCACGCTCGACAATAACCTGTCGAATGTGTCGCTGTCGAACGATAGCGCCCTGAATGACTTGAAGCAGACCGATGTGGCTGCGACGACCATCGATCTGAACGGCTATCAGACTGCCTTGCAAGCTACTTACAAGACCTATGCCAAGGTGGGTAACCTCTCCCTGTTTGACGTACTCTGACCATCATGCAAATCGCCCAGCTCCCCACCTCTTCCGGCATTCCCGCCAAGGGCGCCGGCACGGCCCGTGTCGTCGATGAAGCCTCAGGTGCCAACGGCGCCGGCAGCGGTGCGCGTGCGGATGCACCTGCGGCGAAGAGCACGCCTGCACCGCTACAGCGCGGGCTGAGCAACTGGGATCAGCAGTTACAGGGCGAAATTTCCAACGCACAACAAACCCTCGACTACCTGGACCGCAGCAGCAGCCAGTTGCAGGCGCTGAAAAGCGAACTGGCGGCCAAGCTGGCGGCACGCCAGGGCCGTGATGGGCAGGTGGAAGCACGGGTGCGCCAGTTCAGCAATACCTGGCGCCAGCGCGCCGCCGCCTCGGGCGGCACGCTCGATGCACAGCTGGGCTACAACAGCCCGCAAGCGGCGCAGCAGAACTTCACCATCCGTGGCCTGACCCTGGCCAGCCTGCAGAATGGCCCACAGGAAGTGCTGACCTTTTCCGTGGGCGGCGCCAACCAGGCCCTGCGTTCGGTGAATATCGAACCTGGCCTGAGCGATGATCAGATCGTCGCCCGTTTCAGCCAGGCGCTGCTGCCGTCGAATATCAGCGTCAAGCGCGGCGACAACGGCGAACTGATGTTCAGCACGCCGGAAAGTTCCTGGGCCTCCGTGCGCGACAGCCTGTCGGTGCGCGGCAACGGCGTCCGCTTCCCCACCGGACAAATGAACCGGGTCAAGACCGACGCCGAACCGGCCGCCATCGCCCCTGAAGAATGGAATACGGGCGACATCGAAGCCTTGCGCGCCACCTTGCAGCAAGTGGTGCAGGCGCTGGCGCACTTGCAGCAGGCACGCAGCGCGGTCAGTACGGCGCTGGCCCAGACCGGCAGCCGCGTTGCCGATGCGCAACCTGTACAAGGCCCGGTACGCATGGATGCCCTGGCACAAAACTTCAGCGAGAAAGCCAGCAAACCCGGCTACGAATCGCTGCTGGCCATCAGCTCGGCGCTGGTCGGCATCAGCCGCGACCGCGTAATCGCACTGCTGGGCCTAAGCTAAATCCATTCGCCCCTATCAGCGGGCGCCGGAATTCCGTAAGATGTTGACTGTGCACTGGCGCACTTCCCCATCGACATTCGGAGTTCCCTTGATAAAGCTCGCCGCCCGGCTGATCAGTCATGCCCTGCTGGGCAAACGTAACAAGCAGCCGCTCGACCTGGCCAAGGTGCGCAAGGTTCTCATCTTGCGCAACGATAAAATCGGCGACATGATCGTCTCCACGCCCCTGCTGCGCGAGTTGAAACGGCGCTACCCCCACTGGCAGATCGATGTTGCCGCCAGCAGCGTCAACCGCGCCATCATCGACGCCTGCCCGCACGTCAACGAAATTATCGTCTGGGACAAGCAGCCGCTGCTGCGCGACTTGCGCACCAGCATCGCCGAGCTGCGCCAGCGCCGCTACGACGTCATCTTCAATCCTTACAATCGTTTCGCCATTCCGCTGCTATTTCGCATCAAATGGCTGGGAGCGCGCTATCTGACGGGCTTTGCGATTCCCAAATATGGCAGCTCCACCGCAAAACTGGGCATGTTCGACCATACGGTGCCCTGCGACCGCAGCCGCCACATCCTCGACAGCTACTTTGCCACGTTCGCCGAGTTTGACCTGGGCAAGGTCGACCAGCGCTATGAACTGTTTGGGGTCGACGCCCACGCGGCACGCATCGATGCCGCCTGCGACACCTTGCTGCAAAAATATACCGGTCTGTTTTGCCTGAACTTCCAGGGTAGTAACTTGCAGCGCACGGTCAGTGTGGCCGATGCCCAGCGCTGCTGCGCCGCCATCGCACAACGCTATCCGCAGCATGCGTTGCTGGTGATTGCCGCGCCCGGCAGCGAGGCGCGGGCCGAAGAGATCATTCGCGGCGATGGCCACGCCAATGTGATGCTGGCGCCGCCGGCCGGCCATATCCTGGAACTGGCGGCCCTGATACGGCGCTGCGAACTGGTGGTGTCGCCCGACACCTCGGTGATCCACCTGGCGTCCGTGTATGACAAGAAGATCGTCGGCTATTACATCCGCACCGATAATTACCGCTGGTTCTATCCGGCCAGCAGCCAGTATCGCGTCCTGCTGGCGCCTGGCTTGACCTTGGAATCGGTCAGCGCCGATGACACGCTGGCCGCCGTCGAACAGTTGATGGAGACAGCGCCAGCGCTTCAGGCGGCGGGCTGACTGGCAGGCTGAAGCGCCAGCCAGGTATCGAATTCGCCCACCGGCAAGGCGTGGGCAAAGAAATGCCCTTGTGCAAAGTCGCAGCCGGCGGACACCAGTACATCGCGCTGCACCGCCGTCTCCACGCCCTCGCCCACCACTTTCAAGCCCAGCCGGTGAGCCAGCGCGATGATGGCCTCGCACAAGGCTTGTTCCGCATCGCCCTGCGCCAGCACCCCCACCAGCGATGGGGCGATCTTGAGGAATGCAATCTCGAATTTCTTCAGGCATGCCAGCGAACCATAGGCGCTACCGAAATCGTCCAGCGCCAGCGCCATGCCCATGGCGCGGAACTGGCGCAGCCGTTCGACTACCTGGCGCGTTTCATCAAGCAGGATGCCTTCCGTGATCTCGACCACGATACTGCCGGCAGGTAATCCTTCCCGCGCCAGCAGCTCGGCCCAGCCCTCGTACAAGCCCGCATCGCAGCGCAGCTCGGAAGGCGATTTGTTGATGCAGATCTGGAACGCAGGACCAAACCGCGCCTGCCACAGCTTGGCCTGGTACACCACCTGGCGGAAAGCCCAGTCGCCGATTTCAACCAGCAAGCCATTGGTTTCGGCAAACGCCAGGAAATCACCGGGCGGCAGCAGGCCACGCTGCGGATGGCGCCAGCGCAGCAGCGCCTCGACGCACATGACGCGCCCATCGGGTAAATCGACGATAGGCTGGTAAAACAGTTCGAACTCGTGCTGTACCAATGCTGCACGCATTTCGCGCGCCATGTTGCGGCGCAATTCGGCCGCCTGCTGCAAGGCCGGCGTGAAATAGCTGTAGCCATTGCGGCCCGCGCTCTTGGCCGCATACATGGCCTGGTCCGCGTGCCGCAGCAAGGTGTCCGTGTCATCCGTATCGGCCGGATACAAGGCGACGCCGATGCTGGCCGACACTTGCACGCTGTCGCCATCGAGCACGAATGGCGTCGCCAGCGCGGTGATCAATTCCTGCACCACGCGCTCGATACCGCCCATCTGCTCCACGCCGGCCAGGATCACCGTGAATTCGTCGCCGCCCAGGCGCGCCACCGTATCGGTGGCGCGCACCCGCTCGGCGATGCGGCGGGCCGCCTGGCTGAGCAGCTGGTCACCCTTGGCGTGCCCCAGGCTATCGTTGACTTCCTTGAAATGGTCGAGATCGATGAATAGCAGCGCCAGATAAGCAGCTTCGCGCCTGGCGCGGCGCGCCTCGTTCTGCAAGCGGTCGAGAAACATGTGCCGGTTCGGCAAACCTGTCAGCTGGTCAAAATTGGCTTGCTGCCAGATGCGTTCGGAGGCCGCCCGGTGCGCCGTGATATCGCTCACCAGTGCCAGCGCGCCCAGATACGCGCCACTGGCGTCAAAAATGGGATTGGTGGCCAGGGTCGCCCACAGTGGCTGGCCATCGCAGCGCAGGAACTTGAATTCGTGGCGTTCGGCGATGCCATCCTGGCGGCGCGCGATATTGCGCTCCAGCAAGGTGCGTCCCTCGGCATCCATGAAGGCCGCCAGCGGCTTACCGAGCATCTCTTCGATCTGGTAACCGAGCATGTGCGCCATCTTCGGATTGACAAAACTGGTCAGCGCCTGGGCATCGATTTCCCAGATGCCCTCTTCCGCGCTGTGCACGATGCGCCGGAAACGCTCTTCGCTGCGTTCGAGCGCCGCCATCTTGCCCTCGGCCTGCTCCAGCACCAGGCGCAGCACCTGCCCGCCCTGATCGGTACTGCCCAGCAAGCTGACCGGCAAGCCCGGCGCCTGCGATGCCGGGCGCAATTGCACTTGCAGCTGGATGCGTTCGGGTTCGCTGCTATTGAGCACGCGCTCGACAAACTGCGCATAATCGCGATGAAATGGCGGACTGACAAACGTGCGGAACAGGACATGCCCGGGCCGTTCGCGCGGCAGGCCGAACAGCTCGGCCGCCACCAGGTTCATTTGCAGGATCACGCCGTCGAGACCGAGCACAAAGTAGGCAAGCGGCGCGAGCAGATACAAATCGTTGAAATAGGCCTGTTCGCGCTCGACCCGCATGCGCCCGGGGCTGAACACGCCATCGTCGAGCAGGGGCGTGCCGGGTGCAAAATTGGAGTCAGGGCCTGCTTCAGGCCCGGATATATCCTCCGGCCCCTGTCCTGCGCGCGGCATCTCTTCCATGGCTATCCTTTGCAATCCCGCCCTGGCCCCCAGGCGCCCTGATGACGAGACTAGCATGCAAGGCAAGCAGTGTCGAGATATGCATATCGTAACGCTGATATGGCCACAACGGCGCGGGTGGAAAGTGGAAACTCAGCGTCCCAGGCCGCGCCTGCGCAGGCCAAAATCATGGCCAACCACCAGCAAGGTGCTGGCCACCAGGCTGGACAACCCCACGATCAACTGGATCAATTTATCGTCAGGCAAGATCCATAGCGACGATGCCGGTGTCTCGCATCCGGTGGCGGCGCTGATCAGGGGCGCCACCCAGGCCGCATCGGGCGTTACGTCGAGCACGACAGCGCCATCTGCGCTGGTCTGCATATAGATATCACCCCCCTCGGCCAGGGTAAAACAGATGCCGACGCCCGCCTCGTTCGCGCCGATATTGTCTTGCATGCTGCGGTTATGTTCCTCGATCCACACCTCCACGTCATACGGCGTTTCCAGATGTTCCCATGGACGGGGGCGGAAACGGGGACGGACATCGCTGCCGGTATTGTCGATATTACTGTCTGCTGAGCCTGACATGCTTACTCCATCTACGTGATACGGCGGGCCAGTCGCCCGCCTTCCAGCATTATCCACCGTTCGCCGCCAATCCGGTATGCAAACCGCACAATCCATCATTAAAACTGACAGCTATCAACTATTCACATCAATCGATCTGACTTAAAATGACGGCCATCTTATTTTTTCAGGCTCAGCATGCAAGGTATCAAGCGAAAAATCATCTATGTCACTGCCTTTGAAATCATCGGCATGGCCATTTCCACCGCCTGGCTGACCCTGCTCTCGGGCGAGTCGGCCACCAGCACCGGGCCCCTGGCGATGATGATCACCAGTATCGCCGTCGTCTGGAACCTGCTCTACAACACGGCCTTCGAATACTGGGAAATCCGCCAGGTGTCGCGCACGCGCACCGTGAAACGCCGCATCCTGCATGCGATCGGCTTCCAGATCACCTTGGTGATGTATTTGATACCCTTGATCGCGTGGTGGCTGCACATCAGCCTGTGGCAGGCCTTCGTGCTCGACTTCGCCTTGATGCTGATCATTCCCTGCTACAGCTTCATCTTCAATTACATCTTCGATGGCTTGTTCGACGTGCCGCTGTCGGCGCAGCAGCCGGTAGAGAGCGACACACTTCAGGCTTCCCCGGCCCGCCCTTCTGCCAGCAACTGAAGAAAGGCCCGCGCCGCCAGTCCCAGCGGCCGGTCCTTGGTCCACACAAAATGGATAGGCAGTGCCAGGCCATTGCCCGTATTCTTGAACGCCACCTGGCGTACCCGGCCTGCCGCCAGGCTAGGGGCAATCGCCGAGGCGGCGAAATTACCCCAGCCCAGTCCCGCTTCCACCATCGCCAGGGCCACCGGCAAGCTGTCCGTACGCCAATGCGACAGGCCCACCATGGGACGCGCATCGGCCATGTCGAGTTCACGGCTGGCGACGATGATCTGCCGTAAGTTCACCAATTCCTCGATGAATAAGGGACGCTCCACATCGCTGGACGGATGCTGCGCCGAGACGATGGCCAGCAGGGCATCGCTCCCCACCAGCTGGAATTGTTCCGCATGATTGATGCGTCCGCCACCAAACACCATGCAGGCGCTGATACGGCCTTGCTGCAGCATCTCGTGCAAATCGTCCTGCGGCGCTGTCAGCACTTCGATATCGAGCAGCGGATGGCGCTGCGACAGCGCTTGTACGGCGCGCAGGAATGGCGCAGGATCGAGCTCGGCTGCGACACCGAGCGAAATGCGGCTTTCCAGGCCCTGCGACAATTCCTTCACATGCACGTGCAGCTGTTTTAATTGTTCGGCGATCAGGCGTGCATGCGGCAGCAGCGCCAGCGCGGCCGGCGTGGGCACCGCCTCGCGCGCGCCCCGGTCGAACAGGGTGATGCCGAGTTCAGCCTCGATATTGGCGATGGCCATGCTGACAGCCGACGGCGCCCGCCGCAAGGTACGCGCCGCGTTGGAAAACGA
The DNA here is from genome assembly GCF_014200725.1 of Janthinobacterium silvisoli. Classification (GTDB taxonomy): domain Bacteria; phylum Pseudomonadota; class Gammaproteobacteria; order Burkholderiales; family Burkholderiaceae_D; genus Janthinobacterium. Next base: position 526,410 of record NZ_JACHCL010000001.1, read on the forward strand.
GCCGCCGTCGACGACGGCCAGGAACAGTTCGATGTTATTGCTGGAGAGTTTCATGAGAGACCAGAAAAATGCGGCACTTTTCTGCACGCGGATGGTCTAATTATAGAATGACAAGAACAGGAGCAGCAATGAAGCCTCTGGCACCCTACCGGCCCGGCCATGGCGGCTATGTCTCGGAATTTGGCCGTTTTATCGACGGCTACCTGAAAGAGCACCCCGAAGTGCAGGCCAGCCAGCGCCAGGGATGGCGTATCTGGTGGGAGCGGCCCTTGAATTTTGACGAGCTCAAGCGGTCCGGCAAGGATGCTGTGCCGGAACCGCCTTATCATTACTAAATGCTCAAGGTTTTAACCTTTCCAGGTTCTTTGTAAACCTGTATCCGCATGTATCCAGCCGCCGCGCGGACCGGAGCGGTAATAGAAGCCCACGCCACCCTGCTTGAAGCTGCGCACCAGCGAGCCCAGCACTTCCGAATTCAGGTTGGCGACGCGGATATCGGCAGCACGCCCCTTGATGTGCAGCGACTGGCGCGCCGCTGGCACGCCCGCTTCACGCAATTTACTGTTCGATTCCGCCGTGCGGTAGCCGGACAGGATTTCCAGCGGCTGCTCGATACCATAGCGCGCCACGAAGGCTTGCGTGCCCCACAGGGTTTCCAGCAGCTTGGGATCGATGGCCATGGTTTTCTTGCCGTTCACGTCGCGCAGCAAATGGCACAGTTCCTGATATGCCGAATCGATGACTTCGCCATCTTTCCAGTACAGCAGCTTGGCCTTTTCATTGCTGGCCGGACGTACCAGTTCCAGGGTGCGTGGCTTGAGCCAGAAGTCCAGGTCCAGTGCCTGCGCGTCGAAGATATCGGGCGGTGGTTCCATCTCCGTCGCTTGCTGGCGTGTCTGCACGCTCGCTGAGCGGTCGATGCTGGCCAGTTGCTGCGGCTGCGGCGGCACGCCGGTACGCGGTGGAGTGGGCCTGGCGCTGGCGCTTGCCGAGGCGGGAGCGGCCGTGCGCGATGCACAACCGATAAGTGGCGTGGCTACCAGGCCCAAAGCGGCCAGGCCCATGCCGTGATGGAGGAAATTTCTGCGCGATGCCATAGTCAGTCCAATGTAACGATGGGATTACTATAGCCTATTGTGCCGCGAAGAAAAACCCTCAAGGCTATCGTGCCCACTCCATTTCGCGATTTTTTCTACTCGCGCCCGTCTCAGGCAGCTGCCGCGACGGGAACCGTTGCCAGCCTGGCATGGGCCAGGCTGCTCAATGGTTTATCAAGCAAATAACCCTGGCCAACGATGGGCAAGCCAGTGGCGGCGGCGATGCGTTGCAGCGCCTGCAAGGCTCCCGGCGTTTCCAGGCGCTTGAAGACCACGCGTATCTTGGCCGCGTGGCAGAGGGTGACGAAATTGGCGACGGCATCTTCATCGCTGAGGTTACCCGCATCGAGTTTGAAGGTATCGGGATGCAAGCGTTCGAGCAAGCCGATGGCTTCGTTCACGCTAGTCACATTGATCGCCAGGCGGAAGCCGTTGCGGCGGTAATTATCGGCCACGTAATTCAACAGCCAGCCCTGGTTGGGCGTCACCGTCGGCAGCTGCAATACGATGCGTTCGATCGGCAAGCCCAGCGCGTCGAGGATGCGCTGGAAGGCATGGCCGTGATTGCTGCTGACGGCGCTGAGCAGCCGGTCATGCACATTCAGGTACAGGTCGGATTCTTCCGCCTCCGCCTGGCGGAAAAAATTGATGGCGTGCAGCATGCGGCACAGCCGGTCCAGTTCCACCGATTCATCGTCGCTGGCCGCGTGGTCGAGCAAACGCCATAAGGAAAGTCCCTCGTCGGCCTTGGACACGCTGCGCGCCAGGCCCTCGAAGGCGACCAGCTTGCCGCTGCCGATTTCACGCAGCGGCTGGAAACCGCTGGTCATGGTGCAATTGAAAAAGCGCCCCAGCGCCCTGCCTTCCTCATCGAGCCAGACGCTGGTGCCAGCCTGGGTTTCATGCGACAAACGGGCCAGATAGTTTTTCAGGACGGGAAATGGCATGTTGACTCCTCTGCATAGCTGCACCACCGCTCCCTTGTGGGGATGATGTTGCCAAAGTGGGCAGAATAAGCGGCAGACCTTGAAAGGAGAACGAATGCTTTCGCCATTTGATATGCGTTTCGCGAATAAGCCATCGCTTGACCTGAAGATACAACGCATATGGATATGCGCAAACATTCCTTCCTGCGCCCTGCCCCAGCCAGTACTGTTGCCCTGTACCGTAATATCCTGATGAAGGCCACGCACCATGTGCCAGTTACTCGCAATGAACAGCAGCAAGCCCGCCACCCTCGATTTCTCGTTTGCCGGTTTCAAGGAACGGGGCGGGCGCACCGATGAACACCGCGACGGCTGGGGTATCGCCTTTCATTCCAGTAGTGGCTGCACCCTGCTGACCGACCACCTGGCCGCCATCGATTCGCCGCTGGCGGCGCAATTGCACGACCGCTCGATCAAGGCCAAAAACATCGTCGCGCATATCCGCAAGGCCACTCAGGGCCGCATCGCGCCAGAAAATACCCATCCGTTTGCACGCGAACTGTGGGGCAAGACCTGGTCCTTCGCCCACAATGGCGACCTGAAAACATGGAGCGCTCCCGTCAACCCACATTACCAGGCGACGGGCGACACTGACAGCGAACAAGCTTTTTGCTATTTATTGGCCAGCTTGCGCACGCGTTTTCCTGCAGGCGAACCGGCCTTGAGCGAGCTGCGCGCGGCAGTCGCCGCCATGGCCAGTGAGATCGCGGTACACGGCACCTTCAATTTCATCCTATCCGATGGCAACGTTTTGTTTGCCCACTGTTCCACGCATCTGCATTACGTGATACGCGAATACCCATTTTCCGTGGCGCATCTGATCGACTGCGAGCGCAGCATCGATTTTCGCCAGCATAACCACCTCGATGACCGTATCGCCGTCATCGCCACCCATCCGCTGACGCAAGACGAACCCTGGGCCACATTTGGACCAGGGCAGTTGCATCTGTTCGTGGGGGGAGCGTTACTGGAAGAGGTGGCGGCGCCGGTGGTTATTAGCTCGCCACGCGCCGTGTACATACAGATCAGTTACTGAGCGCTTTGCTGTGCTGCACCGGTCACGCCGAGTTGCAGTTGCAAAAACGCTTGCGCTTGGGGTCGCCGGTAACGATGCCGGCAGGGTCGAGCTGTTTCCAGCAGAAAACAGTTTCCACACCATATGGCGAGCGCACACTGCCTGCCTCGACATAACCTTGCTTGACGAAAAAAGCTTCGCTGCTGGCCGTGCTATGCAATTGCAAAGCCTTGATACCCCATTCGCGCGCCTGCACTTCCATGCGTTCGACCAGCGCCTTGCCGGCGCCCTGGCCTTGCACTTCCGGCAGCAGATAGCACAGGGCCAGCTTGCCAGCGCGCGTCAGCAGGCCGACGCCGACGACGGCGCCCGCATCGACGGCGACCAGCGAAAAATTGGTGGGCGATGCAAACCAGCATGCCACCATCTGCGGTGTTTTATTGCCCAGCCAGGCTTCAAGAATGGCTGGATCGTTCCGATGATCGAGGCTGCAGCATTCGACGATAGAGCGCCGTAATACACTGCACGCTTCGAAAGCGTCGGTTGACGTTGCAATACGAATTTCAAGACTCATGTACGCTCACAAAATATTCCGGTTGCCGATGCAGGCGGGTTGCCCCTGTATCGCGCGATTCCGACTATACACCAAGCGGCGCTTTCGGGTTTCTTCACGCCGTGCCGCAAGGCGCTTTCACCTGTCATTATGCCTATGCATGCCACTGCGTGCCATTGCAGGCTAAGCCCTGGGAAGCGCCTTGCCCACGAATGTTTACAAAAATCGATATCTGTTTTTTAGCGAAAACTGGATTGTGATCTAAGCATATTACGAAAAATTCGTTTCTTTTTCGGCCAGAATTTTAGACTATGTCTGTCTGTTTTCACAACAAGAGTTGAATATGTCCAAACAAAACGCACTCTCGAGCCGTACCCGCCGCTGGTTTCTCGCCAGCACCCTGGCCCTGGGCGCAGCCGCCAGCCTGCCTTTGACGGCCAGCGCCGCCGAGCCGGTGGTCTTGCTGAACGTCTCTTACGATGTCATGCGCGAATTGTTCAAGGATATCAACCCTGCCTTTGCTGCCGACTGGAAAGCAAAAACTGGCGAAACCGTAACCATCAAACAATCGCACGGCGGCTCCAGCAAACAGGCGCGTTCCGTCGCCGATGGCCTGGAAGCCTCGGTCGTGACGATGAATCAGGCCAATGACATCGACCTGCTGGTCGACCGCGGTCTGGTGGCGCCAGACTGGGCCAAGAAATTTCCGAATAACGCAGCGCCCTTCTATTCAACCATGGTGTACCTGGTGCGCAAGGGCAATCCGAAACAGATCAAGGACTGGGACGACCTGGCCAAGCCCGGCATCAAGGTGATCGTGCCGAATCCTAAGACCTCCGGCAACGGCCGCTACACCTATCTGGCGGCCTGGGGTTATGCCATCAAAAAAGGCGGCACCGAAGCGCAGGCGCGCGACCTGGTGACGCGTCTGTTCAAGAACGTGCCGGTGCTCGATGGCGGCGGCCGCGGCGCCACCACCACTTTCACGCAGCGTGAAATCGGCGACGTGCTGGTGACGTTTGAAAACGAAGTGCAACTGGTGCGCAAGGAATTTGGCGACAACTTCGAAGTGGTCTACCCGAGCATCTCCATCCTGGCCGAATCGCCGGTGGCCGTGGTCGACAAGGTGGTCGACCGCCAGGGCATCCGCAAGGAAGCCACCGCCTACCTGCAATACCTGTACTCGGAACCAGGCCAGGAAATCGCCGCCAAACACTTCCTGCGCCCCCGTTCGGCCGCAGTGACCAAGAAATACGCAGCCAGCTTCAAGCCGATCAGCCTGTTCACGGTCGACGAAGTTTTCGGTGGCTGGAAACAGGCGCAAAAGAAACACTTTGATGACGGCGGCGAGTTCGACAAGATTTATCAGAAATAATCGTCTGCATCGCAATCCAACGAACCGGGGCCTGCCCCGGTTTTTTCATGCCCGCCTGAGCCAGATCGAATACGCTGCGCATAACCATATGCGCATCGATTCGTAGTCAAAAACATGTCTGGACCGTACTCTGGCCATATCGCGCCACACGGCGTATTACCAGCACAAAGGACGCACCATGGCTATCTCGGAAGTGAATGTACGCAACCAGTTTCGCGGCAAGATCAAGGAAATCATCTTCGGGCCGGTGGTCTCGGAAGTGGACGTGGAAACGCCGCACGGCATCGTCACCTCCGTGATCACCTCGCGCTCGATCAAGGACCTGGACTTGAAGGTGGGCAGCGAAGTGATCGCCCTGGTGAAATCGACGGAAGTGTCGATTGCCAAGATCCAGTAATTATTTTTGCACTGCAACTGACAACGCCCCGCCATGTGCGGGGCGTTTGCATTTCTGGATTACTCGCGGAACAGATGGGTAAAGGTGCGGCTGACGGGCAGCTTTTCCGCGCTGCCGCGCACCAGCACCTGCATGCGCTCGGCATCGATGCGCTCGGCCGCTTCGATGGCTTTCACGTTGACCATGGTGCCGCGGTGGATTTGCCAGAACTGTTCCGGGTCCAGGCCGCCCAGCAAATCCTTAAGCGGCGTGCGAACCAGCGCTTCGGAACCGGCCAGCACTACGCGCGTGTATTTGGTATCGGCCTGGAAAAACAGCACATCGTTGATATCGATCAAACGTATCTGCTTGCCCACGCTGGCCTTGAGCCACTTCATCTTTTCGCGCGGCGGCGCCGGCAGTGCAGCCCGCAAGGAATGCAGCAAGTGGGCCATGTCGGCCGGCGCCGCGCCCAGCTTGTCGCGCAGGCGGGCCAAGGCACGTTGCAAGCGCTCGGCCTGCACCGGCTTCAACAGATAATCCACCGCGCCGGCATCAAAGGCGTCGACCGCATACTGGTCGTAGGCCGTGACGAACACCACGTGCGCCCGCTTGCCGATACGCTCAGCCACTTCCAGGCCGGACAGGCCCGGCATGCGGATGTCGAGAAACACCACCTCCGGCTCATGCTCCAGAAAACCGTCCCAGGCGTCATTGCCATTTTCCGCCACCAGCATGACCTGCGCCTCGGGCCAGCATAGTTCGAGCATGGTGAGCAGGCGCTCGCGCATCAGCGGCTCGTCTTCAGCGATCATAACCGTGGTTTTCATGCAGTCTCTTCTGCCATTGTTTTATAGGACAGTAAAATATCGGCAATCACGCCGCTCTCTTCGCCATTGCGTACCTCCAGGCTGCCGGCGCGGCCACCGCCGTGCTGCGCCGCCAGTTGCAGCCGGCTACGGATATTGTCCAGGCCCAGGCCTCCACCACTGGCCGTTGTTGCATGTTCGACCAAGCCCATGCCCGTATCGCGCACACGCAAGCGCAGCATGCTGCCAACCAGCTGGGCCGAGACATGAATATCACCGCCGCGCAGTGCCGGTTCGATACCATGCTTGATGGCGTTTTCGGCCAGGGTCAGCACGATCATGCTGGGGATCAGAGTGTCAGCCAGCTCAGCCGGCAAGTCCAGTTGAAAGCGCAGGCGCTGCCCCATGCGCGCCTGCATCACACGCAAATACGCTGCCACCATATCGAATTCGCCTTGCAGCGGCACTTGCTCGCTGCGCATCTTGTCCAGGCTGGTTCGTAAAAAGGCGATCAGGTCAGCCGTCAGCGCGGCGGCTTTCGGCGCGCCCTGCTCGGCCAGCTGCTGCACGGCGCCCAGGGTGTTGAACAGGAAATGTGGTTCGATTTGCGCCCGCAGCAAACGCAGTTGCGACTCACTGAGCTCGCGGGCCATGCGCTCGCGCTCGGCATCGCGCTCCAGTTTCAGGGTCAGCGCTTCATATTCGCGGTTGCGCCAGATGGCCACGATGGACATCGGCACCAGATACACCAGGCCTGCTGTCAGCGCGGCAATAGCGCCGATGCGGCCGCCACTGAGCAGCCCGGCGCTGAAAGAACCACCCTCAATCAATACCGTGCGCATGATGCCAAGCGCCATCCCTGTCGCAGCAGGAGATAGAAGAAATAAGGCAAGCACCTTGAATTTCTTGTGCGCCAGCTTGCGGTAGTTGAACCAGACACCGAGTATGCTCCATGCAATTGCCAAGCCCGCAAGATTACTCACCGTCAATGCCGCAACCAAGCGCAATTTATCCGGAAACAGGCTGTGTAGTATGAGGCCGATGATGCTGCACAGCACAATCAATTTGAGTATGACCCAATAGAAGGTAATGCCACGGTACTTCTGCACAAACGCATGCATCTGCTGGCGCTCGATCGGTGTCAGACCGGCCAGCCGCGTAAAGGAGCGGCGCCGGAGGGTACCTGCCACCTGCGCTGCCGTTTCCGGATGCGCGAGCACCCGCAAGGTTTCATCCTCGAAATCGCTATACCACTTGCTAAATTGTTTCCACATGCTGCGTTCTCCTTATGATGTCAGTCAGGCATGAACGCAGTCTAGGGCGAGGCGCGCCCTTGGCACAGGCGCAGGCGACGAAATACGACTTTGCCGGCATCAGCTACGATCTTCGCCGCCATCCGCTAAATTACATGGCAAGATTGCTGGAATATTACGAAGTTTCCATAACGAAATCAATAAATTCAAAACAATTTTCACTCAGGCAATAGTTACGCGTCCAGTCAATATTTATTTCACGATTCGCCGTCCAAAGCGGCCCGCAGCGCCCCTGTAGCGTAGACATCGGCTAATCTTTAATGGTATCGTCTACGCTTGGCAACTATTGCCCCGAAGACATATGCTGCGCTGCGGCAGGCGTATGTCGCGGTATTGTGCGCAGCGCCCCTGGTGGCGCCCCAAAACTGCTTTTCCAAATACGATCCCATGCTCAAAAAAATTATCGCCACGGTGCTGATGACGCTATCCACAGCGGCCATCGCCGTGCCTTTCGGTTCCCAGTCCGTACTGGTGGTCGAAGATGGCACGGGTAAAGTCTTACTTGAAAAAAACGCCAACATGGTTGTGCCGATCGCCTCGCTGACCAAGCTGATGACAGCGATGGTCGTGCTCGATTCCAAGCCGAACATGAAGGAAGAAATCAGCATCGACCGGGAGGATGTCGATATGCTGAAACACAGTACCTCGCGCGTCCCCGTGGGCGCCACGCTGAGCCGCCACGACGTGCTGCAACTGGCGCTGATGTCGTCCGATAACCGCGCCGCCGCAGCACTGGCGCGCAACTATCCGGGTGGCCTGACGGCGTTTTCCGTGGCAGTGAACGCCAAGATCAAGGCGCTGGGCATGCAACAGACCGTGATGGAAGAGCCAACCGGCTTGTCCCCAAACAACCAGTCGACGGCGTCGGACCTGGTCAAGATGGCGGTGGCCGCTTCGCACTACCCGGACATCAGCCGCATCACCACCGATCAGAAAGACGTGATCCAGATCAAGGGCCGCGATGTGGAATACCACAACACCAACCGCCTGGTAGGCGCCAAGGGCTGGGATATCGGCCTGTCGAAAACCGGTTTTACGAATGAAGCGGGCCGCTGCCTGATCATGCGCTTGAAATCGGCCGGCAAGTTCGCCACCATGATCCTGCTCAACGCGCGCGCCAATTCCGTGCGCTCGATGGACGCCGTCAACGTGCGCCGCATGCTGGCGATCGAAAACGGCGAAGCGGAACCGAAGGTGATGCGCGCTTCGGCCACCCGTCATAAAAAAGCCAAAGTACATAAACGCCGCCACGCACAGTAATCTTTAAGTAGCATCAAAAATGGGGTCAGACCCGCCGGGGAAGTGCCTCCCAATGGGAGGCACTTCGATCGTGGAGCGACTGACCCCAGCTTTACATTACCTTCCGGTTCGTCAGCACCACCCCCGCTATCGTCACCGCCCCACCCACCAGCATCGATACCAGTACCGGTTCGCCCAGCAAGGCTGCCGCCAGCAAGATCCCGAACACGGGCACCAGGTTGTTGAATACTGCCGTGCGCGACGGCCCCAGCGCTTTTACCCCTTCGTAGTACCAGACAAAACCGATCACCGTGCCGAACAGCCCCATGTAGGCGATGGAGGCCCACACTTGCCAGCCGAAGCTGCGCCATGGCACGGTGGGAAATTCAAACGCCGCGCCCACCAGCAAGAAAGCCAGGCCCCACATGGCAGCGTAGGTAGTGGCAGCTACAGGCGAGAGCCCCTTCAATGCCACGCGCCCGATCAGGGTGTAGGCGGCCCAGCTGGAAATACCGCAAAACATGAAGACTTCACCGGCGCCGATACCGCCACCCGTGCCATGCAGCAAGCCGGCCAGGTCGCCATGCGTGATCACGATGGCCGTGCCGCAGAACGCCAGCACGATGCCCAGCCATTTGATGGAACCCAGGCGCTCGCGCAGCAGTACTGCCGAAGCCAGCGCCGTGACGATGGGATTGAGGGCCACGAACAGCGCCGTGCGGCCGGCCGGCATGCGCGCCAGGGCGGCCAGGAAAAACAGGTTGTACAGGAAGAAACCCGTCAAGCCGAGCGCCGCCGTCGTCAACACTTGCTTGCGGTCCAGGCGCGGCAAGCCGCCTTCGAATTTCCAGGCCAGCAGCAACAGCAATACCACGGCCACGCTGAAGCGTCCGCTGGCGGCGGTCATCGGCGGCATTTGCTGCGCCAGCACGCGGCCGGCAATAAAAGTACCGCCCCAGAACAGGGCAACGAAAATCAGTTTGATATATACCAGCGATGCTGGCGCGGCGGAAAGTGTAGCCGGTGTTACGGTGCTGGAACGCATAGGTTTTCCTGTGATGCAATCTGTCATGCCGCTTGCGCGGCGGGCTGTCAATCTATATATTAATACTAATATCAACTCATGAAATAATGAGTATTTACTCATATACGTAAACACCATGACCTTCACGCAACTGGAAATTTTTACCCTGGTGGCCGAGCTGCACGGTTTCTCGGCCGCCGCCGCACGGCTGGGTATCAGCCAGTCGGCCGTCTCGCACGCCTTGAAAGCGCTGGAAAAGGAAATGGGGGTGGACTTGATCGTGCGCCACCAGGCCTCGGCCGAACTGACGGAAGTGGGCTGCCAGCTGCTGCTGCGCGCGCGTGAAATCCTGGGCTTGTCCGAAGCGATGCGCCAGGAAGCGGCCGACGTGCTGGGCCAGCACCAGGGCTCCCTGCGCATCGGCTCCTTCGGCCCGACCGCCTCATTGAATTTGCTGCCGGCCATTCTGAGGGAGTTTCGCCACCGCTATCCGGGTATCGTCCTGCGCATCGACGAGGGCGGCGACCATGAAGTGCTGCAGTGGATACGCGAGCGCCGCGTCGACGTGGGTTTCGTGGTGCTGCCCGACGAGCGCTACGACACCGTGCCGCTGGTGGAAGACCAGATGATGGCGCTGGTACCGCGCAGCCATCCGCTGGCGCAACTGCCCGCCATCACCCTGGTCCAGCTATGCGAAGGGCCGTTCATCATGTCCGAAGCCGGTTGCGCGGTCCTGATCGAGCCGCTGTTTGCCAACGCCGGGCTGCAGCCGCAAGTGCCCTACCATATCAGCCAGATCATCACCATCCTCGACATGGTCAACCGCGGCGATGGCCTGTCCATCGTGGCCGAACTGGCCCTGCCCCAGCGCCTGCAGCAGCAGTATCCCGACCTGGTCGCCGTGCCGCTCGACCCGCCCGTCAGCCGCAAGGTCGGCCTGGCCGTACGCGACCGGCGCCAGAACACGCCCGCCACGAATGCCTTCCTGGAGGTGGCAAGACTGGTGGCGCCAACCCTGGCGCCTGGGCGCTGACAAAGCAGCTATAGCGGCCGCGCATCGAAAGCCTCTTGCGCCTGTTCGATGCTGCCGCCATGCGCTGCAGCCCACGCCACCAGCGCCACGAATGGCTCCTGCAAGGTACGCCCCAGCGGCGTGATCGAATACACCACGGCCACTTGCGAGGTGGGGATGACGCGCCGGTGCACCAGTCCATTTCTTTCCAGGCGGCGCAAGGCCTCCGTCAGCGCCTTGTGCGTGATCGGGTCCAGCCGCCGCTTGATCGCGTTGAAGCGCGACGGTTCCGAGCACAGCACGGTCAAAATCAGTACCGACCACTTGTTGGCAACCTGCTCCAGCACGGGCCGCGTGCTGCTGATTTCAGCGAGATTCATAGCGACATTCGAAGCCATCGCGGTTTCCTTTCGTATATCTGATTCATAGTTGGTGCGTAATTGACACCAGATATACGAAATGTATCATGAACCATTCCCCCCCCCCACACCAAGGAATGCGCCATGTTGAAACTTGAAGGAAAAACCGCCATCGTTACCGGAGGCAGCAGCGGCATCGGCCTGGCCATCGCCCAACGTTTTGCCGACGAAGGCGCCCATGTATTTATTACAGGCCGGCGCCAGGCGCAGCTCGATACAGCCGTCGCCCTGATCGGCAAGCGCGCAACCGCCGTCCAGGGCGACGTCACCAGCAGCGGCGACCTTGACCGCCTGTTCGAGATCGTCAGGCAAACTGGAAAGCAGCTCGACATCCTCGTCACCTCGTCGGGCGTATCGGAATTTGCCACCCTGGACGGCACCACCGAGGAACACTTCGACCAGGCTTTCGACCTGAACGTACGCGGCATGGTGCTGACGGTGCAGCGGGCCGTCCTGCAAATGGGTAGCGGCGGCGCCATCGTTTTGGTGGGGTCGATCGCCGGCAATATCGGCAACCCTGGCTATGGCACATATTCAGCCACCAAGGCGGCCGTGCGTTCGTATGCGCGCACCTGGACGCATGAACTGGCCGGCCTCGGCATCCGCGTCAATACCCTCAGCCCCGGCCCCACCGACACGCCGATGTTCGACAATGCGAGCGCAGAGGTGCGGCGCTTCCTGACCGATAAAATCCCCCTGAAACGCCTGGGCCGCGCCGACGAAGTGGCCGCCGCCGCCCTGTTCCTGGCCAGTGACGACAGCAGCTTCGTAGCCGGCGTGGAGCTGTGCGTCGATGGCGGCATGACCGCCTGATGGGAGCGACGCTATGAACAATACTACACGGAGTACCCTGCCCATGGTCGACCCGGCCGCGCGCCCGCTCGCGCAGGCGTTCGCCGCGTTCGATCCAGCCCGGCAAGGCATCACGCAATACCGCGCCAGCCTGGCGCAGCTCTTCCCTGCCAGCGCACAGGCGGCCGACACACCCCATGAAGAGCGCATGATCACAGGCGGCCCGGGTGGCAAGCAGCTGCGGCTGCTGATCCATCGCCCGCAGCAGGCCGTGGATCAGCCCCTGCCAGCCATCTTGTTCCTGCATGCGAGCGGTTTTATTTCCGGCACGCCCGACATGTTTTCAAAGGCGAACCAGGCCATGGCGCAGCAGCATCAGGCGCTGGTGCTCAGCGTGCAGTACCGGCTTGCTCCCGAGTCGCCGTTTCCCGCGCCCTTGCACGATGCATATGCGGCGCTGGCCTGGCTGGTCAAGCATGCGCAGGAACTGGGCATCGATCCAGCCCGTATCATCGTCATGGGCGAGAGCGCGGGCGGCGGCCTGGCGGCGATGCTCGCGCTGCTGGCGCGCGACCGTGGCCAATATCGGCTGGCTGGCCAGGTACTGATTTACCCGATGCTCGATCCCAGGACAGGCGGCGTCGACGCGCCCGTACAGAACCCGACCACCGGTGAATTCGTCTGGACGGCCAGCCACAACCAGTTTGCCTGGTCGGCCTTGCGGGGTGAAAAGGTCGACGAAGCATGGCAGCCGTATTTTGCGCCAGCCCTCGCCCAAAGCCTGACCGCGCTGCCGCCCACCTTCATCGCCGTCGGCGCGCTCGACCTGTTTCTCGAGGAAGACGTGGCCTATGCGCTGCGCCTGTCGCGCGCCGGCGTACCGGTGGAAACGCATGTCTACCCGGGCGCCATCCACGGCTTTGATTTCGTGGACAGTGCCGTGGCCACGCAATACCATGCCGACCTGGCGGCGGCGCTGAGCAGGCTGCTGGCGCCAACGCCTGAGGACTGACGCGCTAGGCCCCGATCAGCCCACGCAAGCCGCTGGCGCGCTGGGTGCGGCGCAGGATGGCGTCGAACAGCACGGCCTGCGTGGGCGATACCAGTGTGAAGAAATCGCGGGCGCGCGTGATGCCGGTATAGACCAGCTCACGCGCCAGCATGGCGCCGCCTTCCTGCGGTAGCACCAGCACCGTGTGGCGAAATTCCGAGCCCTGCGATTTATGCACGGTCATGGCGAACGCCGTTTCCACGTGGCGCAAGCGGGTCGCCAGCACGCTACGCACCGTATCGCCTTCGAGGAAATACACGCGCAAGGACCCAGGCCGGGCCGGGTCGCGCAAGGTCAGGCCGATGTCGCCATTGAAGACGCCGGTGGCGTAGTCATTACGCGTGACCATCACGGGCCGCCCCACATACCATTCGCTGCGGCGTATCAGCCCTTCTTTTTCCAGCCGCAGCTCAATGGCCGCATTCAAGCCAGCCACGCCCCACTCGCCTTCGCGCACGGCGCACAGGATACGGAACGCTTCAAAGCTGTGCAGCACCTTGCGCACCCAGTCGTCATGCTGTGTGTGTTCGCCATCCGCACCGGCATTGACCAGCGCCAGGTAAGGCTGATAACCGCCCGGCGCATCGGCACGCCCGCGCAAGGCCAGGCGCAGCACATCGTCCGGCTGCGCCGCAGCGATCCACGCCACTTTTCCATCGCTGTCACCGGTCAGCCATTGCTGCGCCAGCCGTGGCTGGCCCGCATTGACGGCCAGCGCCAGTTCACCGATAGGGCCGCTGAAACGGTGGCTGTGGCGCAGCATCACTGTCTGCTGCGCCAGCGGGCCGGCGCTACCTGCAAACTGCGCGGGGATCTGCACGCCGCCGGCCGCCTGCACATAAGCGATGGTGCCTGCGGTATAGCTGCCCGCCTGCGCATCGTGGCACAGGTCGCCCAATACGGCGCCCGCCTCCACCGACGCCAGCTGGTCCTTGTCGCCCAGCAGTATCAGCATGGCGGTCGATGGCAAGGCATCGAGCAAGGATGCCATCATTTCCAGATGCACCATCGACGCTTCATCGACGATGAGCACATCGACATCGAGCGGATTGCCCGCGTGATGCTGGAAAGCGCGCGTATCGGGCCGCGCGCCGAGCAGGCTATGCAAGGTGCGCGCGGCGCCCATGCGCCTGGCCAGTTCCAGCAGCGGCAAGCTGTCGCCGGTCTTCGCCGCCAGCCCCGCCAAGGCCTTGTCTATCGACTGCTTCAAGCGCGCCGCCGCCTTGCCGGTAGGCGCAGCCAGCGCGATGCGTAGCTGCTCGGGCTGCGGCGAGACGGCGAACAGCAAGGTCAGCAAACTGGCCACCGTGTACGTCTTGCCCGTACCCGGCCCGCCCGTGATGATGGCCACCTTGCCGCGCATGGCGATCGCGCACGCCGTCTTTTGCCAGTCCGGGCCGCCGTCGGGCGTGGGCTGGTCGAACAGGATATCGAGCCAGTGGCGCACCTGCTCCAAAGGCGGGGCCACGGTGATACGGGCACGCTCGGCGATGCGCTCACCAACCAGGGTTTCATCGCGCCAGTAACGGCGCAAATACAGGCGCGCGCCATCGAGCACCAGCGGCTGCTGCGAGTCACCTGTCCTTACCGGCCATACTTGCGGTGCGCGCGCCAGCAGCGCGTGCCAGGCCTCAAGCGTCTCGGGCAGCGGGCCGGAAATAGCCAGCAAGGCTTGCCACAGATCTTCCTGCCAGCCCATCAGCTGCGATGGTCCATCGGCCAGCTCGTCGAGCATCAGACAGCTATGTCCGCGCCCCTCCAGCTCGGACAGCACCATGCAAGCCACGCCTAGCGCTGCTGCATCTGGGGCGTCTTGCTCAAGGCTGGCGATAAAGCGGGCAAACGCCGCGCTCAAGCGGCGCATATGGCCCGCTTCGGCGAGCGCATCAAAATAGGAAAACAAGGCGTCCAGCGCCGCATCATGCTTCATGGGTTTCTTCCAGCAATTGATCGAGGCCATCCAGCAATTCAGCTTGCGGCGCCAGCCAGTAGCAGCCCCGTGTTTCCGTATTGGCGATACCGCGCAAAAATAAAAAGATGGCGCCGCCCAGATGTTCCTGAGGGTCGTAGCTGTCCCCCAGGCGGCTGCGCAACAGCCGGTGCAAGGCCAGCATATAGAGGGCGCCCTGGATATCGTAGCGGTGCTGCGCCATGCCAGCCGCCAGCGCCTGCGTGTGATAGGCCGCGTCGTTGACGCCCAGCGCATTCGATTTGTAATCGAGCACCCAGTAGCGGCCATCGCGTTCGATCACCAGGTCGGCAAAGCCTTTCAGCATGCCGTGCAGCTGGCGTTTTGGCATTATGGGACGCGGCGCGCCATCGAGCAGCAAGTCCGTGCACAAGCTATCGAGGGCATCGGTGGATAAATGCTCGCTGGGGAACCAGAACTCCATCTCGGACAAGGTGCTGTCCAGTTCAGACAAAGAGGTGTCCAGCAGCGGCAGCGGCGTAAGCGCCACCTCGCGCAACCAGGCGATGGCGTCTTCCTGGCGATGGCCCCAGCCTGCCCGCTCGCAGCGCGCAGCCAGGCGCATATCGAAATTGCTCTCGTGGACGCAGTCAAAACCCTCGCCGCCCATCCATTCCAGCTGCTCATGCAGGAAATTGCCGGGCATGGAACCACGCGGAAAACGGTGCCACGGCGTGTCCTGGGTTTGCTGTGCTTGCGGCGTTGGCGATAATACGGAGGCACCCGTACCATCTTCGAGCAAGGTCTCTTCCTGCGCCCGCTGCGGCACGTGCACAGCCGCCACGGCGCCGATCTGGCGCGTCAGCGAGGTAAAACTGCCCACCGTCCAGTCACGCTCGAAGCTGCCCGTAAACTGCGGCGCTTCCTTCAATTCGGGGCGCAGCTCTTTACGCGCCAGCACGGTGACGGCGTCTGGCTGCGCCAGGCTGGCAATCGCAATCGCCTCGCAATCGCCGCGCAGCTGCTGCCAGCGCGTCAACAAATGCTCGGCCGGCAGCTTGTCTCCGCCCGTCAGCAAGTAGCCGAGCGCCGATTCATGCAAGGTGTTTTCACCTGCCTTGCGGGCCGCCAGCGCGGCCACGCCCAGCCAAAGAAAATGGCGCGCCCGCGTCAGCGCCACGTACAGCAGGCGCAAGTCTTCCTCGATGCGCGCTTCTTCCACCGCAGCCATGGCTTCGTCCGACAGCGACAGGTCGATATGGCGCTCGCCGTCGGCATCGGCATACTCGACGAAACTTCGGTTGCGCTTGTCGACCTTGCGCGCCGTGACGGCAAACGGCAGGTACACGAGCGGGTATTCCAGTCCCTTGGATTTGTGCACCGTGATGACTTTCACCAGTTCGGCGTCGCTCTCCAGGCGCAGCACGCGTTCGTCGCCGCTTTCGCCCTCGCCGGCGATCTGCTCGGCCAGCCAGCGTATCAGCGCCTGTTCGCCATCGAGCTGGCGGCTGGCCGACTGCAGCAGTTCGGCCAGGTGCAGCAGATTCGTCAGCCGCCGCTCGCCGCCCGTCTGCTGCAGCAGCATGGCGGGTAATTGCAGGTCGTGGATGAAGCGGCGCAGCATGGCCAGCACACCCTGGCGCTGCCAGATCACATGCAAGGACTTCAGTTGCTCAACCCTGCGTTCCCATTCCAGCTCTTCGTTCGACAGCCGCGCCAGTTCGCCCAGCGACAAGCCGATGGTACGCGTGGCAAACGCCGCCCGCGCCAGGCCGCCATCGAGCGGGTTGGCCAGCGCCGTCAGCCAGCGCAGCACATCGGCCGCTTCCTCGCTGTCGATCACCGAATCCTTGTCGGACAAATACACGCTGGCCACCCTGCGCCGGGCCAGCGCGCGGCGGATGGCGGCAGCCTCCTTGCGGTCGCGCACCAGTACGGCGACGTCTGCCGGCTGCAATCGCTTGAACCCATCCGGGCCATCGAAGCCAGCCTGTTCATCGCCCAGCATGGCGACGATATGCTCGGCGCAATGTGCCGCAAAGTAGTCGCGGTAGCTGTCGCCCCGTAGCGACTCGTCGCTAGCGCACGCCACTTGCAGGGCAGGCAGCGGGCCGTCGACTGACACCAGCCGCTCAGCGCGCCCCTTGGCACCGACCGCTTCGAAGGGCAGCGGATTCTCGCCATTTTTACGGTAGCGGAAAGCGCCCTTCGGCACTTCCTCGCGCTCGGAGTGCAGGAATAACTGGTTGACGGCCGCCACCAGCGGCGCGGTGGAACGGAAGTTGGTGCCCAGCTGGTAATGGCGGCCAGCGGTCGCACGCCGCGCCGCCAGATAACTCTGGATATCTGCCCCGCGAAAACCATAGATGGACTGTTTCGGGTCGCCGATCAGGAACAGGCCCAGGGACGGTGCATTGTCGGCGATCCGGTACAGCAGGTTGAAAATCTGGTACTGGCTGGGCGCCGTATCCTGGAATTCATCGACCATCGCCAGCGGATACTGGTCGACGATGCGCTGGCGCAGGGCCGCGCCATTCTCGCCGGCCAGTGCATCGTGCAGGCGCGCAAGCATGTCGGCAAAACCGAACTGGCGCGACTGGCGCTTCAATTGCTGCATGCGCCGCGCTATCGATGCGGCCGCGTGCAGGTGCAGTGCATGCGCCAGCGGCGTGAGCGCCGCCAGTGCACGCCCCAAGCCTTCCGTGTGATCGAAACACTCGGGCACCACGGCCGTAAAGTTTTTCGCGTAGGCGTCTTCGATGCCGGCCGGCGTCAGCCGCTCCCAGGCCTTGGCGGTGATATTCGGCAGCAGCAACAGCGGATCGACCGCCCAGGCGCGCAAGCCATCGAACCATTTTGCCACGTTGTCGGGCTTCATCTTGACGCCGTTAAAACACTTGGGCGACGCTTCCCGGTGCGTGCGTATCCACTGTTCCATCTGCGTGGCGCGCTCGGTCCAGCCCTGTTTCAGCTGCGCCAGCTGCGCTGCCAGCGCGCGCTGTTCGCGCGCGATCAGGGTGGACAACGGTTCATCCTGCGCCATGGCCGTGATATCGCTGCGGCGCACCAGTTCGCGCACGCCTTTTTTCAGCGCCTCGACGTCAGGCCAGCAATCCTGCAGCGCCTGCAAGGATGGCGGCGACAAGGGATAGACTTGCTGGCGCCAGTAATCGTGGGCCGCATCCTCGAACAGGGCCTGCTCGTCGCTGACCAGTTCTTCATCGAACAGGCTGCCACTGTCAAACGCATGCTCGCGCAGCATGCGCTGGCACCAGGCGTCGATGGTAAAAATAGCCGCTTCGTCCATCGTTTCGGCGGCCAGCATCAGCCGGTGCGCCGCCTTCTGGCGTTCGCTGTCATCGGGGTAGGAAGCGAGCAAGGCATCGAGATAGGGGTCGCTGCTGTCGGACTCGTGGCGGAAGTACGCGGCCGCCTCGATCAGGCGCTCGCGCACGCGGTTCGACAGTTCGCGCGTGGCGGCGCGGGTAAACGTCATCACGAGGATGTCGGCCGGCAGCAGCGGACGCACGAAACGGCTGTTTTCGTCGCCATGGCCCAGCACCAGCCGCACGTACAGCGCGGCGATGGTCCAGGTCTTGCCGGTACCGGCCGACGCTTCGATCAGGCGTGAGCCATGCAGCGGAAACTCCAGGGGATTGAGCAGGTGGCTGGTCATTGTTGTTCTTCTCCTGCGCCTTCATCCTGCGCGGTAATCGGGTCCAGCGTGACATGGTCGCGCAGCCAGTCGGCCAGCGGGCCATACAGCTCGCGCGTGCAGTCTTCCCACGCTTCCTCGGCCGCCAGCGCCGAAAACTCGGGCCACAAACGGGCCAGGCACAACTCCTCGCGCTCGCCAGACAATTCAAAACCGCCATCGTAGATGGCGCGCGGGTCGCCCTGCTGCACCAGCGCCAGGCCTGTCTTGCAGGCCGTCGGCAACGGATGGTTCATACCTTCGCGCCACAGCGCCAGCAGGGTGGCCAGGGCGTCGCGCGAGGCTTGTTGTTCGAGCGGCGCCATGCTGACGATGGCGTCGCGCGCCACCAGGTAGCCGGTGACGGGAAAACCAAGGGCGGCGGCGGCCAGCTGGCGCAGCCACATCAGCATCAATTTATCGCCGCGCGCCAGGCCCTGCTTGTCCATCACCTTCGAAGAAATCTGCATCAGCCAGGCCGTGCCGCTGTCGTTGCGGCGCAGCTTGTCGAGCCAGTCATCAATGCGTATTTCACCGAAGGCCAGGCTGATGGCGCGCTTATCGGCGGCCAGCGGATACGAGGCGCGCAAGGAAAGCCAGGCGCTGCGCACAGGCACCAGCGCTTCGACCAGTTGCGCCTGCACCTGCTGGCCAATCAGGCCTATCGGCAGCACGCCTTCGCGCGCCAGCCGGTCCGCACGCGCCTGCAAGCTTGTGCGCACATCGGAAATGTCTTCCACCGCGCCGCCATCGTCCAGCAAAGTATCTTCCAGCAGATAACGTTCCAGCGCATTCAGGCTGAATGGTTCCTCGTCTTCACCCAGAGTGGCCGCGTCGATGAAACTGACGCTGAGGCGCTGGCGGAAGAAATACTTGACGGGCTGGCGCAGGAAGCTGGCCAGTTCACTGAGTTTCAGACGACGATCGGGATCGAGTTCATACGGACCCAATGGCAGTTGCTCCGCCTGCTGCGCCGCTTCCGTATGCGCCACCCGCCATTCCCCGGCATAGGTCAGCAAACCGCCATCTTCAAAATAGCGGCGGCTGAATGGCTGCAGCGCGTGTTCGGTCGTCAGCGTATGCAGATGGCGCTCCAGAGACCAGCCGGCCGCAAGGTAATCGCGCAGCTGCGACACCAGCACGGAAGGCGGCTGCTCGGCATTGTCGCGCACATTGCGCCCGACCCAGCTGATGTACAGCTTGTCGCGTGCGGCCAGCAAGGCTTCGAGCATCAGGTAGCGGTCATCGTCACGGCGCGAGCGGTCGCCAGGGCGAGCCATGCCGGGCAAGGCCAGCAAGTCGAAATCAGCTTTCGGCGCGCGGCGCGGAAAGTCGCCGTCGTTCATGCCCAGCAGGCAGACCACGCGAAACGGCACGGCGCGCATCGGCATCAGGGTGCAGAAGGTCACGCCACCGGATACAAATTGATGGTTCAGGGTGGGTTCATCGAGCGCGCCCAGCCAGGCCACGCGCAATACGGACAGCGGCACTGCTTCGACATAGCCCGCATGCTCGCATGTTTCCAGCCAACCCTGCAAGGCGCCTTCCAGCTGGGCCAGGGTCAAGCGGTCGCTCTCGTCGCCGGCATCGAAAAACGCCGCCAGCAGCGCGCGCGCCTGGGTGCCCCATTCGGCCGGCGTGCGCGCGCCGGCCAGCACCTCGCGCCAGTGCAGCAGCGCTTCGACCAGCTGCGCCAGCGAACCGGCCAGCGCCGCATCGAGGCCGCCCACCTCCCCATACGGTTCGATGCCGTGGAAGCTGGCGCCGGCGCCGCTGGCATAACCGAGCAGCATGCGCCGCAAGCCGAAGATCCACGCATTCTGTTCGCCAGCCGCACCCAGCCCCAGGCCGCTGCGGTGTTGCTGGTCCAGGCCCCAGCGCACGCCCGCGCCTTCGATCCAGGCGCCCAGGGTGGCCAGGTCATCGGCCTGTAAACCGAAGCGGGCAGCCAGCGCGGGCACGTCGAGCAGGTCGCGCACTTCGCTCTGGCGGCAGCGCTGCTGCGGCAAATGCAGCAGCCACTCCAGGGCGACCAGCAGCGGATTGACGCTGCGGTCCTTCACGTCGCCGATCTCGAACGGGATGAAACGCGCATCGGTGCGCCGGTGCTGGCCGAACACGGCGTGGATCGCGGCCGTAAAAGTGTCGATATCGGGCACCATCACCACCACGTCGCGCGGGCGCAAGCCCGTTTCGGCGCTGTGCGCAAACATGGCCAGCAACTGGTCGTGCAGCACTTCGACTTCGCGCTGCACGCTATGCGCCACGTGAAATTCGATCGAGCGGTCTTGCGGCGCGGGTGGCAGCTTTTCATGTTCGGCCAGCGGACGCAGTTCGCGGATGGCGACCTGCACCTGCTGCAGCAGAGTCTCGCCGATTTCCTCGCCAAACAGGTCGATGCGCAAACTGTCGTCGCGCCCTTCCGCTTGCGCGCTTTCATCGAATTCATCGAGCATGCGGATGAAATCACGCCCTTGCCTGCCCCAGCTTGCCAGCAGCGGATGGCTGTGCGCATGCAGTTCTTCGAGCGGTATCTGCGCCAGGTCGGCGCCGTTGCGCTGCTGCTGGCGTTTATAGGCGGCACGCAGCAAGTCGCGCCCTTCGATGATATCGCCCCAGTAAAACTGGCAGGGATTGGGCACGGCTAGCACCACTTGCGTGTAGCGCGCCAGCGCGGCCAGCGCCTGCAAGGTTTGATATGGCAAGGCCGAGACGCCAAACAGCACCACCCGGCGCGGCAGCTTGCCGGCTGGCGCCTCGCCAGCGGCAATCGCGGCAAGGAAAGCATCGTGAATATCGGCGCGGCCCGTGCGGCGCTCAGCCTCCGGCACATCCGCCGCCACCGCGCGCCACAACTGCGCTTGCCAGCGCTGGTCGTCTTTCAACGGAACGGCGTCATTGCGCGCCGTGCGCAGCTGGTCGCGCCCGGCGGCCCAGTCGGCCAGCCAGTCGGCGCGGTACACCTGGTACTGGTCGAACAAGTCGGCCAGGCGCTCGGCCAGCTGCAAGCGGCGTTCGGCGTCGCCATCGGCCAGGAAGTAGCGCAGCGGCGCAAACACGGCATCGTCGAGCAAGGACGGCAGCAAGCGCATCAGGCGCCAGGTCAACGGCGATTTATCGAAAGGGGACACGCGCGGCACGCGCTCGCGGCCCAGCATGCCCCGGTAGCTTTCCCACAGCAGGCGCGCCGGCAAGGCGATACGCGTGGCGGCACAGATGCCCATTTCCTCGGCCAGTGCGATTTTCAGCCATTCGGCCACGCCATTCGACTGCACCAGGAAGATGTCGGTCTCGAGCGGCGCCAGCGGATGGCTGCGCAGCCACTGAAAGACGGCGGCGCGCAGTTGTTCCAGCTGGTTGCCGTGCAAGATGAGCAGGCCGGGCGTGACGTTGGTTTGCATGCGGTTCCGATGAGTGCGTTGGGGAGACTAGGGCGACAAAGTCATATTATCGCCTGTGCAAGCACCATCGTGCACTCAACGCGCATCGTACAGCGCAAATTCCAGCATAATTTGTTCGGCCACCTGTGCCAGGGCCGGCGCCATTGCGGCCACCAGCGCGCGCGCCTGCGGCAAGTCGCCGCCGCGGCGCAAGCCTTCGATCGACAGGCATAGCGCGGCGAACGCGTTCGCCCCCACCGCGCGTGCCGACGATTTGCTGCGGTGGCCCAGGTCCGCCAGGCGTCCCAGGTCTTCCAGCGCCAATGCCTGCTCCATTTCAGCGATGCCGTCGCGCGCCGTGTCGAGAAAAAGCTGGGCGTACTTGCGCATCTTGGCCGGATCGTTACTGAAGGTGAGCGCCAGTGTCGCCAGGTCGAGGATGGCCGTGTCGCGCCATTCGCCGCCCTGGTTCAGCGATGGCGATGATTGCTGGTTTCCTGTGGTTGCGGAAGCCGATGCAGCAGATGGCGCGGCATGGCCGATACCGCCGCGCAGGCGCAGCCATTTCGCCAGCATATGAAATAGCAGATTAGGTGCAATCGGCTTGGTCACGAATTCATCCATGCCCGCTTCCAGACAGCGGGCGCGGTCTTCGCTACCGGCATTGGCTGTCATGGCGATCACCAGCACGCCAGCCAGGCGCCTGTCGGCGCGGATGCGGCGCGTGGCCTCGAAGCCATCCATCTCCGGCATTTGCACATCCATCAGCACGCAGTCATAACGCTGCCTGGCCAGCAGCTCCAGCGCTTCGATGCCATTGTTGGCGATGGTGACGATGGCGCCCGCGTCTTCCAGCAATTCGCTGCCTACTTGCTGGCTGAAGATATTGTCTTCCACCAGCAAGATGGAGGCGCCACGGATCACGCCCAGCACTTCCGGCTCCACCTCGACCATGCTGTCGTCATGCGCGCCAACGTATTTTTCCAGACGTGCCGTGAACCAGAACGTGCTGCCCTGCCCCGGCTGACTGGCGACGCCCACCGTGCCGTCCATCAATTCAGCAAGTTGCTTGCTGATCACCAATCCCAGGCCACTGCCACCATATTTGCGCGTGGTGGACGGATCAGCCTGATGAAATGAGCGGAACAGCTGTGCCATTTCGTCTTCGCTCATGCCGATCCCCCGGTCCTGCACTTCGAAGCGCAGCAGGCAGGAATTATCGCGCTCGTCGGCCTTGCGCACGCGCACGAAAATATTGCCGTTTTCGGAAAACTTGATGGCGTTGCTGGCCAGGTTCAGCAAGACCTGTTCCAGCCGCAGCGGGTCGCCGCGCCAGCGTTGCGGCAAGCCTTCTGCCATATCGAAACGGAAGGCCAGGCCGCGCGTGGCGGCTGCATCGCCAAGCTGGCTGGCGATATTGGCCAGCAGGGTGTCGAGCCGGAAGTCCAGCACTTCCAGTTCCAGCTTGCCCGCCTCGATCTTGGAAAAATCGAGAATATCGTTGATCAGGCCCAGCAGATGCTGGCCCGAGTGGTAGATTTTTTGCAGATAATCGCGCTGGCGGGGATCGGTCACCGACTTCAGCGCCAGGTGGGCCATGCCGATAATGCTGTTCATCGGCGTGCGGATCTCATGGCTCATGTTCGACAAAAAGTCGCTCTTGGCCTGGCTGGCCGCATCGGCCTGCTCTTTCAGGCGGTGCAGCTCCGTCACATCGGTGGACAAACCGATCAGGCCTGTCACGGCATCGGGCGTGCCCAGCGGTACTTTCACGCTCCACAAATGATGAACTTGACCCTGCGCGTCGACGAAACGTTCTTCGCCGATAAACTTGACGCCGCTGTCGAACAGCTGGCGATCGGTGCCATGCACAGCCCGCGCCGCCTCGCTGCTCATCAGTTCATCATCATGGCGGCCTATCACCTGCTCCGGGGTACGCCCCAGCATGAACGCCGCCCGGGCATTCACATAGCGGTAGCGCAGGTCCGCATCCTTCATATAGACATAGGCATCCACGCTGTCGAGCACCGTATCGAGCAAGGCGCGCTGGGCAATGGCGTAGCGGCGCGAGCGGTACAGCGTAAAGATATAGCCATAGACCAGCAAAGTACCCGCCACGCCGACCAGCAGCGCCAGCCAGGGGAAATAGTGGTCGAAGTTGCTATATAAATCGGATTTGCGCATGCGGAAATGCGCCTTCCACATGCCGCCCTGGTATTGCACCGGCAGCACCTGGTCGAAATAGGCAGGGTCGCTGCCCGGCTGTGGCGGCGCCAGCGTCAGATCCTTGCCATTGTTGAACAGCAAACGGTCTTGTGGCGTGAGGCTGACCACGGCGTCCGGCGCCACATGGGCAAGCTGGGCTTCATGCGGAAAAGCGTACAGGGTCAGTTGCAGCGATTCCAGGGCGCTTTGGTGAAAAGCACTGTGTACGAGCTGCGCCACGCCAAAACCGATGCCCACCGATCCCTGGTAAGCTGCGCGCCGCTCGCTTTCGCTGGACAGGGGCATGCCATTGCGGTACACCGGCAGCCGAAGTCCCAGGCCCGCATACGCGGGTGGTCCCTTGATCATGATTACCTGCCCCGACGCGCTGGCCTGGCCGCTATCGCGCGCCTGTATCAGCGACTGCGCCACCAGAGGATTGGCGGCAATATCGATGCCCATGCGCTCAGCGACCAGTGTCTCGGGCTCCAGATACGTCAGCACCGTGTAACTGGGCCGTTCACCTTCCGGGCGTATCGTAAAGCCGGGATAGCCTTCGGGATGCAAACTGGTATCGGCCCGCACGGAGGCGATAAAGGCCGCGCGCTGGCCGGCGGTGACCACCGGCGCATAGTTGATCACTTCGATGGCGGGAAACTGATTCACCAGGTCCAGCCCAGCCACATAGTCGTGAAATTGCCGGCGCGACAGTGGATCGCTGGTACGGAACAGCGCCTCCAGGCCATGCAGCAAGTCGGCATAACTCTTCACGCGCGCCGTCAGGCTATGCTGGCCGCCGCGGGTCAGATTATCAAAACGCTGCCAGGCATCGTCATTGACGGTGCGCGCCGCATCGGCATACAAGGCGCCGCCTATCACCAGCGCCAGCAGCGTCCCCCCCGCCCAAATCCTGAAACCTGATACCGTCCAGCTCCTGTTCAGAGTATGCATTGTCGATCGCTTATTCGGGTTCCTCAAGTAACGGGAACACAGCCCCGCCTGACTGACGCCAGCATACTATCAAAGCCCGTGCGCGAGATGCTTGCCCGTGAAAAAAAGATGCAATATGACAAACGTTGCCATATTGCATTAAACCCTAATCAAGATGGCAATGCGCTGATGAAAGAACCCGCGATGAAACCATGCTATTTTTTGGCAGATCAGTCCGCCTGTCCGTGCCATGCTGCGATAGCTTAATTATGCGGCAAGCGCAAGAGGCGTGATCGCCTCGGCGATTGCCTTGCCGGCCGATATTTCAGCAACACGAAGGCCATATGCACTTTGAAGGTTCAGCCAGCCTTGCGCCTCGCTGCCAAAAGAACGCTCAAGGCGCAGCGCCGTATCGGCGGAAACGCTACGCAAGAACGACCACCACCGCCACTTACTTCAAGGTCGGCATGGCAAACTCCGCTCCGGCCTGGGTCGAGGCGGGCCAGCGCTGGGTGACGGCTTTCTGTTTGGTGTAGAAGCGTACGGCTTCCGGGCCGTGCGCATGGTGGTCGCCGAACAGGCTGCGCTTCCAGCCGCCGAAGCTGTGGAAGGCCATCGGCACGGGAATCGGCACGTTGACGCCCACCATGCCGACCTGCACGCGGTGCGTGTATTCGCGCGCCGTGTTGCCATCGCGCGTATAAATCGCCGTGCCGTTGCCGTACTCATGGGCGTTGACCAGCTCCAGTGCGGTCGTAAAATCGGCCACGCGCACGATGCACAGCACGGGGCCGAAGATTTCTTCCTTGTAGATCGTCATGTCGGGCGTGACATGGTCGAACAGGCTGCCGCCCAGGAAAAATCCCTTTTCATGGCCAGGCAGCACGAAACCACGGCCATCGCTGACCAGGCTCGCGCCCTCCTTCACGCCGATGGCGATGTAGCCGGCAATCTTGTCTTTATGGGCCTGCGTCACCACCGGCCCCATTTCGGCCACCATATCCATGCCGTGATTGATTTTCAGGGCGGCGATGCGGGGCCGCAGGGCAGCCACCAGCTGATCGGCCACATTGCCCACCGCCACCACCACGGAAATGGCCATGCAGCGCTCGCCGGCCGAACCGTAGGCCGCGCCCATCAAGGCGTCCACCGTTTGCTCGATATCGGCGTCGGGCATCACCACCATATGGTTTTTCGCCCCGCCCAGGGCCTGCACGCGCTTGCCTTGCGCGCAGCCGGTGGCGTAGATGTATTCGGCAATCGGCGTGGAACCGACAAAACTCACTGCACGCACATCGGGATGATGCAGCAATGCATCAACGGCTTCCTTATCGCCCTGCACCACATTGAACACGCCATCGGGCAAGCCCGCGTCCGTCAGCAGTTGCGCCAGCAGCAGGCTGGCCGAAGGATCTCGCTCGGATGGTTTCAACACAAAAGTGTTGCCACAGGCGATAGCCATCGGGAACATCCACATCGGCACCATCACGGGAAAGTTGAATGGGGTGATGCCCACGCACACGCCCAGCGCCTGGCGTATCGACCAGGCGTCGATGCCGCCGGCCACCTGTTCGCTGTATTCGCCCTTCATCATTTGCGGAATGCCGCAGGCGAACTCCACCACTTCGATGCCGCGCGTCACTTCGCCTTTCGCATCGGTAAACACCTTGCCATGCTCGGAGGTGATCAGCGCGGCCAGCTGGTCCGAGTGTTCTTCCAGCAATTCCTTGAATTTGAACATGATGCGCGCCCGGCGCAAGGGCGAGGTTTGCGACCAGGCCGGAAACGCCGCATGGGCCGCGGCCACGGCGGCATTGAGTTCCGCAGCCGTGGCCAGCGCCACTGTGGCCGCCACGGCGCCGGTGGCAGGATTGAACACGTCGCTCGTGCGCTCCGAGCGCGAAGTCATCGGGTTGCCACCGATATAGTGGCCGATTGTCGGGGTAGTCATATCGTCTCTCACTTTACTGTTATTTCGTCATCAGCCACTCATGGGCCGGGTCGTTTTTAAAGTGCCAGACCCGTTTCGGGCCGGCCATCACGTTCAGGTAATAGCCATCGTAGCCATACGGCACGGTGACGGGGTGGTAGCCGCGCGGCACCATCACCACGTCGTGGTTTTCCACCGCCATCGATTCGTCCAGGGAACGGTCATCCGTATAGACCCTTTGGTATGCAAAACCCTGCTCGGGATTAAGGCGGTGGTAATAGGTTTCTTCCAGCGAACTTTCCACGGGCAAGTTATCGTTGTC
The DNA here is from genome assembly GCF_014200725.1 of Janthinobacterium silvisoli. Classification (GTDB taxonomy): domain Bacteria; phylum Pseudomonadota; class Gammaproteobacteria; order Burkholderiales; family Burkholderiaceae_D; genus Janthinobacterium. Next base: position 553,841 of record NZ_JACHCL010000001.1, read on the forward strand.
GTGCTTGTGCGGCGGGTAACTCGACGAGTGGCCGGAAGGCGTCAGCACTTCCACTACCAGCAAGCCGTCAGCCTCGGCCGTTTGCGGCAGGATATCGCACACATAACGCGTATTGGCGCCCTTGCCCCGCACGGAGCGGACCATCGATTGCGGTTCGATCAGGCGTGCCGGACGGTGAGTGGTGGCTGGCGCGCTGCACAGGGCCACTTCGGCCCCGCCGGTTGCCGTAATGGTCACTTGCGTTTCCAGCGGTACATACACGGCATACGGCGAGCGCTCTTCAAACACGCTGCTGCGACCGCCGATGTCGGCCCAGGTCTGCTCGCCGGCTTGCACCGTTACCGTGCCCGTCAGCACCACGATGCATAGTTCGCGCGAGCCCGTTTCCAGGGACAGTTCTTCGCCAGCAGCCAGGCGGTGGGCGGCAAAACCCACGTGCGTCCAGCCGGCCGATTCAGGGGTCACCTGCACGATTTGCGAGCCACTCTTGTTGGCTTTGACTAGCAGGCTCATGCTGCCTCCTGGCCTGCATGGGAACCGAGTTGAGGAATCTCGCGCACCAGTTGCGCCAGGTAGTCGTAACCCATCTTGGCATATTGATAGCTGGGCGCCACGGCGGGGTCTTGCTCCGCTTCCACCACCAGCCAGCCTTCATAGCCGTTGCGGTACAAGCTGGCCAGAATCGCCGGGAAATCGATGCCGCCATCGCCGGGCACGCTGAACGCGCCATTGATGACAGACTGCAAGAAGCTCCAGTGGCCATTGCGTGCCAGTTTCACCACCTTGGGCCGCACATCCTTGCAATGCACATGGCAGATGCGGTGGATATGCTTATTGAGTATCGTCAAGGCATCGCCACCGCCAAACGTGATGTGGCCCGTATCGAACAGCAAGCCCACGTCCGGTCCCGTCAAGGCCATCAATTGATCGACGTCGGCCGGCGTTTCCACGTAAGCACCCATATGGTGATGATAGGCCAGGCGCACGCCATGCGAAAGACAATGGCTGGCAAACGCCGTCAGCTTGTCGGCATAGTCTTGCCATTGCTGTTGAGTTTGAAAACGCGGCCGTTTATACAGCGGGCGCGGCTCGCCCTGGATGGCGTCGGCCACTTCGCCATACACCATCACGGTGGCGCCGCTATCGGCCAGCAGACGCAGATGGGACTCTACGGCAATGATTTCTTCTTCGACAGAACGGTGCACCAGCCGGCCCGAATACCAGCCAGAAACACAGGCCAAATCGTATTTACCCAGCACGGCCCGCAAGGCCGACGCTTCCTTGGGAAACTTGTTGCCCAATTCAAAGCCGGCGTAACCGATTTCCGCGCCTTCCTTCAAGGCCGTTTCCAGCGGTGTTTCGCCGCCCAGCGAGGGCAGATCATCATTCATCCACGAAATCGGATTGATGCCGATGCGTACATTCCATGTGTTCATCTCAATTCCTTTGCTTCAGGCGCTCGGTTTCATAACGGGCACGCGCGGCGCGCACGCCTTCCTGGGTCGACACGGCTGGCACGGCCACTTCCCACCAGCAGCCGCCCTCTTCGGTGGTGCGCGTATCGTCGGTATTGATGCAGATCAGATAAGTTCGCGTAGCGGCGCGGGCGCGCAGCATGGCTTGTTCCAGGCCCGCGATATCGGCCACGTGTTCGCTCAGGGCGCCCAGGGACCGTGCATGCAGGGCAAAGTCGATTTGCGGCGCGCCGTCACCGGCTTGCAGGCAATCGGCCAGCATATTGTTAAACGGCGCATTGCCGCATGCCTGCTGCAAACGGTTGATGCAGCCATAACCACGGTTGTCGAGCACCACGATGATGAGTTTTTTATCGAGCATGACGGAGGTGGCGATTTCCGAATTCATCATCAGATAACTGCCGTCGCCCACCATGACGATCACTTCGGCGTCCGGCTTGGCCATCTTGACGCCAAGACCGCCCGCGATTTCATAACCCATGCAGGAATAGCCATATTCCATGTGATAACCGCCCGGCGTGCTGGTGCGCCACAGCTTGTGCAGCTCGGCCGGCAAGGTGCCCGCCGCGCAGACGACGATATCGCACGCGGTGGAGTCTGGCGACGAGCGCTGCACGGCGCCGATCACTTCGCCGTCATATGGCAAGCCGGCCACTTCGCGCTTACCCGTGATGGCCGCCACCGTCTCGCGCCACGCCGTGCCCGCCTGCTGCGCCCTTTCACGCCACTGGCCTGCGCTATGCCAGCCTTCCAACTGGCGCGACAAGCCTTGCAAGGCCAGGCTTGCGTCCGCCTGCACGGCAAGGCCACGGCGTTTCAAGGCATCGAAAGCGTTGACGTTCAGGCTGACCAGTTGGGCGTCGCCAAACAGCGAGTTCGAGCCTGTCGTAAAGTCTTGTAAGCGGGTACCAACCGCCAGTACCAGGTCAGCGTCCGCCGCCAGCGCATTGGCAGCGGGCGACCCCGTCACGCCGATGGCGCCCAGTTGCAAGGGATGGTCCCAGGGCAAGGCGCCCTTGCCCGCCTGGGTTTCTGCCACCGGTACGCCATGGCGTTCGGCAAAAGCACGCAAGGCCGCACTCGCTTCGCCATACAACACGCCGCCCCCAGCCACGATTAAGGGTTGCCGGGCTTTTTTCAGCAGTGCAGCCGCTTCTTCCAATTCCGACTCCACAGCAGGTAGCGCGCGGAAACGCACGATGCGCGGCTCGAAAAATTCCTCCGGGTAATCGTAAGCCATGGTTTGCACGTCTTGCGGCAAGGACAGGGTCACGGGGCCACAGGCAGCCGGGTCGGTCAAGGCAGCAATCGCACGCGGCAAGGCTGTCAGCAATTGCTCGGGGTAAATGATACGGTCGAAATAACGCGACAAGGGTTTGAAGGCGTCATTCACGGACACGCTGCCATCGCCGCCATCTTCCAGCTGCTGCAAGACAGGATCGGGCGCACGCGAGACAAACACGTCACCCGGCAACAGCAATACCGGCAAGCGGTTGACGTGGGCCAAAGCGGCAGCCGTCAGCAGATTGGTGGCGCCCGGTCCGATGGAACTGGTGACGGCCATCATGCGCCGGCGCATATGCGCCTTGGCATAAGCAATCGCTGCGTGCGCCATCGCCTGTTCATTGTGGGCGCGATAGGTGGGGAATTGCTCGCGGTATTGATACAGCGCTTCGCCCAGGCCCGCCACATTGCCGTGGCCAAAGATGGCGAAAGCGCCGCCGAACAGCGGCTGCTGGTCTGGCGTGCGCAGCGCCGCCAGGTAGCGCACCAGCGCCTGCGCCATGGTGAGACGAATTGTGCTTTTGGGTAAAGTACTCATGCGGCACGCTCCAGTTGCTTGCGGGTACCTTGCCACAGCGAAATCAACTGTTCGAAGTTGGCCCGCACGGCGGCGATCAGCCCCGCATCGTCGATCTCGCCGGCCAGCCAGCGGCGGCCCGGTTCCTGGAATATGGTGCGGCCGACCATGAAGCCACGGCAAGTGGTGCTGTTGCGGGCCGCTTCAAAACCGTCGGCCAGCGCATCGATAGGCGCATTCAGGCCCAGCAGCACCACGCCGCGGCAATAAGGATCGCGTTCGTGCACCAGCGCATCAATGGCTTGCCATTGCTGGGCGCTCATGCTTTCCAGTTTCCACCATTCCGGATAAATGCCCAGGTTATACAAGCGCTTGACGGCACGGTAGACAGTATCCGGGTGTTGCGGCAAGCTATCGGACGGTATGACTTCGAGCAACAGTTCGTGGCCGCTCACTTGCGCCGCATCGTACAAGGCCTTGATCTGCGCTTCCTGTTCCAGCCGGTTTTCCACCGTATCGTCCGGATGCAATTGCACCAGGCATTTGATGACGTGTTCTTTCGGCCAGCTATTCAGGTGCGAACCGATAGAGCGGCCCCAGTCGAATTGCAGTGGATTGGAACCCGGCAACTCCACGGGACGGCCTATCCACCAGCCGCGCCCGGTGGCGTCGTTCAGCGCGTCCAAGCCGTAGCGGCCGTCGATCAGCACGCCCGTCTTGCCGGCCAGACCCAGCGCTTTTTCCGTTTGCGCCACCGCCTGCACCATCAGCTGTTTCAAAGCGGAAATCGCCGATTCAGGCGCGCCTGTCTGTTGCGCCAGCTCAAAGAATTGCGTGCGATGGTCAAAAGCAAACACACATACTTCGTCCCATTGCTTGCGGGCAAGCGTGCTGCGGTGCAAGCGCGCTAAAGTGGCGTCCTGGTCGGGATGCGTGAGTCTGGCGGCATGGGCCAGGAAATAATCGAGTTCGACGGGAGACGGCATGGCCGGCGCGCAGGCGTGGCGCGAGACCACCAGCGCGCCGCAGGCGTTGGCGTAGCGGCAGCAAGCCGCATAATCTTCGCCACGCAGCCAGCCTTTCAGGAAACCGGAAATAAAGGCGTCGCCCGCGCCCAGCACATTGAGCACGTCGACCCGCACGCCTGCATAGTTAAAGGCGTCGTCCAGGCTGGCGGGAATGGCGGCGTCAATCACGGCACAACCGAGCGGACCACGCTTGACGACCAGGGTCGCGGCGCTGACGGCGCGCACGGCGCGCAAGGAAGCGAGGATATCGGTGCCGCCACCCGCGATCATGAATTCCTCTTCCGTGCCGACGATCAAATCGAACTGCGGCAAGATGCCTTGCAGGTGGCGCGTTACACCTGCACTGGAAATAAAGCGCGTCTCGCCATCGGCCTTGCCCGACAATCCCCACAGCACGGGCCGGTAATCGATATCGAGCACGGTGCGCACATTGTTGCTACGGGCCAGCACCAGCGCCTGGGTACTGACGCCATGCATGGCCTCGGTAGAAAAATGCGTGCCGGTAATCAATAACGCCTTGCTGGTAGCGATAAAGTCCGCGTCCACCGAGGCGGGTGCTATCGCCATGTCGGCGCAGTTCTCGCGGTAAAAAATCAGCGGAAACGTATGTTTATCCTTGATGCCCAGCATCACCAGCGCCGTCAACCGATCATGGTCGATGCCCACGTGGCTGATATCGCAGCCTTCACGGGCCAGGGTATCGGTGAGGAAACGGCCCATATGGTCGTTGCCCACTTTCGACAGCATGGCCGATTTCAAGCCCAGCCGGGCCGTGCCGAAAGCCACGTTGGCCGATGAGCCGCCCAGGTATTTGGCAAAACTCGTCACGTCTTCCAGCGGGCTACCGATCTGCTGTGCGTACAGGTCCACCGCGAGGCGGCCCAGGCAAATCACATCCAGCGCACGCCCGGGGGCAAATTGTGTCGTATTTTTCATGGCTATCCTTAGATCGTGACACCGTCGAGTTCATTCATCAGCGTTTGCATTTCTGCACCGCCGGCCATCATGTCCAGCACTTCGTCCTTGGAAACGGTTTCCTTGGTGTAAGTGCCCAGGGACTTGCCCCGGTTCAGCAAGGTGAAGGAATCGCCTACCGGATACGCATGGTGCACATTGTGGGTAATGAAAATCACCGACAAGCCCCGTTCGCGCGCCTTGTAAATCAGTTTCAGGACATTGAACGATTGCTTGACGCCCAGCGCAGCCGTCGGTTCATCGAGGATCAGCACTCTAGCGCCGAAGTGGATCGCACGGGCAATTGCCAGGCACTGGCGCTCGCCGCCCGACATGGTGCCCACGGCCTGGTGCGGGTCGCGCACCATGATGCCCATTTCAGCCAGCTTGTCGCGCGCGGTGGTAGCGGCGTACTCCATATCCATCACGGGCAGCACACCAAACATTTTCTTGATCGGCTCGCGGCCCATGAAAAAGTTGCGCGCTACCGACAGCAAAGGCACCAGCGCCAGATCCTGGTAGACAGTGGCCACGCCCAGGTCCAGCGCCTCTTTTGGCGAGTTAAAACTGACGGGCTGGCCATCGACCAGGTATTGCCCGGTGGTGGGACGGTGCACGCCGGCCAGGGTCTTGATCAGGGTCGACTTGCCGGCGCCGTTGTCACCCAGCAAGCAATGCACTTCACCGGGTTTCAAGCGCAAGGTGACGTTTTGCAAGGCGATCACGGAACCGAAACGTTTGCTGATATTTTCCAGCGCAAGGATGTGTTCGCTCATGGCTTATCTCGCTTCCGTGACACGTGCACGGATAAAGTTGTTGAACAGCACCGCGATCAGCAGCATCACGCCGAGGAAGACGCGGAACCAGTCCGAATTGATATTGGTATAAGTGATGCCGATCTGCACCACGCCGAAGATCAGCGCGCCGAAGCAGGCGCCGACCACCGAACCATAGCCGCCCGTCAACAGGGCGCCACCGATCACGGCCGCGATAATCGCTTCAAATTCCTTTTGCAAGCCACGGTCGGCAGCGGCCGAACCCACGTCAAACACTTGCAAGGTGGCAAACAGGCAGGCGCAAAACGCCGTGAAGACAAACAGCGAGACCTTGATGGTTTTCACCGGTACGCCCACATTCTTGGCGGCGTTGGCGTCGCCTCCGACGGCAAAAATCCAGTTACCGATGCGGGTGCGGGCCAGTACAAAGCCGGCAACCAGCGCCAGCGCACCCCACCAGACGATGACCTTGGGTATGCCTTTGACCAGAGGCGCGCCATTGTCGAGCGCGGTGATCCAGCCCACCTTGGCCATCCAGGCAAACAAGGAAGTGCCCACTTCGCCATGGAACAGGGTCGTGGCCAGCCAATCGTCGGCGGCCAGCGCGCCGATGCCGCTGACGATGGTGCGGTTGGCAAACATGATCGACAAGGCCAGGGTCAAGCCGCGCAAGATGAACAGGAAAGCCAGGGTGACGATGAAGGAAGGCAAACGCGTCTTGATGACCAGGTAGCCGTTAAGCCAGCCCAGCGCCATCGAACCGGCAAACGCAAACAAAATCGCAGCCCACACAGGCCAGTGGAAATACACGGATGGGATGGCGATCATCATGCCGGCAAAGCCGATCATGGAGCCGATGGAGAGGTCGAATTCACCGGCAATCATCAGCACGCAGGCGCCGATGGCGATGATGCCCAGGTAGGCAGCCACTTGCGCCCAGTTGACCACGCCGTCCAGATTGAACATGCCGGAATCGCCAGCCGTCAGGATGAAGAAAGCGAAGACCAGGATGGCGCCCGAGATCGAGGCAAATTCCGGCCGGCTGAACAGGCGCTTGATCCAGCTGACCTGGCCTACCCGTTCGTCCTTGCCAGGATTGGCTGGTGGCTGGACTGGCGGCGTGCCCGCAGCGGCCACGCCGCCCTGTTCCACGCTTAATTTCACGGTACTCATACTATGTCTCCCTTGTTTTATAGCAAGCTGCCAGCCTGGCAAGTAGGAAATCGCGGGCGGCAGCACCCGCGCGCCGGCAGAACTGGCCTGCGCGCGGGTACAACGTCGTTACTGCAATGAATGGAAAGTAAAAGCCTGGATGCTTGGCCGATTAGCGGAATTGGCCGGCGTACTTCTCGACCTTGGCAATATTGTCCTTGGTCACATAACCAGGACCGGAACCGATATGGCGGGGGCCATACGATGGCGCCAGGCCGTATTCCGCCAGGCGTGCCTTGAACTTGGGATTGTTCATCAGTTTTTCACGCACCTTGGCCAGGTCGGTGGTCTTGTCCTGTTTCATGATGGCCAGCACGGCGACCGGGATATAGCCTTGCAGATAGGGCTGCTGGTCGATGGCGAACTGGATGCTGCCATCCTTGATGCCTTTCGAAATGTCATCGGACAAATCAAAGGTGGCGAACCAGATCTTGCCTTTCAGTCCCATTTTTTCCAATGCTTTCAGGGAAGAATGGGCCGAGGTGGGGCCCAGCGCCAGTACGGCCTGGGTTTTCGGGTTGTTGCGCAGGTAGGCGCTGAGTTTACTTTCGATGGTGGTCGGATCTTCGCCCACATCCAGGGTGGCAGCCTTGAAGTCGACGCCAATCGCTTCGGCAAAGCCACGGCAACGCTCGAACGACGATGGATTGGTGGCGTAATGGTTCACGCACACAAACGATTTGATGCCGGCCGCCTTGGCTTTTTCGCCAGCGCCCTTGCCTGCCTCGTATTCAGGCTGGCCCACGTGCATCACGGCGCCCAATTGCTCGCTTTGCGCCAGGGTGCCCGAGTTGATCGTAATGAAAGGAATCTTTTTGGCGGCTACCAGGCCCAGCGGCTTTTGCAGCACGCTGAAGTCGGCGATGCTGACGATTACGCCGTCATAGTTGCGGGCCGCCGCCTGCTCGACCAGGCGCGCCATGTCGGCCAAGTCGCCATTCGGTGGATTGCGGTAGTCGACGGTGACGTTGAAATCTTCACCAGCTTGCTTGACGGAATTTTTGATGGTGTTCCACCAGGAATCAGAATCGGGCGCATGGCTGATCAGCACGAATTTTTCACCGGCCGCGTGGCTGGTGCCCATGCCCAGGGTCAAGCCCAGACCCAGGCTCAGGATGGCTAGACTCTTGAGTATTCCCTTACGCTTATTGCTTTGCATGAATGTCTCCTTGAAGGATTAATTTTTATAGTTGCCAGCTTTATAGCGTGTCACCGGAGGCGCCAAAAAAGCCGGCAAGACCGATGCACTGCGCACAGCTTAGGCCACAAAAAAAACAAATGCAATGAAATTTTCAAAAAAAATTTAAATAGAAAATCGTTTCTATTTTTAAAATTCGCTCCTATAATTCTCGCCAGAACCGGCCGCATCTCACCATCCATCGCGGCCCCGCAAGCACAAAGGAAGAACCATGGCAGCAACCGCCCCCATCGAACAATTGATGCAGCATATCGCCGCCGAATACGACAGCCTGTCGCGCCAATTGAAGGTCATCGCGCAATACATCGAGAAGCACCGTGCCAGCCTGATGCTCGAACGCATCAGCGACATCGCCGCCGCCTGCGACGTGCAGCCCTCGGCCATCGTGCGCTTTGCGCAGCGCTTCGGTTATTCGGGATTTTCCGAAATGCAGGATGTGTTCCGCCAGGCGTATACCGACCAGGCCGGCGCCACGCCCGATTACCAGCAGCGCATCCGCAAGCTCATTTCCACCCGTGACGCGGCGCTCAGCGTGGGCGATTTGACGCGCGAATTCATCGGCGCCAGCAGCACCGGCCTCGATGACCTGGGCGCCAGCCTCGATGACGCGCAGCTGGAAGCGGCCGTCAACCTGCTGCTGAAAGCAGAAAACATTTACGTGATCGGCGTGCGCCGCTCATTTCCGATCGCCTCTTACATCGCCTACGCCCTCGAACACACGGACAAGCGCGCCCACCTGGTTTCCGGCCTGGGCGGCATGCACCGCGAGCAGATGCGCAGCATACGTCCCCGCGATGTGGCGATCGCCATCAGTTTCTCGCCTTACGGCAAGGAAACCCAGCAGTGCATCAAGGTGGCGCAAGACAAGGGCGCCAAAGTCCTGGTGATTACCGACAGCAAGCTCGCGCCACTGGCGCGCAGCGCCGACGCGCTGTTGACCGTCACCGAGGGCAGCGCCTTCGCCTTCCGTTCGCTGACCAGCACCATCTGCCTGTGCCAGGCGCTATTCATCGCGCTGGCCTACAAACTAGAGCTCGACATCGAAGAAATCCATCACCCAGGAGAACATGATGATTGAAGTAGCATTGTTTGGCGCCGGACGTATCGGCAAGATCCACGCGGCCAACCTGGCTGCCCAGCCCGGCGTACGGTTCAAATACGTGGTTGACGTGAACCAGGAGGCAGCGAGCACGCTGGCCGCCCAGCATGGCGGCAGCAGCGCCAGCATAGAAACGGCGCTGGCGGACCCGGCCATCAAAGCGGTGGTGATTGCATCGAGTACCGACACGCATGCGGACCTGATCCTGCGTTCGGCCGCGGCCGGCAAAGCCATCTTTTGTGAAAAACCGGTCGACCTGACAATCGACCGGGCGCGCGCCTGCGCCGCTGCCGTCAAGGAAGCGAATGTGTTGTGCATGCTGGGCTTCCAGCGCCGCTACGATCCGACCTTTGCTGCCGTCAAGCGGCGCATTGAGGCCGGTGAAATCGGCACGCCGGAAATGCTGGTCGTCACCAGCCGCGACCCTGGCCCACCACCTGTCAGCTATATCAAGGTATCGGGCGGCATCTTCAAGGATATGCTGATACACGATTTCGATATCTTCCGCTGGATACTCGACGATGAAGCCGTCAGCGTGCACGCTACGGGCAGTTGCCTGGTGGACCCGGCGATTGCCGAAGCTGGCGACCTGGACAGCACAGTCGTGACCATCCGCACGGCCAAGGGCCGCTTGTGCCAGATCAATACCACGCGCCGCGCCGCCTACGGCTACGACCAGCGTTTCGAAGTGCTGGGCAGCAAAGGCATGCTGCAAGCAGGCAACCATAAACCGACCGAAGTGACCGCTTACGGCGTCGACAACGTCAGCGTGGACAAACCGGAAGATTTTTTCCTGGAACGCTACCGGGTCGCCTACGCGCAGGAAATGGCGCACTTCTTTGACGCCCTCACCAATGGCACGCCGCTGCGCACCACCGTGCACGATGGCTTGAAGGCGCTGGAACTGGCGGAAGCGGCCACGATATCGTGGCGTGAACAACGTGTCGTGAACCTGTAAAAACACAAGAAAAATACTGGAGACACAGCATGTCATTACCGAAATTACGCATAGGCATCGCCGGCCTGGGCCGGCTGGGCCAGCGCCATGCCATCAACCTGGTGCAGCGCGTGCCGAACGCCGAAGTGGTCGCCGCCTGCAGCCCCGTACCCGCCGAACTGGACTGGGCCGCCAGCCAGCTGGGCATCACCAGCGGCTATGCCGATTACGACACCCTGCTGGCCCACCCCGGCCTGGACGCCGTCTTTCTCGTCACGCCCACCTCGCTGCACGCGGAGCAGATCATCGCCGCCCTGCGCGCCGGCAAACATGTGTTTTGCGAAAAGCCGCTGTCGCTGGACCTGGCCGATTGCCTGAAGGTGGAAGCGGAAGCGGCGCGCCACCCGCAGCTGGCCACCATGATTGGCTTCGTGCGCCGCTTTGACGCCAGCTACCACGATGCGCAGCAAAAAATCGCCCAGGGCATGATCGGCAAACCGTATCTGGTGCGCTCGCAAACTTGCGACCAGAACGACCCCAGCGGCGCCTTCATGCGCTTCGCCCCCACCAGCGGCGGCATCTTCCTCGATTGCAGCGTGCACGATATCGACCTGGCGCGCTGGCTGCTGGGCAATCCCGTACCGAGCCGCATTTACGCGACGGGCACGAATGCCATCCATACGGGTTTGCAAGCTTTTGGCGATGTCGACAATGGCCTGGCCACGGTGGAATTTTCCGATGGCAGCATGGCTACTTTCATGGCCTCGCGCACCATGGCGCATGGCCATGAAACCTTGACGGAAGTATTTGGTACGCAAGGACGCTTGACGGTCGGCAGCAATCCGCGCCTGAACCGGGTCGATATTGCAGATGTCCATGGCGTACGCAATAAATGCACGCCCGACTTCTACGCCCGCTTCGCCGACGCCTTTCTGATCGAGGCCCAGGAATTCACGGACGCCGCGCTGGGCAAGCGCCAGCTATCGCTGACCTTGCACGATGCAACGGAAGCCACCCGCATCGGCCTGGCCATGACGCAAGCCATGCGCGAGCGGCGCATCATCGAGTTTTAAGCTGCCGAGGCCGCCTGGGGCTGCGCCGGCTGCACGGCCAGGCGCAGACCCATGGCGCGCAGGATCGCCGTGATGGTGGTCAAAGACGGATTGCCCTCGCTGGATAAGGTGCGGTACAGCTGGGTGGAATTGAGCCCCGCCGCTTCCGCTACCGCTTGCACGCCGCCAAAGGCAGTGGTGAGCTGGCGCAGCACGATCAGCAGTTCGGCGTGTTCGCCATCCATCAGGATGTTGTTGATCAGTTCGACGGCGAAAGCGGGATCGTCGTGGTACAGCTCAGCCATCGCCTCGTCATGCCCTCTGTCTCTCATGTTCCCTCTCCTTCCAGTCCCGCCAGTACAGGCAAGCCTGATCGATATCGTGTGATTGTGTGCGCTTGTCTCCAGCGCACAGCAATAAAATCAGGTGTGGACCGGACAGCGCGTAATACACGCGATAACCGGGCCCCACATCGATGCGCAATTCCCAAACGCCATCGCGGCAAAAACAATGGTCACCCAGGTTGCCCGTTGCGACGCGCAACATGCGCCGGATAACGGCAAGGCGGGCAGTGCTGTCGCGTTGGCGCCGCAACCAGTCCGCATACATGTCCTTGCCGCTATGGTTCAGATAATGACGGAGCTGATACACAATATTCGTCCATAAACGAGAAAACATCAAGGAGAAAATACATCAATCAGATGCAGATCCCATCTTGCAGCCAAATAGCTCGCCATGGCAGAGAAGACGGCGCACAGCTGATCCATATCAAGGTGCTCAGACACAATATCTGCATGGCAAGCACTGCCCGTTTCCACAGTGTTCTATACTGTCTGGGCCGCCAGCGCCAGCATGGCCCTGGCCACCTCAAAGGACACCGCATTGAACGCAAGCACTGATATAGCCGGCGTGGCTGAACGCTACGTCAAACTGGTACTGGCCATGGGCCAGCATGACGCTTCCTATGTCGACGCCTATTATGGCCCGCCCGAATGGCAAGCCGAGGCGGTGGCGCAGCAACTGAAGCTGAAAGATATCACCGCGGGCGCGCAGGCAGCGCTGGCGCTCCTGCCTAAACGTGACGGCTTGCCAGAGGAACTGGCCCTGCGCGCCTTGAACCTGGACAAGCAATTGCAGGCGCTGCTGGCCAGGGTGGAAATAATGCAAGGCAAGCATTTCAATTTTGACGAAGAAAGCGCGCGCCTGTACGACGCCGTCTCGCCCCAACACGAGCGTGCCTACTATGCAGACCTGGTGACCGAGATCGACGCCCTGCTGCCCGGCGCAGGCACCGTCAGCGAACGTGTCAACACCTTCCGCGCGCAACTGATCATTCCCGCTGCCAAGCTGCGCGCCGTGATGGACGCCGCCATCCGCGCGGGGCGCGAACGTACCTTGCGCCATATCGCCTTGCCGGAAGAAGAGGATTTTGTGCTGGAGTTCGTCAGCGACAAACCGTGGAGCGGCTACAACTGGTACAAGGGCAACTATCAAAGCGTGATCCAGATCAACACGGATCTGCCCGTGTACATAGACCGCGCCGTTGACCTGGGCTGCCACGAAGCCTATCCCGGCCACCACGTCTACAATGTGCTGCTGGAACGCGACCTGGTGCGCGCCAAGGGCTGGGTAGAATATTGCATCTACCCCCTGTATTCGCCGCAATCGCTGATCGCCGAAGGCACGGCCAATTACGGCATCGAACTGAGCTTTACAGATGCCGAGCGGCTGGACTTCGAGCAGCAGGTGCTGTATCCGCTGGCTGGCCTGGACCCGGCGCTGGCGCCCCGCTACGCGCAGCTGAACCGCTTGCTGGCCAAACTCAGTTATGCTGACAACGACATCGCGCGCCAGTATCTGCAAGGCATACTGACTCGTGAAGAGGCGATGGAATGGCTGGTCAATGTGCGTTTGTATCCAGCGGAAAAATCGGCGCAACGCTTGCAATTCTATGACGCGATGGGCGCATACGTCATCAATTACAATCTGGGGCAAGACATGGCGAAAGCCTATGTCGAGCGCCAGGGAAATACACGTGAAGCGCACTGGTCGGCCTTTCGCGACCTGATGTCGTCGCCACGCGTACCCAGCGATCTGTTGACCTGATCATCTGATAAAAGGGCACCGCATGAGCATATACCAGAGAGCAAGCCTTACCCTGCTGTTCACCGTGGCATGCCAGGCGGCCCTGCTGGCGCCGGCAGCCGCGCGCGACGATACGCCGCTGAGCGCGCGCCAGCAAGCGCTGATGTCCACCGTGATCGGCAACGCGGCCCACCCACGCATCCTTCAAGTGAGCCTGGATGAACTGCACCCCACGCAGCCGGCCATCGGCTACGACCAGGTGTATTACAAGCTGGGCCGTTATGCGGCCGAAGACAAGCAGATCGCCGACATCGCGAAACCCAAGAAATTTTCCGACCTGTGCGAAGCCAATGGCCAGGGTGATGTGCTGCCCGGCACGGCCAATGTGGCAGGCGCCACCCTGAGCGCGCCGCCGCCCGGCTACCGCTGCAAGGCGGCGGTCGGCAGCCGTCCCAAGGATATGAAAACGGTGGTCATCGGACCGCAAGGCAAGCTGTACCTGACCGACGGCCACCACACGCTGTCGACCTTCTGGGATGCCGACAATGGCCGTAACCATCAGTTAAAGGTATGGGTCAAGGTCAGCGACAATTACAGCCAGCTCAGCGAACCGGCGTTCTGGTCCCGCATGGAAAAGGAAAACAAGGTCTGGCTCAAGGATGGCAAGAACCGGCCTATCACGCCACAGCAATTGCCGGCTAGCATAGGCCTCGGTTCACTGGGTGACGATCCCTACCGTGCGCTCGTATATTTCACGCGCGAGATCGGCTACGAGCCGCCGTCGCAAGCGGCCGAATTCCTCGAGTTTTACTGGGCCGACTGGCTGCGTAACGTGCTGAAGCTGAGCGACTATCAGCTGAACGATGCCGCCAGCTACAGCTCGGCCATCCTCACGGCCGCGCAAGCGATGGTCGCGCTCGACAAGAACGCCATCGTCAGCAATGGCAAGAGCGCAGCCACCCTGGGCGCGATGGACAAGGTCGACCGCGAAGAGCTCGATGAGCTGACAGGCAAGAAAGGCAAGTTGAACTACGCCATCGCCTGGCGGCGCGGACTGGCACGCTGATGGCGATGGATGGCAAATGTTGTAAGCAAGCACAAGGGGCTGGATAAAGCTTACGCCAGCCCCGGCACTCTCCCTGCGATGGTTATAATTAAATGCTAACCAATCCAGGAGTATCGATGAGCCGTCTTGTCGCCAGCATTATTTTTGCCGCCCTGTCAGCAAGCCAGGCAGTCGCAGCCACCACCACTGTTCCAGACTTTCATCCCGGTGCATACAAGCTGCAAAACGGACAGATCAATGAAGTGATGGTGCTGGGCACCGCCCACCTGTCGCAACTGCCGAAGTCGTTCGACGGGGCTAACCTGAATGGCTTGATCGACCGCCTGGCAGAGTGGAAACCCCAGGCCATCGCCATCGAAGCAGTCTCCGGCCTGCAATGCGCTTATCTGCGCAGCTACCCGCAACGCTATAGCGACACGATCAAATCCTATTGCTGGGACCCTGCCCCGGCCAATACCGCAACCGGACTCGACGTGATCGCGGCCAATGTTGAAGCGGAACGCATGCTAGCTAGCTGGCCAGCATCGCCATCGCCCGCACAACGCCGCAAGCTCGCTGCGCTGTTCCTGGCTGCCGGTGAACGCACCTCGGCACTCGTGCAATGGCTACGCCTGCCGGCCGGCGAACAACACGCAGGCGATGGTTTGAACGACGACTTGGCGAGCATCCTCAACAAGCTGCGCGAGCGGCGCAATGAAGACTCGCTGATTTCCGCTATCCTCGCGGCAAAAAGTGGGCACGAGCGCGTCTATGCCATGGATGACCATACGGCCGATATGCCTGATGCTGATCCAAGTGATCAGAAAGCTTCCAGCGAAGCCGTCATGAAAGCCTGGAATAACCCGGCCTCAGCGGAACGCAAACGACTCGGCATGGAAGCAAACAAGGAATTGACGTCACCATCTGGCGTATTGTCCATGTACCGCGTCCTGAACCAGCACGGCATGGCCGACCTGACTTTCCGCAGCGATTTCGGCGCCGCGCTGGAAGAATCGTCGCCCAGGCATTACGGCCGACAATACGTCGCGTATTGGGAAGTGCGCAATTTGCGCATGGCTGCCAATATCCGCGAAGTGATGACGCCACGGCCCGGCATTCGCACTCTGGTCATCGTCGGCGCTTCGCATAAAGGCTATCTGGAAGCATATCTGAACCAGATGCACGACGTGCGCGTCGTCCCTACCGACAACACCTTGCGTTGATTTCCGGCCGGGCCGCCCTGTCAGGCAATAGCGGCGGCATCGAGTGCGCTGGCGATAAAGGCCACGCTGCTGTGCAGCGCCGCCTGCGATTCGGGCTGATGCGCGGCCACAAAATGCCAGGCGTGGAACATGCCCGGCCAGGATTCCAGCGTCACCCGCACGCCGCTTTCGGCCAGGTGGGTGGCCAGGCGCAAGGCGTCGCTGAGCATGACTTCGGATTCGCCGATTTGTATCATAATGGGCGGCAACCCTGTCACATTGGCAAACACAGGCGACGCCAGCGGTGCATCTGCCGCCTCGCCAGCGAGGAAAAAGCCCGCCATGATATCGAGTCCCGCTTTTGACACGGTCGGATCGACGCCATCGCGCGTGACCATCGACGCACCCGTATGCTGCAAATTGGCCCACGGTGAAATCGCCACGCCAGCGGCCGGCAGCGGCAAGCCCTGCTCCCTGGCCGCTACCATAGCCGTCACCGTCAGCGCGCCACCGGCCGACTCGCCGATCAGCACGATTTTATTGGCAGCGATACCCGATTGCAGCAAGCCTGCATAAAACTGCAAGGTATCGTCGATGGCAGCAGGAAAAGGATGTTCGGGCGCCAGCCGGTAGGCCGGCAGATACACCCTGGCGCCCAGCGCCTTGGCATAGTTGCCGCCTATGCCCAGATACGACGACGGGTCGCCCACCAGATACGCGCCGCCATGGATATACACGGCCACGGCGTCGCTGGTCAGCTGCACCGGCACTATCATCAGGCCCGGCACGCCGCCCAGCGTGACCGCCTCCACCGTAACATCCTCTGGCGGCAGGTTTTGCGCCAGCACCGCGTTATAGGCCGTGCGCACTGCCGCCATCGCGCCAGCGTCCGCCGGGTTCATCAAGGCCATTCCCACTTGATTGGAAATGGCGTTCCATTGATCGATAAATTGCCTGGTTTGTGTCGTCAGCATGCTGTATCCCATTCATTTCAAAGTGTTCGACGCCTGATTGGCGAGCAGGAACATCGTAGCGAAATGAATGGGGAAGCGGCTTCTACTCTGAGGCGACAATCATCGCAAGCATATCTGCTGATCAAACGCCAGGGTGCATTGCCGATGCCTCCTCAGCCTACTGAACCTGACTGCGTATCCAGTCGCCGGTCAGGGCCAGCGCTGACGGCGCCAGTGTTTCCTCGATCTGCGCGTATTCACTCGCCGCGCCCGTGGTGGCGGTCTGGAACAAGTGGTTCAGTTTGGGCAGTTCCCTGATCACCGCGCGCGGATTGCTGGCCAGTGCCGTGCGGATCGCATCCAGATCCAGTTTGGGCGGTACCTGGCGATCCAGCTCGCCATTGAGCACCAGCACCGGCTGGTCCATGGCCCGCAAGGCCGGGCCAGGTTCCAGCTTGAAGAAGGTACGAAACCACGGATTGGTGAACTGTTTCACCATCGGCGCCGCCACGCCGTGAGGCATCACGCCATCATCTTCGGCCCGTTGGAGCATGGCCGTCGCCTTGCGCCTGGCCTGCTCTACATCGGGCTCGGCAACGATAGCGGCAAACAGCGCCTGGTACAGCTTGCGCTGCCCGGCGACCCTGTCTGCAGCGATACCTGCCGCTTCGGCACTGAGGGCCATCTGCTCGACCATCAATAATTCACCGCGCACGCCAGGGCCGGCCATCATCACGACAAAGCCTACTTGCGGATCGCGCGCCGCCACCATGGGCGCAATCAAGCCGCCCTCGGAATGCCCCACCATGCCGATACGACGGGTCTCGATTTCGGGCCGGGTGCGCAGAAAGGCGACGGCCGCCTGCGCGTCGTCTGCAAAATCGAGCGTCGTGGCCGATGCATAATCTCCCCTGGACTCGCCCACGCCGCGCTTGTCATAGCGCAGCACCGCGATGCCCTGCCGTGTCAGATAATCGGCCAGCACCAACAATACCTTGTGTCCAAACACATCCTGGTCGCGGGTATTGGGGCCGGAACCATGCACCAGCACCACCGCCGGCCATGGCCCTGCCCCCTTGGGCAAGGTCAGGCTACCGGCCAATGTGGCGCCAGCGCTGGCAAAGCGCACTTCCCGGCTGTCATACGGCAGCGCTGTCGCCACTATCGATTCTTCCTGCGGACGCCGCGGCTGCAGGCTGGCTACGCTGGCAGCGCTGGCGCGTTTCAAATTGAGTGGTGCTGCGCGGCCCTGGGTCCAGCTGCCGGCCCATGCCCTGGCCTGTTCGTCCCAGGTTGCCTTGTAACTGGCGTTCAGCCTGGCGATGGAAAAACTGAGATGCGTAGCATCGCTGGCAAACTGTTCCACCGTGGTCGAGAAACCCTGGCTGGGACTGGCAAAGGTCGCTTGCCAGCTGCCGTTATCGGCCTTGCTCACGTTCAGCACCACGGCCAGTTCGCCGCCTATCGCGCCGCTCCACTGTCCTTGCGCATCCTCGGCGCAGGCAGGCAAGGCCGTACCGATTGCCGCCATGGCCAACAGGCCACCTACCATTTTTTTCATCATTTTTTTACAGCTTCCATTGATAGCGATTGCCCACCTTAAGTGAACCTTGAGTACGACGCCGCATCAAGCGGCGAACGGCGCCCGGACTGTCACGAATGACCGGTTTCTGGTCATGAAAGCGGCAGCCCTGTGCGCATGTCATCAGCCAGACATATTTACCCGTTAGCATACTGCCATTTTTGCAAAGACACTACGGGAGAACCATGTTTCAAGCTCAACGCGCCATGCGCCGCACGACCTTATCGATTTCGCTGGCCCTGGCGCTGGGCGCTGGCATGACAGCTTGCGGCGGCAGCGATACGCCGGGCAGCGCAGCAGCCCCTGTCGCGCCGGCGCGCATCGTCAGCATCGTGGCCGCCACCGGCAAGGCGCTCGCTGGCAGCGTCATCAATGTATACGACGCTACCCAGACCAAGGTCGGCTTCAGCGCGACGGACGCCAGCGGCAAGATCAATGTGGCCATCAGCGCCACGGCAAAAGCGCCCTTCCTGATCACCGGTACGACGCCCGCCGGCGCCACCTTGTACTCGGTCTCCCTGAGCGAAAAAAACATCAACCTGACACCGCTGACCTCCGTGATCGCCATGCAATTGCTGGGCGCCACGCCGACCAGCGCGCCAGCCGCCACCCTGGCAGCCATCGATGCCGGCAAGCTGCAAACGGCGCAAACCCAGCTGGCAACGGCACTGGCGGCGCCGCTGCAAACCCTGGGCATGGCCACTAACTATGACTTCGTGAACGGTCCTTTGACGCCAAGCAGCAAGGATCCGGCCGACATCCTGCTGGACAATGTGCAAGTCAGGCAGAATGGCGCCGACATCGATATTCTGAACGCCAGTGGCAGCATCGTGGCGCAGATCGTTGGCGGCGGTGCACCGATCGCCACCGGCAAGAGCGTGCTGGAAACGCCGCCCATGCTCAACGCGCGCCAGCAGGCGCTGGCCGCCATGGCTGCCGGCACAGATGCCGCCCCGGTCTTCCTGCAAGTGTCGCTCGATGAATTGCACCCTACGCAGCCGGCCATCGGCTACGACCAGATTTACTACAAGCTGGGCCGCTACGGCGCAGAAGACCTGGTCATGGCCAAGACCAACAAGCCGAAAAAATTCGCCGACCTGTGCGAAGCGAACGGCCAGAGCGACGTGCTGACCAAAACAGCCAACGTAGCCGGCGCCACCCTGTCCAATCCACCCGCCAGCTTCCAGTGCAAGTCGGCAGTGGGCAGCAGCCTTGGCGACATGAAGACGGTCGTGATCGGCCCGAACGGCACGCTCTACCTGACCGATGGCCACCATACCTTCACCAGCTTCTGGGATGCCGACAATGGCCAGAACCACCAGCTGAAAGTGTGGGTCAAGGTGACCGACAACTTCAGCAATCTCAGTGAATACGATTTCTGGGCGCAGATGAAGAAGGCCAACAAGGTCTGGCTGAAAGATGGCAGCAACAAGGCCATCGCCACCAGCCAGCTGCCGGCCGCCATCGGCCTGAAATCGCTGGGCAACGACGCTTACCGCTCGCTGGTCTACTTCACGCGCGACGCCGGCTACATCGTGCCAACGCCATCGACGGAATTTCTGGAGTTTTACTGGGGCGACTGGCTGCGCAACAAGCCGGTGGTCGATATGTCCAAAGTCGATACCAGCGATGTAACGAGCTATATGGCCGCCATTACGACGGCCTCGAAAGCCATGGCAGCGCTGCAAAAGACCGATATCGTCAGCAGCGGCATGACGGCAGCCAGTCTGGGCTGGAGCGGCGTTTTCAACCAGGCCGCGCTGGATGACCTGGTCACGCCGACGGGCAAGCTGACCTACGCCATCGCATACAAGAAATCGCTGGCAAAATAAAATCCGGCGCTGCTATGTAAAAAAGCCCGCTTATCGTGACGATAAGCGGGCTTTTTTGATTGATTCAGCAGCTTAGGCGATACGTTCGCCATTGGCCGGATCAAACATCGCTGCCTTCGACAGGTTGAACGACAGCTGCATCGATTGGCCAGGCTTGACGGCTTCGCGCGGATGCGTGCGGCAAGTCACGGCTGCGCCATTCAAACGCGTCGTCAGCAAGGTATCGGGACCGGTCGGTTCGACCAGGTCGACCAGGCAGCCCAGTTCCTGGCCCACGTCGCCATGCGCGCTGCTGGTGTCGGTGATCTGCTCCGGGCGCACGCCCAGGATCACGTCGCGGCCCACATAGGCGCGCAGCTTTTCAGCTTCGAATGGCAGCTTCAGGCGCAGGTTGTTACCCGCGTTTTCAATGCCGACAAATACTTCGCTGCCTTCGATCACAGGTTTCACCGTGATGAAATTCATCGATGGCGAACCGATGAAGCCTGCCACAAACAGATTGGCCGGATTGTCGTAGATGTCTTGCGGCGTGCCCAGTTGCTGCACCACCCCATCCTTCATCACGGCGATCAGGTCGCCCATGGTCATCGCTTCGATCTGGTCATGCGTGACGTAGACGATGGTGGCCTTCAGGCGCTGGTGCAGCAGCTTGATTTCGGCGCGCATTTCCACACGCAGCTTGGCGTCCAGGTTCGACAGCGGTTCATCGAACAGGAACAGCGAAGGCTTGCGCGAAATGGCACGCCCCATGGCTACGCGCTGACGCTGGCCGCCCGACAATTGCGCAGGGCGGCGGTCCAGCAAATGCGTGATCTGCAGGGTTTCAGCGACGCGGGCAACGATTTCTTCCTGCTCGTGCTTGGGCACCTTCTTCACGTTCAGGCCGAAGGCGATATTCTCGCGCACCGTCATCGACGGATACAGCGCGTAGGACTGGAACACCATGGCGATGTCGCGGTCCTTCGGTGGCAAGTCATTGACGACCTTGCCGTCGATCAGGATCTCGCCCGAAGTGACGCTTTCCAGGCCTGCCACCATATTGAGCAGGGTCGATTTGCCGGAGCCGGAGCCGCCGACGAGGATCAGAAACTGGCCATCCTTGATCTCGATGTCGATGCCTTTCAAGACTTCGACGCCGTTGGTGTACACCTTGCGGATGCTGCGTATCGATAAACTGGACATGTAGTATTTCCTTAACCTTTGACTGCGCCCGCGGTCAGGCCGCGCACAAAATAACGGCCTGCGACCATGTAGACCAGCAGGGTAGGCAGCGCGGCAATCACCGCGGCCGCCATGTTGACGTTGTATTCCTTCACGCCGGTAGACGTGTTGACCAGGTTGTTCAAGCCCACCGTGATCGGTTGCGAATCGCCGCTGGCGAAGACGATACCGAACAGGAAGTCGTTCCAGATCTGCGTGAACTGCCAGATGATGCAGACGACGAAAATCGGGCCCGAGATCGGCAGCACGATCTTGCGGAAGATCAGGAAGAAGCCGGCGCCGTCGATACGGGCCGCCTTGATCAATTCTTCCGGCACGCCGATATAGTAGTTACGGAAGAACAGCGTGGTGAAAGCCGTACCGTACACCACGTGCACGAACACCAGGCCGGTGGTGGTATTGGCCAGGCCGAAGTTACCGAGCAACTGGGCCATCGGCAGGATCACCACCTGGAACGGGATGAAGCAGCCCACCAGCAAGCCGGCGAACAGCACTTCCGAACCACGGAAACGCCAGTGCGCAAACACATAGCCGTTGAAGGCGCCCAGGAAGGTCGAGATCAGCACGGCCGGTATCACCATCTTGATCGAGTTCCAGAAGAACGGCTGCATGCCGTCGCAAGTCACGCCGGTGCAGGCGGAATCCCAGGCCTTGGCCCAGGAGTCGAATTGCCACACTTGCGGCAGTGCCAGCAGGTTGCCGCTACGGATTTCATCGAGCGACTTGAACGACGTCGACAACGTTACGTACAGCGGCACGATGTAGTACACCGCGAACAGAATCAGCAGCAGGTATAAAACCACCCGTCCCAGGGTGAGTCGGTTATTTCTTGTAGGTGTCATCTCATCGCCTTTGCGCTGCGCGTTTCCAGGTACATCAGCGGCACCAGCACGGCCACGATGGTGGCCAGCATCATCATTGCCGATGCCGAGCCCAGGCCCAGCTGGCCACGGGTGAAGGAAAACTGGTACATGAAGATGGCGGGTACGGAAGACGAATTGCCAGGTCCGCCGGCCGTCAGTGCAATGACCAGGTCAAAACTCTTGATGGCGATATGCGCCAGGATCAGCAGCACGCTGAAGAACACGGGCCGCATGGCCGGAATCACGATGCGCCAGTAAATGGTCGGCAGGGAGGCGCCATCGACTTGCGCCGCCTTGATGATTTCATCGTCGATGCCGCGCAGACCGGCCAGGAACAGCGCCATCACGAAGCCCGACGATTGCCACACGCCGGCGATCACCACCGTGTAGATGGCCATGTCGGAGTTGACCAGCCAGTCGAAGGTGAATGACGTCCAGCCCCAGTCGTGCATGACTTTTTCCAGACCCAGGCTGGGGTTCAGCATCCACTTCCAGGCAGTACCGGTAACGATGAAGGACAGCGCCATCGGGTACAGATAGATGGCGCGCAGCGCGCCTTCGGCGCGGATTTTCTGGTCCAGCAGGATGGCCAGGAACAGGCCAATCACGATGCTGCAACCGATGAACAGGAAACCGAAAATGCCCAGGTTCTTGAGCGAGGTCCACCAGCGCTCATTGCCGAACAGTTCGTAGTATTGCACCAGGCCGGCGAACTCGTAGTTCGGCAGCAGCCGCGATTCGGTCAGCGATAGCCAACCGGTCAAAATAATGAAACCATAGACGAATATGAGGCTGGCGATGAGCGTCGGGCCCAGCACCATCTGTGGTATCCATCGGTCAAAATGCTTGCGTAGGGACATAAGACAGCCGTAGAAGTAGAACTGCGTGTGGCTATCGCGCTGGCAGGCGCCGGGCGATAGCCTGCGGTGATGCAGAAAGCGCCGGCGGTGAGGCCGGCGCCGTCGTGATTACTTCACTTTTGCCGCTTTGGCCAGCTCGGCAACCGCGTCTTTCGAGCTCATGTTGGTGTTCATGAACTTGGCGATCACGTCAAAGATCGCGCCCTGGGTTGCCGATGGCAAAGCCATGCCGTGGGCAAACGATGGCACCAGCGCGCCAGTCTTGTTGGTCGCGTCCATGTCGTCCATCGACTTGATGGCGCAAGCATCGAACTTGTCACGCGACACACCCGAACGCACAGGGATGGAACCCTTGTTCAAGTTGAAGATCGACTGGAACTTCGGATTCATGATGGCGTTGGCCAGGGCGATCTGCCCTTTCTTCGCATTCGCATCCTTTTGCGTGAACATGGCAAACGAATCGATGTTGAAGGTGTAGGCTTTGTCGGTACCTGGTGCGGCGACGCACTGGTAATCCTTGCCCGGTACTTTGCCAGCGGCAGTGAACTCGCCCTTGGCCCAGTCGCCCATGAACTGGAAAGCTGCCTTGTTGTTGATGACCATGGCGGTGGCCAGGTTCCAGTCGCGGCCTGGTGCATCCTTGTCGATGTAGGTCTTGACTTTGCCCAGGGTGTCGAACACCTTGATCATGGTCGGGCCGGTCAGTTCTTTCTGGTCCAGCTTGAGGATGGCTTTTTTGTAGAATTCGGTGCCGCCCACGCCCAGCGCGACCGATTCAAACACGGTGGCGTCCTGCCATGGCTGGCCACCGTGCGCAATCGCGATGGCGCCCGATTTCTTGACCTTGTCAGCCGCTTCGAAGAAGGCTGGCCAGGTGGTTGGAATCGTGGTGACGCCAGCTTTTTTCAGCACTTCCGGGTTGACCCACATCCAGTTGACGCGGTGGACGTTGACCGGCGCGGCGACGTAATGGCCTTTGTATTTCATGATGTCGGCGACTACTTTCGGCAGCACGGCATCCCATTTGCCTGGAATGGCGGCGTCGTCGATATTGGCCAGCACGCCTTCAGCGCCCCATTCCTGGATCGATGGGCCCTTGATCTGGGCGGCGGTCGGAGGATTGCCCGAAATGACGCGGGTTTTCAGTGCGGTCGCGGCGTTTTCGCCAGCGCCGCCAGCCACGGCGAAGTCTTTCCAGCCAAAGCCGCTTTCCTTGACGATCTGTTGCAATTGACCCACGGACTTGGCTTCGCCGCCCGAGGTCCAGTAGTGCAGCACTTCGACGTCGGTCGCAAAAGCGTTACCGGCGAACGCCAGGGTTGTCAGTGCTGCCAGTTGGGTGATCTTGAATTTCAGTTTCATCTCCACATATCCTTTTTTTGATCAAGCTTTTAGGGGCTTCGGCACAGCAGGCCGAACAAGGTGAAAAATGCGCCTGTATCGGCGCTCTTGCGCACCTGCCCGTACACAAACGGGCAGGCGCATCAGTCGACAGTCGGCGCCGCAATCCATGACAGAGTTGCATAATAAATCATATGGTGGAGCGACGCCAAAAAGCGCATCCATCGGGATGCGCCGGGGTACTTAGAACCAGGTCTCGACCTGGAAGCCGTACGAGGTGCCGCTGGTATTGTTGTTATACACAGGACCCGAATTGTTGTTGGCATTGACCGAAGCGGTCGCTGCATCGTTCCATTTGCCGTAGGTGACAAAGGCGCGCAATTCAGGACGCGACCACAGGCCAGGACCTGCCGACAGCGTCGGTGCAAAGGTGATTTTGGTCAGGCGCTTGGCCGGGCCGTTCTCTTGCGTGACGCGGTCCGTACCCAGTTCGGCCACCAGCTTGAAGTTGTTGGTCAGTGCGTAGACAGGGCGCACACCAACCGTGGTCCAGACGGAAGAACCGGTCGCGTTCGATTGGTCTTTTTGCCACAGGGCCACGAATTCCATGCCGAAATTCCACAGTGGCTGGATCGCCATATCATTGAACACACGCGTGCGTTTCACGTCGGAGCCGAACAGGGTGCTGCCCGATGCGCCGAACTGGCCGTTGCTGGCGCCGCCGATACCAGGACCGACGCCGTATTGCACGCCGAAGGTGTTACCGCCGCCCCAGACTTTCGATTGACGGTGGAAGGCCGACAATTGCCAGCCATTGTGGCGCTCGCCCAGGCCATCGTTGTTTTTACCCTGGCCGCTGATGAAGGTGCCGGCGATATCGAGCGTACCGTTCACGTTCACAGGAATTTCACCGTAGATCAAGTTCTGGCGTACGGCCGACTGCGTGCTGACGGTGGTCTTGTTCGTGACCGGGTCGGTGAAGGTGTTGGTGACGTCGTTGTCCTTGAAGAAGGCATAGGACAGCTTGCCTGGGCCAAAGTTGCCGATACGATCCAGACCGGCACCAGTACCGTTCATGTTGATGTACTGCGTATCGAGCATATGGATGTCAGGACGGTAGTAGAAACGTTTACCGACCCAAGCCGTGCCGCCAGCGAGCGCATCGAGGCCTTGTGCTTCGACGTAGGCCTTGACGATGCCGACCTTGCGGTCGCCGAAGTCCGACGTAGGAGCAAAAGCGTTGACCCACAAGGTGGCCATATAGGTCACGTTGTCTGACTTGGCGATGGCTTTGGTGTAACCGAATTCCGTGTAGGCATCGCACTCATTGCCGAGGCGATATTTCGTGGTGTTGCCGCCCAGACCGTAGCAGCTTTGTGGGCCGCCGCCGTCAGCGGTCGTGCTGCCGGCGCCCGCGCGCAGGTAGCCGTGGAAACCTTCTGAGTCACTTGGGAACATGGGGTCGGCAGCAACGGTACCGCTGGCGATAGCTAAAACGATGGCAGCAGGCAGCGATTTCAATGCGGCCTTCAACATGGTGCGATGCAGCATGGTAAGTCTCCTCAGTAATTTATTTTTTATCTAGT
Organism: Janthinobacterium silvisoli; assembly: GCF_014200725.1. GTDB lineage: Bacteria > Pseudomonadota > Gammaproteobacteria > Burkholderiales > Burkholderiaceae_D > Janthinobacterium. The sequence continues at coordinate 579,943 of NZ_JACHCL010000001.1, forward strand.
AATTCGTGGCCGAATTTACTGGCCAGAATTCTTTCCAGCAGGGACATAGTAACTATACTACGAACAAATATCAACATATTATGTTGTAATCCTACGACTACTCTGAGACACTTTATTTGCCTGTTCTTTTTTCATGGAACAGGCATCCATCCACACCATCGGTCGGTCTGAAACAGGGAGGTGAATTTTTGGCACGCTTACCGTATACGAATTAAAATCCTTGGTTTTCGCCCATAACGACAGTTGCGCCGCAACGACGGCGCACGCATATGAGACAACAGCTACGCCATGAGAATTGATGAAAAAATAGAGATACCGGGCAGCGACCCGGCCGAACGCTTCAGCGATGGGCCGCGTCTGCTGGCCGATATCGGCGGCACCAATGCCCGCTTCGTACTCGAAACACGGCAGGGCCATCTGGAAGCGGTGGCCGTGCTGCCCTGCGACGATTACGCCTCGCTGCTCGACGCCATCAATGCCTATATGATGAGCGCCGAGGCGCGCGCTGCCGGTTCGGCGCGCGTGCGCCATGCCGCCATCGCGATTGCCAATCCGATCGACGATGACACCATCCGCATGATGAACCACCACTGGTTCTTCTCGATCGAGGCAATGCGCGCCGCGCTGGGCCTCGACACGCTGCTGGTGGTCAATGACTTCACGGCGCTGGCCATGGCCCTGCCCTATCTGCGCGCCGACCAGCGCCTGCAGATCGGCGGCGGCATGGCCCGCGCCGACAGCGTGATCGGCTTGCTCGGCTCGGGCACGGGCCTGGGCGTATCGGGCATGATCCCCGCAGAAGACCGCTGGATCGCGCTCGGTAGCGAAGGTGGCCATGTCAGCTTCGCGCCCTGCGACCAGCGCGAGATGGATGTGCTGTCGTATGCCTGGCGCGAATTGCCGCATGTTTCGGCCGAACGCTTAGCTTCAGGCCGCGGCCTGGAACTGATCTACCGCGCCCTGTCCGAACGGGCCGGCCGGCACGACGTGCAGCCGCTGCCGGCCGCCGAAATCACCAGCCGCGCCCTGAGTAATGAATGCGAAATCTGCCTGGAAGCGGTGGACTGCTTTTGCGCCATCCTCGGCTCCATCGCCGGCAACGTGGCCATGACCCTGGGTGCGCTGGGCGGCATCTATATCGGCGGCGGCATCGTGCCGCGCCTGGGGCCACTGTTTGAACAATCGCAGTTCCGCGCGCGCTTCGAACAGAAGGGCCGGCTGAACGAATACCTGGCGCAGATTCCCACCTTTCTGATCACGGCCGAACTGCCGACTTTCCTCGGCATTGCCGCCATCCTGGCGCAAAAGCTCAAGCGCGCCAATTCCGGCTCGCCCGTGCTCGAATCGGTACGCCAGGCGCGCGGCCGCATGAGTCCATCGGAATGCAAGGTAGCCGACTGGGTACTGAAAGAACCGAACGCGATGCTGACCTTGCCGATTGCTGAAATCGCCCAGCGCGTAGGCGTCAGCCAGCCGACCGTGATGCGCTTTTGCCGTTCGATCGGCGTGCAGGGCCTGGCCGATTTCAAGCTCAAGCTGGCCTCGGGATTGACGGGCGGCGCCATCACGGTATCGCACTGCCATGTGGAGATATCGGACTCCGACGCCGAACTGGCGCGCAAGGTGCTGGGCAATAACGCCTCGGCCGCGCTGGGCCTGCGCGACATGCTCGACGTAAAGGCCCTGACGACCGCCATCGACCTCTTGCGCGGCGCGCAGCGCGTGGAATTGCTGGCCGTGGGCAGCGCCCGCGTGGTGGCCGACGACATGCAGCAAAAGCTGCTCAATCTGGGCATCATCAGCAGCTTTTTTACCGACCAGCAAGCGCAGGAAATGAGCGCCGCCATGCTCAAGCCGGGCGATGTGGCACTGGTCATCTCACGCTCGGGCAGCCTGCCCGACCTGCTGCGCACGGTGAAGGTGGCGCAAGCCTGCGGCGCCAGCATACTGGCCATTACGGCCAGCGGTTCACCATTGGCCAAGCTGGCCGACGTGCTGCTGACACTGAACCATCCGGAAGGCAATCTGAATTTCGTGCCGATGATCGTGCGCCTGCTGCAGCTGATGATGCTCGATATCCTGTCGGTGGGACTGGCGCGGCGCGATACGGCCCAGCGCACCAGCGCCACCCAGCTGGAAGAAGGCCAGTTGCACGGCATGCGCATCAGCGGCAAGCTGAAATTCGGCGGCCACCTCGAATAAGATGAGCGCCTCCACTCCTCCGCGCCCCGATGCTGCCGGTGACGCCACCGTGCACGACGTGGCGCGCATGGCTGGCGTGTCAGCCATGACGGTGTCGCGCGTAATCAATGGGCGCGCCAGCGTCAGCGCCGTGACACGCAACAAGGTGGAAGCAGCGATCACCGCGCTGCGCTACCAGCCCAACCTGGCGGCCCGGGCGGCCCGCACCGGCACCTTGCGCATCGGCCTTTTATACAGCAACCCCAGCGCCGCCTTTCTCAGCGAATTTCTGGTCGGCGCCATGGATCAATGCCGCCAGGGCGGCGGCCAACTGCTGCTGGAGCGCTGCGACGACCTGGCCAGCCAGCGCAGCGCCATCGCCTGCCTGGTGGAAGCGGGCGTGGACGGTATCCTGGTACCGCCGCCGCTATGCGATTCGACCGAAGTGCTGGCGCAATTGAACCAGATGGGCGTGCCGGCCATTGCGGTCGCGACCGCCCGCCCCGCGCCTGGCGTATCGGCCGTGCGCATCGACGATTACCAGGGCGCACTGGCCATGACACAATATCTGATCGCCCAGGGCCACCGCGACATCGGCTTTATCGAAGGCGATCCCGCACACACGCCGGCGCTGCTGCGACGCCAGGCCTTCGAAGACGCCATGCGCGACGCCGGGCTGAAAGTGGACGCCCGGCGCCTGGCGCAAGGCTATTTTACCTACCGTTCAGGGCTGGACGCGGCGCGTGAGCTGCTTGGCGCGGACACCCTGCCGACCGCCATCTTCGCCAGCAATGACGACATGGCGGCCGCCACCCTGGCCGTGGCGCACGGCATGGGACTGCAGGTGCCGCAACAATTAAGCGTTTGCGGCTTCGACAACACACCCGTGGCCACCACCGTCTGGCCCGAACTGACCACCATCCACCAGCCGATCGCCGACATGGCGCGCGCCGCCGTGCAACTGGTAATCGATGAAATACGCCAGCGCCGCGCAGGCGAAACAGCCGCCACCACCCATCAGCTGATGGAATTTACGCTGATGGTGCGCGCCTCGTCAGGCGTAGCCCCCTGACTTTGTCCCATGCGTGCGCCTGCGCACAGACCGCCACGGCCACAGGGCGCATGGTGAGTTCTTCAGCGAGCCGCGGAGATACACACCATGCAATTTGCAATGATAGGCCTGGGGCGCATGGGCGCCAATATGCTGCGCCGCCTGTGCGCGGGCGGTCACGAATGTGTTGCCTATGATACGCACGCAGAAGCGCGGGCGGCCATCGCCGGACCCGGTGTCAGCACTGCGGCGACGCCTGAAGAGTTGATCGGCATGCTGGTGCAGCCGCGCGTGCTGTGGCTGATGGTGCCGGCAGGCGCGGTCGATGCGGCGCTGGCCAGCTTGACACCGCTGCTGTCGCCCGGCGATATCATCATCGATGGCGGCAATTCCTACTACCGCGACGACATCCGCCGCGCCGCAGAATTACGCCCGCGCCAGCTGCGCTACGTCGACGTCGGCACCAGCGGCGGCGTAGCCGGCTTTGAGCGTGGCTATTGTCTGATGATAGGCGGCGAAGCAGAGGTGGTTGATCACCTGAGACCACTGTTTGCCACCCTGGCTCCGGACAGCGCCTCCGCTCCGCGCACCCCGGGCCGGCGCGGCGCGACTGCCGGAGGCGCCGAACAAGGCTATCTGCATTGCGGCCCGCACGGCGCTGGCCACTTCGTCAAGATGGTCCATAACGGTATCGAGTACGGCATCATGGGCGCTTTTGCCGAAGGCTTCAATATCCTGCGCCACGCCGACGCCGGCCTGCATCACGACAGTGCCCACGCCGATGCCGAAACGGCGCCGCTCGAGCATCCCGAGTTTTACCAATATACGCTGGACTTGCCCGAGATCGCGGAACTGTGGCGGCGCGGCAGCGTCGTCAGTTCGTGGCTGCTGGACCTGGCCGCCGCCGCCCTGCTGCGCGATCCCTCACTGGACGGTTATGCAGGCAGAGTCGCCGATTCCGGCGAAGGACGCTGGACCCTCAACGCCGCCATCGATGAAGCCGTGCCCGCCCCCATCCTGAGCGCTGCCCTGTTTGCACGCTTCGGCTCGCGCGGCCAGGCCGACTATGCCGACAAATTGCTGTCGGCCATGCGCCAGGGTTTCGGCGGCCACCTGGAACAGGGAGCAGCACCACCCAAGCGAAATACATGATCAATGGGCATGCGCAAGCGGCCCAACCAACAGGAGTACACCACCATGAACGCAGCGATCAATTTGCATGAAATGGGCCAGAGCCTGTGGCTGGACAACATCACGCGCGGCCTGCTCGACGACGGGACCCTGGAGCGCTACCGGCGCGAACTGGCCATTACCGGCCTGACCTCGAATCCCACGATTTACCAGCATGCGCTGGCCGATACGGCGTTCTACGATACGGCCATCGCTGACAATAATGAACAATCGGGCGAAGCGCTGTTCTTCGACCTGGCGCTAAACGACTTGCGCCGCGCCGCCGACCTGTTCCGCCCGGATTTCGACGCCAGCGACGGCGCCGATGGCTGGGTCTCGCTGGAAGTATCGCCAGTGCTGGTGCACGACGCGCAGGCAACGATACGCATCGCCGCCGAACTGCATGCCAAGGCCGACCGGCCCAACCTGTTCATCAAGATTCCCGGCACGCCGGCCGGCTTGCTGGCGATCGAAGAATCGATCTTTGCAGGCATCCCGGTCAACGTCACCTTGCTGTTTTCTTGCGCGCAGTACCAGGCTGCTGCCGAAGCGTATCTGCGTGGCGTCGAGCGCCGCCTCGAAGCGGGACTTGATCCGGCGATTGCTTCCGTGGCGTCACTGTTCGTCAGCCGCTGGGACGCGGCTGTGGCTGAAAAGGTACCGGCCGAATTGCGCAACCGCCTCGGCATCGCCGTTGCCCGGCGTACCTATCACGCCTACCGGGAATTGCTGGCCTCACGTCGCTGGCGCCATCTGGCCGAAACCGGTGCGCGGCCGCAGCGTTTGCTGTGGGCCTCGACCGGCACCAAGGATAAAAGCGCCTCCGACGTGCTGTACCTGCAGGCGCTGGCCGCACCGAACACCATCAATACCATACCGGAAAAAACCCTGCTGGCCTTTGCCGACCATGGCGTCGTCAGCGGCAGCATGCCGGCCGATGGCGGCGACGCCGAGCAGACCCTGGCCGCCTTCGAAGCTGCCGGCATCGACCTCGATGCGCTGGCGCAGCAACTGCAGGACGATGGCGCCGAAGCGTTCGCCACCTCCTGGCACGCATTACTGAAAGTACTCGATAGCAAGCGCAGCAAGATCAACAGGTAGCAGATTAACCGCCCTGGCCTGCTGGCGCCTGGTCGCCCAGCAGAGCCTGGGCGCGCTGGCAAACATTCTCGACCGTGTAGCCGTAATGCTGCATCAGCACATCACCCGGGGCCGACGCGCCAAAAGTATCGATTGCGATCACATCGCCGTGATCACCGATATAGCGGTGCCAGCCCTGAGAAACGCCGGCCTCGATCGCCAGGCGCGCCGTTAACGCTGGCGGCAATACCGTATCGCGATAGTCCTGCGGCTGCGCATCGAACAATTCCCAGCTCGGCATCGACACCACGCTGGCGAACACCTTGCGCAGCGCCAGCGCCTCTTGCACGGCCAGCGCCAGGGTCACTTCCGAACCGCTGGCGATCAGCAGCACTTGCGCCTTGCCGCCAGCCGCGCCAGACAATACATAAGCACCGCGCAGCAAGCCTTCGGCCGGTGCGTATTTGCTGCGGTCCAGGGTGGGCAAATGCTGGCGCGTCAGGGCCAGCGCCACCGGTTGCTCGCGCGATTGCAGCGCCACCCGCCAGGCATACGCCGTTTCATTCGCGTCGGCGGGCCGTATCACGATCAGGCGCGGAATCGCGCGCAAGCTAGCCAGTTGTTCTATCGGCTGGTGCGTCGGACCATCTTCGCCCAGGGCGATGCTGTCGTGCGTGAAGACGAAGACCACACGCAGCTCCATCAGGGCAGCCAGCCGTATCGACGGACGCATGTAATCGGAAAAAATCAGAAAGGTGGCGCAGAACGGGATCGCGCCACCATGCGCAGCGATGCCATTCGAGATCGCCGCCATCGCATGTTCGCGCACGCCGAAATGCAGGTTGCGGCCCGCATAATTCCAGTCGCCGCCGTTCGATCCCTGGCGATCGGGTGCAAGCAGGGCCGGCGGCTGGAAGTCGCCGGTGTCTTTCAGCGCCGTATAGGTCGATGGATCGAGGTCGGCCGAACCGCCTATCAACGCCGGCAGATGCGCGGCGACGCCATTCATTACCAGGCCGGATGCGCTGCGCGTGGCCATGCCCTTGGCGTCGGCTGGAAACGCTGGGATTCCTGCATCCCAGCCATCGGGCAAGGCACAGCCGCCTGGCTGCATCAGCTGCCGCAATGCCAGCGCCAGCTCAGGATAGGCGCGCTCGTAATCATCGAGCCGCTGTTGCCACGCCGCATGTTCACGCCGGCCGCCCTGGCCCAGCGCCAGGAAGTGCTCGCGCACGGCGTCGGGCACATAAAACGGCGGCTCTTCCGGCCAGCCCAGCTTGCGCTTGGTAAGTCTCACGTTTTCCTCGCCCAAGGGCGAGCCGTGGGCCTCGAAACTATCCTGCTTGGGCGAGCCATAACCGAGATGGGTACGCACCAGTATCAGCGAGGGGCGCAAGGTTTCAGCGCGGGCAGCGCGCAGCGCCTGTTCCAGCGCTTCCAGATCATTGCCGTCGGCCACAGTGTGCGTATGCCAGCCATAAGCGGCAAAACGGGCCGCGCGGTCTTCGCTGAAGGTCATGTCGGTACCCGCCGACAAGGTGACGTTGTTGTCGTCATACAGATAAATCAGCTTGCCGAGTTGCAGATGGCCCGCCAGCGAGGCGGCTTCGGCCGCCACACCCTCCATCAGGTCGCCATCGCTGACCAGAGCGTAGGTGTAGTGATCGATCACCGTGTGGCCTTCGCGGTTGAAGCGCGCCGCCAGATGGGCTTCAACCATCGCCATGCCGACACCGTTGGCGAAACCCTGGCCCAGCGGCCCGGTCGTCAGTTCGACGCCAGGTGTCAAGCCCCGCTCGGGATGGCCGGGCGTGATGCTGCCCCACTGGCGAAACTGGCGCATCTGTTCCATGGGCAGCGCGTAACCGGTCAAATGCAGCAGGCTGTATAGCAAGGCCGAGCCGTGGCCGGCCGACAGCACGAAGCGGTCGCGGTCGAACCATTGCGGGTCATCCGGATCATGCTTGAGCAGGCGGGTCCACAAGATATAGGCCATCGGTGCGGCATCGAGCGGCAAGCCCGGATGGCCGCTATTGGCTTGCTGGACGGTGTCGATCGCCAAAAAACGCAGGGCATCGACACTTTGTTGATCAAGCGCTGAAGCGGAAAGCGGTGCGTTCATTTATGACTCCCTGGTGGCGCCGGCAGGCTAAGACTCTTCAGTCTAGTCCCCGCCAGCGCCACACTCCGTGCGCTGATCCACATAGCCGCCAGGTGCGCGAACGAATGCTGGCTCAGGCCTGCATTTCCGGCAAGGTGATTTCCGCCTTGCGCGCCGCAATCTGCCGGCCCAGGGCTGGCAGATCGAGTTTTGCGGCACGCGCTTTCGGGAACATGTCTTGCTCTTCTTCCTGCACGTGATGCTCAATCTGCTCGGACAGCACCTTGACCTTGGCATCGTATAAATCTTCGCCGGGCTCCATGGCGACGATTTGCGCGATCAAGTCCTTGGCTGATGCATGCTCGACCAGCGCTTCATCGACCAGATCCTGATTACCCTTGCTAGCTTCGCGTACAGCCGGGTAAAAAATCTCTTCTTCCGCCGTCGCGTGCTTGCTCAATTCCAGGCAGATTTTCAAGGCCAGCTTGCGCTTGCTGGCGAGCGACCTGTCGCTCAGTGCCTCGTACTGCTCGAACAGCTCCTTGACGTTTTGATGATCTTGCTTGAGCAGCGCTATCGCGTCCATCTCGGGGATGCCGGTGATTTTTTGGGAAACGGGAGCTGCCTGATGGGATTGGGTGGCCATATTCGTGTCTCCATGTGGTGTGAAGGGACGATACCGCTTGCGGGCATCGGAACTCACATTGTAGGCACGGCCAGAAGAAGGTCTTGTAGGACTTTCACTTATAGCAAGGTAGGCAAACTGAGCCTCCTCAGATTCGCCGCAAAGAAAACCAGTCCGCACCATGATAGCTGCGGACTGGAATGATTTCTAACAAGCAATTAGGCCAGCACGGTGCGCTCGACCAGCTTTTCTACCAGTTCCACCGATGGCGGCGAACCGCCGGCTGCCAGGCAGGCGCCCGCGCCGGCCGCAACGGCAAAGCGCAAGTGCTGGCCGCCATCCACGTCAGGGCGGTAAATCAGGCTGTACAGCAAACCGCCTATGCTGGCGTCGCCCGCCCCCACCGAATCGACCACGTCGATCACTGGTGGCGCCGCCCGCCATGATTGTTCGCCCTGATACAGGGCAGCGCCTTGCGCGCCACGCGTGTACAGATAGCTGGCGTGCGGATTCCAGCTGCGCAGGGTGGCAAACGCGGCGTCGATATCGGCATGGCGGAACAAGCCTTCCAGGTCTTCATCGGACACTTTGACCACATCGGCCAGTTCGGTCATGCGGCGCAAGGTGGCGTCGTAGCGCTCGTCCATCATGACGCGGAAATTCGGGTCATAGCTGATCTTCACGCCGGCCGCCTTCAATTCAGTGGCCAGGGCCACCAGCTTGCTTCCCAGCGGTTCGCGCGCCAGGCTGATGCCGCCGAAATGCACCCATTGCACCTGCTGCTGCCAGGTCGGCGGCAGCTGCGCCGCGTCAAAATGCAGGTCGGCGCTGTCATCGCCGATAAAGTAATACGTAGGCGGATGCAGTTCGTGCACGATCGCCAGCAAGGGGGATTTGGCATAACGCTGCAAAAAGCGCATGTCCAGGCCTGCGACTTCGGTCGCTTGCGCCAGCGCGTCGCCAAACACATCGCGGCTCACGGCGCCCGCAAACGCGCTGGGCACGCCCAGGCGCGCCATCACGCGCGCCACATTCCAGGTCGAGCCGCCAACCTGGCTGCTCCACTGGTCTGCGCTAGTGCGCAGCATATCGGTCAAGGCTTCGCCAGCCGACACAAAACGGGGAAACTGGGCGCTCATGCTGCACCGCCAATCACGTTCAGCACTTCATAGCAAGCGCCCATGGTGTGGTAATCGACCTTGCCGGCCGGGCTTTTCTCGGCGCTGATTTTTTGGTTATCGGGTGTCAGGATGCGGTACCAGGCGCCGTGGTCATGGTCGACAAAATGCTGCCAGCTATAGTCCCAGATCTTGTCATAGGTCTTCCAGTAACCCTCGCCGCCGGTGCGCGCAGCCAGCACGGCAGCGGCAGCAAAGCTCTCGGCCTGCACCCAGAAGTATTTGTCGCCGTCGCAGATTTCGTCTTGCGGACCGAAGCCGTAATGGATGCCGCCATGCTGGCCATCCCAGGCTTTCGCCAGCGCCGTGTCGAACAATTCACGCGCGCGTGGCAGCAGCCAGTCCGACGGGCCGGCCATGAATTTGGCATGGCGCTCCATGATCAAGAGCAGCTTGGCCCACTCGGTGAAATGGCCGGGCTGGTAACCCCAGGGGCGGAAGATATTGCTCTTGTCATGCAGGTTGTAGTCCCAGTCGATGGACCAGTCAGGGCGGTAGTGTTCCCAGATCATGCCATCGGCCAGCGCAGCCTGGCGCACGGTGACATTGTGCGCCAAGGTCTCGGCGCGGTGCAGGTAGCGCGCCTCGCCGGTCGCTTCAAACGCGGCCAGCATCGCTTCGCAGGCATGCATATTGGCGTTCTGGCCCCGGTAGCCGTCCAAGGTCGCCCAGTCGGCGCTGGCCACGTCGGCATACAGGCCGTGTTCGGGCAGCCAGAAACGCTGCTCCATCAATTCAAATGTCTCGTCCAGGTAGGCACGCGCTTCCTGCATGCCCGCTTGCAAGGCATGCGCGTAGGCCAGTAGCACGAAGGCCAGGCCGTAGCAGTGGTTGGCGCCGTCTTCCACCGTCTTGAGACCATCTTTCCACTTCAGCTGCCAGGCATAGCCGCCCGTGGCCGGATCGCGGTGCACCTCGCGCAAGAAGGCCACGCCATGGCGCAGCGCGGCCTGATAATCGTCGTCGCCGAACTGGCGGTAGGCCATGGCGTAATTGAAGATGAAGCGCGTGCTGCTGACCAGGTGGCGCGTCTCGCTATCGTAGATGCTGCCGTCATCGAGGAAAAAGTGATAAAAGCCGCCGGTGGGGTCGATGGCGCGCGGGTGATAAAAACGCATGGTGTGGGCGATATGCTCGACGAGCATGCGTGGTGAGCGAAAATCGGGTGTCATGATGGCGACTGTCTCATTAATTTGTTATCGATAACAAATATCATAGCATGCCGTATCAAGGCCGTCTCGCCAAATAAAGGCGCAGGAGTCTGGGCCAGCACAGGCAGCACCAGCGGCAAACTGGCGCACTGCACAGCAGGCATTTGACAGCCCAAGGGGCGCAGCTTACATTGCACTTTTCAACATAGACCCGGGACTGCCATGAAGCACTTATCGAAAACTGCCCTGATCTTGTTGCTCGCTGCCAGCGCCAGCAGCAGCGCTTACGCCGATGCGCCTCTCACCGGCTGCGCCGCCAAGCGCGACAGCATCAGCACCGAACTGCGGCTGGCCAGGGAAAAAGGCTATGCCGACAAGGTCACGGGCTTGCAGCGTGCGCTCGATGAAGTCAATGCCCACTGCCGCGACGATGCGCTGACCGAGCGCCGCCAGCAAAAACTGATCAAGGCACAGGCCAAAGTGAGCCAGACGGAGCGTTCGCTGCGCCTGGCCCAGGAAGCCAACAAGGAACCGAAGAAAATTGCCAAGCTGCAAGGCAGGCTGCAAAAGGCACAGTCTGAATTAGCGGCGCTGCAAGCGAAACAGCCTTAAGTCATCTCCAGCTCACCACAATCGCCTTACTTCATGGCGATGGTGGTATTCACACCGCTGCCGCCATCGTCGGGTGCAAACCAGCGGGCCGTGACGGTCTTGGTCTGCGTCCAGAAATACAGCGCCTGTTTGCCGTTCGGGCCCAGGTCGCCCAACTTGGAAGCGCGCGAACCCGTAAAACTGAAATAGGCGACCGGCACGGGAATGGCCACGTTGATGCCAACCTGGCCCACGTCGATCTCGTTCTGGAATTTGCGCCCTGCCCAGCCAGATGACGTAAAGATCGAGGTGCCATTGCCGTTCGGGTTGGCGTTGATGAAGGCAATCGCTTCATCGAGGGTCTCGGCTTCCACCACGCACATGGCGGGGCCGAAGATTTCTTGCGTATAGATGGAGTGGCTGGACTCAACGCCAGAAAAGATCGTCGGCCCCATGAAGTTGCCGCCCTCGTAGCCAGCCACCTGGTGGCCACGGCCATCGAGCAGCAATTGCGCGCCTTCATCGACACCGGCCTGTATCAGTTTTTCCGCGCGCTGCAAGGCGGCCTTGGACACCATCGGTCCCAGGTCGGCCTCGCGGTCGCTGCCCGGCCCGACTTTCAGTTTTTTTGAACGCGCAACGATTTCCGGCAGCCATGCCCGCGCCGTGCCCACCAGTACCACCACGGAATTGGCCATGCAGCGCTGGCCGGCCGCGCCAAACGCCGCGCCGATCAGGTTATTGATCGCCTGTTCCTTGTTCGCGTCAGCCAGCACCACGCAATGGTTTTTCGCCCCCATCATCGATTGCGCGCGCTTGCCCGCCTCGCTGGCGCGGCGGTACACATGCGTGCCCACGTGGGTGGAACCGATGAAGGACACAGCCTTGATGTCGGGATGGTCGCACAGCAGGTTGACGACGTCGGCGCCGCCATGCACCACATTGAGCACACCGGCAGGCAAGCCCGCCTGGTATAGCAATTCGACCAGGTACATGGTCGACGATGGGTCTTGCTCGGACGGTTTCAGCACGAAGGTATTGCCGCACGCGATAGCAATCGGGAACATGAAGCATGGCAGCATGACCGGGAAGTTGAAGGCCGTGATGCCGGCGCCCACGCCCAGCGGCTGGTAGATATTGTAGACATCGACACCAGTGGCCGCGTTTTCGGCGATCTCGCCCAGCTGCAGGGTGGCGATCGAACACGCGTGCTCCACCACTTCCAGGCCCCGCATCACCTCCCCTTCCGCGTCGGGCAAGGTCTTGCCATGTTCGCGCGTGATCAGTTCAGCCAGGGTGCCGATATTATCGCGTATCAGCTGCTGGTACTTGAGCATGATGCGCATGCGTGCCGCCAGCGGCGTATTGCGCCAGGTCTTGAATGCTTCCCTGGCGGTGGCAACCGCCAGCTCTACTTCCTCGCGCGTGGAAAACGGCACCATGGCGACGATTTCCTGCGTAGCCGGATTGATCACGTCGCGCCAGTCGGTGCTGGTGGATATATGCGGCTTGCCGCCGATGTGCAGGGCGATGGCGGGGACTTGGGTCAATGCTTGGTTCATGATTGCCTCCTTATTTTTTGACTAAGTTGCAGGCGTTCGCATCCATAGGCTTGAATGCCTGCTCGGCCGGAATGGTGGACAGCACCTTCAGGTAATCCCAAGGGCCTTTCGATTCGGCCGGGGTCTTCACCTGCACCAGATACATATCGTGGATCACCCTGCCGTCGGGGCGTATCGAAGCGTTGTGCATGACGGCGTCCTGGATCGGCAGCTGGCGCATTTTTTCGGCGACGATTTTCGAGTCGTCGCTCTTTGCGGCCGCCACCGATTTCAGGTAGTGGTAGACGCTGGAATACACGCCGGCCTGCACCATGGTCGGCTTGGCGCCCTTGTTCAGCGCCTCGAAACGTTTGGCAAACGCGCGGCTACGGTCGTCGAAATCCCAGTAAAAACCATCGGCATATACCAGGCCTTGCGCCGTTTCCAGGCCCAGCGCGTGCACGTCGGACAGGAACACCAGCAAGGCGGCCAGGCGCTGGTCCTTGCCGCTGCCGATACGGAATTCGCGCGCCTGCTTGATGGCCGACACCGTGTCGGCCCCGCCATTGGCCAGGCCGATTACCTGTGCCTTGGACGCTTGCGCCTGTACCAGAAACGATGAAAAATCGGAGGCGTTCAGCGGGTGGCGCACGGCGCCCAGCACCGTGCCGCCATTGCGCTTGACCACCTCGCTGGCGTCTTTTTCCAGCGAATGGCCGAAGGCATAGTCGACGGTGACGAAGTACCAGGTCTTTTGCCCAAGTTTGGTCAGTGCCGCTGCCGTGCCGGCCGCCTGCGAATAGGTGTCGAACATCCAGTGGAAGCCGTTCGGCGAGCAGTCTTCATTGGTCAGCCGCCCCGTGGCCGGGCCGCTGAACATGGCGATGCCGCCCTTTTCCTTCATCAGCTTTTGCACGGCCAGCGCCACCGAGGAATTGGTCAGGTCGACGATGGCGTCCACCTTGTCGCGGTCCAGCCATTCGCGCGCCTTGGAAGCGGCGACATCGGCCTTGTTCAAATGGTCGGCCGAGACGATCTCGATCTTCATGCCCTTGCATTCGGCCTTCAGGCAATCCTCGACTGCCATCTGGCTGGCGACGACGGAGCCGCGCCCGCCCATGGCCGAGTATGGCCCGGACATATCGGTCAGCACGCCTATCTTGACCAGACCATCGGAAATCTGCGCTTGGGCGGCGTTAAAAGTCAGGGCCAGCGCCAGCGCCCCCATGGCCAGGATGGTTTTTTTCATGCATGTCTCCTTATGTCATTCTGTTATAGGTATGGACGTATTTTGCATGTGTAAAAATATCTACTCAATCAGAATTAGCGCATAAGTCCTTTGCAAAAATGCACAAGAAAATCACCATAGTCAGCGAATTGAAGTTTCTATTAAAAAATAGTTTCCATTGACATATATTGTGCGCCACACACTGTAAATTTTGATTATGATCCCATACGCAACATTTCCATACGGCAATATCAAAGTGACGCGGGGCAGCGCTGAACAGCTGCGTGGTAGCGGTCGCCAACCACATATCACCATGAAAACTCAAGCATGAATGAACAGACATCAAGTTACAGGCCTGGCCTGGCCAGCGTGGCCAGTTCGGCCATACTGGCTTCCCTGCTGGCCGGCTGCGGCAGCAGCGGCGGAACGCCGGCGCAATCGGCCAGCCTGAAAGCCGACATCACGGCCAGCGCCGTAACGCCGGGCCACTACACGATCAGCAGCGTGTCCAGCAATCTGTGCCTGGCGCTTGCCGGCGACAGCACGTTGGATGGCGCCGCGCTGCAGCAAGCTACCTGCAATGGCTCCAAGGCACAGCAATTTGACGTGCAGCTGACGGACGACGGCAGCTACAGCATCATTAACCTGAACAGCGGCAAGAGCCTGGACGTGGCCGGTATTTCCCTCCTGAATGGCGCGCTGCTCCAGCAATGGAGTTACGGTGGTGGCCCCAACCAGCGTTTCAGCATCGCCCCGAAAAACCAGGCCTACACCATCAGCGCCCAAAACAGCGGCAAGTGCCTGGATGTGCAAAACTTCAGCACCGCAGCGGGCGGCGCGATCCAGCAGTGGGAATGCGGCAACAACACCAACCAGCAATGGACATTCACCTCAACCGATCCGGTATTGCCCGCCGACCCCATTCCCACCGGCCCGGTGGTTGACGCCAGCACGCTCGATAACAAGCTGATCTTCGGCTACCAGGGCTGGTTTGCCTGCGAAGGCGACGGTTCGCCGATCGACGTGGCCGGCAATGGCTGGCGTCACTGGGCGCCGAGCGCCACGCCCGTGGCCAGCAATGTCACGGTCGACATGTGGCCCGACATGCGCGACGTGCCCGCCGGCGAGCAGTGCAAGACAGGCTTCACGATGCCGGACGGCTCGCCCGCCGTGGTCTACAGCTCGTGGAACCGCGCCACCGTCAACCGCCATTTCGAATGGATGCAAAACTATGGCATCGATGGCGTGCTGCTGCAGCAATTCGTCACCGAGCTCGCGCCAGGCTCCGTCAACCGCCGCTTCCGCGATGGCGTGACGGCCAATGTGCGCGCCGGCGCGTCGGCCCATGGCCGTACCTGGGCCGTCGAATACGACACCAGCAACGCGCAGGATGCCGATATCGTCAAGAACATCAAGGATCACTGGGCCGCGCTGGCAGCCAACGGCTCGCTGTCGGCGCCATCGTATCTGCACCAGAACGGCTTGCCCGTGGTGGAATTGTGGGGCCTGGGTTTTAACGGCCAGCCGGCCACGCCTGCTGCGGCCAACGCCTTGCTGGACTGGTTCTTGCGCGATGCGCCCGCCAACCAGCGCGCCTACGTGATCGGCGGCGTGCCGTCGCAATGGCGCACCCAGGGTTCCGATTCGTCGCAAGATCCAGCCTGGGCGGCCGTGTACCGCCGTTTCGACGCGCTCAATCCATGGCTGGTAGGCCGTTTCGGCGACCAGCAGGGCGTGCGCAACTTCCGCCAGAACGTGATGGCGGCCGATATCGCCGAAACCACGCGCCTGGGCAAGCGCTACATGCCGATGCTGTTCCCTGGCGGCCATAATGAACACCGCATCGGCGGGCGTTTCTGGTGGACCCAGTTCTACGAAGCCCGTTCGGCCGGCGCGAATACCTTCTTTGGCGCCATGTTCGATGAAGTCGATGAAGCGACGGCGATGTACAAGGTGGCCCCGAGCAAAGCCTTCTTGCCGGTGGAAATCCCGACCAGCCCCAGCCCATATGTACCGGGCCAGCCGCGCGGTCCCTTCATCACGCTGGACGCCGATGGCGAAAACCTGAGCAGCGACTTTTACCTGCGCCTGGCAGGAGAAGCGAGCAAGGTATTGCAAGGCAAGAGCAGCCTGGGACCGGATCGTCCGATCAGCCAGTAAGGGAGTAAACGGCGTGCGCGTTAGTGCAAAAATGCCCATGCGATTGAAATCGATGCATAATCCTTTGCAAGAACGCAAAGGATACAAGCATGCTCGATTGGGACAATGTACGGGTATTTCTGGAACTGACGCGTAGCCAGGGCCTGGTCGATGCCGCCAGGAAGCTGGGCATCGACCATTCCACCGTCTCGCGCCGCATGCGCAAGTTTGAAGAACAGGTGGGCACGCAGCTGTTCGACCGCAATTACGTGGGCTACCAGCTGACGCCCGAAGGCCACCGCCTGATGGAATACGCGGAAACCATGGAAAGCACGGTGTACGCGGCCACCGAAGAATTGGGCGAACATAACCGGCTGCTGTCCGGGCAGGTAAGGCTGGGCGCCACGGAAGGTTTTGGCGCCGTCGTGCTGGCGCCCCACCTCGCGCACTTTTGCGGCCGTTACCCGCATATCAGCGTGGACCTGATCGCCGTGCCGCGTTTTGTCAGCCTGTCTAAGCGCGAAGCGGACGTGGCGATTTCCATCGAGCGGCCCCAGTCCGGCCCCTACGTGGTGACGAAATTGTCCGATTACCGTTTGAAACTGTATGCCACCCCCGCCTACCTGGCGCGCCATGCGACTATCAGCAGCGTGGCCGAGCTGGCCAAGCACCCCATCATCGGCTATGTGGACGACCTGGTGTTCAGCGCCGAGCTGCGCTATATGGACCACGTGGCGCCCGATTCCCTGCGCGCGTTTCGCAGCACCAGCGTGCTGGCCCAGTACCATGCGGCACGGGCCGGCCAGGCGCTGGCCATCCTGCCCTGCTTCGTTGCCCAGCAGTCGAACGAACTGGTGCCCGTGCTGGACGATCAGATCGACTTGCTGCGCGCATTCTGGATGGTCTCGCCCAGCGAGCGGCGCAATATCGCCCGCGTCAGCGCCCTGTGGAATTATTTGCGCGAAGTGATTGATTTAAACCACGGCTATCTGATGGGTGAAGAAAGCACGCCCCGCTGGCTGCCTTGACACTATAAGGAGACAAACATGCTGATGGATGCAAACCAGTCTGTACTCGTGATCGTCGATTTGCAGGGCCGCTTGATGCCGGCCATCCACGATGCCGGCACGGTGCTGGCGCAAAACCTGCGCCTGGCCCGCATCGCGCAGCTGCTGGAGATCCCTGTGCTGGGCACGGAACAAAACCGCCAGGGCCTGGGGCCTAACGTGGAAGAGATCGCCGCGCTGTGCCAGCAAACGCTGCACAAGACGCATTTCGGCGCCTGCTTTGACGGCTTGCAAGCCATCTTGCCGCCAGGGCGCAAGCAAATCGTCGTCACCGGCTGCGAAGCCCATGTCTGCATGCTGCAGACAGCCGTCGGCTTGCTGGAACTCGGCTACGACGTGATCATCGCCATCGACGCGGTCGGCTCGCGCCAGGCTGCCAGCCGAGATGCGGCCTTGCAACGCCTGGACCGGCTGGGTGCGCAATTGCTGACGGTGGAAATGCTGGCCTTTGAATGGTTGCGCGATTGCAAGCACCCGCGTTTCCGCGAGGTGCTGGCATTGATTAAATAGACTGAAGAGTTTAATCCAGATCAAGTCCATTTGATCCCCATTTGCTAGCTTGGAAACAGCGCCGCCATCCGAGCGGCGCACTTTCACAACAGCAAGGGGACTATCATGGCCTACATCCTACGCGGCAAGCTGTGCGGCTTGATCTGTGCCGAATGTCCCGAACCGCTATCGAACGTCATCGTGCGCCTGTACCGCATGCGCGATACGCAAAACGTGACGGCGCTGGCCGTGGCCAGCGCCAAGGAAACCTTCGCCATCCTCGGCGATGAAGAGCTCCAAGCCAAGGGGCCCTTCCTGCTGGCCGAGGCACGCACGGATGCCGACGGCAACTACAGTTTTAGCCTGGGCGAAAATGACGACTACCAGGGCGAGGCCGTCGAGGTGGATGTATTCTGCCCCAGCGTGCCCCATTTGAAACCGGGCGGCAAGGAACCGGCGCCGCTACAGTTTTCCATCACCACCATCCAGCCGCGCTGGCGCCAGGCCGGCGATGATTTCCTCGCCGTCTGGGACTATTGCTTGCCGCAACGTTTCTGGTGCCTGGTGCGCGCCCGCTTCGGCGCCTGGACCATCTGCGGCCGATTGCGCACCTGCGAAGCGCCGCAAACGCCGATCGCGGGCGCCACTGTGCGTGCTTTCGATGCCGACTGGCTGCAGGACGATGCGCTCGGCGACGCCGTCACCGATGCGACCGGCCGCTTCCGCATCGATTACCTGACGTCGGACTTCACGCTGACGCCGTTTTCACCGTTCATCAACGTGGAGTTTGCCAGCGGACCCGACGTGTATTTCACGGCGCAACTGGGCAGCGCAACCATCCTGTCGGAAACCCAGGCCACGGGCCGCCAGCCTGGCCGCGAAAACGTGGGCCACTGCTTTTGCGTGGAACTGTGTTCAAGCGCCGTCTTGCCGCCCGACGTGGAAGGCTTGCCGCACTGGCAGCAAGTGGAAATCTTCGATATCCACCCCGTCCCTTCCGTGGCCGGCTTTTCGCCGCAAGGGTATGCGGGCGGCCCGGCCGCATCCTACGTCTTCGCGGGTGGCGTTACACTGAAAGGCAATTGTCCTTTGCGCAATAGCGCGATTCCCGCCAACCCGCTCGAATACCGCTTTTTGATCGGCGAATGGGGCTGGAGCGGCGGCGCCGACGATCCCACCGGCTTGCCTACGGTGGCGCCCGGCAGCCTGGCGCCGCTGACGCAAATCCTCGGCACCCTGGTCGGTTATGTGTTTTACACCAATGGACTGGGCCTGGCCGATTCGGCACAAGTCATCATCGACACGGGCGACTTGCTGGCCGGTGGCTGGATACGGGTCGACAACAAGGCCGTCACCGTCGACATGCGCAATGGCAGCACGGCCGTCGTCAACGTCAACAACAGCAATTTCCTGCGCACCTTTGACTTGCTCACCGTCAATACGCCAGCCATCACCAGCCTGCATCCGGCCAAGCTGCCGGGCGGCTTGCCGATACTCGATGCAGGCCGCAGCCTGAGCACGGCGGAAAGTGAACCGGTGCGCCGCTACCGCCTGGGCTTCGAAGTACGCGACGGCACGACGTTAGCGCTGGTGGCGACCGACGGACTCGATGCCATCGTCTTCGACAATTCGCCCGTCATCGTGGCGCTGGACCTGGAAGAGCTGCGCAGCAATGCCTGCAACCCCATCGCGGGCGGCGTGGTACACATCCTGTACACGATAGACCATCCGCATCTGCGCTTTTTCAATCTGACGATTTCCAACAACAATGGCATCACCCACCCGCCGCCACCGCTGCCGGCAGCTAACTTCGCGCCACCGCCACCGACCGCCAACTACCTGTTCCGTGGCGGCGCGGGCGGGCCTCATTTATCGAGCAATAATGGCGGTTTCCCCGTCAACGTGGCGCTCGATCCACCCTGCGCCTACCGGGTAGCGATCAGTTGGCAGACGCGGCATTACCTGGCGTCGTCGCACAGCATTGATCGGCTCTATTGCAAGTAAAATCGTTCAACCCTGTTACTGGAACAGCTGTGGCACAAGCCAATGGCAGCGCGCGTGGCAAGCTGGTGCTTACCGCACAGCAATAAAAGCTATTTGGACTTTTTTTTCGACGCCGTGTTCAGCGCGACGGCGGCACATATCAGCGCGGCCAAGGCGGCCTCATCAACGATGTCGCCTTCATGAAAATCGATGGCGCGCCGGGTGTTGCCGTCCAGGCTGGCATTGAACAGGCCAGTAGGGTCAGCCAGCGCAGCACCCTTGGCAAAGGTCATTTTTACGGCGCGCTGGTAGGTTTCGCCCGTGCAAATGATGCCCGCATGCGACCACACGGGCACGCCGCGCCACTTTACCTCTTCCAGCACATCGGGGTCGGCCTGATGGATCACCTGGCGGATGGCCGCCAGGATCTGTCCGCGCCAGTCATCCAGTTCACGGATTTTCGCGTCGATCAGCCGCGACGGCGTCTCGCCACCGTTCTGCGTGCTTGTCATGGCTCCCCCTTCCCGGTCAAAGTGTCCAACGATTGTACCGCCCTTGCACAGCGTTTCAACGAGGTTACGCACGATACTGCGCAGCCATGCGCCAGGTACAGACTACAAAAATCAAAAAGCAGACTTGCGCCAGAAACGGGGCCAGGTCGATGCCGTACTGCCGTGCCACCCAGGAATTGATAGCGACATCGACGACAATAATAGCCAGCGTCAACACCACGCCTCCCCTCGGCCACACAAACAGCAGCACGATGGCCAGCGGGTCGATCAAGGTCAATGCCGTCCAGAAAATGGTCACACACTGAGGCAAGCCACCATAGTCCCATCCCCAGTCATACTCGGCAACGATCAGCACATGGTTGTAAGTCGCGCCGAGCAGGCACAGGGCATACAGTATGCGCAGCCACAATGAGCGAGAAGGCAGTGTCATGATGATGTGATTTTCATGGCTGTACTGTGGCCGGCAAGGCCTGCCATTCTGCAGGCGTATGCGCGTAGTTGGTGATATTCCAGCGTGAAGCGATACCAATGTTATAGCCAGACCTCAGACTGACGATAATCACTGGCTGGTGGCTCGCTTCGGGATAGTTGTTCAGTACCGTCTGTACCACGCCTTGCGCAAATCCTTGAGGGTCCTGCAACGATGCGTCGACAATCGCGTTAATCGATAAGTACTTCCTCGTCTCATTTCCTGCGTAGCTAGTCATGAGAGCAATACTTGCTCCCTGGATACTCGGCAGCTCCTGGAGCTTCTCAAGCGCGGAGACCAGGGGGCCAAGTTCCGTTTTGAATACCAGCTGCCTCGATACCAGTGCAATACCGGCAAACACGATGACTGCCGCAGCGATGAAAGCGGCATGGCCACGCCAGATCGATGTCTGAGGCAAACGAAGCTTGCCGGAACCGGCCCTGACGACAAAGGCGCCAACGGCCAGATCATGGGTGGATTGCCGCGTCCTGCGATTAAACATCAGCAAGTAAAAGATACTGAAGATCAGACCGAACATCAGCACCAGCAAGCCCATGTTAAGCCATTCCCATTCCTTGTTCGGGCCAAGATTGATGACGACCCCATTCAGGAAGAACACCAGGCAAAAAATGGCAGCGCGGAGACATGCTGCCGCGATCCCCAGCATTCCACCAGTAGCGGACACCACCTTCAATCCCGTAATCCGCATACCTGGCGACTGTCCACCGCCCAGGCTGCTTTGTGTCACGCCAAAATAAACCAGCGTAATAAACACGCCAACAAACACTCCCCAGGGCCCCAGCGCGGAAAACTGCTGGTACAAAACAAGGCCCGCAGCCTGGCCGATCAGGAATAGGAGAATGCCATCGATCAGGCAAGCACCTATCCTGCGCCACAGACCTGCGATCACCACATCGGGAGCATCGTCGGCAACAGGCTCGGTTTTGGCCTGTGCCGGAGATAATGCCAGGCTGGCCAGCCGTGCTTCGATTTCCTGCACGCGCTCAGGGAAACGGGCCGCGTCGATGCGGCCCAATATTTGCCGCAATTGCTGTTCTGTATGCTGGCTATAGTCTGGTGCGTCCATTTATTCCCCATGTTAAGCGCGTTGGCCGAGCACAAGACAATCTTGCCCTATGTGCAACTAGCTAGTATATGAGGAAACAACGAAGCATGTCTATTAGCAATTTCCCTTGCCCTATGCCACTGTCGCCGCCTTTCCTGCACTGCGCGCCGTGTTCTTCTGGCTGGCCAGCCACCAGAAAAACGAGGCCAGCAGCACGGCCGACATCTGGCCCAGCGCCAGCTTGATGCTGCTGTCAAACAGCAAGGGGGCGATGAAACCGGACACCAGCGCAAACAGCAGCATTTGCACAAAGTTTTGTAACG
The DNA here is from genome assembly GCF_014200725.1 of Janthinobacterium silvisoli. Lineage (GTDB taxonomy): Bacteria > Pseudomonadota > Gammaproteobacteria > Burkholderiales > Burkholderiaceae_D > Janthinobacterium. Next base: position 601,888 of record NZ_JACHCL010000001.1, read on the forward strand.
ATGCCGCCAGGCCGCGCATCTGCGGGAAGATATCCAGGGTGGAAATCGTCATGCCCGGCAAGGCCAGCGACATGCCGAACGCGTACGTCATGATGGGGATGATGGCCCACGGTATGCTGGGCACAAACCAGTGGTTGTAGCCAATATTGCAGAGAGCCGTGGCCGCCATGATCAGCAAGCCCCGGCGCACCAGTTGCGGCATCGGCACCGTATGCGCCAGCTTGCCATTCAAGGCCGAGCCTGCCACCAGGCCACCGACCATGGGCACGAACATCCAGCCAAACGCCGTTTCAGGCAAGTGCAGCAATTCCATGACGAAATGCGGCGCCGAAGCGATATACAGGGCAAAACCGCCATAGGCACAAGCCACCGCCAGCGAACGCAGCTGGAAACCCCGGTGACGCAGCGCCTGCCAGTAGTTGGCGGCAATGGTACTTGGATGAAATGGCTGTCGTTGCGCGAGGGGCAGGCTTTCCGGCAAGCCACGCCAACTGATCAGCAATAGCAGCACGGTAGCAATAAAGGTGAATACAAACGTCGATTGCCAGCCATAGGCCACATGCAGCCAGCCACCAATGATGGGCGCGACGGCAGGCGCAATGCCGAACACCATCATGATATTGGCCAGCATCTTTTGCGCGGCAGCGCCCGTCAGGGTATCGCGCACGATGGCTTGCCCGATCACCCTGCCCGCGCCCACCGACGCGCCTTGCACGCCCCGGAAAAACAGCAGCCAGCCAAAGCTGGGAGCGAATGCGGCGCCGATCGAGCCCGCGGCAAACACAAACATGGAATACAGGATCACGGGACGGCGCCCGAAGGAATCGGACAAGGTGCCATAAAACAGGGTCATGAAAGCGTACGCTGCCAGATACACGCTCAGGGTCTGCTGCACCAGCAGGTAGCTGACATTGAAATGCGTGGAAATGGCGTGGAATGAGGGTAAAAAGGTGTCGGTGGCAAAAGGCCCCAGCATGGCCAGGCCGGCCAGCATAATGGTCAGGGTCCAGGCTTTCATGCTGACTCCCCTGCGCACAGATTGGCCAGCGCCGCCAGCGTAAAGCGGGAGATATGTGCGGCGATGGCGGCGATGCCCGCCTCGTCATAGCGCAGTTCCGGCGCCACCAGATCGTGCACGGTACGCGAACGTGCATAAAACACCACCTGGCCGATGACGCTGAAGACGCATTTTTGCACCACGTCATCGGGCCAGGATGGTCCCACCACACCGCGTATCAGCCGCGTGAATTGCGCGTGCTGCGGCAATACATGGCGCTCAGCCAGGCGGTGGATGGCAGCCGTCGGCTCGATCAGCTCGCGCGCCACCAGGCGCACGAACAGGGACGACGGTCCAGAACGCAGCATGGTGCAGACCAGTTCTTCGATCGCCAGGCGCAATTGCTCGGCCGGCGGCAAAGATGTGATAGCAGCATCGCTAGCGGAGACATGGGCCAACTCCCTGGCGTAGTCAAACGCGGCCAGGTGCAGCTCTTCCTTGCTTTTAAAGTAATAATTGACCATCGCCACATTCACTTGGGCAGCCTCACAAATCTTGCGCACCGACGTCGCCTTGTAGCCATGCTCGACAAACATCTCGACAGCCGTTTGCAGGATGCGCAAACGGGCCGGTTCCTGCGTATTTTCCTCAGTCATTCCAGTGCCATTGTTTAAACAGATGTTTAATTATATCAAACAGGCGTTTAATTTTCTTGCGGACGTAAAAAATCCCGGCGAACCGGGATCTGGCAATGCACCGTTTCAGCGATCAGTGCGACATCGCCGCGCTGCCCAGCGGACGGGCTACGGCCGTCACCTCGATGGTTTCGCGGTGCTTGTCCTCGCCTTCCACCACCAGGGTCAGCGGAATCTTGTCACCTGCCTTGACCTGGTTTTTCAATTCCAGCAGCATCACATGGTAGCCGCCTGGTTGCAGTTCCACTGCCTTGCCGGCAGGCAGCGGCACTTCCTTGACCTGGCGCATGCGCATCATATTGTCGACCGTGCTCATTTCATGGATTTCCGCTACGCCCGCGACAGTGGAACGCACTTCCAGCAAGCGCATGTTTTTCGGCGCCGTGATTTGCATGAAGGCGCCCGTGGCTTTTTGCTGCGGCACGGTGGCGCGCACCCACGCGTCCGTCACTTTCACGGTGTTTTGCGCGATGGCGGAAAAAGACAGCACGGTCAGGGCCGTTGCCAGCAGGGTTTTCAGATGGGTCATGATTGTTTCCTTTATATCTGTTTATAAGGTGTATTTCGATTTCATCAAGGTCTTGATGTCTTGCACGCACTCGTCACCGGTCAGTGTGTGCTTGAGGCCCAGGCGCATGCGGCCTTCCGGGTCGATCACATAGCTGATCGCCGTGTGGTCCATGGTGTAGGAACTGCCGCTCGGCACGCGGCGGTAAAACACCTTGTAGTTGAACGCCGTCTGGGCCGTGTTTTGCGGATCCGTGCGCAGGCCCAGGAAGCTGGGGTCGAAGGCGCGCATATATTCACCCAGCAAGGCTGGCGTGTCGCGTTCGGGGTCGATGCTGATGAAAATGACTTGCAGCTTGTCAGCGTCAAGCCCCAGCTTCTGGCGGATTTCCACGGCGCGCGACAAGGCCGTCGGACACACGTCCGGGCATTGCGTAAAGCCAAAGAAGACCATCACGTACTTGCCCTTGAAGTCGGCCAGGGTGTACACGCGGCCATCCGGGCCGCTGAGCTTGAAGTCCGGCTTGTAATCGCCACCGGTCAAATCGAGGCCGTTGTAATGGGGTTTGGGTTCTTGCTCGCAGGCGGCGAGCGTCAGCAATCCCGCCGTGCCGGCGAGAAGGAAAAGACGACGTTTCATGGTTTTAAAGCCCAATGGGCGTAATTAAACAAATGCGGAACGATGCCGCACGATGACGGCAACTTGAGCGGTACTCAGGAAAGTTGTGGCGGCCCGCGCGGCTGGGCGTCCATCCAGGCGAACTGGGGCTGGGGGGCCTGGTAAAACAGCGGCGGATAAAGATCGTGGCCCGTGACCAGGGACAACGGCGATGAGATAGGCGGCGGCAAGCCAAAGCTGCCCGCATGGCTCATGCAGAATGGGCAATGCTGGATATGGTGCAGCACGGAATCCGTGGTCGATTTCAGTTTGGGCGCCAGCTCCGCCTGCGTGTAGACAGTCCCGCTGGCCGAGCAGATCTCGATGGCGGCAGCGTTCATATTCACGTGCTGCGCAGCAACGGCATACGACAGGGTCGGCGACAGCACATTGAGCAGTATCGCCAGGCAGGCGAACCACCATTGCCAGCGCTTGCGCGCCGCCGTGCGTGTCATGAAATATCCCATGGCCCGATTATAACGCGGACTCCCGCCCGACGCCGTCCTGCCCGCGCAGGAACAGGGCTGGCCGCACGCCGGCCACATCGACGCAGGCATCGCAAAAAGCGGGAATCGAGGCAAAGCCGGAACCGGCCGCCACTTCGGCCAGCCCCCTTTCAGCCTCACCATCGGCTTGCGCGGCCGTATGCAAGGCATGCGCCAAACGCTGTTCGCGCACCAGGCTCAGCAATGCTTCGCCTTCGGCAAACAGGCGTGCCCGCGCCTTGTGCGGCGTTACTTGCCACAAGGCTGCCAAGCGGGCAGCCGTCCACTGGCCTTGCGGCGAATGGAAGATATGGCGTGCCAGCGCGCGGCTCCAGCGCTTGCCGCCATCAGCCGCCTCCGTGTCATCGTGTTCCAGCGCCAGGGTAAACACGGCCGGCTGGCCCCGGCCCGGCATCACGTCGCAGGCAAAACGCAAAAAGGCGGGCACGACAAAGCTTTCGCCGCTGCCCAGCTTTTTGGTGGCGATTTCATTGTGCAAGGTCACGTAGCCCTGCCGCACGCTCACGCGCAGCTTCAAGGGAAAACGCAGACCCAGCAAATACAAAGGATGATCGGAAACAAGCGCCATCGTGGTCAGTATAAAAAGTGCCAGGCATCAGCATGCCATGCTTGGCGCGGGTAGTCTGTCATCACAGCGACGCCACGCCATAACGGCGCAAGCCGTCCAGGTCCACAACGCGGATGGCCTGGTAGGCAATGCTGATCAAATTCAAATCGGCCAGGCGGCCCAGCGCCAGGTTGACGCGCTGGCGCGAAATACCAGTCAGCATGCCGATTTCTTCCTGCGACAGCTCAAGCACGTGCGAAGTGCGCGGATATAGCATCGGATGGAATAACTGCGCGATCGCCTGTGCCACTTGCGCATCGACGGCCAGCAGGCGCTGGTTCTGGATGGTGGCGATGAATTGCCCCATGCGCTCGTTGAGCTGGCGTATCACGAAGGCATTGAAGGACAGGCTTTCGGCCAGCAGGCGGTGGAACAGCTCGACAGGTACGAGGATCAGGCTCGATGCGCGCACGGCCACCACATCGTAGCGGCGCAATTCGCGCTTGATGACGCTGCCTTCGCCGAACCAGCCACCGGCCGGCACGCCGGAAAAAGTAGCGCCACGGCCTTCGGCGTCATACACGGCCAGCTTGATCAGGCCGGTGTGCACGCCGAACCAGTGCAAGGTCGGCTCGCCGCGCGGGGCAATGCAGGCGCCCGCTTCATAATGGCGCACGCTGGCGCCCTCGCGCAGCAACGCCTGGTGCGCAGGGTCCAGCGCCAGGAACCAGTCGTGCTCCAGCAGTGCCATACCCGTATCGCAGGGCAAGTCGCGGGGTAAATCTGTAACGTTCATTCCATCCTTGCATTGTTGCACTCAGTTGTCACCAGGATGACAGTGAAATATCACCACCGATGCTATGCTAACTTAAAAACATCACCCGGCAGGGTGCCACACCAGACAGAACATTAGCAGGAGACCGCCATGAGCACCGATTTCAACACTGGCCTGAGCAAAAACAGCGCCAATTACGCCGCCCTCACCCCGCTCGACTATATCGCCAGGGCCGCCGAAGTATATGGCAAGCGCCTGGCGATTGCCCATGGCGCGCTGCGCCAGGACTGGGCCAACACTTATGCCCGCACGCGCCGCCTGGCCTCAAGCCTGATCAAGCTGGGCATAGGCAAGGGCGACGTGGTGGCGACCATGCTGCCCAACACACCGGCCATGGTGGAAGCGAGCTTTGGCGTGCCGATGGCGGGCGCGGTGCTCAATGCCTTGAATATCCGGCTGGACCTGGCCTCGCTGGTGTTCATGTTGCGCCATGGCGAGGCCAAAGTCTTGCTGGCCGATACCGAGTTTGCCGAACTGGCGCGCCAGATGGCGGCGCAGATTCCAGGCTTGCGCGTGATCCAGGTCAATGATGTTCTAGGGCCGCAAGTCGATGCCTTTGCCGAACTCGACTACGAAAGCCTGCTGGCCAGCGGCGACCCCGACTACGCCTGGCAGCCGCCCGCCGATGAGTGGGAGGCGATCGCCCTGAACTACACCTCGGGCACCACCGGCGACCCGAAAGGCGTGGTCTACCACCACCGGGGCGCGGCCCTGAACGCGCTGTCGAATATCCTGGAATGGGACATGCCCAAGCACGCCGTCTATCTGTGGACCTTGCCCATGTTCCACTGCAACGGCTGGTGCTTCCCCTGGAGCATCGCCGCGCGCGCTGGCGTGAACGTGTGCCTGCGCAAGTTCGAACCGAAGCTGGTGTTCGACCTGATGCGCGAGCTGCACATCACCCACTATTGCGCGGCGCCCATCGTGCATGCAGCACTGGCCAATGCACCGGCCAACTGGCGCGAAGGCATCAACTGGACCGTGCGCGGCATGGTTGCGGGCGCCCCGCCACCGGCCGCCATGCTGGCCAAGATCGACGCCATGGGTTTTGATTTGATCCACTCCTATGGCTTGACGGAAGTGTATGGCCCGGCCGCCATCTGCGCCGAGCAGGATGAGTGGGCGGCACTGTCACAGGAAGAACGGGCCGTGCTGAAATCGCGCCAGGGCGTGCGCTACCACCTGCAAAGCGCGGTGGCCGTGCTCGATCCTGACACCATGCAGCCAGTGGCGGCCGACGGCGAGCAGATCGGAGAGATCATGTTCCGTGGCAATATCTGCATGAAGGGTTATCTGAAGAATGAAAAGGCGACGCAGGAAGCATTCGCCGGCGGCTGGTTCCACACGGGCGACCTGGGCGTCATGTATCCGGACGGTTATCTGAAACTGAAGGACCGCAGCAAGGACATCATCATCTCGGGCGGTGAAAACATTTCAAGCGTGGAAGTGGAAGATGCGCTCTATCACCACCCGCAAGTGCTGGCCGCCGCCGTGATCGCCCAGCCCGATGAGAAATGGGGTGAGACGCCATGCGCCTTCGTTGAATTACGCGAAGACGCCACCGTTACGGAAGCCGAGCTGATTGCCTTCTGCAAGAATAACCTGGCCGGCTTCAAGGTGCCGAAAGCAATTTATTTCGGCCCCCTGCCCCGCACCTCGACCGGCAAGATCCAGAAATTCGAACTGCGCAAACGCATGCAGTCCGGCAAGGCCATCGACGTCTGATCCTCGCCAGGAATCAGCCGGGCTTGCCAGGCAGGCCCGCTGGCTGCGCCACCACCAGGCGCGAAAAACTGGCGATGCTGGCCATGGCGGCGAAACCGGCCGCCAGACACAGCGCATAGGTAGTGCCGCGGGTGGCGGATACCGTGAAGCAATACGCTACCAGCGCGGCGCCGCTGGCCTGGCCGATCAGGCGCGAAGTGGCGACCACGCCGCTGGCGCCACCGCTGCGTTCCGGCGGCGCGGCACCCATGATGGCTTTCAGGTTCGGCGCCTGGAAGAAGCCAAAACCGACGCCGCACAACGCCATGCGCCAGCAGATATCGAACACGCTCGGATGGGCTGGTATCCAGATCAAGGTCAGCAAACCGGAAGCCAGGGCCGCCAGGCCGATGCCGCCCAGCACGCCCGGCGAATAGCGGTCGCTGAGGCGGCCAGCGACCGGCGCCATCACGGCCACCAGCACCGCCCACGGCGTCATCAAAAAGCCCGTTTCAACCGGCGAGCGGCCCAGGGTCACTTCAAAATAAAACGGCAGCGACACAAACGCCAGGCCTTGCGCGGCAAACGTGCAGATCGCCGTCAAAGAGGAAAGCAGGAATAGCGGACGGCGGAACAGGTCGATAGGAAACATTGGCGCCTGATGTCCGGCTTGCCGGCGCAGCAGCAAGACAAAGAAAATCACCACCGCCGCCACTTCCGGTAGCAAGGTGGAGAGCGATTCATGATGGGCAGCATCGCCGAACAGCAAGATCAACAAGCCGAAAGCGCCCACGTTGTACAGCGCCGTGCGCGCATCCAGGGTATGTCCGGAAAGCCGGGTGGCCGGCAAGAAGCGGCGGGCCAGGAAAAAGCCGATCACGCCCAGCGGCACGTTAATGGCGAACAGCCATGGCCATGAAGAAGTGGCCAGGATCAGCGAAGCGGCCGTGGGGCCGATGGCGAACGCGACGGCCACGATCAGCGAGTTATAGCCGAAGGCCCGGCCCAGCAAATGCTTGGGGTAGACGGCGCGCAACATCGCCGTATTGACGCCCATCACGGCACTGGCGCCTACCCCCTGAAAGAAACGCGCGACCACCAGCGATGGCAGCGACCAGGCCATGGCGCAAGCGAGCGAGGCGATGGTAAACAGGCACAGGCCGGCAATCGATACGCGGCGGTAACCGACGATTTCACCAAGCGCCGACAGCGGCAGCAAGGTTGCGACCATGGCAAGTTGATAAACATTGACGATCCAGACGGAGGCCGCTGGCGTGGCGTGCAGTTCGCTGGCGATGGCTGGCAATGCGGTATTGGCGATGGCCGTATCGAGGGACGCCATACCGACGCCGATGGCCAGTGCAAACATGGCCCAGATACGCGCATTGGGCGGCAAGCCCTCCTCACCAACCAAAGTGGGCTGCACTCTATTTTGCTGCTTGAACATTCTTCTATCCGATACGAAAGACCATGCCGCATCGCCAAAAAACCGCCGTTGACGGTGAGCATCTTATTGTTGTGTTACAGGCGCTAGAGTATCACGGATAGCACTCGCCTGCCGAGCAGGCAACCAAACAATGATTGGCAGATTGGCTGATCGGCAAGACTAAATATCAACAAATAAGCGCATTCATAACATTACTGCTTGCAATCGATGACCTTGAAGTCTTTTGAGTAGCAGATGCGCAATTCGCCCGAGTGTTTTTCATAGCCCAGCCAGCGGCCTTTCAGTTGCGGATTATGCTGTTTCATCCACTGGAATAACTGATTCTTGGGCAGGCTGGTGGCCGGCAATTTCAAGGCTTGATACAGCTCGCGCTCTTTTTCAAAATACTGCTTGGCCGTATCGAAATCGCAAGCGCCATGTTTTTCCCATTCGCCTTGCAGCAGGGCTTCACCTGGTTGCATGCACATATACGGCAGGATTTCCGCTGGAGACAATTTCGGCAAGTCACCCTTGCAATAGCGAGGATGCAATTCCGTCTTGCGCGGCGGCGTCACGGAAATATCTTCACAGGTGGCGGGATTATCGGATTGGGCCCACAAGCCATGCACGATCCAGCCGAAGTGATTACTTTCCGAACACTGGAAGGCGGCCTTCTTTGAAATTTCGCCGCGCCGGCGCTGGCTATCGCAAAAACCGGGTGACCAGGACAGCGCCAGCACGAAGGAATCGGTGGGCACATTCGTGCTTTTCTTGTAGCAGGTGTTTTTTTCGTCCGACGGTTTCACGTCGTAATCGTAATAACTGACATTGCGCGGTACGCTGCAGGTGGCGCCTTGCACGGCAGCATCGGGGGCGGCGGCAAAGACGGTGGCAGGCAAACTCAGCAAAGCGGCGGACAGGAGGGATAATAGCAGGCGCATGGGTTTTCCTCTCTAAAAATAAAAACGCCGGCAACACAGTGCCGGCGCAGTGACTCACATCATTTCACTTCAGCAAACCTTGTGCATCCAGCCGTGCTTGTCTTCGGCCGTACCGTGTTGCAGGCCCAGCAAGGCTTCGCGCAGCGCCAGGGTGACGGCGCCGTTTTCGTTATTGTTGATGGTCATTTCAAAGCCATTGGCCTTGGCCAGACCCACCGGCGTGATCACGGCAGCCGTGCCGCAGGCAAACACTTCGATCATGCGGCCCGAAGCGATGTCGTCGCGCCATTGCTGGACCGACAATTTACGCTCTTCGGTTGCATAACCGAGTTCGCGCGCCATTTCCAGCAGGCTGCGGCGGGTAATGCCTGGCAACAAGGTGCCCGTCAATTCCGGCGTGGCCACGGTGATCTTGTCGCCATCCTTGTAGACGAAGAACAAGTTCATGCCGCCCATTTCTTCGATGAACTCGCGGTGCACGGCGTCCAGCCAGACCACCTGGTCGCAGCCTTTTTCCTGCGCTTGCGCTTGCGCCATCAGGCTGGCCGCGTAGTTGCCTGCGCACTTGGCTTCACCGGTGCCGCCAGGCGCGGCGCGCACGAAGTCTTCGCTGATCCACACGGTAACCGGTTTCACGCCTTTCGGGAAATACGCGCCCGCAGGAGAAGCGAACAGCACGAACAGGTATTCATCCGATGGACGCACGCCCAGGTAAGGATCGGTGGCGATCATCAGCGGACGCATGTACAGGCTCTCGCCCGTGTTTTTCGGCACCCAGTTGCGGTCTTGCGAAATCAGCGCATCGCCTGCTTCCAGGAACAGTTCCACGGGAATTGCCGGCATGGCCAGGCGCGCGGCGCTGCGGTTGAAACGCTCGGCATTTTGTTCTGGACGGAAAGTCTTGATACTGCCATCAGGCTGGGCAAAGGCCTTGTAGCCTTCAAAGATGGCTTGACCGTAGTGCAGCGAGGAAGCGGATGGGTCCAGGCTCAGCGGGCCGTAGGCCTTCAGTTCGCCTTGCTGCCACTTGCCGTCGCGGTAAGGGATGACCACCATGTGGTCAGTGAACACGCGGCCAAAGGCCGGGTTGGTCATGCGCTCGGCGCGCTGGGCGTCGGATAAAGGATGAGCGGACGGAGTAACAACGATATTCGGTGTGGAAGTGGTCATGTCGGCTTGGTAACAAGTAAAGAGTGTCCCCTATTGTAGCGCCTAAAGCGGCGTACGAGCCAGCCTGTCGGCCCGGCGGTTTGCCCGCCCCTCCTGACTGCAATGGCTGCAGCACATTTGCATGGACACCACATTGCCGCCGGCCTGCATGCCATGCACCTGCGCCACCTGGCGCAACTGTTGCATCAGCGCCTCGTCCTGTACCAGCACCTTGCGTTCGCAGACGCGGCAAACAAAATAACAACTGCCCTCTTCCGCATGCTCGGGCCTGAGCCAGTAGCGCGCCTTGTTGCCGCTCGCACTATCTTCACGCTCACGCAGCAGCAAGGCCACCGCTTCCAGTTCCCTCAGCACGCGGTAGATCGTGCCCAGGCTGACGGCAATCCCGTTCTCCTGCAACTGCTGGTAAATATCTTCCGCATTCAGGCTGGTCTGCCCCCCACCACTCAACAATTGCAAGATGCAGATGCGGGCGCTGGTGGGACGCAGTTGCACGGCGCGCAAACGTTCAACGATGCGAACTTCGCCCTGGGCTGTGGTCGCCGGTATGGCCATCTGCATGGTGCTCTCCGTGATGCACCGCCCGTTTGACGGGGCGGTGCGTTTTTAGCATTAACTCATCAGCTAATCAAAACTTGATATTTGCCGTCAAGGTTGCCGTACGGCCCGGCGCCACACCGGCGTAATGCGGCGAGGAAACCTTGTCGAAGTACAGCTTGTCCGTCAGGTTCTGGATATTCAGCTGCAGAGTAACATTGCGGCTGAGCACATAGCTGGCCATGGCGTCGAAACGCGTGTAAGCCGGCGCGAACTTGTTATTGGCGACCGAAGCGTAGACCTTGTCGACATAGTTGATGCCGCCGCCGATAGTGATCGCTGGTGTCACCGTATAAGCCGTCCACAGCGAGGCGCTGTTTTTCGGAGTGGTCGGGAACTGGTTGCCGTTGTACGGCGATGGTGCATATTGCGTCACGCCATTGACCACACCGGTGCTGACAAAACCATTGTTTTCCACTACCGCGTTCAAATGCGTGTAACCGCCGAAGACCGACCATTCCTTGGTGAAGTTGCCGCTGATACCCAGCTCGACACCCTTGACTTGCTTGCTGCCTACGTTTTGCGTATTGCCGTCCGGCGCCGTGACACGCGCGTTATTCATATCGCTCTGGAAATACGCACCGCTGAGCGACAAGCGTCCGCCCGGCAACACTTCCCATTTCGTGCCCAGCTCAAAACTCTTGCTGTCTTGCGGCTGCAGGTTTTGCACGGCTGCCGACAAGCCATCGAGGCCATCGCCGCCATCATTGCCCGGTGGCGTGGAGGAAGTGCCATAGGAAATATACACACTGCTATTGGTCGACGGCTTGTACACCAGACCGGCTTGATAATTGGCAAACGTGGAATGCACATTCAGATTGCTGGCGGCGGTGGTGGTGTTATTCAGCGTGTATTGCGGCACATTCAGGGAACTCTTGTAGTCATCCCAGCGGATACCCACGTTCAGCAGCCATTGCGGGGTAAATTCGATGGTGTCGAAACCATAGACGGAACGCGTGTTGGTGACTACCGTCGTGCGTGCCGGCGACACCGTGCGCGTGTAGACCCATGGGTCATTGGCGTTCGGGTTGATCAACGGTGCGCAGTTGTACAGGGTGGTGGCGCCCGAAGTCGGACAGGTAAAGGTCTTGGTCAGCGGATTATTCGTGCCTGGCGTAAAGATGTACGAGCTGCGGTTGGTTTCTTCGCGGCTCAGTTCCAGGCCCAGGGTATAGGTATGCTTGAAGCCACCGGCCAGGAATTCGCCGCCCAGACTGGTCGCATTGGCCACGGCCGAGGTATCCGTCACGCGCGTGTTGGCGCGGCGCCAGACGGTGCCGTACAACATGGTATTACCCTTGGAATCATCAGGCTGGGTCCACACGTAATCGTTGCCCGACTTGCCGTAGCGCGTGACGTTGCGCAAGACCAAGTTATTGCCAAAGTCGTGGCGCACGTCGATGGTGCCGATATCGGTCTTGGTGTCGCGGAAGTCGCGGTTCACCAGGCCATAAAAAGTGCTGCGCGGCACGTCGACGGGCGTGCCATTGCCATTCTTGGCCACGTTGGCGCCGGACGAGAATGGATTGTTGAATGGCAAGCCTGTATCGGGCAATTCGCTCGATTGCATATGGTAGTAGCTGAGCGTGGCTTGCGTGGCCGACTTCAAGCCAAATGTGATCGATGGCGCGATGCCCCAGCGGTCGCCATGGATAAAGTCGCGACCCGCCACGTGGGCGTCGTGAAACATCAGGTTCAGGCGCACGGCCACGTCATCGCTGATGACACGGTTCACGTCGGCCGTGGCGCGGCGGTACTTGGCATTGCCCAGGCCGACTGTGGCGTTGGTGAAATTTTCCGTTTTCGGGCTTTTGCTGATCAGGTTAATGCCACCGCCTGCCGACGAACGTCCACCGTAGGCCGAGTTCGGGCCTTTTATCACTTCGATTTGTTCCAGGTCAAAGATTTCACGCGATTGCGAACCCGTATCGCGGATGCCATCGATATAGGTATCGGTTTGCGCGTTGTAGCCACGAATAAACAGATTGTCGCCTACCGGATTGCCGCCCTCGCCAGCGCCGATGGTAATGCCCGGCACGGTGCGCAGCGCATCCGTCAGCGACACCGCGCCCGTTTGCGCGATGATTTCTGCAGGAATCACAGTCACTGATTTCGGCGTATCGAGCAGCGGCGCGGTCAGCTTGTCGTTGGCCGAGCGCACGGGCGCTTGCACCAGGCGTTCGGTGCTGGTAGTGGCCGTGACCTTGACTTCAGGCAACTGCGACGCCTTGTCCGCCGTTTGCGCATGCAGTGCCAGAGGCATGGCCAGGGTAGCAAAAGCGGCCAGGGCCGTACCGCCATGCAGGCGCGGTGCGGACGACGGCGTATGTTTGCGGCTCTGGATGGCGCCGGCCGGTGCACTGTTCTTCTGTTTCATCTCTTCTCTTTCAGTCGTTTGGATGGATGCAATCGGCTGGCTTGCCGCCCTGTGTGGAGAGGGGGCGGCTGGCTGGCTAAGTTGAGGTCAAAAATTTAAAAAAACCACGATGCCGACACGCGCAGAAAGCGCGGCGTGCCGGGGGCAATGTTGTCGTTGCTATGTGCCGAGGCGTAATACTGTTGGTTGAACAGGTTGTCCAGATTCAGCTGCAGCGCAAAGTGGGGGCTGGGCCGGTAATACAGGGCGCCATCGAGCCGGCCATAACCGGGCAGGCTGACCGTATTCGAGACGGCCGCGAATACGGGGCTGCGCACGATCAGCCCCAGAGCCGCCCCCCAGGCTGGCGTAAAGTCGTAACGGCTCCACAGCGACAGGCTGTGGCGCGGCACGTGGGCCACGCTGGCGCCAGCGACGGCGCCCGACGATTGGGTGGCCGTCAATACGGCTTGCTGCCAGGCATAACCACCGGCGATCTGCCAGGACGGCGTCAACTTGCCATGCAATTCCAGCTCCAGGCCCCGGCTGCGCTGGCCATCGACCAGCACGGAGCGCTGGCTGTCGGCCGGATCGATCACGGCGACATTGCTGCGTTCCAGTTGATACACGGCGGCGCTGGCAGATAAAGCCGGCGTCGCTTCCCACTTCGCCCCCACTTCCACGTTGCGGAAACGCTCGGGTTCGAACGCCTGGTTGTCTGGTGTCAGCGAGGCCAGCTGTTCACCGGCACGCGGCAAGAAAGCCTGGCTGAGGCTGGCATATAGCGAGACGGCCTCCATCGGTTTGTAGACCAGCGCGGCGCGCGGCGACCATGGGCTATCGCTGCGCTTGAGGCGTTCGCCCGTGCGGCGTTTCAAAAAATCCACCGTGAAACGCTCATGGCGTAAGCCCACGATGGCTTGCCAGTGCGGCGAAAAAGTCAGCTGGTCTTGCAGATAGACAGCAGCCGTGTCCGCCACGCCATGGTTATCGGCATCGCTGGCGCTGGGACGAAACGTGATCGGCAAATCAGTGACCGGGCGCGACGTGGGGAGGCTGATGCGGGTGACGTTGTCACCCAGGCTCAAAAAATAGCCGGTGTTACGCAGGTTGTCCGTGCGCTGGCGCCCCAGTTCCAGGCCCGCGCCCAGCTGGTGGCGCATCCCGCCGCCCTCCACTGCCCAACTCACATCCGTCTGGTTGAACAGGTTGCGCCGCACGGTAGCGCTGTTGTAGGCCAGCACGGTCACGCTGCTCCCATCGGCGCTGATGGCCGAGGGAAAGGCATTCTGGTAAAACTTGTCGTAATCGGCGTAGCGCGTGCGGTTGCGCAAGGTCGCGCCGTACCCCAGATCGTGTTCGACCAGGGCGCTGAAGGCATCGATGCGCACCCAGGATGGGCTGGCGCCCGCGTTGCCGAAAAAGGTGGATGGATCAGTGGCGAAAGGCCGGCCCCGATATGATGGCACGCCGCGGTCCGTCACCCGGTCGTCGCGAAAATGTTCATAGCCGATCGCCACGCGGGTCGCCGGCCCGGCGCGCCAGGCGAACGTGGGGTTGATGCCGGCCCGGCGCAGTTGCACGCCCTGGCGAAACGAGGCGCTGTCTTCGACCATGGCGTTGACGCGCACAGCCGCGTTCTCGCCCACGGTGGCTTGCGCGTCGACTGTCGCGCGGCGTGCTTGCCAGGCGCCCAGGCTGACGGTGGCGGACGCTGCATCGGTCCAGAGCGGCTGCTTGCTCACCCGGTTGATGATGCCGCCCGCGCCACCACGGCCAAAGATCATGGCGTTCGCTCCCTTGACGGCTTCGACGCTGTCGACGTTATAAAAGTCGCGGTAGTACTGCACGTCGTCGCGCATGCCGTCGATATAAAAATCGGAGGTGCTGCTATTGCCGCGAAAGATGGCCGTGTCGCGGTTGCCCTCGCCTGCCGCCGTGCCCACGCCCGGCATATAGCGCATGGCGTCGGCCATGCTTAACATGGCCTGGTCGCGTATCAGCTGGCCCGTGACGATGCTGACCGCTTGCGGCGTATTGATCAAAGCCTGCTCGCTGCGGTTGGCTGTGCTGGAGCTGAGGCGCCGATAAGCATCATCGGCAAGACCCGTCACTTTGACCGGCGCCAGGGTTTGCCACTGGCCGTCAACGGTAGCGACTGGGGGCGCCAGGCGCACAATATAACTGCCATCGGCCAGTTGCACCGCGATCAATCCCGTTCCGGCCAGCAATTGCTGCAAACCGGCGCTGATCGAGACGGTGGCGCGCAAGCCGCCACTGGTCTTGCCCTGCGTCAAACGCCCTTCCGCCGACAACAGTATTCCCGCCTGCCCCGCGAACTGGCGCAGCGCCTGGCCCAACGGCGCGGCAGCGACCTGGAAGTTGCGCGCAGTCTCGGCAGCAACTGCGATGACCGGCACGCCCAGCAGCATAGACGCCGCCAGGCACAAGGCCAGCGGGCGCAGATACCAGCGTGAAGGAAAAGCGAGGTTAAAGGGCACGACGGTTATCTATCCTGTTCGAATGGTCAGCAAGGTGTATCTCTCCTTGCCAAACGAGATTTCAAAAAGGGAACCGCAAACTGAAAATAAGTTGAAAATGAGTTGAATTATTTTTCCAGAGGCGCCGCTTCCACCGTCACCCACCAGGCATGCAAGCGGCGCACGCGCAAGGGCAAGGTGGCTTCCAGGGCTGCCAGGATGCGGTCGGTGTCGGCCAGCGGATAACTGCCGACCAGGCGCAGATGGGCCACTTCGGGTGCGCAGCCCAGATGGCCGCGCCGGTAGCGCGACAATTCAGCGAGAAAATCATCGAGCCTCATCTGGTCCGGCATCAAGCGGTGTTCGGTCCAGGCCGTGGCGTTGTCATCAGCCGCATAGGGCTGGCCGATGGATGCCGCATCGAAACGCAGTTGCGAGCCTGCCGCCACGATGCGCGTGCCGCTGCCATCGCGCGGTTCGACCTGTACACTTCCCTCGTAGACGGAGAGCAAGGTGGCATCCACACTGGTGCGCACGGTAAAGCGTGTACCCAGTGCGCGCAAGCGGCCATGCACCACGTCGACCACCAGCGGACGTGGGGGTATCTGGCTGTCTTGCGCTGTCGTGATCAGGATTTCACCCGAGTACAGGGCGATGCGGCGCAGGGCCGGCGTGTAATCGATGTCGAGGGAAGTGTTCGTGTTGAGCCACAAGGCGCCGCCATCGGTCAGGGCCATCTGGCGGATATCGCCCACCTTGGTCGCCTGCTGCGCGTTCAGGCCGGCGAGCCAGTTGCGCGTATCGCGCCGCCCGAATACCGCGCCGCCCAGGCCGGCAGTCAGACACAACAGCAACACGCCCTTGATGGCGGCGCGTCGGCCATCATTGCGTGCGCGCGGCCCCACTTCATCGAGTGCGATACGGGCCGGTTCGCCGGGCAGTAACTGAAATTCAGCGCTGACCGCTTCCACTTTACGCCAGGCGGCGCGGTGGGCTGGCGAAGCGTCGTGCCAGCGCTGCCATTCCAGTTGGTCGGCCAGCGCCGCATCGTCTGCGCGCAGCACGGCAAACCATTCCGCCGCTTCCTGCAAGACCAGATAGTCACTATCCGAGTCGGCCCGGCGCGCGCTGTTCACCCGGCGTCATCCATGCTGAGCATGCATTGCAGCATCGCCTGCGCCATGTATTTTTTGACCATCCGTTCCGATACTTCCAACTGCGTGGCGATCTGGGCATAAGTCAGGCCATCGATCTGTGCCAGCAGGAAAGCCTGGCGCGCACGCGGCGACAAGGTATCGAGCATGGCGTCGATGCGGGTCAAAGTTTCCACCACCAGCGCCCGCTCCTCGGGCGACGGCGCCGTCAGTTCGGGACGGCTGGCCAGCGCAGCCAGAAAACTGCGTTCCAGGCTCAAGCGACGCCAGTGATTGACCAGCAAACCATGGGCCACCGTGCTCAGGTAGGCGCGCGGTTCGTGCAAGCTATCGGCCGACTGCGTGGCCAGCATGCGCACAAAAGTGTCTTGCGCCAGATCGGCAGCGCCATCGCGGCAACCGAGCTTGCGCCACAGCCATTGATACAGCCAGCCATGGTGGCTGCTATACAAATTGGCAAACGCGGCGTTGGGAGACAGGGCGATGGACACAGACGGGCGGATAAAAAAGATAATGAATGAGAATGATTTTCATTTTCACACATAATTGGCGGATTGTAAATTACTCCTATTGAGAATGAGAGATGATTTGCGAATGGTTCTCATTTGCGATACTATGCGCGACTCAGCCTGGCCTGCGCCGTGGCAGCTTCAAATAGAAAAATTGAAAGCCGATCGATGAATACCGCCTCCACCGCCGCCAGCCTGCCTGCCGCCCGCGCCAGCGATACCGCCACTCTATCCACCGTGCAGACAGAAAAGCGCCAGCTGAAAGCGCGATGGAACTGGAGCTGGAAGCAGGTCTGGTTTCAGCTGCACTGGTTTATCGGCATCACGGCCGGCACGGTGCTGGTCATCATCGGCCTGAGCGGCGCCACCCTGGCGTTCAAGGATGAAATCCTCGATCTGCTCAACCCTGGCGTGCGCCATGTCGCGGTGGAAAACAAGGCGGCATTGACGCCAAGCCAGCTGAGCCGGATCGCCGAACGCGAACACGGCCAGAAAGTGGCCTCCATCACCATGTATGCGCAAGCTGGCGCCGTGCCGCGCCTGTTCTTTGCGCCAAAAGAGGGACAGCGTCGCGGCGAGTCGATTTATATTCATCCTTACACGGGAGCAACGCAACCTGCGCTGCAGGGCGCGGCATTCTTTGAATGGACGGAAAACCTGCACCGCTGGCTGCTGCTGCCGCGCGAACCGGGCCGCAAGGTGGCTGGTGCGCTGGCCCTGTGCCTGCTGGGCCTGGCCCTGTCGGGACTGTATATGCGCTGGCCCCGCCGTCCACTGGACTGGCGCACCTGGCTCACTTTCGATCCTGCATTAAAAGGCCGCTCCTTCTTGTGGAATCTGCACGCCGTGGCCGGCACCTGGTGCTTGCTTGTGTATCTGGCGCTGACCACGACGGGCATTTACTGGAGCTACGACGTGGTGCGCGACAATATCGACGCCTGGGCTGGCAAGCCGCCGCGCGAGGCGCCGGCGCAAACCAAAAAAGGCCCGCCCAAAGTCAAGAAGGCGGCGGAAGCAGTCGATGTCAGCGTGGCCTGGGATGCGTTTCAGGCCAAGGCGGGAGCCTGGACCCTGGCTACTGTGCGCATGCCAGCCCGTGCTGGCGAAGCCGTGCAAATGACCTGGCTGGCCGCCGACGCGCCGCATGAGCGTGCCCGCAACACCATGGCCTTGATGCCGCAGGATGGCCGCATCACGAAAGACGAACGCTACGGACAACAGGCGCTCAGTTCCCGCCTGGTCAGCATTATTTATCCGCTGCACATGGGCACGTATTTCGGCTTGCCGGGCCGCATCATCATGATGCTGGCCGCCCTCGGCCTGCCCCTGTTCGCCATCACCGGATGGATGTTATACCTGGGCCGCCGCAAGGCCAAGCGCGCCGTGCAGGCGCAGCGCGCCAT
The DNA here is from genome assembly GCF_014200725.1 of Janthinobacterium silvisoli. Taxonomy (GTDB): domain Bacteria; phylum Pseudomonadota; class Gammaproteobacteria; order Burkholderiales; family Burkholderiaceae_D; genus Janthinobacterium. Next base: position 620,373 of record NZ_JACHCL010000001.1, read on the forward strand.
GCTGGGCGCCGCAGCACCAGACTGCGCGGGAGCGGGCTTGCCGACCCTGGTGGCGTACGCGAGCCAGTCGGGCCAGGCCGAACGCCTGGCGCTGGAAAGCGCGCGCGCCCTACAACAGGCCGGCGTGCCGGTGGACGTGCGTGCGCTCGATCAATTGGTTCCCGCGCAACTGCGCCAGTATGAACGGGCGCTGATCGTCGCCAGCACCTTTGGTCAAGGCGAAGCGCCGGATGGCACGCGCCGTTTCGCGCGCCTGCTGCAAACAAACAAGGACACCCTGGCTGGCCTGGAGTTTGGTTTGCTGGCCCTGGGTGACCGCCATTACAGCCAGTTCTGCGGTTTTGGCCACGCGCTGAACCAGCAGTTGCTGAGCCTGGGGGCCACTTCCCTGTTCCCGCTGATCGAGGTGGACAAGCACGACCCGGCTGCACTGGCGTTGTGGTCGCAGGCGCTGGCGCAATGCAGCGGCAGCCCCATCGACGCCATAGTGGTGCAGGAAGAAGCATCGTATGCCACCTGGCGTTTGACACGCCGCGTACTGCTCAACCCAGGCAGCCAGGGCGGCCAGTTGTATGAAATCGCCTTGCAAGGCCCTGCCGGCGCGACCTGGGAAGCCGGTGCGCTAGCCGAAATCGTGCCGCCTGGCGACAAGGAAGCAGCACACGCGCCACGCAGCTATTCGCTGGCCTCGCTGCCCGGCGATGGCGAAATCCAGTTGCTGGTACGCCAGCAGCGCCATGATGGGCTTGACAATGGCGGTTATGGCCTCGCTTCGGGCTGGCTCACGCATTACGCGCCTGTCGGCAGCGAACTGTCCTTGCGCCTGCAAGCCAATCCCGCCTTTGCCCCCGCGCTGGACGATGTACCGTGCATTTATCTGGGCAATGGCTCCGGCCTGGCCGGCCTGCGTTCGCACTTGCGCGCCCGCAAGGAAGCGGGGCAAGCGCGCAACTGGCTGATCTTCGGCGAGCGCCAGCAAGCAGCCGACAGCATCTGTGCGGCCGAACTGGAAGGCTGGCTGGCAGAGGGCCATCTGGCGCGCCTGGACCGCGTCTTTTCACGCGATGGCGCGGCGCAAAAATACGTGCAGGATTGCCTGCGTGCCAATGCGAGCGAATTGCACGCCTGGCTGGCGGACGGCGCCATCGTCTACGTTTGCGGCAGCCTGCAAGGCATGGCGGCCGGCGTTGACGCAGTCTTGCTGGAACTGCTGGGACAGGATGGGCTGGACGCACTGATGGCCGAAGGGCGCTACCGCCGTGACGTCTATTAATCTGCAGCATCACAGACCGCAAATCTTGCGGCAGCGCAACACAGCATTCTGTTGACGTTTACATCAGGCGCACTACACTGAAGACGTGGTAAGTAATTGGAATGACCGGCAAGCGCCGCACCCCGCGCCGCCGCCGGCAAACCAGGAGACGATCATGTTGACGCTCAAAGTGCTGGCCTGCCTTGCCCTGTCTGCGCTGATGCTCTTGCCCGTGATACTGCGCGGCCCTCTGCAAGGTCAAATCGTCCAAAACATCCCTATCCCGAATGTCGATGCCCACGCCATGTGGAGCCGCTGGCCACAGCGCTAACCCAGCATCGTCACCAGTGGAAGATAGCGCAGGCTGAACACGCATCAGCATGCGTAGCATCTGTCACACTTTTGATATAGATCATCGTTTTATGTGTACGCGAGACGCACACTGGCATGGCTCAGTCAGCATCATGATGAACCCAAGCAGGAGCCTGTCATGGACACATGGAACGAAGAGATGGCGCTGGGACTGCCCGCCATCGATGAAACGCACGCAGCACTGTTTTCAGCCATCGCGCGCCTTGAGCAACTGGACGACCAGCAATTTACTACCGCGTTTCGCGATCTGATCGCGGCGGTCGAGCGCGATTTTCGCGACGAAGAAGCGTTGATGGAAGAAATCGGTTTTCCTTCCTTGGCCAGTCACCGCGAGCAGCATGCACGCGTGCTGTGCGGCTTGCACCACGCCTGGGCCGCCGTCGATGAAGGCGACCTGGCGCAAGGCCGCCATGCGCTGACCTTGTTGCCGCAATGGCTGCTGTTTCACCAGGCCACGATGGACATGGACATGGCCCTGGCGGCCGCGCTGGAACTGGCACAGCAGCATGCCAACTGATCTGGCTAAAGCAGCAAGACCGTCGTATGCTCCGGCAACACCATGCGGTAGTGATCCGGATACTTATCCTCGCCATCGAATATCTTGCAAAACACGGGCGCATTGATATCGTTGACGGCTGGCTCACTCATCGGCAAGGTGGCGATCAATTGTTCGCCCTCCATCAGTTGCAGGGAGCTGCCCTGCTCGGTCGCACAAAATGCCAGCGATTGCACTTCCTTGGCGAACGGCCGCTTGTACCATGGCGTGATGGCCCGCACGGCGCGCTTGGCATCATGCAAGACTTGCGCTATCCGTGCGATGTTCCACGCATCGCGCTCCACAGCTGGCTGGATCACCATGCTGGCCGTCAACTCGCCTCTTTCCTTGTTCACCAGAAAGATTCCATCTTGCGCCGCAACATCCGCGTTCAGTGGCACGACAAACACCCCGCCCGGCGACACCTTGACGGGAATCGGCGCGCCATTGCCCTTCAAGGCCACTCGCACATCATCAATGGTGGCATTCAATTTGGCGGGTATCAGGCGCAAGGCCATGACCACGCTGCCTTTTGAGACTTCCCACACTTTCTTGGCCGTCTGGTAACTTTCCTCATAGGCCGTGAAACGCACGCGCGGCGCCCTGGCGTCGCTGGTCGCCGTAACCGTCACGGTTTGCTGCGCCGCTTCCGTTACCTCTTGCTGCGGCGCTTGCACTTCGGCAGACGCACTGGCTACCGGGACGGCAGGCGGCACGGGCAGCGGCGTCTCGTGCTCCTGGGTATGGCCCAGCAACACGACACAGCACAATCCGGCACCCGCTATCCATGTACGCATGCATTTCTTTCTCTGTAAGAATATTTTTACCTGCCCGCATTATGGCAGAAGCACAAAAATTCCGTTCAGCGACACCTCTGCCAGTAGTCATCCCAGGGGGCACGCTTGCTTTGTAAAAAAATAAGAAGTATATTGATAATGATTCTTATTCACAAATTTTGAAGACCCTCACCCCCACGTCAACGCCAAGCCAGACTTCAGGGCGCCACCGCCCTCCAGCAAACGAGACAGGAAATCACCACACAGCCAGGAAAATAATGCCTTCGATGTCAACATCCGCTCCGTATTTCAGCACTCCCTCATCCCACCTCCGCCTGCGTCCACTACCCCGTTTGCTGCATCTGGCTTTGCTGACCATCGCTGCCAGCAGCCTGTCCGCACACGCGGCCGGCGCCGATAACGACGTCACCATGCCAGCCGTCACCGTTACGGGCCAGGGACCGGCCGCCACGGAGGGCACGGCTTCCTATACGGCCGGCGAAATGCGCAGTGCCACGCGCATGGATTTGTCGCTGCGCGAAACGCCGCAATCGGTCAGCGTCATCACGCGCCAGTTGCTTGACGACCTGGGCGCAGTGCGCCTGGACCAGGCGCTGGCACAAACAACGGGCATCCAGGTAGGCCAGAATGACACGGAACGCACGACATTTTACGCGCGCGGTTTCGGCATCAATAACATCCAGGTTGATGGCATGCCACGTGGCGGCAATGCACCGCTGCAAGACACGATACTGTATGACCGCATCGAAGTGATACGCGGCGCAAGCGGCTTGATGGGCGGCAAGGGCGACCCGTCGGCCACCATCAATATGGTGCGCAAGCGCCCCACCAAAACCTTCCAGGCCAGCGCCGGCCTGATCGTAAGCCGCTGGGACGACCAGCGCGTGGAAGCCGATGTGTCCACGCCCTTGAACCAGGATGGCAGCGTGCGCGGCCGTGCCGCCCTGGCCAAACAGCGGCGCGATTCCTATCTGGACATGTACCATGAGGACAAGACAGTCGGCATGGCCATCCTGGAAGCGGACTTGCGCCCAGGCACCATGCTGACCTTCGGCTTTGACTTCCAGGACAACACGCCGACAGGCGCCACTTGGGGCGCTGTGCCTTACTGGAATGCGGATGGCAGCCTGGCCCATATGCCGCGCAACACCAGTTTCACGACGCCCTGGAGCACCTGGGCCAATAAACAGCATACGATTTTTACCTCGGTTGACCAGCGCCTGCCCGGCAACTGGACTGTCCACCTCGGTTATGCGCGCACGGAAAGCAGCAACCGCACCACCGTCGCCTATGCGGGCGCAGGCTACCCCAACCCGGCCACCGGAACAGGCATGCGCTTGTGGACGGGCGCCTGGGGTGTAGGCAAAACGGACAATGATAATTTCGATGTCTACGCCAGCGGACCATTCACCTTGCTGGGCCGCAAACATACCGCCATCATCGGCTGGAATGGCGGCAACCAGCGGGCGCGCTCGCTCGGCGGCGAGGCCGAGATCAATTACCCGGCACAGATTCCCGATTACCGCAGCTGGACGGGTAATATCCCCCGCCCCATCTTCCACCCTGACGGTTCCCGCAGCGAAACGGTAACGCGCCTGGCGGGCGGCTATGTGGCAACACGGCTGAGCCTGGCCGATCCTTTACATGTGATCGTCGGCGCGCGCAGCAGCACCTACCGCAGCGACACGCGCAATTACGATACGCAAGGCAAATTCATCGATACCAGCGACTTTGCGGAGACGCGCAACGAAGTCACGCCTTATGCGGGTGTCGTATTCGATATCAACAAACAATATTCCCTGTATGCCAGTTTCACCCAGCTGTTCAATCCGCAAACCAGCAAGGACCGCAACAACAAATTCCTGCCACCGGAAACCGGCGACAATGTCGAAGTGGGTCTCAAGGGAGAATTCTATGACGGCAAGCTGAACGCCTCGGCCGCCCTGTTCCACACCAAGAAAAAGAATTTGGCTGAGCTGGACCGCACGGTGCCGCCCGGCTTCCTCTTGCCCGATGGCGGCCAGGCCATGGTCGCCAATGGCGACGGCATCACGGCCAAGGGCATCGAGTTCGACCTGTCTGGCCAGATCACGCCCGCCTGGGAAGCGAACGGCGGCTACACGTATTTGCATGCAGCCGAGGCAGATGGCCGGCGCGCGGCCACCACCCAGCCACGCCATTTGCTGCGCATGGCTAGCAGCTACCGCTTCGATGGCGCCTTGCACGGCTTGCGGGCGGGCGCCAGCATGACGGCGCAAAGCGCCACCTACAGCGAAGCGTGGTATGGCCGGCCGCCAACGGGCGCGACGACGAATATCCCGCAAGGCGCGTATGCGCTGTTCAACCTGATGGGCAGTTATGCCCTCGGCAAACATGCCAGCGTGCAGCTGAACGTCAACAACTTGCTGGACAAGAAGTACTACCGCAACGTGGGCTTCTTTGATGGCGTATTCTGGGGTGAGCCGCGCAACATCAGTCTGGCGCTGCGCAGCACGTTTTAATCAGTCTGCCGGACTGCGCCAGTGTGCTGGCGCCGGCAGGCTGTGTCCGTGAAGCAAGGGACCACCGACCGGCGCCAGCACGCTGGCGGCCAGTTGTGCGTACGCCTGCTGGCCAGCTTCCAGATCGCTGGCCACCAGACGCAGCGCGCTATCGAGCTGTTCAGCAACAACCGCATCAAAAGCGTGCAGCCGTCGATACAAATGCTTGCCGCCACCACTCCACTGACCCGCCGCCCGCAAGCGCAGGTCGGCCAGCTTTTCGTACAATCGGCAAGCCACGGCCAGCGCCTCGCCTGGGTGGCGGCTGTCGGCCAGGTCTTCCAGCAAGGTGGTGATTTCATAACGGCGCCGCTGCAAGTCCACCGCCGCCAAGGCAGGCGGACCCGCCGCATGGATGGACTGGGCCAACGCCTGCAGCCTGGCATAGTGCTCGCCCGAAGCGACGATATTCTCGCCTTCGACCACCATCATCACCAGCGGCACCGTGCCGCTGGGCGCATCGAATTCGCGGCAAAAATAAGTGTAGGTAGCCAGGTCGTGCGCAAACAGTTCGACCGTGCGTCCTTCGGCGACGATGGTGGAACGCCAGGCGTGCTCTACGTAATCGAACAACAGCAGCAAGTCGATATCGGAGCTGGCCGTCTGGCGGCCAGTGGCGAACGAGCCGCCGATAATGGCCGCCACGGCGCCCGGATAATGTTCGTGTACCAGCCGCTCGGCAATGCCGCGGATCTCGTCATAAGTAGCCAGTGCATTTGCCAGTGCTGTCATCGTCGCATCCCGCCATCAGTAAGTTGCCAAAAAGAAAAACTTATGCCACTATGCGGCCCAGTCAATTATTATAGATAAATCATGTATTACGTGGAATTAACATTACTTGCATTGGCAGCCGTCGTCATTATCGGGGGATATAAAAAGAACCACCGCAACACCATGCTCGGCGGCGTCTTCCTCCTGCTGATCTCTGGCTGGGGCATCCAGGCCGCCAGCGACTTTGCGCAAGGTTTTCAGGAAGCTGAAAGCCGGTATGTACAAGCCGCTGGCAAATAACTTTTCAGCGCCTGCCGCATCACGCTATTTCACAGCCTGATAAACTGCATGCCATTGCAGTCCAATCAATGGCAGAGTCCACGAGGTGCGACATGGAATATCGGTATATGGTGGTGCCCTCGCCCGTCGGCGAACTGACCCTGGTCGCCCGCGTGGTGGCGCATCAAGCGGGCCTGGCAGCCATACTATGGCAAAACGACAAGCCCAACCGCGTGCGCCTGGGCGAGATGCTGGAAGACAAAACCCATCCCTTGTTGCTGGAAACGGCGCGCCAGTTAAGCGAGTATTTCGGCGGCACGCGCCAGCAATTTGACGTGGTGCTGGACTTTGCCGGCACGACCTTCCAGCAGCAAGTGTGGCAAGCGCTGCTGACCATCCCGTTTGGCCAGACGCGCAGCTACGGCGAGATCGCGCGCCAGATCGGCCGCCCCGCCGCCGTTCGCGCCGTGGGCGCCGCCAATGGCAAGAATCCCATTTCCATCATCGCCCCCTGCCACCGCGTGATCGGCGCCACGGGTGAGCTGACGGGTTTTGCCGGCGGCTTGCACGCCAAGGAAACCCTGCTGACCCTGGAAGGCATCTCCCTTTCGAGCGACCGGGAAGCACAAAAGACGGGCCACGCCCGCCGCCGCGCTGTGCAGATTGATACGGCGCAAGGCTGTCTGTTTTAGGCGGCCTGGAGCCAGATTCAAGGACACGCTATGATGCTGTCCGTCTCCGTCAAACCCAAGCAAGTACATCGAGTAAATCATGCCTTATCTTTCCATCCTGTTTTTTGTCCTGCTGTATCTGGCAGCGACCTTCTTTTTTCATATCCCCCCTTTTGTCGCCCTGCTGTATACCGCGCTGAGCCTGGGCTGTTTCGTCGCCTACGCGCTCGACAAGCGCGCCGCCAAGACCGGCAACTGGCGCACCTCGGAACGCACCTTGCTGCTGCTCGGCTTGCTGTGCGGCTGGCCCGGCGCGGTACTGGCGCAGCAATGGCTGCGCCACAAGTCCAGCAAACGCTCGTTCCGCATCCTGTTCTGGATCACGGTGGCCATCAACATCGCCGCCTTCATCTATTTCTGCCTGCACTATTCGGCCCCCGATATCGGCACCGACGTGGCGCCGATCGAGATCTAAACCGAGCAACTTGCCAGAATAGCGGAAGCTGCCTATAATAGCGGCCTTTCCCTGATAGCTCAGTCGGTAGAGCGACGGACTGTTAATCCGCAGGTCCCTGGTTCGAGTCCAGGTCGGGGAGCCAAAATTCTTCAAGCAAAAAGCCCAGCCTTACGGTTGGGCTTTTTGCGTTCCAGAGGATAAAACTCAATGGCTCATTAAGGCCGTAATCTATTAACGGCTGCATACGGCTAGGAGCAGCAATTCGCGTTGGCGTGACAATACGTGACTTTTCTCGTGCGGCAATTCGTTATGCTCATGTACCGCTGGCGACCAAGAGCGGACGGCCCTTGCCACGAAGAGCATCTATACTGATGATGAAATCATTAAAATGCAACATAAAATTCGAATAGCAGCCGATGGAAACACGCTTGCTCCTACATTGGGAGTCTTGCAAAAACTTGGCTATGCGGTGACTCGAGACAAGACGGCTGAACAACAATATCAAGCGGAAGATGACACTTGTATTTTTGTCGCTAATGATCCATTGAGTCTACTGGGGCTAGTAAAGATTTACGAGGAACGTGGTACTGACTGGCAGCCGAGTGACGAAGAAGTACAGCGCTTGCTTTTGCTCGGCAAATGTGAGGAATAACGGCCGAGTTCGGCCAAGAGCCGACTGTCGCTGGTACGGTGCAAATTTCTATGGATTGAAAAAATGTGTTGATACTTCAAGAAGGCCAAGAAGTCATTAAGACTGGCACATTTCTATATGACGGACAAATCACTTGTGACGTCGTAATTGTGCGAGGGCCTATTAGCTATGGTTCCGGCGATTACGAAGATTCTCCAGAATTCGCGGATGACCATGAGCGGGAAACGTTCTACATTCATTACGGCAGTACAACTGGGCGCGACCGCTACAATGCTGGTTCGGCCGCTCGTCCAACACTGTTGGAGGCGATGGCCGCGGTAGAAGCGGCACCAGGATTTGGCCCCACCGTAAAATGGGTTGACTGAATCCATTGTCTGGATGCGGCCAGAAGCTGCCGGTCGACATCGGCGCTTTTATTTGAATTTGTAGGAAAAATATGAAGCAAATCTTGCCCCATATTCAAATTGGATTTCACAATAATGAGCATGTCATCGTCGTTGTGGGCGACTATGAACTTGCTGACTTCATCGAAGACTACCTCGGTGATGATTGCGATCTACCTTACGATTACCGGACTACCGTCGAACGGCCAGGCGGTGAGATTGTCACCTTACATTTTCCAGCATCTGCCCTGTTGCAAGAAATAGAAGGTGGCCTTACAAAGCTGTCCTTGGACGAAGTTGAGCGCATCTATCGCCTCAACAACTAGAACATGACTCGTACCCGCCAGAAGCGATCCTCCAAGTCCAGCTGTGACGCAATCTACAAAAAAGGATGCCACATATAACTTTTCAAATCCCGCTCTGACCGACACTTGGTTTCCAAGCGAACGCTTCGCCCCTACTTTCTGAAGAAAATGCTACGAAGATGGCCAAAAAAACAGGTCGAAATGATACTTGTACTTGCGGCAGCGGGTTCAAGTTTAAGAAGTGTCATGGTTCTTTCGTTATTGTCGACAGTGTGCGGATTTTGGAGAGTGCAACTTTTCGTCAGGATTTGAAGACAAAAATTGACCGTCACAAGGCTCAAGAATTCCAACGACGTGAACAGCAGGGTCTTGGCAAGCCGATCATTTCAGAGCAATTTCTTGGTCACAAGATAGTAGCGGTTGGTTCAAAAATCCATTATTCGATGCACTGGAAGACATTTCATGATTTCCTGTCTGACTATCCGAAGATCGTATTAGGCAAAGACTGGTGGATGGCGGAGGCCGGTAAGCTTCCGGAAGAACAGCATTGCATACTCACTTGGGCCACTCGCAGCAACGAGCAACGGAAGGCCTATACGGAACAGAAGGGAAGCGATGCCGCTCAACCTGCTACAGGGGCTTCGGCAAGCTACATGCGCTTTGCGTACGATCTCTACAGCCTGCAACATGCGGTTGAGGTCGAAAAGCTTTTGATCGACCGCATCAAATGTCCCGGCAACTTTCCTGGTGCGCTGTACGAGGTACGTGTGGCCGCTGCTATGCTCCGCGCCGGTTTCAATTTGCAGCATGAGGACGAATCTGCCAGGGGCTCAACTCACGTTGAGTTCATAGCTACCCATCCAACGCTAGGGGCAACATATGCGGTCGAGGCTAAGCGACGCGAAGGCAAGCGACTCAATATCAACAGCTTGATGTATGGGGCCCTTCGCAAACATTCGACTCACCCACGCATTGTCTTTATCGACACAAATGACAAGCGCCTGGAATCAGGAAGAGATCAGCATTATCCCGTCCCACTCGTCGAGGCCGAGAGAATGCTCAAGCGCTACGAGCAAGACCCAATTGGGAAGACACTTCCACCTGCATATGTCATAACAACTTACGAATCGGAGGAGCATCATCTTGACGCCACAGACTTACCTTCCGGGCTGTTGTTATGGGGCTTTCACCACGAAGATTTGAAGCCTGGGCTGGCGACGTTGTCACAACAAGTGGAATTGAGACGACGGCATGCACCAATCTTTGCACTGATTGACTCCATGCAGAAGCACCGCCACATACCTGCCACATTCGACGGCGAGGCTGAGGCCTTTGCAATCTGCGCTTCTAAATCAAGGCTACAGATTGGCCAGCGTCTGAATGTCGCCGGACCAGAGGGAGCGCAGATTGAAGTGACGTTAGAGAGCGGGCTTGTTATTCCCGAACGGGAAGTGGCAATGTGTTCGGTATGTAGCGATGATCAGCAGCGATTCTTCGTGCAAATCCCGTTGACGAAGAAGGAGTTGCAGGCCTATGCACAACATCCTACAACGTTCTTCGGCGTCATTGACCGCAACGCTGATCGATCACCCGTAAAGTCTGCTTTGGATTGGTTCAACTTTTTCTGGGAAAATTACTCCCTCACTTCAAAAGAGAAGCTAATCGAGTTCATGCGGGACGCACCAGATATTGGAAGACTGAAGGAGATGACCCAAGAGGCACTAGCCACTGAATATTGCACGCGAATGAGCGACATAATATTAACGCGAGAGAACAAGGGCTCTGGGCGATCACAGCTTTAAAATCTCAATACCAATGACCGCTTCTGGACGAAAGCAGTCGTCTCGATTTCTGCTCCGTGCCGGATGACCGTAAACCGTCGACTTGATTCAGGTTGTGGCCCCCTGATTTCGGTGTCTGTCGTTCAGTTTCAATATCAGATCGCTGAAGATCGCTGTCTCACGATTGCTGGAACAGCGCATCGAAAACTTGTTATAAATCGTCAATTTTCTGGCCACAGGACTCTCGGAACCACGCTCTGTTCATCCGCAAGTCCCTGCGGCGAGTCCAAGAACCAGAACAAGTCATAGGCAAATCAGGGCCGTATTGCCGTACGGCACTTTTCTATGCAGCATCCCAAACAAGCATGTTATAGTCAGACCGCTGCGTCCCGCACCCTGTGCGACGACGCGGCACGTTCTCAGGGCGGGGTGCAATTCCCCACCGGCGGTAATGGCTGCAATGCCTAGCCCGCGAGCGCTTGTTGCTGATGTCGATGACATGGGTGGCAAGGTCAGCAGACCTGGTGAGATTCCGGGGCCGACGGTATAGTCCGGATAAAGAGAGAGCGGGATGGAATCGACGTTTGATGCATGGTTTCTTGCATGCAAATGACGTCGTGCGCGTATCGACCGCGTCCTGGATCAGCCTATGCCAGGCCAGGATCGGTGTACTCGCACCCTGTGGCTAGTCACGCCTGTCACCGGCAGATTGCATCCTTATCTATCCACGCCCTGTTTTTTGTTATTTCTAAAAACAGGAGTCATACCATGTCACAACAAGCTTTTATCACCGCCACTTCCGATCAGGCAGGCGGGCGTATCGCCTTTATTCAAGCCAGCTGGCACCGCACTATCGTCGAACAGTGCCGCGTGTCTTTCATCGCCGAAATCCGTGAACTGGGCTATCTCGAGTCAGACATCGATTTCTTCGACGTCGCCGGCGCCTTTGAAATTACACTGCAAGCACAACGCTTGGCCCAGACCGGCCAGTATGCCGCCGTGGTGGCAGCGGCCTTGGTGGTCGATGGCGGCATCTATCGTATGGAATTTGTTGCCGAAGCCGTTATTTCTGGCTTGATGCAGGTGCAGCTTGCTACCGGCGTGCCCGTACTGTCGGCGGTGCTGACACCGCACCACTTCCACTCCGGGGATGAACATCAGCAATTCTTCTTCCAGCATTTCCAGGTCAAGGGAGCGGAAGTAGCGCGAGCGTGCGCCTCGACCATACGTGCATTACGCCAGATCCCAGCGCTACCGGGGGTGGGCGTTAGCAAACAGGTAGAAATGCTCACCACTAGCTAAGCTTGGCAACATCGGCAAGTTGCACGTAACATCGCAGCTTGCCGATGTTTCCTACACACACTTTGAACGAGTACAGCATGCAAGATTCTCCCTCCTTCCAGTCCCGCGTACAACCATGGATGAATGCCTGTTTTGGCGCAGAACTGGCCGCTGACCACGCAGAGCGTAATCACCGTTTCCTGGAAGAATCGCTGGAACTGGCGCAAGCCTGTGGCGCTACGGCCGGGGAAGCCCATCAACTGGTCGATTATGTGTTTGGCAAAGAAGCCGGCGACAAGAAGCAGGAAGTGGGCGGCGTGATGGTGACCCTGGCCGCCCTGTGCCTGGCGCATGAGCTTGACATGCATGCGGCGGGTGACGAAGAGCTAGACCTGATCTGGGCCAAGGTCGATGCGATCCGGGCCAAGCGGGCGGCAAAGCCCAATTTCAGCAATAGCAAGTAAGACTATTCGCCCAGCAAGGCCAGCGACTCCAGCCAGTCCGCCCTCCAGTCACGCAGCAGCGGCTGGGTGGCGAAGGCTTTTTTCAGGTGGGACATCGGCACGCGGTGTACATCGTGCAAACCGAAGGCCAGGGTGACGGGATGCCACAAGTGGCTATTCTTGCCACCGCGCGAATTCTTGCGCACGCGGGCGCCATCGTCGCCAAAGATACCTACGCCGCCTGCCATGCCCTGGTCCAGGTCGACCTTGCCTACGCCGGCAAAGGCGATCAATATCTGTTCGCGGCTCAAGCCTTTCAAGGCGCTGGGCAAGACCACGGATACTGGCTCGGTTTCTACCTGCGCAGGCTGCTGCAACTCTTTCAGCAGGCGCAGCAAATCGCGCTCCTGGAAATGCAAGCCATCTTTGGATACACGCATGCCTTCGCCCGGCAACTGGATCGGCAAATTACCCGAATCGCGCGTCAAACGCAGGCGCAAGTCGGCGCCACCGGCAGCCAGATGCCGGGTGTCTTCGATAAACACAACCGGGGCCGCATAACGCGTCACGCCGTCGGCAAACAGCTGTGCCCATTCTGCCGAATAATCGAGCCATACATACGCTAACCCGCCCTGCTCCAGCAATCGCGCCAGGGTCCAGGGTGTGCCTGTCTGAGCAGTCAGCCAGGCACAGGCTTCGTCGGCGGTGGCGCGATAGGGCAAGGAAATGGAGGTCATGGAGCGGTTCCGGTGGCAAGAATGGCGGCAGTGTAGCAGAGAGCCAAGCGTCATCTGCGGGGCGCGCCTTTTCTACGCCGTGTGCTAAGCTGAAATCGTCATCAGCGCAATCAGCGCGAGGAGTGCCAGCAATGAACTCAGCCATGAATTCGGCAACCAATGCCGCCGCCACACCATCGCCGCCACCGGAGCGCGACTCGCCCACGCCTGCAAACGAAAGCCACGCGGAAGAAGCCCTCGACGAAGCGCTAAAGGAAAGCTTTCCTGCCAGCGACCCGATTGCCGTGTCGACACCCAAACCAGGCGGCAAGTCCAAAGATTAGCTTAGTCACTGGCAACACCATAGCCACCCTTGCGGTGGCTTTTTTGCGCCTGCTGAATCCGAACAGATCCGTTCTGCGTACATGGCTGTAGCGCCATGCATAACGCGGGCGGCCACAGGATAGAAAGGATAGCCATGCGCCATTACAGCAAACAAGCCGATCCCATCGATCAGCGCCTGTATCTTGCCCAACGGATTGACATCGCCTGCGAACGTTTGCGCCAGCGCGACGATGCGCTGGCCCGCGAACGCTGCGCCTTGTGGGTGACGGCCTGGTCGGTCGCGGCCGGCGCCGATACGCCACGCGGCATGAAGTTGCGTATCCGCGGCGAATTCATCTTGCTTTAGCCCAAACAAAAGGCCTCGCCGAAAGCGGACGCAAATGCGAACGCCGGGCGAGGCCTGCCAGCCATATCATGCTCAATCGGCCATGACGGTCAGCTTCTTATGATTCCTTGCGGTACTTTTCAGGCGTTGTGTCGCCATCGACCATTTCGTACCACATCGCATTGAGCACGGCGAAGGTCGCCGCCAGCGGAAGGCCCAGTATCCAGGCGAAATACCACATAATTTTTCCTTTCTTTCATACTTATTGAAACGCGGCTTAGTACGCGTGGCCCTTGCCTTCTTCGATCGCCTTGCCATCAACCTTGCCCCACAGCACTTTATACACCCAGCTCGTGTAAGCCACGATCAGGGGGATGAAGATGGCCGTGACCACCACCATGATGAACAAGGTCATGTGGCTCGATGACGAATCCCACACCGTCAGGCTGGCGCGCGGATCGATCGACGATGGCAAAATGAACGGGAACATGGCCGCGCCCACGCTGAGGATGATGCCGGCGATGCTGGCCGCGCTGGCCAGCAGGGCTGGCACTTCGCGTCGCGCGCGCAGGAAGGCAAACGCCAGCAGCGGCGCTACCAGGCCCAGCGCAGGAGCGATCCAGGTCCATGGATGGGCCGCGAAATTGAGGAACCAGGCGCCGGCATGCAGCTCGGCCGTTTTCAGCATGGGGTTCGACGGGCCATCGACCACCACCGTGCTGGTGATGCGGTAGCCATCGATCCAGAACCACAGGGCCACGCCAGCCAGCGCATACAGCACGATGGTGGCAAGCGCCGCCACACTGCCGTAGCGGCGCGCACGCTCAGCCACGGCGCCATCGGCCTTCAATTGCAGCCAGGCAGCACCATGCATGACCAGCATGGCGACCGAGACCAGGCCGCACAGCACGGCGAACGGGTTCAGTAGTGCAAAGAAGCTGCCGTCATAGAAGATATGCATATCGGACGAGAAGCGGAACGGCACGCCTTGCAGCACATTGCCGATCGCCACGCCGCAGATCAGGGCCGGCACGAAGCCGCCGACGAACAGGGCCGCATCCCAGCGGGCGCGCCAGCGCGGATCTTCGCGCTTGCTGCGAAATTTGAAGGCCACCGGGCGCAAAATCAGCGCCACCAGGATCACGAACATGGCCAGGTAAAAGCCCGAGAACGAGACGGCGTACAGCTGCGGCCAGGCGGCGAAGATGGCGCCGCCACCGAGGATCAGCCACACCTGGTTGCCCTCCCACACGGGGCCGATACTGTTGATGATGACGCGGCGTTCCAGGTCGGTCTTGCCGGCGAACGGCAGCAGGATGCCGGTGCCCAGGTCGAAGCCATCCGTGATGGCAAAGCCGACCAGCAGCACGCCGATCAGCAGCCACCAGATCAGGCGCAGGGTTTCGTAAGAAATCAATTCATGCAGGATCATGGTATGGTCCTCCTTTCAGCTTAAGCGAGTTGAGTGCGGGTGACGGAAGGCGCGACGGCAGGCGCCGTTTCGGCCGGCCCCTTGCGGATCGCCTTCAGCATCAGCTTCATCTCGATAATCAGCAGCACGGTGTAGATCGCGGCAAAGCCGGCAATCGTGATCAGCAGGGTCGTGATGCCCAGGTTCGATACCGCCACGGCGGTCGGCAACACGCCCTCGATGACCCACGGCTGGCGCCCTACTTCAGCCACGATCCAGCCCGCCTCGGCGGCGATCCACGGCAGCGGAATGGCGAATACGGCCACTTTCAACAGCCAGCGGTGGGCGTCCAGGGTGCGGCGCACGGACAGGATAAAGAAGGTGGCGGTCAGCGCGATGAAGAACATGCCCAGGCCCACCATCACGCGGAAGGACCAGAACAGCGGCGCCACGGCAGGCACGGTGTCTTGCGCGGCCTTGCTGATCTGCTCGGGCGTGGCCAGTCTTGGATCATCGACATAGCGTTTCAGCAGCAGCGCATAACCGAGGGAATTGCCTTTCGATTCAAAGATATCCTTGGCCTCTTGTGGCACTGCGCCGCCTGGCGGCACGCTGCGGATGGTTTGCAGCGCGTCATAGGCCTTGATGCCGTCCTGTATCAGCAACTCGCCGCGTTCGACCAGTTCATTGATGCCGGGAATCTCGGTCGACAGCGAACGCGTGCCGATCAAGCCCATCACCATCGGGATGTGAATCGCGTAATGCGTTTCGCGCGCTTTCTGGTCGGGGAAACCAAAGGCCGTGAAGGCGGCAGGCGCCGGCTCCGTGTGCCACATGGCTTCAATCGCGGCCAGCTTCATCTTTTGATGTTCCGACGACAGATAGCCGCTTTCATCACCGAGCACCACCACCGACAGCGAGGCGGCCAGGCCGAACGAGGCCGCCACCGTCATCGAGCGCTTGGCCAGTTGCACGTGGCGGCCCTTGAGCAGATACCAGGCCGACACGCCCAGTACGAAGATGGCGGCCACCGTATAGCCGGCCGAGACCGTATGCACGAATTTCGCCTGCGCCACCGGATTGGTCAGCACGGCGCCGAAATCGGTCACTTCCATGCGCATGGTTTGCGGGTTGAAGGCGGCGCCGACCGGATTTTGCATCCAGCCATTGGCGATCAGAATCCACAAGGCCGAGAAGTTCGAACCGATGGCCACCAGCCAGGTCGTGGCCAGATGGCCGCGCGCCGACAATTTATCCCAGCCAAAGAAGAAGATGCCGACAAAGGTCGCTTCCAGGAAGAAGGCCATCAAGCCCTCGATGGCCAGCGGCGCGCCGAAAATATCGCCCACATAATGGCTGTAATAGCTCCAGTTCATGCCGAACTGGAATTCCATGACGATGCCGGTGGCAACGCCCATGGCAAAGTTAATGCCGAACAGGACGCCCCAGAACTTGGTCATGTCGCGCCAGATGGTGCGCCCCGTCATCACATAGACTGTTTCCATGATGGCCAGCATCACGGACAGGCCGATGGTCAGCGGAACGAAGATAAAGTGGTACAGGGCGGTCAGCCCAAATTGCAGTCTTGATAATGCAACAATGTCGAGGTCCATTTGCTTTCCTTGGTGTTTCTATTTCTTAAGTGTAAACTTTTTATTAAGACAAGGCCGTACGTTTGTTTCTTTAATGCACCATATTTACTGCACAATATTTAGTGCGCCATTCAGTCAGCCCGCAAGCTCTGCAAAGCCGCTTCAAACCCCACCGTACCGCGCCGCACATCGCCATTGACGCGGCCATGGCGGATGCTGATCAGGCGATCCGCCAGCGCTGCTTCGCGCCGCAAGTGGGTTGCGATCAGCAAGGTACGCCCCTCGCAACGGGCGGCCAGGCGCACCAGCACGTCATGCGCGGTGGCCGCATTGAGCGCCTCGGTGGCTTCATCCAGCAGCCACAGCGGCGACTCGTGCAGGAACAACCGCGCCAGCGCCAGGCGGCGCGACTGCCCGCCCGACAAGCCCAGCCCGCCCTCGCCCAGGCGCGTGTCCAGGCCGCCCGTCATGGCCTGCACTTCCGCCTCCAGGCCCGCCGCCCGCAGCGCTTCCCACAGCCGACCGTCGTCGGCCTGCGGGTCTGCCAGGCGCAGGTTGTCGCGCACACTGTCCTGGAACAGCTCGGTACGCTGCGTGAACAGACAGGCGCGCGGCCCGCTGTAGTTGCCGGCCAGCGCAGCGATTTCACGCGCCGCCACCGCCAGCAAGGTCGATTTACCGGCGCCGCTGGGGCCAATCAAGGCCACCCGTTCGCCAGCGGCCACTGTCAGCGATACGCCGTGCACGATGGCCATATCACTGCCAGCGTGGGCGGCGCTCACTTGCTCGAAGCGCACGTCCGCCGTCACCTCTGCATCAGGCGCAGTGGAACCAGCTGAGGCCACGCGCGGTCCCAGCCTGCGGACCGCCAGCAACATGCGCCCCGCTTCCAGCGCGCCACGGCGCAAACTAGCAAACGGTTCGACGGCGGTGAGCGCAATGAGCACACCCAGCGCCGCCACCGGCACCGTGATGGCCTGGCTATCTACCAGCGCAGCCACCGCCAGCAGCACGCCGGCCAGGGTAATCGCGCCGGCGATGCTGTAAGCCGCAGCGGCGCGCGTTTCCAGGCGGTTCAGTTCCAGGTCGGCCCGGGCCAGCGCACCATCGATGCCAGCCAATACATCGCATTGGGCGCCGATACGGCCCGCCATCACCAGGTCAGTCTGGCCTGCCACCAGGTCGATGGTGGCTGATCGCAGTTGCTCGGTGGCGCGCGAACGCACGATGGCGTGGCGCTGCGCACGGCGTATCAGCAGCGCGCTGATGCCACCGCCGCTGAGCAGCAGCCAGACGGCAAACACCACACCCATACTGATCTGCATGAAACCGAGGGCCACAGCGGCCAGCAGCGCCGCGCACAGGGCCGTAAAGGCAGGCACGATCAGGCGCAGATACAGCGATTCCAGCGCATCAATATCGGCCGTCAAACGAAACAGCAATTTGGCCGGCTGGCGCAGCAAGCGCTTGCCCGCTTCCGGCAGCGACCAGCCACGGAACAGGTCCACGCGGATAGTGGCCAGCGCGGCGAAGGTGGCGTCATGCGTGACCAGCCGCTCCGCGTAGCGCGAGCCGGTGCGGCCTATCGCCAGCAAACGGATGCCGGCCGAAGGACCGAAGACGTCGAACATCAAGGCAGTGGAAGCATGCAGGCCGGCAATCGAGGTGGCCGTGATAAACCAGCCCGACAAGCCCAGCAAGGCCATGCCGGCAATCACCGTCAGGGCTGCCAGCACGGCGCCGGCGACCAGCTTGCCCGGCTGGGCCAGCAGCAACTGGCGCAGCACGGGATTGAGTGGAAAGAACAAGGATTTCATGCGCGCCGTGCCTCCATCATTGCCAGCTCTGGGCCGATGACGATGCTGCGCTGCAAGCGGCTGGCCAGCACGGGATCATGCGTGGCAACGAGCATGGTCTTGCCCTTGGCCAGGGCCAGCAAGGCGTCGGTGACGCGGCTAGCCGTTTCACTGTCGAGGTGGGCGGTCGGCTCATCGACCAACAGCAAGTCGGCACCGGCAGCATTGACGGCGATCACTACGCGTGCCAGGGCCAGCCGTACCGCTTCGCCACCGGACAAACCGTGGCCGCCATCGCTGAGCATCACACTGGGCCGCGCCTGGGCCACGGCAGACAAGTCGGCCAGATGCAGTGCGGCATTAACATTCGCCACGTCAGCATCGGTGCGGCCCAGGGTCACGTTCTGGCTGACGGAAGCGGCAAATACGTGCGGCCGCTGGCCCATCCAGGCCATGCGCTGGCGCAAGGCGGCCACGCTGGCATCGCTCATCAGCACGCCGCCAATACGGATTTCGCCTCCATCGGCTGGCAACAGACCTGCCAGCAAGGACAGCAAGGTCGTCTTGCCAGCGCCGCTGACGCCCAGCAAGGCCACGTGTTCGCCGCCACGCACATGGAGGTCGAGTTGGGAAAACAGCGGCGCTTCGCCAGGCTGGGTAAAGTGCAGCTGGCGAATCTCGATGGAGGGTGGTGCTGAAGAAACAGCCGGCGCAACAGAACGGGTTGCGCCACCAGGCAAGGCCATGCCTTCGGCGGCCAGCTCATGCATGCCGGCCAGGGCCGCTTCGCCGGCCGCCTTGTCATGCCAGACGGCAGCCAGTTCACGCAGCGGCTCGAAAAAGGCGGGCGCCAGCAGTAGGATGAACATGCCCTCCCCCAGAGTCAAGACATGGCCCCAGCTGCCGAAGTGGAAGGTGCCCAGCAGTGAAAAGCCGATATAGGCGGCCACCATGGCCACACCTAATGCGGAAAACAGTTCCAGCACGGCGGATGACAGAAAGGCGATGCGCAGCACAACCATCGTGCGCCGGCGCAAGGATTGCGCGGTCTCATCGAGGCGGCTGGCCGTAGCGTCGACTGCATCAAGGGCGCGCAAGGTGGACAGGCCACGCAGGCGGTCCAGCAAGAAAGCATTCATGCCGCCCATTTCCACCATCTGCGCGCGGCTGGCTGCCTGTGCGCCCATGCCGACCAGGGCCATAAAAATCGGGATCAGCGGTGCGGCGATCAGCAGGATCAACGCGGCCACCCAGGAGAGTGGCAGAACTACCGCCAATATCACTAGCGGCACCAGCATCACTTTCCAGCGCGTGGGTTTGTAGCGCACCAGGTAGGGCACGATGGCTTCGGCCTGTTCAGCCATCACGCTGGCCGCCTGGCCTGATTGCGCACGCTGGCGGTCCATCGGCGAACGGTGTGCCAAAGAATGCGCTACTTGCGCACGCAATGTGGATAAATGGCCACGGGCGGCCGCATACATCACGCGCGCGCCCCACGCTTCTGCCCAGGCGCGCAGCAGGCCCAGCAGCAATACGCCAGCGACCGGCGCCAGCGCGGCTTGCCAGGCAGAGCCCTTCAACATGCTATCGATAGCCCAGGCCAGCAAGGCCGCCTGCGGCAACCACAGCAAGGCGGCGCCGCCCTGCACCAGACTGGCAAAACGGGGAAGATCAAACTGCGGCAAAGAAAGTGGCGTGTTAGACATTAGATACTTATTGAGTTTTCAGAAATCTCTGTAAATTCGATATTTTGTATAATACTGCGAAACGTGCCATATATCAATTGACCCAGCCTCCACTGCGTGCAAAAATTTCAGTTAATTATGAAAACTCACCATATCAACATGACTCCGCTGATCCTGACCTTCGTCAGCCACTTCGGCGAGATGGGCAGCCGCTGGGGCTTTAACCGAACGGTTGGGCAAGTGTACGCTTTATTGTTTGTTTCTGAGCAACCTTTGCATGCAGACGAAATCGCCGAACACCTGAGTTTTTCGCGCTCGAACGTGAGCATCGGCCTGAAGGAATTGCAGGGCTGGGGCTTGATACGGTTGACGCGCATCCCGGGTGACCGGCGCGAGTATTTTTCGTCGCTGGGGGATGTGTGGCAAATCTTCCGCGTGGTGGCTGCCGAACGCCGACGCCGCGAAGTGGCGCCCACCCTCACGGTGCTGCGCGAATCGCTGATGACGCCGGCCACCGAACCCGTAGACCAGTATGCGCAGGAGCGCATGCGCGAAATGTATGAATTGGTCGACTTGGCCAATACCTGGTTCGACGACTTGCAGCGCTTGTCGCCTGAATCGATGGCGCAGTTGATGAAGATGGGCGCCAAGGTGCACAAGCTGCTCAACGCCAAGGATCGCCTGTTTGGCAGCAACAAGAATACGGAAAACAAGGAAGACTAGGCGCTGGAGCGCAGGCGTTTTTATACCTTCGCTACACGCCAGGGCCAGCTATTTACACGGTTTTTAGGTCTCTCTCGCTATGCTGGACAGCATCAGCACTGTCCACGCGAGGAGGCTTTCATGCACTATCAGCACTTGTCCCAATCACGCGCACACCGCGCAGCACGCCATCACTTGCCTACGCGCGAACGGCTGCGCCTGGCGCATGTGTTTACGCGCAAGACGTGCACGCTGGTCGCTGCGCTGCTATGCGCGGTGCCGCTGCTCTATCTGTTGAAAGTGGTGCTGTACGCACAGCCATAGACAAGGAAAAAAACGGGAAAGAGAGAACGCCTGAAGGTGGCGCCTGGGTCCGGCATATGGAAGCATATACTGGCCCGCCCAGAGGGAATCGAACCCCCATTCACGGTTTAGAAGACCGTTGTCCTATCCGTTGAACGATGGGCGGAAAGGTGCAATATTTTAACTGATGCTTGATGGCAATGGAATGCTCATCGGCACTCACTGCTACACAATGAAAAACGGGCTGTCATTTCTGACAGCCCGCTTATATTTTGGTCGGAGTACAAGGATTCGAACCTTGGACCCCCTGGTCCCAAACCAGGTGCGCTACCGGGCTGCGCCACACTCCGAAGACAAGATAATAGCGCTTCCCCACAATTTCGTCAATTGCCATAGACAAAATAAGGGGAAATAAAATCGATTCCTGCCTTAAATCCCGGCTTTAAACAGGGACGTGCGCTGCAATTCTACGCGCCATGCTTTCGGCCTTGTCCTTGTCCTTCGCTTCCACCATCACGCGGATCAGCGGCTCGGTGCCGGAAGCGCGGATCAGCACGCGCCCCGTATCGCCCAGCTCTTCTTCCACCGTGGCTTTTTCCGCCACCATCGCAGCGTTTTGCTGCCAGTCGAAACCGGGCGCCACGCGCAGGTTGATCAGGGTTTGCGGGAACAGCACCAGGTCGCTCAGGCAGTCCTGCAAGCTTTGGCCGCTACGCTTGAGAGCGGACAGCACTTGCAGCGACGACACGATGCCATCGCCAGTCGTATGCTTGTCCAGGCACAGCAAGTGGCCCGAACCTTCACCACCCAGCAGCCAGCCGCGCTCTTTCATGATTTCCAGCACGTAGCGGTCGCCCACCTTGGCGCGCGCGAAACCGATGCCTTTTTCCTTGAGCAGCACTTCCAGCGCCATATTCGTCATCAGGGTGCCGACTGCCCCCTCCACAGGGCCACTGGCCAATCTATCCTTGACCATCACATACAGCAACTCGTCGCCGTTATACAAGCGGCCCGTGGCGTCGCACATGATCAGGCGGTCCGCATCGCCATCGAGCGCGATACCCAGGTCGGCGCCATGCTCAACCACGGCTGCCGCCATGGCCTTGGGCGCCGTGGCGCCAAAGCCCGCATTGATATTCAAGCCATCAGGCTTGTTGCCGATGGCGATCACTTCCGCACCCAGCTCATGGAAGACGTGCGGCGCGATGTGGTAGGCGGCGCCATGCGCGCAATCGACGACGATCTTCAAGCCATGCAAGTCCAGTTCGGTAGGGAAAGTGCTCTTGCAAAATTCGATGTAACGGCCTTGCGCGTCATCCAGGCGCTTGGCGCGGCCCAGCTTGTCGGAGGCCACACACGCCATGGGCTCGTCGAGCGCCAGTTCGATTTCCTGCTCCACGCTGTCAGGCAGCTTGGTGCCCTGGCCCGAGAAAAACTTGATGCCATTGTCGTGGAAAGGATTGTGCGACGCGGAAATCACCACGCCAGCCGTCAGGCGCAGCGCGCGTGTCAGGTAGGCGATCGCGGGTGTCGGCATGGGGCCAGCGAGCATCACATCGACGCCAGCGGCCGAAAAGCCCGCTTCCAGCGCCGCTTCCAGCATATAGCCAGAAATGCGCGTGTCCTTGCCGATCAGCACGGTCGGATGCACCTTGCCACCATGCGACTTGGCCAGCACCTTGCCGGCCGCATAGCCGAGGCGCATGACAAAGTCGGGAGTGATAGGGGCGTCGCCCACCAGACCACGGATGCCATCGGTACCAAAATATTTACGGCTCATAGATACTCTCTTCTTTTTATAGGTAATAGTGACTTCAAAACTCAAACTTGCGCGTGCGCCATGCGCCACACCTTCAATGCATCGACCGTCTCCGCAACATCATGTACGCGTACAATTTCCGCACCTTGCGCTACAGCAAACAGCGCTCCGGCCAGGCTGCCCGCCAGGCGCTGCTCGACAGGACGGCCCGTCACGGCGCCTATCATGGACTTGCGCGACAACCCCGCCAGCACTGGCAGGCCCAATTCGCTACGCAAGTGACGCGTAGCGCCCAGCAAGGCGTAATTCTGTTCCACCGTCTTGCCAAAACCAAAGCCAGGATCGACGCACAGGCGCTCACGATCGACGCCGGCCGCCGTCATCACTTCCACGCGCTCGCGCAGGAAATCCGTGACGTCGCGCACCACATCGTCGTATGCGGGCTGGTCCTGCATGGTGGCGGGCACGCTTTGCATATGCATGATACACAGCGCGCAGTCACTGTCGCGCACGGCAGCTATGGCGCCCGGCGCACGGAAACCGTTGATGTCATTGATCATGTCGGCGCCGGCCAGGATGGCTTCGCGCATGACTTGCGGCTTGTAGGTATCGACGGACAAGGGTTTGCCGCAATCGCGCAAGGCGTACAGCACCGGCATTACCCTTTGCAGCTCATCGTGCAGCGGCAACGGCGGTGCGCCAGGGCGGCTCGATTCGCCTCCGATATCAATGATATCGACGCCGTCGGCAATCATCTGCTCGGCGCGCGACAGTGCAAACTCCAGGCTGTGAAACTGGCCCGCATCGGAAAACGAGTCTGGTGTGATATTCAGGATGCCCATCACCAGCGCCTGCGCGCCCTGCCCTTGCAGCTGGAAGCCGAAACGGCCAACTTGAAAATAGTGTCGCATGTGCATCTAATAGTTCAATGAAAAAACAGGCATAGTCGTCTATACGATCGCTTGCCCGAGTGCAGATTGTAGCGCTAAAGAAAAAGGGTAAGGATCACTCCTTACCCTTTGTTACTTTAACTACAAACTACCAGACTGTCATCAGGCTGGCGCCGTCGCGTTCGGCGAGATGCCGCCCGTACCGCTGTCGCCTGCATTACGGCGTGGCGGAATGACTTTAGGCGGACGCGGCTCCTGTCCCGCCATGATGTCGTTGATCTGGTCTGCATCGATGGTTTCCCATTCCAGCAGAGCCTTGGTCATCACTTCCACCTTGTCGCGGTTTTCTTCCAGCAGCTTGCGCGACAGCGCATATTGCGTGTCGAGAATGCTGCGGATTTCAGCATCGACCTTTTGCTGGGTCGCTTCGGAAATCGTCTTGGTCGCGCCGCCGAAGAAACCTTCGTTTTCGCTGTCTTCGTAGACCATGACGCCCATGCTGTCGGACATGCCGAAGCGGGTCACCATCGAACGGGCCAGCTTGGTGGCGCGCGAGAAGTCATTCGAGGCGCCGGTCGACATCTGGCCGACGAAAATTTCTTCAGCGATACGGCCGCCGAACAGGATGGAAATTTCTTCCAGCATCTTGTCCTTATAAGCGGACAAGTTATCGTGCTCCGGCAACTGCCAGGTCAGGCCCAGGGCCCAGCCGCGCGGCATGATCGTCACTTTATGGACTGGGTCGGCTTTCGGCAGCAACTTCGCTACCACCGCGTGACCGGACTCATGGTAAGCCGTATTGCGGCGTTCTTCCTCGCGGATGATCATCGATTTACGCTCAGGACCCATGTAGATCTTGTCTTTTGCATCTTCGAAGTCCGACATTTCCACCAGGCGCTTGCTGCGGCGCGCGGCGAACAAAGCAGCTTCGTTGACCAGATTGGCCAGGTCGGCGCCCGAGAAACCAGGCGTACCGCGGGCCAGGATATCGGCCTTGACGTCGGTGCCGATAGGCACTTTGCGCATGTGCACGTTCAAGATCTGTTCACGGCCGCGGATGTCTGGCAAGCCGACGGATACCTGGCGGTCGAAACGGCCTGGACGCAGCAGCGCTTTATCGAGCACGTCTGCACGGTTGGTCGCGGCCACGACGATCACGCCGGAGTTCGCTTCAAAACCGTCCATCTCGACCAGCAACTGGTTCAGGGTCTGTTCGCGCTCATCATTACCACCGCCCGTACCGGCGCCGCGGTGACGGCCAACGGCATCGATCTCATCGATAAAGATAATGCAAGGCGAGTGTTTCTTGGCGTTTTCAAACATGTCGCGTACGCGGGAGGCACCCACACCGACGAACATTTCAACGAAGTCCGAACCGGAAATCGAGAAGAATGGCACTTTGGCTTCGCCGGCAATGGCGCGCGCCAGCAGGGTTTTACCCGTGCCTGGAGGACCAACCATCAGCACGCCGCGTGGAATACGGCCACCCAGTTTCTGGAATTTGCTAGGGTCCTTCAGGAAGTCGACGACTTCATTGACTTCTTCCTTGGCTTCGTCGCAACCGGCGACGTCGGCAAAGGTCACCGTGTTGCTGGCTTCATCCATCATGCGGGCTTTCGACTTGCCGAACGAGAATGCCCCGCCCTTGCCGCCGCCCTGCATCTGACGCATGAAGAAAATCCAGACGCCGATCAATAGCAGCATCGGGAACCAGTTCATGAAAATTTGCTGCAGGAATCCTACTTCCTCTGGTGGACGCACATCGAAGTGCACGCCATTGTCACGCAGGTCGCCGATCAAGCCCTTGTCGAGCATGGTGGCAGTGGTACGTACCTTGGTATCGTCCATCATTTTGGCGGTAATCGCCGAACCCTCGATCACCACATCCTTGACACGCTTGGCTTTGACTTCATCCAGCAAATCGGAATAAGCGATGGACTTGCTGCCACCCGAGCTGCCGTGGCTGTCGAACTGTTTGAACAGCATGAACAACAGCAGCAAGACGACTACCCAGATGGCAGATTTGGAAAACATGTTATTCACGAAGACTCCTTGGATGCAGTGCGCATCTTTTACTTATAGCAGAAATACGATTTTACTCGCAATAAGCGGGCCGTGCCAAAGCCCGCCGATCCGTGCGCGCGAAACGAAACCAAACGAAACGCGCTCACGTCAACAAGTGCAGTATAAACAATTTAGGTGCTAACACCACGATTGCTACGGCACTTCTCGTTCTTATGTGCGGATTCTGCCTTAAATATCAAGAGTGGAATCATCTTCCTCGATAACATTTTTAACAGGATTCTTCAGTCCACGTCCCATCAGGAAGATTTCCGACGACTTGTCGCGGCTGGCCTTGGGCTTTTTCTGCACCACAACCTTGAATTCGCCGCGGAATTTCTCCACGATCTGGCTGAAACCCATGTTTTTAAAGCATTTCACCAGCAATACGCCCGATGGTTTCAGGTGCAGCTGCGAAAACTCGACGGCCAGGTCGATCAGATGTTCCATGCGCGCGGCGTCTGCGGTGGCGATACCGGACAGATTGGGCGCCATATCCGACATTACCAGATCCACTTTGCGTCCTTGCAAGACCACTTCCAGCTGACGCAGCACGCGCGCTTCGCGGAAATCACCCTGGATGAAGTTAAAGTCGGCAATCGGCTCCATTTCCAGCATGTCGAGGCCAATCAAGGTACCATTGATACCGCCGCCGTCCTTGCCAGCGAGCTTGCGGCGTGCATACTGTCCCCAGCTGCCAGGGGTGCAACCGAGGTCGACAATCACCTGGCCAGGCTTGATCAGTTTCTCGTCTTCATCGATTTCTTTGAGCTTGTAAGCGGCCCGGGCGCGGTAGCCCTCTTTCTGTGCCAACTTCACATAAGGATCATTTATGTGGTCGTGCAACCAGTTTTTGTTTAATTTCTTCTTTGCCATTCGCGTAGAATACTGCTTTTAAGGGAATTACTAAAAATTATTATGCTAAAACTTACACCCGTAGAGCGCAGCGCACTGCGCGCCGAAGCACACGCGCTGAAGCCTATCGTCATCATTGGCGAAGCGGGCTTGACACCTGCTGTCCTCAAAGAGATCGATCTGGGCCTCGATTCGCACGGTCTGATTAAAGTCCGTGTATTCGGTGATGACCGCGAAGCCCGCGTTGGAATGTACGATACGATTTGCGGCAATCTCGGCGCCGCCCCGGTACAACATATTGGCAAGCTGCTGGTACTTTACCGTCCGAAAAAAGAAGTGGTTAAGGAAAAGATCAGCTCCGGCAAAGGTTTGCGCGAAGTGACGATCGTCAAAGCCAGCGCCAGCGGTACCAAGCGCCCGAGCGTGACCAAGGTCATGATCAAAGGCAATGAGCGCGTTACCGAAGGCGGCACCATCAAACGTGCAAAACCACGTCAGAAGAGCGCCAAGAAAAGCGCACTGGGCAGCAAATAAGCTTGCACAGTGGCAGCCGTCAGGCTGTTTAAACAAGAAGCGGAGCAAGGATTTATTCCTGCTCCGCTTTTTTTTGCTCAGTTAATTGCTTACTGCTGCTTCCAGATCAACACGCCAGCCAACAGGCTCTGCACGGCGAAGATCAGGGTCGACACGCCATGCAGCATGCCGAAACGGCTGCGCATCGCGTCATCCATCACGCCGGACGGCGCTTGCGCACGCAGCTCGGCCATCAAGGGAGTGATGCCAAAATAGCTGACCAGGGTACACACCAGCATGGACAGCACCAGCGCGCCCAGCAGGCGGCGGCGCTTGGGCTCCAGGGCGTCTGCATCCCATTGCAGCAGCGCCAGCAATATCAGCGCGCACGCAATCGACAGCCACGCTTCGACCCTGAACAGGCTGCCGGCGATCGTGCCGGCCAGCATGCGGTCACTCAGGGTGGCAAACAGGGTCGGCGCGACAACAAAGCCGACCGTCCACAGACTGCCCGCCCAGAGGGTGGCGACGAGAAAACGTACGCGGCTCAGCATCAGATGTACAGTACTTCCAGGATTTCGTATTCGCGCGGGCCGGACGGCGCCTGCACTTCGACCACATCGCCGGCATATTTGCCGATCAGGGCGCGGGCGATCGGCGAAGTCACGGAAACCTTGTTCAGTTTCAAGTCCGCCTCATCGAGGCCGACGATCTGGTAGGTGACTTTCTGGCCCGATTCCAGGTCTTCCAGGTTCACGGTCGAGGCAAATACCACGCGGCCTTCCGCGTCGAGCGCAGCCGGGTCGATGATTTGAGCAACGCTCAGCTTGCCTTCCAGTTCGGCGATACGGCCTTCCACGAACGCCTGGCGTTCCTTGGCGGCGTCATATTCGGCGTTTTCCGACAGGTCACCGTGCGAGCGCGCTTCGGCGATGGCATCGATGACGATGCGGCGTTCCTTGGTCTTCAGGTGATGCAACTCCTCTTTCAGAAGTTCGGCGCCGTATTTGGTCAGTGGGACTGTGGTCATGTTATCTCTACTATCTGCTAAATGTGATCGGTGATCGGTGATCGCTAACCGGTCTAACAAGTGAAAACCACAGAGGCCGCGCATTATTTTGCGCGAAACTCTGTGGTTCGTGTTCCTACAGTGTACTGCATTAACAGCAGCAACTGCAATCAGCTTAGCCTAGTGTGCGATGCAAACCTTGCAAATCGTACACACGCAGCTCATCGAGGTGACGGATGCCTTCGACAGCCGCTTCCGCGCCGGCGATGGTGGTGTACGTGGTCACGCGAGCGGCCAGGGCCGAGGTGCGGATGGCCCGCGAATCGACAATGGCGCTGCGCTTTTCTTCCACGGTGTTGATCACCAGCACGATTTCATGGTTTTTCACCATGTCGACCACGTGCGGACGGCCTTCGATCACCTTGTTGACTGGCGTGACAGGAATGCCGGCGGCAGCGATGACGGCAGCCGTACCCTTGGTGGCGCAGACGGTGAAACCGGACTCGACCAGGTCGCGCGCCACTTGCACGGCGCGCGGCTTGTCCGACGCTTTCACGCTGATGAAGACCTTGCCCGATTTCGGCAGGTTCACGCCAGCGCCCAGCTGCGATTTCACAAACGCTTCGCCAAAGGTCTGGCCTACGCCCATGACCTCACCGGTCGACTTCATTTCCGGTCCCAGGATGGTGTCCACGCCTGGGAACTTGACGAACGGGAACACGGCTTCCTTGACGCTGAAGTAAGGCGGCACGACTTCTTTGGTGATGCCTTGCGACGCCAGCGATTGGCCAACCATGCAGCGGGCGGCAATCTTGGCCAGTTGCAAACCGGTGGCTTTCGAGACGAAAGGCACGGTACGCGAAGCGCGCGGGTTCACTTCCAGCACGTAGACGACGTCTTTGCCATCCTGTTTCTGGATCGCGAACTGCACGTTCATCAGGCCGACCACGTTCAAGCCCTTGGCCATCAGCGAAGTCTGGCGCTTCAGTTCTTCAATCGTTTCAGCGGCCAGCGAGTATGGTGGCAACGAGCAAGCCGAGTCGCCCGAGTGCACGCCTGCCTGTTCGATGTGTTCCATCACGCCGCCGATGAAGGTGGTTTCGCCGTCGGAGATGCAATCGACGTCGCATTCGATGGCGTCGTTCAGGAAGCGGTCCAGCAGCACCGGCGAATCGTGCGATACCTTGACCGCTTCGCGCATATAGCGTTCCAGGTCGCGTTGCTCGTGAACGATTTCCATCGCGCGGCCGCCCAGTACGTAGGAAGGACGCACTACCAGCGGGTAGCCGATTTCCTGGGCCAGCGCCAGCGCTTCAGTTTCGGTGCGTGCGGTGCGGTTAGGCGGCTGGCGCAGTTCCAGCTTGTGCAGCATCTGCTGGAAACGCTCGCGGTCTTCGGCAGCGTCGATCATGTCAGGCGAGGTGCCGATGATAGGCACGCCATTCGCTTCCAGGTCCAGCGCCAGCTTCAGCGGAGTCTGGCCGCCGTACTGCACGATCACGCCGACCGGTTTTTCGATGGCGACGATTTCCAGCACGTCTTCCAGGGTCAGGGACTCGAAATACAGACGGTCAGAGGTATCGTAGTCGGTCGACACGGTTTCCGGGTTGCAGTTGACCATGATGGTTTCGTAGCCATCTTCGCGCATGGCGAGGGCCGCGTGCACGCAGCAATAGTCGAATTCGATACCCTGGCCGATACGGTTCGGGCCACCGCCCAATACCATGATCTTTTTCTTGTCGGTCGGATTCGATTCGCACTCTTCGTCATACGTGGAATACATGTATGCCGTGTCGGTCGAGAATTCAGCCGCGCAAGTATCGACGCGTTTGTAAACCGGGCGGATGTTCAGGGCGTGGCGTTGCTGACGCACGGCAGTATCCGTCGTTTGCAGCAGGAAGCCCAGACGACGGTCCGAGAAACCTTTTTGCTTCAACTTGTACAGGGTGTTCTTGTCCAGGTTTTCCAGCTTCTGCGTGTCCAGCCACAGTTCCAGGTCGACGATTTCCTTGATCTGGATCAGGAACCATGGGTCGATCTTGGTCAGCTGGTGCACTTCTTCCAAGGTAAAGCCCTGGGCAAACGCATCGCCCACGTACCAGATACGTTCAGGACCAGGCTCGCCCAGTTCTTCTTCGATCTTTTCGCGGTCCTTGGTTTTTTCGTTCATGCCATCCACGCCCACTTCCAGACCGCGCAAGGCTTTCTGGAACGATTCCTGGAAGGTACGGCCGATCGCCATCACTTCACCGACCGACTTCATTTGCGTCGTCAGGTGGTGGTCGGCGGTCGGGAATTTCTCGAACGTGAAACGCGGGATCTTGGTGACCACGTAATCGATCGATGGCTCGAACGATGCTGGCGTGGCGCCGCCCGTGATTTCATTGCGCAACTCGTCCAGGGTGAAACCCACGGCCAGCTTGGCAGCGATTTTTGCAATCGGGAAACCGGTGGCTTTCGACGCCAGTGCCGAGGAACGCGATACGCGCGGGTTCATTTCAATCACGATCATGCGGCCATCGACCGGATTGATCGAGAATTGCACGTTCGAACCACCGGTGTCGACGCCGATCTCGCGCAGCACTGCCAGGGAGGCATTGCGCATGATCTGGTATTCCTTGTCGGTCAGGGTTTGCGCTGGCGCAACCGTGATCGAATCTCCCGTGTGTACGCCCATCGGGTCAAGGTTTTCAATCGAGCAAATGATGATGCAGTTGTCCGCCTTGTCGCGCACCACTTCCATCTCGTACTCTTTCCAGCCCAGCAAGGATTCTTCGATCAGCAATTCTTTGGTCGGCGAAGCTTCCAGGCCGCGTTTGCAAATCGTTTCGAATTCTTCTTCGTTGTAGGCGATACCGCCGCCGCTGCCACCCATGGTGAACGATGGACGGATGATGGTCGGGAAACCGACTTCGCGCTGGACCGCCCACGATTCTTCCATCGAGTGCGCCACGCCAGAGCGGGCCGAACCGAGGCCGATCTTGGTCATCGCGTCCTTGAACTTGGAACGGTCTTCGGCCTTGTCGATGGCTTCCGGCGATGCGCCGATCAGCTCGACGTTGTATTTCGCCAGCACGCCATTGTTGAACAGGTCCAGTGCGCAGTTCAGCGCGGTCTGGCCACCCATCGTTGGCAGGATCGCGTCAGGACGCTCCTTGGCGATGATGCGCTCGACTACCGACCATGTGATCGGTTCGATGTAGGTGACGTCGGCCATTTCCGGGTCGGTCATGATGGTCGCAGGGTTGCTGTTGACCAGGATGACTTTGTAGCCCTCTTCGCGCAGGGCCTTGCACGCTTGCGCGCCGGAATAATCGAATTCGCAGGCCTGGCCGATCACGATCGGGCCAGCGCCAATAATCAGAATACTTTTAATATCTAAACGTTTAGGCATTTTTCTTTTTCTCCTCCGCAGCCATCAAGTTGATGAAGCGGTCAAACAGGTAAGCAACATCCATCGGGCCCGGCGACGCTTCAGGGTGGCCCTGGAAGCAGAAGGCCGGCTTGTCCGTGCGGGCAAAGCCCTGCAGGGAACCGTCGAACAGCGATTCATGGGTAACGCGGCAGTTGGCAGGCAAGGTGGCTGCATCAACGGCGAAACCGTGGTTTTGCGAAGTGATCAGGACCTGTTTCGTTTCCAGGTCTTGCACCGGGTGGTTGGCGCCATGGTGGCCGAACTTCATCTTCAGGGTTTTTGCGCCGGAAGCGATCGCCATGATCTGGTGGCCGAGGCAAATACCGAAAGTCGGAATGCCTTTTTCGATCAGTTCCTTGGTGGCCGCAATCGCGTAATCGCATGGTTCCGGATCGCCAGGACCATTCGACAGGAAAATGCCGTCAGGATTTAAGGCCAGCGCCTCAGCCGCCGTCGCCTGCGCCGGCAGCACGGTCACTTTGCAGCCGCGCGCCGTCAGCATGCGCAAGATATTGCGCTTGACGCCGTAGTCAAACGCCACCACGTGGTATTTCACGTCGGCGTCCGCCAGCTGGCCGTAGCCGGTACCGAGAGTCCACTCGGTTTCGCGGTATTCATACGCATCCTTGACGGACACCACTTTGGCCAGGTCCATGCCGGACAGGCCAGGGAAGGAACGCGCCAGTTCCAGCGCTTGCGCGGTGGATGGCTCATTGCCTTGCGTGCCGACCAGGATGGCGCCGCCCTGCGCACCTTTTTCACGCAGGATACGCGTGAGCTTGCGTGTATCGATGCCGGCGATGGCAACGATATTTTCAGCTTTGAGGTAGTCGGACAGGGAAAGGGTGGAGCGGAAATTGGATGCCAGCAATGGCAGATCGCGAATAATGAGGCCAGCGGCATGTACTTTGGAAGATTCGACGTCTTCCGGATTGACACCCGTATTGCCGATATGCGGATAGGTCAGGGTGACCATCTGGCGGCTATAACTAGGGTCGGTAAGGATTTCCTGATACCCGGTCATGGAGGTGTTGAAAACAACCTCACCCGTGGTATGACCGGCGGCACCGATCGAAAAACCTTTGAAAATCGTTCCATCAGCA
Source organism: Janthinobacterium silvisoli (assembly GCF_014200725.1). Lineage (GTDB taxonomy): Bacteria > Pseudomonadota > Gammaproteobacteria > Burkholderiales > Burkholderiaceae_D > Janthinobacterium. The sequence continues at coordinate 653,312 of NZ_JACHCL010000001.1, forward strand.
AGCGCTAATATGGCTGGAACGGCAGGGCCAGAAAAAAATGGCGGCAAGGGCAACTCCTGATAAAGTTACCGTAGCTGCGCCACGTCAGACCGACCGCCAGGAAACCCGAACGCGTGTGTTCATGGGCTTTTGACGATCATGGTGAATGAGGGGATGGGTAGTCGCTACGGTATATGTGTGATTGGCTAAACCTTTGAATTATAACCAAAAGGAAGCTTTTCCACAAGGAAGAAAATTCAAAGGTGCTGCGATTTTTTTGCAACGCAGCATCCCTTGCCGCCGCCATAAAAAAAGCCGCCCGGCATGCGCGGAGCGGCTTTCAAATCAATATCGGTTAGTACTTACACTAGCCACTTACACTACTGCAGCAATCCCGGCCTTGGCAATTTGTGCATCTTCAGTCGATTTCACGCCGGACACACCGACGGCGCCGATACAATGACCTTCGACGATGATGGGAACGCCACCTTCGAGCATGCCATCAATTTCCGGCGCGCTCAGGAAAGATACGCGGCCACCATTGATGATTTCTTCATAAATGCGCGACTCGCGACGGCCCATGGCGGCAGTCTTGGCCTTCGATGGAGCGAGGTGCGAGGAAATCGGCGCCACGCCATCCATGCGCTGCAGCCACAGCAGGTGGCCGCCGTCATCGACGATGGCGATCGTCACCGCCCAGTTGTTCTTGACCGCTTCCGCTTCGGCGGCAGCAGCGATTTTCTTTACGTCGTCCAGGGTCAAAACCGGTTTCGATTGCATGAGACATCCTTGTTATGTTGAAGCAAAATTGTAGCCGAAACAGGGCCAGTATCTATAGTGTCCCGCAACTATCCATTATTACTGTTCGCGCTTGGCCTTCAGTTTTTGCTTGATCTGCGCCATCACCGCGAACGTTGCCTGCTCGCCCGCCAGGATCGCCTGGTTGCGGCTGTTGAAATCATTACCCTTCATCGTACCCAGGCTGGGCTGGATGACCACGTCCGCATCCTTCAACTCAAACTGATTGATGCGCTGCCCCATGATGGCAAACGTCTGCATGATCACTTCCATCGAGCTGATGGCTTTTTGCGTATCGGTTTGCGAGGAAATATTGACGGCAATAATAAAGTCGGCGCCCATATCGCGCGCAGCTTTCACGGGCACCGGCGCTACCAGGCCGCCATCGACATAGGTGCGGCCCGCAATCACGACCGGCTGGAATACCCCGGGCACAGCCGAGGAAGCGCGCACGGCCATGCCGGTATTGCCGCGCTGGAAGAGGATCGGCTGGCCATTTTTCAGGTCGGTCGCCACCACGCCAAACGGAATCTTCAGTTTTTCCAGCGGCAAGCCGCCCACTGCCTTGTTGACATAGGCTTGCAGGGCCTCGCCTTTCAGCACGCCAGACGACTTGCCAAACAGGGGCAAGGCCCAGTCGGAAATGGCCGCTTCATCCATATCAAACGCCATCTTTTGCAAGGCAAAGCCGGAATTGCCCGCCGCATACAAGGCGCCCACCACGCTGCCCGCGCTGGTGCCGGTAACGATATCGGCATCGATACCTTGCGATTCGAGCGCCTTGATCACGCCGATATGCGCAAATCCACGCGCCGCGCCGCCACCCAGCGCCAGGCCTATCTTGATCTTGCGCGGCGCAATCACCACCGGCTCAGGCGGCGTCAAGGTAGCGGCAGGTTTGGGGGCGGAAGTTTCGCAGCCGGCCAGGGCAAAGGCAGCCAGGGCAAGCAGGGTCAGGCGTTTAGGGTGCATAGTGGAAAGAAAGGAGCCGCAGGCGGCAGTGGCAACAAAGCGCCGATTGTAGCGCAAGCACGGCGGCCAGGACTGAAGCGGATCTTAAAAGTTTCCAAATGACAAATCGTGCGCGCGGCCTGGCTGCTAGACTATCGCTGCATTCATCTTTCCAATTTCATATGCCAGAACAATACCGCCACTTTGACAGCCGCGACCTGAGCGCGCCATTTGCCGAACAACTCATCAGCAATCCTGCCGACGGCGCCCTCGCCTGGCTGACCAGCGTGCTTGCCATCCAGTCGCCCGCCCTGCGCGCTGCAAATGTCATCTTGCTAGCCTACACCGGCAACCCCGCCGCCATCGACTGGATCGAGAGCAACGTCGGCTCGCCGGTGTCCAGCCAGTGGGGCGTGGCGGCAGCATTGCTGGGCACACCCTGGCCTCGTCTCGCCGGCTGGCTGCAACGCGGCGGTCCACACCGTTTGATGGCGCTCGACGCCCTGCTCGCCTGCCGCAAACCGGCCGTCAATATGTCGCCCCTGCAACAGATCGCCGCACCCGTGCTGCCGCAGCAACCCTCCCGCGCCGAGTTCGCTAAGGCACTCAATGCCTGCCTGTCCATCAACAGCACGCCGCGCATCGAGTCGTCCGTTGCCTCCCTGATCCGTCTGGCCGATGAAATCCTGCGCGACGAAGCACGCGGCGTGGCGGTTGCGGACTTACCCAGGCTCTACCTGGACCCTGAGCCCTTCCGCAACGCACCCGGAATTCTGACGCAGCACAATAAGGTGCTCGAAGGCATGCGGGAAAACCTGCAGAACGTGCTGCAAGGGAAGTCGTAAGCAGGCAGATCAGACGTAAAAACGGCCCATATCATCGAAGATGAAACGGGCCGTCGCCGCAAAAAAAACCTGTCAGGCTATTTTTGCATGATGAGCATCTGCACTATTACCACATGATCACGCGCTGTTCAGGCGCCAGGTACATAGCGTCGCCCGGCTTGATGTCAAACGCCTTGTAGAAGCCAGGCTGGTTCATCACGGTGCCTTTGGCGCGGAATTCGCCAGGCGAATGCGGATCGCTCTTGATCTGGGCAATCGCCGCTTCAGGACGCAATTTAGCGCGCCATTTCATGGCAAAACCGATATACAGACGCTGTTCGCCGGTCAAGCCATCGATCACGGGCGATGGCTTGCCGCCCAGCGAACGCTCGTAGGCGTTGTAGGTTACCGACAGGCCCGAGTTGTCGCCAATGTTTTCACCGAGGGTCAGTTCGCCATTGATGAAATAGCCAGGCACGGGGCTGTAAGCGCCGTATTGCTTGACCAGCCCGGCGGCGCGCGCCTTGAAGGCGGTGCGGTCTTGCGCCGTCCACCAGTTGCGCAAACGGCCATGGGCATCGTACTGGCTGCCGGAATCATCGAAGGCATGGCTGATTTCATGGCCAAAGGTAATGCCGAGCAAGCCATAGTTCACCGCATCTTCCGCTTTCACATTGAAGAATGGCGGCTGCAGGATGGCGGCGGGAATCGTGATCGCGTTCAGCAATGGATTGTAGCTGGCGTTGACGGTTTGCGGCGTCATCGACCATTCCTCGCGGTCGACCGGTTTGCCCAGCTTGGCCAGGTTTTGCTGGCGGCCCCACACGCGCGACGCGCGCACGTTGGCGATCAGGTCATGCGGCTGGGTTTTCATGGCGCTGTAGTCGCGCCATTTTTCCGGATAGGCGATGTTCGGCTTCAGGGCGGCCAGCTTGGCTTGCGCCTCCTTCTTGGTTTCCTCGCCCATCCAGTCCAGCTTGTCGATGCCATCCTTGAAGGAAGCCACGAAATTGTTGAACATGGCCATCACGCGAGGCTTGGTTTCAGGCGGCAGATACATCTCTACATAACGTTTGCCGACGGCGTCGCTGACGGCGCTATCGGTAAAGCGCAGCGCCAGTTGCCACAGCGGTTCGCTTTGCGGCGTGCCGCGCAGCACCGTGCCTTCGAAGGCGAAGCGCTCCTTGACGGTGGCGCTGTCCATATAGGGCGCATAGCTTTCGATAATGCGCCAGTTGAAATAGCTCTTCCACGCTTCCAGCGGCACGGCGGTGATGGTGGCAGACAAGCTGGCCAGGTAGTCGGGCTGGCGCACCACGGCTGACGCGGCTTTAGGCGCCAGGCCGGCAGCCTTGAAGTAAGTCGCCCAGTCAAACGCGGGCGCCAGCTCGGCAAACTTGCTGAACTCGATGCGGTTATACGATTTGACCGGGTCGCGCATCGCCACGCGGGTCCATTGCGCCGCAGCCAGGCGGGTTTCGATATCGAGAATCTGGGCAGCGTGCTCCGCAGCATTCTTGTCGCCGCTCATGCCCAGCATGGTGGCGATATGCTGCTGGTACTTGCCGCGCACGGCCTTGAGCTTGGCGTCGTCATCTTTCAGGTAATAGTCACGGTCAGGCAAGCCCAGGCCGGACTGGCTGATGCCGACCGTGTATTGCTCGGGATTCTGGGCATCAGGCGACACGCCGGCCGAAAACGGCGTCTGGATGCCATTGCGCTGCAGGTAGGCAAACAGCGCCGGCAAGTCCTTCTTGTCCTTCACTGCAGCCACATGCGCCAGATCAGCCTGCAAAGGCTTGAAACCGGCAGCATTGCGCGCCTTTTCATCCATGAAGCTGGTGTACAGGTCGGCAATCTTATGCGTATCGCTGCCGGCCTTGCCCGGATTTTTCAGGGTCGCATCGATCAGCGCCTTCAACTGACCTTGCGCCGTTTCGCGCAATTCGATATACGTGCCCCAGACCGACTTATCGGCTGGAATTTCGGTATTGCGGGTCCAGACGCCATTGACGTAACCGTAGAAATCATCCTGCGGACGCACTGCCGGGTCCAGAGATTTCAGGTCGATGCCGGACACGGGCGCAGCAACAGAACCAGCGGCATTCGCGCTTTGCTCGGCACTTTGCTGTGCATACGATGACGGGGAGGCAAAAGCCAATAAGGCGCAGCAGGCGGCGCTGATAAGCGTACGATTCACGAAGACTCCTATTTTTTAGTTAGATTCCATGCCGGCGCACCGGTGCGCCTGGCATGTGGCGCAAGATTATAGTCGGATAGTCAGCATATCCTGCCATATTCGTGACAATGTGTGATTTTTTCCAGGCTGGCGCTTCGTCATGTTCCAGGGTCGACATGGACAAGCTGCTGACATCACACAACATGCAAGCGAAGGAATTCATACGGTGAAGATGCCATTGCACGCCCTTGTATCGCCATCACCTTTTACTATCACCTTATCGCTATCACTTTATTGCCATCACTTGCCCGCCAAAATCGCCAGTCACTGATGCATGCAAAAAGACGACCACACTCCCGCCTGGCATTGACTGCCCATGACAAGCGGGACGGATAATAGACAAAACAAGATACCACCAGGAAACGCTTGACAGCCCGCCACAAACTCCCGTACATTAAAGGCATGTCCTCCTTCAAACTTCCATCCCCTTCCCTGCTGTCGCTATCGCGACTACTACTAGCACGCGCTTAAGTTTGCCGCTTTGCTGCGCCTGGCCACACGCCGGCGTGTTTTAAAAACCCTGGAAGGTTTGATGATGTTTGCACCAATCCCCGCACCAACTGCAATGTCCGACGCGAACGCCCCATCTGGCGCCGTGGTCCTGTTTTGCCTACTAAACCTAGCGATCGCTTGCCTGGCCTAGTGTCCCGTGGCCGCCCGGCAAGCTTGCGCCGCAACCATTGATTTCCCCTATATTCAGGAGTACCCGATCATGATGTTGAAAAACCCAGCTTCCAAATACCGCGCCTTTCCTCCAGTCAAATTGACCGACCGTCAATGGCCTAACCAGATCATCAGCAAACCGCCTATCTGGATGAGCACCGACTTGCGCGATGGCAATCAGTCCCTGATCGAGCCGATGAGCGCGGAAAAGAAGCTGCGGTTTTTCGAGATGCTGATCGCCATCGGCCTGAAAGAAATCGAAGTGGGCTTCCCATCGGCATCGCAGACGGATTTCGATTTCGTGCGCAAGCTGGTCGATGAAAACCGTATCCCGGATGACGTCACCATCATCGTGCTGACGCAATCGCGTGAAGAATTGATACGCCGCACGGTGGAATCGGTGGCCGGCGCCAAGCGCGCCATCGTCCACCTGTACAACTCGGTGGCGCCCGTGTTCCGCAAGGTGGTGTTCGGCATGTCGCGCGAAGAAATCACGCAGATCGCCACCACCGGCACCACGCTGGTCAAACAACTGGTGGCGCAGCACCCGGAAACGGAATGGGGTTTTGAATACACGCCGGAATCGTTCTCGACCACCGAACTCGATTTTTCCAAGCATATCTGCGACGCCGTCAGCGCCATCTGGAAGCCGACCCCCGCCAACAAGATGATCATCAACCTGCCATCGACCGTGGAATGCAGCACGCCCAACGTGTACGCGGACCAGATCGAATGGATGTCGCGCAAGCTGGCCCGGCGTGACTCCATCATCATCAGCGTGCATCCGCATAACGACCGCGGCACCGCCGTTGCCTCGGCAGAACTGGCCGTGATGGCCGGCGCAGACCGTGTGGAAGGCTGCTTGTTCGGCAATGGCGAGCGCACCGGCAATGTCGACCTGGTCACCCTGGCGATGAATCTGTACACGCAAGGCGTGCATCCTGGCCTCGATTTCTCCGATATCGACACGGTGCGCAAGTGCGTGGAAGAATGCAACCAGTTACCCGTCCACCCGCGCCACCCGTATGCGGGCGACCTGGTGTTCACGGCGTTTTCCGGCTCGCACCAGGATGCGATCAAAAAAGGTTTCGCCAAGCAGCAAGCTGATAGCATCTGGGAAGTGCCTTATTTGCCGATCGATCCGGCCGACCTGGGCCGCAGCTACGACGCCGTGATCCGCGTCAACAGCCAGTCCGGCAAGGGCGGTATGTCTTACTTGCTGGAACAGGAATATGGCCTGGTCTTGCCGCGCCGTTTGCAAATCGAGTTTTCGCGCGCCGTGCAAGCGGTAGCAGACGCCACCGGCCGCGAAATTGCCGCCCAGGATATCCATGAAATCTTCCAGCGCGAATACCTGGAACAAACCACGCCCTACGCCTACGCTGGACACCGCATGGTGGAAGACAGCAACAATGATGAATCGGTGCAGATTGACATCAGCCTGAGCCACCGCCAGGCGCCGCTGGCCCTGCAAGGCGGCGGCAATGGCCCGATCGACGCTTTCGTCAATGCGCTGGGTCTCGATATCAAGCTGATGGATTACCATGAGCACTCGATCGGCTCGGGTGCCAACGCGCAGGCAGCTTGCTATGTCGAGTTGCGCCTCGATAACGGCCCTACCCTGTTCGGCGCCGGCATCGACAGCAATATCGTCACCGCCTCGTTCAAGGCTGTGCTGTCCGCCGTGAACCGCCGCATCAAACAGACGGAAGTGGAAAGCGCTGCCAAGGCCGCTGTGACGGCCTGATAGTCAACGCAAGGAAATAAAACAAAGGCAGCCTCAAGGGCTGCCTTTGTTATTTGGCTAGTCGTATTCCGGCAAACTGCCAGCGCGCGCCGGCAGGAAAGAAATTGCGGTAGCTGGCGCGCGCATGGCCGGCCGGTGTGGCGCAGGAAGAGCCGCGCAGCACATACTGGTTCAGCATGAACTTGCCGTTGTATTCGCCGAGGGCGCCGGCCGCCGGGCGGTAGCCGGGATACGGCGCGTAACTGCTGCTGGTCCATTGCCAGCAATGGCCAAACATTTGTCTCAAGCCTTTTTGCGCACTAGCCACGGCGGGATGCAGCGATCCAGCCTCTACAGCAACGTCCTGCGCGGCAAACTCCCATTCCGCTTCCGTCGGCAGGCGCGCGCCGGCCCAATGCGCGTAGGCATCGGCTTCGAATAGCGACAAATGGGTGGCCGGTTGTTGTAAATTGAGCGGCTGCAAACCGTGCAAGGTGAATTCCAGCCAGCGGCCATCGTCGTCTTGCTGCCAGTACAAGGGACAGGTGAGCTTCTGGTTGCGCACCCAGTCCCAGCCCTCGGACAGCCACAGACTGGCCGTGCGATAGCCGCCCGCTTCGATGAAGGCCAGGTAATCGCCATTCGTCACCAGGCAGGAAGCGAGCTCGAACGGCGACACATATTGCCGGTGGCGCGGCAATTCATTGTCGAAGCAAAAGCCGTCGCCCGTATGCCCGATGTCGGTCAGGCCGCCTTCAAAAGCCAGCCAATCCGTTTTGGCATTGCCGGGATGCGCGATGACGCTCGTCTCCACGCTTGTGTTCAGATATGCAGGAAACAGGGGGCTTTGCGCCAGCAAATGCTTGACGTCAGTCAATAGCAACTCCTGATGCTGCTGCTCGTGTTCCAGGCCCAGCGCCAGCAGCATGGTCAGCCGTTCACGCTCGCTGCGCGGCAGTTCACTGGCCAGCAGGCGGACGATGCGCGCATCGACATCATGGCGATAGGCACGCACCTGCGCCATGTCGGGACGCGTCAGCAAGCCCCGCTGCGCGCGCGGATGCTTGTCGCCGACGCCGTTGTAATAGGAATTGAACAGCACCCGAAAAGCGGGGTGGAATGGCACAAAGCCCGGCTCCAGCGCTTCCAGGATAAAGGTTTCAAAAAACCAGGTGGTATGCGCCAGATGCCATTTCACGGGGCTGGCGTCGGGCATCGACTGGGCGCCGCAATCCTCGTCGGACAGGGGCTCGGCCAGCAGCAAGGAATGCTGGCGTACTTGTTTGAAATGGTCGCTCAAGATCATCTTCGTTCAACTTTTCAAATCAATCCGGCATGGCGCGTGCATGGATGACGGCGAACCACTGCTGTTCATCCATCCAGATACGCGCCGTGCGATAACCGGCCTGTTCCAGCAAGCCCACGAAGCCGGCCCGCGTGTATTTATAACTGTCTTCCGTGTGGATGCGTTCCCCTTTTGCAAAGCGCCGCTGTCCACCCTGCCAGTGCACCAATTGCTCGCTGCGCGCTTCCAGATGCATTTCTACCCGGCCCAGGTCGGCATTAAAGAAGCCGTGGTGGCGCCACTGGCGTACATCAAAGTCGGCCCCCAGCAGCAGGTTCAGGTGGCGCAGCAGGTTCAGATTGAAAGCGGCCGTGACGCCCAGCGCATCATCGTAGGCGGCGTCCAGCACGGCGCTGTCTTTAATCAGGTCCACGCCGATCAGCAAACCGCCATCGCTGTCGGAGTTCGCCCGCAGGCGGCGCAGGAAAGCGATGGCCTGTTCCGGCGCGAAATTGCCGATCGATGAGCCTGGGTAAAAGAACAGGCGCTGGACCTCGCGCACGCTGGCAGGTAGGGTCAGTCCGCTGGAAAAATCCAGCCCCAACCCTGTCATCTCGATATGCGGGAAACGCTGGCGCAAGCTGGCCAGCGATTCGCTGAGGAAATCATAGGAAATATCGACCGCCACGTATTGCGCCGGATGCAGCAGTGGGAACAGGCTGGCGGCCTTGGCGCAATTGCCCGCCCCCAGGTCGATCAGGGTGCTGCCCGGCCCCACGGCATGGGCGATATCGGCGCCATGACGGGCAAAGATGGCTGCCTCGGTACGCGTCGGATAATACTCATCGAGGCCGCAGATGGCTTCAAACAGCTTGGAGCCGAGCGCATCGTACAAGTACTTGGGCGAGGTCCAGGCCTGCGGCGCCAGCAAGCCGTTTGCAACCTCGGCTATCGTGGCGGTAGTTGCACCCGCCTTCGCACTGGCCTTGCCGGCGGCTGCCGGAATGTCACTGGAACGGACGCCCTGGTGAAGACTGGACGGCTGCTGATGCTGCTGAAACTGCGTAGGTGGCATGGTCATGGACTCGCATCATGGTAAGGGCTTACACGGGCATACGAAGGAGAAAACTGAACGGTAACGATTTTTTTCATCATAGCGGAATCTACAAAACCCAGCTGTACGACACTTCACTTAAGGGCGATGACAATTTCACGCCAATCGGCCGCACACGTGAAATTGGTATTGCCAAGCAAAAAGCATAAGCCTGTCGTATACTACACATTGCCGGCCAAACAATCCGCGCGCCATTGCACTCTCCAGGCCCCCCTCTCCCCCGCGTGCCTGCCCTTACACATAGATAAACACACCATGCTTGAATTGCGCCATCTGTCCAAGTCTTATGCCAACGCGCGTCCCGTGCTGGCCAATCTGTCGTGCCGCTTCGAGGCGGGCGAGTTCATTGCCATCATGGGCGATTCCGGCGTCGGCAAGTCGACCCTGCTGAACCTGATCGCCGGCCTCGACACGCCCGATCCGGGTGTAGCCCAACCGATCCTGGTCGATGGCATTGCCATGTCCAGCCTGGACGACGCGGCAGCCACCCGGCTGCGGCGCTCGCGCATGGGCTTTATCTTCCAGGCTTTCCATGTTTTGCCGCACCTGACCCTGCTGCAAAACGTGGCTTTACCGCTGCTGCTCAACGGCCTGCCACAGGAACGTGCCGCCAGCATGCTCGACGCCGTTGGCTTGAAAGGCCGCGGTGGTGATTTTCCGCAGCAATTATCGGGTGGCGAAATGCAGCGCGTAGCGATCGCCCGCGCACTCGTGCACAAGCCTGCACTGGTATTGGCCGATGAACCAACCGGTAATCTGGACCCGGATACGGCGCACAGCATCCTGCAATTGCTGCGCGCTGAAATCAAGGCCAACGGTAGCTGCGCCATCATGGTGACGCACTCGCTGGCCGCCGCAGAAATGGCGGACCGGACCATGATATTGACGAAGAGCGGCTTACAAAATGCAACAAATCCCAAGGAAAATATCGCGACATTCAGTTAATTTTAATAACCATGTATCACACTATTTGTTATCGTAGTATTATGTAAATCACTTGCCTGGTTATCAATGTTGTACGCTGTACCGCAGATGTTGTACGACGTCATACGCAGATAGCCGTCCTGCAGTGACGAATACTCGCCGGGACCAGCCATGGTCCTGCCCCTTGCTAACCGAAAGGAGAAGTAAATGAACGTCCGGCAAAAAAAACTGGAATTGATCGAAGCGATGAACCGGGCCCGCGCGCTCGAACCATCGAGTTTTGTACCCAACAAGCTGCTCGATACCCTGATCGAAAAGCTGAACCTGAAAAATGACGCGGAACTGTGCCGCGTACTGGAAGTGCAGCCGCCCATCATCAGCAAGATACGGCACGGCAAATTGTCGGTCGGCGCGACGATTTTATTGCGCATGCATGAAAAATCGGAAATCGCCATCCGTGACCTGAAGGAATTATCGGCCACGCCCGTCCATTAAAACGTTTTACCGTAGGTTTGCCCTGCCAGGCACCCAGGTCCCCGGCGCCATGAACTTTTGCCTTACCATTCGCGCAGTTCGTCCAGCATAAAACGCACGAACACCCTGCCGAAGAAGCCCAGCCCAAAACATGCTGTCCGTTTCTCCCGCACCTCTCCTGCAACAACACCTCAGACAAGACAAGTGCAGCCGCCAATAGCACGGCCGCAGCCCGATCACGTCAAAATCAGTCCGCCTTCACGCCATAGTGACGCGCATACCGTTCGTCCAGATTCGCCAGCGGCATCATCATGAACATGTCCGCGCTTTCAAAATCAGGATCCCAGGCAGGTTCGCCGCAAATCCAGGCGCCCGAACGCAGATAACCCTTGATCAGCGGCGGCACTTGCGGCTTGTGCGCTGCTTCCACCTGGTGGATAGGGAAAGGCAGGTGCGGCGTAACGCGGTATTCCGACGGCGCCAGATGCTTTTCCGCCAGCGCCTGGTACACGGCGACGGCATTATGGCCACCATCGGCCAGGCTGATGCTGGCGCAGCCCACCAGGTAATCGCAGCGTTCGCGGCGCATGTATTCGGCCAGGCCGGACCACAGCAGCATGATCACGCTGCCGCCCCGGTATTTGGGATGGATGCAGGCGCGCCCCGCTTCGACCATGCGGCCGCGCAGATTGTTGAGGCGGCTCAAGTCGAACTCATTTTCCGAGTACAGACGGCCTATCTTGGCCGATTTGGCCGCGCTCAGCACGCGGTAAGTGCCCACCACTTTCAGGGTATCGGCGTCGCGCACGATCAGATGATCGCAATGGGCGTCGAACTCATCGCTGTCGAGACCATCGGCATTGGCCAGCGAGGTCAGGCCCATGCTTTCAATAAACACCTTGTAACGCAGACGCTGCACTTCGCGTAATTCCTTGGCCGTGCTGGCCACGCTCAGTACCAGTTGAACTGGCCGGGCCTTGGCTTCGTTGGACGCGATAATGTTTTGCATGGTTTCATCCTTTGTGATCAAGACGGCTCCAGCGTACTTGTCTAATATGTCAGGAAAATGACAGTCCAATGTCATTTCCATGACCTATGTCAAAGCAGCGAGCTGATCAGGCATAATTGCCACACTCCCTCCCTTTTACGACAGGCAGGCACACGCCATGGATGAAAAAGACAGCAGTCACATCAAGCCCTACACACGGCCAGCCGCCGGCTGGGGCGCCCTGAAACAGGTGGCCATCACCCTGCACCAGGAAAGGGTGGCGCCCGCCAATCTGAAGGCCCTGCTGGCGCAAAACCAGCCCGACGGCTTCGATTGCCCCGGCTGCGCCTGGCCCGACAGCAACCATCAGTCCACCTTTGCCTTTTGCGAAAACGGCGCCAAGGCGGTGGCCGCCGAAGCGACCAGCCGCCGCGCCGGCCCCGAGCTGTTCGCCAGCCAGACTGTCACGCAATTGATGGCGCAATCGGACTACGCGCTCGAACAATATGGCCGTTTGACCGAACCGATGGTCTACGATGCGTCCAGCGACCGCTATGCGCCAATCAGCTGGGAAGACGCCTATGCCATGGTGGGCCGCCATCTGCGCGCCCTGCCCGATCCTGATCAGGCGGCCTTTTACACCTCTGGCCGCGCCAGCAATGAAGCCGCGTTTTTGTACCAGCTGATGGCGCGCCTGTACGGCACCAACAATTTCCCCGACTGCTCGAACATGTGCCACGAAGCGACCAGCCGGGGCTTGCCGGCCACCGTCGGCATCGGCAAGGGCACGGTCACGCTGGACGACTTCGCACTGGCCGACACCATCATCATCTTTGGCCAGAATCCCGCCACCAACCACCCGCGCATGCTGGGCGAGCTGCGCGAGTGCGCACGCCGCGGCGGCAGCATCGTTTCCGTCAACCCCCTGCGCGAACGGGGCTTGCAACGCTTTATGGATCCGCAAAGTCCGCTGGAAATGGCCACCCTGGGCAGCACGCGCATCGCCGGCCTGTTCGTGCAGCCGACTCTGGGCGGTGACCTGGCCCTGATCAAGGCCATCGCCAAGCGTGTGGTGGAGCGCGATGATGAAACCGGCGGCATCATCGACCACGCTTTCGTGCAAGAGCATTGCAGCGGCTTTGACGCCTTTTGCGCCGACCTGCGCGCAGAAAGCTGGGAACTGCTGGTGGCCGAATCAGGCGTGACGCGCGAACAGATCGAGGCCTTGAGCACCATTTTTATCGCTGGCCAGCGCATCATCGCCACCTGGGGCATGGGCCTGACGCAGCACAAGCAGAGCGTGGCCGCCATCCGCATGCTGTCGAATTTGATGATGTTGCGCGGCCAGATAGGCAAGCCAGGCGCCGGTCTGTGCCCCGTGCGCGGCCACTCGAATGTGCAGGGCGACCGCACCATGGGCATAGAAGAACAGCCGACCGGCGCCTTCCTCGACCGCCTGGGCCAGGTCTATGGCTTTACCCCGCCGCGCGCGCACGGCCACGACGTAGTGGCGACTATCGAAGCCATGCAACGCGGCGACGTCAAGGTCTTCATCGCCCTGGGTGGCAACTTCGCCGCCGCCACGCCCGATACGCCGCTCACCTACGTTGCCCTGCGCCAGTGCGAGCTGACGGTGCAGATCGCCACCAAACTCAATCGCAGCCACCTGGTGATCGGCAAGCAAGCGCTGCTGCTGCCCACCCTGGGGCGCACGGAAATCGATCTGCAGCACGGTGTGCCGCAGGGCGTGACGGTGGAAGACTCCATGAGCATGGTGCATATCTCGTTCGGCCGCAATGCACCGGCCTCGCCGCAGCTGCGCTCGGAAGTGGCCATCGTGGCCGGCATGGCCGCAGCCACGGTGGGAAGTGAACTGGTGGACTGGGCTGCCTATGCGGGCGACTATGCACGCATCCGCGACGATATCGAAAAAGTGTTCGACGATTTTTACGATTACAACGCCCGGGTGGCCAAGCCGGGCGGCTTTCATTTGCGCGTGGCCTCGCGCGAGCGTGACTGGAAAACCGCCAGCGGCAAGGCCAGCTTCATCGTCGCACCGATCGCTCTGGACACGCCGCTGCACCGGGCAAGGGAGCGGCATGGCCAACGCCTGATGGTGCTGATGTCGACGCGCTCGCACGACCAGTACAACACCACCATCTATGGCATGGACGACCGCTACCGTGGCGTGTATGGCACGCGCCGCGTGGTCTTCGCCAACCAGGCGGATATCGACATGCTGGGATTCGAAGATGGCGCCAAGGTTGACCTGATCGGCGCCTGGGATGATGGCGTGCAGCGCCGTGCCGACGACTTTTTACTGGTCGCCTACGACATTCCACGCGGCTGCCTGGGCGCCTATTATCCGGAGACGAATGCGCTGGTGCCGCTGGCCAGCACGGCCGATGGCGCGGGCACACCGACCTCGAAGTCGGTGCCGGTGCTATTAGAGCGCAGCAGCGTTACAGCGTGATGCCGGGCGTGTAGTCAACGTAGGCGTCCTGGCGGCAGAAGCCCACCAGCTTCATGCCTGCCTGCGTGGCGATCTTGATCGCCAGCGAGCTGGGAGCGGAAATGGTCGCCAGCAGGGGAATCTGCATACGCGCAGCCTTGCGCGCCAGTTCATAACTGCCACGGCTGGACAGGAATACGAAACCGCGCCGCATGTCGATGCCATTCAATGCCAGGTGGCCGATCAGTTTATCGAGTCCGTTATGGCGGCCGATATCCTCGAAGGCGTACAGAATCGCGCCGTCGGGAGCGCACCACGCGGCCGCATGCACGCCACCGGTCGCCTGCATCAGCGCCTGGTGTTCGCGCAAGCCATGCGAAGCGCGCGCCAGGGCTGCCGGCAAATCGATTTGAATCAGGGCTGGCGGCATGGGCGCAGGCTGCAAGTCCAGCATTTCCAGGCTGTCGATGCCGCACACGCCGCAGCCGCTGCGGCCCGTCAGCGCGCGGCGACGGTCTTTCAGGCGCACGAAATCCTCTTGCGCAATCGTCATCGCCACTTCGGCGGAATCAAGGCGTAAAAAGACTTCGCAGTCGAAAATGGCGGCGGCCGACGAGACTATGCCTTCCGTCAGCGCGAAACCATGGGCAAACGCTTCCAGGTCGCGCGGCGTGGCCATCATGACGGCGTGCGAGATACCATTGAACACCAGCGCGACGGGGATTTCCTCGGCCACGTGGTCGATAGCAGGAATGGAAACCAGCGAAGCAGGCGATGCGCCGCCGCGATGGCGGACGATGGTGCGTTCGACAAAGCCGGCGCGTTCGATTTCTGCTTCTTCAGACATGGCAAGCACAATGGGAGCTATCACAAGCTCCCATGGTAAACCAGAATCGGAAAACGTGGCGGAGAGGCACGCAGCCCCTCAGCCCGGGGCATCAATCCTTCTTCGGACGGCCCGTTTTCAGTTGCGGCAAACCTGCCAGCACGTTTTGCAGGGTCGCCAGGTCGATCTGGCTGATCAGCGCCACGCCGATGCGCAGCAATTCGCTTTTCTTGATTTCAAAACCAGCCTTCAGGCAAGCCTTCTTGACCTGGCCCAGAACCTCATACTCGGCTTCCGGCATGGTGAAGCTGTCGCGCACCAGTTTCGGCTTGCGGGCTTTTTCCTTGGAGACGGCCGGCGCCTTGGCGACAGGCTTGGCGACTACCTTGGCGGCAGGTTTCACCGCAGCTTTCGCAACTGGCTTGGCAGCGGCTGCCTTGGCGGCAGGTTTGACTGCCACCTTGGCCGCTGGCTTTGCTGCCACTTTAGCCACAGGTTTGGCAGCAGGCTTGACCGCCGGCTTGGCTACCGGTTTGGCCGCGACCTTGGCAGCGGCTTTCACGGGCGCCTTGGCAACAGGTTTCACGGCAGCCTTGGCAACGGTGGCTTTGGCGGCCGGTTTGGCGGCGGCTGGTTTTGCAGCAACCGGCTTGGCCGCGTTGATCGATGCGCTGGTAGGGAAGATCGAGACGGGGGCCGACGCAGGAGCGGCCGTAGGGCTCGATGCAGGCTTGGCGGCGGCTTTTTTCACTGGCACAGTTTTAGTCATGGTTTTTCCAATTTAAAGAATATAAACAATATATACTGTTTTTTTAGAACTTGCTTGCAAAACATGAATTGTTACATAGTCCGCTAAGGGCTATGCGCTGGCGCGGATGGTGAAATCGACGCCTACTTCATCCCAGAACTCCTGCTCTTTCTCGATCCAGAATGACACCGTCGGGTGATGCGCCACCCAGCTGCGCTTGATATCGAGCTCGATGCGGCTCTTCATGCGCAAGCGCAGTTCGCTGAAGTCCGCCTCGATACGCGCGTGCATCAGCAAAATCGACAGGCGCAGCGCCAGCACGGCCTTGGCAAAGTCGGGGTCGGCCAGCGCCTCGCCCACCTTGCGCAAATTGCCCTTCTGCGCCAGGATCAAACGGCTCATGGTTTTTTGCTCGCGCGTGGTAAAACCGGGCAAGTCCGCGTTCTCGACAATATACGCCGCATGCTTATGGTAACCCGTCTGTGACACGGCCAGCCCCACTTCATGCAGCAGGCCGCCCCAGCGCAGGCATTTGACCAGCGCGTCGGAAGTCGGCTTGAGCTGCGCATACATGGCCAGCGCCTGCTCGGCCACCCTGCCTGCACGGCGCTGGTCGATATGGAATTTCTCCATGCAGCCCTGCACCGACTGCTCGCGGCGGTCCCGCTTGGTCGACCGCAGGTACAAGTCCCACATCACGCCCATGCGCAAACCAGCCTCGATTGGCGTCATGACAGGGATCGCCAGTTCGCGGAACAGGCCGATCAAAATGGCCAGGCCGCCGACGATGGTGCTGGCGCGGTCCGGGCGCAAACCGGGCATGTCGATCTTGCTGGTGTGGCCAATTTCAATGAAGCGGCGCGCCAGCGCGTCGAGACTGGGGCCAGTCAGCAGGCCATCTCCCAGCTTGTTGCGGGCGATGATGTCGGCGATCGTGCGCATGGTGCCCGACGATCCGTAGGCGGTCTTCCAGTGCTGCGGGCGATACGGCGGCGCGGCATCCTCGAAATGGCTGCGCGCCGACAGAATGGCCGCTTCGAACGATGGCGCATCGATGCGCCCGCCGATGAAAAAGGACAGGCTTTGCTTGACGGTGCCCAGGCTGAACGACTCGACCCGCTCTGTATCCTGGCCACGGCCCAGTATCAACTCGGTCGAACCGCCGCCGATGTCCATCACCAGGCGCCGCTCGGCAGGAATGGCCAGCGCGTTGGCCACGCCCATGTAGATCAGGCGTGCCTCTTCCTCGCCAGAGATGATTTCGATCGGATAGCCGATGGCTTGTTCGGCCAAGGGCAAAAAAACGGCGCCATTGCGCGCCACGCGCATTGCCGAGGTGGCCACCACGCGTACGGCGTCGAGTTCATAGTCGGCCAGCACGGCGCGAAAACGCCGCAAGCAGGCCAGCGCGCCCTGCATCGCCGCCTCGGTCAGGTCGCCGTCGGCGTCCAGGCCAGCGGCCAGGCGTATCGGATCGCGCACGCTTTTGAGCACGCGTATCGCCTCGCCATCATGCTTGCCTATGTGTAAACGAAAACTATTGGACCCCAGGTCCACCGCTGCATACATTCTAGCCTCTTGTCTTGTCGGTGCATTGCCATTGCGATATGCATGCAAGTCAGCGACCGGCATGCAAACCATATAAATCATTTAAACGATTTAAAAATGCTACCACACTACCCCCATCGTATGACAGCAGCATGACAGGACGGTGACAAAACAAGGGCCAGCAACAAAGCTTAAGGAACGATGGTCGTAAACAGGTACACGGCAAAAATCACCAGGTGGATAGTGCCCTGCATGACCGTGGTACGGCCCGTGCCCAGCGACAGGGTGGCCACCATCAGCGACAGCAGCAACAGCACGGTGGACTTGATATCCAGGCCCAGTGTGACCGTCAGTCCAGTTGCCAATGACACCACCACCACGGCAGGAATCGTCAAACCGATACTGGCCAGGGCGGAACCGAGCGCCAGGTTCAGACTTGTTTGAAGGCGATTTGCGCGTGCCGCACGCACCGCAGCCAGGCCTTCGGGCAGCAGCACGATGGCGGCGATCACGATACCGACCAGGGTTTTCGGCGCCCCGATGCCGGCGATCGCCGTTTCCAGTGCGGGTGCCAGCGATTTGGCCAGCAGCACCACGGCGCCCAGGCATACCAGCAAGGCGCCGGCACTGATCCAGGCCACGGCAGGGGTAGGCGGTTCGGCGTGCACTTCTTCGTCGCCCACGGCTTCCTTGGGCAGGAAGTAATCGCGGTGGCGCACCGTCTGCACCAGCACGAACGTGCCGTACAGGACCAATGAAATGACAGCGATGAAAATCAGCTGGCTGGAATTGTAGAATGGGCCGGCCGCGCTCGAGGTGTAATTGGGCAGCACCAGGGTCAGGATGGCAATCGCCGCCAGGGTCGCCAGCGAGGCGCTCACGCCCAGCAGGCCGAAGCTCTGCTCCTTGTGGCGGCCGGCGCCCAGCAGCAGGCAAATGCCGACGATGCCGTTCAGGATGATCATGATGGCGGCAAACACGGTGTCGCGCGCCAGGCCTGTGGTTTCCGGCCCGCCGGCCAGCATCAGCGAGACGATCAGCGCCACCTCGATCAGGGTCACGGCCAGCGCCAGCACCAGGGTGCCGTACGGTTCGCCGATACGGTGGGCCACCACTTCCGCGTGATACACGGCGGCCAGCACGCTGCCGATCAAACCGATCACCAGCAGGATCTGGTAGGCGCCGCCGAAGCCCAAGCCGGCTCCCAGCAAAAACAGCCAGCCGGCGATCGGTGCGGCCAGCGGCCATACGGGAATGGATCTGATACTTTTCATGAGTGAGCCTGACAAGAGTGAACGGAGGAAGTGCATGCGAAAGACGCACGCAGACGGCGGCGGCAGGCGCAGTCGTCTGCTGCATCTTAACGTACTTAGCTTAAATGAAAGTTAGGAGATTCACACGTCCAGTGTGCTGGCCGGCTGCGCCTCCATCACGCGGTTGCGGCCAGCCTGCTTTGCCGCCTGCAGCGCTTGGTCGGCGCGCTTGAACAGGCTGACCGTGCTGTCCTCGGCACGCACGGTCGTCACGCCCAGGCTGGCCGTCAGGCTCAATACGGCGCGCTCTGTCTTGACAGGCAGGCTGGCCACGGCGGCGCGGATGCGCTCGGCCACCATCAATGCGTCGGGCAAGGTGGTGCGCGGCAGCTGGATGGCGAATTCGGCGCCGCCCAGGCGGCCCATCAAGTCGCTGTCGCGCAATTGCTGGCGGCAGATATCGACCACTGTTTTGAGCACGGCGTCGCCAACCGGATGGCCATAACTGTCATTGACGCGCTTGAAGTGGTCGATCTTGAGCACCACCAGCGCCGTCGGCAGGCCGGGACGGCGCGCCAGCGCCATCCACGGCGCCAGTGCCTGGTAAAAGCCGCGCCGGTTCGGCACGCCGGTGGCCGTATCCTGCACTTCCAGGCGCGCCAGCTCCAGCGCCAGATTTTCACGCGACAGCAGCAAATAGCCAAACGCATTCGCCAGCATCATCAGATACAAAGCAGTAAACCCGGCCAGCTGCATCCATTCCCCGTCAAGGCCAGGCGCCAGCACGGACAGCAGGCCACGCACCGCGATCAGCAGCGACAATAATCCCATGCTGACGGCCAGGTAGCGGCGAAGCATGGTCGCTTCCAGCCACTTCAGGCACAGCGCGGCCACGCCGGCCAGGAAGAAACCGGCCACGATCAGCGCGGCAGCGGCGCTACGCAGCACGGGCGCCACATCGGACAGGTAGCAAACGCCAAACAGCGCCACGGCCAGACCCAGCGCCGGCAGCGCGATGCGGCGCCAGCGGAGGCGCCCGGCGAGCTGCCACAAGGCGCCCGCATCGAGCGCCATGCCGGCAAACAGCAAACTGTTAGCCAGCAAAATGGAGAGGAAATCAGGCAGCACGCCTCTGAAATACAGCAAACACCAGGCGAGCGCCTGGCACTGCTTGGCAACCGCCCAGGTCGACATACCGAACGGCTTCCTGCGTTCGTACTCGAAGAAGAACAGGGCCGCGCACAGGCTCAGATTACCGAGCGCCAGGGCCAGTACCAGGGTCTGGATATCCATGGGGACCATGCTAGCGCCGCTCAGGACCGCGCGCCATCAGATTTCATGTTCGACATTGGTGCTGCCATCGCCTACCTTGCTGGCCCAGGCTTGCACGAAATACTGCTTTTCCAGCTCGCCGGGCGCCTCATGCCAAAAGACGATCAGGGTGCCCTTGTGGTCGTGGATCTGCGCCACTTTTTCAATGAAAACAGGATTGCCCGCCTGGTCCGCCAGCGCCGCCGCATACCCATATACGCGGGTCAGCCGCTCGATACGATCGGGTTCGGTAAAACTATTCGTCGCCGTAATGATGGGGTGATCCAAAAACATGTCGTCTCCGTGGCGCCTGTTACGGCACTGCATTGCAGCAGGTAGCCAGCCCGCGCCCTCTCTGAGTGGAGGATGAATCGGCTCTCCACTGAGTATCAACCGATGAGTATCAGATGTGCACCAACCATGCAGCAACTACGTATCAATTGACTATCAATCGGCTATGCTCACGGGAGCTTATCAGATTTCTTCTAATGCAACAAAACATCGCTCATAAAGTAGCGGCGAGCATGCCGCCCGGAGCTGGCGCGGGCGGCAGTCAACGATTGCTTATTGCCTTTTTGCATATACTTGGCGCAAAATCTGCATGGAGGCCGGGGTTTATGACAAACTACCGCCTTCGCGGCCCCGCAGGCGCCGTTGAACACGGCTCCCCCACGATATTGTCCCTGAAGCGAGATAGGAAAACCCATGCTGCGTGGCCGCCTGCCATTGTCCATTTCCACCGCGGCTGCGCTGACCCTGGCTTGCGGCTTGTGCGTGACAGGCGTACTGTTTGCCGCCATCAGCCAGCTTGAATACGACAAGATGACCCTGAGCCTGCAACAGCGGGCCGGCGCACGCGTGGCCGTTATCGAACGCGGCATCGATGACGCGGTCGAAGTACTGAACACCACGAACCAGCTGTTTGCCGCCATCGTGCCCGTCACGCGGGAACAATTTCGCGACTTCACCGCGCCGCTGCTGCAGCGCCATCCCTACATCCAGGCTTTCAGTTTTCACCGCCATGTGCCGCAAGCGCAGCGCCCTGCGTTCGAAGCCGATTTGCGGCGTATCGTACCTGGCCACAGCATCACGGAATTGCGCGATGGCCTTGTGCGGCCGGCCACTGACCACGCCAACTACCTGGTGATCGATTACCTGGAACCACTGCAAGACAATATCGCCGCCTTCGGCTTGAATGTACGGCCCAATGGCATTCTGGCAGATGCGCTGGAACAGTCCCTGCAAAGCAGCCAGGCCACCGCCACCGGCCTGCTGGCCCTGGCCCAGGGAGTGCAAGGCAGCTTTGTCATCCTGCGGCCCGTCTATCGCCATGGCTTGCCGCTGCATACGCTGGAACAGCGGCGCGCGGCACTGAGCGGCGAAACGGCGGTGGTGATACGCAGCCGCGAACTGGTATGGAAAATCCTCTCGCGCGCCGACCTGCTGAGCGACCCGCAACTGGAAGTGAGTGTCTACGCCAGCGCCAGCGCCGATCCGCAAACGCTGATCTTCCAGCATGGGCAACCCGGTGCAAACAAACACAACAGCGGCAGCTCCAGGCTACCCCGCTGGCTGAGTTTCGACTACCACAGCCATTACGATAGCGCCTTCGCCTCCGCCGGCCGGCCATGGCATGTGCGCGTGGTAGCCCATCCACGCCCCTTCCTGGCCGACCATCTGGGCTCGCTGCTGACGCTGGCCGCAGGCTTGCTGTTCAGCGTGCTGACTGCCGCCTTCGTGCAGTCGCTGACACAGCGTTCGCGCCGCGTGCAAAAGCTGGTCGAACAACGCACTGCCGACCTGAAGCACAGCAATGAGCTGCTCAGTGCAGACGTGCGGGCGCGCCAGCGTACGGAACGGGCGCTGCAGGAAAGCGAAAAACGCTTTCGCCGCCTGCTGGCCCTGTCGTCGGACTGGTACTGGGAGCAGGACGTCAATCTCTGCTTCACCCACATCACCAGCGGTTTCAGCGACAAATCGAATATGCCGCCGGAACGCTTCATCGGCATGACGCGCTGGCATCATCATCCCGAGATGCGCAATGCGCGCTGGGGCAAACAGCATATCGCCCAGCTCGAAGCGCGGCTGCCCTTCTCCAACCTGGAATACTCCATGCAGGACCGCGATGGGCAGTTGCGCTGGTTTAGCATCAATGGCGAGCCGCTGTTCAATGAGCTGGGCGAGTTCCGGGGCTACCGCGGTACGGGTTCGGATATCACCGAACGCAAGCTGGCCGAACAGCAGATCCAGCACATCGCCCATCACGATGTGCTCACGGGCCTGCCCAACCGCGCGCTGCTGCGCGACCGCCTGACGCAGGCGATGGCGCAGTCGCGCCGCAAGGGATGTCCGCTGTGGGTGCTGCTGATCGACCTGGACCGCTTCAAGTTCGTCAACGACAGCCTGGGCCACAAAGCCGGCGACCTGCTGTTGAAAACCATCGCTGCGCGGCTGATGGCAAGCCTGCGCGATAGCGATACCGTGGCGCGTTTGTCGGGCGATGAATTTGTCGCCATCTTGAGCGAACAGCCCGACGAAGCGCTCAGCGCCGCCATCGTACAGCGCGTGATGGACACGGTGGCGCAGCCGGTCCTGCTCGATGGCAAGGAGTTCTTTGTCACCTGCAGTATCGGCGTGGCCGTGTACGACGGCTCGCAGCACAATGCACCGGGCGACGTCACGCTCAACGGCGAAACGCAGAACCTGATCGAACAGGCCGACATCGCCATGTACTGCGCCAAGAAGCAGGGACGCAACAACATCAAGTTCTACACGTCCGCCATGAACCAGGCCACCTTGGAGCGGCTGCGCATCGAAACGGCGCTGCGCAACGCGCTGGAGCGGGAGCAGTTCGTGCTGCATTACCAGCCGCAGCTGGACCTGGCCAGCGGCCGCATCGTCGGCGTGGAAGCGCTGCTGCGCTGGCGCCATCCTGACCTGGGCATGGTGGCGCCGCAGCGCTTCATTGCGCTGGCCGAAGATACCGGCCTGATCGTGCCGATCGGCGCCTGGGTCTTGCGCCAGGCTTGCGCGCAAGTACAGGCCTGGCATGCGGCCGGCCTCGGTCCGCTGCGCCTGGCCGTGAACCTGTCGGCGCGCCAGTTCAATGAACCGAATCTGGTGGCGTCGATCGCCACGGTACTGGCGGAAACGCAGCTGCCGCCAGCATGCCTGGAGCTGGAATTGACGGAAAGCCTGTTCATGCACGACGTGGCGCTGGCGGTCAGCCAGCTGCACGATATGAAGGCGCTGGGAGTACAACTGTCGATCGACGATTTCGGCACCGGCTATTCCAGCTTTGCCTATTTGCGCACCTTCCCCATCGACGTGCTGAAGATCGACCGCAGCTTTATCAACGACGTGGCCCGCGACGCCGACGACGCGGCCATCGTAGTCTCCATCATCGCGCTGGCGCACAATCTGAAACTGCGGGTAGTGGCCGAAGGCGTGGAAACGGCCGAACAACTCGATTATTTGCGCCGCCATGGCTGCGACGAAGTGCAAGGCTTTTACTTCAGCCAGCCGCTGCCGCCGCAAGAGATACAGCCGCTACTCCAGCGCGATTCTTGCGTAGTGCAGTAAGGCCACTGGCGCAGGGCGGTGGCCATCACTGCCCCCTGTGCTTTGTCACATAGGCCAGGCTGCGATTACAATTTTTGCTGCAGGAATTCCAGGAAACAACTGATGCGCTGCGATAGCTGCGTGTTGCGGTAGTAGACGGCGTGGATCTGCTGGCGGTAGCCCGTATAAAACGGCTGCAGTATGCGCACCAGGCGGCCGGCAGCGATGTCATGCTTCGTCATGAAATCGGACAGGCAGACGATGCCCTGGTCGTTCAGCGCCAGCTGGCGCAGGGTTTCGCCGCTGGAGGCAGCCAGCGCGGGCACGATCTGCAGGCTGTTGCCCGTTGCGTGGCGCAGCGGCCAGTTGTTGCCCAGTTCGTACTGCGCAAAGCCCAGCAACGCGTGGCCGGCCAGTTCTTCCGGCGTGCGCGGTTCGCCATGGCGCGCCAGGTAGGCTGGCGTGGCCAGCACATGCAGCGGACTGGAACTCAAGGCGCGCGCATGCAGGGTAGAATCGCTGAGCGCACCGATGCGGATGGCGATATCGGTACGGTGTTCCAGCAGGTCGGCGATCTGGTCATTGCTGCTCAATTCCAGGCGAATGTCCGGATACATGGCGCGAAACTCGGCCACATGGGGCACCACGCAATGGAGCATGAAGGGCGAGGCGGCGTCAACGCACAAACGGCCGGCCGGCTTCTGGTGGCGGATGCGGATCGACTCCTCCACCTCTTCCATTGCATCGAGAATGGTGCGGGCCCGCTCCAGGAACAACTGCCCTTCTTCCGTCAATTCCATGCGCCGCGTGGTACGCGTCAGGAGCGATGTGGCCAGCTTGTCTTCCAGCCGCGACAGGGCGCGGCTGACACCCGACGTAGTTTGCCCCAGATGCACGGCGGCCGCGCTCAGGGTGCCGCTGTCGATCACGGTGACGAAGATTTTCAGGTCGTCTGAATTGATGTCCATTGCTGCCTTATTGTTGCCTTAGTTTCACATATCGCGCCATTATAGTGGAATCATGGCAACAGTGAAACCGACAAACAATATCAGGTAACGTAGAACAAAATGGCGGCAAAATGGCAGCAACTGCCCGCCAGTACGAACAGATGCCAGATGCCGTGGCCATGGCGCAGTTTGTGATCGGTGGCATAAAAAACGATGCCGCCCGTGTAGCACAGGCCGCCAGCCACCAGCCACAGGAAACCGTTCCACTCCAGCGCCGCCAGCAGCGGCTTGATGCCGATCACCACCAGCCAGCCCATGGCCACATAAATCACCAATGACAGGATGCGCGCTCCCCTGGCGTACAGATATTCCTGGGCGATGCCGAACAACGCCAGCCCCCACACGACGCCAAATAGCGACCAGCCCCACGGCCCGCGCAGGGTCACCAGCATGAAGGGCGTGTAAGTGCCTGCTATCAGCAGATAGATGGCGCAGTGGTCGAGCCGCTGCAGCACCGCCTTGGCCTTGCCGCGCACGCTGTGGTACAGGGTAGATGTGAGATACAGGGTCAGCAGCATCGCCGCATAGACGCTGCAGCTGACGATTTTCCACGGGTCGCCCGTGCGGGCCGCGGCGACAATCAGGATGATGCCGCCGATGGCAGCCAGCGCCGCGCCTACCGTATGGGAAATGCTGTTGAACCGTTCGCCGTAGTACATCGTGGACCGCCCGCCGCATTGAAAACAGGCTTATCGTACACGGTTGAGGAAAAAAGCCGGGGCAGACGCGTCGCATCTGCCCCGGCCACAGCTTACTGGATCACTTAAGCTGCTTCAGCCTTCTTGCGCGCAGGACGGCGCGGCGCCGTCTTGCGTGGCGCCTTGGCCGGCTTGTCTTCGGCCACTGGCGCAACTTCCACTGGCGCCGCTTCGACCACGGGCGTGGCTTCGACAACGACTTCGGCCGCTTTCTTGGCAGGCTTCTTCGCCGCCGCCACCTTGCGTGCCGGCGTACGCGGCTTGGCTTTCGGCTTGGCCTCGGCAACCGGCTCGGCAACCACTTCGATTACCGGCACAGCTTCTGGAGCTGGCGCCACGACCTCCGCAACCGTTTCGACAACAGCCGCCCGCGCCTCGCGGCCGGTATCACGGCCAGCGTCGCCGTTCTTGCGACCGCCACGGCCATTACGGCGCGAACCGCGCTTGGCGTTGCCTTCTTCCGCCACGGCAGGCGCTTCCGCCACCTCGGGCACGGCTTCAATCTGCGGCGCTTCCTGATACTGCTCAAATGCGACGGCAGGCGCTTCCGCCTCGGCCACCGGCACGACAGCTTGTGGCGCCGCTTCATTGCGGCGGTGATCATTCTGCTTGCGTCCACCGCGGCCATTGCGGCGCGATTCGCGGCGGCCGCCTTCACGCTGATGCTCTTCCGGCGCCGCGACAGCATCCACTACCACGGCTTGCTGCTCGGTCTCGGCATTGGCATCAACGACAGGCGCAACGGCAGCTGCAGCGCCGCTGCTGCGGTAAACATACGCGCCCGACTTTTCATCGCGGCCAAATTCCAGCAAGCCGCGCGTTTGCGCTTCTTCCAGCAAGTTGCCGAAGGTGCGGAAACCGTAATACGATTCGCTGAAATCGGGTTTGCGGCGCTTGATCGCCTCCTTCAGCATCGAAGCCCAGATCTTGCCGCTGTCGCCGCGCTCGGAGACCAGCGCATCGAAGGTGGCGACAGCCATCTCGATCGCCTCGGTCTTGCGCGACTCGTATTTTTCCTTGCGGCGCACTTCTTCGTCCGGCGAGCGCTTGACGGCTGGCGTTTCGCGCGCATCGCGCTTGGCAGCCGTGCGGCGGCTTTCGCGCACCAGGTCATCGTAGAAAATGAATTCGTCGCAGTTCGCCACCAGCAAGTCGGAAGTCGACTGCTTGACGCCCACGCCGATCACCTGCTTGGCGTTTTCACGCAGCTTGGAGACCAGCGGCGAAAAGTCGGAATCGCCACTGATGATGACGAAGGTATTGACGTGGGCCTTGGTGTAGCACAGGTCGAGCGCATCGACCACCAGTCGGATGTCGGCCGAATTCTTGCCGGACTGGCGTACATGGGGAATTTCGATCAATTCGAAATTCGCTTCATGCATGGTCGACTTGAAGCTTTTATAGCGGTCCCAGTCGCAATACGCCTTCTTGACCACGATGCTGCCCTTGAGCAGCAAGCGCTCGAGGATAGGCTTGATATCGAATTTTTCGTAGTTTGCATCGCGTACGCCAAGTGCGACGTTTTCAAAGTCGCAAAATACGGCCATGCTGAGGTTTTCTGGGGATGACGCCATAGGGGTGTATTCTCGCTTGAAATAAGGGCGGATGGGAGGCTGTGAGCTTCCCTTTTCCCCTAGTATATTCGCCCGCTCCCCATTTCGGCGACAACTATCGTGCGAACCCGCCTATTCGGCGCCGCCGGCGGCGCTGGCATTGCCGGCATTGAGGCCGCCCGGCCAGACCACGCTGTCGTCCACCAGATACAAATGACAGGGCTTGCTGCTGCTTTGCTGGCACGAAGCCAGCGCGCGGTAATCGGGACTCTCGCCCTCTTCGGCCCAGCCCCAGGCGCCCGTTTCCGAGACGGCGAACGCGCGCGGCAACTGCTTGCCGAGGAGATCGCGGTAGGCGACGCGGCCCTGTTCAGCCAGGTAAGGCACCGCGCCCACATCGTCCAGCAGCGCAAAATGCGTTTCGGGCAGTGGCGGCGGATCGATCACGCTATACACAGTTTGCGTCGGCATGCCGATCGCTTCCAGGAAGCGCTCGACCCTGGGCAGCCAGACGGCCACGCCATCGCGGCTACCCAGGGTCAGGTGGGCGTCGCGCTTGAAGGCGCTATAGGCAAACAACTCAGCCTTGCCGCCCGATCCCGTATAGGAATGGTACCAGCGCTGCGCCAGTTGCGGGCCAAAATAGGAATCGTTGGCCCCATACAGCCACAGGCTGGGCACGTGGCTGTAGGCGCCAAAGGTGGCATAGGCTTTGGCCAGCGCAGACTGCCAGTCGCAAACGGGCTTGTCGACGCGCAGGCCGCCGGCAAAATTGAGCAAGCCACGCACGCCGGGCAAGCTGGCGGTGTCCAGCGCCAGCGCCGCCAGCCCGCCATACGACTGGCCTGCCACGACAATGTGTTCCGGGTCAACCCAGCTCTGGCGCCGCGCATAAGCGAGCGCATCGAGCACATCGCGCGCCTGGGCGAGACCGTTGGCCGTCATGTCGCAGCCATAGTCGCGGTAGGCGCCGGTGGATAAGGCAAAACCGCTGCGCATCGGCAGCATCACGGCATAACCGCGACGCACAAACTCGGTCGCCATATAGATGAAACGCTCGCGCTTTTGCTGCCTGGCTGGCCCCTCCTGCTTGCCATGATTCATCAACAGCAAGGGAAACGGGCCGGGGCCGCTGGGGCGAAAGATGGTGGTTTCCAGCACATCGCGCCCGCCGGGACCGGCAGGCACCATGACGATCTGCTCATTGAGCCGCGTATCGAGCGGCAGTGCCACCGGCAGGCGCTGCGCCAGCGACGGCGTGCAGAACAGGCATAGGCACAGCAGTGCCAACAAGGGAAAATGCGGGCGGAAAATGGCGGGCTCCAGGGAATGAACCGATCAATCCGGAGCAGTCTAGGCAGCAAAACACACTTTCTCAATGTTAAAAAGTTACTGCATACAATTTTTTTATGGCAAGAGTTAAGCGGACCGCCGCCATTGAATGTTGCCGCGCACCAACCACTTTGACGACAAAGCGGAGTACACTCAACCTACTTTCAAGGAACCGCCATGTCCATTTCCGCTCTCACCACCGGCACTGCAGGACTGACCGCCAACCAGCGCGCGCTGGATGTATCCGCCAATAATATTGCCAATGTCAATACGCCCGGCTTCCAGCCGCAAAACGCGAACTTCCAGGAAAACAGCCCCGCAGGCACGGGCGTGACGCTCTCGGTAGAAGGGCGCAAGCTGGCCGCCGATGATCAGGCAGGCAGGACGGAAAACAGGCTGGCCGAGAACCGCCCCAGCGGTGTGGGCCTGGCCTCGGAACTGACCGATACCCTGGTCTACAAATCGGGCTTCAACCTGTCGGCCAATGTCGTCAAGGCCGCCGACCAGGCGCTGGGCAGCCTGATCGACGTCAAGTCCTGATCAGCCGCAACTAGCAAGACCGTAGTCTAGGCCAGTGCCAGATCGAGTGGCGCCATGGCCGGAACGATCAGCGCCAGCAGGCGTGCTGCGGCAATGCCATCGCGCGCCTGCACCGACAAGCCATGCAGCAGCGCCGCATAATAATCGCCCAGCGCCTGCACATCGGCGTCTTCGCGTAGCTCGCCCTTGGCTTGCGCGTCGCGCAGGCGTTCGATGAGACTTTGCGTGCGTGCGCGGCGGTGCTGCGCCAGCCAGTCGGCGATACCGGCGTTTTCCGCACTGGTGTTGGTGGCCGCCGTGACCACCATGCAGCCTTGCGGCTGGCCGCTGCGCGTGTACAGCAGCACGGCTTCTTCCAGCATGCGGACCAGCGCGTTACGTACGTTGAGCCTGGCGGCCAGTGCGTGCACGGCAAAAGCGCCCTCGCCTGTTTCATACAACTCCACCGCTTCGCGAAATAACTGCTCCTTCGAGCCAAACGCCGCATAGATGCGCGCCGAAGCGATACCCAGCGCCGCGACCAGATCGGCCATCGATACCCCTTCATAACCACGCGTCCAGAACAAGTCACGTGCTTTTGCCAACGCCTGGGCGCGGTCAAATTCCCTCGGTCTTCCTGCCATTATCATCCTCTGCTAGCAAACTGGCGGCCAGTATAACGCCTGGCCGCGCGAGCCGTTTGCGCTTTTATTTTCCATCGACATCTTGACCGCAGCAGCAATTTCGCCTATTCTTTGTCGATCGCCAAACAATAGGAGCCGATATGAAAACCATTCAAGGACCCAGCTTGCACCTGGCGCAATTTGCCGCCGATACGGCGCCCTTCAACAGCTTGCCGGCAATCGCCGAATGGGCCTCTGGCCTGGGCTTCAAGGCCCTGCAGATTCCCGCCTGGGATGCGCGCCTGTTCGACGTGGCGCAAGCGGCCCACAGCCAGGCGTATTGCGACGAACTGGTGACCATGCTGGCCAGTCACGGCCTGGTCATCAGCGAATTGACCACGCATATCTTCGGCCAGCTGGTGGCCGTACACCCGGCCTATGACGCACTTTGCGACAGTTTTGCCCCGCCCGACCTGCAAGGGCGGCCGGAAGCACGCACTGCCTGGGCCATCGAGCAGATCAAGCTGGCGGCGATGGCATCAAAACGCCTTGGATTGACGGAGATGGGAACGTTTTCAGGTTCCTTCGCCTGGCCTTATCTGTTCCCGTTTCCACAGCGTCCACCCGGTTTGATCGAGACAGCATTCGATGAACTGGCGCGCCGCTGGCTGCCGATACTCGACGTGTGCGAGGAACAGGGTATCAATCTGTGCTACGAAATCCACCCTAGCGAAGACTTGCATGACGGTGTCAGTTTCGAGATGTTTTATGAGCGCACAGGGCGCCACCCGCGCTGCAAGATGCTGTTCGATCCCAGCCACTTCGTGCTGCAGCAGCTGAACTATCTCGATTTCATCGACATCTATAAAGACCATATCCACATGTTCCATGTGAAGGATGCGGAATTCAATCCGACTGGGCGGCAAGGCATTTATGGCGGTTACCAGTCATGGGAAAACCGCGCCGGGCGTTTCCGTTCGCTCGGTGACGGCCAGGTCGATTTCAAGGCGATTTTCTCGAAGATGGCGCAATACGATTACGCCGGCTGGGCCACCCTGGAATGGGAATGCTGCCTGAAGGACCAGGAGGCAGGCGCGCGCGAAGGCGTGGCCTTTATCAATGCCCACATCATTCCCGTGACAGACAAGATCTTCGACGACTTCGCCGGCGCGCCTGTCAGCGCGCAACAGATCAATACCCTGCTCGGCATTCAAAACAATTAATTAAGTAAGGACGCACCATGCATCAACACGAAAACCACATCACTCACGACTACGTGCGCATCGCTGGCCAGCGCCTGCACTGTGCCATTACAGGAACTGGCAAGCCGGTGCTGCTGATCCCCGGCTGGCCTCAAACCTGGTACGCCTGGCGCCATGTGATGGCGGCTCTGGCCAGCCAGGGGTATCAAGCAATCGCCATCGACCCGCCAGGCAGCGGCTATTCGGACCGCCCGGCCGGCGGCTACGATACGGGCGCCGTGGCGGCGACCCTGCATCGCGCCATGCTGGCCCTGGGCCACACGCAGTACGACGTGGTGGGCCACGATATCGGCATGTGGGTAGGCTATGCGCTGGCCAGCGATTTTCCACAAGCCGTAACAAAACTGGCGCTGACGGAAGCCGTGATACCCGGCCTGGCGCCCGCGCCGCCCATCTTTGTCGCCCCTGCCGACAATATCTTTTTGTGGCATTTCATGTTCAACCAGGTGCTTGACCTGCCGGAAATGCTCACGGCCGGCAAGGAGCGCGAATACATCCGCTTCATCTTCGACCGCTGGTCTTACCGGCGCGACAAGGTCGCCGTGGACGTATATGCCGAGGCCTACGCCACGCCAGGCGCGCTACGCGCCGGCTTCGCCTACTACCGTGCGATACCCGAAACCATACGGCAAAACCTGGAACGGGCCAAACGCTGCCTGGCCATGCCGGTGCTGGCCATCGGTGCCGACCATGCGACCAATGATGCGCCGCTATTGACCATGCAGGGCAAGGCCAGCAATTTGGCGGGCGCCATCGTTGCCGAATGCGGCCACTTCATCATGGAAGAGCAGCCGGAAGCGTTTATCGCCCACTTGCTGCCCTTCCTGGCGGGAGAGCCGGCATGAGCCTCGATCCACGCATCGCCGCCTATCTGCGTCAGACGCAAGAGGCACCGCAGCCCGCCTCGCTGGCAGAGCTGCGGGCGGCCACCGATACCGCGTTGCGCCAGTTGCATGGCCCCCTGGAAGAGGTGGCCTCGATCAAGGATTATGTACTGCCTGGCGAGCCTGCGCTGACCGTGCGCGCCTATGTGCCCGCCGGTGCGGACGCTGCCAGCGCCTTGCCCGCCATGGTGTTCGCGCATGGCGGCGGCTGGTGCCTGGGCTCGCTGGACGTGTATGACAACCCTTGCCGCGCGCTGGCCAATGCCACTGGCAACGTCATCTTTTCCGTGGATTACCGGCTAGCGCCTGAACACCCATTTCCGGCGCCACTGAACGATGTGTACCGCGCCCTGTGCTGGGTGGCCGAACAGGCAGCGGAGCTGGGTATCGATGCAGGCCGGCTGGCCGTGGGCGGCGATAGCGCGGGAGGCAACCTGGCGGCGGCAGCGGCCCTGATGGCGCGCGACCTGGATGGCCCTGCGCTGGTCCATCAATTGCTGCTGTATCCGGCACTCGACTTTGCCTTCGACACGCCGTCTTACCAGCGCTACGCCGAAGGGTATTCGCTGACGCGCGAAGTCATGCGCTTTTGCTGGTCGGCCTATCTTGCCACCCCGGCCGATGGCAAGCAGCCGTATGCGGCACCGCTACGAGCCACGTCCTTGCGCGGCTTGCCGCCGGCAACGGTGCTGGTATGTGAATACGATCCGCTGCACGACGAGGGTGTGGCCTACTCCCAGCGCCTACGGAATGCGGGCGTGGCCGTTGACTGCCTGCGCCTCGATGGTCTGATCCACGCAGCCATCCATATGCTGGGGCTGACGCCCAAGGCGCGCCAGTTGTTTGAGCACGCCAGGCAGGCCATGAGCAAGCCGGCTTAATCAGCCAGCTTGCGCACTTCGATACGGTTCAGCCACTTCACGTGGCGCGGTCCCGTGCGGATATCCTTGGCCGAGATCAGCGCGATCTCGCCATCGCTCTCGTCGAGCACCTTGCCATTTTTCTCGACATACACGATCACGCTATCGCCGGCGGGCGAGTTATACAGCTCGCCCCAGGAAAACACCACCGCGTAGCCATCGGTGGCGCTGGCGATGATGGCCAGCTTTTTCACATCGTTGTGACCGGGCGCATCCAGCACCGCCTTGTCGAGGATGTCGCGCAGGCGCACGCCCTTGTAGCTGGTGATCGTCTCGGCCTTGCCGCCGTTCTGGCGCGTAACCGCCAGCTCACCCCCATTGACAGGCGCCATCTGGCGCAGCTCGGCCACCGTCAGGATCAAAGGCGTTTTCACGCTACCCGTCACCTGCAGGCTATGGCTCATGCTGTCGCGCGAGGGCGCCGGCGGCCCTGCCTGCGCGCTGACGGGAAGCAGGCAGGCCATCAGGGCCAACAATCGAATAATGTTCAACATGGTGCGTCCTTTCTTTTGCTGCACGGCCCACATACGAAGTTCGCAATATACGCAGGTAAATAACGATCTTCAAGCAACGTTTTTTGATCTTCTTTTCTCGCATTGCAGCATTTCGCTGTGCGAACGAATGTTCCACAAAACGATTGACATGCTGTGCCCGCCTAGGCAAACTGGTTTGCAAGGGGGACGCAAATGAACGCCAAAACAAGCCATCACCAGCCAGCAGCAGATCCGGATTTGATCGTCTTCAGCGATGATGAGGAAGGCAAGGACCGGCAATTCGTCAACGCGCTGGCGCGTGGCCTGGAAGTGCTGCGCTGCTTTCGCCCCGGCGAAGTGTTCCTGTCGAATGCAGAGATGGCCAAGCGCACGGCCATCCCCAAACCCACCATCTCGCGCCTCAGTTATACCCTCACCAAGCTGGGTTATTTGAGCTACTCCGAACACCAGGGCAAATACCAGTTGGGCGCCGGCGTGCTGGCCCTCGGCTACCGCATGCTGTCCAATCTCGACGTGCGCAAGATGGCGCGCCCCCTGATGGAAGAACTGGCCGAACATGCGCAAGCTTCCGTGGCGCTGGGCACGCGCGACCGCCTCAGCATGGTGTACGTGGAAACCTGCCGCAGCAGCGCCAACGTCACCTTGCGCCTCGATGTGGGTTCGCGCATTCCCCTGATGACGACCGCCATGGGCAAGGCCCTGCTATGCATCCTGCCGCAATCGGAACGCGACTACCTGATGGACCATGCGCGCCTGCATGACACGGAGCGCTGGCCGCGCATCAAGGCCGGCATCGAACAAGGCTACAAGGATTACCAGGACCGGGGCTTTTGCATCTCGGCCGGCGAATGGCAAACCGACGTACACGCGGTGGGCGTGCCCATGCGGGATGCCGATGGCGGGCCGGTGATGGCCTTCAATTGCGGCGGCCCGGCCTTTCTGCTCTCGCGCGACAAGCTTGAAAACGATCTGGGGCCACGCCTGGTGGCCCTCGTAAAAACAGTTGAAACCAATCTGGGACGCGGTTAGACTGCGCGCCCCTCTCTATCAAGTCTCCGAGGACCCCGATGATACGCGACCAAGAAACCCTCAACATCCTGCTCGACAGCATAAGCCGCTTCGTGCGCGAAGTACTGGTGCCGAACGAGGCGCTGGTGGCCGAAACCGACACCATCCCGCCAGCCATCGTGGCGCAGATGCGCGAACTGGGCCTGTTCGGCCTGTCCATACCAGAAGAATACGGCGGACTGGAATTGAGCATGGAAGAAGAAGTAAGGGTGGCCTTTGAAATCGCCCGCACCTCGCCCGCCTTCCGCTCCTTGATCGGCACCAATAACGGCATCGGTTCGCAAGGCATCGTCATCGACGGCACGCCGGAACAAAAACAAAGCTACCTGCCCAAGCTGGCGGCCGGCGAGATCATCGGCTCGTTCGCCCTGACGGAAGCGGGATCGGGATCGGACGCCGCCTCGCTGCGCACCACGGCCGTGCGCGATGGCGACTTTTATATCCTGAACGGCAGCAAGCGCTATATTACGAACGCGCCGGAAGCGAGCATTTTTACCGTCATGGCGCGCACCGATCCGGCCAAGCGCGGCGCTTCGGCCATCTCCGCCTTCATCGTGGAAAAAGATACGCCAGGCCTCTCGCTGGGCAAGATCGACAAGAAGATGGGCCAGCAAGGCGCGCATACCTGCGACGTGATCTTTGAAAACTGCCGCGTGCCGGCCGCCAATCTGATCGGCGGCAAGGAAGGCGTGGGTTTTAAAACCGCCATGAAGGTGCTCGACAAGGGCCGGCTGCATATCGCCGCCGTCTGCGTGGGTGCGGCCGAACGCATGCTGGCCGATGCGCTGGCCTACGCGATGGACCGCCAGCAGTTTGGCCAGCCTATCGCCGAATTCCAGCTGATACAAGCCATGCTGGCCGACAGCAAGGCCGAAATTTATGCGGCCCGCAGCATGGTGCTCGACGCCGCCCGCCGCCGCGACAACAAGGAAGACATTTCGACCGAAGCGTCGTGCTGCAAGCTGTTCGCCTCCGAGATGTGCGGCAGGGTGGCCGACCGCTCGGTGCAGATCCACGGCGGCGCCGGCTATATCAGCGAATACGCGGCCGAACGTTTTTACCGCGATGTGCGCCTGTTCCGCATCTATGAAGGCACGACGCAGATCCAGCAAATCGTGATTGCCCGCAACATGATCAAGGCAGCGCAAAAGTAATGGAGACCGTGATGGATATCCCTGCCCTGCTGGCCAGCTTGCCGGCGCGCCTGTCGGCCATTCCTGCACACTGGGCGGCGCGCACGCCCGAGGCGCCCGCCCTGCACGAAGACGGCCGCCACTGGACTTACGCCCAGCTGCAGCACAGCGTGGACAGTGCCGCGCAGCTGTTGCATAGCCTGGACGTGCGGGCCGGTGACCGTGTGATGGTGGTCGGCGAAAACTGCGCGCAGCAAGTGGCGCTGATCTTCGCTGCCGCCAGCATCGATGCCTGGATCGTCAACGTCAATGCGCGCTTGTCGCCACGCGAAGTCGACACCATCTTTGCACACGCCGGTGCACGGCGTGTGCTGTTCTTAAACAATAACTCACCGGAGGCAGCAGCCCATGCGGCGCGGCGCGGCGCACTGCCTGCCAGTATCGATGGCATGGGTGGGCTGCTGGCGGGAGAACTCAATACGTCAGCCGTGGCGGAAAACACCGTGGCCAGCAATGAACAAGTGGCCGCGCTGATCTACACCACCGGCACCACGGGGCAGTCGAAAGGCGTGATGCTGACGCACCGCAACCTGCTGTTTATCGCTGCCGTCTCCAGCACCTTGCGCGGCCTGACCCGCAGCGACCGCGCGTATGGCGTGCTGCCGATTTCACATGTCTATGGCCTCGCTTCCGTTACCCTGGGCACCTTGTATGCGGGCGCCAGCCTGTATCTGGTACCGCGCTTTACCACCGCCGGCCTGCTGGCGGCGTTGAAGGATGATGGCTTGACCATCGTGCAGGGCGTGCCCGCCATGTATGCCAAGCTGCTGCAAACCCTGGGCGGCGCCGACACACCGCTGCCGACGCAGCTGCGCTTTGCCTATGCCGGCGGTTCGCCGCTGGCGCCATCGCTCAAGCGCGATGTGGAAAAGCTGCTGGGTACCCCACTGCACAATGGCTATGGCATGACGGAAAGTGCGCCCACCATCAGCCAGACGCGCCTGGAGACACCGCGCCATGACGATTCCGTCGGCACGCCGATACCAGGCGTGGCCGTGCGCGTGGTCGACGTGGCGGGCAACGATGTGGCGCAAGGCGAACCGGGCGAACTGTGGATACATGGGCCGAACATCATGGCTGGCTATTACCACGAACCGGCGATGACGGCTGCCACCATGCGTGCAGGCGGCTGGTTAAATACGGGCGACATGGCGCGCCAGGATGCAGACGGCGCGCTATTCATCGTCGGGCGCACCAAGGAGCTGATCATCCGTTCCGGTTTCAATGTCTATCCGCTGGAAGTGGAAACGGCCTTGAATGCTCACCCGTCGGTGGTGCAATCAGCGGTGGTCGGGCGCAGCGTAGCCGATGGTAATGAGGAAGTCATCGCCTATGTGGAACTGGACCCGCGCCAGCCGGTGACAGTAGCAGTCCTGCACGACTACCTGGCGCACACACTGTCGCCCTACAAATGCCCGTCAGCCATCATCGTCATGGATGCACTGCCGGCGGCGGCCACCGGCAAGATCTTGAAAGGCCAGTTGCGGCAGATGGCGCAACTGGCAGTAGCAAAGTAACAGGAAAGCCGACAATAAAAAAACAGCGGCTTACGAAGCCGGCGCCCATCCTGGCGCCGGCGCATATCACGGGAGGAGACAAGATGAAGCACACACTGACACGTATTGCCCTGGCTGCAGCCATTTCCAGCGCCTGGATACCCCATGCCAGCGCCGAGGAATTCCTGGTCGGCGCCGAAATCCCCCTGACCGGCAATTTGGCGCGCGTCGGCGCCGGCATGCAGGAAGGGATCATGGTCGCCGCCGAGGTCTTCAACAAGACTAACGGCAAACACAAGATCAAGATCGTCACCGTCGACGATGAATCGGCGCCTGCCAAGGCGATTGCGGCCGTGGAAAAACTGGCCAGCCAGGGCGTGGTGGCCATCACGGGCGGCTACGGTTCCAATAATATTTCGCCCGCTTCCGACACGGCCAATAAACTGGGCCTGGTCTACATCACCTCGGGCGGCGT
This sequence comes from Janthinobacterium silvisoli, assembly GCF_014200725.1. Lineage (GTDB taxonomy): Bacteria > Pseudomonadota > Gammaproteobacteria > Burkholderiales > Burkholderiaceae_D > Janthinobacterium. The sequence goes on from NZ_JACHCL010000001.1 coordinate 690,500, forward strand.
GGACGACAGCCTGGTAGCTAGCGGACGCAAGAATTTTTTCCGCATCAATAACACGGCAGGCTACGAAAAAGCCATGCTGGGATTGCTGCAGGAGGTAGGCGCCAAGTCCGTCTCGATCATCTATTCCACCAAAGACGCCACCACCGGCCTGGCCAAGGATGTGGAAAAGGCACTGGCAGCGAAGGGAGTGAAAGTGACCGCCCACTCGTTCGACCCTGCCATCACGGACTTCAAGCCCATCATCAACAAGATCAAGCTGCAGGATAAATCTGAAGTGGTCGCCATGGTCGGCTATGAAAACGATTATGTGGGCATCATCCGCGCCGCGCGTGTGCTGAAACCCAAGGTCAAGGCCATGGTGGGCGTATGGTCGCTGGCCACGCCCAAGATGGCGGCCGACTTCCCCGACCTGATGCCGAACGTGTTCGGCACGGCGCTGCTGCCCTTCCCCACCGAATTCAAGACGGCCGACGGCAAGGCCTTCAGCGACAGCTACCGCCAGTTGTACAAAAAGGAGCCCGACTACCTGGGCCAGTTCGGCTATGTGCAATCGATGCTGCTGTTCGAAGCGATTGCGCGTGCGGCCGACAAGGGCACGATCAAAAAGGGCGGCGTGGCCGAAGAAATGCGCAAGACCGACCGCGAAACGCTGATCGGCCGGGTGCAGTTCGCCGCCAATGGCGACAACCAGAACTTCGTACACCGCATGGCGCAGCACCAGGACAAGAAAGTGGTGATCGTCTGGCCGAAGGAAAACGCCACCGGTAAACTCATCTACCCAGCAGTGCCCTGGTAACTCTTCCCCTGCATACGCACACGCCCGCCCCGGGCGTGTTTCGATCAACGGCAGTACTGGCCAGCGCCGGGCTGCCTGACGGGATAACGACATGACAGAATTAATCCTGCAAGCCCTGTATTCGGGCCTGCTGCAGGGCGGTTCCTACGCCCTGATCGCGCTAGGCCTGGCGCTGGTGTTCGGCACCATGAAAGTGATCAACCTGGCGCACGGAGAACTGGTGCTGCTGGCCGCCTATATCGCCTATAGCGTGGAATCCGGCCTGGGCCTGGGGCCGATGTTCGCCATCCCCATCGCGCTGGTGATCGTCAGCCTGACATCGGTCGGCGTGTACGCCATCGTCAGCCGCATCAAGAAAGACCGCGAAATCAATTCGCTGATCCTTACCTACGGCATCGGCGTGATCCTCACCAACGCCATCCTGCTGATATGGAAGGCCGATATCCGCTCGACGTCGTCCAGCTGGCTGCAGGAAGGCATCGAGATCGGACCGTTCTTCAGCATGCGCAGCGAAGTCATTTTCTTCGGCGTCAGCCTGGTGCTGATGGCAGCCCTGTGGCGCTGGCTATCGACCAGCTGGTATGGCCGCGCCGTGCGGGCCGTCTCCAGCAACCGCGACGCGGCCAAGCTGATGGGCATCGATCCGGGCCGCACGGAACTGGTCTCCTTTCTGGTGGCCGGCATCCTGGCCGCGTTTGCGGGCGTGGCCCTGTTCAGCTATGGCGTGATCCAGCCAGCCTACGGCGGCGCACTGACGGTCAAGGCTTTCATCATCACCGTATTGGCAGGCATCGGCTCCATTCCCGGCGTGCTGCTGGCGGCCGTGCTGCTGGGCATCGCTGAAGCCTTGACCGTCACCCTGGCCAGTTCGGCGCTGCAAGAATTGTCGGGCATGGTGCTGTTCCTGCTGGTCCTGTTCATCATGCCGAATGGCTTGTTCGGTGCACAGCGGAGGCGCGGATGAAACGTTCAACAATATTCTCGTTCACCCTGCTGCTGGCGGCCTACCTCGCCGTGCCGCTGGCCCTGGGCGGCAACCAGTATGTGATGAGCATGGTGGTAGCGGCGCTGATCATCGGCGGCGTGGCGCTGTCGTGGGCATTGCTGGGCAATCTGGGTGGCATGGTCAGCTTCGGCCATGCGGCCTTCTTTGGCGTGGGCGCTTACGTGTCAGCCTTGCTAAGTGTGAAACTGGGCTTGCCCGTATTTGCCGCCATGCTGCTGGGCGGCGCGGGTGCCGCTATGGCAGCGATTATCATGCTGCCCGTGCTGCGCCTGCACGGGCCATATTTTGCGCTGGCGATTTTGGCTTACGCGCATATCTTCCGCATCCTGGCCACCGAATGGAGTTCCGTCACGGGCGGCGCCGGTGGCGTGAACAATATCCCTGCCCTGCCCACCGTTTTCGGCTTCGACCTGGCCAGCAAGACGGGCGCCTACCTGGTGGTGCTGACCCTGGTGGTGGCGTGTGCGTTTGCCTACAGCCGCATCCGTTCCAGCCATTACGGCATCGCCCTGCGTGCCATGCACGACAGCGAAGACGCGACGCGCGTGGTCGGCGTCAACAGCACGCTGTTGAAAGGCATGATGCTGCTGGTGTCAGCCTTTATGGCAGGCCTGTTCGGCGCCTTCAATGCCCACTACATCAATTTTCTGGAACCCGACTATGCCTTCAACAGCCTGTGGGTGACCTTGCCTATCGTGGCAGCCATCTTCGGCGGCTACCGCACCATCCTCGGCCCGGTACTCGGCGCGGTGGTGGTGTATCTGGTCGACCAGTTGATCTTCAAGTCGCTGATACCCACCGGCCACCAGCTGGTACTGGGGGTGCTGCTGGTGGCGATGATCGTGTTCAGCCCGAACGGCTTGCTGCCGCTGCTGCGCAAGCTGTTCAAGGGTAAAGAGAAGGCCAAGGCCGAGGGAGAAAAACATGCTTGAACTCGATAATGTCTCGGTGCGCTTCGGCGGCCTGACTGCCGTCGACCGTGTCACCCTGAATGTGGGCAGCCACGATGTGATCGGCCTGGTGGGCGCCAATGGCGCCGGCAAAACTACCCTTTTCAATGCGATTTCCGGCCTGGTGCGCCCCACCAGTGGCGCCATCCGCTTTGAAGGGCGCGACATCATGGCCACGCCCATGTACCAGCGCGCGCGCCTGGGACTGGGCCGCACCTTTCAGATCCCGCAGCCTATGCATGAATTGACGGTGCGCGAAAACCTGATCGTGGCGCAGCGCTTCGGCACGGGCAAGGTGGACATGCGCAAGATCGATGAAATACTGGACTTCACCAGCCTGGCGAACAAGGCCGGACGCGATGCGGCCAGCGAACTGGCGCTGACGGAATTGAAGGCGCTGGAAGTGGCGAAAGCACTGGCCACGAATCCCAGGCTGCTGCTGCTCGATGAAGTGCTGGCCGGCCTGGAAACCAACGGCAAGCGCCGCTTCATGGGCATGCTGAAAGAGCTGCATGCGACATTCGGCGTGGGCATCGTGATGATCGAGCATGACATTGAAACCATCAGCAATCTGTGCCAGCGCGTGGCCGTGCTCAATTTTGGCCAGCTGATCGCCGACGGCGCGCCGGAAACCGTGTTCCGAGATCCGGCCGTGATCCAAAGCTATACGGGAGCCGTCCATGCTTAAGATAGAGAATCTGCGCGCCGGTTATGGCGCCATCAACGTGCTGTGGGATGTCTCGCTGGATATCGAGAAAGGCAAGCTGACCACCATCATCGGCCCGAATGGCGCCGGCAAGACCACCCTGCTGCGCGCCATCATGGGCTTGCTGCCAGCTGCCGCGGGGCAGATCATCCTTGATGGCCATGTCCTCAACGGCACCCCCACCTGGAAGATGGGCGACACCGGCGTGACCATGATCCCCGAAGGGCGCATGACCTTCCGTGACATGAGCGTGGAAGAAAACCTGATCATGGGTGCCTTTCCAAAAGCGCACCGGGCACACTGCAAGGCGCGCCTGGAAGAAGCCTGGGCCATGTTCCCCCGCCTGCACGAGCGGCGCCGCCAGCTGGCCGGATCGCTGTCGGGCGGCGAGGCGCAGATGCTGGCGATGGCGCGCGGCCTGATGTCCGATCCATCGCTATTGATCATCGACGAACCGTCCTTGGGCCTGGCGCCGCTGGTAGTCAATGAGTTGTTCGAAATCCTCGAACGGCTGAAGGATGGCGCGCGCACCATCATCCTGGTCGAGCAGAATACAGCGCGCGCCGTGGGCGTGGCCGACCATGTCTACCTGTTGCAAAGTGGTAAAGTGGCGCTCTCGCAGCCAGCGTCCGAGGTGGACCTGGAACATCTGCATGCGCTGTATTTTGCCAGGTAAGCATGAACGGCGCCTGAGGTACAAGACTTTCTTGATCTGGGCTGGACCGAAGCCCAGGTCTGGGAACAAGACTGATCTATTCTGCGCGGTGGCAGCAGACGCACAGCTTGTTGCCATCACTATCGCGGAAGTAGGCGCCATAATAATTGGCGTGGTAATGCGGCCGCAGGCCCGGCGGGCCTTCACAGACGGCGCCCTGCGCCAGCACCGCTGCGTAGCAGCGATCCACTTGCGCGCGGCTGCTGGCCAGGAAGGCAATCATTTGTCCATTGCCGGGCGTTGCCTGCAGACCGTCGTAGGGCGCGCTCAACACGAACAGCGGTTGCGGCGCGTCCTTCGCCATCCAGCCCGCGATCGGCTTGGCCGGGTTGTGGAATTTCTCGGTCAAATCCAGTTCGCGCATCAGCGCCGTATACAAAGGGTAAGCGCGGGGGAAATCGTTGGTGCCGATAAAAATATGAGACAGCATATGCTTCCTTCATGAGGGGAGTCGGTGCGCGGCAAAATGCGCCGCATGATTATAATGGCGCAACTCTTTTTAACGAGCACCCATGTCAGATTTCAATCACATCCAGCTGCACCCGCTCGCCAGCGCCGACACACATGAACTGCTGGCTTTCGAGCTTGAAAACCGTCGCTACTTCGAAACCTGGGTCGCCGCCCGCGCGCCCTCCTATTACAGCCTGGAAGCCATCGCCGCCGTCATCGAGCAAGCCCAGCGCGAACGCCAGCAAGACCTCTCGCACCAATACCTGGCAAGGCATGATGGCCAGATCGTCGGGCGCGTCAACCTGACCGCTGTCACGCGCCCGTATTTCAACAAGGCCCAGTTGGGCTACCGCGTGGGTGAAAAATTCGGCGGACGCGGCTATGCCACGCGCATCGTGGCGCTGCTGCTGGAAGAAGCCTTCGGCAAGCTGGACCTGTGGCGTTTGGAAACGACGATACAGCCACAAAACCTGGGCTCGATCGCCGTCATGCAGCGCAATGGTTTCAACCAGTATGGCAGGGCAGAAAAGGCCATGCTTTTCCAGCAAGAATGGTCGGACTTGCTGTACTTCGAACGGCGCAATGAGAGGCTTGGCATTTAATTAAAAACGAGGGTTTTCCTGGCATAAACGCTCTTTTTTCAGCATGGCGTGCGACTTTATGCCAGCGCAAGCCAGAACACGATTGGACTGATAACGTCTAGCTTAGTGAATCTTTAAACCTTTGAACCTTTTCCAGCTAGCAGAGTCCAACATGAAACTGCGCAACCGCCTGTTTGAACATGTGCTGCTGATGCTGGCGTTAGCCATCGTGATTTTTGCTGCCGCCATCATACTGGCATGGATGACGCAATGGGTGGAAGCGCATGAATTACCTGCCTACCTGGCGCAGGGCATGCACCTGATTGGCATGGCGCTGTTTTTTCTCGATGGCTGCTTCGTCATCGCTGCCAGCAGCATCCTTGCCGCCCGGTTGTACCGCCTGTTATCGAAGGAGGACCTATGAATGAACAGATGGATGAGCTACAGCAGCTATTCACCCTCAGGCATCCGCGGCGCTTCTGGTGGAGTTCCCTCGCCATCGCCATCATTTCGGCCGTGTTGCTGGGGCCATGGCTGGACGGTACGCCGTGGCTGGTCGGCATTCCCTTTATCGCAGGCGGCTTGCTGGTGGCCGTGGGCGAACTGTGGGAAGAACTGGGCGGCAAGCAACTATCCCAGGGAACAAGCAGGAAAGACGACCCGCAGTCGCCTTGCCGGCGCCGGTAAAAGCAGCTTGGGCTGACGCTGGCTTGTAACATACGCCACCTCTTAAGCATTCTGTACCGCTTTTAAAATGACTATTTAAGACAATCTTCAGTCTCACTCTGCATTGTTGCTATTACGCGAAAGTAACATGACGCGTATTCCCAACGATCACGGGCACAGGCACAGAGCGAGACACGATGAAACCATGGATGCGGGCCAACAAGGGCTTTTTACTGTTTTTGCTGCTGTTCGGCGTATTTCGCACGGCCGTAGCTGACTGGAATCCCATCCCGTCCGGCTCCATGCGGCCGAACTTGCTGGAAGGCGATGTGGTGTTCGTCAACCGCCTCGCTTTTAACTTGAAAGTACCGCTGACCAATATCGTGCTCCAGCGTCTGGGCGAACCGGAACGCGGCGATATCGTCACCTTTTTCTCACCCAAGGATGGCACGCGGCTGATCAAGCGCGTCATTGCCCTGCCCGGCGATACTCTGGAAATGCGCGATGAACACTTGACCATCAATGGCCAGCCGGCCCAGTACACCATGCTCGATAGCGTGCCGGAAAGCGTCGACCATGTAGGTCAATTGACGGCCCAGCACATCAGTGAAAGCAGCGCCGTAAACGGCGGCCATGCGCACCGTATCCAGGTTCTGGCACAACTGCCGGCATTGCGCAGCTTTGGCCCCGTCACCGTGCCTGCCGATCATTATCTGATGCTGGGCGATAACCGCGACAATAGCGCCGATTCGCGCTACTTCGGCTTCGTGCCACGGGAGCTGCTGATCGGCAAGGCCGAACGCATCCTCGTTTCGGCCAATATCGAGGATCATTGGCAACCGCGCCTGCAGCGCTTCGGCATGAAGCTGGAATAAAGCGGTACATCACACAGGCGCCATGCTTCGGTTAGTATGGCGCATCATGCAAACTTTTTCCCTTTTCAGCCCACAGCCCGACAGGGAACAACAAGCGGCCGAACAGCTGGCGCAATTCCTGCTGCGCCACCCGGACGTGCTGCTGCTGACGGGGGCCGGCATCAGCACGGCGTCCGGCATCCCCGATTACCGCGACGCGGATGGCGTGCGGCGCGGCAATGCTCCCGTACAGGGACCCGAGTTTCGCCGCCAGGAAGCCGTGCGCCGCCGCTACTGGGCGCGCAGCATGGTCGGTTGGCCACTACTGTCGCGCGCGCTGCCCAATGCGGGTCACCTGGCGATTGCCCAGCTGGCGCAGCAAGGCCGCATCGGTGGCTTGATTACACAAAACGTGGATGGCTTGCATCAGCAGGCAGGCAGCAAGGATGTAACGGAATTGCACGGCAGCATACATGGCGTGGTCTGCCTGGCGTGCCATGCCAGTTACACGCGCCGCTTCATCCAGGACATGCTGGAACAAAGCAATCCGCAGATGGCAGGCGCCATCGCCACACCGGCGCCCGATGGCGACGCCCTGCTGGAACCATCGCAACTGGCCACCTTTCATGTGCCGCACTGCCCGCAATGCGGCGGCGTGCTCAAACCGGACGTGGTGTTTTTCGGCGACGGCGTGCCGCCAGCCTGTGCGGCCGAAGCGCAGCGCAAGATGGAGCAAGCGAGCGCACTGCTGGTGATCGGTTCATCCGTGATGGTGTATTCCAGTTTTCGCCTGTGCCGGATGGCGGCCGAAACGGGCAAGCCCGTGGCCGCCATCAACCTGGGCAAGACACGCGCCGATCATTTGCTGGTTTTTAAAACTGAAGCACCGGCGCAAGCCATCCTGCCGTCTGTCGCGGCGCTGCTGAACAGATAACAGCGCTGACTTTCTCCGCGATGCTGCCATAGCGCAGGCCATCGCCCGCGCCGCACGCCCCAAATGCGATAACGACTACAAGCAGCAAATCAGTAACGTCAGGTTTGAGGGCCTGGCGAACACCCCCTTCCTGCTAAAGGGCGCCACCGGCGACAGCGGCTGCAAGTGGTAAAGGCAAGTCAGGCGACAGGAATAAATGGCCCCCGCAGCAAGGCGCCCTGCCCGCCCGTGATATTGCCCGCGCTATTGGCAATCGCCTCGAATGGCGCACCGAGGGCAATAGTGCTGGCAGTGTCGAGGCGCTGCAGCTGTTCTGGCGTCAAGCTCAGTGCCAAAGCACCCAGGGTGGCGTCAAGCTGGGCCCGCGTGCGCGAACCGAGGATGGGTACTAGCGCTGTCGATGAGCGCGCCGCCCTGGCCAGCAGCCAGGCGATGGCGATTTCACCGGGTGCAACACTTAGTTCAGCGGCGATGGCCAGCACGGCATCGAGGATGGCAGTTTCACGTGTGCTTTTTTCGGTATGCACCAGCACGCCACCCAGACCCGTCAAGCGGCCTTCCTTGCTGTCGCGATATTTGCCGGTCAATAAGCCGCCACCCAATGGCGACCATAGCGCCGCACCCAGGCCCAGTGCCTCGGCCATGGGCAGCAACTCCCGGTCAGCGCTGCGCTCGACCAGGCTGTATTCGGTCTGGATGGCGATCAATGGCGCCCAGCCGCGCAACTCGGCCAGCAGCTCGGCGCGGGCAATGCGCCAGGCGGGAAAGTTCGACAAGCCCGCGTACAGGATTTTTCCGGAGCGCACCAAATCGTCAAAGGCACGCATGATTTCATCGATGGGTGTGACACCATCGCTGAAATGCGCCCAGTACAGGTCGATGCGGTCCGTCTTGAGCCGCTTCAGGCTCGCTTCGACGGACTGGACCATGTTCTTGCGGCTATTGCCCGTGCGCGACAAACCGCCATTCGGCGCACCACCGAGCGTATATTTGCTGGCCAGCACGAAATGATCACGCTCGGCAGCGATGAACTCACCGACCATTTGTTCCGATTGCCCCACCTGATAGGTATCGGCCGTGTCGATAAAATTACCGCCAGCCGCCACATAACCGTCAAACACGGCCTTGGCCTCTGCGCGCTCCGAGCCATACCCCCAGCCCGTGCCGAAATTTCCCGTGCCCAAAGCCAGTTGCGAAACGCGCAGGCCCGTGCGGCGGCCAAATGTACTGTATTGCATGATTTATCTCCGGTGATTAGATCAAGTATTAGATGACGATCATAATTTTTGCAGCATACACCCGATACCGCATAGATGTCGATCATAATTTATTCAACCAGGTGCTGGCCCATGCCACTCTGGCTATACTGTGGGATTGACAAGGAGAATTCATGCTGGAACTGTTGAGTGAGCACGCCTGTTTTGGCGGCGTACAACGTTTTTACCGCCACGATGCGCAAGCGATCGGCTTGCCGATGCGTTTTTCCGTGTTTATTCCGGCTGGCGCGCAAGACGCCAAGGCCGACAAGAAACACCCTGCCCTGTTTTACCTGGCGGGCCTGACCTGTACCGAAGAAACGTTCATGATCAAGGGTGGCGCCCAGCGCGTGGCAGCCGAAGAAGGCTTGGTGCTGATCGCGCCCGACACCAGCCCCCGTGGCGCCAATATTGCCGGAGAAAGCGAGTCCTGGGATTTCGGCGCGGGCGCGGGCTTTTATGTCGACGCCACCGAAGCGCCGTGGAGCAGCCACTACCGCATGTATAGCTACCTGCTGGAATTGCGGACCCTGCTGGTGCAGGAACTGGGCATCGATCCGCAGCGCACCGGCATTTTTGGCCACTCGATGGGCGGCCATGGCGCGCTGGTACTAGCCTTGCGCAATCCCCACCTGTTCCGCTCCGTGTCGGCCTTTGCACCGATCGCCGCACCATCGCAGTGTGCATGGGGCAAGAAGGCATTCACAGGCTATCTGGGCAGCGATGAAAGCAGCTGGCAGAAATACGACGCCAGCGCGCTGGTACGCAGCCGGCAAGGCAAGCAGCCGTTATTTCCGAATGGAATATTGATCGACCAGGGCCTGGCCGACAAATTCTTGCCGGAACAATTGTTCCCTGAAGTCTTCGAGGCAGCCTGCTGCGATGCAAACCAGCCCTTGCAGCTGCGCCGCCACGCCGGCTATGACCATGGCTATTATTTTATCGCCACTTTCATGGAAGAGCACTTGCGCTTCCATGCCCGCAATCTGCGCTAACCCTCGTAAAACTACTGGACCGTACTGGCATGCCCGTTGAAATGATGGGTGTACCAGTCCGTGGCCAGCAAGGCAGCCTGATGGCGGGCGTCCAGGCCGCCCGGTGCGGCGATCTGTTCCAGCTGTTTATCGCAGCGCAAGGTGGTAAACGCCATGCGGTTCAAGCCCAGCACATCGGGATCGTGGCCACCCACCATCAGCAGCGAGGGCACGCGCACATTTTCCAGCGCCGCCTTGCCCGCCATTCCCATTTGCCCGTCGCATACGGCCAACGCCGCAATCTGGCTACCGCGCCAGGCCGCCAGTTGCATCACCACGGCGGCACTGACGCCATCGCCATACAAACCGCAGGGCAAATGCCGGGTGGACGGGTCAAGCTTGAGCCAGGCCAGCGCCTTTTCCAGCTGGCTCGCCAACAAGACGATATCGCTATGAACAAAGTAGGCATGGCCATTGCTGCCACCCGCCGGGCTGACTTCGCCCTGGTCAAAACGCAGGGTGGCGATGCCAGAACGTAAAAAATCCTGGGAAGTAGCATGGCTCGATGCGTTCAGATAATCACCGGAACCTGGATCCGCGCCATGGGCAAACAGCACAACGCCAACCGCGCCTTCCGGCACGGATAGCACGCCGTCCAATTGAAGTTCATCCGCCGTGATGCTGACAAATTGTTCTTGCATGTCTGCCTCCACAATCGAGCTGGTTGGACCAAACCGGGCGCGGGCCACTACACTATTTTCAGCACCAGGCGGCAGCCTTTAGTGTAACAGCCTGCGCCGGCTCACGCAGGGGCACGAAAGCAACTGTGTGATCAAGCTGATCACACAGCGCCATACCGGTCCAGCGCCTTCAATACCGCTTCCGGCCGTATCGGCAAATGCCGCACGCGCGCCGCTACCGCGGCAAAGATGGCGTTGCCGATAGCGGGTGCCACCACAGTTACGGGCGGTTCGCCCAGGCCCGTCGCCATCTCCGTACTGCAGATAAATTCAATGTCCAGTTCCGGCACGTCGGCCATGCGCAAGGGCAAGTAGGAATTCAGATTGCTATCCTTCACGGCACCGTTCAAAAACGCCGTACCTTCATGCAGCGCCATGCTCAGGCCCAGCAGTGCGCCGCCCTCGGCCTGGGCCAGCGCGCCATCAGGGTCAATAATCACGCCCGCATCGATCACCAGGGTCAGTTTTTCGACTTGCACCATGCAGGTCTTGCGGTCTACCCGCACCCTGGCTACGCAAGCCGTCCAGGTCGGCATGCCGCGCTCCTGGCCGCCCGTAGCGGCGATACCCAGCCCCGTGTCGGCCGGCATGGCGGCGCCCCAGCCGGCTTTTTCCGCAGCACGCCGCAGCACGTGGGCCAAGCGTTCGGCGCCGCCCGCATTGCGGCCCTTCCCCTGCAATAGCGACAAACGGAAATCGAGCGGATCGGCCTTGGCCGCCTGCGCCGCCTCGTCCATAAAACTTTCCACCGCCCAACTGGTCCAGGCCGGACCCGTGCCACGTAGCCAGCCGGGCCGGAAACTGCTATTGGCCTGGTCGTTGGAAACAGTGCGCACGCGCTGCGCTCCCACCGTGTACCAGTGGTCGGCGCCGGCGATGGCGGACGGATCATAGGGGTGGCCTTGCTTATCCTTGACCAGCCAGGCGGGGAACATCACCTGCGCGGGCCAGCCGGCGCTGGCTTCATGCTGCATGGCAATCACTTTACCCGCCCCATCAAAAGCCAAACGCAGATGCTGCAAGGAAGGTGAGCGGGGCGAGTCAACATGGCTATCGTCGGCACGCGTACAAATCAGCTTGACGGGACGGCCCAGTGCCTGCGCCGCCAGCGCGGCCGGCACGCAATAATCGCCATTCAGGCGCCGGCCCATGTTGCCGCCCAGCAGATAGGTATGCAAGACGATGTGGCTTTGCGCTACCTTCAATGCCTGCGCCAGCACGGGCAAGATCAGCGATGGCGCCTGATTGCCCGCATGCACATGCCATATGCCATCGATTTGCTGCACCAGCGCATTGAGCGGTTCCAGCTCGAAATGCAGCACGGTACTGGTGGTGTAGTGGCGCTCCAGGGTCAGCGCTGCCCCCTTGAATGCTTGCTCCAGACCATCGTCATCGACCACGCGCGCGCCCAGGCTGGCATCGTGGAGCTGCCTGGTGGCATAGGCCAGAATGTCCTGCTCCGACACATGCGCTGCCGCTCCCGTGCGCCATTTCACTTGCACCAGCTCGGCGGCGCGGCTGGCCGCCGCGTAGGAATCGGCATACACCATGACCCAGCCGGGCACCGTATTGCTGGGATCGTTCAAGGCGGCAGCCCCGATATAGCCCTTGATTTTACGGGCGGCCGTGTCGTCGATGGAAACGACCTTGGCGCCATGGCGCGTGGGTGGAATTTTTGGCCGCGCATGCACCATGCCTGCTACCTGGACATCGATGCCATAGACGGCCGAGCCATCCGTTTTGGATGGAATATCGAGCGCCTGCACGCTCTGGCCGATCAGGGTACGCTGCTGCGGTGTTTTCAGCACGATGGCCTGTAATTGCGCGGGCGTGTAGTGGCGGGCCAGCTTGCCACGGCGCACGATCTCGCCATACGACACGGAGCGGCCACGTCCATGCACCACGCCTAGTTTGGCCGTGCACGCGGCAACAGGTACGCGCAACAGCCTGGCGCCCTCCTCGATCAGCGCGATGCGTCCAGCCGCGCCGGCACGGCTGAGCGGATCGAAATCTTGCCATACGGAGCGGCTGCCAGCCGTCACCATCGGCCCCCACCTGGGATCGCTATCGACATACTGCAGGCGCACCTTGTCCCAATCGGCTTCCAGTTCCTCGGCAACGATGCGCGCCAGCGCCGTGCCGATATGCTGGCCCACTTCTGCCCTGGCGATATTGACGGTGACGATGCCGTCGCGGCCGATCCCGAACCAGATGCCGGGATCGAACGCAGGCGCGGCTTCTGGTCCGGATATCGCCGGCGCCAGCTTGCTATCGGCCAGGGAACTGTCGGCACGCAAAAAGGCCAAGGTAAAACCGGTGCCGGCGGCGGCGATCAGGAAACCGCGGCGGCCCGGCGAGACAGGTATGGAGTCATGCATGGGGCGGCATCTCCTGCCCACTGGCGGCCGCCAGCTTGATCGCCTTGCGGATGCGTACATACGCCATGCAGCGGCACAGGTTGCCACTCATCACGGCATCGATGTTGGCATCGGTCGGTTGCGGATAATCGCGCAGCAAGGTGGCCGCTTGCATGATCTGGCCCGGCTGGCAATAACCACACTGTGGCGCTTGCGCCGCGATCCACGCTTGCTGCAACGGGTGTTTTCCATCGGGCGACAAGCCTTCGATGGTGGTGATGGCGCACGCCTCGACAGAAGCAACCGGCGTGATGCACGAACGCACGGCGCGCCCATCCACATGTACGGTACAAGCTCCGCACAGGCCGATGCCGCAGCCAAACTTGGTACCGGTTAATTGGGCGACCTCGCGCAGCACCCATAGCAAAGGCGTTTGCGGATCGACATCGGCGGCGAGTGGCTGCCCATTGACAATAATATTATGCATACTGGTCTTTCAATTCAATCACTGGGCAGCACGGGCGCGGACCACCGCCGCTTCCAGCTCGGGCCACGCCGGCTGGCTGCTGCGGCTACGGCGCAGATAAGCGGCCAGCTGGGCAATATCAGCATCCGACAGCGCCTGCGCAAAGCCCGGCATCAAGCCTGGATTGTTTGATCCATGCAGTATCACCTGCAGCAGATTGGCCGGATCGGGCAAACTGACAGCGCTGTTCAAGCTCAGCTCGGGGCGCACCGCCACCGGCCGGCCATCGCTATTCGAGTGGCACGCGGCGCAAGCCGCCACATACAGGCTGGCGCCACGGTCATTATCGACCAGGCTGACCTTTTGCGAGTGGGCAATCGCCGCCTTGACGACCGCATCCACATCGGTCTTGCTGTGTTCCGCATCGGCCACATCGGCAAAATAGATGGCCAGCGCGCGCACGTCGCTGTCAGGTGCGCCCTTCAAGCCCTGCACGACTGTCGACATGGGTCCGGCCGCCACACCGTGCAAGGCGGTGGCGCCCGTGCGCAAGAAAGCAGTCAGCTCATCCTTCGTCCATGGCAGTGGCGCCGTATTGGCGCTGGTCAAGGCTGGCGCATACCAGTGGGCCATGGGACGGCCCAGGTAAGCGGAGCTGGCAATTTCGGCGCCCAGCGCATTGCGCGGCGTATGGCAGGCGGCGCAATGGGCCAGCCCTTCGGCCAGATAGCGGCCCCGGTTCCAGTCTTGTCCATGTGCAGCATCCGGCGCCAGCGCGCCTGGCTTGAAGTACAGCAACTTCCAGCCCGCCTGCAGCGCGCGCAAGTTCAGGGGAAACGGCAAGGTATTCGCGCGCGGCGCCGCATAGACAGGCGGGCGCGTCATGAAATAGGCGTACAGGGCCGTCAAATCGGCATCATTGACGTGGGTAAAATGTGTGTAAGGAAAAGCTGGATACAGATGGTCGCCATCGCGGCGCACGCCTTCGCGCATGGCGCGCTGAAATGCGGCCAGCGACCAGCGGCCGATACCGGTCTGCGTATCGGGCGTCAGATTGGTGGCGTAAATCGTGCCAAACGCGGTGGCCAGGCCGCGCCCGCCCGCATAGTCGGCGCCGTCTTTGGCCGTGTGGCAGGCGGCGCAATTGCCAATGCCGGCCAAGACCCGGCCTTGTTCGACCAGTTGCCGTGAAAAAGTCTCCGCGGGCGGCGGATTGATGGGCGCTATGGCGGGACGCCAGTAATAAGCGGCAACAACGCCGGCCAGGGCAAGTAACAGGGCCAGCAATATGGACAGGCCGGCAACAATCTTCTTAATCAAACGATAATTCCATTCAAAACAGGCTGGACACGCGGTGCAACAAACAGCGAACGGCATGGCAGTGGGATGCCCAATCTTACCCGATTGCGACTTGTTGCATGTACGCAAAGACAAGCCTGCCGATGGGTATCCACAGCAGGCGGGCACGGCTGAGGGGCACTGCGCTTTATAATCGTCTTTTCAGCACGCCGGCCTCGTTTCTCCCATGCATACCGTTACCGTAATCCTTATCCTGGTCCTGACCGTCGTCCTGTGCGGCTTTGCCGCCCGTACACGCTGGGTCAGACTACCGCTGCCGCTGGTGCAAATTGCCGGTGGCTCGGTGCTCGCCCTGCTCGGCATGCAATTGCCGCTCGACCCCGATATTTTCTTTCTGCTCTTCATTCCGCCGCTGCTGTTCCTCGATGGCTGGCGCATTCCCAAGGGGGCGTTTTTCAGCGATGCCCGCTCGATCCTGATGCTGGCCATCGGCCTGGTGCTGTTTACCGTGCTGGGCATGGGCTTCTTCATCGACTGGCTTATCCCCAGCGTACCGCTGGCCGTGGCCTTTGCCCTGGGCGCCATCCTGTCGCCGACCGATCCGGTAGCGGTGTCGGCGATTGCGGCCGGCAATCCGATTCCGCCACGCCTGATGCATATCCTGGAAGGCGAATCGCTTCTGAATGACGCATCGGGCCTGGTCTGCTTTACCTTTGCCGTGGCGGCCATGATGACGGGCGGCTTTTCCATCGGCGCTGCCTCGCTGAGCTTTTTACGCGAAGCGGGCGGTGGCATCGTCATCGGCCTGGCTATTTCCTGGGGTGTGGGCCTGGCCAATAAGTGGCTGGTCAGCAAGGTCGGAGAAGAACCGGGCTTGCAAATCCTGATCAGCATTCTGATTCCGTTCGCCGCCTATCTGGGCGCCGAGCAAATTCATGGCTCCGGCATTCTGGCCGCCGCCACGGCCGGTGTTTCCATGCATTACGCCGACCTGATCGGCCGCCCGCTGGCCGCTACCCGCACCCAGCGCAAGGCCGTCTGGGATACCGTACAACTGGTGTTGAATGGCGCCATCTTCGTCATGCTGGGCGCCCAATTGCCCGCCAGCATAGGCAGCCTGCAGGCGGCGTCCATCGAAGTGGGCGCCGGCAGCGCCTGGAAACTGCCGCTGTATGTGGTGGCGATCACCGTCGGCCTGACCTTCATGCGCTTCCTGTGGGTCTTCATTTCCATGAAACTCACCTTGTTCAAGCAAAACAAGAAAGACGGCCTGGCAGGCAAGGAGGGCAAGCAGCTGGTGCGTCCCAGCCTGCGCTTGCTGCTGGTAGCCTCGTTTGCGGGCGTGCGCGGCGCCCTGACCCTGGCCGGCATATTGACCCTGCCGCTCTTCTTGCCGGATGGTACGCGTTTTCCTGCACGCGACCTGGTCATTTTTATTGCCATGGGCGTGATCCTGCTGTCCTTGATCCTCGCCAGCATCACCCTTCCCCTGCTGACCAAGGGCCTGGTGTTTGCGCCGCCGGCCCGGCGCTCCAGCGAAGAGCGCAATGCGCGTTCGGCAGCGGCCGAAGCGGCCATCGCGCGGCTGGAAAAAGTATGCGAAGGCGTCAGCACGGAAGGCAAGCAGCAAGTCGTCACGGAAGCGGCGAACCGCTTGATCGAAGCTTACCGGCGGCGCCTGGCGTATGGCGAAAGCAGCAATGATGAAGCGGCCCGCATGCAGGAACTGGCCAAGGCGGAACGGGCGCTGCGCCTCGAAGCCTTGACGGCCGAACGCGATGAACTGTTCCGGCGCCGCATTTCCGGCGAACTCGATGACGCCATCCACTTGCGCCTGCTGCGTGAAATCGATTTACTGGAAGCCACCCTGGAAGAGTAAAAGCATGCCATATGGCAATAAATGCAAGCTTTTGATTAAGTGTTTATAATGCAAGGTTTTCGTGGTGATAGTGATTTACTTTCATCACACAGTTCCGTACAGTTTATGTGTGTGCTGTATTTACCACCTGACCTTGCTTGTAAATAATTAAAGATAGCCATCGCCGTGCCTTTCCTCTTCCGCCCCTGGCGCCGCCTGCCACTGCTGCTCGGCTGCCTGTTGCTGGCCTGCGCCACCGTCGGCACGGGTACGGCGTCGGCGCAAGGCGCGGCGCCGGCCACGCCCGCCAGCGCCGAAGCCAGGCGCCCGGCCGATATCGCCCAGATACTGTTCGGTATCATCAGCTATGTGCGCTGGCCTTTGGCGCGGCCGGAAGTACGCGTCTGCATGGTCGGCAACGTGCGCCAGGAAAATGCGATTACCGACACCCCGGCATCGAGCATGGGGCAGCGCGTCCGCCTGAAGATCCAGACCGCCGTCGGCGCCGCCAGCGAATGCGATGTCGTGTATCTGGGCAGCCTGCCCGACACCGAACGCGAGCAGTTGCTGGCGCAAATCATCGGCAAGCCCATCCTGTCGGTCAGCGAACCGGGCACTAGCTGCATCACCGGCACCATGTTTTGCCTGCGCCTGGTCGACACCCAGATCGGTTTTGACGTCAACCTCGACGCCATCGCCCGCAGCGGCTTGCGCGTGCATCCGAACGCGCTGCAGATCGCCCGCCGCAAGGCCCCTTCGCCATGAAATCCATGACCATCAAGAAACCCCGGCCCACCCTGGATAGCGTCTTGCGGCGCGCCCATCTGAGCGTCTCGCTGATCGCCGTGCTGGCGGCCGGCCTGACACTGACGGCCGTGGCGCTGCTGGCCCTGCGCGTGTATTCAGACCAGAATTTGCGCCTGGTGGCACGCTCGATGAGCTACACGGTGGAAGCGGCCGTGGTATTTGGCGATCCCATTGCCGCCAAGGAAGCGCTGGCCCTGATCGGCGTCAATGAAGATATAGACCAGGCCTGGGTCAAGGATAAGGAAGGCAAGATTCTGGCCCGCTGGGAACGGGGTGAACACGGCACGCGCTACTATATCGAGCGCGCGCTGACGGGCTGGATGCTGCCCGACCAGCTGACGTTTCCCATCACCCATGACGAGCAGGCGATCGGCAGCATCGCGCTGGTGCCGCACAGCCGCAGCCTGCTGCCCTTCTTGCTCACCGGCCTGTCTTGCCTGCTGGGCTGCCTGGTACTGAGCCTGGCCGTGGCGGTGCGCATGTCGCGCCGCATGGAAATCGACATCACGGCGCCGCTGCGCCATCTGGCTGAAACAGCGCACCGCGTGCGGCGCGAGCGCTCGTTTGAATTGCGTGTGCCAAGCGCCAATATTGCCGAACTCAATCAGCTCAATGATGACTTTAACGCACTGCTCGACGAGCTGGAAGCATGGCAAAGCCATCTGCAAAAGGAAAATGCCTCACTGTCGCACCGCGCCAACCATGACAGCCTGACGGGCTTGTCCAACCGTGCCTTTCTGGAAACGGAACTGGAGCGGGCCGTCAGCGAAGCGCGTATCAGCAATGGCAAGGTAGCCGTGCTGTTTCTCGACAGCGACCGCTTCAAGTACATCAATGACACCTACGGCCACGCGTCGGGCGACCGCGTGCTGGTAACGATCGCCGCCCGCATCAAACAGCAATTACGCGAAGGCGACCTGGTGGCGCGGCTGGGCGGCGATGAATTTGCCATCCTGCTCAAGCCGCTGCGCCACAGCAGCGACGCCATGCATATCGCCGACAACATCATCGCCGTCATGTCGCAGGCGATCGAATTGCCGACCGGCGAGAGCATCGTGACTTCGCTGACCATCGGCGTGGCCGTCTTCCCCGACCACGCCATCGATTCTGCCTCGCTGGTGGGCGCGGCCGACGAAGCGATGTACCGCGCCAAGCAGGCCCAGCGCGGCACGCGCGAAGTGGCACGCCTGTCGTGCAACCATCCTCCAACATGATGACAAGGAGCTTCACCATGCATTTTATTTATCAGCGTCTACGCCTGGGTTTCCTGGGATTGCTCATGCTGAGCCTTTTGGCCGCTTGCCAGAGCACGCCAGCAACGACATCGCCCTTCAATGCCGCCCAGGTAGCCACCTTGAAGGAACAGGGTTTCTATCAAACGGATGAAGGCTGGGAGCTGAGCTTTACCGACAAGCTGCTGTTCGACTTCGGCGCATCGAGCCTGAACAGCGCCAGCCGCAACGGCATCCAGAAAATCAGCGCAGCCCTGTTGAAAGTCAACATCACCCACTTGCGCGTGGAAGGCCATACCGACAACGAAGGGGCCGAAGCGCTTAACAACAAGCTGTCGCTGGCGCGCGCCAACGTGGTGGCCGACGCCATGGGCACGGCAGGGATTCCACGCAACAACATGATCGTGCGCGGCCTGGGCATGAGCAAGCCGGTAGCGTCGAACGCCAGCAAGGCGGGTCAGGCTGAAAACCGCCGCGTTACCGTCATCGTCACCTCGCCATGACGGCAAGCCGGACAAACACGCTGCGCTGGGTCGTGATGGGCGTGTCCGGCTGCGGCAAGAGCAGCGTCGGCAGCCTGCTGGCCAGCCAGTTGAAAGTGGACTATGTGGAAGGCGACGAGCTGCACCCGCCAGTCAACGTGGCCAAAATGGCGGCCGGCGTGCCGCTCACCGATGCCGACCGCGCCGGCTGGCTGGCCACCTTGCGCGAGCGTATCGCACTGGCGCGCGCGCAAGGCGTCGGCCTGGTGGTCTCGTGCTCAGCGCTGAAACGCGCTTACCGCGATCTCTTGCGCGAGGGCGATCCCGCCTTGCGCTTTGCCCACCTGGCAGGTCCGCGCGAAGTGCTGCAGCAGCGCATGCAGCGCCGGGAGCACTTCATGCCGGCCAGCCTGCTGGACAGCCAGTTACAGACTTTGCAGCCACTGCAGGCCGATGAAGCAGGCATCGTGCTCGATATCCGCCAGTCGCTGCCTGACCTCGTGGAACAGATACTGCAAGCGGCTTGAACCTTGTCCTGGCGGCTGGACAGCCTGCAGCGCGCTGTGTAGACTGGCATGCACTTTCATGAGGAGTTGTATGAGCACACCAAAAACGGCCCCCGAATTCTGGGAACGGGCTGACCAGATCATCGCCGTAGCCAATCAGCAATGCGAGCACAGCAATGGCGGCGAAGTAGCGACTTCGCTGCTGTATGCCGCTGCCCGCTTCAACGCCTTCCTGGTCGCCAGCAAGACCAATGACCCGGTCAAGATGCAGCAAGAAAAAGAAGAAGCCGTCGCCTTTTTCACCGAGCAATACAAGCGCATGCTGAACGATAACTTCAACGACTATATCGCCAACTTCGCCAAATACACCGATCCTGCCGCCGCTCCCAAGGCTTGATCTTTACGCCGGCCAAGGACACCCACGCCTGCCGTCAGGCGTCATCCTTGCCGGCCAGGTAATTGTTCTTCACACGCACATAGTGCTCGGCCGAGTAGCGCAGGTAGGCGATCTCGGCTTCCGTCAGGGCGCGCACTTTCACGGCCGGCCGGCCCACGTACAAATGCCCGCTTTCCAGCACCTTGCCGGGCGACACCAGGCTGCCGGCGCCCAGCATCACGTTTTTCTCGACCACCACATCATCCATGACGATGCTGCCCATGCCGATCAGGCATTCATCGCCGATGGTGCAGCCGTGCAAGATGACGGAATGGCCGATGGTCACGTATTTGCCGATGGTCAAAGGCGAACCCTCGGGCTTGGACGCGCTCTTGTGCGACACATGGCCCATGGAAAAGTCTTGCACATTGCTGCCCTCGCCGATGACGATGCGGTTCACGTCGCCGCGCAGCACGCTGTTGCACCAGATCGAGCAATCGTCGCCGATCTGTACATCGCCGATCACTTGCGCCGTGCCGTGCAGATAAACACGTTCACCGACCACGGGACGGGTATTGAGGTAAGAACTCAGAGGCATGGTTTTCTCGCTTCAGACTAAAAATAAACAAACAGTATTACACCCAGCCGGCTGCCAGCGCAAAAATCGCCAGGCCATGCGCCAGCGACGCACCCAGCAAACCGGCACGACTATATACCAGCCCCGCCACCACGCCTTCGATCACGGTAAACACCAGAATGGGCGCACCCACCTGGGTGACGGTGGTAGCCAGGAAAGCATGGCACAGGCCAAACAGCAGGCCCGACACCAGCGCCGCGCGCGCGGCCGGCATGTGTTCCTGTAACTGCTGCTGCAGCAAGCCGCGAAACAGCAGCTCTTCATAACAGTTGGCCGCCAACGCAAATACCAGCAACAGCGGCAGCAAAGAGGTCTCGACAGGCGGCAAGGACGGCAAGCCGGACAGCGCTTTCAACATCATGGCCAGCAACACCACCAGCGCTGCGCCGGCCAGGCCCCAGGCGGCAGAGATGGCATAGCCCTCCCCTTTCCAGCTAATGCGCGATCGCATCTCTTTTTCCAAACCACAAATGCTACCCACCAATCCCAGCGATATGGCGCCCAGCGCCAGCAAGATCAACGGAGGCGCTGTAAAGCGCAAGCCTCCGGCCGCCACTTGCCAGTAACCATGGATTGTCATCGCATCGCGCGCCAGCACGAAAAACAGTATATGCACCAGCACGCGCAGCAGCGCCAACTGGCGCGGCACGGTCAGCAGCAAGGCGCCGCAGACGACAAACGCGGGGGTAATGGCCAGCAGGTATTGCATCAGGGACTGCAGTTCAGGCATCATCAAAAGGGAAATGCATGCAAAAGTGCCAATCGACACGACGGCAGCAATTGTATGCGGCAACAAAAGAAATAGGCGAAAAAAATCCGGCTGCGTGAGCCGGATTCCATGACAGCGCGAGTTGCTTAGAAGCGATAACCGACGCCCACGCCGATCAGCCATGGATCAACTTTGACCTCGCTGGCCTTGGCGCCCGAGATAAACACATCGCTGCGGATCTGCACTTTCTTGACGTCGAAGTTCAGCGACCAGTTCTTGTCGAACTTGTAGTCAGCGCCCGCTTGCAAGGAGAGGCCCCAGCTGTCGTGTTCAAGGCGGCCGGCGCCGTCCAGCAGATTGACGCCCGACATGGTGGTGTAGTTCACGCCCGCGCCCACATAAGGGCTGAACTGTTTTTCCGGCGTGAAATGGTATTGCAGGGACAAGGTCGGCGGCAAATGTTTGAAGGTGCCGATCTTGTTGCCGTCGAGCGTGACGTCATGCTTTTGCGGGTAGGTCAGGATCAGCTCGGAAGCGATATTGGGGGTAAAGAAATACGAGATATCGATTTCAGGAATCGTCTTGCTGCTGACATGCAAACGATCGGATGCGCCCACGCCGCCGATCGGAGCAGACTTGTCGGCCGGGTCAATATGCACGGCGCGGACGCGGACCAGCCACGGGCTTTCCTCTGCCATTGCATTGCCGGCGTAGGCGCCGAGGATGGCCAGGACGAGTGCTGCTGCAGTTGCGGACTTTTTCATTTCATTCTCTCTGTCGTTAAGTAACGCTGTGCAGTCTAAAAGTGCAGTGCAGCAAAAACTTTGATCCACATCAAATAGCTCCCGATGACGATCACAGAGGGATTTTTTCCTTTACCTAAGTCAAAAAGCGGCTCAATGCACGCCGGCAAACAGGCTGGCCAGCCAATCCGCAAACACGCGCACCCGGGACGACAGTTGCCGGTGATGCGGATACATCACGGAAACGGGGACAGGATCCGGACGCAGTGCCGGCAAGATTTCACACAGCTCGCCAGCCGCAATCGATGACGCCAGATGATAACGGGGCGCCTGTATCAAACCCATGCCCGCGCGGCAACAGGCGTGATACGCATCAGCATTATTGACCGACACCGTGCCCGGCAATTCCAGGCTCTGCAGCTGGCCATCGACCTTGAATTCGAATGGCCACAGCTTGCCGGTATGGGCAGAAAAGAAATTGACGGCGCGATGGCCCTGCAAATCGGCCAGCGTGTGCGGCGTGCCGTGCGCAGCCAGGTAGGCGGGACTGGCGCACGTTACCTGTTCCAGCAGCGCCACCCGGCGCGCCACCATGGACGAGTCCGTCAACACGCCCACCCGCAAGACGCAATCGACACCTTCGCGCACCAGATCGACCAGGCGGTCGCCCATGCCGATTTCCAGCTCGATCAGCGGGTAGCGGACGCAGAACTGGTCCAGCACGGGCATCACGAAATGCATGCCCAGGGTGCTATGCATATCGATGCGCAACTTGCCGGCTGGCTGCTGCACGGCTGCCGAAAACACGTTTTCCGTCTCTTCCAGGTCCGCCAGCAAGCGCACGCAGCGCTGGTAATAAGCCTGGCCATCGAGCGTAGGCGTCACCTGGCGCGTGGTCCGGTGCAACAGGCGCACGCGCAGCCGCGCTTCCAGTTGCTTGATCGCATGCGTCACCGTCGCCTTGGGAAAACCCAGATCATTGGCCGCCTGCGTAAAACTGTTCAGCTCCACAATGCGCGTAAATATCCGCATCGCATCAAATCGGTCCATAGTCGCCTCATTGTTTATCCTTACTGCACAGTGTAGCGATATCGCTCAGGCCTTTCCAGTTGTATCAACAAATTCATGCCGCACAGAACAAATGAGAATAGTAATTATTATCATTTGCGATATAATATTGTGGTACGCCAAGGCCATAGTCAGGGCATCCACAAGAAAGGGAGACAATGGATATATTGAGGGAACTGCGGGATTCAGGTTTGAAAGTCACGATCCCCCGTTTGCGCATCTTGCAGCTGTTTCAGGAAGGATCGATCAAGCACTTGAGTGCGGACGATGTCTATAAGCTCTTGCTGGCTGAAAAAATCGATGTGGGCCTGGCCACCATTTACCGCGTGCTGATGCAGTTTGCCGAAGCGGGTATCTTGTTTCGCCGCCATTTTGAATCGGGCCACGCGGTGTTTGAACTCAATGAAGGCCAGCACCACGACCATCTGGTCTGCACAGGCTGCGGCAAGGTCGATGAGTTCGTCGATGAAAGCATCGAGCTGCGCCAAAATGAAATCGCCGCCGAACGCGGTTTCGTGCTGCACGAACATGCGCTGTCGCTGTACGGCACCTGCGCCGATTGCACGGCCAAAAAAATTCCTCCTCGCAAGGTCTGAGCGCGCCAGGCATCACGCGATCTGGCAAGCCAAGGCTTGCCAGACATCCATCTTTCATGCGCTTTTGACACATTCCACAGCGGCTGGTAATCAAGCTGTCATATTCAGCGGCTACCATGGTGATATTGCCTTTTTGCCAGTCGCCTTGCAGTAGCGGCAACAGGGTACCGACCGTTATGTAAAGGTAGCCGCCTGTGGAGTTCAACGCCTCTCGTCTGCATCTTCCCCGTTATCGCTCTTCCGTGGCGGCCGACCTGTGCATCGCCACCGAGTCGGTGCAGGCCGACGCCAGCAATTTCGATGTGCTGGAACTGTTTACGGAACGGCGCGACATGATGAGCCTGCCCGTGACGGAACAGCAGCGCCCGATCGGCTTGATCAGCCGCAATATCTTCATGTCGCAAATGTCCAAGCCCTTTTATCACGAGGTGTATGGCAAGAAGAGCTGCATCGCCTTCATGGACAAGGAACCGCTGATCGTCGATGCGGCCATGAGCATCGAAGACCTCACCTTCCGCGCAGTGGAAGCGGGCGAAAAGGCGCTGGCCGACGGCTTCATCATCACCGAAGATGGCGCGCTGTCCGGGGTGGGTTTTGGGTTACAGCTGATGAACGTGGTGGCCACCATGCAGGCCGAGAAAAACCGCCAGATCATGCACAGCATCGATTACGCCAGCGTGATCCAGCGCGCCCTGCTGCGCACATCAAGTGCCGAACTGTCCGCCACCCTGCCCGATGCGCACCTGGAATGGCAGCCGCGCGACGTGGTCGGCGGCGACTTTTATTTTTTCGAACGCCATGCAGGCGGCTGGTTCGCCGCCATCGCCGACTGCACCGGCCACGGCGTGCCCGGCGCCTTCATGACCCTGATCGCTTCGTCCGCCTTGAGCCAGGCCTTGCGCGAACTGGGGCCGCATGATCCGGCCGCCCTGATCGGCGCCGTCAGCCGCGCCATCAAGACCCTGCTGGGCCAGGATGGCAGCGCCACCGGTTCGAACGACGGCATGGACTGCGCCTTTTTATGCTACGACACCGCCAGCGCCAGCCTGCGTTTCGCGGGGGCGAAACTGGCGCTGTACCAGCTGGCGCCTGGCGACGATGCCGTGCGCGCCATCGATGGCGCGCGCATGGGCGTCGGTTATGTCGACACGCCGGCCGGCTATTGCTGGCATAACGAAACACTCGAAACACCGCAAGGCAGCCTGCTGTTCATCACCACCGATGGCTTGCTCGACCAGATCGGCGGCAGCCGCGATATCGCCTATGGCAAGCGGCGCATGCGCGAACAATTGCTGGCCCGCCGCGATGCCCCGGCCCGCGAGGTGGCGGCTGCGCTGCTGCACGATATCGCCGCCTGGCAGGGCGCGCAGCCACGCCGCGACGACCTGACCTTTTTCTGCTTTCGCCTTTAACTCGCCTGTAGCCCGCCTTCAGGCCTTCCATCCACATCACGCCGGGGTACCGGCCAGCCAGGAGCACTGTCGTGCTGTACGAAGAATTCAACGAGTTTTGGGATGTGGCGCGCAAGCGCAATATCATCTTTTTTTACGTGGGCTACTTTTCGCAGCACGTGGTCAGCGCGATTTCCGAAACCATCAAGGCGCGCCTCGATACGGCCGGTGCGGCCGGTCCCACGCGGCGGCGCATTTTTTCCTCGTTCATCGAAATGTCGCAAAACATCATGCACTACTCGTCGGACAGCCTGACGCCCGATGCGCAGCTGGACCAGCAGATGCGGCGTGGCTCGTTTTGCATCGGCACCCGCGGCGACAGCTTTTTCCTGTTGTGCGCCAATCCCGTTTCGACCGATAACGTGGCGAAAATCCGCACCCGCCTCGAACCGCTGCACACCATGACCATGGAAGATATCCGCCTGGCCTACAAGCGCGCCCTGCGTGAAGATACGCCCACCGACAGCAAGGGCGCCGGCCTGGGCTTTCTGACCATGGCGCGCGACGCCAGCGAACCGCTGGAATTCGAATTTGCCCAGGACGCGCAGGAACCGGGCAGCACCATCTTCTGCATCAAAGCCATCATTTGAAAGAGCCGACTCAGGAAAGCATATGCAATTACCGTCACCACTGTTCATCACCGCGACCCCGAGTTCGCCCGAAATCGATTTCCGCTTCGAGCAGCACACCCTGTCGATCAAGGGCGAGTCCTATCCGGAAAACGCAGCCGCTTTCTATGGCCCGCTGATCGCCGCCGTGCGCAGCTACCTGGAAGGCTGCCGCGAGGCGGAAATCAGCGTCAATGTCTCGCTGGCCTATTTCAACAGCTCCAGCACCAAGATGCTGTTCACCCTGTTCGATATCCTGAACCAGGCGGCCATCGACGGCAACCACGTGCGCCTGAACTGGTACCACGACGAAGACGACGACACCATCCTGGAGTTTGGCCAGGAACTGCAGCTCGACTTCACGGCGCTCGATTTCTGCGACCATCCCGTGCGCGGCAACTAAGGCATGGGAACAGCGATGTCCGAGTCCAGCCTGGAACCCGATCTGTTTACCGTAGAAGCGGCGGCGCTGGCGGCCGCCCGCAGCATGCACGCCGATCTGAGCGCGCCCGGCGCGGAGCAGCGGCGCGTGCTTGGCGAGCTGATCGTTCATTACGAGCGCCTGATGCGTGAAACGCGCCGGCTGATACGCCGCAGCGACCGCGCCGAGCGCGACATGAATCAGCTGAACCGGCAATTGCAGGAGCTGGCCAGCCAGCTGGAATACCGCGCCACGCACGACCCGCTGACGGGCGCCCTGAACCGCGGCGCCGTGATCGAACACGCGCAAAGCCGCCTGGCCTTGGGCGACATGGCCCTGATCGTGCTCGATATCGACCTATTCAAGCAGGTCAACGACGACTTTGGCCATCCAGCGGGCGATGGCGTGATACAGGCCGTGGTCGATTGCCTGAAACGCCTGCTGGGCGATGAAACGGCCATCGGCCGGGTCGGTGGAGAAGAATTTTCCGTGGTCTGGCCCACCACCTCGCGCGACGACGCCGTCAAGGTGGCGCAACAGATTTGCGACACTATCGGCCGTCACCACCATGCGCCCCCCATCTCGCGCGCCATCACGGCCAGCGTGGGCCTGAGCTGGAACCGCGCCGGCACCGCATTCGAGACAGCCTACAGCCACGCCGACCAAGCCTTGTATCAAGCCAAGCGCGAAGGACGCAATTGCGTTCGCCTGTGGCAGGAAAATTGATCTTCAGTAGGAACTATCGTGGCGCGCCATGCTGCCATCGCGGCGCATGGCTTGCACGGCGCGCTGCATGGCAGCAAGCTGCGCTTCGGGCACGCGCTTGTTACAGGCCAGATAAGTCTGCACCCGCTTGAATGTCAGCAGCGGCACCACCCGCGCATCCCAATCCTTGCCGGTGAACGGATTGCTGCCGACCGCCTTGCCGACCGCCCACAGGTCGATACGGCCCAACAGCAGCTTTTGCGGATTGATCCAGTCCTGCGTTACGGGCGCCACATTGAAACCGCGCTGGCGCAGATACTCTTCGCGCGCATCGCCCAATACCGTGCCTATGATCAAACCGCGCGCATCATCGAGCGTGCGCAGCGCCAGGCGCCGGCCCGCCAGTCCGTACAAAACCCATTCGGCTTCGTTGAGGGGGCCTATCCAGCGGAACAGCGCTTCGCGGTCCGGCGTGCGCGTGGTGGAAAACACGCAGGTGTCGGCATCGCGCAGCGCCTGCGCATACGCGCGTTTCCATGGCAGCAGCACCATGCTGTAGCCTATGCCGGTACGCGCCATGATATCGCGCACCTTGGCCGTTTCGCGGCCCACGATCTGGTCGCCGTCCATCATGCTCGATGGCGCCAGATGCTGTTCGCCGACGATGCGCAGCCCGGCGGCCGCTCCGGCATTCGCCGCCAGCAGCAGCGCCGCTACCAGCAGCCATGCCCTTCGTCCCTGCTTCATGCTCGCCTTCTTGTGCCTGTCTTATTATCGTGCCAGACCGCCAGACACCGCGCCCAGCCTGCTTCTGCCACCGGTTCGATGTTAGCATCCGATTCAGTTTTTCCGTTAGGAAATGTTGCTTGTAAGGTCATTATTTGATCGCGACGTGGCGGCAAGCCAACGCTGCAGGCGATCAGGGGGAAGAGCGGGAAGAAAGAAGGACTTGGCGGAAAACAGTAGGAGTCGAACCTACGGGAGAACGTCTGACGCCCTCCACCGGGTTTGAAGCCCGGCCACATCACCGGATGAGTGTGCTTTCCGTAGTGCCTGAGCTAGATATTGATGGGACTGCTGCTATACGACCACTGCGCATGCGGCCGCAATAAATGCCCATTACCAACACGGCGAGTATAACCGACACGGTCAAAAAACTCCAAAACCTGTATCGCCCGCTTGCGCCCCAGGCCGCTGGCGTCGCGGAACACGGCCGCGCCGACGGCGCCGGAACCCGTTTCCAGCCCCGCATCCACTGCCGCTTTTTCAGCCAGCTCGCGCGCCAGCTGGGCCAGTTCGGCCAGCGCCGCCGGATGATAAAACAGGTCGTGCACCACCTGGCTGATCTGGCCCGCCTTGGCAAGTTTACGCAGCAAACGCCGCGCTTCGTCTTCAGCAAGGCTGAATTCACGCGCCAGGTCGCGCGTCCATGGCGGGTCGAAACGGCCGCGCGCCAGCGCCGCCAGCATCGGCTCAGCCACCTGCTGTTCCTGCGCCGTCAAGGCCACGCTATGACCGGGCAAATGCAGGCTGGCGCCCAGCGATTGCACCTCGCCGCCGGCCAGCAATTCATCGACCAGGCCAGTCCACAGCGCGTCTTCCATCTCGGTGTCGACGATGCGTTTCAAACGCCACAGTTCCGGCCCTGCTTCGTCGGGCGCGCGCGCATGGAAATTCTCCAGCGCCAGCAGCACGCGCTGGCGCAGCGCATCCCAGGCGGCAGGCGCCAGCAGCAAGGCGTCGCCACCGCGCAAGGCGATGCGCCGCGTATCGTCCGGCAGTGCGATGGCGGCCGCTGGCAGCAGCGACAGGCGCACCAGCAGCGATACGCGCAAACCCAAGGGACTTTGCGCCAGCAAGGCCGCGTAATCGCCCTGCGCGATAAACGCAGCCAAAGCATCGAGCCAGGCCAGGCGCGCTGGACTGCGCCGCTTGCGCGCCGGGCCGAACGGGTCGAGCACCAGGCCGCCGCCCACCGTTTGCGTCGCTTGTCCATTGCGCACCACGAACCGGTCGCCGGGCACCGCATGCATGGGCGCCTCGAATACCAGTTGCACCCTGCCCGTTTCCCCTGGCGACAGGCTGTCGCCATCGAGTGGCACGGCGCGCGCCAGTTGGTGCGCCGCGCCCAGGTGAACATGCAGCGGCGACCAGGCTTTCAATTGGAGGCCAGCGTCGGGCAGCAGGGTCAGTTCCACATCGATGCGTTCCGAACACTGGGCCAGCTCGGGCGCAACGATCCAGTTGCCCCGTTCGATGCGTTCGCGGGCGATGCCGGCCAGGTTCAGCGCCAGGCGCTGGCCCGCCAGGCCAGTTTCAGTAGCGCGGTTTTGTGCATGGATGCTGCGCACCCGCGCCTGCGCGCCGCCCGGCACCAGCTGCAGCGTGTCGCCTGTTTGCGCGCGTCCCGCCAGCGCCGTGCCCGTGATAATGGTGCCCTGTCCCGACAAGGTGAACAACCGGTCCACGCCCAGGCGGAACAGGCGCCGTTCATCGCGCTGCGGCAGGCTGCGCGACACTTGCGTCAAATGCACCAGCAAGGCGGCCACGCCAGGGTCGCCATCCATGCTGGCGGCGGTCGGAAAAATCGGGCTGCCGGCCAGCGGCGTGCCATCGAGCAGCGCTTCGATATCGGCTTCCACCTGGGCCACGCGGGCGCCATCGGCGCGGTCGATCTTGGTCAATGCCACGGCGCCCCGCGTCACGCCCAGCAGCTGCAAAATCGCCAGGTGCTCCTGCGTCTGCGGCATGATGCCGTCATCGGCCGCCACCACCAGCAGGGCGAAATCGATGCCGGTCACGCCGGACGCCATGGTGCGGATGAATTTTTCGTGGCCGGGCACGTCGATCACGCCCAGCACCGTGCCGTCTGGCAGCGGCAGATAGGCGTAACCGAGTTCGATCGAAATGCCGCGTACCTGCTCTTCCTTCAAGCGGTCCGTATGCACGCCCGTCAGCGCGCGCGTGAGCGTGGTCTTGCCATGGTCGATATGGCCTGCGGTGCCGACGATCATGGATGCAGCTGCCCGAGCTGCTGCACGAAAGCGGGCATATGCGCTTCTTCCAGGCAGCGCAAATCGAGCCATAAGGTATCTTGCCCGATGCGGCCGATCACCGGTTGCGGCAAGCCCCGCAAGCGCTGCTCCAGCACGCCGAGCGCATTGCTCAGGCGCGAGCTGGGAGCACTGCGGATGGCCAGGCCACAGCTTGGGAGCTGATCGACGGGCAAGGCGCCGCTGCCGATCTGGCTCAGCATGGATTCCACTTTGATCACATACTTATCGCCCAGCGCCTGCTGCAGCAGCGGCGCGATTTCCTCTGCCTGGCTGCGCATGGCGGCGGCGGGACGCGTCAGCAAACGCAAGGTCGTCAGGCGTTCGGTCAGCAAATCCGGCGCGCGGTACAGCTGCAACACCGGCTCCAGCGCGGCCAGGGTCAGCTTGCCGACTCTTAATGCGCGCTTTAATGGATTGCGTTTGATCTTCGCGATCAGGTCGGCGCGGCCGACGATTACGCCGCACTGCGGGCCGCCCAGCAGCTTGTCGCCGCTGAAGGTCACCAGGTCGGCGCCCGCCTCGATCGTTTCACGCACCGTGGTTTCATGCGGCAAGCCATATTGCGCCAGATCGACCAGGGTGCCGCTGCCCAGGTCCACGGCGGTAGGAATCGCATGCTGCGCGGCCAACGGCACTAGCGCATCGAGTTCCACGCTCTTGGTGAAACCGGTAATCGCGTAATTGCTGCAATGGACCTTCATCAGCAAGGCAGTTTTTTCATTGATACCGTTGGCGTAATCGGCCAGGTGTGTGCGGTTGGTGCTGCCCACTTCGCGCAGCACGGCGCCGGCGCGCGTCATCACGTCGGGGATGCGGAAGGCGCCGCCGATTTCCACCAGCTCGCCGCGCGAGACGATCACCTCTTTACCCTGCGCCAGGGTATTTAACATCAGCAGCACGGCGGCCGCGTTGTTGTTGACGACGGTGGCCGCTTCGGCGCCCGTCAATTCGCGCAGCAATTCCTCGACCAGGTCGTCGCGGTCACCGCGTTTGCCCGTTTCCAGATCAAATTCCAGATTCATCGGCCATTGCAGCGCTTCGACCACCGCCTGCACGGCGCTATCCGGCAACAGCGCGCGGCCCAGGTTCGTATGCAGCACCGTGCCTGTCAAATTAAACACGGGCTTCAGGTGCGAGCGCGACTGCTCGCGCAGCCGCACGCCTGTCTGGGCCACGATGGTTTCCAAGGTGGCCGCCTCTTCCAGCGCGGCGCCCGCCAGCATCGCTGCCCGCAGTTCGGCCAGCAGCGCCCGCGCGCACGCCAGGGTTTGCACGCGACCGTATTCGGCGATCAAGGCCAGACAAGCTGCATGACCAAGGATGCGGTCGACCGAGGGCAGGTGCACGGTTTGTTCGCTCATTACTGTGCGCCCCCTTTGCCCAGCCACAGCAGCGGATTGCCGCTGGCGCGCTGGTAGCCGGCTTCGCCCACCAACAGATCGAGCATCAGGCTGGCCAGATCGTCGGCCACCGGTTCGACCTGGTAATCGTGTTCCTGGTTGAAGACCTTGCGGTAGGTGTGGCAATCGTCGCAGGTTTCCGCGCGCGCCACTTTTTTCGGATCGTTGGCCTTGTTGGGCAATTTGTCGTCCTTGGCCGTCACCGGGTCGAACGGCGCCGCATCGGCTGCGTCCAATCCCTGATAAGCGATCTTGCCATTCTGTTCGCAAGTCGAGCACTTGACGCGCACCATATGCCATTCGCTTTCGCAGATGCCGCAATGCAGGTAACGATAACCTTGCGCCTGGCCGCCGATGCGGATCACGCTGGCGACAGGATGCGAACCGCAGACCGGGCACAAGGTACCCGTTTCCAGGTCGGGCACGCGGGTGGCGCGCAACTGGCTGGCCGAGACCGACCACAGGATTTGCAGGGCGGCCGCGACAAACGGCGCATGCATGGGATTGAGGTTGTCGCCATTTTCATCGAGCACGGCGTCGGCGCAGGCTTCCAGCGCTTCGCCATCGAGTGCGCGCAGCTGCGCCAGCACTTGCGTCAAGCCACCAGCCAGCGCGGGCTGGCGTGCGGCCGTGGCCGCCAGTTCATCGAGCAAACTATTAAAAATCGTGCGCCAGACAGGTGGGCGCGCACCGCTGACAGGCAGCACCGGCATGCGATGCTGTATCGCGCGGCCCAGCACTTCGGCGTCCGCCACGGGAACGGCATTCGGCGCCAGGCCCGCTACCACGGCTGCCTGCGCATCGGCCAGCGCAGCCATCAGCAGCAGATAACCCTGCATGCCCGCATCGACGGGGATGCCCTTGATATTGCCTTGCGCCAATTCACGCAAGCGCACAGCGCGCGCCGTAAACAGGCTACTTGGCTGCGGCAGCAGCAGGCGCGGAATCGCGTTGTGGTCCAGGCCTTCGATTTCGCCTGGCTGGAGTATGCGTTGTACCACGGAAGTTTTCCCATCAAAAAAGGGCTGTAAAAGTATTTTAGTCGATAACGTTCTATCTAGACGCAACGTAAAACCGGGGTCAGACCCGACGGGTCTGACCCCAGCTCTTGCAGTTGGGCTCAGCAGCAAAGAACCATCAGTCCTTTGAATGCCTCACCACATCCTCAAACCACCGCGGATGATGCTTGCGCGCCCAGCCGTAGGTGACGGTGCCGCGCACCATGGCGCCGATCGAGCCCTTGACCCACAAGGCCGCATAGATATGCACGATGATGGCGCAGATGATGCCAAACGCGCACACGGCGTGCAGCACGGCGGCCGCGCGCACGACGTCGATCGGGAAATAGAACGCGAAATAGGCGCGCCAGATCACGATGCCCGAGACCAGCAAGCCCAGCATGCACAGCAACAGTGTGTAGAACAGCAGCTTCTGGCCGGCATTGTATTTGCCGATCTTGGGCAGCTTTTCTTCCCGGTTGTTGAGCACGTCGTCCATCTGTTTCAGCCATTGCTTGTCGCCCTCTTCGAACTTATTGTGGTGCCAGAAGCGCACCACCAGGATCGCGAACGAGACAAACATCACCAGGCCGGCGAACGGGTGCAAAATGCGCGTCCATTGGCCGCCGCCGAACAGATTGGCCAGCCACGCCATCGACGGATGGAACATGGACAGGCCGGACAAGGCCAGCATCACAAACGTAATGGCGGTCACCCAGTGATTCGAACGCTCGTTGGGGTTGTAGCGTTGAATCAAAGGATTACCATCCTTGTCGCGCAGCTTGCCGTCATGGCGCTCACTATGGGTGTCATTATGGCTCATGATGCTCCTCCTCCCGGATGCGCTGGGCCTCTTCCAAGGCTTCGTGTTCCTCATCCTTGCTCACTTCGTTCGGACCGACACGCGTGTAATGGAACAGGCCAGCCAGGGCCGTGACGGCCATGCCGGCCACCGCGAGCGGCTTGGACCAGCCCTTCCAGAAGCCCACCATCGGGCTGATGCGCGGGCGTTCCGGCAGGTTCGAATACAGCTTCGGCTTGTCCGCATGGTGCAGCACGTACATCACGTGCGTGCCGCCCACGCCCAGCGGATCGTACAGGCCCGCGTTCTCGAAGCCGCGCGACTTCAGGTCTTCGATGCGCTCTTCCGCATGCACCTTCATGTCCTCCTTGGTGCCGAAGACGATGGCGCCCGTCGGGCAGGTTTTCACGCAGGCCGGCTCCTGGCCCACGGCAACGCGGTCCGAACAGAGCGTGCACTTGTAGGCGCGGTCATCCTTTTTCGAAATGCGGGGCACGTCGAAAGGACAACCGGCCACGCAGTAGCCGCAACCGATGCAGTTTTCCTGGTGGAAATCCACGATGCCATTCGTGTATTGCACGATGGCGCCCGGCGAAGGGCAGGCCTTCAGACAGCCCGGATCGTCGCAGTGCATGCAGCCATCCTTGCGGATCAGCCACTCGAGATTGCCTGCCTCGTTTTCGTGTTCGGCAAAACGCATCACCGTCCACGATTGCGGCGTCAGGTCGGTCGGGTTGTCATAGGTGCCGTGGTTTTCGCCCACTTCATCACGCAGGTCGTTCCACTCCATGCACGCCGTCTGGCATGCCTTGCAACCGATGCATTTCGACACATCGATCAGCTTGGCAACGGTGCCGGTGACGGGACTGCGCGCCTGCGGCGGCGTTACCGTGGTGGCGGACAAGCGCCGGATATCTAAGGATTGCAAAGACATTATCGATCTCCCATCATGCTTTTTCCACCTTCACGAGGAAGGACTTGAATTCCGGCGTTTGCGAATTCGCATCCCCCACGCCCGGCGTCAGGGTATTAATCAGATACCCCGGCTTGGCCACACCCGTAAAGCCCCAGTGCAGCGGCAGGCCCACGGTATGCACCGGCTTGCCTTCGATGATCAAAGCCTTGATGCGCTTGGTCACTACCGCCTTGGCGATGATATGGCCCCGCTTGGAGCTGACCCTCACCTCGCCACCCGCCACCACGCCGATGCTCTTGGCCAGCTCTTCGCCAATTTCAACGAATTGCTGCGGCTGGATGATGGAGTTCAGCTTGGCATGCTTGGTCCAGAAGTGGAAATGCTCGGTCAGACGATAGCTGGTCGCCACATGCGGATATTCCTCATGCGTGCCGAACATCTTGCGGTCATCGTCGAACACGCGGGCGCCCGGATTGCTGGTCGCGCGCGGGTTTTTCGGATGCATGGGGTTGTAGCCCAATGGGTTTTCGAACGGCTCGTAATGCTCGGGGAATGGCCCTTCAGCCATCGCTCCGCGCGCAAAGAAACGCGCCACACCTTCGCCCAGCATGATGAACGGACCCATGCCGTTTTCCGGCGGTTCGTCGACCTTGAAGTCGGGCACGTCGGCGCCGGTCCAGTTGGTGCCATTCCAGGCGATCAACTTGCGGGTCGGATCGAAAGGCTTGCCCTTCAAGTCGCACGAGGCGCGGTTGTACAGCACGCGGCGGTTGGCCGGCCATGCCCAGGCCCAGCCCAGGGTCTGGCCGATGCCCGTCGGGTCGCTATTGTCGCGGCGTCCCATCTGGTTGCCCGCCTGCGTCCAGCAGCCGGCGAAGATCCAGCAACCGCTGGTGGTCGTGCCATCGTCGCGCAATTGCGCAAACGAGGCCAGCTGTTCACCTTTTTTCACCAGCAGCTTGGTGGCGTCCTTCGGATCGTACAGGTCGACCAGCGCCTTGCCGTTGAATTCCCGTGCCAATTCCTCCGGTTGCGGGCTATGCGGCTGCGCATAGTTCCACGTCAGGTTGACGATAGGGTCAGGGAACTTGCCGCCCTCTTTCTGGTACAGGGTGCGCATGCGCAGGAACAGGCCCGACATGATCTCAAGGTCGCTGCGCGCCTGGCCCGGCGGTTCCGACGCTTGCCAATGCCATTGCAAGACACGCGAAGAACTCACCAGCGAACCGCGCTCTTCGGCGAAGCAGCTGGTCGGCAGGCGGAACACTTCCGTCATGATCTTGCTCGGATCGACTTCGTGGTACTGCCCGTGCGGTTTCCAGAATTCGCCCGTTTCCACCGCCAGCGGGTCCATCACCACCAGGAACTTCAGCTTGGACAGCGCTTCCGTGACCTTTTGCTTGTTCGGCGCGGACGCGATGACGTTGAAGCCCTGGCAGATATAGCCGGTCATCTTGCCTTGGTGCATCAGCTCGATGGCTTGCATCAAGTCGTACGGCTTGTCGAGCTTGGGCAGGTAGTCGTAGGCGAAATTATTGTCCGCGGTGGCGAAATCGCCCCACCACGTCTTCATGAAGCTGACGTGGAACTTGCGGTAATTACTCCAGTAGCTGAGCTGATTAGGGCGCAGCGGCTTGGTGGCGCGCGCGGCGATAAAGGCGTCGAAATCCTGTTCACCCTCGTTCGGCAGGGTCATATAACCCGGCAACAAGTTAGACATCAGGCCCAGGTCGGTCAGACCCTGGATATTCGAGTGGCCGCGCAAGGCGTTCATGCCGCCGCCGGCGATGCCCATATTGCCCAGCAACAGTTGCACCATGGCGCCCGTGCGGATGGTTTGTGCGCCCGTCGAGTGGTGCGTCCAGCCCAGTGCGTACAGGATGGTGCCGGCGCGTCCAGGCACGGCGGTCGAAGCGAGCGCCTCCGCCACCTTGTGGAACTTGTCCGCCGACACGCCGCATGTGCGCTCGACCATCTCGGTCGTGTAGCGCGCATAGTGCTTCTTCATCATCTGGTAGACGCAGCGCGGGTGCTCCAGGGTCGGGTCGACCTTGGCATAACCGTCGGCGCCGATTTCGTAATCCCAGGTGGCCTTGTCGGTGTACTTGCCTTTTTCCTTGTCGAAACCAGAGAACAGGCCGTCTTCGAACGCATAGTCTTCGCGCACGATGAAAGGCATGTCCGTGTAGTTGCGCACGTACTCATGCTGGATCTTGTCGTTCGTCAGCAGATAATTGATGATCGCGCCGAGGAAGACGATGTCCGTGCCGGTACGCGTGGCGCAGTAGTAGTCTGCCACGGATGCGGTACGGGTAAAACGCGGATCGACAACGATCAGCTTGGCCTTGTTATGCGCCTTCGCTTCCGTTACCCATTTGAATCCGCAAGGATGTGCTTCTGCTGCATTGCCGCCCATGACCAAAATCACATCGGCATTCTTGATATCGACCCAATGATTCGTCATCGCGCCACGGCCAAACGTCGGGGCAAGACCTGCCACCGTCGGTCCGTGTCATACACGCGCCTGATTATCAAAGGTCAGCATCCCCATGCTGCGCACTGTCTTGTGGGTCAGGTAACCGACCTCGTTGCTGCCGGCGGACGCGGCCAGCATGCCGGTGGAGAGCCAGCGGTTGACGGTCTTGCCGTCGGCATTCTTTTCGATCAGGTTGGCGTCCCGGTCATCCTTCATCAGGCGCGCGATCTTGTCGAGCGCCACGTCCCAGGAGATCGGTTGCCATTCCGTGCCGCCCGGTGCGCGGTATTCCGGCACTTTGAGACGGTTAGGACTGTGGATGAAGTCGATCAAGCTGGCGCCTTTCGGGCACAGCGTGCCGCGATTGACGGGGTGATCGGCATCGCCTTCCACGTGGATGATGCTGGAAACGGCGTTTTTCGCGCCATCGCCCAGTCCATACAGCAGGACGCCACATCCTACCGAACAGTAAGGACAGGTATTGCGTGTCTCGGTGGTGCGAGACAGCTTGTATTGCCGTACTTCCGCCAGCGCCTGGCCCGGTGCAAAACCGAGCATGGCGAGGCTGGAACCAGCAATGGTTGCGCCAGTGACCCTGAGGAACTGGCGCCTGGACATCTGAACCATATCAGGCCTCCATCATGTGAATAAGTAAAAAATCCTACGGCGCCAGGCAGGCGTTATTAAAAAAAGGAATAACGATGCACTTGTGCCATATCAACGTATTTTACTCCTCAACCACATCCAAAGCCGAATTCGCCTGACATTATTGCAATTAGTCAATGTTTATTTAATTTTATCGGACATAAAAAAGCCCGGCTCCTTGCGGATACCGGGCCCAGCTTTTGCCTCCACACTGCAGGCTCACTCTTTACATGCTGTAGCGCACCGTCAACGCCACGCTGCGCGGCGCACCTGGCAAGCTCAGGTTCGGGCTGCTGCCGTGGCCGGAAACGATGTAGCGCGTATCGGTGATGTTGTTCACGTTCAGTTGCACTTCATACTTGCCAGTGCGGTAAGCAGCCATCACGTCGGCCGTCATATAGCCAGGCAAAATCACCGTATTGCCCGGATTGGCGAAGCGGCTGCCGACGGCATTGGCGCCGCCACCCACCGTGAAGCCGGAACCGAGGTCTTTGGTCAGCCATAGGTTGCCGCTGTTGCGGGCCGTCAAGGTGGCACGCTTGCCCTTGAATGGCACCGAACTGGCAATCGTCGTGCCAGGCAGATTGACGCTCTTGTCGACGGCAATCGAATCGGTGATCACGGCATCGAGGTAGGCATAGCCTGCCGTCATCTTCCAGCCACCGCTCAAGTCAGCATTAAACGTCAGTTCCAGGCCATCGGTACGCTGCTTGCCGACCGGCACGATCAAGTTGGTCAGCGGATCGGTGGTCTTGATATTGTCGCGCTCCAGACGGAATACCGACACGGTAGCGTTGGCGCGGCCGCCCCACAAATCATACTTGGCGCCCACTTCCGTGTTGCGCGTGGTTTCCGGCGCCAGGTCGGCATTGTTGGCGGCCAGCGCCAGGGTTTCGCCACTAGGCTGGAACGAGCGGCTCCACGACGCGTAGTACGACTGGGTGGCGCCCGGCTGCCAGACCAGGCCGGCACGGGGGCTGAGGGCCGAATCGGTGCGCGACAGGTCGGCGGTGGTCACGCCAGCAGCATTGGCCAGGCGCGACTGCTGCTTGAAGCTGTCGTAGCGCAAGCCGGCCAGCGCCTTCCACTCTGCATTGAGGGTGATCGCATCCTGCACATAGCCAGCCGCCGTATCGTAGACGCCAAAGGTATCGCTGCGCGGACCCAGCGCCGTGCGGTCGACTTGCGGCAAGACGGGATTGAAGATCGACACATTGGTCGCCACCGTGGTCGCTGCCCAGCTGTTGGCGTTCTTGTTCTGCTTGCCGAACTCCACGCCATACAGCACTTCGTGGGCCACGTCGCCGGTGACCAGCTTTTGCGTCAGTTCGGTCTGGTTGAACCAGCCGTGTTCGTCACGGTTGAGCTTGGCGTGGCCCAGGTTCATCAGACCTTTGACTTCATTGACGTTGCCCGAAATATTCGTGTTGTTGCGGTCCAGGTGATAGTCGTAGTAGCGGAAGGCATTGCGCAGCGACAAGGTATCGCTGAACCTGTGCGTCAGCGTGGCGGCCGTGGATACCACGCGCGATTGGCTGAAGTCCGCATCGCGCGCATTGGCCGCGCCGTAATACGCACCCGGATCGACGTCCACCGGACGGCCCTGGTAAGAAGGAATGCCGAAGTCCGTCAGGCGGCGGTCTTCCAGGTAATCGGCTTGCAACAACAATTTCGTATCGCTGGAAAAACGCACCAGGGCCGATGGCGCCAGCGCCGTGCGGTTCAGGAACTGCTGGTTACGGTAGCTGTCGGACAATTCGCGCGCGCCTGTCAAACGCCAGTCCACGCTTTCACCGGTGCGGCCCACATCGATTTCGCCACGGCGCCCCGCCGTATTGGTCAGGCTCAAGGCCACGTCGGTGATATCGATGCCAGGCTTCTTAGTGATGCGGTTAACCAGCCCACCCGAGGAACCACGGCCATACAGCACGGCAGCCGGGCCCTTGATCACTTCCAGGCGCTCCACGTTCGACAGATCGCGAAAATACAGGGCGTCGTCGCGGAAACCGTCGACAAACTGGTCGCCGATGGCCGTAAAGCCGCGAATGAAGACCTGGTCGCGCTGGCCGTCGCCGGTGGACAAGCCCACGCCGGGAATATTCTTCATCACGTCCTGGATCGACAGCGCGTGCTGGTCGCGGATGATGGCGGCTGGCACCACGTTGATCGATTGCGGCACGTCGCGCAAGGCCATCTCTGTCTTGGTGCCGCTGCTCGAGGTAGGCGCTACGTAGCCATCCTTGTCCTTGGTGGCCGTGACAGTCACGGCGGGCAAGCTGTCTTGCGCAGAGGCGAAACCAGGCAAGACGGCAGAAAAGGACAAGGCGCCTAATACGGCGAGGGAAATGAGGGAGAGTGCAGGCTTGTGGCGCGACGGCATACCGTTCCTTGATGGTGAAATAATAATGCGAATGATTCTCATTAGATTTTACCAGCAAGATTTACACAGTAATAAGCGCTAGTTACTATCACCATGCAACTTGATGTAAAAATACAACACAAGAAAATGGTACTAAAAAATCATTTTTTATTTCCCACAGAGACTATTTCATTAAGTAAATGTTATACTGATAGCCATCGGATGCGCGTCGATAGCGGCACGCCTCCCCTGCACCAAACCCATCGCCACAGCTTGCCGGCGCGGCAGCTTGTAGCCCCGATCTTGCGCACTTCACCGTGCCTGCCCGTCCCGCGACGCGGCGATCTTGATTATTAAACTGTTAGGAAATTCATGAAGAACCTGAAAATCGGCAGCCGACTCGGTGTCGGCTTTGGCGCTGTCTTGCTATTGCTCGCAGCCCTGACCACCACCGCCCTGGTACGCATGCAAGAATCCAGTAATCTGGTCGACCGCCTGGTCAACGTCAGCCTGAAAAACCAGCGCATGGTGGCCGAGTGGACCAAGATTATCGAAGCCAATATCGTGCGCGGTTCGGCCGCCTTCCATATGAGCGATCCGGTCGAAGAAAAGCTGCTGGACGAGCAGTTGAAAACAGCTGCGGCCAACGCCAGCCAGTTGCAGGAAAAGATAGGCGCTTCCGTGCGCAGTCCGGAAGTGCAAGCGCAATTCGAGGTGGTGCGCAAAGCACGCGCCGCCTATCTGTCATCGCGCGCGCAGGCGCAAAAAGCCAAGACCGATGGCAACCTGGAGTCGGCCAAGCATATTTTCGATACTGAAACCATGCCGCTCAGCGTGACTTACCTGGAGCAGGTCAACCTGTTTTCCGCCACCCAGATCAAGGCGGCCGACGCCGTTGCTGGCAGCGTGCTCGATGCCTACAACAGCACGCGTACCTTGCTGCTGGAGCTGGGCTTGCTGGCCCTGGCGCTGGGCATCGGCTTTGCCTGGAGCATCACCCGCTCGATCACTGGCCCCATCCGTGCCGCCGTGAAAGTGGCTGAAACGGTGGCTGCTGGCGACCTTAGCAGCAATATCACCGTCGATCGCAGCGACGAAACGGGCCAACTGATGCATGCCCTGAAAACCATGAATGACAGCCTGGTGTCCATCGTGGGCGAAGTGCGCAGCGGCACGGACACCATCGCCACCGCCTCGGCAGAAATCGCCGCCGGCAACCAGGACTTGTCTTCGCGCACCGAGCAGCAAGCCAGCTCGCTGGAAGAAACCGCCTCGTCGATGGAAGAGCTGACCTCGACCGTCAAGCAAAATACCGACCACGCGCGCCAGGCCAACCGCCTGGCCAGCGAGGCGGCCGACATCGCCAGCCGCGGCGGCGCGGTGGTGGCCGATGTGGTGACCACCATGGGCGATATCAACACGTCGTCGAAAAAGATCGTCGACATCATCGCCGTGATCGACGGCATCGCCTTCCAGACCAATATCCTGGCTTTGAACGCAGCCGTCGAAGCAGCCCGTGCCGGTGAACAGGGACGCGGCTTTGCCGTGGTCGCCACCGAAGTGCGCAACCTGGCGCAACGCTCGGCAGCGGCAGCGAAAGAGGTCAAGGGCTTGATCGACGACTCCGTGCAAAAAGTTGGCGCTGGCACGGTCCTGGTCGACAAGGCGGGCAAGACGATGGAAGAAATCGTGCAAAGCATCGGCTTCGTGACCTCCATCATGAGCGAGATCAGCAATGCCAGCGAAGAACAAAGCGCAGGTATCGAGCAAGTCAACCAGGCCATTACCGAAATGGACCAGGTCACCCAGCAAAACGCCGCCCTGGTGGAAGAAGCCTCGGCCGCTGCCGAAGCGATGCAGGACCAGGCCAGCGAACTGGCGCGCGTGGTCAGCGTATTTCGCCTGAGCGAGACCGCAGGCAGCGCCAGCCGTTTCCAGCACAAGCCGGCCGTGCGGCAACCCGCTCAGGCACCGGTTGCAGCCCCTGCGCGCAAAACCGCTGCCCCAGCGCCGCTATTGTCGCCACAAACGCCCAGCGCCAAAGTGTTGAACAAGGTGAGCAACAGCGCCGATGGCGAGTGGGAAGAGTTTTAAGCTGGTTTAATCAAGACCCTGACGCATGTTGCAACATCCCCGCCACCAGGGCGTCGAACGTCACCTTGCAGCGGGGGCTGTTGCGCAAGTCTTCATGCACGGTGATCCAGGTATCGAGCTGCATGGAAAACTGATCGGGCAAGATGCGCAGCAAGGCTGGCGCGCGCTGCGCCAGCGGCACCTGGCAGATGCCGATACCGGCGCCGCAACGTATCAAGGCCAGTTGGGCCAGGTCGCTATCGGCCCGCAATGAAAATAATTCCCGCTTGAACCACGTGGCGGCCTTGGAGGCGCTGCGGACATACGCCGTCATCTGGTCGTAGCCGATGACAGCATGCCGGGCCAGCGCCGCCATGCTGTCGGGCACACCATGTTGCGCCACATACCCCTCGCTGGCAAACAGGCCCAGCTCGATGCGCCCCACATGGCGCGCAATCAATTGCTCCTGCTGCGGCGCCGTCATGCGCACGGCAATATCCGCTTCCCGCTGCAAGAGATCCTGCACCTTATTGCTGAGCGTCAATTCCACCTTCAGGTCCGGATGACGTTCACGCAATGCGGCGATTATGGGCGGCAATACTTCCACCCCCACCACTTCACTGGCCGTGATGCGCACGACGCCACGCACGCCGCCGCCCTGACTGGCGGCCGAGCGTTCGAGCGCCGCCGCCGTGCTGGCCATCGCCTCGGCATGCACGCGCAATGCCAGCGCCGCTTCGGTCGGTAGCAAGCCCGCTTGCGAACGGGTAAATAACACCAGCTTCAGGGATTTCTCCAGGGCCGTGATATGCCGCCCCACGGTCGGCTGCGTGATGCCCAGGGCCCGCGCCGCGCCCGACAGCGAGCCTTCGGTCAGGACGCCAAGAAAAGTATGGTACAGCTCCCAGGGAATGGTCGAGTTCATACAATAATGTATAGCTCCCCTGGCCTGCCAGTCAAATACAGATTGCTTGTCAAAGCAAAACAATGCTCTGGTTCGATTTTTGCTTAGGTTCAAGGCATATATCACCAGCAAGCAAGTACACCATGCCGTCCAGACCACCCCTGTCCAAGCCCTTGCACAAGCTGCGTATCGTGGTGGTCAATACCATCACCGCTGCCGGCCATGAGATGGATGCCGCCTTGCAAGCCCAGGCGCAGCGCGGCGCAGCCTTGCGTATCGGCTTGCTGGAAGCGGGCTACGACATCATCGCGTCCTTGCCGGCCGACATCTATCTGCCGGAACGCATCGCCCAGCTGCAACCGGACATGATCATCATCGACGCCGAATCGGATGCGCGCGATGTGCTCGAACATATCGTCATCGCCACCCGCGACGAGCGCCGCCCCATCGTACTGTTTACGGAAGACACGACCACCTCCAGCATGGATGCGGCGATGGCGGCCGGCGTGTCCGCGTATATCGTGGCCGGCCTGCAAACCGAGCGCATCCAGCCCGTGCTGAACGTGGCGCTGGCGCGTTTCAAGCAAGAACAGAAACTGCTGGCGGAGTTGTCGGATACCAAACACAAGCTGGCCGAACGCAAGGTGATCGAACGGGCCAAGGGCTTGCTGATGAGCCACCACCAGCTATCGGAAGAGCAGGCATATCAAAAGCTGCGCAGTATGGCGATGAACAAGAAATTGAAGCTGGCGGAAATTGCCCAGCGAATACTGGACGTGGAAGATTTGCTCGGCAACTGAGCATACAGGATAGTGCAATGCACCGAAACGGTGCGTTTTTTAGATCAGGAGTGGTATGTCGGACAATATGAGCGCCTGGGTAGCAGGATCGGACAGGCCGGAAAAACAAGTGGTCAGGATAGGCTTCCTGCCGCTGACCGATTGTGGGTCGCTGATCATGGCCTCGCTGCTGGGTTTTGATGAACAGTTTGGCATCAAGATCGAACTGAGCAGGGAAGCGTCCTGGGCCAGCGTGCGCGACAAGCTGGGCAGCGGCGAACTCGACGCCGCCCACGTGTTGTACGGCCTGATGTATGGCGTGCAGATGGGCATCGGTGGACAGGCGCGCGGCATGGCGGTGCTGATGAATCTGAACCATAATGGCCAGGCGGTCACGCTATCGTCCAGCTTGGCGCAGCAAGGCGCCATCGATGGGACCTCGCTGGCCGGCGTGATACGCAGCACGCCGCGCCCTTATACCTTTGCGCATACCTTTCCCACCGGCACACACGCCATGTATCTGCATTACTGGCTGGCCGCGCACGGCATCGACCCGCTGCGCGAGGTGCGCATGGTGACCGTGCCGCCGCCGCAAATGGTCGACAATCTGCGCGCCGGCCGCATGGATGGGTATTGCGTGGGAGAACCTTGGGGCATGACGGCGGTACACGACGGAATCGGCGTCACGGCGGCCACCACGCAAGACATCTGGCCCGACCACCCGGGCAAGGTGCTGGGCACGACCGCCGATTTTGCCGACAAGTACCCGAACACTTGCCGCGCCCTCATCGCGGCTGTGCTGGAGGCGGGCCGCTGGCTGGACGCTTCTGTTGAAAATAAAAAAACCATGCTGAAGACCATCAGCCAGCCGCACTACGTCAAGACCGCCCAGGCCTGGGAAGACCAGCATGGCTTGCAGTTCTACAACAGCGGCGCCGTCAACTTCCCCTATTTGTCAGACGGCATGTGGTTCATGACCCAGCACCGGCGCTGGGGCTTGCTGAAGGATGACCCCGGCTACCTGGCCGTGGCCAGCAAGGTCAACCGCATCGACCTGTACAAACAAGCAGCGGAAATGACAGCTACGCCGCTACCGTCCGACGTGCTGCGCAGCTCCACCCTGATCGATGGCGTCGTATGGGATGGCACCGAACCCGAACGCTACGCTGCCTCGTTCGCCATCCGCAAATAAAGGAATCCATCATGCAACAAGGAAACGTGACACTGGTGGGCGCCGGCCCCGGCGATCCGGAATTGCTGA
The DNA here is from genome assembly GCF_014200725.1 of Janthinobacterium silvisoli. Lineage (GTDB taxonomy): Bacteria > Pseudomonadota > Gammaproteobacteria > Burkholderiales > Burkholderiaceae_D > Janthinobacterium. Next base: position 735,118 of record NZ_JACHCL010000001.1, read on the forward strand.
CATTGAAAGCCGTCAAGGCACTGCAGCAGGCAGACGTGGTCTTGATCGACGACCTGGTCAACCCGGCCATCCTGGCCCATGCACCAGCTAGCGCGCGCGTGATCGAAGTAGGCAAGCGCGGCGGCTGCAAGTCGACGCCACAGGAATTTATCGAGCGCCTGATGATCGCCGAAGCCAACGCGGGCCAGCGCGTCGTACGCCTGAAAGGCGGCGACCCTTATCTGTTCGGCCGCGGCGGTGAAGAGCGCGCCCATCTGATGAGGCAAGGAGTCAGCGTTGAAGTCGTGCCCGGCATCAGCAGCGGCCTGGCAGCGCCAGCCAGCATCGGCGTGCCGCTGACCCACCGCCGCTGGAGCCAGGGCGCGGTATTTGTTACGGGCCACGGCAAGGACGCCGCCTCCGAACCAAACTGGACCGCCCTGGCGCAAAGCCGGCTAACCCTGGTCATCTACATGGGCGTGGCCCGCTGCGCGCAGATCCAGGCAGGATTATTAGCCGGCGGCATGGCGCCCGACACGCCCGTGGCCATAGTGCAATCAGCCAGCCGCAGCGACCAGCGCCAACTGCTGACGACCATGGGCGAACTACCCGCCGCCTTGCTGGCCAGCGGGCTGGGCAGTCCAAGCATTATCGTGGTGGGCGATGTCGTGCGGTGTGCGGATCAGTGGAGTGCCGAGGAAGTCACATCGCACGAAATCTATGGCAATGCTGGTTTGCGCTGATTCATCAATGCAATCATCGCACCACAATCGCGCATCCCCGCACCATCATCTGGCCTTTCTTTCGCACAAGTCCCCTGCTCCACCCTGCGTAGCCCCTACAACGTATCTGGCACGGCGTTTGCTAGAGCATAGATGCGGATCAATGGCGATCCCCTGAACAATGAGTGTCGGTCCAACGAGGGGCTGGCAAGGACAACGGCGTCCGCCCAGCTTGGTTTTTCAAACCTTGCCGGGCGGACGCTTTTTTGTTTTTAACGGGATACGAAAAATGGCCAGCAAAGCAAATAGCATCAATCTCTTTTCCCTGGGCACGCCGCAGATGCGGGCCTTCCATCTGACGTGGATGGCGTTCTTTGTCTGTTTCTTCGCCTGGTTCGCCTGCGCGCCGTTGATGCCTGTGATCAAGGGCGAGTTCCATCTGTCGGTGGGACAGATCGCCAATATCAATATCGCCGCCGTCGCCATCACGATCCTCGTGCGGCTGCTGGTGGGGCCGCTGTGCGACCGCTACGGTCCGCGCAAAACTTACACGGGGCTGTTGCTGCTGGGTGCAATCCCCGTGCTGGGCGTGGCCCTGTCGCAAAGTTATGAAAGCTTTTTGATCTTCCGCCTCGGCATCGGCGCAGTGGGCGCCAGCTTCGTCATTACCCAATATCACACGTCCGTCATGTTTGCACCGAACGTGGTCGGCACGGCCAACGCCACCTCGGCCGGCTGGGGCAATGCGGGCGCAGGTGCGGCGCAGGCGCTGATGCCGTTGCTGCTGGGTGCGCTGGTAATGCTGGGCGTCACGGAAGCCATGGGCTGGCGTGTCGCTTTGCTGGTGCCAGGCGTGCTGATGCTGGTGATGGCGGCTTTGTACTGGCGCTATACGCAAGATACGCCGGATGGCAATTACGATCAGCTGCGTGCCGATGGCGTGAGCATCGACGGTGGCAAGAAAGGCGGCTGGGCCAGCTTCAAGGCGGCCAGCGCCAACTACCGCGTCTGGCTGCTGTTCGTCACCTACGGCGCCTGTTTCGGGATTGAACTGTTTATCCATGGCGTGGCCGCCGTGTATTACGTCGACCACTTTGGTTTGTCGCTGAAATCGGCTGGCTTTGCCGCAGGCAGCTTCGGCTTGCTGGCCCTGTTTGCCCGCGCCCTCGGTGGCTGGCTGTCCGACAAGCTGGCCTTGCGCGGCAACCTCAATAGCCGTGTCACTCTGCTGTTTATGCTGATGATAGGCGAAGGCCTGGGCTTGCTGTGGTTTGCCCACGCGGGCAGCGTGACGTTTGCCGTGATCGCCATGCTGGGCTTTGGCTTGTTCACGCACATGGCTTGCGGCGCAACCTATGCGCTGGTGCCGTTTATCGACCGCAAGGCTTTGGGCGGCGTGACTGGCATTATCGGCGCCGGCGGCAATGTGGGCGCGGTGCTGGCTGGTTTCCTGATGAAAGGCACGGGCGATGTGCAGCAAACCTTGAGCATCCTCGGTGCGCTGGTACTGGTCTCGGCTATCTGCGCGATTGCCGTGCGTTTCAGCAATGCCGCCGACCAGGCTGCCATGGCTGCGGCTTGAAAGGTATCAGCATGAAAATCATCGTTATCGGCCATGGCATGGTCGGCCATAAATTCCTCGAGCAACTGGCTGATAGTGGTGCGCCGCTGGAAGTGACCGTGTTGTGCGAAGAACCGCGCCCTGCCTATGACCGCGTGCATCTGTCGGAATTTTTCTCCGGCAAGTCGGCCGACGATCTGTCGCTGGTGCCACCCGGTTTTTTCGAGCGCGGCAATGTATTGTTGAAACTCAATGCCCGCGCCAGCGCCATCGACCTGGCAAGCAAGACTGTCACCGTCAGCAGCGGTGAAGTGCTGCTTTACGACAAGCTGGTGATCGCCACCGGTTCCACGCCCTTCGTGCCCCCCCTGCCCGGCAAGGACCGCAAGGATTGTTTTGTCTACCGCACCATCGAAGATCTGCAAGCGATGCTGGAATGCGGTCAGCGTTCAAAAACAGGGGTGGTGATCGGCGGCGGCTTGCTGGGACTGGAATGCGCGAAAGCCTTGCGCGACATGCAGCTGGACACGCACGTGGTGGAATTTGCACCGCGCCTGATGGCGGTGCAAGTCGATGAAGGCGGCGCGCGCGTGCTGCGCCGCAAGATCGAAGACCTGGGCGTGACCGTGCACACGCAAAAAAACACCCTGGCGATCACCGATGGCGAGCAAGGCACACACCGCATGGTGTTTGCCGATGGCACGAATCTCGATGCCGACATGATCGTGTTTTCCGCCGGCATACGCCCGCGCGACGAGTTGGCGCGTGCCTGCGGGTTAACGGTTGGCCCGCGCGGCGGCATCGCCATCGATGACAGTTGCTTGACGTCTGACCCGGACGTATATGCGATCGGCGAATGCGCCTTGTGGGGCGGCCAGACCTTTGGCCTGGTGGCGCCCGGTTATGAAATGGCGCGCATCGCCGCCCGCCATATCCTGGGTGAACAAGGAAGCTTCGCTGGCGCCGATATGAGCACCAAGCTGAAACTAATGGGCGTGGACGTGGCCAGCCTCGGCGATCCGCACGGGACCACCGCCGGCAGCCGCTCGTATCAATTCACCGATGAGCGCAAGCAAATCTACAAGAAAATCGTCGTCTCCGACTGCGGCAAGTACTTGCTGGGCGGCGTGATGGTGGGCGACGCCAGCGAGTACGGCACCCTGCTGCAAATGATGCTCAACAAGATAGAGCTGCCGGCATCGCCGGAATTTTTGATCTTGCCGCAATCGGATGGCCAAAGCAAACCTGGCCTGGGCGTGGATGCCCTGCCGGACAACGCGCAAATCTGCTCGTGCAACGACGTCTCGAAAGGCACGCTATGCGCGGCGGTGGCGGATGGCAACACGTCCATCGGCGCCCTGAAAAGCTGTACCAAGGCAGGCACGGCTTGCGGCGGCTGCGTGCCGCTGGTGACGCAGATCATGAAAGCTGAAATGAAAAAGCTGGGCATGGATGTCAACAACCATGCCTGCGAGCATTTCGCGTACTCGCGCCAGGAATTGTTTCACCTGGTGCGCGTCGGCAAGATCCGCAGCTTCGAGGATTTGCTGGCGCAACACGGCAAGGGTCTCGGTTGCGATGTCTGCAAACCGATGGCGGCCAATATCCTGGCTTCATGCTGGAACGACTTCGTGCTCAAGAAGGAGCACGCCAGCTTGCAGGATACGAACGACTATTTCCTCGGCAATATCCAGAAAGACGGCACCTATTCCGTGGTGCCGCGCATGCCGGGCGGCGAAGTCACGGCCGATGGCTTGATCGCGGTGGGCCAGGTGGCCAAGAAATACGGTCTCTACACCAAGATCACGGGCGGCCAGCGGGTCGACCTGTTTGGTGCGCGGGTCGAGCAATTGCCGCTGATCTGGGAAGAGCTGATCGCAGCTGGTTTTGAATCGGGCCACGCGTATGGCAAATCCTTGCGCACGGTCAAATCATGCGTGGGTTCCACCTGGTGCCGCTATGGCGTGGCCGACAGCGTCGGCTTTGCGATAGCACTGGAAAACCGCTACAAGGGCTTGCGCACGCCGCACAAGATCAAGTTTGGCGTGTCCGGCTGCACGCGCGAATGCGCCGAGGCGCAAGGCAAGGATATCGGCTTGATCGCCACTGAAAAAGGCTGGAATCTGTATGTCTGCGGCAATGGCGGCATGAAGCCGCGCCACGCGGAATTGCTGGCGTCCGACCTCGACAATGCCACCCTGGTGCGTTATGTCGACCGTTTCCTGATGTTTTATATCCGCACCGCCGACCGGCTGCAACGCACCAGCGTATGGCGCGACAACCTCGAAGGCGGCCTCGATTACCTGAAAGCCGTGGTGATCGATGACAAACTCCATATCGCGCAAGAACTGGAAGCGGACATGCAGCACGTGGTCGACAACTATGCCTGCGAGTGGCAAGCGGCCGTCAGCGACCCGGCCACGCGCCAGCGTTTCCGCCATTTCGTCAACAGCGATGAAAAAGATAACAACGTGGTCTTCATGGAAGAACGGGGGCAGATACGCCCCGCCACGGTGGAAGAGCGCAAGCGCATTCCTATCATCGCCAAGTCTGCCTGAGGAGCCATCATGCACAGGGATTTAATCAATGCTCGCTGGACATCGATTTGCCAGCTGGACGCTATCGTGCCAAACACGGGCGTCTGCGCCCTCGTCAATGGCGAGCAGGTGGCGGTATTTCGCCTCGGCGATGAACGTCTGTTTGCCATCGATAATTACGATGGCAATGCCGGTGCTTCGGTGCTGTCGCGCGGCTTGCTCGGCAGCATGGGCGAGCGCATCGTGGTGGCCTCGCCCATCTATAAACAGCATTTCGACCTGCTAACGGGCGACTGCCTGGAAGCGCCCGAGCATTCAGTGGCCACCTGGCCCGTCAAGGTGGAAAACGGCCAAGTATGGGTGGGTGCATGACAGACGCTAAGGCAAAGCCATCGCTGGTGGTGATCGGCAACGGCATGGCCGGCATGCGCACGGTGGAAGAATTGCTTAAGCTCACCCCGGACCTGTATGACATCACCGTGTTTGGCGCCGAACCACACGGCAATTACAACCGCATCCTGCTGTCGCCCGTGCTGGCCGGTGAAAAAAGCATGGACGACATCATGCTCAACACGCGCGAATGGTATGGGCAGCATGGCATTACCCTGCATGCGGGCGACCCTGTCGTGCATATCGACCGCGTGCGCAGGATGGTGCGCGCCGCCTCCGGCCTGGCCGTGCATTACGACAGGCTGCTGCTGGCGACCGGCTCCAAGCCCTTCATGATCCCCGTGCCCGGCCATGCCTTGCCGGGCGTGATCGGTTTTCGCGATATTGACGATGTAGCAACGATGGTGCAGGCCGCAAAAAACCACCGTCACGCGGTGGTGATCGGCGGCGGCTTGCTGGGACTGGAAGCGGCCAATGGCTTGTTGCGCCAGGGCATGGAAGTCACCGTGGTGCATGTCAGCGATACCCTGATGAACCAGCAGCTCGACAAGCCTGCCTCGGCCCTGTTGAAGCAGGCGCTGGAAGTGAAGGGCCTGCGCTTTCTGCTCAATGCCCACACAGCAGAAATCGTCGGCAGCGAGAGGGTCACGGCCGTGCGCTTCAAGGATGGCTCGGAAATTCCCGCCGACCTGGTGGTGATGGCGGCGGGCGTGCGGCCCAATATTGCGCTGGCGCAGCAAGCGGGCTTACATTGCGAACGCGCCATCGTGGTCGACGACACCTTGCAAAGCTACGATCCACGCGTGTACGCAGTCGGTGAATGCGTGCAGCACCGCAGCGCCACCTTCGGCCTGGTGGCGCCGATCTGGGAACAAGCCAAGGTATGCGCCGCGCATCTGGCGGGGAACGGCCACCGCCGCTACGTACAGCAAGCCAGCCCCACCAAGCTGAAAGTGACGGGCATCAACCTGTATTCGGTCGGCAATTTTATCGGCGGCCCCGACAGCGAAGACCTGGTCTTGCGCGATCCGCGCCGCGGCATTTATAAACGGCTGGTGGTGGAACACAACCGCCTGGCCGGCGCCGTACTGTATGGCGACGTGGCCGATGGGTCCTGGTATTTCGATTTGATACAGCAGCGCAGCGATATTTCCGCCATGCGCCAGCGCTTGCTGTTCGGCAAAGCCGCCTCCGTGTAGCATCAGGAAACCATCGTGTATCTTTCCTCTCCCCCCTTTTCCGTGCGCACCACCTGCCCGTATTGCGGTGTCGGTTGCGGCGTATCCGCTACGCCGATGCCGGACGGCGCCATCCAAATTGCGGGTGACACCAGCCACCCGGCCAACTTTGGCAAACTGTGCGTCAAGGGTTCGGCCCTCGGTGAAACCGTCTCGCTCGATGGCCGCTTGCTGCACCCGCAAGTACGTGGCCCCGACGGTTTGCAAGAAGTAAGCTGGGATGATGCATTGCAAAAAGTAGCCGATGGCTGGAGCCGCACGATTGCCGAATATGGCCCCGATGCCGTGGCGCTGTATATCTCAGGGCAATTGCTGACGGAAGACTATTACATCGCCAACAAGCTGATGAAGGGCTATGTCGGCAGCGCCAATATCGACACCAATTCGCGGCTGTGCATGTCGTCCGCCGTGGCGGGCCACAAGCGGGCCTTTGGCGAAGACCTGGTGCCCGGCTGTTATGAAGACCTGGACCAGGCCGACATGGTGGTGCTGGTCGGCTCCAACACGGCGTGGTGCCATCCGATCTTGTTCCAGCGCATAGCACAGGCCAAGGAAGCGCGGCCGGAGCTGAAACTGGTGGTGATCGATCCGCGCCGCACCGCCACCTGCGAACTGGCCGATCTGCATTTGCCCGTCAAACCGGGCACCGATGTGTGGCTGTTCAATGGCTTGCTATGCTACCTGGCCTTGCATGGTTTCGTCGATGAAACATTTGTTGCTGAACATACCAATGGCCTGTTTGACGCTTTGACGGCGGCCAGGGTCGATTGCAGCGATCCGGCGGCAGTGGCGAAAATCTGCCGCATCGACGAGCGCGACTTGCTGATCTTTTACCAGTCCTTTGCCGCCACCGGCAAAGTGGTCACGGCTTTTTCGCAAGGCGTGAACCAGTCGTCGGCCGGCACCGACAAGGTCAACAGCATCATCAATTGCCATCTGGTTTGCGGGCGCATCGGCCAGCCCGGCATGGGACCATTTTCACTGACAGGCCAGCCTAACGCGATGGGCGGGCGCGAAGTGGGCGGCCTGGCCAATATGCTGGCTGCGCACATGGATCTCGATAATGCCGCGCACCGCGAGACAGTGCAAACTTTTTGGGATTCACCGAAGATTGCCAGCAAGCCCGGCTTGAAAGCGGTGGACTTGTTCCGCGCGATTGAAGATGGCAAGGTCAAGGCCGTGTGGATTATCGCCACCAATCCCATGGTCAGCATGCCGGACGCCAGCCAGGTACAGCGCGCGCTGGAAAAATGCCCGCTGGTGGTGGTGTCCGACATCAGCCAGCATACCGACACCAATGCCTTTGGCCATGTGTTGCTGCCGGCCCTGGGCTGGGGTGAAAAAGATGGAACGGTCACCAATTCAGAGCGCCGCATTTCACGCCAGCGCGCCTTCCTGCCAGCTCCGGGAGAAGCGCGCGCAGACTGGAAGGCGCTGTGCCAGGTGGCGCAGCGTTTGGGCTACGACGGTTTCGATTTTGATGCTCCCCACCAGATTTTCGATGAACATGCACGGCTCAGCACATACCGCAACGACGGCGCCACGGCCCGTTTCTTTACCCTGACGGGCCTGGAAGGCTTGAGTGCGCAACAGTATGACCAGCTCGATCCCGTGCAATGGCCGCTGGACCAGGCCCGGCTGTTCGAAGATGGCTGCTTTGCGCATGCCGATGGCCGCGCCCGTTTTATTGCCACCACGCCACGCGCGCCCGTCAACGCCGTCAGCGAGGATTATCCGCTGGTGTTGAATACGGGCCGCGTGCGCGACCAGTGGCATACCATGACGCGCACGGGCAAGTCGGCGCGGCTGGCCGATCATGTGCCGGAATCGTTTGTCGATATCCACCCGCAAGACGCCTTGCTGTACAGCGTGCGCGAGGGCGAGCTGGCGCGGGTGTCCACGCCGTGGGGCGCGATGGTGGCGAGGGTGCAGCATGGCGGCGGCATCGCGCGCGGCACGATTTTTGTGCCCATCCACTGGAATGGCCAAACGGCGTCCGATGCAAGGGTCGGTCCACTGGTCAACCCGGTTGTGGACCCTGTCTCGGGCGAGCCGGAATTCAAGCATACGCCGGCGCGGGTCGAGCAATTCCGCGTCAACTGGCATGGTTTTGTGCTGAGCCGGCGCGAGCTGGATCTGGAAAGAGTCGCCCACTGGACGCGTATTCAGGGCAAGGATTTTGCCCGTTATGAGTTGGCGGGCAGGAATACCATCAAGGACTACACAGACTGGGCGCGCCGCTTGCTGCAGGTCGATGACGAACAGGCCGACTGGCTGGAATACGAAGACCGCAGCGCCGGCCTGTACCGTGCCGTGCACCTGGTCGATGACCGTATCGATCAATGTGTGTTTTTATCGCCGCGCCCGGACTTGCCTTCGCGCGCCTGGCTGGCTAGCCTTTTTGCCCACGAACAACTACCGCCAGCGGACCGGGTAGGCTTGCTGCTGGGCCAGCCGATAGAAAAAGGTGCAGATACGGGCCCCACCGTATGCTCGTGTTTTGGCGTGGGCCGCAACACCATCTGCGAGACGATCCGCAGCCAGAATCTGGACAGCGTGGCCCAGGTAACGGCTTGCCTGAAAGCAGGCGGCAATTGCGGATCGTGCGTGCCAGAAATTAAGAAACTGCTGGTGGAAACGCGGGCCGAACAAACCGCTTGATCAAGCCAGTTGCGCTTGTCTTTCCTCGATCAATGTGGCCAGCTCGCGCGGCACCGGACCGGATAAAAAGGCCAGCGCCGCTTCATCGGGATCGATGGCGGCGTCCAGCGGCAAGCCATGTTCGAAACCACCCACCATGTAGCGGCAGAAATGCGGCGACTCAGGACGCGTTTCCAGATACCAGCAGCCTGCGTATTGCTGCACGAAATATTCGCCGATAAAGTAGCCGAGCATGGTTTTCACCCATTGCCAGCTTTCATCGCGGATCACGATGGTGCGCATGGCGGCATCGATATACGGCAGATATTCGGCCGCATTGGTCAGCACTTCATGCGCCGGCTGTATGCCCAGGCGTTCGACGAAATTGACCAGCGCCGACCCCAATTCATCGTAATAGGCGTCAAAACCCGCCTGGCTTTGCTCGATGTGCAGCTCTTGTTCCTTGGTCAGCATGACCCCTCCATTGATACGATCCATAAAATCCTACACCATCTCCGCAGCAACACCGGCGCGCTGCAGCAACAACTGATTGCGCGCCGACAGGTTTTTCACCTGCAACTGCTTGCCTGCCTTGCCGTAGCGCTCGTACAAGCTTTCCAGCGCAGCAATCGCCGAGTGGTCGGCCAGATGCAAGTGGCGGCAATCGATGACCACGCACTGCGGGTCGTCAGCATGGCGAAACAATTCCTGGAACTGCATGGCCGAAGCAAAAAACAGGGTGCCGTGCGGCGCATAAATACGCAGGCCCGGTGTGCTGTCATCGGTCTCGGTGCGCATTTCTCGCGCATGTTGCCAGGCAAAATTCAAGGCTGCAATCACGATACCGCACAGCACGGCCGTCGCCAGGTCCGTCAGCACGGTGATCACCGTGACGGCCACGATCACCAGCGCATCGTGCAGCGGCACCTTGCCCAGCACGCGCAAGGAACCCCAGGCAAAGGTTTGCTGCGCGACCACGAACATCACACCCACCAACGCTGCCAGCGGGATGCGTTCGATCAGCGGTGACAAAAACAGGATAAACAGCAAGATCATCACACCAGCTGTCAGGCCAGACAGCCGCGTACGCCCGCCAGAAGTCAGGTTGATCATGGTCTGCCCGATCATGGCGCAGCCGCCCATGCCGCCAAACAGGCCCGAGACTACATTCGATGCGCCCAGCGCCACACACTCGCGGTTGGCCTCCCCGCGCGTTTCCGTGATCTCATCGGTCAGGTTGAATGTCAACAAGGTTTCCAGCAAGCCCACCATGGCCATCAGCGCCGCATACGGCAAGATGATGTGCAAGGTTTCGCTGGTGAACGGCACGCTGGGGAAATGCAGGCTGGGCAAGCCGCCCGCGATATGCGCCAGGTCGCCCAAAGTACGCGTGGGCAGGTGCAGCGCTGTGCTCAGCAGCCCAACGCCAACGATGGCGGCCAGCGCCGGCGGCACGGCTTTGGTCAGGCGCGGCAAGGCATAGACGATGACCATGGTCAAGCCCACCAGCGCGCACATCACGGCCAGGGAAGCGCCCTGCAGCCATTGCTGACCCTGGTGAAAATGTTCCAGCTGGGCCATGGCGATGATGATCGCCAGGCCATTCACAAAACCCAGCATCACCGGATGCGGCACCATGCGGATCAGCTTACCCAGGCGCAAGATACCGAACAGCGCCATCAGGATGCCGCTCAGCACCACGGTCGCCAGCAGATATTGCACGCCATGCCGGGCCACCAGGGCCACGATGACCACCGCCATGGAACCGGCGGCGCCTGAAATCATGCCGGGACGCCCGCCAAAGATGGCGGTCAGTGCGCAAATGATGCAGGCGCCATACAAGCCCATCAAGGGATTGAGCTGGGCTACCAGGGCAAAGGCGATGCATTCAGGCACCAGCGCAAACGAGGTGGTCAAGCCGGCCAGGAAGTTGCTGCGTAGATTGGCAAACCACTGCTCTTGAAAGCTGCTATGGATCATGGTGGATGACTCGTTGATTGACTCGTTCATACAGGCTGGATAGCGTAAAAACATAAAAAAATAGCCCACGCGAGGTGGGCTATTTTTTTCATCTGGAGGCGAGGACGGGAATCGAACCCGTCTAAACGGCTTTGCAGGCCGCTGCATAACCTCTTTGCTACCTCGCCAGAGGACTTGCTTGGTGCGCTGGTCAGCACACCGTGAAACTGGAGCGGGAGAAGAGTCTCGAACTCTCGACCTCAACCTTGGCAAGGTTGCGCTCTACCAACTGAGCTACTCCCGCATGGAGTGTTTTTCTACATCTACTGCAACAACAAGTCCATCGAACTTGCTGCTTTGAAATTTTGGAGCGGGAGAAGAGTCTCGAACTCTCGACCTCAACCTTGGCAAGGTTGCGCTCTACCAACTGAGCTACTCCCGCATGGAGTGTTTTTCTACATCTACTGCAACAACAAGTCCATCGAACTTGCTGCTTTGAAATTTTGGAGCGGGAGAAGAGTCTCGAACTCTCGACCTCAACCTTGGCAAGGTTGCGCTCTACCAACTGAGCTACTCCCGCTTGGAGTCTAAAACTGGAGGCGAGGACGGGAATCGAACCCGTCTAAACGGCTTTGCAGGCCGCTGCATAACCTCTTTGCTACCTCGCCCGAGTTATGCCTTTTGATCTGATTTACTTCTAAGCCATTGATTAGCAAAGAGTTTTTTGCTTTCGCAATATCAGATCAGGGCGCTATTATCGCCTCGTTCCCCCTACTTGGCAAGTGCCTCGCCAACTTATTTTCCAGCAATGCTTGCGAAATGAATAATTTGTGCATAAGAGACAGTTTATTTCTTTACGGTAATCACTTACTTGATAATGAGGGTGATTATCATTTACACTTTCAATTGCATATACATCATGCCTGCAAAACATCGTTGTTTGCAGGCATTTCTTTTTCAGTCGTCATGGGCGTGATTGCCGGCTCGGCCTCTGCCATGCCTGACTGGACAACGTTGGCGCCCCATAGGGCGAGAAAGAAATTTTGCAGATGGCACGTTTCAATAGTCGCAAGCCAGTCACGGCTTTGTATTTAAGTCAATGTGCAGCCGCCGTCGCGGTCGCCATGCTGACCCTGTCCGGCGCAGCGCATGCACAGCAAGCCACCGACACCAGCCAAGCACAACAAAGCACCGACACGCCAGCAGACGCAAACACACCGCATACGGTCAAAGTGACGGGCAACTGGCTGAGCACGCCCAGCAATGCCAAGGTGTTGGAACATCCAGGTGCGCGCAGCATCGTGGTGCGCCAGCGCATCGAAGAAAGCGGTTCGACCAGCGTGCGCGACGTGCTGCGCCAGATTCCTGGCGTGCAAGTACAGGAAAGCAATGGCACGGGCGGCAGCGATGTTTCGCTGAACGTGGGCATCCGCGGCTTGACGGCGCGCCTGTCGCCCCGCTCCACCGTGCTGATGGATGGCGTGCCGATGTCGTATGCGCCGTATGGCCAGCCGCAGCTGTCGCTGGCCCCGCTGGCGCTGGACAACCTGGAATCGGTCGACGTGGTGCGCGGCGCCGGTTCCGTGCGTTATGGCCCGCAAAACGTGGGCGGCATCATCAACTTCGTCACGCGTGCGATTCCCATGGATTTCAAGGCTGGCATCAGCCTGGGTTCGGAATTGTATAGCCACGGCAGCGACGTCAAGGGCACGCCCAGCTTCTATCTGGGCGGCACCAATGAGCAGGGCCTGGGCGGCATGATCCTGTATTCGGGCGTGCATGGCGACGGCTACCGCGCCGCCAACGACAAGATCAGCATCGACGACCTGATGCTGAAAGGCTCTTACCGCATTTCGCCGAACGACACGCTGTACGGCACGGTGCACCACTTCGAAGGCCAGGGCGATATGCCAGGCGGCCTGACGACAGCGCAATATGCGCAAAACCCATTCCAGTCGAACCGCCCCTACGATCAATTCACGGGACGCCGCACGGATACCTCGCTCAAGTATGCGCACAATGACGGCGTCAACAATGCCGAAGTGCTGGCGTATTACGTCGATTCCTTCCGTGGCAGCTTCATCGAACAGGAAGGCAGCGGCGCCAGCAATGGCCAGCGCCGCCTGACGACCGCACCGCGCAGCTACCATTATTTCGGCATCGAGCCGCGCTACTCGCGCCTGTTTGAAACGGGCCCGGTCAGCCAGGAAATCAGCGTCGGCTACCGCTACCTGAAAGAAAGCAGCTCGGAAGTGGCGGGCCGCACCGGCTATTACAAGCCGGCCGCCGGTTTCGACGCCTTCGGCATCCCGATGCTGACTTACCAGACCAGCCAGGGCGGCACCACCGCGCATGCCGTTTACATCGACAACCGCATCAGCATCGGCAACTGGACCATCACGCCCGGCGTGCGCGTGGAAGATATCAGCACCTTTAACAATGTGACAAACTTCGCCACCAATGGCAAGATCACCAGCGCCCTGTACCCGAGCATCGATTCGCGTGAAACCTTGCCGACCCTGTCGGTGCTGTACCGCCTCAGCGACCGCTGGACGGTATTTGCCAATGCCGGCAAGTCGTTCGGTCCGCAGCAATACGCGCAACTGGCATCGACCACCGATGGCTTGCACCCGGAAATGGCGACCACCTATGAAATCGGCACGCACATCAATGGCACGGCCTGGGGTGGCGAAGTCACGCTGTTCAATATCGACTTCGATAAAGAATTGCAACTGGCCCGCTCCATCGTCGGCGACGGCATGTGGACCGACCTGGGCGCCACTCGCCACCGCGGCGTGGAATCAGCCGTACGCTACGACCTGAGCGATTTGAATCCGGCGCTGAAAGGCTTGTCGGTCTCGGCCAACTTCACCTACACCCAGGCCTTGTCGCAGGCAGGCGCGTTCCAGGGCATGGACCTGCCGTTTTACTCGCGCCAGGTGGGTTCCTTGGGCGCCCGCTATGTGGTCGACCGCTGGACCTTCAACGCCGACGTGTTTGCCAACTCGAAACAGCGCTCGCCTGATTCGCCGGTAGCCGGCGCCACCTACGTGACCAAGGAAGACGCCACCGGCCGCCTGGGCAACATTCCTGGCTACGGCACCCTGGCCGTGCGCGGCGGCTACGACTTCGGCAAGCAGTTCAGCAACCTGAAACTGGCCGTCGGCATCAAGAACGTGCTGGACCGCCGCTACTTCACGCGTTCGACCGATAACAACGGCGGCAAATACGTGGGCCAGCCACGCACCCTGTACTTCCAAAGCTCGCTGGCGTTCTAAGCGAACTTCTTAGTCAAACCAGTCTGTGGGCTGGTGTGCGGCGCAAGCCCACACCAGCCCATTTTTTATGGCCGAACAGATTTAGCCCGACTTTCTTGACGCAATAACGACTGATGTAGCACAATCGTGACATTAGTCACACAAACACAGAAAGACGCAGTCATGAAGCAACAGGAACAAAATATTCCCTCCGTCTCCGAACTGAGCCTGCTGAAAGCGCTGTGGCGCCAACAGCCGCTGAGCGCGCGCGAAATTCATGACCAGGTCGCCGATGAACTGGGCTGGTCGTATTCATCGACACGCAAGACGCTGGAGCGCATGCTGGACAAGGGTTCCGTGCGCATGTCGCTGAGCCATGGCGTGCAAGTGTATGTCGCGGTGCTGGACAAGGTCGATACCCTGGCCGCGTTTGCCCGTGATTTTGGCCAGCGCGTGATGGAAATGGATACACCGCTGCCCGTGAATATGTTTACAGGCAGCAAGCTGGTCGATAAAGAGGAACTGGCACAGCTGGAACAATTGCTGCACGACTGGCCGCAAGACGGCAACACGCCGTGAGTGACTTCGAACTGCTGGCACTGCGCCTGGTATTGGCCAGTGCTGGCTGCCTGGTGGCAGGGCTGGCCGTGTGGATACTGGCAACACTGTGCCGCCGCACTCTGCCCGCCTTTTGCGCCCAGCGCTCGCTATGGCTGCTGAGCCAGTTAACGGTGGTGACCGTCTTCCTGGCCATCCTGCTGCCGCATAGCGAGCGGCTGCGCGTGGTGCCGGCGATCGACTTACCTGAAACCAGCACAGCGCCGCCAAGCGCCACGCCACAGGTCAACACCATCAGCGCCCGTGACAAGACTGCCAGCACGCCCGAGCCTGAAACCGGCAGCCGCTCCTGGCCAGCCTATGGCGCGCAGGCCTGGCTGCTGCTTTACCTGCTGGGACTGGCTTACTCAGCCTTCAAGCTGTGGCAGGCGCAGCGCCTGCTGCACACCCTGGCTGCGGCCGGACGCAAGCTGCGCCCACAGGATGCACACACCGGCTTTGCCGGCACGCTGCCCAGCGTCTCGGGTCCTCAGGTGATCGAGGTCGAGATGGTGATTTCACCGATGCTGTTCGGCTTGTTTCGCCCCCGCTTGCTGCTGCCGCGCCACTTGCGCAGCTTTGAGCCGGAACAGCAGCAAATGATTATCGAACATGAGCTGACGCATTGGCGGCGGCGCGACCTGCACTGGACCAGCACTGCACTGCTGTTGCAAACCCTGCTCTGGTTTAATCCCTTCATGCGGCGGCTCGGCGCCCATCTGCTGTGGGCCCAGGAACTGGGCTGCGACCGCGACGTGCTGCGCGGCCGGCCAGCAAGCCAGCGCAAGGCCTATGCGGCAGCGCTGGTGGCGCAGTTAAAACTGCAGCATATACCGGGCAGACAGCAGTCGGCCAGTACCGCACTGGCCTTCGGCGGCGTCAGCGGTGAAACGCTGGCGAGCCGCATCGTGCTGATACGCAGCCCCATCAAGCAGCCGCCTGACCTGTGGACGCGCTGCGCTGCAATCGCAGGCTTGATGAGTATCGTGATGGCCAGCCTGGCCTTGCAACCAGCCCTGGCATCGCGCATTGCGCCCATGCCGGCAAGCGCCCAGACGGCGCTGGACACAATACGATGGCCAGCCGATACAAGCACGCCATTTGGCTGCACCAGCTTGCTCGATGCGGCCAGCGGCAAGCAGCTAGTGCGCCAGGGACAATGCGCCGAGCGCATTACGCCAGCCTCGACCTTCAATATCGCCGTCAGCCTGATGGGTTATGACAGCGGCGTCCTGCAGGACGAGCACACGCCGCGCCTGCCCTACAAACCAGGCTATCCCGCCTGGGGGCCCAACTGGAAGACGGCCACCGATCCTGATAGCTGGCTCAAGAATTCCGTCGTCTGGTACGCCCAACAGGTCACTTCGAAACTGGGCGCCGAACGCTTCGGCCGCTATATCCACAGTTTCGGCTATGGCAACCAGGATGTGTCGGGCGATGCCGGCAAGAACAATGGCCTGACACTTTCCTGGATCAGTTCCAGCCTCAAGCTATCGCCCGACGAACAAACAGCTTTTTTAAGCAAGATAGTGAACCGGAGCTTGCCTGTGACGCAGCATGCCTATGACATGACGATGCGCATCATGCCATCCGAAGCCCTGGCAAATGGCTGGCTCATCCATGGCAAGACCGGCACCGCAAGTGCCGCCCTATCCGATGGCAGCCGCGATGCGCAACATCAATATGGCTGGTATGTAGGCTGGGCGCAAAAAGGCCAGCGCACCATCGTCTTTACCCGCATGGCGCAGCTGGACAGGGGAAAAGGCAATGCGGGGGCGCGAGTCAAGCAGGCAATGCTGCGCGAACTGGAGGCGCGGCTCGATACGCTGTAAATTACCTGACAATTACCTGACAATTACCCGATGATGGCCCGGCAGATATTTGCCGGGCCCGTATTGAGTGATCAGATCAACTGTATGGACGTAAAAAAAGGACCCGAAGGTCCTTTTTCACTATCTGGAGCGGGAGAAGAGTCTCGAACTCTCGACCTCAACCTTGGCAAGGTTGCGCTCTACCAACTGAGCTACTCCCGCATGGAGCTTTTACTACACAACAAGTTCGCTGAACTTGCCGCTTGAATTCTTGGAGCGGGAGAAGAGTCTCGAACTCTCGACCTCAACCTTGGCAAGGTTGCGCTCTACCAACTGAGCTACTCCCGCTTGGAGTGTTACTGCTTGTACTACATACTACGCCACTACTTTTACGCTACGTCCAGCAAGCGCTGGAGCGGGAGAAGAGTCTCGAACTCTCGACCTCAACCTTGGCAAGGTTGCGCTCTACCAACTGAGCTACTCCCGCAGCGGAACAACATTTTATCAGAAAGCTTGCTGCACTTCCAGTACTACTTTACTACCCTTGCTAACTTACCATCCTTGACGCAGCTCCGAAAAACTGGAGCGGGAGAAGAGTCTCGAACTCTCGACCTCAACCTTGGCAAGGTTGCGCTCTACCAACTGAGCTACTCCCGCGTCATCAACAACAGGCCAGCATTATAGAGTAATTACAGGGGCTGTCAACGGTATAAATGATTAAGGTTTATAAACTTTCAAACCGCCCGCCTCTCCTATGAAAACGCGCTGTGATCCGCTTACAGATTGCCGGCCTTTTCCTTAATCAAAGGCCAGGCCAGGCGCAGGTAGTAAAACATGGACCAGACGGTCAATACGCAGGCGATCCACAGCAGGCGTTCGCCCCAGACATGGGTATCGATCAAGCCGAAAATCACTTCGTGGTACAGCAGCAGCGGAATGGCGGTCATTTGCGCAGCCGTCTTGATCTTGCCGATCGAGCTGACAGCCACCGATTTCGATGCGCCGATTTGCGCCATCCATTCACGCAAGGCGGAAATGGTGATTTCGCGGCCGATGATGATAAACGCCAGCACGGCGCTGACACGGTCCAGCTGCACCAGGATCAGCAGAGCGCCCGTTACCATCAGCTTGTCGGCCACAGGATCGAGGAAGGCGCCGAAGGCCGAGGTCTGGTTCCAGCGCCGCGCCAGGAAACCATCGAACCAGTCCGTAATGGCCGCGATGATGAAAACCAGGGTGGCCACCAGGTTCTGGTCACCATGCAGCAGCATCGACGGCGGCAAATAAAACACGCCAACGACCAGCGGGATCAGGGCCACGCGCAGCCAGGTCAGGAGGATGGGAATATTAAAAGGCATAAGAAAGCAATCGGCCGACGGGTAAATTGGTGAACAAAGCGCCACTAGTCTACATGGCGCGCGGGTATTAGCCTAGTCCGCTTGCGGCGCAGCCGAACCAGGCTTGCCGCTCATTAGTGCAACTGCCTGTAAATCTCTTCCGCAAGCTGGTTGGAAATACCTTCCACCGACATCAAATCCTCGACGCTGGCATCGACCACGCCACGCAAGCCGCCAAAGCGCGACAGCAGTTTCTGGCGCCGCTTGGCGCCGATGCCCTCGATTTCTTCCAGGCGTGAAGTCTGGCGTGTCTTGGCCCGCTTGGCGCGCATGCCGGTAATGGCAAAGCGGTGCGCCTCGTCGCGGATTTGCGCGATCAGCATCAGTGCGGCCGATTCCTTGCCCAGCTCCTGCGCTGCGCGGCCATCGACAAACAGCAGCGTTTCCAGGCCGACTCTTCTACCCTCGCCCTTGGCCACGCCGACAATCAAGCTGATATCGAGTCCCAGTTCGGCGAATACCTGGCGCGCCATTTCAATCTGTCCCTTGCCGCCGTCGATCAAGACCACGTCGGGCATCACGCCGTCGCCATTGGCGACTTTTTCATAACGGCGCATCAGTACCTGGCGCATGGCGGCGTAATCATCGCCAGGCGTAATGTCGTTGATGTTGTAGCGGCGGTATTCGCCATTTTGCATGGCGTGATGATGGAATACCACACAGGACGCCTGGGTCGCCTCGCCTTGCGTGTGGCTGATGTCGAAACATTCCACGCGCAGACTGTCGAGGTCATCATTTTCCAGGCGCAGCGCTTCGGCCAGCGCGCGCGTGCGCGACTGCTGCGAACCCTGCTCCGACAACAGGCGCGCCAGCGAAATTTCGGCGCCCTTCTGCGCCATCTCCAGCCACAGCCGGCGCTGGCCCTGGGGCTGGAACACCAGGTTGATGCGGTGCCCACATTGCTCCATCAAGGCCACCATCAGCGCCGGCTGGTCGAATTCGATATTCAAAATCAGGGTGCCGGGGATGAATTTTTCCGTGTAGTGCTGGGCCAAAAAGGCGCTCAGCACTTCCACTTCGATCGGCTCTTCGGCAATCGCCGCCGCATCGTTCAGCTGGCTGGGAAAGTAGGCGCGGTCGCCCAGGTGGCGGCCGCCACGCACCATGGCCAGGTTGACGCAGGCGCGCCCGCCCTGCAACAGCACGGCGATGATGTCGACATCGGCGTCGCCCGTGGTTTCCATGCTTTGCTGGTGCAGCACGCGCGACAGCGAGGTGATCTGGTTGCGCACCACCACCGCCTGCTCGAATTTCAGGTCGGCAGCATAGGCGTGCATCTTTTGCTCCAGGTCGGCCATGACTTCGCTCTGACGCCCACGCAGGAAACGCGCCGCGTTTTCCACGTCGAGCTTATAGTCTTCCTTGCTGATCAAGTCCACGCACGGTGCGCTGCAGCGGCCGATCTGGTGCAACAGGCACGGCCGCGTGCGATTCGCGTAGACGCTATCCTCGCAAGTACGGATCAAAAAAACCTTTTGCAGGATCTGCATCGATTCCTTGACGGCCCAGGAACTGGGAAACGGCCCGAAATACTGGTTTTTCTTGTCTACCGCACCCCGGTAATACACCATGCGCGGCGCCTCGCCGCCCGTGATCTTCAGATAGGGATACGATTTATCGTCGCGGAACAGGATGTTGTAGCGCGGCTGCAGCGCCTTGATCAGGTTGTTTTCCAGGATCAGCGCTTCGGCCTCGCTATGCGTGACGGTGGTTTCCAGGCGCGCGATGCGCTCGACCATCATGGCGATGCGCGGGCTGGCCAGGTTTTTCTGGAAATAGCTGGAGACGCGCTTTTTCAGGTCGCGCGCCTTGCCCACGTACAAGACCTTGTCAGCCGCATCGAAATAGCGGTACACGCCGGGCAGGTTCGGCAGCTTGGCGACGGTGGCCAGCACCAGCGCGCGCGGGTCGGGAATATCAGAAACTTCTTCGGTCATAGCGTACTTTTACTGGGCTTGTTCCACAATCACGAAAGCGACGGCGTATTCTTCTTCGTCGCTGATCGTCACTTGCGCGCTCAGACGGTTCTTTTCCATGAAGTCAGCCAGCACGCCGCTGCAGACGATCATCGGCTTGCCGCTGGGATGGTTCAGCATTTGCGCGGCGGGCCAGGTCATCGGCATGCGCAAGCCCAGGCCGATGGCCTTGGAAAACGCTTCCTTGGCCGCAAAGCGGGTGGCCAGGAAGCGTATGCCGCGCACGGCGTTCTTGGCGCTGCGGGCGCGGAATTTCTCCAGCTCCTGCGGCCCCAGTATTTTCTTCGCGAAACGCTCGCCGTGACGCTCCAGCGCTGCCTCGATGCGGGGAATCTTGCAAATATCAGTACCGATGCCGTAGATCATGGCGCCCTCCTCCTCAGGTTTTGCTGCCCAGGCGCGTCGCGACCATGATCGCTTTCATTTCGCGCACGGCATTTTCCCAACCGACAAACACGGCGTGGGCGACGATCGCGTGGCCGATGTTCAGCTCGGCGATATCGGGAATCGCCGCAATCGCCTGCACATTGGTGTAATGCAAGCCGTGGCCGGCATTGACTTTCAAGCCGCGGCCCACGCCAAACAGCACGCCCGCCTTGATACGTTCCAGTTCCGCCAATTGCTCGGCGCCTTGCGTATCGGCATAGCGGCCCGTGTGCAGTTCGATCACGGGCGCACCCAGTTCGGCGGCGGCCGCGATTTGCTGCTCGTCGGCATCGATGAACAGGCTCACGCGGATGCCCTCGCCTTGCAATTGTTTCACTGCGGCTTGCACTTCCTTGAAGTAGCGCACCACGTCCAGCCCGCCTTCGGTAGTTACTTCGGTACGTTTTTCAGGCACCAGGCACACATCGGCAGGCTTGATGCGGCAAGCGAAATCGATCATTTCCTGGGTCACCGCCGCTTCCAAATTCATGCGCGTGATCAATTGCGGCGCGATAGCGATCACGTCGGCATCCTTGATGTGGCGGCGGTCTTCGCGCAAATGCAGGGTGATGGCGTCGGCGCCAGCCTGTTCGGCCAGCAGGGCCGCGCGGATCGGATCAGGGTATTGCGTGCCACGCGCATTGCGCAAGGTCG
This sequence comes from Janthinobacterium silvisoli, assembly GCF_014200725.1. GTDB lineage: Bacteria > Pseudomonadota > Gammaproteobacteria > Burkholderiales > Burkholderiaceae_D > Janthinobacterium. The sequence goes on from NZ_JACHCL010000001.1 coordinate 756,262, forward strand.
CCACGTGGTCGATATTGACGCCCAGGTCGATGACGGGGCCGGAGGGCTGCAAGAAACTCATGAGGTGGTATCCGTAAAAATGCCGTAGCTTCAGCCACTACAGCTGCATTAAATCGATCAGTATCTGGCGCGTATTCAAGGTCGCGCCACCCAGTTGATGGGCCAGCAAAAAGCGCATCAGCAACTTGCTTTGCGCCTGCGTGGCGGCATCGCCATAATCTTCGCTCTCCATGTCGAGCAAGGTCTTGCCCGTGATTTTAGGCCAGGCGTCGCTTGCCCGTGCGGGACGCGGTCCCCGCTCCGGGTCGACCACATACACCTGCCCTGCATCGACAGCCTGGCGCGTGCCGGTGCAGCGCGTCAAGTCGGCCGCCACGCCCGTTTCCTTGAGCAGGGCGCGCTCGAACTTGCGCAGCACGATGGGTGCCGGCTCATTGTGCGCCAGTTGATTCAAGGTGGCAACGTAGTGGTCGAACAGGACGGGGTGGGCGTCATCGCGGGCCAGCAATTTGACCAGCAATTCATTGAGGTAAAAACCGCACAGCAAGGCCGTCTTTTCCAGCGGCAACATACCACCGACCCACTCGGCGCCCGTCAGGATGCGCAGCTCGGACTTGCCTGTCCAGCCCGCCTGCAGCGGCTGGAACGTTTGCAGCACGCCGCGCAACTGCGAATGGGGCCGCTTGGCGCCCTTGGCAACGAGCGCGATACGGCCATAGTCGCGCGTAAATACGTCGACGATGAGGCTGGTTTCTTTATGGGGATAGCTATGCAGCACGAAGGCTGGCTGGCCGTTGACCTTGCCGTCGCGCTGGGGCGGACGGCTGCGCCGGGGCGCAGCAGGTGCAGAAAGTGTGGCCGGTGGCGTATTGGCCTCCGGCACGGGTGTGACGACCAGGGCTGGCGCGGAGTCAGGCAGCGCTGGCGTGGTGGTGCTCATGCTCATGCGTCTGGCGTCGCCCCCGGTGTGCAGATTACTCGTAGCCGTAGGCGCGCAAGCCCGCCTCGTTGTCGGCCCAGCCCGATTTGACCTTGACCCAGATTTCCAGGTACACGGGGCCGCCGAACAGTTTTTCCATATCCAGGCGAGCCTGGGTGGACACTTCCTTCAGGCGCGCGCCTTTGTTGCCGATGATCATGGACTTGTGCGTATCGCGCTCGACCAGGATGGCGGCAAACACGCGGCGCAGATCGCCTTCCTGCTCGAATTTCTCGATCAGCACGGTGCTGGTGTAAGGCAGTTCGTCGCCGACAAAGCGGAACAGTTTTTCGCGCACGATTTCCGAGGCGAGGAATTTTTCGCTGCGGTCGGTGATGTCGTCCGGCCCGAAGATCGGTTGATTCTCTGGCAGGAAGCGCTTGATTTCATTCTGCAAGCCTTCCAGCTGGAAGTGCAGCTTGGCCGAGACGGGCACGATGGCGGCGAAGTCGCGCATGGCGGCCACTTTTTGTGCGAACGGCAGCAGCACGGCCTTGTCCTTGACCCGGTCCGATTTATTGATGACCAGGATGCACGGCACTTCCTTCGGCAGCAAATCCATCACTTGCTGGTCGGCCGGGCCAAACGTGCCCGCCTCGATCACGTACAGGATCAGGTCCGAGGAAATCAGGGTATTGGTGACGGTTTTGTTAAGCGTCTTGTTCAGCGCGTTCGAATGGCGGGTCTGGAAACCTGGCGTATCGACGTAGATGAACTGGGCGTCGGGCAAGGTCTGGATGCCGGTGATGCGGTGGCGCGTGGTTTGCGCCTTGCGCGAAGTGATGCTGACCTTCGCGCCGATCAGCACGTTCATCAAGGTCGATTTACCCACGTTGGGGCGGCCCACGATGGCGATATAGCCACAGCGGAAGTTGTCGGGCATTAAAGTGGCTGTCATGCTAGTGTCGATTCTGTTTAGTGTGAGCGGCAACGGCGGGCGCAGCTGGCGCAGCAGAGGCGGCAGCAGTGGCGCCGTCATCGCTCTGGATGGTGGCAATGCCGGCCAGCTTGAGCTGGGCGGCGCGCGGTTTGGGCTTGCGGCTGGCGGCAGGCGACTTCAGCAGTGCCTGCTCGGCCACGTCCAGCGCCAGTTTGGCGGCGGCTTGCTCACCGGCGCGGCGGCTTCCGCCACGGCCGTAGACCTGGATATTCAATTTTGGCACCAGGCATTCGATCTCGAATTCCTGGCTGTGGGCGGCGCCGTGGGTAGCCACCACATTGTATTGTGGCAGCGAGATTTTTTTGCTTTGCAGAAATTCCTGCAGCAGGGTCTTGGCATCCTTGCCCAGGGTTTGCGGATCGACCGTATCAAGGATGGGGATGTAGAAAGCGCGGATCACGTCGCGCGCCGCATCAAAACCCGTATCGAGGAAGATGGCGCCCAGCAAGGCTTCCAGCGTGTCGGCCAGAATCGAAGGACGGCGGAAACCGCCCGACTTCAGCTCGCCTTCGCCCAGGCGCAAAAATTGCGACAATTCCAGCTTTTGCGCGATTTCATACAGCGATTGCTGTTTCACCAGGTTGGCGCGCAGGCGCGACAGATCGCCCTCGTCGATCGCCTTGAAGCGCTCGTACAGGATGGAAGCGACCACGCAGTTCAGGATGGAGTCGCCGAGAAATTCCAGCCGCTCGTTATGCAAACTGCTGTGGCTACGATGCGTCAAGGCTTGCTGCAACAGGCCAGCATCCTGGAACGTATAGCCTAAACGGGTTTGCAATAACTGAAGATTCATTGTTGTTTCTGTATCATCTGATTAATTCGACTGGCTGCCGCGCGGTGATGCGGCACGGCAGCCATGGGTACTACATGTTCAACTAACTTAATGAATGCCGCCGACGCGTTTCGGATTACTGAAATTCATCCATACCAGGAAAGCCTTGCCGACGATGTTCTCGTTCGGCACGAAACCCCAGTAACGGCTGTCCGCGCTATTGTCGCGGTTATCGCCCATCATGAAGTAATTACCTGGCGGTACAACGCAGGTAAAACCGTCTTCGTTATAGTCGCAGGCTTCCTTGTGCGGGAAATCCTTGACTTCACTCAAGTTCAGGGTCGGCGCCGGATCATCGTTGAGGATGCGGTGACTCACGCCCGTCAGGTTTTCTTTCAGCTGCTTGTGATAAACCGTGCTTTCGTCGTCGAGGTAGTCGTCGAGCGCCGTATATTCCACAGCTTTGCCATTCACCGTCAGGCGTTTATTTTCATAAGTGATCTTATCACCAGGCACGCCGATCACGCGCTTGATGTAATCCTGCGTCATATCTTTCGGATACTTGAAGACCATGACATCGCCGCGCTGCGGATCGTTCACTTCAATGATGCGCTTATTGACGATAGGTAAACGGATACCGTAGGTGAACTTGTTCACCAGGATCAGGTCGCCTACCAGCAAGGTCGGCACCATCGACGACGATGGAATCTTGAAGGGCTCGTACAAGAACGAGCGCAGGCAAAAGACCAGCGCGATGACAGGAAAAAAGCTGCCCGAATACTCGACCCAGGTCGGCTGGCGCAACAGCGCCGCCTCGATGGCAGCACGGCTGCCGCCGGCATCGGCCTTGATGCCTTCGGCCGACAGCTTGGACTGGCGCGCATCGAAATCAGCCAGGGCACGATCGGCCGCCTGGCGGCGCTGTTTGGACAGATAAAACACATCCAGGCACCAGACCAGGCCCGTCAGCACCATCAGTACGAACAGGATTAAAGCGAAATTTCCTAAGATCACTTGCAGGTTCATTTATCGTCCACTTGTAAAATTGCCAGGAATGCTTCTTGCGGGATCTCGACGGAACCCACTTGTTTCATGCGCTTCTTACCCGCTTTTTGTTTTTCCAACAATTTCTTCTTACGGCTGATATCGCCGCCATAACACTTGGCCAGCACGTTCTTGCGCAAGGCCTTCACGTTTTCGCGCGAAATGATGTTGGCGCCGATGGTCGCCTGGATAGCCACGTCGAACATCTGGCGCGGAATCAGTTCACGCATCTTGGCAGCCACCTGGCGGCCACGGTACTGGCTGTTCGAACGGTGGACGATGATGGCCAGCGCATCGACTTTTTCGCTGTTGATCAACATGTCGACCTTGACCACGTCGGCCGCGCGGTATTCCTTGAACTCGTAATCCATCGAGGCGTAACCACGCGAGGTCGATTTCAGGCGGTCGAAGAAGTCCAGCACGATCTCGGCCATCGGCATTTCATACACCAGCTTGACCTGGCGGCCGTGGTAGCTCATGTCGAGCTGGATACCGCGCTTGGCGATACACAGGGTGATCACGGAACCGACATATTCCTGCGGCATGTACAGATTGACGGTGACGATGGGCTCGCGCACTTCTTCGATACGCGACGGGTCCGGCATCTTCGATGGATTGTCGACGTTGATCAGGGTACCGTCGCGCTGGATCACTTCATACACCACGGTCGGCGCCGTGGTGATCAGGTCCATATCGAATTCGCGCTCCAGGCGTTCCTGCACGATTTCCATGTGCAGCAAACCCAGGAAGCCGCAGCGGAAGCCGAAGCCCAGCGCCTGCGACACTTCCGGCTCGTACATCAGCGCGGCGTCGTTCAGTTTCAGTTTTTCCAGCGAATCGCGCAGTGCGTCGTACTGGTTCGCTTCCACCGGGAACAGGCCGGCAAACACTTGCGGCTGCACTTCCTTGAAGCCCGGCAATGGCTCAGCGGCAGAGCGGTTGGCCAGGGTGACGGTATCGCCCACTTTCGCCGCTTTCAATTCCTTGATGCCGGCGATGATGAAGCCCACCTGGCCTGCCGACAATTGCGGCAAGGATTGCGAACGGGGCGAAAACACGCCGATGTCTTCCACCAGTTGCACCGAATCGGTGGCCATCAGGCGGATCTTGTCTTTTGGTTTCAGTGTGCCGTTGACCACGCGTACCAGCATGACCACGCCAACATACGGGTCATACCAAGAGTCGACGATCAGCGCTTGCAGCGGCGCATCCGGATCGCCCTTCGGTGGCGGCACCTTGGCGATCAGGGATTCCAGCACGTCTTGCACGCCCAGGCCGGTCTTGGCCGAGCAGTGCACGGCGTCGGCCGCGTCGATGCCGATGACGTCTTCGATTTCGGCAATCGCGTTCGGAGGATCGGCGTTCGGCAAGTCGATCTTGTTCAGTACGGGCACCACTTCCACGCCCAGGTCCAGCGCCGTGTAGCAGTTGGCCACGGTTTGCGCTTCCACGCCTTGCGAGGCATCGACTACCAGCAGCGCGCCTTCGCAGGCGGACAGCGAGCGCGACACTTCATAGCTGAAGTCGACGTGGCCCGGCGTATCGATCAGGTTCAGGTTATAGATCTGGCCATCGCGGGCCTTGTAATGCAGGGCCGCCGTTTGCGCCTTGATGGTAATGCCGCGCTCGCGCTCCAGATCCATCGAATCGAGCACTTGCGCTTCCATCTCGCGGTCGGACAAGCCGCCGCACAATTGAATGATGCGGTCAGCCAGGGTCGATTTACCGTGGTCAATATGGGCGATGATGGAGAAATTGCGTATGTTGTTCATTAACTAATATAAGTGCGAAGTTGACGACACTGCTTTAACAGGAATCAAGGGGATCATGCTCGGGCCAATCAGGGCCAAAACCGGGCGCCCCACTCATGATGAAAAAAGCGCTCCGAGCAGGACATCTGCATGCCCAGGCGAGCGCTTTTGAAGCGACAGAAGCTGCTGCCTCGGACAGGAGCTTTTTCGACCACCCCATTTTACCGGATTTCAGAGTAGAAAGCCCGTCTTTAAGCGCTTGCCGCTGGGGCAACGATGCAAATTGCCTATTTTCAGCACCAAAATGGTGCATAACGATGTCAGGCAGTTGTTTTAGCGTTCTCCAGATAGCGCTGCACAGCAGGAACATCGAGAAAATAATGGCAGAGCTCAGGCTGAGCAAGGTCGCCAAACAGCACCGGCACCAGCTCATCGAAACGGGCCAGCAGGCTGGGATCAGGTGATGTATCGATATCGATCACCTCGACGGTGAAAGGCTGCCCCGGCCTTTGCAGCAAGAACAAGGCGTCCAGCATCTCCTGGCATAGGTGACAATAACTGCGGGAATAGAGGGTGAAATGCATGGGGAAAGGAATGATGCATCCTGGCCAGGGCCAGGATGCGGGGTGATATCAGCGTTACTTCGCAGCCGGCTTCAATGGGACAAACTGCGCCGTGTCGCCGCGGCGTACCAGCACGGCCGCCTGCTTCTTCGGATCGAGCTTGGCGACCAGCGCATTGAACTGCTTGGCGTCTTTCACCGCCACATTGTTCAGTTGCAAAATCACGTCGCCAGCCTGAAGACCAGCCTGGGCTGCTGCGCCATCGGTATCATCTACCTGCACACCAGAATCGATCTTCAGCTCCTGCTTCTTGGCAGCGGTCAGGTCGCTGACCGTCAAGCCCAGGGCATTGCTGACTGGCGCTGCCGGCTCCTTGGCGCCCTTGCCGGCCGTCTTGTCGCCTTCCAGCTCGACCACCGTCACGCTGACATCCTGCTGCACACCCTTGCGCCAGACACTGATGGTGGCCTTGCTGTTGACAGGCGTGCCGCCCACCAGGCGCGGCAGGTCGGACGAACGGTCGACGGTGGCGCCATTGAATTTCACGATGATATCGCCCGGCTTGATGCCAGCCTTGTCGGCAGGGCCGCCCGGCTCCACCATCGACACTTGCGCGCCCTTGGCGTTCGGCAAGCCCAGCGAGTCCGCCACTTCCTTGCTCACCTCGCCAATCTGCACACCGATACGGCCGCGCACCACCTTGCCCGTCTTTTTCAGTTGCTCGCCCACGCGCATGGCTTCATCGATGGGCACGGCAAAGGAAATACCGTTATACGCGCCGGACAAGGTAGCGATCTGCGAGTTGATACCGATCACCTCGCCGCGCATATTGATCATCGGGCCACCTGAATTGCCGGGATTGACGGCGACATCGCTCTGGATCAGCGGCAAATAGTCGCCCGTATCGCGCGACTTGGCGGAAATGATGCCGGCCGTGACCGTATTTTCCAGATTAAACGGCGAACCGATGGCGATCACCCACTCGCCCACGCGGATCTTGTCCGAGTCGCCGATGGCCACCACGGGCAGCTTGCTGCCCTCGATCTTCAGCAGCGCCACGTCGGTGCGCGCATCGGCACCGACCACCTTGGCCTTGAACTCGCGCTTGTCCGTCAGGGTGACATACACCTCATCGGCGCCATCGACCACATGCGCATTGCTGAGCACGTAACCATCGGCCGAGATGATGAAACCGGAGCCGACGCCACGCTGCACTTCCTGCTCTTGCGGCGCGGCACGGCGGCCGCGCGGCGCTTGCTGGCGTGGCGCTGGGGCAGGCACCGGCATGGCGCCACCAAAGAAGCGGCGCAGGAATTCCTGCATTTCCTGCTCATCCTGGCCACCAGCGCCAGGCGTGCCCATTTTCAGGCGCTCGGTGGTGCGGATATTCACAACAGCTGGGCCAACGGCATCGACCAGGTTGGCAAAATCAGGCAGATTCACGGCCGGCACGGCGGCGGCCGCCTGTGGGGCGAGGCCTAGCATGGCAGGCGCGAAAAAGACACCAGCCGACGCCAGGCACAAGGCGGAAAGCGTCTTGACTGAAAACGTTTTTCTGTCTGCACAAATATGTTTTTTCATGGGATCATCTTTTCGAATGTTGAATCGGATCAAGCTCTTGCCTGCAATTGCACTTCCCTTGCCATAAGACCAGGCGGCCAGGCAGGCGTGCTTGCACGTGGCAAACCATACAACAATATATCGTATAAGCAAGATATTGCCTGCTCCTAGTGTCAATCGTGCAGGAGGCAGGTGTCAAGAGGGAGCAGCAGGCATTAAGCCCGGCGTAAGCTGTGGTTCAGGAGCCAAGCGCGCTAGCCGGGCTTAGCGCTGCGGCAGGGAGCCTGCCTCCAGCGGCGCGGTGGAGACCTGCCCCGCTTCGGCATCATGGGCCGCTTCGCGGGCCAGGCGGCTGGCCAGGCGCGCATCAAAGCCAGCACTGAGCTCGCCATCGCTTTGCACCGAGCGCAAGGCATGGCCGATATGCTGATAAGCATCCCAGGCCTGCCTGCCCGCTGGCGTATCGAGGGCGGCGAAAGCCAGTTCGAGTTCGCTGGCCGCCAGTTCGCCATCGGCCAGCGCTGAAATGTTCTCGTGCAATCGTGCGTGCGTGTCCATGAGAGACCCTGCCATGTCAAGAAGATAGCTACGGAAGCGAAGATCGGTGCGGAAGCCGAGCGCGACAATACCGTTTCCCATACTCATCAAATTACCAGCGCTTGTCAATCGGCATGTCCAACAAAGGTTTCAATTTTTCCGCAATCACTTCCCGCGCGCGAAAAATCCGGCTGCGTACAGTACCAATGGGACAAGCCATGATCTCCGATATCTCTTCGTAACTCAGCCCCTCAATTTCGCGCAGCACGATGGCGGTACGCAGCTCGATTGGCAGCACATCCATGGCCGCATTGACAGTGGCGGCAATCTGCTTGCTGGCCAGGACAGATTCCGGCGTATTGTTATCGCGCAATCGATGACCATCATCGAAGGACTCGGCCTGTTCAGCATCGGCATCGCTCGACGTGGGCGTACGCCGCCCCTGGGTGACGAGATAATTCTTGGCTGTATTGATACCAATCCGGTACAGCCAGGTATAAAAAGCGGCGTCGCCACGAAAATGCCGCAGCGCCCGATAAGCCTTGATAAATGTTTCCTGCACAACATCTTCAGCCTCCGCCGGATCATGCACCAGGCGCGACACAAGACGCATCAGCCGACGCTGATACTTCGATACCAACACATCAAATGCACGCTTGTCACCGGCTTGCACCCGCTCGACCAGCAATTGGTCACTCTCACGCTCTGTCCTCACGCCCGATGCCCCTGGTAGCATGCAACGCGGACAATGATATGGATATAGAGTTGGCCCGCTGCAAGAAGTTCAGTGTTCGCCCCACTTTTATTTCTCCCTCCCCCGCGCCGCGATGGCGCGGCAGGCAACAGCGAGCGTGCGAAACGCGGGACAGGAACGCGCACCCCGCCGTACCAGTACGCTGACCACCTGCCCCTCTTCATTACCCAAGCGCAACAACAGCCAGCCTGGCCATAAGGTGGATGCGGGCAGCAGATACTGCACTGATCGCGCCTGCCCCCGCTCCTGCCCGGCTATGCCGCCGCGATCATCAAGACCGGCGCCATGCTCCAGATATACCGCCAGGCGGATCTGGCCAACCGGCGAAATATCAAGCGTCTGCGGCTTTGTACGCCGGCACGACAAAGCCAGCAAAAACAGGCCGCCACATGCGCTGAGCACGGCTGCAGGCCAACCCAATGCATAGGCCCCGTCGAGGCCCGGTACATGCTCAAGGGGCCACAGACGCGATAAAGGCCCGGCTGCCAGCAGCGCACAACTACCCAGGCAAGCTTGCAACACGCGCAAACCAACAGGCGTGCGAATGACAGCCGAGACAGCAATGGACATTTCAATAACTTAAAAAGGGAAAACATCAGGCGCGCCGACACTATGTCGGGCAAATTCAACCGCCAACGAATGTAGGCAGCGAATCAGCGCTCACCAAGGTTTGACCATGATGAGCGCTAAAAAGTTCAGACTTGGCGTAGGCTTATTTCGCTCTGCCGAAGACCAGCGAGCCATTCGTTCCGCCGAAGCCGAACGAATTCTTCACTGCGTAATCGATCTTCATTTCACGTGCCGTGTTGGCACAGAAATCGAGATCGCAAGCCGGATCCTGGTTGAAGATATTAATGGTAGGAGGCGACACCTGATGGTGTACTGCCAGTACCGTAAACACTGCTTCCAGACCGCCAGCGCCGCCCAGCAAATGGCCCGTCATCGACTTGGTCGAATTGACGACCAGATTCTTGGCATGGTCACCGAAGGTACGCTTGATGCCCATCACTTCAGCCACGTCGCCTTGCGGCGTCGAGGTGCCATGCGCGTTCAGGTAATTCACCTGATCCGGGTTCACACCGGCATTTTTCAATGCCGCGATCACCGATTTGCTGCCGCCGCTACCATCTTCCAGCGGCGAGGTCATGTGATAAGCATCTGCGCTCATCCCGAAACCGTGCAGTTCCGCATAGATCGTAGCGCCACGGGCCACCGCGTGCTCATACTCTTCCAGCACCATCACGCCAGCGCCTTCACCGAGCACGAAGCCGTCACGGTCCTTGTCCCACGGACGCGAAGCCGTTGCCGGATCGTCGTTGCGGGTCGACAGGGCGCGTGCCGAGGCGAAACCGCCCAGGCCCAGTGGCGATACGGTCGATTCCGCACCGCCAGCGATCATGACGTCGGCATCGCCGTATTCGATCAAACGCGCCGCCGCACCGATGCAATGCAAACCGGTGGTGCAGGCGGTGACGATGGCCAGGTTAGGGCCACGCATGCCGTATTTGATCGACAGGTCGCCGGAAATCATGTTGATGATCGAGGCTGGCACGAAAAATGGCGAAATGCGGCGTGGGCCGCGCTTGTCATATTCAGCCTTGGTTTCTTCGATCAGCGGCAAGCCGCCAATGCCGGAACCGATGATCACGCCGATACGATCAGCGTTCTCTTCGGTGACGGCGATCCCGGAATCCTGAATCGCCTGGATGCCGGCTGCCATGCCGTAATGGATAAAGGTATCCATATGGCGGGCTTCCTTGCCGGTGATGTAGTCTTCGATATTGAAACCTTTGACTTCACCGGCAAAGTGGGTGCTGAATGGCAGTGCATCGAACTTGGTGATCGTGGCGATACCGGATTTGCCCTCGACGATGGCATTCCACGCGTCGGCAATGGTATTGCCGACAGGTGAAATACAGCCCAGGCCGGTAACGACGACACGACGGTTTTTAGATCCGCTCAAGCGATTCTCCTGAAATCGGTCAGACAGGCTTAGGCCTTGACGTGCTTGGTGGCGTAGTCGATCGCCTGTTGCACGGTGGTGATTTTTTCTGCTTGTTCGTCAGGGATTTCCATTTCGAATTCGTCTTCCAGGGCCATCACCAGTTCCACGGTGTCCAGGGAATCAGCGCCGAGGTCATCGACGAAGGAGGATTCGATTTTGATGTCTGCTTCTGCAACGCCCAGTTGCTCAGCGACGATTTTCTTAACGCGTTGTTCGATATCCGACATGTTATGGCTCCAAAGTGTGTGTTACGGAAAGTGCGCGCATTTTATCAGGTTTGCGCGTCCGAATACTAATTTCGGTGTCTGCTGCTAATTCAACCGAAGCTGCTGCTAAAAGATGCGATTATAGACAAAAACGGCCGTTGAATCATGCCACAAACGGCCATCGCGTCTACCGTTCACATCAATTCATGTACATCCCGCCATTTACGTGCAGGGTTGTACCGGTAATATAAGCCGCTTGCGGCGAGGCCAGGAAGGCCACCGCGGCAGCCACATCTTCCGGCTTACCGAGGCGCGACAGCGGAATTTGCGTCAACAAGGCCGCATGCTGCTCTTCGCTCAGCGCCTTGGTCATATCGGTGTCGATAAAGCCGGGGGCGATGCAATTGACAGTGATGTTACGGCTGCCGATTTCGCGCGCCAGAGCGCGGCTCATGCCTTCCACGCCAGCCTTGGCTGCCGCGTAATTCATCTGGCCCGGATTGCCCGACGAGGCGACTACCGAAGTGATATTGATGATACGCCCAGTTTTCGCTTTCATCATCCCCCGCAGCACGGCGCGCGACAAGCGGCCAACGGCGCTCAGGTTGGTGGTGATGACGCTGTCCCACTCTTCATCCTTCATGCGCATGGCCAGCTGGTCTTGCGTAATGCCCGCATTGTTGACCAGCACGGACAGGCTGCCATAGGTCTTTTGCACTTCGTCGACCACCGCAACGCAACGCGCCGCATCGGTCACGTTCAGCACGAGACCCTTGCCGGCCACGCCGGCGTCCGCCAGGTATTGGGTGATCGCCTGCGCGCCCGCCTCGGAAGTGGCGGTGCCCACCACGGTGGCGCCCTGCTTGCCCAGTTCGGTGGCGATGGCGCGGCCGATGCCACGCGAAGCACCCGTCACCAGCACCACTTGATTTGCTAAATTCATGAGTATCCTTCTTAATTATTTGTATTAATTGAGCTGCGTCAAAATACGTTCCAGCGACGCCTGGTCGACGATCGCGTCGCCCACCAGCACCGGATCGATACGCTTGGCCAAGCCCATCAAGACCTTGCCCGGACCACACTCGATCACCTGGGTGATGCCATCGGCGGCCACCTTCTGCATGGTTTCTACCCAGCGTACGGGGCTGGCGGCCTGGCGCACCAGCGCATCCTTGATGCCATCGACGTCATTGACGATGGCCACGTCAACGTTATTGATCAGGGCGATCTGCGGTGCCGAGAAGGTCAAGCCAGCCATGTATTCGCGCAAACGGTCCGAAGCGGGTTTCAGCAGCGAAGAGTGGAATGGCGCCGATACGGGCAATTTCATGGCGCGCTTGGCGCCCTTGGCCTTGGCCAGTTCGCAGGCGCGCTCGACTGCAGCCGTATGGCCGGCGATCACCACTTGCGCAGGCGCATTGAAGTTGACGGGCTCGACCACCAAGGCCGGGTTTTCCGCCGCGGCTTCCGCACAAACGGCGCGCACATCATCGTCGGACAAGCCCAGCACGACAGCCATCGTGCCCCGGCCGACCGGCACGGCTTCCTGCATGGCTTGTGCGCGGAAACGCACCAGCGGCACGGCATCCTTGAAGGCGATCACGCCAGCGGCGACCAGCGCCGAATATTCACCGAGGCTATGGCCTGCAACGACGCTCGGCAGCTTGCCGCCAGCGGCCAGCCAGGCGCGATAAAACGCCACGGCAGCCGTCAGCATCACAGGCTGGGTATTGGTGGTCAGGTCCAGCTCTTCTTTCGGACCTTCGGCGATCAGCTTGCCCAGGTCGAATTGCAGGGCGTCGGATGCTTCAGCCACGGTCTGTGCGACCACAGAATTACCGGCGAAACCATCGAGCATCGCAATCGCTTGCGAGCCTTGACCAGGGAAAACAAATGCAAATTGTGTCATCTCAACTCCGTTTTAGTGTTGCTGTCTGATTGCCAGCTTACATTCTTGCCAGTACGGCGCCCCAGGTAAAGCCGCCGCCCACGCCTTCCATCATGACGTTGTCGCCTTTTTTCACGCGGCCATCGCGTACGGCCAGGTCCAGCGCCAGCGGGATCGACGCGGCCGAGGTATTGCCATGCTGGTCGACCGTGACGACCATTTTTTCCGGCGGCAAGCCGAGTTTTTTGGCCGTGCTGTTCATGATGCGGATATTCGCCTGATGCGGGATCAGCCAGTCGATCTGGTCTTGCGTCATCTTGGCGTGGGCCAGCGCTTCGTGCGCGACTTTTTCCAGCACGGACACAGCCAGCTTGAACACGGCAGGGCCATCCATGTAGAGGAAGGCGCTGCCCGCCAGCGCGCCGCCAGCCAGGCTGCCCGGCACGCTGAGGATATCCGAGTGACGGCCATCGGCATGCAATTTGGTGGCCAGGATGCCTGGCTCGGTCGAGGCCGTCAAAACGATGGCGCCAGCGCCGTCGCCAAACAGCACGCAGGTGCCGCGGTCTTCAAAATTGAGGATGCGCGAAAACACTTCGGCGCCGATCACCAGCACGTTCTTGTGCATGCCCGACTGGATAAAACTGTCGGCGGTGGCGACCGCATAGACGAAGCCGCTGCATACGGCTTGCACGTCGACTGCGGCGCAATTGTTGGTAATGCCCAGCTTGTTTTGCACGATGCAGGCGGTGCTGGGGAAGCTGCCGAAAAAGTCCGGCGTCGAACTGGCAACGATGATCAGGTCCAGGTCATTGGCATCGATGCCGGCCATTTCCAGGGCCTTCTTGGCCGCTTCCACACCCAGGTCCGAGGAATTTTGCGACGGCGCCGCATAGTGTCGAGCGGAAATTCCGCTACGCGTCACGATCCACTCATCCGAGGTCTCGATACCCTTGGCGGCGAGCTGGTCGGTCAAATCCTGATTCGTCACGCGTTTCTCTGGCAGATAGCTGCCGGTACCGATAATTTTGCTGTAAATTCTGCTAAAGGTAGTCATGCGTACCCATCCACTAAATGGTAGAGCTTGTTGATTGAGGTTCTTCCGATGCTGGCAGGCGTGGCATCAGCTCGGCGATCATGCTGGCCAGATGCGCTTGCACATCATTTTTTGCCGCATCAAAGGCGCGGCGCAAGGCCCATTCAAACGAATAGGCGTCGGCGCCGCCATGGCTTTTGAATACCAGGCCGCGCAGGCCCAGCAGGCTGGCACCATTGAAACGCGAGGGATTCAAGCGGTTGCTGATCGCTTTCAAGGCACTGCTGGCGATGAAGGCGCCGATCATGGTGAGAAAATTGCGCTTGAATTCGGACGTCAGCACCATTTTGACATAGCGCGCCAGGCCTTCGATGGCTTTCAGGGTCACATTGCCGACAAAGCCGTCGCAGACGACGATATCGGTGGTGCCCTTGAAAATATCATTGCCTTCCACGTTGCCGTGGAAGTTCAGCGCACCGCGCTCATGGTCGGCTTGCAGCAATTTGGAGGTGAGTTTCACCACTTCATTGCCCTTGATATCTTCCGTGCCCACGTTCAGCAAGCCGATCGTGGGACGCGCGATGCCTTCCATGGCCGACACCAGCACCGAACCCATGATGGCGAACTGGTGCAAATGATGCGGCTCGCAATCGACGTTGGCGCCCAGGTCCAGCATGTAAGTCGGGCCGTTCTTTTGATTTGGCAAGATGCTGCAGATGGCCGGGCGGTCGACGCCCGACATGGTTTTCAATACATAGCGCGACACGGCCATCAGGGCGCCGGTATTGCCGGCCGAAACGCAGGCTTGCGCCACGCCGTTCTTGACCTGCTCGATGGCCACGCGCATGGAGGAATCCTTCTTGCGGCGCAGGGCCACTTCGAGCGGATCGTCCATGGTAACTTGTTCGGTTGCATGCAATACCGTCAGGCGCGGATGCGACTCGGCTTTGTGCTTTTTGAGTTCGGCACGGATCACGTCTTCCAATCCCACCAGGATCAGTTCAGCGTCAGGCTCGTGTTTTACAAAGGAAATTGCTGCGGGGATAGTGACTGAGGGACCATGATCTCCGCCCATGCAGTCGATAGAAATTTTGATTGTCATTTTTTTTGATTCAGTACCGCTGCGGGCTTGCGGCAAGATGTCAATCGGACTGGCGTATATGCAGGGCGCATAATGTCATGCACAGACTGAGTCAGCTTGATTCAAAATGACGGTGTGCAAGATGAATTGCAGCCGAGAAAAAGAAAAAGCGGTGCCACGCCGAATAACCACGCAACACCGCTTTCATCTTACCCAACAAAACGTCGATTACTCGTCGTTTTTGGTCTTCAGCACTTTACGGCCACGATAAAAGCCGTTAGGGCTGATATGGTGACGCATGTGTGTTTCGCCGGTAACTGGCTCGACGCTCAATTGCGGCGCGACCAGGAAGTCGTGCGAACGGTGCATGCCGCGCTTGGAAGGGGTTTTCTTGTTCTGTTGAACTGCCATGATGACTCCTAATACATAAGTTCTAAAATTTTAGCACAATCGATTAGCAAATACATGCGAATCGAGTATCCCAGCGGTAAAGACTATCCTAAAACAGGCTTTACCGACATCGTTTATTACATGCTACGTTTCACTACACATTGCCATACTCGATTACTACACGCGTTTGACACGTTCTCTACATACTACTTATTCTTGTTTCAAGTCTTTCAAGGCCGCAAATGGCGACTTCTTTTCCGTCTTGAGAGCGTCGAGCTGCCCGGTACTCGGGCAGACTTCATGTTTGGGTACTTGCGGCAGGGCCAGCAAGGCTTCATCTTCGATCAGGGCCATGGCATCCATGCTGCGGCTGCCGACGATCACATCGATCGATTCATCATTGATGATTTCTTCGATCTCGTCTGCATGCTCGTCATCCTTGCCCAGCATCAAAACAGTCGAAGAAGCGATTTCATACGCATACGGAGTCAGGCAGCGCTGGCATACCAGCTGAACGGTGCCGTTGACCGACAAGGTCAGCTGCGGGTAACCCAGCTTGCTGGTGCCGCCGACGATCTTCCAGGCGATGCTGCCGGAAGTATCTGCACAATCCTTGGTCAACCGGGTCATTTCAGCGACAGGAGTAACACCCTCGCGGCTCCCGCTGATACGACAAAAATCAAAGGCGTCGATCACAAAAGCATTCATTGGTAGAAAATTTCCCCGGAAAACCTGCGATAATAACAGGGTTTTTAGCGCCGAGTCAAAGGCTAAGCATCTTTTTTGATGCTTTTATTGGCATATTTATCAACGTATTGATTAACTTCGTCATGCCGCCAAGAGCCAATTATACGGCTCTTGGCCCCGGAACTCCGCTGGAATTCCGATGACGCCGACTATCGCGGACCAGCAACATAACACCGCCCGCCATCAGCCACCGAATGATACCAACTTCTGCCCCATTGCGCTTGATACTTGCATCGAGCTCCGTCTATCGCAAGGAATTATTATCGCGCTTGCGCCTGCCTTTCGAGGTGGCCGTGCCCGATCTCGATGAACGGCCCTTGACCGGCGAAAGCCCCAGCGCCACCGCCCTGCGCCTGGCCCAGGCCAAGGCGCAAGCCGTGCTCGACCGTTTCCCTGGCAGCCTGGTGATCGGCTCCGACCAGGTCGCCACCCTCGATGGCGCACAAATCGGCAAGCCCGGCAACCACGCCAACGCCCTGCGCCAGCTGCAAACCATGCGCGGACGGCAAACCATTTTCCATACGGCGCTGTGCCTGCTCGATGGCCGCCAAGCCGCGCCGGTGGTCCAGGTGGAAGATATCCAGACCCTGGTCACCGTGCGCGACTTGCCGGACGCCGAACTGGACGCCTATCTGCGCATCGAGCAGCCCTATGACTGCGCCGGCAGCGCCAAGAATGAGGGACTCGGTATCGCCTTGCTCGAACGCATAGACAGCACCGACCCGACCGCCCTGACCGGCTTGCCGCTGATCGCCCTCACCGGCATGCTGCGCAAGGCTGGCGTGGCGTTTTTCACCAATTAATTTTACCAATTCATCACCTCAGACAAGAATAATCATGAGCACTAGCGGCACCCTGTACCTGATCCCCAACCACCTGGGCCTGTCCGACACCGCGGCCGATGGCGCGGCCGACGCGCTGGCGCACATTATTCCCGAGCAGGTGCGCCAGATCACCTCGCAACTCGATTATTTCGTC
Organism: Janthinobacterium silvisoli; assembly: GCF_014200725.1. GTDB lineage: Bacteria > Pseudomonadota > Gammaproteobacteria > Burkholderiales > Burkholderiaceae_D > Janthinobacterium. The sequence continues at coordinate 773,493 of NZ_JACHCL010000001.1, forward strand.
GCGGAAAACGCCAAGACGGCGCGCGCCTTCTTGAAATTGATCGGCGTCAAGCATCCACTGGCGAAAACGCTGCAGGAAATCACTATTTCCGAGCTGAACATCAATACCCCGGCGCAAGCACTGGCCGGCTTGCTGGCGCCATTGCTGGCCGGGCGCGATGCGGGACTGGTATCGGAAGCGGGCGTGCCGGCCGTGGCCGACCCTGGCGCCGACCTGGTGCGCCTGGCGCATCAGCACGGCATCAAGGTGCGCCCGCTGGTGGGGCCGTCGTCGATCTTGCTGGCGGTGATGGCCAGCGGCTTGAATGGCCAGAGTTTTGCCTTCAACGGCTACCTGCCGACTGATGCCACCTTGCGAGCCAAGCGCATCAAGGAGCTGGAAAGCCGCTCGCGGACGGAAAAGCAAACCCAACTGTTCATCGAAACGCCGTACCGCAACGCCGCCATGCTCGAAGCGCTGGTAGCCCAATGCGCACCATCGACCCTGCTGTGCGTCGCTACCGACCTGAGCATGGCAACGGAAAGCATCGTGACTTTGAATGCCGGACAATGGAAGAAACAATTGGCAGCAGGCAAGACACCTGACTTCCACAAGAAACCCACGGTGTTCTTGCTGCTGGGGCAGTAATCAGGCTAAAAGGGTCAATGGCTGGCGTGCAGTGAAATATCCTGCACATAGCTGTTGACCCACTCATAGGCAGACACCTGGATAGTATTGAGGTCGTCTTCCGACAAATGCAATTCGTCGAGCATGGCGCGGGTGGCGGGACCGCCATCGGCCTGCTCCACCTGCTCCACCAGCGCCAGCATATGGCCCAGCTCGCCATGCCGGAACAGCAGCGCATCGCTGACCCGGCTATGCACGCGCACACTGCTGACCACCTCACTCATCTGCATGGAAAACAGCGCGTCCATCAGTGACATGATGCCCACCGTAAAGCCGATATCGGCGTATTGATGCTGGCCGGGCCGCAACTTTTCCGTCATCAATTCCAGCTGCTTGCCGCGTGTGGTGGCCAGTTGCAGCAAGGGCGAGGCGAATGGGGCGGACGTGCCCGGCTTGACGTACAACAGGATTTGCAGCCAGCGCTGCAGTTGGCGCCGCCCCAGCAGCATCAATGCCTGGCCCAGCGTATCGATGCGGGCGCCGGCGCTGACGGCCGGCGTATTGACCAGGCGCAGCAGGTTGAGACTGATCATCGCGTCGTGCTGGATGCAGCGTTCGATATCGCGGTTATCGGCGTCGCTCTGCACCATTTCCAGCAAACGCAAAATAGTCAGTTCGGAGGGCGACATTTTCTTGCCAGCAAGGATCACCGGACGTGCAAAATAATAGCCCTGGAAAAAATCAAAGCCCAATGCCAGGCATTGCTCGAACTGAACCACCGTTTCCACTTTTTCAGCCAGCAATTTTTTGCGCGATAAAGCCAGGGTAGGCACCAACTCGCCCAAGGCTACGTCGGACAACTGGGCAATATCGACCTTGATGACGTCGATCAGGGGCAGCAACTGCTGCACGTCACTCGACTCCCCCACCACGTCATCGAGCGCGAAGCGAAAACCGGCCTGGCGCAATTGGCTGATGCGCGCCAGCAATTCAGGCGTCACGCGTACGGTTTCCAGTATCTCGAGCACGACGCGGTGGTGCGGCAGGAAACGGATGAAGTCGCTCATCAGCGCCACGGCATCGACATTGATAAACGCCAGTTGCAAGCCCACCACTTGCTCCATACCCAGCTCGGCAGCATGGGCGATCACGGTGGCGGTGGCTTCCACGTCGTCAGCAACCACGGCAGCCTGCTCCTGCGCCATGCTGCGGAACAGCAATTCATACGCCACCAGGCGCTGCTCACGGTTCAAAATGGGTTGGCGAGCGAGAAAAAAATCGTGCAGCGAAGAAACAGAAGAGATGGGGGATGGCAGCGAAGTATGCATGTTCATGACTAGCCCAACCACACGACAGGGCCGCGTGAAGGCTGCGGCAAGGCCAGGAACCGGTTGCTCCGGTGCCTGATTGCAGTATATGCCATCTATTTTTTATGCGGCGTTCTGCAGCGCAACATAAATCGGCCCGCGAGCATGGCGCCCGGGGCCTTTCAGCGATCAGCCGACACTTAAACGCGGCGCGTGCCCGTATTCCTGATGCCGCCCTTGCCTGTTTCCAGCACAAACTTGGCGCCATCGTCGCGGCCCAGCACCTTGACCAGGTAAGGCATGACTTCACGCAACATCGGTTCCAGCGTGTACGGCGGGTTCAGGATGAACATGCCGCTACTGTGCAGGCCAAAACCGTCTGGCGATGGGGTATTGACGGTCAGGGTCACGTGCAGCCATTCGGTGGCTGGCAGCTGCTTGAGCTTATCGGCGAACTGGCGCGACTCCATGCGCTGCAGCACCGGATACCACACGGCGTAGATGCCCGACGGGAAACGCACCAGCGCGTCAGCCAAGGTGTCCTTGACCTTGCGGTAGTCCATCTTGTCTTCATATGGCGGATCGATCAGCACCAGCGCGCGGCGCGATGGCGGCGGCAGCAAGGCTTTCAGGCTCTGGAAGCCGTCAGCCTTGGTGATGATGACGCGCTTGCCGCGCACGGTCGAACGCACGCCGTTCTCTGCGGCATGCGCCTCGACCTTGCGAAAGTTGTCAGCCAAGATCTTGGCATCAGCCGGATGCAGCTCGAACAGGCGCAAACGGTCTTGCTCGCGCGCCACCTGGTCGGCGCAATACGGCGACCCCGGGTAGTAGCGCATCTTGCCGCTCGGATTCATTTCCTTGATCAGGTTCAGGTACTCGGCCAGCGAGGCCGGCAAGTCCGTACGGTCCCACAGCGGGGCGATGCCCGTTTCATATTCGGCGTTTTTCGAGGCATAACCACCGTCGAGCGCATACACGCCCGCGCCGGAATGGGTATCGATATAACTGTAGGCCGTATCTTTTTGATTCAAATACTGCAACAACTGTATCTGTACATAATGTTTCAACACATCGGCGTGATTACCCGCGTGAAAGGCGTGGCGGTAACTCAACATAAGCTGGCTAATTCCATAAAGAAGGTCAAGGTGGGGCTGTGCTTGCAGGGAACAGACTGGAAGAGCAGGCTGCCGGCCGGGAAAACCACACAGGCTGATGTTAGCAGCGGGCAGATTCAGCACATAATTAGCAGCATTATCCACTAGAAACCGCTGTTATATCAAAAAACACGGCAGATAAGCTCCAGGCTGCCTGATGCATCAGGGCAGGACTACGGCTGCCGGGCGCGGTAGAATACGCCCATTCGGCGCCTTTGCCAGCATTTGAACAAACCATGCATAGCCTGACCCTCACTACCGACAACCGTGGCGACATCGCGGCAACCCTGGCCAGCTCACGCTGGACGGTGGCCTGCCTGTGCGCGCAATGGTGTGGCACTTGCGGCACCTACCGCAGCACCTTCGAAGAACTGGCCGCGCGCCATCCCGACAAGACCTTCGTCTGGATCGACATCGAAGACCAGGCCGACGTGGTGGGTGACCTCGATATCGAGAACTTCCCCACCCTGCTGATCCAGCGGGAGGATAACGTGGCCTTCTTTGGCACGGTGCTGCCCGATGGCGGGTTGGCGCACCGCATGGTGCAAGCGCAGGCAGCACTGAGCGCCGAAGAGCTGGCAGCATTGTCGCACAGCAGCGCAGAGCGGCGCAGCTGGCAAACTGAAACCAATCTGCGCACCTTGCTCGCGGCAGCACTGGCTTAGAGCCTATCCCAGTAGATGAATACGCCCCCTGCAGGCACCCCTCAGAAGCGGGGACTGTGTTGCTCGTCGTCGCATGGCTAGCCATGCGTCCTCCTCACGCCTTGCCCGCGCTCCCGATGAGCTGCCCGCAGAAGACGCTCACTACTGGGATAGGCTCTTAAGGCACTGGCTTATATTATTGGCTTAACCGTCCAGCCAGCGCTCCAGCACGTCTTGCGCCAGCACCGGCTGGCTATATAAATATCCCTGCGCCAGCCTGCAGCCATGGCGCAGCAGGAACGCCGCCTGCTCCTGGGTTTCCACGCCTTCCGCAATCACCGACAGATGCATGCTCTTGCCCAGCTGAATGATGGCAATCGCGATGGCTTCGTCATTCGGGTCGGTCGAAATATCCTTGATGAAGGAGCGGTCGATCTTCAGGGTTTGCACGGGCAACTGCTTCAGGTAAGCCAGCGAAGAATAACCGGTGCCGAAGTCATCGATGGCCAGGCCCACGCCGATGGCGTGCAAGTCATTGATGAAACCGAGCGCGTCGCCCGTGTTCATGATCACCGATTCCGTCACTTCCAGCTGCAGCCGCTGCGGCTCGAGCCCTGTTTCGGCCAGGATGTCGGCCACCATGCCGGCCATGCTGCCCCGCTCGAACTGTTTGACGGACAAGTTGACCGCCATCTTCGGCACGCGCAAGCCTTGTTGCTGCCAGCGCATCATCTGGCGGCACGCTTCGTCCAGCACCCATTTGCCCAGCTGATTGATGAAGCCGCTATCTTCGGCCAGCGCAATGAAACGGGCCGGCGGCACCAGGCCCAGCTCGGGGTGATTCCAGCGCACCAGCGCCTCGACGCCCACCAGGCGCCCCGTATCGATTTCCACTTGCGGCTGGTAATTCAGGAAAATCTCGTGCTTTTCAATCGAGCGGCGCAAGAAGGTTTCCAGGCGCAAGCGCTCCACACCCTCGCCCGTCATCGACGGCGCATAGAAACGGTAGCCATTGCGCCCGCGCGCCTTGGCCTGGTACATGGCTACGTCGGCATTGCGGATCAGCATATTCAAGTCCAGTGCATCGTCCGGATACAGGCTGATACCGACGCTGCAGGTGACGAACAATTCATGGCCGGCCACCGTGAACGGCTGTTCGAACACAGTCATCAGTTTTTCCGCCACCTGGGTCGCACCATACTGGCCATCGATGCGCTCGAGCAGGACGATGAATTCATCGCCGCCCAGGCGCGCCAGGGTATCGCCTTCGCGCAGCCGCGCCGACAGCTGGCAGGCGACTTTCTGCAGCAATTCGTCGCCGATATGGTGGCCCAGAGTGTCGTTGACGTTTTTAAAGCGGTCGAGGTCGATAAACAAAATGGCCAGCTGTTCCTGGTCGCGCGCGGCGCGCTGCAGGGCGTGATGCAGGCGGTCGTGGAACAGCAAGCGGTTCGGCAGCGCCGTCAGCGGATCGTGGTGCGCCAGGTGGTCGAGCTTTTCCTGCGCCTGCTTGACCAGGGTAATATCGCTGAACACGCCCACATAATGGGTGGTGGCCGCGCTGGTGTCGCGCACGGCACTGATGGTCAGCCATTCCAGGTAAATCTCGCCATTCTTGCGCCGGTTCCAGATTTCGCCGCGCCAGAAGCCCGAGGTGGACAACTCATCCCACAGCGCCTGGTAAAAGACGGCATCGTGGCGCTCGGAACGCGTCAGCGACGAAGGCTGGCCCAGCGCCTCGGCCTCGGTATAACCGGTGATCTGGGTAAACGCGGGATTGACGGCGACGATCACGCCATGCGCATCGACCACCATCACGCCATCGGCAATGTGTTCCAGCACGGTGGCCGACAGGCGCAGCTTTTCCTCGGCTTCCTTGCGCGCCGTGATATCGGCATAGACCCAGATGCTGCCCTCGTTGGGGCGGTGTGGATCGAGCGCACAGCCGCTGACCATGGCCCAGAAATAGCTGCCGTCGCGGCGCTGGTAGTGGCGCTCTTCACTGAAGTCGCCGCCTTGGGCCAGAATGCGGTACTGGCGTTCGCCTGCCGCCTCGAATTCATAGGGCGAGGGGAAAACGATGGCGGTCGAACAGCCTGCCATCTCGCCACTGGCATAACCGAATAATTCCTCGCAGCGGCGGTTCAGCGAGACGATGCGGCGGTGCCGCACGAACATCACGCCAAACATCACATTGTCGAGAATCGCGCTCTGCTCCGTCAGCAGCGCTTCGATGCGCATCTCATGATGCTTGCGCTGGCTGATGTCGGTGATGATGCCGTCGACCCAGATCACGCCCTGCTCGTCGATTTGTGGCTGACCATGCTCGGACACCCAGCGCTCGGCGCCGGACGCATTGAGGATGCGGTATTCCAGCTCATACGGTTGCAGTTCAGCAACAGCGGCCCTGACGGCATGCCGATGGTTGCGGCGGTCTTCAGGACAGATCAGGTCTACCCAGGCATGGGTGGTGCCGCGCATGAATTGCACCGCCGTGTAGCCGGCAATATCGACGATGGCCTCGCTGACGAAATCGATGGGGCCGTCCGGGCGGTAACGGAAGACGGCGCCCGGCACCTGCGTGACGATGGTGCGGAAGCGCTCCTCGCGCTGGCCGACGTCTTCGAACAGCTGCCGGATGGCGGTACGCATGCGTTCGAGCTGATCTGTCAAACGGCCCAGTTCGTCATTGCTGCCTGACTCCAGGCGGGTATCGAAGTCGCCATGCGACAGGCGATCGGAAAAACGCATCAGCCGGCGCAGCGGCTTGAGCAGGCGCCGGTTCAAAAACAGCACGATCAGCGCCATCGACACGGCCAGCTGTGCGCCCAGCACGAAAATATAGGACATCTGCTTTTCACGCAGTTCCTGCTGGCTGCGCGCATCGTCCATCTCGACGATGACATGGCCGATACGCTCGCCATGCACAAGGATGTCGCGCTCGGCACGGTACAGATTGCCGACAGGGCGCTGCGGCGCCTGCATGCGTATGAATTGCGCGTCCGCCTGGCCCAGCACGGTCACTTGCAGCACGGCTCGGTCACGCATCACCGATTCGACCAGCGAATGGGCCGACTCGGCATTCATATTCCACAGCGATTCCTGCATGCCCAGTGCCAGGATGTCGGCATTGCGCTGCAAGGATTCGTTCAGGCTGGTACGCGCCGACTGGCGCTCATGCACGCCCACCAGCAGGTAGCTGCCGATGATGGCGGGAATGACCAGCCCGCCAAACACCACCAGCAGCAAGGCGCCATAGATGGACGAGACAGACATGGAAGAGACCGACGAGCCAGGCAAGGCCCCCAGGCGGGTGCGCAAACGACGATACGGAGAATTAGCCATGAAGGCACAGAGCAGAAAAGATCATGCGGGCGATCATCAAACTTTATAGGGGAGTGCGCGAGCGGTGGTGGAATGAAACTTTTCCAAAAGCAATTATGCATGGAAAAAGCGCAGGAAGTCACCAATAAACACGCTCGGCGGGACAGTCTATGGCATCTGGATAGGCTGAAAAAACCACAGGCCAGCAGAAAAGCGCGCGGCTTGCTATGATCGCGCCACTTTACCAAGAGGAACTACCATGACTTTCTCCATCTATTCCGCATCCATCCCCGTCTTCAAACAAATCCTGGGTAGCCTGTCGGCCATCCTCGACAAGGCTGAAACGCACGTCCAGGACAAGAAGATCGATCCAAACGCCCTGCTGCACTTCCGTTTGTTCCCGGACATGCTGCCTTTCGTGCGCCAGATCCAGATCGCCACCGACTTCGCCAAGGGCGCCGGCGCGCGTCTGGCCGGCGTGGCCGTGCCGCCATATGAAGACAGCGAGCAAAGCTTCGCCGAACTGAAAGCGCGCATCGCGAAAACCATCGCCTTTTTGGAAAGCCTGCCGCAAGCCGACATCGACGGCAGCGAAACGCGCGCCATCACCACCGGCAGCGGTGAAAAGACCAAACACTTCACGGGCCAGACCTATCTGTTCCACTACGCCCTGCCGCACTTCTTCTTCCACGCCACCACCGCGTATGACATCCTGCGTCATAACGGTATCGAAGTCGGCAAGAAAGATTTCATCGGTAGCTTCTGAGACGCATAAGCAAATCTACTGCACGGCGCGCTTTGCGGCCTGCGATGCTCACCATACTAGAGTATGGTTGCGCTTCTTAGCCACAAATCATCGCCGCTCGCGACGATTTGCTTAAGCGTTGATGCAACAGGGAAGGTTCTTGTTGCATCGCCTTCTTAGTTTAGTTTCTGCGCGGGTAACCCTGAGCCAATATCCTCACCCACACCACTTCCTTCTCTTCCGCCGTCATCGAGACCCAGTGGGCCACTTCCGAGACGGTGCGGCCGCAGCCGCGGCAGATTTCGTCGAACGTGGTCGAGCAAACGGCCACGCACGGCGTGTCGGGCCGCAGCGGCAGGTCATCGGCCATCGTGCGTCACCTTCGGTATGCCGAGTTTTTCCCAGCCATCGAGGCCCAGTTTTTCCAAGGTGGCGATATTTTTATCGAAAATTTCGGACGCTTCCGGGAAAGCCTCCACCGCGCGTTCGATGCTGTCTTCGCGCAGCAGGTGCAAGGTGGGATACGGCGAGCGGTTGGTGTAGTTGCTGATGTCGTCTTCAAACGTTTCGGCAAACTGATAATCCGGGTGGAAACTGGCGACCTGCAGCTCGCCTTCCAGGTGCATGTCTTCCACGGCTGCGTCGGCCACATCGAGAAATTCGTTGTAGTCGAGGAAATCGTTCAGCGCGTACGGGTGGATCAGCAGAGTCGTGTCGATCTGCTCCGGGTCCGTATCGGCCAAGGTTTGCAGCTCGTCCATCAGCATCGCCAGCAAATCTTCGGGATTGCTGGAGTCACACACCACGTAGCGTATCTGTTTCTTGACGTGCACAGCCTTGGCGAACGGGCACAGGTTCAGGCCGATCACGGCCTTTTCCATCCAGGCGACGGTATTGGCGATGATCAGGGCATGGTCGTCGTCGTGGCGCGGCGGGGTATTCATCATTAATGCTTTCCTAATAACATGGACGGCGACATAGCCGCCCAAAGCCAAATTGTACGCACTGTGGACGCTCTTTGCGCAGTGTCATGCTTCAGGGCCGCTACGCTTGTGCCTGAGCGTGCCCCGGCTATGCTGTAACGACGGCCGAACGGGGAAAACGGCAAATTTTATAGTAGTGATTGCACTATTAACGAAGGGAAAATTACGCAAAATTAATCCTTTTCCTGTCATCACGCTGACATAATTCTTGACTCCGGCATGTGGATATACGTACACTCGCTTCTTAATTCTGGGTCAGTCCGATGTTTCTTCGACGACAACAATGGAACACTATGCACGAAAACTCCTTAAAACCTACCGTCCTGGTGGCGTTGGCACTGGCGCTAGCGCCGGCCCTCAGCCAGGCGTATGAAGCCGGTGTTGAGAGCGATAACGCGCCAGTCGCCGCCACCAACCCCGCCCTGATCCCGATGACTTCCCAAGTCACGGCCAAGCTTCCCACACTCGACAACCGCCTGCAAAAGACCGACAAGCTGATGAAAAATCTCAGCGACAGTTCCGATCCGCTGCGCGAAGCGGACGTCTGGGGCCGCATCCGCAGCGGTTACGCAATTCCCGACATTAATAACCAGCTGGTCACCAACCACGTTAACTGGTACGCCACCCGTCCCGATTACATTGCCCGCACCACGGCACGCGCCTCGCGCTATATCTTCCACGTGGTGCAGGAACTGGAAAAACGCGGCATGCCGACCGAACTGGCCTTGCTGCCTTTTATCGAGTCCGCCTTCAATCCGCAAGCATTTTCCAGCGCCAATGCGGCCGGCATGTGGCAATTCGTGCCCGCCACCGGGCGCGACTTCAACCTCAAGCAAAACATGTTCAAGGATGAACGCCGTGGCATCCTGGCCTCGACCGATGCGGCGCTGACGTATCTGCAGCGCCTGTATGACATGTTCGGTGACTGGCAACTGGCGCTGGCCGCGTATAACTGGGGCGAAGGTTCGGTACAGCGCGCCATCAAGAAAAACCAGGCACTGGGCAAGCCGACCGACTTTGAAAGCCTGTCCGACCTGATGCCGGCTGAGACACGCAACTACGTGCCCAAACTGCAAGCGGTGAAAAACATCATCGCCAACCCGGCCCAGTATGGCATCACCCTGCCCGTAGTCGAAAACCAGCCTTACTTCACGGCGATCGACAAGACCAGCGACATCGATGTCACCGTGGCGGCGCAACTGGCCGAGCTGTCGATGGACGAGTTCAAGGCCTTGAATCCGGAATTTAACCGCCCGGTCATCATCGGCAGTGAAAAAACCAAGATCTTGTTGCCACAGGAAAACGCTGCCAAGTTCACCACCAATCTGGCGCAATGGGGCCATGCCTTGTCGAGCTGGACCACGCACAAGATCCTCAGCGCGCGTGAACGCCTGGAAACGCTGGCGTCGAAGTTCGGCACCACGGCCGATGTACTGCGCAAGGCCAACAATATCCCGCAGAACACGCGCCTGCGCGCCGGCTCCACCATCCTCGTGCCCAAAACAGCGGCCACGATGAATATGGACATCACCCAGGAAATCGCCGACAACGCCACCATGCTGCTGGAAGCGGATCGTCCTGAACGATCCAGCAAGAACGTGCGCCACGCCAAGGGCAGCAAAGGCGGCAAGGCGCAGTCCGGGCCCATTTCGCTGGTCAAACCGCGCATCCAGCGCGGCGCCCACAACCGCAAGGCACACCACTGAGCATCGCTTGATCAGCCCGATCATGCCTGCAGCACGCCACCGGCCGCCACAGCTTAGCTGTCGCGGCCGGTTGTACTTTTATACTCCCATCCACAGCCTCACCAACACTACCGAACAGGAGTCGCCATGGCCTTCTTGCAAGGAAAAAAGATCCTCATCACGGGCTTGCTGTCGAACCGCTCGATTGCTTACGGTATCGCCAAGGCTTGCCATCGCGAAGGCGCCAGCCTGGCATTTACCTATGTTGGCGAGCGCTTCAAGGAGCGCATCACCGAATTCGCGGCGGAATTCGGCAGCACACTGGTGTTTGAGTGCGATGTCAGCAGCGACGCGCAGATTGCCGCCGTGTTTCACGACCTGGCGCACCACTGGGAACAACTCGATGGCCTGGTGCACGCCATCGGCTTTGCGCCGCGCGAGGCGATCGCCGGCGATTTCCTCGGCGGCCTGTCGCGCGAAAGCTTTCGTATCGCGCATGACATTTCCGCCTACAGCTTTCCCGCCATGGCCAAGGCCGCCCTGCCCTTGCTACACCCTGGCGCGGCGCTCCTGACCCTGACCTACCTTGGCGCCCAACGCGCCGTTCCGGCCTACAACACCATAGGCCTGGCCAAGGCCTCGCTGGAAGCTTCCGTGCGCTATCTAGCCGAATCGCTGGGCCCCAGGGGCATCCGCGCGAATGGCATCTCAGCCGGCCCGATCAAGACCCTGGCCGCTTCGGGCATCAAGGATTTCAGCAAGCTGCTGGGCTTTGTGGCCGAGCACGCTCCCTTGCGCCGCAACGTCACCATTGAGGAAGTGGGCAACACGGCAGCCTTTTTACTGTCCGACCTGGCCTCGGGCATCACGGGAGAAATCACCTACGTCGATGGCGGCTTTTCGCAAGTCATGGCCGTCAACCCTGAAGTAGACTAAGGCCGTGACAAACGAGATTCATCGGTTGTCACTTGACAACCGATGAATATTCATCTACCTTGGAGACATCGCCATGGCGCGCTCCTCACATCCCAAGAAAGAAATTGAAGCGGCGCTGCGCCACGCGGAAGACGAAGGCTGGCGCGTGGAAGTCGGTGGCAGCCATGCCTGGGGCAAAATTTACTGCCCCTACAATGATGACGGCTGCCGCTGCGGTGAATTCTGTATCGCCTGCATCTGGAGTACGCCAAAAAATCCCGGCAACCACGCGCGGGCGATCCGCCGGGTGGTCGACAATTGCACACTGCAAAAACTGATGCACGATCTCATGCAACGCACAGCAAAAGGGTAGCCGCCATGGAATACATCTTCACTCTCAAATACCGCCTGCCCGATAGTGAACACGACCTCGACGCGCTGGCCGGACGCCTGGGCAATAGCGGCTGTGACGACGCCTTGATCGGTATCGGGCAGCCGGGCCGCCTGGCGCTGGAGTTTACGCGCGAAGCCGGCAGCGCCCACGAGGCGCTGCAAAGCGCGCTGGCCGACGTGAAAGCCATCGTGCCCGACGCCATGCTGGTGGAAGCCGCGCCCGACTTCGTAGGCTTGACCGATGTGGCGCAAGTACTGGGGTTGACCCGGCAAAACATGCATAAGCTCATGAACAGGCACCGCCACAGCTTTCCCGCGCCCGTGCATGAAGGCAGCACGACTATCTGGCATTTGGCGCCAGTGTTGTCGTGGCTGCATGACAAGGGCAATTATCAGCTGGAACACAGCCTGATCGAACTGGCGCAGGCAACCATGCAAATCAATCTGGCCAGGCAAGTGGCCACGGCCGCTCCTCTGCCGCCCGGCCTGGTCGCCCTGTTCAGCTGACATAGTTGCCACCAAATAAATGCCGGTATCGTCCGCGCTTCCTGATGATGTGATGGGCAAGTGTGGCAGGACTTTCCTTTCGCCACATTTAAGCAGTGCAAAACCGCTGAAAATACGGTATAGTGTCGTTTGTGCGCTGCAATATGCTTTCACGAAATGGAAGCAAGACCGCAGCAACATGGAATACCAAACCTAGCAGCTTCGCAAGCCTTTAGCGCATCCACAGGATGCCGCTTATAAAGCCCTCCCGCCTTGTGTGTCGCACCTGACACCGTCCCGGCGCAAAGCTTTTGTGCCGAAATTTCTTTTTAGTTGAGTCATTTCGTTTTGGTTGGCGTTGCTATTTTGCGTTCTGCTTTTTGCAAGAACGCTGATTTTTACGAAAGAAAAGAATGACATTTGAATCTTTAGGCCTGCATCCGTCCATCCTCGCCGCTCTGACCGAATCGGGCTACACCGCGCCAACCGCGGTACAGTCGCAAGCGATTCCTGCCGCGATCGAAGGCCGTGACTTGCTGGTCTCGTCGCAAACCGGTTCGGGCAAGACCGCAGCATTCATGCTGCCGTCGCTGCACAAACTGGCCAGCGCAGAACAAAGCACCGCCGGCAAGACGCCCAACCAGGAAATGCAGGCATCGCGCGCCCGTGGCGAGCGTCCACGCTTCAAGGCTGCCCAGCCAAAAATGCTGGTGTTGACCCCAACCCGCGAACTGGCACTGCAAGTGACCACCAATACCGACAAGTACAGCACCGGCATCCGCCGCATCAAGGCTGTGTCGATCCTGGGCGGCATGCCTTATCCTAAACAAATGCAATTGCTGGCCAAGAACCCGGAAATCCTGGTGGCGACTCCAGGCCGTTTGATCGACCACATGGAATCGGGCAAGATCGATTTCTCGCAACTGGAAATCCTGGTGCTGGACGAAGCTGACCGCATGCTGGACATGGGTTTCATCGACGACATCGAAAAAATCGTTGAAGCGACGCCAGAAGGCCGTCAAACCATGCTGTTCTCGGCAACGCTGGACGGCGTAGTGGGCAATATGGCCCGCCGCATCACGAAAAACCCGCTGGTGATTCAAGTTGCCAGCTCGACCAACAAGCATGAAAACATCACCCAGCGCGTGCACTTCGTGGACGATCTGTCGCACAAGAATCGCTTGCTGGATCACCTGCTGCGCGACGAATCGCTGGATCAGGCGGTTGTGTTCACCGCTACCAAGCGTGACGCCGACACCATCGCTGACCGTCTGAACATCGCCGGTTTCTCGGCTGCCGCCTTGCACGGCGACATGCATCAGGGCGCACGTAACCGCACCCTGGACGGCATGCGCCGCGGCCAGGTCAAGGTACTGGTTGCCACCGACGTTGCCGCCCGCGGTATCGACGTACCGACCATCACCCACGTGTTCAACTACGATCTGCCGAAGTTCCCGGAAGACTACGTCCACCGCATCGGCCGTACCGGCCGCGCTGGCCGCAATGGCCTGGCCATCTCGCTGGTGAACCACGCTGAAGGCATGAACGTCAAACGCATCGAACGCTTCACCAAGCAATTGATCCCGGTCAATGTCATCGAAGGTTTCGAGCCTAAGAAAACGGCTTCGGCACCACGTTCGAGCGCTCGTCCAGGCGGCTGGAAACCAGGCGACAACCGTGGCGGCGCAAAACCAGGCCAACGCACGTTCAGCAAGCCAGGCGCACCACGCAAAGATGGCGCACCGAGCAGCGGCGGCGGCTACAAGGGTTCCAACCCGCGCAGCACCGACGGCGCACGCCGCAGCTACGGCGACCGTTAATCCGCGATTAACATAGCCTAGCGCAAAGCTTTGATAAAACGGCCACCCGAGTCATCTGGTGGCCGTTTTGCATGATGAGCCCGACTTACAGAAAACATGTTTGAAACCGCCCGCATCATGGCGCTGCGCGAGGGTATCGCGACGCCCCTGTTCGATACACAGCCGATCGGCCAGGTATCGCCATCGCCTACCTTGCTGGTGGAGATCCACAAGCTGCCGCCTGGGGATTGGCAAAGCCATGCGATCCCACAACAAGTACTGACCATGTTCCTGCGTCCGGGCGCCATGCTGCATGCGCAGGAAAATGGACCGGTCCGGCGCATTGAGCTGTCGACAAAATCACTGGCGCTATCGCTGCGCGCATGCCAGGAAAGCATACAGTGGCTGGCGCCGGCCCATTGCATCAGTGTCACCTTGGACGATGCCGTGATGGCGCAGGCGGCGGCCAGCCTGCTCGACGGCCGCAGCTTCGAAGCGCGACCCGCGCCTGGCATCCGCGATCCCATGTTGACCATGCTGATGCATACGCTACAGCTGGAACAAGCACATGGTTACAGCTCGGGCCGCCTGTTTACCGATGGAATCGAGCAAGCCCTTTGTGCACGGCTGATCAGCCAGCATGGTCTACGCGTGCCGCCGGCAAGCAGACAGGCTGGTTTACCGGCCTGGCAAATGCGCCGCATCACCGACTATATCCAGGCCAATCTGGCACAGCCGATCCCACTGAGCGACCTTGCAGCATGCGCCAATTACAGCCCGGCGCATTTTTCGCGGCTGTTCCAGGCCAGCTTCCAGGCCACACCGCATCAATACGTGCTGCAATTGCGCATCGCCCACGCCAAGCTGCTATTGCGGCAACGTCAATATGCCGTGATTGAAATCGGTTTGCTGTGCGGCTTTACGAATGCACAACATTTTTCACGCACCTTTCTCCGCCTGGCCGGAGTCACGCCCAGCGCTTATCGCCGCAGCGCACAAACCAAAGCATAAAGCGGCACTTTTAGCAGGAAGCGGCAAGAAAACAAGCACGCAGCATGTTCCAATCCGGATGTCGGGTTTCCACCCTTTATCGAAAGCTTGCTCATGTCTGTACTGCTCTTTTTACACATCACGGCGCTGGTGCTGGGTTTTAGTATGCTGATTGCCTACGGCACCGTGTGCCACGTCGCGGCACGCAGCAACCATGCCGAATTTGCCCGGCTGGCCTTCAAGGCCGTCGGCAAACTCGATGCCGCAGGACGGCTGATGATTATTGTGGGCCTGATACTGGGACTGGTGCTCGCCCGCCCCTTCGGCTATGGCGCACCTTGGCTGCTGGCATCTTATGCACTGATGGCACTTGCCATTCTTAACGGCGCACTGATACTGGAACCCTTCCAGAAACGCCTGATGGTCGCCGCCATGGCCGGCACGACGCCACTGTTGCCGCAGCGCTCAAACGTGGCACTGTACGCCAACATGGCCGGTTTTTTCTTCTGGACCGCCTCGATCTGGCTGATGATCGCCAAGCCAGGCATTGCCCCCTAAACAAAAAAAAGCCACCTGATAATCTGGTGGCTTTTGATCGACAGCAACTTACTTCTTCGCTACCTTCTGGCGCGACAGCTTGCGCAGCTTGGCTTGTTCGAAGCGTTGCTGCTGCTCCGGCGTTTCCAATACCAGCGGCGGCACGGCCACCGGCTTGCGGTTGGCATCGACCGCCACCATGGTGAAATAACAGCTGTTGGCGTGGCGCACCAGGCGCTGCTGGATATTCTCTGTCACCACGCGGATACCCACTTCCATCGAGGTGGTGCCCGTGTAATTGATCGAAGCCAGGAACGTCACCAGCTCGCCCACGTGGATAGGCTGTAAAAACATTACCTGATCAACCGACAAGGTCACCACATAGCTGCCCGAATAGCGGCTGGCGCAGGCATAGGCAACACTGTCGAGGTACTTCAGGATGGTGCCGCCGTGTACGTTGCCGGAAAAATTGGCCATGTCCGGCGTCATCAGGACCGTCATCGTCAATTCATGGGCCGACCAGTTCATCGCGCTGTCCACAGTATTCTCCAAAGGGGGTAAATTAAAAAAACGGAAGAGGATATGAAAACCGGCCCCAAGGGCCGGTTGCAGGCCTTACAGGCCCAGTGTATCGATATCGGCCAGCGAATCGCGGCCCTTGTCGGAAATATCGTGTCCCTGGCCATCGGCGCGCGCCAGGATATGCGCTTTTTTGCCCAGGAAATAAGCGACGTCGGTATCAAGCTTGGCCAGCGGATCGGCTGCCACGGCGCGCAAGCCCATGATGCAGCGGCGCACAAACAGCAGTTGCTGCGCCTTCTCGGTGATGGACAGACGGCCATCCCGGGCATAGCTGAGCAGCTTCAGCCCGGACAGGCGCTTGGCGTTGCGGGCGACGCAAGCACTGGGGCGCTCGGTCTTGATGCCGCGTGCAACTTGTTCCAGCGCGTCATATTCATCGGTTGTTAATTTCTCGTTCTTCATTACTTTTCCATAAAAGGCCAGGTGTTCGGCCCCCATGGTACGCGCCCCGCTGCGCATCGGCAACAGGCAAGACCATTCAGTTGCCGCCGCCAGCATGGACGGCGCACTGAAATAGCGGCAAAGCGGTGTTTATTTCACGCTGCGCAGCAACAGCCACGCCAGGCCACATCCGGCCACAGCGCCGGCCAGCGCCAGTGCCATCAGGCTCTTGCCGGCCAACGCGGGACGGCGACCCAGATAGATTTTGTTATATAAGGAATTACCCATGATAGTCTCCTGTACAAGGGTGATGATGGTGTCTCATTATAAGAACAGAATCGTGACGGCCGCGTGACACACAACAGTTAGCGCCTTGTTTGTATCCACTCGGCAACAATATTGACACTTTTTGTTGTTTAAATGGCGCGGGCACGCCATGAGTGGATACGGCTGCGCCAGAGCGGCCCAGCCTTGCTGTCATCAGCCGCTATCAGCCCATCTTGACAGGGGGCTGGGGTGGCGTTGGCTCTTCGATCGGCACCGGATCGATCTGCGGCAGCTTTTCTGGCGGCGGTGTGAGCGGATCACCTTCCGGCGGTGGCGGAATATCCGGCTCGGGCGTGCTATGCGCGCGCCGCGTGACATCGGTAATATGGCTGGATGATGCATGCATGTCGGCCTCCTTTCGTTTGCCCTTTACAGTTTGCCCCTTACAATATCCGATGAGCAAAAATCATGGCGCTCAAAAGAACACTGCAACAGCACCGTCGGGCGGGCCGAAACGTCGGTTTTTCTTACAGTCTGCTGAGCAATAACTGCTTGAAATCAGCGCCCTTCCAGTGTTGGCACCAGCAAGTCTTTCAAGGGCCGGCGTAGCGAGCGCGATTGTGGCGCCGCCCCGTCGCCAATCCGGCCCAAAAACACGGCCCGCTCGCTGGCCGCAGCACCCAGCAGCGCCTGGGTTTGCAAGGCCAGTTCCTGCGCCATTTCCAGCATGCCTTCCGTGCGCGAAAAGGCGCGCCGTTCACGCACATAGCGGGCAAAGATCAGCGGCGTCAGTTCTGGCTGCAATTGCAGCCCCAGCTGCGTCGCCGTCAGCCAGAAGCGCTGCATGGCCCGGCCGGCCGTCACGTAATCATCGACATGGCGCGGCGGCGCATCGGCCAGCAAAACGAAGTGCGCAGCGCAATACAGGCCCGGCAGCAAGTCCATCTGCAGCCGTGGCGCCAGGGTGCCAGCCAGCCAGGTGTTGAAAAAATCCATGCGGCGCCAGCTCTGCATGATCCAGTGCATCAGCCTGGCCGTGAACGGGCCCACACCCAGTGCCTGGTCAGGGACGCGGTCTTCGCTGAAACGCGCACCCCATTCGATCACATCGCGGTACACCTTGTGCGCCTCGGGCATGGTCAGGCGCAAACGGGCATGGTCAAACATCAGGCGCGCGCAAGCCCATTTGACACGCCAGCCGTCGAACCACACTACGCTGTAGCCAGTTGGCAAGCTGGCCGCCAGCGCCGCCCTCTCGCTGCCGCGCAGCTGGCGCGTGCTCAAAGGCCGGCGCTGCACGCTGCGCTGGCGCAGAAATGCTGCCAGCGGATCAGCCAACAAGCCGGGCTCTTCGATCAGACTCACGTCAAACGTAGGCAGATTATCGGGCAGGCCACCTCGCCGCCGGGCTTGCATGCGCAAGCCATGATTGCTGGCCACTATCGCCATGCTTTCCAGCAAGGCACCCAGCGACAATTGGCTGGGATGGCCATCAAGATCGTAGACACAGTGCGTACGAGCATCGTGGCCGTGTACCACCAACTGACGCACGCCACATACTTCAAAGCGCCATGGCTGGCTGTTGTCGCCGCTGGGCGCCCAGCGCGCCTGATCGAGGATATCTTCCAGCACGGTATCCATCGGTGCAAGCGCAGCCATTCATGTCCCCTGAGCGGCGCGGCGGCGCCGGATAATGGCCATCGCCAGCCTTTGCAGCGGATGGCGGTTGCCGCCCGGACGCCAGGTATGCACAAACTTGTTACGGTAAGCATCGAAATGCAGGCCACGCGGCGCCGCCCTCACCTCGCCGCGCCCCAGCAGAATTTTCAACGCTTCGGTCGCTGCCACGCCTGCGCACAACTGACAGCCCATCACGGTGGACGGCCCGCGCCGCTCCTTGAGGTTAATGGCGGAGGGATCGACCAGATACGGACCGTGCAAGCCTGCCGGGGCAAGACCGACCAGGAAACGCAGCGCCTTTTCTTCCTCGGGCAAATCACCCCAGCCGAAATACTCCTCGAACGTCATCTGCCCCGGCAAGAAATTCACCACCGCCGTACCCATGCCCAGCGGCGCGGCCGTGATGGCGGGTATGGCGCGCTGGGCGCACATGGCGAACGTGGCCTGGCGCGCGGGAAAGGCAAAGAAATCGAGGCCGTCCACGTACAGGTCGACACCGTCAAGAAAGTCCGCCAGGTTGCCCGCATGTACGCCATTGGGAAATTGCCTGATCTGCAGCTCGGGATTGATATCGAGCGCCATCTTCTCCATCACCTCGACCTTGGGCTGGCCCAGGGTCGACATCATGGCGCCCGCCTGCCGGTTGAAATTGGCGATATCGAAGGTATCGAAATCAGCGATATGAAAAGCGCCTATGCCCAGCCGCGCCAGTGTCAGCAAATGCACACCCCCTACGCCGCCCACCCCGGCAATGGCAACGCGCTTGCCGCGCAGGCTGTCCTGCTCTGCCTGCGTGACCCAGCCCAGGTTGCGGGCAAATGCTGCGTGATAAGAAAAGCCATCTGTCATGCTCACCCCTGTTCATTGTCCCGCATGGGACCGTAAATGGTCAGACAGCCAGTTACTTAAAAAGTTCCTTAACAACAGAATGTGCGGCGCCTCCCATCCATACAAACAGAAATATGTCGTGGTTTTTTACATTCTCACTTCGCGGCATATTGAAAGTTACAAAAATATATAAAAACTCCATACGAATCATGGACTTATAAAAAAATCTTTGCCTGGCATGCTTTCTGCATAGAACAAGAGTGGAAATAACTTCCACCGTATCGGCAACTTTTAATTTCATGACTTCTTGGGATGGAGAAAAAAATGTGCAAACTCTCAAAAATGGCACTGGCAATTTCCGCTGCAGCATTCCTGTCCATGTCAGGAATGGCGCAGGCAACACCAATCACTATTAATGGCGTGACTTTTGAAAGCGGCGCTACCCTGGTGATTGGCACGCTGTTCGAGGGGGAAGTCAGTTCCGGCTATACCGCCCCCATCACTGCTGCCGGCCAGGAACTCGGTGGTGTCGGCATCGTCGACGCCATCAAGGATAAAAATGGTGTGACGATTTGGTCCAGTGGCGACAATGGCACCGAGTTGACGTTCAGGTTTGGCGGCTTTATTGCCGAGGCCCCCACCGGCGCAGGGCCGATCAACATTAATTTCTCCGGTGGGATCGTGGATTTCTTCACCGGTTTTGGCGCCACCAAGGATTTTGCTGCCCCCAATGTGGCCACCGCCCTGTTAACGGCCTCGAACGGCACACCATTCCTGAACCTCGTGGGCGGTTCAACCGGTGTATTCTGCCCGCTGGCCGGCGTCAACTGTACCCTGCAATCAAGCGTACTGAGCGGCACCTTGCAATCCATCGGCAGTGGGGTCGGCAATGGTTTCCTGGACGTCACGGCCGGTCCCGGCGCGGCTAACGCTGCGTTCGATACCAACTCACTGCCTGGCGGGCACGACCTGGCCCTGTCCAGCTCCTTTGACAGCCTTTCCGCAAACGGCGGCTTTGCCGTAAGCGGCTCCCTGGCCTTGAAACGGGCAGACATTCCCGAACCGTCAACGATCGCCCTGTTAGGCCTGGGCTTGCTGGCGGCAGGAGCCAGCTCGCGCCGCCGCCGCGCAGCATAATGGCAAGCGCTTAGCCACATCGCCCCCCAACCCCCTGTGCAGCGACTGACAGGGGTTCTTATACGCCAACCCAGAAACAGCCATGCTGCTGACCTGCTGGCGCCCCGTCCTCAGGCTCACCGGGTCGGCGGTGCCAATACGGACCAGCGCGATGGGCATGTGCTGTGAACCGATCAGCCGTTCCCAGCCGCGCTGAAGAGCAGATGCGCACGCAGGTGTCACGCCACGCCAGCCCGGCATGGCCAGCAAACAAGACGCAGCCAGTGGCTGTACGCTGAAACCGTAGGCGGTCGCTTGCAGCCAGAGACGCTCCAGCAGTCGCCCGCCCTCAAAACAGGCCGGCGCCAATTCTCCGGTGGTGGCGATCACAGCAAGGTTCGGCGCACCGCGTACGGGAAGATAGCCTGCACGCAATCCCATCATCCGATGCGCGCCAAACAGGGACAAAGCCCTGGCAACGGGCCAATGGGACATCATCTGGAATCCCGCACGCATGGGCTTTTCCACTTCCAGACTGCCAGGCGGCAATCCCTCGGTCGCCGTCGCCTCCCAGCCGACGTCGAAACGCACTGCGCTAAATAACTCCTGGTGCAATTCGGCCGACTTGAAGCGCTCGCTTTCTGCCCGCCAGACCAGGCTTAATGCCTGCTTGCGCTGGTCCGGCTGATCGAGCCATAAAACGCGCCCGCTCGCCGAGCAAGCAGCTAGCTGGGCTTCGACATCATTTTTTTGTGTCGCGCTCAGACCCGGACTGCGGAACCATTTTCTATTCGTATGGCGGGCGGTAATGGCGCTGGCAAACGGGTCGGCCAGCAAGCCGGCGACAGCTTGAAAATGCAAGCTGATGCGCCACAGCGATCCCAGCGTCTCGTCGACCTCCACCTCAAAACCGTCTTGCGAGGCGCGCATGATGATGTTTTCCACCATCGCTCCGGCGCCTATCAATGAAAGAATGTGCGCATTGAAGACCCGCGATGGCGGATAAGCGGCAGGCGACTCTTGCAGCGTGAGCGTATCTACGCCATTCCATGCAAACTGCACGTAGTGATGATTTTCCGCTGACGGCGCAGCAAGCCCGGCGGCAATCAGCGCACGCACCATCGTTTCGGTCAACACGGCCATATCGACTTTCCCTTATTCCTAAGATCAGAAAAATCAGACATTCAGCCGATTAAAAAGTTCCCCAAAAAAGCAAACGGGCGGCGCCACCAAGTGACCACCGCCCGCAAAAAAATAGGCTATGTCACCGTCAGGTGTGGGAAGTCTCCCAAGGTTGCCTTCAATAAAGCTTCAGCGGACAGGATGCGCCTGGCGTCGAGTATCCAGCGCCAGCCCAGATAGTTGGGCAGATAGCGTGTCGCCACCCCATGAAAGATGCTCAGCCATCCCCGCAAACGGCTGTGATATGCGTTCACATTCTGCACATGGGCTGCGCCGCGCATGCGGATTCCAGCGCGCAAGTTGACGGCTTGATGGCTGATACCCGTCTCGCGGGCGAAGGCGGCGTAGGCCGCATGCCCATCGGTCACCAGTAAAATGTCGCGGTCGATTAGGGGCGGCAAGCAGTACAGCAGCTGTTTACTGGTCAGTTGCCCCTTGCCGGTGACGAAATCGATGGTTTGCCCGGTGCGGTCGCGCGCCACCAGGATGCAGACTTGTTCATTGGAAATGCCACGCTGACGGGCATGACCGCCACGCCGGCGCGCCGGACGCAGCAAATGCCGCGCACCTTTTTCCGATTCCAGCAGATACATTTCATCGGCCTCGGTTATCCCGTGCAGACAGCGCGGACGGTCAGTTTTCGCCAGCGCCAGAAAACGGTGGCGCCAGCGAAAACTGGTATTGCGGTGGATGCCCAGTTGCTGAGCAGCCTTGCGCACTGAATTTGAGTTCAGCAGGCAATCGGCATAGTCCAGCCATAAGGCTTTGTGGCGCAGGTGGGCCAGGGGCGTGCCCGTCAATGCATTGAAGGTCTTGCCGCAGGGCACGCAACGATAGCGCTGCAAACCGTTGGCGTGGCCGTGTCGGTGAAGGTGCCGCGAGCGGCATGCCGGGCAACATAGCCGCGCTTGTGCAGTACGCTCGATCAGCGCGACACTTGCCTGCCCGGGCGGCGTATCACGCAGCAGCGCAACACTGTCCAGCCGTTGCCGCCGGGACAGTGCTACGAACTGACCTATGAATGCCTGCCATTGCGTTTGCAGCATGGTGTTCTCCCTGCTTGATTGATCTGATGAGTCAGACCTCAACCTTGCAGGAAGATTCCCCTATTTATTGAGGACAGAGCCAAAAAATATCCCTCAGACCACGACGAACACCACAGCGCCTGACCAAACCGTCGCGAACGGCAGGCCGCCTATCCAACGCGCAGCAGGTCTGGTCAGCCGCCCCCCGATCAGGCGAGGGCTTCCTTGGCCGCTTCTTCCGGAGTCAAACCATCATAAAACTGGTCGGTAAACCACTCGACCTGCTCTTCGATATGTTCTTGTGCCTGCGCTACCGTGGCGCCGCCGGCCACCAGGAAGCCCTCGACTTCGATGCACCAGTTAATCAGTTCCAGGGTTTCCGGATCGAGTTCTTCTTTCTTAGCCATCTTCAGTTCCTAGTTAGTTGCGGTATTGCTTGGACAGGCGACAGTTTAACAGTTCCGCCGCCTGTGCTTGTCTGCAATCAACGCACCTTGGCAGGAGAGACCTTGCTACCAGACAATTTCTTCGCTTCCGGATACAGCACCACCTGTACATAGTTGTTCATGTCCAGATAACGCTGGGCGGCCAGTTTCACCGCTTCCGGGGTGATGGCGCCCACGCGCTGTTCGAATTGCAGGATGTGCGCCGGATCGCGGCCCAGGGTCACGGAGCCGACCAGTTGATTCATCCAGTATTCGTTTTCCTGCATGGATTTTTGATGGCGCGTGATCCAGTTCAGCTTGACCTTGTCCAGGTCCGCCGCCGTCGGTCCGTCCGTCTTCATCTTGTTGATTTCAGCAAACGCGGCCGCGAGTACCTTGTCCACGTTTTCCGGTGCCGTCGGCAAGGTCAGCGCCACTGAATAATGGCCGTAGGGATGCTGGCCCATGGAAGTCTCGAAACCGCCGCCATAGATCATGCTCATCTTTTCACGCAGCACTTCGATGACTTTCAGGTTCAGCACTTCACCGAGCGCCTGCAAGGTCAGCTTCTGCTCGTCCGTATAAGCCACATCGCCATTGAAGGTAACGGAAATGGTGCTCTTCGGCTCGCTACCCATATAGACGGCCTTTTTCACCACGCCCTTCACCGGGCGCAGGCCCACGTCGCGGTAGGCGTGCGGCACGTCCGTCACCGGCAAGGTGCCCAGATAGCTGGCGATCAGCGGCTTGATCTTGTCCACGTCGAAGCTGCCGGTGAAGACAAAGGTCATGTCGCGCGCGCTGGAAAAGCGCTGCTGGAACACATCGAGTGCGCCGTCCAGGCTGACTTTATTAAAGTCTTCCGCGCGGGGCACGCCTTCCACGCGCGGGCCGTTGCCAAACGTAGCGTGCTGGATGGCGTCATAAAACACCGCTTCCGGCTGCGCCAAAATGTTCTTCGCCAGGTCTTGCTGCTTGCCGATGAAGGATTGGTAGAGCCCGGCATCCTTGCGCACATGCGTGAAGTACAGATTCACCATTTGCAACATCGACTCCACGTCGGCGCTACTCGATGAACCGCCAAAGCCCTCGCTCAGTTCACCCAGCGAGGCGCCTACATTGACTGTCTTGCCAGCCAAAACCTTTTGCAAGTCCAGCGGCGCCAGGTCTTTCAAACCCATGCTGCCAACCACCGCGCTGGCATAGCGGGCGTTGTAAATATCGGCATCCCCAAACAGCGACTGGCCGCCAAAACGCGTCGAGCCCATCAGCACCTGGTCGTTCTTGAACTCCGTGGGTTTGAGCAGCACGCGCACGCCATTGCCCAATTTCAATTCCGTCACGCCGATCGCGCTATTGAGCGTTTCGCTGACGATGCTGCCGCCAGCAGGCGGCCCATCCATCAGCTTGCTTGCAAAGGCCTTCTCTGCGCGTGGCTCGACCTTCTTCTGCTCAGCCTGCGCTACCGCGTCCAGCAATTGCTGCTGGGTCGGCACAGTCGATGCCTTGTCGCCCGGCTTCGGTGTGGCCCCCATGAAGACCACCAGTTTCTTTTGCTGGTCGGGGATCACCTTGGCGACTGTCTCGTTGATTTCCTGCAAGGTCACTTGCGGCAACAGTTCCTGCGCATACATCAACTCGTTGGCGATGCCCGGGATGGCTTCCTGCTCCAGGAAGTTGCGCGAATACTCAGCCACGAAACCGGCCGAATCGGACTTGTCGCGCTCGCTGTAAGCGCGCTCGTAATTGCGCAGCATGTTCTTGCGCGCACGGTCCAGCTCGTCCTGGGTAAAACCAAAGCGGCGCGCCCGCTCGTCTTCTTGCACCAGCGCATCGATGGCTGGCTGCACGCCGCCCTTGCCCAGCAAGGCATAGGCGCTGAACGATTCATAGCCGCGCACCAGTTTACCCATGCTGCTGCCACCCTGGATAAACGGTGGATTGGCTTGCTGCGTCAACTCTTGCATGCGCGCGCTCAGCATCTGGCCATACAGGTTTTCGATCATCTGGCGGCGGTAGTCGGCGATCGTCACCGCTTCGGGCGCAGGACGGATTGGGTAGCGGATGAAGACCGTGTCGTCTGGTGCTTCCTGGTCGGTAATCACCAGCGCTTCCGTTTGCGAACGCTGCGGCACTTCCGCATACAGGCGAGGACGCGGCTTGGCAGGATTTTTCAGCTTGCCGAAATGCTCGCGCACCATCGCTTCAGCCTGTTTAGGATCGACATCGCCCACCACCATCACCGCCATCAGGTCCGGACGGTACCAGTCGTTGTAGAAACGCTTGATGGTGGCTGGCTTGAACGTTTTCAGGATCGATTCCTTGCCGATCGGCATGCGCTCCGCATAGCGCGAACCGTTCAGCAATTTCGGATACAGCAACTTGTTCATGCGGTCATTGGCGCCCTTGCCCAGGCGCGCCTCTTCCAGGATGATGCCACGTTCGCTATTGATATCGGCCGGATTGAATTTCAAGCCATGCGCCCAGTCTTCCAGCACCAGGAAACCTTTCTCCAGGTTTTCTTTTTTTGTGGTCGGAATCGGCAACACGTAAACGGTTTCATCGAAACTCGTGTAAGCGTTCAGGTCGGCGCCAAACTTCACGCCGATCGATTGCAAATATGAAATGAGCTCATTGCGTTTGAAGTGCGTCGAACCATTGAACGCCATGTGTTCGGTGAAGTGGGCCAGGCCTTGCTGGTCTTCGTCTTCCAGGATGGAACCTGCCTTGACCACCAGCCGCAATTCCACTTTCTGCGCCGGCCGGTCATTTTTCTTGATGTAATACGTCAGGCCGTTCGGCAGTTTTCCTACGGTAACTTCAGGCGCCAGCGGCAAGGGATCGCTCAGGCGAATTTCAGCTTGGGCCATGCACGCACAGGCCAACAGCACGGCGCCCGAGATCAGGCGTAATTTACTCAGCTTCATTTATTCTCATAGGTAAGATTCAGTAAGCGTACCTTACACCGAATTCCCCTGTCCGCCATTAAAAACAGCTTAGAGAGTATTACCATTTAGAAAGCATTTAGTAATGAATTTAGAAACTTTACCCTCGCCTGCCAGCTTTTTTCATCTGTGCTAAAGTATTGCCGTCGGTCATGTGGACCGGCATAACAATACGTCTTCGGGGCGGGGTGCGATTCCCCACCGGCGGTAAACACCGGCAACGGTCAAGCCCGCGAGCGCCTGCCAAACTTCGTTTGACAGGGTCAGCAGATCCAGTGTGACTCTGGAGCCGACGGTATAGTCCGGATGAAAGAAGATGTGCAGTAGTGTGATGTCCCATCGCCACGCCGATGCGGCCAGTTGCGTCTATTCGCTTGCCCTGTAGCGTTTTTCGCCTGTGCGAGGAGCGTTTTACCATGTTAGTCAACAGCTACACCGTTGTTTCCAACGACCTTGAAGGTCGCATCCAGTCCGCCCTGGCCGCCATGCGCGCTGGCGTCCCCGTGATCCTGCTCGACGATTTCGACCGTGAAAATGAAGCCGACCTGATTATTTCGGCTGAAAAATTGACAAATGAAACCATGGCCCTGTTAATCCGCGAATGCAGCGGCATCGTCTGCCTGTGCCTGCCGACCGAGACCGTCAGCGCGCTGGAATTGCCGCCCATGTCAGCCGACAACGGCAGCCGCTACGGCACGCCATTTACGGTATCGATCGAAGCGCGCGAGGGCGTCACCACGGGCGTGTCGGCTGCCGACCGGGTTACCACCATCCGCGCCGCCATCGCCAGGGATGCCAAGCCGAGCGACCTGGTGCGCCCTGGCCATGTATTCCCGCTGCGCGCCGCGCCCGGTGGCGTACTCGAGCGCCGTGGCCACACGGAAGGCTCGGTAGATCTGTCGCGTTTGGCGGGCCTGAACCCGGCTGCCGTGCTGTGCGAACTGATGAATCCGGACGGCACCATGATGCGCGGCGACGATATCGAACGTTTTGCCGAACTACACGGCATGCCCATCCTCACCATCGAAGAGATGGTGGAATGGCGCAAAAAACACCAGGTCTAAATCATCTTCAGGCAGTGACCGCCTTGGGCAAATGCACATGGCGGTACACCAGGCTGGCCGCCAGCGCATAGCCGGCGGCCATGATGGCGTAGGCCAGCGGCAAGCGCAGCGACCAGTCCGGCAGCATGTGCAGGATGGTGCCGATCAGGGCCACACCCACCAGCGCGCCGATCTGGCGGTTGGCGTTCAAGGCGGCCGCGGCGCTGTTCGCATATTGCTTGCCGGCCACGCGCATCACGGTGGCTGTCATGGCGGGAATCGCAATACCGATCGCCACGTTCATCACAGCCGTGCCCAGCGCCAGCAATACATAGGGCGTATCGGGCTT
Source organism: Janthinobacterium silvisoli (assembly GCF_014200725.1). Taxonomy (GTDB): domain Bacteria; phylum Pseudomonadota; class Gammaproteobacteria; order Burkholderiales; family Burkholderiaceae_D; genus Janthinobacterium. Next base: position 800,887 of record NZ_JACHCL010000001.1, read on the forward strand.
CAAGCCCATCAGCACTACCGCCATCACGGCCGCCACCAGCAAGCCATACAGCATGGGCGGGCGCGTGCCATAGCGGGCCGAAATCGCGCCTGCCGAGAAATTACCCACCGTATAGGCCGCCATCAGCGGCAACAAGTGTAAACCCGACTGCAAGGCGTCGGCGCCGCGCACTTGCTGCAGATATAAACTGAGCAGGAACAACTGGCCAAAGACACTGAAATTGATCAGGAAGCCCACGCCATTGGCTGCACCAAAACTGCTGTTCTGGAACAAGGCGCGCGGCAACACCGGATGGCTGCCGCTGCGTTCACGCGCAAACAGTGCGCCAGCAGCGACTACGGTCAAGGCCAAAGCGGACAGCACGGCCGGCGAGAACCAGCCCAGGGCCGGGCCTTCGATCAGCACAAAACTCAGGCCGGCCAGCGCCAGCACACCCAGTCCATGGCTGAGCAGCGACAAATCGCGCGGCTGCCTTGCGGGCGCCACCAGCAGCACTTGCGCCATCACGATGGCCAGCAGACCGATCGGAATATTCACCCAGAACACGCTGCGCCAGCCGAACTGGTGCACCAGGATGCCGCCGATCAGCGGCCCCGACGCGCCCGCCACGCCCACCAGCGCCGACCAGGCGCCCAGCATGCGGGTGCGCACTTTTTCATCCTCGAAACTGTGTGTCAGCAAGCTCAAAGAGCTGGGCATGAACAGCGCAGCGCCGGCGCCTTGCAGCAGGCGCGCGGCCGTCAGGAAATGGCCATTGGGCGCAGCGCCGCACAGGATGGAACCGAGCAGGAAGATGCCCAGGCCCGTCTGATAAATGGTCTTCGGGCCAAAGCGGTCGGCCAGCGCGCCACCGGCCAGCAGCAGCGCGGCAAACGTCAGGGTATAGCCATCGACCACCCACACCAGGCCGGTGAGCGGAATATGCAGGTCGCGCGAGATATCGGACAGCGCCACATTGACGGCGGTGACATCGATCATGGCCATGACGAAGCCGAAGGCCAGGGTCGCCAGGACGAGGAAATTACCTGGGCGAGAGGAAACGGGGGGAGCAGCAGAAGACACGGTCTTTCCTTCAAAGCAGACAAGGCAGTCATTGTAGGAGTGTTGCGTGATGCAGTAAATACGCATAAAATCGGCGCTCCGATGCAAAAATGCATCACTTAAAAGATTGCTATATGGATTGGGACAACGCGCGCATCTTCTTGGCCATCGGCCGTGCCGGTACCTTGCGCGGCGCAGCTGCCTTGCTGCACATCGACCAGGCCACTTGCGGGCGCCGGCTGGCTGCGCTGGAAACATCGCTGGGGGCGCGCCTGTTCCTGCGCACGCCGTCCGGCTACCTTCCCACGCCCGCCGGGGAACTGGCCCTCAAGGCGGCCGAAGCCATGGAAAAGGCGGCCGACAAGCTACAGCGCGACATGCAGGGTGTCGACAACCGCCTGTCCGGCCTGGTGCGCGTGGCCACCACCGACACCATGGCCCGCCATTTTGTCATCAGGGCGATCCAGGGCTTGCAGGCGCTCCACCCCGATATCCGCGTGGTGCTCAACGTAGCGCCGCAGATGGCCAGCCTGACGCGGCGTGAAGCCGACCTGGCCGTGCGCGCCGCCCGCCCGCTGGACCCCGACCTGATTTCGCGCCACCTGGTCAAGCGCAGCCTGGGCCTGTATGCGGCCAAAACCTATCTGGAAAAGCGCGGCGCCCCCGTGCGCGGCACCGGCCTGGCCGGCCACGACATCGTCATCTATCACGAGTCGGTCACGCCGCGCCACGCCGAAAAAATCGCCGGCGAACCGGTGCACAACGCCAGGGTGGCGATGGAAGTCAATACCGGCCTGATGCTGCAGGAAGCCACGCGGGCAGGCCTGGGCGTAGCCGAGCTGGCAACCCATCTGGGCGACAGCGACCCGCTGCTACAGCGCATCTGGCCCGAGGTGGCCGAACCCTACGACGTCTGGCTGGTGATGCATAACGACCTGTCGCGCTCGGCGCGCGTGCGGGCCGTGGCCGATGCGATTATCGAGAGCGTATCGCTCAATGCTGCCGTATCGCGTACAGCTCCCGTCTGATGCTAAGATGCCACGATGAGCCGCTCCGCCTCCATCGTCCTCGGTTTGCGCCGCCTGAACCGGACCACCATCGCGTGGCTGGCCAGCTGGTGGCGCCTCGCGCATTTCTCTATCCTGATCTTTTCGCTGGGCCTGTCGCCATCGAGCTATAACCGCAAGCACCGCCCCCTGCTGGCATACCGTTTGGTGACCAATACGGCCCCCAACCTGGTCTGGTTCAGCGTCGCCTGTGCGCTGGTCAGCCTGGTGCTGATACGCATCGTGGTGGTCAGCGCACAAAGCTACGGCCTGTCGCGCTATGCGCTGGAAATGGTGGTACGCGTGCTGGTGCTGGAATTGATCCCTTTGACGGCCGCCCTGTTCGTGGCCTTGCGCATCACCCTGCCCGATGGCATTGCGTTTGCGCAGATGCGCGCCTCGGGCGTACTCGACACCATGCAGCGCGAGGGCAAGGATCTGCTGCGCAGCGAATATTTTCCCCGCGTGATGTCGGGCATCTTCGCCGTGTGGATGCTGGCCATCGTCAGCTGCGTCACTTCGCTGATCCTGGCCTACTTGACCATCTACGGTTTCACGCCATGGGCGCTGCAGGGCTACACGCGCGTGGTGGGCCAGATCTTCAATCCCGCCGTGGCCCTGATCCTGATGCTGAAAGTGATCTTCTTCAGCTTTGCCGTGGCCCTGATTCCGCTCGCCTCGTCGTATTACCAGGAAGACGCACAGAGCCGAAGAAGCCGCATGTGGGCTGCGCATGGCCTGTCGGAAATGCTGCGTTTGTTTACCGTCATCCTGCTGATCGAAGTCGCCTCGCTGATGGGGAACTACTATTAAATGACGAATGATAATGCCCGCCCACCGTCCAACACAGAGCCTGAAGCCATGAGCCAGACACCCATACCCGACCAGACCGACGTCACGGCGCCTGACACCACCCTGCCCGCGCCGCCGCCCGTGCGCCACGCCGAGCTGAAGGCCGCCATTTTGCTCGTCTCGATGTTCGTGCTGATCGTCGGCTCGGTGCTCTACCTGATGTATGCGCGTGGCGCTTTTGAAGCGACCCAGGTGCTGGTGCTGACGACCGACGATTCCGATGGCGTGGGAGTGGGCGCCGACCTGACTTTTTCCGGTTTCCCCATCGGCCGCGTGCAGCGCATCGAACTGTCACCGGACGGCAAGGCGCGCGTCATCATCGACGTGCCGAGAACCGATGCGCACTGGCTGCGCACCAGCAGCATCTTCACGCTGGAACGCGGCATCGTGGGCGGGGCCAAGCTGCGCGCCTACAGCGGCATCCTGACCGACCCACCGCTGCCCGACAACGCCACGCGCGACTTGCTGGTGGGCGATATGGCGGCGGAAATCCCGCGCATGCTGGCCGCCGCCAAGGATTTGCTGAACAACCTGGGCACCCTGACGGGCGCCGATTCCCCGCTCGACTCCACCTTGCGCAATGTGCAGGCAGTCACCGGTAAATTGAGCGGTCCGGCAGGCGCCATGGGCCTGATCACGGGCAATGACAAGCAGTCGCAATTGCTGATCGAGCGGGCCAATGCCCTGCTGCTCACGGCCGACCAGCTGGCCCGCCGCACCGATGGTCTGGTCGCCAACGCCGACACGCGCGTGTTCGGCGACAAGGGCGTCATGACGGATGCGCAAGCGACCATCGTGCAACTGAACGCGCTGCTGGCCGATACCCGCAACAGCCTGAAAAAAGTCGACGCCGTGCTGGTCGAAGCGCAAGCCGTGGGCGCCAACGCCAAGGCCGCCACGGCCGATCTGGGGCCGCTGCGCGCCGACGTGGAAAGTAATCTGCGCAAGGTCGAACAGCTGGTCAATGAAATCAACCGCAAATGGCCGTTCAAGCGCAATCCGGAGATCACCCTGCCATGAGAATTGTCAACACCACCCTGTGCGCCCTGGCCATGGCCGCCTTGGCAACACTGGCCGCCTGCTCCAGCGGCCCGCCCGTGCCGGACTGGAAAATGAATGCGCAAAGTTCGGTCGAGCGCTTTCAGGCGGCCTATTTGAATGGCAATGCGCTGGTCGAACAGACGGAATTTGGCCGCGCCCGCGACCAGGTGGGGTCGACCGGCAAGATCGAGCTGATCGCCCGCATCGAACTGCTGCGCTGCGCCACGCGCGTGGCCAGCCTGGTCTTCGATGAATGCCCGGGATACGAAACGCTGCGCAATGACGCCTCACCGGCCGACCGCGCCTACGCCAGCTACCTGGCCGGCAAGGCCGGCGCCGACGTCACACTGCTGCCCGAAGCGCAGCGCGCCGCAGCCGGCGCCGCCAGCGACACGGCGGCGGCCAGCGCGGTGGCCGCCATCAAAGACCCGCTGTCGCAACTGGTGGCGGCCGGCGTGCTGCTACGCTCCAACCGCGCCACGCCAGCGTTACTCGATACGGCGGTGGCCACGGCGTCCGACCAGGGCTGGCGCCGCCCGCTGCTGGCCTGGCTCGGTGTACAGCGATTACGCGCGGAACAGGCGGGCGATACGCAGGAAGCGGAACGCCTCCGGCGCCGCATGGATATCGTGGAAAAGAGCGGCAAGCCGCTAGCTGGATGATTTAGCAGCCACGCAAGGCAAGTCGCGATAGAAAACAAAGCCACCGATGCCTATCGATTTGGTCGCCGCATTGACACGGTACACCAGTATATTTTTGGCAGCATCGAGGCGCAGCAGATTCTGGTGCAGCGACACATCGCCATGCCCTTCGGCCAGGGTGGTCGTCGGATGGAGGGTCAGGCTTAATTCGGACTTGGCCGCATCGTAAGTCCAGCTGCCGGGATTAAAAAAGGTAAAGCCGCCATCGAAACGCACACGGCCATCCTTGAACTGGGTGAGGCAGATGCCGCCGAATTCGCCGGGCGGGTTATACCAGGTGGCCGCCACCTCGGGTTTTGATGCTGGCCCGGCAGCGCCGGGCATGGCCGACACGGGCTTGGCACCACCCTGTATGCCCGCGCAGGCCACCAGCAAGGTAGCGCACGCAAAGAAACTCGCCAGTCTGATTGTTTTCATCTGCATGCCCGCTCCATTTAGTTTCCGTAAAGAACGGCCATCTTAAAACGGGAAAGCCAGCCGCTCAAGGGGCTGGCGCACATAAGCGGCTTTATTTATTGCCAACCTGATCCAGTTTGGCCGCCGCTTCGCGCAATTTATCCTTTTTGCTCTTGCGCGCGCCCTTGATGCCGCCATTCACCGTATCGGTCACGGCGCTGACGGGGCTTGGTTTTTCCGTCGGCTCGAAGCCGGCCACCACTTCGCGCACGATGCGCAAGTCATTGCGGTTTTCGATCAGGCGGAAATGCGCTTCCGTATCGGCCGTGATAAAGCTGACGGCCGTGCCGCTCTCGCCTGCACGGCCCGTGCGGCCGATACGGTGCGTGTAGTCGACGGCCGAACGGGGCAAGTCGTAGTTGACGACGGCTGGCAAGCCGGCGATGTCGATGCCGCGCGCGGCCACGTCGGTGGCGACCAGCACTTGCAGGCGACCGGCCTTGAAATCGGCCAGCAGCTGGCTGCGCGTGCCCTGGCTGAATTCTCCGTGGAAGGCGCCCACATGCAGGCCGGCGCGCTGCAGCTTGTCGGCCACGTGTTCGGCCGCGTATTTGGTGGCGACGAACACCAGCACCCGCTCCCATTGCTGCTGCAAGATCAGGTAGCGCAGCAGCTGCGTGCGGCGCGGCACGTCGACCGTGATGGCGCGCTGCACGATATCGGGTTTATCCTGCGGTTCGGACGCCACTTCGATGCGGGTCGGGTTTGCCAGCAAAGTGTCGGCCAGCGCCTGCACGCTGTCGGGGAAGGTGGCGGAGAAAAACAGGTTTTGCCGTTTCGATGGCAGCAGCGCCAGCACGGCGTTGATTTCTTCGGTAAAACCCATATCCAGCAAGCGGTCCGCCTCGTCGAGCACGAACAGCGATACGCCGCCCAGCTTGACGGCGTTATGCTTGACCAGGTCCAGCAGCCGGCCTGGCGTGGCGACCACGATATCGGCACCGCCGCGCAAGTCCATCATTTGCGGATTGATCGAGACGCCACCGAACAGCACGGAAATCTTCAGCTTCACGGGCAGCGGCTTGGCCAGCGCATGCACGGTTTGCCCCACTTGCGCCGCCAGTTCGCGCGTGGGCACCAGGATCAGCGCGCGCACCTGGCGCGGGCCGGCAGCGGGCGCCATCAGGGCTTGCAGCAGCGGCAGCGCATAAGCGGCCGTCTTGCCGGAACCCGTTTGCGCGGCGCCCAGCACATCGCTGCCGCGCAGGATGGCAGGAATGGCGGCCGCCTGAATGGCCGTCGGCGCGGCATAGCCGGCTTTCTCGACAGCGCGGACCAGGGCGGGAATCAGACCCAGTGAGGAAAATGGCATAGCGGGCCTTCGTGTATTCTTGGAAAGGCGCCAGTATAAAGCAATGCCAGTCCAGGCCCAAGCAAGCGCCCACTATGGCCGTTTGCGTCCCTGCGCCTGCCTGGGCATTTGCAGGCTCGGGTAGCCCTCTTCATCGTAGCCGGGCATGCCACGTCGGATCGCATGTGAAAAATCGCGGTCTTCATTGGCCGCCCGCGCGCGCGCCGTGATATGGCCACCATCGCGCAATTGCTGGAAGGTCCAACCCGGCACCAGTCCCCGCACATCGAACAGGTAGCGGTCCAGGTAGCCGGAAGCCAGCAAGCGGTAATCGACGGGCAGACCAGGCACGATACGGCGCACCATCTCAAACACGATGGTGGTGCAGTTGGCCGTCAGGGTGTTGTAGAACTGCGGCTGGTTTTTCAGCGACTGCGCCTCGTCCAGGTAGGCCAGGAACAGAGAACGCATGGCGGCGCGCGGCATCATCACGCGGTACAGATGCATGTCTTCGCCGCGCACATTGGTGCGAACGCGCAGGATGTCGCGCTCGTCGGCGGCGATCAGGCTCATTTCAAAATGCTTGAAGAAGCCGCCGATGGCAGAAAAACTCTCGCCCTTTTCCTTGCGGATTTCGATGGAAAATGTCAGGAAGCGGCCATCGGCAAAACCGAACGACACCAGCGTATGGGCGATGAATGGCCCGGTCCAGTACGACAGCGCCGTGTCCACCGTACGCAAGTCATCGAGATTGTAGCTGCGCTGTTCCCACTTGACCGTGTAGTCGTCATCGCTGCGCCAGTCGAAATTGCGCACATTGTCCAGGGTGACGATATTGCCCCTGATCGTGCCCGTCACATTGTGCGCCACGTCGTCGGCCCAGGCACGCTCCTGCTTGGGCGTGATAAAACTCCACCACACCAGCATCAGCACGAAACCGCCCGCATACGGCAACAGCACGGACGCTCCACGGTGCTGCCACCACAGCACCACGCTGGCCACGCCCAAGCCGGCCCACAGCAGCGCACCGATGGTTTGCGCGGCAGCACCACCGCCGAGGTGGTACCACAGCGCCAGCGCGCCCCACAGCGCGGTCAATAAAATAATGAAGGAAGCGGCAGCCTTGCCGATGGTGCGCAGCACGGCGCTTGCGCGGTTTGATAGGAAAGTCATGCCGCGATTATAAGACGAAGTTCAGAAAAGCAAGTTTTAATGGTGTCGCAGAGTGCAGGCATAGAACCGGGACACAGCATGCCCCGGCACCGTCGCAGGCTTATTTCAATTTGGCTGCCAGTTCCGCCACCCGCTTGCCCAGCAGGCGGGCCATTTCCAGGTCGCCGCTGCGTGGCGCTTCATCTGGCGATGCATCCGAGGGCGAAATCGCCAGCGCGCCGCCAAAACCGGCGCTCCAGTTGACGTCGGCCGGGCCATGCTCTTTCTTGTTCGATGGCAAGATGCCCGTGCCCACCCATATCTGGCTATGCTGCATGGCCAGGGTCCAGAAATACTGGATGGTCGAGAATTTATCGCCATTGAGCGAGGCCGAATTCGTGAAGCCTGCAGCAAGCTTGTTTTTCCAGTCCTGGCCGAACCAGGCGCTGGACGACTTGTCGGCGAATTTCTTGAACTGCCATGCCGGGCCGCCCATATAGGTCGGGCTGCCATAGATGACGGCGTCGGCCTTGCCGATCACGGCCAGGGCTTCCTCGTGCAAGTCGCCGTTCTGGTCGATACGGTACAGATGCACCTGGGCGCCGGCCACGCTGGCGGCGCCGGCCTGCACGGCCTCGGCTTGTTTGACGGTGTGGCCGTAGCCGCTGAAATACACGATCGCAATGCTGGTCATGGTTTTTTCCTTAAATGATGGATGGAACAGGTGGCCACGCGCCGATCTGGTTCAGCATGCCAAACCAGTCTTCCAGGTGCCAGGTATGTGTAATGCGGTCCGCATCCAGATAATGAAACTCGTGGATAGCAATAGCAATAGGTTTGTTACTTGCGGGAATGCCAAAAAACTCGCCGCGATGGGTGCCGGTGATCTGCGCCCGCACGGCGGCGCGGCCGTCACGGCCGAACATATCGAGAATCGTGATGTGCACATCCGGGAAGGCGGCGCCGAACATTTCGACCACAGGCTTCATGCCGGCCAAGCCAGGCTGCTGGCCGGGACCGAGCGGCGTGTCTTGCCATGCCGGCACCAGCGCCTGGTCCAGCAAGTCGGGATTGCGCTCGTTGAAGGCGCGGTACAGGGTTTCGATGGCGCGTTGCTGGGCCTGTGTCAGGCCGTTTTGCTGCATGCTCATGATGGGCTTTCTGTCTCAGTGAATGACGCAGTCACTGTAGCAAGCCGCGACAACGTAAGTCCAATCGATATTTGATATGCGGTATTATCCATGGCATGGATTTACATGGAATCGACCTCAACCTTCTCGTCGCCTTCGACGCCCTGATCTGCGAGCGCAATGTGACGCGCGCCGGCGTGCGCATCGGCCGCACCCAGCCCGCGATGAGCGCGGCGCTGGCCCGCCTGCGCCTGCTGCTGAAAGATGAACTGTTCGTGCGCAGCGCCGGCGGCTTGCAGGCCACACCGCGCGCGCTGGAACTGGCCGTGCCGCTGGGCGAGGCGCTGGCCAGCATCCAGCGCACGCTGGACTTCACGCAAGACTTTATCCCGGCCAGCGCGACGATACGCTACACCCTGGCCGTCTCTGACCATCCCGCCTTCGTGCTGCTGCCTGCGCTGCTGAAACGGCTGGCGCAGCAGGCGCCGGGCATGACGCTGCGCATCAAGGCTTGCACGGCGCGCGAAGAGGCGCTGTCGCTGCTCGACGCGGGAGAAGCCGATGCGGCAATTGGCGTACCTGGCGGCAATACGCCACGCATTCCTACCATGCCGCTGTTCGAAGAGCGCTTCGTCTGCGTGGCGCGCAAGGGCCATCCGCTAGCCAGCCAGGACATGACACTGGAACGTTTTTTGAGCTATCAGCACCTGCTGGTATCGCCGGAAGGCGATGGCGTCGGCCACGTCGACCTGTGGCTGGCGCAACGGCAGCGCCAGCGCCGGATCGCCATCACGCTGCCGCATATGTACGCAGCCCCAGCCATTATCGCCGGCAGTGACTTGCTGGCCACCATGATGGCCGGCGTGGTGGCGGCCAGCGGACTGGGTAGTGCGCTGGCGGTGCTGCCGCTGCCCGGCATCGAACTGCCGCCCGTGCCCTTCGTGCTGCACTGGCACCGCCGCAACGATGCGCATCCGGCACAGCGCTGGCTGCGCGAACAGATCGTGCTGTTATGCCGCGAGTTGTACGGCGTCAACGACGCCCCTTGAATTCCCATTCTTGAGATGGCGTTCCTGTCTCAAAAGACAGATTGCCATCTAATTAATTTCATGAGAGCATCTTTATTTACCGGCATGCTGATTGTGACAAAACAGATGACTAAAAAAATCCCGCAATTTATCTGGATCGGCCTGGCCACGGCCGCCGGCACCCTGCTATACACACGCTACCTGGGAGCGGAGCAGCAGTTCGACTGGGGATGCGCCATCGTTGTCGGCCTGGTTTGTGCCTTGGGAAATTTTATCTGGCCGACTAAAAAATAACGCTGCCACATGCACGAGTTGCCCCTTCCCGTAGCAGCCTCCCTCATCACTGAACGGCTGATACTCAAGTCCCCCACTGTCGACGATGCAGCCACCATACTGGATTTTCGGATAGCAACGCGCGAGCATCTGCAAGTGTGGGAACCTGCCCGCAGCGATGCGTTTTATACCCTGGCAGCAGTGGAAAGCCAGCTGCGCGACATGCTACAACAGATCAGGCATCAATCGGCTGTTCACTGGTTGCTGCATGCGCGGCAACAGCAAGAACAGCAAGGCGGCGCAAAAATCATCGGCGCGTGCAACTTCACGAATATCGTGCGTGGGGCCTTCCAGGCTTGCCACCTGGGATTTTCCCTGGCGCGCGAGTATCAAGGACAGGGCCTCATGCATGAAGCCTTGCAAGCGGCGATTGTCGATATCTTCAATCATCATGGACTGCACCGCATCATGGCCAACTACCAGCCGCACAACCAGCGCAGCGGGCAATTGCTGAGCCGGCTGGGATTTGAACGGGAAGGCCTGGCCCGGGCCTATCTGCACATCAATGGCGCTTGGGCCGATCACGTTTTGACGTCCCTGATCAATCCCCAGCAAGCCGGCGAACAATAATAAGGCCCGACAAAACCGTGGCCAGAGGAAGAGAGTTGTGGCTGGGAAGCGCAACTGCGGCAAGCGGCAGGCGCTGGCCTGGACTGGCCTGCATGAAAAAATACTAGAATGGTCTTGTGATCAACTGCCTGAGGCCAGACTGCCATGCACCTGTGCAACGCCATCCCCATCCTGCGCATCTTTTCCGTCGACAAGGCGCAGGAGTTTTATGTCGATTTCCTGGGCTTCAGCAAGGCGTGGGAGCACCGCTTTGACCCGACCGCCCCTGTCTATATGCAGGTGCAGCGGGGCGAACTGGTCCTGCATTTGTCCGAACACCATGGCGACGCCACGCCGGGCGCCGCCCTCTTGATACCCGTCGATGACATTGCTGCGCTGCATGCCGAACTGACGGCCAGGAATTACCCATATGCGCGGCCCGGCATCCGCGACGAGGAATGGGGCCGCATCCTGGAAGTGGGAGATCCGTTCGGCAACAAGCTGCGCTTCTGGCAGAGAAATTAGTCCAGGCTTAATCGGCTGCTCAGGTAGCCGGATAGCACCAACTTGAATTCCGCCACCAGTTGCGCCCGTTCGGCAACGTCGGCCTGCGACAGCAGCGGGTTCAGGCTCTTCACCACTTGCAAGGCCACATTAGCCAAACGCAAGGCTTGCTCATCGCTGAGCGCTGGCTGCTTTTGCTGAAAGGCACGGCCGAACCGTTCACGCAGGCGGTGGCGCGCATCGGCGTCGCGCCGGTAGTTCAGCGAAGCATTCAGGACGGCAAAATACGCGGGCCGTTCAGTCGCAAAACCCACCATCAGATCGATGATGCGTTCGGACAATTCCAGCACGCTCAACTGATCCGCTTCCGCGATCAAGCCATCCCACAGCCGCTCCATCTCATCGCCATACTGTGCCCGCAAGGCGCGCACGATGGCATCCTTGTTCGGAAAATACTGGTAGACGGCGCCGATCGACGAAGCCGAACGGGCGGCAATCTCCGTCATGGTGGCGGCGTCATAACCGGCTTCGCCAATCACCTCGGCAGCGGCTGCCAGCATGGTCTGCATGCGCAAGGCGCCACGCTGCTGTTGCGGCGTGCGGCGGGCGTTTTTTGAAGTGGCATTAGGATCTGAGGACATCCTCAGATTATAGCGTATAATAATCTGAGCATACCCTCACATATAGGAGTTCAGCATGAGTACGACAAATCCGATTTCGTTTGACCCAGCCAGCACCGCCCTGGTGCTGATCGACTTGCAGCACAGCAATGTGGCGCGCGAACTGGCGCCCCACTCCGCGCAGCAAGTCGTCAACCATAGCGTGCAACTGGCCGAAGCCATGCGCCAGCGCGGTGGCACGGTGGTGTATGTGCGCGTGCTGATCCAGGAGTTGCTGCACCTGCCGGCCGACGTGGCGTTGTCGCGTCCCGCATCGGCTCCGCCGTTACCTGAGAACGCCACCGAACTGGTGCCGCAAGCCGGCTACAAGGAAGGCGATATCGTGGTCGCCAAGCGTCAATGGGGCGCCTTCCAGGGCACTGACCTGGAACAGCAATTGCGCCGCCGCGGCATCACCACCCTGATCTTCACGGGCATCGCCACCAACTTCGGCATCGAATCGACGGCGCGCGCCGCTACCGACCTCGGTTACGCCGTGATCTTTGCCGAAGATGCCATGAGCAGCTTGCGCACCGACCTGCACGAGTTTTCCATCAAGAACATCTTCCCCTTCATGGGCAAGGTGCGTTCGACCGCCGAACTGCTGGCATTCCTGGCGGCCGACTAGCACTAACTCTACTGACCTGACAGCAAGCGCATCTCCCCATATAGGTGCGCAGCACGCTGGCCACGGCACCCTGCTGCGCTCGGAATGGGCCCTGGCCAGCTACCTCGACAACGGCCGCCAGCAATTACCGGCCAAAGTACGTGGTTTTATCAACTTTCTGCGTCAACATTTGCAGCCGGAGTCATCCTGAGGCCCATAAATCCGGTTACACTATAATATTGCGTTGCGGCAATATTATGAGGGAGTAAGTTTTGTTAGTCATACTCGGATTTATCGTGGTCCTGTTTTCCGTCTTCGGCGGCTTTGCCTTGAACGGGGGACATCTCGCGGCCCTGTTCCAGCCGCTGGAATTGATGATGATCGCCGGTGCCGCGCTGGGCGCCTTCTTTGTCGGCAACGATGCCAAAGCCATCCGCGCCACCTTTGCCGCCATCCCCACCCTGTTTGAAAGCGCGAAATACACCAAGGCCCGCTATATGGAACTGATGGGCCTGATGTATGAAATCCTCAGCAAGATCCGCAAGGAAGGCCTGATGTCGATCGAAGATGATATCGACGACCCTTATCGCAGTCCCATCTTCGTGAAATACCCGTACACCCTGGGCGACGAACACATCCTGGAATTCATCACCGATTACCTGCGCCTGATGGTGTCCGGCAATATGGACGCTTACCAGATCGAAAACCTGATGGATAACGAAATCGACACGCACCACGAAGATGCGGAAATGCCGATCCAGACAATTTCACAACTGGCCGACGCCATGCCCGCTTTCGGCATCGTCGCCGCCGTGATGGGCGTGGTCCACACCATGGCCTCCGTCGGCCTGCCGCCAGCCGAGCTGGGCGTACTGATCGCGCAAGCGCTGGTGGGCACCTTCATCGGCATCCTGCTGGCCTACGGCTTCATCGCCCCCCTGGCCAGCCTGCTGCGCCGCAAGCACCATGAAACGTCGAAGATGTACCAGTGCGCCAAAGTCACCCTGCTGGCCAGCCTGAACGGCTACGCCCCCGCCCTGGCCGTGGAATTCGGCCGCAAGGTCATTTCCGCCACCGAGCGCCCCTCGTTCAACGAGCTGGAAAACCATGTGCGGCAGGTCAAGATACGCAATTAAGCCCCACGATACGTTCCACGGGCGCCGACAACAGTCGGGCGCCATATCCGCAGAAAACCAAGGCCTGTCCCTTCCATTACTTACTTTAATCTTGTTTTGGTAATGCGAAGGGCAGCTTTCGCCCCATACCGGTCATTGAAGTATTGCTCCTGACTCTGGAACTAGGCTAAATGGGCGCCAGCCGCCTGGTGGGTCCCATTCACCATCACCACGAATCCGACCCGCGCTCGCATCGTGAAGGACTACACCGTCGATCCCAAGCGGCGACTGCTCCCAGATCAGACCTCCTGTATGGTCAAAAGCAAGAACTTCAGATGCCGAAGTTACAAGCACTGCGATGCGGCTATTTAGGTTCTCAAGGTCGCACGAATCGTACAGATGGCCAAAGTAACCGTCCAGCTGATGGCGACGAACTTCGCCAAGGTAAAGATCAACGACGAACACGAACTGCCCAAAGCCGATGTAAACGATGCCCTCAGCGAAACGTGTACTCTGAAAGCACGAGTACCCTGCGCTGGCAAGAATGTTTACGCGAGTCACCGGCGCACTATGGTGAGCGATCAAGACACTGGCAACGATGTTGGATTCTGAGGTTGGGCCGCGAGCAACAAGGACGCGACCATGTTCACTTTGCTCGCCAAGACTAAGAAATTTAACTTCCATCTGCATTTATTTCCAAGGAATACGTCGAGTGACCGCTTCTGGCCCAGGCTGTGTAAAAACGCAAAAACTTGAAATTTTCATGGGTAGGGTTACCCTTCCCGACCCTGAGAAGATCGCTTAGCGAGCGTTTTGAGAGGCCGATTTTTTTGTTCGCGGTTTTTCCTCACGTTTTTACACAGCCTGGGCCGTTGGCGGTCATCCGTCTACGACTGCATCTGGCCAAACCCGGCCAGTTCCCACCAGGATAGCATTTTATCTATCTGTAAAATATGCAAGATTCAATACCGCCGGCATACGATGTGCGGGGGATAAAGGGATGCCAAGGCAGCAGGGCGACACCCGGCCTGCGGTATCAGCCGAGGTTTGTTTTGTCGTCCGGCTTGAAGAGCATGCCCGCTGAGTTGCAGGTGAGTTGCCGGTGAATTGCCGGTGAGCCGGCCGCTATTCTTCCGGGCAGCTCAATTCATCTTCGTTGCCATATAAACTCATCGGCACACGCACGCCATCGATTTCCAGTTCGCGCGTTTTGGGTGGCAGTAGCTGGAAGTCGCCGGCCTGCAGCCGTTCGCGCAGGGGCTTGCAGCGCAGTGCTTCGGATGGGATCTGGCCGCGCGCGTACCAACTGCCATCGGCTTTTTCGGCCAGCAAGACGGAGCTGGCGCGTGGGTCGTTGCTGATCAGGAGTACTTCCTGCTTGCCGTCGCCATCAAAGTCCAGCAGGTATGCGTCGCACTGCTGCCCTGCCCGCTTCAAACAGGCGGGCAAGCGCCAGGCTGGGCCTACCGCGCTCCAGTCCTGGCGCAGGAAAGACTCTGGCAGTGTGGCCGTGGCGGGGCGCACGGTCAGGTTGATCGCCACGTTGCTGAGCGCACCGCTTTCATCGTAACGGCTTTCGCGCTTGAGCACGGCTTCGGCGCGGGCCTGCAGAATCGCGGCGTCGGCACCTGTGCTGCGGTTCTTGAGTTGCTGCAAGGCAGCCTGGCCATAACGGGCGCCCTCGAAACGCAGGTACTCGACATCAAATTTGTCTGCACTCACCTTGCCGCTGTCCAGCCGCGCCATCTGGCTGGCGACCGACAGGCGGGCCGGGTCGGCCAGTGGCGTGAACAGCGCGAACAGCACCAGCAAGCTGACAAAGGCGGTGGCTACGTTGATATGGGAAATTAAATGCAGCCAGTCGCCATATTTGCTGGCCGCCCAGGCGTAGCCCAGCGCATAACAGGTGGCAATCACCATGCAGGCGGCGGCGATCAGGCGGTCGGCCGTCCAGCCATGCGACATCACGCGCAGGGTCAAGGCATAGATGGCGATACCGACCAGCCATGGCAGCAGCAGACAGGACAGCCGCGTGCCGATGCGGATGGCGCGCGCCACGCCCAAGCCCACTTCGCCATTTTGAAACGCGGCATTGATCAGCACCACCAGCAGACCGGCCATGCCCAGCAGCACGGAAGCCGCATGGCGCGTGGCCCACAGGCGCTCGAAGCCGATAAATGGCAAGGTCAGCAGGAAGCCGGCCACCAGCACGGCGGCGATCGGCAGCAGCCAGGACATCAGCACCAATAACAGCGTGCGGATGCCGCGCACGATGGCCGGGCGCACATCGGTGATGTGGATGGCGAAGGAAAACGCAAAACACAGCACGGGGATCACGAACCAGGCTTTACTGAGCAGCTTGCGCAGGAAATCGAGTTTAATCAGCAAGAACAATTGCCCGCCCAGCCACAGCACCAGCCATAGCACGGCCACGAACAGCAGGGAAAACAGCAGCTGGATAGCCAGTTTCCAGGCGATTTCAAAATAGGTGGCATAGCGCGCCACCCGCCGCCTGTCGTGCGCGCTCGACAGCACCAGGGCATGGGCGATAAAAAAGCCCAGCACGCAAAAACCGAATAGCTGCGATGAAACCAGATACAAGGGGTTGGCAGGCGCGTAAGCCGCTACCTGCCTGACGTCGCGCCACACATCGTGCGCAGCAAGCACCGTCAGCACGGCGGCCGCCGCCAGCATCCACAGCACGAGGCGCCTGGCAGACATATGGCCCAGGCTGGACACCAGCAGCACCGGCAGCAACACACCGATCAATATCAAGGGCGCCAGCAGATAAGCATGCGTGGCGATCCATGCCTTGTTTTGCACGGCGCTATACAGCCAGTACAGCAGCAAGCCCTGCAACAAACCCGTCACCAGGCGCGTGGCAGCGATGCGGGGCGCCACCACGGGATCGAGCAAGGGCGTATCTTTGGCTGCGGGGGCTTGCTGCATAGTCATTCCTTTAAAATCTGCAATGCCATATTGCATGCCCAGCCATTATTGCATTTCGTTATCCTCCTCTCAACAAAGATTCATCTGCTTTCGCGTCCCTGCCAGCATTGCGGGTGCCCAGCACGATCAGCGGCAGCGCAATCACATTGAGGACGACCACCGACAGCCAGATAGCGCCAGGCCACGTTTGCCGGACGACAAAATAAAAGCTGGAAAACGCCAGCGGTGCGATGATGGACGCCAGGCTGACCACCGACGCCAGCAAACCCTGGAACTGGCCCTGGCGATCCTCTTCCACCTGCCGCGTGGCCAGTGCTTGCAAGGCCGGCACGCCGATACCACCCAGGGCAAAGATGGGCATGATGGCAAAGATGATCCAGCCTTCCCGGGCGAAAGCCATCACGACCAAAGCGATGCTGGCGCAGCCCACGCCAAGCAGCACGGCGCCGCGCTCGCCCAATAAGCGCGTCGCCGGGCCAGGCAAGAATGCCTGCACCAGGGTCTGGCATACGCCGAACATGCCCAGCGACAAGCCGATCCACAAGCCATTCCAGCCGAAACTGTCATGGCCCCACAGCGCCCAGCAAGTGCCATACACTTCGCCGGTGGCGCTCAGGATAAAGAACACGCAGATAATGGGCAGCAAAGCCTTCATGGAAAACGCCCAGCGCAAAGGCCGCAGCGGGTTAAGTTCGGCCAGAACAATCTTTTGCTTTTGCGGCGTGCGCGACTCCGGCAGTACAAACAAGGCCAGCAAAAAGTTAGCCGCATTCAGCACGGCGGCGGCAATAAAGGGCAGCCGCAGCCAATAGTCGCCCAGCACGCCGCCGAGCACGGGGCCGACGATAAATCCCAAGCCGAACACGGCGTTCAGCAAGCCGAAGCGGCGCGCGCGCGTTTCTTCGGGGGAAATATCTGTGATATAGGCGGTGGCGACGGACACATTGGCGCTGGTCAGCCCCGCAATCGCCCGACCCAGCAGCAGCATCCACAATTGGGGCGCGAACGCCATCAGTACATAGTTCACCGCCGCGCCCGCCAGCGAAATCAGCAGCACGGGACGCCGGCCCAGCTTGTCGCTCAACAGACCCAGCACCGGCGCGCAGATAAATTGCATGGTGGCATACAGCGCCGTCATGATGCCGATATAGGGTGCGATATTGCCCGCATGCGTGACTTCCGCCAGCAGCCGCGGCAGGATCGGGAAAATCAGGCCGATGCCGGCCGCGTCGAGCGCGATGGTGGCAAAGATGATCAGCAGCGGCTTGTTCATTGCACAGTCACGGGCGATGAAGCGAACCAGCGGCGCAGCGCCTGCTCCAGGCCGTCCGTGCTGTCGCCATCGGCCGCCCAGGCAATGCAGGCGTCGGGACGGATCAGCATGGACGGTCCGTGATCGATGGCCACGCAGCGCAGCTGCTGCGTCGCTGCGGCAACGATACGGGAGGCGGCGGCCCCGTGCGAGGCGTCGAGAAAGACCCCCTTGCCATCCTGCATCACATCATACAGCGTCACGCCGGCGTCGCCATGGCCGATGGGCCTGTCGCCGATCAGCCGGCCCACCTCGTCGCGCTCAGAACCGAGCTCGTAGCGCGTGGACAGGCCGCTCATCATTTCGCCGATGCGCCGGTTGACGTCATCGAACTGCATCAGTTCGGCGATCAGTTCACGCATGGCGCCCGCTTGCGGATCGGGCCGCATGATGGCGACCTGGGCCAGGGTATTGGCCAGCACCGCCTGGGCCACGGGATGGCGTTCGGCCGTGTAGCTGTCGATCAAACTGTCGGGCATGTCGCCGCGCAAGACCGCCGCCAGCTTCCAGCCCAGGTTAGCCGCATCGGCCAAGCCCAGGCTCAGGCCCTGGCCGCCAAACGGCGTATGGATATGCGCCGCATCGCCGGCCAGCAGCACCCGTCCCTGGCGATAGGTCGCGGCCAGGCGCGTGTTGTCGGTCCACCGGCTGGCGCTACCCAGCGCGTTGACGCGCACCTCCATGCCGCTGATACGGCGCAGCACGCTTTCAATCTCTTCACGCGTGACGGGCGCCTCGCGATTTTCCGGCGTGCCTGAAAAATCGAGCATGAACAGGCGGCGCGACTCGGGGTGGGCCGAGGGGCCGTAGGAAAACACGCCGCCCGAGGTGCGGTTCCAGCCGATCGGCAACAGGCGCTCGGGATGGTCGATCTCGGCCACGGCCTGGTAAAACGTCGAGCTGGGCGGCGTGCCGGGAAAGTCAAAACCGGCCATCTTGCGGATGCTGCTGCGCCCGCCGTCACAGGCAATCAGCCAGCAGCAACGCAGCTGGCCGGCGCCCGTATCCGATATCCACGCCACCTCGACGCCATCGTCCTGCTGCACCACGCCGGTGACGTCGCAGCCGCGGCGCACCTCGATGCCGAGCGCCTGCACCCGTTCGGCCAGCATGGCTTCAATGCTGTGCTGGTCGACCGGACGCGGGCGCCGGTGCGGCTCTGTCTGCGCATCCTTGCGTATCAGGGGCAAACCAGCGAAATGGCCGCTGAACTTCGAGTCCTTGCCGCGCACCTGGGCGCCCGGCTGTTGCGCGAACGATTGCATCAGCTCAAAAGCCCGCGCCTCCACATCCCCCATGGCGGGCGCCATGCCGCGGCGCTGCAAGGCTTCACTTCCCAGGGGACCGATCCCCAGGGCCTTCATCACCTTGCTCGGTGCGGCCAGGCGCTCCAGCACCACGACGCGCGCACCGCCCAGGGTTAATTCGATGGCGGCCAGCAGCCCGACCGGTCCTGCGCCGACGACGACAACCTGTGTTTGCTCATTGATTTGATTCATAATATACCCAATCCAAATATGTACTAAGTACACATAAGATATGCTATGATCTGCCGCATGTCAACACCAACCGACCTGCGCACCCGCAAACGCCTGGCCACGCGCCAGACCATCTCCAATATCGCCACGCGGCTATTTCTCGAACGGGGCTTCGATCATGTGAAAGTCGATGAGATTGCGGCGGCGGCCGATGTGGGACGGATGACGGTGTTCAACCACTTCCCGCGCAAGGAAGACATGTTCTTCGACCGCGATGAAGAGGGACGAGAAGCCTTGCGCTCAGCCTTGCGCCAGCGCAATCCCGGCATCTCGCCGCTCGAAACCTTGCGCCTGCTGGCGCATGGCCTGGTGGCGGACGATAGTCCCTATATGCGGTTTTCTGCCGGAAGCCAGGGTTTTATCGCCACCATCGAAGGCAGTGAAACCCTGAAGGCCAGGGCCAGGGCGATACGCGACGAGATCGCGCAATTGCTGGCGGCAGAACTGGCGCACTCGGCAGGACGGGAAGTGGACGATAGCGATGCCCAACTGGCGGCGGGCCTGGTCGTAGCAAGCTGGACGGTGGCCCTGATCCAGGCGCACCAGGCTTACCGGCTGGGGCAAGATGTAAGCCAGGCACAAGCCGTGTTCCTGGCCATGATCGACAAGGGCAGCATCGGCGTACAGGCGGCGATGGCCGGCACGCCTTATGCCTGAAGACCAATTAGCGTCTTACAACGCTTAACAAAACTGTAGCGAGCGGAAGGGAGAGGTGGTCGAGAAGCACAACCGTACGCAGGTACGGTGAGCATCGCAGGCCGCCTATACCGACGCGCAGTAAGTTTTGATAGGCGTTGTTAATCGAGTTCCTGGCGTGACACCAGGATACCATCGGCGTCCGCGTAGATCCAGTCACCGGGCGAGACATCCACGCCGCTGATCTGCACGCGCACGTCCACCTGGCCGGCGCCCGTCTTGCCGCTCTTGCGCGGATGCGTGGCCAGCGCCCGCACGCCGATCTCGCAGACATTAATTTCATCGCAATCGCGGATGCAGCCATCGACCACGATGCCGGCCCAGCCATTATTTTGCGCCAGCACGCCCAGTTGCCCACCCACCAGCGCGCGCCGCAGGCTGCCACCGCCATCGATCACCAATACATGGCCATGGCCCGGCGTTTCCAGGGTGCTGCGCACCAGCGCGTTATCTTCAAACACTTGCACGGTGGTGGCCGGCCCGCAAAAACGCAGCTTTTGCCCGAACGAACGGTACACGGGCGGCAGCACCGCCAGGGTGCCGTCGTCCAGCATGGCAGCGTAATCATCGCACAGGTCGGTGGTGGCAAAGGTCATGGCATCTCCGTCAGCGTGGTCTCAGATGCCGCTAATTTTATGCCTTTTGCAGCGCCACGGCACGTGTCTTGCCCCCCACGCCCACGGCCGTGGCGATCGCCAGCGCCTGAAACACACCGATAAATACGAATACCAGAGCGGGATGATCGCCATCCATCAGCGCGCCAAACAGCAAGGGACCGACGGCCAGGCCACTATCGAGACCGGAGTAAACCACGCCATACACGCGCCCGGTGGCGTTTTTCGGCGCCGCCGCCCGTATCATCAGGTCGCGCGACGGCCCCGCTACGCCGGAAGTGAGGCCAATGGCGCCCATCAGCACCACGGCAGCCCAGGCCGGCACCGCCGCCAGCGCCAGCAGCACGGCCAGTATGGCGGCTGCCGAAAAGGCTATCGCCACATTGCGGTCCGGCTGCTTGCTGCGCGCGCCGACCACGCCGCCGGCCGCCATACCCACCGCCGAGGCCAGCATATATGCCGTGTAGGCGCTGGTGGCCAGGGGCAAGCTCATGTTGTACAGCTTGACCAGGGCCACGCTGGCAAAGCTCTGGATACCGCCCAGGGCGATCGCGGTAATGAAGAAAAAGGCAAAGCACATCCACACGGCCGGCAGGCGCAGGAAGTCGAGCGTGCCCTCGCCGCTGGCTAGCTGGCCCGGCGCCGCTTTTTTCACGGGTTCAGGACGGATGGCGTGGCGGTTCAGGAACAGGACCAGCAGAACGAAAAAAGGCAGTACCGCCGCGCACTGCAGCGCGATTCGCCAGTCATAGTGGCTGGCGACATAGGTCATGAACAGCGGCGCCAGGGCCCAGCCGATATTGCCGCTGATACCGTGCATGGAAAAACCGTAGGCCACGCGGGCCGGCGAGACGCGCTGGTTGAGGATCGTGTAGTCGGCCGGGTGGAATACGCTGTTGCCCGTGCCGGCCAGCATGGCGCCCAGCATCAGCGCCGTGTAGCTTTGCGCGTGTGCCAGCGCCAGCGCCGATAGACCCAGCAAAAAGATGCCGGAACACAACACGGCGCGCGCGCCGAAACGGTCGACCACGAAGCCGGCCAGCGCCTGTCCCACGCCCGAGATGACGAAGAACACCGTCATCAGCAAGCCCAGTTCCGCATACGACAGGTTGAAGGCAGGCTTGAGCCAGACGAACAGGGCCGCCAGGATCAAATGGTAAAAATGCGAGACGCCGTGCGCCAGGCCAACCAGGCTGATGACGCGGACGTCGCTGGCGAAGTTGCCATCGGGAGAGTTGCTAGTTGTTGTTATCATGTCATACCCTGTTTTATACTTGATGCCATCTAGTGTATGCAAAATACCATCGTCTGTTTTTCACCAACATGACATCATTTATCGAATTAAGGTCAAACTGATGGGTGTACCCGTGCTTCACCATACGCGCATGTGCCCGCCACGCGAGGCGCCCAGCGCCGCCATTCCCGTGACGATGATCGCGCGCGATCTGCAGCCTGACGAATTTCTCTCGCCGCACTCCCACCCCTGGGGACAGGTCACTTATGCGCTTGAAGGCGTGCTGCGCATTACGGCACTGAACAGCAGCTGGGTGTTGCCGCCCATGCGCGCCATCTGGATCGCGCCCCACGTCGAGCATGAAGTGACGATACTGGAAAAAACCCGGCTGCGGCCGCTGTGCATTTTTGCCGCGCGCGCGCCGTTTGCGGGCCGCGATTGCCAGGTGCTGGAAGTGTCGAATCTGCTACGCCAGCTGATCATCTCGCTGGAACAGCTGGACCCGGGCCAGGAACCGGCGCGCGAAGCCTTGCTGGCCGAGCTGATACTCGATGAATTGTCGCGCTCCAGCACGCGCCCCATCCGCGTGCCCTTGCCCAGCGACAAACGCCTGAAAACCCTGTGCGGCAACCTGATCGACAAGCCCGGCTCGCCTTTGACACTGGAGCAATGGGCGCAAGTGGTGGGCGCCTCGGAACGTACCCTGGCGCGCTTGTTTGAACGGGAGTTGGGATTAAGTTTTGGCCAATGGCGCCAGCAAGTGCGCCTGGCCCACGCCGCTCCGATGATCGCGCGCGGCGTGCCCTTGTCGCAGGTAGCCGAAGAACTGGGCTACGCCAGCCAGTCGGCGTTTTCCGCCATGTTCAAGAAGACCTTCGGCAGTTCGCCGACGGCCTTCTTTGGAAAGAGCGTGCAGGGCTAAATCGGCTGTATCAAGCCATAAAGTCAAACAGGGAATTCTTGCCCGTATAACCTGGCAGGGCCGAATTGCTGCCCATCTGCTCCTGCGCCGTGTAAGCTTTGACCAGCGCCTGGGCCTGCGCCGTCAATGCCTTGGCCAGTACGGCTTTCTTGTTGGTCAGGGTAGTGATGTCCTTGCCAACGGTCAGTTGCTCCTTGCGCAGAACACTGGTCTCACCCGTCAATTCTCCGATCTTGCTATTGAACTGGTCGGCCACACCCTTGCCATCGTTGGTAAACAGCTTGCTGACGGCGTCAGGATCGGCAGCGACGGCCGCCTTGAGCTTAGCCTCGTCCAGCACCAGCTCGCCATTCTTGCCGAGCGTAACACCTGCGCTGCTCAGCACCGACGATGGCACGCCCGTGCTGGCCGTGCGCAATACTTGTTCTAGTTGCGACTTGACCTGTCCCAGGGCCGTGTCCGATTTCAGACCGCCTTGCTGCAAGCTTTGCAGCTTGGTGTTGAGCTCGTTGTAGGCATTCACGAAACTGGCCACATTGGTGGCGATCTGGCTACTGTCCTTGGCGACGACGAGGTCGGTAATGCCAGTCGATTTGAGCTCGACGGTGGTGCCGTCAACGGCCGTCGTCAAGGTATTGCTGGCGCTCTTGATATCCTTGCCGTCCACCGTGACCAGCGCATCCTGTGCGGCGGCTGTTTGCTGCAAACCCTTATTGGCGCCCGGCGCGTACGACACCAGGTTGCTGACGGACGCGTCGCCCGTCACGCTGATGCGCATGCTGTTGTCGGCGCCGCTCTTGCCATTGATGGCCAGCGCATAGCCGTCGGCATTTTTCACCACGCTGGCATCCACGCCGGCCTGCTTCAAAGCGGCGGCGATGCCGTCCAGGCTATTGTTGCTGCTATCGATGGTCACTGCAATGAGCTTGCCGCCACCGGCCGTGAACTGCTTGCCGTCTTCGCTGCCCAATTCGATCTTGATCTGCGTCGGCGCGCCCGTGCCGATGGCGGCGGAAGACGATTTCTGCGCCCCGCTGAGCAGGGTTTGCCCTTGCGCCAGCTGCTTGACGTTCATTTCGTAGGTACCGCTGACAGCCTTGTCGGTGGTGGTGGCGCTGACCACGCCCGGCTTGCTGGACGTGGCCGAGGTGGCCAGGCCGCTGCCGGCCATGCTCTTGGCGATGGTCTGGAATTTGGCCAGCGCCGATTGCAGCTGGCCCAGGCCGGAAAACTTGGCTTGATCCTTGGCCAGGGTGGTGTTGAGTTTGACGACGCCCGTATTTTGCGATTGCATCTGGCGCTCCACCTTGGCGTAGACATCGGCCGATGGCGATGCCTGCGTGTTATTGGTGTAGACCTTGCTGTTGATCGTGGAATTAAACATGGTGGGCGTCCTGTATGTCCGGGTATGGCCAGATATAGCCTGTAAAGGGGGCACGCGGTACACTGCATGACCACATCTCTTCTGGTTGATTATTATGCAGCATGGCTAATATATCAAAACAGCGAACAGAGCCGTATTTTGCGCCCTGCAAACCCATTGCACCTGTCCTTACACGCTGATGACATCCATCTTAGCGCATAAACTTGGAAATGGCGCTCATGACCGCCATGTCCAGATGCAAGAAAGTCAATCCTACCTTGAAGCCTGCGCTGCTGAAAATACAATGCGAAACAGCGGTGCGGGCTTCGATGATTTGCGCCTTGCCTTCAAGAAATAACTCAAACAGCACCTTGCCCTGCTTGCCTGCCGGTACCGGTTCAGTCACCACGGCCGACATGCCGCCCGGCCCGACATCGAGGGTACGCGCCGCTACCGGCCCCGCACCATCCATGATCAACATTGCCCTGGTACGTAAAATCTTGCGTGCGCCCTGCCTTTGCTCTACTGACACTGTATTCCGCTTCTCTATCTATCGATTCATCTGTATTTCGACGCCCATATGCTACGCGAAATGTCGGGCGATATTATAGTTCCAAATGACTCGGCTTGCCGCCCGGCCACATGGCCTGCCCAGCCATAGCGTGTTTATTCGTGATCGCGCAGCTTGTTGAACGCTTCGTCAATACGCTCGACAGCAATCACCTTGATGCCTTCGATTGCCTGTTTGGGCAAATTCGACTTCGGGATCATGGCCAAGGTAAAACCCAGCTTGGCCGCTTCGCGCAAGCGCTCCTGCCCGCGCGGCGCAGGCCGGATTTCACCGGCCAGGCCCACCTCGCCAAACACCACCAAGCCGCGCGGCAACGGTTTATTGCGCATCGACGAGTTAATTGCCAGCAACACGGCCAGGTCGGCCGCCGGTTCGGTGATTTTCACGCCACCGACCGCATTGATGAATACATCCTGGTCAAACGCAGCAATACCCGCATGGCGGTGCGCCACGGCCAGCAGCATCGCCAGCCGGTTTTGTTCCAGGCCCACCGACAAGCGCCGCGCATTGGGCAAATGACTGGTGTCGACCAGGGCCTGGATTTCCACCAGCAGCGGGCGCGTCCCCTCCTGTGTCACCATCACGCAGGAGCCGGGGACCTGATTATCATGCTGCGACAAAAATAGCGCGGAAGGATTCGATACGCCCTTCAAGCCTTTTTCCGTCATGGCGAACACGCCTAACTCATTAACGGCGCCAAAACGGTTTTTAATAGCCCTCACCAGACGAAAACTGGAATGGGCGTCGCCCTCGAAGTACAGCACCGTGTCGACGATGTGTTCCAGCACGCGCGGGCCGGCCAGCGCGCCCTCTTTCGTCACGTGGCCCACCAAAATAATCGTCACGCCCGTCTGCTTGGCCGCGCGCGTCAATTGCGCCGCGCATTCACGCACTTGCGCCACGGAACCTGGCGCCGAACTCAAGGCATCTGAATACACGGTCTGGATCGAGTCGATTACCACCACTTCCGGCTTTAAATCAGCCAGGGTGGCGAGGATTTTTTCCAGCTGGATCTCGGCCTGCAGTTTCAATTCCTTGGCGTCGATCACCAGGCGCTTGGCGCGCAAGGCGATCTGCGCGCCCGATTCCTCGCCGCTGACATACAGCACGCGCTTCTGGTGCGACATGTTCGCCAGCGCCTGCAGCAGCAGGGTCGACTTGCCGATACCGGGGTCGCCACCGATCAGCACCACGCCACCAGCCACCATGCCGCCGCCCAGCACCCTGTCGAATTCTTCGATGCCGGTGCCGAAACGGGGCACGTCGATGGCGTCGATATCATCGAGCGACAGCACGGGCGCCGTCTGCGCCAGCGACATATGCTGGGGATTCGAATAGCGGTTGTTGCCGCCCGTCTCGGGCACGGTTTCCACCATGGTATTCCATTGATTGCAAGAGGTACATTGCCCCATCCATTTATTACTGATGGCGCCGCAATCGCTGCAAGTGTAGGTGGTTTTGACTTTTGCCATGGTGTGCTGTGCTCGGGTAGGAGTGAAAATAGCTGTTTATACATACAGTACCCTCACAGTATATACAAACAGTCCCCGCAGGTCACGTCTGGATCACGCCTCGATCACGGGAACGCGCGGCGCCAGCGCGCACATCAGCTCATAGCCTATGGTGCCGGCAGCACGCGCCACCTCATCGATCGGCATACCCTCGCCCCACAGGATGACATGACTCCCCACCCGGGCGCCCGGCACTTGCGTCAGATCAACCATCAGCATATCCATCGACACCCGGCCAATCAGGCCCGTGCGCACGCCGTCCACCAGCACCGGCGTACCCTCCGGCGCGTGGCGCGGGTAGCCATCGGCATAACCGCAAGCCACCACGCCCACCTTGACGGGGCCGCCCGCTTCATAACGGCTGCCATAACCGACCACCTCGCCGGCAACGATCTCCTGGATGCCGATGATGCGGCTGCGCAAGGTCATGGTGGGACGCAAATCAAAATCGAGCGCGGGAGTTGTGCTGGGCGTGCCGCCATATAACATGATGCCGGGCCGCACCCAGTCGCTATCGAGCTGGTGCAGCAGCACGCCCGCCGAATTCGATACGCTGCGCGGCAAAGGGTCTGCGATGGTGGCCGCGCCCGCCTCGAAGCGCTCCATCTGCTCTTCCATGGGCAGATGGGCAGGCGCAGCCTCGTCGGCATTGGCGAAATGCGTCATCAAGGTAATCGTGCCAACCCAGGGTATGGCGCGCAAGCGCGCGTAGGCGGCGCCCACCGCTTGCGGCGTAAAACCGAGGCGGTTCATGCCCGTGTTCATTTTCAGATGGACATCGACGGTGGCCGGCAAGCGGGCCTCTTCCAGCAGAGCGATCTGTTCCAGGCTATGCACGGTGCCGTTGAGGCCATACTCAGCCATGGCGAGCAAGTCATCGGCATCGAAAAAACCTTCCAGCATTAATATTGACTTGCTCCAGCCCCAGGCGCGCAGGCGCAGCGCGTAATCGAATTCCACCAGGGCAAGCCCGTCGGCTTCGGCAAAACCGCGCATCGCGCGCTGCAAACCGTGGCCATAGGCATCGGCTTTCACTACCGCCCACACTTTAGCGCCCCGCGCGCTGGCACGGGCGCGGGCCAGATTATGTTTCATGGCATCCAGATGGACGGTCGCGACGATGGGCCTGGGCATAAGCGTTTTCTACGGCAAGTAATAATCACCTATTTTACCGGACAGTATTGAGGGACTGCAGACCCCGCGCCAGGCAGACTCTCTCATTTACAAAATATTCATAACCATAGCTATTTTTCTACGGGAGAAAAATTAAGTCCCGCTTAGGAGACGGGCCCGCCCGGAGGGTGGCGCGAACTTGTAGGTTGTTCTTTCTTCGTGGTATAAAGCAAGCCAGATAAGATTTCAGGCACTCAAGAATGAATCGTGGTTTTTATACCATCATGGCAGCGCAGTTTTTTTCCTCGCTGGCTGATACCGCCCTCTTTTTCGTCGCCGTCGATCTATTGGTGTCCATGAATTCCCCGGCGTGGATCACGCCGCTGTTGAAATTGTCGTTCGTGCTGTTCTACGTCTTGCTGGCTGCCTTCGTCGGCGCCTTCGCTGACTCCATGCCAAAAGGCAAGGTCATGTTCATCGGCAACATGATCAAGATCTTCGGTTGTCTCCTCGTCTTTTTCCATGTCCACCCGCTGCTGGCATACGCTATCGTCGGCTTTGGCGCAGCCGTGTATTCGCCGGCCAAGTACGGTATCCTGACGGAATTGCTGCCGCCGGAAAAACTGGTGGCGGCGAATGGCTGGATCGAAGGTTTGACGGTCAGTTCCATCATCCTCGGCACCGTGATGGGCGGCGCGCTCGTCAGCGGCCACGTGTCGGCCATGCTGCTGTCATTCGACTTCCCGATGATCGATACGGGCATCACCACCAAGACCGAAGCGGCCCTGTGCGTGGTAGTAGGCACCTACATCCTGGCGACCCTGGCCAACCTGAAGATACCGGATACCCACTGCGTGTATCCGCACCAGGAACGCAACCCGATCAAGCTGATTTCCGATTTCGCCAATTGCTATTCCATTCTGTGGAAAGACAAGCTGGGCCAGATCACGCTGGCGGTGACGACCCTGTTCTGGGGCGCTGGCGCCACCTTGCAACTGATCGTGCTGGAATGGGCCAAGCAATCGCTGAACATGCCGTTCGACAAGGCCACCAGCCTGGTCGGCGTGGTCGCCATCGGCGTGGCCTTTGGCGCGGTACTGTCGGCGCGCTTCATACCGCTGCGTAAGTCCTTGACCGTGATACCGCTGGGCATCGCCATGGGCGTGATCGTCATGCTGATGACGCAAGTCCATAGCGTGTGGATGGCTTACCCGATGCTGGTGCTGATCGGCGCCTTGTCCGGCTTCTTCGTGGTGCCGATGAATGCACTGCTGCAACATCGCGGCCACGTGCTGATGAGCGCAGGCCACTCAATTGCCGTGCAAAACTTCAATGAAAACCTGTCCATCCTGACCATGCTGGCCGTGTATTCCATCATGATCCGTTTGCACTTGCCGCTCAACGCCATCATCGTGCTGTTCGGCCTGTTCGTCGCCGGCACCATGTACATGATCATGCGCCGCCACAAGATGAACCAGGCCGAGCATGATAATTTGTCCTTGATCGGCGAACAGAAGCACTAATCAGGCAACGTCCCTGCCAACCTGCGGGCCGCCGCTTGCGCGGTCCAGTTTTCAGGGACGATAAATCCCCTGCTCTGCTCCACTTCCCAGCCATCGATATGCTCGACCGCCGCCACCAGCACAGGTTGCGGCAGCTCCGCCAAATGCTTGCGTAAGGCGGCTGCATCGAACACTTCCTCCTCAAGACCTTTGTACGGCGCCAGCCACTGCAACTTGGGCAAGATCACATATCGCT
Organism: Janthinobacterium silvisoli; assembly: GCF_014200725.1. Lineage (GTDB taxonomy): Bacteria > Pseudomonadota > Gammaproteobacteria > Burkholderiales > Burkholderiaceae_D > Janthinobacterium. Next base: position 829,973 of record NZ_JACHCL010000001.1, read on the forward strand.
GATCCTGCGGTAATTGTGCTGCCGTGCACCAGAAACCGTGTCCATGCTCGCTGGAAATGCCGTCCATGGGCGACACCTCGCCATGCTCATAAAACAGCCAGCCTTTCACCAGCGCCTGCGCCGAGGCAACAGGCTGCGTCAGCAGGCTGAGTGCTGCTGGATGGCGCGACAAGGCTAATTGCTTGTCGATAATCTTGCGCATCTTCAAGCCCAAAGTATCGGCCAGGTTGGGGCCGATCAAGTGGTTGAAAATACCTGGATCGGGCCTGCCTTCGAGCAGATAAAACTTGGTGGCAAATTCCCAGTGCAGCAATGCGTTTCCATCGTGCAGCAGGAAATCAAATTCCCCCACCGTATCGTTGCGGTTGACCTGCACTTGCAAGCCATGGACCTGCAGCAAGCCATGCTGTTCAAAATAAAAGGCCAGCAGCTTTTCAGCATACAGGCCGAGGCGGGAATAGAATTTGGGACCAAGTGCGGTTGCCAAAGGCGAGTGGTCGTCTTGCAATGCCGCCAGCCAACTTGCAACGGCAGGCGTCAACGGCCCCAGGCTGGCAATACGGCCGCTCCAGTGCGGGCTGGCCGGATCAAGCAGGTCGGGAGAATCGAGCAGCCAGGCCAGCGCACGTACGTGGGGATGCGTGAGATGGCCCCAGCGGGACTCGAAGCCCTGCTGGAACCGGTCAGCCGCGCCCGGCATGCGTACTTTTCGCCAGGCACAAATCGCCCCAGGCGCGCGCCTTGGCTTTGCCGCTTTCATCCTGCAACAGGTTTTCTGGATGGTAAGTGGCCACCACGGCGGCGTCGCCCAGCTGGCGCACCTTGCCGCGCACGGGCTTTTCGCCAGGCAAGATACCGGCGGCAGCCATTTGGCCCAGGGTAACGATGGTGCGCGGTTGCAGCAAGGCCAGTTCGCGTGCAAAGAAGGGACGGCAGGCGGCGGTTTCACCTTCGGTCGGCAAGCGCTCCTGGCCCGCTTCATCCAGCGGACGGCATTTCAGCAGGTGCGTGATATACACGTCGGTTTCCGGCGCGATATCGATAGCTTTCAGCATATTGTCCAGCAGCTTGCCCTGCTCGCCGGGCAGGGCGCGCCCTTCCCGCTCTTCGCCACGCGACGGGCTGCTGGCCAGCATCAGCCACGCGCCCTGGCGGTCGCCACGGCCCACCACCACACCCTTGCGGTTCTTGCACAGGTCGCAACGGGTGCACTTGGCTGTCGCCGCCGCCAGTGCATCCCAATCCATCACGGCGATTTCAGCGTCGGTCAGCTGTTTGGCAGGCGGAGGTGGTGGCGCATCGTCGAACCAGGCAGTGTCGTCGGATTCAGTAGCGGCAACCGGGACCGGGACCGGGACCGGGACTGGCGCGGGTGGCACGATAAGTGGAGCAACCACAGGCACAGAAACAGGAGCGATGACAATCTCGGCAACCGGCGCCACTTCCGCGACCGCTACCGGCACGGCAACTGCGACGGCTTCTTCCGCCACCACTTCTTCGACAGCAGCTACCCCACTGCGGCGCAAGCGCCACAAGGGACCGACGCCCATTTCATCAAGAAAGACGGCGCTGCGGCTCATAAGGTATAACGCATCACGATGGCGTCCTCACGTTGCGAATTGGCGGCAGGATAATATCCCTTGCGCCGGCCTATCGATTCAAATCCGTAGCGCTGGTAAATATCGAGCGCGCGCACGTTCGACGGGCGCACTTCCAGCAACATCGATTCCATGCCCAACTGGCGTGCACAGCTGCACGCCTGATTCAGCAAAAAACGGCCCAGACCCTGCCCCTGAATCGCACCTTCGACCGCCACGTTCAGCAAATGCGCTTCATCGACTACCAGCATCAGCAAAAAGTAGCCGAGCAGGGTGCCGTCCGTATCGCGCAAGACCCAGGCCGGATAATCGCTCTTGAGCGAATCGACAAAGTTGCCGTGCGTCCAGGGGTGCGGATAGACGCGCTGTTCCAGCGCCAGCACTTCAGGCAGATCCGCTTCCTGCATCGGCTGGTAATCGAGGCGCAGCAAGTCCCAGCCTGCGCTTTCTTTACCGGCTGGCGTCATTGCCCTGCCTCAGTGGCAGCCACAGCAGCAGCTTTCGCCGCAGCCATGTCCAGCCGCTCCGCGCTGGTGTAGGCGATCTTGTTGCGCAGATACAGCGGTTGCGCATCGGCCGCCTTCACAAAATGCCCGGCGGCAAAGGCAGTGCGGGCCAGCTGTGCTATCTGCACCGCGTGCGGCATGATGGCAGCGTCCGCCTCGGCAGCGCTGGGCAGTTCGGCAAGTTCAGCCACATAAGCAGAAAAACCATTACCGCAAGCCGTCACGTCGCCTTGCGGTGCTACGCCAGCCGGTGCGCTCAAGGCAGGCGGCAAGATGGTTCGCAAGCCATCGCGGTAATCGTATTGCGCCCAGTACACCTCGCCCATGCGCGCGTCGAGTACCGTCAGCACACGGATGGCGCCATGTTGCTGATGGCAAGCCAGGGCCATGGCGTCCAGAGTAACGACAGGCACTACCGGCAAGCCGGCACCATACGCCAGGCCTTGGGCGATGCCGCAAGCCGTGCGCACGCCTGTAAAGGAGCCGGGACCGGAACCGTAGGCGATGGCGTCGCAATCGGCCAGGCTGAGACCGGCTTCGGCCAGCAATTCCTGCACCATCGGCAAGATGGACTGGGAATGGGTACGCACGCCCGACGACTCGCGGGAAAGGACGGCATCGCCGCGCAGCAAGGCGCAGGATGCGAGTTCGGAAGAAGTTTCAATAGCAAGTATGGTAGACATAAGGTATTTTAACAGTACCCAATGTGTAGCAACATTGCCGCGTTGCACAACGCCCTGCCCTACGCTTCCATCAGCGCGGCTATAATGACCGACTGGCTGCCGGCAATACCGCAGCCCGACTTCGTTCCCACCCTACTGTCCTGGTCAGCCCGTGAATCCACTTCTTGCCAAACTGCAACCATATCCATTTGAAAAGCTGCGCCAGCTGTTTGCCGGCGTGACGGTCAATCCCGACTATGCTCCCATCAGCCTGGGCATGGGCGAACCCAAGCATCCGACGCCGGCCTTTATCGAGCAGGCGCTGATCGACAACATCAGCGGCCTGGCCAACTACCCGACCACCATCGGCTCGGACGCCTTGCGCGGCGCCATCGCCGGCTGGCTGGAGCGCCGCTACGGCATTCCAGCGCTGAACCCGGCCACGCAGATTTTGCCCGTGAATGGCTCGCGTGAAGCGCTGTTTGCCTTGGCGCAAACGGTGATCGACCCGACGGCTGGCGCGCTGGTGATCAGTCCGAACCCGTTTTACCAGATTTATGAAGGCGCAGCTTACCTGGCCGGCGCGGAACCGTATTTCGTCAATTCCGACCCGGCCCGCAATTTCGGCTGCGACTACGACCAGGTGCCTGCTTCCGTGTGGGAAAAAGTCCAGCTGCTGTTTTTGTGCTCGCCGGGCAACCCGACCGGCGCCGTGTTGACGCTGACGGATTGGGAACACCTGTTCGCTTTATCCGAGCGCTACGATTTCGTGATCGCCGCCGACGAGTGCTATTCCGAGATTTACCATGGCGACACCGCCCCGCTGGGCGCATTGCAGGCAGCGCACATGCTGGGCCTATCCACCGTGGAACGCCCGTACGCGCGCCTGGTGGTGTTTTCCAGCCTGTCGAAACGCTCGAACGTGCCGGGCATGCGCTCGGGCTTCGTGGCCGGCGACGCGGACGTACTGAAAAAATTCCTGCTCTACCGTACTTATCACGGCGGCGCCATGAGCCCCTCCGTGCAAGCGGCCTCTATCGCGGCCTGGAACGACGAAACCCATGTCGAGGAAAATCGCGCCAAGTACCGGACCAAGTTTGACGCCATCACCCCGCTGCTGCAAACGGTGATGGATGTCGCCCTGCCCGACGCCGGCTTTTACCTGTGGGCCGACGTCAGCCGCACCGGCTTGTCGGACACTGAATTCGCGCAACGCCTGTACGCCGAATATAATGTCACGGTATTGCCTGGCAGCTACCTGGCGCGCGACGCGCACGGCATCAATCCGGGCCGCAACCGCATCCGCATGGCCCTGGTGGCCGAAACGGCCGAAGGGCTGGAAGCGGCGCAGCGCATAGTAAAATTCTGCCAGCAGCTTTCCGCATCCGCATCAACCAACTAAAGAACACGACTTCATCATGAGCCAACAACTGCAAAACATCATCGACCAGGCCTGGGAAAACCGCGCCGAGATCAACCCGGGCAATGGCAGCGCTGAATTGCGCGACGCCGTTTCCCACGTCATCAATGGCCTGGATAACGGCAGCATCCGCGTGGCGGAAAAAACCAGCGGCAACTGGGTCGTCAACCAATGGGTCAAGAAGGCCGTGCTGCTGTCTTTCCGCCTGGAAAACAACGTCGCCATGCCGTCGGACGGCACGATGCAGTTCTACGACAAGGTACCGACCAAGTTCGCCAACTACACCGCTGAAGACTTCGCCAAGGGCGGCTTCCGCGTGGTGCCGCCTGCCGTGGCACGCCGCGGCAGCTTCATCGCCAAGAACGTGGTGCTGATGCCGTCCTACGTCAACATCGGCGCTTACGTCGATGAAGGCGCGATGGTCGATACCTGGGCCACCGTTGGTTCCTGCGCCCAGATCGGCAAGAACGTCCACCTGTCCGGCGGCGTCGGCATCGGCGGCGTGCTGGAGCCTATGCAAGCGAACCCGACCATCATCGAAGACAACTGCTTCATCGGCGCCCGTTCGGAAATCGTCGAAGGCGTGATCGTCGAAGAAAACTCGGTCATCTCGATGGGCGTGTACATCGGCCAGTCGACCAAGATCTACGACCGCGCCACCGGCGAAGTGACCTACGGCCGCGTGCCAGCCGGTTCTGTAGTCGTATCGGGCAACCTGCCTTCGGAAGATGGCAAGTACTCGCTGTACTGCGCCGTGATCGTCAAGCGCGTGGATGCTCAGACGCGTTCGAAAACGGGCATTAACGAATTGCTGCGCGGCATCTGATCGACTAGCTGCAAAGCAATCGCCGCACCCTGAATGTCCCGCCCTGGCGGGACATTTTCATTTCCAGGCAGACACGTCAATCGTCTCCTCTCCCTCGCTCATCTTGTCCTATACTCGATGGCATGAATACACCTCCCGTATTGATCGTAGGCGCCGGCCCTAGCGGCCTGATGCTGGCCTTGCGCCTGGCCCACCACGGCGTAGCTTGCCGCATCATCGACAAGAACAGCGGTCCCGGCCAGGCGTCGCGGGCCATGGCCGTGCATGCCCGTACGCTGGAGTTTTACCGGCAGATGGGCTTTGCCGATGAAGTGGTGAATCTTGGCATCAAGATCAATACGGTACACGTGCACGAAGGCGGAGAAGAACTGGTCAAGCTGGCGCTGGGCGAAATCGGCGAAGGCTTGAGTCCCTATCCTTTCGTGCTGAGCCTGCCCCAGGATGAGCATGAACGTTTCCTGGTCGGCAAGCTGGCGGAAGCAGGCGTACAGGTGGAATGGAATGTCACCCTGGACTTGTGGACGCAGGACGATAGCGAAGTGCAAGCCATACTGCTTAAAAGTGGCGAACGTCAATATTGCACGTTTAATTATATTTGCGGCTGCGATGGCGCGCGCAGCAAGGTACGCGAGATCGCCGGCATCGCATTGTCGGGCGGCACTTACGACCACCTGTATTACGTGGCCGACGCCAAGGTCGCTGGCAGCAATAGCGACTTGCATGCCCACCTGGGCGCCAACAGCTTCGCCCTGATGCTGCCCGTGCGTACCAGCGGCATGCAGCGCCTGATCGGCATCCTGCCTGACCGCCCGCAAGGTGCGCCGACGCCCGTGTTCGACGATGTGCGCACCGAGGTGGAAACCTTGCTCAATATTCAGGTAGAACAGGTCAACTGGTTTTCCACCTACAAGGTACATCACCGCGTGGCGACCCACTTCCGCGAACGGCGCTGCTTCCTGCTCGGTGATGCGGCCCATTTGCATAGTCCGGTGGGCGGCCAGGGGATGAATACGGGCCTGGGCGACGCCGTCAACCTGGCCTGGAAACTGGCGCAAAAACTGCACGGCCGCAGCCATGACGCCCTGCTCGACACGTATGAAGCCGAGCGCATCGTGTTTGCCCGCAAGCTGGTCGCCTCCACCGACCGCGCCTTCCAGGCCATCGTGTCGCAAGGCGTGACGGGGCAAGTGCTGCGCAAGTGGCTGGTGCCGCACGCGCTGCCTTTCCTGTCCGGCTTTGAAGCCGCGCGCCGGATGCTGTTCAAGACGGTGTCGCAAATCCAGATCAGCTATGAAGACAGCGCCCTCTCCGCTGGCCACGCGGAACATTTACGGGGCGGCGACCGCCTGCCCTGGTTTTCAGACGGTACGCAAGACAACTTCCTGGCACTGCGCAGCATGGATTGGCAATTGCACATCTATGGCACACCGGCGCCGGAATTGCTCGATGAAGCGCGTATCCTGAAACTGCCCGTGCATTGCTATACGTTCAATGTCGCCGCCAAATTCGCAGGCCTGGGCCGCGATGCCGCCTATCTGGTACGCCCCGACGGCCATATCGCACTGGCCCTGCACCAGCAGGAAAGCGGCGCCCTGCGGGCACTGGCCTTGCGTCTGGGTTTGCATTTTGGAGCACCGGAAAGCCAGGCGGCGCCTCGGCCTATGTAGGCAAGCGCGATGTCGTCATGGCTTCAGCCGATGAATATCGAAGCGCCCTGGCAACAGTGTCAGGTATCCGTAGCCTAATTCCTTGAGCAAACTGACTCTTGCTGCACCGCCGCATTGATACACATCAACTGTATAATACGGGCTACGCCCGCGTTTTTGCGTAAACGCAAGCACGGCGCTCAAGCAAACCGCATTCATTCCCCATAGCGCACCACATCATGACCATTACACTCTACGGTATCCCCAACTGCGATACCGTCAAAAAGGCCCGCACCTGGCTGGCCGCGCAGCAACTCGACTTCACTTTCCATGATTTCAAGAAACAGGGCCTGGAACGGGCCACTGTGGAGCTATGGCTGCAGCAATTGCCGTGGGATCTGCTGGTCAACAAGAAAGGCACGACCTGGCGCGCCTTGAGCGATGAGCGCAAGGCATCCGTCACCGACGCCGCCAGCGCGCTCGAGCTGATGCTGGAAAACCCGTCCATCATCAAGCGCCCGGTGCTGGACAAGGACGGCCAGTTCAGCGTGGCGTTTTCGGATGCACAATACAAAGCAATTTTTTCAGTTTGAGCCTTCATCTTCGCTTTAGCCCCATGACCACTTCCAAAACCCTCGCCCTGACTGAAAAACTGATCGCCTTGTCCTCGGTCACGCCTGACGACAAGGGCTGCCAGCAGCACTTGATCGATATCCTCACGCCGCTGGGCTTTGTCTGCGAAACGATACAATCGAACGACGTCACCAATCTGTGGGCGCGCCGCGGCACAACCTCGCCCGTGTTCGTGTTTGCCGGCCATACCGACGTGGTGCCGACCGGCCCCGTCGAGCAATGGCGCTCGGAACCGTTCATCCCCACCGTGCGCGACGGCAAGCTGTATGGCCGCGGCGCAGCCGACATGAAGACCTCGATCGCCGCCATGGTGGTTGCCTGCGAAGAATTCATCGCCGCCAGACCCGAGCACACGGGGTCGATCGCCTTCTTGATCACCAGCGACGAGGAAGGCCCTGCTACCGATGGCACCGTCATCGTTTGCGACAAGCTCAAGGCGCGCGGCGAGCAGATCGATTATTGCCTGGTCGGTGAACCGACTTCCAGCGCCCAACTGGGCGACATGATCAAGAATGGCCGCCGTGGTTCGCTGTCGGGCCGATTGACGGTCAAGGGTATACAGGGCCACATCGCCTACCCGCACCTGGCGAAAAACCCGATCCACGTGGCGGCGCAGGCGCTGGCCGACCTGGTGGCGGAACAGTGGGACGAGGGTAATGAATACTATTTGCCAACTTCGTGGCAAATGTCGAACATCAATGCAGGCACGGGCGCGAACAATGTGATTCCGGGCGCCATGGTGATCGATTTCAATTTCCGTTTTTCCACCGCCAGCACGGCCGAAGGCTTGCAAGAGCGCGTACACGCCATCCTCGACCGGCATGACTTGCAATACGATCTGGAATGGACCCTGAGCGGCCAGCCTTTCCTGACGCCGCGCGGCACGCTTTCCGATGCCTTATCGAGCGCAATCGAAGAAGAAACCGGCATTAAGACGGAGTTATCGACCACCGGTGGCACCTCCGATGGCCGCTTTATCGCGCAGATCTGCCCTCAGGTGATAGAATTCGGGCCGCCCAATGCCAGTATTCACAAGATCGACGAGCACATCGACGTGTGCCACATCGATCCGCTGAAGAATATTTACCGCCGTACGCTGGAGCATTTGCTGCCCGAATAACACCAGGCCCGCTTTAGCGGGCCATCACCCGCTCTATCGAGAATGCCATGACACCGAATCCGTTTTCCACGCCACGCGACCTGTTGCGCTACGCCACCACCCGTTTCAACGCCGCCAAGCTGTTTTTCGGCCATGGCAGCGCCGAAGCCTTCGATGAAGCCGCGTATCTGCTGCTGCACACCTTGAAGTTGCCGCTCGACAAGCTCGAACCATTCCTGGACGCCAAACTGCTGCCGTCGGAAGTGGCCGCCGTGATGGCCGTCATCGAGCGCCGCAGCATCGACCGCGTTCCGGCTGCCTACATCACCAAGGAAGCCTGGCTGGGCACCTACAATTTTTACGTCGATGAGCGCGTGATCGTGCCCCGCTCCTTCATCGCCGAGCTGATCCCTGAATACTTCTCGCCATGGGTGGCGGAACCGGAAGCGGTGGAAAACATCCTGGAACTGTGCACTGGTTCCGGCTGCCTGTCGATCATGATGGCTGATGCTTTCCCGAACGCTACTGTGGATGCAGTCGATATTTCCGCCGACGCACTGGCCGTGGCCAAACGCAACGTCGACACCTACAAATTGCAGGATCGCGTCAACCTGATCGAATCGGACCTGTACGCCAACGTGCCGGCCAAGAAATACAACCTGATCATCAGCAACCCGCCGTACGTGAATTCCGCCTCGATGGGCGCCCTGCCCCAGGAATACCTGGCCGAGCCGCAAATCGCTTTGGACGGCGGCAGCGACGGCATGGACCTGGTGCGCAAGATTATCGCCGGTGCAGCCGAGCGCCTGACCGACGACGGCATCCTGATGATCGAAATCGGCAACGAGCGCGAATACGCGGAAGCAGCGTTTGGCGAACTGGGCCTGACCTGGCTGACCACCAGCGCCGGCGACGATATGGTGTTCCTGCTGACGGCTGAGCAGTTGAAGCTGTAAGCGCTACGACGCAGCAATTAAATTCCGGGGTCAGACCCGCCGGGGCTCGGCGCCCCCGTCTTCCCCCAGCTTTGAAAAAGAAAAAAATGATACGTTTCATACAAGTAAGCCTGATGCGCGGCATCAAACCGTTGCTCGAACAAGTCGACGTCACCCTCAACCCGGGCGACAAGATCGGCCTGATCGGCGCCAATGGCGCGGGCAAATCGAGCCTGTTCGCGATGATGCGCGGCGAGCTGCATCCCGACCAGGGCGAGATCGATTTCCCGGCCAAGTGGCGCGTGGCTTACGTGGCGCAGGAAACCCCGCCTTTGGACCGTGCAGCGCTGGACTACGCGATCGATGGCGACGTAACCCTGCGTAAACTCGAAGCGGAACTGGCGCGCCTGGAAGCGGAGCCGGAAAGCTCGGAAAACGGTATCGCCATCGGCGAAATCTACAGCGCGCTGGCCGATGCCGATGCCTATACCGTGCAGTCGCGCGGCGAGCAATTGCTGCTGGGCCTGGGCTTTACGCTGGACCAGATGCAACAACCTGTCGCCAGCTTCTCGGGCGGCTGGCGCATGCGTTTGAACCTGGCGCAAGCACTGATGTGCCCGTCCGACTTGCTGCTGCTCGATGAACCGACCAACCATCTGGATCTGGACGCCATCATCTGGCTGGAAGACTGGCTGAAGCGCTATGCCGGCACTCTGCTGATCATTTCCCATGACCGCGACTTCCTCGATGAAGTAGTCAACGTGGTGGTGCATATCGACGAGCGCAAGCTGAAACGCTACTCGGGCAACTATTCGAGCTTCGAGCGTCAACGCGCAGCGCAAATGATCCTGGCCGCCGGCGCGCTGGAAAAGCAGCAGCGCAAGCGTGCCCATCTGGAATCGTTCGTGAACCGCTTCAAGGCGCAAGCTTCCAAGGCGCGCCAGGCACAGAGCCGCATGAAGGCGCTGGCCAAGATGGAAGAGCTGGCGCCATTGCGCGCCGCCGCCGAATTCTCGTTCGAATTCCGCGAGCCGCTGTCGGCGCCGAATCCGCTGCTGGTGATGGAAGACGTCGATGCAGGCTACAAGATCGAAAACGAGGCTACCGGCGACATCACCCACAAGACCATCGTCAACGGCATCAAGTTTTCCTTGCAGATCGGCCAGCGCATCGGCTTGCTGGGCCAGAACGGCGCCGGTAAATCGACGCTGATCAAGACCATCGCTGGCGAACTGTCGCCTTTGAGCGGCGACGCCACCATGGGCAAGGGATTGAATATCGGCTACTTCGCCCAGCACCAGGTGGAAATGCTGCGCCATGACGAATCGCCGCTGTGGCATCTGGCCAAGATTGCACCGACCACGCGCGAGCAGGAATTGCGCAACTTCCTGGGTGGCTTCAATTTCCCGGGCACCATGGTGACCAGCTCCATCGCGCCGTTTTCCGGTGGTGAAAAAGCCCGTCTGGCGCTGGCCCTGATCGTCTGGCAACGCCCTAACCTGCTGCTGCTCGATGAACCAACCAACCATCTGGACCTGGAAACGCGTGAAGCGCTGACGGAAGCGCTGGCCCAGTTCGAAGGTACTTTGGTAGTGGTATCGCATGATCGCCACTTGCTGCGCGCTACCACCGATGAATTCATCATCGTTGCCGACGGCAAGCTGCAACCGTTCGACGGCGACCTGGACGACTACAAGGATTGGCTGTTCAAGACCAAGCTGGGCAAAGGCACCGACGTGCTGCCGGCCGCCGGCAAGGCCAACAAGACCGATTTCCCGGTGACGTCTTCCGTACCTGCGCCAGCAGCCGCCCCTGCGGCACCGGTGCGCGACAAGCGCAAGGAAGCCGAGGAGCGCCAGAAAGCGGCGGCGCTGCGCAAGCCGATCGAAAACAAGATCAAGCGCCAGGAAGAGCAGATTGCCAAGCGCAATGCGCAAAAAGAGGAAACCGACGCCAAGTTGGCCGAACCGGGCATCTATGACGCCGCCAACAAGGCCAAGCTGAAGCAACTGCTGGCTGACCAGAGTTTCTTCACCAAGGACCTGGCGCAGCTGGAAGCGGAATGGCTGGACTTGCAGGATCAGCTCGAAAAGCTGGGCTGACAAGCAATGCAGAAGGCGGCTCGATGAGTCGCCTTTTTTTACGCTGCCTGCATCGGGCTGGATGTCGCGCTGGGCTGGCGCACTGCCATCAGGCGGTCGATATCGACCAGGATCAGGCGGCGGCCGTCCACCACGCCCACGCCCAGCAGGTAATCGGCTTCGGCAGCGCCAAGGCCGGCAACGGGTGTAATGTCGGCGGGCGCCAGGCTGACGATATCGGTCACGCCATCGACCACCATGCCCATCACGCAAGTGCTCAACTGCAAAATGATCACATCGGTGGACGGATCGGGAGCGGCATGGCCGCCGCCGAACGCGGCGCGCATGTCGACGATGGGGATGATCACGCCGCGCGACACGGCCACGCTCTGCAGTACCTCGCCTTGCGACGAAAAACGGTCGAGCTCCTTCAACGGACGCAACTCTTGCACATTGCCGTAATGCAAGCCATATTCCAGGCCGCCCAGGCGAAAACTCAGGTAGGGTGCGTACAGCGTGTCTGCGATGGCTGCCGCGCCAGGCGTCGTCGTGGGCTGCATGATATTCCTTTCATCCGGTAAGCACTTCCAGGATGCGCAGTAGCGCAAGACTGGGGTCATACTAACCAGCATCGCCTGTAGCGACGTTGAGGAACATCAATTTTTCCGGGATGCAAGTCCTTCCCAAGTGGCTGCCATGCATGCCGGCGCCTTCCATTACAATGCACACATTGTTTTTCATCAGGCCGGCCATGCAACACCTCGTCAATCCCGCCGACGTCGAGTTTTCCGCCATCCGTGCCCAGGGCCCGGGTGGGCAAAACGTCAACAAGGTTTCCAGCGCCATCCACTTGCGCTTCCCTATCGCGGCCTCATCGCTGCCAGAAGCGTACAAGGAACGTTTGCTGGCCCTGCGCGACAGCCGCATCAGCAAGGATGGCGTACTGGTCCTGAAGGCGCAGCAATCGCGCAGCCAGGAGCAAAACAAGGAAGAAGCCTTGCGGCGGCTGCAGGAAATCATCGACAGCGTTACCTTTCTGCCCGCCATTCGCCGCGCCACCAAGCCCACGCGCGGCTCGCAGCGGCGCCGACTCGACAGCAAGAGCACGCATAGTATGCTCAAACAGTCACGCGGGAAGGTCAGGGATTAGTCAGGGATTAAACTGGGGGCGCATACGTCCAATCGAGCGCCCCGCTGCTGTCGGCAAACACAGGCTGGGTGGGCGGCACGGCACTGCGCAGCAAGGCGCGGATTTCTTTCGGCGGCCGGTCATACACCTTGGCAAAGCCTGGCGGCACCGTCATCGCGCGCACGCTGGTATCGCCATCGACCAGGCCCAGCACGCAGCGCGACTGGCCAGCCGTGGCCAGCCTTTCCTGGCGCGCCTGCTCGGCCAGCGCCAGCATCTGCGCCTGCAGGATTTCCGATTGTTTTACTTCTACCCGCAGCCGCGCCACCTCCTTGAGCACGGGTGCGATACGGGCCGCCAGCTTGTCATACGGCGCTTGCTGGGCCGCTTGCAGCACCAGTTCACCGCGCCGCAGCTGGCCGGCCAGGGTCAGGTAATTACGCACGTCAGGAAGTTGCGCGATGTCATCAATTTCCTGCTGACGCTTGCGCTGTACCTGTTCATACTGGGCGGCACGCGCCAGATTGTCGGCGATCCGTTGCTCGATCACACTCAAATCGGGCACCAGCGGATACACCAGCATTTCCACGTGCTTGCGCGGCCCCGCGCTGCCGATGCCGATGTGGCGCGCCGCCACCGCACAGCCTTCGGCCAGTTCAATAACGACCTCGTCAGCAATGATGTCGCAATTGCTGGCATGGTCGATCACCACGCGCGTGCCGGAAATAACGCAGCTTTCCGCCCGCTGCAAATGGACTTCGCCCTGTAGCGCCTGCACCACCGAGCCGGAGGCCACGCCATCGATCTGGATGTTGCCGTGTTCGTTGAAAGCCGTGCCACCCACCAGGTTGCTGTGCAACACGATCGTTCCGCCATGCGAATGCAGATGGCCATACACATCGCCATGGATAGTGATGTCGCTGCCGTCGAGCATGCGCTGCTCCTGCACTTCGCCATACTCCTCGTAGGCGGCACGCAGTTTCAAATTACCCGTGGTACGGCTGCTGACGCCTTCCCGGCTGACGATTTTATTATCGATGGAAATCTTGCCGCGCTCATCGACATTCACATAGCCATCTTGCGTGGCTACCAGGTAGTCGCCGTCGCTGAAATGCTCGACTGCCGTACCGCTTCCCGCCACCGTGGCCAGGTCCACCTCTTGCGGCGCAGGCGGCGGCAATATGTTACCGGCCAGGTCATAGCCCGGCAATCCGGGCGCAGCCGGCATCTTGCGCAGCAGGCGCGCATGCTTTTTCACTTGCGGGAAACGGTTTTTAAAGCTGAGCAGATCGAAGCGGCCGTCGGCCAGCTCGCGTGGCGCATCGTCGCGGTGTATGCCTTGCGACACTTCGACCAGTTGCCCGTCGCGCCCCGGCTGCGGCGCCAGTACGCGCGCCACCGTGATGCGCTCGGCCTTGCCTGATTCGATGATGGCCCGCACGGTGGCGCTATCGATGCCATAGCGCACGCCCTTGCTCCACAAGTCGGCCACCAGCTCATCGAGATCACGCCGCGCCGGCAGCACGCCATCTGCATCGGCAGGCAGCGGTTCAAAATAGAACTCGGCCGTATCACCGCGCAGCTTGATGTTTTTATACAGGGTCCGGCGGGAGGCGGGAAAGGCGGCAATGCGGGCGGCGATGCGCAGCAGGGCCTCGCTGCGGGGCGCCCCGCGCGGCGCCGGTGCGTGGAACAGGGTCAGCAGAAATAGCGGGTAGTCGAGTCCCTCCAGCAGCCGGCCGGACTGGAACAGCTGATCGACGGCGCTACGCAGTTCCGCTGGCGCCAGGGACATGTCCAGGAACACCCCTTCCTTGCGCTGGATTATTCCATGCGGCAAATCACCAGCGGCAGCTGCATCAGGAACCGGCGTATCGTCGTCGCTCACCACTTTCCTCCACATCAAGAAAACTTGTCGTAATGCACAGGAACAATAGCATGAGGCGGGCCCGCGTGCCTGCCGATGAAAAAAATCTGGTCTGCAAAAATAGAACGCCGATATAAAAAAACAGGGCCTTGTTAATAACAAGGCCCTGTTTTATAAAATAATGAAGACGTGTTTAACGCCGTGGCGGATTGGCATAAATATCCTGCCCCACTTCATTGATCTGACGGCGCAGATCGCGGCGCTCATCGGGGGTCATGCGGCCATTGCGGCGCGATGCATCGACACCTTCATTGGCACGGCGCTGCTCTTCGTTACGCGTATCGAAGCTGCGTGCATCACGTTGATCGCGGATGCGCGTATCATTGACCTTGGGCGCCTGTTCGAAACGCTGGCTTTGCAGCTGTGGCGGCTCTTCGCGGCGCGGTGGCGGCGCCTGGGCATACGCCACGCTGGACGCGACAACGGATGTCAATGCGCAGCCAGCGACGAATGCGGACAGCACGGCACGTGCAGAAACAGATGCGCTGGGAGCGGCGTGAATTTTTTTGCTAACGATATTCATTGAGTTCCTCTTCCGCAATGCCGTAAACATAAGCTGTGAAGCAATAACATAAGCTATGAAGCCATAAAGCTAAATTCCACTATGGCACCCAGTGTATGATGCTTTAGACGGTGCAGTAAGAGTAATTGGGTAAAGTTTGTAACAGTTTGTAATGGGTTAACATACCCATTTCCGACTGCCGCGACAGGCGTTACTATATCAACTAAATCAAGATAACACGACACCTTAAATGACCACAACCTCCTCATCCGGCAGTAATACAACAACGCAATCGACGCATGGCCATCAGGCAAAAATCATGGTGGTGGACGACGATGTTCGGCTGCGCGATCTGCTGCGCCGGTATCTGACCGAGCAGGGTTTTAATGTCTTCACGGCAGAGAGCGCGACAGCCATGAACAAGCTGTGGCTGCGTGAACGCTACGATCTGCTGGTACTCGATCTGATGCTGCCCGGCGAAGACGGCTTGTCGATCTGCCGCCGCCTGCGTGGCGCGGGCGACCAGACGCCCATCATCATGCTGACGGCCAAGGGCGAAGATGTCGACCGCATCGTGGGCCTGGAAATGGGCGCCGACGATTACCTGCCGAAGCCGTTCAACCCGCGCGAGCTGGTGGCCCGCATCGGCGCCGTGCTGCGCCGCAAGGGGCCCGACGAAATCCCTGGCGCCCCATCGGAAACGCCGCAAAGCTTCGAATTCGGCGAATTCGTACTCGACCTGGGCACGCGCACGCTGAAAAAGAATGGCGAAACGGTGCCGCTGACGACTGGTGAATTTTCTGTGCTGAAAGTGTTTGCCCGCCATGCGCGCCAGCCACTGTCGCGCGAAAAACTGATGGAACTGGCACGCGGCCGCGAATACGAAGTGTTCGACCGCAGCCTGGACGTGCAGATCTCGCGCCTGCGCAAACTGATCGAGCCAGATCCGTCGAGCCCGCTATTCATCCAGACCGTCTGGGGCCTGGGCTACGTGTTCATCCCGGACGGACAGCCGCGCTGATCGCAGGCGAGGCACGATGAAGCTTGTTCCCGACATCAGCCTGGCGCGGCTGAAAAGTGGCTTGTTCTGGCGCACTTTTCTGCTGCTCGGCACCCTGACGACTGTCAGCATGAGCACCTGGATCGGCATGATTTCCGTGATCCAGCGCGAGCCGCAGGCGCAGCAGATTTCCGCCCAGATCATTTCCGTTGTCACCATCACGCACGCGGCGCTGACGCACTCGGCGCCCGAATTGCGCCGCGAACTGCTGTTCGACCTGGTCAGCAGCGAAGGCATCCGCATATTCTCGCTGGAAGACGACGACCACGTCGATCCGCCGCCCGACAATTACCTGATGCCTGAAATCGAAACCCTGGTCAAGGCAAAGCTGGGCAAGGACACGCGCTTCTCGGCGCGCGTCAATGGCGTGGCCGGCTTCTGGATCAGCTTCAAGATCGACGACGATGAATACTGGCTGATGCTGGACCGCGAACGCCTGCGCGGCCTGACGGGCTTCCAGTGGCTGGGCTGGGCCAGCCTGGTGTCCTTGCTGTCGCTGCTGGGCGCCGCCATCATTTCGAGCCTGATCAACCTGCCGCTGTCGCGTTTGACGGCGGCCGCGCGCGACATTGCCAAGGGCAAGCAGCCGGCGCTCCTGCCGGAAAAAGGCCCGATCGAAATCATCGAAGCGAACCGCAGCTTCAACCAGATGGTCGACGATTTAAAGCAGGTGGAATCGGACCGCGCCGTAATCCTGGCCGGCATTTCGCACGATTTGCGCACGCCGCTGGCGCGCATGCAGCTGGAAGTGGAAATGGCCAATCTGTCCGATGAAGCGCGCGAAGGCATCCAGTCCGACATCGGCCAGATGGACGCCATCATCGGCCAGTTCCTCGACTATGCCAAGCCGACGGAAGCGTCGAGTTTTATCGAGGTGGACTTGAGCGGCCTGCTGTCGGACCTGGCGCGCGAAGCGATGCGCCTGCCTGATGTGAAAGTCACGGCCGAGATCGCGGAAGGCGCGCATGCCATGGGTAACGCCACCGATCTGCGCCGCGTACTGAACAACCTGGTGGAAAATGCGCGCCGCTATGGCAAGACGGAAGGCAGCGAGATCACCGAGATCGATTTCGCCTGCCAGGTGAAAAGCATCCACGGCGCCAAACGGGTGGTGATTGAAGTGCAGGACCACGGTCCCGGCGTACCTGCCGACAAGATCGAGCAAATGCTCAAACCCTTCACACGCCTGGACTCGGCGCGCGGCCAGGCCAATGGCGCCGGCTTGGGCCTGGCCATCGTTGACCGCGTGCTGCTGCGCCACGGCGCCGAACTGCAAGTGCGCAACCGCGAAGGCGGCGGACTGGCATTCCAGATCAGTTTGCCAGCGGTCTAATCTGCCGGGGCAGGCGCCCCGGCATTTCATCTTTTACTGCGTCAGCAGCTTGCTCATCAACAATTCCGTCGCCCCATAACCGTACAGGGAATCGCTTTCCAGCCCCGGCGTGTCGAAGGGCACGGATTCCTCGCGGTCCAGCTTGGCCGGATCGGCGTCGGCATAAGTAGCGCGCCAGGCGCGCTGCAGGGATTCGTTACGGCGGATAAAGGCCGGCATCGGCCAGGTATCGCGCTGCCATTGGCCGCTGTCACCCAGCAAGGGCCAGCGCTCGTTGAGCAAAGCCATGTCGCCCGTGCGCAAGCGCCGCACGGCTTGCGACGGCTGCAGCATTTCCAGCTCGGCCAGCGGCGGCAGCGTATCGCGTTTCGGCCCGAACATATACGCCAGCATGATGCGGCCGGCCGGCGCCGTGCGCGCCACCACGCCGACGGCATAACCGCCGCCCGTCAATGGCACGGCAAACCAGCTGCCTTCCCGGTATGGCAAAGACTTCATAAAACCCCTGAAAAAAATGTTAAATGGAACAGGGGCGTAGTTTACGCGAGCCGGCGCGCCAGTGGCGCATGGTACGCCAGGGCATTAAACCATTAGTTACTCGTCTTACTTATATCTTTTCGTCGTAGTGATACTGCGCCACGATAGGGCCTGCCTTGAACAGCGCTTCCTTCATTTCCTTGTCCAGGCGCGCGTCGCGGCGGCGCATCCATTCGAGCAGCATCGATGCTTCCCTGCGGCTGGTATCGCCCGCATGCGCGAGCACGCGGCGCAGTTCAGGATCGGTGCAAGCCTCGAAGCGCTGGCTGTTCACGTCCAGCGCCTGCAGGCTGGCAATCAGGGCGCCGATGGCGCGGTGCATGTCCAGCGCAGTGGCCGGCAAATCGGATTCTTCGAGCGGGAGGGCAGTCATGCGTTTTCCTTGGTTTGCAGAGTCAATCGGACATCATCTGCGCTGCATTTTCCTCTGCGCGCCTGAAAATCTCAAGCGCTACATCTTGCATGGCATGTGTTGTAAAACCGTCAGCCATGGCGACAGCCAGCCCTGCTTCATGCTAAGCTGTCACTTCGCTAGGGGTCCTGGAAACGGCATATACGTTTTCCGGGTGAGAGATACCCTTCGTACCTGATCTGGATAATGCCAGCGAAGGAAAGCGCAAAGTACCTCCCTCCTTTGATAGCTCCCGCGTTGGCGCCAGCCGAACAAGCAGTTTAGCCGCACCACGAGCAATCAATGCCTACACCGAACTCATCTTTAAACGTATCTGTTTCCGTCCTGACACTGGCCATCCTGCACGCGTTTGCCGCGCCCGCATTGGCCGCCGATAATGACAACGCTGCCAACGATCCGCAAAGCATGGCCGAAGTGGTCGTCACGGCCAGCAAGGCGCCGGCCGCCAAGCGCGTGTCCGTCGGCGGTTTTAGCGATGCGCCGCTGCTGCAAACGCCTGCCACCGTCACCGTCATCTCGCAAAAAGACATGCAGGACCTGCAGATCCGCAACACCAGCGACGCCGTCAAGCTCGACGCCAGCATTAACGATTCCTACAACGCTGTCGGTTATGCCGAGCAATTTACTGTCCGCGGCTTTGCACTCGATAACAACTCCAGCTACCGCAAGGATGGCATAGCGATTCCTGGCGACACGCAAATTCCGCTGGAAAACAAGGAACGCATCGAAGTGCTGAAAGGCTTGTCCGGCTTGCAGGCGGGCATGGCTGCACCGGGCGGCGTGATCGACTACATCGTCAAGCGCCCGACCGCCACGCCGCTGCGCACGGTCACGCTGGAAGAGCGCGAACGGGGTACCCTGTATGGCGCGCTGGACCTGGGCGGCCGCCTGGACGACCCGCGTTTCGGCTACCGCATCAACGTGGCGGCCGAGCGCCTGCGCTCGTATATCAAGGGCGCCGATGGCAACCGCAAATTCATTTCCGGCGCCTTCGACTGGCAGATTTCACCGCAAGCCTTGCTGCAGCTCGATGCCGACTACCAGGACAAGGCGCAAGTCACAGCCCCCGGCTTCCAGTTGCTCAGCAACGGCAGCCTGCCCTCCCACGTCAGCGCCGACACCATGCTCAACCAGCAGCCATGGACGCACCCGGTGGAAACCGTCACCGCCAATCTCGGCCTGCGCTTCCAGTACGCATTCAATGACGACTGGCACGCCACCTTGTCGGCCAACCAGCACGTGTTCAAGCGCGATGACTATACAGCCTATCCGTATGGTTGCAGCCCGGCAGGCGACGCCCCGGTGTTTTGCAACAATGGCGATTTCTCGGTCTGGGATTACCGCAGCCTGGGCGAAACCAAGAAGCCGCTGAGCGCACAAGCCATGATCCAGGGCAAGTTTGCCACCGGCAGCCTGCGCCATGAATTCACGGCCGGTATCTCTACCTTCCACCGCAAGGATAGCGCCGGCAACTATGTCTACGATGAAACGGGTATCAGCAATATCTACCATCCGGTGATCGTGCCCTCTTCGCCGGGCGTAACGGGCCCCGTGCGTCTGGTGCGCAAGGACCAGGAAAACTCCATCTTCGTGCAAGACATCATCAGCCTGACAGCCAATTGGAAACTGCATGCTGGCTTGCGCCATATCAGTGTCGATGGCTACCAGTACATCCTGGCGGCCGACCCTGCCGACGCAGAAGTGCGTTCCAAACATGGTTTCCTATTGCCCAATGCGGCGCTGGTGTATAACCCGCTCGACAACGTGGCCGTATATGGCGCCTACTCGCAAGGCATGGAACATGGCGGTATCTCCAGCATCTACACGGCATTGCCCAACGTGGAATTATCCCCCAGCCGCTCGACGCAGATCGAGTTCGGCGTGAAAGCCGATTTGACACCCGATTTCATGGTGGCCGTCAGCCTGTTCCAGATCCGCAAAGGGCTGGAGTTTGTCAACGCCGACAATTATTTTGTGCGCGCCGGCCAGGCCCAGCACCGCGGCCTGGAATTGTCGGCCCAGGGCAAGGCATCAAACGAGCTTCGCCTGAGCGCATCGGCCACCTTGCTGAACAGCCAGCAATCAGGCACGGGCAGCACAGACCTGGACGGCAAGCGCGTACCGAATGTGCCCGCCTTCAAGACGACGGTGCACGCCGACTATACGGTGCAGCAAGTGGCGGGCTTGTCCGTCAACGGCAGCTGGGAATATGCGGGCAAGAAGGCATTCGAGTTCAACAACACCACCTTCGTGCCATCGTATAACGTCTTCAATGCAGGCGCCGCCTACGCTACCCGCATCGCGGGCACACCGGCCATCCTGCGCGCCACCGTGAACAATCTGTTCGACAAGTTTTACTGGCGCGACGTGACGCCGCAAGCGGGCGGCTACCTGTTCCCGGGCGCCAGCCGCACCTTGCGCGTGTCGGCCCAGTTCGACTTTTAAAAAGTTTTCAGCCGCGCTGCAAGGCGGACTCTATCAGCGGCATGGCCAATGCCATACGCTGCTCCAGGGTGCCTTGCAGCAACTGATACGGAATCTGGCGCTTTGCCAGTTCATCGAGCAAACCCTGATAAATCAACTGGCGCACGGCTTCCGACTCGCGCTGCAAGCCGTCCGCCACCCACGGCGTATCGGGCGCCGTGACCAGGGTCACATCATACTGGGCAGCCTGTGCCAGGGCGGCCAGCGCTTCATCTTCGCCACCAAAATAATGCCGGCTGTAAATCACCGTGATCAGCGGCGTGGTGTCGCAAATCAGCACATCGCGTGCTGAGACCATCGCCTCGTCCTCACGCGCCAGCTGGGTGCTGGCGATCAGCAACTGATCGTCAGCAACCGGCACCCTGCCCCTTGTCTCGACAAATTCACGTAAATACTCGGGCACCCATACCGTGTCGAAATGCGCCGCCAACGCGGCCGCCAAGGTCGACTTGCCTGACGACTCGGCGCCCAGTATGGCCACGCGCAACAATGGCGGGTTCAGCACGCCGCTCACTTCAAGACCATCGCATCGGGCGCGGCCGGCGCAGAATTTTTCCAGGCCCGCCAGCCAGCCGCCGCCATCAAGACGAAGATACCGTACAACACGGCCGTCAGCGGCAAGCCCTTATGGATGTACAGGGCAACGTACAAGATATCGACCACGATCCAGACGATCCAGTTTTCCAGCTTCTTGCGCGACAACAGGAATTGCCCCACCAGGCTGCCGGCCGTCAGGAAACCATCGGCATTGGGCACGTCCGTGTCGGTCGAAGTCAGCAGCCAGGCGATCAGCGCAAAACCGATGGCCCAGGCAACAATGCTGGCCAGCCAGCCGCGCCACGTCAGGACGGTGACAGGCAGGACGGGCGCGCCGTTATCGGGATGCAGCCACTGGTACCAGCCCCAGAACGAAACGCTGATAAACACCAGTTGCAAGACCATGTCGCCATACAGACGCGAATCGAAAAAGACAAAGCCGTAAGCGCCCGAGGAAATAATCCCCAGCAGCCAGGCCCAGTGATTCTGGCGGATATTGAGTGCTACGGTGGCGATCGCCAGGACAAAGGAAATCAGTTCTAGCGGCGTGGTGGTAAAACCCAGCAGGAGGAGCGAGTCGTTCATGAGATCGAGAATAGGCGCGGCAGGGCGCGCGGGATGAGGCTGGTGGTGCAGTATGCAATACCGGGCTTGAATAAGCAAGATTGCAAGCGCAACGCCTTAGCTAAAGCCGCCCCTCACCGCGCGTACCAGCGAGCGCTGCACGATCAGCTTGTGAAACGGCTTGATCATGGCGATGTAAGCGCGGCCCACCTTGTTATGGCAATGCACGACGCTCGACATCGTGATACTGCCATATTGCCCTTCCTGCCGCTTGCGCAGCAGGGACAATCGAAAATCGAGGTGGCTGTCATCTTCACCCACAATGATTTCATCGTCACCGACGGCATAAATACGGAAGATGCCGATACGCCCAGCCGGATGAGCCGCCAATTGCTTGGCCGTCTTGATGCCGAAAGGCTGGACGATAGCGTCGCGCACGGTCATCAGAGACTGCGCCCAACCGGGCTGGCTGCCCAGCACATGGCGCGCCAGGCTGTCCATCGCCATCTGGCGCGCTTGCTGATGCGGCAGATCGACGGCATACGCGTCGGCCAGATTGCTACCCGCATACAGGTGGACGATGCTGCTCTCTGGCGGCATGGCCACGGCGCGTACGGCTATCTTCATCGCTTGCATAAAAGCCCCATGTTTTCAGTGATAACATAGTGATCATACACCATAATGTGAACACCGATAACATCTCATGACAGCAAACTATCACCATGGCAATCTGCGCGACACCCTGATCGCGGCGGCCATCACGCAACTGGCGCAGCAAAACGATGCCGCCCTCTCGCTGCGCGAACTGGCGCGCACGGTGGGCGTATCGATCGCCGCCGTCTACCGCCATTTCCCCAGCAAGGAAGCCTTGCTGGCCGAAGTGGCCGCCGCCGGCTTTGCCGCCATGATGGCCAAGTGGGACCGGCAATTGCCGCCAGCGGGCAGCCTGCCGGCCGAGCAACGCTTTCAATTGCTGGGCCAGCTCTACATCGAATTCGCACTCAACGCGCCCGCCCATTACCGTTTGATGTTCGAACACCAGGACGTACGCCAGTTCCCTGCCCTGCAAGAGGCGGCGCAAGCGTGCTTCAACTATGTGCTGCAAACGGCAGGCGCCGCCGTGCGCGAAGCGGGCGTCGATCCACGCTGGGAACGGGCAGCCGCCAGCGCCGGCTGGTCGCTGGGCCATGGCTACGTGATGCTGCTGCTCAGTGGCCGCCTGGCCATGGCCGACGGCGGCAATGACTTGTCGCCCGCGCTGGTGCCGCGTTTTTTTCAGTTGCCGGTGGAAGCGTTAGCCAAATAAAACAGGGCGATCGCATACCACATAACTGCTCTTCAAAAAATAAATAATAGCATAGTCGAATTTTTATTGTGACAATGTTGCCCAATACATATATTGGTGTCAAAATACAAATGTCAATTATCCTTTTTGGCTCAAGGCTTACCTGTAAGCCAAAGCAGGAATTGCGACATAAAATATTCGAACAATCAAAAAACGGCATGCCGTTCTTATTTTTCAGGAGACTTAATGCGTAAATTAGTATTCGCGGCTGCCATGCTGGCATTTGGAACGGCCCATGCGGATTGGAAACCGCGCATTACATCACAGACCTTAACCACAAAAATTAATTACGGTGGAGGCTCATTTTCCTATTCCGTCCCGGGCGACCAATTCAATCCTATTACCGATTTGCGCGGCAAGACCAGTGAAATACCGCGCGCCATACGTGGCACAATGGATGAGTTTCTTACACGCTTTGCGCGAGAAAAAGGCGGCACCCTCGGTTCCACCTTTATCGAGGGTGACCTGGATATTCTTATGGCTCCGCAGCAGGGCGGTATAACACTAACAACACTTAGCGGGCTGAGCTACAAAGCAATTACACGCTTTACGGGGCGAAAACTCGGCCTGATAAGCTACGATTGCTACAATACAATGGAGTTGAAAGACATATCCATCACAGCTCAATTCGGAGGACCATTACAATCGGAAAGCGTCAGAATGACTGCGACGCCAAGCTCATCGACCAATTGCGATTCCAATCTCGGCTGGATATTACCGGTTCTTAGCGATTTACTCATCAATAAGGCAGAAGGTATTCTGGACGTCAAGGCGTTGGAGGGAATAGCGTCAGCTCTGAATAAATCGAAAGACTATCTATACTTCCTACCAGAGACAAATTGGATTAATGTCCTGGTACGCCCCGAGCACAAAATAACCTTGCCTAATGGCGTTATCTTCCCTATTGGCGCCGAAGTACACAGAAATATTCCTGACCTGATCAGCAACAGCACGCTACGCGTCAAATTTGGCAAAGGTGCAAATGTTGCCGGCCTGTATAATGCCGTCGATCCCGGCCCACCAGTCATGATGGGCGATGTGTTAACCGTGTCACTCAATTCGCCTGTCCTGCCGCTTTCCATCATACTCACGGAGCACGCCGATGTCGACTGGAGCTGGGTATGCCAATTGGAACGTCCCCCCAATGATTTCGATTGCTATCCCCAATAAGGCTTTCCATATCCTCCAATGAATTATTATTGATTTTGAAATTAAATCCATTCGTGGCCAACTACCTGTAATAGATTCATAATTTGCCGAGGATGGCCGAGTACCATAAAAAAAACCGCGATCCCCATGTTGGGCACCGCGGTTTTTTTAGCTTGCACTTACTTTTTCTTTGGATACTTGATCGCCATTTCCTTGAGCAAATTATCTACATGATCCACTTCCTTCATGACCCACAGCATGTAGCGGATATCAAGGTGGATGGCGCGGGTGATGGCGGTGTCGAAGTACCAGTCCTTGGTGATCGATTTATAGGTCAAACCAAAGTTCATGCCTATCAGTTCGCCACGTTTGTTCAATCAGGTCGCCCCACCTGATACCACGCTCTCTCAGTTAGCACTGGCAACACCGCAGCCAGCAAATACGTAGTATTTCTACACTGGCGGGCAAAGCAGTGTATGGTGTCGACATCTGTTGACATGACAGCTACTCCGCGTATTCCGATTGACTCACCGAGGATGCTCCATCCCTATCATGAACGATAACGCGGAAACCGGCGGGCAAGCCGGCTCGCCTGCCCCACCGGACCGGCACGACCAGCGCTGGCAAGCCTTGCACGACAAGGAGCTGGGGGACCTGCGGGACGTGATTGCGCAATTACTGATACAGCTCGACCATCTGCAGCGGCAACAAGAGGTCGCGCAAGCAAGGGAGAGCAACGTCATTCAGTTGCGCGAGGCGAATGAACACCTGATGCTGGCGACCTTCAGCGCGCAAGACAAGCAAGCCGATGCGGAAGCATCGATGCAGCGCCAAACCAACTTTCTATCGATGCTGGCGCATGAACTACGCAATCCGCTGCAGCCCATCGCTTACGCCAACACCTTGCTGAGCAAACTTGCGGGCAACAATCCCGAGCTGCCCCGTCTTCTGGCCATCATTGAGCGCCAGATGAACCATATGACGCGATTGATCGATGATCTGCTCGACGCCTCGCGCATTAGCAGCGGCAAGATCAGACTGGATAAATCCATATTGTCGCTGTCCGATATCGTTGGACTGGCGGCGGAAGCTAGTCAGCCAGGGATAGACAAGCGCCAGCAACAATTGCAGATCGTATTGCCGCCATCGCCGGTGTACATCGATGGCGACCGCATAAGGCTGGTGCAGGCGCTTTCCAATCTTCTCAACAACGCCTCCAAATTTTCGCCTGAGAACGAAACCATCTTACTGAGCGCTGAACTTGTGGGCAAGTCGGTACAGATCAAGGTCTGCGACAACGGCATGGGTATTGCCAACGAACTGCAACCGTTTATCTTCGATCTCTTTACACAGGGTTTGCAATCGTTGGACCGGGCACAAGGAGGACTGGGCATCGGCCTGACACTGGTGCGCTCGCTGGTAGAAATGCATGGCGGTACGGTGCGGGTACTGAGTAGTGGCATCGGCCTTGGCAGTACCTTCACTGTACTGCTGCCATTGATCGCCCCGGATGAGCAGACTGAGCTGGCAACCTTGTCATTGCCGCCTTTGTCCACCGAGCGCCCGTTGAATATACTTCTGGTGGAAGACAATCTGGACGCCGCTGAAACGCTGAGCATGCTACTGAAACTGGCTGGCCATGCGGTAAGGCAGTGTCACGACGGTGTGACGGCCGTCGAACTGGCGCTGAAACATCCCTACGACCTGATCATCTGCGACATCGGGCTCCCCGGGCTGGACGGCTTTACCGTCGTCGAGCGCATCCGCGCCACCTTGCCTGGCAAGCAGCCATTTTTTGTCGCGGCATCCGGCTACAACCAGGAACAAGACCGCGCCCGCGCGGTTCGCAGTGGCTTCGATCACTATCTGGTCAAGCCGGTGGCAATCGACGTGCTGCTGGCCTTGATAGAACTGCATGTACGCTGAGCACCCGCTTGCGCCCTCTGGCGGCAACCACTCCTACGCTTCACTGCACTGATACTCACATGGCGATTAAAGACGAACGGTACGAGATGATCGAGCGCAATGTGATGCGCCATCCAGAACAAATCACAGCCGACGCCATCGCGATGTGGAACCGGCTGGCTGTCGAGCTGGTCGCCATTATCGGGCGTAGCGGCTTCGACACGCTGTATGCGCGCAACATCCATCTGGTGCGGGCGCGGCACCCATGGCTGTCCGATGGCAATGACCCTGGTTTCGAACAGCTCAAGACTAGCCTCGAAGGCCAGGAAACGGCGGCAGCGGGTGCTGCTGCCGTTGATCTGCTCACCACTTTCATCGACACGCTGATCCAACTCATCGGCGAACCCTTGACCACCGCCCTGCTGAAATCGGCCTGGAGCCAGGACATCGCGGACACTGCCGCTAAGGAAATTAACAATGAGCAATAAAGTCAGCATTCAGCGCCTGGCATCGGGCGTACCAGGCCTGGATGAATTGCTGGGGGGCGGCATTCCGGAATTTTCCTTCAACCTGCTCGCCGGTACGCCGGGCAGCGGCAAGACCACGATGGCGCACCAGATCATGTTTTCACTGGCCGCTCCAGAGCGGCGCGCGCTATTCTTTACCGTACTGGGCGAACCACCGCTGAAAATGCTGCGCTATCAGCAGCAGTTTCCTTTCTTCGACGTAAGCAAGATCAATCACTCGATCAAATTCGTCAATCTGGCAGCCGATCTGCTTGATGGCAATTTCGACCGGGTGCTGGCGCGTATCGCGGACGAAGTACGCGATTACCAGCCTAGCCTGGTATTTGTGGATTCCTTCCGTTCGGTGGCGCAGTCGGCACAGAGTATGGATGGCGGCGCCGCCAGCCTGCAGCATTTCGTCCAGCAACTGGGCATGCAGATGACCAGCTGGCTGGCCACCACCTTTCTGATCGGCGAATATCTGGCGCCGGAGGCAGAGTCCAGCCCGGTGTTTACTGTGGCTGACGGCATCATCTGGATGTCTCAACAGGTACACCGCGACGCGCTGGTCCGCAAGATCCAGGTGGTCAAGATGCGCGGCCAGGCGCAGGGACTTGGCATACATACCTTCCGCATCAGTGACAGCGGCGTCGATATCTTCCCGCGCGCCATGCTGACAGCAACTGCCAGCAGGGTCAGTATCGACAGCGGACAGCGCCTCTCAACAGGTGTACTGGAACTGGACAGGATGATGGGCGGTGGCGTACCGGCTGGCTATTCACTGCTCGTGGTCGGGCCATCCGGCTCTGGCAAATCGGTGCTGGCGACGCAGTTCCTGGCCGAGGGCGTGCGCAATGGCGAGGTTGGCGTAATTGCGGCGTTCGAGAAGAGTCCGAACCAGCTACTCAGCCATCAACTCAATACCTTGATCGAATCCGGCAAGTTGGGTGTGATCAATACCCGCACACTGGACTTGTCGATCGACGAAATCCTGCACGACTTGATCGTCATGATCAGGCAGATGGGGGCAAAGCGGGTAGTGATTGACTCTTTGTCCGGCTTCGAGCTGGCGCTGGCGCCATCGTTCCGCGACGATTTCCGCGAATCGCTGTATCGCATGATAGCTGTGCTGACGGCAATGGGCGTGACCGTACTGATGACCGCCGAGCTGGAGGACCGCTACGAGATGTTGCGATTCAGTTCCTATGGCAACGCCTTCCTGGCCGACGCCATCGTCATGCAGCGCTACGTGGAGCTGGAAGGCCAGCTAAAACGCGTGATCTCGGTAGTCAAGGTACGTGCCAGCGACCATAGTAAAGACATTCGTTTCTTTGACATCACATCTGATGGCATATCCATCGGGCATCCTTCGACTCAATACGTGGGCATACTCACGGGCAGGCCTGTTCCCTCCCCGGCCGTATCAGGAATTTAGGCACGAATTTGGCTACGCTTCATCGTGGCGATAATCGTACGCAGACAGCCAGCAGAAATTTGGCGTAAAAAAGCCGCATCAGTCCGAAGTCGGATGCGGCTTTCAGCTAACTAAATAAAGCGATTACTTCTTCGCCGCAGTAACAGGCTTCGGATACTTGATCGTCATTTCCTTGAGCAAGTTGTCGGCATGGTCGACTTTTTTCATGACCCACAGCATGTAGCGGATATCGAGGTGGATCGCGCGCGTAATCGCCGTGTCAAAGTACCAATCCTCGGCTTGCGCATCGATGGGCGGCACCTTGCTCGCCTCGATTTCACAGATGAAATCCGCGACATGGGGATTAAAAAGCGGCAGGCTTTGGTTGCGTGGCAGGACTTTGTCGTTAGGCATTTTGCAGGCAAGCAAAGAAATGCAGCACAAGAAGATCAGCGACGCGAGGCGCCGTCTCGTGGCAGCCATGCTGGATTGATTCCTGTCCATTGCGCCCTCCATCGCTGCGGTATTGCGTTACCCAAGATCAGGAATGGAGGCCTCCATCAAATGCCACGTCACCTCGCCCTCTGGCAAATCCAGCAGCCAGTCGCGGCGCGGCTGCGGGAACGGCGCGCCCTGGGTCAGCCAGGCCTGGCGCCAGTATTGATTGACGATGGCCTGCAGCGGATGGTCGGCCGAAACCCACGGTTGCCAGACGCCACTGACCGGACACGCTTGATCGCAAGCGCAGCTCAACCATGGCTCGGGGCGCTCCACCTCGCGCAGCAAGCCGTGCACCGCACGCGGCTCCACTGCCCCATGGTTGTGCCGTAGCGTCAGGCACTGCTCCCACGTTACGGGGCCGTAACGGCTGTTGCCAGCGACATCGAGCACGCTGAAATGGCGGAACGCTTCGCCTTTACGCAACAACCGGGCCGGCTCCGTCAAACCCTGCCCAGCGGCGGGTTGCCAGTATGTCGAAAATGGCGCAGCCGGCGCATCGCTGTGCAAGCCGGCAGGACGCAAAGCATAGTCGACGGGCAGGAAATACGGTTCTTGTAACAGTGAGGCGGAGCTTGGCTTTGGGATGGCGGGCGGCGGACGAACACCCATGGCTGCTTCAAGCAAGCTCTTTCTTTGGCCATCCCAGGGCGGCAGATCGGCCGGTGGCAATGGCAAGATTTTATCGAGGTTCGGGAAGCGGCGATTGGGGTTGAAACCGAGGGCATCACCCAATATTCCATATCTTACGCCGCGAGCCTTATCGATGTACGGAGTAAACATATTAGATAAATCAAAAGGGTGGTCAAATTCTATTTGCAATGCGTTAGCACAATCTTCACAACCAAATTTGACACCTTCATGCAATACCTCTAAAGCACGCGCTTTTGCTTCTGGAGTACTGTCTCCATTTGCGGTCCCATCTGATGATCTTAAAACCACATACAAATAATGTAAATCAAATGCAGCTTGGCCATACCCTTGTGCCAGCGCGCACTCGAGCATTTTGGTCGCCACAGGAATATTGCCCCACATTCCGATACTTGGATGATCCTCTCCAGAGGTCAATTTCTCGCCTAAAAATCCCAGCGATTGAGGGTTTCCCATCTGCGCCGCCTTTTGCCAGAACGCATAAGCCCGGGTGGTATCGCCTGTCACGCCCGTGCCATTCGCATAATACGTCCCCATCCTGTCATAAGCCGCCGGAATGCCCAGTCGCATCGCCTTTTCCACCAACAGCACCGCCTCTTCTTCACCATACAAAGGGTCGCGCCCTTCCACATACAGGCTGGCCAGATTGAGCATCGCCTTCCAGTGCAATCGCTCCGCTGCTTGACGCGTCAGATCAACGATTTTTTTGTAATCGCGGTCTTCCACGAAAATTTCAGGATCTTCCAGGGCGCGCGCTTCAAGAAACCAATCCTCGGCTTGCGCATCGATGGGCGGCACCTTGCTTGCCTCGGTTTCACAGATAAAATCCGCGACATGGGGATTGAAAAGTGGCAGACTTTGGTTGCGTGGCAGGACTTTGTCGTTAGGCATTTTGCAAGCGATTAAAGAAATAATTAAGAGAACTGCCAAGCTGAAAAATGGCAGGTAAAAAAAGTATTTTTGATGACCTTTCATGCTTAGCCCAAACGTATTGTGGAGCTGCGTTTGTCTTCGAGCGGCAGCACAAAGCCTCTCATTTTTTTGAAAATTGCATTTTCAGATTTATCAAATTTTTTCTTGCGATTATTTTTCATCAAGTTAGTCCAATCTTTGAATGCCGTGACAATCTCCGCCTTCGTCCCTCCCCCGCCATCGACCAGCCCGCCGCTATGCATGCGCCATACCCGCTTGCGCAAGTCCCGGGCCACGCGGCAGTCGACGGTAGCGATATTGATTTCGCTGTCGACGGCCATGCTGCGCTGGTTCAGGTTGGCGCTGCCCAGCGTCATGAACACGTCGTCGACCAGCATCAATTTGGAATGGATATAGATTTCACGGTAGCGCCAGCGGTCGTTGTCAAACGCGCTCACATTGAGCATCGCCACCGACACTTTCAGCCCGAATTCGCTCTCGAGCGTCATCGCGCCGGGCTTGTTGATACCGTTGGCATGCTTCACCACGTCGGGCAACTGGACTGCCACCTCGGCGGAAATGCCGAATCCCGCCCTGACACGCTGGGTTTTCGGTCGCTTGTTGTAGTCGTCGATCATCTTGTTTTGCCCCGTCATGCCATCATGCTGCCCCAGCGCCGCCAGCGTATCGTGGGTGCGCGGCACCATCTGCGCCCGCTCGGGGACCGGGATGACGATGAACACGTGCATGACCGGCATGTCTTCAAGACTCTTGCCCGCCTTGGCACTGCCCGCCTTCCAGGCGGCAACGACTTTTTTGCGCTCGTCCAGCAAATGCTGCGCCCAATCTTCATACTGGAAATACTGGTTTTCCACGTACAGGTAGCCGGCCGCCAGGCTGGCCTGGGTCACGGCGCGAAAGTAGCTTTCCCTGATGGTCTTGTCTTGTTCCTCGGGCTGCGTCAGGACGATTTGCACGGTGGAGTCGCCTGGGCCGGCCTCGCGCAACAGCCGCGCCGGTGGGCTGCCCCGTGGCAACTCCCGGCTCACGCTGGCATTGGAGGCCGCATGCGTGCGGTCGCCGGCCGCGCGGTCCCATGCCTTCACGAAATTGTTGTACAGCGCGATGAGCGCCCTGCCGCCGTCGATGCGGCAGGCGTAATCCTGATAGGGCTTCAGCGTGGCGAACCCGCCGTCTGCGGCCATACCCTGCAAGCACTCGCGCCGCGTATCGTCGAGCAGATGGGCCGTCGTATCCCAATAATCGGTCACCGAGTTCAGGCCCATCACATAACCGACGGCCTTCGCCCCTTCCTGGTGATCGAAATCGATCAGGACCGGTTTCTGGTGATGCGTGCCCAGGTATTGCATGCCGGGCTTTTCGATTTCCCCCATCGTCAGGCCGCGCGGCCGGTTTATTTCGGTCGCGATACTCTTGCTGATCGCCGCGCTGTCGCCGTGCCGCAAACGTATCTCCAGGCCGCCAAACAGGCCCCTGAACGCGGCCGCATACCAGCTGTGGCAATATTCTTCGCGTGCCTTCATCGGAATATCCTCGGCCCGGATGAATTCGCCCCAATAACGGTGGCTAAAAACAGGTAGCTTTTTTTTGACCGCCTCCTGCAACATCGCCAGGCTGCTTTTGGCGCTGATATCGTCGGCACGTTGTCCACCAGTTTTCCATGGCGAAGTGCCGTGCGAATAGCCTGGCATGGTGCGCGCTATCGGCGAACCGATATGGTCATACCAGACCAGCAGGCGCACCCTGACGTGACGCCGCGCGGCGGCGATCAGCAAGTCGCCAAAAGTTTCGCCGCGCGGCCAGGTGGCGCTGTTGCCGCGCACCAGTTCCATCCCTGGATCGAAACCCCAGCAGCACAGGTCGATGGACTTTTCCGCCCTGGCGATCTCGCCGGCGATATCGGCGAACCCTTCCTGTCCGCAAATGAACAGCGTCAGCTTGTTGTTATGCGTAATCGGATGAGTGGCCTTGCCCTTCAGGTTGCGGTTTTCCAGCAGCCACTGGAGCGAACTGGTCGCACTGCGGCCGACTTCGTCGATGTGGGTGGTTTCGATGCGGCCGCTCGATTCCGGCATGGTGCTCTCCAGTTTGCGTTATCCAAGGTCAGGAATGGAGGCATCCATCAAATGCCACGTCACCTCGTCCTCTGGCAAGTCCAGCAGCCAGTCGCGGCGCGGCTGCGGGAACGGCGCGCCCTGTGTCAGCCAGGCCTGGCGCCAGTATTGATTGACGATGGCCTGCAACGGATGGTCGGCCGCTACCCACGGTTGCCAGACGCCGCTGACGGGACAGGCCTCGCCGCCAGCGCAGCTCAACCATGGCTCGGGCCGCTCCACCTCGCGCAGCAAGCCGTGCACCGCGCGCGGCTCCACTGCCCCATGGTTGTGCCGTATCGTCAGGCACTGTTCCCACGTTACGGGGCCGTAACGGCTGTTGCCAGCGGCATCGATCACGCTGAAATGGCGGAACGCTTCGCCTTTACGCAACAGCCGGGCCGGCTCCGTCAATCCCTGCCCGGCGGCGGGTTGCCAGTATGTCGAAAATGGCGCAGCCGGCGCATCGCTGTGCAAGCCGGCAGGACGCAAAGCATAGTCGACGGGCAGGAAATACGGTTCTTGTAACAGTGAGGCGGAGCTTGGCTTTGGGATGGCGGGCGGCGGACGAACACCCATGGCTGCTTCAAGCAAGCTCTTTCGTTGGCCATCCCAGGGCGGCAGATCGGCCGGTGGCAATGGCAAGATTTTATCGAGGTTCGGGAAACGGCGATTGGGGTTGAAGCCGAGGGCACGACCAAGTACGCCATAACGTTCCGCCCGCGCTTTATCAATGTACGGAACCAGCATATTTGCAAGATCAAACGGATCGCCGAATTCAATCTTGAGTTTGGTTGCGCATTTCCCGCAGCCGAATGCTACTCCCTCATGTAGCACTTTAAGAGCAAGTGCTTTAGTTTCTGGCGTACGCGGCCCGCTAACTCTCCCTGTAGTCATTCTCGGGGAGGCATACATATAAGATAGATTATATGCAACCGGTCCGTACCCTTGGGAAAATGCACATGCCATCATTTTTATTGCGACGGGAATATTAGCCCAATACCCTGCGCCTTCATTTGCAGGCCCCACATTTAGTTTATCTGACAAAAAATCCATCGCTTGCGGATTTCCCATCTGCGCCGCCTTTTGCCAGAACGCATAAGCGCGAGTGCTATCGCCGTTGACGCCCGTGCCATTCGCGTAATACGTTCCCATCCGGTCATAAGCCGCCGGTATGCCGAGCAGCATCGCCTTTTCCACTAACAGCACCGCCTCTTCTTCACCATAC
Organism: Janthinobacterium silvisoli; assembly: GCF_014200725.1. Lineage (GTDB taxonomy): Bacteria > Pseudomonadota > Gammaproteobacteria > Burkholderiales > Burkholderiaceae_D > Janthinobacterium. The sequence goes on from NZ_JACHCL010000001.1 coordinate 863,586, forward strand.
AAAGGGTCGCGCCCTTCCACATACAGGCTGGCCAGATTGAGCATCGCCTTCCAGTGCAATCGCTCCGCCGCTTGACGCGTCAGATCGATAATTTTTTTGTAGTCGCGGTCTTCCACGAAAATTTCAGGATCTTCCAAAGCGCGCGCTTCGAGAAACCAGTCCTCGGCTTGCGCATCGATGGGCGGCACCTTGCTTACCTCGATTTCACAGATGAAATCCGCAACATGAGGATTGAAAAGGGGCAGGCTTTGGTTGCGCGGCAAGACTTTGTCGTCTGGTATTTTGCAGGCAAGCAAAGAAATGCAGCACAAGAAAATCAGCGACGTGAAGCGCCGTCTGGTGGCAGCCATTCTGGATTGATTCCTGTCCATTACGTCCTCCATCGCTGCGGCATTGCGTTACCCAAGATCAAGAATGGAGGCATCTATCAAATGCCACGTCACCACGTCCTCTGGCAAATCCAGCAGCCAGTCGCGGCGCGGCTGCGGGAACGGCGCGCCCTGTGTCAGCCAGGCCTGGCGCCAGTATTGATTGACGATGGCCTGCAACGGATGGTCGGCCGCTACCCACGGTTGCCAGACGCCGCTGACGGGACAGGCCTCGCCGCCAGCGCAGCTCAACCATGGCTCGGGCCGCTCCACCTCGCGCAGCAAGCCGTGCACCGCGCGCGGCTCCACTGCCCCATGGTTGTGCCGTATCGTCAGGCACTGTTCCCACGTCACGGGGCCATAAAGGCTGTTGCCAGCGGCATCCACCACGCTGAAATGGCGGAATGCTTCGCCTTTGCGCAACAGCCGGGCCGGCTCTGTCAATCCCTGCTCGGCGGCGGGTTGCCAGTATGCCGAAAATGGCGCAGTCGGCGCGTCACTGTGCAAGCCGGCAGGGCGCAGGGCATAGTCGGCGGCCAGGAAATACGGTTCTTGTAACAGCGACGAGGCGCTTGGTTTTGGGACCGCTGGCGGCGGACGCACGCCCATGGCGGCATGCAGCAAGGTATCCCTGTCGCCATTCCAGGGTGGCAGATCAGCAGGGGGAAGTGGCAAGACCTTGTCCAGATTAGGAAAGCGTGCATTGGGATTGAATCCCAGTTCACGATTTAGCACCGCGTAACGTTCGCCGCGAGCCTTGTCCACATATGGCGCCAGCATATCGGCAAGATCAAAAGGAGAACCAAATTCAATTGCCAGTGCACTCGCACACTCTGCGCAGCCAAACTTGACTCCCTCATGCAATACATTTAGAGCACGCTGTTTGGTTGCGGGAGTTCGATCACCTATCTCGTCCCCATTCGCAGCTCTTGGGATTGCATATAAATAGTGTAAGTTAAACGCAGCAGGCCCGTATCCTTGAGAAAGCGCACACGCCATCATTTTTACCGCCACAGGAATATTGGCCCAATAGCCAGAAATAGCACCGTCTGTCCCCGCTCTTAATTTTTCTCCTAAAAAAGCCATTGCATGAGGATTGCCCATGACAGCGGCCTTTTGCCAGAAGGCATAAGCCCGGGTGGTATCGCCGTTGACGCCCGTGCCATTCGCGTAATACGTTCCCATCCTGTCATATGCCGCAGGTATCCCGAGCCGCATCGCCTTTTCCACCAATTGAACCGCCTCTTCATTACCATATAAGGGATCGCGCCCTTCCACATACAAGCTGGCCAGATTGAGCATCGCCTTCCAGTGCAATCGCTCTGCCGCTTGACGCGTCAGATCGACAATTTTTTTGTAGTCGCGGTCTTCCACAAAAATTTCAGGATCTTCCATCGCACGCGCTTCGAGAAACCAGTCCTCGGCTTGCGCATCGATGGGGGGCACCTTGCTTGCCTCGATTTCACAGATGAAATCCGCGACATGGGGGTTGAAAAGGGGCAGGCTTTGGTTGCGTGGCAGGACTTTGTCGTTTGGCATTTTGCAGGAGAATAAAGAGATACACAGTAAAACTAACAATACAAAACATGGCAGGCGAATAAATATGCTTTGATGCTGTCTCATGATCACCCCAGACGCATGGTGGAACTTCGACTATCTTCTAATGGCAACAAAAACCCAGTCATTTTTTTGAATTTTGCGCCGCCTTGTTTTGCCAATTTTTTCGTCCGATTGGCCTTCATTAAATTTCCCCATTTCTCAAAAGCATCCACAATCTCCGCCTTCGTCCCTCCTCCCCCATCGACCAGCCCGCCGCTATGCATACGCCATACCCGCTTGCGCAAGTCCCGGGCCACGCGGCAGTCGACGGTGGCGATATTGATTTCGCTGTCGACGGCCATGCTGCGCTGGTTCAGGTTGGCGCTACCCAGCGTCATGAACACGTCGTCGACCAGCATCAGCTTGGAATGGATATATATTTCACGGTAGCGCCAGCGATCTTGGTCAAACGCGCTCACATTGAGCATCGCCACCGACACTTTCAGCCCGAAGTCACTCTCGAGCGTCATCGCACCGGGTTTGTTGATACCGTTGGCGTGCTGCACCACGTCAGGCAACTGGACTGCCACCTCGGCGGAAATGCCGAATCCCGCCCTGACACGCTGGGTTTTCGGTCGCTTGTTGTAGTCGTCGATCATCTCGTTTTGCCCCGTCATGCCATCGTGCTGCCCCAGTGTCGCCAGCGTATCGTGGGTGCGCGGCACCATCTGCGCGCGTTCGGGAACCGGGATGACGATGAACACATGCATGATCGGCATATCGCGCATGGTCTTGCCCGCCTTGGCACTGCAGGCCTTCCAGGCGGCAACGACTTTTTTGCGCTCGGCCAGCAAGTGCTGGGCCCATTCTTCATACTGGAAATACTGGTTTTCCACATACAGGTAGCCGGCCGCCAGGCTGGCCTGGGTCACGGCGCGAAAGTAGCTTTCCCTGATGGTCTTGTCTTGTTCCTCGGGCTGCGTCAGGACGATTTGCACGGTGGAGTCGCCTGGGCCGGCCACGCGCAACAGCCGCGCCGGTGGGCTGCCCCGTGGCAACTCTCGGCTCACGCTGGCATTGGCGGCCGCATGCGTGCGGTCGCCGGCCGCGCGATCCCATGCCTTCACGAAATTGTTATGGAGCGCGATGAGCGCCCTGCCGCCGTCGATGCGGCAGGCGTAATCCTGATAGGGCTTCAGCGTGGCGAACCCGCCGTCCGCAGCCATACCCTGCAAGCATTCGCGCCGCTCGTTGACACCGCCCTGTTCGCGCAGCGTGTCGTCGAGCAGATGGGCCGTCGTATCCCAATAATCGGTCACCGAGTTCAGGCCCATCACATAACCGACGGCCTTCGCCCCTTCCTGGTGATCGAAATCGATCAGGACCGGCTTCTGGTGGTGCGTGCCCAGGTATTGCATGCCGGGCTTTTCGATTTCTCCCATCGTCAGGCCGCGCGGCCGGTTTATTTCGGTCGCGATACTCTTGCTGATCGCCGCGCTGTCGCCGTGCCGCAAACGTATCTCCAGGCCGCCAAACAGGCCCTTGAACGCGGCCGCATACCAGCTGTAACAATATTCTTGGCGCGCCATCATCGGCATATTCTCGGGCCGGACGTACTCACCCCAATAACCGTTGCCTAAAATATGTTTCTTGTTTTTGACCGCATCGTGCAACATCGCCAGGCTGGCTTTGGCGCTGATGTCATCAAAGCGCGGCCCATCGCTTCTCCATGACGAGGCGCCGTGCGAATGGCCCGGCATATTGCGCACCATCGGCGAACCGATATGGTCATACCAGACCAGCAGGCGCACCCTGACGTGACGCCGTGCGGCGGCGATCAGCAAGTCGCCAAAAGTTTCGCCACGCGGCCAGGTAGCGCTGTTGCCACGCACCAGTTCCATGCCGGGGTCGAAACCCCAGCAGCACAGGTCGATGGACTTTTCCGCCCTGGCGATCTCGCCCGCGATATCGGCGAACCCTTCCTGTCCGCAAATGAACAGCGTCAGCTTGTTGTTATGCGTAATCGGATGAGTGGCCTTGCCCTTCAGGTTGCGGTTTTCCAGCAGCCACTGGAGCGAACTGGTCGCACTGCGGCCGACTTCGTCGATGTGGGTGGTTTCGATGCGGCCGCTCGATTCCGGCATAGCGCTCTCCAGTCAGTGTCGTGCATCATTGAACCCAGCGACCGTCGCTGGTATCGTCGAACGCGCGCAAACCGCGGTTCGACAGCGTCTGTTCGCTGTCCGGCGCCGCGCTCGGGTCGAAGCGCGCGCTCGCCTGCAATGAAAACTCTTCCCCATTGCCAAGGACGATGCGATAGCGCGGCGTGCCGTCCTGATGCTCGATCAGGATGCGGCCGAATTCGTCGGTCAAGCCTTGCTCGACTTTGGCATCGCCCTTGTACAGCGTGTAGGGCACGTTGGCATACTGGCCGCCATCCGCGTGGGCCTGGATGGTATGTTGCAACTGCCCTTGCACCGGCGCGACGGACGGTTCCATCTCCGGTTACGGCCGGTTTTTCGGCGCCAGTGTTTCGAGGTTTCCATGAAACAGCGTTGGCGACGCGGTAAAAAACTGCACCTTGTCACTAATTTCAAGCATGCAATTGGCGCCATGCAGGCGCACGCCTTTGCGGCCACGAATATTCACCCAGTCGGCCTGGCTGATCAGCTCCAGCACTTTATTGGCAACGATCTCGACCGCATCGGTTTGCGCCGCGATCTGCACCGGGCCAGCTGCGGCGATCAGTTTCATGCCGGCCTTGTGGACGAACAGGCGCAGCGCTGCGCCTATGCTGGCGAACAGGCCGCCGCTGGCCGCCAGCGAGAGGTTGCGCCCGGAGGTCAAGGCGGTATCCTCGGCGCTGGCGATATGCGTCGATTGCGCGGTCGTCGTTTCGATGCCGGCCGGGCTGGCCAGCACCAGATGGGGCTTTGACAGTTCCGGAAATACGTTTTCGCCACCACCAGCTGCGCCCTTGATCGCCGCATGCTGGGCTTGCAACACATCGGCGGCGGCGCCCTGCTGGGCCGCGCTTTCTTGCGCGCCATGATGCTGCGCCAGGGCGGCAAGCGCCTTGTGCCGTTCAGCAGCCTCGGCCAACCGGCGCAAGGTTTCATCCATGCTCTTGATATGCGAGGCGGCGCCCGGGCGCGCTTCGGTGGTCAGCAACATGCCGCGCCCGGCGCGCGCCACGCCCCAGGCGTCCGACGCCAGTTCCCAGCCCTCGCCACGCGCATCCTTGCGCCCGTTGGCGTCTTCGATGCGGCTGATGCAGCCTAGCGACAATTGGCTATGCTGATGATCGCTGTTCAGCTGCGCCTGGATGCGCTGGTGCGTATCGTCCAGTACCAACTGATTGCCGCGCACGCCGTAGCCGCCGCCAGGCATCAGCTCGGCGCTGCGCCAGCCTCCCAGCATGCGTTGCGCCGGCAAATTCCACGGCGGCGCATGGTTGCCGTTGTACACCGCGCCGACAATCACGGGACGGTCAATATTGCCGTCGAGAAACTGGATCAGCACTTCCTGGCCGATGCGCGGCAAGGCGATCTGGCCGAACGCCTGGCCCGCCCATGGCGTCATGACTCTGATCCATGACGAACTGCCCGCGTCGAACTTGCCCAGCCGGTCCCAGTGGAATTGCACCTTCACCCGGCCCAGCGCGTCAGTATGGATGGTTTCGCCTGCCGGCCCGGTGACAATGGCGGTCTGTACGCCGGGCACCGCACAAGGCGTGCTGTTGAACTGCCGTCCCGGATACCAGCGGATGCTCTTGCGGATGCAGCTAAAACGGTTTTCATAATGCGACTTCGCACCCGTGCCTGCCTGGTAATTGTTGCTGGCGACATGATCGACCGACAGGATCAGGTATTCGCGCGAGCGGATGTCCGGGCGCGCCGCTTCACCTTTGGCTGGCATGGCCTGCGTGCCGCTGAAGTGGCCACTCAGCGTGAAACTGCGCCCGGCCTGGGCGCAGCGGTGATTGCCGCCAGCTTCGAAGTATTGTGCCTGGTGGTTATGCTCCTCCAGGCGGCGTTGCGCCAGCGCTTCACCATCGTCCATGCCGGCGTAGCCATAGCCGGTGTTTTGATACAGTTCATGGGCAAACACATCGCCCTGCTGGTGCAGTGCATGGCCGCTGGCGCGACTGGCGTAAGGATGCTTGTAGTTAAAGCTGGCCAGCGTGAGCGAGCCTGAGGCGATTTTCCGTATTGCCTGCCAATCGCGTATGCCATCGCCCTCCTGCGAGCCCGTACCGCTGCGAAACACCATCTCGTCGTCTTCGCCGGCATGGGGGTCGCCTGGGTCGATGCTGTCGCTCAGCCAGGTATTGTCGCCCAGACAAAGTGTATGTCCGTCGACGCGATGTTCATACCAGTAGTGGATGCCCTGGGCTTCCCAGCACCGGTGCAGATGGTTGTAATCGGTTTCATTATGCTGGTTGGCGCAGCTTAATATCGCTACTTCCTCATGCAGCCGGTTTTGCCAGTCGCGCTGCACATAATGCTCGAAGGTCGTTTCGCTGATATCGATGACGTTGCGTTCGTGAAACGAGACGTTGTCCATGCGCAGCCTGGCAAACGCCAGCCAGGGTTGCAGCACCATCTGGTAGACCGCGAAACCGCCATCGCTGCGCAACAAGCTAAATTCGCCGATATAACCGTTAAAATAGCGCAAGCTGGCGTCATCGCGCACCATCGAAATCGTGACCATGCGTCCCATCATGGCGGTCAGGGGAAGGTGGAGATTGTCGGACAGCAGTTCGACCTCGAAACGGAAGTCGCGTGACATTTCTTCGTGTGCCCGCAAGCTGTTGACCAGCAGCGCGGTATCGGGCGGACCATCGTCGCGCGGAAAATCCATACGCAGCAAGCGGCTTTCCTGGACTTGTTTGCCGCTTGCGAAAAGCCGCGCAAGATCGGCTGCCAGCTCGCCATCGCCCATATTGCCTCCTCCGGATTTGTTTCGCTAGACCATGCTAACCATGGTGGAGGCTGGCATATTGATGGAACTCAAATTAGTTAGCCATGCGCAAAAAAGCCGCATCGGCCCTGCGGCGGATGCGGCTTGTTGAGCGTCGAAACTTACTTCTTCGTCGCCGTGGCAGCTTTCGGATACTTGATCGTCATTTCCTTGAGCAAGTTATCTGCATGGTCGACTTCTTTCATGACCCACAGCATGTAGCGGATATCGAGGTGGATCGCGCGCGTGATCGCCGTGTCGAAGTACCAGTCCTTGGTGATCGATTCATAGGTCGAATCGAAGTTCAGACCGATCAGCTCGCCACGCTTGTTCATCACGGCCGAACCGGAATTGCCACCGGTGGTGTCGGCGCTGGTCAGGAAGTTGACGGGCACGGTGCCCAGTACCGGATCGCGGAATTGGCCATAGCGTTTTTCCTTGACCGCATCGATCAGCGCTTGCGGCGCTTCGAATGGCGCTTTGCCGGTGACTTTCTCGACGATGCCTTCCACGGTGGTGAATGGGCCTTTGGTGATGCCGTCGCGTGGCGAGTATGGCGCCACGGTGCCGTAAGTCATGCGCAGGGTCGAGTTGGCGTCAGGATAAACAGGTTTGCCTTGCGACTTTTTCCAGGCGATCACGGCTTGCATGTATTGCGGAATCACGCGTTCCAGGTTGCCATCGATTTCCTTGCGGCGCTCTTCCAGCGCTTGCGCCACTGGTTGCAGCTTGATCGCCAGCTGGATGAATGCATCGTCGGACTGCTGCATCGCCGCCACGTCCTTGCCCATCCAGGCCAGGCGCTTGGCCGTGTCGGCCAGTTGCGTCTGCTGGTACAGGACAGCGACGGCCGTTGGCGCAGGCAGCAATGCATCCAGGCCTTGCGGATGGCTCTTCGCCACCAGTTGGGCGTAGCGCTTCAAGCCAGCTTCAAAACGTGCCTGGTCGACCTTGTTGACATACGACTGTTCCAGGCGCGCCAAACGGGCCTTGATGAAGGCCAGGTCGCGCTGCTGGTAGCCCGATTCACGTTCTGCATCCGGCTTTTGCTGCTCTTGCGCCAGGCGGTACAGGGTGCGCGCGCTTTTCAGCAGATCGCTATTGGTGGCCACCGACCAGGCAAACTCTTCGTCGCTGAGCGCCATGTCGTTGGCGATCGCCGCGTCCAGTTCGGCCAGCATGGTGTTCGATACATTCGGCTGTTTGGCGTACCAGGCGCGGAACTCGGCATCCTGCACATCCTTGATGGCGGCGATATCCTTGCGCGCGAAACCGTCGAGCAAGCCCTGGGTTTTCTTCAGCACGTTATTGATGCTTTTCACCACACTGGCGTAACGCACGGCGGCCGCTTCGTCACCGGCAGTGGCGTCAGCCATCACGGCCAGGTCGGCTTGCAGCTCAGCTACTTTCAAGGGGAAGGCCGAATCGCGCGCTTCGCGGATTTCCGCTGGCAGCTTGTAGCGGCTGGTGCGGCCAGGGTAGCCGGCCAGCAAGATGCCGTCGCCAGCCTTGATGCCTTCCGCCGAGACCACCAGGAAGTCTTTCGACTTGTACGGCACGTTGTCTGGCGACGGGTCGGCCGGACGGCCATCCTTGCCCACGTAGGCGCGCAGGAACGAGTAGTCGCCCGTGTGGCGTGGCCATTCGTAGTTGTCGATATCGCCGCCGAAGTTGCCGATCTTGTCCGATGGTGCGTACACCAGGCGTACGTCGCGTATCATCATCTGGCGGATGCGGTAGTACTCCAGCCCACGGTGGAAGGCTGGCACGGAGCAGCGGTACATCTTGTCCGTCTCGCATTCGGCGATCAAGTCCTTGATGCGCTTTTCCACCGCTTCGTGGCGGGCGCGGCCCGTCATGTCGGCCGTCAAGCCTTTGAGCACGCGGTCGCTGACGTTTTCCACCTTGTCGGTCACGTAGACCAGGCTGTTCGGGCCGCCCGGCAGCTCTTCGGCGCGGGTCTTGGCCAAAAAGCCGTTGGTGATGTAATTGTGTTCAGGCGTGGAATTACGCTGGATCGCGCCATACGCGCAATGGTGGTTGGTCACCACCAGGCCGGAATCGGATACGAAGGACGCGGAGCAGCCGCCCAGCGACACGATGGCGCTCATCGGATGCTTGCTCAGGTCAGCCAGTTTTTCGGCGGGGATCTCGATGCCCACGCGCTTCAATTCGGCTTTCAGTTGCGGCAGCTGGTACGGCTGCCATTGTCCTTCGTCAGCGTGCGCGACGGTGAACGCGCCCATCAGGGCGATGGGTAATAATAATTTTGTCAACAAAATATGCCCCTCCATAAAAAGCAGGCGAAAGTATAGCCTGTCCCGCCGTCGCAGGGCAGGCAAAAAATTCTCCTGCGACAATTATCAACTTGTTTTCAAGCGCGCTTTCAAGCCGCCGGCCGCAAGGGGATTTGCAGCGATAAACGGCAACCGCTGCCCGAGGCCGGCGCACCGATCACGAACTGCCCACCCAGCGCCGTGACGCGCTCGGCAATGCCGATCAGGCCGAAGCACTGGCTCTTGCGCTGTTGCTGCGGCGTAATGCCGACGCCGTTGTCACTGATCACCACATGGATGGCCCAGGCGTCGACACTGAATTCGATCTCGACAGCGCTGGCCTGCGCGTGGCGCATGACATTGCTGAGCGCTTCTTGCACGATGCGGAACAACACGATTTCAACCTGGCCGTCGATGGCCGTAAACAGCGCTTCGTCGCCGATGCGCAACTGGCAGGCAATGCCGCTGCGCTTGCGAAAATCGCCGACCTGCCATTCGATGGCGGCCTGCAAGCCCAGGTCCAGCGCCATCGGGCGCAATTCATTCATGATGCCGCGCACGCTCTTGATGGTCGTGTCGACATTGCTGAGCACCGCGCCGACGCGGCCATGCAGGCGCGGATGCGAGCCCTCCGTACGCGCGCTGAGCATGGAAATATCGATGCGCAGGGCCAGCAGGTTTTGTCCCAGCTCATCGTGGATATCGCGTGAAATGCGCTTGCGCTCGTCTTCCTTGGCCGTTTCCAGGTGCAGCGCCAGCTGGCGCAGCTGGGCGTGCGACTGGCGCAGCGCGCCATCCATCAACTTGCGCTCGGTGATGTCGCTGTGGGCGACCACCACCCGCAACGGACCTTCGCCCAGGAAACGGCTGACCCTGGCCTGCGACCAGCGCGCGCCGGCTGGCGTGGAAAATTCATACTCGAGAGTGTAGGTATCGGCCAGGCCGGCGATCACCGCGCGGATGCCGCTGGCCAGTTCCTGTCCCGACTTGCGTTGCCAGCGCCTGTCCGTCTCGCAAAACTGCAGATACTGCACCTCACTGGCCGCATGTCCGGCAAACGCGATGCACGCCTGGTTGGCGTGCACGATTTCACCTGCCTGGTTGAGCACCAGCACGCGGTCCGTCAGCGAATCGATGGTGGAGTGAAAAAAGCGTTCCGCATCGCGCAAGGCCACTTGCGCCTGTTCACGCTGGTGTACTTCCAGCTGCAGGTGCTGGTTGGCACGCACCAGTTCGGCGGTGCGGTCGATCACGCGCTGATCGAGTTCGCGGTGCAGTTCGCGCACGGCCGCCTCGGCCAGCTTGCGCTCGGTAATGTCGGAAAACACGCCCACGAAATGGCTGGTCGCACCGTCCTGCGTGCGCATCGGCGTGATCGACAGCGACTCGACGAAGCGTTCGCCATTCTTGCGCCGGTTGACCAGTTCGCCAAACCAGCTACCCTCCTGGCGCAGGCTTTGCCACATCGATGCATAGAATTGCGCTGGATGCGTGCCGCCGCCCAGGAATGACGGGTCGCGCCCGATGGCTTCTTCGGCCAGGTAGCCGGTGATGCTGGTAAAAGCGGGGTTGACGGAAATGATGCGGTTATCGCTGTCGGTCACCATCACGCCTTCGCGGATGGTATCGAGGATGAGAAAGGCGCGCCGCAAGGCCGAGTCGCGCGCCAGCTCGTCGCCTAGTTCGGTCACCATCATGCGCACGGTCGCGCTGTGCGCATCGACATTGGCCTCGATGCGCACAATGACGCCAGTGCGCCCCGGCTCGCCGTCGAACAGCTGCGCCTCCAGCACCTGCCGCGCACCGCTGTCAAACACGGCAGCAAGAAAACGCCGGAACGCGCCTTGCGCCTGAGGTGCAATGAATTGTTCAAAATGCCGTGCCAGCAAGCCATCCTTGTCGCGCCGCAACAAGCCGCAAGCGGCCACGTTGACGCGCGTGATCACGCCTTTGCGGCTCAGCGAGAAATAGCTGACGGGCGCCTGCTCATACAGCTGGGAATAAAGGTCGCGGCTGATTTCAAATGCATTCTTCAACTGCTCCAGTTCAGCCAATGCCACATTCTGCATTTCCAGCTCGATCTGGCTCACTTGCAACTCATGCAGCTGACGCATCATCTCTTCATTCGACAACGATGACGCCGCGGACACCAGTTGCTCCGCCGCCAATTGCTCGGCCTGCTCACGCAACTTCGTGGGGCCAATCCCGCTGTCGAATGCGTCATTCATGACACGCTCTCACCCGTTTCTCCGCCCATGACGACATCGGACTGCATCTGCCGCAGTTGTGCTTCGAGCAGCTTCGATTCCGTGATGTTAATAAAGGTCACGATCACGCCGTCGATCACATTTTCGATGGTCCGGTAGGGCATGATGCGCACGTCGTACCAGCGCCCCGTCTTGGTCGATACATGCTTCTCAGAAAACACCAGGCTACGGATGACTTCCAGTGCATCGTTTTCCAGTTCCGGGTAATCAAGGTCATTGACGATATCGCTCAAGGGGCGCCGCAAGTCTGTTTGAATCAGCTTGTAGATTTGCGTGGCCGGCGCCGTGAAGCGGCGGATGCGCAAGGCGCTGTCGAGGAAAATGGTGGCGATATCCGTGCTGTTGAGCAGATTCTTCATGTCGCTATTGACCAGCGACAAGTCATCGACCTTCGATTGCAGCTCGGCGTTGACCGTGTACAGCTCTTCATTGAGCGACTGCATCTCTTCCTTCGAAGTGGTCAGTTCCTCGTTCGTCGATTGCAGCTCTTCATTGGTCGATTGCAATTCCTCATTGGCCGACTTCAGTTCTTCGCGCGAGGTCTGCATTTCATCGCGCACGGCCTGGATTTCATTGCGCGCCTGCGTCAGCTGCTGCTCCAGTTCCAGCACCTTGGGATTGGGCGAGCGGATACGGCGCGGCTCGGCTACCAGCGTCATGCTGGAAAACGTCACGAAGACCATGCCGCGCAAGGAATCGGGCTGGCTCAGCGCCTCGGCGCTCACATCCACGCCCAGCGACTGGCCAAGATGGTCTTTCACCACCAGCCCCTTCAGGCGCACCACGCCATCGCTTTGCAGCGCCTGCTTGATCAGGCCGGCCAATTCATAGCGCAGGCCTTCGCGCGCCATGGCATGGATATTCCAGTTGGCCTTGCCAGCTGCCGGCTCCAGGAAAGCACCCGTGCGGCCATTGATGTACAAGATGTCCCCATCCTGGTTTAGCAGTGCCGCCGCCGGTGAATACTTCTGGAGCAATAACTGCTCGACATGGGATTGTATCTTTCCAGGCATGCTAGCTTCTCTCGTATCGCTGGGTATGGGGGGCGACACCAATGATACCTTGGTGGGGAAATACGTAGGCAGCCGCTGGCGCGCCAGGTTATCAAGCCGGCGGTACAGCCGGCTCGACGTGATCAGCGGTGCAAATAATTCGGAAAAATGGCCAGGCGTATCGGCGGTACCCAGCAAGAGCAGGCCGTCACGGTTCAAGGCATAATGAAACAAGGGGATCAGCCGCTGCTGCAGCTTGGCGTTCAGATAAATCAGCAGATTGCGGCAGCACAGGATATCGAGCTTGGTAAAGGGTGGATCCGAAATGATATTTTGCTGCGCAAAGATGATCATATTGCGTATCTCTTTTTTCACGTGGTATTCACGCTTGCCAGCCATAAAAAAGCGTTCCAGGCGCTCAGCCGAGACATCGCTGCTGATCGTTTCAGGAAACCTGCCCTGGCGCGCACGGTCGATCGCGTCGCCCGACAGGTCGGTGGCGAAAATCTGCAGGCTATACTTGGACGGCGGATTGATGCTGGCCACCACCTCATGAAACACCATGGCCAGCGAATACGCCTCCTCGCCCGTGGAACAGGCCGGTACCCAGGCCTTGAAAGCGCGTCCATCGGGATGGGCCTCCAGCAATTGCGGCAAGGCCACGGTCTTCAGGTATTCCCACACTTTCTGGTCGCGGAAGAAACTCGTCACGCCGATCAGCAATTCCTTGAACAGCAAATCGATTTCCGCAGGGTTGCTGCGCAAATACACGACATACTCTTCCATCACGCCCATTTGATGCAGGCTCATGCGCCGCTCAATACGGCGCAGCACCGTATTGATCTTGTAATCGGTAAAACTGTTACCCGTATGTTCAGATAGCAGCGCGACGACTTCCTGCAGCGTGTTACGCCCGTTAGGCCCACTACCCGGTGAGCGCAGAAAACTGCTGCGCAACAGATAGGCGACGATCTTTTCCGGCATTTTATCGGGGAAATCGATCAAGTCCACCAATGCGGCGCTAATGGCGCTTTGCGGCATCATGTCGAACTTGGCGGTATCGGGATGCTGGGCAAGGGTCAGGCCGCCTGCCCGCTTGATCGCCTGCAAGCCGCGCGTGCCATCGCTGCCCATGCCGGAAAAGATCACGCCTACGGTCAATTTGCCCCATTCGGCTGCCAGGCTCTCGAAGAAGATATTGATCGGCAGGCGATGCCCGCGCAGCTGCACCGGTTCGCTGAGCACAAAGCATCCATTGAACAGGGTCAGGTCCGCATTCGATGGAATAACGTAAATATGATTTGGCCGCATTTCCATATGATGCGTGATTTCCATCACGGGAATGCTGGTGGCCCGCTGCAACAGTTCAGGCAGCATGGCTTTTTGCGTAGGATCGAGATGCTGGATCACCACATAGGCTATGCCGCTTTCTTGTGGCACATTGGCCAGGAAAGCAACGATGGGATCGAGTCCGCCAGCGGAAGCGCCGATTGCCACCACAGGGAAGATGATGGGAGCGGCCTCGGTAGTCGAAGCAGTGCTATGTTTGCTGCGTGTCATCATCTGCAAGATAGCCACCCTGCCTGATGGAAGGATAGACAAAGATTAATCTTGCATTCTAGCACCCAAGCACTGTATCAAAACCGAATTCGACACAGGCTTTCATGCCTGTGTCGGCTACCACAGCGCCCTTACTGTGCCGGCTGTGCTTGAGCTTGTGTCCCCGGCACATGCCAGCCGCCGCCCAGCGCCTGGATCAGCGCCACGGCCGTGGTCTGGCGGTCCGCTTGCGCCTGCACCAGCGAACGGCGCGCCGACAGCGCCGTCACTTGCGCCGTCACCACGTCCGTATAGCTGACCTGGCCCGCGTTATAGCGGTTCAGCATCTGCTGCTCTACCTCATCGGCGGCGCTCGACGCCACCTTGCGCAACTCGATCTGTTCAGCCAGCGCGCGCGTGGCCGACAACTGGTCTTCCACCGCGCCAAAAGCAGCCAGTACGGTCTGGCGGTAGCGCGCCACGGCCGCATCGCGGCCGGCCTTGGCCGCATCCACGCTGGCTGTGGTAGCGCCCGCATTGAACAGGGTTTGCGTGGCCGACAAACCGAGCGACCACAGGCTGCTCGATGCATTGAACAGGTCGCCCAGCTTGCTGGCGCCGCCGCCATAGGAAGCACTCAGGTCCAAGCTCGGGTAATACGCGGAACGGGCAATGCCGATCTGCTCGTTGGCCAGCGCCACGCGGCGTTCGGCAGCGGCGATGTCGGGGCGGCGCTCGAGCAAGGTCGATGGCACGCCCAGTGGCACGTCCGGCACGACGATATTCCACGGCGCCACGGCCAGGCTGAAATCGGCCGGCGCACGGCCCAGCAAGATGGCGATCGCGTGTTCCAGCTGGGCGCGCTGGCGCACGGCGGTGGACAGGTCGATCTGCGCATTGGCCAGCTGCGTCTGCGCCTGCAGCAGGTCGGACTTGGCGGCAACGCCCGAATTGAAACGGTTGCGCGTGATGTCGAGCACGCGCTGGTAGCCGTCCAGGGTGGAGGTCAGCAGCGCAATTTGTGCATCGGTCTGGCGCAGCGAAAAATAATTGGTCGCCAGCTCACCCTGCGCCGACAGGCGCGCCGAGGCCAGGTCGGCCGCGCTGGCGGCGGCACTGGCTTCCGCACCCGTCACGCCGGCGCGCAGCTTGCCCCAGACATCCGGTTCCCAGCTGGCGCCGATGGAGGCACGGTAATTATTGCTGACGCTTTGCTGCCCGACACCGGCACCGCCACTACCACTGCCATTACCTGAACGCGTACCGCTACCCGTCAGGCTGACGGTAGGAAACAGCGAGGCGCGCTGTTCGCGCACCAGCGCGCGCGCCTGTTCATACGAGGCGATGGCTTCAGCCACGTTCTGGTTCGAGATCTCGATACTCTCGGCCAGCTGGTTCAGCTGGGCGTCGCCAAACAGCGTCCACCAGGGGCCCCGCTCCAGCGCATCGGCAGGTGCGGCAGGCTGCCAGCCAGCTGCTTCCTTGAACGCTTGCGGCGCGGGCGTGGCAGGCACTTCATACGTGGGGCTGACGGCGCAGCCGGCCAAAAGAACAAAAGCGGCGGCGCTGGCCAGCGGCAGCAGGCGGCGTGCAGGAACGGTGGACTTGACTTGTTTTACTTGAATCATGATTGTGTGCTCGGGTTATCTGGCCCTGGAATGCGGCTCAATTGCTGCTCGTCGGCGCTGCGCGTGCGCAGTTTGTCGAGCAGGATGTAGACCACCGGGGTGGTCAGCAATGTCAACAACTGGCTGGCAATCAGGCCGCCGATGATGGCGACCCCTAAAGGCTGGCGTAGCTCGGACCCCTCGCCAAAGCCTATCGCCAGCGGCAAGGCGCCAAGCGCCGCCGCGACGGTAGTCATCAGGATGGGACGGAAACGCAGCAAACATGCTTCGCGCACCGCTTCCACCGCTGTCAAGCCGCGCGATCGCTCGGCCTCCAGCGCGAAGTCGATGATCAATATAGCATTTTTCTTGACGATGCCGATCAACAGGAACACGCCGATCAGGGCGATGATGGAAAACTCCATGCGGAACATCAGCAGCGCCAGCACGGCGCCCACGCCCGCCGACGGCAGGGTCGACAGCACGGTGACCGGATGCACCAGGCTTTCATACAGGATGCCCAGCACGATGTAGATCACCACGATGGCCGCCAGGATCAGCAGCGGCTGCTCCTTGTTGTTGTCTTGCGCGCTCTTTGCCGTCCCCTGGAAGCTGCCCCGTACATTGACCGGCATGCCGATTTCCGCTTCCGCCTGGGCCACGGCCGCCTGGCCATCGCTCAGGGTGTAGCCATCGGTCAGATTGAACGAGACGGTGGTCGCCAGCTCGCCGCCCTGGTGATTGACGGAAGTAGCGGTCGAGCTTTCGGCAAAGCGGCTGAACGACGATAGCGGCACCATGCTGGTCAAGGTGTTGCTGAGCGCATTGCCGCTGGACGGATCGCGCGAGGCCGTGATGTTGGCTACCGTGGCGCCCGCCGTGGCGGCCGTGGCTGGCACATAGACGGCGCTCAGTGCTTCCGGGCTTTGCGCGTAGCGGGGCGCCACTTCCATGATCACGTGATACTGGTTCAGTTCATCGTAGATGGTCGCCACCTGGCGCTGGCCAAAGCTGTTGTACAGCGCATTGTCGATGTCGCGCACCTGCACGCCCAGTTCGGTGGCGCGGTCCTTGTCGATATGGACATAGGTTTCCACGCCATTTTCCGCCTGGTCGGTGTCCACATCGATCAGGGACGGCTGCATCTTCATCTGGTCGGCCAGCTTGGCCGCCCATTTTTTCAGGTCAGCCTGGTTATCGCTGATCAGCGTGTACTGGTAGGTGGAGTTCGATGAACGCCCGCCCATGCGCAAATCCTGCACCGGATTGAGGAACAGGGAGACGCCCGTCACCTTGGCCAGTTGCGGACGCAGGCGTGCGATCACGGCTTGCCCCTTGTCGGTGCGCTGGCCCACGGGTTTCAGGTCGATGAACATGAAGCCGCCCCCTGCCCTGCCGCCGCCGGTAAACCCGACCACGGTGGCCACGGCCGGATCTTCCTTGATGATGTTGACCAGTTCACGCAACTTGCCCTGCATGGCCTGGAACGAGATACTCTGGTCGGCGCGCATGCCGCCGCTGATCTGGCCCGTATCCTGCTGCGGGAAAAAGCCCTTCGGCGCCGCCGCGAACAGGTACACGTTCAAGCCCACCACAAACACCAGGATGGCCATCACCAGCGGTGCGCTGGACAAGGCCCAGTCCAGGCAATGCTCATAGATCGTCAGCATGCGCTGGAAGCCACGCTCGAACCACTGCGCGATCCTGCCCGGTTGCTTGTGCTGTTCGCCATTCTTCAGCAGCCAGGCGCACATCATCGGCGTGGTGGTCAGGGAAATCACCAGGGAAATCATCACGGCGGCCGACAAAGTGACGGCAAATTCGCGGAACAAGCGCCCCACCTGCCCCCCCATGAACAGCAGCGGAATGAAGACGGCCACCAGCGACAGGCTGATCGACAACACCGTAAAGCCCACTTCGCGCGCACCCAGCAGGGCCGCCTTGAAGCGGTCCATGCCCGCCTCGATATGGCGCTGGGTGTTTTCCAGCACCACGATGGCGTCATCGACCACGAAGCCGGTGGCTACCGTCAGCGCCATCAAGGACAGGTTATTCAGGCTGAAGCCCAGCATGTACATCACGCCGAAAGTACCGAGCAGCGAAACGATGGTCGCCACTGCCGGAATGATGGTGGCGCGCACGCTGCGCAAAAAGGCGCTGACCACCAGCACCACCAGCACGATGGAGATCAGCAGGGTAAATTCGATCTCGTGCAGAGACGCGCGAATGGAGTTCGTGCTGTCGGACGCCACCTGCAGCTTGATGTCTCCCGGCAGTTGCGCCTGCAGTTGCGGCAGCAGTGCGCGCACGCCGTCGACCGTGGCGATCACATTGGCGCCAGGCTGGCGCGTGATCAGCACGATGACGGCCGGCTGGCCATTGAACAGGCCCAGGGTGTTGGTGTTTTCCACGCCATCGACCACATCGGCCACGTCGTCGAGGCGAATCGCGGCGCCGTCGCGCCAGGCCACCACCAGGCTGCGGTAATCGGCCGCGCTGCGTCCACCCGAGGCCGTGCTGGCGCCCGAATAGATTTGCAGGCTGCGGTCATTGCCCGTAATGGCTCCTTTGGGACGATTGGCGTTGGTCGCCTGCAAAGCCGCCCGCACATCGTCCATCGATACGGAATAATGATTGAGCTGGAACGGCAGCAGTTCCACACGTACGGCCGGCAGCGAACCGCCGCCCAGCTCCACCTCGCCCACGCCCTTGACCTGGGCTACTTTCTGCTGCACCAGGTTAGAGACGGCGTCGTAGATCTGGCCCGGCGTGCGCGTTTTCGACGTCAGCGCCAGGATGATCACAGGCGCATCCGATGGATTGGCCTTGTTGTAGGTCGGGTTGCTGCGCAAGGTGGCGGGCAAATCCACGCGCGAGGCGGAAATGGCCGCCTGTACTTCGCGCGCGGCCGCATCGATATTGCGGTTCAGGTCGAATTGCAAACTGATGCGGGCCGACCCGGTGCCGGACGACGACGTCATTTCATTGACGCCCGAGATCACGCCCAAGCGCCGCTCCAGCGGCGTGGCCACCGAAGTGGCCATGGTTTCCGGACTGGCACCCGGCAAGTTGGCGCTGACGGAAATGGTCGGGTAGTCAACCTGCGGCAGCGGCGAGACGGGCAGCACGAAAAACGCACCGATGCCCGCCAGCGCGATGCCGATGGTCAGCAGCACGGTGGCGATGGGCCGCTTGACGAACGGTGAAGACAGGTTCACGCGGCGCTCCCCGCATCCGTTTTATCCAGATTCACGCTGGCGCCGCTTGTACCACCAGTGGTACTGCCAAAGCGGCGGCCCAGGCGGTCGAAGGCCAGGTAAATCACCGGCGTCGTGAACAAGGTCAATACCTGGCTGACGATCAGGCCACCAAAGATGGCCATGCCCAGCGGACGGCGCAACTCGGCGCCCTCGCCCCAGCCCAGCATCAGCGGCACGGCCGCAAACAGCGCTGCCAGCGTCGTCATCAGGATAGGACGGAAGCGCAGCAGCGCAGCCTGGTGGATCGCTTCCTGTGGGCTCTTGCCCTCGTCGCGCTCGGCCTCGATGGCAAAGTCGATCATCATGATGGCGTTCTTCTTGACGATACCGATCAACAGGATGATGCCGATGATGCCGATCACGCCCAGATCCTGGCCGCTCATCATCAGCGCCAGCAAGGCGCCCACGCCGGCCGACGGCAAGGTCGACAAAATCGTCAGCGGGTGGATATAGCTTTCATACAGCACGCCCAGCACGATGTAGACGCAGACGACGGCCGCCAGAATAAGCCACAGCTGGTTCGACAGCGATTTTTCATAGGCGCCGGCCGCCCCCAGGAAAGTCAGGCTGACCGATGGCGGCAAGGCGATATCCTTGGCCGCCTGGCGGATCGCATCGACCGCGCTACCGAGCGCCACGCCATGGGCCGTATCGAAGCCCAGGGTGGTGGCCGGATACTGCGCCACGTGCGTAATTTGCAGCGGCGCCTGTTTTTCCGTGACGCTGGCAAACGCCGACAGCGGCGTGGACTTGCCCGAACCGGTGCGCACCTGCAGGTCGCCCAGGTCCGATGGCGTGGTGACGATGCCCGGCTGCGCTTCGAGAATCACTCGGTACTGGTTGGTTTCCGTGAAAATGGTCGAGATGATGCGCTGGCCAAAAGCGTTGTACAGCGCATCGTCCACGGTGGAGGTGGTGACCGACATGCGCGCGGCGCTGTCGCGGTCTATGCCCACGCTGACGGCGGCCCCCGTGGCGCCTGCATCGGTGGTGACGTTGCGCAGCTGCGATTTCTCGCGCATGCGCGCCGCCAGCTTGCCGGCCCATTGCGTGACAGTGGCCGTATCGGCGCCTTCGAGCGAGACGCGGTACTGCGTCGGGCCCGATTCGGCATCGATGGTCAGGTCTTGCGTCGGCTGCAAATACAGGGTCACGCCGGCCACGTGCGAGACGCGTTCGCGCAGGCGCTCCATGATCTCTTCCTGGCTGCCGCTGCGCGAGCGCTTCAGGTTGATCAGCATGCTACCCGTATGCAGCATGGTGTTGTTGGCGGCATCGACACCCACCAAGGAACTCAAGGTATCGACGGCAGGATCGTCCAGCACCGCGGCGGCTGCCGCTTGCTGCAAGGCTGCCATGCGCTCGTAGGAAACGGCTTGCGAAGTTTCGATGCGCGCCTGCAGCTGCCCCGTATCCTGGGTGGGGAACAAGCCTTTTGGGATGGTGATATAGAGCACCACCGTCAGCACCATGGTAGCCAGGGCGACCAGCATGGTCAGGCCCTGGCGTTTCAAGACCCAGACCAGGGCTACGTCGTACCGCGCGATGACCTTGTCGAAGAAAACCTGGATGCGGTGGCCCATGGCGCTGACTTTTTCATCGGCG
The DNA here is from genome assembly GCF_014200725.1 of Janthinobacterium silvisoli. Lineage (GTDB taxonomy): Bacteria > Pseudomonadota > Gammaproteobacteria > Burkholderiales > Burkholderiaceae_D > Janthinobacterium. The sequence continues at coordinate 884,001 of NZ_JACHCL010000001.1, forward strand.
TGGCTTTTCAGCCAGCGCGCCGACATCATCGGCACCAGGGTCAGCGAAACCACGGCGGAAATCAGGATCGTGATGGCCAGGGTCATGGCGAATTCGCGGAACAGACGCCCTACCACGTCGCCCATGAACAGCAGCGGAATCAGCACGGCGATCAAGGACACCGTCAGCGAGATGATGGTAAAGCCGATTTGCGACGCGCCTTTCAGGGCGGCGGCCATCGGCGTTTCGCCCTCTTCGATATAGCGCGCGATATTTTCGATCATCACGATGGCGTCATCGACGACGAAACCGGTGGCGATCGTCAGCGCCATCAGCGACAGGTTATTCAGGCTGTAGCCCAGCAAATACATGACGCCGCAGGCGCCGATCAGCGAGATCGGCACGGACAGGCTGGCGATCACGGTAGCGCGCAGGCTGTGCAAAAAGGCGAAAATCACCAGCACCACCAGCAGCACGGACAGCAGCAATTCCATTTCCACGTGTTCCACCGACGCGCGGATGCCCGTGGTGCGGTCGCTCAGCACGTCGAGCTTCATGGCTGCCGGCAGGCTGGCCTGCAGCTCGGGCAACAGCGCCTTGATGGCGTCTACCGTCTTGATGACGTTGGCGCCAGGCTGGCGCTGCACGTTCAGGATAATCGCTGGCTGCTTGCCAGACCAGGCGCCCAGGCGCGTGTTTTCAGCGCTGTCGACCACATTGGCCACATCGGACAGGCGCACCGGTGCGCCGTTTTTATAGCTGACGATCAGGCTTTTGTAATCTTGCGCCGTGACCAGCTGGTCGTTGGCGTTGATGGTAAACGAACGCGTAGGACCGTCGAAACTGCCCTTGGCGCTATTCACGTTGGCGGCGGTAATGGCCGTGCGCAGGCTGTCGAGGCCCAGGCCGTACGAGGCCAGCAATTTGGTATCGCCCTGGATGCGCACCGCCGGACGCTGGCCGCCGGACAGCGACACCAGGCCCACGCCCGTCACCTGGCTGATCTTCAGCGCCAAACGCGTGTTGACGATGTTTTGCACCTGCGTCAGCGGCATGGTGTCGGACGTAATCGCCAGGGTCATCACGGGCGCATCGGCCGGATTGATCTTGGCGTAGACGGGCGGCGCCGGCAAATCGGTCGGCAGCAAGGAGCCGCCCGCGTTGATGGCCGCCTGCACTTCCTGCTCGGCCACGTCCAGGGTCTGGCCCAGCGTGAATTGCAGGGTGATGATGGAAACGCCGGCCGCGCTGGTGGAGCTCATGCGCTGTAAACCCGCCATCTGGCCGAACTGACGCTCCAGCGGCGCCGTGACAGTTTGCCCCATGACTTCCGGGCTGGCGCCCGGATACAGGGTCTGTACCTGGATGGTGGGGAAGTCCACTTGCGGCAAGGCCGCCAGCGGCAGGAACTTGAAGCCCACCAGCCCCGCCAGCACAATAGCGAGCATCAGCAGCGCGGTGGCGACCGGGCGCTTGATAAACGGTGCGGATGGACTCATGCTGCCGGCCCTTTCAATGTGAGGCCTGCACTCATTGGGCCGCTCCGCGGGCTGGCGCTGGTGCTGCCGGTGCTATCGGCGCCGATGCTGCCGGCGCGGACGCCGATGCGCTGGCATCAGCGTCACGACGGCGGTGATGGCGTTCACCGCTTGCACCGTCGGCACCTGCAGCACCGGCACCGCGTTCGCCACGCTGGCCACGCTGGCCGCCCTGGCCACCCCAGCCGCCGTGCATGCCAGCTGGTGCGTCGCCCGGCAAGGTTACTTTCGCACCTTCCTTGAGGCGGTCCGCGCCTTCCGTAATCACTTTTTCGCCCGCTGCCAGGCCGGCCTTGATTTCTACCATGTCGATGGTGGCCTGGCCGCGCGTGACCGGGCGCACGGTGACGGTCTTGTCTTCCTTGAGCACGTAGACGAAGTCGCCCGTATTGCTGTGGCGCAGCGCCGTGACTGGCACCAGCACGGCGCCCGTGATATTGCCCAGCTCCAGGCGCACGTTGACGAACTGGCTCGGGAACAGAGCCATCTTGTCATTCGTATAGCGGGCCTTGGCGCGCACGGTGCCGGTCTGTACATCGACCTGGTTATCGAGCGCGCTCAAGCTGCCCTTGTCCAGGGTAATCGTGCGCGTGCGGTCCAGCGCCAGCGCCGACAGCGCCACTTTTTGCGCCTGGCGTTCCTGGATGGTCTGCACTTTATCCTGTGGCACCGAGAAGACGACGTCGATCGGCGACAGCTGCGTAATGACGACCACGCCGCCCACGTCGCTGGTGCTGACCAGGTTACCGATATCGACCACTTTCAAGCCTGCGCGGCCGCTGATCGGCGACACCACCTTGGTGTAATCGAGATTGAGCTTGGCCGTGCCTTCGGCTGCGCGGTCAGTCAGCACCGTGCCTTCGAGCTGCTTGACCAGCGCCGCCTGGGTATCGACGTCCTGGCGCGCGATCGAATCCTGGGTCAGCAAGGTTTCATAGCGCTTCAGGGTCAGGCGTGCATTTTCCAGCTGCGCTTCATCGCGCAAACGCTGGCCCTTGGCCTGCATCAGGGCCATTTCAAACTGGGCTGGGTCGATCAGGGCCACCACATCGCCGGCCTTGACCATGGCGCCTTCCTTGAAGCGCAACTCCTTCAGGATACCCGACACTTGCGGGCGCACGGTCACGGTGGCTGCCGCCGTCACGGTACCCAGCGCGTCCAGCGTCACCGGCAAATCGGATTTCACGGCAGTGGCCACGCCGACCGTGGTCGATGGACCGCCCCTGCGCCCTCCCGGCCCGCCGGGACCGCCAGGGCCGCCGGGTCCACCCATGCCAGGACCACCCTGGGCGCTGAGGCCCGAGTGGGTCAGATACCAGGCGCCGCCTCCCAGGGCGCCCATCACGGCCAGCGCGATAACGCTACCGACAATCTTCGAACGGCGGCTGCGCCGTGGGGTATTTGCTGCTGTCTGCGAATCCATCGCTATCCTTTATAGGCCGCTGGCACGGCGATTGTGTGGCGCCGGCCGAGGTCTGCATGCACTCGGGCCGGATGATCGTTTGTTCTTACAGGTTAATGGGAAAACAAGAGCTGAAAATCAGCTGAAAAAACAGCGTTTTCCCATGCTGCGACGACTCTAGCATAGTCATGTATCCATTTCATTTCTAGCTGAAACATTTTATGCACGCAACAGCAAGCGCCATCGGGACACCGGCGGATGTCCATGCACAACTGAAAGGGGAAACGGCGGAAAAATCAGGCTTGCAAGGGCGCAGGCCGCAGCGGGCGGTCGTTTCAAGCGACTGGCATGCAGATACAAACTCGCTACAATTTTCCCGCCAGGGACCTTGACCAGCGGATATTTGGCGGCATATCGGCAATCCATTAACAAAACAAGCCGGACAAAGCCGGCTTGTTTAACAAACGATGGAACCGGCATGGCCGGCCCGTCGTGCCGTGTTATTTGCCGTCCAGCGGCACCGTGCACAGGCAGTGCGTCAGCGCCATGAAAGGCTTGTGCTCGCGCGTCAGGCTGGAGAGCCAGCTCAAATCGTTGGCGATCCCCAGCGCGGCTCCGGTCGGCAAGCCGGTGCTGGCCAGGCCCAGTTTCACGTGTTCATCCAGGCCCAGCGATGCCATCGCCCTGGCGCCGAACATGCCGATCAGGCGATCGACGTTCGAGCTTTCCTGTTCCAGGTAAGCCACGCGGTAGCCGGGGCTCAGCTTGGCCAGCTTGGCTGCCGAGGCCAGCGCATCGCCATAGCTGCCGATACGGTCAACCAGATTGCGGTCCTTGGCTTGCAAGCCAGTCCAGACACGTCCCTGCGCCACTTCATTGATTTTTTCCGGGGTGGTCTTGCGCGCCTTGGCGACCAGGCTGAGGAAATCGCCATATACGTGATTGATCGAACCCTGTATCACTTGCGCGAAACGCGGATCGAGCGGACGCAATGGATTACCCGAATCGGCCAGCCAGGTGGTCGGCGAGCCGGCCGTGTGGATGCCCAGCTTTTCGATCACCTTGTCGGCCGTCGGCAAAATCGCAAACACGCCGATCGAACCGGTGATGGTGGCTGCGTCGGCGATCACTTCATCGGACGAGGTGCTGATCCAGTAACCGCCCGAAGCGGCTACGTTGCCCATCGAGACCACCACCGGCTTGCCGGCGGCGCGCGTCAATTCCAGTTCGCGCCGTATCAGTTCAGAACCGAAGGCGCTGCCGCCCGGCGAATCGATGCGCAAGACCAGCGCCTTGATTTGCTTGTCTTCGCGTGCCTGGCGGATCAGGCGCGAAGTGGACAAGCCGCCGATGGCGCCTGGCGAGGCCACGCCATCACCGATTTCACCGGAAGCGATCACCACGCCGACGGCGTCGCCCAGGTGGCTGGGGCGCAAACGGACCAGGTAGTCGCTGTAGGAAATCTGGCGGAAGTTGGTGCCTTCGGCATTCTTGACGCCGCGCTCCATCATCAGGGTACGGAGTTCATCGCGCGTCTTCAAGCCGTCGACCAGCTTGGCGTTGACGGACAGTTTCGCCAGATCGCCGCCGGCGGCCGTCAGCAAGGCCGGCAAGTCATTAATCGATTGCATGATGGCGCCGGCTGGCAGTTTGCGCGCCTTTTCCACATCGTTCGTGTAGGTGGTCCACAGGCCGTTATTCAGGTAGCGGTCCGCCTCGGCGGCCGCTTCGGACGGGCCGTTGGCGATAAACGGCTCGGCCGCGCTCTTGTAGGTGCCCACTTTCAGCAGGTTGACCGTCACGCCGACCTTGTCGAGCGCATCGCGGTAGTAATTGCGGTAGCGGCCAAAACCTTCGAGCATCACGCCGCCCATCGGGTGCACATACACTTCGTTGGCCCTGGACGCTATCAGGTACTGGCGCTGGTTGTAGCTGGCGCCCCAGGCGACGACCTTCTTGCCGCTGGCGCGGAAACGCTCAACGCCAGCCGCCACTTCGCGCAAAGAAGCCAGGCCGCCGCTATCGAGGTCATCGAGTAGCAGGACCATCCCGCCGATGTCGCTATCCTTGCTGGCCGAGTCGAGCACCGCCAGCACGTCGCGCAGCTGCACGCTCTTCTTGGCGTCGCCGCTGACATTGGCCAGCACCGCTTCGCGCACGCCGCCCGGCGTTTCTTCCACCAGCGGGCCTTGCAGGTCGAGCACCAGGGTGGTCTTTTCCTTGAGCGGCTTGACGCCGCCGCCAAAGATCGCCACCAGGATGGCGATCAGGATCAGCAAAAAGATCAGGTTGAAGACGACGCGCCGGGTGGCGTCCAGGGTACGCCAGAATACGCCAAAGCCACGGCGCAGGGCCGGGAACGGATTAAGTGACATCGATACTCCATGAGGTTAAACCTAAAGGAAACCAATATAACTGAAAATTCAGCCGAGCTAATGTTTTTACAAGTTCTTTACGCCCGATGCGTCAGAGGAAGCGGGCGTGGAAATCAGGAACAGTCCCGCCATGACCAGGGCGCCGTTGAGTATCAGCAATTCCAGCCCGATGCGGTAGTGGACGAACAGCTGTGCTTGCTCCTGCTCAATCAGCGCGCACAGCAGCGGCCCCGCCACCGCCACCAGCGGCACCCAGCGGTCGCGCACGCCCCGGCGCGTCAACAAGCCAAACGCAAACAGGCCCAGCAAGGGACCATAGGTATAGCTGGCCAGTTTCAGGATCACGCCTATCATGCTGGGACTGTCCATCCATTTGAAGGCCATGATCAGGATCAGGAACAGTGCGGCAAAGCCCAGGTGCACGCGGCGGCGCCAGCGCATCTGCTGCGCAGGCGCCAGGTCGGCACGCCGCTGCAGCCCCAGGATATCGATGCAAAAGGTGGACGTGAGCGCCGTCAGCGCGCCATCCACGCTGGGAAACAAGGCAGAAATCAGCGCAATGAAAAAGATCAGTTGCACCACGGCCGGGAAGTGGCCCAGCACCACCGCCGGGAACAGTTTATCGCCGGTGGCCGTCACGCCGGCGATCGGCGCATACAGGTGCAGCAAACCGCCCAGGAACAAAAACAGCAGCAGCACACCAGTGAGCACCACGGTCAGGCTGAGCATATTCTTTTGCGAATCGCGCAAAGTACGCACCGAGATATTCTTTTGCATCATCTCCTGGTCCATGCCCGTCATGGCCACCGTGATGAAGATGCCGGCCACGATGTGTTTCCACACATAGGCGGGACTGTCCGGGTCCAGCGTAAAGATACGCGCCAGGCCCTGCGAGCGCATGCGTTCCAGACTGTCGATCACGGAAATATCCATGTCGCGCAGCAAAAACACCACGCAAATGACAAGGCCCGCCAGCATGCAGGCCGTTTGCAGGGTATCGGTCCAGACGATGGTCTTCACGCCGCCTTCATAGGTGTAGAGCAAGATCAGCAGCAGCACCACCAGCGCCGTCAGCCAGAATGGCACGCCGAAGCTGTCGAGGATAGTCGCCTGCAAGATATTAACCACCAGATACAGCCGCGCCGTGGCGCCCAGCAAGCGCGACAAAATGAAAAACGCCGCCCCGCTCTGGTAGGAACGCCGCCCCAGGCGCAATTCCAGGTAGCGGTAAATAGACGTCAGCTGCAAGCGGTAATACAGCGGCAGCAAGATAAAGGTAATGACCAGGTAGCCCAGCACATAACCGATCATCAGCTGGATGTAGCCAAACCCATCGCGCCCCACGGCACCCGGCACGCTGATAAAGGTGACACCGGTCAGGGTGGTGCCCACCATGCCAAACGCCACCAGCATCCAGTGGCTGCTCTTGTTACCGATAAAAAAGCTGTCATTCGTCGCATGGCGCGAAGTGCGCCAGGCCACGCCCAGCAGGATCAGGAAATACGCGAGAACGACGGAAAACAAGACGGCTGGGGACATGAGATTGAGGCAACGAACGATGATCAGGGCAGGAATATACAGCATGGTGTGCCCTCATGCCGCAGCCAGAATCTCTTGCCTGGCGATCTGCACTACCAGCACAAGCCGCAATCGCCCCCGGCAATGAACTAATTGTCCTGCACCTCAAAATACATCAACGTTTCTGATACAGGCTGATCATTGCATTCCCCTGTGCCGCGAAGCACTACCGTTTTACCCGCAGCAAACGCCATGAGCAAGCCTGCATAATATTCCTTGGCACGGGGCCGCTTCATGGAAAAAGACAGGTAATTACCGTTCCCGCCATGGCAAGCTGGAGCATCCTTCACCCCGCCCGCCGGGAAGACATAGACAAGGTCGCCCTGCTCATACACCAGAATGGAGCCGATCTTGGCAATGGTTAAACCGGCGCAGGCCATGCTACTGAGCGATAAACCGAATATCACTCCCAACATTTGCAGATAAATTTTCGTCATACCCATCCTTATTTGAAAAATATCATTATAATATTTTCAAAAGAGAAATAGTAAGATAAGGAGAATATTACTCCGCTGCAGCATAAATCAGATATCTCTGCTTAATGCCCTGCCGCGTGGATTGATTTTTCGCCGCCTGCCCGTACGGTTATCGGATAAAGCCGATCCAGCCTGCCGCTCAGGACCGTCAAACCAAATGCCCCCAGTACTACCAGCGCGCCGATCCAGCCCGTGTGGATCAAGCCCAGGTGTTCGACGATCAGGCCGCCACCCCAGGCGCCGCCGGCAATGCCCAGGTTAAACGCGGCAATGTTCAAGCCCGAAGCCACGTCGACGGCGCGCGGCGTGAAGTGTTCGGCTTGCCGCACCACATACACTTGCAGGCCAGCCACGTTACCGAAGGCGACGGCACCCCACAGCAGCACGGTGGCCACTACCAGCCACGGATACGGTGCGGTAAAGGTCAGCACCAGCAATACTGCAGCCAGCAACAGGAAGATCAACTTCAGGGCGTTGACAGGCCCCCGTTTGTCGGCCAGTTTGCCGCCCCAGATATTGCCGAAAGCTACCGACAGACCATACACCAGCATGACCAGGCCCACGGCGCTGGCGCCAAAACCCGACACCTGCTGCAATATCGGCGCCAGATAGGTAAAGGCGATAAACGAGCCGCCGTAGCCGACCGCCGTCATCGCGTACACCAGCAGCAAGCGTGGCTGGGCCAGTACCTGCACTTGCTGCAGCAGGGAAGCGGGCTTGCTGTGTGCGATGGTGGACGGCACATACAGCAGGCTGCCGACAAAGGCGAGCAAGCCCAGCGCCGAGACAGCCAGGAAAGTTTCGCGCCAGCCGAAATGCTGGCCAATAAAGGTGCCCAACGGCACGCCTGTGACCAGGGCAACGGTCAGGCCGGTAAACATGATGGCGATCGCGCTGGCTGCCTTGTCCTTGGGCACCAGCGAAGTGGCGATGGTGGAACCGATGGAAAAGAAAACGCCATGCGCCAGGCCGGTCAGGATGCGGGCGATGATCAGGGATTCATAGCTGGGCGCTTTCCAGGCCAGCAAATTACCCAGGGTGAATAGCACCATCAGCGACAAGAGCAAGGTCTTGCGGGGCACCTTGCCCGTCAGTGCAGTCAGCACAGGTGCGCCGATGGCCACGCCCAGCGCGTACAGGCTGACCAGCAAGCCGGCCGATGGCAGGTTCACGCCCAGGTCGGCGGCGATGGTGGGCAATAGCCCGACGATGACAAACTCGGTGGTTCCGATGGCAAATGCGCTGATGGTCAGCGCGAGCAGGGCAATAGGCATGACAGACTCCGAAAAGATAATGTCATGCAGTATCGGGGTTTTCTTTGTTTCGAAAAACACTTCATCAGGCAGATGATAATTGCGCCAAAATCAACAATAGAACGTTCTGCTACACTGGCTACATCACGACGGAATCCCCACCATGAATTCAGAAAAATTGGCGCTGCTGGTCGCGCGCGAAATGCCCTATGGAAAATACAAAGGAAGGCTGCTGGCGGACTTGCCTGGCCATTACCTGGGCTGGTTCGCGCGCGAGGGTTTCCCCTCGGGCGAACTGGGCAGCCTGATCGCACTCATGTACGAACTCGATCACAACGATCTGCGCAGCTTGCTGGACCCGCTGCGCACGCACAAGTCGCCCTGGCGGCCTGGGGAGTAAGGAGCCGCTTAAAATTCGCGGATTTTCTTGGCCAGCATCGCGCTGAACTCGCCATTTTCCACCAGCTTTTGTAATTCGCTGGCGCCACCGACCAGCACGCCGTTGACGAAGACCATCGGGAAAGTCGGCCAGCCCGACCACATCTTGAGGGCATTGCGGCGGTGCCACTGGTTCAGGTAGCTACCATATTGCAGGTACTGATACGGCGTGCCCAGCACGTCGAGGATCTTGCGTGCCTTGCGCGGGTAGGGATTGAGCGCCATGCCGACCACTACCACCTGGTGCGCGCTGATCGCTGCCTGCACTTCGCGCACGATATCTGCGTGCTTGCTACCGATCAATGGGCGGGCGGCGGGATGAATCTGGCTTTCGTCGAGTATGGCGCGGGTCATGGAAGTCCTGTAGAGATGGGCACCTGAGGGTGCGAATCACACATTGTGCCATGCCGATGCGCTGCTCTGCTTAACTGTCACCCAGCGGCACATATTGCCCCACTTTCAGGCAAGTCAACGCCACCGAGGTGCGGAAGCGCCGCACATTGTCGTCGCCACCGAACAATCGCTCCGTCAGCGCTTCGTATTCGGCCATGGTGCTGGCCGTGATCACCAGCAGATAATCGGCTTCGCCGGTAATGCCATAACACTGCTGTATGGCAGGCTCGGCCAGTATGCGGGCGCGCAAGCCCGCCGTGCGCTGCGGGTGTTCGTCGTGCAGATGCACTTCCACCGTCAAGGTCAAGGGGCGGCCCAGGCGGCTGGCGTCGAGCACGGCCACCTCGGCGCGGATCACGCCGCTTTCACGCAGGCGCCGGATGCGCCGCTGCACGGCCGGCGCCGACAGATGCACGGCCTGGGCGATCTCGCGCTGCGAAATCATGTTGTCGCGCTGAAGGATTTCCAGGATGGCCAGGTCAAAGGTATCGAGGGCGGCGAGCGAAAGTTGCGTCATGGGTGTGTAAATGCAGTGCAAATATCGGGATAGACACAATAAACTTTCGGCATTGCACTTTCAACCTATTTCACCGATGACACTTTCACGCTATTCCGCCCTGATTCCCTTTCTGGCCATCCTGGCCTCTGTCACCTCGCTCGGCCTGGGCACCTCGTGGGCCAAGCACACGCTGTTTCCACTGGTCGGTGCGCAGGGTACGACGGCCGTGCGCGTGGGGTTTTCGGCGCTGTTGCTGCTGCTGTTCTGGCGCCCGTGGCGCTGGTCATTGCGCCGCGCGGACGCCCGTGCGGTAGTCTTGTATGGCGCGGCGCTGGGCGCCATGAACCTGTGTTTTTACCTGGCCCTGCGCACGATCCCGTTTGGCATTGCCGTGGCGATCGAGTTTGCCGGACCGCTGACGGTGGCGCTGCTGTCCTCGCGCCGCCCGCTGGACTTCGCCTGGGTGGCGTTGGCCATCACGGGACTGGGAGTGTTGCTGCCGTTCGGACACAATGTCAGCGGCCTGGACCCGACCGGCGTGGCCTTCGCGATGGCGGCCGCCGTGTTCTGGGCTAGTTATATCGTGTTCGGCAAGCGCGCCAGCCACTTGCATGCGGGGCATTCAGTGTCGCTTGGCCTGCTCGCGGCCGCCGTGGTGGTGGTGCCGGTGGGTGTGCTCCATGCCGGCAGCGCCCTGCTGTCGCCCACGGTGTTGCTGGTGGGGCTGGGCGTGGCGCTGATATCGAGTGCGATTCCGATTTCGCTGGAAATGGTGGCGCTCAAGCGCTTGCCACCACAAGCTTTCGGCATCATTACCAGCATGGAGCCGGCCGTGGCCGCCATCCTGGCTTTGATACTGCTGGACGAATACCTGAGCACCGTCCAATGGCTGGCCATCGCCATGATCATGGCGGCGTCGATGGGCAGCTCGGTGACGGCACAGCGCAGACAAGATCCCGCCGTCACTGCCTGATTAATGGACTAATGCGCGCCCGCTCCCGCCACATGCGAGGCCAGGTTCTTGCGGGCCAACCAGGCCAGCGGCAGCAAGGCCAGCAGCGCGGCGACCATGCCGGCCCAGGGTGAAGCGGCCATCAGGTGGCGCGACACCATCAGCGCACCCAGCATGGACCCAAACGAGATACCCAGATTAAAAGCCGAGATATTCAGGCCGGAAGCGAAATCCACCGCTTTCGGCGTGTAGCGCTCGGCCGTGGCCAGCATGCCGGACTGCAAGGCCGGTGACAGGCCAAAAGCGAAGAAGCCCCAGATAAACAGCATCACCGGCATCAGCCATTGCGAGCTGATGCTCAAGGCCAAGGCCACTTGCGTAACCGCCAGCGCCAGCAAGATCATGCGCAGCGCCTTTTGCCAGCCGTAATGACTGGTCAGATAACCGCCAGCCAGATTACCGGTAAAGGTGGCGGCGCCAAACACGATCAGCAAGGCACTGGCGACAGTGGCAGAAAAGCCCGTAATATCGGTCAAGATCGGCGTAATGAAGGTAAAGGCGGCAAAGCTGCTGCCAAAGCCGAAGGTGGTGACGGCCATCATGGTCAGGATGGGGCCGCTACCCAGGGCGGCCAATTGCGTTGCCGCCTTGCCGCCAGCGCCTTGCGGCAAGCCGGTCGGCAACCAGCGCGCCATGGCAGTCAAGCCCAGCGCAGCCAATACCACGACGGCAAAGAAAGGCAGACGCCAGCCCAGCAAATTGCCGAGGAAGCTGCCCAGCGGCACGCCGACCACCATGGCCAGGGTCAAACCCGCAAACATCACGGAAATCGCCCTGCCCGCCTGCGCCTTCGGTACCAGACCAGCTGCCACCGTGGCGCCGATGGCAAAGAAAGTACCGTGCGCCACGGCCGTGATGACACGGCCAAACAGCAGGATTTCAAAGCTATGCGAAAAGGCCGCCAGCAGATTGCCGGCCAGGAACACCGACATCAGCCCCAGCAAGGCGCCCTTGCGCGGCAGGCGCGACATGGCGATCACCAGCAGCGGCGTGCCGACGGCCAGCGCCAGCGCATACAGGCTGACCAGCGAGCCAGCCGATTCAATCGAGATGCCCAGGTCTTTGGCAATCGCCGGCAAGATGCCGACGACGATAAATTCGGTTACGCCGATGGCGAAGGCGCCGACGGCCAGCGACAGCACGCCGGGCGGCATTCTGGTTGAAACAGGGCTTACAGGGATTGCGGTAGTCATTACTCTTCTCCGGCAGATCATTCAAGCCGGACAGTGTATCGACCTCCCGTCTTTTGATATAGACTCTTATAATGGAAACACCTGTGAAATGGATTCAATAATGGCGCGCCAGGATATCAACCGCTCGTTCGAAATGGCGGTCTTCGCGGCCGTGGTGGAAGCCGGCGCGTTTTCCGCTGCGGCGCGGCGCCTGGAACTGACGCCATCGGCTGTCAGCAAACTGGTCAACCGCCTGGAAGCGCGGCTCGGTACGCGCTTGCTCCAGCGCAGCACGCGCCAATTGCACACCACGCCCGAGGGCGACGCCTTTTACGTGCAATGCAAACGCATCCTGGACGATATCAACAGCGCCGAACGCGAGGCGGCGCACGGTGCGGCGCCGCGCGGGCGGCTGCGCATCAATTGCTTCGTGCCCTTTGGCGTGCACTATCTGCTGCCCATCCTGCCCGAGTTCAGCGAGCGTTACCCCGACATCCTGCTCGACGTGGTGGTCAGCGATGCCGTGGTCGACTTGCTGGAAGACCGCACCGATATCGCCATCCGCACGGGCCGCCTGAAGGAATCGAACCTGGTCGCGCGCAAGCTGGGCGAAGATTGCATGATCGTCGCTGCGTCGCCCGCTTATCTGGCGCGCCACGGCACGCCACGCACGCCGCAGGAACTCACAGGACACAAACTGCTGGGATTTAATTTCCGGCACCAGAAGGAAGCCTGGCCCTTCCGCGATGGCGCGGGCGGCAGCGTCCACATCACGCCGCAGGGTGGCATCCTGGTCAGCGATGGCGAAAGCATGCGCCAGCTGGCGCTGGCCGGCATGGGATTGGGACGCTTCATGAGCCAGCACGTGCGCGACGATATCGCCCAGGGCCGGCTGGTGCCGCTGCTGGAAGACTACAGCACCGGCGATGGCGAAATCGTGCACGCCGTCTTCATGGGGCCGGGCTTGCAAGTGCCGGCCCGGGTCCGGGTGATGCTCGATTTCCTGCTGGAAAAGGTCAAGCTATCGCGTCCGTGCTAGTAAGCGGGCTCCTCACCCAGCAGCAAGCGCTTGTCTTCCAGTAGCATGGCTTCGAATTCCGCTGCGGGCACGGCGGGGCTGAACAGATAGCCCTGCAACTGATCACAGCCCAGTTCGCGCAGGAAATGCATCTGCTCGGCCGTTTCCACGCCTTCGGCGACAATTTCCTGGCGCAACTGCTGCGCCATGGTGACGATGGCGCGGGCGATAGCGCAATCGTTTTGCTCGAACGGCAAGCCGATGACAAACGAGCGGTCGATCTTGAGCGTGCTGATGGGAAATTTCTTCAGATAAGCCAGGCTGGAATAACCGGTGCCGAAATCATCCAAGGCCAGCGCCAGCCCCATGGCCACCAATTCATTCATGATGCCGATCACCGTGTCGGCGCCGCGCATCAGCAGGCTTTCGGTGATTTCCAGCATGATCTGCTGGGGCCGCACGCGGTGCCGCGCCAGCACCGCCGCTATGCGCGCCGGCAATTGCGCATCGAACTGGCGCGCCGACAGATTGACGGCGATGGCCGGCATCTGCAAGCCGCGGTCTTCCCAGCTGCGGATCTGGCGGCACGCTTCGTCCAGCACCCAGGTGCCCAGTTCCAGGATCAGGCTGGTCTCTTCGGCGACGGGAATGAACACGCCGGGAGAAACCATGCCGCGCATCGGATGCTTCCAGCGCAACAAGGCTTCCGCGCCCACGATACGCCCTGTGGCCAGGCTCACTTTCGGCTGGTAATGCAGTTCCAGCTCCTTGTCACCCAGCGCCAGGCGCATTTCGCTTTCCAGGCGCAAATGTTCCTTGGCGCGCCGGTTCATGTCTTCGCGGTAAAACAAAAACGTCGACTCGATATTCTGCCCCGCCTTGGCCACGGCCACGTCGGCAAAGCGGAACAGGGCCGGCGCTTCCAGGCCATCTTCGGGATACACCGTGATGCCGATGCTGGCGCCCACATGCAAGGCGTGCGCATCGATATTGATCGGCGCTTCCAACAGGTTCAGCAACTTTTGCGCCACATTGGCCGCATGCTCGCGCTTTTCGATATGCAGCAAGGCGACGACGAATTTATTGTTATCCACGCGGGCCAGGATGTCGGCGTCGCGCAGGGCTGCGCGGAACAGCTGGCCGATGGCGATCACCAGCTGGTCGCCCACTTCATGGCCCAGGGTATCGCTGATCGAACCGATGCGGTTGATATCGATCACCATCAGCGCGCCATGCGTGCCCTGCCGCTTGGCTTCGGCCAGGCCCTGGTCCACCAGTTGGTTCAGCAGGCAGCGGTTGGGCAAGCCCGTCAGGCTGTCGTAATTGGCCATGCGCTGCATGCGCGCTTCGGCATCCTTGTGCACGCTGATATCGGAAAACAGGGAAAACACATGGCTGATTTCGCCGAACTCATCGCGCACCACGCTGATGGTCACGTCTTGCGGAAACAGTTCGCCATTCTTGCGCTTGCCGATGATCTCGCCGCGCCAGGAACCATGACCGCGCATGGCGGCGCGTACCTTGGCGCGAAAATCCGGGTCGTGCACGCCCGAGCGCAGCAAGTCCGGCGTGCGGCCGATCGCTTCGGCCGGCGAATAGCCGGTAATGCGGGAAAACGAACTGTTGATCGAGACGATGCGCTCTTCGGCATCCGTGATCAGCACGCCCTGCTCGCTGTCTTCGATGATGCGTGCATGCAATTTCACCTTGTCGACATCGGACAGCGGCTCGCTCAGCGCGCACAGGCGCACGGCCATGCCGGCCACCTTGCCCGCCTGGTCGTGCATCACATGGCGATGCATGCGCAGCCAGGTGACCATGCCCGACTTCTTGCGCCGGCGCACATCGGTAGCCACATCGCCCTGCATCGAATGGAGCTCCAGGATGCCCTCTTCGGCATTGTCTTCCGGATACAAAAACAGGATGTGCTGGCCCAGCGCTTCAAACTCGGAATAGCCAAACATTTGCTCGGCGCCGTGATTCCAGCCGATCAGGAAACCATCGAGGTCGATTTCGAACAGCGCATCGGCCGGCGCCACGCGCACCACCGGACGGCTGGCGCCGCGCAGCAATTCAAGTTCACTATGCAAACGCGCCAGGGTGGCTGCCTGCTGGGGACCGGCCTGCTCACGGGCTTCCTGGCTCAGGCGCAAACACAGGGCAACTTTGGTTTCAAGCATGACGCCCCCGTTCGTCAACCGGGACAGAGAGGAAATTCAAGGGCGCTACAGTCTGTGTAATCATCAGAATCCCACTATGGGGCTTGGGGGTCGGACAAGAAATACTGTGATTATGTTACCCTGAAAATGTTGGCTTATGTCAACATTTTGCAGCACCCGCAGAATAGCTGGCTGACCAGCCTGCATGGCCGCTGCTTCAGGCATGGGCACGGCCGGGCAGATGCTGCGCCAGCCGGGCAAACACCTCTGGCTCGCGCATGCGCGCCATCCACCAGCGCAGTGCGGCGCCATCCTCGCCCACCCGCCAGGCCAGATAAAACGTTTCCGACGGCTTCGGCTCTTCCACTTCTTTTTCCACCAGTTGGCCACGCGCGATGGAGGCGCGGGCGCAAGGGCCGGGCAAGAAACCAAAACCCAGGCCCAGCACCTGGTAATCAAACTTGATCTGCATGGTCGGCACGCTCAAGGCATCCTGGCCCAGCAACAGCCCTACCGTGCGCGGCGCCAGCTGGCGCGCCGAATCGGCCACCACCACGGCGCGGTGCTGTTGCAAGTCGCTGCGGCTAAGCGGCCCCGGCAGCTGGGCTAGCGGATGCGTAGGCGCCACGGCAAACACGAAATCCATTATGCCGATCGGCTGCGAAATATAGCCGCCACCAGCCGGCCCATCGCCGGGCGCGCCCACCAGCAAGTCCACCCTGCGTTCCAGCAGCGCTTCCCAGGTGCCGGACAAGGTTTCCTGCACCAGCCTCAACCGCGTCTGCTGTGCCGCGCCGTAAAACGCCTGCACGTCATCGGCCAGCGCCACGGCGGAAAACATGGTGTCGAGGCCGATGGCAATTTCCGTCTCCCAGCCCGAGGCCACCCTGCGCACACGGTGTTCCAGGTCTTGCGCGGCTTTTAACAGGTAGCGCCCTTCTTTCAGCAATTCCTGGCCAGCCGCCGTCAGCACGACTTTGGGGCCATGGCGCTGGAATACCTGCACGCCCAAATCATCCTCCAGCTTGGCGACCGTGTACGAGATAGTCGATGGCACTTTGTGCAATTGCTTGCCGGCAGCCGAAAACGAGCCCCGGCGATCGATGGCGTCGACAATTTGCAGCGCTTCCAGGCTCAGTCTTAACATTCGATTTTTTCGATAATTAAACGGTAGATTTTCCGTTTTTCTTTCACGATATGGGCGCCTATACTGTCTTCATCGTGCAGAGAAGGTGCATCAGGCAATAGTCCTTCGAAATTATCGCACATTAACTCATAGAAAATGGAGTCCACCATGTTACAGATACGTCATAGCGCAGAACGCGGTGCAGCCAACCATGGCTGGCTCAATTCCCATCACAGCTTTTCCTTCGGCCATTACCACGATCCGAAACACATGGGCTTCGGCCCCTTGCTGGTCATCAATGAAGACCGGGTAACCCCAGCCCAGGGTTTCGGCACCCACGGCCACCGCGACATGGAAATCATTTCCTATGTGCTCGAAGGCGCGCTGGAACACAAGGACAGCATGGGCACCGGTTCCATCCTGCACTATGGCGACGTGCAGCGCATGAGCGCCGGCAGCGGCGTGCGTCACAGCGAATTCAATCCTTCGCCCACCGAAGGCGTGCACTTCCTGCAAATCTGGATACAGCCGAACGTGACGGGCATCGCCCCCAGCTATGAAGAGAAACATTTCGCGCCGGAAAGCAAACTGGGCAAGCTGCGCCTGATCGCTTCCAGCGATGGCCGCCAGGGTTCCGTGAAAATTCACCAGGATGCGGCCATCTACGCCAGCATCCTGCGCGAAGGCGAGCAGCTCGAGCATGCGCTGGGGGAAGGCCGCACAGCCTATGTGCACCTGATCCGTGGCAGCCTGGTGGTCAACGGCGTGCCCTTGAAAACGGGCGATGCGCTGAAACTGACACAGGAAGCGGTGGTGACCCTGTCGCAAGCGGAAGAAGCAGAAGTATTAGTCTTTGACCTCCCATACTAACGGTATTGCAAAAGGCGGCCCCGGCCACAAGTAAGATGCCTGGCAATGGCAATATCAGGCGGGGGAAATCGTTTTCCCTGCTTTTTGGTATGATGACAGGGCGCGCCAGCACCGCAGTGGTCAGGCGCGCCTTTCTTTTTGAACCTTACTTATATGAGCACAACCATGCAAAGCGGCGCGGACATCCTGACCACAGGCCAATTGGACTACACGACTTCCTGCGCACTGCCGACGCCGTGGGCCCAGTTCACGCTGCACGCCTTTATCGAACACGCAACGGGCAAGGAACACCTGGCCATGGTGCTGGGCGACGTGGGCAACGGCGAACCGGTACTGGCGCGCGTGCATTCCGAATGCCTGACGGGCGACGTGCTGTTTTCGCAACGCTGCGATTGCGGCGCCCAGCTGGAAGGCGCGCTGAAACGCATCGCCGAAGAAGGCCGCGGCATCTTGCTGTATCTGCGCCAGGAAGGACGCGGCATCGGCCTGATCAACAAGATCCGCGCCTACCGTCTGCAAGAAGCGGGCGCCGACACGGTGCAGGCGAATGAACAGCTGGGCTTCAAGGCCGATGCACGCAACTATGCGCTGTGCAAACCGATGTTCGGCCAATTCGGCATCGCCAGCTTGCGCCTGATGACCAATAATCCGCGCAAGATTGCCGCCATGGAAGCGCTGGGCATCGTAGTGGCCGAGCGCGTCCCCCTGCTGGTCAACCGCAATGCCTTCAATCAGCATTATCTCAATACCAAGGCCAGCAAACTTGGCCACATGATGACGCCGGCAACGGCGCCCGCGCTGGAAGACGGCGCCCTGTAATGCCCTGGCCGGCTGCTGGATCACCCCAGACGCCGGCCTGCCCTGGCTTCGCTCCTGCTCACGCTCGAAGGATGCATGAAATACTCACAATTTGCCTTGCTGCTGGCCAGCCTGACCTGCGCCAGCGTCTTCGCCGCCCCGGCCACCACGGCCGCCAAGGCGGCCGTCACCACGCCAACCCCAAGCACTGCCGCCGCCCCGGCCTCCGCTGCGCCTGACCACGCCGCCTTGCCGCCGCCCTCGTCGGCTGCGCAAAAGCTGTACACGGCAGCGCGCGCCGATATCCTGCAAATACGCGTGCTGCTGAAAAACGGCCGCACGCAATCGTCGGTCGGCTCGGGCTTTTTGATCGGCACGGGCAACCTGGTGGTCAGCAATTACCACGTGGTCTCGCAATTCGCGCTCGACCCGGACACCTATGTGGGCGAATGGGTCGACACCAGCGGCCAGCGCGGCAATGTCGAATTGCTGGCCGTCGATGTGCTGCACGACCTGGCCGTGCTGCGCGTGAACCGCCACGGCACGGGCTTTTTCAAGATGCCGGCCCAGCTGGCGCAACTGACGCAAGGCCAATATTTGTATTCGATGGGCAATCCGCTCGACCTGGGTTTTGCCATTTCCGAAGGCGCTTACAACGGCGTCGTCACGCGCAGCTTTTATGACCAGCTGATGTTCACGGGCCCGATCAATGCCGGCATGAGCGGGGGACCCAGCGTTACCGCCAGCGGCGACGTGGCCGGCATCAATGTCTCCAAGCGCCTCGATGGCGAGCTGGTGAGTTTCCTGGTGCCCGCGCGCTACGCCCAGCAATTGCTGGACAAGGTCGCCCACCAGGACAAGCCGCCGAAAGATTTCAAGCCGCTGGTCACCGCGCAATTGCTGGCGCACCAGGAAGTCATGATCGATCGTCTGCTCGACACCCCATTGAGCCTGAAAGCCATGGGGCCGTACCGCGTGCCGGTGCGCGAATCGGACCAGATGCGCTGCTGGGGCCGCTCGAACGCGAAGGCAGACAAACCTTACACGGTAGACAACACCAGCTGCGCCATGGAGTCGGCCATCTATATTTCCGGCGCGCTGCAAACGGGGCAGGTGTCAATGCGCCATGAATTCCTGCGCAGCAGCGACCTGGGCGCCCTGCGCTTTGCACAACTGGCCAGCACCTCATTCAAGAATGAAAGCTTTGGCAGCTACAAAAGCACCCAGCTGACGGGCCCACAGTGCACCGAACGCTTCGTCAAAAATGCCAGCCTGCCGCTGCGCGCCGTACTCTGCGTGCGCGCCTACCGCAAATTCCCCGGCCTGTATGATTTCGCCCTGCTGGCCGCCAGTACCGATGAACCATTGATGAATCTGCAAAGCCGCATCGACGTGCGCGGCGTGTCTTACGACAACGGCATGCGCGCCACCCGCACCTTCCTCGAAGCCTTATCGCGTGACAAGGGGAGCAAATAATGCGTGCCCCTTACTTCATTGAAATCCTGGCCGCCAATGGCGAAGTGCAGCAGCGCCAGCGTATCGAAACATTGCCGATACGTTTAGGGCGCGGCTATGACAACGACTTTATCCTCGACGACGCCCACACGGCAGCCGAGCACGCCATCATCGAGGACGATGGCGAAGGCGGCTTGCTGCTGCGCGATCTGGGCAGCCACAATGGCGTGATCCACCAGGGCAAGCGCCAGCTGCAAGTAGCCTTGACAGGCAACAGCATCGTGCGCCTGGGCCATACCTTGCTGCGCGTGCGCGCCGCCGACCACCCGGTTGCGCCCGAACAAAGCGACACCACCATGCATGGCTGGGAAGGCACCAAGCCCGCGCTGACGGGCCTGGCCATGATCGGCCTGTCGGCCATCTTCAGCAACTGGCTGGGCGACGCCGAGAGTTTCGATCCGATTTCCTATTTGCAAATCCTTACCTACGCGCTGGCTGCCGGCCTGGTGTGGGCCTCGATCTGGGCCGTGGCCAACCGATTGTTTGGCCAGGTGGCCCGCTTCGGCCGCCATTTGTTCATCATCGGCTGCGGCCTGGTGGCGATGGAAGTGTGGGAACTGGCCAGCAATATGGTCGCCTATTCGCTGTCGCTGGAAACACTGACGCGCTATGGCCGGCATATGTTCATCGTCATCGTCTGCTGCATGATCTACTTCCATCTGTGCACGATCAAGCCGCAGCATCCGCGCCGCTTTGCCGTGACCAGCGTGGTGCTGGCGATACTCGGCTCGGCCCTGGTGCTGCTGAGCAATCTGCAACTGAATGGCCGCCTGGCGGACGAACTGTATATGTCGGAACTGTCGCCGCCAGCGCTGCGTCTGGCGCCCGACCATACGACCGAGTCGTTCTTCAAGGATGCCGCCGCCCTCAAGAACAGCGTCGATGCCGAACGGGGCAAAGGCAGCAAGGGCGATGACGACGACGAAGGCGAAGATGATGGCGGCGATGGCGGCAGCGACGGCTGATACGTGTGCAGCCAAGGTGTCAGAAAACTAACAGTTGGCAACCAGTGCCAAGGTCTGAAGCTCCTCGAAATACCTGGGGACCTTCGGCTTGATAATATCCTCGTTGATTTGCAACACGATCGATTTCATCAGGTCAGTTTTGTTCAAGCTGGTAGTTTTCATCACAGCGGCGATTTCATCGGCCATCGCTTGCGTCACCTTGATGGACAGTCGCTTGCGCGCAGGCTCTGCCAGCACCTCAAACTCGGTTTTTTTCTTCAAGGCCCCCACCAGCCGCGCAGACCAGGCTGCGCTTTTGCTGGACTTGCTGACGTAATACATCAATAAGCGCTTCCTGAAATCCGGACTCACGGATGGATCAACACGGTAGCAAGCCAAATCCAGGGCATCTATATAAATCGCCGGGAGCTGCGCTTCAACTGGCACCATCGCCTTGTCACGGCTCGCCTTGATTGCGGGCGTCGATTGCGCAGGAGTCGACACTACCCGATCACAGAGATCACAAACCCCTGCCAGAATATCTTTCGCGACACCCACGCCATCGCTGAAAGGAACATCCCTGCGCTGATAGGTGGTGGCAACCAACGCCTTGCAGTGATAGCAAATCGCTTGGCTCTTGTCGCCTGCCTGCAAAAGTTTCATGATTTCCTCACTGATGTACGCTGATAAAGACCGTGTCCGGATCAACAAAATAAAACTTGATATACCACTTCCTGCATCGGATGACGTGTACCTCGACACTTGGCACGACGTGATGCATGCTGCTTGAGTAGTCCGCTCCCGAACTCGATTCAATCAAGCTAATCACTTCTTCCGGAGTAATGTCACCCCGATGTAAAAGATTCTTGACGTCGATAGCATGACGGACTTCGTGAGAGTAGGCACGCAGGTTCAGGGCCTGCAACACTTTCTGTCTCGCGTATTTGTAGCCCATTCGAGTTTTCATTATACGACGATCCTCGTATTTCGTTTGAGTTTTTACGAAAATATTCGTAACTCCTACATTTCACCTCACCTCACAAATAGTGTCTGATAAATAACCAATAGAGGCCGGCAGAGCACATGTGCCTGCACTCCAGCGATGCTAATCCCCGGCCGCACATCCGATACAATTATCCGCAAACTACAGCTGATTTCTGCGCCTACTCTCCGCACTGGCCAGACAGCAAAAAGCCCGCGCATGCAGTACTGCATGCGCGGGCTTGGTCAATCTGGAGCAGTGGCGCTCAGGCCTTGAACTGGACCGAACGGGTGCGGCGTGCCGTAAAGCCCAGCAAGCCCAGGCCGATCAGCAGCATGGCGTAGGTTGATGGTTCCGGAACGATCGACACCAGGCCGTCGGAAGCGCCGAAACTGGTGAAGTTACCCTTCCCGTACTGGAACTGCACTTGCTGGCTGCCATCGCAGCAGCCTTCCACGCCATAAATGCTCAAGACATGGTTGCCTGGACTCAGGCGCACTGAAGCGCTCAGATATTGGCCGGCATCCGCATAGCTGCCATCCCAGGCCATATCACTCGACTTAAAGTCCAGCGCCACGCCGTCGATGAACATCGCGCCGCCCTTGGCGAAATCCATGCCGGCACGGAAGTTCCACACTCCCGCCTGGGCCGAACCGACGCCGAAATTAATGCTCGACTTGAATGCAACGTTGGCGCCACTGCCGAACACCTTGCTGTTCTTGACGTTATCGTAGCTGCTGATCATGGTCGTACCGTAACCCTTGCCAGGCGCGGCGATAGCGGCGTTCACCACCTCTTGATAGGCGGCGGCACTGGCTTGCGGACCGGCTTCCGAAAAGCCGGTGGAGAGCAAAATGGTGCTGGCGTTGGCATGGACAAACGCAGCGGCGGCGATCAGGAAGAACGCGGCTTTGGAAAAATTTTTCATGATGGTATCCAATAAGGGCATGGAAGCGCTTCAGCTGAGCCACGCTATGTTGAGGCGTGTCAGCGCTGCGCTGGCAATGTCAAAAAGGATGAGCGGCCGGTGGCATGATTTCCCATTAGAAAAAACGGGCTACGGCGCAGAGCGCTGCATTGTCCTGGCAAGGGTTCGGGTTACCGGGACAAAATCAAACGGTTGACGGGTCGGAAGAAACAATGACTCCATTCTAGCCTAATTACTTCTTAAGAAAATTATTTTTTATCATTAAATATTCTTTTGAGGCAAGTATTGCTGCTATGTCGACAGGCTGTTTTCAGATGGCACATTGTCGTTTTCGCACCACAAGAAATGGTGTCGCTGCCGCAAGGTGTGTCTTTCTTTTCACACCAAGGCGCACCACACAATGAAACAGCATGGCAAAATGCATATACGCTACGATTCGTCTGCGAGGAGAAAGAGGAAATGGTTGATCTGGAAGAACTACGCTATCTGGCACTGTCGTTCCCCGACACCACCGAGGAAGAGCACCACGACCGGCCCGCCTTTCGCGTGGGTGGCAAGATCTTCGCCACCCTGCCCGACGACGACCACATCAACGTGCTGCTCGATGCGGAAGCGGCGCACATCGCCACCGTCATCACGCCGTCCGGCTGCGAAAAACTCTGGTGGGGCGAACGCCTGGCCGGCATCACGGTGCGCCTGGCCGATGCGGAACTGGACATGCTGGCCGTGGCCCTGACGGCCGCCTGGCGGCGCAAGGCTCCCAGCGACCTCGCGCGCAGCATCGACTAAAGGAGTTACAAAGGCCAATTCCTGAGAAGCAAAGCCACCATCTCGTGCAATTGCGTCCGCGACACACCGGCCGCTGCCTGGATGGCCATGCCCTGCGACAGGGTCACCACAAAGCGCGCCTGCTGTTCCGGGCACGAATCGGCAGGCAAATCCCCTTCATCCCTGGCGCGCTGCAAGCGCTCGCGCAACTTGATCTCGCCGCGCAGCCGGCGCGCAAACAATTCGTCGCGGATCGGCAAGGCATCGTCGCTGCAAGCGAGCGCCGCATTGACACCCATGCAGCCATGCGGGCCATCGGGCGCCGTCTGTGCATCGACATACTGGGTCAGCAGCGATTCGACCACCTGGCGCGCCGTCGGCTGTTCCAGCGCCGCATCGAAAAACTGCATGCGCGTATCGCTGTAGCGCTCCAGCGCCTTGTGAAACAACTGCTCCTTGTTGCCAAACACGGCATATAAACTGGGCCGGTTCATGCCCATGGCGCGCGTCAGCTCGGGCAGTGAGCTGCCTTCATAGCCTTTTTCCCAAAACACTTTCATGGCGCAATCGAGGGCCTCGTCTTCATCAAAAGTGCGCGGCCGGCCTGTCTTGGCCTTGATGGTCTCTGTTTTTTTATCTTGTTTCATAGTCTGAATTTATATATTCGTTTTTTACCGATCAGTAAAAAATTAATTGACAACGACGTGCGACTTGCCCGATTATATACCGACCAGTTAAAAACACTATCACTACCAATCTGCTTCCTGGAGTATCACATGCAACTACCCTCTTCCCCGTCCACGCCTGGCAGCGCGACGGACAACAAGGACGATACCGCACTGGGGCCCTGGCTGTCCGTCTTGTCGGTCGGCATCGGCGCCTTCGCCCTCGTCACGTCTGAATTCCTGCCAGTCGGCCTGCTGCCAGCCATGGCGGCCGAGCTGGCCATCAGCAAGGGCCAGGCGGGGCTGATGGTCACCACCCCCGGTATTATCGCCGCCTTTGCCGCCATCTTCGTCACCGTTGGTTCGGGCCGCCTGGACCGGCGCATCGTGCTGCTGTCGCTGACAGCCTTGCTGGTGGCATCGAACCTGCTGGTGGCGCTGGCGCCCTCGTATGGCTGGATACTGCTGGGCCGCGCCATGCTGGGCGTGGGCGTCGGTGGTTTCTGGGCCATCGGCACTGCCATCGGGCCGCGCCTGGTATCGATGCAACATGCGCCGCGCGCCATGTCCATCATCTTTGCAGGGGTCTCGCTGGGCACGGTGGCGGGCGTGCCGGCCGGCGCGCTGGTCGGCGAACTGGTGGGCTGGCGCGTGGCCTTCGGCGCGGCCAGCGCCATCGCCGTGCTGGTGTTCATCGCGCAACTATTCCTGCTGCCCAAGCTGCCGCCCACGCAAGCGATCCGCCTGCGCCAGTTGCCGATGATCTTCGGCATCCGCAAGGCCAGGCTGGGCTTGATCGCCACCGCCATGCTGTTTACGGGCCAGTTTGCCGCCTACACCTATATCGCCCCCTTCCTGACGCAAATCTCGCACCTCTCGGCCGGCACCATCAGCGCCATGCTGCTGGTGTATGGCGCGACCGGTTTCATCGGCAACATTATCGGTGGCTGGGCGGCCGGCCGCAGCGAAAGGATGACCTTAACCCTGACGGGCGCCCTGCTGGGCCTGGCTACTCTGGCGCTGGCCGGCTTCGGTAGCAACCAGCTGGCCGCCATGCTGATCGTGGCCATCTGGGGCTTTGGTTTTGGCGCCATGCCGATCGCCGTGCAAACCTGGATGTACAAGGCGGCGCCGCATTTGATGGAAGGCAGTAGCGCCCTGTTCGTCGCCATCATCCAGGTCTCGCTGGCTTGCGGCGCGCTGGTCGGCGGTATCTCGGTAGACCGCCTGGGCGTGGCCAGTGCGATGGTGGTCGGCGGTGTGTTCGCCCTCGGCTGCGCGCTGGCGATCTGGCGCTTTGGCAAGGAACGGGTCAGCACGCAGACAGCCGACTGCACGGCCTGCGAAGCCTGAGTCTACATGCGCTAAATGCGGCCGCGCTTGAATTCGCCGAGGAATTTTTTGACTTCGGCCGGCGTCATGGGCACGTCAGCGTCGCCGTGATAGGCGTATAAAAAAGGCGGGCCGCCCAGGCGGTCCGTCAGCTTGGCCAACAGTAAAAAACGGCTGCCCAAGGGATAAACCTCCAGGTCGCTCAGGCGACGCGAGCACTGCACAGTCAGCTCAGGCGAAAACGCCTGCCCCGGTACGGGGCGAATTTCCACTCTGCCCCTTACTTCGCGCGATTCCACCGCCACCTGCCGGTATGCATACGTATCACGGGCCATGCCGCCACCTCTTTTTTAACAAAGGCGCCATCTTAAGCGAAGACGGCGCCCATGGTCAGCTACTGCGCAACAATGCGCAGCAAGCGGCCATTGTCTTCATCGGTCAAGGCATACAGATAACCGTCCGGCCCCTGCTTGACGTCGCGCACGCGCGCACCGATGTCCAGCCTGTCTTGCCCGATGACATTGCCCTTGGCGTCCAGTGCAACGCGGCGGATATCCTTCGATGCCAGGCCGCCGCTGAACACGCTGCCGCGCCAGGCGGGGATCTTGTCGCCCGTGTAAAACGCCAGGCCGGAAGGTCCCGGCGACGGCACCCAGGCCACGGTCGGATTGATCATGCCGGCCACCTCATGCTTGCCCACCGGCTCGTGCGTCTGGTAATCGGCGCCATACCCCTGCAAAGGCCAGCCATAGTTGCCGCCAGCAACGATCAGATTCAACTCGTCGCCGCCACGCGGGCCATGCTCGGTGGCCCACACGCGGCCCGAGACGGGATCGCGCGCCAAACCCTGTACATTGCGGTGGCCATACGACCAGATTTCCGGCACGGCGCCTTTTGCGGCCAGCGGATTGCCCGGCGCCGGCTTGCCTTCATCCGTCAGGCGCAAAATCGAACCGAGGTGCGTGGCCAGGTTTTGCGCCTGGTCGCGCGCCAGGCGGTCGCCGATGCGCAGCGGTGGATTGCCGCCATCGGCCACGCTCATCAGTAAAGTGCCGTCTGGCAGCCACAGCAGGCGCGAACCGAAATGCTGGCCGCCGCTCTTGTCGGTGCCCACCTTGAACAGGGTCTTGATACCCATTACCTGCTTGCCATCGAACACGCCTTGCACCAGGGTCGTGCGGTTGGCCTCGTTGGTGCCCGTCGACACCGTCATGTAGATGCGCGGATTCGGTTTGTCCGCATCTTGCGGATGGATCACGATATCGAGCAGGCCGCCCTGCCCGCCCGCAAACACGGCCGGCATGCCGAGCAACGGCACGGCCTCGAATTGCTGGCCATTCAGTATATGCAAGGTACCCTGCTTGCTGGTGACCAGCGCGCGGCCGTCGCCCAGCCAGGCGATACCCCAGGGCTGGCGCACGCCATCGGCCACGGTGACGGCTTTCCAGGCTTGCTTGGCGGCAGGCGGCTCGCCCGTGGCGGCCAGTTCGGCGTGGGCCGGCATGGCGGCAAGCCCAAAGGCTCCCAGCAGCAGTGCGGTGGCGAAGTGTGCGCGCTTGATCGTTGGCATCCCGAAATCTCCTTGTCCATATCAATAAAAAAGGCGGCAGGGATGGTTATTTCCATCCCGCCGCCTTCTTAACATAGCATAAATTACAAAGCTGCCGCGCAGGCAACTAATTCATCAACGATAGATCAGGTAATACTTGGCGCGTGCCGTGCTTTTCAAGGCGCCGCCCGTCTGTACCAGTGCCACGGGATCGCCGGCAACCGTATGGAAAATGCCGATACCGTAGCTGGCTTCGCCACCGATCACAGGCAAGGCAACCGTACCTGCAGGGAACAGCAAGTCACCACTGTAGCGGCGGTAGCTGTCCTGGTAGGACGGATCGTTGTAAAAACCCGGGTAATTGTTCGACGCTTCCATTACCAGCGCCTCCGACTTCACGGCCGAATGGCTCATAGACAGCAAGCTGTTATTCAACACAAAACGGCCCACGTATTTCAGTGTCTCGCTGTCGAAATACGTGCCGCTGGACGTAAACACCAGATCCTCCTTGGCCGACAGGAAAAGTGGCGCATTCACCGGGTAGTCCCCATAATTGCCATATGCGCTGCTCAGGATGGCACCGGTTTTTGGATCAATGGTAAAAGTCGACGGAGCATACGACGAACCGACCTGCATGACAAACGCCTTGTTTTTTATTGCCGAAAATACGCCACGCACGTTGCCATAGGCGCCAGAAAAATAATCCAGGCCTGGCAAGAACTGGCCTGTACGCGCATTCAGTACGTTGACATTGGATCGCGACGTACCGATCGATTGGCCGGTCAGGAAAGTCAGACCGTCATTGGTGACAAACACTTCCGTCTGCGAACCTGCGGTGCCGGTCGAGTTCACAAGCTGTCCTGCTACCAGATCGACCAGGCTCACCACGCCCTCATGCAATACGGCGGCCAGCTTGCCGTCCGGGCTCAGATTGAAGGACTTGACCGAGGCAGGCAAACTGATGCTGGTGATCGTCCCGTCGGTCGGATTGATGATTTTCAGGGCATCGGGATTGGCGGCGACCACTACCAGGCGATCGAGTGCCTGGTTGTAGCGCGCTTCCAGCGGAGCAAACGGCAGCGCTACCACGCTCGATGTCGAGGCGTAGGCATTGAGCGTCAGATAGGCAACTGCCGTCTGACGGCCGTTATTGACCGTCAGCGACAATACATACGCGCCTGCCACATCGGGCGTAAACGAAGGAAGATAGGTCGTTGCCGCTGCCAGCACGGCAACCGAACCGGCAGGCCGGCTGTCAACCGCCCAGGAGTAGCTCAGCTTGGCGCCGCCTTCGTCGTAGCTCAGGATGCCACTGGTGACCACTGGCTGGCCAACCGGCACGCTTTGATTGTCGCGGCTGATCACGGCAACCACGCCCCGTATCACGTTGGTCGGTGCCTTGGTGGCGGCGTTCAACTGATACACCGTCTCGGCATATCCGCCTTTGCCATCGGCGCCACGGGCGCGCACTTTGTACAGGCCCAGCAAATCGGCCGAGAAGCGGGCCGTCTGACCGGTGACGACCAGCGCAGCGGTGCTGCCCTGCGGTTTTTCAAACAGTTCCCAGGTGGTCGCGACGACATCGCCATCGGCATCGGTACTGCCCGAGGCATCGAGCACGATGCTCGAACCGGCATACACGTTCAGGGCCGGCTTGACGACCGGTGTCGCCTCATACGTGGCATTGACCACGACAGCCACGTTCGGCACGGTGTTATTGATCAATACCGTGGCATTTTTTTCCGCAGAACCACCCTTGCTATTGGTCACGCGCAATTTGAATACATAGCTGCCCAGCACATCGGCCTGGAAGCTCAGTTTGGCGGCGCTGGCGGCATTCAGGCTGAGATTGCTGCCAGCCGGTTTGGAAACGATGCTCCAGGCAAAGCTCAGCGCATTACCGTCCACATCCTTGCTGCCGCCTGCATCGAGTTCGATCAGGCCGCCCATGCTGCCAGTGGCGTCGGCGCCGGCAACAGCAGCTGCTACGGCGCCGCCAAACAAGATGGCAGGCTGCGGCGCTGCGGCCACTGGCGTGGTGATGGCAGGGTCGCTGC
Organism: Janthinobacterium silvisoli; assembly: GCF_014200725.1. GTDB lineage: Bacteria > Pseudomonadota > Gammaproteobacteria > Burkholderiales > Burkholderiaceae_D > Janthinobacterium. The sequence goes on from NZ_JACHCL010000001.1 coordinate 912,827, forward strand.
CGCCGCCACCGCAACCGGCCAGCATCGAGATGGCCAGCAAGCTCGCTGCCAGCCATCGCAGTACTGGTCCATGCATATTACTTTTCATAAGACTCCGTTTTCTCGGTATTTCCCGTGGTTATAAAGGTGACGTCTGCGCGTCTCAAAAAATATCAGATCGGCATTATCTCAAAGATAATTAATAAAACGAAATATTATTTCAGAAAAACTATTGATGTCTGATCGGCAATTCCAAAGACAACATTAAAAAACTTTAATGCAATGCAAAGGCTGGGGTAAGCGGGGGACAGGCATAGTGCAATGCAACAAAATCCCGTTACCACCACGACTCTGGAATCGCGTCTATGCCTGCCTTGCTCCGCCTTCGCCCCGTCCTTGTTCCCTGCCTGTGCCTGACCGCGCTGGCAGCCTGCAGCCCTGCCCCGAAAACTGCCACCAGCACCACGCCAGAAGTGACCGTGTTGACGGTGCACCATGGCGCCGTGCCGCTCAGCGTAGAATTACCGGGCCGTACCGCGCCATTCCTGATCGCCGAAGTGCGCGCCCGCGTCGATGGCGTGGTCTTGCAGCGCAGCTATACGGAAGGCGCCGATGTGCGCGCCGGCCAGGCGCTGTACCAGATCGACCCAGCGCCCTACCGCGCCACCCTGGCCAGCGCCGAAGCGGCGCTGCAAAAGGCCGAGGCCAACCTGGCCACCAACGATGCCCAGCTGACCCGCTACAAGGTGCTGATCAAGGGCAACGCCATCAGTCAACAGGCATATGACAACGCACTGGCGGCGCAGCTGCAATCGGCTGCCGACGTGGCCGCCGCGAAAGCAGCCACCACCACCGCCCGCATCAACCTGGGCTACACCAGCGTGGTGTCGCCAATCGCCGGGCGCAGCAGCGTGTCGCAAGTGACGCAAGGCGGTTATGTGCAGGGCGGCCCAGCCACCCTGCTGACCACGGTGCAGCAGATCGATCCGATGTACGTCGACGTGCAGCAGTCGTCGGCCGAAGGCCTGGCGCTGCGCGATGCACTCGCTTCGGGCCGTTTGAAGTCCAACGGTGCAGAGCAGGCGGAAGTGAACCTGACCCTGGAAAACGGCAGCACTTACGCCCACAAGGGCACCCTGGAGTTTTCTGGCGTGACCGTCAACCCGGCCACCGGTTCGGTGACCCTGCGCGCGCGCTTCCCGAATCCTGAACACCTGCTGTTGCCAGGCATGTTCGTGCGCGCCGAAGTGGGCCAGGGCTTGCAGCAGAATGTCATGCAAATTCCATCCTCGTCCGTCACGCGCGACCCGCAGGGCCAGGCCACCGTGATGCTGGCCAATGCCGAGGGCAAGGCGGAGGTGCGCACCGTGGTGGCAAACACCTTGCTGCACGGCCAGTGGCTGGTCGAGAGCGGCTTGAAGGATGGCGAACGCGTGATCATCGGCGGCACGCAAAAACTGGTGCCGGGCGCTGCCGTCAAGGTATTGCCTGAAGCGGCCACGACAGCTCCAGCGGCAGCGCTGGCGCAGAAATAAGGCTGGCACCATGTCACGTTTCTTCATACGCCGCCCCATTTTCGCCATCGTCCTGTCGCTGATCCTGATGCTGGTCGGCGGCATCGCCGTCTTCAAGCTGCCGGTCGAGCAATTCCCGCCCGTTTCGCCGCCAGTGGTGCAGATCGCCGCCACCTTCCCTGGCGCCTCGGCTGAAACCATGCAAAACACGGTGATCCAGGTCATCGAGCAGCAGATGAGCGGTATCGACAACCTGCTGTACATGTCGTCGATCAGCGATGACACCGGCCAGTCGACCACCACCATGACCTTCGCGCCGGGCACCGATCCCGACATCGCGCAAGTCCAGGTGCAAAACAAGCTGCAGGTGGCAACCTCGCGCCTGCCGCCTGAAGTGCAGCAAACCGGTTTGCGCGTGAGCAAGTCCACCAACGATTTCCTGATCGTGGCCGGCTTTGTTTCCGACGACAACAGCATGACCAAGTTCGACATCGCCAACTATGTGGCCTCGAACGTGCAAGACCCGATCAGCCGCCTGCCCGGCGTGGGCAGCCTGACACTGTTCGGTACCCAGTTCGCCATGCGCATCTGGCTCGACCCCGTCAAGCTGACCAGCTACGGCTTGACGCCGATCGACGTCAACCAGGCCATCGCTGCGCAAAACGTGCAGATTTCCGGCGGCCAGCTGGGCGGCACGCCATCCGTGCAAGGCCAGCAACTGAGCGCCACCATCAGCGAAGCAACCCTGCTGCGCACGCCGGACCAGTTCGGCCGCATCCTGCTCAAAGTGCAAGCTGACGGCTCGCGCGTGCGCCTGTCCGACGTGGCCCGCATCGCGCTGGGCCCTGAAAACTACAATGCCGACGTGCGCTACAAAGGCAAGAGCGCGTCCGCCCTGGGCATCCAGCTGGCGCCGGGCGCCAATGCGCTGGCCACCGCCGATGTGGTGCGTTCGCGCCTGGCAGAACTGTCACGCTTTTTCCCGCACGGCCTGCGCGTGGTGTACCCGAACGATGTGACGCCCTTCATCAAGGTCTCGATCGAAGAAGTGGTGAAAACCCTCATCGAAGGCATCGTGCTGGTGTTCCTGGTGATGTATCTGTTCCTGCAAAACGTGCGCGCCACCCTGATCCCGTCGATCACCGTGCCGGTGGTATTGCTGGGGACTTTCGGCATCATGTCGGCGATGGGCTTTACCATCAATACCCTGTCGATGTTCGGCCTGGTGCTGGCGATCGGCTTGCTGGTCGATGACGCCATCGTGGTGGTGGAAAACGTCGAGCGGGTGATGCACGAAGATGGCTTGGGGCCGTTCGAGGCCACGCAAAAAGCCATGGGCCAGATCAGCAGCGCGCTGATCGGCGTGGCGCTGGTGCTGTGCGCCGTGTTCGTGCCGGTGGCTTTCTCCAGCGGCACGGTGGGCGCCATCTACCGCGAATTCTCGCTCACCATCGTCGCCTCGATGCTGCTGTCGGTGTTTGTGGCGCTGACCCTGACGCCGGCCCTGTGCGCCATGCTGCTCAAGCGCCCGGACCCGGAGCACTATGAAAAAGGCGGCTTCTTTGGCTGGTTCAACCGTTCCTTCGACGCCCGCCGCGATGGCTACCTGGGCGGCGTGGCCAGCATCGTGCGCAACAAGCGCGTGTGGCTGGCGCTGTACGTGGCCATCATCGGCGTGGTGATCGCCCTGTTCCTGCATCTGCCTAGCGGCTTCCTGCCGAACGAAGACCAGGGTTATATGTTCGTGCAGGTGCAGACGCCGGCCGGCAGCACGCAGGAACATACGGGCGCCGTGCTCGATGAAGTGAGCAGCTACCTGCTGAAAAACGAGGGCGCGATGGTCGACGCCACGGTGACAATCAACGGCGCCAACTCGAACGGCCGTGGCCAGAACCTGGGCCGTTTGTTCCTGCACCTGCGTCCGTGGGATGAGCGCAAGGGCGAAAAACTGTCGGTCGCTGCCCTCAGCGCACGCGTCGCCGCCCACTACGCCAACTATCAGGGCGCCGTGATCACACCGATCGAACCACCGCCTATCCGCAGCCTGGGCTCTGCATCCGGTTTCGACTTCCAGTTGCAGGACCGCGGCAACCTGGGCCACGATGCGCTGGCCAAGGCGCGCGACCAATTGCTGGAACTGGCCCGCAAGGACCCGGACCTGCTGCAAGTGCGCTACACGGGCCTGGCCGACAATCCGACCTACAAGATCGATATCGACCATGAAAAAGCCGCTGCACTGGGCGTCTCGCTGACCGATATCGACCAGACTTTTTCGACCGCCTGGGGTTCGAAATACATCAATAACTTCTTCGACGTCGATAACCGCATCAAGCGCGTGTATGTACAAGCCGATGCGCAATACCGCATGAATCCTGACGATCTGAAACTGCTGTATGTGCGCAACAAGCAGGGCGATATGGTGCCGTTCTCGGCATTTGCCACCGCCGTCTGGTCGTGGGGCGCGCCGGCCATGCAGCGTTATAACGGCGTGGAATCGGCAGAAATCCTCGGTAAACCGGCAGTTGGCAAGAGTACCGGCCAGGCGATGGCTGCGATGGAACGGCTGGCGCAGCAATTGCCACCGGGCATAGGCTACGAGTGGAGCGGCATTTCGCTGCAGGAATCGCAAGCCGGTGCGCAAGCGCCGCTGCTGTACGGCTTGTCCATCCTGGTCGTGTTTTTGAGTCTGGCAGCGCTGTATGAGAGCTGGTCGGTGCCGCTGTCCGTGATCCTGGTGGTGCCGATTGGCGTGCTCGGTGCGCTGGGCGCGGCCAGCCTGTTCGGCATGCAGAACGATGTGTACTTCCAGGTTGGACTGTTGACCACCATCGGCCTGTCGGCCAAGAACGCGATCCTGATCGTGGAATTTGCGCGTGAATTGCAAGAGCATGGCGCTACCTCGCTGACAGCTGCCATGCAGGCCGCCAAGCTGCGTTTGCGTCCGATTATCATGACCTCGATGGCCTTCGTGCTGGGTGTGCTGCCACTGGCGCTGGCCAGCGGTGCTGGCGCGGCCAGCCAGAAAGCGCTGGGCATCGGCGTGATCGGCGGCATGATGAGCGCGACCTTCCTGGCGACCTTCATGATCCCCATGTTTTATGTATTGGTGGCAGGCAAGTCGAAAAAGACTGCCGACACCCACGGCGCACCTGCAACACCAGCCACACCGGCCGCACCAGCAGCAGAAGGAGCACATCAATGACTTATCTGAAAACCATCGCGGCCGCCGTCAGCGCCGCCCTGCTGGCTGGCTGCAGCCTGCAGGAACCGTATGTGCGTCCTGATACGACGGCCCAGCCGGCCTATCCGACCGGTAGCGCCTATCCTGGCGCTGGCGCAACAAGCAACACGACGGCAGCAGCCGACACCGGCTGGGCCGAGTTTTTAGGCGATCCTGCGCTGCGCCGCCTGGTCGGCATCGCGCTGGAAAACAACCGCGACCTGCGCGTGGCCATGCTGCGCGTGGAACAGGCCCGGGCGCAGCTGCAATTGCAGCGCGCCGCCCTGGTGCCGCAAGTGGGCCTGGCGGCCGGCAGCAGCGACAGCAAGAACAATTCGTCCAGCAGCGACGACAGCAACCGCAACCATGCACCGCTGCATACGCAAAGCGTGGCCTTGTCGGCTTCGTGGGAAGCCGATTTCTTTGGCCGTTTGCAAAGCCTGAGCGACGAAGCGCGCGAGCAATACCTGGCCACGTCCTATGCACGCCAGGCGGCGCAAATCGCACTGGTGGCGCAAGTGAGCGAGCAATACCTGAGCTTGCTGGCCGCCGGCGAACAGCTGGCCGTCAGCGATTCGACGGTAGCGGCAGCGCAGGAATCGTGGCGCATCAACAAGCTGCGCTATGACACGGGCAGCGGTTCGGAAATCGACGCCACCCTGGCGCTGGGTATCCTGCAGCAGGCGCAAGCGAACCAGACGGCGCAGACGCGCTTGAAGGCGCAGGCAGAAAACGCGCTGGTGCTGCTGCTGGGCCAACCGTTGCCGGCCGATTTGCCAGCCGCCGTACCGTTGCGCCAGCTGACCCTGATGGCCGACGTACCGGCCGGCCTGCCGTCGGATTTGCTGCTGCGCCGTCCTGACGTGCAGCAGGCCGAAGCGCAGCTGCGGGCAGAAAATGCCCATATCGGCGCGGCGCGGGCCGCCTTCTTCCCGCGCATCACCCTGACGGCAGCGGCTGGCACAGCCAGTTCCGGCCTGGGCAGCCTGTTCCAGGCCGGTTCGGGCGCCTGGACCTTTGCGCCGCAATTGCTGCTCCCCCTGTTCGACGGCGGCGCCAACCAGGCTAACCTGGACGCGGCCCGCATCGGCAAGGATATTGGCGTCGCGCAATACCAGAAAAGTGTACAGTCGGCTTTCCGCGAAGTGGCCGATGGCCTGGCTGCGCGTGGCACGTATGACAAGGAACTGGAATCACGCCAGCAGTACAGTGATACCCAGCAACGCCGTCTGGTCCTGGCCGAGTTGCGTTACAACAATGGTATCGATGATTACCTGAGCGTACTGAGCGCCAAGACTGACCTGTACAATGCGCAAACCGCGCTGGTAACGGCGCGCCTGAACCGCTGGAACAGCATGCTGGAGCTTTACCGTGCACTGGGCGGTGGCTGGCGCGAGCATAGCGCGACCTGATCAAGACGAGGCTGGCAGTGAAATTACTCTTAGTGGAAGACAACGAACGCGTTTCGCGTTTCGTCATCAAGGGCTTGAGTGAGGCGGGACACACCGTCGACCATGCCGATAATGGCCGCGACGGCATGTACCACGCCGTCAGCGCCACCTATGACGCCATCATCATGGACCGGCTGCTGCCGGGAGGCATCGATGGGCTGGTGATCGTGGAAACGCTGCGCAAGAGCGGCAACCGCGTGCCCATCTTGATCCTCAGTGCCCTCGATGGCGTGGATGACCGTATCCGCGGCTTGAAGAGCGGCGGCGACGATTATCTGATCAAGCCCTTTGCTTTTGGAGAACTGCTGGCCCGCCTCGATGCGCTGCTGCGCCGTTCGCAGGAAAAAAGCGTGGAAACGAGCTTGTCGCTGGGCGGCTTGACGATCGACCTGCTGACCCACAAGGTGATGCGGGACGGCCGCCAGCTGGCCCTGCAGCCGCGCGAATTCAAGCTGCTGGAGTATCTGCTGCGCCATGCGAACCAGGTGGTGACGCGCACCATGCTGCTGGAAAACGTGTGGGATTACCATTTCGACCCGCAAACCAATGTGATCGATGTACATATCAGCAAGCTGCGTCAAAAGATCGATGCAGGTTTCCCCACCCAGCTGCTGCGCACCGTGCGCAGCGCCGGTTACATGCTGAGCGATCATGCCTAAGCTGCCGATCAGACTGCTGCCGCGCCTGAGCCTGCCCGGCTTTTCCGCGCGCACCCTGGCCATCGGTTATGTCGCCGTCAGCCTGATCGTACTGGCCATGTTCGCCGGCCCGCTGTGGTTTAGCTGGAGCACCAATGTGGAACAGGTGCGCACGGAACTGCTGCAATCGGATACCCACCGCTTGCACCAGCTCTACCTGCGCAACGGCCCCGAAGCACTGGCAGCCGCCATCAACGCGCAAACGGGCACGTCCTACCAGGGCGTGGGCAAGCTGATGCTGCTGATCGGTCCGGATGGCAAGAAACTGGCTGGCAACCTTGATGAATGGCCCGTCAATGTTCACGGCAATAGCCAGCCCTGCGCCAAGCGCATCATGATCGATGGCCAGTATCAGAATGTGGAATTGACGAATGGCGTCTTGCCAGGCGGCTACAAGCTCTTGATTGCCAGCAGCTTGAACCGTTTTGAAAACCTGGAAGCCATATTTATCTATGGCTTGCTGGGCTGCGCCGCCACGGTACTAATGGTGGCAATACTGGGCGCCCTGCTGATACGGCGCGTGATGCTGAGCAAGGTAGACGGCATCAGCCAGACCACCACTGCCATCATCGCCGGCAAGCTGTCGCAGCGCCTGCCTGCTCCCAGCCAGGGCGACGACCTGGAAATGCTGACCTATACGGTCAATGGCATGCTGGACCAGATCGAACACCTGGTGCACAGCGTGCAGGATGTCTCGAATTCGATTGCGCACGACTTGCGCACGCCGCTGACGGAACTGCGCACCCGGCTGGAAGAGTTGACAGTCACGCGCCCGCCGGAAGCGGAAACCTATGCCGAGATCGACGCGGCCATCAACGATGTGGACCGCGTGATGGCTATCTTTAACGCCTTGCTGCGGCTGGCCGAAATCGACAGCGGCACGCGCCGCGGCGGCTTTGTGCCGGTCGACCTGGCGCGCCTGACGGCCGAAGTGGCAGAGTTCTACCTGCCGGTGGCCGAACTCAATGAAATCAGCCTGACGTTCGAACCACTCGGCATGCTGCAGACCGAAGGCGATCCGCTGCTGCTGGCCCAGGCGTTGGGCAACCTGGTGGAAAACGCGCTGAAATATGCACCGGCCCATGGCCGCATCGCCATTACGGCCCAGCGCTGCAACGAGCAATTGATACAGCTGACGGTGGCCGACAATGGCCCCGGCGTGCCCGAGCATGAACGGGCGCGCGTGGTGGAACGCTTCTACCGCAGCGACAGCAGCCGTGGCACGCCGGGCGTGGGACTGGGCCTGGCGCTGGTCTCTTCCGTGGCGCGCCTGCATTGCGGCACGCTGGAACTGCAAGACAACCGGCCGGGCCTGCGCGCGGTGCTGTACCTGAGCGTGCCGCGCCACGCCACGCCATCGCTCGCCTAAGGTAGCTTAAACCGGCAGCAGCAGTGCTACCGCCTCGGCCGCGATACCCTCTTCGCGACCCAGGTAGCCCAGCTTTTCATTGGTCTTGGCCTTGATATTGACCTGGCCGACCGCCACGCCCAGATCCTCGGCCACATTGGCGCACATGGCGGCGATATGCGGCGCCATCTTCGGGCGCTGGGCGATGATGGTGGCGTCGATATTGCCGACCACATAACCAGCTGCACGCACGCGCAGCACGGCTTCACGCAGCAGGGTGCGCGAATCGGCGCCCTTGAACTGGACGTCCGTGTCCGGGAAATGGCGGCCGATATCGCCCAGCGCGGCGGCGCCAAAGATGGCGTCGGTGATCGCGTGCAGCAGCACGTCGGCATCGGAATGGCCGAGCAAGCCCAAGTGATGGGGAATCTTCACGCCGCCGATGATCAGGTCGCGGTGTTCAACCAGCGCGTGGCAGTCGTAGCCCTGGCCGATGCGGAAGGGAAGGATGGGAGTCGTCATGGTAACTTTTCAAAAAGAATGGAGTAAATACAGTTCGGCCGCGTCTATATCGCGCGGCAAGGTGACTTTCAGGTTGCGCGGGTGGCCCTCGATGAGTTTCGGCGACAGGCCCAGCGCTTCGATCGCACTGGCGTCATCCGTGATCGCTAAAGGATCAGGCGCTTCGGACAGCGCGCGGCGCAGCAATGCATAACTGAACATTTGCGGCGTTTGCGCCAGCCACAGTCCATCGCGGGGCACGGTGGCAGCCGACAAGCTGCCCTGCCCTGCCCGTTTCACCGTATCGACCACCGGCAAGGCCAGCAAGCCACCGGCCGGGTGATCACCGGTTTCCGTGATCAGTTTCTCGATCAGCGCCGGCGTCAGGCCCGGCCGGGCTGCATCGTGCACCAGCACCTGATCGTGCTCATTGAGCTTGCCCTGCAGAACTTGCAAGGCATTCAAAATCGTTTCCATGCGCGTGGCGCCGCCGCAGCGCAAGACCGTCACGCCCGCAGCAGGCACGACGGCGTCGATCTGCTCATCATCGGCGCTGACCACCACATAGGTGTGGGTAATCCACGAACTGGCCAGAAAGGCGTCGAGCGCGTGGCGCAGCATGGGCTTACCGGCAAGCGGCAGATATTGCTTGGGACTGGCCGCCTGCATGCGCGCACCCACGCCGGCGGCGGGGATCAGCGCAAAGTAGCGCGGCGTGATCGTTACTGTTGTCATGTACTTCCTTACTTCGGAGGCGGGACTTTGCCCGCCAGAATATTCTGTATTTCGCCATTGCACGCCTTGCTCAGGCGCGCATATTCCTGTGGCGAATCGATGGCTGCTTGCAATACTTCCACCTTGCGCATTTCCGCCTTGATGTAAGGCAGCCAGCCCGTATCGATTTCACGCGCCAGGGCCGCCTTGGCCGTGCCGCCGGGCGCATACAGGGGCCGCGCCTCGAAGCGTTTCGCCAGTGCGGCGCGGACGATTTTTTCCACCCGCGGCAAATGCTCCATATAGGTTTTCATATGCCGCAGTTCATGCGCCAGTATCTCATCATATGCGCAGGTACCGGGAGCAAACTCGCGGCCGATGTAAATCATCACCGGCGCATAGCTCAGGCTCACGGCTATCTGCGGCGCCACGCATTCATAGCCACTGACGGGATCTTGCAGCATGGGACCGGCCAGTGCGATCTTGACCTGCGAATCGGTCTTGGTCAGCCCCAGCACCCAGGTGTTCGCCCGCGCCACGCCCTTCATCACGGTCAGCGCCTTGTACGGCAGATGCGTGTCGATGCTGTAGCCATTCTGCTGCGCCGTCAGCACCGAGACCGTCTTGCTGATGGTGTCTTCGCAACGGATCTGGAATGGCGTGCGCGCTGCCGCCTGTGCGCCCAATATAGGTAGCAACAGCAACAAGTAGATCAGCGCACGCATGCTCAAGCTCAGGCCGGCTGCCAGGCGCCGCTGGTGATTTTATCGAGCCAGAAGATGCCGATCACCGTCTTCACGTCGGTGATCGTGCCGTCGCGCACCCAGTCCAGCAATTGCGGCACGGTGGCCGTAAACGTTTCCAGGAATTCGCCTTCGTCGAGCTGGCGCTCACCGGCCACCAGGCCACGCGCCAGATACAGTTCCAGGTGTTCGTCAGAATAGGCGATGGCGTTGTGGATGGTGGTGACGAATTGCCAGTCGCTGGCCGTGTAGCCCGTTTCTTCCAGCAATTCTCGCTGGGCGCACGCCAGGTGGGCTTCGCCCGCATCGATCTTGCCAGCCGGAAATTCAATGAACACGCGGTCCAGCGGATAACGGAACTGGCGCTCCATCAGCACCGTGCCATCGTCCAATAGCGGCAAGATCACCACGGCGCCCGGATGCAAAATGAATTCGCGCGCCGTGATGCTGCCGTCAGGCAAAGTCACCAGGTCGCGCTGCACTTGCAGAAAACCGCCCTGGTAAACGACTTCGCCATCGACCTTGGTTTCTATCAAATTCGTATCCATGCATTTCCTCAAGTTCAATAAAAAACGGCGCCAGAGGCGCCGTTTTAAGGGATGTTGCTATCGGCGTTTGCGCAAGTATTTCATCACAAAACCGGGAAAGGCCAATACCAGGAACAAACAGCCGGTAATGGCATAAAACTCCCACGTCTGCGGGAAGCCATTGCCGATGCGCGATTCCAGCGTAAAGGCCAGTGCGCCGACGATGAAGTACAGCAGCACCATTTCCAGCAGGCGCAGGCCCAGCGGCTTGCGCCAGCCCTGCTCGGCTTGCGCCGCCTTTTTCAAGGGCACCAGGGCCAACAGCTTTTCATTAAAGAAAGGCAGATTGGCGCCCAGGATGCCCAGAACAATCACCAGCCAGCTGGAGGCGTTGACATCCATCTATCAGGACGCCAGGGTCTTGCTGATGGCCGTAGCGCAAGCTGCCAGCAGCCCTTCAGGCAACGCACCCAGTACCAGTACCAGCACGCCGTTCAGGATCAGCACGATGCGCATGTCGCCATGCACCACCAGCGGGTTGTTGTCGGTAGGCTCATCGAACCACATCATCTTGACGACGCGCAGGTAGTAGAAGGCGCCGATCAGCGAGAACAGCACGGCAGCAATCGTCAGCCAGATCTGGCCGGTAGCCAGCACCGAGGCCAGCACCGAGTACTTGGCCATGAAGCCCATCAGTGGCGGTACGCCAGCCAGCGAGAACATGAAGGCCGTCATCACCAGCGCGAACACCGGGCTGCGTTTGCCCAGGCCCTTGAAGTCGGCCAGTTCTTCTGCTTCGAAGCCGTTGCGGGCCAGCAGCATGATCACGCCAAAGGTACCCAGGGTGGTGAACACATAGGTAACGACATAGTACATGGCCGAACCGTAGGCAGCGGCAGCACCGGTGGCGTTGAGGATATTGCCTGGCATCGGAATCGTGCCAGCCATCAGGCCCAGCAGCACGAAGCCCATTTGCGCGATGGTCGAGTACGCCAGCATACGCTTCAGATTGGTTTGTGCAATCGCCGTGAAGTTACCGATCGCCAGCGACAGGACCGCCAGGATCAGCAACATCTGTTGCCAGTCGCGTGCCATTGGCAGCAAGCCTTCCACCAGCAGACGCAGGGTGATGGCGAACGCAGCCAGTTTTGGCGCTGCGCCCAGCAGCAGGGTCACGGCCGTTGGCGAACCTTGATAGACGTCAGGCACCCACATGTGGAATGGCACGACGCCCAGTTTGAAGGCCAGGCCGGCAACCAGGAACACCAGGCCGAAGACCATGATGGTGCCGTTGGCGGTACCATTTTCCAGCGCTGCGCGCACTACGCCCAGGTCCAGCGAGCCGGTGGCGCCGTACAGCATCGAGATACCGTACAACATGAAACCGGAAGCCAGCGCGCCCAGGATGAAGTACTTCATGGCCGCTTCGGTGGCCTTGGCGTTATCACGGCGCAGAGCGATCAGTGCGTACAGCGACAGCGACATCAGTTCCAGACCCAGGTAGATGATCAGGAAGCTGTTGGCCGAGATCATGATCATCTGGCCCAGCAATGCAAACAGGGCCAGCACGTAGAACTCGCCGCCCAGGTTACCCGACAGCATGGTGCGGTCGGTGGCATAGCTGCGCGAGTAGATCAGGGTCAGCGCCACGGCGCCGTAGGAGAACAGTTTCAGCAGGTGCGACATCGGGTCTGCCACGAACATATTATTGAACGTGTAGACAGTGGTGCCGGCGTTGAAGTCGCCCACTGTCAGGAAGGCGCAGCCTGCCAGGGTCAGCAGCGACAGCGCATACGTGTAGTTACGCTTCGCCGCAGGCAAGAACATATCGATCAGCAAGATGGCCGAGGTGGCAATCAGCAGAAAGATTTCCGCGTACAGCGGTACCAGATTAGGTGCATTAGTCATGTTATCGGTCTTCGTATTTAAGGCAACTTGCTGGTGGCGACATGCTGGAGCAGGTCAGCGACCGAAGTCTGCATCGTGTCGGTGAACGGGGCTGGGTACAGACCCATCACGAGCACGGCGATGGCCAGCACAGCAAGCATGAAGAATTCACGTTTGTTGACGTCGGTCAGTTCAGCCACATGCTTGTTCTTGATCTTGCCGAACACAACGCGTTTGGCCATCCACAGCGAGTAAGCCGCGCCCCAGATCAGTGCCGTTGCAGCCAGCAGACCAATCCAGAAGTTGAATTTCACCGCGCCCAAGATCACCATGAACTCGCCCACGAAACCGGAGGTCGCTGGCAAACCGCAGTTAGCCATCGAGAACAGCACGAAGAAGGCAGCAAATTTAGGCATGCGGTTCACGACACCACCGTAGTCGGCGATGTTACGGGTATGCATGCGGTCATACAGCACGCCGATGCACAGGAACATCGCGCCGGAGATAAAGCCGTGCGACACCATCTGCACGATACCGCCCTGCACCGAGATGTCGTTGAACATGAAGAAGCCCAGGGTGACAAAACCCATGTGCGCGATCGACGAATAGGCGACCAGTTTTTTCATGTCGGTTTGCACCAGGGCCACCAGGCCGATGTAGATCACGGCGATCAGCGACAAGGTGATCATGAAGCCGGACAGATAGTGCGCAGCATCAGGCGTAATTGGCAGGGAGAAACGCAGGAAGCCGTAAGCGCCCAGTTTCAGCATGATCGCGGCCAGCACAGCGGAACCACCGGTAGGCGCTTCGACGTGGACGTCTGGCAACCAGGTGTGGACCGGGAACATCGGCACCTTGACGGCAAACGCCATCAGGAAGGCCAGGAAGATGAGGATCTGTTCGTGCATCGTCAGCTTGAACGCGTGCCAGGCCAGGATATCGAAGGTGCCCGAAACGGTGCGCAGGTAGATGATGGCAACCAGGGTCAGCAGCGAACCGAAGAAGGTGTACAGGAAGAACTTGAACGAAGCGTACACGCGGTTCGAACCACCCCAGATACCGATGATGATAAACATCGGGATCAGGGTTGCTTCAAAGAAGAAGTAGAACAGCAAGCCGTCCAGCGCGCAGAACACGCCGATCATCAGGCCCGACAGGATCAAAAACGCACCCATGTACTGGGCGATGCGCTTCTCGATCACTTGCCAGGCGGAAATCACCACGATCACCGTGATGAACGCCGTCAGCGGCACGAACCACAGCGACAGGCCGTCGATACCCAGCGAGTACCAGATATTGAAGGTTTGAATCCACGGCGATTTCTCGACGAATTGCATGCCGTGTGCGGCGTTGTCGAAATGTTGGATCAGCGGCAAGGTGCACAGCATGCTGAGCACCGCGCCAGCCAGCGACAGCCAGCGGGTGAAACCCGCTTTGCTGTCACGGCCGAGAGCCAGGACCAGGACGCCGCAAATAATCGGCACCCAGATCGAGAGACTCAGGTAAGGAGGTAGGGTAGAAATCGTAGACTGCATCATGGTTCTCAGTATTCTTTTATCAGGTCAGCTTACTTGGCAGGCCAAACTGGCAGGAAATAGATCAGGAAGCCCAGCACGCCCAGGATCATCACGAATGCATAGTGATAGATGTAACCGGTTTGCAGTACCCGCGACAGCGAGGACAGCCAGCCAACCAGCTTGGCGCTACCGTTGACCAGCAGGCCATCGATCAGCTTCTTGTCACCGAAGTTCCACAGGCCGTTACCCAGCAAACGGGCACCGCCGGCGAACACAACTTCATTGAACTTGTCCATGTAGTACTTATTGTCCAGCAAGGTATGGATCGCCTTGAATTTCGCAAAGAACCAGGCCGGTACGCGCGGGTTGACCATATAGCAGTAGTAAGCAGCTACCACGCCGGACAGGGCCAGCCAGAACGGTGCAGTCGTCAGACCGTGCAGCGCCATTGCCAGCGCGCCATGGAATTCATGCGACAGCTCTTCCATTGCCGGATGGTTTTCACCGACAAAGATCACGCCCTTGAAGAAATCGCCATGCAGCATCGGGCCGATGGCCAGGTAACCGACGATCAGCGAAGGAATCGCCAGCATCACCAGTGGGAACCACACCACGAATGGCGATTCATGCGGCTTCTGGCCAGGCTCCAGACCGTGGTGCGCGTGGTCGTCTTCTTCCTCTTCTTCATGGTGGTCATCATGTGCATCACCGTGGGCGCCATGGGCAGCCTTAGGTGCATGGTGGTCGTCATGGGCGTGGGCATCATGAGCGTGACCTTGGCCGAAACGTTCCTTGCCGTGGAAGACCAGGAAATACATACGGAACGAGTAGAAGGCCGTGACGAAAACGCCAGCCAGCACGGCGAACTGGGCAAAGCCAGCACCCCAGATATGCGTTGCCTCAACAGCTTCGATGATGCTGTCCTTCGAGTAGAAACCCGAGAACAATGGCGTACCGATCAGGGCCAGCGAACCGATCAGCGAAGTGATCCAGGTAATCGGCATGTATTTACGCAAGCCACCCATGTTGCGGATGTCTTGATCATGGTGCATGCCGATGATGACCGAACCGGCGCCCAGGAACAGCAGTGCCTTGAAGAATGCGTGGGTCATCAGGTGGAACACGGCCACCGAGTAGGCGGACGAGCCCAGTGCCACGGTCATGTAGCCCAGCTGCGACAGGGTCGAGTAAGCAACCACGCGCTTGATGTCGTTCTGGATGATGCCCAGGAAACCCATGAACAGTGCCGTGATGGAACCGATCACCAGGATGAAGGACAGTGCCGTGTCGGACAATTCAAACAGCGGCGACATGCGCGAGACCATGAAGATACCGGCCGTCACCATGGTTGCGGCGTGGATCAGTGCCGAAATCGGGGTTGGGCCTTCCATCGAGTCTGGCAGCCAGACGTGCAGCGGGAATTGCGCCGATTTACCCATCGCGCCGATAAACAGGCAGATGCAGGCGACGGTCAGCAGCGCCCAGTCGGTACCTGGCAAGGTCAGCAATGCCAGTGCGTCTTTCTTGGCGAACACTTCTTGATAGTTCATGGTGCCGGCAAACGCCAGCAGCAGGCCGATGCCCAGGATGAAGCCGAAGTCGCCCACGCGGTTGACCAGGAACGCCTTCATGTTGGCCACGATGGCCGTCGGACGCTGGTACCAGAAACCGATCAGCAGGTAAGACACCAGGCCCACGGCTTCCCAACCGAAGAACAGTTGCAGGAAGTTGTTGGCCATGACCAGCATCAGCATCGAGAAGGTGAACAGCGAGATGTAGGAGAAGAAGCGGTTGTAGCCTTCGTCATCCTTCATGTAGCCGATCGTGTAGATATGCACCATCAGCGAGACGAAGGTGACCACGCACATCATCATCGCCGACAGCGAATCGATCTGGAAGCCCACTTCCATCTTCAGGGTGCCGATCGTCATCCAGTTATAGATCGTGCCATTGAATGTCGCGCCATCCACCACTGCCAGCAACGTGTGCACGGACAGGATGAATGCGATCAGTACGCCCAGGATTGTCGCGGTATGCGACGTCTTGCGACCGACCAAATTACCCAGGAACTGGGTGCCAAGCAAACCTGCAATCGCGGCACCGGCTAGCGGCGCCAGCGGTACGGCAAGAAGGAGGTTAGGGTTGAGGAGTTGCCCCGCCATGATAAACCTTAATCGTTATTATTCGAGAGATCGAGTCTGAAAAACATCAGCCTTTGAGGCTGTCCAGGTCTTCGACGTTGATGGTATCCAGATTACGGAACATCACCACCAGAATAGCCAGACCGATAGCCGACTCAGCGGCGGCAACCGTCAGGATGAAGAAAACGAAGATCTGACCGGCCGCGTCACCCAAGTAATGGGAAAACGCGATGAAATTCATATTCACCGCCAGCAGCATCAATTCGATTGCCATCAGCAATACGATGATGTTCTTGCGGTTCAGGAAAATCCCGACGATCGAGATTGCGAACAGGATCGCGCCCAGGACCAAATAATGTGTCAGCGTTAATATCATGGTGCCTCCTTGACTTCTGGCTCAGCTGCTGGACGCTCGACAACCGCATCCATCTTGATGATCTTCAGGCGGTCATTGCGCTTGACGCGCACTGCATCGCCAGGTGCGAAATGCTTGGTGTCCTTGCGTTTGCGCAGGGTCAGCGCGACAGCGGCAACGATGGCCACCAGCAGCACGACAGCAGCGATTTCAAATGCGAACACATATTTCGTGTAGATCAGCATGCCCAGTTCCTTGGTGCCGCCCAGGTTCACGCCTTCAGCCACCACGTTCGGTGCGAAGTCGCGGAAACCGTGCCACAACACAGCCGCCATTTCCAGCACGATGATCGCGCCGACGGTGGCAGCCAATGGCAGATAGCCCCAGAAGCCTTCGCGCATGCGGTCGATATTGATATCGAGCATCATGACCACGAAGAGGAACAGCACCATCACGGCGCCGACATACACCAATACCAGCACGATGGCCAGGAATTCAGCTTGCAGCAGCATCCAGATGCCTGCCGCGGAAAAGAAGGACAGTACCAAAAACAGTACTGCGTGGACCGGATTACGGGCCGTGATAACGCGCGTCGCCGCTATGATCAGAATCAGCGAGAAGGCGTAAAACAAAATTGTTTTAAAGTCCATAAAAAACCCAATAGACGTACAGATGAACGAGGGGCGCGCCGCAGCCCGTAGGCTGCGGCGCATCCATCAGCGATAAGGTGCGTCGGCGGCGCGCGCAGCGGCGATGTCATTTTCATAACGATCACCTACGGCCAGCAACATCTCTTTCGTGTAATACAAATCCCCGCGTTTCTCGCCGTGGTATTCCAGGATTTGCGTCTCGACGATCGAATCGACCGGGCAGGACTCTTCGCAGAAACCGCAGAAGATGCACTTGGTCAAATCAATATCGTAACGCGTGGTGCGGCGCGAACCGTCGTCACGCTGTTCCGATTCGATCGTGATGGCCATCGCCGGGCAAACTGCTTCGCACAGTTTGCAGGCGATGCAACGTTCTTCGCCATTCGGGTAGCGGCGCAGCGCGTGCAAGCCACGGAAACGCGGCGAGATCGGTGTCTTCTCTTCCGGGAATTGCACCGTGATCTTGCGCGAAAACATGTACTTGCCTGTCAGCGCCATGCCCTTGATCAGCTCGCCTAACAATAGGCTGCTGAAGAAATCTTTTACCTTATCCATTCGTATGCACTCTCTTACTTCCAAATATTCCAGGATGTCTGCATCCAGGCAGCGACGAAGACCAGGTAGACCAGCGTCAACGGGATAAACACTTTCCAGCCCAGGCGCATGATCTGGTCATAACGGTAGCGTGGGAAAGTACCGCGTACCCAGACGAACACCGAAACGATGAAGAATGTTTTTGCAAACAACCAGAAGAAGCCGCCGAAACCGCCCCAGAATTCCAGGAACTTGAACGGTGCGGACCAGCCGCCCAGGAACATGATCGAGCCCAGGGCGCCGATCAGGATCATGTTGGCGTATTCGGCCAGCATGAACATGGCGTAAGCCATGCCCGAGTATTCGACCATGTGGCCGGCCACGATTTCCGACTCGCCTTCGACGACGTCGAATGGATGGCGGTTGGCTTCAGCCAGGCCCGACACCAGGTAGATGACGAACATCGGCAGCAGCGGCAGCCAGTTCCACGACAGGAAGTTGACGCCTTTGTCCGCGAAGAAGCCGATTTGCTGGCCGCCCACGATATCGATGAAGTTCAGGCTGCCCGACACCATCAGCACGATCACCATCACGAAACCCATCGGGATTTCATACGAGATCATCTGTGCCGAAGCGCGCATGGCGCCCATGAACGAGTACTTCGAGTTCGAGGCCCAGCCGGCAATGATGATGCCGTAGACTTCCATCGAGGTGATTGCCAGCAACAGCAGCAAGCCGGCGTTGACGTTAGCCAACACTGCTTCCGGGCCGAACGGGACCACCGACCAGGCCGCCAGGGCCGGCATGATGGTCATGATCGGGCCGATCACGAACAGGCCCTTGGCCGACTTGGCCGGGATGATGATCTCTTTGAACAAGAGTTTCAGCGCATCGGCGATCGGTTGCAGCAAGCCCAATGGGCCCACGCGGTTAGGACCGACGCGGATCTGGATCCAGCCGATCAGCTTACGCTCCCACAAGGTAGCGTAAGCAACCAGACCCATCAGCGGCAGCAGCACGCACAGGATCTTGATCAACGTCCAGAAGAACGGCCAGGCAGCGCCCAGCAGGTCATGACCGGTACTGTTGATGACGTTTACAAATTCAGGCAGAGCCATCAGATTTTCCCCTCTGCTGTTTCAACTGTGATGTCACCGAACATGCCGCCCAGGCCAGCGGTCGAGGCATGCGCCGCCGACACTTTGACCACATTGGCTGGCAGGCCGGCGTGAATAGCCGCCACCAAAATAGCGCTGCCGGAGCCTTGCGCCACTTTGACCTTGTCGCCTGCCTTGATGCCCAGCTTGCCAGCCAGATCGGCGGACAGATGGGCTTGCGGCGCGGCGCCATCGACCGTGCGTTGCAGTGGTTCGGAACGGCGTACCAGTGCGTCAGCGAAATAGATCGGCACGTCAGCGATACGTTGCAGCGCAGGCGAAGCTGGTGCATACGTTGCCGCTTCGGCAGCGTTTTTCGCGGTGTTGGACAGCTGTGCCGACAGATCGGTCACACCGGCGCCAAAGGCTTCGTCGCGGATCGCTTCCGAGGTGTCGTAGTCGAAACCAGCCAGGCCCAGGATGTTGCCCAGTACGCGCAGCACTTTCCAGGCTGGACGGGTTTCTGCCAGCGGTTTCACGGTGCCGTTGAAACTTTGCGCGCGGCCTTCGCAGTTCACGAAAGTGCCCGAGGTTTCAGCGAATGGCGCGATCGGCAGCAAGACGTCGGCGTAATCCATGCCGTGCTTGAAGGCCGACATGGCAACCACCATTTCAGCTTTGTCCAGTGCAGCGCGGGCTGCCTGTGGATTGGCTGCGTCCAGTTCCGGCTCGGCGTGCAGCAGCACGTAAGCTTTCTTCGGGGCAGCAAATACTGGCTGTGCATTGGCACGTGGCTTGACCACCAGATGCGCGCCGACGGTGTTGGCCGCTTCGGTCAGGTAGCCCAGGGTGGCGCCAGTCTGCTCGGCGATCCATTGTGCGGCAGCGTGCAGTTGCGACGCTTGCGGGTGTTGCGTTGCCGCGTTACCCAGCAGCACGGCGCCATGGTCGCCAGCCATCAGGCTGGCGGCGATGTTGACGGCCACGTCCGAGGCGGTAATCGCTTCGAAACCATTTGGCGCAGCGATTTCTTTCGCTTTGGCAACCGCTACCACCACTTCCGACAAGGCAGCCAGCCAATCGCTTGGCGCTACGATCATCTTGTTGGCGATGGTGATCAGTTGATCATCGTCGGATGCGTGCAGGATCGACAGCTTGCCGCCGGCTTTCACCGCAGCGCGCAGGCGCGTTGCCAGCAATGGGTGGTCCTTGCGCAGGAAGGAGCCGATGACGAAGGCGCGCTTGATCTGGCCGAAGTCATTGATCGGCATGCCCAGCCATGGCTTGACGTTCGCGTCCAGCGCGAAATCGGTCTGGCGCAGGCGGAAGTCGACGTTGTCGGAACCGAGGCCGTGCGCCACTTTTTGCAGCAAGACCAGTTCTTCCACCGTCGAATGCGGCGTAGCAACGGCAGCGATAGCGTCAGCGCCATGCTCGTGCTTGATGTTTTTCAGGCCGTGGGCCACGTATTCCAGCGCGGTTTGCCAATCGACTTCTTTCCACTCATTGCCTTGTTTCAGCATAGGAGAAGTCAGGCGCTCGGCGCTGTCCAGCGCTTCGTACGAGAAACGGTCCTTGTCGGAAATCCAGCACTCGTTGACGTCTTCGTTTTCCAGCGGCAGTACGCGCTTGACCTTGCCAGCTTTCACTTGCACGATCAGGTTCGCGCCCAGGCCGTCATGCGGGCTGACCGATTTGCGGCGCGACAGTTCCCAGGTACGGGCGCTGTAGCGGAATGGCTTCGACGTCAGTGCGCCTACCGGGCACAGGTCGATCATATTGCCCGACATTTCGGAATCGACCGTCTGGCCGACGAAGGACACGATTTCGGAGTGTTCGCCACGACCGATCATACCCAGCTCCATCACGCCGGCCACTTCCTGGCCAAAACGTACGCAGCGGGTGCACTGGATGCAGCGCGCCATCTCTTGCATCGAGACCAGCGGGCCAGCTTCCTTAGGCTTGACGACGCGCTTGTCTTCCTGATAGCGCGAACCGCTGTTGCCGTAGCCGACTGCCAAGTCTTGCAACTGGCATTCGCCGCCCTGATCGCAGATAGGGCAATCAAGCGGGTGGTTAATCAACAAGAATTCCATGACCGACTTTTGCGCCTGCACAGCTTTATCGCTGGCAGAACGCACGATCATGCCGGCACTGACCGGGGTCGCGCAAGCGGGCAAAGGCTTAGGCGCCTTTTCCACTTCGACCAGGCACATGCGGCAGTTCGCTGCGATCGACAATTTCTTGTGGTAGCAGAAGTGCGGAATGTAGGTTCCCAATTTGTTGGCGGCGTCCATCACCATGCTACCAGCAGGGACTTCGACTTTTTTGCCGTCTATTTCGATTTCAACCATGGTGATCGTTACCTGACGCAGCTTAGATGTAAGCGGGCACTAAGCAATGCTTGTGCTCGATGTGATATTCAAATTCTTCACGGAAATTCTTGATGAAGGCCCGTACTGGCATAGCCGCTGCATCGCCCAGTGCGCAAATGGTGCGGCCCTGGATGTTGTCAGCGATCGAGTTGAGCATATCCAGGTCGTCTGGACGACCTTGCCCCTGCTCGATGCGATGTACCATGCGGTACATCCAGCCTGTGCCTTCACGGCAAGGCGTACACTGGCCGCACGATTCTTCAAAATAGAAGTAGGACAGGCGTTCCAGCGCCTTCACCATGCAGCGAGTTTCGTCCATCACGATGACAGCGCCCGAACCGAGCATCGAACCAGCTTTCGCGATCGAGTCGTAGTCCAGGTCGGTTTGCATCATGACGTCGCCGCGGATCACCGGAGCGGACGAACCGCCAGGGATTACGGCTTTGATTTTTTTACCACCACGCATGCCGCCTGCCAGTTCCAGCAGTTTGGCAAACGGCGTACCCAGCGGTACTTCGTAGTTGCCCGGCAATTCCACGTCGCCCGAGATCGAGAAGATCTTGGTGCCGCCATTGTTCGGCTTGCCCATGCCCAGGTATTTCTCTGGACCGATGTTCAGCACGAATGGCACGGCCGCGAAGGTTTCCGTGTTATTGATGGTGGTTGGTTTGCCGTACAGGCCAAACGAGGCAGGGAAAGGCGGCTTGAAGCGCGGCTGGCCTTTCTTGCCTTCCAGCGATTCCAGCAGCGCGGTTTCTTCGCCGCAGATGTACGCGCCATAACCATGGTGTGCGTGCAACTGGAACGAGAACTCGCTACCCATGATCTTGTCGCCCAGGAAGCCGGCGGCACGCGCCTCTTCCAGTGCATCTTCGAAACGCAGGTAGTCCTGGAAAATTTCGCCGTGGATATAGTTGTAGCCCACGGTGATGCCCATGGCATAAGCGCCAATCGCCATGCCTTCGATCAGCGCATGGGGATTGTAACGAATGATGTCGCGGTCCTTGAAAGTTCCCGGTTCGCCTTCATCTGTATTGCAGACGAGGTATTTCTGGCCCGGGAACTGGCGCGGCATGAAGCTCCACTTCAAGCCGGTAGGGAAACCCGCGCCGCCACGGCCGCGCAAGGACGAAGCCTTGAGGTCGGCGATGATCTGTTCCGGCGTGATTTTCTCTTCCAGGATACGGCGCAGGGCCGTATAGCCACCACGGTTCACATAGTCTTGCAAATGCCAGTTCTTGCCATCCAGATCCTTCAGGATCAATGGATCGATATGGCGGTTGTGGAGTGACGTCATTTCTTGAGTTCCTCCAGCATGGCGTCGATTTTCTCGTTCGACATCCAGCTGCACATGGTTTTATTACTGACCAGCAGGACAGGCGCATCGCCGCAAGCGCCCATGCACTCGCCTTCAACCAGGGTGAACTGGCCGTCAGCAGTGGTTTCGCGGAAATCGATACCGAGCTTCTGCTTCAGGTAGTCAGCGGCGCGCACGCCACCGGACAGGGCGCAAGGCAGGTTGGTGCACACGGTGATCTTGTGCTTGCCGACCGGCTTGGTGTTGTACATATTGTAGAACGTGGCCACTTCCTGCACAGCAATAGCTGGCATGCCGATATAGTCGGCGATTTCCTTCATGGTGTCCGGCGACAGCCAGCCCAGTTCATCCTGGGCGTGCGCCAGCGCGGCCATCACGGCCGACTGACGCTGGTCGCCTGGGTACTTGGCCAGCTCGCGGTCGATTTTTTTATAGCACTGCTCTGATAACAACATACTTTTTTGCCTCTCGGACTTAGCGGTCAATACTGCCGAACACGATATCTTGCGTACCAATGATGGTCACGGCGTCGGCAATCATGTGGCCACGCGCCATTTCGTCCAGCGACTGCAAGTGGGCGTAATCTGGTGCGCGCAGTTTCATGCGGTACGGCTTGTTGGCGCCATCGGACACCAGGTAAATGCCGAACTCGCCTTTCGGATGCTCGACGGCGCTGTAAGCCTCGCCTGGCGGCACGTGGAAACCTTCGGTAAACAGCTTGAAGTGGTGAATCAGCGATTCCATATTGGTCTTCATGTCGACGCGGCCCGGAGGCGCTACCTTGCGGTTGCTGGTCATGACAGGACCTGGATTATTGCGCAGCCACTCCACGCACTGCTTGATGATGCGGTTCGACTGGCGCAGCTCTTCCACGCGGACCAGGTAGCGGTCGTAGCAATCGCCGTTGGTGCCGATAGGAATGTCGAAGTCCATCAGGTCGTACACTTCGTACGGCTGTTGCTTGCGCAAGTCCCACTTCACGCCCGAACCACGCAGCATGGCGCCGGTAAAGCCCATGGCCAGCGCATCTTCCGGCGAGACCACGCCGATGCCGACAGTACGCTGTTTCCAGATACGGTTATCGGTCAGCAAGGTTTCGTATTCGTCGACATAGGTCGGGAAACGGCGCGTGAAGTCTTCGATGAAGTCCAGCAGGGAACCCTGGCGGTTTTCATTAAGCTTGGCGATGGCCTTGGCGTTGCGGATGATGGACGCCTTGTGCTGCGGCATCGAATCAGGCAGGTCGCGGTACACGCCGCCCGGACGGTAGTAGGCTGCATGCATACGCGCGCCCGAGACCGCTTCGTAGCAGTCGAACAGGTCTTCGCGGTCGCGGAAGCAGTACAGGAACGGGCCCATGGCGCCAACGTCCAGCGCATGCGCGCCCAGCCACATCAGGTGGTTCAGGACGCGGGTGATTTCATCGAACATCACGCGGATGTATTGGGCGCGCAGCGGCACTTCTACATTCAGCAGTTTTTCGATGGCCATCACGTAAGCGTGTTCATTGCACATCATCGACACATAGTCGAGACGGTCCATGTACGGCACGGATTGCAGGTAGGTCTTCTGTTCGGCCAGTTTCTCGGTAGCGCGGTGCAGCAGGCCGATATGGGGGTCGGCACGCTGGATCACTTCGCCATCGAGCTCGAGCACCAGGCGCAGCACACCGTGCGCGGCCGGATGCTGTGGCCCAAAGTTCAGGGTGTAGTTCTTAATCTCAGCCATTATTTCATCCCGTAATGTTCTTCGCGGATCACGCGCGGCACGTTTTCCCGCGGCTCGATCGTCACGGGCTGGTAAATCACGCGCTTTTGTTCCGGATCGTAACGCATCTCGACATAGCCGGAGACCGGGAAGTCCTTGCGGAACGGATGGCCGATGAAACCATAGTCGGTCAGCAGGCGGCGCAAGTCGTTATGTCCTTCGAACAGGATGCCCAGCAGGTCGAACGCTTCGCGCTCATACCAGTTGACCGCACGCCAGATGTTTACCACGGATGGCAGCAGCGGCATGTCGTCGTCCGGCGCAAATACGCGCACGCGCACGCGCCAGTTGTGCTTGACCGACAGCAGGTGCGAAACAGCCGCGAAACGCAGGCCATCCCAGGCGCCATCGCCATAAGTCGAGTAGTCCACGCCGCACAGATCGATCAATTGCTCGAAATGCAGGGTCGGGTCGTCGCGCAAGGTTTGCATCACGTCCAGGTAGTCTTCGGCCTTGACGACCAAAGTGACTTCGCCCAGCGCAACGGTCGTACTAACGCGTTCGCCCAGGGCAGTGCCGAGGGCGTTTTGCAATACTTCTAAATGTGTAGTCATAATCTGAAGCGACCCGGTTAGCGTGCGATCGTGCTGGTACGCTTGATCTTGTTCTGCAACTGCATGATGCCGTACAGCAGTGCTTCAGCTGTTGGAGGGCAGCCAGGCACATACACGTCAACGGGCACGATGCGGTCGCAACCGCGCACCACAGAGTAGGAATAATGGTAGTACCCGCCGCCATTGGCGCAGGAACCCATCGAGATAACCCAGCGCGGCTCTGCCATCTGGTCGTAGACCTTGCGCAATGCCGGCGCCATCTTGTTGCACAGGGTACCTGCAACGATCATGACGTCGGACTGGCGCGGCGACGGACGAAACACGACGCCAAAACGGTCCATATCGTAACGGGCTGCGCCCACGTGCATCATTTCAACCGCACAGCAGGCCAGACCGAACGTCATCGGGAACATTGACCCGGTACGCGCCCAGTTGATCAGCTTGTCGGCCGAGGTGGTGATGAAACCTTCGCTTAATACGCCTTCAATAGCCATGGCTTATTCCCAGTCAAGGGCACCTTTCTTCCAAATGTACCAAAATCCGACCACGAATTCGGCGATGAACACCATCATCGTGACGAAACCGGCCCAGCCCAGGTCGCGCATTGCTACGCCCCATGGGAAAAAGAATGCCGTTTCCAGATCGAACAAAATAAACAGGATTGCGACCAGATAGTAGCGCACATCGAATTTCATGCGCGCGTCTTCGAATGCTTCAAAACCACATTCGTACGGGGAGAGTTTTGCTGCGTCAGGCTTGTTAGGACCTAACAGGCGCCCCAGGAGCTGGGGAGCGATGCCGACACCGAGGCCGACAAGAATAAACAGCAGGACGGGGAAGTAATTTTCGAGGTTCACGATTGATACGCTTATGTTGAACGATCGGTTAAATGAGGACGCTGCGATCACTTGCAGCGTATTTAACGCACGATCCCAATCAAAGCTAAGACCAGGATCGAACGACACATCCTCGTAAAAAAAGCCAGCAACCTTGTACGAGCCATGGCTCGTGCGCCGTTGCTGGCTTCTGATTTCTGGTGCCGACGACGAGACTCGAACTCGTACAGCTTTCGCCACTACCCCCTCAAGATAGCGTGTCTACCAATTTCACCACGTCGGCGGTAAGGCCCGTATTCTACTCTGCTTTGCTGCTAAAGTTAATGCACAAATGCATCAAAACACAGATAAAAACGATTAATTTTTACATCTTCCAGCACGATAATGCTTTTTCCTACCGTGCTGCCAAAACATTGAGCAATAATCTGCTCGTAATGAGAATCACTCGTAATTCCCGCATGCTACGCAATACTATCGCGCCATTATCCAGCCTAATGACACTCGAATACTTGAGTTAATTACTTTGGAATCTGACCAGCCGGGGTGCTTGCTGCTGGCGCCGCTGCCGCTGGCGCGCTCGCTGCCGGAGCAACCGGTGCAGGCACCGTGGTCGGGATCGCGCCGGCGCCGGTCACAGGGGCTGGCTTGACGACCTTGTCCATCACGCCGCCGCCTACCGTGGTAGCGCGCTGATTGGCCATCAGCGACAGGGCCAGGGTGGCGCCGAAGAAGATGGCGGCAGCGACGCCGGTCGACTTCGACATGAAGTTCGACGAACCCGTTGCACCGAACAGGCTGCCAGATGCGCCGGAACCGAAGGCGGCGCCCATATCGGCACCCTTGCCATGCTGCAGCAATACCAGCGCGATAATCGACAAAGCGGACAAAACCTGTACCACGACTACCAGATTGAACATCATGTTCATTGCAATTCCATTCTTAGTTTAAAGTAATTCAATCAGCGGCGTGAATAATAGCCAGGAAATCCGCCGCCTTCAATGCTGCCCCACCGATCAACCCGCCGTCAATATCCGGCATGGCCATCAATTCTTTTGCATTCTCCGGTTTCATGCTGCCGCCGTACAAGATCTGTACGCCAGCGGCTGCCACCGCATTCTTGACTGCCAGCTGCGCGCGCAACACCTGATGAACATCTTGCGCCATCTGCGGCGTCGCCGTCTTGCCGGTGCCGATCGCCCAGACCGGCTCATAGGCCACCACCAGTTTCGCCACATCGTCGGCAGTCACGGCTGCCAGCACGGTATTCAATTGCTGCGACACTACGGCATCGGTCTGCCCTGCTTCGCGCTGTTCCAGCGTTTCGCCGACACACACGATAGGCGTGATACCGGCTGCCAGCGCGGCAACCGCCTTGGCCGCCACGCAGTCACAATTCTCGCCATGGTAGGCGCGGCGCTCGGAATGCCCAACCACCACATAGCTGCAGCCAAAATCCTGCAGCATGGCGGTCGAGACCTCTCCCGTGTACGCGCCACCGGCATGGGCGGACACATCTTGCGCCCCCCAAGCCAGGCTTGATCCTGCCAATTGCGCCTGGCACTGTGCCAGGTACGGCGCGGGCACACAGACGGCGCTGGCAGCACCATGGTCGGACAACCCAGGCAAGCCAGCCACTATTTCAGACAATAACACCGCGTTTGTGGTGCGACTGCCGTTCATCTTCCAATTTCCGACGACGAGTTTGCGACGCATAGTAGCCTAAATTCTAATAACCCGTCATTTTAACGCTACCACTGTTGCCGGTCAAACCAAGGCCCGCCGCTTCAGGCAACTTGCAACATGATCTTGCCCACATGCGTGCTTGATTCCATCAAAGCATGCGCCTCGCTGGCCTTGTCCAATGGGAAAGTCTTGTAAATGACGGGCTTGATCTTGCCTGCTTCGATCAAGGGCCAGACGGTGGCCTGTAAATGCGCGGCGATGGCGGCCTTGAAAGCAACCGAGCGGGGACGCAAAGTCGAGCCCGTCACCGTCAGACGGCGGCGCAGCAGCTGCCCCACATCCAGGGTCGCCTTGGTGCCACCCTGCACGGCGATGACGCCGATGCGGCCATCATCGGCCAGACAATCGATTTCGCGCGGCAGATAGTCACCACCAACCATGTCGAGGATCACATCCACGCCGCGGCCGTTCGTCAACTCCTTGACGACGGCAACAAAATCTTCAGTGCGGTAATTGATGCCCCGTTCGGCGCCCAGCGCTTCGCAGGCGCGCGCCTTGTCGTCGCTGCCGGCGGTGGCGAACACGCGGTGGCCCAGCGCCGCGGCCAGTTGTATTGCCGCTACGCCGATACCAGAGGTGCCGCCCTGCACCAGCAAGGTTTCACCATCGGCCAATGCGCAGCGGTCGAACACATTGCTCCAGACGGTAAAGAAATTTTCAGGCAAGGAGGCGCCTTCCAGCGCGGTCAAACCCTTTGGCAAAGGCAGGCACTGGCCGACCGGGGCCGCGCAATATTCGGCATAGCCGCCACCCTGCACCAGTGCACAGACCAGGTCGCCCAGCTTGAATGGCGTGCCGGCCAGGTCGCCATCGACGATTTCACCGGCCACTTCCAGGCCCGGCAAATCGGACGCGCCAGCTGGCGGTGCGTATTTACCCAGGCGCTGCAGCACATCGGGACGGTTGATGCCGGCCGCCTGTACCTTGATCAGCAGTTCGCCCGCCTTCAGTTGCGGCGTAGCACGCTCGCTTACCTGCAATACATCGGCGGGACCGGGCTCGGTGATGGCAACTGCACGCATAGGGGCACTCTCGCAAGGAAAAAAGCGATTGTACGCCAAGCCGCCCCACCTTGCAGCGCCCTCCCATCTTAGGCACCGCCGGTTTTCGAGGTGCGCGGCAACGGTGTGCCCGGCTTCCATTTCGCCGACAGGGCCTGGCCTTCTTCGACTTGTTCTGGCGTCATCATGCGCAACACGGCAGCACGCTGGTCGGCCGCATTCGACGAACCATTGGCAGCCGCCAGATTCCACAACATGTAGGCGATGACGATATCCTGCTGCACGCCACCCATGTGGTAGCGGTACATAAAGCCCAGCACCTGCTGTGCCTCGGCATGGTTTTGCTCGGCTGCCTTGCGGAACCAGACCACGGCCTGCTTGTGATCCTGCAAGACGGAGTTGCCCGTGTAATACATGGCGCCCACCACATACTGCGCATCAGCCTTGCCCTGGTCAGCCGCCTTGCGGTGCCAAAACATGGCTTGCTTGTAATCTTGCGGCAAACCACGTCCCATGTAATACATCAAACCCAGCAAATGCTCGGCATCGGGATTGCCCGCCTTGGCCAGCGGCAGGATTTCCTTGTAGGCCAGGCTGTAATTCTTGTTGTTGTAGGCACTGGCTCCTTCAGCGAAGCCAGCCCGCGCGCTCTGCTGTATCGCGCACAGCAGCAGTAATGCAATGATCAGTTTTTTCATCGGAGTGGGGAATGGTCTGACTACTTTTTTATTATCCTGACGAACACAGGACACCCTTACTTCCAGCTAACTTTACCCAGGCCATCAACACTGGCATCGCGATTAGCAGGCTTGCCGTAGACCACCACCGAACCGAGTCCACTCAGGTTCAGCTTGGCGCTCGCCGAGGCATTCACGGTGGCGTTGCCCAGGCCGCTCAAATCGAGGTTGACAGATTCAGCCTGAAATTGCTGCGCATTCAGGCTACCCAAACCACCAAGGCTCGCTTTGAGCAACTTGCCACGCCCACCCAGCACCACCGAACCGGCCCCCTCCAGATCGAGATCGGCGCGCTCGCTATTGCCCACCCAGAGCTGCATGCTGCCCACGCCGCCCAGGCTGGCTTTGAGCTTGCGATACTCGCCCACCATCTTGATGCTGCCCGCCCCTTCCAGCGACAGGACGATCTCGTCGCCCGTGAAACCGGTAATATCGGTGGTCCCCATGCCTTCCGAACTGAGTTCGCGCAAGTTCGGCAAGACCAGTTCGGCACGCACGGAAGAAGGGTTGATCTTGAAGCCGCGGATTTCCGTTTCTATATGCAGGGTATCGCCGCTTTGCGCCGTACTGACATCGGCAATATAACGCTTGTCGGCCGTGATGCTCAAGGAAGGCACGTTGCCCTGGCGGATGCGCAGCTCCATCACGCCGTCGAGCTTGACCCGCACCACACGGGCGTCGATGGGGCGCATTTCCAGCAAGCGGGTTTCAGCACCCGCACTGCGCAGCAAGCCAAAGGCCGCCAGGAACAGCAGTGCCAGCTGGAGTATTTTTTTCATATGACTTCCTTGGTATTTGTTTTATTCGGGCCATCGCATAGCCATTCATCGGCTACTGTAGCAGCGCCTAATCTTGCCAGCAATAAATTATGCAAAGCGGGCTTTTTCGGCAGCGCTCAGGCGCTTGGCCTTGACTACCACCACCTGCATGGCTGCCTTGGCAGAAACAGGGGCAACGTAGCTGGAATGGGCCACTTGCAAGGCCGGCGCGGCGGGCGCCATGGCGTAGCAGCTTGCGCTCAGCAGGACTGCGGCGGCAACGACGATGGCTTCCATGTTTTTAGCGACGTTCATCTTGATCTCCTCGGGTGGCTGTCAGTGGGTGCGCAATGTGTTGCGCGATGTGATCACTATAGACATGGCGCTCACTACAGGCACGCCGATTGCGATGAACTGCAATTTCAGCACCCCAGCCTACCAAAATCGGGGATAGGCGTGCATCCATCGCCCGGCAATGGCCATGTTGTACCATTGCTGGCACAACAGAACAGGAGTGACATGGCAAGCTTTTCCAATAAACGCGTGGTGGTCATCGGCGCAGGCATCGTGGGCGCGTCGCTGGCCTATCACCTGGCCAGCCAGGGCGCGCAAGTCATCGTGCTCGAAGCGGAAGGAATCGCCTCCGGCGTGACGGGCACCTCCTTCGCATGGCTCAACACCGCCCATGACGCAGCCGATCCCGTCGCCCACCTGCGCAGCGCAGCCATCGCGGAATACCACCGGCTTCAAACAGAATTGCCTGCCTTGCAAATACGCTGGAACGGCGCCCTGTCATATGGCGCCGAGGCGGGCAGCATGCCGCCAGGCACACTGGTCTCGCGCGAACAGATACGCACGCTGGAGCCGAACCTCAAGCATCCTCCCGAACAGGCCTTGCATGCCGCTGCAGAAGGCGCGCTCGATGCGGTGGCGGCAACGCATGCCCTGCTCGCTGGCGCGCAGGCGCATGGCGCACAAGTATTCACCCACACCCCTGTGGTGGACTTCCTGCTCGCGGGAACGACAGTGATGGGCGTCGAGACGGCGACAGGCATTATCGAAGCCGACATGGTGGTGCTGGCGGCAGGTACCGGCACGGCCAGACTGGCCGCCATGCTCAATGCGCCACTGCCCATCACCGCCTCCCCTGCCATCTTTATCCGCTACAAGACAGCAAATGATCTGGTAAAAGGCATACTCTCCAGCCCGCAGATGGAAGTGCGGCAAGGCGCGGATGGCTGTTTGCTGGCGGCGGAAGACTATCTGGACGACACGCCAGACAATCAGCCCGCTGCCATCGCTTTACGCACCGCCGAAGCGATCCAGGACGAACTGCATGGCGTGACGTCGATAGTGACGGAATTTGCCTGCGTGGGATGGCGGCCCATGCCTGCCGATGGCGTTCCCATCGTCGGCTACCTCCCCAACATCAGCGGCGCGTATGTATGCGCCATGCATCCCGGCGTGATCCTGGCGGCAGTCGTAGGCCGATTGGCAAGCGAAGAGATGATTACCGGCAAGCCATCGCTGGAACTGGCACCATGCCGGCCAGATCGATTCCTTAGCACCACATCTGCCTGATATAAAAAAACCGCCAGGGCTTGCGCGCTGGCGGTTTTGATTTTCAAGCGGCCAAGGCCGCCATCAAGCGAACTTAAGCGGCTGGCGCTTCGTTGCCTTCAGCTGCTTTCATCGACAGCTTCAGACGGCCGCGGTCGTCCGTTTCCAGTACTTTCACGCGGACCAGCTGGCCTTCTTTCAGGTAGTCGGCCACGGCGTTGACGCGCTCGTTGGCGATCTGGCTGATGTGCAGCAAGCCGTCCTTGCCTGGCATGACTTGCACGATGGCGCCGAAGTCCAGCAGTTTCAGCACGGTGCCTTCGTAGGTCTTGCCCACTTCGACCGATGCGGTCAGCTCTTCGATGCGGCGCTTGGCTTCCTGGCCGGCAGCAGCATCGACGGAAGCGATGGTGACCACGCCTTCGTCGCTGATGTCGATCTGGGTGCCGGTTTCTTCGGTCAGCGCGCGGATCACGGCGCCGCCCTTGCCGATCACGTCACGGATTTTTTCCGGGTTGATCTTGATGGTGATCAGACGCGGGGCGAAGTCGGACAGTTCGGTTTTGACGGTAGGCATGGCTTTTTGCATTTCGCCCAGGATGTGCTCGCGGCCTTCCTTGGCTTGCGCCAGCGCCACTTGCATGATTTCCTTGGTGATGCCCATGATCTTGATGTCCATCTGCAGCGCGGTGATACCGTTGCGGGTACCGGCTACCTTGAAGTCCATGTCGCCCAGGTGATCTTCGTCGCCCAGGATGTCGGACAGCACGGCGAACTTGCCGCCTTCCTTGATCAGGCCCATGGCGATACCGGCCACGTGCTCTTTCATCGGCACGCCAGCGTCCATCAGTGCCAGGCAGCCGCCGCACACCGACGCCATCGACGAAGAACCGTTCGACTCGGTGATTTCCGATACCAGGCGTACCGAGTAGCTGAAATCTTCTTCTGCTGGCAGGGCGGCGATCAGCGCGCGCTTGGCCAGGCGGCCATGGCCGATTTCGCGGCGTTTTGGCGTGCCGACACGGCCTGTTTCGCCAGTGGCGAATGGAGGCATGTTGTAGTGCAGCATGAACGAGTCGGTGAACTCACCCATCAGCGCATCGATCTTCTGGCTGTCACGGGCAGTGCCCAGGGTCGCCACGACCAGCGCTTGCGTTTCGCCGCGCGTGAACAGGGCCGAACCGTGGGTGCGTGGCAGCACGCTGGTGCGGATCGAGATAGGACGCACGGTGCGCGTATCGCGGCCGTCGATGCGTGGCTCGCCGTCCAGGATTTGCGTACGGACGATTTTCGCTTCGATGTCGAACAGGATGTTGTTCACTTCAGCGCTATCGATCGCCGCGCCGCCGTTGGCAGCCACTTCAGCCGTCAGGTCAGCGATCACTTCCGAGGTGGCTGCTTTCAGCTTGGCCGTACGCTCTTGCTTGTCTTTGGTTTGATACGCATCATTGATTTTCGCGTTGGCGAAATGCGCGACGCGGGCGATCAATGCTTCGTTTTTCGGCGCAGGCGCCCATTCCACTTCCGGCTTGCCGCCGTCACGCACCAGATCGTGAATCGCATCGATCACCACTTTCATCTGGTCGTGGC
The DNA here is from genome assembly GCF_014200725.1 of Janthinobacterium silvisoli. Classification (GTDB taxonomy): domain Bacteria; phylum Pseudomonadota; class Gammaproteobacteria; order Burkholderiales; family Burkholderiaceae_D; genus Janthinobacterium. The sequence goes on from NZ_JACHCL010000001.1 coordinate 945,942, forward strand.
CGAATACGACTGCGCCCAGCATGATTTCTTCGGACAGTTGCTGCGCTTCCGATTCCACCATCAGCACGGCGGTTTCGGTACCGGCAACGACCAGGTCCATTTGCGAGGTTTTCAGTTGCTGAACGGTTGGGTTCAGGATGTACTGGCCATTGGCGTAACCCACGCGCGCGGCGCCGATAGGACCGTTGAATGGCACGCCCGATACGCACAGGGCAGCCGAAGCGCCGATCATGGCGGCGATGTCCGGATCGATTTCAGGGTTGACCGACAGCACGTGAATGATCACTTGCACTTCATTCAGGTAGCCTTCCGGGAACAGCGGACGGATAGGACGGTCGATCAGACGGGATGTCAGTGTTTCTTTTTCGGAAGGACGACCTTCACGTTTGAAAAAACCGCCCGGAATTTTACCGGCAGCATAGGTTTTCTCAACATAATCTACCGTCAAAGGGAAGAAATCCTGGCCTGGCTTGGCATCTTTGCGTGCCACTACCGTTGCCAGAACGACGGTATCTTCGATCGACACCAGCACTGCACCGGATGCCTGACGTGCGATTTCGCCCGTTTCCAGCGTCACTTGATGTTGGCCGTATTGGAAGGTTTTCGTAACTTTATTAAACATGGGGTATCCCTTTTCTATTTGCCGACAGATTTTCAGGGGCTGTCGTTCACCTCACCACAGGCGGCATGCAGATCGTTACTACCGATCATTGCCACCTTTACTACACTACTTTACTTTTCAAACATGCTATTCCACCGCGAATACTTTACTCAGTGAAACGAATTCGGAATTTCAAATGACAAAATGCCCGCGTCAGCGAACTGGCGCAGGCATTTCTGTATAAACCTTGTGCGGCAAAAATTACTTGCGCAGACCAAGTTTAGCGATCAGGTCGCGATAACGGGTAGCGTCTTTAGCCTTCAGGTAGGACAACAGGCTCTTACGACGGTTGACCATCATGATCAGGCCGCGGCGGGAGTGGTGGTCTTTCGAGTGGGCTTTGAAGTGGCCGTTCAGTTCGTTGATACGAGCGGTCAGCAGTGCAACTTGCACTTCAGGGGAGCCGGTGTCGTTTTGACCACGTGCGTTGTCCGCGATGATAGCGGCTTTGTTGATGTTTTCTACTGTCATGATAAACCTTTCACATGCGGTGCGCAGAGTCTTCACCCTATACACCGTGAACTACATTAAAAGAAATTCTGGTCAAAACTAAAAACCAGACGCGCAAGTATATCGGAAAAATGCCCTTCTGTATCCTGCCGTGCAGGCTTTTATCAGCGCATGATAGGATTTCGCCGTCTTTTAAGGAATCCAACCATGAAAACAATACTCAAATTAACAACAGTTGCCATCACTGTTATGCTGAGCGCCTGCGCCAGCTGGCGCACACCGCCGCCACAGCCGGGTGACACGCGCGCAGCCGTGGAAGCACGCCTGGGCCAGCCAAGCAATATCTACCAGCTGGCTACCGGCCCCGAACTGGAATACGCCAACGGTCCCTGGGGCCAGACCACCTTCATGGCCCGCTTCGGCCTTGATGACCGCCTGCTCTCGTATGAGCAGGTGCTCGATGCACCGGCTTTCGGACGGATCAAGATAGGCGTCACCACCCAGCAGGAGGTGCTGCATCTGCTGGGCCGGCCAACGGAAAAATCGTATCTGGCGCTCAGCAAGCTGCATGTCTGGTCTTACCGCTACAAGGAGTCAGGCGTATGGGATTCCATGATGCACGTGCACTTTGACGACGCAGGCATCGTGCGCATGATGCTCAATGGCCCCGACCCGGACAAGGAACTCAAGCGCTTTTAATTTCTGACCATACTTGCTCACATAAAAGGTGACAATGTGTGAGTTTTTATGCGGCAATCTTGTGTAAAGTCTGGCAATTAAAAAAATGACCATGTTCGTATCGGTCGCATAATCAATTGCCCCAAGGACCCTGATGCCGCATTTTCCGGAAATAGCCACCCTGCACGGCCGTCTTGGCCGCCACCTGCTTCCCATCTCAGCTGTACTGATGCTGGCCGCCTGCGGTGGCGGCGGTGGTGGCGCGGCCACGCCGCCCACCGCGCCAACGCCACCCACAAGCAGCGCCGACACGCCATTGCTGTTAAATGCCAGCAATGCCGCCATCGCACCGGTACTGGCATTCGGCACCGGCGCCACTGCGCTGGCCGCAACGCAAATGGCCATCGACTGGGCAGGACAATTTAACAGCAGTGCCACCCAGTCCAGACGCTGCAGCGGCGGCGGCACGCAAAGCGCCACATTCAGCGACGCCGATGGCAATGGCAGGGTCAGCGCCGGCGACAGGCTGAGCGTGACCTACGCCGGCTGCTACTCCAAAGAACTCGAAGGCGTTGTCGACGGCACCATGAGCGTGACGTTTACGGTTCCCAGCGGCGATCAGCAACTGGCGGGCAGCATCAGTTTTGCACCCGGCTTTGGCGACCATACCAGCATTCCTCACGAAGAGCTCACCGGCAGCCTGCGCTTTGACCATACCAGCGGCGCCGTGTCGAAACTGCTGCGCGTCCATTCCGACACGCAGCCGTTCATCATGGTCTTTTCCGATGCCAGCACCATCAAGAAAGAAACCGTCACGGCGCTGGACCTGCAGCATGAGCTGCGCATCGATACCGCACGCGCCACCACCAGCATGCGCTATCGCCTGGCCAGCGAGCTGCTCGGTGGCAGCCTTGAGGTAAGCACCGCCACGCCATGGCGCTCCTGGTTCGACACCTTGCCCGACGCGGGAGAATTGCTACTGACGGGAGCAGGCAACGGCAAGGCCAGCTTGCGCGTGCATCCGCAACCCGGATTTGGCCAGTTCAACCTCCTGCTCGGCGACACCGTCCTCACCAGCACGCCTGCCTCTGGCACCGGCTACCTGTGGAGCAGCGGCGCCTGGCTGGCGCAGAATGCCAGCCTCGACCGATATGACATCAAGTTGGATCAGTCCAGCGGATTCAAGCTGCTGATCGCACCGGACATGTCCAGGATGGCGCCAGGCGGCGCGCTGACATGGATCTACACGCGCACGCTCGATACGCCGCGTTTGCACAATGCGCTATTCAGGGGCCATGGAGGCGCTGCGGATATTGCCGCCACCGTCAGTACCAACGGCGCCATGCTGACAGTCAAGCCAGTCACTCAGCTGCTTGCCGGCGCGACCTATCAGCTCACTTCCGACAATCGCGAAGCTGACCCCATACGCGATACGGCCGGCAACGCCCTGAGGGAGCCTTTCGGCATCGTGAATGTGACGCAAAGCATCAACGCCAACATCACTACCCGGGGCGCGCCAGCCCTGCTGCTGGGTGCAAGCGCGACATTGACACTCGACGCAGGCAATTCCTCTGCCGACGGCAAGCCGGTCAGCGCTACGCGCTGGAAGCAGTTATCAGGCCCGGCATTGTTCATGGACAAGCCGGATACAGCACGCGTCACACTAAGCAGCGCCGCACCGGGCAAGGGCGTGGCCGTCATCGAGCTGGAGACAGGCAACGCCGCCGGCGAAGTGGACCGCCAGCAAATCAGCATCGACGTCTTGACCGACAGTTCGCCCACGCTGGTCTACAGCTATCGCAACAGCAAGGGGGAGTTACTGATCGACAGCAATGCCAGCACCTCCGAGCCCAGTTACGTCCGCTACCTTCCTGACACCAATACGCTCGACATCCGCTCGACCAAAGCACACCTGCGGTTCCTGGTAGGCTTGCCTGCCAACCAGCGCTGGCAAGCAGGTACCTCGCTGACCTATGGCGACGACAACCCTGACGGCGTTCAGGGCAGGCTGCTCGGCTATTACATCCTGCATGAATGCTTCAAAGAAAAAGGTAGCTTCACGGTACTCGACTTCACACTCGATGCGGCCGGCCAGCCGTCCAGGATCGCAATCGATATCGAAGATGAATGCGCAGGCGTGCGGTCGCCAGTATCGATACGCTACAACAGTGACTTGCCAGTACGGCCCTGAAGCGCTGCTGATTTTTTCAACAAAGATGCTGCAGGGCAACATTTACGGTGCTAGAATGCGATAGTTTCCACATGGAAATATTGTGTAAAGTCTACAAGCAAGAACTGGCCCATCTATAGCAATCAACTAGAAAGAGGCCACACAAATCAACCGTACCGAAAGAAAAAGATGCCGCAAGCACCGAGCCACTCCAGCCGCTTTGTTCGTCCCGCCCTGCCCCTTTCCCTGATACTGACCGCCGTACTCACCGCCTGTGGCGGTGGTGGCGGTGGCGCCAGCGACCCTGCATTTCCTGGCACGCCGCCGCCCACCACGGTGCCGCCTATCACCACACCCGTACCGCCAGCCTCGAATGCCACTACCCCGCTGCTGCTAACTAGCAACAACGCCCTGTCGGCGCCGCCGCAGGCGTTTGGCTATGGCGTCGTTGCGCTGGGCATGGCGCAAACCGTGGCCGACTGGAGCGCCGGCTTCAGCGATAGCGCCACCCTGCCCAAGGCTTGTAGCAACGGCGGCAGCCAGAGCGCCACGTTCAGCGATGCCGATGGCAGCCACAACGTCAGCGCGGGCGACAAGCTGAGCGTGACGTATGTCAACTGCTACCTGAAGGAAGTCGACGTCGTACTGGACGGCACCATCAACGTGACGTACACCACCCCGGCTAGCGGCCAGCAATTGAGCGGCAGCATCAGCTTTGCGCCAGGCTTTGCCGAAAGCAGCGGCGGCGCGCGGCAGAACCTGGACGGCAATGTGCGCTTTGACTACACGGCGGGCGACCTATCCAAGCTGCTGCACATCTATTCCGACGCGCAGCCGCTGGTCGTCTCGGTGACCGACAGCGTCAGCAAGGCGACCAGGAGCGACACGATCAGTGCGCTGGATGCACAACATGAATTGCGCATCGACACCGCGCGCGCCACCACCAGCCTGCGCTACCACCTGGCCAGCGAACTGCTGGGCGGCAGCCTGGACATCACCACCACCACGCCGTGGACCTCCTGGTTCGACACCCTGCCTGACGCGGGCGAATTGCTGCTGGCGGGCGCCAGCGATAGCAAGGCCAGCCTGCGCGTACGCCCCGTCGCCGACAGCAGCGAGCTCGACGTGATGCTGGGCGCCACTCCCTTGACCAGCATTCCGGCATCGGCTGCCAGCTATCTGTGGAGCAGCGGCGCCTGGTTGCCGCAAAATGCGGGCCTGGCCAAATACGATATCAAGCCGGCCACGCAAAGCGGCTTGTCGCTGCTGATTGCGCCCGACTTGACGAATGTTGCGCCGGCTACCGGCAGCCTGTCGTGGGTCTACTCACGCCCCCTGCAAGTTTTACCGGTGGGTAATGTGTTTTTCCGGCCGCAAGATGGCAGCTTCGGCACGATCGCAGCCAATGTCAGCTACAAGGGCGCCATCCTGATCGTGCGTCCTGTCACCCAGTTCGTGCCAGGCGTCAATTATCAACTGAGCTTTGACGATAGCGCCACCTTCCCGCTGCGCGATGCAGCAGGCAATTCCATCAGCTCGCCTTCCGGCCTGGTGCAAGTCAAGCAAAGCATCCGCGCCGTGATCGGCACCAACAATGCCGCGCCGCTGCTGCTGGGATCCGGCGCCAGCCTGATCCTCGATGCGAGCGCCTCATCGGCCAATGGCCAGCCTGTCAGCAGCATCCGCTGGCGCCAGGTCTCCGGCCCCACCTTGACGATCGACGATCCCAAGGCGGCGCGCATCACGGTAACGGGGCCAGCCAGCAGCAAGGGCGTGTCTACCATTGAGTTGCAGGTGACCAACGCCGCCGGTGAAACGGATACGCAGCAACTGGCGATCCAGGTGCTGACCGATTTCTCGCAAGCGCTGCTGTACACCTACCGCATCGGTACCGGTCCTTTGATCATTGAAAGCGACGCCAGCGCCACGGAATTCTCCTACGCGCGCTACTATTCGGACAACACGACCGAAATCATGTCCAGCCGCGAGCGCAACTTTCTCATTACCCTGCCGGCCAACCAGACCTGGCAAGCGGGTCTGACGGCAAGCTACGGCCCCGGCAACACCAGCGGCGTAACTGGCTATGGCTGGGTAGGCGACGATGATTGCAAGGGCAAGAGCACGGGCACCTTCATCGTGCGCGAATATGTGTTCGACAGCAGCACGGGCAGCCCAAGCAGCATCGCCATCGATGTGGATGACAACTGCGCCGGCGTGACCACGCAGGCGTCGATACGCTACCGTAGTAAAGTACCTGTGCGTCCATAAGCAATGCCTGCCGCAGCCACGCGCTGCCGCAGGACTTTTTCAAGGCTGAGGGTCGATACGTTCATCTTTCGCATGCAGCTTGTTGAGCGCCGCCAGATAAGCCTTGGCGGCGGCGACGATAATGTCGGCGTCCACCCCCACGCCATTGACGATGCGCCCGTCGCGCGACAGCCGCATCGTCACTTCCCCCTGCGACTGCGTGCCTGTGCTGATGGCATTGACGGAAAACAGCACCAGTTCGGCGCCACTGGCGGCCGCGCTTTCAATCGCATTGACGGTCGCATCGACCGGGCCATCACCCTGCCCCTCACAGCTGCGCTGCTCGGCGCCAAGCAGGAATACCACCGTGGCATGTGGCACCGCGCCCGTGGCTGATTGCTGCGTCAGTGAAATAAAACGGTAGTACTCACTGTCTTGCGCCTGCTCTTCTGCGCTGACGAGGGCCAGGATGTCTTCATCAAAAATCTCTGCCTTGCGGTCGGCCAGTTCCTTGAAGCGCCCGAACGCGGCGTTCACCTCCGCCTCGGACTCCAAAGAAATACCCAGTTCCTGCAAGCGCTGCTTGAAAGCATTGCGGCCCGACAGTTTGCCCAGCACGATCTTGTTGGCGGTCCAGCCCACGTCTTCGGCGCGCATGATTTCATAGGTTTCGCGGGCCTTTAAAATGCCATCCTGGTGGATGCCGGACGCGTGCGCAAACGCATTCGCGCCCACCACAGCCTTGTTCGGCTGCACGGCAAAGCCCGTGATTTGCGAGACCATTTTCGAGGCCGCCACGATCTGCGTGGTGTCGATGCCCACCGTCAAGTTGTAATAGGCGGCGCGCGTGCGTAGCGCCATCACCACCTCTTCCAGCGCCGTGTTGCCGGCCCGCTCGCCCAGGCCATTGATGGTGCACTCGATCTGGCGCGCGCCGCCTATCATGGCGCCGGCCAGGGAATTGGCCACCGCCAGGCCCAGGTCATTATGGCAATGCACCGACCAGATGGCCTTGTCGGCATTCGGGATGCGCTCGCGCAAGCGCTTGATGGTATTGCCAAACACTTCGGGTACGGCATAACCGACCGTATCGGGGAAATTGATGGTGGTGGCGCCCGCAGTGATGACTGCTTCCAGCACGCGGCACAGAAAATCTTCATCGGAGCGGCTGCCGTCTTCGGGGCTGAATTCGATGTCGTCCGTAAACTGGCGTGCATAACGTACGGCGTTTTGCGCCTGCAACAGCACTTGCTCGGGTGTCATGCGCAGCTTCATCTGCATGTGCAGCGGCGAGGTGGCGATAAAGGTGTGGATGCGCTTGCGCTCGGCGGGGGCCAGCGCTTCGGCGGCGCGGGCGATGTCGCGGTCATTGGCGCGCGACAACGAACAGATGGTGGACTCGCGCACGGCGCCGGCGATTGCCCGTATTGCCTCGAAGTCGCCTGGCGAAGCGGCTGCGAAGCCCGCCTCGATCACATCGACCTTCATGCGTTCGAGCTGGCGGGCGATGCGCAGCTTTTCTTCGCGGGTCATGGACGCGCCGGGCGATTGCTCGCCGTCGCGCAAGGTGGTGTCGAAGATGATGAGTCGGTTATTTGCATTCATGGCTGCTCCTGACTGAAGACTGGCTATGCTACCGACCCACCTTATCTGACTACTTCATCTTAATGGTCGGTCTGGATAATGCTAACGGGTTTGCCTTTGGCCATGCGCCAGAAAAACACGGCGTAGCCGGACAAGCCATACGTTACAAAGATGGGGAACAATACTTTCGGCGGATCGATCGAAATCAGCGCAAAGAACAGCGCCAGCAAAAAGACTACGATGAAGGGCACGGATTTGCGGAAGTTCACATCCTTGAAGCTGTAGAACGGTACGTTGGTGACCATCGTCAAGCCGGCGAACAGGGCAATCACCCACGACACCCAGGCCAGCTGGTTGCCCGACACTTGCAGGTCGTTCATCAGCAGGATAAAGCCGGCGATCATGGCCGCCGCCGCCGGGCTGGGCAAGCCCTGGAAGAAGCGCTTGTCGACCACTGCGATATTCGTGTTGAAGCGGGCCAGGCGCAAGGCGGCGCCGGCGCAGTACACGAAGGCGGCCAGCCAGCCCAGCTTGCCCATGCCGCGCAGCGACCATTCATAGATCACCAGCGCCGGTGCCGCGCCAAACGACACCATATCGGACAGGCTGTCGTACTGCGCGCCGAATTCGCTCTGGGTATTGGTCAGGCGGGCGATGCGGCCATCGAGGCCATCGAGGATCATGGCGATGAAGATGGCCCAGGCCGCGTGTTCGAATTTCTGGTTCATGGCCATGACGATGGCGTAGAAACCGCAAAACAGGGCAGCCGTCGTGAATGCGTTGGGCAACAGATAGATTCCCCGGCGGCGCAAGGTTTTCTTGCCCACGCCATCGGCGACCGGCTGGCGCGCGAATTTGCTGAAGCGGGAAGCTTTGGAGACTGCGGGTGTGCCGTTCTTGCCTCTACGACGGGGGAAGTTTGCCATGTTGTTCCATTTCTTGTGTACTGCCAATTAAGCGATGCCGAATGGCTGGCAGTAGCTCCGCGCCACTGCCAGACTATGCTGCCATTATAGAGGAGCTGCCGCCAAAGAAAAGCACGGCGGCGTCAAGCTGACAACATTGCACGGATATTCAAGTGCTGAGTTCAGCACTTGAATATGCCTTACTTGAACTTTACCTTCGCTACCAGGCCCATATTGAGGGTCGTTTCGCCCGGCTCGAAGCTCGGTTCCGCTACTTGCTGGCCGCCATACGCCATCGCATCGGCGCTGACAGAACGCGCAGCCATCAGCGTGGGGCGCTGGGCAAAGTTGCCCGAACCTTCGAAATCGATGGTATCGATCACGGCATCGTTCAGGTTGCGGCCCATGGCGGCGGCAATCGCAGCCACCCGCTGGTTCAGGTTTTGATACGCGGCGGCGATGCGCTGGTCATCGAGCTTGCGCACGGTGGCTGGCGCCAGGCCAAAGTTCAGCCGGTTCAGGGTCAGCACGGATTGCGCGGCCGAAACGGTTTTTGGCAAGGCCGCCAGATTGGTGGTCGTTACCTGCAGATACTGGCCCACGCGCCAGCCGGTCGGCACACGCGGCTTGGCAACGCTGCCGGCTGGCAATGGCGCCACTTCCGGGTAGACGGCATAGGTGTAATAGCCCTGGGTCTTCAGCACGGCTTGCGGGTCGGCCTGCTTGACGATGGCCACGCCCTGGTTCATTTTCTGGTTCACGCGCGAGGCGGCGGCGGCCTTGTCCTTGTCCTGCTCTTCGATGGCCAGGGTCACGGTCACCTGGTCATTCGCATGCACCACCTCACCATTCGCGGGCACGACGACCAGGGCGCCGGCAGTCGGCAGGCTCTGCGCCTGGGCGGACAGGGCCACGGTGGCAAGGGCGGCCGCAGCCAGCATCGTTTTCATGACGGTCATCTATTTCTCCTCGGATTTCTACCACATGGACGCGCATGGGGTGATGATGGCTACCCCATGGCTTTATCGAAATACTACAGCGCGGCCGCAAGGTGCGGCGCGCGGGCTTACATGAATTACTTGAATTTGACCTTGCCAACCACGCGCATGTCCAGGGTGGTTTCGCCTGGCTCGAAGCTAGGTTCGGCAACGGCGCTGTCATCCGCCATCTTGGCGCTGCGCATCATCATCGGTGCGGCAGCTGGACGGCTTTCATTGGCGTAACTGCCCGAACCTTCAAAATCGACTGTATCGAGCACGGCATCGGACACATTGCGGCCCATGGCGCGCGCGATCGAAGCGATGCGCTCGTTCAGATTTTTATAGGTGGCAGCGATACGCTGATCGTCGAGCAGACGGATAGTTTCCGGCTTCAGGCCGAAATTCAAGCCGTTCAGGGTCAGCACGCCTTGTGCGGCCGACACGGTTTTCGGCAGATTAGTCAAATTACTGGTCGTCACTTCCAGATACTGGCCCACGCGCCATGCGGTCGGCACGCGCGGCTTGGCGACAGCGCCGGCTGGCAGCGGACGCTCTTCCGGATACACAGGGTAGGTGTAATAGCCATACGATTTCAGTACGGCTTGCGGATCAGCCTGCTTGACGATGGCCAGACCCTTGTTCATCTTCTGGTTGACGCGCGAAGCGGCAGCGGCCTTGTCCTTGTCCTGCTCTTCGATGGCCAGGGTAGCGACCACCTGGTCATTGGCGTGCTTGACTTCGCCGTAGGCAGGAACCACCACCAGGGTGCCAGTCGTCGGCAGGGTTTGCGCTTGCGCGCTCAGGGCAACGGTGGCAGCGGCGGCGACAAGGACGGATTTCATGACGGTCATAGGGGTGCTCCTCGGTAATGGATAGTGATGACAGGGGCAAAGATAGAGTATTAACTCTCAGCGCTTGCCCGATAAATCTTGTCAAAGTGTGTAGATTCTACCGCCCTAACCATTCCCGTGGCGCAAATTAACAAATCGTCACAAACTGCCCTCTGCCGTCACATTTTCTCACATTTGATAACAGTGTTATTTTAAATAACATCAGTGTCCGGCGACCACACCCCCTGTTCGGCGGCCCGGCTTGAAGCTGTGAGCGCGGGCGCGCCAGGCGACACCCAGCGCCACTAACAGCAAGCCCAGCATGGCCCACGGGAACGCGGCCGCGCCGTAGCCGTCGAGCAGCATGCCGCCAGCCAGGCCACCGCCCGCAATCGCCACGTTCCAGATGGTTGCCACCATCGCTTGCGCCACATCCATGCCATCGCCGGCCGCATCGGCCGATGCCGTTTGCAACAAGGTGCCTGCTCCGCCAAAAGTCATGCCCCAGACCACCATGCTGATATAGATCACGGCGGGAGAATCCATGGCGAGGCCCAGCGCCACCACCACCAGCGCGAAGGCGGCGATGCTGCCCAGCACCATCTTGCGCAGCCAGCGGTCGATCAGCTGGCTGACCAGCCAGATGCCCGCCAGCGAGCCCATGCCATACACCAGCAGCACCAGGTCGACCCGGCTGCGCAAGCCGGACGGCGCCAGGAACGGCGCGATATAGGTGTACAGGATATTGTGCGCCAGCATCCAGGCCACAATCACGCACAGGATGGGACGCACGCCCGGCGTCATGAAGACTTGCCGTATGCTCAGGCGCTCGCCATCTTTTTGCCCCGGATAATCAGGCACGGCCAGCAGCACCCAGGCAATCAGCACCACCGCCAGGCCCGACATGATGCCAAAGATGCTGCGCCAGCCCAGCACGCCCCCCATCAAGGTGCCCAGCGGCACGCCGAGCGACAAGGCCAGGGGCGTGCCTATCATGGCGATCGCCATCGCCCTGCCCTGCTGTTCCACCGGCACCATGCGCCGCGCATAACCGGCCATCAAGCCCCAGGCCAGCCCTGCGGCCATACCGGCCAGGAAACGCGAGACCAGGGTCACGATGTAATGCGGCGACAGCGCCGTGATCGTATTGAAAACCAGAAAACCGCCCACGGCCAGCAACAGCACATGGCGCCGGCGCCAGCCGCTGGTCAGCGCCGTGAGCGGAATCGCCGTCAGGATCGAGCCGATGGCATACACGGTCACCAGTTGGCCCGTCATGACTTCGGAAATACCGAGGCCTTGCGCGATCTGCGGCAACAAGCCAGCCGGCAAGGTTTCCGTCAGGATGGCGATAAAACTGGTCATGGCCAATGCCAGCAAGCCAACCACGGGCAGGCGATTGGAATTGGAGTTGGAAATAGAAACAGGGGGAATAGAAACATCCGCAGCGCCCTGTCCAGGCACTGTGGCGGTAATACGGTCAGTCATAGGAGTCCTTCTGATTGCGCAGGCGACTAATCAACTAGCGCCTGGCGTGCTACGAAAGCGGTGATGCGCGTTGCGGTCGGCAGAAACCGAAACAGATGCAGAGTGATATGAAACTGCAAAGGAAGGGCGGAATTATATAGCAGGCAAGCGAGAAACGTGCACACAAGAAAAAGCCAGGCGCCATCAGGAACCTGGCTAGCGACGCTTATGTGCAGGAAATCAGGCCAGGCTGTCGACCGGTGCCTTGGCCGTCTTCAGCAAACCCCAGCCCAGGGCGGCCAAAGCCAGCATGACAGCGCCTCCCGTCCAGTAGCTGCTAAACATGGCCATGCTATCGGGCGGCATCAGCCTCAGGAATTCATCATTACCAAAGATGCATGCTATGGTCAACAGCATGAACGCGCTAATGGCCGCCGTCGATAACAGGACGATGCCCGTATCGCGCCGCCAGCGGGAAAATCCGCTCACGGCGAGTCCGGCCAGCATAGCGACGATTGCCAGCACCATGAAGATGGCCAGCACTAGCCATCCGCCATCGGAGGCGATATCTTTCACGAAGGCAAACATGCTGATCAGGTAAATGAATATCCCTGCAAAGAGCTTGAACACCACGCTGAAAAACTTACGCATCGTTGGCTGCTACGCGTGGGTTAAAGTAGGCATTGGTGTTCGGACGGAACAGGAAATACGCGATCACGGCAAACAATACGGCACCAGGAATCAGGGTGCTCTTCATGGGTGAGGTCGCCAGGCCGATGACCAGGCCGATCACGCTCCAGCCCACGTAGACCAGGCGTGCCCAGTTGTGCCCCTGGCGCATGGCAATACCCGCCACCAGACTCAGTGCCAGCCCGCCGTACATCATTCCATACTGCAATGCAATCGGCATCGGATTCTTGGCCATCAACTCCTGCACCAGTGGATTGCCATGGCTGTAGTAACCGGAGGCCAGCGACAGCACCGAGGTGACGATAATGAACCAGGAAATGATATTGACGGAGGTAGGACGGGTGCGCACGTGAGAGTTCCTAATGAATTTTCTAAATATAAATAATACACGTAGGAAATACTTTAGTGACATTATTTTTAGAGCAAGCTGCCCCTGCCAGCACGGCGCTATCCAGACGGACGAAAAAAAGCCGGCTAAAGCCGGCTTTCTCTTGCGAACAACTACAACTGCTTAGTTCTTCGACTGATCAACCATCTTGTTCTTGGCGATCCAAGGCATCATGGCGCGCAGTTTGGCGCCCACTTCTTCGATCTGGTGCTCGGCCGTCAGGCGGCGGCGCGAGATCAGGGTCGGCGCGCCTGCCTTGTTTTCCAGAATGAAGCTCTTTGCGTATTCGCCCGTTTGAATGTCTTTCAGGCATTGACGCATCGCATCCTTGGTAGCCGAGGTGACCACTTTCGGGCCCGTCACGTATTCGCCGTATTCGGCGTTGTTGGAGATCGAGTAATTCATGTTGGCGATGCCGCCTTCATAGATCAGGTCAACGATGAGCTTCAACTCGTGCAGGCACTCGAAGTACGCCATTTCTGGCGCGTAGCCGGCTTCGGTCAGGGTTTCGAAACCAGCCTTGATCAGTTCCACGGCGCCGCCGCACAGCACGGCCTGTTCGCCGAACAAGTCGGTTTCGGTTTCTTCGCGGAAGTTCGTTTCGATGATGCCGGCACGGCCGCCGCCATTGGCCGACGCGTAGGACAGGGCGATATCGCGGGCGATGCCCGATTTGTCCTGGTACACGGCGATCAGGTGGGGCACGCCGCCACCCTGGGTGTAGGTAGCGCGCACGGTGTGGCCTGGTGCTTTCGGCGCAACCATGATCACGTCCAGATCGGCGCGTGGCACGACCTGGCCGTAATGCACGTTAAAGCCGTGGGCGAAGGCCAGTACGGCGCCTTGCTTGGCGTGCGGGGCGATGTTTTCGTTGTAGACCTGGGCGATGTTTTCATCTGGCAGCAAGATCATGATGACGTCGGCCGCTTTCACGGCGTCATTGACTTCCGCTACTTTCAGGCCTGCTTGCTCAACCTTGTTCCACGATGCGCCACCCTTGCGCAGGCCGACGGTGACGTTGACGCCCGAATCGTTCAGGTTTTGCGCGTGCGCGTGGCCTTGCGAACCGTAGCCGATGATGGCCACGTTTTTACCCTTGATCAAGGAGAGGTCGGCGTCTTTGTCGTAAAAAACTTTCATGGTATTTCCTATCAATTTTGTGTGTACGTTGTATGGGGTGCTACTGCTGCAATGTAGGTGTCTTAGACTTTCAGGATGCGTTCGCCGCGGCCTATGCCCGAACCGCCCGTGCGGACAGTTTCCAGGATGGCGGCGCGGTCGATCGAATCGATGAAGGCGTCGAGTTTGACCTTGTTACCGGTCAGTTCAATCGTATACGTCTTTTCAGTCACATCGATGATGCGGCCACGGAAGATGTCGGCGGTGCGCTTCATTTCCTCGCGCTCCTTGCCCACGGCCCGGACCTTGATCAGCATCAACTCACGTTCGATATGCTGGCCCTCGGTCAAATCGACCACTTTCACCACCTCGATCAGGCGGTTCAAATGCTTGGTGATTTGCTCGATGATGTCATCGGAACCACTGGTGACGATCGTCATGCGCGACAGGGTCGAGTCTTCGGTCGGCGCCACCGTCAATGTTTCGATGTTGTAGCCGCGTGCCGAGAACAGGCCCACCACGCGCGACAGGGCGCCCGCTTCGTTTTCCAGCAAGACAGAAATAATATGGCGCATGATTACAAGTCCTCCGAACCGAGCATCATTTCGGACAGGCCTTTGCCGGCTTTCACCATGGGCCACACGTTTTCAGACTGGTCTGTAATAAAGTTCATGAACACCAGCCTGTCCTTCAAGCCGAACGCTTCTTTCAGGGCGCCATCGACGTCGCCCGGTTTCTCGATTTTCATGCCCACGTGGCCATACGCTTCGGCCAGTTTTTCAAAGTCGGGCAGCGAATCCATATAGGACTCGGAATAGCGCGAACCGTAATCGATCTCTTGCCACTGGCGCACCATGCCGAGGAAACGGTTGTTGAGCATGATGATCTTTGGCGTCAAGTGATACTGCTTGCAAGTCGCCAATTCCTGGATACACATCTGGATCGAGCCTTCGCCCGTGATGCAGGCTACCGTCGCGTCCGGATTGGCCATCTGCACGCCCATGGCGTACGGCAAGCCGACCCCCATAGTGCCCAGGCCGCCGGAATTGATCCAGCGGCGCGGCTTGTCGAAACGATAGTATTGCGCAGCCCACATCTGGTGCTGGCCCACGTCGGACGTAATAAATGCATCGCCCTTGGTGATCTGGAACACTTTTTCGACCACTGATTGCGGCTTGATGACCAGGTCCGAAGTCGGATATTTCAGGCAGTCGCGGCCGCGCCATTCAGCGATCTGTTTCCACCAGTTCGACAGCGCATTGACGTTGGGCTTGGCTTCCGCCGCATCGAGCTGCGCCAGGAATTCGATCAGCACATCCTTGACGTTGCCGACGATGGGAATATCGACTTTCACGCGCTTGGAAATTGACGATGGATCGATATCCACGTGAATGATCTTGCGCGGGTGCGAGGCAAAATGTTTCGGGTTGCCGATCACCCTGTCATCGAAACGGGCGCCGATGGCGATCAAGACGTCGCAGTTCTGCATCGCCATGTTCGCTTCATAGGTGCCGTGCATGCCGGGCATGCCGACAAACTGCTCGCTCGAAGCGCGGTAAGCGCCCAGGCCCATCAAAGTGTTGGTGCACGGGAAACCCAGGCGGTCGACCAGCTTGTTCAGTTCAGGGGCGGCATTGGCCAGTATCACGCCGCCGCCTGTGTAGATCATCGGCCGTTCGGCTTGCAGCAGCAATTGCACGGCCTTGCGGATCTGGCCTGAATGGCCCTTGTCGACCGGACGGTAAGAGCGCATCTCGACTTCCTTCGGATAGTCGAAATGGCATTTGTGCATGCTGATATCTTTCGGGATATCGACCAGCACGGGGCCGGGACGGCCCGTCTTGGCAATAAAGAAAGCTTTCTTGATCGTCGCCGCCAGGTCCTTGACGTCCTTCACGAGGAAGTTGTGCTTGACCACCGGGCGCGTGATGCCGACCGTATCGCATTCCTGGAAGGCATCCTGGCCAATCGCGTGGCTGGGCACCTGGCCGGAAATGACCACCATCGGGATCGAATCCATGTACGCGGTCGACAGCCCCGTGACGGCATTGGTCACGCCGGGGCCGGATGTCACGATGGCAACGCCAACCTTGTTCGAGCTGCGCGAATAGGCATCGGCAGCGTGCACGGCGGCCTGCTCGTGGCGTACCAGGATATGCTGGAATTTGTTTTGCTGAAAGATGGCGTCGTAGATGTAGAGTACGGCTCCGCCCGGATATCCAAAGACGTGCTCGACGCCCTCTTCAGCCAGACAACGCACGACAATTTCTGCGCCAGTAATCGGTATTGTTGCTTCGGTATTCATGAAACATTCCTTTCAAGGTCCATTGGAGATTGATCGGATGTTCTTTCCTGACGAAGTACGCCGTGCGCGACAGTGCTCCTGCTTCCCTTTTCATGCGGTCACGACATTTCTTTGGGCACCCATAGATACCTTACAAAACAACGCTTAACGCAACTCGTTTGGCCGGAGTTTCTGTGGCGCCTGTACGAACCTCTCGCGCTTGTGGCGCGGGTTAGAACAAACTGCCTACAAATGAAAGCGCGTCTGGCCGCTGCTGGCGTTGTGTGCCGGGTGCGACCTGACCATAGAGCTTTGGGGTGTTCAAAGCGTCCCATACGTTATCGCGTCGCACCATAACGGTCAAGGAAAATGTCATCAGCTTTTAATTTTTGCGCACTTCATATGGAAAAATCATGCGGAAACGCACATTTTTTGCTAGCATGCGCTCAGTTTATAAAAAGCATACCCGCCTTCCCTTCAGCCCACAGCACACGCAGCCGCTAGCTCGTCCCATACCGCATGGCAACAGACAAAGAATTATCCGACTTTCTAGAAAATGTCGAGCGGCGCGCTTTCAAGCAGGCCGCCTACGCGGTCCGCAAGGAAGAGTCAGCACTCGATATCGTGCAAGACGCCATGATCAAGCTGGCCGAAAAGTACGGCGACAAACCCGCCGCCGAACTGCCCATGCTGTTTCAGCGCATACTGCAGAACACCATCCTCGATTATTTCCGCCGCGAAAAGGTGCGCAACACCTGGGTCAGCCTGTTTTCAGGCATGAAACCGGCCGGGGACGAGCATGAAGATTTTGAATTACTTGATACTTACGAAGCAGAACAGGGGTCCAGCGCCGCAGAATCTTCGGCCGATCAGGTCGAACGCGCACAGATACTCGATTTGATCGATGCAGAGGTACAAAAACTGCCCGCGCGTCAACGCGAAGCGTTCCTCATGCGTTATTGGCAGGACATGGATGTGGCTGAAACAGCGGAAGCGATGGGTTGCTCCGAAGGCAGCGTGAAAACACATTGCTCAAGAGCTACGCACACGCTCGCCGAATCGCTGAAAGCCAAGGGAATAAAACTATGAATACCGACGATCTCAATTTCGCTTACAAAGTGCGCCACGCACTAAACGAAAAACTCGACGACCTGCCCGCATCGACCACCGATCGCCTGGCATTGGCACGCAAAGCGGCCTTATCGCGCAAGAAGGCGGACGCCCCCGTCAAGGTGTTGGCGCGCCAGAACGTGCTGGCCGGCATCGCCACCCATTTCTTTGCAGAACCGATGGCCTGGCTGACACGCATGAGCGTGATCATCCCGCTGCTGTTGCTGGTGGCTGGCTTGACGGGCATTTATCAGTTCGAACAGGAACAGCGCGTGGCTGAACTGGCTGAACTCGACGCCGCCGTGCTGTCGGACGAACTGCCCCTGTCCGCGTATATGGACCATGGCTTCAATGCCTACCTGACGAAACGCGAGCAATAAGCATGGCCGGTAACAGCGTACGCAAAGGCTTGCTGGCCGCCGGTATCGGCGTGGGCGCCTGCGCCCTGGCCGGTGTCGCCTGGTTCAGCAACCACTCTTCGGCACCGCCAGCGGCGCCGGTGGCCAACAGCACAGCGTCTGCGGCAGCTTCTGCCACGGCTTCTGCAAGCACCGGCAAGCCCGGCGTGCCACGCACGGCCGGCAAGGGCGGCACGGCGAAGTCCACCGACAATCCCCTGTGGGCCAATCTGTCGCATCCGCAACAGGAAGCGCTGGCGCCGCTGGCTGCTGAATGGAACAAGCTGTCGGCATTGCGCAAGCAGAAATGGCTGGACATCGCCAGCCGCTTTGCTTCCATGAAACCCGACGAGCAGGCGCGCGTACATGAACGCATGCGCGAGTGGATCAAACTTACTCCTGAGCAACGCCGCATGGTGCGTGAAAACTATGCACGCGCCAAACGCATCGATCCCGGTGAAAAAACCCTGCAATGGGAACAATACCAGCAGTTGCCGGAAGAACAAAAGAAAAAGCTGGCGGCCGAACCCGTGCCGAAAAAGCCTGCAAACAAATTGCTGCCAGCTCATCCTGGGGTGATCATGGCGCCTGCCGCGCCTATTATTAACGCGGTTGCTGCACCCATGCCAGTCAGCCCGGCTGCGGTACCAGCCTCAGCACCAGCGGCAGTGACGCCGCCGGCTGATCCGGCTGCAACCGCGCCCGTCGCGCCTCCCCCTGCTATGCCTACGCCATCGCCCACCAATGCCAAATAGCACACCAGCCGCCAGCAGCCACTCCATCCCCACGATCAAGCGCCGCCTGATTTCCATGGTGTATGAGTCGCTGCTGGCACTGGCCGTGCTGTTCCTGCCCTTCCTGCTGTTTGAACTGGCCGTGCAAGGCGCCCACACACCGTTGACCGAGCACATGCGCCAATGCCTGGCTTTCCTCGTCATGGGCGCCTATTTCATCCATCAATGGAGCCGCGAAGGCCAGACCCTGGCCATGAAGACCTGGCGTTTGAAAGTGGTGCTACCGGGCCATGCCCATGTGCCCTTGCGCATCGCCACCTACCGCTACATCCTGGCCTGGATGTGGCTGCTGCCCGCGCTGCTGGTGTCGTATGTGCTGGACTTGCAGCACTGGGCGGCCCTGTCGGCGCTGGGCGTAGGCATCCTGGCCTGGTCGGCTACGGCACTGTTCACGGGTAATGGCCAATTCTTGCACGACAAGATCCTGGGCACGCAGATCGTGCAACTGCCTGCGCCGGCCAAGAAAGCCAAAAAAGCGGCTGCCTGAGTAGAAGTTTTAGCAGGGCTTGATCTGCATCATTGAAGTACCGGGCAGACGTGGGCGATCATGACGTCACCATGCCTATCTCTCCCCTGCCCCATAGCGACCTCCACGAAACGCGGCTCGATGTCTGCACCGAAGACGAAGTCGTTCAACTGGTCCACACTTTTTATGCGGCTGCGCGCGACGACGCCATGCTGGGCCCCATCTTTGCCGCCGAGGTCAAGGATTGGGAAACCCATCTGGCGACCCTGGTCGATTTCTGGTCCGGCTTGCTGCGCGGCACCATGCGCTACCACGGCAAGCCGCTGGCGCAGCATGCGCGCATGGACAATCTCACGCCCGTTTGTTCCGCCGCTGGCTGACCCTGTTCTTTGCCACCACCGAGGGCATGGGCAACCTGGCGCTGCAGGAAAAAGCCGACGCCATCGCCCTGCGCATTGCCGAGCGACTATGGAAAAGCTTTGCCGAGCGGCATATGCAAGCGTCGCTTTAAAAGCGTTCGAAACCCAGCAGATAACGCCACTGGCCCACGGGCATGGCGCCCATCGGAATGCGGCCAATGCGCAAGCGCTTGATGGCCACCACGTCCAGGCCCACCATGCGGCACATATGGGCGATCTGGCCAGGCTGCACGTTTTTCAGGGCGAAGCGCAAGCGCGTTTCATTTTGCCAGCTGACCTTGATCGGTGGCAAAGGCTTGCCATTGAAAGGCAAGCCGTGATTGAGCAAGGCCAGGCCGTTGTCGGCAATCTTGCCCGCCACTTCCACGATAAATTCCTGCTCCACCGTTTTCGCTTCATCGACCAGCTTGCGGGCCACGCGGAAATCCTGCGTGAATACGACCAGGCCGGAACCGTTGGTTTCCAGCGGATTGGTGATCGTCAGACCGATCAGATGGCGCTTCAAAAAACGTTGCACGGCGCTGGCTGGCACGTTTTCAGGCACAAACAAGCTTTCCGGCAACAAGCAGGCCAGGGCAGGCTTGCCATCCTTGCCGATGCCCGCATTAAAACCGGCCGGTTTGTGCAGCAATATCGTCACCGGTGGCATTTCTTCCAGGGTGGCGTTGGGCAACAGCACCACTTCCTGTTTGTCGGACACGCGTGCGCCCGCCTCTTCGACCAGCTCACCATCAACCGTGACCCAGCCGCCCTCGATATACAGCTCGGCCTCGCGGCGCGAACAGGGCAAGTCTTCAGCCAGGCGCTTGGCCAGGCGAACGGTGGGCATTTCTATTGGATTGGTCATGGATGCGTAAACAGCAAGGGGAGGAGAAAGCCGGTATTGTAACCGACCCGCTCCTCCCCTCGTTTGCGATTAGCAAGGGCTTAGGCGTTTGCCTTGGCCAATTCCTCGGCAAAGAAACGGTGGCCCATTTCTTCCAGGCCCAAAGTCTGCAACACTTCCTGCAGGCGCTCGGTCGGACGCTGGCGCGGCAAGTTCTTGTAGCTGGCGATGATCAATTCATTCTTCATCGAATGCTCCCAGCCCACCAGTTCGGTCACGCTGACCTGGTAGCCATGGGCTTCCAGTTGCAAACAGCGCAGCACGTTGGTGATCTGGCTGCCAAACTCGCGCGTGTGCAGCGGGTGGCGCCACAGTTCCGTCAAGACACTCTTGCCCAGGCTCTTGCCCTTGTTCTTCTTCAGCACGGACGCCACTTCGGCCTGGCAGCACGGCACCAGCACCATGAATTTTGCCTTTTTCTTCAAGGCAAAATGGATGGCGTCATCGGTGGCAGTGTTGCACGCATGCAAGGCCGTGACGATATCGATCTGCTTGGGCAGCAAGTTCGATTCCGTCGATTCCGCCACGGACAGCGGCAGGAAAGACATGCCCGGGAAGTTGAATTTCTTCGCCAGCTCTTGCGAGCGCTGCACCAGCTCTTCGCGCGTCTCGATACCGTAGATGTGCGAGCCGTCGTTGCCGTTCTTGAAGAACAGGTCATACAGGATGAACCCAAGATAGGATTTACCTGCGCCATGGTCCACCAGGGAAACACCGGGGTGGTCCAGCTGCACTTCGCGCAGCAGCGGCTCGATGAACTGCGTCAAGTGGTATACCTGCTTGAGCTTGCGGCGGCTATCCTGGTTCATCTTGCCGTCGCGCGTCAGGATATGCAATTCCTGCAGCAAGGCGATCGACTGGCCATCCTTGATCTCGGGCATATTGCTGGCGGCCGTGATCACGTCTTTCGGTGCAGCGACCACGTTAGCGGCTGGCGCCGCCCCCTTAGCGCGCTTCATCGATCCACGCCATCTGGATTGCTTCCAGCACTTTTTCGCCGCCGCGCGTATGGTCGTCGTCGAAGCCGTCCAGGCTCACCACCCAGTTATGCAGGTCGGTGAAACGCACGCTCAACGGATCGATGTCCGGGTGCGTATCGTACAGGGCCTCGGCAATCGCCGTGATGTCGGACCATTTCATCGTCGTTGCCATATTAGTGGCTGCCTTCGCTGACCTGGTTGATCGTGTATTTCGGGATTTCAACGACGAGGTCTTCCTCGGCGACGATCGACTGGCAGGACAGGCGCGACACGGCTTCCAGGCCCCAGGCCTTGTCCAGCATGTCTTCTTCCAGTTCCGTCGCTTCGTTCAGCGAGGCGATGCCTTCGCGCACCAGCACGTGGCAAGTGGTGCAAGCGCACGATTTTTCGCAGGCGTGCTCGATGTCGATGTCGTTTTCCAGCAGGATGTCGCAGATGGACTTGCCGGCTGGCGCCTCGATCACGGCGCCGTCCGGGCACAGTTTGGCGTGAGGCAGGATAACGATTTGTGGCATGGTTTCTTCTTTCAGTCTGTCATTCGGAGCGCGCCGGCAAGCTATGCCGCGGCGCGCTGTTCTGTATTGTTAAACGACCTGGTCCAGCGATTTGCCCGTCAAGGCGGTGCGCACGCTGCGGTCCATGCGGCGCGAAGCGAAATCTTCGGTGCCGTCGGCCAGCGCCTCGATCACCCGCTTCAGAACCTGGTGATCGACGGCGCCGCTTTGCGAATCGACAATCGCCTGGCGCACCTGGGCCATCAAGCCATCGACAGCGGCGCGTTCGACCACGTCGAGCAAGGCGCCGTCTTCGTCCAGCGCAGACTGAGTCGCCAGCACGATGCGTTCCGCTTCCACCTGTTCTTCGCGCAGCGCGCGCGCCACCATGTCGACGTCAGCCGAGGTGTAGGAATCCTGCAGCATGCGCGCGATCTCGTCGTCTTCCAGGCCATAGGCCGGCTTGACGCTGATCGACGCTTCCACGCCCGAACGCAACTCACGCGCCGAGGCCGACAGCAAGCCATCTGCATCGACCTGGTACGTGATGCGGATGCGCGCGGCACCCGCCACCATCGGTGGAATGCCGCGCAGCTCAAAGCGCGCCAGGGAACGGCAATCGCTGACCAGTTCGCGCTCGCCCTGCAGCACGTGCACGGCCAGCGCCGTCTGGCCATCTTTGAAGGTCGTGAATTCCTGTGCTCTAGCGCAAGGAATCGTCGAATTGCGGGGAATGATTTTTTCCACCAGGCCGCCCATGGTTTCGATGCCCAGGGACAGCGGGATCACGTCCAGCAGCAGCCAGTCGTCGCCAGCCGCGCGGTTACCCGCCAGCAAGTTCGCCTGGATGGCCGCGCCCAGCGCCACCACTTTGTCCGGGTCGATATTCGCGTGCGGGGTGGTATGGAAATATTCGCTGACGGCGCGCTGCACGTGCGGCATGCGCGTGGCGCCACCCACCATCACCACGCCATCGACGTCATCCGCATCAACATTGGCGTCGCGCAAGGCTTTCTTGATGGCACTCATGGTTTTGACCACCAGGTGCGCCGTCATGGCGGCGAATTCTTCGGCCGTGATGCGCAAATGGATTTCTTCGCCCGAGGTGAGCTTGGCGTCGATCGTCGTTTCCGACTTGGTCGACAGCAATTCCTTGATTTCGCGTGCCTTGACCAGCAGGATGGCCGTATCTTCATCGGACAAGGGCGCCAGTTTGGCATGCTCGCTGATCCAGCAGAACAGCCTGCGGTCGAAATCGTCGCCGCCCAGGGCCGAGTCGCCACCGGTGGACAGCACTTCGAACACGCCCTTGCTCAGCTTCAAAATCGAGATGTCAAACGTGCCGCCGCCCAGGTCGTACACCGCGTACACGCCTTCGGACGCGTTATCGAGGCCGTAGGCGATGGCGGCGGCGGTCGGCTCGCTCAACAGGCGCAGCACGTTCAGGCCGGCCAGCTGGGCCGCATCCTTGGTGGCCTGGCGCTGGGCGTCGTCGAAATACGCCGGCACGGTAATCACGGCGCCGACCAGGTCATCGCCCAGCGAATCTTCCGCGCGCTGGCGCAGGGTGGCCAGGATTTGCGCCGATACTTCGACCGGGCTTTTGACGCCAGCCACGGTTTTGAGCTGCACCATGCCAGGCGTATCCTGGAAGTCATACGGCAGGTTTTCCGCGTAGGCGATGTCGGCCAGGCCACGTCCCATGAAACGCTTCACGGAAACGATGGTGTTCTTCGGGTCGGTGGTTTGCGCGGCCAGGGCCTTGTAGCCGATGTTGGCGTGGCCATTCGGCAAGTAACGCACGACGGAAGGCAGCAAGGCGCGGCCGTCTTCATCGTTGAGCACTTCGGGAATGCTGTTGCGGACGGTCGCGACCAAGGAATTGGTGGTGCCAAGATCGATGCCGACGGCCAGGCGGTGCTGGTGCGGCGCGGTCGACATGCCTGGTTCGGAGATTTGCAGAAGTGCCATTGTATTCGTGCCTCGATTAATTTTTTGCGTGATACTGCGCTTGGTACTGCGCCTGATGCCTTGAAACGGTAGCGCGCATTATAAGGCGCGGGTGAAACTCACGCTTCAGGCTTCGATGGCCTCAAAGGCGAAACGCACTTCTTCGCCGAACTTGTCGAGGAACATCAAGGCGCGCACGCTTTGCGCCGCGTTGACATAGTCTGCCGCGTCAAGCTGGGCGCCGACCTGGGCCAGCAGGGTCTTGCGTTCGCCGCGCAGCTGGCGGTCCAGTGCGTCGAGCGCCTCGGCATCCTTGCCGGCGCGCGCATCACCCAGTTCTTCGCGCCACTCCATCTGCTGCATCAAGAAGCTGACCGGCATGGCTGTGTTCGATTCCGTCTGCAAATCGACGCCATTAAGTTCGCACAGGTATTGCGCGCGCTTTTGCGGACTTTTCAGGGTTTGGTAGGCTTCATTGGCGCGCGTCGCCCATTGCATGGCCACGCGCTTTTCCGCACTGCTGGCGTTGATGAAGCGGTCGGGGTGTACCTTGCCCTGTACGTCGCGGTAGGCGGAGTCGAGTGCGCCCAGGTCCAGCGCGAATTGCGCCGGCAACTGGAATAATTCAAAGTGGTTTTGCATAATGGTCAGTGGTCGCTGTGCCTCAATCGATGAGTACAGCGGCACCGACCGGGGTCCTGCTTGCGTCTTAGATGCGGAAACTCTCGCCGCAGCCGCAGGCATCTTTTTCGTTTGGATTATGGAACTTGAAGCCTTCGTTCAAGCCTTCGCGCGCGAAATCGAGTTCCGTGCCGTCGATATACGGCAGGCTTTTCGGATCGACGAAAACTTTCACGCCGTGCGACTCGAAGACGCTGTCTTCTTCCGCCACTTCATCGACGTATTCCAGCTTGTAGGCCAGGCCCGAGCAGCCCGTGGTACGCACGCCAAAGCGCAGGCCCATGCCCTTGCCGCGACGTTCGATGTAACGGTTGATGTGCTTTGCCGCTTTTTCGGTCAGTGTAATCATGTATTTCTCCGCGCCTGCCCCGGCCTTGCGGCGCGGGGCACTCTGCCAGGGTATTAAGCCGTCGCTGGGTGACGGGTCTGGTAATCCAGCACCGCTGCCTTGATGGCGTCTTCCGCCAGGATCGAGCAGTGGATTTTCACTGGCGGCAGCGCCAGCTCTTCCGCGATCTGCGTGTTCTTGATCGCCAGCGCTTGATCCAAAGTCTTGCCCTTGACCCATTCGGTCACCAGCGAGCTCGACGCGATGGCCGAACCGCAGCCATAGGTCTTGAATTTTGCATCTTCGATCAGGCCATCGGCGCCGACCTTGATCTGCAGTTTCATCACGTCGCCGCAAGCAGGCGCGCCTACCATGCCGGTGCCGATGGTTTCATCACCCTTGTCGAAAGCGCCCACGTTGCGCGGGTTTTCGTAGTGATCGAGTACTTTGTCCGAGTAAGCCATTTTGATGCTCCTTAAATATTCTTGCAGGCCCCATTAACAAGGGCAAATTAGTAAAGTGCCTGAAAAACCGTAGCGAGCGGCAGTGATTTGTGGCCGAGAAGCGCAACTGTGCTAGAGCACAGTGAGCATCGCAGGCCGCAAAGCGCGACGCGCAGCAGGTTTGGCAGGTACTTTTAGTGGGCAGCCCATTGAATCGAATTAATATCGATGCCGTCCTTGAACATATCCCACAGCGGCGACAGTTCGCGCAGTTTGTGTACTTTCGATTTCAGCAGGTTCACGGCGAAGTCGATGTCTTCTTCGGTCGAGAAACGGCCGATGGTAAAACGGATCGAGCTGTGCGCCAGTTCGTCGCTGCGGCCCAGGGCGCGCAGCACGTACGATGGTTCCAGGCTGGCCGAAGTGCAGGCCGAACCGGACGACACGGCGATATCCTTGATCGCCATGATCAGCGACTCGCCTTCAACGTAGTTAAAGCTCACGTTCAGGTTGTGCGGCACGCGGTGATCCATGTCGCCATTGATGTAGACTTCTTCGATCTCTTGCAAGCCCTTGGCCAGGCGGTCGCGCAAAGCCTTGATGCGGCCAATTTCGCTATCCATTTCTTCTTTTGCCAGGCGGAAAGCTTCACCCATGCCAACGATCTGGTGCGTAGGCAAGGTGCCCGAACGCAGGCCGCGCTCATGGCCACCGCCGTGCATTTGCGCTTCCAGTCGCACGCGTGGCTTGCGGCAGACGTACAAGGCGCCCACGCCTTTCGGGCCGTAGGTTTTGTGCGCGGTAAAGGTCATCAGGTCGACCTTGGTCTTTTGCAGGTCGATCACGATCTTGCCGGTTGCCTGGGCAGCGTCGCAATGGAAGATGATGCCTTTCGAGCGGCAGAAAGTGCCGATCTCGTCGATCGGCTGGATCACGCCGATTTCATTGTTCACCAGCATGACGGAGACCAGGATGGTGTCCGGACGCACGGCGGCGGCCAGTTGCTCGACCGTGATCAAGCCATTGTCTTGCGGTTCCAGATAAGTCGCTTCGAAGCCGATGCGTTCCAGTTCGCGCACCGTGTCCAGCACCGATTTATGTTCGGTCTTGACGGTGATAATGTGCTTGCCCTTGGTTTTGTAGAATTGTGCCGCGCCCTTGATGGCCAGGTTGTTGCTTTCCGTTGCGCCGGAGGTCCAGATGATTTCACGCGGGTCGGCATTGACCAGCGCGGCCACGTGGCCGCGTGCTTCTTCCACGGCTTTTTCCGCGGTCCAGCCGTACATGTGGCTGCGCGATGCCGGATTGCCGAACTGCTCGCGCAGGTAAGGAATCATTTTGTCGGCGACGCGTGGATCGATCGGCGTGGTGGCCGAGTAATCCATGTAGATCGGGAAATGCGGCGCCGTTTCAAAGTGCACCTGGCCTACGTTTTTTTCTGGGGCGTTCATCAATAACTCCTGCAATCAGCAACTGGTATCTTGTGTTGTTCTTATCCGAGGGCGGCGTGGTTACGGTGCATCACCATCACGCTTTGCTCGGCATTCTTTTGTCTCTGCTGGTCGACCAGGTCCTGCAAGGACACAGAATCCAGATAATCGACCATTTTTTCGTTGAGTGTGGACCACAGCTCATGCGTCATGCAGCGCGCACCGGTGGCCGCGTCGGCGCCATGGCAATGTTCCTTGCCGCCGCACTGCGTAGCGTCCAGCGGCTCGTCGACAGCGATGATGATGTCGGCCACCGTCACCTTGTCGGCGCGGCGCGCCAGGCTGTAACCGCCACCGGGACCGCGGATCGATTCGACAATCTCATGGCGGCGCAGCTTGCCGAACAGCTGTTCCAGGTAGGACAGGGAAATCGACTGGCGCTGGCTGATGCCGGACAATGTGACCGGTCCCTTGCCCTGGCGCAGGGCAAGATCGATCATCGCTGTCACGGCAAAACGGCCTTTTGTGGTCAGACGCATACATCCTCGGCTCAACTGGTTTAAAATATTGCGGTTTTTCAACTTTCAACCAGTCTTCGCTTTCGCGATCTAAAAGACCGAGTAGTTGAATGAATTAGTCAAGTATAACAAATTCGGCGGGGTTTGTCAGAGAGCCCCTCGATGACCACAAGGCTGGCAAGGGCTTAGCAGGCCGCGCAGAAGGCGGCGGCCTCAGGAAAACAACATTCGGGGAAATCGCCGGCGTTTTTAGCCACGCAGCGCAGTGCGCACCTTCATCAGTTCAAAGCCCAGCAAGTTCAAACCATCCCAGCTATCCGGGTCGGCAATGCGCGGATTATCCGACGCCAGGCCCACGCCCCAGATGCGGTCGACCGGGCTGGCCTCCACGATGATGCGCTCTCCGGTACCCAGCAAGAACTTGCGCAGGGCCGGCCTTTGCGAAAACTTGGCGAAGTTGCCATCAAAGACGATGCCGGCGCGTGCTTCCGCCCACACCCTGGCGTCGAAATTGGCCACTTCGCGCCCCAGCTTTTTCACTTCCGATGGCCGCTCGGCCGCCACGATGCGCGCCTGTACGGCCGTGTCGCCAAATAAAGCGGCTTTTTGCGCCATCATGTAATGCTCGGCGGTGGCGTAGGTCACGCCGGACAGGCTGAAGGGCGAAGGAAACCATTGGCTGAAGCAACTTTTATCGGCCACTTGCGACTGGGCCGGGGTATGGCCCCAGAAATACAGATAATCGGGCACACCGCCATCGGCCAGCCAGGCTTTCAGTTCTTCAACATTACGAATTTGCATAATCCTCGGACTTCCGTAGCAACTGCATGGGGCCAAACAGCGCCTGCATGTCGCTATTGTCAATAAAAGACAGATTATACGGATGTTCGGCTGCCACCTGCGGCAGGCGGGCCGCCACCGGCAAGCGCCTGACTTGCTCGGCAATCTTGCCCCACAATACTAACTGCGGCAGCGCCGCGCCTTCCTGGCCTGCCAGCGCTTCCAGCACCACTTGCAGGAAAGGCAGCCAGCCGCGCGCATCCTGTACGGGCGGCACGTGGGAACGAAAGACCAGGGCAGCATTGAGCAGCAAAAAACCCTGCTGTGTCAGCTTGTGCTGCAAGTCGGGCAAGGTCTGTATCATGCCGCTGCCGGGCAAAAGCGCGGCGGCGGCCACCGGCGCCATCGCCGCGCCCGAGGTTGCACCGGTTTGCAACTGGCCATCGGCCACCAGCAGCATCTTCATGAAGTTGCGCAGCGAGGTGGCGCGGTTGACCGGTTTCGACAGGCCCGTCGCCGACCACAAGCTGCCTACGGCGCCATCCATGAAACACACGCCGGTGGCGCTTTCGGCGCGCGGATACGGCCCCTCGCCCACCAGCACCTGGCGCACCTGGTCCAGCGGCAAGGCAAATGCGGCAAACAGGCGGCCCTGCGTGGGCAAATAATCATCGATTGCCAGCGCAGGCAAATAGGCGGGGTCGGCGGCCATCACGGCTTGCAAGCCGCGCAGCAAGG
The DNA here is from genome assembly GCF_014200725.1 of Janthinobacterium silvisoli. Lineage (GTDB taxonomy): Bacteria > Pseudomonadota > Gammaproteobacteria > Burkholderiales > Burkholderiaceae_D > Janthinobacterium. The sequence goes on from NZ_JACHCL010000001.1 coordinate 974,810, forward strand.
TGGGACGCCAGGAAACATGGGCCAGGGCCAGCGCATCGGTGATGCTGGCAGGAACAATTTGAACAGCGGAAGAAACGGTCATGGTGCTCGCGGTAAATTATGCAGGCGCAGATTGTAGCGCACCATGAGACCGTTTTTTACTCTCTATTCAGCGTCCGGCTGCTGCGACGGGTGGGCGGCGGCAAAGGCTGGCAAGCTGTTGCAATGGGCAACAATGCGCACGATGTAAGGATACGGGCTCATATCGATCTCGAAGCGCTCGGCGTTGTACACCAGCGGCGCCAGGCAGCAATCGGCGATCGTTGCTGCATCGCCATGGCAGAATACGCCATCGCCAGTCTCCCGCGCCAGCAGCGCTTCCACGCTGGCCAGCCCTTCGCGCATCCAGTGGCGATACCATTCCAGCTTGACCTCTTCAGACAAGCCCAGATCGCGTTTGATATATTTCAAGACGCGCAAATTGGTCAGCGGATGGGTGTCGCCCGCGATCAGCATGGCCAGCGCCCGCACTGTGGCGCGTCCCGGCGCATCGGGTGGCAGCAGCGGCGTAGCAGCATGTGTTTCATCGAGGTATTCCATGATCGCCAGCGATTGCGTCAGGACGACCCCGTCATCATCGAGCGAAGGCACCAGCGCCGCTGGATTGATATCACGATAGGCAGGCAACAATTGCTCGCCGCCATTGCGCAGCAGATGCACGGGGATGCTGTCGTAAGCAATCCCCTTCAGGTTCAAAGCGATGCGCAAGCGATAGGAGGCCGAACTGCGAAAGTAGGTGTACAGCTTCATGGCGGCCTCCTGTCAATTGCGGCCAGCGTACCGCACCACGGTTTGTTCGATGCAACCGAAGATGCTGGCGCCCGCGCTATCGCGCATATCGATGCGCACCGTGTCACCGAATTTCAGGAAACCCGTTTTCGGCGCGCCGTGCTCGATGGTTTCATACATGCGCACTTCGGCCAGGCAGCAATAACCGACGCCGCCATGGGCTATGCTGGAACCGAACAGCCCGCCCTGCTTGTTCGACACCGTGCCAGAGCCGATGATGGTGCCGGCGGCCAGTTCACGCGTCCTGGCGGCATGGGCAACCAGTTGCGCAAAATTGAAAGTCATGTCCTCGCCCGCATTCGGCTTGCCGAACGGTTGCTGATTCAAGTCCACCAGCAGCGGCAGGTGCAGCTTGCTATCGACCCAGTCCGTACCCAATTCGTCGGGCGTGACGGCGACCGGCGAAAACGCGCTGGCAGGCTTGGACTGGAAGAAACCGAAACCTTTCGCCAGTTCACCGGGGATCAAATTGCGCAAGGAAACGTCATTGACCAGCATCAACAAACGGATCGACCTGGCCGCCGCCTCGACACCAGCGCCCATGGCCACGTCACCCGTGATCACGGCCACTTCCGCTTCCAGGTCGATGCCCCACTCTTCCGACAAGGCAAAGATGGGGTCGCGCGGGCCGACAAAACTGTCCGAACCGCCCTGGTACATCAGCGGATCGGTGTAGAACGAGGCCGGCACTTCCGCGTTGCGCGCCTTGCGCACCAGTTCCACGTGGTTGATATAGGCCGAGCCATCGGCCCACTGGTAGGCGCGCGGCAACGGTGAATGGCACAGGCTGGCATCAAACGGCTGGGCGCCAGTCACCTGGCCCGCATTCAGCGCTGCGTAGACTTGTTCCAGCCGGGGTGCGATGGCTTCCCAGTCATCGAGAGCCGCTTGCAGGGTGGGCGCGATGGCGGCCGCACTTATATAGTGAGACAAGTCGCGGCTGACGACGATCAGGGCGCCGTCGCGGCGGCCGTTTTTCAGGGTGGCAAGTTTCATGGCATTCCTTGTTTTTCGATCAGCAGTTATTCAGGCGCATGCATCCAGGCAGCGTGCTTGGGCGCGCGGCGCGTTTGCGACCATTCTTCCAGCATCTCCCATTTGACGGCATCCAGTTTGGCCATCATTTCCGGCGTACCAACATTGGCGGCCAGTTCCAGGCGGTGGCCGTTGGGGTCGAAGAAATAAATCGACTGGAAAATGGTGTGATTGACGGGGCCCAACACGTCGATGCCGGCCGCTACCAGGCGTTCCTTGGCGGCCAGCAACTCTTCCATGCTGCCCACTTCCAGCGCCAGGTGCTGCACCCAGGCGGGGGTATTGCGGTCGCGGTCCATGGCCGGCTGGGTTGGCAATTCAAAGAAGGCCAGCACATTGCCGTGGCCGGCGTCGAGGAAAACGTGCATATAAGGATCGGGCGCCTTGGTCGACGGCACCTGGTCTTCGGCGATCGCCAGCACGAAATTCATGTTCAGGTGCTTGACGTACCACTCGACGGTTTGCTTGGCGTCGATGCAGCGGTAAGCGACGTGATGGATTTGCTTGATGTTCATATGCTGTCTCCGGTTGGTCCGTTCTGATTTTCCAGCATTAGAATTCAGTTCGAACTATCATACAAACAATATTTATCCATTCATTTATCGGATTTCCTGATGAGTCCCAGTTTACGCCAGATGCGCGCCTTCGTGGCGCTGGCCAAGACCGGCAGCTTTACGCTGGCGGCCGATTACCTGCACGTCACGCAGTCTGCCTTGAGCGGCTTGATCAAGGAACTCGAAAGCGTGCTGGGCTTGCGCGTGGTCGAGCGCAGCACGCGCAAGGTGCAACTGTCCGACCTCGGCCGCGAACTGTATCCGCTGTTTGAAAAGATGATCGAAGACCTGGATGGGGCCATGGCCGGTATCGCCCAGCGCAAGGCCTTGAAGACGGGCTTGGTGCGCATTGCCGCACCGCAAATGATGTCGTGCACCTTGCTGCCCGAAGTGATCGCCGCCTACCGCGAGGTATATCCCGAGGTACAGCTGCGGCTGGTAGATTGCCCGGTGGAAAACGTATCTGGCCGCGTCTTCAGCGGCGAAGTCGATCTCGGCATCGGCCCCGAGCGCGATGCGACGGCGGAAATTGCCGCCCAAGTGCTGTTTGAAATGCCTTTCGTGCTGGTGTTTCCCGAACAGCACCCGCTGCAGCACAAGGAGCGGGTAACCTGGGCCGACCTGAAAGACCATCCCTTCATTTCGCTGCAAGGCCAGTTCACGGAACGCTTGCTGCGCGATGTCTCCCTCAAACCGCATAACGAAGTCACCTTCATGACTACGGCGCTGGCCATGGTCAGCGCCGGACTGGGCGTGACCGTCTGCCTGCCGTATGCCGAAGCCATGGTCAAGCTGTACCGGCTGCAGATGCGCGCCTTGCACGAACCGGAATTGACGCGGCGCTTTTTCGTCTATACCAAGACAGGCAGGTCGCTATCGCCTGCCGCCGACAGCTTTATCGCCTTCCTGTTCCAGTTCGTCGAGACGCACGAATGGAATCTCAGCAGCGTACGGTTAGGGGCCGGGACCGAACAGAAACTTGTGAGCCTTCTATAATGGCGTGTCCCCGATCAATATAGCCGCCATGACCCAGCCAGACCCAGCCTCTTTATCCGACATCGACGCCGCCACCATCGCCATCAACCAGCGCATGAACAAGTTCGACGGCCATGCACAAGTGTGGCTGTTCGGCTATGGCTCGCTGATCTACAAGGCCGATTTTCCCTACATCGAGCGCCGCCCCGCCAGCATCAGCGGCTGGACCCGGCGCTTCTGGCAAGGTTCGCACGACCACCGCGGCACGCCGATGGCGCCGGGCCGGGTCGCCACCATCGTGCCGCAGGCAGGCGCCGTCTGCGACGGCATGGCTTACCTGATTACGCCCGAAGTCTTCGCCCACCTCGACCATCGCGAAAAAAACGGCTATCTGCGCCTGTCGACAGCCATCACGTTTGACGATGGCAGCAGCACCGAAGGCCTGGTGTATATCGCCAATGAAGAAAACGCGGCTTTTCTGGGGGCCGCCTCCGAACTGGACATCGCCCGCCAGATCGCCCGCTCGGCCGGCCCCAGCGGCCCGAACAGCGAATACCTGCTGCACCTGGCCCGTGCCCTGCGCGAACTGGGCAAGACTGACCCGCATGTGTTTGCCATCGAGCAGCATCTGGCGCAGCTGGCAGCAGAACACTCCTGAACTTCCGGCAGCCGTCGCCTTAACGCGAAAAAATTTTCAACTGCAAATTGACATCGATATCAATTTGGATGATGATATCGATGTCATTGCGTGATGATGGATCTGAAAATAGCTCATCATGCAGGCATCAGTGATGCAGAATCTTGCTAAGATCATCAATTCTGCAGACCTTAAAACAAAAAATGATATCGATATCATTGTCGAGACAAACTAACAAAAAGCTATCGCCATGCGCTTATCTGCCACCCTAGTTGCACCTGCTCATCCCTTTCCCATGCCTACTCGCCAGGAATATCGCCATGCGTAAAAGCGATTCCGGCCTGACCATGGAAGACCTGGCCCGTCTGGCCGGTGTTTCCAAGATTACCGTCTCGCGCGCACTGCGCGACAGCCCTCTGGTGACGCCAGAGAAACGGACCAAGATCCGCCAGATTGCCCAGGAACAGGGTTACCTGTTGAACGTGAGCGCGCGCAATCTGCGCATGCGCCGCAGTTATTCGGTGGCCGTGGTCGTCGAGATGGCGCCGGACAAGAACCGGCCCATGTCCGGCCCCTACCCGCTGGAATTACTGGGCGGTATCACACAGGAACTGACCGCAGCTGGCTATAGCGTGGTGCTGACATCGAAGCAATTAATGAACACGGCGCCAGTACAGGGCGCGGACGGCTTGATCCTGTTGGGCCAGGGTTCGCACAACGAAGCCGTGCATTTCCTGCAAAAAGCCGGCTTGCCGCTGGTGGTCTGGGGCGCACAAGAGGCTGGCTCCGACTACATCGTGGTCGGCAGCGATAACCGCAATGGCGGCGCCAGCGCTGCCGGGCGTTTGTTGGAACAGGGCCGAAAACAAGTCATTTTCCTGGGCGACGTCGACCACGCCGAGATGCGCGAGCGTTGCGCCGGCTTTATCGATGCGGCCCATGGCCAGGCCAAGGTACATATCGTGCGCCCGAAAGCGTTCACCTTCGAAGCGGGCTTCGACAGCGTGATGGCGCTGCTCAATAAAAACGGCGCCATCTACGACGGCCTGTTTGCCGTCAGCGACCTGCTGGCCATGGGCGCGATCCGCGCGCTCACTGAAAAAGGCTTGCGCGTGCCGGAAGATATTTCCGTGATCGGCTACGACAACACGCCTAGCGCCGCCAGCTTCATGCCGCCACTGAGCAGCGTGCACCAGTATCTGCATGACGGTGGCGTGCTGCTAGCCCGCAAGATGCTGGGCCTGATCGACGGCGAAAAAGTCACATCAGAAATGTTGCCAACGACCTTGATGGTGCGCCAGACCTGAGCCCTATCGTCCCAGCTGTCCCTCTTTTAATTACAAACACTAGCTGTTTTCATGTTCAACCGAACGCAAAAGGAATACACCGTGGTCTCGTCTGCCAAACCTCAACACACCTACCCGCTCGATGCCTGGAGCATCCGTGAAACATCGTTTGATACGCAATCGCATTTTCTCGACGAAACCCTGTTTGCGCTGGGCAATGGCTATATCGGCTTGCGCGGCAGCTATGAAGATGGCTACAGCGGACCGGCAAACACCACGCTCGACGGCAGCTACCTGAACGGTTTCTACGAATCCGAAACCATCCACTATCCGGAAACGGCCTACGGCCTGGCCAAGACCAATCAGTTCATGCTCAACGTGCCCAACGGCAAAGGCATCAGCCTGTGGATAGACGACGAGCGTTTCGACTTGCTGCACGGCACGGTAGAACAATACGAGCGCAGCCTGGACTTCCGCACCGGCGTGCTGCTGCGCAAGGTGTTATGGACCTCCAGCAAGGGCCAGCGCATCTCCATCGTCAGCCGCCGCGTGGTGTGCTTCGAGCACAAGCATTTGTACGCCATCGAATACACGGTTACGCCGCTCAATTTCTCCGGCAAGCTGCGGCTGGTCGCCAGCCTCGACGGCGCCGTCAAGAATATCGAAGCAGGCGACGATCCCCGCATCGGCTCGGCCGTTTCCGGCCCGGCATTGCAACTGGTCGACAGCCAGCAGGAAGACGATTTCTCGGCCCTGCTGCACCACACCAGCAACAGCGGCTTCGCGCTGGTCAGCGCCACCGCAAGCAAACTGGACTATTCGGGTACGCATACGCTGCGCTTGCTGAAAAACGGCCAGCGCCTGGAGCAATCCTACGAAGTGCAAGCGACCGAGGGACTAGCCATCCGCCTGACCAAGTTCGGCAGCTATTTCTCGTCGCGCGACTATCCTGCCAAGGAGTTGATGTACCGCAGCCGCGATACGCTGGCCCAGGCGCAAGCGACCGGTTTTGCCGAGCTGCTGCTGGAGCAGGAACAATACCTGGCCAATTTCTGGCAGCAAGCCGACGTGGAAATCGCCGGTGACGACGCCCTGCAACAAGGCATCCATTTCAACCAGTTCCATTTGCTGCAATCGGTCGGGCGCGACGGCAAGACCAATATCTCGGCCAAGGGCGTCACCGGTGAAGGGTATGAAGGCCACTATTTCTGGGATACGGAAATCTATATCTTCCCGTTCTTCCTGTACAGCAAGCCCGAAATCGCCAAAAAACTGCTGGAATACCGCTACGCCGGCCTGGAGCAGGCACGTCAACGTGCCCGCCAGATGTCGCACGAGCGCGGCGCCCTGTATCCATGGCGCACGATTGCGGGCGAGGAATGCTCGGCCTACTTCCCGGCCGGCACCGCGCAATACCATATCAATGCCGACATCGCCTATTCGATCAAGCTGTACTTTGAAGCCACCGGCGACCAGGATTACCTGGTCAACTTCGGCGCTGAAATCCTGATGGAAACGGCCCGCATCTGGCTGGGCATCGGCAGCTACGACCGCGAAGGACGCTTCTGCATCAACCAGGTGACGGGACCGGACGAATACACGGCACTGGTCAATAATAACTATTACACCAACGCCATGGCGCGTTTGCACCTGAACTTCGCCGCCGACGTGGCCGAGCGCATTGCAGCAAAGCAACCGGAGCAATTCTCCCGCATCGCCGCCCTGATGGCATTGGACAATGCCGAACCGGCCGCATGGCGCCGCGCCGCGCAGCTGATGAACCTGCCATATGATGCCGCGCTGCAAATCCACGCCCAGGACGACAGTTTCCTGTCCAAGAAAGTATGGGATTTCGCCAACACGCCGAAAGAAAAATACCCGCTGCTGCTGAACTATCACCCGATGGTGATCTACCGTCATCAAGTGTGCAAACAGGCCGATGTGGTGCTGGCCTTGTTGCTGCTGAGCGATGAGTTCTCAAAGGAAGACAAGAAACGCGATTTCGATTACTACGAACCGCTGACGACACACGATTCCTCGCTGTCATCTTGCATCTACAGCATCATCGCGTCCGAAATCGGCTACCACGAGCAAGCTTACGATTTCTTCATGGAAACCGCGCGCCTGGACCTGGACAATACCCATGGCAACACCCACTACGGCGTGCACACGGCCGCCATGGCCGGCACCTGGATGGGCGTGGCCTACGGTTTTGCTGGCATGCGCGTCGTCAAAGGCGCACTGCGCTTCGCCCCTACCCTGCCGACCCAGTGGCAGCACTACACCTTCAAGATCCATTTCCAGGGTGCGCTGCTGGAAGTGCGGGTCGAACCGGGCCGCACCGAATACCGTTTGCTGCAAGGCGAAACGCTGCGCCTGTCGCACCGTGGCGAAGAAATCACATTGACATTGTCTGCGCCAGTGAAGTCACTCGCTTAAACCAAGGAAAACAACATGTCTCATACCCGTTTCAAAGCCGTCATCTTCGATCTCGACGGCGTCATCACCGACACCGCCCACTACCATTTCCTGGCCTGGAAACGGCTGGCCGATAGCCAGGGCGTGCCATTCGACGCCGCCTTCAATGAACACCTGAAGGGCATAGACCGCATGGGATCGCTGGACCTGATCCTGGCGTCGTCAGCCAGGCAGTACACGGCGGCCGAAAAACTGGCGCTGGCCGATGAAAAGAATTTGCATTACCAGCAACTGATCGAAACGATGTCGGCCGACAACCTGCTGCCCGGTGCGGCGCAGGCGCTGGCGACGGTGCGCGCGGCCGGCTTGAAAATCGGCCTGGCCTCGGTCAGCAAGAATGCCTTCACGGTGCTCGAGCGGCTCGGCATCACGGGCGCCTTCGATTACGTGGTCGATGCGGCGCGCATCGCCAGGGGCAAGCCGGACCCGGAGATTTTCTTGAAAGCTGCATCCGAACTGGGCGTGGCGCCCGCCGATTGCCTCGGCGTGGAAGACGCGGTAGCCGGTGTGGCGGCGATCAAGGCGGCCGGCATGTATGCACTGGGCATCGGCTTGCCGGAAGTGCTGACCCAGGCCGACCTGGTGATCCCGGGGCTGGACCAGTTCGACCTGCAGCGCTACCAGTAGCACGCAGGCGTACCGCGCCAAATAAAACCAACAATAAAACAATAACAAAAACCCAAATGACCAAGCTACGGAGACACCGTGAAAAACAAACGCATATTCTGCATCCTGCTGCTGATCTATTTCGTCTTCGCCATCCTGCTCAACAGTGTCGGGACGGTAATTTTGCAAGTCATCGGCAACTATGGTGTCAGCAAGGCCAGCGCCAGCGTGCTGGAAGGATTCAAGGATTTGCCGATCGCCATCGTGTCTTTCGTGCTGGCCTCCTTCCTGCCGCGTATCGGCTATAAAAAAGCCATACTGGCCGGCTTGGCCATCGTCACCGCTGCCTGCGTCGCGATGCCATTGCTGCCCTCCTTTTTGACCACCAAGATGCTGTTTTTATGCACCGGCGTAGCGTTCGCGCTGGTCAAGGTATCGGTGTATTCGACCGTGGGCCTGATCAGCAAGGACCGCCGTCAGCACGCCAGCACCATGAATACGCTGGAAGGGTTTTTTATGGTCGGCGTGCTCAGCGCCTACTGGCTGTTCGGCCACTTCATCGATTCGGGCGACCCGAAATCGCATAGCTGGCTGCAAGTGTACTGGGTGCTGGCAGCCTTGTGCGCGCTGACCTTTTTGCTGGTGCTGGCCACGCCGTTTGACGAACGGGGTGCGCAATTGCCGGCCGGACGCAGCATCGCCCAGGACTTCGCCGCCATGCTCAAGCTGTTCTTCAAGCCGCTGGTATGCGTGTTCGTGCTGACCGCCTTCCTGTACGTGCTGATCGAGCAAAGCGTGGGCACATGGTTGCCGACCTTCAACAATGAAATCCTCAAGCTGCCCACCGCGATGAGCGTGGAAGTGACCAGTATTTTTGCCGCCTGCCTGGCGCTGGGACGTCTGTCGGCCGGCGTGCTGATGCGCAAGATCAACTGGTACCCGGTCATGAACGGCTGCGTCATCGGCATGGCGGCGATGGTGCTGCTGGCGCTGCCACTGACCCACGACGTGGTGCTCGACCCGCACGTAACATGGGCCACTGCGCCGCTGGCAACTTTCCTGTTCCCCCTGATCGGCCTGTTCATGGCGCCTATCTACCCGGGCATCAACTCAGTCATGCTCAGCTCCCTGCCCAAGAACCAGCACTCGTCCATGACCGGCTTGCTGGTGATATTCTCGGCCCTGGGCGGCACCACCGGTTCGCTGATCACCGGCTATGTGTTCGGCAACTTTAGCGGCCATTTCGCGTTTTACCTGACCCTGGTACCGATCACCATCGTGCTGGTCACCTTGTTCTTCTTTAAAAGAGCAGTCGAAGATAGTCCGGAAGTGTTGCCGGAACTGGCGCATTAAACAAATCACCACGCTGTCATATGCCAGACCTGTCAGGCATATGACAGCAGCGCTGGCTACGCTGCCTGCGTCTGCAGTCAAAACAAACTCAGCTGCCCTTCGCTGGCGCTCCTCGCCTTCGCCCCCAGCGGCGGCACCACCAGCGGGCGCCGGAACTGGGTACTGTCGAGCTGCTTGAAGCGGCCGCCCTTGCCGTGCAGCCCCAGCCGGTGCACCGCCTTTTCAAAGCGCTGGCGTATCAAGTCAGCCCAAATGCCTTCCCCCTGCATGCGCGCGCCAAAAGTACTGTCATAATCCTTGCCGCCACGCATCTCCCTCACCCGGTTCATGACGCGCTGTGCCCGCTCGGGGAAATGCGTTTGCAGCCATTGCTGGAATAGCGGGTTCACTTCCCAGGGCAAGCGCAGCACCACGTAATGGGCGTGGATGGCGCCTGCGTCGCGCACGGCCTCCAGCAACTTTTCAATTTCCGGTTCCGTGACGAAAGGGATGATGGGCGCGATGCTGACACCGACCGGAATGCCCGCGTCCGTCAAGGTGCGGATGGTGCGCAGCCGCCGCGCCGGGGCGGCCGCACGCGGCTCCAGAGTACGGGAAATCGCCGGGTCCAGCGTGGTCATGGTGATGGCGACAGCCGCCAGGCGCTTGGCCGCCATCGGCGCCAGCAAATCGATATCGCGTTCGATCAAAGACGACTTGGTGATCAGCGCCACCGGATGCGCGCATTCGTCCAGCACTTCCAGCACCCTGCGCGTCAGCCGCCATTCACGCTCGCACGGCTGGTAGGCATCCGTATTGACGCCCAGCGCAATCGGTTCGGGGACATAGCCTGGCTTGGCCAGCTCGCGCCGCAACAGCTCGGGCGCGTTCTCCTTGGCGAAAATCTTGCTTTCAAAATCGAGCCCGGGCGACAGGCCCAGATAGCTATGGGTCGGCCTGGCGAAGCAATAAATACAGCCATGCTCACATCCACGGTATGGATTCAAGGAAACATTGAACGGCAAATCAGGAGATTGATTGCGCGTCAGGATGGTACGTGCCTGCTCGGCCGTGACTTGCGTCTTCCAGGCCGCCGCTCCTGGCTCCGGCTCTTGTCCATCGTCGTCCGGCACACCCCAGCCATCGTCGAACCCGTCACGTGCATGCACTTCGTAGCGCCCTTGCAGGTTGGATACGGCACCACGCCCCTTGCGCGCCTTCAGCGATGGTGGCGGCAACATGACTTGCCCGGCATCGTAGTCATCGTGCTCTGGAAGGGATGCGTTCATGAAAGGCCTCATATACTGTATATACATACAGTATACTATGCCGTTGCAAAGGCAAGATCAAGGGCTGTCCTTCAACTTCTTTCGGCTTGCGCCATGACATAACTCAACTGCTGCGCCACTATCGAATGGCATCCAGGCCCAACACGCCGCGCCAAGGTCGCTAGCTGATCCGGCTTTCCTGTGCTTGCCGACATGAGCATCGCCGTGCTCCTTATTTTTGCGCATCGAATTGCCAATAGAGTGTTTGTTGCTGCCTGATGAACCGGCGCAGGCCGGCACGCCCGGCTGGCGGCATGTTCATTTGCATCCGATAGAACATGTCCGGGATTAATGCCGGTTTCTGCGCGAAATAGGCGTCGATGCCGGGAGCGGCGCACTGGTCAGCAAAGGGCTGCCGCGATCAAGGTGATGGCAAGCTGCGATCCGCCCCATGGCGACGAGCAGCAGTACAAGAGCTGGAAATGCGATGCGCATACAAGTGTCCTTATTTCAGCGCCAGCGAACGCAGCGCTTCGGGATCAGCACTATGAAAATAACTGAGGTCGTACTGTCCTTTCAGGCCCTCGACGACGCCGCTCTCGCTGTACTGCCAGAACGTATGCTGCTGCCATCCATCTGGCAGGCGCGGCTGATCCGCACGGTAGCTGGCGACCCATAGCGGGTTGTCAGCGAACGCCTTGGGGTTGCCCAGCTGCTGCCAGAAGCTCGCCCGGGTATAGATGATGGGTGGTGCGCCCAGGCGCGCCTGCATCGCCTGCGTCCAGTTTTTCACCATCTCCAGATACGACGCGTTGCAGGCCCGGTCCCAGGCACCGTCATAAAAGGGGTTATCTTCGACGTCGATCACCGGAGGCAAATCGCCTTTGCCAATCCCCAGCGATTCGACCAGGCTCTTCATCAGTGCGATCTGCGCCGCCTCCGTCTTGCTGGCGCGAATGAAATGGTAGACGCCGCAGACAAGTCCGGCCGCTCTCGCGGCGCGCAGGTTGTCCAGCGCGGCGCTATCTGCACGGTCGCCGTAGGCGGCGCGGATGAAGCAAAACGAGATGCCCGCCTGCTTGACCTTGGCCCAGTCGATTTTTCCGCTGCCCTGGTAGATATCGATACCCTGTAACATGGTGTACTCCTGATTGGTGAAAAGTGGCGCCGCCTGGCGATCCGGGGGCCGTGAACCACGGCATGCAAGACGGTCGAAGTGTAGCGGCCTTGTTTCATCGGCATCAGTAACACACCGTTACAGCGATGGCGTATCACAAACAGGTGGGCTGGCGCGGGAAAAATATATCTGCAATTGCACACATACATCAGCGGCAAGCTGCTCCTGCAGCAAGATGGTGACTGGCCCCTGGAGATCGAACTGCCACGACCAGGCAATGCAGGCCGCCCAGGCATCGACCAGCCGGAAACTGGCACGCACCCGGGCATGCTCGATGCGCACGCTACCTTCCAGCCAGTACCTGATGTTGTTGGGCGGCCGCGACGTCCCATCTGCTGACTCCGCCCCCGAAAAAGTGTGGGGCACGATACGGCTGCCGAATGCGCGGAACAGGAGGTCGCTCAATTCCTCGCTCACCCCCTGCGAAAACCAGTGCGACGCCGGATCAGCCGCGATGGCGCGGACCGATTTCAACGCAAGCATGTAGCTCTGTCCGGCCAGGGTAGCGCAGCCATCCGGCCGGTGAATGTGCGGCACGTAGCCGCCGACGGGAATCGAGAAGATGACGCCGGCGTGCCTGCCGTCCCCCGCATAATAGAGACGCAGCCGCTCGCGCAGGCGCCCCACCTGCACCCGGACGATGGGGTCGTCGGCAGGGTCGTAGAGCGCCGGATTGCGGTTGAATACCTCCACCCCAATCACATATTCCTTGAAGTTTTGCGCCGCGCACGCCAACCGGCGCTCGACCAGGAATTGCAGCAGGCGGCACATGCGGTGCGCCCTGGTGAACACGGCGCTGCCCAGCAGCCGCTCCAGCGCGGCCATGATTTCCGATCTCGGAATAGTCGCCTGCGGTGCAGTAACCGTGGCCGTGACCGCGTCAAAACAGGCTTGATCGGTCCCCGTGAGCAATGTGGAAAATGTATTAATGATCATACTCCCTGTCGTTACTTATATTAAATAAATATGGCTGAATACATAATTCTTGTAAAAATTACCTGACTCGGGATAGACTCTATATCCAATGCATTTTGGAAACCTTACGGATACCTTCCCATTCTTAAGTTCATGTTTTAAAAGAGATTTTCTTGCCGATATGGGTATGAGACTCGCTTTTCACCCTTCTACGGAAATAGCGGCGCCATGGGTAATACAGCATTTCGCTTTGCGGATTGGTACGTCGACCCACTGACAAATCAGATCTCGCGCGATACCGAAATGCGGCGTCTCGAGCCGCGCGTCATGGATGTGTTGGTCACGCTGTGCGGACGGGCCAATATGGTAGTGAGCGCCGAGGAACTGCTGCGGGAGGTGTGGGGCAGTACCGTCTATAGCGACAATCCGGTGCACAAGACCATTACCCAGTTGCGTGCGCAGTTGGGCGACAACAGCAAGGTTCCGGTATATATCGAAACGATCCGCAAGCGCGGCTACCGCACTATCGGCGAGGTGGTGCGGCAAGCAGCCGATGCCGGCGTGGCGGCCAATCCGGCGCTGGCGGGACGCTCACCGTTTCGCGGACTGCAGGCTTTCGATGAAAACGATGCGGCGATCTTCTTTGGGCGTCGAGATGCCACAGAGCAACTGCGACAGACAGTCATCTCCCAGTCGCGCGCCGGGCGGGCGCTGGTCGTGGTGCTGGGCCCCAGCGGCGCCGGCAAGACCTCCCTGGTGCGGGCCGGACTCCTGCCATCGCTGGCGCGTCCCGTAGCCGCCGGTGGCATCGCGATGGTGTCATCGGTGACACTGGACATGGCCGATGTGGGCGGGCAGGAACTGCTGCTTGCCCTCGCCAGCAGCCTGCTCGACTGGCAGTTGGGCGAGAACCCCTGCTTTCCCGGCGCCAGCGGTGATTCGCTGGCGGGCCGCCTGCGCGACGGCCTGGAAACCCTGCTCGACGAGCTGCAGGTAACACTGGGCGCCGGATCGGCGCCTGGCTCCCACCTGCTGCTTTTCGTCGACCGGCTGGAGGCGATTTTTTCCCTTGCCCGTGTGAGCGACGCCCAGCGTGAGCAATTCTTCCTGACGCTGGACAGGCTGGCGCGCAGCAGTCACATCATCGTTATCATTGCCTGCCGCAACGATTTTTATCCCAGCATCGCGCGCTTTCCGCTGCTCATCGCAGACAAGTCGCGCGGCGGCCATTTCGACGTCACGCCACCGGCCGCGGCCGACATTGCGCAAATGATCCGGCTGCCGGCACAGGCTGCGGGACTTTCTTTCGGTATCGATCCCCACAGCCACGCGCGCCTGGACGACTTGCTATGCCAGAGCGCGTCCGGTAGCCCGGATGCGCTGCCCCTGCTGCAATACACGCTGCAGGAGCTGTACCGTTTGCGCACCGGCGACGGCGAACTGCGCTGCGACGCCTTCCATCACCTGGGCGGCATCGAAGGGGCGATCGGCCAACGCGCCGAGGAAGTAATAAGCGCATTGACCGAAGCCCAGCGGGCGGCGCTGCCGCGCGTGCTATCAATGCTGGTTACCTTGTCGGCCGGCGACGATACATTGGCCAGCTGGCGCGCGCCGCGCTCGGCGCTGCGTTCGGCCGGCGAGCGCGAACTGGTCGATGCGCTGGTGGAACACCGCCTGTTCGTTAGCGAACTGGTCGGCGACGAATCGGGTTTCGGTCTCGCCCACGAAGCCCTGCTGCGGCGCTGGCCCCGCGTCACGTCCTGGATCAGCGAGCACCGCGAGCTGCTCCGGACACGCGGCCGTATCGCCTTGTTGACGCGCCGCTGGCTGGCCGAAAAGAGGTCAGCAGATTTACTGCTGCCACGCGGCAAACAGCTCGACGAGGCGCTCGGCCTGCTCCAGTCGGGCGTGGTGACACTGTCCGCCGACGAAACCGACTTGATCCAGGTCTCTGCCCATAAGGCCCGCTGGCGCGATCGCATCCGCGCCGGCGTCATCGTGGTCATCGTCGGGCTGGCCGTGCTCGCTGGCGGCCTGGGTGTCAGCGCCGTGGCCGCAAAAAAAATCGCCGAGCGCCGCGGCACCCAGGCAGAAGGATTGATGGGTTTCATGCTGGGAGACTTTGCCGACAAGCTGCGGCCCATAGGACGCCTGGACCTGCTCGACAGCGTTAGCGCCAAGGCGCTCGAGTATCTCGCCAGTTCGGATAGTGCCCAGCTCAACAATACATCGCTGACCCACCGTGCCAAGGCGCTGGAAGTGATCGGCGAAGTACGCATCGCCCGTGGCGACCCGCGCGCGGCAATGGAGGCGCTGGAAGCGGCGCAGGCTATCCTGCTGCAGCAGTTGGTGGCCTTGCCACGCGATGGTGAGATATTGAAGCAGCTCGGCAACAATGCCTTTTGGCAGGGACAGATCCGCCTCAACCAGAACGATTACGCGCAGGCCGAGCACCTGTTCGGCCAATACCTGTACTACAGCGACCGGCGCTATGCACTCGCCCCCGACGATGTCGATGCCTGGATCGAACAATCCTACGCCCACAACAATCTGGGCACCGTGGCCTTGAAACGCAAACTGCCGCGCTTGGCGGCGGCCGAGTTCCTGCTGTCGGTGGACTTGAAGATGCGGGCGCTGGAAAAGCGGCCGGCAGACAAGACACTGGCCGTGGAACTGGCCGACAGTCTGTCCTGGGTGGGCGCAACCAAGGAAACGGCGGGCGAACTGGCGGCGGCGCTGGCACTGTATCAAAGGGAGTTATCGATCGCCCAGGCGCTGCATGCGGGGTCGCCCCAGGATGCGCTGTGGGCCAACCGGCAGGCGCGGGCGCTGCAGCATCTGGCCGGATTGAAACTGGCCCTCGGCAAAGCCAGCGAGGCGGCCAATGACCTGGCCCGCGCGCAAGAAATCCTGAACCAGCTGATCGCCAAAGAACCCAGCAACCGTACCTGGCAATGGAATCTGGCACTGAGCGAACTGCAACTGCTGCGCATCGCGTCATACCACGATGCCGGTGCGACCTTGCCGGCGTTACGGGAGGTCAGCGGGAAACTGGCGGAACTGACCGCGCTCGACCCGAAGCGGGCCGACTGGGCGCGCCTGGACGCCATCGGCCGGCAACTCACGGCCGTCGCCCTGCTGGCCAGGCACCAGGCCGGGGCGGCGAAGGCGGCGGTCGAGGAGGCCGTAGTCCGGCTCGACAGACTACTCGACAAGAACCTGGCCGACAGCCACACCCGCGAGACGCTGGCCGCCACGCTGCTGACGCTGGCGGAAATTGAAGCGGCGTCCGGCGCCACTGGCGCCGCGCATGCGGCCTGTGCCCGTGCGGCCGGCTTGCTTGAAACAGAGGCTTCCGGAAGCGCCGACTTCCGGATACTGGACCCCTGGCTGAAGTCCCAACACTGCCTGGGCAAGGATGACCAGGCGGCTGCAGCCAGGGCGACGTTGTCACACATCGGCTACAACGAGCACACATTTAAGCTTTATCTGTCCAACACCAAATAAGGAAACATATGAAGCCGGATCCAAAACCACCTTTTGACTTTTACAATACCACGTTGATAAATGTTTTAGTCACGGTAATCTGCGTGCAACCCGGTACCGGTAATGCCGGAAAGAACAAGGAGTATGAGGTGGAATGCGACGACCTCCATGTCCGTCATCGCAACACGATCATCAATTTTCGCCTGGTGCCGCCGACCCCGCACCACATCATCTTCACTGGCGTCACGCCCGACTACCCGGCCGAGTTCAGCCCGGCCAGCGTGTCCGTCGACCGCAAGATGATCACCTTTAGCGACCTTAACAGTAAAAAGGACAATATAAATATCTTCCTTGAGTTCGCCCTCGTCTCCAAGGATAACGAATTTCAGGACACATTCAGCCATGATCCGCAAGTTGGCAACGATCCGGTGGTGCTGGAACCGCCACACGCCGCCCAGCTGGAATAACATGGCAGTCAAGGCCTGCTCTGCGGAGCCGGCCTTGACTTCACTGGCGCGGCCCTATTCCTGGCCGAACCAGTTGCCCTTGAATTTGATCGCCTGCGGTCCCGCGCTGTTGCCCTCCCCACCCAGAACCTTCTTGTCGATCAGTATTTCCGCAGCCGCCTCGGACAAGGCGCCAAAGAACGGCGTCGACCCGACCACCGGCCCCAGCACCTTGCGGATGACATTGCTGATATCGGCCCGCGAGAAATCGAAATAGCGGCCCCAGCGCCATGGCATCTGCAGCCACAGCGGCTCCAGCGGCGCGTCGTGCGCCAGGAAACCCGCCGACACCAGCCGGCTGCGCCCCGGATCGCCAAAATTGATGCGTTTGCCCTGATCGCAATGATTGATCAGGCCGATAGCCCATATACCGCCACTGCGGTCATTCGACAGATTGTCACCCGCCGTCGAATAGAAGGCATGGCCATGACGCGAGGTATACAACACCAGGCGCCTGGTGGCGGCGTCGCGCTCGAGCGAGGCGATATCCTTCCAATCGCCACTGTCGTGCGCGGACAGGAACAGCTTGACCGGCTTGCCGGTGTCGTTGTCGATGCGGACCAGGAAATGCTCCCAGTCGCCTTCGTGCACGCCCAGTGGCGCCAGGTCGATGCGGCGGTTCAGGCCCGGGGTATCGAGTTTCAGCATGCCGGCACCATTATAGGGACAGAATATCCAGAAAATGAGATCGGTGGCGTTTTCCGCCGGCAAGAACTTGGCGTGCACGTACAACGGCCCATCGTCTGGATGCCCCGGTAACAGGCTCTTGTAGTCGGCCTCGTCGATTTTCAGCACGTAGTCGCTGTCGTGCTTGGGATTATCCGGGGCCGAGCGCGGCAAAATCGCCAGGGCATCGGACCGCACGTCGCCGCTGGCAGCATCCCACAGCGTTCCCGGCGGCATCTGCCACACGCCCCGCATTTCATTCCACAGGCCGACACGCCGCAGGAAAATATCGACCGTCGACGAGAAGTATTCCTCGTCGCTGGCAAAATAGACCACCGGCGCGGCGGCGTCGATGGCCACGTTCAGTTCGGCAAGTGTCATCGGATCCTCATCCCACACTGCACACTGCGGTATTTCCTCGACCGCCGCGGCACTGCCTGGCGTGGCGATGCGGCGCAGTTCCAGCGCTCCGCCCGGGGTGATGGCCAGCATGTCGAGCGCGGCGCCGACCGGATTGCCCAGCAGGGCTACCTTGTCCAGCCCGCCGGAGACCAGGTACGGCTGCCCCCAAGGTTCGCCGGCCTTGCGCGTGACGACATACAGCGCCTGACTGGCGTCCACATAGGCCACATGGCTGGCGCCTGGCGCGGCCCCGACCCATACGATAGCGGCGCCGTCCACATTGGCGATACGTTCCGGGGCGTCGGCCTTCGCCCGGTACACGGCCAGGCCATTGCCGGCCACGTACACGTCGGGGACGTCCGGGTCGCTTCCCGGCGCCAGGCGGAAACTGCTCACTGCCGCCGGCAAACCGGTGTACGACACGTTGATGGTCTTGCCGAAGGCGTCCTCGAACGAGGTAAAGGTCAAGGCGCTATCGTTGTTTACCTGGTACAAAGTCCAGATGCCCGGCCGGCGGAAGGTGCCCAGCGCATAGCCGCGCACGCTATTCGCATCCTCGGGGATACGCAGCGTCTTCCACGCTGCCGGCGCAGCGGCGGCGTCGAAATAATAGCTGTTGGTGATGCCGGCAACAGCGGCCCCGACCAACACCAGCAGCGAAGCACCGCCGCCGGCCGGCGCGAAGGAAATCTGCGAAACCACCGTGCCGGCTGGCGCTCCCGTCCGCGCCGGAAGCTTGCCGATGGCGTCAATCCAGCCATTGTCATCGAGCGCGTTGGACAGGCCGGTGGCAACGAATACCGTGCTGATCGCCACTCCGCGGCGTGGCGCCATGGCGAAGGCGAGCGCGATCGAGCCGTCGGCCGCCTGCTGGACATCCAAACCCTGAACATGGCCATGCCTGGGCGCCGGCAATACCGCACTGAGCGCCAACTGACGCCAGGACTGGCCAGTACGGCGGAACAGATACAGCTGCCGGTTCGATCCGATAGCGAAGACCAGCGGCGAACCGGCGGCGTCGCGCACCGCGAACATTGGCTGTGCCGCGTCAACAGGCGCTGCGCAAGCATCGCTGCGATAGCCGCTGGCAACGATCCCCTTGAAATTATTGTTGATGAGGTCGTTGACGGACTGGTTGTCCAGCTGGCTTCGCTGCAACCAATGGGCGAGGTCTCGTGGCGGCGTGGCGTCATAGCGCTGCAACATGGCGTCATGGGCGCGCGCGATTCTGGCTGAGGCGTCGAGCTTGGCAATCTCGCCATGCCTCATCAGCTCCTGTGCCAACACCACCACGCCGTCGCCCGGGGTGGCCTGCGACGCCAGTACGCCGCCCCAGTGCTTGCGCTCTTCCGGGGTCGCCTCGCGGCGCAACGCGATACGCGCCATGCGGCTGGCGATCCGCAGTTGTTCCGCGCTGGCCGGCACGTTGGTCCCCAATGGTGCGGGCGCCGGGGCGGGCGCGACGACGTTACTGACCACGATGGACGAGACGAGGTCGTTAAAGCCGTCGTCCAGCATCGGCGTGTCGGCAGTAATCAGCTTGCTACGGCCCTGGAAACCGGCATGTTCGTACAGCGTCGCGCTCCAGCCTGCAGGCACCCTGAGCGAGCTGATAGTGTCATTGCCCACTGCAGCCAGCGCGGCCATGTCGTAACGCCCAGGCTGCAAAGCCTGGGTTGTACCGCTGAAATTACCGTCGGCATACACCATGACTGCGCCACCGCTGGCCGAAGGGGCGCTGACCGTGATGGACGACACCTGGTCATTGAAGGCCTCGCCCAGCATGGTGATATCGGCGGTGACGATCTGGCTGCGGCCCTGGAAGCCGGCATGCTCATACAGTGTCACGCGCCAGCCCGCCGGTACTCTGAGCGAGCTGATGGTGTCATTGCCTACGCCACCCAGTGCCCCCATGTCGTAACTGCCCGGCGCCAGTGTCTGGCTCTTGCCGCTGAAATTGGCGTCGGCATACACGCTCACCACACCGGCGCTTGCGGCGGCGTCGCTGACCGTGATGGACGAAACGAGGTCGTTGAAGCCATCGCCGAGCATGGGCGTATCGGCCGTGATGACTTTGCTGCGCCCCTGGAAGCCGGCGTGCTCGAACAGGGTCACACTCCAGCCGTCGGGCACCTTGATCGAACTGATCGTATCGTTGCCGACGACGCGCAGCGCATCCATGTCATAACGGCCCGGCGCCAGCGCCTGGCTTGTTCCTGCGTAATTGCCTTCGGCATATACAGTAATAGTAGTCATGATGATTTCTTTCAATGGCGGCGGTTAGCTGGCTGATTTGTAGGCAAAATCGATTTCGATGTCACCGTCCGTATTCATCAGCATGTTCTTGTAAAAGAACTGCGAATGCGCCGGCATCACAATGCGGGTCGAGGCCGCATCCATGATCGGACTGGTGGCAGCGATCAATTGCGTCACGACACCCTGGTCGATACTGGACAGCCCGGCCGCGTTGTCACGCCAGTCGTCGCTGACGCCATGCAGTCCCAGCAGGTCGGTAAAGAAATCAGCAACCGAGTAAACCCCGCCGGTGCCGCTTTCTTTAACCGGCTCGGCGGCTTTGGAGCTGTGTGTGATCGTGATCTTGCCATCCGTGCCCGCGATGAATTGCAGCCGGATAGACCACCTCAAGGTGGCTCTTGCCCAGCCCTTGCCCATATAGACGTTGTTCTTAAACGGAAAATCCTGATTCACCTGGTCCCACTCGTAGCGCATCAGCGAGCCAGCGATATCGAGCGTGAGGCGCGAGGCGCCCGCCGTATCCGGTTGCATGGACACATCCACATTGAACTTCAGTTCCTGTTCGGACTCGCGGTCATGGGAATTAAAACCGCTTTCATGCCATGCCAGTCTGACGTGGTCGGCATAGGTCCATCCGGTGGCGCTGGGGACAAAGCGGGCACGCTGCCCTTTCGGCGCACCGCTGACGCCGGACTTGCTATTGATGGCGGCCTCAGCGTTCCGGTCGCGGCGGGCATTCAGATAATCCGGCAACTTGTTGACGGCGTTCTCGAAGGGCTCGATTAACAGCGGCTTCAGGTAACGCTTGAAGAACAGGTCGCGTGCGATGATGCCCTTGCCGTCGATATCATTGCTCAGCACCAGATTGCGATGGAACGAGCCGGCATCGGCGGCATACAGCGCGGGATTGTCGGTGATCTTGCGGTCACCCGTGACCAACAGGAAATTGAGGGTGCTGAGTCCTGCCTTGCTCTTGTCGTTATCGCCCGCCGGGTGCTCATAGGCATGCGTAGACAGATTGGCGCCGGTTGGCTCGAACACCGCCTTGATCTCTGCCGGCGGCGCCAGGCGCGTTACCGGATAGCCAAGGATGAATGGATTATCCGCCCCCTGGTGGCTCTTGATCCACGAACCCACCATGGTGGCGAAGTTCTGTTGCAGGAAACTGTTCGTGGTATTAATCGACGATAACACCGTGTTGTAGTTCGCCATATCCGAGTTCTGGAAGTCCAGGAAAATACTCTGGATGCTGAACATGGTGGAATCGAACTGGGTCAAAATCTTCAGAATTTCCGGCGGAACCTTGCCATCGCCGCCGGTCAGATGTTCGTGCGCAATCTGGCCAATGTTGAGCTTGACGTTAAAGGCCAGCTTCCAACCCGCGATGGGTTCCTTGACGACGATAGCCTTGGCGCCAAAACCAGAGTAGTAGCTGACATTGCCACCGCTAAAACTGATCATCAGGCGCGCTTCATGGGCGTTGCCCGTATCGAACTCTACCGTCGGCGGGGCGATGGTTGCGCGGTCGGCGTCGCTGCCGCCGATCTGCAAGCCATCCCGTCCCAAGTCGCCTATTTGCACATCGCTCGGGATCAGTTTGCACGACTGCAGCCATGCCAGCTGGGAATTGACGGTATTCTGAGTAATCGCCCATACCATGTCAAAACCCGTCAGGGTGGCCGAGGGCGTAACCGGTTCCAGCGCTGCGGCAAGCACCGGCGCAGCTACCGCCACATTACTGACCACCAGCGAAGAGGCCAGGTCGTTGAAGCCGTCGCCGAGCATCGGCGTGTCTGCCGTCACGACTTTGCTGCGGCCCTGGAAGCCGGCGTGTTCGTATAATGTCACGCTCCAGCCTGCCGGCACCTGGATCGAACTGATCGTATCGTTGCCGACGATGTCCAGCGCGGTCATATCGTAGCGGCCCGGCGACAGTACCTGCCGGTTGCCGCTGTAATTACCATCAGAAAAAACAGCCGCCAGCGGCGCCGCACCGCCCGTGTTCTCGACGACAATCGAGGACGCGAGATCATTAAAACCGTCGTCCAGCATGACCGTGTCGGCGGCGATCCGTTTGCTTCTGCCCTGGAAACCGGCATGTTCGTACAAGGTTACGCTCCAGCCAGCCGGAATTTTCAGCGAACTGATGGCATCGTTGCCGACGGTTCCCAACGCGGCCATATCGTAGCGTCCCGGCTGCAGCACCTGGTTTTTACCGCTGAAATTAGCGTCGGCATAAACGGTCACGGCGCCCGCGCCCTTCGTCACCGGTTCGCTGACCACGATGGATGACACGACGTCGTTGAAACCACCATCCAGCATTGGCGTATCGCTGGTGACCACCTTGCTGCGCCCCTGGAAGCCGGCGTGCTCGTACAGGGTGACGCTCCAGCCGTCAGGTACCTTGAGCGAACTGATGGCGTCATTGCCGACGACACCGAGCTGGTCCATGTCATACCTTCCCTGGGACAATATCTGATTCTTGCCAGAATAATTCGAATCTGCGTACACAGTAATGCTCGTCATGATGGCTTCCTTAGTGTGGATTGAATACTGGGTAGTCGCGATCGAGGATCGTGGACGTGCAGCTCCCACAGATGGGCGGATGCGATCGGGACCGCTGTCCTCACCGGTGGTCCCGCGCACAGGATCGTCGTCGAGACACGACAGTAGGCCAATGAGACAAAACAGAACAGTATCTTGCGGTATCAGCCAGATACATTGACAAGCTCAGGCAAAGTCAGAAACACGCCACTCCTATACGCCACTCTTCGGCGCTAATGCCTGTTTTTTTGATGCGCACCTTTTTTATTCCAGCTTGGGAAGAGGCACGTCGAGCAATGTATGGTCACGCCTTTCAACGGCCTTGCGGCATGACATAGCTCAACTGCTGCGCCACAAAACCATCAAACGCAGTGATCAGGGGAACAAAGCGGCTTACCTCATGCTCCAACTGCATCAGGGCATAACACGTCGCTTCCAGAGTCGATAACTGATCCGGCGCATGGGACTTGCGGATCAGATAGTGCGAGGCGGGCGTATCGCGCAGGGGCAAACGCGGCAAGCGCTGCAGTTCAGGATTGAGATAGAGCATCTTGCGGCTCTTGCGCCAGGTGGCGTCCAGCACCACCAGCCGTAATTGCGACAGGTCGGCCAGGAGGGAAGGTTCGAGCGCGGGCGGTGGCGCGATGCCCAGCGAGCGGTCGCCGGGGGTATCGGGATACAGCAAGACGTTGTGCTTGCCGGCTAACAAGGTAGCAAGTTCGTCGGGAGCGAAACTTTCGCCGGTCAGCAAACGGCTGTTGGGCAGGCTCAGGTGCAGCAAACGGGCGCTGCCTTTGGCGTTGTGCACTTCCAGCGGATGCTGCAGTATCAGTACTTCGACCGTGTTTGGTACGGCAGCTACCCAGCGGCAAATGCAGCTGGAAATGGCGCGCAGGCATGCCGGGCAGCGTGCACGTTTATTTTGGTCGGGGGTAATGCTGGTGGTCATGGCAGGGCGGGCGCAGTGTTTTCAAGCCGCGATTGTAGCGCCCGCGCCATGCCGGGGTGGCGGTATCTGTCGTTTAAATTGTCGTTTAAATCGGCCGATTAAAACTCTTCCCACTCGTCATTGCCGGAAGCGACTGGCGCTTTGGCCTTGCGGACACGGGCCACGTCGAGCTTCGTCACCGTTGCCTGGCGAGCAGCCACGGCAGGCCGGGCAGGTGCAGGCCGTGCGATGCGCTGGACTGGTGGCTGCGCGGCGTCGAGCTTGAACAAGCCGACCACATCGGCAAGGCGCGCCGACTGTTCCTGCATCGCTTCCGCAGCCGCAGCGGCCTGCTCGACGAGGGCCGCGTTTTGCTGCGTCACCTGGTCCATCTGGCCTATGGCCTGGTTGACTTGTTCGATACCAGCCCGCTGCTCGTCGCTGGCGTCCGTGATCTCGTTCATGATTTGCGTCACGTGATTGATACTTTGTACGATCTCGGCCATGGTGCGGCCCGCCTTGTCCACCAGTTGCGAGCCCGTCTCGACCTTCTGCACGGAATCGTTGATCAAATCCTTGATTTCCCTGGCGGCCGCTGCGGAGCGCTGCGCCAGGTTGCGCACTTCGGAAGCGACCACGGCGAAGCCACGCCCCTGCTCGCCCGCGCGCGCCGCCTCGACGGCCGCGTTCAACGCCAGGATATTGGTCTGGAAGGCGATCGCGTCGATCACGCTGATGATGTCGACGATCTTGCGCGAGGAATCATTGATCGAACCCATGGTGCTGACCACGTCCGACACCACCGCGCCACCACGGCTGGCGATGCTCGATGCATCGATAGCCAGCTGGTTGGCGCTACGGGCGTTCTCGGCATTGCGTATGACGGTGGAAGTCAGTTCTTCCATGGACGAGGCCGTTTCTTCCAGCGAACTGGCCTGCTCTTCCGTGCGCGAAGACAAGTCCATATTGCCGGCGGCAATTTCACCCGACGCCGTGCTGATGGAATCAGTGCCAGCGCGCACCTGGCCCACGATACTGACCAGTTTATCGTTCATGTTTTTCAGCGCATGCATCAGTTGCCCCGTTTCATCGCGGCTTTGCACCTCGATCTGGCTGGTCAAATCACCCGTCGCCACCGCTTCAGCCACTTGCACGGCCCGCGTGATGGGGCGCGTGATCGAGCGCGTGATCCAGTAGGCGCAGGCGATGCCCAGCAAAATGGCCGCCACGCCCAGCGAAACCAGCAGCAAGCGGCCGCTTTCGTAGCGGACACGGATCTGTTCGGCGGTCACGTCCAGCAAGCGCGTTTCCAGCGCGGCCAGCTTGTTCAGGGCGCCCAGATACACATCGCGCTTGAGCGCCATGTCGCCATCGAACAGTTGCTTGCCCAGCGCCAGGTCGCCCGCGCTCTTGGCCTTGAAGACGTTCTTGCGCACCTCGGTATACGCCTTGCGCGCAGCCAGGACTTCCTGATACAAGGCCCTTTCTGCCCCATTCAGCTGGCTTTTACCGATATCGTCCTGGATTTCCGTCGCCCTCGCGGATGAGGCCGTCATTTCTTTTTCGAATTGTTTTTGATCTTCGGGATCGGTGACTTTCCAGGCGGCCACGGTACGCGCCGCATTGACTTCGATCACTTTGGTCCACTCGCTGATCAGGCGCTCATTGCGCACCTTGACGGTGATCAGCTCATCCGTTTCCCGGCTGGCGCCCTGCATCTGCATGATGCCAACCACGGTGAGGGTAATCAGGAGCAACAATACAGCGGCAAAACCACCGCCCAGGCGCACGCCAATCTTGAGGTTTTTCATCTGCGTGATCCCTATCTGAAAGAAAGAAACAAAAACGCCATAGGGCAAAAACTGCCCTGCAGTCGATTGTGAGCGCATCAGATAGGCATTGCAAGAAAGTGCATGCAGAAAAGCAACAGGGTGGAAGGCCGGCTGGGCAAACCACCACATTTAGTTTTGGTTGACGTAAATCAGCTTTGAGGTATCGAAGCCCAGGCTTTGCGCCTTGGCGATCAGGCGCTGCTGCAGGGCAGCATCCATGGTGGGCGTGCGCGACAGCAGCCAGAAGTAGGATTTATTGGGACCACTGATCATGGAATAGCTGTAGTCCTGCTGGTCCAGGTCGAACACGATGTAGGAGCCATAAAAGGGGCCGAAAAACGAGACTTTGAGGTAGCCGACATCTTTCTTGTCGACAAAATACGCCTTGCCTTCTGCCTCTTTCCAGGTTTTATTGCCATCGTTACAACCACGGTTGACCACCTTCAGGCCGCCATCCTGGCGCACGCTGTAATCGGCCGTCACATGGCTCAGTCCCCGTTCGAAGGAGTGGTCGAGGCGCGCAATTTCATACCACTTGCCCAGATACTTGGTGGTATTGAAATTGTCGACCGGATGGATATTGTCGGGCCGGCCCACGCAGCCGCCCAGTAAAACCAGACTCAGGAACAGCAGTTTTTTCACGATTTTCTCCAAGCTTGCTTGACTGGCAATTATAGAGGATCAATCCTGTCCGCTGGCCGTCCCCAGCATTTCATCGAGTTGCGCCAGGGTGCCCTGGTCCTTGACGACGGCGCGCAGCCACACATGCAGCGGCATCTCACCCCAGCTGGCGGCTTTGTCGGCCAGGTAGGCGACAGGGCTGTGCGGCTCGGTACGGCGGAAAAAGTCTGCCACCTGGCGCAACTGGGCCAGCGCCTGGTGCCGCTGCACGATAGCGCTGCCATTGTCGATCGCTGGCGCGGCGCCAGGCACAGCACCAGGCAGCTCGGTACCCGGCAACAAGGGGGAAATGAAATGGATGGCGTTTTCCAGCGCTTCGCGGGCGGCGCGAAAGCTCGGACCGTCGGTCCCCAGGCGCGCATCGACGCAGCGTTCCAGTGCCAGCAAGGACTGCATGCAGTAGCGCGCATCAGCCAGCAAGCCATCGGTGTAGGCGCGCGTATTGCGCTGGCGCGCCGTCTCCATCTGCGCCAGGGTCACGCCTTCGTCGTGGCGCGCCTCGCCCCAGCCTTCCGACACGGCTTGCGCCTGGCTTGTGGCGCGCTGGCGGGCGACATCAAAATCCTGCAGCGAAAACTGGCCCTCGCTGCCTTGAGCACCATCGGTCAGCGGTATCTCGCGCACCAGTTGCGGCGTGCGCGTCAACAGCCAGAACAGATTGCCGATGCGCTGTTCCTGGTCGCCTTCTTCGGCCAGCGGAAACAGGCCATCCCAGTATTGCTCGCACAGGCCGGCCAGCAGCGCGTAGCCATCGCCCAGCCCACGGAAGTGGCGCGTACGCGCATGCGCTTCGGCCAGCCAGACCGCCACGCGCAAATCCTTGCTGTGCGAAGCGATCAACTGTTCGCAGCGCGTGGCCACGAAGGGCCAGTCGGCCTCCTTCAACGCCACCACCCATTCACCCTGGTCCAGGCTGGGATCATCGTGCTGGCGCGCGCGGGCGACCGCGTCCAGCTCCTGACTGAAACTGATATCCTCGCCGCAGGGATGCACGGCGCTGACGGGCAACAGCAACTGATCGAGATTGAACATGGATTCTCCACTAGCTTATTTGATCGTGTATTTGAACTGGCCCGATTTATTGGCACTCACGCGGATGCTGGCAATCGGCTCGCCACCTGCCATGCGCGCCAGCACCGCCTCGGCGATCTCGGGCAGCACGCTGCCGTTGAGGATCTGGTCGACGTTGCGGGCGCCCGAATCGACTTCAGTGCAGCGCGCCAGCACCGCCTCAACCAGGGCATCATCGTGGCTGAACTGCGCCTGGTGATTGCGCGCGATGCGCTGGCCGATATGCGCCAGTTTCAGGACGATGATGCGGGCCAGCACTGCATCGTTCAAGGGATAAAACGGCAGCACCTTCAGGCGCCCCAGCAAGGCCGGTTTGAAGTGCTTGACCAGTTGCGGGCGCACCAGTTCTTCCAGTGCCTGCGGCGTGGGCAGGCTATCGGCCGGCTGGTTCAGACAGGCAGCCATCATCGCCGCAGAGCCGAGGTTCGAGGTGGCGATGATGATGGTGTTGCGAAAATCGATTTCACGTCCTTCGGCGTCATCGAGCA
Organism: Janthinobacterium silvisoli; assembly: GCF_014200725.1. Taxonomy (GTDB): domain Bacteria; phylum Pseudomonadota; class Gammaproteobacteria; order Burkholderiales; family Burkholderiaceae_D; genus Janthinobacterium. The sequence continues at coordinate 1,002,761 of NZ_JACHCL010000001.1, forward strand.
CGCCCTTGTCGAACACCTGGAAAAACAGTTCGAGTACATCGGGATGGGCTTTTTCCGCTTCGTCCAGCAGCACCACGCTATACGGCTGGCGGCGCACGGCTTCGGTCAGCACGCCACCCTCGCCATAACCGACATAACCGGGCGGCGAGCCTTTCAGGCCGGCCACGCTGTGCGCTTCCTGGTATTCACTCATGTTAATCGTGATCAGCTTGCGCTCGCCACCGTAAAGCAGGTCGGCCAGCGCCAGCGCCGTCTCTGTCTTGCCGGTGCCCGATGGCCCGGTAAACAAAAACACGGCTTGCGGCTTGTTCGGATCATCGAGGCTGGCGCGCGCCGTGCGCACGCGCTGCGCGATCGCGTCCGCCACGTGTTCCTGCCCCAGAATACGGGCACGCAAGGCAGTGTCCAGCGTTTGCACGGTGCGTATATCGTCCTTGACCATCTTGCCCAGCGGAATACCGGTCCAGCCGGCGACGATGGCCGCCACGACCTGCGCATCGACTTCCAGCGGCGCCAGTGGCGACTCGCCCTGCAAGGTGGCAAGTTCTTCTTTCAGCGCCAGCAAACGGGCGGCACTGCCCTCGCCCGGGCGCTCATGCTGCAAGCCGGTGCGCAAGGCGGCGATTTGCGCCACCAGCGCCTTTTCATGTTCCCAGCGCTGCGCCAGCGCCGCCACCGTAGCCTGCCCCTGTTCACGCTCGCCGCGCAGCACGGCCAGCCGGGCTGCGGCACCACGGCTGCCTCCATCAAGCTGCTCGCGTTCCAGCGCGGCGATTTCCGTGCCTAATCTTTCAAGCTGGCGGCTGGCGTTTTCCAGCTGGCCCGGTGTGGCGCTCTGGCCCAGCGCCACCTTGGCGCAGGCCGTATCAAGCACGCTGATGGCTTTGTCGGGCAACTGGCGTCCGCTGATATAGCGGTGCGACAAACGCACTGCATCGGTGACGGCTTCGTCGCGTACGCGCAGGTTGAAATGGCGTTCCATCAGCGGCGCCATGGCGCGCAGCATGGCGCAGGCGATTTCTTCGCTGGGCTCCTCCACCTTGACGACCTGGAAGCGGCGCGCCAGGGCCGCATCCTTTTCAAAATACTTTTTGTATTCGCTCCAGGTAGTGGCGGCGATGGTACGCAGCGCACCGCGCGCCAGCGCAGGCTTCAGCAGATTGGCGGCATCGTTCTGCCCCGCCTGGCCACCCGCGCCTATCATCGTGTGCGCCTCGTCGATGAAGAGGATGATGGCATGCGGGCTTTTCGCCACTTCATCGATCACGTTCTTCAGCCGGCTTTCAAACTCGCCCTTGACGCTGGCGCCGGCCTGCAGCAAACCCATGTCCAGCGTGTGGATGTGCGCACCCTGCAGCACTTCGGGCACATCGCCGGCGGCGATGCGCAGGGCCAGCCCCTCCACCACGGCCGTCTTGCCCACGCCCGCCTCGCCAGTGAGGATGGGATTGTTCTGGCGCCGGCGCAGCAAAATATCGACCGCCTGGCGGATTTCATTTTCGCGGCCGATCACGGGATCAAGCTTGCCATCGCGCGCCAGCTGCGTCAGGTCGGTGGTGAACTGGTCCAGCGCCGGCGTTTTCGCTGCCAGCACCGTGAGACCATCGACCGGCGCGGTCGATGCTTCCGGCGCGGCCGGCGTATCCTCGCCAGATCCTGCCGTCAGCTTGTCGGGAAAATGCTTCAGCTGTTCCACACTGAAGCGCGCAAACAGTTTGGAACTGCGGTAGGCGAGCTGCGACAGTTCCGGCTCCGTCAACAGCGCCAGCAACACATGGCGGCTGCGGATGGCTGCCGGTTGCGATGCGCCCAGCGAGGCGATCAGCCAGGCGTGCTCGAACAGCAGCGGCAGATGGGGAGAGAACACGGGCGTGCGCGCGCTGCCCGTCTTGAAGCTGCCGATCTCGCGGCGCAAGTCCGCTTCCAGCGCGGACAGGCTGATTTCGCTGCGGCGCGCGATCACGACGAAGTCGCTGCGCTCCTGTTCCAGCAAGGCCAGGAACAGGTGTTCCAGGTCGACTTCATACTGGCCCAGTCCCACGCAGATGGCGGCGGCGCGCGTGGCGGCCGTGCGTAGGGTGTCATTCAATTTGGCGATCAGGGTCTTGAGATTGGCGCTCATGCAGAAACTCCCTTGCGGTTGATCGAATAGCGTAGCGACGATGGCTGCAGCACGGCGTCGAAATTGACCGCTACACAGGCGGGGAAAACAGCCAGGGTGCCGCTGATGACAAAGCTGATGCGGTTGACCGAGCCAGCTTCACGCTCCAGGCGCGCGCGCACATTGCGCAGGCGCGGCTCGTGGCGCTCGATGGCGGCCTTCAGCGAAGCGCAGATGCGGGCGCGGTCATCGCTGCTGGACAAGCACATGCCGGCAAAATCGATCAGGCCATAATTGATGATGGACGCGGCGCATTCGGGATAGTCGTCGAGCGCGCCGGCCGGCAGCGCCACGCGCGTGTTGAGCAATTCTTCCAGGTCGCGCGCCACCGCATCCTTCATCTGTTCGAGCGACAGCCGCGCCACCACACCGGCCTGTCCAGCGCCTCCCGCCAAGGCGCCCTCGCCCATCAGGCGGTCAAACAATCCGGGAACATATGTCGGCAAATTCGCCTGCATGCGTGCCTCCTCAAAAAAAAGACGCGGCGCGCCAGGACCAGGCCCTGGCGCGCCGCGCCGCAACATCAAGCCACGCGGTTGGCGGCCAGGTCCCAGCCGCCCGAGGTATTGCCACCGGCGCCGCCCGTCACTTTTTGCTGCGTATATTTCCACTTCACTTTCGAGAATTTGAAGCCCACATGCTCGCCCAGGATGTCGCCTTCTTCCACGTTGGGCGTGACGGCGCCGATCAGCACATTCTCGATCTCGATTTCAAAATACTTGACGCGCTCGCCCTGACCATCGGCACGCATGAATTCAAAGCGCGCCTTGGGGATGGTCTTGCCGGCCGAGCAGGTCTGCAGCAGCACCGGCGAAGCCAGGTCGGCCAGCTTCGAGATCACGATATCCTTGTGCTCGCAGCGTTCGGCCGTATGGCCGCCACCCGTCGATGCTGTGGCCGATTTTGGCTGCTCCACACTCCAGCTGACCGATTTGCACTCGATCCAGTCCTTGTGCTTGTCATCGGTCGATTCGCCCTTGATACCGTCTATCTGCAGATATACATCGATTGCCATATTGTGCTCCTCTGGTTGAAAGATGATCCCGGTGGATCAGGAATTGGTCGACTTCGGCAACTCCGCGACCAGTCGGAGCGAAACGGATAATTCATCGAGCTGGAAATGCGGCCGCAAAAAGGACACGGCGCGGTACACGCCGGGCCGTCCCGGCACTTCCTGCACCTGCACCGATGCTTCGCGCAGCGGGAACTGGGCCTTCTGTTCCTGGCTGGCGTTATCGTCAAGCAGTACGTAGGTCATCAGCCAGCGGTTCAAGAAGTCCTCCACGTTCGATGCGGCGGCAAAGCTGCCGATCTTGTCGCGCATCATGGCCTTCATGTAGTGGGCGATGCGCGAAACGGCAAAGATGTATTGCAGCTGCGACGACAGCACCGCGTTCGCATTGGCCGCCTCGCTGTTGTATTTTCGGCTCTTTTGCGCCGACTGCGCGCCGAAGAAGGCCGCATACGACGTGTTCTTGCAGTGCACCAGCGAGATGAAGCCCAGGTCGGACAGCTCCTTTTCGCGCCGGTCGGTAATCGCCACTTCGGCCGGACACTTCAGCGCCACGTCCCCCTCGTCCGTCTTGAAGGTATGCGTGGGCAGGTCGTCCACCAGCCCGCCGCCTTCCACGCCACGAATGGCGGCGCACCAGCCATAGTCGGCAAACGCGCGCGTCAGCTTGCTGCCGAAAGCATAGGCGGCGTTACACCACAGGTACTTGTGATGATCGCTGCCATCGACTTCCTCGACAAAGTTGAAGCCTTCCACGGTGGTGCCGTCGACCGGATTGAATGGCAGGCGGCCGAGGAAACGGGGCAAGGTCAGGCCCACGTAGCGCGAGTCTTCCGATTCGCGGAAAGCCTTCCATTTCGCATATTCGATGGTGTCGAACACCTTCGCCAGGTCGCGCGGCTTGCCCAGGTCGCCATAGGTCTCCAGGCCAAACAGTTCCGGTGCGGCCGAAGCGATGAACGGCGCATGGGCGGCGGCGGCGATATGCGACATCTGCTCGGCGAAATACATGTCTTCAGGCTGGCGAGAGATGGCAAAGTCGCCCAGCAGCGCCGCAAACGGGGCGCCGCCGAAAGTACCGAATTCTTCTTCGTAGATCTTCTTGAACATGCAGCTCTGGTCGAACTCCAGCGCGGCCTGGAAGTCCTTTACCAGTTCGCGCTTGGTGGCGTTGAACATGCGGATCTGCAGGTGCGTGCCGGTATCGGAATTGCGCACCAGGTAGTTCAAACCGGTCCAGCTCTGTTCCAGTTGCTGGAACGGCGCCGCATGCATCACTTCACTGAGCTGCGCGGAAATGAGCCGGTCGATTTCCGCCACGCGCGCGTCCAGCGTGGCAGACAGGCTGTTCGACATCAGCACCGTGCCATCGAGTACCTGCGCCACCAGTTCGGAAATCAGGTCGCGGGCGCGCGCATGTTCCGCGCCGGACTTGGCGACCCGGCTTTGTTCGACGATCTGGTCCAGCAAATCCGTCGTGGTGGAGCCGACAGCGGCGGCTGGCGCGGCTGCATTCACTTCTGCCTGGGCGTTCATCTTAATCCTCCTGCGCAGGCAGCAAAGGCTGCAAGGTGGCCAGGCTGTCGGTGTTATTGAGCACTTCCGTCAGCAGGTCTTCCAGTTTGTCGTTACCGGCCAGCTTGTTGCGCAAGTCGGCCAGCTTGGTGCGCGCCTCCAGCAGTTTGCGCAGCGGTTCGACTTGCTGTACCACCGATTCAGGACGGAAGTCGCTCATCGAGCGGAAGTGCAGCTCCACCGGAAAATTGCCGCCCGCTGCGCTGAGGCGGTTCTGCACGGCAAAGCGCGCTACCGGCTCGACGCCAGCGAGCACTTCATCGAAGTTTTCCTTGTCGATGGCGACGAACTTGCGGTCTTTCAGGCGCTTCTTCTCGCTGTCCGGATTGCCGCCAAAGTCGCCCAGCACGCCTACCACGAAGGGCAGTTCCTTGTTTTCAATGGCGTCGCCGATCTCGACGTCATAGGTCATTTGCACGCGCGGCGCGCGCACCTTTTGCAAGCGCTTCTGGACACTGTCGGCCTTGGCCATGTCGTTTCCTTCGCAGAGTAGTTAGAGAAGGCGCCGCATGGGCGCCAGACAAACAGCCGCCGCTTATTTCAGGCCGCTGAAGGGATCAGCCGCCCCCTGTGCGGGCGCCCCTTTTGCCGCCGGCGTAGCCGCGGCACCTGCCGGACGCTTGGCCGCCGGTGCTGCCGGCCGCTTCGCCGATGGCAGCAAGACTTCCTCGCCGATGCTCGCGCGCAGCAGCTTGGCCAGCTCCTGCGCCTCCGACCGCAGCGAGCCATTCAGATTGTTTTGCCGCGACAGGTCGGCCAGCGCCTTGCCAGACAGGCGCAAGCCACTGACGGCGACGATGCTGTTGGCGACCTTGTCATCGGGATCACGCTCCAGTACTTCCAGCGCATCGACGATCGCGTCGCCGTAGTGGGCGCGGTCAAACTTCATCTGCGCCATCTGCAGCCATGGCGCCTTATCCGATGGATACGCCGTGCCACCACCTTTGAGCAAGACCAGCGCCTTGTCGTACTGGCCAGCCCTGGCCGCAGCATCGGCTTCGCTCAGCATTTGTGCCAGGGTGGGCACGGGAGCAGGCTTGGGCGCCGGCTTCTCGGGCGTGGCGCAGGCAGCCAACACCAGCGCGCTGGCCACACAGGCAAGCTTGGGGAACATCCGTATCAGGACTCGGGTGGGGCGGGTGACTGGCTTCATCTGCACATTCCTTCACGTGGAGGACGCTACCGCTGGGAAAGATGGGCGGCGCCGTGGTGAGGGCCATTATTAACTGCGCTGATTTTTGCCAAGTTGAGGATGATCAGCAAAGAGGAAGTTCAACTCAGCAGTGAAAATTAAACATGGGAAACCTGATCTGGCGCAGTAATAACAGGGATCACAGGCAGCTTTTGCGTCAGCGCAAGTAGCTTGCAGTGGCATACGATTAAATGGCAACACGACTTTCTTTCCGCAAAGGCCAAGCCGCCATGCCTGCTTATCAACCTTCCCGCTGGCGCACCTGCACCGCAATTTTGCTCACTCATTTGCTAATGCCCTTGCTCACGGCCTTGCTGCTGGCCGGCTGCGCGGGCGGCGCCATCGGCAGCCTGGCCAGCACAGCGCTGCAGATGGCGGGCATCAGCAAACCACCGCCGCCACCGGAACTGCCGGACGCGCAAAAACGACCGCGCACGGTGAGCATTCGCCTGCATGCGGGCCAGCGCCTGAACACGGATCCGCAAGGCCGGCCGCTGGCGCTGGTGGCGCGCATTTACAAACTGCGCCAGAAGACCACTTTCGAACAAACGCCGTATGACAGTTTTCTCGATGCAGAAAAAGAAAAGCAGGCGCTGGGCGCCGACCTGATGGAAGTGAAGGAAGTGCTGCTGGTGCCAGGCCAGCGCTACGAGATCGAGGAAAAGGTCAGCAAGGAAGCGTATTTCATCGGCGTGGTGGCGCTGTTCCGCGCACCGGCCCCGCAGCGCTGGCGCGCCACATTCGGCGCGGCCGAAGCGGAACGCAGCGGCATCACGCTGGGCCTGCATGCCTGCGCCATCAGCACGGCCGGCAGCCCGGACGGCGGCGCCGCATTATCGGCAGTGCGCTGCGAATAACAGTGGTCTACAACAAGCAGTTATCCAGGGAGAACAAGATGAGCATGGCAGCGAAAGTCCTGTGGGGCGAGGGCCTGTTTTTACGGCCCCAGCATTTCCAGCGCCAGGATCAATATCACGAAGCGCGGCTGCACCATACGGCTAGCGCCCTGCATCCTTATCTGTGGGGCGTAGCGCACATGGAATGGGATACGGAAGCGTTCAAGACCAACACCTTGCGCCTGAACGCGCTGTCGGCGATTTTCCGCGACGGCGAAGTATTCGATGCAGCCGGCGACGGCGCACCCGGCGGCGACACCCTGCCGCCAGCGGTGGACTTGTCGGCGCTGCCGCCGGCGCTGCAGGAAGTGACGTATTACGCGGCGCTGCCGGCCGTCAACCGCGAAGGCGCCAACTACTCGCTGCAAAATTTTCCCGAGGGTGGCGACACACCAGCCAATACCCGCTTTGTGCATGCCCTGCGCGCCACGCCCGACCTGTTTACCGATTCAGCCGTAGCCGACGTGGCCTACCTGAAAAAAAACCTGCGCCTGATTCCCGACAGCGAAGCGCGCGGCTCCTACGATTGCCTGCCGCTGATCGCGCTGCGGCGCACGGTGTCGGGCGGCTTCGAAGCCGTGCCGTCCTTCATGCCGCCGATCCTGGCGATCGCCGGCGCACCGCGCCTGCATGGCTTGCTCGAGCGGCTGCTCGATGCGCTGCAAGCGAAGGTCGATGCACTGCATGGCCATCACCGCGAACCGAGCCGCAACGTGATCGAATTCCGTTCGGGCGACGTGTCCTCATTCTGGCTGCTGCATACGATCAGCACGGCAGCCGCCGCGCTGATGCACTATGTGCGCCACCCTGCGCTGCATCCCGAGCGCCTGTACGAAGCGCTGCTGGCGCTGGCGGGCGGACTGCTCAGCTACTCCAGGCATTACACGCTGGCCAGCCTGCCCGCCTACGACCATGGACAGCCGGGCCCCTGCTTCGCCGCCATCGACAGCATCATCCGCGAACTGGTCGACACGGTGATCTCGTCCAAATATTTTTCCATCGCCCTGCTTGAGGACAAACCCTCGTACCACCTGGGCAAACTCGATTCGGGCAAGATCGACCAGTACACCACCCTGTACCTGGCCATTCGCGCAGCCATACCAGCCATCGAACTGGTGGACATCGTGCCCGTGCGCGTAAAAGTGGGCGCGCCGGAAGACGTGGACAAATGCGTGCTGTCGGCCATGCCCGTGCGGCCCGACACCTATTATTTTGCGATTGAAAACCGCGGCGTGCTGTATGAGCAGATGCTCAAGGCGCAATCGATCTCGGTGTATGTCCCGGCCGGCATCCGCGACCTGCAGCTTGAACTGATCGCGGTGACAGCATGAGCCAGCTCATCGAACGGCGCGCCGCGCCATCGCTGCTGGGCGGGCGCGGCGCCCCTACCAACGCAGGCGCCACGCGCCAGACCGGCAGCGCCCTGCTGGACCTGATGCATGAAGGCTTTTATATGCTCTTCATGCTCAAGCATGGCTCGGCGCCCGGCGACGAGCAGGGCTTCATGGACAGGATCACGGCCTTCCTCGAAGACTTCAGCCGCGAAGCAAAGAAGAGCCGCGCCGACGGCGACGATATCGAGGCTGCCAAATATGCGTTTTGCGCAGCCGTCGATGAAATCATCCTGGCCTCGCCCTTCACCATCCGCAAGCAGTGGGAACGGCGTCCGCTACAGTTGCTGATCTTTGGCGACCAGCTGGCTGGCGAGCACTTCTTCGACCGCCTCGACGCCCTGCGCGGCAAGGGTGCCATGCGGGTGCAGGCGCTGCAGGTGTTTCATATGTGCCTGCTGCTGGGTTTCCAGGGAAAGTACGCCAGCGAGGGCAGTGAAAAGCTCAGCTACCTGACTGGCCGCCTGGGCGACGAGATCGCCCATATCAAGGGCAAGAGCCGTGGCTTCGCGCCGCGCGCCGAGCGCCCCGACCAGGTGGTCAACAAGCGCCGCAGCGATGTGCCGCTGTGGGCGCTCACCAGCGTGTTTGCCCTGCTGGCCATCTGCGCCTACCTGGGCTTGAAAACCCATTTGACGGCCGGCACGCAAACTACCCTGGCGGGCTATGCCGACCTGGTCAAGCTGGCGCCCAGCCCGGCGCATCTGACCATCACGCTACCGTGATTATTGTGCAATCCTGAACTCGATGCGCCGGTTACGCGCCCGGCCATCGGCGGTGGTGTTAGCCGCCACCGGACGGTCCGGCCCCTGGCCCGACGCGACCAGCATTTCCGGCTTGATCCCCTTGGTGGCCAGGTAAGTGCGCACGGCTTCGGCGCGCGCCTGGCTCAGGGCCAGGTTGCTGGCCCGCAGACCCGTATTGTCCGTGTGGCCGATTACTTCCACCTTGCGCTCCTTGAGCTTTTGCATCACGGCCGCCATCTCGTCGAGGATGGCCAGCCCTGCCGGCGTGATGCTGGCCTGGCCAACATCAAATTCGACAATGCGCTTGTCCAGCGCCGTGTCCAGCAGCCCCTGCTCCGACGCGCTCACGCGCAAGCCGTTGTTGACGACGTAGGTGGGATTGAGGCTGGTGGCGATGTCGCTGGCGATCTGCTGGCGCTGGAACTCGTTGGCCACCTCGCCGCGCACGCTGACGTTACTGCCGGCGATACTGATCTGGCCGCGCGAAATCAGCTTCAGGTTGGGCGTGATCAGCTTTTGCACATAAGCATTCCAGTTGGCCGGCACGGCCACATTGCCGATGGTGATCTGGTCGACCACCCGTTCAACGCCATACAACTCGCGCAGGCGCGCCAGCACGGCCGCCTTGGCCACTTCATCGGCCAGGGTGCCCGTCACCAGGATTTGCCCCGGCAAGGGCGTGACGGGCGCAGGCGCCTGGTTCTGCGCCTGGGCCGGGGTCAGGGGAAAAGACAGGAGCAAGGGTAGCAGCAACGATTTCATGATGGTCTTTCAGGCAAAGGCGTCGGAAAACATGGCGCAGGCCGAGCGCAGCGACAGCTGCTCCTGCTGCAAACACGATGACAAACGGCGCAGGGCCGCATCCTGCTCCAGCTGGCCATCGACCCAGTCCAGCTGGTCGAACACGATCAGCCGTTCACCGGCCGCCTGCGGATCGATCAGCGCACGCAAGGTATGCGGATCGGCGCCGCAAAAACCGATCACCAGCACCGGCGCTTCATCGACATGGGCGAAAAACAGCGCCAGCTCGAATTCGGCCTGACGCAGGAAGGGTGCGACCAGGTGCAGCCAGAAACTGGCCACCACTTCGCGCTGCTGTTCATCGCGTGGCAGCGGCAGCACCAGGCTTTTTTCCAGGCGCGGACGGCCGCTGCGGCGCACCGGGCGCAGCAGCAGTCCCAATCCCAGCAGCAGTTCGCGTACCGTCACGGGAAAGGCCGGTGATGCCAGCATCACTTGCAGTTCGCGCACCGTATGCGTTTGCAAAAAACCGGCCAGCTGCGCCGCGTGGCAGGCGGCGCCGGGGGAGATTTCCACCACGTTGCCAGCCAGCGCCAGCAATGCCGGTCCCGGCTCGGCGCTGGCCAGGATGCCGGCCGACAGGCGTTCGCAACTGCTCCACAAAGGCGCCAGCACCAGCGGACTGCAAGCGACAAAGGCCTCGGCGTCATCGATTTCCAGCGCGCTCATGGCCATAAAAGGAAAGCGGCGCTGCGACTGGTCGCTGCTCGCTTCGAGGCGGCCGGCGATGGCGCGCCGGCTGCGCGTGCCGACAAAGGCGAAACGCAGCGGCGGCAAGGCGTCGTAATTGAGCTTCCAGCGCGGCGCGGCCGTCAGCGCATTCATGACCTGCGCCAGCCAGTCGTCCAGCAGCTGCACCAGCGCATGGTTGTCTGCCGCCTTGATGAAATCACCGCGCGCGGGGATCTTGCCGAAATAAGCGAGGCGCACCTGCTGCGGCGGGCGCGTCATTTCGCCTCCCCAGGCGCGACGGCGGCGATGGCCGGCGCAGGCAAAGGTACGGGTGCAGGCGCAGCAACGCCGCCGACGATGGTTTCCGGCAGCTTCATGCCGCGAAAGCCCTGTTCCTGCACCGCGGTGTCGGCGCCCACCCCCGTCGTCTCGGCGCTGCTGGTAATTTTCAAATCCAGCGCCACGACCACCTCGCCGCGCGACCAGCGCAATTCAAACACGCCGCCGTCCTTGCGCTTCTTGACTGCCGCATCGATCATGCGCTTCAAGCCAAACTGGCCCGGCTCGTTGAACAGTTCGACCGTGCGCCCGTCAAAGGTGACGGCGCTGATCCTGGCCCCCGCCGCGCCCTGCGCACTTGGATGTACCATATTCGTCCACTGCGCCGGCGTGTTGCGGTAACGTAGCTGCTGGCCGTCGACTTCCACAGTGTATTCCAGCGTGCCTGGCGCCGGCGACGGCAGTATTTGAAACACCGTTTGCGCGCCGCCAGAGGTGGCCGCCACACCGCCCGCGCCCAGCGGCGCGATCCAGGCTGGAAAACGCGCCACCATCTGCGGCGACAGATTGATGCCCATGTCGGCCCAGGTGCGCGGCGCCAGCATGTCGCCGCGCCGCACCACCAGCGGGCCCATCGAGGTCGTGACGAATTTCGCCACCAGCCCTTCCGGACCGAAGAACTGGCCGATCTCCAGGTTGCTGGCCTCGATGCGCGCCGTGGGTGCAAACGGATATTTGTTTGCCAGTGTACGCTGGAACGGCTCATACACTTGCGCCGTCCAGGTCTTGTTTACTTCCAGTTCGGCTGGCGCCACGATGACGGCAAAGGTCTGCGTCAAAGGGCGCACCAGGATCGGACGGATGGCCAGTTTTTGCGCGTCGCTCATGCCCGTCAACATCTGCTCGTCGACCAGTTTCAAGGCATCGGCCAGTTCCGAGCCGGCGCCTTCCAGCGTCTGCTGCATGAACTGCTTGGCGCCCGGCCCTGCATCACCCTGATTCTTCAGCTGGTTCAAACGGCTGCGCAGTTTCGACAGCGCTTCCAGGTAGGCACGCATCAAGGAGGCGTCTTTGTCCTGCGCCGCCACCAGCTTGCCCACGCCGGCAAATTCGCGGCCAACCGGTCCCATGGGTTTATCCAGGCGGGCCGGATCGAGCTGCGCGTTCAGGCCGGGATTGGCGGTCAGCTGCGATGGCGCGCGGCGCAGCACCGTTTCCTTGAACCAGGCGATGATGCCCCGCTCGGCCTTGCGCAGTTCCGCATTCTGCAGGGCCGGATTATCCCATGAGGTTTCCTGGTATATCGTCGTCAGCAGTTTGGCGATCGGCGACGATTGCGGGTCGCCCAGCCGGTTCATCGCCAGCACCGCGCCGTCAAAACCTTTCAGGTCGGCGATGGCCACGCCCTGCACGAACTTTTGCCATTCGCGCGCATAGTCGGCCTTGTACAGCGCCACCAGATTTTTCTCGATCTGCTCAGGACTGCCTTCCAGCGTCAGGTCGTCGGTGGAAGCGCTTTTCAAGACCCAGTCGGCGCTTTGCAGTTCGCGGTTGGCGGCGTCGCGGAAGGCATTCTCGACAAATTTTTCCCAGGCCTGGCGGGTAAAGGCGCCGGATACCGCATGGCTGCCCGCCAGCAGCGCCTGGTCCTGTTCGCCGACGATGCGCGCCACCGTCACGCCGGGAAACCGCGTCGATGCGCGTGCCTTGATGTCGGCGTACACGCGCTCGCGGGCGGGCATGCCGCGCACCACCCGGCGCAGGTTTTCGCGCGCCTGGTCGACCAGCGCCAGCTTTTGCGTGATGCGCGGCCACGATGGGTCGCTCACCTGCGCCAGGTAAAACGTCATCAGCCGCTCGGCGCTGCGTATCATCTGCTCGCGCGGCATGGCGCCCCGGTTGCCCTCCAGCCAGCCGCGCCAGAAACGCGTCATCTGGTCGTTCAGATGGCTGCTTTCGGCATGCGTTTTATCGGCCAGCATCAGATAGGTTTTCAGCGCATTGTAGGCGTCTTCCACGTTGGTCGGCGACGCTGCCTGATACGTCGCTCCCGCAGATGGACGCGCCGCCTCGGGCGTGCGCGAAGCCGGCTGCAATTGCTCGGCGCTGCCATTCATTTCCGCCAGCAAGCCTTCCAGTCCGGCCACCACCGGTTCGAGCATCACATGGCGGACGCCGTTGAAATACTCTTCGCGCAGCTTGCGCTCCAGCAAATTGCCTTGATACAGGCCCATGCGCAAGGACCAGGGGCGTTGCGTGCGGTAGGCTTCCAGCTGCTCGATGCGGTCTTGCAGGATCTCGAGTGCTTCCAGCCGCGATTGCAGGTCCAGGCGCTGGTCTTGCAGGCGCACCACCTTGTTCAGGTCAGCCTCGACATTGGCCACCAGTTGCCGGTTGCCCAGGTAAGACCAGCTCCAGGCGCCCAGGCTGCCACCCAAGGCCAGGGTGGCGGCGAAAAACACCGCATACTTGAAGCGTTGCTTGGCCGGACTGGCATAGTTGGCCACCAGATACTTGTCGGCAAAGATCACCTTGCGGAACAGATCCAGCAAAAAGTAACCATGCTGGCGCCGGCTGACCGCTGCCGGTGCTGGCGCAAAAGCCAGGTCGAAACGGCGCGCCACCTGCTGCGACGAAGCGCTGACCGGCTCGCCTTCCTGTAAAGCGCTGGTCAGATAAAAGCCACGGAACACGGGCTGGAACTGGAAAGGATTTTCTTCAAACAAGGTCGCGATGAAGATGCGCAGCGAGTTCTTGATGGCGGCAAATTCGAGCGGAAAAGTAAACACGCCGGGCGCCATGGTCGTGCGTTGCCGGTGCGCCATGTTTGCCAGGCTCAGTTCCGTCAAGCCATCGTGCAACTCGTCGAAACTCTGGTCAAAAAACGTCAGCAATTGCTGCGTGGGCAGCTTGCGCTGATAGGGCATGGTAGCGCCCCAGGCACGCTCGCGTTCGCTACGCTCGGCATCCGCAAAGAATTCCGTAAAGCCGGCGATCAGGTCCGCCTTGGTGAAGACGATATACAGCGGCGCGAACACTTCCAGGCGCTCGATCACATCCTGCACGCGCTTGCGCAAGCTGCGCGCCAGTTGCATGCCGGCTTCGGGGTCGCCGCTCAGTTCGGCAATGCTGACGGCAACGATAATGCCGTTGATCGGCGCCTTGCGCCGGTATTTTTTCAGCAGGTCGAGAAAGCCGAACCACTCGCCACGGTGTTCGTCGACCACCGAATAGCGGCCCGCCGTGTCGAGCACGATGCCATCGGTGGTGAAAAACCAGTCGCAGTTGCGGGTACCGCCCACGCCTTGCACGATCTTGCCGTCAGCGAAGGGAAATTGCAGGCCCGAATGCAAAATCGCACTGCTCTTGCCGGCAGCCGGGTTGCCGATAATCATATACCACGGCAATTCATACAGGGCTGCCGCGCCTGACTTCAAGCCCAGCTTGGAACTTTTGATGGTCTCGATGGCTTCCAGCATGCCGGCACGCAAGGTGTCGAGTTCACCATGCTGCGCCTGCCTGGTATGCTGGGCTTCGGCAGCATTGGCGGCGGCGATTTCAGCCTGGTTCAAGATGGCCTGGCCCAGCGCCTGCGCATCGCGCCGCGCCCGGCGACGCTGCAGCAGCCAAAAAACCAGCCAGGCCAGCAGCGCCAGCAGCAACAAGGCCAGCGCCCAGACCAGGGCCACTTCCAGCAGCTCGGCGCCCAGGTAGAGGGACAGGGCCAGCGCCACGAAAGCAAGGATGGTCAGATGGCGGCTATCAGTGAGGAAATTCCAGATTCGTCGCAGCATGGTAGTCCCAGGTAAAGGTCGGGATAGGGAATTAACCGCCTTGCAATAGCGGACCCGGCCCATGCTGACAGCAATAAAGCACGTGTTTCTTGACTTGCAACAAGCATCGGGGACACGCTAAAAACGCTGGCCCGGCCGTGATTGACGCGGCGCAAGCATGGGGCTGCCAACAGAAAAGACCACCATGGCGCGGGCTAGAATGGCTGGCACAGCACAGACTTGAGAAGCAGATTATTTACCCAGCACGCCAGGCTGGCGCAGCTCCGTATGGCCGAAATCCATCATGGCCCAGCGCCCTCCCCAGCGCAAGCCCACCGATTCGGCCGTCACGCCATATAGATGGTAACCGCGCATGGCCCAGGCATTTTTTTCAGAAATGATGAGTTTTCCTTCGTGCATGAAAGCGCAATCGGCCGCCAAGCCGTACTGGTGATAGCTTTGAAAAGCCTTCGCATTCGTCACCTGCGGTCCGGCTGCGGCCAGCAAGTTTTGCCGCCCGGGACTGCGGTAACCTTCCAGCAGCACCATGTCGTAGCCGTGCATTTCTTTCATGATCTTGAACACCAGCAGCAAACGCTGGGCGTAATCATGGTCGAGCAATTGCCAGTTGCGGCTGGCGCCATCGAGCATGGGACGCAGCTGCGTCACTTCCGCTGTCGTAAAAAACAGCGGCGGCAAGGTGGGCGGCGGCACCAGCTGTTCGCCCCGCAGCAAGTCGCTGACCTGCTCGTTAATAGCGTGCTGCTGGTCGGTATAGCCGCGCAAGGCGATGCGGTCGCCGGACAGCCAGGCCAGCAGTGGTGGAATGATGATCAGCAAGGCGCCGGCCAGCGACAGCCAGCGGTGCTGCAGCAGCAAACGCCAGCCCTGGAGCAGGCCGCTGCCCGTGTCGCGCTGCAAGCGCTGCCATTGCGCACCACCGCCATGCTGCAAGCGTTGCGCGCGCCGCTGCACACGCCAGC
This sequence comes from Janthinobacterium silvisoli, assembly GCF_014200725.1. Classification (GTDB taxonomy): domain Bacteria; phylum Pseudomonadota; class Gammaproteobacteria; order Burkholderiales; family Burkholderiaceae_D; genus Janthinobacterium. The sequence goes on from NZ_JACHCL010000001.1 coordinate 1,018,242, forward strand.
CCAGGTTGACCATCGCTTGCAGCAGCAGGGCGCGGCCGGCTAGAAACAGCAATAGCCAGCAAGCGAAACATGCCAGCAGGAAGTACATCAGGACCAGGGCGATGAACATGGGACGCTCCGTGTGGGGACTGGCGCGATGGCGGTGCATCATGAGGGAGCCAGCAGCATTGCTGTCTGGTATCACGCAATCGTAGGCGCGGACGCGGCAGTCAGGCGCGGTATACATCAAGCTTCGATTCAATCCGGAGGTACTATTGTGTCTGCATCGAAATCCACGGATGGACATCCATCCGGTCCCGACCTGCTGGGCAAACCATCCGCCGCAGCCGAGGGCCACCGCATCCTGTCGCAGCTCGAGCATGGCGTGGCGCCGTCCGCCATCGCTGCGCCGCCAGGCCGACGACCTGCCTGGCGGCGTCCGACGGGCGCCGCGCTGTGCGTGCTGCTGGCAACAGCGCTTACCCTGTCCCTGCTGTCCACACACACCGGGGAAGAGACCGGGCCAGCCGCCGCAGCGCCGCTAATCGCCCCGGTGCAAGCGACCGTGCATGTTTCCGCACATGCGCCACCTGCTATCCCCGCCACGGCTACGGCCACCATCGTCAACGTGGTAACACCCGCCACGCCAGCGTCCATCGCCGTGCCTGCCGTAAAGGCGGCCGAACGCAAGACAGTGATCCCGGAACGCAAGGGGGCCACTGTCAAGCCCGCGTCTATGGGCAACAGCGATAACGACGTGGCCTTGCTGGCGGCGATGGTGGCCCATGCTCACCGGCAAGATGCTGGACCTGCGGAGCCGTTGCGCGACATAGTGGTGCGCAAGGAAGAAGAGGAAACTGTCAGCCTGCTGCAGCGCTGCAAGCAGCTGGGTCTGATAGAAGGCATGCTGTGCCGCTCGCGCATCTGCTCAGGACGCTGGGACAGCGATCCCGCCTGCCATTAAGACGGCGATGGCGATCGGGATAGATGCGGCGCCGCATCCATGCGGCCCTGCAAGAAACCCTGCATCAGCGCCAGCAAGGCTTGCGGCTGTTCCTGGTGCGGCGTGTGGCCGCATTGCTCGACCATCGCGGGCACGGCGTTCAAGGCTTGCGCCACGATGGACTCGACTTGTGCCGCACTACCGTACTGGTCTTCGCTGCCCTGCACTACCAGCGCCGGACATTCGATCGATGGCAGCAGGTATTCGATATTCCAGAAGCGGAAACCATAGCTGAGCCAGGTATCGGACCATGCCTTGAAAATCGCTTGCGTCTTGTCGCCATGGTATGTGGCGAGTGCGCGCAGCTTGCCTGCATCAAACGCCAGCCCGGCCTCGCGGATGCCATCGAGTGTCATGCCTTCCACAAAGACATGCGCCGCCTCGGTAATGATGCCGCGCAAGCGTGGCGCTTGCTGCGCCGCATAAATCAGCGCGATGCTGCCGCCGTCGGAATGACCGATTACAAAATGGTCTTGCCCCGGTATCAGCCACTCCAGCACTTGCGGCAATTCGCGTAGCGCGTAATCGTGCAGATAATGGAGCTGGCGGCGCCCCGGCAACGGTGAAGACAAGCCATAACCAAGCCTGTCATACAGCAAGCCGCGGCAGCCCGTGGCCTGGCACAGCTGGGCAGGAAAATCCTTCCACATGGCGCAGCAACCGAGGCCTTCATGCAAAAATACCAGACAGGGCTTGGCCGGATCGCCGTCGATCAACTCGTAATAGATATCGTCTTCGGCGCTCAGGTTCAGTATCGGCATAGGCTCTGGCTACATGGGCTGGATCGACAGGACAGGCTTATCTATTGTGCCATTTTCCTGAAACCTGTGCCTGCCTCGACGATAAAAATAGCCTACCGGAAAATGCATCGCGTGCGGCTTGCAGCATCTTTGCGCAAGCACAAATGAGCACCGTTTTTCGTTAGCGCCACACGCCCTTTCCGCCAGGTGCGCGCCTAGAATGAGACTCCTTGCAGATAGCGCAAGCGGCTTCCTTATCAGCCGGGACGCGACACCAGCCGTCGCCATTCCGATAGGGCGTCCCGTCGCGGACGATCTGCGCGGCGTCCACACTATCGATCAGGAGTACATCATGGAAATGAAAGTAGAAAACAAGGGCAGTGATCAGGAGCAGGAAGTCAACGAGCAACCACTGGAACAGGAAGGCAAAAGCGCGAAAGGCGCTGGTGCAGCAGCAGGCGCAAACCTGAGCGCCGCGTCCTTTACCACGTATTACACGTGGACTGCCAACGGCGTGATCCATCCGGTGAATTTTGTCAACGCCAACGTGAAAGCGAACTCGCGCGTCTTCGTCAACATCAGCGAATACAGCACGGATGCGCAGCACCGCTTTATCGGCGCCGCCCGCATGGCGGTATACAACATCGCACCGTATGACGGCGGCTTCCTGGCCTGGGTAGAAATCTCCTGGGGCAGCCCGCTGCACGTCCGCTTCGACGTCTTCGTCGATCCCTGATACGGGGACCAGACGGCATAGCAGTCAGCGGCGGCATGCCTGAGAAAGGCTGCGCTGGCTTGGTGCATTGCCGTATGCGTATCGATGGAATTGGCAGACCATGCGCACCCAAAAAACCGTGCGCAAAAAACAAAAGGGCCACGTGCTACCACGCGGCCCTTGCTGTTTTTACTGCTGACTACTTGTTCTGGCTCCCCGACCTGGACTCGAACCAGGGACCTGCGGATTAACAGTCCGTCGCTCTACCAACTGAGCTATCAGGGAAGTGAGGCCGAATTATATACGCCCATAATTAAGCTGTCCAGATGCAATCACTATTGCAGCAAAAAACCTAAGGCTGATGGCGCTCACACAAACTCAAGCGGCCTCGCCAGACATCACATTCGCAATCACCCGTCCCAGCAGGCTGACCAGTTGATCGATTTCTGCCGGCTCGAAACCAGCCAGCGCTTCCCGATTGCCCTGGAACAGGATCTCGCGCGCGGGGGCCAGCAAGGCGGTGGCGGATTCTGACAAGGAAATCAGGCTGCTCCTGCCATCGGCAGGGTCCGGTTCGCGGTGGATCAAGCCGTCGCGCTCCATGCGGGCGAGCAATTGCGCCATCGATGGCTGCTCCACGCCTGCGATGCGAGCCAGCTCCTTTTGCGACAACTGCGCGCCATCCTTCAAGGCCACGAAGACAGGCAACTGGCCGATCGCCAGTCCCAAGCCCTTCAAGCGGGCATCGGATAGCCGCGCCAGCGCCCTGGCCGCCTGGGAAATCAGCTTCGACGCCACGAACTCGGTTTCCCGGGACTCCAGTCGTATCGGTAAATTTTTCATTTGCATTGGCACCTATGTATATGCATAATATCCTATATATTAACCCATAGGACTGCATATCATGCAAAACGCTCTCTCTATCGCCATCCTCGGTGGCGGCCCTGGCGGCCTGACTCTCGCCCGTATCCTGCACCTGCACGGCATCAAGGCAACGGTATTCGAGCGCGATACCCACGCACTGGCGCGGCCGCAAGGCGGTTCGCTGGACATGCATCCCGAGACAGGGCAGCGGGCCCTGCAACTGGCCGGCTTGCATGACGCGTTTCAAGCCCTGGCCCGTTATGGCGACCAGGGCAACCGGGCTTACGCGCCCGACGGTGCGCTGCTGTTCGACGATGCAAACCTCGACGGTGACACACCCGAGATCGACCGCAGCCAGCTGCGCCAGATCCTGCTCAACGCCCTGCCATCGGGCTGCGTGCGCTGGGACCAGAAAGTGGAAGCGCTACGCCCCTTGCCCGATGGCCGCCATGCGCTTGTCAGCGCAGGCGTCGAGGACGAGGCTTTCGACCTGGTAGTGGGCGCCGACGGCGCGTCCTCCATCGTGCGGCCACTCGTCTCCAGCGCCCAGCCGGCCTACGAAGGCGTGACCATTTTCGAATTGGGCATCGATGATATCGACCAGCGATATCCTGCGCTGGCGGCCCTGAGCGGCCATGGCAAGATGTTTGTAAAGGGAAGCAACACCTTGCTGGCGGCCCAGCGCAACAGCAACGCGCATGTGCGCCTGTATGCCGCCATCCGCATGCCGCTGGACGCCGTGCGCTCGCATTCCATCACCTCGCCAGACACCAGAAGGTGGCTGGCCAGCACCTTTGCCGGCTATGCGGCGCCCTTTCGCGAGCTGATCGAAGTAGCTACTTTACTGGCCGTGCGGCCCATGCTGGCGCTACCGGTGGGGCACCGCTGGGCCAACCAGCCGGGCCTTACCCTGATCGGCGATGCGGCGCATCTGATGTCGCCGTTTGGCGGCGAAGGGGCGAATGGCGCCATGGCGGACGCCGCCGACCTGGCCCTGCTGCTGGCGCGCGGCGGCGAATGGCGCGAGGCCGTGCTGGCTTATGAAACGATGATGTTTCCCCGCGCCGAGGCAGCCGCCTTCGGCGCCGGGCAAGGCTTGCGCGGCGCCGTCGCAGCAGACCAGCCCGCACATATTGCCCGGCATATGCAGCAGGGCATCAGCCCTCGCCCAGATAAATGAACTTGAACAGGAAGATGGCGGCAATGATGTAAGCCACGGCGGAAACTTGCTTGCCCTTGCCCGTCAGCAGCTTGAGCACGGCGTAGGTGATGAAACCGAAGGCTACGCCACTGGCCACGGAATAGGTGAAGGGCATCATCAGGGCCGTGATGGCGGCCGGGATACTTTCCGTGCTGTCGTCCCAGTCGATGAAGGTCAGTTCGCGCAGCATCAGGCATGCCACGTACAGCAGCGCGGGCGCCGTCGCGTACGGCGGCACCGTGTGCGCCAGCGGCGCGAAAAACAGGCTGCCCAGGAACAGGATGGCGACGGCAACGGCCGTCAAACCCGTGCGCCCCCCCGCTTGCACACCAGCAGCACTTTCCACGAAGGCCGTGGTGCTGGACGTGCCCAGGCAGGCGCCAGCGGCGATCGCCGTGCTGTCGGCCAGCAAGGCCTTGTTCAGGCGCTCCATCTTGCCGTCTTTCAGCAAGCCGGCCCGGTTGGCCACGCCCATCAGGGTGCCCGTCGCATCGAACAATTCAACCAGGAAAAACACCAGTACCACGTTGACGATGCCGAACGACAAGGCGCCCATGATGTCGAGCTTGAACAGGGTCGGTGCTATGGCCGGTGGCGCCGAGACAACGCCGATGAAGTGATTGCCGCCAAAGAAAAAGCTGGCCACGGTAATGGTCAGGATGCCGATCAGAATAGCGCCCGGCACTTTCAGCCGGTCGAGTGCGACGATGATGAAAAAGCCGATGATGGCCAGCAGGGGCGCCGGCTGGTGCAAGTCGCCCAGGGCAATGATGGTGGCCGGATTGGATACCACCACGCCCGCGCTTTTCAGGGAAATGATCGCCAGAAATAGCCCGATACCCACCGTGATGGCCGTGCGCAAGGCAGGCGGGATGCTGTTGATGATCATCTCGCGTATCTTGAACAGGCTGACCAGGATGAACAGGCAGCCGGAAATGAAGACGGCGCCCAGCGCCACTTCCCAGCTCATGCCCATGCCCTTGACCACCGTGTACGAAAAGTAGGCGTTCAAGCCCATGCCCGGCGCCAGCGCAATCGGGTAGTTCGCGTACAGGCCCATGATCAGGGTGCCGATGGCAGCGGCCACGCAGGTGGCGACGAACACGGCATCCTTGGGCATGCCTGCGTCGCCAAGGATGCTCGGGTTGACGAAGATGATGTAGGCCATCGTCAGGAAGGTGGTCAGGCCGGCCAGCAGCTCGGTACGCACATTGGTACCGTTGTCCTTCAGTTTGAAATAGCGTTCCAGGAACTGCATGAGGTAGCCCTTGTTGGTTGATACGGTTGAGTACGTACTGAGTGTTTGCCGAGGTGTGCTTACTTCGGCACGCTGGCAGGCTTGAAGGCCCACCAGCGGCTGCCGGCGAAATTCCAGACCAGGCCGATGCCCGTGGCCAGCACCTGCGCCAGCCAGTAATACCAGCCAGCCTGGTGCACCAGCAGCCACATCAAACCCGTATTGATGCACCAGCCTATGCCCAGCAAGGTGAAATATTTGGAGGCCGCCTCGCCATGCCCCTTGTCGCTCTTGAAGGTAAAGAAGTAATTGAGCACATAGTTCACCAGCGACCCCAGGATATACCCCAGGCCGGAAACAACGGCGGCGCTGATACCGATCCATTCGACGCCGCCCCACAGCACGGTATATTGAACGGCGGTACCGGAAGCGCCAACGGCGGCGAAACGCAAAAATTGGTGATGCAGGGAATGAGACATAAACTCTCTAAATGACAGGGACGAGATTCCAGTGAGAATGAAAAATGGCTACGATTGCTCGTAACCATTTTTCAGCCTGCATTTTACTGCAAGTTGCGCCGAACGCATCCGTCGGCCTCGAATCACCGCTTCCCACCAGCCGCTCCAGCCGGGCCCGGCACGAACCGTTGCGTATTGAACGCAAGCGCGCAAACTCGCTTATTACAGGGTGAAGTTTTTATAAAATTAACTTACTATAAATGCGCTGCATCAGAAGAAAAAATCCTGTCAGCATCCAGACAAATGGGTGCGGACAACATCGAGACAGACACCAAACTTGAAAGGCATTTATCATGGATATGTTTTTAGGTTCAATTATCGCCGTGGGCTTCAGCTTCCCTCCACGTGGCTGGATGGCCTGCAATGGCCAGCTGTTGCCAGTCAATCAGAACGCCGCCCTGTTTGCCCTGCTGGGCACGCAATACGGCGGCGATGGCGTGAACACCTTCGGCTTGCCTGATTTGCGCGGCCGGCTACCGCTGGGCAACAGCCAAGGGCTGGCTGGCCGTATCGCCGTCACCAATGGCGCCACGGGCGGCACCGTGGCTTACACCGGCTCGCCGACCGGCACAGGCACGATCACGAGCAGCCTGACCCTCGCCAATCTGCCAGCCCATACCCACAGCGCGACCTTCACCGCGTCTGGCGGTACCGGATCAACCGTCGCCATCAAGGTCAGCACCGATGTCGGCACCTCGCCCACCCCATCCACCACCAGTTACCTGGCGGCGGGCAAGTCATCCGCGGCGGCCATTCCCTACCCCTACCGTCCGGACATCGGCAACGGCAGTACCACCCTGGCTGCGGACATGGCCACGATCACCGGTGGCGGATCCGGCGGCACGGTAGCGGTCGGCAGTACCGGTACCGGCTCCCCGCTGAACATACCTGTCACCGTGACGACCCCCCTGAACATACCGACCGTCACGCCGTATCAAGGCGTGCTGTATATCATCTGCGTCGAAGGTCTGTTCCCGAGCCGGAATTAATTTTTACTGAGCGTCACTACCGGCAAGTGCACCCGCCAGTCCGGCGGGGTACTTGTCACGTCACTTTGCGTGAAAAGCCAGTCCCGGCTCGCTGCCGAGCCGGTAATAAAACTGCAGCAAGCGGCCCGGCTGCAAATTGGGCTTGCCCGGCAAGGCCAACGGCAAATTCAAGCTGCAATCGTAATCGCCGAGCACGATGCTGCCATGTACGCGGATACGCGTCAGCAAGCGCGGCGGCTGGTCCAGCACATCAGGCAGGCGGATACTCGCGCCAGGCAGGTGGCTACCTTCTTCCCGTTGCCAGGCCAGCATAGATGCTGCATCGAGCGTAAACACCACGCCCCAGTCGATGCACGGTTCTGCCGGACTGCGCCGCGCCAGGCCCAGATGCACCGTCACGGCGGCCGGCACCAGCGCCGCCGCCTGCGCCTGCACGGCCAAGTTGCGCATGATGGCCACTTGCGGTTCCTTGCCCAGGGCGGTATTCATGGTTTCACTGACGATCACGTCCGGCGTATTATCCGCAGCAATCCGGTAAGCGGCCGCATCGGTGCAAATAAAATCGCTGACATGCTCCGTAAAACCCAGTTTGGCGACCAGCGCACGCGCAGCGTCGAGTGCTTCCTGATGCACCTCGATCATGGAAAACTGCAATTGACGCGGACTGAAGAGCGCCATCAGTGGCAAGGCCAGCAGGGCGTAGGGACCGCAACCGGCGTACAGCACGCGCACGGGCCGCTCGTCGTGCAAGCGTTCACTTACGGCTTGCGCCAGCCCCTGGATGAAGGCGGCACTGCGCAAGGGCTCGCGCGCACACAAGGCTGCTTGCACAGGCGAAATTGCCGAACCGCTGGGCAAGATGCTTTCGCCCTCCGTCATGTGCTGCGTGCCATCGATCAACAAGCTGGAATGGCGCTCGACCAGGCGACGCAACTGCTGCGCCTCGCCAGCCAGCATGGCCGGCGTGCGCTGCGGATCGGCAATCACGCGCGCCAGCCCGCTCAGCTCAGCGAGCTCATCGTGCATGGCGCTCACGAAAAATTGACCTGGTAGCGCTGGCGGCCGGCATCTTCATCCCTGGCGGGAAATGCTGGCGCAATCGGCCACAGATACCATTCCAGATGCCCCAGTTGCGAATGCTCCAGCCGGTACGTCCCCGCTTCCAGCAGCACTTGCTCCGGGCCGCTGAGTATCAGCGACAAGGGCGTGCGGAACTGCTCGGGCAAACCACGGCGCGGCAATTCCTGCGCCTCGTCCAGGATCAAAGGCAAGGTGCCGGCCGAGGTGTGGGCAATAAATTCGCTGCGCAGGCAGGGCTGCAACTGCGCTAGCGTGATGACTAAACTGGCATTCATGACGGCATCCTGTGAAATGATTGCAAAAAAGGGCAAGTACGTGTCAATATTGGCAGCATAACAAATACCGGGGGCGCCGTTAAGCACTCTCGATACGCTCAAAAAACGAGACGGAACATAGATGAACAGCTCATCCCCTATTCCAGCTACAGCACTGGCCGCACTGCCGGCCCCTTACCAGTTGCGCGAACAGCGCGCAGGAGAGGATGACGGGTTCGCCGCCGAACTCTACCGCTCCACACGCGACGACTTGCGGCAGATGCCCGGCGACTCTGCCTTCGTCGAACAACTGATGGCCATGCAGCAGCGCGCGCAAATCACCGGCTATCAATACACGTATCCCCAGGCGTCTTATCTGGTGCTGCAACGTGCAGGCAGGCCTGTCGGCAGGCTGGTGATCCACCGCGAAAACGCCGTGCTGCGCCTGGTCGATATCGCCATCCTGCCCGAAGCGCAGCGCCAGGGAGCAGCCCTTGCAGTACTCACCTGCCTGCAGACGCTGGCAAGAAACCACCAGCTGCGCATCGAACTGGCCGTCGGCAAGGGCAACCTGGCGGCACGCGGCCTGTACCAGCGGATGGGATTTCGCCTGTGCAGCGAAGATGCACTGCAAGAGCAACTGTCCTGGAGCGCAGCATGAACACACAAAGCAGCGCATCCAGCACCTGGCTGCAATTGCCTTTGACCTTCGATGTGGCCCGCATGCGGCAAGAAAGCGCCCAGTTCGCCGCCAGCGACTGGATCGCGCACTTCAATGCGCGCGCTTATGAACAGGGCTGGAGCTGCGTGCCGCTACGCTCGGCCGGTGGCGAGGCTGGCCACATCATTCCGCTCGATGGTGCTCAGTACAGCGACACGCCACACCTGGCGCGCTGTCCGTACCTGCGCGACGTCATCGCCAGCTTTCAATGCGGAACCAGCGCCGTGCGCCTGATGTCCCTGGCGCCAGGCGCGATCATCCGCGCGCACCGCGACGCCGGCACGGCGCTGATGGATGGCTTGACGCGCATACACATCCCGATCCAGACTTCGCCGCAAGTGCTGTTCAGCATCGATGGCGAGAGCGTCCACTTCACGGCTGGCCACGCCTGGTATATGGATGCCAGTTGCCTGCATGCGGTGGAAAACCGGGGTACGGCGCCACGCATTCACCTGGTCGTCGATTGCCTCACCAACGAATGGCTGGAAAACCTGTTCGCCCGCGCCGGCTTCGTGCCGAAAACGGGAGCCAGATATGGCGACCCAAGCATCAACGAGGGCAATGTGCAGGCCGTCATCGCGCAGTTGCGCAGCTCGCCCGCACCCGCCATGCAAGCCATGGCCGACCGTCTGGCAACCTTGGCCCAGGGCACGGACACATGAACGTGCCGCATGGTTTTTCCCTGCAAGAACGCCTGATGAACAAGGGGACTGCAGTACCCTGGCAGAGCGGCATGGACATGCGCTGCTGGTATCCGGTGAGCGTGGATGCGGGCAAGGACGCCATCGCCATGTGCTGGCGCGACATGGGAAATACGCGCTTTAGCGATTCCTTCTTTGAAAACACCCTGGCCCGCCAGCCGCGTGAAGAACGCCGCGTCTGCCGCACGCCGCTATCGGCACTAGCCCAGCTGGAAGATAGCCTGGCGCCCGCCGCCTTTTTTTTCCATATCTCGCGCTGCGGTTCGACCCTGCTGACGCAAATGCTGGCAACGCTGCCGCACTGCGTGGTGATGTCCGAGCCGCCCATCATCGACTCGCTGCTGCGCCTGCACCACGACAGCAGCGCCATCGACAGCATCGCCCTGCTGCGCCTGGCCATGCTGGCCATGGGCCAGCGCCGCTTTGGCCACGAAGCGCATTACGTGATCAAGTTCGATTGCTGGCACATCCACAGTCTGGACTTGATCCGGCAGGCGTTTCCCGGCACGCCCTGTTTCTTCCTCTACCGCGAACCGCAAGCCGTGCTGGCATCCCACCAGCGCCAGCGCGGTCCGCAAATGGTGCCCGGCATGCTACACCCGGCCCTGCTGCCGCTACCCGAGCATGCACTCGCACCCGGCGACCTGGACGGCTACGCCGGTCTGGTGCTGGCCAGCCTGTACGAGACCGCCCACCGTCATGCGGCGGCCGGCAAGCTGGCACTGATCAACTACAGCCAGTTGCCAGGCATCGTCTTCAGCGAACTGCTGGAGCGGCTGGGCATCAAGCCCACGGCCGAACAACTGCAAACGATGCGCGAGCGCAGCGGCCGGCATGCGAAATACGGCACGGCGTTCAACGGTGACCTGCAAGCGCCAGCTGGCTGCCGTCTGCCGGCCATCGCCGCACAGCTTCAGCCTGGCTACCTGGCGCTGGAAGCGCTGCGCGCGGCACCTTAATAGGGTCAAGTACTTACGCGTCCACAGTCAGCCAGGCGGGCACAGGCCCAGCCTGATCCGCAAAAACATCCCAGACACTGGCCGCTGGTGCATGATCGGCCGCATCGATCAGCGCCCGCGCCAGCTTGCCGCGCTTTATATGGCGCCGCATATCGAGCCGCAGTCCAGGCGGACGCAGCGCTGGCGCTGCTGCTGTCGCCAGCGTATCGCTACCATCCTGCAGCCGGGGTGCGCGGCAGATCACATAACCGAGTCCGCTCGCCATCAAGGCCTGCTCGCGCCTAATGATGTTGTCGCGCATGCCCGGCTTCATCGCATTTAACAGCCACCACACCCAGGACGCACGCTGCGGGCCAATCACCGACAGCAGCACAAACCGTTTCGCTCCCCCTTCTTTAGCGGCAGCTATCGCATTGATGCACCCCTCATACATGACGGCCCGGACTTGCTCGCGCGTCAGCTTCTTGCCATGGATATCCACGGTATAAAACACCGCGTCAAAGTCACCGGCAAGCGCGTCTGTCATCGCCTTGGCATCCGTCACGTCGGCCGCATACGGCTCCACCGTCGCGCTCCCCGGCAGTGGGTTGCGGGAAATCGCCCGCACGGTATCATTGCGCGCCGCCAGCGCAGCGACAATTTCACGCCCCGTGCCGCTGCTGGCGCCGATCACGGCATAGCGTTTCATGCTTGCCCCGCATCGGCAAGGTCAACCGCAGCGCGCAGGCAGGCGACGGCCGCAGCGTGGATGCCGGGCGCGGCGGCCAGCATATCCAGGCTGGCAAAACTCCAGGGCTGGCCATGCGTGTCCGTGACCACGCCACCGGCTTCAGCGACCAATAAGGCGCCGGCAGCAAGACCCGAACGCACCTGGCTGTATTGCCAAAAACCATCCATGCGCCCGCTGGCCACCTCGATCAGCTCCAAGGTCGCCGGCACCGCCATCCGCACCAGCAAGGCAGATTCGAGCATGGCAAAGACCGAAGCACCGATCGCGGCATGCACGGCCCTCCCCTCGCCTGGCCGGGCTTGCCCCGTGCCGACAATCGCCGCATGCAGCTGCGTTTTTCTGGAGACCTGCAGCGGCATGCCATTGACTGTGGCGCCCTGCCCCCGCACAGCCGCATATACCGTTGCCATGGCTGGCAAGCTTACTACTGTCAACACAGCCAAGCCGTCAACCACCAGGGTTGCCGATACGGCCCACGCAGCGCTGCCATGAATATGGTTGACATTGCCTTCGACCGCATCGACGATCCACCATTCGCCATCCGGCAATGGTCCACCACCCTCTTCATCGTCCACCCAATGGCTGCCGGGCAGCATGTGCAGCAAAGTACTCTGCAATGCATCGCTGACCGACACATCATTTGCCTCGATGGCGGCAAGCAACGCCGCCAGGTTATCGGGCCTGGCATCGGCAGAAAAGCGCGCCAGCAAAGTACGGCCTGCCACTTCAACAGCATCTATCACTGCCGGCAACAATGCCTTTAAATCATTCGTATGCATCATGAAAGTTCCTTCGAGATAAGTTGCGGAAACAGGTTCATAATACGAGCAGATACTCGCATTTGATACTCGCATACGACGCCATGAGCCACCGCCCGCCGCCCCCATCCACGACGCCCCGCAAACAGCCTCGCCAGCGGCGCTCCGCCGTCACCGTGGCCGCCATCCTGGAGGCGGCCGCTCGCATTCTCGAAACCACGGGCTACGATGGCTACACCACCAATGCCGTGGCGGCGCGGGCCGGCGTCAGTGTCGGTTCGCTATATCAATACTTTCCCAACCGGGATGCGATCACGCGCGCACTGATCGAACAGGAGTCCGGCGCCCTGCTGAGCGACATTCTTGCCATGGAAGTTCAGGACAATGGCCAGCAAGGCATACGGTCATTGCTGGCCATTGCTGTCCACCACCAGTTGCGGCGGCCACGTCTGGCGCGCTTGCTCGACGCCGAAGAAGCCCGGCTGCCTGCCAGCGCGGAGTTACAACACAATGGGGAGCGCGCAGCAGCGGTGCTGCGGGGATGCCTGGAAAAAATGGGACTGCCGGAAGAGGCAATCGCCAATACCGCCGTGCGCGACGTGATGGCAATCACGCGCGGCATGGTCGATAGCGCAGGCAGCCATGGTGAAAGCGATCAGCAGGCTTTGCTGGTACGCGTGACGGCGGCGGTGTCAGGATATCTGGCGGCGATAGCAAGGTGACGCAATAGGGGATGTGGGGGACTTCAATCTGCCCGGCAGTGCGGCGCTGGCAAAGGCGTGCCGGCTCAGCGCGCTGCAACGGCTTGGGCGCCATTCTCTTGCCGCCACTTGCGCACCATCTCAGCCGTGATCTCGCGGTCATAGCAAATCGGCGCGTAGCCACCTTTGCGGCTCCACGCACTGCGGCCTCCGCAGGCACTGCCATTTTTGGCGGCATTATAGGGACAGGGACAACGTCCTGGGTAGGAGGCAATCGACTCGCCGATGATCTGCTGCCTGACCTGCGCATCCGAAGGCGGCTGGCCCTTTTGGGCATAAACCTGCGGCGCGCAAACCATACCGGCAATGATGATCAACAACCTGGCAGCAATATTTTTCATGAACGGGACGTCATCTTTCAGCTGGGTAAGCTAACCGGTGCGAATGGCATCCAACAGCCACGACCGCTCTTTTCAGCGCAAAGAGTATGACAGATGCATTTCGGCAAATTTACACCAAATGTCACGCCCCTGGTCCAAATGCAAAAGCCCAGGCAAGGGCCTGGGCTTTTTGATGCTGCGGATGTGCTGACTCCCGATCGCCTGACCAGGCCAAGTCTCGCAGCGGGAAGATGAGATGCTGCGCAGATATTTCATATCCAACATGCTATTCTAGCAATCTCAGCCGTTGCCTGGCAGCCACTGAGATCAAAAAACACCTATGCCGCAACTGTTTGAACTCTATGCAACATAAACCAACATCAACAATCCACAAATGATTGCAAAACAATGAAAAAAATTATATTGGCAATTTTATTTATAACACTTATTCCACTTCAGGAATCCAAAGGCCAAAACATAACAGAGCCAGAGCTTATTCCGCTTGCAATCAACAGATCCCTGACACCAGAAATTGGCGGCATAAAACAAGTTATAGAAATTAAAACTGATGATCTCAACAAACCAGTTCTTCTGTTTTTATCCGGCGGCCCAGGAAGCTCCATGATAAAGGGTGCGGACTCCTTTACCAATCTTTTGAAAAATAGATTTACCATCGTTCAATGGGATCAAAGAGATGCCGGGAAAACGTTGAAATTAAATCCCTCGCCAACGCAGCCAACGGTTGCACAAATGCAAAGCGATACGCATGAAGTTGTAGAGTTTGTCAGGAAAGAACTACATCAGGAAAAAATATACTTGCTAGGTAGCTCCTGGGGAAACGTTCTGGGATTTTACATGGTTAAAAATTATCCTGAACAACTTCATGCTTATTTTGCCTCCAATCCAGTGATCAATCAGTTTCCAAGCGAAAAAGAGTTACTTGAAACCTTGCAAGTTCATTTTAAAGACAACCCTATCGCCAGCAAAGAACTAGCTAGCGTAAACACTTCCTTTCAAACTGATGAGGATTTATTCTATCTACGAAAGTGGCTTTTCTACAAAGAAGGAAAAGAATTTGCAGTAAGCAATGAGTTCAAAGATATGTTTTTTCAATGGGCAAAAACCTGGTCGCCTGTGTGGAAAGATGTCATGAAAATAGACCTGACAAAAACCCTGAAAACGATTGACTGCCCAGTCTATTTTTTCGTTGGAAAAAATGACATTCAAACATCCAGAAAAATTACAGAAGCATACTTTGCCGAGTTAAAGGCGCCAAAAAAAGAATTATTCGTATTTGAAAATTCCGGGCATCAGATCCATCAAGAGGAATCTGAGAATTTTCAACATACCATCATCAACATATTGGATGCGAGTCAATCCGGGAAGTAAATAATGCTGAATTCCGCAAAAGTCCAGGGTGAAGATGCGCCACTGACGCCCAATACATAGAATCAATATATAGAATCAATACATGGACTTGAAATGCAAAAAGCCCAACCGAAAGGCTGGGCTTTTTGATACTGCTGATGTTCTGGCTCCCCGACCTGGACTCGAACCAGGGACCTGCGGATTAACAGTCCGTCGCTCTACCGACTGAGCTATCAGGGAAAAGAGGCCGCATTATATAGGGCAAATTTTCAACTGTCCAGATTTCCTCAGGAAAATGTTTATCTTTTCCCCAGCCACCTTTCAATCCATATCAGGCCAGCGTTTCCTGCGCTACATAGTCAATCACCAGCACCCTGCCCAGCCAGGGCTTGAGCAAGTCGACGAACAGCAGGTGCTCTGGGTGGACCAGATAGGCGTCGCGCGCGGCGGCGCCGCTGAAGGTCAGGGTGAAGCAATCGGTGTAGCCGTCATCCAGTCCTTCCGCGCTGACATTCTGCCCCCATTCGAACTTCAGTACGCCTGGTATGCGGTCTTTCAGCTGGGAAAACTCACGCACGAGTTCGGCGTGCTTGGCGGCGCTGATGTCGTCAATAAATTCGCACAGCACAATGTGGCGCAAGGGGGCGGTGGAACAAGCCATGGCTAACTCTCCTGTAGATAGTCTCAGCAGGATAGCGCAAATCGCTGGCAAGCATACTCAGGCGGCTGAAACCACCATGGCCCAGCTCAGCGCACAACGAAAAAAGCCACGTTTTTCAACGTGGCTTTTTGAATTCTGGCTCCCCGACCTGGACTCGAACCAGGGACCTGCGGATTAACAGTCCGTCGCTCTACCGACTGAGCTATCAGGGAAAAGAGGCAATATTATATGTCGTTTATTTGGTATTTACAAGATCCAGTTACTATCTTGCTTAACACGCTTATCACAACTTTTTATTGCCATCAGCGCGCTCTTGCAAGCAGCGCCGAAGAAGCAAGATATTAAAGGACTTTGGCGATGGCGTCAATAACGATGTCGATATTGCGCGAATTCAAGGCTGCCACGCAGATACGACCCGTATCGACGGCGTAGATCGATCGCTCGCGCAAGGCTGCCACTTGTTCCTTGGTCAAGCCCGAGTACGAGAACATGCCGATTTGCTCGCGCACGAAACCGAAGTCGTGTGCAGGCGCTTTCTCTTTCAGCTTGGCAACAAAGGCATTGCGCATTTCGCGGATACGCAGGCGCATGCCGGCCAGTTCCTCTTCCCACAGCTGGCGCAATTCCGGCGTAGCCAGCACGGTAGCGACCACCTTGCCGCCATGCGTAGGCGGGTTCGAGTAGTTGGTGCGTACTACGCGTTTCAGTTGCGACAGCAGGCGCGACGCTTCCTCGGCGCTGGCAGCGACCACGCTCAGGGCGCCCACACGCTCGCCATACAGCGAGAACGATTTCGAGAACGAATTCGACACCAGCAGCGGGCCGCCAGCATCCGCGAAACGGCGTACCACGGCGCCGTCTTCGGCGATGCCGTTGGCGAAGCCCTGGTAAGCCATGTCCAGGAACGGCACCAGGCCGCGCGCGGTGACTACCGAGATGATCTGATCCCACTGGGCCACGCTCAGGTCGGCGCCGGTCGGATTATGGCAGCAGGCGTGCAGCACGACGACAGAACCCGATGGCATGGCGTTCAGGTCAGCCAGCATGCCGTCGAAATTGACGCCGTGGGTAACAGCGTCATAGTAAGCGTAGTTGTTGACTACGAAACCGGCGCTTTCAAACAGCGCGCGGTGGTTTTCCCAGCTAGGGTCGCTGATGTAGACTTGCGCGCCTGGCGCGAAGCGCTGCAGGAAGTCGGCGCCGATTTTCAGTGCGCCCGTGCCGCCGATGGCTTGCACGGTGATGGCGCGGCGCTCTTGAATCACGGCGCTATCGGCCCCAAATACCAATTCTTGCACCGCTTTGTCGTAGGCAGCCAGGCCTTCGATCGGCAGATAGGTGCGTGGCGCGCCCTGTTCGATCAGGATCGCTTCTGCCTTGCGTACGCAAGCTAACAGAGGCACTTTGCCGTTGTCGTCATAATAAACGCCGACGCCCAGATTGATTTTGGCGGGATTCTGATCCGCGTTAAATGCTTCGGTGATGCCCAGGATCGGGTCGCGTGGGGCCATCTCGATGGCGCTAAACAGACTGGCAGAAACAGTTGGGTTCGTCATGATAAGATTGGATTCGATTGGAAGCAGGTTCACAGCGGAGTTGTCGGCAGCACCCAAAAATAACTCCAGGGCCGCCAGCAGAGCACTATTCTAACAAAGGTCTGATTCACATGCCCGATTTATCCCATGCCAATGACGCGCAAGCCACCGTCGTCACCTTTCCCGATTCGCCGTTTCGCCTGCACCAGCCGTTTCCGCCGGCCGGCGACCAGCCGACGGCGATTGCCGGACTGACCGAGGGCATCGCCGATGGCCTAGCCTTCCAGACCCTGCTGGGCGTGACCGGTTCGGGCAAGACCTACACCATGGCCAACGTGATTGCGCGCATGGGCCGCCCCGCCATCATCTTCGCGCCCAACAAGACCCTGGCCGCGCAGCTGTACAGTGAATTCCGCGACTTTTTCCCGGAAAACGCCGTCGAATACTTCGTCAGCTACTACGATTACTACCAGCCGGAAGCCTACGTGCCCCAGCGCGACCTGTTCATCGAGAAGGATTCCTCGATCAATGAGCATATCGAACAAATGCGTCTGTCGTGCACCAAGTCGCTGATGGAGCGGCGCGACGTGATCATCGTCGCCACCGTCTCGGCCATCTACGGTATCGGTAACCCGAACGAATACCATCAAATGATTCTGACCTTGCGCGTGAAAGACAAGGTCGCCCAGCGCGACGTGATCGCGCGCCTGATCCAGATGCAGTACACGCGCAATGAAGTCGACTTCGGCCGCGGCACTTTCCGCGTACGCGGCGATACCATCGACATCTTCCCCGCCGAGCATGCGGAGCTGGCCGTGCGCCTGGAAATGTTCGACGACGAAATCGAATCGATACAGCTGTTCGACCCGCTGACAGGCCGCGTGCGGCAAAAAATCCCGCGCTTCACGGTCTACCCCGGCTCGCACTATGTCACGCCCCGCTCCACCGTGCTGCGCGCCGTGGAAACCATCAAGGACGAGCTGCGCGAACGGCTGGAATTTTTCCGCAAGGAGAACAAGCTGATCGAAGAGCAGCGCCTGGAACAGCGCACCCGCTTCGACCTGGAAATGATGGCGGAAATCGGTTTTACGAAGGGCATCGAGAACTACTCGCGCCATTTGTCCGGCGCCTTGCCCGGCGAACCGCCACCGACCCTGGTCGACTACCTGCCGCCCGACGCTCTCATGTTCCTCGACGAGTCGCATGTGCTGACGGGCCAGCTGAGCGCCATGTATAACGGCGACCGTTCGCGCAAGACCAACCTGGTCGACTATGGTTTCCGCCTGCCGTCCGCACTCGACAACCGGCCCTTGAAATTCGAGGAATTCGAACAGAAGATGCGCCAGACCATATTCGTCTCGGCCACGCCAGCCGAATACGAAAAGAACCATTCCGACCAGGTGGTGGAACAGGTGGTGCGCCCTACCGGCCTGGTCGACCCGCAAATCATCGTGCGCCCGGCTAGTACGCAGGTCGATGACCTGATGTCGGAAATCGTCGAGCGCATCAAAAAGGATGAGCGCGTGCTGGTCACTACGCTCACCAAGCGCATGTCCGAGCAATTGACCGAATACTTGGGCGACCATGGCATCAAGGTGCGCTACCTGCACAGCGATATCGAGACGGTGGAGCGCGTGGAAATCCTGCGCGACCTGCGCCTGGGCACCTTCGACGTGCTGGTGGGGATCAACCTGCTGCGCGAGGGCCTGGACTTGCCCGAAGTATCGCTAGTGGCCATCCTCGACGCGGACAAGGAAGGCTTCTTGCGTTCCGAGCGCAGCCTGATCCAGACCATCGGCCGCGCCGCGCGTAACCTGAACGGCACGGCGATTCTGTACGGCGACCGCATCACCGATTCCATGCGCCGCGCCATCGACGAAACCGAGCGCCGCCGGGCCAAGCAGATCTCCTTCAACACGGCCAACAACATCATCCCGATCGGCGTGAAAAAATCGATCCGTGAAATGATCGACGGCGTCTACAGCCCGCAGGAAGCGCGTGAAACCTTGCAAGCGGCGCAGGAAACGGCCAAGTTCGAAGCCATGAGCGAAAAGCAGGTCAGCAAGGAAATCAAGCGCCTGGAAAAACTGATGGTCGACCACGCCAAGAACCTGGAGTTCGAAAAAGCGGCGCAAGTGCGCGACCAGCTGCACGTCCTCAAGCAGCAGCTGTTCGGCGCACCGGGCAGCGACAATGTGGTGTCGATGCTGGGCAAATAAGCTTACTGCGGCAGCGAGTAGCTCAGTGCATAAGAATGCTGGCCATCTTTAATCACGATGGCCAGCGTGCCGCTGATCCCTTCCAGCTGTTCCGTACCCGAATGAGGCACGATGGCGATGACCAGTTCCTGCTTGCCATCGGCCATGGTGCCCGTATGTTGCACCACGAAGCTGCCTCTTCTACCCTGCAGCACGCCCGTAATCGCCTCGATGGCGACATAGCCAGCGGCGCCCTTGGTGTCGGTGACGGCGCTGAGCATTTCGCCACTGCCCGTGCCAACCAGATCGCCCGCATACACTTTTTCCAGCGAGGTGCGCCCCAGTGCCGTCCGCCCCGAGCGTTGCGGCGCCCCAGCGGGTGTCATGGTGACACTGAAGGTTCCGGATGCGTGTGTCTTCATATGATGATCTCTTTCGTGATTAACTGGGTTTCAAGCTCCAGGGCGTGCGCGTGCGCCTGCTCCTGCGCCCACGCATGGGCGCCAGCAATATCCATCTGCAAGCTGGCAAACGATTTCTTGAGCAGGTGCTCGGGCAAGGCCCAATCCCATTTTTCCCTGCGCAGGTTATACGCGCCTTCCAGCAATGCCTGTGCGTCGGGAAGCGCTTGGCTGGCGAAGGCAAGCAAGCATGCAGCGACGCGCTGCACGCTGGTTCCGGTGGCAAAAATCTCGATCATCGTCCCCTTAATCGCCACCGTGAAACCAGCGCGCCGCAGCACGGCCGCCAGTGCTTCATTCTGTTGATCGCCCAGCCATGTCAGCAAGAAGATGGCGCCGCCCTGCGTCAGTAGCAAACGCTGGTCCAGGCCAAAACGCGCATAGCTGTCGCGCCCTTCCTGCAGAAGGCGGACGGCGTCGGCATCGAGAAATCGCGGCACCTCGGTGCTGCGATACAGCTCGCGCATGCGCTCCCGTATCTTGGCATGCAGCTGGCCGCCAGAACTGGTGAATGCCGGCGCTTTCCCCGTGGATGTCTTGCTGACCAAAATCGTCTTGCCATCTTCATCGATGCTCTCGACGCGCCAGGTCTTGCCGGCAAAAACAATAAAGTCGCCGATGCCGATGGCGCTCGATATGGGCAGGGAACCGAGCACCCGGCTGTCGCACACCACACGGTATTCCTCTTCGGCCGCAAAGGCGGCATAGAAAGAGTAATGGTTGACGATGCGCTCGCCTTTCACACCATGCAATAGCAGGCCGGAAGACTCTTGCTGTATCAATTCGAGTTTCCCCATATGCCGCAGCAAGTCGAGAAAGTCGCTCTTTTCCAGTCCGGCGAACGGCCCTTGCACGCACAGCGTGCGGTAGGCGTCGGCAGCCTGCATGCCGCCGCGCTGCGCAATCAGGGACAATAACTGCTGTATGAAGGTGGAAAAATGCAGGCCGCCCGTTTGCGGTGGTTCCACCCATTTTTCCAGCAGCAGGCTGACCATCGCGGTAAACGTCAACAGCCCGGTGCGCAATTGCACCTCCAGTGATGACTGATCCGTCAACTCATGTTCGATCACATAACCACGCAAAATTGCCGGCTCGCCGGGGCGCCGCCCTGAACGCCCCAGCCGCTGGCGCATGCTGGCTACCGAGGGCGGACTGCCGACTTGCGCAATGCTTTTCACAGCACCGATATCGATGCCCAGTTCCAGGGTGTTGGTGCAAATGGCGGTGGCAGGACGTCCCTTGTTTTTTAACGCTGCTTCCGTCTCCTCGCGAATTTCACGCGACAGGTTGCCATGATGGGGCCAGAACTCGTTGGCGATCTGATGCGATTCGCACAGGCGGCCCAGGGAGTATGCATATTCCTCGACCAGGCTGCGGCTATTCGGGAAGACCAGATTGTTCGAGCCGCGCAAGGTATGGAACAAATGCTGCGCAATCAAGGCGGGCGATGTGGCGACAACGGCATGCTCGGTTTCCGGCAAATGCGCAGGTTCCACATAGGCCTTGATTTGCAGGTCCAGCCGCGCCGGATCGGCATTGGAATGGATGATCTCGACCGCCGCGCCAGCGCGCAAGCGCAGAAACTCGGCCGCCATGTCCAGGTCTCCCAGGGTAGCCGACAGTCCCACGCGCACGACCTTTCGCCCTACCGCCAGGTCGAGGCGCTGCAGCAACGACTGCAATTGCTTGCCCCGTTCGGATCCGATAAAGGCATGCAGTTCGTCGATCACAATGTAGCGCAACTTTGCCAGCAACTGTGGCACCTGGAAACCACGGTTGCACAGCATGGCTTCCAGGGACTCCGGTGTGATCAGGACCACGCCTGACGGCTGCTTGAAAAAACGGTTCTTCGATGATGATGAAATGTCGCCATGCCATGGCCACACAGGAATGTCCAGTTGCTTGCACAAGCGCTCCAGCCGCAGGAACTGGTCATTGATCAAGGCCTTGATCGGGCTAATATAAATGCATAGCCCCGTGCCTTCGCCATCGGCCAGCAAATGCGTCAGGATAGGAAAAAAGGCAGCCTCCGTCTTGCCCGCTGCCGTCGCAGCGGCAATCAGGACATCGTGATCGCAAGCCACCAGCGCCGGAATCGCCCGTTCCTGGGCATCGCGCATGGCGCTCCAGTTTTCCGCCCAGATCCAGCGCTGGATACGCTCGTCAAGCAGCGCAAACGAGGATGACTGCCGTTTCGTCATGGTCTCAACACTCGATTCAGAGCTTGAAGGAGGCCAGTTCCGCATCCTCTTCAGCCTCCACTTCGCCATCGCTGGCGCCGCCGTGATCGGCGCGCACCTCGACGGCTCCCAGCAGCTCTTGCCAGGATGTGCCGGGATTTTGTTCCAGCACCGCCAGCAAATTGATGAAGGCCGTGATGGTGGTGCGCGGCGTGCGGAAATAACTGTCGCCGAGCCGGCGCGCGCAATGCTCCATGAAGACTGGCAGCGCATCATCGGGCAGCAGGAATTTCGCCGCATCCCCAAAGGCGTACACATTGCGCAGCTTTTGCAGCAGCACGTAAAAATCCTCGGGCGCCAGGCTGGACAAACGTAGCACCGGGCCGCTGTAATCAACCAGGCCCGCACTGGCGAAGGTATTGTCGGCCAGCCGGCTTTGCAATGCAGGGTAGCTGAACAAGCCACGGCGCGGGTCAGACAGGAAATCGGGCGTACCGCCCAAAATGAATCCCAAGCCGACGGCCGAGCCTTGCAGCGAGTCGTTCAAGATCCGCAAGATCTGTTCATAGTTGGCATTGCGGGCGGCGGTATTGGACAGCTTGTACAAATTGACCAGTTCATCGAGGCAAACCACAAAGCCGGCATAGCCCGCCAGGCGGACAAACCGTGCAAACAGTTTTAACTGGTCATAAAATGAGGCGTCATCAACGATCGCCCGCACACCCAGCGCCTGGCGCGCTTCGGTCTTGGTATTGAATTCGCCACGCAGCCAGCGAACCGCATCGGCTTTCAACTGCTCATTGCCTTCTTCAAAACCCTTGCAATACGCCGCTATCACTTCCGCGAAATCGTAGCCGTTGACCATTTCCGTCAAGTGCTCGAGTTTTTCGCGGATGACTTCCTCGCTGCTCTTGTCCTGCGCCTTTGCCTCGGACTTGGCGTTGGTAATGAAGCGCTCGACGATGCCCGCCATCGCGCCGCCATCGGGCTTGGTACGCGTGGAGAGGTTACGCATCAATTCGGCATACAGCGAGCGCGCCTGGCCGCCGGTGGCGTGCAGGCGCCGGTCTGGATTGAGGTCGGCATTCGCGGTGACCAGTTTTTTCTCCATCGCTACCGAACGTATCAGATTGAGAAAAAACGTCTTGCCAGCGCCATATTCACCGATCACAAAGCGGATCGTCGAACCGCCATCGGCAACCCGGTCCAGGTCCGCCACCAGGGTTTCCACTTCATGCTTGCGGCCGACCTGTATCAAGTGCTGGCCGGCGCGGGGAACCACGCCGGCACGCAGGGATTGGATCACCGCGTCACGATCGCGGGGACGAATAGCAGGAACATTCATGCGCTAACTCTTTCATGGATTTCAGGATTGATTTCAATCGGATCGTCGCCTTCGGTACAAGGCATGTCGAACGCATCCAGGCTAGCTTCATTGATGCGCTCCAGCGCGCCATCGAGCATGATGTCCAGCTGCGCCGCCATCGTCACCAGTTCGCCACGCGACCACGCCGCGCGCGCCAGCAGCCTGCGGACGAATTGCGAGTGGGCCGCATCGAGACCTGGCAAGGCGCTATTCGCAACGGCGGGCGTGGCCACCGCAGGCGCAGGATGCGCTGGTTCGTCGCTAAAGATATCGCCCAACAAGGCAGACACCCTGACGCTGTCTTGCTGGAGTTCAGCGATACGCGCCAGGTCGAGCTTGATACCGCTGGAAGCTTGATCATCCATCGGCGCGATGACAGGCACACCAAACATCGCATGGACTTGCTGCTCCAGTTGCGCCATGTCGCATCCCAGCAGGGCAAACAGACGCCCCAGTATCGTCACCTCTTCCGGCATCAGGCTGGCGCCATTCTGCGCCATCGCCAGCAGATTGCTTGCGACGCCATCACGGCCAGCCTGGTCCAGCGCTGCGATCCTGTGCTGCAGCGACGCTATCGGCACCGGTTCGCAAGACAACAAGCGGATGCGCGCCTTCAGCCGCTGTTGCCAGGCTGACGTCAATTGGTCCCACGAATCGATGTGCGGATCAAGCAAGGCCAGTTTATCGTCGCGCCATACGCCTCCGGCCTGGGCCAGCACGATCAGCAATTCCAGACTGAACGAGGCGATATCGCATGATGATGCCGGCGTTTCATCGCCTGCATCCGGCAGCGATGCATATAGCGCGACCGTATTACCGGCCAGCGCACCGGACAGCACATCCGGTTCCATCATGATCTGCTGCTGCGCCAGCACTTTTGCCAGGCCGCGTAAAAGATCGCTGTTGATCACCGTGTTCGCGTTAAAGCGGCTGGCCAAGGCCTGTGGCGATGTCAGCAAAACCGTATCGTTCACGGCAACCTTCAAGTCGCTTAATGCCTGCATCGCCTGCGGCCAATCTTGCTGCAGCCTGTCATGGACATCAAGCTCAGGGGCACAGTCATCGACAATTTTTTGCAGCGCCATCACCGGCTCGCTCAATACGGTGACGTCGGTGATATCGCCGAGATCCAGAGAGATGCCGGTTTCATCGCGCAAGGCGTGCGATGCGGGCAAATACGTGTATCCCAGCTTGCGGCGTCCTTCCGTTATGGTGAGCCCATCGCCGAATGCGCGGCGATACTGCGCCAGGAACAGCGTGCGGAATACATCGGGATGGCGGCGTGCCGCAGCGCCCCATTTCACATCAGGATCGCACCGTATCCAGGCCCACGCCAATTCGGCAGGAATCGGACGTTTATCGGCAATTGCCTGGCCGATGGCTACCCGCAAATACAGGGCAAAACCGGCTTCCGGTAAAAACTCGGGAATCGCCTGTTCGTATAATCTGGCCGGAACTGAATAGAATGTGAGGAAATTGAGCAAGCCATAACACTGCCTGGAAAAATCAGCTGATTTGGCGCCATAATGTTTCAGCAACCTGTGTAATTCCTTGGAGATCTGGCTGAATTCGGCAGAAATAGAACGGTCTGCGACAGCATCGATAAAAATCCGCCGTTCCAACCCATAAAAAAATAGCCAGATATTGCTGATATGGGCTTCGGGGCTACTGCGTCCATCGGCCAGCCAACGCAAATAAGCGCCGCGTGCACGTGGCGAGGCATCAGAATAATTGGGCCAGTCCGTATGCACATGGTGATCTTGTGCGTAATCAGCTTTCAATTCCACTGTTTTCCGTGGATCGATCAGGCATGGATCGGGCGTGCCATCTTTTCCCGGCAGGCGCTCTCCCACATACAGCATGCCGCCAGGGATGGACAAGCCGGCGATATGGACTGCTACATTGCGGGGCGACCACCGCGCCATTGATGGCTGCGGCGGAATCAAATAGTCGACAGGCGCATCGCCTGCTTCAGCCGGACTATCAGGAAATAAACGCTTGCTATCGTCGTTTGCATTCATGGGAACTGGCGCCGCCACGGTCAATGGAGATATCTGGACTTCATGCGCCGGAAGCGATACTGGCGGCACGAGATGATCTACCTTGCCGGCACGGGATTTGTTGAGTTGATGATGATAATACCTGACACCGACATATGCACATCCGGCCAGCAGCGATAAGGTGCCGGCAATTCCCGAATCAGGTGCTATCAGGAATAACACCAACACTCCACAGAGGATCAATGACCAGAATAATGAAGCACCAAGATTCTTTTTGCCCACTATTCCCCCTGTTTTGAGCATCAGCTAATTCATAGGCGACAGCTCAAAAAATAGATGGCATAGAAACAGCTGCACCCATCATATCCACAATAGCAATAAAAAGAAACGCTTTGGCTGCATGTTGCTGCTTTTTACAACGGGAATGAAAGAGCAGAAATACTCGAATGGTTTATCACTCTCCCGATTATTCAGCAGCTCAGGCAAACACCGGCCTGAAAAAGCTGCGCTCATAGCTGACGATGCAGCGCGTTTCTTCGGCGTAGCGGAAGGCGGCCTGGCAGTCGGCGTCTTGCAGCGAATCGATGCGGTATTGTTCGTACAGGGCCAGGCTGGGAAACGAGAACATGGCCAGGGCCACGTTGCTGGCGCCTTCAGATGGCAGGAAGTAACCGTGGTGCTGGCCGCCGAAGCGCTCGACCAGCGGTATCCACAATTTGCCGTAGGCTTCGAACTCCTTCAGTTTATACGGGTCGATGATGTAGCGCAGATAGCAGGTAATCATGTGGTCTCCAATTGCAGATTCAATTCCGTCAGCATGCCGGTTTCCCAGGAGCCGATGGCGATGGTCCTTGTGCCGGGCAGGAAAGCCAGCGCACAGGGATACGTAAAATCCAGTTGCTGGCGCACGGCGAGTCCAGGCCAGCCGTAGAACAATAGCTTGCCCTTGCCGATGCGCCCCAGCGTGCTGCCGTCTGGCAGCCATGTCAGCTCATCGCCCGTGCCGCCACCCGCCTCTACCGCCACGCTGGTGAGCAAACCACCATCGCTCATCGCATAGACCGACACGTATTCCGTGCCGCTTGCGTAGTGCAGCACGGCCAGCAGGGCGCCATCCGTCGAGACCGCGCATGACTTCAGCCCAGACAACGCCACCACCACTTTCCCGGCCCCGGCCTGCAAGGGCCAATCCCAGACGGTGCAGTAATCGGGTGGCTGGTCTTCGCCGTCGGGCACCGATTTGACACCATGTAGTACCAGCAGGCGCTGCCCGCCATCGATGGCATGCACGGCACGCAGCATCTCGCGCGGGTACTCTTGCGTAAAGACGACTTCCCCGGTCTGCGCTTGCCGCACCTGCAGGCGGCCATCCCAGCTGCCATCAGCGAGATAGCGCCCGCACGGCGACCATGCCGCGCCACTGCCTTCGCCATCCTTCTTGTTACGGAAGTTAGCCTCCAGTTGGCCAGAAGCGGCATCGATCACGCCCAGCTGCCCGCTGGTGCTCTTGATGGCCAATTGCGAGCCATCGGGCGAGAAAGCCATGCTGGAAGTGTGGGCGATGAATTTGCCACGCCACAGTTTCTGGCGTGCCGCCACATCCCACAGGATCAGATCGTTGCCCAGCACGGCCAGGCGCGTGCCGTCCGGCGAAAACGCCACCTTGTAGCTGCAGCCAAGCTTGAGCGGTTTGACTTCCGCCGTCATGGGCGCGGCAGGCGGTACACCACCGATTCAAGACCATAATGCACGCCGCGGCCCTGGTACTGCATGCCCAGGCGCGTCATGACCTTGATCGAGGCGGCGTTGTCGGGATGGGCTACGGCGACGACTTCGGGAGCTTTGACGACGTCGAAGGCATGCGCGACGATGGCCTCGGCTGCTTCGCTGGCATACCCTTGTCCCCAGCCTGCACGTGCCAGGCGCCAGCCGACTTCATGCGGCTGGTTTCTGTCGCCATCGAGGTGCTGCAGGCAAGCCATGCCGACCAGCACACCATCCTCGAGGCGTATCAGCGCCCACCACGAATAACCCCACTCCAGCCAACGCTGCTTGGTACGCTCCACCGCCATGCGGGTTTTTTCTTCCGTCTCCGGCTGGCCCGCGTTCAAGTAAGTCATCACTTCGGGATCGGTATTGAGCACGCGCATGCGCTCGTAGTGGGCTTCGGTAATCGGTTCCAGGCGCAGGCGCGCCGTATGCAATACGGTCATGTATAGGTCTCCAGATAAAAGCGATCCGCGATCACTTTGACAAGACCTATTCTAACCGCACCGCAGTGTATGACTACACTCACACCATACCGGACACCAGGGCAGTCGCCTGGCCGATCAGCGCTGCATGGTGCTGCTCGACATTCTCGGTCGCTTCCTCGAAGGCGATCGTATTGTAGAGGAAGGTGATCGTCGAATCCGGGACGCCGCAATAGGCAGCAATGCCGTCACTGAGCAGCGCTTTCATGTGCTTGTCCCAGCCATGCGCCTCGAATTTTGCCTGCGCCCCGCCCACCAATGCCACCCAGCGGATGGAAGATGCCGGAATGCGCTTGCCGCCGCCATACACCAGGCCATAGTTCCACACGCGGTCGATATACCCTTTGAGCATGGCGGGAACGGCATACCACCAGACGGGAAAGACCACCACGATATGTTCGAAGGCGTCCAGCGACTGCGCCAGCGCCGTCGCTTCGGCCGAATGGACTTGCTGCTCGCTGGCCCAGTCGGGTTCGTCCTCTTCCCGCAACACGGGATCGAAACCGGAGCGGTACAGATCGAGTTCTTCCACCGCCAGGCCTTGCGCCTCGGCTTCGCGCCGGATGCCCGCCACTACGCGCGCGGTCAGGGAATTGCGGCGCGGGTGCGCCCAGATCAGCTGGATTTTTTTGCGCGCTTCGGCACCCGTATTGTATGCGACTGCTGTTGCCATTTTTTCTTCCATTGAGAGTGTCATCGAAGCAGCCAGCTTACGCTGCGCCGATTGTCCTGATAAGAGCTAAAATATGACATCAGAACTGAGAAAAATTCATCAATGAAAGCCAGCCTCTCCGACCTCGCCACCTTCGCCGCCGTCGCCAGGCACCGCAGCTTTCGCGCCGCCAGCATCGAGCTGGGCGTGTCCTCATCGGCCGTCAGCCATGCACTGCGCCAGCTGGAAGAGCGGCTGGCGC
This sequence comes from Janthinobacterium silvisoli, assembly GCF_014200725.1. Classification (GTDB taxonomy): domain Bacteria; phylum Pseudomonadota; class Gammaproteobacteria; order Burkholderiales; family Burkholderiaceae_D; genus Janthinobacterium. The sequence continues at coordinate 1,046,707 of NZ_JACHCL010000001.1, forward strand.
TACGTTTGGTAAACCGCACCACGCGCAGCGTCTCGCTGACGGAAGCGGGACAAAAACTGTACGACAACCTGGCGCCCGCCATGCTCGATATCCACCGCGCCGTCGAGATGCTGTCGCCCCTGCGCGATACGCCCACCGGCACCTTGCGCATCACGGCGGCGCGCCAGGCGGCAAGATTGGTGCTGCTGCCGCTGGCCACCGCCTTCGTCCAGCAGTATCCGGGCATGAAGGTAGAGATCGTCGCGGAAGATAAATTGTCGGACGTGATCAAGGAAGGGTTAGATGCAGGCGTGCGCCTGGGCGAGATCGTGGCGCAAAACATGATCGCCGTGCGGCTTGGGCCACCCGTGCGTTTTGCCGTGGCCGCCACGCCCGATTATTTCAAGCACGCCCCGCCGCCGCGCCACCCGAAAGATCTGCTGGCCCACAAATGCGTGGTGTTCCGTTTTCCGACCAGGGAAAGCGCCTACCGCTGGGAGTTCGAACAGGGAGCCACGCGGCTGGCGATCGACGTCAATGGCGACATCGCCGTCAACGATATGGACCTGGCGTTGGATGCGGTACTGCGCGGCGCCGGCATCGGCATCTTTCATGTCGAGCAGGTGCAGGAACTGGTCGCCGCTGGCAAGCTCGTAACGGTGCTGGACGACTGGCTGGTCGACCGGCCCGCATTCCACCTGTACTACCCGAGCCGGCGTCAGATGCCGCATGGCTTCCGCCTGTTCCTGGCGTTTATCCGCGACTTCACATGGTAAAAAAGCCGCACCCGATTTCTCGGACGCGGCTTTTATGGGGCATAACGTGCAATCACAACGCCTGACAAAACCGATGCGAGCGGAAGGCAGAGGTGGCTAAGAAGCGCAACCGTACGGAGGTACGGTGAGCATCGCAGGCCGCCTATACCGACGCGCAGCAGGTTTTGACAGGTGTTCTTATTTGGCCGTTTCGCCTTTCTTAATCCAGGCTGCCAGCTGGTGCGGGCGGATACCGTCGTAGTCTTCGAACGGCTGGTGGATCCATGGGTTGTGCGGCAGTTCGTCCAGGAAGTAATCAGGACGCACCACGGAGCAGCCTTTCAGCCAGATCACGGCCGATTTGACTTCGGTCACGCCAGGGAAGTTGTCCTTCAGGTGACGCGTGACTTTATCGAGGGTGACGCCGGAATCGGCCAGGTCGTCCACCAGCAGGATGCGGCCAGCCAGAGGGCCCTTGGTCATGGTCATGTACTTGGCGATATCGAGGTCGCCCTGGGTCGTGCCCTTGTCTTCGCGGTAGGAGCTGGTCGACAGAATCGCCAGTGGCAAATCAAAGATGCGCGAGAAAACGTCGCCAGGGCGCACGCCGCCGCGCGCCAGGCACAGCACCTGGTCGAATTTCCAGCCCGATTCGTACACCTTGAGCGCCAGGCGCTCGATCAGGCGGTGGTACTCTTCCCAGTTGACCCAAAGGTGTTGATCGTTCGATTGTGGGGTAGTCATGATATTAAATTTTTTGTTATGAATGTGGATATGCGGGGTTAAAAAAATCCGCCTTGCGGCGGATTGTGTCCAACACAGTTTATTCGAATGGGTGGCGCAGGACGATGGTCTCTTCGCGGTCCGGGCCCGTCGACACCATGTCCACCGGTACGCCGACCAGCTCTTCGATGCGCTTGATGTAGGCGCGCGCCGTTGCCGGCAGGGCTGCCAGCGATTTCGCGCCGACGGTGCTTTCCGTCCAGCCTGGCATCTCTTCGTACACTGGCACGCAGCGGGCGGCTTCTTCAGCACCCGATGGGAAGATGTCCACGTACTCGCCGTCGATGGTGTAGCCGGTGCACAGTTTCAGCGTTTCGATACCGTCCAGCACGTCCAGCTTGGTCAGACACATACCGGTCACACCGTTGATTTGCACCGAGCGGCGCAGCAAGGCAGCATCGAACCAGCCGCAGCGGCGGGCACGGCCCGTCACGGTGCCGAATTCATGGCCGACTTGCGCCAGATGGTGGCCGACGCCTGCATCGGTAGGCAGTTCCGAAGGGAACGGGCCGGAGCCGACGCGCGTCGTGTAGGCCTTGGTGATGCCCATGATGTAGTGCAGCATGCCTGGGCCCACGCCCGAACCGGCGGCGGCATTGCCGGCCACGCAGTTCGACGAAGTGACGAATGGATAGGTGCCATGGTCGACGTCGAGCAGGGAGCCTTGCGCGCCTTCGAACAGCAGGTTGGCGCCAGCCTTGTGGGCTTTGTACAGCGCGCTCGATACGTCGGTGACCATAGGACGCAGACGCGGCACGTAGGCCAGCGCGTCATCCAGGGTTTTTTGATAATCGATGCGTGGCGCCTTCAGGTAGTGCTCCAGCACGAAGTTATGGTAATCCAGGTTTTCGGCCAGTTTTTCAGCGAAACGGGTTTCGTTGAGCAGGTCGGCAACGCGGATGGCGCGGCGCGCCACCTTGTCTTCGTAGGCCGGGCCGATGCCCTTGCCAGTGGTGCCGATCTTGGCCGCGCCGCGCGCAGCTTCACGGGCCAGGTCGAGTGCCGAATGGTAAGGCAGGATCACTGGTGCGGCGTCCGACACTTTCAGGCGCGAGGCGACTTCGACGCCGACGGCTTCAAGCTTGTCGATTTCGCGCAGCACGTCTGGCACGGAAACGACCACGCCGTTACCGATGTAGCAGGCCACGCCTGGACGCATGATGCCCGAAGGGATCAGTTGCAGCGCGGTTTTCACGCCGCCGATGACCAGCGTGTGGCCTGCATTGTGGCCGCCCTGGAAGCGCACCACACCCTGGGCGTGATCGGTCAACCAATCGACGATCTTGCCTTTACCTTCATCGCCCCATTGGGTGCCGATGACAACGACGTTCTTTGCCATAATTTTCTTTGACATCACTTAACCTAAGTTTTTAAGAATCCAGCTACTACCATTATCGGCAAGTACCAGCGCGCGATCGCACTCGAACTCGTCTTGTTCATTACTGTGACCCGGTAAGCTCTGGATCACGACCTCGCCCGCCTTGCGCAACTCGGCGATTTTTTCCTTCAATTCTGGTGCGCTGCCCCATGGCGCGCGGATCGAATGCTTACGTTCCGCCGTTGGGAGCAAACGCGCCAGTTCGCGCAAATCGAGCGAGAAGCCGGTCGCGGGACGTGCCCGGCCGAACGCTTCGCCGACGTGGTCATAACGGCCGCCGCGCGCCACAGCGTTCGGCAAGCCAGGTACATACAGCGCAAACATCGCGCCACTTTCATATTGGTAGCCGCGCAGGTCGGCCAGGTCGATCGCCACTTCGGCGCGGCCGATGGCGGACCCGGCCAGCGCGGCCAGTTCAGCCAGTGCCTTGGTCACGCCCGGCAACGCCGGCAAGACTTCGCGGGCGCGGGCCAGCACGTCGATATCGCCATACAGGCCAGGCAAGGCCAGCAGCGCATCGCGCGTGACAGCATCATAGTTTGCGGTCAACTCACGCAAGCCCGGCGCATCCTTGGCGCGCAGCAGGGTGTACAGCATCGCTTCATCGCGCCCGGCCTGGGCATCTTGCGCAATGATAGCGCGCAGCAGGCCCACGTGCGACAAATCGAGGCGCACCGCATCAAAGCCGGCCAAAGCCAGCGAGGCAAGCGCCAGTTCCTGTATCTCGGCATCGGCTTCCAGGCCGGCATGGCCATAAATCTCGGCGCCGATCTGCAGCGGTTCGCGGGTCGCGTGCAAGCCCGACGGGCGGGTATGCAGCACGCTGCCGGCGTAGCACAAACGCGTCACGCTAGCGCGGTTCAGCAAGTGGGCGTCGATGCGCGCCACTTGCGTGGTCATATCGGCGCGCAGGCCGAGCATGCGGCCAGACAGCTGGTCCACCAGCTTGAACGTGCGCAGGTCGGTATCCTTGCCGGCGCCGGTCATCAGCGATTCCAGATACTCGAGCAGCGGCGGCATCACCAGTTCATATCCGTACAGACGGAAATTATCCAGCATGAGGCGGCGCAGCTCTTCAATCTTGCGCGCTTCCGACGGCAAAACATCGGCAATATTTTCGGGCAAAAGCCAATTCGGCATGAGGGAGCGAGATACGGAAGAAAGTTGAAAAATGCACCATGCGAGGCAGCGGCTAGCGCGCCAGGCAAGAGGCCGAACCTGATATTTTACGCGAAAACAACGCCGCTTAGGGATAAGTTCTCGTCTTGCGTGGCATATCCGGTGAAAAAAACGCCATTCTACGCCTTCTTGCAACGCACTGGCTGGCACAAAAAAACGGGGCCGGCATCGCTGCCGGCCCCGCTTGCACCATCACTGGCGACTTATTTTTACTTCTTCGCTGCGCCGGCCGAAGGACCGCCCTTGAAGTACTTGAAGAATTCCGAGCTAGGATCGACCACCATCACGTCGTTCGGTCCCTTGAACGTGGCGCGGTAAGCTTCCAGGCTGCGGTAGAACTTGTAGAACTCCGGATTCCTGCCAAACGCTTCCGAATAGATCTGCGATGCCTTGGCGTCGCCTTCACCGCGGATATTCTCGGCCTTGCTATACGCTTCGGCCAGGATCACGGTGCGCTGCTTGTCGGCGTCGGCGCGGATTTTTTCCGAATCAGCCGAACCGGTCGAACGCAGCTCATTGGCCACGCGCACGCGCTCGGACTTCATGCGGTCATACACCGAGTTGTTGATCTGCTCGACGTAATCGACACGCTTCAAGCGCACGTCGACGATGTCAATGCCGATCACCTTGGCTTCGGCCGTCACCTTGGCGCGGATCGCTTCCATCACCTTGCCGCGCTGGCCGGAGATCACTTCGCGCACGGTGCGCTTGGTGATTTCATCGTTCAGGGCAGCCTTGACGATTTGCGACATGCGGTTGCGGGTGCGGCTGTCATCGCCGCCAAAGCTGCGGAAATACAGCTTTGGATCAGCGATGCGCCATTTGACGAAGGCATCGACCAGGATGTTTTTCTTCTCGGCCGTGATGAAACGCTCCGGTTCCGGCGTATCGATGGTTTGAATACGCTTGTCCAGATACATCACGTTCTGGAACGGCGGCGGCAGTTTGAAATACAAACCCGGTTCGCTGATCACATCCTTGACTTCGCCCAGGGCGAAGACCACGGCGTACTTGCGCTGGTCGACGATGAACACGGTCGAGGACAACAGCATGATCGCGATAAAGCCCGCGATCAGGGCGGCTACGATACGGTTCATTAGCGGCTCTCCCGTTCACGCGAAGAACGGCCATCACGGCGCGAATTGACTTCGACTGTCTGCATGGTTTCCTGTGGCAAAACGGTGGTGGTGGCAGGCGAGGCAGCTGCACGCGCCGCCGCAGCGGTGGCGTCCGATGCGGCCGTCTGCGCAATCAGCTTGTCCAGTGGCAGGTACAGCAGATTGCTGCCCGTCTTCGCATCGACCATGACCTTGCTGGTGCTGGAGAACACTTGCTGCATCGTTTCCAGATACATGCGGTCACGCGTCACGGCCGGCGCTTTCTGGTACTCGACCAGCACCTGCTTGAAGCGCGAGGCATTACCAGTTGCGTTCTCGGTCACCATGGAGCGGTAGGCTTCGGCTTCCTGGATCAGGCGGAAGGCGGCGCCGTGCGCTTTTGGAATCACGTCGTTGGCATAGGCTTCGCCTTCATTTTTCTGGCGTTCGCGGTCTTGACCTGCCTTCACGGCATCGTCGAAAGCGGCTTGCACCTGCTCCGGCGGCTGCACGGTCTGCATCGTCACATTGTTGATCAGAGCGCCGACCTGGTAGCGGTCGAGGATCTGCTGCATCAACTGCTGCGTTTCATACGCGACCTTTTCACGGCCTTCGTACAGCACGAAGTCCATCTTGCTGCGGCCGACCACTTCGCGGATCGCCGTTTCGGCAACCTGGCGCAAGGCCTCTTCCTGGTCGCGGTTATTGAACAGCCAGGCGACCGGATCTTTCAGGGTGTATTGCACCGCGAACTGGATGTCGATGATGTTTTCATCGTCCGTCAGCATCAGCGATTCGCTGGCTTTCTTGTCGCTCAGCGATTGGCGATAACCCACTTCCACCGTGCGCACCTGCGACACATTGACGGTTTCGTCGGTCTGGAATGGATACGGCCAGCGCCAGTTGAAACCGGCCGGCGTGGTACGCGTGTATTTGCCGAAGGTCAGCACGACACCGCTCTGGCCCTCTTGCACGATGAAGGCGCCGCTGGCGAGCCAGATCAGCACCGCGATCACGCCGACCACGCCAGCAGTGATGCCCGCGCCCTTCATGTCCGGACGGGGGCCATTGCCGCCGCCACCGTTGCCGCCATTATCGGGACGATTATTCTTCTGTCCGAAAAAGGCGTTCAGGCGCTGATTGAAATCGCGCCACAACTGATCGAGGTCCGGCGGACCTTCACCGGGCTTTTTGCCTTCTTGGGCTTTCTTGCCGTCGTCCTTGCGATTGCCCCAGCGGGGATCATTCAGGGATAACTTCAAGCCTGTTTTTTTGAGTAGGGAGACAAGCATAACTATCGTGTTCCGACTTGAGAGTGGGTGGAAAACCTATCATCCTGGTCTGGCTCTGTGGCCTGATCCGGGGCGGCGCCATCGTGCTGCTGGTCGTGCTCGTGCTGACTGTATTCGTCTTGCTGTTGCGCTTCGCCATCCTGGTAGAGATGGGCCGAACCTGGCGCATTCTTCGCCATCTCGACGATCGCCTCGCGCAGCAGGTCCAGCCCGCTGCCTTTTTGCGCACTGACGAAGACGCGACTGATCGTAGCATATTCATCACGCTCTATCGACGGCTCCAGCCCGGCCGCATCGATCTTGTTCCACACGAGGATTTGCGGAATATGATCGGCGCCGATCTCTTTCAAGACCAGATTGACCTGTTCGATCTGCTCCATGCGCACCGGCGACGAAGCGTCGACGACGTGCAGCAGCAGATCGGCATGGATGGTTTCTTCGAGCGTGGCGCGAAAAGCGGCCACCAGCTGATGCGGCAATTCGCGCACGAAGCCGACCGTGTCGGAGATCACCACATTGCCCACTTCCTGGCCCAGGTAAACCCGGCGCGAGGTGGTGTCCAGCGTGGCGAACAACTGGTCGGCGACATACACGCCAGCCTTGGTCACAGCGTTGAACAGGGTCGACTTGCCGGCATTGGTATAGCCAACCAGCGACACGGAAAACGTGTGATTGCGGCCGCGCGCACGGCGCTGCGTCTCACGCTGCTTGTGCAGCTTTTCCAGGCGAGCCCGCAGTGCCTTGACACGGTCGCCGATCAGCCGGCGGTCGGTCTCGAGCTGCGTCTCGCCGGGACCGCGCAAGCCGATACCGCCCTTTTGCCGCTCAAGGTGAGTCCAGCCGCGGATCAGGCGCGTGGCCAAATGCTGCAACTGGGCCAGCTCGACCTGCAGCTTGCCCTCATGGCTCTTGGCGCGCTGTGCAAAGATGTCGAGGATCAGGCTGGTACGGTCCAGCACCCGCACATTCAGGCGCTTTTCCAGATTGCGCTGCTGTGCCGGCGAGAGGGCATGATTGAAGATGACGATTTCCAGCTTGTCATTGACGACGGCGTCGCCAATCTCGTCCGCCTTGCCGCTACCGACAAAATAAGCAGAATCGGGACTGGAACGCTTGGCCGTGATGGTGGAAATCGGATCGGCGCCAGCCGAGCGCGACAACAGCATCAATTCCTCCATGCTGGCGGCAAAGTCGCTGTGACCGAAGTCAACCCCGACTAGTGCCGCGCGCATGATGGAAACAAATGAGTTGAAGCAAACACAGGCGCGATCAGTGGCGCCGATGCAAATGCATCAGCGCCGCTGACGCGGACACGCGCGCAATTGCGCGCGCGGGCGATGGAGGGTGAGAGGCGCTGGGCCGTCAAGCTCAACGCTTTACTCCGCTTCTGATTCAATATTGAGATTGACGGCACGGGCCGGCACCACTGTCGAGATGGCATGCTTGTATACCATCTGAGTAACCGTATTGCGCAGCAATACGACATATTGATCGAACGATTCGATATGGCCTTGTAATTTAATACCATTGACCAGATAAATCGAGACCGGAACATGCTCTTTGCGTAATGCATTGAGGAATGGGTCTTGTAACAGTTGCCCTTTGTTGCTCATAACAGCTCCGTTGTTTATGTTGTTGTGTAGAAATTGGAGGCGACTCGCTTGATTTCAAGTGCTCACACAGTATTCTCTTGCAGAGAATGATGCATCGCAGCTACTGTAACCTGTTTTCGCGATCGCTGTCGCGCATGGTGCATAGTTACGGCAATATCACCGTGACTATGTCCAGATTATTTAAAATCGGCACCGCATTTTCCATGCGGCGCCTTAATGTAAACTTAATTACAAGCCATTTAAGCAATCAACCGTATTTTACAAATTCAAACCAGTTTATTTTGGCGTTCTGGCAAACGGGTTTTTACCGGTACGCAATTCAATGCGCAATGGCGTGCCCACCAGCGAGAAAGTATCGCGGAAATGTTTTTCCAGATAACGCTTGTATGGCTCGCCCACGGCGTCGAGTGCATTGCCGTGTATCACGATCACCGGCGGGTTCATGCCACCCTGGTGAGCATAACGCAGTTTCGGGCGGATCGAACCCTTGCGGCGCGGCTCCTGCTTCTCTACCGCTTCGATCAGGGCGCGCGTCAGCTTCGGCGTCGACAGGTCGCACATGGCGGCCGCGTAGGCTGCGTTGAGCGATTTCATCAATGGGCCGATGCCGCTGCCTTTCAGCGCCGAAATAAAGTGCATATTGGCAAACGACAGGAAATCGAGCTTGCGGTCGAGGTCGATCTTGATCTCATCGCGCTCGTGCGATTGCAAGCCGTCCCATTTATTCACGGCCACCACCAGTGCGCGGCCCGATTCCAGGATAAAGCCGGCGATATGCGCGTCTTGCTCGGAAATATCTTGCTGCGCATCGAGCAGCAGGATCACCACGTTGGCTTCGGAAATCGATTGCAGCGTCTTCACTACCGAGAATTTCTCGATCGCTTCAAACACCTTGCCACGGCGGCGGATACCGGCCGTGTCGATCAAGGTGTATTGCTGGCCATCGCGCTCGAACGGAATCTCGATCGAGTCGCGGGTAGTGCCCGGCATGTCGAAGGCGATCACGCGCTCTTCGCCCAGCAGGGTGTTGACCAGGGTCGACTTGCCCACGTTCGGGCGGCCGACCAGCGCGATACGGATGCCGCGATCAGTCTTTTCCAGCTCTTCAGGCTCGTCCGGACGCTGCGCAAAGGCGGTGTCCAGCATGACTTCGACCAGGTCGGTCACGCCGTCGCCGTGCGCGGACGAGATCGCATATGGATCGCCCATGCCCAGCTCGTAGAAGTCCGAGACCACGGCCGTATAGCGCATGCCTTCGCTCTTGTTGACCACCAGCATGACCGGACGGCCACTCTTGCGCAGGAAGTCGGTGATGGTCTTGTCATGCGGCGTCAGGCCCTGACGGCCATCCACGATAAAGACCACCACGTCGGCTTCCGCCACGGCCTGCTTGGTCTGCAGTGCCATCTGGTGCATGATGCCTTCCTTGGCGACGGGTTCGAAACCACCCGTATCGATGACCAGGAAGGGACGTTCGCCGACACGGCCTTCACCATAGTGACGATCGCGCGTCAACCCAGGCAAATCCGCCACCAGCGCATCGCGCGAGCGGGTCAGACGATTGAATAAAGTCGATTTCCCAACATTGGGTCGACCTACTAGTGCTATTACCGGCTTCATTGTATTACTCGACCGCGAGAGCGATCACTGTCCCTGATTGGGTTTGAAAAATCAAATTCGAACCGGCGACAACGGGGGCCGAAACAATCGGACTACCGTCGGTGCTGACCCGACCTATAAATGCGCCATCTTCCCGTGACAGGAAGTGGATGTAACCTTGATAATCGCCAACCGCAACGCTGCGGCCAAACGAGGCTGGCGTCGACACGCGACGGCGTGCCAGTCCGTCATTCTTCCAGGCGCTCTGCCCTGCTTCGCGGCTGAACGCCGTCACGGCACCCTGTTCATCGACGGCAAACACGAAGCGCTGGTCGACCGCCACGCCTACGTCGGACGAGTAAGGCTTGGTCCAGCGGGGCACGCCGGTGGCCGCATCGAAGCAGCCGGCCTTGCCCTGGTAAGTGACGGTGCACACTTCGTTTTCAAACACCACCGGCGCACCGGCGATGTCGGACACGCGTTCCAGTTCCGTGGCGCCGCGCGGTTCGCTGACCACGTTTTCCCAGCGTACTACGCCGGTTGCCGTGGTCAACGCCATCAGCTTGCCACCCGGCTGTGCCACGTAGAGGTTGGCGCCGCCCACTACCATGCCCGGCGCATTGCGCAGGGTCAATGCTGGCGTTGCGCGCTGTACTACCCACTTGCGCTCACCCGTCTTGGCATCGATGCCGACGATGCGGTTATCGACGCTGCGTACGGCGACGATACCCTGGCTGACGACAGGCGCCGTCAACACTTCGCTCGACGCCTGGTAGGTCCACAATGGTTTGCCATCGGCATCAAAAGCCAGCACGGTGCCCTTGGCGCCGCCCACGGCGACGATGCTGCCATCGGTGCCGGCGCTGGAAGTGATGTCGCTACCGGCCTTGACGCGCCAGGTTTCACGGCCGGTGGCTGCATCGAGGCGCGCCAGCGCGCCATCGGCACTGACCACGTACAGGCTGCTGCCGGACAGCGCCGGGCTGAAGGCATACACGCCTGACTTGCCGATGGAATATTTCCATGCATCGCGCACGGCGAGGCTCGATTTTAACTCGACCAGTGGTGCCGGCTCGACTTTCGGATCTTTCTTGGCAAACGGATTCAAGGACGAGCAACCCGCCACCAGCACCAACAGGCTTGCAGCTACCAGCTTTTCAGTGACACGCATAAGTGTTATCCAACCTTCTTCTTGTACTTGTAAGGGTCGAGCCGCCGGCAGTAACGCCGCGCAGCAGAACCGGTAGTTTTCCTATCAGGCCGCAGCTTGATCTGCCTTGGCTTTGTCTTCCGGCACCGTGCCGCCGATCGCTTCCAGTTTCACCTGGATCAATTGACGGCCTGGATTATCCTTGGCGGTAGCAGCCAGCGCTGCCAGGTAGGCGGTGCGGGCGTCGGCCAGCTTGTTTTGCGCGACCAGGATATCGCCCTTGCGGTCCGCCACGGCGCCGGCAAATTGCGGCAGGTTGGCGGACGCCAGTACTTTCAGCGCTTCATCGTACGACTTCTCATCCATCAGCACGCCAGCCAGGCGCAGTTGCGCGATGACCTTGTATTCTTCGCTGCCATGGTCCGCTACCCATTGCAACTGGGTCTTGGCGGCTTTCAGATCATTCGCGTCGAAAGCCGTCTTGGCGGCGGCCAGCGCAGCCATCTGCGCGTAGGCGGTGCCGCTGAAACGCGACTGCATGTCGGACGCCGCGCGCTGCACCTTGACGTTGTCCTTGGCGACGATGGCGTTTTGCAGTTCATCGTACAACTGGCCAGCTTGCGCCGCCTGGTTGCGCTGATAGTACTGCCAACCGGCCCAGCCGCTGTAGGCGGCCAGCGCGACGATCAAGACCCAGGAGGTCACGTTGCCGTTGCGTTGCCACCAGGCTTTGAGGGTTGCCAGTTGTTCTTGTTCTTCGTGATCGTATGCCATGAGTCGTCAGTTTTAATGAATAGTTAATCGAAGTTAGCGAAGGGTAGAACGGTATTGTTTCAGATTAATAAGACAAATTAATAGCGCAGATTAATGATGGTGATGCACGTGGCCATCAGCACCATGGTCATGGCCGCAATCATGGCTGCCGATGATCTGGTCCACCAGGTAATCGACGACGTCGTCGAACGGCACCGTGTTTTGCTGCGACCCAGCTTCCGCTTCGCGCATGGCTTTTACGGTGGCAACGTGGTTGGCGATTTCATCGTCGCCCAGGATCACGGCAAACGCCGCGCCGCTGGCGTCGGCCTTTTTCATCTGGTTCTTGAAGGCGCCGCCGCCATTGCTCGCTGCGCAATGTAGCACAACGTCCAGGCCGGCATCGCGTATCCGCTCGGCCAGCACGAAGGCCTGCAAGCCCGCTTCTTCGCCTTGATGCACCAGATACACGTCGCACAGGGCTGGCTGTTCTGGCTCGGCCGCATCTTTCATCAGCAAGACCAGGCGTTCGACGCCCATGCCGAAACCGACCGCCGGCGTGGACTTGCCACCAAACATTTCCACCATGCCGTCATAGCGGCCACCGGCGCAGACCGTGCCTTGCGCACCCAGCTTGTCGCTGACCCACTCGAACACGGTGCGGTTGTAATAATCCAGGCCGCGCACCAGGCGTGGATTGATGGTAAATGGAATATTGTTGTGGTTCAAAATCTTTTGCACGCCAGCAAAGTGCGCCAGCGATTCTTCGCCCAGATAGTCCAGCAGCTTCGGCGCGCCATTGACCAGGTCCTGCATGGCAGGATTCTTGGTGTCGAGGATGCGCAGCGGATTGCTGTGCAGGCGGCGCTTGGCTTCTTCGTCGAGCAGCTCGCTATGGCCTTCCAGATAGGCGATCAGGTCGGCCCGGTGGCGCAGGCGCTCGGCCGCATCGCCGATCGAGTTCAATTCCAGGCGGATGCCTTCCAGGCCCAGGTCATCCCACAGGCGGCGCGTCATCATGATCAGCTCGGCATCGATATCGGGACCGGTAAAGCCGATCGCTTCCGCGCCAAACTGGTGGAACTGGCGGTAACGGCCTTTTTGCGGACGCTCGTGGCGGAACATCTGGCCCTTGTACCACAGGCGTTTCGGCCCTTCGTAGACCAGGTTGTGCTCGACCACGGCGCGCACTACGCCAGCCGTGCCTTCAGGGCGCAGGGTCAGGTTGTCGCCGTTCATCGAATCGGTGAACGAATACATTTCCTTTTCCACGATATCGGTCACGGCGCCAATCGCGCGCGCGAACAGCTTCGTTTCTTCGACGATAGGCGTGCGGATTTGCTGGAAGCCATAGCTTTGCAGCACGGATTGCGCCGTGTTTTCAAACAATTCCCATAGGGCCGCGTCGGCCGGCAGCACGTCATTCATGCCTTTGACGGCGGTGATTTTATCGAATTTCTTATTTTCAGACATAGTGTTCTTCTTTACTGTTTTTACCGGTATATGCTCAGGCCGCTACTTTGCCGTAGTGGCTCTTCACATAATTCAAGACGATGTCCTGGAATTCTTCCACGATGCGCTCGCCGCGCAGGGTGACGACTTTTTCGCCATCGACAAACACGGGCGCAGCCGGCGATTCGCCAGTGCCGGGCAGGCTGATGCCGATGTTGGCGTGTTTCGATTCGCCGGGGCCGTTGACGATGCAGCCCATCACGGCCACATTCATCGCTTCCACGCCCGGATAGGATTTTTTCCATTCCGGCATCTGCTCGCGCAGATAGGTCTGGATATTGTCAGCCAGTTCCTGGAACGTGGTCGAGGTGGTGCGGCCGCAACCGGGGCAGGCAATCACCATCGGCGCGAACTTGCGCAAGCCCATGGTTTGCAGGATTTCCTGGCCCACGATCACTTCGCGCGTACGGTCGCCGCCCGGCTCGGGCGTGAGCGAAATACGGATGGTGTCGCCGATGCCTTCCTGCAACAGCACCGCCAGCGCCGCCGTCGAGGCCACGATGCCCTTGCTGCCCATGCCCGCTTCCGTCAAGCCCAGGTGTAGCGGATAATCGCAGCGTTGGGACAATTCGCGGTAGACAGCGATCAGATCCTGCACGCCCGACACCTTGCACGACAAAATAATCTTGTCGCGGCCCAGACCCAGCTCTTCGGCACGCACGGCGTTTTCTATCGCCGAGGTTACCAGCGCTTCATACATGACCGCTTGCGCCGGCCACGGTTCGGCACGGCCCGCGTTCTCATCCATGATGCGGGCGAGCAAGGCTTGATCCAGGCTGCCCCAGTTCACGCCGATGCGCACCGGCTTGTCATACTTGCAGGCCGCTTCGATCATTTGCGCAAATTGCGTATCGCGCTTGGCGCCCTTGCCCACGTTGCCAGGGTTGATACGGTACTTCGACAGCGCGCGCGCGCAATCAGGATAGTCGTTCAACAGCGTATGGCCGTTGTAATGGAAATCGCCCACCAGCGGCACGTCGATACCCATCTTGTCGAGCTGGTCGCGGATGTAGGGCACGGCGGCAGCCGATTCGGGACGGTCCACCGTCAGGCGCACCAGTTCGGATCCGGCACGCGCCAGTTCCTTGATCTGGATCGCCGTACCGATCGCATCGGCCGTATCCGTATTGGTCATCGACTGCACCACCACGGGGGCGTCGCCGCCCACCCAGATCTGGCGCTGGCCGTGCGCGATCAGCACTTTGCGGCTGTCGCGGCGGCCTGAAGGACCGGAACCGATCGCTGTATTCGAGGTAGCCATATGTTTCGTCTTGTGAGTTGTTTATTGCAATTGTGACTATTTATTCGATGCTGACACGTGCAATCGTACCACCAGGTACGGTCGGCAAGTCCAGCTTGGCGCCACGCAAGGTCGCTTGCACGGCGCCTGGCTTGCCGACCACCAGTGTTGCCGGGCCGGCGATATTAAATGTTTCAGTGCTGCCAGCGCGCATCATGCGCGACACCAGCGGCGTGGTACCGCGACGGCGAATTTCTACCCAGGAATCTTGCTCAATTTTCAGCACCAGCGCGTTGGCGCTTGCTGCTGCGGCCGGCGGCGTGACAGCGGCCGCTTCAGGTGCAGGAGCGGGGGCTGGCGCGGCAGGAGCGGCAGCTGCCGGGACCGACGCTGCAGCCGACGCGGCCGTTCCCGTCTGCGTATCATTGGCCGGCGGCGGCACGGAAATGAGCGGCACGGATGGCGTCTGCACGGGCGTCAGATCCTGGCCCGGCTTGATCAGGGTGGTTTCCACCGGACCGGACATCGCAGGATGATCGGCTTCCTTGTCCTTGTCCACATGGGCCATCAAGGCTGCCGGAACATAGCCGAGCTTGTAAGCGCCAAAGGCGGCAACTGCCACCACGACCACGGCGCCAACGATCCATACTACGGGCGAACTGGACGAGCGATGCGTCATCGATGGAAAGCGCGACTCTGAAAACGTCGCCGAAATTTCCCGCCGCACCGGCGTGGCCGGATCTTGCGTCGGCGCTGCCGCCACTTCGATCAGGGCCACCAGCGGCGCCGCATCGAGCCTGACTACCTTGGCATAAGCGCGCACAAAACCGCGCACCACCGCCACATTCGGCAAAGCGGCCGTATCACCCTGCTCCAGCGCGATCACCTGGCGCGGCGCCAGCTTGAGCTGGTCCGCCACCTGTTCCACCGGCCAGCCCAGCGCTTCGCGCTGCGCCTTCAATTGCGCCCCTGCCGACGCCAGACCACCCTGGGGCTGCTGCTGAGGCGTCTCTGCCTGCTCTGAATTCATTGGTATCCCTGTCTCACTCATCAAACGCCCCATTTTGATAAGCAGCATATTCGGGGGAGGCGGAATGGTGGTGACGCAATTGCGCCGCCAGGCCAGCCTCCGCGCCCACATCCCCGAGCTGATGCTGCACCTTGATCCCGAGCCACAGCACATCGGCCGTTTGGCTCTCCATAGTCGCTACTTTACCGAGCCGCGCAAGATAAAAAGCCGCTTGCCGGTAGTCTTGCTGTTCGTAATATACGCGCGCCAGACCGGCATTTGTCGCCGCCACGTCTGGTGCGATCTGCAGCGCCCGTAACCAATACGCGCCAGCGCGCTGATATTGTTTCAAACTCGCACTGCATGCGCCCGCATTATGCAGCGCCTTTTCCGGTGTTACATAGGAAACATCTTGCAGCGCCGCATCAAAATAAGCCAGCGATTGCGCCGCGCGTCCCGTCTGGCACAGAAACAGGCCGTAATTATTGCTCAACTCAGGATTGTGGGGCGCAAGGCGCAAGGCGTAAAGGAAATCTTTCTCAGCAGGCAAATTTTGCTGCCGGCCCGCCTGGATCAGCGCACGCATGCCATAGGCCTGGGCGTCGCCTGGCGCCAGCAACAACGCCTGCGTCACTTCCTCAAACGCCACGTCCAGCTGGCCTGCGCCGTAGTAGGCGCTGGCCAGCTGCAAACGCAGGCTGGCGCGCTGCTGGGCCGGATTGGTGGCAGTGGCAGCAGTGGCGGCAGTGGCACCCAAGACCTTGTCATCATGCGCAGCGGAAGCACAGCCGACCAGCAGCACAGCCAGGCTAACAGCAGCCACAGCGAGCAAGCGATGGTAAGCCATGCCTTCCCCCATCAGGAGCGGATCTCCACGATTTTTCCGAAATTGGCGCCAAACTTCTGCTGGTATTCCGTCATTTTTTCCATGCGCTCCTGCACCCGCGTGCGGTCCTTGACTTCGCCGGCCAACTGGCCGCAGGCGGCGTCGATATCGTCGCCGCGCGTCTTGCGCACGGTGGTGATGATGCCGCCATCCATCAGCACCTGGGCAAACGCCTTGATGCGCGGGTTTTTCGAACGGAACAGGCCCGATTCCGGGAACGGGTTGAACGGGATCAGGTTGAACTTGCAGTTCACGCCGAACTCGCGGTCTTGCACCAGCGCCAGCAGTTCGCGCGCGTGTTCGTCGCTATCGTTGACGCCATCGAGCATGCAGTATTCGAAGGTAATGAAATCGCGCGGCGCGAATTCCAGGTAGCGCTTGCAGGCCGCCATCAATTCCTTCAGCGGGTATTTCTTGTTCAGCGGAATCAGCCCATCGCGCAGCTTGTCGTTCGAGGCGTGCAGCGAGACGGCCAGGGCCACCGGCACTTCCTGCGACAGCTTGTCCATCATCGGCACCACGCCCGAGGTCGACAAGGTCACGCGGCGGCGCGACAGGCCGTAGGCGTTATCGTCGAGCATCAATTTGAGGGCGGTGACGGTCGGCTCAAAGTTAAGCAGGGGCTCGCCCATGCCCATCATCACCACGTTGGTGATCTGGCGCTCGCCTTTCGGGCCTGGTTCGATACCCTTGGTGCGGCGCAATTCAAATTCTGCCATCCACAACTGGCCGATGATTTCACCGACTGTCAGGTTGCGGTTGAAGCCTTGCTTGCCAGTCGAGCAGAAACGGCAATTAACGGCGCAGCCGGCCTGGGTCGAGATGCACAGGGTGCCGCGGTTGTCTTCCGGGATGAACACGGTTTCCACGGCATTGCCATTGCCCACGTCGACCAGCCACTTGCGCGTGCCATCCGTCGACGTATGGTCGCTGATGATGGCCGGGGCGCGCACTTCGGCGCGCGTCGCCAGCTTGTCGCGCAGCGACTTGGCCAGGTCCGTCATAGCGTCGAAATCGGAGGCGCCGAACTGGTGTATCCAGCGTTGCAATTGTTTCGCACGAAACGGTTTCTCTCCCAACTCGGCGCAGTAAGCGATGAGTTGCGCGGGATCGAGGTCCAGCAAGTTGGTGAGTGTCGTCGTAGTCATGATCATATCTATTCTAAAAATCCGTCCCCGCGCGCGCAAAAAAAAACCAGGCGCAGCGGGAACAGGGGGTGATAAAGTTATTTCACAGATAACGCCAGGAAATAACGTTATCTAAGGCAATTAAGCCTTCAGTTCTGGGAAGAAGTAAGCGATTTCTACTTTGCCAGCTTCGACAGCGTCGGAGCCGTGTACGGCGTTAGCGTCGATCGAATCAGCGAAATCGGCGCGGATCGTGCCTTTTTCTGCTTTCTTCGGATCGGTTGCGCCCATCAGATCGCGGTGGGCCAGAACGGCGTTTTCGCCTTCCAGAGCCTGGATCATGACTGGGCCGGAAACCATGAAGTCCACCAGGTCTTTGAAGAAGCCGCGCTCTTTGTGCGCTGCGTAGAAGCCTTCAGCTTGTTCGCGCGACAATTGGGTCATGCGGGCTGCAACGATTTTCAAGCCAGCGTTTTCGAAACGGCTGTAGATTTGGCCGATTACGTTTTTTGCAACTGCGTCTGGTTTGATGATCGACAGGGTGCGTTCGATTGCCATGTGTGAAAACTCCAATAAAAAGAAAGGTTTAAAACGTAAATTGAGAACTCAATCAACCTTTGATTTTACCATACTAAGCCCCATATCTCCCAGACAAGCAGGGTACATCTTCCAGCCCCAGCTGAGTTTAATGCAATCTTAAGCTGTTTTTTTTGCAAAAAGCGGGGTCCATGCTATCCTTGGCCGCAGTAGCAATTTGAATCGATCACACGGAGGCACTATGAATCAGAACATGCAACGCACTTTTGACCTGTCGGGAGGCATGCAGCAAGTACGCCACCAGGTCTTGCGCAACACTTACTGGCTGCTGGCGCTGTCCATGATACCGACCGTGATGGGCGCATTCGTCGGCGTGCAGCTGCACCTGCCAATGCTGCATGGCGGCATGGGCTTCATCATCTTCATGGCGGTCGCCTTCGGCTTCATGTTTGCAATTGAAAAAACCAAGAACTCGGGCCTGGGCGTCGCCGTCCTGCTGGGCTTCACCTTCTTCATGGGCCTGATGCTCACGCCTATCCTGACGCGCACGCTCGGCTATTCGAACGGCGGCACCCTGATCATGACGGCGTTCGGCGGCACGGCCACCATCCTGGCAGTGATGGCAACCATCGCCACGGTCTCGAAACGCGATTTCTCTGCGATGGGCAAATGGCTGTTCGCTGGTGTGATCGTGCTGATCCTGGCATCGGTAGCGAACATCTTCCTGGGCCTGTCGGCACTGTCGATCGTCATCTCGATGGTTGCCATCGCGATCTTCTCGGCCTACATCCTGTATGACGTGCAGCAAATCATCAACGGCGGCGAGACCAATTACATCTCGGCTACCCTGCGCATCTACCTGGACGTGTACAACATCTTCACCAGCCTGTTGTCCCTCCTGGGCCTGGCCGGCGGCAGCCGCGACTAATCATCACGCGTCAAAAATCAAAAGCCGACCTGCGGGTCGGCTTTTTTACGCCTGTACCACCAGCTTTACATCGTTCGCCACCGCTCGGCCACCAGACGCAGGCAGGCGCGGGCGCGGTCCAGCGTGGGATTGTCGCGCTGGGCCGCATACACGGCGTAGGCAGAATGCGAGAATTCCGGCGCGCCGTGGACGCGGAACAGCTGGCCCGCTTCGAGATACGGGCGCGCCATGCCGACGCGGAAATAGCTGGCGCCACCCACTTCGCGCAAATACACCAGCGCCAGCGGCCCCAGCGAAATCGACACGGGCGGACTGCTCAGCTCGGGAAACGCCGCCTGGTGGTTGGCCGCAAAGCTGGGGCCCCAGTCGACATACACATAGGCGTCCGCATGCATCTGCCCATCGGGACGGGTGGTCAGCATCACCAGCTTTTCCTCGGCCAGCAATTCACTGACCAGGCCAGGGCGCTGCGGCGGGTTGTACAGCACGGCCAGGTCCAGCGAACCGTCATGCACGGCGTCGAGCAGCCGCGCCGGGTTGTCGACTTCGGCGCGCAAGGCGATCTTTGGACAATCGCGGTTCATGCCGATCAGCCATTCGCCCAGCATCGGCTGCCACAGGCTCAGCTCACAACCGATGCTGACGCCATCCTCCCTCCCTGGCGGCAAGGCCACCTGGTGGCGCGCCCGCTCCCACACTTGCACCATGGTTGCCGCGTGGCGCATGAAACGCTCGCCAGCCGGCGTCAGGCGCGCGCCAGCCTTGTTGCGCACGAATAGCTGGCGCCCCAGTTGCTGCTCCAGGGTACGGATGCGGGCGCTGACCGCCGTTTGCGTCACATGCATGCGTTCGGCCGCCATAATGAAACTGCCGCAGGAAGCCACTTCCAGAAAGGTACGCGCTTGATTGATATCCATCAGGCGATGATAGCAGTTAGGCCCTGGTTCATGCCGGCCATCAGCTGACCCGCTGGTAGCCGCCCAGCACGCCCTGCTTGGACAGCACCCACTGCCACAGCTGCAAATCACGCGCGCGGAAAGCCCCGGCGCAGGACAGCAAATAGTAGGACCACATGCGGCGGAAGCGCTCACCCAGCTGATCGGCAAAACGGGGCCAGGCTTGCTCGAAATTGGCGTGCCAGGCCATCAGGGTCTTGTCATAGTCGGCGCCGAAATTGTGCAGGTCTTCAGCCACGAACAAATCATCCATGGCGTCGCCGATCTGGCCGATCGACGGCAAGTCGCCATTCGGGAAGATGTATTTGTCTATCCACGGGTCGCTGGTCGACTGGCGCTTGTTCTTGCCGATGGTATGCAGCAGGAACAGGCCATCGTCTTCCAGGCAGCGGTGCGCCACTTCCATGTAGGTGCGGTGGTTTTTATGGCCCACATGCTCGAACATGCCGATGCTGACGATACGGTCGAAGCGTTCGTGCATGTCGCGGTAGTCCTGCAGGCGGAAATCGAGGTTTGCACCGCCCGGCAAGCTGCGCGCATACTCGGCCTGCTCCTTCGAGATCGTCACGCCCACGCATTGCACGCCGTATTTTTCAGCCGCATAACGCATGAAACTGCCCCAGCCGCAGCCGATATCGAGCACGCGCATGCCGGGCTCCAGGCGCAACTTGCGGCAGACCAGGTCCAGCTTGGCTTCCTGCGCCTCGGCCAGGTTGCTGGCGTCTTTCCAGTAGCCGCAGGTATAGGTCATGCGCGGATCGAGCATGGCGGCGTAAAACTCATTGCCCAGGTCGTAGTGTTCCTTGCCCACCATCCAGGCGCGGCGCTCGCTTTGCAGATTGAACAGACGCGCCGTCAGCGCATGAAAAGCCAGCCGCACCGGCTTGACTTCATCGCCCAGCCGCGCGCGCAGCAAGTGGGCAAAAAATTCGTCGAGCTGGCCCGCGTCCCAGTCGCCATCCATATAGGCTTCGCCCAGCCCCAGGTTGCCGCTGGCGAAAGCCCGCTCGGGCACGCCCGGCTTGCGCAGCTGCATATCCCAGGCAGCGTCGCCATTCAAATGGATGTCTGCCCTGGCCAGCAAGTCGGCTGCCGCGCGGTACAGCCGCGAGTCCGTATTGACTACCGCTTGTAGCTCTTGTGTCGTGTGTTGCATGTTCATGCCCTACTGCCTCCACTAGTCATGCCTGCGCCGGCCGGCAAGTCGGGAAAAGGTGCCTGGCAGCGCAAGAGCAACAAAATTATCCACCCGTCATGCCCATCTGGATAATGAAAGATGATGGCAATTCACAGCAAAATAATTGCGCTGAAATGACTTGAATCAATTATTTAAAACTAATATTAGCGGCAAGAAGCGTGCTGAAGCATAAAAAAGCCGCCTGTTCGGCGGCTGTTGTCAGCGTGTTCGCGTCATACGGGGCAACGCTCAAAAGTCGTGATTCTTGGGATACTTGCTGTAAAAGTCGTTTTCCCATTTGAAGTTGGTGAAAGCGACCGTCAGCGAAATATCGAGCGCTTCGACAAAATGCCAGCAGCCGACCGGCAAAAACAGGATCTCGCCAGGCGCCAGGATGCAGTCGCGCACCTGCACGTCGCCCATCAAGGGGTGGCGCTGCAAATCGATCTCGCGCCCATCGACGGGCGTGAAGCAATGGCGCTGGTTATACACGCGCGCCACTTCGCAGGCGGCCATGATGCGCACGCGCTTGCGCCCCGCCACCTGGGCCATGAAATTATTCGTCAGGTCGTGATGGAATGGCGTGACTGTGCCCGCCGGGCCAAACCACAGAAAGCCCGTGCGCTCGCCCTGCACCAGGTATTCAGGCAGTTGGCCGATATCGTCCCACAGCTCGCGCAAGGCTTGCCGGTTTTGCGAACTGTTATTGGCCGTCATGTAGAAATCATTCGTCTGGCCGCTGTTTTCCACCATGCTGGCGTACTCGCCAAAGGCCATCTTGCGCTTGTGGACCAGGCTATTCATTTCATACTGCGCATCGGCTTCGCGACCGAACTGCACTTCCACCACACGCTCGGCAAAATGTTCGCGGAAATAGGCGGGACTCCATTTGCTGCGGGCCGGCCAGTCTTCCATCATGCCAGTGATGATCACGGGCTGGTTCAAACTATAGAATTCATCGAGGAAGGCTTGCGCCGGCAACTGGTGGCGGCGCGGGATTTCGGGGGCGCGCAATTGGTTCAGACGGCGCTGGATATCGATCACCCAGTCGCGCTTGGCCAGCCGGTTCGACAGCCGCACGGCGCCAGCCAGATACGGGCTTTGCAGTGCCAGCTCCACTTCGCGGCGCGCCAGTTTTTCGGCGATGCCCGCCTGCTGCAGCACCGGCATCAGGCTGGAAGGATGACTGCCCAGCATCAGGTTTTCCGCGATCCAGCTGCGCCACTCTCGGCTCAGTTCCTGCACGCCCTGAGCACCCTGCTGCCCTGTCAATGTCGCTACCGCCGCCATCACCGCCTCCTGTGTTTGCATGTCTTTAACGTGAACGGCCGGGCAGCAATGCTACCCGGCCGCGCCCTACTCTACACTAGCAAGGTTTCACCGCACTTTCCATACTTCATTGGCCAGCACGCCATTCGCGTCGCCATCGAGCGACCACGAGAAGGCGCCGCGCAGGCCCTGGTCCTTGACATATTGCATCTTGGTGCCAATCACGGTCGGATCGTCATAGCTCCACCATTGGCCGCCAGTACCCGTGTACAGATACAGCTGCTTGGTGACCGGATGGTAGTAGCGCGTGCCAGCCTTGGCGACGAGCAAGCGGTAGTCTTCGATGCCTGCCTCATAAGAGCCCGGCGCCGCACCCGTTGCAGTCTGATACAGGCCATTGCCATTCGGCCCTGGCGCCACGCCGGTCCAGCCACGGCCATAGAACGGAATACCCAGCAGCAGTTTGTTGCGCGGTACGCCGGCATTGATCATGTACTGGATCGCCCTGTCTGCCGTGTATTCGCGAATCACGCCGATCGATGGATCGGCCGGGTCGGCATACAGATGGGCATTGAAGTTGGTACTATTTTCCCAACCACCATGGAAGTCGTACGTCATCAGGTTGATCCAGTCCAGCGACTGCGAATACAGGGCCGGTTCCGTATTGTCGATCTTGTCCTTGCCGGCACCGACAGCGGCCGTCAGCAGGTAGCGCTTGCCGGTGGTGGCGCCCAGCGCATCGAGCTGGCGGCGGAACTCTGCCAGCAGCAAGGTGAAGTTCTGCTTGTCGGCCGGGCTGGCCGTGTTGTATGGCTGGCCACCACCCATCGGGTATTCCCAATCGATGTCGATACCATCAAACACGTTCACTGCCGCAGCTGGCCCGCCACGGCCGCCCTGCACTGGCAAATTGCCCTTGATGTAGATGTCGATGCAGGAACTGACCATCTGTTTGCGCAGCGCATCGGTGGCAGAACCGGCCGAGAAGAACTTCGACCAGCTCCAGCCGCCCAGCGAAATGAAGACCTTCAGGTTGGGATTGGCCGCCTTCAGCTTTTTGAGCTGCAGGAAGTTGCCCGACAACGGCGCATCCCACGGTATGGCCTGGCCATCGACAGTGCGTACCGGCGTGCGGATGTAGTCGGCTTCGGCATCGCCGCCCGTGCCTGCGTCCGGCGCATTCGGATTGGTCGCACCAGGCTCGGCCTTGGTGATCATGTCGCACACATAGCCGCCGTTCTTGGCGTAGATATTACCGAAGGCGTAGTTAATGAAGGTCAGCTTGCTGGCAGTGCCGCTGCTCTGGATATTGGCCACTTCATAACCACGCTGATACACGCCCCACTGCGCAAAGTAGGCGCCGACTTCGCGGCCATTTGGCGTTGGGGTAGGTGTCGGCGTTGGTGTTGGGGTAGGCGTTGGGGTGGGAGTCGGCGTTGGTGTCGGAGTTGGAGTGGGCGTTGGGGTCGGCGTGGTGCTGCAGTTGTCGACGATGGTCCATGGTTTGCCGGTGCCGGGGCCGCCGTTGTTGGTGGCCGGGTTGTCGCCCTGGGTCCAGTAATTGGCGCGGTAATTGACGCCGTTATAGCTGACCGTGGCGCCGCCCGTGTAAGCCGTGCTGGCAACCCACGCCAGGGCGCAGGCGCTGGCCGCCGCCGGGTCAGCCGTTGGGCCAGGCGCCGCCACTGGTGCAGGCGCCGGGGTAGGCGTTGGCGTCGGTGCCGGCGTTGGCGTCGGAGTAGGCGTGGATTCTGCGCCGCAAATGCCGCCAGCACTCCACAGGCTAGGCGAGGCGACAGGATTCCAGCCAGAACCGGCGTAATCGGTCTGCGTTACCAGCGCCGTATAGGTGCCGCCCTGGTACGTGACGACCGAGCCGGCCGTGTAGGTACCGCCCTCTTGCCAGGCGGTGCAAGCCACCGTGCTGGCCGCCAGCATCTTCGACGCGGCTGGCGCACTGGCCTCGCCACTGCCACCACATGCCGCCAGCACACCGCCGCTGGCCACGCATAACATCATGTTCCTGATCGTTTTTCTGAGTATTAAATTTTCCACGCTATCTCCTGTCTGGGTTTGCGGAAGACGACTCTTTGTTTTAGATAAATAATGACCCTGTGGATTGTTACAGTTGCGTGACGAGCATGCTGCTGAAGAAATAGGTAGTCAAGTGGTTTTGCAGTGGCATCAAACAGGTCAATACCACTTGGCTCAAAATTCAACTGAGCTTAGAAAGATGGCGTGTTGTCCTACTGGAGGAAACACAAAATGCAGGGGGAAGGAGGAAAAAATCGATATTGCCTTGGAGGAACATACCAATTTCGATAATATTGAAAGTGGTATTACACTGGCTTTATGATGACAGGACGGGCGCCTGCCAGGCCGCCCGCCAGTTCTACAAGAATTACTGAGCCAGATCAAACACCGCCATCGACTCGACGTGCGACGTATGCGGGAACATATTCACTACGCCTGCCTTGCTCAAGGTGTAGCCTGCTTCCAGCGCCAGGATGCCGGCGTCGCGCGCCAGGGTTGACGGGCTGCACGATACATACACGATGCGTTTGGGCAGCATATCCGGACGCGTCTGCGCCAGGCCCACCAGCGCCTGGCACAGGGCCATGGCGCCATCGCGCGGCGGGTCGATCAGGATGCGGTCAAACTTGCCCAGGGCGATCAGGTCATCCGTCGTCACTTCAAACAGGTTGCGCGTGGAGAATGAAGTCTTTGCCGACAAGCCATTCGCTAACGCGTTTTCCAGTGCGCGCTCGGTCAAAGTGGTACTACCTTCGATGCCAACCACTTCGCTGCCCTGAGTGGCCAGCGGCAGGGTGAAGTTACCGAGGCCGCAGAACAGGTCGGCCACGCGGTCTTGCGGCTGCACTTCCAGCAGGCGCAAGGCCTTCGATACCAGTACCCGGTTGATGTGGTGATTCACCTGGGTAAAGTCGACCGGCTTGAACGGCATCTTGACGCCAAATTCCGGCAGCAGATAATGCAGCTGCTTGTCCAGCGGGTAGAACGGCACGGCCGTTTCGGGGCCCTTCACCTGCAACCACCATTGCACGCCATATTCGTCGGCAAACGCCTTGAGCTTGTTTTCATCGTCGCCCGTCAATGGCGCCATGATGCGCAACACCATGGCGGTGACGTCTTCGCCCACGGCCAGCTCGATCTGCGGCATCTGGTCGAAGATCGACAGCGAGGCGATCAACCCGCGCAGCGGCAGCAGCATGTTCGATACGTGCGGCGGCAGGATCTCGCAGCTATCCATGTCGGCCACGAAAGCCGATTTCTTTTCATGGAAACCCACCAGTACGGCATCTTTTTTCTTGACGTGGCGCACCGACAGGCGTGCGCGGTAGCGGTAGCCCCAGGTCGGGCCATACATCGGGCGCATGATGTTAAGCGGACGCACCTTGCCGATATGCCACAGATTATCTTCCAGCACGCGCTGCTTGATGGCGACCTGGGCCGACGGCTCCAGGTGCTGCATCGAGCAGCCGCCGCAGTTATCGAAATGCTTGCACTTGGGCGTGATGCGCATGGCCGATTCGCGGTGCAGCGCCGTCATGCGGGCCATTTCCCAGTTCTTCTTTTTCTTGAACGTGACAAAGCTGACCTTCTCGCCCGGCAAGGCGCCTTCAACAAACACGACTTTGCCCGGCGTGCCGTCTTCGTTTTCAATATGGCCGACGCCGCGGGCGTCCATGTCGAGCGATTTGATTTCGATGATATTTTCTTGCATAGCGATCAATAGATAAGAGTGGGCCGGGACGCAGGGCCGCGCTGGAACTTGTAGAAAGGGGGAAAAGGTCAGGCGCCGCGAGCGGGGCGTATGATAGCAGATGCAGACCCCGAGTAGCCGGGGCCTGTTATCTTCACAATAATGAGTCTCTGACGACGCCGCGTGCCGCCATCGCGCGTTTCAGTTTGATCAAGGCTTCCTGCTGGATCTGGCGCACGCGCTCGCGCGTCACGCCCATCTCTTCGGCCAGGGTTTCCAGGGTGGCTGGATCGTCATTATCCAGGCCGAAGCGGCGCATGATGACCACGCGCTGCTTGTCGGGCAGCTTGGTCAGCCAGTCACGCACCAGCACCGTCATTTCATGGTGTTCGGCGCGCGCATCGGGGCTGTCTTCGGCGGCGCCGGGCAGCATGTCCATCAAGGATGACTGTGGGTCGTTGTCGAGCGGCGCGTCGAGCGAGGTGGCATGTTCGGACAGGGCCAGGATATCCTGCACCTCTTCCACCGGACGGCCAACCAGGTGGGCGATGTCTTCGGCGGTGGCGTCCTTGCCGTCATGGTGCTGCGCTTCGAGGTGGTATTTGCCGCGCAGGATCTGGTTCAGCTCGCGCACCATATGCACCGGCAGGCGCACCGTGCGGGCCTGGTTCATGATGGCGCGTTCGATACTCTGGCGTATCCACCAGGTGGCGTAAGTGGAAAAGCGGAAACCGCGCTCGGGCTCGAACTTGTCGATCGCCCGCATCAGGCCGATATTGCCTTCTTCTATCATGTCGAGCAAGACCACGCCGCGGTTGATGTAATGCTTGGCGATCGACACGACCAGGCGCAGGTTATGCTCGATCATGGTTTGCCGGGCTTCGAAATTGCCCTGCTTGGCGAGGGTGGCGTAATGCACTTCTTGCGGCGCCGTCAGCAGGGGCCGCGTGCCGATCTGGTTCAGATAGTGCTGGGTGGTATCGGTCGACAGTTCGGCCGCCAGCACTTTTTTCAATTCATCGACACTTTCGACCAGCACGCTGACGCTGGCAGGCTCGGCGCCCTCGCCAGCCTCGACGGCGTCGATGCCGTCGAGTTCGCCAACATCTTCCGTCACGATGTCGTCCGCGCCCTCTTCCGGCGGATCCATGTCATCGTCCAGCTGGTCATGCGGCGCGTGTGTCATTGCTTTACCTAACGGTTAGGCAGGAATTTCGAAGGATCGACAGGTTTGCCTTGTTGTCGGATTTCAAAGTGCAGCTTCACGCGGTCCGCATCGGAATCGCCCATTTCGGCAATCGTCTGGCCCTTCGTGACGTTCTGTCCTTCCTTCACCAGGATGCTGCGGTTATGCGCATAAGCCGACAATAAACTATTATTGTGCTTCACGATAACAAGATTACCATAACCACGGATTCCGCTCCCGGCATACATGACTTTTCCTGCGCCAGCGGCCACCACCGGCTGCCCGGCCTTGCCGGCGATGTCGACGCCCTTGTTCTTGCCTTCGTCAAAAGTAGCGATGACCTTGCCTTCGGTCGGCCAGATCCAGCCGATCTTGTCGTCACCAGCAGACTGTGCCGCAGACGCCGCTGCGGATGCCGCCGGCGCAGCGGCCACGGCGGCCGGCGCGGTGGCCGCCGCAGGAGCAGGTTTGGCGGCCGGCGCATCGCCATCGGCGCGCAATTCAGCCAGAGTAGCATCGGAATAGGGACGCTTCTCGCCGCGCGGACCGGTTTTCTTTTGCACGGCCGGCGTCGATGGACGCGTTTCAATCGGTGGCGCCATCACAACGGCAGAGGTCTGGGCACCGCCCGACTCGCCATTCGGCGGCAGCACGCGCAACACCTGGTCGACCTTGATGTCGTTCGGATTGCTCAAGTCATTCCAGGTCACCAGATCGCGGTAATTCTGGCCATGTTCGAGCGCGATGCGCAACAGGGTGTCGCCACGCTTGACCGTGTACAGGGCGGGATCCTTATCCTTGGCATCGTTTGCCGCCGCGCTGCTGGCCGGGGCCGGCTGGCGCTCCACGACCGGCGCCTGGACACCCGTGGTGCCGCAGCCGCTGAGGATGGCAGCCAAGCTGAGGCTGCCTATGAGTAGCTTACTTTTCTTAATCATTCGCATGTAATTGTATGTCCTGCTTTGCTATCCGATCCGGGGATCATATGGTGCCCGGGCGCAAAGGTACGAAATGGCAATCTTCCAGGGTCTGGCTGGTCCACTCCATTTTCCCCACCCGGGTAATCAGTTGTAAATGCTGCAATTTGGCGCCCACCGGCGCAACCAGACGCCCGCCGATTGTCAGCTGTTCCAACAAGGCATGCGGGACTTCCAGGCCGGCAGCGGCAAGGATGATGCCGTCAAAGGGCGCCGCCTGCGGCAGGCCAAGCATACCATCTCCGTACTGCAAACGCAGATTCGACACGCGCAAGGGCCGCAAATTGGCCTTCGCCAGCTCATGCAAAGGCTTGATGCGCTCGATCGAAAACACCTCTTTCGCCACCAGCGACAATACCGCCGCCTGGTAGCCACAGCCAGTACCGATCTCGAGCACGCGCTGCAAGGGGCTGCCCTGGCGCATGACTTCGATCATGCGGGCAACGATATACGGCTGGGAAATCGTCTGGTGATGGCCGATCGGCAGCGAAGCATCGATATACGCTTGCGAGGCCAGCGCCTCGTCCATGAACAGATGGCGCGGCACGGCCAGCATGGCGTCCAGCACCACATGATCCTGCACACCCTGCTTGGCGATGCGCGCCACCATGGCGCGCCGTACGGCTTCGGACACCAGCGGATGTTGCCGCGATGGCGATGGCGCTAACGCTGACGCCGGCGCCCGCTCATGCCCCGGTCCCTGCACACTGCGTCCCGCGCTTTGCGCCGCATTCTGGGTTGCCGTCTGGGGCGTGGCCACGCGCGATTGTGCCAGCGACTGCGCCCCGCCCTGCCGGGCAGGCTTGCCAGCGAGCGAGTCCAGGGTCAGGGGAAAGTTGCGCGGCTTGTCGCTCATGCCAGACCTTTTGCCAATGCATCGAGTTCAGTGCGATGGGTCAGGTCGATCTGCAGCGGCGTGATCGATACCTGGCCTTGTGCCACGGCATGGAAATCCGTGCCGGGTCCGCCTTCCCTGGCCACGCCGACGGGGCCGATCCAAAAGATTTCACGGCCGCGCGGGTCGAGTGCGCGTATCACCGGCTCAGACGAATGGCGCCGGCCCAGGCGCGTGGCGACCGTGCCGCGCAATTGTTCGTAGGGGATGGCAGGGATGTTTACGTTCAGCAAATAAGGCTTTTGCAAGTCGTCAAAGCGGCGCTCGACGATTTCCCTGGCCACGCGCGCGGCGGCATCCAGGTTGGCCCAGCCATATTCGGCCTGTGAAAAGGCGATGGCGGGAATGCCAAACAGATACCCCTCCGTCGCAGCCGCCACGGTGCCCGAATACAGGGTGTCGTCGCCCATATTGGGGCCGTTGTTGATGCCGGACACTACCAGGTCGGGCCGTTCCTGCATCAGGCCCGTCAACGCCACGTGTACGCAATCGGTGGGCGTGCCATTGACATAATAAAAACCATTGGCGGCCTTGTGCAAGGATAAGGGCCGGTCCAGCGAGAGTGAATTGGAAGCGCCGGAGCGGTTGCTGTCCGGTGCGACCACTACCACCTCGGCGATAACGGCCAGCGCATCGGCCAGTGCCTGCAGGCCGGGCGCGAGGTAACCATCGTCGTTACTGATAAGAATTCTCATAACGAGATTTTACCTGAAGCAATGCCCCCGCTGCGCGTACGGAACAGCCTTATTTGATGTGCCCGGCTTCCCTAGCGTTGCCCAATGCCCGCTTCCGACAATGCCCCCTCCAGCGCCAGCACCTCGTCTTCCTGCAAGGCCAGCAAGGCGGCCAGGTCGCCCTGCTGCTTGTACAGTCTTTTTAGCTGGCCCATGCCGCGCTTGCGCAGCCTGCCCGGCACGCCCGGGCGCAGCAGGCATGGCTTCAAATGCTCGACCAGCTCACCGGCCTGATGGTACTGCTCGCGCTCGATCATGTCTTGCAGCATGCCGATCATGCTACCCAGCGTATCGGGCTCCGTGGCGCGCTCGGCCAGGATGGTTTGCTGCAAATGGCGCGCACCATCGAGCATGCTTTCTTCCTGCGGACGCGGCATGCCTCCACTGCGGCCATTGAGCAGCCGGTCGCTGCCGCTGAGCACGGCGTCTTCCAGCAGGCGCGCTGCCTCGCTCTCGCCCTGCTGCTGCAGGGTGCCGGCCAGCTGCTTCTTGCTATGCAAGGTGTCCAGGTGGTCCTCGCCCAACAGGCGCGCATGCACTTCCAGCACCTGCTCCTGCACGCTGCGGGCGGCATCGAGGTCGCCACGGCGCAGCAGCGCCTCGGCCAGCTTGCGCTGACTCATCAAGGTTTCCTGGTGATCCAGGCCCAGCGTGCGCTCACGCGCCGCCACCTGGTTTTCGTACAGCTGGCGCGCGCCGGCCCAGTCGCCCTGGCGCGCCAGCACTTCAGCCAGCCGGTCGCGCGTGTCCAGGGTGGCGCTGTGGTCCATGCCCAAACGCCGCTCCTGCACTTGCAACACGGCCTCCAGCAGCTGCCGCGCCCCCTCGAGTTCACCCTGGCGTACCAGGGCCTGCGCCAGCGCCAGCTTGCTGTGCAGGGTATCGCCATGTTCGGCGCCGAACAGGCGCGTGCGCGCCGTCACCACGGTATCGAGCAAGGCCTGCGCCTGCGGCAAACGTTCCATCTGCAACAAGGTAATCGCCCGGCTATCCATCGCCGCCAGGCTCAAGGGATGCTCGGCGCCCAGCAACTGCGTGTAGCTGGCCAGCACCGCATCCTGCAAGTGCAGCGCCGCAACATGGTCGTGCTGCAGCACCAGCGTTTGCGCCAGGCAAGCCTTGGCCGCCAGCGTATCGGGATGCTCGCCACCCTGCAGGCGCTCGCGGATCCTGATCACTTCCTCCTCCAGCAGGCGCGCCTCGTCCAGCTTGTCGAGCTGGCGCAGCAACCGCGCCATGCCGCTCTTGGCAGCCAGGGTATCGACATGTTCCTCGCCCAGCATGCGCGCGCGGATCTCGACGCTTTGCCGCAGCACGTCGAGCGCCTGCGCCATGCGGCCGTCTTTCCGGTACAACTCGCCCAAGCGTCCCAGGTCGCGCGCCAGCGGCAAGGCCACGGCCCGCCCCGGCTCGAGCAGCAAGGCATTCTGCGCTTCATTGATGGCCGCCAGCAAATGAATTTCGCGGCTGGACTGCCACGGAAAATAGCCGCCCGTCAGCCAGTGCAAAAAGGCTTCGAAGGTGCGCGTCAGTGAAAAGCGGTCGCCGCCCTGGTCGATGCGCACGGCCAATTGCTCGCCATAGGCAAAAGTCTTGGTCTGCTGCAATTGCACTTCATCGAAATAGCTGTCGAGGGCAATCTGCGGCAAGCCGTAGGACACCCGCAGCAGGCGCTCGAACATGGGCTGGAAGCCGGCGATGCTTTTTTGCGCATCGCCACGGCGCCATTCGGCACGCTGGGCGCCATCGCCCATTTCGATGCGCGACGGCAGCGGGTACACCAGCAGCGGCCGCTGTTCATCTTCATGGCTGCGGCGGTATTCGATCGCCCGCGTGACGAGCGCATCGACGCCTTCCAGGCTTTGCCGGTTCGGCGTGAACACCACCACCAGCTTTTTGGGCAGCAAGGTGGTGCAGATGCCGGCGCTATCCGTGCGCCCCGTGCGCGAATCGACCAGCACATAGCGGAAATGGGCAGCCAGGGTATCGGCAAAGCAGCGGAACAGGGCCGGGCAGGCGTCGAACAATTGATCCCAGCGCATCTGCGCCAGCCGCTCACTGTAACTGGTGTCGAAACGCCCCGCCCGCATCAGGTACAAGGGACTGCCCTCGTCCACCCGCACCACGTATTGCTGCCAGTCGATGGCGTCGAGTACGCGCTGCGCCAGCGCCTCGTCGCTACCATGCCGGCTTGCGGGCTCAAGGCGAAAACGCTCCAGTTGCTGGCGGCAGGCCTCGAAAAACTCCAGCACGCCGGGGCGTTCCTCGTGCTGCTCGAAATAATGATGCAAGCCGGGCGCTTCCATGTCCCAGTCGAGCATCAGCACCGGCACGCTGGCGTTTTCGCGCCGCGCCAGCAGCACGGCGATATTTGACAGCGCCATGGTGCGGCCGGTACCCCCTTTGTAGGAGTAAAAGGTGACCACTTCGCCGGGCGCGGTCAGTGGCGGCAGAGAAAGACGTTGGCATTCCATGACAGTTCCCTTTTGCGTGAATTAACGTGGAAAATGCGGCGGCGGAACGGTGCGCCATACCGGCGGAATATCGGGCATCACGAAGCGGCTGCAATCGTGGCCGGGAGGGGTTGAACGCTTGAGCAAGTGGTAGTGCGTGGCAATACGCTGCACGATCCGTTCGATATCGGGCAAGTATTGGGGATTGGACTTCAGGTCGCCGCTGGCCAGCGTATAGCCGGAAAAATCGACATACAGGCCCGGGCCGGTAATTTGCGCGGGCAGCCCGTCGGGGTGGCGCGTCATGATGATGGGAATGATCAGATGGCTGGGCAGTTCATACCAGGCGCTGCGCTCCTGTTCGATCAGCTGCATGGCGGCGAACTCGCGCCGCGTATAGCCATGTGCTTCGTATTTGGGCGTGTAGAGCACGATCATGCACACGCTTTCGCACATGGCGCGCGCCACGCGCCGGTCCAGGTCGTCGCCGCCGCCCAGCTGTTCGCTATCGATGAACAGGGCGTCTTCGCGGTCCAGGTGCGGTTCCAGATAGCAGGCCAGCGCTTCGATCAAGTCATTCTTGAACTTGTTCATGAAAGCATACTGGCCGTGCGCATAACTCAAGAAACAGCCGTAGCGGATATTCATGGCATCCCCTCCTGTTTCCTGTGCCACTCTTGTCATTGCCAGATGTTGATATGGCAAGACATGAGCCCACTCTAAACCGCTGAGCACGCACCCATTTGCGCTGGCGCAAAGATATATCTGGCGCCTTGGGCGCCAGTACCGTATGCAAGAGGAAAGATGGCTGACGCGGCTGCGCCAGCCGGCAGGGTCAAGCCGCCTTGGAAGGCAGGTTGCGGAAGAATTCCACCACTTCGGCCGTGTCGCGCGTGCGCTTGAACGGTGGCAGGCTTTGCCAGATACGTTTGCCGTAAGGCTTGGAAATAATGCGCGGGTCGCAAATCATCAGCACGCCCCGGTCGCCTTCGTCGCGGATCAGCCGGCCGGCGCCCTGCTTCAGGTTAATGATCGCTTCCGGCAAAGAATGATGCATGAAGCCATTCTTGCCCTGCTTTTCCATCACTTCGATGCGCGCCGCCAGCACCGGGTCGTCGGGCGGCGCGAACGGCAACTTGTCGATGATCACCAGCGACAGCGCATCGCCGCGCACGTCGACGCCTTCCCAGAAACTCTGGCTTCCGATCAGCACGCCATTGCCGGCCGCACGGAACTGGTCCAGCAACTCGGTGCGGCCCCGGTCGCCCTGCACGAACAGGGGGAAATTCAGGCCACGCTGCTTGAATTCGTCGGCCAGGCGCTCGGCCGCCCGCTTCACGGCGCGCAAGGTCGTGCACAGGAAGAAGGTGCGTCCACCGGCCGCCTCGATAATCGGCAAGGCGCAATCGATGACGGCGTCCGTGTAGCCAATGGAATTGGGCTGCGGCAAATTCTGTGGCACGAACAGCAAGCCCTGCTCGCCATAATCGAACGGCGACGGCCAGGTATGCGACGGTTCGCCCTCCAGACCCATCTGTTCCGAAAAATGCTTGAAGTCGTTTTTCACGGCCAGCGTGGCGGAGGTAAAAATCCAGCTGCGCGGCGAGCCTTCGCGCTGGTTGTTGAAGATCGGTGCGATCGACAGCGGGGTCTTGTGTAATTGCAGGGAACTGGAAAACGCTTCCACCCAAAACACGGCTTCTTCGCCGGCAGCCACCTTGGCCTTGGGGTCAAACTTCCAGCTGCTCAGCTGCTGCGCCAGTTCCACGCCGCGCACACGAACCTGTTCCAGCGTTTCGGCCCGCTCCGCCTGGCTTTCCAGCACGGCCACCATGCCGTCGAGCTCATCCTTGAGCGTTTCGAGCGCGGGGAAGAAATCGCTCGAGGCAGCGATTTGCGGCAGGGACAAGCGCACGATATCCTGCGGAAAAGTCAGGCGCAGGTCGCGCGCGGCTTTTTCCACCACCGTCACGGTCTTGGCCCAGTCGATGCCACGTGCGTGCGCCAGCCCTTCGGCCAGCACATCGCGGCACAATTCCAGGATTTGCGAGGTGGACACCGTGTTGCCAAAGAACAGGGTCGCCGTATCGGGCAGCTGGTGCGCCTCATCGAAGATGATAGTGTTGGCCGATGGCAGCAGCTCGGCCACGCCCGTATCTTTCAGGGCCACGTCGGCAAAGAACAGATGATGGTTGACTACCACCACATCTGCCTGCTGGGCTTCCTTGCGCGCCTTCATGACAAAACAATCCTGGTAATACTGGCACTCGGCGCCCATGCAGGTGTCGCGCGTGGACGTCACCAGGTTCCAGATCATGGCGTTCTCGGGCACCTTGGCCAGCTCGGCCTTATCGCCCGTATTGGTCATTTTCAGGAAACGCGAAATCTCGCGCAAATGGCCCACGTCGTCGCGCGAGGTCATGCGCCCGTTTTGCAAGGTGCGCTCCAGGTGGTAATGGCACAGATAGTTCGAGCGGCCCTTCAGCAGCGCCACCGAGACGGGCGCCTGCAAGGCCGCGCGCACAGTCGGTATGTCGCGCAGGAACAATTGATCCTGCAAGTTCTTGGTGCCTGTGGAAACGATGGTCTTGCCGCCCCACATCAGGGCGGGCACCAGATAGGCGAAGGTCTTGCCCGTGCCCGTGCCAGCCTCGGCCATCAGGGTGGTCTGGCTATCGATGGCGTTGGCAATCGCCTTGGCCATTTCAGTCTGCGAACGGCGCGGCTTGTAGCTGCCCACGGCAGGGCCCAGCGGGCCACCGGCGCCAAACAGACGCTCGATATCGGCATCGTGCTTGCCCGGTACCGCGATGGCGTCAGATGGTACGTCGGCAGCGATACCATCTTGGCTAGCAGGCAATAAATTGTGATCGGTCAAAATATACTTTACTCAGTGTCTCAAGCTGGGCGCGACAAGCGCCCTTCAGGCAGGAACATCGGGCACCAATTGCATCTTAAGCAAGGTGATGTGGTCTTTCAATTGCAATTTGCGCTTTTTCAGGCGGCGCAATTGCAGCTCATCATGATGGCCATCGAGTATCAGCAGCTCGATCACCGCATCGAGGTCACGGTGTTCAACGTCGAGTTCAATCAGGCGCCGCTGTATATGCTGTGCATCACTCATGTATTGCGTTCCAGGCAGTGTTGGGAAACGGGCGCGCGCACCGCTGAGGGTGCGCGCGCAGTCATGGCATAGTTTAACCCGCCACGCGGACGAGGGCACGCCATTTCAGGCCTGCCCTTGTCCATGCGACGGTGAGGTTACTTGCCGGAAGGATCAAAAGGTATCGGTGCGGCCGGTGGTGCGCTGCTGCTGGCAGCCGCAGCGGCAGCCGCCTTGGCCGCTTCAGCCTGGCGTTCGGCCAGGCGCTGGGCCACGCGCTTCTGGCGTTCGATGGCTTCAGCTTGCTTGCGGGCAAAATCCGCCTCGCGGGCCGCGCGCAGCGGCGCGTCTGCCGCTTCCTGGGCAGCCTGCTTTTTCACTTTCGCATCATGCTCGGCCTGGCGTTGTTCCAGGCTCATGCCGGCAGGCTTGGGCGGTGCAGGTTCGGGCGCCACCACTTTGACCGGTTTGGGCGTGGCAGCGTTGCGTTTCTCTGCATCGATCCGTGCATCTTCCTGTGTTTTCGCCAGTTCCACGTCGCGCAGGCGCACGGACTCGGCGCGCTTGAAGTGGTTCGCTTCAGCCTCGACGGCCCGTAGCCGCACCAGGATCAAACGGCGCTTTTCCTTGGCTTTGTCGAGGCAGTCGGTGACGAAAAACCGGGCGTAGCAGACTTGCTCGCGCTCGGCGAATTCGGTTTCCGCCGCCGCGCGCTCGCTGCTTGCCTGCTTCAGCTTGGCATCCGCCTCTTCGAGGCTGTGCGTGGCCGCTACCTGCGGCGCGCCGACCACATCGAGGGCGGCTTCGCCCTGGTGCGCGCAGGCGGACAATAACAGGACCAGTCCCAGCTTGGATATCGACTTTGCCATGATCTTCATTATGTCTGCCTCAAACGATCGCATCGGCCGCGCCGCGCTGTTCTTTTTCCATGTATTCGCGCGATTGCATTTCCACGATGCGCGATACGGTACGGTGAAACTCATTGGCCAGCATGCCGTTGGTGTACAACTCTTCCGGCGCCACTTCAGCCGACATGATCAGCTTGACTTTCTGATCATAGAATACATCGATCAGCCAGGTAAAGCGGCGCGCCTCGGAAGATTGTGCCGCCGACATCGCTGGTATCCCGGACAATATCACTGTATGGAAGCGGCTGGCGATTTCCAGGTAATCATTTTGCGAACGGGGACCGCCGCACAGGGTGGCGAAATCAAACCAGATGATACCGCCGGCGCGGCGCAGGCAGTGGATTTCGCGCGCCTCGATGCGGATGCGCGCCTCTTCGTCGGCCGTCTCGGCAATGCGCGCGTAAGCGTCGCGCAAGGCCTTGTCGGTGGCCGCGCCCAGCGGGGTGTAGTAACTATCGACCTGCTCGAGCGCGCGGCCACGGTAATCGACGCCGGCATCGACATTCATCACGTCGAGCTTGTCTTTGAGCAAGGCGATGGTCGGCAGCATGCGGTCACGGTGCAAGCCGTCCGGGTACAGCAGGTCGGGATCATAATTGGAGGTCATGATGAAGGACACGCCATTGTCGAACAGGGCCGACAGCAGGTTGTACAGGATCATCGCATCGGCGATGTCCGAGACGTGGAATTCATCGAAACAGATCAAACGGTATTTCCTGGCGATGCGCTTGGCCACTTCATCGAGCGGATTGGCCACGCCCTTCAATTCATCGAGCTGCTGGTGCACGCCGCGCATGAATTCATGAAAGTGCAAACGCGTCTTGCGCACCAGGGGCACCACGGAATAAAAGCTGTCCATCAGGAACGATTTGCCGCGTCCTACTCCACCCCACATATACACGCCCTTGGGCACGGCGGGACGGCTGAGCAGGCGGCGCAAGGTGCTCGAGCGCTGGCTTTTATAGGCCACCCATTCGTCATAGCACAGTTGCAGGCGGTCGACGGCGCGGCGCTGCGCGGCATCGGCCTTGAAATCGCGCTGCTGCAACGCGTTCTGGTAAAACTCTTCTACATTCATGGGCTTCGCTTCAACGCACAGGGGCGCTGGCGGCAAAAACCGCGAGCGCCCCTGCAGGACTAACTACAATTAAAAGTTCAAGGTACGCTTGTCAACGGCCAGTGCCGCTTCCTTGGTCGCTTCCGACAGGGATGGGTGAGCATGGCAGATGCGCGCGATGTCTTCGGCCGAAGCCTTGAATTCCATCGCCACTACGGCTTCGGAAATCAGCTCGGAAGCCATCGGACCCACGATATGCACGCCCAGGATTTCATCGGTGGTCGCATCGGCCAGGAATTTCACCATGCCCGAAGTGTCGCCCAGTGCGCGCGCACGGCCATTGGCCAGGAACGGGAACGAGCCTGCCTTGTAAGCGATGCCTTCCGCTTTCAGGGTTTGCTCGGTCTTGCCGACCCACGCGATTTCCGGCGAAGTGTAGATCACCCAGGGAATCGTGTTGAAGTTGGTGTGGCCATGCTGGCCAGCGATACGCTCGGCCACGGCAACGCCTTCTTCTTCCGCCTTGTGCGCCAGCATCGGGCCGCGTACCACGTCGCCCACTGCCCAGACGTTCGGCAGGTTGGTCTTGCAATCGCCGTCGACGGCGATGAAGCCGCGCTCGTCCAGTTGCAGGCCGACTTTGTCCGCACCCAGGCCATTCGTGTTCGGCGTACGGCCGATCGAAATGATCAGTTTGTCGAACACGGCTTTTTGCGCTTCGCCCTTGGCATCGACAAATTCAACGCTGACGTCGTTTTTGCCCGGGGTGATGGCGCCGATCTTGCAACCGAGGTTGATCTTCAGGCCTTGTTTGGTGAACAGTTTCGACGCTTCCTTGGCGATCTGCTCATCGACCGCGCCCAGGAAGACCGGCAGGCCTTCCAGTACGGTGACGTCGGAACCCAGGCGGCGCCATACGCTGCCCATTTCCAGGCCGATCACGCCAGCACCGATCACGCCCAGCTTGACTGGTACTTCGTCGATGGCCAAAGCACCGGTGTTCGACAGGATCAGTTTCTCGTCGAATGGTGCGCCTGGCAGTTCGCGTGCGTTCGAGCCGGTCGCGATGATGACGTGCTTGGACGTCAACGTTTCGCTGGCGGCGCCCGTTACGCTGATCTCGTAAGTGCCGGCAGCGGCAGCAGCGAAAGCGGCGCGGCCGTGGAAGAAGGCGATCTTGTTTTTCTTGAACAGGTACAGGATACCGTCGTTGTTTTGCTTGACGACCGTATCTTTACGCTTGAGCATCTGGCCCAGGTTCAGTTTCAGGCCGGCGACATCGATGCCGTGCTCGGCGAAGCTGTGGCCCGCGTGTTCAAAATGCTCGGACGATTGCAGCAGCGCTTTCGACGGGATGCAACCCACGTTGGTGCAGGTACCGCCAGGCGCGGCGCCGCCCTTGGCGTTCGACCATTCGTCGACGCAAGCGACGGAAAAGCCCAGCTGTGCTGCGCGGATGGCGGCGATGTAGCCGCCAGGGCCCGCACCGATGACAACAACGTCAAATTGTTTAGTACTCATTTTTTGTTATTCCAATCTCTTCGTCCGGGACGAAAATCCACAATAGAAGGTAAATCACCACGCCGAAGCCGAAGGTCAATGTAAACAGGACAAAGACCAGGCGCCAGATCCACGCTTCCATGCCGGAAGCGCGGCCCAGGCCACCGCACACGCCGCCTAGCCAGCGGTCGTTGCGCGAGCGGCGCAGGCGGTTAAATTCCTGCACCAGGTCATTCGTCGGGCTGGACGCCGACTCGGCGCCGGAGCTGGTGCCCGGCTTGTCCAGGTTGATGCCGCCCAGGAGCTTGGCCTTGGCTTGCGCAAATTCAGCATCGCTTAATGCGCCAGCCAGGTGCAAGTCGTGCAGTCGCTTGATTTCTTCAGAGACGTTCATGGGAATCCTCTTGTGTGATGAGATCAGCCAGCTGCGTCTTCTGGCACGGGGTACAACGGTACTGCCTACACTGCCCCGGCGGCTACGCCGGGGCAATCGCTATTACAGGTCCAGCAACAGGCGTGCTGGATCTTCCAGCGCTTCTTTCATCGCCACCAGGCCCAGCACGGCTTCGCGGCCGTCGATGATGCGGTGGTCGTACGACATGGCCAGGTAGTTCATAGGACGCACCACGATCTGGCCGTTCTCAACCACGGCACGGTCCTTGGTCGCATGCACGCCCAGGATAGCCGATTGCGGCGGGTTGATGATCGGGGTCGACAGCATGGAGCCGAAGGTGCCGCCGTTCGAGATCGAGAAGGTACCGCCGGTCAGGTCGTCCAGAGTCAGCTTGCCATCCTTGGCTTTCGCGCCGAATTCACCGATTTTTTTCTCGATGTCGGCGATCGACAGCTGGTCAGCGTTGCGGATGATAGGCACGACCAGGCCGCGTGGCGAACCAACTGCGATACCGATGTCGAAGTAGCCATGGTACACGATGTCGTTGCCGTCTACGGAAGCATTGATGATCGGGTATTTTTTCAGGGCAGCGACAGCAGCCTTGACGAAGAAGGACATGAAGCCCAGCTTGACGCCGTGCTCTTTTTCGAACTTGTCTTTGTATTTGTTGCGCAGATCGATGACCGGCTGCATGTTCACTTCATTGAACGTGGTCAGGATGGCGTTGGTCGATTGCGATTGAAGCAGGCGCTCGGCGATACGTGCGCGCAGGCGGCTCATCGGCACGCGCTCTTCCGGACGGTCGCCCAGGTTGGCGGCGCTTGGCGTAGCAACTTGTTGCAGTGCTGGTTTGGCAGCAGCTGGCGCCAAAGGAGCAACGGCAGGCTTGGCGGAAGCGGCCAGGGCGTCGCCCTTGGTCACGCGGCCATCTTTGCCCGAACCGGCGACGTCGCCAGCGGACAGGCCTTTTTCGGACAGGATCTTGGCAGCAGCAGGCATGGCCACGTCACCTTTGGTCGCA
Source organism: Janthinobacterium silvisoli (assembly GCF_014200725.1). Classification (GTDB taxonomy): domain Bacteria; phylum Pseudomonadota; class Gammaproteobacteria; order Burkholderiales; family Burkholderiaceae_D; genus Janthinobacterium. The sequence goes on from NZ_JACHCL010000001.1 coordinate 1,086,878, forward strand.
GCAGCTGGAGCCGATGCGGTAGCGGTGTCTTGTGCAGCGGCAGCCAGGGCTGGCGCAGGAACAGCCGATACTTCCATCGGGCTGACTTTGGCCGTACCGTCGGTATCGATGATGGCGATGACTTCGCCGGCCACCACGGTGGCGCCGTTGTCCTTGATGATCTGGACGATCACGCCAGCAGCTGGTGCAGGCAGTTCCAGGACCACTTTGTCGGTTTCGATATCGATCAGGTTTTCGTCGCGCGCCACTGGCTCGCCGACTTTTTTATGCCATGCCAGCAGGGTTGCTTCTGCAACCGATTCCGACAACTGGGGAACTTTGACTTCGATTTGTGCCATGTAAAACTCCGTTTATTTTGTTATTGCGGCGCCGCCTCTGCGTAGCAATGGCGGCGCTCCGTGCATAGTGGTCAACAGCCGCGCAGTGAGCGCGGCGTCTTTGATCCTTGCTTATTTCGTAAGGATAAAGCCTTTCAGCTTCGAGAATGCCGTTTCCAGCAGATCTTTTTGCTGAGCGTAGTGCTTGTCATAGTAACCGACAGCAGGCGACGCCGAAGCAGGACGGCCGGCGTAGGCCAGACGTTGACCCGCTTCCAGGCCTTCAAAGATGTTGTGCTGGATCTGGAACCATGCGCCCTGATTTTGCGGCTCATCCTGGGTCCACACCACTTCCACCAGATTCGGGAACTTCTTCAGTTCCGCAGCGAACGATTTATGCGGGAACGGATACAGCTGTTCCAGGCGCACGATGGCCGTGTCGGTCTGGCCGCGGGTCTTGCGTGCGTTGACCAGGTCGTAATAGACCTTGCCCGAGCAGGCGATAACGCGTTTGACTTTCTTGGCGTCGATTTTCTCGTCGACTTCGCCGATCACGGTCTGGAAACCGCCCTTGGCCAGGTCGGTCAGCGGCGAACCGGCATCCTTGTTGCGCAACAGCGATTTCGGCGTCAGGATGACCAGTGGCTTGCGGAACTGGCGCACCATTTGACGGCGCAGCAAGTGGAAGATCTGCGAAGCCGTGGTCGGCTGCACGACTTGCATATTGTTGTCTGCGCACAGTTGCAGGAAACGCTCTGGACGTGCGGACGAATGCTCAGGACCCTGGCCTTCGTAGCCGTGCGGCAGCATCATGACCAGGCCCGAAGCGCGGCCCCATTTCACTTCGCCGGAGCTGATGAATTGGTCGATCACCACTTGCGCGCCATTGGCGAAGTCGCCGAACTGGGCTTCCCATATTGTCAGGGTGTTCGGTTCAGCGGTCGAGTAGCCGTATTCGAAGGCCAGTACGGCTTCTTCGGACAGCACCGAGTCGATGACGGTGAACGGCGCCTGGTTGTCGGACACGTTTTGCAGCGGAATGTAGCTGCCTGCATCCCAGCGCTCGCGGTTTTGATCGTGCAGCACGGCGTGGCGGTGCACGAAGGTGCCGCGGCCTGCATCCTGGCCGGTCAGGCGGATGGCGTAGCCGGACGATACCAGCGAGGCGTAGGCCAGGTGTTCGCCCATGCCCCAGTCCAGGTTCATTTCGCCGCGGCCCATGGTGGCGCGGTCGCCCAGGACTTTCTCGACCAGCGAGTGGACCTTGAACTGTTCCGGCACGGTGGTGATGCGCGACGCCAGGCGTTTCAGTTCGGTCATCGGCACGGCCGTATCGGCCGAGTCGGTCCATTTCTTGTTCAGGAACGGCAGCCAGTCGACGGCGTACTTGTTCTTGAAGTTCGAGATGACTGGATCAACCGTGTGCTTGCCGGCGTCCATGGCGTCGCGGAAGGCCGCGACCATTTTGTCGCCGCCATCGGCAGGAATCACGCCTTGCGCTACCAGTTTGTCCGCGTACAGCTTGCGGGTGCCTGGATGCTGGCCGATTTTCTTGTACATCAACGGCTGCGTCAGTGCAGGCGTATCTTGCTCGTTGTGACCCAGTTTGCGGTAGCAAATGATGTCGAGCACGATGTCCTTCTTGAATTCCATGCGGTAGTCGAGCGCGATTTGCGTCGCCAGCACCACGGCTTCAGGATCATCGGCATTGATGTGCAGTACCGGCGCTTCGATCATCTTGACGACGTCCGAGCAGTACAAGGTCGAACGCGCATCGCGCGGGTCGGAGGTGGTGAAACCGATCTGGTTGTTGATCACGATATGGACCGTGCCGCCCGTGCCGTAGCCGCGGGTTTGCGCCAGATTCAGCGTTTCCATGACCACGCCCTGGCCTGCGAACGCAGCGTCGCCGTGCACCAGGATAGGCAGCACTTGCGCGCCGTGCACGTCGTCGCGGCGGTCCATGCGGGCCTTGACGGAACCTTCCACTACCGGGTTGACGATTTCCAGATGCGACGGGTTGAACGCCAGCGACAGGTGGACCGGGCCGCCTGCGGTGGAGATGTCCGACGAGAAGCCTTGATGGTACTTCACGTCGCCGGCTGGCAGGTCGTCGCCATGCTTGCCTTCGAATTCTTCGAACAGTTCCTGTGGCGCTTTGCCCAGGGTGTTGACCAGTACGTTCAGGCGGCCGCGGTGGGCCATGCCGATGACGATTTCCTGCACGCCTTTTTCGCCGGCGCGCTGGATGGTTTCATCCATCGAGGCGATGAAGGTTTCGCCGCCTTCCAGGGAGAAGCGCTTCTGGCCCACATAACGGGTGTGCAGATAGCGTTCCAGGCCTTCAGCCGCGGTCAGGCGGTCGAGGATGTGGATTTTTTTCTCTGGGGTGAAATTCGGGGTGGAGCGGATCGCTTCCAGTTTCTCTTGCAGCCAGCGCTTTTCGGCCGGGTCGGAGATGTACATGAATTCGGCGCCGATCGAACGCGTATAGGTATCGCGCAGATAGTTCAGCAGATCGCGCAGGGTGGCGGTCTCGGGGCCAAAATAGGTATTGCTGATGTTGAACACGGTGTCCATGTCCGCGTCGGTGAAACCGTAGAAGCTTGGTTCCAGTTCCGGCAGCGCAGGACGTTCCTGGCGTTGCAGCGGGTCCAGATTGGCCCAGTGCGAACCGAGGTAGCGGTAAGCGGCGATCAGCTGGGTAGCGGCGACACGTTTGCGGCCCATTTCAGCATCGAAGGAAGCGGTCACTGTACGGATAGGACCTGCTTTTGCGCGCTCGGCGAACGAGGCGATGACCGAGGCGTGCGCCACGTCAGGCTTGTTGGTGCCATCGACTGCAGGCACGTGCTGCATCGCGTCGAAATAGGCGCGCCAGTTGTCCGGTACCGAACCTGGATTATTGAGATACGCTTCGTACAGATCTTCTACGTACGGAGCATTCCCACCAAACAGGTAGGAGTTGGACGTATATTGTTGCATCATATTGCTCACCTTTCTTCGCGCTTCGCGAGATTAGCGGGTTAATCTAACCTTCCGCGACACGGCCTGACCGGTTAGCGGATTGCACATCAAGTTGTGGGGGAAGGGCTTTTGTTGCGCCAGCATTCTTCATACCGTCATTTAGAATAGCACGCGGTATTGTAACGCAACAACGACTCCTTGAATTTTATTTGGCAAGCAAATGTAAGCTTTGCGGGGCTTGTACTCATGCTTGTGTTGTTCCACTGCCAAGCTTGCTTGTAGGCTTGCGTGAAACTGGTCTTATAGGCAACGTTATGCCGCCCGTCAGTTGCAGCCAGCGCGGGTCCCGCTCAAACCATTCCAGCAGAAAATCGAGCATGGTGCGCAGCAAGGGCGACATATGCTGGCGCGAGGTATAGATGCCGTAAATCCCCATCGACTGCGGCTGCCAGGCGGGCAGCAATTCCACCAGCTGGCCGCTGGCGATCAGCGGCGCGGCCGAAAACCGGGGCTGCAGCGAAATACCCGCCCCTTCCACGGTCGCCAGCAGCAAGACCAGCGATTCATTGGCCGACAAACGCCCGCTCACCGGAACAGTAAGCGCTTCCCCTTGATGCGTGAACTGCCACAGGCTCTTGCCGAAATAGGTATACGTCAGGCAATTGTGCATGGCCAGGTCTTCCGCACGGCGCGGCGTGCCGTGCGCCGCCAGATAGGCGGGTGCAGCGACCACCACCGAGTCGCAACTGGCCAGTTGGCGCGCGATCAGATTCGGTTCCAGCGCATTGGTGATGCGGATCGCCAGGTCGATGCGCTGCTCGACCAGATTGACGGCACGGTTTTCCATCTGCAGATCGACGGCCGCGCGCGGGTAGCGCTGCAGGTAAGCGGCCACTGCGCTGGCCAGCGCCGTCTGCGCCAGCGATTGCGAACAGGTAATGCGTAGCAAGCCATGCGGCGTGTCCGCCCCGTCCAGCGAACTGACGGCCATGGCGCCCGCCACTTCCAGCATCTGGCGGCAACGGGCCAACGTGGCGTCGCCGGCATCCGTCAAACTCAGGCGGCGCGTGCTGCGATGCAAGAGCCGCGCACCGGCCCACTGCTCCATCTCGGCCAGGTAGCGCGTGACCATGGCGCGCGACATGTCGAGTGCCTCGCCGGCGGCCACCATGCTGCCCCGTTCGACGATGGCGACAAATACTTGCGCCGCAGTTATGCGGTCCATGATGCTGCTGGCATGACAATCCGATGCGATGGTTGAAAAGTACTAATTTACCGTGTTTTGCCGAAATACCGCTATGCATGATCCATGTCTATCACCGGGGCACCCCGATGCAGGGGGCAGCGGAGGTAAAATATGGCATTGAAGGAGAGCATCATGAATGACATTTCAGGCAACACATTAAGGGCAATTATTGCCGCCCAGGTCAGACTGGTCAGTCTCGGCAACGACTTGAGTGCGGTAATGGATGCGGCCTCAAGCACGGCGGCGGAACTGACGGGCGCCGATGGCGCGGTGGTCGAACTGCTGGAAGGCGAAGACATCGTCTACCGCTCCGCCTGCGGCCTGGCCGAACCTCAGCTGGGCTTGCACATGCCGGTCGCCAACAGCCTGTCCGGGTTTTGCCTGAGCAACCAAACCTCGGCCATCTGCAACGATAGCGAAACCGATACGCGGGTGAACCGCGAAGCGTGCCGCAAGGTGGGACTGCGGGCGATGATCATCGTGCCATTGATTGCGGACAAGCAAGCCATCGCCGTCATGAAACTGGTCTGGACCACGCCGCGCAGCTTTGAAGACGGTGAAGCCGAAATCGCACAATTGCTGGCCAATATGGCCGCCGTGCTGATGCACCGGGCGGCCGAGGAAGGCCCGGCAATCCTGCGGCAACGATTGACGCTCGATGAAGAAACCGGCACGCCGAACCGCTCTTTCTTCCACGAGCAGTTGCAAACGAAAGTAGCGGCGGCCAGCAAGGATGGCGGCCAGATGGCGCTTGCCATGTTCCGCATCGAAGGCCTGGACAGCTTGCGCGAAACGGCGGGTAAAAAGATGTCGGCCATCCTGCTGGAAATTTCGCGCAGAATGGAACGCGAATGCCGGGTGGGCGACATCGTGGCGCGCACCGGCGCCTATGAATTTTCCGTCATGCTGGGCATGGCGGGCCGGCGCTCGATCGTAACCAGCCAGGCGCACCGCATCAGCCAGGCCATCATTGCCGAGCCCTTGATACTGGACCAGGAAAGCAAAAGCCGGCTGATGCTGCGCGCCGGCAGCGCCCTCTTCCCTGACGATGGCAGTTCCGTGTCGGCGCTGGTGCAATCGGCCCGCGTAGTGCTGGGCAAGGATGGGCCCAGCATGGAGCTGCGGATACGCTCCCATTAAGCCTTATAGTTCCAACAGGAAGCGCGCGTACTCCACCGCGCTTTGTCCCACACGCTCGGTATACGCCGGCTCTGCGTCGCCATGTTCAGCGCCATAGAAGGCAAACAGCTGGCGTCCTTCTGCCTGGATATAGTTGAACGTCACCTCGAATGGCGCCAGCAGTTGCGCCAGTGTGTACCCCCACTTACCTTCCGGCGCAAAGTCCGGCTCGTTAATGCCTGCCGTCACGCCCAGCGCCACCTTGCGGCCCTTGAACGCCACACCGCCCGTGCCATAGGCCCAGCCATAAGTAAGTACTTCATCGAGCCACTTCTTCATGAGCGGTGGGCAATTGAACCAGTACATGGGAAATTGCAGCACCACATTGTCGTGGGCCTCCACCAGCGCCTGCTCCTTCGCCACATCGATATTGCCATCAGGATAAGCCTGATGCAGATTGTGGATGGTGAACTGCTCGGGGTACAGGCTCAGTTCCTGCAGCCAGCGCTGGTTGACGACCGAGTTTTCAATAGTGGGATGGACAACGATAACCAGTGTTTTCATGCTGCTTCTTTCACAAGGATGAGATCGATGGAAAGGGCCCTGCGCATGAAAAAACAGGCAAGCGGGCGCCCTTCCTGCAAGTACGTACTCGCACCGATCAGGCAGAAACAGCATAACTTTAGTGAGTACCTTTAACAAGTACGCACATTTTCTATGCATACCATAATAAAAGTAAGTAACATGATCAAACAGAACCGGGCGACACTCCTTATCTGTATTGTCAGGCTGGCTGGTGCGCCTCGCCCCACTCGCACAAGGTATTGAGTACAGGGATCAAGGATGCGCCCTTGCCGGAAAGTGAGTACTCAACCTTGGGCGGCACTTGCGGATATTCCTTGCGGACGATCAAGCCATCGGCTTCCAACTCCTTCAGCACCACGCTGAGGGTTTTGAACGCGATGCCGCCCAGATAGCGCTTGAGCTCATTGTGGCGCAGCAGCTTGTGTTCGGCCAGCACATACAGGATCAGCATCTTGTATTTGCCGCCGATCAGCGACAAGGTGTAGCCGAACCCGGTATCGATGAGGGCCACGCCGCTGGGGACGCAGAGATCGTCGTTCATGACTGTGTTTTCTTCTGTAGCTAGGATGGAAGTTGGCAGCGTAGCAGCTTTGCGCTCTATCGGCCATGGAAAGTGACACACATAAAAAAAGCGAGCCCTCAGGCTCGCTTTCTTGCGCCGGGCCACAAGGCACGGCAGGATCAACACGCCAAAACTTAGGCGCGCTTATCCAGTGGCAATACTTCGCGGGTGGTCGAACCGACGAACAACTGACGTGGACGGCCGATTTTTTGCTCTGGGTCGGCGATCATTTCGTTCCATTGGGCGATCCAGCCGATGGTGCGGGCCATGGCAAAGATACCGGTGAACAGCGACACAGGGATGCCCAGTGCCGATTGCACGATGCCCGAGTAGAAGTCGACGTTAGGATACAGTTTGCGCGAAACGAAGTAGTCGTCGTTCAGTGCAATTTTTTCCAGTTCCATTGCCAGCTTGAACAACGGGTCGTCTTGCAGGCCCAGTTCGTTCAGCACTTCGTAGCAGGTTTCACGCATCAGTTTGGCGCGTGGGTCGAAGTTTTTGTACACGCGGTGGCCAAAGCCCATCAGCTTGACGCCGGAGTTCTTGTCCTTGACTTGCTCGATGAACGCTGGAATGTTATCGACGGTGCCGATTTCTTTCAGCATGTTCAAGGCAGCTTCGTTCGCGCCGCCGTGGGCAGGGCCCCACAGGCAGGCGATACCGGCAGCGATACAGGCGAACGGGTTGGCGCCCGACGAACCGGCCAGACGGACGGTCGAAGTCGAAGCGTTTTGCTCGTGGTCTGCGTGCAGGATCAGGATACGGTCCAGGGCGCGCACCAGCACGTCGTTGACTTTGTATTCTTCGCATGGATTGCCGAACATCATGCGCATGAAGTTGGCGCTGTACGACAGGTCGTTGCGTGGGTACACGAACGGCTGGCCGATCGAGTATTTATAGGCCATCGCCACCAGGGTAGGCATCTTGGCGATCAGGCGGATAGCCGACACTTCACGGTGCGTGGCGTTGTTGATGTCCAGCGAATCATGGTAGAACGACGCCAGCGCGCCGACGGTGCCCACCAGGACCGACATCGGATGCGCGTCGCGGCGGAAGCCACGGAAGAAGAATTGCATTTGCTCGTGCACCATGGTGTGCTTGGTCACGGTTTCAACGAATTCTTCTTTTTGTGCTGCGTTTGGCAGTTCGCCGTTCAGCAGCAGGTAGCACGATTCCATGAAGTCGGCGTTCACGGCCAACTGTTCGATCGGGTAACCGCGGTACAGCAGCTCGCCCTTGTCACCGTCGATGTAGGTGATCGACGAATTGCACGAGGCGGTCGACATAAAGCCTGGGTCGTAGGTGAACTTGCCACTACCGGCGTACAGTTTGCGGATGTCGATGACGTCCGGACCTACCGTACCTTTGTAGATAGGAAATTCAAGCGATGGGCTGCCATCGGAGAACGACAGGGTAGCTTTTGTGTCAGAGGTATTCATGGGCTCTTCCTTCTCGGGAGTGAGTCGAAATTAAAATCAAAAAATTCTGGCTGCAATTCGCACCGCACTTCGGCAGTGCTACAGCGCGCCACTCGCACCGTTTGCAATATATCGCCCAGGCGTCTAGGCAATGCGTAGTCGTTGCAGCAGTGCGCGCACATGCGGCAGATCGACTTCGCCTTCCGGCTCTTTACGGGCCAGTACCAGATCCATCAACGCATTGTCCGACAAATCGAGCAAACGCGTCAGCGCGTCAACTTCCTCGTCGGTCAATTCGGTTTCATACGCATCGAGAAAACGAGTGAGAATGATATCGTTTTCCAGCAGGCCACGCCGTGAGCGCCAGCGCAGGCGGGCGCGGTTGGCCGGGTCGGCCTGATGCGAGGACAAAATTGGGTCTGTCATTTTGTTCAACACTTTCGGTGTGCCTTGACGGCACGGTACTACTTTGCAGGCGCCGCCTGCCCGGAAAGCTTATTGCCCTCCTCTGCTGGCGGCGCCCGGCGGACGCAATACTGAAGAATCAGATCGCGCGGCGAACCATCAATTCCTTGATCTTGCCGATTGCCTTGTTCGGGTTCAAACCTTTAGGGCAGACATCGACACAGTTCATGATCGAATGGCAGCGGAACAGACGGTACGGATCTTCCAGGTTGTCCAGACGCGCGCCGGTCGCTTCGTCGCGCGAATCGGCGATAAAACGGTAGGCTTGCAGCAGGCCAGCCGGACCGACGAACTTGTCCGGATTCCACCAGAACGACGGGCACGAGGTCGAGCAGCAAGCGCACAGGATGCACTCGTACAGGCCATCGAGCTCTTCGCGCTGTTCCGGCGATTGCAGACGTTCTTTTTCAGGCGGGATCGAATCGTTGATCAGGAACGGCTTGATCGAATCGTACTGCTTGAAGAACTGGGTCATGTCGACGATCAGGTCGCGGATGACTGGCAAACCTGGCAATGGGCGCAGCACGATAGGCTCGCTCAGTTCGTTCAGGTTGGTGGTGCAAGCCAGGCCGTTCTTGCCGTTGATGTTCATCGCGTCCGAACCGCACACGCCTTCGCGGCACGAGCGGCGCAGGGCCAGCGAGTCATCGACGTCCGCCTTGATGCGCTGCAGTGCGTCGAGCAGCATCTTGTCGGTGTCTTTCAGTTCGACCGTCAGGTCTTGCATGTACGGCTTGGCATCCTGGTCAGGATCGTAGCGGTAGATTTTGAATTTAAGAGTGCGTGCCATGGTATAGCCTTAGAAAGTGCGTGGTTTCGGTTTGAAGGTATCTACCGTCAGCGGCTTGGTCACGACTGGCTTGTATTCCAGTCGGTTGCCTTCCGAGTACCACAGCGTGTGCTTCATCCAGTTGTCATCGTCGCGGTGCGGGTAGTCGTCCTGGGCGTGGGCGCCGCGCGATTCCTTGCGGGCTGCTGCCGAAACGATGGTCGCTTTTGCCGTTTCGATCAGGTTGTCCAGTTCCAGCGCTTCCACGCGGGCCGTGTTGAAGACCTTCGATTTATCCTTGAACGAGACGTGCTTGCGGCGCTCGTCAAGCTTCATGATTTCTTCGACGCCCTTGTTCAGCATCTCGTCGGTACGGAACACGCCACAGTATTTCTGCATGGTGGCGCGAATGTCGTTAGCCACGCCCTGCACGGTTTCCGTGCCGGTCGAGTTTTCCAGGCGTTGCAGACGGCCCATGGCGAAGTCGGCAGCGTCGGCTGGCAAAGGTTTGTTTTCCTTGGCTTTCAGGCCGCTGTTGACGATGTGGTTACCAGCTGCGCGGCCGAAGACCACCAGGTCCAGCAGTGAGTTGGTGCCCAGGCGGTTGGCGCCGTGCACCGATACGCAGGCGCATTCGCCGATTGCGTACAGACCGTTGACCACCTTGGCCGAACCTTCAGGACCGGTCGGCGTGACGACCTGGCCGTGGATATTGGTTGGAATGCCGCCCATCTGGTAGTGAATCGTCGGCACGACAGGAATCGGTTCCTTGGTCGCGTCGACGTTGGCGAACTTGTGGCCGATTTCCAGGATCGATGGCAGACGCTTGGCGATGGTGTCGGCGCCGATATGGCGCAGGTCCAGCATCACGTGGTCCTTGTTCGGACCGCAGCCACGGCCTTCCTTGATTTCCTGGTCCATCGAACGCGACACGAAGTCACGCGGCGCCAGATCCTTCAGGGTAGGCGCATAGCGCTCCATGAAGCGTTCGCCTTCGCTATTGATCAGGATACCGCCTTCGCCGCGCACGCCTTCGGTAATCAGCACGCCCGCACCGGCCACGCCGGTCGGGTGGAATTGCCAGAATTCCATGTCTTGCAGTGGCAGGCCGGCACGTGCCGCCATGCCCATGCCGTCGCCGGTGTTAATGAAGGCATTGGTCGAGGCAGCGAAAATACGGCCTGCACCGCCGGTTGCCATGATCGTGGTTTTTGCTTCCAGGATCATGCATTCGCCGGTTTCCATTTCCAGCGCAACAACACCGATCACGTCGCCATCGGCGTCGCGGATCAGGTCCAGCGCCATCCATTCGACGAAGAAGTGCGTACGTGCGCGCACGTTGCGCTGGTACAAGGTATGCAACAGGGCGTGACCGGTACGGTCAGCTGCCGCGCAAGCGCGTTGCACCGGCTTTTCGCCGAAATGGGCCGTGTGGCCGCCGAATGGACGCTGATAAATGGTGCCGTCAGGGTTGCGGTCGAATGGCATGCCGAAGTGTTCCAGTTCGTACACGACCTTCGGTGCTTCACGGCACATGAATTCGATGGCGTCCTGGTCGCCCAGATAGTCGCCACCCTTGACGGTGTCGAACATATGCCAGAACCAGTTGTCTTCGGCCATGTTGCCGAGCGACGCGCCAATACCGCCCTGCGCCGCAACAGTGTGCGAGCGGGTCGGGAAAACCTTGGACAAGACAGCGACGTTCAGACCGGCTTCAGCCAGTTGCAAGGACGCGCGCATGCCGGAACCGCCGGCGCCAACGATTACCGCATCAAAGCGGCGGGTAGGGATTGCAGATTTATATGCTGCCACGATTACACACTCCAGAGTATCTGTACCGTCCAGCCGGCACAAGCGATCAACCACAGCATGGTGGCAATTTGCAGGGTCAAACGGAGGCCAGCGCTTTTCACGTAGTCCATCCAGATGTCGCGTACGCCGACCCATGCGTGGTAAAACAGCGCCAGGAACGTCACCAGGCTGATCAATTTAAACCATTGCTGTGCGAACAAACCAGCCCAGCCTTCATAGGTGAAGTTGCTGCCAGTCAAGAAAGCGATGAGCAGGATGGCAACGTATGCCACCATGACGATGGCGGTGACGCGTTGCGCCAGCCAGTCGCGCAAGCCGTAGTGGGCACCGACAACGAGGCGTTTCGGTCCGATGTTATTGTCTGCCATGTTTAAAATACTCCAAACAGTTTCAAAGCGACCAGGGCGGTCAGCACCAGGCTCACGACCAGCACCGAGGAAGCGGTCTTGCGTGCCGACTGCTTTTCGATGGCGACGTGCACATCCATGAACAGGTGGCGGATACCGGCGCAGAAGTGGTGCAGGAAGGCCCAGACCAGACCCAGGGTGATCAATTTGACCAGCCAGTGCGAGGCGATGCCGTGGAAGTAGGCGTAGGACATTTCGGAACGCAAGCTCAGTTCCAGCATGTACAGGATGCAAGGCAGCAGGGCGAACATGATAAAGCCACTGATACGGTGCAGGATCGAGACGATGGCGCCAACGGCCATGCGGTAGTTAGACAATTCGGTAACATGAATGTTACGGAATTGCGGCCGTTCTTTTTTTGGTACTTCTCTTACGGCTTCAGACATGACAAAAACCTCCCCTTTGAATTTCAACTAAATATTGAAGCCGCGATTTTCGCCGATTTTCGCAACCCACACCAATATCTATTGTTACATATAACCAAAATGGTTTTTTACTACACAACTTCGCGCTACTTTCCGTAGTTCACGTAATTTAATTACAGAAACACCTGCACTGCTGTCGCCCGCCTGGGCTGGCAACGCCTTGCCTGCGTCCTGTTGTCTCCAATGCCCGCCTCGCGACTGGCACTTTACAAGCGATGTACTTCAGCCTTGCCACTTTTTCGGGTGTCCAAAGATGCCCCGCGGCTTTCAGCTGAGTTCATTCTGGTAATGATGATGGCTGGTCAGGTACAGGCCCCGACGCAATTCGACCGGCTTGTCGCCATAGGTAAACGACACGCGCTCGGAGCTGAGCAGCGGCGTGCCGGCCTCGATATTTAACAATTGCGCGGCGTCGGCGTCGGCGCACACGGCGCGGATCTGCTCGGACGCCCGTATCATGCGCGTACCAAATTCTGTTTCAAACAGGCCATACATCGGGCCCTTGTATTCCACCAGGCGCTCGGCCGTCAGTCCCTTGAAGATCAGGCCCGGCAACCATAGCTCTTCGACAATCGTCGGCACGCCGTCGAAATACTGCACCCGCTTGATGAAGATGACGGCGTCGCCCGATTTCAATTCCATCAGGCGCGCCACGTCGGCCGGCGCGCGCACGCGGCGAACCTCCAGGAACTTGCTTTCGGGATAATGCGGCACGCCTTCGTCGGGCACCAGGCGCAGGAAGCGGAAATGTGCGCGCGCCTCGTGGTGGGTCGACACAAACGTTCCCTTGCCCTGCCGGCGCATGACCAGGTTTTCGGCGGCCAGCTCATCGATGGCCTTGCGCACCGTGCCCTGGCTGACTTTAAAACGGCCCGCCAGCTCGACTTCGCTGGGGATCAGTTCGCCCGGCTTCCACTCGCCCGATTGCAGGCTCTGCGTAATGAGCGCCTTGATTTGCTGATACAAAGGACTGAAGGTGGGCGAGGCGCTGGCGACCGGTGCGGTCGCGGCTGGATTGGCCGGATTGGCCGTTCCTGCAGGAGCAGTGACGCTGGCCGGGCTGCCCGCGGTCGGACTGACCGCCCCGCTTGCAGCAGTGGCATTGGTGGTCAGATTGGACGAGGCGGAATTCATAGTCCGACATTTCAACACAAATCACTGCACACGTCCAGCAAAACACTAGAACTTTGCTGTCTTATATAAGACATAAGATATGATTGACAGATGGGAATCGGAGGCCTAAACTGCCCTCGATAAAACTTGTGAGCCAGCGTTTTATGCTGCCGGCCAGCCACTCTGGCATTGTGCAGCACAGCCGTTACGGCAGCGTACACCGGCAATTCGGTGGCGTCGGCCGGTTTTGGTATCATTACAGTTTTTCCGGACAAGCGTAGGCCCAGCCTCAAGCCCGTTTTCTTATCCCATTTTTGGAGATTCATCATGGCTAAAACCCCAATGCGTGTTGCAGTGACCGGCGCCGCCGGCCAGATCGGCTACGCCCTGTTGTTCCGCATCGCCAACGGCGACATGCTCGGTAAAGACCAGCCTGTTATCCTGCAATTGCTTGAAATCCCGGACGAAAAAGCCCAGAAGGCGCTCAAGGGCGTGATGATGGAAATCGACGACTGCGCGTTCCCGCTGCTGACCGAGATGACCGCTCACTCCGATCCGCTGACCGCATTCAAGGATGTCGACGTTGCCGTACTGGTGGGCGCACGTCCACGCGGCCCAGGCATGGAACGCAAGGACCTGCTGGAAGCGAATGCACAGATCTTCACGGTACAAGGCAAGGCACTCGATGCCGTCGCTTCGCGCAATGTCAAAGTTCTGGTGGTCGGCAACCCAGCCAACACCAATGCTTACATCGCCATGAAATCGGCGCCATCGCTGCCAGCGAAAAACTTCACCGCCATGCTGCGCCTGGACCACAACCGCGCGCTGTCGCAAGTCGCTGCCAAGACCGGCACCGCCGTGAAAGATATCGAGAAGCTGACCGTCTGGGGCAACCACTCGCCAACGATGTACGCCGACTACCGCTTCGCCACCGTCAATGGCAAGGCTGTCAAGGACCTGATCAACGATCAGGAATGGAACGCCAACACCTTCCTGCCGACCGTCGGCAAGCGCGGCGCGGCCATCATCGATGCACGCGGCCTGTCGTCGGCAGCGTCGGCAGCGAACGCCGCCATCGACCACATCCATGACTGGATCCTGGGTACCGCCGGCAAATGGACCACCATGGGCGTTCCTTCGGATGGCTCGTATGGCATCCCGGAAGGCACCGTGTTCGGCTTCCCGGTCACCACCGAAAACGGTGAGTACACCATCGTTCAAGGTCTGGAAATCGATGCATTCTCGCAAGAGCGCATCAACCTGACCCTGAAAGAACTGACCGAAGAGCGCGAAGGCGTGAAACACCTGCTGGCTTAAGTCCAGTTCTGGCGGCGCGGCGCAGCTTGCGCCGCCTGCCACCAAGGCCGCCCGCGACAATCGCGGTGCGGCTGTTTAATCCAGTAGTTTTTATCTGCAGATTGCCTTAAGCATGCACCCTTCCGAGGTTTTATTCCAAGGTAAACGCCAGCCGCTGCTGCTCGCCGCTTGCGACCACTACGCCGGCTCTGAAAAGCTGATGCGTAAATCGATTGCCTTGCAACAAGAGCTTGGCCCGCTGTTCGACATCACCTTCGACTGCGAAGACGGCGCCAGCGCCGGCAATGAAGAAGCGCACGCACAACTGGTGGCCGCGCTGATCGCCAGCGACGACAACCAGTTCAACCGCATCGGCGTGCGCGTGCACGACGTCGACAGCCCGTTCTTTGCGCGCGACGTGGAAATCGTCTGCGCCGCCGCCAGCCGCCTGGCCTATATCGCCGTACCCAAAGTGGGCGGCCTGCAAGACGCCATGCTGGCGATCGACCTGATCAACCTGCACGCGCGCCGCGCCGGCCGCGACGACCTGCCCGTGCATATTCTGATCGAGACGCATGGCGCGCTGCATGACGCTTACGCCATCGCCGCCCTGCCCCAGGTCGAATGCCTGTCGTTTGGCATCATGGATTTCGTCTCGGCCCATTACGGCGCCATCCCGGCCGCCGCCATGCGCACGCCGGGCCAGTTTACACACCCGCTGGTGGTACGCGCCAAGCTGGAAGTGGCAGCCGCCTGCCACGCCCACGGCAAGGTAGCCTCGCACAACGTGACGACCGACGTGCGCGATTCGGCCGTGGTGGCAAACGACGCCCAGCGTGCTACGGCCGAGTTCGGCTACACGCGCATGTGGAGCATCCACCCGGACCAGATCAAGCCGATTATCAAGGCCTTTACGCCGCGCCTGTCCGAGGTCAATGAGGCCAGCACGATACTCAATGAGGCGCTGCGCGCCAACTGGGGCCCGATTGCGCAGAATGGCCGCTTGCACGACCGTGCCAGCTACCGATATTATTGGACCGTTTTACAGCGCGCCAAACTGGCAGGCCTCGGCCTGCCCGAGGCGGCTGCTGCATTACTGAACACGCAAACGACCAGCCCCACTGAAAACTGACAGGAATAACACGATGTCCATCTCCAAATTAGCCATAGCCTGCAGCGTCGCGCTGGGCGCCATGACCCTTGCACTGGCCCCGGCCTACGCTGCGACCGATACCACGACGCCAGCGAAAAAGACGGCCAAGGCCAAGCACAGCAAAGCCAAGCCAGCGGCCAAAGCGGCGGCCAAGCCGGCTGAACCGAATCCAGAAGCTGATGAGCCGGACACCACGGGCGACACCACCACCGAATTCAATTGCGAACTCGGTGACAAGATCACTATCTACACCAACGCCAACGATGACAAATACATCGCGCTGCGCTGGAAAAAACGCTTGCATCGCCTGAGCCGCGTTGGCACCACCACTGGCGCCAATCGCTTTGAAAACCGCCTGTATGGATTGATCTGGATCGGCATCCCGGCCAAAGGCATGCTGCTGGACTCCAAGCAGAACCGCCAACTGGCAAACGAATGCAAGGATGCAGAGCAGCTGAAACCGGCAGTGGCAGTGGAAGCGCCGCCATCGCTGGGCATGCAGCAGGCAACCGGCGGCTGATGTGAGTAGCAGGGGCCTCTTTCGGAGGCTCAGTCATATTTTGTAATTTGAATAATCAATAAAGACGATACCCAACAAGGAGAGGTCATGTCCCGCAACACTCTGAACACGCTCAAGGACTTTAATATTTCAGATAGCAAGAAGGGCAAGCTGTATTCCCTGCCTGCACTGGAAAAAAGCCTGGGCATCAACGTTTCCCGCCTGCCTGTGTCGATTCGCATCGTACTGGAATCGGTACTGCGCAACTGCGACGGCAAAAAAGTCACCGAAGAACACGTCAAGCAATTGGCGAGCTGGGGCCCGACCGCCGAGCGCACCGACGAGATCCCGTTCGTAGTGGCGCGCGTGGTACTGCAAGACTTCACCGGCGTACCACTGCTGGCCGACCTGGCCGCGATGCGTAACGTGGCTGCCAAAATGGGCGTCAACGCCAAGAAGATCGAGCCGCTGGTGCCGGTTGACCTGGTGGTCGACCACTCGGTCACCATCGATCACTACCGCGAAAAGAAAGCGCTGGACCTGAACATGAAACTGGAATTCTCGCGTAACAACGAGCGTTACCAGTTCATGAAATGGGGCATGCAGGCATTCGACACCTTCGGCGTCGTGCCACCGGGCTTCGGCATCGTCCACCAGGTCAACCTGGAATACCTGGCACGCGGCGTGCACAACACCGGCAAGAAAGCTGGCGATGTTTACTACCCGGACACCCTGGTCGGTACCGACTCGCACACCACCATGATCAACGGCATCGGCGTAGTTGGCTGGGGCGTGGGCGGCATCGAGGCGGAAGCCGGCATGCTGGGCCAGCCAGTCTACTTCCTGACCCCTGACGTGATCGGCGTGAACCTGACCGGCGCGCTGCGCGAAGGCTGCACCGCAACCGACCTGGTACTGACCATCACCGAATTGCTGCGCAAAGAAAAAGTCGTCGGCAAGTTCGTCGAATTCTTCGGCGAAGGCACAGAGTCCCTGACCCTGACCGACCGCGCAACCATCGCCAACATGGCGCCGGAATACGGCGCAACCATGGGCTTCTTCCCAGTCGACGAAGCGACCATCGATTACTTCAAGGGCACCGGCCGCAGCAAAGCTGAAATCGCTGCATTCGAAGGCTACTTCAAGGCGCAAAACCTGTTCGGCGTGCCAAAAGAAGGCGAGATCGACTACACCCGCGTGGTAGCCCTGGATCTGGCATCGGTGGCGCCATCGCTGGCCGGCCCGAAACGCCCGCAAGACCGCATCGAAATCGGCAACGTCAAGGCCAACTTCGCAGAACTGTTCGCCAAGCCTACGACCGAAAACGGTTTCAACAAGAACCCGGCCGACCTGGCTGCCGTGTACGAAACCACCAATGGCGTCAAAGTATCGAACGGCGACGTGCTGATCGCTGCGATCACGTCGTGCACCAACACCTCGAACCCGAGCGTGATGCTCGCTGCCGGCTTGCTGGCCAAGAAAGCCGTTGAAGCTGGCCTGAAAGTCGCTCCGCACATCAAGACCTCGCTGGCTCCTGGCTCGCGCGTCGTGACCGAGTACCTGACCGCTGCCGGCCTGCTGCCATACCTGGAAAAACTGGGCTTCGGCGTGACCGCTTATGGCTGCACCACCTGTATCGGCAACGCTGGCGACCTGACCCCGGAATTGAACGCCGCCATCGCCACCCACGACATCGTCGCTTCGGCTGTGCTGTCGGGCAACCGCAACTTCGAAGCACGGATCCACCCGAACATCCGTTCGAACTTCCTGGCTTCGCCACCGCTGGTGGTCGCCTACGCCATCGCCGGCAACATGACGCGCGACCTGATGACCGAGCCAGTTGGCAAGGGCAAGGGCGGCAAGGATATCTACCTGGGCGACATCTGGCCTTCCTCGGCTGAAGTGTCGGCCATGATGAAGTTCGCCATGAACGCCAAAGTGTTCAAGGATAACTACGCTGACGTTAAAGGCGCACCAGGCAAGCTGTGGGAAAAAGTCACCACCGTGTCCGGTCAAGTCTACAACTGGCCTAAATCGACCTATATCGCTGAACCACCGTTCTTCGATAACTTCTCGATGACGCCAGCGGCCGTGGCCACCGGCATCGAAGGCGCGCGCGCTCTGGGCGTGTTCGGCGACTCGATCACCACCGACCACATCTCGCCAGCTGGTTCGATCCAGGAAAACGGCCCTGCAGGCAAGTGGCTGAAGGAAAACGGCGTCCTGAAAGCGGACTTCAACTCCTACGGCTCGCGTCGCGGTAACCACGAAATCATGATGCGCGGCACCTTCGCCAACGTGCGTATCAAAAACCGCATGATCCCTGCCAAGGCAGACGGTTCGGCAGTCGAAGGCGGCATCACGATCCACCAGCCTTCCGGCGAACAAATGTCGATCTACGACGCAGCAATGAAGTATGTTGCTGAAGGCACGCCTACCATGGTGTTCGGCGGCGAAGAGTACGGCACCGGCTCGTCGCGCGACTGGGCGGCCAAAGGTACGCAACTGCTGGGCGTGAAAGCCGTGATCACCCGCTCGTTCGAGCGTATCCACCGTTCGAACCTGGTGGGCATGGGCGTGCTGCCACTGCAATTCATCGGCGACGACAGCGTGCAAACCCTGGGCATCACCGGCAATGAAACCTTCGACCTGAAAGGCCTCGAAGGCGAAATCAAGCCACAGCAACTGGCAACCCTGGTGATCCACCGCGCCGATGGCAGCTCGCAAGAAGTCAAAGTGCTGCTGCGTATCGATACGCCGATCGAAGTTGATTACTACAAGCACGGCGGTATCTTGCCATTCGTGCTGCGCCAGCTGCTGGCCGAGTAATCGATCAGTTGTAAGGCATCGTGAAAACGCCGGTCTCTGACCGGCGTTTTTTTTCGTCCACGCTAGCCCTGGCGCTTGAAATTTTCATATTCGCCATGATCTGGTGCTCAGCTTGCGCTGCATGCGTGGCCGAATCCTCTACAATAGGGCTCATAAGGGTTTATCATTTATTTGACTGATCCATTTTTTTTACTTTACGAGACTCTTATCCCGCTATGCGTCGTCCTTCCAAAGATTCATCCCATAAACTGACTGCCGACAGCCAGCGCCTGGTCACCTTTGCCCAGGCGATCGTACAGGCAGCCAGCCGCCTCGAAGAGCGGTCCTGGGAACACAGCCTGGATACGCAGCTCCAGAAATTACTCAAGACAGGTCACCAGGACACCATCGACAACACCTTGGGCAGCCTGTTCAAGGAAGACCTGAACGCCTACGACGTCCTGATGGACAGCGTGGAAGCGGTCAGCGAATCGACCGTCATCATTCACGAAGACGCGCGCTACGACGCCCTGCTGGTGGCGGTGCCCATCCTGGCCTGGACGCGTTTTTCCATCGCTTCCGGCCCGATGGCCGGCGATGCGCACGGCGTGCTGTCCGCGCATTTTGCGGCGCACCTGCTGGCTGACGGCACCAAGATGGCGATGGCCCCCACCTTGTATTCCATCGACCAGCTGCCGCGCAGCCATGTCGAAACCTATGCCAAGACGCAGAAACTGGCGCTGGCTGCACTGAAGGGCACAGCCGTCAAGCCATCGCCCAAGGAAGCGGAAACGGCGCCCTTCCTGGCCGATACGCGCTACCTGCTGGTGGCCGTGGTGGCGCCTGCCGGTGCGCCGCTGTTCCGCTGGCAAACGCCAGCCACGCAGCTTGACTTCATCGCCGAGCGCAGCGCGGCCCTGGAGCAATGGCGCACGCAAGCCACGCCGACGATTGCCCGCATGCTGCCTGGCTGCGGCCTGGAATTGCTGCTGCCGGAAGCGTATTACGTGGCTTGCCGCGAAGCAGACAAGCTGATACGCCCCGTCTCCGTACGCGCGGCTGTGCATTATTTGACCCACACGCTGGCCATCGAGGCGTCGGAACTGCGCGCCGTGATCGCCGGCTTTGGCGAAGAATCGGCAGAGGGCCAGGTCGATGAGTACCGCATCGCCTTCACCCTGCGCCAGGCGCCGGAAGTCATCTACGGCATCGTCTGGCCTTTGTATGGCCAGGAAGATGAAGATGGCACGCCGATCGAAGGTTTGATCCAGGTTGGCATCGCCGCGCTCGACAAGCAAAAGACGCCGATCGATGAAATCATCGAGCACCTGAACGCCGCCGGCGTGACGCAGATCAAGCGCCACACGGAGCGCTATGTGGGTGAATACTGCGACGATTGCGGCGCCCCGCTGTTTGCCGACCCGGTCGGCGAACTGGCGCACGCGGAAATGCCGGAAGATACGCCACAAGGAACAGAGCACTTCCATTGATGATATGGCACCTCTTCAAACCTACTGCGCAGCCCGCTCTCTGGTCGGCGTTACTCGCTGTACCTTTAGTACAGCTGCGTTACTCAACCCGATATCGAGCTTGCTCGCTACGGTTTGAAGAGGTGCCGATACGCTGATTGAAAAGTACTTTAAAGCAAAAAAGGCAGAACCGGGGTTCTGCCTTTTTCATTACTGCCACTACTGACTTACCACTGTGAATACGGGTGGCGGATCAGGTTAGCGTTGTAATAGCGCGTATCGTCGGACACTTCGGCGCCGATCCAGTCGGGCTTTTCGAAGGGCTGGTCGACCGAGTGCAGCTCGATCTCGGCCACCACCAGGCCAAAATTGGCGCCCAGGAATTCATCGACCTCCCACACCATGCCCGCATACATGATGCGGCGCCGGTATTTTTCGATCAGCGGCTGCTCGCACAGGCCGTCGAGCAATTCGTTGGCGTCGGCCAGCGGTATCGGATATTCCCATTCACCGCGGCGGGTACCCACGTTCGCGCCCTTGATGGTCAGCATGGCGTGCTGGCCCTCGATGCGCACGCGCACCACGCGTTCGCGCTGCGACGACAGATAACCCTGGCGCAGCAATACCGGTTCGGCCAGCTCCCGCCAGCCGTCGCCCTGCAACAGGAATTTTCGTTCGATCTCGACGCCCATGATCACGCCTTTCAGTCCAGCGACAGCAGGATAGGCTGCAGCATGGCCGCACCCAGCGCCGCGCTGCGCGCGCCATTCCAACCCACCGATGGATCTGGCAAGTCGGCGTTTTCCTTGAATGGCATTTCCAGGGTCAGCGCCAGGCACTGGAAGTGGTGGCCGATGTATTTCGACGCCAGGGTCAGCATGTCCGATTTGTACTTGCTGGCCGCATAGCCGAACTTGTCCTGGAAGTCCGGGCTGGCTTGCTTGTAGCGCTCGATGAAGGCCTTCTGGTGCGCGGCCTGGGCCGGCGTGAAGTTTTCCAGCATTTCATTACCGGCCACGAAATTGTAGGGCAGCGCTTCATCGCCATGGATGTCGAAGAACATGTCGACGCCTGTTTCATGGATTTTGTTTTTCACGCACAGTACTTCCGGGCTCGATGCCAGGGATGGCGTCATCCATTCGCGGTTCAAGTTAGCGCCGGCAGCGTTGGTGCGCAGGTTGCCGCGGATCGAGCCGTCCGGGTTCATGTTCGGCACGATGTGGAACACGGCGCGCTGCAGCAGTTTGCGCGCGATCGGATTGGCGTCGTCCAGCAGCGAGTCGATCAAGCCTTCGACAAACCATTCAGCCATCGATTCGCCCGGGTGCTGGCGCGCGATGATCCAGATTGTCTTTTCCGCCTGCGGATCACCGATGGTCACCAGGTTCATGTCGCGGCCATCGACGGTGTTGCCCAGGTCGGACACGCGCACCAATGGGTGTTCCGCCACTTCGCCCAGCAGGCGCAGATGGCGTTCCCACGAATACGGCTCGAAGTAGGCGTAATACACGCTATCGAGTTCCGGCGTATGCGAGATCGTCATGACCTGGCCATCAAAGCTGGTCGGCACGCGGAACCAGTTTTCGCTGTCGTAACTGGCGACAGCCTGGTAGCCCTCGTAGCCAGCCGGATAAGTCGCCTGGCCCGCATTCAGGAAGCGCATGGTGCAGTGCTGGCCGCGCGCGCCCTGCAGGCGGAAGTGGAACCATTGATGGATGTCGGCGTGCGAGTCCTTGCGCAATTTCAGCTCGATGGCGCCGGCGCTTGCGGCGCTGACTACCTCGATGGCGCCCGAGTCGAAGTTCTGGCTGATTTTAATGGTCATGTAATGATCCTATCCCATAAAGTAAATGTTACGGCAGGCCCTGAAGAGCGCTGCCGCAACCATAAAAAAGCAGTGTAAGCTATCCCTCTATTTTCCGCCCTTTGCCCTCATTCGAAAAGCCTGAAGGGCTATTGATGCACCAATACGGGGCAAAAACTGGAAAAGTTCGCCGCAAAGACATAAAAAGTCGGCCCGCCACCGTCTCGACCAGACAAAAAACTGCTTTGTAACAAGGCCGGAAACATTGCCTCCATGTACCGCCCCTATAATTCCATTTTTTGACCGAGTCGCCAGGAAAGTGTCGTGGACAAGAAGTTAACTAATATCCAGGAAAGAAAGCTGCGTGAAGCCCAGGCCCGGCGCGAGCACATCATTGAAGTTGTCAAAGACCTCATCAAGAAAGGCGGCGCGCGGGCCGTGTCGATCCGCAAAGTGGCCGAAGCGGCCGGTTTTTCCACTACCGTCGTGTATGCCCTGTTCCGCGACAAGGCAACCCTGATCGGCCAGGCCATGGACAAGGACTTGCTGGAACTGGTGCGTTTGATGCGCGCTGCCAGCGTCACCACCAGCGATCCCTGGGAACGTATCCGCCAGGTGGGTCGTGCTTATGTGCAATACGGCTTCCAGCATCCCGACGAATATTCGCTGCTGTTCATGGAATTGCGTCCGCATGCAGAGATCGACGCGGTCGAAGTCGAGCATGGCAATATCGAGCAAGATCCATATGCATTTGCCCTGCACCTGTTTGCAGAACTTGCCCAGGCGGGCAAGGTGCGCGCCGATGAAGCGTCGCTGCATGCGATGACGCAAATCTTTTGGCAATCGCTGCACGGTCTGGTGTCGCTGCGCATCGTGATGGACTCGGGCGATCCCTGGACGCCACATCCCGAAATGAATGCGCACCTGGAAGACTTGCTGGCCGTCGTCACGGAAGGCTTGCGGCTGCGCTTCGGGCCAGCCGCCTGACGATAAAACAAAGCGGCGCCACACGGCGCCGCTTTGTTTTTATTAGGCTATGTCACCGTCAGATGTGGGAACTCTCCCAGCGTTGCCTTCAATAATGTTTCTGCCGACAGGATGCGCCTGGCATCGAGTATCCAGCGCCAGCCCAGGTAGTTGGGCAGATAGCGTGTCGCCACGCCGTGAAAGATGCTGAGCCACCCCCGCAAACGGCTGTGATACGCGTTCACATTTTGTACATGGGCCGCGCCGCGCACGCGGATGCCCGCTCGCAAGTTGACGGCCTGATGGCTGATCCCTGTTTCGCGGGCAAAGGCGGCGTAGGCTGCATGGCCATCTGTCACCAGCAGAATGTCGCGGTCGATTACAGGCGGCAAGCATTGCAGCAGCTGCTTTTTGGTCAGTTGTCCCTTGCCGGTGACAAAATCGACAGTTTGCCCCGTGCGGTCACGCGCCACCAGGATGCACACCTGTTCACTGGAAATACCACGTTGCCGGGCAGACCCACCGCGCCGGCGCGCCGGACGCAGCAAATGCCGCACGCCTTTTTCCGATTCCAGCAGATACATTTCATCGGCTTCGGTGATGCCATGCAGGCAGCGCGGACGGTCGGTCTTTGCCAGTATCAGAAAACGATGACGCCAGCGAAAGCTGGTGTTGCGGTGGATGCCAAGCTGCCGGGCAGCCTTGCGCACTGAGTCCGAATTGAGCAGGCAATCGGCATAGTCCAGCCACAGGGTTTTATGGCGCAAATGGGCCAGGGGCGTGCCCGTCAAGGCATTGAATGTTTTGCCACAAGGCACGCAACGATAACGCTGCAAGCCGTTGGCGTGACCGTGCCGGTGAAAGTGCCGGCAGTGGCAGACGGGACAGCAAAGCCGAGCTTGTGCCGTATGCTCGATCAGCGCGATGCCTGCCTGCCCGGGCGGCGTGCCCTGCAGCAGCGCCAGACTGTCCAGCCGTTGCCGCCGGGACAATGCCACGAACTGCGCGATGAATACCTGCCATTGCGTTTGCAGCATGCTGCTCTCCCTGCTTGATTGATCTGATCAGTCAGACCTCCGCTTCGCAGGAAGATTCCCCTATTTATCGAGGACAGAGCCTTTTATTATGCCAGCATGCTCTGCGTTTCCTGGTAACGCGTATGCCAGGCCAGCGCTTCTTGCAGGATATGCGGCGTATGGCCGCCGCGCAAACACGCTGCATCATAATAGGCGCGCAACTGGGCACGGTAATCAGGATGGGTGCAGCGCTCTATGATCAGCGGCGCCCGTTCACGCGGGGCCAGGCCGCGCAAGTCGGCATAACCCCACTCCGTCACCAGCACATCGACGTCGTGTTCAGTATGGTCCACATGCGAGACCATCGGCACCACGCTGGAAATGCGTCCGCCCTTGGCCGCCGATTTCGACACGAACATGGAAATCTGTCCGTTGCGGGCAAAGTCGCCCGAGCCGCCGATGCCGTTCATCATGTGCGTGCCGCACACGTGGGTGGAATTGACGTTGCCATAGATATCGAATTCCAGCGCCGTGTTCAGCGCGATGATGCCCAGGCGGCGCACGATTTCCGGATGGTTGCTGATCTCTTGCGGGCGCAGCACGATCTTGGAACGGTAATGATCGATATTGTCCATCAGCTTTTGATGCACGGGCTTTGACAAGGTAATCGACGAGGCCGAAGCGAAGACCAGCTGGCCCGAATCGAGCAGCTCGATGGCGCTGTCCTGCAGCACTTCCGAATACATCGTCATGTTGCGGAAGGGCGAACCGATCAAGCCGTGCAGCACGGCGTTGGCGATGGTGCCGATGCCGGCCTGCAACGGCAGCAATTCCGGCCCCATGCGGCCAGCTTCCACTTCAGCCGTCAAAAAGGCGATCACGTGGTTGGCAATCGCCTGCGTTTCCGCATCGGGCGGCAAGGCGTTCGACGGGCTGTCCGGGCTATCGGTAATGACGATGGCGGCGATGCGGGCCGGATCGATGCTGATCGCCGTGCTGCCCAGGCGCTGGTCGACGCGGGTGAGCGGTATCGGTGCACGGCCCGGCAAAGTCTGGGGAATGTAGATGTCGTGCAAGCCTTCCAGCGCCAGCGGCGTGGACAGATTGATTTCCACGATGACTTGCGTGGCTTGCTGGGCAAAGGCGGCGGAGTTGCCCACCGACATGGTAGGAATGATGGCGCCGGCAGCCGTAATGGCGGCCGCTTCGATCACGGCGATATCGACGGCTGCCAGGTTGCCCGAACGCAGCTGCTCGGCCGTTTCCGACAGATGCTGGTCGATGAACATGACTTCACCATCGTTGATCTTGCTGCGTAACACAGGATCGACCTGGAACGGCATGCGGCGCGCCAGCACGCCCGCTTCGGCCATCAAGCCATCGCTGCCATTGCCCAGCGACGCGCCGGTGATCAGGGTCAGACTCAATGGCTCTTGCAGGGCGCGCTCGGCCAGTGCGCGAGGTAAAGCTTTGGCGTCGCCGGCGCGGGTAAAGCCGCTCATGCCGACACGCATGCCGTTATTAAACAATGTGGCTGCCTGGTCCGCGCTCATGATTTTATCGAGCAGGCCCGGGTGGCGGATACGATCCTCGTACATCTTGATGCTCCTGATTATTCTTAAAATAGATGGGCGCTATACAGCAGCTCCATAGCGGGTTTCAGTATAAAATCCCGACTACATGCATGGCATGAATTAAATTCGCCACACCCAGTCGGTATTTTCATGCCTGACTCATCACACTATTTTCCCTGGCAGAACATCTTGGATATCCGCTCCCTGCGCTACTTCGTTGAAACCGTCCGCCTGTCCAGCTTTACGCAGGCGGCCGAGTCGCTGCACCTGACCCAGTCCACCATCAGCAAGATGGTGCGCCAGCTGGAAGATGAAGTCGGCGCGCAGCTGCTGGTGCGTGACGGGCGCAAGCTGACCCTGACCGACACGGGCCGCGTCGTCTACCAGCACGGCCAGGAAATGCTGGCCAATATGCGCCAGCTGACCCTGGAAGTGCGCGATACCCAAGCCTTGCAGCGGGGCAGCCTGACGGTGGGCATCCCGCCCATGATCAATGTCCTGTTCACGCCCGTGCTGAAAGCGTTTCGCACGCGCTACCCGAATATCAGCCTGACCCTGCAGGAAGATACGGGCCAGCAGATCGAGCGCAAGGTGGCGGCTGGCGAACTGGAAATCGGCATGACGGTCCTGCCGGCCGATCCCGAGCTGGATCTGGTGACGGTGACCATCGCCAGCTATCCGATCTGGGCGCTGGCTGAACCAGGCACGTTTCAAAAGAATCGCACCAGCCTGCCCTTCAAGTCGCTGGCCAACCTGCCGCTGGTGCTATTAAAAGATGAGTTTGCCCTCACGCGCAGCCTGCGCCAGCAATTCGCCCAGGCCGGTTTCACGCCGCAGATCGCCGCGCAGAGCGGCCAGTGGGACTGGTTAGTCGCCATGGCTTCGGCCGGCCTGGGCGTAGCCCTGCTGCCAGAACCATTCATCCGCCGCCTGGCCGGTGAACCTTTGGAGGCGGTGCGCATCATCGAACCGGAGCTGGCCTGGCAGGTGGCGCATATCTGGAGCGGGCGCTACCTGTCGCACGCAGCGCGCGCCTGGCTGGAGGTTTGCCAGGATATATTTGGCACGCGTTTCGAACACGCATGAAAAAAGGTGGCCGCAGCCACCTTTCTTTTACTACTAGCCTAGCGCTTACTTCACGGCTGCATCTTCTTTATACATGCCCGCATATTTCCAGCCGAAATACAGGATGAAGGTGTAGCACAGGGCTGGCACGATAAACGACAGTTGCAAATTCATGTGGTCCGCCAGGAAACCCTGGATAAACGGCACGATGGCGCCGCCGACAATCGCCATGCACAGAATGCCCGAGCCTTGGCCCGTTTGCGCACCCAGCTTGTTCAAAGCCATGCTGAAGATGGTCGGGAACATGATGGAATTGAACAGGCCGACGGCGATCAAGGCCCACATGGCGGTATGGCCGCGCGCGAAAATCGCTACCAGGATCAGGGCGATCACCACGGCTGCATTGAAGGCCAGCGTCTTGCCCGGGCTGACATAGCGCATCACGGCAAAGCCGATGAAACGGCCCAGCATGGCGCCGCCCCAGTAGTAGCTGACGAAATGCGCCGCATCGGCCGCGCTCAGGGCAGCGATCTGGCTTTCGCCCATGAAATTGATCAGGAAGCTGCCGATACTGACTTCACCGCCCACGTACAGGAAAATGGCGATGGCGCCCAGCACCAGGTGGCGCTGCGACCAGATCGATACTTGCTGGCCATCCTGCGCCACGGCGCCATCGTCGGCATGCGAAATCTTTGGCAATTTGGCCAGCGCGAACAGTGCAGCCAGCACCACCAGGGTCGCAGCCAGCGCCAGGTAGGGGCCTTGCACGGCGGCCGCTTCCTTGGCGCGGTAAGCCAGTTGCTCGACGGCCGGCAGCAAATCGAATTGCTGTACCGTCAGCACGGTGCCCGACAGAATCAAAATGCCGCCCAGGGTAGGCGCCACCGTGGTGCCCAGCGAGTTGAACGCTTGCGTCAGGGTCAGCCGGCTCGATGCCGTCTGCGGGTTACCCAGTTCCGTCACGTAAGGATTGGCGGCCACCTGCAGCACGGTAATGCCAGCTGCCAGGATAAAGAAGGCCAGCAGGAACAGCGCATAGCTGCCCGTCGAGGCAGGATAAAACATGGCGCAGCCGGCGGCCGCGATCAGCAAGCCCGTCACCACGCCGCTTTGATAGCCGATACGCTTGATCAACATGCCGGCAGGCAAGGAAACGATGGCGTAGGCGCCAAAGAAACAGAATTGCACCAGCATCGCCTGCACATACGTCAGCGTGTAGATCGAGCGCAGATGGGGAATCAGCACATCATTGAGCGAGGTCAGCAGACCCCACATGAAAAACAGCACGGTAA
Organism: Janthinobacterium silvisoli; assembly: GCF_014200725.1. Taxonomy (GTDB): domain Bacteria; phylum Pseudomonadota; class Gammaproteobacteria; order Burkholderiales; family Burkholderiaceae_D; genus Janthinobacterium. Next base: position 1,115,025 of record NZ_JACHCL010000001.1, read on the forward strand.
CAATAATCAGGGCGCCTGTATTGTTTTGCGTGCCAGCCTGCGCGGGCAGCACGCCCGAACCTTGCTTTACGTATTCCATACTTTCTCCGTTATTCATTCCAAGATAGTTGTGCCCTGCCGTGCGTGTATGAAAGCAACATTCCAGGGTGAGCAATGACGTAGTAAAACTACGTATATGCGGCCGCATTATGCCCGAAAGCCCCGTATTTCGCAGCTTCCAGAACAATTATTCGATAATTGAATGACTGACATTTGAAATCAAAAGTGTACTTATAACTTGAAATCGGTATAATTTGTTGCAGTGCAGCACACGCGGCACACCATCTTTAGGAGCCTGCCATGTCCACCACGTTCAGCTACCACAGCACCCAAAGCAACAACATCGTCGCCACTGTTGCGACCGCCCTGAAACGCCTGGGCGCCTACCTGTCGCAAAGCACCGATCACCGCGAACGCGCTTACGAAGAAGCCTATCTGGCGGAATCAGCCGACCGCTATGACCTGGAATTCCGCATGCGCGAACTGGCGCGCGCCAATCCACAGCCTACATGGATGAGCGGCCTGGGCCGTTAATTCCGGTCATCGACCAACACTGGCGTCCGCCGCTACTGATAGCGCCATCCTGCTCGCCTTGTGCTTGAGCACAGGATGGGCTATAACGGCGGCATGCAAACACCTGTCACCATCTTCGCCATCGCCGGCAGCCTACGCGCCGCCTCATTGAATCTGGCCTTGCTGCGCGCGATTGCCCAGATCGCCCCACCCACATTTGAGATCCGCATCGATACGGGGCTCGGTAATTTACCGCTGTTCAATCCCGACCTTGATGCGGACAGCCTGCCCGCTGTCGCCGCCATGCGCGACGCCATCCTGGCAGCCGACGTCCTCATGCTGGCCAGTCCGGAATACGCACATGGCGTGAGCGGCCCCATGAAAAATGCGCTCGACTGGATGGTGAGCAATACCTCCTTCATCGACAAACCGCTGGTGCTTCTGAACACCTCGCCGCGCGCCACCCATGCACAGGCGGCACTGCGTGAAACGGTGTCCACCATGTCGGCCCGCGTGATCGACGACGCCTGCATCAGCCTTCCCCTGCTCGGTTCGGGACTTGATGCCGAAGGCATCGCCAGCGATCCGGTTTTGCGCCAGACCATACTCGATATGCTGCAACGCATCAGGGCATTTTTCTGACATCTTGCACGTTTCTCTAGGCATATCATCTAGTTTTACTACGCGTTTCTACTTAGTGGCTTCGGGTATAATGGCAGCACTTGTCATACATCCATCGCTCCATGACCGTCCTTAGTCACACCCATCCACTGGTGATCCAGCTGGAAAACGATTTACTGCCCCTGTTCCGTGCCGCCCTGCCCGACATCGCCCACACGGCACCGCAGGCGCTGGCTTCCGTTTTTGCGTTTTCCGGTGGCAACGCCAGCGCCTTCCAGGATTATCATTTCGGCATTTCCTGCTTGCTGGAACAGGTCTCGCCAGACAGCGCCGACGAAGTTGCCCTGCTGGTCAGCGTCACGGGCCTGGAACAAGCGGCGCAGCTGAGCGCCCAGGTCGCCTGGGGCCCGCCCTCAAGCAAGATCGAAGCGCAGGCACACTTGCCCGCCGCCACGATGGCAGCGCTGCATGCGGCACTGCCGGAACTGATCACCGCCTTGCAGCAAGCCGCGCAGCGGGGCCAGCCCTAGCCCGTCATCAAGCATTCATCTGCCGCTGGCACAATCACATCACATGGCCACCGCCGCCGTCTTCCATATCCAGGATCAGCCTTCATGCAACTGTCTTTAAATAGCAAAATCTGCGTCGCCGCCACCGCGCTGGCCATCCTGAGCCTGGGCATCACTGCGGCCGTAATCGGCTACCAGAGCAGCGCCCAGGCCGAAGGGGCCGCCATGGACCTGGCCCGCACCTCGGCCCGCGAAGCGTCGGGCGCGCTGCAGGCACGCATCGCCAGCAACCTGGCCAACATCACCAGCCTGGCCGGCGCCATGCGCAGCAGCAAGAGCGCCGACCTGCCCCTGCAGCGCGAACAGATCTACGAATTGAGCAAGGCCACCCTGGCCAGTTCCGATGACTTCATCGGCGCCATGGTGGCATGGGAACCAAACGCGCTCGACGGCAAGGATGCGGATTATGCCAACCAGCAACCGTATTACGACGCCAGCGGCCGTTTCATGCCCTACTGGACGCGCGGCAGCGATGGCAAGCTGCATGCCGAGCCCAATGTCTTTGGCCCCGGCGCGGGCGCCAATGACTGGTACGACATCCCCAAGCGCACGGGTAAGGTGTTCTTTACAGAACCATATGTCTATCCAGTCGATGGCAAGAGTGTGCTGATGGCTTCGCTGGTGGCGCCCATCATGATCGACGGCAGCTTCAAGGGCACGGCCAGCGCCGATTTCATGCTGACGCGGCTGGCAAAGATCCTGGCCGGCCTGCAAGTATTTGATGGCGGCAAGCTGGCCCTGATCTCGAATGGCGGCTTGTACGCCAGCAATCCCGTGCCTGAAAAGCTGGGCAAGAAAGCCGACGACTTGCCGCCTGCCGCACTGGACAAGGTGCGCCAGGGCCAGCCCTATGAATATGAAGACGGCAAGGGCCAGGTACATTTGCTGCAGCCGCTGCACATCCACCCCGACATCGCGCCGTGGAGCATCGAACTGAGTTTTCCAAAAAGCGTGGCCACCGCACCCGCGCGCGAGCTGATGCGCTATACCCTGCTGATCGCGCTGCTGTGCGCTGCCGCCACGGCCGGCATCCTGGTGCTGGTGCTCAACCGCCTGACGCGGCCGCTGCGCACCTTGGGTGCAACCATGACGGACCTGTCCAGCGGCGACGCCGACCTGCGCGTCAAGCTCGACGTGCGCGGCACCGACGAGCTGGCCGTCATCGGCAACGGTTTCAATCAATTCGTCGCCAAGATCCACGCCGTGCTGCTGCAGGTGCAGGCCAGCGCCGACAACGTGGCCCGCGCCAGCGCCGAAATCGCCCAGGGCAATAATGATTTGTCGGCACGCACGGAACAGCAAGCCAGTTCGCTCGAAGAAACAGCTGCTTCGGTGGAAGAGCTGACGGGCACGGTCAGGGAAAACGCCGACCATGCGCGCCAGGCCAGGGAGCTGGCGGCCTCCGCCTCCGACGTGGCGCACAAGAGCGGTGTCGTGGTCGGCAAAGTCATCGCCACCATGACCTCGATCAACGATTCCTCGAACAAGATCGTCGACATCATCAGCGTCATCGATGGCATTGCCTTCCAGACCAATATCCTGGCGCTGAACGCGGCTGTCGAAGCGGCGCGCGCCGGTGAACAGGGACGCGGCTTTGCCGTCGTCGCCACGGAAGTGCGCAACCTGGCACAACGGTCAAGCGCGGCAGCCAAGGAAATCAAGCTGCTGATCGATGATTCCGTGGGCAAGGTAGCTGCTGGCAGCAAGCTGGTCGATGAAGCGGGCGCGACGATGGAGCAAGTGGTCGACAGCGTGCGCAAAGTCACGACCATCATGGCCGACATCAGCGTGGCGACCAGCGAGCAAAGCGACGGCATCGCGCAAGTGAACCAGGCGCTGGCGCAAATGGATGGCGTGACACAACAAAATGCCGCCCTGGTGGAAGAAGCGGCGGCTGCCGCCGAAAGCCTGCAAGACCAGGCGCATCACCTGGCGGAGGTGGTGGGCGTCTTCAAGCTGGGCAGGCAAGTGCGCCAGGCGCCAGCGGCAATGGCAAAAGTGGCGCCACCAGCTGATAACTGAGAAACCTTTTAATCAGACCTCAGCTTTACAGGAAGATTCCCCTATTTGTTGAGGACAGAGCCTTTAATAATTCCTGATGCCGGCACCCTTTTCCCATACAAAGGGGTGTCCGGATACTTTTGGATAGTTTTCAAAAAGAAATATTTCCTATAATCGGGCGCGCCCACGGCACGCCACTTTGCCGTTGATAGGAAATACATGAAAAAGACTCTGATTGTTGCCGCTTGTTCAACCTTGCTGGCCGCCTGCGGCGGTGGCGGGAGCGACTCCTCCTCCCCGGTCAATAACACCCCCGCCCTTACCCCCCTGTCCGTTTACGCTGGCACCTGGCAATCGCCTTGCGACGATTACGAAATCGATACCCTGACCCTCTCGAACAAGGCAGATGGAAGCCTGGAAGTCACGATCAAGGCTGAGCACTTCCAGTCGGCGAGCTGCGCCGGCGCACCTATCGCCACGCAAACCACGACGACCAATCCTTCGATCAGCTATCTCAGCACGGCAGACACAGCTGTGCAGGCTGGCATCGGCAAACCGCCCACGACCACCCGCATCGACAAAGTCAATATCAATATCCCGCCACATAACGTCGTCGTCACCGGTCCTGGCGTTCAGCGTGTGGTCGAAAGCGGCCAGGCAAAGTGGTGCTTCAACGTGAATAGCACTTCCCGTACCTGTATCGATGATCCAGGCACAACGACTGCACAGGCAAGTACCGGCGGCATGTACATCAGCGGCAACACGCTGTATCTGCTCTCGCCGACGGGCCCAACCTACACGGTAGACGAGTTCTACACGCGCAAGTAAACACGCCCCGATCCAGGAGCCGGCCCGGCAGGCGGCTCCACCCCTCCCCTGCAGGCTCAGATGGCCTTACATGAAATGCAATATTAGGAGAGAATTTCCCCCAATTAACAATTCTATAATCGCCAGGCGCATACGGCACGCATACCTGCCGCTTACCTGGGAGTTCGAATGCAAAAAAACTGGGCGATATTACTTGCAACAAGCGCTGCATTGCTGGCTGGCTGCGGCGGAGGCGGTAGTAATAATAGTGATTCCGTACAGCCGGCCGGCCAAGCATTGGCTGGCTATGTAGGATCATGGCAAGCCGACTGCGACGACCACGAACGCGAGAGCGCCGTCATTACCTTATCGCCATCGGGCAACGGTTCGATCGATATTGCCACCACCAGCAATTACTACAGCGGCCGCGATTGCTCCGGCGCGCTGCTGGCAACACAAACGATCAGCGCAAAAATATCCGCCAGCCCGAATGGCACCGTCGATACCAGCGTCAAGCTGTCGGCAAACACAGCAGCGTCTACCATTACCGTCAACAAGATCAACTCCACGCTGCCCCAGTATCAGCTGTCGGTGACGGGCCCCGGCGTCAAATACGTCACCATCGCCAACCAGCAGCAATGGTGCATCGACTTCGGCAACGGCTCAAGCACATGCATCTATGATGAAGGTACACAAAAAGCCCAGACGAATACGGGTGGACTGTACTTGCGTGGCAATGAAATGTTTGTACTGGGCACAACATCGACTGGTTTTGCATTCGACACGCGCTACGTCCGGCAATAAGTCAGCGCTGATCCACCGCTAGCCGCACTGCCAAAGCGGCCAGCCACAACCCGGGTGACGTCATGCTACCCGGGCATACGCGGCACGTCCCTTACGGACCGCATCACACTTCCCTTTCCCCTGCACCAAATAAAGCGGCCCTCAAGCCTGGCATTCGCATGAATACTATAAAAACAACTTTATTTATATAAATAACACATGATTATTTTCATTATGATAATATTGATCGTTATCAAAAAGAAACCGTTTTTTACTTCCACAGGGGAAATACCATGTTCACACGCATCTCAGCATTGTGTATCGCCGCCACCCTGAGCGCCCTGATCGGAGCCCAGGCCAGCGCATCGCCGTCTTACTCGGCAAGAGGCCTGTCCTGGGACTATGGGATAGAAAGCAATCTCAGCGGCATTAATCAGCTGGCACACACCATCGGCACCAGCTATGGCAGCGGCATCATGCCTGCCGCCACCAACTGGGGCGCCATCGCCGGTAGCATGGGCACGAATAACGAATATTTAAGCTGGGGCACGGGCTTGAACGACGCCGGTCTCGCTTCCGGCTACACTCTGGCCTATGTCGGCAGCTACAACTACACCGTCGCCATGGTCGGCAAGAAGTTGATGTATGCAGACGCCAGCATCGAGAGCAACGCCTACGGCATCAATAATCACGGCGTGGCGGTGGGTTATGCCAAAGCCTTTACCACCGGCAACCCAAAATTCGATATGGGCAAACCCAATCACGCCACCGTATGGACGAATCTGACGGCGACCGACATCCACCCGGTGGGCGCCACCAACAGCTATGCGCGCAGTATCAACGATGCGGGCCAGATCGCCGGCGAAGTCGATGGCGTCATCACGCGCTGGGACAATGGCACGGCCAGCTACCTGGCTGCCGGCAAGGCGGCGGGCATCAATAGCCTGGGCGCCGTCGCCGGTACCAGCAATGGCAACGTGATGGTCTGGGATAGCCTGGGCGCACACAACCTGGGTGCGGGCACGGCAGGCGCCATCAACGCGCTGGGCCAGGTGGTGGGCAGCGCGAATGGGCGCGCGACCCTGTGGAGCGATGGACTGGTCTACGACCTGAACAGTTTCCTCAGCGCCGCCGTGCTCAACGCCGGCTGGCTGCTGTATGAAGCCACCGGCATCAACGACGCGGGCTATATCGCCGCCAATGGCTACAACAGCCTGCTCGGCATGCGCCAGGGCTATTTGCTGTCGCCAATCTCGCTGCTGGCGCCCGTGCCGGAAGCGCAAACCTGGGCCATGCTGCTGGCGGGGCTGTGCCTGGTCGGCATGACCACGCGCCGGCGCAAGATCGCTGCGCATCAAAGGCCTCTGATGAGTTAGTGTGCAAGATCGAACATACATTGCAAAAATTGAAAGCTAGACTGTCTAAAAACAGGAGCTTGCAATGTTTGTTACTGACTCAATCGTATTGGCTATCACCAGCTTTAACTCGGAAATCCTGCAAGCCTTGCCACCCATGGAAGGCTTGCGGTATCTGCTCGATGCTGGCCTCGGCACGCTGCCCCGGCCCGGACATGGCGCCACCTTGCAACGCTGGCAGGCGCTGGCGGCCGTCGCTGCTGTCGACCTGAGCCTGCTCAAATTGTATGAAGCCCATACCGATGCGCTGGCCATCCTGGCCGAACTCGATAGCGCAGGCCCCGGCGCGCCGGCTGGCAGCAGTTGGGGCGTCTGGTGCGCGGAAATGCCGGGCACGCGGCTCAGGCTGCGCAAGGCGCAGGATGGACATTACCTGTTGGATGGACGCAAAGCCTGGTGTTCGGGTGCCAGCGGGCTCACCCACGCGCTTGTCAGTTGCTGGAATGAGCAAGACCAGGCTTGCCTGGCCAGCGTCGTATTGACGCAAGCAGGTGTACACGTCACCGACGAAGGCTGGCAAGCAGTCGGCATGGCAGCCTGCGCCAGCGTCGACGTGGAATTTACGGGCGCACACGCTTTCCCCATAGGCCAGCCCGGCGCCTATCTGGCACGGCCAGGCTTCTGGCATGGCGGAGCCGGTATCGCAGCCGCCTGGTATGGCGCCGCCAGCGCGGTCGCCAGCCATCTGCATGCGCGCGCCCAGCGTGCGGCACCCGACGCCATGCGCCTGGCGCAACTGGGACAGATCGATTGCACGCTGCGCGCCAGCGCTGCCCTGCTGCGCGAGGGTGCGGCCGAGATCGATCTGCATCCGCAGCGTGATGCGATGGAACTGGCGCTGCGCCTGCGCCTGGTGGTGGAAGACGCCGCCACGCTGGTACTACAGCTAGCGACACGTGCACTGGGCGCCGGCCCCTTGTGCCGCGATGCCCGATTCGCGCGCCTGGCAGCTGACCTGCCTGTATTCCTGCGCCAAAGCCATGCCGAGCGCGACCAGGCCAGCCTGGGCGGCATCATCGCTGGTGCCCAAGACCATCCCTGGTCACTCTGATATGCACATCCCATTCCAGCCGCAAGAACGCCGCATCGAAGGCGTGGGCACCACCGACCAGCAGTGGCAAGCATGGCCGGGGCTAGCGCTCATCCCCACGATCACCGCGCATGCACTGGCGCCGCCAGGCAGGCGGGTGGTCATCGTCGCACCGCATCCCGATGATGAAGTCCTCGCCTGCGGCGGTTTGCTGCAATTGCTGGTGGCGCAAGGTAATTATATGGTGCTCGTTGCCGTCACCGACGGCGATGCCAGCCACCCCGGATCGACATTATGGCCGCCAGAACGCTTGCGCCGCATGCGCCCGCTGGAGTCGGCGCAATCCCTTGCGGCACTGGGCGTGGCATTCAACAATTGCGTGCGCATGCGCCTGCCGGACGGCGGCGTGACAGGGCAGCTCACGCGCTTGCGCACCCGCCTGGCGGAAATGCTGCATCCTGGCGACATCGTACTGACCACCTGGCGTCTCGATGGCCATCCAGACCATGAAGCCTGCGGCCTGGCTTGCGCTTTGGCCACCGCCGACAGCGGCGCCAGCTTGGTAGAAATGCCGGTCTGGACCTGGCACTGGGCCATCCCGGGCGATATACAAGTGCCGTGGCAGCGCGCACACCGCCTGCTGCTTCCCGACGCGGTGCTACGGCGCAAGCGCACGGCCCTTCACTGCTTTGCCAGCCAGATGCAGGCTGACACATCGACGGGACAGCCGCCCATCGTTGCCCCCCATGCGCTAGAGCGCCTGCTACATCCTTATGAGGTCTATTTTCTATGAACCCGTCTATCAACATGGATGAACAGCGCCGTGCTTATTTTGCGCGGTTGTACCACGACAGCGCCGACCCTTGGCAAGTTCGCCAACGCTGGTACGAGGAGCGCAAGCGCGCCCTGCTGCTGGCCTGCCTGCCGCAGCAACACTACCGTAACGCCTATGAGCCAGGTTGCGGCAATGGCGAATTGACCGCCGCGCTGGCGCAGCGCTGCGAACGCATGCTGGCGGCCGACATGTCGGAGCAAGCGCTGCAACTGGCGCAACGACGGCTGGCAGATGCCGGCCTGGGCGACAAGGTTCATTTTGAGCAGCATCGCTTGCCACAGGATTGGCCGCGCCAGGGCTTGGGTATAGAAAAATTCGACCTGATCGTGATCAGCGAGATCGCCTACTATCTGTCATCGGAAGAACTGGCGCAGGTGGCAGAGCAATGCGCCGCCAGCTTGGCTCACGGCGGCAGCATCGTGCTGTGCCACTGGCGAGCGCCATTTGTGCAACGGATGCAATCGACCGTATGCGTGCACGCCGCTTTTCAAAATATCGCCACCTTGCACCAGTTATTGCACCACGAAGAAGCGGATTTTTTGCTGGGCGTCTGGTCCAGCGATGCGCGCTCGGTGGCGCAGCGCGAAGGTTTCGCATGATAGGCGTCGTCATCCCAGCGCACAATGAAGAGGAGTATCTGGGTGCTTGCCTGGACGCCTTGCGTGCCGCCGCTACCTGCCCCCAGTTAGGCGGCGAAGTAGTCCACATCGTCATCGTACTCGACGCCTGCAGCGACCACTCGCAGCGCATCGTGATGTCGCACGCCATGCACACTGACCTGCGCTGGCGCCTGGACTGGATCGCTGTCGAGGACCGTAACGTGGGAGCAGCCCGCGCCGCTGGCGCTGCACTACTACTGGAACGCGGTGCACGCTGGCTCGCTTTCACCGATGCCGACACGCGCGTCTCGGCCGCCTGGCTCAGCACCCAACTGAGCCTGGATGCAGATGCCGTCTGCGGCTCGGTAGCCGTCGACGACTGGTCACCGCACCAGCAGCACGTCTTGGCCCTGCGCGAACACTTTGCCCGCACGTATAACGACGCCGACGGCCATCACCACATTCACGGTACCAACCTGGGCGTGCGTGCCAGCGCCTACGTGCGCGCCGGTGGTTTCGCACCGCTCGCCTGCAGCGAAGATGTGGCGCTGGTCGACGCGCTGGAGGCAAGCGGTGCGCACATCGTCTGGAGCGCAGCGCCCCGTGTCAACACCAGCGCCCGTCGCAATGCCAAAGCCAGAGGCGGCTTTGGCGACACCTTGTTGCAGATGGTGGAAAAGATGTAAATGCCAGCGCCGCCCCTGCCTGTCAGCGTATCGCTTCCTGCAAGCCCGGCGCAAATTCGGCGCCGTGCTTGACCTGCGCGGTGGACGCCTTGATGGTGCCGCCTATCGCTTCGGCGCGGCCAGCCAGGCATTTGCCGAGGAAGTTTTCTGCCACCGCATTGAAGGCGATGTTGTTCACGGGACGCGCAAAACCATGGCCTTCATCGGGGAACAGAACGTAGGTGACGGGGATATTTTTCGCCGCCATTTCAGCGACGATCTGGTCCGACTCGCGCACGTTCACGCGCGGGTCATTGGCGCCCTGGCCGATCAGCAAGGGCCGCTGGATATTGGCGGCAGAATTCAGCGGCGAACGTTCCTTCAACATTGCCCGGCCTTCTTCCGTGGTGGGGTCGCCCATGCGCTTGTAAAACTGCTGCTTGATCGATTCCCAGTACGGCGGTATGGTTTCGAGCAAGGTAAACAGGTTCGATGGACCGACGATGTCGACGCCGCAGGCAAACGTGGTCGGCGTGAACGCCATGCCGGCCAGGGTTGCGTAGCCGCCATACGAGCCGCCCATGATGGCGACCTTGTCAGCCGTGGTCACGCCGCTCTTGACGGCCCATTGCACGGCGTCGAGCAAGTCGTCGTGCATCTTGCGGCCCCACTGCAAATCGCCGGCCGAAATGAATTGTTTACCAAAGCCCGTCGACCCGCGGTAGTTCACCGACAGCACGGCATAACCACGGTTGGCCAGCCACTGGTGCGTGCTGTTGTAGCCGTAGCCGTCGCGCGCCCACGGGCCACCATGCACCAGCAGCACCAGCGGCACCGGTTTGCTGGCGTGCCCGCTTGCGTCAGCCTGCGACGCTTGCGGCAAGGTAAGGTAGGACACCAGGGTCAGGCCATCGCGCGCCTTGATCTCTTGCGGATACATGGGCACCAGCGGCGCGCCTTCCAGCTCGGGCCGCGTCACATATAACTGCGTCAGGTGTTTGGCCTTGCGCTCGTACAGCCAGGCAGATGGCGGCGCAGTCACGCTATCGACCGCCACCAGCCATTTATCGTCGGCATCCGTGCGCGACACCACGCTGAACTGCCCCTTGGTATTCTTCTTCAGGAATTCCAGATCGCCTTTCACGTCATTCGACAGCGGCACGTATTCCTGCTGCAGATAATTGACGCTATACGCCTGCACGCGGCCCGTGCGCTGGTCGTACAGTGCGTTCGCAATATCGGCGCGCGCATCTTCGGCCACCACGGTAGTCTTGCCACTGGCCACGTCCTGCGCCAGCAGGGCCGAGGTATTACGGCCGCGCGAATCGGTCCAGTACAAGGTCTTGCCATCGGTGGTGAACGTCAGCGGCGCGGTGGTTTGCGAATCGTCCAGGCCGATGTCGGCCAGCGGCGTGCTCTCGACCTTGCCGCCTTTGACACGGAAATAGGTAGCGCCGCCATCGCTGCGTGGTTTGCTCGCCAGGCGCAGGTTCAACTGTTCATCGGCCAGATAGCCGCCGTAACCGTCATTCTGCTGCACCAGGGTCAGCTTGCCGCTGGCCAGGTCCAGGCTATACACATCATGCCAGCGCGGATCGCGGTTATTGATGCCGATCAAAATGCGGTCCTTGACCTTGCTGCTGATCTGCACGATCTGCACGCGGGTCTTTTCAAACGGCGTGTAATTGATCTGCTTGCCGCTGACCACGTTCACGCCATACAGCAAGAAGTTTTCATCGCCGCCCTTGTCCTGGATAAACAGCAAGGTCTTCGAATCAGGCGACCAGAAGCTGCCCCGTATCGGCCGCACTTTTTCATCCGTCAGCGCACGCGCCTTCGACAGATCGCTGGCCGGCGCCACCCACACATTGAGCACCCCATCGCGCGGCGCGATCCAGGACAGCCACTTGCCATCCGGGCTGATCCTGCCGCCGGACTTGCTGGGATTACCAAAAATCTTCGCCCGCTCGATCAGCGGAACATCGTTGGCAGGAGATTGCGCGTAGGCCGGCAGGACGCTGGCGAACAAGAGTGCAGGCAGGGCATAACGTAGCATGGACACCTCATGGTAAGTAGATGAAGGAAAACATGGCAATCTTGCATTGCCAGACCATGATAGACGAAAAAACAATGGCTACGCCATTTACAGTGACAGGTTGCAGGAAGCGGGGAGCGAACGGCGAAATCGGCGGAATGAAATGCCGGATGCGCCCCGTCTTCCTTACCGCCCGCTGCCCTGGCGTTCGAAGCGCAACTGGCGCGAGGTATCCGACTGGTCCGTGGCCAGAAATCCATCGGCCTGCGGCTCGATGCGAAAGCGTGAGTTGCCAATGAACATGGCGTTATCCTGCAAGCTACCCGATTGCACTTCACCGCGGCTGTAGGTTGACAGCCGGCCATCTGCCTGCACCGTGAGTTTCACGATGGCCTTTTGACGGCTATCGAAAGCGGAAAACTCGCCCGCATTCCAGCGCTGCACTTCGCGCGGCGGCGATGGCTGATTCTCTTGCTGCGCCTTGTTATTGGCATTGGCGGCCATCGCGGCGATGACGGCCAGGCCGACCACGCCCACCGCAATCGCGGCTTTCTTCTCGCTGTCCTTGTCGCGCCCCACCCGGAATTGAGCGGAACAGCCACGGTCTACCCACACGCCCCGGTTTTCATAACCCCAGCTACGCCCTTCCCGGCATTGATTGACGGAAAACTCGCGGATCAGCTTTACTTCCCCATCCGTATCAGCGCGGCAAAAATTGTAGCGCCCGCGCTCACTCTCGCAATTGACCTTATCCGACGCCATCGCAGGAAACGGCACCCATGCCATGGCAACGATCAGCACACTGCTGACCGAACGACGCAATACAGTATTCATAAAAATCCAGGTAGTTGACGCCAGAACTCGGCTTGTGCCCGGAGAATACCATAACGGTTTTATTTCTACCACTATGGTATATTTAAATTCTTGGTGGTCGCAATCAGTCATCGACTTGGAAGGTCCAAACTCAGGATTTGCTCGAAAGCGGCATGCCAGCAATGTTGTGCAGGCACGCCTTGAACCCGCCAGCCATCGCGTTAAAATGAACTTCGTACATACAACCCTCAGGCCATTGGAACAAGCCCGTAAAGTGAGGCCACACATGTTCTATCCTCTCTACGTATGGATGGAAGCCAACAGCCCCTATGGCGCTACGTTTCCCGACCTGCCGGGCGTCAACACCGCCGCCGCCGATCTGCATGACCTCAACAAGGCCGCCCAGGAAGCCGTCGAAACGATGTATGAAGGAGAAGCAAATATTCCTGCTGCATCCGACATTGGAAAATGGATGAGCGATCCTGATTACGCCGATGGTTTCTGGATGTTGGTGGATATCGACCTGTCGAAAGTCCACACCAAGCCGGTACGCTTGAATATCTCCTTGCCGGAAAGCCTGCTGCGGGAGATCGACCGGTACGCCAAATCCCGTCACCTCACATGCTCAGGATTTTTGGCGCAGGCGGCCATGAAGGCGATGGCGGAATAGCGCGCTGACGGCAAGCGGTGAATTAAGGGAATGGAATGCTTGTCGCAAGCCTGGATGGTTTGCACTCTGGCGCTCAAGGGAGCGGCTGAGATAGCCCGCAATTTTCGCACCCGATCCCGATGGCGGCTATGTCGTCACCTTCCGCGATATTCCTGAAGCCATCGTCCAGGGCGATGATGAAGCCGAGGCGCGTGATGGCCTGGTCAGTGCTATGGATTTTTATTTTGAAGACCGCCGGCTGGTGCCACGCCCTTCCGTGGCCTTGCCCAGTGAGCGCCTGATCAGCCTGCCGGCCAGTATCAGCGCCAAGGTGTTGCTGCTCAATGAAGTGGTCGCGCAAGCGATCCGGCCAGCGGAACTGGCGCGGCGGATGGCGGTGACGCCGCAAGAAGTCACGCGGCTGCTAGATTTAACGCACATCACCAGGATCGACGCCATCGAAGCGGCGCTGCGCGCGCTGGGCCGTGAGTTGCAAGTGGTCGCGGCATAAGATAAGCCCCATCAAAAGAACACCCGCAAAAAGAAAAAGGCCAATCCGAAGATTGGCCTTTTTCCCTGAATCTAATGGTCGGGGCGAGAAGATTCGAACTTCCGACCCCATGCACCCCATGCATGTACGCTACCAGGCTGCGCTACGCCCCGACGAGGTAGGAATTATAGCAGAGGCTTTTGGGTTTTTGCCATGCTTTGCGCAGGATTCATTTCGATCTGCGCAAAGTTTGTTTCTGCTGCTAATCGAGTGCCTATTCGCCCAGCAGCAAGGCGGCGGCGGCGATGCGAAAGCCCTCGACCATCGGGCCGGTGTTGACATCGGGATTGTGCAACACGCGCAGGGGCAAGCCCTGGTACATGGAGATCAGGGCGTTCAAGCGCCCTTCCAGCATTTCATCGCCGGCAGGCAAGCCGCGCTTGATGCGGGCGGCGCGCACGATGTCCAGGAACAGCTGGCGCGAGCGGCGGTCCGCACAGCGCAGCATGGTGGCAATCGCCGGGTTGCGCGATGCTTCGGAGAATATCTCCAGCGGCATCACCCAGGTTTTCGGGTCCATGCTTTCCAGCACGTGTTCGTATGCATTGTCGATCACTGCCTGCAGCGGGTCTTCCTGTTGCGCCAGGTCCTGCATCAGGTTCGAGACACGCTCCATATTCTGCATGACGAAGGCGGCGATGATTGCATCCTTGCTGTCGAAGTAGTTATAGATGTGGCCCGCGCTCATGCCGGCGGCCTTGGAGATTTCGGCCATGCTTGCGCCGTGGAAGCCGCGGCGGCTGAAGCAGCTTTCGGCTGCATCGAGCACTTGCTTGCGCCGCGTGTTGGCGCGCTCGGGATCCGGATGCTTCTTTTCAACTTGGTTCATGACTTTTCCAGTAGCGCGCCGGCCCTGCCCTTGCGGGCAAGACCGGCGTCGGCGTCCTCCTTGGTTATTGGACTCCGCCAGCCGCCGCGACGACTGTCTGCTCAGGCTGCCACCCACCACCCAGCACCTTGTACAAGGTGACCAGGTTAGTCGACTTGGCCAGACGCGCCGTGATCAGGCTTTGCTGCGCCGCATACAGCGCGCGCTGGGCCACCAGGGCGTTCAGGTAGGTATCGGCGCCCTGCTTGTAGCGCGCGTCATGGATGGTGTAGCTCTTGGTGGACGCGTCGACCAGCGCTTGCTGCGATTGCAAACGATCATCGATAGTGCCACGCTGCGCCAGCGCATCGGACACTTCACGGAAGGCCACCTGGATGGCTTTTTCGTATTGCGCCACGGAGATTTCACGCTGCACCTTGGCGATATCGAGGTTGGCGCGGTTCACGCCGCCATCGAAGATCGGCAAGCTGATCTGCGGGATGAAACTCCAGCTGCCGCTGCCGCCCTTGAACAGGCCCGACAGATTGCTGCTGAGCGAACCCGCCGTCGCCGTCAGCGAAATACGAGGGAAGAACGCTGCGCGCGCCGCGCCGATATTGGCGTTGGCGGCACGCAGGGTGCGTTCTGCTTCGAGCACGTCAGGACGGCGCTGCAGCACATCGGACGGTACGCCCGATGGAATCTCGGTCAGGTTCGCCACCTGGCCAAACTCGCCTTGCGGCAGCAGTTCGGCGGGCACGGTGCTGCCAACCAGCAAGGTCAGCGCGTTTTGATCGAGCGCCACCTGGCTGGTGTAGACAGCCACGTCGGAACGGGCCGATTCCACGCTGGTCTGGGCGTCATACTTGTCCAGGCCAGACGCGGCGCCCGCATCGAAGCGGCGCACGGCCAGGTCATACGAAGCTTGCTGGCTCTTCAGGGTGTCTTGCGCCACCAGCAAACGCTGCTGGTCGGCCACCAGGTTCAGATACGCGCTGGCAACGTCGGACACCAGGCTGATCTGCTGAGCGCGGCGTGCTTCTTCCGTGCCCAGATATTGCTCCAGCGCGCTGTCGGACAGGCTGCGCACGCGGCCGAAGAAGTCCAGCTCGTAAGCCGAGACACCCAGGTTGGCCGTGTACTGGCGCGTGATCGAAGCTTCGTCGTTCGGGCTGGCGTTGCGCGGAATGCGGGTCGCCGTCTGGCCGCCCGAAGCGGACAGGGTCGGTATCAGCGCGGCGCGCTCGATGCCGTAGGTGGCGCGCGCCTTCTCGATATTCAGGATCGAGACGCGCAGGTCGCGGTTATTCGCCAGCGCCAGTTCCAGTACCTGGCGCAAGCGCGCGTCGGCAAAGAAATCGCGCCAGGCGATGTCGGCCACCGGCTTGGCGTCAGCCGCCGCCGTGTCGGCCTTGTAAGACGGGCCGGTCGGCCAGCCTGCGGGCGCCGGTGCTGCCGGGCGCTCGTAGGTGGGGGCCAGGCTGCAGCCAGCCAAAAAGGCCAGCGCCGCCATGGAGAGTAGCGTTTTTTTCATGTTAATGCGCATCCTTAGAAAGCGTGACGGCAGGCGAAGCAGGCGCAGCTGGCTTCTCGTTTTTCGAGAAGAAACCGCGCACCAGCACGAAGAACACCGGCACGAAGAAGATACCGAGGAAGGTTGCCGACAGCATCCCGCCCAGCACGCCGATACCGATGGCGTTCTGGCTACCCGAACCTGCACCGCTGGAAATTGCCAGTGGCAACACGCCCAGACCGAAAGCGATCGAGGTCATCAGAATCGGACGCAGACGCAAACGCACCGCGTGCAAGGTGGCGTCCAGCAAGGACATCCCCGAATCCTGCATTTCCTTGGCAAATTCAACGATCAGAATCGCATTCTTCGCCGACAGGCCGACCACGGTCAGCAAGCCAACCTGGAAGTAGACGTCGTTCGACAGGCCGAACAGCGAGGTGCCGACAACGGCGCCGATCACGCCCAGCGGTACTACCAGCAGCACCGAGAATGGAATCGACCAGCTTTCATACAGCGCAGCCAGGCACAGGAACACGATCAGCAGCGACAGCGCATACAGCTGCGGCGTTTGCGAACCGGATTCGCGCTCTTCCAGCGAGACGCCAGTCCAGCTGAAGCCGATGCCAGGCGGCAGTTGGGCGACCATTTTTTCCATCGCATCCATCGCGGCGCCGGTACTTTGGCCCGGTGCCGGCGTACCCAGGATTTCGACCGAGGACAAGCCGTTGTAGCGTTCCAGGCGTGGCGAAGCGTAGATCCACTTGCCGGTGGCAAAGGCCGAGAATGGCACCATGTCGCCAGTAGCATTGCGCACGAACCACTTGTTCAAGTCTTCCGGCTGCATGCGCGAATCAGGCTGACCCTGTATGTAGACCTTCTTCACACGGCCGCGGTCGAGGAAGTCGTTCACGTAAGCACTACCCCAGCCTACGCTGAGCACGCGGTTGACATCGGCGATCTGCAAGCCCAAAGCGGTGGCCTTTTGCTGGTCGATATCGATCTTGTATTGCGGCGTATCTTCCTGGCCATTTGGACGCACGCCCACCATCACCGGGTTTTGTGCCGCCATGCCCAGCAACTGGTTACGCGCAGCGATCAGCGCATCGTGGCCCAGGCCTGCTTCATCTTGCAGCTGCAAGTCGAAACCGGTGGCGTTACCCAGTTCCAGCACGGCTGGCGGGGCAAACGTAAACACCAGCGCATCCTTGATCTGCAGCAGCTTGCCCATGGCGCGACCAGCCACGGCAGGCGACTTCAGGTTCTTGTCGGTACGCAGTTTCCAGTCTTTCAGGCGCACGAAGGCGATACCCGTGTTCTGGCCATTACCACCGAAGCTGAAGCCGGCTACGGAGAATACCGAAGCGACCGCATCTTTTTCATCGTTCAGGAAGTGGTTTTCCACTTGCTTGATCACGCCCAGGGTGCGTTCTTGCGTAGCACCGGTCGGCAACTGGATTTGCGTAAACAGAATGCCCTGGTCTTCTTCCGGCAGGAAGGAGGTTGGCAAGCGCAGGAAGACGAATACCAGGCCGGCCAACAGCAGTACATACAGCAGCATAGAACGGGCGCGGTGGTTGATCATGCTGCCAACCAGGCCTTGGTACTTGTTGCTGCTGCTTTCGAAACTACGGTTGAACCAGCCGAAGAAACCCGTGTTCGAGACGTGATGGCCTTTTTCTACCGGCTTGAGCAAGGTGGCGCACAACGCTGGCGTAAAGACCAGCGCGACGATCACCGACAAGACCATCGACGACACAATCGTAATCGAGAACTGGCGGTAAATCACACCGGTCGAACCGCTGAAGAACGCCATCGGCACAAACACGGCCGACAGCACCATGGCGATACCGACCAGCGCGCCCGTGATCTGCGTCATGGACTTGCGCGTCGCTTCCAGCGGCGACAATCCCTCTTCGCTCATCACCCGCTCGACGTTTTCCACCACCACGATCGCATCGTCCACCAGCAAGCCGATCGCCAGCACCATAGCGAACATGGTCAGGGTGTTGATCGAATAACCAAACGCATTGAGGATACCGAAAGTACCGAGCAGCACCACGGGCACGGCCAGGGTCGGGATCAGGGTCGCGCGGAAATTCTGCAGGAACAGATACATCACCAGGAACACCAGCACGATCGCTTCGGCCAGGGTCTTGACGACTTCTTCGATCGACAGCTTGACGAAAGGCGTGGTATCGAATGCCACCTGGTAGCTCATGCCTTCAGGGAATTGCTTGCCCAGCTCGCTCAGCATGGCCTTGGCGGCGTTAGCCGTATCGAGCGCATTGGCGCCGGTGGCCAGCTTGATCGCCACACCGGTTGCCGCATGGCCGTTGTAACGGGCCACGGTATTGTAGTTTTCGCGGCCCAGTTCCATACGCGCCACGTCCTTCAGGTACACCATCGCGCCGTCGGTCGTGGTTTTCAGCAAGATCGCGCCGAACTGTTCCACCGTTTGCAAACGGCTTTGCGCTGAAACGGTGGCATTGAGCTGCTGGCCCTTGACCGATGGCGTGCCACCGAGTTCACCGGCCGACACTTCCGTGTTTTGCGCCTGCACGGCCGTGATGACATCGCCAGGAGTCAGGTTGAAGCTTTGCAGCTTGGCCGGATCGAGCCAGATACGCATGGCGTACTGCGAACCGAACAAGGTCACGTCGCCCACACCCGGTACGCGGCTCAAAGGATCGACGACGTTGGCGGCCACATAGTCGCTCAAGTCAGTCTGGTCCATCTTGCCGTTTTCGGAAATGAAGCCGAACACCATCAAGAAGTTCTTGGTAGCTTTCGATACCACCAGACCCTGTTGCGTGACAGCGGCAGGCAGCAGTGGCGTCGCCAGCTGCAGCTTGTTCTGTACTTGCACCTGAGCAATATCAGGATTGGTGCTGTTGGTAAACGTCAGGGTGATGGTGATGCCACCGGTCGAGTCGCTCGACGACGCCATGTAGCGCAAGCCATCGATACCCTTCATCTTTTGTTCGATGACCTGGGTGACTGCATCTTCAACGGTCTTGGCAGAAGCGCCAGGGTAGGAGCCAGCGATGGAAATCGAAGGCGGCGCAATACTAGGGTATTGCGCGATCGGCAAGCCGAGGATCGACAGCACGCCGCCAAGCATGATGACGATCGCGACCACCCAGGCGAAAATCGGGCGGTCAATGAAAAAACGGGCCATTAATATTCTCCTGAATTAGTGGGCGCTGGCGGCCGAGGCGGCTGCCGATGCCGATGCGGCTGCTCCAGGCGCGGCGGGAGCCTGGGCCGGCACGGCGACAGCAGGTGCGCCCGGCTTGATTTTTTGCAAGCCTTCGACGATCACGCGGTCGCCAGCAGCCAGGCCAGACGTCACCAGCCAGTTGTCGCCGACGGTGCCGCCGGTCACCAGCACGCGCTGCTCGACTTTGCCTTCCTTGTTCAGGATCATGGCGGTCGCTTCACCTTTTTGATTACGCGTCACGCCCACTTGTGGCACGGTGATGGCGCTGTCGTTGACGCCCGTTTCCAGCTGCGCACGCACGTACATGCCTGGCAGCAAATCGCCTTTTGGATTCGGGAACAGCGCGCGCAGCACCACGTTGCCGGTGGTCGGATCGACCGTCACGCCGGCAAACTGCAGCTTGCCCGGCTCGCTGTACTTGCTGCCGTCTGGCAACAGCAGGCTGACCTTGGCCTGGCCATCGCCGGCTTTCTTCAGGCTGCCGTCGGCCAATTGGCGCTTCAGGCGCAGCAAATCGGTGCTGGACTGGGTTACGTCGACATAGATCGGGTCGAGCTGCTGCACGGTGGTCAGGGCATTGGCCTGGCCAGCCGTGACCAGCGCGCCGGCCGTCACGGTCGAAGTGCTGGTGCGGCCGCTGATCGGCGCCGTCACAGTGCTGTATTTCAGGTTGATGTTGGCTGTTTCCAGCGCCGCCGTTGCCGACTCGACGTCTGCCTTGGCTTGCTCGAAGGCAGCCACTGCATCGTCGTAATCCTGGCGGCTCACGCCTTCGATGGCGACCAGTTCCTTGTAGCGGGCCGCTTTCGGGCCAGCCGTCAGCAAGTTGGCCTTGGCTTTGGACAAGGCCGCCTTGGCCGAATTGTAGGATGCCTGGAAAGTAGCAGGATCGATCTGGTACAGGGCCGCGCCTGCTTTGACATCGCTGCCTTCGACAAACAAACGTTTTTGGATCAAGCCGCCCACTTGCGGACGCACATCGGCGACCTGGTAGGCATTGGTACGACCGGGCAAATCGACCGTCATCGGCAACGCGGCCGGATTAACAGTAAACACGACCACCTGCGGCGCTTGCTGCGCGTGCGGTGCTTCCTGTTTTTTACTGCAGCCGGCCATGATTACAGTGGCACACAGAACGGCAATAGCGCCGCTCGTACGCGGCGACGTCAAGGAAAAGGTTGGTTGCATCATGGACTTTCTGAAAGAGAAGCAGGCTAGTGTCGTTAGAAATGGATAAATTTATTAACGCAGATCAAAGAATGAACGATCATTCTAAAATCGTCAAGGGTCGTTACAATTGATACATAGTAACTTTTTATACGATTAAATTATCAAAGATGTAATATAAAGAGCAAAAGAACAGTACGGTCGCAGCAGCCGGATCAGACAACTGACAGGCGACGGCAAAAGGAGTGACGCGGAATAGTGGCTTGAATGAATACTGTAGCAGGGTAAGAGTTTCTTTGCAGAACGTGGTGATATGTGCGCAACACTAACGGCCGCCCCCCCCCCTTATTCGGCATAATTATTTACCAATGGTATCGAAAAGGCACTGTAGAACATGTGCGCTACTATGGTTGTCCGATGCGAGACCAGGCAGGGGCGCCACATGACCGCAATAGCACAGGACAGCACGCCACCACCGCAGGGCCAGGGGGCGCCAGCCTTGCCGGCGCTCCCCTTGTCGCCCTTGCTATCGACCGGCGTAGCGGGCCTCGATGCCGTGCTCACTGGCGGCCTGCTGGCCGAGCGCCTGTATCTGGTCGAAGGCATCCCCGGCACAGGCAAGACCACCCTGGGCCTGCAATTTTTGGCCGAAGGTACGCGTCTGGGCGAAGCCGTGCTATATATCGCACTGGCCGAGTCCGAACTGGAATTGCGCGCCGCCGCCCTCTCGCATGGCTGGAATCTGGCTGGTATCGCCATCGAGGAAATCTCGTCCAACGATGACATCCTCGATCCGGAACGCCAATACACGATTTTTCATCCGTCCGAGATCGAACTGGCCTCCACCAACCAGCGCATCGTGGCAGCCATCGAAAAACACCAGCCTACACGGCTGGTACTCGATTCACTTTCGGAATTGCAGTTGCTGGCTGAAAGCCCGCTGCGCTACCGGCGCCAGGTGGTGGCACTTAAGCAATATCTGGCGAGCAAGCATTGCACCAGCATCCTGATCGATGACCGTTCTGCCTTCGATGATGGCTTGCAAGTGCGCAGCGTGGCCCATGGCGTGCTCTCGCTGGAATTGCACAATCAGGATTATGGCAATGACCGGCGCCGCCTGCGCGTGGTGAAATACCGCGGCGTGTCGTTTCGCGGCGGCGCGCACGATTACAAGATCGCCTACGGCGGCCTGGTGGTGTATCCGCGCCTGATGGCGGCCGATACCCGGCACGATAGCGGCCATCGCCACCTGCCCAGCGGTGTGCCCGAGCTCGACGACATGACGGGCGGCGGCCTGGAAGAAGGCATGAGCACCCTCATTTCCGGCCCGGCCGGCAGCGGCAAGTCCACCTTGGCGGCGCAATTCGTGCATGCGGCCACTGCGCGTGGTGAAACGTGCGCCATGTTCCTGTTCGAGGAAACGCGCAATAATCTGCTGAACCGGGCCGACAGCGTGGGCATGCGCCTGAACGAGGCCTTGTCCACCGGCTTGCTGAGCGCACAGCAAGTCGATCCGGCCGAACTGGCGCCGGGAGAGTTCGCCCATGCCGTGGTCGAAGCCGCCGACCGGGGCGCCAAAATCATCGTCATCGATAGCCTGAATGGCTATATGCATGCGGTGCCCGATGAACGCTTCCAGAATACCTATCTGCATGAACTACTTAACTATCTGAGCCAGCGCGGCGTGGCCACCCTGCTGGTCGGCGTGCAGCCTAATATACTGGGCACGACCTTGACTACCTCGTCCGACGCAAGTTATCTTGCCGACAACGTCATCATGCTGCGCTACTATGAAACGGAGGGCGAGGTGCGGCAAGCCATTTCGGTGTTCAAGAAACGCGCCAGTGCGCATGAACGCAGCATACGCCGCTTCGAAATTGATAGGCAAGGCATACGCATTGGTCCTGTGCTGGCCGGTTTTCACGGCATATTGTCGGGCCTGCCCACGGCTGGACAGACGCCATCGCCCTAGGGCAAGCCATGGAAGAACGCATCCTGATCTACGCGCCGGCCGGCCAGGACGCCATTCTGGCCAGCCAGGTATTGGCCAGCGGCGCGATGCACAGCCACGCCTGTCATTCAGCTGGCGAGCTGGCCGAACAACTGGCGCTGGGCGCAGGCGGCGTGCTGACGGTCGATGAAGCGCTGAATCGGGGCGCGTACCAGGTGCTCGATGAGTATGCGCACCAGCAAGCAGACTGGTCCGACCTGCCCATCATCCTGCTGACCCGCTCCGGGCAGGATTCATTGCCGCTGCGCCAGGCGATTGCCACCCTGGGCAACCTGACCTTGCTGGAGCGCCCGGTACACGTGCTGACCCTGATCACCTCGGCGCACGCCATGCTGCGCGCGCGCCAGCGCCAGTACCAGGTACGCGAAGCGCAGCAGCGCAAAGACCAATTTCTCGCCAGCCTGGGCCACGAACTGCGCAATCCGCTGGCGCCCATCAAGAGCTCGGCAGCCTTGCTCGGCCATCTGTATCCGGACTCGGAACAGGTGGCCAAGGTGCGGGGCATGATCGAGCGCCAGGTGACGCACCTGACACGGCTGGTGGATGACTTGCTCGACGTGGCGCGCATCAACACGGGCAAGATCGAATTGCAACGCAAGGATTTCACACTGGAACAGATGCTCGGCCATGTGCTGGAATTGTGCCAGCCAGCCGCCAGCGAGCAGCACATCGGCATCAGCCAGGACTTGCCACCGTACACCGTCATGCTGCACGCCGACTACGCGCGCGTGGTGCAGATCTTTGCCAACATCGTGACGAACGCGGTAAAATTTACGCCGCCAGGTGGGCATATCCATCTCGCTGCGCAGATGGAGGGCAAGCAATTGCTCGTCAGCATAGAAGATAACGGCATCGGCCTGGAGCCGGGCGCCATTGACCGTATCTTTTGCATGTTCGAACAAAGCCGCACTCTCGAAGGCCAGCTGACCAGCGGCCTGGGCATCGGCCTCAGCCTGTCGCGCCAGTTTGCCGAAATGCATGGCGGCACCGTCAACGTCACGAGCGACGGCCCCGGCCATGGCAGCCGCTTCCTGGTCACCTTGCCGGCCAGCAAGGCCGAAACAGCGGATGCCGCAGTGCCCGCCGTTTCATCGGGAGCGCCAGAGGCGCCAGCCGCACATGTGCTGGTGGTGGACGACAACCACGACGCAGCCGATTCACTGCTGGCGCTGTTCCATCTGGAAGGCTACGCCGCCAGCGCCGCCTACGATGGTGAACAGGCGCTGGCAGCCGTCGAGCAAACCTGGCCGCAACTGATCTTGATGGACCTGGGCATGCCAGGCATGGATGGGTATGCAGCAGCGCAACGCATACGCCAGCAGGCGCGCGGGCGCGACGTGCTGATGATCGCGCTCACCGGCTGGGGCCAGGAAGACGCCCGCCAGCGCACGGCACAAGCGGGATTCGACCATCATGTGACCAAGCCGGTCGACTTTGACGCTATCGCCGCCCTGTTCCGCCGGCATCTGGCGGAAACCAGGGCATGACGTTTATTTCCATTTGCCGCGCAATTCCTGCACGCGCTGCTGCAGCAATTCCGGCGTCGCCTCTTCCGGCGGCACGGGTACGCCCACGGCCAGCGACAGGCGCGAGCGCAAGCCTGCCTTGAAAGCCCGCTCAAACAAGTGACCATTGCGGTGGCTCAATAAATGTCCCCACAAGCCGCGCAGCGCCAGCGGAATCACGGGCACTTTCGTGCGCGCCAGGATCTTGGCGATGCCGCCCTTGAACTCGCTGATCTGGCCCGTGCGCGTCAACTTGCCTTCCGGGAAGATGCAAACCAGCTCGCCCTCATGCAGCGCCTGCGCGATATCAATGAACGCTTTTTCCATCAGGAAAGGATCTTCCTTGGCTGGCGCGATCGGTATCGCCTTGGCGGTGCGGAAGATCCAGCCCAGCAATGGCGTCTTGAAAATCCGGTGATCCATCACGAAACGGATTGGGCGCGGGCTGGCCGCCATGATGACGATGGCATCCACATAACTGACATGGTTGCACACCAGCACGGCCGCACCTTCCGCAGGAATCCGTTGACCATCGACCACTTTCACCCTGTGCACAGTTTGTATCAGTATCCACGACAGGAAGCGCATCAGGAATTCCGGCACCAGCGAGAAGATGTAGGCGGCCACCAGGGCATTCAGGATGGCGGTAATCAGGAACAATTGCGGTATCGTAAAACCTTTACCCAGCAGCACGATCGCCACGCCGGCCGCCGCCACCATGAACAGGGCATTCAAAATATTCATGCCGGCAATGGTGCGCGAAATGTGTTTTGGATCACAACGGGTCTGTATCAGCGCAAACAAGGGCACGATAAAAAAGCCGCCGAACACGCCGATCATGACGATGTCGATCAGGATACGCGGCACGCCGGCCTGCGCGATAAAGCCCAGCGCATCGACCACTTGCGTATTCGCATAGGCATTGCTGGCGAAAAACAAATCGATACCAAACAGCGACAAGCCGATGGAGCCGAACGGCACCAGACCAATCTCGATCTTGTGGCCCGACAAGCGCTCGCACAACAGGGAACCGGCGCCGATGCCGACCGAAAACACGGTCAGCAGCAAGACGAACACACTATGGTCGCCATGCAAAAAGTCCTTTGAATACACGGGGAATTGCGCCAAGATCAGGGCGCCATAAAACCAGAACCAGGAGTTGCCCAGCATGGCCAGGAAGACGGGACGGTTCTTGCGTGAAAAACTCAGGTTACGGAACGATTCGGCAACGAAATTGACGCTGATCTTCAGTTCCGGCTCGGGCGCAGGCGTGCGCGGCACGCGGTAGCTGGCGATCAGGCCCAGTACAGATACGATGATCGTTGCGCCAGCCACCAGCTCCACCCCCAGCGGTTTGTGCACGATCAATACGGCGCCCAGTATCTCGCCCAGCAAGATGCCGACAAAGGTGCCCATCTCGATCAGGCCATTGCCGCCGACCAATTCCTCGGGTTTCAGTTGCTGCGGCAGATACGCATATTTGACGGGGCCGAACAGGGTCGAATGCACGCCCATGCCCACCACGGCCGCCACCAGCAGCCACAGGGTGTGCGTCATCCAGCCGGCGGCGGCCACCGCCATGATAGCCAGCTCCATCCATTTCACGAAACGCGCCAGGCCCGCTTTTTCAAACTTGTCGGCCAGCTGGCCCGCCGTGGCTGAAAACACGACGTAGGGCAAGATGAACAGGCCGGGGATCAGATTGGTGATGGTGGACGGGTCCAGCGTCGTCCAGCTCAGCGCATCGTAGGCGAGTATCACCATCAAGGCCGTCTTGAACAGATTGTCGTTGAAGGCGCCAAAGAACTGGGTCCAGAAAAATGGCCCGAAACGGCGCTGTGACAATAAGGAAAACTGGCTTTGCTGACTCATGGTAGGCAATGGGCGATGAAGGAATGGCTAAAATACAGCACTATCCTGCGCACGACAATCTGAATGTCACTGGATTGCTTATCATCAATACACAATTCTGCGCGCCGCCCCATGCTGGCCACTACTCTGTCTGATGGCTATCTAGCGGCTTCGCCATTGATTCCTCAGCCATAGTACAGAGTACCCCTACTTTCAGCGTGTCCTCCTGTCACGCCCGTACCGCGAGGAAATTCTATCCATGGCCAACCTCATTCTGATAGCCGTATTACTGGCGGGCGCGCTCAGCACTGCTTTTATCGTATCCATACTGGCCTATATGAATACCATCACGCTGGAGGAGGCCAACAGACAATTGCGCAAGGAAATCAATAGCGTGCAGCAACGTTTGCAGGCGCTGGAACGCAGTCCTGCGACAACTATTGAAGCTCCCGAGGTTGCACTTGCCAAAGCTGCGCCTGCGGCAGCGCCCATCCAGCCAGCTGTCATGGTCAAGACCGAGACCGTCAAAGCAGTGCCTGCGCCGCCTGCGCCCAAGCCAGCACCCACCCTGCCCGATACCCCGGCCTGGGTCGTTCAAACCGATGCGCTGCTTGCCAACGCCAAAACCTGGCTGCTGACGGGCAACCTGGTAGCCAAGCTGGGCTTGCTTATTCTGTTTCTGGGCGTCAGTTTCTTGCTCAAGTACGTATCAGCGCAAGTCACCTTGCCCATCGAATTGCGGCTGACTGGCATCGCGCTGTTTGACATCGCCCTGCTGGCCTGGGCCTGGCGCATCCGTATCAGCCGTTCCGGCATCAGCCTGCCGTTGCAAGGCACCACGCTGGCGATACTGATGCTGATAGCCTTTAGCGCCTTCCGCCTGTACGAACTGATGCCTGCCAGCCTGGCTTTTGCCCTGCTATTCGTGCTGACCGCCTTGACCTGTCTGCTGGCCGTGCTGCAAAACGCCGTCTGGCTGGCCGTGTTCGGCATCGTCGGCGGTTTCGCCGTACCGCTGCTGGTGTCTAGCGGCAGCGGCAACCATATCGGCCTGTTCAGTTATTACGCGCTGCTCAATGCAGGCGTACTGGCGATTGCTTTGCAACGTGCCTGGCGCGTCTTGAATGTGCTGAGCTTTGGCTTTACTTTTGCCGTCGCCACCAGCTGGGGCTTGCTGCGTTACACGCCAGACAATTATCTGTCGGCGCAGTTGTTCCTGATCCTTTACGTGGTGTTTTATATCGGCATCGCGATTGCCTACTGCGCGCGCCAGGCGCCGCGTTTGAAACATTATGTGGATGGCACGCTGGTGTTCGGTACGCCGCTGGCCGCGATGGGCTTGCAGTTCGGCCTGGTACAGCAGTTTAGCTTCGGCCTGGCTTTTTCCGCGCTGATCGCCGGCCTGTTCTACACCGGCCTGGCCGTGACGCTGTGGCGGCGCGACAATTTCAGGCTGCTGGCCGAAGCCTTCCTCGCGCTGGGCATCGTCTTCGGCACACTGGCCATCCCGTTTGCGCTCGATGGCCGCTGGACCTCGGCTGCCTGGGCGCTGGAAGGCGCGGGCATTGTCTGGGTCGGCTTGCGCCAGCGCCAGACGCTGGCCTGGGCTTTTGGTCTGCTGGTGCAGCTAGCCGCCTGGATTTCTTTCCTGGTCGCCATGATGGGACTCGATGCGGCTGCGACCCTGCAAGCCCATCTATGGCTGGGCTGCTTGCTGCTATCCGCCGCCGCAATGGTGATGGCGCTCAGTTTCCGCCGCCACGGCAGTCCCCTGCATCCAGACCTGATGCCCAACCTGGCCGTCATGTTCCTGCTCGCCGCCACCGCCTGGCTGCTGGGTGGTATCTGGAATGAAATCCTGCGGCGCACAGATGCGGCAACGCAATTGAATCTGCTGACACTCAGCGGCCTGGGCGTGGCCGCCCTGCTGGCCTGGCTGGCGCAGCGCCTGCAATGGCAAGCCGCGCGCGCCCTGCTGCTGGCGGTGCAGGTGCTGGCCGGTTTGATGTTGCTCAGCCGCGCCAGCTGGGCCTGGGACCAGCATCCCGCCAGCCTGTTCGACGGTTCCTTCCTCAGCGCCCTGCTGCTGGGCGCCGCCGCCTTTGCCAGCGCCTGGTTCACGCAGCGCCAGGCACGCCAGGGCGATGACGTGGCCGCCCTGGCGACGCGGCCGCTGCTGCAATGGAGCGCCATCCTGTGGTTTGCCGCCATCCTCGTGCCGCTCACCAGCTGGCTGCTGCAGCTGATCGATGGCAAGCTGCCACTCCAGGCGCAATCGGGCGAACACTGGCTGGCCCTGTACGTCATCGCCGTAGCGATCACCACACCCGCGTTTGCGCTGCTGGCCCAACGCCTGGCCTGGCCGGCGCTGCGCTGGTTAGCCATCGCCGCCTGGCTGGTGCTGGGCTTGTGGAGCATCAACCTGTTGCTGGAACTGTCCATGCGCAGTTATCTGCCCACCGGCCTGTCGTGGCTGGCCCTGGCTTGTGTCCTGGCGGCGGGTGAATATCTGCTGTTGACCTGGCAGCGTGCCGGCTGGCATCTCGACCTACGCACCTTGCGCCTGCTGCATACGATCAGGATGGCCGCGCCCTGGCTGATGCTGTGGCCGGTGGGTTACTTATATGTCAGCGCGTGGCTGGCGCCGCACGAAGGCAGTGTCAGCAACGCCTGGGCCCGCTATTTGCCAGCCTGGGCCATGATGCTGGCGCTGGCCTGGCTGATACGCCGCTGCCGCCTGGGCGGCTGGCCGGTGGCGCCGATTGCCGGATGGTATCAACGCACTCTGATTCCGCTGGCAGCGATCTGGTCGCTGCTGTTAATTGCTACATGGAATATTTTCGACGATGGCGCCATGGCGCCGCTACCGTATCTGCCACTGCTCAATCCGCTGGACTTGAGCAGCGGCTTCGCCATGCTGCTGGCGCTTGCCACTTACCGCTTGCTGCCGGCCCGGTGGCAGCCGCGCCTGCCCCTGGTCGCCGCCTGCTTCGTCTATGGCTGGTTCAACCTGATGCTGCTGCGCACGGTGTCGCATTATCTGGGCGTGCCCTATGAATTTAACGCCATGCTGGGCTCGCAATTCGTGCAAGCCATGCTGTCCCTGGTCTGGAGCATCACGGCCCTGCTGCTGATGCGCCACGCGGCGCACCGGCAACGGCGCCAGCAATGGAGCCTGGGGGCCGTGCTGCTGGCGCTGGTCGTCGTCAAGCTATTTACCTTCGACCTGTCGAACGTGGGCGGCATCGAGCGCATCGTGTCGTTTGTCGGCGTGGGCTTGCTGATGCTGCTGATCGGCTATCTGGCGCCTTTCCCCAAGGCCAACACGCATGTGCCAGCCGAACCGGACCTGGGAGCCGCATGAAAACCGTACTCTTTTTCTGCAGCTTGCTGATAGCGGGCGCCGCGTCTGCAGCATCGCAAGACCAGCCGCAAGACTACGGCTGGAGCATCGTGCTCACGCCGCAAGCTGGCGCCGGCTTGAGCCGCATGAGCTTGCCCACCGATGTGTATCTGCACGCGCGCTCAGCCAGCCTGGACGACGTGCGCCTGTTCGATAACAACGGCAAGCCCCTGGCTTTTGCCATTACCGCGCCGCCCGTGCAATCGCGCACGCAGCGCGACAGCATTCCGGTCAACATTTTTCCGGTGGTCGGGACGCAAGTCTCTCACAGCAATCTCGATGGCTTCGATATCCATACCGGCAATGATGGCCGATTGCTATCGGTCAGCTCGCGCGAAGGCACGGCGCCTGGCATGGCATCGCGCTTGCAGGCGCTGGTGCTCGATGCCGGCAAGCAAAGCAAAGATGGCCGCATCAACGCCCTGCGCTTTACCTTGCCGCATGACACCGACAACTACAACGCACAAGTACTGCTGGAAGTGAGCGATGACTTGAAACAGTGGGACGCGATTGCCACCACCACCCTGAACTGGCTGCGCAACAGCGACGCGCAAACCCTGGCGAACGACCGCATCGACTTTGCGCCGCGCAGCTTCCGCTATGCCCGCCTGAGCTGGCAGTATGGTGAGCCCATCGCCTTCGCCGCCATCGACGCACAGCAGCTGAGCCAGACGGCGATCGCCGCGCCGCGCGCCTCGATTGCGCTGCAGGGCACGGCCGGCAAGAGCGGCGGCGAACGCCTGTATGCCACACCGATTGCCATACCGGCCGATAGCATCAGCTTGCAGCTAGACGACAGCAACACCGTCATGCCCGTGACCCTGGGCGTCTATCACGCGGTAAATGCAGAGCCACGGCACAGGCTGCGGCTGAGGTCACGGACAACAACAGGCAGCTACTTCGAGCCACTGCTGAACACCACCT
Source organism: Janthinobacterium silvisoli (assembly GCF_014200725.1). Lineage (GTDB taxonomy): Bacteria > Pseudomonadota > Gammaproteobacteria > Burkholderiales > Burkholderiaceae_D > Janthinobacterium. The sequence continues at coordinate 1,145,351 of NZ_JACHCL010000001.1, forward strand.
TTTATCGCATCAATGTCGATGGCAAGGAGAAAATCTCGGGTGAACTATCCATGCCGGTGGTGCAGACGGCGCAATGGGTATTGCGTCCGCAAATAGAAAGCGCCACGGTCATGAACCGCAAATCGATGTTGCATCTGGGCTGGACACCTGCCCAGCTGGTCTTCCTGGCCAGCGGCAAGCCGCCGTATCAGCTGGTCTTCGGCAAACAGGGCGCCAGTGCGGCGGCGCTGCCGCTGTCGCAGGTGGCGCCCGGTTTCAAGCCGGAAGAGTTGCTGGCCTTGCCGACGGTTACCCCAGGCCAGCTGGTAGCGCTGAACGGTACTGCGCCCGTGCAAAAAACGCCGGACGGCGCAGGCCTGCGCCTGGCCGCCCTGTGGGCCGCCTTGCTGCTGGGCGTGGCCGTGCTGGGATTTTTTGCCTGGCGTTTGCTGACGCAAATCCGGCAAGAGCCCAGGGTGTAAGGCCGCAAATTCAATGCCGCAAGAGCGCCTTGAAGGTTTGCGGCATCCACGGCCGCGCCGCCAGCATGAAGCTGATGGCCAGCCGTTCATTGCCGGGCAGGCGCGCGTCTTCCTGGTGCTGCTGGGAAAACTCTACCGCCACCTGCTTGAGCCTTTCCAGCAGGGCCGCCGTGGATTTCTTTGACAGCATCACATTGACCAGACGCAGCAACTCTGTCTCGCCATCGAATTGCGAATTGAGGTAGTCGTCATACGCTTCTTCTTTGAAATAGGTATGGATGGGGCCATTCGGTATCCACGCGAACGTGCGCGCCACCAGCAGTTTGACGCGGTTGTTTGGCAGCAGTTCCAGGAAGCCGATCTTGTCCAGGCGCAGCAAGTACTTGATGGCTTGCGCTTCGCTGATGTCATAGATGGCGACGATCTGTTCCAGCGGCAGCAGGTTGAGGGCGGAGACGGCCACCACGAACAGGCGTGGGTCATCGATGATTTCTTTCTCCTGATCATAAGTCAGCCCCGTGATCAGGGTCGGCACGGCCTGCGCCGCCTGCATCGCTTGCGTCAATTGCTGGAAGTCGCTGTCGATGGCCACCAGCATCTGCTCCAGGCGCTGCAAGGTAAATTGCTTGAGCGAAAACATGCGCTTGACGCTGGCTTCCGAGACATCGATGCGCCTGGCCAGTTCGGCATACGTCACGGAACGTGCTTTTAACAAACGCTTCAAGGCTTCGATCAAGGCATGGGTTTGCTGCATCTCATTCTTTCACGATAAACAAGTCAGTATGGTATCAAAAAATAATACCTTCAGTATGAGCACTCACTACGAGTAGCGCCACCATTGACCCGAAACAGGCGTTCGATAATCATGGCGCTGCCGATCTGGCACATATGAAGGAGATACCCATGAAACGCTTGCTGCCCCTCTGCCTGTCCTTGTCCATCGTGCTCGCCATGTCCGGCAACGCCCAGGCTGCGGCATCGGAAAACATGTCGAAAGGATCGCAAAATCTGAGCCAGGGTTCAGCCGTAGTGGTTGGCGGTTCGCTGTCGATGCTGGTGGCGTCTGGCCAGGTCGTCATCGCCAGCGTGGAAACCGTGGGCGAAGGCATCGTGATCGTACTGAAGGGCGCGTCCGATGCCGGCGGCGCCTCCATACAGATGAGCGCACAGGCAGCCAAGGGTCTGTCGCTGGCCGCCGGTACCGTGGTCAATGTTGTGGCGCTGTCCACCGGCCATATGCTGGTGATGTCGGGCAAGGCCATCGCCTTCATCCCGAACGAACTGGGCAAGGCCTTGCTGCACCACTCCAAAGTATAATGACAATATGAAAATAACCATGAAACATCTAGTCGCCAGCATCTTGCTAGGCGCCATCACCGTGGCGCCACTTTCCCAGGCAGCCAATTCCGACACCCACGCTTCCGACAATGCCAGCATGGCTTCGGCCATCGTACTGGTGGGCTCGATGTCCGTCCTGGCCGCTGCCGGCAACATCGTCATCGATCGTGTGGAAGAAGTCGCCGACGGCAGCATCCTGGTGCTGAAAAATGCGTCTGGCGCGACCACGGCCTCGATTAAATTAAGCAAGCAAGCCGTGCAGGGATTATCGCTGGCTGCCGGTACGGCGGTCGATGTGATGACCGTCTCGACTGGCCACACACTGGTGCTCTCCGGTAAGGTCATCGCCTATATACCAAACGCGGCCGGCAATGCCATGCTTCACCATTCGAAAGCCTGATGCCATGAAACGTCTGACTGTCATCGTCATCTGCCTGGCGCTGTCCGGCGCCGCCCATGCAGGCCGCTCGTGCGAAGAAAAGCCGACCGACGCCAATACGCTGGTCAAATCCATGGATCTGGCACAAAAGACCTTGCAGGCGCTCGATACCTCTGGCGCCCAGGTGGCGCTGGTGGCGCGGGCAGGGCAAGACCTGTCGAAATACAATGTGCGCTACTCGCACATGGCGCTGGCGTGGCGCGACCATCCGCAGGGGCGCTGGCTGGTGGTGCATGAATTGAATGAATGCGGCACGGCGCAATCGTCGCTGTACAACGAAGGACTGGGCAATTTCTTCATGGACGACGTGTTCATGTACGAAACCCTGATCATGATACCGAACCAGGAAACGCAGCAGCAACTGGCGCGCTTGCTGGCCAGCAACACACCCAAGCGCCTGCATGAAGCGCACTACAATATGCTGGCCTACCCGTATTCCACCAAGTACCAGAATTCGAATCAATGGGTACTGGAAACCTTCGCTGCCGCCAGCAATGCACCGGGCAAGATCGAGACGCGCGCCGAAGCGCAAAGCTGGCTGCGCAGCGTCGACTACACGCCGCAAACGCTGAACATTCCCGCCACGACGCGCCTGGGTGCGCGCATGTTCCGCGCCAATATCGCTTTCGACGACCACCCGTTCGACCGCCGCATGGCGGGCAAGATCGACGCCGTCACCGTCGACTCGGTGGCCCGCTTCGTACGCCAGCGCGAACCGGATGTACAGGAAATCGTCGTCAAATAAAGCACTGTAAAACTAGCTTCGACGCTGCAGAAAGCTGAACAGCGGCCCTATCGTCAACACCAGCACCACCATGCGCGCCACGTGAAAAGCAGTGACGATGGGTACGCCCAGGTGCAGGGTCTTGGCCGTGAGCGACATCTCGGCGATGCCGCCCGGCGAGGTGGCCAGGATGGCCGTACCGGCATGAATGTCCATGACCTGCGACAGGCCCAGGCCGAAAGCAGCCGCCGCCAGCAGCATCGCCACGGTACACACTGCCACGCTGATCAGGAAGCGCGGCGCGGCATATAAAAAGTCGGGAGTAAAACGCGTGCCCAGCGCGATGCCGATAAACAGCTGGCCCGCACGTATCATCCATTCGGGCAGGCGTGACAAATGGATGCCGAAGGCCGTCAGCAACAAGGCTGCCAGCAACGGCCCGATGACCCAGGCGTTGGGCAGCTTACCCCGCTTGAAAACGAGGGCAGTGGCCACGGTGATCAGCACCAGCAGTGCCAGACCGCCAGCATCGACCATGGCCGCGCCGGGCACGAAATTCTCATGCCCTTCTTTCAGGCCATGGCTGCCCCAGTAGCGCACGCCGAATGGGATGGTCGCCACCACCAGCATCATGCGCAGGCTGTGCGCAGCAGCGACCCGGCCCACATTGGCGCCATGGCGCTCGCTCTGCACCGCCATTTCGGAAGCACCGCCGACCGCCATCGCAAAGAAGGCGGTGGCGCGGTCCACACCCGCCAGTCGCTGCAGCGCCAGGCCACCGAGCCAGCCCAGGGCCAGCGCCACGACTACGCCAAAGATGATCCACGGCGTGTACGAGGCCAGCACGGCCAGCACCGGCGCCGTAAAATACAGGCCCAGCGCCGTGCCGATGGCCCACTGTCCTGCTTCGCGCACGCGCACCGGGCAAGCCAGTTCGCGCCCCGCCAGGCGCAGCGCAGCGGTGGCGAACAGGGGGCCTATCATCCACGGCAGCGGCGTATGCAGCCACAGGCACAGGGCCGCGCCCAGCAGGCCCGCCGCCAGCGCCGCACCAAAGGCGCGCCAGCGCGGCCACCACACCACGCTTAAAATACCCAGAGTTTATCGGCCGGCATATGCAGCCAGTATTTACCCGCGTCGAGCTTGTGGCGCGAGTACGCGCGCAGGCTGATATTGTCGCCGCCCTCGTGCTGGAACAGGCATTCCCAGCGGTCGCCCAGGTACATGCACGTCAACAGCGGCAGTTGCACGGCATTGTCCACCTGGGTGGCGCTGATCTTCACCTCTTCCACGCGTATCATGGTGGTCGCTTCCGTGCCCGTGTTGGCGCCGCGCGCCACGCCGTGCATGGTGGCGCCGTCGACCAGCAGGCGCACCTGCTGGCCGTCGCGCTGCAGCACCTTGCCGGGCAGGCGGTTGTTACTGCCCATGAATTCGGCCGTGAACAGGGTGTCGGGCGTTTCATACATGCTTTGCGGCGTGCCTTGCTGCTCGATCTTGCCGTTATTGAGCAGCAAAATACGGTCGGAAATGGCCATCGCTTCGGCCTGGTCATGCGTCACCATCAGGGCCGACAGGCCCAGGCGCACAATCAGTTCGCGCAAAAAGGCGCGCGCCTCTTCGCGCAGCTTGGCGTCCAGGTTCGACAGCGGTTCGTCGAGCAGGATCACGGGCGGGTTGTACACCAGTGCGCGGGCAATCGCCACGCGCTGCTGCTGGCCACCGGACAATTGATGCGGATAGCGCTCGCCCAGATGTCCCAGGCCCAGCTGCGTCAGCACTTCCTTGACCCGTGCGGCGGTTTCCGTGCCGCCCATCTTGCGCAGCTTGAGGCCGTAGGCGACGTTGTCGAATACGGTCTTGTGCGGCCATAGCGCGTAGGACTGGAACACCAGGCCCAGGTTGCGCTGCTCGGCCGGCATCTCGAAGTTTTTCGCGCCGTCGAACACATTGCGCTCGCCGATTTCTATCGTGCCGCCCTTCGGGCTTTCCAGCCCGGCGACGGCGCGCAGCAAGGTGGTCTTGCCACTGCCCGAAGGCCCCAGCAAGGCAACCACTTCGCCTTTCTTCAGGTGCATCGAGACCCCCTTCAGGATCTGGTTGGCGGAGGCGCCGGTGCCGTAATCGAGGTACAGCTCATTGACGGTCAATTCATTCATGGTCTTGTCTCTATCTTTAATTTGTTATGCAGCTCAGTTGTGTAACTTAGTTATGCAACTTCACGCCAAAGCGCAGCGCGATCCCCAGGCCGATGGCCACCAGGGTGATGTTGATGAAGGACAGCGCCGCCACCAGGTCGGTGGAGCCGCCCGCCCACAGCGATACCAGCATCGCACCGATCACTTCCGTGCCTGGCGACAGCAGGTAGACGCCGGTCGAATATTCGCGTTCGAAGATCAGGAACACCATCAGCCATGCGCCCAGCAAGCCATATTTGATCAATGGCAGGGTCACATCGCGCGTCACCTGGCCACGGCTGGCGCCAACGGCGCGCGCTGCTTCTTCCAGTTCCGGGCCCACTTGCAGCAGCGCGGTGGAAATCAGACGCATGCCATAAGCCATCCACACCACCGAATACGCCAGCCACAGGGCGAAAATGGTGGAACGCACTTCGCGCAGCGCCGGGATCAGATGGGCGCTCAGCCACATCGCCACGCCGTTGTCCATGCCCTTCAACATGCCGTCCAGCCAGGCCGGCACGAACAGGAACACCCACAGGAACGACAGGCCGGCCAGCAGGCCAGGCACGGCGCGCGGCACCAGCACGCTGTAGTCGAGCAGGCGCGTGATGCCATCCTGCTTGCGGTGCATGGCCAATGCGATAAAGCTGTAGCAAGCCACGGCCAGTGCACCGCCGACCACGCCGATCAAAATCGTGTTGACGATGCCGCGCACCAGCGAAGGCTGTTCGAAAATATCGCGGAAATGCTGCAGGGTCAGTACGTCGGCCAGGTGCACGCCCTCGCCCCAGTACTGCACGAAGGAGCGCAGCACGATGCCCGTCAGTGGCAAGATAATCGTAAACAGCAGCCAGCCGGCCAGCAAGGCAAACGCCAGCCACTTCCAGCGGCCCAGCGGCATGGCCTTGCTGCGCGCGCCCTTGCCCTTGATCGAGACATATTTATTGGCCGATTTCAGCAGCCAGCGCTGTATCATCACCAGCGGCATGGTGACCATCACCAGGCAGACGGCCACGGCGGCCATCAGGTGGTACGACGGCGTGCCCAGTTTATTGGTCAGCTTGTACAGATAGGTCGGCAGCACCAGATGGCCTTCCGGGTCGCCCAGCACCAGCACCAGGCCGAACACTTCAAAACCGAGGAAGAACACCAGCACGCCCGCATACGCCAGCGCCGGCATGATCATCGGCAGCGACACATTGAGCATCACCTGGATCGGCGAGGCGCCAGCCACGCGGGCCGCTTCTTCCACGTCCGAACCCAGGCTTTTCAGGGCCGACGAGGCGTACAGGTAGACGTGCGGCACGTGCGTCAGGCCGGCGATGATGACGATGCTGGTAAACGAATAGATATTCCAGGGCACAAAGCCGAGCAGCTCCTTGGCCCAGATCGAGTAAAAGCCCACGGGCCCCATCGAGACCACATAGCCAAAGCCCATCACCATCGGCGAGACGAAGATCGGCACCAGCAGCATCGGTGCGACCCAGCTGCGGCCCGGCAAATCGGTGCGCACCATGAGGAAGGCGAGCATGCCGCCCAGCGGCACGGCGATCACAGTCAGGCCGAAGGCCAGCATCAGGCCATTCTTGAAGGCCATCGAAAAATCGGGATCATCGAAGATGAAACGGTAGGAATCAAAGCCGAATTCGCGCACCGGCATGAAGAAGGGCGCAGACAAAAAGCTTTGATAAAAAATCAGGAACAGCGGCAGGAAAATGGCGATGCAGGTGATCGTCACGACCAGGCCGCGCGACCAGTTCAGGCGCGACAAGGGAGAGCGTGACCGTACAGGTAACGGCAAGATGGCAGTTTGCATGATGAATCCAATGAATGAAGGGTGCGGCATCCGCGCGCAGGTGGCAGGTCTCAGGTACTAGCTGCTGCCCGCGCTCGGCTAAGACGGCTTTACTTCTTACCAGCCGTTTCCTTCCACTGCTTCAGGAAAGCCATGCGCTTGGCTGGCCCCAGGAATTGCAGGATGATCGGGTGCACGGGCACCGGCTTGATATTGTCGGCACCAATGATCTTGATCAGGTCGGCCGAGGTGGTTTCACCCTTGACGTCGGCGCGAATGGCGAACAGTTTCGAATCGTTGGCGATCACGGTCTGGCCACGCTGCGACAGGATGTAGTCGAGCCACAGCTTGCCGGCGTTGACGTTTTTGGCGTTCTTGTTGATGAACTGCACGCGCGACAGGATCAGGGTGTAGTCCTTCGGCAGCACCACGCCGATCGACGGGTCGGTCTTGGCGCGCACCAGCGCGTAAGAACCCAGCACGTTGTAGCCAACCAGGTTTTCACCCGAGGAAATGCGCTCCATCATGGTGCCAGTCGACGATTGCACGCGCACCTTGGCCGTGCCGAAGGCATTGAGCAATCCCATGAATTGCGGGTTTTCCTTGGCGTCCTGCGCCATGAACATGAAACCCACACCCGACTTCTCAATGTCGTAGGTTGTAACCTTGTCCTTGAACTTCGGCGTGGTGATCAGCTTGGCGAAGTCGGCATGCGTCTGCGGCACTTCCTTGGCGTCGAGCAGGCGCTTGTTGTAGACGATGGCGGCCGGCTCGAAGGTGGTGCCGTAAGCCATGTCATCCCACAGCGCCCAGCCCGGAATCTTGGCCGCTTCCACCGATTTGTATTTCAGTGCATAGCCGTCCGAGGCCAGGCGCATCTGCAGGTCCATCGCCGACGACCACATCACGTCGGCCGTATTGCCGCCGGCCGCCACTTCGGAAATGAAGCGGTTATACACTTCGGTCGAATTCATGTCGTTGTATTCGACCGTGATGCCTGGGTAGAGGGCGTTGAAGTCCTTGATCAGCGGCGCCGTAGCCTTGCTGTCGGTGGCGCCATAGATGACGACCTTGCCTTCCTTCTTCGCCGCATCGATGATCTTCTGGTAGTCGGCTGGATAACCGGGAGGCACTTGCGCAAAAGCGGCGCCGGCCAGGCTGGCAAAGGCGGCGGCAAGCGCTGCCTGGAGAATGGTTTTGGTTTGCATGGTGAGGTCTCCGTCTGTAAAAGTTTTTATGACTGCTTGTTGCGATGCGCGTTCAGCGCACCAGGCCTAGTTCGCTGGCGCGTTTGGTGTAATCGTCGACCGCTTTTTTAACGTAGCTGGTCAGCTGCGGCCCTGTCAGGGCGAAGGGATACAAGCCTGCCTTGGCCCGCAGGCTGGCAAATTCCGGCGTGGCCATCATGCGGTCAAACGTGGCGACCCAGCGCTGGTAGTCGGCGTCAGGCACTTGCGGCCCCATCCACAGGCCACGGATGATGGGCCAGACCACGTCGACGCCCTGCTCGCGCGCCGTCGGCACGCCGGCCAGCACGCCAGGCAGGCGCTGGTCGGACAGCACGGCCAGCACGCGCGCATGGTTGGCGTCCGCGTTCAGAGTCGCTTCGGACGTATCGCCCGACACCACCTGCACGTGATTGGCCTGCATCGCCGTAAACACTTCGCCGCCGCCTTCGAGTGCGACGAAGCGCAGCACCTTGGGATCAATGCCGGCCTGGCGCGCCACCAGCGCCATCTTCAGCCAGTCCTGGCTGCCGATGGTGCCGGAGACGCCGATCAGCACCTTGTCAGGATGCTGGCGCAAGGCGTCGATCAGGTCCGCCAATGTCTTGTAGGGCGAATCGCTGCGCACGGCGATCATGCCGTAGTCCGCGCCCAGCGCCGCCACCCAGCGCACATCGCCAGCCCTGGCGTTGCCGAACTTGCCCTGTGCCAGATTGAGCAGCGAGCCGCCCGAAAATGCCACCAGGGTGTCCGCCTCGGCGCGGCGGCGCTGCGACGCCATCGAATGCCAGGCAACGGCGCCGATGCCACCGGGCAGATAGCTGAGGTGCATGGGCCGTGACTGGCCCTCCTGCAACGCCAGCCCTTTCTTGGCCAGCTTGCAGGTCAGGTCCATCGCGCCGCCCGGTTTGGACGGCACCACGCATTCGACTGGCGCCAAGGCAGCCGCGCTGTCCGCCGCCATGGCAAGCGGCGGCAAGAGCAACAGGACCAGGAAAAGAGTGCGCAACATGGCCATGGATCAGAAGCGGTGCTGGATGCCAGCCATCACACCACGCTGGGTGTTGCCGAAACCTGGATCGTCGCGCGACAGGCCGACCAGCTGGTTGTTCTTGGCCTTGGCGTAGGCGCCCACCACATACAGGTCGGTACGCTTGGACAGGGCATAACGCGCGCGCGCCACATACATGATCGGATCAGCGTCCGTGCCAGCCGGCACATTCTTCACGTCCTGGTAGTAGATCGCGCCGGTCAGGGTGAGTTCCGGCGTGGTCAGGTAGCTGACGCCGCCCCAGTAGATCGTGCCGCGCACGTCCGGCTTGCCGGTGGCCGCCGGATCAAGCTTGTAGTCACGCGCCACGGCTTGCACCTTCCACGCACCTTCGCTGTACATCGCACCAAGGTGATAGGCGGTGGTCTTGTCGCGCCCGCCGTTGGCGATCGTATTGCCGTTGACTTTTTCATAGGTCGCCAGCAGGCTGACCGGGCCAGCCTTGTAGGTCACGCCACCAGAAAACTTGGCGCTATCCTGTGCACCCGTCGACTGCTCGCCGAAACCATACGAGGCGCCGTACTTGAAGTCGCCGGCGCTGCCCGAGTACTTGACCATATTGTCAAAGGCCGTGGTCATGCCGTATTTGCTGGGACCGGTGGCGTTGCCCGAGGTCGCCCATGAGTAGTTGGGCGCATACGCCAGCGGGTCGAACGGCAGCACGAAGTCATACACGGTGGTAAACGAGCGGCCCAGCACCAGGCGGCCGTAGCTGCCTTCCAGTCCCACATAAGCCTGGCGCTTGAACAGCGCGCCGTCGGAAGCGCCCGTATCCATCAGGATGCCGCCTTCCAGGTTGAACACAGCTTTCAGGCCACCGCCCAGGTCTTCGCTGCCTCGAAAACCCCAGCGCGAGGTATTCATGCCACCCGAGGTGACGCGGCTCATCGAGCTTTTCGATGGCGAGGCATTGCTGATGTTATCGATGCCGACGTCGAGCAAACCATAGAAGCTGACGTTGGACTGGGCTTGCGCACCACCGGCAGCGGCAGCGAATACGGCCATGGCGGCCAGTGAGCATGCATTTTTTTTCATTGAGGGTCCCCTGTTTTTAGATATAGTTATGAGTGATATGCCTGATCACTTTTGTGAATCAGGAGCACACTATAAAAGAGACTTCCTTTCAATTGGCTTTCAGAGTGATAGCTGTCGTCAAGCAACCACAAGCAGCCCAGACTTATTCGGCAGTGGCGCTATCGGCAATCGCATCTGCAGGCTTACACTGCACCCTTTCAAACGAATGGCGGAGACCATGCGCATATTATTAGTGGAAGACCATCTGGAACTGTCGCACTGGCTGGCAAAGGCCTTGCGCGACGCACACCTGACGGTGGAGACAGCCCACACCGGCGCCGATGCCGACGCCCTGCTGCACACGCAGGAATACTCGCTGGTGCTGCTCGACCTGACCTTGCCCAAGATGGATGGCCTGGACGTGCTGCGCCGCCTGCGCGCACGCGGCGGCACGCGTGGCAAGACGCCTGTCATGATACTGACGGCGCGCGGCGGCCTCGATGAAAAAGTCCAGGGCCTGAACCTGGGCGCCGACGATTACATGGCCAAGCCGTTCGAACTGGCCGAACTGGAAGCGCGCGTAAAAGCGCTGCTGCGCCGCAGCCAGGGCAACGAGGCACTGGTACACCATTGCGGCGCACTCAGTTTCGACACCGTCACGCGCATGTTCAGCTATGCCGGCACGGCGCTGGCGCTGACGCCGCGCGAACACGCGGTGCTCGAAGCGCTGATCACGCGCTCGGGCCGCGCCGTGTCGAAAGAAAAACTGTTCGATGAAGTATTCGCGCTGGCCGACGACGCCAACCTGGACGCCATCGAACTGTATATCCACCGCGTGCGCAAGAAGCTGGAAAATGGCGTCGACAGCGGCGACGGCGCGGTGATCACCACCCTGCGCGGCATCGGCTACCTGCTGCAGCCACGCAGCGCCATGGCGGCCACGGCGTCGAAATGACCGCCCGCCGGCCCATGCTGGAACGCCTGCGGCTGCGCCTTGCCCAGGGCAGGCCGCTGGGCAGCCTGCGCAGCCAGCTGCTGCGCTGGCTGCTGATCCCGCTGGTGATGCTGGTGCTGCTCGACGCCGTCTTCGTCTACCGCAATGCGCTCGACGCGGCCGACATGGCCTACGACCGCTCGCTGCTCGCTTCCACGCGGGCGCTGGCCGAGCGCGTCTCCATCGTCGGCGGCAAGGTGGTTGCCGAAGTGCCGTACGTGGCGCTCGACAGCTTTGAAACCGATACCCTGGGCCGCATCTATTACAAGGTGACTGGCTTGAGTGGCGAACTGGTGTCCGGTTACGACGACTTGCCGCCGGTGCCGAAAAACGTGCCGCGCTCGGAGAATTATCCTGCCCTGGTGCGCTTTTACCACGCCGACTACCATGGAAAACCGATACGCATCGCCGCCCTGCTGCAGCCGGTCTACGACGACTCGATGCGCGGCATCGCCCTGATACAGGTGGCTGAAACGCTGGACGCCCGGCGCGGCCTGTCGAACCAGATCCTGCTCGACACATTGCTGTGGCAGGCGGCCATGGTGTTGCTGATGGGCGCCCTGGTGTGGTTTGCCGTGCGCCTGGTGCTGCAGCCGCTGATGCGATTGAAAACAGAAGTGGAAACACGCACCCTGTCGGACCTGTCCGACGTCGACCCCACCTTGGTGCACCGCGAAATGCGGCCGCTGGTCAGCGCCATGAACGGCGCCATGGGCCGCTTGCAGCAGTTGATCGCCAGCCAGCGCCGCTTCATCGCGGACGCCTCGCACCAGCTGCGCACGCCGCTGACGGTGCTGAAAACCCAGGCTGAACTGGCCTTGCGCGAATGCGACCGCCACCCGGACAATGCGCACAATATGGCGGCCCTGCGCGACATCGTGAAGTCCATCGCCAGCACCACCGATTCCACCGTGCTGCTGGCCAACCGCCTGCTGACCCTGGCCCGCATCGAACATGGCGGCGAAAACCTGCCGATGGAAACGGTGTCGCTACGCGCACTGGCGCAGCAGGTAGGCCTGGAAATGGCCATGAGCGCTGTCAGCCGCGATATCGACCTGTCGCTGGAAGCACTGGATGACGCGCCGGTGCAGGGGCAAGCCCTGCTGCTGCATGAATTGATCGCCAACCTGGTCGACAACGCGCTGCGCTACACGCCGCAAGGCGGCAACGTGGTCTTGCGCGTGCGGGCTGCGACGCCGGACGCCCTGCATGGCGCCGTGCTGGAAGTGGAAGACAGCGGCGCCGGCATTGCACCAGCCGAACGCGAGCGCGTTTTCACGCCGTTCTACCGGGTCGCCTCGGCGCTTGAGCGCAACCCCGGCGGCGCTGGCCTGGGCCTGGCTATCGTGCGCGACATCGCCGCCCTGCACGGCGCGAGGCTGGAACTGGCAACGGCAAGCAATGGCCATGGCTTGAAAGTCAGTGTGCATTTCAATGCGCCACCGACGTTGCTCAAAAACAACATATAGTTTATTGGCTATACTTATTTTCAATGATTATTAAATAATTGCCTTACGTAAATATATTTATCCCTATAGAATTCGGCCTCCATTAAGCGGCAAGATAATCTTTCCGCATTAATTACTTAGGAATAAAAATGAAAAAGCAATTGTTTGCAGTAGTTGTCGGCGCCGCTCTGGCATTCCCATTGTTCGCGCAAGCTGAAGGTGCGTATGTTGGCGGCAATATCGGCCGTTCGGAATTGAAGCTGAGTGGCGACGGTTCGGGCAAAGAAAACAAAACCAGTTTTAAAGCCTACGCTGGCTACGATTTCACCGCCAATTTCGGCGTAGAAGGTGGTTATGTTGATTTCGGCACACTGAAAGACAACGATAGCGGCGTATCTACCAACTGGGAAACCAACGCACTGTACGTAGCTGCTACCGGCACCCTGCCGCTGAACGAAGAATTCTCGCTGCTGGCTAAAATTGGTGTTACGCGTAACCACACCAAAGTCAGCGCAAGCGCTGGCGCCTTGAGCATTTCCGGCTCGCAAAACAAAACTGCCGCCCTGATCGGCGTAGGTGCTGCTTACAATATCAATAAAAACCTGTCGGCTATCGCTGAATACGAACACTTCGGCAAAACGCTGGACGACAGCGGCTTTAACGTCAAAGCATCGCAATTTTCGGTAGGCCTGCGCTACAAATTCTAATTCGCGATTTTTCGTGAATTAGAATCCAGCGATTAAGCTGGCTTTGAAGGCCCGGTCGAATTTTCGACCGGGCCTTTCTGTATTCAGGACATCGACCAGTCGCTTGCGCAAGCGCTGGCGTGGCAGTGACTCGAGGAGCGCAGCTTGCGCCATACATCGTTTTGTGAAGACGCCAGGCCCGAGTGAAGTTGCGCTGCAATGCGGACTACTCTCCGCCACTATCCACATAAAACGTTGCCATAAAACAACATGTGATTTATTTTTAATTGTTTTTGAATAATTTCTTTTCGGAAATAAAAGACAGAATATAAACTCTGTCCTCGATTAAGTAGCCCGCGTTCTCGCCATCTTAATTACTTACAGGAGAAGAAATGAAAAAACAATTATTTGCAGCCATCACTGTCACCGCACTGGCATTGCCTATGCTGGCCCAGGCACAAGCAGAAAACATTTATATCGGCGGCAACTTAGGCCGCAGCGAATTATCAGTGAGCGCCCCTGAATTCAAGAATGAACAAAACAAAACCAGCTACAAGATTTATGCCGGTTACGATTTCAACACCAACTTTGGCATGGAAGCCGGCTATGCCGATTTCGGTTCCATGCAAGTGAATGACTATAGCGAGAAGGCAAAAGTCGACAGCACCGCATTTTATGCAGCTGCAACCGCCAGCCTGCCGCTCAATACGCAGTTTTCCCTGTTCGGCAAGCTCGGTGCAAGCCGCAACCAGACTAAAATCAAAAGCAGTGATGTAGGCGGCTTTTCCGAAAAGCAGAACAAAACATCCGTGCTGATCGGTTTTGGCCTGAACTACGCCATCAACAAGAATCTGGCTGCCGTTGCTGAATATGAAAATTTTGGTAAAACATTCAAGATCGATGATGGCCCTGCAATCAAGGCTCACACGATGTCGGCGGGCCTGCGCTACAAATTCTAATTCCTGCATGGCAGGAATTGATTATTAAGTCATTTATCTGGCTTTGAAAAACCTGCTTACAAGCAGGTTTTTTTATGATGAGGACACGGCGGCGTGCCTGCTGATGCTGACGTGCTTTTGAAACTCGCCAGTCGATAATGCTACTATCCCGCCCTGAGATTTAAATGAGGGCGCAAGCCATGATGAGCAAAGAAGAAGTCGCTGAACTGTTTGACAATATCAAAGAAAATGCGCCCTGGGATTTGACCCAGCCGCTGCTGTGGGGCTATTACTTCACCAACCCTACGCCGGAATCGCTGGAACAGGCGGCCGCCTTGCTGGCCATGCAGGGCTACCGTCCGGTAGAGTTGTATCAGCCCGAGCTGGAAGATGCTGCCGCGCCGCCGGTGTGGGTGCTGCATGTGGAAAAAGAAGAAGTGCATGGCGTCGACAGCCTGCACGCGCGCAATGGCGAACTGATGCAATTTGCGCTGGAAAACCAGTTGGCCAGCTACGACGGCATGGATGTGGGCCCGGCAGGCCAGGAGCAGGACGTGCCGGAGTTCAAGTAACACCCCATTATTGCGGTGGATATCAAAACGGCGCCTGTGGCGCCGTTTTGCATGGGATAAAACAAAAATCAGCTGAGGTTTTCCAGGCGGATCTTGGTCACCGTGCCCACCACGCTGTTCAACGCTTCCATCTTGGCGATGGCCGCCGTAACGTGCTTTTCCTGCGTCTGGTGCGTCAGCATGATGATGTCCGTTTGCGTCTCATCCTCGGCCGGCTCTTTTTGCAGCATGGCGTCGATCGAGATGCCGCCATCGGCCAGGATGCGCGTCAGGTCGGCCAGCACGCCCGGCTGGTCGGCCACGTGCATGCGCAGGTAGTAGCTGGTGGTGATTTCAGACATCGGCAGAATCGCAATGTCGGTCATGGCGTTCGGCTGGAAGGCCAGGTGCGGCACGCGGTGTTCAGGGTCGGCGGTGGCCAGGCGGGTGATGTCGACCAGGTCGGCAATCACCGACGAGGCCGTCGGCTCGGCGCCCGCGCCACGGCCCGAATACAGGCTGGCGCCGACGGCGTCGCCATGCACCAGTACCGCATTCATGGCGCCTTCCACGTTGGCGATCAGGCGCTTGGCCGGGATCAGGGTCGGGTGCACACGCAGCTCAATGCCTTCCACGCCATTGACAGTGGCGCGCTTGGTAATGCCCAGCAGCTTGATGCGGTAGCCCAGCTGTTCGGCATAGCGGATATCGACTGCATTGAGGTTGCTGATGCCTTCCACATAGGCTTTGTCGAACTGCACCGGAATGCCGAAGGCGATGGCCGACATGATGGTGGCCTTGTGCGCGGCGTCCACGCCTTCAATGTCGAAAGTCGGATCGGCTTCCGCGTAGCCCAGCGCCTGCGCCTGTTTCAGCACGGTGGCGAAATCGAGGCCCTTGTCGCGCATCTCGGACAGGATGAAATTGGTGGTGCCGTTGATGATGCCGGCGATCCATTCGATGCGGTTGGCCGTCAAGCCTTCGCGCAGCGCCTTGATGATGGGGATGCCGCCTGCCACCGCCGCTTCGAACGCCACCATCACGCCCTTGTCCTGGGCGGCAGCGAAGATTTCGTTGCCATGCACGGCCAGCAAGGCCTTGTTGGCCGTGACCACGTGCTTGCCGTTGGCGATCGCCTGCAGCACCAGGGTGCGCGACAGGTCGTAGCCGCCGATCAGTTCAACCACGATATCGATTTCGGGATCATTGACGATCAGGGCTGGATCATTGACGACCTTGCAGGCGCCGGCGACCAGCGCCTCGGCTTTCGCCACGTCGCGCACGGCGACGGCGACCACTTCGATGCCGCGGCCGGCGCGGCGTTTGATTTCTTCCTGATTGCGGCGCAGGACGCTGAACGTGCCGTAACCGACATTCCCCAGGCCCAGCAGGCCGATTTTGATGGATTTCATAGTCTACTAAAAGCTCATAAGTGGCGCGTACCATCGGCACGCGCCAGGTTGATCGAGTGTGCTGCTGCCGGCTCAGCCCCGGCTGTGACGCTTGCGGTAGCCTTCGAGGAAGCGCGCGATGCGTCCCATGGCCTCGGTCAAGTCATCGGAATTGGGCAGGAAGACGATACGGAAATGGTCTTGCGCGATCCAGTTAAAACCCGTGCCTTGCACGATCAGCACCTTGGCCTCGGCCAGCAATTCATAGGCAAACTGCTGGTCATCGGCGATCGGATAGATCAGCGGATCCAGGCGCGGGAACATATACAGCGCCGCTTTCGGCTTGACGCAGGTCACGCCGGGAATCTCGGTCAGCAGCTTGTGGGCCAGGTCGCGCTGTTTCAGCAAGCGTCCGCCCGGCCCCACCAGGTCATTGATGCTCTGGTAGCCGCCCAGCGCGGTCTGGATCGCGAACTGGCCCGGCGCATTGGCGCACAGGCGCATCGAGGCCAGCATGTTCAAGCCTTCGATGTAATCCTTCGCGTGGCGCTTCTCGCCCGACACCACCATCCAGCCGGCACGGTAGCCACAGGAACGGTAATTCTTCGACAGGCCATTCAAGGTAATGAACAGCACATCGTCGGCCAGCGAGGCGATCGACACGTGCTCGGCTTCATCGTACAGCACCTTGTCGTAGATCTCGTCGGCGAAAATGATCAGCTGGTGCTGGCGCGCCAGTTCGACGATCTGCAGCAGCAGTTCCACCGGGTATAGCGCGCCGGTCGGATTGTTCGGGTTAATGACGACGATGGCGCGCGTCTGCGGCGTGATCTTGCGGCGCATATCGTCGATATCGGGATACCACTCGTTTTGCTCATCGCACACATAATGCACGGGATTGCCGCCGGACAGGCTGACGGCGGCCGTCCACAGCGGATAGTCGGGCGCAGGCACCAGTACTTCGTCGCCGCTATTGAGCAGCGCATTCATCGACATCACGATCAATTCCGAGGCGCCATTGCCCAGGTAAATATCGTCGATGGTGACGCCGGCGATATTCTTGCTCTGCGTGTAGTGCATGACGGCCTTGCGCGGCGCGAACATGCCCTTGGAATCGGTATAGCCTGCCGCGTTCTGCAGGTTCAGCATCATGTCGCGCACGATCTCGTCGGGCGGATCGAAGCCGAACACGGCCAGGTTGCCGATATTGAGCTTGGTGATCTTGTGGCCTTCTTCTTCCATTTGCCTGGATTTTTCCAGGACCGGGCCGCGGATGTCGTAGCAGACATCCGCCAATTTATTCGATTTCTGAATCGGTCGCAAAATAAATCCCTGTCGTGATACGGCGCGGCCCGCCTGCACTTGCGGCATGGCATCTGCACCAAAACTATGAAACCATGAGACTGCAATGGCAAAAACTACAACGCAAACAAGTATTCTCGCCGAAAGCAGGCCATTTTATCAAATTAAACATGGTGAACAGCGGCATTTGGCGCAAAATCTGCCAAAGCTGCCTGCCACACAGGCACTGCATGGCCAGCACCGTCTTCACCGTTTCTTCACTTTGTCCACATCTGTCCGCGCTACCATGGCGCTGCACGCGCTTGCATCTGCCCGATTTAGTTGCATTTAGAAAAGATTCCCCCTGCCATTCGCTCTTTTCAAGCATTTATGGCATGCTTACGCCCCTTCGCCGCAGTAGGGCAAGCGCCCCCGATTAACCGTCCAGAGCAGCCAAAACGCCATGAAACTTCATGCCAGCACCACCCAACAATACCAGACCGTCACCGGCTACGATGAAAACGGCGTCGAGATCAATGCCCAGCCCTATGACTATAGCCTGATCGTGATGCCGGAAACGCCGCCACGGGCGTGGGACGTAGGCAGTTTTGAAGCATTGACGGAAGCCCATTTTGCGCAAATCCTGGCCGACGAGCCCGACGTGGTGATTCTGGGCACCGGCGAGCGCCAGCGCTTTGTCCACCCGAAGCTGACGGCCGCGCTGACCATGCGCCGCATCGGCGTCGAATGCATGGATAGCCAGGCTGCCTGCCGCACCTATAATATCCTGATGGGCGAAGGCCGCAAGGTCACGCTGGCCCTGATCCTGTCGACTGGCAAGGCTGGCGCAGCATGAAGAAATTCAATATCAACGAATTGCACACCTCGCGCGTGCTGATGTGGTCCCTGCTGGGCATTTTCATCGTCGTCACCCTGTATGCGCTGGGCATCCGCACGCTGGTGCCGCCCGATGAAGGCCGCTACGCTGAAATGGCGCGTGAAATGCTGGCCAGCGGCGACTGGATCACCACCCGCCTGAACGGTATCAAGTACTTTGAAAAACCACCGCTGCAAACGTGGATGAATGCACTGACCTTCGCCACCTTCGGCCTGGGCGAGTGGCAAGCCCGTTTGTGGACGGGCTTGTGCGGCATCATCGGTGTCTGCATGACGGCGCTGGCTGGCAAAAAAGTGTTCGGTCCGCGCGTGGGCCTGTATGCCGGCCTGGTGCTGGCGTCGAGCCTGTTCTGGCTGGCGTCGGGCCAGATCAATTCGCTGGACATGAGCTTATCTGGCATGATGACCATCGTGCTGGCCAGCCTGCTGATCGCCCAGCGCGATGGCGCTACGGCAGCCGAGCAGCGCAACTGGATGCTGGTCTGCTGGGCCGGCATGGCCTTGGCCGTGCTGGCCAAGGGCTTGATCGGCATCGTGCTGCCCGGCGCCGTGCTGGTGCTGTACACCGCATTCTCGCGCGACTGGCGCATCTGGACCCGCTTGCACCTGGTCAAAGGCTTCATCGTGTTTTTCGCCATTGCCACGCCATGGTTCGTGCTGGTCGGCCTGCGCAATCCCGAACAACCGCATTTTTTCTTCATCCACGAGCACCTTGAACGCTTCCTGAAAAAAGGCCACCAGCGCGAAGGCGCCTGGTATTACTTCCTGGTGCTGCTGATACCTGGCATCCTGCCGTGGATAGGCGTGCTGCCGCAAAGTATCGCCGCCGCCTTCAAGCGCCAGGACGGCGCCTTCCAGCCCCGTTTGATGGTGCTGATCTGGGCCGTCTTCATTTTCTTCTTCTTCAGCTATTCGACCTCCAAGCTGCCAGGCTACATCGTCCCCGTCTTCCCTGCGCTGGCCCTGCTGATCGCGCTGTACCTGGAATCGGCCTCGCGCCGCCAGCGCATGCTGGCCGCCGGCCTGCTGACAGCGCTGGGCCTGGCCGTGCTGGTGATCGTGCCGTTCACCTTCCAGCACGCCAGCGCACGCGATCCGCTAGAACTGGCTGCGCTGAAGGGCTATCAACCGTGGGTGATGGCGGCTGGCTTCTTCGCCTTGGCCGGCGGCGCCCTGGCCCTGCTGCATGCGCGCCAGTTGCGCCGCGACATGACGGTGCTGACGATTGCCGGCGCAGGCTTCCTGGCCACCCATTGCATCCTGGCCGGTTCCGAGCTATATGGCCAGAACCGTGCCGGCACCGATTTGCTGCCGCAGATCCAGGCGGAACTGAGCGCCGACACCAAGATCTATTCCGTGGGCATCTATGAGCAGTCGCTGACGTATTACTTGCAGCGTCCCGTGATCCTGGTCGACTATTGGGATGAGTTCACCTTCGGCCTGGAACAGCAGCCCGAGCTGTCATTGCCGAAAGTCGAGCAATTTGTCGAGCAATGGACGCGCGATGCCGCCAATGGCGTGCGCGACGTGGCCATCATCAGCCATGAGCAATACAAGCATCTGCAACAGCAAGGCGTAGCGATGCGCGTGGTGGCGCAAGATGCGCGCCGCATGGTGATTGCCAACAATATCGTTGTTAGCAAATAGAAAAGCCTTCTGTCCGCGCAGACCGATCCGGGACGAACTCGTCCCGGATGTCTGGCTTTCACGCCCGGGCGCTGCCGAAACTGCCGCGCCACCACCCTGAATAAAGCTATAAAATAGCGTTGCCAGCCAGCGGACACGGATCGCGCCGGCAGCCACAACAATCAATACAATAATAATACGGCCCACACCATCAAACCCAAGAACAAGACGAGTGCCCCATGACCTCTGCCCTGCCCTTTTTGCCATTTTCCAAACCCACCATTGATGAAGCCACCATTGCCGCCGTCGGCGAGGTGCTGCGTTCCGGCTGGATCACCAGCGGGCCAAAAGTGCAAGCCTTCGAAGCGCAACTGTCCGAGTATTTTGGCGGCCGCCCCGTGCGCACCTTCAATTCCGGCACCTGCACGATGGAAATCGCGCTGCGCATCGCCGGCATAGGCCCTGGCGATGAAGTCATCACCACGCCGATTTCGTGGGTCGCCACCGCCAACGTCATCATCGAAGTGGGCGCCACGCCCGTATTTGCCGACATCGACCCGGTCACGCGCAATATCGACCTCGACAAGCTGGAAGCGGCCATTACACCACGCACAAAAGCCATCATTCCGGTCTACCTGTCCGGCTTGCCGGTCGACATGGACCGCCTGTACGCGATCGCTGAAAAATACAAGCTGCGCGTGGTGGAAGACGCCGCGCAAGCGTTTGGCTCCGAGTGGAAAGGCAAGCGCATCGGTTCGTTTGGCGACTTCGTGTCCTTCAGCTTCCAGGCCAATAAAAACATCACCACGGGCGAAGGCGGCGCGCTGGTGCTGAATAGCCTGGAAGAAGCCCGCCTGGCTGAAAAATACCGGCTGCAGGGCGTCACGCGCAGCGGCGTCGACGGCATCGATGTCGATGTGCTGGGCGGCAAATACAATATGAGCGACATCATGGCCGCCATCGGCCTGGGCCAGTTCGCCAATATCGAAGCGATCACCGCGCACCGCCGCAGCCTGGCGCGCCATTACTTTGAACAGTTCGGCAGCGATTTCGAGGCACAGAGCGGTGCGCAATTGCCGGTGGCCGACTTCGAAAACAGCAACTGGCATTTGTTCCAGATCATCCTGCCTGACAACGGCCCCGGCACGCGCGCCACCTTCATGCAGAAAATGGCGGAACAGAATGTGGGCACGGGCTACCATTATTCGCCTATCCATCTGTTTACCATGTACCGCGAGCGCGGCTTTACGGAAGGCATGTTCCCCGTCTCCGAAAAACTCGGCTACCTGACCGTGACCTTGCCGATGTTCTACGCCATGACGAAGCAGGACGTGGAACGCGCCGTCGCCACCGTCAAATCCATCCTCATCAAGTGAGCAGCGTGCCGATGAAACCAGAACTGTCTATTATCATTCCAATCTACAACGAACAGGATGGCCTGGCCGCCCTGTTCGCGCGCCTGTATCCGGCCCTCGACGCCCTGCAAACCAGCTACGAAATCATCTTCGTCAATGACGGCAGCCGCGACAATTCGGTTTCCATCCTGGCCGAACAGTTCCGCCAGCGCCCCGATGTGACGCGCGTGGTGCTGTTCAACGGCAATTACGGCCAGCACATGGCCATCCTGGCCGGCTTTGAAGCCTCGCGCGGCCAGATCATGATCACGCTCGACGCCGACCTGCAAAACCCGCCCGAGGAAATTGGCAACCTGGTGGCGAAGATGCGCGAAGGCTACGATTATGTCGGCTCGATCCGCCGCAAGCGCCAGGATTCGGCCTGGCGCACGCTGGCCTCGAAAATGATGAACCGCCTGCGCGAAAAGATCACCAACATCAAGATCACCGACCAGGGCAATATGCTGCGCGCGTATGGCCGCAATGTGATCGACCTGGTCAACCAGTGCGCCGAAGTCAATACCTTCGTGCCCGCGCTGGCTTACACCTTTGCCCGCAAGCCGACCGAGATCACGGTCGAACACGAGGAACGTTCGGCCGGCGAATCGAAATATTCGCTGTATAGCCTGATCCGCCTCAATTTCGACCTGGTGACGGGCTTTTCGCTGGTGCCGCTGCAAATCTTTTCCATGCTGGGCATGGCGCTGTCGCTGGGCTCGGCCATGCTGGTGGTATTCCTGCTGATACGCCGCTTCTTGCTGGGTGCGGAAGCCGAAGGCGTGTTCACCCTGTTTGCCATCGCCTTCTTCTTCATGGGCGTGATTCTGTTCGGCATCGGCCTGGTGGGCGAATACGTGGGCCGCATCTTCCAGCAAGTGCGCGCGCGCCCCCGCTACGTGGTGCAAACCATCTTGCAGGACGGCATGGTCCAGGCAGAATCCGAAGCGCAATCGTATGTGCGCCTGGAAAAACGCCAGGTGAGCCGCTGATGCGCGCCGTCGTTTTTGGCTACCACAACGTGGGCGTGCGCTGCATCAAGGTGCTGCTGGCTGGCGGCGTCGATATCGCCCTGGTCGTCACGCATGAAGACAGCCCCACGGAAAACCTGTGGTTCGAATCGGTCGTCAGCCTGTGCCAGGCCGAAGGCATCCCTTACATCACGCCGGCCGACGCCCGCTCGCCGGAATTGCTGGCGCAGGTACAGCAAGCGCAGCCAGACCTGATGTTCAGTTTTTACTACCGCAACATGTTGCCGGCTAGCATACTGGAAGTCGCTCCCGCCTATAATATGCACGGTTCGCTGCTGCCGCAATTCCGTGGCCGCGCGCCCGTCAACTGGGCGGTACTGCATGGCGCCACGGAAACCGGCGCCACCTTGCATGAAATGACGGTCAAGCCGGACGCGGGCGCCATCGTGGCGCAAACGGCGGTGCCGATCTTGCCCGACGACACGGCGTTTGAAGTGTTTGGCAAGGTCACCGTGGCCGCCGAGCAAACCCTGTGGGGCGTGTTGCCCGCCTTGCTGGACGGCACGGCGCCGCGACAATTGAACGATTTGCGCCAGGGCGGCTACTTCGGCGGACGCAAGCCGGAAGATGGTCGCATCGACTGGAACTTGCCTGCTCAACAAGTGTATAACCTGCATCGCGCCGTGGCGCCCCCCTATCCGGGTGCCTTTACTGAAGTAAATCATGTCGTTTACATCATCGAAAAGGCCCGTTTAAGCAAGCGTCCTGCTGGAAGTTTGCCACCGGG
Organism: Janthinobacterium silvisoli; assembly: GCF_014200725.1. GTDB lineage: Bacteria > Pseudomonadota > Gammaproteobacteria > Burkholderiales > Burkholderiaceae_D > Janthinobacterium. The sequence continues at coordinate 1,168,540 of NZ_JACHCL010000001.1, forward strand.
CTTGGCAGTAGTGGATAATTGCATCTTTGGCGTTTGCGGAGACGGCCACATGCTTGCCATTTCCGCATTGACGGCTGGCGACGCACCGATTACCGCTGCACAGCTGCAAAGCCGCCTGGCCGCTCCCGTCAGCGCACACTGAACATTACCGAGAGAATCTCATATGAAAAAAGTCCTCATCTTAGGCGTCAACGGCTTTATCGGCCACCACCTGTCGAAACGCATCCTGGAAACCACGGACTGGCATGTCTATGGCATGGACATGAGCACCGACCGCATCACCGAATTGCTGGAAAACGAAGCATACAAATCGCGCATGCACTTCTTTGAAGGCGACATCACGATCAACAAGGAATGGGTCGAGTACCACGTCAAGAAGTGCGACGTGATCCTGCCACTGGTGGCCATCGCTACCCCATCGACCTACGTCAAGCAACCGCTGCGCGTATTCGAACTGGACTTCGAAGCGAACCTGCCTATCGTGCGTTCGGCTGCCAAGTACGGCAAGCACCTGGTATTCCCATCGACCTCGGAAGTGTATGGCATGTGCCACGACGAAGAATTCGATCCGGAAAACTCGGAACTGATCTGCGGCCCGATCAACAAACCGCGCTGGATCTACTCGAACGCCAAGCAGCTGATGGACCGCGTGATCTGGGGCTACGGCATGGAAGGCTTGAACTTCACCCTGTTCCGTCCATTCAACTGGATCGGCGCTGGCCTGGACTCGATCCACACGCCGAAAGAAGGTTCGTCGCGCGTCGTGACGCAATTCTTTGGCCATATCGTGCGCGGTGAAAACATCTCGCTGGTCGACGGCGGCGCGCAAAAACGTGCGTTCACCTATATCGACGACGGTATCGATGCGCTGATCCGCATTATCGCCAACAAAAATGGCGTAGCGAGCGGCAAGATCTACAACATCGGCAACCCGACCAATAACTACTCGATCCGCGACCTGGCCGGCATGATGCTGACCCTGGCGGCCGAATATCCGGAATACGCCGAAGGCGCGAAACACGTGAAAATCGTGGAAACGACCTCGGGCGCCTACTATGGCGCCGGCTACCAGGACGTGCAAAACCGCGTGCCGAAAATCACCAATACCTGCGAAGAACTGGGCTGGGCGCCAACCACGACCATGGCCGATTCGCTGCGTAACATTTTCGACGCCTACCGCAGCCAGGTAGCCCAAGCCAAAGCCCTGATGGATTAATGTTGAGCAAGCCGTTACTGACCCTGAAAATCGACGTCGATACCTACCGCGGCACGCGTGAAGGTATGGGCAACCTGGTGCGCATGCTGGCCGCACACCAGGCCCGCGCCACCTTTTTGTTTTCGCTGGGCCCCGACCATACGGGGTGGGCCTTGCGGCGTGCGCTGAAACCTGGCTTTTTCAGCAAGGTGTCGCGCACTTCGGTGGTCGAACACTATGGCTTGAAAACATTGATGTACGGCACATTGCTTCCCGGCCCCGATATCGGCAAGCAATGTGTGCAAGAACTGCGCGCCGTGCGCGATGCCGGCTTCGAATGCGGCATCCACACCTGGGATCACACCTTGTGGCAAGACAACGTTGCCAAGCGTAACGCTGCCTGGACCGTGGGCATGATGCGCAAGGCCGCCAACCGCTACGAACAAGTATTTAGCACCAAGCCGCATACGCATGGCGCCGCCGGCTGGCAAATGAATGTCAGCGCCTTTGTCGAACACGACGCGGCAGGCTACCACTATGCCTCCGATGGCCGCGCCATCCTCGATGAGCGCGGCGCGATGGTGTATCCGGGCAATGGCCCGCACCGCCTGCGCAACGGCAATACCTTGCTCAAATGCGTGCAATTGCCGACCACCCTGCCCACTCTGGATGAGCTGCTGGGCTGTGAAATCGATGGCAAGCTGCTCACCACCGGCAATATCGCCGAACATATCCTGTCGCTGACGGCGGAAAATCGCCGCGACCATGTCTATACCTTGCATGCGGAACTTGAAGGACAGAAACTCGCCCCCATTTTCGATCAATTGCTGACGGGCTGGAAAGCCCAGGGCTATGAACTGGCATCCATGGGCGACTATTATGAAAAAGTAAAAGACACGGACTTACCCGTTTGCCCAGTCACCTGGGGTGAACTGCCAGGCCGCTCGGGACGCCTGATTGTGCAAGGCAAAGCGGCCTGAATGTTGTATTGTTCCACCTGGATGCGTTGCCAGGATAAAAACAGCGCTGATGATCACCGTTCAGGAGAGAACCTGTGGCTGATAGCCAATCCCTCGTAAGCCTACCCGACTTTAGCGCCGCCATGACCAGCGGCAAAACCTTTCAGTTGCTGGGCCGTCCAGCCAAGACCACGGTGCTGTTTTTCTATCCAAAAGACAACACTCCAGGTTGCACGACTGAAAACATGGCATTCCGCGACGCCTATCCGCAATTTCTCGCCGCCGGTGCCGAAATCTACGGCATCAGCCGCGATTCCCTGCGCTCGCACGAGAATTTCAAGGCCAAGCTGGAACTGCCGTTCGAACTGATTTCCGATCCGGACGAAGCCGTCTGCCTGCTGTTCAACGTCATGAAGATGAAACAGATGTATGGCAAGACAGTACGCGGTGTCGAGCGCAGTACGTTTATTATTGACGCTGAGGGCCGATTGGTGAAAGAATGGAGAGGCGTGAAGGTTGCCACTCACGTAGAAGAAGTGCTGGAATTCGTAGCGCATCTGAACTGATCAAGAATGAGCAATACTGATCGTATGCGTTGCAGGCTCTCAGCAAAAACGTAGCTCAACCCGTCGTCCAGTTCACTGTACAGATCGCAATCTTGAGTCAGCGCAACGCCTCTTCCCACTCCGCCAGACGGGCTTCCAGCCCGCCACTGGCACTCCTTCCCGGCCACCTGGCCGGCCTGTCGGCAGTCATATCGTCCCGTAACATTCGTCCAGTATCCATTGTTGTTCCCCGCATCGACCCCATGAGAATCGCCGCCAGAAGCTGGCTGCCCATGGGCGATTCATTCCAGAAATTTTTTGATTGAGATCCTGATGCCACTGCCAAAAATACCTAGCAAGCCAGCCACCATCCTGGCAACCCAAGATTACCCAACCGCAGGCGCTACGCGCCCGGCCGGCAAGAGCCCGGCTGCCAAAAAAGTTGCAGCACCCGTCATAGAAGCGGCGCTGGCCGAAGTGGCCAAACCGGTACGCAATGCCGCCACCAAGATCAAGCAAGTAGCGGCCCTGATGGTCGCCAAGCCGGCGCCCGTCGCAGAAGCAGCACCAGCACCAGCACCAGCTGTCATTGCACCTGCAACTGTGCAAAAAAACAAGGCCAAGGCGCCTACCGCCAAGGTCACGCCGATCAAGTCCGCGAAGCAGGCAGAGCAGCCGCATCCGGCCAAGCACAAGGCGGTCGAAGTGCAGCTGAAATCGTCGGCCAGCCGCGCCGCCGACCAGCGCGGCGTCAGCAAGCTGTTCGTGCTCGACACCAACGTGCTGATGCACGATCCATCGTCGCTGTTCCGCTTCGAAGAGCACGATGTCTACCTGCCGATGATGACGCTGGAAGAGCTGGACAACCACAAGAAGGGCATGACGGAAGTCGCGCGCAACGCCCGCCAGGTGTCGCGCACGCTGGACGCACTGGTCAGCAATACGGACGATGACGCCATCGAGCAAGGCATCTTGCTGTCCAAGCTGGGCAACAAGGACGCCAAGGGCCGCTTGTTCTTCCAGACGCGCCTGCAAAGCGCCGACCTGCCTGTGGGTTTGCCAGTAGGCAAAGCCGACAACCAGATTCTGGCCGTCGTGCGGTCGCTGGAAGCGGAACAGGAAGGCCGTCCGGTGGTGCTGGTGTCGAAAGACATCAATATGCGCATCAAGGCGCGCGCGCTGGGCTTGCCGGCCGAAGATTACTTCAACGACCATGTGCTGGAAGACACGGACTTGCTGTATTCGGGCATCGTGCAATTGCCGGACGACTTCTGGAACAAGCACGGCAAGGACATGGAATCCTGGCAAGAAAGCAAGAACGGCTACAGCTCCACGTTCTACCGCGTGACGGGCCCGTTCGTGCCTTCGATGCTGGTCAACCAGTTTATTTACCTGGAACCGAAAAACGGCGAAGCGCCGTTCTATGGCCAGGTGAAGCAGATCAACGGCAAGACGGCCGTACTGCAAACCCTGCGCGACTTCAGCCACACGAAAAACAATGTGTGGGGCGTGACGGCGCGCAACCGCGAGCAGAACTTCGCCCTGAACCTGCTGATGAATCCGGAATGCGACTTCGTCACTTTGCTGGGCCAGGCCGGTACCGGCAAGACCCTGCTGGCCCTGGCCGCCGGCCTGGCGCAAGTGCTGGAAACCAAGCTCTACAACGAAATCATCGTCACCCGCGTGACGGTGCCCGTCGGCGAAGACATCGGTTTCCTGCCAGGCACGGAAGAAGAAAAGATGTCGCCATGGATGGGCGCGTTCGACGACAACCTGGAAGTGCTGAACAAGTCAGACTCCGATGGCGGCGAATGGGGCCGGGCGGCAACGCAAGACCTGATCCGCTCGCGCATCAAGATCAAATCGCTCAACTTCATGCGCGGCCGCACGTTTGTGAACAAGTTCCTGATCATTGATGAAGCGCAAAACCTGACGCCGAAACAGGTCAAGACACTGGTCACACGCGCCGGTCCCGGCACGAAGATCCTGTGCCTGGGCAACATCGCCCAGATCGACACGCCGTACCTGACGGAAGGTTCGAGCGGCCTGACCTATGTGGTCGACCGCTTCAAGGGCTGGTCGCACAGCGGTCACGTGACCCTGGCACGCGGCGAGCGTTCGCGCCTGGCCGATCACGCCAGCGAAGTGCTGTAAGCATTTCACGGCGGCGCAAGCCGCAGCTGGAAAACAAAAGCCCCGCTGGCAGCGATGTCAGCGGGGCTTTTTTTATCGTCACCGAGGAATCAATGCTACATTTAATACTCATATCAATGAATTAGAGTAGTATCATGATCAATCTTATCCATCCATTGAGCGCAACGCGCCAGGCTATCGGACTGAGCCAGGAAGCACTGGCGACGCATGCTGGACTGAGCCGCATGACGGTGCAGCGCACCGAATCGGGCAATATTGATCCGCGGCTTTCTTCTCTCATCGTGATGGCCCGCGCCATGGACATGGAACTGATGCTGGTGCCGTCCGCCATCCTGCCCGACCTGGCAGAATTCGTTCGCTCTGGCGGCAAGTTTCTGGGCCAGCCGGAAGGCGTGGGGGCCCCGCCATCAATCGTCGATACCCTGCTGGCAGCGCCACGCAGCAGCAAGGCCAGTAAAGCTGAATCATGAGCATCGCCATCCGCTACCTGCGCTGTATCTGCACACGCCCACCCAAGGCCGACGGCCGATAGGCTATCTGTCGCAATACGGCGATATCTTGCGGCTTTCGTTCGATGCGGCATACATAGCGGATACGAACCGGCCTACCTTGTCGCTGGGCTACCAGGGCGGCAATGACGCAACCTGCCGTTTGACCATATTCTGGCGGTGGAACGCTTCGACCGCAGCCTGGACGGTGACCGTATCCATACGGAAGAGTTTGCACAGGTATTGCGCTACGAGCCCAGGCACAAATATGGCAAGGGCATCGCGCAAGATTATGCGGCCATGCTGCGCATCCTCGATCAACTATCAAACAAGCCAGCACAGGACGCGCAGGAATTCGTCCAGAGTTTTGTGGCCTTCATTCTGATGGGCAATACCGACGCCCACCTGAAAAACTGGGCTTTGCGCTACCCCGACGGGCGCCGTCCCGAACTGGCGCCGCTATACGATCCAGTGTGTATCACGGCCCTGTTCGACGACGTGCCGCTGGCCGACTACGGCATCAACCGCGCCATCGATGGTCAATTGCGCGCATTCAATTGGCATGATCTTGATACACTATTGCAACAAGCCCAACTTCCGCGCCGCGCCCGCTTGCTGCAACTGGCCAAACAAGTGGTCAAACAAGCACAGGCGGACTGGCCAGCCTTGCTCAAGGAGGCTCCCGATAATGTACGGTCCTCGATTAGCGCCAGGCTGAATGGCGGGCTCAGTCTCACGCAATAGCCACCCACATTCTCTTTTCTCCAGCCCCCAACCATGCATCCGGCCTTACAAATACTCGTTTTCACCGCACTCTTTGCCATCCTTCATCTTGCCATCATGGTGTTCTGCGCCCGCTGCCTGGGCCTCGTCATCCGCAGTATCACCTTCGGCATCGGCCCTACCCTCTATGCGCAAGGCAAGCTGAGTATCAAGGCGTTGCCCTTTTCGGGCAGCCTGACATTGAAAGACTCGCGGGAGGAAACGCTGGAAACGAATGAGTGCCTGGATGCATTTAATTTCCAGCCATTATGGAAGCAAGTACTGCTGCCATTGAGCGCACCCCTCTGTTTGCTGCTGCTGTCCTTCGGTTTGCTGGGCATGCAGGGATGGACCAGTTTTCTATCGGCATTTGTCCAGATCATCGATGGCGCGCTGGCGCCTTTGTCCACGGCGCAGGATTATTTGCATGCCTGGGATACTTACGCCACCACGCACACCCTGCCTCTGGCGTTTGCACTGCTCACCACCAAGCTGTGTGCGTTTAATTTGTTACCCTTCGCTGGCTTGAACGGTGGACAAGCCTTGCTCAATCTTTTGCGCTGGGGCAAGCCTGATGCACCATGGCAAGCATCTGCCATGATCTGGATGCTCATTCCCGGCCTTGCTATCCTGGCCTCCTGGGTTGCGGCACTCGCTTATCACTTCTTGCAAACAATCATATAGCGAGTGGCCGCAACGTCTGGATAAACTACCCGACCAATACCAGTTTCCGGTTCACGAATTCCATGATGCCCAGGTCGGACAATTCACGGCCGTAACCGGAATTCTTGACGCCACCAAACGGCAATTCCGGCGCCGTCACGGCTGGCGAATTGATGAATACCATGCCTGTATCGATCTGGCTGGCGATGCGTTTTCCGCGCGCAATGTCTTTCGTGATGACCGTGCCGCCCAAGCCGAAGGGCGAATCATTGGCCAGGGTGATCGCCTCTTGCTCATTCTTGACGCGGAAAACCATCGCCACCGGCGCAAAGAATTCCTGGTAATACACAGGGTTTGATGGCGCCACATCGGTCAGGATGGTCGGCTCCATGAAGTAGCCGTTACGGGCGATGCGCTTGCCACCCAGAACCACCTTGGCGCCGCCCTCGAGCGCCTGGCCTACTTGTTTCAAGGCCAGTTCCAGCGCCGCCTGGCTCGACATGGGCGCCAGGGTGGTCGAGGCTTCCATCGGGTCGCCGGGCAACAGTTTTTCCAGTTCGGCCTGGAAACGTTCCAGGAATTGGCCGGCAATCTTTTCGTCGAGGATGAAACGCTTGGAGCCGGTGCACACCTGGCCGGAGTTTTGCATACGGCCGATCACGGCCAGCTTGACGGCCGTATCGAGGTCGGCGTCGTCGAGCACGATAAAGACATCGCTGCCGCCCAGTTCCATGGTGCTTTTCTTTAATGCTTTGCCGGCCGTGGCCGCCACGGAGGCGCCAGCCCGTTCGCTGCCGGTCAGCGCTACGCCCTTCACGCGCGGGTCTGCAATCGCAGTCGCCACCTGTTCGCTGCTGATGAATACATTCGTGTAGGCGCCGACCGGCGCGCCAGCATCGATGAACAATTGTTCAAACGCCAGTGCGCATTGCGGCACATTGGACGCGTGTTTGACCAGCAAGGTGTTGCCAGCCATCAGGTTCGGAGCGGCCACGCGCGCCAGCTGATAATACGGAAAATTCCAGGGTTCGACGCAAAAGATGACGCCCAGCGGGCTGATTTCAACGTGGGCTTCACCGCGTTTGACGGCTATCGATTTTGGCGCCAGGAAGGTTTCCGCATTATCCGCATAATAGTCGAGGATCTTGACGCACAGCGACACTTCCTGCTGCGCTTCCTTGAACAGCTTGCCCATTTCCAGGGTAATCAATTTGGCGAATTCATCGCGCCGTTCCTTCAGCAAGGCGGCAGCCTGCTTGACGATGGTCTTGCGCTCGGCATAGCTGCGCTGGCGCCAGTCCGTTTCATACAGATCCGCTGCCACGGCCAGCATATTGTCCAGCTGTGCATCGCTGTGGCTGGTGAAAGTTTCAACGACTTGTTCGGTGTAGGGATTGGTAGTCTGATAAGTCATGGTCTATCCTGTGGTGTGCAGTGCGAAGACAATCAGTATCCCGCCCACCAGGGATCAGGACGGTGCGCAGACGTACATAGCGCACACATCCTTGATGCTCTGCCCTACCAGCCGCCACCCAGCGCGCGGAACACCGCCACCGCCGCGCGTGCCTGGTCGGCATTGATGCGCACCAGCTGATCGCGGGCAGCCAGCAATTGCCGGTCTTCCTGGAGCACTTCATACAAGCTGCTGGCGCCGCCCAGGTAGCTTGCCTGCGCGGCGTCGCGGGCGCGCTGTTCGGCCGCCACTTGCCGCGCCACTTCCAGCTGTTCCACTTCCAGCCCGCTCAAGCTGACGATGGCGTTTTCCACGTCTTCGGTGGCGCGCAACATGGCCTTGCGATACACGGCCAGCGCTTCGGCGTGCGCGCCCTGGGCCCGCGCCACTTCAGCGTCGACCTTGCCAAAGTCAAACAAGCGCCAGCGCAAGCCCGCTACCGCTTGCGGTTGAAATGAGGCCGCCGATACCAGCCCGCTGCTGCCCAGGCTGGACAATCCCAGCAAGGCCGACAGCGACAGCGATGGGTAATACTCCGCGTTGGCCACGCCGATCAGCGCATTGGAGGCAGCCAGGCGGCGCTCGGCGGCGATCACGTCGGGGCGGCGGCGCAACAAATCGGCCGGACCTTGCGAACTGGCAATGGCTGGCGTGGCAATGTCCGGCGCGGCGCCGCTTAGTTCCCCGGCATAGGTGCCGGGCTGGGCGCCCATCAGCACGTCCAGCCGGTTCAGCTGGATATCGCGTTCCGTCATCAACGATGGAATGATCGCCTTTGCCTGCGCCAGCACGGCTTCGGCCTGGGCTGTTTCGCGCTCGGCCGACAAGCCATCGGCCTGGCGCAAGCGCACCAGTTCCAGTAATTGTTGATTGGCATCGACTTGCTGCTGCGCCGTGACGATACGGCGTTGCGCACCGCGCACGCGGAAATAGGCGTCAGCCGCTTCGGCGGCCACGGAAATACGCACGCCCAGTTGATCGGCTTCGGCCGCCTGCGCTTCAGCCATGGCGTTTTCCGTGCCGCGTTTCAAGCCGCCGGCCAGGTCCAGTTCCCAGCTGGCGCCTACACCGGCGTCGTAGATCGATTGATAACGGGCATAGCCTGGCAAATTGCTGGCGATCAGCCCCAGCGGACTTTGCAAGGACTGGTGCTGGCGGACCACGCTGGTATTCAAGTCGCCCGATGGCAATTGCCGGGCGCCCACCTGCTTCGCCACCGCACGCGCCTGGGCTACCCGCGCCATGGCCGCATCCAGATCCAGATTCTGCGCCAGCACGCGGTTGATGATGCGTGTCAATGCGGGATCATTAAAACCATTCCACCAGGTATCAAGCGCGGGCGCCGGCAAGCTTGCGCTGCGTGCATTGTGTCCATCCAGTTTCGCCTGTGCATGATAACTGGCCGGCATCGCTGTCTCCGGCGCACGGTAATCCGGTCCCGCCACGCAGCCGGCCAGCAACAGCGCCAGCAGGCTTGCCCCCATGCGCAAGCTGAACGGTTGCGCGCCATCGATACGATTATTCATTTGTCCACTCCCTGTGATGCGGCTTGTTGCCGCAAAGATTCAGTCAGCTAGGTATTTCAATATACTTGCAAACTGCAATTGACAAGTATATAGTTACTTGCAGATTGAAAGCAATATCAAATAAAGGAAACCCTGATATGAGCAGTAATACCGAGGCTGCAGCCACCAACGTCCCTCCTCCCAGCAACAAGAAACGCCACGTAATGCTGCCGCTGGCCATCGTTATCGCCATCGGCGCCATCTGGTATGGCGCACACTGGTGGCAGGAAGGGCGTTTCCTGGAAGAAACCGATGACGCCTATGTAGGCGGCGATATCACCGTCATCACGGCCAAGGTGCCTGGCTATATCGAGCAAGTGCTGGTCAGCGATAACCAGGTGGTGCACGCCGGCGATGTGCTCGCCAGGCTGGACGACCGCGATTACCGCGCAGCACTAGCTAATGCCGAAGGCGCGGTGGCCGCGGCGCAAGCGGCGCTGGCCAACCTGGAAGCAACGCGTGCGCTGCAGCAAGCGGTGATTGCCCAGGCGCACGCCGGGCTGTCCGCCAGCAGCGCCGAAACCACGCGCGCGCGTGAAGATCAATTGCGCTACCAAAACCTGGCCGCCAAGGCGGCTGTCTCCCAGCAGAGCGCGCAAAAAGCCAATGCCGACTATCAGCAGGCATTGGCGAGCGACAAGAAAAACCAGGCGCAAGTATTGGCGGCAGAGCGCGAGCTGGACGTGATCGGCACCCGCAAGCAGCAAGCCGAAGCAGCGCTGGCGCAAGCCCAGGCCGTGCGCGAAACGGCCCGTTTGAATCTCGGCTACACGGTATTGCGCGCGCCGATCGATGGCAGCATCGGCAACCGCCGCGCGCGCAATGGCGCTTACGCGGCGGCCGGCAGCCAGTTGCTGTCCCTGGTGCCGGCCCACGGTTTGTGGATCGACGCCAACTTCAAGGAAAGCCAGCTGGCCGGCATGCAGGCCGGGCAACGCGTGCGCATCGCCGCCGACGTGCTACCGGGCCATGTCTTCCACGGCACCCTGGCCAGCCTGGCGCCAGCCACCGGCGCCCAGTTCAGCGTGTTGCCTGCTGAAAATGCGACCGGCAACTTCACCAAGATCGTCCAGCGCGTGCCGGTACGCATCGCGCTCGACGCCAAGGACGCCACCCTTGGCACCTTGCGTCCGGGCCTGTCGGTCAGCGCGGAAGTCGACGTGCGCCCAATCACGGCTGCGGTGACAAAATGAGTGGCGCCAACGCTGCCCCCTGGCAACCGCAGGCGTTGACGCAAAGCCAGAAAATCCTGGCTTTCACCACCATGTGCGCGGGCATGTTCATCGCCCTGCTGGACATCCAGATCGTTTCGGCCTCGCTGCGCGATATCGGCGGCGGCTTGTCGGCCGGCGCCGATGAAACCGTGTGGGTGCAAACCAGTTACCTGATCGCTGAAATCATCGTCATCCCCATGTCGGGCTGGCTGTCGCGCGTGATGTCCACGCGCTGGCTGTTTGCCGCCTCGGCCGCCGGTTTTACAGTGGCCAGCATGCTGTGCGGCCTGGCCTGGAATATCCAGAGCATGATCGCCTTCCGCGCACTGCAGGGTTTCCTGGGCGGCTCGATGATCCCGCTGGTGTTCAGCACGGCTTTCTTTTTTTTCCAGGGCAAGCAAAGGGTGATCGCCGCCGCCACCGTGGGCGGCATCGCCTCGCTGGCGCCGACCCTGGGACCAACCGTGGGCGGCTTTATCACCGACCACACGTCCTGGCACTGGCTGTTTTTCGTCAACCTGGTGCCCGGCATATTTGTTGCCATAGTCGTACCGATGCTGGTACGCATCGACCGGGGCGACCGCTCGCTGCTGCGCAATGCCGATTACCTGGGCATGCTGCTGATGGCGCTGTTTCTGGGCTGCCTGGAATATACGCTGGAAGAAGGCCCACGGCTGGGCTGGCTGGGCGATTCGGTGATACTCACCACGGCCTGGGTTTCAGGTCTGTGCGGCATCGGCTTTATCTGGCGCAGCCTGGTCTACGCACATCCGATCGTCGACTTGCGCGCACTGAAAGACCGCAACTTCGCACTCGGCTGTTTCTTTTCCTTTGTGACCGGCGTGGGCATCTTCGCCACCATTTACCTGACGCCGCTATTTTTGGGCCGGGTACGCGGTTTCAGCGCGCTCGATATCGGGCTGGCCGTATTTTCCACGGGCGTGTTCCAGATCATGTCGATCCCGCTGTACACCATCCTGGGCAACCGGGTCGACCTGCGCTGGCTGATGATGTTCGGTCTCGGCTGCTTTGCCTTGTCGATGTACAACTTTGCGCCGATCACCCACGACTGGGGCGCCGCCCAGTTGATGCTGCCACAAGCCTTGCGTGGCATCGGCCAGCAATTTGCCGTGGCGCCCACCGTCACCCTGACCCTGGGCGCCTTGAGTCCGGTACGCTTGAAACTGGCTTCGGGCCTGTTCAATACCATGCGCAACCTGGGCGGCGCGATCGGCATCGCCCTGTGTGCCACGATTTTGAACGACCGCACCAACCTGCATTTCCTGCGGCTGGCCGAACATTTAAATGGCGGCAATGAAGCAATGAATGGTTTATTAAGCAATACGGCCGGCAACATGGTGGCCTTGGGCAACGACGACTGGACGGCGCACACAGGCGCCTTGCACCAGTTATGGGCGCTGACTTACCGCGAGGCACAAACCCAGAGTTTTGGCGATGTGTACCTGTTCATCATGGTCGCGTTCGTCATCGCCATCTTGCTCGGTCCGCTGATGCGCAAGGTGACGCCGCCAAAAGCGCCGTCAGCCGATGGACATTAAACGCCGTGAAAGTGGCGTCTGCACAGGCAAGCCGTTACAATCGGCCGCTTGTGCAGCACCACCCCACATAGCCAGTAAGCATTCAAAAGGAGCCCATCATGAAACCCACGCAATTTTCCGACATGCCGTGCCCGATTGCGCGCAGCATGGGTCGCGTCGGCGACAGCTGGAGCATGCTGATCCTGCGCGACGCCTTCCAGGGCATGACGCGTTTCGACGAATTTGTCAAAAGCACGGGTATCGCGCCCAACATCCTGACGCGCCGGCTGAACGACCTGGTCGACAACGGCATGCTGGAACGCCGTCTTTACAGCGAAAAACCGCCGCGCCATGAATACTTGCTGACGGAAATGGGCCGCTCCTTCCGGCCCATCATGTTTGCGCTCATTAACTGGGGCAATAAACACTTTTCACCGGACGGCGTCCGCATGCAGCTGGTCAACCGCGAAACGGGGGCACTGGCCGTGCCCGTACTGTTCGATGCCGAAGCGCAACAGCCCTTGACCGAAGATCATTACATGGTGGCGCCCGGCCCCGCCGCCAGCGACACCATGCGCGAGCGCCTGGCCAACGCCGAACGGCGCCGGCGCGAACGGCTGGGCCTCATAGAAAACAGCGCTTAAAAATTGACCTTCAAACTGAGCAGCGCTTCACGCTCCGCGCCACGGAAGATACCGCCAAAGTATTTTTTGTCGAACACATTGCCGATGTTCAAGGCCAGGCGGTAGCGGACTGTCTAGTACGCCACGGCAATATCAGTCAATGTGTACGGGTCGTTCATATAGATCGTGTTGGCCGTGCCGTTATAGGGCGAGGCGCCACGGTAGCGCAGGCCGCCAGCCAGCATCAGGCCGGGCACGGCCAGCGGCCGATAATCGAGCCAGACGCTGGCCGCATGCCGCGTGGTCTGCAGGGTCTGGCGGCCGATTTCGTAGGCGCGGTTGCTTTGGGTGGTGCGCGGGTCCAGATAGGTATAACCGGTCAATACGCTCAGTTCGCTGAATGGCTTGAAGCTGCCTTCCAGCTCCAGCCCCGTGGAGCGCACTTCACCGGTCTGGACGGAAGAACGCGGGTGATCCGGATCGGGCGTCGTGACATTCGTTTGTCTCAAGTCAAACAACGACGCCGTCAGCATGGTCGCGCTGCCTGCCGGCTGGTATTTCAGCCCCAGCTCCACCTGCTTGCCCTTGCGCGGATCGAACGCCTTGCCGTTGAAGTCGCGGCCCGTGGCGGGGTCAAATGAAGTAGCGTAGCTGGCATACGGCGCCAGACCATTGTCAAACAGATACAGCAAACCGGCGCTGCCGGTGGTGGCGCTGTCATCCATGCGCGTGGCCGTAGAACCTGTTTGCGTGGTGCGCGCGCGGTCGTGGCGCAGGCTGACATTGGCCACCCATTGCCGCAATTTGAACTGGTTCAGGGTATAAATACCCGTCTGCTTCAGATGCGTGTCGGTGTAGTCCAGCTCAGGCGCATCGATGGCCAGTCCATACACGGGGGCATAGATATCGAGATTGGGCACATCCCAGCCAAAACCGAGGCCGTCGTTTTCCTGGTATTTCAGGTAATCTACGCCAACGATAAAGCGGTGCTCGATGTCGCCCCAGCGAAAATCCTGCTGCGCGCGGCTATCGACGGCCAGCGTCTTGCCATCGACCTTTTCGGCCAGGCTGCCGCGCGTGGCCGTGCGGCCGTCGGCCAGCAAATCCATGGCATAGATATGCTGGTAGCCCACCTTGATGGTCGAATAACGCAGGTTTTGCGTCAGCTTCCAGCCACTTTGCGTGCTGTGTTCAAACTGATAACCGAGGGCGCGTGTGTCGCGGTCGAAATAATCGAACGATGGGTCACCCGCCGTGCGGCTGACCGGTAAATTCTTGATTTGCGGATACACGAACAGGCTAGGCCACCATGGTTTCGGCGTGCCCTGCTCTTGCGAATAGGTGCCCAAGACCGTCAGGCTGGTGTGGTCCGAAATGGCCCAGCGCAAGGACGGCGAAATCGAAACGCGGTTGTTCTTTGAATCGAGCGGGCGGTCATCGGCGTCGCGGCCCGTCATGGTGACGCGGTATAGCAGATCATCCTTGCCGCCAATCGCACCGCCCAGGTCGGCATTCAACTGGTAGCGGTTGTAGCGGCCGACCGAAAAACCCACGCTGTTGACGTGGCCGCCTTCAGGCAGCTTGGAAGTGACATTGATCATGCCGCCGGGACGGCCCTGGCCATAAAACACGGAGGCCGGTCCCTTGATCACTTCCACGCTGTCGATATCTTCCATGTCGCTATTCCAGGAGCCATAGCTACCGGCCGACAGGAATTTCAAGCCATCCTGGTAATACGAGCTGCCATCGCTGAAGCCGCGGATGGTGGCGCCCGACATGCGCACATCGGCGCCGGTCACATCCGTCAGCACGCCCGCGGTGTAGGCCAACGACTGTTCGATGCTTTTCGGCGCCTGCGTCTTGAGCTGCTCGCGCGTGACGACGGCAATCGCGCGCGGCGTCTCGATCAAGGGCGTGCCCATCTTGGTGGCAGCGGCGCTGACGGGCACATAGCCGCGCGAGACGGTCGCCGTACCCGCATCCTGGGTGGCGCTGACGGAAATCAAAGGCATCACCTTTTCGGGCGCGGTGGCGGCAGATTGCGGCGCGGCGCGCAGCACATAGCTGCCCGCTTCCAGTTCCACCGCCTGCAAACCCGTGCCTGCCAGCAAGGCGGCCAGGGCCGACTGCGGCGTATGCGATCCCTGCAGGCCAGCCGTGTTCTTGCCGCTGGCTTGCTCGGGCGTGTAGGTCAGCAAGACATTGGCGCTACTTGCCAGGCTGCGCAACGCCGGCGCCAAGGGGCCGGCAGGGATGTTGTAGGCCAGGCGCGCACCTTGCGCCTGCTGCCCCACGCTCGCTTGCGCCTGCGCCACGGCAGGTATGCTGGCAGACAGGGCCAGGCTGCAGACAGCCAGCGCGACGGCGCGGGAGATGGGAGTGAATTTTAAGGAATGATGGTGTTGCTTGCTGCGAACTGACATGTAGTGCCTCTCAAAGTAGCTACTGAAATGTTTCCCTACTTAGCAGGTGCCTTGAGAATGCGTATCGGTCAGGATCGGGGTAAAAAAAACCTGCCGGCAGCGTGGGCTGGCCGGCAGGCATGCGGAGCAACTACGATCAGTTGACGCGCTTGGCCGGCATGTCCTGCCCTTCCTGGCGCAGCACCAGTTGTTCTATCTTGCCATTGGCATCCTTGCTGAAACGCACTTCCGCATCGACTTCATTCGAGAAGAAAGCCGTATCGCTCATCGGCAACATCGTCAGCTTGCGGAAACCCGTCACCTGGGCAAAGAACTTGTCGCCTTCACGCGTCACTTCCAGGTAGACCTCGGGCGCCAGCGCATATTTGCCCACATAGGCGTCGAACTGCGCATTCGTCATGGCGACCACGGTGCGGGCCGGCTTGGCAACGCTGGCGCGCTCGAAGACCGACTTCGATTCGCCGCCGTCATTGAGGATCAGTTGCGCTTCGCCCTTCCGTCCCCGCTCAAACTCGGCCGTGGTCAAGGTGTTTTCAATCAGGAAGCCATTCGGCGAATAAGCCAGCAGACGCTGCGCGGGACGGCCCGTACGTTGCAGCAACAGATTGCCTTCGAAATTGCGGATCGTGTAGCCAGCGTTGTCATTGATTTTATACACGCCCGCATACGCGTCGAGGATGGCAGGCTTGAGCGTGATGACCTTGATCTCGGGATACGGCCGGCCGACGGCGACAGCGGCCGCCTTGCGCGCCACCACATCAGGGTCGACCAGGCCCGTGTCGGAGTTTTCCAGCACGGCCACATACACTTTTTCCTTCGGCAAGCGCATCGCATAGGTGGCAAAACCGTTGATGCCACCGCCGTGATGGATCACCGGCGTGTTTTGCCACGTGCCCAGCATCCAGCCGTAGCCATAGCGGGTAGCCTTGCCGTCGTTCAGCTTGGCCGGCGTAAATGCCTGTTGCCAGGTGGCAGCCTTGAGCAGCTTGCCTTCCGAGATGGCGGCGTCCCAGCGGGCCAGGTCATCCACGGTCGATACCAATGCGCCGGCCGCATAAGGCTGGCTCAGGCTCAGGGGCAGGTTCGGCACATACGCGTCACCCGAACGGATATGGCCGGCCGCGCGCTTGACGGGAGCGCGTTCATGGCCTTCATAGGCGGTGTCGTTCATGCCCAGCGGTACGAAAATCTGCTGCTCGACGAATGTGGCGTAGGGCTGGCCCGACGCTTTTTCAATGATGGCGCCCAGCAAGAAATAACCGGAACTGCTGTAGCGCCACTGTGAACCCGGTTCAAAGTCGAGCGGATCGTTCTTGAAGAAATCGATCATCTGCGCCACGCTCAAATCCTTGGTACTGTTGGGCACGAATTCGGGCTTGATGGTGTAGTCGTGGATGCCGGACGTGTGCGTCAGCAACTGCTCTATCGTGATCTTCTTGCCGTGGGTCGGATAGTCGGGCAGGAAGCGGGTGATGTCATCGCTCAGCGCCAGCTTGCCCTGGTCGGCCAGGATCAGGATGGCGACGGCCGTGAATTGCTTGGAGATCGAGCCCAAGCGCAGCGACATGTCGGGTGTCAAGGGCTGTCCCTCCTTGACGCTGGCCAAACCATACGCCTTGCGCAGCAGCGGCTGGCCATCCTTGACGACGATCACCACGGCGCCAGGTTCGGTGGAATTGAAATACGGAGCGATGCTGGCGTCGATCTGCGTAGCCAGCGCTTGCTGGCGCTGACTCAAGGGAGCGGGCTGGTCTGCCCAAGTGGAAGGTGTTTGCAACAGGATCAGGGTGGCGAGACAAATGCTGGAAATTTTAAACATGTAGACCACTTTCCAAAGAGGATAAACAAGCATGGCCGTGCCCTGACGGCGGCAATCGGTCTGACGTTGCGCCTTAGAAAATATTTCCAAAACGAAAAATCAGAGTAACAGACGCGCCTCTTGCAATTCTATCCATTTATCACATTGGAAATTATTCGCAAGTTATCATCTGGCGATTTTATGGCGCATGCCGTATGCTCGACCGCACCCGGCCTGGCCGCAAACAAATAGAGGACCTTATTTTCACGCTATCTGCATACAGCCAGCACCTGGCGCTGTGGGCGATACGCGCCTACCAGCGCTACCTGTCACCCTACAAGGGATTTTCCTGCGCTTACCGCGTGCGGACCGGACGCGACAGTTGTTCCGGCTATGGCTACCGCGTGATCGCACGCCACGGACTCATACCAGGATGGGCACTGCTGCGGCGCCGCCTGCATGCCTGTGGCGCGCACCATCGTGCTCATCTGGCCCAGCATCCGCCAACATTGCGCACGGCGCGGCATCGGGCCCAGGCCGGCCATTGCGACGTCCCCACTCTGGACTGCGGCGATTGCTCTTGCAGCCTGGACGATTTATTCAACGCGATCACCCCGATGAACTGCGACTGGTCACCGGGCAAAAAACGTCCCCCATTCCGTAACAGTTACACTACGAGCCAACATTTGAAACAGCAGCAAGTGGAGCATCGCCAGAAAATCGCGCGCATGCAAGAGCCTGAAAATTAAGGCAGATGAGACTTACCTACACATTGAGATTCATTCGGAAAATGAATAACACCTATCGCAACTATGAATTTGCCGACTGCAAGGCAGCGGCCTATACTGCTGCCGTCTCCCCTACACTGCCTCCCATGCACACCCATTCCAGCCCGCGCACACAGCGGGTTTTTTGTAGCCGGCACTTGCCATTCAGCAACTTCACCTTTTCGGGAGCGCAGCATGATCGTGCGTGACCGCCCCTCGGCGTTAAAACTGTTCCTGGTCGTGCGTGGTTCCGTCCTGCCCCGCATCCGCACCACCCTGATCGTCAATACGCTGTTCGCCGCCTTCATTACCTGGTGCCATGGCACCTTGTTTGATCACAAGGTGATACTGACCACCATCCCATTTACGCTGATCGGCTTGCCGCTGGCCATCTTCCTGGGTTTCCGCAACACGGCCGCCTATGACCGTTACTGGGAAGGGCGCAAGCTGTGGGGTGAGCTGGTGCTGCGCTGCCGTAACTTTTCGCGCCAGTGCCAAAGCATGATACGCAGCGACACACCGGCCCACGCCAAACTGGGCCTGGACGATGTGCGCGTACGCATGATTTACCGCACCATTGCCTTTTGCCATGCGCTGCGCCATCAGTTGCGCGACACGCGCGACCCTGCCGAGCTGCAGCCGCTGCTGCGCCCGGCCGAGTGGGAGGCGGCCAACAAGGCATCGAACCCATCCGATTACCTGATGCTGCAAATGGGCCATGACCTCGCCGATTGCGTGCAGCAAGGCCGCATCGACAGCATCCTTGCCGCGCAAATCGATGGCACGATCAGCGCCATGGTCGGCGCGGGCGCTTCCTGCGAACGTATCCGCAGCACGCCGATTCCGTTTTCGTATTCGCTGCTGCTGCACCGCACGGCCTATCTGTACTGCTTTCTGCTGCCTTTCGGCCTGGTCGATTCGCTCGGGTTCATGACGCCCTTCGTGGTCGCCATCGTCGCCTACACCTTCTTTGGCCTCGATGCGCTCGGTGATGAAATTGAAGAGCCATTCGGCACCGATGCGAATGACCTGCCCTTGACGGCCATGTGCCGCGCGATTGAAATCAACCTGCGCGAGTCCTTGCAGGACGACAATTTGCCGCCGCCCATGAAAGCCGTCGATTTCACCTTGAATTGAAGCAGACCACAGCTTTCGCTTGACCTTGCCATCGGGGGAAGGCTTACAGTGAAAACACTTAACCATTACAGGAGTGCTTGTCATGTATCAATTGCAAGTAGAAAACATGAGCTGCGGCCATTGCGTCGGTTCCGTCACCAAGGCCGTGCAAGGCATCGATCCGGCCGCCCAGGTGCAGATCGACCTGGCAAGCAAGAGCGTGAAAGTGGAATCGTCTGGCGCGCTCGACAGCATCAAGGCTGCCATCGTGGATGCGGGCTACCCCGTTACCAGCGCACAGTAATCGCAACAGCATCATCCAGACAGCCGGCCTTTGTGCCGGCTGTTTTTATTTAGCCGTCCAGTTCAGGATAATGGCGGAAGATGCCATCCTGGTTGAAATCTATCCTGCGCTTCGATTTCAGGTAGCGGGCGATATTGGGCCGTGCCGCCACCGTATCGTGCAAGTCGAACAGGGCTGGATATTGCGGCGCCAGGCGCGCCATGGCTTGCGGAAACGCATAATGCAGCCCCGCCAGCATCTGGAATAGCGACAGGTCGCCATACGTCAGTTTTGCTCCCACCAGCCAGCCGCCACGGCGCGGATTGTTGGCCAGCACTTGCGTAAAGTAGGCAAGGAATTTGGGCAGACGAGTTTCGCGAAAATCCTGCGCGCGCTGGGCGGCGGCCTGCTTTTGTTCTTCATAATACTGATTCATCGACAGCGGATGGTGCGTATCGTGCACTTCCGTCAGCCAGTCGGCCATGGTCAGTTGCAGCTGGTTCAGCCACAGCCTGCCCTCTTCCGCGCGCGGCGCCAGGCCCAGGCGCCGCCCCAGGTACAACAGGATATTCGGCGTCTGGCCGATCAGCAACTCGCCATCACGCAGCACGGGCGGGGCATAGGCTGGATGGAGCGTGCTGCCGCCATCGAGGCAGGCCAGCACGGCCGGTACGCCCATGCCGCTTTTTTCAGGTTTACGCGCAATATCGACATACTCGGCACCCGCCTCTTCCAGCGCCAGCCGGATGAATTCACCACGCCCTTGTATCGTAGGCCAGTAATACAATTCGTAGCGCATGCGGACTCCTTTGAGTTACTTCAATGGCAGCAAGCCTTAGCCTCTTCTTTGCCAGCTAATCCCAGGCTTTGCAAAATCGGGCAATCAGGCCGGTCGTCGCCGTGGCACGATTGCGCCAGATGGGCCAGGGTATCACGCATTTCCGTCAATTCGGTGATGCGCTGGTTCAAGTCAGCCACGTGGGACAGGGCGATGTTTTTCACATCGGCGCTGGCGCGCTGGTTGTTTTGCCATAACGATAACAATTCGCGGATTTGCTCCAGCGAAAAACCCAGTCCCCGCGCCCGCTTGATGAAGCGCAGCGCATGCAAATCATTCGGCGTGTAGACGCGGTAACCGGCATCGGTACGCGCACTGGGTTTTAATAAGGTGATGCTTTCATAATAACGTATCATCTTTGCCGATACGCCAGTTTCACTTGCTGCCTGACCGATGTTCATCCTGATCACTCCTTGGTATGTGCGCTGCGCGCTGTCCAGCGGCGCAGCAACAGGGCATTGCTGATCACGCTTACCGAGCTGAACGCCATCGCCGCGCCCGCCACCATGGGGTTGAGCAAGCCGAAGGCGGCCAGGGGAATGCCGATCAGGTTATAAATGAATGCCCAAAACAGATTCTGCCGTATCTTGCTATAAGTGCGGCGCGAGATATCGATGGCGTCCGCCACCAGCGCCGGATCGCCGCGCATCAGGGTAATCCCCGCTGCATGCATGGCGACATCGGTACCGGTCGACATGGCAATACCGACGTCAGCGGCCGCCAGCGCCGGTGCATCATTGATGCCGTCGCCCACCATGGCCACCTTCGCGCCCTCGCCTTTTAGCATTTCAATTTTAGCGGTTTTATCGGCTGGCAACATTTTCGCGGCCACCACGTCGATGCCCAGCAACTTGCCGACGGCGTCGGCGCTGCCTTGATTGTCACCGGTCAACATCACCGTCTGTATGCCCAAACTATGCAAGTGGGCAATTGCCGCCTGCGCATTCGGCTTGACCTGGTCGCTGAAGGCAAACAGGCCCAGCAATTGCGATCCCGAGGACAGCCAGGAAATCGTGTTGCCCGTGTTTTCCAGGGTTTGCGCCTGGGCTGCCAGCGGCGCCATATCCACACTCAATTCCTGCATCAGCCGCGTGCTGCCCAGCTTCAAGTCCTGGCCATCGACCTGCGCCGCCAGTCCCCGTCCCGGCAAGGCTGACAAACCAGTCGCGATCAATGGCGCAATGTTACGCGCAGCAACTGCATCGAGCACGGCGGTGGCCAGGCTGTGTTCGCTACCACGCTGGATACTGGCTGCCAGTTGCAGCAAGCGCGCCTCGTCAATGCCATGCGCATGCAAGGCCGCCAGCGCAGGTTTGCCCACCGTCAAGGTGCCCGTCTTGTCGAACACCACGGTGGTGACGGCGTGCGCCACTTCCAGCGCTTCCGCATCCTTGATCAGGATGCCGTAGCGGGCCGCCACGCCCGTACCGGCCATGATGGCGGTCGGCGTGGCCAGACCCAGCGCGCACGGGCAGGCGATCACCAGCACGGCGACGGCATTGATGATGGCTGTTTCCAGCTGCCCCGTGGTCAGCCACCAGCCCAGCAGGGTCAGCAGCGCCAGCACCAGCACCACGGGAACAAAGATGGCGCTGACCTTGTCCACCAGATGCTGGATCGGCGCCTTGGCTGCCTGCGCGTCTTCCACCAGGCGGATGATGCGCGACAAGGTCGTCTCGCCGCCCACCGCCTGGGTGCGCACCAGCAGCAAACCATCGGCATTGATGGAGCCGCCCGTGACCTTGTCGCCCACATGCTTATCAACCGGCAAGCTTTCACCTGTGATCAAGGACTCATTGATCTGGCTGGCGCCTTCCACCACCACGCCATCGACGGCGACCCGCTCACCGGGGCGTATCACCACCAGCTCGCCCACCTTCACCTGCTCGACGGGTACATCCAGTTCGACATCATCGCGGCGCACGCGGGCCGATTCCGGACGCAATACTTGCAGGGCGCGGATGGCTGACGCCGTTTGCCGCTTGGCGCGCGATTCCAGCCATTTCCCCAGCAATACGAGGGTAATCACCACGGCCGCGGCCTCAAAATACAGGTGCGGCAGCATGCCTTCTGCTGTCAACCACTGGTAGACCGACAAGCCATACGCAGCGCTGGTGCCCAGGGCTACCAGCAAATCCATATTGCCGCTGCCGGCCCGAGCCGCCTTCCAGCCTGCCTTGTAGAAACGGGCGCCAAAATAAAACTGCACCGGGGTAGCCAGGACAAATTGCACGGCGCCGGGCAGCATCCAGTGGATACCTGCCCATTCCAGAAACATTGGCAACATCAGGGGAAATGCCAGGATCGCCGCCAACACGACCTTGAGGCCGTCGCGCGACGGCGTATGGGCGGGCGCATTCGATGACTTGGCCACCGGCACAGATGCCTCGTAGCCAGCCTTGGCGATGGCGGCGATCAGGGCTGCCGCATCGGCATCGCAAGTGACCTTCACACGCGCGCTTTCGGTGGCCAGGTTGACGCTGGCGCCCGCCACGCCGGGCACTTTCAACAGGGCTTTTTCCACCCGGCCCACGCAAGAGGCGCAAGTCATGCCGGCCACGTTCAAGTCTATGTCGCGCTGGGCCACCGTGTAGCCAGCCTTTTCCACAGCCGCCTGCAAGGTGGCAAACGGGATGACGGTGTCAGATATGACCTTGGCCGTTTCCGTGGCCAGGTTGACACTGGCGCCGGTCACGCCGTCGACCTTCAACAGGGCTTTTTCCACCCGGCCCACGCACGACGCGCAGGTCATGCCCTCGATGGCCAGCGCCTGCGCATGGGCAGGGGAAGAAGATAGGGACGATGCGGTCTGGTTCATGGCAGATCCTGTACGATAGATTAACTAATGTGTTCAGGATCTGCTATCCAATGATGGGAAGGTCAAGCCTTATTTAATTGCTACAAAAACATCAACGGACCACGCAATCGATCGCCGCCGCATTTTTTCCTGCCCCACCCGCAGCTGGTGCACCGCTGGGCGCGGAAAACGCGGGCGGCGGCGTGAACTGGATGTCAGGATGCGAGGGAATGATGACGGGCGGCTGCAGGATGTCCGGTGTAAAGCCGAATTGCCCTGCCGCAAAGTTTTGCGCCCCGCCCGTATTACTCACATGAATCATCCCCTCGATCACTTGCACATACAAGCCAGGCGCCAGGCTGCTCGTCGCTGCCGGTGACGGCAACACTGACGCAGGTATTCCACCGACCAGCGTCGCCGTAAAGGTGGTGCCCCGTATACCGATGGTCGCCGATGGCGTCTTCATCTCGAAACGCTCCTTGTTGCGCTTGCCCAGCAAGCCCGTCACCGAACGCAAGCCGCCCTTGAGCAGGCTGAAGATGGCATGGTCGCCATCGGGTTGCTGCGCCTCATAGCTGAACTGCTCGATGACGAAGCTGGTATTGGGCTTCAGGGTGATTTCGCTATTGTCGATCAGTTTGATAAGCGCATAGGTATCCTTTTCCGTCAGCAAGGTATCTCCCGACTCGACTTCGGACTTGATGGCCAGGATCTTGACCTTGCCATCGGCTTTCTTGGCGAACAAGGGGCCATTCAATTGCATCACCGTGCCTGCCACCTGCCCGGCCCAGGCCTGCATGCTGGCGCACAGCAGGACCAGCCACAGCAAAGCCTTAATTGCAGTACATTTTTTTAGTGCCGTCATTGAATTTGTTTCCTGTTGATTGATCCGACGTGGCCACTTCCTTGACGTCATCCTTTTTCTTGTCCGGCGCCGCCGTGCTCGTCACCGTAGGCAGCAGGGGGGTGTTAGCGTGATCACCCTGTTTGATGATGTTCAGCGCGTCATTGATGGCTGTGTTCACGCTTGGGGGAATAACGGGAGGCACGGTCACCGGCGGCACAGTACTGGGCAGGAAGATGGCGTCAGGCATGGACACCGTGCCGCCAGGCGCCAGCAGGCTGACGTCGCTGCGCTGGCGGTTGATACGTACACCGGAGGTGCCCGTGATGTTGCCAGCCTTGGCCAGCACGCTCATGCTGGACGCGCCGGGCACCGTAAAGCTGGCGTTGCCGGCGAAGCGCACGCTGGCGCCAGCGCTGGCGGCAAAGCTGCCGCCACTGGCTACGGTGGCGGCGCCGTCGAAGCTGATGTCGCGCCCGGCAGTCAGGCTGACATTGTGCGCTGCGTTCAAACGGGCGCCGTCCGCCAGGGCAACATCGGTATCGGCCGTGATGCTGATATCGTTGCCGTTCACCACGCCATTGAGCGTGACCGGGCTATGCGACGTCAGTGCAACATTGCCGCCATTGCCGTTGATATTGCCTGCCGAAATACCGCCCGTATTCTCGATGGCAATATTGCCAGCGCCACTGCTGATGGCGCCCAGGGTCAAGGTGCCGGGCGCCGACGTGTTATTGAGCACGATACCGCCATCGCCACTATTGCTGGCAGTAAAGTTACTGACCTGATTGCCGGCATTGTCCAGCACGGTGCCATTCGACGATTGCGTGCTCAGGCTCGCTGCCACGATGGCGCCAGTCTGGCGTATGGCACCATTGAGCGCACTCAAGCGCACATCGCTCGCCGCCAGGCTGGCAAAGCGCAGGTCGCCGCTAGCCTGGTTAATCACCAGCTGACCGCCCAAGTTGATTGCGCCGGCCGTCTGGCTGAAGCTATTGCCAATCGCCAGATTGCCGCTACCTCCCAGCAAGCCGCCACTTTGTCCGTAGCGGTCGGCCGACAAGCTGCCGTTCAACTGTAAGTTGCCGCCGCTGATATTCAAGCCATCACTGCCGCCGATCACGGAGCGGTCCTGTGCGCCCTCGCCCAGACTCAAGCTGCCGCCCGTCAATACCAGGCCAGTCGCAAGATTCAGGTTCTTCAAGGTCGTGCTGCCGGCCGCCGCGTTATAGGTGACGATGCCATTGCTATGCGAGAAATCGACGGCCAGCACGTTCGCGCCTTCCGGCACCACACCGCCATCCCAGTTCGCCGCATCGCTCCACAAGCCATTGCCGCTGCCTATCCAGGTAGACAACAGTTTTTGCGAAATCGTCGCGTGGGTGATACCGCCTGTTGTGCTCAACACATAATTACCCGCATCGGCGCCTGCCAGGCGGAAACCAGTGGCCGTGACCAGCTTGTCCGCACCCGCATTCTTGTCCGCGAAACTGCCGCTACCGCCCGCCACGCTGACCAGATCCTGGCCCAGCACGCCAGATAGCGAAGCGCTGACAGCTGCATTAGTAGTGCCGTCATAGACCTTGTTGCCGGCAATCAGGCCCGTCAGGTTCAAGGCAGCGGGCGTGATGCTGGCCAACAAACCGGTCGGCAAGACCACAAGGTAATTGCCTGCATCCTGGCCAGACAAAGCCACGCCGGTAAGACTCACGGCCTTGTTGGCGCCCACGTTTTTATCGGCAAAACTGGCGCCAGCTGTGACGCCCAGCACATCGCCGGCAATCCGGTCATCGCCCAGCACCACACTTGCCGCCGTGCCGCCGTCATACACTTTACTAACGCCAGTTGCCGACAGATTCAAGGCGCGCACGGCAATATCGGCGGTGGTGCTGCCGCCATGCGTATTTAATACATAGTTGCCGGCATCGGCGCCGGCAACACCAACATTCGTCACGCTGACGGTTTTGCCCGTACCGGCATTCTTGTCGCCAAATGCGGCATTGCCAGACAGGTTCAAGGCATCTCCCGCTACCCTGTCATCGCCGATATTGACGCCAGCGCTGGTATTGCCATCATAGGTTTTGTTGATGCCGCTGAAACTCACATTCAGGGTACGCGCAGCGATATCGGCCGTGGTGCTGCCGCTATGGCCGCTCAATACATAGTTGCCCGCATCGGCTCCGGTCACGCCGACATTTGTCACGCTGACGGTTTTTCCCGTACCGGCATTCTTGTCGCCAAATGCAGCATTACCGGACAGGGTCAAGACATCGCCAGCGACACGGTCATCGCCGATATTCACGCCAGCCGACGCCGTACCATCGTAAGTCTTGTTGATGCCGCTGAAACTCACATTCAGGGTACGCGCAGCGATATCGGCCGTGGTGCTGCCACTATGGCTGCTCAATACATAGTTGCCCGCATCGGCTCCGGTCACGCCGATATTCGTCACGCCGACGGTTTTGCCCGTACCGGCATTCTTGTCGGCAAAGCTGGCATTACCGGACAGGGTCAAGGCATCGCCAGCGACGCGGTCATCGCCGATGTTCACGCCAGCCGACGCCGTACCATCGTAAGTCTTGTTGATGCCGCTGAAACTCACGTTCAGGGTGCGTGCGGCGATATCGGCGGTAGTACTACCGCCATGGCTGCTCAATACATAGTTGCCCGCGTCGGCGCCAGTTACCCCAACATTCGTCACGCCGACGGTTTTGCCCGTACCGGCATTCTTGTCGCCAAATGCAGCATTACCAGCCAGGGTCAAGACATCGCCAGTGACACGGTCATCGCCGATGTTCACGCCAGCCGACGCCGTGCCATCGTAAGTCTTGTTGATGCCGCTAAAACTCACATTCAAGGTACGTGCCGCGATATCGGCCGTGGTGCTGCCGCTGTGGCTGCTCAATACATAGTTGCCCGCATCGGCGCCCATCACGCCGATATTCGTCACGCCGACGGTTTTGCCCGTACCGGCATTCTTGTCGGCAAAGCTGGCATTGCCAGACAGGGTCAAGGCATCGCCAGTGACACGGTCATCGCCGATATTCACGCCAGCGCTGGTATTGCCATCATAGGTTTTGTTGATGCCGCTGAAACTCACATTCAGGGTACGCGCAGCGATATCGGCGGTAGTCATACCGCCATGGCTGCTCAATACATAGTTGCCCGAATCGGCACCGGTCACGCCGATATTCGTCACGCTGACGGTTTTTCCCGTACCGGCATTCTTGTCGCCAAATGCGGCATTGCCAGACAGGTTCAAGGAATCGCCCGCTACCCTGTCATCGCTGATCTGGACGCCAGCGCTGGTATTGCCATCATAAGTCTTGTTAATGCCGCTAAAACTCACGTTCAGGGTGCGTGCGGCGATATCGGCGGTAGTCATACCGCCATGGCTGCTCAACACATAGTTGCCAGCGTCTGCGCCCGTCACACCTACATCGCTCACGCTGACGGTTTTATTAGTGCCAGCGTTCTTGTCGCCAAATGCGGCATTACAAGACAGGTTCAAGGCATCGCCCGCTACCCTGTCATCGCCGATCTGGACGCCAGCGCTGGTATTGCCATCATAAGTCTTGTTGATGCCGCTAAAACTCACGTTCAGGGTGCGCGCAGCGATATCGGCCGTGGTGCTGCCGCCATGGCTGCTCAACACATAGTTACCCGCATCGGCACCACTCACGCCAACATTGCTCACGCTGACGGTTTTGCCCGTACCCGCATTCTTGTCAGCAAAGCTCGCATTACCGGACAGGTTCAAGGCATCGCCCGCTACCCTGTCATCGCCGATCTGGACGCCAGCGCTGGTGTTGCCATCATAGGTTTTGTTGATGCCGCTGAAGCTCAGGTTCAAGGTACGTGCCGCGATATCGGCCGTGGTGCTGCCACTATGGGTATTCAACACATAGTTGCCCGCGTCAGCGCCGACAACTTCGACACCGCTCACACTGACGACCTTGTTGGTACCCGCATTCTTGTCAGCAAAGCTGGCATTGCCAGCTAGATTCAAGACATCGCCAGCGATACGATCATCGCCGATATTAACGCCGGCGCTGGTATTGCCATCATAGGTTTTGTTGATGCCGCTGAAGCTCAGGTTCAAGGTGCGTGCCGCGATATCGGCCGTGGTGCTGCCACTATGGGTATTCAACACATAGTTGCCCGCGTCAGCGCCGGCAACTTCGACACCGCTCACACTGACGGTCTTGTTGGTACCCGCATTCTTGTCAGCAAAGCTCGCATTACCGGATAGGTTCAAGGCATCGCCCGCTACCCTGTCATCGCCGATATTGACGCCAGCGCTAGTATTGCCATCATAGGTTTTGTTGATGCCGCTGAAGCTCACGTTCAGGGTACGCGCGGCGATATCGGCCGTGGTGCTGCCACTATGGGTATTCAACACATAGTTGCCCGCATCGGCGCCACTCACGCCAACATTGCTCACGCTGACGGTTTTGCCCGTACCCGCATTCTTGTCAGCAAAGCTGGCATTGCCAGATAGGTTCAAGGCATCGCCCGCTACCCTGTCATCGCCGATATTGACGCCAGCGCTGGTATTGCCATCATAGGTCTTGTTGATGCCGCTAAAACTCACATTCAAGGTGCGCGCCACGATATCGGCCGTGGTGCTGCCACTATGGCTGCTCAACACATAGTTACACGCATCGGTACCACTCACGCCAACATTGCTCACGCTGACAGTTTTGCCCGTACCCGCATTCTTTTCAGCAAAGCTCGCATTACCGGACAAGTTCAAGGCATCGCCCGCCACCCTGTCATCGCCGATATTGACGCCAGCGCTGGTATTGCCATCATAAGTCTTGTTGATGCCGCTGAAACTCACATTCAAGGTGCGTGCCGCGATATCGGCCGTGGTGCTGCCACTATGGCTGCTCAACACATAGTTACCCGCATCGGTACCACTCACGCCAACATTGCTCACGCTGACAGTTTTGCCCGTACCCGCATTCTTTTCAGCAAAGCTCGCATTACCGGACAGGTTCAAGACATCGCCCGCCACCCTGTCATCGCCGATATTGACGCCAGCCGACGCCGTACCATCGTAAGTCTTGTTAATGCCGCTAAAACTCACATTCAAGGCGCGCGCAGCGATATCGGCCGTGGTGCTGCCACTGTAGGCAGCCAGCACATAATTGCCGCCATCAGTGCCGGACAGCGCGCCGCTGCCGCTGTAATTAATCGTCTTGCCATGGCCGGCGTTCTTGTCGCCGAAGCTGGCCTGTACATTCGCCAGGCTGACCTGGTCGTTGCCCAGCACGCCCGCAAGCGCGGCGTTGATGCCGGCACTATTGCTGCCGTCATACACCTTGTTGATGCCGCTGACAGTGCCCAGGTTCAAAGTCGCGCGGCTGATATCGGCACTCCCGCTGGCCGTGTCGGAGGCCAGCATGTAGTTGCCGGACGCATCACCAGACAAGCCGAGACCGCTGGCGTTGACGGTCTTGCCGCTGCCGGCATTCTTGTCGAGGAATTGCGCATTGCCGCTGGCATGAATGTCGTCGCCAGCGACCACATTACTCAGTACATACGTGGCGCCGCCAAAAGCGCTAGTGCCGTCATAGACCTTGCTGCCGCCGACGGTCACACCGAGCATGCGCGGCGTGATCGACAAGGAATTGGCGCCAATCAGACTGATGTCGTACTTGGTCGACCACAAGCCATCGAGCGCGTAGCTGCCGACATTGCGCGCCGATTGATAGCCCAGCGTGCCGTTGGCGCCGGTATCGCCGTCGAGCAGGCCGGTGTACACCAGCGTACCGTTAAAGATGGCGAACTGGCCATCATAGACTTTGCTGGTGGCGGCGCCCGACACATTCACTTCCAGCGGTTTCAGGAACGCTTTGAGCATCGGCGTCGTATGGCCGCTATAGATGCGCCACACGGCGGAATTACTGAAATTAAAACCATTGAAACTCGATTGCTGCTGCATATGTTCGGCGCTCAAACCGCTGGCGCCACCATTGTCAGTTTGCTGGCCGGAACTGTCGGTATTCCAGTAAGCGCCGCTGAGCGTGCCGCCCACATTGCTGCCGACCACGCCGCCTATCGCCGCCGTAAAGCCGCTGCCATTGACCGCGCCGCTGCTAAATACATTGCTGATGGTGCCGCTATTGCTACCGGCCAAGCCGCCCAGGTTTTCATGCACCAGTGTCATGTCTGCACCACTCGCCATGCCGACCGCGCCGGTGGCATAGGCATCGCTGATGCTGCCACTATTGCCACCGACCAGGCCACCCACGCTGCGCGAACCACTGACATTGCCGGTCGCATACGATTGCGTGATCGTTGCCTGGTTGCTGCCGACCAGGCCGCCGACCAACTCACGTGCGCCATTGACGGCGCCGCTGGCGGTCGAGACGGTGATCAGGCCGCTGCCGGAATTGGTGCCGGCCAGTCCGCCGACCGCAGCGCCGCCGTCCGAGTTGACACCAGTGACACCGCCGCTGGCGCCGGAATTCTTGATCACACCGCTGTTGGCGCCCACCAGGCCGCCGACGGCATTGCTGCCAGTGACACTCGCACTGCTGAACACATTATCAAGCGTGCCACCATCGTTCAAGCCAACCACGGCCCCCACATTGTAGCGGCCCGTGATACTGCCGCCTTGCAAGCTCAGGTTGCTGACATTGCCGTTCTTCAAGCGGGCAAACAGGCCTACGCCCGAGGTAC
The DNA here is from genome assembly GCF_014200725.1 of Janthinobacterium silvisoli. Taxonomy (GTDB): domain Bacteria; phylum Pseudomonadota; class Gammaproteobacteria; order Burkholderiales; family Burkholderiaceae_D; genus Janthinobacterium. The sequence continues at coordinate 1,199,255 of NZ_JACHCL010000001.1, forward strand.
CGGGCAGATTGGCGGTATTGACCATCAAGCCGCTGATCACATGGCCAGCGCCGTCAAACATGCCGGCATAGCCTGGCACGTCACCATTGGCGATGGAGGTAAAGCCGGCCCCCTGATTCCAGTTGGTGGTGCCGCTGGCATCGATATTGGCGGCCAGCACATAGTTGTTTGACATGTCCAGGGTATTGATGCCCTGCAAGCCGTAGATATCGGCGATACGGTAAGGTGCCGCGCTACTGCCGTCGCCACCCTGGACGCGCAGGAAACTGCCGTTCTGCAAGTTAAAATCATGCGCATAAAACGCCGGCAGGCTGGCGCTGTTTTGTTGCCACGCGCCGCCATCGAGTGTAAATTGGCGGCCCACGTTGACGGTGCCATTCGCACTGATGTTACCAGCAACCATCAAATCCTTGGCCACGGTCAAGGGACCGCCTAGATTCATTGCGCCGCTGGTACGCAGTTCCAGCAAATTCAAGCTGCTCAAGCCGCTCAAATCCAGGCTACCCAGCAAATTCAAGGGACCGTTAAAGGTATGGCCGCCGACCGTGATATGGCCGGCGGCGATGGTTTTCAATTCGGTGTCGGTCAAGCCCAGGCTAGTCGAACTGTCGGCTGCGCCGCTGCCGATATCGATTTCGCCATCGGTACGGCGCTCCAGCGTGACTTGCCCGCCAGACAGCGAAGCTGTGCTGCCACCCAGGCTCATCTTGTCGGCTTGCAGCATCAGATTATTCGCCTGCAGGCTGCCGCCACTATCAACGGTCAATGTGCCGCCCACGCCCGTTTTCAGTTGCAGATAACTGTCAGGCTGCAGCATCGTCAACTGGTTCGACACGGTGATATTGCCACCGCTTTCCAGGTTCAGATTCTTGATACCGGTACCAGTCGTGATTTGCGCCAGATTGATTGCCTGAGGCACAGAAATATTGCCGCTATTGCTGTTACCTATATTCAATGTACCGGCAGAAATCCGGTTCAATTGATCATTCTGCAAATACAAGGCATTGGCCGCAATGGCGCCGAGAGTAATCGGTCGAGCGTTACTCCAGGGAGCCAGGCGAACGCTGGCATGGCTACCCGCACCGCCAAAATTGATGTTGCCGGAAAAACTGATGTTATCGGCTTGCAAAGTCACTGTCTGGTTCGCCACGCCGCTGCCGATCAGTTGATCGCCAGCGCCAGTGAGCACGATGCCACCTCCCGCCGTGTTGGAGCTTAGCGACAGATTGCCACTTCCGACATTGATGCTGCCAATGCCGTTACTAGCCACATTGGCGCCGGAAATTGTTACTGCGCCACCATTGGTAGTAATCGCAGCATTAAAAGTCACATTCGAACTATTCCCTGGGAGAGTACCGGACGCAGCATCATTGGCCGACAGCGTCACCGCACCGCCATTGGTCGTAATGGCCGCATTGACATTGATCGCCTCGCCCGCCTGCGCCGTCAAGCCGACGTTCGCCTGCGCGATATTGATGGCGCTGCTGAAGGTGATGCGGTGCAGCGCCTGCAAGGTGACATTACTGGTCGCATTGGAAATCAGGTCGGCGCCGATGGAAGTCGTGCCAGTGACCGGGGCGTCGCCAAACTGATCAACGTTGCCGAGCGCGCCGCCGCCACCGGCCACCACATCGATATCGTAAGGATCGAGCAGCCAGTTGCCCTGTTTGCCGCGGCTGGAACGGGTATCGACGCGGATGCCGTCGACCGCCAGGTAATGGCCCGAGGTTTCCACAAAACCGCCATCGCCGGACGCGGCCCCGCCGCGCGCCGAAATACTGCCGAATACACGCGCGGTCTGGTCGCCCCAGACGATCACCTTGCCGCCATTGCCGCTGTCGACCGCATCGGCGGCCACCGTGGCATCGCTGCCAACGAACACCTGGCGCACATTGGGAATCGCGGCATTCTTACCCTGGTAATCGCCGCCCAGCAACACCGTGCCGCCGCCCTTGGCGCCGCTGGCGTCAACGCGCGCATTGCCGGTCAAGCCGACCTGGTCGCCCAGCACCGTGACCTGGCCGCCCGTGCCGGCGCTATTGCTGGCACTGGTCACGCTGCCCGCTTCCAGCAAGGCCTTGCCGCTCGCTTGCAGGACGATCTTGCCGTTTTCACCGACCACCGCGCTGTTCGCGTTCAGGCTGCCGCGCTGGTTGATCAGCGCGCCATACATGCCGATCTTGCCGCCCTGCGCAATCACCTGGCCCACGTTGAGCGCCTGGTCCGACGGCGCCGACACGACTACTTGCAAACCGGGGTTGGCGGCATCGGCCAGTTGCACGCTATGGCCAGCGGCCAGCACCACTTCGCCATTGGGTGCGGTAATGATGCCGCTATTGCTGACGTTCGGCGCGATCAGCAATACCTTGCCGCCGCTGTCCGCATTGATACTGCCCTGGTTGCTGACGGCGCCGGCGCTGCTGGCGCCGTTAAAATTCATTTTGCCGGCCAGGAAGTCCTGGTTCGACAATCCGAGGCTGGAGGCCACCAGGCCATTGACGTCGACCCGTGCATCGCGGCCAAACAGCACGCCGTTCGGATTGATCAGGAATACCTTGCCATTCGATTGCAGCGCACCGAGGATCTGGCTCGGGTCTTGCCCCGTGATGCGATTAAGCACGGCGCTATTCGCGTTTTGCTGGATAAAGCGCGTCAATTCTCCAGGGTTGATCGAAAAACTCTGCCAGTTGATGATGGTGTTGGGCGTGTTCGTAATCGAAAACACATTGCCTTGCTGATTGAACGTCGCTTGGCCACTGACGACTTGCGGCAAGGTCGGGTTCGCATAGGCCGCGCCGAAGCAGCTTGATATCAGCAGCGCCAGCGCGGTGCGGCGCAAGGGCGGCGTCAGGGCGGCTTGGCGGCTAGGCAGGATGGAATCGGTATTTTTCATGAATTATTCTGGCTACTAATAGGACAGGGCCAGCCTGAAATGCAGGCGGTTGCTGTCGTTCCGGCCGGTGTCACCGGCATTCAGTACGTGCGCGTAATCGATTTGCAGATTGGCATAACGGCTCAGCAGCAAGCGCGTCCCGATACCAAAACTGCCGATCGCATTGCCTTGCGCTTCGCCCGGCAAGCCATGATTGCGGTTCAGCCAGGCGCTGTCGTAAAACACCAGCCCGCGGCACTGAGACAGGGCCGTATTGCTACACCAGCTGGGCGTGTAAATTTCCAGATTCAGGCTGGCGCCGGAGTCGCTCGATACCTGGCGCTCGTCGAAACCGCGTACCGACGCAGCACCGCCGGCGCCGAACTGTTCTCCAGGCACCAGCGCATCGGGCGTATATTGCGCATTGAAAATACTGCGCAACTGCCATTCATTCGATAGCACCTTGCCCCAGTTCATGCTCAGGCGTGCCGTGCTGTAGCTCGCCTTGGCGCCAGCCCGCGCCAGGTTGAAATCTGCCTGGGTGCCGTGGCGGCCACCGGGCAGGTTGCGCGACAGGGTCAGCGCCAGGCTGGCTTCGCCATCCTCATGCGTCCAGGCGCCCACATAGGCCACGCTGAGTGGATGCACGGTCACGTCGCCGCCCAGTTCAAAGCCCAGCAATTGCACGCTATTCTGATACGCCTTGTAATCGATGCCATAGATCAGCTTGGGCTCATAATTGCCGGTTTTGGCGAAGTTCTGGTTGTAGCGCAGGCCGGCCATGGTGCCACGGCCACTGACCGCCAGGTCAAAAATACCGGCCGCCACGGTGCCCGAATCCACATTCGAATAACTGGCAAATGCATCGATCGAATCACCGAGCGCATACAGCGGCACATGGTAGCCAAGACCATAAATGGCTACCTTGTCCGGCTTTTCCAGCGAAGTGGTGTATTGCAGGCTGGCGACATGGTCGCGGCCCCACAGATTGGCGTTTTGCAACACCACGCCGGCATGCGTCTTGCCAGTTTGCCCACTGCCCGTATTGTCCAGGTTCAGCATGGCTTTCCACGGATTTTCATCGGCCACCGACACGGCCGCGTCGAGCTGGCCCTCAAGCTCGCTGGCAGCCAGCTTGACTTCCATCTTGCGGGCCGGATTCTCATTCGCCAATTTCAGGCTTTTTCCCAATGCCGGCAAGTTCGGCGAATTGCCCACGCGCAGCGAGGGCAAGGCGTTCAGCACATTGGCCTCATCGACATGGCGGTTACCGGTGATCGTAATCTGGCCAATCGCCGTTTCCACCACGGTCAGTTGCACCACGCCCCGTTCAAGCTCCTGCTCCGGCAAGGTGACTTGCACCACCGTGTAGCCGCGTTCACGGTAAGCGTTTTCCAGCGCTTCGACGGCATGCTGAATGTCGCCAAAATCGCGCTGCGTACCGGTAAATGGCGTCAGCAAGGCGGACAGCAATGCGGGCGACAGCAAGGTATTGCCCTGCACATCAAAACGGGCGATGTCGAAATGGGGAATGGCAATATCCGTCACGGGGGCAGGCAGCGCAGCCTCATTTTGCCCTGCAGCCGATGGGGCAATTGCGCAGGCAGCGCCCGCGACGAACAAAAGCGCCGAGCCCGCAAGCAGGTGCACCAAACGATAATTCATGAGTGAAGATTTCTTGTAGTTGCATGAGCACGACGCTGGCCAGGCGCAACACCGTTGTGCTCATCAATTGATTGAATGCAAAGTTTAGACGGGTTTTCGTTTCCAGTCAGAACTTTCTACTATTGGAACAGCGATTTCCGCCATCACCGTGCGAATCTGCGTCCAAGTCCCTGAAAAAGCAGCTTTTTTCACAACAACAGTAGCGGACAGGCCAGCATGCCGGGCCAGCATTTTACCTCTTTATGCGCCACCTACTTGCTGTCAAAAATAGTCACGCCATCCCAGTCATCCGGCGGCGATTGGGCCAGGTAGCCAGACAGCCGCGCCGCATACAGCCGATACAAGCCATCCTGTGGCTGCTGGCGCAGCAATTGATCGACCAGTTGTTGCGCGCCGGCCCACTCGCGTGCGCGCAGCAAGACCAGCACACGCGACCAGCATTCCAGGCGCGCCAAGGCAGCCGCGTCCATATCTTCCTGCAAGCCCAGCGGCTCGAAAATGGCCACCGCTTGCTGCTTGCCCTTGACCGCTACCCGGTCCAGTTCCCGGTACGCAAATTGCGGTGCGGCATGGCGGGTGGTGGCACTGACAACGATGCCAACGCCATACGTCTTGGTAATGCCTTCCAGGCGCGCGCCCAGATTGACGGCGTCGCCCATCACCGTGTAGGCGCGGCGGATGCGCGAGCCCATGTCGCCCACATGCATCAGTCCCGTATTGATGCCGATGCCGATCTGCAACGCAGGCCAGCCACGGGCGATAAAATCGTCATTCAGGCGCGCCGCGCTGCGCTGCATCAGCAAGGCGCTGGCGACGGCCCGGCTGGCATGGTCGGGGAAGGCCAGCGGTGCTCCCCAGAACGCCATCACGGCGTCGCCGATGTATTTGTCGAGCGTGCCGCCATGGCTGTCGCGGATATCTTCCGACATGGCCGTCAGGTACAGATTGATGTATTCGCGCAAGGCCGCCGGCGCCATGTTTTCCGAGATCGCCGTAAAACCGCGCACGTCGGCAAACAGCACCGTCAATTCGCGGTTCTCGCCTTCCATGGTGTAGCGCTGGGGATTGTCAGCCATCTCGGCCACCAGTTCGGGCGCCACATATTCGCCAAAACGGGCCACCAGCGCACGTCCCTTGCGCACCTCGAAAAAGTAGCCCCAGGCCACGTTCACGATAAACAGCGCGACGATCAGCAACAGCACGACCGCACTATCGACCAGCATATCCTGCACCCGGTACAGATACAGATTAAAGCCCAGCGTGGCGCCCAGCGCGCCCAGTGCCAGCAGCATGGACCAGGCTGGCGACAGTACCGCCAGCGCGCCGGCCAGCGCCAGGCCGGCCAGCAGCACCTGGCCCAGTTCGATCGCCAGCGCGTAATCGGGACGCGATTTGAAGCGGCCATCGAGGATGGACTTGATCAGGTTGGCGTGCACTTCCACCCCCGGATATTCGGCATTGACGGGCGTGGCCCGCACATCGTTCAAGCCGGGCGCGCTGGTGCCGACCAGGGCGATCACCTCTTTCAACAAGGCAGGCGGTACCTTACCCTGCAGCACGTCGGCCGCCGAGACATAGGCAAACGCGCCGCCCGATGGCCCGCCACTGCCGCGGTATTGCACGGTGGTGGTCAGCGCTTCGCCCACCGGAATGGCGCGCGGGCCTTGCGGCGTGAACATCAGTAATTGATCGAGGCCGCCATTGGCCAGTTCGGCGGCCGACATATTGTCAGCGCTTTGCGTGAAATGCGGTGTGATGGCGCGCGCCTTCAGGTACACGGCAGCCGTCGCCAGCGACAGCGATGGATAATAGGCGTTGCCTATGCGCTGCAGCAAGGTTGACGAGCGCACCACGCCATCGGTATCGGTCAGCGCCGTAAAAATGCCGGCGCCGCTGGCAGCATTCTGCAACTGCGCAATATTGGCTTCGTAGCCACGCGCTGAAAACGCCGTGACAGCACGTCCGTTCAAGCTTGCTACAGTGAACGCCGGCGCCGGCAGCACGCCCTTCTTTTGCTGGTCAGACACATTAAAACCCAGCACAACCGGCTGGCCGCGCATCGCTTGCGCCAGCAAGCCATCGTAATCCATGCCGGGCTTGAGTCTGGCCAGCTGGGCATCAAAACCAGGCACGCCGGCCAGCTCATGCTGAGCCAGCTTTTCCAGTACGGCATAACCGGAACTGGTGTCGGCTTCCGGAAACGAGATATCGTAACCGAGCGCCGCCACGCCATAATGCCGCGTCAACTGCGTCACTAGCTGCGCCTGGATATCGCGGCTCCAGGGGAAACGGCCGATACGGGTCAGGCTGTTTTCATCGATGTCGACAATCACGATGCGCCGGTCCAGCACGGCCGGCTCGGCGCGCATGCGCAAGTCGCTCAGCATGGCGTCCAGCCGGATAATCGTTGCGCTATCGACCAGGCCGATGCTCAGACTTGCCGCCAGCATGGTCAGCACCAGGCCTGCCAGCCAGCGCGCGCCGTATTTTTTCAGTTGGCCGGCCAAGGCCGCCATCACGGCCTGTATCCGGGAATGGCCGCCTCGTCGACAGCATCGATCTGGCTGGGATCCATATGTTTTTCAGCAAAGGCGCGGTACACCTTGCTGCGGATAAACACATCGAACAGATCGGGATCGATATGGCCATTCAGGCTGAAATTACCGAGGATGCGCAGCGATTCGGACAGCGACTTGCCTTTTTTGTAGGGCCGGTCGCGCGCCGTCAGCGCTTCAAAGATATCGGCAATCGCCATCAGCCGCGCCGGCACCGACATCTGCTCTTTCGTCAAGCCGCGCGGATAACCCTTGCCATCCATGCGCTCATGGTGGCCACCCGCGTATTCCGGCACTTTCTGCAAGTGTTTCGGCCACGGCAAGGCTTCCAGCATGCGGATCGACACGCTGATATGGTTGTTGACGATGGCCCGTTCGGCCGCCGTCAAGGTGCCGAAACGGATGGTCAGGTTTTCCGTCTCGTCGGCATCAAGAAAGTCGCGCAGCTCGCCGTCGGCTGCGCGCCAGCGGCGCCGCGCAATCTGGCGCACCCGCTGCTGGTCGGCCTCGGCCATGCCTTCGCCACCGATATTGGCACGGCGGATAAAGTCGCGCTCCTCGCGCAAGGCAACCTGCTCGCCAGCCAGCGCGACGGCTATCGCATCGACCTGGTCGGGATGCGTGATTTGCCGCTGCAAGGCCGCGATCTCGGCGTCACGCAGCAGCACTTCGTACCGCGTGTCGATCAGGGCGATGCGGTCAAAGATGGTTTCCAGCTTGGTGGCCTTGTCGACCACGTGCACGGGCGTGGTGATCTTGCCGCAATCGTGCAGCATGCCGGCCAGCCACAGTTGCTTGCGCTCATTGTCACTCAGGCGAAACTCGGCCAACGGCCCCGTTTGCGTGGCGTGCGCCGCGTCCGCCAGCAACATCGTCAGTTCCGGTACGAACTGGCAATGGCGGCCCGTGTAAGGCGATTTTTCATCGATGCCGATATTGATCAGCTTGACCAAGGATTCCAGCAATTCTTCCAGCTGCAGGATCAGTTGCTGGTTCGTCAATGCCACGCCCGCCTGCGCCGCCAAGGCCTCGATGAAACGCTGGTCGGTAGCGGAGAAAGCACGCACCTGGCCGGTGGCCTCATCCTTGGCATTGACCAGCTGCAGCACGCCGATCAAGTCCCCTTCATGGTCGCCCATGGGCACTGTCAATATCGATTGCGTGTGATAGCCATGGTGGCGGTCGAATGCCTGCATGCCAGAAAAATTGAAGGCTTCCTCACGGTACACATCGGCAATATTCACGCAGCGGCGCATATGGGCTGCATAAGCCGCCACCGAAGCCAGGTTAGGCTGTCCCTGCGCGTCGAACAGGGGCACGCCCGGTACGCCGATATCGCTACCCAGGCCGATACCCAGGCTATCGTTGACGCTGATATGGAAATCGAGCTGGCGCCCGTCGGCCGCTGGCCGGTACAGGGTCGCACCATCGGCGCCGCTCATGCTCTTGGCCAGCAGCACGATGCGCTGCAGCAGCGGCCCGATATCGCGCCCCTGACCGCCCAGGCCATGGCCGAGAGCGACGCTCAGTTCGGTCAACTGCTCCAGTCTGTGGGCGATTTTCTCGGGGTGCAACTGCGGCATGGTGGGCGCTGGGAAGATAAGGAAACAGGCGCCAGTGTAACTGCTGGTTTGCCGCACTGTACATTGATTAACCGCAACAAACTGAAATAACTTTCTGTGTCGCAGCATAAATAAATATTGGCTTTGACCATATTGATTAGAATAGAATCAACAGTCATTACACAGTAACAAGGTATTGCATGAAATTCACGTTCAGGGGCGTCCGCGGCTCTATCCCCTCCCCTGGCCCCCTTACGGCACGCTATGGCGGCAATACCACTTGCATCGAGGTACGCAGCGATGACGATGATCTGATCATCCTCGACGCTGGCAGCGGCATCTTTTCATTGGCACAACAGTTACCGGCTGGCCAGCGCGTCGATGCGCACATCTTCATCACGCACAGCCACTGGGACCACATCCACGGCCTGCCCATGTTTACGCCACTGTTCGTGGCCGGCAACCGGGTGCGCCTGCATGGCGCGCTCGACACCGTCAGCGGACGCGGCATCGAACATGTGATGGCGGTGCAATTGCAAAGCAGTTACTTTCCCGTCAGCGAAGCGGCCATGGCGGCCAGCATCGAATACCGCACCATCGCCGAACACGACACCGTCATGGTCGGCCAGGCGCGCGTGCGCGGCGTGCAGATGAACCACCCGGTCGTCAACCTGGGCTACCGCATCGACTGCGCAGGCGTTTCGCTATTCTTCAGCGGCGACCATGAACCGTTCTACAACCCCTACCCGCCCGGTCACGTTGACCACGCCGTCTGCGCTAGCCACAACGCTACCCGCCAGGCACGCATCGAGACCATGGTGGCCGGCGTTGACGCCCTGATCATGGATTGCTCGTATACGCGCGAGGAATACCCGGACAAACAGGGCTGGGGCCACGGCACGTTCGACGCCGCATTCGAGCTGGCCCTGCGCTGCGGCGCCCGCCGCCTGTACTGCACCCACCACGAACCGACCCGCAGCGATGACCAGCTGGAAGCCGTGTTCGCTGATGTGCAGGCCCGCTATCAGGATAGAGTGAACGGCTTGCAAGTGTTTTTGGCGTATGAGGGATTGACGGTGGCGCTGGCTTAGGCTGTTGCAGCCGCACTATGTTGCACAGCGAACGGTGCGCTTCATCGCGGCACGGCATGATGAAGACTCATTCTTCAAGGAGAGCGCCATGAGCAAGACCAACGACACGCCGCGCGAACAGCAACAGCAGGAACACCTGCAAGCCGAGCAGGAAGCCAACAAGATCCGCCAGCAAGCCGAGCAGGATAAAGGCGCGATCCGCCAGAACGATGGCCTGAAGAAACATCAGGGCGGCGACAAGGGACCGCGCGGGCAGTAAGCAGGCAGCACAGACAAAAAAAGGGAGCCCGTGGGCTCCCTTTTCATTGATGCTGAACGTTCATTACATGATGTGATGACCGATCCACCATGCAATCGCAGCAACAAACGCGGAGGCAGGAATCGTGAATATCCAGGCCCAGACGATATTGCCTGCCACGCCCCAGCGGACGGCGGACATTTTTTGCGAGGAGCCGACGCCGACGATGGCGCCCGTGATCGTGTGCGTGGTCGACACGGGGATGCCCAGCGCGGTCGACAGGAACAGCGTAATGGCGCCGCCCGTTTCAGCGCAGAAGCCGCCGACTGGTTTCAACTTGGTGATCTTCTGGCCCATGGTCTTGACGATGCGCCAGCCGCCGAACAGCGTGCCGAAGCTGATGGCCGTGTAGCACGAAATGATCACCCACAGTGGTGGCATGGAATCGGCGGCGCTCGAGTAGCCGGCGGCGATCAGCAGCATCCAGATGATGCCGATGGTTTTTTGCGCATCGTTGCCGCCGTGGCCCAGGCTATAGGCTGCAGCCGAAAACAATTGCAGGCGGCGGAACCATTTATCGACCTTGCGCGGCGTCGAGCGCACGAACACCCATGACACGATCAGCATCATGATGGAGCCGAAGATAAAGCCCAGCAAAGGCGAGATGACGATGAAGGCCACGGTTTTCCACAGGCCGGCCGAGACCAGCGCGCCCGTGCCCGACTTGGCGACAGCGGCGCCCACCAGGCCGCCAATCAGCGCGTGCGAGGACGACGAGGGAATCCCGTAGTACCAGGTAAACAGGTTCCAGAAGATGGCGCCCATCAGCGCGCCGAAAATCACGTACTGGTCGACCACGGTCGGGTCGATCGTGCCCTTGCCCACCGTGGCGGCCACGGTCAGCTGGTGAAAAATGAAAATGGCGACAAAGTTGAAGGTCGCGGCCATGGCAACGGCCGTCTGCGGTTTCAATACGCCCGTCGAGACCACCGTCGCAATCGCGTTGGCGGCATCGTGGAAACCGTTCATGAAGTCAAACAGCAGCGCCAAGGCGATCAACAGGCCTAGCACGTAGATGCTGATTTGTATGGTCATTGTTTATATTCTTTTCTGATTCTGGTTCAGGACATGCCCAACGCTTACGCGTTTTCGACGATGATGCCTTCGATGATATTGGACACATCTTCGCAACGGTCGGTCACGGTTTCCAGAATTTCGTAGATCGCTTTCAGCTTGATCAGGTTGCGCACGTCCGGTTCGTCGCGGAACAGCTTGGACATGGCGGCGCGCATCACGTGGTCGGCGTCCGATTCCAGGCGGTCGATTTCTTCGCAGATGGCGACGATCTTGCGTGAGTTATCCATATTGTGCAGCAGGGCAACGGCGTCGCGCACTTTCTCGGTACAGGCCAGCACCAGTTCAGCCAGGCGCTTGGCTTCCGGCGTGACGGCTTTCAAGTCATACAGGGAAACGGTCTGGGCGGCATCTTCCAGCAAGTCCAGGATGTCGTCCTGGCGCGTGATCAGCTGGTGAATGTCATCGCGGTCGATCGGCGTGATGAAGGTCTTGTGCAGCATTTCCACGGTGGCGTAGGTGACTTTGTCCGCCTGTTTCTCAATGCTTTCGATCGCATGTACGCGGTTTTCCAGGTCATCGAAATTGGTCATCAGGCCAAGCATCTCTTTTGCGCCTTTAACGCACAGTTCTGCGTGCTGGTTAAACAATTCAAAAAACTTGCCCTCAGTGGGCATCAAGCGTCCAAACATGTCATTCTCCGTTAAGCATTGAGTCGTGTTATTTACTACAGAAAGCCGCCCCCGTTTTGCGGGGGCGGCCAATGGAATTAGCAGTGCTGCTCTGTGTTAGTCGCCCTGGTACAGCGCCAGGCCACCACTGTAATTGCCAAATTTGGTGTACTGCCCCATGAAGGTGAGGCGGATGCTGCCGATCGGGCCGTTACGCTGTTTGCCGATAATGATTTCGGCAGTGCCCTTGTCGGGCGAGTCGGGGTTGTAGACTTCGTCGCGGTAAATGAACAGGATCACGTCGGCATCCTGCTCAATAGCGCCCGATTCACGCAAGTCCGACATCACGGGACGTTTATTCGGGCGTTGCTCCAGCGAGCGGTTCAGCTGGGACAGCGCGATCACGGGGCAACCGAGCTCTTTCGCCAGCCCTTTCAAGCCCCGCGAAATCTCGGAAATCTCGGTCGCGCGATTGTCGCCAGGGGTATTGGCCGACATCAGTTGCAAGTAGTCGACGATGATCAGGCCCAGCTTGCCGCATTGACGCGACAGCCGGCGTGAACGGGCGCGCAACTCGATCGAGTTCAGCGCCGGCGTTTCATCGATGTATAACTGGGCGTCATTCATCTTTTGAATCGCATTGGTCAGGCGCGGCCAGTCTTCATCGTTCAGGCGGCCAGTCCGCAGACGATGCTGGTCGAGCTGGCCGACGGAACCGAGCATACGCATGGCCAGCTGGGCGCCGCCCATCTCCATCGAGAATACGGCGACCGGCAAGCCGCTGTCGATGGCCACGTTTTCGCCGATATTGACGGAAAACGCCGTTTTACCCATCGAAGGACGGCCGGCCACGATCACCAGGTCACCCGGTTGCAAACCCGAAGTCATGCGGTCGAGGTCGATGAAACCAGTCGGCACGCCGGTGATTTCACTTTGATTGTCACGGCTGTAGAGTTCGTCGATGCGCTCGACCACCTGTGTCAGCAGCGGCTGGATCGCGGTCCAGCCCTGGGCGCCGCGGGCGCCCTCTTCGGCGATGGCGAAAATCTTCGATTCCGCCTCGTCCAGCATTTGCTTGACTTCCTTGCCTTGCGGGCTGAAAGCCGTGCCCGAGATATCGTCGGCCACCGTGATGAGTTTGCGCAGCACGCCGCGGTCGCGCACGATCTCGGCATAACGCCGGATATTCGCGGCCGATGGCGTGTTTTGCGCCATGGCGTTCAGGTAAGCGAGTCCGCCCACATCATCGGCCTTGCCGAGCTGGGTCAGGGTTTCAAAGACAGTAATGACATCGGCTGGCTTGGAAGCGTTCACCATCTTGACGATTTGCTCGAAGATGATGCGATGGTCATAGCGATAGAAATCCTCCGCATGCATGAAGTCGGCAATGCGGTCGTACGCAGCATTGTCGCGCAGTAGGCCGCCGATGACGGATTGTTCTGCTTCGATCGAATGCGGCGGAATACGGAGGGAATCCAGTTGTGGATCTGAGGGGGCGTTCATGGCGCGAATTATACCTGCTTCGGCGTCAAGGCAAAAAAAAAGGGCTAAAAATCAGCGAAAAATACATGAAAAAAAGGCGACAAAAAAGCCGGGCGAACCCGGCTTTTCATGATGCGGCCACGCTTGCGGGCCAGGCCCGCAGACGATTACGCGTTCGCGTCAGCGACGACAGCGATAACAACTTCAACCACGACGTCGGTGTGCAGAGCAACCGAAACGTTGTGCTCGCCAACAACTTTCAGCGGGCCGGTAGGCATACGGATTTGTGCTTTTTCAACAGCAAAACCTTGCTTGGTCAGCGCTTCAGCGATGTCGAAGTTGGTGACGGAACCGAACAGACGGCCATCAACACCAGCTTTTTGAGCAACTTGAACGGTCAGGCCGTTCAGTTTTTCGCCTTGAGCTTGCGATGCAGCCAGTTTGGCAGCAGCAGCTTTTTCCAGTTCAGCGCGCTTGACTTCGAATTCAGCCACAGCGGTAGCCGTAGCACGACGTGCCAGGCGTTGTGGGATCAGGAAGTTACGTGCATAACCGTCTTTAACTTTGACGACTTCGCCGAGATTACCGACGTTAACAACTTTTTCTAACAGAATGATTTGCATAGTTCTTCTCCAGGGATATCTGACCGATTAAGCGTGGTGCAGATCGGTGTATGGCAGCAGCGCGAGGAAGCGTGCGCGCTTGATTGCGGTGTCAACTTGGCGCTGGTAGTGCGCTTTGGTACCGGTCAGGCGTGCTGGCATGATCTTGCCATTTTCCTGGACGAAATCTTTCAGCGTATCGACGTCTTTGTAGTCGACTTGTTCAACGTGTGCTGCGGTGAAGCGGCAGAACTTCTTACGTTTGAACAATGGGTTTTGCTGTTTGCGTTTTTCTTTAAGCTTGAGCTTATTTTTGTCGAACTTTTTACCGAATGCCATGTCAGGCTCCTGTATCTAAAAATGCGCTAGTCAGTGTGACTGCACTAAAATCAATGATGTGAAACACCAAACTCTTGCTGTTGCGGCTTTTCCTGGCCAGGAAACCTGTGAACTGATACACACCACCCAAGCTTGCCTGGTTAAACCTGCCTGAGATTTCGCCAGCGGCTAGCGCGGCAATGTCAAACTCGGTCAAACGGGCAATACCAGCCTCCATTTGCTGCGAACTGTGTTGCAATACTGCATTCACAATCGGCAAGCCTGCCGGGGTATAGCGCAATGTTTCGCGCTCGGCAATGATGGCGGTAACTTGTAGCTGGTTCAGCGCAGGTCCTGTCAAAAATTAAGCGGCGACGGCTGGAGCAGCTGCTGGTGCTTCGGTGCGGTGGCTTTTGGCCGCGTCTTCGCGTTGTACCGATTTCATCATCGGCGAAGGAGCTGTTTCAGCTTTCTTCATTTTAACGGTCAGGTGACGCAACACGGCATCATTGAATTTGAATGCTGTTTCCAACTCGACCAGGGTCTCGTTGTCGCATTCGATGTTCAGGCAGATGTAGTGTGCTTTAGGCAGTTTTTGGATCGAGTAAGCCATTTGACGGCGGCCCCAATCTTCCACGCGGTGTACCGACCCGCCGCGGGTGGTTACGCTGGCTTTGTAGCGTTCGATCATCGCGGGCACTTGCTCGCTTTGGTCCGGATGGACGATAAAGACTATTTCATAATGACGCATGCAAACTCCTTCAGGTCGGATTGATAATCGCCCACCTCGGCGTCAAGACGAGTGTGGGAAGGTCAGCCGAAGATTATAACCGCTATTTGCGAACTATTCAATGATTCCCTGTTTTGCGCCTGCCAGCACTGCCGTGCAGGCAGTTTTACTGGAAAATCGGTCAAAAAGCCTGAAATACACTTGCATAGTCGGCGATACTGTACAAAAATACAGACTGTTCATATAGACAGCATTTCACGATGCCCCCACCCCCATGATCAAGCTGACAGCACGACAAGAACAAATCCTGAACCTGATCAAGGACGCGATTGAAAACACGGGCTTTCCACCGACCCGCGCCGAAATCGCCAACGAACTGGGTTTCAAATCGGCCAATGCGGCCGAAGAGCATTTACAAGCGCTGGCGCGCAAAGGCGCCATCGAGATTTCGCCCGGCACCTCGCGCGGCATCCGCCTGACAGGCGCCACCACCAGCGAGCCAGCGCCGATCAAAGTGCCAGCCGCCTTGCTGATGTCCTTGCCGCTAATCGGCCGGGTAGCCGCTGGCTCGCCCATCCTGGCAGAAGAAAACCTGGAAGCGAGCTACAACGTCGACCCGGCCCTGTTTTCGGCCAAACCCGACTTCCTGCTGAAAGTGCGCGGCTGGTCCATGCGCGACGCCGGCATCATGGATGGCGACTTGTTGGCGGTAAAAAAGATCGATAGCGCCAAGAACGGCCAGATCGTCGTGGCCCGCATCGGCGACGAAGTCACCGTCAAGCGCTACAAGAAGACGGGTTCCGTGATCGAACTGTTCCCGGAAAACCCGGACTTCAAGGTGATTACCGTCTCGCCCGAAGATGAGTTTGCGCTCGAAGGTTTAGCGGTGGGCCTCATGCGTAGCTGGCATTAAGCCTTGCAAAGACAAAGGGCCGCACAGCATTGCTGTGCGGCCCTTTTTTATAGTCTGGGCGTTTTATACGTCCAGCGCCTGGCTGAAGTCTTCCAATAAGTCGGCCTCATCTTCGATACCGACCGACACGCGGATCAAGGACTCGGCGATGCCCATGCTGGCGCGGCGTTCGGCGCCCATTTCATAGAAAATCGTGTGGGCGACGGGTATCACCAGGGTGCGCGTGTCACCCAGGTTGCTGGCGGGAATGGCCAGATTCAGGCGATTGAGGAAGTCGAAGCAATCGATGCCGTCTTTCAGCTCAAAACTGAACAGCGATCCATAGCTGCGAAACAGCTCGCTGGCGATGCCATGCTGGGGATGCGAAGGCAAACCGGGGTAATGCACGGCCGCCACGCGGGGGTCGGCGGCCAGCATGGTCGCCAATGCCAGCGCGTTCGAGCAGGTGCGGTCCATGCGCAAGGCCATGGTTTCGGCGCCCACGGCGATGTGGTGGGCCGCTTCCGGGCCCAGCGAAGCACCGAAGTCGCGCAAGGCCTTGGCGCGGATTTGCGCGATGCCCCACTGGGCGGGCGCCGCCTTTTTATAATTTTCAAAAATATTCGGGTACTGCGTCCAGTCAAATACGCCCGTGTCCGTCAAGCTGCCGCCCAGCGCATTGCCATGGCCGCCGATCGATTTGGTCAGCGCATTGACTACCAGGCCCGCACCCACCGATTTCGGACGGAACAGGTATGGCGTGGTCATGGTGTTGTCAACCACGTACAAGATGCCCTTTTCACGGCACAGGTCGCCGATTTTCTTCAGGTCGGCGATCTGCGTACGCGGGTTGGCGATGGTTTCCACAAACACGATGCGCGTGGCGGGCGTAATCGCGGCCGCCACGTTGGCCACATCGGTAGCGTCGACAAACGCCACTTCTATGCCCTGCCCCGTGACGGTTTGCCACAGGCTGTTGGTATTGCCAAATAAAAAGGCCGACGACACCACCTGGTCGCCGGCGCGCAGCAACGATTGCACGATGGCGCCGATGGCGCCCATGCCGGTGGCGAAACACAGGGTCGCCAGGCCATCTTCCATCTTGTTGACCTTGTCTTCCAGCGCGGAGACAGTCGGATTGCCCTGGCGGCCATAACGGAAGCCTGGCTCCTTGCCCTGGAACACGGACGCCAGCTGGCGCGCATCGCTATAACCAAAGGCAACAGAAGTGTGCACGGGCTTGTGCAGCGAACCGTGCTCGATGCCCTTGCGGCGGTCGTTATGCAAGATGGTGGTGGTGAAGCCGTAGTTTTTTTTATTGGTCATGATTGCAAAGAAAAAAAAGCCCGGCGCGCAGGCCGGGCAGAGTATTACGCTTCCGTCGTCGCCAGGTTCAGGTTCAGCTGGGAACGGGGGGTGTCTTCGGGCGCTGCCGCCTTCGGATGGTGGCGCGCGTATTCCAGGCGGTCCAGGTATTCCTGTGACACGTCGCCCGTCACGTAGACGCCATCGAAGCACGACGCTTCAAAGTTGGTCAGGGCTGGGTTGACGTCGGCAATCGCCTGCTTCAATGCATCGATATCCTGGTAGACCAGGTAATCGGCCGTGATTTCGCGGCATACTTCTTCCGTGGTGCGACCGTAGGCGATCAGCTCGTCGCGGGTCGGCATGTCGATGCCGTACACATTCGGGAAGATCACCGGTGGCGCTGCCGAGGCAAAGATCACTTTCTTGGCGCCCGCTTCGCGTGCCATCTGCACGATTTCACGGCTAGTGGTGCCGCGCACGATGGAGTCGTCGACCAGCAATACCACTTTATCCTTGAATTCGGAGGGAATCGCGTTCAGCTTCTGGCGCACGGATTTCTTGCGCGCCGCCTGCCCTGGCATGATGAAGGTACGGCCGATGTAGCGGTTCTTGATGAAACCTTCGCGGTATTCGATGTTCAGCGCCAGGGCCAGCTGGATGGCGGCCGGACGCGAAGAATCGGGAATCGGCATGACCACGTCGATGCCGCCTTCAGGCAGTTCGCGACGGATCTTTTCAGCCAGGTACTCACCCATTTTCAGGCGCGTGGCGTAGACGGAAGCGCCGTCGATCACGGAATCGGGGCGGGCCAGGTAGACGAATTCGAAGACGCAAGGGTTCAGGCTGGCGTTGTCGGCGCACTGGGCGCTGTGCAATTGCTTGTCTGCATCGATGAAAACGGCTTCGCCTGGGGCGATATCGCGCACGAAGCGGAAGCCCATGCCTTCCAGGGCCACGGATTCGGAAGCGATCAGGTATTCGATGCCTTGCTCCGTTTCATTGATGCCCAGGCACAATGGACGGATGCCATGCGGGTCGCGGAAGGCCAGCAAGCCCACGCCGGCGATTTGCGCGACGGCAGCGTAGCCGCCTTTGACGCGGCGGTTCAGCACGGTCACGGCCTTGAAGATCGCTTCCGGATCCAGCATCAGGCCGGTGGTAGCTTTCTGGATTTCATGGGCCAGCACGTTCAGCAGCACTTCCGAATCGGAATCGGTATTGATGTGGCGGCGGTCGTTCTTGAACATTTCCTGCTTCAACTGTTCCCAGTTGGTCAGGTTGCCATTGTGCGCCAGGGTGATGCCGAACGGCGCATTCACATAAAACGGCTGTGCTTCCTCTTCGCTCGACGAGCCGGCCGTCGGGTAGCGACAGTGGCCGATGCCGGAATTGCCTTGCAACGAACGCATGTTGCGCGTACGGAAGACGTCACGCACCAAGCCATTGGCTTTGTGCATGGAAAACATACTGCTGTGATTGGTCGCAATCCCTGCCGCGTCCTGACCGCGATGTTGCAGAAGCAACAATGCATCATAGAGCAATTGATTGACAGGTTGATGGGAAACGACGCCGACGATGCCACACATGGTGTGCTCCTAAACTGTGCTACTGATTTTAAAAAAATTCAAAATTTCACATGCTGCGCGTAAGCGACAGGCAGATAAGGCTTGACGGAGCGCGCGCCCTGTTCGGCGAGCGGACTGAGCAACGCGTTTTTCCAGAACGGCTGCTGGGGAATGGAGGTCATGCCACACAAGATGACGACGGTCAGCACAATCACAAGGCCGCGCGCCACACCGAACAGGCTGCCCAGGGTGCGGTCGGCCAGGCTCAGGCCCGTGACCTTGACCAAGGCATCGACCGTCATGCCCAGCAATCCCATCAGGATGCGCACGCCGATAAACAGCACCACAAAGGCCAGCAGCAAGCGGATGGCTTCGCCTGGAACGGCTTCAGGCAGGAATTTTGCCAGGGTCGCACCATAGGCGTTGGCAATCACAAACGCCACCACCCAGCTGACCAGCGACAGCATTTCCTTGACCAGGCCGCGCATCGTGCTGATCAGCACCGATGTCACCAGCACAAACAGCACCAGGTAATCGAAGATCGTCACGCGCGCTCAACCTTGTTGTAAAGTCACACAGGCCACAGAAATCACTGTGCTACCACGCTGCCGCCCAGGCCCAGCTTTTGCACCTTGGCAAGCGTCTTTTCCGCTTCTTCGCGGCTGCCCGACGGGCCTACGCGCACGCGGATGCGCTCGCCGGACGCGCTGGACACTTTTTGCGTATAGGAGCTGATGCCCGCATCGCGCAACTTGTCCTGCAATTCGTTGACCTTGTCTTGCGTCGCCAGCGCCGCGACCTGCACCACGAACTTGCCCGTGGCAGCGTCGTGCGGCTTGTCTTGCACCTTGGCAGCCTGGCTGACCGGTTTACCTTCCAGTATCGCCAGCGCACGCGCCGCATCGTCGCTGGACTGGGCTGGCTTGGCCGGTTTTTCCACCTTCGGCTCAGGCTTCGGTTCTGGCTTGGCTTCCGGTTTAGGTTCGGGCTTTTCGTGCTTGGGTTCCGGCTTGGGCTCTGGCTTCGGCTCAACCTTCACCGGCTTGGGTTCAGGCTTGGGTTCAATCTTCGGTTCCAGATACTCGGGCTTGGCCGGCGCAGGCGTAGCGGCCGCCAGCACAGGCGCCGGTGCCGAGACCGGCGCTGGAGTCGGCGCAGGCTTGGCCCTGGCCGGCGCTGGCGTATCGACGATTTCCTCGGACTGGTCCAGGCCCTGATCATTCGCGGCCGAGGCCTGGGTCGGCTGCGCTGGCAGTGGCGCAGGCGCAGCCGCCGGTTTGTCTTTCGACGGAATCTCGATGGCGATATCGTTGACGGGCGCCTTCGACTCGGAATCGAGCAGCATCGGCAAACCGATGGCCACGCCCAAGGCCAGGGCGACGGCCCCGATCAGGCGGCGGCGCGCGCGTTTTTTCTCTGGCAAGGCCGGGTCCGGCGCTTCCTTGCCGCCACGGCGCGAGCCGCCTCCACCTGAAGTGTTGGCGGCGCGCTTGCGGTTAGTCGCCTGGGCTTCGCCAGGGACATAAAAGCCGCTGTCTTCGCCAGAGGATTCTTGCTTGTTTTTAAATAGTTTCGAGAACAAGCCCATGCGTGATTTTCAGTCGAGTGCGTTTCAATGAAGTGAGGATTTTCGGGCCTTCATCACACCGGCAACGGTGAGGAAAGATCCAAAGACCACAATTCTATCATTCTCACCGGCCCGGCTCATTGCATTTGCAAAAGCTTGTGCAGGTTCATCGAAAATTGACACAGTATGCTCGCTGCTATCGGGTTTATCTTCCAGCAAGATCTGCACCTTGGCCGCCAGTTCCGAGGCCGTGGCTGCGCGTGGCGAAGGCAGGCCCGTCAGGCACCAATGATCGACATGTTCCGACATCGCAGCCAGTACGCCATCGATATCCTTGTCATGCATGGAGCCGAAAACCGCATAGGTATAAGGGTGGAAACCCATATTGCCCAGGTTCTGGTTCAGTGCCGAAGCGGCATGCGGGTTGTGCGCCACGTCCAGGATCACGCTGGGGCGGCCAGGCAATACCTGGAAGCGGCCCGGCAATTCCACCGTTACCAAGCCGGTGCGCACTTCTTGCGCGCCGACCGGCAATTGCAATTTCAACACTTCCAGCGCGGCCAGCACGGCGCAGGCATTCAGGATCTGGTTGGCGCCGCGCAAGCTCGGGTACGCCAGCGAATTGCGGCGCTGTTCGCGGCCGCCATAATTCCACTGCTGCTTGTCGCCCGCATAATTGAAGTCGCGTCCCATCAGCCACAGATCGGCGCCGATCGCCTCGGCATGGTCGATCAGCGACTGCGGCGGCACCGGGTCGCTGCAGATGGCAGCCTTGCCTGGACGGAAAATGCCAGCCTTTTCAAAGCCGATCGCTTCGCGCGTATCGCCCAGGAACTCCGTATGGTCGATATCGACGCTGGTGACGATGGACACGTCGGCATCGACAATGTTGACGGCGTCGAGGCGGCCGCCCAGGCCCACTTCCAGGATCACCACGTCTTGCCCTGCTTCGGCCAGCAAATGCATGATGGCCAGGGTAGTAAATTCGAAATACGTCAGCGGGATATCGCCGCGCACCGCTTCGACGGCATTGAAGCTGGCGATCAATTGCTCGTCGGTGGCCATTTCACCACCGATGCGGGCACGCTCGTTAAAATCAAGGAAGTGCGGCTTGATGTACAGGCCAACCTTGTAGCCGGCGCGCAGCAAGACCGATTCGAGCATGGCGCAGGTGGAACCCTTGCCATTGGTGCCAGCCACCATGATCACAGGGCAGGAAAACGCCAGCGCCAGGCGCTGCTTGATTTCCAGCACGCGCTCCAGGCCCATATTGATCACGGTTTCGGAATGGCGGGTTTCCAGCATGGTCAACCATGCCGGCAGAGTCGTAGGGAGGTTTTGCATAGGAGATAAGGGACGGTGAAATGATGCGCGGCGCGCAAACAGATAGTGTATCCGCTAGCGCGCCGCGATGTGGCGATCAACCAATTAAGAGTTGCTTAAAGGAACGAAATTACCTTAAGCGAGTACCTCGGCTGCCTGGTTTTGCAACAGGGCCAGCAGGCGGGCGATTTCTTCGCGCATCTTGCGGCGGTCGACGATCATGTCCACGGCACCCTTGGTGACGAGGAACTCGGAACGCTGGAAGCCTTCCGGCAATTTTTCACGCACGGTGTTTTCAATCACGCGCGGGCCCGCAAAGCCGATCAGCGCTTTTGGTTCAGCAATCACTACGTCGCCCATGAAGGCGAACGAGGCCGATACGCCGCCCATGGTCGGGTCGGTCAGCACGCTGATGAATGGCAGTTTCTTTTCGGACAACTTGGTCAGCATGGCAGTGGTCTTGGCCATCTGCATCAGGGACAGCAAGCCTTCCTGCATGCGCGCGCCACCGGTGGCGGTAATGCAAATGAACGGCACTTTCTGTTCCAGTGCGATCTGCGCGCCGCGCACGAAGCGCTCGCCGACCACGGAACCCATGGAGCCGCCCATGAATTCAAATTCGAAGCACGCCACCACGACTGGCAAGCTCATGATGGCGCCACCCATGACGACCATCGCATCCGTTTCGCCCGTGGCTTCCATGGCCGATTTCAAACGATCCGGGTATTTCTTGCTGTCTTTGAACTTCAAGGTATCGACTGGCAGGATTTCCTGACCGATTTCATAACGGCCGCCCGCGTCAAGCAGGCTGTCCAGGCGTTCACGCGCGCGGATGCGCATGTGATGGTCGCATTTCGGGCAGACATGCAGGTTCGATTCCAGATCGGTGCGGTACAGCACGGCTTCGCACGATGGGCATTTGACCCACAAGCCTTCCGGCATGGTTTTGCGCGCGGCAGCGTCAGAGCGCTGTATGCGCGGTGGCAGCAGTTTTTCCAACCAACTCATATTTTCTCCTTGGGCCATAAGCGGGACATCGGTCAATGTCCCCGGCAGACGGTAAAAGGGCGGCAAACACAGAGGGCGCCGCCCCGAATTTTATCTATTGCTTACAAATCAGTGGCCGAAGTGTAGCCGTTTATCGCCGGGCTGTCGAACTTTGCCGCCGCACAGGAGTGCCTAAAACACAAGATTACTCAGGCGTCCAGAGCTGCGCGTATGCCTGCCGTAAAGCTGCGCACGGCATCCACCGCGCCGCCTGCCGGGGCATTTTCGATTTCCTGGATGATGCGGCTGCCGATCACGACTGCATCGGCCACCTTGGCGACGGCCTGGGCAGTCGCCGCATCGCGGATGCCGAAACCGACGCCGATAGGTAATTTTACATGCTGGCGGATCGCCGCGAGACGTTCGGCTACCTGTTCTGTATCAATGTTACCGGCGCCTGTCACGCCTTTCAGCGACACGTAATAGCTGAAGCCGCCACCGACCTTGGCGACCTGCTGTATCCGTTCCTCGGTCGAGGTGGGCGCCAGCAGGAAGATCAGGTCCAGACCCGCCTCGCGCATGGCGCTGGCAAATTGCTCGCATTCTTCGGGCGGATAATCGACCACGATGGCGCCATCGGCGCCTGCTGCTTGCGCTGCGGAAATAAAAGCAGCGCTGCCGATGCGTTCGATCGGGTTGGCATAACCCATCAGCACGACGGGCGTAGTTTGATTGCTCAGGCGGAACTGGCGCACATACTCAAATACATCGTGGATCCCGATATTGAACTTCAGGGCGCGCTCGCAGGCGCGCTGGATCACCGGGCCTTCGGCCATCGGGTCGGAAAACGGCACACCCAGTTCCAGCACGTCGGCGCCGCCCTCGACCAAGGCGTGCATCAGCGGCACGGTGGCCTCGGGACCAGGGTCGCCGGCAGTAATAAACGTGACCAGGCCGGTCTTGTTATGGGATTTTAAATTGGCAAAGGTGGTGGCGATACGGGACATAGGATTCTTTCTATTCTGTGGAAAACTGGGGTCAGACCCGCCGGGTCTGACCCCGGCAGTTAACAGCTCGATTAGCTGAAATTGAGTCCCATCCGTTCCGCCACGGTGTGCATGTCCTTGTCGCCACGGCCCGACAGGTTGGCCAGTACGATCTGGTCTTTTGGCAAGGTGGCCGCCAGCTTGGCCGCGTACGCCAGCGCATGCGACGATTCGAGCGCCGGGATGATGCCTTCGATATGGCAACAGTCGTGGAAAGCCTGCAGCGCTTCTTCGTCCGTGATCGACACATATTGGGCGCGGCCCGAATCTTTCAGCCACGCATGTTCCGGACCCACGCCAGGATAGTCGAGGCCAGCCGAGACGGAATGCGTCTCGATGATCTGGCCATTGTCGTCCTGCAGCAGATAGGTGCGGTTGCCGTGCAGCACGCCCGGATAACCGGCCGTCAGCGAAGCCGAATGCTTGCCCGTGTCCAATCCCTCGCCGGCCGCTTCCACGCCGATCAGTTTCACGTCTTTCTGGTCGATATACGGGTAAAAAATACCCATGGCGTTGGAACCGCCACCGATGCAGGCCAGCACA
Organism: Janthinobacterium silvisoli; assembly: GCF_014200725.1. Lineage (GTDB taxonomy): Bacteria > Pseudomonadota > Gammaproteobacteria > Burkholderiales > Burkholderiaceae_D > Janthinobacterium. The sequence goes on from NZ_JACHCL010000001.1 coordinate 1,223,346, forward strand.
TAATCAGGCTGGCGGCCTGTCATTTCCGGCATTTGCACCAGGCATTCTTCGCCGATCACTGACTGGAAATCGCGCACCATCATCGGGTACGGATGCGGTCCTGCCACCGTGCCGATGATGTAAAAGGTGTTTTCAATATTCGTGACCCAGTCGCGCATGGCTTCATTGAGCGCATCCTTGAGGGTCTTGGAACCGGACTCGACCGGCACGACGGTGGCGCCCAGCAATTTCATGCGGTACACGTTTTGCGCCTGGCGCTTGACGTCTTCGCTGCCCATGTAGACCACGCATTCCAGGCCGAAGCGGGCGCAGATGGTGGCAGTGGCGACGCCATGCTGGCCGGCGCCCGTTTCGGCAATGATGCGCGGCTTGCCCATGCGCTTGGCCAGCAAGGCCTGGCCTATCACGTTATTGATCTTGTGCGCGCCCGTGTGGTTCAAGTCTTCGCGCTTGAAGTAGATTTGCGCGCCACCGGCTTGCTCGGACCAGCGCTTGGCGTGGTAGATCGGCGAGGGGCGGCCGACGAAGTGCTTCAGCTCGTAGCGAAATTCTTCCAGGAATTCCGGGTCGGCGCTGTAGCGGGCATACGCCTCTTTCAGTTCAGCCAACGCGTGCGTAAGCGTTTCGGCAACGAAAGAGCCGCCATACGGGCCGAAATGGCCGCGTACGTCGGGGAAAGGGTAATCGGCGGCGTGAAACAATGCAGCGGCGGCGCCACTGTCTTTGATTTGGTCAGTCATGGGGTAATCCTCTGGCAATGATGGCATCGGCATCCTGTACCGCGCGGATAAAATCGCGGACTTTGGATGCGTCCTTGATGCCCTTGGACGCTTCGACACCACTGCTGATGTCGACCGCGTAAGGGCGCACGCGCACCACTGCGTCAGTCGCGTTTTGTACGCTCAAGCCACCACTTAAAACGACCCGAGGCGCGAGCTCTTTTGGGATGAGGGACCAATCAAATACCTTTCCTGCACCGCCGTAGGCATCCACATAAGTATCCAGCAAAAGGCTGGCAAACAAGGGACTGGCGGCGCGATAGCGCTGCTCATATTCTAGCAAATCTTCACCACTGGTGTCAGGTTTGACGCGAAACACCTGCGTATAAGGCCGATTCACGGTCGCCGCCAGCGTGGCGCTGTGTTCCGGCGTTTCGTCGCCATGAAACTGTAGCAGCGACAAGGGGGCCACGGCCAAGGTCGCTTTCACTTCTTCCACGCTGGCGTTGACGAACAGGCCCACCGTGCTGACATACGGCGGAATGACGGCGATCAGGCTGGCTGCCTGTTCCGGCGTGACGTAGCGCGGACTCTTCGGATAAAACACGAAGCCGATAGCGTCGGCGCCGGCCGCGACGACGGCGGCGATATCGTCAAAGCGGGTCAGGCCGCAAATCTTGATGCGTGTGCGTGGCATGGGTATTTCTTTCCTTAGAACCAGGGCAAGGCGCTGCTGCTATCCTGCGGCAAACCCCATTTCGGGTCGTAATCGATCTTCGCCAGGTACAGGCCGTCCGGCATGAAGGTGGGCGCGGCGGCGTGGCGATCTTTGCTTTCCAGCAAATATCCCATCCATTCCGGCTCTTCGCGTCCGCTGCCGATATACACCAGCGAACCGACCAGGTTGCGCACCATATGGTGCAAGAAGGCGTTGGCAGTGATGGTAAAGATGATCAGTTCACCACGGCGCTCGATACGGATATCGTGCATCAGCTTGATTGGCGACTTGGCCTGGCACTGGGCAGCGCGAAAGGCCGTGAAGTCGTGCCAGCCCAGCAAGGGCTGCACGGCTTGCTGCATGCGCTCCACATCGAGCGGGCGGAAAAAGAAACCGGCGCGCCCCGCCACCAGCGGCGAGCGCGTGGGGTTGTTGTACAGCACATAGTGATAAGTGCGGGCACGGGCGCTGAAGCGGGCGTGGAAGAAGTCATTGACCGTCGGGTCGCCAACAAGTTCCTTGGCCCAGCGCACGGCGATGGACGGTGGCAGGAAGGCATTGACGCCGCGCACCCAGGAATGGATGTCGCGCGTCAATTCTGTATCGAAATGCACGACTTGCTCAAGCGCATGCACGCCCGTATCCGTGCGGCCAGCACAGGTGGTGGCCAGGCGCACGCGGGCAAATTGTTCCAGGGCGTTTTCCAGCTGGTCTTGCACCGTCTGGCCACCGTCCTGCTTTTGGTAGCCATGCCAGGCCAGGCCGTCATACTGCAGACCCAAGGCGATGCGCTTCAATGGCGTTGCGGAAGTAATGTTTTGCATCGGCGCATTATACCGGTGCTGCGTCGCCTTGCATCCTCGCGACTAAGCGCCTGAGACGGCGTTCAGGGCAAGGCGCACGGTCGAAGACATTACGAATAGTACGGCGAGACCGTGCAACGCAGCCATGGATGTCGTATCAGGCGCTTAGCTAAGCAATGCTTTCATGGTGTTGGCCTTGGCGACCTGTTCGGCGCTGCCACCCTTGATCACTTCATCGATCAATTCACGCGCGCCTTCCTTGTCGCCGATTTCCTGATAAGCAATCGCCAGGTCCAGCTTGGTATCCATTTCCATATGAATAGCCGACAGCGGATCTTCCACGCCGGGGCCGGCAGTCTTGCCATCGTTCAAGTCCAGGTCGATGCCGGACAAGTCAAACTCTTGCGCTGCTGGCAAGGTTTCAGCCGGTGACGGCGACGCTGGCTCAGGCGGCACGACCGGTGCGGCCGAAGCTGCTGCCGGCGCGGCATCGAAACCGGCCAGGTCTACATCTTTCAAAGGATCAGGCAGCGGCGTCAAGCCTGGGCCTGCGCCATTGACGGGGCCGGCAGGCGGCTCCAGGTCCAGACCAAAATCCATGCTGGCGTCAAATTCCGCATCCTTCGCCGCTTGCGTGGCGGAAACTTCAGGCGCATCGGGTACGGGAATGGCGGCAGGGCCAGGCATCACGATAGGATCGCTGGTCGAGACGGGCTCGAAATCGAGGCTGTCGAGATCAAAATCCAGATGATGCGGATCGGCAGGCGCAGATACTGGCGCTGGAGGCACTTCGGGCTGTTCATCGGGCAAATCCATGCTGCTGCCGACCAAGGCATCGCTAGCCCCTGGGCCCTTGCTCAAGCTCACCACTGCATCGACATCGGCGTTGCGGTACAAAGGATTGTGCGGGTCAAGCGCCAAACCCATGGCGGCCGCTTGCGGCCATTCTTCGCCTTGCCCTTGGGTCTGGCTGTACAGTTCGCTGGCCTGTGCTTCGAAAGCCGCCGCATCATTGCGGGCCGAATAGATTTCCAGCAGTTTCAAACGGGCTGCATGGCGATCCGGATGGGTCCGCAAGGCTTCCTTGAGGATTTCTTCCGCCTGGCCATCGCGGCCATACGCGATGTAGACATCGGCTTCGGCCACCGGGTCGACTTCGTTGCCATCGAGGGCAGTCGCGCCCGCCACGGCAGCCGCGCCTGCTACCGCTGCAGCGGCACCGGCGCCAAACAAATGATTGCTCGCTTCCGAATGCTGCTGTTCCGGCGCCAGGCTGTGTTCTGCCACCGGCGCCGATGCTGATTCTGCGGCTGGTGACGTTTCCGGCTCAAACGTGGGTGGTACGTCGTCGCGTGGCGGTTCGGCATCTTTCCGGCGGCGCGCGACCACCAGCGCGGTAGCAGCGGCCAGCAAGGCTGCCACGGCAATGCCGATGGCGCCCGCATGGTCACCGAACTTGTCGGCCAGCGTAGGCTCCAGCGGGGAAACCTGTTTCACCAGCGGCACCGGCTTGGCTTTCGGCACTGGCGGCTGGGCCGCTGCGCTGGCGTCCGCGCCGGCCACGGCAGGTACGGATGCAACTGGCTCGGCCGGCTTGGCCGGTGCTGGCGCGCTCTTGTCGGCCATGGCCTTGTTTTTGACGGCCATCAGCTTTTCCAGGTCGCTGACGTTCTTTTCCAATTCTTTCACACGCGAGGCCGCTTCTTCCACCTGTTTGGCCTTGGCGATCTTGTCTTCATCGCTGGCGACTGCGCTCTTGCCGGCAGCTTTCGCCGCCGATTCCGCCTTCGACAGCTTCAGCTTGTCTTGCGCTTCGCTGACAGCGGTTGGTTTTTCTTCGACCTTGGTGGTGCTGATCTTGCCGGCCGTGCTTTGTCCTGGCTGCGCAGACTTGGCAGGCTTGCTTTGCGCGACCTGCCCTGCCAGCTTGTTACGATACGCTTCGAAATCGATGGCGTGCGCCGTCACCACGCTCTTCGCTTCGGCAGCATTGGTGGCGCGAATAGCGTCCGCACCGGGCACAGCCAGGATGCGGCCAGCCTGCATGCGGTTCATGTTTTCGCCCTTGAAGGCGTCGGGATTGGCGCGGTACAGGGCGACCAGCATCATGTCGAGCGAGACGCCGGACGGCTTCAATTGACTGGCGATGCGGCTCAGCGTGTCGCCCGGCTTGACGCGGTAATCGGCGGCTTTTTTGGCAGCGTCCGCTGCGGGCGCAGCTGCAGCAGCAGGAGCAGCAGCCGGCTTGCCCTTGCCAGGCGCGGCCACTTGCGGGCCACGCGTCTGGCGCGCTTCCGGCGTATCGAGCACGAAGGCATATTCGCGTACCTGGCGGCCATTCTTGCCGCTCAGCTCCAGCAGCAGGTCGACCATCGGTTCAGTGACGGGTTGAGCCGAGCTGATGCGGACAAACGGTTTGCCGTTGCGGCTTTCCACGGCAAAACTCAAAGCGCTCAAGGCCGGATTGAATTCCACGTTGGCCTGCTTGTAAGCATCAGGCGGCGCCAGCTTGGCCAGCAAGCCCGACAATTCGTCACCCTTGACGGAGGTCAAGTCGATCTCGGCGCGCAGAGGCTGGCCGGCAGCCGACAGGACGGTGATTTTGCCCAGCTCGGCCGCGGACGCCGCCGTAGACAATAACACTGCGCATGCGACCGCGCTACTGAGTGTTTTGAGAGCAAGGGAGGCGACCCGGGGACGAGTGTGTGCAGGCATAGTTGGAATAATCTTAGTTGACGTGGGAAAACAGTTACTTTTCCAGAGCTATCAACATATCATCATGCCCAGAGCTATGCAAGCTCCGCATGGTTGAGTCTTGAGGGGCTAGGGACGAAAAAAAAACCGGGAAAACATTCCCGGCTTCACTTCGTCGCTACTTACGCATCTAAAAGAATTCGCAGCATGCGGCGCAATGGCTCAGCCGCGCCCCACAGCAACTGGTCGCCCACGGTGAACGCGGACAGGTATTCGCCGCCCATGCTCATCTTGCGCACACGGCCTACCGGGATCGTCAGGCTGCCCGTGACGGCCGCTGGCGACAGGTCGCGTACAGACGCTTCGCGCGTGTTCGGCACGAATTTTACCCATTGATTGTTGCTCGCGATGATGTCGTTGATTTCATCGAGCGGCACGTCTTTCTTCAGCTTGATGGTCAATGCCTGCGAGTGGCAGCGCATGGCGCCGATACGCACGCACAGGCCATCGACCGGGATTTCTTTCGTACCAAAATCGATGCCGCGGCCCAGGATCTTGTTGGTTTCCGCGCCGGCTTTCCATTCTTCCTTGGATTGGCCATTGCCCAGGTCCTTGTCGATCCACGGTATCAGATTGCCAGCCAGCGGCGCGCCGAACTGCTTGATTTCGTCTGGCGAGTAGCCGTGCTGGGTGGCCAGCACCTGGCGGTCGATTTCCAGGATGGCCGAGGCCGGGTTTTCCAGCAGCGCCTTGACGGAGCTGTTGATGGTGCCAAACTGCGTCAGCAACTCGCGCATATGCTGCGCGCCGCCGCCCGATGCCGCCTGGTAAGTCATCGAGGTCATCCAGTCGATCAGATCATGCTGGAACAGGCCGCCCAGGCCCATCATCATGCACGAGACGGTGCAGTTGCCGCCAATATAGTTTTTGACGCCCTTGCCCAGCGCATCCTTGATCACGTGCAGGTTGACCGGATCGAGCACGATGACGGCGTCTTTTTCCATGCGCAAGGTCGAGGCCGCATCGATCCAGTAGCCGTCCCAGCCCGCTGCGCGCAGCTGCGGGAAAACGGCACTGGTGTAGTCGCCGCCCTGGCATGAAATAATGATGTCGCACTTGGACAGTTCGGCGATGCTGTTCGCATCTTTCAGGATGGTTTCATTCTTCGCCATGGCCGGCGCTGCGCCGCCCGTGTTCGAAGTGGTGAAAAACACCGGTTCGATGTGGGCGAAATCGCCCTCTTCCTGCATGCGCTGCATCAGGACCGAACCGACCATACCGCGCCAACCTACCAAGCCAACTAATTTCATTACCATTCCTCAAGATGAGACGGCCACTGCCGTCATTGAATTATTTTATCCCAATGCTTTCACAACCGCATCGCCCATGGCCTCGGTACCGACCAAAGTCGTACCCGCTTCGTGGATATCGGCCGTGCGCAAGCCTTGCGCCAGCACTTTTTTCACCGCTGTCTCGATGCGGTCTGCCTGCTCTGCGCGATTGAGTGAATAGCGCAACATCATGGCCGCCGACAAGATCGTCGCCAGCGGATTGGCAATGCCCTTGCCCGCGATATCGGGCGCCGAACCATGCGATGGCTCATACAAGCCCTTGTTGTTGGCGTCCAGCGAAGCCGATGGCAGCATGCCGATCGAACCGGTCAGCATGGCCGCCGCGTCCGACAGGATGTCGCCGAACATATTGCCCGTCACCATGACGTCGAATTTCTTCGGCGCCCGTACCAGTTGCATCGCGGCATTGTCGACATACATATGATCGAGTGCGACATCCGGATATTCCTTGTGCACATCGATAACGATGTCTTTCCAGAACTGGAAGGTTTCCAGCACATTGGCCTTGTCCACGCTGGTCAGGCGCTTGTCGCGCTTTTGCGCCGCCTGGAAAGCCACGTGGGCGATGCGGCGGATTTCGCCTTCCGCATAGCGCATGGTGTCAAAACCTTCGCGCTGGCCCTTGAACGGACCGTCCGGGCACTCGCGCACGCCGCGTGGCTGGCCGAAATAAATGTCGCCCGTCAATTCGCGGATGATCAGGATATCCAGGCCAGACACCACTTCCGGTTTCAAAGTGGAAGCACCGGCCAGTTCCGGATACAGGATCGCCGGACGCAGGTTGGCGAACAGGCCCAGGTTCTTGCGCAAGCCCAAAATGGCTTGCTCCGGGCGGAACTGGCGCTCCAGGTTGTCGTACTGATAATCACCTACCGCGCCAAACAGCACGGCGTCGGCTGCCTTGGCCAGGGCCAAAGTCGCTTCCGGCAAAGGGTGGCCATGGGCCGCATAACCGGCGCCGCCGACCGGTGCGCTTTCCAGTTCGAACGATTCGCCGAGCACATTCAAGACCTTGACGGCTTGGGCGACGATTTCAGGACCAATCCCGTCGCCGGGCAAAATTGCAATTTTCATGGATTTAATCTTTTAGATAACGTTGGCCAGCCACGGTTGGCTATGCAAATGGCGCTCTTCAAAGGCGCGGATATCGTCGGCGTGACGCAGGGTCAGGCCGATATCGTCGAGTCCATTCATCAGGCAATATTTGCGGAAAGCATCGATCTGGAATGGATACGACACGGAACCATTGCTGGTCGCCACGCACTGCTGTTCCAGGTCCACCACCAGTTTGTAGCCAGGGAAAGCTTTCACCTCATTGAACAGATAGTCGACTTGTGCTTCCGACAGCACGATCGGCAGCAAGCCATTCTTGTAGCAATTATTGAAGAAAATATCGGCGAACGACGGCGCAATGATGGCGCGGAAACCATATTGATCGAGCGCCCACGGCGCATGTTCGCGCGAGGAACCGCAACCGAAGTTCTTGCGCGTCAGCAAGATCGAGGCGCCCTGGTAACGCTGTTCGTTCAACACGAAGTCCGGGTTCAGCGGACGGCGGCTATTGTCCTGGCCCGGTTCGCCGTGGTCCAGATAGCGCCATTCGTCGAACAGATTGGGGCCGAAACCGCTACGGTGGATCGATTTCAGGAATTGCTTTGGAATGATGGCGTCGGTATCGACGTTGGCGCGGTCCAGCGGGGCCACCAGGCCTTCGTAAATCGTAAATTTATCCATGCTATTTCTACTCGGTAAGACGGCGGCGCAGCGCGCCCGCCGTCACGGTTTATTTTCCGCCGGCGCCGGTGACGACCTGGCCGACTTTCTGCACATCGCGGCCGAAACCGGAAACGGTGTTGCAGCCGGTCAAGATGATGGCGGCGATGGTGAGGGCGAAGAGTTTTTTCATGATGTGTACGTTTTAGAAATAAAATGAGGGGCTGAAACCGCTAGTGTAATCGAGCAGCGTCCAGCCCTGCATTCATCGCAGTGCCCGCACATCCACAAAGTGGCCTGCAATACCTGCCGCGGCCGCCATGGCAGGCGACACAAGGTGAGTGCGGCCGCCCTGCCCTTGCCGGCCTTCGAAGTTGCGGTTCGAGGTCGACGCGCAGCGTTCGCCCGGCTCCAGCCGGTCGGCATTCATCGCCAGGCACATGGAACAGCCCGGTTCGCGCCATTCGAAACCGGCATCCTTGAAGATGCGGTCCAGGCCTTCGCGTTCAGCCTGGTCCTTGACCAGGCCGGAACCGGGCACCACCAGCGCCAGGGTCACGTTCGAGGCGCGGTATTTGCCACGCACCACGGCGGCGGCCGCGCGCAAGTCTTCGATACGCGAATTGGTGCAGGAACCGATAAACACCTTGTCGATGCGGATGTCGGAAATCGGCGTATTCGGTTTCAAGGCCATGTAGACCAGCGCCTTTTCAATCGCGTCGCGGCGCACGGCGTCTTTTTCCTGGTCGGGATCAGGCACGCGGCCATTGACGCCGGTCACCATTTCGGGCGAAGTGCCCCAGGTCACCTGCGGCACGATCTCGGCGGCATTCAAGGTCACCACCAGGTCGAAACGGGCGCCCGGGTCCGAATGCAGGGTGCGCCAGTAAGTCACGGCGCGCTCCCAGTGCGGACCGGCTGGCGAAAATGGACGGCCCTTGACGTAATTGATGGTGGTGTCGTCAACGCCGATGATGCCGGCGCGCGCGCCCGCTTCGATCGCCATGTTACAGACCGTCATGCGGCCTTCCATCGACAGCGAGCGGATGGTCGAACCGCCGAACTCGATACAGTAGCCGGTGCCGCCGGCCGTGCCGATCTTGCCGATGATGGCCAGCACGACGTCTTTCGCCGTCACGCCAGCAGGCAGCGCGCCATCGACCTGCACCAGCATGGATTTGGATTTCTTTTGCAACAGGGTTTGCGTGGCCAGCACATGTTCCACTTCGGACGTGCCGATACCATGCGCCAAGGCGCCGAATGCGCCATGGGTGGACGTATGCGAATCGCCGCACACCACGGTCATGCCGGGCAAGGTCGCGCCCTGCTCGGGGCCGATCACGTGCACGATGCCCTGGCGCTTGTCGTTCATGTTGAAGTACGTCAAACCATAATTCTTGGCATTCTTGTCCAGGGTTTCTACCTGCAATCGCGAAACCGGATCTGCGATGCCATCGGTACGGCTGGTGGTCGGCACGTTATGGTCGGCCACGGCCAGGTTGGCGGACAAACGCCACGGCTGGCGGTTCGCTGCGCGTAGGCCGTCGAAAGCTTGCGGGCTGGTGACTTCGTGCAGCAAGTGCCGGTCGATGTACAGGATTGTCGTGCCATCATCGTCGGCCCGCACAACGTGGGATTCCCAAAGTTTGTCGTAAAGCGTCTTCATCATGATTTATGCAGCGTTGCCACAGCCTGTGTAAGTAAGCACTAATGCGTAAGCGCTAATAAGTAATCAGTCATACAGATCCAAAGGATCGGCAATGATTATGCCATATTTTGCGCAATACAGAACCGAAACAGGCAAAACCGTAGGATTGGCGATACAAAGTTCGGAGGGTGCAATTGATATGAGCTAAAAATTGCTGAAATATCCCTTTTACTGGCATGGCCGATGCATCAGCTGCCCTGCGCCCGAAGGAATGTCTGCGGAGCAAGAAATTATGTGTTCTTCATTCCTCTTTCGTGTATCGTGTTTCGACAAAAACAATAGCGCGCGCATTCGCTCGCGCTACACATACAGTCGGGGATGATTGATGAAATCGAGCTTTTTCGCGCTGGCCGCCCTGATGGCAGCCGGCGGCCAGGCGGCAGCCGCCACGCCCGGAGAAATCTGCGTGCAAGACTTGCGCGCCATTCCGTCCTTCCTGCTGGAAAACGACACGGGTGCACGCCAGCACCTGGCGCAAAAAGGCCAGGCTTATTTTGACCTGGCGCTGGCCACGGCCACCACGGCGGCGGCTGGCGCAGCGGACAGCAAAGCCTGCGATGCCATCCTGGAAAACTATGTGGGCATGTGGCGCAAGGGCCATTTGCATGTCAAGCCGGGCAGCGCGCAAGACGTCGCCAAGCCCTCCCCGGCCCAGCCCGCCGTTGCGGGTCAAGCCGCGCCGTCCAAGGAACCGTCCTTGCAAGTATTGTCAGAGACAACTTTATTATTGACACTGCCCAGCTTCCACGGCCGCTACCGCACCGCCATGGCCACCCTGCTCGACACGCACCAGACCACGCTGGCCTCGCATTCGAACTGGATCCTGGATGTGCGCAGCAATGGCGGCGGCAGCGACGCCACGTATGCACCCCTGCTGCAATGGATCAGTTCGGGGGAAATGCTCAACATGGGCGCCGAATGGCTATCCACGCCAGCCAATATCGATGGACAGGAAAAGGTCTGCCCCTTGCTGGCCCCGGGCGACCAGAACTGCGCCGCCTTTTCCGTCCAGGCCGTGGCGCAGATGCGTACCGTCAAGCCGGGCGACTATGCGCCACAGAACGATGGTGGCGTGATCAGCTATACACGCTTGAGCCCGCCAGAGTTACACCAGCCTGCACGCGTGGCCGTATTGATCGATAAGGCGTGCGCCAGTTCCTGCGAAGAATTCCTGCTGGCGGCACGGCAAAGTTTCCATGTCAAACTGGTCGGCCGCAACAGTTATGGCGCGCTCGATTATTCCAACCTGCGCCTGCACGCCCTGCCTTCGGGAGTGCGCCAGTTGCAATACGCCACCTCGCGCTCGGCCCGCCTGCCCACCCTGCAAGTGGACCTGGGCGGCATCATGCCGGATATCTACTTGCCGCCGCCCAAGGATGACGCGGCCCGCGCGCAGGAAATCGTGCGCGTGCAACGCTGGCTGGAAGGTGGCAGCCTACGGCCAGCCGGTATTTGATTCGGCAATAAAAAAACCCGCTACGCGTAGCGGGTTTTGTCGGGAGTAAGGCGAGGCTTAGGCAGCGAGGCGCACAGTTCCCCTGCAACCATCCATCAGGAACGACAGGCCTACCACCAGCACCAGTTCTCCTTCAGCCGAGCGGGCCGTGCCGGTAATGCCTTCCACGGTAATGGCCGTCATCGGCTTGATCACCAGGTCGGCCGTACCATCGACGGCTTCCACAGCAAGAATATACGGTTGCGGTGCGGCCACCACGATGCCGACGCGCTCGCTGCACGATTCGTAGCCCAAAGCGCCCGCCAGCGAACGTACCGGCAATGGACGGCCCTGGTCTTTCAGGACCGGCGCGCCGCCCACTTCCATGAAGGTTTCCGGCAATTCAACCACACGCTGCACCACGGCCATCGGCAGCGCCAGCGCGGCGCCCGAGGTGGACACCAGCATGGTCGGCACGATCGACAGTTCGATCGGCAGGCGGATGGCAAACTTGGTGCCATGGCCCAGCGCCGATTCGATGTGGATGGCGCCACGGTTTTTTTCCACGGCGGTTTTGACCACGTCCATGCCTACGCCACGGCCGGAAACGCTGGAAGCGACTTCCTTGGTCGAGAAACCTGGCAGGAAGACCAGCTGGAAGCATTCGTCGTTGCTCAACTGCGCGTTTTCGCTGATCAAGCCTTTTTGCTGCGCCTTGCTGCGCAGGAAGACCGGGTCCATGCCTTTGCCATCATCTTGCAGCACGATCATGACGCTATTGGCTTCCTGCCATGCTTTCAGCGAAATATACGACTTGGCAGGCTTGCCCGCCGCCAGGCGGTCTTCCGGCGATTCCACGCCATGGTCCAGCGAGTTGCGCAGCATGTGCACCAGCGGATCGTACAGGCTGTCGACTACCACGCGGTCGACTTCCGTTTCAGCACCTTCGATCGTCAGCTCGACATCCTTGCCCAGGTCTTTGGCCAGCTCGCGCACCAGGCGCGGGAATTTCTGAAACAGGCGCCCCACCGGCTGCATGCGTGTGGCCAGCGTAGCGCGCTGCAACTCGGTCGAGTAGCGCGAGGCGCGTTCCAGCGTTTCGGCCAGGGTCGCCATCAAGCTGGCAGCCGGGCCTTCGAATTTGAATTGCAGCAAGCGCTCCAGCAGCACGGCAGCCTGGTTAGCGGCCTGCACCGATTCGCCGGCCACTTCCAGCAAGGCGTCGAGCTTGACTGCGTCGACGCGGATGCTGTCTTCCTTGACGGGCGCGGCATGGCGCACATCGGCGCCTTCGCGGCGGTCCACGCCATCCCAGTTTTTGGCAGCCGGCTTGGCAGCGGCGGTAGCAGTGGCAGGCGCGGCAGTAGCGACCGGTGCGGCCGCAGGCGTTGCCGCCACAGTAGCAACCGGTGAGGCGGCAAGCTTGCTGCCTTCCGGCACCACGGCGTTATACATGCCGGTCCAGTCCAGGCCGTCTTCACCGACGACTGGCGTGGCGGCAAGCGGTGCGGCTGCCACCGTTTCGGCCACCACCTCGATGACAACAGGGGCAGCAGTAGGTGCAGCAGGCGCATCCTTGCCTTCGATGGCGTTCGTCAGGATATGTTCCAGTTCCTGCGGCATGGCCGGCAAGGATTCCGGCGCGGCGCCATTGGCCAGTTCCGTCAGCTGGTCGGCCACGAAACCGGACGCCTGCAGCGCCGCCTCGATGGCCAGCGGCGTGACGGGCGCGGCACCCGTGCGCAAGGCATCAAACAGATTTTCCGTCAGGTGGCAGGCCGCCACCAGCGCGGGCAAGCCCATGAAGCCGGCGCCGCCCTTGATCGTGTGAAAAGAACGAAACACTGCATTGAGCGTTTCCTTGTTGTCAGGATCGCGCTCGAGACGCAATAGGTGCTCTTCAACATTAACTGCAAGATCCATCGCCTCGACGACGAAATCCTTGAGCATATCGTCCATTAGAATCCCAAATCGGCAAGAAGGTCGTCAACATTATTCTGGTCCAGCGCCACGGAGGGCACCGACGGGCCCTGCATCAGCGGTACGGCCGGTTTTTGCGCCAGCTTTTCGCGCACTTCGGCTGGCGCATTGTCGCGCAGCAGCTGGGCCAGTTCGTTTTCCACCGTCTTGGTAATGTTCACCACTTTTTTGATCAGCTGGCCCGTGATGTCCTGGAAGTCCTGGGCCATCATGATTTCCAGCAAGCGCGCTTTTTCCGCTTCCGTGGCAACCGACACGGCTTGCGTGAACTGGCGCGTATCGCCGGCCAGGGCCTTGAATTCCTCCAGGCTCAGCTTGCCATCGAACAGCGCCGTCCAGCGGCTGTCCATGTCCTTGGCCTTTTTCGACAGCACGTCCTGCGCCGGCATGCCTTCATCCAGGGTGTTCAACACCTTGTTGGCGGCCTGTTCAGTCAAGGTAGCCACGTATTCCAGGCGGTCTTGTGCATCGACGATCTGCGACGACGCTTCTGTCAATGCCTTGTCGTAACCCAGTTCGCGCAAGGAGTCGTGCAGCAGGCGCACGATGCCACCGAGGCGTTCAAACATGGGCTGGTCGGATTTGTCGACCGGATCGGCTGCCGGTGCTTCAGTGGCCGGCTCGGCTGAAACGTCGGCGGCTGCTTCCACCGCCGGGGCCGGCGCCGCTGCCGGTGCAGCGACGCTGGCCGATACCGAGTCAAACAAGGCTTCAAAATCGTCGTCCGCTATCTCGGCGGGCACTGGTGTGGCGGCCGTGGCAGGCGCGGGCGCGGCCGCGCGTTGCGCAGATACTTCATCGAATAAGGCATCGAAATCATCAGCGGCGTTGGTCATATCCCTGCTTCTCCATAATTTGTCAAAATTCCGCCTGAACTGTGCGTTTTACAGACTGATACCCACAATTTCTCGATTAAGATGATTTGAGGCAATACCGCTGCGATGGTGCGAGTGTAGCAGGGCGTTGCCCTATTGGTAAATCTCAAAACGCGCTTCCCACTATAAAGCGGACCTACAATTGCTTTTCCTCACGGAAATAAGTGTTCCCACTGTTGTATTTTGAAATACTACCATTGGCCTGCGGACAAGAACATGCCCAGGCAAGAAATCCCCTTCCCTTCCCACACACAAAAGCGATCCTCTTGCCAATGTTGTCTATACTGAAGGTGCAAGAGTGTTGACAATTATCAAGTCTTTACATGAAAACAATGCTGCAGCCACGTCTACAATAAGACCTGCTGCGCGCGCCGGTCCATACACCAAGGAGCTGCCATGTATAAGAAAATTCTGATCGCCACCGACGGTTCAGCCGTCTCCAACCTGACCGCCTGCGCCGGCGTAGCCTTTGCCGAGCAGATGCAGGCCGACATCCTCGCCCTGTATGTAGCGCCCGAGTATCAATACCCCGTGTATATCGAAATCATTCCACCGAGCTATCCCAGCGAAGAGGAATACCGCATCGCCATGCGCAAGGCCGGCGCCGGCCACTGGCAAGCCGTGCTAGATGCGGCAGCGAAGCGGGGCCTGCACGCAACGGGATTGACGACCTTCTCTGACAGCCCTGCCCTGAAGATCGTCGAGGTGGCCCAACTGCAAGATTGCGACCTGATTTTCATGGGCTCCCACGGCCGCAGCGGCTGGGGCCAGCTCTTGCTGGGTAGTGTCACCAACAAGGTCTTATCGCATTCGACGCTGCCAGTGCTGGTGCATAGGCTGATCAAGGAACCGCCGGCCTCATAGCAGGTCATAGGAAAGAGTGGCGCACGGTTGAAACACGGGTGGGCGCCATTTTTCAGCTAATATGACAAGCTTTCTGATTTTTTAACATCTCTTTTTAACAATTGGCCAGTTCCTGACGGCCAGCAAAGACTGCAGGCCTATGATACGTATTGTGATTGCCGACGACCACACCATCATGCGCGAGGGTTTGAAGCGCATACTCGACGGCGCGCCCGATATCGATATCGTGGGCGAAGCCATTGACGGCTTTGAAGTGCTGAACCACGTGCGCCAGGGCGGCTTCGACCTGTTGCTGCTCGACCTGTCGATGCCAGGGCGCAGCGGGGTCGACCTGATACGCCAGATCCGCAGCGAAGCACCCAAGCTGGCCATCCTGATCCTGACCATGCATGAAGAGGAACAATACGCCGTGCGCGCCATCCGCGCTGGCGCACAAGGCTACCTGACCAAGGAAAGCGCCGGCACCCAGCTGGTCGGCGCGATCCACAAGGTGGCCTCGGGCCGTCCCTACATCAGCGCCGAAGTGGCGGAACAACTGGTGCTCAACATCATGATGCCCAATGAAAGCCTGCTGCACAAACAGCTGTCGGACCGCGAATTCGAAGTCTTCTCGCTGCTGGTCTCAGGCAAGTCGATCACGGAAATCGCCAACAACCTGCATTTGAGCGTCAAGACGGTCAGCACGCACAAGACGCGCATCATGCAAAAGATGGGCATGAGTTCCCTGTCGGAAATGGTGCAATACGCCGTTGCCCACCGCTTGCTGTTACCGTTCAAGACTTGAACGTTCGCGCCGCCTCCTGTCGCCATCCTCCCCGCATCCCTGCGCAGTAGGAACAATCCTACAGACACTGCCGTAGCTCCTACTGCCATATTCAGCCACTGCTGATATTAATTTTATACGGTTGTTGGCATACTGAAACCAGTCATCAAGTTGCTGGAAAGTTATGACATCACACCGCAAGTCTTCAGCGAATTGAGCAATACACGCCAGAACCAACGCCACCGGTCCATGGGCCGGGCGCCATTTCTGTGCATTTCGTTATACACATCTGAATTACCTGCCACCAGGAGATGAACATGCTGTCCACGCAAACGTCTGAAAACCGTCCGGCCTCGTCACCAGCGCCGTCACCTTCGATGGAAGCCGGGCGCCAGCGCCAGGGGCGCTTATGGTCAAACCTGAAGGAAGTATGCGACCTGCTGCACATCTCCAACGCCTGCACCATTGCCGCGGACGAACTGCTATTCCAGCATGTACAGTTCAAAACCGGGCAGCGCATCCACACCATCGGCCAGCCATTCGATACCCTGTACATCGTCAATTCGGGCTTTTTGAAAACCGTGCTGATCGACGAATTCGGCAATGAGCAGGTACTGAGCTTTCCCATGAAAGGCGATATGCTGGGCGTAGACGGCATCCATTCGCGCCATTATTCATCGGAAGCGGTGGCCTTGTCCGACTGCGACCTGATCCTGCTGCCGTTCAAGAAACTGACAGCGCTGGGCCGCGTCCACCTGGAACTGGAAAATGTCATGTACGGCGTGATGAGCCGCGAACTGGTGCGCGAACAGGCGATGATCGGCATGCTGGGCGCCCTCAGCGCCGAAGCGCGCGTGGCCCGTTTCCTCGTCTCGCTGGCCGACCGCTTCGCGCAAATGGGCTACTCCAGCAAGCTGTTCAACCTGCGCATGACGCGTCACGAAATCGGCAGCTACCTGGGCCTGACTCTGGAAACAGTCAGCCGCACCCTGTCCGCCTTCAATGAAATCGGCTTGATCACGGTAGACCAGCGCACCATCGGCATCAAGGATCCCGATGCGCTGAAAACCCTGCGCCGTCTGCCGCCATCGCGCTCGCGCGCCAAGCAACTGGCTGCCGCCAAACTGAAGGCCGACACGCAGGCTGCCGCCAAGGCAGAAGCCGAAACGGATGCCGCACAACTGCTGGCGACGGTTTAACCCCTTAAAAATTAACAGCAAGCCAGACACAGGCTTGACCCGGCCGGAGCGCTTGCCGCCCCGCCGGGTCTTTTTTGCCTGCAGCCCATCGCTATACCCCCCCCATTCCCACCTCCCCTTGCACTTTCCCTGCCACCGCATGGCATTTCGCCATCTGAATTGACCAGGCAGCAATCCCCTCTCAAAAAAGCCCAACTAAATGCCTAATTTCGCGTAAATAGGGCTTGCTTTTCGGGCCACATTCAACAATAATGCAAATACGAATCATTCTCAACTGAGATAAAAGAAAGTCAAAATGCACACTTCAAAACCCGCCTTGGCCCAGGATGCACCTTCCGTTCACGCTCGTCCGCCTGTCAGCATGGCGCAACCGGCGCGCCGCATCACCAGCGAAGCGCTGCTGCAGCAGGGACGTGAAGTAGAAATCGAACACAGCGGCAAGATTTATCGCCTGCGCGTCACCCAATTGAATAAGCTGATCCTGACTGCCTGAGCTGCCTGAGCATTACGCAGCAGCAGGCATCACCGCGCCAGCCAGTCGCGCGCCGCGTGCGCGCCAGCCAGCCAAACCACCGCACAGGAGTGTTTGATGGCGATCGACCGTAACTCTTCGATGTCTGCCGGCGCAACCGGGCAACAGCCTGAATTGATGCTGTCAGCCGTATTACACCTGATGTCGCATTATCATGCCAACAGTGCCTGCCCGAAACTGGCGTCGGTGATCGAACGCCATTTGCAAGTCCTGTCCAGCCTGCCCGACCTGGCGCCCGTGCTGCAAGCGACTTGCCAGCAACTGTCGCAGCAATGGGCCACGCTGGTCGCCCTGAATCTGCCCACGCAGCCGAAAACCACCTTCATCGAACGCCTGGGCCGCATGGTCGGCAGCAAGCGTCCGGCCGCTTCCCTGCCGCAATAATTCTTCCGCTCCCCCTACGCCTAACAGGATACCGCCATGTGTGACAAAGACAAGTCCCTGCCCGTCATCAGCAATTGTTCCAGCGGCGAGGCCGAAAAGGCCGCGCTCGCTTCGCGCCGGCGACGGCTGTGGGAACTGTCGCATACCTGCCACTGCCCGCTGGTTGGCGTCGGCTTGCCACTCGGCTACCTGCGCAAGCTGGTCGGCAAGATGACGGGCGGCCGCGTGCTAGCCGACGATTACGAAGTGCATGTGGGCGCCGTGACGGAATGCGGCGTGCGCAACCGTTTGTCGGAAGCGTTGCAAAAAGAACTGGAACGCCGTTACGCGCCCGTGATCCTGCGTTTTCGCGGCGCCAAGACCACGGAACAGGTGGCGCAATTATGGCGCGCGGCCGTGGCCAATGGCGATGTGGCCGGCGCCTTCTGGGCAGGCTTGACGCATCCGCGCTGCGATGCGGAACTGGAAGAGCAGATGTGCCGGGACTTGCACATGATCCAGCACCAGGCCGGCGCCTGCGTGCGCGCCGACATGGGCAAATTCACAGCCTTGCAGGAAGAAAACGCGCGCCTGACGCACGAACTGGCCAAGCTGCAACAACGCAGCCACGCCCTGCTGCAAGAAAAGACGGGCGACCTGGAACGCCAGGAAGCGCTGCTGCTGCGCGCGCGTGCCGAAACCATCGGCAAAGATAGCGTGATCGATAGTTTGCGTGCCGAACTGGCACAATTGCAAGCCATCGTACCGGAACTGGAAGCACGCACCCGCCTGGTCGAACGGCTGGCGCAGATGGATGAACGTGAAAAGGAATTGCGCCAGCAAATCAGCGAATTGAAACAGGCGCAACCGCGTACCATGCCCGTCGCACCGCCACCGGCGCCGAAGCTGGAAGCGCAGAGCGGCGGCAAGCTCAAGATGCCGATCCGCCTGGTCGATCAAAGCGTGCTGTGCGTGGGTGGGCGCAGCGGCAACGTGGCCACCTACCGCGCGCTGATCGAGCGGGTCGGCGGCCAGTTCGCCCACCACGATGGCGGCCTGGAAGACAATGCCAATATGCTCGATTCCAGCCTGGCGGCGGCCGACCTGGTGATTTGCCAGACCGGCTGCATCAGCCACAGCGCCTACTGGAGGGTGAAGGACTATTGCAAGCGCACGGGCAAGCGCTGCGTATTTATCGACAACCCCAGCATTTCCAGCCTGGCACGCGGCTTGCAGGAAGTCAGTGGAGAGATGGAGCCGGCGGCGCTGAACACAGCAGAGTAAAGTGCCGCCCCTGCCTTTTTAAGCTTGCAGTTCGCGCTCGATGGCCTCGCGCAAAATCGCATCATCGGCCGTGGTATCGGGCGCAAAGCGTCCTACCACGCGGCCATCCTTGCTGATCAAAAACTTCTCGAAATTCCACAGCACGTCAGTCGGATTTTCCTGCACGATGCCGTAGCCGGCCAGTTTGGCGCGGAAATCGCTGCCCGGTTTTTCCTGCGCCTGCGGCTGCTGTTCAATCAGGCGCTGGTACAGCGGATGCTGGTCCGGGCCCTTGACGACGATCTTTTCAAACAAGGGGAATTGCACGCTGAACTTGCTGCTGCAAAAGTCCGCAATCTCGGCATTACTGCCCGGCTCTTGCGCGCCAAATTCATTGGCAGGGAAACCAGCGACCACCAGGCCTTCAGCCTGCTTGTCTTCATACAGTTTTTCCAGGCCTTCGTACTGCGGCGTCAAGCCACAGGCCGACGCCACGTTGACCACCAGTAACACCTTGCCCCGGTACGCGCCCAAGGTGGCGGCCTCGCCATTGATGCGGTGCAGGGGAATGTCGTAAATGCTCACACTCATGATGTCTCCTTGGAAGAAACAACCATCATAACCGCCTCTGCGCGGACGTGCTGGCGAGCGCGCAATATCGCAATAGATTGCCTAATAGACATCCCTCCGGTAGCGTCCTTGCGCCGCCAGCGCATCGAGCGCGGGCCTGCCCAGTATGTCTTGCAGGGCCAGGTCGACGCCGCCCGCCATGCCGGCCAGGCTGCCGCAAATATAGATGGCCGCGCCCTGCTCCAGCCACAATGTCACTTCATCGGCATGGCTGCGCAAGCGGTCCTGCACATACAGGCGCTCGGGCTGGTCGCGCGAAAACACCAGGTCCAGGCGCGGCAAGTCGCCGCTGGCATGCCAGTGCTGCAACTCTTCGCGGTAATGAAAATCGTGCTCGGCATTGCGTTCGCCAAAGATCAGCCAATTGCGGCGCTGGCCGGCCAGCACCCGGCTTTTCAAGTGGCCGCGCAAGCCGGCGATGCCACTGCCATTGCCGATCAAGATCAATGGCCGCGCCGCATTATCTTCCAGGCGGAAACGCCGATGCGGACGCAAGCGCAGTTGCACCGTATC
Source organism: Janthinobacterium silvisoli (assembly GCF_014200725.1). Lineage (GTDB taxonomy): Bacteria > Pseudomonadota > Gammaproteobacteria > Burkholderiales > Burkholderiaceae_D > Janthinobacterium. Next base: position 1,243,470 of record NZ_JACHCL010000001.1, read on the forward strand.
ACCTGGCTGCGCTTGCGCCGTCAGCCACCCAGACGCCAGCCCCAGGCTGCCATCGGAGTGAGCATGCTGGCGTACCAGCAAATGCACGCTGCCGTCATGCGGAATCGAGGCGATCGAATACTCGCGCGGCTGCGCCGGGTCGGCCGGGGCAGCCACCTGCACCAGATCGCCAGACTGCCACTCGGGCAAGCTGCCCTTGGCAGGCGCCAGTTCCACGTGATACACGGCGCCGCCGGCGCTGCCTGGATTTAACAAACGCCGCGCCAATAAAAACCAGTCCTCAAAGGCGGGCGCGCTCCAGTCCGGCGCATCGCTGGTGCCAGCCAGATGACTCAGATGCTGGAACCAGTGTTCGATGGCGGCGCCTGCGCTGAGGTCCACTTCGATGCGTTCGAACAAGGGCGAGGCGCCCTGCCCGGCCAGCCAGGCATCGAGCGCGCGGCCAAAGCCGCAATACTGGCTGTAACTGCTGTCGCCCAAGGCCAGCAGGCCATAGTGCAACTGAGGCAGCGCCAAGTCCCCCGTCATCAAGCTGCCGATGAAGGCGGCGGCATTATCGGGGGCGTCGCCCTCGCCATAAGTGCTGACCAGAAACAATGCCCGCTCGGCCTGCTGCAAATCATCGGCAGTGACATCGGCCAGGGCGCACAGTCGTACTGGAACACCGGCCAGCTGCAAACGATGGGCCGTCTGCGTGGCCAGCTCTTCGGCATTGCCGGTCTGGCTGGCGTAGACCACCAGCCAGGCCGGCGTATCGGCAAGCGTTTCCTTGGCCGCTTTGTCTGCGCGGCGACGCTTGCGCGCGCGCAACCAGGGTGCCAGGCAGACACCGGCATAACTGAGGGACAGGCCAGCCAGCAAGGCCAGCCGCGTCGTATCGTGCGTAAAAATCATGGGGTTCAGTTTTATTCGTCCAGCATGGCCAGCATCTGGCTGCTCAATGTTTCACGCAAGCCATCTCCGTCGCGCTGCAGGAAACGCGCAGCCAAGCCTTGCTCCTCGGCCAGTGCCAAACCGGCTTCCGGCCCCAGCACAGTCAAGGCCGTCGACCAGGCGTCGGCCGCCATGCATTCGGCGTGTACTACGGTGACGGAAGCGAGTTGGTTGCTGATCGGCATGCCGTTGCGGGGATCGATAGTGTGCGAAAAGCGCGCGCCATCATCCTCATCCTGAAAGAAACGCCGGTAATCGCCCGACGTGGCGACCGACAAGCCATGCAGCGCCAGCAGCATTTCCTGCGGATGGGATGCAATCTCAGTCATGCCATCGACTTGCTCCAGCATCACCCACCACGGCTGGCCATCGGGCTTGCTGCCAGCACCGCGCAACTCGCCGCCCACTTCCACCAGATAATGGCGGATGCCCTGGCTATCGAGGTAGCGCGCCAGGCGGTCCACGCCATACCCCTTGGCGATGGCCGACAAGTCCAGCAACAGACCGCCAGGCTGGCGTACGCGGCGGGCCGGCAAGTCCAGTTCCAGACGGCGGCGGCCTTGCTGCGACAACAAAAAGGCTACTGTCTCGGGTGTTGGCGATTGAAAGCCGGGCTGGTCATAACGCTGGCGGGGGCCGAAGCCCCACAGGTTGACCAGGGCGCCGGCGCAGGGATCGTAAGCGCCGCTGGAAGCGTGCGCCACGTGCATGGCAAAACCCAGCACCTCGCAAAACGCGGCAGGCAAGCTATGCCAGCTACCCGGTTCGGCCCGGTTAAAGCGGCCCAGGTCGGAGTCGTCGCTCCAGTGGCTCATCTGCGCCACCACCAGGTCCAGCTGCTGCTGCAAGCCTTGCTGTAAATCAACACCAACGGCACGCCCCGGCGTGGCGTTGTCGAGCAGGTGCACCGTCCAGCTGGTGCCCATGCTGAGGCCGCTAAAACGGCGAGCGACGGCGCCGGGCGGCGCGGCCTCGTCAGAAATATGCAGAGGCAGCAGCACCCGGCGCATGGCAGCTCTCGTCACAATTACTGCGGCAACACTTCCACGCTGGCAGCGTAGGTCATGCGGCGCTCAGGCATGGCCGGTGGCTGGCCGGGTACGGACGGTGCGGCAGCTGGCCAGCTGCTGCTCAGGTAATACATGCCGGCGGCCGGCACGGTGAAAGTGATCTCGCCCTTGGCATCGGTCGTCTGGCGGATTTCCCCCAGCACGCCACGGTAGCGTACGCCACCGGGCACCAGGCTGAACGCCAGGTTGGCGGCTGGCTTGCCATCGACCAGGAAACGCCAGGTGGCTTTTTCGCCCGCGCGCAAGTCGTTCGGATGCGTGACGGGCACAAATTCCAGACCGGCGCCGGTCGGCTTGAACACGACCGTGCTGGTCTCGCCATTGCTGAAGAAAGTTTCCAGACGGCCCGCCGTGCGCGTGACTTTCAATTCTTGCGCATCGGCCGGCACGTCTTTTTTAAAGGTTTCTTCGTTGCCGCGGAAACGCTTTTGCTCGCCATTCACCTTATAGCTGGCCATCACGGTTTGCGACACGATGGCCGCTTTATACGTGCCCGGCTTTTCCAGCTTGACGTCGAATACACTACGCAGCCGTCCCGTCAACACATTGGCGGGCGCTACCGTGGCGCCATCCGGCCCCGTGATTTGCAGCAAGTCCAGACGCAGCGGCTGGTGATCGATCTCAAACAAGCCATCGGATACGGCCGCATCCACCGTGACCCAGGCATCCTTGCTTTCCACCATGGTGCTCGATGGCACCATCCAGCCGCGATGGGCGTGGGCGCTCAGGGATAAGCCGGCCAGGGCCAGCACCATCAATGACTTGCGTACTTTCGTATTGAACATGATGGGCGCGCCTTATGGTTTGAGTTGGACGACGACGTTACCGAGTTCTTCCTTGCCTTTGGCAGGGACCGACTCGGCGCTCTTCGGCGGCCACTGGAACGGCACGCGCACCAGTTCGCGGCCGCCCGCTTCACGCGCCGCTTCCACCACCAGTTGATATTCGCCGGCCGGCAACTTGTCGAACACGGCTTTCGAACCCGGGAAAGTCAGATTGTGTTCGCCAGGCGCGCGCGTGGCGCCGCTGACGCCATCGACCGGCATGGCCAGGTCGCGGCCGCTCTTGCGCCACCATTGGCGCATATCCTTGAGCCACTTTTCACCGGCCTTGTCTTTCTTTTTCACGTCGTACAGTACGGCCAGGTTGCCCACCACTTTCTGGTCCGGCGTTTCCAGCCAGGCAGCCACGTAGGGACGATGATATTCCGCCACGTTCAGTTGCGGGATTTCAAGCTTGAGGGACAGGTCGGCCGCCATGGCCGAAGTACCGATCAGGGGAAGTCCAAGCGCAAGGGAGTAGCGTAATTTCATGGTATGCCTGTAAAAAAGTGGAAAATAAAAACATCAGTGGATGAACAGCAAGGCGATACCACACGGTATCAAAATGCCGAGTCCTACCATCGGCCAGGTCAGGGGACGTTTGACTGCATGGAACTTTAGAATCAACAAGCCTGTGAGGCAAAATACGATGCACAGGCCGGCAAAGATATCGATGAACCAGTTCCAGGCCACGCCTGTGTTACGGCCCTTGTGCACATCGTTGAGCCAGGAAATCCAGCCCCGGTCCGTCACTTCATATTCGGCCGCGCCATCCTCCAGGGCTATGCGCACCCAAGCGTCGCCGCCGGCCCTGGGCAGCGGCAAATACACGTCGTCCATCGACCATTCGGCCAGGCGCCCGCCCGCATTGATGGACCACTGCTGGGTAAGCCAGCGCTCGGCGATGCCGGGCAGCGGCGCATTGGCGCCATCGTGCTGGTGGGCAAAGGCAGCCAGCTGGGCCACCACGGGCGCGGGCACGGTGGCTTTCTGGCGTGTGACGGTTGGCTTCGCTTCAATCTGCGTAGCGTGATTCAGGGTAATGCCGGTAACAGCGAACAAAAACATCGCCAGCAAACATAGTGCTGAACTGATCCAGTGCCATTGATGCAGTTGCTTGAGCCAGACGGCGCGGCTGGCATTTTGCCTGGCCTTGTCGGCGGTGGCCGCATCATGCATGGCACGCTCCCGCGCAGCGGTCTGATTGCTTCATTGACATTCCTCACAATAGTATTCTTGGCCAGGCTTGCTACTTTCCCAAGAACAAACCAGCATAAAGATGATAATGATTATCATTTATGAAGTCAACCAAACCGGAGCCTGGCCGGGCGGCCGTTTTGTAACAAGATTGAAACATGGATCGTACGCCAAGGTACGCTGCCGAACGGTGCCAGGGCTCGCCGCCCCCTATGCTGGAGCTTCGCCATCCACCAACTGGAGCATGCCATGAGCTATAACAGCGAACAATTGAACATCATCGCGGGCAAGATCAAACAAGTCAAATTTGGCATGTTTACCACCAGCGACGATACGCGCACCCTGACCAGCCGCCCGCTCACCTTGCAGCAAACCGATAGCGAAGGCCGGATGTGGTTTTTCGTATCCGAGCAGACGCCGTTCGTGCGCGATTTGCTGAACAATCCGCAGGTTAATATCAGCTTTGCCGAACCGGGCGACAGCCTGTATGTCTCGGTCTGCGGTCATGCAGAGCTGGTAAAAGACCGGAGCAAGGCAGAAGAATTATGGAGTCCGCTGGTCAAGGCCTGGTTCCCCGGTGGCCTGGACGATCCGCAACTGGCTCTGATCAAGGTGAGCTTGCAATCAGCCGAATACTGGGACGTGAACAGCAGCAAGATGACGCAATTCTTTGAAATGGCCAAGGCTGCCATTACGGGCGACCGGCCCAAAGACTTGGGTGAGCATGGGAGAGTGGATCTTTAAAGAAAAAACACTGGCGCACTGCGCCAGTGTTTCACCTGTCAAGTCCGTCAGACACCGGTGCTGCCGGTGGTATCGGGCGCACAGGAAGTATCCGAGGCGCTTTGCTGGTTTTGTCCGCCAGCGCCACCCTGGCGGTGCGGCAAGCGGTCAGCGCGGCGTACTTCGCCGATGGCAAACTGGTCGTCGCCGATATCGAGTCCTTGCTCGCTATCGACCAGCACAAAGTTTTGCCCCGCCGCCGGGTCGCTTTGCTTGTTGCCTGTAGCACCCGTCATGGTACCGGACATATTGCCCGGACTGCCAATGTCTGGGCTGCTCTCTGGCTTGGCCCTGTTGTGTGATTTAGCCATGTCAATCTCCATGGTGGTTTGCTGCACTATCGCAGCCTTTTCAGCATAGTCCATATGCATCGCGAGAGGTAGGGCGATGCCTGGCCAGACCGCATCGCCGCCGCCCCTAACGCAAGCTCAGGCTTCAGCTGCCGCCGCGTGAACCGGAACCGCTGCCCGAGCCCGAACCTGAGCCAGAACCGCCGCTTTGCTTGCTGGCTCCGCCCGCCGTGTCGCTGGTGGTGTCGGGACGCGTGGACGCATTGTCGCGCGTGCCCGACGAGGTACCGGCACTTTGCCGGTTGCCATCGTTTTTATGGCTTTGGCTGCCAGCCCGGCGCGCTTCTTCCGACGTGAATTCATGGGCCGTGCCTTTTTCATGCGCGGCACGTCCACCTTCGCTGGCGATTTCACGCTGCTGGGCAGGGTCCATGGACGCAAAGCCCCGTTTGCTGGTATCGCTTTGCTTGCTGCCTCCGCTCTCGCCCGCCTTGCCGCCCGCTTTACTACCTTGTTTATTGTCGCTCGATGTAGCCATGATGGTCTCCTGGTAATGAACGCGCTGAAATAAAATAATGTGCCCATGCAAAGTTGACAGCCCCGCATGGCAAGGGAAACCTCATCTTAGTGCCGGCATGGTGCATTACAAATAGGACGGTGACATGAGAAAATGTAGGACATCTCCCGCGATCATGGCAAAGGGAAAATGGCCCCGTCCGCTACCACATACACGGCCTCGTCCAATGCGGGGCGCACCGCGTAGCCGCCCGTGAAGGCGCCAAATGCAGGCAGGATCAATCTCGATGGTCCCTGCAGAAAACACGGCAGGCGCAAGCCGTCGTGGCCGGAGCGCAAGTGATAGACAGGATGGACGTGGCCAGCAAATACATAAGCCTCGCTGGCCGTGTCCGGATGATGGCAAAACGCAAACGGCCCCAATCGATATGGTTCGTCGACCAGCGTCACTGCCAGCAGGCTCGACGGGTCACCCGCATGCAGGTCGTGATTGCCGCGCACCAAGGTCAGCAACAATTGCGGATGGCGGCGGCGCCAGGCAAGCATGGCCGCCACCGTGGCTGGCGCATGGGCCGCCCTGGCATGCAGAAAATCGCCAAGAAATACAATCTGCCGGCAAGCAACTTGCGCCAACAGCGCATCGAGCGCCTGCAGGTTTTGCGTGGTGGTGCCGCGCGGCACGGGCACGCCCAGCGCGCGAAACGATACGGCCTTGCCGAAGTGAATATCGGCCACTACCAGCATCTGCTGCGCCGGCCAATATAGCGCCCTGCCCGCCAGCAAGAGCATGCTTTCTCCGGCAAGAATGACGCGACAAGATGCACCCATCATGCAGCCGCCTTTTCCAGCTCGCGCACCAGGCGGGCCACCCTGTCCGACAATTTTTCCGTGGTCAGCTTTTCGCGGAAACGCTCTACCATCAAGCCAAAGGCAAATGGCGAAGCACGCGGCAAGCTATGCAAGGCCAGACTGCAAGCTTGCATCTGCTGCAAGGTGACACGCAAGCGCGTCAATTCCAGCTCCTGCTCCAGCACTTCCCGCTGCGCCTGCGTCAGCAGTAGATTGCTTGCATCATGCTTGCGGAACACTTCAAAAAAGAGCGAAGACGACGCCTGCAACTGGCGCGCGCTTTTCGGCTGGCCCGGATAACCCTGGAACACCAGGCCGGCGATACGGGCAATTTCACGAAAGCGCCGCTGCGACAATTCCGTGGCGTTCAGGCTGGCCAGCACGTCTTCCAGCAAATGTTCCGTGGCAAACAGGCCCACCTCCACCCCGCGCTCGCCGCGAAACAATGGAGCCAGGTCCAGCTCCTGCGAACCCAGCAGCTCAAAACCGTAATCGTTGACGGCAATCGAAAAGGTGGCCGGCTGCGTGCGAGCGATGCGATAGGCCAGCAGGGACGCCAGGCCCAGATGCACGGAGCGGCCCGCAAACGGATAGATGAAGACATGCCTGCCTTCGCGGCTGGACAAGGTTTCAATCAATAAAGTGGTACGTGTGGGCAAGGCCGACCAGCGCTGCTGTATTGCCAGCAAGGGCGCCAGCGCCAACATTTCCGGCCCCTGCGCCTTGCCATCGACGGCCAGCTGCAGCTGGTCCAGCACAGCGTGCGCCAGTTCGGACGATAGCGGCATCTTGCCGCCCTGCCAGCGCGGCACGGCGCCCCGGCTGCCAGTAGCGCGCCGCACATAGGCGGTCATTTCATGCACGCGCACGAATTCCAGGATGCGCCCGCCAAACAGGAAATGGTCGCCCTGGCGCAGCCGCGAAATAAATGATTCCTCAATGCTGCCTATCCTGCCGCCACTCATGAACTTTACCTGGATGGACGCTTCCGACACGATGGTGCCTATGCTCATACGGTGGCGCCGCGCCAGGGCCGCATCGGGCACGCGGTAAATGCCTTGCTCGTCAGGCAGCACGCGCCGGTATTCCGGATACACAGACAAGCTTTGCCCACCGCGCGCCACGAAGTCTAGCGCCCACTGCCACTCCTCTGGTGTCAGCTGGCGGTATGACCAGGCCGTACGCACTTCTGCGTACAGCTCGGGCGAGATAAAACCGCCCCCCAGAGCGATCGTCACCAGATGTTGCACCAGCACATCAAGCGGCTTGTCGGGCACGGGCCGCGCTTCAAGTTGACCGTGGGCCAGCGCCTGGCGCGCACCGGCCGCCTCCAGCAATTCCAGACTATTGGTGGGCACCAGCGTCACGCGTGAAATGCGCCCCGGCGCGTGGCCGCTGCGCCCGGCCCGCTGCACCAGCCGCGCAATCCCCTTCGCGCTACCGATCTGCAATACCCGTTCGACCGGCAGGAAATCGACACCCAGGTCCAGGCTGGAGGTGCACACCACCGCTTTCAGCCGCCCTTCCTTCAACCCCTGCTCGACCCACTCGCGCACTGCCCGGTCCAGCGAACCATGGTGCAGGGCGATCAAGCCGGCCCAGTCGGGGCGCGCATCGAGCAAGTGCTGGTACCACAATTCTGCCTGCGAGCGCGTGTTGGTAAATACCAGGGAAGTAGCGCTGGAATCGATCTCGGCAATGAGCGGCTGCAGCATCTGGATACCCAGGTGGCCGCCCCAGGGAAAGCGCGTGGGGTGCTCGGGAATCAGGCTATCGATGACGATGCGCTTCTTCACCTTGCCTTCGACCAGTACGCCATCCGTATCAGTACCCAGCAGCACATCTTGCGCCTGCCGCAAATTGCCCAAGGTGGCCGACAAGCCCCACACCATCAAACTCCCTTGCCACAAACGCAAACGGGCCAGCGCCAGCTGCACTTGCACGCCGCGCTTGTTGCCCATCAATTCATGCCATTCATCGACGATGACGGTTTCAAGCAAGCTGAACCTTTGCTGCGCATCAAGCTGGCTCAGCATCAGCGACAGGCTTTCCGGCGTGGTGACCAGCACTTCGGGCCAGGCTTTCGATTGCCGCGCCCGCTGCGCAGCGCTGGTGTCGCCCGTGCGCGCCTCGATGCGCCAGTCCGGCACCAGGTCAGCACCCGACGCTTGCAAGGCGCGTACGGTATCGGCGGCCAGGGCGCGCATGGGCGTGATCCACAATACGCGCAAGCCCTGCTTGCGGCTGCTGCGTTGCTGCCGCCCCGCATATAACAGTGCGCCAAACCAGACGGCGTACGTTTTACCAGATCCTGTGCTGGCATGCAGCAAACCCGATTGGCCTTGACGGGCTGCGCGCCAGACCGTGCGCTGGAAGGGGAATACCGTCCAGCCGCGGTCAATAAACCACTGATCGATACGCTGGAGCAGCGCGTTCGTGCTCATGCCAGCATGCCTTTCAGGGTGGCCAGGGTATCGGCGTCCGCGATGGTCTTGTCTTCGCGCCAACGCAGGATGCGGGGAAAACGCACGGCAATGCCCGCCTTGTGGCGGCTGGAAGCAGCAATACCCTCGAAGCCGATCTCGAATACCATGCTGGGCCGCACGCTGCGCACGGGGCCGAACTTTTCTATCGTGGTCTTGCGGATCACCGCATCGACCTGGGCGATCTCGGCATCGGTCAAACCCGAATACGCCTTGGCAAACGGCACCAGTTTACGCCCGCCCTCCACTTCCGGGTCGTCATCCCACACGCCAAACGTGTAATCGGTGTACAGCGAAGCGCGCCGGCCATGGCCTGCCTGCGCATAGATCAGCACGGCGTCGATGGTATGCGGGTCTATCTTCCATTTCCACCAGGTACCACCATCCTTGGTGCGGCCCACGCCATATGCGCTAGAGAGCTGCTTGAGCATCAAACCCTCCACGCCACGGACACGCGATTCTGTGCGGATGGCCGCCAGCGCTTGCCAGCTGTTCGCTTCGATACGCGGCGACAAACGCAGGGTGGGCGCAGCCACTGTGGCGATCAATTGTTCCAGCAAAGTGCGCCGTTCATGCTGCGGCAGGTGGCGGATATCGATACCATCGTATTCCAGCAGATCGTAGGCGACCAGCACCACCGGCAAGTCGGCCATCAACCTGGCAGAGACGGTCTTGCGGCCCATGCGTTTTTGCAGGTCGGCAAAGGGTGCAGGGACTTTCCCCGCCTGCCAGACGAGGATTTCGCCATCGATAACCGTGCCTTCCGGCAAGGGCAAGCGCGCCAGTTCAGGAAAGCGCTCCGTCATCAAGTCTTCGCCGCGCGACCATAGCCAGCTTTGCCCATCGCGACGCAGCAGCTGCGCCCGCATGCCGTCATATTTCCACTCGACCAACCAGTCGGCCGGTTCGCCCAAGGTGGCGGGATCGGCCTGTAGCGGATGGGCAAGGAAAAACGGATACGGCTGGCCGCCGCGCAAGGCATGCTCGCCCGCATGCGGTTCGCCGATCAATTGCAAAAAACCGGCCGCCGTGGGGCTGACCCTGCCATCGGTCCAGCCCATCAAGCGCTGGGCGATCAGCTTGCTGTCGACCGCGGCGATGGCGGCCAGCGCCCGCGTCACCAGCAATTTGGATACGCCCACGCGAAAGCCGCCGCCGATCAACTTGGTCAGCAAAAAACGTTCACGCGTTTCCAATTCATTCCAGTAAGCATGCAGCGCCGTGCGGATGGTCTCTGGCGCAGCACCACGCAAGGGGGCGATGCGCTGCTCTACCCACTCGGCCAGGCCCACATCGCTGCGCCCGGTAGGTGCAGGCAAGATCAGGGCGATAGTTTCCGCCAGGTCGCCCACCGCGTGATAGCACTCATCGAATAGCCAGTCGTCGAGGCCGGCAAACTCGGTCGCGTACTGGCGCAGCAGCTTGGTGGGCACGGCCTGGCGCGGCTTGCCGCCGGCCAGGAAATACACGGCCCAGGCTGCATTTTCGGGTGAGACTTGCCGAAAATACGCTTGCAAGGCAGCCAGCTTGCGGCTGGTGGACGTGGTTTCGTCGAGCTCGGCGTACAGACGGGCAAAGTCACGCATCGTTGCCCCCTTGCTCCGCGGCCTCTGCGTCTGCGGCGGGCTCGGTTTCTTCGTCGCCATATTCCGTCTCGAAACCGCCAGCCTGTAAGCCTTGTTGGCGCAGCCAGCGCACCATCACGGCGGTGGAACCATGCGTGACGATCACGCGCTGCGCGCCGGTGGCAGTAATCGCCTGCATCAAGGCGGGCCAGTCGGCGTGGTCGGACAACACAAAACCGCGGTCCACGCCACGCCGCCGGCGCGCGCCGCGCAGCAGCATCCAGCCGCTGGCAAATGCATCGCTGTAGTCGCCGAAACGCCGCATCCACGGCGAACCGGCCGCCGATGGCGGTGCGATGACGATGGCGTTCCGCAAAGCGGCTTTATCTACTTCACTCACCATCACGGTAGGCGGCAGGGCCACGCCGCAATCGCGGTACACCGTGTTCAAGGCTTGCACCGCGCCGTGGCAGACGATGGGACCGATACTGCTATCGAGGCCGCTCAAGATGCGCTGTGCCTTGCCGAAGGCGTAGCACAGCATCACGCTGCAGCGCCCGGCTTGCGCATTCGTCCGCCACCAGGCGTTGATATCGTCGACAATTTCCTGCTGCGCCTGCCAGCGGTAGATGGGCAAGCCAAACGTAGATTCGGTAATGAAGGTATCGCAACGCACGGCTTCAAACGGTGCGCAGGTAGGATCGGCTTCCAGCTTGTAGTCGCCCGACGCCACCCATACCTGCCCCTGGTATTCGATACGCACTTGCGCCGAGCCCAGCACATGGCCGGCCGGATGCAGGGAAATCGTCACGCCGTGGTGAGTAAGCCGCTCGCCATAGACCAGTCCCTGGATATTCACGGGCCCCAGGCGCGCCTGCAGCACAGGCAGACCAGCGGCCGCGCTCAGGTAATGGCGGTGGCCCACGCGGGCGTGGTCGGCATGCGCGTGCGTGATGACGGCGCGCTCGACGGGACGCCAGGGATCGATATAAAACTGCCCGGGCGGACAATACAAGCCTTCCTTGCGCACCACTACCAGGTCGTCCATCTGCCGCCCCTCCCGCACATGACTGTGATGGGACGAGTGTAGAGGGAGGCTGGCGGCTTCTCTGTCCGCCAGCGCACAGATCAGCGTACTAGCGCACGAGGATGGCCCACAGCAGCATCAATAGACCAGCCACCGAAACCAGCCAGACCAGGGTGCGCACCACCGGGATGCCGAACGCATACAGCGGCACGTAGATGACGCGCGCCGCCAGGTAGAGCGCGGCGCCATACAGGGTCAGCGTGCTTTCCTGCGCCGTGACGTGGATGATCAGGACCGCGGCGGCAAACAGGGGCAGGGTTTCAAACAGGTTGGCCTGGGCCCGTTGCAGCCGTCCCGTGATCTTGCCCACCGGTGGCCCGGCGCCATCGCGCGCGCTCACGTTGTAGGCCGTGCCCGTTTCCCGCGTACGGAATAAAGACGGCAGCATGATTTGCACCAGCGCCAGTACCAGGGTCCAGCCGAGTATCGTCAGTTCGGGTGTCATGTTTGCCTCTCAATGATATTTCAAATGAAAAATCTGACAGACAGCCATGAAATAAGCACGCCCGTCAGGATTGGTCGAGTGCGGCCTGTAATTCAGCCAGGTCATACGGTTTGCGCAATACGCTGGCAGAAAAGCCCAGTTCATCCATCGATTCCTTGCCATAACCGGTGGAAAAAATGATGCGCGTGTTGGGCTTGTCGCGCAGCACCATGCGTGCCAGCGCAATACCCGACATACCGGGCAGGCTGACATCGGTAAACAGGATATCGAAATCTTGCTCATTGAGCAATTGCCATGCGGACTCGCCATCGGAAACGCCGCTCACCGTGTGGCCCAGCATGCCCACCAGTTCGCACACCATCAGCTGCGAATCGAGATTGTCTTCCACCACCAGGATTTTCAGGGATTTAGGCATTTCGCCCGGGGTTGCCAGCGCATGGCCCGTCAAGTCCAGCCCCGGCGTGCCTGCCAGCGCAAATTGACGCGCGCGCAAATGCTGCTGGCGGTTGGCCAGTACATGGCGCAGCTTGCGGGCCAGCTCTTCACGCCGGTACGGTTTGCTGAGCAGCTCCACCCCCGTGTCGAGCCGCCCTTCATGCACGATGACATCCTGCGCGTAACCGGAAGTAAACAAGACGGCGATATCGGGCTGCAACTCGCGCGCCAGGCGCGCCATCTCCGTACTGCGCACAGGCCCCGGCATGATCACATCGGTGAACAGCAAGTCGATCGGTACGCCACTTTGCAGCACGGCCAGCGCGCTCTCGCCATCCTCGGCCTTAAGTACGGTATAACCGAGCGCACTGAGCATGTCGACCACAGTAGCGCGCACGCCCACGTCGTCTTCCACCACCAGCACCGTTTCCGTGCCCCCCGTCACCACGCCGCTCCATTCCTGCTCTTCTTCGGCTTCTGCCATCAGCGAGCGGGGCAAATAAATTTTCACGCCCGTACCCAGCCCCGGCTCACTGTAGATGCGGATATGGCCACGGCTCTGCGTCACAAAACCATAGGCCATCGACAGGCCCAGCCCCGTGCCCGCTCCTTCCGGCTTGGTCGTAAAGAATGGTTCAAACGCGCGCTGCAACACGGGGCCGCTCATGCCGCGCCCCGTATCGGTGACGGACAGCATCACATATTGTCCTGCCGGCACATCGACCAGCTTGTGTACATAACGCTCATCGAGCACTACATTGCCCAGCTCGATGGTCAGCTTGCCCGTGCCATCCATGGCGTCGCGTGCATTGATGGCCAGGTTGAGGATCACGTTTTCAATCTGGCTGCGGTCGACCAGGGTATTCCACAAGCCGCCACCACCCACCAGCACGATCTCTATTGCCTCACCCAGGGCGCGCCGCAGCAGCGCATCCATATTGCGCACCACGCGCGACAAGTCCAGCACCACGGGCTTGAGCGGTTGACGGCGGGCAAAGGCCAGCAAGTGCGACGACAGCTTCGCGCCCCGCTCGACGGCAGCAATCGCTGTGTCCAGACGCTGGCGCATCACGCCATCCTGGGGCGACAGGTGTTGCAGCAAATGCAGATTGCCCGAAATAATCTGCAGCACATTATTGAAGTCATGCGCGATACCGCCCGTCAACTGGCCCACGGCTTCCATCTTTTGCGCCTGGCGCAAGGCTTCTTCCGCCTTGGTCCGCTCTTGCACCTCCTGTTCGACCCGATGTTCCAGCGTTTCGTTCAATTCGTGCAGCGCTTTTTCGATGCGCCGCCGCTCCGTGATATCGGTCTTGACAGAGATCAAGGCGCGTGGCTGGCCCTCTTCATCGACCAGACGGCTGACATTGCTCGACACCCAGACATGCGAGCCATCGGGTTTTAAATAGCGTTTTTCCAGGGTGAACGATTCCCCCGTTTCCACCAGGCGCTGGAACAACAGATTATTACCTGCAAGATCGTCAGGATGCAGGATGTCGCGCATATTCAGGCTCAGCAGCTCTTCGCACGAGCGGCCCAGCATACGGCACAGGGCGCCGTTGACCTTCTGGAAGCGGCCATCGAGGCCCAGTTCCGACAAGCCCACCGAAGCCTGGCCGAATATCGCCGCCATGCGGTCCTGGCTGGCAGTCAGTTCTTCCTCGATCTGGCGCCGCTCGGTGACATCAAACGAGACGCCCACGTAGCGGTGCTGGCCAGGCTCCTTGCCGTCAAGCACTTCACCCTGGCGCGCAATCCAGCGCACGGCCCCATCGCTGCGGCGGTGGATGCGGTACTCCACGTAATCGAGCGGATTGGATGCCAGCTCAATGCGGCTGGGACCGATCTTTTCATGGTCACGCGCATCGACCATGCCGACCAGGAATTGCTGCGTGATCTCCTGTCCATCGGCGATGCCCCACAGATGGCGGAAGGTAGCGGATACTTCCATACGGCCCGTTTCAGGGAACCATTCAAAGGTGCCGATGCCGCCTGCCTGTTGCGCCAGGCGCAGCCGCTCATCGCCCTCCACGCGCTCGGTGACGTCGATGCCTTCGACCAGGATGCCGCCCACTACGCCCGATTCATCCTTGATGGGCTGGTAGACAAAGTCGATATGGCGCTGCACCGTACAACCCTGTTCCAGTTGCAAATCCACCTTGACCTGGCGCCCCTGGTAGGGTACGCCGCTGCGGTAAACCTGATCGAGCAAGTCGATAAAACCCTGCTGCTTGACTTCAGGCAAGGCCTGTTCGACGGATTTGCCGATCAGCTCGCGCCGTCCCACCAGGCGCAGATAATGCTCGTTGGCCAGTTCAAACACATGTTGCGGCCCGCGCAGCACGGCCATGAAGCTGGGCGCCTGCTCGAACAAGGCGCGCAGCAAGGCGCGCTCTTCGCCCAGCTGACGGTTGGCCAGCTTCAATTGCCGCCCCTCTTCCAGCCGCGCCGTCAATTCCAGCGCCGTGCACAGCACGCCATCGACCTGGCCAGCGTCGCCATGCACAGGTGTATAAAACAAGTCGAAACAGACATCGGTGGGCACGCCGTTGCGCAACAGCGGCAGCAGGCATTCGTGGTGCACCTGCGTCTCGCCGCGCAAGCCCGCTTCCAGAATGCGCGCATTCCAGTCCCAGATCTCGGGCCAGACAGCGGGCACCGTGCCACCCAGCGCAGCCGGATGGCGCGCGCCGGCGATCTTGACGTACTCGTCGTTATAAATCATCACATGCTCAGGGCCCCACATCAGTACCATCGCCATCGGCGAGTTGAGCACGATATCGACGCTGGTGCGCAAATTGAGGGGCCAGCCAGCCAGCGGTCCCAGGCTGGTGCGCGACCAGTCGAACTGGCGCAGCAACTCACCGGTGGCACCGCCCCCGCGCGGCAGATAATCAGCCGCGCCAGACTGCCCCAGCTTGCTCATATTGTGGCTCATGCTGATGTGCCCACCCCTGCAGACGAACCCGTCTGCACGCACACCTGGCAATGACGCGGTATGCGCACGGTAAATACCGTGCCCTGGGTTTGCGTTGAACTCACCTGCAAGGTACCGCCATGCGCCTTGACGAACATATTGACGGTGTACAAGCCCAGTCCCAGGCCTTGGCCTGCCTTGCGTTTTTCGCCTCCCTGCTGGAATGGTTCAAACAGGGTGGGCAGCAGTTCCTGCGCGATCGCACCACGGTTGCTGACGCGCAGTTCGACCATGTCGGCGCTGCGGCCATCGAGTAACAATTGCACTGGTGCATAAGCTTCGCCATGCGTGATGGCATTGCTGAGCAAATTGGAGATGATTTGCGACAGCAAGCCCGCATCGCACTGGCCGTGCAACTCGCCCACACTGCTAATTTCCACCGGTGCGCTGCGGCCAGGCGTATCGAATTCATCGACGATGGCTTGCGCCAGCGCCAGGTAATCGTGGGTAGCGCTGCGCAACTCCATCGTGCCCGAGCGTATCCTGGCCAGGTCCAACAACTGGTCGACCATGCGTCCCATGCGCCTGGCGCTGCTCTCGATGCGCTGCGCCGTGACGATCACCTTGGGATGGTCGCTCATCATCGGCAACACCATGGCGCCATTCATCACCACCGACAAGGGCGTGCGCAGGTCGTGTCCCAGCACGGCCGTGAACAATTCATTGAGGTGCAAGGCATGCTTGAGTTCGTCGAGCTGGGCAGACAACGCCCGTTTCTGCTGGTACAGCTGGACCAGTACCTGCACCTTGCTTTGCAGCGCCTTGACGTCGATCGGCTTGAACAGGAAATCAACAGCGCCCGCTTCATAACCACGGAAACTGTAGGACGGTTCGCGCGTGGCTGTGAGGAAAATCAGGGGAATGGTGCGCGTGCGCTCGCTGCCACGTATCAACTCGGCCAGTTCAAAACCATCCATTTGCGGCATTTGCACGTCGATCAGCGCCAGCGCGACGTCGTGGGTCAGCAACATTTCCAGGGCCTCGGCGCCGGAGGCAGCTTTCAGGATAACAATGCCTGGCTGCGCGAGCACGGCTTCAGCAGCGATCAGGTTTTGCGCAACGTCATCAACGACGAGGATATGGATAGGTGCGGTCACGGCTCAGTCTTCGGTATCGCAGAGGTTGCCCGGCTCGGGCTGCGATCGTCCATGTTAGGTTAACTATAAAAATTTTAACTTTATATCACTGTTGCACGGATATCTTACACGTACTGGGCTTTTGCCATCCGGACAGCCGTGCGGCCGCAGCCGTCAGTCACCGAGCAGGGCCAGGCTGGCAGCCATCTGCCGCAAGTCCAGCACGCGGTCGGCGCCGGCCCGCTGCAAGGCGGCGGCAGGCATGCTGCTGGCCACCGCATCGGCAGGATCTTGCACCCAGGCACTGCCGCCCAGATTGCGCACGCGCACCAGGCCCGCCGCCCCATCGGCCGACGCGCCCGTGAGGATAATGGCCAGCATGTCGTGGTGATAGGCGTAGGCGGCTGATTCGAGCAGCACATCAATGGACGGGCGCGAAAAATTCACCGCCTCATCGAGCGACAGCGAAAAGTGCAATTCAGGCTCAATCTGCAAATGATAATCGGGACCTGCAAAATACACGGTGCCGCCAAGCACTTCTTCCTTGTCCTGCGCCTCCTGCAAGGGCAACAGACAATGTTCCGCATACAGTTGCGGCAAGCGGCTGGAGCGGCCAGGCGCCAGATGCAGCACCACTACCACGGCCGCCCGGCAACTGGCTGGCAAAGCACGCAGCAAGACACCCAACGCTTCGACACCGCCAGCCGAAGCGCCGATGGCGATCAGGCGCAAACCCCTGGGGGGCGCGGCGATCGTGGTGGAAGGTAAGGTGGCGGGCATAGCATCATGCCCGCTGAAAGATTTTTTCAGCGGGCGCCAGTTCGCGGAAGCTGGCCGCATGGCGGCTGAAATGCAGGCTTTCCTTCATGCCCAGGCCCAGGAAGCCCCGGTTGACCAGCGCTTCATGGAACAAGCCCAGCGCGCGGTCTTGCAAGTCCTTGTTAAAGTAAATCATGACATTGCGGCAGGAAACCATATGCACCTCGGAAAAGACGCTATCCGTTGCCAGGCTGTGGTCGGCAAACACAAACTGACGCCGCAAACGCCGGTCGAAAATGGCGCCCTTGTAGGCAGCGGTGTAATAGTCCGACAAGGAACGCTTGCCGCCCGCTTGCCGGTAATTCTCGCTGAACTGGGCGATGCGGTCGATGGCGTAAATACCGGCCTCGGCAGCGGCAAGCGCTTCGACATTAATATCGGTCGCGTAAATCATGCTGCGCTCCAGCAAGCCCTCTTCTTCCAGCAAAATCGCCAGCGACCAGACTTCTTCGCCGCTGCTGCAACCGGCCACCCACAGCTTGATCGAAGGATAGGTATGCAGCACCGGCACCACCTTTTCGCGCAGCATGCGGAAATAGGCGGGATCGCGGAACATTTCACTGACCTGTACCGTAAAAAACTGCAGCATCTGCGCGAACACGGCCGGTTCGTGCAAGATGCGGTCCTGCAATTGCGACACCGTGGCGCAGCCAAAGCGTTCCATCGCCTGGCGCATGCGCCGGCGCAGCGACGCCACCGAATAATCGCGGAAATCATGCTGATAACGCAGCAAGATTCCCTCCAGCAACAGTTTCAGCTCTATATCGAAAACATCATCGTCTTGCAATTGAAAGCACACTCCCAGATCTGCTTCCGGCAGCACGCCGGGCGAGCTTCGATGCTAGCAGAAACATACCTTTAGTTTTGTACGCTAGCGTACGGAGGCAGTTACTTTTTCAGACATCCACGCCCTTCATGCCCTCGTCCGTATAGCGCGCACCCGCCGCGATGCCTGGCGGAAAGGCGGCACCGATCAGCGCCAGCTCGGCTGTGCTGAGCGTCACTTGCAGGGCGCCCAGGTTATCTTGCAGGTAGGCAATGCGCTTGGTGCCAGGGATGGCGATGATATTCTCGCCTTGCGCCAGCAGCCAGGCTAGCGCCAGCTGCGCCGGCGTGCAATGCTTGCTGATGGCCAGTTGCCGCAGCATCTCGACGATGGCCAGGTTGTATTGCAGGTTGTCAGGCGCAAAGCGGGGATTCATCTGGCGGAAATCGCCCTCATCGAGACTGGCCGTGGCGCCGATGGCGCCCGTCAGGAAACCGCGCCCCAGCGGACTGTAAGCCACAAAACTGGCGCCCACCTGGCGGCAGGCGTCCAGCACGCCCTGTTCCGGCTCGCGCGACCACAGCGAATACTCGCTTTGCACGGCCGCCACCGGGTGGATGGTGGCGGCGCGCAGCAAGGTGGTGGCGCTGACTTCGCACAGGCCAACGGCGCGAATTTTGCCTTCCTGCACCAGTTGCGCCAATGCCCCCATCGATTCTTCCAGCGGCGTCTCCAGGTTCAGGCGGTGCAAATAATACAGGTCGATGGTTTCCACACCAAGGCGCACCAACGATGCCTCGCATGCCTGGCGAATATACGCGGGGGAATTGTCGATACGGCGCGCATAGGCGCCCGGCTCGCGCGCCAGGCCGCACTTGGTGGCGACCAGCGCTTGCTGGCGCCGGCCGCGCAAGAAGCGCCCCAGCAATTGTTCGTTATGTCCGAAGCCATAGGCGTCGGCAGTGTCGAACAGGGTCACGCCGGCGTCCAGCGCCGCTTCCAAAGTCGCGAGCGATTGCGCCTCGTCGGTGGCGCCGTAAAACTCGGACATGCCCATGCAGCCCAGGCCCAGCGCCGAACTGCGCAGACCGCTATTACCGATAATGCGTTGTTGCATATGATGCTCCGTAACAGGTAAAAGCCGCAGTGTAGGCAGCACCGTCCCTGCACGGAATGACTGTTTTCGTGATACCTTTCCGGTATGAGGACACTGGATACCCATGCACTAACCCTGTTCTGCGCCGTCGCCCGCTGCCTGAACTTCCGCCAGGCGGCGGAGCAACTGCACATGACGCAGCCGCCGCTGTCGCGCGCCATCAAGGCCCTGGAAGACCGGCTGGGCACGCGATTGTTCGAACGCGACACGCAAGGCGTGGCCTTGACCGAGGCGGGACGCACTTTATTGCCACAGGCACTGCATATTTTGCAATTACTGGAGCAGGCTGAACAATCGTTGCAGCGCGACACGGCCCCCGTGCGCTTGCGCCTGGGCTTGACCAGTTCGGTCGAAGCGGGCTTGTTCCGGCCCCTGCTGGCTGCCTTGAGCCCATCATTGCAAGCAATCAGCCTGGAATTGACGGCCGCGCCGTCGCCGCGCCTGATTGCCAGCGTGCGCAAGGGCCAGCTTGATGCAGCCCTGATCGCCCTGCCCAGCGCCACATTTGAATTGACCGTGTTGCCGCTGGCCAGCGATCCCATGATGCTGGCCATGCCGGCTGGCCATGTTTTGGCGCGCAAGCGCAAGGTGGCGCTGGCCGACATCGTCCACGAACCTGTGTACTGGTTTGAACGCTCGCGCCAGCCTGCGTTTTTTGATCACTGCCAGCAAGTGTTCCAGCGCCATGGTTTTGCGCCCGCTTTCATACGCGAGCCGCTGGACCACCATGTCTTGCTCAGTGAAGTGGCTGCCGGCAAGGGCATGGCGCTGCTGCCCGATTCTTTCCGCGCCTTGCGCCTGGATGGTCTGGTGTACCGGCAACTGGTGCAGGGAGACGAATTGGCAACCAAGCTGGGCCTGGCCTGGTCTACCGACAGCAGCCACCCTGCTATGCCACTGCTGCGTCAACTGGCGCCGCAGCATCTCTAGCGTGCAGAGCGACGCCAGACGCGCTACCATACTGCCTTCCTATTTCCACTTGGCCAACACCATGACGTTTACCATCAGCGACGCCGCTTACGGCACCGACACTCCCGCCGCCAAAGAAGCCATGTATGCAGATTTGCGTTCGCAGCTGCAAGGCTTGCTCGCCGGCGAAAGCGATTTCATCGCCAATACCGCCAACTTCAGCTCGCTGGTATTCAACACCATGCCAGGCTTGAACTGGGCCGGTTTTTATTTCCTGAAAGGCGATGAGCTGGTTCTGGGACCATTCCAGGGTAAGCCAGCTTGCATCCGCATCAAGAAAGGCCGCGGCGTGTGTGGCACGACCGTGGTGGAAGGCAAATCCATCGTGGTGCAAGACGTGCACGCGTTTCCAGGCCACATCGCCTGCGACGTCAATTCGCGCTCGGAACTGGTAGTACCCGTGTTTTCCAATGGTGAAATCATCGGCGTGTTCGACCTGGACAGCCCATTGACCAGCCGTTTCGACGATGTCGATGCAGCAGGCGTGGAATCGCTGGTCAACGTGCTGGAAGCAGCTATCGTCGCTTAAGCAGTCAGCTAGCCTTGACGGCAATAAACTCTCCCTTGCCCACCGGCACCAGGCAACTGGTGTAGCGGGCATCCTGGCGTATGCCGTCGAGGAAATCCGCCATCTCCGCGTAATGCGAGGTGGCGTTATCGACCACCAGCACACCGCCCGGCGCCAGCGCCCGGTCCAGCTGCGGCCACCAGGCGCCGTACTGGCTACGGGCCGAATCGAGAAAGATAAAATCGTAGGCGCCATCCTGGCTGTCTTGCAACACCTGGCCCGCGTCCGCCAGTAACTGGCCTATCACACCCTGCAAGTGCGCCCGCGCAAAATTGGCTTGCGCCATGTCAAACTTGTCTTGCGCCTTTTCCACGGTCACCACCGAGCCTTGCAGCGTTTGCACTGCGCGCGCCAGCCACAAGGTGGAATACCCATTCGAGGTGCCGATTTCCAGGATGCGCCGGGCGCTGCGCGCCTGTACCAGCACGGCCAGCAACTCGCCCGTATCGCGCGTGATATTGAGCATGCGCGATCCCCGCTCCGTATGCACCGCATCGTTGGCGATGCCGAATGCTTCCAGTTCGCCGAGCAGGGTTTCCACCGTATCTTTTATTGTCGTCATGCTGTCTCCTTTAATTCGCCAGCATAGCAAACTCCAGCTCAGGCTGCGCGGCGCAAAGGACGTTTCAAGGACTGCACCATCAGCACGCCCAGCAGGGTCACGCTACCGCCGATCACATCATAGCTATGCAAGGTTTCGCCGAGAAAGAGCAAGGCGATCAGGACGGTAAATACGGGCAGCAGATTCATCAAGGTGGTGGCGCGGCTGGGCCCCAGCTTGCCCAGGCCATGCATCCACAGCCAGGGCGCAATCACGGACGCGGGGATGCCGGCAAACAGCACCAGCGGCAAGCCGGCGCTGGTCACAGGCGGCGCGGAATGGCTCAGGTAATAGAGGAACAGCACGGGCACGGCGCACCAGACCTGGACCAGCAGGGAATGCCAGTTATTGAGGGCGATTTTCCAGCGCTTCATCAGCACGCCATACGCGGCGTACGACAGGCAGCCGAGCAGCATCAAGCCATCGCCCACACCCATGCCATGCCGGAGCAGCGCGGCAGGGTCGCCATGGCTGAGCAGATATCCCAGGCCCAGCAGCGACACCAGGCTGCCGAAGACGCCACCCACGGTGGCCGTCTCGCCCAGCAGCAAGACAGACAAAATCACCGCCAGCAGCGGCATTAATGAAGCCAGAATCCCCATATTGGTGGCCGTGGTGGTTTGCGCGGCCGTGTAGGCCAGGCACTGGTACATCACCATGCCCAGCATGCCCAGCACAAACAGCTTGCCCACATGGGGAGTGATCGCGGCACGCTGCCGCCACGCGGAGCGGCCGAACACCAGCGCCAGCAGCACGCCAGCGAGCAGCCAGCGGAAAAACGAGATGGCGGCCGGATCGATGACGCCCACGGCCAGCTTGCTGACGATGGTGTTGATGGCCCAGATCAGCACGGCGATCACGGGTAATAAATAGTGCATGCGGATTCCTTTAGACGAGTAGCGATTGTCGCATGGTCTGATTTGATGGATATAATGCGTATCAGACAAACGATTCTTCTATCTGGACAATATGGCGACCAATCAGCACTTTCCGGAAGTTTCCGACGTCCTGCCCTATCCCGTGTACTTCCGGCTCAGCGATTATCAAGCCCACCAGCAATTCGAGTACCAGACCCATCCCTGGGGCCAGCTGACGTATTGCTCGACGGGTGTGATGGAAATCATGGTGGACGGCCAGCGCTATCTGGCGCCGCCCCAATATGCCGTGTGGATACCGCCGGAAACCTTGCACGACGGCTATATCCGCCAGGACGTGACCTTTCATTCGGCCTACATCGACGCCAGCCTGTGTCCGCTCTTGCCTGCGAAACCGTGCGCACTGGTGCTCAGTCCCTTGCTCAAGGCCATCCTGGCTGACTTTGCAGAACGGAAAGTGACCACGCCAGTTTCAACCGCCGACCAGCGCCTGGCGCAAGTCGTCATCGACCAGTTGCAACTGGCGCCCTGCAGCCGCAATTATTTGCCCGGCAGCGATGATCCGATCACCAAGGCCCTGCTCGATGGCTTGCAGGCCGATCCTGGCAGTAATCGCTCACTGGCAGACTGGGCGGCGCAATTGCATGTCACGGAGCGCACCCTGGCCCGCCGTTGCCAGCGCGAACTGGGCATGTCCTTCGGCGAATGGCGCCAGCGCCAGCGCTTCCTGGCTGCCCTGCCTCTGCTGGAGCGGGGCGACACGGTGCAAGCGATCGCACTGGAACTGGGCTATAGCACGGCGTCGGCCTTTATCGCCATGTTTCGCCGGCAAAGCGGCGACACGCCAGACCAGTTCCGCCGTAATTTACGCTGCAAACAGAACAGCATCGAGGTAACTTCATCTGCTGTTTAGACCTGCTTCAATGCTAAAATCAAAACATCTTTCTCGTAAGCAAAAGGATGACTGCATGAACCCCACGACCGACTCGGCCAGCGACAGCAGCCTGGACCTGCCGGACCCGTCTGCCCCAGCATCCGGGGCGGAACCAGTCATGCTCGACAAGGCTGAAAGACCCACTGTGCTGGGCAAGCTGCGCACCCTGGTGCAGGAAAAAACGCGGTTCGAACCAAAAGACATCACCCCGCTGGCCGAAGACGACGCGCTGCAGGATTTTTCACTGCAAGCCAATTTCGTGCTCGAAGCGCGTTTCGAGAACCGCGTCATCAATGGTTATTTCAAGCCATCAGCGGGCGACCAGCACTGCGATGCGCATGAGGTGGGAGCACTCGCTATCGCGCAAGGCAAGGAAAGGCTGCGCCTGGCCGCTGCCAAGCTGGAAACGGCCCTGCAGCAAAGCGACCATGCTTACGATACGGTCAAGGAAGGCGCGTATCTGCTGCACGCCGTGAAATACTGGCACCTCGATGACTGCGCTCCCTGCCACGGCAAGGGGCGCATACGCTGCAGCACTTGCCATGGATCCAAGCAGGAAACCTGCTGGAAATGCCACGGCGGTCGTACCGTCAGTTGCGACGCCTATGGCTGCTACGGCAGCGGCAAGGTGTCGTGCAGATATTGCAGCGGCAGCGGAACCGTTTCCGAGCAAGTCACCGATTATGTGACGGTGCAAGTGCCCACTACCACCTACGAGAACGGCAACTCGCACACCACTTACCATACCGAGACGCGCACGCAATACCGCACGGTATCGCGCAATTGCAGCCATTGCAGTTTCGGCAAAGTCACGTGCAACAGCTGCCACGGCGCCGGCAATGTCAATTGCAACACTTGCCTGGCCAGCGGCAGCATCAGTTGCCGCACCTGCAGCGGCCTGGGCGACTTGCGCTGCAACCCTTGCGAAGGCTCGGGCCAGCAAGGCGATGCTTCTTGGGCCGACATCCACGTAGTTCCCGATTACAGCGTCAGCCTGCCCAAGCAGGCGCCCGAGGATGCGCGCCGCATCCGCGACAAGGAGAGCGTGCACTCACTGGCGACCATCGCCAGCAGCCTGCAACTGGCGAAAGTGAGCATTTACGATGCCGACCACCCGCAGGAAGTCGACGCCCTGTATGCGGGCAAGCTGCGCATCGTGCGCCTCGATGCCGCGTGCAATGAAGAAAAGCATCACCTGGTGGCCTACGGCACAGACTTGCGCTGGCTGACCATGGACGACATCGTGGAAAAACTGCTGCGCGGCGACCTCAAGGCGCTCAGCGATGCCTTGGCCGGCAGCGCCGACGATGGCCTGTTTTCAGCCCAGGTGCAAGGTCTGCTCAGACCACTGCGCGACGTGGCCGCGTCCGAACTGAATGCGGACGTGATCGAATCGATACTGCGCGGCGAAACCGACCACGCCCACGTGGACGTGGTCTCGCCCGATTACGCGCAGATGGTGCGCACCTGTGTGCTCGGTGCGCTGCGCCAGGTCTATACGCGGCTGGCCAAGCAATTCTGGTGGAAGAGCGCGCTGGCGGCGCTGGCCATCACCCTCGCTACCTGGTTTGTCGCCGGGCGCGGCACGGCCGCTTTTGCCGGCCTGGTGACGGTGGCAGTTGGTTATCTGCTGTTCAACCGCAAAGTCAAATCGGTGCTGCAAGAGGCGCTGGGCGGCGAGAGCCAGGCCGAACGGGCCATGCAGATCGCCGGCAAGGGCCGCCGCAACCAGCTGGCGCAAGTGCTGATCCTGGCGCCCGCCACGGCTGCCGTGCTGGCGGCCAGCATGGGCTTGCCCACAAGAGTGCGCGCACCGGTACCGCCGCCACAGCCTGCCATCGCCTCAGCCTCTGTCGAACCGCATCCGCCCACCATCGCGCTGCAGGACGCCAGCATGCCGAAAGCCGTCAAGCTGTATGAAAACGGCGACAAGGTGAAGGCGCTGGCCATGCTGGAAACCCTGGTCAAGGATGGTGAAGTCGAGGCGTATGGCCTGTATGGCTGGATGCAGCTGATGGGCGAAGGACAGCGCCAGCAGGGCAATGTCAGCGAGCAGCAGCGCAAGGCGCGCCAGGTCACGGCCAAGCCGTGGATCACCAAGGCGCTGCCAAAGAACGACAGCTATGCGCTGACGGCCAAGGGCGTGATGATGGCGGAAGGCTGGCAAGAGCCGCGCAATATGCCGCGCGCGCTCGACTACCTGAAACAGGCGGCGCAAAAGGGCAATATCAACGCCATGCATATGCTGGGCCTGTACCACGTGCGCGGTTACCAGACGCCCGTCAACAACAAGGAAGCCCGTAAATGGTTCACCATGGCGGCCGACAAGGGCAGCGCTGGCGATATCTACAACCTGGGCTTGATGGACTGGGAAGGCGCCGGATTGAAACGCCCCGACCGGACCAGCGCCATGCAGCGCTGGAAGATTGCGGCGGGGATGGGTGAAGAACGCGCCATCAAGGCGGTGGCGCAGGGAAAACCGTAGGCTATTGAGCGCTGGCCGCCAATGCCTGCAAAGCCATGGGATTGGGCGTCGGCTCGCCTATCTTTTTCAGCAGGTTGCGGTCCGTATGGTGGAACGGTTCATCCTTGCCGCGGATCAGCATCACCGTGTCTTCATCGTAGCCCCAGGTTCCATCCGGATGGATATCGACCTTGATGCGGTATTCGACGGTGGTGAAAGCGTGTTCGAGGAAGGGGTTCGAGCAAATGCCGAAGGCTGTCGTATCGCGCCTGGCGACCAGTTCAAAACTGGTGGCGTCCGCCGTGGTGGTGCCCGACGCCATGGCGATCTGGCCGCGCGGGATGGCCAGGGTCTGGATCACCGCGCCGGTAGCCGGCTCCCACAGCCAGTAGCCGACTTGTTCATGATAAGTCTTGACCTGATCTGGCTTGGTGATGTGGATGTAGTAGCGCAGGCCGTAAAACAGTTGCGGGCCGTTGGTCACAGGGTCGATCGGCTGCAACTCGATGCGCTCGACGAAGGCCTGCTTGCGCGGGCCGTCTGCTTTCGGCTTGACGTCCAGACCGCGCGTGCCAGCCCAGATGCCGGCCATGCCGGTCAAGGGGCCCAGGTTATTCAGGGTGTGGACGTCGGCCGACGGTTCGGTGTAGATATCTTCAGGAAAATCGCTCATGCAGTGGCTTTACAGTGGTCTTCAAAAGTGGAGCAAAAGTGCTGCCTGCTATTGTAAGACTTGGGCTGCCACCGGCAAAGCCTGTCAGACCAGCGGATCGGGCAAGGCCGTCAGGGTGAAGATTTCAAAACCCGTTTCCGTCACCGCCAGCGAGTGTTCAAACTGCGCCGACAAGGAACGGTCTTTGGTCACCGTGGTCCATTTGTCGGGCAAGACCTTGACCTGGTAGCTACCCACGTTGAGCATCGGTTCAATCGTGAAAATCATGCCGGGTTCGAGCACGATGCCCGTGCCGGCGCGGCCGTAGTGCAGCACTTGCGGCGTGTCGTGGAATACCTTGCCCACGCCATGGCCGCAAAAATCGCGCACCGATGAAAAACCCTGCGCCTTGGCGACCGCTTCGATCACGGCGCCCACGTCGCCCAGGGTGGCTCCCGGACGCACGGTGTTGATACCGGCCATCATCGCTTCATACGCCGTCTTGACCAGGCGGTTGGCCAGGATCGACACTTCACCGACCTTGAAGGTGCGGCTGGTGTCGCCATGCCATTCATTGAATTTCGGCGTAACGTCGATGTTGAGGATATCGCCGGCTTTCAAAATCTTGGTCTCGGACGGAATGCCGTGCGTGACCACGTGGTTGACCGAAATGCAGCTGGCGTGCTTGTAGCCGTGGTAGTCGATGGTGGCGGGAATGGCGCCGGCGGCGCGCATGAATTCTTCGCACATGGCGTCAAGCTTGGCCGTCGAAATGCCGGGTTTCACGAATGGCGTGATGTAGTCGAGCGTGTCGGCGGCGATGCGGCCGGCCGCGCGCATGCCGGCGAAGCCCTCTTCGTCGTGCAGGGGAATTTTCTTGCCGTGTTCAAGCTGGGTGGAATAACGCATGGAGTAATCGTTCTTTATCAGTGTGGAGTATGGGTGGTTTGGGCGGCCCAGCCGCGCACGGCATCGTGCGAGGCGCGCAGCATGGCGTCGACGCTGGCCGGTATCGGCCGTTCCTGGGTCAGATAAGGTTTGACGACGGCCACCGGGGCGTCGATCAGCACGAACTTGAGCAGCATGTGATCGATATCGAGTTCGCTGGCGCCGGGCAGCGCTTCGGCGCAGCGCGCAAAGCAGGCGTCGAGCGCCGCCTGCTCTTCTTCCAGCGCGGCCTGCAATTCTTCACTGAGCGCGCCGTTGAAATCCGGGCTGTCCGCGCATTGCAGCAGGAAGCGCGCATACACGGGCTTGCGGCGGCACCAGTCCAGCATGCCATGCACGCCGGCCCAGGTATCGCCATTCGCCCACAGGCTGGCCACTTCCTCGCGGAAGTCGCTTTTTACACGCAGCCAGGCACGCGCCAAAATAGCGTTGCGCGAATCGAAGCGGTGATACACGGAACCGATGGGGGCGCCCGCCTTTACGGCGATCGCCGCCATCGAGACGGCGCCCACGCCGCATTGCGCCGCGACAGCGATGGCGCTATCGATGAAATTGTTTTCGTTGAATTTAGCTAATCTGACCATGCCAAATAGAATACCGATTCTATTTGAATCCGTCAAGCGCTCCGAGATGGACCAACAATAGCGCCAACACGAGCGGCCTTGCTGCCTTACAATGATATGCACGAAACATCAAAGGAGAAATCGCTTGCTTACGCCCCCTTTCATTGCCTCCACCCGTTTTGATGATCCACGCCTGGCGCTGGAACAAGTGCAAGCCATTTACCGCAGCAGCATCGAACACTTGCGCGACGCGCTGCAACGCTTCGTGGCCGGCGAAGACATGCATGAGCGCGTGCGCGCCTGCTACCCCTTCGTGCGCATCCAGACCGACACGGTGGTGCGCGCCGACTCGCCCCTGGCCTATGGTTTTGTGGCCGGTCCCGGCGTGTTTGAAACCACCCTGACCCGTCCCGACCTGTTTGATGATTACTACCTCGACCAATTCACGCTGCTGCTGAAAAACCATAATGGCGGCCAGCGCGTGCATCTGGAAGTGGGCGTCAGCGCGCAGCCCATCCCCGTGCATTTCTCGTTTGCCGAGCATGACCATATCGAAGGCAATATGGACGCCAGCCGCCGCCTGGCCATGCGCGACCTGTTCGACCTGCCTGACCTGTCGGCCATGGACGACGGCATCGCCAACGGCACGCATGAACCGGCGCATGGCGAAGCGCAGCCGCTGGCCCTGTTCACGGGCCCGCGCGTCGATTATTCGCTGCAGCGCCTGCGCCATTACAGCGGCACCTCGCCGCAGCACTTCCAGAACTTCGTCCTGTTTACCAATTACCAGTTCTATATCGACGAATTCATCCGCCTGGGCCACGCCATGATGGCGCACGCACCCGACGCCGATGCGCCATCGGACGACGACGGCTACATCGCCTTCATCGAACCGGGCAACGTGGTCACGCGCCGCGCCGGGCAGCCGGCCGAAAGCGACGACTTACTGGGCGCCGCCCCGCCGCGCTTGCCGCAAATGCCCGCCTATCACTTGCTGCGCGCCGACGGCAGCGGCATCACCATGGTCAATATTGGCGTGGGTCCGGCCAACGCCAAGACCATCACCGACCATATCGCTGTGCTGCGCCCGCACGCCTGGCTGATGCTGGGCCACTGCGCCGGCCTGCGCACCACGCAAAGCCTGGGCGACTACGTGCTGGCGCACGCCTATGTGCGCGAAGACCATGTGCTCGACGAAGACTTGCCGCTGTGGGTGCCGATCCCGCCGCTGGCGGAAATCCAGCAGGCGCTGCAAACGGCGGTGGCCGAAGTGACGCAGTTGACGGGGCTGGATTTGAAACACATCATGCGCACGGGAACAGTCGCCAGCACCGATAACCGCAACTGGGAATTGCTGCCGCAGCGCACGCCAGAACGCCGCTTCAGCCAGAGCCGCGCGATTGCGCTGGACATGGAAAGCGCGACGATTGCCGCCAACGGCTTCCGTTTCCGCGTCCCTTACGGCACCCTGCTGTGCGTCAGCGACAAGCCGCTGCACGGCGAAATCAAGCTGCCCGGCATGGCCAACCATTTCTATCGCGAACGGGTAGACCAGCATTTGCGCATCGGCATCCGCGCCGTGGAACTGCTGCGCCGCCAGGGCGTGGACCGGCTGCACAGCCGGAAATTACGGAGTTTTGCGGAAGTGGCCTTCCAGTAACGCAGCTTGTAGCACCAACCCCAGCCGCCCTTGTCGGGCGGTTTTTTTGGCTATGTCACCATCAGGTGTGGGAAATCTCCCAGTGTTGCCTTCAATAAGGTTTCAGCGGACAGGATGCGCCTGGCGTCGAGTATCCAGCGCCACCCCAGGTAACTCGGCAGGTAACGCGTCGGTCGCTACGCCATGAAAGATGCTCAGCCATCCCCGCAAGCGGCTGTGATACGCATTCACGTTTTGCACATGGGCCGCGCCGCGCACACGGAAGCCTGCATGCAAGTTGACGGCTTGATGGCTGATACCCGTCTCCCGGGCAAACGCGGCGTAGGCCGCATGGCCATCGGTCACCAGCAGGATGTCGCGGTCGATTACGCGCGGCAAGCAGTACAGCAGATGCTTCTTGGTCAGTTGGCCCTTGCCCGTCACGAAATCGATGGTTTGCC
Source organism: Janthinobacterium silvisoli (assembly GCF_014200725.1). Classification (GTDB taxonomy): domain Bacteria; phylum Pseudomonadota; class Gammaproteobacteria; order Burkholderiales; family Burkholderiaceae_D; genus Janthinobacterium. The sequence continues at coordinate 1,273,412 of NZ_JACHCL010000001.1, forward strand.
CCGTGCGGTCGCGGGCTACCAGGATACACACCTGCTCGCTGGAAATGCCCCGTTGACGGGCATGCCCACCACGTCGGCGGGCTGGGCGCAGCAAATGCCGCGCACCTTTCTCCGATTCCAGTAGATACATTTCATCGGCTTCGACAATGCCGTGCAAGCAGCGCGGACGATCAGTTTTCGCCAGCGCAAGAAAACGGTGGCGCCAGCGAAAACTGGTATTACGGTGGATACCCAGTTGCTGGGCAGCCTTGCGTACCGAATCCGAGTTCAGCAAGCAATTAGCGTAATCGAGCCACAAGGATTTGTGATGCAGATGAGCCAAGGGCGTACCCGTCAGCGCGTTGAAGGTCTTGCCGCACAATACGCAACGATAACGCTGCAAATCGTTGGCGTGGCCGTGCCGGTGAAAATGCCGCGATTGACATGCCGGGCAGCACAGCCGCGCCTGGGCCGTGCGTTCGATCAATGCGATAGAGACCTGCCCGCACGGCATGCCGCGCAACAATTCCATGCATTCCAGGCGTTGACGTCGAGAAAGCTTGGCGAACTGTGCGATTAATGTCTGCCATTGCGCGTGTTGCATCGTAGGCCTCTCTGTTTAAGTGGTCTGATTGGTCAGACCGCAGCCTTGCAAGAAGATTCCCCTACTTATTGGGGACAGAGCCGTTCTTTTGCCTACCGCATTTACACAGCACGCCAACACTCCGGAATCCGCACACTCAATATAAAACACTGTTACTAAAAAACAACAGCAATGAAAAATTGCCATTGTGGAAATGTGAACTTTCTACGCACATTTTTCCAAATGGCAAATTTAATTTATTTAACAATTAGAGTGAGCTCGCATTTACATTTTTTACAAAATAATTCCCTCCCTTCTCCACTCTTTATTCGTCCTTGAAAGTTAATAAAAAAAGATTCTTTCTTGACAGTTGTAAGCCAAAAATGGTCTGATGAATTGCAAATTTAATGTATCAAATCATTAAATATTGTAATTTTGAAAAATATTAATTATTAAGAACAATTTTCACGGAAATCAAAATTTCCAACTTGGAGAATGCAGAGTGATTGAGAAAAAATTAAACAAGTCTATGCGACTGATGTTTACGGGCGCCCTGATGATGAGTGCAGGTTTTCTGCACCAGACAGCATTGGCCCAGGATGCCAAGGCTGACGACGAAAAGGTGCATCGCGTTGTCGTGACCGGTTCCGCCATCAAACGCGTGGATGCTGAAACAGCTGCCCCGGTTGAGATCTACACGAAGAAAGACATTGAGCGCACGGGCGCCACCAGCGTCGCCGAACTGGTACGCAACCTGGCATCCATCGATATCAATGACCAGGGCGAACTGAGCGCCAGCTCGCCATCGGGCTCGGGCACCACCAACATCAAGATGCGCGGCCTTAGCGAACGCAACGTGCTGATTCTGCTGAACGGCCGCCGCCTGCCCACCAATGCGCTGGCCGACGGTTCAGGCGCGGGAGCTGCGGTCGACGTCAACGCGATCCCGCTGGGCGCGCTGGAACGTATTGAGATCCTGAAGGATGGCGGCTCGGCCATTTACGGCGCCGACGCCGTTGCCGGCGTGATGAACTTCATCACCAAGAAAAACTACCAGGGCCTGGAAGCGAAGACCAGCTACGGCCAAAGCTCGCGCTCCGACGCCAAGGAAAAAACCGCTAATCTGGTATATGGCTATGGCGACTACGACGAACAGGGCTTCAACGTGCTGGCCACGGTCGACATCTTCAAGCGCGACCCGATCTACCGCAAGGATCGCGAACTGACGCGCTCAGCCGACTTCCGACGCTTTGGCGGACCGGACGGCCGCAGTGGCTACCATCCGAGCGGCAATATTTCTGGTGGTGGCACCCTAGTGCCTTGCCCACCTGAAGACCAGGCTGGTCCCACCTGCCGTTTCGACGTCAACAAGACTCTGCTGACCTCGACCAATGGCGCCGACCGCACCAGCGGCATGCTGATCGGCAGCCTGAAGGTCAGCGACAGCATCCGCGCCTTTGCCGAGTTCACCTACTCGGAAAGCAAGGATGATTTCGAATCGCAACCAGCACCGGGTAACTTCCTGGTCAACGGCAAGACCGTTGCTGGCCGCTTCATGCAAATGGGTCCGCGTAAAACCGAGCGCAAGGGCACACTGAGCCAGTTTTCGACCGGCCTGGAAGGCACGACGCGCGGCATCGACTGGGACGTCGCCATCGGCAAAGGTGTCAGCAAAGCCACCAACCGCGATTCGAACTATGCACACTACGATCTGTTCAACGAGGCGATTGAGAATGGCTCCATCAACCCAACCCGTACCGACAACCCGCAAGCGGCCGTCGACAAGATCCGCCTGACACCGACGCGCGCCGGCAAATCGGAACTGACCTTCTTCAATGCCAAGGCTTCGGCGCCCATCATGGACCTGGCTGGCGGTTCGCTGGCGTATGCCGTCGGCGTCTCGTACAACAAGGAAACGCTGAGCGACCAGCCTGACCAGGACCAGATCGATGGCCTGGTCTTCGGCAGCATCCAGCAGGCTGCGGTCAAGGCCGACCGCAATTCCAAAGGCATCTTCGGCGAACTGTCGATTCCTTTCCTGAAAGGCGTGGAAGCCCAGGTGGCCTTGCGTTATGACGATATTTCCAATGTGGGTAGTAAAACCAGCCCGAAAGTGGCGCTGCGCTACCAGCCGCTGAATAACCTGATGTTCCGCGGTTCCTACGCCGGCAGCTTCCTGGCGCCATCATTGAAACAAATGTATGGCGGCGTCGATGCAGGTGCCTACACGACCAACGATGCGGAAATTTGCAATGCATTCCCCACCATTTCGGGCAATTGCACCAACTTCTCCTACTACCAGGTATCCGGCTCCAACAAGGACTTGAAACCAGAAACGGGCAAGACCTACAACCTGGGCGTGGTCTTCTCACCAGTCAACTCACTGACATTGAGCGTCGACTTCTTCAAGATCAACAAGAAGAACGAGATCGGCACCCTGACGGAACTGAAGGCCATCGAACTGGGCAACGTCGATATCAAGAACGGCGATGCCCGCATCCTGCTAAACAACCAGAACCTGGCCACCACCGACGTGCGCGGCTTCGACACGGACCTGCGCTATACCTCGCCGCAAACGATGTTCGGCAAGTTCACGTTCCGCAACGCGTCCACGATCTACACGCGCATGGACACGCAGGATACGGAAAGCGATCCTGTGCAAAGCACGCTGAAGACGTTCATGAATCCGAAGTACCGCAACACCTTCACGGCCAGCCTGGAGCAAGGCAATGCGTCCGGATCGCTGATCATCCGCACCACGGGCGACATGATCGATTCGGACCGTCGCCGCGACGAAATCCCGAACGGCACCCGCACAATTGGTTCGCATACCGAAGTAGACCTGACTGGCCAGTATATCGCGATGAAAAACCTGACCCTGACGGCCGGCGTCAAGAACCTGTTCGACAAAATGCCACCATTTAGCATCATGGGTGCAGGCAACCAGTACGGCACGCTGGGCTTTGCCCAGCTGTACAACGTGCGCGGCCGTTACCTCTACATCGGCGCAGGCTACAAGTTCCTTTGATGAAGGTGTGATACGGGCAAGCTGACACGGTTTGCCCGTATCTTGCACGCTGTGTCTTCAGGCCGCACGAAGCGATTCATGCGGCTTTTCTTTGGGTGATACCGCAACTCGGGGACTCATCCCTGCATCTCGTAATGCAAGCCATAGCTCCCGCTGCTACGCGTGATGCGCGCAAAGCCCAGCTCGCCCAAGTGCATGCCGGCGATCAGCAGTTTTTCCGAGGACACCATATCGAGCAGCCGTGAGCGGGTGGTGGCCGCCATGGCGGGATCCTGGTCAAACGCAATCGATACATCTGGCCGTTCAATCTGGATGTACGGAAAATGCACGATATCGCCCCAGACCAGCAAGCTTTGCGCTTGCGATTCGAGCAGATATCCCGTATGCCCTTCCGTGTGTCCCGCCAGCGGAATCGCGTGTATGCCAGGAAGCACTTCACCATCCCGAAAAGGTCGCAGCTGCTGGCGATAGCCGTCGAAAACGCGGCGCGCCATGGCGAAGTTGCCCTTGGCGCGCTCACTGGCACGGCTCAGATTGCCGTCATCGTCCCAGAATGCCACTTCCCGCTGATGGACCACCAGCTCCGCATTGGGGAAGCTCATCTGCCCAGCTGCATCGACCAGGCCGCCCACATGATCGGGGTGGGCATGGGTCAGCAGGATGGTGTCGATTTCCGAGGGTTCTATGCTGGCAAGCAGTAAATTGTCGCGCAGGCGGCCACCCCATTGCTTGACGCCTCCCGCCCCGCCATCGATCAGTATGGTGCGGTGCGCGCCGCGCACCATGCCGCGCACGATATAGCAATTGATATGCACGGCGTCAGGCGCCTGTCCTGCGGCGCCTTGCATGCTGGCAGCGTCGGACGGGGCGATATTGGACAGGAAATCCAGGCTGGCGGACAGGTAGCCGTCGCTGATCGCGGTGATCGTAAAGTCGCCGGCCATCTGGCTTGGAAAGGGAGAGATGGACATATTCTTTTCTTTAAAAAACGCTTCCGTTAAGCGCATCGACGGCGTGAATAGCCGGACCAGCTTTTCAGCCGAAGGCATGTGCTCAGCAGAAATATATAAAGCATGGCGAACTTAGCGCACTTGGGCGGCCTGGGTGACAGCGGAACTTTTCAGCTGTTCCGTCATCGGTGCATAGAAGAAGATGCCTTCTGGTAAAGACCCGGCTAGCGACGCCTGTTGCCGGGGCAAGCTTGCCAGCCAACGATGTTCAGGGAATTTTTCAAGTGCCACGGCGTGCATGGCCAGGGGACTCAGTCCCAGCGCCAGCAAAGGTTCCGGACCAGTGGCGCACAGCACCAGCAATTCGTCTGCCTTCACCGCGGGCGCCAGGCCGATATCGCTGTACAGGTTGCGGTGCCAGTCCGTGATGTGTTGCTGCCATCTGGCAAAGTTGCCTCCGCCTTTCTGGCGGTATTGCTCTCCCGTCAGGATATCGAGGCCATCCATGGTGTGGATGGCTAGATACGTGGGGCAACCATCGCTGAGCGCCTGGAAGCGCTGCGAGGTATGAAAGCCGCTCACGGAGATCAGAGCGGGCAGTTTTTCGAGACTATAAAAGTCACTCCATAGCGCTACGCTGTCGGGATCGGCATAGCTGCATTCGACGGTGTAGATCATCACATTATCCTTTGCAAGAGACGAGCATCGTGCTGCAACTCGCATGCACTTATTGCAGAAAGGTAATGATAAGATGGGATTCCCGCAGTAGATAGCGATATAAAATCAATCTTCCATGATATTTACTCAAGCTGCCATTATCCCCCAATCTGGAGCATCCCATGCGCCGTAAGCTTCCCAGCAATGCTGCGCTAATGGCTTTCGAGGCCGCGGCGCGCCACGGCAGCTTCGCCCGGGCAGCCGAAGAGTTGTCGCTGACCGAAGGGGCCATCAGCCGCCAGATAGGCCGCCTGGAAGAGTTTCTGGGCGTTGCGCTATTCCAGCGCATAGGCAACCGGGTGCGGCTGGCGGCTAGCGGCGCGCGCTATGCGGTGCAAGTGCGCGACATTCTGGACCGGCTGGAACGGGATAGCCTGTACTTGATGGGCCAGCCCATCGACGGCGCGAGTATCGAGATCGCCGCGCTGCCAACCTTCGCCACCCGCTGGCTGATTCCACGGTTGAAACGCTTCAAGGAGCGGCATCCGCACATTACCGTGCATATCGCTGAACGCATGGAGCCGTTTGTGCTGGCCGGCAGCGGTGTCGACGCGGCGATTCATTTTGAGCATCCGGCGTGGGCCGGCATGCATAGCCATCACTTGCTGGAAGAGATACTGGTGCCCGTCTGCAGCCCCGCGCTGCTCGAGACCAGCGCTGACACGACACTGGCTGCCTTGCCGCTGCTGCACCGGCGCCAGAATCCGGACGCCTGGCAAAGCTATGCCCTGGCGGCCGGCATCGTGCTGGCCAACCCGGCGGTGGGGCCCCGCTATGATCTGCATGGCATGTTGATTGAAGCGGCGCTGGCGGGCATGGGCGTGGCCCTGGTGCCGCGCCTGTATATCGAGGAGGAAATCCGGCAAGGCCGTTTGGTAGCGCCCTGGCCGGATGGTCATACTATCAGCAAGAAATTTTGCCTGGTGCTGCCCGAGCCGATGGACTTGACTGCATCGCCACTACAAGCATTTGCGCTATGGCTGCTTGAGGAAGCGCAGCCTGCTATGCCCTGAATACCGCTTACAGGAAGCGGTCGAGGATCTTGCGCGTGGTCTTGTCGATGTCGAACATGTCGCGTATCAAAAAGTGGATGCCGTGGTTATCGGCGATCAGCAGTGACGTGGCGCCGATGCGGCGGATGTCTTCTTCGCCTTTCAACACGAACTGGGTCGGACCGCGGTCCGTTTCCACGTACCAGGTGCACGGCGTGGCGTAGCTGCTGACGCTGACCACGCGCGAAATCTCGGGCATGAATTCACGCCCTTCCAGTTCTTCCTTCACCAGCGTGCGGGCCGGTTCCGGCAGGCTGTCGACATGGTCTATCCACGCCACTTCCTTGCCGTCGCCCTGGACCAGCGAAATACCTTCGTTGGGCGACTGGATCGGGAAGGCGCGCACGGGCGCCACGCCGTGATAGAGCTGGCCGTCTTCAGCCGTCATCACCAGCTTGCCGAAATTGTCACGCGTCAATGTAAATGTGGTGCTGGCCATGCTTATTCCTTGTCTTCCAGTGCGAGTTCGGCGTTGCGCGCCTGCGCTTCGTAGAGGCGGAAATAGGCGCCCTCTTTCGCCATCAATTCATCATGGCTACCCACTTCGACCACCTGGCCACGATCCAGCACCACCAGACGGTCGGCCCGGTGCAAGGTGGACAGCCTGTGCGCAATCGCGATCGTGGTGCGGCCCTGCACCAGGTTGTCCAGCGCCTTCTGGATCTCTTTCTCGGTTTCCGAGTCCACCGACGATGTGGCTTCATCCATGATCAGGATGCGCGGATCGATCAGCAGTGCGCGGGCAATCGAGATGCGCTGGCGTTCGCCGCCAGACAAGCCCTGCCCCCGTTCACCGACCATCGAATCGTAGCCTTGCGGCAGGCGCAGGATGAATTCATGGGCATGCGCGGCGCGCGCGGCGGCGATGATTTCCTGGCGCGTGGCGTGTGGTTTACCGTAGGCGATATTTTCTGCGATGGTGCCGAAGAACAGGAAGGGTTCCTGCAGCACCAGGCCGATATTGCGGCGGTAGTCGGCCACCGCGAACGAGCGGATGTCGACGCCGTCGAGCAGGATCGCGCCTTCCGAAGCGTCATAGAAACGGCAGATCAGGTTGACCAGCGTGCTCTTGCCCGAACCGCTGTGGCCCACCAGGCCAATCATTTCACCAGCCCTGATGTTCAACGTAATGCCACGGTTGACAGCACGGTTGCCATAACGGAAACCAACTTCGCGCAAGTCGATACGACCTTCGACCTTGTCCAGTTTGACCGGGTTGGCCGGTTCCGGCACGCTCGACACGTGGTCGAGAATGTCGAAGATGCGCTTGGCCGCCGAGGCGGACTTTTGCGTCACGGAGACGATGCGGCTCATGGAATCGAGGCGGCCATAAAAACGCGTGCTGTAGGCGATGAAGGCGGTCAGCACGCCGACGGTGATTTCGCCGCGCGACAATTGCCAGATGCCGAAGCACCAGATCACCAACAAGCCCATCTCGGTCAGGAACGATACGGTAGGCGAGAACAGCGACCAGACTTTATTGAGCTTGTCGTTGACGGCCAGGTTATGCGCATTGGCGTCGCGGAAGCGGGCCGCTTCGCGCTTTTCCTGGGCAAACGCTTTCACCACGCGAATGCCGGGAATGGTATCGGCCAGCACGTTGGTCACTTCGCTCCAGACGCGGTCGATCTTTTCAAAGCCGGTGCGCAGGCGGTCGCGCACCAGGTGGATCATCCAGGCAATAAAAGGCAGCGGCGCCAGGGTCATGATGGCCAGCCATGGGTTCATCGACCACAGGATGGCGCCCGTCATGATAATCATCAACACGTCGGATGCGAAATCGAGCAAATGCAGCGACAGGAACACGCAGATGCGGTCACTGCCACTGCCGATACGCGACATCAGGTCGCCCGTGCGCTTGCCGCCAAAAAATTCCAGCGACAGCTTCATCAAATGTTCATAGGTGGCCGAACGCAAGTCGGCGCCCATGCGTTCGGAGACGATCGCCAGGATATAGGTTTTCCACCAGCCCAGCAGCCAGGCCAGCAGGGCTGAACCCAGCAGGCCGCACATATAGTAGACCACCAGCCACGGGTCGATATGCTTGCCGTTCTGATATGGAATCAGCACATTGTCCATCAGTGGCGCCGTCAGGTAGGGCGGGATCATGTGGGCGCCGGTACTGAGCAGCATCAACAGGAAACCCAGCGCCAGCTGGCCACGGTAGGGATGGGCGAAGCGCCACAGGCGCAGCAGGGTCCAGGTCGATGGCGGGGTGTGCAGCACCTTGGCGCAGATCGGGCATTCTTCCTGCTCCGGCTCCAAAGGCGCTTTGCAGCTCGGGCACACTTCCTGCTCGGCTTCCACCACGGGCTGCCCCGTCAGATGGCTGTCGAGACGCTCGACAAACTGTTCCAGCACGCGGATGGCATGCAGGTTCTGGCCAAGGGTAAAGCGCCAGGAAGCCAGGCGGCCATGGTCGTCGAGCAATTCCAGGTGGCCGACACCGGCGTGGTCATGGTGCGTCAGGCGCAAGCCCGGACGGTAAGACCAGCTTTTCCACTCGCTTTCGCCAGGAGCAAGCGCTAACAGACGCTTCTCGGTAACAACTATTAAACCTTTTGTGAAACGTAATCGTGCATCGAGGTCAACCTCAACGCTAGTTAAAACGTTCTCCCCTGGAGAAAGATTTTTTTCCACCTCCGTCAGCCACGTTTCTGACAGCGTTGTCGGTAAGAAGTTGGCAGGAATGGTTGTTGCAGGAACACTCAGTTCAGTTGTCATCGTAAAGCATACTCCGGCTCAAGGCCTGGCCCTCAGGGGCGGGATTTTGGGGGATGGGGCTTCGCACCATCCATGTTTGTATTTTGGTATTGCGCGGTGGCGGCTGGCGGAATGCCAGGGCAGTTCCTGTATTGTATCGAATGGATGCGTGCCGATCAGAAATTGAATAGGCAAAGACGCAAGAAATAATCAGACACCGCTGTGCTTTTGCAAGTATACAACAGCTCGCTGTTGCGTAAATGCTGGTTATTCTGGCAAAAACACTAACTTTATAACAATCATGACAATAAAAAATAGCAACTAGAGTCAGAATACAATAAGCAAACGCGACAAAAGGCCGCCAAAAGTGGCACACTGCGCATACCCGGGATAAAGAACACAGCACGAGCCTGAAAAGTCTCTGTAAGCCACCCTATAAAGTATCTGGCGCCCAGACGCCTGGCTTGTTATCAAGAAACCACTTACATGATCAAGAAGAAGAACATCGATTTCCTCCGCATTACCCATTTGCGCGGCCCCAACATCTGGACTTACCGCCCGGTGATTGAAGCCTGGGTCGACATCGGCGAACTGGAAGACTATCCCTCCAATACCCTGCCCGGCCTGTATGAGCGGCTGATCGCCTGGCTGCCAGGCTTGATCGAGCACCGCTGCGGCGTGGGTGAACGGGGCGGCTTCCTCGAGCGTCTGCGCGATGGCACCTGGGCCGGCCACGTGCTGGAACATGTGGTGCTGGAATTGCAAAACCTGGCCGGCATGCGCACCGGCTTCGGCCAGACGCGCTCGACCAGCCAGCGCGGCGTCTACAAAATGGCGTTCCGCACGCGCGAAGAGCAAGTGGGACGCGCTACCCTGGACACTGCCCGCAGCCTGCTGCTGGCCGCCATCAACGATGAAGCCTTCAACCTGGAAGCGGCCCTGGTGCCGCTGCGCGACATGGTGGACTCGCGCTGCCTGGGCCCGAGCACGGCTTCCATCGTCGACGCCGCCACCGAGCGCCGCATCCCATCCTTGCGCCTGAGCGACGGCAACCTGGTGCAACTGGGCCATGGCGCCGCACAGCGCCGCATCTGGACGGCCGAAACGGACCGTACCAGCGCGATCGCCGAAGGCATCGCCAGCGACAAGGACCTGACCAAATCCCTGCTCAAATCGTGCGGCGTGCGCGTGCCCGATGGCAGCCTGGTGCGCAGCGCCGAAGCCGCCTGGGAAGAAGCGCAGGACATCGGCCTTCCCGTGGTATTGAAGCCGTATGACGGCAACCATGGCCGTGGCGTCTCGCTGAACCTGATGACGGAAAGCGACGTGAAAGCCGCCTACGAACTGGCCGCGCGCAAGGGCGACAGCTCGGCCGTGCTGGTGGAAAGCTTCATCACCGGCGACGAACACCGCTTGCTGGTGGTCGGTAACAAATTGGTCGCGGCAGCCAAGGGCGAATCCCTGTGGATCGAAGGCGACGGCGTCTCGACGATTCTGGACCTGGTCAATACGCAGATCAATACCGATCCGCGCCGTGGCGAAGGCGAAGACTTCCCGCTGGGCGTGGTGAAACCGCATGAATCGGGCGAAGTCATCCTGGAGCTGGAACGCCAGGGCATGACCGCACTGTCCGTGCCGCAAGCGGGCCAGAAAGTGCTGATCCAGCCGAACGGCAACGTCGCCATCGACGTCACCGACGAGGTGCACCCATCGGTCGTGCATGCAGCCCTGCTGGCAGCACGCGTGGTTGGCCTGGACATCGCCGGCATCGACCTGGTGACCACCGATATCACGCGTCCACTCGAAGAGCAGCGCGGCGCCATCATCGAAGTCAATGCCAGCCCGGGCCTGCTGGCCCACATCAAGCCTGGCGTGGGCAAACCGCGCCCGGTAGGCACGGCCATCGTCGACCACCTGTTTACCGATGAAGAGACGGGCCGCATTCCGCTGGTCGGCGTGACGGGCACGCAAGGCGCCAGCCTGATCGTGCGCCTGCTGGCCAAGCTGCTCAGCCTGTCGGGCAAGCACACGGGCGCCGTCTGCAGCGAAGGCATGTTCCTCGATCAGCGCCGCGTCACCAGCAGCGATTGCGTGAACTGGGACGCAGGCCAGCGCCTGCTGATCAACCGCAGCGTGCAGGCAGCCGTATTTGAAAGCAATCCGCGCATGATCCTGGCCGAAGGCCTGGCTTATGACCGCTGCCAAGTGGGCGTGGTGACGGACATGGGCAGCCTCGATAGCGTCAAGGATTTCGATGTACTGGACGCCGACGCCCTGTACAAGGTGGTGCGCAGCCAGGTCGACGTGGTATTGTCGACCGGCGTGGCCGTCCTGAACGCCAACGACGCGCAAGTACTGGAACTGGCTGACCTGTGCGATGGCACGGTGACCCTGTACGCCCAGGATGGCAGCCTGCCTGCCATCACCGAACAGCTGGCGGCTGGCCGCCGTGCGGCCTTCGTGCGCGAGCATCACATCGTGCTGGCAGAAGGCGGCATCGAAACCGTGTTGCTGTGCCTGGATTTGCTGAAACCGGCCACCGCCGGCCATGTCGACAGCGTGCTGGCGGCCGTGGCGGCAGCCTGGGCGCTGGACCTGTCGGCGGACCTGATCTGCGCCGGCCTGCGCACTTTCGACGCAGCGCCTGGCAGCACCGGTAACTAAACTGAGCCCAGTTTTAAAATAGCCCGGCTGCGGCCGGGCCCCAAGAACATAACAGGATTAACGGTTTAACTATGGAAGTATCTCGCGTACGGGCCTTGCGTGGCCCTAACCTCTGGAGCCACGACACTGCCGTGGAAGCCATTGTGTCCTGCACCACGCAGGAACTCGACATCGCCCAATTGCCTGGATTCGAGGCGCGCCTGCGCAACCTCTTCCCGCAACTGAGCCCGCTGCAACCGCTGGGTAACTACAATGCCGCGCCGATGGCGCAGGTGCTGGAACTGGCGGCGCTGGGCCTGCAGGCGCAAGCCGGCTGCCCCGTCACCTTCAGCCGCACCACGCCTACCCTGGAAACGGGCATCTTCCAGGTGGTGGTCGAATATTCGGAAGAAGACGTCGGCCGCCTGGCGTTGGAACTGGCGCAGCAGCTGTGCCGCGCCGCGCTGGACGATGCACCGTTCGACTTGCCTGGCGCCCTGCAGCAACTGCAGGACCTGGACGAAGACGTGCGCCTCGGCCCATCGACGGGCGCCATCGTCAACGCCGCTATCGCCCGCAACATCCCGTTCCGCCGCCTGACCGAAGGCAGCCTGGTCACTTTTGGCTGGGGCAGCAAGCAGCGCAAGATCCAGGCCGCCGAAATGGACGGCACCAGCGCGATTGCCGAAGCGATCGCACAAGACAAGGAACTGACCAAGAAACTGCTCGATTCGGCCGGCGTGCCGGTCCCGCAAGGCCGCGTGGTGATCGACGCGGACGACGCCTGGGCGGCAGCTTGCGAAATCGGCTTGCCGGTGGTCGTCAAACCAAAGGATGGCAACCAGGGCAAGGGCGTGACGGTCAACGTCACCACGCGCGAACAACTGACGGCCGGCTTCATCGCGGCGCAGGAATTCCGCGACGATATCCTGGTCGAACGCTATTTGCCAGGCCACGATTTCCGTTTGCTGGTGATCGGCAACAAGATGGTGGCGGCAGCGCGCCGCGACCCGCCGCAAGTGGTGGGCGACGGCCAGCACACGGTGCGCCAGCTGGTCGATCAAGTCAATCTGGATCCGCGCCGCGGCAGCGGCCACGCCACCTCGCTGACGAAAATCCGTTTCGACGACATCGCCCTGGCCAGCCTGGCCAAGCAGGGTTATGTGGCCGACTCGATTCCACCGGTGGGCCAGCGCGTCATCCTGCGCAACAACGCCAACCTGTCGACGGGCGGCTCGGCCACCGACGTCACCATCGACGTGCACCCGGAAGTCGCGGCGCGCGCCGTGGCGGCTGCGCACATGGTGGGCCTGGACATTTGCGGCGTGGACGTGGTTGCCGACAGCGTCTTGAAACCGCTGGAAGAACAGAATGGCGGCATCGTTGAAGTGAACGCCGCACCAGGTTTGCGCATGCATCTGGCGCCATCGTTCGGCCGCCCACGCCCGGTCGGCGAAGCGATCATCGCCGCCATGTTTGAAGAAGGCGACGATGGCCGTATTCCCGTGGTTGCCGTCACGGGCACCAATGGCAAGACCACCACCGTGCGCCTGATCGCCCATTTGCTGACGGCTTCCGGCCTGCGCACGGGCATGACGAATACGGATGGCGTCTACATCGAAGGCCGCCAGATCGACAGCGGCGACTGCAGCGGCCCGCGCAGCGCACGCAATGTGCTGCTGCACCCTGACGTCGATGCGGCCGTGTTCGAGACGGCGCGCGGCGGCATGCTGCGCGAAGGCCTGGCCTTCGACCGCTGCCAGGTGGCCGTCGTCACCAATATCGGCGCTGGCGACCATCTGGGCCTGAACTACATCACCACCGTGGAAGACTTGGCGGTGTTGAAGCGCGTGATCGTGCAAAACGTCTCCGACAGCGGCGTGGCCGTGCTGAACGCCACCGATCCGGCAGTCGCCCGCATGGCAAAAAACTGCAACGGCACGGTGACCTTCTTCGCCGCCGACAAGACGCATCCCGTGATGGCGGCCCACCGCGCCCAAGGCAACCGCGTGGTGTACGTGGAAGACGGCAAGCTGGTGGCCGCCGAAGGCAAGCAGCGCCATGAAATCCCGCTCTCGCAAGTACCTATCACCCGCAATGGCGCGATCGGCTTCCAGGTTGAAAACGTGATGGCCTCGCTGGGCGCTGCCTGGGCCGTGGGCCTGGATTGGGAAGCGATCGCCAAGGGCTTGAAAACCTTCGCCAACGAGAACGACAATGCGCCCGGCCGCTTTAATGTGTTCGATTACAAAGGCGCCACGCTGATCGCCGACTACGGCCATAACCCGGACGCCATCCTGGCGCTGGTGCAGGCGGTGGAAAGCATGCCGGCCAAGCGCCGCTCGGTGGTGATCAGCGGCGCCGGCGACCGCCGCGACGAAGACATCCGCCAGCAGACGGAAATCCTCGGCGCCGCCTTCGACGACGTGCTGCTGTACCAGGACCAATGCCAGCGCGGCCGCGCCGACGGCGAAGTGGTGGCACTGCTGCGCCAGGGCTTGAACGGCGCCAAGCGCACCAGCCATATCGATGAAATCAACGGCGAATTCGTCGCCATCGACAAGGCCCTGGCGCGCCTGAGCGAAGGCGATTTGTGCCTGATCCTGATCGACCAGGTGGAAGAAGCGCTGGCGCATATCGCCCAGCGCGTGGCGCAAGCGTAAGCGCCGCCCTCTTCCTACATGACGGCGCCCTTGCGGCGCCGTTTTTTTATGCTCGGCGCACTCGATGCACGGTACAAAAAGCTTGTCAAAGTTGATTTGACTCAATATCGAGCGGCAGCTGCCACCTAAGCTGATGACTAGCTAGGAGGTGCCCATGGGCAATATTTCTACCACCGATAACGCCTTACTCTTTTCTCCCGATATCCCAGCGCGGCTGGACATGCGCACGGCCGCGCTGGTGGAGCATGCGCTGGCCTTGCAGGAAATGGCGGGTACGGGCGCCGCCGCCCTGTTCCTGCATTGCCACGACGTGGCGCTGGCGACCGCCTTGCGCGTACTGGGCACCGGACCGCGCCGACAAAATGCCGGTCCCCATTTGTTTACCCGCCTGCGGCCCAGGACCGGCAGCAGCCGTGATGCGCTACGCTATTGATGCAACACTCCATGTTGTAAGTGACTGTACCGCCCTCCAAACTCACCGAAAGCAGCCCATGAGCCATGTCTTCCACCGTAGCCTGAGCAGCAACTACCCGATCGCCACCGCTGGCGATGGGCCCTACCTGATCGCCGCCGATGGCAAGCGCTACCTGGACGCCTGCGGCGGCGCAGCCGTCTCTTGCCTCGGCCATTCTGATGCGGCCGTGATCGCTGCCGTGCAGCGGCAAGTGGGTCGCATGGCGTATGCGCACAGCTCCTTTTTTACCACGCAGCCGATGGAAGAGCTGGCCGACTTTTTAGTGGCCCGGGCGCCGGCCGGCATCGACAGCGTGTATTTCGTCTCGGGCGGCTCGGAAGCGGTGGAAAGCGCCCTGAAAATGGCGCGCCAGTATTTCGTCGAACGGGGCCAGCCGCAGCGGCGCCACCTGATCGCGCGCCGCCAGAGCTATCACGGCAATACCCTGGGCGCGCTGGCCACGGGCGGCAACGCCTGGCGCCGCCAGCAGTTCGAGCCCTTGCTGATTGGCGTGACGCATGTTTCGCCCTGCTACGCCTGGCGCGACCAGCAAGTCCATGAAACGGATGGCGATTACGTGGCACGGCTGGGCCAGGAACTGGAAGACAATATCGTCGCACTGGGGCCAGAAAACGTCATGGCCTTCATCGCCGAACCCGTGGTCGGCGCGACTTCTGGCGCCCTGCCCGCCGTGACCGGCTACTTCAAGCATATGCGCGCGATATGCCAGCGCCACGGCATTTTGTTCATTCTCGATGAAGTCATGTGCGGCATGGGCCGTACGGGTAGCCTGTTTGCCTGCGAACAAGAAGGCATCACGGCTGACCTGATCTGCATCGCCAAGGGCCTGGGCGCCGGCTACCAGCCGATCGGCGCCGTAATGGTATCGAAAGACATCCGCGACACCATCCGTGCCGGCACCGGTTTCTTCCAGCACGGCCATACCTACATCGGCCACGCCACCGCCTGCGCCGCCGCGCTGGCGGTGCAGCAGCAAATCGAAGAGCGCGATTTACTGGCCAATGTACGGGCCATGGGCGACTTGTTGCAACAGCGTTTGCGTCAACGCTTCAACGGCCATCCGCACGTGGGCGATATCCGGGGCCGGGGCCTGTTTCTGGGAGTGGAACTGGTACGCGAGCGCGGCAGCAAGCAGCCCTTCGACCCTGCGCTGCGCCTGCACGCCCGCATCAAGGCACAAGCCATGCAAGCCGGACTGATGTGCTACCCCATGGGCGGCACCATCGACGGCTTGCACGGCGACCATGTGCTGCTGGCGCCACCCTACATCATCAACACCGGCCATGTCGATGAAATCGTCGACAAGTTGGCTATGGCGATTGACACCAGCCTGGCGTAAATCTTACTCTTCAGCCGCGCCCGCTTGTTCCCACCGTGGAAATCAGGCTGGCGCCGCAACTGGTCTTGTGGCCGTCAAACGCCACCGGCACGCCATCGATCAGCACCTTGGGGTCCCCCTCGGCGATCACGCAGCGGTCATGGCCGCGTATCGGGCACGTGCAAGCATCGCCCTTGCGCGCCACGGCCAGACCCAGCACCGTCGTCTTGGGCGCCGCCCCCGTCACCTTGCCGCCATGGCTGGTGGGATCATTTAGCCGTATCACGCCGCGCATGCTCTTCCCCCTTGATGACTCTCATTGCGAAAACCCCTGAACGTATTCGCGTGCATCGTGGCGCAAGCCCCACCATGGCAGATAGGCATAGTTGCCGCTGCGTGCGCGGAACCACGGTTTGCCAGTCTGTATCGGTCGTGGGATAGCAGGTGGCGCCACCACCAGCGCTACGGGAGCGGCCAGATCGCTGGTGCCGGCCACCAATACCGGTTTGCCAAAGTGATGTGCGTAGGCGATGCCCAGCGCCACATTGGTCAAGGCCGTGCCGGCGCCCGTCTCGCCCAAAAGAGCTGGCATATTGAAGCTTTGCTTGAGGAAATCGAATTCCGGCAATTGCATGGTCAGCGTTTGCGCCAGCGGGCCGATACGGTCCGAGACATCCTTGCTGGTATTGCCCGCATCGTGGATCACATAGCCGATATCAGTCTCTTGCCGGTTGATCTTGCCGGCCGCCTCGCCAATGGCCGCCGTCCACGCCTGCACAGAACGGGAAGGCTGACCCTGCTTCGATTCAAACGCACCCACGTTTTTCGTGCCGGGGTAGCCCAGCCAGGCCAGCGGCGCCCGCTCCGTTTTATAGTCAGGCCCTGCCAATACCAGCAGCACCAGGTTTTCATTGATCTGCCTATCCTTGGGCCGACTAGGCGCATCCCAATTCATGGCCCAGACGGTTTCTTTCGGATGCTTTTGCAAATAGTCGAGGGCGGCGGACAGTGAAGTAAAACCGGCGTTGGGGCCGCCCATGGTGACGCGGACATCGGGGAGTGTGGAGCGGGTCCAGAGGGTGGGGAAACTGAGGTTGCCTATGCTAAATGTACTACGGACATAATCCTGTAAAAAAGCGCCTGACTCCACCGGATCAAGCTTGCCTTCTGGCAGCGCATATTCGATATGGATACCGGCCAACTCTCGCCAACGCGACCGGTTTTCAGCCGAGTGAACATTATAAAAATATTCAGGGTCGGAGTAATAAGGACCATGGAACAAGTTCACCATTTCACGAATGTATTTTCGATAATAGCCACGAAATGTTTCAGAACCCTCATTTCCAGCGACGACAGGGGAGATCGCCTGTAATTTCAAATATTTTCCAGGTTTTTCCTTGACCATATCGTCGTCTGGATTTGGCTGCACCATGCCCAAAGTCCACAACAACTGCCATTGGGTAGGATAGTCTCGACGTTGCAAAGGATTCAGCCATTGCACGGCTACCACTTGCGCCATATAAGGCCGCGGGGCCGTTTCAGGCAATGTAACGATAGCATTCGAAGGCTTAGTCGCCGATACGCGTAAGCGCGCGCAAGCAGCTAAAAAAGTTAAAGCCAAAAATGAAATCAATGCATATAGGAAAAGGGTTTTCGGCATACCAGATTCTCCATTATCAAGATAGATTTATCTGTGAGCTAATTCGCCCGATGTAGGCGTAGCACTCCGCGGCGGGTTTTGACGCTGATCGACGATTGAATCGGGCATACAAGCCGGGCAATCCGAACGCCCTACCCATTCTGATATCGAGACTTCATCAAGCGTGGCTTTAGCAAAATACTCTTCAAAGATCTTTGCAGAATTAGTCTCATCCAACCACTTCAACAACCGCCAATCCGCTGCCACCCTTAACTTGCGCAGCGCTTCCGGCTTGATCCGGCACTCGCCAACCGGCACGTCATAGGCCAGCGCCCGCTCGGCGTGCATGGGGTTGGTCATGATGGTGGAATGGTCGGTGGCTTAGCTGCCCACCTGCTCGGCCATCCTTTCCTTGATCCTTGTGCTGCGCCATTGCAGGAAAGCCGCGTCGGGCCTGGCGTTAGGCATTTCCTGCTGCACCCTTTGTCCGGCTGGATTTTTACCTTCTCGCTGCGCCAGGCCGCGTATTTCTGCCCGCTGTTCAAACTTCAGGCGCGCTTCGTCTGCCGCCGTGCCCTTGGCGCTATCCATGCCCCTGGCTTCAAGCTTGCCTTGCTGGCCTTGCAAGCCACCCAACGGGATTTCATGGTCGGCAAAACGATCATCATCCGGCGAGCGCTGCTTGCCTGCGTCGCGCGATTCGCCGACCGGGTCATAGCCTTGATCGAATTCCTCGCTTTTTTGGCCAAAGCGCAAGGACTGGGGCGTAAATGGAGGCTCCAGATCGGGGGCACTCAATTCGATCTGCCACCCTTTATCGGGCGAACCGTTGGTCGGTTGCTGGGCCAGGCCCAGGCCGACGATCGTCAACGGCGCCGAGGCGATAGTCAGCACGACGGCAAGCCAGCTCTCGCTGGCGGCGATACCTTGCTTGATGGAATAGCTCGCATACTTTTGCGCCGGAAACCAGAAACCATCACCACCAGGCTTGGGCTTGCGCCAGTGGTCTTTCCAATAATGGTAATGACCTTGCTTGCCGACCTCAAAACCTTGCGCAAACACGCGCTGTACAAACACGCCGGCCGCATTGGTCGAGACCAGTTCGCCGCCATTCTTGCTGCCAGGCGCAAGCGAGCCGGACAAGCCGCGCCAGCCCATGCCCTGGATGGCAATCGAGGACACCACCAGATCATGTGGATTGCAATACACGGTCACCCGGCCATACGAAGATTTTTTACCTCCCCGCTCAGCCCCGGCGATGCCATATTTTTCACGGTCTGCCGCAGCGGCAAAACCGTGCGCGGCATTGGCCATGCAGCGGTCGATGCGCTGGTCCGTCTGCAGCTCGCCCAGGCTGGCACGCTTGCGGATAATGTCAAAGAAATTCTTCAAGGTATCGATGCGCGCCTGCAAGGTCAGCCTGCCGGTGCTGCCGTCTGTGCCGCGCAGGTTGCTCCCTACCCAGTTTTCGGCGCCATTGCTTTCCAGCAAGCTGTACGGCGAATTACAGATGACATAGTTATCCGCCACGCACGCCATAGACTGCACCGGTGGCAGGCGCGCGCCGAGAAAGGCGGCAGCCATCGCCACCATCGTGCCCTGGCTGTGGCAAACAATGGTCACGGGCACATCGGCCTGTTGCTGGCGTATGGCTTCGACCAGCTTGGCTAGCCGATAGGCGGCCAGCACGAAATAAGGACGCGGTGGGCAACTGAACACTTCCCGCTCCCCGAAAGGATTCATGTGCTGGATCTTGTACCACAGGAAAAGACCATCGCTGAGGCCATCTTTCCACAGGTCGGCCAAGGCGCTGCAACCATTGGCAAACGGACCGCCGCCCCAGTAATCCTGTTCATTCAGATAGATTCCCTTGCCATATTTTTGCAATTCCTCGCCGCAAGCCTTGTAGCCCCAGCGAAAGCGGATCACAGGTGAAAAAGTACCGGCCTCCTGGATCAAAGTATCGGCCGACATTTCCGGGTTGATGAAGCCGTCAGCCGTGATTTCGGCGCCATAGTTCACCGGGGTCAATTCCCCACCTTCCGGGTCGGCGTGGACCATGTGCTTGCACTCGCGCTTGAGACGCGTGTTCAAGCCCGCGCACAAACCCTGCTCGCTCTGCTGATACCACTCGCCATCGGAATTGACGCCATGTACAAAAATGATGATGCCGGGCAAGGGCAATTGCTGCAGCATGTCGTAATCACCATGGTTCGGCAGCACCGAATAACAGGATTGGGCATACATATCGACCTGCGGGTCATCGCACAGCGGTGGACGTGGATCAAAGGTCATGGCGATACGCCCCTGCTCAGTAACGGCGCACGAAAAAAAAGGTCTTCAGTTTTTGCAAATGGTCGCTCAGCACCTTTGGTCCGCGCCCATCGCCGCCACTTGTACCCGTCAAGGGACTATCGCCCTCGCGTTCGATATGCGCCTGCGCACCTTCCACGGGCAAGCCATCGGTGGGACGCAACAAGCGCGGAGTGCGGCCCAGATCGCCTTCGCTGAAAACCGGTAGTTCCCCCTTCATGCTGCCCGGACCATTCCAGTGATGACCATCGGTCTTGACCGTCAGCGCGCCCGGCCCGCCCAGTTCCACCGCGCCACCCGACAATTTCAGATACGCGCCGCCGGCCGTCATGAAAGTGATCTCATCTTGCGCCACGCCCAGCAAGCGCGTGCCGGCCGTCAATTTCATTTCCTTGGCGGCATCGGCTTGCAGCGCATCATGCTGGCTTTGCAGCAAGAACTTGCCGAAATGGGCCACTTGTACGATACCGTCCTTGTGGGCAAACAAGGAAATACCTTTGCCTGCATTCACATTGCAGCGCTGCGCCGCAGTCAGTTGCAGATGCTGCTGGGCGACCAGGTCAATATTCGCGCCCGCGTGAGTGGCGATGGTCTTGGGCGTGCTCAGCGCCACACCGTCCGGCGCTGTGATGCTGATGGTGGCTTTATCTGCAGCAACGTCGGCGCTCAATGTTTGGCTGCCTGCAGGGTCCAGCGCCAGCGCTTGATGCTGGGCGGCAAACTCTCCCAGCGAACTGAATAATTCCAGGCACTCCTTCATCAAGCTCAGATGTTCAGCGCTGTCGGGTTGCTTGCCCTGCGCATCGATTCTTTTCCAGGCCGAAATCAACAGCGAACGGGCCGTGCGCAAGCTGCCGCTGGCGTCGCTGCGCAATTCAAAACCATCGCCGCGCTGCTGGCCCGCACCGTCACTGCGCGGCTCGACCAGATAACCGAGGTTCAGCTGCGTGACCGCCTGGTCGCTGGCCAGCTGGGCGCTGATCTGCGATGGCGTATCGTCAAAGCACAGCTGGTTGCCGCGTGCGCCCTTTATTTCGCGGCTGCGCATTCCAGCAAGATAACGGTTGCCGGGCAAGCCGCCACGCTGGCTCAGGCCTGGCGGCATGCCCACGGCGTTGTACAGCTGACCGATGATGATGGGCTGATCAGGATCGCCACCGAGAAAATCGACCAGCACTTCCGTGCCGATGCGCGGCAGGGTCAAAGTGCCGCACTGCTGATTGGAACCTGGACCATTGCCGGTCCAGCTGAAGGCCACGCGTACCCAGGCCGAATCGCGTTCCGTGTCGGATGCGCCGGAACCGTTGGCATGCGCATGGTCCTGCACCCGCGTGGCGCCAAAACGCAGCTTGACCCTGCCCAGCGCATCGCAATGTACCTCTTCGCCGGCCGGCCCCACCACCAGCGCGCTTTGCAGGCGCACAACCGGCAGGTCGCTGCGCACATCGTAGCCCGGCACGATCTCGATGCCGCGCCGCACACAGGTAAAACGGCTGCGGTAGCGCAAGGCCGAGGCGGCTTCAATCACGCCCGGCGGCGCCAAGCCATGATCCACAGGCCAGCCGCTCTGGGAAAACAGACGCTCTATCCTCGCGTCGAGGCCTTTCGGCAAGTTGTTGCTGGCCAAAACGCTGACCGCCGTAAGGACGAAGCAACGCTCGGCCGCAGGATGGCTATCGATCTCGGCATGCCCTTCCAGGCTGAACCATTGGCCCGCACAAAAGTCGCGCACGCATGCCTCGGGCGACCGGCACATGCTGGTACGGCCCCATCCGCATTATTGAGGAAGGCGATGAGACAGAAATTGCGTTTGGACAAAATGGCAGGGATGGCCCGGCAAGCAACACCGAAAAACCTTCCAGCCTGGCATTTTGTTCATTCCTTGCCAATATTAATTGACTTATGCGAAACAATCGTTTTAAATCAGTATGTTACTTATAATCAATCATCTTGCGCATTCGAACACATTCGATGCTTGGTGCACAGGTTGATGCACTCTCAGCCAAGGTATATGGAATTGCTCGATCCCCTGCGTCAGCCCGCGTTGCAAGACGGCAATATCAGCGAGCACTATGAAGTGCGCCGCTTGCTGGGCGAAGGAGGTTTCGGCCATGTATTCGAAGCCTGGGACGCCAAGCTGTGCCGTAGCGTGGCGCTGAAGCGCCTGAAACCGCAAGCCGATGTCGTCCATCCTGAAAAACTGATCAATGAGGCGCGCCTGGCTGCGTCGCTGCGCCATGCCGCCTTCGTGCGCATCTTTTCCATCGAGGGACAAGGCACGGGCCAATCCATCGTCATGGAACTGGTTGAAGGCCAGACGCTGGGGCAATTCATGCATAGCGGCGGCGCCACCACGGAAGCGGCGCTCGATATCGCCTACCAGATCGCCGACGCCATGGACGAGGCGCACGCCATGGACCTGGTGCATGGCGATCTGAAACCATCGAATCTGATGCTGGAAGCGAACGGCAAGGTGCGCATCCTCGACTTCGGCCTGGCCCGCCACATGGACCCGCAAGCCACGCAAACGACCACCCTGTGCGACTTGCAGGGCACCATCGCCTACATGGCGCCCGAGCGCCTGATGGGCCGCCTGCCCGACACGCGCGGCGACGTCTACGCACTGGGCGCCATGCTGTACGAAATGCTGGCCGGCCAGCGCCACTTCGCCCACCTGAACGGCCTGGCCCTGGCCGCCGCCCACATGCAGGCGACAGAACCGTGGCCCGACCTGCCCGACACCGTTCCGCCCGCCATCAACGCCCTGGTGCGCGCCATGACCGCCTACGAGCCAGCCGACCGCCCGCGCACCATGCGCGATGTGCGCGAGGCGATAGCGGCACAACGCGCATCGGTGACGCTCACAAACGCGCAAGTGACCGAAGTCAAACCTGTCAAAGCGCCTGCGTCAATTGCCATCCGTCTGCAAGTTCCCATCAAGCGCGCCCTGCTAGCAGCTGGCGCCCTCGTCGTGCTGATGCTATGTGTTTGGCAAGGACCTAAGCTAGCGGAGTCCATGCGTAGTCATCAGGCTGCTGCACGGTTTTCCGAAATAGCCGCGATGACGGCCGGCATGGATGCCTTGCGGGTATTCGACCTTGACACCAGCCAGAAGCTACCGCTTGAGCAATTCACGGCCGTGCTACAACATAACCCTACCAACGCAGCGGCGGCCGCCGGCCTGTCACTGGCATCGAGCCTGCGCTATATCGGCGAGGGCCGTGACGACACTTGGCTGCAACGGGCCGATGTCAGCGCAAAACAAGCGCTGGCGGCTGATGACCAATTGGCGCTTGCCCACGTAGCGCAAAGCTGGGCTTACGAATTCCAAGGCAAGAAAGAGGAAGCATTGCGAGAAGCAACCATTGCACTCAATCTGGAACCGAACAATTTTCTGGGCATGTATGGCAAAGCACGGCTATACGTTATCGACCACAAGTTTGATCTGGCAAAGAACATACTTGATCAGGCCATAGCCGCCTATCCACACGAGCACGTATTTGTTTCTCTGCTTGGATACATGTATTACAAGAAAGATGATTACGTCAGAGCAGAGCAAGCGTTCCGCAAAAGCATAAGCATGAGCCCTCAATCTCCAATAACTTATGCGTATTTAAATGCAGCGCTGCTACGACAAAATCGCAGTGACGAAGCACTGCAGGTATTGCAACAGGGACTGCAAATCAGTCCTCATTGGGAACTGTACACTAACCTAGGTACATCCCTGTTTGCCAAAGGTAACTATCTGGGCGCAGTCCAAGCATTTGAAAATGCCGTCTCCGAAAAAAAAGGCGGTCCCGGTATCTATTTGCTATGGGCTAACTTAGCCGACGCGCAACGCTGGATACCTAGCCAGACACAGGCATCAAAAGAATCGTATCACCGAGCTATTGCCTTACTACAGCCATTACTTGATCGTATGCCCAACGATACCACTATCAATTCACGCATGGCGCTCTACCAGGCTTATACGGAAGAGAAACAACATGCATTGATCAGAGTAAAACATGCTCTCAGCTTGGGGCCTGAAGTGGCAGACGTTCAATTTCGTGCTGCCCTCACGTATGAACTGATAGGCCAGCGCGCTGAAGCACTTGACGCGTTATTTAAGGCAAGCAAACTCGGCTACCCCATCAATCTGATCGAGTCTGCACCTGATCTTTTGAACATGCGGCGCGACAGTCGCTACCAACAATTTCTCATCAACCTGGAAAGAGACAGTAAAAAATGACGCCTGTAAGCCCTTGGATGAAGTTATCCGTACATTTTGATGTAGATCAAATTACCAACCAGCTCGACTACAGCTTTACCTCCTGCGATGGCACGGCCGATCCTCGTCACGGCCCCTATATGGGTGGCGTACACTTCCAGAAAGGCCAGCATGTTTATCTTGATGTTACTTGCTGTGGCTCGAAGGAAAGCGGGTTCACCTCATTCCAGATCGTCGATTGTTGCATCATCACCGTGCCGCAACTGACACAAATCGGGCCGAAAGTACCAACCATTTACTCTCCACCATCGCCATTTTTACAAGCCGTAGGAGCAACCTATCATTTGCCGCTGGATTTCGAAATCCAGCAGCTGTTGGGCGAACCGGAACTGCCTGCCCTGCGCCATATTCGCCAGGAATGGAAACACAACCTGGACGTGGGATATGCAAACGGCCGCTGGGAACTTTCCTTCGTCATTACCGTACGTATCATGCGTGGTGAGGACGTTCAACCAGAACTGCGAGTCTTCTCCTTCGATCCGGAAAGCTCGGTCGGCGGTAGCAGTAGCTGGTAATCTGCGCCCGCATCCACGCGTCGTGCGCCGATTCCACCTCTGGCTGCAATGAATGGAAGTCCCAGTTCACTTGGAATGCGACGAAAAGCCAGGTAACAACCTACCTGCAAGTTCGGTAGGTGCATCGTCTGGCAAGCGTAGCGTGCCCGATACACGGCGATGAGGCTAGCATCGCACGCGTCGTCACAACCCTAAAACATATAGCCGCACCAACAATTATCGGTGCGGCTTTTTTCTTGGCTATTCCTACGCAACCACAGCAAGACCATATGGGTTTTGTTGCTGCTTGGCTACGTGTCTCTCTGTACCCAGATCCCGATGCGCGCTTCCCAAAAAATAAATTTCCCCCCACGCGTGTGCGGCGCTTTTCTTTCTCTATAATATATTGCGCCATGGAAACATTTGCATTTATTGCTTTTGTTTCTTAAGTACATAATATTTCACCAACCACATCTTGCGAGATCGCCATCATATGAGCACCTTCTTCGAACTGGAAAACCAGCGCCGCAGGCAATGGTTGAAATTGCTTGCTGCCTCCGCCGCTGCAGGCGGACTGAGCGCTTGTGGCGGGGGTGGCACAAGTACCCCTGCTGCGCTCGCCGGCAACGCCCCGGTCAACGTTCCCGCGCCGCCTGTCACTCCTGCAACACCGGTAACGCCCGTCAACCCGGCGCCGCAGCCAACCCCTACCCTGGCGGCGCCGAAAAGCGCCAAGCGCGGCATCGCCTATGACTTGTCGGACCCGGCCGATTTTTCGGCGCTGTTGCCTGGCGTGAGCTGGTGGTATAACTGGGGTAGCCGTCCCAATAGCGCGGTGCCGAGCGATTACGCCACGCGCTACAACATGGATTATTATCCGATGCTGTGGAATGGCAACTTCAACGATGCCGACACCGTGGCTTATCTGAAGGCCACCCCTGGCATCAAATACTTGCTGCTGCTGAACGAACCGAACCTGACGGACCAGGCCAATTTGACGCCGCAACAAGCTGCCGCCCTGTGGCCCCGCTACGAAGCAATAGCCGCCAGTACCGGCGTCAAGCTGGTCGGACCTGCCATCACTTGGGGCACCATGCCGGGCTTCAGCGATCCGGTGGTCTGGCTGGACGCCTTTTACGCCGCCTACCAGTCCGCCAATAACGGCCGCAATCCGCAGATCGACTACCTGGCGTTTCACTGGTATGACTATGGCCTGGGCGGCCAGCTCGATCGCCTGCTGAAATATGGCAAGCCGTTCTGGGTCACGGAAATGGCCAACTGGCATAGCCAGAATGACGGTGCTCAAATCGATACGGTGGAAAAACAGAAGGCGCAGATGGCCGAGATGGTGGCCCTGTGCGAAGGCCGTGCCGATGTGTTCCGCTACGCCTGGTTTATCGGCCGCATGAGTCCCGATCCGCATTTCACCAGCTTGTTGGGCGCCAGCGGCCAGTTGACGGCGCTGGGGCAATATTATCTCTCCTTGCCTTTTAATACTGCCAAGCAATAAGTTCAACAACAAGCCCGCGCCGCTTTCCAGGGCGCGGGCCTGCCTCCATTTACTTCTGCAAGCTCACCACGCCACAGGCCAGGCGCGCGCCCGAATTGCCGGTCGGCTGCGTCTGCAAATCATCGGCGACCGCATGCAAAATCACGCTATGGCCAGCCAGTGCATTCGGCGCAGCCGGGTCCAGGGTCAGTTGGCTCAGTGGAATATCGATGATGAAATCCACATTGCCATTGGCGTCTGCAGTCACGTTGCCAAAGTCGCCCACATGGTGGTGCATGGCGTGCGGGCCGCCATGTTCTTCCTTGGTCGGATTGAAATGGCCACCGGCGCTGCTGCCATCGGCCGAGCTGCAATCGCCATGTTCGTGCACGTGGAAACCGTGCAAGCCCGGCGGTACGCCTTGCGCATGCAGCGACACGCTCAAATGGTCGGCCTGCTGCACCACCGTCAGCAGACCAGTGGCGGTATTGCCCGCCGTCGGCTTGAGTTGCGCCTGGGCAGTCGGCAAGTTGGCGGGCGTTGTGGCGCAGGCGCTCAGTGCGAATGCGCTCAAGCACATCATGGCATGGGGGAGAAATTTCATCGTGGATCCTTGAAAGTCGGTTGAAGTAGGCCGCGGCACGGTTATGGACCAGAACAGTCGCTGGCGTATAACCGTATATGCCGGCAACACCGATCAAGGTTCAATCGCAGCAGCCTCAATTTGCAGGCGCTTCCACTGTTTGACGTAATCGATAAAGGCCCGGAACGCCGCCGAAGGCAAGCGCATGCGCGGGTAATACAAGGCTTCCCCATCGAAGGGTGGCGTCCACTCCGCCAGCACTTGCAGCAAGGTACCGTTGTCCAGCATGGGCTGGGCTTCGCGCTGTTCCACGCAAGCGAGACCCACACCAGCGGCGGCGGCCTTGGCGGCGAGCAAAGTACTGCCCAGCAGCAAGCGTCCCTTGACATCGATTTCCGGCAAGTTAGGGTTGGCGGAAAACTCCCAGCGCATGATGCTGCCGCTGGGCATGCGCGCGCGTATGCATTCGTGCTGCAGCAAGTCTCCCGGCGTGGCAGGCGTACCGTTCGCCGCAAGGTAGGCTGGCGACGCCACGATGATCAATGCTTCCGGTATGCCCAGCGGCAAGGCCACCATGTCTTGCGGCGCGATGGTGACCAGGCGCAAGCCTGCATCAAAGCCCTGGGCGATGATGTCGACCAGCCGCCCTTCCGTCACCAGATCGACACGCACGTCGGGATACTCGCGCATGAAGCCGACCACGATGGGCAGCAAACGGTCAGCGCCCCAGCTGGACGCATTGATACGCACCAGGCCGCTGGGCCGGTCGCGCAAGGCATGCACGCCATCGATCGCCTGCGTGATTTCGCTCAAGGCTGGCCGCACCCGGACGAGGAAGGCGGCGCCCGCTTCCGTCAAGGAAACGCTACGTGTGTTGCGCAGGAATAAACGGATACCCAGATGGCTTTCCAGATTGGCCACGATATGGCTGACCGACGAGGGCGACATACCCATCTCGCGCGCTGCGCCCCGGAAACTGCCATGCGTGGCCACCGCCTGCGCGACTTTCAATGCGCGCAATCCCAAATCTTCCACTGTACGGTTTCCTTCATCAGTCTGTTCAGTACTGGCTAGCTTACATCATCAATCATTAAGCCGTACATTAGCAGCATCGAATCCAAGGAGAATTGAGTATGACCACTGTGAAAACCATTTTGATTACCGGCGCCTCGTCCGGTTTCGGTGAGGCGGCAAGCCATTATTTCGCCAAGGCAGGCTGGAATGTCATCGCCACCATGCGCACGCCGGAACAGGCGCCAGCCGGCCTGGCAGACGCCGGCCAGGTATTCGTGACCCGTCTGGACGTGCAGGACAGCGACAGCATCGCCGCGGCGATTGCCGCTGGCATCGCCCGCTTCGGCAAGATCGACGTGGTGGTGAACAATGCAGGCTACGGCCTGTTCGGTGTGTTCGAAAGCTTGACGCGCGACGCCATACAAAAGCAGTTCGATACTAATCTGTTTGGCGTCATGGATGTCACGCGGGCCATCCTGCCGCACTTCCGCAGCCAGCGCGCGGGCACCATCATCAACGTCAGCTCGGGCGCCGGCGCCATCGGCTTCCCGATGGCGTCACTCTATTGCGCATCGAAGTTTGCGCTGGAAGGCTATTCCGAATCGCTGTCGCACGAACTGGCCTCGCTGGGCATCAAGGTCAAGATCGTCGAACCGGGCGGCGCGATGCAAACCAGCTTCATGGCCAGGGTCGGCACGGAAAGCGCCGGCACCGCCGCCATCGCAGACTACACGCCCTTCCTGGAACACGTAGGCGCACTGTACGCAGGCCTGGGCGCGGCAGCGGATGCCGATGCGGTGGACACGGTGGTGGCATCGATCTACCAGGCGGCGACCGATGGCACCAAGCAACTGCGCTACACGCCGACCCGCGATATCGCCGCCCTGCTCGATGCGCGCCGCAGCTCGTCGGAACAAGAATATCGTGCTTTAACTACCGGCTTGTTCTCGCTGCCAGCGTAAGACTGAAACTGCCATCAACCCCGGTACAGGGGATTGCTGGCAACGTAGACGCGAACGGGCACGGCCGTGAAGTCAGCCGGGGCGATCTTCGACAGGTCGAAGCGGACCTCTTCGGGAAAGGTGTCGAAATGCCAGGTGAACATTTTGCCACCGGCCTTGAATTGCACGGTTTCGCCATTGCTGACGCTGACAAAGGTGGTGTCTGCCGTGATATTGATCACGCGGTCGGCGGCGCCCGTGGTCACTGACGTACCGTAATCGGCGGCGGCGCCGGCCCAGCCTGCCGCCTGGGCGCCAGAGATTTGAGTGGCGGCGGCAAAGCCGGTAATTGCCAGAACGATAGCGGCGCGTTTCAAATTCAACATGATCCTGCTCCTGATGGTTGGTTGGTTGGTGTATCGATATCCTTGTCGAGATCCTTGTCTCGATGGAAGCCAGTGTAAGGAGCGCCCGCTGACCTGGGCATGACAGGACCATTACAAAAAAATGACAGGCCAGGCCTCGTCACCCGGATGACGAAACTGTCATTTCTTCGTCATTTCCGCGTCATTTTTCACTGCCTACAATAGGACTTCCATCCCATTGCAGGAAACTCCCCATGTCCATCCCACCCACAGGCAGCAAGCCGCTGGGACGCTTGCTGCCGCTCGCCGCCATCGCCGCCACGGGCGCGGCCCTGGTGGCAGCGTATGCCTACGCAGCCGGCTGGCTGAGTCCAGAGCGTCTCACCCCCGCCAGCATCATCGCCAGCTTTCATGCCGACTTCGGTCAACATCCTGGCTTTCGGCGCAATCATGCGAAAGGCATGTGCGTCGCCGGTTACTTTGAAGGCAATGGACTGGCTACGCCCTATTCCAGCGCGGCTGTCTTTGAGCAAGTGCGCACACCCGTGGTCGGCCGCTTCGCCGTTCCCGGTGGCAATCCTGCCGTGGCGGACACGGCTGGCCCCGTGCGCAGCCTGGCGCTGCAATTCACGCAAGCCAACGGCGAACAGTGGCGCACCGGCATGAACAGCACACCGGTATTCGTGGTCAATACCCCGCAAGGCTTTTATGAAAACCTGCAGGCGTCGCGACCCGTACCCGGCACGGGCAAACCGGACCCGGCACGCCTGCAAGCCTTTTTTGCGGCCCATCCCGAGTCAAACGCCTTCCGTCTATGGGTGAAGGGCCACCCGCCATCATCCTCATTTGCCAATACCCGTTTCTACAGCATCAACGCGTTTGAACTGGTCGATGGCCAGGGCGTACACCATCTTGCACGCTGGTCGGTATTGCCTGAGGCAAACGCCGCCCCGCTGGCGCCGGCAGCGGCCAGCAATCCGAACGCCCTGCAGGATGCATTGGCCGAACGCCTGCGCGCCGGGCCACTGCGCTGGCATCTGCAATTGCAACTGGCCAAGTCTGGCGACCCCGGCAACGACGCGACCATCGCCTGGCCGGACGACCGCCAGGTGATCGACGCCGGCGTGCTGACCCTGGAAAGTACCGTCGCCCAGGATGACGGCCCCTGCCGCGACATCAATTTTGACCCGACCGTGCTGCCGCGCGGCATACAGGTGTCGAACGACCCGCTGCTGGCAGCCCGCTCGGGCGCCTACGCCCGTTCCTATAATCTGCGCACGCGCGAACAGGCGGCGCTGCACACCGCACCAGGAGCATCACGATGACTGCACCGCGCTTTTCCCTGGCCTTGCGCCTGTTGCACTGGACCATGGCGCCCTTGCTGCTGGCCATGCTGCTGATCGGCACCGGCATGGTGGCCACCGTTTCGCACTGGCATTTGACTTTGCTCAATTTGCACAAACCGCTGGGTCTTGCCTTGCTGGTGCTGGCCGTGCTGCGCCTGCTGCTGCGCCTGTTCAGCCCCGTGCCCGCGCTACCATCGAGTTTGCCGCCAGCCTTGCGCCTGGCAGCGCATGGATCACACTGGCTGCTGTACGGTTGCATGCTGGCCATGCCGCTGATCGGCTGGGCCATGCTGTCGGCTGGCAACTTCCCGCTGCCCTTGCTGGCTGGAACCACGTTGCCGCCGTTGCTACCGCCCAATGTCGCCCACTACGCACTGCTGCGTTCGCTACATACCGTGCTGGGAGAACTGTTCTTCGTGCTGGTGCTGGGCCATATCATCGCCGGCCTGGCCCATGCGCTACTGCTGCGCGATGGCGTGTTCGACGCCATCAGCCTGCGCCGCCGGCGCCAGCCGGACCACTGAACAGCGCACTTATCAAGAGTAAAACCTTTAATTTACATTAATTTGCCTTAATGATAATCTCTTAATGGCTAGAAACCATTAAGTGCTTTATCTAATCAATATGATTCGTCATGAAAGGCAGCGCGTATGAAAATTTTCTCAGGTTGGCATTGTTTATTGATAGGTATTTCCACGCTGGCGCTGGCCGGCTGCTCCACCCCCGAACCCAATGTATCAACCGAAGGCGCGCCAAAAATTGCGGCCGTCAAGTGCAAACGCACTTCCGACGCTACGCTCGGCACCCTGATCAAGAAAGATTGCACTTCCCCGTCGGATGCAACGACTGTGAACAAAGAGGAATTCCTCAACGCGCTCCAGACACCAGGGTCGATGGGTAACCGCTAACAACAGCAGGCACACGCTGCCACACAGGTACCCGAGGGATGTCGAATCCCTCACCTGCCCGCAGGATTACAAATCGAACTGGGCCGACAGCAGCGCGGTCCGTGGTGCAGCGGCGGTACTGACCGTCAGCAATGTGCTGCTGGACAGCCAATAGCTCTTGTTCAATACGTTCTCTACGCTGACGCGCAAGACCACCGGCGTGCGCAGGATGGTGGTGCGGTAGCGTGCGCCGATGTCATAGCGCTGCCAGGATGGCATCTCCAGCGTATTGGCCACGTCATATGGTGTGGCCGCCGTGTAGATCGCGCGTGCGTTCAGACTCAGGCCATTGATTCCCGGCACGTCCCAGTCGGCGCCAAGGTTGAGCGTGTGTTTCGGCACGCCAATCGCGTCATTGCCCTGGTTCACGCCACCGGCCGCGCGCTGCAGCTTGGCGTCATAAAAGGTGGCGCTGGCCATCAGGCGCAGATCGCGCACGGCCTCGCCAACCACCGACAGTTCCAGGCCACGGTTACGCTGCTTGCCGTCCATGCTATAGATATTGCTGATCGGGTCGGTAATCGCATTCGGACGGTCGATCTGGAACAGCGATACACCGCTGATGACCTTATAGCGATCCATTTTCAGTCCGATTTCATACTGTTTAGACTTGAATGGCGCAAACACTTCACCCACATTAGCCGTGCCCAGCGGCGCCGTCGAACCGCGCGTCAGGCCGGAAGTAAAATTGCCGTACAAGGACACATCATCCCAGGGGCGCACCACGATGCCAGCGATGGGCGACACCGCGCTTTCGCCATACGAAGTAGTCACCGCGCCCGCCGCGTTGAAGTTCTGGGCTTGCACTTTCTGCTGGCGCAGGCCGGCCGTCAGCAAGACGCGCTTGTCGGCAAAGGATAGCGTATCGGTCAGGGACATGCTGGTCAGCTGGGTCGCCGAATTCTTGCTCGGTGAGAGACGATTGCCGTTGAGCTGGTAGACCGGCTGTGGCGCGTAAATATTCGAATCGACCGCCGTGCCGGCCGGCGCTGGCAGATAAAAACTGCCTGCTTCCTGCTCCAGGCGCGAAGCGGAAAAGCTGAGCATGTGTGCCAGGCCTTGCGTATTAAAGCGTGCACGGGCGCCAACTTCGCCGGTCTTGCTGCGCGACGCCGCGTCATACCAGGCGCTGCTGACTCTTATATTGCCCTTCTCGTCCATCGCATCCATCCCGCGCGCAGAAGGAAAATCCTGTTCGCTCGCGCCATAGTGGTAACCGGCAGCAGCGTACAGCATGACTTGCGGCGACAAGTCGTACTCCAGGCGCGAGGCAATCGTCGAGTCGCGGAGCTTCAGGCCGGCGCCTTCATAAATAGCGCGGTGGCCGGAAGGCGCGGCCGGCAAGCGGGTAATGCCAGGCCGAAAACCAATCTGCGCGCGGAAATTATCGGTACTCTCGCGTTGCGCGTAGGCATCCACCGACCAGCGCAAATTGGCTGCGCGGTAGTCGAGCGCCAGCGCGGCCATCCCAAATTGCTGCTGGCCATTGTCGATATTCGTGTCGCCGTTGCGGTACACCCCATTAAAACGCAGCCCCCAGGCATTATCGTCGCCAAAGCGGCGCCCCACGTCGAGCTGGCCGCCCAGCAGGGATTTGCTTTCGTAGGTGGTCGTCAAACGCGTGACCGGTTCATCCCTGGCGCGTTTGGTGACGATGTTGATATTGCCGCCTATGCTGCCGTTCGGGCTGATCCCGTACATCAGCGTGCCCGGGCCTTTCAGCACTTCCACGCGCTCCATGAAGGCGGTGGGCATGCGGTTCGACGAAGCCAGTCCATACAGGCCATTCAAGCCGACGTCGCCGCTGGTGACATTAAAACCGCGGATCTGAAAATCTTCACTGAAGCCGCCGGTCGAGGTCATGGTGCGCACCGATGCTTCGTTGACGACCACGTCCGCCAGGGTGCGCGCCTGCTGGTCTTCCAGTATCTGCGCCGTATAGTTGGTGGTGCTGAACGGGGTATCCATCACGTCGGCAAAGCCCAGCACGCCCAGGCCGCCGCTGCGCGCGATATGGCCACCGGCCAGCAGGTTCTCGCCACGAGCGCCGTTGATCAGCACGCGGCTGGCCGAGGCGCTTTCATCTTCACTCATGGCGACCACTTCCGGCAGCATGGTGCTTTGCGTGGCGACCGCCTTGCGCAGCGCATAAGCCCCGTCCGCCTGGGGCACGGCTTCCAGCCCTGTGCCTTGCAGCAAGACGACCAAGCCTTCCTGGGGTGTGTAATCGCCGCGCAAGCCCTGGCTGGTTTTGCCTGCGGTGAGCTTGCCATCGATGGCCAGCAAGATGCCGGTGCTGCCGGCAAAACGGTTCAGCGCGCTGTCCAGCGTGCCTGCGGCGAT
Organism: Janthinobacterium silvisoli; assembly: GCF_014200725.1. Lineage (GTDB taxonomy): Bacteria > Pseudomonadota > Gammaproteobacteria > Burkholderiales > Burkholderiaceae_D > Janthinobacterium. The sequence goes on from NZ_JACHCL010000001.1 coordinate 1,307,267, forward strand.
CTCGACATGTCGCCGCGTTTCCGGGTTTGCGCCCTGGGCAAGGGCCGTGGTGGATGCAGCGGCCAGCGACAGGCCCGCCAGCAGGACGGCCTGGGCGATATGACGGCGGCGGAATGGGAGCGGTTGTTGCAACATGAACAGTCTATCCTTTCAAATCAAGAGGGTGATATCTACATCCCGAATGAAAAGAAAAAAGATCTACTCATTGTTTACTTTTTTTCGCCTGCACCGTGACCCAGTAGCGGGTTGCGTAGCTGATGCGCACCGGCAAGGCTTGTTCCAGGGCAGCCAGTACCTTGTCGGTATCGCCCAGGGGATAGCGTCCCGACACCACTTCGTTAGCGACGGCAGGGTCGCAACGGATCACGCCTTTGCGGTAACGCCCAAGTTCCACCAGGAAATCCTGCAAGCGCATTTGTTCCGCTTCCAGCACGCCGTCTAGCCACGCAGGGTGATCGGACGGCAACTCGCGCACCGCTTCCACCGATGCCGCCGTAAAGCGCAGCTGGCTGCCGGCGGCCAGGCGCAGGGGCGCATCCGGAGTCAGGCGGGGGCGCACTTCAACGACTCCCTCGTAGACTTCCACCCTGGTATGTTCGCCGCCTTGATACACGGTGAAGCGGGTACCTAGCGCGCGCGCCGCGCCATGCCTGGTGACCACCACGAAATCGCGATGGCGCATGGCCGGCTCGTGCGCGGTGGTGACGAGAATTTCGCCTTGATGCAAATCAATCTGCCGCAAGCCGGCGTCAAAATGGACATCGAAGGCGGTAGCTGTATTCATGCTGATGCGGGTGCCATCTTCCAGTACCAGATCGCGGCGTTCGCCGGTGGTCGTGGCATATTGCGCGGTCATGGTTTGCCACGGCGAACTGCCACGCAAGGTATAGACCGCAGCGCCGCTGCCGCAGGCCAGCAGCAAGCCACGCAAGACCGTGCGGCGCTGATTGCGCCGGCTACTTTCGCGCAAGGTCAGCCCTGCCGTTTGTGCCGGTACGCTGCGCAAGCGCTGCTCGATTGTCGCTACCTGCAGCCAGGCACGCTCATGCTCGGGCGCGGCCTGGCGCCAGTTGCTCAGCGCAAGCTGCTCTTCCGGCGTTACTTCGCCTGACCACATGGTCACCAGCCACGCCAGGGCCTGTTGACGATGCTCGGCAGAGACCGTGTCGCTCGATGCTTCCAACGCTTAATCCATAACCTTAAACCATCACCGCAAAACAAGCCTGCGCGGCCTGGAACATATATTTGCGTACCGATCCCAGCGACGCACCCATGCGCTCGGCGATGGCTTGATAAGTCAGGCCATCGAATTGCGACAGCAAAAATGCCTCGCGTGCGCGCTGCGGCAAGCGATCGAGCGCCGCATCGAGCAAACATAAGGTTTGCAGCGCGATGGCGCGTTCCTCCGCCGACGGCATCTGGTCGGCAGAAAAATGCAGCAGCGCTTCCAGGTAGGCATATTCCAGGCGCCGCCGGCGCTGCAAGTCCACCACGAGATGTTTCGCAATCCGCGCCAGGTAGGCGCGCGACTGCTGCTCGTACTCGGGCAGCCGGCCAGTATCGATCACGCGCACATAGGTATCCTGCGCCACGTCGGCCGCATCGAAAGCATTACCCAGCTTGCCGCGCAGCCAGCCCACCAGCCAGCTATGGTTGTGGCGATACATAGTGCTGATGAAGTCAGGGGCGATGCTGTCAGCCATTACGATTCCTGGGGTTTAGCCACAAGGTCCTGGAGCGGGAGCTTGGCCAAATCTTGATTGAGAATAATTCTCATTATTATATCGAAGTAGGGTGGCATGTGCTACTGGCGCAGTCGATGCAGAGCCTATCTTTGCCATGAGCGAGCTGTGGCAGCTCAGATGCCAAGCGATGCGTTTTACAAGATGCTCTGCGATAATTTTACAGATACTTCATTGTTCATTTTCAGATAATGAATTATGACATCTTGCTCAACCGATTGATCTTAAATGGTTTTTTTTAGAAAATTCAAGATAGTTATTGACACTAGTACCAATAACTTCTAGATTTCCCCTATGGATAGTCCCAGGTTTGAACACTTCGAGCTCAAGCTATGCAACCCGACATTTGATTCACCGCTAGTCGATGTCATCAACGAACTTGAGCATCTTCGTCGCCTGCAATTGGGCGGGAGCACGCCTGCGGGCGTTTTCTTTCAGCTCAAACACATCTTCCACATGCTGGAAAGTCTGGGGTCTGCCCGCATCGAGGGCAATCACACTACGCTGGCCGATCTTGTCGACGCAACAGTACGAGGCGATGACGGGGCCGACAACAGTGACCAGATGCAAGAGATCAGCAACATCGAAAAAGCGATGCGGTATGTTGAAGAGGCCATCGAGCCTGGTGCGCCACTGACCGAAACGTTCATACGCGATTTGCACAAGATTGCCGTGAGCACCTTACAGCGTGAGGGCGACAGAACACCGGGAGCGTACCGGGAAGGACCGGTCACAATCGCCATGTCGGCACATCTGCCGCCTGAGGCACTTGCCGTGCCGCAGTACATGAAGGAGTTGACTGATTTTGTCAACACCGCCTCAGCGCCCAAGTACGACCTGATGAAAGTGGCCCTCACCCATCACCGGTTCGGCTGGATACATCCTTTCTCAAACGGAAACGGAAGGGTCGTCCGCCTGCTGACATACGCTCTACTCATCAAGTACGGCTTCAACGTCAAAGATGGACGCGTGCTCAACCCAACCGCAGTCTTTTGTAACAACCGGGAGCGCTACTACCAGATGCTTGGTAGCGCCGATAGTGGCACAACGCAGGGCATTGAAAACTGGTGTATTTATGTACTTGAAGGAGTATTGCTTGAGCTGCAAAAAGTAGATCGGCTGACACAATACGATTACATCGAGCAAAAAATCCTCATACCCGCACTCAATATTTCACGCGCGCGGCAGCTGATAACGCTTGCTGAATATCACGTACTGCTGGAAGTGGTTCGGCTGAAAAGTGCAAAGTCGGCAGACCTGAAAAAAGTCATGCCCAACTTGACTGACAACCAGCGCACCTATCAGATCAAACGACTGGTAGAACTGAAAATGCTGCAAGCAATCTACCCAGGCGCCAGACAGTACGCGATCTGCTTCACCAACAATTACCTGTTACGCGGCGTCATCAAGGCCCTGACCGAAGAAGGATTCGTCCCCAGCTCCATGGAAAAGTGACGACCATGACGCCTATGCTGGTTTGACACCTGCCCCCATCGGGCAAACAGCAATAAATCCACCATCTGATCGACTTTGTCGCCGCAAGTGGCAGTCCCAGGCAGCCGCTAATGGTAAAGTATGGCCTGCTGCGCAATAGCGCCATCGCACTACCGAATTCCACACAGAACAACGATCAAACTCAAAGACTTACAATGAATATGCAGTCAAATCAAGAACTTGCCAACATCCAGCGAAGCAAGCTCACGCCCATGATGCAGCAATATATGGCGATTAAGGACAACCACCCGACGATGCTGGTGTTTTACCGCATGGGGGATTTCTACGAGCTGTTTTTTGAAGATGCGGAAAAAGCCGCGCGCCTGCTGGGCATTACCTTGACGGCGCGCGGCGCGGCCAGTGGTAATCCGATCAAGATGTGCGGCGTGCCGTTTCATTCGCTCGACGGCTACCTGGCCAAGCTGGTCAAGCTGGGCGAGTCGGTGGCCATTTGCGAGCAGATCGGCGATCCGGCCACCAGCAAGGGGCCGGTCGAGCGCAAAGTCATGCGCGTAGTTACCCCCGGCACCTTGACGGACGCCGACTTGCTGCCAGAAAAGGCCGAGCGCCCGCTGCTGGCCTTGTGCAGCGTAACGCAGCGCAAGACCGTGACGACGGGACTGGCCTGGCTGTCGCTGGCCAGCGGCGCCTTGAAACTGATGGAATTCTCCGGCGACAGCGCCACCGTGGCCACCCGCTTGCAGCAAGAACTGGAACGCATCGTGCCCGCCGAGATCCTCAGCGGCGACCATGGCGGCCTGTTTGACGACTACACCGGCACGCATATCAACCGCGTGCCCGACTGGCATTTCGACGTGGTCAGCGGCCACAAGGCGCTGCTCGACCAGCTGGGCGTGGCGACCTTGACCGGCTTTGGCGCCGACGGCCTGGGCGCCGCGTTCGGTGCGGCCGGCGCGCTGCTGCGCTATGCGCAGTCCACGCAAGGGCGCGGCTTGCAGCATGTGCGTTCGCTGACGACGGAAAATGAAAGCGAATTCATCGGCCTCGATGCGGCCACCCGACGCAACCTGGAATTGACGGAAACCATACGCGGCCAGGAATCGCCGACCTTGTTCTCGCTGCTCGACCATTGCCGTACGGCCATGGGTTCGCGCATGTTGCGCCACTGGCTGCACCATGCACGGCGCGACCAGGCCGTGGCCCGCGCGCGCCACGAAGCGATCGCTGCGCTGGCGCAAAGCGAAGCGGCCGGTCCGCTGGCGGCCACCCTGACGCAAGTACCCGACATTGAACGCATCACCACGCGCATCGCGCTGCTGTCGGCCCGTCCGCGCGATCTGGCTGCCCTGCGCGATGGCTTGCTGCAATTGCCGGCGCTGCGCGAACAGGTCGTGCGCTGCCATGGCCAGGAGAGTGAAAACAGCTTGCTGCGCGCCATCCACACTTCCCTGGCGACGCCAGAAAGCTGCCTGGACTTGCTGGTGCGCGCCGTGGCGCAGGAACCGGCGGCGATGGTGCGCGATGGTGGCGTGTTTGCCCGCGGCTATGATGCCGAACTCGATGAATTGCGCTCGCTGTCGGAAAACGCGGGGCAGTTCCTGGTCGACCTGGAAACGCGCGAACGGGCCCGCACGGGCATCGCCAACCTGCGCGTGGAATACAACAAGGTGCATGGCTTCTATATTGAAGTCACGCACGGCCAGACCGACAAGGTGCCCGACGATTACCGCCGCCGCCAGACCTTGAAAAACGCCGAGCGCTACATCACGCCGGAATTGAAAGTGTTTGAAGACAAGGCCCTGTCGGCGCAAGACAAAGCCTTGGTGCGTGAAAAACTGCTGTACGACTTGCTGCTGGCCGAGCTGGCGCCGCATATCGGCACCCTGCAAACGATCGCCCAGGGCCTGGCCCAGCTCGATACCCTGAACGCGCTGACGGAACATGCGCAGCAGCATAACTGGGTCGCGCCGCAGCTGGTTGCCGAGCCGTGCATCAATATCGTCGAAGGCCGCCACCCGGTGGTGGAAAAGCAGATCGAACGCTTTATTGCCAACGATTGCCGCCTCGTCAACGAACGCCGCTTGCTGCTGATCACCGGTCCGAACATGGGCGGTAAATCGACCTTCATGCGCCAGGTAGCTTTGATCACCCTGCTGGCCTATGTGGGCAGTTACGTACCAGCAGCCAGCGCCACCATCGGCCCGATCGACCGCATCTTCACGCGTATCGGCGCGACTGATGACCTGGCGGGCGGACGCTCGACCTTCATGGTGGAAATGACGGAATCGGCCGCGATTCTGAACGGCGCTACCGAACACTCACTGGTGCTGATGGATGAAGTGGGCCGCGGCACCTCGACCTTCGACGGCCTGGCCCTGGCGTGGGCAATCGCGCGCCACCTGATCGACAGCAGCCGCAGCTTTACCCTGTTCGCCACACACTACTTTGAGCTGACGCAATTGCCGGACAGCCATCCGAGCGCCGCCAACGTGCATTTGTCGGCCGTCGAGCACAAGGACAGCATCGTCTTCCTGCACGCCGTGCAAGCGGGTCCTGCCTCGCAAAGCTATGGCTTGCAGGTGGCGCAACTGGCGGGCGTGCCGCAGCCGGTGATCAAGGCTGCGCGCAAGCATCTGGCGCGGCTGGAAGCGCAGGCGCTCGATGCTACGCCGCAACGCGACCTGTTCGCCGCGCCATCAAGCGATCCCTATGCGCAAGAGGAAGACGACACGCCGGCGCCAGTCGCCGCCCTCAATGAAGCGCAGCAAGCCTTGCTGGACGCCATCGCCGACCTCGATCCCGATGCGCTGACGCCGCGCGATGCGCTGGAACAGTTGTATCAGCTGAAACGGCTGGCCGCCGCATGATCATCAGATCCGGCAAGGCACACCTGGTAGCCAGTGCGCTGGCGGTGTGCCTGCTATGGCAGCCTACGCTGACAAAGGCAGAGGAACCCGGCTTCGACTTTGCCGTGCTGGGGCACTCATTCAAGGCGGGGCCGGACGATGCTCCTTTGAAACACGCGATCCAGGACAGCAACAACCTGCATCCCGCGTTTCTGGTGGCAACCGGCATCAAGGCGGCCAGCGAATCGTGCAGCGACAAGCTGTACAGCCAGCGCAAGGATTTGCTTGACGCGAGCAGCCAGCCGCTGGTCATTTCGCTATCGGCCAGCGACTGGGCCAACTGCCGCAATTCGCGCGGGCGCGCCAATGCCATCGAACGGCTGAACCGCTTGCGCGAAGTGTTCTTTGCCGACGACAGCAGTCTGGGCCAGCGTAAGCTGAGCTTGTCGCGATTGTCATCGACGGCGAAGTTCCGCAGTTATGCGGAAAATGCCCACTGGGAATATGGCGGCGTGCTGTTTGCCACCGTCAACCTGCCGGCCAACAACAACCATTTCCTGCCGGAAGCCGGCCGCAACAGCGAATTCGAAGACAGGCTGGTAGCCAACCGTTCCTGGCTGCAACGTTTATTTGCCATGGCCCAACGCAAGAAATTGGACGGCATCGTGCTGTTCTCGGACGGCGACGTACACATACTGGAAGAAGAGGAAAGTTCGCTACTGCCCAATTTCAGCAGCAAGCAAGATGGCTTCGCCAGCCCCCGCAAGCAAATCCGCCTGCTGGCCAAGAAGTTTGAAGGCAAGGTATTGCTGGTCGACACCCAGGCGGGCAGCAAAAAGACGGGCAAGAAAAACACCCAGGGACCAAAAATCAGCTGGAAAGACAACCTCGGCCACATCAGCATCGACAGCGACTGGGCCACCATCTTTGTCCAGCCAGGCAAGTCGCCGTTATTTGAGGTGCGTGAACGCGCCGGCAAACTGGCACCAAACCAGTCCGCATCAAGCCAACGAACGTCACGACGCCTGGCCAGACCGTAGCGAGCGGAAGGGAGAGGTGGCTAAGAAGCGCAACCGTACTCAAGTACGGTGAGCATCGCAGGCTACCTATACCGACGCGCAGCAGGTCTGGTCAGGCGTTACCACTTAGTGGATAGGGTGGGTGCGGAAGTGATCGCCTTCTTCACCTTCGTCGTCACCCTCATCACCATGGTCATGGCCATGCGCGCCATGCACGTGGCCGTGGGCGATTTCTTCTTCGGTGGCTTCGCGCACGTCAGCGACGGTCAGCGAAAAGCGCAGCGCGATACCTGCCAGTGGATGGTTACCATCCAGAACGACTTTGTCGTCGGCGATATCGGTCACGGTGAAGATCATCGCTTCTTCATCGGTCGAATCGCTTTCTGGCATGCCTTCGAACTGCATGCCCACTTCCAGCGGCTCAGGCAGGCGGTTGCGTGGCTCGACCTTGACCAGCGCTGGATCGTATTCACCGAAAGCATCGTCCGGTTCGATCTGGATCGTGTTGGAATAGCCAACTTCCTTGCCGTCGAGCTCTTCTTCGATCTTCGGCAGGGTGTTTTCATAATCACCGTGCAGATAGACCATAGGCTGACGGCCATCTTCGATCAGATTGTCTTGCGCGTCTGACAGTTTGTAGTTGACAGTCACGACCGTATTCTTGGCAATCTTCATTATGCTTCCTTTCATTGTATAAGCTGGCAAATTATACCTTTCCGCCGCTTGCGGCGAGCGCATTCCTGCATTTGCGGTTGTTATAATGGGCGCATGAAAACATTAACTCTCCTTGGCGATATCACGCCAGCGCAATTCCTGCGCGACTACTGGCATAAAAAACCCCTGCTGATCCGCCAGGCTGTGCCTGGCTTCAAGCCCCTGCTGGATTTCAAGGCCATGGCCGAACTGGCTAAGCTCGACCACGTCGAATCGCGCCTGGTCAGCCATGTCGATGGCCACTGGTCCATGCAGCAAGGGCCATTAACCAGCCTGCCCTCCCCAAAACAAAAGGAATGGACCTTGCTGGTGCAGGGCGCCAACCTGCATAACGCGCAAGCCGATGCACTGCTGCGCCAGTTCCGTTTCCTGCCGGACGCGCGCCTTGACGACCTGATGGTCAGCTTTGCTACCGATGGCGGCGGCGTGGGCCCGCATTTCGATTCCTACGATGTGTTCCTGCTGCAAGGTCAGGGCAAGCGCCACTGGCGCATCAGCGCGCAAAAGGACCTGAGCCTGGTCGATGGCCTGCCCTTGAAAATCCTCAGCAATTTCACGCCGGACGAAGAGTTCACTCTGGAACCGGGCGACATGCTGTATCTGCCGCCCCACTACGCGCACGATGGCGTGGCGATCGGCGACTGCCAGACCTATTCGATCGGTTTCCGCTCGCCTTCGTTCCAGGAGCTTGGTGAAGCGTTCCTGCAATTCATGGCCGACTCGATCGACTTGCCGGGCCGCTATGCAGATCCTGAATTGAAAGCCTCAAACAAGCCGGCAGAAATCCCGCGCGAGATGCTCAGCACCATCGCGGAAGAGCTGAACAAGGTGCGCTTCACGGAAGAAGATGTGACCATCTTCCTGGGGGAACACCTGTCTGAACCGAAGCACAATGTGTTTTTCACGCCGCTGGCCAAACCGCTGACAGTGGGACGCTTTACCGACGCCGCACACAAAAAAGGTGTCGTGTTGTCACGTAAGACCTTGATGCTGTATCGTGGCAAGAATGTCTTCATCAATGGCGAGTCGTTCGCCATCGGCCGTGCCGATAAAACGGCGCTGGAGACCTTGGCCAATGAACGCGCGCTCGCTGGCGCGGCCGTGGCGCAGGCTTCCGATGACGTGATGGACGCCTTGTACACCTGGTATCAGGACGGCTGGATCGAACTGGCCTGATAGCTGCGTTGCAGTAAAAGTGGTACTACCAGTAACACGTGTTTATGTCTCTGCGTTAGCGCAACAAAACATAATATTTTTATATCGTTTTGTGGCGCTTACGCAAAACACTTACACTTGCTTGCAATTTGCTTTGCTAATTATTGCGTTATCACAAAATAGTTGCGGATTTGCCTCTTGCTGCTATTGCGACGCACCAAAAATCGCTATAATATTCGGTTAGGAAGTTTCCGTTGTCTGGCAGGCACCACCTGGTACGAAAAGCCTTCGAAGACGACCTAACGAGCGATAATTACCGGTAATTATTCATCGCAACAATGTTGATTTATTTTTTGAAATAATTAAGGAAAACAAATGAAAAAATCCCTGCTGATCGCCTCCCTGATGGTTGTTGCTCTGGCCGCTTGCAGCAAAAAAGAAGAAGCTCCTGCACCAGCACCAGTAGTTGAAACCCCAGCACCAGCTCCAGCAGAAGCTGCTCCAGCTGCTCCAGCCGCTGACGCTGCTGCTGCTGCTTCGGACGCTGCTGCTGCTGCTTCGACCGCTGCTTCGGCTGCTTCGGACGCTGCTGCTGCTGCTTCGACCGCTGCATCGGCTGCTAAGTAATTTAGCACCCCGCATCAAAGAAAACCGGCCTGCGGGCCGGTTTTCTTATGCCCGCTACTTTTATGCTCTTTAACCAGAGCCACCAATAAATAGCGCAGGCAATAAAAAAGGCTGGCTTCCGCAAGGAGCCAGCCTTTTTTGATCAATAGCAGGCATGATGCCTGCCACTGCGCTTATTTCAACTGATCATTCAACAGACCCAGGATCTTGCCAGCCACTGGCGTGGTGTCAGGCTGGCCTTCGTTGGTCTGAATACTGACCAGGCTGGTCGAGCCATTGCCAGCCTTGACCGCCACACGGTAGCGCTGCGCTTCCTTGTCCTTGTCGGACGAACCCCAGCTGAACAGTTTCGAGAAGAAACCATCTTTCTTGACGACGTCAGGATCGACATAGCGCACGAAATACGTACCCTGCGTGCGGTCGCGGTCTTCCACCGTGAAGCCGACACGGTCCAGCGCCAGGCCGACACGGCGCCAGGCGCGGTCGAAACCTTCATCGACTTCGATGGCGTGCGTGGCGCCCTCGCCGACCAGCTTGGCGTGCAGCGGCTGCACGATGGCTGTATCGACGGCCGTCTTGGCTTGCGCCTCGTCGGTGGCAGCGCCCAGGCGGGTCATCAGCTTGGCCAGGAATTGTGCTTCCAGGCCTGGATCGTTGGGACGCGGGGTCCAGGTGGTGGTTTCCTTGTCGCGGCCCGTCAAGACCTCTTCCATGCCACGGTGGCTGATGTAAATCTCGGTCGAACCATCCGGCAAGCGCTCCAGGCGGGTACGGTACTTGTCTTTCTCGCCCGTCGAATACAGGGAATCGAAGACCTTGCCGATAGTGTTGCGGATGATGTCTTGCGGCAGCTTGGCGCGGTTTTCATTCCACTCGGTTTCCATGATGCCGGCAGTCGGCTCGTCAATGGCGAGATTAAAACCGGAATCTTCCCAGAACTGTTTCAGCTGCGGCCACAGCACTTCAGGCGACTGCTTGACCACCAGCCAGCGCTGGTTGCCTACACGTTCCACCTTCACGCCGCCTGCAGCAACGGGCACTACGTCCACCGCGCCGCCAGCGGCGTTGGTGACGACTGGCGCGCCAGAGGCAGCGTTGCGCTGCGCATTGTAGCCCGATGCCGTTGCCACGCCGTTTTTCGCGTCAGGCAAGGTGTAGCGGTTGTCTTGCTGCAATTGGGTCAGATCGGGCGGCACGTCCAGGGTGCTGGCTTTCTTGACCGACTTGTAGTCGACCTTGTCGCCACCGACCACCGAACTGATCATGCCACAGCCTGCGAGGCTGGCTGCGACGGCGCCGATGACGAGGCCGCGTACGGCGATGGTGGCAGGCGCAGGGATAGTTTTCTTGCTATTAGTCATGTCGTTACTGGATAAGAAGCTAAGTGGCAGCTGAAATCAGGGAAGGTCCGGACTGTGCTAGTCAGGGCTTAAGATAAGACACCGGCGTCGCGCAAGGCTTCGCGTACCGTGGCATGGCAATTCTCCGCCAGCGGCACCAAAGGCAAGCGTATGCCGGCGGGCATCATGCCCATTTCCGCCAGGGCCCATTTGACGGGCACAGGATTGGGCTCGACAAACAATTTCTGGTGCAGCGGGAAAACCTTGTTATTGATGGCAATAGCCTTGGCCCGTTCACCCGCCATGGCGGCCACGCACAATTCATGCATGGCGCGCGGCGCGACGTTGGCGGTGACGGAAATATTACCGTGGCCACCGCAGAACATCAGCGCCATGGCAGTCGGATCATCGCCCGAATAGACGGCGAAATCGGCTGGCACGAGGCGCAGCAGGTCGACGCCACGGCCGATGTTGCCGGTCGCGTCTTTCACGCCGACGATATTGGCAATCGCCGACAGGCGCACGATGGTGTCATTGCTCATGTCGGCCACGGTGCGGCCCGGCACGTTGTACAGGATGACAGGAATGTCGACGGCTTCGGCGATGGCCTTGAAGTGCTGGTACATGCCTTCCTGGGTAGGACGGTTGTAGTACGGAACCACTTGCAAGACAGCATCAGCGCCCGCTTCTTTGGCGTAGCGCGTCAGCTTGATGGCTTCGGCTGTGGAATTGCCACCGGCGCCGGCGATGATAGGAATGCGTCCCTTGGCGTGCTCGACGGTCAGCTTGATCAGTTCGCAGTGTTCTTCCACGCTCACTGTTGCCGATTCGCCCGTGGTGCCCACGATGACGATACCATCCGTGCCCTCGGCAATATGCCAGTCGATCAGCTTGCGCAGGCCTGGAATATCCAGACTGCCATCTGCGTGCATCGGGGTGACGATTGCTACAATGCTGCCCTTGATCATAGTAATTTTATAGCGCCGATAAATAAAACAACGATTGTAGCGGATAGCCCGCGCCTGTGGTGCATTCTGCTGTAGAAACGCCGCTCAAAACGGTGGCAACAGGGCCGCCAACCGTGGAAAATCCGGTCGAACGGCACAGATTCGTTGCACCAGAGCAGCTTTTGGCTGTTCTACCCGTCCCTCTTCATACGCCACCACGCGCAAGCCGTGCTGCGCGGCCCAGGCCAGCATTTCGCCTTCCTTGAGCAGGAATTTCGGATTCGACGGCTTGCCGAATTGTTCATTTCCCTCAGAAAAAGTTTCGTACACCAGCAGGCCATCGGGCGCCAGGCTGGCCACCAGCGACTCGATCAAGGGGCGATGCAGATAATTCGTCACCACGATGCCGGCAAAACGCCCGGCCGCAAACGGCCAGACAGCACCTGGCGCTTCCAGATCCACCAGCGAGGTGACGATGCCCGTGCCGGCGGCTTTTTCCAGCATCTCGGGGTCATGGTCGAGCGCGATCACGGGATGGCCCAGGCTGACCAGATGGCGCGCATGGCGGCCGTTACCGCAGGCCAGGTCCAGCACTTCGCCACCGGGGATCAAAGGCGCCCAACGGCGCACCCAGCCTGAAATTATTTCACTGTCTATTGCCGGTTCCACTTGTTTTATTACTTGCATTCATATTCCATCAGTTAATTGCTTTTCGCCGCGGCACTTGAGCCTCAGCCCAGCAGCATCCGCAGCGGCAAAGTCAGTCCGAACAAGCCCTCGATAACGACCTGCATAATGCCAGGCAAGAACTTCCCGAGCACGCCCGTGTAGCTGAGCAATATCAATCCGCCGAAGATAAACGGCGTATAGCGGTCGAGCCGCGCGTATTGTTTCGACAATTCCAGCGGCAGCAAGCCGGTGACGATGCGGCCACCGTCCAGCGGCGGCACGGGGATCAGGTTAAACACGCACATGGCCGTATTGACCAGCACACCAGCCTGGCACACTTGCAGCAGGAAAGCTTGCAGCTGCGAGGCTTGTACCTTGCTTGCCAGCACGATCAGCACCACCATCCAGCCCAGCGCCATGGCCAGGTTGGCGGCAGGACCGGCAGCAGCCACCCAGGCCATCTGTTTTTTCGGATTGCGCAGGCGGTTGAAATCGACGGGTACCGGCCGGGCATAGCCGAACGGTACCTGGATCGTGAAATACAGCAGCAGCGGCAGGATGATTGTGCCGAAGGGATCGATGTGCCGGATGGGATTGATGCTCAGCCGCCCCTCATTCGAGGCGGTGGGATCGCCAAAATACCGGGCCGCATAACCATGCGCGGCTTCATGCAGGGAAATCGCAAAAAGAACCGGTATCAGGTAGACCGCAATGGTCTGGACTATCTCGTTGAAATTGCTCATGACCGCGATTCTACCAGAGCGGCCCGGGGCCTTTCTTATGCTGTCATGAAGACCACATGAGGCGCAGCCTGTCGTGCATGCCTACAAGCCCAGCGCAGCCGGGTCGCCGCGGCCCACCCGCACCACTTCCGGCTCGGCGCCCGTCAGGTCGATCACGGTGCTGGGGCCATGCGCGCACACGCCGCCATCGATGATCAGGTCGACCAGTTTTTCCAGCCGTTCGCGGATGGTGTCGGCGTCGGTCAGGCTTTCTTCATCGCCAGGCAGGGTCAGGGTAGCGCCCAGCAGCGGCTGGCCCAGCTCTTCCAGCAGGCACTGCACGATGCGGTGCTGCGGCACGCGCAAACCGATGGTCTTGCGCGATGGATGACTGAGGCGGCGCGGCACTTCCTTGGTCGCCTCCAGGATAAAGGTATAGGCGCCCGGCGTGGCCGCCTTGAGCAAACGGAACTGGCGGTTATCGACGCGGGCGTACACGCCCAGCTCGCTCAAGTCGCGGCACAGCAAGGTCAGGTGATGCTTTTCATCGACACCCCGGATACGGCGCAAGCGCTCGACGGCGCCCTTGTCGTCGAGCTGGCACACCAGCGCATAGCAGGAGTCGGTGGGCAAGGCCACCACGCCGCCGGACTGGATGATCTGCGCCGCCTGCTTGATCAGGCGCAATTGCGGATTGTCGGGGTGTATCTGAAAAAATTGACTCATGGTCTATAAGTTCTGGCTAGCCAGCTGGTGAAAAACGTCATGATTGTACGCCGCGCAAGGCAGCGATGCGTTGTTCGATCGGTGGATGGGTGGCGAACAGTGCACCCCAGCCGCTATTGCCGCCGCTGATGCCCAGCGCCTGCATCGATTGCGGCAACTCGCCCGGCTGCACGCCGCCCAGGCGGGCCAGCGCATGCATCATCGGCGTCGGACTGCCCAGGAGCTTGGCCGAGCCGGCGTCGGCGCGGAATTCGCGCTGGCGCGAGAACCAGGCGACGATGATGGAGGCGAGCAAGCCGAAGAGTACTTCGCACACCATCACGGTGACGAAATAACCGATACCCCGTCCGCCGCCTTCGCGGTTGTTATTCTTCAACAGCACATTGTCGACAAAGAAACCCACCACGCGCGCCATGAACACTACGAAGGTATTGACCACGCCCTGGATCAGGGTCAAGGTGACCATGTCGCCATTGGCTACGTGGGCGATCTCGTGGCCCAGCACGGCCTCGACTTCATCGCGGTTCATGCTTTCCAGCAAGCCCGTGGACACGGCCACCAGCGCCGAATTCTTGAACGCACCGGTAGCGAAGGCATTCGCCTCGCCATCGTACACGGCCACTTCCGGCATGCCGATGCCAGCCCGTTCAGACAAGGCGCGCACCGTATTGACCAGCCACAATTCGGTCGACGAACTTGGGTTATCGATCACGCGCGCGCCGGTGCTCCACTTGGCTACCGGTTTGCTGATCAGCAAGGAAAAAATCGAACCGGTGAAACCGACCACCAGCGAAAACACCATCAGGCTGCCCAGATTCAAGGTACTGCCCCGTGCAGGATTGCCCACACCCAGCAAACTGAGGACGATGGACAGCACCAGCATCACAGCCAGATTGGTGACAACAAAGAGGACGATACGTTTCATGGGCGATGGCTCCAGATGAATATTGAAGACGATAGTAGTGAAAATATAAGTACGGGGCCGCACATTTCAAGTGCGGCACGTCTTATGAATACCTTAAGAATCGTGGCAAAGCAGATTTTTAAGGCATTAAAACCAGTCGTGCCAGATCGGGGTCACGCTGGCAGGCAAGGGGGGCAGTTGCGCAAAGTCCACACGGGACTCGCCAGGTGCATGGAAGTCGCTGCCGCGTGACGCCAGGAAACCATAATCGTTGGCCAGGCGTGCATACTCGCCATACTGGTCAGGGCTGTGGCTGCCCGTGACAACTTCGATCGCGACGCCGCCCAATTGCTTGAATTCATCAAACAGCACGCCTTGCGCCGTGTCGCTGAAACGGTAGCGGCCCGGATGGGCGATCACGGCCAGGCCGCCCGCGCCCTGTATCCAGCCTACCGCTTCGGCCAGGGTGGCCCAGCGATGGGCGACATAACCGGGTTTGCCTTCGGACAGGTATTTCTTGAACACTTCGGGAATATTCGCGCACTTGCCCGTTTCCATGATGTAGCGCGCAAAATGCGTGCGCGACATCAGGTCGGGATTGCCGACAAATTTCAGCGCCCCTTCATAGGCGCCGGGCAAGCCGGCCAGATCCAGCTGGCGGGCGATCTCGCGTCCGCGCGCATCGCGTCCGGAACGGGTTTGCTGCAAGCCCTGCACCAGGCCCGGATGGTTTTCATCGATTTGCAGGCCCACGATGTGCACCGTTTGACCGGCCCAGGTAATCGAAATTTCCACGCCTGCCACGAAGCGCATGCCAAGGTCGACGGCGGCGGCGCGCGCAGCAGCGATACCCGACACTTCATCGTGGTCCGTCAGCGCCCACACATCGACGCCAGCCTTATGCGCATAGGCCGCCACGGCAGCGGGCGCAAGCACACCGTCGGAGATATTGGAGTGGCAATGCAGGTCGACTTTAAGCATGTGAAAACGATACCGCGCGCGGGTTGAACATGGAAGAAGTTTTCATTGTACGCTGCTTGCCACCGACGAGAGCGCTACTGTGGTCAGCATGCTATTGAGCAAGAAATTGTTCCACCAGCCGCGCCAGTTCGGCTGGCTGGTCATGGTGCAGCATATGGCCGGCGTCGCCCATCATTTCACAGCGTACGTCTTTCAGGAAACCCAGGCGGCGGTCGATCTCGATCCTTGCCTCTTCCTTCGGCCCCATCCATTCCCACATATTCGTTTCCGCCGCTTCCACCCACAGCACGGGCGCCGTGATGCGGCTCCAGCACGCCATCACCTCTTCAACCTGGTACAGCATCGGGTTGACGCGCTTGTGGCGCGGGTCGCCCATGATGTCCCACTCGCCCGCCTCGTTCTGCACCGACCAGTGTTCGGCCAAAAAGGCGGCACGCTCGTCGCTCAGTCGCGGATTGGTCTTTTGCAGCCGCGCCGCCACTGCTTGCCGGCTCGGATAGCTGCGCATCTGCGGCGGTTCACGCAATTCGTCGAGCCATTTAGCGTAGCGGCCAGGCGCTTGCGACGGGCGCGTGGCCCTCATGCCGAAGCCTTCCAGGTTGATGAAACGGGTGATGCGCTCCGGCCGCACGCCCGCATACAGGCCTGCCACGTTGGCGCCCATGCTGTGGCCCAGCAAGTTGACGGGCGCATCCGGCGAGTAGTACTGCAGCATGGCGTCCAGGTCCGCCAGGTAGTCGGGGAACCAGTAGGTGTCGGACTGCGTGTAGTCGCTCAAGCCGAAACCGCGCCAGTCGGGCGCAATCACATGCCAGTCGCCAGCGAGCTCATCGACGACAAACTGGAACGAGGCGGCCACGTCCATCCAGCCATGCACCATGAACAGGATGGGCGCGCCCTCGCGGCCCCAATGGCGCACATGGGTGCGGGCGCCACGGATGGAAATGAATTCAGAACGAGAAAGTTTCATGGTTTTGATTGCCTTGCTGCCTTGAAAGTAGCGCGGATGGCGCCACATGCTGTGCCTGTAGAGAGCAGGCACATAAAAGTACGACCGTTCTTTAATTATACCGGATCCACCCCATTGTTCGTAGTTGTCTTACAACAGCGAACGGCCCAGCGTAAAATAGCGTCATATTCCTGCATCCGGCTGTGCCCGGCGTCTCCAGCACCGCCCATCGCGGCGATCAGCAGGCACTGCCTTGATGACTCGGCAAGCGACACAACCAGGCCGCCTGTGAATCAGACGGCGGCCAGCGAATTTAATATGCAACAACATGCAACTCAAGAAGATTGGATAAACACATGACGACCGATACCAGCGCAGTGACAGTGAGCGTAGCCACCGAAGGCCAGGATACCCTGCAAAAATTTATTTTCGATAACGCCGCCGTGCGCGGCCAGTTCATCGACGTCTCCCACACCTGGCAGGAAGTGGTGTCGCGCCACGCCTACCCGCTGGCCGTGAAAAAAGTGCTGGGCGAAATGGTGGCTGCCGCCGCGCTGCTGTCGGCCAACCTGAAATTCAACGGTTCCATCATCATGCAAATCCACGGTGACGGCCCGGTGCGCCTGATGGTGGTCGAGTGCGATTCGGAACTGCGTTTGCGCGCCACTGCCAAGCTGGACCCGGACGCCGTCATTGTGGATGGCGCTACCGTGCCGCAACTGCTGAACGCCACGGGCAAGGGCCGCTTCATCATCACCCTGGACCCGGCCGACAAGGTGCCGGGCCAGCAACCGTACCAGGGCATCGTGCCACTGGACGGCGACGATATGGCCACCGTGATTGAAAACTACATGTTGCGCTCGGAACAGCTCGACACGCGTCTGTGGCTGGCCACCGACGACAGCACCTCGCGCGGCCTGCTGCTGCAAAAACTGCCCCACCATGGCGGCAAGGCCGAAGCGACGCCCGTATCGGAAGAAGATGCGCTGGAAACCTGGAACCGCGCCGTGATGCTGGCCTCGACCCTGAAAGAAGAAGAAATCCTGGCGACCGATATCGACACCCTGATGCAGCGTTTGTTCTGGGAAGAAACGATACGCGTGTTCGACCCGCTGCACCCAAGCTTCCATTGCACCTGCACCCGTGAAAAAGTGGGCAATATGCTCAAGATGCTGGGCGAGGAAGAAGTCAACAGCACCCTGGAAGAAATCGGCCACGTGGGCGTAAACTGCGATTTCTGCGGCCAGCACTACGATTTTGACAAGGTCGATTGCGCGCAGCTGTTCGTCACCAATGCGCCAGCCGAAGTGCTGATCCCGCCGGCGTCGAGCATTAACTAATTGCATTAACTAAATGCGTTATCCAATTAAGTATCTTGATTAAATAACTTAATTAGACAACACCTTCGGTTACCACTTCAACATTACCAAAGTTTAATGTAATTCCCTGCAACACCCTCGCGCCGCCTCTCTGGCGGCGCGCTTCCCATCCCGTTTTTGTCATCGTCCCGTCACGAATTCGTCATCAGCGCGTCATACAGCGCCGCTACGCTGCGCAGCTTGTATCAACCCCCATACCTTTCCCCCACAGGCTGATTGATGAACTCGAATTTGAAGCTGGCGCTGCGCCGCCACTCCTTTAATGTCTTACTGGGCGCCTGCGCAGCGGGCTTGTCCATGCCCGCGCTGGCGCAAACGGCCGCTGCCGCTGCCGTCACCGCTGCCGCCAGCGAAATGGCCGGCCCGGCAGCCACGGCTGCAGCCCCTGCCGACGACGGCAGCGCGGCGCCGATGGCCACCGTGCAAATCTCCTCGAACAAGACGCGCTCCTCGGTTGCCCTGAACAGTAGCGAGATCCAGAAAATCCTGCCGGGCACCAATCCGCTCAAGGCGCTGCAAACCCTGCCTGGCGTGAGCTTCCAGACGGCCGACCCATGGGGCAACAACGAGCAAAACCTGTCGCTGTTCGTGCACGGCTTCTCGGGCCAGCAACTGGGCTATACCATGGATGGCGTACCGCTGGGCGACCAGCAGTACGGCAACTACAACGGCTTGTCGCCACAGCGCGCCGTGATCAGCGAAAACGTGCGCAGCGTGGTGCTGTCGTCCGGTGCCGGCGACGTCGGCACGGCCTCGACCAGCAACCTGGGCGGCACCATCGAAACCTATTCCAGCGACCCGCTGGCCACCCGTGGCGGCACGGTGCAGCAAACGGTGGGCAGCTACCGCACTTCGCGCACCTTTGCCCGCTATGACACCGGTGTGTTTGGCGACGGCAACAGCGCCTATATTTCCGTGCTGCACCACGAAGCGCACGCCTGGGACTTCAACGGCCGCCAGGGCGGCGACCAGGTCAACGCCAAATTCGTCAACCGCAGCGATGCGGGCAAGCTGACCCTGTTCTTCAACTATTCGGACAAGACCGAGCCGAACGAAGACAGCACCGTGCACGTCAAGGGCGAAACCAGCGCACCGTACACGCGCCCGTTCCTGTATCCCGACTTTAATTCGGCCTTGAACTACCTGTCGCCAACGGGAGCCACGCCAGCTGCCGATGGCAATAACTACCGCAACTACTACAGTGATGCCCAGCGTACCGATTACCTGGCGTATGCCAAGTTCGACGCCAACCTGTCCGAAGGCACGACTTGGTCGAACCAGGTGTATTTCCATAACGATGACGGCGTGGGCGTGGTCGCCGGTCCGATCGGCGTGGCGGGCCTGCCTGCACTGTTCAGTGTCTACTACCCGAACCAGAACCTGAAACAGGTGTTCGGCAATTCCGGCTACGCCACCCGTACCACCGAATACAAGATCAACCGCGGCGGCCTGGTTTCCACCCTGCGCAAGGAAATGGGCGACCATCAGCTGGAAGCGGGCGTCTGGCTGGAACAAAACAAATCGTCGGCTTACCGCCGCTGGTATGCACTGGACGTGAACAATCCGAGCTCGCCTTATGACCGCCCGACCGATCCGTTGATCACGCAGTACGGCAGCGTGATGGATACCAAGGTCGCCCAGTTCCACCTGCAGGATGAATGGAATATCCGTCCTGACATGGCGCTGCAAGCGGGCTTCAAGTCCAGCCTGCAATTTGCCGATGGCCAATTCCCGGTGCAGCCACTGGTAGGCGCGATTGCCGGCGGCTCGACCGCCTTGCCGGTCGGATCGATCACCACCAAGAAATGGTTCCTGCCGCAGGTTGGCGGACGCTGGGACTTCACCTCGAAAGACCAGCTGTACTTCAACATCCAGCAAAACATGCGCCAGTTCGTGACCTATGGCGGCGGCGGCGCCTCGCCATGGAGCCTGGCCAACCAGGCCGCGTTCGACCTGTTCAAGCAAACTGCCAAGCCGGAAACGGCCGTTACCTATGAAGTGGGCGTACGCGGCAGCCACCCGCTGGACCTGGGCCCGGTCACCGGCATCGATGGCCAGGTCAATATCTACCACGTCGACTTCAGCAACCGCTTGCTGCAAATCAGCCCGACCGCAGTGATCTCGTCCATCATCGGCGGCAACCCGGTGCTGGCCAACGTGGGCAGCGTGCGCACGGATGGCATCGATATGGCTGGCACCTTGCACTTCGGCAAGAACTTCTCGTTCTACAATGCGCTGTCGTACAACCGCTCGAAATACGCCGACGATTACCTCAGCGGCACCACCCTGGTACCGACGGCTGGCAAGGATGTTCCAGGTTCGCCTGAATGGCTGAACAAATCCGTGGCCTCGGCCACCATCGGCGACGTCGACGTACAGCTGATCGGCGACTACGTTGGCAAGCGCTACGCCACTTACACCAATGATTTGTCCGTCTCCAGCTATTTCCTGATGAGCCTGGGCGTGTCGGGCAAGCTGCCTAACCTGTCCAGCTGGCTGAAAAACCCGCGCTGGCGCGTTACCGTCAGCAACCTGGCCAATCGCCAGGGCGTACTGAACGTGGTGGTCGGTGCTGCCAGCGGTACCTATAACACCTTCCCGATCGCCCCACGCCAGGGCTTCCTGACTTTGACAGCGGACTTCTGATGCGCACTCCCACTCTTCCTAAGCGGCACTTTTCGCGCCGCAATTTCATGCAGGCAGCGGCCGGTGGCCTGGCCCTGACAGCCATGCCGGGCTTTGCCGCCAGCATGCTGACCTTGCCGACGGCGCGCCCGCAAGTGTTCGCCCACCGGGGCGCCAGCGCCCTGCGCCCCGAGCACACGTTTGCGTCCTACGCCAAGGCGATTGCCGATGGCGCCGACTACATCGAGCCAGACCTGGTCTCGACCAAGGATGGCGTGCTGGTGGCGCGCCATGAAAGCAATCTGATCGAAACGACGGACGTGGCCAAACGCAGCGAGTTTGCCAACCGGCGCGGCAAGCGCATGGTCGATGGCCAGATGCACGACGGCTGGTTTGTCGACGATTTCACCCTGAACGAACTGAAAACCCTGCGCGCCATCGAGCGCCTGCCGCAAATCCGTACCGCCAACACTCTGTACGATGGCCAGTTCCAGATTCCAACCTGGGAAGAAATCATCGAATTTGTTGCAGCGCAATCGGCCGCCACCGGCCGCGTGATCGGCCTGGTGCCCGAGCTGAAAAGCTCGACGTATTTCCGCGATGCTGGCCTGGCGATGGAAGACCGTTTCCTGTCCATCATCCTGGAACACGAGTACACGCGCCGCGCGCCGCTGGAAATCCAGTCGTTCGAAGTAGCCAACCTGAAGTATCTGCGCGAAAAGCTGGGCCACCGCGCCAATATCCGCCTGATGCAGCTGGTGGTGAACATGGATATCCGTCCGATGGATGTGGCCAAGGCGGGCGGCAAGCTGACCTTCCACGAGATGGTTTCGCCGGCAGGCATGCGCGATATCGCCACCTACGCCGACGTGGTGGCGCCGCCGACGCGCGACGTGATACCGCTGGGTAAAGACCAGCGCCTGGCGCCGCCGACGTCCATCGTCGACGATGCGCACCAGGCAGGCTTGTTGCTGCATACGTGGACTTTCCGCCCGGAAAACCGTTTCCTGGCAGCCGACTTCCGCGATGGCAATGGCGAGAATGCCCGCAACGAAGCCGGTTCCGTGGCGGAAATCAAGCGCTACATCCAGACGGGACTGGACGGCTTCTTCAGCGATGATCCGGGTATAGGACGCCTGGCCGCCGGCTAAACAAACACCGTTTACATATCTTGTAACAATTTTCATTTCAGGGCGTCACCAGTGGTGACGCCCTTCTTATTCACACTGTGAATTTCTGAAATGGGGATTTGGAATTGGACGCATATCAAAAAATTCATTATTGTGCACCGCAACAACGCACTTTTATGGAGGATCTATGCCCACATTCAGCACGCACTACAGCAGCAATAACAACGACGACGGCTACTTCAGCAACCTCGGCCGCGCCGCGCGCGCCTTCCTGGGCGCCCTGCTCGCTAGCAAGCCTTACAGCGAACTGGCCCAGAAAGAAGTCATCGCCAGCACGGAAGACCAGCGCTACACCCGCCCCAGCCAGCGCGATATCGCCCTGCTGAACTCGGAAGCGATGCGCCATGAAAAGTTTATGCCGAATCTGGCCGCTGAACTGCGTTTCATGGCTTCGCGCGGCTAACACCAACCCCTCGACTTTTATTTACAAGGAAATATGATGATGATTATCGAATCTGGCCTGATCGTTCTTGCAGTCGCCGTCACTGGCATCCACTTTTACCTGATCATGACAGGCAAGGCAAAGTTCTAAGCAGCAATAGCAGCAATAGCAGCAACACACAGTAAAAGAAATAAGTTTGACGCAGCAGCCTGGCAATCGGTCCAGGCTGGCAGGGGTAGGAATACTTAGCGCGGCGCAGCGGTGGCGTCGGCTGATGCAGGCGGCGGGGTTTGGCCCTTGCGCACGATCTGCACGAAAATTTCATTCTGTTTGACCATGCCCAGTTCATAGCGGGCACGCTCTTCGACGGCGCCGGTGCCATCTTTCAAGTCGCGCACTTCGGATTCGAGCTTGTCGTTACGCGCCTTCAATTCCATATTCTTTTTGTTCGCTACCGCCACTTGCGCTTCCATATCGGCAACGCGCAGCCAGCCGCCTTTTCCCAGCCAGAGCGGGTATTGTATCAACAGCAGCAAGGCTGCCAGGGCGAGCGTAATGAGGCGCATGGGGTGTCGGTAAAAAACCGACCGGATTACTCCGGCCGGCCTGTAGATTACGAATTACTTCAGATTATAGAACGCATCGCGGCCAGGGTAGCTGGCAACGTCGCCCAGGTCTTCTTCGATACGCAGCAGCTGGTTGTACTTGGCCATGCGGTCCGAACGCGACATCGAGCCGGTCTTGATTTGCAGGGCGTTGGTACCGACAGCGATATCGGCGATGGTCGAATCTTCCGTTTCGCCCGAGCGGTGCGAAATGACGGCCGTGTAACCGGCGCGCTTGGCCATTTCGATGGCGGCGAAAGTTTCGGTCAGGGTGCCGATCTGGTTGATCTTGATCAGGATCGAGTTGGCGATGCCTTTCGAGATGCCTTCTTTCAGGATCTTGGTGTTGGTGACATACAGATCGTCGCCGACCAGTTGCACTTTCTTGCCCAGTTCCGCCGTCAGGATAGCCCAGCCTTCCCAGTCGCCTTCGTGCATCGCGTCTTCGATCGAGATGATCGGGTACTTGTCGCACCAGGTCGCCAGCAGGTTGGTGAATTCGGTCGCGCTCAGGCTCAGGCCTTCGCCTTCCATTTCATACTTGCCGTCCTTGTAGAACTCGGAAGCGGCGCAGTCCAGGCCGATGGCGATCTGCGTACCTGGCTCGTAGCCGGCTTCTTCGATTGCCTGAATGATCAGCTTGATGGCTTCTTCGTGATTGGCCAAGGATGGCGCGAAACCGCCTTCGTCGCCCACGTTGGTATTCAAACCCTTCTTGTGCAGGATCTTTTTCAGCGTGTGGAACACTTCGGCGCCGTAACGCACGGCTTCCTTGAACGACGGTGCGCCCACGGGAATGATCATGAATTCCTGGATATCCAGGTTGTTGTCGGCGTGCGCGCCACCGTTGATGACGTTCATCATCGGCACTGGCAGCTGCATCGCGCCCGAACCGCCGAAATAGCGGTACAGCGGCAAGCCGGCTTCTTCAGCGGCAGCCTTGGCGACAGCCATCGAGACGGCCAGGATGGCGTTGGCGCCCAGGCGCGATTTGTTTTCCGTGCCGTCCAGGTCGATCAGGGTACGGTCCAGGAAAGCCTGTTCATTGGCGTCCAGGCCCATGATGGCTTCGGAGATTTCAGTATTGATGTTCTCGCATGCTTGCAGTACGCCTTTGCCGAAATAACGCTTGGCGTCGCCATCGCGCAATTCCACGGCTTCGCGCGAACCGGTCGATGCACCCGACGGTACGGCCGCACGGCCCATCACGCCCGATTCCAGCAACACGTCGCATTCGACGGTAGGATTGCCGCGCGAGTCCAGGATCTCACGACCGATAATGTCAACAATAGCACTCATATCATTCTCCAAAGTTAAGCGTAACGGGGCTGCACACTGCGTTCTGACGCGCAATTGCGCAATTGCACAACGGGGTAAACAAACTCCCGGCAGACGTTTCAGTGAAGAACTGGCGTGCCGGGAGTCGTGCTGCGGTAGTACTACGCTATCTCGCCCGCTATCAAGCGGCGGCGGTGGCTTCCTTCTGTGCCAGCGCTGCCTTGATAAACGAGGTGAACAGCGGGTGGCCAGTACGTGGCGTCGATTTGAACTCAGGATGGTATTGCACGCCCATATACCATGGGTGGGCATTGTCGCCCGTGCGTGGCAATTCCATGATTTCGCACAAATCTTCGCTCGGCGTACGGGCCGAAACGATCAGGCCAGCAGCTTCGACACGGGCCAGGTAGTGATTATTGGCTTCGTAGCGATGACGGTGACGCTCGGTCACCACGCTGCCGTAGATCTCGGCAGCCAGGGTGCCCGGATTGACGGCGCAGGTTTGCGCGCCCAGGCGCATGGTACCGCCCAGGTCCGAGTTTTCATCGCGCAACTCGACTTTACCATCGTGGTTTTGCCACTCATTGATCAGTGCAACCACCGGTTGATCCGTATCGCGGTCGAACTCGGTCGAATTGGCGTTCGCCATGCCCGCCTTGTTGCGTGCGTACTCGATCAGGGCGACCTGCATGCCCAGGCAGATGCCCAGGTAAGGGATCTTGTGTTCGCGGGCGAACTGGGCAGCCTTGATCTTGCCTTCCACGCCGCGCTTGCCGAAGCCGCCCGGTACCAGGATGGCGTCGTACTTGGCCAGGTTCTCGCAACCGGTGGTTTCGATTTCTTCCGAATCGATGTACTCGATATTGACGCGGCTTTCCGTGTGCAGGCCGGCGTGGCGCAGCGCTTCGATCAGCGATTTGTACGACTCGGTCAATTCCACATACTTGCCGACCATGCCGATGGTGACTTCTGCTTTCGGATGTTCGAGCGTGTAGATCAGCTTGCTCCAGACCGACAGGTCGGCCGGCGCCGGATCGAGGTCCAGCGCGTCGCAGATGATCTTGTCGAGGCCCTGGTCGTGCAGCATTTGCGGCACTTTGTAGATTGTGTCGACGTCCCATACGGAAATGACGGCGTCTTCCTCGATGTTCGAGAACAGCGAAATCTTTGCGCGCTCATCTTCCGGAATCGCGCGGTCAGCACGGCACAGCAGCGCATTCGGCAAGATACCGATTTCGCGCAGCTTTTGCACCGAGTGCTGGGTAGGCTTGGTTTTCAACTCACCGGCCGAAGCGATGTACGGCACCAGGGTCAGGTGCACGAACGCAGTGTTCTTGCGGCCAGCGCGCAAGCTCAGCTGACGCGCCGCTTCCAGGAATGGCAGCGACTCGATATCGCCGACAGTACCGCCGATTTCGCACAGGGCCACATCGTAGCCTTCTGCGCCACGGCGGATGTAGTCCTGGATCTCATTGGTGATGTGAGGAATCACCTGCACGGTTTTGCCCAGATATTCGCCGCGGCGTTCCTTGCGGATCACCGATTCATAGATCTGGCCGGTGGTGAAGTTATTCACCTTTTTCATGCGGGTGGAAATGAAGCGCTCGTAGTGACCGAGGTCGAGGTCGGTTTCGGCCCCGTCGTCGGTAACGAAAACTTCACCGTGTTGCATAGGGCTCATCGTGCCAGGATCGACGTTGATATACGGGTCGAGCTTGAGCATGGTGACTTTAAGGCCGCGCGATTCGAGGATCGCGGCGAGAGAGGCGGCGGCAATCCCTTTTCCAAGGGAAGACACAACGCCACCAGTGACGAAGACAAATTTGGTCATTGCAGATGGTGCCGAACGGCACGTGCGGGAAATTGAAATTATACACTAAAGCCCGCTGCGCGAACTTCCCCTGCGCGGAAAATTACGCCAAATGCCGTCATTCCCGCCCGGCAGGATGCCAACGCACAACATCATTACGAATTGGAAATATCCGAAATATTTCCAATTCCATATCTTGTGTGGTAGACCGAACAGACCTCCTGCGCAACCAGGTCCACACTGGAATTTTTCAACGGAGGTCCATCATGAGCTACGAAGAACGCGACGCCTACGGCATGTATGTCAATCGGGGCCACAAGGGTCCCGGCCCTGAACTGATGGGTGCCGACACCCTGATCGGCGACCATGTACACAACGCCCGGGATGAACACCTGGGTGAAATCAAGGAAATCATGCTCGACATGCGCAGCGGCAAAATCGCCTATGCCGTCCTGTCGCACGGCGGCGTGTTTACCATCGGCGAAAAACTGTTTGCCGTGCCCTGGGAAGCGCTGCTGCTCGACACCGTCAACAAGCGCTTCACGCTCAATATCGACAAGGAGCGCATCGAGAATGCGCCCGGCTTCGATACGGACAATTGGCCGAACATGGCCGACCAGGCGTGGGCCAACGAGCTGCATACCTACTACGGCACCACGCCGCGCAATGACTGATTATTGATTTGTGGTTGGCGTAAACCAGACCAGGTCTGCCTGCGCCCCGGTCACCGCCGCGCCTTGCCTGGCCAGCACCAGTACCAGCGGTGCTGCGCCACCGGTCAGATCGCGCACATGCAGCGGCACGCCCAGGTCCTGGTGCGCATGATAGGCGCCAGCGATCAGCAAGGCTGGCACGGGCGCGGCCAGCAGACGTTCCGCCATGCGGCGGTCGCGCTGCTGCTGGATGGCCAGCATGGCAGCCAGGCGCGGCTCGTCGATCTGGTTGTCATGCATGGCGCGGATGATCTCTTTTAAGCGGTTCTGCACCTGGCCATCGTTGGCCAGGTCGGAAAACTTGCCCTGCACGGCTGGCTTGTCTACAAACATCTGCCTGATCTCGCTGCGGTCCAGATTGGCCGACCAGACCGGATACGGCGCGCGCATCACCTCCATCACCAGTTCGCCATACTGATCCCACTTCCAGCTCGCCTGCCACGCCAGTTGCTGCGCCAGCTGATCAGGGGTCGCTTGCGGATACTCCTTCAGCAACGACTTGGCCTGATCCACCTTCGCCTGCTGGTCCGGGTTCAGCATTTCCAGCAGCACGCTGCCTTGCGGCCGCCGCCCCTGCAATTGCTGCAGCAGCCATTGTTCAATGTGATGGTGACTCAACTGATCATGCTGCTCGCCCACGATCACGCGCGGCGCCGCCGCCAGATGATCGAGCAATTGCTCCGCAGTCATGCGCTGGCCGCTGCGCAAGTCGATGATCTCGCCCAACTGGCTTACGTCGGCTGCAACGGCAGGCCCTGGTGCCGTTTCAGCGGCAGGAGCAAGATTGCTTGCCACGCTGCTGCCAGCACTTAAGGCAAGCACGCAGGCGGACACAATGGCGGTCAGGGAGAGGGACAATTTCATGGCGGCCTTATTAAATAGCGCTGCAAAAACAGCAATGGCCATCATTTTAATAGAAATGATTCTCATTTACCATAATGGCACCACGATGCGTCCGGCTTTAACTAATCCAGCGCCATACGCATCGGCACGAACGCTATCCCATCCATCTCCACCCTCGGCCCCGTGACGACAAACCCCAGGCTTTCATATAGCGGCAAGGCATACACCGAGGAATTGACAGTAAAGCCGGTCGTGTTGCCACCAGCCAGCGCAGTATCGCGGGCAGCCTGCCATAAACGGCGCGCCATGCCGCGCCGATGCAGCGCGCGCGGCACGAACAGATGGAACAGATGCGTGTTGTCGCGCATGGCCACCACGCCAGCCAGCACGCCATCGATATGCGCCAGTTGGTAATGATAGCGGGACTGCGACAGATAATTTTCAATCGCCGGCAGCTTGCAGTTCTCGATAAACTTTTCCGCCCCCTCGCCGTTCGGGTGCAAGGTCAGGAACGGCATCAACTCATCGATCAGGGCAGCGATGGCGGGCGCGTCGACGATGGTGGCAGGACGGATAAGGCAAGAGGAAATAGACTGGTTCATCTGGCAAGTTTGCCATACCAGCGACCAGATAGTCGAATAAACATAGCACTCAAGCCATTTATGCGATGATGTTTTAATGTGGTTTCTGAAAATCATGAATGACATTGAAACATGGCCGACCATCCTGTACACCGTCAATATCGATGGCTATTGGATATTTTCATCATCGCCGCAATGCGTTCTCATACAACGCAGTCAGGTAGAGAGCATTCAGCGTTATCAGATTTCGGATATTTCTGGATGAGCAAGATGTTATTCTCTGCATTCTCCTGTCAGATTCGGCCAAGAGTGAACGCTTGGAACACGATGGGAAAAGACATGCCGAGTACCGAGATCAACGAAATGACCCAGCGTGAGTGGCACGAGCTTGGCTTCTTCTATGACCGCAACGATGACGCCAAAGAGTGGCGATTGGTTGGATCCAAGGAAGGGCTTCGACAGTTCGCACATGTAATGCAAAAATATGCAGCGAAACCTGGCAACGATTTAATTTCAGAACACGAACACTTTGGCCCCTACAGTTACTTTGAGCTCGGCACTTGGACAACTTCGGAAATTACCGAGCGTTGGGTCGCCGGGCTGCTGAAGGATATTCAAAGACTCGCACTTACTGTGATTTCTCGACTTGATGCTGCGTTAGTAGGTGATTGCATTTATCTTCGCGCCGGGTTCGCACCGCTGTCACCTTACGAACTTGTTTTGGAAGTGAAGGACGACTTTTACGATCCAGCAAAGACTGACTCGGCACGCTGGTAACGATTCGACGGTTTCCGAATTTACATGCAGTTATCGGCCAAAGGCGATCATCGGACCGAATCATTAACCTATCCAATAGAAAAAATTTTGATGTCCAACCGTCGCTTAATCAATGTTTCGAGAGATCGCCAACGACAGCTTAGCATTCAATTTGAGTGGCTACATAGTGTGCACGAAAAGGAAAAGCATGAGGATGTTCAAGTGCTCTCGGTATCGACTTTTGACCATTGGCTTTCGCACGAAGATGCTAGCAGATTACTGGAAAATGTTCCTCCCGAAGAGCAAGAGCGGCGAAATAAACTCCTCGCTGCATTTTGCGGCAAGATGGTTGCCGGTACGGAAGTATTGTCATTCGCGATGCGTGGTCGCAGGAAGGATAGGTGCATTTTTCGGGCCTTCAAATCATCACTGACGCTGACGAACTATTGCAGGCCAAATGGTGGCCGCTTGCTTGGGCATCGCCATTTCTGCGTAGTATTGCCAGAACTGGGATGTGCATTTTATGAAAGTTGGGACGACACTTATCATTTCTTTTTTACTACGCCAGAAGTTGAGGATGCGGCTCGTAATTGGGCAACACAAAGCAAGGTATATCTTCTATCTCACAATTCAGTGAGCTAACTAGTGTTCAGTGCCGCCAAGCATTGGCAGTCGTCTCAGCAAAAATCGCGGCTGCTGGTCCTTAAGCGTCCCAGCAAATGCGACATATCGACCAGGCGCTTGGCGATCAGGTTGCGCACGATGCCTTCCCTTTGCCATACGCCGTACACGCCCAGCAAGGGCGCGCTCAAGACTTCGCGGCGTTGCTCTTCCACCAGATTGGGCCAGACAATCACGTTGACCGTGCCCGTCTCATCTTCCAGTGTCATGAAGATGACGCCCTTGGCCGTGCCCGGACGCTGGCGCACGGTGACGATGCCGCAGGCGCGCGCCAGCTGGCCATTGGTATAAGCCATCAAGGTAGCGGCCGGCATGAAGCGCTGGTCCAGCAATTTCGCGCGCAGCAGCGCCAGCGGATGGCGGCCCAGGGTCAAGCCTAACGCGCGGTAATCACCGACGATGGTTTCGCCTTCGGTGGGCGCGGCCAGCACGGGCAAGTCTTCCTGCACGCTGGTCGGGCGCAGCAAATCGCGCTCCGGCACGGCGCCCACCGCTTGCCACATCGCTTCCCTGCGATTACCGGCCAGCGCCTGCATGGCATTCCCTGCCGCCAGTATCTGCAAGTCATGGCGATCCAGGCTGGCCCGGCGCGCCAGGTCGACCACGTCAATAAAGGGAGAAATGGCGCGCGCGTCTTCGATACGCAAAGCTGCCTCGGCACGCATACCGTATAAACTGTTCAAGCCCAGGCGCACCATGGGCGCGGCCATATCACCTTCCAGACTTGCCTCCCAGCCGCTGACCATCAGGTCGACCGGCAACACCTGCACGCCATGGCGGCGCGCATCCTGTACCAGTTGCGAGGGGCTGTAAAAGCCCATGGGCTGGCTGTTGAGCAAGGCGCATAAAAAGGCAGCCGGTTCGTGGCATTTCAACCAGGAACTGGCGTAAGTGAGCAGCGCAAAACTGGCCGCATGCGACTCGGGAAAACCATATTCGCCAAAGCCTTCGATCTGGCTGAAGATATCTTCCGCAAACTGCCGGTCATAGTTATTTTTGACCATCTGCTCGACGATACGTTCATGATAATTATTCAGGCCACCCTTACGTTTCCAGGCCGCCATGGCGCGCCGCAACTCATCCGCCTCGCCGGCAGTGAAACCGGCAGCAATCATGGCTACCTGCATCACCTGCTCCTGGAAAATCGGGATGCCCAGTGTGCGGCCCAGCGCCTTTTCCAGGCCCTTCGGATATACCACCGGCTCCTTTTGCTGGCGCCGCTGCAAATACGGGTGAACCATGCCGCCCTGGATAGGGCCGGGGCGCACCAGCGCCACTTCGATGACGAGGTCATAAAACTCGCGGGGCCGCAGCCGGGGCAGCATGCTCATCTGCGCGCGCGACTCGATCTGGAACACGCCGATGGTGTCGGCCAGGCACATCATGTCGTAGGTTGCCGCGTCTTCGGCCGGAATATCCTGCAAACGGACGACCTCACCGCGCCGCAGGCTCACCAGTTCCAGGGCGCGGCGCAAGGCCGACAACATGCCCAGCGCCAGCACGTCGACCTTCATCAAACCCAGTTCTTCCAGGTCATCCTTGTCCCACTCGATCACGCTGCGCCCCGCCATGGTGGCGTTTTCGATGGGCACCAGGCGCGACAACTTGCCTTGCGCAATCACAAAGCCGCCCGGATGCTGCGACAGATGACGGGGGAAACCCAGCAACTGCTGCGCCAGGCTGGCCCATTGCTGCGACAGCTCCGCTTCCGGGTCCAGCCCGCATTCGGCCAGGCGGTTCAATAAATCGCGCTTGCCGTCGAACCAGTGATGCGCCTTGGCCACTTTTTCCACGATCGCCAGGTCGATCCCCAGCGCCCGGCCGCTGTCGCGCAAGGCGCTTTTCGGCCGGTAGCTGATCACCACGGCGGCCAGCGCGGCACGCCCACGGCCATATTTGGTATAGATATACTGAATCACTTCCTCGCGCCGCTGGTGCTCGAAATCGACGTCGATATCGGGCGGCTCATTGCGCTCGCGCGACATGAAACGCCCGACCAGGGAGTTGCCACGCGCAGGATCTACTTCCGTGATATGCAGGCAATAACAGACAGCCGAATTGGCTGCCGATCCCCGCCCCTGGCACAAGATGTCTTGCGAGCGGGCAAAGCGCACGATGTCATAGACCGTCAGGAAATACGCTTCGTAGCCAAGGTCGGCGATCAGTTCCAGTTCCTGCTCGATCTGCTCCTGTACCAGCGCTGGTATGCCCAAGGGAAAGCGGCCGCGCGCACCCGCATACGTTTCTTCACGCAAATAGCTGGCCGGCGTGTGGCCGGCAGGCACCATTTCATCGGGATATTCATACTTCAGGCTAGCGAGCGAAAAAGTGCACAAGCTGGCGATGCGCAAGGTTTCTGCCAGCGCCTGCGACGGGTAGATATTGGCCAGGCGCAAACGTGCGCGCAAATGCTGCTCGGCATTTTGCGCCAGCGCATAACCGCACTCGCCCACCGGCTTGCCCACCCGGATCGCGCACAAGGTGTCGAGCAAAGGCTTGCGCGAGCGCACGTGCATGCACACATGGCCCACCGCCACCACGGGCAAACCCAGCGCGTGGCCAGCATTCAGCACAGCCGTACGGTGCGCGTCATCCTGCGCCCGCTGCAACAGATTCAAGCCTATCGAGCACCGCTCCGCACCAAAGGTCGCGGCCACCCACGCGCCCTGTGCAGACACGGTTTCCGGCTGCGCCGGGTAGCTGGGCAGCAAGATCATCAAGCAGCCGGGCAAGCCTTGCAAATGAGAGAACTCTGGCGATGGCGCGGCAAAATCGTCAGCCGTCAACAGATAACGTCCCTTGGCCGCGCGCGTGCGCGCCATGGTGATCAGCTCGGATAAATTGCCATAGCCTTCACGGTCTTGCACCAGCGCCAGCAAAGATAAGCCGGGACTGCCGTCAGCCTGCGTCAAATGAAAGTGCGCACCGATGATCAGAGGAAAACCAGCCCGCTTGGCCGTCGCATGCGCGCGCACCACACCGGCCAGCGAACACTCATCCGTCATGGCCAGCGCCTTGTAGCCCAGCTGCACGGCCCGCGCCACCAGTTCTTGCGCATGCGAAGCGCCATGCAGGAAGCTGAAGTTGCTCAAGCAGAACAACTCCGCATAATCCGGTAAACCTGCGCCCGACATGATGCACCTCAATACTGTATATAAACACAGTATATTATACTCATCTGCAAAGTGACTTTTCTTTTATGCTGGAGCTTGCCTCTCCCCATCGCCCGCCATGGCTGTCCATCTTTTGAAATATTTCGGCGCAGAACCCGGCAGCAGCGAATGGCCTATCAATAAAAATCAACTATTCGCCACATTGCATCAATGGTGTGAGCGAGAAATATTTTTTCGCGCAAGCACGCCGGCGTCACACAGTGCCGCGATGATTTTCACTGCAGACGCGGCACTTTTTATTGTGGCTAATTGCTTGGGCAGATCCATCGTGATGCGCGCGTTTAAGTCGACGGATTGAATGGCCTTGATGACGGTGAAAATGCAGTCGCTACAGATCCTGCTATCGAGATGAAACTGCATGGTGGACTCCTATGTAAAAGTGCCACTCCATCGTAGTAATTGCCACCGTAGTAAGGTCAAGCGTTACAGAAAAAACACAATGTTCGATGTTCACACGATGTCCCCTGAATACTGTATATAAGCACAAAACACTATCCTCATCTGGAAGTGACTTTTCGTTTATGCTGATACTTTCGCCCCAATTTAGCCCACAACAATACCCATCCACCCTCCATCGCCCGCCATGACTGTCCATCTCCTGAAATGTTTCGGCGCCGAACCCGGCGGCGGTAATCCTGCACTCGTCGTCGAAAACGACCACAGCGATGAAACTGCGCGCCAGACCTATGCCCGTGTACGTAATGTCAGCGCCTGCGTTTTCATCGACCGCCAGCCGGACGGCGCCATCGTGCTCGATTATTTTTATCCGCATACGCGCAGCCCGCTATGCCTGCACGCAACCCTGGCGGCTACGCATATCTTGCTGAGTGCACCCGATGCGCCAGAGTCCATGACCGTGACCACCGCCATGCGCGGCCAGGCGCTGCGGCTGCTACGCAGTGCAGACGGTTATCTGATCGGCCTGGCGCCACAGGAATCGCCTGAAGTGAACGTGGAACGGCATATTCCGTCGGAACTGATGGGCCAGCATATGCATCTGGTATCGCCACCGGCCATCGTTTCAGTGGGTAGCCCCAAGCTGCTGCTGGAAGTGGCCGACCGCACCACCCTGCGCGCGCTGCGGCCCAACCTGGAATTGATCGCCGACTGGGGCGGCTTGCACAAGGTCAACGGCTGCTATGTGTATTGCAGTATTGGCGACAATCAATACGAAGGGCGCAACTTCAACCACCTCGATCCCGCGCTGGAAGACAGCGCCACCGGCGTGGCTGCAGGCGCACTGGCACTGCATCTGCAACAGTCGCTGAGCCTGTCGCAAGGCCATGTCACGCAGCAGCCCTGTTTGATACAGGCGCAATACAAGCCGGGCGAAATCTGGGTGGGCGGCATGGTGCAAACAAGCACTTAAATAGTGATTAAGTCGCAACCATGCACCACGCTGATGCAGATAAAAAAACAGGGCAACAAAGAAACAACAGTCGCACTTAATTTGTGACAAGAAAACAAAGTATTGCTGGTGAGGCATGAAATATTGGCACTAAAATCAAGTGGCCTATACCACTTGGAGATACTGCGTGCCGACCCTCACTACCTTGCGTAAAGCCGTCCTCATCAGCCTGTATGGCAGCGCCGCCCTGGCCGTGTTCAGCCCAGCAGCACAAGCCCAGAACACAGAAGCCGCCGTCGCGCAAACCGATTTGCAAACGGTCAGCGTGGTCGGTTCGCGCCGCGTGGCCAGCTCTGCCACCGATACCATGGTGCCGGTCGATATCATTCCCATTTCCAAGGTGGCCGAACAAGGCGGCCAGTTCGACCTGGCGCAAACGCTGCAATACATTTCACCGTCCTTCAATTCAACGCGCCAGACGGGTGCGGACGGCGCCGACCTGATCGATTCGGCGGCCTTGCGCGGACTCGGTTCCGACCAGACCCTGGTGCTGGTCAATGGCAAGCGGCGCCACACGACGGCCCTGGTCAATCTGTTCGGCGCGCGCAACCGCGGCAACACGGGCACCGACATGAATGCGATTCCCTTGCTCGCGATCAAGAACGTGCAAGTGCTGCGCGATGGCGCCGCCGCCCAGTACGGCTCGGACGCGATTGCCGGTGTGATCGATATTGAACTGAAAAAAAGCCTGGGTTGCGAAGCGGTGGCCGGCTACAGCCAGTATGGCGTGGGCGACGGCAAGAATTACCTGACCTCCGCCTATTGCGGCATCGCACTGGGCGACCAGGGCACGCTCGCCATCACGGGCGAATACCTGGACCGTGGCCGCTCGAACCGGGCCGACGCAGACAGCCTGCGCATCATCGGCGATACTAAAACGCAAAACAAGACGCTGTACCTGAATGGCGATTACGCCACCAGCGGCACGGGCAAGCTGTACTTCACGGCCGGCGCGCAAACGCGCGATGCATCGAGCGCCGCCTTTGGCCGCGGTGGCATCGGCAGCGACGACATTCCATCGCGCAATTCGGCCGCCATGTACCCGGACGGTTTCGTGCCCTTTATCAACGGCAAGATCGACGACCGCTACGCCATCCTGGGCCACCGCAGCCAGATCGGCGACTGGCATGCCGATTTTTCGCAAACCTATGGCTATAACCGTATGCGCTACGACATCAGCCATACCCTGAATGCCTCGATTGCCAACCTCGACCTGTTAAAAGGCGGCAAGGGCATCAGCGCCAGCAACTTCGATGCGGGCGGCTTTTCCTTCCAGCAGCTGACCAGCAATGCCGATTTCAGCCGTTATTACGACGATATCCTCAAAGGCTTGAACCTGGCTTTCGGCGCCGAATACCGCAGCGAGGAATACCGCATCATGGCCGGCGAACCCAATTCCTACATCGACGCCGACGGCGTGGGTGTGGGCGGCAATGCAGGCAGCCAGGGTTTTCCCGGCTTCCAGCCCAGCGACGCGACCAAGGCCAGACGCCACAGCATCGCCGCCTATGCCGATGTGGAACTCGATCTGACGGAACGCTTGAAAACACAGGCCGCCGTGCGCTATGAAAAGTTCAGCGATTTCGGTTCGACCGTGACGGGCAAGCTGGCCGGCAGCTACAAGCTCACACCCGACGTGCTGCTGCGCGGCTCGGCCAGTACGGGCTTCCGTGCACCATCGTTGCAGCAAGTGTATTTCTCTTCGACCTTTACCGACTTTATCGGCGGCGTGCCGACCGACGTGGTGCTGGCGCCGAACGGCGGTGCCGTCGCCAACGCGGCCGGCATCCCGAAACTGAAAGAAGAAAAATCCACCAGTTTTACCCTGGGCGCCACCTGGACGCCCACGCAAGCGATCTCGGTGACAGCCGACCTGTACAACATCAAGATCAAGGACCGCATCGTATTGTCGGGCCGCTTCAATGCCGACAATTACCCGGACCTGGCAGCGCGCCTGGCCTTGCTGGGCGTGGGCGAAGCGCAATTCTTCGTCAACTCGATCGACACGCGCACACGCGGGCTGGACCTGACAGCCTCGCACAAGGGCGAATTCATCGGCAACAAACTGACCACCTTCCTGGCCCTGAACCTGAGCCAGACGGAAGTGACGAAAGTCAAAACCCCGCCGTCCCTGGCAGGTTATGCCGACGTGCTGCTGTCCGAACGCGAGCGCCTGTTCATCGAACAGGGTGGCCCGCGCGCCAAGTCCACGCTGGGCTTCGACTACGTCACCGGCAAGCTCGAGTCCGACCTGCGCCTGATTTATTTCGGCCCGCAAACCCTGGGCACCTTCAGCGGCACTGCCGCCGGCGTACCGAACGCCCACTACTCGGCCAAGGCCTCGGCCGACCTCAGCTTCACCTACAGCATCAACAAGAACACCAAGCTGACATTTGGCGGCAACAATATCTTCAACGTCAAACCCAGCACCCAAAACCCGGACGAAACCGATAACGGCTTCAAATACGACAGCGTGCAATTCGGCCTGAACGGTGCTTCTTATTTTGGACGGCTGTGGGTGAAGTTCTGAGCGTGCAGTACATATAAAAACAGCGGCTGCGCCGGTATGGGCATCCGCTGTTTTTGAGCGTAAAGTACCGTTGTGCAGCCCATCATCGCTGCTACTATCCTCAGATCCGCACCAACTTCTGCGACTTTGCAGCCAGCACAAAAGGAATGGCGAACGGCCCCAGCATGACGACTGATGTGGCCCTGAGCGCCGTATTTTTCAAGCCGCGGCGCTTGGCAATCATAAGGCAAGCCATGTGGGAAAGCAGCCAAATAAACGCTAGCATATAAGCAGACATCATTACCTCCAGATACTGTTTGTGGCAGACAAACCATCGTGACACGTAAAAGTTGCCAGCGCAATATCAGAGTGACCATAGCCAGTCAGATACCTATGAGGCTCAAGCGCTGCTTGTCACGCCTGGCCCGGCGTGAAATAGCCGCGCATATAGTCGATATACGCCTCCTCGCTCAAGGTACGCCGCGCCTTGACGAAGCCGCGTGCATCGTCACCGATCAGATAGCGCAGCCGGTCGCTGCCATCGGTCAGCGCCGTGTGGATCAACTGGGCCACGTCCTGCGCCGAAATGGCACTGGCGGCGACCATCTTCGCGTACGCGGCTTGCGTATCGGCGATAAACGCGTCGTAGCTTGCCAGTTCCGGCGTGGGCAGCGCTGTGGCCTGCGCCGAGGTCGCGTTAAAGGCGGTGCCCGTCACGCCGCCATGGGGTATCACCAGCTTGACGGCGATATGTTGCGACGCCAGTTCATACGACAGCGCCTCCGTAAAACCTTCCAGGGCGAACTTGCTGGCGCAGTACAGGGAAGCGAGCGGCAGCGTAAACATGCCCGCACCCGAACTGACGTTGAGCACGGCGCCGCCGCCCTGCGCGCGGAAATGCGGCAGAATGGCGCGGATGGTATCCATCACGCCAAACACGTTCACGTCGAACTGGCGCTGCACGGTGTCGGCGGGCACCGGCTCGAACAGGCCGATCTGGCCATAACCGGCATTATTGACCAGCACGTCGATGCGGCCGAAACGCGCGATACCGGCCTCGATGGCGGTGGCGATGCTAGCCTTGTCTTCCACATCGAGGCGCGTCACCAGCACGCCGGGCAAGGCAGCCAGCGCCTGGCCTGCGGCGCTGTCAGGCGTGCGCATGGTGGCCACCACATTCCAGCCTTGCTGGGCAAAAAGTTGAGCAGTTGCCTGGCCGATGCCTTGCGAAGCGCCCGTAATCAAGATGGTCTTGTGCATGATGTGCTTTCAATGAGGATAGAAGTGTGTGGAACACAGACAAGATAGCCCTCTTGCATTGAACTAACAATCCGCATAATCTTGCATGAGTTGCTGCACAAAACAGGATAATCATGACCATGTACAGGGTCTCAAAATGAAGCGGACAGGTTTGATCGAACTCAATGCCGTCGTCGCGGTGGCAAACCAGCGCAGCTTTCGCAAGGCGGCGGCGGAACTGGGCATGTCTTCCTCGGCACTGAGCCACGCGATTGCCAGCCTGGAGGCGCGGCTGGGCGTGCGCCTGTTTCACCGCACCACGCGCAGCGTGGCCTTGTCCGAGGCGGGCCAGCAATTCCTGGCCCGCGTGCAGCCGGCGCTGGGGCAGATCGCCGAGGCCATGGATGGCGTGAATGCCTTCCGCGACACGCCGTC
This sequence comes from Janthinobacterium silvisoli, assembly GCF_014200725.1. Taxonomy (GTDB): domain Bacteria; phylum Pseudomonadota; class Gammaproteobacteria; order Burkholderiales; family Burkholderiaceae_D; genus Janthinobacterium. The sequence continues at coordinate 1,345,670 of NZ_JACHCL010000001.1, forward strand.
CGGCACCTTGCGCATCAACACCTCGGAAGGCGCTGCAAAGATGATCCTGGCGCCGCTGGTGCTGGCTTTTCTGGCGCGCTATCCCGACATGCAGGTCGATATCGTCACTGAAGGCCGCTTGGTCGATATCGTTGCTGAAGGCTTCGACGCCGGCATCCGCGCGATGGAAAACGTGCCGCTCGATATGATTGCCGTGCCCTGCACGCCACCCTTGCGTTTTGCGGTGGTAGGCTCGCCCGCCTATTTTGCGCGCCACGCTGCGCCACTTTCGCCCGATGAGCTGCACCAGCACCGCTGCGTACGCAGCCGCCTGCCGGGCGGAGCTCTCTATAAATGGGAATTCGAACGCAGTGGTGAACGCTTCGAAATCGATCCCCACGGCCCCCTGACCCTGGACAACCATCACCTGATGATCGCTGCTGCGCTGCATGGGGAAGACTTGATCTGGACCAATGAATGGGCAGTGGCCAACCTGCTGGCAGAAGGCCGGCTGGTGCGCGTACTGGAAGACTGGTCGCCAGCGCTGCCGGGCCTGTGCCTGTATTATCCAGGCCATCGCCATGTTTCAGCCGGCATGAAGGCTTTTTTGGCCATGCTGCGTGCAAGCTATGGCGAACACGCTCCACCATCATGACTATCTCTGGATTAAGCATGTTTGAAAATCCCACGCAGCAAACGATACAAAACCCTGACTATATCGATGCAAAGGCCATCCGGGCCAGCATCACCGCCGGCAATCACGTAACGGTGCAGTTCGATACCCTGGGTGAACCCGAACCACTGCTGGCCGAGCTCGACGCCCTGGCCGCCAGTTGCGGCCCCGAACTGACCATCCGCATTTACGGCTACCATGCCAGGGTCTTCGATGCAGCTATCTTGCGCGCTGCCACATGTGAGCAGCCTGTCGATCGACTTTCATCAACATGCGCTGCACCTGGAAGCCCTGGGAGGAATGCCACGCCTGCGGCGCTTGCGCCTGGGTGTGTACGAGCTGGCGCAAACCGATATCTTGCAGCTTGAAAATCTGCAAGGCCTCGACTATCTGTATCTGGACGAGACCGCAAAAAACAATCTCGACCTGGCGCCGCTACGCCATTTCAGCCAATTGTCCTCATTGCATATCGACGGCCATAGCCAGCAGATAGCCACCTTGGCCAGCTTGCCGGCACTGAAGGAATTGTCGCTCTACCGCATCAAGAGCAAGGTGGGACTCGATTTCGTGTCCGATATCAACCATCTGGAAGCACTGCGCTTGCAACTTGGTGGACGGACTTCGATACAGGAAATCGATGCGCCGCTCTTGCACAAGCTGGAAGTGCTACGCGTGCGCGGCCTGGAAGCGCTGGGCGATATGGGCCGCTTTCCGCTACTGCGCAAACTGTGGGTGGAAGACCAGGCCAAGCTGGCAAAAATCGAGTTCAGCAACAATCGCGCGCTGGAGCAAGTCCATCTGCATACGTGCAAGACCCTGGTCACTCTGGATGGATTAAACAGTCTGGCCGCGCTGCGCCAGTTGTCCGTATCGGAGACCATGCTCGATATCGAGGCCATGCTGGAACACGGCCTGCCCGCCTCGCTCAGCCATCTGCACTTCAGGACGGGCAAGGCGAAGCTGGATGAAGCAATCGCAGCGCAGCTGGCGCAACGCGGCTACAGCAAGCAATTGCTGCCGTTCTGAGCTTGCCGCCGGCAGCCGTCTGTACTGGCCGAAGAGCACCCTTGTTTATCGCTGTGGCTCGGCACTGCGAACGACCGCTTCAATGCATTTGAACAAGGCCTGGCTCTTGCCTGCACCATGAAGCGCCTGGCACTTGTCCACTTGCGAGCGTAGGGCCGCCAGGCGAGGCGCCCTTAGACCGCCCAAGGTTTCACGGAAGCAGGCTTCGGAGCGGTATGAGAACTGGCTATCGACAGAAATTTCTGGAAAATCAAACGCGTCTTCCACGTTCTCTCGCATGGCACTGACGACACGTAATTCCATGCCCTTCGGACTTTGGGGAAGCAGCGCCAATACTTCTGCCTTGCTTCTTCCCTGCTCCCTGAGTGCACCAACTACCAGGGTCGACTTCACCTGGTCGGCACAAAGAGCATTGGATGACTCCATCAATACCATCGGGTCAGGCAGCGCCCAAGGCTCAGGCGCTTGTCCATGTGCTACTGCGCAAACAAACAGGGTAAACATAAAACAAGGGGTATTTTTCATAGACTGTAAAGATGGATTAAATTAAAAACCACGCTGAAATTCTGCTGCTTGCCAATCAGGACTGCCGGCACTTTAACCCACCTTATAATCCATGCAAGATAAAGTCTTATCAATCCCTTGAAAGAGCTACCATGTCCCACGCCACACTCGAATTCTGGTTTGATTTCGGCAGCAACTACAGCTACCTGAGCGCCATGCGCATCGAAGCGCTGGCGCGTGAAAAAAATGTGGAGATCATCTGGAAGCCCTTCCTGCTCGGCGTCGTCTTCAAGGCGCTGGGCTGGGAAACCTCGCCCTTCGTGCTGCAAAAACTCAAGGGCGACTATGCCTGGCGCGACATGCAGCGACTGTGTGAAAAGTATGGCTTGCCATGGCGGCAGCCGACGACCTTTCCCCGCACCGCCCTGCTGCCGATGCGCGTGGCGCTGATAGGCGCGGACCAGGGCTGGGTCGCGCCGTTTGTCCGCCGCATGATGACGATGAATTTTGCCGATGACCGTGACATCGACAATCTGGAAGCGGTGACAGAGGCGCTGACGGAACTGAGCCTCGATGCGCCGGCCATCCTGGCGCTGGCCTTGACCGATACAAACAAGCTGCGCCTGCGCCGCCAGACGGAGCAAGCGCAAGCGCGGGGACTGTTCGGCGCACCCAATTTCATCAGCGGCGACGAACTATTCTGGGGCAATGACAGGCTGGAAGATGCGCTGGCCTGGGCCGCAGCATCCAGCCACTAAAATCAGGCGCCCGACAAGCCCGCGATCTCCCGCCGCATATTTTCAATCGCCCGCTCGTTATACTGACCCGCAAAATAAACGTCGCCAAACATTTGGCCGGCTTGCGCCTTGGCGCACAAATGCTGCAAGGCCAGGCTGCGCTGCTCCTTGAAACGCACGGGATCGACGTGCCCATATTCGCGCGCGATGGCGCCGGTGTAGGCGTCGTAGACTTCATCGTCCTGGCCCAGAATGGCCAGGTCAGCCCCCAAGATGGCGTCTTTCAGAGTATGGTTGATGGTCGGCCCCTGGAAGTGGTCGGTGCACCGTATCAGTTGTGCCACGTCGGCGTTGTCGCCCGCATCGAGGCCGCTGCCCAGCCACAGCTGGGCGCTCGCTTCTTCGCTGGAAAACAGCGCGTCGTCCTCGTGGCCGTAGATGGCATCGTGGAACCAGAAGGCTTTCCTGGCGAGGGCGCTGTCGCGTTTCGAGGCGCCGGTATTGTCGGCCCACACGCGCAGTTCGGACAAGCCGTGCACCAGGTGGTCGAGGTTGTGATAGTGGCGCTCGGCGCCGCCGTAGGCTTGCGGCCCCGTCAAACGGGTGAACCAGTCTGCGGCCAGGGCCAGTTCCGCCTCGCCGGAACCGGTCCACAGGGTATCCCACTCCTTGCGCAGCCAGTCGAGTATCCAGGCCTGGTAAGCAGCGGCGGGCACGAATTTTTTCATGGTCCAGTTCCAGCCCACCGGGCCTTCCAGTGCTTTCACAAAGCTGGAACTGACGGAACCCAAGTCGCGCGGAGGCATCACGAAGATGGTCTTGGCGCCCGCAAGCACGTCCACATTGGTTTGCTGGATCAGGTTTTCATAATCGAAATCGGCAGTCGTGCGAATGCCGCGTATCAAATAGTCGCAACCATATTTTTTCGCCGCCCTGGCCGTGTAGTCGCCCTTCACAATCACCACCTGCACATTGTCCCAGCCGCAGGCGCGCGCGCTTTGCTCGATGATGCGCTTGCGGTCTTCGGCGGGAAACTGCGGTTTCTTGGCCGGGTTCTGCGACAGGAAAACGATCACCTCGTCGGCCAGCGAACGCGCCTCGCCGATCACCCACATATGGCCGTTGGTGATGGGGTCCAGGGTTCCTGAAAATCCGATCTTCTTCATGCTGCTTGCTCCCTACACTGGCTGCTCTTATTGCGCAGACAATATAGGGATGGCGTTGCCGCGTCAATGCGCGCAGGCAAAGATCACGCAAGATCAGCCCGTTTCAACCCAAAAACACCTTATTTCTTGGGCGGCGCAGGAAACTCCAGACGTACGCTCAAGCCTCCCAGGCGTTCGGATTGATCGAGCACCAGACGTGCGCCATGGCGTTCGGCGATGGCCTTGATGATGGCCAGGCCCAGGCCACTGCCATTGGCGTCCGTGCCGGGCACGCGGTAGAAGCGGCTGAAGACGCGCTCGCGCTCTTCGGGCGGAATGCCGGGGCCGCTGTCTTCCACCGACAAGGTCACGCCAGCCGGCGTGGAACGCAGGTCGATGTCGACCGTGCCGCCCTGCGGCGTGTACTTGATGGCGTTGTCGACCAGGTTGCGCAGCAGGATATTCAAGGCGTCGGCCTGGCCGGCAGCCGTGGCCGGGTCCATATGGTGCAGGCCCAGGTCGATCTTGCGCGCCTGCGCCACGCCAGCCATATCGCCCAGCGCGCGCTTGACGACATCGTTCAAGTCCACCTGCTGCAGCTGGTCGCCGCTGGCCGCGCTGGCTTCCTGGCGGGCCAGCACCAGCAATTGTTCGACCAGGCGCGTTGCCCGCTCGATGCCGCCGCTGACCCTGGAAATGGCCAGGCTGCGTTTTTCTTCCGATTCGGCGCGCTCCAGGCTCAGCACCTGCAGCTTCAGGGCCGCCAGCGGCGTGCGCAATTCATGGGCCGCGTCGGCCACGAAATGCTGCTGCGCGTCGAACGCCGTTTTCACGCGCCCGAACAGCAAGTTCAATTCATGCACCAGCGGGCGCACTTCGTCAGGCAAGCCCGCTTCCGAGACGGGCGACAAGTCGTCGGCCTGGCGCGCCGCCACCTGCTTGCGCACGCGCGACACCGGCGCCAGCGAACCGCTGACCACCCACCACACCACCAGCATCAGAATCGGCGCCATCAGCGCAATCGGCCCTACCGTGCGCAATGCCAGGCTACCGGCCATGCGCTTGCGCACCGCCATATCCTGTGCAATTTGCACGGTCTGGGAACTGGTTTGCACGGAGAAGATACGGTAGGTCGTGCCATTGGCCTTCACATTCGAAAAACCCAGCACGGCGCGCTGCGGCAGTTCGGCGCGGGTGATCGAACGGAACACCTGCACCCCGTCCGGCGTCCACACCTGCACCACCATGTCATTGTTGACGGGGTCGGCCGGCAAGGCTTCGGCGTGGTTGGCCAGCGGTGCGCCGGAGCGCAGCGACAGCGCCATCTGCTGCATGTGGTAGTCGAAAATCTGGTCGGCGTCGTACAGCGCGCTGCGGTAGGCGATCGAGGCTTGCGCCAGGGCCGCCATGATGATGGCCGCCAGCAGGAACCACAGCAGGCGGCCGCGCAGCGAGTGGGTGACCTTCACCGTAACCTTCACGCCTTCGGTACCATATAGCCCAGGCCGCGCACGTTCTGTATCAATTCGCTGCCCAGTTTTTTACGCAAGCCGTGGATATACACTTCGACCGCGTTGCTGTTGACTTCATCCTTCCAGCTGTACAGTTTTTCTTCCAGCTGGGCGCGCGACAGCACGATGCCGGGGCGCGCGATCAGCGCTTCGAGCACCGCCCATTCGCGGGCCGACAGGTTGACCGGGTGGCCATCGGCGATCACTTCGCGCGTCAGGGGATTGATCGAGACGCCCTGGTGTTCAAACACCGGTTCCGGGCGGCCGGAGGCGCGCCGCAGCAGCGCGCGGATACGCGCCAGCAGTTCGTCGAGGTCGTACGGCTTGAGCACATAATCGTCGGCGCCCGCGTCCAGCCCGGCGATGCGCTGTTCGATGGCGTCGCGCGCCGTGGCGACGAGCACCGGCGTATCGAGTTTGCGCAAGCGCATCGAACGCAGCACCTCGAGACCATCCTTGCGCGGCAAGCCCAGATCCAGCAGCACCAGATCATAAGTCTGTGTCTGCAGGGCCGTATCGGCCATGTCGCCATCCTTGACCCAGTCCACCGCGTAATGCTCGGCCCGCAGCAGATCGAGCACCACCTCGCCGATCATCGTGTCATCTTCTACCAGCAATAAGCGCATGTGTGCCTCTCGTGTTCTTTTGTCTGTTTTTTGCTGCATTCAACCCAAAGGCGAAGAGCTGGGGTCAGACCCGACGGGTCTGACCCCGGTATCAACCCAGCCGTACCGGAATAAAGATCTTATCCGGACCGCGCTGTATCAGCAAGGCCACCGACTTGGCGGACTTGTCGACGACGTCGCGTACCTGCTCGACCGTGTTGACAGGGTGGCCATTGACCGACAATAACACGTCGCCCGGCTGGACCCCCGCATTTGCGGCAGCGCCGCCGGCGTCTTCCACCAGCAAGCCGGCGCTGATGCCCGCTTCGCGCTTTTCCTCCGATTGCAAGGGGCGCAAGGCCAGGCCAAGGCGCACCTTGCCGGAAGCGCCATTGTTTTGCGCCACGTCGGCCACCTTGTCGGCCGCATTGCCCAGGGTGGCCGACAAGGTAACGATCTTGCCGTCGCGCCAGACATCGAGGTTGATTTTATCGCCAGGCAGGGCAACACCCACCATGGCCGGCAAGTCGCCCGAAGCGATGATGCGCTGGCCATTCATCTTGCGGATCACGTCGCCCGATTTCAAGCCTGCCTTGTCGGCCGGGCTACCCCGTTCCACATTGGCCACCAGCGCGCCTTCCGGCGTGGCCAGCTTGAACGAGTCGGCAAAACCCTGGTTCACTTCCTGTACCGTCACGCCCAGTTTTGCGTGGCTGGCCTTGCCGGTGGCGACGATCTGGTCCTTGATGCGGCCAGCCAGGTCGATCGGAATGGCAAACGAGAGCCCCTGGAAGCCGCCCGTCTGGCTGTAGATTTGCGAATTGATGCCGACCACTTCGCCGCGCGTGTTGAACAGCGGGCCGCCCGAGTTGCCGGGATTGACGGCCACGTCGGTCTGGATAAACGGTACGTTGCTATCGTCGGGCAAGGAACGGCCCTTGGCGCTGACCACGCCAGCCGTCACCGTGCTGTCGAAGCCATACGGCGAACCGATGGCCAGCACCCACTCGCCCACTTTCAAGTCGTTCGAGTGCCCCAACGGCACCACTGGCAGGTGGTTGGCGTCGATTTTCAGCACGGCGATATCGGTCTTCAGGTCGGTTCCGAGCACCTTGGCGCGGAACTCGCGGCGGTCGTTCAGCTTGACGGTCACTTCACGCGCATCGCGCACCACGTGGGCGTTGGTCATGATGATGCCGTCAGCGCTGACAATAAAGCCGGAACCGAGGCCATGCGTAGGCACGTCGCGGCTGCGCTGTCCGCCTTGCGGCCCCTGGAAGCGGCGGAAAAACTCAAAGAAGGGATCGGTGCCGTAATCGTCGGTACCGGCCTGGCTGTTGTCAAGGCTGACCTTGGTGCTGCCCGTTACGCTGATATTGACCACCGCAGGGCTGTTGCGGGCGGCAATTTCGCTAAAATCAGGCAGGGTCATTTGCGGCGCAGCGCTAGCCGGAACCTGGGCGACTGCGGCAGGAATGACCGGCGCACTGTTGGCGCCAGCGTAATTTTGATGCACGATCATCGCGCCCCCTGCTCCCAGCACACTGATCGCGACCAGCGCGGCTGCAGTGCGTTTGATACTGAGAGATGGCGTCGTTGATTGATTGTCCATGAATTGCTCCTCATTTAATGAGACTTTGATGTGTGCAATATTGGGCTAGCAGACTTAGACCGTGCTTAACATTTTGTGTGCGCTTTTGTGTGCACCTCACGCGTTTTTTGCCTTTAAGCATGGCCTAATACTGCCAACATCAAGAGAAAAAATGTGGGGCCGAACGTAAAACTGGCCGGATAAACCGGCCAGTATTCTACTGCACGCCCATGTCACGCTCATGACAGGGCATGCTTGCAACAGAGGAGGATTACGCTGCCTGGCGCTGTTCCAGCACGCTGACGTTGGCTACCGCGCCGTCGGCGATCTCGATCTTGCGCGGTTTCAGCGCTTCCGGCACTTCACGCACCAGGTCGATGGTCAGCATGCCGTTTTCAAACGTGGCGCCCGTGACTTTCACATGGTTGGCCAGCTGGAAGCGTTGTTCGAAATCGCGGGCGGCGATGCCACGGTGCAAGAAAGTGCGTTCGACGCCATCTTTCTGCTTGCGGCCCGTGACGTGCAGCGAGTCGCGCTCGGTGATGATATCGATCTCGGCGCGGCTGAAACCTGCCAGCGCCATCACGATACGGTATTTATCTTCCGACACCAGTTCGATGTTGTAAGGAGGATAGCTGGGTTGCGCATCGGCGCGTTGTTCGTTGAGCAGTTGTGCCAAGCGGTCAAAGCCAATGGCGGAACGATACAGGGGAGCAAGATCAAAAGTACGCATGGTAAATATCCTTTAAAAAGTAAGCGATAAGTGGCGCGGACCTCACCATGAGCATCCGCTTGCTAGCTATCTAAGGACGATGGCCATGCGTTCAAGACCTTGAAAAATACGATTTTTGCCCCAGTGGCGAAAATATTTTTACATCCCCTGCCGGACCCATCCGGCAGGGGTAGCCCCTCCCCTATTGGCTGGCAAGTACATTGCCCTTTTTATCGATCAGCTCGACCTTGACGATTTCGGCGCGCACCAGGTTCTGGCTGATATCGGCATCTTGCGCAAACGCGTACACCACCAGCTGCAAGGCCTGGTATTTGCTGCGCAAGCCTTCGATGTTCCGCGCCGCATCTTCGGCCGGCACGTTCAGGTAGCGGAAACCGTCGCCGTTGCTGAAGCTGAGCTTGTAGGCGGGATTATCAAAGAAATAGCGCGTGGAGCCCGATTCCCACAGCGAACTATCGAGCGGAAAGCCTTTTTGCTCAAAGTCATATTTATTGACGGGATTATCGATCTTCAGGCGCACATAGCGCTGCGCACCAGCCTGGTCCACGGCAGCATCGATCTTCGGCTGGAGCACTTTCAATAAATCGTTCTTGTGGAATTCATCGCTGGAACGCGCATAGTCCGACGACACCACGCCGGCGATCTTGGCATAGTCGATGGGCATGGCCGCCAGCGACAAATAGGAATACATCAATTGGTTGCCGCTGGTCAACTCCAGATAGCTGGCGGCAGGCGTGGACTTGTCCGCCTTCGGCAAGGCGGCGCGCACCACTTCCTGCTTGATGGCGGCGACGGTTTTCGGCGCCGTCGCATCTGCCAGGGTCGGCGCTGGACTAGCGGCCTTGTCGCTGCAGGCGGCCAGGCTGGCCGTCAGCAAGGCCAGCAGCAATGGTTTTTTGTAGGAGTTCAACATGGTTTCTTTCAGTAAGAGTGCGAAATAAGAGTGAAAAATAAGATTGAGAATCAAACGGCCTTGGCGGCCAGGAATTTGATCGTGCCCCGGCCCGCGAGGTAGAGGCTGGCGGCCAGCGACAGATAGGCGCCCAGGCCGATGCTGATGGCGCGCAGCGCTTCACGCGCCATGCCAGAGCTCATCTCGGCCATCATGCGTGCCGCTTCGGCGCCACCGAACTGGCTGGCCGCGCCTCGCGCTTCGCTGATGCCATTGCTGATGCCGCTATAGATCAGGCCGACGACCAGCAGCATGAACAGCAGCGGCAGCAGGCCGCCCAGATGCGCGCGCTTATCCTTCCAGACATGGGGCAACAGCGGGCCGGCCAGACAGACAATGGCCAGCAAACCATATATGCCGCTGCTGCCCGAGGTATTGCCGAACGATTGCAGCAGGCCCGATGGCGAATTGAGCAGGGCCAGCAGTTTCCAGAAACTCAGGCCAGGATTGAAATTGGAGGACACCCGCACCGAGATGGCATTGAGGAAAAACCAGCCGATCACCAGCAAGCCCAGCGACACCAGCATGGGCACACCGAGGCGCGCCACCACACCGCTGGCCACTTCCGCGCCCTTGGCCCTGGCGGCGGACATGGCAAGTTCAGCTTGCTCCTTGGCCAGCTGCGTGTCGGCCACCGGGTAAATCGCGCTGACCGCATTGCCCTCATCAAATTCCACCTCGACCACCATATTCACCTTGGGCGCCGTATCCGACTTCCACATGCCTTCCAGCTGAAACGCGTATTGCTCCAGGCCGATGGCAAGCAAGCCGGGGCCAATGCTGGTATCGCGTAAAATCTTGCCGCGCTTTTTCATGATTTGAACGTCCTTTCTTTTGAGAGAAGATGAGCCGCTTACGTGCGGCCCTTTGCCCCCCCTTATTCGCAAGAAAGTTCAGTCCGGTTCAATCTTTTATGAAGAAAAGTTAATGCCCTGATGACGGTCGTAACTATTTCCACAATGCTATACTCGGCGCTTTCCCCGGCCCGTCCCCAACCCGCACGATGAGCGCATTGCCTGTCAATCCTGCCGAACTGCTGGCTGCCATGGCATCGGGCGACCAGCGCGCACTCGACGCCCTGTACCGGGCATGGTCGCCACGTGTGCGTATCTTCGCGCGGCTCCAGCTCAGCGGCTGCGGCCTCGATGCGCACGCCATTGCCGACGAAGTGACGATCGACGTCTTCCACGATGTATGGCGTGCCCCCATGCGCTACGATGGCCGCGTGGCCTTCGGCACCTGGCTGCTGACCCTGGCCCGCAACAAGGCCATCGACCAGATCCGCCGCCATGGCAAACGCGTGGCGCGCGAAGAATCAATCGACAGCGATGGCTACGATCCATCCCGGCTGGAGCTGGCGGAACATGATCCGGGACCACAGCTAAAAACAGAAAGCCTGCAGCGGCGCCAGGCCATACTCGATTGCCTGCGGCGCCTGCGCAATCCGCTGCAACGCGAAAGCCTGACCTTGTGGGCCATCGATGATTTGTCGGTCGCCGATATCGCCCAGATCCAGCAGGCGCCCGAAGGCACCGTCAAGACGCGTTTGTTTCATGGCCGTCTCAATCTACGCCAGTGCATCGAGCGCTGGTTTGTCCAGGAGGGCGGCCGCCATGACTGATCCCATCGATACAGAGAAAAAGCTGCAAGAAGCACTGCCCGACTATCTGAACGGCCACGCCTCCGCCGATGAGGCTAGCCGCATTGCCGCCAAACTGGAACACGACCCGGAGTGGGCTGACGAGGCAGCCTGGATGCGCGACATCCGCAGCGCCATCGAACAGGAAGCGGCCGACCTGGACGCCAGCGCCGGCCTGGCGCAACTGCACCACAGGCTGGAACAGCAAAACCCGGGTTTATGGCGCCGCCTGCTGGCGCGCCTTTCCCTTCCATCACTACCACGCATGGCGCCGTTCGCGATCACGGCGCTGGCCAGCATCTGCGTCATCCAGGCGTGGCTGCTGTGGCAAGTGCAAGGCTCACCTAACGAGCAAGTGCAATGGCGCAGCGCGCCTGGCACGGAAGCGCCGGTGGCGAATCTGCGCGTGCAATTCAAGCCAGAGGCGTCGATCAGCCAGATGGAAGCGGCCCTGGAACAGGCGCATGCGGGCATCGTCACCGGCCCGCTGCCCGGCCACATCTATCTGCTCGATGGACTCGATGCTGCGGCTGCGCTGCAAAGCCTGAAAGACAGCAGCGTGGTGGCCGACACGGAACTCATCGAAACTCCCGGGGCACAATGACAGGCAGAAAGCTGGCATGCTTGCTGCTGTCCTGCCTGCTCGGTACTGCGGCGGTCGCGGCAGAACGCCACGCGCTGCTGATCGGCGTAGCAGAATTGCCCGCCATGCCGCGCACGGCCTGGCTGGCCGGTCCCACCAGCGACGTGGCGGCCATGCGTGCAGCCCTGCTGCACCAGGGTTTTACGGCGGACCATATCGACAGTTTTTCTGATGCTGGCGGTGCAGCCCCCACGCGCGCCGCCATCCTGAGCCGCCTGCTCCAGCTGGAAAAAAACCTGGGCAAGGACGATGTACTGCTGTTGTACTGGTCCGGCCACAGCGTGCTGCTACCTTCCTATCCGGGGCAAGCACCGACGCAGGCGGGGCGGCATACCATGCTGCTGACGCGCGACAGCAAGGTTCGGGCACAGGGCCGGCAGCTGGACGGCGGCATCAGCAGCAGCGAACTGGGACACGCAATCGACGCCATCTCGGCACGCCAGGCGCGCGTGGTGGCCATCTTCGACACCTGCCATGCGGCAGCCGGCACGCGTGGCGGCGACGGCCTGGTATGGCGGGGATTGTCAAACGCCGATATTGGCTGGCGCCCATCGGCCAGCCCCGCCGACGCAGTGCCACGCGCGCGTCCCAACTTTATCGGCTTCTTTGCCGCCGAAGCACAGCAGCGGACACCAGAATCCGCTGTGCAAACCACGGGCCAGGCAGCTGGCCTGTTTACCCGCGCCGTGATCGCCGCCCTTGATGCGCAGCCGCGTACCTATGCCGTCTGGGCCGGCAGCGCCACGCAGCAATACAGGGAGGCACTCGATAGCTACCAGCTGCCCCGCTCCGCCTGGCCATCACCGGTCTACACGGGCACGCTCGATACGCCGCTGTGGTCTGGTGGCGAGCCTATTTCAGCACAGTGGCCGATACGGCGCGATGGCCAGGGCTGGTATCTGCCGTTTGGGCTGCTCGATGGCTTGCGCGACGGCGATCTGTTTGAGAATGGCGGCGCACGCTGGCGCGCCGTCGCTACCGGCTGGGGCGAGAGCCGTCTGTCGCTGATCTCGGGCAGCGATGCCACCATGCCAGGCTGGGCCAGCCGCACGGAGCATCCAGCACAGCGCCTGGTCCAGCTGCTGGCCCTGCCCGCCACGCCCGGCACGCCACTACTCGACGCGCGCATCGAACTGACCCTGCCGGGCCGGCCGCCGCGCCAATTGCCCTTCACCGATACCGATCTGGGCCTGCTGCCGGCAGGCACGCGCATCCGTTTGAGCGTGGAAAACCGCAGCACATCCTCCGTCGATCTGGCGCTGGTCCATTTGCCGCTGGGCGGCCCCGCCATGCGTATCTATCCAGCGCTGGAAGGCGACAGCAACCGCATGCCGCCAGCCATCGGCAATGGCATCAGCCGCTTCGAGCGCAGCTTTGTCGTCAGCGGTCCCCGCTTTGGCAAGGAATGGCTGGCCCTGCTGGCCGCACCGGCCAGCAATGGCACGCTGCCGCGCCGTTTCTTTGTGCTCGATGCACCATCGCCGGCCACGCGTGGCGCACAGACGGACCTGGGCGATGCGCACAATCGAGACCAGGCGCAAGTCGCCCGCCTTTCCTGGACTTCCACAAAATGAAACGCCTTGCACTCTGCTTTGCGCTTTTTTTACTGCTGACCGGACCAGCCTTGTTGAACACAGCGGCCGCCACCACCTGCCTCGCGACAGTCACGCCCTGGCTCGATGCAGCCAACGACGCCATCAAGGATGAACAGCCGGCGCGCGCCCTGCCGCTGTTCGAACGCGGCGTGCAAACCTGCCGTGCAGCGAACGACCAGGCCGGCATCGCCAGCGGCTTGCTGGGCCTGGGCCAGAGCTTGCAACTGCTGGACCGCTACCCGGAAAGCGAACAGGCCTTGCTGGAAGGCTGGGCCATCCGCCAGACCTTGAACGATGGCGACCCTGGCCATGAAAACATGTACTACCCCGCCGAATTGATGTATCTGTACCGCCAGTGGAGCCGCTTCGAACTGGCCTGGCAATGGGGCGATACCGCGCTGGCGGCCAAGGCGAACATCATTGGCAAGGACACGGTATCGTATGGCACCAGCCTGTCGAACCTGTCCGGCGTAGCGCTACAAACCAAGGAGTACGCGCGCGGCCTGCCGTATGCGCGCTTGGCGATGGATACCTGGGCCCGCACCTCGGGCGAAAACAGCACCGACCACGCCTGGGGCATGCGCGACGTGGGCGTGCTGCTGCTGCGCATGGGGTGCATGGAGGAAGCTTACGGCTATCTGGAACACGCTTACCGTATCCGCCTGGCCGCCTTCGGCGAAAACAGCACCGAGACGCAAACGAGCATCGCGGACATGGCGACCTGGTACACCCTGGCCGGCAATGACCGGCAAGCGCTGTCGTTTGCGCAGCGCGCTTTGGCGATCGCCGTGCAGCGCTCGGGCGCCGCTTCGATGCAGGCCAGCGTGGCCCTGAACCGCCTGAGCGGCATCCATGCGCGCCTCGGTGAAAGCGGCAAGGCCTGGCTGGAAGCCGAGCAGGGTTTGTCCATACGCCAGACCCTGTTTGGCGACCAGCACGCCAATACGGTGAGCGCCTGGCAAGACGTGGCGCTCACCGCGCTGGCCGACAATCAGCTGGGCCGCGCGGAAGTAGCGGCCGGCACCGCGCTGCGCCACTGCCGCGAGGTATATGGCGACACCTCGCCCGCCTGCTCCACGCATCAATACGCGCATGGCAGCACACTGATGGCGCTGGGGCAGTACCAGCAAGCGCTGGACGCTGCGCAGGCAGCGGCGCAACTGGCTATCTCGGGCAGCCAGCCTTTACCGGATGATGAAGTCAACGCGCTGCTGCTGGCAGCCCAGGCGCAGGCGGCGCTGGGCCAGCAGGCGCAAGCCGAAACAGCCCTGGCCAGCCTGGTGGCGCGCCTGGAACAAACGCCATCGGCGCCGGCCGGCCTGCTCGACACGATGCGCCAGGTCCGTCTGCAGGTGCAGGCGGCGCGCATGGACATCAGCGATGCTGACTTGCATACACTGGCACAGGAAGCAGCCAGCCTGGCGCAGCAACTGGCGGCCGTGCGCGGCGTGTCGCATCCCGCTTATGGCCTGGCCTTGCTGAATGCCGCCGAACTGAATGCGCGCACGGGCGATACAGCCACCGCACGCACGCAGGCGGCGCGCGCGCTGGCCATTGCGATGGCCAATCAACAGACCTTGCTCGAAGCGCGGGCGGCGGCGCAACTGGGTGCGTTGGAACCCGATGCGGCTGCTATTTTCCTGGGCAAGCAGGCCATCAATGCACTGCAAGCCACGCGTGCCGGCACGGCCGGCCTGCCCGTGCCGCTGCGGCAAGGCTTTATTCGCCAAAAGCGCGCCGCCTATGGGCAGCTGGCGGACCGCTTGCTCGACCAGCGCCGCATCCAGGAAGCGGAAACCGTGCTGGCCATGGTGCGCGAAGACGACTTTCATAATCTGGTGCGCAGCGCGCCCGATCCACGCACCACGCGCCTCGCTTACACAGGTGCGGAAAGCGCGTGGCAACAGCAGTTCGATGCGCGCGCGTCAGCACTGCGCACAGGCGCCCAGGCATTGGCACTGGCGCGCGAACACCAGGCGCAAGGTGCGGCCCAGGCCGAGGCAGAATGGCAGAGCGCGAATACCGCCATGACGTCCCTTGTCGATGAAGCCGCCGCGGCGCTGGCCAAATTGCCCGCAGCGCCCGTCGCCACATCATCACCTGCAAACAGCACCAGGGCCGCGCCGCTGAAGCCGGGCGTGCTGCACCTGACGTATCTGGTGACGGAAAAACGCCTGCGCATCGTCGCACAAACAGGTGGAAAGCGCGGCAGCAGCATCCATGACGTGGCCATCGATGAACGCACGCTGGCGCAGCGCATTGCCAGCCTGCGCCGCAGCGCGCAAGACCCTGGCGTCGATGCGCGCGCCGAGGTGCAAGCGCTGTATGCGCTGCTGATCGCACCCGTCAGCACGCAGCTCAAGGGCGCTACATCGCTGTCGCTATCGCTCGATGGCGTCTTGCGCTACCTGCCCTTCGCCATGCTGCATGACGGCCGCCATTGGCTGGTAGAACGGCTGCCGATTGCGCTCGATGCGCGTGGCGCCGATGGCAGCACCGCAGAGCCGGCACGCGCGCCGTCGATGGCCCTGCTGGGCCAGACCAGTTCCAGCGGCGAGCTGCCGGCGCTACCTTTCGTGCAGTCTGAATTGCGCGCCGTGGCACAGATCGAGCAGACTGCGCATGTGCCCAGCCAGGTGTATCTCGATGGCGATTTCACGGCGGCCGCGCTGCAGCAGGCGCTACCCGCCAACAGCAGCGTGCATATCGCAAGCCATTTCGTGCTGCGCTCGGGCATGGGCAAGGATTCCTATCTGCTGCTGGGCGATGGACAACAACTGAGCCTGGCCGAACTGGCGCAAGAACGCTACCGATTTGCGGGCCTGGACTTGCTTACCCTGTCGGCTTGCGAAACGGCCGTGCCAGCCGGCACCGACGATACGGGCCGCGAACTGGAAGGCCTGGCCTGGCTGGCCCGCCAGCGCGGTGCGCGCAATGTGCTGGCCAGCCTGTGGCGCGTCTCGGATCAATCGACCGCCACTTTGATGAGCGATTTTTACAGTGCACTGGCGCACGGCAAGAGCAAGCCGCAAGCCTTGCGCCAGGCGCAGTTGCAGCAAATCCGCGCCGGCCGCGCCAGTGCCCCGGCCACGCGCGGCCTGACCATGCTCGGCGCCGCCAGCACCGGCAACCCGCACAGCCACCCATTTTTCTGGGCCGGCTTCATCCTGCTCGGCTCCTGACGATGTCCACGGCTGTGCTACAGTTACCGTTGCTGCCAGACCATAGTTGCCGGCAATATCACTTTCCCTACATCACTCTTTTCATCCATGCCCCTTAAAACATTTTCACGCCCGCTGCTCGCCGTCCTGTTGAGCGCCGCCTTCAGCGCGCACGCCGCCGCTTCTGCTACCCCTGAAACGCCATCCTCACCCATCGTGCTGCATGTAGACGCCAGCAATGTGGCCCAGCAGATTTTCAATATCCGCGAAAGCATCCCTGCCACGCCAGGCAAGATGACCTTGCTGTATCCACAATGGGTGCCTGGCAACCACGGTCCCAGCGGCCCGCTGAACCAGCTGGCTGGCCTGCGCCTGTCCGCCAATGGCAAGCCGCTGGAATGGCAGCGCGATCCCGTGAACATGTTCGCCTTCCACATCGACGTGCCTGCAGGTGCTGCGACGGTGGAAGCGCAATACCAGTTCCTCTCGCCCGTCGAAGGCAACCAGGGCCGCATCACCATGACAGCGGACATCCTCGGCGTACAATGGCATGCGATGACCCTGTACCCGGAAGGCCGTCCTGCGCGCGAAATCCAGGTGCAGCCCAGCCTGACCCTGCCAGCTGGCTGGCAATTTGGCAGTGCGCTGGAAGTGCGTGCGGAATCGTCCACGCCAGCAGGCAAACAGGTGGACTTCCAGACCATCGATCTCGACAACCTGGTCGATTCACCGCTGTTCGCGGGCCGCTACTTCAAGCGTTTTGACCTCGATCCGGGTGCGAAAGTTCCCGTGTACCTGAACGTGGTAGCCGACAGCCCGGACAGCCTGGAAGCGACGCCGGAACAAATCGAAAAACACCGCGTGCTGATGCAGCAAGTGTATAAGCTGTTCGCCTCGCGCCATTTCAAGCATTACGATTTCCTGCTGGCCCTGAGCGATGATTTTGGCGGCATCGGCCGTGAGCACATGCAGTCGAGCGAAAACGGCGTGAAACCTGGCTACTTCAGCGAATGGGACAAGACCGAAGCGGGCCGCGCGCTGCTGCCGCATGAATTGACGCACTCGTGGAATGGCAAGTTCCGCCGCCCTGCCGGCCAGGCCACGCCCGACTTCAACACACCGCTGCAAAACAGCCTGCTGTGGGTCTACGAAGGCCAGACGCAATACTGGGGCAATGTGCTGGCCTCGCGTTCGGGCCTGATCACGCCAGCGAACATGCGCGACCTGTTCGCTTCCACCGCTGCCTATTACGATGCAGTGCCGGGCCGCAGCTGGCGCGCCATGCAGGATACGACCAACGACCCGATCATCAATGGCCGCCGCCCGATCGGCTGGAGCAGCTGGCAGCGTAGCGAAGATTATTATTCGGAAGGCTCGCTGATCTGGCTCGATGTCGACACCACCATCCGCGAACTGTCCGGCGAGCGCCGCTCGCTCGACGATTTTGCGCGCGCCTTCTTTGGCGTGCAGAATGGCAGCACCACGCCGCTGCCCTACACCTTCGAAGATGTGGTGGCCGCCCTGAACGCCGTGCAACCATATGACTGGGCCACCTTCCTGCGCAGCCGCCTCGATGGCCACGGCCCGGGCGCGCCGCTGGACGGCCTGGCCCGCGCCGGCTGGAAACTGGTCTACCGCGATAAGCAAACGCCGTTCATGCAGGCAACGGAAGAGCGCAGCAAGAGCACCGACCTGAGCTACTCGCTGGGCTTGACCGTCGACAAGGATGGCAAGCTGGGCAAGCTGCTGTGGGACGGCCCCGCCTTCAAGGCTGGCTTGTCGGGCAATACCACCTTGCTGGCCGTCAATGGCATGGCGTACACGCCCAAACTGCTGAAAAAAGCCATCCAGGCAGCCAAGGACGGCACGCAGCCGATCAATTTGCTGGTAAAAAAAGGCAAGCAGTACCAGACCGTGGCGCTGGACTACCATGGCGGCCTGAAATACCCGCAACTGGAACGCATCGCCGGCACGCGCGACCGCCTGACGGCCATCCTGCAACCGTTGAAATAATAAGTAAGAAGTAAGACTGATCCGGGGCCGCGCCATGGGGCGGCCCCTCTCTCCCCAACCACGTTTTGGTGTATGCTGACAATATGAACAATGACACCGACATCCAGCTCAGCGACCCTTTCAAGGCCACCGACGGCTCCGGCCGTGCCCACGACATCAAGGCGATCCGTATCTTCGACGAAGGTTACGGCATCATCGACGTGTATGTGGATTTTTCCGCCCCGCTCGAAAGCGGCTTGTACAAGGACAAGACCCTGGTCGGCCATATCCTCACGCGCCTGCGCAGCCTGGGCTATGTAGGCCCGGACTTCGGCCATGGC
Organism: Janthinobacterium silvisoli; assembly: GCF_014200725.1. Classification (GTDB taxonomy): domain Bacteria; phylum Pseudomonadota; class Gammaproteobacteria; order Burkholderiales; family Burkholderiaceae_D; genus Janthinobacterium. Next base: position 1,364,497 of record NZ_JACHCL010000001.1, read on the forward strand.
GACCTCGGTTTGCAAGACAAGAAACTGATCGTACTGGAAGCGCCGGAAGAATTTTCGGCTTTTGCAGCGAGCAAGGGCTGGAAGGATTTATCCGCGGAATTTGACGAAGACTGAGCCTGCGTCAGCTGAACCCCACCGCACGCCGCCGCTGCATCTGCCGAGGCGGCGTTTTTCATGGGCGATCGTTCAGCTATTCAGATAGCGCGCGCTCCACGCGGCAATCACATTGGCGACATACGCCGCATCGTCGCGGCCCGTCAATAAATGATCGGCGTCGTCGAGCGAGACGAAACTTTTCGGATGCTTGGCCGTCATCAGGATCTCCATCGCGTTCGACACATCGACCGTGGTGTCGTTCGGCGCATGCATCACCAGCAGGGCGCGGCGCAGGCCGGCGATCTGCTCTTTCAGACTGTGGCGGCTGGCGACGTCGTCGACGAATTGCTGGCGGATATGGAATGGCCGCCCTTCCAGTTGCACCAGCGCTTCGCCTTCTTCCGCGATCTGTTCCAGGTGATCGCTGAACATGCGCGTCACGTAGGCGGGCGAACTGGGGGCGGCCAGGGTCACCACGGCGGTGGCTTCCGGCACTTGTCCGGCCGCGGCCAGCACGGCCGCGCCGCCCAGGCTATGGCCGATCAGCAATTGTGGCGCCGCGTGTCTGGCGCGCATAAAATCGGCGGCGGCGATCAGGTCGGCCACGTTCGATGAAAAATTGGTGGCGGCAAATTCGCCCTCGCTGGCGCCCAGTCCCGTGAAATCGAAGCGCAGCACGGCAATCCCATGTTCCGTCAAGCCTTGCGCAATGCGCCGCGCAGCCAGCACATCCTTGCCACAGGTAAAACAATGGGCGAACAGCGCGTAGGCGCGGATAGCGCCATCGGGCGCATCGAGACGGGCCGCCAGCACGTGGCCGTGGGCGCCGGGAAAGTCTTGCCGGGTTGATTTCATACGATGGACAGTCAAGCTGCCGCGCAGCGCGGCCGAAAACGCATTGTAGCGCCGGGCGGCCATCGCTGCAGGCAGTTGCGTTATTGCGTTATTAATTACGTTTGGGGATGTCTACCCCTTTGACGACGGCGGGACGCGCTTCAAATGCCTTCAGTGCGCGTGCGACATTGGGGAAGTTGTCAAAGCCAACCAGCTCGCTGGCGCCATAGAAGCCAACCAGGCAGCGCACCCATGGGAAGATCGCGATATCGGCTATCGTATAGTGCTCGCCCATGATCCAGTCGCGGCCTTGCAGGCGCTGTTCCAGCACGCCCAGCAAACGCTTGCTTTCGCCGACATAACGTTCAAGCGGACGCTTGTCTTCGAATTCCTTGCCAGCAAATTTGTGGAAGAAACCCAGTTGGCCAAACATGGGGCCAACGCCGCCCATCTGGAACATCACCCACTGGATGGTTTCATAGCGCGCAGCCGCATCCTGGGGGATGAACTTGCCGGTTTTCTCGGCCAGGTAAATCAGGATGGCGCCCGATTCAAACAGCGCCAGCGGTTTACCGCCCGGACCATTTGGGTCGAGGATGGCGGGAATCTTGTTGTTCGGATTGAGGGACAGGAATTCCGGCGCCATCTGGTCGTTGCGCTCGAAGCTGACCAGATGCGGCTCGTACTCGAGGCCGATTTCTTCCAGCAAGATCGACACCTTGATGCCATTTGGCGTCGGCAGCGAGTACAGCTGCAAACGTTCAGGATGCTGGGCAGGCCATTTCTGGGTGATGGGGAAGTTCGATAGCTGAGACATGGATATCCTTTAGATATAAGTTCAAGTCGTGACGCGGCACAATCGGCATGGATATAAGGCCATGCTGCCTGACAGATGGCCCAGTATAGCCAAGCCTTGCATTTTCAGCAGAGCAGCGCCTGATTTGGCCCTTGGCCAGTCAGCCATCAGGCAAACAAGCCATGCAAAAACCAGCGCGGCGCGGCCTCTTCGCCGCTGCCGGCGATGCGTTCGCGGTAGACCCAGTAGTGGGCGTGGTCGCGTCCTTCGGCAATAAAATAATCGCGCGCCTGCGACTGGCCCCACCAGCCTGCCTCGATGCGTTCAGCCACCGACACCATTTTCAGGGGCGAGCCATAAAAGGGCCGGTGCTCGCGCATCAGCAAGGCGATTGGTTGCGCCAGCAGCCAGCCGGGACGGGGCATGCCAGGCAGGCCGGGCGGCAAATCGCTTGCAGGAAGCTTGCCGCTTGATTTTCCTGCCAGCGGCAGCCAGCGGTTCGCCGCTTCGGGCCGGTAATCGGCCAGCGGCGCCGCCTGCAAAACATTGTTGCTACCCAACCGGGCCACCAGCAATTCCATCAGTCTCTGGCGATCTTCGGGAGTACCGCCCGGCTCGGGAAACAGGGTCTCGCTGGGTGGCGCCATGGGCAATACCTGCAGCGCTTCCAGGGTGAGGCCGATCACGGGCGCCTCCAGCACCAGTTGCGCCAGGCGCTCCTTCAGCAAGCGCAGCAAATGTTCATCGCGCCACACCGCCTCGCCCAGGGCCAGTTCCACCACCGTGGGAGCACGCGCCTGCCGGCCCCGCTCATGCGCCAGCAGCAAGGCGATGCGTTCGACCGCCAGTTGCCGCGCGCACAGCCAGCCCGTCATTTGCTGCAGCAGACGGCGCGCGCCAAACAGCAGCGCTTCAGCGTTTTCCACGCGGTCGAACAATTCCAGGCTGGCACGAAAAGTGGGCGGCGCGGCTATCCATACAAACAGTTCCGTGCCGTGGCCATGGGCATCGTCGAGCATGGACAGCAAGGCGGCGCCACAACGGCGCTGCAGGCCGGGCCGGGGCAGGCGGCGCAGTTGCCCCAGGGTACGGCAGCCTATGCCCTCGAACCAGTCCAGATACGGCCGCGCGGGCGGCAGCAAGCCGACCGGCAAGCGGTCGAGGCGGCGTGCCAGGCTCTCCATGCCCAGCACGCGGCGTGCACCAGCTTCTGTCCCTGCGTTCGCCAGCAGCCAGGCGCCCCTTGCCGTGGGTGCGCACGACAGCACCGCCGTGTAGCCCAGCGCGCGCAGGCTGTTCGCGATCTGCCGGCACAGGCTGCGCACGCCGCCGAACAGGCGCAGGCTGGCCCCCGCATCGACCAGCAAGGTGGCTTCTTCGCCGTGCCCCACCAGTGGCGAAAACTGCAGCAGCGCCAGCGCCACTTCCTGCAGTGCTTGCGCTTCCAGCGTTGGTGAGCGCTCGAACAGGCGCGCCTGCGGCGCCAGCATCAGCGCGCCCCCGCGCCGCATGCCTGGCTTGATCCCTGCCTGGCCAGCCAGCGGCGACAGGGCCATGACTTGCTCCTGCTCCAGCACCACGACTGACGCGTCAGCCGACCAGTTCGGGCAAAAGACTTCGAGCGGGAGCCGGGGCAGGCAAAGGCCGATCCAGAGACGCATGGCGCTGCAGTAAAGAAGGAGGTTGCAAGGGCAGGAACAGCGGCGCATCGCGCTGCGGTCCCCGGCGTTTGATAAAACCGATCTCGATGCCGCCGGCCGCCGGCCGCAAGGACAGGCGCAGCGGCGCTGGCGACGCATCCTGGGCGCCGTGCAGCGGGCGCAGCATGCAAAACAGGGTATTGCCGCCCTGCGCCGCCAGGTGCAAGCGGCGCAAGCTGTCGCCGCGCACATGCGGCTGCCAGAACAGCAGCGCGCCGCAACTGCCGCTGCGCAGGATATTTTCCGCCGCCCACAAGGCATCCTTGCTGCCGGTGCTGCGCAGCCACAGCAGCTGCGACGGCGCCAGTCCCAGCGCGGCCAGGGCCAGCGCCTGCGGCGGATGAGGCGGCTGCAGCAGCACGATGGGCAAACCTCCGAGTTGAGCCAGCGCCGGCGCCAGCAGGCGCAGCTCGCCACACCCCGCTTGCTGCAGCAGCAAGTCGATCAGGCAGCCTCCGGGCCAGCCACCGCCAGGCAGTTGCGCCGACAGCGCGGCAAAGCCTGTATCGAGGCAGCGCGTGGCCGCCTGGCCCAGTTGCGAGGCGCGCCACAGCGATGGGTGCAAGGCTTCCGGTGCGGCCATCAAAGTGGAGGGTTGCATAAAAAACTCCAAACAAAATACTGTATGCATATACAGTACTATCCAGTTCCCCTTTTGGCAAGGCTTATCTGCGATCAGGCCGCCATCATGCACGCCCCAGCCGGCTCCGTACGGCCGAAAAACACCGTTTTACATGGCGTTTGCTGTAACATGGAGCACTCTCCTTACCGCCTGGACATGCACCGGGCGGCCACCGTTCGCCCATAAGGAAAACGCATTTGACTACCATACAATTGATCAGCGCCATCATCTTCGGCCTGGCCCTGCTGCACACCTTCGCCGCCAAATCCTTTGAAGTGCTGGCGCACCGTCACCCCCGCCATGCGGGCTTGCTGCATTTGCTGGGCGAAGTCGAAGTCGTGTTCGGCTTCTGGGCATTTATCCTGATCATCGTGATGGCTTTCGTGTCGGGTGGCGCGGCCGCCGTCGACTATGCCGAATCGCGCCACTACACGGAACCGCTGTTCGTGTTCGTCGTCATGGTGGTGGCCGCCTCGCGCCCCGTGCTGGACGCCGTGCAGCGCTTGCTCAAGGGCGTGGCGCGCGTGATGCCGCTGCGCACGGAGCTGGCCCTGGTCTGGCTGGGCCTGGCGCTGGTGCCGCTGACCGGTTCGCTGATCACGGAACCGGCCGCCATGACCCTGGCGGCCCTGATGCTGGCGCCGCAAATTTTTCGCCCCGGCATCCCTGAATGGCTGAAATACGGCGCGCTGGGCGTGTTGTTCGTCAACGTCTCCATCGGTGGCACGCTGACGTCCTACGCCGCGCCGCCCGTGCTGATGGTGGCGACCACCTGGAACTGGGATAGCGCCTTTATGGCGACCCATTTCGGCTGGAAGGCAGCCATTGCCGTGCTGGTCAATGCGACCGGCGTGAGCTTGCTGCTGCGCAAATATCTGCACAGCAACACTTCCGACATCAAGCCGAAAGCGGGCGAAGTCGAACTGCCTAAAGTACCGCTGATCATCAGCGTCGTGCACCTGGCCGTGCTGGCCGCCGTGGTGGCGCTGGCCCACCACCCTGTGCTGTTCATCGGCCTGTTCCTGTTTTTCCTCGGTTTTGTGCAAGCGTATGAACGCTATCAAAGTCCGCTGATCCTCAAGGAAGGCTTGCTGGTCGGCTTTTTCCTCGGCGGCCTGGTAGTGCTGGGCGGCATGCAGCAATGGTGGTTGCAACCGATCGTATCCAGTTTGAAACCGCTGGCCCTGTTCTTCGGCGCGCTGGGCTTGACGGCGATTACCGACAATGCCGCCCTGACCTACCTCGGCTCCCTGATCGCCGGCATGACGGACGAGTCCAAGTACATGCTGGTAGCGGGCGCCGTGGCCGGTGGTGGCTTGACCGTGATCGCCAATGCACCGAATCCAGCCGGCGTGGCGCTGCTGCGCCGTGGCTTCAAGGATGAATCGATCGGCGCCCTTGGTTTGCTGGCGGGCGCCTTGCTGCCAACTGCCGTGGCGGCAGCTGCTTTCCTGGCGCTGTAAAAATGTGCAAAAAACGGGCCGCCCTGCTGCTGTTGGCCTTGCCTGCCGTAGCTGGCGCCGTGGATAAACTTACGCCCACAGCGCTGTATGTCGACCCGCAATCGACGGCAGCCATCTGGGCCCAGCAGCACGCCGACGATCCCCGCGCCAACTTAATCCGCAGCAACTTGGCCGAACAAGCCCAGGCAAAATGGTTAGGCAACTGGAGCGGCGAGATAGGCAAAGCCGTCGGTGATTATGTCAGCGCTGCAGCAAGCATCAACCAGACGCCGATACTGGTGGCCTACAATATTCCCGGCCGCGATTGCGGCCAGTACAGCGCGGGCGGCGCCAATTCCATCGCCGGCTACAAACAGTGGATAAGCAATTTTGCCGGCGCGGTCGGCCAGCGCAAGGCCATCGTTATCCTGGAGCCCGATGCGCTGGGGCAACTGACTTGTCTGTCCGCAGCTGGCCAGCAAGGCCGCCTCGATGCCTTGCGTTATGCGGTGGAGCAATTCCACCAGGCAGCACCCCAGGCCTATGTCTATCTCGATGCGGGCAATAGCGCGTGGATGCCGGCCGACGTAGCTGCCAGCCGCCTGGCACAAGCCGGCATCGCCGAGGCACGCGGCTTTGCACTGAATGTGTCCAATTACAAGACGGATGCATCGAGCAAGACGTATGGCGACGCGGTCAACGCGGCGCTGCAAAAACAACAGGGCTATAGACGCGCCTACGTGGTCGATACCAGCCGCAATGGCAACGGCCCGCTGGGGGCAGTATGGTGCGACCCGCCAGGGCGCAAGATCGGCGTGCCATCGGTGGTGCACCTGGGCGGCGGGCAGCCAGAAATGCAGCTGTGGATCAAGGCGCCCGGCAATGCCGATGGCTGCCGTGGCAAGGCAGGCATCTTTATGCCCGAGCTGGCTGAGCAATTAATAGAAGGAAAGTAAGCAAGAGCAGCTAAAGCCGCCGCTGGCCTGCAAAAAAATCCAGCAGCAACTTGCTGGCGTCGGGCCTGGCCTTGTCATTGAAGGGCAAGCTGGGGTCGCCACCGCTCCAGGCATGGCCCAGATGCTCGATCTGCGCCACCCGCAACAACAAGGCCTTCCCCACCTGATAATCATGCACGGCATACGCATGCGCCGGTGTGCGGCTGCCCGCCACGCTGGCCGGCACGCGGTACGCGGTGACCACCGTATCGGCCGGCATGCGGTTCAAGCGCAGGCTCTGGCGCACCAGCTGATCCTGGTTCACGGGACGCACCACCTGGTCCGCCTGGCCTTGCAGCAGCAGCATGGGCAAACGGGGAAAGTCAGGCTGGCGCAGCAGCACTTCATCGATGGCCGTATCGACCCTGGTGGCCGCGCCGTGCTGCATCACATTGAGCGCGCCAATCAGGTTATGGCCGCCGCCAAATACGGGCCCAGAATGCAGGCCCAGCGCGGCAAACAGTTGCGGATGGTTCAGGGCCACGATATGCGCCATGCCGGCGCCGGCGGAAATGCCGCAGATATAAATACGGGTACGGTCGATTGCATAGCGCGCGGCCACCTGTTCGATGGCGCCGATAATCAGGCGCACATCGCCGCCGCCCTCCTGCGTCAGCTTGTCATACCACTTCCAGCAGCGCCGGGCCTGCGCGCGCAGCGACTGCTGCGGATACAGCACTGCATAGCCCTTGCGCTCGGCCAGGCGGTTCATGCGCGTGCCCTCGGCAAACTGCGTGGCGCTTTGTTCGCAGCCATGCAGCATCACCAGCAGCGGACGCCCCCGGGCAAGCATGGCGGCACTCGGTTCCCGCTGCGGGATATACAGAAAATACGGCAGGCGCCGGCCAGGCAAAGTACCCAGTTCCGGCAAGGGAACATAGTGGGAAGCGAGCCACTTGCCCGGTGCGGGCGCCGCTTTCTTGCGCGCGCGCGGCGGTGACTTACTGTGCGGCTTGAGTGTGGATGTGGCCGATGCGGGCTTGCGCTTGGGCTTGGACTGGGCTGGCACGGGCGCAAACAGCACCTTGGCCAGCTTCCTGGCCGTGCGCTGCTGCGCCTTGCCTGCGCGCAGCAAGCCACGCAACCACGTGGTGGCAGGTTTTACCATGTCCACCCCATCAAACTGCATCCTTGCGTCATCAGCGACAGTATCAGCATAAGCAGCGGCCTCCTGTTGGAAACCATAGAGTACCGTATTGCCCGTGCGCACCGTAGGTTTGCATGCCAAAAAAGTGCCCCGGACACAATTGAGGCAGATCAAAGGTGGGAATGCGCCAGTGCTTATCGTGAATACTCACTGAAGACCACCAACGGAGGAGACACCATGAGCTATCTGGACCGCGACATCCTGGGCATGTACCGCAACAACGACACGGGCCCCGGGCCCGCATTGATGGGAGCCGACACCCTGCTCGGCGACGATGTCTACAACCACAGCGACGAGCAGCTGGGCGACATCAAGGAAATCATGCTCGACATGCGCAGCGGCCAGATCGCCTATGCGGTACTGTCCTTCGGCGGCATGCTGGGCATGGGCGAAAAACTGTTTGCCGTGCCATGGGAACGTCTGAGCCTGGACACCATCAACAAGCGCTTCGTGCTCGACGTCGACAAGGATCAACTGAAAAACGCCCCTGGCTTCGACAAAAACAACTGGCCCGACATGGCCAGCGACGCCTGGAACCAGCAGCTGGAAGACTTCTACGGCAACGGCACGCGCTACGGCACAGGGGCTGGAGCGCGGCGCATGCAGCAAGGCGGCGACCTGCGCGGCGGCGCCAGCCTGCAATCGGGTAGCGGCGGGAATCGCTCAGGTAGCGAGTCAGCCACCTCGATGAGCGGCAGCCGGGCAGGTACGGGCAACTTGCAGGGGCACTCATCGCTCAACGATGAGGATGATCTGGATAAGCGGAGCTAGCCAGCAACAAAGGGCCGGGGTCTGACCCGGTGGGTCAGACCCCAGTTTTATAGAGGCGCCATCACCGCAGCATGGATTCCCATACCTTTTGCAGGCGCTTCGCCGACACTGGCATCGGCGTGCGCAATTCCTGTGCAAACAGCGATACGCGCAGCTCTTCCAGCATCCAGCGGAAATCGACCAGTTTAGGGTCGGTGTTCTTGCCGGCCTGGCGGTCCTTTGCCTGGCGCTGGTAGGGAGCGGCGGCCGATTGCCACTCAGCCATCAGCTTGCTGTCGCGGGCAGGATCGGCACGCAGTTTTTCCAGGCGCACATTGATCGCCTTTAAATAGCGGGGGAAATGCGACAGCTGCGTGTATTCGTTTTCCGTCAGGAAGCGTTTATGTACGAGGCCCTGCAACTGCGCCTGGATATCGCTGGATGCCGCCGCCGGAATGTTTTGCAGCCGCTTGGGCAAGCCGTGGAATTCCGTCAGCACTTGCGACAGCAAGCGGGCAATTTCATTGACCAGCAAGACTAGCCGCGACTTGCCTTCCGCCTGGCGCTTGGCGAACGAGGCCGCGTCCAGCGGCAGCGGATCTTGCAGGCAGGCGATATCAATCGCCTTGTTGATGATTTGCTCGCGCAACTCTTCCTGCGATCCCAGCGCCATGAATTGCATGCCCATCTGCTGCAGACCAGGGATGCTTTTCTCGACGTACTTGATCTGTTCCTTCATTTGCAGCGCAAACAAACGGCGCAAGCCGACCTTGTGCGTGCGCGCCGCCACCGTCGGGTCGTCAAACACTTCCAGGTCGCAATGCGTGCCCTTGTCGACCAGGGCCGGGAAACCGATCAAGGTCAGCTTGCCCTGCACGATTTCCAGCAACTCCGGCAACTCACCAAAGGTCCAGTTGGTCAGCCCCATATGCTGGGAGACAGTATTATTCGCCGCCGGAGCCGCTGCCTTGGCGGGTGCCGCACCTTTGACATTCGAGGCGGCACTTTGCGCCTGCAGCCGCGAGGCCACTTGCGCACCGGCCACCTTGGCACCCGGCGTGCCGGTGCCGGACACGCCCGACACTTCAGCCAGTTTCTGGAAACTCTGACGCGCCTGGCCGCCGAATTCCGCCTGCAGGGTCGCCAGGTTGCGGCCCATGTCGAGCTGGCGGCCATGCTCGTCGATCACCTTGAAATTCATGAAGTGATGGGCAGGCAGGGTTTCCGGCTTGAAGTCGGTGGTCAGCACATTGATGGTGATTTGCGTGCGGATGTCCAGAATGATGGCGTCGACCAGATCACCGCGGCCAAACACGCCAGCCGTGTGCACGCGCTCGCAGAACTTGGCCGCGTAATCGGGCAGCGGCACGCAGTGGCGGCGCAGTTTTTGTGGCAAGGATTTAAGCAGCAGATGGACTTTTTCCTTCAGCATGCCCGGCACCAGCCATTCACAGCGCTCGCGCGGCAGCTGGTTCAGCGCATACAAAGGCACGGCCAGAGTCACGCCATCGCGCACGCTGCCCGGCTCGAAGTGGTAGGTCAGCGCCATTTCCAGGCCCGTGACCGACATGGTTTTCGGGAACAGGTCTGTCGTCACGCCAGCCGCTTCGTGGCGCATCAGCTCATCGCGGTTCAGGTATAGCAGCTTGCTGTTGTCGCGCGTGGCTTCCTTGTGCCATTTTTCGAAACCAGCGCCATTGCACACGTCTGCCGGCAGCAGCTTGTCATAGAAAGCGGCAATCAGCTCATCGTCCACCAGCACGTCCAGCCGGCGCGATTTGTGTTCCAGGTTTTCGATTTCCTTGATCAGCTTATGGTTGTGCGCAAAGAACGGCGCGCGCGTATCGAAGTCGCCGCCCACCAGCGCATCGCGGATGAAGATTTCACGCGCTTCCGGCAAATTGAAATTGCCGTAATTGATGCGGCGCTGGCTGTACACCACCAAGCCATACAAAGTCGCCCGCTCGGAAGCCGTCACTTGCGCCGAGCGTTTTTCCCAGCGCGGCTCGCCCCACGATTTTTTCAGCAAATGGCCGCCGACTTTTTCCAGCCACTCAGGCTGGATCTGCGCCACGCAGCGCGCGTACAGACGCGTGGTGTCGACCAGTTCGGCCGCCATGATCCACTTGCCCGGCTTTTTCAGCAGCGAGGAACCTGGCCAGATATGGAACTTGATGCCGCGCGCACCCAGATAGCCCGCGCCCGGCTCGTCTTCGCCCTTGAAGCCAATATTACCCAGCAAGCCAGTCAGCAAAGCCATATGCAGATTGTCGTAGGTGGCCGGTGCTTCATTGAGACGCCAGCCCTGCTCCTTGACGATGGTCAGCAACTGCGAATGCACATCGCGCCATTCGCGCAAGCGCATCTGCGACAGGAAATTGGCGCGGCAATTGTCTTGCAGCTGGCGGTTGGTTTTCTTGTGCTCGATGGCCGATTCAAACCAGCGCCAGATTTTCAGGTAGCTGAGGAATTCCGACTTTTCATCGGCAAATTTCTTGTGCGCTTCGTCAGCCGCCTGCTGGTGCTCCATCGGCCGGTCGCGCGGGTCTTGCACCGACAAGGCGGCAGCGACGATCAGCACTTCCGTCAGGCTGGCGTTATCCAAAGCAGCCAAAATCATGCGGCCCACGCGCGGATCCAGCGGCAGCTTGGCCAGCTTGTTACCGAGTGGCGTGAGCTTGTTGAACTCATCGACGGCGCCCAGTTCCTGCAGCAGCTGGTAACCGTCCGCGATCGCGCGCGCCAGCGGCGGCTCGATGAAGGGGAAGGTTTCCACGTCCGTCAGGTGCAGGGACTTCATGCGCAGGATGACGGCTGCCAGCGACGAGCGCAGGATTTCCGGCTCCGTGAATTTCGGGCGCAGCAAATAATCCTGCTCTTCGTACAGGCGAATACACACGCCATCGGCGACGCGGCCGCAACGGCCCGCGCGCTGGTTGGCGGCCGACTGCGCAATCGGCTCGACCTGCAATTGTTCGACCTTGTTGCGATAGCTATAGCGCTTGACCCGCGCCAGACCTGCATCGACCACGTAACGGATGCCCGGCACCGTCAGCGAGGTTTCCGCCACGTTGGTAGCCAGCACGATGCGGCGCGCATTGCTGGTCTTGAAAACGCGTTCCTGCTCTTCGGCCGATAAACGGGCGAACAGCGGCAAAATCTCTACATGCGGCGGATGGTGCTTGCGCAGCGCTTCGGCGCAGTCGCGAATCTCGCGTTCGCCCGGCAAAAATACCAGCACGTCACCCGAACCGATGCGGCACAGTTCTTCCACGCCATCGACCACCGCATCCATCAAGTCGCGCTTTTCGCGGGCGGCAGCCGTACGCTGGCCCGGTTTGTCGACATTGGCACCGGCGCCAGGCATGGCCACCTGCTCGCGCTCCACCGGGCGGTAGCGCACTTCCACCTGGTACAAGCGGCCCGACACTTCGATCACGGGCGCCGGTTTTTCCGGCGTGCCGAAATGGCGCGCAAAACGCTCGGCATCGATGGTGGCCGAGGTGATGATGATTTTCAAATCCGGCCGGCGCGGCAGCAGCTGTTTCAGGTAGCCGAGCAGGAAATCGATGTTCAGGCTGCGTTCATGCGCTTCATCGATGATGATGGTGTCGTAGTTTTTCAGCAGTGGGTCGGTCTGCGTCTCAGCCAGCAGAATACCGTCCGTCATCAGCTTGACCGACGCGCCCTTCGTCAAGGTATCGGCAAAGCGGACCTTGAAGCCGACTGTCTCGCCCAGCGGCGTGCCCAGTTCCTGCGCGATGCGCTTGGCGGTCGACGAGGCGGCGATACGGCGCGGCTGCGTGTGGCCAATTAAACCCTTCTGGCCGCGTCCCAGTTCCAAACAGATCTTCGGCAGCTGGGTAGTTTTACCGGAACCCGTCTCACCCGAAACGATGATCACCTGGTTGTCCAGAAAGGCCTTGGCGATTTCCTCGCGGCGGCCCGAGACCGGCAAGTCTTCCGGATACGTAATCAGCGGCAGCGGATTGCGGAAAGCCTTTTCGGCTTCGCGCGCGGCGCGTGCAAGGTCACGGGCTGCACGCGCTTCGGGACTATCCTGCCCTCCCCGCGGTTTCTGTGACTCTGGGCGCGAACGGCCACGGCCCTGCGCAGGCGCCGCACTGGCGCCTTGATTAGCGCCTTGATTGGCCCCCTCTTTAGGCACATACGCAACGTTAGAAGGGGAAGAAGACTTATTACTGGCTGAAGACATTTATTTTTACAGGTATTTTAAGCGCGCACATCGCGCAGCGAATTATAATGCGCTTAATGGAAAACCCTACCCAATTCGTCCAATGGCTGCGCTCAGTCGCGCCTTATATACACGCCTTTCGCGGCAAGACCTTCGTGGTCGCCTTCCCCGGTGAGCTGGTCAGCGCCGGTGCACTGCAAGTGCTGGCCCACGATCTGTCGCTGCTGCATGCGCTCGATATCAACGTCACCGTGGTCTATGGTTCACGACCGCAGGTGGCCGAACAACTGGCCCTGCGTAACGTCGAGGGCCGCTTTCACAATGGCGTGCGCATCACCGACATCGCCGCCATGGAATGCGCCAAGGAAGCTGCCGGTGAATTGCGTCTCGATATCGAGGCTGCATTCAGCCAGGGCTTGCCGAACACGCCGATGTCGCACGCGGCGATCCGTATTATTTCTGGCAACTTCATCACGGCGCGCCCACTGGGCGTAATCGATGGCGTGGACCTGGAACTGACCGGCATCACGCGCAAGGTCGACGCCGAAACCATCCATTCCATCCTCGGTTCGGACGGCCTGGTACTGCTGTCGCCGCTGGGCTTTTCGCCGACCGGCGAAGCGTTCAACCTGACCATGGAAGACGTGGCCTGCAGCGCCGCCATCGCCCTGCATGCCGATAAGCTGATCTTCATCACGGAAACGCCGATGATGGAAGACGCCACCGGCGTGGAAATCCGCGAACTGTCGTCGCACCAGGCCGAAGCCGTGCTGATGGCCGGCTTCCTGCCGGACGCCACCTCGTTCTATCTGCGCCACTGCATCAAGGCTTGCCACAACGGCGTGGACCGCTCGCACATCGTGCCGTTCTCGATGGACGGCTCAGCCCTGCTGGAATTGTTTACCCACGATGGCGTGGGCACCATGATCAGCCATGAAAACCTGGAAAGCCTGCGCCAGGCCACCATCGAAGACGTGGGTGGCATCATCAAGCTGATCGAACCGCTGGAAGCCGATGGCACCCTGGTCAAGCGGGGCCGCGAGCTGATCGAGCGCGAAATCGATTATTTCTCTGTCATCGAGCATGACGGCGTGATCTTCGGCTGCGCCGCACTGTATCCGTTCCCGGCGCAAAAAATGGCGGAAATGGCATGTTTGACCGTCAACCCCGAAGCGCAAGCCCAGGGCGATGGCGAACGCATCCTGAAACACATGGAAAACCGCGCCCGCGCCGCCGGCCTGCACAAGCTGTTCGTGCTGACCACGCGCACCTCGCACTGGTTCAAGAAACGCGGCTTCGTTACCGCCACCGTCGATGACTTGCCGAAGGATCGCCAGCATATGTATAACTGGCAACGTAAATCGCAAGTCTTGATCAAGACTCTGTAACACTGAAAAAGCCCGGCATGCCGGGCTTTTTTACACGAATATTCTTATTTAATATTCAGCGGTGCAAATGATTTGACCAGATCATCCAGCGCCTTCAGTTGCGTCAGGAACGGTTCCAGCTGGTCCAGCGGCAAGGCGCTAGGGCCGTCGCAGCGTGCGTTGTCCGGGTCTGGATGGGCTTCCAGGAACAGGCCGGCGATGCCGACGGCCAGGCCGGCGCGGGCCAGGTCGGCCACTTGCTGGCGGCGGCCGCCCGAAGCTGCACCGCCCGGGTCGCGCTGCTGCAAGGCATGCGTCACGTCGAAAATGATCGGCAAGTTGTCGCAAGTCTGCCTCATCACGCCAAAGCCCAGCATGTCGACCACCAGGTTGTCGTAACCGAGGCAAGTGCCGCGGTCGCACAGGATCAGCTGGTCATTGCCCGCTTCCTTGAACTTTTCGACAATATTGGCCATCTGGCCAGGGCTGAGGAATTGCGGCTTCTTGATGTTGATCACTTTACCGGTCTTGGCCAGGGCCACCACCAGATCCGTCTGGCGCGCCAAAAAGGCTGGCAATTGCAGTACGTCAACAACTTCCGCCACCTGGGCCGCCTGCCATGGTTCATGCACATCGGTGATGATAGGCACGCCAAAGGCTGCTTTGACGTCCTGGAAGATCCGCATCCCTTCTTCCAGGCCAGGGCCACGGTAGGAATGGATGGACGAACGGTTGGCCTTGTCAAAACTGGCCTTGAAGACATAGGGAATGCCCAGTTTTTGCGTCACGCGTACATATTCTTCACAGCTGCGCAGGGCGAGATCGCGCGATTCAAGCACGTTGATGCCGCCAAACAGCGCAAAGCTGCCTTCATTGCTGACATTGATGCCATTGACTTTGACTGAGGCCATAGGGGATTCCATATTGGTTAATTACAACGGTTGACTGTGCAGAGAGGGAGGAAGCTGCCTGCGTGATAAGGCATCTTACTAGCTAGCACAGCGCAGATCAAATTTGATCCTGCGCAAGAGCTTATCCAAAGGCCGCCGGCCATCTGCTGCCGCCCCCGCAGGCGGACACGCAAAGTGCCTTATAATCACGTTTTATCTCTACACCGATTCAGGAGCACAGATGGCCCGCACTATCCATTGCATCAAACTCAACAAGGAAGCCGAAGGACTGGACTTCCCGCCGTACCCAGGCGAACTGGGCAAGAAAATCTATGAATCGGTGTCGAAAGAAGCCTGGGCTGCCTGGCTCAAGCATCAAACCATGCTGGTCAATGAAAACCGTTTGAACCTGGCCGACGCGCGCGCGCGCAAATACCTGGCCACGCAAATGGAAAAACATTTCTTCGGCGATGGCGCCGACGCCGCCATGGGTTACGTTCCTCCTACGGAATAAGTTTTTTGCTTTCCTGCCCGTGGCCGCCGCGCTACGGGTAGTCTTCTCTTCGTTTCACGCTGCCTTACGCTGTTTCACGGCACACCTTCCCCGTTTCGTCGCAGTCCGCTCGCCCTGATAAACGCTTGCAGGCAAAGTACGTCCATCGACAACCACACCAAACGGCGGACACCATGTTGCAGCAAATCTTCAGCCACACTCCCCTCTACGTCTGGGCCATCCTGGGCTTTCTTGTCTACCGTGGCGTGCTGGCCAGCCGCACGCGCGAAGTGACTTTGCGCAAGCTGTTCATCGTTCCGCTGGTGATGCTGGCCCTGTCCCTGACCGGCGTGATCGGCAGTTTCGGCCTTGAAGGCGCCGCCCCGCTCGCCTGGCTGGTAGGCGCAGTCGCTGGCGGCACACTGGCCTGGTCGCTGACCGATACGCGCAAGCTGACCGCTTACACTGAACGGGGCAGCGTGCAGCGTCCCGGCAGCTGGCTGCCCCTGATACTGATGATGGCGATTTTCTGCATGAAATACGCGGTGGCCGTCAGCCTGGCCATTGTCCCGGGCTACGCCCACGCGAGCAGCTTCGTGCTGCCGGTCTGCGCCGCATACGGCTTGTTCAGCGGCATCTTTATAGGCGGCTTGCTGCGCACCGTGGCCGTGTACCGCCAGGCACAAATGCACAGCGGCCCGCAAGGGGCCGCTGTTTGAAACAAGAGCATCAGCCGGCGCTGAAGACCGGCTTCTTTAATCAGTAGCTCAGCTTACGCACGCCTTCAGGCGTACCCAGCAGGCATACATTGGCGCCGCGTACGGCAAACAGGCCGACGGCGATCACGCCGACGATCTGGTTGATCTGCTGTTCCAGCGCCACCGGATCAGCGATCTGCAAACCCAGTACGTCGATGATTTCGCCACCGTTGTCGGTAATGAACGCTTGATCGCTGCCTGGCTTCAGGCGCAAACGCGGCGTGCCGCCCAGCGCGGCCAGCTGGCGCGATACTGCAGCGCGCGCCATCGGAACCACTTCCACCGGCAGCGGGAAGGCGCCCAAAGTATCGACCAGTTTGGAGCCATCGGCGATGCAAACGAACTGTTTCGCTACCGAAGCGACGATCTTTTCGCGCGTCAATGCCGCGCCGCCGCCCTTGATCATGGCGCCGCTGGCCGTGATCTCGTCGGCGCCGTCGATGTAGACCGCGATCGATGCCACATCGTTCAAGTCGAACACGGGAATGCCGTGGCCGGCCAGGCGCGCAGCGGTCGCTTCGGACGAAGCCACGGCGCCCTTGATGGTGTGCTTGATCTTGGCCAGTTCATCGATGAAAAAATTGGCGGTGGAACCGGTGCCGACACCGATAATTTCACCGGCCACCACATACTCGATGGCGGCGCGGGCTACGGCTTGCTTCAATTCGTCTTGGGTCATGGCATAAAAGGCAGAAGTGGGAATGCCGCTATTTTAAAGCATGAGCAATGCTGCAAACCGCTCTTCGCCTGCTGCGCCAACTGCCGCGTTCATTTTGTAACAACAAGGAAATTTAAAATAATTTGCTTTGAAGCAATTAATTGGCCAATTCCTCTGGATGCACGTCAAAATATGCGAAAATGCCACTATCACAGAATATGACGCTTCAGGAATACCACATGGATCACAGTAAACAGGTACTTGTTGTCGATGACAGCCGGGTTTCACGTTTGATGGCACATCAGTTCATCCTCAGCAAACATGCCCACTGGCAGGTCACTGAAGCGGCAACAGGTGAAGAAGCAATCGAAAAGGCCAAGACGCTCACGCCTTTCCTGATCTTGCTCGATGTCAACATGCCCGGCATGGGCGGCGTGGCAACGGCAGAACAATTGCGCGCGCTGTATCCGCACACACATATCTTCCTCGTCACGGCCAATGTGCAAAACGCCATCCGCAACCGCGCCAGCGAGCTCGGTGTCGGCTTCATGGAAAAACCCATCACGGAAACACGCATCCACCAGCTGATCGACTCACTGGAAGCTTAGTATGGTCAATCTCTCCGAACTCGAGAACGATGCGCTGGTAGAGATCTTCAATATCGGGGTCGGCCATGCGGCGGCGGCGATGAGTGAAATCGTCAATGAGGAAGTCACGATGTCGGTGCCTTCCATCACTTTCCTGAACCGCGCCGACGCGGCCGCCCTGCTGGGCAGCAAGAAAGATGGCGAGCGCATCTGTGGCGTCAGCCAGCATTACGATGGCGCCTTCGCCACCGAAGCCATCTTGATGTTCCCGGAAGATAAAAGCCTGGAAATCGTGCGCCTGATGGTGGGCGACAGCGTGCCGCTGCAAGAGCTGACGGAGATGGAACAGGAGGCGATGAGCGAAATCGGCAACATCATCCTCAATTCTTGCGTGGGCACGCTGGCCAATCTGTTCGACAGCGAACTGCATGGCTCGCTGCCGCTGTACCACGTGGGCACCAGCGCACAGATCATGTCCTCGTTCGGCGGCCCGGACGACGCCGTGGTGCTGATGCTGCATATCGATTTCGTGCTGGCCAAACACCAGATCCACGGTTACGTTGCTTTTGTGCTCGATCTATCCGCCCTGCATGACCTGAAAGAACAGGTCAGCCGCTATCTGGCCAAGGCCCTGGGACAGGCGTGACAGGTGTGAACATCATGCCGGACGCCGTACATCGTTTGAATTTGCTTGAAAGCATCATCGGCGCCGTGAATCTGGGCGCCATCGTGCTCGACGAGACAGGCCGCATCGTGCTGTGGAACCACTGGATGGCGCGTCATTCTGAATGGTCCGCAGACGCCGTGCTGGGCCGCGATTTTTTCGAGGTCTTTCCCGAGTTGCAACATAAGCGCATAGCCTCGGCCATCGGCCAGGCCCTGCGCGACAACTTCCAGTCGCTGCTGTCGCAAACCCTGCACAAGGCGCCATTTGCCCTGTACACGCACGGCGCACAAGAGCGCATGCAGCAGGCGATCGCCGTCACGCCCATCAACCTGCCCGACTCGCCCCGCCATTGCCTGATCCAGATCAATGACGTCACCATCGCCGTGGGCCGCGAAAAATTGCTACGCGAACAGACGATGGTGCTGCGCTCGCAAACCTTCTCGGACGGCTTGACGGGCATCGCCAACCGCCGCCATTTCGACGTGGCCATCGAACGGGAAATGCGGCGCGCCATGCGCAACAGCAGCCCGCTGTCGCTACTGATGATCGATATCGACCATTTCAAGGACTATAACGACCATTACGGCCACCAGCAGGGTGACGGCTGCCTGATCCAGGTAGCGGCCGAACTGGCCGCCATGCTGCAGCGCCCGACCGATTTATTGGCCCGCTACGGCGGCGAAGAGTTTGCCGCCATCTTGCCCGACACCGATGCGGCGCAAGCGCTGCAAATGGCGGAAGCGATACGCCAGCGGGCGGCCGAGCTGCGCATCCCGCATGAAAAGACGGGCAATGACGTCAAGCACATCACGGTCAGCATCGGCATCGCCACCCAGCACACCCATCTGCCGCACCAGCCGCTGGACATCGCCTCCCTGATCGGCGCCGCCGACCGCGCGCTGTACCTGGCAAAACGCTCAGGCCGCAACCGGGTGACGACACAAGCTACCTGAAGTATTTGCTGGCGGGCAGCTGCTTGCGGTCTGAGGGATCGTCCAAGAAACCTTGCAGTATCTCTTGCAGCTGCGGCAGCTGCGCTACATAAGCCGGAATTCCCAGCTGGCGCGCGCCGAAATAGTGGGCGATGATGTCGCCCTGCTGCTCCATATTGAAATCCGACAAAACGCCGCCCGCGCTGGCCGTGTAGCGGTAGGCGCGCTGGCCAATATAGCCACCACACAAAGCCAGCAAGGCGCCATGCAGCAAGACGCAGTAACCGAGCTGGTACTGCCAGACATGCACCATTTCATGGATAAAGAACAGCTTGCCGCCGTTGCCCCCGCGTGAAAAATCGTCGCGGTACTGGGCCGGCATGAAGTGCAGGCTGCCGCGCGGTGTCATGGCCGTGTTCTGGTCTTGCAAGCCGAAGGGAAGAAAGGAGCCGCACACCACGCGCACGCGTGGATAGTCGATGGCGCCCTGAAAGACGCTGCGGGCCATGGCGATTTCGCCTGGCGTCAGGGGACGGCGCAATCTGTGCATGGCCGCATTAAAAAGTCAGCGCGGCAAGCGGTATCGCTTGCCGTGCCCAGTCACATTCAGGCAGAACGCAAACCGCTAGCCGCTTTGGCGATTTCGGTAATACGATCCCAATTGCCAGCCGCAATCGCGTCTTTCGGCGTCAGCCAGGAACCACCCACGCAGGCGACGTTTTTCAAGGCCAGGAATTGCGATGCCGTATCTTGCGAAATGCCACCGGTCGGGCAGAACGTCACGTCAGGCAGAGGACCGTAGATGGCGTTGAGCATGCCGATGCCGCCGGCTGGCACGGCCGGAAACAGTTTCAGTTGCTGGAAGCCGTTTTCACGGGCCGCCATTACTTCGCCTGGCGTCATCACGCCTGGCAGCAGTGGCAAGCCGCTGCTTTTCGCTGCCGCCACCAGTGCTGAGGTCAAGCCTGGCGAGACGCCAAATACGGCGCCTGCATCGCGCGCCTGGGCAAATTCCTCGGGACGGGTCAGGGTGCCCACGCCGACGATGGCGCCCGGCACTTCGGACATGGCGCGTATCGCTTCCAGGCCGTGTTTGGTGCGCAGGGTGACTTCCAGCACGCGGATGCCGCCCGCCACCAGCGCGCGCGCCAGCGGTACGGCATGGTCAGGGTCGTCGATCGCGATCACGGGGATCACGCTCGAGGTGCGCATAATTTCCAGTAGTGTCATGGTCATCTTTATTTCCTTGCCAAAAAGTCTTCATCGGAACCGGGCACAGTATCGCCGACATTGTCGGCTTCGTGCAAGGCAACCGTGGTGGGAATCGGCGACGGCAGGCCGAAGGTGGTAGCACCCTCTTCTGCCGCGCTGACGGTGGAACGGAACATGGAAAACAGCTCGCGGCCCATGCCGATATGGTTCGGCGACAGGTCGGCGTGCACCAGGGTGCGCGCATGCCAGACATCGGCCGGCACCAGCGCTTCGAGCACGCCCGTGAAGGCGTCGAGGCGGATGATGTCGCCATCGCGCACCAGGCCCAGCGGACCGCCAGCCAAAATTTCAGGCGACACGTGGATCGCTGCCGGCACCTTGCCCGACGCGCCCGACATGCGGCCATCGGTGACCAGCGCCACGTGGCGGCCGGCATCCTGCAAGTTGGCCAGCGCCGGCGTCAACGCGTGCAATTCCGGCATGCCGTTGGCGCGCGGGCCCTGGAAGCGCAGCACGGCAACAAAGTCGCGGTCCAGCTTGCCAGCCTTGTAGGCGGCCATGAAATCTTCCTGCGAATTGAAGACGATGGCAGGCGCTTCCACCGTGCGGTGCTCCGGCTTGACGGCCGACACTTTCATCACGGCGCGGCCCAGGTTGCCAGCGACCAATACCATGCCGCCGTCCGGGGCGAACGGGTTCGAAGCCGGACGCAGCACGTTTTCGTCGGCGCTGGTCTTCGGCGCATCTTTCCAGAACACCTTACCGTCTTCGCCCAGGAACGGTTCCATGCAGTGCGCGCGCAAGCCGTGGCCCAGGATGGTATTGACATCGTTGTGCAGCAAACCAGCGTCCAGCAATTCGCGGATCAGGTAACCGGTGCCGCCAGCGGCGTGGAAATGGTTCACGTCGGCGTCGCCATTCGGATAGATGCGCGTCAGCATCGGTACGATGGCCGACAGTTCATTGAAATCGTTCCAATCGATCACGATGCCGGCCGCCTTGGCGATTGCCACCAGGTGCAAGGTGTGATTAGTCGAACCGCCCGTAGCCAGCAAGCCGACGACGGCGTTGACGATACATTTTTCATCGACGATATGGCCGACTGGCAAGTAACTGCCGCTTTGCGCCGTGATGCTGGCGGCGCGCTGGGCGGCGGCCGTGGTCAGCGCATCGCGCAGCGGCGTATTCGGCGTAATGAAGGCGGCGCCCGGCAAATGCAAGCCCATCACTTCCATCAGCATCTGGTTGCTGTTGGCGGTACCATAAAAAGTACAGGTGCCGGCGCCGTGGTAAGCCTTGGCCTCACCTTCGAGCAAGTCTTCGCGCGTGGCCTTGCCTTGCGCATACAGCTGGCGCACATGGGCTTTTTCCTTGTTCGACAGGCCCGAGGTCATCGGGCCGGCCGGCACGAACACGGCAGGCAGGTGGCCGAAGTGCAAGGCGCCGATCAGCAGGCCCGGCACGATCTTGTCGCACACGCCCAGGTACAGGGCCGAGTCGAACATATTGTGCGACAAGGCAACAGCCGTCGACATGGCGATGGTGTCGCGCGAAAACAGCGACAATTCCATGCCCGGCTGGCCTTGCGTCACGCCATCGCACATGGCAGGCACGCCACCGGCGAACTGGGCCACGGCGCCTACTTCGCGCACGGCTTGCTTGATAATCTGCGGGAAGCGTTCGAACGGCTGGTGCGCCGACAACATGTCGTTATACGAGGAAACGATGGCCACCGACGGCTTCTTGTATTCTTTCAGCGACAGCTTGTCGTTGGCGGGGAAGGCGGCAAAGCCGTGGGCCAGGTTGGTGCACGACAGCGCGCCGCGCTGCACACCCTGGATGCGGGCCGCGTCCAGGTGCGCCAGATAGGCGCCGCGCGACGGCCGGCTGCGCGCGATGATGCGCGCTGTTACGGATTCGACTACTGGATGCAGCGCCATGATGGATTTCCTTAAAAAAGTATTTTGTGAAATTTTACTACAAAATGGTTGAGAAGAAGCACTCTTGCTGAGGGCCACACAAGAAATAATCGAATTTTCCGCTGTTTTCCTGGACAAAAATGCAAAACCTTGTCTTGATGCATTTCTTCCTTATCGTCAGCACAACGCTGGGAAAATGCAAGGAAAAAGACGGAGAAGCGGATCATGCAGAACAATCTGTAGTGAAATTACCTTTTTCTGATGTATTATTCTCACACCCGTGCCGTCATAGCCGTTCGCCGCAACGCTGACCGCGCCCCCTTCAACCGAGACAGCACTTACTCAAGCACCCAAGCCGACCGCCATGCGCCAGCCAGCCCCTACTCCCGCCATCACTGCCACCGCCAGCTTTTTATCCCTGCAAACGCATAGCGCCAGCCTGCGCGACGTGCATATGCGCCAGTTGTTTGCTGCTGACCCGCAACGTTTTTCCAGCATGACGGTCGATGCGGCCGGCCTGCTGCTCGATTACTCGAAGAACCGGGTCGATGCCACCGCGCTGTCGCTGCTGATGGACCTGGCCCGCGAACGCGGCGTGGAAGCGCAGCGCGAAGCCATGTTCACCGGCGAAAAAATCAATCTTACCGAACATCGCGCCGTTCTGCATACTGCCTTGCGCGCCCCGCGCGGCACCAGGCTGGTGGTCGATGGCCAGGATATCGATGCGGACGTGCAGGATGTATTGCAACGCGTCAAGGCTTTCACGGACAAGGTGCGCAATGGCAGCTGGCTCGGCTACACGGGCAAACCGATCTGCGACATCGTCAACATCGGCATCGGCGGCTCGGACCTGGGCCCGAAAATGGCTTGCCTGGCGCTGCGCTCTTACGCCAATCCCGGCCTGGAAATGCATTTTGTGTCCAACGTCGATGGCCACGACATGGAAGCGACTTTATCCAAGGTCGATCCGGAAACCACCTTGTTCATCGTCGCATCAAAAACCTTCGTCACGGCTGAAACCATGCTCAACGCCAACACGGCGCGCGCCTGGTTCCTGCTCGAAGGCGAAGAAAAAGACTTGGCTCAACATTTTGTGGCTGTCTCGACCAATCAGGCCGCCATCGTGGAATTTGGCATCGCGCCGGAAAACATGTTCCCATTCTGGGACTGGGTCGGTGGCCGCTATTCCGTCTGGTCATCGATCGGCCTGGCCGTGGCACTGTCCGTCGGCTTTGAATACTTCAGCGATTTCCTCGCTGGCGCGCATGCCATGGACCAGCATTTCCGCAGCGCGCCTCTGGAACAGAATATGCCGGTGGTATTGGCCATGATCGGTTTCTGGAACCGCCAGTTCCTCGATTGCGGCTCCGTGTCGATTGCCCCTTACCATCAGGACTTGAGCCGCTTTGCTGCTTACTTGCAACAGCTGGATATGGAAAGCAATGGCAAGCGCGTCACCAAGGATGGCCAGCCGGTCGACGTGCCGACCGGCCCCGTGATCTGGGGCGATTGCGGCACGAACGCACAGCACGCCTACTTCCAGCTGCTGCACCAGGGCACGGACATCACGCCGATCGACTTCATCGCCGCGCTGCGCGCCACGCATGACTTGCCGGGCCACCACGACGCCCTGCTGGCCAACTGCTTTGCCCAGTCCGAAGCCTTCATGACGGGCAAGACGGGGGACGAAGTGCGGGCCGATTTGCAGGCGCAAGGCTTGCCAGAAGCCGAGATCGAGGCGCTGGTGCCGCACAAGACTTTCCCCGGTAACCGCCCCAGCAACACCATCTTGATGGATCAATTGACACCGCTGACCCTGGGCGCCCTGATCGCCCTGTACGAGCATAAAACCTTCGTGCAAGGCGTATTGTGGAACGTCAACAGCTTCGACCAGTGGGGCGTGGAACTGGGCAAGGTACTGGCCAAGAAAATCCAGGCTGAACTGACGGGCTCTGCCCATCCAGAACAGCATGACAGCTCGACCAATGGGCTGATCGCATTAGCGCGCGCAGCCAAGGCGGCATACTAAGAAGGGGTTTATGAATATTTACGAGATCAAGGTTGTCAGCGAGCAAGCCATGCAAGTGGGCGAATGCCCGCTGTGGCATGCCAGGGAAGCGGCCCTGTACTGGGTCGATATCGATGGACGCGCCGTGCACCGCTTGCATCCAGCCAGTGGCCAGCAGCAACGCTGGGATATGCCGACCGAACCGTCGGCACTGGCGATCAACGCTGGCGGCGGCTTGATCGTGGCCTTGCGCAGCGGCTTCGCGCACCTCGATACCAAGACGGGCAGCCTGGCGGAAATCGCCCCGGCGCCGTTCGACATGGCCACTACCCGCTTCAACGATGGCAAGGTGGATCCGGCGGGCCGTTTCTGGGTCGGCACGATATTCGAGCCGCGCAGCTCGGCATCGGCAGAAATGTTCGTGCTGGAAAAGGGCAATGTGCGCAAGGTCTGGTCGGGCGGAATGACGGTCTCGAATGGCCTGGGCTTCAGCCCGGACCAGCACACCATGTACCACGCCGATACCACCACCCACCGCATCGACCGCTTTGATTTCGACGCCGCCACGGGCGCCATTTCCGAACCGCACGCCTTCCAGCGCTTTTCTACCGATAAAAAAGCGGCGGACTACGGCGGACGCCCCGATGGCGCAGCCGTCGATAGTGAGGGCAATTACTGGTCAGCCATGTTTGAAGGCGGCAGGATTTTGCGCTTCGCGCCCGATGGTGAATTACTCGATGAAATCACCTTGCCCGTACGCTGCCCGACCATGGTCACCTTTGGCGGCCCGGACTTGCGCACCTTGTACATTACCAGCGCCAGCCACAACCGCTCGGCAGAAGAAATCGCCGAATACCCACTGACGGGCCATGTACTGTCGGTGCGCGTGGATGTGGCGGGGCAGCTGGAAACGGCTTACCAGGCATAAAACTACCGGGGTCAGACCCGCCGGGGGAATGCTCTCCAATGGAGAGCATTCCGATCCCGCAGGGACTGACCCCAGCTCTTGCTTTAGGGGCTAAAAATTGAACAAAAGCGCAATCTCAACGCGCCAGCACCTTGCGTATCGTATCGGCTAATTCCGCCGCGACAAACTTGGCCACATAACCGTCCGCCCCCACGCCCTTGACGTGGTCTTCATTGGTCGAGCCCGTCAATGATGAATGGATCACCACCGGGATGCTGGCAAAGCGGCCATCGTTCTTGATATTGCGGGTCAGGGTAAAGCCATCCATTTCCGGCATTTCGAGGTCGGTCAGCACCAGCGCCACCTTGTCGGCGGCGGTCTTGCCTTCCTGGGCAGCCTGGGTCGAGATCGCTTGCAAGCGATCCCATGCTTCCTTGCCCGTCTTGGTCATGATAAAGGGCACGCCCATCGCTTCCAGGCCTTTTTCGATCAAGGAGCGGGCCAGCAGGGAATCGTCGGCGGCCAGGATCACGGCGCCGGCCGGCAAGCGCACTTGCGGGCCGATGCTGTGCTGGTCGACGTCCGGCTCGCCGGAAGGCAAGACGTTGCGCAGGATTTGTTCCACGTCCAGCACTTGCGCCAGCCGCGTCTTGTCCGTATCGCCGTCCAGGCGCGCGATGCTGGTGATCAGGCCACCGCCCACCGTCGATTCGGCCGACAGCACCTGATTCCATTCCAGGCGCACGATTTCATCGACTTCTTCCACCGCAAAGGCCTGCGTCGAGCGGGCAAACTCCGTCACCATCAATATCTTCAAGCCATTGCTCTTGCAGCCTACCGCCATCGGCAAGTCGATCACGGGCACGATCTGGCCACGGATATTGACCACGCCCAGCATGTGCGGATGCGAGCCAGCCACAGCCGTGATGACCGGCATTTCCATGATCTCGCGCACCTTGAAGACATTGATGCCAAACAGCTCGCGGCTGGTGGAATGCTCGCTGGTGCCCAGTTTGAACAGGAAGAGTTCGAATTTATTATTGCCGGTCAGGCTGGTGCGTTCATCGACATCTTGCTGCATTGAATTCATGGTATCCCCTTGAGTGGAGCCGGCGCTGATGACGCAATAACATGGTATGAATTTAATTATACGGATTTTTAATTTCTGAAAAGCCACTTTACGCGCGAGTGAGTCACTGTGTCTGCATTTCTTGACTTGCTTGTTGCTGCAACGCAAATCGTTGCATCGTGCATCAGAAAGATTCCTGGACCGGCATGATTTCCTTGAAAAACAGGCCACAGACACGAGCGACGCGCAGGCCAGGCGAAGGGCATATAATGGCTATGCAGCAGGCTTCCACAGAGTGGCCATAATGTAGTAAAATTTCTTGCAATTGCCACTTCCACGTAGTAAATTTACACCACTGAATTTATAGCGTTTAACCGTAGTAGCAACAGACAGCAACACTCAGCAACAGACTGGCCCATCCGGTCGGCCCCTCCGGCTCTCTTACTTTTGCGACGATACTCACTTATGGCTCTTACCGATTTTGACCTGGTCCTGTTTGGCGGCAGCGGCGATTTAGCAATGCGTAAATTACTGCCTGCCATGTATGCACGCGACGTTGCCAACGATTTGCCGCCGACGGCGCGCATCATCTGCGTGGGCCGCCAGGACAGCGGCCAGGACGCGTTCCTGAAAATGGTGGAAACCAATTCCCGCCCGCATATCAAGGCCAGCACCCTGAATGCGGCCACCTGGAGCCGCTTTTGCGCACGCATCGTCTACGTGTCGCTCAACGCCAGCGACGCCAAGACCTATGCCCCGCTGATCGAAGCGCTGCGCGATGGCAGCGACCTGACCCGCGTTTATTACCTGGCGACGCCGCCGCATCTGTTTGCGCTGATTTGCGACAACCTCGAAGAAAATGGCCTCGTCACGCCTAACTCGCGCGTGGTGCTGGAAAAACCGCTGGGCCGCGACCTGGCCAGCGCCAAGCAGATCAATGCCGAAGTGGGCAAGGTATTCCAGGAATCGCAGATCTACCGTATCGACCATTACCTGGGCAAGGAAACCGTACAGAACTTGCTGGCTTTGCGCTTCGGCAATATCCTGTTCGAGCCGCTGTGGCGCCGTGAATGGATTTCCGACGTGCAAATCACCATCGCTGAAAAACTCGGTGTGGGCAACCGCATGGGTTACTACGACACATCCGGCGCGCTGCGCGACATGTTGCAAAACCACTTGCTGCAATTGCTGTGCATCGTCGCCATGGAACCGCCGACCTCGATCGCGCCAGACGCCGTGCGCGATGAAAAACTGCAAGTACTGCGTTCGCTGAAAAAATTCACGCCGACCACGCTGTCGCAAAACATCGTGCGCGGCCAGTACCGCGCCGGCCACGTCGATGGCGCGGCCGTGCCGAGCTACCGCGACGAACCCGATGCACCGGCCCAGTCGCGCACCGAAACCTTTGTGGCGATGAAGGCGGAAATCGATACCTGGCGCTGGGCCGGCGTGCCGTTCTACCTGCGCACCGGTAAACGCATGGCCGACAGCCTGGCTGAAATCGTCGTGCGCTTCAAGCAGATTCCGCACTCGATCTTCAACCAGCCGACCTCGAGCTTCCAGCCGAACTGCCTGGTGATCCGCTTGCAACCAGATGAAGGCCTGAGCCTGAACCTGATGGCAAAAACGCCCGGCGACGCCATGCGTTTGAAACCCGCCGAACTGGAACTCGATTTCCGCGAATCGTTCAAGAGTCCGCGCATGGATGCCTACGAGCGCCTGCTGCTGGACGTCTTGCGCGGCCAGCTGACCCTGTTCATGCGCGGCGACGAACTGGAAGCGGCCTGGGAATGGGTCGAGCCTATCCTCGAAAACTGGGAACAGAACGAAAGCGCCCCGCTGCCATACACCTCGGGCACCTGGGGCCCGGCAGCAGCGAGCGCCCTGATCGGCCGCGATGGGCTGCAGTGGCGTGAAGAAGCTTTGCCGGAAGACTAACCTGCAAGGCAAGAAGCCTGTCCATTCACGGACAGGCTGTTACTCGAATTGACGTCTCCAAAAAAAACCAACTCAAAAGACTAACCTGATGCTGCTTGACTCCATCCGCACCCAGCTCGATTCGCTCTCCAAGTCGGAGAAGAAGGTCGCGCTGGCCGTGCTAGACCAGCCTAACCAGACGGTCAGCCAGAACATCACGGCGCTGGCGAAAAGCGCGCAGGTGTCGGAACCGACAGTGGTGCGCTTTTGCCGCACGCTCGGTTATGACGGCTGGCATGAGTTCAAGCTGAAGCTGGCGCAGGGCCTGGCCCTGGCCATGCCGGGCGCGAACGAGCAGCCGGCGCAGGACGACCTGGCGGCAGACCTGGTCAACAAGATCTGCAGCCGCTCGATCAATACCCTGCTCGACCTGCGCAACAACCTGAACCCGGAAGCGATCCAGCGCGCGCTCGACATCCTGTCGCGCGCCAGCAAGATCGAATTCTATGGCCAGGGCACGTCGGGCATCGTGGCAGCCGATGCGCAGCACAAGTTCTTCCGTTCTGGCGTGCCGACCGTCGCCTATAGCGATCCGAATATCCACAGCATCGCCGCGGCCCTGCTGCGCAGCGGCGACGCACTGGTCGCCATCTCGCAGCGCGGCAACAGCCCGGCCCTGGTGCGCTCCGTGAAACTGGCGCGCCGCGGCGGCGCCGACATCATCGTGCTGGCTCCATCGGGCACGCCGCTGGCCGACCTGGCCACAGTGCTGATCCCGATCGACCTGATCTTCAATACCGACCCCTACACCCCAATCTCTGCCCGCCTGGCCTACCTGGTGGTGATCGACGTGCTGGCCGTGGGCCTGGCCCTGCAGCGGGGACCGGAATTCCGCAAGAAGATGCAGAATGCGCAGAAAGCGCTGCAAGAGTTTGATATGCAATTTGATTCATTTATTGGCTGAGCGGTTATAGTTCGTGAAGTAGCAACAGAAATCTGGGGTCAGTTCCTGCCGAATCGGAACGTATCCCATTGGGATGCGTTCCCCCGACGGGTCTGACCCCGGCCTTAACCACTTTCAGTATAATTTCCGGCATGAATCAATTAGAACAGCTCAAACAATTCACTACCGTGGTGGCCGACACCGGCGACTTCCAATCGATACAGGCGTACACGCCGCGCGATGCGACGACGAATCCTTCGCTGATTTTGAAAGCAGTGCAAAAGGATGAATACAAGCCACTGCTGGAAAAGGCCGTGCGCGACCGTCCTGACGCCTCCACCGGCGACATCATCGACCATTTGCTGATCGCTTTTGGTCTGGAAATCCTGAAAACCATTCCTGGCCGCGTGTCGACCGAAGTCGATGCGCGCCTGTCGTTCGACACGGCAGGCACGGTGGCCAAGGGCCGCCAGCTGATCGCGCTGTATGAACAGGCCGGCGTGGCGCGCGAGCGCGTGCTGATCAAGATCGCCGCCACCTGGGAAGGCATACGCGCCGCCGAGATCCTGGAAAAGGATGGCATCCACTGCAATATGACCCTGCTGTTCTCGCTGGCCCAGGCCATCGCCTGCGCCGAAGCGGGCGCCAAGCTGATCTCGCCTTTCGTCGGCCGCATCTACGACTGGTACAAGAAATCGACGGGCATCGATTATGAAGGCGCCGAAGATCCGGGTGTGCAATCGGTCAAGCGCATCTACAATTACTACCGCAAGTTCGGCTACGACACCGAAGTGATGGGCGCGAGCTTCCGCAACACTTCGCAAATCCTGGAACTGGCCGGCTGCGACCTGCTGACCATCAGCCCCGACCTGCTGCAAAAGCTGGCCGACAGCGATGCGCCAGTGGCACGCAAGCTGAGCGCCGATACGGCGCCAGGCGCCAACATCGTCAAGATTTCGCTCGATGAAAAAGACTTCCGCTTCATGCTCAATGAAGATGCGATGGCGACCGAAAAACTGGCCGAAGGCATACGCGCTTTCTGCGTCGATTCGGGCAAGCTGAAACAGATGATCGCCGCGCTGCGCTAAACAGGCAGCCCTGGCGATAAAAAAGCGGCGTCCGTGCACTGCACGGCGCCGCTTTTTTCATGCCTGTAAAACTCAGGAGCAGTGGAAGGTGGCGATGCCCTGGTAGTTGGCGCCATTGGCCAGCACCACTTTATAGCCGCCGATGACCAGGTAGCGGCCCGCGCCACCGTCGCCCAGCGCCAGCAAGGTGCCGGAATCGCCGCCCAGGAAGCCGCCGCCGATCAGGCTCATGTCTGGCCGGGTCAAGGTGCCCGTGCCACTGATACGGCCCGTGCTGCCACCGGCGGTGGCGTCGACCGTCATGGCCAGCACCGCGCCCGTGGCGCCAAAGACCACGCTGGCGCTGCCGCTGGCCGTGCCGAAATACGCAGCCGGCTGCACATTGGCGCCGCCCGTGTAGCTGGGCGCCGTAAAGCTGCCCGCCTCGCATTGCAGACTGCCGCTGGTGGGCAAAGACGCCACGGCGTTGTACACGCTGTAGTGGGCGCTGGCGTTATTGCCGCTCAGGATAGTCGTGCCGGAAGCATCCGTAATGGTGCCGCTGAACCAGCGGCCTTGTGCAAAGCTGGCGTCGCCGCTGATCTCGCGCGTGATAGCGGGCGTGCCGCTGAAGGTGGCATCCGCAATCACGCTGAGGGCGCCGTTACTGCCTTGCGTGACGCGCGTCAGGATGCCGGTACGTTGACTGGCGACGGCCATCAGGATGTAGCGCGGGCTGGCGCCCTGCACATAGGCGGCGCTGACGCTGCCGGTATCGCCACTGCTGGCAGGAGGCGTCACCGGCGGGGGTGGATTGACAACCGCCGGTGTGTCGGAAGAGGAGGAACCGCCGCCGCAGGCACTCAGGGCGAGGGTCAACAGAAGAATGCCAGGCGAAAAACGCCGTACTGAATTGGGTGTGCTCATGTATCTCTTGTCTGTAAAAATAAAAAACCGGCGAGACCGGTACGGCAGGCATACCATCCTGGCCGGCCGTACAGTGTATTGAATTGGCGGGCCTGGCGTCGCACGCATGCCATCCCTGCCATCGATATTTTCTGGCTAAACAAGAAACTGTTTCAAGGAGCAGCCACTGTTTGCACCTGCGCCTGCCCGCTAGACTGGACGATTTCGCCAGGAGTCTCCGTGACGACATACACGCTTGCCGGCCTAAGCCGCTACCCTCGTTTCCCCCTGCTGCACGAAACCACGCCCATCGAACGGCTGGCGCGGCTGGAGCAGCATCTGGGCCCCGCCCTGAACGGCGTGCAGTTGTACGTCAAACGCGACGACCATATGCGTGTGGGCGGTGGCGGCAACAAGCTGCGCAAGCTGGAATTCTTGCTGGGCCAGGCGCTGGCCGACGGCGCCGATACCGTCATCACGGTGGGTGGCCTGCAATCGAACCATGCGCGCCTGACGGCGGCGGCCGCCGCGCTGGCCGGCCTGCAGTGCGAACTGGTGCTGACGCGCCAGGTACCGCGCGGCGATGCCGACTATGAGCACAGCGGCAATGTGCTGCTGGACGAGCTGTTCGGCGCCCGCGTGCACGCCCTGCCTGGCAGCGTACATGGCTTATCCTGGGCCAACGAACGGGCCGCCACCTTGCGCGCCCAGGGCCACAAGGTGGCCGTCTTGCCGACCGGTGGTTCGACGCCGTTGGGTAGCCTCGGTTACGCCGTCTGTGCGCAGGAAATCGCGCAGCAGTCGCAGCAGATGGGGCTGACGCTGAGCCAGGTGATCGTACCGAATGGCAGCGCCGGCACGCATGCGGGCTTGTCGGCCGGCTTCGCCGCGCTGGGCCTGAACGCCAGTCTGGTGCGCTCGCATGCAGTGCTGGCCGAAGCCGCCGTAAGCCGGCAGCGCACCTGGGAACTGGCGCAGCAGGCGCTGGCCCTGCTGGGCAGCGAGGCCAGCATCGCGCTGGAAGAGATCGACGTCGATGGCGCGCAACGGGGCGCCGGCTACGGTATGCCAACAGCGGCCATGCTGGACGCTGTGCGCCTGCTGGCGCGCACGCAGGGTTTGCTGCTCGATCCAGTCTATTCGGGCAAGGCTTTCGCCGGCATGCTGGCCGATGTCGCGGCTGGCCGCTACGCGCCTGGCCAGGCTATCCTGTTCGTGATGACGGGCGGCGCACCGGGTTTGTACGCTTATCGTGAAGCGTTTGCCACGCCTAGCCTCTAGAATAAGCGCTTCCCTACATTTTGCAGGAAGCCGCATGCCGTCTCCGATCACCATCCGCCTGGGCAGCCGGGCCCGCGCCCGCATCGCCCAGGAAGGCTTGCGCGCGCAAGACATCGCCATCGTACCGGCCGCTGCAGGCGGACCGAAAGGCTTGATACTGCACCAGCTGGACTGCTGGCTGTTTGGCGACTTTCTGGCCAGCGCACCACGCCCGCGCCAGTTTATCGGCGCCTCGATCGGCGCCTGGCGCATGGCAGCGGCGACCTTTGCCGACCCGGTGGCGGCGCAGCGCCGGCTGGTGCGCGAATATGTGGGGCAGCGTTATCCGGACAAGCCCGATGCCGCCCACGTCAGCCGCACCTGCCGCGCCCTGCTCGACGCCGTGCTCGATGGCCAGGAAGCGCAATTGCTGCAGCATCCGCAGCACAGCGTGTCGGTACTGGCCGCGCGCGGCATCGGCGCACTGGCGCAACCAGGCCGCGAGCGGCGCGGCTTTTTGCTGGCCGCCGCCAGCAATATGCTCGGCCGCGCGCGCCTGGCCAATTCGCTGGAAAGAGTGGTGTTCCATGCGGGACCCGACAACGCAGGCTGGCTGCGCTCGCGTTTCGACGCTTTTAACGCCCACTTCGTGCCGCTGGCGCAAAATAATCTGCGCGACGCACTGCTGGCATCCGCTTCGATTCCGCTGGTGCTCGATGCGGTGAGCGGCATCGCCGGTGCGCCATCGGGGCGGCTGTGGGATGGCGGCTTGATCGACTACCATCTGCACCTGCCCTACCAGCGCGAACCGGATCTGGTGCTGTATCCGCATTTCACCGACCATATCGTGCCTGGCTGGCTGGACAAAACCATGCCGTGGCGCCGCGCACGGGCCAACGATCCGGCGCTGGCAAACATGATACTCGTCTCGCCCTCGGCCGATTTCGTGGCCAGCCTGCCCAACCGCAAATTGCCGGACCGGGCAGACTTTCCCCGTTACGGGCAAGACCACGCGGCCCGCATCCGCGACTGGCGCCTGGCGATCGCCGAAAGCGAACGTTTGGCGGCCGCCTTCGCCCGCTGGGCGGAGCAGCCCGACTTGCGCCAGGCCTTGCCTTTGTGAGTCGCTTGCTGTTACTGGTGCGTCAAGGTCAAGGCATAGAACTTGACGACGGTGCCAGGGGTCGTCAACGGCGGGCCGGAGACCGCGCTTTGATCATAGTTACCGGCCTTGAAATAAAAACTTCCGCCATTAAAACTGGAGTCCATCGTAAAAGCCTTGACCGTGCCATTGACCGTGACGGTAATGGTTGACCCGGTCAGGCTCAGCTCATAATTGAAGCGGGTTCCCAGGGGCACGCTGGTGATCGTGTAGGTCTTCCCGCTGCCGCCCTGATTGGTATCTTCCAGGAACAACTTGACCGCGCCACCCGACGTGACCTGTAATTCGCACAGCGGCTTGCTCGGCCCGGTCCCCTGGAAAATCTGCGCAATCGCGGTATTGTTCGGCACCTTGGTCACCGCCACTGTCGCGTTGAGCTTGTTGATGCCTTGCGTGTTCCAGATGGCGTTTTCACGCAATTCCGTACGCGGATGCTTGGAGCCGGAGGTGGTCCAGCCCTGCGTCGGGTCCATCATCACCATCGCCCCATCGCTACTATCGGTATAAAAATAATATTGGTTCGTATAGCCGCCCGCAAGACTGGCGCCACTGACGGTATCGACCTTGCCGGACGAGCCGGTCGGCAACTGCAAGGTAAATGGCGCCAGGTTGAAATTCGCCCCCGGCGCCTTGGACGGACTCAAGGCCTGCGTCACGACCTCGGCACTGGCCAGTAATTGCGTGTCAGGATTACTGCTACCGCCGCATGCCGCAAGCATGCCGGCCAGTACGGTTGTCATCAAAGTTTTTATCCGTGTGGTGCCCATTTTTATCCCTGTTTTTTACGATAGGCATTTGACATTACTCTTCAATTCCACTTTTAACAACATTTTACTGATAAGAAAAAGCCCCGATGATTTCTCAACAGGGCTTGATGGCGTCAGTTATTGATGCGTCAGCGCCAAAGCATAGAATTTGACGATGGTGCCAGGCGTCGTCAACGGCGTGCCGGAGACGGCGCTTTGATCGTAGTTACCAGCCTTGAAGTAAAAATTTTCGCCATTAAAACTGGAATCCATCGTAAACGTCTTGACCGTGCCATTGACCGTGACGGTAATGGTGGCACCGGTCAGGCTCAGCTCATAATTGAAGCGGCTACCCACGGACACGCTGGTAATCGGATACGTCTGCGCGTTGCCGCCCTGATTGGTGTTCTCAAGCAAAAGATTCACCGCACCGCCAGACGTGACCTGCAATTCGCACAGTGGCTTGCTCGGCCCGCTACCCTGGAAAATCTGGCCGACTGTGGTTTTGCTCGGCACTTGGGTCACCGCCACGGTGGCATTGAGCTTGTTTTTGCCACTGGTGTTCCAGGTCGCATTTTCACGCATTTCCGTGCGTGGATGCTGTGAGCCGGACGTGGTCCAGCCCTGCGTCGGATCGACCATGACCAGCGCACCGTCCGAACTGTCGGTATGGAAATAATATTGATTGGTATAACCGGCGGCAAGACTGGAACCGCTGACGGTATCGACATTGCCGGACGAACCTGTCGGCAACTGCAAGGTAAACGGCGCCAGATTGAAATTCGCCCCAGGCGGCCGGCCAGGGTTCAAGGTTTGCGCGGTCGATGCGCCACTGCTCAGCACTTGCGTATTCGCATCAGCGCCGACACCGCCACCACCACATGCCGTCAACATGCCGATAAGCAAGGTACTGATCAGACCTGCCATTATTCTATTTTGCATATTTTTCCTGTTCTTATGTGGATAGCCACCGGTTTTAAAAAGTTGCCTAAAGGAACTTTACACGACAATGGAAACCTTTTTTTCAGCACATGCTATTTGTAATGCACTTGTAATGAAGTGTCTGTCATCAGCGGGTCATGGCAGACAGGTATATTGATGGCGCGCCACCCATATGCCGGCGGCCCCCTCCATCTGAAGAAAGTTGTCATGACGACTGTTGCGCTGAAAATTGCTATCGTTTTAAGCCTGGCCGCAAGTAGCGCTGCCGCGACTGCACAGGGCAGTTTCCTGACCCTCGACGGCAAGGCGCCGCTGGTGATCGGCCATCGCGGCTTTCCGGGCCTGTATCCGGAAAGTACGC
Source organism: Janthinobacterium silvisoli (assembly GCF_014200725.1). GTDB lineage: Bacteria > Pseudomonadota > Gammaproteobacteria > Burkholderiales > Burkholderiaceae_D > Janthinobacterium. The sequence goes on from NZ_JACHCL010000001.1 coordinate 1,399,845, forward strand.
GGCCGTCCTACGAGGCAGCTGCCGACTCGGACGCCGATGTGCTGGAAATGGACGTGCATATGAGCCGCGACTGCGTGCTGGTGGTGCGCCACAATCCCTGGCTCAGCGATAACACCAATATCGCCAAGGTAGCCGAACACAACCCCACCGTCGCCGCGCGCAAGCGCACGGTGCCCGGCGTGCTGGTCAAGGTCGCCTATGACAGCGGCGTCGTGGGTGGTCCGGCCACCTACCTGAGCGACCGCACCGACCCGGCCGATCCGAAATCCGTGCTCAAGTCGCTGGTGGTCGATGGCGAAGACCATACGGGCGACTGGGCCATCAGCGACTTTACGGTGGCGGAACTGAAGCAATGGCTGGGCGGCACCACCTACGATGCGCGCGAACTACGTCCGACGGAAATGAATGGCAAGTTCCCCATCCTGACGATGCAGGAAGTATTCGACATCGCGCGCGCCAAGAGCGCAGCGCTGGGCCGCAGCATCGCCGTGTATCCGGAATCGAAAAACCCGTACTGGAACAATGCCCAGGCGATCGCCAACGGCTGCGGCAGTGGCGCCCACCCTTTTGAAGACGCCTTCGTCAAGCTGGTCAAGGACAATGGCATGAACGACAAACAGTCGCCGCTGTTCGTGCAAAGCTTTGATCCGGCCAGCCTGAAGTATATGCGCTCGATTGGCTTGAAAAGCAAGGTGGTGCAGCTGATCGATGGCAATGCGATCGACTTCCACACGGGCGCCGTGATCTACGCCACGCCGGATTCCAGCAATTTCGTCAGCGCCCGCCCCTACAGCTGGACCCTGGCTGGCGATGGCCGCTTTTTCGGCGCCATGCTGACCCCGGCCGGCCTGGCCGAGATCAAGACCTACGCCGACGGCATCGGCCCATGGAAACCGCAGCTGATGTCCTGGACCATTTCTCCCTTCCACGGCGAGGGTTATGGCGCGCTGGCCGACGTCAATACGGCCACGCCAACCAGTGTGATCGCCGACGCCCACCATGCCGGCCTGTTCGTGCACAGCTTCACCTTCCGCAATGAAGGCAAATACCTGGCAGGCCTGTATCACGGCGCGCCAGAGGCCGAGCTGCAAGACTTTTTCCGTGCCGGTATCGATGGCGTATTCACTGACTTTACGCCGACGGCCGTGCAGGCGCTGGAAAAGTACCGCCTGCAGACCCCATAAGAAAGCCGCGGCAAGCCAGCAACAGATGCCCAAGAAGTGTGCCGTTTGCTTACCTATTGGTTAATAATCGGCGCATACTATGGCTCACAGGCAATTCATTTCTTCCCGCGACAGGAGTCCGACCATGCACGCTCTCTCCCACCTTCGCATCGGCAGCCGCCTGGCCGCCGGCTTCGCTCTGGTGCTGCTGCTATCTGTCATTTCGACCGCCTACGCCTTGTTCAGCGCCCATGCCAATGCCGAGGCGACCCGGCAAATGATGCAAAAGCCGCTGGCCAAGGAACGCCTGGTGTCAGACTGGTATGTGCTGATCTATTCAGCCATCGCGCGCACCTCGATGATTACCAAGAGCACCGATGAAACCCTGGCGACCGTGTTTGCCGAGCCGATCGCCGAAAGTACCCGCCAGGGCGGCGAACTGCTGAAGAAAATCGAAGAGCTGCTCGACAGCGACGAAGAAAAAGCCATTTTCAAGGCCTCGATAGCCGAGCGCGTGAAATACCAGGACGCCAAGACCCTGGTCATGAATGCGCGCAAGGCAGGCGATCCGGCCAAGGCGGAAGCCATCTACCGCGACAGTTTCGCGCCGGCCGCCACCAGCTACCAGGCCAATGTGAAGGCGCTGCTGGCGCAGCAGCGCAAGGCCATCGACGCTACCGCCCAGGCCATCGAAGCGGCCAATGGCCGCAGCTTCACTCTGTTATTGCTGCTGTGCGCGCTGTCCGTCGCGCTGGGCAGCCTGTGCGCCTGGCTGATCACGCACTCGATCACCAAGCCCTTGCAAGCAGCCGTGAAAGTGGCCGAGACGGTGGCCCAGGGCGATTTGCGCACCAGCTTTGGCCCACCCGCGCGCGATGAAATCGGCGACCTGATGCGCGCCCTGCATGGCATGAATGACGCGCTGCGCAAGGTGGTGTCGGAAGTGCAGGCGGGCACGGGCGCCATCGCCACGGCGTCCGGTGAAATCGCCGCCGGCAATACCGACCTGTCGGCCCGCACCGAGCAGCAAGCCAGTTCACTGGAAGAGACAGCCTCATCGATGGAAGAGCTGACCTCGACCGTCAAGCAGAATGCCGACAATGCGCGCCAGGCCAACCAGATGGCGGTAGCTGCCTCTGGCGTAGCGGAACGGGGCGGCAGCATCGTCAGCCAGGTGGTCGATACCATGGGCGCCATCGATACGGCATCGACAAAAATCGTCGACATCATCGGCGTCATCGACGGCATTGCCTTCCAGACCAATATCCTGGCCCTGAACGCGGCCGTGGAAGCGGCCAGGGCGGGCGAACAGGGGCGCGGCTTTGCCGTGGTCGCCACCGAAGTGCGCAACCTGGCGCAACGCTCCGCCGCCGCGGCGCGTGAAATCAAGGCCTTGATCGGCGACTCGGTCGAGCAGGTCAACAACGGTACGCGGCTGGTGCAACAGGCCGGCAGTACCATGGGCGAAGTGGTCGACAGCGTACGCCGCGTGACCGACATCATGGCCGAGATCACGGCCGCCAGCGCCGAGCAAAGCGCGGGCATTGACCAGGTCAACCAGGCCATCGCGCAGATGGACCAGGTGACACAGCAAAACGCAGCGCTGGTGGAAGAAGCGGCGGCGGCCGCCGAAAGCCTGCAAGACCAGGCAACGCGGCTGGCCCAGGTGGCCGCCGGCTTCCAGCTCGAACACGCGGCTGTGGCGGCGCCTGCGCGCGCGGCCGTCACACGGCTGGCGCCGCAGCGCAAACCGCAGGCGGCGAGCAGGCCCGTCAGCAAGCCAGTCGCCAGCACGAGCACCACCCGCAAGATGCCAGCGCATATTGCCAAGGATCAAGACTGGGAAGAGTTTTAAGCCATCCTGGCACGGTGTATTTGACAGCGCCCCGGCTGGCGCCGATACTGGTTTATAAGGGTTCCGGGCGGGACAGGCGCGCCGCCGGGGACATCGTCAGTCGGCGCCTTCAGGGAAAAACCATGCATCCCTATCTAGTCAGCGCCCGCCGCCTTGCCACGCTATTGCTATGCACCACCCTGGCTGCCTGTGCCGTGGCGCCACCGGCCAGCCTACCGCCCGTTTTCACCGATAGCGCTTTCGCACCCGCCATCACGATCGATGCAAATCAGGTATTTGCCCTCAGCGAGCACATGCGGCAGTATCTGCAAACCGACGTCAACCGCACGGCGCGCACTGGCAATCCCCGCGTAGCGTTGTACAACGCCCTGTATGACAAGAAGCAGCTGAAACTCGAATACGACGCCAGCATGACCCGCAATGCCAGCCAGACGTTTGAGGCGCGCAGCGGCAACTGCCTGTCGCTGGTGATCATGACGGCGGCGCTGGCGCACGCCATGAACTTGAACGTGCGCTACCAGGAAGTGCTGGGTGAAGAAAACTGGAGCCGCAGCGGCGACATGTATTTCGTCGCCGGCCACGTCAATCTGGTGCTGGGCCGGCACCTGGACGACAATCCTGGCAATTACGACGCCAGGGGCATGATGGTGATCGACTTCCTGCCTTCAAACGACGTGGCAGGCTACCGCACGCGCGAAATCGATGAGGCGACCATCCTCGCCATGTATATGAATAACCGCGCCGCCGAAACCCTGAGTGCGGGCCAGCTGGATCAGGCTTACTGGTGGGCCCGCGCAGCCATCGTGCAAGACCCCTCGTTCAGCGGCGCCTACAACACCCTGGGCGTGATCCAGTTCCGCCATGGCGACCTGGCGGCGGCACGGCAAACGCTGGCCTATGCCCTGACGCGCACGCCAGACAATACGGTGCTGCTGGCGAACCTGGCGCAGCTACTGGAAACAGCAGGCTTGCCGGAACAGGCGCGGCCGCTGCGCCAGCGCCTGCTGGCGTTGCAGCCACAGCCGCCCTTCCACTACTTTAATCTGGGACGGGCCGCGATGGAGAAAGGAGAGTATGCCGAGGCCGCGCGGCTATTTGGCAAGGAAATCGCGCGCGACCCGTATTACCATGAATTCCACTTCTGGCTGGCGCAAGCCTATGCCCGCCTGGGCCAGCTACCGCTAGCGGGGCAGCAACTGGCGCTGGCGATGGATAACAGCCTCACGCGCAACGAGCACAGCCTCTATGCGGCGAAACTGCAGCGGCTGCAAGCCATCCCGACGCATTAATCCTCCAGGAACATCTGCTGCAGATCGTTCAGGAAATGCTGGCCCAGCTGCGTCGGGCGGATGATCTGGTGATCGCGGTAGAGCAAGCCCTTCGCTTCAGCCGCGTTCAGCGCCTTGTCGATGGCGTTGATCGCCAGTCCCGTGCGTTCAGCAAACAGGTTCGGTGCAAAGCCGCCCGTCAGGCGCAGGGTATTGAGCATGAACTCGAAACCCATTTCCTCGCGCGCCAGTTCGCGTTCTTCCTGCACCGGTGCGCCTGCCTGCACCGCGTCCATGTAGGCCTTGGGCTGCTTGTAGCGGGCCTGGCGCAGCACGCGGTGCGGGAACGAAATCTTGCTGTGCGCGCCCGCGCCGATGCCAATATAGTCGCCAAACTCCCAGTAATTGAGGTTGTGGCGCGCGCGCCGTCCCGGCTGCGCATAGGCCGACACTTCATAGCGGCCATAACCGGCTTGCGCCGAACGCCCGGCCACCATGTCGGCGATATCGGCGCTCTCGTCATCGTCAGGCAGCGCTGGCGGATACTTGGCGAACAGGGTGTTCGGCTCCAAGGTCAAATGGTACAGCGACAGATGCGGCGGGGCGAATGACAGCGCCGTTTCCAGGTCTTGCTGCGCTTCGGCCAGGGTTTGCGACGGCAGCGCATACATCAGGTCAAGGTTGAAATTATCAAAGTGCGTATGGGCGATTTCTACCGCACGGCGCGCTTCATTGTCGTCGTGGATGCGGCCCAGCGCCTGCAGATGGCGGCCATTGAAACTCTGGATGCCGATCGACAGGCGGTTGATGCCGCTGGCCCGGTAAGACTTGAATTTCTCTGTCTCGAACGTGCCAGGATTGGCTTCCATGGTGACTTCGCAATCGGGCTCCAGCGGCAGCAAGGTGCGCACGTCCGACATCAAACGGTCCAGCCCCGCCGCCGACATCAGGCTGGGCGTGCCGCCACCGATGAAGATGGTGTGGATCTTGCGGCCCCAGATCAAAGGCAGCGCCATCTCCAGGTCCAGCCGCAGGGCCGCCAGGTATTGTTCTTCCGGAAAACTGCCCCGTACTTCATGCGAATTGAAATCGCAGTACGGGCATTTTTTCACGCACCAGGGAAAATGGATGTACAGCGACAGCGGCGGCAAGGCCGTCAGGCTCAGCGCGCCCGGCTGCAGGTATTTCAGGGCAGCGCCGGCGGCGCCGGAAATACCTTCCTGCGGCGCAGGAGAGGCGCCCGGCTTGCTCGCGGATTTGCCGGCGGCGCCGACCAGTTTGATCGGTATCATCGGAGTTTCTCGACCAGCGCGCGCAGGGCCTGTCCACGGTGCGACAGCGCGTTCTTTTCATCGGACGTCAGTTCGGCCGCGCACTTGCCCAGCGCCGGAATATAGAAATGCGGGTCGTAGCCAAAGCCGCCATTGCCGCGCGGCGTGGCGATCATTTCGCCATGCCAGCGGCCATCGGCGATCACCGGTTGCGGGTCGTCAGCGTGGCGCACATACACCAGCACGCAGTAGTAATAGGCGGACTTATCCGCGTGCGAGGCCAGGTCGGCAATCAGCCTGGCGCTGTTGGCAGAGTCGGACTTCGGCTCGCCTGCATAGCGGGCCGAATACACGCCCGGTGCGCCGCCGAGCGCATTGACGCACACGCCGGAATCGTCGGCCAGCGCCGGCAAGCCCGTCAGGCGCGCCGCGTGGCGGGCCTTGTGCAGGGCGTTTTCAACAAAGGTATGGAATGGTTCGTCCGCTTCGGGGACGTCGTACTCGCCCTGGGCGTGTACGGAAAAACCGATGGTCGACAGCAGCTCGTTGAATTCCTTGAGCTTGCCGGCGTTATTGGATGCGAGGATCAGGCGTTGGGTCATGTGACAATATCCGGGTTAGGCTGGCCCCGTTGGGGACCATCTTCAATGCCGGCATTGTAAACCTTTTAGACCTGCCTCATCATCGTGGACCAAGGGACGGCAATGACGCTGGTGCCACGCGCTTGTGCCGCCCCGATGTAAATCCATGTAAAGATCAAAGACGATCAAATACCCAGCGCCTGCTTCTGCAGCTTGATCAGGTCGGCGATACCACCCTGCGCCAGGTCCAGCAAACGGTTCATGCCCGCGCGGTCGAATGCGGCGCCCTCGGCCGTGCCCTGCACTTCGATGAAGTGGCCCGCTTCGGTCATCACCACGTTCATGTCGGTGTCGCAGCCCGAGTCTTCCACATAGTCCAGGTCCAGCACCGGCTCGCCCTGGTAGACGCCGACCGAGATGGCGGCCACAAAGCTTTTCACGGGGATGGCGCTGATCGCGCCGCGCGCCTGCAATTGCGCAAACGCATCGTACGCAGCCACCATGGCGCCCGTGATCGATGCCGTGCGGGTGCCGCCGTCAGCCTGGATCACGTCGCAATCGAGGTGCAGGGTGCGTTCGCCAAAAGCCTGCAGATCGAAGGCGGCGCGCAGCGAGCGGCCGATCAGGCGCTGGATTTCCTGGGTGCGGCCAGACTGCTTGCCGCGCGCCGCTTCGCGGTCCATGCGCGTATGCGTCGAGCGGGGCAGCATGCCGTACTCAGCCGTCAACCAGCCCTGGCCCTTGCCTTTCAAGAAGCCCGGCACCTTGTCTTCGATGCTGGCGGTGCAGATGACCTTGGTGTCGCCGCACTCGATCAGCACCGAGCCTTCAGCATGCTTGGTGTACTGGCGGGTGATGCGGATGGCGCGCAGCGCGTCGACGGCGCGGCCGCTGGGGCGGGATACAAATGTCATGGGTTGTCCTGTGTTCTTGTGTGGGGATGCGGTGAAATTTACAGCAGCGATTTTAACACCGCGCGCCACTCTCATTTGTAGCCATGCAACACCTGCAGGCCAGCATGCATGCCGCATCCACACATGATCCCGACAATCCTGACCCGCCGTACACAATTTTCTTTACAATGCCGTAAAACGCACACTATTCAGCCATATCGGGGCCAGCTTGCAATCCGGCCCTGTTTGATGGCGATGGGCAGGTCTTGCCTGCGCCAGCTGATTAAGTGTATAAGTGATTGTATACAAGACCAAATCGGGGAATCCTTTGAGCATTTCAAGCATGACAGGCTACGCGGTTGCCACCAGCGAAGGTGCTGCAGGCACACTGACAATTGAAATCAAGAGCGTCAACTCGCGCTTTCTCGACCTGCAATTTCGTATCAACGACGATTTACGCACGCTTGAGCCTGACTTGCGCGCCGCTGTCATGTCCGCCATCACGCGCGGCAAGGTGGAAGTCCGCCTGAGCTTTGGCCGCAAGGCCGCCACCACCGGCAGCCAGGCGCTGAACCTGCCCCTGCTGGCCGAACTGGCGCGCCTGCAATCGGAAGTGGGCCAGCATTTCGTCTCGGCGCCTGTCATGACGGTCGCCGAACTGCTGCGCTGGCCTGGCGTGATTGAAGAAGCACAAATCGGACAGGAATCCCTGCAAGCGGACGTCGGCGCACTGACCAAACGCACGATCGCCGCTTTCGTCGATAGCCGCAAGCGTGAAGGCGCCGCCCTCGAAGCCGTGCTGGTCTCGCGCATCGAAGCGATGGAAGCCATCGTCAAACGCATCACCCCCTTGATCCCGCAAGTGGTGGCAGCCTTCCAGCAAAAAGCCGTCGAACGCATGCAAGATGCGCTGGGCCTGGCCAGCCAGGGTTCCAATTCCGCCATGTCGCGCCAGGACGCGATGGAACGCATCCGCCAGGAAGTCATTCTGTATGGTATCCGCATCGACGTCTCCGAAGAGCTGGCGCGCCTGTCTGCCCACCTGGGCGAAACACGCCACATCCTGACCAAGGGCGGCCAGGTCGGCAAGCGCCTGGACTTCATGATGCAGGAACTCAACCGCGAAGCCAACACACTGGGCGCCAAGGCCTCCGTCAAGGAACTGGCCGACGCCTCGATGGACCTGAAGTTATTGATCGAACAAATGCGTGAACAGGTGCAAAACCTGGAATAAATCCGCATGGTGCAGATTTCCAGCTCTAAGTGATGACTGGCAAGCCCGGCTCTTGGTAAAATACGTCTTTGGGCGTTCTTTGCCTGGGCAAAACGCCAACAATACAGAATATGGAAAACACCGCATGAGTCACTCTACCGCCTTCTCTGGCAGCCTGTTCGTGGTTGCTGCGCCTTCCGGCGCCGGCAAGTCGACCCTGGTCAATGCCCTGCTGGCGCAGGAACCCGGCATCAAACTGTCGATCTCGACCACCACGCGCGCGCCGCGTCCTGGCGAAGAGCATGGCCGCGAATACTACTTCACGACGGCGGAAGACTTTATCGCCCGCGCCGACAAGGGCGAGTTCCTGGAATGGGCGGAAGTGCACGGCAATTACTACGGCACTTCGCGCATCATGGTAGAGCAGCAAATGCTGGCTGGTACCGATATCTTGCTGGAAATCGACTGGCAGGGTGCGCGCCAGGTGCGCAAGCAATTCCCGCGCGCGGCCGGTATTTTCATCCTGCCGCCATCGATCGATGCGCTGGAAGAACGCCTGAACAAACGCGGCCAGGATGCACCGCATGTGATCACGCGCCGTCTGCTGGCAGCCGGTGGCGAAATCGCACACGCTCCAGAGTTCGAGTATGTTATTATCAATGAAGAGTTTACGGTCGCTTTGTCCGAACTGAGCGCGATCGTGAGAGCGGCCCGCAGCCGGTTTGCGCAACAAGCGGCCCGTAATGCATCGCTTTTCGCCCAACTGGGCCTGCACGCGGAGTAAGCCTTCGGGCAGCGACCGCCACGCACGTCAGTTCGTTCACACAGCACCACGCACCACTATTGGAGTTACTATGGCCCGTATTACCATCGAAGATTGCCTGAAACAGATCCCTAACCGCTTTCAACTGACCCTGGCAGCGACCTATCGCGCACGTCAGTTGCTGCAAGGCCATACGCCTAAGGTTGAAGCCAAGGACAAACCTACCGTCGTCGCACTGCGCGAAATCGCTGCCGCCAAAGTCGGCATCGAAATGTTGAAAAAGGTTCCAATGTAATTGGGAGCCCGCGTGCCGGAACAGTGCTGATCCCTGGTTCTACCCGTATCCTTTATCTTCACACTGCGACGTAACGCAACGTTTTATGAGTCTGACCCCAGCCGACACGACTTCTGCAGCACTGCCGCCCCTGGCCCCGCGCAAGGCGGCAAAAAACCAGGGCGCCAGTGCGCCGGGCGCAGTCACGCCTGCCACCGCCGCTACATTAGCCCCTGCTGCTCCCGCTCCTGCACTCGGGGTCGCCTCCGTCAGCCACCTGGCCGACAAACTCGCCGAATACCTCTCGCCCGCTGACCTGAAAAAGGTCAAGGAAGCGTATCGTTTTTCTGACGAAATGCACCTGGGCCAGATGCGCCGTTCGGGCGAACCGTATATCTCGCACCCGATTGCCGTCGCCGAAATCTGTGCCGACTGGAAACTCGACGCGCAAGCCATCATGGCCGCCCTGCTGCATGACGTGATGGAAGACCAGGACGTCAAGAAAGACGAGCTGATCGAGCGTTTCGGCTCGCCCGTCGCACAACTGGTCGACGGCCTGTCGAAACTGGAAAAAATCGAATTCCAGAGCCAGATCGAAGCGCAGGCGGAAAACTTCCGCAAGATGCTGCTGGCCATGGCGTCCGACGTGCGCGTGATCCTGATCAAGCTGGCCGACCGCCTGCACAATATGCGCACGCTGGATTTCATGACGGCGGCCAAAAAACGCCGCATCGCCAGCGAAACCATGGAAGTGTATGTGCCGATTGCGCACCGCCTGGGCCTGAACAATATTTACCACGAGCTGCAAGACCTGTCGTTCTCGCACTTGTATCCCATGCGCTACCGTACCCTGGCGAAAGCCGTCAAGGCAGCGCGCGGCAACCGGCGCGAAGTGGTCAACAAGATCATGGAAGCGGTAAAGAGCACGTTTTCCATGGCAGAAATCGATGCTGAAGTGACGGGGCGCGAAAAAACCCTGTTCGACATCTATAAAAAGATGCGCAGCAAGCATTTGTCGTTCTCGCAAGTACTGGACGTGTACGGCTTCCGCGTGGTGGTCGACAGCTTTTCGGACTGCTATGTCTCGCTGGGCACCCTGCACAGCCTGTACAAGCCGATGCCGGGCAAGTTCAAGGATTACATCGCGATTCGCAAGCTGAATGGCTACCAGTCGCTGCACACGACCGTCATCGGTCCTTACGGCACGCCGGTCGAATTCCAGATCCGCACGCAGGAAATGCATCGCACGGCCGAGTCCGGCGTGGCGGCGCATTGGCTCTACAAGAGCGGCGAAACCAACCCGTCCGACTTGCAGCAGCGCACTCATGCCTGGCTGCAATCCTTGCTCGACATCCAGCAACAGACGGGCGACTCGGCCGAGTTCCTCGAACACGTCAAGGTCGACCTGTTCCCCGATTCCGTGTACGTGTTTACGCCGAAATCGAAGATTATCGCCCTGCCGCGCGGCGCTACCGCCATCGACTTTGCCTATTCGATCCACACGGGCATCGGCGACCAGACCGTGGCCGTGAAAATCAACAACGAAACCTCGCCGCTGCGCACCGAGCTGCACAATGGCGACATCGTGGAAATCATCACCGATTCCTCGTCGCGGCCCAGCCCGACCTGGCTGTCGTTCGTGCGCACCGGCAAGGCCCGTTCGGCCATCCGCCACCATTTGCGCACGATCAACCTGCCCGAATCGATCGCCCTGGGCCAGCAATTGCTGTCGCAGGCGCTGCAAACACTGAACATCGATGCCGAATTGCCGCAGCCGCTGATCGAACGCCTGCTCAATGAATCGAGCGCCAATTCGATGGATGAGCTGTACGCGGACATCGGTATCGGCAAGCGCATGGCCACCCTGGTGGCGCGCCACATCTTTGGCTTGATCGGCGGCGAAGCGGCCAGCATGCCGGTGGAACACAATAGCGGCAGCGAACTGGACCCGGTCACCATTTGCGGCACCGAAGGCGTGTCCGTGCAGCTGGCGCCCTGTTGCCTGCCGATTCCTGGCGACCAGATCATCGGCCAACTGCGCCGCGACCAGGGCTTGCTGGTCCACACCAGCGACTGTTCGCAAGCCAAACGCCAGCGCACCAAGGAACCGGACCGCTGGATCGCTGTCCGCTGGGGCACCGAACTGAACCGCCGCTTCGACTGCCGCATCAAAGTCCTGATCAATAGCGAACGCGGCATTTTGGCCCGTGTCGCTGCCGAAATCGGCGAATCGGACGCCAACATCATCTACGTGGGCATGGACGAAGACAAGGACAACGTCCTCGACCAGCTACGCTTCACCGTACAAGTCAAGGACAGGGTCCACCTGGCGGCGCTGCTGCGCAATGTGCGCAGAGTGGCCGGCGTGAATCGCATCTTGCGCGAACGCAATTAAAACCCAAAAGCAGAAGAGCTGGGGTCAGACCCGCCGGGTCTGACCCCGGATTTCTGCTGGCGGCTGGCGGCTGGCTTCGGCAATGCGGCGCAAAAAATCCTGATCCCCGATGGCAAATTCCGCATTCAACGCTACACGCAATTGCGTCACGGTATGCATTGGCAAATCTTTCTGAAACAAGAACTGATAAGCTTGCTGCCGTTTATGTGCATCATGCCCCAGCCGTAAATACACTGAATGTGGCGAAAGCAACTCGTCGCTCATCCCTTGCGCATTAGCTCGATAGCTGGACCAACGATACTGCGCTGGCAAAGCAACCATGCCAGCCCTGACGGGGTTAAGTTCAATATAGCGCTGGCAGATCAAGAGATAACGCTCACCTTGCACCAGGCAAGACTTGTAGCGGCCTTCACACAAGCTCCCGCTACGCCCATAACGCCAATTGAAATATTGCGTATATCGCTGATTCAGCGCTTTCATCAATGCCGATGGATGTGTGGTGTCCTGAGCGGAGAGCAACAGATGCACATGGTTGCTCATCACAACATAAGCATGTAGTTCGCATGGCGCAATAGCCAGGCAACTATGCAGATAGTCGAGATAGCGCCGGAAATCTTGAGCATCAAGGAAACACACTTGCCGATTGCTTCCGCGCTGTATCACATGCAGCGGAACACCCGGCAAGACAATGCGCAAACGACGGGCCATGGCAACTCCCCCATCCAGAAAAGCTCCAGCCTGGCAGAGCTGTCAAAACAAGCCCTGCCTTAACGCAAACTAGGCTTCTCCCGGCGCCGGGTACGTCACTTCCAGCAATTCCAGCTCTTGCGGGCCTTGCGGGGTGTTCAGGGTGACGAGGTCGCCTTCCCGCGCCTTGGTGATAGTGCGCGCCATGGGCGAGATCCAGCTGATCTTGCCGTTCAGGGGGTCGAATTCGTCGATGCCGACAATGGTGATGGTGTGGCTTTCGCCATCCTCGGTGCGGTAAGTTACAGTGGCGCCGAAGAAGACCTGGTCGTTGCCGTAGTGCACGCTGGGGTCGACGATGGCGGCCAGGTCCATGCGTTTGGTCAGGAAGCGGATGCGCCGGTCGATTTCGCGCAGCCGCCGCTTGCCATAGATATAGTCGCCATTTTCAGAGCGGTCGCCATTCGAGGCCGCCCAATGGACGATACGCACCACTTCCGGACGGTCCACGTCGATCAATTGCAGCAGCTCATCCTTGATGCGCTGGTAGCCAGCAGGCGTGATGTAATTCTTGGCGCCAGCGGGAATGGCCAGCGCCAGCGCGGCCGCTTCCTCATCGTCGTCGTGGTCCGATTCTTTTACAAAGGCTTTGTTCATCTGCCTATTGTAGCCCGTCTGGCCAGACTGTCACGCCCGCAAAGGGGGTAGCAGCGCTTTTTTGACGTATCATCGTGCCAAAGATAATCCCCGACCCGGAGACGGATGAAAAAATTCTACAGATTCAGGCGCTGGCTGTTCGCGCCGCTGGTCTACCTGGCCGCCATTTTCCTGCTGATCGAGGAATGGCTGTGGGCGACCGGTGCGCGCATCATGCAGGTGGTGGCGCAGTTTCCGCCATTACACGCGCTGGAAGCGTGGATCAAGCGTTTGCCGCCCTACTGGGCATTGGCCGTGTTCGTGCTGCCAGCCATCTTGTTGTTCCCCGTCAAACTGCTGGCCCTGCTGGCGATTGCGCGCGGCCATGCCTTTTCCGGCATCGGCGTGATCGTCGCCGCCAAGCTCGGCGGTGCAGCGGCCGTGGCGCGCTTGTATAGCCTGACCCGCCCCACCCTGCTCAGCCTGCCATGGTTTGCACGCTGGCACGGCCGGTTCATGGAAACCAAGGACCGCTGGATCGCCCGCCTGCGCGCCACACGCCCATGGCGCCGGGTCAGCCGTTTTTCAGCCGCCCTGGGCCGCGCGCGCCGCGCCTGGTGGGCGCGCTTGCGGGCAACCGTGCCTAGCCGCCATGATTTGCGCCCGGCCCGCGTACTGCGCCGCTTCACGGCTTTTTGGCGGGCGCGGCGCTGATGAAAACACCTTTGCCACAATTGGCCCCAGCCATGCAGGCGTCGCAGGCAGAAATCTATCTGTACGACGCCACCACCCTGCAGTTGCTCGATGCGAGCCAGGCCGCGCGCGACAAGCTGGGCTACAGCCCGCAAGAACTGGCTGCGCAGACGGCATTGACACTGGCACCGCAGCTATCAACACAACAACTGGCCGCAGTCATCGACACACTGGGCGAGACCATAGGCGCGCAAGCCACGCTGCAGGTGCAGCAGCGGCGCCGCGACGCCAGCCTGTATCCCTTGCGCTTGCGCCTGTCGCGCGCCGACCGCCATGGCCGCGCGCTGCTACTGGCCGCCGGCGACGAACTATCCACACCGCAGACGGCAGCCACCGCTTTGGAACAGGTGCAATCGCGCTTCAACGCCATCGTCTCCAATACGCCGGGCTTGGTGTACCAGTTCTGCCTGCACGCGGATGGGCAAACCGCCTTCCCCTACCTCAGCGAAGGCTGCCAGGCGCTGCTGGGCCTGAACCCGATGCAGCTGCACGCACAGCCTGAGCTGTTTTTACAGCTGATTTTGGCCGACGACCGGGCCTCCTATCTGGAAGCCATGCAGATCTCGAAACGCAGCTTGTGGAACTGGAACTGGGAAGGCCGCATCTGGGTAGATGCCTGGAAAGACGTGAAATGGATCAACTTGCGCGCCACGCCACGCGCCTTGCCTGACGGCACGGTGCAGTGGGAAGGCATCATGAGCAACATCACGGAGAGCCGGCTGGAACAGATCGAAGTGCGTTTGTCACGGGCCCGGCTGGCCGAACTGACGGCGCATATCGACAAGGTCAAGGAACACGAGCGCACGCGCATCGCGCGCGAACTGCATGATGACCTAGGCGGCAACTTGACAGCCATCAAGATGGCCATGGCCATGCTGGTCAGTCGCTTGCCGCCCAGCAATCCTATACTGCAGGAAAAGGCCGACTATGTCGACTCCCTGGTAGACCGCACCATCGACGCCGTGCACCGCATTTCGCTGGACTTGCGCCCGTCGATGCTGGACCTGGGCCTGGCTGCCGCGCTCGACTGGCAAGTGCAGGAATTTGCGCGCCAGGCCGGCATCGCCTGCGAATTCACGGCCAGCCACCAGGATATCGCGCTGGAACTGGACCAGGCGACCAGCCTGTTCCGCATCGCCCAGGAAGCGCTGACCAATATCGCCAAGCATGCGCAAGCGAGCAAGGTCAGCGTGCGCCTGGCCGTGCAGCACCAGCAGCTGAGCCTGAAGATCAGCGACAATGGCGTAGGCGTGCGCGCCAGTGACCGCGCCAAGCCGCTCTCTTTCGGCATCCGCGGCATGGCCGAACGCGCCAATGCACTCGGTGGCAGCCTGCACCTGGCCGATGCGCCAGGCGGCGGCACGATCCTGAGCATAAAAGTCAGGCTATCGGCGCCGCGAGAGGCGATAATAGCGGCTGCAGACCATGGCCCTACGCGTGCCGGCTCGCAGCAAGACCAGGACGGACACGGCCTGGCCTAGGCTAACCCAGAAAAGAAACAATGCAGTTATGAAAGAAAAAGCCACCATCCGGGTATTTATTGCCGACGATCATGCGATCGTGCGCGAAGGATTGAAGCAAATCCTGGCCGACACCAAAGACATCATCGTGGCCGGCGAAGCGGAAAGCGCGCATGATGCCGTCAAGCTGTTCCGTGGCTCAAAATGCCAGGTGATGCTGCTCGACATCTCCCTGCCCGACCGCAGCGGCATCGATGTCCTCAAGCAAATCAAGAAGGAAAAACCGGAGCTGGCCGTGCTGATGCTGTCCATGCACCGCGAAGACCAGTATGCCATCCGTTCGCTCAAGGCAGGCGCGGCCGGCTACCTGACCAAGCAGAGCGCACCGCGCGAACTGGTCACGGCCATCCGCCAGGTGGCCGGCGGCTTGAAATACATCAGCGCCTCGCTGGCCCAGGCCTTGGCCAATACGGTCGGCGAAGACCATGACATGGCGCCGCACGAAGCCTTGTCGGACCGCGAATACCAGACCTTGATCATGATCGCCGCCGGCAAGACGGTGGGCGCCATCGCCGAAGAGTTGAAATTATCCGTGAAAACCGTCAGCGAATACCGCGCGCGGCTGCTGGTCAAGATGAAGCTGAAAAACAGTGCCGAATTGACCCACTACGCAATACGAAACCAATTAGTAGACTAGCTTTGGCAGCGGTATCGGGCGAATTGGATGGACTTCTCAGTGCTGCTCGCACAATAAGTTCTTTGCCAACTAGCATATCATGGGGATAATTAGCAAATACCCAAAAAGGCTGTGCCTACATGTCCAGTAAATTGCCTTCACCGCCAGAAACTGCTTCCGCTGGCGCCACATCGACGAATGCCGCTGCAGCTTCGGCTGCAATGAATCCGGCCGAGATCGCGCGCGAAGCGTTTCGCCGCCTGGCGACGCGCCGCATCGCACCCACGCCCAGCGCCTACCGCGACATCTACAATGAAATCGCCGGCATCAGCGAAGCGGCCGAGACGGCTCCTGCAGCCGTGCTGGCAGCCAGCTCCCCGACCGAAATCGGCGCCGAACACGTGCTGACGCAGTTTGCGAGCAAGATGAGTGAATCGGCGGGCGAACTGGGCGACTTTGGCAAGCGCTTCCAGCGCGCGCTGAAGGCCCGCGACTGGGACAGTTATGCGCGCGCCCTGGCGCAACTGGCTGAAAAGCAAACCAAGAAAGGCGGCGGCATCGAGTTGCCGCCACTGCCCGATGGCGAACAGACGCGCACCTTGCGCGAATTGCTGAGCCGCACCCTGAGCTTTGCCGTCGCTACCTTGCTGACCGGCACGCCCGCGCTGGTGGACGAAGCCGAATCGCTGGGCACCGCCATCAAGCAGGCCCATACGGAAGATGCGCTGAACGAAGCGGCCGTGCGCCTGAAGCAGCTGTGCTACCAGATCGAATTGAAAAGCGGCGACACGGCCGAACAGCAGGAACTGCTGCTGCGCCTGTTCAAATTGCTGCTGGACAATGTCAGCCAGTTGCTCGACGACGACAGCTGGCTGCGCGGCCAGGTCGACGCCGTGCAAAACCTGATCGCCGGACCGCTGGACCAGCGCGCGCTGGAAGACGCCACCCGCAGCCTGAAGGAAGTCATTTACAAGCAAGGCCAGCTCAAGCATAGCTTGTCGGACGTCAAACTGACGGTCAAGAACATGATGATGACCTTTATCGACCGCCTGGGCCAGGTGGCGGCCAGCACGGGCGACTTCCATGAAAAGATCGGCGGCTATTCGGAAAAAATCAGCCAGGCGGAAAATATCAGCGATCTGAACGTGGTGCTGGACGAAGTGCTGCGCGAAACGCGCCTGGTGCAGAACGAGGCACTGCTGGCGCGCGACAAGATGGTGCTGGCACGCCAGGAAGTGCAGGACGCGGAACAACGCATCCACACGCTGGAAGCCAAGCTGCAGCATATGAGCGAACTGGTGCGTGAAGACCAGTTGACGGGCAGCCTGAACCGGCGTGGCCTGGAAGATGTGTTCGAGCGCGAAACGGCCCGCTCCGACCGCCGCGGCACGCCGCTGTGCATCGCCATCCTCGACCTCGACGATTTCAAGCGCCTCAACGACACTTACGGCCACCTGGCCGGAGATGCCGCGCTGAAACACCTAGTAAAAATCGTCAAGGAAACCCTGCGCTCGATGGATGTCATCGCCCGCTTCGGCGGCGAGGAATTCCTGATCCTGCTGCCGGAAACGACAGTCGAGGCCGCATCCTCGACCATGACCCGGCTGCAGCGCGAACTGACGCGCCACTTCTTCCTGCATGAAAATGAAAAAGTCTTGATCACCTTTTCCGCCGGCGTAGCCTTGCGCCACCCGAATGAAGATCAAAATGAACTGGTCAAGCGCGCCGACCGCGCCATGTACCAGGCCAAGCAGTCGGGCAAGAACCGGGTGGTGGTAGCGGACTGAATACAGTCCACTGGCGCCAGCAAGATGCCGCTCCGCCGCCAGGCTGGGCGGCATTTTTTATTTCGCCATATGATGCTATGGCAGAGCAGGCATTTGCGCTCCGTGCCAGCCATCCAACCATTAATCCAAAGGAAATAAAATCATGAAAAAATCCCTGGCATTCGCTGTCTGGCTGGCGGTCAGCACCGCCGCCAGTGCCGCCAGCTCGGCCACCACACCCGCCGCCGCCGTGCCGGACGGCCCCGTCGCGCATACCTTCCATGTCGGCGCGCTCGAAGTCATTGCACTGCGCGACAAGGTCCGCAGCATCCCCAACGACGCCAGGGTCTTCGGCGCGGAGGCCGGCGCCAGCGCCGTGGCTGCCGTGCTGGCAGAGGCCGGCGCATCGACCGACCACATCGATCTGAGCGTCGACGCGCTGCTGGTCAAGGACGGGGCAAAGACCATCTTGCTCGACACCGGCCTCGGTCCTTCCGCGCAGGGCTTGCTGCTCGACAGCCTGAAGCAGACCCGCTACACGCCAGAGCAGATCACTGACGTGCTGATCACCCACGTTCACGGCGACCATGTCGGCGGCCTGCTCACCCGCGACGGCGCCCAGGCTTTCACGAAAGCCACCGTGCATATCTCGGCGCCCGACTGGGCCTGGCTGCAGGAGCAAGCGAACATGGCAGCGCTGGTGAAAATCATCTCGCCGCAGGTCGTCACGTTCGCGCCCGGCGACCAGGTCGCGCCAGGCATCCGCTCGGTGCCGCTCAAGGGACACACGCCTGGCCACGTGGGTTACCAGATCGTTTCGGGCAAGGCGCGGCTGCTCGACGTGGGCGACCTGGTCCACAGCCCGATCCTGTCGCTCGCCAAACCGGACTGGACCATCACCTTCGACAAGGACCGCACAGAAGGCGCCGCCACCCGCCGTGCCGAACTGGCCAAGCTGGCGGCCAACCACGAAACCATCTTCGCACCGCATTTCCCGTTCCCGGGCATCGGCACGATCAAGGCCGTGGGCGACCATTTCGTCTGGCAGCCGGCCAACTGAGCCATCACACTCTCATGGAAAGCGGGCGCTGCTCAAGTGAAAATATTAAACAGACAATACTTTGAGCTTAGACAGCGTCTTGGTGCCATATCAACAGGCGAAAAAATAAATTATTTTCACCCTCAAGATTTCGAAAATCATGTCGTTTAGCGCGCGGCGCGGCACAAACTGAAGGGTAAAAAATGAAAATTTAGCGCTCTTTTCACCATAAATTTTCCCACACAGCAACCGTTACCCTAAACAACAGCGGCTTAATTGTCCCGGAACAGCGGGGCAGGCCAAAGTGACTAGCACATAGCGCAATGTAGTACCTGTCTGGAGAATTAACATGGCTGCAGTAATTAATACCAATATCGCCTCGCTGAATGCACAACGCAATCTGTCGACTTCGCAATCGTCCCTGAACACTTCGCTGCAACGCCTGTCCTCCGGCCTGCGTATTAACAGCGCCAAGGATGATGCTGCTGGCCTGGCGATTTCTGACCGCATGACCTCGCAAATCCGCGGCATGACCCAAGCCACCCGCAATGCAAACGACGGCGTCTCGCTGGCCCAAACGGCCGAGGGTGCACTGTCGAGCTCGGGCGACATCCTGCAACGTATCCGCGAACTGGCCGTGCAATCGTCGAACGCCACCAACTCGTCGAGCGACCGCCAGGCGCTGCAAACCGAGGTAGGCCAACTGAGCTCGGAACTGAACCGCATCGCCCAAACCACCTCGTTCAACGGCCAGGCGCTGCTGGACGGCACCATGGGTACGGCCAACTTCCAGGTCGGCGCCGATGCCAACCAATTGATTTCGGCCAATGGCGCGAACTTCCTGACCAATACCTACGGCAACAACCGCGTTCAAAACGATGCGACCGCGGCCAAGCTTGGTACTGCCGCAGCCCCAGCGACCAACGTCGTCGCTGCCCAGGCTGTCACGATTAACGGCAAATTGGGTTCGTCCACTTACACCACCACCGCAACTGACACGGCAAAATCGATTGCAGCAGCAGTCAATCAGAAAACCGGCTCTACCGGCGTGACAGCAACCGCCAAGACAGAAGCTAATCTGGCCCTGACCGCAAGTGGTGCATACTCGTTCCAAATCGCGTCTGACAACAACGCAACCACCAATCC
Source organism: Janthinobacterium silvisoli (assembly GCF_014200725.1). Taxonomy (GTDB): domain Bacteria; phylum Pseudomonadota; class Gammaproteobacteria; order Burkholderiales; family Burkholderiaceae_D; genus Janthinobacterium. Next base: position 1,419,684 of record NZ_JACHCL010000001.1, read on the forward strand.
GGTCAACGTATCGTTCTCGGTTGGCGCTGGCGGCAATTCTGCGACCGACTTCGCAGCGGGTATCAATGCCATTAATGCACAATCGGCCAAGACCGGCGTAACTGCACAGTACGATACTGTAAATGGCGGTATCAAGCTGAGCAACACGAACGGCTCTGACATCGTTATCACCGACAACATCACGACCACACCTGCAGCGATCAATGTCAGTACGTATGACGTAAAAGGTATCAAAAATACCGCTGTCAATGCTGCTGGCGTCTCCGCTACCGCTAACGGCACTGTCACGTTTGATTCGGATAGCAGCTTCTCCGTTACGGACGCAGGCTCCGGCCTCGGCCTGGCAAAATCCGGCGCCGCATCTAAGCTGGCCGCCGTATCGGATATCGATGTCACCAGCTTCGACGGCGCTCAATTGGCACTGAAGATTGCCGATGCAGCACTGTCGACGGTCAACAGCCAACGCGCTCAATACGGTGCTCTGCAATCGCGCTTCTCGTCGGCAATTTCCAACCTGCAATCGACTACGGAAAATCTGTCCTCGTCGCGCAGCCGCATCGTCGATACCGACTTTGCTTCGGAAACGGCCAACCTGACCCGCGGCCAGATCCTGCAACAAGCTGGTACCGCCATGCTGGCACAAGCAAACTCGCTGCCTAACGGCGTGTTGAGCTTGCTGCGTGGCTAATCAGGCTTGATGACGGGAGTCATCCCGTCATAGCGCTGGAGTCAATTCCCCTGCCGGATTTATTCGACAGGGGAATTTTCAATAGGAGAGCACCATGACTATCGATATGATAGCGGCCGCTACCACGGCCAGGATAGACAAGAGTTACGCCTCGGACACGCCTGCGGCAAGACCAGCTGCCAGGGCGGCGACAGCGACCGATACCGTTACGCAACAGCAGAAAAGTGGCGAACCCAGCCGTGATCAATTGAACAAGGCTGTGTCGGAATTGAATCAATCGCCGCGCATCAAGACGCAGAACCTGCAATTTTCCATCGATGAAGATAGCAAGCGCACGGTGGTCAAAGTGATCGACCAGGAAACCAAGGAAGTACTGCGGCAAATTCCCACCAAGGAAGCGCTGGAAATTGCCAAGTCCTTTGAAATGGCCAAAGGCCAATTGATCGACCAGAGTGCGTGATCGATGATTTGTGCTACGGTATGGGCATCCCAGCACTGCAAGCAAGATAAGTCCAGGTAGCCAGGTAACACCAATACCTGGCTTCTTTTTTTGTTCTTTTTGGCAATTTCCTCGCAGCAATTTCCCAAATTCTTCGCCGAACTGAAAACAGCGCGGTAAATCCCCCTCTCAAGTCCTGATTGATTCTGCCGATAACAGCTTATATTAGCGTTTTCCTAGGAGCATTTTGTGGCCATCACTCCAACCTTGTCATCCCCCGGTATCGGCGCCAGTGGTCTGGACGTCAACGCCATCATCGATAAGTTGATGGCCGCAGAATCGCAGCCACTCAATACCTACGACAAAAAAACAGCTTCCTACCAGGCGACCCTGAGTGCCATGGGCACCCTGGGCGGCGCGGTAGGCACCTTCCAGAACTCGCTGTCGGGACTATCGAATGCGAATAATTTCCGCGCCGTCAGCGCCACCCCTGCCGATCCACTGGTATTGAGCGCCACGGCCGGCGCCAAGGCTGTCCCCAGCAACTACAATATCAATGTGACCCAGCTGGCGCAGTCGCAGACCCTGACCTCGGGCGGCATGGCCAGCAAACTGTCGACCATCGGCCTGGGCGCCAAGACCACGATTTCCTTCCAGCTCGGTTCAGTTGCTGGCGGCACCTTCGGCCTGGCCGGCACCGCACTGAGCAATACCACCGCACTGACCGGTGTCAGCAATGGTTCCCTGACCATCAATGGAACGGCCATTCCAACCGATGCGACCACCAAGAGCGCGCGCGCGCTGGCCGATGCCATCAATGCCAAGAGCAGCACCACCGGCGTCACGGCCACGGCCCAGCCAGCAGCCAGCAGCGCTACCATGTTCAACGGTTTTGGCAATATCGGCACGGGTGCCGACGGCACATATTCGCTGTCGGTGGGCGGCATCGAGATCGTTACCCAGGGCAATGGCGTCGCCGCCGGCAACGGCATTACGGCAGCCTCGCTCGATACCACGCTGGAAGGCCCGAATGCCGTCTCGAATGCGCTGGCCGCCGCCAATATCACGGTGACGGGCAAGGCAGCCGATGGCACCTTGCAATTTACGCGCGCCGATGGATCCAACATCAATATCGAGGAAGTCGTGACGGGCGGCGTGACGGGCGGCATCGGCCATAGCGCCACCGCCACCAACGATGGCTCGAACGTCACCATTACCAGCACCATCAGCCTGGCGTCGGGCAATGCCAGCCCGATCACTATCGGTGGCAGCAATCCAGCTGCGGCAGGCTTGACGGCCGGTTCCGGCGGCGCCTACATGAATACCAGCTTTACCCAGGACGGCACGCAAGCGACGGGCACGGTGGTGATCGATTCGACCAACAACACCTTGCAGGGCATCCGCGACGCCATCAATAACGCGGGCCTGGGCGTGACTGCCAGCATCGTGTCGGACGGTAGCGACAAACCGTTTCACCTGGTACTCGCCTCCTCGAAAACGGGCGCCAGCTCGGCCATGAAGATTTCCCTGAGCGGCAGCGATGGCCAGCCGGCCGACAGCGCGCTGAACGATTTGCTGTCCTACGATGTAGCGGGCACGCAAAACCTGAAGCAGAACAGCGCGGCGCAAAATACCGCCTTCAGCGTCAATGGTATTCCCATCACGAACAGTTCGAACAGTGTCGACACCGCCATCGAAGGTGTCACCCTGAACATTACCAAGATCGGCAGCACCAGCCTGTCGGTATCGAAAGATACGTCGACCGTCAAGACCAACATCAACGCTTTCGTCAAGGCATATAACGATCTCAATACGGCGATCGGCAAGATGACCTCGTACGACCCGGATACGAAAAAGGCCGGCGTGCTGCTAGGCGACTCGACCGTGCAATCGATCCAGAGCCAGTTGCGCAAACAGTTGAGCGCGCCGATCACGGGCTTGAACAGCAACTTGAGCACCCTGAGCCAGGTTGGCATTTCCTTCCAGAAAGATGGCAGCCTGACGCTCGACAGCACCAAGCTCGACGCCGCCATCAGCGCCAATTTTACCGATATCGGCGGATTATTCTCGGCCCTGGGCAAGGCTACTGACAGCAACGTCGCCTTCACCAGCTCCACCGCCGCCACCAAGCCGGGCAGCTATGACCTGACCATCACCACCATGGCCAGCCAGGGTTCGCTCACTTCGACGGGCGTGCTGCCGGCCACCACCACCATCGCCAGCGATACCACCTGGAACGTGACCCTCAACGATACGGTGCGCAGCGTGGCCAAGAATACGGCCACCGTCACCATTCCGGCGGGCACTTACACGCCGGCCCAGATGGCTTCGCTGATCCAGTCGTCGATCAATGGCGTGAAGGCGTTTTCCGACGTCGGCTCCACCGTGTCCGCCTCGATCGACGGCAGCGGCCACCTGGTGCTGGCCTCTGCGCGCTACGGTTCCGTCTCCAATATCGCGCTTTCCAGCGGCACCGGCACCGGCTTCGACACCCTGTTCGGCACGGCCACGCCTGTCAAGGGCGCCGACGTGGCTGGCACCTTGGGTGGCCAGCCTGTGGTCGGCTCAGGCCAGACACTGACCGGCGCACCGGGTTCGGATGCCGATGGCTTGAAGATTGAAGTGACGGGCGGCACCACAGGACCGCGCGGCACGGTGAGCTTTTCGCAAGGCTATGCCTACCAGCTGAATAACCTGGCCACGTCCTTCCTGGGCACGGATGGCATGATCACCAACCGCAGCAAGAGTATCAATGACAGTATCAAGAATGTGGCGGACCAGCGCGACAAGTTCAGCGCCAAGCTGACCGATATCGAAGCGCGCTACCGTGCCCAGTTCACGCGCCTGGACGTGACCTTGAGCAGCCTGCAGTCGACACAAACCTATCTGACCCAGCAGTTGGCATCGATTGCCGCCAACCGCTAAGAATGCCCTCAGGAGAAACACATGTTTGGAACCCAACAACGTGGCGTGAATGCCTACGCCAAGGTCGGCCTGGAGACAGGCATCGTCTCGGCTTCGCCGCACAAGTTGATCGTGATGCTGTATGACGGCGCGCTGGTGGCCGTGCTCAGCGCGCAGATGCACCTGAAGTCGGGCAATGTGCCGGAAAAAGGCAAGTCCATCTCGAAAGCCATCCAGATCATCGACAATGGCTTGCGTGCCAGCCTGGACAAGAAAGCCGGCGGCCAGATCGCCGAAGGCCTGGACTCGCTGTATGAATACATGAGCGCGCGCCTGCTGACGGCCAATCTGAATAACGACCTGGGCATGCTGGAAGAAGTGCAGCGCCTGCTGTCCGACCTGCGTGAAACGTGGAACGCCATCGGCGCCACTCCTGCCGCCGCCCCCGGCGCCGATTTGAAACGTATGCCTAGCCTAGCGAGCGCCTGATCCATGATGACGAATCAAGAAGTATTGAATACCTACGAAGCCATGCAAACCCTGACAGGACTGATGGTCGCCGCCGCCGGCAACGCCGACTGGGACCAGCTCGAAGTGCTGGAACAGCGCGTCACTGCGCACGTGGCGACGCTGAAAGCCAATGAAGAACAGGTGCTGCTGGAGAGCACGGGCCGCCAGCGCAAGGTGGCCATGATCAAGCAGATGCTGGAAGACGACCGCAAGATCCGCGACCTGACCATGCCCTGGATGGCGCAACTGTCTAAGCTGATCAATAGTACCGGCACGGAACGACGCCTGGCCAACGCCTACGGCGTTTAAAGCAAACGGAGGGCGGCATGTTGCCGAAGATGGACGCCATCGGCATGACGCCCTTGACTCCGGTCAAGGCCACGCGGCCGGCCGACACGGCAGCCGATCCGCGCCAGGCGGATTTCCAGCGCTCGCTGCAAGGGCTGGTCGGCAAATCGATGCAGGGCCAGGTGCTGGCACGCCTGACTGACGGCAGTTTTTTGGTACGCGTGGCTGGCACGCCAGCGCGCATGCAATTGCCGGCCGGCGTGCAGCTGGGTGCGGAAATCCCGCTGACCTTGCTCGGCATCAATCCCCGTCCCTCCTTCCAGGTCGGCGCCGGCCGCGATAACCCGGGCGGCCCCATGCTCACTTATGCCGAAGCCGAGGCCGAACCCGAATCGGCCACGGCTACGGGCGCCCAGGCCGGCACACGGACCACCAGCACCGCCGCCACCCTGCTCAGCCGCGCGCCCCTGACGCCAGCCAATCTGCTGCCCACGCTCGGTGGCGACACGCCTGCGCCTGAACTGAGCACCACCGCACGCGCCATCACCAGCGTGCTGCGCCAGGCCGAAAGCGCACCGAATACACCGTTGGCACTACTCGGCAAGACTCCCCTGATGAGCGGCCAGGGCCAGGCCAATCCCGCGCAACTGGCGCAAAACCTGCGCGACGCCGTGGGTAGTAGCGGCCTGTTCTATGAATCGCATGTGGCCGAATGGGCCGAAGGCAAGCGCCCGCTGGCCTCGCTACTGCTGGAACCACAAATGCAGAAGGCCTTGCAGGGGGATATACCCAGGAGCGGCACCGACCTGGCCTCGGCCCAGCTGATCAATTTACAGCTGCATACGCATGAGCAAGCGCGCGTGCAATGGCAGGGCGAAGCGTGGGCTGGCCAGCAAATGCAGTGGGATGTCACCAAGGATGCCCCCGAGGGAGGAGCCCATGCGGGCGCAGATGACGAAGAGGCCGCCACCTGGCGCAGCGGCGTGCGCTTCCAGTTTCCCTTGCTCGGCGACATCAGCGCACAAGTCGTGCTGCACGGTGGCAAGGTGCAAATCCAGATGCAGGCCGGCAGCGCCGACAGCGCCGAGACCCTGCGCCGGCATGCGGCGCAACTGGAAGCGTCACTGGATGCGGCCGGCTGGCCCTTGTCGGCCCTGAGCATCGCGACCAAACCGGCAGAAGGCGACGAGGGGAGCGGCGATGCTTGATGACACCAAGCGCAAGGTGCCGCAAACGGCTGTCGCCCTGGCCTACCAGAGCGGCACGCCAGCGCCCAAGGTAGTGGCCAAGGGTAGCGGCCTGATCGCAGATAAAATCATCAGCACGGCGCGCGAGCATGGCGTGTTCGTGCATGAATCGAAGGAATTGGTGGCCTTGTTGATGGATGTCGACCTGGACCGCCAGATCCCGCCTGGCCTGTATCGGGCGATTGCGGAACTGCTGGCCTGGTTATATCATATCGAATCGGCAAATGGCGGGCCCAAGGGCGAGCCGCTTCCGCCTGCGCCAGACACTAGTCACCTTACCACCGATACATAGACCGATAGACAGGTATCAATGCAAGCTCATATTATGGATTCCGGCCTCGAAAACTGGCATGACTTTGAAGTGGAATCGCGGCGGGAAATCATCGCCCTGCTACGCAGCATAGGCGAAAAGAACCAGTTGATCCGCATGCTGATCCATGGCGAATCCGATGTATGCGTGACATCCATCCTGGAAGTCGATGCTGAGCGCAATACCGTTATCCTCGACCGTTCCGTGAATGCCGACCAGAACCGGCGCATGGTAGCCGCCACCGGCATTTCGTTTGAAACCACGCTCGACAAGATCCGCATCCTGTTTAGCAGCGAACTGGTGGAAGAGTGCCTGCACGAAGGGACAAAAGCACTGAAAATCGCCGTGCCGGAGACCCTGATCCGCTTGCAGCGGCGCGAGTATTACCGCATGAACACGCCCGTCAGCAATCCGGTGCGCGTCTCGATTCCCTTGCCATCTGAACTGGGCGGCTTGGATACCCTGTTCCCGCTGGCCGACATCAGCTGTGGCGGCATCGCCATGATGGACAATAAATTGATGCTGGGCGAAACCATCGGCAAGAATTACCCGGGCTGCCGCATCGACTTGCCCGACGTTGGCATCGTCACGGCCACCTTGCAGATCCGTAATTCGCTGGACATGACATTGCTGAACAATAAGCTGAACCGCCGCCTGGGCTGCCAGTTCATCGACTTGCCGCGCGGCATGCTGGCCCATGTGCAGCGCTATATCACGCGCCTGGAGCGCGAGCGCAATGCACGCCTGGCAGGGCTAGGGTAAGTGCTTTTACAACGAAGCTTTTAAAACCAGGAAAACGTCTGGCAAAAGCCTGGCGAGCGGCGATGATTTGTGGCCGGAAAGCGCAGCCGTACTGAAGTACAGCGAAGGGCGGTAAACACCGCAAGCCGCAAAGGGCGCCGCGCAGTAGCTTTGGCAAGACGTTTACACTTGCATATTCATGATGTCGTGATACGCCGACACCAACTTATTGCGCACCTGCACCGACGCCTGGAATTCGATGCTGGACTTTTGCATCGAGACCATCACGTCCGACAGGCTGACACTGTCGTCGCCCATGGTAAAGCGCTTGCCCAAGTCTGCCGACGCCGTTTGCGAGGCGCTCACGGAATCGAGCGCGCCTTTCAGGGCGTCGGCAAAATTGACCTTGGCCGCCGGTATTTCCGTCTGGATCATCGGCACCTTGGCGTCCGGCCGCGTGGCCGCCGACTTCAGTTGCGCGATCATCGCCTCGATCCTGCTGCTATCGATACCGCCTGTTTTCACTTTGCCTCCCCGCCTACTATCTGATTACTGTCTGATTGCGTCTGATTGTGCGTGTTGCTTCCAGAGAACAAAACTCTGGCCAGCAAGGCAACGCCGGGTACAATGACTACTACCAAGTGTTGCCAAGGTCCCACAATACCAGCGCCAGCGCCAGCTGCTCGGCCGAGCAGGCGGCGAAAGCGCCTTCTATTTGGGCGATTGAAGCGCGTGACAGTGACGGATAATCCACACTATCGCCCCCTCCTTCATCCGAGGCGGCAACCACCCACCAGCAAACACAAGCGCCCGGAAACCCATCATGGCTGTAGCGGAAGACATCGAACTGAACCAACCACCACCGGCGCCCACCCGTACGCCCGTGGAGTCCGTGCAAGCCTTCGCCAAGACGCCAATGGGCAAGAATTTCCTGCGCGGCCTGGGCGTGGCGGCGCTGATCGCCATCGGCGTAGCGCTGTACATGTGGAACCAGCCACCTGAATACAAGGTGCTGTTTTCCAATTTTACCGACCGCGACGGCGGCGCCATCACGGCCTCACTGGACCAGCTCGGTATCAAGCACAAGTTTTCCGAGGGCGGCGGCGCCATCCTCGTGCCATCCGAGCAAGTCCACGATGCGCGCCTGAAACTGGCAGCGCAAGGCTTGCCCAAGGGTGGCAATGTGGGCTTCGAGCTGATGGAAAACCAGAAACTGGGCGTGTCGCAGTTCCTGGAACAAGTCAATTTCCAGCGTGCACTGGAAGGCGAGCTGGCCAAAACCATAGAAGCGGTCTCTGCCGTCGATACGGCACGGGTTCACCTGGCACTGCCCAAACCACAGGTTTTTGTGCGCGACCAGCAAAAACCCACCGCTTCCGTATTTCTCAACCTGCACCCCGGCCGTGGCCTCGACCAGCTGCAAGTAAGCGCCATCGTGCACCTGGTAGCGTCCAGCGTGCCTGAATTGCTGCCCGTGAATGTAACGGTGGTAGACCAGGCCGGCAACCTGCTGTCGAACCAGGACAAGGACCGCGACCGCGCCAACGGCGTCAAGAACCTCGATCCGAACCAGCTGAAATACGTGCAGCAACTGCAACAAAGCGTGGTCAAGCAAGTCGAATCGATCTTGCTGCCCATCGTAGGCGAAGGCAATGTGCGCGCCGAAGCGACGGCGGACGTGGATTTTTCGCAAACCGAACAAGCGGCCGAAACCTACAAGCCGAATTCACCGCCGGAAGCGTCGGCCATCCGCAGCCAGCAAACGAGCGAATCGACGGGCGCCGGCAATGCCAATCCATCGGGCGTGCCCGGTGCACTGTCGAACCAGCCGCCTGGCGTCGCTACGGCGCCATTGACGACCGAAGCGCCAGGCGCAGCGCCGGCCACGCCAGCGGCGCCCACGCAAAAGGAATCGACGACCAATTATGAAGTCGACAAGACAGTGCGCTACGAACAGAAATCGATGGGCGGCTTGCGCCGGCTGTCGGTGGCGGTGGTGGTCAACTACCGCCGCAGCTTCGACAAGGATGGCAAGGTCACGGTGACGCCGATTTCACCGGCTGAAATGGTGCAGATCAACAACCTCGTCAAAGAAGCGATGGGCTACAACAAGGACCGCGGCGACAGCTTCAGCGTGGCCAATTCGCCGTTTGACGGCATCGAGCGCGCGCCGGAAGGCAAGCTGGAATGGTGGCGCGACCCGGCCAACTTGCCGCTCGCCAAGGAATTGGCCAAGTTCCTGATCACCGCCCTGATTTTGCTGTATCTGTTCATCAAGATCGTGCGGCCGATGCTGCGCCCTGTGATGCGCAAGATCGACGACTTTGGCGCTCCTCCGCCCGTGGTCGAACCGGCGCTGGTCAAGCCCGGCGAAGAAAACGACGTCCTGCTCAGCGAAGAAGAGCTGGAAGAACTGGAAGAAGATACGGCCCGCGGCTACCGCGAAAACCTGGCGATGGCCAAGAAACTGGCGCAGGAAGATCCGCGCGTCGTGGCCAACGTGATCAAAGCATGGGTAGGTAATAATGACTGAATCGACGGGACTGCAAAAAGCGGCCATCCTGATGCTGGCCCTGGGCGAGAGCGAAGCGGCCGAGGTAATGAAATTCCTGGGCCCGCGCGAAGTGCTGAAACTGGGCGCGGCCATGGCCACCATGAAGGGCATCGCCCACGAACAGGTGGTCGAAGTGCTCGACGACTTCCGTTCGCAGACGGAACTCAATTCCACCGTCGGCCTCGATTCGGACGAATACATCCGCCAGGTGCTGACCAAGGCGCTGGGCGACGACAAGGCTTCCGTGCTGCTGTCGCGCATCCTCGGCGGCAAGGATGCGTCCGGCATCGAATCGCTGAAATGGATGGATTCGCAATCCGTATCCGAGCTGATCCGCAACGAACACCCGCAAATCATCGCCACCATCCTGGTCCATCTGGAACGCGACCAGGCATGCGAAATCCTCGGCCACTTCACGGACCGTTTGCGCAATGACGTGGTGCTGCGCATCGCCACCCTGGACGGGGTGCAGCCAGCGGCCTTGCGCGAATTGAATGACGTGTTGACGAAATTGTTGTCCGGCAACGAAAACATCAAGAAATCGTCGCTGGGCGGCGTGCGCGCCGCCGCTGAAATCCTGAACTTCATGAGCGGCGAGCAAGAAGGTTCGGTGATGGATAACATCAAGAACTACGACAACGACATGGCGCAAAAGATCATGGACGAAATGTTCGTGTTCGATAACCTGATCGATATCGAAGACCGCGGCATCCAGCTGCTGCTGCGCGAAGTGCAGTCGGAAATGCTGATCATCGCCCTGAAAGGCGCGTCGCAAGAACTGCGCGACAAGATCTTCAAGAATATGTCGCAGCGGGCTGGCGAAATGATGCGCGAAGACCTGGAGTCGAAAGGCCCTGTGCGCCTGTCGGAAGTGGAGTCGCAGCAAAAACAGATCCTGCAAATCGTGCGCCGCCTGGCGGATGAAGGGCAGATAGTACTGGGTGGAAAAGGCGAGGATTCGTTTGTCTAACTTTATTCCCAAAGAGCAACAAACAGCCTACCAGCGCTGGGAGATGACGTCGTTCGGCGACGACCGCCCGAGCGTGGTGGCCGCGCGCAAGCTGCTCGAGCCTAGCCCGGTAGAAATCGATGCCTACGCTGAACTGCAAGCCGAAGAAGCACAGGCAGAACCGCTGGTCGCCCCCACCCAGGAAGAGATAGACGCCATCCGCGAGCAGGCGCGGACCAGCGCTTTCGAGGAAGGCCGCGCCGCCGGCTATGCCGAAGGCCATGCGGCAGGACATGCCGATGGCCATGCGCAAGCCTATGCCGAAGGCAAGCAAGCCTCGGCGGTGGAACTGGCGCATCTGCAAACCATCGCCGTCGAGTTTGGCAACGCGGTGGGCAATGCCGACGAATTGATCGCCAACGATGTGATGGAACTGGCCTTGCAACTGGCCAAGGGCATGCTGAAAAGCGCCCTGCCCGTGCGCCCGGAACTGATGCTGCCGCTGGTGCGCGAAGCCATCGAATATTTACCCGTTTTACAACAACCTGCCCTCTTGATGCTCAATCCGGAAGATGCGCAAGTCGTGCGCGACGGCATCGGCGATGAAATCGACAAGGGCGGCTGGCGTATCATCGAAGACCCGACGGTTGAACGGGGCGGCTGCAAGATCGATACGGCCAGCAACCAGATCGATGCGCAGACGTCCACCCGCTGGCAGCGCCTGACGCACGCGCTGGGCAAAGACCTGGACTGGCTGGCGCCGTGAGCGAGCAAACGCCCAGCTCCGCCAGCAAGCATGCGGCGCACTGGCGCGCGTATCTGCACGACTGCGCGGCCGTCGTCGGCTTCGTGGAACCCATGCAAGTGTCGGGCCGGGTCACGCGCGTAGCCGGCCTGGTGATGGAAGCGGTGGGCTTGCGCCTGGCCGTGGGCGCCGCCTGCACCGTGCCGCTACCCAATGGCGGCCGGGTCGAGGCGGAAGTGGTGGGCTTTGAAGGCGACCGCCTGTTCTTGATGCCGCAAAGCGACGTCGAGGGCATCGTGCCCGGCACCCGCGTGTTTTCCGTCGAACCGGCAATTCCCCGCCCGGGCAGCGTAGCGCACCCGCGCCGCCGCCCCAGCGACCGTGCGCGCCACTTGCCGGTCGGCCCGCAACTGCTGGGCCGCGTGCTCGATGGCGCGGGCCGCCCGCTAGACCAGTTAGGCCCGCTGCATACGGTCGATAGCGCCCCCATCAACGTGCGCCCCGCCAATCCGCTGGGCCGCGCACCGATCGTCGATACGCTGGACGTGGGCGTGCGCTCGATTAACGCCATGCTGACCGTGGGCCGTGGCCAGCGCATGGGCCTGTTTGCCGGTTCCGGCGTCGGTAAAAGCGTGCTACTGGGCATGATGGCCCGCTACACGGAAGCGGACGTGATCGTGGTCGGCCTGATCGGCGAACGGGGCCGTGAGGTAAAAGAATTCATCGAGCAAATCCTGGGCGCCGAGGGCCTGGCCCGTTCGGTGGTGGTGGCCGCGCCGGCCGACACACCGCCGCTGATGCGCTTGCAAGGCGCCGCCTATGCGACGGCGATCGCGGAATACTTCCGCGACCAGGGCCAGAACGTGCTGCTGATCATGGATTCGCTGACCCGCTACGCCATGGCCCAGCGTGAAATTGCGCTGGCCATCGGCGAGCCGCCCGCCACCAAGGGTTATCCACCGTCCGTGTTTGCCAAGCTGCCGGTGCTGGTAGAACGGGCCGGCAATGGCGAGGAAGGCGGCGGCTCCATCACCGCCTTTTATACCGTGCTGACCGAGGGTGACGACCAGCAAGACCCGATCGCCGACTCGGCGCGGGCGATTCTGGACGGCCATATCGTGCTCAACCGCCGTCTGGCCGAAGCCGGCCATTACCCGGCTATCGATATAGAACAGTCGATTTCGCGCGCGGCCCACTCGATCACCACCCATGAGCACCAGCAGCGGGCACGGCGCTTGAAACAATTGTATTCGCGCTACGAGCGCAGCCGTGACCTGATCAGCGTGGGCGCCTACAGCGCCGGCACCGATCCCGTGCTGGATCAGGCGATCGCCCTGCACGAAAAAATTGAAGCCTTTTTGCAACAGCAAATTACCGAGCGTGTCAGCATGGACGAGAGCTTGGGGCAACTTACCGCTCTATTCGAGTGATCGAGCGGGGCATGCCGGGAATATAATTCATCATGGCCTCTCCCTCCCAATTAGCAACCCTGATCGACCTTGCCCAGCGCGAGACGGACGATTGCGCCAAGCGCCTGGGCGCCGCCCTGAAAGCGCTCGACGATTGCAAGGAAAAGCTGGATATGCTGTCCGGCTACCGGGACGACTATGCCAAGCGTTTTGAGGCCAGCATGGCGAATGGCATCACGCCCATGGCGTATCGCAACTTCCAGGCCTTCATGCATAAGCTCGACAGCGCCATCCTGGGCCAGCAGCAAGTCGTCAACCACGCGCAGGCGCGCAGCGAGATGGAAAAAGTGCGCTGGCAAGACGCCGAACGCAAGCGCATGTCCTACACCACGCTCGACAAGCGGGCGCAGGAACAGGCGCTGAAGCTGGAAAACAAGCGCGACCAGAAGGCAATGGATGAGCACGCCGCCAGACAAGCCTACTATAAACGCTAAAAAACAGACGCTAATTGCGGACGCTAAAAACAGACGCTCATCACCGCTCAAGCATTAAGGCAAGATCATGCAAACCCAGCCTACACCGATTTCACAGATAGTATCGCCAAACGCCACGCCAGGGCCTGCCAACCGCAGCCAGCAGCCAACTGCCGATGGCGATTTCCAGCGCGCCCTCGATCGCCAGCTCGAACAGCGCCAGCTGAGCAGCAAGGCGGCGCAGGTACAGTCGCAGGCACCAGCGCCGGCGCAGCCACCCCAGCCATCCCAGCAGGCGCAAGCGGGTGCGCAAACGCAGGCAACGCAGCAAGCGGCACAACAGCCCGCCGCCAAAACACCGGCCAGCGAAGCTGCGCCAACAGACGCTGCGCAGGCCGCCAATAAGGCCAATACACCGGCAAGCAGTGCCAAAGACAGCGATGAGCCCGAGCAAGCCGCAAGCGTTGCCAATACAGCAGCGCAGCAGGCGCCGGAAGATCCGGCCGCCGCCATGCTGGCGCTGGTGGGCAGCATCAAGCTGGCCATGCAGCAACCGGCAGCGGCCGGCAAGGCTGCGGCCGAAACGCCAGCAACCTCGTTGGCAGCAAAAAGTGCCGGCAAAGGGTTGACGGCGGCGCAATTGCTGGCCAGCGGCAAGGTGCCGGCCGACACAGCTAACGGCGTGAGCAAGGGCGCAACTCCGGCAGCCGGCTTTGCCGACAGCCTGGGTCAGGCCCAAGGCAAGGCTGCCGCGCCGCTGCAGGGTGCTGGCGCACAAGCCGGCAAGGCCGATGCAAACAAACTGGCTATCGATCTGCAAGTGGCGGCGGCAGGTAAAAACGCCGCTCCGCTGGCCGAACCGCTGCTGAAGGAAGCCCCCACCGATATCAGCAAACTGGCGGCGCAGTTGCAGCCGGCCGCGCTGCAACAGGCGGCAGCAGCCGCCGTGCCGGCCGACAAGCTGGCAGGACGGATCGGCACGCCAGCCTGGGACCAGCAACTGGGGCAAAAAGTCGTCTGGATGGCCGCTGGCGGTGACCAGAGCGCCACCTTGACCCTGAATCCACCGGACCTTGGCCCGCTGCAAGTGGTCTTGACCGTTACCAATGACCAGGCCAATGCCGCCTTCATGTCGGCCCAGCCTGAAGTACGCCAGGCGCTGGAAGCGGCCATGCCCCGTTTGCGCGAAATGATGGGCGAAGCGGGGATTGCGTTTGGCAACGCCACCGTTTCGGCCGGCACGCAGGAACAGCAGAACCAGGGCAACCGTGAAATGGCCTCCGATGGCCGCCGTGGCAGCCATGGCAACTCGGGCAGCAATGTGACGGGTGGCGAAATCGCCATCGCCCCGGCAACGGCCAGCCGCTCGCGCGCCTCGCTGAGCGCCGTCGATACCTTTGCCTGAGCGAAAACCGCCAGCGGCTGGCCGTTGGCGCACCCTGGTTTAGAACTTTTCGTGCAGAAACATCGAGTTGAGCGCGCTTAGGCCCTCTTTTCAACGCATCCTTCTGCGCAGAATTTGCCGATAATGACATAATGGCGTCGTGATCCACTTCCATGCACTCGAGTACCATTGAAAGCAAATCCAAAAATGAAAGCAGATCCGAAAGCAGATGCACCCCTGGCACCGGCTGGCGCATCAAAAAAGAAGCTTCTGATCATTGTGCTGGCCTCGGTGCTGCTGGCTGGCGGCGTGGGCGGCGGTGCGGCCTGGTATTTCCTGCATGGCAAGGCTGACAAGGAAGATAGCGCACCGAGCAAGAAAAAAGTGTCCAAGGCCGGCCCGCCCGTTTTCGTGCCCATCGATTCCTTTACCGTCAACTTGCAGCCGGAAAATGGCGAACAATACCTGCAGATCGCTTTTACGCTGCAAGTGCCCAATCCGGAAGAGATGGATAACATCAAGCTGAACATGCCCAAAGTGCGCAGCCGCTTGCTGTTGCTGCTGTCGGGCAAAAAAGCTTCGGAACTCAATACCGTGGAAGGCAAGCAGCAACTGGCGGCAGAAATCATTGCCCAAGTGAACCAGCCTTTCGTGGATAAAGGGCCTGAGCAAGAAGTGTCAGACGTTTTATTTACCGCATTCATCATTCAATAAGCAGCCATGGCCGATAATTTCCTCTCCCAGGAAGAAGTCGATGCCCTACTCAAGGGCGTCAACGGAGACCAGGACGACGCGCAGGCGCCGGAAGACGTCACGGGAGTTCGTACCTACAACCTGGCAACCCAGGAGCGCATCGTGCGCGGCCGGATGCCAACGCTGGAGATTATCAACGAACGTTTCGCGCGCCTGCTGCGCGTGGGCCTGTTCAACTTCCTGCGCCGCAGCGCTGAAGTGTCTGTCGGTTCCGTGCGGGTATCGAAATACAGCGAATTTATCCGCAACCTGGTGGTGCCTACCAATTTGAACCTGGTACACATGAAGCCCTTGCGCGGCACGGCCCTGATGGTATTCGATCCGGGCCTGGTGTTCTTGCTGGTCGATAACCTGTTCGGCGGCGATGGGCGTTTCCACACGCGCGTCGAAGGCCGTGATTTTACGCAAACCGAGCAGCGCATCATCTTGCGCATCCTCGATATCGTGTTTGAAGCCTATACCAAGTCGTGGGAGCCGGTGTTCCCCGTCGAATTCGAATATATCCGTTCGGAAATGAACACGCAGTTCGCCAATATCGCCACGCCGAACGAGGTGGTAGTAGCGTCGACCTTCACGGTGGAGCTGGGTTCGGTGTCGGGCCAGATTCACTTCTGCATGCCGTATTCGATGATCGAGCCGATCCGCGATTCGCTGACATCGAGCCTGCAGGGCGAGGCGCTGGAAGTGGACAAGCGCTGGATCCGCTTGATGACGCAGCAGATCCAGATCGCCGAAGTGGAACTGGTGGCGTCCTTGGGCACGGCGCGCGTCTCGTTCGACGAGATCCTGAACATGAAGGTGGGCGACATCATTCCGCTCAACATCCCCGAACTGATCGCCGCCACCGTCGACGGCGTGCCCGTGATGGATTGCACTTACGGGGTATTGAACGGACAATATGCATTAAAGGTCGAGAAACTGCTCGCCAATGCCGATAACATCAAATAAGCAGTAGACGTAAAAAACAGGAGAGTGACATGTCCGACAACCAAGACGATCAAAGCCTAGACGACGACTGGGGCGCGGCCATTGCCGAGCAAGCCAAGGCGGAAGCCGAAGCCTTGCAAAACCAGGCCGCCAATACCGCCAGCGCGGCCAGCGCCGCCGTGTTCAAGGACTTTTCCAAGCAAGCCTCGAAGTCCGAGACGCATAACGATATCGATTTCATCCTCGATATTCCCGTACAGCTGACGGTGGAACTGGGCCGCACCAAGATCGCCATCAAGAACTTGCTGCAACTGGCGCAAGGTTCCGTGGTGGAACTCGACGGCCTGGCTGGCGAACCGATGGACGTGCTGGTCAACGGCTGCCTGATCGCCCAGGGCGAAGTGGTGGTGGTGAACGACAAGTTCGGTATCCGCCTGACCGATATCATCACGCCGTCCGAACGCATCCGAAAACTGAATAAATGAAGCCTGGCCTGTTGATTTCCACCGTGCTGCTGCCGCTGGCGGCCGCATGCTGTATCGCCCATGCTGCGCCTGCGGCCACTCCAGCTCCCGAGGCCGCCGCCTCGATCAGCGCCAGCGCTCCTGACGCAGCAGCCAGCACCGCTTCTGTGCCAGTCGCATCCGCACCCGAAGCCAGTACACCGGCTGCCGCCCCGCTACCCGCCATGCCTGCCGGCCCGCCGATGACGATGGCGACGCCCACCAGTTCGGCTGGCAGCTTGCTGCAAACCATTTTTGCCCTGATCTTCGTGCTGGCCCTGCTGATGGGCCTGGCCTGGTTCATGAAACGCTACGGCGCCAAAGCCATGGGCAGCAATGCGAAGATGCGCGTCGTCAGTTCGCTCAGCCTGGGCGGACGCGAGCGCGTGGTGCTGATCGAAGTTGGCGACCAGTGGATCGTCGTCGGCGCTTCGCCCGGCCGTGTCAATGCGCTGGCGACCGTGCCGCGCCAGGAAAGCGATTTGCCCCAGCTGGCGGCCGCACAAAATGGCCCTGCTGCAGCCAATTTTTCCGAATGGCTGAAACAGACCATCGAAAAGCGTAATGGGAAATAAGCAGACGATGGCCTCGAACACCTTGCAACCTTATCTGCAACCTCATCCTTATCTGAAATGGCTGCTGGCCGCAGCTGCTTTGGCCTTGCCGCTGTGGGCGCTGGCCGAACCGGGTATCCCGGCCTTCAGCAGCACGCCAGCGCCGGGCGGCGGCCAGAATTACTCGCTGCCGGTGCAGACGCTCATCCTGATGACGTCGCTTACCTTTCTGCCGGCGGCCCTGCTGATGATGACCTGCTTTACGCGCATCATCATCGTGCTGTCCCTGCTGCGCCAGGCGATCGGCACGCAGTCGGCGCCGCCCAACCAGGTAATGGTAGGGCTAGCTCTGTTTCTCACGCTGTTCGTGATGGGCCCCGTGTTCGACAAGATTTATACGGACGCTTATTTGCCCTACCAGGAAAACAAGCTGACCATGCAGGCAGCGCTGGACAAGGGTGTGGAGCCTTTGAAAACCTTTATGCTGAAACAGACGCGCCAGACGGATCTGGCGCTGTTTGCCAAGATGTCGCGTTCGCCCGCCCTGCAAGGGCCGGAAGACGTGCCGCTGCGCATACTGGTGCCCGCGTTTGTGACCAGCGAACTGAAGACGGCGTTCCAGATCGGCTTTGCCATTTTTATCCCCTTTTTGATCATCGACATGGTAGTGGCCAGCGTGCTGATGTCGATGGGCATGATGATGATGTCGCCGGCGACCATTTCGCTGCCGTTCAAGCTGATGCTGTTCGTGCTGGTCGATGGCTGGCAGTTGCTGCTGGGCTCCCTGTCGCAAAGTTTTTACTAGGGAGGCGCGATGACACCCGAAAGCGTCATGACGATGGGCCGCCAGGCCATGGAGATCACCCTGATGGTGGCCGCGCCCATGCTGCTGGTGGCCCTGATCATCGGTTTGCTGGTCAGTATTTTCCAGGCGGCCACGCAGATCAACGAGGCCACCCTGTCCTTCATCCCCAAACTGGTCGGCATCTTCGTCGCCATGATCGTGGCGGGCCCATGGATACTGTCCGTGCTGGTCGACTACATGCGCCAGATCCTGGCGGGCATCCCCAGCCTGGTCAACTAAGTTGCCGCAAGACTTGCCGCCATGCTGACCCTTTCCAGCATCGAGCTCAATACCTGGATCGCAGCATTGCTGTGGCCGCTTAGCCGCATCCTCGGCTTGCTGGCGGCCGCGCCGCTGTTCGGCAACGCAGCAGTACCCATCAGCGTGAAAGTCTCGCTGGGCGCGCTGCTGGCCATGATCATCGCCCCCACCGTGCCCGCCCTGCCCGCCACCGACCCGATGTCGCTGGCAGGTTTGCTGATACTCACGCAGGAAATGCTGGTGGGCCTGGCGATGGGCTTTACCGTACGCATCGTGTTTTCCTCCATCGAAATGGCGGGTGAGATCAGCAGCCTGACGATGGGCCTGGGTTTCGCCTCCTTCTTCGATCCGCAGACCAAGGGCCGCTCGTCGGCCATCAGCCAGTTCCTGGTGATGCTGGCCACCTTGATGTTTTTGACCATCAACGGCCACCTGATCTTGCTGGCGGCGCTGGCCGAAAGTTTCGTCAGCCTGCCCATATCCGCCTCGCCGATTAGCGGTGGCGGTTTCCAGCAATTGGCACTGTGGGGCGGGGAAATCTTCCGCACCGGCTTGCAGATCGCCTTGCCCGTGGTCGCCGCCTTGCTGCTGACCAACGTGGCGCTGGGCATCCTGACGCGTGCCGCGCCCCAGCTCAATATCTTCGGTATCGGTTTTCCCGTCACCCTGGGAGTGGGCTTGCTGGCGATCAGCATGGTATTGCCCTATCTGTCCACGCCATTCCAGAACATGTTTATGCGCGGCATAGAAACCGTACGGCTGTTGCCGCGCAGCTTCGCCACGCGTGACCGCCCGCCGCCGCTGCCGCCCAATCCGCTGCGCCCGGCGCCAGTTATCAAGCCAACCGCGCCGGCCACGCCCTGAAGTGTCAAGCCAGGATTAAAAACCGGCCAGCGCATGGCGCAGCAACAGCGCCGCCAGGACGAACATGGTCACGCCGATCAAGCCATCGAGCACCCGCCAGGCGGCCGGCCGGGCAAACCAGGGCGCCAGCCAGCGCGAACCGAAGCCCAATAAACTGAACCAGAACAGGCTGGCGGTGCTGGCGCCCAGAATAAAGCAGCCGCGCAGTGTGGCTGGCTGCTGGGCGCCGATACTGCCCACCAGCAATACCGTATCGAGATAGACATGCGGGTTGAGCAAGGTAAAAGCCGCTGCCTGCGCCAGCACGGCTTTCAAGCTGAGTCCGCCACCGCCTTCGGCCGCCCGTAACTGCTGCGGCCGCCGCGCACGCTGCAAGGCTTGCCAGCCATACACCGCGAGGAAAACCGCACCGGCCAGCGCCAGCAGACTGGCCAGCATGGGGCGCTGGCCCAGCGCCTGGGCCATGCCCAGCACGCCGGCTGCGATCAGCACGGCGTCAGCCAGGGCGCAAAACAGCACCACGGGACCGACATGTTCGCGCCGCAAGCCTTGCCGCAAGACAAAGGCATTTTGCGAGCCGATGGCAACGATGAGTCCCAGTCCCAGCGCCAGGCCCTGGAAAAAGATGGAAAAAGCGAGTGGCATGGTGGTGGTTGAAATAGTCATGCGGCGCATCTTGCCTGCATCAACGAATGAAGGCAAACTACCTTTTCTTCATCAAATTAAGTTTCACTTACCTTATGCTCGATTATTCCGCCCTTGTTGCATTGGCCACGGTGATACGTGTAGGCAGCTTCGAGCGCGCGGCGCGCGCATTGCATGTCACGCCGTCGGCTGTTTCGCAACGCGTGCGCCTGCTCGAAGACCGGGTCGGCTGCGCACTGGTGATCCGCGACCAGCCTTGCCGCGCCACCGAAACGGGCCGGCGTTTGTGCCAGCATGTCGATCAGGTGCAATTGCTGGAACAGGATTTGCACGGCAGCCTGCCAACGCTGGCTACGCAGGATGCGCCACGCGCCCCCCTTCCCGTCGCCGTGAATGCCGACAGCCTGGCCACCTGGCTGGCGCCAGCCATCGCTGCGTTTGCAGCGGAGCATCCTGTATTGATGGAAGTAGCCGTCGATGACCAGGACCATACGGCCGAATGGTTGCGCAACGGTACCGTGCTGGCGGCCGTCACTTCCACCGCGCGGCCCGCTTCCGGCTGCCATAGCCGCCCGCTGGGCGCCATGCGCTACATTGCAGCGGCCAGCCCCGCTTTCATGCAGCGCTATTTCTCCGAGGGTGCAGGCGCCGGCAGCCTGGCGCTGGCGCCCAGCCTGGTGTTCAATCTCAAGGATACCTTGCAGGAACGCTGGGTGCGCCGCCTGTGCCATCGCCATGTCGACCTGCCACGGCATACCTTGCCTTCGCCGCAGGCCTTTGCCACGGCCGCGCTGGCTGGCATGGGCTGGGGCTTGCATCCGCAAGCGCTGATCTCCCCTTACCTGGCCGATGGCACACTGGTGGAATTGCTGCCCGACAGCGCGCTCGACGTGCCGCTGTACTGGCACACGGCGCGCGCCAGCTCGGGCCTGCTGGAGCAATTGAGCCAGGCCATCGAGGCCGCTGCCCATGCAGCCCTACTGGCTGCCTGAGCGCCAGCGCCGTACGTCAACATGCAGCTGCCATTGCTGGTGTTTCACCAGATAACGCAAGCCGACCATGGCGGCCGCCAGGCACGATATGCCAGCAATATTAAGCGACATATCACTCAGTAAGATAACCAGAAAAATAGTAAAGACCCACCGCGCATAACGCTATGTCTGAATACCTTCAAAATAGTCCCGATAAAAAATTTATTGCCTTACTGTTACCATCCTACTCTGAGCCATCCCATCCTGAACATTTAAAATTCACTCGGGAATTTACCAGTTGTAAAAAAAAATTCTGGTGCTGTAAAATTTTCGCAGGAGAGCAGCATTCGTGTTGCTTGAAGGATGGACTCCTTGGTTCTAGCCGACCAGTACACTATTCATACCCTCTTCGGTACGGATTTTTCGTTGACTACGTTCGATTTCTTAAACGGCCAGGCATTAAATCGAACGATGAAAGGTTAACGATGCAATTCTCTTATAAAACTCTCAGCAGTACCTTCAGCCACTTCAACTCTGCTTTGAAGTCCAGAGGCTTGACTCTTCCTCTTGAGACTTCTCGGAATGTATGGGCTCAAATTGTACTGGGGAAAAATTTCTCTGCTGCAGCCGCCCACACTAAAGCCAAAGGGCTAGTGACTGCGATCCCAATTTCTGATGATTCAATTCGTGCGAATCTCCAAGTACGGAGTCGAGAGATTGGCCTTCAAGTAGCACAGGAGATTTTTTCTGAAGCGATTGAGCCTGATATTGCGGAACTATCACAGGCAATGCAAGAATTGATTGAGGTTATCAATTTAGAGCCGCATTTGTGCGTAATGAGTGTTTTGAGTGATAGTTCTGGTTTGGGGTTACTGGACTCAAAAAAACCAGGATACTTTCCTGTGAGTAAATTCGGAACCGTTGATCTCACTGAGAACGAAGTATCTTGGCTGAAAAGCAGCTCGCGATTAGCGGCAAATACCATCAATACTTTGGCCGGGAAAAATAGGAAAGCATTCTTCAATATTTTTGCAGAAAATCATAGAGAAAATAATAATAAATACGATGAGGTATTTGGAAAACACTTTGCCGCAGCAATAGAGCCAACTTGCATAACAATTGTCCAAGCACTTCTTGAAGAATTTGAACCTGCCGACATATCTAATTGGTTTCTCGACTTTGATCAGATTCGAGATATTGTATTCACTGTCTTTGAGCGAGCTTGCGGGCAGAACCGTGATTGGCTTAAGCCAGATGGAGACTTAGCAGAAGCAGTAACTGATCATGTTGCGGTTAGGCTCCGAGAAGCCTTAAAGTGGATGGCTGAACAAGCAAATATTGGGGAAATAGATGATTCGCCCTTACAAACACTTATGCAATCTGCAAGGCTCGCAATGCGCAAGATGTTAAATAATTACGATTAAAAGCCTAGGTTTTCGCATCGCAAGGTGACTGATTTTTATAATCAGTCACCCCTCCCTTCCCAAAAATTACTACCAAAATATTAATTTTAAAAATTCTCATATTACGTCTAATTATTTCAATAAAAATTGAAAATTACATGCATCCAACTGAGCACTCATCAATAAATTTCGAAAAATTAGTCGGTGAACTACTTCATAAGGTAGAAGGTCACGCAGTCAAAACTGGTCTAAATATTAGGCAAGACAATGGCCAAATACTTGAAGTCGATGTTATATTTGGCCCCCGCATAATTTGAGCGTCGTCGAAGTAAAACATTATCGATATTTATCGCCCCCTAGCGTCGATCTATTTATGCGAGCTTTACGACGAACCAAGACTATCAAGTCCCTATTAAAAGCAAAACGTGGACTACTTGTCATTTCATGCCGTTTAAACCCTCAACTTGAAGCCGCTGCCAAGAATGAAGATATTGAAGTATGGGA
Organism: Janthinobacterium silvisoli; assembly: GCF_014200725.1. GTDB lineage: Bacteria > Pseudomonadota > Gammaproteobacteria > Burkholderiales > Burkholderiaceae_D > Janthinobacterium. The sequence goes on from NZ_JACHCL010000001.1 coordinate 1,442,554, forward strand.
CTCTGATCGACTCTTTCAAGAAGCAACTGCGTTTCCCTCACTATTACTTAAATTCGAACAATTATTTGAAGTAAGCGCACCGGTTACAATTTCCACAGAAAATCAACCACAGGTAGAAAATTTTCAAAATACATCCGAGCAAGCTAAAGGACAAACCCTTTCGGAATCGTTTTTAGCAATCCAACCAGGAAGAGAGGGCTCAAGGGACTTTGAAGGGGCTTGCATTAATGCATTGAAATATTTATTCGAAAAAGATTTACATGGGTGGCATGAGCAATGCGAAACTGAGGACGGACTGCATCGCCGTGATCTAGTATGCCGAATTCTCCCAAACTCAGAAGTTTGGCGTCTCATACTTTCTGATTTGAGTAGCAGATATGTTGTGTTCGAATTTAAAAATTATGGTGCTGCAATTACTCAAAGCGAAATCATTACAACCGAGAAGTACCTATATCCATCTGCGCTAAGAAAAGTTGCGATAATCATTTCACCCCACGGATGCTCCCAGTCATCAATCCGGGTCATTCAGGGAGCAATGCGTGAACACGGAAAATTGATACTGACTCTCACAGTCAAGGAAATTTCGGATTTGCTAGTTGGTAAAGATTGCGGTACTGACCCCAACACCTACCTATTCGAACAGGTAGATAACTTCCTTATGGGCTTAGGTAGATAAGCTGCCCACGACGATAATACCTGTACAGTGCCTTCTTCCCAGGCGTTTGCCACGGCGGCCCTGGCCGGCATGGGCTGGGGCTTGCATCCGCAGGCGCTGATCGCACCTTACCTTGCCGACGGCGCGCTGGTAGAACTGCTGCCCGACAGCGCGCTCGACGTGCCGCTGTACTGGCACACGGCGCGTGCCAGCTCGGGCCTGCTGGAGCAATTGAGCCAGGCCATCGAGGCCGCCGCCCATGCGGCCTTATTGGCTGCCTGAGCGCCAGCGGCGCACATCAACATGCAGCTGCAGCTGCTGGTATTTCACCAGATAGCGCACGCCCACCAGGGCAGCCGTCACGCCAGACATGGCCGCGATGCCCAGCGCCCAGCGGGGGCCGAAGGTGTCGGCTACCCAGCCCACGATGGGCGCACCGAGTGGCGTGCCACCGGCCATGATCGCCAGCAAAATCGCCATCACCCGGCCCCGCATCGCGGGCGTGGTGGACAATTGCACGCTGCTGTTGACGCTGGTGGTAAAAGTTTGCGCAGCGATACCGACCGGCACCAAGAGCAAACCGAACAGCCAGTAATTGGGCATCACGGCGGCCAGCGCGCAGCCGATGCCGAACAGGGCGGCGGCGCCCAGCAGCAGCGGCATACGCGGCTGCGCGCGGCCGGCCGCCATCAGCGCGCCGGCCACCGAACCACACGCCATGATGGAACTGAGCAAGCCATACTGGCCCGGCCCGGCATGGAAGGCGGTGACGGACATGGTCGACAGGAAGATGGGGAAGTTCAAGCCGAAGGTGCCGATCAGGAATAGCATCAGCAAGATGGCCATCAGGTCGGGCCGCTGGCCTACATAACGGAAACCTTCGCCCAGGCTGGCCCTGGTCGCGGCGATGCGCGGTGCCCGGCGCAGCAATTGCACGCGCAGCAGCAACAGTGAAGCGATGACGGCGGCGAACGAGGCCGCATTGATGATGAAGACCCAGCCGCTGCCCACGCTGCTGATCAGCAAACCTGCCACGGCCGGACCCAGCATGCGCGCCGCATTGAAGGAGGTGGAATTGAGCGCCACCGCATTCGTCAGATCTTCTTCGCCGACAATTTCAGAAACAAAGGTCTGGCGCACGGGCGAATCGAAGGCTGTTACGCAGCCCAACAGCAAAGCAAACACATACACTTGCCATAGCTGCACCGTGCCGCTGATGCATAGCAAGCCCAATCCCAGCGCCAGCAAGCCCATGGCCGCCTGCGTGCACAGCAGCAGCTTGCGCCGGTCCAGCAAATCGGCTGCCATACCCGTCAAGGGCAGCAGCAATAATTGCGGGCCGAACTGCAAGGCCATGACGATGCCGACGGCGCTGGCGTTGTGGTGCGTCAGTTCGCTCAGCACCAGCCAATCCTGCGCCGTGCGCTGCATCCAGGTGCCGACATTCGACACCAGGGCGCCGCCGGCCCAGATACGGTAATTGGGATTGCGTAGCGAACGGAAAGTATTGTGCATCTGCGTGGGGGGACTCCTTGCCGGGGTAAATTTGTTTAGCGGCGCATCATTGCGCCAGACGTTTTAATAATGCGACTGCGCGGTTCAGCTCGTTGACCTCGTCCGCCGTCAGCCGGCTTTCGATGTTGTGCGCCAGCCAGTCTTCCCGCGCGGCACGGCTTTCCCGTATCCAGGCCCGGCAGGTATCGGTCAGCGACCAGATCGTTTGCCGGCCATCCTGCGGATCGGGCGCACCCGTCACCATCTGCGCCTCGCTCAAGGCCAACACGATGGCGCTCATCGATTGCGGCCGCATGCCTTCGACGCGCGCCAGGCTGCTGACGGTGGCGGGACCATCGCGCTCCAGCCAGCCCAATACCGATGCCTGCGACATGCTGATGTCGCCCATATGCCCTTCTTCGCGCAGGCGGCGGCGCAGCTTGCCGACCAGGATGCGCAATTCGCCAGCCAGGTGCAGCACCTGCTCGTGTTCATATTCGTTGTTGGTGGAATTCATGAAAAAACCGGATGATTCGATAGGCGCTACTATAACAGATAGACAGGTAGACTGCACAGTTTACCTGTATAGATTGTCTAAGCATTAAGTTCAGGAACGTAAAAAAGCCGGGGCCGGAGATAATCTCCGTACCCCGGCTTGCCGGAAGTCACACTGCGCGTGAGGGCTAGCTGATGTAGTTGAACAGCGACAGGCCAGACATCGCCGTGAACGATTTTTGCGCGGCCTGCAAAGTCGTTTGTTGCTGGCTGAACTGGGAAATGGCTTTCACCACATCCAGGTCCTGCAAGCCCGACAAGGTACTGGCGTATTGCAGGTCGAGGTCGTCGCCCGCGCTGTCGAGCGTATCGAGCTCCTTCAGGCGCGAACCCACTTCGGCACGCACCGACAGCACGTTGTCGTAAGCCGTATCGAGGATGTTATGGGCCGTGTTCAAGGCGCCCGTCAGCCGCGCCTGACCCGCATCGCCGCCAGCGGGCTGGTTCAGCGCGCTGATCAGGTTGGTCAAGGTGGTAAAGATCGATTCCTTGCCGCTGGGCGCCAGCGTAAACTTGTCCTGGTCGGCCGGCTTGCCCGAGATCGATACTTGCTGGCCGTCAAAGTTAATCGCATCGCCCGCCTTGTAGGGCACAGGTACGGCCGGGTTCGGTATGGTCTGGCCCAAGGTGGTATCGGTCACGGTATAGGTCGTGACGGCGTCGGTGCCCGTGCCTGTTACCTGGAAATCGATGGAATACTGGTGGCCGGTCAGCTTGGTCGGGTCCGTCACGGTGCCACCAGAAATAATCCCTGCGCCGCCACGCGTGAAATTGGCCGTATCGGCCGCCGTGGTGAACTTGCCATTGCCCGTCAGATTGTTTTCAAACACGGCGGCGCCCGAATCGCTGGTCGGCAGATAGCGTGAAGAGCCGACCTGCAATTGGCGCTGCCCCTGGTCGCCCACATAGGTCGCGCCGGCGGCGGTCTGGCTGAACGGCTGGGTGCTCGACTTGTAGCCGCCGAACAGATAACCGCCCGCATTGTCCGAAGTGTTGGCAATCCCCATCAAATCGGTCAGCCGGCCTTGCAGTTCGGTCGCCAGGCTCTGGCGGTCCACGTCCTTGAGCGAAGGATTACCGGCCTTGACCACCAGCTCCTGCACGTCGGCGATCAGTGATGTGGTACTGCCCAGCGCCAGGTCTTCCTGGGACAGGAAATTCTTGGCATTCGAGCGGTTCGTAACAAACTGGGTATTGATCGATTGCGACTGCGTCACTTCCAGCGCGCGCGCCGAGGCGATCGGATCATCGGCCGGCGTCAGGTTGCGGCGGTTGGCCGACAATTGCATCTGCGTGCGGTTCAGCGCGCCTTGCAGCGTATTGAGCTGTGAAGTGCCCGCGTCATAAATCATCCTGGTACTGATACGCATGCTGTCCCTCCTGGTGGCGGCGGCCTCCCGGGCCGCCGCGCATATAATTAACGTGCGATACCGATCACAACGTCGAACAGGGTGCTGGCGATTTGCATCACCTTGCCGCACGCCTGGTACGCTTGCTGGTAACGCAGCAGGTTAGCCGCCTCTTCATCGAGGTTGACGCCCGAAACGGATTGCTGCTGGCTGGTATTTTGTTGCAACAAGGCCATGCTGGCCAGGCCGCTGACTTGCACTTCGCGCGTCTTGTTTCCTACATAGCTGACCGTTTGCGCGTAAGAACCCTGGAACGTGGCTTTGCCGCCATCGAGAATATTCTTGGTTTGCAAGCCGGCCAGCGCGGCCGCGTTGCGGTTGTCGCCCACGCCACCCGCATTCGGCGCGATGGTAAAGGTATCGCCCTGGGCTGGCGCGCCCGTCATGCTGATATTGATGCCGCCAAAGTTGAAGCTGTCGCCTTCCTTGTACGGAATATTTGCCGTGCCGGCCGGATATGTGGTGCTGGCGCCATCGAGGCCCTTGACGGTCACGGCCTGACCGGCCGGAAAGCCCGACAGCGAACCACTGGTCTTGTCATAGGTCAAAGTCACCGTACTGGTCAGCGCATTGCCTGGATTCAAATAAGCGCTGTCCACGCTACCGGGGCCAAGCTTGGCATTACCCGTGTTGCTGACCGGCGCGCCGGTGGTGATAGGCGCGCCAGCAGCCAGCTTGTTGACGTCGGTCGTCAGCACGGACAGGCCGGCGGCGCCATTGGCGGTCGGCTTGATCACATAGTTATCGCCTTCCGCTGCCGTGCCCGAGATCGAAAAGTCGACGCCATCGATGGTTTGCGGCTTGGTTTGCGGATACGGATTGATGATGGTGCGTGCACCGTCGCTCTGGCGCGTCACCACATAATTGCTGCCGTCATACTTGAGGCTGTAATCGCTGGCCGTCAGCTGGGTAGGATCGCTGACCTTGGCCGACAATACCGTGGTGCTCGACGAACTGTTGCGGATATCGGCGCCGATGACGGGGTCCGGCACCTTGAAAAAGTCCGTTCCCATGGCGCCATTCAAGTCCTGGCCCAGTTTGTGCTGGTCGTTGAAGGTGGTGGCCAGCGCGATGGCGACCTTGCCCAGCGAATTTTGCACGGTGTCCAAGGTTTCGCTACGGAAATCTAGCAAGCCGCCCAGGGAGCCACCCGTGAGTGAATTTTTCGGCAATACTGTCACTGTACTGCCCGTGACATACCCCACTTCGACGCGGCTCGGATCGGTCAGCGATGGCGTGGCGGCCAGTTCGAAATTGCGGTCCCCCACCACCAGCGGCTGGCCCGAGCCGATGGACACGGTGATCGTGTTATTGGAACCAGGCTGCGAGGTGGTCTTGACGTATTTGTTCAGCTCGGCGACCAGCTGGTCGCGCTGATCCAGCAAATCGTTGGGCTGGTTGCTGGCGTTGATCGTCAATTGCGAAATCGAGCTATTGAGCGCCGCAATCTGCTTGGCATAGGAATTGATCACCGTCACATTCGACGTGATCTGGGAATTGACGCCATCGCCGATTTCCGTCAAGCGCCCACTGAGACTCTGGAAACGCGAAGCGAGCGAATTGGCACTCGACAGCAAGGCCTGGCGCGACGCCACGGACGAGGGATTGGAACTGAAATCCTGCACGCCCTTGAAGAAATCCTGCAAGGCTGGCGACAGGCCGGCCGTCGTATCGGCCATCAGGTTATCGATCTGGCTGATCTGGGTGTAATAAGCGTCCAGCGAACTGGTGGTAGCCTGCGCGCTATTGACCTGGGTCGACATGAAACTGTCGTATTGACGCTTGACTTCCGACACCTCGGTACCCGTGCCTACAAAACCATAACCGGCATTGTTGGCCTGTGAGGTCTGCTGCAGCACGACCTGGCGGTTGTAGCCGTCCACGTTGGCATTGGTAATGTTATGCCCAGTCGTGGCCAAGCCCACCTGCGCTGCAAGCAAACCACTTTTGCCGATACTGAGAAGATTGGAGGTCATGATGTCTTATAAGTTCCTGTCCAGATTATTTACGGCACATATCACGAAAACTTGAAAAATCAGCGGTGCCTTGGCAAGCACGCGTTAAGCAGATGGGCTTAACCCACCAGGGAATGCTTGATAATTTTTGTCAATTTGGCAGCATAATTGGGGTCGGTCGCATAACCAGCTTTTTGCAGGCCTTGCGCGAAACTGCTGGCGTCACCAGCGCTGGCCAGCACCTTTTCATAGCGCTTGTTGCCAGTAATCAACTGCGCATAATCCTTGAAGCTGTCGGCATAGCTGTCATAGGCGCGGAAATTTTCCACGCGCGTTTGCGGCTTGCCGTTCACATATTCGGTAGTAACGGCTTGCGTAACCTTGCCTTTCCAGTCGGGCGTGGCCTTGATGCCGAACAGGTTGTGGCTGCTGCTGCCGTCGCGGCCGATGATTTCGCGCTTGCCCCAGCCCGTTTCCAGCGCGGCCTGGCCCAACATGAACTTGGCCGGAATACCGGTGGCGCGGCTGGCTTCTTCCGCATGGGCGCCCAGTTTTTCCTGGAAGGCGCGCACGTGCGGCGCTTGCGTGGCGCCAGTTTTAGCGTTTGTATTGGCCGTGGCGCCATCGCTGACGGCGTTCTGCTGCTGGCGGAAAGCGGCCAGCGCCTGCGCCATGCTCGAGGAACGTGGCGATGGCACTTCCGTGGCATCGGTAGCCAGCGGCTGGCTGGCCGACAACTGGCGCAGCAGCGCGTCCGCCAGGCCGGTGCCGCGCTTGGCCAGACTCTGGCTGGTTTGCTGGTCCAGCATCGAGGTGTACATCTTGCTTTGCTGGCTATCCATGATGCCGTCTTGCGGGGTGGCGTCACGCATGGTTTTCATCATCATGTTGATGAACATGGCTTCAAACTGCGTGGCCGCTTCTTTCAACGCTCCGGGATCTTGCGCCTTGGCCGACTGGCGCAAGCCATCCATGCCCTTGACGTCATAGGCCGCGTTATTGTTGAGGTCAGTTTGGCTGATCATGGCGCCCCCATCAAATGATTTCCAGTTCGGCGCGCAGCGAACCTGCCGCCTTCATCGCCTGCAAGATGGCCAGCAAGTCTTGCGGCGTGGCGCCAATCGCATTGAGCGCCTTGACCACGTCGGACAGCGAAGCGCCGCCCTTGACCAGCATCACCTTGCCCGGATCCGACTTGATATCGATCTGCGCCGTTTGCGTAACGACCGTGCGCCCGCCGGACAGCGGCGGCGGCTGGCTCACTTGCGGTTCGGTATTGATAGTGACGGACAAATTGCCGTGCGAGATAGCACAAGTATCCAGGGTCACCGACTGGTTCATCACCACCGACCCCGTGCGCGCATTCAGGATGACCTTGGCCGCCAGCCTGGCCGGGTTGACTTCGATACTTTCCAGCTGGCCCAAAAAGGCCACGCGCTGGTCGCTATTGCCGGGCGAACGCACCTGTATCACCCTGCCGTCGAGCGCGGCGGCGGTGCCGGGGCCGTAACGGCTGTTGATAGCGTCGACCACACGGCTGGCGGTGGAAAAATCGGTGGCGTTCAGTTCCAGACGCACCATATCGTTGGCGCCCAGTAGCGATGGCACGGCACGCTCAACAGTGGCGCCGCCCGAGATGCGCCCTACGCTCAAGTGGTTCACGACCACGGAACTGCCGGCCGCCTGGGCGCCTACGCCGCCGACCAGTACGTTGCCCTGCGCCATGCCATACACCTGGCCATCGGCGCCCTTGAGCGGCGTCATCAGCAGCGTGCCGCCACGCAAGCTCTTGGCGTTACCCATCGATGAAACGGTTACATCGAGCAACTGGCCCGGCTGGGCAAACGCCGGCAAGGCCGTGGTCACCATCACGGCAGCCACGTTCTTCAATTGCAAACTGGTGCCTTGCGGCATGTTGATGCCTTGCTGCTGCAACATGGCGGCGATACTCTGGATGGTAAACGGCGTTTGCGTGGTCTGGTCGCCACTGCCATCGAGGCCGACGACGAGGCCATAACCCATCAATTGGTTTTGCCGCACGCCGGCGATGCTGGCCAGGTCTTTCAGGCGCTCGGCGTGGGCCATCGGCGCCAGCATGGCGACAGCTAAGCCGCAGGTGGCGAGCAAACGGGAAAAGGTCAGGGTCGCCATGATCAGAATGGCATCAGGCTGAGGAAGAAGCGCGAAAACATCGACGACAGTTCGGCGCGGTCGATCTGGCTATTGGTGCGGTATTCCACGCGCGCATCGGCCACCTGGGTCGATGGCACGACGTTGCCGATGCCGATGGTGTCGGGATTGACCATGCCCGAGAAACGGATGAATTCCGTGCCCTTGTTCATGGCGATCTGTTTTTCGCCCGCCACGATCAAGTTTCCGTTAGGCAATTCCTCGATGACTGTCACGCCGATGGTACCGGAAAAAGTATTGCTGGCCGACTGGTTGTCGCCATCGGCAAACTTGGTGGCACCATTGGCCGACACGGTGCCGCCAAAGCGGCCCTGGGCAAACCCTGGCGTGCTGAAGCCCACGCTGCCACTCTTGTTGCCCGAACTGGCGCCCGCCTTGACGGCGTTGGTACGTTCGGTGATGGCGATCGTCATGGTGTCGCCCACGTGGCGCGCGCGGCGGTCTTCAAAGGCAGGGCGATAAGTCGACGGCTGGTAGATGGAACCGTTGTTGGCCGCCACCGGTTCGGGCATCGGCGCGCGCGTGGTGGTGGGGTAAGGCACGATCGAGGTCGGGGTGACGGCGCAGCCCGACAGCAAGGCTGCGGCGCACAGGGCGAGTATGGGGTATTGCATGACTTACCTCCGCTGCCATCCGGCAACGGACGGCATGACGACTAAAAAAATTAAAGCTGAGACAGTTTCTGCAGCATCTGGTCGGACGTGGTGATGGCCTTGCTGTTGATCTCGTAGGCGCGCTGCGTCTGGATCATGTTGACCATTTCTTCGGCCACGTTGACGTTCGAGGTTTCGATATAACCCTGCATCAAGAAGCCGGCGCCATTGGTGCCCGGCGTATTGGTCTGGGCCACACCGGAAGCGCCCGTTTCCATGTACAGGTTTTCGCCTTTCGATTCCAGGCCGGCCGCGTTCACAAAGGTGGTCAGCTGCAGGGAACCGATCTGGGCCGGTGCGACGGTGTCGGGCAAGGTGACGGAGACAGTACCGTCGCGCGCCACGGTAATGCTCAGCGCATTGGTCGGCACGGTAATCGCCGGCTGGATCACGAAACCTTCGGAAGTGACCAGCTGGCCATTGTTATCGGTCTGGAAGGAGCCGTCGCGGGTGTAGGCGGTAGCGCCGTCCGGCATCAGTACCTGGAAGAAACCCGTGCCATTGATCATCACATCGCGCGAATTGCCGGAAGCCTGGGGGTTGCCCTGGGTATGGATGCGTTCGGTGGCCACGGTGCGCACGCCAGTGCCGATCTGCAAGCCCGATGGCAGCTGGGTCTGCTGTGACGATTGCGCGCCGGGCTGGCGCACGTTTTGATACAACAAGTCTTCGAACACGGCGCGCGACTTCTTGAAACCGGTGGTGCTGACGTTGGCCAGGTTATTGGCGATCACATCCATCTGCGTCTGCTGCGCTTCCAGCCCCGTCTTCGCGATCCAAAGTGAACGTATCATGTTTTTTCTCCAGTAACAGCGCCGGCAGGCCTGTGAACAATTTCTATGTGACCATTATGCGATGATCCCTATCAATTCAAAGCAAGGATCTGGGTTGCTTTCGCGGCGTTATTCTCGGCATTCTTCAACAAGCTCATTTGCGTTTCGAACTGGCGCGCCAGCGAAATCATGCTGACCATGGCGTCGACCGGGCTGACATTGCTGCCTTCCAGCGCTTCCGTGGTCAGCTTTACGCCTTGATCGGCTTGCGCCGTGGTGCCGTCTTTCAGGCGGAACAGGCCATCGTCGCCGCGCACCAGCTGCTGTTCGGGTGGATTGACCAGCTTGATGCGGCCCAGCACGGTTGAGGGCCCGGGCGGTATATCGGTGGAAATCGTGCCCACCGTGCCATCGCTGGCAATCGACACCGTCACGCCGGGCGGGATCGCCAGCGGGCCCGTATCGCCCTGCACCATCAGTCCGGCCTGGGTTTGCAGCATGCCGTTCTCATTGATCTTCAGGCTGCCGTTGCGCGTATAGGCTTCCGAACCATCGGCCGACTGCACCGCGATCCAGCCGCTGTTTTCCACCGCCACATCGAGCGGCCGGCCCGTGTGCTGCATCGGCCCTTGCGAAAAATCCGAACCGACCGTGGAGTCGACGACGAAGGCGCGCGTGGGCATCAGCCCGTCGGCCACCACCGGCACAGCGCGGAAAGAATCGAGCTGGGCGCGAAAACCCGTGCTGGTCGCGTTCGCCAGGTTGTTGGCAGTCGTCGACTGCTTTTCCATGATGTGCTTGGCGCCGGAACTGGCGGTGTAGATAAGACGGTCCATTTTCTCTCCTGGATGGGGTCAGACCCGACGGGTCTGACCCCGGCTTTCGCTCATTAGCGCAGGTTGACGATGGTTTGCAGCACGGAATCCTGCGTCTTGATGGTCTGCGCATTGGCCTGATAAGCGCGCTGGGCAGTGATCATGTTGACCAGTTCGGCTGTCAGGTCGACGTTCGACACTTCCACCGCCTGCGCACGCAGGTTGCCCAGGTTGCCGGTTTTCGGCTCGCCCGTGATCGGTGCGCCCGAGGCCGAGCTTTCTGCCCAGGCATTGTTACCCAGTGGCACCAACCCGTTCGGATTGGAGAAGTTACTCAGGACGACCTGGCCCAGGCTGCGCGTCTGGCCATTGCTGTACTGGCCCTGGATGATGCCGTCGTCGCCCACCACGAAGCGGCTCAGCTGGCCAGCCTTGTAGCCATCGGCGGTGGTTTTCTTTTCACTGGTGGCGATACCGAGCTGGCTTGAGTTGCTGAAATCGACCTTGATGGACAAGGTAGGATTGGCCCCGGTGGCAGGGAAAATCGGCAGATTGACGGTAATCGGCAATGATTGCGGCGGCGTCAGGTTCAACATGGCGACCTTGTCCAGGCTGCCGCTGGAGTTGAACACCAGCGAAGCCGTCTTGACGGCAGGCACCACCGTCACGGCAGCAATCGCGGCATCGATCTGGTCCGGCGTGCGGCTCGAGTTGATGCCGTCAGGTACTGCGCTGCCGTAGGTGGCGGCAATCGCTGCCAATTGGGCCGGCGATGCGCCAGCAGCGGCAGCGGCGGCAGACACTGCGGCGCCGGCGGCGTTGCCATAAGCGACAGCAGCATTGGCAACGTTGGCGGCGTTCAGCGGCACGGTCGTCACAGCGGTCTGATAAGCGGCGCGCGCGGCCAGGGCAGCCGGGTCCGTCTGCAGGGCGGCCGCCGCTTTCATGCTGGTTACTTCCATCGAGTCATTGGCCGTGTACACGTCCCAGGTATTGGTGCCTGTCTTGACGTAAAAATTAGACATGGTGTGCGGATTACCCAGCGTATCGTAGACCTCTACCGGGAACTGCTTGGTGAACGAATTCTGATCGGTCATGCTGAACGGCACCGTGGTCGGCATGCTGGAATTGGAATCGAGGTTGACCTGGGTATCGACCTTGGTCGTAGCCTGCGGCTTCATATCGGATGGATCGATCTGCAGCGGCACGGCAGCGCCGGCCAGGATCTTGCCGTTGACATCGGCCGGATAACCGGTCAGCTGGGCCAGCTGGGCGTTGACGATGAAACCCTGCTTGTCGACCTGGAACTGGCCGTTGCGCGAATACTGGATGGCGCCATTGACGCTGGTACGGAAGAAGCCGCTGCCATTGATGGCGATATCGAGTGGATTGGTGGAGTTTTCAATGTTACCTTGCGTAAATTGCTGGGCAATTTGCGAGACCGACACGCCGATGCCTGCCTGGTTGCCAGCCACGCCATACAGCGAGTTGGCATAGATATCGGCAAACTGCGCTTGCGACTGCTTGAAACCCACGGTGGACGAGTTGGCGATATTGTTACCGATGACGTCCAGCGATTTGGCGGCGCCGTTCAAGCCGCTCAGGCCTTGTTGGAAAGACATTGCATTCTCCTGGTAGGAATTAGGTAGGGAGACCGGATCGGCCCGAGTTACAGAATCTGCTTCACATCCGCCATCGTGATACTGCCCACGCCCGGCACATTCAATTTCACGCCGCTGGCGCCCGTCGACACGCTGGCCACCGAACCGAACATCAGGGCAGTCGCGTCTTTCAACTCGGTACCGCCGCGCGTCGCCACTACCTTGAAGGTGTAAGCACCATCAGGCAGCACCACCGGCTTGCCATCCGCATCGAGATCACCGGTAGTGCCGTTCCAGCCCAGCGGCAAGGTGCCAGGATCTTGCGCGCCCAGGTCGATGGAATGCACCAGCTTGCCGGACTTGTCGTAAATGTCCACCTTGACCTTGTCGGCCGCCGTCGTCAGATCCACGCCCAGCAGCGCGGCACTTTTGCTCAGGTTGATACTATTGCCCGCCGTCAAGACGCCGTGACCGATGATATTGGCTGCCTGCATCGATTCAGCTTGCTGATAGCTCGATTTCAAGCTATCCAGGGTCGAATTGAGATTATTGATGCCCGTCACCGTCGACAGCTGCGCCAGCTGGCTGGTCAGCTGTGCATTATCGAGCGGGTTCATCGGGTCCTGGTTTTGCAGCTGGGTCACCAGCAGGGTCAGGAACTTGTTGGTTTGTGCTTCGACGCTGTTCGGATCGACCGTAGTCTTCTTCGGATTCATCGTCGCCATCAAGTCATTCGAGATGGAGGTGCTGGTATCAACGGTCGCCATAGTAGTGAGCCTTATTGGCCAAGAGTAAGGGTTTTCAGGAGCAGCGACTTGGCCGCGTTCATGGTTTCCACGTTCGTCTGGTACGAGCGCGACGCCGACAGCATGTTGACCATTTCATCGACGGTATTCACGTTGGGCATGGTCACATAGCCCTTGTCGTCGGCCAGCGGGTTTTTCGGGTCATACACCAGCTTCATCGGCGATGGGTCGTCGATCACCTTTTGCACCTTGACGGCGGTAGCGCCATTGGCCATCGGTACGGCTTCGAATACCACCTGCTTGGCGCGGTAGGCTTCGCCACTGGCGCTGGTGGCGCTGTCGGCATTGGCCAGGTTGCTGGCCACCGTGTTGAGCCGCTGCGCCTGAGCGCTCATGGCTGAACCGGAAACATTGAAAATATTAAATAGCGACATGATTATTGTCCTCCCTGGATCGCCGTGAGCATGCCCTTGATCTGGCCATTGAGCAGGGTGATGGCTGTTTCATAACGGATGGCGTTATCGGCAAAGGCATTACGCTCCAGATCCATATCGACCGTATTGCCATCGACTGCGCCCTGGGCCGGCGTGCGGTACAGCAGCGGCGTGCCATCGGCCAGGCTGCCAGCGGCCTTGCTGCCTGCCGCGCCCGCGACACCCTTGCCCGCCATATGCTGGGGCGAAGTGCCCTTCAATGCGGGCGCCGCACCATCGGCCTTGGCCAGCGCGCCTTTCAGGGCACTGGCAAAATCGACATCGCGCGCCTTGTAGTTCGGCGTATCGGCATTGGCGATATTCGAAGCGAGTACTTCCTGGCGCGTCGAACGCAAGCTCAGCGCCGTCTCATTGAAACGCATGTAATCGTCGAGTTTACCTATCATTTCAGGCTCCGGAAAAAGTCGCCACTGGCGCCCGGTTGGCGGATAGATGGCGTTTTAGTGATGACAGGAAAGATAGTACGGCGGCGCCCCACCCGGCCATCGCCGGATCAGACCGCACTTTTACCCCTTAATCCTCGCTTCGAACACGCTGGCGCGGACTATCATGGCACTATTCCAGAGGCCTATCACCATGAAAAAACCGCTTTTCACCGCTCTCTCCCTTCTGCTGCCGCTAGCCATGCTGGCGCCGATGGCACAGGCGCAAAACGCGGCCGCCGGGCGCCAGTCGCCGGAAGCGCTACGGCAAAGCGTGGAACAGTTCCTGTTACTGCAAAGCAATGGCTTGCCAGGCAAGGTGACCGTCACCGTCGGTGCCGTCGATACACGGCTGAACCTGGCGCCCTGCCCTGCACCGCAAGCCTTCATGGCGCCCGGTGCGCGCGCCTGGGGCAAAACCACGGTGGGTGTGCGCTGTACGCAACCCGTCAACTGGACTATCTATCTACAAGCGAATGTAGCGGTGGTGGGCGATTACGTGGCCAGCGCCGTACCGTTGCTGCAAGGACAAGCGATCGACGCCACCCAGCTGGTGACCATGCAGGGCGACCTGGCCGCCTTGCCAGCCGGCATCGCCACCGACATGACCCAAGTAGTGGGCGCCAGCTCGAACGTGTCATTGCCACCCGGCACGCCGATGCGCCTCGACACCCTGCGCCGCAAACCGGTGGTCATCCAGGGCCAGCTGGTGCGGGTGATCTCGAGCGGCAACGGTTTCCAGGTGGCGTCAGAAGGGCGCGCCATCGGCAATGCCGGCGACGGCCAGGTGGTGCAGGTACGCACCCAAAGCGGCCAGCAAATCAGCGGCGTGGCGCGTGCGGGCGGCATGGTGGAGGTCGCCTTTTAAAGCGGGCTGGGCAGCGATATTGTCGTCTGGGGCACTAAAGTTTCAAGATGCGGTGCCGATAAAGAGACATATCCCGGAGTTTTTTGACTTCGACCAGACGAGGATCATGTTGTGAAAATCACCGAAACCATCAAGAGCAATCCCGCTTTGCCGGTCGCGCCGACCAATACTTCAGGCGCACGCAATGCCGAGAAAGCACAAGCAACACCGACGACGTCGGACAATGTACGCCTGTCTTCGCAAGGACAGGCATTAGCGGCCAGTGCAACTGCCGGCAGCGGCGGCGTGTTCGACACCAAAAAAGTGGAACGCATCAAGCTCGCGATCGCCGACGGCCAGTTCCAGGTCAATTCTGAAAAAGTGGCAGACGGTCTCTTGGATACAGTCAAGGACTTGCTGCACTCACGAAATAGATAGGTTCCCCCATGCAATCAGTGACTCCGTTTTCCAGCCTGCGCGACGAGCAAGAGCGCATGACTAGCTTGCTGGCATTGATAAAACAGGAACAGCTGCATCTGGTTGCAGCTGAAATCGATGCCATCACGGAGATCACGGCACGCAAGACGGTGCTGGTCGGACAGTTGAGCCAGCTGGCGGCGCAACGCCACCAGGCGCTGGCGGCAGCCGGCTTTGCCGCTGCTGAGGAAGGCATGGAGGGCTGGCTGGCCCAGGCCGGCAACCCGGAAGCAGCAGCGCTGTGGGCAGAATTGCTGGGCACCACGCGCGAAGCCAAGGAACAAAATCGTTTGAACAGCCTGCTTGTCAACAAGCACATGCTGCACACCCAGGGCGCACTGAACGCCGTACGCCCTCCCGCCCAGAGCGGCAATTTCTACGGCCCCAGCGGCCAGGCCACCAGCAATACCGTCAGCCGCAGAGTCGTGATCGGCTAAGGCACCAGCCTTCCTGCTGTGCACGCTAGCCGTGCGCAGCCTGTCCCGCATGCTGGCGATATTTCGCGGCCATACGATTGGCCTTGTCCAGTGCGGCAGCCTGCTGTTCGGGCGTCAGCTGATCGCGCAAGCCTTGCCAATAGCTATCCTGATAGGGGTTGGTGGCGCCCGGCACCAGGATATCGTCGAACACCAGGCGCATGGCCAGCAGGTAGCGATAGGCGAGTGCAGCATCTTTCTGCACCAGGTCGCCGCCACTCAGATATTCGACCATCAGGGTATTGATCCCGGCTAGCTCGCCGTCGCCGGCCCGCTCCGTAAGCAGGGCAAGGACTTGCTGCTTCCATTCCAGTACCAGCGGGTCGCCAGGACGATCGCGCAGGGCATACGGATCGCCAAACGGCCCCTCCCTGAGAAAAAGGCTGCTGGCGCCGGCGACGCCACCTTTCGCAGCGGCGAGCAGGAAGTCGAGGCGGGAATCTTTCTGGCGCTGCGTCATGCTCCCGCACAGCTGCGCCTCCGCAGCCTTTTCCTCTGCTGTCATCTCGCTGCCCCGCTCAAACTCCAGCGCAGCCAGACGCCCTTCCGCCTGGAACATGATGCAATCGTCGAGCAGGCTGTAGGCCGCGTAGGCATCCTCGGGAGTGCCGCTGGCGGCCAGCAGCTTGAGCTGCGCACTCAGGCTGGCGAAAGCAGGGTCTGCAGCTGGCGCAGAAGAAGCGCTGGCGCCCAGATTGAAATAAGAAGACAGGCTGCGCCCGGCTTTCGGCGCCGCTACCGCCGCCGGTTTGCCATCGCCTGGTCCAGGGCCATACGCGTAAAACAACACCAATACTGCGGCGGAGACGACAAGGGCAACGGTGGTTTTGGCTGGCATGACAAAGTGGCTAAGTTATGACAACCACAAGTTAGCATAACTTGGCACATACGCCTTGCAAAAAGAGACTCAGCCGCCAGCTTTTTTCGGCTTGTGTCCTGCCAGTAACAACGCCGCCATGATGGCATCCACATGGTCGCCCTGCACTTCGATCACACCATCCTTGACGGTGCCACCCGAACCGCACTGGCTGCGCAGCTGCTTGCCCAGCAAAGCCAGCGCGACGGCGTCCAATGCCAGGCCTTTTACCACGGTGACGCTCTTGCCGCCCCGGCCCTTGGTCTGGCGCGATACACGCACCTGGCCATCACCCACAACTGCCGACTTGGCGCTGGCCTTGCACGTGCATTGCGCCACGCTCTGGCGGCAGGTGGGGCACATGCGGCCCGTTTCAGTGGAATAGACCAGGCCACCCAGGGAACTGCTTTTCATGATGAAGAGAGAATAAAAGGAAAGGCTGCGATTGTAGCAAGCCAGGCAGCTCCATCATTCACGCAACGTGACAAATACCGGATTCGAATAAAACCACAGGCTGCGGTAATTGCGGTCGTTGATGTCGTTGAAGCGCTGCGTATTGTCCGCCGTGCCGGTACGCTGGTCGGCCAGCGGTTCGCCGCCCTGCGTCAGGCCGGCAACGTCCACGCCCAGATTGGTGCCGCGCAGACGGAAGTACTGGCTTTTTGTTGCAGTCGTCTGAAAGCTCACACTGTAAAAACCATCGGCATCGACCTTCCAATCGGCGCTGGTGAAACGCTTGAGTACCTTGGTGCTGGCATTGCTGGCCACGTTATAGGCCGCAGTGCCTGGCGCCGCCTTCGCAGCAACATCGCCGACGATCAGATCGACGTGATCGACCACGGGCTTGAGGTTGGCGGCCAGACCACTATCGACCGGCTTTTCATAGTTGTTTTTTGCCGGGCTCTTGAAGCGGATGGTGATGGTCACCCTGTCGCCGCTGCCTACCTTCAGCTCGCCCCCCATCTCCTTGCGGTCGCTGCTGCTGGCCAGGTTGAAGTCCAGTGCGTTAATCAGGTCGCCATAGGTGGAAAACATCTTGCCCGAGCGCAGACCGGCCAACAGGTCTTTTGCCAGCGGTGTGCCTTGCGCGCTATTGAAGACATAGTTCTTCGCATACTCGCCCGGGAAATAGCCGCTGCTATTGCCACCGACGATCTTGAAGTGGGTATCGGAATCGCTCAGATTCCAGATGCGGCGGCCCTCGCCCAGCAGGGCGTCCCATGGTCCACCCAGTTTGGCCACCACATAATCTACGCCGCCATAGACGCGCAACAGCGCATTGTCGTCCGTGTAGGCCGCCGTATAGCCGCCGCGATCCGGCTCCATCTGATTGCCCACCATGCCTTCGATGGCGAACATGATGTTGGGCGCCGCATCGTTAAAGGCGCGCAAGTCGGCAATCGAATAGCTGCCCTTGTTGCGTGAAGGATGATTGATGACGGCGTAGCTGGTCTCGGGGTAATTCTGCTTGAGCCAATTGACCGCTTGCAGCGCATCGGCCGCCGTCTTGTTATAGCGGGTTTCACCATATTTAGCCTTCCATGCAGCGACGTCTGCGGCGTCAAACATGGCCGCGTCACGCGTGGTAAACAGATATTCGAATTCTTTCATGCCTTTGGTGCTGGGACTTAGTTTATCCACGCCTTCAAACAAGCCGATGCCGATGTGATCGTGGGTCGGCATATCCCACTCAAAACCGGAGAAAATCAGTTTATCGGCATAGGTGCCGGCAGCCTGCAGCGCCTGCACGCGCGGGATCTCATCACGCTCGGCGCCGATGGACATCGGAATCGGCGCTGCCAGCTGGACACCCAGGGCATCGCGCGTGGAAACACGCAAATGGTTGGAGACGGCCATCCAGTCGAGACCGTAAGTGGCGAACGCCTTGCCCAGCACTTTATCGAGCGTCTGGCTGACATCGGCATCGGCAGATTGGGTGGTATGGGTATGCAGATCGCCAGCAAGCCAGCGGCCGGTTGGCAACGGTGGCACGCTGCCCGACGCGTCATTGTCACCGCCGCAAGCGGCGATGCCCAGCATGATGGCGATGGCGGAAGGAAGCAACGCTCGGGAGTAAGACATGACATGATCCTGAAAGGCATAAAGAAGTGCAACACCTTAGCATTCAGGTATGACGGCCAAATGACATGTGCACAACTATTTCCAAGGGGAAATTGTTTTTGGCTGACTTATTGGCTGGCTTATTGACTGGCTTATCAAGCTACTTAATTGGCTGGCGCCGGGTCCGCCGGCGGCGTCGGCACTTCCGTTACCGTTTCCGGGATGCCCGATAAAATCGTCACGGCGACACGGCGATTACGGGCGCGCCCTTCCGGCGTGTCGTTGGGGGCGACGGGGATATTGTCGGCATGGCCGACGGCCGTCAGGCGCGAGGCCTGCACGCCGCTGGCGATAAACAGGCGCACCACCGCGCTGGAACGGGCAGCCGACAGTTCCCAGTTCGAGGCAAAGTTGGAATTGCTGATCGGCTGAACATCCGTATGGCCTTCCACCTGCACGTCGTGACTATCGTCTTTCAGCAGCACGGCCACGGCGCGCAGGGCCTGGTCGGACTCCGGCGTCAGCGCCGCCGCACCCGGGTCGAACAGCACGCTGGCATTGATTTCCACGCTGACGCCGCGGCTGGTCTGCGTCACGCGCACTTTACCCTCCTTGACCAGCGGCGCCAGGGTCGACGTCAGGTCCTGCGCCAGGCGCGTCATGTGTTCGCGTTCGCGGCGGATCGCTTCGGCGCGGCGCTTCAGGGCCGGGTTGGGCAAGGCGACCGCCTGCGGCGCTTCCATGATCAGCGGCGGCGCTCCCTTGTTCAAGCCAAACGCCTCGCCGATGGCGTCCGAAAACACCCGGTAGCGCCCTTCGTTGACCAAGGAGAGCGCATACATGACGACAAAGAAGGCAAACAGCAGGGTGATGAAGTCGGCGTAGGAAATCAGCCAGCGGTCCTGGTTGTCCGGCTCTTCGTCATACTTCCTGCGCGCGCGCCGCATCATGGTCAGTGCTCGTGCAGCAGGCTCGATACGCGCTCTTCGATGATGCGCGTATGGTCGCCGGTGGCGATATCGTAGAACACGGCAGCGGTGACTTCATACTGCGTGACGCGGCGCGTGACGATGGCCTTGAGCTTGTTGGCCACCGGCAGGAACAGCAAATTGGCCAGGCCCACGCCATAGATGGTGGACACAAACGCGACGGCGATGCCACCACCGAGCTTGCTCGGATCGGTCAGGTTTTCCATCACGTGTATCAGGCCCAGCACGGCGCCCAGGATGCCGATGGTCGGCGAGTAGCCAGCCGCCGATTCCCATACCTTGACGGCCTGGCGCTCGGCCAGTTCGTAGGCGGTGATTTCCACGTCGAGCAACTGGCGCAGCTTGTCGGGCGCGATGCCGTCGACGATCATGCGCAAGCCCTTGGCGTTAAAACGGTCGGCAGTATTTTCCATCAGGCGCTCGAGCGCCAGCGGACCGTCGCGGCGCGCCGTCAGGCTCCATACACCGATATCGCGCGACAGCGCAGCGCGCGTGTCGGCCGGCGGCATGAAGACCCAGCGCAGCATTTCCAGGCCACGCACAAAAGTGCGCAGCCGCGTCTGCAGCAGCACGGCGCCGAAAGTGCCGATGACCACGATGGCAAACGCGGCCGGCTGCAGCAGCGAGGCCATCTTGCCGCCTTCGAGCGCCTGGCCGACCAAGAGGCCGGCAACGGCCAGCAGCAGCCCGATTACGCTGGACCAGTCCACGCCTGCTCCCGTAAGGTTGCGCGCAGGCGCGCGACGGCCTGGGTATGCAGCTGCGAGACGCGCGATTCCGATACGCCCATCACCGCGCCGATCTCCTTCAGGTTCAGTTCTTCTTCGTAGTACAAGCCCATGAGTATTTTCTCGCGTGGCGGCAGCGCGTCGATGGCGTCGATCACGGACTGCCGGAAATCGGTATCGAGCAGGGAACGCAAGGGGTCACTGTCTTCGTCCACGCAATGGCGGTCGAGAAAGCTGTCATTGCCGTCCGGGTCATGAAAATCTTCGTAGTACACCAGTTGGTGGCCGCCGCCCTCGCCCAGCATTTCCTGGTAGTCGGCCAGCGACATTTTCAACAGCTTGGCCACTTCCGACTCGGTCGGCGGATGGCCCAGGCGCTGCTGCAAAATGCTCATCGCCTCTTCGATCTTGCGCATATTCTGGCGCATGCTGCGCGGCAACCAGTCGCTGGTGCGCAGCTCATCGAGCATGGCGCCGCGGATGCGCAGCACGGCATAGGTCTCGAACTGCGCGCCATGGGTTTCTTCGTAGCGGCTGATCGCATCGAGCAGCCCGATCATGCCAGCCTGGATCAGATCGTCGACCTCGACCGATGGAGGCAGCTTGGCCTTCATATGGTGCGCCAGACGCTTCACCAGCGGAATATGTTCCGTCAGCAGGTAGTCCTTGTTCGATTTTCCTTTAACCGTGTACATAGGCTGCTTATTGTTCTATATAGGTGCTGCTAATTGATTCAGGCGCTGAAATGGTGTGCACTCCCCGTCTGATACAAAGTGGAACCGAGCACCGGCGCCGCCGAATGGGCCAGCCGTTCCGCCAGTGCGCGAAACGCCACCGACGCGCCAGCCAGCGGAAATGCATCGATCACACTGCGGCCCAGACGCGCGGCGCGATGCAGATATTCATCGGCCGGTACCGAGCCCATCGATGTCAGTTTCACGGCCAGGTAGCGGTTCGCCGCCTGCGCCATATTATCGTATACCACTTTCGCCTCGGTTTCGGAAGCACCGGTCACCAGGATGCCGAATGGACGGCGCCCCAGTTCCTGGCTCAGGCGCTTGATCAGGCTATACGCCGCCGTGATCGAGGCGGCGCTGCTCGACACCTGCACCACGATATCGGAGGTCGCCATCAGCGGCACGGGAAAGCAGGTCCCGCTCTCGCCGACCACGCCATCGACCAGCACGATGCCGGTCTGGCGCGCCATTACCTCGAAGGTCTTGGCCAGCCGGCGCGACTCGTCATTGGTGGCAAAGTCGGGGCTATCCATCTGATAGTTGCGCGCACCCAGGGTGGCCACGCCAAAACCCTGCGGCACGGGATGGATCACCTGGTTCAAGCCGCACTGCTGGCGCGCCACGTCGAGCAGGCTGGCGCCGTGCGCCAGGCCCAGGCGCGCCGCCACGCCTTCGCTGCTGCCGCTGGCGTCCAGCAGCAGCACTTCATTGCCCGTGTAGGCCAGCGAGGCGCCGAGGTTGATCAGCATGGCGCCCTTGTCATCCTGCGGCGCGGCCGATAAAAACGTCAGCACGCGCGGCTGCGGGCCACCCAGCATGCGGCGCAAGCCTTCAGCCTGGTCGAAATCAAAATTAGCCAAGGTGTCCCCCGCGCGCTT
This sequence comes from Janthinobacterium silvisoli, assembly GCF_014200725.1. Taxonomy (GTDB): domain Bacteria; phylum Pseudomonadota; class Gammaproteobacteria; order Burkholderiales; family Burkholderiaceae_D; genus Janthinobacterium. The sequence goes on from NZ_JACHCL010000001.1 coordinate 1,464,365, forward strand.
CATGGTTGCGGGCGGCTGCCTGCGCCATCAGCAGCGGCAGTTCAGCGTCGGAATACTGGGTAGCAGCGGCGTCGCGCTTGAGCTTGAATGCCCGGTCGACCAGGTAGCCACGGTCGCCCAGGTGCAGGTCTTCCGGCACGCGCTGGCCATTCGAGACATAAAACAGATTGAGCTTCTGGCGGATTACCACGTCGAGCACATTGCCGATCGAGGCGGCTTCATCGAGTTTGGTCATGATGCAACCGGCCAGGCCGCTGCCCTGATAGGCGCGCACCACTTCGTTCAGGGTTTCCTGGGTGGCGGTGGCGTTCAGGCACAGCAAACGCTTAACGTCGGCGCCGGCGCCCGACAGCATGGCCACCTGTTCGGTCACCATCTGGTCGCGCTGGCTAACGCCCACGGTATCGATCAGCACGGTGTGCTTGTTCTTCAATTCTTTCAGGGCGATGCGCAAGTCGGCCTCGTCCTTGACCGAATGCACCATCACGCCGAGAATCTTGCCGTAGATGCGCAACTGTTCATGGGCGCCGATACGATACGCGTCGGTGGTGATCAGGGCCAGCTTTTCAGGGCCGTGGCGCATCACGCAGCGGGCGGCCAGCTTGGCCGTGCTGGTGGTCTTGCCGACACCGGTCGGACCGACCAGGGCAAACACGCCGCCCTGCTCCAGCATGGCGTCTTCATTGGCCATGGTGTTCAGGTTGCGGTTCAACACCGTTTTGATCCAGCGCATGCTTTGCGCGCCATCGAGGCCGGCCGGCAGTTTGTCGATCAGGTAGCGCGCCAGGCTGGCCGAAAAACCGGCCGCCAGCATTTCGCGCAGCACCACGGCTTTTTGCGGTTGGCGCTGCTGCGTGGAACCCCAGGAAATTTCTGCCAGCTGGGTTTCCATCATGCCGCGCATGGCGCGGATTTCATTCATCATGCCGCTCATCTCGGCGGCGGCGTTCTCTTTGACGTGCGCCAGCGCGCTGGCCATCATCTGCTGCATGCGGGCCATGTCCATGGGCTCGCTGGCCGGTGCGTGGCGCGGCGCATGCGTAGGCTGGCCGGCAGCCGGACGCTGCGGCGCCGAAAACTGGGTTTGCAACTGGGGCCGCGGCTGGGCCATTTCCGAGGCGGCCGGCGGCGAGGCCAGTGAAGCGGCGTCGTCATTAGCCAGCGCGAGGATTTCAACCACGCCGTCACCCTGGCGGTTCGACAGGATCACGGCATCCGGGCCCAGCGCTTCGCGCACACGGCGCAAGGCATCGCGCGAGGTCGCGGCGGTAAATTTTTTCACATTCATGGCCGGCCTCCCATCATCGGGGTAACACGCGCTGGACTGGACTGTATGGCCATCATCGACTCCTGTTGCTTGAGTGCAGTCTTCAATATGAGACACGGATCACTCGGACAGTGTCGATTATTGTCGATATCAGAGGAAGATGATCGAAGGAAAAGGATGGGAAAGTGCCCGTTATTCAGTTTGCCATGGGGAAATTGAACAATTATTGAGCACCCACCAGATTCGTCACGCGAATGGTCTTGGTTTCCGGCACTTCGGCATGCGACAGCACCTTCAGTTGCGGCAGGGCGCGGCGCAGGAAACGCGACAGCAAGGCGCGCAGGGGAGCCGGCACCAGCAGCACCGGCGTCAGGCCCATCGCTTCCTGCTGCTGGGCAGCCAGTCCCGCCTGCTGGGCGATGGTGTCGGCCAGGCCGGGCTCGATGCCCGAGCCATCGCCGCCATTGCCCATGGCTTGCATCAGCAGACGCTCCAGGCGGTTGTCCAGGGTCATCACGGACAACTCAGCCGCGCCAGGGAACAATTGCTGCACGATCGCGCGGCCCAGGGCCACGCGCACCAGCGCCGTCAAGTCGTTGGGGTCTTGCGTATGCACGGTATGCTCGGCCAGGGATTCGATGATGGTGCGCATGTCGCGGATATGCACACCTTCCATCAGCAGGTTCTGCAGCACTTTTTGCAGGGTCGACAGCGACAGCATCTTCGGCACCAGGTCTTCCACCAGGCGCGGCGACTCCTTGCCCAGGTGATCGAGCAAGGACTGCACTTCCGCGCGGCCCAGCAATTCGGAGGCATGCGAGGTGATCAGGTGATTCAAATGCGTAGCCACCACCGTACCCGCATCGACCACCGTGTAACCCATCGATTGCGCCTGGTCGCGCAAGCTCGCTTCGATCCAGGTGGCAGGCAAGCCGAAGGCCGGGTCGTTGGTGGAAATGCCAGGCAAGGTGCCGCTGGCCATGCCGGGATTGATCGCCAGGAACTGGCCGTTATAGGCTTCGCCGACACCCACTTCCACGCCCTTGAGCGTGATGCGGTAAGCCGATGGCTTCAATTCCAGGTTGTCGCGGATATGCACGGGCGGCGCCAGGAAACCGACTTCCTGAGCAAATTTCTTGCGGATGCCCTTGATGCGCTTGAGCAATTCGCCACCCTGGGTTTTATCCACCAGCGGAATCAAGCGGTAGCCCACTTCCAGGCCCAGGGTGTCGACGGGCATGATGTCTTGCCAGCTGGCTTCTTCCTGCTCGGGCGCCACGGTCGCTTGCGGCACCTCGGCCGGTTTTTCGGCATCGGATTTTTTCTTCGCCGCCGCCTTGGTAATCAGATAGGCGGAACCGCCCAGCAAGCCGGCCAGCAAGAGGAATACCAGGTTGGGCATGCCGGGAATCAAGCCCATGCCGCCGATAATGCCGGCCGTGATGTAGAGCACTTGCGGCTTGGCAAACAGCTGACCGACCAGTTGGGCGCCAATGTCTTGCTCACTGGCCACGCGCGAGACGACGATACCGGCCGCTGTGGAAATAATCAGCGAAGGAATCTGCGCCACCAGGCCGTCACCGATGGCCAGCAAGGTGTAGTTCTTCAATGCATCGGCAAAGCCCATGTCGTGCTGTACCAGCCCCACCACCAGGCCGCCGACGATATTGATCACGGTAATCATGATGCCGGCGATGGCATCGCCGCGCACATATTTACTGGCGCCGTCCATGGCGCCATAGAATTCGGCTTCCTGCGCCACTTCCGTGCGGCGGCGGCGCGCTTCGTCTTCACCGATCAGGCCGGCATTCAGGTCGGCATCGATCGCCATCTGCTTACCAGGCATGGCGTCCAGCGCAAAGCGGGCGCCCACCTCGGCGATACGGCCCGCACCCTTGGTGACCACGGTAAAGTTAATGATAGTCAAGATAATGAACACGACGATACCGACCGTGTAGTTGCCGCCGATCAAGAAGTGACCGAAAGCCTCGATCACCTTACCGGCCGCATCCGCGCCCGTATGGCCTTCCGTCAGCACCACGCGCGTGGACGCCACGTTCAGCGACAAGCGCAGCATGGTCGATACCAGCAAAATCGTCGGAAAAGCCATGAAATCGAGCGGCTTGACGGTGTACAGCGCCGTCAGCAGCACGATAATGGACAGGGCAATATTAAAGCTGAAGAAAATGTCGAGGATAAAGGCCGGCAGCGGCAGCACCATCATCGCCAGCAGCATGATGATGATGACAGGCGCGGCGATGCCCTTGCTGGCACTGCCCTTCAATCCGCTCAGCCAGGCTGGCATGGTGACGCCGCTCATGGTGTACTTCCTTTATTCTGGTCTTCCGCGCCGGGCGCAGGGGGTGACTGTGGTGCTACTTGTGATGCCGGGTTCAAGGGATCGAGCTCGGGCGGCACATCGAGCTGCTTGGGCTTGTCGGGACGCTGGCCGTGGCCATTGCCGTACGAGCGCAGCTGGAACACGTAGGCGAGCACTTCGGCCACGGCGGCGTACAGCGCTTCCGGTATCTCGTCGCCGATATCCGTATGTTTATACAATGCACGGGCCAGGGCCGGCGCTTCCAGGATGGCGACCTTGTGTTCGCCAGCCAGTTCGCGGATCTTGGCCGCCACTTCATCGACGCCCTTGGCCACCACTTGCGGCGCGCCGCGCGAGTTGGCGCCATACTTGAGCGCCACCGCATAGTGGGTCGGGTTGGTCACCACCACGTCGGCGGTGGGCACGTCGGCCATCATGCGGCGGCGCGAGGCTTCACGCTGCAACTGGCGTATCTTCGCCTTGATCTGCGGATTACCGTCCGATTCCTTCGACTCCTGCTTGACCTCTTGCAAGGTCATTTTCATTTTATTGGCGTAGTGCCACATCTGGTACGGGCCATCGATGGCGGCGATCAAGCCCAACGCACCGACGATGATCAGGAAAGCGCTGATCAGCAGGCTGACCAGGTGGGCTGTGCCGACGCGCAGGGATTCCACCGTCAAGCCCAGCACCGCCTCCTTGTAATGCTGCATCACCAGCCAGGCGACGATGCCGACCACGATGGTCTTGGCGATCGCCTTGAGCAACTCCACCAGCGCATTCTTGGAAAACATATTGCCCAGACCCTTGATCGGGTTGAGCTTGCCAAAATTCGGCGTAAACGCTTTCGAGCTGAACAGCCAGCCGCCCACCAGCAGCGGCGACGCCAGCGCCACGATCATGATCACCACTGCATACGGCAGGCAAGTGAGCAGCACCGCACCCACGTCGTAAGCGATGCGCAAGATCATCGCATTGGGATTCAAAATCTGTTCCCGGTCCATCGACAGCCCGGACACCATCACGGCAGACAGGCGCCGCACGATGGAATCGCCGGCAAACCACAGACAGCAGCCAGACGCCATCAACACCGTAAACGTGGCCACTTCACGCGATCGCGGAACGTCGCCTTCCTCACGCGCCTGCTCGAGGCGCTTCGGTGACGCGGCTTCGGTCTTTTCTGCGTCGCTGTCTTCCGACATCAATCAACTCCGGTGGTGTCCTGCAGCCTGGCTAGGCGCATGAAGGACTGGGCATGAGACATTATCGAGCCTGCGAGGCGCATGCCATCGGCGGAACAGGGCAGTAAATGCCCTGCTTTTCAAGTTTGCTTGTCGAAGAGCCTCTAACGGCTCTTCCGTGCTTCCGCCTGCTGGACGGCCTGCTCAATCGCGCCAAACAGCGACTTGCCATCGTCGCCCAGCATTTCGATCCGTATCGTGTCGCCAAACAACATAAACGGTGTAGTCGCCACGCCATCGGCGATGATCTCCTGGCTACGTCGCTCAACAATGCTGGAAAAACCCTTCTTCACCTCTTTATTCGCCACGCCACCGGCACTGATCACGCTGCCGGCGCCGACGGAACGGGTCTGGCACAGATGCGCCAGCAATTGCGGATAATTGAAGGCCATGTCGGCGCCGGCGGCGGGCTGGCCAGTCAACTTGCCATTCAGGCTGGAGCGCAGCGGCAAACACACTTTGCCGCCGCGCCAGGCATCGCCCAGTTCATCGGGCGTAATCGCCAGCGGCGAGCATGCCATGGCAGGCTTCGCCTGCAGGTAGCCATGGCCGCTGGCCAGTTCATCCCCGGCAAGATTGCGCAGGGTGACGTCATTGACCAGCATCAGCAGCTTGATACCCATATGGGCTTGATCCGCCGTGGAACCCATGGCCACATCGTCCGTGATGGCAGCGATGCCCGCCTCGTAATCGATGCCCCACTGCTCGTAGGCCAGCACGATAGGGTCCTGGGGTCCCAGGAACTGGTCGCTGGCGCCCTGGTACATCAGCGGCGTGTCGCGCAAATTGGCCGGCACTTCGCGGCCAGCCGCCTTGCAGACACGCTCCACCTGCTGTAAATAAGACACACCGGCCACGCGCAGACTGCTGCGCGGCAGCGGCGCCATGCAGTTGGCAGGATCGAACTCGAAGGCGCGATGGCCGCGTCCGCTGTTGATGGTCTGGTACAACAAATCGAGTTGCGGTGCGATAAAGGTCCAGTCGTCGAGCGCCCGTTGCAGGGTCGAGGCGATGCCGTCGGCCAGATGGGCGGTTTTCAGGTCGCGCGAGACGACGGCCAGCTGGCCATCGCGCGTGCCATCCTTGAGTGTAGCTAATTTCATGTGTGGGAAATTCTTTAAATGCAGACAACCAGTATCTAACAACGCAAAAAAGCCGGGAATTCCCGGCTTTGACCTTCAGGAAGGAATCAGGCCAGCAGCGCCAGTTGCTCTGGTGTCAGATAACACCACTCGCCTTCGGCGATGCCCAGCGACTCCAGGGTCAGGCTGCCAATCGCGGAGCGATGCAAGGCGCTGCAATGGTTGCCGGCGGCGGCCAGCATGCGTTTGACTTGGTGGTATTTACCCTGCTCCAGCACGATTTCCAACTGGTGCTCGCCGCGCTTGATGCAAGTCAAGGCGGCCAGCGGGGCGGGTTCGTCATGCAATTGCACGCCCGCCAGCAGCAGCGCCACCAGCTCATCGGTCACGGGCTCTTGCGTCGTGGCCTGGTATATCTTCGGTACATGGCGCTTCGGCGACGATTGCGCATGGATAAACGGGCCATCGTCGGACATCAGCAGCATACCGGTCGTATCGTGGTCGAGACGGCCGACTGGCTGGACTTCGCGCCAGCTGAACTGTTCCGGCAGCAAGGTCAGCACGCCAGGGTGATGGCTGGGTTTGCGCGAGCATTCGAAATTGGCCGGCTTGTACAAGGCCAGATACAGGTGCTCGTGGTACACCCACTCTTCTTCGAAGACATGCAGCACCAGGCCTTCGGTTTCGACGGTGGTGCGGTAATTGGTCTGGGTCACGCCATCGATGACGACATCGCCATCATCGATAAGGGAGCGGCAATACTTGCGGGTACCAAAGCCCTGCGATTGCAGGATGCGGTCTAGGGATAATTTACTCATGGGCGTGACTTTAACAGATGGCGCCTGCAGCGTGAAGATATGCAGATCCTGTCAGCAGACTGCATGGCGCCAGGGCCAGCATCCGCCAGCCGTCCGGCCTGCCAGCACATCCGGCAACGTTTTTCCCATGCAGTAAGGCAGGCAATCCTTAAATAAAAATATAAAGAATTAACGCCATTAAATTATTCACTATGCAACATCTCCGACATTGAAATACAATTACAAATAATAATTTCTCTTTTATAAGGAAGTCATGAAAAAGATTTTCGCCGCATTATTAATGACGCTTGCAAGTCTGCAAGCCAGCGCCTGGGATGGTGTCACAAGTGGGAAAATCACACGAATTGAAGGCGTAGGAGGTGCCGGTGGTGCAGGAAACTTTGACTTCCGCGTCTATCTCTCGGCAGGCACGCCCCCATGCCCGACCAATAATGTACCGCCACCCTTGTGGAGCTATATCAATGCCGCCGATGCCAACTACAAGAGCATCGTAAGCATGCTGTTGATGGCACAAGCCTCCAATAAAACGGTCACCATCTATAGCAATAATGCGGCAGGTTATTGCCAGATTGCCTGGGTCATCATCACCGATTAATCGTTGCCTGGATTCTCACCCCTCTGCATATGGAGTGCAGAGGAATCAGATGCTGGTTTACTACTACGGCAGTACAGACAACAGCACACTTGCAAGCAGCACATTATTCTATTTCAACAATATCAGCAACACATTCAGATTCGGTCCATTGCACAATCTGTCATCAATATGACTCAATCGATGACGACATCGCCATCATCGATAAGGGAGCGGCAATACTTGCGGGTATCAAAGCCCTGCGATTGCAGGATGCGGTCCAGGGATAATTTACTCATCGGCGTGACCTTAACAGATGGCGCCTGCAGCGTGAAGACGCTCGAGATCGCCGTTACCATCCACTCCATGCCGAGCATCAAACCCGATCAGTCAGCCACAATATAGATAAACTGGCCCTTGCAGTTGGTGTCGCCATCATTAATCACAATGCTAAGCTTTTTTCCCGCAACCAGAGACGTCAACAGCGTAGCATAAACGGCCTTATTATTTGCCAGATCAGCCTTGGACCACTCAATACGAACGCCGGCAGGACAGGACTTGCTGCCACCATCAAGTGAAAAGAACATCGTACCAGGAAGATAGCTTGCCTCTATAGAGGTCACTCGTCCTACGGCACTTTCGAAAGCATATACATTGGATATCGAAAAACATAAAATCAAACAAACAAGCACATTTCTCATTTTTCACCCACTCAAAGAATCACAGCTCGTCCGAACCAAGTACTGGAGAGCCGCATATAAAAAAACGATCACGTTGCCACCACGGCAGCGCAGTCGACATCATCATGCAAAGTCTAGATTATTCTATTTCTATAATATCAGCAACACATTCAGAATTCGGCCCATTGGTTAACCTGTAATCAATACGACTCAATCTTTTCCCTGACAGCTTTGCAGCCAAGACCTGTCCATACAACGCTTTTTTATCAGTTGAAATATAAATACTCGAATAAAGACACTGCGCTTCAAGGTTATCCGACACTCTAAAATAATAATAACTATTTCCTTGAGCACCTACATTGCTTACTGTCTGATTAACCGCAGTAAATGCTATCCCTTGAGAAAATGCCACAGCAGATACAGCAGATAGTGACAAAATTAGTGTTGCCTTTAGAAAACTCATATTTCTTCCCATATTAAACATTGCTATAATTATATCTACTATTTAAACCATTTTCACAATATGCATATTAATGCAACTTAAATTACTTTATTTCGATCCAGGGAGCGATTTTGGAGAGATCGGATTACGGAAATACACTCCCCCCCCTCCGCCGCTCCTTCGCTGGATATTTCCCAAAAATTGAAGGTAGCCGAAAGCTTGAGCTTCCTTATCAAGCCGCTCATAGCATATCCCTGCATGAAAAATAAGATCACAACCACCGAAGCACCTCAAAAGGAGTACGATATTTTGAAATCCAATTATTTAAATATCAAAAAATCACCACCTCGCTCAAGGCCGCTGTTTTATTAGCCCTTTCCACACTATCATTTACCGCACATTCCCAAGCGATACAATTTGGCATGTCAACAGTGAAAGTCACAACAGTTGGCGTACATGGCGCAATACCCTATTTCAGAATTATGGAATCACTAGAGGCAAAGTGTGCCTATTCAATCATCTATATTCCCGCAGAAAAAACTGCTTTATGCACAACTTTTGATGGCAAAGTCAACCACAGGAGGGAAATTAGTCCGATTAAATTACACTCTGACTAACGGCCCAAATTCAGAATGTCATGCGGACATCATTGAGATGGAATAAGGCAGGATTCCAGACGGCGATACCACCATCGATCACTTCACATCAATTGCAGGGACGTGAATTCCGCTGACAGGTATCAATGGACTGCCCACAGCAGCTACACAATAGCCGGTACGAGCATGGCCATCACAGCCATGCCGGCAGCAGCACCAGCCACCGGACAATCCCGACTTTCCTGCAACTATTACAGAACCGTCGCAGCGACAAGGCTGCAGCGGCCTGGAATGGCTGCGTGCTGAGGATCATCGCTGATGTGCAGCAGCAGCGGCTGCTGCGTCATTTTCGCCGCCGTCAACAATGTAAAAAGACGTTTTTTGGAATCGTCAGCTTCCAAAGTGGTAATGTACACATTGCTACATGTGAGTCCTGCAGGAAGTGTAAAGCCATCCTTGATTTTCAACTCAAGATTGCCCGCCCGATGCCCCAGCACCGCCTGCTCGATGATCGAAATATTCTCGATATATACCGGACCAGTAGCACCCACGGCCGCAGCCGCTGGACTGGATATCGCCATCATTAGCAGCAGACTCAAAAAACGGAATTTCACTGCAGGCATTCTCATAACTGGTAAAGACATATTCACCTTAACTAAAATGGAAGATTTTTACACTCGTCAAGAAAAGTGTCAAATGATTAATTTTATTTGCTCGGTAAAAATACAGCCTTTTTGTTTTATTTATCTGACAATCAATCGGCGATCATGATCCAGCCCACAACCTTGTTTTACTCTCCTCGAAATTGTGAAGAAAGCCCCTCCCTTGCCCGCGCCTATGGCCTCGCATCGTTAGCAAGATAGCTGGCATGGCGGCAACGCCAAGCATGCCAAAAAAGATAATTACACAAGTGTCAACGAAGGCCTGATCAAAGCTTCCTTTGAGATATATCAAGCGCTCGGAATATTGCATAGATAAACTGGAATCTCATTAGGAATCCGCCTAACGACCTTTAGGAATAACGGTAGAACCAAGAAGAGCTTCGTATGCACGACATCGACCATATTGCCCTGGAAGGCAGCATCCATGAGATGCGCTTGCGTCTCGCCATCGAACAGAGCGCAATGCATAAAGTGCGGCAAGCCGTCGCGCGCTGGCGCACTGCTGCGCCGGTACAGCAAAAAGCCGCTCCCCGTACTGAGCACTGCGCTGAGCACTGCGTGCCTTTGCCCTGCCAGTCCCGATGGCATGACGATGCGCAATGCCATTTCATGTGCTGGCTGGAAGCGGGCGGCTTTACCCAGGAAGAGGCGCGAGAGAACAGTGCGGCAGCGGAGATCGCGGAAGATCATGCCAGCCCGGCCAACTCCTGCATGCACTGTCCGACCTGAACTGTCAGCGGTAGCAAAGTTGCCGCACAAAAGGTAACGGCGGCATTGCGCCGCCGTTACCAAGCCCCATCGGGACTTTAGTGAGGAATATAAATTCACTCAAAACCGCATCGTCGATGCAGCAAGTAGTTCCAAGTTCAACTTGGTTCAAGTTCGTACTGACGAATGATTGCCAGCCTTCCGACAACATTTTGTGTTATATCGCCCCTCCCTTGACATGAACTACAGTGTCAATATAGACCACAGCCTGTCATTTTCAAGACAATTTACCCAGTTTTAGCAAGGGCATCCTTGCTGACGCTATCAGAATGACAGCGTCATTTCCCTCACCGCAACATCGGCTTGACGTCTTGCATGGCGGCCTTCATGGCGCCTGCCCCCAGCGAAGCGCCGAATTTTTTCAGCACGCGCTCAGGCAAACCTTCGCGCTGCGTGTAATCGACGATATCTTCTGCCTTGACGACATCGCGCGCCACGCTGTCGACCGTGCCAAAATCATCGGCCAAACCCATCTCGACGGCTTTGGCGCCCGTCCAGAACAGGCCGGAGAACATTTCAGGCGTTTCTTTCAGGCGCTTGCCGCGGCCGGCGCGTACCACGTCGATGAATTGCTGGTGGATTTCATTGAGCATGCCCTGGGCATAGGCCTTGTGTTTGTCACTCAGGGGGCTGAACGGGTCCATGAAACCCTTGTTTTCGCCGGCCGTCAGCAAACGGCGCTCAATGCCAACCTTTTCCATGGCGCCCGTAAAACCGAAGCCATCCATCAGCACGCCGATCGAGCCTACCACGCTGGCTTTGTTGACGAAAATCTTGTCGGCAGCGGCAGCGATGTAATAACCGCCCGAAGCGCACATTTCATCGACCACCACGTACAGCGGCTTGTCTGGATAGCCCTTGCGCAGGCGCTGCATCTCATCGACGATCATGCCGGCCTGCACCGGGCTACCGCCCGGACTGTTAATATGCAGCACTACCGCGACGGAACCGCTATCGGAGAAAGCTTTGTCCAGCGCAGGGATCACCACGCCTGCCGAACCGCTACCGTCGGCATCGATGGTGCCCGTGATATCGATCAGGGCCGTGTGCCGGCCCAGGGTTTCACTATCGTCCGTATTGTTGTAGTCATAAAACACCCACAATGCAAACAGCACCACCAGCAAGCTCGTTACCTTGAAAAACACGCTCCAGCGCCGGTGTGCGCGCTGTTCCTGCAAGGTGGCAAACACCAGCTTTTCCAGTACCTCGCGCTCCCAATTGCCGTTGGCGCCAGGGACGGCGGCACCAGAAACCGGCGTGTCATTCGTGTTATCGCTCATAATTCACTTTGCTCAAATAAAGACCAGCACCAGGCATCAAGCCTGGCGTGGCCTGACATAATCGTCGGGCTTCCAGTACAACTGGCCGTCGCGCTCGGCCACGGAAATCGGACGCAAACGGCCGCCCTTGCACGGGCCGCCCGCGCACACGCCGCTGTCCGGCACGTAGATGGCGCCATGCGTGGAGCACATCAGGTACAAGCCGCTCGATTCGAAAAACTCGCCTTCGGCCCAATCGAGTTCGATCGGTACGTGAGCGCAGCGGTTCAGATAACCATAAGCCTTGCCGTCATAGCGCACGACAAAACCGGTGGTCGCTTCGCCGCCAGCAGAAACAGGGAAACGCACGCCCTTGCCGCCCTCTTGCACCGCCTCGGCGGCGCAGATCAACATCTCGACAGCACCACTCATCATGCGTTCTCGTTCAACCATTGATGCAGGTCTGCCACGCTGGCAGCCGAATACAAGGGATTGCAAGTTTGCAATTGCGCTACCGGATGGGCGCCGTACTCCACTGCAATACCCGCTGCGCCCGCATTGTTGGCCATCAGCAGGTCGTGGCTAGTATCGCCGATCATCACGGTACGGCGGATATCCTGCCCCAATTCACGCGTCAATTCCTGCAACATGGCGGGGTGCGGCTTGGAAAACGTTTCATCGGCACAACGTGTTGCATCAAACAAGGACAATAATTTGACGGCATTCAGTGAACGGTTCAATCCGACGCGGCTCTTGCCGGTGGCGACGGCCAGGAAATACGCTTGCTGCGACAGATCTTCCAGCATTTCATGTACACCGGGAAACAAGCTCAGCTGATGATCGCTCGACAGATAGTGGTAGCGATAGCGTTCCGCCATGCGCGCATGGTATTTCGGCTCGACATCGGGCATCACTGCCTGCATGGCTTCCTGCAAGCCCAGGCCGATCACATGCGACGCCAGCAAGTCGCCAGGGACCGGCAAGCCCAGGTCTTTGGCGGCAGCCTGGATACATTGCACGATAGTGGAGGTACTATCCATCAAAGTACCGTCCCAATCGAAGACGATCAGATCAAATTGCTTTCTTGCCATGTTTCCCGACGGTACAGACGCCGGCTCCTTGAGTGGTGAGCGATGGCACAGACTACCTTGTGAGTAGTTAGTTGCGCCATCGCGGTGTGAGTGTTTAACGCGCTAACGGCTAGTCACGGCCAGCGGTTTGCCCAAGCTTACCAAGAAACGCTCGCATTCGGCGGCCAGCGGGGCCTTCAAGGTCATCGTCTTGCCCGTTTCCGGATGGGTAAACGTAATTTGATGGGCGTGCAGGAACATGCGCTTGAGGGCGCCGCGCGTGCTGTCGGCTTTCAACAAAGCGCGGTTGAGGGCAAAATCGCCGTATTTATCGTCACCAGCGATGGGGAAGCCCGACGAAGACAAATGCACGCGGATCTGGTGCGTGCGGCCGGTTTTCAATTCAGCTTCCAGCAAGGCGAAGTTGTTATATTTATACAACAACGAAAATACCGTGTGCGATGGCAAGCCATCGGCTTGCACCGCCACCCGGCGCTCGCCTTCTGCCGTCGTATATTTATGCAAAGGCAACTTCACATGTTGGCGCGCATTCTTCCAGTCGCCCGCCACCATGACCAGGTAGCGCTTGTCGGTCAGACCGTCGCGCATCTGCTCATGCAAGTTGGTCAGGGCAGAACGTTTTTTTGCCAATAACAACAGGCCGGAGGTGTCGCGGTCCAGGCGGTGCACCAGTTCCAAAAACTTGGCGTCCGGACGCGAAGCGCGCAATTGCTCGATTACCCCGAACGAGACGCCCGAGCCGCCATGCACGGCCACGCCAGCCGGCTTGTCGATGACGAGCAGCTGCGCATCTTCATAGATGATGGCAAATTCGGCGGCAGGCGCGCCGGTAGCGGCTTTTTCAGCCACGCGCACCGGCGGAATGCGCACCACGTCGCCGGCGGCAAGACGGTACAACTGATCAATACGGCCCTTGTTAACGCGCACTTCACCCGATCGCAAGATCCGGTAAATGTGGCTTTTAGGCACTCCCTTGCACACTCTTAATAAGTAGTTGTCGATGCGCTGGCCAGCTTCTTCTTCAGCGATCGTGACGAATTGGGCTTGCGGCTGAACCGGGGGTGTTGAAGGGGGAACAACATCATTTTGACTCTTCATTTACTATGTCTTCCCAGAAATCTCTCTAAGTCCTTCATTTTGAATATATAATTGTTTTTGCTGCGGCCCTGGCTGCTGCTGGTGTAAGAATAAAAGCACATTTTACACAGGGGCGTCTCCACCGGCCTCGCCAAATTGCAAATTCGGTGGAAAAAAATGTATATGCACCGTCCCTGCGCGAATCAAGGTTGCACCGTAGTTGTAATCGGATAAGGCGTACGGATGCTGAAGAGAGTGTATTGGATTGTAAGGATAAGTACCCGTTAGCGCGACTTATCAAGTCGGGCTCGTGGGTTGATGAAGTTGATAACGCTTGCCGTTTTCGCCAAACCCCGTATGCGGCCACCTGAGGTTGTCGATGAATAGGCTGAGGCCAAGCCTCGCCATCGCGATCCCTGTAATGAGCCTGCTGACGATTTGGCTCTGAATTTGCTGTCCGCTTGCATTCTCTGCCCCCGACACATACTCGGGCTGTATCAGATGAGTTGCAAGTGCGCTGTGCACTCGGCATGACGATCGACCTCACCGCGCCTGTTGCGGCCGTAACGTACGTACTTTAGTACGCGTTATTGTTCCGCACGCTTAGGCATTTCCCCCGCCTACACTCCCGTTCTCGCATATATCCCTGTACTTTGGCTGCTTCCTAGGGAGCGGCCTCGAGATGGCCTACGGGTCGCGGAGTTATAAAAATGAAACGCATGTTGTTTAATGCCACGCAGCAAGAAGAACTGCGCGTAGCGATTGTCGACGGACAAAAACTGATCGACATCGATATCGAGACAGCCGGGCGCGAACAGCGCAAATCAAACATTTACAAGGGCGTCATCACCCGCATCGAGCCATCGCTCGAAGCGTGTTTTGTCAGCTATGGCGAAGACCGCCACGGCTTCCTGCCCTTCAAGGAAGTTGCCCGCACTTACTTCCGCGAAGGCGTGGACGTGCGCAATGCCTCCGTCAAGGAAGCGCTGCGCGAAGGCCAGGAAATCATGGTCCAGGTCGAAAAAGAAGAACGCGGCAACAAGGGCGCTGCCCTGACCTCGTTCGTTTCGCTGGCTGGCCGCTACCTGGTCCTGATGCCGAACAATCCACGTGGCGGCGGTGTTTCGCGCCGTGTGGAAGGTGAAGAGCGCCAGGAATTGCGCGAAACCATGGATAAACTGGACTTGCCAGCTGGCATGTCCGTAATTGCCCGCACCGCCGGCATCGGCCGCAACGTCGACGAACTGCAGTGGGACTTGAATTACCTGATGCAACTGTGGCGCGCTATCGAAGGCGCCGGCAAATCGGCCAATGGCGCGTTCCTGATCTACCAGGAATCGTCCCTGGTGATCCGCGCGATCCGCGACTACTTCCAGCCTGATATCGGCGAGATCCTGATCGATACCGACGAGATCTACGACCAGGCCCACCAGTTCATGAGCCACGTGATGCCCGATATGGTGCACCGTGTCAAACGCTACAGCGACGATGTACCGCTGTTTTCGCGCTTCCAGATCGAACACCAGATCGAAACGGCTTACAGCCGCACCGTCCCGCTGCCATCGGGCGGCGCCATCGTCATCGACCACACCGAAGCACTGGTGTCGGTCGACGTCAACTCGGCCCGCGCCACGCGCGGCTCGGACATCGAGACCACCGCCTTCAATACCAACTGCGAAGCGGCCGAAGAAGTGGCCCGCCAGTTGCGTCTGCGCGACTTGGGCGGCTTGATCGTGATCGACTTCATCGACATGGAAGTGGCAAAGAATCAACGCGAAGTGGAACAGCGCCTGAAAGACGCGCTGCACCATGACCGTGCTCGTGTACAAATGGGCAAGATTTCACGCTTCGGTCTGATGGAACTGTCGCGCCAGCGCCTGCGCCCTTCGCTGTCCGAAGGTTCGCACGTAACGTGCCCGCGCTGCTCCGGCACCGGCCACATCCGCGATACCGAATCGTCTGCCCTGCAGGTGCTGCGCATCATCCAGGAAGAGGCGATGAAGGAAAACTCGGCCACCATCCACGTGCAAGTGCCCGTCGATGTGGGCGCTTTCCTGCTGAACGAAAAGCGCGGCGAAGTGCTCAAAATCGAAAACCGCCACCGCATCGCCGTGATCCTGATCCCGAACAAGCATCTGGAAACGCCGCACTACAAGCTTGAACGCATCAAGCACGACGATCCGCGCCTGGAAGACAGCCAGGCCAGCTACAACCTGGCCGAACACGCTGAAACCGACATGGCGTACAGCAAGCGCCAGAAGGAAGAAGCCAAGCCGCGCCAGGAAGCCGTCGTCAAGACGATCACGCCTGACCAGCCAGCACCGCTGGTCGAGCGTAAGCCGGTCGAAGCCAAAGCTGCGCCGGCTCCCGCCGCTGCACCAAAAGGTTTCCTGGCCAAGATCATCAGCTTCTTCACGGGCGCCGCGGCGCCAGTGGCTGCACCTGCGCCTGCTGCGCCAGCCAAACCGGCCGCCAATGGCGACCGTGGCGACCGCAACAGCCGTGGTCCACGCAGCCGTGGCCGCAACGGCAAGCCAGGCCGCGAAGAACGCGAGCCGGGTCAAAATCAAGGCCAAGGCCGTGCTGCCCAGGATGAAGCTGGCAAAGAAGCAGAAACCCAGGAAAAAGCCGCCCGGCCACCACGCCCACCGCGTCCACCACGCGAACCGCGTGAAGCGCGCGAGCAAGGCGACGCAGCAGCACCGGCGCCACGCGAACGCGCAGAACGCGAGCCACGCGGCGAGCGTCCTGAGCGCGGCGAACGTCCGCCACGCCAGCCACGCGAAGCGCGCGAACCACGCGCCGACAAAGCCGTCGTCGCCGAAGTCAAGGCCGATGAACTGGCAGCCGTGGGCGCGAGCGCCAGCGCAATCAACGTAGTCGTGCCGTCGAACGGCCCTGCCAGCGATGCTGCACCAACCAGCCTGCTGAAAGCACCGGCCAACGCCGGCCCTGAAGGCGAGGAGACGGAAAACGAAGTCGAAGGCGAAGAGCCACGCCGCCGCCGCCGTCGTGGTGGCCGCAACCGCAACCGCCGCGACCGCGAAACGGGCGAGCTGATCGAATCGGCAAACGGCGAAAACGAAGGCCAGGACGCTGCCCCTGTCATCAGCTTCACGGTCGCTCCGGCCGCCGAAGCCGAGGCAGCGCCTGCCGCCGTTGCTGCTGTGGCTGCAGCTCCAGTGGTAGTTGCCGTTGAAGCTGCTCCAGTCGTTGTTGCTCCAGTCGTTGCAGAAGTGGCGCCTGCCGCTGCTGAAGCAGTGGTGGAAGCCAAGCCTGTCGAAGCCGTTGCCGAAGTAGCGCCAGCAGTAGTTGCTGAACCAGCACCTGTCGTTGTTGCAGAAGTTGCACCGGTAGTCGCCGAAGCGCCTGTCGTTGCTGAAGCTGCCGCTCCTGCACCAGCCGTTGAAGCGGTAGTTGCCGTTGCCGAAGCTGTTCCAGCGCAGGCTGAACCAGTACCTGCTGCCGAGTACAGCTTTGCCGAAAAAGCCGCCGCACCTGTGGTAGAGGCCAAGGTGGAAGCGCGGGCAGAGGCGCCAGTGGCTGTGGAAGCAGCGCCAGTGCTGGAAGCTGCACCAGTAGCCGAGCCAGTCGTCATCGCCGAAGCCGCTCCAGTGGCAGAAGCACCTGTCGTGGCGGAAGTTGCTATAGCGCCAGTTGCTCCTGCTCCAGCACCGGTAGTTGCTGCTGCTCCAGTAGTTACTCTAGCGCCAGCGCCAGCGCCTGTGGACTTGAACGCGGTACTCGGTTCGGCTGGCCTGACCCTGGCGTCCACCGATCCGGAAAAACTGCGCCTGGCGCGCGAAGCGGCTGCCAAAGCCGTTCCACCGGTACGCAAGCCACGCGAACGCAAGCCATTGCCGCCGCAATCGGATGAGCCGTTGATCCAGGTCAACACGCAACGTCCATAAGCGAGTCGGATTCGTCCAGCAGCAATCACCAAGGGGAAGCTCAGGCTTCCCCTTTTTTTATGCCTACACCGCCAGCCATGCAAGCTTCCAGCACCCCTCCCGCCCCCGTCAGCCTGGGCACCGCCTTCTGGTACTGGCTCAAGCTGGGCTGCGTCAGCTTTGGCGGCCCGGCCGGCCAGATCGCCATGATGCATGCCGAACTGGTGGAAAAACGGCGCTGGATTTCCGAACAGCGCTTCTTGCATGCACTCAATTACTGCATGCTGCTGCCCGGCCCCGAAGCCACCCAGCTGGCGATCTACATCGGCTGGCTGATGCACCGCACGCGCGGCGGCATCCTGGCTGGCCTGCTATTCCTGCTGCCATCCTTGCTGGTGCTGATAACCCTGTCGTCCATTTACATGGCCTACGGCAATATCCCGGCGATCGCGGGCATCCTGTACGGTATCAAGCCAGCCGTGGTGGCCATCGTAGTGGCCGCCGCCTGGCGATTAAGCCGGCGCACCTTGCGCAGTCCCAGCCTGATCGGCATTGCGCTCGCGTCTTTTATCGCCATCACCGCTCTTCAACTGCCATTTCCATTGATCGTGCTCGGCGCCTGCCTGCTGGGGGTGGCAGGCGGCTATGTATTGCCAGGGCAATTTCACCTCATCAGCACACCTCATGGCGCGGCCGGCAGCCATCTGCCGGCCCTGATCGACGACACGACACCGACGCCGCCCCACGCCCGCTTTACGTGGACGCGCCTGTTGTCCACCAGCCTGGCGGGCATACTGCTGATGTGCCTGGCCTGGCTGGCGCTGGCCCTGCTCGGTGGGCGCGATCAGCCACTGGCGCAGATGGCTGTATTTTTCAGCAAGGCCGCCCTGCTCACCTTTGGCGGTGCCTATGCCGTGCTGCCGTATCTGGTGCAAGGCGCCGTCGATCACTACCACTGGCTCAGCAGTGCACAAATGATGGATGGCCTGGCTTTGGGCGAAACCACGCCCGGCCCTCTCATCATGATTGTCGCTTTCATCGGCTTCGTGGGCGGCTGGAGCCACGCCATATTCGGCGAACACCTGTGGCTGGCGGGCGTGGCCGGCGCCCTGGTCACGGCCTGGTTTACTTTCTTGCCATCGTTTATCTTCATTGTGGCCGGCGCACCGGTGGTCGAAGCCACGCGCGGCAATCTGCGCCTGAACGCGCCATTGACCGCCATTTCAGCCGCCGTGGTCGGCGTGATCGCCAGCCTGGCCGTGTTTTTCGGCCGCCACGTTTTCCTGCCCGACACGCCCTCGCTCCACCTTGACTGGCTGGCCATCGCCATCGGCGTAGCGGCGGCTGTGGCGCTGATAAAGTTTCAAATGGGCACCATCAAATTGCTGCTCGCCTGTGCCATCTGCGGCCTCGTGCTATCGTATCTGCCTTGAACGATCACTTTTGTACCTGGCATCACCTTCATGAATGACAAGATTATTTATTTCGCTACGGCCCGTAATGGGGCTTTGACGATACCGGAACGGCTGGAAAGCCCCAGCGGACAGCTGGCCGACCGCCGCGGCCGGCCCCTGCACGACCTGCGCATTTCGATTACCGACCGCTGCAACTTCCGTTGCGTGTATTGCATGCCGAAAGAAGTGTTCGACAAGAACCACGTCTATCTGCCGCACACGGATTTGCTGTCGTTTGAAGAGATCTTCCGCATCGCACGCCTGTTCGTGGCGCATGGCGTGGAAAAAATCCGCCTGACGGGTGGCGAGCCACTGCTGCGCAAGAATATCGAAAAGCTGGTGGCTATGCTGGCGACCCTGAAAACTGCGTCTGGACAGCCGCTGGACCTGACCCTGACTACCAATGGCTCCCTGCTGGCCAGGAAGGCGCAAGCGCTGAAGGATGCGGGCTTGAAGCGGGTCACCGTGTCGCTCGATTCACTGAACGACGCCACCTTCAAGCGCATGAACGATGTCGATTTTGCCGTGGCCGACGTGCTGCACGGCATCGATGTCGCCCATCAGGTCGGGCTGGGGCCGGTCAAGGTCAATATGGTGGTCAAGGCTGGCATGAATGAGCAGGAAATCGTGCCGATGGCGCGCTATTTCAAGGGTACGCCGACTATCTTGCGCTTCATCGAATACATGGATGTGGGCGCTTCGAATGGCTGGGACTTGCGCGAAGTGGTACCCTCGGCCGAAGTGGCGCGCCGCATCAACGCCGTCATGCCGCTGGTCGCCGCCGATCCCAATTACGTAGGCGAAACGGCGACGCGCTGGCGTTATCTGGACGGTGGCGGCGAGATCGGCCTCATTTCCAGCGTCACGCACGCCTTCTGCGGTGATTGCAGCCGCGCCCGCTTGTCGACGGAAGGCAAGCTGTACACTTGTTTGTTCGCCACTGATGGCCACGACCTGCGCGCCCTGCTGCGTGCAGGCCATAGCGACGAGGAAATGTCTACCGCGCTGGCGCAATTGTGGCGCAGCCGTGGCGACCGTTATTCGGAATTGCGCAGCAGCCACGTGCCACTGGATGGCGCGATGCCCGAGCATGGCAAAAAGAAAGTGGAAATGTCGTATATCGGCGGCTGAAGCAGACTGTGCTTCGCCCCAGCGCTGTTACCATGGCGTATGCGTCAACATCACCACTACACATGATAGCCAAACAAGAAATTACCGGCCTGATCCTGGCCGGCGGCCTGGGAACGCGCATGGGCCAGCTTGACAAGGGCATGCTGCCCTTGCATGGCCAGCCGCTGGCCATGCACGTGCTGCAGCGCCTGGCGCCGCAAGTGGGCCAGGTCGCTCTCAACGTCAACCAGCATGCGCAAAGTTATGCCCAGTTCGGCTTGCCCATCTGGCCCGATGAACAAGCGGACTATCGCGGCCCGCTGGCGGGCCTGCAAAGCGGCCTGCGCCATGCCACCACGCCGTATCTGCTGACGGTGCCGTGCGACTCGCCGCTGCTGCCGACAGACCTGGCGGCGCGGCTGGCTGCTGGTTTGCAGCAAGCCGGTGCCGATCTGGCGATTGCCGTTACCGAAGAAACTGACACGGCAACGGGCGCCACCGTGCTACGCCGCCACCCGGTGTTTTGCCTGGTAAAAACATCTGCCCTGCCCCAGCTGGATGCCTATCTGGCCGAAGACGGGCGCAAGATGAGCGCCTGGCACGGTCCACTCAGATTGGCCGAAGTGCTGTTCGAGGATGGCTTAGTTTTCTGCAATATCAATACGCCCGAAGAACTGGCGGCCGTGCAGGCGCAGGACATCAGCGTGCCGATGGCGCAAGCCATCCTGCACAGCGCCGTCACACCGCTGGCGGAAATTGAACAGCTGCCGCTGCCGCAGGCGCTGGAGCGTTTTCTGGCAGCCGACATCATCTCGCCCATCAGCGTGCCCGCGCATGACAATTCCGCCATGGATGGCTATGCACTGCACAGCGCCGACCTGGCCGGCGACGCCCCCATCACCTTGTCCGTGATCGACACCATCCTGGCCGGGCGGCCCGGTACAGTCCAGATCGTTGCCGGTACGTGCGCGCGCATCATGACGGGCGCCGTGATGCCGACCGGCTGCGACAGCGTGGTGCCGCAGGAACTGGTGTTGCAAGCTAGCGAACACAGCATCACCGTGGCGCCCAAGGTGATACGACCGGGTGACAACCGCCGCTTCAAGGGCGAAGACTTGATGGAAGGCCAGCCGGCGCTGCGGCAGGGCAAGTTGCTGCGGCCCGCCGAACTGGGCTTGCTCGCTTCGCTGGGCATCGCCAGCGTGCCCGTGCGGCGGCGCCTGCGCGTGGCGTTTTTCTCGACCGGCGATGAATTGCGCTCGCTGGGCGAGCCGCTGGACGCGGGCTGCATCTATGACAGCAACCGCTATACCTTGCTGGGCATGTTGCAGCGCCTTGGGTGCGAAGTACTCGACCTGGGCATTATCAAGGATCAGCCGGAAGCGCTGGAAGCGGCCTTGCGCCAGGCTTGCGCGCAAGCCGACGTGATCATCACCTCGGGTGGCGTGTCCAGCGGCGCCGCCGATTTTACGCGTGATATTCTGGCGCAACTTGGTGAAGTGCATTTTTGGCAAATCAATATGCGTCCGGGCCGCCCCATGGCCTTTGGCCGCATCGCTGTCGATGGCCATTCCGCTTTGCTGCTGGGACTGCCTGGCAACCCGGTCGCCGTGATGGCCACCTTTTATTTCCTGGCCCGCCCCACTTTGTTGCGCATGATGGGGGCAAACGCCGACGCATCCATCCTGCCGCTGCTACGCGTGCCTGCTCAGGCGGCTATCCGCAAGCGGCGCGGGCGTACCGAATACCAGCGCGGCATCGTCGAGCGCGACGCCAGCGGCCAGCAGCACGTGCGCGTGACAGGTGCCCAAGGCTCGGGTATTTTGCGTTCGATGACACAAGCCAACTGCATGATCGTGCTGCCTGCTGAACAAGGCCCGGTGGCCGCTGGCGAGCTGGTAGATATCGTGCTGTTCCAGGGATTGACCTGACACTTAGCTCTCCGCTCTCCCAGGCGCCGCTCTTGCGGCGCTTTTTTTTCGCTCATCGTTCACGCCACCTCGCTACAACGAAATCAAAAAGTCAATAGTATTCTTGATAGATTATTTTAACAAACACAACAATTATTATTATAATTTTATTTATTTGTTGATATTGAAGTTTCTTCGGTGATAACATTCAATTTCACTGAAAAATAATTCAATTTTGATATGATTTCCTCAACAGACCTGGCAGCAAAGCACATCTTCCGAAGCATGGCCGGCTATCTGCTGGGTGCTTGGCTCATCTTCAGTGTCTTATTCCTGGCGTCCCTGCCCGCCAGTGCAAAAGGCCCGGCGGCACGCGCGGATGTACTGGAAAACTGCAATTGGAACCGCCCCGGCGTCGATCCGTTCATGGGCGATGTGGTGGCGGCCGTGGACCGCTACACCGATATCGCGCAGCCAATACGTGAACAGTTGAAGGAACGCATGCGTGCGCGCCAGTACGACGAGATCGTCCTCATCAAGCGCGACAGCATCAGCGGCAAGCAAAACTACAACCCGCGCATCAGCGAGATGCATTTTGGGCCAGGCCGGGTCTGCCGCAATGTCACGCGGGCGGGCTGGAGCGACCAGATGCAGGAACGGGGACTCGTGTATTGCGTGCAGGGCGAGTGCATCCTGGTGCCGACCGTGTGCCGCAATGTCAGCCGCATCACGCGGGCGCCAGCGGCAGCACCGGGCGCCGCACCTGCTGCGGCAGCTCCCGCAGCAGCACCTGTAGCGGCTGCGCCAGAAGCCGGCTTGCCGGCAGCAGGGGCGCCAGCAGGCGATTTGCACAGTGGTTCGTTTGCCGAAGCGGCGCTGGTGCCCGCCGGTGGCGGCTTTGCTTTCATCTCGAATAATTTTGTCGGCGGCCCCGGCAATGGCCCCGTCAATTTCGCGGCGCCGCCGTCATCAGGAATGGGTGGCGGCCAGCCTGCGGGTCCCGGCAGCAGCAGCTTTATTGAGACTCATCCCGTGCCGCCGATCACTATCTTGCCGACGTTACCGACCTTGCCGACAGGCCCATCCGTGCTGCCGGCCGTGCCGGAGCCACAAACCTGGGCCATGCTGCTGGCCGGCCTGGCCTTGCTGGGCTATTGCGCGCGGCACAACAAGTCCAGGCAAGGGTAAGGGCATACTACTCGCCTTCACCCGGTGAACCGTCATCTGCCGCGCCCAGCAGCAAGGCGGCCGCCTCGCCAGGCAAGGCTTCCACGGATTTCAATTTGCGCGCCATTTGCCGGCTGCGCACTTCGGCGTTTTCGATATTTTTTGCAGCCCGCTCCAGTGTCAGCTTGGTTTGCGACAGCACGTCGCCAAATTTGCCGAATTCCGTCTTTACGGCGCCCAGCACTTGCCATACTTCCGACGAACGTTTTTCCAGCGCCAGGGTGCGGAAACCCATTTGCAAGCTATTGAGCAAAGCCGTCAAAGTCGATGGCCCGGCGATGCTGACCCGGTGCAGGCGTTGCAATTCATCGGCCAGGCCCGGGCGGCGCATGACTTCCGCATACAAGCCTTCGGTCGGCAGGAACAGGATGGCGAAATCGGTGGTGTGCGGCGGCGCCAGGTATTTGTCGGCGATGGTTTTGGCCTCGCCCCGCACGGCGCGCTCCAGTTCGCGCCCGGCCAGCAGCACGCCTTCTGCATCGGCCCGCTCGGCCGCTTCCACCAGCCGTTCGTATTGTTCTTTCGGGAATTTCGCATCGATAGGCATCCAGACGGGCGGCCCGCCATCGGAGAGTCCAGGCAGCTTGAGGGCAAATTCCACGCGCGCGCCGCTGCCGGCGATGGTTTCCACGTTCTTGGCGTACTGATCGACGGTCAGCACTTGCTCCAGCAACATTTCCAGCTGCACCTCGCCCCAGGTACCACGCGTCTTGACGTTGGTGAGCACCCGCTTCAAGTCGCCCACGCCCAGCGCCAGCTGCTGCATTTCACCGAGTCCCTGGTGGACTTTTTCCAGCCGTTCCGACACTTGCTGGAACGACGCGCTCAAACGCGTCTCCAGGGTGGCATGCAGTTTTTCATCGACTGTCTTGCGCATTTCTTCCAGGCGCGCACCGTTATCGGTCTGCAAGTCACGGATCTTGCTTTCCAGCGTGGCGCGCACTTCCAGCATGCGCTGCGCATTCGATTCCGTCAGCTTTGCCAAGGTCTGGTTGGTGCTGTCGGCAAAGCGCGCCAGGCTCTGCGCCTGCTCTTCGCGCCCGACTTTCCCCTGCGCCTGCATTTGCGTGCGCAGGCTGTCGAGCTGTTGCAAGGTCGCCGCCTGGAATTGCGCCAGTCCCGCCGCCAGGTCTTGCCGCGTGGCTTGCGCCGACGCTTGCAGCTGCAGCCGCACTTCGCGCTCGACCCGGTCGATGCGTTCCAGGCTTTGCTGCTGATGCTGCTGCACCAGCGCCAGGGTGGTGACGCCATCGCCGCCACCTGCCGTGCGCGGTCGCAGAAAAGTGAGCACTAACAAGACGATGGCGATCGCCATGGCCCCCAGCAAAATATAAAACTCGAATTGGCTCATGGTCTGGACGGTAAAGGATCAGTACGATTAGTCGGGCTTGTTGCGCATCCAGTCAGCCGTCTGATAGAACGATTCCATCAGGCGCACGCGCAGGGACTCTTCGATGCCCGTGTCTTCCATGGCCCAGGCCATGGCGCGCAGCCACTGGTCGCGCTCGCTGGTGCCGATCGGATACGGCAGGTGGCGCGCGCGCAGACGCGGGTGGCCAAACTTTTCAATATACAGGTCGGGTCCCCCCATCCATCCCGTCAGGAAGAAATACAGCTTGTCGCGCGAACCTTCCGTCTCGGGCGGATGCATGGCGCGGATGCCGGCAAACTCCGGTTCCAGTTCCATCAAGTCATAAAAACGATCGACCATCTGGCGCAGCACGGGCGCGCCACCGATGGTTTCATACAGGGTGGTGGTGGGTTTGGTATCAGTCATGGCCGTCATGATAGCGCAAGCGGGGCTTGCTGCCACTATCGGCAATATAGTTGACCACTCAATCTTTTATCAACTACTATGCAATCACTTTACTGAAAGGTTGACCATGAGAGCTACCGCTGCGCCAGTGACTGGCGATACATTAATTCGTAATAGCAACTTCCGCTGGCTGCTGGGTGGTGGCCTGGTTTCCATGCTGGGCGACCAGTTCAGCATGCTGGCCCTGCCCTGGCTGGTGCTGAGCCTGACGGGCGACAGCCTCAGTCTTGGCATCAGCGTGGCGCTGATGGGCGGCCCGCGCGCCGTGCTGATCATCCTGGGCGGCACCGTGGCCGACCGCTATGCGCCGATACGCGTGATGATGATCAGCAAATTTGCCAATGCAGCCATCCTGCTGATACTGGCCACGCTGCTGTTGCTGGGCCAGGCCAGCCTGCCGCTGGCCTATGCCGCCGCGCTGGCCCTGGGCGTGGCCTCGGCGTTTGGCATTCCATCGGGCACGGCGATCTTGCCGCAAGCGTTGCCAGCCCGTTTCCTGCAACAGGCGAACAGCCTGCAGATGGGCGCGCGACAACTGACCCTGCTGGCTGGCCCCCTGCTGGCAGCGCTGGTGCTGTCAAGCAAGGACGCCCACGGACAGACCAGCATCAACGCCCTGGCGTTGGCCTTCGCCATTGATGCGCTGACCTTTTTGCTATCGGCCTTGACTTTGAAGCAAGTCACGATGAACACCTCGAGATTGGCTAGCGCCACGCGTGGTATGTGGACAGAAACCAAGGCAGGTCTGGCCATGGTCTGGCGCGATGTCGCCTTGCGCAGCTGTTATGTGTATTGGGCCGTGGTGGCGTTCTTCGTCATGGGGCCCTTGCAAGTGGCCTTGCCCGTGCTGGCCCAAGAGCGGCTGCAAGGCGCGGCGGCGCTAGGTGTATTGCTGGGCACGCATGGCGCGGGCACTTTACTTGGCATGCTGGCATCCGGCATGGCTGCCAGCATGCTGCGCCGCCGCTTCGGTACCGTCTTGCTGGTGGTTGACGCCATGGTGGGATTACTGTTGATGGCGCTAGGGCAAATCTCGGCCAGCTGGCAAGCTGCGGCCTTGCTGCTGCTCGCTGGCGCATTGGGCGGTTATCTGCAGGTGGCGATTTTTACCTGGATACAGCGGCGCGTGCTGCCCGCCATGCTGGGCCGGGCCATGGCGCTGTTCATGGCCATCTTCCTGGGCCTGGCGCCATTATCTGCCGCCGTCACTGGCTGGCTGATGCGCTACCTCAGCGTGGGCGAACTGTTTTGTATTGGCGGCGCGATGCTGCTGGCGGCGGCCGTGGCAGCGGCGCTGTTTACCGCCATTCCCACTATCAGTGGGCCTGAATCATATGAAAGGAATTAAAAATGGATAAAACACAGCAAACCGCCCTGAAAGCGGCTTACCGGCAACAGCCACCAGCCTTGGGTATTGTCGCGCTGCAACACTTGCCCAGCGGACGTATGCTGCTCGAAGCGAGCCGCAATGCGCCAGGCGTACTGAACCGTCACCGCTTCGAGCTCAAACTGGGTACCCACCGTAATCGCGCCTTGCTGGCCGACTGGCGGCGCGATGGCGAGGCTGCCTTCCGCTGCGAGATCATCGATACCGTCAAAGTGCCAGATGACCCCGCCTTCGATGCGGATGCGGAACTGGCCAGCTTGCTGGCACTGCACAGGGAACAGTTGCAGGAACAGGGGCAACTATTCTATTAAAACTGCTTTACACTTGCGTACTCAAGCAGTGCGCAATCTCATCATCAGGAAACCATGAACAATAACCTTAGCAATACGCCAGACAGCGCCCTCGATTTTTGCCTGCGCCTGGCGCGCGCCCAGGCAGTGCTGGTACGCCGGCTGGACGCCAGCCTGGGCAATCTGCACGGCTTGAGCTTCAGCGATTATCAATTGCTGTACCACTTGGGGCGCGCACCTGGCGCCCGCCTGCGTCGGGTGGACCTGGCCGAGCGCCTGGCGCTGACGGCGTCCGGCATCACCCGCTCGCTGCTGCCGCTGGAAAAGATCGGCCTGGTCGCGCGCCAGGCCGATGCGCGCGACGCCCGTGTCGGTTACGCCGTCATCACGGAAACCGGCCAGGCGCTGTTGGCCGACGCCCACGTCACGGCGCAAGCTGTCTGCCGCGAATTGCTCAGCGATGCGCCGGCAGACCAGCTCGATGTCCTGTCGACTTTGCTGGGCCAGCTGGCGAGCCGGCCCCTGTAAGTCAGTCAGACCAGCGCCAGCTTGCGCAAGCGCCGCGTGGAAGGCCAATTGGCCATACCGACTTCATCGCGGATGGCGGCGCAAGCGGCCAGCAGACGCTCACACTCGTCCTGGCGCAAGCCTGCGTTCAGGGTCAGTCGTACCAGCGAACGATTTTTCGGTGTGGCCGGCGCGCAAAATACGGCGCCGTAGATGCCGTGGCGTTCCAGCGCCTTGCGCAGTTTTAAGGTGTCGGGTTCGCTGCCCGCTTCCAGCGCAATGATTTGCTCCGTCCCATCACTAACGTTGTAGCCGAGCTCAGCCAAACCCTGGCGCAACAACACGCTGTGGTTGCGCAAGGCGGTCCGGCGGCTATCGGCGGTGCGGATAAAATCGAGCGCCGCATCGAACCAGGCCAGTTCATGTTCCAGCAAGCAAGAACTGAAGATGGCGGGCCGCGAAGCAGACAAAAAGTAGCCCTTGAATTGAGACGAACAGGTGATCAGCCCGGCCCGCCCCGCAAACGCCTTGGCCAGGGACGCCGTGCGGAAATGCACGCGCTCAGCCAGTCCCAGTTCCACCACCAGGCCCGCGCCGTGCGGACCGTGCGTGCCCAGTGAGTGCGATTCATCGACGATCAGCATGCTGCCGCTGCGTTCGGCAATTTCCACCATCTCCAGCAACGGCGCCACGCTGCCATTCGTGCTGTACAAGGCGTCGACGACGATGATGCCGGGACCATGCTTGTCGATCTGGCGCTGCAGATGGGCGCCATCGTTATGCAAAAAGGCATGCGCCACCGCTTGCGCCGACTGCACGCCTTCCCACAGCGAAGCGTGGGCCTGCATGTCGAGGTAGACGGGAATGCCGGGGCCAGCCAGGCTTTGCAGCAAGCCCACGTTGGCGGCCCAGCCCGATTGCGCCAGCACGCACGCTTCGCTGCCGAGGAAGGTCGCCAGCTTGTGCTCAAGCCGGTGCTGGCGGCTACCTTCCTGCAGGAAGACGGACGACATCAGCATGGCGCCGCCGCCCTGCAAGACTTGCGCCTGCGCCGCCAGCAAGGCGGGTTCGGCACCGATGTTCAGGTAATCATTGCCAGCGAGCATTACCGCGCCAATCGGCACAGCTTGCCACTGGTGCAAGTGTTCGCCGCCCAGCAGCTTGGCGATGCGCTCGACATAATGCTCATCCATACGCTGGCGGACAAAGGCGGGCAATTGCAGTTCGGCACGGATAGCCGGGGAGGACATAGCGGTCAACATGAGGGACTCCTGTAGTGGTTGCGGGGGGAATTACCGCGTCCAACATGCGCGAGCCGCATGGCCGGTGATTGATGCAGCTCAACGAACAGAGCAATAGCGCTGTTTTCAAAAGGAAATGCGCCGATCATGTTGTACTGATACACATCAATGAGTACGTCCCCCCACCATGACGCAAGCGCAGTCCCCTGCTGGAAAACAATGGCCAGGCAAGCTGCTCCAGCCTTTCCTGCACTTCCACGACGCCCTTGAACACATGCCCATGCGGCGTGCCCAGGTACGCGCGCTGGCTGTCATCGGTGCATTCGGCATGCCCTTGTATTACATGCTGTGGCACACTTATTTTCCGCAGGAATACGAGTCGCTGGCCCTGCGCGCGCTGGCAGGTCTGCTCTTCCTGCCAGCGCTATGGCCAGCCCGCTTCAGCAACCGCTGCTTCAGCATCTATCTGTTCCTGGGATTGAGCTTCGAGCTGCCATTCTTCTTCACTTTCATGTTCCTGATGAACCACGCATCGGCGCTGTGGGTGCATTCCTTGCTGGTGGCCCTGATCGTGCTGTTCCACTTCGATACCCGCATCGCCATACTGGCTTACCTGGGCGGCACCGTGCTGGCCTGCATGGCCTTTGCAGTGGTGGGTGATCCTGCCTTCCTGCTGCAGCGCGAGGTGCTGCAACAACTGCCCGTACACTGGTTCACGATCGCCGTGCTATCCGTAGTCAAGGTGGGCCGCCATGTGGGCGCGCAGGAAAAGCTGGCGGGGCTGGCCGCCGGCCTGGGCAGCGTGGCGCACGAATTGCGTACGCCGCTGGTCAGCGTCGAAGCGAATGTGCGGGGCCTGCAGCGATTGTTGCAGCGGCGTGAAACGATGGAGTCCGATGCAGCGAGCCTGGAAGCGCTGGCCCGCATCCAGTTCGAAGTGCGCCATATGCACCATATGGTCGATCTGTTCCTGCTCAGCGCCAGCGCCGTCAGCCGCAAGCTCGAAGCGAACGAGTCGGTTTCCATGCACGACAGCGTGACTGCCGTGCTGCGCCGCTACCCCTTCACCAGCAGCGCGCAGCGCGATATTGTCAAGGTCGAGCTGCGGGCCGATTTCCGGTTTGCCGGCCAGTCGGAACTGTGCGTGGTGATCCTGCTGAACCTGCTGCGCAATGCGCTGAAAAGCATACAGCGTGCCGGCAAGGGCCGCGTGCGCATCGTCATCGATGGCGCGCGTTCCGTGCCGCGCCTGCTGTTCATCGACACGGGCTGCGGCATCGCACGCAACCGCTTGCCGCTGATCTTCGACCGTTTTTACTCGTATCCGGCGCACAACGGCAGCGGCATCGGCCTGGCGCTATGCCGGCAAATCATGCAAGCCTGGCATGCGCGCATCGACTGCGTGGCGCGCGAAGGCGCGTACGCCATCTTCCGGCTGGAATTTCCCCAGCCCAATCGTTTCTCCCCCTCCCACCGCGCAAGGTGACCTATGCAACTGCCCGTCTACACCCATCCGACCCTGACCGTGCTGATCGACGACAGCGATTCCTTCCTGAAAAGCCTGGCCTTCCAGCTCGACCCATCGCTGGCGCGCAAGACCTTTCACGACACGAAGGAGGCGCTGCACTGGCTGCGGAATAGTACGCAACAGGGCGAGCTACCGCTGCACGTCAATTTCGATTTGCAAAACGTGACGCCCAACGATTACAACGTTGCTATCGATATCGAGCGTATCTGGCGCATCAGCGGGCAGGCACAGCGCTTTGCCGTGCCGTCGGTGCTGGTGGTCGATTACTCGATGCCGCAAATGAATGGCCTTGAATTTTGCCAGGCCGTCCGCGACTTGCCCTGCAAGAAGATTTTATTCACGGGAGCGGCCGATGAAAAAGTGGCCGTAACGGCTTTCAACCGGGGCTTGATCGACCGCTACATCAAGAAGAGCGACGATGATGCGCTCGATATCCTGGAACAGGAAATCATTACCCTGCAAACAGAGTTCTTTCTGCAGCAATCGGATACTGTGCGCGACTTATTGCTGCTGCACGACTACAACTTCCTGCAGGATGAAGCGCTGGCGGCCGTGGTGCAGGACTTGTGCCGGCAGCATGGCTTCGTCGAATTCTATATTTTCCCGAATCCCTGCGGCATCCTGTTTTTCACGCGCGAAGGCCAGGCCAGGCTGATGATTATCACCACGCAACGGGGCTTGCACACGCAGTATGAAATGGCGCGCGACAGCGACGCGCCCGCCTCGCTACTGTCGGCGCTGCTGGAAATGCGCGTAATACCGTATTTTTCGGATGCTGGCAGCGACGGCATGTATTCAACCCATATCGGCGAAAGCTGGTTCCGCTACTGCGCCGCGCCAACCGTCTGCCTGGGGCGTGAAACGTATTACTGGGCCCTGTTCGACGTGCCGGCGCACCAGCTGGGGCAGCCAGTGCGGTCCTACGCGCAATTCCTTCGCGCGCAGAACAGTCAGAGCCTGGTCGCTTAAGATTCGCGCAAAGTTTGCAGCGGCGGATGTTTCAGCACATTGCGCAACCCCAGCCAGCCGCCAGCAATCGCGCACAGAGCGCCGGCCAGCAGGCCGAACACCCACACGCCAGGCGCGAAACTCCAGGCGAACTTGAACTGGTAAGTGGCCAGTGCCCAGCCCATGGCGGCGGCGCCGGTGGCGGCCAGCAAACCGGCCAGCGCACCCACCAGTGAAAACTCGATCAGCTGCGCCTGCGCCAGCTGGCGCCGGGTGGCGCCCAGCGCGCGCAGCAGCCCCGCTTCGCGCGTACGCTCATCTTGCGAACCCATCAGCGCTGCATACAACACCAGCAAACCCGAGGCCAAAGTAAACGCAAACAGGAATTCGACGGCCGTCACCACCTGGTCCAGCACTGCCTGTATCTGTTTCAGTATGCCGCCCACGTCAACCACCGTCAGGTTGGGGAAATCACGCGACAAGGCATTGCCCAGGTCAGCATGTTCGGCCGGCAAGTGGAAAGCCGTGATCCAGGTTTGCGGCGTATCGGCCATGGCGGCAGGATTGATGATGACAAAGAAATTGACACGCATCGAACCCCACTCCAGCTTGCGCAAGCTGGTAATGGCCGCCTCGACCGGCTGGCCCGCGATATCGAAGCGCAGCTTGTCGCCCAGTTTCAATTTGAGGGTCTTGGCGATGCCCTCTTCCACCGACGCTTCCGCCGCTGCACCCGGCTTGTTGCTGAACCACTCGCCGGCGACGATCTTGTTTTCAGCCTGCATGGCGGCCATCGTCGACAGATTGAATTCGCGGTCCGCCAGGCCCTTGGCGCGGTCATCCTGATAGGTGTCTTCCGTAATCGTCTTGTCGTTCACGGCCACCAAACGGCCCCGTATCATCGGATACAAGGGTGCGTTGACCACGCCCGCCTGGACCAGGCGCGCGGCGATCTGGTCTTTCTGTTCCGGCAGAATATTGATGATGAAACGATTCGGTGCATCGGGCGGCGTGGCGTTGCGCCAGGAAGCCATCAAGTCACCGCGCACGACCGTCAGCAGCAGCAAGGCCATCAGGCCCAGCGCCAGCGACACCACTTGAATCACGGTGGCGCCCGGACGGCGCTGCAAGGACGTCACGGCAAAGCGCCAGCCTTGATGGTTGAAAGCGCCGCGCAGGCTGTGCAAGGACTTGATGCCCAGCCAGCCCGCCAGGCCGAACAGGGCAAAGCCACCGAGGAAACCGGCCGCCGTCAGCAAGGCGAGTTTCACATCGCCCGCTTGCCACAGCAGCAGCACTACAAAGGCGGCAATACCGAGACCATAAGTGGCCAGCGCCAGCGGCTGCGGCGCTTCCTGTTCGCGGCGGATCACGCGGTTATGCGGCACATTGCGCAACTGCAAAATCGGCGGCAAGGCAAAACCCAGCAGCAACAACA
Source organism: Janthinobacterium silvisoli (assembly GCF_014200725.1). GTDB lineage: Bacteria > Pseudomonadota > Gammaproteobacteria > Burkholderiales > Burkholderiaceae_D > Janthinobacterium. The sequence continues at coordinate 1,496,985 of NZ_JACHCL010000001.1, forward strand.
TGCCGGTGGCTACGCCCTGCAAGGCTGGCATGATGGAAACGGGCGGCAAGTCGTTCTGCACCAGCTTGCCCAGCAATTCCAGCAACACCATATGGCCCGCGTAACCGACGGCCACGCCCACCAGGCTACCTGCCAGGCCCACCATCACAAATTCGATCACATACATGGCCGTGACCTGGTTTTGCGTCAGGCCCAGGCAGCGCAGCATGGCGCAGGCGTCCAAGTGTCGCAGCATGAAGCGGCGCGCCGCCATGGCGACAGCCACAGCCGCCAGCATGGCAGACAGCAAGCCGACCAGCGACAGGAAACGGTCGGCGCGGTCCAGGGTCGATTGCATTTGCGGGCTGCCCGATTCCAGCGACTCGATGCGCACACCCTTGATTGCCTGTTGCTTGATTTGCCCTTCGAGCCAGCTTTGATACGCCGCAATGTCAGTCGCCTTGTTTTGCGGCGCCGACAACAATAGCCGGTAAGACACGCGCGAACCGTCCTGCACCAGCGCCGTGGCCGCCAGGTCGCCCAGCGGCAACATCACGCGTGGCGCGAAATTGAGGAACGAGGCGCCACGGTCCGGTTCGGCGGCGATCAATTGCGTGACCGTAAAATTCTTGTCGCCCAGTTTCAAGTTGTCGCCCAGCTTCGCGTTCAAGCTGGACAAGATGCCCGCATCGACCCACACCGTACCCGGCGCCGGCGCCCGGTTGGCCGGCTGACCCACGGCGTCTGCCGCCTGCGCCACATCGGTGGTGATTTTCAGCTGGCCCCGCAGCGGGTAGCCGGGAGAAACCGCCTTGATGGACGCCAGTTGCGACTGCGACTGCTCGCCCTCGCCCGCCTGCGCCATGCTGGGAAAAGTCACCGTATCGGCCAAGGTAAAGCCGCGCTTTTGCGCTTCGGCACGCCAGGCGGCGTTCACGGGCTGGTCGGCGCTGATGACCAGGTCCGCTCCCAGCAACTGGTGCGCATCGCGGTTCAGGCCCGAACGCAGGCGGTCGACAAAGAAGCCGACAGCCGACAGGGCTGCCACGGCGACGATCAGCGCGACGAGCAAAAAGCGCAGTTGGCCGGCGCGCCAGTCGCGCGCCGTCATGTTGAGGGAGAGACGGAACATGGGCGAAGTCTTTAGTTAGTGAGTGGCGCCGCTGGCGGCAGGATGCCGGGCAAAATACGCATCGACGGTGGCCAGGAAAGCTTCTTTCTGTGCCTGCGGCAAGAAGGCGGCAATGAAACCATTGCGTGCCAAACGCTGGGCGTGCGCCAGGCCCAGCGGCAAGGCGTCGAACACGGCCTCGAAATTGTCATTCATATAGCCACCGAAGTAAGCTGGATCGTCCGAGTTGACGGTGGCCAGCAAGCCCGCCTCCAGCAACTCGGCCAGGTTATGGTCATGCATCTGGTCAAACACGCGCAGCTTGGTGTTCGACAGCGGGCAAACCGTCAGCGCGATCTGTTCACGCGCCAGGCGGGCCGTCAGCTCCGCGTCTTCCAGGCAGCGCACGCCATGGTCGATGCGCTCCACCAACAAATCGTCGAGCGCCGTGCGGATATACGCCGGCGGGCCTTCCTCGCCCGCGTGGGCCACCAGGTGCAAACCCAGTTCGCGGCAACGGGCGAATACGCGCGAAAATTTCTCGGGCGGATTACCCACTTCGGACGAATCGAGGCCCACGCCGATGAACTTGTCGCGGTGCGGCAGTGCGTCTTCCAGGGTTTCGAACGCTTCTTCTTCGCTCAAATGGCGCAGGAAGCACAGGATCAGCGTAGCGCTGACGGGGCTGTCCTGGCAGGCGCGGTGGATACCGTTGATCACGTCGGCGATCGGCACGCCGCGCGCCGTATGGGTTTGCGGATCGAAGAAAATTTCCGTGTGCAAGACATTGTCCGCCTCGGCGCGCAGCAGATAGGCGCGCGTCATGTCGTAGAAATCCTGCTCCTTCAAGAGCACGCTTGCGCCCGCATAATAAATGTCGAGAAAAGACTGCAAATCCGTAAAGGCATAGGCGCTGCGCAAATGCTCCACCGATTCATAACCGAGCGGTACGCCATTGCGTTCGGCCAGTGCGAAAATCAATTCGGGCTCCAGCGAACCTTCTATATGGATATGCAGTTCGGCTTTCGGCATGCCGCGTACGATCGCGCGCAATTGCGGATTCATCATGGAGGGTATTCCTTAATATGGTGCGAAGAAAAAAGATGTTGGCAGTGTAGCGCAAGATGCGTGTCGCCATCGCCGATGACAGCGTCGGCACACGCGAGTGAATTGTCGTATGATGATTACAGAAGCAGTAAAAAGTTCATTAAAAGCGCCGGAAAATTTTTAGATTTATCCAATTAAATCAAGAATTTACACACAAGTATTAAGGATATTACGACATATCTTTTGACTTCCTGATCCTTTAGAGCAATAATTAATTTCATGGGGTAAAGGCAGGTGCAACAAGCGCTCTTAACACATGACAAAAAGAACCGGCTGGCCACGTCAGCATCGGTATCAAGCGCCAGTTTTTTGGTCCGGGCAATCCGGACTTGCAAAGACAGCCGGGCTTGGAAAAACAATAAAAATCATACAGGGGTAAAACAAACACAGGCGGCGAAGCCCGGCGATTGCCAGGCGGGCTGACATGGTGACTGGCAGGTTGACATATTCATTAAAGGACAGTGACATGACCATTTTTGACAACTACGCAGCACGTTACGAGCGCACCCGGGAAGAGGAAATGTCGCTCACCGAATACCTGGCCTTGTGCAAGAAGGACAAGCTGACCTATGCCAGCGCACCCGAACGCATGCTGGCCGCCATCGGCGAACCCCAGCTGGTCGACACGCGCAACGACACGCGTTTGTCGCGCATCTTCGCCAACAAGGTGATCAAGATCTACCCCGCCTTCCGCGAGTTTTACGGCACCGAGGAAGTGATCGAACAAGTGGTCTCGTATTTCCGCCACGCCGCGCAGGGACTGGAAGAACGCAAGCAGATCCTGTATCTGCTGGGACCGGTGGGCGGCGGCAAATCGTCGATCGCGGAAAAGCTCAAGTCGCTGATGGAACATGTGCCCTTCTATTGCCTGAAAGGCTCACCCGTCAATGAGTCGCCGCTGGGCCTGTTCAACGAAGAGGAAGACGGCACCATCCTGGAAGAGGACTACGGCATCCCGCGCCGCTACCTGCGCAACATCCCCAGTCCCTGGGCCGTGAAACGCCTGCATGAATTCAATGGCGACATCAACCAGTTCCGCGTCGTCAAGCGCTACCCGTCCGTATTGAAACAGATCGCCATCTCGAAAACCGAGCCGGGCGATGAAAACAACCAGGATATTTCCTCGCTGGTCGGCAAGGTCGATATCCGCAAGCTGGAAGATTACGCGCAGGACGATCCGGATGCCTACAGTTATTCGGGCGGCCTGTGCCTGGCCAACCAGGGCTTGATGGAATTCGTGGAAATGTTCAAGGCCCCGATCAAGGTCTTGCACCCGCTGCTCACAGCCACCCAGGAAGGCAATTACAAGGGCACTGAGGGTTTTGGCGCGATTCCGTTCGACGGCATCATCCTGGCCCACTCGAACGAGTCGGAGTGGAAAACCTTCAAGAACAACCGCAACAATGAAGCGTTCCTGGACCGCATCTATATCGTCAAGGTGCCGTATTGCCTGCGTGTCTCCGATGAAATCAAGATCTACGACAAGCTGGTGGCCAATTCCTCGCTGTTCAAGGCGCCTTGCGCACCGGGCACCCTGCGCATGATGGCGCAGTTCGCCATCCTGTCGCGCCTGAAAGACCCCGAGAACTCCAGCATCTTCAGCAAAATGCTGGTCTACGATGGCGAAAACCTGAAAGATACGGACCCGAAAGCCAAGTCCATGCATGAATACGTCGATTACGCGGGCGTGGATGAAGGCATGAATGGCTTGTCGACCCGCTTTGCCTTCAAGATCCTGTCGAAGGTCTTCAACTTCGACAACACGGAAGTGGCCGCCAATCCGGTGCACCTCTTATATGTACTGGAGCAGCAAGTCGAGCGCGAACAATTCCCGCCAGAACTGGAACAACGCTACTTCTCTTATATTAAAGAGCATCTGGCGCAGCGCTACGTGGAATTCATCGGCAAGGAAATCCAGACGGCGTACCTGGAAAGCTATTCCGAATACGGCCAAAACATCTTTGACCGCTATGTGACCTTTGCCGACTTCTGGATCCAGGACCAGGAATACCGCGATCCGGACACCGGCGAAAGCTTCGACCGCGAATCGCTGAACAATGAGCTGGAAAAGATCGAGAAGCCGGCCGGCATTTCGAATCCGAAAGACTTCCGCAATGAAATCGTCAACTTCGGTTTGCGCGCGCGGGCGTCCAATGGCGGCAAGAATCCGGCCTGGACCAGTTATGAAAAGTTCCGCACCGTGATCGAGAAAAAGATGTTCTCGAATACGGAGGAATTGCTGCCAGTAATTTCCTTCAATGCCAAGGCCAGCGCCGACGATGCCAACAAGCACGCCGACTTCGTGGCCCGCATGGTGGAAAAAGGTTATACGGCCAAGCAGGTACGCCTGTTATGCGAATGGTATTTGCGGGTACGCAAGTCATCATAAGCCAGGTAGCGGACGCGGCCCTGCATGGCGGGGCCGCGCAAGACCAGAGTTAAGGAGGCACCCTTTGACTTACCTCATCGACAGGCGCTTGCAGAGCAAGAACAAGTCCGCCGTCAACCGCGAGCGATTCTTGCGGCGTTACAAGGGCCAGATCAAGGATGCCGTGGGGCGCGCCATCAAGGGGCGCTCGATCACGGACGTTGAAAATGGCGAGAAAGTCAGCATCCCCGTCAAGGACGTGGGCGAACCCTCCTTTGGCCATGCGCATGGCGGCGTGTGGGAAGTGGTCAATCCCGGCAACAAGGAATACCTGAAGGGCGACCAGATCGCGCGCCCCAAAGGCGGCGGTGGCAGCGGGCGAGGCAAGGCTGGCAACAGCGATGAAACCACGGAAGACGATTTCATCTTCGAGCTGTCGCGCGAAGAATTCATGAATTACTTCTTTGAAGACCTGGAATTGCCACACATGGTGAAAACCCAGTTGACGGCTACCACGGAATTCAAGAACCAGCGCGCCGGCTACAATATGTCGGGCACGCCATCGAACATCCACGTGCTGCGCTCCCTGCGCGGCGCACTGGGGCGGCGCATCGCCGTGGGCGGCGGCGCCCGCAAGCAACTGGCGCAGGCGGAAGACGACCTGGCCACCCTGCTGCACGAAGGTGCGCCGGAAAACGACCCGCTGGTCGCCGAACTGCGCCGGCAGATTCACCATCTGCACACGCGCTTGCTGGCGATCCCGTTTATCGACCCGTTCGACTTGCGCTACAGCAACCGCATCAAGGTGCCCAAACCGATGACGCAAGCAGTGATGTTTTGCATCATGGATGTCTCCGGCTCGATGGATGAGTCGCGCAAGGATACGGCCAAGCGCTTTTTCATCTTGCTGTATCTGTTTCTCAAGCGCGTCTACGACAAGATCGAAGTGGTGTTCATCCGCCACCATACGGCCGCCTCGGAAGTGAACGAGCATGACTTCTTCAATTCGCGCGAGTCGGGCGGCACGGTGGTGTCGTCGGCCCTCAATTTGCTCAACACTATAATAGATGAGCGTTATGGCGCCGGGCAATGGAACAGCTATGTGGCGCAAGCGTCGGACGGCGACAATTGGGACAACGATTCCGTGCTGTGCCGGCAATTGCTGATCAACACCATCATGCCCAAGGTGCAGTACTACACCTATGTCGAGATCACCGATGGCCCGCAGCAAAACCTGTGGGAGCAATACGCGGGCGTGCTCGACCATCACGCCCATTTCGCCATGCAAAAGATCGTCACGCCGGCCGATATCTATCCGGTCTTCCGCGAACTGTTTAAAAAACAGGTGAAATGATGAGTGCAGCCTTTGACCGCGCCAGCAACACCCCGGGCGAGCCCTTCGTGCGCCTGCGCCATGCCAATGCCTTGCCCGAGCAGTCGGAATGGACTTTCGAACTGATTGAGCAAATCCACGAAGAAATCCGCCGGGTTGCCCAGCAGTTCGGCCTGGATACCTATCCGAACCAGCTGGAAATCATCACCGCCGAGCAGATGATGGACGCCTATACCTCGGTCGGCATGCCGGTGTCCTACAATCATTGGTCTTTCGGCAAGCATTTTCTGTCCACCGAAAAAAGCTACAAGCGTGGCCAGATGGGCCTGGCCTACGAAATCGTCATCAACTCAAACCCGTGCATCGCCTATTTAATGGAAGAAAACAGCCTGACCATGCAATCGCTGGTCATCGCGCATGCAGCATACGGGCATAACTCTTTCTTCAAAGGCAACTATTTATTCCGTGCCTGGACCGATGCGGACGCCATCATCGATTACATGGTGTTTGCCAAGAACTATATTAGTGAATGCGAACAGCGCCATGGCGTGGAAGCGGTGGAATTGCTGCTGGACTCTTGCCATGCGATTCAGAACTATGGCGTGGACCGCTACAAGCGTCCCGCCAAGCTGTCGATGGCCAAGGAGTATGCGCGCCAGAAAGAGCGCGAGCAATACGTGCAGTCGCAGATCAACCAACTGTGGCGCACCTTGCCGCGCCGCGAAGAAGAGGACGACGAGGACGACCAGCGCAAGGCCGTGCCCCGCTTTCCACCCGAACCCGAGGAAAACCTGCTGTACTTCATCGAAAAATACGCGCCGCTGCTGGAACCGTGGGAGCGCGAGATGGTCCGCATCGTGCGCAAGATTTCCCAGTATTTCTATCCGCAGCGGCAAACCCAGGTCATGAATGAAGGCTGGGCAACGTTCTGGCACTACACGATCCTGAACCAGCTGTACGACGAAGGTGTGGTGGGTGATGGCTTCATGATGGAATTCCTGAAAAGCCATACGAATGTGGTCTACCAGCCACCGATCGACAGTCCTTATTACAGCGGCATCAACCCATATGCGCTGGGGTTTGCCATGATGAGCGATATCCGCCGCATCTGCGAACACCCTACCGACGAAGACCGGGCCTGGTTTCCCGAGCTGGCTGGCAGCGACTGGCGCAAGAGCCTGGACTTTGCCATGCGCAATTTCAAGGATGAAAGCTTTATTGCCCAGTATTTATCACCGCGGTTGATACGCGAATTTCACTTCTTTGCCGTGCTTGACGATGACAAGAATGAAAAACTGGCCATTTCCGCCATCCACGACGACGCCGGCTACCGCTATGTGCGCCAGCAACTGGCCGAACAATACAACCTGGGCAACCGCGAACCTAATATACAAGTATGGTCGGTCAACACACGAGATGACCGGGCACTGACCTTGCGCCACACGCAATTCCAGCGCCGCCCCCTGAATCAGCAGGCAAACGAAGTACTCAAGCACGTGGCCCGCCTGTGGGGCTTTGATGTACACCTCGATACGGTCGATCCGCAGGGTACGGTGACGGGCACATTGAACTGCCGGCGCGAAAAACGCAACCGGCGCGACGACCCTGCCGTGCGTGTCTGATCGGGTGCAAGCCATTTTGTTTTCTTATATGCATGCCTATTGAATAAGTACATAAGAAATAAATATGGCTTGGCGGCTGCGCGGACGTCCGCCAGGCCGCTTTTTTTTGCCTGCCGAGCCTGCCAATCGCACCCGTTTGGTGCAGTGCAAACGCCAAGTGGTCTGGTTCCTTAGAAAAATGTTATCAAAAAGAAAGAATTCTATCCAAATTTAACAGTTTCCATATTGGATATGGCGAAATATAATTCCGCAATATTGGCGCATCGGAGAACTTCTCAGTGTTAGTCAACAGAGGCTGTAAAAAACCGATAAGACCGCCTTTTTTTATGTCCGAAAGCGTGCAAAGATGGCATAAGCAAGTACGTTTTCAGGGCGCAAAAGCGTCAAAAATTTAACCGGTTTTAGGCGTTAAAAATCTGTGTAAAATAAAGAATTCGTATGTATAATTCGGCGACGTCCCGGATACGGCTGGAGCTTTGTGTCGTCATTTTGGGGTTCAGTTGCAAGACAGAGATGGTATTTGGAGAAAGCAGGCATGAATTTTTCGAACGAGAAAAGTCCCAAGAACTACACCGGCATCACTATCGTTGTGTTGCTGCACGTTCTCGCGGCTTACGGGATCGCGACGGGGTTGGGCAAGCGGTTAGTCACTAAAATGATGGAACCGGTTGAAACCAAGATTATCGAGGAAGTCAAACCGCCTCCTCCGCAGGATCTTCCGCCGCCACCACCGCCGCCAGAAATGAAAGCGCCACCGCCGCCATTCATTCCGCCAGTCGAGGTGAACGTACAGCAGCCGCCACCGCAACAGAACGTGATTGCGAACGCTACTACCGTGAAGCCAGCCACCAATGTATTGGCACCGCCAGCACCGCCTGCACAGCCAGCGCCAACTCCTGGACCAGCCAAATCGGTACGTACACCGGCCGTGGTTGACTTCAGCGTCTGCGAAAAACCGCAGTATCCGAAGTCGTCGCAGCGTAATGAGGAAACCGGTGTGGTGACACTGTCGTTCCTGATCGGTGTGGATGGCAAAGTGGCAGATTCTAAAGTCGTGAAATCGAGCGGCTTCAGAGATTTGGATCGTGCAGCAGTACAAGGTATCAGCCGTTGCACATTCAAACCGGCAACAGTCGACGGCAAGCCGGAACAAGGCTGGCAGCAAATGCAATACGTTTGGTCGCTGGATTAAAACCCGAGACAGTTATCCCCTGTCTCACACTGTGATTTCGTTGTCATTACGTTCAGCGATCTGTTATTTTTAATTTTGGAGGAAGCATGTTTAAGAATACCCGTTTGTCCGCATTTTTTGCCGCGGTTCTGTTGTCCGTCACCGCTACGACCGCTCTGGTAGCAGCACCAGCATTCGCTGACGCGCCAGCATCGGCAGCAGCTTCGGCTCCAGCGGCAGATGCTGCTGCAGCACCAGCAGCACCAGCGGCTGACGCAGCAGCACCAGCAGCCGACGCAGCAGCACCAGCAGCCGACGCAGCAGCTCCAGCTAAAACCGAAGAAGTCCACAACCCGTTCGGCCTGTCGGCAGTTTGGGACGGCGGCTTCGTTCCACGCGCTACCCTGATCATCCTGGCCATCATGTCGATCGGCAGCTGGTACATCATCATCACCAAACTGCTGGATCAAATGAAGATCTTCAAGCAAGCTAAAGAAACTGCTGCCAAATTCTGGAAAGCACCTTCGATCGCTGCTGGTTCGGCAACCCTGGCCGAAGGCTCGCCATTCCGCTTCATCGCTGAATCGGGCACCAAAGCAACGGCTCACCATGACGGCGCCCTGCTGGAACAAATCGACCTGTCGACCTGGGTAACGATGTCGATCCAACGCGCTTCGGACAAAGTTCAATCGCGTCTGCAAGATGGCCTGTCGTTCCTGGCAACCGTTGGTTCGACCGCACCGTTTATCGGTCTGTTCGGTACCGTTTGGGGTATTTACGGCGCGCTGACCAACATCGGTATGACCGGTAACGCATCGATCGACAAAGTTGCAGGTCCAGTTGGTGAAGCACTGATCATGACCGCTTTCGGTCTGCTGGTCGCTGTTCCTGCCGTTCTGGGTTACAACTGGTTGGTTCGTCGTAACAAAACCGCAATGGAAGATGTACGCTCGTTCAGCGCCGACGTTCACTCGGTACTGATCTCCGGCGCAATGTCGACCAGCGAAGCTGGCCGCGCAGCCGGCGCTAAAAAGATCGGGTAAGAATCATGTCGATGTCCGTCGGCTCCGATAGCGGAGAAGATCAAGTGATGTCAGAAATCAACACGACGCCGCTCGTCGACATCATGTTGGTTTTGCTGATCATCTTTTTGATCACCAGTCCGGTTGTCCTCAAATTGCAGAAAATCGATCTGCCGATCGAGGCCAACCAAGCGCTTCAAAGCAAGCCTGATAATGTCAACATCGTTGTCAACAAAGATGGTGAAATTTATCTGGGCCAGAAAAGACTGAAAGATACGAACGAACTGTTCGATTATCTGAAAGTTGAAGCAGTGAAAGTACCGCAGCCGGAAGTACATGTTCGTGGCGACCAGGAAGCACGCTACGAATCGATCGGCCGGGTTATTTTCACGACCCAACGTGCCGGTATCCAGAAGGTCGGCTTCATCACCGAACCACCTGACAAAGGCTGATAGCGACTGAGCCTGGCATCCTGGCAACACAAGGATGCCAGTGCCGGAAGCTTGCCGGGCGGCTGTATCGCCCGGCACTTCGTTGGACTTCTTAAAGGAAATACTATGAGTATGAATGTCGGTTCGGGTAGTTCGCCTAACGCGGATCCGGAACCAATGATGGAACTGAACATGACGCCCCTCATCGACGTGATGCTGGTGCTGATTATCATGTTGATCATCACAATTCCTAAACAAAACCACTCGGTGAACTTGAACATGCCGGTCGGCAATCCTCCGCCACCGACAGCGCCACCAGTGGTCGTCACGATCGATGTCGATTTTGACGGTACTGTCTTGTGGGACAACCAGGTCGTTCCTGACCGTGCCTCGCTGGAAGCCAAACTGAGCAACGTTGCCGCGCAAGCGGACCAGCCGGAAGTGCATCTGCGTCCGAACAAGCTGGCCGAATACAAAGTCGTCGCCGGTGTGATGGCTTCGGCACAGCGTCTGGGCGTGACCAAAATCGGTCTGGTCGGCAACGAGCAATTCCAGTAAGCTGCAGCAATCAGGTTCTCTTTACATCCGAATAGGCAGGACTTCCTGCCTATTCGCTTTTTACTGAAAGACTTTCTCATGTCCAAGTTTCGTCTCGCTCATCTCGGCCTCGTCATGGCCGCTATCGGTTTTACCGCAGCAACTCCCGTAATCGGCCTGGGCTCGCTGGCATACGCCGCGGACACCGTGCGTGCCGAAGTGGGCAAACCACTGCAAGAAGCACAAAAACTTGCTAGCAGCGGAAAAAACAAGGAAGCGCTGGCCAAACTGCGCGAAGCAGACAGCGTCGGCGGCAAAACCGCCTTTGAAAGCTACCAGATCGAACGCGTACGCGCTTCGGCCGCTGCAGCAGCCGGCGATAACCCTACCGCTATCAAGGCTTTCGAAGCCGTCATCAATTCCGGCCGCCTGAGCGCCGCCGAAGCCCCAAAATTCACGCAGGCCCTGGCCGGCATGTACTACCGCGCCAAGGACTGGCCTAACGCCATTACCTGGATCAACCGCTCCTTGAAAGACAAGGAAGATCCACAAATGCGCGAACTGCTGATCCAGACTTACTACGTCAGCGGCAACTATCCAGCGGCAGCGAAAGAGCTGCAAGCACGCGGCGGCAACTCGGAAAGCAGCCTGCAAATGCTGGCCAACATCCAGTTGAAGCAAAACGACAAGGCTGGCTATGTGGCTACCCTGGAAAAACTGGCTGCCAGCTATCCAAAACCTAGCTACTGGGCTGACCTGCTGAACCGTGTTTCCGGCAAACCTGGCTTCTCGCAACGCCTGGGCCTGGACGTGCAGCGTTTGCGCCTGGCGAACGGCCTGTTCACCAAAGCTTCCGAATACATGGAGCTGAGCCAGTTGGCCCTGCAAGCAGGCAACCCTGGCGAAGCGTTGAAAATCATCGATCAAGGCTACAAAAAAGGCATCTTGGGCACGGGCGCCGATGCGCCACGCCACCAGCGCCTGAAAGACCTGGCCGTGAAAACCGAAACTGACCTGAAAGCCAACGCTGCCAAGTCGGAAGCGGAATTCATCAAGCTGAAAGATGCAGACAGCCTGAGCAAACTGGGCTTTGCACTGGTGTATGAAGGCCAAGCCGACAAGGGCCTGGACCTGATGAACCAGGCCGTGAAGATGGGCACTGCCAAGTACCAGGATGAAGCGCAATTGCACCTGGGCATCGCTTACGGCGTCGCTGGCAAGAAAGCCAACGCCCAGACCGCCCTGAAAGCCGTCAAAGGCACGGACGGCAATGCCGACCTGGCCCGCTACTGGTCTTTGATGCTCAAGTAATCAGCACTACGCCACTCGTGGCGTAAAAGTCTGAAAGCGTTGCCGGCCCTCGTGCTGGCAACGCTTTTTTACCATTTCAGGGGCGAAATAAGTGCTCTGCCAGCCTTGACGGCTGTGCATCCCTGAAACAGTCCGTATAATCCCCCATTTGGCACAGTTTTTCATCAGATTCCTATGAAGGTATTCCGCGGACTTCCCAATGCCCAGGCACGCGCGCCTTGCGCGCTGACCATCGGCAATTTTGACGGTGTCCACATCGGTCATCAAGCCTTGCTGGCGCGCGTGCGCACCGCGGCGACCGAACTCGGCCTGGAAGCGGCCGTGATGACGTTCGAACCACACCCGCGCGAATTCTTTGCGCAGCGCGCTGGCGACCTGTCGAAAGCCCCACAACGCATCGCCAACCTGCGCGACAAGCTGCAATCCTTGGACGATGCCGGTATCGACAGAGTCATCGTCGAGCATTTCAGCGCCCAGTTCGCTTCCCTGACGCCCCAGGAATTCACGGAAAAAGTGCTGGTCGACGGCTTGCACGTGAAATGGCTGATGGTCGGCGACGACTTTTGCTATGGCGCCCGGCGCGCCGGCGATGTTGCCATGTTGCAAGAAGCCGGCCGCAAATACGGTTTCCACGTTGAAACCCTGCCGACCGTGATGAAGGGCAGCACGCGCATTTCCTCATCGGCCGTGCGCCTGGCGCTGGCCGATGGCGACTTTACCCTGGCGCAACAGTTGCTGGGCCACCCCTACGCGATTTCCGGCCATGTGATCCATGGCCAGAAGCTGGGGCGCACCCTGGGTTTTCCTACCCTGAACCTGCGCGTGGCGCACCGCCCTGCCCTGTCCGGCATTTTCATCGTGCAAGTGCATGGCCTGGGGCCACAGCCACTGCCCGCCGTGGCCAGCCTGGGTGTACGCCCTACCGTCGACGACAGTGGACGCGTCTTGCTGGAAGTACATCTGTTTGACTTCGCCCAGTCCTGCTATGGCAAGATGGTGCGCGTGGAATTCCTGGAAAAACTGCGCGACGAAGAGAAATACCACGACTTGCCCACCCTGACGGCCGCCATCCAGCGCGACTCGAATCAGGCACGCGCCTATTTTGAGCAGCGCAGCGGCGCCATTACCGCCACCGACCGAATTTGATCCCGGCCAACTTCGCATTCGCCGCATGGCGGCTGACGCCGCCGCAAACCATCAATACAAATAAAGAAGATTATGTCCGACCAAAACAAGCCAGCCACGCCCAAGCAAAAACCTGTCAGCAAATACCCGGTCAATATGACGGAAACCCCGTTTCCTATGCGCGGCGACATGGCCAAGCGCGAGCCATTGTGGGTACAGCAATGGCAAGACAAGAAAATTTATGAGCGCGTGCGCAAGGCTGCCGCTGGCCGTCCAAAATTCATCCTGCACGACGGCCCGCCGTATGCCAACGGCGACATTCACCTGGGCCACGCCGTCAACAAGATCCTGAAGGACATGGTCGTCAAGTCGCGCTCGCTGGCCGGTTTCGACGCACCGTATGTACCGGGCTGGGATTGCCACGGCATGCCGATCGAGATCCAGATCGAAAAACTGCATGGCAAAAACCTGCCGACGGCCGAAGTGCTGGAAAAAGCCCGCGCCTACGCCAATGTGCAGGTCGAGCGCCAAAAGAAAGACTTTATCCGTCTGGGCGTGCTGGGCGAATGGGACAATCCTTATCTGACCATGGCGCATGGCAATGAAGCGGACGAATTGCGCGCGCTGGGCAAACTGCTGGAAAAAGGTTATGTCTACCGTGGTTTGAAACCGGTCAACTGGTGCTTCGACTGCCAATCGGCGCTGGCCGAGGCGGAAGTGGAATACGCGGAAAAACGCGATCCGGCGATCGACGTGGGCTTCAAATTCGCCGAGCCAGAAAAACTGGCGGCCGCGTTTGGCCTGCCATCGCTGCCGACGGACAATGGCTTCATCGTCATCTGGACCACCACCCCGTGGACCATCCCGTCGAATCAGGCGCTGAACGTACACCCTGAAATCAAATACGCGCTGGTGAAAGCCGAGCGTGACGGCCAGCCTTTGCTGCTGATCCTGGCGCAAGACCTGGTGGTGGCCAGCCTGGCGCGCTTCAAGCTCGAGGGCACGACGATTGCCACTTGCGACGGCGCGGCCCTGGCCGGCATCAGCTTCCGCCATCCGCTGCATGCCAGCGACGCTTTCTATGACCGATTGTCGCCCTTGTACTTGGCCGAATACGTGACCACCGAAGCCGGTACCGGCGTGGTCCACTCGGCGCCGGCCTATGGCCTGGACGACTTCTTGTCGTGCAAGGCGCATGGCATGAAGGATGACGACTTCATCAAGCCGGTGATGGGCGATGGCAAATTCGCCTCCACCCTGCCATTGTTTGGCGGCATGAGCATCTGGGAAGCCTCGAAACCGATCTGCAACGCCTTGCGCGAAGCGGGCGCGCTGTTCGAAGTGAAGATGTTCGACCACAGCTATATGCATTGCTGGCGCCATAAGACGCCGATCATCTACCGCGCCACCTCGCAGTGGTTCGCCGGCATGGATGTGACGCCTAAAGATGGCGGCGCGACCCTGCGCGAAACCGCCCTGCAAGGCATCGCCGACACCCAGTTCTTCCCGGACTGGGGCCAGGCGCGCCTGCACGGCATGATCGCCAACCGTCCTGACTGGACGTTGTCGCGCCAGCGCCAGTGGGGCGTGCCGATGGCCTTCATCGTGCACAAGGAAACGGGCGACCTGCATCCGCGTACGCCGGAACTGCTGGAACAAGTGGCCAAGCTGATCGAAAAAGACGGCATCGAAGCATGGCAAACGTTGGACCTGGCTGACCTGATCGGCGACGAGGCAGCCATCTACGCCAAGAACAAGGACACGCTGGACGTGTGGTTCGATTCCGGCGCCACGCACCAGACCGTACTCGGTGGCCCGCAAGGCAAGGGCTCGCACGCGACGCAGCTGCAATTCCCGGCCGACCTGTACCTGGAAGGCTCGGACCAGCATCGCGGCTGGTTCCATTCCTCACTGCTGGTGTCGTCGATGCTGAACGGCCATCCTCCATATAAGGCGCTGCTGACGCACGGCTTCACGGTCGATGGCGAAGGCAAGAAGATGTCCAAGTCGCTCGGTAACACCCTGGCGCCGCAAAAGATCTCGGATACCCTGGGCGCCGACATCCTGCGCCTGTGGATCGCCTCGACCGACTACACGGGCGAACTGTCGATCTCCGACGAGATCCTGAAACGCGTGACGGAATCGTATCGCCGCATCCGCAATACCTTGCGCTTCCTGCTGGCTAATACCTCGGACTTCAACCCTGCCACCGATGCTGTGCCGGTGGCCGAGCTGTTCGAGATCGACCGCTATGCGATCGCCAACATGGCCTCGCTGCAGGAGCAGATCGAGAAGAACTACACCAGCTACGAGTTCCATCCGGTGGTGTCGAAACTGCAGACCTACTGCTCGGAAGACCTGGGCGGCTTCTACCTGGACATCCTGAAAGACCGCCTGTATACCACCGGCCTGACCTCGATCGCCCGCCGCTCCGCGCAGACCGCCCTGTGGCACATCACGCAAAGCCTGCTGCGCCTGATGGCCCCTGCCCTGTCGTTCACGGCAGAAGAAGCGTGGGCCGTGTTTGCCGGCGCCGAAGCGTATGCCGCCAGCGATGAAACCATCTTCACGCAAACCTGGTGGCAACTGCCGGCCGTGGCCGACGCTGAAGCGCTGCTGGAAAAATACACGGCCCTGCGCGCCGTGCGCACGGACGTGACAAAGCAGCTGGAAGACTTGCGCACCTCGGGCGCGATCGGCTCCTCGCTGCAGGCGGAACTGACGATCAAGGCAGCGCCGATGAAGTACAAGCTGCTCACGACCCTGGAAGATGACTTGAAGTTCGTCTTCATCACTTCGCAGGCGAGCGTAGTCGAAGTGCCTGAGGAAGCCGCCGAAGAAGTGGTCGTGGCCGCATCGACGGCGCCGAAGTGCGAGCGCTGCTGGCATTACCGCAGCGACGTGGGCACGGATGCTGCACACCCGACCCTGTGCGGCCGCTGCGTCAGCAATCTGTTCGGCAAAGGCGAGTCGCGCCGCTTCGCCTAAAACAAGGCGGGGATGACATCTTCCCCGCAACCACCCGCCGCTGCCACCATCCCGGCAGCGGCGGCTTCACCTTCCCTGGAAAAATATGGCCACCAAAAACCGTTTTTCATCGAAACCAAAATCGTCCCTGATTCCCTGGCTGGGCATCGCCGCCATCGTCATCCTGTTCGACCAGATCACCAAGATCACGATACAGCGCACCTTCAGCTATGCGCAGGAAATGGTCATCACCTCGTATTTCAACCTGGTGCTGGCGTATAACAAGGGCGCCGCGTTCAGCTTTTTGTCCGACCAGGGCGGCTGGCAGCGCTACTTCTTTACCGCCATCGCCCTGGCGGCGGCCGGCTACATCATCTATCTGCTGAAAAAGCACGCCGGCCAGCGCATGTTTTGCTGGGCCCTGTCGCTGATACTCGGTGGCGCACTCGGTAACGCCATCGACCGCCTGGTGTATGGCCATGTGGTCGATTTCCTCGATTTTCACTGGAAAAGCTGGGGCCACTTCCCTGCTTTCAATATCGCCGACAGCGCCATCTGCATCGGTGCGGCCCTGTTCATCATCGATGAACTGCGCCGGGTGAACAAGTAACCAATACTGCAGGAGAACGGCATGGAACTGTCCGGCAAAAAAATCGTCCTCGGACTCTCGGGCGGCGTCGCCTGCTACAAGGCAGCGGAACTGTGCCGCGCGCTGACCCGCGCCGGCGCTTCGGTGCAAGTGGTGATGACCGATGCGGCCAGCCACTTCATCACGGCCGTAACGATGCAGGCGCTGTCCGGCCACCCCGTACACACCAGCCAGTGGGATGCCCGCATCGACAACAATATGGCGCACATCGACCTGACCCGCCATGCGGACGCGATCCTGATCGCGCCATGTTCGGCCGACTTCATGCGCAAGCTGGCCCATGGCGTGTGCGACGACTTGCTGTCGACCCTGTGCCTGGCCCGCCCTGCCCATCTGCCGCTACTGGTAGCGCCCGCCATGAACGTGGAAATGTGGCAAAACCCGGCCACGCAGCGCAATGTGCAGCAACTGCGCGACGACGGCATACAGCTGTTTGGCCCGGCCGCCGGCGAACAGGCGTGCGGCGAAGTGGGCCTGGGCCGCATGCTGGAACCGGAGCAGCTGCTAGCCGAGCTGATCGCCGCCTTCCAGCCTAAACTGCTGGCGGGCAAGCGCGTGCTGGTCACGGCCGGCCCGACCTTTGAAGCCATCGACCCGGTGCGCGGCATTACCAATCTGTCGTCGGGCAAGATGGGGTATGCGGTGGCCCGTGCGGCGCGCGAAGCGGGCGCCGAAGTGCTGCTCATTTCCGGCCCTACGGCTTTGGAAGCGCCATTCGGCGTGCGCCGCATCGATGTGCAAAGCGCGCAGCAGATGCACGACGCCGTGCTGTCCCACGTCGATGGCCAGCATGTATTTATCGCCGTGGCCGCCGTGGCGGACTGGCGCGTGCTCAATGCCAGCGAGCAGAAAATGAAAAAGCAGGCTGACGGCTCGGTGCCGGAACTGAAGTTCGCGCAAAACCCCGACATCCTGGCCACCGTGGCGGCGCGCACCAACCTGTCCGGTTATCCGTATTGCGTGGGCTTTGCGGCCGAATCGGAAAATCTGGTCGAATTCGGTTCGACCAAGCGCGAGAAAAAAGGCATCCCCCTGTTGGTCGGCAATATCGGCCAGAACACCTTTGGCCAGGACGACAACACTATCATCCTGTTCGATGAAGATGGCCACACGGTACTGCCACGCGCCTCGAAACTGGAACTGGCGCGCCAGCTGATTTCGGAAATCTCCAAGCGCATCGCCAGGATCTCGCTACTCAAATAACGCTGTTCAAATAACTCTTATCCGCTTTACATCAATGAAAAATATCGACATCAAGATCCTCGACGCCCGCATGAAAGACCAGTTGCCGGCCTACGCCACGCCAGGCAGCGCCGGGCTGGACCTGCGCGCCTGCATCGATGCGCCGCTGACCATCGAAGCTGGCCAGACGGTGCTGATTCCTACCGGCCTGGCGATCCATATCGGCGACCCGGCCTACGCCGCCATGATCTTGCCGCGCAGCGGCATGGGTCACAAGAACGGCATCGTGCTGGGGAATCTGGTAGGCTTGATCGACTCCGATTACCAGGGCCAGCTGATGATCTCGACCTGGAACCGGGGCCAGAGCGCTTTTACGCTCAATCCCATGGAACGCCTGGCGCAGCTGATTATCGTGCCGGTGCTGCAAGTGGGCTTTAACGTCGTCGAAGAATTCGGCGACAGCGAACGCGGTGTTGGCGGATTCGGCAGCACCGGCAAACACTAAGGATTTTCTATGCCAGCTTCACGCCATCTGACTTCAGCCCCAACCCTGCTGCGCCGATTGGCTCCTTCCCTTTTGCTGGCCGGTGCGGCCATCCTGACCGGTTGCAGCACGCCTGCACCACAAGTCAGTGGCCCGTTCAACGTGGTGCCGGCGCCCGATGCGCCAGCGTACACGGCGGAGCAAAAGGCGGCGCAACAGGAGCTGGTGAAGATGGTGGCCTTGCAAGACCGCCTGTCGAAAGTCTCGGCGCCCCTGCTGATCAATAACGCAGACCTGTGCAAGACCTACGCGCGCAACCTGCTGGGCTTCACGGCCCAGAATAAATACTCGTATCCGGGCGTGTATGCCGACGCGGCGCAAGCGGCGCTCGGTTATGGCGAACAGATGCAAGTGTCTGGCGTGCTGCCCGGCAGTGGCGCGGCCCGCGCCGGTTTGCGCAAGGGCGACGCCCTGATCGCGGCCGAAGGCAAGCCGCTGCCTACCGGCCCGAAAGCGGAAGGCCCATTCGGCGCCATCGTCGGGCCGCTGGCATCGAAAAGCGCCAGCCTGAACATGACCATCGCCCGCCAGGGCGAACAGCAGCAGCTGGCCATCCCCGTCACGCGCGCCTGCGCCTTCCGGGTCGCCCTGGGCAATGCCGACAACGTCAATGCGTATTCGGACGGCTCGCGCATCCTGCTCACGCGCGGCATGATGGCCGCGGCACAGAATGATGAAAACATCGGCTTCGTGATCGCCCGCGAAATGGCCCACAATATTCTCGACCATGCGCGCACGCAGCGCTCGGCCGGCACGGCTGGCAGCATCATCGACAGCCTGGGCGCGGTGCAGCCCGACACCTCGATGCTGACGGGCGCCGCCGGCATCAAGGCCATGCCGCCCGACCTCGATGCTCAGGCCGACACCCTGGCCATCTATTTGCTGGCGCGCGCCGGCTACAACATCGACAACGCCGCCAGCTTCTGGCAGCGCCTGTCCACGCAAACGCCGGCCAGCGTCGCCAACGGCTACACGGCCCTGCACCCGGCCACCAGCGCACGCCTGGCCGCCATCAACAAGGCCGTGGCCGACGTTAAAGCCAAGCAGGCGGCGAAGAAACCCTTGAAGCCTTAAAACCTGGGGAAATCGGGGAAATAGGTGCCCATGATCCAGGTCAGGGCGCCGCAAAATACCACGGCCAGAAACAGGACGATCAGCAGCTTGCCAAATTTGGGGATGCCATCGGTTTGTGTGTTTGGTTCGTGGGACATGGGACCTCCGCAGCTGGTGGAATGGCCAGTATAACGATAATATCTTGCAGCGCCAGCAAGCAAATAACAAGAAACGAGATGCGCCAGCATCGCTGGCCCTGCTACCTTTGCTGATTTTTTCTCACCATGCCCCTGCTGCACTGGACCATAGACCTGCCCGCCGGCTACCGCCGCGACGATGTACTTGCCTTCCACGCCCGCGATACGCAAGCGGTGGCCGAACAGATCACAGCAACGGGACTGCGCAAGGGTATCGTGCACGGTGGCTTGGCCGTGCTGCTCGACGTGGAATTTTCGGATACGCAGGCAATCTGCCGCGCCGGGATCGATGGCGATGAAACGGCCGGCATGCGCGGCCAGCTACACGGCGCCCTGCTCAATATCCTGGGCTTGCGCATCGACCCGGCACCGTTTGCGCAACTGGCAGCGAGCGACGTCTTGCTGGCGCCTTTGGTGCTGCGCAGCCCTGGCCTGCGCATTGTGCAATCGGCCAGCCCGTTCGAGGCGCTGACCTGGGCCATCATCGGCCAGCAAATCAATCTGTCGTTCGCCATCTCCCTGCGCCGCACCTTTATCGAGCAAGGTGGACGACGCCACAGCAGCGGCTTGTGGTGCTACCCCGAGGCGGCCGATGTGGCGCAGCTGAATATCGACGATCTGACCAGCCGCAAATTCTCGCGCGCCAAGGCCGAAACCGTGCTGCGCCTGGCGCAACTGGTCGATGGCGGCCAGCTATCGCTGGAACTGCCTGCGTCAGGCGAGGTGGAAGCCATCTCGCAGGCGCTGCTGGCCGTGAAGGGCATCGGCCCGTGGACCGTCAATTATGCCCTCTTGCGCGGTTATGGTTATGCCGACTGTTCGCTACATGGCGACGTGGCCATTCGCGCCGCCCTGCAAAAACTGCTGGGCGAGGAGAGCAAGCCGGACATGGCGCGCACCGAGCAATGGCTGCGCCAGTACCGCCCCCACCGCACCATGCTGGCCGCTCACCTGTGGGCCAGCCTGCACGCATCAGCCTGAGGACGTTCTTTCAACGTTGACACGCGCCAGCGCAAATGCCTGCCGCAGGACGGCCAGGTCACCGATATGGTTAGCCAGCAGCAATAACAGCTCGGCGTTCAATATCTTGCCCTGGCGTTCATCGAGGCCATGGTGCGAATCGTCCAGCATCGCATAATAATCTTCGAAATTATCGAGATTCTGCTTCAGGTTCAATCGCGTGTTCATGTGCGCTCCCCATTGTTCATGATCACAGGCGCATTCGTGCAGTGAATCAGACCAGCCAACAAGCCCAATACTACGCCAAAGACAGCCACACCGGTCCAGCCGTAGCGCGCCATCAGCCAGCCGCTGACCGCCACGCCCACGGCGCCGCCGATAAACGTGGCCGTCATATACAGGCTGTTGATGCGGCCCTGCGCAGCCGGATCGACGGCAAACGCGCGGGTCTGGTTTGAGACCAGGCCCGATTGCACGCCAATATCGAGCACGATCACGCCAATAATGAGCAGGATCAGCGAAGACTCGGCGCCGGCCAGCAGCAGATAGGACAATGTCACGATGCCGATACTGGCGCCGATGACCTTGCGCGATCCGCGCTTGTCGGCCGCCCTGCCACCCAGTGTGGCGGCCAGTGCGCCGGCTGCGCCGATGATGCCGAAACCGCCCGCCCAGGCGCTGCCCAGATGCCAGGCGCTATTGGCCAGCAAGGCGGCCAGGTTGACCCAGAAGGCATTGAAGCAAGCCCACAGCAAGGATTGCACCATCATTGATTCACGCAGCGGCTTGTGGTCGCGGGCCAACGGCCACAACGATGCCAGCAGGCGGCCATAGGACAGCGTCGTGGTCGGTTTTCCCTTGGGCAACAAGGCGGCCGCCGCGATCCAGACGGGGATCATGAAGGCCGCTTCCATGCCGTACACGGCCCGCCAGCCATAAGCCTCGCCCACCACGCCAGCCACCGTGCGGCCCAATAAAATGCCCACCATGATGCCGCTGACCACCGTGCCCACGGATCGCCCGCGCTCACTGGGTGGCGACATCAGGGCCGCGAATGGCACCAGCTGCTGCGGCACGCAACTGACGATGCCGAGGCCAAACGAGGCGGCGATCAGCGCCCAGATACCGGGCGCCATGCAAGCGGCCAGCGCAAACACGCACGCCAACGCGATCTGGCCCAGTACCAGCTTGCGCCGGTCGTAGCGGTCGCCCAGCGGCAAGAGCAAGGCCAGGCCCGTGGCAAAACCCAGCAAGGCCGCGCCAGCGACCAGGTCGACGGCCGCCAGGTCCACACCGAGGCCAGACTGTATCAAGGGCAAAATGGGCTGGGTGCAATAAATATTCGTGATCACGGCGCCGGCGATGATGGCCATCATCAGGATCTTGCCGCGCGGTGCGGACGGCGCATTCTGCGACGCAAGGGGAGTAACGGGAACGGCGCGCATGGCGCTCTCCTTTCAGGGTGACTGGTTTCACACGGCGGCAGCATGCCGCAGCGAAGAGAGACCAGCTTACGTACTTGCACCCATAAAGAGAATCCCATAAGATTGGGAATCATTCTTCCATAATTTGAGAGAAAATACATGGACAGGCTGGAAGCCATGACCATCTTGCTGGCGGTGATCGATGCGGGCAGCCTGTCGGCGGCGGCCCGCCAGCTCGACCTGCCGCTGGCCACCGTCAGCCGCAAGGTAGCGGCGCTGGAAACACATTTGAAAACGCGGCTGCTGCACCGGACCACACGCAAGCTGGTGCTGACAGAAGCGGGCAGTTCCTATGTGGCCGCCTGCCGGCGCATCCTCGAAGACATCGGTGAAGTGGAGCGCACGGCGACCGGCGAATATGCCACGCCCAAGGGCGAACTGACGGTGACGGCCTCCGTCGTTTTCGGACGGCTGCACATCGTGCCCGTGGTAGCGGAGTTTCTTGCGCAGTATCCGGAAATCGAGATCAATCTGATATTGACGGATAGGGTCATGCATTTGATGGATGAACCTGTCGACGTGGCGGTGCGCATCGGCGAGCTGCCAGACAGCAGTTTCATGGCGACCGGCGTAGGCGCAGTGCGGCGCGTGATTTGCGCCAGCCCCGCCTATCTGGAACAGCATGGAACACCGGCCACGCCAGCCGATTTGGCCAAACACGACTGCATCAGCTTTGAGGTGCTGGAATCGCGGCGCGCCTGGGTTTTCGGTACTGCCAGGTCGCCGCTGTCGGTGCCCGTGCATTCACGGCTGTCCGTCAATACGGTCGATGCAGCGATTGCCGCCGCCACCCTGGGCGTGGGGCTGATACGCGTGCTGTCGTATCAGGTGATGGATGGCCTGCGCGACGGCACGCTGCAGGTCGTACTGGAAGACTTCGAATCGGAACCCCTGCCCGTCAGCCTGATGCACAAGGGGCAAGCGCCGCTGCCCTTGAAATTGCGCGCCTTTCTCGACTTCGCCACGCCGCGCCTGCGTGCACGTCAGCTGAATGTACGTTAGCTGAGTGCGCGCCTCAGTTCCGCATAGGCGTCCACCAGCTGCTCCTTGCTGTAGCCACGATTGAGCCCACTGGGATTGGGCAAGATCCACACGCGCGCGCCGCCAAAGCGTTCAGGCTGCTCGCCCCATTCCAGCTGGCGCCTGCCCGTCATCGCGGCATAGGCGGCCTTGCCCAAAAAGGCGATCCATTGCGGCTGGTACTGCGCCAGTTTCTGCAGCAAACCCGCCGCCGCTTGCGCAAACTCGTCCTTCGCCACCTGATCGGCCCGCGTGGTCGGGCGCCCCACGGCCGCCGTCAAGCCCAGGCCAAAATCGAGGACCGTATGATCGTCTTGCGGCAGCAGCTGATGCGGCGTAAAGCCTGCCAGGTGCAGCACCGGCCAAAAGCGGTTGCCGCGCCCGAGAAAATGATGGCCGGCCACGGCCGCATCGACGCCCGGATTTAAGCCGCAAAAGACGACTTGCAAGCCGGGGCCGAGGATGTCGGGCAATCCTGGCGGATCTGTGATGGGCGGCATAGGCTGGCTCTCGATGTAAAGAGCGCAGTATGTGGGCCGCCCCTCAACTAATCAAGCTTGCGCGTCAGCTGCAGCAAGGCCGCCAGGGCCGCCACTACGGCAGCGCCCACGGCCAGGCTCCAGGCTGGCCAGTCCAGCAACAACAGCAGACCACCGGCAGCGGCCGCGATGGCGCTACCCAGGTATAGCGCCGATTCATTGAGGGCGACGGCCAGGTTGCCATCGCCCTGCGCGCTGCGCGCCTGCAGCAATTGCTGGTTTTGCGGCACTTGCAAGGCCCAGCCCACTGCTCCCCACAGCAGAATGGGCAGCACGGCCCACCAGGCGCCCCAGTACGCAGCCAGCGGCAAGACCAGCAGCGCCAGCGACAGCAAAAGTAATATGACCAGGGTCAGCACAGGTCCACGGATTTTATCGGCCAGCGGCCCCACCAGGAAACTGCCCAGCACGCCGCCTATGCCCCAGGCCCACAGGAAAGGCGCGACGGGACGCCCTGCCAGCAGCGGTGCGAGAAAGGTGTACATGCCCAGACTGGCAATCGCCGCCAACAAGGATACCAGCAAGATGACCAGCACCTGCCCATCACGCAGCAAGGCCAGCTTGCGGCGCAGCGACACCTCTTGCGCCGCCGGCAAGGCGGGCAAGCGGCTGGCCAGGCCGATCAAGGTCGCCAGGCCCAGGGCGGCGACCAGCCACAGTGCAGCGGACCAGCCCAGCCGTTCCGCCAGCAACAGGCTCAAGGGCACGCCCAATACAGTACCGCTGGCCATGCCGCCCATGATGACGGCGATACTCTTGCCCTGCTGCCCGGCCCCGCACACGGCAGCCGCCGCAGCGATACCCGTGGCCAGATAAACCCCGGCGCCGATGCCGGCCACCGCGCGCCACACCAGCAGCGAGCTGAAATCGCCAGCCACGGCGCTGGCGCCATTGGCGACGGTAAACAACGCCAGCGCACCGAGCAAGCCCAAACGCTGGCGCCGCGCCGGCAGCACGGCCACCAGCACGGGCGAACCGAGTCCATACGCCAGGGTAAAGGCAGTGACCAGCTGCGCCGCACCCGCCACCGACACCTGGAATGCGGGGGCGATCAGCGGCAGCAAGCCAGCCGTCACATACGAGGCCATGCCCAGCGCAAACGCGCCCAGGGCGATCAGGTAGACGGCGGCGGGCAAACGGGAAGCAGCCGTGGCTGGCTGGGCGTAGCCAGGAGAAGAGTGGGACATGACAGCTTTCGGAAAGGAAAGCCCGCATTTTGGAATACAATCTACACCATTACAATTTAACACTTTATGCTATTACTGATAGCAACAGGATAAGACTGATGCGCACCCTGGAACGCACGCGCCACGAACTGGCCGCCTATCTGCAATCGCGGCGCGCCCGCCTGTCGCCCGAAGAAGTCGGTTTGCCCAGCGGCGGGCGGCGCCGCACGCCCGGCTTGCGGCGCGAAGAAGTGGCGGCCCTGGCCGGGGTCGGCCTCACCTGGTACACCTGGCTGGAACAAGGACGCGATATCGGCGTCTCCAGCGCCTTTCTCGATAATCTATCCCGCGTGCTGCGGCTCGATGCAGGCGAGCGCCGCCACCTGTTCCTGCTGGCCCATGCGCGCCCACCGGCCGAAACAGGCAAGACCTTTTGTCTGGTGCCGCCGCTGGTGCGCCGGCTGATGCACGACCTGGCGCCGCACGCCGCCTATGTCCTGAACCTGCGCTGGGACGTGCTGGTTTTCAATGAAGCCGCCGATACCCTGTTCGGCTTTGGCCAGCATGCGCCGCAGCGGCGCAACCTGCTATGGCTGTTATTTACGGACACGCAGCTGCGCGAGCGTTACGCGGACTGGGAAGAACAGGCGCCCCGCATGCTGTCGAGTTTTCGCCGCGACTACGCCCGCGCCACGCAGGAAGCAGATATCCACGCGCTAGTGGAAGAACTGGAAAAAGTCTCGCCCGAATTCAAGCGCTGGTGGCGCCAGCACGAAGTGCACGCCCCCTGCAGCGGCCTGCGCCAATTGTCGCTCGACGGCGCAGCCGTAACATTCGAGCACACCTCGCTGACCATCGACGCGGACCGCCACTTGCGGCTGGTGGTGTATGCGCGGCAGCTGGAAGAATAAACGGCGCAGAACGAAAAAACCGCTGATCCTCTTGCGAGAAATCAGCGGTTTCGAATTGGTTGCGGGGACAGGATTTGAACCTGTGACCTTCGGGTTATGAGCCCGACGAGCTGCCAGACTGCTCCACCCCGCAGACGAATTATAGCCTAGTTTCTTACATCATGTAATGGCTAAGTGTGATTAGGGGGATTATTGTGACTCTGCCGTAAAAGAAGGCAGCAATAAGCTTGCAAGAACTGCTAGGTAATAGAAAAAGCCGCTGATCTTTTGCAAGTATCAGCGGCTTTCGAATTCTGGTTGCGGGGACAGGATTTGAACCTGTGACCTTCGGGTTATGAGCCCGACGAGCTGCCAGACTGCTCCACCCCGCGTCTGTATGCCGCTATTATAGGTGCAAACTAGTGAATTAGGCAATCGCTATCTTAAAATCGGTTGCAATAGACCAATCTAATTGATGATCTTAACTGATGATCTGGAGCAGACCCTGCCGACAATTGCCTCTGCGCATCACGCCACCGTGTGCGCAATCGGTGTACAGTAAGCGTTACACTAGCGCCTTGCCCAATGCCATCCTTACGACTAGCCTGCCCATGAAATTCTGTTCCGAATGTGCCCACCCTGTCAGCCTTGCCATTCCGGAGGGCGACAACCGGCTGCGCTATGTGTGCGCCAATTGCGGCGCTATCCATTACCAGAACCCGAAAATGGTGGTCGGCTCGATTCCCGTGTGGGAGCACGATGGCCAGTTGCAGGTGCTGCTGTGCAAGCGCGCCATCGAGCCGCGCTATGGCTACTGGACCTTGCCTGCCGGCTTCATGGAAAACGATGAGACCACGTCCGACGCGGCGCAGCGCGAAACGGTGGAAGAAGCGGGCGCCAATATCGAACTCGGCCCCTTGTTTTCACTGCTGAACGTGCAGCGCGTGCACCAGGTGCATCTGTTTTACCTGGCGCGCCTGCGCGACCTAGATTTCGCGCCCGGCATCGAAAGCCTGGAGGTGCAGCTGTTTACCGAAGCGCAGATCCCGTGGGACGAGCTGGCCTTCCCCACTATCCGCGCCACCCTGGAACTGTTCTTTGCCGACCGCGCCAAAATCCGCGAAGGGGGCAGCTATGGTTTCCACACGGGCGACATCAACCGGCCCATGGCGCACCACGCAGAGTGAAGCGGGCGCAATGATACCCTGGCTCGATACCCATACGCCGTTTCCCGATGTGTCGCGCGCACTGACCGGTGAAGCGCCTGGCTTGCTGGCGGCCGGTGCCGACCTGTCGCCCGCGCGCCTGCTCGACGCTTACCGGCACGGCATCTTCCCCTGGTTTTCCGAAGGCCAGCCGATACTGTGGTGGAGCACCGATCCGCGCATGGTGCTGATGACGGAAAATTTTAAAGTCTCCGACAGCCTGCGCAAGACCATCCGCAAGGTCGAGCGCAGCGCCGCCACCGACGGACGCTGGCAACTGCGTTTCGATGGAGACTTCGAGGCCGTGATGCGCGCCTGCGCAGCGCCACGCAAGGAGGGCCCGGGCACCTGGATTTCCGACGACATCATCGCCGGCTACTCGGGCTTGCACCGGCAGGGTTACGCGCATTCGTCGGAACTGTGGCTGGACGGTGAACTGGTGGGCGGCGCCTATGGCGTGTCGATCGGCCGCATGTTTTATGGCGAATCGATGTTCGCCAGGGTCACGGATGGCTCGAAGATCGCGTTGGCCCACCTGGTGGAATTTTTAAAGGCCCGTGGCGTGGCCATGATCGACTGCCAGCAAGAGACGCGGCATCTGGCCTCGCTGGGCGCGGCGCCGATTTCGCGCGCGCGCTTCCTGGCGCACGTACGGGGCGCGATTGAAGAAGCGCAAATCACCGACTGGCACGCAGCAAGACCAACGTAGCTATGCTATCGTTGTACCAAACATCGATGCTTCATATGGGAGCTACATGACGCACCTGAACGAATTACCGTTTGCCACCCTGCAGTTCTATACGACGGCGCCCTACCCCTGCAGCTACCTGGACGACCGCCAGGCGCGCTCGCAGGTGGCCACGCCCTCGCACCTGATCAACAGCGATGTGTACTCGGAACTGGTGCGCAACGGCTTTCGCCGCAGCGGCATTTTCACCTATCGCCCGTATTGCGACGGCTGCCAGGCCTGCATCCCCGTGCGCGTGGTCAATGCCGACTTCACGCCCAACCGCAACCAGCGCCGCGCCTGGCAGCGGCATGCCAGCCTGCAGGCGGGCGTGACCACCTTGTCCTTCCTCGACGAGCACTACGAACTGTATCTGCGCTACCAGAGCACGCGCCACGCAGGCGGCGGCATGGACCAGGACAGCCGCGACCAGTATGCGCAATTCCTGCTGCAAAGCCGGGTCAACACGCGCCTGGTGGAGTTTCGCGAGCCCGATGGTACGCTGCGCATGGTCAGCATCATCGACGTGCTGGCCGATGGCCTGTCGTCCGTCTACACCTTCTTCGATCCGGACGTAGCCGGCGCCTCCTACGGCACCTACAACGTGCTGTGGCAAATCGCCCAGGCGCAGGAACTGGGCCTGCCGTATATCTACCTGGGCTACTGGATAGAGCAAAGCCCGAAGATGGCCTATAAAATCAATTTCAAGCCGCTGGAAGCGCGTATCAAGGGGCAGTGGGTGGTGCTGTAAAAAAAGGGGCTTGCGCCCCTTTTTCACTTGCTGCTTATTTGCTCTTGTCCGGATAGACCGGCCGCACCGGCCGCACCGGCGGATTCTTCGCCAGTTCTGCCTGGATCACCTCAATCGCTTTTTCCAGCTGCGGATCGCGGCCGGCAATCACGTCGGCCGGCGTTTGCTCGACTTCGATATCGGGCGGCACGCCTTCGTTTTCAACGCCCCAGCCGCCATCGCGGGTCCAGAAGGCCAGGTTCGGCGCCGTGATCGAACCGCCATCCATCAGCACAGGGAAGCCCAGGATGCCGACCAGGCCGCCCCAGGTCGCCTTGCCAATCAGCGGGCCCATTTTATTTTGACGGAACATCCATGGCAGCAGGTCGCCGCCCGAGCCTGCCGTCTCGTCGATCAGCATCGCGCGCGGGCCCTGGATCGAGGCCGACGGCGTCTTCATGTCGGCGCCATAACGCATGGCCCACCAGGCGATTTCCTTCTTCTGCAGGATCTCGATATAGTAATCGGCCACGCTGCCGCCGCCGTTGAAGCGCTCGTCGACGATAACGGCCTGCTTGTCCGCCTGCGGGAAGAAATAGCGTTTGAAGTAGGTGTGGCCCAAACCTGCTGTATTAGGCACATACACATAGGCCACCTTACCGCCCGTGGCCGCATTCACCTTGCGCATATTGCCTTCGATCCAGTCGCGGTTGCGCAAGGCATCCTCGGCCGGCACGGGCACCACGGTGATGGTGCGCGCGCCCTTGCCGTCGGCGCTGGGACCGACCGTGATGTCAATCGCCTTGCCAGCCGTGTTTTCAAAGGCGCTGTACAGATTGGTCGGCGGCGTCAAGGGACGGCTGTCGACCGCCAGCAGGTATTCGCCGGCCTTGACGTTCAGGCCCGGCTCCGTCAGCGGCGCGCGCAAGCTTGGGTTCCAGTTCAAGCCGCCATATACTTTCTTGAAGCGGTAGTGGCCTTCGCTGACTTCATAGTCGGCGCCCAGCAAGCCACCCGGCACTTTTTTGGTGTCGATGAAATCATCGCCACCGCCACCGCGGTGATGGCCGACCGCCAGTTCGCTGCACATCCACTGTATCAGGCGGTTCAAGTCAGCGCGGCTGGACAGCTCGGGCAAAAAGGCCGCGTACTTGTCGCGCATGGCTTTCCAGTCCACGCCATGCATGCCCGGATCATAGAAATAATCACGGTTGATGCGCCATACTTCGTTGAAAATCTGCGTCCATTCGGCGCGCGGATCAACCTTGACTTCGATCGCATCCACCTTGATCTTGCCTTCGCCGGGCGCCAGCAGCTTGCCGGTGCTTGACCCCATGGCCCAGTTTTCCTTCTGGCGGTACAACAGCTTCTTGCCATCGGCCGACACTTCAAAGTTGTCCGCTTCGGCCACCACGGTTTCGGCCTTGCGCTCTTTCAGGTCGAAGCGCTGGACAGCCTTCTTGCCATCGTTTTCGCGCATGAAGAATATCTGCCCCGCGGCGCCTGCTTCCAGGCTGGAGAACTGCGCGGCCGGCATCGGCAAGTCGACGATGCGCGTGGCGATGCCATCGAAATCGATGCTGATCGGCGCCACCGGCGCTACCGTGACTTTCGGATCGTCGCGGCCCGTTTTCGGATCGATCTTCGGTTCGTTTTTCGCTTCCGTGTCCGCTTTCGCCGCGTCCTTCTTCGGCTCGGCGCTGGCGGCTTTTTCCTCGTCGCTTTCCTTGATCAAGGGCGACGGCAAGTCGCGCCGCAGCACGGCCATCCACACGGTGCGCGTGACAAGGTTATCGGCGTTTTGCAAGGAGAACCAGTTATTGCTGGGGCCTGCATTGGTCGAGGCAAAAAAGTACAGGTATTTGCCGCTCTTGTCGAACACGGGTTCGGCCACGTCGGACAAGCCATCGGTCACCGGCATCGATTTATTCTGCTCGAGCGAATAGATATAAGCGCTGCGCGTGTAGGTGGGCGAATTGAGGGTATAAGCCAGCCAGCGCGAATCGGGCGCCCACGAGGCGCGCATGCTCTTGTCGACGCCATACATCGGTTCGGTGGCGATCTTCTGTACCTTGCCAGTGGCTATATCGATCACATACATGCTCCAGCCATTGTCGGCAAACGCGATCTTCTTGCTGTCGGGCGACCAGACGGCATTGTCATAGAAGCCGCTGCCATTGAGCTTGAACTTGCGCACGGCGCCCTTGCCATCCTGGGCCCGCACATGCAGTTCATACTCGCCTGACTCGTCCGAGAAATACGCCACCGAACGCCCATCGGGCGACCAGATCGGCGTGCGCTCATTTGCCGCCACCGTCTGCGTCAGGTTGCGTACATCGCCCTTGTCGGCAGGGATGGTGACGATCTCGCCACGGAATTCAAACGCGACCCTGGCGCCCGAAGGCGAGATCGACGCGTCGCGGATATATTTGGCGCCCTTCACCCAGCGCGGACGCGTCAGACCCAGGTCGCTGGCCACGCCGATCGTCAGCTTGTGCGACTGGCCGCTGGCGATATCAAACGAATGCAGATAACCGGCCTGCTCGTAGATGATCTTGCCGTTGGCGGCCGAGGCGTTCAGCACGGGGAAATCCATGTGCTGGGTCAGCTGGCGCACCGCCTTGG
Source organism: Janthinobacterium silvisoli (assembly GCF_014200725.1). Taxonomy (GTDB): domain Bacteria; phylum Pseudomonadota; class Gammaproteobacteria; order Burkholderiales; family Burkholderiaceae_D; genus Janthinobacterium. The sequence goes on from NZ_JACHCL010000001.1 coordinate 1,528,040, forward strand.
TTTTTACGTCGTAGGCGAACAGATTGAATTCACCATTGCGGTCGGAACGAAAGTACACGGTGTCACCTTGCCACATCGGGTCGACATCATTCGAGCGCGTGGCCGGCTGCGGGATTTTTACGACCGACTTGTCGCTTGACGAGAATAGCCATAACCAGGAATTGGTGCCGCCGCGATAACGTTTCCACTGCTTGAAGGCAGGCGCCAGCGGATTGTAGGCGATGTGTTTGCCGTCGGGCGAATAGGTGGCGCGCGACGCGTTGGGAATGTCCAGCTGGGTTTCCACGCCACCGGTGACGGGCACCGTGAACAGCTTCTGGAAGCGGTTATTGAAGGCTGCACGGGGCGAGGTGAACATCACCGACTTGCCATCGGGCGTGAAGGACTGCACCAGGTCGGCGCCCGGGTGATAAGTGAGGCGGCGCGGCACGCCACCGGCTGCTGGAATCACGTAGACATCGACATTGCCATCGATATTGGCGCTATAGGCGATCAGGCTGCCATCGGGTGAAAACACGGGATTCGATTTTTCGCCCAGGTCCGAGGTCAGGCGCTGCGCGCCGCCGCCATCGAGATTGGACAGCCACAGGTCGCCCGCATAAATGAAGGCGATATGGCGGCTGGAGACGGCCGGCTCGCTGAGCATGCGGGTGTCGCTGGTATTAGGTAAGGACAGGGGCAAGGCCAAAGCCGGATGGCTGAGCAGCAAGGTACTGGCAGCGGCGATGGCGATAAGTAAACGCTTCTTTTTCAAGCTATGTCTCGCTTTCTAGTTGGGAAAACCACGGAAACGACAAACGCTGTATTTCCCTCAAATTGCATGAAGGAAACGACAACTATACAGGGAAGTGCCTGTTTAACACGGTAAAATACCGGGAATTACACCGCGCGCCGCCCGTTCCGCCAGGCGGCCTGCGCACCACTCTAAAAGCGCCCCATGTCTGAAAAATTCCTCTATTCCCTCGCCCGCCCGCTGCTGTTTTCCATGGATGCCGAAGCGGCCCACCATTTCACCCTGCCCGCGTTGAAACGCGCCGCCGCGCTGGGCCTGACCAGGCTGGCCAGCAAACCGGCGGCCGACCCGCGCACGGTGATGGGCATTACCTTCCCCAATCCCGTGGGCCTGGCCGCCGGCCTGGACAAGGATGGCGCTTATATCGATGCGCTGGCCGACCTGGGTTTCGGTTCGATCGAAGTGGGCACCGTCACGCCGCGTGGACAAGCGGGCAATCCGAAGCCGCGCATGTTCCGCCTGCCAGAGGCACAGGGCATCATCAACCGCATGGGTTTTAACAATGGCGGCGTGGACGCTTTTGTGGCCAATGTGCAGGCCTCGAAGTTTTACCAGAACCGCGCCGGCGTGCTGGGTCTGAATATCGGCAAGAACGCCGATACGCCGATTGAAAAAGCGGCCGACGATTATCTGCTGTGCCTGGAAAAAGTCTACCCTTACGCCAGCTATGTGACGGTCAATATCTCGTCGCCGAACACCAAAAATCTGCGCCAGCTGCAAGGCGCGTCCGAACTCGACTCGCTGCTCTCGCAATTGAAACAGGCGCAGGCGCGCCTGGCCGACAAGCACAAGCGCTACGTGCCGCTGGCCCTGAAAATCGCGCCGGACATGGATGGAGAACAAGTAAAAAGCATTGCCGACTCGCTCACGCGCCACGGTATCGATGGCGTGATCGCCACCAACACCACCTTGTCGCGCAGCGCCGTGGAAGGTTTGCAGCACGGCGCGGAAGCGGGCGGCTTGTCGGGCGCACCCGTGTTTGAACTGTCGAATGCCGTGATCCGTTTGCTGAAGGCGGAACTGGGAAACAGTTTGCCCATCATCGGCGTGGGCGGCATCATGCAGGGCAGCGATGCCGCAGCCAAGTTCGAGGCAGGCGCCCAGCTGGTGCAGCTGTATAGCGGCCTGATTTACGCCGGCCCGGCCCTGATCGGCGATTGCGCGCGCGCCCTGCGCGGCAAGCAGGCAAAATAAGGAACACATATGCAGAAAATCAAACTTGGCTCCAGCAGCCTGGAAGTGAGCAAAATATGCCTGGGCACGATGACCTTCGGCGAACAGAATAGCGAAGCCGAAGCGCACAGCCAGCTCGATTACGCACTGGAGCGCGGCGTCAATTTCATCGATACGGCGGAAATGTATCCGGTGATGGCCAGCGCGGCCACGCAAGGCAGCACCGAGCGCTATATCGGCAGCTGGCTCAGGCAAAGCGGCAAGCGCGATCAGGTGGTATTGGCCAGCAAGATCGCCGGGCCGAACTCGCGCATGCACTGGATACGCGATGGCAAGAGCAACCATGACGCGCTCAATATCCGCACTGCCGTCGAAGACAGCCTGCGCCGTTTGCAGACAGACCATATCGACCTGTACCAGTTGCATTGGCCCAGCCGTAACCTGCCCATCTTCGGCAACAATAGCTACGATCCACAGCAGGAACGCGAGGCCGTCGCCATCGAAGACACGCTGGCAGTGCTGGGCAAGCTGATCGACGAAGGCAAGATCGGCCATATCGGCGTATCGAATGAATCGTCGTGGGGCGTGTCGGAATATATCAAGCAGGCCGAGATGAAAGGCTTGCCGCGCATCGTGTCGATCCAGAACCTGTACAACCTGACGGCGCGCCATTTCGAAACCAGCCTGCTCGACGAAACCTGCCACCGCGACAAGGTGGGCTTGCTGGCCTACAGCCCGCTGGCGTTCGGCCAATTGACGGCGAAATATATCGACGACCCGCAAGCGCGCGGACGCCTGACCATTTTCCCGCCCGGCTGGAGCCCCCGCTACATCCGCCCGGCAACCATCGAAGCGGCGCGGCAGTACGCCGAACTGGCCCGCGCTCACGGCTTGACGCCCACGCAACTGGCGCTGGCCTGGTGCTATACACGCTGGTTCGTGGCCTCGACCATTATCGGCGCCACCAGCCTGGAGCAACTGCAGCACAATATCGACGCCTACGACATCACACTGTCGCCGGAACTGGTGGCGGCCGTCGATGCCATCCACGCCAGCATTACCAATCCGGGTCAATAAATACTGGGGTCAGAACCGGCGGGTCTGACCCCACCCTCCGCAGCCAGCTACCAAGTCTTACCTCCACAGTCGTATTTATACAACAGCAAGCAATTTACCGCATCGCAGCATTGCAGCTTTGCCATGCGCAGTCGTATGCTTGAAACAAGGCCATATGCGGTACACGCGCACTTCGCCTACGCATTATCCGTTTATCGCATAACGATAGATGGAACCATTCGTAAGCATGCTACGCCCTCAACTGATAACCTAATGTTATCAACGGACCGCCATGGTTCGCGTAACTTGATTTACTAACCGAAGAGATACAGTCGATGAGTCCACGTCTTGCCAGCACCCGTCCTACCGTCAATCGCACTCCCGTCAAAACCGTTATCGCCGCCAGCCTGATCGCCTGCTTCGCCCTGCCCGCGCATGCGCAGCAGGAAGTGCCAGCCGAAGGCGAACTGCAGTCCGTGGTCGTCACCGGTACCTTCGCGAAAAACCGCCGCACCATCGATTCCGAGTCGCCAATCGACATCCTGACTTCGCGCGACCTGCAAAGCACGGGTTCGGGTGAACTGGCCACCGTGCTGGCACGTTTGCTGCCATCGCTGAACTTTGCCCGCGCGACCGGCGCCGACGCCAGCGACGCCGTGCGTCCGGCCCAGTTGCGCGGCCTGTCGCCCGACCAGACCCTGGTGCTGGTGAACGGCAAACGCCGCTACACCTCAGCCGTCGTCAACGTCAATGGTTCGCTGGGCCGCGGCTCGGCGCCGGTCGACCTGAACGCCATTCCACTGGCCGCGATTGACCATATCGAAGTGCTGCGCGATGGCGCTGCGGCCCAATACGGTTCCGACGCCATCGCCGGCGTGATCAACATCATCCTGAAAAAAGGCGCAGCGGGCGGCGACGTGGAAGTGGGCTATGGCCAGACCCAGGAACATGACGGCAAGCAAAAATCCATCAAGGGTTCGGGCGGCTTCAAGCTGGGTGACGACGGCTGGGTGCGCATCTCGGCCGAAGTGGCCGACCGCGATCCGACCAACCGCGCCGGCCCGGACTTCCGCAATCCGCTGGAACCGCGCTATGGCCAGGTCAACCAGCGCTATGGCGACCCGGAGAGCAAACCGGCCACCATCTTCCTGAACAGCGAATACCATATCAACGATAACGTCGACTGGTATGCCTTCGGCAACTATGGCAAGCGCGACACCTCGTCTGCCGCCACCTGGCGCACGGCCTATACCAGCGGCACCACGCTGCGCACGCCACTGTTCCCTGAAGGCTTTTTGCCGCTGCAAAACAGCACCTTGACCGACCAGTCCATCGTTACCGGCTTGCGCGGTGAAGCGGCCGGCTGGCGCTGGGATGCCAGCCTGAACTACGGCAGCAACAAGTTCGAGCTGGACCTGGACAACACCGTCAACCAGTCGCTGGGCGCAGCCAGCCCCACGCATTTCTATGCCGGTTCGCTGAAAAACGAGCAGACCGTCTTCAACCTGGATGCGGCACGCGAATTTCCCGTGGCCGCTTTCTCCGGCCCGCTGACGGTGGCCGTGGGTGCAGAAGCACGCCGTGAAAAATACAGCATCGGCGCCGGCGAGGAAGCGTCTTATATTACCGGCACCCAGAGTTCGGCTGGCGGCGCACAAGGTTTTTCCGGTTTCCGCCCAGCTAATGCAGGCAGCCATTCGCGCCACAACGAATCGCTGTACGTGAACCTGGAAGCGGAAGTGACCAAAAAGCTGTCCGGCGGCGTGGCCTTGCGCCATGAGAAATATAGCGACTTTGGCAGCACCACCTCGGCCAAGGCTTCGGCGCGCTATGCCTTTACCGATGCTTTCTCGCTGCGCGGCACGGTGTCGAGCGGCTTCCGCGCGCCATCGCTGGCGCAGCAGTACTACACCATCACCACCACCAACTTCCAGGTGATCAATGGCACCAATACGGCGATCGAGACGGGCACTTTTGCCGTCAATACGCCACAGGCACGCGCACTCGGTGCGCAAGACCTGAAGCCGGAGAAAGCCCGCAACTACAGCCTGGGCGCGCAGTTCCAGCCGAACCGCAACTTCACGACGTCGGTCGACGCCTACCGCATCGACATCGACAACCGCATCCTGTTCTCGGCCAACCTGGCGCTCAACGCTGACCTGCAAAAGCAATTGGCGGCGCAAGGCACGCCGGTGGGCGCGGCGCGCTACTTCACCAATGCCGCCAACACCCGTACGGAAGGCGTCGATATCGTCAGCACCTACCGCATCGACCTGCAGGATAAAGACCGCCTGGACTTTACCTTTGGCTATAACCACAACAAGAGCACGGTGGAAGGGATCGCCCCTAATCCAGCCGTCCTGACGGCCAATAACCTGCTGCTGATCGACCGCCAGTCCATCAACCGCATCACGGTCGCTTCGCCCAAGGATAAGTTCAGCCTGGCGACCGATTACAGCTTCGGCATCTGGAACGCGCATGGCGTAGTGACGCGCTACGGCAGCTTCACGGTACCGCAAAATAATGTGGCGCTGGACCAGACCTACGATCCGCAATGGGTGCTGGACCTGTCCGGCTCCGTCAAACTGGGCAAGAACTGGCGCCTGGTGGCCGGTATCGACAACGTGACCAACCGCTACCCTGCGCAAGTGACCAGCGCCGGCAACCTGAACGTCAACGGCACCCAGCCTTACAGCATCTTCGCGCCGAACGGCTTCAACGGCCGCTACTACTATGCCAAGGCTGGCTATAGCTGGTAAGCGTTGTTAATGTAAAAAAAGCCCGGACCGCAAATCGCGTTTCCGGGCTTTTTTATGTCTTGCGATTAACCCACTGCCAGCAGCTTGCGCTGCGCGCCAGGACGCACGGCAGCGGCTGCTTTTGGGGGCGGCCGGTCTTGCCCTGGCCCCTGCTCCAGCTTGAAGACACGCACCGCCTGCGCCAGCAAATCAGCCTGCTCGCGCATGCTTTGGGTAGCCGCTGCCGCCTGTTCGACCAGCGCCGCGTTTTGCTGCGTCACCGCGTCCATGTGCGTGATCGCCTGGTTCACCTGGGCGATGCCGGCGCTTTGCTCGGCGCTGGCGGCGGCGATCTCGCCCATGATGGCAGCCACCTGTCCCACCGCGCCGACGATGCCGTCCATCGTTTGCCCAGCCTCATCGACCAGCTTGCTGCCCGTTTCGACCGTATCGACTGAACTGCCGATCAATTGCTTGATTTCCCGTGCCGCCGTGGCGGAGCGCTGGGCCAGGTTGCGCACTTCGGTCGCTACTACCGCGAAACCACGGCCCTGTTCGCCAGCCCGCGCCGCTTCCACCGCCGCGTTCAAGGCCAGGATATTGGTCTGGAAAGCGATCCCGTCAATCACGCCGATGATATCGGCGATCTTGCCCGAACTTTCGCGTATCGAACTCATGGTATCGACCACCTGGCTGACCACCTGGCCGCCCTTCAGCGCAAAATCGGAAGCCGCCGCCACCAGCTGATTGGCTTGCCGCGCATGCTCGGCGTTTTGTTGCACTGCCGACGTCAATTGCTCCATCGACGAGGCGGTTTCTTCCAGGCTAGCCGCCTGCTGTTCGGTGCGGCTGGACAAATCCAGGTTGCCCGAAGCGATCTCTGCAGAAGCGGTGGCGATGGTCTCGGTACCGGTGCGCACCTGGCCAACGGTAAGGACCAGGCTGTCATTCATTTGCATCAGCGCGCGTAGCAACTGGCCCGTTTCATCGCGCGTATTGCAAACGATCTTGCTGGTTAAATCACCCGCGGCGACCGCCTGTGCCAGCCGGACGGCATTGCGCATCGGCGTGGTGATGCTGAGCGTGATACGCCAGACAAACAAGGCCACCGCCAGTCCGGCGATCACCGTCAGCAGCAAAGTCATCACCAATGTCTGGTGATAAGAGTCGCTCGCGTCCAGATTGGCAAGATCAACGGCGGCGCCCTGGTATTTGACCAGGTCGATCAGTGTTTGCCGATATGCAACCTGCTGCTTGTGCACATTGTCGAACAAATAGGCCAGCGCTTCTTCGCGCCGGCCCGGCTCGGACGATATTTTCAGGAAGCCGCTTTGCACCACCTGATAATTGGCGCGTGCCGCTATCATCGATTGATACAGCGCCTTGCTTTTCACATCGGTATCGTCGGCAATCAGTTTTTCCAGCGTCTGCAAGCGCGCGCTGACAGCCTCCCGCGTTTCTTGAATAAAGGCCAGCTCACGCTTGAGGGTAGCGGCATCGGTGGCCAGCATGGCGTTGCGCATCGCCAGTGCTACCTCATTGACGCCGCCGATGATTTCATACGCCTGTATCACCTTGGACACCTTGTCGGTCGCCAGATCGTCCGTATCCTCATTGAGCTTGCCGAGGTTGTGAATCGCAAATCCTGAAATCACAATCATGAACACCAGCCCCAGCGCCAATCCGGCCGCAAGCTTGCTACCAATTTTCAAGTCCGCTATCCGCATCTGCCACCCTCCGGTATAAAAGTGTGTATGACTGGATCGCGCCTATACGATCCAGTACGATCAATCGTGCAGCGGCGCCCGCCAACTGGCGCTGCACGATGCAGCGCCTGGCGGGAACCGGGTGACCATCTTTATTCTAGGGTGGCGGCAAATGGACAGCTTGATCTGTTCGACCTTCTGCCTATTTTCTTTCTTTTTAGAAATCAAACACAGCAAACGTAAAACGTAGAGGCAATCGTTCTCCGCTGTGACATCCTTCCCGGCGCGTTACAACTCATTACATTGCTTACATAGCTGCAAGACTCAAAGAATTTCGCTAGCCCATCTGGTCCAGTACCATGCGTGGCAGAAAGAGTTCAACGCTGTAATCAGAGCGGACCCGTTCACGTTTCCAGAGCCAGCATTGCCCGGACAATCACCCTATCAGGATAGCCATATGTTTTCAAAGAGTTATGATGTCGAGCCCAGCCATATCGATTTCCAGGGTGTCGTCGACGGCCTTTATTATCCGTTCTATATGGAATGGACACGGCATGCGTTCATGAAAGAAGCATTGGGCATCGATATGGAAGAGGCCTTCAAGCAGGGCGAAGTCTATATGCTGCTCGAATACGCACTGCGCTTCCGTAAAAGCCTGAAGCAAGGCGATCGCCTGGAAGTGACGTGCCAGCTGGAAAAGAGTGAAAAACGCAATCGCGTCAATTTCGTGCAAGAGATTAAAGTCGATGGCGTGACTTACGCAGAAGCCACGTTTGTCGCCACATGCCTGGTCAATGGCCGCCCTTCGATGCCGGAAGCCGTGGTGAATGCGCTGTCGCTGTAAGCGCATCCAGATGGGTTTGACCAGATCGCCTTAGCGCTCGTCATTCGTATCGGGGTGACCGCCCTGGCGATGCTCGCCATCGAGCAGCGCCAGCACCGCCAGGTCATCCGCATCGAGGCTGAAGTCAAATACTTGCAGGTTTTGCCGCATGCGTTCCGGGTCCTGCGATTTCGGGATTGCCACCAGGCCGTGCTGCACATGCCAGCGCAGCAGGATTTGCGCGGCCGAGCGGCCATGTTTTTGCGCCAGGCGCACCACCGAGGCATCCTGCAGCAAAGCGCCGCGCCCCAGCGGGCTCCACGATTCGATCACGATGCCTTGCTGTCCATGCCAAGCCCGTAAATCGGCTTGCGTGAAGTCGGGATGCAGCTCGACCTGGTTGACGGCCGGCAGCACGCCGGTCTCTGCCTTCAGGCGCTCGATATGCGCGGGCTGGAAGTTCGATACGCCTATCGAACGGATGCGCCCTTCTTCGCGCAGCCGGACAAAGGCACGCCAGGTATCCACATACAAATCACGCATGGGTAGCGGCCAGTGGATCAGGTACAGGTCCAGATAATCGGTGCCCAGGTCGGCCAGGCTGGCGTCAAACGCGCGCAAGGTACTGTCGTAGCCATGCTCGCTGCCGCGCAGCTTGCTGGTGATCTGTACCTCGGCACGCGGCACGCCGCTGGCCGCAATGCCGCGCCCCACGCCCACTTCATTGCCATAGCGGGCCGCCGTATCGATCAGGCGGTAGCCCGTAGCGAGCGCCGTCTGCACGGCCGTCTCGGCCTGGGCGTCGTCGAGCGGCCAGGTGCCAAAGCCGATCTGCGTTATGTGCTGTCCATCGTTCAATGTCAAATGGGCAATAGTGCCTGTCATGATGATCCTTTGCTTGGTGAGGAAGGGAACAACCATCATAGCGGCTGTGGACGCCAGAGAGCGCCCCCATGGATGCGCAAGCCCGGCTGGCGCCGGGCTGGTGATAAATACTTACAGCGGCTCTTCGCCACTCATGGCGCGGTCGATATCTTCGCGCGTCAGGTCCGGCGCCAGTTGCAATATGAACTCGTAGGCATACGAGCGCAGGTAGGCGCCGCGGCGCACGGCCAAACGGGTGGTATTGGTGGCGAACAAATGCGACGCTTCCACCGCCCGCAAGCCCTTGTCGCGGCCATGGTCGAAAGCCATCGAGGCAACGATGCCCACGCCCAGTCCCAAGGTCACGTATTGCTTGATAACATCAGAATCCATGGCCGTCAGGATGATGTCGGTGGCCACGCCGGCCTTGGCAAACGCGTCATCGATATGGCCGCGTCCCGTGAAACCCTTGTCGTAGGTGATCAAGGGATATTTGGCCAGGTCTTCCAGGCGGATCGGCGAATGGTCCAGCAGCGGATGGCCGTCCGGCACCACGATCAGATGGCTCCAGCGGTAGCATGGAAAAGACACCAGGTCGGGGAACTGGCTCAAGCCTTCCGTGGCGATGCCGATATCCGTCTTGCCCGACAAGACCCATTCGGCGATATGCTCGGGCGCGCTTTGCTGCAGCGCGATGCGCACATCGGGAAAGGCGGCGCGGAAAGCCTGCACCACTTTTGGGAGCGCATAGCGCGCCTGCGTATGGGTGGCCGCCACCGACAGGGTGCCGCTGGTCTGGCCGCTGTATTCCAGGCTGGCTTGCTGCAGGTTTTCCGCTTCGATCAGGAGGCGGTCGACGATCTTCAAGATACCCTTGCCCGGCTCAGTCAGCCCTGTCAGGCGTTTGCCATTGCGCTCAAAAATGACGACGCCCAGCTCGTCTTCAAGTTCGCGGATCTGCCGGCTCACGCCAGGCTGCGACGTGAACAGCGCGTTCGCCACCTCCGTCAGGTTGTAGCCGCGGCGCGCTGCCTCGCGTATCGAGCGCAATTGTTGAAAATTCATGATATTCCAGTCTCAGTTTCTTGGGTGATTCAGGTTCTTGCCGTGGGTTCCACAAATACGCGCAAGCGTTTCGGGCGCACGACGAGGGTTTCGCCCTCTTTCAGTTGCAGATGGCTGTAGCGCTCATTCGACATCACCGCTTCGATCAATTCGCTGTTGTCGAGACGCTGCAAGTCCAACTGTGCCAGCGGGCCGATGGCATGGGCGCGGCTCAGCTTGACCACGATGCCTTCCGCGCCTTGCGTGTAGCGGTCGATTTCCAGGTCGTGCGGACGCACATAGGCAATCCCCTTGCCGTCGCTCACGTTGGCGTAGTCGGGCACTTCGAAGCTGGCGTCGCCGGTGGCCAGCACGCCATCATGCACGCGGCCATGGAACAGGTTGACGTTGCCCAGGAAGCCGTACACAAATGGCGAAGCCGGGTGGTTATAGACTTGCTCGGGCGAACCGAGCTGCTCGACGGTGCCCTTGTTCATCAGCACCACCTGGTCAGCCACTTCCAGCGCCTCTTCCTGGTCATGCGTGACGAAAATACTGGTCACGTGCAGGTCATCATGCAGGCGGCGCAGCCAGCGGCGCAATTCCTTGCGCACCTTGGCGTCGAGCGCACCAAACGGTTCATCGAGCAGCAGTACGCGCGGCTCGACGGCCAGGGCGCGGGCCAGCGCGATACGCTGGCGTTGTCCGCCCGACAGTTGCGGCGGATAACGGTCGGCCAGCCAGTCGAGCTGTACCAGTTCCAGCAAATCCTTGACCTTGCGGCGGATCTTGTCTTCCGACGGGCGCTCGCTGCGCGACTTCACGCGCAAGCCAAAAGCGACGTTTTCAAACACGGTCATGTGCTTGAACAGCGCATAGTGTTGAAACACGAAACCCACCTGGCGCTCGCGCACGTGGCGCGCCGACGCATCTTCGGCGTCGAGCAGCACCTGGCCGCTGTCCGGGTGCTCCAGGCCGGCGATGATGCGCAGCAAGGTGGTCTTGCCGCAACCAGATGGGCCCAGCAGTGCCGTCAATTCACCATTCGGAAAATCGAGCGAGATATTGTCGAGAGCGACGAAATCGCCGAAACGCTTGTTGATGTTTTTAACTGCTATCGTCATGATCAGTGCTCCGTAGAACGTAAGGCGGAATCGTCGGCGTGGTTCTCGTTCAAACGCCACTCAATAAAGGCTTTCAGGGCCAGGGTCACCAGGGCCAGCAAGGCCAGCAGGGACGCAACGGCAAACGCGGCCGAGAAGTTGTACTCGTTGTACAAAATCTCTACCTGCAGCGGCATGGTGTTGGTTTCGCCACGAATATGGCCAGACACCACCGACACGGCGCCGAACTCGCCCATGGCGCGCGCATTGCACAGGATCACGCCATACAGCAAGCCCCACTTGATATTCGGCAAAGTGACTCTGCGGAAAGTATTCCAACCCGAAGCGCCGAGCACGATGGCGGCCTCTTCCTCTTCGCTGCCTTGCGACTGCATCAGCGGGATCAATTCACGCGCCACGAACGGGAACGTGATGAAGATCGTCGCCAGCACGATGCCGGGCACGGCAAACAATATCTTGATGTCATGCGCCTGCAGCCACGGGCCAAACCAGCCCTGGGCGCCAAACATCAGCACATAGATCAGGCCGGAAATCACGGGCGAGACGGAAAATGGCAAGTCGATCAGGGTCAGCAAGATGCTTTTGCCGCGGAACTCGAACTTGGCGATACACCACGAAGCGGCCACGCCAAACACCAGGTTCAAGGGCACGGCAATCGCGGCCGTGATCAAGGTCAGCTTGATCGCGGAAATCGCATCCGGGTCGATGATGGCGGCGATATACGCTTCCCAGCCCTTCTTGAACGCTTCGGCAAACACGGCCACCAGCGGCACGAACAGGAACACCGTCAGGAACAGCAAGGCGATCGTGATCAGGACCGTGCGCACCCACAGCGGTTCCAAGACGACCGGGCCAGCCTTCGGTGCGATGCGGCGCAGGCCAGGCTGCGGCAAAGCATCTTCCACGCTGGAGACAGCAGAGACAGTGGTACTCATGTTTTCTTCGCCTTTCCGCGCGTCCACGCTTGCAGCAGGTTAATCGTCAACAGCAGCAGGAAGGACACGATCAGCATCACCACAGCAATCGCGGTGGCGCCGGCATAATCGTATTGTTCCAGCTTGGTAATAATGAACAGCGGCGTGATTTCCGACACCATCGGCATATTGCCTGCGATAAAAATCACCGAACCGTATTCGCCCGTGGCGCGTGCAAACGCCAGCGCAAAGCCCGTCAGCAGCGATGGCAAAATCGTCGGAAAAATCACGCGGATGAAGGTTTGCAGCGAATTGGCCCCCAGGCTGGCGGCCGCTTCTTCCAGTTCTTTTTCCGCGTCTTCCAGCACCGGTTGCACGGTGCGCACGACAAAGGGCAAGCCGATGAAGGTCAAGGCCACCACCACGCCCAGCGGCGTGAACGCCACCTTGATGCCCAGCACGCCTTCGATAAATTGGCCAAACCAGCCATTCGACGAATACAGCGCCGTCAAGGTGATGCCGGCCACCGCCGTTGGCAAGGCAAACGGCAAATCGACCAGCGCATCGATGATGCGCTTGCCAGGAAATTTGTAACGGACCAGCACCCAGGCCAGGATGCCGCCAAAGATGACATTAAGAAACGCGGCGATCAGCGAAGCGCCGAAGGTCAAACGGTAGGAAGCCATCACGCGGTCAGAAGTGACGGCGGAAACAAAGCCATCCCAGGTCATCGTGAATGTTTTCAGGAACGCCGCCGACAGCGGAATCAGGACGATCAGCGCCAGGTAAAAGATGGTAAAGCCAAGGGACAGCTTAAAACCCGGCATGACCCGAAATGGCGCGCCTCGCGCCTTGATCGGTGCTGCAGACATAAAATCCTCTCCTGGTTTGGTCTTGTTATTACATTTTCGAGTAACAGGGCGCCATATTCACATGCGGCTGTTATAAAAAGAACTAACTATTTCTCATTTGCTTAGATTGGAAATGCATACCTGGCGTGACGTAAAGCGTGCGGGCACAAAAAAACGCACCGGTGAGGGTGCGTTTTGGCTGGGGCGATACCGGTATTATTTATTCGGCTGCGGCGTCAAACGCAAGTACGGTTTGGCGGCCGTATAGCCTTTCGGATATTTCTGCTTGATCACTTCCGGATCTTGCACAGGCAGCGGGATGATGACGTCGTCGCCATCTTGCCAGTTGCCGGGCGTGGCCACGGTGTAGCCGTCGGTCAATTGCAGCGCATCGATCACGCGCAGGATTTCATTGAAGTTACGGCCAGTACTGAGTGGATACGTGAGGATCAGGCGTACTTTCTTGTTCGGGTCGACGATAAAGACGGAGCGCACGGTGGCGGTCACGGATTGTTCCGGGTGGATCATGTCGTACAGCACCGACACTTTCTTGTCGACGTCGGCGATGATGGGGAAACCCACCACCGTGTTTTGCGTCTCTTCGATATCCTTGATCCACTGCTGGTGCGATTCGGCGGCATCGACGGACAGGGCGATGGCTTTGACATTGCGCTTGTCGAATTCCGGTTTCAGCTTGGCCGTCAGTCCCAGTTCCGTGGTGCAGACGGGGGTGAAGTCGGCCGGGTGGGAAAACAGCACCACCCAGGAATTGCCAGCCCACTCATGAAACTTGAGTTTGCCTATCGAGCTGTCTTGTTCAAAATCGGGGGCAACGTCGCCCAGGCGTAAAGTCATCGTGATCTCCTCAAAGGGTTATAGCTATTCATGGTGTGTCAGGCATTCAGGCTGCCTGACGGTGACGGCGATCTATTTGTGCCAGATCAAACAAAGTCTGCAATTGCGCCTGGCCATATACCCAATCGCCCAACTTCGACTCGGCATTGATATGGCCCAGGGCGCCGCCATCAATATACTTGCAATTCCAGCGCCGCGCCCACTGCGCCGCGTGTTCGGCCGTCATCCACGGGTCCGTCTGGCTGGCGATCAAAATGCCGGGACAAGGCAGGCGCTTGTGCGGCAAGGCCTTGACTACGCCAAACTTCTCGGGATCGGCCGGTCCCACCAGCAGCACACCGGCCACGCCTTGCGCATCGCGCGCCAGGCTGTGGGCGGTCGTCAGACAACCGAAGCTGTGCGCCACGATCAGGGTCGGACGGCTATCTTGCCGCCGCACCTGGTCCAGGCGCGCCGACCAGGCTGCCAAATCCGGCGTTTCCCAGTCATCTTGCTCGACCCGCTCGAATTGCGGATACAGGCGCTGCCAGCGGCTTTGCCAATGCTCGGGCCCGCTGTTATGCAAGCCCGGCACGATCAAGACCCGGTAATCCGAAAAACTGCGCAGCGCCATGGTGGTTTCCTTCAATCAGTATGTTCTGGCAAGCGTCACCGCTTGCCATCAATATGACCCAGTCTTATTTCGGTTGGTAGATCTGGTCGAAGATGCCGCCATCGGCAAAGTGGGCTTTTTGCGCGGCAGTCCAGCCGCCAGCCACTTGTTCGATGGTGAACAGGTTCACCTTGGCAAACTGGTTCGCGTATTTCTTGGCGGCTTTCTCGGTAGCGGGACGGTAGTAATTCTTGGCGATGATGTCTTGCGCTTCATCCGTGTAAAGATAGTTCAGATAAGCTTCGGCCACCTTGCGCGTACCGTGCTTGTCGGCAAACTTGTCGACCACGGCCACCGGTGGTTCCGCCAGGATGCTGACGGAAGGCGTAATGATGTCGAACTTGGTCGGACCCAGTTCCTTGACGGCCAGATAAGCTTCGTTTTCCCAGGCGATCAGCACGTCGCCGATGCCGCGTTCCACGAAGGTGGTGGTGGCGCCGCGGGCACCGGAATCGAGCACCGGCACGTTTTTATACAGTTTGCCGAGGAATTCCTTGGCCTTGGCTTCATTGCCGCCCGGTTGGCGCAGGGCGTAACCCCAGGCTGCCAAATGATTCCAGCGGGCGCCGCCCGAGGTTTTCGGATTCGGCGTGATGACGGACACGCCTGGCTTGATCAAGTCATTCCAGTCCTTGATGCCTTTCGGGTTGCCCTTGCGTACCAGAAACACGATGGTCGAAGTGTAAGGCGAGCTGTTGTGCGCCAATTTCTTTTGCCAGTCGGGAGCCAGCAGCTTGTGATCGGCCAGCGCATCGATGTCGTAAGCCAGGGCCAACGTCACCACGTCCGCTTCCAGGCCGTCGATCACGGCGCGTGCCTGCTTGCCCGAGCCACCATGCGATTGTTTGATCTTGACGTTGTCGCCCGTCTTGGCTTTCCATTCCTTGGCAAACGCCGTGTTGACATCCTGGTACAGCTCGCGCGTTGGATCGTACGAAACATTGAGCAGGGTGATATCGGCGGCTTGTGCGGTTTGCAAGAGAGCAAATGCACTGATGGCAGCAGCAATGATGATTTTTTTCGACAGCATCTAAGATCCCCGTGTGGTTGAACTTTCAGAAGCACCAGATTACGGCGCATCACTAAGAAAGAGAACGAAGCATTTTGGCATTTTATATGCGATTTTCGCATATAGGTGGCGCACAAAGGGAGTTTGCGATGTTAGCGAAAGAACTTTAATAGTAGCGGTTGAACAAGACGACGGCCCAGGTGGCGAATGCCAGCAGGCAAGTGAGCAGCACGGCTGCACTGCCAAAGTCCTTGGCATTCTTCGACAGCGGATGGCGTTCCAGCGAAATGCGGTCGACCACCGCTTCCAGCGCGGAATTGATCAGTTCCACGATCAGCACCAGCAACAGCACGCCGATCAACACCAGTTTTTCAAACGCGGAAATACCCAGCAGCAGCGCGATCACCGTGCCGGCGACGAACAAGCCCAGTTCCTGCCTGAACGCATGTTCATGGCGCCAGGCCGACTTCAAGCCGTCCAGCGAATAAAAGAAGGCGGAAAAGATCCGTTTCAAGCCGCTTTTACTCTTGAATTCATTGACTGGTTGCATGGTATTCGTATTTCTCCCTTTTCCGTATGGCGAACATTATGCATGGCGAGCCTGGAGTGTGGCAGTTTTTGCTTACATCTAGCAAGGTTGCACTATTTTTTCACATTATGGTATAAATATGCATGAATACTGCATTGCACCAAATCCATCATGAAAATTGAGCCCGTCGCACCCCAGAAGACGACGATCCAGGTTATCGAACGCATGGTCGCCCTGCTCGACGCCCTGGCAAAATATTCAGACCCGGTCAGCTTGAAAGAGTTGTCCAAGGTCTCGGGCCTGCACCCGTCAACGGCGCACCGCATCCTCAACGATATGGTGCTGACGCGTTTTGTCGACCGCATCGAACCGGGCACGTATCGCCTGGGCATGCGCCTGCTGGAATTGGGCAATGTGGTGAAAAGCCGCCTCAGCGTGCGCGAAGCAGCGCTGGACTTCATGCGTCAGTTGCATAAAAAGACGCAGCAAACGATCAACCTGTCGGTGCGCCAGGGAGATGAAATCGTGTATATCGACCGGGCCTTTTCCGAACGCTCGGGCATGCAGGTGGTGCGCGCCATCGGCGGGCGCGGCCCGCTGCACCTGACCTCGACCGGCAAGCTCTTCCTGTCCGTCGATGAACCGAAAGCCATCCGCGCCTACGCCACGCGCACGGGCCTGGCTGGACACAACAAGAATTCCATCACGGATTTGCACAAGCTGGAGCGCGAACTGAGTTCGGTGCGCGAAAACGGCTACGCCCGAGATAATGAAGAGCTGGAATTGGGCGTGCGCTGCATGGCGGCCGGCATCCGCGACGACTCAGGCAAGCTGATCGCCGGCCTGTCGATTTCCGCCCCGGCCGACCGGCTGCAGGATGAATGGCTGGAAGACCTGGTGGATACGGCTCACCAGATTTCCGTGACTTTAGGATTTATTCCGCACGACTAGTTACACGTAAAAATGTTCAGGGCAAGGCTGCCCTGGACATTTTTTATCCACCAGACATGCTGATGTTGGCGGGTTTCAGGGCTTCCAGCCACTTGCGCATGCGGCCCGCATCGGCCGTACGCGACTGTTTTCCTTTGGAATCAAGGAAAACCATGATCACGGAGCGGCCTTCGATCACGGCCTGCATCAGCAGGCAACGCCCTGCTTCGTTAATAAAACCGGTTTTCTGCAAGCCGATTTCCCAGCCGGGATTGGCCACCAGATGATTCGTATTGCCAAACTGCATGGGGTGGCCGCTGGCTTCGACGATGGCTTTCGGATCGGTAGAATATTGGCGCAGCAGCGGTTGCTGGAAGGCAGCCATGGCCAGCTTGGCCAAGTCATGCGCACTGGCCACATTCATCTTCGACAAGCCGCTGGAATCGACATAATGCGTATCCATCATGCCCAGCTGGCGCGCCTTGGCGTTCATGGCGTCGACAAAGGCTGGCAAGCCGCCCGGATAATTGCGGCCCAGCGCGGAAGCGGCGCGGTTTTCCGAACTCATCAGGGCGATATGCAGCATATTGGCGCGGGTCAGCTGCGAACCGACCTTCAGGCGTGAACTGCTGAACTTGGCGCGGTCGACATCGTCATCGGTCACCGTCAGCACTTCATCCATGTCCTGATTGGCTTCGACCACCACCAGGCCCGTCATCATCTTGGTGATCGAGGCAATCGGCAGGGCCACATTGGAATTCTTTTCAAACAGCACTTCGGCATTGGTCTGGTCCAGCACCAGCGCCACGCTGGACTTCAAGTCCAGCGGATCGCGGGTCAGGTTCAAGCCCGCCAGGTCGCCCATGGTGGGAATTGGCGCGGCCATCGGCACGGCGGCACTGCTGACCTTTTGATACACGACCTTGCGCTTGCCATGCACGGTGATCACGCGGCGCACGGTTTTTTCACGCGGCGCGGCGGCCGTGCTGTGTGCGCCCTTGCGCAGCACGACTTTGACTTTCTTGGGTTGTTTCTTGGAAGCGGAGGATTTGCTGTTCGCGTCCTTGGCGTGCACGACCGCAGCCGGCGCCAGCGCAAACAGCAGGGACGCCAATACTCCCAGAGCAAGTTTAAACTTAGCCATTCAATAATTCCCCATGAAGCTGTTGCATTATTGCAGTGTAGCGAAATGTAGAGTAATCGCAAGCCAATTTAACAGTTGAGACAGTATTAATTGCGTTAATGGAATAAAAATCGTTGGTGACGAGCAAACAGGCTCATCCCTAACTAGCTGTTTTCTTGCGGAAACCGCTGGATTTTCTTCTTTTCTATTCTTCGAAGAATTTAACAAAACCTGGCAAGGCCTCGCGTTCCGTGGTCAGGCGGTTCTCCACCTTGGCCGGATCGGCATAACCGAGGGCCATGCCGCACACCACCATTTCACTGGCGGGTATGCTCAGCTCGTCGCTGATGATGTCGTGGTAATGAATGAAAGCAGCTTGCGGGCAAGTGTCGAGGCCACGGGCACGGGCCGCCAGCATGATGTTTTGCAAGAACATGCCGTAATCGAGCCAGGAACCCTGCTCCAGCACCCGCTCTATCGTAAAAATCAAGCCGACGGGCGCGTCGAAAAACTGGAAATTGCGCCCGTGCTGAGCCGCCATGCCCGCCGTGTCGCCGCGCTCCAGGCCCAGCAACTGATACAGGTCCAGGCCGATCTTGCGGCGGCGTTCGATAAACGGCGCCGTCCACTGGCGCGGGTAATAGGTATAGGAAGCCGAGCGGGCCGGTGCTTCCGGCACTTTCGGCGCGGTGTAGGCAGCCAGGATGCGGTCCGACAGGCGCCGGCGCGCTGCACCAGAAACCACATACACTTTCCAGGGCTGCATATTGGCGCCCGATGGCGCGCGCGCCGCCACTTCCAGGATGCGCTCCAGGTCGGCGCGCGGCACCGCATCCGGTAAAAAGGCGCGGATGGAGCGGCGCGACAAGATGGCTGCATCGACAAAGTGCTGCTGTTCTGCTTTTTGCTTGTATTCCAACTGACTCTCCTGCTATTTTCTATTTTCTACTTTTTGACAACAAAAATCACGCCAACCACGGCCACTAGCATGCCGCAGATGCCCAGCATATTAAACGCTTCGCCAAACATCAGCCAAGCCATCACGGCCGTGGTCGGCGGCGTCAGGTACAGCAGCCCCGTGACCTTGGTGGCGTCGCTGCGGCGTATCAGCGCAAACAGCAGGAAGATGGCGCCGATCGACAACACCAGCACCGACCACAGCAAGGCGCCGATAAAGTTGGCCGTCCATTGCACCTGGCTAAACTGCCAATCCAGCCCCTCGTAATACAGGGCGAATGGCAACACCACCACGATCGAAGCGGTAAATTGCACCACTGTGCCGGTACGCAAGTCAAACTGCGGGCAATGGCGTTTTTGATACATGGTGCCAGCCGTCATCGACAGCAAGGCAAATACGCACAGCAGCACGCTTTCCACCGTCAACCCCACCAGATTGATCTTGGCGTACACCACCAGGGCCACGCCCAGCAAGCCAAAAGCCAGGCCCAGCCATTGGCGCGGGCGCACCGATTCGCCGATCAAGGGCGCGGCGCAAGCCGTCAACACCGGTTGCATACCGACGATCAAGGCGCTCAAGCCAGCCGGCATGCCCAGCTTGATGGCGCACCACACGCCGGCCAGATAACCGGCCTGCATCAAGACACCGGCCACGGCGATCTGGCGGAACTGCCCCACGGGCCATGGCGCGCGCAAGACCAGTACCAGCGGCAGCAAAATCACCAATACGCCCAGAAAACGCAGTAGCAAAAACGTCAATGGCGGCGCATACGGCAAGCCAAACTTGGCCACGATAAAGCCTGTGCTCCATAACAACACGAAGAAAGCGGGCAAGGCCATCGGTGTCAAGGTGGCAAGCAAAGACGTTTTACTACTGGCGCTGGCGGCAGCGGGAGGTCGGGACATGGCTACAATTCAGGTAAGGTGCGCTGCACCAGCGCGGTGCGCCAGTGTGGGAGACAAAGTCTAGCATGCAAGGCTGCGCCTGCCCTCAAATCCAGCCTTCGAGGATAGTTTTCCAGTAAATAATTTACAACGTGGAATCAAATATTATTCTTTAGAAACAAGGGTTTTGATTCAAATCTATTCAATTGTTGCATCGCACAAGATTCGCTTGACTTAACTTTTTTAAACCGTAGAATAGGGTTTGTTGCGTTGCACAATTCTTGTTCAGTTTGAAATTCAGAAGCCTCTGCTTTCCAACCGGTTCCCGGTCTACGCAGCATCTAATTAACCAGATTTTAATATTTTGGAGATTTACATGTTTTCAATCCCTGAGCAGTTTTCGTCCGCCACCAAAGCCAACCTGGAAGCCCAATTCAACCTGTTCTCGTCGCTGACGGGCAAGGCCTTCGAAGGCATCGAAAAAATCGTCGAACTGAATCTGACGGCAGCCAAGGCTACCCTGGAAGAAACGACCTCGGCAGCCAAACAATTGCTGGCAGCCAAAGATCCACAAGAATTTTTCTCGCTGAGCGCCGCTCAAGCCCAGCCTAACGCTGAAAAAGCCATCGCTTACGGCCGTCACCTGGCAGCGATCACGTCCGGCACGCAAGCCGAATTCAGCAAAGCGGCTGAATCGCAAATCGCCGAAACGAACCGCAAAGTCATCTCGCTGGTCGAAGAAGTCAGCAAAAACGCGCCAGCTGGCTCGGAAAACGCTGTCGCCATCTTCAAGACCGCCATCGGCAACGCCAACGCAGGCTACGAGCAATTCTCGAAAACCAGCAAGCAAGCCGTTGAAGCGATCGAAGCCAATCTGGCATCGGCCGTGAACCAGTTCACGCAAGCTGCTGAAAAAGTCGTGCCACGCGCGGCCAGCAAGTAATTGCTTAGCTTAGTTAACTTACTGAGTTAATTGTTGCACCGGACCGTCATTGACGGTCCCGCAAGCCTCCTCCTGGCATCCTTCCGTACTCCCCCACGGATGCCGTTATGCCCCGGTCCCGCCGGGGCATTTTTTATGCGCTGTCTACTTTACTCACCCAGATAGGCTGCCTTGATCCGCGGATCATCGAGCATGTCGGCCGCATTGCCTGCCATGGTGATCAAGCCCGTGTCCATCACATAAGCACGGTGCGCCGCCTGCAGCGCCAGACGGGCATTCTGCTCAACCAGCAAGATGGTGATGCCTTCACTGGACACCTTGCGTATCACCTCAAAGATTTTCTCGACCATGATGGGCGACAAGCCCATCGATGGCTCATCGAGCAGCAGCAAGGTCGGGTGGCACATCAGGGCGCGCGCCATGGCCAGCATCTGCTGTTCGCCGCCCGACAAGGTGCCGGCCATCTGCGCCGCCCGTTCTTTCAGGCGTGGAAACACCGTGAACCACTTGTCGATATCGGCCTCGATACCCACCTTGTCCGAGCGCGTATAGGCGCCCATCATCAGGTTTTCCCGGATCGACATGCGCGTAAACACGCCCCGCCCTTCCGGCACCATCGCCAGCTTTCTTTCCACCAGTTGGAAGGACTGGCTCCCCTTGAGCGGCTGCCCCAGATACGTAATCGTGCCTTCCACCTTGCAGGCCGGCAAAGTGCCGGTAATCGCCTTCAGGGTGGTGGTCTTGCCGGCGCCGTTCGCGCCGATCAGGGCGATCAGCTCGCCTTGATTTACTTCCAGGTCGACACCTTTGACGGCCTGGATGCCGCCGTAGGCAACCTTCAGGCCCGCGACCTTGAGTACCGTGTTGCTCATGCGTGCGATCCCCCCAGATAAGCCTCGATCACGGCCTGGTTTTGTTGTATTTCGGCCGGCAAGCCTTCGGCGATGCGCTTGCCATATTCCAGTACGGTAATGCGGTCGCACAAGCCCATCATCAGTTTCACATCATGTTCGATCAGCAGCACGGTCTTGCCTTCCGCCTTGATTTTTACCAGCAACTCGCGCAGGGCCAGTTTTTCCGTGGCATTCATGCCCGCCGCCGGCTCGTCCAGGGCCAGCAGCACGGGATCGGTGGCAAGCGCGCGGGCGATTTCCAGGCGCCGCTGGTCGCCATACGACAGGAAGCGGGCCGTGCGGTTCGCAAAACGGGCGATGCCGACGAAGTCCAGCAATTCCATCGCCCGCTGGCGTATCGCCGCCTCTTCCAGGCGCGCCGCCTTGTGCCGGAAGATGGCGCCGAACACGCCCTGGTGCGAACGCACATGGCGCCCCACCATCACGTTTTCCAGCGCCGTCATGTCGCCGAACAGCCGGATATTCTGGAAGGTGCGGGCGATGCCCGCCTTGGCCACCTTGTGCGGCGCCGACGGTGAATACGGTTTGCCGGCCAGTTCGAACGTGCCCGTATCGGGCTGGTACAAACCCGTGATGACATTAAAGAAAGTAGTCTTGCCAGCGCCGTTCGGGCCGATCAAGCCATAGATTTGCCCTTGCCGGATGGTAATGCCTACGTCGGTCAGCGCCTGCAGGCCGCCGAAACGTTTGTTTACGCCGGCAATATTGAGAATGATTTGTTCGCTCAAAGTATGCTCCATGGCCATCAGGTCGATACCACGCCTGTCGATTGATTCGGCTGGTCCACATCATGGTCCGGCCTATCCTCGCTTTTCGGCGACGGCCACAAGCCGGCCGGACGGGTGAGCATGATGACCACCATGGCCAGGCCGTACAGCAACTGGCGCAGCACTTCCGCGTCGATGATGACCTCGCCGAACAGCGCTTGCTGGGCCGGTTCGACCACGTGGCGCAGCACTTCAGGTATCGAGGCCAGGATCACGCCGCCCAGGATCACGCCCGGGATATGGCCGATGCCGCCCAGTACCACCATCGCCAGCACGGCAATCGATTCCGTCAGACTGAACGATTCCGGTGCGACAAATCCCTGGAACGAGGCAAACATGGCGCCCGCCACGCCGCCAAACGAGGCGCCCATGGAAAACGCCAGCAATTTCACGTTGCGCGTATTGATGCCCATCGCCTTGGCAGCGATTTCATCTTCGCGGATGGCTACCCAGGCACGGCCCAGGCGCGAATGCTGCAAGCGGCTGGTGACGAACACGATGGCGATGCACAGCAACAGGAACAAAAAGTAATAGGCATTCACGGACGGCATGGAAAAACCACCGAGCATCACCGTACTGTTGCTGCCCGCCTCGCCCGCCAGGTTCACGCCGAAAATGCGGATCGGGTCGATCATATTGATGCCTTGCGCGCCGTTCGTGAAATTGATGGGCTCATTCAGATTGCCCATGAAGATACGGATGATCTCGCCAAAACCCAGGGTCACGATGGCCAGGTAATCGCCGCGCAGTTTCAAGGTAGGCGCACCCAGCAAGGCGCCGAACAGGCCGGCCAGGGCGGCGGCCAGCGGCACGATGGCCCAGACCGACAAGTGGATGCCATTCTCGCGGATTTCCGGCCCCAGCACATGCACCAGGAAATCGCCCAATACCGGATACTCGTTGACCACCGATTCGAGCAGGATGGCAAACTGGGGCGAGGCCAGCAAGCCGGTCAGGTAAGCGCCCACCGCGTAAAACGCGATGTAGCCAAGGTCGAGCAAGCCGGCAAAGCCCACCACGATATTCAGGCCCAGGGCCAGCATGATGTAGAGCAAGGCCATATCGACGATGCGCACCCAGGAATTGCCGAACTGGGCGGCAAAAAAGGGGAATATCATCAGCAGCGCGGCCAGGCCCAGCATGCCCAGATAAGCTTTGGTGGGATTTTTTTTGACGTTGAAATCGAGTAATGCCATGTTCAGCTCCCGGGATGGCGTCAGGCGCGGTCGGCCACGCGTTCACCCATGATGCCGGACGGACGCAGGGTCAACACGATGATCAGTACGATGAAGGCAAAGATATCCTGGTAATTACTACCGAGGAAGCCGCCCGTGGCATACGCGATATAGCCGGCGCCCAGGCTCTCGATCAAGCCCAGCAAGATGCCGCCCAGCATGGCACCATAGATATTGCCGATGCCACCCAGCACCGCCGCGCAAAAAGCTTTCAAGCCCGGCAACGCCCCCATGGAAAACTTGATCGACGCATAGTTGGCGCCCCACATCACGCCGGCCACGGCCGCCAGCGCGGCGCCGATGGCAAACGTGGCGACGATGACTTTATTGGAATCGACGCCCATCAAGCCTGCCACGCGGGGATTTTCCGCCGTGGCCCGCATGGCGCGGCCCATCTTGGTTTTCTCTACCAGCAAGACCAGCGCGCCCATGGAAATGGCGGCCAGGGCCAGCAGCAATACTTGTGTTTGTGAAATGACGGCGCCACCGATATGCAAGGGGTCGGTCGACAGCAACTGCGGGAATGGCAGCGGATTGCGTGTCCAGATCATCATGGCGAAGGTTTGCAGCAAGATCGATACGCCGATGGCGGTAATCAGCGGCGCCAGGCGGGGCGCATTGCGCAGGCGGCGGTAGGCAACCCGCTCGATCAGGATATTGACGAGGATACAGACGGGAATGGCGCCAAGGATGGCGGTGGCCAGCTTCAGATAGCCAGGCCAGTCGGGCACATAGATGCCCAGCAGCTTCAAGATGGTCAAGCCCACCATGGCGCCTATCATCAAGACATCGCCGTGGGCAAAGTTAATCAAATTCAACACGCCATACACCATCGTGTAACCGAGGGCGATCAGGGCATACATGCTGCCCAGCACCAAGCCGTTGATGATTTGCTGGATAAAGATATCCATGGTTTGATTGCCCTATCAAATATACATTTTTCGGGAACAACATCTACGCAGCGCGCATCGCAGATACAAAAACGGCACTGGAGGAAAGCTTCCTTCAGTGCCGATTTCAATCATTCTCACCAGGACGGTGCAACGCACCAGAAATGGGCGTTTTCAGCGTTAGTCAGAACAGCAATGAACTCAAGCGTTGGCAATCATAACGGTCTTTTTGAAAAACTAAACTTGGAATAAATTGACAATTTTCGAATTAAATTTGGTTTTCAAGCGAATTTTTATGCTCGACAAATCAAGCGACTTCGCGTTTGATACCGTCCAAACCCTTGGGCATGGGGAAGGTCACCGCTTCCTGCACACCGTCCAGTGGACGCACGCTCTTCACGCCACATTCCTTCAAACGGTCGATCACGGCTTGCACCAGGACTTCGGGCGCCGAGGCGCCAGCCGTCACGCCCACTCGTATTTTGCCTTCCAGCCATGCTGGATCGATCTGTGAAGCGTTATCCACCATATAGGCTGGCGTGCCCATTTTTTCCGCTACTTCACGCAAGCGGTTCGAGTTCGAACTGTTTGGACTGCCAACCACGACCACCAGTTCCACTTGCGGCGCCATGAATTTCACGGCTTCCTGGCGGTTGGTGGTGGCGTAGCAAATATCGCCCTTTTTCGGCTCGGTGATGTTCGGATATTTCTCTTTTAAAGCGGCAATAATGTCGCGCGTGTCGTCAACTGACAACGTTGTCTGCGAAACATAGGCCAGGCTGTCGGGATTGCCCACTTGCAGCTTCGCCACATCGTCCAGCGTTTCCACCAGATGCATGCCCATGTCTGCCTGGCCCATCGTGCCTTCCACTTCGGGATGGCCATCGTGGCCGATCATGATGATCTCGCGGCCTTCGCGGCGCATCTTCGCCACTTCCATATGCACCTTGGTCACCAGCGGGCAAGTCGCATCAAAAATGCTCAGGCCACGCGATTCTGCCTCGGCCCGTACGGCCTTCGACACGCCATGCGCGGAAAACACCAGGGTATTACCGGCTGGCACGTCATCGAGCTCATCGATGAAGATAGCGCCCTTGCTGCGCAAATCGGCCACCACATAGGCGTTGTGCACGATTTCGTGGCGCACATAAATGGGCGCGCCAAATTGGGTCAAGGCCCGCTCGACGATTTCAATCGCCCGATCGACACCGGCGCAAAAGCCACGCGGCTGGGCCAATAATAGTTCTTTGTCCATCGTTCTGCTCCTTACAGCACGGAAATCAGTTTGACTTCGAAACGCAGCGGCTGACCGGCCAGCGGATGATTGAAGTCGAACAGGGCCGAATCTTCACGCATCTCGCGCAATACGCCGGCAAAACGGCCGCCACCTGGCGCGGCGAAATCGACCAGGTCGCCGATCTTGTAATCGGCGCCCGGCACCGAGTTTTCATCGAGCGTGGCGCGCGATACCGATTGCACCAGCTCGGGATTGCGGTCGCCGAAGCCTTCGCCGGCTGCCAGTTCGAACGTCTTGTGCGTGCCTTCAGGCAAGCCCAGCAAACGCTGCTCCAGGAACGGCGCCAACTGGCCCTGTCCCAGCATCAAGGTGGCAGGATTTCCGTTAAAGGTCGTGACAATATCAGTACCGTCCACCGTGGCAAGACGATAATGCAGGGTGAGGTAAGCCGCTTCGGTGACGATTGCTGGTTGCGCGTTGGACATAGTGTGTTTTCAGGTAACTGGTGCAAAACGATATTGTAAGCCACACTGGCCGCGCCTGCCCCATGGCATCGTCAAACAAGTCCGCGCCCGTGCAAAACAGGAGAACAGCATGGCAATCAAGGATTGGCCCATCGGCGAACGGCCGCGCGAGCGCCTGATAAAGGATGGTGCGCAATCGCTGTCGGACGCGGAATTGCTGGCCGTGTTCCTGCGCACTGGCGTACGCGGCAAGAGCGCGGTGGAACTGGCGCGCGACACGGTCGAACATTTCGGTTCGCTGCGTGGCCTGTTTGGCGCCAGCCTGCTGAGTTTTTCCGCCGTGCATGGCATGGGCAGCGCCAAATTTGCCCAGTTGCAAGCGGTGCTGGAACTGGCGCGGCGCGCCATCGTGGAAGATTTACAGACGGGCCAGGCCTTGAATACGCCGGGTTCCGTCAAGGATTATTTGCGCCTGCTCTTGAGCGGCCTGCAGCACGAATCGTTTGTCGTGTTGTTTTTGGACGTCAAGAACCGTCTGATCACGAGCCAGGAAATGTTTCGCGGTACTCTCACCCACACCAGCGTCTACCCGCGCGAAGTCGTCAAGCAAGCCCTGCTGCACAACGCCGCCAGCATCATGCTGGCGCACAACCACCCGTCTGGCGTGTCGGAACCGAGTGAATCGGACTTGCTGCTGACGCGCATGCTGACCCAGGCGCTGTCGCTGGTAGAGGTACGTATCCTCGACCATTTCATTATCGCCGGACAAAAAGTGCACTCCTTCGCCGAACACGGCCAACTCTAGGCGCTTGCGGCTTTCGAGCAGTTAACCATGTGTAAACAAGGACATACGCGCACAAGCTGAGGCGAAGCCATAGCAGTAAACCAGGAAGTTTACAAGGCTTCCCCTTCTAAAACCTTTGGATTTGAAGATTGTTAAATTAATTTAAAACAACAAGACACAATTGTTTTTCGCAAGTCATTGATAAAGCTGATTTTTTTGGATATACTCTCGTTTTTCCAATTGTGGAATGTCTTTAAGGAGTGCGCCATGGCACGTGTTTGCCAAGTCACTGGGAAGAAGCCGATGGTCGGCAACAATGTTTCCCATGCAAACAACAAAACCAAACGTCGTTTTTTGCCTAACTTGCAAAATCGTCGTATTTTTGTTGAATCTGAAAACCGCTGGGTCTCCCTGCGTTTGTCCAACGCCGGTCTGCGCGTCATCGATAAAGTCGGCATCGACGCCGTATTGACCGATATGCGCGCTCGTGGCGAAAAAGTCTAATTAGCAGAATAAGGGAGCTATCATGGCAAAATCAGGCCGCGACAAAATCAAGTTAGAATCGACCGCCGGTACGGGTCACTTCTACACGACCACCAAAAACAAGCGTACGACGCCTGCGAAAATTGAGATCATGAAGTTCGATCCTAAAGCACGCAAGCACGTAACGTACAAAGAAACCAAGATCAAGTAATTGATATTGTGTTCTCTGATGAAAGAGCCGCTCTGATGAGCGGTTTTTTTTCGTCCCGATTTTCTTATCCAACACTGAACATCGTGACAGGCAAAAAAAATGGCCCCGCAAGCGGAGCCATTCATGTCACATCAACTTACCATCAAGCATAACTGCGCAAGCGCAATGAGAAGTCTTGCAGCGACTTGATGCCCGATGCTTCGGCGCGCGCGCACCAGTCTTGCAGCTTGTGCAGCAACTGTTCGCGCGTAAAGTGCGAGCGCTCCCAGATAGCGCCCAGCTCCACGCGCATATGGTGCATGGTTTCCAGCGCCTTGCTGTGTTGGAACAGTTCCGATAATTGTTCATGGTGTGCATCGGCCAGCTTGGCTGGTTCGCGCTGCATCAGCTTGCGCGACGACTTCAGGAAGCGTTTTTCCAGCAATGCCTTGTCTTTCAAGTGGTCCAGCTCTTCTTTCCAGGCATGCTTGATCGATTTCGCATACTTGGCCATCACGTCGTAGCGGTTGGCAATGACGGATTGCAAGGTCTCGAAATCCGCTTCGCTCTTGCCGTGAGAAAACTTCGGTTCCGGCGCCAGTTTCTTCACTTTCGCCAGGCGCAGTGTTTCCAGAATGCGGATATAACCCCAGCCAATATCGAACTCGTACCATTTTGACGACAATTTAGCCGACGTTGCATACGTATGGTGGTTGTTATGGAGTTCTTCGCCACCGATCAGGATGCCGAAGGGAATGATGTTGGTGGCTGCATCGGCGCAGTCATAGTTGCGATAACCCCAATAGTGACCGATACCGTTGATGATGCCGGCCGCTGTTACTGGAATCCAGATCATTTGCACGGCCCATACGGAAATACCGATCACGCCAAACAGGATGAAGTTGACCACGAACAGGATGACCACGCCCAGCCAGCTGTACTTGGTGTACAGATTGCGCTCGATCCAGTCGCTTGGCGTGCCATGGCCGTATTTCGCCATGGTTTCCATGTTTTTCGATTCGGCACGGTACAGCTCGGCGCCTTCCCAGAAGACTTTCTTGATGCCGCGCGTAACCGGGCTATGCGGATCTTCTTCCGTATCGCACTTGGCGTGATGCTTGCGGTGAATCGCAGCCCATTCCTTGGTGACCTGGCCGGTCGTCAACCACAGCCAGAAACGGAAGAAATGGCTGGGAATTGCATGCAATTCCAGCGCGCGGTGCGCCTGGTGGCGGTGCAGGTAGATCGTCACGCTGGCGATGGTGATGTGGGTCACCACCATGGTGTACAGAAAAACTTGCCATGCGGACAGATCGGTAATACCCGTTGCCATAAATTGCAATACTGCGTGTAAAACGGAACTCAATGTCATTACTACTCCAAGTGGACGGGGCGTGTTCACGGTCGCTCCAGTCTGGCTGGAGGTCCGGTAGTGTGATTTTAGGCGTAATTGTACGCGCTAATAGGGACGATCAGGCGAAATTGCGCCTCAAACCTGCTTATCGTCAGGTCCTGCCGCAGGCTCGGGCGTACCCGCCAGCGCGACGGCCGGCATGCCGATAATGCGCAATTCGCGCTGTGGAAATGGTACGGAGACCTTATGTTCCTGCAAGGTACGCCAAATGGCGCGATTAACATTCGATTTCACCCCGCCCGTGCCATTTTCAGGGTCGGCGATCCAGAAACCGATCTGCAGGTCCAGTCCATCGGCGCCGAAACGCACCAGGGTCGCCGATGGCGGTTTGGTCTGCGACACGCGCGGCACGCTGGCCGCGGCTGCTTCCAATAAAGGGAAGATGGTATCGATATCGGTGTCGTAGCCCACCGATACGGTGCTGGCCAGCCACACCATGCTGTTCGACAAGGACATATTCTGTACCCCGCCGGAAATCAGCATTTCATTGGGCACAATGGATTCGACGCCATCTCCGCCCAACAGCACGGTATAACGCGTATTAATCTGCGTTACCTTGCCATTGAACTGGCCAACGGTAATGACATCACCAATGGTCAGGCTGCGATCGAGCAAAATGATAAAACCGGACACAAAGTTGGCGGCAATCTTTTGCAGGCCAAAACCCAGGGCCACGCCAAAGGCGCCGCCAAACACCGACAGTACGGTCAGGTCGATGCCCACCAGCGACAGGCTGACCAGCACGGAAACGAGAATCAGCACGGCACGTCCCATGCGCGACATGACCACCCGCAAGGAGGAATGCAAGCCTTGCATTTTCATTAATCGGTCATCGAGCGCCGTGGCGGCCCACATGGCCAGCACCATCAGTACGGCAACCGAAATGGCTGCCTGCAAAATGGCGGCCACCGACACTTTGTTGCGGCCCAGCGGCACCACGATGCCTTCCAGGAAGGCATGCAGGTCCGGCCATAGGCCGGTGATATACATCGCCATGCCGAGCCACACGACAATGGTGAATACTTTTTCAAGCAACAACATTGTCGGGCTGATTTCGCCGTGGCGGGCAAAAATGCGCCGCAGCACATAAAACCCGAAACGCACCAGCGCCATCGAGGTGCACAGCGGAATCGCAATACTGAGCAGGTGGACGGTCTGGAAGCGGGACAGCACATGCTGCGTCACGCCCAGCAGCAGCGCCGCCAGCACAGGTGTCAGGATACGGATAAAACTATGCGTGCGCCGCAAGGCTTCGGCACTGACCGGCGCCGACGTGTTCGCCGCGCTTTCGGCGCGCTGGTTCAGGAACACGCGCAGCTGGCGCACCAGCACCCAGCTCAAGGCCAGGCAGGAGGCGATGGCCAGCACCTGCCACAGGATGGCCGGCTGGCGGAAATCGTCAACAAAATCAGTGATCAGGTTCAGCAGTGGCGTATCGTTCATGGCTGGGGCACTCAGGGTAGTGGAACGGCACGGGCCGCTGGCCCTGCCATGCGCCAGGCGGTGCTGGCTGGTAGTACTGGTCGTGATGGCGGCCCTGCCGTTGGCAAGGCCGCTTGCAGCGCTTACTCGGCTTGCTCGGCGTCAGCCGGCTTTTCATCGGCAAACACTTTTTTCGGCATCACTTTGCGCTCGAACACGGCGGCAAAGAAGCCATCGGTCTGGTGCTGGTGTGGCAGCAGTTTCAAATAATCGCCCATTTCCAGTTCGATCTTTTGCTCAGCCAGCACCTTATTCATCGGCACCAGGAAGAAGTCGGGATGATCGGCCAGGAATTGCTCGGCGATCACATCATTTTCTTCATTGAGGAAACTGCAGGTAGCGTACACCAGGCGGCCGCCGCCTTTGACCAGGCGCGCCGCACCCGACAGGATGGCCGCCTGCTTGACTTGCAGTTCGCCGATGGAGTTCGGTTGCTGGCGCCATTTCACGTCCGGATTGCGGCGCAAGGTGCCCAGGCCGCTACATGGCGCATCGACCAGCACGCGGTCGATCTTGCCAGCCAAACGCTTGATCTTGGAGTCACGCTCATGCGCGATCTGCACCGGATGCACATTCGACAAGCCACTGCGGGCCATGCGCGGTTTCAGCTTGGCCAGGCGCTTTTCAGATACGTCAAATGCATACAGACGGCCCGTGTTGCGCATCAGCGCGCCCAGCGCCAGGGTCTTGCCGCCCGCGCCGGCACAGAAATCGACCACCATCTCGCCGCGCTTGGCGCCAACGATCTGCGACAGGATCTGGCTGCCTTCATCCTGTACTTCGATCGCGCCGCTCTGGAACAAGGGCATGTTTTGCAGCGATGGTTTTTTCACCACGCGCAGGCCCAGCGGCGCGTACGGCGTCGGGGTGCTCAGGATCGGTGCTTCGGCCAGGGCCAGCATCACGTCTTCACGCGTGGATTTGAGCGAATTGACGCGCAAGTCCAGCGAGGCCGGCGCATTCAGGGCATCGGCCAGCAACATGGTTTCCGTTTCGCCGAATTGGGCGATCAGCTTGTCAAACAACCACTTTGGCATATTGGCGCGCATGGTGGCTGGCATCAGGTTGCGGTCGATCTGCTTGATGCGGTCCAGCCATTCGACTTCTTCTTCCGTCAGGCCGCCCAGCGAATCGGCGCCCATCGCTTCGGCCAGGCCGAGGATGGTCAAACGGCGCATGGTCGGGCCATTGCCCGCTTCGGCGAAGTCGGTAAAGAACGATTTGTTGCGCAGCACGGCATAAATGCCTTCGGCGATGGCGCCGCGCTCGCGCGAACCGAGACGCGGATGGTCGCGGAAATAGCGCGACAAGGTGGTGTCGGCTGGCGCCGTAAAACGTAAAATTTCGCGCAATACTTCTTCAGCATTCGCAAGTATCGCTGGTGGCAATCTCATTGTTATTCTTCCTGTAATATTTTATTGAGGGTCCACGCGGACCTGGCCATGCTCGACGGACAGTTTATCGTCTATGAACAGGCGGATGGCGCGCGGGTAAAGCAGATGTTCCTGTACCAGCACGCGCGCCGATAAGCTTTCTTCTGTGTCGCCTGGCAAGACAGGCACTACCGCACTGGCCACGGCCGGGCCATGATCGAGCTCGGCTGTGACGAAATGCACGGTCGCGCCGTGTTCCGTCACGCCTGCCTCGATCGCCTGGCGATGGGTTGCCATGCCCGGAAACAGGGGCAGCAGCGATGGGTGGATATTGAGCATGCGCCCCGCGTAATGATCCACGAATGGCGCCGTCAGGATGCGCATGAAACCGGCCAGCACGACCAGGTCGGGCGCAAAACTGTCGACCACGGCTTGCAGCGCCGCATCAAATGCATCACGGCTGGCATAATCCTTGTTGGCAACGATTGCGGTCGCTATCCCATGTTCCGCGGCAAACAGCAGTCCCTGGGCGTCGGCCCGGTTACTGATGACGGCCGCAATACGGGCAGGCCATTGCTCGGCTTGCGCCGCGCGCACAACCGCTTCCATGTTGCTGCCGCGTCCGGAAATGAGGATAACGATATTTTTCATAGCGCGCATTGTACCCGCTATGACGGTGCGAATCTAGAAAGGCCGGCATTATTGTTGCGGCGCAACATACACCAGGTGGCGCTGGCGCGGTGCGCCGTACCAGATTTTCACCCTCGCCAGCGCCCTGTTTCAGGGCTGCGTGGGAAGAGTGGGTATTTACTCAAACGAATAGAAGACGCGGAACGGTACTTTTTTCTCGGCCCAGTAGTCGGCCGCGTCACGAAACACGTCGAGCAGGGTCTCGCGTGCTTCCTTGTCAAATTTTTGCGTATTTGGCAATTGCTCGAGCACTACCAAAAAACCATTCTGGGTGCCTGCTTTATACATGGTATCCGTCAGGCAGACGCGCAGGGCATCGAAATTCTTGGCCAGGCTTTTCGGAAACAGGAATGCTTCTGCGATAATACCGATGACTTGTTGCTTGGTCAGGCCGGCGTGGCAGTGCGCATATAAAAAGTGCTGCCCGAGACGAATCGCCTCGTCTTGCAATTCGGTCACGCGAAAGGCACGGATGGACTGGACAAGGTTGGGCGGCACGGTTAGTAACAAACTCATTTTTCCCTCAAATCGACCTGTTATGTATGGATTTCTTCAAACTGCTGCAGTTCTTATTACATCCCGCACGAGGGTCAATGCGCACGCGGTGATTCGATCTGTATCAATTAAGCTAATTCATTAAACGATTCAGTACGATTTTATAAGCCATACGCGTATTAGGGTAACGTGTTGTTCTGCATGAATCAACCCGAATATGATGTCGAACGCAAGATTTGTTACAAAGCGCCCTATTCAGGGAATCCAACATCGTGTATCGAATGAAAGTGCATGTTACAGACTGTGGGGAGAAGGGGCTTTGCTGTTACATTTTGTTGCCATGTACATCACTACGTCACGCCCGGCCGGACTACTATAGCTTCAGTTTAAAAAAAATGCCCTGAAAGATACTCTACATAACGAGGTAAGAAATGAACTTGCAAGCCAAATTGTTGATGTCAGCCCTTTGTATCGGTGCTTTGCCACTTGCCCAGGCCGCCGACTTTGAAGATTTCGGCCGCGTCACGCGCGTCGTGCCACAAGTGGAACAGATCAACCGTCCACGCCAGGAATGCCGCACCGAGTACGTGCAGGTTCAG
The DNA here is from genome assembly GCF_014200725.1 of Janthinobacterium silvisoli. Lineage (GTDB taxonomy): Bacteria > Pseudomonadota > Gammaproteobacteria > Burkholderiales > Burkholderiaceae_D > Janthinobacterium. The sequence goes on from NZ_JACHCL010000001.1 coordinate 1,562,026, forward strand.
ACGCCGCCACAACAGCGCAGCGCTGGCGGCTCGATCGTCGGCGGTATCGCTGGCGCCCTGCTCGGTAGCCAGGTTGGCGGCGGCAATGGCCGTACGGCCGCCGCGGCGGCAGGCGCGATCGCTGGCGCCGTGGTCGGTGACCGCGTCGATAACCAGAATAATTACCAGGGTGGCGTGCAGCAACAAGCTGTACAGCAATGCCGCCAGGTCGATCACTGGGAATCGCGCAACACCGGCTATCAGGTAACGTACGACTATCGTGGCCGTAACTACACGAGCGTTACTTCCTACGATCCAGGCGAACGCATCCGCCTGCGCGTCTCCATCGAACCTGCACAGCAGTAACTTGCTTTGTGACAGGCAATAAAATGCCGGCCCCATGAGGCCGGCATTTTTTATGGTGCTCCGGCGCGGGCTATAATGCGGCACACTTTCAGGCCGTCTTATGCTTATCAAACGAAAATCCATCGAACAAGTCGAATCTTCCCGCCCCGCCACGCGCAAGCCGCGCTACGCGCCCGTTACCCTGTCGGAAATGGATGGCGTGCGCTATCTGCATTTCGGTACCGAGTGGGTGCAGGGCGCCATGCGCATCCGCAAGCCCGACTGGCCGGAGCTGGAGTACGCGCAACAGATGATGGCGTGGATGCTGTGGATCAAGCAGCCGCAGCGCCTGGCCCAGCTGGGCCTGGGTACGGCCGCGCTGACCAAATTCTGCTACCGCCAGTTTCCCGAGGCACAGGTCGATGCGATCGAGCTGAACCCGTCCGTCATCGCCATCTGCGCCTCGATGTTCAAGCTGCCGCCCAATGACGAGCACCTGCACGTGCGCGAAATGGATGCGCTGGACTACGTCAACGACGAAGCCAACCATGGCACGCTCGATGCGCTGCAAGTGGACTTGTATGACGCCACGGCGCGCGGCCCCGTGCTCGACAGCGCCGACTTTTACAGCGCCTGCTGCGCCTGCCTGGCGCCGCACGGCATCATGACGGTCAATCTGTTCGGCGACCACCCGAGCTACGCAAAAAACATCAAGGCGATGAAATTTGCGTTTGAACAGGTGATCTGCCTGCCTGAAGTCCATGATGGGAACGTGGTGGCCATCGCTTTCAAGACCAAAGTCGCTCTCGATGCCGAGGCGCAAGCAGCCCTGCTTGAACGGGCAAAACAGATCGTCGCCGACACCAAGCTGCCTGCCAAATCCTGGCTCAAGGGCATACAAAGCACGCTGTAAGCCGGTTTTTATCCATGGCCGGCACCCTGAAAGGTTGCCGGCCATGTCGATCTCCCCGCCACTGGATTTACCGCAACTGCTTTCCTGGCTGCAGGAAGATGGGCTGCTGGACGCCAAACAGGCAGCGCAAGTATGTACTCACGCTGCCGCCCTGCCTTCTGCGCCGCTACACCCGCTGTGCAGCGTAGCCGATTGCAAATTACCCTCGTTGACGCTCGACAGCCTGTGCGCCTGGCTGGCGCGGCGGTCGCACCTGCCCTATTTGCGCATCGATCCGCTCAGTATTGATTTCAGCCAGGTGGCGAACGTGATGACGGCCAGCTATGCGGCACGTTTCAATATCCTGCCCGTGGAAAGCACGCATGAACGCATCGTGATCGCCACCGCCCAGCCGTATGCGCTGGCCTGGCAAGCAGGCCTCGGTTCACTGGCGCCACGCAAGCTGAGCCTGGTGATTGCCAATCCCGTGCACATCGCCGACTATATCGCGCAGTTTTTCAGCTTGGCCGGTTCCGTCCAGGTGGCGCGGCAGGCATCCACGCAAGATGTGGCGCTGCGCCACAATTTCGAACAGCTGGTGGAATTGGGGCGCAACAAAAGCAGCCTCGACGCCAATGACCAGCATGTGGTGCGCATCGTCGACTGGCTGTGGCAATACGCATTTGCCCAGCGCGCCTCGGACATCCATCTGGAACCGAAACGCGATGCGGGCTACGTACGCCTGCGCATCGACGGCTTGCTGCATCAGGCCTACCAGGTGCCGCCGGTGGTGATGCTGGCGATGACGGCGCGCATCAAGTTGCTAGGACGCATGGACGTAGTGGAAAAGCGCCGCCCGCAAGATGGCCGCATCAAGACCCGTAATGCCCAAGGGCAAGAAATCGAGCTGCGCCTATCCACCCTGCCCACCGCGTTTGGCGAAAAACTCGTGATGCGCATCTTCGACCCCGAGATCGCCATCAAAAGCCTGGCCGAACTGGGCTTTCCACCGGTGGACGCCGGGCGCTGGCGGCAATTGACAGCACATACGCACGGCATCGTGCTGGTGACGGGGCCTACGGGGTCGGGCAAGACGACCACCCTGTACAGCACGCTCAAGGCACTGGCCAGCAGCGAAGTCAATGTGTGCACGGTGGAAGACCCCATCGAAATGGTCGAGCCCGCCTTCAACCAGATGCAGGTGCAGACACAGGCCGGCATGGACCTGTCATTTGCCGACGGCGTGCGGGCGCTGATGCGGCAAGATCCCGACATCATCATGGTGGGAGAAATCCGCGACCTGGCCACGGCCGAGATGGCGATCCAGGCTGCGCTGACGGGCCATCTTGTGCTGTCCACCCTGCACACCAACGATGCGCCCTCGGCCGTGATGCGGCTGCTGGAACTGGGCGTGCCGGCCTATCTGCTGGAAGCGTGCCTGATCGGCGTGCTGGCGCAGCGTTTGCTGCGCTGCCTGTGTTCCGATTGCAAACAGCCAGAGCCAACGCCCACCGTAGCGCAATGGCAGCAGCTGACAGGCGGACAGATTGAGCGGCCAGAAACCACCTTTCGCCCTATCGGCTGCCCCTTATGCCGGCAAAGCGGCTACCGGGGCCGCGCCGGCATTTATGAATTGCTGAGCGTAACGGAACGCTTCACGCAACTGATCAAGGGCGGCGCCGACCTGCACGCGCTGCGGCGCCAAGGCATGCTGGACGGCATGACGCCGCTACGCATCGCCGGCGCGCGCAAGATCATCGATGGCACGACCAGCATCAGCGAAGTCTTGAAAATCACGGCGGCGCTGCAAGACTAAACTATTTACAGTTTGTGCGAGAAGGCTTTGCCTTCTGGTGAAAACCATATATAATGCGGCCTCTTTCGGGTCGTTAGCTCAGCTGGTAGAGCAGCGGACTTTTAATCCGTTGGTCGCAGGTTCGAATCCCGCACGGCCTACCACGAATGCGCAGTACTAAAAAGCCAATCCTCAGGATTGGCTTTTTTCATTTCTACTGCCTGCAAACTCCCCTGTCAGGGAAGCTTGCAAGTATTCCAGCAGAAATTAATAGCGGGCATCCTTGGGTTTCCCGCCTTTCGGCCAATCATGGACCTTTTCCGGGAAATCCGGACGCGGCATGTGGGTGAAATACTCGGCCACATCGACGGCGTCCTGGTCGGACAAATTGCCCTGCCCCAAGGGGAATTTCTGGCCATGGCCCATCACCATATTAGCTTTGACAAAACCTGCCGCCGTGTAGGTCCTGGCCATGCCCGCGCCGATATTGAAGGAACGCTCGCCCCACAGCGGCGGGAAGGCCACGACACCATCGGTACCCTTGATGCCTTGACCATAGTCGCCGTGGCAGACTGCGCATTGCTGGGCGAAAATTTTCTTGCCGTTAACAGCATTGGGCACCAGGCTGCGGTCGATCTTGGCGACGCCGCGCCCTGGCACATTATCGCCAGCCTGGGTCGCGCCTTTCATCCAATCGATATACGCCACCATCGCCTGCAAGTCGGGCGTGCCCGCCGGCAAGGGCGAACCGTTCATCGAACGCTTGAAGCAGCCATTGATGCGTTCAGCAAGGCTGATCACCCGTCCGGCACGTGGTGCTTCCAATGGGAAAAACGCGGAAATGCCGAGGAAGGGCGAACCCTTGGCCACCGTGCCGCCATTCAAGTGACAACTGCTGCAGTTCAAGTCATTGCCCACATTCTTAGGCAAGCGGGCCTTGGTTTCCGTCATCAACTGCATGCCGCGCATCAATTGCTCGGCGTTGGCGTTCGCCATCAGGGCAGCAAATCGGGGCGTAGAAAAATCGGAAGACGTCGGCTTGAGCTTTAATTCCTTACGCACCCTGGCGACCTGCGAGACAGTGACGACCTCGCCTTTGTTACCCCAGCTGCCACGCACAAAGCTGAGGATTTCCGCCAGCTCCTCATTCGACAGGCTGTCATAGGCAGGCATGCCGAACGAGCGCGGCGAGTGCTGCGTAACGGCCGATTGCCAGCCAGTCAGCGCGATATGGATCAGCAAAGTGGGATCTTTCGATTGCACGGAATGATTCTGTGCCAGCGGCGGGAAAATATTGTCCACGCCGCGGCCATCCCTCCGGTGGCAGGTGGCGCAAAATTGCGTATAGCCCAGGCCACCACGCGTGGTGTACAGCGCTGCCTCGGTGGCTTGCGCCAACACAAGTGGTTTCCTCGGCGCCGGTCCGCCAGATTTATTGGGCGGCAAGCCATGCAGGTATTCGGCCAGCGCCGCCAGGTCGGTATCCGTAAAATACTGGGTGCTGTGCGTGATGACTTCCGTCATGCTGCCGGCCGCCGTGCCAAAACTGTTGCGCCCGGTCTTGAGCAGTTGCACGATGTCATCGGGCGTCCACAGATTACGCAAGTTAACGGCATGCCAGGTATCGAAGGTAAAACCCGCCAGGTATTGATACTCCTTGGGACCATCTTGCCCCATGGTTTTTTCCTGGAAGGCGACGCCGCGCGGCGTGTGACAGGAGCCGCAATGGCCTAGCCCTTGAGCAAGATAGCTGCCCCGGTTCCAGGTGGCCGATTTACTGGCATCCGGCTTGAACGGCTCATCCTTGAGGAACAGTGCATTCCAGAAATACAGACCCCAGCGCATGCTGAACGGCCACTTCATGTCGTTCTCGCGGTTCTTTTGCACCACCGGCGCCACGCCATGCTGCAAGTAAACATACAGCGCCTGCATATCGTCGGGCGTGATCTTCGCATAGGATGGATACGGCATCGCCGGATACAAATGATGGCCATCGGCCGCCACGCCCTTGCGCATGGCGCGATTGAATTGCTCGAAGGAATACTTGCCGATACCTGTCACGGGGTCCGGCGTGATATTGGTGCTGTAGATGGTGCCGAAAGGCGTCTTCAATTCCAGGCCACCGGCCATGGCCGCGCCTTGTCCACTCGTATGGCAGGCAAAACAATCACCGAGGCGCGCCACATATTCGCCCCGCTTGATTTGCGCCGCATCGGGCGCAGCAGACCATGCGGGCCCGGCAAAGCCCAGCATGCCAAACAATAGCAAGGTGCAGATGGCTGTAAATAAAAATGATGGAGCAGCTGGCTTGGCGTTCATATTAACCCTTTTATTAGCAGGGATAAGTTTACGCATACAGCGACAGCGCCGAAATAAGGTGTTTCATTTGGGCATCTAAGTCATTTCACCTAGATGCACCATAAAAAATGCGGCCATACACATGGCCGCATTTTTCGTACAAGATCACAGCATCAGTTAAAGCTTAAGCCAGTAGCATTGGCATTGCTCAATTTCTTGGCCTTGAAATCGATCACGAAATGATCGCTAGGCTTGGCCGAACCGAGGCCCTTGAAAATCGCAAACACTTGCTTGAACTGATTTTGGAACAGTACGTTCACCGCGTTCTGGTCCGAAGGCTTGTCGCCGATCTTGACGATAGACGCCGGATTGGCCGGGAAAGCGCCCATCAGCACCTTGTACATGCTGACGCGGGTCGCGCCCATGTCGCGCAGGGCCAGTTCGCCAGCGTACACGGTACGGTGGAAGTCGCCGTAGAACTCATACGCGGAAATCGACGCAAAGTCGTCCAGCTTCAGGCCGGCCGCCGTGGCCAGTGCCGTCGCCTTGACAGTTGCCGCCGCCCAGTCCGCCGTCAACTGGCTTGCCGGCACGACCGTACCGCTGGCCACGCCCTTGGCTGCGCAGCTGGCTGTCAAGGGCAGCACGCCTGGCACTTGCGCCAGTTGCGCCAGGGTCACCTGGGTTTGCAATTGCGACAGGATCAGCATCTGCTTCGCGTCCAGCGCCATGGCCGCTTCCTTCATTTCACATGGCCAGTATTCATCCATGAAACGCAGGCGCGACAGTTCGCCGAAATAGAAGCGCGTGAAAGCGCCATACGAGGTGGTGTCGAGCACGGCACGGTTCCAGCGTTTCTTGATATCGTCCGCGTTCGTGCTGCCTTGCAGGTAATCGTATTCCACCTGGTAGTGCGGGAACAGTTCGTTGAAGCGCGGCACCGAATTCAAGGCCACGGTTTGCACGTCGACCGTATCGGCATCCTTGTAGTTGACGATCTTGTAGGAAGCGCCATACACGGCCAGCGATGGCGACTGCACGTTGACCAGGTAATTGCCAGCGGCATCCTGATAATCGTTGGTGCCGTTGAAATGCATGTGGCCGCCGATATGCAGGCGCAAGCCGGTCGCCGCCAATGCCGCCGTGGTCGCGGATTCAGGCACGCGCGCCGTCTGGAAGGCGCCCGGCTTGAAGACATCTTTCATCGCGCCGGTCTGGTTGGCATAAAAATCCATGGTCGGATAATGCGAGAAGGCCATCAACTGCTTGCCCTGCGCCTTGGCGCGGTCGACCACCGACTTGATCCATTCCATCTGGTGTTTCTTATGCGTCAGCACCTTGTTCCAGCCCGCATTGCCGGCGCCATCGAAGCCCTTGAACGATTTCGGATTGGCAGGGTCAAAATTGCCATTAGGAATGTACACGTTGGCGTCGATCGACAACAGCCACAGGCCTTTCACCGGCTCCACCAGATAGCTGGCGTCGATGATGCTGCTGCACTTGGTAAATGCCTTGCCCAGCGCTTTTTCACCAGCCGCCTTGTAGCTGCCGCCTTCGCCTTCGGCGCACATTTCAAACTGGCGGTTCTTCAGGTCGCCCTTCACCACCGCCGCTTCATACGTGTATTTGTTATCGGCATACTGGCCGAACGGGGTTTCCCAATACAGGTCATTCTTGTTCGGCATGAAACCGAAATCGCCCAGCTTGCCGATCAGGCTTTCATAGCCCTGCTCTTTCAACTGGTCGGTACAGACCACGGTCGGATCTTTCGACTTGCAGGCCGCATTGCCGGTCGCATAGACCTTTTGTTCCTTGCCATCCTTGGTCAGGAAATCGCTCTTGCCCGCTTCATCGTCGTCGTACGGCTCATTAGGGTCGTGGTTGCCCGGCGCGATAAAGAAGCGCATGCCCTTGGCCTGGTATTCGCGCAGGATGTCGTTGATGCCATCGATGTTGATCGGCTGGGCATCGTCGGAATAATCGCCAGGCAAGGCAACCATGCGGATGCCCTTGCCATAGGCATCGTCGAGCGCCGAGCGGAAGGCGAAATAGTTTTCGTTGAACAGACGGGTCGAGGTCAGCTGCGCATACATGGTGCGGATGGTGGCGTTCTTGCCATCCTTGGTCGGGATGCCGGCAAACTGTGCGCTCTTGAAGTCGCCATACACGTTTTCAAAGTGCACATCGGTCATGAAGGCTACGCTGGGATTGGCAGGTGCCACCGGAGGCGGCGGCGCCTCGTCATTGTGGTGGCGGCTGCCGCAGCCAGCCAACAGCGCAGCGGACGCCAACGCAACGGACACCAGCGCGCCCGCCGACACCGGGCGCAAGGGGAACTTCTCTATCATGCATTCTCTCCAGAAAACCTGGCATGCTGGGCAAGCATGCCGGCCTGTTAATTTATAAGGAGGTGCAATAATGCCAATAGGAAATTACCTGTTGATGACATAACCATCATTTACAGAAGAAAAAACCGTTAAATACAAATTAGGGCTGCAATAATTCTTCCAATTGCGCATTGCGCCGTGCTGTCAGCAAGGCCAGCCAGGTATCGGCAGGCACGGATGGGAAACGGACAGCGCCATAACGCAGCCAGGCATCGCGGTACACCAGCCACGAACGCTGGGTGGCGCGGATACCCTCCTTGCTGACGGCGCCCGGGTAGTCCGCCGGCGGCTGCTTCATCACCTTGCCATATAGCAGGTTCAGCTGCTTGTCGAGTGTCGCCGCATCGACCTTGCCCGCCTTTGGCAATTGTCCCTGCTCATACTGGCGCAGATCATGGGCCAGCAATTCCATCTCGCTGGTTTTAGTGTCGATGGCCATGGACGAGCCTGCAGTACCGCTCATGTCCGTTTCCTTGGCGCCACGAGCCGTGGCAAACTTGTCTGTCGCCTGCTGCAAGGCTTGCAAGGCAATCTGGGCGGCGGCAGGCAATGTTTGATTGAGCTTGCTGCCTGCCTCCGTACGGGCACGCTGCTTTTGGCGCGCATCAATGCCACTGCAGACGCCCATCATGTAGCCGCTGGTAATGTCATCGCACAAGTCGATATCGCCATGTGCGCCGCTGGCATTAAGCTTTTGCAGATGCGCGACACGGCCTTCCATCTCGGCTGGCGCCGCGTCGATGCTGCACGCACTCTTCAGCGCCAGCGCCGGGTTGCGGACTACGCCCAGGCCATTCTGGTACAACATCATCAGCACGGCGCTATTCTTCTGGACAATCGCACATTGGCGCACAGGCTGCCAATCGGCAGGCTTGGGCGCAGACATACTCTTGGTATCGTAATACAGGTCGATCGGCTCGCAACGTTGCAAACCCGCTACGGCCGATGGCGGCGGCAACTCGGCCGCAGGCGGCGCAGCCTTGGCCACTTTCATGCAGGCGCCATACCAGGCCGTCGTTTCCGCGTGGCCCACGCCCATGGCGCTGGTATTCGGGTAGGAAGACTGCGCGATAGCTGACTGGCCGGCCAGCAAGGCGAGCAGGCCCAGCAACAAAGACTTGTTTGAAAATACATGGAATCGCATGGCTAGCCTGGGGCAGTAAAAATGAAAGGCCGAGTGTAACGTATCGGCCACCTGAAACCCCGTCCGCATGGCGGGTAAAACCAGCGGTAAATAACGGTTACGGGCGGCCATGGCAGCTTGGCATGCAGTGGATCGATGGGCAATAATATTGCCCGCAATAACTTTTTCAACTCTCCGGACCACGCTCATGACCTCTCCCCGTCTTCGCCGTTCCATCGGCTCCCTGCTGATCGCAGCGGCCTGCGCCTCGCTCGCCTGCGCCGCCCCCGCCCATGCGGCCGGCACCACGGCGGCCACGCCAGCAGCCGCCACACAACAGGCCAAACACGCCATTACGCATGAAGACGTGTGGCTGATGAAGCGCATCGGTGCGCCCGTTGCCAGCCCTGACGGCAAGTGGGCCGTGTTTTCCGTGGTCGACAGTGCCTACGATAGCAAGGATCAATGGTCGGACCTGTGGATCAAATCGCTGACGGACGAAAGCGCGCCGCGCCGCCTGACCTTCAGCAAGGGCGGCGAAAGCGCTATCGCCTGGTCGCCGGACAGCCGCCAGCTGGTTTTCGTTGCCAAGCGCGAAGGCGATGAGGCGGGCCAGATCTACCGCCTCGACGTGGCGGCTGGCGGCGAAGCGCAACGCCTGACCTCGCTCACCCTCGGTGCGCGCACACCGAAATGGAGTCCGGACGGCAAACAATTGCTGTTCATCAGCGACATCTATCCAGGCAACAAGACGGAAGCAGACGTCAAGCAAAGCGCGAAAGAGCGCAAGGACCGCAAGTACAGCGCGCGCTCGTATGAAACGACGGCGCCCCGCTACTTCGACAAATGGCTGACCGACAAACAAGTGCGCCTGTTTATCGTCGATGCGCAGGCTGGCATTGAAGCCACGCCGCGCGACATCCTGTCGGGTTCGCAACTGGTCGCCTTGCCGGGTTTCGGCGGCGGCCAGGGCGATGAAGGCCAATCGCTGGACGCCATCTGGACGCCGGACGGCAAGGGTGTCGTCTTCAATGCCGCCACCAACCGTGATGCGGCCCAGCGTGAAGCGGTTCATTCGCAGCTGTACCTGGTGGCGGCAACGGGCGGCGAGCCGCAGCGTCTGACGCAAGACCAGCACAGCTACAACAACCTGAAATTTGCCGCCGATGGCAAGACCCTGTTTGCCCTGTCGGACGCAGAAACGCCGGGCAAGGTCTACGACGTAAACCGCCTGGCCAGCTTTGCCTGGCCGCTGGTGAACCCGCAGCCGACCATCCTGACGGCAAAGCTGGACCGTTCGATCTCGCGCTATGTGTTGCCGGAAGGCGGCAAGCGCATCATCTTCAGCTATGAACATGCGGGTCTGGAAAAGCTGTACTCGATCGATGTCAAGGGCGGCGAGGTACGCGATGAGCCATCGTTGCCAACCGGCAGCATCAGTTCCTTGAGCAGCGGTGGCAAATCGCTGGTGGGCGTGTGGGAATCGAGCATCAACCCGCCGGAAATCTATGCCTTCAATGGCAAGCAGCCACAGCGTTTGACTTCGTTCAATACGGAAAAAGCCAGCAAGATCGACTGGCAAGCGCCCGAGCACTTCTGGTTCAAGACGGCCGATGGCCGCCAGATCCACAATATGATCGTCAAGCCAGCCAACTTCGACCCGAACAAGAAATACCCCTTGTTCACCGTCATTCACGGCGGCGCAGCCAGCATGTGGCGCGACCAGTTCGTGCTGCGCTGGAACTATCACTTGCTGGCCAAGCCGGGTTATATCGTGCTGTTGACCGACTACAAGGGTTCGACCGGTTATGGCGAGGAATTTGCCCGCTCCATCCAGTTCGATCCATTGAAAGGCCCCGGTGATGAAATCAACCAGGGCGTCGATGAAGCAATCAAGAAATACCCATTCATCGATGCAACAAAACTGGCGGCTGGCGGCGCCAGCTATGGCGGCCACCTGGCCAACTGGCTGCAAGCGACCACCACGCGCTACAAGGCCATCGTGTCGCACGCCGGTGAAATGGACTTGATCATGCAATGGGGCACCAGCGATGGCGGCTTTGGCCGTGAAACCAATGCCGGCGGCCCCGTCTGGTCCCAGCTGCCCGTGTGGCGCGATCAAAGCCCGGTCATGCAGGCAGGCAATCACGAAAAAGGCACGGGTTTCACCACGCCTATTTTGATCACCGTGGGCGAACTGGACTACCGCGTTCCTGCCAACAATGCACTGATGAACTTTGCCGTGCAACAGCGCCTGAACGTGCCGGCGAAACTGATCGTCTTCCCGGACGAGAATCACTGGATCTTGAAGGGCGAGAATAGCCGCTTCTTCTACAATCAGGTAGAAGAGTGGCTGGCAAAATATGTAAAGTAATCCCGTTATTTGCTTCTTGAAAAGCCAGGCTCCGCTGACGCGGGCCTGGCTTTTTTCATGCTGTCTGCAAGGCGGCTTTCTGACGCCGGATGGCCAATACCAGCAAGGCTGCCAGCAGACAGGCGGCGCCAGCAGCGAAAAGGGCTGGGTTATAGGTCAGCATCAGGGTGCGGATGCGGCCTGCGCCGTAGGCAGCGACGGCGGCGCCCAGTTGATGGCCGGCGAAAATCCAGCCAAACACCATGCCCGCCCTTTCCTTGCCAAACGTGGCGCCTACCAGCTTTACGGTTGGCGGCACGGTGGCGATCCAGTCCAGGCCATAAAACATGGCGAACAGCGACAAACCGTACAGGGTGAATTCGGAATACGGCAGCCAGAACAGCGACAGGCCGCGCAAGCCGTAATACCAGAACAGGAGCTTGCGGTTGTCATAGCGGTCCGACAGCCAGCCCGACATGATGGTGCCGAACAGGTCGAAGGCGCCCATCATGGCCAGCACGGAGGCGGCCGGCACGGCGGACAAGCCAGAATCGCCGCACAGGGAAATGAAGTGCGTCTGGATCAAGCCATTGGTGCTCAGGCCGCAAATAAAGAAGGTGCCGAACAGTATCCAGAAGGTGCGGTTCGTTGCCACGCTGCGCAAGACCAGAAATGGCGTAGCAAAGGTGATCTTTGGTCCGGCTGGCGCGGCCAAGGGCGAGCTGGGATCGGCGCCATAGGCGCGCAGGCCCACGTCTTGCGGACGGTTACGCATGCAAAAGAAGGCCAGCACGGCAACGATGGCACAGCTGGCAAACACGGGCATCACGGCCAGGCGCCAGCCGAAGTGTTCGATCAGCCAGGCGCCCACGGGCAGGAACAGCAGCTGGCCGGTGGCCGAACTGGCCGTCAGCACACCGATCACCAGGCCCCGGTGGGTTTCAAACCAGCGGTTGGCGACCACGGCGCTCAATACCAGCGCCGTCATGCCGGAACCTACGCCCAGCAAGATGCCCCATAGCACCACCAATTGCCAGAACTGCGTCATGCGGGTGGCCAGCAGCATACCGGCGGCGATCAAGGACAGGGCCACGCAGATGACGTTGCGCAAGCCAAAGCGTTCCATCAGGATGGCGGCAAATGGCCCCATCAAACCAAACAGTACAAAGCGTACGGCCAGCGCCGACGATATCTGCTCGGCATCCCAGCCGAACTCGCGGCTCAGCGGCTGCATCAAGGCGCCAGGCAAGCCCAGTGCTGCCGACGATGTCAGGGCCGTTAAAAAGGTGATGATGACAATGACCCAGGCGAAATGTATCCCGCGCCGGTCCAGCCATTGTGATACAGGAAGGGAAAGCATAACGACCTCACAATAAGAATAAGACCGCCTGCTGGCGGTTTTTTCTCATGATATATTATGATCGTAATTTATACAATCGCGATGTTTTTCTTTTCATTGGGTGCAAAAAAAGCCGTTGCCGGATCTACATGATCCGACAACGGCCCTTACCTTGGGTATGAGCAAGAAAAGTTATTTGACCTTCAAGCCATTCTTGACATCCGTCACGCCTTCCACGCCACGGGCCAGGTCGGCGGCTTTTTGCACTTGGGCTTGCGATGGCACGAAGCCGCTCAGCATGACGACGCCATTGACGGTTTCCACATGGACATCGAGCGCTTTCAAGTCATTGTCCTTGACCAGGTCAGCCTTGATCTTGGTGGTGATCACGGTATCGGCCATGGCCACCTTGGTACTGCCGGCTGCATTGCGCGTGACGCAAGCGGCTTTGGCCGTCGCATCCATGGCGTCGCAATTTTCTTTGGCCATGGGTGCAGGATTTTGCGCCACGTTGGTGCCATCGCGGGCGCCTGTATTCGCGTCGGCCAGGGCGGCCGTTTTCGCGGCCTTGGCGTCATTCATGCAGGTGGTTTTGTTGGCACCGGAACTGTCGCCGCACTTTGCCTTCGCCAGGTCATATTCGGCATTGGCGACATCCTTGCGGGCCTTGGCCAATTCGCGCGGCGTGTTGCGGTATTGGGCGACAGCATCTGAATCAGCCTTGGTCCGTGCCACCTTGGCTTCTTCCACACAGACTTTTTTGGCGTTGCCCGATTGGCTATCGCAAGCGGCCTTGGCCTGTTTATAGTCGGCCGTAGCCTTGTCGGTCATGCTCTTGTAGGTGGCATCCTGTGCATAGGCCGGCGCGGCGGCTAACAGGGCGCTGGCACTGGCGGCCAGTATGAGCGCGATTATTTTATTCATGATGGAGTCTCCATGGGTGAGGTTGATGCCCAGATTAGACGCCTGCCGCGCTCAAAACTCTGTGCGACAACACACGCTGCCCTGCCATCCATCCCATACAGCCATCATCCTTTGTCGCCACTCAAGCCTTTTCTCCACAAAACTTGCGCCTGTTCAAATAGCGAGGCAGGACCATCAAATGCATGCTCGCCGCCTGCCAGGACCAGCCACGCTTGCGTGGCGTGCGAACTGGCCGCGCCACCCTCCTGCGCACGCACGCGCACTTTCTTCATCCACGCCAGCACGGCGCCGTAGCCGGCAAGGTGGCGGCTATGCATCCACGCCAGCGCTACCAGATCCGCATACGCTTCTTCACGCCGTGTTTCACGTAACTCAGCCGCCCCCATGGACTTCGCAGCAGGATCGACAAAACCAGCCGGCAAGGCATGCCAGTTACCCTGCGCATAACGCTGGCAATGGCCGATCTCATGCGCCGTCATGGCTTCGATCATCAAGCCGCGTTGTTCAGCTGACACACCTTGCAATACGGCTTCGGCCTGGGCATTGCCGCGCATCGACAGCACCAGCTTGCAGCGCCCGCCATCGAAGCCCAGCGCCATCGGCACGGCGTTCGGTGCCTCTTGTGGCTGGACAACGATATCAATAGGTAAACCTTGCTCGCGCGCATAAGTAATCACGGGAGCACCCGCTTGCAGCCAGCGCGTTTCCAGCGGGGTCAAGCCGGACTGGGCAATGGCAGGCAAGGCGATACACAGACTGAGCAGGGGAAGCAATTTCAACATGGAATCAACACGGAAAACAGAAAACACGGGAAGTTTGCAACTGCAGAGTAAGCGTACAAAATATTTCCACAAGGAAAAACTGGCAACTTTCCAGAGAAAAGACGAAAAAAAACCGGCGCCGCAGCACCGGTTTTCTAAAGTGGCAATCGTTGCCCCTTAAAACGTTTATTTCTTGGCTGCCTGCACCTGGTCCAGCGCACGCGCCGTGACGAATTCAGGGCGGATATCGTTCGGCACCGCCTTCATCTTGTCGAGCGCCACCTGCACTTCCGGACGGATCACCACGTACTTGGCCATCAGCTCTTTCGCACGCGCATAATCACCGGTCGCTTCGATGGTCAAAAATTCGCGGTCCAGGTCCATCACGGCCTGCTTGATCTTGGAAAAATCGACGCCAAACTTGCCGTCGCCCAGCGACACGAAACCGCCCTTGTCGAGGATGTAGTTGAGCTGGATCGCCATGCCGCGCGCATGCGAATCGGTCAGGCCGAAATGCAGGGTGCGGAAACCCGAGGCGAGGAAGGTGTTGTACAGCTTGCGCTCGGCCACGTCGCCCTGGCCCAGGGTATCGTTCAACTGGCCCTTGTCCATCATGTAGCGCAGCGCGTACAGGCCGGTGATGTCGGCCTTGGCTTCTTCGATGGTGGAATAGGTTTCCTTCAAGTCCTGGCGCGGCGTCGATGCCTTGCCATCGATCTGCGTGGCGTGCGGGCCCAGGCCGTGCATGATTTCATGCGCGAGGATGTGCGTGAAGAAGGAATTGAAATCCACGTCCTGCTGCGCTTCGGGCGTCAGCACCAGCTTGGAGATCGGCGTCAGGGTGGCCTTGAATTTGGCTTCCTGCACGTTCTTCAGCATCACGCGCTTGGAGCCGCGCGCGCTGATGATGCGCTCGTCGTTGGGCAGGTTGTAGGCAGCCGTCTGCACCGCCATATTGCCATCGCCAGCGCCATACACCTGGTTGACCACCACCATCGGCGCCAGCGCGCCCACTTTCGGGTTGCGGTATTGCGCGTCCAGCGGCAGGTTGTCTTCCAGCTCCTGCATATGCTTGGCGAAGAAGTTCAGCTTCTGCGTTTCGGCCTGGTCGCGGATATTCACGTACGCTTCAAACGCCGCCTTGTAGCCGAACAGTTCATCGTTATACGTTTCGTATGGGCCGATGGTGATGTCGACCGGCGCATCGAGATCCATCCAGGCGAAGTCGGACGGCAGGTAATCGTTGTCGAGGAAAGCCTGGGCGCGCAGGCCAAGGAATTTCTTCAGCGAGGCGTTGTCGGTGGCAGCCGCCGCTTCCTTGAGTAGTTTGGCCAGCTGCGTCAATTCTTTCTTGTATTCGTCCGAGTATTTGACGGTGCGGTACTGGCCATTCTTATCCGCGCGGATGGTGGTGAAAAACCATTGCGCCTGCTGCTTGTCGACTTCCGGCAGACGGTTCATCCAGCTTTCCAGGCTGGCCTTGCTGGCGCCCTGCGGATAAAAATTGCCCGCTTCCGGCTTTTTTTCGGGGATGGCAATGCCGGCATACGTGGCTGGCATGAACGACTCGTGTCCGTCGAGTACCGACCACGGTCCCTTGTTGATCCAGAAGTAGTTCAGGCGCGCCTTGCCCAGCGCCGACTTGTCTTTTTTCAGGGCTGCCCACAGCGCTTCATTGCCAGACCAGCGCTGGCGCAGCTGCAGCACGTCGACCAGCTTGGCCGCTTCGACCAGCCTGGCGATGGCCTTGCGGTCACCGGCCGACAGCTGCGAGGTATCGGCAGTCAGTGCAACAGGCGCATAACGGGCGCTCATGGCGTTCAATTGCTCGACGGTGGCTGGCGCACTGGTGGCGGCGCAGGCGCTGCCGACGGCGGCCGCCATCAGCAGGGGGAACAGGATTTTTTTCATGGTGTCTCGGATGTAACCGCTATCTGAACGGTATTGTATAAACAGGCTCGCATTGTAATCCACGCCCGGATTAAAACGCTTCCCAGGCTTCCTCGGCCGGCTTCGCTGCCGCCGCCTTGGCGGGCAGCTTGCGGACCGGCGCGACGGCATGCAAACGCGACGGCTTACCATGTACTCCATCGAGCTTGAAAATGCTGACCACCTGCGCCAGGCTGCTCGCCTGCGCTTCAAGCGAGGCGGCGGCCGATGCCGACTCTTCCACCAGCGCTGCATTTTTCTGTACCACCTGGTCCATCGCGCCTATCGTGTGGTTCACCTGCTCGATGCCCGACGTCTGTTCCCGGGTGGCCGTACTGATTTCAGCCATGATGTCGGTCACGCGCCTGACGCTGTCGACGATATCCTGCATCGTGGCGCCGGCTTCGTCGACCAGGCGGGCGCCCGTATCGACCCGTTCGACGGAGTCGTCGATCAAGCCCTTGATTTCTTTCGCGGCGGCGGCGGAACGCTGCGCCAGGTTGCGCACTTCGGTCGCCACCACGGCAAAGCCGCGGCCCTGTTCGCCCGCGCGCGCCGCTTCCACGGCGGCGTTGAGCGCCAGGATATTGGTCTGGAAAGCGATGCTGTCGATCACGCCGATGATGTCGACGATTTTCTTTGACGAGGCATTGATGGAGGCCATCGTGTCGACCACTTGCGACACCACCGCGCCGCCCTTGACGGCCACGCCAGAGGCCGACAGCGCCAGCGTATTGGCCTGGTGCGCATGGTCTGCATTCTGCTTGACGGTGCTGGTCAATTGCTCCATCGACGATGCCGTTTCCTCGATCGAGGCGGCCTGCTGCTCCGTACGCTGCGACAAGTCCAGATTGCCGGCGGCGATTTCACGCGAGTTGGTGGCGATGGTGTGGGTGCCGGCGCGCACTTCGCTGACGATGGCCACCAGGCTGTCGCGCATGCCGCGCATGGCAAACAGCAGGCTGGAACGGTCGCCTGGTTGGGTCTCGATGGCGACGGCCAGGTTGCCTGCCGCAATATCGCCGGCGATGCTCGCCGCATATTCGGGTTCGCCGCCCAGCTGGCGCAGCAAGCCGTGGCTGATGCGCCAGGCCGCCAAGGTGCCGATCACGATGGCGCCCAGGCACAGCAGCAGCATGAAGAAGAAAAAGCTGCGCGCCACGCTGGCGGCGCTGTCGGCTTGTTCCCGGCTCATTTTTTCTTCCAGGTCGATCAGCTTGTTGACGGACGCGAGCCATTCGACAAAAGCCCCCGCGCCCTGCTGATGCAGCAGGGTCGTTGCCTGCGGCACATCGTCGGCCAGGCGCAGCGCGATCACCTTGGCGATCAGCGACATCGTCTTCGCCTCGCTGGCTTTGATGCCGGCCAGCGCTGTGCGCTCTTCCGGCGTCACCTGCTGGCCGCTGCCGATGATCTGGTCCAGCGGCGTGGCCGACTGCGCATAATTGTCGGCCAAGGTTTGAATGCGCGTGATTTCGGGCTGCGCCATGGCCGCATCGCTGGCCAGCACCACGTCGCGCAAGGCGATCGCGCGGTCATGCACGCTGCCGCGCAAATTGATGGCGTAGCGCTGCCTGACGTTGTTCACGTCGCTTATACTGGTCAGTATGGAATCGATTTTTTGCACCCGGTTGATGCCGAGTGCGGTAACGATCAGCAGCAGCAGCAAGACCAGGCCAAATCCCGTGTACAGCCGCGTGCTGATTTTAGTGCTTTGCAATTGCATCCCTGTTTTCCTAAAAGTTACGCAGTCCTATAGTTGAACTGTGGAAATAAAAGGAAAATTTAACACGGATGCTGCAATCCTGCCGGGGACGGGCTAAAGTCCCGCTTTACCAGACCTTGTACACTTGGCCCGTCTGCACGCCTTCCACGCTGCGGCTGTACGCCAGCGCCACGCGGCTGGCCGGCGCCGGTTCGAATCCGTGGAAAAAGGCGCCGTAAGCATCGAGCGATTCGGTCAATACGGTCGGGCTGACCACGTTGATGCGCAAGCCGCGCGCCAGTTCGACGGCGGCGCCGCGGACAAAACCTTCCACCGCCGAGTTGGTCATGCTGGCCGCCGTGCCGTAGCGGATCGGCTGGTCGGCCACGATGCCGCTGGTGAGCGTAATCGAGCCGCCGTCGTTCAGGTATTCCTGGGCCACCAGGGCCACGTTGACCTGGCCCATCAACTTGCTGTTCAGCCCTACCTGGAATTGTTCCGGCGTGAATTCAGCCAGCGGGCCGAAGTGCAGCTTGCCAGCCGTGACGACAACGGCATCGACCTTGCCGATGCGCTGGAACAAGGCGCGCACTTGTGCGATATCGCTCATGTCAGCCTGGTGGGCGCCGCTGCTGCTGCCTACTTCGATGATCTCGTGGCGCTGTGCCAATTCGGTGTTGACTGCCTTGCCGATGGTGCCACTGGCGCCGATGATGACGATTTTCATGGTGTTTTCCTGTGTGGTGTTGAACGATGACGCCAGTATGCGCTGCTTCCCAAAAGGAATAAATACGCTAGAATTTACAAGATTACTAATCCACAGTTTGGAATCGAAGCACCATGGATAAGCTGCGCAGCATGGAAATCTTTGTCGCCGTGGTCGACCAGGGCAGTTTCACGGCAGCCGCCGACAGCTTCCGCATCTCGCCCGTGATGGTGGGCAAGCACGTGAAATACCTGGAACAGCGCCTGGGCACGCGTTTGCTGACACGCACTACGCGCCGGCAAAACCTGACGGAAATCGGCCAGCAATATGTGGAGCAGTGCCGCCAGATTCTGGCCCAGATCGCGGCGGCGGAAACGGGCGCCGAAGCGATGCGGGCCACGCCGCGCGGCAAGCTGAAGATTTCTGCGCCCGTGTCGTTCGGCAGCGAACGCATCGCGCCGCTGATGGCCGACTATCTGACGGCGTACCCGGACGTGAGCCTGGAACTCAATCTGAATGACCGGATGGTGGACCTGGTGGAAGAAGGATACGATGCGGCCATCCGCATCGGTGCGCTGGAAGACTCCAGCATGGTGGCGCGGCCATTGCGGCACTACGCGATGGTGATTTGCGCCTCGCCCGATTACCTGGCCAGACATGGCACGCCGCGCACGCCGGATGAGCTGCTTCAGCACGAATGCGTGGATTTCATGCAGTGGTCGCGCCATATGCGCTGGCGCCTGTCCGGCAAGGAAGCGCGCCACGATAGCGCCCCCGCCGAGAGCCGCTTCCGTTCCAACAATGGCCAGGCGCTGCGCATGGCTGCCCTGCACGGCTTCGGCATCGTGATGCAGGCAGAGATACTGCTGGCCGACGATATCGCCGCAGGCACGCTGGTACCGATATTGCAGGACTATGTACCGGCGCCGCGCCTGATGCATTTACTGTATCCGCGCGACCGCCAGCCCACGCCCAAGCTGACCACCTTTATCGACTTCATCATGGAACGCTACGGGCCGGTGGTGACACCACCGGCCACGCTCACGTAACTGGGGCTTCTTAGTTCGCCTTGGCCAGCTTGGCCAGTTCGCCTTCAGGCTGCCAGCCGGCGCCCAGCGAACGGGCCACGGCCACCGTCGCCAGCAGGCGCTGGGTTTTGATCTGCACGGCCGCGCGGTCCGCTGCCAGCGAGCTGCGCTGGGCGTCGGTGACGTCCAGGTAGTTCGAGATGCCGCGCTCGTAGCGGGTGCGCGCCACCAGGTAGGCACGCGCCGCCGCTTCCTGCGACACGGCTTGCGCATCGCCTTGCAACTGGCGCTGCTCCACGTCGGACAAGGCGTCTTCCACTTCGCGCAAGGCGGTCAGCAACTTGCTTTCATGGTTGGCCACCGCTTCCGCATAACGGGCTTTCGACAAATCCAGATTCGCTTGATTACGGCCGCCATCGAAGATCGGCAGCGACAGCGCCAGCGGACCGACGCTGAACTGGCGCGCACCGCCCTGCGCCAGGTCGCGCAGCTTTTCCGAGGCAAAGCCGAAGCTGCTGGTCAATTGCAGCGATGGATAAAACGCGCCTTCGGCCACGCCCACCTGAGCATTCGCAGCGCGCACGCCGGCCACGCTGGAAATCAGGTCAGGACGATGGGCCAGCAGGCTGGCTGGCAAGCCGACAGGAATCGCAGGTGGCAGTGGCAATGCAGCCGGATCGGTAATTACCGTCAATTGCATGGCGGCCGGCGACTTACCCGTCAGCGTGGCCAGGCTGTTTTCCAGCAGATTGCGCTGGCGCCTGACTTCATGCAGGTCGGCTTGCGCATTGGCCAGTTCAACCTTGGCGCGCGCCAGGTCCAGCTCATTGGTCAAGCCGCCGTTAAAGCGCGCCTCGACCAGTTGCAAGGACTCGCGGCGCGTATCGAGTGCACCGTTCAAGATCGCCATTTCCGCATCCAGGCCGCGCAGCTGCCAGTAATTACTGGCCACTTGCGACGACAGGATCAGCAGCACGCCATCAAGGTCTGCTTGCGCGCCCAGGGCCTGCGCATCGGCCGCTTCGATCATGCGTTTGACACGGCCCATCAAATCGATTTCATACGACATCGAGACGCCCACTTCCACGTCGTTGCCACTGATGGACTGGCCGCCAAAGGCCATGCCCTCGGCGGTCTTGGCCGAGCTGTGCGAATTCGAGACCGAGGTGCTGGCGTCGAATCGTGGACGGTCGCTGGCGCGCGCCGTATTGGTTTGTGCCAAAGCCTGCAACAGGCGCTGGCCTGCCGCTTTCACGCTTGGATTATCGCGCAGCGCGCTTTGTTCCAGGCGGTTCAGGGTCTCGTCGTGGTAGATGCTCCACCAGTCGGTAGGTAGCTGCGCTTCGCTGGCGGCGCCGGCCGCGTGGCGGAAGCCCATGTCAGCCACATTGGCCGGCGCCTTGAAATCCTGGCCCACGGTGGTGCAGGCGCTGAGCGCCATCGCCAGCGAGACAGCCAGCGCGATTTTCGTCATGTTCGTGTATGCAGTTTGCATGATATTACCTCTTGTTTTTTCAGGGACGGTCAATGACCGCCACCACCGCCACCGGGGGCTTTGAGTTTGTCTGCCAGCCACAGGGGCACGATGCAGGCCAGCAGGATGCCACCGACGATGAAGAAGCCATCGTTGTAGGCCATCACATAGGCTTCGCGGCGCACGATGCCGTCGATCGCCTGCAAGGCCTGGTTGCCGGCCGTAACCGCATCGGCGCCCTTGTCCATGAAGGAAGCCGTCAACTGGTCGATGCGCAATTGCGTGGCGCTGGAAAACGAGTTGATCGCCTCGCCCAGGCGCTGCGAGTGGAAATGTTCACGCGTGCTCAGAGCCGTCGCCAAGAGGGCGATGCCGATCGAGCCACCCAGGTTGCGCGTCATGTTGAACAGGCTCGATGCCGATGGCATGTCTTTCGGCGCCACGCCTTTCATGGCGAAGTTCGACAGGGTCAGCATCACGAAAGGCTGGCCCAGCGCACGCACCACCTGCGACCACAATAACTGGTCGTAGCCGGTCGAGGCATCCATATAAGCATTCATCAGGCAGGAGCCGCCAAACAGCAGCAGGCCGAACGAGCACAAAATACGGTTATCCACCGTCGACGACAGCTTGGCAACGAAAGGCATGATAAATAGCTGCGGCAAGCCCACCCACATGATGACTTCACCAATCTGCATCGGCGAGTAGCCGGCGATCTGCCCCAGGAACAGCGGCAGCAAAAAGGCCGAACCATACAAGCCCATGCCCATCACGGCCGACAGCACGGTCGCCACCAGGAAGTTGCGCTGGCCGTACAGCGCCAGGTTGACGAACGGCTCGGCGCGCGTGGCACTGGTCACTACCCAGCCCAAAATGCCGGCCAGCGCCATGGCGGCAAAGGTGATGATGAAAGCCGAATCGAACCAGTCCTTCGAATTTCCCTCTTCCAGGAAGATGGTCAGGCTACCGAGGCCCACGGCCATGCAGAAGATACCCAGCCAGTCGGCTTTCCATAAGGCCTTCAAATTCATCGGTTCGCGGTCCAGGCCATAGATCATGCCGAGGATCAGCAGCACGCCAGGTACCCAGTTGATGTAAAAGATCGATGGCCAGCCATACAGTTCGCTCAGGTAGCCGCCCAAGGTCGGGCCCATGGCTGGCGCCAACGTGGCGGTCAGACCGAAGATGGCCATGCCGGTGGAACGCTTCGACGGCGGCAGCTTGAGCATCACCAGCGTGAACGCCATCGGGATCAGCGCGCCGCCCGTAAAGCCTTGCAGCATGCGGAAGACGATCATGCTTTCCAGGTTCCATGCGGTGCCGCACAGGGTGGAAAACAGCAGGAACAAGGTGGTCGTGCCTATCATGTAGGCGCGCAGGCTGAACACGCGCACCATCAGCGCGGTGAGCGGGATAACGATAATCTCGGCCACCAGGTAGGCCGTGGAAATCCACGAACCCTCTTCCTGGGTGGCCGATAGCGAGCCAAGGATATCCTTGAGCGAAGAGTTGGTGATCTGGATGTCGAGCACCGCCATGAAGGCGCCCAGCATGCCGGCGGCGACCGCCAGCCAGGTACGCCCGGAGACTTTCTCGCTGATCACGGGAAACGCTGGCGGTTTCGCCAGTGTGTTGGAGGAGCTGCTCATGGCACGTTAGCGGGCGGCGGTCTGGGCAGGGGCAGCCTGGCCGGCGGTCTTGTCGATACCAGGCTGGTTGATTTCCACTTCGGCGATCACCGACATGCCGGGTACCAGGCGGCCGTTGAGGGCCTTGATATCTTCCGGCTTGAAGACGATCTTCACGGGCACGCGCTGCACGATCTTGGTGAAGTTACCGGTCGCATTATCGGCTGGCAGCAGCGCGAACTGCGCGCCCGATGCCGGTGCGAAGCTGTCGACGGTGCCGATCAGCTTTTTGCCTGGCATGGCGTCGACGCTCACGTGCACGCTCTGGCCGCGATGCAGGTCGGCCAATTGCGTTTCCTTGAAGTTGGCAGTGACCCATACATTGTCTTGCACGATGGCCGTCAATTGCTGGCCAGGCTGCACGCGCATACCCGTTTCCACGTTACGCTTGCCGATACGGCCCGAGACAGGCGCGAGAATGCGGTTGTATTGCAGTTGCTGTTCCGCGTCTTTCAATTGCACGCGCAGCACGGCTACTTGCGCCTTGGCCACGTCGCGCGCAGCCAGGGCGGCGCCGATCTGCGCCTTGGCGGCGACAGCGCTGTCGCGGCGGGCGGCCAGGTCAGCCACGGCGCTGGAGCGGGCCGCATTGGCTGCATCCACTTCCGCTTTCGAGACGGCTTTCATCTGGCTGGTGTACAACTGGCCATAACGGTCGGCATCCTGTTTCGCGCGCAGCAATTGCGCATCGGCCTGGGCGATCTGGGCCTGGGCGCCGCTCGCTTGCGCCTGGGCTTGTGCGATCTGCGCATCGGCCTGCATCACTTGCTGTTCCGCGCTGGCGATCTGCGCCGTGATTTGTTCCGTCTTCACGCGCTGGTCGAATGGATCGAGTTCGGCAATCACGTCGCCCTCTTTCACCAGTTGATTGTCGTCAATAAACACCTTGGTGACGACGCCGGAAATACGCGCCGATACGGGATGCACGTGGCCGGAAACATAGGCGTTTTCCGTTTCCACAAAGTAATGACTGCGGTACCACATGCGCGCGCCGGCGCCCAGCGCGACCAGCACGATCAGGCCGGCGATGATTTTCACGCGGTTATTCGGTGCGGGGCTGGCGGCAGCGGCGGGCGCGGACGGTGCGGCAGGGGCCGCGGTGGGGGCCGTTGGGGGAACGGCGCTAAGCGCCTTTTGTTCTTCTTGGCCAGGCTGGTTGGACATACTGCGCTCCGAAAATGAAATGATGTAGGTTCATTATTGGACAAAGGAAAGCGCTTGTCAAGAAATGAAACGATTGCATTTCATTTTAATTTGCACTACAGTGTTAGTCATCACTCACCAACCAAGAGACCCCGAACATGCCTGATCCCGGCCTCAGCGACACCTTGCCCGTCCAAACTGATACTGAACATGATAACGCCGCCATGGAGATATTTTTCTGCGGCAAGTCTGCTGGCCGGCCGCGCGAGGCCGACAAGGAAGCGCGCGCCGAAAACCTGCTGTACACGGCCGGCTGTTTGTTCCTGGAAAAGGGTTATGGCAAAGTGAGCCTGGAAATGATCGCGCGCCAGGCCCATGTGGCGGTACGTACGATATACGTGAAGTTTGGTGGCAAGTCCGGTCTGTTCAATGCCGTAGTGGAACAGCGCCGCGCCGCCTACTTTTCCACCATGCCCGCGCTGGAAACGGATATGCGGCCCCTGCCCACCGTGCTGGGCGAATTCGGCTTGTTGTTCCTAAAACTGGTCACGATGCCCGCAGCCGTACGCCTGAACCGCATGATCGTGGCGGAAGCAGCCAGCCATCCGGAACTGGCAGAGACGTTCCACAAGGTGGGACCGGGACGTACGCGCGACATGCTGACGCGCTTCTTCAGCCGTCCCGAGATCGCTATCCAATTCCGCGCGGAATTGACGGCAGAACAAATTGCCATGCATTTGCTCAATTGCCTGCTGGACGACCAGATGTCACGCCTGCTGTTCCCACCACTGACACAGCCCGACACGGCGCAACTGCGCAAGCTGCTCGATCACCGTCTCGATCTGTTCTTGCGGGCGACCTTGCGCGCGCCGCTGGCGGCGTAAAAAGCTAGTTGTCTGTTTTGGGGGCTGGAAGAAGCTCTTGGCTCACTCTGCCATCTACGGCAGAGTTGACGGCATTGAGTTTCCCATAGCCATAGGCAATCAAAGCAACCAGGATAATCGTGAGGAAGTTGGTAATCAGGGCGGCGCCAACTTCGGCCAGCCAGCCATAGATGCCGCGCTTGGCGGCCAATTCCCTGCGGTAGGAGATAAGCTCAACAGTCACTGCTTGATGGGTGGCATCAAATTTGGCGGCCAATGCCGATTGCACGGTGTCAGTACTTAATTGATCCAGGCGCTCTTTGGTAGCGACACTGAGAAAAGTCACGGTCAGCGCTGTCGCCCTGTCCTTATAGCCCTGCAGCTGTGCAGGAAGGACATTGAAGTCATGAAACATCTGGATCTCAAAGGACGTAGGCTCTACACCACCATTTGCTGCCTTGAGATGGATGATCCACTCTACTTTCGTTTGCTTGTATAGTGAATAAGCCAAGGCCCCAATAAAATCATTGGGGCCACTTACCAGCTGATCATAAACGTGCAATGCCACACATGAACTCAGGCAGCCAACAGTTCGCGGGCCTTGGCCATGGCGGCATTGATTTCCTTGGCCGAGAAGGGGATATTTGCGCTGGTAGTGTTTTTGGTAAGCGGCTCAGGATCTGGCCCACCATCACTGGCAATCTCCAAAGGAGTCTTCTGCGCCATCAATTTTTTGTTAATCCGCAACGCGTCAGCCACGCTAAAAAAATGTCGCATCATGCCTCCTTTAAGCTGCTCCTACCGATCTAACCAGCATAGCACGTAAAACCAGACAGACATTGCGCTATTACAAAGCCCGCTTATTGCGGCACACCAGATGCCTGCGGCGCAACCGCCTCGCTACGCTCACCACTCAAGCCCAGCGCACGCAGGAAAGGCCGGGCTGCCGATAGGCCCTCGAAGCCGAAAACCGCTTCGCTGCCATCGCGGCGCTCGGGGCCATAACGCATCAGGTCGAATGAGGTTTCAAAGCGCTGCGCCAGGAAGTAGGTGCGGAAGTAATCAAAGGCAAACACCACCTGGCCATCGGTGCGCGCCAGCAAACCCTGGGCGTACAGCGGGGACAACCATTGCTCGGCCGATACGTCCCAGCCCTTGACGGCGCAATAATCGCCGGCAAAACATTCCAGCTCCTCTTGCAGCAGGAATAAGGTCTTGGCTTCGAACAGCACGAAGGCCAGTTCAATCAGGAATTCACGCGCATCGGTGGCAACGCTGACGTCGCTGCGCTTGCCCATCAAACCATCGAAATAGCCGCTGTCGCTGGCCAGTTGCGGCAGCAAGGTGGCAAACACATACTCGGCATCGCGCTGGCCCGTATCGCGGCCGTCCGGCGTGTACAGCACCGACAGGGCAAAAGCCTTGCTGACTTCATCAAACTCGCGCAACGCTACCGTCCACGGCGTCAGCGGCGCCTTGTCACCGGCGCTTCCCACATCAAATTCCAGCACGGCATAGGCGGCCATCTGGCCATGCTGGCTGTAGAGGCTGCCTGGATTACTCTTGAATAAAATGCCCAGCGCCTTCATCAGCGAACTGGCTTCGCCCGTGTGCTGGTGCCCATGAAAGACGGCGTGGATATTCTTGTACAGCGCACGCTGCTCGGCGCCCGCATGCTCGTCGGCCGAAAAGAAACTGAAACCAGCATTGCCCAGCACGCCAGCCGTTGCTCCTTGCGCCCGGCTCCCCGGCACCAGATAAAAACGCGCGCCAGGCAGGCTCGCCGCCTGCAGCAGGGGGCGCAGGAAATATTCGTAGACGTAAGTGGGGGTCGTGCTGTTATCCGCATCGGCCGCCAGCAACTGGCCCGTGAAGAAAATCGCATCGATCTGCTTGCCGGCATCTCGGAAGGCGGCCACATCCTTGAACAGCGAATGCAGCATGAGCGCTTGCTCTTGCTCATCGGCGTGGCGCAGACGCACGTCGGAAATATGGAGGGCGGTAAATTTTTTCATTGTTGCAATACTTTCTCAGCACAGCCAAACCTGACCGAACAATAGCAACTTCATGGGAAAAAGCACACGCCCCAGGTCAAGCATAAGCGAAACATAGTTACAGATGGATATTGTCCCACTTTTTCCACATGGAAATACTCACCAATATTCACACTTCGGTGTATAAGTCACATCCACTGCTGTCCGAGACAAACCAACAATAAAAAAACCGGGAACATGTCCCGGTTTTTTGTACTGAAAGTCAATATTGCATCAGCGCTTGCGTGGTGGCGGCAAGTCCGTGCATGTCCCTTCGTAGACTTCCGCCGCCATGCCGATCGATTCGCCCAGGGTTGGGTGAGGATGGATGGTCTTGCCGATGTCGGTGCCGTCGCAACCCATTTCGATCGCCAGCGCGATTTCACCGATCATGTCACCGGCATGCGTGCCGACGATGGTGCCGCCAATGATGCGATGCGTTTCCGCATCGAACAACAGCTTGGTGAAGCCTTCGGCGCGGCCATTGGCCACGGCGCGACCGGAAGCGGCCCACGGGAAATGGCCCTTCTCGACCTTGATGCCCTTGGCTTTTGCTTCGTCTTCGGTGATGCCGGCCCATGCCACTTCCGGATCCGTATAGGCGACCGATGGAATCACCTTGACGTCGAAGTGCGACTTCTGGCCTGCCGCCGCTTCAGCAGCAACGTGGGCTTCATGCACCGCCTTATGCGCCAGCATCGGCTGGCCCACCAGGTCGCCGATGGCGAAGATGTTCGGAACGTTGGTGCGCATCTGACTATCGACGTTGATGAAGCCACGGTCGGTCACTTGCACGCCAGCCTTGTCGGCAGCGATCTTCTTGCCGTTCGGGCTACGGCCCACGGCCACCAGCACCAGGTCGTAGATTTGCGGCGCAGGTGCAGTAGCACCCGCTTCGGCTGCTTCGAATGTGACCTTGATGCCTTCCGGCAGCGCCTCGACGGCGACCGTCTTGGTCTTGGTCATGATGTTGTCGAAGCGTTTTTCGTTGAACTTCTGCCAGACCTTGACCGCATCGCGGTCCGCGCCCTGCATCAGGCCATCCATCATTTCAACCACGTCGATGCGCGCACCGAAGGTCGAATACACGGTCGCCATTTCCAGGCCGATGATGCCGCCGCCAATGACCAGCATGCGTTTTGGAATCTGGCGCAGTTCCAGTGCACCGGTCGAATCGACGATGCGTGGATCTTCCGGCACGAATGGCAGTTTGACTACCGACGAACCGGCAGCGATGATCGCCTGCTTGAACTGCACGACTTTTTTCGTGCCGTCAGCAGCCGTCACTTCGATGTGGTTCGCCGAGAGGAACTGGCCCACGCCGGTGACCACTTGGGTCTTGCGCGCCTTGGCCATGCCGGCCAGGCCGCCGGTCATGTTCTTGATGACACCTTCCTTGTAAGCACGCACCTGGTCGATGTCGATGGTCGGCTTGGCAAACGTCACGCCCGTGTTGGACATGTGCGCCGTCTCGTCGATCACGGACGCCACGTGCAGCAGCGCTTTCGACGGGATGCAACCGACGTTCAGGCACACGCCGCCCAGCGTTTCATAACGCTCGACGATCACCGTGTTCAAGCCCAGGTCGGCCGCGCGGAACGCCGCCGAGTAACCGCCAGGACCACCACCCAGTACCATCATGTCGACATCGATATCGACCTGGCCGCTGTAATTGCCGGCCGGGACGATCGCTGCAGCAGGTGCTGCGGCAGCCGGTGCAGGCGCCGCTGCTGGTGCGGCAGGGGCAGCCGCTGGCGCGGCAGCCGCCGCGCCTTCAGTTGCTTCCACCACCAGCAGCACGCTGCCTTCAGCGATCTTGTCGCCGATCTTGACTTTCAATTCCTTGACCACGCCAGCGTGGGTCGAAGGAATTTCCATGCTGGCCTTGTCCGATTCCACGGTGATCAGGGACTGGTCCAGCTTGATGGTGTCGCCAACCTTGACCATCAGTTCGATGACTTCGACTTCCTTGAAGTCGCCGATATTCGGTACTTTTACCTCTACTGTGCTCATCAATCGCTCCTTACAGCAGAATTTTGCGCATGTCGGCCAAGACTTCGCCGAGGTACACGGAGAATCGTGCGCCCATCGCGCCATCGACCACGCGATGATCGTAAGACAGCGAAGTGCCCATCATCAGGCGTGGCTGGAAGGCCTTGCCATCCCATACCGGCTTGATCGACGCTTTCGACAAGCCCAGGATGGCCACTTCGGGTGCATTCACGATAGGCGTGAAGTGCGTGCCACCGATGCCGCCCAGGGACGAAATCGTGAAGCTGGCGCCCTGCATGTCGGCTGGTTTCAGCTTGCCTTCGCGCGCTTGCAGCGACAATTCCGTCATTTCCTTGGCGATTTGCGTGACGCTCTTCTGGTCCGCGTTTTTGATCACGGGAACCACCAAGCCATTCGGCGTATCGGCAGCGAAGCCGACGTTGTAGTACTGCTTGAGGATCAGGTTTTCGCCCTTGGCGTCCAGCGAAGCGTTAAATGCCGGGAATTTCTTCAGCGCGGCAACCGAGGCCTTGATGACGAAAGCCAGCATGGTCAGCTTGGCAGCATCCTTGTTCTTCGCATTGGCGGCGTTGGTCTCGACGCGGAACGCTTCCAGGTCCGTCACATCCGCTTCGTCAAATTGGGTGACGTGCGGGATCATGACCCAGTTGCGGTGCAGGTTAGGACCCGAGATTTTCTTGATGCGCGACAGCGGCAGCAATTCGGTCGCGCCGAATTTGCTGAAGTCCAGCGATGGCCATGGCAGCAAGTCCAGGCCCACGCCCGAACCGGCTTTGGCAACCGGTGCATTAGGAGCAGCAACCGCGCCCGACATCACGCCCTTAACGAAATTCTGCACGTCTTCTTGGGTGATGCGGCCTTTCGGACCGGAACCGGCCACGCGGCCCAGTTCCACGCCCAGTTCACGTGCGAACTTGCGGATCGATGGCGAAGCATGTGCCAGCTTGCCATTCACGGCAGGAGCAGCTGCAGCAACTGGAGAAGGTGCAGGGGCAGCAACCGGTGCCGAAGCGACGGCGGCGGCTGGTGCGGCGGCAGCTTGCGCAGGCGCAGCGGCAGGTGCAGCAGCGGCGGCAGGAGCAGCGCCGGCAGCGCCAGTCGTTTCCACCACCAGCACCAGCGAGCCCTTGGCAACCTTGTCGCCTACCTTGACTTTCAATTCCTTCACGATACCGGCGTGGCTCGATGGAATTTCCATGCTGGCCTTGTCCGATTCCACCGTCAGCAGCGACTGGTCGACCTTGATCGCATCGCCGACCTTGACCATCAGTTCGATGACTTCAACTTCCTTGAAGTCGCCGATATCTGGCACGGTCACTTCAACCAGCGCAGGCGCGCCGGAGGCGGCGGCTGGTGCAGGAGCTGCGGCAACTGGCGCTGGCGCAGCAGCAGGTGCCGGCGCAGCAGCAGCTGGCGCAGGGGCCGCGGCAGCGCTGTCCGCCACTTCCAGCAGCAGCACCAGCGAACCTTCAGCGATCTTGTCGCCTACGTTGACTTTCAATTCCTTGACGACACCGGCGTGGCTCGATGGGATTTCCATGCTGGCCTTGTCCGATTCGACCGTGATCAGCGATTGGTCGACCTTGACCGTATCGCCTGGCTTGACCATCAGTTCAATGATCTCGACTTCCTTGAAATCGCCGATATCCGGGACTTTGACTTCCACAATGCTCATAGCTTGCTCCGTTATTTTATTTGTCAGATGGACTCGCAAACGCGCCAAGGACGTACTTGCGTACGGCCTTGGCGCGATCGAATCCGCACAACGATTACTGGGTCACCGGATTTGGTTTGTTCGCGTCGATGCCGTACTTGGCAATCGCCTGCTCTACCACCGACACGTCGATCTTGCCTTCGTCAGCCAGCGATTTCAACGCGGCCACGGTCACATAATAACGGTTCACTTCGAAGAACTCGCGCAGTTTGGCGCGGCTGTCCGAGCGGCCGAAGCCATCGGTGCCCAACACTTTGTAGGTGCGGCCCTTAGGCATGAAGGCGCGGATCTGTTCTGCAAAGGCGCGCATGTAGTCGGTGGTGGCGACGATCGGGCCGTCGGTTTCCTGCAACAGCGACGTCACGTACGGCACGCGCTGCTGTTTCGACGGGTTGACCATGTTCC
The DNA here is from genome assembly GCF_014200725.1 of Janthinobacterium silvisoli. GTDB lineage: Bacteria > Pseudomonadota > Gammaproteobacteria > Burkholderiales > Burkholderiaceae_D > Janthinobacterium. The sequence goes on from NZ_JACHCL010000001.1 coordinate 1,592,923, forward strand.
AGCGCTCGCAATCCTGGCCATCGCGGGCCACCAGGGTCAGCGACGGTGCCGACCAGACGTCTGCCGCCACGCCCCAGTCGTTTTGCAACAGCTCGGCAGCGAAGATCGATTCGCGCAGGATGGTGCCGCAACCGATCAGTTGTACGCGCAGCTTGGCGTCAGCCTTGCCTTCTTGCAGTTTGTACATGCCTTTCAGGATGCCTTCTTCCTGGCCTGGCTTGATGCCTGGCTGGGCGTAGTTCTCGTTCATGATCGTGATGTAGTAGAACACATCTTCCTGGTTGGCGATCATGCGGCGCAAGCCGTCCTGCACGATGACGGCGACTTCATGGCTGAAGGTCGGGTCATATGGCATACAGGTCGGGATGGTGGCGGCGAAGATATGGCTGTGGCCATCTTCGTGCTGCAAGCCTTCGCCGTTCAGGGTGGTACGGCCAGCGGTGCCGCCCATCAGGAAGCCGCGTGCGCGCATGTCGCTCGCTGCCCATACCTGGTCGCCGATGCGCTGGAAGCCAAACATCGAGTAGAAGGTGTAGAACGGGATCATGATGCGGTCATTGGTCGAGTACGACGTCGCCGCAGCGATCCACGAGCTCATGCCACCCGCTTCGTTGATGCCCTCTTGCAGGATCTGGCCAGCCTTGTCCTCGCGGTAGTACATGACCTGGTCTTTATCGACTGGCTCGTACAGCTGGCCGCGTGGATTGTAGATACCGATCTGGCGGAACAGGCCTTCCATACCGAAAGTACGCGACTCATCGACCAGGATAGGCACCACGCGCTGGCCCAGGTTAGGGTCTTTCAGCAGGGTCGTGATGACGCGCACGAAAGCTTGCGTGGTCGAGATTTCACGGCCTTCAGGGGTGGCGTCCAGCACGTTCTTGAAGGTCTCCAGCGCAGGTACTGGCAGGGTTTCTTCGGCTTTTTGACGGCGCTGTGGCAGGTAGCCGCCCAGGGCTTTGCGGCGCTCGTGCAGGTAGACCATTTCCGGCGCATCGTCGGCAGGCTTGAAGAAAGGAATATCGGCCAGCTTGTCGTCAGGGATAGGCAGCGAGAAGCGGTCGCGCATTTCGCGCACGGCTTCGTCGTCCAGTTTCTTGGTCTGGTGAGCGGTGTTGCGCGCTTCGCCGGACTTGCCCATGCCGTAGCCCTTGATGGTTTTCACCAGCAGCACGGTAGGCTGGCCCTTGTGTTCCTGGGCGACCTTGAAGGCAGCGTAAATCTTGTGTGGATCGTGGCCGCCACGGGTCAGACGCCAGATGTCGTCGTCGCTCATGTTGGCAACCATTTCCAGCAGCTTCGGATGCTTGCCGAAGAAGTGCTTGCGCACGTAGGCGCCATCCTTGGCCTTGAAGTTCTGGTACTCGCCGTCGACGGTATCCATCATCACTTGCTGCAGGATGCCATCCTTGTCTTGCGCCAGCAGGGCGTCCCAGCCCGGACCCCAGATGACTTTGACGACGTTCCAGCCGGCGCCACGGAATTCGCCTTCCAGTTCCTGGATGATCTTGGTGTTGCCGCGTACCGGGCCGTCCAGGCGCTGCAGGTTGCAGTTGACCACGATGACCAGGTTGTCGAGCATGTCGCGTGCGGCCAGGCCGATCGCGCCCAGCGATTCCGGCTCGTCCATCTCGCCGTCGCCGCAGAATGCCCACACCTTGCGGTTGTCGGTCTTGGCGATGCCGCGTGCGTGCAGGTACTTCAGGAAGCGTGCCTGATAGATTGCCATGTGCGGGCCCAGGCCCATCGACACGGTCGGGAACTGCCAGAAGTCAGGCATCAGTTTTGGATGCGGGTACGACGACAGGCCCTTGCCATCGACTTCCTTGCGGAAGTTCAGCAGCTGCTCTTCCGACAGACGGCCTTCGAGGAAGGCGCGCGCGTAGACGCCAGGCGAGGAGTGGCCTTGAATGTACAGCAGGTCGCCGCCGTGGTCTTCGGTCGGTGCGTGCCAGAAGTGGTTGAAACCGATGCCCAGCATGTTCGCCAGCGAGGCAAACGAGGACAAGTGGCCACCCAGGTCGCCGTCGGCGCGGTTGGCCTTGACCACCATGGCCATGGCGTTCCAGCGCATCCACGAACGCAGGCGCTCTTCGTATTCCAGGTTGCCTGGGCAGTGTGCTTCTTGTTTGGTAGGGATGGTGTTGACGTAGGCGGTGGTGCTGGAGAACGGGATTTGTGAGCCATTGCGGCGGGCCAGATCGACCAGGCGCTCCATCAAATATTGTGCGCGTTCCGGACCTTCATTTTCCAGCACGGCTTCGAGTGCGTCCAGCCACTCTTTGGTTTCCTGCAAATCCGGGTCGGTGCCGATCTGCGTCGTTACCTGATTCAGTTGAGCTGACATCTGTTGAGTCTCCTGTTGTGATCGCCCCACCCCGATTTTCCGGATCGCTGTCGGACGGTATTTCGCTGATTATTTACTATTAAGATCAATTAGTGGGGCGATTCTAACAGCGTATTTAGTATTTTTCAAATGGCGATACATCGTTTCACATTGTGAAATGCCACTATGGAAATTATGCTGCACTGCCGCAAATTGCGATTGGAAAAACATTGTCTATCGCGCCGGTTTCATGCCCACGGCTTTATAATCTGGTTTTCCTTCCCACCAGCCTCTTAGCGCCCACTACCATGCCAGCACAACTGATCGACGGAATTGCCCTCTCCCAAAAACTGCGCGCCGAAATCGCCACCCGCGCCGCCGCCCTGACCGCCAAGGGTACGCAGCCCGGCCTGGCCGTGATTCTCGTCGGCGAAGACCCGGCCAGCCAGGTCTACGTGCGCAACAAGGTCAAGGCTTGCGGCGACGTGGGTTTCCACTCGGTGCTGGAAAAGTACGAGGCCGACCTGTCCGAAGCGGACTTGCTCGCACGCATCGCCAGCCTGAACGCCGATCCGGCCATCCACGGCATCCTGGTGCAAATGCCTTTGCCTAAACATATCAATCCGCACAAAGTGATCGAAGCGATCGCCACCACCAAGGACGTCGATGGCTATTCCGTGCTGAGCGCCGGCGAACTGATGACAGGCTTGCCAGGCTTTCGCCCTTGCACCCCTTACGGTTGCATGAAACTCATCGAAAGCACGGGCGTCGACTTGCGCGGCAAGCACGCCGTCGTCATCGGCCGCAGCAACACGGTGGGCAAGCCGATGGCACTCCTGCTCTTGCAAGCGAACGCTACCGTCACCATCTGCCATAGTGCGACACCGGACCTGGGCTTGTACACGCGCCAGGCTGACGTGGTGGTGGCTGCCGTCGGCCGCCGCAACACCTTGACGGCCGACATGGTCAAGCCAGGCGCCATCGTGATCGACGTGGGCATGAACCGCGACGACAACGGCAAGCTGTGCGGTGACGTGGATTTTGACGGCATCAAGGAAGTCGCTTCGCACATCACCCCGGTGCCGGGTGGCGTGGGTCCGATGACGATTACGATGTTGTTAATGAATACAGTAGAAGCAGCAGAGCGCATTTGATTTACCGTGGGCGGCTGGGCCGCCCATGACATATATATACAGGAACAGGATTAGCTGATGACAACTGACAACCCGCTGCTGGACTTCTCCGGACTCCCACGCTTCGATGCGATCACCGCCGAGCACGTTACGCCGGCCATCGACACCTTGCTGGCCCAGGCACGGGCCACCGTGGCCAAGCTGACGTCGCCCGAAACGCCAGTCAGCTGGGACAGTTTTGTTGCACCGCAAGATGAAATCAGCGAAACCCTGGGCCGTGCCTGGGGCATCGTCAGCCACCTGAGTAATGTTGTCGATACGCCAGAACTGCGCGCTGCCTTCAATGCCAGCCAGCCAAAAGTCACGGAGTTCTGGACCGAGCTGGGCCAGAACGAAGTGCTGTTTGACAAATTCAAGCAATTGCAGGCCAGCGCCGAGTACGCCACCCTGTCGCCTGCACGCAAGACCATCGTCGAACACGCGATACGCGGTTTCCGTCTGGGCGGCGCCGAGTTGCCTGAAGATAAAAAAGAACGCTTCGGCGCCATCCAGGAAGAACACGCGGCCGTGTCCACGCGTTTTTCTGAAAACGTGCTCGACGCCACCAATGACTACAAGCTGCTAGTGGACACCGAAGCCGAACTGGCCGGCTTGCCCGACGACGTCAAGCAGGCGGCACGCGCCGCCGCTGAAAAAGACGGCAAGAGCGGCTACCAGTTCTCGCTGCACTTCCCTTCGTATTACCCGATCCTGCAATTTGCCGACCAGCGCGCGCTGCGTGAAACCATCTACCGCGCCAACGCCACCAAGGCGTCCGAACAAGGCGAGGCTTTCAGCAAGAAAGACGACTGGGACAATGGCCCGAACATCGTCACCCTGCTGAAGCTGCGCGATGAAGAAGCCAAGATGCTGGGCTACAAGAATTTCGCCGAAGTGTCGCTGGTGCCGAAGATGGCGCAAAGCCCGGAACAGGTCATCGCCTTTTTGGAAGACCTGGCCCGCCGCGCCCGCCCGTATGCAGAACAGGACCTGGCCGAGCTGCGCACTTTCGCCAAGGATGAACTGGGCCTGGACGAACTGCAAGCCTGGGACGTGCCGTACGCGTCCGAAAAGCTGCAGGAACGCCGTTATGCGTTTTCGGCGCAGGAAGTCAAACAGTATTTCCCTGAGCATAAAGTTGTCGATGGTTTGTTCCGCCTCGTGCAAACCTTGTTCTCGGTCAACATCGTGGCCGACACGGCCAGCGCCTGGCACCCATCCGTACGTTTCTACCGCATCGAACGCGATGGCCAACTGGTCGGCCAGTTCTACCTGGACCTGTATGCCCGCGCCGGCAAGGGCGGCGGCGCCTGGATGGATGACGCGCGCGGCCGCCGCGTGCACAATGGCAAGCTGCAAACACCAGTCGCCTACCTGACCTGCAACTTCACGGAACCAGCCGTGGTCGATGGCGTATTGCAGCCGGCGCTGTTCACGCATGATGAAGTGATCACCCTGTTCCATGAATTCGGCCACGGCTTGCACCATATGCTGACGCAAGTCGACGAGATCAGCGTGTCCGGTATTTCCGGCGTGGAATGGGATGCGGTAGAACTGCCTTCGCAATTCCTGGAAAACTTTTGCTGGGAATGGGATGTGCTGCAACATTTGACAGCCCACGTGACAACGGGCGAGCCATTGCCACGCACGCTGTACGACAAGATGCTGGCAGCGAAGAATTTCCAGTCCGGCTTGCAAACCTTGCGCCAATCAGAATTCTCGCTGCTCGATATGCACTTGCACTATGACTACAATCCCTTCGGCACACAAAGCGTGCAGGAATTGATCGATAGCGTGCGCCGCAAGTTTGCCGTCGTGATACCGCCCGCCTACAACCGTTTCCAGAACTCGTTTGGCCATATTTTTTCTGGCGGCTACTCGGCGGGTTATTACAGCTATAAATGGGCGGAAGTCTTGTCTGCCGACGCGTATAGCGCGTTTGAAGAAGCAGCTGCATTGACGGGCGGCGTAGTCTCGGCGGAAACGGGCAAACGCTTCCAGGCAGAAATTTTGGCCGTGGGCGGCTCGCGCCCGGCATTGGAATCGTTCAAGGCTTTTCGTGGCCGTGAACCGAGCATCGACGCCCTGCTGCGCCACAGCGGCATGGCCGCCTGAGCACCATGACCCGCGTCGATTTTCACAGCAACGTACCCGACAAGCTGGTCTATGCCAGCCGTCTGGTGCGCAAAGCCTATATGGCGGGCAACAAGGTGGTGGTGCTGCTAGCAGACAGCGAACAGTTGGCCGCCCTGAACGCGGCCATGTGGACCATTTCACCGACCGACTTCTTGCCGCACGTGCAGGCTGGCGATGCGCTGGCCAAGCAGACCCCCATCGTGCTGACCGACAATATGGATATTGAACTGCCGCATCACGATATCCTGGTCAACCTGTCGCTGCAGGTGCCCGCTGCCTACGCGCAATTCCAGCGCGTGTTCGAGATCGTGGCCATGGATGAGCACGATGCCCAGGCGGGCCGCCAGCGCTTCTTGCAATACCGCAAGGCTGGTTTGCAGCCGACCCACTTTGTAGCGGGTAAAACATGAGCGAACAGCCATTCGATCCGGGCATCCCCCTGTTGACGGAAGTGCTGTCGGGGCCGGAAGCGCTGCAGCAAGCCGAGCCGGTAGCCGAACCGGAAATGATGCTCCCTGCCGCAATCGAACAACCGGACTGGGACGCTATCGAACAGCGGCTGACGCAGCGCATCCTGCACCAGGTGCAGGGCAAGATCGATCACCTGCTGGAAGAGCGCATCGCCCACGTCTTGCAAACCGCCCTGCAAAATGCCCTGATCGGCATGCGGGGGGCATTGCGTGAAGACTTGCAGCAATCGCTGGAACATATCGTGGCGCATGCTGTCAGTCATGAATTAGGTCATTTGCATCCGCCACAGCATTAAAATCGCACCAAGTTAACGCTCCCTTTCCCCCAAAAACAGAAGCTGGGGTCAGACCCGCCGGGTCTGACCCCGGCACTTAGTTCCCGTCCCAACGCCATTCCTTGGTGCATCTGCGTCGCCAATATCGGTGCATGGCGCCTCGTTTTGGTGATTGTCGCGACAAACAACACAAAGCCCGAAATCCGGCTTTTCTCGATCGGTTTTTTGTTGTACCTTTCTCCACCAGTACCGCCTTTCGAAGCGGTTTCACGAGACGCCGCCGTATCTTTATCCATTGGAGAATGTTTATGCAGCTCAAGACCAAAGTCCTTCCGCTTGTCATCGCCCTTGCCTTTGCTAGCCATGCAGGCGCCCAGGAAATCATCAAGATAGGCCATGTCGCACCGGTCTCGGGCGCCAGTTCCCATCTGGGCAAGGATAATGAAAATGCGGCCAAGATGGCGATCGAGGACTTGAACGCCAAGGGTTTCAAGATCGACGGAAAACCCGTGAAATTTGTGCTGGTAGCAGAAGACGATGCTGGCGACCCGAAACAGGGCACGGCGGTGGCGCAAAAGCTGGTCGACGCCAAGGTCAATGGCGTGATCGGCCACTTGAATTCGGGCACCACGATTCCTGCTTCGCGCATTTATTTCAATGCCGGTATTCCACAGATTTCCCCGGCCGCCACCAACCCCACCTACACGCAGCAAAAATTCAATACGGCTTTCCGCGTGGTGGCCAATGACAACAAGCTGGGCGGCACTTTGGGTGCGTATGCCGTGGGCAAGCTGCAAGCGAAAAAGATCGCCGTCATCGATGACCGCACGGCTTACGGCCAGGGCGTGGCCGAGCAATTCGTCAAGGGCGCCAAGAAGGCCTTGCCGGGCGTGCAAATCGTCGGCAAGGAATTTACCAATGCCAATGCCACCGACTTCAACGCGATTTTGACCAGCATCAAATCCAAGAACCCCGACCTGGTCTTCTTTGGCGGCATGGATTCCGTGGCTGGCCCCATGCTGCGCCAGATGAAGGCGCTGGGCATCAAGGTCAAATTCATGGGCGGCGATGGCATGTGCACGGAACCGCTGGGCCAGCTGGCCGGCGACGCGGTCGGCGAAAACATGATCACTTGCGCGGAAGCGGGCGGCGTGACGGGCGCAGAGCAAAAAGCCATGGACGATTTCCGCGCCCGCTACAAGCAGAAATACAATATGGACGTGCAACTGTATGCGCCCTATGTGTACGACGCCGTGATGACCATGGCCACTGCCATGCAGGATGCCAAGTCGTCCAAACCGTCCGTCTATCTGCCCTTCCTGGCCAAGGTGCACTACCAGGGTGTAACGGGCCCGATCGCCTTCGATGCCAATGGCGACATCAAGGATGGCTCGCTGACCCTGTTCACTTATCGCGGCGGCAAGAAGACAAAAATGGAAGTCGTCAAGTAATCCACTAGAAGGCAGAGCCATACAAAAACGTATGGCTACTGTGCGATGTTCATCAATTCCCAAATGATGCGATGGGGCCGATACTGGCTCCATCAATCACGAGGGAGGGAACGATGGACATCAATACCAATCAAAACAAGACGGCACTGGTGCTGGGCGCGACGGGCGGCATAGGCGGCGAGCTGATGCGCCAGTTGCTGGCGGCTGGCTGGCAGGTGCGCGCCCTGAAGCGGGGTGAATTGCCACCGATATCCCCGGATGGCCTGACCTGGCTGCAAGGCGATGCATTGTCGCGCAGCGATGTGATGGCGGCCGCCAAGGGCTGCAGCGTGATCGTGCACGCCGTCAATCCACCCGGCTACCGTAACTGGGGCCAGCTGGTGCTGCCCATGCTGGATAACACCATCGCGGCGGCCATTGCCGAGCACGCCACCATCGTGCTGCCGGGCACGGTCTACAACTATGGCCCCGATGCCTTCCCCGTACTGATGGAAGAAGCGCCGCAACACCCGCAAACGCGCAAGGGCGCCATCCGCGTGGAACTGGAAGCGCGTCTGGAACAAGCCTCCACACAAGGCGCAAAGGTGATCATCGTGCGCGCCGGCGATTTCTTCGGTCCCCAGTCAGGCAATACCTGGTTTGCGCAAGGCCTGGTGAAACCGGGCCAAGCTGTGCGCACGGTGCAATATCCTGGAGCGGAGGGTGTAGGCCATCAATGGTCTTACCTGCCCGACGTGGCGCGTACCATGCTGCAATTGCTGGATCTGCGTCATACCTTGCCCGCGTTTGCCCGCTTTCATATGGCGGGCCATTGGGATCACGATGGCCGGCAAATGACGGCGGCCATTTCACGCGCCGTGCTGCAGTCAGGTGGCGCGGCGCCGGCCATCCGGCGTTTTCCCTGGTGGCTGATGACCCTGGCCTCGCCATTCGTGGCGACGCTGCGTGAATTGCGCGAGATGCGTTATCTGTGGCAGACGCCGCTGCAGATGGACAATACCAGGCTGCTCGCCGTGCTGGGCAAGGAACCGCATACGCCGCTTGATGAGGCGGTCAGGGCGACATTGCAAGGAATGGGGAATCTGGCTTAGAACACCTATCAAAACCTACTGCGCGTCGCGATTTGCGGCCTGCGATGCTCACTACCTCGGCGGCCCCGTGCAAAGCACAGCTCCGCTTCTCAGGCCAACGGGGGCGCCGAGCCTCACTGCCGCTCGCTACGGTTTTGTTAGGTGTTGTTTAGCCGTAAAAAAGTGCAGGCGCGCTTTTTTTCGGCGCGATCAGGATCTACATCGCGTTGATGATCGCGGCGGCCTGCGCTACCTGATGGGCGGCCAGATAACTGGCTGCGTTGTTCAGGTTTTGCTGTTGCGCCGCATTGCCGGCATACTGGACCCGCTTCTGGTACAAGGCATAGATTAATTGCAATTCACTTTGATTCGAGCTCACACCAAGCGCTTGCTGCATCGTCGTTAAATAGCTGTAGCCAAACTCCCGCGTCGGTTCGATCATGGTGCCTTCGCCATAATCATTCCAGGTGGCGAGCTGGATATTGTCGACGCCGGGGGCAGCCAGTGCTTTGCTGAGCGTCGTCGCAAAGGTCGAGCCGTATGGCAATGTCCAGGTCGGGCCTTGCCAGTTACCAGCGGCATAGAAGGTATTAAATCCAGGATACGCGATCCCGAACTTGAGATTCAACGGGTGGTTATTGTAAAAGTTATCCAGGCCCGCCATGCCATCGGAGTAAATCCATGCGAATTCCCCCTTGCCGCTGGAACCAGCCTGGCCGATCTGGTACCACAGCGTCAGGAACGTGGGCGGCTTGGGGAAGGTCGAAAAGATAGCGTTCCAGTCGCTGCCGTTGACGAAGGTTTGCGGTCCGAAATCCAATATCAACGGCGCGCCATTGATTTGAATGTAGTTGCTTTGCGTAGTGTAATTAGACTTCAGGTAAGCGATGTCTTGCTGAGCCGCCGCCATCTTGTTGGGTATCAGCCCGGCGTCATACGCCATGCCAATATTATGATCCTCGTACACCATCGCAAAGCTCAAGCCCAGCTTGGCGGTTTGCGCCACGATGGCCTCGGCATTTTGCCGATTCTTGGCATAATCCCACACATTCTGGCTGCCTGGCCAGTCGATCAATACGCCATCGACACCGGCATACTTCATCAGCAGCAATTGATATTCGATGATGTAGGGGTCGCCGGAAGCGTATGGCCCCGTTTGCGGATAATAGTACGAGGCAATCTGGCGTTTACCGTTTGCATCGACGATGTCCGGATTTTTATTCGCCATGGTCCAATGCTGGCCCCAAGCGCCATTGCCCGAAGAAGCCTTGGTTTCAAACCACGGCATCATGTGCATATAGATTTTTTTAGCCGAGCTCTTGGGCACAGCAACGGGGGCGGGGGCGACTTCCGCTTGCACCGATACCGATTTCAGGACCGTATTGCCGCCATCGTCGACAGTCCCGCTGCCGCAGCCGGTAAGCACGCCACCGACCAAGGCCATGCACAGCATGCTGCTGATTGTTCTTTGCATTTTTTCTCCGTAAAGTGGCACCGTCCTTCAAGACGGTTTTTAGTTTCCAAGTAATCCATTTACATCACTGCAACTACTTGCTAACTTAACCCGAACGGAGCGCCTTGCGCAAGATGGTAGCGACAAAAAAAACGCGCAGACCAAGGTCTGCGCGCTGTTTAACCATTGAAGGTCATCTCAGTTCATTTTTGCGACAACACCCATTTGACCAGGGTGTGGGCTTCCGCTTCGCTCACTTGCGGATTGGCGGGCATCGGAATCGCGCCCCAGGTACCGGAACCGCCCTTCATGACTTTTGCCACGAGCTTGCTTTCCGCATCTTTCTGGCCTGCGTACTTGGCGGCCACATCCTTGAATGCAGGACCGACCAATTTCGTGCTGACTGCGTGGCAAGCCATGCAATTCTTTGCTTTCGCCAGGTCAGGATTGGCCATCGCCATTTGCGAGGTCAACGCCGACACTGCCACTACAGCCACCAACATGGAACGATTCATTGTCTTTTCTCCAAAGTTACTTCCTGCGGCATTTTACCGTGTTTCCGCAGGCTCACTACGAGCCCAGATCAAGCGTTTCATCATCGTCAACGGTTGGGCACCTGTATTGTGCCCCGATTCGCGCCGCTATTCCCACTTTGTTTGTAAGGCCTTGTAACCTGGGCGACTAGACAGTTCAGCGCTTTTTCAGCTGCGAGAGATCGCGCACTGCGCCACGGTCGGCCGAGGTGGTCAGGGCTGCGTATGCCTGCAATGCTTGCGAGACATAGCGGTCGCGGTTGACGGGCAACCAGGCGGCATCTCCCTTCGCTTCCATGGCGGCGCGGCGTTCGGCCAGTGCAGCGTCCGTGATGCGCAGGTTGATGCGGCGCGCAGGAATATCGATATCGATGAAGTCGCCCTCTTCCACCAGGCCGATGGCGCCCCCTTCAGCCGCTTCCGGCGAAGCGTGGCCGATCACCAGGCCCGAAGAGCCCCCCGAGAAACGCCCGTCCGTGAACAGCGCGCAAGCCTTGCCCAGGCCCTTGGATTTGATGTAGGACGTCGGGTACAGCATTTCCTGCATGCCAGGACCGCCTTTCGGACCTTCGTAGCGGATGATGACCACGTCGCCTTCATGCACGGTATCGGCCAGGATCGCTTCGACAGCCGCGTCCTGGCTTTCAAACACGCGCGCCTTGCCCGAGAACACAAGGATGCTTTCATCGACGCCGGCCGTCTTGACGATGCAGCCCTTTTCAGCCAGGTTGCCGTACAACACAGCCAGCCCGCCATCTTGCGAATAGGCGTGCGCCTTGTCGCGGATGCAGCCCGTGCTGCGGTCCGTATCGACGCTGGCAAAACGTTCCGACTGCGAAAACGCCGTCTGCGTCGGCACGCCGCCCGGCGCGGCGCGGAACAGCTGATGCACGGCCGGGTCATCGGTGCACTTGATGTCGTTGTGCGCGATGGCGTCGGCCAGGGTAGCTGCATGGATGGTCGGCAAGCTGGTGTCGAGCAGGCCGGCGCGCGCCAGTTCGCCCAGGATGCCCACGATGCCGCCCGCGCGGTGCACGTCTTCGATATGGTATTTGTCCGTCATCGGCGCCACCTTGCACAGACAGGGCACCTTGCGCGAAATACGGTCGATATCGGCCATGGTGAACGGCACTTCGGCTTCGTGCGCGGCAGCCAGCAAATGCAGCACGGTATTGGTCGAGCCGCCCATCGAGACGTCGAGCGCCATGGCGTTTTCAAACGCCGCCTTGGTAGCGATGGAACGGGGCAGCACCGAGTAATCGTCCTGCTCGTAATGGCGCTTGGCCAGTTCGACGATCAAACGCCCGGCGCGCAGGAACAGCTGCTCGCGGTCCGCGTGGGTGGCCAGGATGGTGCCGTTGCCGGGCAGGGCCAGGCCCAGCGCCTCGGTCAGGCAGTTCATCGAATTGGCCGTAAACATGCCGGAACATGAACCGCAGGTCGGACAGGCCGAACGCTCGATTTCCGCCACGTCGGCGTCCGACACGGTGCTGTCGCCCGCCTTGATCATGGCGTCCACCAGGTCCAGCTTGATGATCTTCTGGCTACCGTTGACCACCTTGATGACCTTGCCCGCTTCCATCGGGCCACCGGAAATGAAGACCACCGGGATATTGATACGCATGGCGGCCATCAGCATGCCCGGCGTGATCTTGTCGCAATTCGAAATGCACACCATGGCGTCGGCGCAATGGGCGTTGACCATGTATTCGACCGAGTCGGCGATCAGGTCGCGCGATGGCAAGGAATACAGCATGCCGCCATGGCCCATGGCGATGCCGTCATCGACGGCGATGGTATTGAATTCCTTGGCCACGCCGCCGGCTTTTTCAATTTCGCGCGCCACCAGCTGGCCCAGGTCTTTCAAGTGCACGTGGCCGGGCACGAACTGGGTAAACGAGTTGACGACGGCGATGATCGGTTTGTCGAAGTCGCCATCCTTCATGCCGGTGGCGCGCCACAGGGCGCGTGCGCCAGCCATGTTGCGGCCGTGGGTGGTGGTGCGGGAGCGGTATTGCGGCATGATGGACCTTCCTGAAGTATTGAGTGCCTGACTGCCGGGCCATGTTGACAAGACCCTGTCTGCAGTGGGGGTACGCCAGATTGCCTTGCGTAGCTACCACTGTCAAATATATGATGCACTGGTCTGTGAGTCGTTTTAGATATCACAGCAATATATTCGCATGGAAACACGTATGAACCTAGAATTACGGCAGTTACGCTACTTCATTACTGTCGCCGAGGAATTGCACTTCGGCCGCGCCGCCCTGCGCCTGCACATGACGCAGCCGCCCCTGTCGCAAACCATCATGGCCCTGGAAGAATTGCTGGGCGCGCCCCTGTTCGTGCGCACGCGGCGCGAAGTACAGCTGACGCCGGCTGGCGCCGCCCTGTTGCCCGAAGCGCGCCGCCTGCTGGCCCAGGCGCAGGAATTGCCTGCCCTGGTGCAGAGGGCGGCGCAGGGCGAAGCGGGCCGCTTGAGCCTGGCGTTTGTCTCGTCGGCCGACTACAGCGTGCTGCCGCCGCTGCTGCGCGCGTATCAAACGGCCTATCCGCAAGTGGCAATACAGTTGCAGGAAGCAACCTCCGACTTGCAGCTCGATGATTTACTGCAGGGCCGTATCGACGCCGGCCTGCTGATCCCGCCGCTGCCCGACAAGGCAAAAGCGGCGCTCGACTATCTGCCCGTGCTGGCAGAACCACTGGTGCTGGCGGCCCCATCCGGACTCGATGTGCTGCAAACGCCGGGCCCCGTGCGGCTGCAGGATATGCCGCCTTTGCCCTTGATTATTTTTCCACGGACCATCTCGCCTGGCTTGCACGACGCCATCGTGGGCGTCTTCCGCGCAGCCGGTATCACGCCGCAGATAGGCCAGGAAGCGATCCAGATGCAAACCATCGTCAGCCTCGTTTCGGCAGGCATGGGCATTGCGCTGGTGCCACAATCGGTATCGAATCTGATGCGGCCCGGCGTAGAATACAGGCCATTGCACGATGTGACGCCGCTGGTGGAAACGGGCCTGGCCTGGCGCCGCGACAATCCATCGTCCGTGCTGCAGGGCTTTTTGGCGCTGCTGCGCAAGCAAATTGATAGTGCATTAAGAGCCGGCTAAGCCGCTCGGGCGCCAGCTCATGCATACTACGCAACAATGATTTAACTTAAGAAAGAATACCGATGCTGATACACCCGATGCCCGACCCGATCGCCATACAAATCGGCCCACTCGCCGTGCACTGGTACGGTCTGATGTATGTGCTGGCCTTTGCCCTCTTTATCGCGCTGGGCCGGGTGCGCATCAAGCAACCGCACATCGCCATCCTCGGCTGGAAAAAGGAGGATCTGGACGATATGCTCTTCTATGGGATGCTCGGGGTGGTGATCGGCGGGCGCCTCGGTGAAGTGCTGTTTTACCGTCCCGAATATTTTGCCCAGAACCCGCTGGAAATCTTCATGGTCTGGCATGGCGGCATGTCCTTCCACGGCGGTTTCCTGGGCGTGATACTGGCCATGTATTTGTGGAGCCGCAAGGCGGGCCGCAACCTGTTCGACGTGCTCGACTTCATCGCGCCGCTGGTGCCGCTCGGTTACGCAGCGGGCCGCCTGGGTAACTTCATCAATGCCGAACTGCCAGGCCGCATCGCACCGGAAAGCTTGCCATGGGCTATGCAATGGCCAGGCATTCCGTATCCCGTGCACCCATCGCCGATCTACCAGATGCTGGTCGACGGCATCCTGGTCTTCATCATCCTGTGGCTGTTCTCGCGCAAGCAGCATCCACGCATCGCGGTGGGCGCCATGTACACCTTGCTGTACGGCTGCGCCCGCTTCTTCACGGAATACTTCCGCACGCCGGACTGGCAAGTCGTATGGTTCGGCGTACCGATCACCTCGGGCCAGATGCTGTCGCTGCCGATGATCGTCGGCGGCATCGCCCTGCTGGTATGGTCATACAAGTACCGCATCATGGCCACGCCGCCGACCAAGGCACGCGCGACAAGCTGAGGCTAGCCCTTTAATTTATCCGTAATCACCTTCCATTGCGCCGGCGTCACCGGCGTAATGGACAGCCGGCTGCCTTTCTTGAGCAGCAGCATGTCTTCCAGCGCCGCTATCTGGCGCATCTCGGCCAGTGGCAGCAGCGCCGTTTTCTTCAAGCCCCGCACGTCGACGCTGATCCAGCGTGGCTGTTCCTGCGTGGCCTTGGCATCGAAATACTTGCCGCCTTCTTCAAACTGGCTGTGATCGGGGTAAGCCGTGCTGGCCACTTCGGCTATGCCCGCCACGCCCGGTTGCGGGCAGCTGGAATGGTAGAACAGTACGCCGTCGCCTTCCTTCATACCGTCGCGCATGAAGTTGCGCGCCTGATAGTTGCGCACACCAAACCACGGCAGAGTGTGTTTCGGCGCCGCCATCAAATCATCGATGCTGACCTCGTCCGGTTCCGATTTCATCAACCAATATTGTTTCATGCCTACTCCCTATCAAAGCAACAGACGTAAAAAAACGGTTGCGCATTCATATGCTGCAACCGTTTTCAGTTGTATTGCAAGCTTGTTTCAAGCTCATTTCAATTCGGCCCCGCCTGTGCCGCTGTGCCGGCATCCCGAACCAAACGGTTCAAGGTGGTCACGTTAGTTCAATTTCGGGTTCGTCGAACGAGCGACGCTCACTCCCATCAAACAAAATTCGCAACCGATGCGCATAAATGGTTCAAGGAATATATGGCAATCGCGAACACCGCAGGGTAGGACGAAGTTTACTCCTTTGCTCGCGCATCGCAAAGACAAATCGTAGCGATTCGTACGCGGCTGGCTTAATATTCCATAACAACATCTGACAAAACCGTAGCGAGCGGAAAGGAGTTGTGGTTGAGAAGCGCAGCTGTGCGGATGCACAGTGAGCATCGCAGGCCGCAAATCGCGACGCGCAATAGGTTTGGTCAGATGTTTAAAAAAGGTTTTCCTGGGGCGTCAGTGCGGTATCGAGTACCGTGTGCATGGCCGCGATCTTTTGCTTGACTTCCAGTATCGACAATTCCGACAACGGACCTTGCGGCGACTTGACGGACAGGAATTCGGCAGCCACGCCCAGAGCGGCCAGCACGGCGATGCGGTCATTGCCCTTGACCTTGCCCGCGTCGCGGATGGCCTTCATCTTGCTATCGAGGTAGATCGACGCTTCGCGCAGCGCGCGCTCTTCACCGTCGGCGCACAGCATGCTGTAGGCCTGGCCCATGATATTGACATCGACACGCGGCATTACGCTTCCTTCCCGTTTTCCACAACTTCAGCATTGGCTTCCGAGGCGGCTTGCTCCAGGCCAGCCTGCACCAGTTCAGGGATTTTTTCCAGCAAGGCTTCCACCCGCTCCTGCGCCTCGCGCATGCGCTGCACGTACATGGCGTTGTCAGCGGACAGGGCGATATTGTCCTTGCGCAGTTGCGCGTTTTCACGACGCAGCGCATGGGTCATTTCGGCCAGCAAGCCGATTTTGTCGGATAATTCATTGAATTCGGAAATCATTCCGCCACTATAGGGCGGACGCTCCATGGGCGTCAATCGAATCACACCGCTGTCACACATATTTACATCAATACAGCGCTGTTGTCGTGAAAGAACTGTTTTTCAGGTCCGTGGCGGCAGCCTGGCAGCCACCACGGGTAAGCCACTGCTTACTTCTTGTGGTTTAGGTATTACCGCTTTTATTGCCCGCTTTCATGTCCCGGCACGATGTCATACGTGTGCATACGGTTCTCGCAGGAACGGCGCTGCAAGGTTTGCGTGCCGCCCTTGCCATCCAATATCATCGTCAAGTCGCGGCAGGTGTGATAACTACCGGGCTTGGCGCCCGTGTTCGATGGCGCCAGGCTGACCTTCAGGGGCACGGGATTGCCCAGACCCTGGTTGCTCCAGTGGCTGGCCACGCCTTCTTCATTGTCTCGCAGAACGGTTTCTGCAGCGTTGATCAGCGCCTCTTTCTCCTTGGCGTTCAACTTGGCCACCGTGATATCGGACAAAAACGGCGGATAGGCCACGGGCGCCGCATCCTTGCCCTGCACATCCCAGCGTCCGCTATCCTGAGTACAAGTACGGCGGCTCAGGTCTTGTGTCTTGCCGCCAGCCTTGACGATGAATTTCAAGTCGCGGCAAGCGTGCGCCTTGAGGCTATGTTCGGTCAAGCCGGAGTTGCTGAAGTTGTACGTCACCGTCACCAGATGGGCCTTGTCGCTGCCGTTGTCCCAGACATGGGCTTGCTGGTCGTCATCGTCCTTGTTCAAGTCATTGAACAAATCATTGAGCAACATGTCCTTTTCCAGCGGCGTCAGGGTGGCGATCGTCAGCTCGTCGAGGATGGTGGCCGTTTGCGCACTGGCCGTGCCCATGCAGGCCAGGCCGATCACAGCGCCGCCAAACAAACGCAAAAGCGCAGGAGAAAAAAGGAATGGAATAAGTTTCTTTTTCATAATAGTTTAATGTTTGATATGTAATTTTAATCATCTTAGCAAATTTAATATTCAAACTACGCAGGCACACGCCTACCGGAACAGACCCCAACCATCGCCCATGCTACAGTCGCGTTTGCTGCTGATGCCCGGGAAAGAGCTTGCGTCAGCGCAAACCCCTGCTTATATGCAGGCTGCGCAGATCATCTAAGCTTATCTTTCTATTGAATAAGCTCATGACCGTCCCTATAATTAGCATGCGTTAGCACTCGTTAGTAGAGAGTGCTAACAAACTCTTTCCTGGTAATCCACAAGCAATGATTGTGTTTGCCCGGCGAACTGCAGGCAAAACGACTGGTGGGCGACGCCATGACGCGAAGGCCGCAAGACGCCGGACAACACAAGCATGGCCTGGGGCTTACTGAACTGTTGCAGCTGTTGTTTCAATGGCAGTCAACTGAAAGCAGGCCTGGCCTGGCGCCAGGCTGGTTTTACCAATTAGCAATACTTATCCATTGAACTTTAAGGAGTTTTGTATGAATCTGCGCCCATTGAACGATCGCGTTATCGTCAAACGCCTCGACCAGGAAACCAAAACTGCGTCCGGCCTCATCATCCCTGATGCAGCTGCTGAAAAACCGGATCAAGGCGAAGTCCTTGCCGTAGGCAATGGCAAGATTCTCGACGACGGCAAAGTCCGTCCTCTGGATGTCAAAGTAGGCGACCGTGTCCTGTTCGGCAAGTACGCTGGCCAAACCGTCAAAGTTGACGGCGATGAGCTGCTGGTCATGCGCGAAGAAGACATCATGGCGATCGTCGTCAAGTAATTGTTTCCACGTTGTAGACATTTTCTACATCCTGAAATTTCTGGAGAATTAACATGGCAGCTAAAGAAGTAGTTTTCGGCGACGCAGCGCGCGCCAAGATGGTTGAAGGCGTGAACATCCTCGCCAACGCAGTGAAAGTCACCCTGGGTCCTAAAGGCCGTAACGTGGTGCTGGAGCGCTCGTTCGGCGCCCCTACCGTGACCAAAGACGGTGTGTCGGTTGCGAAAGAAGTTGAACTCAAAGACAAGCTCATGAACATGGGCGCGCAAATGGTCAAGGAAGTTGCTTCCCGTACCAGCGACAACGCTGGCGACGGCACCACCACCGCAACCGTGCTGGCACAAGCCATCGTGCGCGAAGGCATGAAGTTCGTTGCCGCCGGCATGAACCCGATGGACCTGAAACGCGGCATCGACAAAGCAGTTGCTGCCACCGTGGAAGAACTGGCGAAAATCGCCCGTCCTTGCACCACCACCAAAGAAATCGCCCAAGTTGGCGCGATCTCGGCGAACTCGGACTACTCGATCGGCGAGCGTATCGCTGAAGCGATGGAAAAAGTCGGCAAAGAAGGCGTGATCACCGTGGAAGACGGCAAATCGCTGAACGACGAACTGGACATCGTTGAAGGTATGCAATTCGACCGTGGCTACCTGTCGCCATACTTCATCAACAACCAAGAGAAGCAAGTTGCCGTTCTGGACAGCCCATTCGTCCTGCTGTGCGACAAGAAAATCTCGAATATCCGTGACCTGCTGCCGGTACTGGAACAAGTCGCCAAGGCTGGCCGTCCACTGCTGATCATCGCAGAAGACATCGAAGGCGAAGCGCTGGCTACCCTGGTTGTGAACAACATCCGCGGCATCCTGAAAACTTGCGCAGTGAAAGCACCTGGCTTCGGCGACCGCCGCAAAGCCATGCTGGAAGACATCGCTGTCCTGACCGGCGGCCAAGTGATCGCTGAAGAAGTCGGCCTGACCCTGGAAAAAGTGACCCTGGCTGAACTGGGCCAAGCGAAACGCATCGAAGTGGGTAAAGAAAACACCATCGTCATCGATGGCGCTGGCGAAGCTGCAGCTATCGAAGCACGCGTAAAACAAGTACGCGTACAGATCGAAGAAGCGACCTCGGACTACGACCGTGAAAAACTGCAAGAGCGCGTAGCCAAACTGGCTGGCGGCGTTGCCGTGATCAAGGTAGGCGCAGCCACCGAAGTCGAAATGAAAGAGAAAAAAGCCCGCGTTGAAGATGCACTGCACGCTACCCGCGCTGCCGTGGAAGAAGGCATCGTGCCAGGCGGCGGCGTAGCCCTGCTGCGCGCACGCGCCAACATCGCGATCAAAGGCGACAACCCTGATCAAGACGCTGGTATCAAGATCGTCCTGCGCGCAATGGAAGAGCCACTGCGCATGATCGTGCAAAACGCTGGCGAAGAAGCTTCGGTCGTCGTGGCAGCTGTTCTGGCTGGCTCGGGCAACTACGGCTACAACGCAGCCAACGGCACCTATGGCGACATGGTTGAAATGGGCGTTCTGGACCCAGCTAAAGTCACCCGTTCGGCGCTGCAAAACGCTGCTTCGATCGCATCCCTGATGCTGACGACCGACTGCATGGTCTGCGAAATCGCTGACGACAAAGCAGCTGGCGGCATGGGCGGCGGCATGGGTGGTATGGGCGGCATGGGCGGTATGGACGGCATGATGTAATGTCCTGCGGCCTTGCGCGCAGGCGACGGCGCACTCGGCCGCATACGCCGGCACAGCGCTAGCGGGCCAAAAACTGCTGGCGCGACACCGGCGGCCCCACAGCCACCTCCTTCGGAAGGTGGCTTTTTTTTCGTCTTTTTTTGCCCACTTGCACTTTTTGCTTTAGCATGGCCGCCATCATCCACCTCATGTAAACCGCCATGCCGCCACGCGCCTCTTCTTCCAAAACCGCCATCATTGCCGGCACCCTGGCCGGCCTGCTGGCTGCCGCGCTGGGCGCCACCTATGTGTACCAGCATGCGCCGCAGGAACACCCGGCAGCGGCAGCAGCAGAAAAAGTGGCAGCGCGCCAGGAAGAGCAGGCCGTCACGGCACTGATGGCGCTGCCGGAATTGAAGGCCTGGGCCGCGCATATTGAAAAGGTCTCGGAAGGACGCGCGCATGGCGCCGTGATGCTGACAGCCCCCGAGCAGCGCGTAGTCGAAGGCCAGTCTTATTATCAGCTGAGCTTTTTTGAAAACACGCCGGAAGCTGCCCACCTGTGGGAAAGCTTCCTCGTCACGCCGGACGGCAAGCATATCCTGGTGGACGACACGGCCAGCGATGAAGTGCTGAGCCTGGAGCGCTGGCGCAAGGAAAGCGCTCCCATGGACCGCGTTGCTATCCAGTAACTACCCAGCAACAGCCGCTACCGGGGCAACAGCTGCGCTGCGCACGCGCGACACCCACCATACCGTCAGCAGCGACAAGCCCGCCGCCAGCCAGCCATTGATGCCATAGCCGCTGATATGGCCTGCCGCATCGGTCGACAGGGTCAAGCCGCCCAGCAAGGCGCCCAGGCCGCTGCCCAGCTGCTGCAGGGCAGAATTGACGCTGAGGAAGGCGCCCCGCTTCTGCGGCTGCGGGATGGTGGTCAGCAAGGCCTGCAGGGGGATAGTGCGGCCCGAGACCAGGGTCATGAAGAACGGAAACACCACCAGCAGCGCCAGCAAGGGCAACTGCGGCAAGTGCGTGATCAAGAGCATGGGCAAGATCGACAGCAGCGCGATCCAGCGGTACACCTGCTGCTTGCCCGCCTTGTCTGCCCAGCGCCCGATCAGCCGCGCCGTGAATAAGGTAGCGCAGCCACCGGCCAGGTAGACCCAGGTGACATCGGCCGGGGCGATACCGAGATTACCCACCAGCACCGGCGAAATAAACGGAATCACCAGCATCGACGCCGTCATGTTGACGATGGACAAGGCAAATGCATCGAGGTGGCGGCGTTCGCGGAACAGCGCCAGCAAGTTCGGCAGCACTTGCGTCAAAGGTGTTTTCGGCCCCGCCAGATGCGCATTCAAAGGTGGCAGCACGCGCGAAGCGGCCAGCCAGATCAGCAGCGACAACAGCACCAGCAAATAGAACGGCGAAGCCCAGCCAAAGTGCGCGGCCAGCACCACGCCGATCGGCACGCCTGCCACCGCCGCCATCGCAAACGAGGTCATGACGACACCGGTGGCCGCACCGCGCCGCTCGGCCGGAATCACGTCGCCGATAATGGCCATGATGATGGCGCCCAGCACCCCGCCGGTGAGTCCCGCAAAGGCGCGTGACCAGATCAGCACGTGGAAATTGGGGGCAATCGCGCAGGCCAGGTTCGACACGGTGAACAGGCAAAACATGGCCAGCAACAGTTTTTTACGGTCAAAACGGTCGATATAGGTAGCCGCCAGCAAGCCGGACAAGCCCGCGCACCAGGCATAGGCCGACACTGCGCCAGACACGGTGGCCGGGCCGATGTTGAAAGCGTGCATCAGCTGGGGCGCCAGCGGCATCATCACCATGAAATCCATGATGACGGTAAATTGCGTCAGGGCCAGCAGCCACAGCAGCCAGCGTTCGCGGGTGGGGGGCAATGTCATCATCCCAGCTCCTCGATATCTTGCCTGGCCTGCCGCAAGATGGCGCAGATGGCGTCGAGACGGGCCGCACTGAGAGCGTCATAGCGCCCACGCGCGATCACGGCGGCCTTGAGTTCGTGCATCAGTTGGCGCAAATCATCTTCGGCCGGTGCAGCGACCTTGGCGGCAATCGCATCCACATAGGCACGGTTGGCTTCCAGAAAGTCCAGGCCTTCCTGCGTGATGCTGTGCAGCTTCTTGTTGCCATCGAGGCTGACAGCGACATAACCCTGCCCCACCAGCCCATGCATCAAGGGATAAATGGCGCCGGGACTGGGCGCATAGCCGCCACCGGCACGCTCTGCGATGGCCTTGATGATGTCGTAGCCGTGGCGTGGTTTGTCGGCAATCAATTGCAGCACCAGGTAGCGCAAGGTGCCTGCATCAAACATTTTGGGGCCGCGCCCCGGCGCGCCATGGCCGTGACCATGGCTGTGTTGCAAGGCCTGCAGCCGATGGCCGCCGCGCAGGAAATGAAGCATAGGATTCCTTAAGATATATCGTTATAAGATATATCTTAATTTGATGCAGGCAACAGTGCAAGGTTTACTTTTCCGTCTGCAGCTTCGATACTGGCAACATGCTTGCCTTCCATGTGCGCCCCCTCACTGCCGACGATACACCCGCCTACCGCGCGCTGCGCCTGGCCGGCATCAGCGAATTGCCCGCCACGTTCTGCACCACCTATGCGCTGGAAGGCAGCTTGCCGCTGGCGCAGATCAGCCAGCGCCTGCTGGTGAACCGCTACCAAATAATCTTTGGTGTTTTCGAAAACGATAGGCTGGTCGCCATGGCCGGCTTGCGCCGCGAACCGATTGCCGTGGTGCATGACAAAGCCAGTATCTGGGGCGTGTATGTGGCGCCAGACGCGCGCGGCAAGGGAGCGGGCCGGTTACTGCTGCAAACCATCATCGGGCATGCCTGCGCCATTCCCGAGCTGGCATGGCTACGACTAGCCGTGGCGCAAGACAACCATGCTGCCCTGTCGCTGTATCTGCGCTGCGGCTTTACCCTGGCCGAGGGTGCGCCACCGCTGGGCATGCTGCAAATGCAATTGCTGCTGCCCCGGCCTGCCATCGCGGAAACCATGTCAAAAAGCGATGTCTTTATGAAAATCAATGGCTTACGAAAAGTGGAAAAATAGCGGATAGACCATTTTTCCTGTTGCCATCAAGCTCTTCAGGCCTTAGCATCGCGGCTTATAAAAATACTTAGGAAGAGACCATGTCAACGGCCGAGATAAAAAATGCCAGTGGGCAAATGCCCCGCCAGATACCGTACATCATCGCCAACGAAGGCTGCGAGCGCTTCAGCTTTTATGGCATGCGCAACATCCTCACACCGTTCCTGATCAGCACCTTGCTGCTGATGATCCCCATCGATCAGCGCACGGGCGAAGCCAAGCACGTCTTCCACACTTTCGTGATCGGCGTATATTTCTTCCCGCTGCTGGGCGGCTGGCTGGCCGACCGCTTCTTTGGCAAGTACAACACCATCTTCTGGCTTAGCCTCGTGTATTGCGCAGGCCATGCCTGCCTGGCCATCTTTGAAGACAATGTCAACGGCTTCTATTTCGGCCTGTTCCTGATCGCCTTTGGTTCGGGCGGCATCAAGCCGCTGGTGGCGTCCTTCGTGGGCGACCAGTTTGACCAGACCAACAAGCACAAGGCCAAGCTGGTATTCGACCTGTTTTACTGGATCATCAACTTCGGCTCCTTCTTCGCCTCGCTGCTGATGCCGATGTTCCTGCGCGACTACGGTCCATCGATCGCCTTCGGCATCCCCGGCATCATGATGCTGGCGGCCACCATCGTTTTCTGGATGGGCGCCAAAAAATACGTGCACGTGCCGCCTGCACCGCCGAACCCTGATTCGTTTACCCGCGTGGCCCGCACCGCCCTGCTGGCGCAAGTCGATGGCGGTTCGCGCGCTGGCCTGTACGTGGCTTACCTCGGCGTGGCCGGCGCCCTGTTCTCGTTCTACATGATTCCCGACTGGGGCTTCGTGATCTCGGCCTGTACCGCGCTGGTACTGCTGCTGGCCTTCGGCAGCATCGGCACGGCCATGCAGCTGGAACGCGCACGCGGCATCCACCCCGACGAAGCGGTCGAAGGCGTGCGGGCAGTGTTGCGCATCCTGGTCATCTTCGCCCTGGTCACGCCGTTCTTCTCGCTGTTCGACCAGAAGGCGTCGACCTGGATCGTGCAGGCCAACACCATGGAAAAACCGAGCTGGTTCCTGCCGGCGCAGATGCAAGCGCTGAACCCGATGCTGGTGATGCTGCTGATCCCGTTCAACAACCTGGTGCTGTACCCGATGCTGAACCGCTTCGGCCTGGAAGCGACCGCCCTGCGCCGCATGACGGCCGGTATCGGCTTTTCCTCGCTGGCCTGGATCGTCATCGGCCTGCTGCAGCTGGCGCTCGATAGCGGCAACGCCGTCTCCATCATGTGGCAAATCCTGCCATACGCGCTGCTGACGTTTGGCGAAGTGCTGGTCTCGGCCACGGGACTGGAGTTTGCATACAGCCAGGCGCCCGTCTCGATGAAAGGCGCCATCATGAGCTTCTGGAACCTGTCGACCACGGTGGGCAACCTGTGGGTACTGATCGTCAACAAGAGCGTGATGAACGAAGGCGTGATCGGCAAGATCTCGGAAAGCGGCATCAGCGTCACCGCCTTCCAGATGTTCTTCTTCGCCGCCTTCGCCGCTGTCGCCATGCTGGCCTTCGGCCTGTATGCGAAACGCTACAAGATGGTCGACAACTACCGCAAGACTGTTTAATCGAAGCGTAGAACGATCTTGCCAAAGGGGCTGGCGCCCAGCCGTGCCAGCCCCACATCTACCTGCCCGACGCCGAATACACTGTCGATCACCGGCACGATGCGGTGCTGTTCAATAAACGCATTCATCCGCTCGAACATGCTGCGCGAACCGGTTTCCACGCCGCGCACATTGATATTCTTGTTCATCACCGTGAAGATATCGAAGGGATTGGTTTCTTCCTGCACCACGCCGATAATCGCCACCGTACCCTCGAACGCAACGGCGCGCGTGGCGCGGCGCAGCGAATCGGTCAAGCCCATGTCCAGCACCAGCCGCGCGCCCTTGCCGTCCGTTAGCGCCTGCACCTGCTGATCCCATTCCGGCGTCACGGAAGAATTGATGGCGTCGTCGGCGCCTGCCGCCAGCGCCCGTTGCAGCTTGTCTTCGCTGCGCGAAACTACGATCACGCGCGCGCCCAGCGCCTTGGCGAACTGGATCGCAAACACGGCCACGCCGCCCGTGGTTTGCACCACCACCGTATCGCCAGGCCCCAGTACCTTCAATTCAGCCACCGCATGCCAGGCGGTCAACGCCGCCACCGGCAAGGTTGCCGCTTGCGCATGCGATAAAAAATCGGGGCTGGCGACCAGCTCCTCTTCATGCAGCACGATTTTTTCAGCCAGCACGCCATCGCGCCCACGGCTACCCAGCGAGCCGCACAAGCCTTCTTCCGTCAAGGGGCCATCGATCCAGTTCGGCAGCACGGTGGTATTGACCCTGTCGCCCACCTTGAAACGGGTCACGCCTGCGCCCACCGCTGCCACTACGCCAGCCGCATCGCTGAAGGGAATACGCCCTTCGACGGGCGGGCGGAAGCGGTTGCCTTTGACAAAATAGACATCCCTGAAATTGAGGGCGATCGCCCGCACGGTCACCAGCACATCGTGCTCACCGAGCGGCAGCGGCGCTTGCTGGTGGCGCACCAGCTGGCCCTGGCCATCGGTGCGATAAATCGTGTAAGTCATAGCGGCTCCAAAAGAATTTTCAGGAAGCCAGTATCGACCTGCACCCGTGGATTAACAATCAGCTTAAAATGCAAAGGTTTATTGCATCATCAGCAAAGATGGAGGTCCAATGGAAATGCTCAATGAAATGGCGGTCTTCGCCCAGGTAGTCGACAGCGGCGGCTTTTCAGCGGCGGCGCGCCATCTGGGCGTGGCGACTTCGGCCGTCAGCCGCCATGTGGCGCGCCTGGAAGCCCACCTGGGCGGACGGCTGCTGCAGCGGACCACGCGTTCGCTGTCGCTGACGGAACTGGGCGAGCAAGTGCATGCAGCCTGTGTGCGCATGCTCACCACGGCGCGTGAAGTCCATGTGCTGGCCGGCAGCTACCGCGCGCGGCCAAACGGCGTGCTGAGGGTCAGCGCGCCCATCGTGTTTGGCCAGGTCTGGCTGGCGCCCCGGCTACCGGGTTTTCTGGACTTGCACCCTGATGTCGATGTGCGCCTGACCTTGACCGACCGCACCATCGACCTGGTGGAAGACGGTATCGACCTGGCCATCCGCATCGCACGCGAACTGGCGCCAGGGCTGGCCGCACGGCCTTTGTGCCAGATGCAGTATGTGCTGGTGGCATCCCAAACCTACCTGGCTGCGCATGGCGCGCCGGACGCGCCGGAAGACTTGCTGCGGCACCGCTGCTGCTACCTGGGATATGGCCAATTCGACGGGCACTGGTTTATGCGCAGTAGCGAGCGCAGCGCCAGCGTCGATATTCCCGCCCGCATCACCATCAACAATAGCGGCGCCATCATGGCGCTGGTGGAAGCCGATGGCGGTATCGGCCTGGTGCCCGACTTTGCGGCGCAAGCGGCGCTGGCTTGCGGGCGGGTGAAACAGCTGCTGCCGGCATGGACCTTTGACACTCCCTATGCCGGCGCCGTGCACGCCGTCTACACGCCGGGCCGGCACCTGGCCTTGAAGGTGCGGGCACTGATCGATTACCTGACGACGACTTAAGTCGTCACCGTCGGCGCAGCCAGTCCCGTGCGCTCGCGGATCTGCGCCACTTGCTCCGCCACCGCGATCAGGCCGGCCAGCGCCTCTTGCGTGGGGATGCTGTGCTGCGCGGGATCGGCTTCGTAGCGCTCCAGGTACAGGCGCAAGGTCGCGCCTTGCGTGCCCGTGCCGGACAGGCGCAGCACGATGCGCGAACCGTCCGTCATGATGATGCGCACACCCTGTTTCGTCGCCACCGAGCCATCGACAGGATCCGTGTAGTTGAAGTCATCGGCCAGCGACACCGTGTAGGCGCCAAGGGTCTGTCCAGGCAGTGCAGGCAATTGGCCCCGTAAAAAATCCATCAGCTGCGCGGCGACCGCGCTGTCGATATCTTCGTAGTCATGGCGTGAATAATAATTACGGCCGTAGGTGGCCCAATGCGCGCGCACGATTTCTTCCACCGGCTGGCCCTTGGCCGCCACCAGGTTGAGCCAGAACAGCACGGCCCACACACCATCTTTTTCGCGCACATGGTTGGAACCCGTGCCATAGCTTTCTTCGCCACACAGGGTGGCCATGTCCGCGTCGAGCAGGTTGCCAAAGAATTTCCAGCCGGTCGGTGTCTCAAAACTGGGGATGCCCAGGGCCGCTGCCACCCGGTCGGCCGCACCTGAAGTCGGCATGGAGCGGGCGACACCCTTCAAGCCTGCGCGGTAGCCGGGCGCCACGTGGGCGTTGGCGGCCAGGATCGCCAGGCTGTCCGATGGCGTCACGTCGAAACGGCGGCCGAGTATCATATTGCGGTCGCCATCACCATCGGAGGCGGCGCCAAAATCGGGCGCGTCGGACGCCGCCATGCGCGCGATCAGTTCATGCGCATTGACAGGGTTAGGATCGGGATGGCCGCCGCCAAAGTCTTCCAAAGGCAAGCCGTTGATGACGCTGCCCTTGGTTGCGCCCAGCAAGCCTTCCAGGATGCGCGTGGCGTAGGGGCCGGACACCGCATGCATGCCGTCAAAGCAGATGCGCAAGCCGCCCGCAAACAGCTTGCCGATGGCGTCGAAGTCGAACAGGCGCTGCATCAGTTCCGCGTAATCGGCCACCGGGTCGATCACCTCGACCACCATCTGTTCGATGTGTACCGTGCCCAGGGTATCGAGGTCGATGTCGGGTGTATCGGCGATGCGGTACTCGCGCAGCTGCTGCGTGCGCGCATACACGGCTTCAGTGACTTTTTCAGGCGCCGGGCCACCATTGGCGATGTTGTACTTGATGCCGAAATCGCCCTCGGGACCGCCCGGATTATGGCTGGCCGAGAGGATGATGCCGCCGCTGGCGCCATGCTTGCGGATCACGCAGCTGACGGCCGGCGTCGACAAAATGCCGCCCTGCCCCAGCATCACGCGCGCATACCCATGCGCGGCCGCCATGCGTAGCACCGTCTGGATCGCGGGACGGTTGTAAAAGCGCCCATCGCCGCCCAGCACCAAGGTTTTACCCGCGCAATCGCCCACCGTATCGAACACGCTTTGCACGAAATTTTCCAGGTAGTGCGGTGCGCGGAACACGCTGACCTTTTTGCGCAGTCCCGAGGTGCCTGGCTGCTGGCCAGCGATAGGAACTGTCTGAATGAGTTGGATTGCCATGTTGCCTCCTTATTAACTTCATATGGTAGCGCATGGCAGGCGGCACGCAAAGCGTTGTACGCGTGCCACGGTGCGCCAGGCCGCTTAGCAAGAGTACAAAAATCACCACATATAGCCTATAATGAGAATCATTCTCATGTGTGGCACGCCAGCTTGCCTCAACACCAACATCCGGACGCCGTGCTTGCCCACTATTACCAAGAATTGCTGAACTTCTGCTGGCGCAGCTTGCGCAACCGCGAGGCCGCCGCCGACCTGGTGCAGGAGAGCTATCTGCGCGTGCTGGGCGTGCAAGACAATTCAGAACTGGGCGAGCAAGCCGTGCGCGAACCGCGCGCCCTGTTGTACCACACGGCGCGCAACCTGATGATCGACAAACACCGCCGGGCCGCGCTGCGCCAGCACGATGCGCTCGACGCCTTGCCAGAGGCCGCCCATCCGTCCGCGCCGCAGCATCTGCAGCCGGAACAAGCATTGGAAGGCAGCCAGGACTGGCGCGCCTGCGTGGACGCCATCGACGCGCTGCCACCGCGCTGCCGCGACGCTTTCGTACTGCACATCTTCGAGGAATTGCCGCATGCGCAGATCGCCGCGCGCATGGGCATTTCCGTGAGCATGGTGGAAAAACATATCGCGCGCGGCATGCTCAGCTGCCAGAAGCAATTGCATTCGCTGCGGGAGTCGGCATAATGCGGCCCATGCAGCAACCACCATCAGAACACGATTTCGGCCCGTCAGCACAGGATGAGGCGGACTTGCGCACCCACGGTGCCGATGCAACACAAGACCCCGTGACCATGGCGGCCGCCACCTGGTTCAGCCGCCGCCGTCAGCTCGACGCCGGCGGGCAGGCAGACTTCGAAACCTGGCTGGCGCAAGACGCCGCCCATGGCCGCGCCTACGCGGCCATGCAAGACACCTACAGCCAGGTACGCCAGATTCCGCCCGAGATCGCCGCCCGCTGGACAGTCGCCCCCGCAGCCCCGGCAGTGCAGCCGCGCCGCCACTGGCTGCGCGCCTGGCCCTACGCGGCGGCGGCCATGCTGGCGCTCAGCGTGGGTGTGGGCAGCTATGAATGGTCGCAGCAGCAAGCGAGCTTTACGCAATCGTATGCCACCCAGCGTGGCCAGCGCCTGGCCGTCAGCCTGCCCGATGGCAGCAGCTTGATGCTCGACACATCCACGCGCCTGAACGTCAGCTTGTACCCACGCCGGCGCGAAGTGCAGTTGCTGCAGGGCGAAGCCATGTTCCAGGTACAAGCGAAACAGGGCCAGCCTTTCGATATATTCAGCGGCCCGCTGAAGGTCACGGTGGTGGGCACGCAATTTTCCGTCCGCAATACCCTGGCCTACGATGGCAAGCTGAGCGTGGCCGTGCAGCAGGGCCATGTCAGGGTGGCAGGCCAAGGTCAGGATCAGGTCGACCTGCTGGCTGGCCAGGGTCTGCAAGCCGATGCGGCGGGAAAACTGTCGGCTATCTCGCACTTGCCGCCCGATAGCGTGGCGCCGTGGCGTAACGGCCGCGTCACGGTCGACAACCTGCCACTGGGCCAGCTGCTGGCCGAATTCGAACGCTATGGCGACACGGGCCTGGTGGTACGCGACCCGGCCGTCGCTCGCCTGCGCATAGGCGGCAGTTTCAGCCTGACGCAACTCAATGGCTTTGCCGCCGCCCTGCCCCAGCTGCTGCCCGTACAAATAGTGCGTAGCAAGGGGCTCAGCGAAATCCGTCTGGCGCCCAAACTGCAAGACCAGCGCCCTTCGGCTCAGCTAGCTGCACCGCTGCCTGCGCAACGATAAATTTTTTTGAAAATAAATCTCATTCTCAGGTGAGGATAAGGCCGCCTTGTGCGTCTACCCGGTTAATCAACGCTTTTTAAAAATGAATTAACCTGGAGAATGCATCATGTGGCAAGCCCGTTTCAAACCTGCACCGATCGCCATGGCCGCCATGCTGGCGCTGGGCACGATCAGCCTGGCGCAGGCGCAGTCCTTACCTTCCGTCAAACTGAGCATCGCCACCCAGCCGCTGGGATCGGCCCTGAATGAACTGGCGCGCCAGGCTGGCGTGCAACTGCTGTTTTCGCCCGAACTGGTGGCCGGTAAAACCGCCCCCGCCGTCAATGGCAGCCTGAGCCTGCATGATGGCCTCGAACGCCTGCTGGCTGGCAGCGGCCTGCAAGCCGTGGTCGAGGGCGGCACCGTCACCATCAAGGCGACGCCCAAGGTGTCACATGAGACAGCGACCCTGTCGGAAATCACCGTGATGGCCAATGGCGAGCGCACGGCCACCAGCGATGGCACGGGCAATTACGCGACACGCGCCGTGACCCTGGCCGGCGCCGAGCGCTCGCTGCGCGAAACGCCGCAATCGGTGTCCGTCGTCACGCGCCAGCAAATGGATGACAAGAATTTGTTCACCCTGGACCAGGTGCTGGAACAAAGCACGGGTCTGACGCGCATGAACCGCAGCTTCGGCTCGCATGAATTCCTCTCGCGCGGCAATGCGCTGTCCTACCTGATCGACGGCATGCCGGGCGTGGCCGACAACGCCACCGGCTGGCTGATCCCCGACATGGCCGTCTACGACCGCGTGGAAATCCTGCGCGGCTCGGCCGGCCTGATCGTCGGCGCCGGCACGCCGGGCGGCGTGGCCAACCTGGTGCGCAAGCGCCCGCGCGCCGAAACCCATGCGGACGTCACCGTCACGGCCGGCAGCTGGAACCAGCGCCGCGTGGAAGTCGATGCGGGCACGCCCTTGAACGATGCCGGCACGGTGCGCGGCCGCGCTTTGGTGGCGTATGAAGACCGCGGTTATTTTTTTGACGCCGCCCACAGCCGCATGCCGCTGTTTTACGGCATCATCGAAGCCGACCTCGATGCCGCGACCACCGTGCGTGCCGGCGCGCGCCACCAGCATACGGTGACGGACGGCTACTGGCTGTTCGGCCTGCCCCGCTACAGCGACGGGACAACCTTGCCGGTACGCCGTTCCACCTCGCTGGCGCAGGACTGGAACCGCCACGACGCCAATATCGCCGAACTGTTCGCCGACCTGGAACACCGCTTCGCCGGCGACTGGAAAGCCAAGCTCGCCCTCAATCGCACGCTGGGCGACTTTGACCAGCAGGCAGCCATCGTGCGCGGCAGCATCGACCCCGCCACGCAGCAAGGCGCCCGGCTTTATACGGTCAATTACCGCAAGCAGGACATCGTCACCACCGGCCTGGACGCCAACGTGGGCGGCAGCTTCCAGGCCTGGGGCGGCAAGCATGAATTATTGTTTGGCCTGAACGCCTCGCGCGCCATCACCAACGACCACGCGGCATCGACTTCGCCCGGCTTGCCGTTTGACGTCTTCAACCCGAACAACGCAATGATTCCACGTCCGGCGCACCCGGACTGGACCTCGCTGCCGCATATCAATGAACAGCATTACGGCGCCTACGCCAGCACCCGCTGGGAATTGAATCCGAACCTGCATCTGCTGCTGGGTGGACGTTTGAGCTGGTTCGACAAGAACACCACCGGCAAGCTCGATACCGACCCGGTCAGCCTCTACAAGGAAAGCGCCGAATTCACGCCGTATGCGGGCGCAGTCTATGACCTCGACCAGCGCTGGTCCGTGTACGGCAGCTACGCCAGCATCTTCCAGCCGCAAAGCCTGTACTTCACCCTGGGTGGACAACCATTGAAGCCGGTGGTGGGCGACACCTATGAAGCGGGTCTGAAGGGCGAGCTGTATGACGGCCGCCTGAACGTGGCGCTGGCCGCCTTCCGCATCAACAAGCGCGACATGGCCGTGTATGACCAGGCGTCCGATGACAGTTGCATGAAGTGGGATATCTCGGGCAGCTGCTATGTGAATGGCCGTCCGATCCGCAGCACCGGCATCGATGCGGACGTCAGCGGCGAGCTTCTACCGGGCTGGCAGCTGTCGTCGGGCTACACCTACAACATCACGCGCGCGGAAGGCGATGAAACGCCGCCGTCCGTCACGCCCAAGCACATGCTGCGCGTGTCGACCAGCTACCGCCTGCCCGGCGCCTGGAACCACTGGACCATCGGTGGCGGCGTCTCGGCGCAAAGCGGCTATCTGTACCAGGCGGACGACAATACCGACATCGGCTTTCGCAATGGCGGGCGCACCGTGTGGGATGCGCGCGCCTCCTACGTGTTCAACAGGAACTGGTCGGCTAACCTCAGCATCGCCAACCTGACCGATAAAACCTATTGGGCCGCTACCGGCGAACTGCGCCGTGGTAACTACTTCGGCGAACCGCGCAACATCATCCTGAGCCTGCGCTACACGCCTACGCTCAGTCAGTAAGACCAGCCTGCCATCGCCTCATGACCGCCCCATGCACCGTCATGGGGCGGCGCTTGCCCTTTTCACATCATTAAAATATAATAAGAATCGTTCTCATTCGCAATGAGTGCCTGACGAGCTTGCGCACAGCCTCTGCGCCTGCGGGCATCGCTGGTGCGCCAGCAGTGAAAACACAGTGCGCCAGCCAGGCCTACGCGCCCAGCAAGCTTCCCACGCTACAAACGCTATGCCGCAAGACGCCAGGCTGTCATTCCCCCGGAGCGACGGCCCTTCTTTGATCATCATGACAAGACAGGACCCACCATGCAACTGACTTCCATCGCCCGCCTCGGCGCCCTCGCCACAGCCCTGCTGACTGGCGCCATCGTTTCCGGAACGGCCAGCGCCCACCAGATATGGCTGGAACAGCATGGCAAGGTAGCCAATGTCTATTTCGGCGAATTCGGCGACAACCTGCGCGAAGCCTCGCCCGGCTTGCTCGACAAGTTCAAGCTGCAAAACGCCAGCCTGATTACATCGAAAGGCACGCAGCCCCTGCAAGCGAGCAAGCAGGCGAACGCCTTTACCCTGAGCGGCAAAGTGGCTGCTGGCGAGAGCATCATCGTCGAAGAAAACAACTATCCATCGTGGGAAGAGAAAAAGGATGACAAGGTCACGCGCGCCGTGTGGATCCCGGCGGCGCGCCTGGTCGCCGGTCACCAGGCACAAACGCCGGCGCTGACCCTGGACCTGGTACCGACCGGTACACCGGGCCAGTTCCAGGTCAGTTATCAAGGCAAGCCGCTGCCCAAGGCCAAGGTCAACGCCGTGGTGCAATCGGGCTGGGCCAAGGAAGCCTACAGCGATGAACAGGGCCTGGTCAGCTTCTCCATGCCATGGAAGGGCACGTATGTGCTGGAAGTGCACCACACGGACAACACGGCTGGCCAGCGCAACGGCGAGGACTATGCCAAGGCCATGTTCGTCACCACCCTGAGCCTGGTGCAGCCGCAGGGCGTCGCACCGTTGCCGGCGCCGCCAGCCGCCCCACCCAGCAAGGACCACGGCTGATCATGCAAGCGCCCGCCATCACTGAAAGAATGCCGCGTCTGCGGCTATCCGCCGCCGCGATCTACCGCCTCGGCGTGGCCTCGCGCAGCATCGCGGCCATCGTCGGCGGCTATGCGCTGGCGGCGCTGGTCACCATGCTGCTGTCGGTTTGCCTGCCCATGGCGCGTGCCGAAGCCGTCATGACGGCTACCCTGCTGTCGTTTGCCATCTACACCTGCGCCGTACTCTGGGTCTTCGCCACCGGCAGCGCGCTGCGCGCCTGGCTGGGCCTGGTGATACCGGGCGCCGTCATCGCCGCCATCCTGCAGTTGATGGGCGCCTTAGCCTGGAGTCTCGCATGAAAGAAGGTTTTCGCCAGTCGATGGCATGGCTGCATACCTGGTCCGGCCTGCTGGTGTGCTGGATCTTGCTGCTGGTGTTTTGCGCTGGCACGGCCAGCTACTACCGCAATGAAATCACCATCTGGATGCAGCCCGAACTGCACGGCGCGGCCGCCAGCAAGGTCACGACGGAAGCTGCGGCCACGGCGGCGCAGCAAGCCATGCAGGAACGGGCGCAAGGCGCACCGCGCTGGTTCATCAGCCTGCCCGGCGAGCGCACGCCCGCCACGCAGCTGGGCTGGAGCAAGCCGTCAAAACCCGGTGAAAAAAAGCGCGGACGGCGCGGCAACTTCCACAGTGAAATGGCCGACCCGGCCACTGGTGACGTATTGTCCAAGCCGCGCGAAACACGCGGTGGCGAATTTCTGTACCGCCTGCATTTCGACCTGCACTATATGTCGGCCATCTGGGGTCGCTGGATCGTGGGTTTCTGCGCCATGTTCATGCTCGTTTCCATCATCAGCGGCATCGTCACCCACAAGCGCATCTTCAAGGATTTGTTTACCTTCCGGCCCAAAAAAGGCCAGCGTTCATGGCTGGACGCGCACAATGTGACGGCCGTGCTGGCCCTGCCCTATCATTTGATGATCACCTACACGGGGCTGGTCACATTGATGTTCCTGTACATGCCATCGGGCGCCACGGCTGCCTACAAGGGCGATCAGGACACCTTCTTTGCCGAAGCCTTCCCGGGCGGCTCCAACGACCGCAAGGTCAGCGGCGTGGCTGCGCCTTTGACACCGTTCGCGCCGCTGGTGCGCCAGGCCGAACAGCACTGGGGCGGCAAGGTCGAACGCATCTCCGTCAATCATCCGGGCGACGCCAACGCCGTCATCACCTTGTCGCGCGCAGCTGGCCGCGACATGTCGTCGAAGCAGCCGTCGATGGACTTCGATGGCGTCAGCGGCAGGCTGCTGTCGACCAATGGCGATGAACTGCCCGGCGCCTCGGCCACGCATGGCGTGATGTATGGCTTGCACATCGCCCACTTCGGCGGACCGCTGCTGCGCGCGCTGTTCTTCCTGTCCGGCCTGGCCGGCTGCGCCATGGTCGCCACCGGCGCCTTGCTTTGGGCCGTCAAGACACGCCAGAAACAAGCCAAGGCGCTCGCCGCCGGCAAGCGTCCCAGCTTCGGCCTGCGCCTGGTGGAAGCGCTCAATATCGGCGCCATCGCCGGCATCCCGATCGCCTTTGGCGCCTATTTCTGGGCCAACCGCTTGCTGACGGTGGGCATGGAAAACCGTCCGCAGGAGGAAATCGCCTGCTTCTTCGGCGCCTGGGCCCTGGTCGCCATCGTGGCCCAGCTGCGCCCATCGCGGGCCATGTGGCGCATCCAGCTGGCAGCCGGTGCCTTTTTGTTCTGCGCCCTGCCCGTGCTGAACATCTTCACGACCGAATCACACCTGGGCGTGACCCTGTTCATGGGCCAAGGCCCTGTCTCCGTAGCCGCCTTCGACCTGGTGGTGCTGGTACTGGGCCTGGGCCTGGTCTATGCGGCCTGGAAACTGAAACCCTTGCCGACCAAGGCTGTCAAAACAGCGGCGGCAACCAAGCCGGCAGCGCCAGCGATGGAGGCAGCATGATCGCTACGTTAGAGAACTTCCTGATCTTCGCACTGTGCTACGCGGGCCTGTCCTGTCTATGCCTGGCGATGGACCGCCATTACGCCGACCTGCACGGACGCGGCGCGGAACCACCGCCACAATTGCGCCGCCGCCTGCAGTGGGGCGGCTCGCTGGCCTTGACCATCGGCCTGGCCTGGGCCATGCACCTGGCCGGTTTCGGCTATGGCCTGGTGTCGTGGGTGGGCAGCCTGACCGGCTGCGGCTTGCTCTTGATCTGGCTGCTGCCCTATGCGCCGCAGCAGGCGATGCGGCTGGCGCGTTTTATCGGTGCTGCAGCCTTGCTGGCCGCCGTGCTGCTGGCCGTGCTGTAAAAGTCCACCATGCCAGCCAGCCCGTTCGCGCCCACCCCTTTGCCGCCGATGCAGCTCGACAGCCTTTACAGCGCGCATCGCGGCTGGCTGGCACACTGGCTGCTGCGGAGGCTGGGCAATGCCTTTGATGCCGCCGACCTGGCGCAAGACACCTTTGCCCGCCTGCTGGCGGGCAACCTCGCCCAGCCGCAAACACCTGCCCTGCGCTCGCCCAAGGCTTACCTGGCCACCGTCGCCAAGCACCTCTTGATCAACCATTTGCGGCGCCGCTCGCTGGAGCAAGCGTGGCTGGCGGCGCTGGCCGAGGTGCCAGAACAGCACGCGCCGTCGGCAGAGCAGCAGGCTGAAATTTTGCAGGCGCTGCAAGCGGTCGACGCCATGCTCGATGGCCTCAAACCCAAGGTGCGGACCGTCTTCATCATGGCGCAGATCGAGGGCTACCCTTATGCGGAAATCGCCGCCAGGCTAGGCATAGGCGAACGTTCCGTCAAGCGCTATATGGCCGAGGCATTGACCGAATGCGTGCTGCTGGCATGAGTAGCCAGGCCGCAGCGCCACTCTCGCGCAAAGTCGCGCGTGAAGCCGTCGAGTGGTATTTGCTGGAACAATCGGGCCAGGCCACGCCGGACGACCTGGCCGCGTCGGCGCACTGGCGCAGCCTGGATGGCGAACATGCGCGCGCCTGGGAGAAGATCCTGCAAGTGGGCAAAACTACCGGCATGCTGCCTTCGGCACTGGCGGCACCGGTGCTGCGCCGGCCGCAGCGCCGCGTGGCCATGCAAACACTGCTAGCGTTGATGCTGGCGCCCGGCGCCTGGTTATTGGTCCGTAATGACGTGCTGGCCGACTACCGCAGCAGCGTGGGTGAACGGCGCGCCATCCGCCTGCCCGATGGCGGGCGCGTGATGCTCAACACGGACAGCGCCTTGGACATCGCCTACACGCAAAACGAAAGGCTGCTGACCTTGCGCCGCGGCGAATTGCTGGTCGAGACGCATGCCGACCCGCGTCCCTTTTTTGTCGCCACGCACCATGGCCGCATCCGCGCGCTGGGCACGCGCTTTATCGTGCGCCAGGGTGAAAAAGCCAGCCTCGTGACGGTGCTGGAACACGCGGTGGAAATCACCGCGCTCGCTCCATCGGCCACCCTACGCCGGGTGCAAGCGGGCCAGCAAAGCTGTTTTAACGATGAGCATGCCGGCTTGCCCACGCCTGCGCCGGCGCAGGCAGATGCCTGGTCGCGCGGCATGCTGGCGGCGAACAATATGCGCCTGGACGACTTCGCGGCAGAACTGGCGCGCTACCGCCCCGGCTTGCTGCGCGTGGAAGCGCAGGCAGCCAGCCTGCGCCTGTCGGGCGCCTTTCAGCTCGACGACACCGGCGCCGTGCTGGATAGCCTCACGCGCATGCTGCCCGTCGAGGTGCTGTACCGCACACCGTATTGGGTTACCATCACGGCCAGAAAAAAATAATTCTAAAAAGCTGGCCCTTTTTTTAATTGCTGCCTGTCCTGTCCATATCCGCAACGACATCGACTGGAAAGGCAAGACCATGCACCATCCGCAACCTCGATTGACACCCCTCGCGCGCGCCATCGGCGGCACCCTCCTGATACTCTCGCTGGCACATATTCCTGCAACAGCTGCCGAAGCGGCCACCACGTCCGCCACCGTACAAGCGACTTATAAGGTTGCCGCCGGCGAACTGTCGGCCGCCATCGCCAGCTTCGCTATCGACGCCAGGGTCAGCGTGGGCGCCGCCGCCGAACTGCTGCAAGGCTTGCGCACGCCTGGCTTGAACGGCAGCTACACGGTGCCGCAGGCGCTGGCCCAGCTATTGGCCGGCACAGGACTGGAAGCCGTGCCCAGCGGTGAACGCAGTTATGTGCTGCGCAAGGCTGGCGCCAACTCGAACGCTGCGCCGATCGCCGCCACGCTCGGCGAAGTGGCCGTCAGTTCCAGCGCCCTGCGCGACGGCACCACGGAAGGCAAACGCAGCTACGCCGGCCTGACCAGCGCCACGCGCCTGAACCTGTCACTGCGCGAAACGCCGCAAGCAGTCAGCATCATCACGCGCCAGCAAATCGAAGACCAGGGCCTGGCCACCCTGCAAGACGTGCTGCTGCAAGCGCCCGGCGTGACAGTCGACCATTCCTCCAGCACGCGCGAATACGACCAGGTGTTTTCGCGCGGCTTCGAAGTGACGTCGTATATGTTCGACGGCATTCCGACCAGCAAGAATCTGGAAGCGCGCACCTATGACATGGCGATTTACGATAGGGTAGAGATTATCCGCGGCGCCACTGGCCTGATCAGCGGCACGGGCAGCCCGTCGGCGGCGATCAACCTGGTGCGCAAGCGCCCTGGCCGCACGTTCGCCGCCACGGCTGGCGCGCAGCTGGGATCATGGGACCGCTACCGCATCGATGGCGACCTCTCGACACCGCTCAATAGCGACGGTTCGGTACGCGCACGCGTGGTCGCTGCGCACGAAGACCAGCGCTCCTTCGTCGAACGCTACAAACAAAAGAAGGATGTGCTGTACGCGATCGTCGAAGCGGACCTGACGCCATCGACCGTGGTCAGCGCGGGTGTCCACTACCAGCAGGAAAAGCTGAAAGGCGCAGGCCGCGAATTCCCCGTCTTCTATAGCGACGGCTCGCAAACCCATTTCCCACGGTCGATGAACGGCACGGCCGCGTGGAGCACCTACGACCGCGAACAAAGCATGCTGTTCGCCACCCTCGACCATTATTTCGATAATGACTGGATCGCCAAGCTGGCCATCAGCCGCAGCAGCAACCAGTACGATGCGCTGCAGGGTTTTGCCGGCAACGGCTATGCGGAACGGATCAGCGGGGGCGGCCTGAAACTGTGGCTGGCCAACTGGCACAGCAAGCCGCAGCAGACTTCGCTGGACGCCTACGTGAGCGGCCCGTTCGAGGCCTTCGGCCGCAAGCATGAACTGGTAGTTGGCGTGAGCACCTCGGAACTCGAGACGAATGGCCCGATTTACCCTGGCTGGCGCCTGGATGGATACGACTACACGATACCGGATATCCATCACTGGAATGGCGCCATGCCGGTGCCCGACTACAGCGGCACGCGCCTGGGCACGTCGTACGACAAGGAAGTCGAAAGCGGCCTGTATTCCACCCTGCGCCTGCGCCCGACAGAGGCGCTATCAGTCATTTTGGGGGCGCGCCTGTCGTACTGGAAGCGCGATATCCGCAGCGACTATTTCAACGATGTGCCGCTGTACGACGACATGCGCGAAAACGGCAAGATCACGCCGTACGCGGGCATCGTCTATGACCTCGGCAAACACTGGTCGGCCTATGCCAGCTACACCAGCATCTTCACGCCGCAAAGCCAGCGCGATGTGAACAGCCGCTTCCTGCCGCCGCTGGAAGGCAAGAATTATGAAGTAGGCGCCAAGGGCGAATTCTTCAACGGCAAACTCAATACCAGCGCTGCCATCTTCCAGCTGCAGCAGGACAATCTGGCCGAAGCCGATCCTGGCAATATCTGGATCATCGGCACGGGCGGCGGCTCCTACGCCTACCACACGGTGAAGGGCGCCACTACGCGCGGCTTCGAAGCGGAAGTATCGGGACAGCTGCGCCCCGGCTGGCAGCTGACGGCCAGCTATGCGTATAGCCGCATCCGCAATGCGGAAGGCCAGCGTATCCAGACCAGCCAGCCGCAAAACATGGCCAAACTGTGGACCACCTGGCGCCTGTCGCAAAGTGTGCCAGGACTGACCCTGGGCGCCGGCTTGAACTGGCAGAGCGATATCTACATGGATGACCGGGGCCCGAACGGCGAACGCTTCACGCAACAGGCTTACGCGGTGGCGGGCTTGATGGCGCAATACCAGCTTAGCCCACAACTGGTAGCCACCTTGAACCTCAATAACGTCTTCGACAAACGCTATTATTCAACCGGCATGGGTGGCTATTACGGCGATCCGCGCAACGCCATGCTGTCGCTGCGCTACAAATTTTAAGCAGTGTCACGCCGGGGCGCCGCTCTTGAGCAGCGCCTCGACGCCGTCCGGCGCCATGGCGCGGCCAAGGAAATAACCGAAGGCTTCGTCACAGCCCATGGCGGCCAGCAGTTCGAACTGTTCGCTATTTTCCACGCCGCTGGCGATGGTGCGCAGTTTCAAAGTTTGCGCCATCGCCACGATGGCGCGCACCATCGCCCCCGCCTCTTCATGGCCCGGCCCTGGCGGCCGGCCCAGGTCGTCGATAAAGCATTTTTCGATCCTGACGGCGTCGGCGGGAAAGCGCTTCAGGTAATTGAGCGAGGTGTCGCCGGTACCGAAATCACTGATCGAAATGCGCATGCCCAGCTGGCGGAACTGGTGCAGTATCAGCTCGCAATTCTGGTTGCGGTCGATCAGGATGGCGGCCGCGATCTCCAGCTCGATGCAATGACCGGGCACGCCGGCCGCGTCCAGCGCAGCAGCGAAGTGGCGCGCGATATCACGCTGGTAAAACTGGCGTGCCGACAGGCTCACGGATACGGTCAGCGGCTGGCCCTGAACGATCCAGCTGCGCGCCTGCTCCACGGCAGTCGCCAGCACCCAGGAGCCAACGGGCAGGATCAGCGCGCTCTCCTCCAGCACGGGCAGGAAATCGAGCGGCATCATCAAGCCCAGTTCCGGATGCTTCCAGCGCAGTAGCGCCTTGACGCCCGTGATCGTACGCGTGTTGAGGTTCATCCTGGGCTGGTAGTACAGCACAAACTCGTTGCGTTCGAGCGCATGGCGCAGCGCCGTCTCGATAATGGTGCGCGAATACGACTGCGTCTGCATGCACGAAGAATAACGCAGGCAGGTGCCGGGAGCGCGCCGCTTGGCCGCGTACATGGCCAGGTCCGCCTTTTCAATGAGCGCGTTGACGTCGTCGTCGTCGTCCGGATACAGGGCCACGCCCACGCTGGCGGCCACCGTCAGGCTGTATTCACCGATGACGAACGGCGCGGCGATGGCATTGACGATTTTTTCGGCTACCCGTTCGGCGTCCTGCGCCGCATGCAGCTCGGTCAGCAGGATGATGAATTCATCGCCGCCCTGGCGCGCCACCGTATCGACCTTGCGCACGCATTGCTGCACGCGCAGCGCAAACTCCATCAGCACATGGTCGCCCACGTCGTGGCCCAGGCTGTCATTGATGGCCTTGAAGCGGTCGATATCGACAAACAGCACAGCAAGCAAGCCCTGGTGGCGGCGCGCATAGGCGATGCCGTGCTCAAAGCGGATCTGGAAATGCAGACGGTTCGGCAACCCCGTCAAGCCGTCATGGTGGGCGATGAATTCCAGCTGCGCCTCGGCGCGGCGGCGCGCCGACACGTCGTGCAGCAACAGTACCGCGCCGCCCTGGACCAACGGCGCGCAGCTGTATTGCACATCGATGCGCTTGCCGTCGAGATGGCGCAGCAGCACGGCGCCACGCGCCACTTCCAGCACTTCCTGCTGGATCACGCAATCGCGTACCTGGCGCGCCGCATCGACGGCGATGCCGTCGTGAAACAGCGGCAGCAGCTGCGCCACGGGCGCACCCAGACCATCGCCCTGCGCCAGGCCGCTGAGCGCGGCGGCGCGCGCATTGAGATAATGCACCACGCCGTCCTGGTCGGTACCAATCACGGCGGCCGGCAGCGCATGCAGCAAGGACAGCGCGTTCGCATATTCCTGCGTCTGGGCAGCGCGCAGCACTTCGCCAGCCGCATGGCGCGCGCGCCACCGACGCAGCGCATGCCATTGCCAGGCCAGCAGCATACTGAAGGTCAGGGCCAGAACCAGGCACAGGCACAGCGCCAGCAGCAGCGCCGTCATGCGTCACCTTGCAGGCAGAAAGAGGGGAACATGGTTTTCCTTTGCTACACGCACCTTCGCCAGGCGCAGAGACATGCGGAAAGGAAATGATAAAAGAATTGTGCGGGCCTACCGGACAGAATAGGCCTCGCTTGACTGGTGTCAATCCATTAAGAGCCGTGTGCGGCCATTGCCATCTCTGCACGCAACAAAGGGTACAGCCGGCGGTAGCGGGCCAGCCGTTCTTGCAACACGCCCGGTGCTTGCGGCACCACCGTTTCCTGTATTGCCGGACGCGTGCATACCTGCGCCGGCGGCAAGCCCGTCACGGCCATCTGCGCCAGGCGGGCCGCCCCCATGGTGCCGCCCGCCACGCCATGATCGTGGCGCAGTACTTCCAGCCCGGCGGCATTCGCGCACAGCTGCGCCCAGTAGCGGCTGCGCGAACCGCCACCTACGAACGATGCCTGCGTCAGCTGCGTGCCGGCGCTGCGCAAGGCTTCATTGCCATCGGCCATGGCAAACGCCACGCCTTCCATCACGCTATAGGCCAGGTCGGCGCGGCCATGCTCGGTCGACAGGCCGAAGAACACACCGCGCGCATTCGCATCGTTGTGCGGCGTGCGCTCGCCACTCAAATACGGCAAGAAGATCGGCGCCGTGCGCGCTTCGACGTTTTCGGCCAGGGTGGCCAGTTCGCCGATATCGGTCGACTGGGTCAGTTTCGCCACCCAACTGAGGCTAGACGCGGCGCTGAGGATCACGCTCATCTGATGCCAGCGCTCGGGCAGGCAATGGCAAAACGCATGCACGCCCTGGCCCGGGTTCGGCGCAAAGCCATCGCTGCCGGCAAACAGCACGCCCGAGGTGCCCAGCGACAGCAGGCCGGCGCCCGGCTCCACCACGCCCAGACCCACGGCCGCCGCCGCGTTGTCGCCCGCGCCGCCGGCCAGCAGCACCATGTGCGCGATGCCCCATTCCTGGCATAGCGATGGGCGTATCTGCGCAGCGGCATGGCTGCCTTCGACCAGGCGCGGCATGTGCTCGCAGCCCAGGCTTGTCGCTGCCAGCATGCGTTCGGACCAGTCGCGTTTGGCCACGTCCAGCCACAGGGTGCCGGAAGCGTCGGACATGTCGGACACATAATCGCCCGTCAGACGCAGTGCCACGTAATCCTTGGGCAGCAAGACTTTACGGATGGCGCGGAACAGTTCCGGTTCATGTTTTTTCAGCCACAGCAGCTTGGGCGCCGTGAAGCCGGGCATGGCCTGGTTGCCCGTGATGGTACGCGACTCGGGCACCAGCGCTTCGAGCTCCACGCATTCGGCGTGTGCGCGCGTGTCATTCCACAGGATGGCCGGACGCAGCACCCGGTCCTGGTCATCGAGCACGGTGGCGCCATGCATCTGGCCCGACAGCGCGATGCCGCGCAAGCCGGCAAACGCCACCGGCTGGGCGCTGCGGATGGCGGCGATCACGTCCAGCGTGGCTTGCCACCAGTGTTCGGGGTCTTGCTCCGACCAGCCCGGATGGGGGCTGGACACGCGCAGGCTCACGCCGCTGCTGGCCAGGATGGTTTGTCCGTCATCCGTCAGGATGGCCTTGACTTCGGAAGTGCCGATATCGATACCGAGATAAGTCACGATGATTCCACAAAAAGTATAGGGGCAAGCGCCCTGTGCATGAGACGAGTCTGTCTGCCAAATGGTAATCGCGGCGGCAGGAAAAAAAGCGGCATTTCCAGATACTTTTTTCCATTTTGACGATACGCGTACGCCAGCCGATACGACACCGTCAGCCGTGCTGGCGAAAATCGCGGCGGTAGATATTGGTATCCTTAGCATCCGGCGGCAGGCGCGAAAACCGTTCATAGCGCAGCCCCAGCTTGTTGAGCAAGTTGATCGAAGCCTGGTTGTGCGGCGCAGTGATGCCGTACACGCTAGCGATACCCAGCGCAT
Source organism: Janthinobacterium silvisoli (assembly GCF_014200725.1). GTDB lineage: Bacteria > Pseudomonadota > Gammaproteobacteria > Burkholderiales > Burkholderiaceae_D > Janthinobacterium. The sequence continues at coordinate 1,636,611 of NZ_JACHCL010000001.1, forward strand.
GTTCGGCATGGTCCATCACGGCGGCGGCCGCCTCATAGGCATAACCCTGGCCCCAGTAAGGCGGCCGCAGTGCGTAGCCGATGTCGGGACCAGGCAGGCTGGTCCGGCGCACCAGGCCAGCCATGCCGATGGTGGCGCCATCACTGCGGCGTTCTATCATGTAGAGGGAATAACCGTGCTCGCGGAACTGGGCCATCGCCCCCGATTCCAGCGCCGCGCGTGCCGCCTCCACGGTATGCAGATTGCGGTAACCGATGTTGGCCACCCACGACGGGTCGTTGACCAGCTCCAGGTAAAACGCCGCATCATCAACGGTGACGCTGCGCAGGCGCAAACGGGGCGTTTCCCGGACGATAACAAAGCTCATGCCGGCCACTGCATCGGGTCGCTCAACAAGCGGTACATCACATACGCGTCGACATAGCCGAGGTTGGCGTGGCGGTACGCCAGCGGCAAGGTGCCGATAACGGAAAAGCCCAGCTTTTTCCACAAGGTGACGGCGCCCAGGTTGGTGCTGACGACGAAGTTGAACTGCATCGCCAGGTAGCCCGCGCGGCGCGCCTCTTCCATGCAGTGCAGGCCCAGCATGCGCCCCACGCCCACGCCCTGCGCCGCCGGGTCGACCATGAAGGAAGCGTTGGCCACATGGTCGCCATGCCCCACCTGGTTAGGTATCAGCTTGTACATGCCCAGCAGGCGCTCATCGCCCATGGTGGCCACAAAACTGTGCACGCCAGGGCCAAACCAGTAGGCGTGGCATTGCTCGCGCGTGGTGTCGGCAGTAAAGGTATAAGTTTCACCGCTGGCGATCAAACCACGGAAAATCTGCCACATGTCCTCGAAGTCCGATTCCACGGCAGGACGAATATCAATTTCTTTCAAGGCAGCTCCAGCAAAGTTCAACAAGTGACGACGATTGTCGGGGATTTGCACAGGGGCGTCCAGTGCCGCACGGACGCCCGCCGGGCAAGATCAGCGCCCCAGACGGAAGTTCACGCTATCGGGCCGCCCCGGTAAGGACAAACGGGCATGGGCGCGCGGCGCCTCGCTGACCACCTTGCCGCGCCGCAACACCAGCCGCCGCGCCGCCCGCAGGCGCAGCGCTTCCACCGTGGAACCGCAATCGAGGATTACCAGGTCCGCGTGGCAGCCAGGCGCGATGCCGTAACCATCCAGGCCCAGAATACGGGCCGGCGTCTGCGTCACGGCCAGGAAGCAGTCGTGCATGGCTTGCTGGCCCGTCATTTGCGCCACGTGCAAGCCCATATGCGCCACTTCCAGCATGTCGCCCGACCCCAGGCTGTACCACGGGTCCATCACGCAGTCGTGTCCAAACGCGACAGGGATGCCAGCGGCCAGCATTTCAGGCACGCGCGTCATGCCGCGCCGTTTCGGATAACTGTCGTGGCGGCCCTGCAGAGTGATGTTGATGAGCGGGTTGGCAATCGCCGCCACGCCCGCCTCGCGGATCAGCGGCAGCAGCTTGCTGACATAATAATTATCCATCGAATGCATCGACGTCAGGTGCGAACCCGTCACCCTGCCCTGCATGCCCAGCCGCTGGCTGTGGTAAGCCAGGGTTTCGATATGGCGCGACAGCGGATCGTCCGATTCATCGCAATGCATGTCGACCATCAAGCCCCGTTCGCAGGCGAATTCACACAGCAGGCGCACCGATTCGGCGCCGTCGGCCATGGTGCGCTCGAAATGGGGGATGCCACCGACTACATCGACACCCATGGCAATCGCCCGCTTCAGATTGTCGAAGGCGCCGGGACTGCGCAGGATGCCGTCCTGCGGGAAGGCCACCAGCTGCAGGTCGAGGTAGGGCGCTACCTGGCGTTTCACATCGAGCAGCGCTTCGACGGCCAGCAGGCGCGGATCGCAGATGTCCACGTGCGAGCGGATCGCCAGCAGCCCCCGCGCCACGGCCCAGTCGCAATACTGCAAGGCCCGCGCCACCAGCGCATCCTGCGTCAACTGCGGCTTCAATTCGCCCCACAACGCGATGCCTTCCAACAAGGTGCCGGAGGCATTCACCCTTGGCAAGCCATAACTGAGCGTGGCGTCCATATGGAAATGGGCGTCGACGAATGGCGGCGTGACGAGGTCGCCGGCCGCATCGATTTCCTGCGCCCCAGCGACAGGCAGGGCGGGACCGACGGCGGCGACGCGGCTACCCTCGATGGCGATGTCGATATGCTGGCGCCCATCGGGCAGGCTGGCGTTGCGGATGACCAAATCCATAGTGACTCCTGATAGCTGGCGATGCGCTGGGGCTTACTTTTTCTTCCAGTAGGCGAATTCGGTTTCGTAGCAGACCGTCTCGATTTCAGCGATCTTGTCCTGCATGGCCGACTGGGCGTCGAGGATGGCCTGGTTGTAGACGGACGGGCCGATTTCGCGTACGCAGAAATCGAGCAGCAATCTGGCCTTTAATTCGCCCACGTCTTCATCGAAATTTTCGGCGCAATAGCGCTGGATCGAGATCAGCAAACGTTGTTCCACTTCCTGCTGCAATTTAATCGCCATTTTTTATATTCTTCACAAGATAATCGTCGATGCTGCATCGCATCAAACTACAGGCTATCATAACCATAGCCACAGATTTCGTACTGTCGTATTGCGCAAACGCAAATTTCCTCCACCTTGTAACAAGCTCATGAATTGTTCAGCGCAGGGGACAACAGCACGATTAGAAATAACTTTCAACCAACTCGAATCACCGCTAGAATATTCATATTGCGTTGCATCATAAACAGCGTCTAATAAATCGAAGTACGCCAGACACTTTACAAAACGCGGCCGGCTCTGGTTTTCGGGATGTGCAGAGCGTTTTGCCAGCATTTTAATCCGTACAAAGGAGTAAATATGTTTTCGCTTCCAGAACAGTTTTCACTCGCCGCAAAATCGCAACTGGAAAATCAGCTGCAGATCTTTAGCACGCTGACCAGCAAAGTCTTCGAAAGCGCTGAAAAAATCATCGCCCTGAACATCAATACCGGCAAGGCGGCCATTTCGCAAACCACCGAAACAGCCCACCACCTGCTGGAAACGCAGGACCCGCGCGATTTCTTCAGCTATAGCACCAGCCAGGCGCAGCCGCAGATCGAAAGCGTGCTGGCCTATAGCCGCCAGCTGTTCGGCATCGCTTCGAGCACCCAGGCCGACTTGCTGGCCGCAGCCAAGGCCAAGCTTGATCAGGAAGCTCCAGCCCCTGCAGCAAAGCCGGCAGCGGCACCTGCACCGGCCCCAGTCGCTACCAAGCCTGCTCCTGCGCCAGTACCAGTGCCAACGGCGGCGCCGGAAGTCAAGCCAGCACCAGCGGTAGCCAAGCCGGCGCCGGTGGAAGCGGCCAAGCCTCTCGTCAAAGCAGCCCCTGTTCCTACCCCGGCAGCCAAAGCCGCCGTTGCCAAACCGATACCCAAGCCGGTAGCCAAAGCCACCGCACCAGTCGCCAAACCCGCTGCAGCCCCAGTCCCGGCACCAGCCAAGGCCGCGCCAGTGGTGGCCAAACCGGCCGCCAAACCCGTCGCCAAGGCCAGCGCAAAACCCGCCGCTAAAGAGGCCACCAAGCCGGTCGTCAAGGCCGCGCCACCGAAGCAACTCGATATGCTGAGTGGCAAAGGCAGCCCACGCAAGTAAAAGTAACTCCTACGCCTTACCCTGCGTGCACAAAATAACGGGCTACAGCCCGTTTTTTGCGTTGCCCTTATCGTCCTGCTGCCAGCGGGTTTGTCTGCCTTGTTGTATCCTACGCGTACTTTCTGTGCGCGTGCCCCTCCTTCCGCCCCGCGACACCCCATCATCAAATTAAAAGGTAATACATGAGTTTATCGAGGCTTATCGCCGGCTTCGTGCGCCAGCATTGGCCGTCGTATGCCGCCGCCGCCGTCATGCTGACGTGCGTGGCCGCACTGACCGTCTGGGTACCGCGCCGCGTCGGCACCATCATCGATGCGCTGGCCGGCCACCGCCTGGCCCCGGGCGACCTGTGGCTGGAGCTGCTGTCCCTGCTCGCCGCCGGTGTCTGCATTTATTTCCTGCGCGTGGGCTGGCGCATCACCCTGTTCAAGGCTGCCTACCAGCTGGGCGTGATGCTGCGCACGCGTTTTTACACGCGCATGTCGCAGCAGGGCGCCGCCTTTTACCAGGGCCAGCGCACGGGCGACCTGATGGCGCTGGCCACCAATGATATCGACGCCATCGAGATGGCGGCTGGCGAAGCGATGCTGGCCGGCTTCGATGGCACCTTGACCCTGCTGATGGTGCTGGGCATCATGCTCTTGGGCGTGGACTGGCGCCTGGCCTGCATCGCCCTGCTGCCGTTTCCGCTGATGGGACTGGCCTTCTGGCGCATTTCCAGCCATATCCACACGGCCTCCACCGATTCGCTGAAACGCTTTGCCGCCCTGAACGACCATGTGCAGGAATCGCTGTCGGGCGTGCGCACCCTGCGCGCGCTGGGCCTGGAACAGCGCAGCAGCAAGCAGTTTTCCACATTGGCTGGCCACGCCGCCAACGCCAGCCTGACGGCGCAGCGCTGGGAAGCAGCGTACGAACCAGCTGTCGGTCTGACCCTGACGGCCGCCACCGCCTTGACCCTGGGCCTGGGTGGCTATCTGGTATGGCAAAACCAGCTGACCATCGGTTCGCTGACCAGCTTTTCCATGTATCTGGGCCAGCTGATCTGGCCCATGTTCGCCGCTGGCTGGGTGCTGTCGCTGATCGAGCGCGGCCGCGCCGCCTGGCAGCGCTTGCACCCGATGCTGGATGCGCCGCTGGCGATCGACGACCACGGCACCATCGCCCCCTTGAAGCCCGGCCCCTTGCAACTGGCGGACATCGGCTTTTCCTACGCAGGCCAGACCACGCCCGCGCTGTCGCATATCTCGCTGCAGCTGCAGCCGGGCCAGACCCTGGGCCTGGTCGGGCCGACCGGCAGCGGCAAGTCCACCCTGCTGCGCGTGCTGCTGCGCCAGGTCACGCCGCAAACGGGCGCAGCCACCTGGAATGGCCAGCCACTCGATGCCTACACCCTGCATGCGCTGCGCGCGGCGATCAGCTGGGTGCCGCAGGAATCGTTCCTGTTCTCGGCCACCATCGCCGATAACATCGCGCTGGCCCGCCCGGAAGCGACGCAGCAGGAAATCGAACGGGCGGCGCAACTGGCCGACATCCATGCCGATATTTTGCAATTCCCCGATGGCTACCTGACGCATGTGGGCGAAAAAGGCATCACCTTGTCAGGCGGGCAGCGCCAGCGCGTCGCCATCGCGCGCGCTTTGCTGGCCGACAACGGCTTGCTGCTATTGGATGATGCCTTGTCGGCGGTCGATACGGGCACCGAAACGCGCATCCTGCAGCACCTGGAAGAACTGCGTTTGCGCCGCCCCGAGCGCAGCGCCATCATCGCCAGCCACCGCCTGAGCGCCGTCGTCAATGCAGACCTGATCCTGGTCCTGCGCGATGGCCACATCACTGAAACCGGCAGCCACGACAGCCTCCTGGAGCAGGATGGCTGGTATGCCAGCCAGTGGCGCTACCAACAACTGGAGGCCAGCCTCGATGCCATCTGAGAAGTCCATACCAAAAACCGTGCACGCCGATACTGAAAAACAGCCGGTGCACCGCCAGGCCCTGCAGGCAATCGGCCTGCTGCGCCGCGCCGCCGCGCCCGACCTGGGCCACCTGAAATGGGCTACCTTCTGGCTGATCATCGCCGCCGGCCTGGAAGTGACGGGACCTATCCTGGGCAAGGCCCTGATCGACCAGCACCTGCTGCCGCGCCACCTCGACTGGACACGCATGTCCCTGCTGCTGGCCGGCTGTTTGCTCACGGGCTGGGCTGCCAGCGGCCTGCGCTATCTGCAACTGGTGCGCCTGTCGGGACTGGCCATGCGTTCCGTGCAGCGGCTGCGCGAGACGGTGTACCAGCACGTGCTGCGTTTGCCGATGAGTTTCTTTGACCGCGCCATCACGGGCCAGCTGGTCAGCCGTGTCACCAACGATACCGAAGCGGTCAAGTCGCTCTACGTGCAGGTGCTGTTCGTCATCCTCGACAGTTCCATCGTCCTGATCGGCACCATGGCCGCCATGGCCTGGATGGACTGGCGGCTGATGCTGATCGTGCTGGCCCTGCTGCCGGCCGTGCTGGTGATCGTATTCCTGTACCAGCGCTGGAGCGCGCCGGCCGTGACGCGCACGCGCGCGCTGCGCAGCGAAATCAATGGCCAGATCGCCGAATCCATAGGCGGCATGAGCGTGCTGCAGGCGAACAATGCGGAACGCCGCTTCGGCGCGCGTTTTACCGGCATCAACCAGGACCATTACACGGCCCGCCTGCAGGAATTGCGCGCCAACGCCTGGCTGCTGCGCCCCGCGCTCGACATGCTCAATATCGTGCTGCTGGCGGTGGTCATTTTCAGCTTCGGCCGGCGCGACATCGGCGCGGTGGAAGTGGGCGTGCTGTATGCCTTCATCAGCTACATCGCGCGCGTGATCGAGCCGCTGATCCAGATCACCATGCAATTTAGCCAGCTGCAGCAATCGGTGGTGGCCACCGCCCGCGTCTCGGCCCTGCTCGACGAAGCGCAGGCGCTGGAACACGCGCAGGGCAAGCCTGAGCCAGCCGCGCGCCATGGCGCCAACGACGGCAAGTCGCCAGCCGTGGCGATTTCGCACCTGACGTTTGCGTATGTCGAAAACCAGCCGGTGCTGCACGACCTGTCGCTGGACATTCCACAAGGCGCGTTCTTCGGCATCGTCGGCCACACGGGCAGCGGCAAGTCGACCCTGCTGTCCTTGCTGCTACGCTTTTACCCTGTCAAGCAGGGCACGATCGCCGTCAATGGCATCGCGCTCGACAGCATCGCCAACGAGCATTTCCGCGCCGACGTGGGACTGGTGCCGCAAGACCCCTTCCTGCTGGCCGCCTCGGCGCGCGAAAACATCGACATGGGCCGCGGCTACACGCAGGCGCAGATCGAGGCAGCCGCGCGCGCTGCGCATGCGCACGACTTCATCGCGGCGCTGGAGCACGGCTACGACACGCCTCTGGGCGAAGGCGGTTCGCGTTTATCGTCGGGGCAGAAGCAGCTGATCGCGATTGCCCGCGCGCTGGCCGGCCAGCCGCGCATCCTGCTGCTCGATGAAGCGACCTCGCGCATCGATAGCCAGACCGAGCAGATCGTGCAGACGGCACTCGATGAATTGCGCGGCAAGGTCACCATCATCGCCATCGCCCACCGCTTGTCGACCATCCGCGACGCCGACCGCATCATCGTGCTCAACCATGGCCGCATCACGGAAGCGGGACCGCATGAAGAACTGATGCAAATCGACGGCGGCCTGTACCAGCGTTTGTACCTGTTACAACAGCTGGCCCAGTAAAACTGCCCCTGTCAACACCCCCAGTGTGTATTTTTGCAAAAAACTGCACACGGCATGATATTTCTTGATTGCAACGGAATATAATCTTTGCAGACAAGAGTGCTTACAACGCCTGATAAAACTGACACGCAGCAGGTTTTGGCAGGCGTTCTTCATGGGACGGTACGTTGGCAGGCAAACAGAAGATAGCGTTGCAAGTGCAGTGGCTGCTGGCCTTGGCCTGTCTGTGGCCAGTGCATGCCGGCGCCCAGGAAGACCTGGAGCAGCGCCTGCTGGACGTGCGCGAAGATGGCCGCTTCGTGCCCGACCGCGCCCTGCAGCACTTGCAAGAGATGGAAACCCAGGCGCGCAGCGCGCCGTTGCCCGTGCGCGCCGAATTCCTTACCCAGCTGAGCAATGCCCGCATGCGCCTGGGGCAAAACGACATCGCCATGCAGCTGGCCGAGGAATTGATCGCCTACGCCAAAACCAACCATGACGACGTGGCGCGGGCCAAGGGCTTGCTCAACAAGGCCTATATCAAGTTCGCCATGAACGAGCGCCACGTTTCGCACCAATTGGCCTTCGAAGCGGAAAAAATCGCCAACCAGACCAATAACCTGTCCGTGCGCGTACAGGCGATGATCGGTGCAGGCCAGTCCTGGGCCGAGGAAGGCAATTTCCCGCTGGCCCTGGCCAAGCTGCAGGCAGCCGTCGACCTGGCGCGCCAGAGCGACTCAGAATGGGACCTGGCCGCATCGCTCAATGCACTGGCGGTGCTGTACCGGCAAATGCGCGAATACGGCAAGGGTTTCCAGGCGCTCGATGAATTGCTGGTCCTCACCAGCAAACTGGGATCGCCGGGCCGCATGGCGCAAGCAAAAAATACGGAATACGGCCTGGCGCTGGACGCGAAACAAGCGATGCGAGGCCAGCGCGCGCTGCTCGATGCGCTGGCGCTGGAACGCAAGCTCGATGCCAAGGGCATGCTGGCGCCCACGCTGGTCAACCTGTCGGACAGCTATCTGAAACAGGGTGATTACCAGCAGGCCCAGCGCTACGGCAATGAAGCCATCAAGGCGGCACAACTGGTCAACAATGGCTTGATCGAAGCAGCGGCGCACGTCAACATCGGCCAGGCGCAGATCGGCCTGGGGCGCCTGGCCGAGGGCAAACGCAGCGTGGAAGCGGGGCTGGCATATTACGAACGCACGGCCAACCAGCCCGACATGCAGGAAATCTTGCTGGAATACGGCCAGACCCTGGAAAAAGCTGGCGACATGCGCGGCGCCGTGGCAGCCTATCACCGCGAACGGGACATCTCGAACCAGCTATTTGAAAAGCAGCGGCAAAAAGCCGTGTATGAACTGCAAGAAAAATACGAGGCGGAAAAGAAACAGCGCCAGATCGAGTTACTGAGCCGCGAAAACCAGGTCAAAAGCGCCGAGATCGACAACCGCCGCCTGCAGCAGCGCATCTGGTGGCTGCTGGCGCTGGTGCTGGCGATGGCGTCCGTCATCGTCGGCATGCTGTACCGCAAGGTGCGCCATGCGAACGTGCAGCTGAACGTGAAGAACCAGGAACTCAAGCGCCAAAGCTCGCGCGACCCGCTGACGGCCTTGTACAACCGCCGCCACTTCCAGGAATTCATGCGCCAGCACGGCAGCCATGCGGGCAAACTGGCGCCGCGCCAGACCATGGCCGATACGGACGCCGAAATCGTGGGCGCCCTGTTCCTGCTCGACGTCGACCATTTCAAGCAGATCAACGACCACTATGGCCATGCGGCGGGCGACCTGGTGCTGACCACCATTGCCGAAACCCTGCATGACGTGCTGCGTGAAACGGACATGATCGTGCGCTGGGGCGGCGAAGAATTCCTGGCCTTCTTGCCGGCCGTGACGCGCGGCGGCCTCGATGACATCGCGCTGCGCATCCTCAACGGCGTGGCCGCGCAAACCGTGCACTACCAAGGGCAAGCGATCAGCGTGCACGTCTCGGTCGGCTTTGCACCGTATCCGCTGGCGCCGCTGGGGCAGCCCCTCTCGTGGGAGCGCAGCGTCAACCTGGTCGACATGGCGCTCTACCTGGCCAAGGCGCATGGACGCAACCGCGCCTATGGCTTGCGCAGCTTCCAACGCATGGAAGGCACGACCATGGAAGTGGTCGAACAAGACCTGGAACGCGCCTGGCGCGACGGTTATGTCGACTTGAGCGTGGTGCTCGGCGGGCAGGATGAGATGCTGGCCAGAACATCGGCGGCATCGACAGGGATACTGGGCGGCAACACCGCATCGGATACGGCAGCAGCGGCGTGAAAAAGGCCGGACTGGCCGGCCTTTCTTCTCAGCCAAACGCCAGCTGAATTATTTGTGGGCGGCGTCCTGGATTTTTTCGCCTGCTTTTTCCACTTTCTGACCGACGGCATCGGCTGCCTCGTTCATTTTCTTGTTCGCGTCGGCAGTCACCTGATCGATTTTGGCGCCCGTATCCGAGGCGGCCTGGCTCACGGCGGCGTCAGCCTTGGCGGCGGCATCCTTGATATCGCTGTTGGCTTGGGCAGCGGCGGCATCGATTTTCTGGCCAGCCTGTTCAGCCGGGCCCGGAGCGGACACGTCTTCTTTTTTCTGACAGGCCGCCAGCGCCACCACCATCATGCCGGCAGCGCAGAGTGCCATCAGGTTTTTGCTTGCTTTCATGATATTCCCTTTCATTGTTATCAAAACGAACAGCTCAGACTGCAATATACACGGGGAAATTCTTTTCAAGCGTACGCTAACGCACATAAGCACACGGTTTATGGCGGCTTTTAATGGCTGGCTGCCGCCGGCGCCGCATCGAGCAGCGAATGCTCCAGCAATTGGGACAGCGACGTACGCAGCGCCTGCGTGCGCGCCGCCAGCTCCGGCCGCTTGTAGCGTTCGGCCGCGATCAGATTGCTTTCCAGGCAGACCCGGTCCGACTTCGCCAGGCAGGCGTCGGCCGCATCGAGCTTGCGGCTGGCCTGCGCCACCTTGATTTTCGCATCGAGTTCCAGCGTATCGGCATCATCGCCATGGCGCTTGACATAGGCGGCCAGGCGCGTGGCCGCCACGTCCCAAGTACCCGCGTCAAACGCCTGATTGACCGCTGCCAGCGCCGTCGCCCCATCCTGCTCGCGCCGCTGTTTCTTGTCACAGGCGGCGCTGGAACTGTTGATGCTGGACTGCAACTGCTTGATCTGCGCGGCCGGCGCCCTGGCGCTTTTCAGCGTGGCCAGCGCACTGCGTGCACCGTCCAGGTCGCACTGCGCAGCCAGCGCCGTGGCCGCCGCTACCTGCTGCGCCACACTGGCTGGCTGGTCGGACGGCTTGTTGTATAGCCAGATGCCCAGCAGCGCCAGCGCCGCAACGATCCAGGTGCGCAGCCGTATCGGCGGACGCGGCGGCGGCACGGAACGGGCCGCCTTGGCCGGCTTCGCCGCTGCCGGTGGCGGCTTGGCTGCTTGTGGAGCAGGAATGGACGGCGGCACCGGCTTCGGCAGCGGCGCCGGTCCCGGTGCATGAACCGGCGCCGGGATAGGCGTTACCGTCACAGGCGGCGGCTTGATTATCTGTACCGGCGCAGGCTCGGCCTTCGTCTCGGCCACGGCAGCTTGCCGCGTACCGCAAAACGGACAATACACCACGCGCAGCGGCAATGCCTGGCCACAAGCGACCTTGATACAACGTTCATTTACTTGTTCAAACACATTCCAACCCTGGTGACTACCTTTACTGCCCATGCCACCATGGCATGCGCGCTGTCCGCCCCCGCTGGTGCAGACAGCGCGTATCTTAACGCTCTGCCTTCACCAACCCGAGGGCCCGTTCTTTTTCCAATATTACCTCACGATCACGGTTCAGCAGTTTTGCACGCGCCAGCCACTTCGCTGCGGCACCGAGATCGTTCGATGCGGCGCTTTTTTCCGCCAGCTTGATGTAGTGATCGACGATCTTGCTTGCCAGCCCTTTGACCTCTTCGCCACGGTATTGGCCATCCGGGTCGATCTGCCGGATCTGGTCAAGCGATGCCTTGGCGGAACTTTCCGGTGGGTCCGTGTATTGCGCTTTTTCCACATACAGCGCAGCACGGCGCAACTGGTCATCGATCTCGGCGCGGTCGTTCTCATTGAGCCTGACCGCCTTCGTATCGGCTGGCCGCACTTCCTTGGCCTGTACCGGGATAGCCGCGCTTTCTTCCTTTGCCGCTGAAGGACGCGTCGCAAAGAAGATACCGGCGCCCGCCACGGCGACCGCGACCAGCACCAGCCCCATTTGCGAACTGAGCCATTTCTTGGTGTCGGTAGAGCGCGATGCGCCGTTGGCCTTGCAAAAACTGGCCACATACTCTTCCGCCACACGCGGATCGAGGCCGACCTTCTTGCCTGGCGCCGGCGTCACCACTTTATTCAGTGCAAGGCGCTCTTCTTTCTGATCGAGCTTTTTGTCGTTGTCGGTAAACTGATGCAGCAAGCGATCCAGCTCTTCCACCAGCGCGCGTTCGGAAACAGCCGAATATTCATCGAGCTGTTCACGGATAATCAACTCGATCTCGCGGCTCACAATACTGCGGCTAGCGCCTTCTTCCTTGATGCGCCGCTCTTCATCGCGGTCCAGATAAAAATCATCGTCCACGGCAACCGCTACGCGATTTTTCAACCATTCTTGATCAGCTTGATTCATTTCTTCCCCAGTTAAAAAGATAAAGATTGACCGGCCCAGGCCAGATCGGAATTGCATACTTTTTTATCTACGCGGTTACAGGACTTTCCAGCCCCACAGCCCGGAGCGTTCCCTTACCGAATTTCTTCTGCAAAAATCTGTGATAAACCTCTCCGCAATCGCGGGATCCATGCCTTTCTTCACACCTGGCCGCGCTTTGCAGACAGTCTGTAAAGCATCGATACGCTCCTTTTTATCGATTTTCTTTTCCGCATCGGTACAAACATGGAGTAAAGCGTCTAATTCATCGAGCAAAGCCTGTTCATTAACGGCGTGTAAGCGCTCCAATGCCATCGATAAAATCGCATGCACCCGCCGCGCATCCAGTCCCAACATGCTCTGGCCCCGGCGCAGTAACTTGGCAAAGGTCGCGCCATCGCAATATGCGTTGGAAATGTGATCGGCAATATCACGATGAAAACTACTCAAGCTATCTTCGGAGACAGGCTCCGCTAAGGCTGCGGAGAGCTTTTTCGGCGCGCGCTCCGGCCGCCTGGTATCAAGAATATAAGGCGTCAAGGTCGGCTCCTGCTTCATTGGCAATACGGGAGGAACCGTGATTTTCACCGTCATGGTTGTTTGTCTCGCACCACAAAAGGGGCAAAATTTGACGATGCATGGCAATACCAACAGGCATTCGGACTCCTGGCACTGATATTCAATTTCCTGATTCACAAAGACACCTTGATATACGCATGCATGCCAACTTCCAAAAAACAATAGGACACGATTTAAATATTGCGAACAAACACTTTAAATTATCATTCGAATAATAACTCATCTCTGCTTGACTAGTATTTTTTATCTTGATCCTAGAAATTTCGCTGCCTTTCATCAGCGATTTAATCGATGAATTTATCTCTGCAGATTGCAAAGCAACGGGAACACTGCATTTGATCTCGATCAAACGCCCCAAGACAGCGCGTCCTAAGCTGAATCACCGCAGCACACGCGGCGGCGCAGACGAGGAGGATGCCATGTCAGCCCACCTGATCATTGAAGACGGCCAGCCCTGGTGGTGGGATAGCGCCGATATCTGGGTCGTGCCCGGCAACGATCCGAATGGTCCGCCCGGCGCGCCCGTGGCCGGCAGCAGCAATTACCTATGGGGCCGCGTGCACAACACGGGCAGTAGCGCGTCCAATGGCGTGCGCGTGGATTTTTACTGGGCCGATCCCTCCGGGCTGATCGCCGTTGGCGCCGCCACCGCGATCGGTTCCGCGTTTGCCGACCTGGCGCCCGGCGCCACGCAGGAAGTGCTGTGCCTGGTGCCCTGGTTCCCCGTCATCGTCAATGGCGGCCACGAATGCCTGCTGGCCGTGGCCCATGGGGCGGGCGATATCAATCCCTTGCCCGAGCCGCTGCCGAACGGCTTTCTGTTCCAGCCCCAGCAGCATGAACAGATCGCCCAGCGCAATGTCCAGGTGGTGCAGGCGGCGCGGCGCGCGCAGATGCTGTCCATCACGGTTGCTGCCCTGGCCCGCCAGGCCAGAAAAGTGGAATTGCACCTGGAGCGCGGCGGCGAATTGGCGGCACGTTTGCTGGCCACGCTGGGGCTGGAAAAATGGCAGCCGGCAAAAGAGGCGTCCATCAGCGCAGGTTTGAGCCACGAACCCCACTGCAATGACGGCACGGCGGAAGAACAGACACTGGCGCTCGACGTGCCGCGCGGCCAGGCCGTGGCCGTCTACCTGAGCCTGCGTGCCAACAAGCTGCCGCCCTATCAATATGCGCTGCTGCGCGTACTGGAAACACAGGATGGCAAGGTCATGGGCGGTAATACTTACCTGATCGTCGGCAGCGAGGACGGTCGTGAGGAGCAAACATCATGAGCGACACGCCCATGCAAGTCTTGACGCGGCCGTTCGCGATCGAGCCCGTCACCAATATCATGCTGCCCGATGGCGTGTTCGACAACGCCATCTACGGCTTGCGCATCGCCGCCCACGTAACGAATATGTCGGGCAGCGCACTGAACAATGTGACCGTCTACCTGGAAAGCGTGGGCGACCCCGGCATCGTCCCCGTGGCGCGCACCTTCTTTTTTGCCAGCGTGCCGGCCGGCGCCGCCATGCTGGTCATGTGGGATGCCGACTTCCAGCACGCCGCACCGGGCAAGCGCCTGGTCAGCTTTGTCGCCAAGGCCGATGGCTACACGGCGCGCCGCTCGATCCAGCAAATCTTCGTCTCGCAGACGCGTTTTAGCAGCGCCACCAACACCTACACTTGCACGGTCGAGGAAGGCACCCTGGAACTGTCCAAGCCGCAAGGCCACCTGCCCGGCAAGCGCTGGGGCAGCACGGGCGCTGGCGGCGAGGGCAGCGACAAGGATTGCCGCTGTCCGCCGCAATGGGGACCAATTGTGCCCACCGGCATGACCCTCGTCTGGACGCCGAATCCCGCCTATGCGGGAACTCACGGGGAACTGCCATTTTCCGATCCCTGGTGGAAGATACTGGCCATCATCATCGCCCTGATCGCCGCGCTGGTGGCCATCATTGCAGCAGCCCTGGGCGCAGGCAAAGCCAGTTTCAGCGTGGGCGGCACGTTTGAGGAAACCGACCCCAGCGTGCATTGCTGCACACCCAAGGGCGCAGCGTCGGGAAAGCCCGAATTCACGGTGGCGGGCGTGGCCTCGGCCATCGCCTCGGGCGCCATCGTGGCGGCCTGCTCCGACGTGGCCGACCCGTTCTGGCGCGGCCAGGAAGCCACGCCGCCCGCCCCCGGCGAACTGACCCTGGGCGAAAGAGTGGTGGCGCAATGGGTGTTGCCCGAAGCGCCGAATGCAGGCCAGCCCTATACGGCCGACATCCGCTGGCAATACGACCGTTTCACGACCGGCGCCAGTTACCACCATGCCGTGAGCGAAACGCAAGTCAATGTGCATGTGGCTGGCCCGGTGGAAACGGATACGCCCGACGTGGTGCAGGCGTTCGAACCGCTGTGGGTACGCACCAGCTTCCGGCGCGACAATGGCGACCTCTTCCGTGGCAACGAACTGTATGCCTTCGTGCTGTTCCAGGCGCCGCAGGGCCTGTATTTCGTGGAAACACTGACCGATGACGGCCTGGCCTACGATCCCAGCGCCAATGATGGCGTGTATGCGGCCAGCCTGAATCTGAAACTGGCGTATCGGCAGTTGCTGCAATATGGGCAAGATGTGTATGGCACCTGGCGCGTGTTCGTGTTCGCGCAAGATGTCAACCTGACCAAGCCGGGCACGCCGCCGGAAATCGCCGCCCAGCATATCGGCGGCATGTTCATCGCCAGCGCCATCGAGATCACTTTCGACGACAGCCTGCCGTGCCCGCTCAAGGCGCAGGCCAGCATCCTGGTGGTGTAGGAAAGGTAAGGAAGAAAAACTAGACTTTGACGCTGTCGACTTTCGGCATCACCGTGCGCGGCACGATCTCGTTTTCCGGGCAAGACCCGAGTGCGTCGGAGTAGCTGAGCCAGCGCTTCAGGCTATCCATGCGGCGGATGGTGATGCCCTTGCCGTTGATGTAGCCGATCTGTTCAAAATGGACAGGGCTGGTAGTCAGCTTGGACACGGTGGGCGCGTTGCCGATCAGCCTGTCATAGGCCTTGCGCGCCTTGTGTTCCCATTTGGCCAGCACCGGGTCATCGAAGCGGTTGCTTTCAAAGTAGACGGTAATGGTCCGGTCATGATTGGCGAAGCCGACGATGGCCGCGCCCTTGCGTATGGCCAGCAAGACATCTTCCTTGACGCCCGTGACAGGCACGAACACGGCTGCGCGTCCGTCCGCATCGGGACGCTCCATGGGGATATCTTGTCCAATTATGCTCATTGCATCACACTCAGCCTGGTTTTATTATTGATGTCTCAATAGATGCACCAATAATACATTGCTCAAAAGCACTATACAAGACCGTCCGGCATCTGCTGGCCAGTTGGCGTCTGCACTTATAATGCGTGTTGACTATTTGCAGACAACAGCTTCCCCATGACGCCCCAAGATCAAGACAGCAGCACCGACACCAGCCGCCTCGACGCCATCAGCGCCGCCGCCACCGAAGTGGCTGCGCAAAATGTGGCAGACACCTTGGCGATGGCCATTTGCCACCGGCCCGACGAGCCGGCGCTGGTCGTCTGCGACAAGCGCAGTTGGCTCAATGTGGTGCTGACCGAAGCGTATCGTCTGGCCTTGCCGGACGCCACCTTCATCGATTTCGACGACGTCACGCCGGAAGCCGTGCTGGCCGCGTTTGCCGCACTGCCGGCCGGCAGCCTGGTCGTGCTGATACAGTCGACCAGCTTCCGCCTGGAAGCCTTCCGCATCCGCATCGAGCTGTTCAAGCGGGGTTTGAAAGTAATCGAACACGTACACCTGTCGCGCATGCCCGGCGTGCAAGGCTTGCACTACATCGCCTCGCTGGCGTATGACCCCGCTTATTACCGCGGCGTGGGCCATGCCTTGAAACAGCGTATCGACCGCGCCCGCCATGGCATGGTCGACAGTGGCGGCGAGCAACTGGTCTTCGCCTCGCCCTTTGAAAGCGCCAAGCTCAATATCGGCGACTACAGCGGCATGAACAATATCGGCGGCCAGTTCCCGCTGGGCGAAGTGTTTACGGAGGCGCAAGACCTGGAAGCGGTCAATGGCCGCGTGCGCATCTTTGTTTTCGGCGATACCAAATTCATGGTCAACCGTCCCGACACGCCAATCACCCTGATCATCGAAAAAGGCAGGGTCACAGGCACCGAACACGCCACGCCGGAATTCCTGGAAATGCTGGAAATCATCCGCGCCCACGAAGGCGAAGTCTGGGTGCGCGAACTGGGCTTCGGCATGAACCGCGCATTTTCGCGCGAGCAGATGGTCAACGATATCGGCACCTATGAACGCATGTGCGGCATCCATCTGTCGCTGGGCGCCAAGCACGGCGTATATGCCAAGCCCCAGTTCAAGCGCAAGGATGCGCGCTACCACGTCGACATCTTCGCCGTAACGCAAGCTGTGTATCTCGACGACGAACGGGTCTACCAGGATGGCAGCTGGCAAGTGTAACTCCCGGTCACCACCTCGCACCATCTCTTACTCCCTCTCTTGCTGCCCGGCCAGCGATGTCGATTCTCCACTGACATACAAACAACAACCGGGCAGCCAAATTCCTTCCTCCACTGATTCCTCCGCTTATTAAAGTTTCCACAAGGAATTATTTAATATATATTCAAGCGCACTGCAGCATTGCCGCCATCATTCACTGGGACAAAGCGCATACCAAGTATCAAAAACACTGCTTCAAACGCAGCACCACACGATAACCGGAGAGAAATTGTCATGCCCAGCTTGATCAACAATATGAATATCGGCAAACGCCTGTTACTGGGTTTTGCCGTAGTGCTGCTCTGTTCGCTATTGGCGATCGGCATCGGCATCGCCCGTTTGAGCGCGGTAGCCGACTCCACCAAACAATTGATGGCCGAGCCATTGGCCAGCGAACGCTATATCAGCGACTGGTATCTGTATGTGTATTCCGGCATCCGCCGCAGCCTGGCCATCGCCAAGAGCAGCGATAACTCGCTGGGCGATTTCTTTGCCGCCGAAGTGGCCGAGTCGACCACCGGTTCGGCCAAGCTGCAAAAGCTGATCGAGCCGTCCATCGATACGCCTGAAGAAAAAAAGATCTGGGCCGAGCTGATGGACTTGCGCAAGCAATACCTGTCGTCGCGCGACGAGGTGCTGGCGTTGAAAAAACAGGGTGATGCAGAACGCGCATCGTCACTGGTAGACAGCAAATATGCACCGGTAGCCAAGGCCTATGCCAGCAAGATCAAGGAATTGCTACAGTATGAGCGCGACGACATCAACCGCATGGCCGAAGAAATCCAGAAGATCTATGAAAAAAGCCGCGACCTGATGCTGGCACTGACGGTGCTGATGGTGGTCTTCGTGTTTGTCTGCGCCTGGCTGCTGGCCAAGTCGATCACGGTGCCTTTGGCAACGGCCGTGCAACTGGCGCGCCAGGTGGCCGACGGCGACCTGACGTCCAACGTCAGCAGCACCGCGCTCGATGAATCGGGCCAGTTGCTGCGCGCCCTGGGCGAAATGAATGGCAAGCTGGCTGGCATGGTCAGCGAAGTGCGCCATTCGAGCGACACCATCAACGTGGCATCGCAGGAAATCGCGGCCGGCAATGCCGACCTGTCGAACCGCACGGAATCGCAGGCGAGTTCACTGGAAGAAACGGCCAGCTCCATGGAAGAGCTGACCAGCACCGTGCGCCAGAATGCCGACAATGCGCGCCAGGCCAATCAGTTGGTGATCACGGCCAGCGGCGTGGCCGGGCGTGGCGGCAGCGTAGTGGAACAAGTGGTCGGCACGATGAATGGCATCAAGGATAGCTCGCGCAAGATCGCCGACATCATCGGCGTGATCGACGGCATCGCCTTCCAGACCAATATCCTGGCGCTGAACGCGGCGGTGGAAGCGGCGCGCGCCGGCGAACAGGGGCGCGGTTTCGCGGTGGTCGCCACCGAGGTGCGCAACCTGGCCCAGCGCAGCGCCGGTGCGGCCAAGGAAATCAAGACCCTGATCGTCGACTCAGTCAACCAGATCGAACAGGGCGGCAAACTGGTCGATGAGGCGGGCAAGACCATGGGCGAAATCGTCAGCAGCGTGCAGCAAGTGGCCGACATCATGGCGGAAATCACCGCCGCCAGCGCCGAGCAAAGCGCCGGCATCGAGCAAGTCAATATGGCGATTACGCAGATGGACCAGATGACGCAGCAAAATGCAGCGCTGGTCGAAGAATCGGCGGCAGCGGCCGAGAGCATGCAGCAGCAGGCCGGTGCGCTGGCGCAGGCAATGGGCGTGTTCAAGACGGGCGCGGCGCCTGGCGCGCCACGCCTGTCTGCCGCCCGCAAACAAGCCAAGCGCCTTAGCCTGGCTTAAGCAGTCAATCCTGATTATGACCGTAGCGGCTACGCTACGGTCAATCACTCAGTCGGCGATACGCAAATTGGTGCGCGCCAGTTCCAGTATCTCGTCGCCCCTGCCACTCATGATCGCGCGCAGCGCGAACAGGCTGAAACCCTTGGCTTGCGCCAGTTCGATCGACGGCGGCAGCGCCAGTTCATGCTTCGACGTGACCACATCGATCAACGCTGGGCCAGGGTGGCTGAAGGCTTCCCTCAGCGCCGCCTCCACATCTTCCGATTCCTCCACCCGCACGCCGTAGATACCCGCCGCCCTGGCGATGGCAGCAAAGTCGGTCTTGGCAAGATCGACATTGGTGTCCAGATAACCGGCCGCCTTCAATTCCATCGACACGAAACCGAGCAGGCTGTTGTTGAATACGACGATCTTGATCGGCAAATCGAGCTGGCGCGCCGTCAGCAAATCCCCCAGCAGCATCGACAGCCCGCCATCGCCTGACAGCGACACCACCTGCCGCCCCGGAAACGCGCCCTGGGCGCCCAGCGCCTGTGGCATGGCGTTGGCCATCGAGCCATGGTTGAACGAGCCATGCAGCTGGCGCTTGCCATTCATCGTCAGATAGCGCGCAGCCCACACCGTCGGCGTGCCCACGTCGGCCGTGAAGATCGCATCCTCGCTGGCGATGTCGTCGATCAGTTTGGCCAGGTATTGCGGGTGGATCGGCCGCCCTTTACCTGCTGGCGTGGCCAGCTCATCGAGCCCCTTGCGCGCCGAGACGTAGTGCTTGCGCGCGTTGTTGATGAAACTGCGGTCGGTCTTGCGCTGCAGCTTGGGCAAGGTGGCGGCCACGGTTTCCTTCACCGTGCCGACCAGTCCCAGTGCCAGCGGTGCGCGGTGGCCCAGCTGCGATCCCTTCCAGTCGATCTGGATGATTTTTGCGTCTGCTGGGTAAAACGGACGATAGGGAAAGTCACAGCCCAGCAGCAGCAAGGTATCGCAAGACATCATCGCGTGATAACCGGAACTGAAGCCGATCAGGCCCGTCATGCCCACGTCGTACGGGTTGTCGTATTCGATGAACTGCTTGCCGCGCAAGGCATGCACGATAGGTGCGCCCAGCATATCGGCCAGCGCCACCACTTCATCGTGCGCGCCCTGCGTGCCGCTGCCGCACATGATGGTCACCGCTTCCGAGTCGTTCAGCATGGCCGCCAGGCGGTCCAGGTCCACTTCGGCAGGCACGACGCGCGACGGCGCGCTGTGCACCCAGGCCGGCGCTTCCTCGGGGCCGGCGCTCAAAGCCACGTCGCCCGGCAGCACGATCACGGCCACGCCCCGCTCCTCGATGGCGGTGCGCATGGCGCGCGCCAGCACGCGCGGAAACTGCTCGGCCGACGACACCACTTCCACGTAATGGCTGCACTCCTTGAACAATTCCTGCGGATGCGTTTCCTGGAAATAGCCCAGGCCGACTTCTGTCGAAGGGATATGCGCGGCGATCGCCAGCACCGGCTGGTGGTTGCGGTGGCAATCGAACAGTCCATTGATCAGGTGCAGATTGCCCGGCCCGCAACTGCCTGCGCACACGGCCAGGCGGCCAGTCGACGCCGCATCGGCGCCGGCCGCAAAGGCAGCCGCTTCCTCGTGACGCGTATGCATCCAGCGTATCGCCTTGTCTTCAGCCAGGCTGTAAGCGAGTCCGTTCAGGCTATCGCCCGTCACGCCCCAGATCCGTTCCACGCCCGCCGCGGCGAGCGTCTGCGCGAGATATCCAGCGATGGTAGTTTTGGCCATGCATGACTCCTGTCTTCGGAAGAGAAAGAACCATTGTGATCCTATCTTTGAAAACAGCGCGTTTCATTCAATAACGTCAAGCTATTCCAGCGGCAGCATGCCGGCCGCCGCCAGTTCGCGGTCCCATGGGGGCACGGGCTGGTATTCGGCCACCAGGAAATCGATCAGCGCGCGCACCTTGGGCGACAGCTGGCGGCTGGCCGGGTACAGGGCGCTTAAATGATTGAGCGGCAGCGACCAGCCGGGCAGCACGGGCAGCAAACTGCCATCGAGCAGATTGCGCCAGGCCAGGAAGGTGGTGCTGTAGACGATGCCCAGCCCACGCTGCGCCGCCTGGTGCAACACCAGGCCATTGTTGGCCGTAAAACCGGCTTGCACGCGCACGCTGGTCTCCTCGCTTTGCCCCTCATGCACGCGCCGGAAGTGCCAGTTGGTGCCATCGGTCAGGTGGCTGAAATGCAGGCACTGATGGCGCAGCAAGTCTTGCGGCACTTGCGGCACGCCCCATTGCGCCAGGTAGGCGGGGCTGGCGCACAGCACGCCCCGGCACGGCGCCAGAGGGCGCATCGCCAGCGCGCTGCTGTCCGGGATGCCGCCGACCCGTATCGTCAGATCGAAGCCATGGCGTATCGGGTCGAGCAGCGCATCGTCGACAAACAGCTCGGCCTGCACCTGCGGATGCAGCAAACTGAAACGGGCGACGGCGTCGGCCAGCCAGGCGCTGCCAAAACTCGATGGCGCCTGGATGCGCAGCGGCCCGGCCAGTTCGGCGCCTGCCTGCGCCACATGCGCCACCATACGCGCCGCTTCCTGCGCCTGGCTGACGGTGGCCATGCACGGCGCCAGGTAGGCGCGGCCCGCATCCGTCAAGCTCACTTCGCGCGTGGAGCGGTGCAGCAGGCGCGCATTCAGCCGCTCTTCGAGCTGCATGATGGTCTTGCTGACCATGGCGCGCGTCAGGCCCAGGCGCTGGCCGGCAGCCGTAAAGCTGCGCTGGCGGGCCACCTCCACAAATACTTCCATCGCGCGTAATTGATCCATGATAAAGATTGTCTTCGCTTCGGCGACAATCTGTCAACCGCCGCATGATTGTTTGGCGGGCCATCGCATCCTACAATGGCGTCTTCTATCTATCCTTCGGAGCCGCCGCCATGCTGACAACTGCACAACAAGAACAATATCAACGCGATGGCTACATCATCCTGCCCGGTTTCAAGGGCGCTGAAGAGATCGCCGCCCTGCGCGCGCGCGCCGAACAGATTGTCAACGAATTCGATCCTAGCCTGAGCCAGTCCATCTTCACCACGCGCGACCAGGCCAAGAACACCAACGATTATTTCCTCTCGTCCGACAACACCATCCGCTGCTTTTTCGAAGAAGAAGCGTTCGGCCCGGACGGCCAGCTGAAACAGGCCAAGTCCCTGTCGATCAACAAGATCGGCCACGCCATGCATGATCTGGACCCGGTCTTCCGCAGCTTTTCCAGCGACCCGAAACTGGCTGAAGTGGCGCGCGACCTGGGCCTGGCCGAGGCACAGGTATGGCAATCGATGTATATCTTCAAACAGCCAGGCATCGGCGGCGAAGTACGCTGGCACCAGGACGCCACTTATTTTGAAACCACGCCGATCAGCGTGACCACCTTCTGGTTCGCGCTGGAAGACGCGACCCTGGAAAACGGCTGCCTGTGGGCCGAACCGGGCGGCCACCGCGGCCCGCTGCGCGAACGCTTCCTGCGCGATGGCGACCAGGTACGCGTAGAAAAACTCGACGCCACGCCATGGCCAGACGACAGCACGGCCGTGCCGCTGGAAGTGAAAGCCGGCGCGCTGGTCTGCTTCCACGGCTTGCTGCCGCACTACAGCGCGCCGAACCGCTCGCCGGTCTCGCGCCACGCCTACACCCTGCACGCCACCGATGGCCAGACCGAATACGCCAAACACAATTGGATACAGCGCGACGCGTCGTTCCCGGTGCGGGGCTTCGTCTGATGCGCATCCAGGTATTTGCCGCCCACTGGGGTAATAACGAACTGGCGCCGCAAGTGTTCATCGACAAGGTGCTGGCGGCTGGTTTCGATGGCATCGAAATGTCGCTGCCGCTGGACGTGGCCCTGCGCGAAGAATGGACCAGCCGCATCGCCGACGCCGGCCTGGCACTGATCGCCGCGCAATGGGAAACTGTGTTCCACAGCGGTTTTGATGCGCACCGCGCGGCCCTGGCCGAACTGCTGGACAACGCTTGCCAGGTCCGTCCCGTGCTGGTCAACACACACACGGGCAAGGATTTTTATACGCAGGCGCAAAACGCCGAACTGATAGCCCTGGCCGCTGCCATCTCGGCCAGACACGGCGTGCCCATCGTGCATGAAATCCACCGTAGCCGCTTCAGCGGCCACCCGATGCTGCTGCTGCCGTATCTGGCGCAGTTTCCCGAGCTGCCGCTGACGGCCGATCTGTCGCACTGGTGCTGCGCCTGCGAGTCCTTGCTGGAAGACCAGCCGCAGACGCTGGCGCAAGTGCTGCCGCTGGTGCGCCATATCCACGCACGCGTAGGCCACTCGCAAGGGCCGCAAGTGGCCGACTTCCGTGCACCGGAAGCCAAGCCCGCACTGGACGCCCACCTGGCCTGGTGGGATGCCGTGGTGGCGCTGCGCCGCGCGGCCGGCGCCAAACGCATGACGTTCACGCCGGAATTCGGCCCCGCACCGTATCTGCAAACCTTGCCTTACACGCAGCAGCCGGTGGCCGATGCGTGGGAACAGAACGTGGCCATGCTGCAGCTGCTGCGCCAGCGTTATGCCGAAGGCTAGACAATATCGGGCTGTACAAAGTCGCTTCGAATGAAATCAATAAAGGCACGCAGAGGCGCCGGCAGGTGCCGCCGGCCCGAGTAATATAAAAACGGGCCGGGAAAGCGCAGCCACCAGTCTTCCAGCACCGGCTGCAACTGGCCCGCATCGATAGTCGGTTGCAGCCACTCTTCAAACAGATAGATCAGGCCATGGCCTGCCACGGCAATGCTGACCGCCAGGTCGGAAGCCGTCGGCGTAATAATCAGGGGGCCACTCGGCTCGATACTGACTTTCTGCCCATCACGTTCAAACTCCCACGGCGGGATGGCGCCACTGAGAAATTTGCCCAGCAAGCAGGCATGTTGCAGCAGATCGCGCGGATGGGTGGGCACGCCGTGCCGGGCCAGGTAAGACGGCGCCCCGGCCACCGCGAAGCGCTGCGTGCGCGGGCCGATCGGTACCGCTATCATGTCCTGCTCCAGCCTCTCGCCATAACGGATACCGGCATCGCAGCCACTGGCGACGACATCGACAAAATTATTATCGACCACCAGGTCAAGCACGATGTGCGGATACGCACGCAGGAACTGGTCAACCATGGGCTGCAAAAAAAACATCGCTGCGCTGACCGGCACGTTCAGCCGCAAGGTGCCACGCGGACTGTCTCGCAAATCGTTCAATACATCGAGCGCGCTGGCCACCTCGCCCAGGGCTGGACGCAAACGGCTCAGCAAAAGCGCGCCGGCCTCGGTCGGTGTCACGCTGCGGGTAGTGCGTTCAAGCAGGCGTATGCCCAGTTGCTGCTCCAGGCGGCGCACGGCCTCGCTGATCGCCGAAGCGGACTGACCGCTGGCACGCCCAGCCTGGCGAAATCCCTTGTATTGCGCCACCAGCGCAAAGGTCGACAAGTCGGCCATGGAAGGGGGAATTTGGCTCATCGCAGTCATTTCCTTGTCTACGCATTGTGCGGAATTTAGCACAGCCTGTGCATGATTGACCCGATTATCACACGATGCGGACAGCGCTACCATGTGTTAATGCAGATGCGGCATCCTTCCGGATGGACGTGATCTCTGCCACACCACCAGGAGCTTACATGCGCGCTTACTCACCCGCTCAACACCAATTCACGCCCGTCGCTTGCGATATCGCTTTTAACCGTATCGGCTACGGCGCCATGCAACTGGCCGGCCCGCACGTATGGGGACCGCCCAAGGATCGTGCCGCCGCTGTTGCTGTACTGCGCGAAGCCATCGAACTGGGCGTCAACCATATCGACACCTCGGACTTTTACGGCCCGCACGTCACCAATCAGATCATCCGCGAGGCGCTGCACCCGTACCGCGACGATTTGACCATCGTTACCAAGATCGGCTTTATGCGCGGCGCCGACCAGTCCTGGCTACCGGCAGCATCCAAACAGCAGTTGCGCAATGCCGTACACGACAACTTGCGTAACCTGGGCCTCGATACGCTCGACGTGGTCAATCTACGCGCTCCCGGCATCGCTGGCGCCGATGGTTCGTCGATCGCAGAACCTTTATCCACGCTGATACAGCTGCAGCAAGAAGGGCTGGTACGCCATATCGGCCTGTCCAACGTCGATGCGAGGCAGGTGGCCGAGGCGCAGGAGATGACCCGCATCGTATGCGTGCAAAATCATTACAATATGGCACACCGTGAAGATGATGCGCTGATCGACACGCTGGCCACACAAGGCATCGCCTACGTGCCATTTTTTCCACTCGGTGGCTACACGCCGCTGCAGTCCGGCACCCTGACACAGGTGGCGGACGCACTGCAGGCCACGCCAATGCAGGTAGCGCTGGCATGGCTGCTGCAGCGTGCGCCAAACATGCTGGTGATTCCAGGCACATCGTCGGTGGCGCATCTGCGCGAGAACATCGCCTCTGGCGCCCTGCAGCTTGATGTGGAGACATTGAAGGCGCTCGACACCTTATAGACGATATTGGGAGCTCGCTTGCAATCAAATAGCGCACTATATATACTGGGAACATGGATACCACCACCGCCCCCAATCCCCTGCACCAGGTACCGCGCCTGGACAATCAGCTGTGCTTCGCCCTGTATTCGACCTCGCTGGCCATGAACAAGCTCTACCGCAAACTCTTGCGCAAGCTGGGCCTGACGTATTCGCAATATCTGGTGATGATGGTGCTGTGGGAGCGCGACGGTTTGAGCGTTTCCGAGGTGGGCGAACGTTTGTTTCTCGATTCCGCCACCCTGACGCCCCTGCTCAAGCGCATGGAACAGGCGGGGCTGTTGCGCCGCGTGCGCGCCGCCAGCGACGAACGCCAGGTCATCATTTCGCTGACGGAACAGGGCGATCAATTGCGCGAACAGGCGGCCACCTTGCCGGAAGCCATATTGAACGCCAGCCACTGCAAGGTGGAGCAAGTTGTAGAAATGAAACAGCAACTCGATCTGCTGCGTGGAAATCTGATGAAAAGTGAGTAAAACGGCGCTTTACCCAAGCAAAATCCGGTAGAGCAGCAACTCCACCATCGCTGGCGAAAGGTGCGAGGAAAAGCGCCTTTCTTTATTACAAATTGATAGTACAAGCACATCACCCTGCGTTTAGAATAGTTGCCACTATTTCTTTATAACAACAATCAGGGTGAGTATGCGTATCTCTTTCGGTCCAGTCGCCTGCCTGGCGCTTTGTTTCACCGTTTCCGCTTTTGCCGCCGAACCGTTCGACGACAAGTTCCGCCAGCTCGAAGAGCTGCTGCCCACCCCGAACACCTACCGCACCGCCTCTGGCGCACCGGGCCACGCCTATTGGCAGCAGCGCGCCGACTATGTCATCCGCGCCAGCCTCGATGAAGCCAGGCGCGAAATCAATGGCAGCGGCACCGTCACCTATCACAACCAGTCGCCCGACACGCTCAGCTATCTGTGGGTGCAGCTGGACCAGAATATCTACAAGCCCGATTCGGACGCGCGCCGCATGCTCACGGCACCATCGCGCCAGGCCTGGGCCAAGACGGGTGAAGAGGGCATGAAATTCGAAGGCTTGCGCGGCATCCTGGCAGGACGCGAATTCCAGGGCGGCTTCAATATCCGTGCACTGAAAGGCGCCGATGGCCAGCCCCTGAAGTACGTGATCAACCGCACCATGATGCGCATCGATTTGCCGCAGCCATTGAAGCCGGGCCAGGACTTTGTATTCCAGATCGACTGGGATTACCGCATCAACGAACAGAAAGTGCTGGGCGGACGCTCCGGTTATGAATTCTTCGACGAAGACAAGAACGCTCTGTTCGAAGTGGCCCAATGGTTCCCGCGCATGGCAGCCTACTATGACGTGACCGGCTGGCAGCACAAGCAGTTTCTTGGCTCAGGTGAATTCACCCTGGAATTTGGCGACTACGACGTACAGCTGACGGTGCCGGCCGACCATATCGTCGCCGCCACGGGGGAGCTGCAAAATCCGCAGGACGTACTCTCCGCCGCGCAGCGCGAGCGCCTGGAAAAAGCCCGCACCAGCGACAAGCCCGTCATCATCGTCACGCAAAAGGAAGCGGAAGCAGCCGAAAAATCGGTCAGCCGGACACAAAAAACCTGGCACTTCAAGGCCAGCAATGTGCGCGACTTCGCCTGGGCCTCGAGCCGCAAGTTCATCTGGGATGCTCAAGGCTACAACAAGGGCGACAGCAAGCTGATGGCCATGTCCTACTATCCGAAAGAGGGCAATCCGCTATGGGAAAAATACAGCACGCAAGCCATCGTGCATACCATCGAACAGTACAACAAGTACAGCATCGCCTACCCTTACCCGACGGCCATTTCCGTCAACGGCCCGGTGGGCGGCATGGAATACCCGATGATTTCGTTCAATGGCCCACGCCCCGTGAAAGACAAGAAGACGGGCGCCGTGAGCTATTCCAAGCGCACCAAATATGGCCTGATCGGCGTCATCATCCACGAGGTGGGGCATAACTACTACCCGATGATCATCAATTCGGATGAACGCCAGTGGACCTGGATGGATGAAGGCTTGAACACCTTCGTGCAATACCTGGCGCAGCAGGCATGGGAAGAAAACTACCCGGCTTCGCGCGGCGAGCCGCGCGAAATCGTCGACTACATGCGCAGCCGCGACCAGGTGCCCATCATGACCAATTCCGAATCCTTGCTCCAGTTCGGGAACAACGCCTACGCCAAGCCGGCGGCGGGCTTGAACATCCTGCGCGAAACCATCCTGGGACGCGAACTGTTCGACTACGCCTTCAAGGAATACGCTCAGCGCTGGAAGTTCAAGCGCCCCACGCCGGCCGACTTCTTCCGCACCATGGAAGACGCTTCCGGCACGGACCTGGACTGGTTCTGGCGCGGCTGGTTCTACACCACCGACCCGGTCGACATCAGCATCGACGGCATCACCGAGTACGGCGTGAGCAGCAAGAATCCGGAAGTGGAAAAAGCCTGGAAAAAGGCGCAGAAGGATGGCGCCCCCATCTCCGTCACGGACCGCAACAACAAGGGCATGCCGCGCCGCGTCGACGCGCATCCTGAGCTGAAGGATTTCTATAACGAACACGACGATTTCACCGTCACCAACAAGGACCGCAACGGCTACGCGGAAACAGCGGCAGCGCTGGAACCGTGGGAAAAGGACTTGCTGAAACAGGGCAAGCATCTGTACCTGGTCGACTTTTCCAACCTGGGTGGCATGGTGATGCCGCTGATCCTGGAAATCGAACTGAAAAGCGGCAAAAAATACATCGAACGCGTGCCGGCCGAAGTATGGCGCTACACGCCGAAGAAAATCACCAAGATCATCGTCACCGATGAGCCGATGGTGGGACTGGTACAAGACCCGTACTGGGAAACGGCCGATATCGACACCAGCAACAACTCCTGGCCACGCAAGATCACGCCATCGCGACTGGAACTGTTCAAGAGCGAAAAATCGCCCAAGGATAACCTGATGCGCGACTACCAGACGCCACTCAAGGGCAAGAACAGCGCCGCCAAGGATGACGAGGCGTGAGAAGCTGGCACAGTCTGGCGGCAGCCGTGCTGGCCGCCGTCAGCACGCTCGCCAGTGCCCATAACTACCATATGGGTATCGCCGACGTCAGCTACAACGCCGTCACGGGCAGCACGGAAGTGGTCCACACCTACACGGGCCACGACGTGGAAGCGCTGCTGGCGAACCTGTATCAGCGCCAGTTCGACCTGGGCCAGGAAGACAGCGAAGCGGCCCTGCGCCGCTACGTGGACAAGCAGTTCTACATCACGGCGCCCGACGGCAAGCGCCTGCGCCTGAACTGGGTCGGCATCAAGGTCGATGCGGATAACGTGGTGATCTTCCAGGAGATCGAACACACGCGTCTGGCGCCCGCCACGCGCATCCACAACCAGCTGCTGATCGACTTTTTACCGAGCCAGAAAAACACCCTCAACGTACAGGACAGCGGCGCCATCCAGACCCTGTTCTTCGACCATCAAAACACCGAACTGCCGATCAAGTAATGACGCCACGCCACCTGCCTGTTCTACTCGCCACTCTATTTGCCCACACCATCTCCCACGCCGACGACATCTTCCAGCGCGTGCTGGTCGATGGCTCGCGCATGAACCAGCTGGGCGTGGCCGATTCGGCCAACGCGGGCAGCGTCACGCAGCAGCAGCTGGAAGCGCGCACCAACTACCGCCCCGGCGAATTGCTCGAAGCGGTGCCGGGCCTGATCGTCAGCCAGCATAGCGGCGAAGGCAAGGCCAACCAGTTTTACCTGCGCGGTTTCAACCTCGATCACGGCACCGACTTGCGCACCACCGTCGATGACATGCCCGTCAACCAGCGCAGCCATGCGCATGGCCAGGGCTGGACCGACCTGAACTTTTTGATCCCCGAACTGGCGATGCGTCTCGATTACAAGAAGGGGCCCTACTCCGCCACCGAAGGCGATTTCGCCTCGGCCGGCACCGCCTCCGTCATCTATGCCAACCGCCTGACGCAAGGACTCGCCAGTGTGGGGCTGGGACAGAACGGCTTTCGCCGCGCCCTGCTGGCCGACTCGCTCGACGCAGGCCGCGGCAGCTTTCTGTATGCGCTGGAGACGCAGCACAACGACGGGCCGTTTACGCACCCGGACCGCTACCATAAGCTTAATGGCGTGCTGCGCTACAGCGAAGGTTATGCCAACAACGGCTTTAATGTGACGGCCATGGCCTATGACGCCAGCTGGAACGCCACCGACCAGATTCCGCTGCGGGCGGTGCAGGATGGCTCGCTGGGCCGCTTCGACACGATAGACCCGACCGATGGCGGCAAGGCGCAGCGCTTTAGCCTTTCCGGCGCCTGGCGCCGCACGGGCGACGATATGTCGAGCAAGGTCAGCGCTTATGTGATCGCCAACCGTTTGAGCCTGTTTTCCAACTTCACCTATGTGCTTGATGACCCTATTCATGGCGACCAGTTTGCCCAGCCCGACCGGCGCGTCACGTCCGGCCTGAACGCCAGCCACACCTGGCACCGCCATACGGAGACGGGCAGCAGCGATACCACCATCGGCTTGCAGCTGCAAAACGATAATATCCACAATGGCTTGTATAGCACGCAGGCGCGGCAAACGCTGTCGACCACGCGACAAGACCATATCGTCGAATCCAGTGTGGGGCTGTATGTGGAAAACAGCACGCGCTGGTCGCCCTGGCTGCGCACGGTGGCAGGCGTGCGCGCCGACGCCTACCGCTTCGACGTGCGCAGCGACCGGCTGGAAAACTCGGGCAAGGCCAACGACCATTTGTTCAGCCCCAGCCTGAGCATCATCGCCGGGCCGTGGCAAGATACCGAAATGTATGCCAACCTCGGCAATGGCTTTCATAGTAACGACGCGCGCGGCACCACAATCACAGTCGATCCGAAGACCGCTGAACCAGTCGACAAGGTCACGCCGCTGGTCCGTTCGCAAGGACTGGAACTGGGTCTGCGCAGCGCCGTTTTCCCGGGCTTGCAAACGAGCTTGTCGCTGTACCGCCTGGACTTCGATTCGGAACTGCTGTTCGTCGGCGACGCGGGCGCCACCGAAGCAGGCCGCCCCAGCCGCCGCTATGGCGTGGAATTCTCCAGCTACTACAAGGCGGCCAAGTGGCTGTCGCTGGACCTGGACCTGGCCTATGCGCGCGCCCGTTCGCGCGGCGAGCGCGGTGAGGACGCCATCGGCGACTTTATCCCCGGCGCCATCGAAGG
This sequence comes from Janthinobacterium silvisoli, assembly GCF_014200725.1. Taxonomy (GTDB): domain Bacteria; phylum Pseudomonadota; class Gammaproteobacteria; order Burkholderiales; family Burkholderiaceae_D; genus Janthinobacterium. The sequence goes on from NZ_JACHCL010000001.1 coordinate 1,667,436, forward strand.
CGTGGCCCAGCTGGCCATGACGGTCACGCCGCAGGGACCGTGGTCAGGCTCGCTGCGCCTGCGCTACTTCGGCCCGCGCCCCCTGACGGAAGATAATAGCGTGCGTTCATCGGCCAGCGTGGGCTTGAATGGCCGCCTCGCTTACCAGATCGACAAGAGCTTGCGCGTAGAGCTGGAAGGTTTCAATTTAACCAACCGGCGCGACTCGGCCATCGACTACTACTATGCTTCGCGCCTGCCCGGCGAAGCGCAGCCGGTCGACGATATCCACTTCCACCCGGTGGAATCGCGTTCCCTGCGCCTGACCCTGGTCAAGAATTTTTAAGACTACAAGAATAATTCTCATCGGCGCCGCACAGGAAACGTCCGCAAGTCGTAGAATGCCAGGCTGGACCAACTTGATAGCGGCCGCCTTACGGCCGGCACCGACATGAGCACTTCCGCCCCGATCTTTACCGACCCGTCCCGCCTGAAGGACGCCTTGCGCGATGACGGTTATGCCGTGCTGCGCCCGCAGGACGTGGCGGCGCTGGCCGGCTGCCCGCTAGCCGCGCTGCGCGCGCTCGAATCGAGCTGGAATACCCTGGCACTTGACAATTACCTCAAGGATGGCGGCCGTTACCGCCGCCGCCGCCACTCGTGCTTCGTGCAGGATGGTGGCAAGCTGACACAGACGGCGCACCGCCCGCACTGGCAGCCGGTGGAATACAACGCCCTGCACGGCGGCATGCACCGCTTGTTCGAACCGGTAGAGCCAGCCATCGCGGCGCAAGCAGCGTGGCAGCAGCTGATACGCGCACTGGGCAACACCTGTTCCGAAGTGCGCGGCAGCCAGCCGTGGTTCATCGAGGCGCACCAGTTCCGCATCGACACCACGGACGGCATCGGCCGCCCGACACCGGAAGGCGCACACCGCGACGGTGTCGATTTTGTCGCCGTGCTGCTGATAGGCCGCGCCAATATCAAGGGCGGCGAAACGCGCATCTTCGAAGCCGATGGTCCGAATGGCAAGCGCTTTACCCTGACCGAACCATGGTCGCTGCTGCTGCTCGATGACGCCACCGTGATCCACGAATCGACGCCTATCCAGCCCATTGGCCCGGAGGGGCACCGCGATACGCTGGTGATTACGTACCGGGCGGGACAATTCCAGGGCGAAAATCAGTAAACGTCCCACATGCGGGGCATGCAAAAAAGTTACTTGGATGTTACTTTTACTGACTTAAATCCGATATAGTCTCAGGATGACGATCTTGCGCGCGCGCCGCGCGCCAGCATCATTACACTGAATTCTAGGAGAGGTCTGTGGACTCCAATAACCAAATCAAACCCGACGAAATCGAGATCCTGATCGTCGAGGATAGTCCGACCCAGGCGGAGCGTTTGCGCCGCCTGATCCAGTCCCTGCACTACAACGCCCGCGTGGCGGCCAATGGCCAGCTGGCCCTGGCCGCCATCCGCGAGCGCAAGCCGCACCTGGTGCTGTCCGATATTGTCATGCCGGAAATGAACGGCTATGAGCTGTGCCGCGCCATCAAGTCCGACCCTACCCTGCGCGATATTCCCGTCATCCTGGTCACTTCGCTCAACGACCCGAAAGACATCATCCGCGGTATCGAGTGCGGCGCAGACAATTTCATCCGCAAGCCGTACGCGGAAGACTATCTGCTCAACCGCATCAGTCACATGCTGATGAACCAGAAGCTGCGCAAGAACCAGAATGTCGAAATCGGCATCGCGCTCTACCTGGGCGACCAGAAGCACTTCATCAATGCGGAGCGCCAGCAAATCCTCGACCTGCTGATCTCCACCTATGAGCAGGCGGTGCAGGTCAATGGCGAATTGCAGGCGCGCGAACGGCAAGTCATCGAGCTCAATATGCGTCTGGCGCACCACGCGGCCGAACTGGAAACCACCAACCGCGAAATCGCCCTGAAAAACCTGGAGCTGGCCGAAGCGAGCCGCATGAAATCGGCCTTTATCGCCAATATGTCGCACGAGCTGCGCACGCCGCTGAACGCCATCATCGGCTTCACGGGCGCGCTGCTGATGAAACTGCCAGGCCCATTGACCTCGGACCAGGACAAGCAGCTCAACACCATCCGCGCCAGCGCGCGCCATCTGCTCTCGCTGATCAACGACATTCTGGACGTGGCCAAGATCGAGGCAGGCAAGCTGACACTGTCGATCGAAGCCGTCACCTGCCAGGAATTGATCACCGAGGTGGCGGAAACCTTGCGCCCGCTGGCCCAGCAAAAGGGCCTGGCGCTGGAAGTGGACGTGGGCGAACAGCCCATCGTGATCAACACGGACCGCCGCGCGCTGACGCAAATCCTGATCAACCTGCTCAATAACGCCATCAAGTTCACGGAACAGGGCAGCGTGCGCATCAGCCTGGCCCAGCGCGAGGAAGACGGCAGTCACGTCACGGAAATGAGCATCGCCGACAGCGGCGCCGGCATCAAGGAAGAAGACCAGGCCAAACTGTTCCAGGCCTTCTCGCAGCTGGACTCCACCTCCACCCGCCACGTGGAAGGCGCGGGGCTGGGCCTGTATTTGTGCCAGAACCTGGCCAGCGCCATCGGCGGTACCCTGCAGTTCCATAGCGACTATGGCTCCGGCAGCACGTTTACCCTGGCCCTGCCCGGCAAGCCCTGAGATTACTCAGAGAACAAGGTGATTTTTTTGCTATTTTAGCCAAATCGTCACCGTAGTTTTACCGTATTGCACTGCACCATTTTTGGAGATATAGTGTCACTGTCTCCTCCAATTCGTTCCTCGAACATTGGATTCAGCCCGCGCCCTTACCAGCCGCGGGCTTTTTTTTGCCTGTTGCTGCGGCGCAGCCTAACTGCGTGAAAAAGACCAGCCATTTTCAAATAACTAAAACGTTCGATTTAGTTATATCAATCGTTTGAGATATATGCTTAAATCTCAGCCATGATTGAAAAAAACCTTTCCAACACGCCACACGCAGACGATGGGCGCAAGCCCCGTTCCGACGGCGAGCAGTCGCGCGAGCGTTTGCTGCATAGCGCCATACGCCTGTTTGCCGAACAGGGTTACGCCAATACCTCCACACGCGAACTGGCACAGGCAGCCGGCACCAATGTAGCTGCCATCAGCTACTATTTTGGCGACAAGGCTGGCCTGTACCGCGCTGTTTTCGCCCAGTACGCGGTTGATCCGCAAGTCAAGATCGCCCGCTACGACCAGCCCCATTTCACCTTGCGCCAAAGCCTGGAAGGCTTTTATGCGCAGCTGCTGGCACCCATGTTGCAAAGCGGTCTGGTGCGCGACTGCCTGCGCCTGTGGTTCCGCGAAGTGCTGGAGCCGACCGGCTTGTGGGCGCGTGAGTTCGAGCAGAATATCCGTCCCGAACACGAAGCACTGACCCGCGTACTGGCGCGCCATCTGTGCGCGCCGGGCGACAGCGACGATATGCACCGGCTAGCCTTTTCCATCGCCGCGATGGCGCTGCAGCAGATGATCGCCGGCGACGTGCTGCGCGCGCTGCAGCCGCACTTGCTGGAAACGCCACAGGCCGTCGAGCTCTGGCTGGCACGCATGGTCGACTATGCGCTGGCGATGGCCGAAGTGGAACGGCAACGCCTGCATCCCGTCCCATCAAACGACTCCACCGATACTGCAAGAGGACAAGCATGAACAGGATCAAGGGCACGCTGGCTGCCAGCATGCTGCTGGCACTGGGCGGCTGCGCCCTGCAAGGGCCGCCAGCTGCGGTGATGGCTGCCGCGCCGCCGCAATGGCATACGCCGCTGCCGCACAATGGCAACCTGGCCGACCTGGCCAACTGGTGGCAGCGCCAGGGCGACAGCCTGCTGGTAGAACTGATCACCGACGCACAGCAAGCCAGCCCGGATATCGCCACCGCGCGCACGCGCATCGTGCAATCGCGCGCCGACCGCATCGCCAGCGGCGCCGCACTGGCGCCCACGCTGGACGCCAACGGCAGCGTAGTGCGCACCAGCCAGCAATCACTGCAACCCGCCGGTACCACCTCGCAACTGGCATTGCAGGCTACCTGGGAAATCGACGTTTTCGGCGCCAAACGGGCGGCACGCGACGCGGCCCAGGCACGCTATGAAGGCGCGCAAGCGATGTGGCACGACGCGCGCGTCTCGGTCGCCGCCGAAGTGGCCAAGCAGTATTACGCGCTGCGCGCCTGCCAGAAATTGCAAGCCGTCGCCGAACAGGATGCAGCCTCGCGCGCGGATTCCGCTCGCCTGACAGAGTTGAGCGCCAGGGCCGGTTTCGAAGCACCTGCCAATGCCGCCCTGGCCCGCGCCAGCGCTGCCGAAGGCGCCAGCCGCGCCATCGACCAGCGCACCAGTTGCGATGTCGCCATCCAGGCCCTGGTAGCCTTGTCGGCCATGCCCGAAGACACGCTGCGCCAAAAACTGGCAGCCTCGCCGCTGGTAGCGCCCGCCCCCGTCCGGATTGCCGCCCTGCCCGCGCAAACGCTGCGCCAGCGGCCCGATATTTTCAACGCCGAACGCAGTGTAGCGGCCGCCAGCTTTGAAGTGGGTGGCGCCCAAGCCCAGCGCTATCCGCAACTGAGCCTGACGGGTTCCATCGGCACCGGCAATTTCCGCACCAGCGGCGCCAGCATCACAGCCAGCACCTGGAGCATCGGCCCGCTGGCCGTCAGCTTGCCGATCTTTGACGGCGGTCGCCGCCGGGCTCAGGTCGACGCGGCAGCCGCGCGCTATGACGAAGCAGTACTGACCTATCGCGCCGATGTGCGCCAGGCCGTGCGCGAGGTCGAGGAAGCGCTGCTCAACCTGCGCAGCACGGAAGAACGCAGCAGCCATGCACAAACGGCACTGGAAGGGTATCGCTTGTCGTTCGTGGCGACAGAAGACCGCTACAAGAACGGCCTGGCCAGCCTGATCGAACTGGAAGATGCGCGCCGCACGCGCCTGGCCGCCGAAAACACGGTCGTCACCCTGGAGCGCGACCGCAGCACCGCCTGGGTAGCCCTGTACCGCGCCGCCGGCGGTGGCTGGAACAGCAGCTTGGCCACCGCCGCTACGCCCTGAGCGACCGTAAAAAACCAAGGCAAACAATATGAAAAAACTGACATTGAAACCGATCGCCATCGTCCTCGCCGCCCTGGTCCTGGTGGCCGGTGCTGGCATTACCCTCTACAAGCCAGCATCCAGGGCGGGCGATAGCAAGGATAGCGCGCAAAAACCGGCACTGACCGTCACCTCGGCCAAACCGCAGCCTGCCAGCCTGCCTATCAAACTGAGCGCCAACGGCAACGTGGCCGCCTGGCAGGAAGCCGTCATCGGCAGCGAATCGAACGGCTTGCGCCTGACGGAAGTGCGCGTCAATGTGGGCGATGTGGTGCGCGCCGGCCAGGTGCTGGCCGTATTCTCGAATGACACCGTCAATGCCGACCTGGCGCAAGCGAAGGCAGCCGTGCAGGAAGCGCAGGCGAATGCCGCTGAAGCAGCCGCCAATGCACAGCGCGCCCGCTCGCTGCAAACCACGGGCGCCATCAGCGCACAGCAGATCACGCAATACTTGACGGCCGAGCAGACGGCCAATGCGCGCATTGCATCAAGCAAGGCGCAGCTGGCGACGCAAGAGCTGCGCCTGAAATACACGCAGGTGGTGGCGCCTGATAGCGGTATTATCTCGTCGCGTTCGGCCACCGTCGGCTCGGTGGTCGGCGCCGGTACGGAATTGTTCCGCATGATACGCCAGGGCCGCCTGGAATGGCGTGCCGAAGTCACGGCCACAGAACTGCTGAAGTTAACACCGGGGACCCTGGCCGAAGTGACGGCCGCCAATGGCAGCGTCCTGACGGGCAAGGTGCGCATGATCGCTCCTACCGTCGATCCGCAAACCCGCTCAGCCCTCGTCTACGTAGACCTGCCGCCATCGACCGGCGGCAACGCGCCATTCAAGGCCGGCATGTATGCCAGCGGCGCTTTTGAGCTGGGCGCGTCGAACGCGCTGACCGTGCCCCAGCAGGCGATCGCCATACGCGACGGCTTCAGCTATGTGTTCCGCCTGAACCCCGACCAGCGCGTCAGCCAGATCAAGGTAGAGCCGGGCCGCCGCCTGGCGGACAGCATCGAAATCCTGTCCGGCATCACGGCAGGCACCACCATCGTCGTCAACGGCGCCGGTTTCCTCAACGACGGCGACCTGGTACGCAATGTTCCACCTCCAGCCGCAAGCGCCAAAAGATAAGGAGAGGCCATGAATTTTTCCTCCCTGTCGATCAAGAATCCGATACCGGCCATCATGCTGTTTGCACTGCTGAGCCTGGCCGGGATGCTGGCCTACAAGGCCAATCCGGTGCAGGATTTCCCCGATATCGAACTGCCCATCGTCACCGTCAATGCGGTGCTGCCCGGCGCCGCGCCGGCCCAGCTGGAAACGGAAGTGGCGCGCAAGATCGAGGACTCCGTCGCCACCTTGCAAGGCGTGAAGAACATCTATACCAAGGTGCTCGATGGCACGGTCACGGTGACCGTCGAATTCATCCTGGAAAAGCAGATTCCCGAAGCCGTCAATGACGTGCGCGATGCGGTGGCCAGGGTCAAGGCCGACATGCCGGCCGAACTGCGCGACCCCACCGTCACCAAGGCCACCACGGCAGGCCGCGTGGTGCTGACCTTTATCGCCAGGCCCAGGGATGGCGCCAGCAATCCGCTCGACGCCACCGACCTGTCCTGGTTCGTCGACAATACAGTATCCAAGCGCCTGCTGGCAGTGCCCGGCGTGGGCGCCGTCAACCGCGTGGGCGGCGTCTACCGCGAGATCCAGGTGGAACTCAATGAAGAACGCATGGCGGCCTTGAAAGTGTCGGCGCTGGACGTGTCGCGCCAGTTGCGGCTGGTGCAGCGCGAAGCACCGGGCGGGCGCGGCGATGTCAGCGGCGCCGAGCAGTCGGTACGCACCATCGCCACCGTGCAGACGGCCGATGAACTGTCGCGCATCGACTTGCCGCTGCCGGACGGCCGCCATGTGCGCCTCGACCAGGTGGCCACGGTGCGCGACACGATCGCCGAACCACGTGCGCTGGCCGAACAGAATGGCAAGACCGTGGTCGCCTTTGACGTGTTCCGCACCAAGGGCGCCAGCGATGTCGCGGTAGCCAAAGGCGCGCGCGCCGCCATCGCCCAGCTGCAAAAGGAAAACCAGAACATCGTGCTGGAACAGGCGATCGACAATGCCGTTCCCGTCGAAGAAAATTTCGATGGTTCGATGGAACTGCTGTATGAAGGCGCACTGCTGGCCGTGCTGGTGGTGTGGTGGTTCTTGCGCGACTGGCGCGCCACGCTGGTGGCAGCCGCCGCACTGCCGCTGTCCGTGATGCCAGCCTTTTTGGGCATTTACTGGTTCGGCTATACACTCAACACCGTGACCTTGCTGTCGCTGGCGCTGGTGGTGGGCGTGCTGGTCGATGACGCCATCGTGGAAATCGAGAATATCTCGCGCCATCTGCGCATGGGCAAGACGCCGATGGAAGCGGCCATGGAAGCGGCCGACGAAATCGGCATGGCGGTGATCGCCACTACCTTTGCGCTGGTGGCCGTGTTCCTGCCGACCGCCTTCATGAGCGGCATCCCCGGCCTGTTCTTCAAGCAGTTCGGCTGGACCGCCGTGCTGGCCGTACTGGCGTCCTTGCTGGTGGCGCGGCTGCTGACACCGATGATGGCGGCCTACATCCTGAAGCCCTCCGTGCACAAGGAAGAGCAGGATAGCTGGCTGATGACGCGCTACCTGACGGTGATGCAATGGTGTCTGCGCAACCGGGGCATCACGGCCATCGCCTCGGCCCTGTTCTTTGCCGGCTCCATCGCGCTCGTGCATCTGCTGCAAACGGGTTTCGTGCCGGCCGCCGACCGGGCACAAACGCAGATCAACCTGGAACTGCCGCCCGGCTCCACCCTGGCCGAAACCCAGGCCGTGGCGGTGCAGGCGCGCGATGCCGCCATGCAGGTCCACGGCATCACCGACGTATTCAGCTCTGTCGGTGGCGGTTCCAGCGGCAATGCCTTTGCGCCCGGTGCCTCCGCCGAGGCGCGCCGCGCCGTGCTGACCTTGACCACCGTGCACCGCACCAAGCGCAAGGAATCGATGGCCCAGCTGGAAGCGCAGCTGCGCCGCAAGCTCGATAATATTCCCGGCGCCCGCTTCACGGTGGGGCCGCCCGACACGGGCGTCAAGATGCAGCTGGTGCTGCGTTCAGAAGACCCGGCCGCACTGCTGGCGGCGGCGCAAAAAGTCGAGCGCGAACTGCACAGCCTGAAAGGCATCGGCAACGTCAATTCCAGCGCCTCGCTGGTACGTCCGGAAATCATCGTGCGTCCCGACTTCGCCAAGGCTGCCGACCTTGGGGTGACGGCGGCGTCCATCGGCGAAACGGTGCGCGTGGCCACCGCTGGCGACTACGATACGGACATGACGAAGATGAACCTGCCGGAACGCCAGGTACCGATCCGCGTCAAGCTGCCCAACAGCGTGCGGGCCGACCTGGCCGCCATTGAACGGCTGACCGTGCCGGGCAAGAATGGCCCGGTGCGCCTGGCCAACGTGGCGAGCGTCACCATGGAAAGCGGCCCGGCCCAGATCGACCGCCTGAACCGCAGCCGCAATGTGACCCTGAACGTGGAACTCGGTACACGCACCCTAGGTGAATTGAACACGGAAGCGCGCGCCCTGCCATCGATGAAGAATTTGCCGCCGTCCGTAAAGATCGCGGAACTGGGCGACGCACAGGAAATGGCCTCGCTGTTTGCCAGCTTCGGCACGGCCATGCTGATCGGCGTGCTGTGCATCTACTGCGTGCTGGTGCTGCTGTTCAAGGACTTCATGCAGCCGATGACGATCCTGGCGGCGCTGCCGCTGTCGATCGGCGGCGCCTTCGTGGCGCTACTGCTCACGCACAGCATCCTGTCGATGCCGTCGATGATAGGCCTGATCATGCTGATGGGGATCGTCACCAAGAACTCGATCCTGCTGGTCGACTATGCGATATTGGCACGTGAAGCGGGCATGAACCGTTTCGACGCGCTGGTTGACGCCTGCCACAAGCGCAGCCGGCCCATCCTGATGACCACCATCGCCATGGGCGCCGGCATGATGCCGCTGGCGCTGGGCTGGGGCGCCGACCCGAGCTTCCGCTCGCCGATGGCGATCACCGTCATCGGCGGCCTGATCACCTCGACATTATTAAGCCTGCTGGTGGTGCCGGCCGTGTTCACCTATGTCGACGACCTGGAGCACTGGCTGCAAGGCCTGGCGGCAAAACTGCGCCACCACAAGACGCCCGTACAGTTGAAAAAGCAGGAGCAAGGCTGATTTAAAAAAAAAGCCCTGCCAGGGCAAGCCAGCGATGGAGCAGATCGTCCACCATGCCACATCGCTGGCCGCTATCTGGCATACTGCGCGCATTCTTAATGAACGCACCCTGCCCTGCCTATGAATTACCGCACTCCGCTAGCCGTGCTGCTGGCCTGCGCCATGCTAGTCGCCTGCTCGGATAAAACCGCCGCCACGGCCGCTTCCACCCCAGCCGATGTCGCCGCCGATACGCTTGCACCGGCGCCAGCCGCCGAAACTGCACCCGCGCCGGCCTCAGTGTCCACTGATGATAAAGCCGATGTTCCGAAATCCGAAAATGACCGCGCGCGCGAAGCAGAACTGATGCGCGCCGTGTTCGGCAAGGACTACCGCGCCGACAGCGACGATGCACTGGCCGACCTGAGCGACCCAGACCAGCACCTCGACAAACTTAGTTACGTGGTCAGCGCCGTCGCCTCCAAACTGCTGGGCAATGGCCGCGCCGTGCTGGTGGCGAATGCGGAAACGGCGAATACGGAAGGTACGGCCGAATCGGCGCACGTCACGCAAGGCTTGTTGAATGTATTTTTCCTCACGCAATCGGGCGCAGGAAAATGGAAGGTGAGCAAGCGCGTGGAAAACATCGCGGCGCTGGGTTCATCGGGCCAGCTGGGCGACGTGCAATGGACGCGTTTGGGACAAGATAAACTGGGGCTGGCGATCCGTCACGGCTACACGGGCCAGGGCTACACAATCAGCCAGCTGGCCCTGTTCGAGGTGGGCGATGGCGAGGTGACCTTGCTGAGCCACGGCATCGACCTGCACTCCGATAATATGGGCGCCTGCACGGAAGAGATGGATGAATGCTGGGACGTCAGCGGCAACTGGCGCTTTGCCACCGCCCAAGGTGGTGGCGACCACGATGACTTGCTGATCGACTTCAGCGGTTTCAAGGAAAAAATCAAGGCCGGCGTCAAGGTCAAACCGGACCAGGATCCGCCGCGCACCTCCACGCCCATCACCGCCCAGGCGCGCTACGTGTTTGACGGCAAGACCTACAAGCTGGCCGAAGGACGTAACCCCGTTCCCGGCGTGTAAGTATCAGAGCCGGCGTCAGACCGGTTTCAGGCCGAACCCAGGCGGCGCAGCAGGGGCTGATACATCTCGCGCGTGTGGCGGCTCCAGCGCTGCATGGCCTGGTCCAGCTCCACGCGCAGTTGCGCTGCCAGTTCACGCTCACCATTGCTGGCCGCCCATATCGCATATTCGGCACGGCATTCAAAACTGCCGAAACGCCTCAGCGCCTCATCGAATGCAGCCTTGGCCTCGCTGTTGCGGCCCGTGCCGGCCAGCGCGCGCGCCGTCAGGATAGCCACTTGCTCGGGGCGGAAATGCAAATCCTTGTTGCGGATGAATTCCAGGTGCGGCAGCGCCTTGGCGCCATTGCCGCATTCCAGCCAGGCGCGCGCAGCGCTGTAGCGGATTTCCAGGTCCGACGAAAACACCCCTTGCAAGCAGGTTTCATAGATGCCGGCCGCTTCTTCGGACGAACCGGTTTCCAGCAAGGCACTGGCCAGGCGCATCTGGTTTTGCGCCGTCGGCGTGTACTCGAAGGCGGCGCGCGCATCGCGCAATTCGCGGCCAGGGTCCAGCGTCTTCGCAGCCACCGACACGGCCTTGCGCGCGCCGCGCTGCAAGCCCGATGACGGCAGATAAATCGCCACAAAATACACCACGCTGCCCAGCAGCGGGAACATGAACAGGATCAGCAGCCAATACAGTTGCTGCCCGTTGCGCACCACATGGATCGCAAAAAATATCGCGATCAGAATGTGAATGCCTATGCCAAAAATCGTCATGCTACAGCCTCGTTCCTGGTAATTAAATGTGGGTTATTTTATCAACAATGCGACCAGTTGCCCTTTAGGACAGCATATTACACCGCCCCCCGCAGCAAGTGCTGAGCAATGGCTTAAGCAAGGACCCAAAGGCTAAGGTTGGGCCGCCCAGCCACCACCCATGGCGCGGTACAGGTCGACCGAGGCGACCAGGATGCGCGTCTTCAATTGCAGCAAGCCCACGTCGGCGCTGTACAAGGTACGCTGGGCGTCGAGTTCTTCCAGGTAGGAAGCGTAGCCGTTGCGGTAACGGTTGTGCGCAATGCGCAGGGTATCAAACGCCGTGGCGCGGCGCGCGGCATTTTCCACCGCCTGCTGCTGCAGGCGGTGGATGGCGCCCAGGCTGTTTTCGGTCTCGGCAAATGCATTCCTCACCACGTTTTCATAAGTATAGGCCAGCTGGTCGCGCTGCGCGCCAACCGCATCGGTCTGGGCTTGCACCCGCCCGCCATCGAACAGGGGGCCAGACACCAGCGCCGTCAAGTTCCACAGGGCGATGGGCGCATGCACGAAGTCATGCAAGGTCGTCGTCTGGCCGCCGCCAGCGGCGCTCAGCTTGAACGAGGGCAGCAACTGGTCGCGCGTGGCCGCCAGGCTGGCGTTCGACGCGGCCAGGTTATGCTCGGCGCGCGCGATATCGGGGCGCCGGCGCAGCAGTTCGGACGGTAGCCCGGCCGGTACGGGCGGCGGCGTCAGGCTGGCCAGTTCACGGCCCCGTGCGACCGTCCCGGGATTGCCGCCGACGAGCAGCGCCAGCGCATTTTCCTGTTCAAAGATTTGCCGCTGCAACTGCGGCACCTGTTCGGCCGCCGCATGATATTCGGACTGCGCCTGCAGCCATTCCAGCTGCGAGCTGTAGCCCACTTCATACTGTTTTCTGGCCAGTTCGCGCGACTGTACACGCAGTTGCAAGGTCGATTGCGTCAGCGCCAGCTGCGCATCGAGACCGCGCAAATTCAGGTAGGCCGTGGCCACGCTGGCGGCGATCGACAAGGCGGCGGCATCCAGGCTGGCCTGCTCGGCGCGGTAACTTTCGCCAGCCGCCTCGCGCAGCTTGTCATCCCTGCCCCACACATCGATTTCATAGCTGGCCTGCAGTTCGGCCTGGAAGACATTCGTCATGTAGGGCGCGCCCGTGTAGTCCAGGGTGCGCGTGCGGGTGGCCGAACTATCATATCCAACATTCGGCGAGCGGTTGGCGTTGGCCTGTGCCAGGCGCGCGCGAAATTCCTGCACCCGGGCGCGGGCCACGCGCAAATCGCCATTGTGGACCAGCGCGGTTGCCACCAGCTCGCTCAATACCGGGTCGCCAAACGCTTGCCACCACAGTTGCTCGACCTGCGCTGCTCCCGCTGGCGCGCCATCAGCCTGTGCGCGCCAGCCGGAAGGTAGTTGCAGGGTTGATGCAGGCTGCGGCGGCGCCTTGGCAGCGCAGCCTGCCAGCACCAGCGCGCCAGCGACGAGCATTTGGCGGCGCATCATGGCGCCGCCTTGGCGGGCGATTTTTTCGGCGCTGGCGGCGCTTTTGGCTCAGGTGCGGGGTTGGTCCCCGAATCGTTCAACATGGCCGACGTATCGACGCTGACCACCACCGACATGCCTGGCACCAGCCGGCGCGCATTCGCCTGGCCCGCATCGATGCGAATGCGCACGGGAATGCGTTGGGCGATCTTCAGGTAATTGCCGGTCGCATTATCGGGCGGCAGCACGGAAAATTCCGAGCCCGTGGCTGGCGAGATGCGCTCCACCTGGCCCGTCAGCACGGCGCCGTTCAAGGCGTCGACATGGAAGGTCGCGCTCTGCCCTTCCTGCACACCATTCATCTGCGTTTCCTTGAAATTGGCGATCACCCACATCTGGCGCGGCACCAGCGCCATCAGCTGTGCACCGGAGTTCACAAACGCTCCCTCGCGCACCGTCACCTGGCCCAGCTGGCCATCGTAGGGCGCCACGATACGCGTGTTATCGAGGTCGATCTTGGCCGCTTTCACGGCTGCTTGTGCGTTGGCGACGGCCGCTTCCAAAGCCTGGCGGTTGACCACCACCGTCCGCACATTCTGCTGCGCGATATCGAGGTTGGCCTTGGCCTGCGCCAGCGACGCCGCCATCTGCGCCTGCGTGGCGCGCGACTGGTCGTGTTCGCGCTGCGACAGCGAGCCATCGGCCACCAGTTGCTCCACGCGTTTCAAGTCGGTGCTGGACTTGCGCGCCTGCGCTTCCGCATTGGCCAGCGCCGCCTGGTTGACGGCAATGCCCGCTTCGGAACTGGCCCGCTGCTGCGCCCAGTTCGACAAGGCCGCCTGCTGCGCCGCCAGCTGTGCCTGCGCCTGTTCATAGCGCTGCTGATACGTGCGGTCATCGATGCGCACCAGCAGCTGGCCCGCCTTCACATCCTGGAAATCCTGCACCAGTACCTCTGTCACATAACCGGACAACTGCGTGCCGATAATCGTCACCTGCCCCCGCACGGTGGCGTTTTCTGTGGTGACGATGGGGCTGGTGAAGGGCGGTAGCCGCCATGCATACAGCACGATCAGCACGCCTACCAGCGCCACCGAGGCAAAGGCGATCGCGGACAGCCACTGGTGGCGGCGGTCTGGCTGCGGCGGCGTCAAGGGTGCAACAGCGGGTGCAGCCGCGGAGGGGACGGGATTCGTCGCAGCTGGCGGGGTCTTGTTATCTTCTGTCATTGCTCGGTTCCGAATTGGTAATGGGGACGATGGCCATCGCGCTTTGCGCATCATGCACAGGACCCACCAGGCGCCGCGCGCCGATGGTGATGCTGGTCCAGAACTGGCTGACCAGCAGCCATAGCAGGGTCGCGATGGCGACGCCGGCGATCATCAAAAAAACGTCGTTATAGGCCAGCACATTGGCTTCGCGCGTGGCGGCGGCGCCCAGCCGCGCCACGCCCTGCGCACTGCGCAAGGCCGGATCGGCCAGCACGCTGCCATACGCAGCCGCGCCCGACTGCACGCGCGTAGCCACTTGCGGATCTAACATGGTCAGGTGTTCGACCAGGTAGCTGGAATGGTATTTTTCGCGCGCCGTCTGGATGGTGCCGACGATGGCCGTGCCCACCAGGCCGCCCATATTCTGCGTCATGGTAAACATCACGGAAAAGCTGACCAGGTTGCGCGGCTCGGCGATCACCGCACCCATGCCCGCCACCATGGTGGGACCGATGAAATACGTGCCGCCAAACGCCAGCAGGAACTGGCTGATGTACATATTGGCGGGCCGCGTCTGGCTGGTGGCGTGCGCGTCGATCAGCGCGCCGATGGCGATCAGCGCCAGCGCGAACATCAGCGATCGGTTCAAGGTCGCCGGGTTGATCGTGATGGCGCTCAGCAGCAGTCCCGCCACGCTGCCGCACAGCACGACGATGAACAGGTTTTGCATCTGGTCTGTGTTCAGGTTCAGCGCCTGCAGAAAACCCACGGCGCCCGTCGATTCGGACAGCACGATGCGAAACAGCAGCACCGACAAAAACAGCTTGGCGATCTTGCCGGTGGTGAGCCAGCGCGTGTTGAGCAGCGGGCGCGCGCGGTTATGCTCGATCGCCAGCGCGGCGACGATCAGCACGATAGAACACGCCAGGCAAATACCGACCCAGCGCGCCTCCAGCCACCAGGCCGTGCGGCCCTGCGCCAGCACCGCGCACAGCAGTGCCACGCCGGGGGCGAACAAAATAAAGGTGAGGAAGTCGAGCGGCTCGAACGATTGCACCCGGTCGCCGGGCGGCAGCTTCAAGGCCAGCACGCAACCGAGCGCCACCAAGGTCAGGCCCAGCTCGAACAGATACAAGCCGTGCCACTCGCCGATCTGCAATAGCTCGGACGTAAATACGCGCGCCAGCGGCAGCGCCAGCTGGGCAAAACCCAGGCCCAGCACCACGCCCTTCAAGCGGTGCCGCGCAGGAAACGCCTGCAAGGTGTAATACAGGCCCAGCACGCCCAATGCGCCGCCCACCATGCCATGCGCAGCGCGCACGGCGATGGCTGACGACAGGCTGTTCGCATACAGGTGGGCAAACGTCACGAGCGCATACAGCACCAGGAAAATCTCGGTAAACAGGCGCAAGCCGAACTGCTGGCGAAACTTCACCAGCAGCAGATTCATGGACACGATGGTCATCACGTAGGCGGCTGGCAGCCATTGCATCTCGGCCGCATACGCGCCCAGCGAACCTTGCAGGTTCAGGATATTGGCCGTCACCAGGCCATTCCCCAGGCCGCCCGTCAGCGCGACGATCAGGCCGACGACAAAGTACGCGACGCGTTTCGGCGTCGTGTGTTCGGGCGTCGATGGGGAACCGGGTAAACTGGGGCGCTCACCGGGCGCCCAGTTCCTGGGGGTATAGGCATCCTTATCCATACGGCAAGCATATCACTGCAGGCCGTTTGCACTGCTTAAAATTCACACTCGCGGCGGATCCGTCTCGCGTGCAAAGTCCCTGCGTGCGGCCAACGCCTTCTTGAAAGCGGCCACAGCCTTCACCACCTCGCCCGATGGCGCGACGATGATCGATGGATCTGGCTTGCCGTCAGGCAGGGTCACGGGCACGCCGGCGTGGTCCAGCAAACCCTTACCTGCAGCTATCACCAGCATGGGCTTGCAGTGGCGGTACTGCAGGCGCACGAAGTCGAGTGCGTTGGCGTCGCTGGCCAAATGCTGCGCGCCCGCGCCATCGGGTGTCACCACGGCGTCAAATAGTACGGACGGCCCCGTCTCGAGCGACACTTCCACGACCAGCGGCGCGCCGCCACTCGTATCGACCTTGCCCAGGTGGCTGCCGACCAGGCGCGGCACGGCGCCATCGGCCAGCAAGGACGCGTAGATGCTGCGCACCTGCCCGCCATCGCTGCCGGGCCCTACCAGGATAGCCACGCGCAAGGTATGGATGCCCGTTTTGCCGGGACGGAAAGTGAGCGACAGCTCTGGCGATGGCGGATAGCTGGGCACAGGAGTCGTAGTCGCCGTAGGCAACGCTGGCGGCAAGGCCAGGCCCAAGCCATCGGCCACCCTTTGCGCCAGGGTTTCATTCACGTTGCGCAAGCCGGCCAGCATGCGCAGGCGGATGGCGACCGTCTGCACCTTGCTCAGCTCGAAGCGGAACGCATGCACGATATGGTCTTGCTCGGTAGCCGTCTGGCTGATCCAGAACAGCCGCGCCTGGCCATAGTGCTCGGCAAATTTCTCGGGTTTGCCGCGCACCTTGTCGCCCTCGCTGGGCGCAGGGAAACTGTTAAAACCCTTGCTGCCTGCCTGGAAGGGGCAGCCGCCCGCCAGCGAATTGGGGTCATACGCCACCCGGCCCCGGTTGATCGCCTGGCGGTGGATGCCATCGCGCTGGTTGTTATGCACGGGCGCCAGCGGCGCATTGATAGGGATTTCATGGAAGTTGGCGCCGCCCAGGCGGGTGATCTGCGTATCGATATAGGAATGGATGCGCCCTTGCAGCAGCGGGTCATTTGAAAAATCGATGCCGGGGATGATGTGCGCCGTGCAAAAGGCCACCTGCTCCGTTTCGGCAAAGAAATTGTCGGGATTGCGGTTCAAGACCATCTTGCCGATGGGTATCAAAGGCACCAGTTCTTCCGGTATCAGCTTGGTGGCATCGAGCACATCGAACGGAAATGCTTCAGCCTGCTCTTCCGTAAACACCTGGAACGCCAGCTCATACTCGGGATACTCGCCGCACTCGATGGCTTCCCACAGGTCGCGCCGGTGAAAATCGGAATCGGCGCCGCTGAGCTTGACGGCTTCATCCCACACCAGCGAATGCGTGCCGGCCATCGGCGACCAGTGGAATTTACAGAACACGGACTGGCCCTTGGCATTGACCAGGCGGAACGTGTGCACGCCAAAACCCTGCATCATGCGGTAGCTGCGCGGTATCGCCCTATCAGACATCACCCACAGCAGCATATGCGTGATTTCCGGCGACAGCGAGGCGAAGTCCCAGAAGGTGTCGTGGGCGCTGGCTGCCTGCGGGATGCCATTGTTGGGCTCGGGCTTGACGGCATGGATCAGGTCAGGGAACTTCATCGCATCCTGGATAAAGAAAACGGGAATGTTATTGCCAACCAAGTCCCAGTTGCCCTCATCCGTATAAAACTTCACGGCAAAACCGCGCACATCGCGCGCCGTGTCGGTGGAGCCGCGCTCGCCGGCCACCGTGGAAAAACGCACGAACACGGGTGTGCGTTTGCCGGCCCTGGAAAATGGCGCGGCCCGCGTCAGCTTGCCTTGTTCCTTGTAGCATTCAAAATAGCCGTGGGCAGCAGAGCCGCGCGCATGCACGACGCGCTCGGGGATGCGCTCGTGGTCAAAATGCGTGAGCTTTTCACGCAAGATAAAATCTTCCATCAGGGTGGGGCCGCGCAGCCCTGCCTTCAACGAGTTCTGGTTGTCGCCCACCGGCACGCCCTGGTTGGTGGTCAGGACGCAGCCGCTATCGTCGGCACGCGCACGGTCCAGCGCAGCGTTTTGCGCATTCTGGCCCAGGGCTGGCTGGCCTTCGCCCACTTTCGGCGATGCAATATTTTCTCCAGCCGTGCTGGATGTGGCCAAGGCTTCGCCCACGCTGACATGCACGCCTTCGGCTGGCGTGTGCGCCGCCTCGCCAAACTGGCCAGCCAGGTTGGGGTTGTCGGCCATCGCGCCAGACAAGGCTTGGCCAGCCGCTGCCTTGCGCAGCAAACCGCTGGCGTCCGCCCCCTTGCTGCCCAGACTGCCTGGTGGTTCGGTGCTGGAAGGACCGGACTGGGTGCTCAATACAGAGCCTGCGCCATCGGTGGACGGCGTTTTTTTGTTGTTGCTAGCCATGACATCTCCTGGTGTGTTCTTGCAGAGAGGGCTGCACGCCCGCACACCAATAGCTCAGGATGATGTCAGCGCACAGCGATCAACATAATGACGAGAAGGGAAAACTATTCCCCCGTAATAACAACAATTGCCATCATCTTCACCGTGCTTGCCCCTGTAGTGAGATGGGCGCCGCACCGCTTAGCCATCACAGCAAACCGGTTCGGCGCCCATCAGAGCATCCAGCAAATGAGTGCAGACTTATTTGCGCGAACTCAACAGTTTCGATAATCCATAACCAGCAGCGGCGGCAATCAGCAGCGACACGGCAGGGCGTTCGCGCACATACTCGCGGCCCGAATCACTCGCGCGCTGGCAAGCAGCGCTTAACTCCTTGCCACGCGCCAACAAGCGGCCAGAGGCGCTGGCGACAGTGTCGCTGGCTTGCTCGATGGCATCGCCCACCTGGTCCACGCCGTCATGCGCGCGCGTGGCCACCTTGTCGACCAGCGGCTGCGCCTTGTCGGCAACTTTATCGATGGTGCTATGCAAGTCCTTGCGGGCATCCTGGGTCGTACCATTCAGGTCGGAGCTGGCTTTTTCAATCGCATTCATGATGGCGTCCTTTTTGTAGTGAATAAAGTTGGCTAACTCTGGTGTTCACAATAGAGCTATTGACGATCACACACCGTGCGCTGCCTCACCTTCACGCGCATGGGCATGAAAAAACCCGCCGGCCTGATGGGGCGGGCGGGTCCGATACGATTACTGTGCAGAGCGTTTTCCAGCAGCCTGGCCACAGGATACCGAATCAAATTGGAGTCAAAAAATGCTACAACATATATTCGACTGTCTTTGGTAATTTCCGCCACAGTTAGCCAAGGAATATTGTTCTCATCTTCATTCTCCGCAGCAAAAAATCTTGGGTCATCTGCGGGTCGAGGCGAAGTACCACGCACGACTTTTGAGATGTTCATGATTAAAGCCTATGCCCTCGCCTTCAAATTCGCTGCTTGTCTCGACGAACCGGCCAGCCCAGCTTTCGATATTTTCAAGTGCAATTACACTTTCTCTTCGGTCGGTCTTTTCTGTAATATGATTCACACTGTACTTGAGACGCCTAACTTCCCAATGCGCAGGCACCTGCCCCAACCACTCAACACCCGAATCCTTGTAGCTCGAATATGGCTTGTAATGGCTCATGAGCGTTCACCTTCGCCAACGTTAAGGGCATAGAATTCGCGCAGCTTCGCTTGCAGCAGCTGTTTATCAGGTAACTGCGTGCGGTATTCGGCGATTACGGCGGGTGAGAGTGTGCGGTTCAACGCGTATTCGACCACTTCATCGTCCTTGCTCGCGCATAGCAGCACGCCGATGGCCGGGTTTTCGTGCGCTTTGCGGTGATCGCGATCCAACGCTTCAAGGTAAAAGCTGAGCTTGCCCAGATACTCCGGCTCGAAACGCGTCACTTTGAGTTCGATGGCGACCAGACAGTTCAGGCCGCGATGAAAGAACAGCAGATCAAGCGCAAAGTCGCGTCCGCCCACCTGCAGCGGGTATTCGGTGCCGACAAAACAGAAATCACGCCCCAGTTCGAGCAGGAAGTCCTTGAGGTAGGCGAGTAATCCATGGTGTAAGTCGGCCTCTCCATGCACTTTGGCAAGGTCAAGAAACTCGACCAGATAGCTATCCTTGAAAACGCCAAGCGCTTCGGAATGCGATTGCCGCAGCGCTGTCGAGACCTTGAATGGCTCGATGATCATGCGCTCAAACAGCGCAGCCTTGAACTGCCGCTCCAATTCCCGGCTTGACCATTTTTCCTGAATCGCGGTGCGCAGATAAAACTCCCGCTCTTCCGCAAGCTTGCTCTGCCCAAGAATGATCAAATTGTGTGTCCAAGGCAATTGTGTCAGCAGCGCTGACACTTTTGCATCGCCCCGATAAGTGTCATAAAACTGACGCATGCGGAACAGATTTCTGCGCGTAAATCCTTGCAAGCCTGGCTGGCTCACGGCCAAGTGACGTGCCAATTGGTCGACCACGCCATCACCCCACTCTGCAGCTTCCAGTTTGGTGCTGATGTAGGCACCGACCTGCCAGTACAACTCGATAAGCGTGGTGTTGACCGCTTGATAGGCGCGTTAACGCGCCGTGGCTATCAGTTTCACCACTTCGGCAAAGGCAAGCTCAAAGGGAACAGAAACGCCGTTCTCTGGTTTCGACTGGTTCATGTTGTCACCTCACTCAGCAGTGCTGCAATCTCGGCCTCCACCGCCTGCAAGTCGGCGTCGATATCGGCCAACTGGCGCGGTGCCTGGTACTGGTAGAAATAACGATTGAAATTGATTTCATAGCCGACGATGCCGAGTCCGCCATCCTTCTTGTCACGCTTGCACGTCTGCATATGCCACTGAGCTTGACCAATAATCGGCCGCGACCATCATAGCCCAAGGGTTAAACACCAACAACAATAAGTGCCAACTTGTTTTCCCGCCTTGCGCACAAGCCAGAAAACAACATGAAAAACAAAAAACCCGCTAACTTTTGCAAGTTAGCGGGTTTTTTGATGAAACTTGGTGCCGCTTGCCGGAATCGAACTGGCGACCTTTTCATTACGAATGAACTGCTCTACCAACTGAGCTAAAGCGGCGAAGACCCGTATTCTACAAACAATGCACAAAATTTGCTAGAGTCAACGCAAACTTTTTTCGTTTTTCCGGGCGGCGCGTTGCAACGCCGCCCAACATCGTGCAAAACGTCCTTATTCTGCGTGGTAGGCGGTCACACGGGCTACTTCGTCTTTCGAGCCCAGGAACACCGGCACGCGCTGGTGCAGCTTGTGCGGGGCGATGTCCATGATGCGCTGCTTGCCGTCGGTAGCGGCGCCGCCAGCCTGTTCGACGATGAAGGCCATCGGGTTCGCTTCGTACATCAGACGCAGTTTGCCAGGCATGGAAGTGTCGCGCAGGTCGGCTGGGTACATGAAGATGCCGCCGCGGTTCAGGATGCGGTGCACGTCGGCCACCATCGAGGCGATCCAGCGCATATTGAAGTTGGTGCCGCGCGGGCCCGTATCGCCGGCCAGCAGTTCGTCGACATAGCGTTTCACAGGCGGATGCCAGTGGCGCGCGTTCGACATATTGATGGCGAATTCTTTCGTCGTCGGCGGGATTTGCATATTGCTTTGCGTGAGTACCCACGACCCCATTTCGCGGTCCAGCGTGAAGCAGTTCACGCCATTGCCGAAGGTCAGTACCAGCATGGTTTGCGGGCCGTACACGGCGTAGCCAGCGGCCACCTGTTTGGCGCCTGCCTGCATGAAGTCCTGCTCGGTCGGCTCACCCATGCCTTCCGGCGCTTTCAGCACGGAGAAAATGGTGCCAATCGAGACGTTGACGTCGATGTTGGACGAACCATCCAATGGATCGAACAGCAGCATGTATTCGCCTTTTGGATAGCGGTTCGGGATCGGGTGGATCGATTCCATTTCTTCCGACGCCATGGCCGCCAGATGGCCGCCCCATTCATTCGCTTCCAGCAGGATTTCATTGGAAATGATGTCCAGCTTTTTCTGCACTTCGCCCTGCACGTTTTCCGTGTCGGCCGTGCCCAGCACTTCGCCCAGGGCACCCTTGCTGACGGAATGGCTGATGGTCTTGCAAGCGCGCGCGACGACTTCGATCAGCAGGCGCAGTTCGGCCGGTATGCTGTTGTTCGAGCGCTGCTCTTCAACCAGGTATTGCGTAAGACTGATACGTTTCATGAATTCCCTCTGTTTTGATAATTATTTGCTGCTTATTTGCTGCTTATTTTGACGCTTAATTAGCCAATGCCTTGCTGACCACTTCCCGCACGTCATTCGACAGGCTGGCCTGGCCGGCGACTTTTTCCAGCGCGGTGCGCATGTGCTCTTGCAGGGCCGGCACGTAACGGCGCCAGCGGTCCATCGAGCGGGCCAGGCGGGCTGCCACTTGCGGGTTCAGGGCGTCGAGCGCGATCACCTGCTCGGCCCAGTAGGCGTAGCCGCTGCCATCCGGTGCATGGAATTGCGATGGGTTGCCATTGGTGAAATTGAAGATCAGGCTGCGCGCGCGGTTCGGATTTTTCAGGTTGAAGGCACGATGCGTCATCAGCTTGCGCACGCCTTCCACGTCGGTGGTCGGTGCAGCCGCCTGCATGGCGAACCACTTGTCGATCACCAGCGCTTCGTTTTCAAAATCGGCATAGAAGCTGGCCAGCGCCGCCTGCGCGTGGCTGGTCGAGCCAGAATGGATCAGGGCGCCCAGCGCGGCAGCGCGGTCAGTCATATTGCCGGCGCTGTCGAACTGCTGCTGCGCCAACGCCAGCTCAGATGCCTCGGGCGCGATCAGCAAATAGGACAGGGCCAGGTTTTTCAACGCGCGCTTGCCGGCC
This sequence comes from Janthinobacterium silvisoli, assembly GCF_014200725.1. Taxonomy (GTDB): domain Bacteria; phylum Pseudomonadota; class Gammaproteobacteria; order Burkholderiales; family Burkholderiaceae_D; genus Janthinobacterium. Next base: position 1,689,887 of record NZ_JACHCL010000001.1, read on the forward strand.
GACAGGGCGTCAGGACTGTAGTCGCCGGGCGTCTGGTTGGCGTGGTACTGGGCCAGCAGTTCCGACTTCAGGGCGGCGGCCAGGGTACGGCGCATGAACTTGCGGGCCGCGTGGATCGCTTGCGGATCGACTTGCGCCAGGCGCTCGGCGATGATGGTTTCCGACGGCAAGATCAGGGCCAGTTCGCGGAAGGCCGCGTCCAGCGTCTCGTCGGCCAGCAGCGCGCGCTGCGCTTCGATAAAGGTCTCGTCCAGGGCCAGCGTTTCGCCGGCAGCAACTGCCGCCGTCAGTTTCAGCAGGCGCTCCATGGCCAGGCGCTGCCCCGCTTCCCAGCGGTTGACGGGGTCGCTATCGTGGCGGAACAGGTGCAGCAGTTCGGCATCGCTGTAATCGTATTCCAGCACCACGGGGGCGGAGAAATCGCGCAACAGCGATGGCACGGGCGCTTCTTCCACGCCAGTAAAACGGAAGGTTTGCGAGGCTTGCGTCAATTCCAGCACGACGCTGGTCGTACCATTCGAGGCGACACCATCAACGTGCAGCGGCAGGTCGCGGCCATCCTGGCCCAGCAGACCGACGGTGACGGGAATATGGAACGGCAGTTTTTCTGTCTGGCCTGGCGTGGCCGGGCAGCTTTGCGTGAGGGTCAAGGTGAACGTCTTGCTGGCGGCGTCGTACTGCGTGGAGGCTTTCAGCACCGGCGTGCCGGCCTGGCTGTACCAGCGTTCGAACTGGCTGAAGTCGCGGCCATTCGCGTCCGCCATGGCGGCGCGGAAATCGTCGCACTGCACGGCCTGGCCATCGTGACGCTCGAAGTACAGGTCCATGCCCTTGCGGAAACCATCGCGGCCCACCAGGGTCTGGTACATGCGCACCACTTCCGCGCCTTTTTCGTAGATCGTCACCGTATAAAAGTTATTGATCTCGACAAAAGAGTCAGGGCGTACAGGATGCGCCATCGGGCCTGCATCTTCGGGGAATTGCGCCTGGCGCAAGGTGCGCACCTGGTCGATGCGGGTGACGGCGCGGCCCGTGTCGGTGCCGATCATGTCGGCTGAAAATTCCTGGTCGCGGAAGACCGTCAAGCCTTCTTTCAACGACAGCTGGAACCAGTCACGGCAAGTGACCCGGTTGCCGGTCCAGTTATGAAAGTATTCATGGCCCACCACTGCTTCGATGCCCGCGTAATCGACGTCGGTCGCCACGCGCGAATTGGCCAGCACATACTTGGTGTTGAAGATGTTCAGGCCCTTGTTTTCCATGGCGCCCATATTGAAGTCGCCCACGGCGACGATCATGAAGCGGTCCAGGTCCAGCTCCAGGCCGAAACGCTCTTCATCCCAGGCGATGCTGTTCTTCAGCGACTGCATGGCGTAATCGGTTTTATCGAGATTGCCGTCTTCCACCCACACTTGCAGCAGCACTTCACGGCCCGACTTCAGGGTGTAGCGCTCTTCCTGGCAGACCAGGCGGGCGGCGACCAGCGCGAACAGGTAGGACGGTTTCTTGAACGGATCTTCCCACTTGGCGTAATGGCGGCCATCACCGAGGTCGCCCTCTTCGATCAGATTGCCGTTCGACAGCAGCACCGGATATTTATCCTTGTCGGCGCGCAGCATGACGGTGTACTTGGCCATCACGTCCGGACGGTCCGGGAAGAAAGTGATGCGGCGGAAACCTTCCGCTTCGCACTGCGTGAAGAAATTATGGTTCGACACATACAGGCCGGACAGCGAGGTATTGTCTTGCGGCGACAGCAAGGTTTCGATATCGAGCAGCACATCGTCAGGCGCCTTCGGGATGGTCAGGCTGCTGGCCGTCAGCTTGTACTGCGATGGCTTCAACACTTTACCGTTCAGGCGTACTTGCACCAGTTCGATATGTTCACCGTGCAATTCGATGCTGCGGCTCTTGCTGGCCGGGTTGTGGCGCATGCTGATCCGGCTCGCCACTATCGTGCGGGCGGGATCAAGATCGAAACCAAGTTCAACACTGTCGACCAGGAAGCTGGGCGGCGTGTAGTCTTTGCGATAAATCGTCTGAGGGCTGTCTGTGCGCATAGGGATTTGAGTGGGAGCGGGGGCGAAGGCCTATTTTACCAATACCAGCCCGCCAGTGGCTGATTCGCAGCCGATTCCGGCGGCTGGCTTGAGATTTGCTTACCCCAGTACATACCGGGTAACAATCTGTAATAATGGATGGCAATGGATTGGCGTAGTCTTACACTACAAGGCGATGAATTGCGTCTACTAATGTATTGCATCTTTTTATTTAGGAGATCATGCAATGAGATACCTGGCTATTTTAATGACTGCGCTGACCGTGTTGCTGACCGGTTGCGCCACCACCATCCGCAGTGATGTGACGGCCTTCCACGAGTGGCCGGCAAACCTGCAGGATAAATCGTATGCGTTCGTCACGCCGTCGCCAGAGAACGATACGCTGGAATACCGCAACTACCAGAACCTGCTGCGCGCCGAACTGGCGAAACAGGGCTTTGGCGAAGCGTCCGGTCCTGACAGCGCCAACCTGCGCGTGTCGATGGGCTTTTCCACCACGGACTTTCCTGAGCGCGTGCTGCAAGCGGCCGATCCTTTCTTTTATGGTCCTGGCTACTGGCCTGGACGCTATGGCTACCGCTACGGCGCCTGGCCAGGCTATGGCCGCTTCGGCTACAGCCCCTTCTTCTACGGCCCGATGGATGTGGAAGAAAGCGTGCGCCACAAATACGAACGCGAATTGCGCGTGACCATCGATGACCGCAACGGCAAAAAGCTGTATGACGTGACCGTGCAGTCTTCCAGCACCAAGCGCGCCACGCCGGAAGTGATGCCTGCCATGATGGCCAGTGCCTTTGCCGACTTCCCGGGCCGCAGTGGCGTTCCACGCAAGGTCGAAGTTAAAGTCGAATAAATGACAAGCTCAAAAAAAACCGGCTGCGCATCATGCGCCAGCCGGTTTTTTTACGTCTGCCAATTTACGAGTAATACGCTTCGGCCGACAAGGTGATCACGCCGATCAGGGCCACCGCCAGGATCAGCACGATCAGCAGGCGGCCGAATTTCGGCGAACCGTCGCTACCATCGCCGCTGCCGCTCATGGCAGGATGATGCTGGAACCGGCAGTCTTGCGCGCTTCCAGGTCGGTATGTGCCTGGGCGATATTGGCCAGGCTGTAGCGCTGCTTGACCTCGATCTTCACTTCGCCGCTATTGACCACGCCAAACAGCGAGTTCGCCATCTCTTCCAGGTTGTTGCGGTTCGATGCATAGCTGAACAGGGCCGGGCGCGTAATGAACAGCGAGCCGCGTGAAGCCAGTTCGGTCAGGGCGAATGGCGGCACGGGGCCGGAAGCATTGCCGAAGCTGACCATCATGCCCAGCGGCGCCAGGCAATCGAGCGAGCCGATGAAGGTATCCTTGCCGATGGAATCGTAGACCACGGAGACACCCTTGCCGCCCGTGATCTCGCGCACGCGCTCGACGAAATTTTCCGTGTTGTAGTTAATGACGTGGGTCGCGCCATGGGCCTTGGCCAAGGCTACCTTTTCATCGGAACCAGCCGTGCCGATCAGGTTCACGCCCAGCACCTTCGCCCATTGGCAGGCGATCAGGCCCACGCCGCCAGCGGCTGCATGGAACAGCACCGTGTCGCCCGCCTTCAGCGCCACCGTGCGGTGGAACAGGTATTGCACCGTCAAGCCTTGCAGCATCATGGCGGCGGCCGTATCGAAGCCGATGCGCTCGGGCAGCACCAGCAGCAAGGCCGCTGGCAAGTTGCGCTGCTGGGCGTAAGCGCCATTGATGCGGGCCGCATAGGCCACGCGGTCGCCCACTTTCACTTCGGTGACGCCCTCGCCCACCGCTTCGACGATACCCGCACCTTCCACGCCCAGGCCCGACGGCAACGGTTGCGGATACAGGCCGGTGCGGAAATACACATCGATGAAATTGAGGCCTATGGCTTCATGCCTGACGCGCGCCTCGCCCGGACCGGGCGGCGGCAGTTCCACATCGACGTATTCCATCACTTCGGGACCGCCAACACGCTGTATGCGGATGGCCTTGGTGCTAATCGTTGCGCTCATGATGCTCTCCTTAAACTCAGGCCGCTGCCCTGGCCTGCAATTGCAATTGCGACAGCACCAGGTGCGCCGTCGACAGATTCGTTGCGCACGCTACGTTATGCACGTCGCAAGCGCGTACCAGGGCGTTGATGTCCGGCTCGTGTGGCTGCGGCGTCATCGGATCGCGCAGGAAGATCACGCAATCGATCAAGCCTTCCACCAGCATTGAGCCGATCTGCAAGTCGCCGCCGAACGGGCCCGAATGTTTGCGCTCAACCGTCAAGCCCAGTTCGCTGATCAAGCGGCCACCGGTGGTGCCCGTAGCCGACAGTTCACAGCCTTGCAGGAAGTCCAGATATTCACCCGCAAGGGTAATCATGTCATCTTTTTTCTTGTCGTGGGCAATCAGGGCGATGCGTGTTTTCATGATGGATCCGTGAGGTTGTAAGTGGAGAAATTATTTCTTCTTTGATAGCATGTAAATGCCGGCCAGCACCAGGCTGGTACCGGCCAGTTGCCAGTTGGTAATCGGTTCATCGAGGATCATGGCGCCCAGGAACAGGGTCGACACGGGGCCTATCATGCCCGCCTGCGAAGCGACGGGCGCGCCGATGCGTTCCACGGCAATCATGGTCATGAAGACGGGCATCACCGTGCAAAAGATACCATTGACCAAGGACAAGCCATACACGGCCGTGGGCTGTATCAGCAGCGACACGGGGCGCAGGATAAAGAACTGGGCGATGCAGGCAAAGCTGGCCACACACATGGCATAACTGACCAGGCGCATGGAGCCGATGCGTTTCACCAGTTCGCCGGAACCGAGCAGGTAGACGGCATAGGCGCAAGCCGAACCCAGCACCAGGGTCGATCCGAGCACGATATTGCTGGCGCCGCCCTGCAGATCGTGCACGAACACCAGCACGATGCCGCAATAGGACGTGAACAGCGCCAGCCACTGCAAACGACTGATGGCCTGCTTGAAATACACGGTGGTAATCAAGAGTACAAAAGTCGGCGTGAGGAACAAAATCAGCCGTTCCAGGCCCACGGAAATGTATTGCAAGCCCAGGAAATCGAGATAGCTGGACAGATAATAGCCAACCAGGCCCAGGCCGATCAGGCGCAGCCGGTCGCTATTGGACAGCGGCGGCTCGGTGCGCATCTGCCAGTAAGCGATCACTGCAAACACGGGCAGCGAGAAAATCATCCTGAAGGCAATCAGGGTGACGGCGTCGATCTGATAGCGGTACAACAGCTTGGCGACGATGGCCTTGGTGGAAAACAGCACCGCCCCGCCCACCGCGATGGTCAAGCCACCGAGATAGACGGAACGGGAAACGGCTGGGGAGGAGTTGGACGGGGAACTGGAGCTCATCCCCAGATTGTAATGGCAAAAGGCAAAGGCGGCCTCATTACGAAATGGCCACCGCCGCCGCGCCCGCCGTCACCGTGGCCGTCGTCACCCGCGCAATCACGTCTACCGGCGCATGGCCGGCCAAGAGCTTGTTGACTTGCTTGAACTGCGCCACCAGCTTGCCCGGCGTCAGGGTCACTACCGTGTAGCCCTGTGCATCCGTGTTCAGGTGCTTGAGCCAGGGGTTGTTGCCCAGGCCAGATAATTGCTGCGCCAGTCCCAGCAAGCTGGTATTGAAGTCAGTGCTCGCTTTCAAGCCTGGCAGCACGGCGGCCACCGTAGCGGCCAGCTGCGCCTCGGGTACGCCCCTGGCGGCCAATGCCCCCTGCAGCTGCACCCTCACCTGTTCCAGCAAGCTCTCTACGGTCGGCGTGGCCTTGCCCATGGTGTAGTCGAGCAGGTTGACGTCGACATGCACGCTGCCAAGGCCAGGCACGGGAATGTCCAGCGGATAACGGACCATGGCGCTGATCGCGCCCAGCTTGCCGGCGGCTGCATTGAAATAGCTGAAGAAAGAGTCCGAACTGACGCCGGCCGTCACCAGGTCGACGATCACGGGTGTGCCACCGCCGGGCGCATCGAAATCGTCATTGACGGTGCCGGCAAAGAAGGAATGGATGTCGCCCGTGATCGCCACCACATTCTTGACGGCATGGTTTTTCAGGTGCGCCATCAAGGCCTTGCGCTCGCTGTTATAACCGTCCCACTGGTCGCAATTGAGCAAAAAGCGTGTAAAAAATGGCGCCATGCCCGCTTGCTGGCCGGTTTCCACCACAAAACGCGAGGCCGCCTTGTTGGCCAGCACGTCAGGCTTGATATAGCCGAAGGCGATCACTTGCGCGGCCGCCACCGGCGTGGAGCAATTGTAGGCAGCCACGGCAACACCCGCCTGGGCAGGATTCAAACCGGCGCCCACGGCAGCGGCATGTTGCGCATCGGCATTGCCGGCAGCGCCAGCAATGGCCTTGGCAGCTGCTTGCGCCAGGCTGGCCGCTGCGCCTGCAGTGGAAGCAGCAACGATGGCCGAAGCCAAGGGCACGCTGTGGCCATCGCTCTGCAAGATGTTAGTGATGGACTGGGCCAGCTTGCCCATGGCACTGAGCGCCAGCAAAGTAGCGACCATCTCGCTGCCATTCAAGCCCATGCGCAGCAGGGACACTTCATTGCCCCACAGTTTCCAGGTGGCGCTCGATGCCAACATCTTGCTTTTCCACCACTCGCGCTGGCTGGTGCCCAGCATGCCCACGGCGGCCAACGGATCAGTGCCTGCCTTGCTGGCGGCCGCCATCTTTTTGGCTTCCAGGCTGTCAAATACAGGCTGCGACACCAGGTAGCGGCTGCCGATGGCGCCCAGCGGCTTGCCGGTGGCGGGGTTGAGCGTGGCTTCAGGAATGATGTGGTCGGCACGGTACAGGCGCTCGTCCGTCATCACCAGCTGCATCAGCTTGCCAAACTGGAAATCGCGGTAAATGCGGATATTCTGGAAACCGCTGGCGTCCGCATCGAACATGATGTCGGCTGGCATGTATTCAAACCAGGCCTGGCTGGCGCCACGGCGGCGGTTGGGCTGATGCAAATCGCTGCCATCCGGGGCCGTGATGCCTTCATAGGTCGACGCATCTTGCCATGCGTCGTCCGTGAATTCATGGTCATCCCAGATGGCGATGAAGGCAAAACGTTCATGCACGGCTTGCAAACGCTTGTCGCTGCGGTATTTCTTGTACAGATAGCGGTAATCGGCCACGGTGGTGGCGTACTGGGCGCCCGACTGGCCATGCATGAAAGTGCCATCGGGGAACTTCAACTGGTCGTGGCGGCCTTCCACGGCGCCGCTCTGGAAAGCCTCACCCACGGTTTCATAGATGTAATCGCCGAGGTGGACGATAAAATCGAGCTGTTCCTGGTCCGCGATATGCGCCAGCGCACCCCAGTGGTTGACGCTCCAGTCCTGGCAAGTCAGGTAAGCAAATTGCAGCTGGGATACATCCGCCGTGGCGGCGGGCGCCGTCTTGAAGCGGCCCACGTTCGAGCGCACGTCGCCGGCGATAAATTGATAAAAATACACTTGACCTGCTTGCAAACCTGTCACCTTGTGGCGCACGGTGTTGTCAAACTCAGCCTTCAAAGGCAGGCTGGAGTCGACGATGGGCGTACCCGCCAGCGCCGTATTGCTGCCCAGCGCGGCCGTATTGTCGGTAGCGACAACCAGCAGGCGCACCGCTACAGGCGCAACGCCGGCTGACGCAGGCGCGACAGGGCCAAGGCTGGCCGGCACCACGCGCGTCCACAGCATGGCGCTGTCGGGGCGCGGGTCGCCGGACGCCACGCTTTGCGGGAAAGCCCAGTCGCTACCCGCCGCCAGCGGCACGCCATCATCGCCGTGCATCAGGCTGGCACAGCCGGCCAGGCCCGCCGTGGCCACCGAAACAGTCAGGAAACCGCTCAATGCGCCGCCGAATTTCAGAAATTGCCGCCTATCCATATGACTTGCCATGATACTCAGTTCCCAATGTGTACCGAAAGCGCGTCACTCTAGCAACAGAATGTGTCGACTTGATGACCGCCCCATGCCGCTTTGGGAGGTGCTGATATGCTAAAATGTCGGCCACAATTGAACACCCGTCTAAGGAAGATTCGACATGGCAGGACATAGCAAATGGGCCAACATCAAGCATAAAAAAGCTGCTACGGATGCCAAGCGCGGCAAAATCTGGACGCGCCTGATCAAGGAAATCACGGTCGCAGCCCGCATGGGCGGCGCCGATATCGCGGCCAACCCGCGTCTGCGCCTGGCGGTCGACAAGGCGGCGGATGCCAATATGCCAAAAGACAATGTCCAGCGCGCGATCAACCGCGGCAGCGGCGGCGCCGATGGCGCCAACTATGAAGAAGTACGCTACGAAGGCTACGGCGTGGGCGGCGCAGCTGTCATCGTCGAGTGCATGACGGACAACCGCGTGCGCACGGTGGCAGAAGTGCGCAACGCCTTCAACAAGAACGGCGGCAATATGGGCAACGAAGGCTCCGTCGCCTTCATGTTCCAGCACTGCGGCCAGTTGCTGTTTGCGCCAGGCACCGACGAAGACAAGCTGATGGAAGCGGCGCTGGAAGCGGGCGCCGAAGACGTCATCGCCGATGAAGAAGGCGGCTTCGAAGTACTGACCCCGGTGCACGATTTCGCCACTGTCAAGGAAGCGCTGGAAGCGGCCGGCTTCAAGGCCGAAGTGGCCGAAGTGATCATGAAACCGGCCACGGAAACCGTCTACACGGGCGACGACGCCGTCAAGATGCAAAAGCTGATCGATGCGCTGGAACTCCTCGATGACGTGCAGGAAGTCTTCACCAACGCCCTGATCGAGAACTAAGCAACCATCTCAAGGGCAGCGCCGCTGCCCTGCCAACCTCACTGAACGAAGCTTCCCTATGAAAATTCTGGTAGTCGGCTCTGGCGGCCGCGAACACGCCCTGGCCTGGAAACTGGCCCAGTCCGAACGCATACAGATGGTGTATGTCGCTCCGGGCAATGGCGGCACCGCGCGCGATGCGCGCCTGGTCAATCTCGACATCAGCGACCCGCAATTGCTGGCCGACTTCGTTCAGAAGGAACACATCGGCCTGACCGTGGTCGGCCCTGAAGTGCCGCTGGCAGCGGGCATCGTCAACCTGTTCCGTTCGCGCGGCCTGAAAATCTTTGGCCCAACCAAAGAGGCGGCGCAACTGGAATCGTCGAAAGACTTCGCCAAGGCCTTCATGCAGCGCCACGGCATTCCGACGGCTGCCTACCAGACGTTTTCCGACGTCGCGCCCGCGCACGCCTACGTCGACGCCATGGGCGCGCCCATCGTCATCAAGGCTGACGGCCTAGCCGCCGGCAAGGGTGTGGTCGTTGCCATGACCCTGGAAGAAGCGCATCAGGCTGTCGACATGATGCTGGCGGATAACCAGTTCGGCGACGCCGGCGCGCGCATCGTCATCGAAGAATTCCTGGCCGGCGAAGAAGCCAGCTTTATCGTCATGTGCGATGGCAAGAACATCTTGCCACTGGCGACCAGCCAAGACCACAAACGCCTGAAAGACCACGACCAGGGCCCGAACACGGGCGGCATGGGCGCCTACTCGCCAGCGCCTATCGTCACGCCAGCCATGCATGCGCGCGTGATGCGCGAAATTATCAATCCGACGATCCAAGGCATGGCCAAGGATGGCATCACGTTCACGGGCTTCCTGTACGCCGGCCTGATGATCGACGACAAGGGCACGCCGAAGACGCTGGAATTCAACTGCCGCATGGGCGACCCGGAAACACAGCCCATCATGGCCCGCTTGAAAACGGACTTGCTGACCGTGATGGAACACGCCGTCAACGGCACGCTGGATGCCGTGGAACTGGAATGGGACCGCCGCACGGCTGTCGGCGTCGTGATGGCCGCTGCCGGCTACCCTGACGACCCGGTCAAGGGTACGCCTATCGGCGACATCCCGGCTGAAACGCCAGACTCCGTCACCTTCCATGCGGGCACCCGCGTGGTCGACGATCGCCTGCTGACCAACGGTGGCCGCGTGCTGTGCGTGGTCGGCCTGGGCGACAGCGTCAAGATGGCGCAGAAGCAGGCGTATGAAACCGTAGAAAAAATCCATTTCGACGGCGCGCAATACCGCCGCGACATCGGCTGGCGCGGCTTGAAACACTGATAGCTGTTAGCTCAAAACACGGGGCAGGCGCAGAACAGTTCTGCCCCGGCCCCGTTTTCAATCGTGCGGTGAAGCGGCATCCATCGGCCATACAATCTTGCCTTTCCAGCAAAGGCAGCACAGCATGACAGCCACCACACACTCCGCTCTCGCCGGCCTGCATGCGCTGGGCCTGCTGACTACAGCAGAACTTGAGGAAGCGATAGGCGAACTCGATATCGCCGCCCACGAGCGCTTGCATCTGCCGGAAGATGACATCGACATGCCGGAGCTGGCGCTGGATGCCGACTTAATTACCACCATGGCCTGGCTGCTGTACACCGATCTCTTGCCTAAAAATGAATTCCTGCAACGCGTTGCTGCTTTACCGCGCCAGTATCAGGGCGAGGCCCTGCAAGAACGCCAGCAACTGGCGTGGGCGGGCGTGCAGCAACACAACCGCATGGCGGTCGGCACCCTGTATGAAGAAAACCTGCTCGACCAGTTTCAGCGCGACGCCGCCTACGCAGCCGTGCCTGGCGACCAGCTGATCGTCTCGCCAGCCATCGCCATGCGCTGGATGGTGGCGCAACACCTTCTGAGCGCACAACAGCTGCAGGCAGTGGAACTGCGCACCAGCACGCACGGCACCGAACTGGGCCGCATGATCATGGACACGGCCAGGCTGCAGCCTTACCATGTGCACAAGCCTTACCAGCGCCCACCTGCATGGAAAGGGGCGCTGATCGTGCTGGGACTGATCGTGGTGATGTCGCTGTTTTCCCTTGCCTGGCGCACGCTGTCGGGCGAGCAGCCAACGGCCAAGGCCCGGCAGGGCGCACAAAGTGTACGCTGAACGACGGCATCGCCGGTTTTGCTATCACGAAAATCCGTAACAGGGTACAATCCGTCCTTACTTTTTTATTTCGGCCTCGTCGGCCCGTGCGATGTCGTCAACTCCCTCTCCTTCGGCCGTCAAAGCCTATCTGCTTGATTTGCAAAGCCGTATCGTGCAGGCGCTCGAAGCGCAGGATGGCAAACCGTTTTTGACCGATACCTGGCAGCGCCCCGAAGGCGGCGGCGGTATTTCGCGGCTGATTGAAGAAGGACATGTATTCGAGCGTGGCGGCGTGAATTTTTCGCACGTGACCGGCGCCGCATTGCCGCCATCGGCTGCGGCCGCGCGCCCTGAACTGGGCGGCAAGCCATGGGAAGCGATGGGCGTGTCGCTGGTGCTGCATCCGCGTAATCCGTATGCACCGACGGTGCACATGAATGTGCGTTTCTTCAGCACCGTGAATGCCAGCGACGAACCGGTATGGTGGTTTGGCGGCGGCATGGACCTGACTCCCTACTATGGCGATACGGACGACGTGAAGCACTTTCACCAGGTGTGCCACGATGCGCTGGCGCCGTTTGGCGATGAGCTGCATCCGAAGTTCAAGCAATGGTGCGATGAGTATTTCTACCTGAAGCACAGGCGCGAAGCGCGCGGCGCGGGCGGGATCTTCTTCGACGACTTCAACGCCGCCGGTTTCGAGTCCAGCTTTGCCATGATGCGCAGCGTGGGCGACGCTTTTGTACCGGCCTACGTACCGATCCTGGCGCGCCGCAAGGATGCGCCGTATGGCGAGCGCGAACGCGATTTCCAGGCCTACCGGCGCGGCCGCTATGTGGAATTTAACCTGGTGTTCGACCGTGGTACGCATTTTGGCTTGCAGTCGGGCGGACGCACGGAAGCGATCCTGATGTCGATGCCGCCCATCGTCAAATGGCGCTACGACTGGCATCCGGAAGCAGGCAGTCCCGAAGCGGCGTTGTATACTGACTTCCTCGTGCATCGCGACTGGCTCAAAGCGTGACCGGAAAAAAGCTGTGTGTGGCGCTGCTGGGCGGCAGCTACGATCCGGTGCATGATGGCCACGTCGCGCTTGGCGCCTATTTTTCCAGCCTGCTGCAAGCCGATATGCTGCGCGTGATACCGGCCGGCGCACCCTGGCAAAAGGGCAGCCTGGGCGCCAGTGGCCAGCAGCGCGCCGAAATGGCGGCCCTGGCCTTTGCTGGTTTGACTCTGCCGGTCACGATAGACGTCCAGGAAATCGAGCGCAGCGAACAGGGCCAGGCGACCTACACCATCGATACCTTGCGCCAGGTGCGCACCGAACTGGGGCCGCAGGCTTCCATCGTTTTCCTGATGGGCGCCGATCAGCTGCAGCGGCTCGACACATGGCGCGAGTGGCAGCAATTATTTGAATACGCTCATTTTTGCGTCGCAGCCCGGCCCGGCTTCGCGCTGAATGACACAGCAATGCCGCAGGTGGTCGCCGACGAATTTTCGCGCCGCCTGGGCACACTGGAACGCATCCGCAACACGCCGCACGGTCTGACTTATCTGGCACAAGACTTCGCGGTGGATATCTCCGCCACCGAAATACGTGCGGCATTACACGGTGGGACGCGGGCGAACTCGCTTGTTTCCCCGCTAGTGCTAGACTATATTGAACAACATAATTTATACAAAAGCTAAATGGACATCAAAAAACTGCAAACTCTCGTCGTTGACGCCCTTGAAGACGTCAAAGGCCAGGATATCGCCCTGTTCGAAACGACCCACCTGACCAGCCTGTTCGACCGCATCGCGATCGTTTCGGGTACCTCGAACCGTCAAACCAAGGCGCTGGCCGCCTCGGTGCGCGACAAGGTCAAGGAAGCCGGTGGCGACATCATCGGCATGGAAGGTGAAGACACCGGTGAATGGGTACTGGTCGACCTGGGCGACATGATCGTTCACATCATGCAAGCGCCTATCCGCGCCTACTACCGCCTGGAAGAAATCTGGGGTGACAAGCCAGTCAAGCTGGGCGCCGCCAAACGCGCACCGAAAAAAGCGGCTGGCGACGAGCCGAAGAAAGTCAGCGGCCATCTGGCAGCAAGCAAGGCCAAGGTCGAAGCATCGCCGGTGATCGAGAAGAAAACACCGGCCAAGAAAGCCACCACCACCGCCGCCAAGAAAGCCCCGGCCAAAAAAGCCGTTGCTTCCAAAGCCGTCGGCAAGACCGTGAAAGTCGCGCCTACCAAGGCAGAAACCGCTGCCGTCAAAGCCTTGAAAGCACTGCCAGAGAAAAAAGTACGCGCCCCACGCGCGGCCAAACCGGCGGCGGATGCAGCACCGGCAAAAACCGTGATCAAGCGTATCAAAAAAGTCGAAGCGTAAGCCTCGATGCAGCTCATCATCGCTGCGGTCGGCCATAAAATGCCGGCCTGGATAGAAACGGGCTTCGCGGAATACGCGAAGCGCATGCCGCCGGAATTGCGCATCGTGCTGAAAGAAATCAAGCCGGTGGAGCGTTCCGGCAGCAAGACAGCCGCCACCGCGATGGCGCTCGAACGCGAACGCATCGAAGCGGTGCTGCCGAAAGGCGTGCGCATCATCGCCCTCGACGAACGCGGCAAGGACCTGACCAGCGTCGGCCTGTCGCAGCAATTGATGGCGTGGCAACAGGATGGCCGTGACACGGCTTTCCTGATCGGCGGCGCCGATGGCCTCGATCCCGAACTGAAAGCGCGCGCCGAAGGCATGCTGCGTATTTCCAGCATGACCCTGCCGCATGGCGTGGTGCGCGTGATCCTCGCCGAGCAGCTCTACCGCGCCTGGTCCATCACGCAAAACCATCCCTATCACCGTGTCTGAATTCCTCATGCAACTGAGCGACAAGAAGATCTATCTCGCCTCGAAAAGCCCGCGCCGGCGCGAACTGCTAAAGCAGGTCGGCATCGATTTTGAATTGCTGCTGCTGCGCAGCGACGGCCCGCGCGGCGCCGACGTTACCGAAGAAGTGCTGCCTGGCGAAGCGGCTTTCGACTACGTGGCGCGCGTGGCCAATGAAAAAGCCGCTTTCGCCCTGAAGGTGCTCACCATGCGCCGCTTGCCGCCACGCCCCGTGCTGGCGGCCGACACCACCGTCAGCATCGACGGCGAGATCCTCGGCAAGCCTGCCGACCGCGCCGAAGCGCAAGATATGCTGCGCAGGCTGTCGGGCCGCACGCACCAGGTGTTCACTTCGATCGCGGTGCACGCCGAAGGCATGGCCGAACAGCGCACGCAGATTTCGCAAGTGCGTTTTGCTGTGCTCACGCCCGCCTCGATTGCCGCCTATTGCGACACACCCGAGCCGTATGACAAGGCTGGCGCCTACGGCATCCAGGGCAGCGCCGCGCTGTTCGTCGAGCATATCGAAGGCAGCCATTCCGGCATCATGGGCCTGCCCCTGTACGAGACGGCACAATTACTGCGACAAGCCGGTTTGCCCCTGCCCTGAACCCTGTATGATGTCATTCGTTCCATCTACTTCTGCGCCTACATGAACGAAGACATCCTGATCAATATCACCCCGCAAGAAACCCGCGTCGCCCTGATCCTGCAGGGCGCCGTGCAAGAGCTGCACATCGAGCGCACGCTCACGCGCGGCCTGGCTGGCAATGTCTACTCCGGCAAAGTGGTGCGGGTATTGCCCGGCATGCAATCGGCCTTTATCGATATCGGCCTGGAGCGCGCCGCGTTTCTGCATGTGGCCGATATCTGGGAAGCGCGCGGCCACGACGGCCAGAACGCCACGCCCACGCCGATCGAAAAGATACTGTTCGATGGCCAGGTACTGACGGTGCAAGTGATCAAGGACCCCATCGGCACCAAGGGTGCGCGCTTGTCGACGCAGATTTCGATCGCCGGCCGCATGCTGGTGTATCTGCCGCAAGACAAGCATATCGGCATCTCGCAGAAAATCGAAAAGGAAGCCGAGCGCGAACTGCTGCGCACGCGTCTGCAAAGCCTGCTGCCGGCCGAGGAAAAAGGCGGCTACATCGTGCGCACGATGGCGGAAGACGCCTCCGACGCCGACTTGAAAGCCGACGTCGACTATCTGCGCAAGACCTGGAGCACCATCGTGCACGGCGCGCGCACGCGCCCGGCCACCAGCCTGCTGCATCAGGACTTGAACCTGGCGCAGCGTGTGCTGCGCGATTTCGTCGGCGATGAAACAGCCACCATCCAGGTCGATTCGCGCGAAAACTATGTGAAACTGCGCGAGTTCGCGGAAATCTACACGCCCAGCGAACTGACGCGCCTGCAGCACTACACGGGCGAGCGCCCGCTGTTCGACCTGTATGGCGTGGAAGAAGAGATTTTGCGCGCGCTGGGCCGCCGCGTGGACTTGAAGTCAGGCGGCTACCTGATCGTCGACCAGACGGAAGCGATGACCACCATCGACGTCAACACGGGCGGTTTTGTGGGCGGGCGCAACTTCGCCGACACCATCTTCAAGACCAACCTGGAAGCAGCGCACGCCATCGCGCGCCAGCTGCGCCTGCGCAACTTGGGCGGCATCATCATCCTCGACTTTATCGACATGGATAACGCCGAGCACAAGAATGCCGTGCTGGCCGAACTGAAACGCACCTTGTCGCGCGACCGCACCAAGGTTTCGGTCAGCAATTTCTCGCCGCTGGGCCTGGTGGAAATGACGCGCAAGCGCACCCGCGAGTCCTTGGCCCACATCCTGTGCGAACCCTGCCCTGCCTGCGCCGGCAAGGGGCAAGTGAAAACCTCGCGCACCATCTGCTATGAAATCCTGCGCGAACTGCTGCGGGAAGCCAAACAATTCAACCCACGCGAATTCCGCATCCTCGCCTCGCAGGAAGTGGTCGACCTCTTCCTGGAAGAAGAATCGCAACACCTGGCCATGCTGGGCGACTTTATCGGCAAGAAGATTTCACTGCAGGTGGAGCGGGCTTACCATCAAGAGCAGTACGACGTCATCCTGATGTAAGCCTGCCCAGGCTTATGCGCGCAAGAACGGTTCCAGCGCCGCCAGCAATGCGCTTGGTGCTTCCTCTGGCACAAAGTGGCCGCATTCCGCTATCAGCACCGCAGTAACATCATCGGCCAGGCCGCGCATTTCTTCCGCCACCCTGGCGCCAACGGCCAGTACTGGAATCGCCAGTTTTTCCTTGCTCCATGCCTGGTGTTACTCCAGGCTCATTCACTCCTCTTTACGTATGCCGCATTCCAAAGCAATCGTTCCTGCCCGGAAAATCCGCGTTGATGGAAAGTTGACAGCTTATTACTTTCCGTGACTGTCTATCTAGTCAGGGAATGCTCGGGCAAGGCGCTCCGCCAGCTCTGTGGCTTGTTTGCTGTCCGTCACGTTCGTAAAGCCCAACAGCAAGCCATGCTCTGGATCTGCGGACAGATACCATCTGGATAGCGCCTGCACTGCCAGCCCAGCGCGTTTTGCATTGTTGGAAATAAGGTTATCGTCCATGCCTTTCTCCAGACGCGCCAACAGATGCATGCCTCCGGCCTGATGATCAATGCTTAGCCGACCGGCAAATTTTGCGAGAAGCGCATCAACCAATAATTGCCGCCGATGCGCATACAGGCTGCGCATCTTTTTAAGATGCCGTCCAAAGTGCCCCTCTTCAATAAACCTGGCAGTTGTCAGTTGCAATAGCGAAGGGCAATGACTATGCATTTTGTCTGCTATTTCAGTGAAACGCTGCACAAGTTTTTCAGGCACCACTACATACGCAAGCCTCAAACTGGGCATCAGTACTTTGCTAAACGTTCCACAATACAAGACGCGGTCTTGTCCATCCAGGCTTTTCAACGCAGGTAATGGCCTGCCGTGATATCGGTATTCGCTATCGTAGTCGTCTTCAATAATCCAGCTTTCCTGACGACAGGCCCACTCCAGAAGTTCCTGGCGACGGGGCATAGCCAGGGCGACGCACAGTGGACTTTGATGCGTAGGGGTCACCACCGAGAAGCGAGCATCGGGAGCCAGCCGAACTCCTGCTTCGACGATCATTCCATCGGCATCTACCGGCACCGGCACCAACGTTGCCCCAGCTTCCCGAAGAAAGTTATGAGCAGCAAAATATCCCGGATCTTCCACCCAACAACGATCGCCTGGTTTCAACAAGCTGCGGCAAATCAAATCAAGTCCGGCACGGTAGCCGGCAACAATGAAAACCTGTCCTGGCGTGCAAGATATACCTCGGGAAATGCCTAGATATCCCGCAACAGCAGTACGTAAAGAGTCATGCCCCCTTGCATCTGGATAAATTAAACCGTCCAGCAAGGAGTGTCGCAACTCGTATGAAGCGATACGGTTCCATAGCTTGCGAGGGAAGGCTTCCAGCGCTGGTAACCCCATTTGAAACGGCCATGGAGACTCACCCGAATGAACGAGAGAAACTGCCGACGACGGAAGGGGCGTTATTTTCGGTGCGACAGGAGCCGACTTGATGAGCGGCGAGACGATGGTTCCAGCCGCCCCGCGCCCAATCAAATAGCCCTCATTCATCAATAACTGATAGGCCGCTTCGATAGTGCCACGGGCCAGATTGAGCTCCGAGGACAGCGCTCGTACGGAAGGCACACGATCACCTGCTTTCAAGTGACCATCGGCAATCGCTGTACGGAAGCGCATGTAGATCTGCCGATAAAGTGGAGGAAGTTGTTCTTTATCAAGCAGCATATTTTTCACAAACACGTCCTAGTCATTTGTCTATTTTTTGGCTCTACTGGATAAGCCATTGCAATAGTACACTGTCCTGTGTCGCTTCCTGGAGAGGGATGCATGAAACGGAAAAGTTCAAAAAATCGCATACACCTAGCGTTCAACAACACCGTTTAATCGTCACAAACCCAAGCTGCACCAGCAGCAGGAATACAGCTATGCCGCTCCTCAAAACCTGAGAATATCCTCATGAGAAACATGAACAAAAAATCCGCAGATACGACACTAGCAATATGGATTCCGGCGGCAGCCGCCGCAATCTATCCCTGGATACTCGAAGCATTTCACTGGTCCGTGACACCGGCTACCTCTGACCATTCTGGCACTCAACTATCCACTATCGCTATCCTGACGGCGTCGCTGCTGCTGATGGCGGCATTTGCCGTACCGCTGATGAATCTGATGATCGCCAGCCGTCCCCAACACACTGCGGCGCTGACAGCGGCAAACGTCCGTGCGCGAAGATTTGCCTTGCTGGCAGTGACGGCGCCTACGCTCTACGTATTTTTTGGCGTACTGACTTATATAGCTGGCAGCAAAGTGCCTGACCAATGGATATGGAGCCCTGCCTGGTTGGTGTTTGGATATGTGGCGTCTCGAAGCACTGATGCAGTCATGCCGCAACATACGCGAACGTCTGCGCACCTGCGCGTGGTCCACGGCATCTGCGGCGCGCTTGCAGCGTTATACGTTGTGTTTCATATTGCCAACCACCTGTTCGGCCTCATCAGCCCTGAAGCACACGCAGCCGTCATGGATATCGGCAGAACCGTGTATCGTGCAAAACTGATCGAACCCTTATTGGTCGCGGTCATGCTCTTCCAGATAGCGAGCGGCTTGCGCCTGGTCTGGACATGGAGCGTAGCGTCAAGCGACCGTTACCAGATGTTCCAGATCGCATCCGGGGTATTCCTGTCGATATTTATCCTTGGGCACATGAATTCCGTCTTCATCTACGCCCGGACCTGGTTGAACATTCCCACCGACTGGGCTTTCGCTACCGGGCTGCCAAGCGGACTGATACACGATAGCTGGAACATTCGTCTCTTGCCGCACTACGCACTTGGCGTCTTTTTCGTACTGGCACACTTGTGCTCAGGACTGCGCGTGGTCATGCTGGCACATGGCGTCAAAGTGCCGCTTGCGAATCGATGCTGGTGGACTGGAGTTTTGCTGAGCATATTGATTTCGGTGGCAATCATATGCGGCATGACTGGACTGAGATTGGCTTAAAAAAATCCTCAGTGACTGACTGCCCCCCGGAAATCGTAGCACTGTTGGCAAGGGTCGAAACCGGCCCTTGCGGGACATGATCACAGGCTCAGTTCGTGCGCAGGGCTGGCTTGCGCGCACCTGCTGCCGAAGAGCGGGCATCGAGGCTGAAGGCGCCGGCGCCAAAGTAAGTGATCTGCAACAAACCGCCGGCCATCATCACATTTTTCAGGAAATGGATCATCTGGTTTTGGTCGGCAAAGTTATGGTGAAACACCAGCGCCGTCGCCAGGCTGAACAGCGCCATGATCAGCGAGGCAAAACGGGTACGGTAGCCCGTCAACAGCAGCAAGCCACCGCCCACTTCCACCACTACGGCGGCGATATAGGCCAAAGATGCCGCAGGCAGGCCGGCGGAGGCGATATACGCCACCGTGCCATCATGCGCGGCCAGCTTGCCCAGGCCACTCATCAGGAATGGCGCGCCTATCAGTATGCGGCCCAGCAAAGGCAAGTATTTTTGGTTTTCCATCATCAGCTCCTTAAGTGTCAAAAAATGTCAAAATAAAAAATTCGGTGGATAAAGTCAGCTTCAACCGGTTTCCACCATGACCAGTTCCGTATCTTCCAGCGCAAGAATGTCTATCGCCGCCAGTTGCGTGATGACCGCCCCATCGAGTGGCCCCATCGCGTCCCCTTCGACTTCGATGCGCCCGGACGCCACCACCAGATAAGCCTGCTGCGCTGCCTGCAAAGGCTGCCGCACTCTTTCGCCAGCCTTCAAGGTGGCGCACAGCAAACGGGCATCGGTCCGGATAGCCATGGCGTCCTTGTCTTGTGCATAGCCACTGGCAAGCACGGCAAAGCGGCCCGAGCGGTCACTGCTGGGAAAGGTCCGGCTGCTCCAGCGCGGTTCACCGCCTGGTTCACGCGGCAGCAGCCAGATCTGATATAGCCTCAGCGGCACGTCACCCTGGTTGAACTCGGTGTGGCGGATGCCCGTGCCGGCGCTCATCACCTGCACATCGCCGGCATGCAAGGTGCCTTCCGAACCCAGGTTGTCGCGGTGGCCGAGCGTTCCCTGGCGTACATAGGTGACGATTTCCACGTCGCGGTGGCCATGCAGTGGAAAACCGCCGCCCGGCGCGATCTCGTCATCATTCCAGACGATCAAAGGTCCCAGCGGCAGATGGCCCTGCGGCGCATCGGGGCGCACCTGGAAGTGGTAGCGGGCACGCAGCCAGGACAGATCGGCTTTGTCCAGTGCGTCCCAAGGTCGGTGAGAAATCATGATGTGTTCCTGCGAGATAAAAGCTTACGATGGAGTACATCTTAGAATCGCAACGATTGCTTGCATATCTCCTAGATAGCAAAGCATCGTTGCTGCATATAGAATGATGTAAGCCTATTGAAAGGAAGCAGAAACGGATGGACCACATTTCAGACCTCAACGATCTGCGCCTTTTTGCGGAAGTCGTGACGCACGGCAGCTTTACGGCGGCGGCGCGGACACTCGGCTTGCAAACATCGAAATTGAGCCGACGCGTGCGGGCGCTGGAAGAGGAGCTGGGCGTGCGGCTGCTGAATCGCACCAGCCGCAGCCTGTCCTTGACGGAAACGGGGCGGCAGTTTCATCTGCACTGCCTGGCGCTGGTGGCGGAATCGAAGGCCGCCAGGGAAATCGTCGATCAAACCCGCACCACGCCGCAGGGCACGGTGCGCATCAGTTGCCCGGTGGCCTTGCTGAACTCAGGCGTGGCCGACATCCTTTCCCGCTACGCGCTGGACTACCCCGAGGTGCAAGTGCTGGTCGAGGCCAGCAACCGCCTGGTCGATGTGGTCGAAGAAGGGCTGGACATTGCCCTGCGCGTCAGGATACCGCCGCTGGACGATAGCGACCTGGCAGTGCGCAACCTGGGACTGTCGACCTTTATCCTGGTAGCCAGCCCGGACTTGATTGCACGCCATGGCGCCGTAACATCGCTGGCGTCCTTGCAGGGTTGGCCGACCATCAGCCTGGCCAGCCAGCACGAGCGCTATATGTGGAAACTATTCGATGGCAACGGTCAAGCGCACTCGCTCGAACATCGTCCGCGATTGGCGACCGATGATTTATCGAGCCTGCGGACGGCCGCAGTGCTGGGCGTGGGCGTGGCCATGCTGCCCAGGGAATTGGTCGATGATGCGCTGCGTAGCGGCCAGCTGCAGCAATTGCTGCCCGAACTGGCATCAAAGGCAGGACTGGTGCACGCCGTGTTTCCCACCCGGCGCGGGATGGTGCCGGCCGTGCGCCAGTTGCTCGATGCACTCGCGGACGGCTACGCCCAACTCAGTACCGCTCGCTGAGCAGAGGAAATCACTGTTTGATCGCATTGATGAGTGCTCGCAGGCCCGCCGAAACGTGGCGATGCCCGGGGTAGTAGAGGCAGACGCCGGGAAATGTGGGGCACCAGTCCTCAAGGACGCGTTCGAGGGCGCCCGTCTTAAGCGCATCGCTCACCAAAAAGTCAGGCACGAACGCGATCCCGATGCCATCGATAGCGGCATCCACCATCAAAATCTGATCGGTCAGGGTGAGCGGCCCTTTGACGTCGATCGTTTCGACGATGCCATGGCGCTCAAACTCCCAGCGATAAATCAAGCCGCTGTCAAAGCGAAAGCAGACGCAATCGTGCCGATGCAGATCCTGGGGAACCTGCGGCCGGCCGCGCGTGGCAAGGTAACCAGGGGACGCGACCGCGGCGAAGCTGGCGGTGTCCGTCAGGTGCACCGCGATCATGTCTTGCGGCACCGCGTCCGCCAGGCGTATGCCGGCGTCGAAGCCGTCGGCAACGATGTCGCCCAGCCTGCCGTCGGTAACGATATCAAGATGTATCAGCGGATGAGCGCGCAGGAAACGCGCCAGTATCGGCCGCAATATCATGCGTATCGCCACATCGCTGGCGTTAATCCTGACAGTGCCACGCGGTGTCTCCCGTGCGTCCTCGACTTCGTGCATCGCGTCCGCGACAGAGCTAATCGCCTGACGCAATTTGGCCGCCAGACGTTCACCTGCATCCGTCAATGCGATGCTGCGGGTGGTCCGGTTGAATAGGCGTACGCCCAGGCGTTCTTCCAGGTTTTTGATCGAATGGCTGATCGCCGAAGGTGTTACCTCAAACTCGATGGCCGTTGCGCGGAAGCTGCGGCTCTTTGCCGCTGACAGGAATACCGTCATGGCGAAGAGATCGTGCCCCTTCAATTGGTGAAATTCATTCATCGGTTTATAAAATTTAAAGAGATAGTATCAACAATGATCATCTCATAGAATGAAGACCAGGTCAGGGAGAACCACCCCGGCTTAAGACGGTCCCCGCAGCCACAACGCCGAAGCCTGCGCTCTTTTTAAATGCCCTGTTTTTTACATATCCACCATAAGGAGTACCCATGTCACAGAAAATCCTGATCACCGGCGCCAGTTCCGGCTTCGGTCGCGGCGCGGCTATCGAACTTGCGCGTCTCGGGCACAAGGTGGTGGCCACGGCCGAAACCTGGCCGCAGGTGCGCAGCCTGCGCGCCGATGCCGCCGAGGCGGGTGTCACCCTTGAGGTCATCAAGCTGAACCTGCTCGACGCTATCGACATTGCCCACGCCGGCTCCTTCGACCCCGACGTGCTGGTGCTCAACGCCGGCGTCATGGAGGGTGGCTCCATGGTCGACATTCCCATGCAGCGGGTACGGGAGTCGTTCGACATCAACGTGTTCGGGCACCTGCAGCTGGTGCAGGCCATCGCACCGAAGATGGTGGCCCGCAAGTCGGGCAAGATAGTGTGGACCTCGTCGATGGGCGGCATTTTGGTGGTTCCTTTCCTCGGCGCCTACTGCGCAAGCAAGCACGCGATCGAGGCTATCGCTGGCTCGATGAAGGCCGAGCTGGCACCTTACGGCGTCAAGGTCGCCACCGTCAATCCCGGCATCTTCGGCACCGGCTTCAACGACACCGGCGCCGAAAGTTATGTGCAGTGGTACAAAGCCGACTCCGCTATTGTGCCGATGCCCGACTTCAGCGGCAGTCTGGCCGGCCAAGCCGACCCGCAGGAAATGATCGACGCCATGGTGGAGATCATCCCCGCCGACCAGCATCTGTACCGCACCATGCGTCCGCTGGCGACGATCGATGCCGCCAAACAGTGGCAGCAGACAGAGTGGACCCAGGATGCATGATCTGACGCTCAACTACGCGCAGCGGATCGTCAGTCAGGGCCGCGCTGCCGCGAAAACAGCCGGCCTGAACGCGGTCTTTGCGATCCTCGATCGCGGTGCGCATCTGGTCACGTTCGCGCGCATGGACGGTGATGGCTGGCGTCGAATGAACTGGCCATCGCCAAGGCGCGCACCTCGGTCATGTTTCAGGCGCCGAGCGAGGCATTGAATGCACCGCTGCAAATGGGCCAGCCGGTCCCGCATTTCGATCACGTCCATGCTGGCGGGTTGTTGCTGATGGGCGGCGGCCTGCCGCTGTTTGACGGTGAGGGCGTGCTGATTGGTGCGCTAGGCGTGTCTGGCGGGACGCCGGAACAGGACGCAGCACTGGCGCGTGCGGCTGCCGCCTGATGCGGCTTCAAGCCGCACGCCGCTCGCGGGCCAGCACGATGATGACCACCGTTACCGCGATGATGCCCAGCAGCGGCGCCAGTATGCCGCTGTATGGCACATGCGCGGAGAAGGCGGACAAGTCCCACAAGCCGTGCAGCAGCATTGCCGGCACCAGCGAGCCTGTCGTGCGGCGGGCAAGGTAAAACACCGAGCCCATGCCGAAGGCGATAAATACTTGCACCACCGCCAGGGCGCCGATACCAAAAAAGATATTGGGCAAGTGGAATACCGCGAACAGCGCCGTGGACAACAGCCATACCATGGTCTCACCGTAGCGGCTGCGCAGCGCAACGACCAGCGTGCCCCGGTTGACCATTTCTTCGTTGAAGCCAACCACCAGGCAGCCACCGATCAGGTAGAGCCACATCAGTGGCGTGACCGTGCTGTAGTTACCAAAGATCATGTTGCCGATCGCCACCGCGGCCGTCAGCACGGGAACAAACATGGCCCAGCGCGGCAACTTGCGCTGCTCCACCAGCGCCGGAGACCACCAGCCGCATACCGACACCAGTACCACCGTCACGACAAAACCGGCAGCTGTCGGCGGAATCAGCCAGGCCAGCAGTGTCTCGGCGCTCTCGCTGATATGTCCATAGTCGATGTCGACCAGAATAAAAACCGCATAAAACACAGCCATATAAACGAGGTAGATCAGCACGCCCGGCCATACGGCGAGCGGGACGCGCAGCGAGGGAGCGATGTCAGTTTTGTCAGTCATATCCAAGTTTTTATGCCTTTAGGAAAAATTGTCACGAGGATCGGGCAGGGCCGAGAATCTCAGCGCGCACACAAATAATACCATTAAGGTCCAATTTAAACCATTATGGTAGAAATTAAAAACTAAGGACGAACTGACTGAACTCTCGCGAGAAGCGATTGTTCGTATAGTCGGAATGGGATGACGGCGCCGAGGCGGGCGCAGCAGCGCGGCATATCGTGGAGATGAAAACTATCCCGCTGGCAGGGCGCCAGCGGGGAAATAACAATTTTATTCGGCAGCCGGATCCAGGTAAAACACGGCATACACTTTCAATGGCGTCGTTTCGGTGGCTTTTTCCGAACGCACGACAGCGCAGTCGTCGGCGGCCAGGCTGCGCCAGTTTTGCACGCCGGCCCTGGCAAACAGGGTATGCGCTGGGGCGTTGGCCGCCAGGTCCAGCACCAGGCAAGCGTTGCGCGGGCCGGCGCCATAGTTGACGGAGCGAATTTCAATGCCGAAAGTGCTCATCCACGGTTCCCACAAGCCTTTTTCCTTGCCGGCCACGATGCGGTCGAGCATGTCGCCAAAGTTCAAGCCTTTCTTGACGGTGCTGCGCAAGGCGGCCAAGGATGGCGCCAGGCGGGGATCGGGCTGCTTGTTGCCGGCGCGGATTTCGGCGATCGCCTTCAATTCCTTGATGATGGCCGCGTCGCGTTCCGTGTAGTCGCGCATGCGCGCGTAAAAATCGGCGTCGAGGAAGGGATTGACGGTCAGCTTGGCGACACCCTCTTCGCGGCGTTTGGTATTGGGCGTGTTGGTTTTAGTCATGGCGATAGAGGGCAAAATACGTTGAGGGGCGCAGTGTACCACCTTGCGATGCTGCCATCGCCGCAAAAACAGGCTCAGGCACGTGGCGGCGCCGTCGATTCGCGCACCACCAGTTCGGGTTTCAGGCGCACGTCCAGTACGGAAGACTCGGGCGATTCGATGGTTTGCAGGATCAAGCGGGCCGCTTCCGTGCCGATGCCATGGTGGCGGATGCGGATGGTGCTGAGCGGCGGGCGTATCAAGTCCATATACGGCATGTCGTTGTGGCCCACCACGGAAATATCTTCGGGGCAGCTCAGGCCCAGCTCGCGGATGGCGTCGTAGCAGCCAATCGCCACCAGGTCGCTGCCGGCCACCACGGCCGTCGTTTGCGGCGACTGGCGCAGCAATTCCAGCAAGGCCGCCTTGCCGCATTCGCGCGAATAACCACTGCTTTCAAACACGAAGGCCTGCGATGGATCGAGTTCGCTGGCCTGGATGGCTGCCAGGAAACCGAGCCGGCGCACGTGGCCCGTGGACAGGTTTTCAGGGCCGGCGATATGGGCGATGTGGCGGTGGCCCAGCGCCAGCAAGTGTTCCACGGCCAGGCGCATGCCCACCAGGTCATCGCTGACGACACAGGACGCGACGCCCGTTTCGTCGCTGCGGTTGACGGTGACCACCGGCACGTTCTGGTCGATGCACATCTTGATGACGGGGTCATGGCGGCGCGCGGTGGCCAGGATCAGGCCATCGACTTGCTGGCCCAGCAGGCGGTTAATCACAAACAACTGCTCTTCTTCATCGGCGCCCACGTTGGCGACGATGGCCAGGTAGCCATGCTTGCGCAAGCCTTCTTCGATGCCCAGCAAAATCGGTGGAAACACGGCGTTGGTGATGTCGGGCAAGACTACGCCGATGATGCGCGACTTGCGCGTGACCAGGGTCGAAGCGGCCCGGTTCGGGCGGTAACCGAGCCGGTTGGCTTCGGCCAGCACGCGCTTGGCCACTTCCACGCTGACTTTTTGCCGCGTTTCCGGATTCATCACGCGCGAGACGGTGGAAAAATGCACGCCACTGGCCCGCGCTACATCGCTTAAGGTGGGGTTCTTGTTTGTCATGGGCTTCCCGGATCGCAATACGCTGATTTTATCGCAAAATAGCGGCTTTCCGTAAAAAACCGAGCAAACGCTTGCATTGACCCAAACCCCCAAACGCAGAGCGCTTTTCATAAGATTGACATAAATAGGTGCTTGACAGCGTGCAAGCGCTTGCATAACATGGACCAGACTTACCACTCGGGCCGCGCAGGCCCATCCCAGAATTCTTATGTCTACCTCGCACAGCAAGCACGCCGACCACGAAACGTTCAACCTGAAAGAAGCCGCCCTGGCCTATCACGCTGAACCGCGCGCCGGCAAGATTTCCGTCACCCCCACCAAACCGCTGGGCGACGCCCGCGCCCTGACCCTGGCCTATTCGCCAGGCGTAGCCTTTGCCTGCGAAGCGATCGTCGAAGATCCACGCAGCGCCGGCACCTATACTTCGCGCAGCAACCTGGTGGCCGTGATCACCAATGGCACCGCCGTGCTGGGCCTGGGCGATATCGGCCCGCTGGCCAGCAAACCGGTGATGGAAGGCAAGGCTTGCCTGTTCAAGCAATTCGCCGACGTCGATGTGTTCGACATCGAACTGGCTGAAAACGATCCCGACCTGTTCATCGATACCGTGGTGCGCATGGAGCCGACCTTCGGCGGCATCAACCTGGAAGACATCAAGGCGCCAGACTGCTTCTACATCGAGCAGCAATTGCGCAAGCGCATGAACATTCCTGTCTTCCACGACGACCAGCATGGCACGGCCATCATCGTCGCGGCCGGCATCCTGAACGGCCTGGAACTGGTAGGCAAGGATATCGATAAAGTCAAAGTAGCCGTCTCCGGCGCCGGTGCAGCGTCGATCGCCTGCCTGGACCTGCTGGTCTCGCTGGGCTTGAACAAATCCTTGCTGAAAGTATGCGACAGCCAGGGCGTGATCTACCCGGGCCGCGATGCCAACATGGAAGAAAACAAGGCCCGCTACGCGAATGACACCAGCGACCGCGACCTGGCAGACGCCATGGTTGGCGCCGATATCTTCATCGGCGTCTCCAAGGGCGGCGTGGTCAGCGCGCAGATGGTTGAATCGATGGCGGAACGCCCTTTGATCTTCGCGCTGGCCAATCCGCATCCGGAAATTGCGCCGGAGAAAGTCCACGCCGTGCGCAGCGACGCCATCGTCGCCACGGGCCGCTCGGACTATCCGAACCAGATCAACAATGTGCTGTGCTTCCCTTACATCTTCCGTGGCGCGCTCGACGTGGGCGCCACCACCATCAATGAAGAAATGAAGCTGGCCTGCGTGCGCGCCATCGCTGCGCTGGCCAAGGAACCATTGCCAGGCCATACCATCAGCGCGCTCACGCCTACGCAATTGATTCCATCGCCATTCGACGAGCGCCTGCGCAGCTGGGTTGCCCCGGCCGTATCGCAAGCAGCGATCGACACCGGCGTGGCGACACGCGCGCCAGCAACGGCGGCCTGATCCCGAAAAAACCGGCCAACACCATCCAGTATCGAGCCTGAATGGACGCGGTTACCAATCCTTACAAAAAAACCCACGGTGAAAACCGTGGGTTTTTCTTTGTTCCCCCTTGGTGAAAGCGATTTAATTTACTTAATGGCAATATCCATGGGCCTTTTTTGCCTGATCCTATCGATTACAATGGCGCCTGCTTTTATGTAGCTACAGCAACCATTATGGTATTGCGGGCTTCTCCCAAGGATAATCAATGCTCGGCTTGACATCTATTTCAGTTTTTCTCTTTTCGGCATTGGCGCTGGCAGTCAGCAGCGGCTATTCCCTGGGTGCCGTGATACTGCTGGTATTGAGCGTCGGCTTGCTGTGGAAGCGCCCTCGCCTGCTTCTGGATCGCAACGATTACCGCATCATCGGTGTGCTGCTGGTGTATTTCGTCGTGTACACGGCCAATATGCTCTTCCATCAGGATCCCACGCGCGAACTCGATATGCCCTCGCGCACCTTGCTGGCCGTGCCCGCACTGCTGCTGATGCTGGCGTATCCACCGCGTGCCGGGGCCTGGTGGGGCGGTGTCGCCATCGGTGCGATCGGCGGTACATTGCTGGCAAGCTGGCAGTTCGTTTCGCTGGATATGTGGCGTCCGGTAGCGGGAACCAGTAACGCCATCCATTATGGCAATGTCAGCATGCTGCTGGGCTTGCTGTCCATGTGCGGTATTGAATGGGCGCGCCAGCAGCGCCATGCCATCGCATGGACAACGCTGCTCGTACTGGGTTTCCTTGCCGGTGTAGGCGGTTCCATTCTTAGCGGCAGCCGTGGCGGCTGGCTGGCCCTGCCCATTTGCGTGATCATATTTGCCTTGCTCCGCGCAAAGCGGCTGGGCTACCGCTCAGCCATCCTTTCCATCAGCCTGCTGCTCGTGCTGACGACCGGCGCCTTCATCCTGCCGCACTCGCCGGTACGCGAGCGCACGGAGACGGCGATTAAAGAATTCCAGATTAGCAATAAGAATCCACACATCGTCGACACTTCGGTAGGAGAGCGCTTGCAAATGTGGAGCTCGGCACTGAAGCTTTCGACCATCCAGCCCATCTTCGGCCTGGGCCGTACCGGCTATCTTGCTGAAAAGGTTGAACTGACGTCAGAAGGCAAACTAACCAGCAGCATTACCGATTACACCAACGCCCATAACGACTATATCGACGCACTGGTCAAGCGCGGCATTATCGGCTTGCTGTGCCTGTTGGCGCTGTTGCTGGTCCCCCTGGCCACATTTGCCCGCGCCCTGCGCCACCCGTCGCCCGGGGTACAACCTTATGCGCTCGGCGGCATCGTGCTATGCACCTGTTATCTGATTTTCGGCTTGACGACCACGTCGCTCACCTTGAATATCGGTATCATCATGCTGGCATTCCCGATGGTGATATTGTGGGCGATGCTACGCCAGCAACAACGCAAGAGCTGATTCTGCTCTGATGTTGCTCCTGACCATTTTTTGCCATCCCTGCCAGGAACCGTACCGATGCTGACGCCCGATCTGAAGCGGCTCACTGCGCTGCATGCGCCCTATAAAAAACATCTGGCGCTTGCCTTTATCGCGATGATCGTTACGGCGGGCACCGAACCGCTGCTGCCCTATGCACTCAAACTGCTGCTCGATAATGGTTTCGGCGGCAAGGTCAATTTCTCGTTCTGGCTGGTGCCGCTGATCGTGATCGGTATCTTTGCCATCCGTGGCGCGTCGACGTTTGCCAGCAGCTACCTGATGAGCTATGTGTCCACGCGCATCCTCAACGAATTACGGCGCATGATGTTTGCCACCATGCTGAGCCTGCCTATCGACTTTTACAGCACCAATACGGTAGGAAAAGTCATCAACTCCATCATGTTCGAAGTGCAGCAGATTATTGAGATGGTCACCAAGGTATTCACGTCGATCGTGCGCTCTTCGCTCACAGTTGTAGGTTTGCTTGCCTGGCTGCTGTACCTGAACTGGGTATTGACCCTGGTTACGCTGGTATTACTGCCGCTGTTGACTTTTGTGGTGCGCACCACGGGCAAGCGTCTGAAACAACTGAACCGCGATTCGCTGGCCGTCAATGCGGCACTCACGCAAGTGATCGAAGAAACCACGCGAGCCCAGCAAGTCATCAAGATTTTCGGCGGCCAGGACTATGAAAAATCGCGCTTTGAAGAGAGCGCGGAACAGTTGCGCCGCTACAGCATGCGCATGACCACCACATTTTCCGCCACCGTGCCCATCACCCAGGTCATTACGGCCGCTGCCGTGGCGCTGGTGATCGTGATGGCCCTGTTCCAGTCGGAACATGGGCAAATCACGGTAGGCGGTTTTGTTTCCTTCATTACCGCCATGCTGATGCTGTTGACGCCTTTGAAACAGCTGGCCGAAGTCAATGGCCCCTTGCAGCGCGGCATGGCCGCTGCCGAAGAAGTCTTCTTGCTGATCGACAAGATACCCGAGCGCACAGGCGGCAAGCAGCTGGCGCAGCGCAGCCGCGGGCAGATCGATTTTGTCAATGTCCACTTTTGCTACCCTGGCCACCAGGAAGTAGCATTGCAAAATATTAACTTGAGCATTGCACCAGGCCAGACGGTAGCCTTTGTCGGCATGTCAGGCGGCGGCAAGTCGACCCTGGTGAGCCTGCTACCAGGCTTTTATTCGGCCACCAGTGGCCAAATCCTGCTCGATGGCCAGAATCTCGATGATATAGCGCTGACCAGCCTGCGCAGCCAGATCGCCATGGTCAGCCAGCAAGTGGTGCTGTTCGACGACACCCTGGCAGCCAATATCGCGTATGGCGACGCCGCACCGGACCGCCAGCGTATTGTCGCGGCGGCCGCGGCGGCCTTCCTGTCGGACCTCATCGACAGTTTGCCACAGGGCCTGGACACGCGCCTGGGCGACAACGGCTCGCGCCTGTCGGGCGGCCAGCGCCAGCGCGTGGCCATCGCGCGCGCGATTTACAAGGATGCGCCCATCCTGATCCTCGACGAAGCCACCTCGGCGCTCGATACGGAAGCGGAACGGGCGGTGCAAGCGGCACTGGAACACCTGATGCAAGGCAGAACGACATTAGTTATTGCGCATCGACTATCAACGATTGAACGTGCAGACCGTATCGTGGTATTGTCACACGGGAAAATAATGGAAACCGGCAGTCACCAGCAATTGTTGGATACCGACGGCACGTATGCCAACCTGCACCGCCTGCAATTTTCCCAACAAGTGGCTTGACACCGACGACTGCATACCAGAACCTGTACTGATACATGACGCCTTTGATTCCCTCCGAACTTCTTCAGAAGTCGGAAAAAATTCTATTCATCGCCCATCTGGCGCTGGGAGATTTCACCTATCTGCAAAATGGCTTCCGCGCCTTTGCTGCTGCTTATCCACATATTCAGATTCACCTGTGGGTAGACGAAGTGCGCCGCACCTCCGATGCGACCCAATGGGAAGGGCTGCGCACCTATTCGCTGTATGACTGGGTCGAGGAATCAGGCCTGTTCGCCAAGATATATCGCAAGACCTACAGCCCGGCGCTATATGCAGAGTCGCTGCGCGAAGCACAGGCGGAACATTATCCCGTCGTCGTTTCGCTGGCGCACGTACGACCGCAGCAGTATGCCGACCTGGCGCGCGCCATCACTCCGGAAGGCCTGGTGATTGGTACGCGCAAACCAATTAGCCCTTTACGGCCCTGGCATTATTTTTCCTACCGCAAGATCGACGCCGTACTGACACCCTACGCGGGCGAAGATGCGGGCGAACACCATATCAGCGGCGTCTATGCGGACTGGTTCCATCAATTGACCGGACTCGACATTCCCGTCGCCGAACGCTACCCTTTTGTACACATTCCCGAGGCCGCCTTGCAACAGGCGCAGGCGCAACTGGCGAGTTGGGGCTTTGACTCACGCAAGGGCCCTTTGGTACTGCTCAACCCGTTTGCCAAGTCGCACAAGCGTGGCTGGCCCCTGGAGCGCATTGCCGAGCTGATTGCACGCATGCAAAAACAGCCGAAATGGGCCGACGCCTGCTTCCTGATCAATGCCATGCCGCAAGAACTAGCCAAGGTCAATGCCATGGTGCAATCCCGTGGCCTGCAGCGCACGCAAGCCTTCAGTGCTGTCGACAATTTTTTCCAGCTGCCAGCCATGCTGGCGCAATGCGATCTGATTATTTCGGTGGAAACGTCCATCATGCATTTGGCCAACGCCGTGCATGTGCCCGTAGTTGCGCTGATGCGCAAGAAGAATCCGGAATGGGCGCCCTTCGACAGCGCCAACAGCACCGTCCTCACGGCAGCGCAGCGCAGCGACTGGGTCAAGGCGATTTCAGTCGATCAGGTATTGCAGGTCATCGGCTGAGCATAATCCTGGAATGGGGGGCAGGTCCCCTCAGGCGTCCAGCATGCTGATACGCACCAGATCGGCCACGTTGTCGACCCCCAGCTTGTCCATCAAACGCGCCTTGTGTACTTCCACGGTACGTACGGAAATGCCCAGCAAGGGCGCGATGTCGCGGTTATGCTGGCCCGTGACGACCAGTTGCATCACTTCCCGTTCACGCGGCGTCAAGCCATCGAGCAAGGCCAGGCTATGCGCCTGGCGCTGCAGGCGGCCGCGCGTTTCCGCCTCGCGCGAAAACGCTTCATCGATGGCGGCCATCAGTTTGTCGTGATCGAATGGTTTCTCCAGAAAGTCACTGGCCTGGGCCTTGAAGGCCTGGCGCGCCAGAGTCACGTCGCCATGGCCGGTAATAATGATCACCGGAAGCAAACATTCAAGTTCCGTCAAACGGCGCTGCAAGACCAGCCCATCCATGCCTGACATGCGGATGTCGATCAGCAGGCAACCAGCCCATTCGCGGCGCCAGCCCTGCAGGAAATCCTCGCCGCTGGCGAACATGGCAGTGCGGTAGCCGCGCACGCCCAGCAGCAAACCCAGGGCATCGCGTACGGCTGGGTCGTCATCGACGATAAACACCGTTAAATTACTTTTCACCATATTCCCCCTGGGAGTCCGTCGTTCCCGCCAGTGGCAGGATGAATCTGAAAATGCCGTGATTGCCGACCTCCGCCCATAACTTGCCGCCATGCGCCTCGACAATCGCCCGGCTGAGCACGAGACCTAAGCCCAGGCCACTGGCTTTGGATGAGACGAACGGCTCGAACAGGCGCGCTGCCAGCGTACTGGAAATGCCGGCGCCGCTGTCTTCGATGGACAGCCGCAAGCGCCCGCCGCCCAGGCGCTCGACCGACAGCTCGATACGGCGCAAGCCACGCGGTACGGCCAGCACGGCATCCTGGGCATTGGCCAGCAGATTGCGCAATACCAGCTCCATCTGCAGACGGTCCGCATTGACGGCCAGCGCCGGCATCTGCCCCACCACCAGATCAATGCCATGCTCATGGAATTGCGGCGTAAATTGGCGGCTGATGCCGGCGATCAGGGCGCTGGCCTCGATAATTTCCAGCTGCATGGCGCCGGTACGGAAGAAATCACGCAGGCGCCGCACCACTTCGGCCGCCCGGCCCGACTCAACGATCATGTGACCGATGGCACTTTTCAGGATATCGCCGCTTTCGCCCCGCTCCAGCAAGTATTCACAGGCCTTGCCGTAGGTGGACAGGGCTGTCAGCGGCTGGTTCAATTCATGCGCCAGCGCGGCCGCCATTTCACCAGCCGCCGCCAGCCGCATGGTGTGCTTGAGCTCATCGGCCACCTTGCGCAGCTCATCGACCACGATACCGATAAAAAAGCCCACCAGCGCCAGCACGGCATCGAGCAATTGCAATTCATAAAACTGCAAATTGACCGCGTGCGACCATTTCACCATGGTGATAATGCCAAGTTGCAACACAAACACCATCAGCGCCGTGCCATACAGCCCCTGGCGCGAGGCCGCCCAGATCAGCGGCAGGAAGAGAAAGTAAAAATGCTTGTAATCGGAGCGCACGATGGAACCGAACACGCTCCACAGCACAAACATGGCCAGCGCCAGGTAGCCCAGCGTTTCCCAACGCCAGACAGTCTCTTTCAGGCGCGCACGGCCACGCTCGCTGACCAGCATCCAGATCAGCGGCATCGACACCACCAGCCCCACCATATCGCCAATACCAAAGCGCAAGGCAGCCGCCCCCCATTCGCCGGGCGGTATCTTGCCCGTCAGCGATAGCAAGGAAATATAGCCGAGTGCATTGAGCATGGTGCCGGCCAGCACAATCACGGCCCAGATCGCCAGACGGCGGCGGTTGTCGAAGATATCGCCACTGCTGAAGCGGCGGCGCAAGGCTTCGCCGATGGTGCCATAACCCACGATCAGCCAGGCCGACGACAACAGGGTTAATGGCCAGCCGGCAGGCAAGCCGCGCACCAGGCATTCGCCGGCCAGCAGGGCGATAAACCATGGCAAGGCCGCCTTGCGGCCATAAATCAGCCAAAACACCAGACCCAGCGCCGGGTCAGGATTCCAGGGGGTGATATTGAGGCCGTACAGCGGATCGATATACGTCGCCCAGTCGAATAAAAGATACAATCCGACGAAGGCGGGATACGGCAGGTAACGGGGCAGGGATGGGCGCATGGGATTGTTTTCTGACTGTCCAGCATTATGCATCTCATCCGTGCGACACGCCATGCCGTATTGCGTTATAAGCACCCCCGATTCCATTCATACAACAACTACGGCGCCGCCGCTAGACGGAAGGCGCCAGCGGCAGGCGTACCTCGACCAGCAAGCCCTGGCCACCGCTGGCGCGGTGCAGCTGTATCGTGCCGCCGTGCTGCTGCACCACCGAGGCGACAATCGCCAGGCCCAGGCCGCTACCTGGCTGCAATTGCTGCGGCGCGCGGAAAAAGCGGTCAAACACACGTGCATACAGGGCTGGCGGTATGCCCGGTCCCTGGTCGGCCACGTGCAATACCGCCTGCCCCCGCTCCGCATGCAGCGATACCGTGACACTGCTGCCGCGCGGACTGTATTTAATCGCGTTTTCCACCAGATTATCGATCAGCGAAACCAGGCTCTCGCGCTGTCCCGGCACGCTCAGCGATACACTCGCCTGCAATTCAAGTTCGATTCCGCCCGCTTGCGCCAGGCCGGACAAGGCAGCCAATCGATCCTGCAACAAGCTATCGAGCACCTGCGGCAAGGGCTGGCGGCCCGCCTCGGCCTGCACTTCGCTGCGCGTCAGTTGCAGCAACTGTCCTACCAGGCGCGCCGCACGGTTGCCGCTATTTAAGATGCCGTCCAGCAACTCCTGCTGATGCGGTGCATGCGCCTGGCTTTGCAAGGCTTCCACATTGACCCGCATGGCTGCCAGCGGCGTACGCAATTCATGGGTGGCGTCGGCAATGAAGCTGCGCTCGCGCGCAGCGCTGGCGTCCACCCGCTGCAGCAAGGCATTGATATTATCAACCAGCGCCGCCAGTTCGCCATGCGGCGGCTTGAACGTCAGCGGGCGCAAGTCCTGCGGCCCCCGTGCAGCCACTTCCTGCGCCACCTTGCGCCACGGCCGCATCGCCAGGCGGATCGATAGCCAGGCCGGTAGCAACAGAAAAGGCAGGCTGATCAGCAACGGTAGCAAGTAATACCCCCGTGAATTGATGGTGACGAAAAACTGCCATGGTCCGCCCAGCTCCAGTACCGTCACGCGCGTGGCGCCCTCTGCAAGGCTGCGGCTACGCCAGGGCTGGCCCTTGACGTACACTATTTCCATTTTTTCGGGACCGGCGCTGCGGATACCACTGGGCGTATCGGGAGACTTATAGACCAGCGTGCCATCGCGCCAGACCAGGATGCGCGGCGCCAGTTCCTGGACCTTCCCCATTTCAAACTCTTCGCGCAAAGCCTCGTCGATCGCGCGCAAGCTTTGCTGCTGGCGCTGCGGCTGGTCGGCCAGGTTGTCGGCCACACTGATAATGGCATGCAACACGCCACGCGTCACATTGCTGCCTTCGCCTGTCCCTTCGAACAACACATACGCTACCGCCAGGCTCCACAGCACGGTCAGCATCAGCATCTGCGCCAGCATCAGGCGGCGCACCAGGGTCGGACGCCACAGCATGTTCCAGCAGCGGCGCATCATGCTGACGTACCGGACACAGAGGAAGGATCGCCCTGCTGGTCGATGACATAGCCGACACCGCGCACGGTGCGGATATAACCTTCGCCTATCTTGCGGCGTAAATTGCCCATATGCACATCGAGCGTATTGCTGGCGTTGGCCAGGCCGCCCGGCAAGATATTCTCTTCCAGCACGCGCCGCGTAATGACGCGGTTAGCCCGCATCAGCAAGGTTTTCAGCAAGGCATATTCGCTGGCCGTCAGCTCCACCGCCCGTCCATGCACGCTGACCCTGCGCGTCGGCACTTGCAGCAGCAAACCGCGCAATTCGATGGTATCGCCATCGAAACCATAGCTGCGGCGCGCCAGCGCACGCACCCGCGACAGCAGTTCGGCCAGCACAAAGGGTTTCACCAGATAATCGTCGGCGCCGCCATCGAGCCCCCGCAGCCGCTGCTCGAGCGTATCGCGGGCACTGAGGATCAGCACCGGCAGGCGCTGCGCCCGCAAGCGGGCCAGCAAATCAAGCCCATCGCCGTCGGGCAAGCCCAGATCGAGCAGCACCAGTTCGCAACTGTCGTGGTCAAGGCTGCGCGCCGCGTCTTCCAGGCTGCGCACCCAGACCACTTGCATGCCCTGGTCGCGCAAGGCGATCCGCACGCCGTTGCCCAGGTCCATATCATCTTCAATCAGCAGTATTTTCATGCCTGATATTAAACCACCGCAAGCTGAAGAATGGTTAAAGGCCACGGCCACACACGCCAGGATTACTCATCCGCCTGAATCTTCATGCAATCTTCATCAATGACTCATCTTTCCTTCATGGCAAGCACCGATACTGGCTTCCGTCAATCGAGCCACTCCGGACTCGGTTCTCCACCTGATGGAACCTATCATGCAAGCAACTACTTCGCTGTCCCCTACGCTGGCAATGGCTGGCCTGCTTTTGCTTCCCCTGTCTGCCCTGGCGGCCGACCCTGCACCCGGCAACGTGCTGACCGTCGGCGGTGGAGCGGCCGTTGTCTCCAGCTATTCCGGCTCGGACAAGCTCAGCACCATGCCTTTGGTCGCCATCGATTACGCGATGGCAAATGGCTTTTTTGCCAGCACCATGCGCGGTATCGGCTATGGCGGCCAGGCTGGCCCGCTCAGCTATAGCCTGGCGCTCGGCTACCGTGGCGAGCGCACCGACCATAAGCGCAACGGTATCAATGGCTACGGCGGCAGCGATTACCTGAAGGGCATGGGCGACGTCAAAGGCAATGCCAGCGCGCTGCTGGGCATGGCGTATTCGCCGATTCCTGGCGTACAACTGAGCGTATCGAGCGATATTCCCCTGAATAACCGCGACAACGGCGCCCGCCTGCAATTCGGCGCAGGCGGCCAGATCTACAGCAAAAACGATAGCCAGGGCGTGCCGCAAGACACCGTCAGCCTGGGCGTGCAAACGGGCTGGGGCGAGAAAAAATACATGCAAACCATGTATGGCGTCAGCGCGAGCCAGGCAAGCAATACGGCATTCAAACAATACACGCCCAAAGGCGGCTTTTATGAAGCCCAGGCCACCGTCAGCTGGGAACACCGCTTCGACGCGAAATGGGGCCTCACTGCCATGGCGGGCGTCACGAGCCTGATCGGCGACGCCCGCAAGAGCCCCATCGTGCAGCGCAAAACCGCACCGGTGGGCGCCATTTACGCTACTTACCGCTATTAAAACGCGGACCCCATAAGGGAAACACGTACGGCATTTCGCCAATTTACAGGGGGGGCCGCGGTAGCTAAGATGCAACAACACTGAGCCTACCGACTGCCACCCAATGCAAGCTGCGCCCCCTCATCCGCAACGCCAGGACCACGCCAATCACGGCGTGCCAGGGCAGGATGACGCGGCGCAAAAAGTCTTGCTGCTGCTGGTCCCCATCAAGCGGCTGGAAGACATCATCTTTGGCGCCCGCTACGCCCGTCGCCTGCAGGAATGGGGCATCTGCGTGAAGGTCAGCCTGCTGCATGTGACACCGGTGCACTCTGCCAACAGTGTCATCGGCAACAGCAGCAAGACCGAAGCTGCCGCCGCACAGTTAATGCAAGAGGCCGGCTTATACCTGAGCCGCTCCCACATCGAATTTTCCACCTTCATTTCCTCCGGTGACGTCGCTTTTACGATACTGGATACGGCTGAATTGCTTGGCTGCCATGAAGTCATCTTGCCAGCGCCCAAACCCCGCCACTGGCCACGCCGTTTCTCGGGCGACCTCGCCCGCAAACTGGCACGCGATAGCCGCAGCGCCATCGTCCTGCAAGCAAACCAGGATGGTGTCAGCGGTCCCGTTCCCGTCTGAGCGGCCATCCGCGGCGCAGACGCCCTACATTCTTGACCATGGAAAAGCGCCAGATGACGCCATCAATTACCCTGTCTTGCGGTTTGACAGAAACGCTCAGCGGTTTTGCACGCCTGCGTGAAACACTGAAACTACAACTGCGGGCGCGCTGGCAACAACGCCAGACCCAGGCCTGGCTGCAATTATTGAACTCGCATCCCGTCTTTCACGATCTGGTGCAAGCTTATCCACATGTGATCCATAAAGTCTACCGCGACTACCTGAGCAAGAAACTGACATGCAGGCAGCGCGTGGATTTACTGGTTGAACATTACCATTTCATTCTGCAGCAGGGTTGGGGCAATTTGATGGCGCGCGCCGCGCGTGGCCCTGTGCACCTGGGTACGGTTCCAGGCAAGTCTGGTTCCTTGTACCATCTGCAACTGTGTTCACTGCACCCGATGGACCGCGAAGGCGAGATGGTCTTGCAGCTGATGGATGGCGATGATGTACTTTATTCCGTGGCCTTCACCTTTTTTGGCTCGCCACAGCGGGGCGGTATGAGCGTAGGAATCGGCTGCATACAGGGGCCAAACGGCCAGGAAGGGCTGCACCGCGTACGCGAAGCAACACGCGACCTGCATGGCTTGCGGCCCAAGAATTTGATGGTACGCCTGGTGCGCCAACTGGGATACGACCATGGCTGCAAAAAAGTGATTCTGGTTAGCAATGAAAACCACGCCGTGCATCAGTCTGCCAAAAAGAAAGGCCGTTTGTTCGCAAACTACGATGAATTGTGGCAAGAACTCGGCGCCCTGCTCCGTTCGGATGGCGATTTTGAATTGCCATGCGAAGACTTGCCCGTCCCTGTGATGGAAGAAATCGCGTCGAAAAAGCGCTCGGAAATGCGCAAGCGCCATGAGATCACGCTCGCTCTCAATGACTGCCTGCGCAGCGGCCTGGAAGCACATCGTTGCGCAATTTCCATGCCGCTTCCACACAAGGTGGCGGCCAACGATGCGCAACACGTGGAAGACGACGACTACGAAACCGCGGTAGCTTAAGCGGCCAGGAGGCCGGGCGCGGACGGCGCACGCCACAAAAACCGTGGCGCACACAATCCGGCAATCCTGTTACGCTAGCGTTATCGGCTTGCGCACCGCGCCGGCCGCTTCCCCTAACGCTTACAAGGAGGCAAGTCATGCGCGTAGATATCTACCGCCGGGCCGAGCACGACGGCATTTTTTCCTATCTCGCCGTACCCGAAGGAAAGCTGATTCCTGAAGAAGTCACCAATACCGACTGGCAACTGGAAGTACGCGCCAGCGAAGTGGATGACAATGCCGATGCCTTGCCGCACTACCATATCGAGCAGCCGCACCAGCAAATTGCCGCCAAGGGCTACGCCATCACGGGCCTGAAAGATATGTAAACGAAAAAAGCCAAACCCGATCTGCATCCGGTTTGGCTGTGGCTGCGCAATAGCTGGTCAGTATTCGACGGCTACCTCTTGCGCGCCCAGCACCTGTTCCAGCGCCGTCTGCAATTCATCCGATGGCGCTACCTTCCATTCTTCGCCAAATTGCAATACGCAGCTGACGCCTTGCGGGCTGACGCGCGCGGCAATCGGCAAGCCCGTCTCGGCGCGGTGCGGCATGATCACGTCGCGGATACGGCGCGCATCGAGCGTCGCCGGCAAGACCAGGCCCAGCTGACGGCCATATTGCACGCGCGCGGCGATGATGTCGAAAGCGCTCTCGGCGGTGATGCGCAAGCCGCCCGAGAAACGGTCTTCCGAGACCTTGCCCACCACGGCCATGAATTCATCTTCCTTGAAGATTTTCTTGTTCGCTTCAAACAGCTCGCCATACACCGTCACCTCGACCGTGCCGCTCTTGTCGTCCAGGGTAACGATCAGGATCTTGCCCCGCTGCGTCATTTGCGTGCGCAAGCCCGTGATGACGCCGGCCATCATGCGCGGTTCGCGCGAGGGCGACAATTCCGACAATTTGGTGCGCGCAAAGCGGCGCGCCTCAGGCGCGTAGGAGTCGAACAGATGGCCGGACAGATAAAAGCCCAGCGCAATCTTTTCTTCCGTCAAACGCTGCTTGTCGGTCCAGGCCGGCACCTTGACGTACTCGGGCGGCGCCACCATGTCGCTGTCGTCGCCGCCGAACAGGCTGACCTGATTGGCCGCCTTGGCGGCCTGGTCGGCGCATTCCATGGCGAACGCGACGGAAGCGAGCAAAATCGCGCGGTCGACCTTCAGGCAATCGAAGGCGCCGCTGCGTATCAGCGATTCGATGGTGCGGCGGTTGATCTGTTTCTTGTCGACCCGCTTGCAGAAATCGAACAAACTGGTAAATGGTCCACCCGCCTCGCGCGCGGCAATGATGGCCTCGATGGCGTTCTGGCCCGAGCCTTTCACGGCGCCCAGGCCATAGCGGATCTGCGTGACCTTTTTGCCACTGATGGAAGGCGCTTCGCCGCTCGGCATGAAACGGTAATCCGATTCATTGATGTCTGGCGGCAACAAGGTCAGCTTGCAGATTTCCAGCGTGTCTTCCACCAGGATCTTGATCTTGTCCGTGTCATCCATGGCCAGCGACAAGTTGGCGGCCATAAAGGCGGCCGGATGGTGGGCCTTTAAATATGCCGTATGGTAGGACAGCAAGGCGTAGGCGGCGGCATGCGATTTATTGAAACCATAGCCGGCGAACTTTTCCATCAAGTCGAAGATCTCGTCGGCTTTTTCGGCCGTCAAGCCGTCTTTCGCCGCACCGGCGCGGAAGATCTCGCGGTGCTCGGCCATCTCTTCAGCCTTCTTCTTGCCCATCGCGCGGCGCAACATGTCGGCGCCGCCCAGCGAGTAGCCGCCAACGATCTGCGCCATCTGCATCACCTGCTCCTGATACACCATGATGCCGTAGGTTTCGGACAGAATCGATTCCGTGCGCGGATCGGGATAATCGAAACGCTCACCGTGCTTGCGCTTGCAGAAGTCGGGAATCAGGTCCATCGGACCAGGACGGTACAAGGCGACCAGCGCGATAATGTCTTCAAAGCGGTCGGGACGGGCGTCTTTCAGCATGCCCTGCATGCCGCGTGACTCCAGCTGGAACACGGCCACGGTCTTGGCCTTGGTCAGCAAATCGTAGGACGGCTTGTCGTTCAGCGGCAAGGCCGCTAGGTCAAAGTTCGCCTGAGCGGGATCGAGCTGCTTGATGTAGCGCACGGCACGGTCGAGAATGGTGAGGGTCGTCAGACCCAGGAAGTCGAACTTCACCAGACCGACGGCTTCCACGTCATCCTTGTCGTACTGCGACACCACGCCCGAATCGCCGCCCTGCGTATAGAGCGGGCAGAAATCGGTCAGCTTGCCCGGAGCGATCAGCACGCCCCCCGCGTGCATGCCGATATTGCGCGTGATGCCTTCGACTTGCTGCGCCAGCTCCAGCAGCTGCTTGACCTCTTCCTCGTTTTCCAGGCGCTCCTTGAGCAGCGGCTCTTCCTCGATGGCGTCGGCGATCGACACCGGTTTTCCCGGCTTGAATGGAATCAGCTTGGAAATGCCGTCGCAAAAGTTATAGCCGAAGTCCATCACGCGGCCCACGTCGCGGATCGCGCCCTTGGCCGCCATGGTACCGAAGGTGGCGATCTGCGAGACCGCCTCCTTGCCGTACAAATCCTTGACGTGCTGGATGACCCGGTCGCGCCCTTCCTGGCAAAAGTCAATATCGAAGTCGGGCATCGAGACGCGTTCAGGATTCAAAAAACGCTCGAACAGCAAGTTGTATTGCAGCGGATCGAGGTCGGTGATCAGCAGCGAATACGCCACCAGCGAGCCCGCACCCGAACCACGGCCCGGCCCGACAGGTACGCCGTTTTCCTTGGCCCACTGGATAAACTCGGCCACGATCAGGAAATAGCCGGGGAACTTCATGTTGCAAATCGTGTCGGTCTCAAACTTCAGACGCGACTCGTAGCGTGGACGCTCTTTTTCGCGGCGTTCGGGATCGGGATACAGCTGGATCAAGCGTTTTTCCAGGCCTGCCTGCGACTCGGCCACGAGGAACTGGTCGATCGTCATGCCCGGCGGCGTGGGGAAGTTCGGCAATTGCGGCTTGCCCAGGGTCAAAGTCAGATTGCAGCGCTTGGCGATTTCTACCGAGTTGGCCAGCGCGGCCGGCAAGTCGGCGAACATCTCGGCCATATCCGCTTGCGACATGAAGCGCTGGCTGTCATTGAAACGCTTGACGCGCTTGGCGTTGGCCAGCATTTCGCCTTCGGCGATACAGGTACGCGCTTCGTGGGCGATAAATTCTTCTGGGGAAATAAATT
Organism: Janthinobacterium silvisoli; assembly: GCF_014200725.1. GTDB lineage: Bacteria > Pseudomonadota > Gammaproteobacteria > Burkholderiales > Burkholderiaceae_D > Janthinobacterium. Next base: position 1,732,305 of record NZ_JACHCL010000001.1, read on the forward strand.
GCACCGGGTGCGTGGCCACCACCGGCAAGCCCAGCTTGGCCGCCAGCGCCACCGCATGGCGTACCTGCGCTTCCTGATTGGCTTGGCCGCCACGCTGGATTTCAATATAAAAGTGACCGGGAAAAATCTCGGCCCAGCGCTGGGCGTTGCGTTCCGCCAGAGCCAGGTTGCCATTCTCGATAGCAATGCCGACATCGCCAAAATGCGCGCCCGACAGGGCGATCAAGCCATTGGCCGCGCTCTCGCCTGGATACAGCTCGTAGTGATTGGTCGCCAGCGCCTGCAGCCATTCAATGCGCAGTTCGGCGCGGCCTTTGTACTGGTTGGTCAGCCAGGCGGTCGACAGCAATTCGCACAATTGCAGATAACCCATGCGATTCTTGGCCAGCAGCAACAAACGCGACGGTTTTTCGCGGTTGTCGTCGTTGGTGATCCACACGTCGACGCCGACGATGGGTTTGATGCCCTTGCCGCGCGCTTCCTTGTAAAACTTGACCATACCAAACAGGTTGGACAGATCGGTGACGGCCAGCGCCACCTGCCTGTCCTTGGCGGCCGCCTTGACCACGTCGTCGATACGCACCAGGCCATCGACGATCGAGTACTCGGAGTGCACGCGCAAGTGCACAAATCCCGGGCCCTGCGGGGCTTGTTGTAAAGAGTGTGGCACACCCGCCGGGACGCCGGCTTCCTGCATTACCATTTCCATCCTGTCTACCAATCCTGCAAAATTCAATGGGGTCTATTCTACCGCGTCGCGGCCCCCGCCCACAGACGCAGACAGGCACAGCAGGCAAGAAATTATGCCCGGCCGGATTGGCCCAGCCGTTTGCCCAGCCTGCCCTGCAGGCGTGGCAATACGTCCAAAGGTGGGTATCCCCACCAGACTGTCAGGCTTATAATATCGGCTGTTCAGTCTAACCCGATCGCTATCATGCAAGCCACACCTTCCCTTTCCGCCGCGACCAGCCCCCTGGCCGCCGCGCCCGCCGACAGTTTTGTCAATATTGCAGCGTATAAATTCATCACGCTGGACGATACGGAAGCCATGCGTCCCTTGTACCAGGAGCAATGCCTGGCACTGGGCCTGAAAGGCACTATCCTGCTGACGCCCGAGGGCATCAATATGTTCCTCTCCGGCACGCGCGAACACATCGACGCCTTCCTGGCATGGGTGCGCAGCGACGCCCGCCTGGCTGATCTGGAATGGAAGGAAAGCTTATCCAAAGAGCAATCACACAAGCGCATGCTGGTCAAGCTCAAAAAAGAAATCATCACCATGCGCATGCCGCTGATCAAGCCGGAACTGGGCCGTGCGCCGTCCGTCGATGCGCATACCTTGAAACGCTGGCTGGACGCCGGCGTCGACGATGCGGGCAAACCGGTGGTGATGATGGAAACGCGCAACGCGTTTGAAGTCGATGTGGGAACGTTTAACAACACTCTCGATTATCGCATCGATAAGTTTACCGAATTCCCGGCCGTCGCCGCCGCGCACAAGGATGAGCTGGAAGGCAAGACCGTGGTCACCTTCTGTACCGGCGGCATCCGCTGCGAAAAAGCCGCCATCCACATGAAGGAAATCGGCTACGACAGCGTGTACCAGCTCGACGGCGGCATCCTGAAGTATTTTGAAGAAGTCGGCGGCGACCACTACACGGGCGACTGCTTCGTGTTCGACTACCGTACCGCCCTCAATCCGAAGCTGGAACCGACGGAAACCGTGCAATGCTTCGTCTGCCGTTCAGTGGTGACGCCGCGCCAGCAACTGGCGCCCGAGTATGTGTATGAAGTGTCTTGCCCGCATTGCTACGGCAACAAATAATGCATCAAAAAGTGAACGCCGGCCTCAAAGGCCGGCGTGCGGTGTGCAAGCCGATGACCATGCAGTGAACTACGCTACTACTTGCAAGCCAGGACGATCAGGGCTGGAAATTGGCGGCGGGCCACCAGCCTTGCAAGCAGACAACTGCTGCTCCTTGCTCCAGATCAAATCTTCAATGCCACATTGTGGCTGATATTCCTTCACGGTTTGCAACAGCAAACTACGCAACGCTTCACAGTCAAAATTATTGCAGGCGGCATACATTGCGTCGAGCAAGGCTTCCAGCTCATGCCAAGGGATTTCAGCTTCCTGGGCACGCATGATGCGAGGATGGTTGGTACCTTCCACATTATCGCCAATCAACAACTCTTCATATAATTTTTCACCGGGACGCAAACCCACGTGTTCAATCTCGATACCTTCAGGCGCACTCAAGCTGCGCACTTCCAGCCCACTCAGATGCACCATGCGTGCTGCCAGATCGACAATTTTCACCGGCTCCCCCATGTCGAGCACGAACACATCGCCCCCTTCACCCATGGCGCCGGCCTGCAGCACCAGTTGCGCCGCTTCCGGAATCGTCATGAAGTAGCGCGTGATTTCCGGGTGCGTCAACGTAATCGGACCGCCTGCCTCAATCTGCTTGCGGAACAAGGGGACCACTGAACCGGACGAACCCAGCACGTTGCCGAAACGAACCATGCAAAACCGAGTCTGGCCATATTGGCGTGCGAAGGCTTGCAGGATCAATTCTGCCAGGCGCTTGCTCGACCCCATCACATTGGTCGGACGCACTGCCTTGTCGGTAGAAATCAGCACGAAGCATTTGACCTGGCTTGCCATGGCTGCTTTGGCAATGCTGAGGGTACCAAATACATTGTTGAGCACACCTTCGATGGGATTATGTTCCACCAATGGTACGTGTTTATAGGCGGCTGCGTGATACAGCGTATCGACCTGGAAGGTACGCATGATGCGTTCGCATTTCTCAGTATCGAGTACCGAACCGAGAAAGGGCAGCAGTTGCAGCGCGAGACCCTGCGTGGCCTTGATGCCTTCCAGTTCCTGCTTGATCGAATACAAGGCAAATTCCGACATTTCCAGCAAGATCAAATGCGTAGGACTCAACTGGATGATCTGGCGGCACAACTCTGAGCCGATCGAACCGCCAGCCCCCGTCACCATCACACATTTTCCAGATATGCAAGCCGACAGCAAGCCCTGATCCGGCGCTACCTGATCACGCCCCAGCAAATCTTCAATTTCAATATCGCGTACATCCTGTTTACGCAGTTCGCCATTGACCAGGCTAGCTACCGGGGGCGCTACCTTGACCTTGACCTTGAGCGGTTCGAGCGTATTGAATACCTGCATTTGCTGGCTCTTCGAGAACGACGGTACCGCTAGCAGCACTTCACTGATATTGGAACGGGCGATCAAGTCGGGCAAGGCGGAAGAAGGATAAATCTTGATGCCAGCGATCGTTGCACCTTTCAATTCCCGCGTATCATCGATAAAGGCGACCGGCATATACTCTTTGCTTGCCTTCAAGGCATTGGCAAGTTGCGAACCGGCGCTTCCAGCGCCATAAATGGCCACGCGGATCGCTTCCTCGCCATTTTTAGGCGAAAGCAGGAAACCGCGCGCCAGAAAGCGGCTCGCTACCACATAGGTAATGGCCGTCATCCAGTAAATGCCAAACACCCCGCGCGACATATCTATCATATGTGTGGCAAATGCCGCCAGAGCCACCAGCAGCAATACAGAAATCGATACCCCCATAATGACCACAAACACGATTTTCTGGTCGATAAAACGTATCACGGCCCGATATAGCCCCAGCCGCAGGAAGATCGGTATCGAAATGAATGGCACGGCACAGATCAGCCACCAATAGTGACCAAGGATAGTCATATCGGACATATCGTGACGCAGCAGAACGGCAAAGCAGAATGTTAATGGCAGAAAAAGAAAATCTGCAGCGGCCGCGATCATCTGCTTTTGCAAGCGCGATAGTGCAAGGAATGAATTCATTTTTTGAATCATGATCAATAATTTACCGGACTTTTTCTGACAGAGTACACAAAGACGGGGTCACGTGTAGCACATATGCATAGCGCAGTGTTAATGCGCTACACCATCTCTTCGGATGACCTTGAGGAAAGTCAAAAACAATATTTTTAAATCAAAAAGAAATGACTGTTTAGCAAGATATTCCGCATCCAGTCTGACCTTTTGCGGAATCGGCAATTCATCGCGTCCATTCACTTGCGCCCAGCCAGTTAAGCCAGGCCGGATCCGCTCCACACCATGCTCGCTGCGCTGTTCAATCAAGTCCTGCTGATTGAACAGCGCCGGACGCGGACCGACAAAACTCATGTCACCGCTGAGGATACTGAAAAGTTGAGGCAACTCATCCAGACTGGACTTGCGCAGGAAGGATCCACCCGGAGTCAGGAATTTCTTGGGATCGGCAAGCAAATGCGTGGCTACCGCCGGCGTATCGACTCGCATGGTACGGAATTTAGGCATGCGGAAGATGCGGTTATGACGACCGACCCGATCCGACCAGTAGATAACGGGGCCGCGCGAACTGCATTTGACAAACAAGCTCACCAGCGCGATCGGCAGGGCCAGGATCAGCGCAGCAACCAGAGCCACCACGAAATCAAATAAACGTTTCATTTCACCACCGATGCGTGTATGGACGACAAAAAACTGGCAACCGTCTTGTCGATCGCCTGCTGCATGCCGACCTGGGGTTTCCAATTCAGGGTTTGCTTGGTGTGCGTGATATCGACTTGCAGCGAGCCCAGTACCCGATCAGCCTGTGTCGATTTGCCCAGTAACGCGGCAGCGGCAGCAATCCAGCTAGTCGGGACAGACAGCAACCTCGGGCGCTTGCCCATGGCCCGGGCCAGCATGTGCAACAGGGTCGAGACACTGACATCATGGTCATCGGAGACCATGAATATCTGCCCCGGCGCCGCGCCGTGGCTGCAGCACAGAATCAACAGGTCAACCAGATTATCGAGCGCCACCATGCTGCGCCGGTTATCCACGCTCCCCAAAGGCAACGGCACACCGCGCTGCACAAGCTTCATCAAAAGCTGGAAATTGGCGCGCACGCCAGGCCCATACACCAGCGGAGGACGAATGATCACCAATTCCATGCCACTGTTTCGGGCAAACTCCTGTAATGCGGTCTCCGCTTCCAGCTTGGAAATACCATAGGGATCGAGCGGCGCGGGCTGATCAGCACTGCTGAATGGACGCTGGCCGGTTGCCTCGCCATTAACCTTGACGCTGCTGACGAAAACAAACCGCTTCACGCCGTTCATATGTGCCTGACGCGCCAGGTTCATGGTGGCTGCAACGTTGACTTCCCGATAGGCGCTCAGTGCATCGGCAGCCGTCTCGTGCATAACATGCACGCGCGCCGCCAGGTGCATCACCACATCGCAGCCTGCCAGCGCGGCATGCCAGTCGGTGGCACCGTTCAACTCGCCGACCTGATACTGCCAGGCCGTGCGCTGGCTGCGCACGGTAGCGACAAAAGGTATGCCTCGCCCCGTCAGCGCTTCGCATACTGCAGTGCCGACAAAACCGCTCGCGCCGGTAATCAATATTTTATGCATGTGTATTTGCAGCTCGATTACCTGCCACATCGGCGAAATAGTCCTCCAATGTATCGATCAGCATCTCCTTCTTAAATTGGGCCGCGTAATAAGCCTTGCCGGCAGCGCCCATCGCTTGCCGCTGCACTTCGCTCAAGGCCGCCATCTTCTCTACCGCCGCTGCCAGCGCCGCGCTATCGCCGGCGGCATTGGCAAACCCGGCGCCCGATTCGCCGATGAGGGCGGCACCTTCACCGTCGAGCGAGGCAATGATAGGCAAACCCGAAGACAGGTAAGTCTGCACTTTTCCTGGAATCGTCATCGCAAATACCTCATTCGCCTTCAACGTCACCAGTAGCGCATCCGCATGCGCAAAAAAAGAGGTCATCCGCTCAAGTGGGAATCGACCGACCATCAGCACCGCGTCATGCAGCCCCCGCGCCGCAATCTGCTGGCGGACCCAGTCTGTCATGCGTCCATCACCCACGATTACCCAGCGTATGTCGCGCCGTCCGCGCAAGCGCTCAGCCGCGTCCAGGATGGTAGGGAAATCCTGTGCGTCACCAATATTGCCTGCAAACAAAACAGTAAAAATGTCATCGCTGGCTGGCACTTCGGGCGCCATGGGCACGCTGCTGTCATAAAATAATTCTTCAGACCAGCTGGGGAAATAACGAATTTTTTTCTTGTCCGCGCAATACTTTCCAATACCGTCAAAAAACGACTTCGACTGGGCCAGGATCAGATCACAGCGTGCATAGATCAGACGCACCATGACACCGACCGCGGCCAGGATGCGGGGCGACCTGACGGCACCGACCGCACTCAGCGACTCTGGCCACAAATCGAGCACCCACAAGGCCATGGGCGCGCGCTTGACATACTTGAGCACAATTGCCGGCAGGGCCACCGTGATCGGCGATGGCTCATACGCAAAAATCACATCGAACTTCCTGCCAGCCAGTTTGAATGGAGCAAGCACACTGGCCGCCAGTGCAAAACTCAGATAGTTGAGCATCAAGCGGATAGCGCCCTTGCCGCGCGGTGACAGTGGCACACGCACAACGTGCGCGCCATGGTAGGCCTCGTATTTTTCCGGGGAATGTTTGAAATCCTCAAAAATTTCTCCCTCCGGATAATTAGGCCAGCCAGTCAGTACGGTGACGTCATGGCCGCGCTTGACCAGCTCCTGTACCAGATCATTGATACGGAAATTCTCTGGCCAGAAATACTGGCTAACAATTAAAATCTTCACGCAACTTACCCTGCCTTGTGCCAGACCTTGCGGTTCACGTAGTCGGTATAGCTGTGCAGTATGCGTACGATCTTGTCCGATACGTTGGGCGCGCTGTAATCTTCCACCAGTTGCAGGTCGCGCACGGCGCCGCGTGCCTGTGTTTCCAGGATCGCCAGCGCTTGCAGCACCCGCTCCACTTCCAGGCCAGCCATCATGACTGCCGCCTCTTCCATGGCTTCAGGGCGCTCATGCGCTTCACGTATATTGACGGCTGGGAAGTTGAGAATGGAAGATTCTTCGCTGATCGTGCCGCTGTCGGACAACACCGCCTTCGAACTGGCCTGCAGTTTCACGTAATCCTTGAAGCCCAGCGGCTTGAGCAAGCGCACCAGTGGATGGAACGTGACATCGCGGGCGTCGACTTTTTTCTGCGTACGCGGATGCGTCGACACGATCACCGGCAACTGATACACCTCGGCAATGGTGTTCAATACATTGACCAGCTTGGCGAAATTCAGCTCTGAGTCGATATTTTCTTCACGATGTGCACTGACCACGAAATACTGGCCTTCGGTCAGGCCCAGGCGCGCCACGGCATCAGACGCGTCAATACCGTCCTTATAATGATGCAATACCTCATACATCGGGCTGCCGGTCTTGATCACGCGGTCGGGCAACAAGCCTTCGCGCAGCAAATACTCGCGCGCGATTGTGCTGTAGGTCAGGTTGATGTCTGCCGTATGATCCACAATCTTGCGATTGGTTTCTTCCGGCACGCGCTGGTCGAAGCAACGGTTGCCTGCTTCCATATGGAAGATGGGAATTTTTCGGCGTTTGGCGGGAATGGCTGACAGGCAGCTATTCGTGTCGCCCAGGATCAGCAACGCATCGGGTTGCTCCTGCTCCAGCACCGCATCGACTGCAATGATGATCTTGCCGATGGTTTCCGACGCATTCGCGCCTGCGGCGTTAAGGAAATGATCGGGCTTGCGCACTTCCAGGTCGTGGAAGAAAATTTCATTCAATTCGTAATCATAGTTCTGACCGGTGTGCACCAGCACATGGTCACAATGCTGGTCGAGCTTGCTCAATACGCGCGACAGACGGATGATTTCAGGACGCGTGCCGACCACGGTCATGACTTTTAATTTTTTCATCTTAAACCTTATATGCAATGGTATCGGGAAGCTGACGGTCGAAAATCTCGTTTGCCCACAGCATGACGATCATTTCTTCGCTACCGATATTGGTAATGTCATGCGACCAGCCAGGGATGGTTTCCACCACCAGCGGCGTGTCGGCATCGGTGCACAATTCGTATGTGGCGTCGGTCTCGATATGGCGAAAACCGAAGCGTGCCTTGCCCTTGATCACCAAGAATTTTTCCGTCTTGGTATGATGGTAATGGCCGCCACGGGTGATTCCCGGATGCGCCGTAAAGTAGGAAAACTGGCCCGTATGGGGGGTCTTGAGCATTTCCACAAATACGCCACGCGGATCGGCATGCCGGGTTAACGGATAGGAAAACTGTTCCGGCGTGAAGTAGGTGATAAAGGTGGAATACAAGGCCCGGGTCAACCCCGTGCCGACCGCTTCCGAAATCAGCGAAGCACGGCTTTCCTTGAACGCGCGCAAGCGCTGTTCCAGTTCACCAACAGTGATCCGATACACAGGCTGCACGTCCTGATAGGCTGCCGATGGTGGCGCCTGATCCATCACGCGCAAGAAGTTACTGATCACATCATCGACGTAGACCAGCTGAATTTCCGCTGCAGGATCATTGATCTGCACTGGCAAGCCCTGGGCAATGTTGTGGCAGAACGTTGCAACCGCTGAGTTGTAGTTCGGCCGGCACCATTTGCCAAACACATTCGGCAAGCGGTACACATACACCGGCGATCCGGTCTCCGCTTGCAGCGCGTGCAAGGCTTCCTCGGCCAGGCGCTTGCTGTGGCCATAAGGATTGTCACGCTCGGCCTGGATCGACGAGGTGTAAATCAGCGGCACGTGACGGCCACTGGCGCGGATAGCATTGCATAGCGCGACGGTGAGATCCGTGTTGCCCTGAACAAACTCCGACTCCGTTTGCGGACGGTTGATTCCCGCCAGATGGAAGATAAAGTCGGCCTTGGCCGCTTTCTCTTCCAGAGCGAGCAGCGTTTCGCCTTTGACAAACGTCAGGATCTCGATGTTCGCACGTTCGCGCAAATGTACTGCCAGATTTTTACCGATAAAGCCATTGGCGCCGGTAATCAACACTGTTTTCATATTAGCCCTCAGCAACAGCGTGTTCGCCACGGGCGATAGCTTCAATAAATTTCAACTTGTACAACAATTTTTCCATGCCGGCCTGATCAAGACGTTCCGTATTGTGCGAGTTGTAGTCTTCGCACGCCGAGATCTTTTGCTCGCCTTCTTCGACGAATTTACCGTAGTTCAAATCGCGCAGATCGGGCGGCACGCGGAAGTAGCCGCCACGGTCTTCCGCTGCAGCCATCTCTTCCCGGCTCAATAGCGTTTCATACAGCTTTTCACCATGGCGCGTGCCGATGATGTTCACTTCATGCGACGGGGACTTCATAATCGACAACAACGCTTGCACCAATGTTTCGACCGTGGCAGCCGGCGCCTTTTGCACAAAAATGTCACCGTTCCTGCCATGCTCGAACGCATACAGCACCAGGTCGACAGCGTCTTCAAGCGTCATCATGAAACGCGTCATGGCCGGATCGGTGATTGTGATCGCCTTGCCGGCACGTACCTGGTCGACAAACAGCGGAATCACCGAACCGCGCGACGCCATCACGTTGCCGTAGCGGGTGCCGCAAATGATGGTCTTGCTGTCATCCACATTGCGCGACTTGGCCACCATGACCTTTTCCATCATGGCCTTGGAAATACCCATTGCATTGATGGGATAGGCTGCCTTGTCGGTACTCAGACACACTACGCGGCGCACGCCGTTCTGGATGGCTGCTTCCAACAGATTGTCGGTCCCCAAAATATTGGTTTTCACCGCTTCCATCGGATGAAACTCACAAGAAGGTACTTGCTTGAGTGCTGCAGCATGAAAAACATAATCGACGCCGCGTGTGGCATTTAGCAAGCTGGACAAATCACGCACGTCGCCTATATAAAATTTAAGCTTCGGACTATTGTATTTCTTCCGCATGTCATCTTGTTTTTTTTCATCACGGCTGAAAATACGAATCTCACTGATATCGGTATCCAAAAAACGCGTCAATACAGCATTCCCAAACGATCCCGTCCCGCCTGTAATCAGCAAAACCTTATTGTTAAACATATTTATTATCCTTGCTAAAAATTAGATTTAAAAACTTCAGCACCTGGGTTTGCGAATTTTTCTTATTCAACACCAATGCGCGGCCGCGCCGTGCCTTATCCTGCAACTGACTCTCGTCGCACAACAAAGTGTTTCGGATCCCATCCGCAATCGTTCCTGCCGCGCCGCCATCGAGATAATTCAATACCTCGTCATATTCGGCAGGTACACCTGGCAATTTTGTCGTCAGCACAGGAATTCCGGAGCTCAGGTACTCCAGCAATTTGGAAGGAAACGAGTATTTTACAAATGCATCATCCGGATTGCGACAATTGAGCAGGCAAAAAACTTGCGTCATTAACTGCTCGATTTCACCTTGCGTCACATAACCGAAATACCGTATTTGCGGATATTTTTCAGCCAATCTTTCAATTTCAGATACCAACTCCCCGCTACCGCATAGCCAGAGTTCGATGTCAGTGCGCTCGGCCAACAGTATTTCAAAGGCGGACAGAATTTCCTGTACCCCATACTCGGCATTCAAGCCACCGGTATACATAAAAACTTTTTGTTGCAACTGAACACGTGCAATCGGTGCAGATGCCGCATCAATCATGCCTTCGATCACGACATAGGGTAATTTTAACCAATTTTCATTTTCAACAACCATATTCTTGCTAACAACCGAAACACCTGAGGTGCACGCTATCAGGCGATCGATAAAACTCGCATCCAGTTTTTTCAAAAAATGCCACAGAGCACTTTTTTTCTTGCCAAAATTCATATGCCGAGGCAAATCGGGAACGATGACGTACAGAGGGGTACGCAAGAACACCTTGAACAACAGCGCAGCAAGCAAAAATGGGCTGTGCGCAGAGTAAATAATTATTATTTTTCTTTTGTGATCACGATGCAAATGCCATTTAATCAAAAAGCTTACGCAGGAGAAAAACCGACTAACATGCTTCAAGCCTATTATATTAACAAAAGGGTAAGAGTAATTACTCACGCCTTGCATGATATTTTTTGCAAAAGGAAACCAGATTTTTTTATTTCCCGGAAAATTACTAGCAGGAAAAAAAGAAAGCACGGTCAAGTCCACAGCATTTTTCATCAAGCCATCGACATATCTGCCCTCAAGCTTTCTGGCAGCGACTTGTGGATATACATCTGCTTTTGTATTTTCTTTAAAATCCTCATCGCCAACAAAGAATCCAATTTGCAAAAAACTATAATTATTCATTTTTTAATTTTCCATTTTGGCAATTACAAACCTGCCTCCGAGAAAAATAATATAACCATTGCCAATATTCCATGAATCTCTGGAACTTCCGATTGCGTCAGAACCGCCGCGATGGCAAAGTAAAATTACCATATTGGTAACTTTTTCAATATTTTTTTTACAGATCAAGCGAGCGTGTCGAAAGGTATTCCTAAAAGACATCGAAATCAAAACTTATTACTTTTCGTTACGACTGGTGTCACGCTGCTTTTTAAACCGCAAAAAGCCAAAAACAGCAGCACCTACTACTACTAGAAAAGTAAGCAACCATACCATATCAAGTAGGTAGAATGGCGCGAGCAAACCATGCCAACGCTCCATCAAGCTCCTCAATGCCGCACCGAGCAGCCAGACTGCGGCAGGTAGCAGCAGGTCAGCAGGATGTAGCCAGACTTTCAAACTCGGAGTCGCTGCGACCGTCACAAGTACCAGATAGCAAAAGCTGGAACCGGAAAACGCCAGCGCTGCCCCCAGCAAGCCGAAATGAGGAATCAACAGCCAGCTGGAAATAAGTGCACCTATGGCCGCGATAGCAGCCAGGCTCGCCATCAATGCGGTTCTGCGGGCAACTTCCAATCCCTTCTGCGTGTACATCGATACGCAGGAGAAAAAGACGCCAAGCAAGACAATCAATAATACATGCATATCGATGGCGTATTTCGCACCAAAGAATAACTTCAGAAAGAAAGCTCCCGAAAACTGTAGCGCGGTAAAATAAACCGTGAACATAAGCGTGAGTATCTTGATATTGTTTTGTACTATTTTTTCTGCTTGCTCTTTTTTCTGATCGAGCATTAATTTAAAGATCAGAGGGTGCGAAGCCATCAGCAATGGCATGGTAATCAGGCCCGATGCACCGATCAGTAAATCTTTGGCCGAGATATAACTGGCAGCAGCAACCTCAAGGCCACTACCCTTCAAAAAAAAACGATCAACTGAATTCAGCAGCAAGGTCGCACACAACCAACCGGTCAGGGGCAAACCATATCGTACAATCTCTGCGACATTAGCCGACCTCAAATTTCTCAGACTAGTTGCCAATGTCGCCGTATTCAACGCATATGCTTGCCCTAATTTAAAACAATAATACAAAGCCGCCAATAAAAAACCAGCGCCGAAAGAAAATATGGCACTTGCCAGGTTGATTTCCCCGATCAGGAAAAATATTACAATGAGACCGACTTGCGTGCCACACTGGATCAGCGTCGCCATTAATTGCACGGCAATCTGGCGACTGGACTGGAATACGGATGCCAGCGTATAAAACAAGATCTGTCCGATCAGCAACACCATGAAACATGCCAGTACTCCCATAGCATGATGCAGGGCGATCACCAGCGTCGCCAGGGTAGTGCCCACCACGCCAGCACAAGCCATCACCGCCATGGCATCGCTTAGAAAAACGGATTTATCCTGTTTTTGCGGGAAATAATACAATATCGAATTTGCTATCCAGCCACTGGACAACTGCATCGCAATCAGTCCGGTGGTGATGATGACGGAATAGGCAACATAGTCTGACGATGCCAGGTTCCTGAACAGAAAAGAAATAAAGAATATCGTGGTAATGGCTGGCAGTACTTTTGCCGGAATATACAGCAATGAATCTTTTAATAGCATTTTATAAGACATAGCGGGCACATATTATTGCTAATTGACTGCAAATAACGCAGCAGGGTGTGATGTTTGCGGCCATTCCACTTATTGATGCCGCCAAAGAACGAAGCACACGCGCGCCGCGATCTTGCATACACGCTGAAACAGCGTCAGACAGCGCAGCGCAGCTCCTGCCTGTGGCACTTTTGATCAGGCAGGCTGTCTACGCAGATGAATACGGGAGACGCGCACGGCACTGCCAGCCGTGCATGCGAGCAATCATCCAGATAGTGCCACCGCAGCACCCTGGCACCACCTAAAAATGGCGACGACCGCCTATGCGTTTTGTACCGGGGAGCGTGTAATCCGGGCGGACATGAAACGCCAGGCGGCATACACGGCCAGCATCACGACAGTCCAGATAACGCCATGGTCATATAGCAAGGGGCCTTCGCCTGGCAATTGCGAAAAATGGTAGCCAGCCAGCGCACCGACGATACTGAACGCACCGACCGTGGCGCTGGAATCGAAAGGCAGCGAGGCGAACAGGCCAAGGATGACCGAGGCCGCTAGCAGGGCCGTAATGGCAAGGGGCCAGCCGCCGAGCGAATACGCAGAAATATGCACCGCAGCAGGCGAGGTGCCACGGCCTTCAAAACCATCCTTGCCGAAAATCCGCGTATAAATATATGTGCTAGGCCTACATGCGGGGCCGACATGTGCTTGTTCAAGCAAACCGCCGCAGACCCTGCCTTCCGTAGTAAATATCTGATAATAATAAGGATAGGCAATTGCCATACGATTGAACGCAGAAAACGCCAGCACACGGCCAATCTGATAAGCATGCTCCACGCGATCTGCCAGCGTCGGTTGCAAAACTGGCGGGGGTAAAGTAATTGTGGGTGCCGCCGGCGTACCGACGACATCGGGTACCGGCAAGTTCACTACTGGTGTCTCCACGACGCCCGTTGGCTTCATCACCACGACTGCGCGGAATACATAATTCGAAATAGCCCAGTACGACATCAGCACCAGTGCAGCTCCAATGGCAACTTTAAAGTAAACATTCTTTTCGGCGTAGACAAAGATGGTCAATACCAGGCCGATGTCGAAAATCAGAATAGGCCATTTCATGTTTAACAAAGTCAGCGATATGGCCATCAGCAAGGTATTGACGATGGTCGCCGCCACCCAAAACAGGCCATGATTGCGCAGCCAGCGGATCAGGGCATAAAAAGTCAGATAGTTCAGCAAAGACATTAAAACAATGCGGGCGGGAAAGCCGAGTTGCCCCAGTATCAGAAAGCGGGTCTGTACCGAACTTCTGGCGTCGGTACCGCTGCCGATAACGGAAAAAATACCACCGTGCCAAGCTGAATAAATCAGGAAGGCATAGCAGAGCATGGTCAGGACGAGGTAATCCATGCGCGTAAATTCCGGCAGTTTATCGGCCAGGCGGCTCAAGTGTCCGCTACTCAGGCGACGTACCAACATCACAATCAATGGTGTGACGACAAATGGCATCAGCATCAGAATCCAGTATCCGGCACTGAAGATCTCTGAAAATTCCAGTACACCCCTGGAATAACCGGCCGTTTCCAATACCTCGCCCCCTTGCGAAGTCGCATACAGGAGATTTCCGACAACGAGTGTAAAAAAATAAGCCGCAAGGAAAATGAGCGGCTGCAGATTCCTCACGGCCCATAGCCGAAATTGGTCACGATGTAAAATTGGTAGCGTTTTCAAGACAATCCCGGATATTGATTAATAGTAATTTCTATTGCACAGAAAAATTATCAAATAATATGATAATTATCGTTCAGCTTATTATAGAAAAAAAAGTGACCAGCATGTAGCCCCGCTTACAATTTAACACGCAAAATAATGAGCACGGAGCAACACTGGGAAGCCACAGGAAGGCCGAGGAAGAGACTGAGACGGACGCCAGCGCGTCCCGGGTACAAGGAAAACAAGAGGATAGCATAAGCCATATCCTCTTGCATTTTAATTATTATTGCTTTAACAAGCCACCGAGCAAAGCCGCCACCTTCTGCTTCGGCTTGGCCGGTACCGGCGCCATGCTGCTGGCCGATGGTGCCGGCGCCTTGGCCGGTTCGTACGGTTTCAGGAACCACGGATCGACCTTCTCGCGGCGCGCGCCTGGCGCGAAGGCGGGACGGGCGCCACGTTCGGCAGCACGGCTGTCGCTGCCATGGCGGCTTTCCGGGGTGCGCGCTGGACGGCCTTCGCCGCCTTCGGTACGGCGTGGCGCACGGCGTTCGCTGTCGCTGCCACGTGCCGGCGCTGGCGCAAAACCGCCCAGTTCGCCGCGTTTGATGGTTTGCTTGATGAGTTTTTCAATATCGGCCAGCAAGCGCTCGTCTTTATCGGAATAGATCGAGATAGCGTCGCCCGAGGCGCCAGCGCGGCCCGTGCGGCCGATGCGGTGCACATAGTCTTCGGCGTTATACGGCAAGTCGAAGTTGATCACGCAAGGCAGGTCGGAAATATCGAGGCCACGCGCTGCCACGTCGGTCGCCACCAGCACGTCGATCTCGCCCTTCTTGAACGCTTCGAGCGCCGCCATGCGTTCTTGCTGGCTCTTGTCGCCGTGGATCGCAGTGGCGCGCATGCCCTCTTGCTCCAGCACGCGGGCCAGGCGCGAAGCGCCGATCTTGGTATTCGAAAACACAATCACTTGCTTCAAATCACGCTGGCGCAGCAGATGGGCGACCAGTGCATGCTTCTGGTCTTCCGGCACCTTGTAGACTACTTGCGTAACCTTGTCGGCAGTCTGGTTGCTGCGCGCCACTTCGATCATCAGCGGATTATTCAGGAAGGTGTTGGCCAGCTTCTTGATTTCCGGCGAGAACGTTGCCGAGAACATCAGGTTTTGCCGCTGTTTTGGCAGCAAGTTGATGATGCGCTGCAAGTCCGGCAAGAAACCCATGTCCAGCATGCGGTCCGCTTCGTCCATGACCAGCATCTGCACCTGGCCCAGGCTGATATTTTTTTGCTCGATATGATCGAGCAGACGGCCCGGTGTGGCGATGACGATTTCCACGCCATTGCGCAGGATCACCGTTTGCGGCTTCATGTCCATACCGCCAAAAACGACGGTAGAACGCAGCGGCGTGTGCTTGGCGTAGGCTTGCACGTTTTCCGCCACCTGCACCGCCAGTTCGCGGGTTGGGGTCAGAATCAGCGCGCGCACCGGATGGCGGGCGGGCGACATGCTGCTGCTGGCGTGGGCCAGCAGCAACTGAATGATCGGCAGCGAGAAGCCGGCCGTCTTGCCGGTCCCCGTCTGCGCGGCGCCCATCACGTCGCGGCCTTGCAAGACCACCGGAATGGCTTGCGCCTGGATCGGTGTCGGATGGCTGTAACCCTGCTCGGTCAAGGCACGCAGGATCTCGGGGGCCAGGCCGAAATCGGCAAAACTCACGGTAGGGGCAGCGGGGGCAGGCGCGGGGGCAGCGGCAGGCGCAGGAACAGCGGCGGAGGCAGAAGCCGCGTCAGGCGTAGGAGTCGATTCGATTTCAGGCATAAATTTTATGGTGTGCCTCCGCACTGCGGAAGCCATGCTTTCTCAATAAACAACATTTCGGGGCACAGGCAGCTCCGTTTTACAAACCATAGATCATCGTTCTTGCGGCATCTCCGTGCCCCGGGACATGCTGTACGGCGAGTGCGGGAGCGTTGGGGAGATGTGCTGCGATGGCGGCGGAGATTGCGCCGGCGGAACATCGCGCGCAGAAGATACAATATCAGTGCTGTAAACGATACCCTAATTCACTGCAACTGTACACGGAAACCGTGATTTTTGAGCAAAAACCGTTCCAGCGGCGCGCTGCCTGAAGGCATCCGGCGCCTGCTACACTGCCGGCCATGACGACCACGCCCCTGCCCCACGATCCGCAGCCACAGCCGCCTGCCAAGCCTGGCAATGACGAATGCTGCCATAGCGGCTGCACCTTTTGCGTGCTGGAAATGTACCAGGAAGACCTGGCCGCTTACGAAGATGCGCTGCGCGCCTGGCAGCAGCGCCAGGAAATTGCTGCCGCACAGGGTGTCAGGAAACGCCGCAAAAAATAGGAGCAAGCGCGGTTAAAAGCTTTCCCATTCATCGGCCGGCGCACCAGCCGGCTTGCGCGGCGCCAGGCGTGGCTGGGCGAGCGCCGTGGCTTGAGCTGTCGCTGCCGGTACTGCCACTGCAGCGCGCGGCGCAGGCTGTCGAGCCACAAGGTGCGCGCTATCGAGCTTGAAGACGCTGACCACCTGCGTCAAGCTGGCCGCCTGCTCCTGCATGGACTCGGCAGCCGCTGCAGCCTCTTCAACCAGGGCCGCATTTTGCTGGGTCACCTGGTCCATCTGGGCAATCGCCTGGTTAACCTGCTCGATGCCTGCGCTTTGTTCAGCGGTCGCCGCGGTGATTTCGCTCATGATGTCTGTCACGCGCGTAATGCTGGCCACGATCTCATCCATGGTGCGTCCCGCCTGCTCCACCAGGGTCGAGCCAGCCTCGACTTTTTCTACCGAGTCGCCAATCAGAAGCTTGATATCCTTGGCCGCCGCCGCCGAGCGTTGCGCCAGGTTGCGCACTTCCGTCGCCACCACGGCAAAGCCACGGCCCTGCTCGCCTGCGCGCGCCGCCTCGACGGCCGCATTGAGCGCCAGGATATTCGTCTGGAAGGCGATGCCGTCGATCACGGCGATGATGTCGACAATCTTGCGCGACGAGGCATTGATCGACGCCATCGTGCCCACCACTTCGCCCACCACCTTGCCGCCCTCGACGGCGATGCTGGCCGAAGTCAGCGCCATGGTATTGGCCTGGCGCGCATTGTCTGCATTCTGGCGCACAGTCGAGGTCAGCTCTTCCATCGACGATGCCGTTTCTTCCAGCGAACTGGCTTGCTGCTCGGTACGCGACGACAAGTCCTGGTTGCCCGCCGCGATCTGGCTTGACGCCGTAGCGATCGTATCGGTACCGCTCAGCACCTGGCCCACCAGGCTATGCAGACTGGCATTCATGTCTTTCAGGGCCGCCATCAGTTGACCGGTTTCATCTTGCGACGTCACCACGATATGCGCCGTCAAATCGCCGGCCGCCACCTGGCGCGCCACACCCACGGCCATATTGAGCGGACGCGCCACCGTGCGCGCCACCCACAGCGCCAGCACGAAACCGAGCGCCACGATCCCCAGCAGCAAGCCTATCAGGGTAGTGCGCGAAGCAGCATAAGTTTCATCTGCGCTGACGGCCGAATGCGCACCACCCGTGGTATTGATCGCCACCAATTTATCGAGCACACCCGTCATCTCTATCATGATCTTGGCCGAAGGCCCCACTGCCAGCGCATTCGCCTCCTCCTTCTTCATGTCGCGCGACAAGACCATCATGGTGCTATGCAAACGCATGAATTCCGTATTCAAGGCCAGCAACTGTTCAAACAGTTCCGGCTCGCCCGGTTCGGAAATCAAGCTGCGGTACGTGGCCAGATCCTCCTTCAGCTTGGCACCGGTGGCGGCCAGGCGCTGCTCATTGGCCGTCATGTCCGATTCCTGGACCGACAACATATGCGCCAGTTCCCAGCGGCGGAAGTCGCCCATGTCGCTACGCAGGAACAGCGCCGCCTCCACGCTCGGCATCCAGTTGCGCGACAGGTCACTGGCGGCGTCATGAATACGCGCCATCGCAAAAATGGCCGAGACACCCAGCGCAGCCGTCAGCAGCAACACGGCGCCAAACGACAGCAGCAGCTTGTTGGCGATTTTCAGATCAAAAAACCATTTCATGCGTTGTTTCCTTCATCAAACTATTACGGGGACGTGACAGGCGTCTGGGCCAAAAAGCGTGGCCAAGGGTGCCTGCAGCACGAAAAATCGGCTGCGCAAGGGCGGAGTCCATACTTACATGCAAGTCAATTTTCTTAATAGCAATATTTTATCATTGCCCGCTTCAAGGGCTGCAGCATTTGTCGCAAGCAATGCGCAAATAAGCGCCTTTTGTTTGCTTCAAGTCATATTTCCTTCAAACGTCTGTTATTTCCACACGGAAATCCACATAGATCAAGCCGTTCTCCGCGTAGGAGCCGGATGACACGGAGCAATGTTCCTAGCCTACATAAGGACGTCGGCTCATCCGATGCCCGCCAGGGTCGCAAGCCCTTATAGTAGATACATCATTTAGTACAAATGCAAAGCCAGCAAAGCAGGCAAGCAGCGACAAGCAAGCCATCCAACAAAATCAGAAAACGAGGCCAAACATGTACAAAGCTTATAGCAACCTGACCCCGGCAACGAATAGCCACGCAGTGAGCACGACCGCCTGGCAAACTGCTCATTCACCCGCGCCGGCAATGGCATCAGCCACGCCGATGATCAGCATCACGGGCGCCCAACAAAATGAATTGCTGCGCGCCCTGTCGCGCAGCGATCTGGAACGCCTGTTTTGCCAGCTTGAACTGGTTGCGCTGCCAGCCGGCAAGCACTTGTTTGATTTCGGCGCAAAAATCGACTACACGTATTTTCCGACCAATGCCATCGTTTCCCTGCTGTATGTGATGGAAGACGGCGCCACCACCGAGATCGCCGTGGTTGGCCGCGAAGGCGTGGCGGGCGTGGCGCTGTACGAAGCCGAACGGGCCACCTGCACGGCCGTCGTGCAAACGGCTGGCTATGGCTACCGCCTGAAAACGGCTTTCCTGCGCGAAGTCTTCAATGAAGGCGGCGCCTTGGCCAAGTTGCTGATGCGCTATACCAGCGCGATGTTTGCCCAGATGGCGCAAAACGTGGTGGGTGGGCGCCATTGCAGCATCGAACAAAAACTGTGCCGCTGGCTGCTGGACCGTCTTGACCGTTCGCTGTCAAATGAATTGAAAGTTACTCAGGACACCATGGCCAATATGCTGGGTGTGCGCCGTGAAAGCATTACCGTTACGGCCCGCAAACTGCAGGATGAGGGCTTGATCCAGTACCGCCGCGGCACCGTGGAAGTGCTGGACCGCGAAGGCCTGGAAGCGGCCGCCGGCAATTGCTACAAGGCAGCCCGCGCCGGATTCGAACAATTCCGCAGCGATATCAACAGCCATAATTAAGCGCTTCCGCACCCTTGCCCTGAAAGCACGCTACGGCGTGCTTTTTTTTGGCCAGCTCAGCCGTCCAGCGACGACTCGGCAACCAGCCACTCGCGAAATGCCTTCAGGGGCGGGTACATGGCCCGTTCGACGGGCCAAGCCAGATAATAATGTTCCGCACTTTCCATCGGCAGCGGAAAAATGGGCACCAGCTTGCCGCTCTCTAATTCCTGCTGGATCAGGAAACTGGGCAGCAGCGATACGCCGACGCCAACCATGGTCGCTTCGGCGATGGTGGCAAACTGGTCGAACAGCATGCCATGCGCCGCGCCGCGCGAAGTGCCATGCAGGGAAAACCACTGCTCCCAGGCATCAGGCCGCGTGCTCAGATGCAGCAGCACCTGCTGGCGCAAATCGTCGGGATGGCGAAAACCGGCGCGCGCCTTCAATGCCGGGCTGCAGACAGGCAGCACTTCTTCAGAACGCAGCAGAGCCAGCTCCGCCTCCGGCCAATGTGGATGCCCGAAGTGGATCGCGGCGTCGAAGCTGGCCGTCCTGAAATCGAAATGCGACAGCTGCGTTTTCAGGTTCAGCATCACGCCAGGATGCAACGCAAAAAAACGCGGCAAACGGGGCGCTAGCCAGCGGCTGCCGAAAGTGGGCAGGATCGCCAGGTTCAGGGTACCGCCATCCGGGTTCGAACGGATATTGAGCGAGGCGGCGCGGATGCGCTGCAGCGCGTCGCCAATTTCGCGCGCATACAGCTCGCCGGCCGGGGTGATGCGCAGCGATTGATTTTCACGCACGAACAAGCGCGCCTCAAGCTGCTCTTCCAGCGCCTTGACCTGGCGGCTGACAGCGCTCTGCGTGAAATTGAGTTCTTGCGCCGCAGCCGTGATGCTGCCCAGGCGCGCCACCGCTTCAAACGCGGACAGCAGCGCAACAGAGGGAAGAAAGCTACGCGGGGTTTGCATGGGTCATACCGTTTCAGAATGAGGTCTTGAGTAAACAGCTCAGCCACTGCGGCGCGGCGTCGGCATAATTGTATTCCGAATATGCCGGTGCGTCGTGCCCAAAAACTCGCGCCAGCCGCCGCAAAAACAATCTCACCCAAACAACAGTCCAGCGCCAGCGAAGGAAAGCATCATGCAAGCCCAATACGTTCATCCCGACGACATCCGCAGTCAGTTTTCGCAAGCCATGTCGGCCATGTACCGCGCCGAAGTGCCCCAGTACGGCGCCTTGCTCGAACTGGTCGCCGACGGCAACGCCGAAGTCCTGGCGCAGAACGCCGGCTTGCAGGCGCTGCTCGAACGGCGCGGTGAAACGGGCCGCCTGAATATCGAATACCACGGCGCGATCCGCCTGGGCACGGCCGCCGAACTGTCCGGCATGCGCCGCGTGTTCGCCGTGATGGGCATGCAGCCGGTCGGCTACTACGATCTGTCGGTGGCCGGCGTACCCGTGCACGCAACCGCCTTCCGCCCGGTCGACGATGCAGCGCTCAAGCGCAATCCATTCCGCATCTTCACTTCGCTGCTGCGCCTGGAGCTGATAGAAGACGCAGCGCTGCGGGCCGAAGCTGAACAAATCCTCGCCGCCCGCCAGATCTTCACGCCGGGCGCGCTGGCACTGCTGGATGCACACGATCTGCAAGGCGGCCTGACGGCAGAACAGGCAACGCAATTCGTCGAGCAGGTGCTGGAAACCTTCCGCTGGCACCAGCAGGCGACCGTTTCGGACGCGCAGTACCAGCACCTGCACGACGCCCACCGCCTGATCGCCGACGTGGTCAGCTTCCGTGGCCCGCACATCAACCATCTGACGCCGCGCACGCTCGATATCGACGCCGTGCAAGCGGGCATGCCACTGCGCGGCATCGTGCCGAAAGCCGTGATCGAAGGTCCGCCGCGCCGCGCCTGCCCGATTTTGCTGCGCCAGACCAGCTTCAAGGCGCTGCAGGAAACCGTGCTGTTTACCGGCGATGATGGCCAGGCTGTGCCAGGCCACCACACGGCGCGCTTCGGTGAAGTGGAACAGCGTGGCGCCGCCCTGACGCCGAAAGGCCGCCAGCGCTACGACGAATTGCTGAACGCCGCGCGCACCCAGGTGCCGGCGACGAATACGCCAGCCTACATGGCAGCGCTGCAGCAAAACTTCAAGGACTTGCCCGACGACTGGAACAGCATGCGCGAACAGGGCCTGGCCTACTTCCGCTACAGCGCCACGCCAGCCGGACTGGCGGCGCAAACCACGGCCGCTGGCTCGGTCAGCGAATTGCTGGCGCAAGGCCTGCTGCAATTTGATCCTATCCTGTATGAAGACTTCCTGCCCGTGAGCGCGGCCGGCATTTTTCAATCGAACCTCGGTGGCCCTGCCGGTGCAGCCTATGCCACGCGCTCGAACCGCGATCAATTCGCCGAGGCGCTGGGCCAGCAGCCGTTCGACGAACTGGCCTTGTACGCCAGCGCCGAACTGGCCTCGCTGCAGCAAGCCTTGAGCGACCTTGGCCTGCATCAGGACGCGGCCGCATTGCTGCAATCCTGATCGATGACGACCTCCATTCTTCCACAGCGCCTGGCGGCCTTCCTCTCCGCACTGGCCGCCTGCGGCTACCGCGGCGACATCGCGTCCGATATCGCCACGCGCACCGTGTTCGCCACCGATAACAGCATTTACCAGCTGACACCTGCCGCCGTGCTGTACCCGCGCGAGGGCGAAGACCTGAACCGCATCGTGCGCCTGGCCGCCAGCGCCGACTATGGCCCTATCCCGCTGGCGCCGCGCGGCGGCGGCACGGGCACCAATGGCCAGTCGCTATCAAGCGGCGTGGTGATCGACACTTCGCGCCACATGAACGGCATCGTCTCCTTCGATGCCGAACGGCGCCTGGTGACGGTGCAGCCGGGCGTGGTGCTGGACCAGCTCAATGCCTACCTGAAGCCGCACGGCCTGTTTTTCCCACCCAGTGTTTCGACGGCTACCCGCGCCACCCTGGGCGGCATGGTCGCCACCGACGCTTCGGGCAAGGGCTCGCGCATCTATGGCAAGACCTCGGACTATATCGAGGCCATGGACATCGTGCTGGCCGATGGCAGCGACTGGCATGTGGCAGGCCTTGACGACCACACCAGCGCCGCCGTCGCAGCGCGCGACGACATGGCCGGCGCCATCCACCGCGAAGTGCGCCGCGTCGTCACGGAACAGCGCGAGCGCATCGCCGCAATCTTCCCGAAAATGAACCGTGGCCTGACCGGCTACAACCTGCAGCATGTGCGCAGCAATGATGGCGCTTTCCGGCTGGCCTACCTGCTGGCCGGTTCCGAAGGCACGCTGGCGCTGACCAAACAAATCACCTTGCGCGTGATTCCACGCCCCAGCCACCGGGCGCTGGTGGCCGTGCGTTATGCGCATTTCCAGATGGCCCTGGCCGACGTGCAGCGCCTGGTGGCGGCCGAACCGGCAGCGATTGAAATCCTCGACGACAAGGTGCTGGGGCTGGCGCAGCAGGATGTGATCTGGAGCGGCATCGAAAACGTACTGGGTGGGGCCACGCCGCAGCCGGTGCTGGGCCTGAACTTTGTCGAATTCGTCGGCGACAGCGCGGCCGCCGTGCAAGAACAGGTGGCGCGCCTGGATTCGCTACTGGCCGATGGTTCCGAACGGGCGATCGACTGGGCCGTCGTCACCGATGCATCTACCGTGGCGCAGTTGTGGACCTTGCGTGAAAAAGCCGTGGGTTTGCTAGGTCGCCTGGGCGGCGCGCGCCAGGGCATGGCCTTCGTCGAAGATACCGCCGTGCCGCCGGAAAAACTGGCCGACTATGTGGCCGAATTCCGCACCCTGCTCGATAGCCACGGCCTGGCGTATGGCATGTTCGGCCACGCCGACGTGGGCTGCCTGCACGTGCGCCCTTTGCTGGACATGAAAAACCCGCTCGATGCCGCCTTGATACGCCCGATCTCCGACGGTGTCGCGGCGCTGACGAAAAAATACGGCGGCCTGCTGTGGGGCGAGCATGGGCGGGGCTTTCGCGGCGAGTATTCGCCGTTTTTCTTCGGCCCGGAACTGTATGCGGAACTGTGCCGCATCAAGGCCGTGTTCGACCCGCAAAATATCTTCAATCCGGGCAAGCTGGCCACGCCCGGTCCGCAAACGGCGCTACACAAGATCGACCGCATCGATATGGTGCCTTTGCGCGGCCAGGCAGATCAGCAGATCGATGCGATCCGCATGCAGGCAGTGGAACGGGCCGTCGCCTGCAATGGCAACGGCGCCTGTTTTTCCTGGGACGCCAGCGACCCGATGTGCCCATCATACAAGGCCACGCGCGACCGCACGCAATCGCCAAAAGGCCGCGCCACACTGCTGCGTGAATGGGCGCGCCTGGACAGCGTGCAGCAAGCGGCGCCATCCGAGGCCGGCGCTACTGCCCTGCACACGATGGAAGCAGAGCTCAAGACATCGCTGTCGACCTGTCTGTCATGCAAGGCTTGCGCCAGCCAGTGTCCGGTGCGGGTCGATATACCCGCCATGAAATCCCGCTTCCTGCAGCACTACCACCTGCGCGTGCCCCGCTCGCGGCGCGACCGCCTGGTGGCCCGCATGGAGCCTTTGCTGGCGTTAGCCTCCAAGGCGCCCGCGCTGGCCAACCTGCTGTCGCAAAACCGTGTCAGCGGCGCCATCTTGCGCAGAATATTTGGCCTGTCCGACTTGCCCGCACTGTCGGAGATCCCCGTCCAAGGTAAAGGTGCCAAGCTGCGCCCGTCGCAGCCGCAAGCCCTGCAGCCATTGACGGCCTTGCCGGCAGAGGAAAAACAGCGCCACGTCATTTTGCTGGAAGACAGTTTTACCAGCAGCTTCGATACAACGGCAGCGCAAGCCGTGCATGATTTGTTGACCTTGCTGGGCTACCGCGTGCACCTGGCCAGTGCGACTGCCAATGGCAAGTCGCTGCATGTGCTGGGCATGCTTGATCAATTTACGCCCGTCGCCGAAGCGGCCCGCTCGTGGCATGGCCAACTGGCGGCCACAGGACTGCCTTTGCTCGGCGTGGAAGCGGTGACGATGCTGATGCATGAGCATGAATACAAGGTTGATGACGGCGCCAGCGCAACGCAGGTGCAATCGGTCGATCAATTCCTCGCAAGCGAACTGGAAACGGGCAGGCTGCACTGGCCGCAATCCATACCCGCTGCAGCAAGCGCGCCGTTTCGCCTGTTCCTGCACTGTACCGAAAAAACGGCGCGCCCGCGCACCGGCAGCCAGTGGAGCCAGGTTTTCCGCGCAGCCGGTCTGCAGACCGAGGTACAAGCCACCGGCTGCTGCGGCATGGCCGGCATGTTTGGCCATGAACAGGAACATGTGGCCATGTCGGCCCAGTTATTCGACATGAGCTGGGCCCAAAAACTGGCTGGTGCAGCGCCATCGCAGGTGCTGGCCAGTGGCTTTTCCTGCCGCTGCCAGACCGAACGCCAGGCCGGTTTCCGGCCACGCCATCCGGCCGAAGCACTCCTGGCGCAGTTGCGCGCAGCGGGGTGCAATTAAGCGCATTTATTCCCCCACTATTTTGCCGCACCCGATATGATTAAAATGATAAACACTGGAGACATGCATGAAAATAGACGCAGCACCCCTGGCACCACCGATGACTGAGATAGAAAGCGATCGCCTGTACCGGCGCATCGCCTTGCGCCTGATTCCCTTTCTGTTCCTGGCCTACCTGTTTGCGCTGATCGACCGCACCAACGTCGGTTACGCCAAGCTACATTTCATGAGCGATCTGCGCCTGACCGAAGCCGATTATGGCTTCGGCGCCGGCCTGTTCTACGCTGGCTACATCCTGCTGGAAGTACCGAGCAATATGCTGCTTGAGCGCGTGGGTGTGCGCAAGACCCTGTTCCGCATCATGGTCGTCTGGGGCATGGCCACCATGCTGATGGCCTTCGTCACCTCGCCGCTGCAATTCTTCGCCATGCGCTTCTTGCTGGGCGTGGCCGAAGGCGGCTTCTATCCTGGCGTGCTGCTGTTTTTGACTTACTGGTTCCCCGCGCAGCGCCGTGGCCGCGCCTTCGCGCTGTTCCAGATGTCCAACCCCATCGCCGGCATCAGCGGCTCGCTTATCGCGGGCTGGACCATGACATCGATGGACGGCGTGTTCGGCCTGCATGGCTGGCAGATGCTGTTCCTGATGGAAGGCATACCGCCTATCCTGCTCGGTTTCCTGGCCCTTGTCGTCCTGACCGACAAACCGGAAAAAGCCAAGTGGCTGTCGACGCGTGAAAAAGCACAGATCGTGCACGATATCGGCCCTGCGCCAGCGCCCGACCCGGATGGCAAAAGCAATCTGCAGCGCACCCTGCGCACGCCGATGGCTTACATCCTGGCCATGGTGTATTTCACGCAGCTGTCTGCTGTCACCCTGATTTCGCTGTGGGGACCAAGCGTGCTGAAAGAGCTGGGCATCACCGACGTGAAATCGATCAGCCTGATCTCGGCCTGCACCTACCTGGCGGGCTTTGCCGGCATGTATCTGATCGGCCGCCATTCGGACCTGAAGCTGGAACGCTACTGGCACTACATCTGCTGCGCCTCGGCGATCGGCATCGGTGCCCTGCTGCTGGCAACCTTCCATAGCAACCTGACGTTTGCGATCGCCTGCTACACCCTGATCGTGATCGGCATCTTCGGCAGCTATGCCGTCTTCTTCACTATTCCGGCCACGCTGTTCGACACGCGCATCAAGGCGACCGGCATCGCGCTGATCACCATGCTGGGCAGCTCGAGCGGCTTCTTCATGCCATGGGTAATCGGCCTGATCAAGAATGAAACGGGCAGCATCTTCTACGGTGTCGCCGCCACCGGCGCCCTCAGCCTGGGCGGCGCATTATTGGTGCTGTTCTTTGTGCCGAAGAATGTGGAAAAAGCCAGCAAGCCATAGATTTTCCTCACTGAGCATCATCAATGAGCATGATCAAGGCACGCCATCCGGCGTGCTTTTTTCATCGTGGCAGGCGCTACAATAGCCAGACTCCACAGCCATGAAAGCAGTAATGAAAGAGATCAATTGTGACGACCTGCCCCATATTCGCGTACTCGCAGGCAACAACGAAAGCGGCCCCGTATTTGAATCGCTGCCCGCCCGCCAGATCGACGAACACGTCTATGAACTGTTGGCCTCGCCCGGCCTGACCCTGAACCTGGCGCGCGGCGACATCATCAACATAGAAAATCCGCTGGCGCAGGCCCAGGTGCTGAAACGCGGCGGCAACTTCTGCATCCACATCTACGCCGACGAGGTGCCGCAAACAGCCGTCGAGCAACTGGCAGACGCAGTGCAGGCGCAGTTAGGCGGCACCCTGGACGGCCAGTACGAAGGCAACCTCACCTTCAGCGTCCCCAGCCGCCATGGCATCTACAACATCAACGGTCCCTTCGACGCCTTCCGCGAAGCCACGGGGGTTGAGTGGTACTTTGCCAATATCTACGTCAATCTGGAGGATGACGATGATGAAACTTTATTGAACTGGTGGCTTGAAGAGTAAACCTCTGCTGGAGATGAGGCCTGTCAACACGCCATATCGGCTAACGCACATTCACTAGTGGAAAGCTATGAGCACATTCCAACTGCTTATCCTCGTCATCGCGCTGGTCTTTATCATCAGTACGGTCGTCAATCAGAAAAACCGCAAGTCCAAAGGCCCACTCAGGCTAAAAAGAAGGCCGTTGCTGACAAACCGGGAACAGCAAATGTTCTCGCTGCTGTCCTCCGCCCTGCCTGAATGTGTCGTGCTTGCCCAGGTAGCGTTTTCCGCCTTGGTCACGGCCGATGGCTGGCAATCGCGAAATCGCTTCAACCGCAAGGTGGCCGACTTCGTTATCTGCAGCAAGCAGATGAATGTCATTGCCGTCATCGAACTGGACGACCGCAGCCATATAGGCCGCGAACACCATGACAGCGAGCGTGACGCCATGCTCAAGCAGGCTGGCTACGCCACCATCCGCTATCAAAGCATTCCGACAACGGAACAGATACGACGCGATATCGAAGACCAGTTAAGGGCCATGCAAAATGCCCAGTCTACTTAAGGCCAGGCAACATTATGTAACGCGCCTATCTATGCAAAAAGACCCGGCAATTACCCGCCAAGGCTTTATCGTTATCTGCTCATGGATGCCATACTCGACGTACTTACTCCGTTTTATACACTTCCTTCATGACTTTAATATACTCAGCCATTGGTATCATGCCGAGTTCGCTGCGACGTTGTTCAAGATGTGCCTCATCTTCGACTGGGCATAACTCCATTGATTTTGCCGATTTGAATTGCGTACCATAGAGTTGCGGCTTTCCATCGCTGACCCGGACGCGGTCTTCCAGCATCGCCAGGTCCGAGCCATCCGCCTCTCCCTTCGCGACTGCGGCTTGTAATACCGGCAAATAGGTATGCTGGCTAGCCGAGTCCGCATGCTGCAATACTATAAATGCAGATTTTGCATTCTCAATGCCGGCGAAACCATTTCCCGGCCAGCCGAAACGCTTGATAATAGCGTCCAGCCGCTGCATATTGGCTTTGTCTATCAGGCCCTGTTGGGCTTCTTGCTCTGCCGTCATTTCACTCGGATTAGCACGCAAGGACTGATCCGATATTCCCATCTGCTCTATATCACGTACCGCCTGCGCCTCTTCATCGTCCAGCGCTTTGCTGCGTATGGTAATTTCGTCACCCTGAAAGCTAAAAGACCGTTTATCGATGCTCAGCATTAACAGCACATGACCTTTGAGACGTATGGTTTTATCTGCATCGATTTCGGTTTTTCTTGCCGTCCAGTTGGGGATGAACGAACCATCGAAGGGCAAAAGTATATTGCTCACTTCTTTGCCTTGACTTAATACTGAAATCGTTCGCCGCCTTAATACAGGCTTCGCATCAGGAGAAGGAAGGGCTTCAGCCTTCGCACTCAATGTGACTACCGCAATCAATCCCAAAAGGCATATCTTCAGATAAGACATTAGTTCTCCAAAATGAGTTTCGCTATTCACCTAATTACATCAGGCATGCATCATGAATAGCATCTACTCTATCTGGTATCTGATAGATAATTATTACATAGTGGAAAGCTTCCTTAGCAGCCCCGACTATTAACTGCCGGGGCCAGCTTATTCCAGTAAATGCTGACAGTTAATCCCTGGGCATTTATCGCGCCATCGTCACCGCATTGAGCAACAGCCACGCCGAATGCGGCAGCCATTGTTCTACCCAGCGCCATTGATTTTCATCGGGGCCGGGAGCGAAAACGATGCCGCGCGCCGTGCTGCTGTCGGTGGCGCCGGTGATGCCGTTCGAGACGCCGCCCTTGGTCATCGGGCCGGCGCTTTCGGCATCGGGCGGGTTGCGTACGCCGAAGCCGTGCAGCATGCTCATGCCGTAGGGATTGCGGCCCAAGGTCCAGTCGACCTGGTTCTGGGCAAATTCGGCCAGATTGGGGTTGATGCCAAATGCTCCCTTGGCTTGTGGCGCAACTGCCCGGCCACCCAGGATCGCGGCGGTGCTGAGCGAGGACAGGCGCGCGCTTTCACCCTGCCACCAGTAGCCGGTCTCATTGTCGTGCGGCATGAAGAAACCTTCGTAGACTTCCTTCGACAACTGGCCCTTCTCATAGGTACGGAAGGTCTGGCGCGCATAGTTATACGGATTGACGACCTTGATGTCGAGGCGCAATTGCGCGTCCAACGCGGTGCTGATCGTTTTTTGCGCGCGTGCCATGCGCGCCGCATCGGTTTCAATTTCGCGGTAATACACCAGGCTCAGTATCGGCAAGCCCGCTTCGACGCCATGGTAATAAGGACGGCTGCCATTGTCACTGATGAACCAGCCATCGGCCGTCAGCCTGGCGCTCAGCTTGTCTGCGCGGAGGCGCGCCGCCGCCAGGTATTGCTGTTCGTGGGTTGCGTGGTACAGCTCGGTCGCGGCCATCAGCGCGGTATAGTCGTCGATGATGTTTTCCTTGCCGTCGTAGCAGTATTCAAGGTTATGCACTTGCAGATGGTCAAACGCGCGCTTCGCATCGGCCAGATAGGTCGCAGCGCTGAACTCGCCATGCACGCCGCTGCTCTTGGCCAGGATGGAGGCGCGCGCCAGTGCCGCAATGGCCATGCCGCCACCGGCGCGGAAGGCCGATTTGTAGCTCTTGCTGTATTTGCCGTCGAGTCCTTCAAAGCCGGTGACCATGCGCTCGGCATTGTCGGTGCCCCATTTGTCGAAGACGGTCGTATAAAAGTAGCCTTGCGGATCGAGAATACGGTGCAGATAATCGGCGCCCCAGAAGGCTTCGTCCCGTACTTTCCCTTCCAGCCCCGCTTTGCGGTACAGTTGCGGTGCAGTAGTTGCCGTTTTTGCCAGTATCCAGGTCACCATCGAGGCCTGTTGCGGATTGAAAAAATTAGCGTAGGAAAGATGCGACAGGTATTTTCCTTCGTCGCCGCCGGCGTCGTTCCAGCCGCCCCAGACATCGGCGTAGCGCTGGCTATCGTAGATGCGCAGGTGGCGGTCCTTGGGATTGGTATTGCGGCTGGCGTGGAAATAAGCCAGCAAGCTGCTGGCGGTAGCGTTGAACAAGGCGTTCTCTTGCACGATGACGGGGGCGGATGCGGCTTTCTCTCCGCCCAGTTCAGCTTCGATCACATAGCTGCCAGCTTCGCTATCCTGTGAAAAATCGGCAACAAAATAATGTTTTCCAGCACCCCATTCGTCAAAGCCAGGTAGCGCGACCAGCTGGCCCTTGCTGGCTTCCTTGCCATCCCGCAGCACGCGATAGCTGCCGCCGCTTTGCTGTCCCAGATATTCGACGATAGCTTTTTTGGGGCCATGCGCTTCCAGCGAAACCTGGTTGACTTGCACCGAGATCAATGCGGCGGCGCTGGAATCAGCGGCCTGGGCCGAGTTCACGGCAAACAGGGAACTCAGGAGCAGCGTCAGCAGGGGGACGGACAAATGATTTTTTAAAGCAGCGTGGGATGGGTATCGCATGTTGAGCCTTATGGTTGATTCATGTCATATTTTCTATTGTGCTTTTAGAATACCATCAGAAATAAATACAAACAATGAGTGTAAGAAATGTTTTTCATCGGCGCCGACTGCGTTAAAGGTGCTTCGGGCGCAGCGGTCACGCGTGCCGGAGAGCGATGGTCGGGTATCATGGTAGTTTTCGAAGAAGATTTTTATTGACATGAAAAGAAACATTAGCCGTGGCGCAACACAACAATCCAGTGCGCCGTACAACCGGCGCGTGGTACTGGATTTGATACGGCAACAAGGATCAATTTCCCGCAAGGAAATTGTCGATGTGGTGGAGCTCAGTCCGCAAACTGTTGCCAATATCACCAATGACCTGGAAGCGATAGGCTTGATCGTCGCCCGCCGTCAAAAGGTTGAAAATTCGCGCGGCCAGCCGCCGATCGAGTTCACGCTCAATCCGGACGCTGGCGCATCGATCGGCATCAGCCTGGAACCAGGCAGTGCCTCGGCGGCGCTGGTCAACCTGGTCGGCGACGTGCTGGCGCGCTGCAAGGTCGAAGTCGATACCCGTGATTCCCACCGGGTACTGGCGGCAATGGTGTTGTTAGTTGGCAACTTACGCCGCAGCGCCAGCGGGCGCATCTGGGGCATAGGCGTCGCCATGCCGGGCCCCTTGGTGCCAACCGAGATCAGCTTTGTCGGACCTACCGTGCTGGAAGGCTGGAGCGATATGTCGGTGCTCGACGACTTGCGCGATGCCGTCAACCTGCCGGTTTTCTACAGTGTCGACAGTGTGGCAGGCGCCTTGGGCGAGACCCTGTTCGGCATGGCCAGGGCAATGGACAATTTCTTTTACATGCATTTCGGCATGGGCCTGGGCGGCACCCTGGTAGTGAACCGGGCCGCCTACCGTGGCGCGAATGGCAATGCGACGGAAATCGGCCATATCCCCGTGGTGCAGGGTGGCACGCCTTGTTCCTGCGGCAATGCGGGATGCCTGGAACGCTATGTTTCCTTGCATTCGCTGGCCGAAGCACTGGCCATCGACGATCGCGGCATCCACGAATTGCCGTTCGCCGACTGGATCAGCGACGCCAGCCAGACGGCCTTCCACGCCTGGTGCAAGCAAGCCGCCGCACGCTTGCGCGATGCGATCGGCATCATCGAAAACATGCTGGACCCACGCACGATCATTATCGGCGGATCGGCGCCGAAGGTGCTGGTGGAGCATCTGGTCAGCCTGGCACAGCCGCTGTTGAAGTCCGTACGCGGGGGCTTGAGCGGTGGTGGCGAGCGCATCCTGTTATCGCAAAAACAGGAAGACAGCTCCATCCTGGGAGCTGCAGTGTTGCCCTTATACGACATGCTGGCACCCAATATTGATGTACTGCAACATGACCGCCGCGCAGAGGCAGATATGGCGGAATTGCTAGGGCAGCGTGGTGCAGCGCGTGGGGGTAGTCTGTAGAAAAATACTTACATCCATTGGATTTAATTATTGACGAGGTGAGAATGGCAATTTATATTTATTGCCATGGACACTATAAAACCCCACCTCAGCATTATTGGAGATCTCGGCGTTGACCTCGTCATGGGATCAGTCGATGGATGGCCGCAGATCGGCACGGAAGTCATCATGTCGCGCAGCGAGTTGCGCGCCGGCGG
Source organism: Janthinobacterium silvisoli (assembly GCF_014200725.1). Classification (GTDB taxonomy): domain Bacteria; phylum Pseudomonadota; class Gammaproteobacteria; order Burkholderiales; family Burkholderiaceae_D; genus Janthinobacterium. The sequence goes on from NZ_JACHCL010000001.1 coordinate 1,764,907, forward strand.
TTCTGGGGCCAATGCGGCCCTGGCCATGCGCCATCTCGGGCAACCGGCACAGCTGATCTCGGCCGTCGGCAACGACGACTTTGGCGTCTGGCTGCGCACCCAGTTCCACCAGCTGCTTGCCGACCTGCAGGTATGCCCGGTGCCCTCGACAGTGTCGGTCGGCATCATGCATGCAGACGGCGAACGCAACTTCTTCACCACGCAGGGCCATCTCGAACACTTGTCGCCCGCCTACGCGCTGGAACAACTGCCACCGGCTGCCTGCCCAGGCTCCATCGTCCTGTTCACCGGCGTATTCCTGCTGCCTGCATTGCGCCGCGACTACCCTTACCTGATGAGTACTGTGGCAGCGCTGGGCTACCAGGTGGCGCTCGACACCGGCTGGCCTTCGGACAACTGGAACGCGGATAACCGCGCCGAATTTGCCGCGTGGCTGCCACTGTGCGACCACTTGCTGATCAACGAACTCGAAGCACTGAGCATCACCGATACCTCTAACCTCGACAGCGCCATCGCCGCCCTGTCCGCCGGATTGAAACCTGGCGCTACCCTGGTCGTCAAAACCGGCCCACGCGGCGCCATCGGCCTGCAAAACGGCGAGCTGATCGAGCACGCCTCCGAGACCGCCGCCATCTTCGACACTATCGGCGCTGGCGATTCCTTCAATGCCGGCTATCTGGCCGCCCGCCTGCAAGGCGCTTCCTTGCCACAGGCCTTGTCCACCGGCTGCCGCGCGGCAGTCGCCATCCTGACCCGTTTCCCCCGTCACACCATCGTTCCCGGCGAATTCGCGTCGGTGCTTACCCACGGCTAGTTCACACAAGATTAATAAAAGATAAGAGACAAATCATGAAAAATCGCCGCCTGCTAATCCTGTACATCATGTTGATCTGGTTCGTCATTTCCTTTGTGACCAACCTGATCGGCCCCTTGATGCCGATCATTATTAATGACTTCCATCTGAGTTTGGGCATGGCCGGTTTCCTGCCATTTTCGTTTTTCCTGGCCTATGGCCTGATTTCGATTCCAGGCGGCATATTGGTTGAGCGCAAGGGCGCCCGCACCACCTTGCTGATCGCCTTTGGCTTGAATTTCCTGGGCAGCCTGGCGATTGCGCTCAAGCCCGAGTATGGCTTCGTCATCGGCGGCTTGTTCGTCATTGGTCTGGGCATGGCGTTGCTGCAGGTGGTGATCAATCCGCTGTTGCGCATCACTGGCGGCGAATCCCAATTTGCTTTCTTTTCGGTGATGGGGCAACTGGTGTTCGGCCTGGCGTCGTTTGTCAGCCCGGTGGTATTCCAGTGGTTGATGGAGCGTCCCGGCGCAGCGGGTTCGGCGCTGGTGTGGGTGACGTTTTACTGGGCGTTTTCGGGACTGTTCTTCGCCCTGATCGCCATCAATTACAGCTTGCCGCTGCCAAGAGTGGAATTGAACGAATCGGAAAAAGCAGGCGGCTGGGATGCTTACCGGGAACTGCTGAGCCGTAAAGATGTGCGCCTGTTCTTCCTCGGCATCGTTGCCTACGTCGGCACCGAGCAAACGCTGGCGAACTGGATGTCGCAATTCCTGATCACTTACCACAACTTTTCAGCAACCGGCGCGGCAGCGGATGCGGTGGGCCAGTTCTGGGGCTTGATGTCGGTCGGTTGCCTGGTCGGCCTGGTGCTGCTGAAACTGCTGGACTCCAAAATCGTGCTGGCCATCTTTTCAGTGATGGCACTGGCCTGTGTCGCGCTGGCACTGTATGGCACGGCGGCTATTGCGATCCTGGCTTTCCCGGCCGCCGGCTTCTGCCTGTCGGTAATGTTCTCGGTGATCTTTTCGCTGGCGCTCAATTCCGTGCCACGGCATCAGGGCGCTTTTTCCGGCATCTTGTGCACCGGCATCCTGGGTGGCGCCGTGGTGCCGCTGCTGGTAGGCCAACTGGGCGACCACATCGGCCTGCGCGCCGCGATGCACGTGGTGTTCCTGACCCTGGGCTTTATTTTCGCGATCAGCTTCTGGGCACGGCCTTTGATCAGCAACGAGACGACCGGCTGGTTCAAATCCGGCAAGCGCCTGGCTGCTCGCCAGCAAGGCGCCAAGTAATACATGAACTAAGCCATGCAATAACCCATTAAACAGCAGCAAAGATTGCCAGACACCCTCCCCCCGTCGCCGGGGGGCTGATTTTAAAAATAACTCAACCACAAGAGTAGTCGGAGAAACACATGCATATCGTAACTCGCGTAAATCGTGTACATCGCACCCCTGTCGCCCTCGCCGTCGCCATGGCGCTCAACAGTCTGATCGGTGTCGCCCAGGCGCAGCAGGCCCACGCGCCGGAAGCTCCCGCCGCCACCGATGCGCCGCTGGAACAGATTGTCGTCACCGGTGTGCGCGCCTCGCGCGAAAAGTCGCTGGTCAAAAAACGTGATGCCGATTCCGTGATGGATGTGGTGACTGCCGAGGATCTCGGCAAACTACCGGACAAGAATATCGCCGATGCGGTGCAGCGCTTGCCGGGCGTTAATATCAGTTCCGGTTCTGGCGGGCAAGGCGGCTTTTCCGAAAACGACCGTGTCAGTATCCGCGGCACCAATCCCAGCCTGACACAAACCACGGTCAACGGCCACACCATCGCCACCGGCGACTGGTATGTCGGCGACCAGAGCGGCACGGTAGGACGCAGCGTCAGCTTCACCTTGCTGCCATCGGAAATCGTCAGCTCGGTGGAAGTGCTGAAAAGCGCGCAAGCCGACCTGATCGAAGGCGGCACCACCGGCAGCGTCAACATCGTTACCCGCAAGCCACTCGACTTCAAGAAAACCCTGACGCTGGAAGCGACGGTACAAGGCATGTATGCCGACTTGCCGGGCAAGACCGCGCCGCATGCGAATGCCTTGCTGAACTGGCGCAACGAAGACAAGACCCTGGGCTTCATGCTGCAAGCGTTTTCCGAGTCGCGCAACGAGCGCCGCGATGGCCAGGAACTGTTCCTGCTGGGACAGGGCACGATCAGCCACCCGGACGTGATCGCCGCGCATCCGGACTTGAATGGTGTCGCCTATCCGGCACAAATCGGTTCCTCGCTATTCACCCAGAAAAGCCAGCGCCGCGGCGCCCTGTTCGACGTGCAGTTAAAGCCGAGCCGCGACCTGACCCTGGAAGCGAATGGTTTTTACTCGCACTTCAGCGGTACCAACCTCGACACGAATTACCTGGCCAACCCGACCGGCCTGCTGGAAAACGGCATCTCGCCGACCAGCTATAAAGTAGTCAACAACACCCTGGTATCGGCCACCTTCCCGAAAACGAATTTTGATCCGTCCGGCGTCAGCCCCGGCGCCGATCAGCCTATCGCTGGCCTGCGCGATTCGATCTACCGTCCGAAAGCAGCATCGATGGCCTCCTACCTGGACCTGTCGGCCAAATACCGTCCCAACAAGGAATGGCAAATCACCAGCCAGGTGGGCTATACCAAGGGCCTGGGCGAAACCCCGCATGATTACGGCCACGAAGCATTCCTGATCAACTCGCCGATGTCTTACCAGATGCATGGCAAGGGCACACCGGCCGATGTGTCTTTCCCCGGCGTCGATACGGGCAACTTCAACAACCCGGCCAATGTCACCAATGGCGGCAGCTGGTCCAGCTCTTATCACGTGGCCGACAGCGAAGCCTATGGACAACTCGATGCGCTGGTCGACCTGGAGCACGGTTACCTGGAAAGCGCCAAGTTCGGCATCCGTTACGCCTCCCACAAACGCCAGTCCGAGGGCCGCAATTTCGGCTGTTCGGCCGACGCCAACAATGTCTGCTTTACCAATCCGGGCCAGACCTTGCCGTTGCCAGCCTGGTCGGGCACGGTTTCGCCAGGCAATTTTGGTAGCGGCCTGGGTGGCGGCTCCGGTTTCCTGTCGCGTTTCTGGACTTTGGAACCTGGCGCCATCGCCGCATGGCAAAACACGTACAACAACGTCGACCTGGGACCGAATTACCAGGGCAACTTTATCGTAAAAGAAAAAGTCGCCGCCGCCTACGGCATGGTGAACCTGGCCGGCGAAGGCTGGCGCGGCAACGTGGGTGTACGGGTAGCCAATACCCGCCAAAGCAGTTCGGGCTACAACTTCGACGAGGCCAATCTGCCGGTGGCGTCCACGGTGGAACACCATTACACCGATGTGTTGCCTAGCGCGAACTTCAAGTTCGACTTGAACAAGGACTTGGTAGCCCGCCTGGCCGCCTCGAAAACCATGTCGCGCCCCGATTATTCGGCACTGACGCCAGCCGTCACGCTGAACAATATCAACGGCACCGGTTCGGGCGGCAACTCGGACTTGAAACCGATCCGTTCGAATAACTTCGATGCGACGCTGGAATGGTATTACGCGCCCCGCTCGCTGGTATCGGTGGCTGGTTTCTATATGGACATGCCGTCGTACGTCACGTTCGGCTACAACACCCGCCGCTACCTCAATACCTCGACCAACCAGTTTGCCGACTTCGTGATCACGTCGCCATTCAATATCGCGGCCAAGAACAAGGGCGTTGAACTGGCCTGGCAGCAACCGCTGTGGGGCGATTTCGGCGCGCTGGTGAACTACACCTACGCCAACGGCCGCACGTCTGACGGCATGGCCCTGGTCGGTTCCTCGGCGAATACCTTCAACACCGAGCTGTACTACGAGAAGGAAGGCTTCAGCACCCGCCTGGCTTATACCTACCGCTCCTCGTTCCTGGTCGGCCTGGCCAACGTCTCGCCACAATATGCGGCAGGCCTGGGAACGCTGGCAATGTCGCTCAATTACAAGGTCAACGATAACGTGACCATCACTTTTGACGCATTGAACCTGAACAACCCGGTATTGAAGTATTACGCCAACGCCGAACGGCCACAGGCATTTTATTCGAGCGGCCGGCAGTTCTTCCTCGGCGTCCGGTTATCTAACTAATTAGCTGCCAGTAACTTCGCCAGCCCCCTCTGGCGAAGCACGGCATCACCCTGTCCTTCATTGCAGTTGAAAAAAATATCCTGTCCCGGGAGGACGGATATCGCCAGATGATGTGTCATTCAGCGATAACGCGCACCCAGAACAGGCTTACCCCGAGCATTTTGCTCAATCGTCGTTAAACCTGGAGAACCATCTGATGAAGCAACATTTCAAAAAATTAGCCGTTTGCGTGGCAAGCGCCGCAGTACTTACCGCATGTGGCGGCAGCAACGATCCGGCCGGCAGCAGCAGCCAGCTGGCGGCCAGCGTGGTCGCCGTCAGCGGCCCGATCAACCATGACGCCTTCTTCCCTGCCGCGACGCTGCAGTTCCTGAAGGATAAAACAGGCCTGGACGGCGAACAGTGGGACAACATCATGCGCCTGGTCAACAAACCCGAGCAGGATACGGTCGACTGGAACAAGTTCTATGGCTATTGCGAAAACATCAATGACGACCGCGGTTACACCATCGGTATTTTCGGCGCCACCACCGGCGGTTCGAACGATGGCCACCCCGATGGCCCGGCCTTGTTTACCGCCTTCGACGCCGCCAGCGGCGCGGCCACGCCTACCGTTGCGGGCGGCCTGGCGCGTGCCGGCGTGCATGGCGCCATGAACGGCAACATCCTGAAAATCACCGATAAAGCCAAAGCGTTTTGCAAACAGATCAATAGCCTGCAAAGCAATCCAGCCTGGCAAGACGCCATGTGGAAAACCTTCTACAGCGTCTACATCCAGTACGCTGTCCAGCAAGCTGGCCAACGTGGTTTTGCCAGTGCGCTGACCATCGGTTCCTTTATCGACACCGCCTTGAACCAGGGCGCCGATGGCGGCGTCAATACGCTCGAAGGCCTGTTGGCGCGCACCAGCGGCGCGGATGAAGCGTCGTTCCTGACGAATTTCTACGCCCAGCGCACGAAAGTCGTCGATACCAGCCAATTCAACCAGGCACCGAACGGCGCCAACCGCGTCAAACAGTGGAGCACCTTGAAAGACCAGGGCTACTTCACGCTGAAAAACGCAGACGATGCCGTGGCGAAAGCAACCACCTGGACCTTGAAATAAGCAATCCTGATCATTCATTGTTGATCACCTACCACGGCCAGCGGCCGTGGTACTCCCCCTGATACGACTGGCATCAACCGCCCCCTTCGATTTCCCCTGCGCACGACTGAAGAAAACTTGCTTGTCTGCAATTTTCAAGCTACGATCTGCAAATTAGTATCAATGGAAAATATTTATATTAAATTATTTTATTGGCAGCGTTTTCACCATCAAACTGTTCATCAGGGAAATATCCGTGCTTTCAACCAGAGATAGCGTGCTCAAGAAATGCGTGCTGGCCGCAACCATGTTGTTTGCTTGCGCGCCATACGCCCAGGCGCAATATGTCGGCGTCACTTTCGGTTTCAACTACACCTCGCAAACCGAAATCCTCGGCCCCGATACGGGTACCTACAACACACCGCTGTATAACCCGGACCCGAAAAATCCCGATGGCACCTGGGATGCCTGGGTGCGCGAACTGGGCGAAGCCGGCGTGGATTTTGTCGCCCCCAATGTGCGCGGCGCCTACCCCATCGCCAAGTGGAGTCCGGCAGGCATGGCGCCCATCGTCAAGGCATTGAACAAGACAGGGCTGGCGAGCCAGATCAAGATAGCGCTCTTCGATGACAACGCTGCCTCGTGGACAGCGCAATGGAACCAGGCCAAGCACAATTCCCTGCCCTTCGACATCGGCGACCCGGCCAACTGGACTTATATCTACGATACCAATTACAAGGTTTTCTTTGAAACCATTCCCGACGCCAACCGCTTCAAGATAGACGGCAGGCCAGTCATCATTATCTGGACGGGCAACAAGGCAACAGTCGCCAACGAGCAGGGCAATTACTCCGCCGCCATGCGCTATGTACGCCAAAAGTGCATGCAGGATTTTGGCTTCAATCCCTACATCATCGTCAACACGGATGCGCTGAAAAACGACACCACCTTGGCCGCCGTGGTCGATGCCGCGCAGGCCTGGTCGGGCGGTGGCACCTCGACCCTGACCGACTTCAACCGCACGAAAATCGGCGTAGCCTTCCCCGGCCTGTTCGCACCGACGTCGTCCACCTTCCGCGACCCGAACCATGGCCAGACCTTCGATACGGCATTAAAAAACACGGCCGATGCAGGCGCCCTGCTGACACTGGTCGAAGGCTTTACCGACTTCCTCGAAAACGCCTCGGTGTTCCGCGTCCGCAACCTCGATGAACAAGGCCAGCCGCTGACTTATCAGCAAACCCTGTATGACTACCCCAACCAGCGCATCAACATCCTGCGCGCCCATAGCCGTCAGCCATTTAATGCCGACCTGAAATTTGCGGCAGCCGGCGCCGATTACTTTGGCGGCGCCAATGGCGGCAATGGCAAGACCAACTTCTACCGCAATGGCAACATCGCCATCGAACCGACCAGCGACACCGGCGGCGGCGTCAACGTCGGCTCCATGCAAAACGGCGAGTGGCTGGAATGGGAACATGTCCCCGTGAAAGCCAACTCCCACTTCCAGGTGCGCATCGCCACCCCAAGCGTTGGACGACAGATGCACTTCGTCATCGACGGCGTCGCACTAGCCCCGCAAACGCTACCGAGCACCGGCGGATGGCAGAGCTGGACAACCGTCGACTTCGGCTCCCTTGGGCTGAGCAGCGACTCTTACCATACCGTACGGATTGTTTTTGATAATGGAGGGGTTAACTTCAATTGGTGGAAGTCCTGAAGTAATGGACAGGCATGGGCGCGCAAGTCCATGCCTGTCATGCAATGAGAGGGTTAGCCCCAGACCAACCTTTGAACTTGAGCTTCTGATCTATCTGATTGACACTCCCATGACTGCGCATATAATAAAACTTATATAGGGGGAAATATCATGCTCACATTCAAAGTAACTACCGTAGGTGGCTCTGAAGGGCTGATCTTGAACAAGGAAGCAAAGCGCATCCTGAACGTGCAGAAAGGCGATACCCTGTATCTGACCGAGGCTCCCGACGGCGCCATGCGTCTTACCCCCTACAATCCTGAATTCGAGCGCCAGATGACCCTGGCAGAGGCTATCATGCACGACGACCGCGAGATCTTGCGGGCGCTGGCTAAATGAACTGGCAATGGGTGCAGCGAGATACCGTTTTTGCAGTCCACGACAAGCAGCTCGCAGTGCACGGTGGATTGGCCGGCATACGCGATCTCAACACCATAGAAGCGGCGCTCAACCGGGCACAAAACCTTGAAGCCTACGGCAATCCCGCCCCCGATGTAGCCGACCTTGCAGCGGCCTACATCTATGCGATCGCCACCAGCCAGGGCTTCAGTAATGGCAACAAGCGTACAGCCTTGGTGATCGGCCGCCTGTTCCTTGCGATCAATGGACAGACACTGGCGTTCCGCCAGAACGATGCCATCCACTTCATGCTGGCAGTCGCCGCCGGCAATATGACAGAGCTGCAGGCGGCAGATTGGATACGGCAGCGCCTGGTCACAACCTAAAGCAAATAGAAAATGCCGTGTCTGGAAAAATTGTCGCGTGAATCAACTGGGGCAGTTACCCCCGGGGCATACCAGGCAGGCCCGGATATATAAAGCACTGAAGACAGCAACAGCGCTGCCCTCCATGCCCTAATCCCGCGTCAGCACTTCCAGCAATTCAATCTCAAACACCAGATTAGCATTCGGCGGTATCAAACCCACCTGGCGCTCGCCATACGCCAGCTGCGCCGGCACCCACAGCTTGCGCTTGCCGCCGACCTGCATGCCTTTCAAGCCGACAATCCAGCCCTGGATAACCTTGTTGTTGCTCAGCACGCACTGGAACGCGGCGCCGCGCTGGTGCGAGGAATCGAACTCGGTGCCGTCTTCCAGCCAGCCCCGGTAATGGGCCGTGATCAGCGCGCCGCGCTCGGCGGCCTTGCCGGTACCAACTACGATGTCTTCGATTGTCAGTTCTGTCGTCATGGTTTGTGTCTTCCTGTAAAAGTATGCCCGCAACGATAAGCTGGCGCCATGTAAAAAGCCCCGGCAATTATCTGACGGGGCTTTGTTGTTTGCAATTCATAGGCTGGCATTGCGATAACTTACGTAGATCAAATATCTACCCACTACTATCCTGCCATCTGGCGCTATTCGAAGGCAAAGCCATTCACGAATGCACCATCCTGATAAATAATTCTTTCATTCAAAACCATGACGGTGTGGCCCTGCAAGCCGACATAACCGCCCAAACGGTTTTTTGCGTTATATTCGTAGAAGGAGCACCAGCCAAACACCGGTGTTCCCAAGCCTTTCTTTTTGCCGCATTTCACTGGCTCTGACACGACGAATTGGGTCACACTGGCCGGATCATACAAGTTACGCTCAAAACTACGACGCAGGAGTTGCTCGATATTTGCTGGCTTCTTGCCGAAATCCCCTGCAGCCATTTGTGCTGGAGATGGATCAGGCGACAGACTTTGGCAGCCCGAGAGCACGATCACAGCAATAAAAGCACCCAAATATTTCATCATTTTTTACCTTTCACCGTCAAGAGAAACCTATGGCAACATTTTAGGAGATTTCTTATTTTAGATGTGGAATTTGCTTTATAAAAATAACAAAAAAGCCCCGGCAGTTACCCGCCAGGGCTTTCACTTTACTGCTCAAAATTCTGGTGGGCCTCCCGTGAGTCGAACACGGCACCAACGGATTATGAGTCCGCTGCTCTAACCAAGCATGAGCTAGAGGCCCGGGGTATTGCTGGCGTGAGATGGTCTTGCACCCCTCTCGCGCTGCCGTTTTGGAAACGGACACGCGAGGATAGGGGTATCAGCGCCGCACGTCAAGCCCTATTGGCTTCTAGTTGCCTTCCAAGAAGCTTTTCAGCTTGTCGGAACGCGATGGGTGGCGCAATTTACGCAGCGCTTTCGCCTCGATCTGGCGGATGCGTTCGCGCGTCACGTCGAATTGCTTGCCCACTTCTTCCAAGGTGTGGTCGGTGGACATTTCGATGCCGAAACGCATGCGCAGCACTTTGGCTTCGCGGGGCGTCAGGGAATCGAGCACGTCCTTGACCACGCCGCGCATGGAAGCATGCAAGGCTGCGTCGGCGGGCGCCAGGGTGTTGTTGTCTTCGATGAAGTCGCCAAGGTGGGAGTCGTCGTCGTCGCCGATCGGTGTTTCCATCGAGATCGGTTCCTTGGCGATTTTCATGATCTTGCGGATCTTGTCCTCGGGCATTTCCATCTTGATCGCCAGGGTGGCCGGATCGGGTTCTGCGCCGGTTTCCTGGAGGATCTGGCGAGAAATCCGGTTCATCTTGTTGATCGTCTCTATCATGTGCACGGGAATGCGTATCGTGCGTGCCTGGTCGGCGATAGAGCGCGTGATGGCCTGGCGTATCCACCAGGTGGCGTAGGTGGAAAACTTGTAGCCGCGGCGGTACTCAAACTTGTCGACGGCTTTCATCAGGCCGATATTGCCTTCCTGGATCAGGTCGAGGAATTGCAGACCGCGGTTCGTGTATTTCTTGGCGATCGAAATCACCAGGCGCAAGTTGGCCTCGGTCATTTCACGCTTGGCCTTGCGCGCCTTCATTTCACCAGCCGCCATTTGACGGTTGATGTTGCGCAAGTCCGGCAGCGGCAAGACGACGCGCGCCTGCAGGTCGATCAGGCGTTGCTGCAGTTCCTTGACGGTCGGAATGTTGCGGCCCAGGATGGCGCTGTAGGCGTGGCCTGCGTTGACTTCGCCATCGACCCAGTCGAGGTTGGTTTCATTGCCGGGGAAGACCTTGATGAAGTGAGCGCGCGGCATGCCGCAGCGGTTCACGGCCACGTCGAGGATTTGTTTCTCGATATGGCGCACTTCATCGACCTGGCCGCGCAGGGTGTCGCATAGTTTCTCCACGACCTTGGCCGTGAAGCGGATACCCAGCAGTTCTTGCGAAATGGCTTCCTGCGCCTTGGCGTACGGCTTGGAGTTGTAGCCTTCTTTTTCAAAGGCGCGGCGCATCTTGTCGAATTGCAGGGAAATCACGGCAAATTTTTCCAGCGCCGTGCGTTTCAAGGTTTCCAGCTGCTCGGCCGAGAAGCCAGCTGCACCAGAGGCGCTGGCTTCTTCCTCTTCTTCCTCTTCCTCTTCTTCCTCGTCGCTTTCTTCTTCGTCTTCTTCGACGGGAGCGGAGGCGACAGGGGCGGCGACCGGTTCGTTTTCATCGACCAGACCGTCGACGATTTCATCGATCTTGATCTCTTCGTTGGAGATGCGGTCGGCGGCGGCGATGATTTCGGCGATCGTCACGGGGCAGGCGGAAATCGCCTGGATCATGTCTTTCAAGCCATCTTCGATGCGCTTGGCAATCTCGATCTCGCCTTCGCGGGTCAGCAGCTCAACCGAGCCCATCTCGCGCATATACATGCGCACGGGGTCGGTGGTGCGGCCGAAATCGGAGTCGACGGTCGATAGCGCAGCCTCGGCCGCAGCTTCCGCCTCGTCGTCGCTGGTGACGACGGCGACGTTATCGGACAGCAACAGAGTTTCGGCGTCCGGCGCGTGCTCGTAGACGGCGATGCCCATGTCGTTGAAGGTGCCGATAATGCCTTCGATGGCTTCCGGATCGACTATATTTTCGGGCAGGTGATCATTGATTTCGGCGTAAGTCAGGAAACCGCGTTCCTTGCCGAACTTGATCAGGGTCTTGAGTTTCTGGCGCCTGCGTTCGAGTTCTTCCTCGCTCGCTTCCGTATCGGATGAAAACGCGTCTTTCAGCAGCGCGCGCTCTTTCGCCTTGCGGTCCTTGGCCTTGGCCTTGTCGACGGCCTTCAGCTCGGCCCGCTCGACGGCGTTCAGCGCGGCGACTTCGTCATTTTCTGGCTGGAATTCTTTGGGCTTTCGGCCACGGCGGCCCGGCACTTTTACCGACGGCAAGACATAACCAGAGGTATCGATGGCAGCCAGGGTGGCGGCATCGGTGGTCTGGCTGACCGCTGGCGGCGCGCTGGTAACGCGTGCTTCTGGCCGGTCGAGCGCCTTTTCGGCTTTCGTGGTAACTTTAGTGGGCTTTACAGCCGCTTTGGATTCGGGTTTCTTGATTGGCACAGGCGCTTTCGATTACACAACGACTTGCTTTACGGTGGATTAGGATAAAGTTTGCTGCCGGTTCCCTGTCTACCTGCGGGAACCACCATCTTCGAACCTGTCGACGACCCAGGTCCGACACTGTTACGTTACTTACACCTCATCGGCCACGATCTGCGGGAACCGCAGCCATTCCTGTCCACCGGCTGTCACCAGCCGAAGCGGCAGAAATTTCTGCATCCGACCATGTAGGGAGCGAGAGCCTGGCGCGGTTTGCCTGCGGTGCGAACCCTGCCGCAACACCGAAAAACGCCAGTTGGCCCCGGCTGCCGACACAATCTACCGCGCCGATCAAGAGCCTAACTTACTGAAAACAAATACTATTTACGAAACAGAACTAGCTTGCCAAAGCACACAATACTTAGCATTTAATTATAGCACGCGAAAAATCTTTTTCCAGTCCGCGCCCACCCAGCAGCAAGATTAGCGATTCACCAACTCGGCATCGCGCTGGCGTTCCAGCTCTCCCTGCTCCTGCATGATTTCGCGGTAGCGTACACCAATTTTATCGGATGGCAAACCCGACGCAAACAATTGTTCCAGCTCGGCCTTCAAAGCGTTCAATTTGATCTCGCGTATCGTGCTAACCAGCCATGATAATTCACTGTCGTAATCGGACTCGCTGCCAGCCGCAATCTCGCCGATGATCTCATCATACTCGCTGCCAAATTCCTTCAATTGCTGGGCCAGCGCGGCAAAGCTGCCATGCTCGCCCAAGGCCTGGCCAGCCGCCACCAGCTGGCCCAGGCTTTGCGCCGCATCCGGGCCCAAGTGCTGGAAGGCCGCCAGCGCCGCCGCATCGACATACAAGGTCAAGGGCGGATGCGCCACCAGCATGCGCGTGATCTTCAATTCCAGCCCCACCGGCACCGGACGGCCCGACTTGGGTGGCGCGCGGTGTGCCACGGAAACAGGTTTCGCCAGTTCAAACAAACCCTCGATTTCGGCCGGCGTCGATTGCGTCAGCTGCGCCAGTCCGCGCACGATCTGCAGCCGTAGGGACGACGGCGCCATCAGTTGCAGCAAAGGCTTGGCGTCGAACTGCACGCGCGCACGCCCTTCCGGCTCGGAAAGATCATGCTCGCCCGACACTTCTTTTAGCAGGAATTGCGACAGCGGCATGGCTTCGTGCACTTGCTGCTCGAAACCTTCGGCGCCGAATTCACGGATATAACTGTCCGGGTCATGCTCGGACGGCAAGAACAGGAATTTAATGGTTTTATTGTCCGACACGTGGGCCAGGCTTGCTTCCAGCGCGCGGCGCGCGGCACGGCGGCCGGCCTTGTCGCCATCGAAACTGAAGATCACGTTATCGGTCTGGCGCAGCAGTTTTTGCACGTGGGTGGGCGTACACGCCGTGCCCAGCGTGGCCACTGCCTGCGGGAAACCCATCTGCGCCAGGGCGACCACATCCATATAGCCTTCCGTCACCAGCACATATCCGGCGTCGCGGATGGCCTGGCGCGCCTCGAACAAGCCATACAGCTCGAAACCCTTGGAAAACAGCGGTGTTTCAGGCGAGTTCAGGTATTTCGGTTCGCCATGGTCCAGCACGCGGCCGCCAAAGGCGATTACTTGCCCCTTGGTATTGCGGATCGGGAACATGATGCGCTCGCGGAAACGGTCGTAGCGCTTGCGGTTATTGCCGTCTTCATCGACCTTGTCGATCACCAGGCCGGCTTCGACCAGGGCCAGCACTTCGTAATCGGGGAATACGGAACGGAGGTTATCCCAGCCGCCAGGCGCGTAGCCCATGCCGAAACGGGCGGCAATTTCACCCGTCAAACCACGGTTTTTCAGGTAGGCGATGGCGTCGGGCGCGTGGCGCAGCTGGCCGCGATAATAATCGCAGGCTTGCGTCATGGCGTCGGACAAGGCCAGGCTTTGCGCCTGGATTTGCGCGCGCTGGGCCGGCGGGATCTTGTCATCGGCTTCCGGCACCACCATGCCCACGCCTTGCGCCAGATCCTTGACGGCATCGACAAAGCCCATGCCCGAATACTCGATCAGGAAACCGATGGACGTGCCATGCGCACCGCAGCCGAAGCAATGGTAAAACTGCTTGGTGGGGCTGACGGTAAAGCTGGGCGACTTTTCACTGTGGAACGGGCACAAGCCCATGAAATTCGCGCCACCTTTTTTCAGCTGCACATAGCGCCCCACGATGTCGACGATATCGACACGGTTGAGCAAATCGGAAATGAAAGATTGAGGTATCACTGGGCTGGGGCGGTGTTGTTATAGGTCAGACTATACTACCGCACGCTGCCTGAGGTTGAGCCAGGTCAACGTGTGGGCTGTTGAGCGGCTGCCAGCATCGAAGCTGGCAACCGTAACTACTATTTTGGGGCTTAGGCGGCTGGCGTCAAGGCCTTCTTGATCAAACCGGATACGACGGCCATATCGGCGCGGCCAGCCAGCTTCGGCTTGATGATGGCCATGACCTTGCCCATGTCTTGCGGACCAGCGGCGCCCGAGGCGGCCACGGCGGCAGCCACTTCAGCGGCAACTTCTGCATCCGACAGGGCCGCAGGCATGTAGCCAGCCAGGTGCACCAGCTCGGCTTTTTCGATGTCAGCCAGGTCGGCGCGGCCACCAGCCTCGAATTGGGTGATCGAATCCTTGCGCTGCTTGATCATTTTTTCCACGATCGCCTGGGTTTGCTCATCGTTCAGTTCGATGCGCTCATCGACTTCCTTGCGCTTGATTTCAGCCAGCAAGAGGCGAATCGTGCCCAGCTTGCCCGCTTCCTTGGCACGCATGGCGTTCTTCATGTCTTCGGTAATTTGTGCTTTCAAGCTCATGGCATTCCTCGTTGGTAAGGTGATAGTGGGACTACTATACAAGCAGCCCAGAAAAACGAAAACCCGCTGCGGCGAACCGGAGCGGGTATGCGACTCATCTGAAGCAGAAGCTCAGGCGAATCAAAACTGAACCCGTGGCGAACAATGCGCCGTATTACCCGGGTTGGTTCTGACTGAACAGTCTTAGAATAATTTTTTAGGCAGTTGTTGGCTGCGGATGCGTTTGTAGTGACGCTTCACTGCAGCTGCCAGCTTGCGCTTACGCTCAGCCGTTGGTTTTTCGTAGAATTCGCGAGCGCGCAATTCGGTCAGCAGACCAGTTTTTTCGATGGTGCGTTTGAAGCGACGCATTGCGACTTCGAACGGCTCGTTTTCTTTAAGGCGAATAGTGGTCATGTAAAATTCAAACCGTTGAGGTGGTGTATAGGAAGAGATAGATAGTAGCAGCTTTTATTCGAAAAAGGAAGCCCCTGCCCATTTGCGTGCGGCATGCAGCCTGAGAAGCTTGCCAAAATGTGGTGTAAACCACGCATCAAGACGTGCATCAACACCATCGGCAAGAACTGGCGCGCTGCGGCGCCAGCCCCATTCTACACAGGAGGTTTACTGCAGCGCAACTCCTGCCGCCATGCCCGAAGCCCAGGCCCACTGGAAGTTGTAGCCACCCAGCCAACCCGTCACATCGACCGATTCACCGATGAAGTACAGGCCCGGCACTTTATTGGCCATCATGGTCTGCTGCGACAGTTCGCGCGTATCGATGCCGCCGCGCGTGACTTCCGCTTTGCGGTAGCCTTCGGAGCCGTTCGGCACGATGGACCACGCATTGATCGCCTGCCCCAGCTTGCGCAGTTGCGCATCAGGCAAGTCGGCAATGCGTGCATCGGCCGCCAGGCCGTTCACAGCGAGCAGGCAGTCGGCCAGGCGCTGCGGCAGCCATAACGCCACCAGGTTGCCCAATTGCTTTTTCAGGGTGCCCTTGCCTTCGATCAAGGTTTGCGCCACATCGACCTCTGGCAACAAATTAATGACGATAGGCGTGCCCGGCTGCCAGAAACTGGAAATTTGCAGGATCGCCGGGCCCGACAGGCCGCGATGCGTAAATAACAAGTCTTCGCGGAAACGCCCGCCTGTCGCCTTGCGGCCTTTCAGGCTGCCCGTCTCCACGTCCACTTCCAGGGCGATGCCCGACAATTCGGCGAATGGCGCCCAGCTGGCCGGGTCAAACGTCAGCGGCACCAGGGCCGGGCGAGGCTCGACCATCTGCAAATCGAATTGTTTGGCGATGCGGTAGGCAAAATCGGTGGCGCCGATCTTCGGAATCGACAGGCCGCCCGTGGCGATGACCACGCTGCCTGCTTCGATCTCGCCACTATCGGTCTGCAGCAGGAAACTGCCATCATCTTGTTTCACAACATTGTCGATTTTGCACGGCATGCGCCAGTGCACGCCGCCAGCAGCGCACTCGTCCTTGAGCATGTCGATGATCTGCTCGGCCGATTCATTGCAGAATTGCTGGCCCTTGTGCTTTTCGTGGTAGCCGATGCGGTGCTTTTTCACCAGCGCCAAAAAGTCTTGCGGCGTGTAGCGCGACAAGGCGCTCTTGCAGAAATGGGGGTTTTCAGACAAGAAATTTTGCGGTCCCGCCTGGGTGTTGGTGAAGTTACAACGACCGCCACCCGAGATGCGGATTTTTTCGGCCAGCTTGGCCGCGTGATCGATCAATACCACGCGCTTGCCCTGCTGGGCGGCCACGGCCGCACACATCATGCCGGCCGCGCCCGCGCCGATCACTGCCACATCAAATTGTTTTGCCATAAGAATTCCGGTCACGCCTGATTACAAAGACGCCATTGTAAACGGACATGCCCTTTATCCACTGACCTTCGCTGCCTGCAGGCATTGCTCCACCTGTTCGGCGATCGATGCCGGCACACGGATATCACCGCGCAGCACGCTAGATATCCAGTGGGCGGTGGTAGCCGCGTCGCGTTCGGCTGGCAAGTGCGGCAATTGTTCTACCTGCAATTGCTTCTCGACCAACACGGTGCGCTGATGGCCATGAAACCAGTCGATCTGCTGCGCTTTGTTGGCATTGGCCACCGTTTCACCTTCCGTGCCGCGCATCAAAAAGGCCCCGCCCCGCTCGACTGGCGCGGCCGTGGTGAAATACTCGCCCAGCATTTCCAGGTATTCCGGGTGCGTATAGGACACCAGGCGCAGGGCCGGACCGGCAAACGGCTGCATGATTTTCACCAGGGTATGGGTGGAATTGCGCACTCCCAAGACCCTGCGCAGCGACAGCAGATGCGCCATCTGCGGCGCCAGCGCTTCGATGGGCAGGAAAGCCACCTCACCACGGAGCATGGCCGCTTCCGCCTCGGCGTGACTGGCGCAGGCGGGTACACCGAGTTCAGCCAGCACTTCGGCGGTCGTGACGCGGCCCGGGTCGCTGCTGACGCCATGCACGAGCACGGGCGCACCGGCGCGGGCCAGCAGCAGCGCCAGCAAAGCCGTCAGATTGGCCATCTTGCGCGCACCGTTGTAGCTGGGAATCACGATGGGCAGATAGGCGCCGGCCGGCGCAGCCAGCGGCGCGAACGATGCCTCGGCCGCATCGAGGAAGCCGGCAATTTCATCGACGGACTCGCCCTTGATGCGCATGGAGAGCAAGATGCCGCCCAGTTCCAGGTCCGATACGCGCCCTTCGAGCATGGCGCGGTACAGGGCGCAGGCGTCATCGCGCGTCATGCTGCGGGCGCCATTCTTGCCGCGGCCTATCTCCTTGATGAAGCGGGCGGCTGGAAATGGCTCGCCAGCCACGTCGTGATGGGGTATGGATACAGTAGTCATGGCGCAAGCTTACACGGATTTTTCACTCGGGCGCCAGGCCCTCCGCCACACCAGGCAAAGATGCAACAGCCTGGCAGAAAAATATTTCCCTGCAGAATTGAATCCGGCTTGAATCCAGCTCAAGCACCCCTGCGTATAAGCCTGCAAGGGAGGAATCATCATGGAACACATCGCCAAACAGGAAACCGCCTTCGTCGGCATCGAAACAGGCAAATTACTGCTCAAGACCGTGCTGCTGTCCGGCGGCCAGGTGCTGTGCAAGGTGGTCGAAAACGACCTGGCCGGCTACCGCTGGCTGCGCAGCTGGCTGCAGCGCAACGATGTGCCCGTGATGGGTTTACGCGTCTGCATGCGTCTCGATGCGCCGTTCAGCGAGGCGCCCGCGCAAGGCCTGGCCGCCATGGGCATGCTGGTGTGCGACGCCCAGGGCGCGCCACTGTTGCAATTCGTGCACAAGTGCGGCCTGGACGAGGAAGCCGGGTACAGGGCGGTCGTACTGGCCCATTATTGCGAAGCAGCCCGCCCCGCCCCCTGGACACCTCCCTCGCCCGCCTATCTGGAACTGCGGTTGTGGCTGCGCCGCCTGCAAGCGATACAGCAGGTGCGCAAGCAGGAAGTGGCCCTGCTGGACGAGCATCTGCGCAATGGCCAGCAGGCGCTGCACCAGTTGCTGTGCCAGCAAATCACCTGCCTGGACGCGCAGATACAAGCCCATGAAGCCCTGATCATGGAACACGTACGGCGCCACCCGGGCATGCCCAAGCCGCCGGAACTGGCGGGCAGTCGCCGTAATATCGCACGCTACGCCTTCGGCCATGGCGTGAGCAGCGGCCGCTGAAAATCGCCACGATGGCAAGTCCGGTGCAATGCCGGGCCTGCCAGAAAAACAACTCAGCCATTCCGTTTTAGCCCGGTTTTAAGCACGCTCCCGCCGCCAGGCCGCATTTCCGCTACACTATTGCCTCTTAAGAACGCAATATCGAAAGCCGAGCCAGAATCATGAATACGCCAGACATCGAAAATATCAACGTCACCTCCTTCGCGCCGATGCCTACGCCGGCCGACCTGCACGCCAAACTGCCGCTGTCGGCCAGCGCGTTCGACACCGTCAACCGCGGCCGCGAAACGCTGCGCAACATCATCGACCGCAAAGACAAGCGTTTGTTCGTGGTCGTGGGCCCTTGCTCCATCCACGACCCGGTCGCCGGCCTCGATTACGCGCGCCGCCTGAAAGCGCTGCAAGAGGAAGTCAAGGACACCATGCTGCTGGTGATGCGCGTGTATTTCGAAAAACCACGCACCACCACGGGCTGGAAAGGCTATATCAACGATCCGTACATGGATGACTCGTTCAAGGTCAACGAAGGCATGGAAAAAGCGCGCCAGTTCCTGCTGGACGTATGCGAACTGGGTTTGCCGACCGCCACCGAAGCGCTGGACCCGATCTCGCCGCAGTACCTGGGCGACCTGATCGCCTGGACCGCCATCGGCGCGCGCACCACCGAATCGCAAACCCACCGCGAAATGTCGTCGGGCCTGTCGACGCCGGTCGGCTTCAAGAACGGCACCGATGGCGACATCAGCATCGCCGTCAACGCCATCCTGTCGTCGGCGCACCCGCACTCCTTCCTGGGCATTAACAGCGAAGGCAATGTCGCCATCGTGCGCACGCGCGGCAACGCGTATGGCCACGTGGTACTGCGCGGCGGCGATGGCCGTCCGAACTACGATTCGGTCTCGGTAGCAATCGCCGAACAGGCGCTGGCCAAGGCCAAGCTGCCAGCCAACCTGGTAGTCGACTGCTCGCACGCCAATAGCTACAAGAAACCGGAACTACAACCGCTGGTAATGGCCGACGTGATCAACCAGATCCGCCAGGGCAACCGCTCGCTGGTCGGCGTGATGATCGAATCGAACATCGTCGGCGGCAACCAGAAGATCCCGCAAGACCTGTCGCAACTGACCTACGGCTGCTCCGTCACCGACGGCTGCATCGACTGGGATACGACAGAGACGATGCTGCGCGATGCGCACGCTCATTTATTGAACCGCCCGGCTTAAGGCCTGCGGCTCTACCAGGAACGGCGCCTTGTGCGCCGTTTTTTTTGCTTGCTGGCTTTATCCCACCATCTGCACATGCGGCAGCACCGCGTAAGAGCCGGCCAGCGCCTGCTCGGCCTTGCTGGCCGGGGTATTCAATTCATTTAAATCCAGGTAGACGCGGCCATCGAGGATGCGCACCTTGTACAGGCGCGCCATGCCGGTCATGGGCGATACCAGGCAGCCGGCATCGAGATCAATGACCCAGCTTTCCTGCGGTCCCACCAGGCTTGTGCCGCGCAGCTCCCCGTGCGCCAGCGGGCCACCCAGGCAAGGCAGCATGTCGAGCAGTGCATACACTGTATCGTCGGCCCCATGAAACACGGCCACGCCCGGCAAATCCTGCCAGGCCAGGCCCCGCTGCACCATGCGCACGCCAGCCTGCGGCAGTTCCTTCAGGCGGCAGATCATTTTCCATTGTTCGGACATCGCAAGCTCCCCAAGAAAGGTATCCCCTTATCCAAGCAAAAGTGGTGCCAGTGGAAAAAATACGGGCTGCAAGAGCGCCACGGCTACATAAAACGGCTTGCTGCCGCACTGCGCAAGTGCACACTGCCGCCGAAATGGTGCGCCGGCCGCACGGTGGGCGGGCCGGCTTTCCTTTACAATGTCGGATTACTCCCCCCTTACCTAGCACCTTCATGATTGTTCTTGGCGTCGAATCCTCCTGTGACGAAACCGGCCTGGCCCTGTACGACACGCAACGCGGCCTGCTGTCGCACGCCCTTTATTCGCAAGTGGCCATGCACGAGCAGTATGGCGGCGTGGTGCCGGAACTGGCGTCGCGCGACCATATCCGCCGCGCCATTCCCCTGCTCGAAGAAGCGCTGGGCAAGGCCGACATCGCCCTGGCCGACATCGACGCCATCGCCTACACGCAAGGCCCCGGCCTGGCTGGCGCGCTGCTGGTCGGCTCGTCCGTCGCCTGCAGCCTGGGCCTGGCCATCAACAAGCCGGTGCTGGGCATCCACCACCTGGAAGGCCATTTGCTGTCGCCTTTGCTGGCGTCCGAACCGCCCGAATTCCCGTTTATCGCGCTGCTGGTCTCGGGCGGCCACACGCAGCTGATGCGCGTCGACGGCGTGGGCCAGTACACCCTGCTGGGCGAAACGCTGGACGACGCGGCCGGCGAAGCGTTCGACAAATCGGCCAAGCTGCTGGGCCTGGGCTATCCGGGCGGCCCCGCCATTTCGCGCCTGGCCGAATTTGGCGACCCGCTGGCCTACAAGCTGCCGCGCCCGATGATGCACTCGAAGGATTTCAACTTCAGCTTTTCCGGCTTGAAGACGGCCGTGCTGACGGTGGTGAAAAACCATGAAGAAAAAGTCATCGCCAATATCTGCGAGCAGGACAAGGCCAATATTGCGCGCGGTTTCGTCGACGCCATCGTTGAAGTGCTGACGGCCAAATGCGTGTCGGCCCTGAAGCATACGGGCTTGAAACGGCTGGTGATTGCCGGCGGCGTGGGCGCCAACGCGCAGCTGCGCGCCTCGCTCAACGCGGCGGCCGCCAAGAAACGCTTCAAGGTGTATTACCCGGAGCTGGAATTCTGTACCGACAATGGCGCCATGATCGCCTTTGCCGGCGCCATGCGTTTGCAGATCAACCCGGACGCGGCCAAGTACGATTACTCGTTCAATGTGCGGCCGCGCTGGCCGCTCGATGACATCCGCGAGATCTGATCACTCCAGCAGAAAATTGCGCGTGCCCGCCAGGGCCGCGCCCTCTGTCACCGTTTCATCCTTCAGCGCCACGCCGGACAACTGCCGGCTGAACGCCTGCGACAACAGATAATGCAGGCGGTACGCGGCTTGTCCATACGGCAGCCCCTCGGGGCGTACGTTGGAAATGCAGTTGCGGCTATCGTCGCGCAAACCCACTGCCGGCGCCCACGTCAGATACAGGCCCAGGCTGTCCGGCACACTCAGGCCGGGCCGCTCGCCTATCATCACCAGCACGGCGCGCGCCTTCAGCAAGGCGCCCACTTCATCGCCGACCGCCACCCGCCCCTGCTGCACGATCATCAGCGGAGTCACCGTCCACGTTTCCAGCGCCAGCCTGGCGCGCAGGGCAGCCAGGAAAGGAGCAACATGCCGCTGCACGGCCAGCGCCGACAGGCCATCGGCCGCCACCAGCGCCAGGTCCGCACCGGCCGGCATACTGGCTAACTGCGTGCGCGAAGCCTGATCGAGCCGGCGTCCCAGGTCGGGGCGCTGCAGATATTCGCTGCGGCTGGCCGCCGCGCTATGCAGCAGCAGACCGGTGTGGCCATCGAAACAGCAAGCTTGCGCCAGCGCCACGCCGTCGAGTGCCAGCTGCACGGCGTCGCGCGCCTGGGCGTGGGCCAGTTGAAACGCCAGGTGCGCGGCAGTGGGCGTGCTCACGCCGCTGCGCCCTTGTCCGATGCGCGCCGGCGTATGGCGGCGCAAGGTTTGCCATGGGTCGTGCCTGTTCATGGTCTGCCCTTGCCATCGAGGCGCAGCAGCGCCGCCTGGAAGGCTGGCGCCAGCGTCCCGCTCAGGCGGCCCTGGATATCCGTAATCGCCATGGTCTGCAGCCAGGCTTCGAATTCGGGCGCGGCGCGCAAGCCCAATACGCGGCGCGCATACAGCGCATCGTGAAAGGAAGTGCTCTGGTAGCCCAGCATGATGTCGTCGGCGCCGGGTACGCCCATGATGAAATTGCAGCCGGCCACGCACAGCATGGTCAGCAAGGCGTCCATATCATCCTGGTCCGCCTCCGCGTGGTTGGTGTAGCAGACGTCGCAGCCCATGGGCAGGCCCAGCAGCTTGGCGCAGAAATGGTCTTCCAGTCCCGCGCGCATGATCTGCTTGCCGTCATACAGATATTCGGGACCGATAAAACCCACTACCGAGTTGACCAGCAGCGGCTGGAAAGCGCGCGCCACTGCATACGCGCGCGCCTCGCAAGTCTGCTGGTCCATGCCCGCATGGGCGCCCGCCGACAGCGCACTGCCCTGGCCAGTCTCGAAATACATGACGTTGCTGCCCACCGTGCCGCGCCCCAGCGACAGGGCCGCCGCCCGCGCCTCGGCTAGCAGCGCCAGGTCGATGCCGAAACTGCGGTTGGCAGCTTCGGTGCCGGCCACGGACTGGAATACCAGGTCGACCGGTGCGCCGCGCCGTATCGCTTCGAGGGTATTGCTGACATGCGTGAGCACGCACGCTTGCGTGGGTATCTGGTACTGGCTGATGACGGCGTCGAGCAAATGCAGCAGCGAGACCACTTGCGCCACGTTGTCGGTGGCGGGATTGATGCCGATCACGGCGTCGCCACTGCCATACATCAGGCCATCGAGCATGGAAGCGGCGATACCGGTGGCGTCATCGGTGGGGTGATTCGGCTGCAGCCGCGTGGCCAGCCGGTTTTCCAGGCCCAGGGTATTGCGGAAGGCCGTGACGACGCGGCACTTTTTTGCCACCAGCACCAGGTCTTGCAGGCGCATCAGCTTGGACACGGCCGCCGCCATTTCTGGCGTGATGCCGGGAGCCACAGCCGCCAGCGTGGGCGTGTCGGCCGCATCGCTGAGCAGCCAATCCCGGAACTCGCCCACGCACAGCGTCGCAATCGGCGCAAAGGCGTTCCGGTCATGCGTGTCGATGATCAAACGCGTGACTTCGTCGCTTTCATAGGGCACCAGCACTTCATTGAGAAATAGCGGCAGCGGCACCTCGGCCAGCGCCATTTGCGCAGCCACCCTTTCCTGCGCGCTGGCTGCCGCCACACCGGCCAGCACATCGCCGGAGCGCAGCGGCGTGGCCCTGGCCAGCAAATCTTTCAAGCTGCCGAACTGGTAAGTGTGGCTGGCGATAGTGTGACTGAATCGGGGCATGGGCGTCTCCAGTAGCCCCATACTACACCAGCTTACAGGCTGCGCAGCGCCCCTTCCAGTTGCGGATACTGGAAGACAAAACCGTCAGCCAGCAGCCGCTGCGGCACCACGCGCTGGCCTTCGACCAGCAAGTCGGCCTGCTCGCCCAGCAAGCCCCGCATGACAAACGCCGGTGTGGGCATGAACGATGGCCGGTGCAGCACCTGGCCTGCCACCTGCGCGAAGCGGCGCTGCCGGACCGCTTCCGGCGCGCAGAAGTTATAGGCCCCATCCACAGCAGTTTGTTCGCTGCGCAGCGCCAGGTGAGCGATGCCCCGCAGCACATCGTGCACATGCACCCAAGACATCCATTGCAGACCGCTGCCCAGCGGGCCGCCCATACCGAGTTTGATCGGCAACAGCATTTGCGGCAGCGAGCCCTGGCGGCCAAAGACCAGGCCAAAACGCATGCGGGCCACTTGCACGCCAAATTTTTCCGCCTCGCGCGCAGCCGCTTCCCATTCGGTGCACAGCTGCGACATGAAGATGGACTGCGGTGCGCTGTCTTCGTCCAATTCCCGGTCGTCACCCTGCGGCTGCACGCCGTAATAACCGATGGCCGAGGCCGACAGCAGCACCCTCGGTTTGTGCTGCGCGCGGGCGATCCACGCCACCAGTTCCTGCGTCAGGGCCACCCGGCTACGGCGCAAGGCCGCCTTGCGCGCTTGCGTCCAGCGCCAGCCGACAATGCGCGCACCGGCCAGGTTGATCACCATATCGATGCGCTGGGCATCCCCCAATTCATCGACAGACTCGATGCAGCGTACCCTGCCATCGAACAGCCATGCCGATGCTTTCGGCTGACGCGTCAAGACTGTCAGCAGATGGCCATGGGCCAGCAAGGCGGCCACCAGCTGCTGGCCGATGAAACCGGTGGCGCCCGTCACCAGCACCGTTTGCGGTCTGCTGCCAAAGCTCAGCAGCTCAGCTTTTTCCTGCTCGCGGCTGCGCAACTGCCAGGCCGCGTAGGCATCGCGCAGGCCGGACAAGCCCACGCCTATGCCGCACAATGCCAAAAAGACGCTGAGCCATCCCTGTGGTTGCCATACCAGGGCAGTCGGCAAGCTGGCCCAGTCGCTGCTATTCAGGGCCAGCAAGGCGATGAAGGCGCCGCCGTTCATCGCCAGCACCGTATGCGTGACGCGCTCGGTGGCGGGCAGCAAGCGCGTGCGGTCTTCCACCACAAAGTCCCACAGGGTCAACACGATTTCCACGCTGAAGATGGCGACCAGCGTCCAGGCCCAACCGCCGTGCCACTGCCAGGCGGACAAGCCGATAAACAGCGCGCTGTAGATCAGGGCGCGCACCGCGTGGATCGACAGCTCCAGCCGCGCCGAAGTTTTTTGCGGCAGCGCCTCGGTCAGCTCATGGTGGTACAAGGTATCGAAGGCGCCCAGGCAGCCTTGCGCCGCCATCAGTTGCAGGGCCAGCAAATGCGTATTCATGATTTTTCCTTCTCGTGTGCGGGGGCGGCGATTTCATGGAAGCGGCCCACCTGCAAAAAAGTCTTGCCAAACAGGGCGTGGCGTATCTCGATGCGGATATTGAACTGCTCGCGGTCATCGTTGCGGTGGCATAAAAAGGTTTTGCCGGGCGTTAGCAGGCCGGGCAGCGGCATGCGCCAGCCGAAGATATCCCAGAAATAACCATCGCTGGTGAAGTACAGATTGCCGCCATCGACATGCAGCCGCAGCTTCATGCCCAGGCCCATGCCCACGTATTCCAGCACTTCGCCGCGCTCGCTCTCGGCCATGTAGGAAGTAAAGCGGATAGGCTGGCGGCCATGCAGGCGGTAAGTGCGCTGCTTGAAGATGTGCGGGCAGCCGGGCTTGGAATAGACTTCGATATCGACGGGGAAGTCCGTATCGTCATACGGAATCAACGCGCCATCGATAAAGGGGCGCGTGATAAAACCGAGCAGCTTGCCCAGGCGCGAGCTGCGCAGCTGACTCAGTTCACCCTGGTAATACAAGGGCTGGCCCGGCGCAGGGTTTTTCTCGAAGCGGCGGCGGATATCAGGATGCAGCTTGCCCCATTCGGCCCCCATCACCTTCCGGAACAATTCTCCTTCAGAAGGGCCGTTCATGGCTTGCCCGGCTTTTTCGACTTGGCCGGCTTGTCGTCGGGACTGAGGAATTTGGCCACCTTGCCGCCCATGGACAGCATGCGCTGCAGGGTCGCGGGCGGCAGGTTTTTATAGTCGCTATAGGTGGCGCTGAGCATTTCCAGGAAAGCCAGCACCTCGCCCATGCGGACCAGGGTCTGCGGCGCAATCGCCGCATCGTGCTCGCCCTCGATCGCGCATTCGCGCAGCACCGACAGGGTGGGATCAATTTCGCGTCGCTTGCGCTCTTCCATGATGACCCTGAAGATTTCCCACACATCCTGCAGGGCAACGAAATGGTCGCGCCGGTCCCCCATCACATGCGTGATGCGGGCCAGGCCCCAGCTTTGCAATTCCTTCAGGCTGTTGCTGACGTTCGAGCGGGCCACATTCAAGGTCTCGGCGATGTCTTCAGCCGTCAAAGGCTCATTGGCCAGGAACAGCAGCGCGTGAATTTGCGACACCGTGCGGTTGACGCCCCAGCGGGTACCCATTTCACCCCAGTGGAGGATATATTTTTGCGTGGTCGGACTCAGTTCCATGACTTTCTCTTATTTCTGTCGTTACAGAAATGTAAGACGTCACGGAACCCGCGTCAAGCACGATTCGTCAATCACTTGCGGGAGGCTGGCCCATGGCACGCAAAAAGGCTTGCTGCGAAACGTGCAATTGCCGGTAAGTGAGATTGCGGTAGGCCAGGCCATGCTGTGGTGCCAGTTCGGCGATGATGTGCGCCAGTGCCCGATAGTGGCGGTGGCTCCAGGTCGGGAACAAATGATGGGTCAGGTGCAGATTGAGCCCACCCAGCCAGTAGCCGAGATGACGCAAGGCGCACGGCTGCGGCGTCCAGTCGCAGGCCGTGTAAAACGTGTGCTGGCACCAGTCGTGCGGCAGGCTGCTATCTGCCTGCGGCTGGAAAAAGTCTACCTCGGCCCAGTGCGTACCCAGTATCAGCGCCACCAGCACGCAGGACGCCATCATTTGCCCAAGCAGATACGCGCCCAGCACCACGCCCCAGCCGACATGATCATGCAGCAGCCATAGCGGCAAGGCCAGCACCAGCGTCACGTGGCCCAGCTTCCAGCAAAAAAAAGACAGCCAGCCAGGCCAGCCCTGCAGCCGGCTGTTCGCGGCCACCGGCGTCTTGCCGAAACGGTCCAGCCAGTCGCCATACCAGTTCAGGTAGGGCAGCGACAGCGCCGCCACCACGGGCCAGTACAGGTGCTGATAACGGTACTGCGGCGACCAGCGCTGGAAAGGCGTCTGGCGCAAAAAAGGATTCGGTTTCGTGTCGAGGTCATGGCCATCCACGTTGGCATACGGGTGGTGAAAATGCACGTGGCGGATGGTCCAGAAATCCGTGTCCACGCCAACCGGCAAGGCCACCAGCCGTATCAGCAGCCGGTTCAGCGGCCCATGGCGGAACACGGCACCGTGGGCCGCATCGTGCAAGGTATTCATGGCCAGCGCCATCGCCGCAACCAGGCAGCCGGCATAGCAAGCCACGAAAGCCCATGCGCTGCTGGTACGCAGCGCCAGCATATACAGCAGCGCCGTCAGCACGGCCAGGAAGATGGCCTTGGCATATACACGCCAGTCACCAAAACGATGTGTATGTTTGGCGGCCAGGTAGGCCTCGGCCCGTGCACGCAACTCGCGCCGGAATGCGGAATCGCGCGCCGGGCGGAAGCGCAGCAGTTGGGTCATGTCCGCGTACCGGCAGCGGCGGGCCACCACAATCGGCGCGTGCCATCGAGGCCATGCACCAGCAGCGCCGCCAGGAAGACCATGCCCCAGGCATCGCGCGCGCCATACCAGCCGAAAAACAGCAGCGGCATGGTCAGCGCGATGCCCACCCAGGCGATGGCGCCCCAGCGGCGCGCATCGGACAAGCCGCCCAGCGCCAGGGTGCCGCCAAAGATCAGCGCAAACAATATCGCTTGCTGCGCTCCAGCCAGCGCCGCTTCATGGTTGACGTAATAAATCACCAGGCCGAACAGGATCACGCCGCCGATGCCGATATACAGTTCCGGCACATGGAAAAGACCACGCGACTGCCAGTGTGGGAAGCGGACCCGCAGCCACTTGAACAGCTTGCCATTGCTGGCCAACAGCGGGTTATGCGTGGGCGCCATGCCCTTGACGCCATAACGCATTTCCACACCCTCGAGTTCGGGCTGGAAGCTGCCGAATACCTTATCCCACAGCAGCAGGGTGCCGCCGAAATTGCGGTTGATGTAGCGCTTGTCGGTACCGTGGTGCACGCGGTGGTGCAAAGGCGTGACCAGAAAACGGTCAAGGATACCGGACTTGTTGACCAGCGCATTGTGGTTATAGAACTGCACCGAATAATGCAGCGACGAGACGACGAGGAATACTTCCAGAGGTACGCCCAGCACGGCCAGGATGGCGATAAAGGGGAAATTCGTCAGCGAGGAATACCAGGAATTGCGCACGCCCAGCGACAGGTTGAAATGCTCGCCCTGGTGGTGCACCACATGCACGGCCCACAGCAGCGGAAACTTGTGGTGCAGCCGGTGCATCCAGTAAAAACACAAGTCCCACGCAAAAAAGGCAAAGACCCACTGCGCTGCCACCGGCCACTGGTCGATGATGTGCAAATTCGCGTAATGCAGCAGCAGCCCGAAGGCGGCCACTTCCACACCGCGAAACACCCACATCAGGATATGCCCGGAATTGAGGTTGAAGATCACATCGCGCCACGGCACCGGGGTTTTGCGCAGCCATTTCAGGATCAGCAGTTCGGCCAGCACGAAGGCCAGCATGATGAGGAAAGACAGGGCGAATGGATTCATGATGCGGCTTTCATGGAAAGAGCGCGGCGTTCAGACAGGGATAGCTGCAGGTTCGCCAGCATGCCGCCCGCCAGCCCTACGGCCAGGCCGGCGGCCAGGTCGATGCCGAGATGGCGGCGTAGCGCGATGATGGCATAGCAGATGGCCACGCCCAGCAGCGCCGCCAGCGTGGAACGAAGCAGACGCAGTCTGTCGTACAGAGCCCATACGCACAGCAGGGTCAGGGCGCCGTGCAGCGAAGGCAAACAGTTTTGCGTGGAGTCTGCAGCCTGCAGCCAGCGCAAGGCTTGCGTGCTCCAGCCACTGCCATTGCCCACGGGCGGATAAGCCAGGGTGGTGGGGTACAGTAAAAACACCAGGCCGCAGATCAGAGCGGAAATCATCATGGCGCGCGCCAGCCAGCGCACGCGCACCGTATCGGCCACCAGATAGGCGTAGGGGATCAGGATAAAGAAAGACAGATACAGCCAGATGGCCGCATCGTTGTAGGGAATCGCGCGGTCCAGCGCCGTTTCAGGCAAGAGCGCGCCCTGCCCCTGCAGTACGTCGCTGGAAAAATACACGAGACCCACGCTGCCCCAGCCGGCCAGCAGGTGCAGCAGGCGTGAACGTAGCTTCATGGCGCGGCATGGCGCGTGATGCGGCGCCGTTTTTTGGTGGGGTCAAAGCCAGGCAAAGTGTTCGATAGCGTCCATGCCAGCGCATCGACGGCCACGCCCAGCCCGCGCAGCACGGCGACCAGATGCTCGCGCAGCGCCGCCAGTTCCACCTCATTTAGGGCCGCATGCAGCAACAGGGCCACGTCGCCGTGCTGCACCAGCCGGTAATCGGCGTCGGGCGGCAAGGCTTGCGCCAGCGCGCGCGTGAGCACGTCGGCAAATACGGCCACCGTATCGCCATCACGCGCAGATGGCAGCACCAGCATATCGTCGCAGCGCCCTTCGATACCGTCGATCGCGCGCGTGGCCCGGCCGCAGGCGCACGGCGAGGCACGGGCGACCAGGATATCGTCCAGGCGGTAGCGCACGATGGGCTGCGTGATGCGCGTAAAGTCGGTAATCACGGGCACGAAGCGGCGCTGTTCAGCATCGAGCCACTGCGGCTCGACGTGCACATACTCTTCGTTCAAATGCAGCACGCCATGCTCGCAGGTACTGGCCAAAAAACCCTCGGTGGCCTGGTAAATCTCATGCACGGCGCCAAACGCCTGCACGATCAAGGCACGGTCTTGCGGCTCCAGCACTTCGGCGACCGAGATGACTTTTTTCGGCGCC
This sequence comes from Janthinobacterium silvisoli, assembly GCF_014200725.1. Classification (GTDB taxonomy): domain Bacteria; phylum Pseudomonadota; class Gammaproteobacteria; order Burkholderiales; family Burkholderiaceae_D; genus Janthinobacterium. The sequence continues at coordinate 1,794,873 of NZ_JACHCL010000001.1, forward strand.
AAGGCCAGCCTGCCGGCGACCACGTCCAGGGCCAGCTGGCGCAGCACTTGCGCCGGCGCGACGATCACGGAAGGCTGATAGACCACCAGTTCGGCGCACAGCACATCGAATGGCTGAAACAAGTCGAAAAAGGAAAAGGTCAGCCATGGAGAACGCACGGCCGTGTACAGATTGCTGTTCGCGCGCAGGAACAGGGCAACCTTTTCGCCGGAAAACAAGCCGTCCGGCAGGGCCTTGGCCAGCATCACGCCGGCCCATTGCGCCTTTTCGCGGGGGCTGACGGCAAACACGGCGCGCCGTGCCGATGTGCCCGACGACAGGCCTACCGTGATATCGCCCACAGCCGGTGTAAAGTCGCGGCTGCGCTCGGCCGCCATGGCCGCTTCCATCGCGGGGACCAAACGCACGCCGGCCGTATTCATGGCGTCAAAATGTTCGAGCATCAGCGCCTTGTCCATGTTCGGCCACTGCGCCAGCGGCAGCGCCCGGTATGGCGCAAAGTAGCGGCTGCGCGCACATAGCGTGTCCGTAAAACGGGCCAGTTGCCGGCGTTGATGGGCTTCCAGCTGCACACGGTTCGTAAAACGCAGCCGGCGCGTGCGCCAGTAAGACTGCAATAGCCAGATGATGCGCATCATGGCCGGCCCGCCACGGCCACGTAATCGGGCGTATCTTCATGCGTGATGCGGATCTGCGCATTGCCCGACTGGTGCAACTGGTGCAAACGCTGCAAGGTATCGTAATACGGCGCGCGCTGGTGCTGGACGATAAAGGATAGTTCCGACGGTCCGCGCAATTGCTGAAAGCTTTCCGGCACCCAGGCGGCGTCGGACGCCAGCAAGGTCCAGCCACTATCTTGCAGCACGAAGGCGCCGAGATGGCCAACGGCATGGCCGGGCAATGCGACGATATAGATTTCACCGGTGCCGCTGACATCACGCCCTGTCGTAAAAGGATGGAGGGCGGCCGGCAAGGCTGTCTCGGGCACGCCTTCGACAAAGCCCAGGCGGTCGGCGATGTCATTCGGCAGCAGCTCGGGCACGAAAGCCTGACGCACGGCGGCAAAACCGGACAGGCTGCGCACGGCGTCCCATCCCGCTTGGGAGCACATCAAACGGGCGGCAGGAAAATCGCGCAGGCCGGCGATATGGTCGGCATGGAAGTGCGACAGCAGCAAGGTGTGGATATCCTTGGGCGATACACCATGCGCGCGCAGTTGCCCTTGCAACGATTCGTGCGCCTCAAACGAGATCGGCGTCACCCAGGCGTACAGCCGGTACACGCCCTTGGCCGTGGCAGCGCGGAAGTGTTCGGCATAGCCGGTGTCCCACAGGTAAAGGCCGGCACGTGTTTCGATCAGATAGGCGCGCGAGGGGAAACAGCGGCTGGCCAGCCCGCTGCCTTTCAAGACCATGCACGATGGATGGGTGCAGTGGCCGACGCGAAAGGTAGTGATGCTAGCCATTGCGCTCCCTGATCAGCTTGACGGCCGCCGCTTCCTGGCGCATCCACTGCGCCGTGCGGGCGATACCTTCCTGCAGGCTGACGATGGGCTGGTAGCCCAGCACCTTGCGCGCCTTGGCGTTATCGAGCGTCATGTCGAAACTGAGCGCGCCGATACTGTAGGACGTGAGTGCAGGTTCACGACGCGTAAAGCGTGCAGCGAATTGCATCAGGCGCGCGGCCAGCGCAAGCAGGCGGTAAGGTACTTTGATGATCTCGAACGGCTGCTGCAAATGGTCGCAAAACAGGCTGCGCAAGATATCGCACAGGCGCGCCGGTTCGCCATTGGTGATATTGAAGGCAGCGCCAGACTGCAGGTTTTTATGCGTCGTCGCCAGCCACATCGCATGCACCACATTGTCGACATAAGTGATGTCGAGCGTGACGGCGCCGCCATGGGGCAGCGGCAGTTTGCCGCCGCGCTGGCCCAGCACGCGAGCCAGGCGCGGGATCAGCACCTGGTCATGCGGGCCGAAGATGGCGCGCGGGCGCAGGATCACGCAGCGCATGGCCGGATGGCGCTCGGCCGCATCCTGCACCAGCTTTTCGGCCATCGCCTTGCTGCGCGCATAGGCGTTGACAAAGGTATCGGGACGGAAGGTTTCCGGCACTTCGTAGCGGTTGCGGTAATCGAAATACATGGCGGGCGTGGAGATGTGCACGAAGCGTTCCACGTGCAAGCTGCCGGCCGCGCGCAGCAGCTGGCCCGTGGCCGTGACGTTAGCGGCGATGAAGTCGCGCTCCAGCCCCCAAGGGGACGACAGGGCCGCGCAATGCCAGACCGTATCCATGCCGCGTACCAGCTGGTCGACCTGCTGCGGCGTGGCCAGGGCCAGGTCCAATGGCATGAACTGCGCGCCCAGGCGCTCCAGCTCCAGGCCCACGGCCAGGTTGCGGCCCGTGGCGCGCACCTCCACGCCCTGCGCCAACAAGGTCTGCACGGCATTGCGCCCCAAGCCGCCCGTCGCTCCCGTGACCAGTATCCGCCTCATCGCGCCTTCCTCATAGGTCGACCACCATGCCGCCTATGGTCAGGCCGGCGGCCGTCCCCATCATCAGCAAGCGCTGGCCGGCCACGGCCCGCCCCGTCATCACCGCCTCATGCAGCGCGGTAGGAATCGAGGCGGCAACCTGGTTGCCATGGTGTTCAAATATCTTGATGATTTTAGCATCGGGAACATCGAGGATGCGCGCCGCATGCGCCAATCCCAGCGGGCTGGCCTGGTGCGGCACCACCACATCGATGCGTTCCAGGCCGGCGCCCGATTCGACCATCAATTGTTCCAGGAAACCGGGCATGACTTTCACGGCCAGGCGAAACACCGCCTTGCCATCCATGCGGAACAGATAGTCGGCCGGTTCTACGCCATTGCGCGGATTGCGCTCGGTACCGCCGCCGCGAATTTCACAGTAGCGCCGCCCTTCGGGATAGGTGCCCATCTTGTAGGCGCGGATGCCGGCGGCGCCATCGCCGCGCTCGACGATGACGGCGGCGGCGCCATCGCCAAAGATCATCGACGCTTCCGGCTCGCTCCAGTCGACCCCGCGTGAAGCGAGATCAGAAGCAACGATGGCGATGCGCCGGTAGCCGCCATCGGCCAGCAAGGACGCGGCCACGCGGAAAGCGGCCATGAAGCTGAGGCAGCTGGCGTTGATATCGAAGGTCGGTGTGCCGGGCGGCAAGCCTGCATGCTGGGCGATAAAACAGGCCGTGTTCGGCAAGGCTTGTTCGGGCACGCCGCAGGCGCCGATCAGCAAGTCGATATCGGCCAGTTTGAGACCGGCATTGGTCAAGGCATCGCGCAGGGCAGCCGCGCCCAGCTGGCTTTGCGATTCATCGGGCGCGGCCACGAAACGCGACAGCACGCGGCTCTTGCGCAAGGTATAGCCGGGTGGATGGCCGAGTTTCCGGTCCAGGCTATCGGAGCTGACACTGTGGGACGGCACGGCCTTGCCCGTCGCTATCAAGCGAACTGGAATCATTGTTGGCCTTATTTAAAGTGGGTGCGCTAAAGTTTGTTAATCAAGCGCCATGGGCGGCAATTTGTCGCCACAGTTCTTGCAAAACCTGGCGTCGTCGTCGAGCCCTTCTTTCAGGCAGGCGGGGCAGGCCCGCGTGGTGACGAGCTTGACGCTGCGCTGCATCGTCATTTCGGAGCTGATAATGCCGGTTGGCACTGCCAGGATGCCCCAGCCGAGCAGCATCATCAGCGATGAGATGGCGCGCCCGATGTCGGTCTTCGGCGCGATATCGCCGAAACCCACGGTAGTCATGGTACTGATGGCCCAGTATATGGCGGTCGGAATACTGGTAAAACCATTATCTGGCCCTTCCACGACATACATCACAGTTCCCAACAAAAACACCACCATCATCACGAACGATAAAAAGATCAAAATCTTGCGCTTGCTTGCTAGCAAGGCGCGGCCCAGCACCGTGTATTCATGCACGTACGACGTCAGCTTGAGGATACGGAACATGCGCAGCAGGCGCAAAATGCGCACGTCGATCAGCACATGGGCGCCCGGCAACAGCAAGCCGATATAGGTGGGGATGATCGCCAGCAAGTCGATGACACCGAAAAAACTCTTGGCGTAGCGCACGGGATGCTTCAGACACAGCAAACGGGCGATGTATTCGATGGTAAATAAAATGGTGAAAAACCATTCCAGCGCCATCAGCAAGGTGTTGTAGCGGGCCGCTACGGAAGCGATGCTGCTCAGCACGACCACCGTCACGCTCATCAGGATGGCGGCGATCAGCACCAGGTCGAAAGCACGGCCCGTGCGGGTTTCCGCCTCAAAGATGACGATATACAGTTTTTCGCGCCAGCCCCGTTCAGGCTTGCCGTAGCGCTGCTTTGCTTCTTGCGCGGCAAGTTGCTGCGGTGTCAAGGTCGCATGGGTGGACTCTGGCTTCATGGGGATCGTTCTTTCATACATCGAATATTGTATAGATCATTTAGAAACGATGGCCACACGCGCGCACATGCTCTACAGCAACTTTTTCGCCAGCAACACCGCATTGCGCCGCTCCCTTTCCGTTTGCACCACCTCGGCGGCCCGCGCTTCCGGTAACCCCACGGTCTGCAGCACGGTGGCCGTCAGTTGCAGCGCCGATTCCAGCGCTTCGGGCACGACCAGGGTGGCGCCAGCCAACACCAGGGCCACCGCGTTGGCTTCATCGCGGGCGCGCGCATACACGGGCAAGTGCGGATAATCGCGGCGTATCGATTTCACAGCGTGCAGCACGGAGGCAGGATGGTCCATGGTCAGCACCACGGCGGCAGCCCGGTCAGCGTTGACTTTTTGCAACAACTCAGCGCGCGATGCATCGCCGAAATACACGGGGAAACCGCGCGGATGCATGGTCGTGACCAGCTTGGCGTCATTTTCGATGGCCACATAAGCGATATCCTGTTCCGTCAGCACTTTGGCCAGCAATTGCCCTACCCGGCCGAAACCGGCGATGATGACCTGGCTGCCCTGCGGTGGCAGCGCGTCGTCAGCCAGATCGGCCAGCTGATGGCGGTGGCGCTGTTCCCACCAGTTGCCGAAACCGCGCGCGGCGCGCGACAAGGCAGGCGTGGCAAACAGGCTCAGGCCCACCACCAGCATGACAAACTGCGCCACCTGCGGCGCGATCAACTTCGTGCCCAGCGCATAGGCGACCACGATAAAGGCAAACTCGCCGCCCTGCCCCAGCAGCACGCCCGTTTCCACCGCGCGGCCCCAGTGAAAACCACCGAGGCGGAAAATCACGCTGATCACCAGGGTTTTGATGGCAAACAGGCTCAGTACGGCCAGCGGGATCAGAATTGGCGACTTGATGATTTCGCGCACATCGATCTGCATGCCCACCGACATGAAAAACAGGCCCATCAGCAAGCCCTTGAAGGGCTCGATCGTCACTTCCACTTCGTGGCGAAATTCCGTTTCCGCCAGCAATAAGCCCGCCAGCAAGGCGCCCAGCGCCATCGACAGGCCTGCCAGATAGGTCAGACCGGCAATGCCCAGGGTGCTGAGCAAGGTCAGGGCCATGAAGACGTCGGGCTGGTGTTTCTTGACGAAAAACTGGAACAAGGGCCGTATCACGCGCCGGCCCAGCAAATAAATCAGCAGGATGGCGCCAGCCGATTTCACGACGGCAAAGCTGAGCAGATAGACCAGGTCTTCGCTGTGGCCGCTGGCAAACACGTCGATCAGGATAAACAGCGGCACCACCATCAAATCCTGGAACATCAGGATGGAAAAGCCCGCCTGGCCAGCGGGGGTTTGCAGGGAACGCCGGTCGGCCAGCAACTGCATCACCACCGCCGTGGACGATAGCGACAGCACCAGACCGAGCACGATGGACGCTTCCAGTGGCAAGCCCAGGTAATAGACTGCTGCACCGATCAGGCCGGCACTGGCGGCAACTTGCCCCACGCCGGCGCCAAACACCCAGCGGCGCAGCGCCCACAGGCGTTCGGTGGATAATTCCAGGCCGATCATGAACATCAGAAACATCACACCCAGCTCGGCCAGGCCGCTGACCTGCTCGGCGCGCACGAACGAAAAATACCTGAGCCAGCCAAAGTCGCCCGCCCACAGGCCGAAACCGAATGGCCCGAACAGGGCGCCGACCGCCAGGAAACCCAGTACCTGATTGACCTTCAGGCGTTGCAATAGGGGGATAAATATCCCGGCCAGGGCGAGAAACAGCAAGGTTTCTCGCAGATACGGTAAGGCGTGCTGCTCTTCCAAAATAATCCTGCGTAAAAGTGTGATCGTTGGCGTAAGACTGCTATTCGCGCAAATTCAGCATATCGGCGCGCGGGTGACCCCAACCCGGTACATAAGCTGGGCAAGGACGGGAGCGGAATTGTTCCAGCTCGACGGTGGTGAAGTTGGTTTGCATGTCCGGATTGAAGCGCACATCGGTCAGCCCCTTATCCAGCTTGGGCATGCGGCCAAAGCGCAGCCAGGCATCGGCGTAGCAATTATGCGATTGCAACTGGCGCAAGCTGGCCAGGCTACCCGTCGCTTGCGCAGACAAGCCTATGCCGGGCGCCAGTTGCTCTCCCTGCCCCGTTTCCGCCAAGCCTGCCGGACAGGCATTCGGCGCCAGCGCCGTCGGCAGCACACTCATGGTGCCACGCCGCAAGGTGTAGACATCGGTCTTGCTGTCGAGCGCAACATAGATCCAGCACAGCGGGTGGCTGGGAAACGCCGTCATCGCCACGTCCCACACGCGTGTGCCCGGATCGAGCCGCTGCACTGCCGCTTCCACCCGGGCACGGCCCACGGCAGACGCCACGCCCTGCACGCCGATAAAAGTTGCCCCCAGGGCAAACGCCAGCAGCAAGACGCCCTTGCCGCGCTCGCCGGCGCGCCCTTGCAGCACGGTCAGCAAGACGCCCAGCGCCAGCAGCACGACGCAAGCGACCGGGGTCAGATAGTTTTTATAAGTAAAGAAACACAGGACCGCGGCCAGCGCCGCCAGCAGCACGGTTTTCATGATGCCGGAGCGCAAGGTAGCGATCACGGGTACGCCCAGCAAGACCCAGAACATGGGTTCGACGATGAACACCATGTCACCATATAGCCAGCGGCTGTTGAACGGATAAAACGGGTGCACACCGTAGGAATTGAGGAAATCCATGCCCATATGCAAGCCAAAGCCCAGCACCATGCACAGGGCCAGCCCCAGGCGGGCCGGGCTGCTGTCTTTCAGCAGCCGGCGCGCGGTCGGCCACAGCAGCCACAGCATGGCCAGCAAGAGCAGCGCCTGCGGCACGGCCAGCAGCAAGGTATGCGTGTGGCCCCGGTGGTGCAGCAGATAACCGAACGGTGATGGCAATAGCCTGGTCAGTATCAAATCCAGGTCGGGCGCGTTGCTGGCGAACCAGGCAGTAAACAGAAACAGCGCACGACGGGTGCGCTGGGCGGGTTCCTGGGATTCAGGTGGCAGGCTGCGGTGCAGTAATTCACCGGCTGCCAGGCCGATGACCGAATGCGTAATATTATCCATTCGGAAATTCTACAGGGTTTCCTGTTGCCAGGACTACAGCGCCTCCAGTTGCGGTCCCCGCATCCCCACCAGCAAGGCGCGCCCATCAGGCATCACGCGGAACTCGCCATAACGGGCCTTTTCCCAGCGTGCCGCATCGCCTTCCTTGAAAAACCAGGCATCGCTAACCAATACCCAGCTACCATCTTTCGGCGTCAGTTCCATCAGGAATTCACCGGGCAGCAGCGGCTTGCCGTCGTACAGGCGATGTATCTCGGCCACGCCCCGCGCGTCACGCATGGCCACCACATGGGGGCGGCCGCCAGCCCCGTGCACGCTGGCCTCGACAGAGAGCATGCCCAATTGCAGGAAGTTGAGGCGCATAAAATCACCCTGCATCAGGGAGCGCGGATCAACGGGCGCCAGTTCCACAAACACCGGCTCGCCCTTGGCAATCAATTGCTGTTTTTGCCAGATGCCGCCATTGACCACCAGCAACACCAGCAGCAAGCCTGCCACTAAGCCAAATTGGGAGAGTCGGCCATGCTGCAGCTTGCCTGCTACCCCGCGTTCGGCCAGATGCAACAAGGTGCCCCGCGTGGTGAGCCACGCCAGGGCGCACAGCACGGCGCCAGCCACGGCCAGCAGCGCGGCCTTGCTGGCCAAGGTCCAGGCCAGCTGGTAATAAAAGCTTCCGATGACCCAGGCAGCCGCCACTGCCGCAGCGGTCGCGACGCGGGTGCGTCCGCTTGCCAGGCAGAACGCGAGGATCAGCAGTACAGGGCCGAGCGCCGGCATACACCAGGCCAGCGCGATCAGCACCAGCGCCACGCCGATGGCGGGCAGTTGGCGCAGCGATGGCCAATGCCGGAATAGCCATCCGGCGGCCGCCAGCGCCAGCAGCACCGATAGGCCAGGCAAGACCAGCGAGTACCAGCCGCCGCCGAAATACCCGGACAGTTCACGCGTGGCCTCACCAGTCAGGCCATGGCCCAGGACGGCGCCCAGCATAAAGGTCATGCCCGACCAGCTGATCAGGCCCAGCAAGACCGCCAGTACCCAGCCGGTCGAGATAGATTCGATGCAGGCGGCCACGCGCGCGCCACGGCCATCGTTGAAGACCTTTTCTTGCAGCCAGTGCGCACCCAGCCAGATGGCCAGGGCCAGCATCCAGGCAATGAACAAGGTGGCCGGATCGCCGCCACCAAACCAGTCGCGCCCCCCTGCGCCTGTTGCCAGGGCGAGCGTGCCACAGGCAAGCAGGCCCAGCAGCACGCGCAGCCAGTCACGCGGCAATGCAGCAGCGACCAGCAGGCACAAGGCACTGAGCAGCCAATACGGGAACGGGCCGGGCAAGTCGCGAAACAGCGCATAGCCCAGCAAGCCGCCACCCACCAGCAAACAGGGCACGGCCAGTTGTTCGACAAACAGGGGAATGTCGCGCGCGCGTATCACCGATACGGCACCCACCAGCACGATGATCGCCACGATATAGGCGGCCGGCCCCTCACGCATCAGGCTTTCCAGCCCGAAACCGAGCGCCAATATCAGGGGGATGGCGGCCAGCCAGGCGCCGAAGGCCGTCATCAGCACCAGCGGCCACGGCCGTACATCTTGCGGGGGGCGCACCGTACCGGCCGGCAGCAGACCAGTGTGCGTGGCGTCGGCAATCAGGGTATCGAGGGCATCCGTTTGGCGATGATTCATGCCGCCTCCCGGCGCGTGCGCCACAAAATAGCTTGTACGGTAATCGCCAGCAAGATGGCCGCAAGCAAGCCCAGCATGGCCAGGTTGCCGATACCACCACTTCCGCTCAGCAGTGCGCGCGCCAGGCCGCCTACCAGCAGGGTATTGAGACCGAGCGCGACGGCGCTCAAGCCGAACACATCAAATAGCTGCTGTGTCGTCAGCAAGGCACAGGCGACAGCCAGCAAGCCCAGACCTGCCCAGTATGGTGACCCAAGGTCATTGCTGAAAAGGGCGCTGATGGCCGTACCCGTGATCAATATGGTGGCCAGCACCAGCCCCAGCCGCAAGGCCCAGGGCCCAGCGCCCGTCCAGCGGACCAGCAACGGCGACATGGCGGCGCAGGCCAGCAGCACGACCAGCCAGCCGGTGACGAAAATACCGAGGTCAGCCGAATCGATGCGCCAGCGGTGGCCCGCCTGCGCCTGCATCCACAGGGCGGCGGCCGTGGCCAGCACCAGCATCCATGGCGTCCACAACACGTCGCTGCGCGCCACCAGGCATAGCGGCAAGGCCAGCACCGCCCAGACGGCAAACAATTGCCACGGGTCGGCGCCCGTCTGGTAAGTCTGGCCGAAATACGCAAACAGGCCGCCGATGGCCAGCAAGGCGACCAGCAGCAGCGGTATGCGTGCCTTCGGCGCGAAGAATGCACCTAGACTGGCGGCAAGAAACACCGCTTGCAGCAAGGCAAAGCGGCCCATGCGGCCCAGCTCTTCCCAATTGGCGGCCACCCAGAAGATCAATCCCAGGCCCAGCAAGGCGGCGCCCAGCACGGCCACGCCGCGCGGCAGCCAATAACTGAGCCGTGACGGTTCGCGCTGGAAACCGGCCAGTTCCTGCAATTGTCCGGTTTTCTGCGCGTCGAGTCCATTGCTTGAGGCGAGTTGATACACGGCGAGGCGTAAATCCATCGTCTGCTTTCTTTCTCAGGAAATAAGGAGTGCGGAAGAGTATCAGCGCTCGACCGTTACGCCGCGCCAGAAGGCGAGGTGGCCAGCAATTTGCTTGGCGGCATCTTTAGGCTGTGGGTAATACCAGGCCGCATTGGCATTGGTCTGGCCATCGACGACCAGGTCGTAATAGCTGGCGGTGCCCTTCCATGGACAGACTGTCGTATGGCTGCTGGGGCGCAAGTACGCCTGCTTTACCGCCGAAATGGGGAAATACACATTGTTTTCAACGATCTCGACCTGATCGTCGGTGGCTTGCGCGATGACGGCGCCGTTCCAGCTTGCTGTTGGCATAAGACTATCCTCCTTTGGCGAGTGTAGCGCAAAAGGAGGAGGACGGCGCGCGCCATACGCGCTGCAATCAATTGCCGGCGATGATCTGGCGCAAGGCTTGCTCGAACACTTCAGGCGGCTGGCCGCCGGAAATCAGGTGGCGCTCGTTGATGATGACGGCTGGCACTGAATTGATGCCGTTTTGCTGGTAGAAGCGTTCGCGCTCGCGCACCTCGTCGGCATAGGCGCCTGAAGTAAGTACTTCCTTAGCCTTGACGGTATCGAGGCCCACTTCGCCCACTACTTTCAGCAGCAGTTCGTGCGAGGAAGGATTTTCGCCTTGCGTGAAATACGCATCGAACAGGGCCATTTTCAGCTCTTTCTGGCGCCCTTCCAGCTCGGCCCAGTGCAGCAAGCGGTGGGCGTCGAAAGTATTGTAGATGCGGCCGCGTTTATCCATGGCAAAGGTAAAGCCCAGCGCTGCGCCGCGCGCACGTATCGCTTCGCGCGATTGCGCCATCTGTTCTTCGGTGGAACCGTATTTTTGGGCGATATGTTCGCCGATATCCTGGCCCTCGGGCACCATATTGGCGTTCAGCTCGAAGGGCTGGAAATGGATCTCGGCCTGGGCCGTGTCTTTCAGCTTGTCCAGCGCCTGTTCCAGCGACTTGAGGCCTATCACGCACCAGGGGCAGGAGACATCGGAAACGAAATCGATACGGACGGGAGTAGGGGTAGACATGTGGCAGCCTTTGCGCGAGTCGGTGGCAGCCGCACGGTGCGGCGCCGCAAGCCCAGCATATGCGTGCGGCGCCACAAAAATCAAGCATTTACTTTTTCTTGCCAGCCGCCTTGGCTGCCTCTTTCTTGCCGCCGATCTTGCTTTCCTTACCAGAGAGCAAGTTGGCAATATTCTGGCTGTGACGGTAGGCCAGCAGCACGCTCATGGCAATCACGGCCAGCAAGATGGGATCGACGCCGAACAGCAAGCCGTAATAAAACGGTGCGAACAGGGCTGCCACCAGCGCGGCCAGCGATGAATAGCGGAAAGCGTAGGCGATGATCAGCCAGGTCGCCAGAGTTGCCAGGCCCAGCCAGACATTGATGCCCAGCAACACGCCCAGCGCCGTCGCCACGCCCTTGCCGCCGACGAAACGGAAGAAGATGGGCCACAGATGGCCGAGGAAAACGGCAATCGCCACCAGCGCGATAGCTGTATCGCCAACGCCCAGCGCGCTGTCAAAGTGCGAGGCCAGGAACACGGCCAGCCAGCCCTTGGCGCCATCGCCGAGCAAGGTCATGATGGCGGCGCCCTTGTTGCCGCTGCGCAGCACATTGGTCGCGCCCGGATTCTTCGAGCCATAGGTGCGCGGATCGGCAATGCCGAAAACCTTGCTCATCACCACGGCAAACGATATCGAGCCGAGCAAGTAAGCGGCCACTGTCATTGCCAAGGTTGTGATTACTGGATTCATTTGTTCCCTTTGTTAATTATTTCCCTGACATCAAGGCCAGGGCAGCAGAATATACACCAGGCGCGCGCCCGATAACAGCTCTCAAAACAGCCATCAATCCTTCAAGGCGCATTGCACCGGCCTGGCTTGCAATAAATCGAGCAGCACCTGCGGCGCCAGCGAGACCAGGAAACCACGCCGGCCGCCATTGATGTAAATGCGCGGCAAGGCCAAAATGGTTTCTTCCACGTAGACGGGCATGGCCTTTTTGGTACCGAACGGCGAAGTGCCGCCTATCATGTAGCCCGAATGGCGCTGCGCCACTTCGGGCTTGCACGGTTCGACGGACTTGCAGCCGATTGAGCGCGCCAGGTTCTTGGTCGAGACCTTGCAATCGCCATGCATCAGCACGATCAGCGGGCGCGCCGCCTCGTCCTGCATCACCAGTGTCTTGATCACTTCATGTTCGGGCACGCCCAATTCACGCGCCGAAACGCTGGTGCCGCCGTATTCCTCGTAGGGGTAAGGGTGTTCATTGAAGGAAACTTGATGCTTGCGCAGCATCTGCGTCGCCTGGGTTTCGGAAATATGCTCTTTTTTAGCCATGCGTGATACGCTGATCGTTCAGTGAGGAGTGCTAATTATGCAGGAAGAAATCCGCTTTGCCACATTCAATGTCTGCAATCTTGCTCCCGCCGGGACAAAATTGTATGACAACCTGGAACCGTTGACGCAGGTGCAATATGAGGCCAAGCGCGAATGGACGGCGCGGCAAATCGACCTGCTGGGCGCCGATGTGATCGGTTTCCAGGAAGTTTTCTCGCAAGCGGCCCTGCGCGACGTGCTGGCCCACACGCGCCACTACCGCGATGCCACGCAAGCGGGCATCGATGCGGTCGATGGCCATGGGCGCATGCTGCCTTCCGTGGCGCTCGTATCGCAGTTGCCGCTGGCCGGGCCTGGCATCGCCTACCCCACCTTCCCTGCCGGCGTCAGCTTGCCAGTCGATGGCCATGCCAGCGATGCCAACCTGGGCCGCTATGCACGCGCGCCCCTGCATGTGCAAGTCGTGCTGCCTGGCGGACACCTGACCGACGTGCTGGTCGTACATCTGAAGTCGCGCCGGCCCGATTACCGCAATGGCGATGGCAATACGGTCCTCAATTACGCGCTGGCCAACCTGCGCTCGCTGCAGCGGCGCGGCGCGGAAGCGGTGGCGCTGCGCGTGCTGGCAAGCGAACTGGGCCACAGCGGCCGTCCCCGCATCGTGCTGGGCGACTTCAACGACATCGCCAATGCCGTTACCACCGCCATCGTGATGGGCGCCGGCGCGCCAGACGAAACGGATCACGAGGCGGGCCAGGCCAACAATATGCGCGAACGCCTGTACGACAGCAACGCCATCCAGTTGCGCCAGGATTATCTGCGCCATGTGGGCTACACGAATATCCACGACAGCGCCTATATGACGATCGACCATATTCTTGTCTCCGAGCACTTTCACCCCGCCTCGCCGCGCGCCATCGGCCTGGTGCTCGACGTGATTTACCTGAACGACCATTTGCTGCAGGCGCTGCCGCAGGCGTCCGACCATGGCCAGGTGCTGGTCCGTATCAAGCTCCTGGGCAATATCGGCTAGGCAAGCAAGCTTGCCAGGGCACTGCCAGCGACTTGTGTGCTGGCATAATATCCCTGGTACTGGTCGCAGCCCTGCGCCCGCAAATAGGCCAGCTGCTGCGGTGTTTCCACACCCTCCGCGATCACGGTCAGCTGCAATGTACGCGCCATGGCGATGATGGTCGCCGCCACCGCCGTATCGGCTGGCTCCCCGCTCGTGCCTTGCAGGAAAGAGGGATCGATCTTCAATTTGTCCACCGGGTAATGGCGCAAGTTCGCCAGCCGTGAATAGCCGGTGCCGAAATCGTCGATGGTCAAGCCGAGTCCCAGTGCGCGCAATTGCGCCAGCACCTCAGCCAGGCGCACGCCCCCTTTCATCAAGGTCGTTTCCGTCACTTCCAGCGCCAGCGAGGCCGGCGGCAAACCCGATAGGCGCAGCGATTCCTGTACGCTGTCCAGCAAGTTATTCTGGATGCATTGCGCAGGCGACAGATTCACCGACACGCTCAAGGCATGGCCCGCGTCGTGCCAGGCCCGCGCGCGCAGGCAGGCGTGCCGTACGACCCAGTGTCCGATCGGCACCATCAAGCCGGACTCCTCGGCCGCCAGCATGAAGCGTTCAGGTTTCAGCAAGCCCAGCTGCGGATGCTGCCAGCGCAGCAAGGCTTCCGCGCCAACCACTACCCCACTGGCGATATCGATCACGGGCTGGAATTCCAGCAGGAACTCGCTGTTATCCAATGCCTTGCGCAAGCCTTGCTCCAGGCTGGCCCGCTCAAGGATTTGCGCATTCATGGCCGCATTGACGAACTGAAAATTGTTACGTCCCAGCTGCTTGGCGTGATACATGGCCGTATCGGCGTTGCGCATCAGGGTATCGATATCTTCCCCATCGCTGGGAAAGATGGCCACGCCGATCGAGGCCGACACCTGCAATTCATAGGCGCCCATCCGATATACCTGCGTGACGGCTTGCAGCACGCTGGCCGCCACATGGGCCGCCTGGTCAACGCCGCCCACCTCGGCCAGGATGATGACGAATTCATCGCCGCCATGGCGGCTGACAGTATCGACACCGCGCACACAGCGCACCAGGCGCCGGGCCACTTCCTTGAGCAGCAAATCGCCCACGTGATGGCCCATGCTGTCGTTGATATGCTTGAAGTGATCGATATCGAGGTACAGGATGGCCAGCATGCTCAGTTTGCGCCGCGCCGCCGCCAGCGCCAGCGACAACCGGTCCAGCAGCAACACGCGGTTCGGCAAGTCGGTCAGGAAATCGTGCTCGGCCAGGTGGCGCGTCTGCTCCTCGCTGCGTTTGCGTTCGCTGATATCGCTGAGGATCGCCATATAGTTGCTGGCCCGGCCCTGGTCGTCGCGGATGGCCGTCAGCGATAGCCAGGCCGGATAGCGCGCGCCATTCTTGCGTTGCGCCGCGATTTCCCCTTGCCAATAACCATGATGGGCCACGATATCCCACAGGGACGCATCCAGCGCTTGCTGCTCGGAGGCGAAGGGCTGGCCTTTCAGCTCATCGGCGCTATAGCCGCTGATCTCGCTATAGGCCGGGTTAATGCTCAGCACTTTTTGTTGCTGATCCATCACGACAATGGCCTCGCGTGCATGTTCGACAACCTGTGCCGCCAGGTAGAGCGATCGCTCGGCCAGCTTGCGTTCGGAAATATCGCGGATCACCGCGTAGAACAGGTAACTATGACCGAGGGTAATCGAGGTGAGCAAGACTTCGCTCCAGAACGGCTCGCCCGAACAGCGCAGGTATTGCCATTCGTAACGCCAGTTGCCCGCCGCATGCGCCTGCGCCGCCAACTGCGTGCCCAGCAAAGCTGATGGATTGCCACACGCTTGCTGCGGCGGTGAAAAATCGCTGAGACGGCGTCCAATCAGGAGCTGCCGGTCTTCGCATAAAAACAGCTCGATGGCGGCGGGATTGAGTTCGGCGATGATTTCATCGCGCAGCAGCAAAATGGCGTCGGAGGATTTCTCAAACAGCTGGCGAAAGTTATCTGCCATCAACAACAAGGCGCTGACCGACATGCCTTGCTGCTGGCTGGCCGAGATATCGACATCGATGCAGAATACCTGCTGCACGCGCCCTGCCTGCAACACGGGGAACAGGCTGGAGCAAATGCAGCGCGGCGCAATCTCATCGGCGCACAGATTCCACAGCCGCAAGGACCTGGCCCTGCCTGTTTGCCAGACGCTGGCCAGTTCTTCGGCAAAACCGGCGCCATCGGCAAGACCTGGCGCAGCATCCGGTACAGCGCCGTCGGACCAGTCGCCAGCTACGCTGCGCCAGTGTTGTCCCATCGCTTGCCCGGCGCTCACACCATACAGGCGCGCCGCGCCAGCGCTCCAGTAGCGCACGACACCATCGCGGTCCAGACCGCGCACAGCCATGCCGGGCGCCTGCTCGACGGCCTCGACCAGGATGGACAGCAAGTCCAGCGCCCTGGCGGCCGGCCCCATGCCAGGGTCGGCAGGGACCAGCAAGCGGCCCGGCGGCGCGGTCGATCCGCTCATTCGATCAGACATCTTTCCCTCCGCGTCACGGCTGCAGCGCAAGCAGCGGCCCGCCCGGCCTGTCCGGTAGTTCCGCCATCCTGTCCATTCTTGCGCGCCGGGGAATCGTGCCATTGACACGGCTCAAGCGTGCCGGCTGGCTCCATCTGCCGTTTTTGCATTCCATGCCCGTTTTTGCGCACTCTGTCGCATTTGCATGGCGAGTCCGCCAACAACTTCATAAAGTAGCAACATGCGTATCATCGTGATCGGATGCAAACGGCAGGCGTGCCGTTTGCATCCAGCATGGTGATACGCTACCCGAATTCCCTGGCCAGCCATCGCCGGAGCCGTATCGAGAACATGCGCCGGACCTTCCATTCAAGCTTGCGCAGCCTCCATTAAAAGAGCCTTATGAAAAACGAGACCTTGCCCCCACTACCCACATCCATCCCTGCCAGCCGCGCCCGCCGCTGGCGCGCTCCTTTGCTGATCCTGCTCGTCGCGGGCCTGGCCGGCGGCGGCTGGACCGTGATGCAATCGAGGCAGCAGGCAGCCAAGGTTGCCGAAGCGCAAGCGAGCAAGAAGAAGCAAGCGGACAAGACACCCGTGCACGAGCTGGCGCAGGGCGACGTGGCGGCCATCGGCGCGCGCGCACTATCGGTCAGCCTGCCCTTGTCCGGTTCACTGGCGCCCCTGACGCAGGCAACCATCAAGGCCAAGGTATCGGGCGAAATCCACGAAACAACGGTACGCGAAGGCCAGCAGGTGGCGGCCGGCCAGATCCTTGTGCGCCTGGACGCGGCCGACCAGCGCGCCCGTCTGACGCAGCAGCAAGCCATGCTCGATGAAGCGCAGGCGCGATTGTCGATGGCGAGTAAAAACGAAGCGAACAGCCAGGCACTACTCAAGCAGAAATACATTTCGCAAACGGCCTACGACACCACGCAAAACTCGGTGGACCTGGCGCGCGCCAGCGTCAAATCGGCAGCCGCCATGGTCGACATCGCCCGCATCGCGCTGGCCGACACCGTGATCCGCGCGCCGATGGCCGGCATCGTCAGCAAGCGCCATGTGCAGGCTGGCGAAAAGGTCGCTCCCGACATGCCGGTGTACACCATCGTCAACCTGGCGCAACTGACCCTGGAAGCGCCCGTGCCCAGCTCGGAAATCCCGCGCATCAAGATCGGCCAGGACGTGCATTTCAAGGTCGATGGCTTTGGCGAACGCGATTTCGCCGGCAAGGTCACGCGCATCAATCCCACCACCGAGAGTGGTTCGCGCGCCATGCTGGTGTATATCGCCGTGGACAATGGCGATGGCGCGCTGCGCGGCGGCATGTTCGCCAAGGGCAGCATCGTCACGGAACGCTCGGCGGTGGCGCCGCTGGTGCCATTGACGGCGCTGCGCAAGGACAAGAAAGGCACGGTCGTGTATGCGCTGGTGGGCGGCAAGGTGGTCGAGCAAGCCGTCACCCTGGGCCTGCGCAACGAAGATGAAGGTTATGCCGAAGTGACGGCCGGCCTGGTGCCCGGCGCCAAAGTCATCGTCGCCAGACTCGATGGCGTCAAGCCCGGCCATGCCGTGAAATTTGCAGCACCTGCTGCGACGCCCGAGGCACAAGCGGCCGTCCTGGCGCAGAAAGGCTAAGCCATGTGGATGACCAAAGTCAGCATACAGAACCCCGTGTTCGCCACCATGGTGATGGTGGCGCTGGTGGTGCTGGGCATATTCTCTTACCGGGGCTTGGGCGTGGAAAGCATGCCCAGCGTGCAGTTTCCGTTCGCCGCCATCGAAGTGAATTATCCGGGCGCTTCGCCCGAAGCGGTGGAAAACGACATCACGCGGCCGATCGAAGACGCCGTCAATACCGTCAGCGGCATCAAGACCATCCGCGCCAACTCCTGGGAAGGGCGCGCCGGCGTTTACCTGGAATTCGAGCTGTCGACGAATATGGACAAGGCCATGCAGGATCTGCGTGACAAGGTGGCCCTGGTGCGTCCGCGCTTCCCCAAGGAAGCCAAGGACCCGTTCATCGCGCGCGCCGAAGGCGATAATGAACGTCCGATCGCCACCATCGTGCTGACCTCGACCGGGCATGACCTGCGCGAGCTGTCGACCATGACGGACCAGATCATCAGCAAGCGTTTCCAGGCGGTGGCCGGCGTCGGCCAGGTGAAACTGCGCGGCCTGCGTTCGCGGCAAATCCTGATCAGCCTGAAACCGATCGAACTCAATGCCCAGGGCATCGGCGTCGATGAAGTGATACGCGCGATCCAGGCCACCAACACCAATCTGCCAGCCGGCTCCATCAGCCATGGCGCGGCCGAACAGCTGGTGCGGGTGGAAGGCAAGATCAAGGATGCGCGCGAATTTGGCAAGATCATCGTGGCGCGGCGCGCCATCGGCCCGGTCTACCTGGACCAGGTGGCGACTGTGGTCGATGGCGAGCAGGAAGAATTGTCGATCTCGCGCGTAAATGGCAAACAGGCCGTGACCATGGAAATCACCAAGGTGCAGGACGCCAACGTGGTGGAAGTGGGTACCGGCATCCTGAAAGTGGCGGCCGAAGTGAAAAAAACGCTGCCGCCCGATATCGATCTGCGCGTGCTCGACGATGAGTCGGAGCGCGTGCAAAGCCAGCTCAATAACGTCAAGCGCACCATCATCGAAGGCGCCGTGCTGACCATGGTGATCGTGTTCCTGTTCCTGCACTCGTGGCGCAGCACCATCATCACGGGATTGACCCTGCCGATTTCCGTGCTGGCCAGCTTCATCGCCATGAAAGCCTTTGGTTTTACTTTGAACTTCCTGACCCTGATGGCGCTCTCCTTGTGCATCGGCCTGTTGATCGATGACGCCATCGTGGTGCGCGAAAACATCGTGCGCCACCTGGGCATGGGCAAGAACCACTACAAGGCGGCCAACGACGGCACCAATGAAATCGGCTTGGCCGTGATGGCTACCACCTTCGCCATCGTCGCCGTGTTCGTGCCGGTGGCCTTCATGGACGGCATCATCGGCCGCTTCTTCCTGCAGTTCGGCATCACGGTGGCCGTCGCCGTGCTGGTGTCGCTGTTCGTCAGCTTCACGCTCGACCCGATGCTGTCGTCGGTCTGGCGCGACCCGGTCAAGGACCGCTTCAAGTATGCGCCGTGGCTGGGCCGCTTCATGGCCTGGCTGGAAACCGGCATCGACCGCCTGCACGTCTGGTATGGCAAGGTGCTGGCGGTGGCCCTGCGCTGGCGCAAGACCACCCTGGCCACGGCGCTGGCGCTGTTCGTGGGCAGCCTGATGCTGGTGCCGATGATCGGCGGCGAGATGTTCCCGGAAACGGACCAGGGCTGGGTCAACCTGCGCTTCAAGACGCCGGTCGGCTCCAGCCTGGAATACACCGATACCAAGGTGCGCCAGATCGAGACGGCCCTGAAGGAGTTCCCGGAAATCGACAGCCTGGTGGCCAACGTGGGGACACAGGATGGACGCAATGCGGCCGAAGTCAACCTGAAACTGACGGACATCAAGACGCATAAACGCCGCTCGCAGCAAGAGCTGGAAAGGCTGATACGCGACCGCTTAACGCCGATAGCAGGCATCACCCTGTCGGTCGGCAACCGCCCCATCTTCATTGCGATTCTGGGCACTGATGAAGGCAAGCTCGATGAAGTGGCGCACCGGCTGATGGACAAGATGCGCACCATCAAGGGCATCGCCGATATCGAATACAGCCAGGAAGGCGCCAATCCATCGACCACGGTGAAGATCAATAACGAGCTGGCCAGCGACCTGGGCCTGTCGGTGCAGCAGATCGGCACCGCCCTGCGTCCCTTCGTGGCGGGCGACACGGTCAGCCACTGGCTGGCGTCCGACGGCCAGAACTACGACGTCAATGTGCAGCTGCCCAAATCGGGCCGCCAGAAAGTGGCCGACCTGGCCGACCTGTCGCTGGCGTCAAACAAGCTTGACGAAAACGGCAAGCCGATCATGATCCCGCTGCGCCAGGTGGTCGACTTCGTGCCGTCGTCCAGCCCGCAAGTGCTGAAGCGCCAGGCCTTGCAGCGCCGCGTTGCCATCTATGCCGGCGTGCAGGGCCGCCCGGCCGGCGACGTCGACGCCGACGTGCAAAAAGCCATCAAGGCCATCGACCTGCCGCCTGGTGTGCGCTTCGACGTGGCCGGCAATGCGCAGCAGATGGCCGAAACCATGGGCGGAGCCATGATGGCGCTGGGGATCGCGGTGATCTTCATCTACCTGGTGCTCGCTTCGCAGTTCGGCAGCTTTTTGCAGCCGATCGCCATCATGGTGTCGCTGCCGCTCTCCCTGATCGGCGTGCTGGCAGCGCTGCTCATCACGGGCAGCACCCTGAACATCTTCTCGGTGATCGGCTTCATCATGCTGATGGGTCTGGTGACCAAGAACGCGATCCTGCTGGTGGACTTCACCAACCAGCGCCAGCGCGAAGGCCTGGGCCAGTTCGAAGCGCTGATGGAAGCGGGGCAAGTGCGTTTGCGCCCCATCCTGATGACCACTCTGGCGATGGTGTTCGGCATGCTGCCGATGGCGATCGGCATGGGCGACGGCGGCGAATCGCAGGCGCCGATGGGCCGCGCCGTGATCGGCGGCGTGATCACCTCGACCATCCTGACCCTGGTGGTGGTGCCCGTCGCCTACACCTACCTCGATAGCCTGGGCAAGCGCGCCGCGCGCTTCTTTGGCGGCGGCGCCGATGCCGGGCATGAGCCCGAGACTGCGCTCCACCCTTGATCAGGCTCACCGTCCCCGCACCGGCGGGGGCGGTCCTGCGCTTTCTGAAGAGATGTTCAGTTGACGAAAAAGACAGGGCTGGCTAGACTCTGCCCGTTATCAATTGAATGGAGTGATTCGTGGGTACTGGTTCCAGTGACGGTAGTCGATCGCGGTTCGACGATTAAGCCTGGCAAGACGCGGATTTCTCTCCCGCCTTGCCAAGGCAAGGTGCGGTTATACAACAGCGGTGCATGGCGCCGCCCCCTCCTCTACATCGTTTCCCCATCGGCTGCTGACCTATAGTGGCATGGCCGGGCACACTGCCCGTGCCAGACAAGACTCGCCTGTCCTTCCTGCTCACACAGGAGAAAAAAATGATCTGGTATGACTTTGTGCTGCGCGTTGCCGCAGCCCTGACCCTGGGCGCGCTGATCGGCGCCGAACGCCAGCTGCGCCAGCGCATGGCGGGCCTGCGCACGAATGCGCTGGTGTCCGTCGGCGCCTCGCTGTTCGTGATGGTGTCGGTACTCGAAGCCAATCCGGACGGCCGTTTGCGCATCGCCGCGCAAGTGGTGTCGGGTATCGGTTTTCTGGGCGCAGGCGTCATCATGCGCGAAGGCATGACGGTGCGCGGCTTGAACACGGCCGCCACCCTGTGGTGCTCGGCCGCCATCGGCATCCTGTGCGGCCTGGGCTACGCCATGGAAGCGGCCATCGGCACCGGCTTCGTGCTGGTCGCCAACCTGGTGCTGCGCCATATCGCCCAGCGCATCAACGCCCATGGCCTTGCCGCCGGCAGCGAGACGGAAAGCATCTACCGCATCACCGCCGTCTGCGAGGCAGAACAGGAAGTGCTGGTGCGCAAACTGATGCTGCGCATGATCAGCGGCATGCCGGCGCTGATGCTGCAATCGCTGCACAGCGAAGACGCGCCGCAGGCAGGCCGCATCGAAGTGCGCGCCGACCTGTTGACGCCTTTGTCCAGCCTGGGGCTGCTGGAACAGATCGTCAGCCAGGTCAGCCTGGAAGGCAGTGTCTCGGCCGTGCGCTGGGCACTGGTCAATAACGCAGAATTTGTCGCAGAGCGAGGTGTATGATGAAATTTTTGAAATCGATTTTCCAGGCGAGCGCCGTCCGTAAAACCCCTGCCGTGGCCACCTACCGCCTGACCGTCACCTGCCCCGCCACGCAGGCGGACCGCGTCGTGTGTCTGCTGCTGGCCGAGCTCAAAAGCGCGGGCCTGGCGCCGTCGCAAATCCTGCGCAGCTGGGACGAAGACAAGAACGTGGTGCAACTGATCGCCATGGTGCTGTGCCAGCTGGTGCAGCGCGCCGTGCTGGTGCGCTTCATCAACCGCGCAGGCGCCCTGCCGCAAGTGCGCCAGGTGCGCTGGGAAGGCGTGGCGCCCGCCTGAGCGGGGCGTCAAGTCGCCTTGCGGGCCAGGCTGAAACGGGCGCCGGCGCGCAGCAGCGCCTGTTTCGTCACGCGCTGCAGGGCCGGCTCGCAATACACGGCCACCAGCCAGGCGCCACACAGCGAAAAAGCCAGCGCACCCGCCAGTGCCAGCCAACGTCCGGCGCCCGCTTGCACCAGGCCGACCATCAGGTGTGCGCCGGCCACCTGGTGCAGCAGATACAGGGGAAACGTCATCATGCCAGCCGTTTTCAGCAGGCGCAAAAACCACTGCGGCAAGGCATGCACGCGATGATTCTTGCGCACCGAGACAATGATCCAGGCCAGCGCGGCCAGCCAGCACAGCACCGGTATCCAGGCTGAAAAAGCCGTACCCGTGGTCTCGTCTGTCGCCGATGACGTCAGGGCGATTTGCAGACAGCCCGCAGCGCAGAAAAGCACGCACCACAGGCGGTTTTCGCGGCAGCTATGCTTGACCAGCTCCAGCCACAGAAAAATCCCGAGCGCAAAGAAGATGCCGTGGTGTACCAGCAGCAGCCCCAATATCCGCGAGCGGCGCAATTGCTGCATCAGTTGGAAGAACTGCCCCGCATCCCCCATGCTGGCCACCCATGCCGCCAGCCAGAACAGGGTACTGGCCAGGCCGATCACCATGGCAAGGCGGTTGATCCAGCTAAATTTGCCACGCAGCACCAGCAGGAAAACCAGGAAGTAAAAAACGATCTCGATGCCCAGCGTCCAGTAGGCGTAATCGATCCATGGCGCGATAGGGATGAACAGCACGCTATGCAAAAAAGCCCGCAAGGTCTGGACCAGACTCGATTCGCCGGCTGTCAGCACGGCCACCAGTGTGACGCTGGCGCAAATCCAGACACCGGGCCCCAGGCGCACCACGCGGCTGACCAGGAAATCAAAACTGCCGGAGCGTTCACCGGAGAAGGCAATCACGAAGCCGGAAATGACAAAGAAGATTTGCACGCCGACCCAGCCGAAATGAGTGCTGGCAAACAGCTCGGGGAAGGAAATCAGATGCTGCAACTGGGGTGAGGAGACCGGCGAAGGATCGGCCCAGAACCAGAAACCATAGTGGTAGGCTACCACCAGCATGGCGGCGATAAAGCGCAGCGCATCGAGGCCGATCACGTGACGGGGATTAAGTTGGGTGCGCTGATTCATGCTGCCATGTATATTATTGAAAAATCTTACACGAATAGTATCATTATTGCATTTAAAATTGATGACAAAATGAATCAGCGTTGCTGATCAGCATCACCCGACGATACCGTCTTCTCCCCCTCCCGCTGGCAGGCGCATGGTAAACAGCGCCCCGCCGCCAGGCCGGTTCAGCGCTTCGATACGGCCGCCATAGGCATGCACGATGGCTTGCGACAGGGCCAGCCCCAGGCCAAAGCCAGGCGCTTCGCCCGCGCGCGCTCTGGCGCCCCGGTAAAAGCGCTCGAACAGATGCGGCAATTCATCGACGCTGATGCCGGGACCCGCATCGCTCACCCCCAGCAGCGCGTCCATGCCATCGCGTGACAGGTGTACCGTGATCAGGCTGTCCGGTGGCGAGAATTTCACGGCGTTGTCGAGCAGGTTGGCCAGCACCAGATCTACCGGCCCGGGCGCCACGCGGGCGCTGATGCCGGGCGCATCCACAGGCGTATCCTGCAGCACGATACGGATGCCCCGTGCTGCCGCCACCGTTTCCAGGCGCCGCACTGCCGCCAGCGCCAGCGGATACAGCGCCACGGTTTCCACCGCGCTGCGGTCCTGGCCCACGTCGAGGCGGGTCAGCATCAGCAATTCCTCCACCAGCGTCGTCAAACGCTGCACTTCATCGAGGCAGGATGCCAGCGCGGCCACATACTCGGGCGTCTCGCGCGGACGGCGCAGGGTGATTTCAATTTCGGTGCGCAAACGCGACAGCGGCGAGCGCAATTCATGCGAGGCGTCGGCCGTGAAGCGGCGCTGCGCATCGTAGCCCGTTTCCAGCCGTTCCAGCATGGCGTTCAGGGTGTCGACCAGGCGGCCGATTTCATCGGGTGTGCCAGGATGGGGCAAGCGCCGCGCCAGGCTCGCCTCGCCGATAAAATGCGCTTGCTGCACCACGTCGTCTATCGCCCCCAGCACGCGCCGCGTCAGCATCTCGCCAGCCAGGCCGACCGCCGCCAGCAGCGCCAGCGCCATCGCCACGAACAGCATGGTGGCCGACGCCAGCGTGTGATTGACGTCATCGAGCGAACCGGCCACCTGCACCGCCAGGCGCACGCCCCCGTGATGGACGGGAATCGACACCATGCGCACCGGCTCTTCGCCAAAACGGGGCAAGGTTTCAAACACGGTTTCCCCCGCGTCCAGGCGCGCCAGCAAGCCAGGATCGGCTGGCAGGCGCGCTGCCTCCAGGTTGCGGCTGCGCGCCAGCACATGGCCCTCGCCATCGATGATCTGTACCAGGCGGTCCAGCCGCGTCAGCGAAGGCGGCGCCATGCCAGGCGCCACTTCGTGCACGGTGACACCCTGGTGCGGCGTGGCCGGCAGCATCGCCATTTCCGTCTCGCCCAGCGCCAGCAGGGCCGCATCGAGCTGGCCATGCACGGCGCGCGACAAACCCCAATAGCCCGCCAGCGCGGTGCAGCTGACAATCGCCAGTATCACCGCCAGGTGCACCAGCAGCAGGCTTTTGCGCAAGCTAAACACTGTCGCTTTCCGCCAGGCGGAAGCCGCGTCCGCGCACCGTATGTATCAGTTGCGGCAAGCCGGGCGAGTCCACCTTGCCGCGCAGATTGCGCACGTGGACATCGATCAGGTTATCGATGCCGATCAGGTCCGCCTGCCAGATCTGCTCGGCCAGGCGCGCGCGGCTGACCACTTCGCCCGCCTGGCGCAGCAGTATCAGCAAGATCGCATACTCCTTCGGCGTCAGGTCCAGCACCGCGCCAGCGCGCGTGACCTTGTGGCTGACCGGATCGAGCGCCAGGTCTGCCAGCGCCAGCACCAGCGGGCGGCTGATATCGGAGCGGCGCAGCAGCGCACGGATGCGCGCCAGCAGCTCTTCGAACTCGAACGGCTTGGTCAGATAGTCATCGGCTCCTGTATTGAGACCCACTACCCGGTCCGCCGTGGCGTCGCGCGCCGTCAGCATCAGGATGGGCGTCTGGATGGAGCGCGCGCGCAAATCGCGGCACAGATCGATGCCCTGTTTTCCGGGTAACATCCAGTCGAGCACAATCATGTCGTAATCGACGGCGTAGCTCTCCTCTTCGCCGTCTTCGGCGCTGTGCACCACGTCGACGACAAAACCTTCTTCCTGCAAGCCGCGCGCCAGCAGCCGCGCCGCCTTGCGGTCATCTTCTACCAAGAGGATTCTCATGCCTGTCTTTTCCCGTCATGCTGTGTTTTTCTTGATTTCATTTTACCGCGCCGCGCCTGGCCCCGCCGCTAACCTGAAGAAGGATTCAGGAATACTTGGGAAGATCTTCAGGCGTGTGCTGCTATGCTTTTCCAGCGCTGAAAAAGCGGTGCACCAACCCGTATCAATCAACTCACAGGAGAAAGCGTGGACCCAGACTCGCCTGCCAGCATGTGCCGAAAAGGCCGCCGCTCGATTCCAGCCTGACCGCCGCGCCCCGTGCTTCGCCACGGCACGCCACGGGCCCAGTCCTGGACCCGCACGGCAACCTTCTTACGCTCTACCCCTCTTCGGCACCACCCACTGACCGCCCGCCAGCGCCCGCGCGCTGCCGGAGCTGGACATGCCTGCGCATGTTCCTGCACAAGATAAATCAATCAATAACAAGGATTACCGGGATGAACTCGACCACCCCTATCTCGCTTGGCGCCTGCAGCCTTTGCGCTATCGCCCTCGCCTGCAGCATGCTGACTGGCTGCACCAAGCAAACAGAGGACGCAGCGCCACCTGCCGCAGCCAACCATATGGACGATGGCACCATCAGCGTGCCGAAAACTTCGCCGCTGCGCCAGCGCCTGCAAGTGGCTGCCGTGACCGAACAGGATATCGCCGTGCAAACGAGTGCACCGGGCGCCATCGAGGCCATGCCGGAAAAACTGGTCAAGGTCACGCCGCCCCTGTCGGGCCGCATCCTGCGCCTGCAGCGCGCGCTGGGCGACACCGTGAAAGCAGGCGACGCCCTGTTCACGCTGGACTCGGCCGACCTGAGCGCCGCCTATGCAGACGATAGCAAGGCCCGTTCGGCGCTGCTGCAGGCACGCCAGGAACGCGACCGCCAAAAGACCCTGTTCGAAGCGGAGATCGCCGCGCGCAAGGATTATGAAGCGGCCCAGGCATCGTTCGAGCAGGCGCAGAGCGACGCCCACGCCAGCGCCGACAAGCTGGCCCAGTACGGCGCCCCTGTTGGTGGCTCGCGCCGCGACTATGTGCTGCGCTCGCCGATTGCCGGCACGGTGATCGAGATGAATGGCGCCCAGGGCGGCTACTGGAATGATATCAACGCCCCCGTGATGACGGTGGCCGACCTGTCCACCGTCTGGCTGTCGGCCAATGTGGCAGAAAAAGACCTGGCGCAGCTGGCTGTGGGACAAAGCACCCGCATCACGCTCGACGCCATGCCAGGCCAGGAGTTCGAAGGCAAGGTGGCCTATATCGGCGCCGTGCTCGACACCGATACGCGCACGGTCAAGGTGCGCGTCTCCATCGATAACCGCAATGGCAAGTTCAAGCCCGGCATGTTCGCCCATGCCGGCTTTGCCGGTGCGACCCGCCGCGTGATCGTGGTGCCGGCCGCCGCCCTGCTGCAAAGCGGCTTGTACACCAAGGTGATGGTGGAGCGCAGCACTATGCGTTTTGAAGCGCGCATCGTGCAAGTGGGCGCCACCCTGCAAGACCAGGTGGAAATCCTCTCCGGCCTGAAGGCGGGCGAACGCATCGTCGTCAAGGAAGGAGTGCTGCTCAATGATTGATTCCTTCATCACCACCTGCTTCAAGCGGCGCGGCATCGTCTGGCTGGTGCTGCTGTTCGTCACCGTGTACGGCATCTACAGCTGGAAGCAGCTGCCGATCGAAGCCTACCCCGACATCGCCGACGTCACCTCGCAAATCGTCACGCAGGTGCCGGGCCTGGGCGCCGAGGAAATCGAACAGCAGATCACGATACCGCTGGAACGCGCCCTGATGGGCACGCCGGGCATGCATGTGCTGCGCACGCGCAGCCTGTTCGCACTATCGCTGATCACCGTCGTCTTCGAAGATGGCAGCGACGGCTACTTCACGCGCGAGCGGCTGCAGGAGCGGCTGGCCACTGTGAGCTTGCCGTATGACGCCAAGCCTGGCCTCGATCCCTACACCTCGCCCACCGGCGAAATCTACCGCTACACGCTGGAATCGAAATCGCGCAGCCTGCGCGAATTGTCCGAACTGCAGTTCTGGACCGTGATTCCACGCCTGCAAAAAGTACGCGGCGTGGCCGACGTCAGCAATTTCGGCGGCCTGACCACGCAGTTCACCCTGGAACTCGATCCGGCCAAACTCAATAGCTACGGCCTGTCGCTGTCGCAAGTGAAAGACGCCATCAATGCCAACAACGCCAGCGGCGGCGGCAGCATTATCGACCGTGGCCAGCAATCGTATGTGGTGCGCGGCGTGGGCTTGCTGCACTCGCTCGACGACATGGGCAATGTGGTGGTCTCCGCCAAGAACGGCGTGCCCGTGCTGGTAAAAGACCTGGGCAAGCTCGTCTACGGTAACGTGGAGCGGCGCGGCATCCTGGGCAAGGATAACAATCCCGACACCATCGAAGGCATCACCCTGCTGCTGAAGGATTTTAATCCGTCCGAAGCCTTGAGCGGCATCCATGCAGCCGTCGATGACCTGAACCACAACCTGCTGCCGAAAGACGTGAAAGTGGTGCCCTATCTGGACCGCACCTCGCTGATCGAGGCCACCCTGCATACGGTGGGATTTACCCTCGGTGAAGGCATGCTGCTGGTGGCCCTGGTGCTGCTGCTGTTCCTGGGCAGCCCGCGCGCAGCGGCCATCGTGGCGTTGACGATCCCGCTGGCCCTGCTGATCGCCTTCATCTTCATGCACCACTTTAAAATCCCGGCCAACCTGCTGTCCCTGGGGGCGATCGACTTCGGCATCCTGGTCGATGGTTCCGTGGTAGTGCTGGAAAACATACTGCGCCGCCGCGAACGCGAGCAGGACCGGCCTTTGACCCTTCGCGACGGTATCGAGTCGACCTTGCAGGTTGCCCGCCCCATCATGTTCGGCATGGCCGTCATCATCGCCGCCTATCTGCCCCTGTTCGCCTTCCAGCGCATCGAATACAAGCTGTTTTCGCCGATGGCCTATGCGGTCGGCTCGGCCCTGGTGGGCGCGCTGGTGGTGGCCCTGATCCTGATTCCAGGCCTGGCCTGGCTGGCATTCCGCAAGCCGCGCAAGATGTTCCACAACCGCGTGCTTGAAACGCTGTCGGCGCGCTATGGCCGCTTCCTGGAAAACATGGTGGGCAAGCGCCGCTGGGTGGCAGCCGTCTGCGCCGCTGCGCTGGCAGGACTGGTGATATTGGGTGGCACCATCGGCCGCGACTTCCTGCCCTACCTCGATGAAGGCTCCTTGTGGCTGCAAGTGCAGATGCCGCCGGGGATCACCCTTGACAAGGCCTCGGAAATGGCGACTGAACTGCGCCGCGCCACGCTGGAATTCCCGGAAGTGTCGACCATCGTCACGCAGACGGGCCGCAACGACGACGGCACCGACTACTGGACGCCGTCGCATATCGAGGCGAGCGTGGGCCTGCATCCGTATAAAACCTGGAAGTCGGGCATGACCAAGCAGGAGCTGATCGCCAGGATGAACGAGCGCTTCAAGCGCATGCCTGGCTACACGGTGGCCTTCATGCAGCCGATGATAGATGGTGTGCAGGACAAGCTGTCGGGCGCCCACAGCGACCTGACCGTCAAGGTGTTCGGCAATGACCTCGATGAAGTGCGCGGCATCGCCGGCCAGGTGGCCGACCTGCTCAAAACCGTGCCGGGCGCCTCCGACGTGGCAGTCGACGTGGAACCGCCGCTGCCCAATCTGAAAGTGGAACTGGACCGCGCGGCTGCGGCCCGCTATGGCATCAACGCAGCTGACGTGGCCGACCTGATTTCCACCGGCATCGGCGGCGCGCCTATCGGGCAAGTGTATGTGGGCGAAAAAAGCTATGACATCGCCGTGCGCTTCCCGTTTGAAGTGCGTTCCAGCCCCGATGCGATTTCCAACCTGATGCTGACGGCGGCCGACGGCGCCAAGATCCCGCTGGCGCAGGTAGCAAAAATCACCACCACCTCGGGTGAAAGCGTGATCGTGCGCGAGATGGGCAAGCGCAACATCATCGTGCGCCTGAACGCCCGAGGCCGCGACCTGGCCAGCTTCCTAGACGAAGCGCGGCCGCTGCTGGAAAACAAGCTGCATTACGACCACCAGCGCATCAGCCTCGAATGGGGTGGCCAGTTTGAAAACCTGCAGCGCGCGCAAGCCCGCCTGGCCATCATCCTGCCGATGACCCTGGGCGCCATGTTCCTGCTGCTGTTCGGCCAGTTCCGCAACCTGCGACAGCCCACCCTGGTGCTGCTGGCCGTACCGCTGGCGATGCTCGGCGGCCTGGCTGCACTGCATTTGCGCGGCATGACCTTGAATGTGTCGAGCGCGGTCGGCTTCATCGCCCTGTTCGGCGTGGCTGTGCTCAATGCGGTGCTGATGCTGGCGCAAATCAACCGCCTGCGTACGCATGAAGGCAAGAGCTTGCGCGAAGCGGTACTGGAAGGGGCACGCGACCGCATGCGCCCCGTGCTGATGACGGCCACCGTCGCCGCCTTGGGCCTGACGCCCGCCATGCTGGCCACGGGCCTGGGTAGCGACGTGCAGCGCCCGCTGGCAACCGTAGTGGTGGGCGGCCTGGTGACAGCCACCGCCCTGACATTGCTGCTGCTGCCTGCCCTGTACTACCTGATCGAGGCGCGCGTTGCCGCGCGCCCGGCCCAGACTGAAGGAGAAAACGATGATGAAACAATTTAAATTCAATTCCCGCATGGCGGCCAGCGTTGTGCTGGCCACCACTGTGGCATCGCTGATATCGCCGGCCGCCGTCGCGGCCACGCCCCTGAACTTCGCCAGCTACCTGGCGGCGGTGGAAGCGCATAGCCTGGAATTGAAAGCCCAGAACGAAACGGTCACTTCGGCCAAGGCTGGCGTCGGTATCGCCGGCATCCGTCCCGACCCCGAATTTTCCATCGGCGCCTCGCGTGAAACAGTCAAGACGGGCGCCAACCGTCCCGTCACCTGGACGCCGACCGTCAGCATGGTGATCGAAACAGGCGGCAAGCGCGATGCACGCCTGAAGGCGGCGCGCAGCAACGTGCTGCTGGCCGAGGAAACCGTGGCCGGCTTCAGGAGCGAGCTGTATGCCACTGCGGCAGCAGCGTACACGGAAGCGTGCCGCACGCGTGAAGTCGTGGCCCGCAAGGAGCAAACCATGACGGCCCTGTCGAAAGTGGTGGACGCGAATGGCGTACGGCGCAAGGTGGGCGACGTGGGCGGCATCGAACTGCTGCAATCGCGCGTCGAGCGCGACCAGTTCCAGGCCGAGCTGATGCAGGCGCGCAGCGATGCCGACAGCGCCATGTTGAATTTATCGCCAGCGCTCGGCCAGCCCTTCGAGACCCTGTTCCCGGACGCGCAACTGAGCTGCGACCTCACTGCCTTTGACGCCGGCAGCATCAGCAAGCTGCTGCCGCAGGCGCTACTTGAACGCAACGACGTGCGCATCGCCCGCGCCACGCTCGACAACCTGCGCGACAGCGCCTCGCTGGTGCGCGCCAACCGCTCGGTCGATCCTACCGTGTCGCTGGGCGTATCGGCCGCGCGCGGCTACCACGACAGCGTCGACGCCAATGGCGACCCGGTCGACGGCACGCCGCGTTCGCGCGCACTGAGCCTGTCGCTGTCGATCCCGATTCCGCTGTCGCGCCGCGACAAGGGCGACATCGTGCAGGCCGAAGCCGGTGTCACGCAAGCCATGCTGGCACTGCGCCAGGCCGAACTGAAGGCGGAAACCGACGTGCGCACGGCCAGCGTGCAACTGGCTTCGGCCCAGCAACGCCTGGCGCGCTACCACGACGGCGTGCTGGTCGATGCGCAAAAAGTGGTCGATGGCATCCGCCTGTCCTACTTCAGCGGCAATGCCTCGCTGCTGGAATGGCTGGCGGCCCAGCGTTCGGCCGACGACGCCTATCAGGGCTATCTGCAGGCGCGCGCCGACGTGGCGATCGCCAGTACGCAGCTGCAACTGGCCATCGGCCAGCGTCCCATCCTGTAACGGGAGCCTGCCATGATCAAACCTGGCCACCGCGCTTTTCCCCGTACCGTCTCGCGCAAGCTGGCCAACGATTTGCTGCGCGCCTCGCGGGCCGACGTGCCCGCCGTACTGGTGGGCTTGCGCAGCCGCGAAGAAGGACTCAGTTCCAGTGAAGTGGCGGCGCTGCAGGCGCGCCACGGCAGCAACCAGGTGGCGCATGAGCGGCCGCTGCCCTGGTGGCGGCAGCTGTGGCAAAGCTACCGCAATCCTTTCAACCTGCTGCTGTCGGTGCTGGCCGCCGTCTCGCTGCTCACCAGCGATGTGCGGGCAGCAAGCGTGATCGGCACCATGGTAGTGCTGTCGACCTTGCTGCGTTTCGGCGTCGAGCGCCGCTCGCATGGCGCGGCACTGCGCCTGCAAGCCATGGTGGGCAATACAGCCACCGTGCTGCGGCGCGACCTGGCCCACGAAGCGGCCGCCGATGCGCTCCGCTATTTCGAGGTGCAGCTGCATGGCCGCGATTCCAGCGCGCTGGAAGTGCCGTTCATTGCGCTGGTGCCGGGCGAGATCGTGCTGCTGTCGGCGGGCGACATGATACCGGCCGACTGCCGCGTGCTGGCGGCCAAGGATTTGTTTGTCAGCCAGGCGGCGCTGACGGGCGAGTTTTTCCCGGTCGAGAAATTCGTCGACCGCCAGCGCTTTGCGGGCGACAATCCGCTGGAACTGGACAACCTGCTGTTCATGGGCACCACCGTGGTGTCGGGCACGGCCACGGCGGTGGTGCTGACGACGGGTAGCCGCAGTTATTTTGGCGCCGTCGCCGCGCAGCTGAGCGAACGGGAGCGCGAGCCGACAGCCTTCCAGGCGGGCGTAAACAGCGTCAGCTGGCTGCTGATCCGCTTTGCGCTGGTGCTGGCGCCTTTCGTTTTGCTGATCAATGGCGCCGCGCGTGGCGACTGGAGCGAAGCGTGTCTGTTCGCCCTGTCGGTGGCGGTCGGCCTGACGCCGGAAATGCTGCCCGTGATCGTCACCGCGGCACTGGCCCGTGGAGCGGCCATGCTGGCGCGCCGCAAAGTGATCGTCAAGCGCCTGGACGCGATCCAGAACATGGGCGCGATGGATGTACTGTGCCTGGACAAGACGGGTACCCTGACCCAGGATGCGCTGGTGGTGGCGCAGCACACAGATGCTTTGGGCGCCGACAGCGGCACCGTGCTGCGGCTGGCTTTTTTGAACAGCCATTTCCAGACCGGCTTGAAAAACCTGCTGGACACGGCGGTGCTCGCGCATATGCCGCCCGAAACGGCGCAGGAACTGGCGCAGCGCTACCGCAAGATCGATGAGATTCCGTTTGATTTCCAGCGCCGCCGCATGTCGGTGATCGTCGGCGCAACAGACAGCGACGAAGGCGACGGGCAGCATAGGCTGATCTGCAAGGGTGCGCTGGAAGACGTGCTGTCCGCCTGCACGGCCGTGCGCCAGGGTACAGACACGCTGGCGCTGGACAAGGCCGTGCTGGAGCGTTTGCTGCGCGTCACGCGCGCACTCGGTGAACAAGGCTTGCGCGTGGTGGCGGTGGCCGAACGGGCCGTGCCGCGTGCGCAAACGACGTTTTCAAGCGATGATGAAAAGCAGCTGACACTGGTCGGCTATCTGGCCTTCCTCGATCCCGTCAAGGCCAGCGCGGCGCAGGCGCTGGCGGCACTGACGGCGCAGGGCGTGACCCTGAAGATACTCACAGGCGACAATGAACTAGTCACAGGCAAGGTGTGCCAGGAGCTGGGCTTGTCGGTATGCGGCATGGTGCTGGGGCCGCAGATCGAACGCCTCGATGATGTGCAACTGGCGGCAGTCGCTGCCCGCAATACCGTCTTTGCGCGCCTGACACCGCTGCACAAGGAACGCCTGGTGCGCGCCCTGCGCGGCGATGGCCATATCGTCGGCTTCATCGGCGACGGCATCAACGACGCGGCGGCCCTGCGCACGGCCGATATCGGCATTTCGGTCGACACGGCCGTCGACGTGGCGCGCGACGCGGCCGACATCATCTTGCTCGACAAGGATTTGACGGTGCTGGCGGCCGGCGTGCGCGAGGGCCGCAAGACCTTCAGCAATATGCTGAAATATATCCGCATGTCGGCCAGTTCGAACTTCGGCAATGTGTTTTCCGTGCTGGTGGCCAGCGCCTTTTTACCGTTCCTGCCGATGCTGCCGCTGCACCTGCTGGTGCAAAACCTGCTGTACGACGTGTCGCAGGTGGCGATCCCGTTTGACCATGTCGATGAAGAGTTGCTGAGCAAGCCGCTGCAATGGAATCCAAAAGGCATAGGCCGCTTCATGCTGTATTTCGGGCCATTGAGTTCGATCTTTGACTTGCTGACGTTTGCGCTGATGTGGTGGGTGTTTCACGCCAATACGCCGGCCAGCCAGGGCTTGTTCCAGTCGGGATGGTTCGTGGTGGGCTTGCTGACGCAAGTGCTGGTGGTGCACCTGATCCGCACGCCGAAACTGTCGTTCTTTGACAGCGTAGCTGCCTGGCCAGTGCTGGCCATGACGGTGGTGATCATGGGCATCGGTATCTATCTGCCGATGGGCCCGCTGGCGGGCTACTTCCAGCTGGTGGCGCTGCCGCTCGCCTACTTCCCTTGGCTGCTGGGAATACTGCTGTGCTACGTGGTGCTGGTGACGGCCTTGAAACGCTGGTATATCCGCCGCTACGGCTGGCGCTGAAGCGGCAGATGCACAAAGTACATCGTTAATCAGGCTGTGCCGGCGCTGCAATGGCGTCGGCATGGCCGAACTCTGCTTCAGACTCGGACTCTGCATCCGATTCAGCGTCATCGTCTCCCTCGCCATCGACTGGCTTGGGATTGTTTTTCGCTTCCAGCTTGCGCCGGGCTTTTTCTTCGGCCTTGCGTTTCTTTTCCAGCTCTTTTTGTCGCTTTTCGTATTGGAAATTGGTCTTGGCCATGAACTACCTCTTGAGTGTTTAAATGTGACAGCTGTACACACCAGGCACATTATGACGCAACTTATGACGCGGCTGCAGCAAACACACCATTTTCAGCCGCGGGGATGATGCTGCGCATGCAGCAGTTTCAAGCGTTCACGCGCCACATGGGTGTAAATCTGGGTAGTGGAAATATCTGAATGCCCGAGCAATAGTTGTACGACACGCAAGTCTGCGCCGTGGTTCAGCAGATGCGTGGCAAACGCATGGCGCAAGGTGTGCGGCGACAGGGGCGCCGTAATCCCCGCCTGCAGCGCATGTTTCTTGATAACAACCCAGAACATCTGCCGCGTCATCGCACCGCCGCGCCGCGTGACGAACAGGGCGTCATCCATCTGCCCGTCGAGGATTACACCGCGTGCGTCCTTCAGGTAGCGTTCTATCCACAGCCGCGCCTGTTCGCCAAACGGCACCAGCCGCGTCTTGCTACCCTTGCCCGTGATGCGCAGCACGCCATCGTTCAGGCTCAGCTCGACCGATTTCAAGTCCACCAATTCGGACACGCGCAAACCGCTCGCATACATCAGTTCGAGCATGGTGCGCTCGCGCAAGCCCAGCGGCGTGCTGACGTCGGGCGCGGCCAGCAAGGCTTCGACCTGCGCTTCGCTCAGGGTATGCACGAAACGGGGAGCTTGCTTGGCTGACACCATTTTCAGGCAAGGGTCGGCGGCGATATGCTTTTGACGTAGCGCAAGCTGATAAAAACGCTTGAGCACTGACAAACGCCGGTTCGACGAAGTGGCCTTGCTTTCCTCGTGGCGGGCCGCGAAATACGCTTCGATATCGCTGGTGGACACCTCGTACAGGCTGTCGCGCCCCGGCCGCGCCACTTCCAGCCAGCGTGCAAACAAGCGCATGTCGCGCCGGTAAGCATCCAGCGAATTTTTCGACAGGCCGTCTTCCAGCCACAGGCTGTCACAGAATTCATCGATCAGGGTAGTGTTGTCGGGCGCCAGCAGGGCGTTCATCATGAATACGCCTCCACGCCTTCATGGGCCAGCAGCCAGCGCTTCACGCCCAGGTGAAACCCATTACCATCGTCATGGTTGGCAAAACCGCCCAGGCCACTGGCGGCTGTCACCCGGTGGCAAGGGATCACCAGCGGAAACCAGTTGGCGCCGCACGCCTGGCCCACGGCGCGCGGCGCCGAGCCGATCAGCCGGGCCACATCGCCATAGGTGCGCACCTGGCCGCGTGGAATCGAGGCAATCGCTGCCCACACGCGCTGCTGGTAGGCGCTGCCCAGCGGCGCCAGCGGCAAGTCAAAGCGATACGCAGGATCGGCAAAGTAGCGGCTCAGCTGTTCGCCAGCGAGCTCTGCCACAGCGTCCTGCGCCTCTTTTTCGTGGAAATGGGGCTGCAGGTAGACCAGTTCACGCAGCAAGCCGGCCTCGGTGCGCACGCCCACGGCGCCGAAAGGCGCGGCGACAATAGCGCTGAACAGTTCGCTGCCCTGTTGTTTTTTCATGAAATTCTAAAAATCAAAGTGTCACAATGAGTGTAGTAAAAACACAACTAACACGCATCAAAAACGTGCGCCAACACGATTATGCACCTTACGTGCCAGTGCCGGCGAGCCGTTGCACGAGGCGAAAAAAAAGCGCACCAGACGGTGCGCTTCAAGTAATGCTTCACGTTCCCGGTCGTTTGGGTCCGCCGGTGTCAGCTCGTGGCCGCAGACAGCTATGACTCAACAACTTCTGTGAAACGTGTGTCTCCTCAATATATCCCCGGTATCAATACCGTTGTTATAGACCACTCCCCCACCAACTCTGCCACTAATTCTGTAATACCACCTTGCTACCAGTTCGCATATCGATATGCAAGCATCCCCACAAGGCTGCCCATCATAACGTATTTAACCGACGGGATCGATTTTTTTTGCGCCATGATGGAGCGTAGCGTTTTAACTATAAATGAGATTTGGCAACCACAGGGAGATTTGCGGCACGTAAGTCACCAGTCCCAGGAAGGCCAGCATGGTCAGCAGCCACGGCATCACAGCCACCGTCAACTCCGATATGCCCATCTTGGTAATGCCCGACGCCACATACAGGTTCAAGCCCACCGGTGGATGGCACATGCCCACTTCCATGTTGACCACGATCAAGATGCCGAAGTGCACAGGATCGATGCCCAGCTTCATGGCGACCGGGAACAGGATAGGCGCCATGATCAGCACGATCGACGACGGTTCCATGATGTTACCGGCCAACAACAGCAAGACGTTCACTACCAGCAGGAAGCTGATCACGCCCAGGCCTTTGCCCGTGATCCATTCCGCCATCGCTTGCGGGATGTTTTCACTGGTCATCAGGAACGAGAACAGCACGGCGTTGGTGATGATGTACAGCAGCATGGCCGACATCGAGGCCGAATCGAGCAGCACCTTGCCCACTTGCTTGATCTTCAAGTCCTTGTAGACGAACACGGCGATGAAGAAGGCATACACGGCAGCCATGGCGGCCGCTTCGGTCGGCGTGAAGACGCCCGAATAGATGCCGCCCATCACGATGACGATCAGCAACAAACCCCAGACGCTTTTCTTGAAGGTCACGAAACGCTCGCTCCAGCTGGCCTTTTTCATGCGTGGATAGTTGTGCTTGCGCGCCAAAAACCAGGTGGTCAGGCCCAGCAGGATGGCCAGCATCAGGCCCGGAATCACGCCTGCCATGAACAGCTTGCCCACGGACGTATTGGTCGAGACCGAATACATCACCATCACGATCGAGGGCGGGATCAGGATGCCCAGTGCGCCCGAGGTGGTGATCACGCCGGCGCCGAAAGCGCGCGGATACCCTTGCTTGACCATCGCTGGCAAGATGATGGAGCCGATCGCCACCACGGTGGCGGGGCTAGAACCGGACACGGCTGCAAACAGCGCGCACGCCATCACGCCGGCCAGCGCCAGGCCGCCATGCCAGTGACCCACCATCGAGCTGGCAAAATTGATCATTCTTCTGGCCACCCCGCCATGCGTGAGGAAGTTACCGGCCAAAATAAAGAAGGGAATCGCCATGATCTCGAATTTCTCGATACCCGTGAAAATCTTCAGGGCCACCGATTCGATAGGCACATTCGTCATGGTGAACAGGAAGGTCAGTACCGTCAGACCCAGCGAAATCGAAATCGGCATGCCGGTCAGCATCAGCGCCAGCAGCAGGACAAAAATAATCAGCGCATTCATGGCTTGGCTCCTTTTTCTTCCGCCGTCAGTTCCTCATCCAATCCTTCGACGTGCGAATGGTCATGTTTCGGCAAGTCGCCGGTCTTGATGAAGTGCACCATCACCTGCATGAAGCGGAAGC
The DNA here is from genome assembly GCF_014200725.1 of Janthinobacterium silvisoli. Classification (GTDB taxonomy): domain Bacteria; phylum Pseudomonadota; class Gammaproteobacteria; order Burkholderiales; family Burkholderiaceae_D; genus Janthinobacterium. The sequence goes on from NZ_JACHCL010000001.1 coordinate 1,832,728, forward strand.
ACATCAGGTAGGAACCCAGCGGTACGGCCAGGTAGACCAGCCACATGGGAATTTCCATGTCGGCCGAAGTCTGGTCGGTGTGGCCGATGGACCAGACAAAGCTGGCGCCCAGGGTGCCCACGATGCCCGTAAACAGGGCGCCTGCGCCCAGTCCCAGGATGACGAAACGGTGGCGCCAGCGCGGGTTCATGCGGTTGATCAATACGTCAACGCCCACGTGGATGCCGGTGCGCACGCCATACGCGGCGCCGAACTTGGCCATCCAGACGAACATATAGATGCACAATTCCTGCGCCCAGCTGGTGTTGATCTGGATCAGGTAGTCTTGCAGGCCCGGTATTGGCAAGCCAGCCAGGTAGCGGTGCACGACCGCCAGGAAAATGATGAAGGTGGCTGCGCCCATCAGGGACGCAATCAGCCACTCCTCGAGATGATCAAGGAATTTCATGATGAAAACTTTCGAAAAAGAGGATGGGTACGCACCTGCCTGAAAAGCCGACGCGCACGGCAAAGCCGGACTGCCTGCCGCCAGGGCAGGTTCAGTCCGCTAGCACCAGGGTGCTATTACTTCGCGCTTTCCTTGTTGATCGCCGAAATCAGGTCTTTGCCGATACGGCCTTCCATGGCTTTTTGCACAGGCGCCAGGGCTTTGCGCCATTCGGCCTGTTCTTGCACGGTCAGAGTATAGACCTGGGTCTTGCCGGTTTTCTTGATCGCCTCGAGCGCCTGGTCGTTATCGCGCTGGGCGATGGCTTTTTCAAACGTGGTGGCGTCGCGCATGGCTTGTTCAAGCTGGCCACGGATATCGGGTGGCAAGCCATCCCAGAACTTCTTGTTGACGATCACGGCGTAGCCCAGGTAACCGTGGTTGGAAACGGTCACGTGCTTTTGCACTTCGTTCATCTTCTGCGTATACATATTCGATGGCGGATTTTCCGTGCCATCGACCACGCCCGTTTGCAGGGCCTGATACACTTCCGAAAACGCCAGCACTTGCGGATTGGCGCCCAGCGCGCGCATTTGCGCGTCCAGTACCTTGGACGACTGGATGCGCATTTTCAGGCCCTTGAAATCGGCCGGATGATGCAGCGGCTTGTTGGCCGACATCACCTTGAAACCGTTATCCCAGTAAGCCAGGCCGGTGATGCCCTTCGGCTCCAGTTTTTTCAGCAAACCCTTGCCGATTTCGCCTTCGGTAACGTTGTACAGCGCCGTCTTGGTCGGGAAGATATATGGCAGGTCGAATGCTTCGAATTCTTTCACGCCCAGTGGACCGAACTTGGCCAGCGATGGCGCCAGCATTTGCACGGCGCCCAGTTGCAAGGCTTCCAGTTCTTCCTTGTCCTTGTACAACTGGCTATTCGGATACACTTCGATCTTGACCTTGCCATTCGTGGCTTTCTCGGCCAGTTGCTTGAAGCGCTCGGCGGCCTGGCCTTTCGGCGTGTCCGTTGCCACGACATGGCTGAACTTGATGACGATAGGCGCTTGTGCCTGGGCTTGAGCATAGGCGCCGGCGCTAACGCCGATCGCCGCGCACAGCGCGACGAGCATGGTTTTCATTTTCATTACTGTCTCCTGATGGTTTTATGGTTATGAAATACTTTATTATTTGTCTACACCGATAGTGTTCCAAAGAAACAGCACAAGCTATTGTGGTTAACCACAATAGCTGCGACCCAAGAAAGCGCTACCCTGCCCGCCATGACGACCCCGCCCACTTTAGCGCGCCGCCTGCAATTGTCCAGCCCCATGCGCTGGCTGGTGCCGGTGATACTGCTGCTCTTATTTCTTGCTGTTCTCTTCTGGCTGCCCTGGCAGGCGCGCCAGATGGAAAGCAATGAGCGCCAGGAACAATTGATCGCCGACACCTTGTGGGTGGAGCAGACCATCCGCTTCCAGCTGGCGCGCAACGAGGAAAGCCTGTACAACCTGGGCGGCGATATCGCCACCGGCACCCTGCCGGAAGCGCGCGTGCATGAACGGCTGCAGCAAATGCTGCGCAACGGCCGTGAACTGCAGCGCGTGATCTGGATCGACACGCATGGCAGAGTACAGGCGTCGAGCGACAACACGATTTCGCAGGAAACCCATTTTTCCACCCTGTCGCTGACGGCCGGCGACAATGCCCGCCGGCTGCACCGGGGCCAGTACGCGCAGCCATCGCAGCAAAGCGGCTTTCCCGACGCGCCTCCAGGCGCCATGCTGATGGATTACCACCAGCCCCTGTTCCACGGCCAGCAATATGTGGGCAGCCTGGTGGCCACCTACCAGATCAGCAGCCTGCTCGATGAAATGGTGCCATGGTGGTTCGCCCAGGACAACCAGATTTCGCTGATCGACCGCGATGACAAGGTGCTGGCGCGGCGCGCGGCGGCCGGTCCCGGCCACGGCGTGTACACGCACAAGCGCGCGCTCGACGTGCCGGGCGCCACCCTGATCCTGTTTACGGACAGTGTAAAAAGCCAGCCCAAGCTGCTGCCCAACCTGCTGGTCGGCTCCGTCATCGCCCTGTCGCTGGGCCTGTTATGGAGCTTGCTGGCCCTGTGGCGCCATATTTCGCGCCGCCTGACGGCCGAAGGCGCGCTGCGCCAGCAGATGCTGTTCCGCACGGCGATGGAAAATTCGCTGGTAACGGGCATGCGCGCGCGCGATCTGGAAGGCCGCGTCACCTATGTCAACCCGGCCTTTTGCCAGATGGTCGGTTACCCGTCCGAGGAAGTGCTCGGCCATTTGCCGCCCATGCCCTACTGGCCGCAGGAGGCAATGGAAGAATACCAACAGCGCTTCGTCAAGGCGCTGGCCGACAACACCACGCCGCAATCGGAAACCTATTTCTTGCGCGCCGACGGCACGCGCCTGCCGGTGCTGATCTTTGAAGCGCCGCTGGTCGATAAAAATGGCAAGCAGACCGGCTGGATGGGTTCCGTGCTCGATATCTCGGACCGCAAGCAGGTCGAGGAATTGAACCGCCAGCAGCAGGAAAAGCTGCAGACCAGTTCGCGCCTGGCCACCATGGGCGAACTGGCGTCGATGCTGGCGCATGAACTGAACCAGCCGCTGGCGGCTATTTCAAGCTATACGACGGGGGCGCTGAACCTGATACGGCGCGCCATCGATGGCGGCAAACCGGTCGATCCCGTGACCTTGCGCCCTGCCCTGGAACAGGCCAGCGCACAGGCGCAGCGGGCCGGCCAGATCATCCGCAGCGTGCACGATTTCGTGCGCAAGAGCGAGCCGCAGCGCCAGGAAGTGGCGATCCGCACCCTGCTCGACGGCATCCGCGTGCTGATCGACCTGCAGGCGCGCAAATACTATGTGACGATACAGGAAGAGATTCCGCACGACCTGCCCCTGCTGTGGGCCGATCCGGTGATGATCGAGCAAGTGCTGCTGAACCTGACGCGCAACGCCATCGAGGCAATGCAGGACGCAGCGCCTGGACGGCGTATCATGCGCCTGCGGGCCAGCTATGACGCGCAGCAGGAAATGGTGACCGTCGACGTGATCGACATGGGCCATGGCATCGCGCCCGAGGTGGCGGAACGGCTGTTTTCACCGTTTTTCTCGACCAAGGCCGAAGGCATGGGCATGGGATTGAATATCTGCCGCACCGCCATCGAGTTTCACGGCGGCGCGCTCACCTTCAGCGCCAACCCGGCCGGCGGCACCATCTTTACTTTCAGCGTGCCGGCCGTGCCGCGCGCGCCGCAATCAACAACCGTAACAATATCAAGACAGTAACCGGAGAGCCCATGCTGCATATCATCGACGACGAAGAAGTAGTGCGCGATTCCCTGTCCTGGCTGGCCGCCTCGCGCAGCATCGAGGCGCGCAGCTACGCCAGCGCGCAGCAATTCCTCGATAGCCTCGACGGCAGCTTCGACGAAGCAGGCGACTGCGTGCTGCTCGACGTGCGCATGCCCGACATGAACGGCATCGCCCTGTTCGACCAGTTGGTCAAGCGCGACCTGACGGCGCGCCTGCCCGTGATTTTCCTCACCGGCCACGGCGACGTGCCGATGGCTGTCGACAGCCTGAAACGCGGCGCCTTCGATTTCTTTGAAAAGCCGTTCAACGACAACGACCTGATGGACCGCGTGCAGCAGGGTCTGGCCAACTCGCGCCAGGCCGGCGAACTGGCCGCCGTGCACGCGCGCCTGGCCACCCTGTCGACGCGCGAACGCGAAGTGCTGGACCTGATTTTGGCGGGCAAGATGAACAAGGTGGTGGCCGACAAGCTGGGCATCAGCATGCGCACCGTGGAAGTCCACCGCGCGCATATCTTCGACAAGATGCAGGTCAAGACGGCGGTGGAGCTGGCGGGATTATTGAAGTAGTGAAACCAAGATTAGTCCGCGGCTAGAAAACGTTCAGGGCAAGGCGCGCGTCCGCAGACAGTACGCTAGTACGGCAAGGACGCGCAACGCCGCCATGGACGTTTTCTCAATCGTCGTGATTCTGATGATGCTCCGCCGCGCCATGCTTCCAATAACTGGCCACATGCATATGCTGCTTCGGCAGTCCCGCCTCCAGCAGGTAGCGGCGCAAGTCCTGTACCTGGCTTAGCTCCGTTGCCACCCAGGCATAACCATCGCCGTCCTTCGGCAAGGCCAACTGCCGCAGGGCGTCGAGCAGCAGGGCGCCGCTGCGGCCATTGCGCGGCACCCAGCGCACCTCGCACTGCGCCTCGCTATCGAGCGTGATCTGTTCGCCATCTTCAGCAATTTCAATCACGGCGATGGCGCGCGCGCCGGCCGGCAGTTGCTCCAGGCGGCGGGCAATCGCTGGCAAGGCTGTCTGGTCGCCCACCAATACATACCAGTCAAAATCGAGCGGCACCAGCGTCGAGCCGCGCGGACCGCCCACGCCCAGGGTCTGCCCCGGTTTGGCCTGTTCGGCCCAGGTCGATGCAGGCCCGTCGCCATGCAGCACGAAGTCAATTTCCAGTTCGCGCCGCTCGGCGTCATAGCGGCGCGGCGTGTAATTGCGGGCGATCGGGCGTGCCCCTTCCGGATACTCGATCGCGTTGGCGCCATTGCCGAGGATCGGGAATACCGGCGTTTCCTGGCCCGGCGCAGGGAAAAACAGTTTCACATGGTCGTCGTGGGCGGGCGAGACAAAACCTTCCAGGTCGTCGCCGGCCAGGGTGATGCGGCGCATATGAGCCGTCAGCTGTTCGGTGCGCACGACGGTCAGCACGCGCAGTTTCAAGTCATGCCGCACGCGTTCGATGGCGTGCTGGCGTGTTGGGGTCGATACATTACTCATCTGGGATGATCCTTTCATCAGAATTAATTCAGTGCCCGTCGACGATCTGATTGGCAGCTTGCTCCAGCACGGCCGCCACCCGCTCGGCTTCCACTTCGCTCCAATTGGCCTTGTTCAGCATCAGCGCGTGTTTCAAGGTATGCATGGCTTCGCGCACGCGTTCGGGCGCCGACTGTTTTGCCTGGATGCGGGCAAACATGTCGAGGCGGGCCAGGATGCCATCGATCTGCACCCGGTTTTCCGCGATGTAGCTGCGTCCCAGCTCGGTGATCGTGTAAAGCTTCTTGCCACTGGCGCTTTCGGCCGCCGTCACGTAGTCCTGCTCTTCCAGCAGGGTCAATGTCGGGTAGACGGCGCCCGGGCTGGGGGCGTAGGCGCCGCCGCAACGCTCTTCGATGGCCTTGATGATTTCATAACCGTGACGCGGGCTCAGTTCGATCAGCGCCAGCACGATCAGGGGCAAGTCGCCACGGCCAAAGACGCGCTCGGGCCGTTCGCCGCGCCCTCGTCCACCTGGACCGCCGGGACCGCCGTAGCCGCCCATGCCGTCGCGGTCATCGAAACCGCGCGGGCCACGGCCGTGCATAGAATAATGATCATGTTCGCCGCGATGGTGGGCATGATGGGGATGGTGGTGGTCATGGCCGCAATGGCCGTATTCTGTATGGTGTGAGTTTCTCATGTTTTCTCTTTAAAGATATATCGTTAGTAGGTGTCTGTATACTATATCGATATATCGATAAGTCAAGCGAAAATTTGTAGCAGGCATGTTCTGCCTTTGTTATGCTGGGCTTTCCACCCTCCACAGCGCGCTGCCATGCCTGAAAAAACCGTCCTTGAGAAAATGTATGTGAAAAATGCGCTGGCCCTGGCCGTGCTCAATGACGGTGGCGAACATGCAGCCTTGCTGGCGCAGCTGCCGCAGGAAAGGCGGGTGCCAGAGGGGGAGCGCGCGGACTGGCTGCTGCTGTTTGCGCGCAGCCGCTTTGAGCTGGAAGCTTATCTGCCGCAGGCGCAAGCCCGCCTGATGCCGGGCGGCGCCGTCTGGGTCGCGTACCGCAAAGGGGGCATCAAGGCGGGCAGCGATATCGACCGCGATGCGATTCGCGACTATGCGCACAGCCTGGGTCTGGATAGCGTGGCGATGATTGCCATCGACCTTGAATGGTCGGCGCTGCGCCTGAAACAGGTATAACGGTCAGGTGGCGCCGTGCAGCGCCAGCGCCCATTCGATATGTTCGCGCACCATCGCCGACGGATGCTCGCGGCGCGATAGCAGGGCCGCAACGATATCGGCCTGGCCGCGCGCCTTGGCGGCCGCATTGCCCATGCCGACGGCCAGGTTGCGCAGCCAGCGCTCGTGGCCGATGCGGCGGATCGCGCTGCCTTCCATGCGGCGGTTGAATTCTTCTTCCGTCCAGGCGAACAAGGCCACCATGCCGGCGCTGCCCAGGCTGTGGCGCTCATCGAAATCGGGCACCACGGCGCGCTGGGCGAACTTGTTCCACGGGCAGATGGTCTGGCAATCGTCGCAGCCATACACCTTGTTGCCGATCAGCGGGCGCATCTCGACGGGTATGGCGCCCTTCAATTCGATGGTCAGATAGGAAATACAGCGGCGCGCATCGAGCTTGTGCGGCGCCAGGATCGCCTGCGTGGGACAGACCTGGATACAGGCCGAGCACTGGCCGCAGTGTGGCGTTTCTGGCGGGTCGACCGGCAGCGGCACGTCGATCAGGATCTCGCCCAGGAAAAAGAAGGAACCGCCCTGCCGGTTGATCAGCAAGGTATGCTTGCCGCGCCAGCCCAGGCCCGCCTTTTGCGCCAATTCCACTTCCATCACGGGCGCCGAATCGCTGAACACGCGATAGCCGAAGTCGCCGATTTCACCCTTGATGCGTTCTGCCAGCTGCTGCAGGCGCGAGCGCATCACCTTGTGATAGTCGCGCCCCCGCGCATACACGGAAATCACGGCCGCCGACGGATCGTCGTCGCGCGCTTTTTCTATCGCGCGCCAGTCATCGCCCATCGCCGACGGCAGATAATTCATGCGGGCGCTGATGGCGCGCACGGTGCCCGGCACCAGTTCGGCCGGGCGCGCACGCTTCATGCCATGGCTGGCCATGTAATCCATCTCGCCGTGGTACCCTGCATCGAGCCATGCCTGCAGCGGCGCTTCCATATGGGCCAGGTCCACGTCGGCGATGCGCACCTCGGCAAACCCCAGCTCGCGCCCCCATGACTTGATGGAGCGCGCCAGGGCATCGAGATCGGTGACGGTAGCAGACATGGGAATTATCAGGGACAAATGGGGACGAATGGGACTTTAGGGGGAAACAGCAGCGGCGCAGGCGGTTACAATGACATAAGCCTCTATTTTATGCGATACCGAAGACCATGACCGAACACTTCAAAGCCCATCTCCATGACGAAGCCGGCACGGCCGCGCTGGGCGCCGCCCTGTCGCGCGCGCTGGCGCCTGGCCTGGCGATCTATCTGCACGGCGACCTGGGCGCCGGCAAGACGGCCCTCACGCGCGCCCTGCTGCATGCGGCCGGCCACACGGGCCATGTAAAAAGCCCCACGTATACCTTGTCGGAACCGTACGCGGTGCAGCTGGACGGACAAGCCGTGCAAGTGATCCATTTCGACCTGTACCGCATGGGCAGCGCTGAGGAATTCCTCGACGCGGGCTTTCGCGAAGACTTCAATGGCCACAACATCTGCATCGTCGAATGGCCGGAGAAAGCCGAACCTATCCTGCCGCCGGCTGATTTGAATATATATTTGAGCGTTGCCGGGGCGGGACGTGATGTAGAATTGCAGGCGTCTTCTGAATTGGGTCTGTCATGCCTTCACCGTCTCAAATTCGCCCCGAACCTTTGATTACCTCGCCGATCACACGGCGCACGGTACTCAAGGCTGGCGGCACCCTGCTGTTGTCCGTCCTCGCGCCGCTACCGGCGATGGCGGCCCAGATCCTCGCCGTGCGCGTCTGGCCGGCGGCGGACTATACCCGCGTCACCCTGGAAAACGACAGCATCCTGAAGGCCACCCACTTCATCGTGAAAGATCCCGAGCGGCTGGTGATCGACATCGAAGGCCTGGAACTGAGCCCCACGCTGAAAGGTCTGGTGGCAAAGATCCAGTCGAACGACCCTTACATCAAGCAGGTGCGCGTGGGCCAGAACCGGCCCAATGTGGTGCGCCTGGTATTCGACCTGAAAGAAGAAGTCCGGCCGCAGCTGTTTACCTTGCCGCCGGCCGGCTCCTACAACCATCGATTGATCTTCGACCTGTATCCGGTAGAAGAACCCGACCTGATCGCGCAGATGATCGAAAAAGGCGACTGGTCCAGCGATCCGGCCAAGCCTTTGATGTCCGACACGCATACGCCGCCGCCCGCGCTGCCCCTGCCCGATAACGGCAAGCCGCCGGTGGCCGTGGCGCCGCCAGCCGAAATCCGCCCTGATGTGCGGCCCGATTTGCGTCCGGAACAGCGTCCCGAGGCGCGCCCGCTGCCAGGCCAGAAAGTACTGCGCATGATTACCATCGCGCTCGACCCTGGTCACGGCGGGGAAGATCCGGGCGCCACCGGCAGCCGCGGCAGCCGCGAAAAAGACATCGTGCTGTCGATTGCCAAACGCCTCAAGACCAAGCTGGAAATGCAGCCGAACATGCGCGTCATGCTCACGCGCGACGCCGACTTCTTCGTACCGCTGGGCATGCGCGTGGAAAAGGCGCGCAAGGTGCAGGCCGACCTGTTCGTCTCCATCCACGCCGATGCGTTTATTCAGCCCACGGCACGCGGTTCGTCCGTATTCGTGCTGTCTGAAAAAGGCGCCAGCTCCACCGCGGCGCGCTGGATGGCCAACAAGGAAAACCAGGCCGACCTGATCGGCGGCGTCAACGTCAAGAACCACGACCAGCAGCTGGCCAGCGTGCTGCTGGACCTGTCGACAACGGCGCAGATCAATGACAGCATGAAGGTGGGTTCGGCCGTGCTGCGTGAAATCGGCGGCATCAACCGCCTGCACAAGGGTTCCGTCGAACAGGCCGGCTTCGCCGTGCTCAAAGCACCGGACATCCCGTCCATCCTGATCGAGACAGCCTTCATCTCCAACCCGGAAGAAGAAGCCAAGCTGACCGACAATGCCTACCAGGACCAGTTGGCCAACGCCATCGTGGTCGGCATCAAGAATTATTTTGCCAAGAATCCGCCGCTGGCGAAGAGCCGTTCGGCCTGATACGAAAGCCCCGCATGAGTAACAGCAGCACCAGCACCTTCGGCCAATTGCCGGCCGTGACCATCCGCGCCGGCGATGGCGCCGAAGCGACCGTCACCCTGTACGGCGGCCACCTGGTGTCGTGGCGCACCGCCGATGGCCAGGAGCGCCTGTTTTGCAGCCGCGATTCCGCCCTCGATGGCAGCCGCGCCATCCGCGGCGGCGTGCCCGTGATCTTTCCCCAGTTTGGCGCACGCGGCAACGGCATGCGCCACGGCTTTGCGCGCGTGTCGGCCTGGCAGGCGGGCGAGCAAGGCGTGGACAATGGCGCCGCCTTTGCTGAATTCACCCTGCGCCATACTGACCTGCCCGAGGCCATCGCCGCCGCCTGGCCGCATGCCTTCACCCTGCGCCTGCGCGTGGCCGTGCGCGCACAAGCGCTGGAACTGAGCCTCACCGTACACAATACGGGCGACCAGGTGTTCCCGTTTTCGGCCGCCCTGCACACGTATTACAAAATCGCTCAATTGAGCGCGGCCCGCATCGATGGCTTGCAGCACGTGCGCTATTCTGACGACACGCCGCACGACGCCCTGCAGACCGAAGAGAGCCTGCAGTTCGCCGATAAACTGGACCGCATCTACTATCAGCTTCCCGGTCCCTTGACCCTGCATGCAGGCGGTTCAATCCTGCAGATGGTCCAGCAAGGCTTTACGGACGCCGTCGTGTGGAACCCTGGCGCACAGGACGCCGCCGCCCTGTCCGACCTGGCCGACGATGAATACCCGCACTTCATCTGTATCGAGCCGGCGCTGATCCAGCCTGATTTGCTGGCCGCTGGCGCACAGTGGATCGGGCGCCAGCAGCTGGAATTTATCTAATTTGATTCTTTGATAATGCGGCCGTTGGACGGCTGTATCGGCCGCGCATTCAAGGGATACAGACGGCTGAACAGCGCCATCTGCGCGGCCGATGCCTGCACCGGCTGCTTCATCACCAGCCACAGCACGTTTTCACTGCAAGGCGGCTCCGTCATCGATCCCATGAAGGTGTAATAGTCGCGCCGTTCGGGCAGCAGATTGGCCGGATCGAGCAAAATCGATGGGCTCACCGTATCGAATTTTTCCAGCGGCAGGTTATTCCACACGGTCTGGATGGTCGGCTGCGGCTGGCCGCGTTCCAGCAGCAGGGCCAGGATGGCCAGCCGGCCTTCCGCATCGCGGTGCACCAGGTGCACCACCATTTCAAAGCCCTTGCCATTGATGCGCTCTTCCGACGGACGGTGGAAGTGGAACTGCTGCAGCTCGTACATGCGGTTTTGCACCGTGATGTAATTGCCGCTGCCCACGCTGACCTGTACCGTATGGCCATTGTCGACCACGTTGAACGAGGAAGGATGGTAGTCAAAGCTGATCTGTTCCAGGTCGACCTTCATACCGTCGCGGATATCGATCGGCGACTGGCGATTGCCCGTGCTGCACTTGGCCCAGTCCACATTGATCTTGCTCCAGTTGGCCGGCCCGCTATCGCCTTCGTACGACCAGTGCGTGCCGCGCGCTACTGGCGGCGCTGGTGGCGGCACTGGCGCCGCCGCTTTCGCCACGGCGGCCCGCTTGGCGCGAGCGGCTGCACGCGCCGCCTGGGTGGCGCGCATTTCAGCCAGGCGCGCCGCGATGCGTTCGGACAGATCGACTTCGGCGGCTTCTTCCTTGTCGCGCGAAGTGGGCGCCACGGTCACGGACGACTTGACGGGCGGCTTGCCTTTCACCGATTCGGTCAGGGTTTTCACGGCAGCGGCACGGGCGGACGCCGACACGGGTCCGCTGGCCGGTACGGATGCGGCAGACGGGTCGGACGCGGGGGCATCTTTGGCGCTTGCCATGGCCGCCATGGCGGCGAGGCTGCAAGCTAACAGGGCGCTCAAGTGTCGCATGGAAATCCAGAAAGTAAGAATACCCTCTGGTTTACGGCTGGAAAGCAACAAAACTTGAATCAGCGGGAAGTAAAGCGAGAAGCAAAACAAGAGGAGCGGAAGGGGAAACCGGTCCAGGGCAGGCTGCAGGCGGCGCTGCGGCCCATGGACCCTGGATCGGTGAACGATAATATTGCGTGGGGATTATGCCGCGCGGTTCGTCATCTTCTTGTAAAGTTTCCAGATGCCGCCCAGCGCCACCGGCACCACGGCGGCGCCGACACCAACCAGCACGATGATGGTCAGGTGGTCGCGGATCCACGGGATATTGCCGAAGAAGTAGCCAGCCGTCACCAGGCCCACCACCCACAGCAGGGCGCCCGTGATGTTATACATCTGGAAGCGCGCATGCGTCATGTCGGAAATACCGGCCACGAACGGCGCAAAGGTGCGCACCACCGGCACGAAGCGGGCCAGGATAATCGTCTTGCCGCCGTGCTTTTCAAAAAAGTCGTGCGTGCGGCGCATGGCGTCCTTGTTGATCCAGCGGTAATCGTGGGTGAATACCCGGTGCCCGATGGCCTCGCCTATCCAGTAATTGAGCGTGTTGCCCGTGATGGCGGCGGTGACCAGCAAGGCGATCAGCAAGCCCAGGTGCATCTGTCCCGTTGCGCAAAAGGCGCCGGCAATAAATAATAAAGTGTCACCAGGAAAGAAAAACAGCACCACGAGGCCTGTTTCGCAAAAAATAATGGCAAAAAGCACGGCATACACCAAGGTGCCATACTGTTCAATCAAGATGCCCAGCGTCTTGTCGACATGGACGATCATGTCAAGAAATTGCACTAAATCCATATGTTTTTTCCCTAAAGGTAGCGGCGGAATCATACACCACCGGACACACGCGACGGCAGTCTGCGGGCCGATATTTTGTGATTAATTTTGCAGCGCCCCTGCGCTTCCCTTATTTGTCTGGCCATTTTAAGTAAAGGTTAAGGAAAGACCAGCATCGGCATGCTGCCGAGCATTTCCTCCGAAACATTGTCATTCCGGTATACACTTTCCATCTGGCGCAAACGGCGCCCACCTGGAGACCCTCTATGCCCTCAAGCATGTATCGATATACACTGAATCGTTTGCCCCTGGCCCTTGCATTGATCCTGCCGTCCATGGCAGTCCAGGCTGGCCCCGCGCCGCAGCCGCGCATCGCCGCGCCGGCAGAACTGGCGCCGGTTACCACGGTGGGCGACGTGATCAAGGCCTCGAAGCCATCGGACTGGCGTCCGCTCGACCCGAACAACACCTTGTACCTGGATATTCCCGCTGGCCGGGTAGTGCTGGAACTGGCGCCCGACTTCGCGCCGAAACACGTGGCCAATATCAAGGCACTGGTGGCCGAACACTATTACGACGGCCTGGCCATCACGCGCGCGCAAGACAACTGGGTAGTGCAATGGGGCGACCCCGATGAAAAAAACCCGAAAGCCATCCTGCATGCGCAGCGCACCCTGCCCGGCGAATTCACCGTGCCGCTGAAAAACGTCAGGAATTTCACGCGTTTGCCCGACAGCGATGGCTATGCGCCGCAAGTGGGTTATTCGAACGGCTTTCCTTCCGCGCGCGACCCGCAAAGCGGCACGGCCTGGCTGACGCACTGCTATGGGACCGTGGGCGTGGGCCGCGACAATGGCAGCGATAGCGGCGGCGGCACCGAACTGTACGCCGTCATAGGCCAGTCGCCGCGCCACCTGGACCGCGACATCACCGTGGTCGGCCGTGTCGTCTCCGGCATGCCCTTGCTGTCGACCCTGCCGCGCGGCACCGGCCCCATGGGTTTTTATGACAGTCCCGAAAAAAACGTGCCGATCAAATCGATCCGCCTGGCCGCCGATGTGCCGCCAGACCAGCGCAGCCATCTGGAAGTGATGCGCACCGACAGCGCCGCCTACCAGGCCATACTGGAAGCCCAGCGCAACCGGGGCGGCCCGTGGAGCAAGGTCAAGGCTGGCCATATCGACGTATGCAATGCGCCGATACCGGTGCGGGAAGCGGCCAAGTAGACCCAGAGGCAAATGCTGGGGTCAGCCCCCCGGATGCATGGGCGCTGAGCTTTTAGTTGGCGACTTCGGGGGGCTGACCCCGGTATAATCTACCGCATGAACGCTCCCATTACCCCCCACCGCCCGATCCAGGCCCTGCCTGACCAGCTGATTTCGCAAATCGCCGCCGGCGAGGTGGTGGAGCGGCCATCTGCCGTGGTCAAGGAATTGCTGGAAAATGCGCTCGATTCGGGCGCTACGCAAATCACGGTGCGGCTGGAAGAAGGGGGCGTCAAGCGCATCGCGATTACCGACAACGGGCGCGGCATCGATAAGGACCAGCTGCCGCTGGCCCTGGCGCGCCACGCCACGTCCAAGATCGCTTCCTTGAGCGACCTGGAAAACGTGGGCACCCTTGGCTTTCGCGGCGAGGCCTTGGCGTCGATCGCGTCGGTGGCCGCCGTCACATTGACGTCGCGCACGGCGGACGCCGCCCACGCCTGGGAAATCGTCGGCTCGCACAATGGCAGCGTCTCGCCCTCATCGGGTGCACCGGGCACCACGGTCGATGTGCAAGACCTGTATTTCAATACCCCCGCACGGCGTAAATTCCTCAAGTCCGAACAGACCGAATACGGCCATTGCGCCGAAGTCGTGCGCCGCATCGCGCTGGCGCGGCCCGACGTGTCGTTCTCGCTATCGCACAATGGCCGTACCATCGACCAGTGGAATATCAGCGAACTGGCCAGGCGCAGCGCCCATATCCTGGGCAATGAGTTCGCCGAAGCGCGCCTGGCACTCGATGAATCGGCAGGCAACTTGCGCCTGCACGGCTTTGCCGGCTTGCCGACTGCTTCCAAGGCGCGCGCCGATGGCCAGTTCTTTTATGTCAATGGCCGCTTCGTGCGCGACAAGCTGCTGGTGCATGCAGTGCGCATGGCCTACCAGGACGTGCTGCATGGCGACCGATTTCCATCGTACGTGCTGGCGCTCGACCTCGACCCGGCACTGGTGGACGTGAACGTCCACCCATCGAAGATCGAAGTGCGCTTCCGCGACAGCCGCTCGGTGCATCAGTTCGTTTTCCACGCGGTGCAGCGCGCACTGGCGCAAACCTCGGCCACCGCCTTCGGCAGCGTGCCGGCGCCGCTGCCAGCCGCGTCCAGCCTCGGCGGCGATAGCGCCAATGGTACCGGTGGCCCCGGCATCTGGCGCCGCGAACAGACGCAGACCTCGTTCGGTGCGCAATTTACGAATACCTTTGCACCAGCGCCGGCCGGCGCACCGGAACGCCCCTTCTTTGGCGAACTACCGGGAGTGGCACAAAACACAGCCGCCTATGGTGCGCTGTTCGGCGGCAGCGGCGGCGGCATAGCCAACTCGCCCATCACACAGGTCGAACCGTATATCGCCACGCCCGAAGCGATGGCGCGCGAAGAATATCCGCTGGGCTTTGCCCTGGCCCAGCTGCACGGTATTTATATCCTGGCGCAAAACACCAAGGGCCTGGTGCTGGTCGACATGCACGCGGCGCACGAGCGCATCCTGTATGAACAGCTGAAAAATGCGCTGCAGGCGCAAGTGTCGGGCCAGGACATGCAAGTGCAGTCGCTGCTGATCCCCGTCACGTTTTACGCGGACGCGATCGAGGTATCGACCGCCAATGAAAACCAGAACACATTAAAGGCGCTGGGCTTCGACATCGCCGCCCTGTCGCCTACCACGCTGGCCGTGCGCTCCGTGCCGACCCTGCTGAAAAACGCCGATGCGCAAACCCTGGCGCGCGACGTACTGCGCGACGTGCGCGAATACGGCGGCTCGCGCGTGCTGATCGAGCGCCAGAACGAATTGCTGGGCACCCTCGCCTGCCACACCGCCGTACGCGCCAACCGCATCCTGTCGGTGCAGGAAATGAACGCCCTGCTGCGCCAGATGGAAAGCACCGAACGCGCCGACCAGTGCAACCATGGCCGGCCGACCTGGGTGCAGGTAGAAATCAACGCGCTGGATAAATTATTCTTGCGCGGGCAGTAAACCGTAGTTCGGATTAACGCAACGAAATTCCGGGGTCAGACCCGCCGGGTCTGACCCCAGCCTTTGCCTTGGGTCTTCCATCGCAAGCACATCAAAAAGCATCATGACAAACACTCAAAACCTCCCCCTGGCCGTCGCCATCATGGGCCCCACGGCCAGCGGCAAGACGGCCAGCGCGCTGGCGATTGCGCAGCAGATCCCGTCCGAAATCATTTCTGTCGATTCCGCCCTGGTCTACCGGGGCATGGATATCGGCACGGCCAAGCCATCGAAAGAGGAACTGGCCCAGGCACCGCATCATTTGATCGATATCATCGATCCGCTCGACGCCTATTCGGTGGCGCAGTTCCGCAACGATACCTTGCGCCTGGTGGCCGAGATTAGGGCACGCGGCAAGCTGCCGCTGCTGGTCGGTGGCACCATGCTGTACTTCAAGGGCCTGGCCGATGGCCTCGATGACTTGCCGGGGGCAGACCCTGTGCTGCGCGTCCAGCTGGAAGCAGATGCAGCCGCCATCGGCTGGCCCGCCATGCATGCACGCCTGGCCCAGCAAGACCCGGTGACGGCGGCGCGCCTGGCGCCCAACGATGCCCAGCGCATCGGCCGCGCGCTGGAAATCATCGCGCTGTCGGGCCAGCCCATGTCGGCCCTGCTGGCCCAACGCGAGAAAACCGAACTGCCGTTTCAATTGCTGTCATTCGCGCTGGAACCGTCGGACCGCGCCGTGCTGCATGGACGCATCGCCACGCGTTTCGACATCATGCTGAAAGACGACGCCCTGCTGAACGAAGTGGAGCAATTGCGCCGCCGCGGCGACTTGCATCCTGGCTTGCCATCGATGCGCTGCGTAGGCTACCGCCAGGCCTGGGAATACCTCGATGGCCGCATCGACCGCACCACCCTGCGCGAAACAGGCATCATCGCCACGCGCCAGCTGGCCAAACGTCAACTGACGTGGCTGCGCTCCATGCCGGACCGTATCGTTATCGATTGCCTCGGCCCGGACCCGGCGAGCGTCATGCTGGCGCAAATCGAGCAAAAGCTGCAACAGTAGTCGCGAAAAAAGCATAAATTATTTTGCACCAGCATTGACAATGAAATCGGAAGACTGGATAATGCTCGCCTGTCGGGTGATATAGCTCAGTTGGTTAGAGCACAGCATTCATAATGCTGGGGTCGGTGGTTCAAGTCCACCTATCACCACCAAGGAACAATTAGCAATGGCCCAGCGGCAGTTAAACTGGGCCATTGCTGTTTAACCAGCATCCGCTTACAGCGGTCTGTTTGGTGATATAGCTCAGTTGGTTAGAGCACAGCATTCATAATGCTGGGGTCGGTGGTTCAAGTCCACCTATCACCACCAAGAATTAGCAGCAAATTAGCAGCAATGAGAAACCGCCCCTGTCCAGCACAGCGGCGGTTTTTTTCATTGGCGAAGATTAAACATGCGGCTTGTATGCCACAACTGCCGCATCTTGGGATTGTGGCAAAACAGCATCGGCGCTTACAATGAGAATAATTCTCATTTATAAATCTCGCATGTCCATCGTCCAGCCCAGTTTGCAACAGCAAGTGCACACGCTTTATAGCGAGCATCATGGCTGGCTGTTTGGCTGGCTGCGTAAAAAACTCAGCTGCCCGCAGAGTGCCGCCGATGTGGCGCAAGACACCTTTGTGCGCATCATCGCTTCGCGCGACGCCCTGTTCGGCCTGCGTGAGCCGCGCGCTTTTCTCTCCACCACGGCCAAGCGCTTGCTGCTGGACCGGGCGCGCCGGCAAGTGCTGGAGCGCAACTACCTGGCCGAACTGACCCTGATCGCCGACAGCCTGCCCGGTGCGCCATCGCCCGAAGAGACCCTGATGGCGGTGCAGGCGCTGGAACAGATCGCCAATGCGCTGCAGCACTTGTCCAGCAAGGCGCGCGACGCCTTTTTACTGCATTACCTGGAAGAGCTGCCGCAAGCGGCCGTCGCCGCGCAGCTGAAGGTATCGAAGCGCATGGTGCAAAAATACCTGATACAAGCCTTGCTGGCTTGCCGCAACGCCTGCCCGGCGATGACGGCATGAATGCCACCGATGATGTCCTCGCCGAACAGGCGGCGCGCTGGATCGTGCGCCTCAGCGACGACGACGCAGCGGAACGCAGAACAGCGCAACACGGTTTCGCTGCCTGGAAGGCGGCCGATCCACGGCATGCGGCGGCAGCCGCCAGCATGGAAAACCTGCTGCAGCAATTGAACGCCGTGCGCGGCCAGGCGGGTGGCGATGCACGCCCTGCCCGCGCCGCGCTGGCTGCGGTTGCCCCAAAACGCCAGCGCACACGCCGCCTGGCCATCGCCTCCGCTCTGGTGCTGCTGGTGTTGGGCGTCACCGTTAGCGAACGTCCTGCCTACCTGCTGGCCGACTTGTCCAGCCCCACAGGACAATGGCGCACGCAGACGCTGGCCGATGGCAGCCGTCTGACCCTGGGCAGCGATAGCGCCGTCAACGTGCATTTCAGCGCGGGCGAACGCCATCTGGAACTGGTGCAGGGCGAGATCCTCGTCGATGTCGCCAAGGATAAAAATCGGCCATTTATCATCGACAGCAAGCAGGCAGCCCTGCGCGCACTGGGTACGCGCTTCACCGTACGTCAACTAAACAACGCCACCATCCTCTCCATGCTGGAATCGACCGTCTCGGCACAAGTGCCGCAGCACCCGGCAATCAAGGTGCACGCGGGCCAGCGCACGCGCATCACGCGCGATGGCGTCGGACCACTGGTATCGTTCGACGCAGCCAGCCTGCAAGACGCCTGGTCCGCGCACCAGTTGCTGGTCGACGACCAGCCTTTGACCGAAGTGCTCGATGAACTGGCCCGTCACCGCCCCGGCCAGTTGCGCTACGACCGCGCCCAGCTGGCAAATATCCGCGTGGCGGCCGTGCTACCGCTGGACGATACGGACAAGGCGCTGCAGCTATTGGCCGACAATTTCCCGCAACTGCGTATCCGCATGCTGACGCGCTATCTGGTGATGGTCGACGCCCCGGTAAAAAAATAATTGCATTCACGGTTCCACTTTGCGTTTCTCGTGCGTCAAGGCAGCTGAGATCATTCACAAAAGGCTGTTACATGACCGTCAACGTTCGTTCTACTTCTTCTTTGCGCTTGCGCCCCCTGGCGCTGGCCGCCCTGCTGGCGACCGGCGCACAGCTACCCGCGCAAGCCGCTGCCCCGGCAACCATCAGCTACACGATACCGGCCGGCCCCTTGGCCGCCGCCCTGAACCGCTATGCCCAGCAATCGGGCGTCTCTATCGTCATCGATGCCAGCAAAGTACAGGGTTTGAGCAGCCCTGGCTTGCAAGGCAGTTACGCCATCGATGAAGGCTTTGCCGTACTGCTGCGCGGCAGCGGCTACGCCATCGGCAAGACGGCTACCGGTTATGTGCTGGTAGCTGCACCTGTACCGACATCGGCAGCTGCATCATCAGTGGCGGTGGAGCGCAGCATGCCCGCGATTACCGTCATCGGCCAGGCCGAACAGGGCGCCACTACCGAAGGTAGTGGCTCTTACACGGCGCGCGCCATTAGCCTGGGCAAGGGTGAACAGGCGATGAAGGATATTCCCCAGTCGGTCAGCGTGCTGACACGCCAGCGCCTCGACGACCAGGGTATCACCGACTTGCGCGAAGCCGTCAATAACGTTACGGGCGTGGTCGGCGTGCATGGCGTGGGGCCGGGCGTGGTGATCACGGCGCGCGGATTCCAGATCGACCAGTGGCAGTACGACGGCGTGCCCATCGACCGCAATACCTATGCACTGGGCAACTGGGGCCAGGAAAACATGGCCATCTATGACCGCCTGGAAGTACTGCGCGGCGCTTCCAGCCTGCTGCAAGGCACGGGCAGCCCTGGCGGCTCCGTCAATCTGGTGCGCAAGCGGCCGCTGGCCACGCGCCAGTTCGCCGTCACGGCGCGGGCTGGATCGTGGGACCACTATGGCGCACAGTTCGATGCCAGCAGCCCCTTGAACGCGGAAGGCACGCTGCGCGGCCGCGCCGTCATCGATGAAGACGACAGCCACTCGTTTGTTGACCAGGTGTGGAGCAAGAGCCGCACCTTGTATGCGGCGCTCGACTACGACCTCGCGCCCGCCACCACCATCGGCCTGGCCGTCAGCAGTGTCAATGACCGTGGCCGTCCCATGTTTATCGGCCTGCCACGTTATGCCGACGGCACCGAACTGGGCCTGCCCCGCTCTACTTACACGGGCAGCGACTGGAACCGCAGCAAGATGGAACAGACTACCGTCTACGCGGACCTGGAACACCATTTCAATCCGCAGTGGAACCTGAAAGTGTCGGCGCTGGGCATGAATGAAACCACCAGCGCCACGCACCAGCGCATGGCCGGCACTATCGCGGCCGATGGCAGCGGCTCGCGGTATGGCGACTTCGCCACCGACTTTGAAAACCGCCGGCGCGGCATCGACGCCTTCGTGCGCGGCAAGTTCAATGGCCTGGGAATCGCGCAGGAAGTGGTGGTGGGCAGCAGCTATGTCAGCTTCACTTCGAATGACCGCTATGCGCGCGCCTGGACGCCGGGGGCGCAGATTTTCAATATCGACCACCACCGTCCATGGCAGGATTACGACAGCATCGCCGCGCGCGGCGTGACTTCGCTCAGCACCTACGACATCCGTCAGAAAGGTGTGTATGGCAGCTGGAATGGCCAGCTCACCCAGAACCTGAAAGCCCTGCTGGGCGGGCGCTTCAGCTGGTACGACTTCGTCTACGCCCAGCCGGACGGCTACCGCGACCAGACCAGCGCCTCGGCCAAATTCACGCCATCGGCAGCCTTGATCTACGCGCTCAATCCAGAATGGTCGGCCTACGCCAGCTACGCCGATATCTTCACGCCGCAAACCAACCGCAATGTGGCGGGCCAGATCCTCAAGCCCATCACGGGCAGCAACTACGAAGCGGGCCTCAAGGGCGAACTGCTGGACGGTAAGGTCAATACCTCGCTGGCCGTCTTCCGCTATGAAAACAAGGACCGCGCCGTGACCGATTACGCGGCGGGCTTTGCCTGCGACGGCTGGTACTGCTCGCGCGCGGCGGGCAAGGTGCGCAGCCAGGGTCTGGAAGCGGAAGTCGGTGGCGAGGTGGCGCAAGGACTACAACTGTCGGCCGGCTACGCCTACACGGCCACTACCTACGTGGAAGATCCTGATAACAAGGGCAAGGTATTTTCCACCTGGACACCCAAGCACATGCTGCGCCTGTGGTCCGGCTACACCCTGCCCGGCGATTGGAGCAAGTTCAGCCTGGGTGGCGGCGTGAACCTGCAAAGCCACACGGTCGACTACGAGCGCAGCTTCGACGTGGCCGGCTTTGCCATCTGGAATGCGCGGCTGGCCTGGCAAGCCACGCCACAAGTAGCGCTGTCGGTCAACATCAACAATCTGTTCGACAAGCACTATGTGCTTCCCGCCTATAACGATACGGGTGGCAATAATTATTTTGGCGACCCGCGCAACGTGCAGTTCACCCTGAAGTACACGCCGAAATGGTAAGCGCCAGCATCGGCACATAAAAAAACGCCAGCATCTGCTGGCGTTTTCCTTACAGGCTGGACTCTCCCGTGCGTGGCTTGCCTATCAGCAGCAGCGCACCCAAAGTCAGCAGTGCTGCCACAGTCAGGTAATAGCCCACGTACTGCAAGCCATAGTTGGTGGCCAGCCAGGTGGCGATGTACGGCGCCAGCGAGGCGCCCAGAATGCCGGCCAGGTTGAAGGTCAGCGAAGCACCCGTGTAGCGCACTTCCGCCGGGAACAGTTCCGACAGCAAGGTGCCCAGCGGGCCATAGGTCATGCCCATCAGGCCCAGGCCCACGGCCATGAACAGCGTTACTTCCCAGGTCACGCCCGAGCCGAACATGGGCGCCAGCACCAGGCCGAAGATGGCGATGGCGACCGAGACCCAGATCATGGTGGCGCGGCGGCCGCGGCGGTCAGCCAGCACGGCCGAAAACGGTATCGTCAGCGCAAAGAACAGCACGGCAAACAGTTGCACGATCAGGAATTCCTTGCGCGTGAAGCCCAGCTTGGTCGTGCCCCAGCTCAAGGCGAACACGGTCATCAGGTAGAACAGCACAAAGGTAGCCAGGGCAACAATGGTACCCAGCACCAGCATGCGGCCATGCTGGCGGAACACGGTAGCGACCGGCAATTTCACGCGCTCGTTCTTGTCGAGCACTTTCTGGAAGTCCGGCGTTTCCGTGATCTTCAGGCGTACATACAGGCCGACGATCACCAGCAACGCGCTGGCCAGGAAGGGAATGCGCCAGCCATAGCTGAAGAATTGCTCATCGGTCATGGTCTCGCTGAGCAGCAAGAAGATGCCGCCCGACAGGAAGAAGCCGATCGGCGCACCCAGTTGCGGGAACATGCCATACCAGGCGCGTTTGCCCGGTGGCGCGTTTTCAGTCGCCAGCAACACCGCACCGCCCCACTCGCCACCCAGGCCCAGGCCCTGGCCAAAGCGGCACAGCGCCAGCAGCAGCGGCGCCAGGGTACCGATGGCGGCATAGGTCGGCAGCAAACCGATGATGACGGTGGAAATGCCCATCGTCAGCAAGGCGGCGACTAAAGTGGCCTTGCGGCCGATGCGGTCGCCGAAGTGGCCGAACACGGCCGAACCGATCGGGCGGGCAAAGAAGGCGATGGCAAACGTGGCCAGCGATTGCAGCACGGCGGCCGACGGGTCGCCGGCAGGGAAGAACAGTTTCGGGAACACCAGCACGGCGGCGGTGGCGTAAATATAAAAGTCAAAGAACTCGATGGTGGTGCCGATCAGGCTGGCAAATAATACGGTACCGGGGGAATTTTTCTTGGGGGGGCTACTCATGTACTGCGCTCCTTCGGGAGGGTGTCTAAAGGCCATTCTCTGGATGTTTGTTCAGGCAGCAGCAAACGCGTTGTCTCGACGCGTTGTGGACATATCATAGCCGCGCGCGCGCTTTATGGCTGATGAATTTGCAAACATATTTCACGCGTCGATGCGCTGTGCTATTGCCGGTCAGAGAAACAACGGTCGTGCGCCATCCGGTGAACCGGGGCACGGCAGGAAGGTCGTCAGGGGATGAGAGACGTGTTCAAACCCGGCGTATCGCCAGGCACTCCATGCCAGACCTGCTAAAGCATCGCGGCACCGTCACTGTGGTGAGTGCTTGCCTGCAGCCGATCCGGGTGGAGCAGGCCGCTGATGATAGAGCCGGCATCGTTTGACAGATGCCGTTGATCTTGCTGTAAACACTAATAATACGCGCTGGGATACTGTGGAGCAAGAAATTAGAAGGCATCGATCAGCGCGAACGCCTGGTCGATCTCTGCGCTGTCGAGCGGGCGTACCAGGCGCGCCACTTCCTGGCCATCCTTGAGGAAGATCAAGGTCGGCCACAGCTTGACGCGGAACGAACGGCCCAAGGTTCTGCCGGGACCATCTTCCACGCGCAGATGCGGCACGCCGTCATGGCTGGCGAACGCCGCCGCCAGCGGTCCCTGAGTGGCGCGGCAATGGCCACACCAGCCCGTGCCAAATTCCAGCAAGGCTGGCCCCGTCAAGGCGTCGATCTCGGTGCGCGTGGGCTGCGCCACGGCGTAGTTGTCGGTCATCATGGCTGTCTCCTCGTCTGCCTATAAAAAAGCCCGCAGGGCGATGCTACGCCATGCGGGCCCGTCGCGCCGTACGGCAGCGCGCTTTACACGACTTTGACACGCAAGTCGGTCAGGCCGGCAATCGCGCCAACCAGCTCATCGCCGCGCTGCACGGCCGCCACGCCCGCTGGCGTGCCCGTGTAGATCAGGTCACCCGGCTGCAGCGGGAAATATGTCGACAGGTCGGCGATGATTTCAGCCACGTTCCAGATCAGGAGATCGGTGGTGCTGCCCTGGCGCAGCGCGCCATTCACGTGCAGGGTGATGGCAGCCTTGCCGATATCGCCCGCCTGCGCGGCTGGCGTGATGGGGCCGATCGGCGCCGAATGTTCAAAACCCTTGCCCGTATCCCATGGACGGCCCAGTTTTTTCGCTTCACCTTGCAGGTCGCGGCGCGTCATGTCCAGGCCCACGGCATAACCCCATACGTGTTGCAGGGCATCGGTGGCGGCGATGTCGCGGCCACCCTTGCCGATGGCAACCACCAGTTCCATTTCATGCTGGTAATCCTGGGTAAGCGGCGGATATGGCAATTCGCCCGTCACACCAGCGGCCACGGGCAGTACGGCATCGGCCGGCTTCAAGAAAAAGAACGGTGCTTCACGGCCCGTGTGGCCCATTTCCTTGGCGTGGTCGACATAGTTGCGGCCTACGCAATAGATGCGGTGGACAGGAAAGGTGTCGGTACTGCCGACGACAGGAACGCTGGGCTGGGCGGGTGCGGTAATAACATACGACATGAAAAGCTCCTGGAGGTGGAACAGAGAGGATATGACACTTGAGCATGGCAGACGGTCGCTGCCATGCCTTATTCTACGACGATTCGGCTATTTCAGCAGACCCGAGCGGCCCGGGTCCGGCATGCGGATAGCAACGATGAAAGAGATCAGACACATGATGGAAACATACCAATAAAAATACGATTCCACATGCCAGGCCTTGAACTGCAGCGCCACATATTCGGCCGAGCCGCCGAAGACGGCATTGGCAATCGCGTACGACAGGCCCACGCCCAGCGCGCGCACTTCGACAGGGAACATTTCTGCCTTGATCAAGCCGCTGATCGAGGTATAAAAACTGATCACGGCCAAAGCGATGACGATCAGGCCAAAGGCCAGGTAAGGGTTGCTGACGTCTTTCAGCGCATGCATGATGGGCAAGACGCACACGGTGGCCAGACCGCCAAAGAACAGCATCGAGGTACGGCGGCCGATGCGGTCGGACAAGGCGCCAAAGATGGGCTGCATGATCATGTAGACCAGCAAGGCCCAGGTCATGATGGCGCTGGCCATCTTTTCATTCATGCCGGCCGTGTTGACCAGGTATTTCTGCATATAGGTGGTAAAGGTGTAGAACACCAGTGAGCCGCCAGCAGTAAAGCCCAGCACGGTAATAAAGGCGCGCTTGTGCTTGAGCAAGCCGCGCAAGCTGCCCGCATCCTTGCCCTTGCGCTCGTGGGCGGTGGTGGTTTCCGTCAACGATTTGCGCAAATTCAGCGACACCAGCGCGACCAGCGCGCCGCAGACAAACGGAATGCGCCAGCCCCAGGCGCGCAATTCTTCGATGGTCAATAACTGCTGCAAGATCACCAGCACCAGCAAGGCCAGCAACTGGCCGCCGATCAGGGTCACATATTGAAACGAGGCAAAGAAACCGCGCTTGCCCGATTCCGATACTTCACTCATGTACGTCGCGCTGGTGCCGTATTCGCCGCCCACGGACAAGCCCTGGAACAGGCGCGCCACCAGCAGTAAAAAAGGCGCGAGCGCGCCGATAGTGGCATAGGTCGGCATGATGGCGATCATCAGCGAACCGCCGCACATCATCAGCACGGAAATCATCATCGACTTGCGGCGGCCGTATTTATCGGCGATGCGGCCAAACAGCCAGCCGCCCACGGGGCGCATCAGGAAACCGGCGGCAAAGATGCCGGCCGTTTGCAGCAGCTGCGTGGTCGGATTACCGGAAGGGAAAAAGGCGTGCGAGAAATACAGCGAGCAAAACGAGTAGATATAGAAGTCGAACCATTCGACCAGGTTGCCCGAAGAGGCGCCGATGATGGCCTTGATGCGCTGCGCCGAGGTGAGCTGCGCAAGGTCTTGTGTAGTGTCGGTCATATCATTCTTCTTTTCAAATCGAAAAAGCCGGCAAGGCCGGCTACATAGCACTTCAAACGCGTTCGAGCACCAGCGCGATGCCCTGGCCTACGCCGATGCACATGGTGCACAGGGCGTAGCGGCCACCCGTGCGGTGCAACTGGTTGACGGCCGTTAATGCCAACCTTGCACCGGAGGCGCCCAGCGGATGACCGAGCGCAATCGCGCCGCCATTCGGATTGATGCGCGGGTCGTCATCGCGCAAGCCTAACTGGCGGATCACGGCCAGCCCTTGCGCGGCAAACGCTTCATTCAATTCGATGACGTCGAAATCATTCAAGCTCAGCCCTGTCATGGCCAGTACTTTCAAGGTGGCTGGCGCGGGGCCGATGCCCATCACGCGCGGCGCCACGCCAGCCGTCGCCATGGCCACCACGCGCGCGCGCGGCGTCAAACCGTAACGGGCGGCATTGGCTTCATCGGCCAGCAGCAAGGCTGCCGCGCCATCGTTGACGCCGGACGCATTGCCCGCCGTCACCGTACCGTCGGCGCGCACCACGGGTTTCAGTTTAGCCAGGGTTTCCAGGGTGGTGGCGCGCGGATGCTCGTCGCGGCTGACGATGATGGCATCGCCTTTTTTCTGCGCAATGGTGACGGGGCAAATCTCGCTATCGAACACACCTGCCTGCTGTGCAGCCAGTGCCTTGACCTGGCTGGACAAGGCCATCAGGTCCTGGTCGGCGCGGCTGATGCCGTATTCGGCCGCCACGTTTTCCGCCGTTTCCGGCATCGAATCGACGCCGTATAACGCCTTCATCAAGGAATTGATGAAACGCCAGCCGATGGTCGTGTCTTCCATTTTCATGCCACGTGAAAACGCGCTGTCGGCCTTGCCCATCACAAACGGTGCGCGGCTCATGCTTTCCACGCCGCCAGCGATCATCAAGCCCGCTTCGCCGCTCTTGATAAAACGGGCCGCGCTGCCGATCGCATCCAGGCCCGAACCGCACAAGCGGTTCAAGGTGGCGCCCGGCACCGAAATCGGCAAACCGGCCAGCAAGGCTACCATGCGGGCCACGTTGCGGTTGTCTTCGCCAGCCTGGTTGGCACAGCCATACAGTACATCGCTGACGGCTTCCCAATCCACATTCGGATTACGCGCCATCAAGGCGCGGATCGGTACGGCGCCCAGATCGTCGGCGCGCACGCCAGACAGGCTGCCGCCGTAGCGGCCAAACGGCGTACGCTGGCCGTCACAGATAAAAGCGTGGGTCATGTTCTTTCCTCCAAGAAAGGGGTTGTTATTTCGTAGCAGATGCGCGGCCGTCAGCCAGTGGCACCGGCGTCAAGGCTTGCAATTGTTCCAGGCTCATGCCCTCCACCAGCTCGACCACCTTGGCGCCGTTCGGCCCCAGGTCGATCACGGCCAGGTCGCTATAGATACGGCTAACGCAAGCGATACCTGTCAGCGGATAAGTGCAGGCCTGCACCAGCTTGCTCTCGCCCGTTTTCGTCAGCAATTCCATCATGACCCAGGTTTTCTTGGCGCCGATGGCCAGGTCCATGGCGCCACCCACGGCCGGGATGGCGTCGGCGCCGCCCGTGTGCCAATTGGCCAGGTCGCCCGTGGCGGATACCTGGAAGGCGCCCAGCACGCAAATGTCCAGATGGCCGCCGCGCATCATGGCAAAGCTGTCGGCATGGTGAAAATAACTGCCACCAGCTAACAAAGTGACAGGCTGCTTGCCCGCGTTGATCAGGTCGTAATCTTCTTCGCCCGGTGCGGGTGCAGGGCCCATGCCGATCACCCCATTTTCGCTGTGCAAGATGATCTCTGCACCGGCAGGCAAGTGGTTGGCTACCAGGGTCGGCAAGCCTATGCCCAGGTTGACTACCGCGCCTTCATTGATGTCGGCTGCCACACGGGCCGCCATCTGGTCTCGATTCCATTTATTCATATGATTGTCTTTCAGGCAGCTGCCTTGAAGCCGGCGGGGCCGGTGGCCGTGCGCGGCACTTGCACGATGCGCTGCACGAACAGGCCAGGCGTGATGACGTGTTCAGGATCGATGCTGCCCAGTTCGGCAACCTCGTGCACGGAAGCAATGCTGACCTTGGCGGCCATGGCCATGATGGGGCCGAAGTTACGCGCCGTCTTGCGGTAAGTGAGGTTGCCCCAGCGGTCGCCCTGCTCCGCCTTGATCAGCGCAAAGTCCGCGTGGATCGGCGATTCAAACACGTACATGCGGCCATCGATTTCGCGCGTTTCCTTGCCTTCGGCCAATTGTGTGCCATAACCGGTAGGCGTAAAAAAACCGCCGATGCCGGCGCCAGCGGCGCGGATGCGCTCGGCCAGATTACCTTGCGGCACCAATTCCAGTTCCAGCTTGCCGGCGCGGTACAAGCCATCGAATACATGGGAGTCGGCCTGTCGGGGAAACGAGCAAATAATCTTGCGCACCTGGCCGTTTTTCAGCAGCGCGGCCAGGCCCGTATCGCCATTGCCGGCATTGTTGTTGACGATCACCAGGTCGCGCGCGCCGTGGGCGATCAAGCCGTCGATCAGTTCGGCTGGCTGGCCGGCGCCGCCGAAGCCGCCAATCATGACGGTGGCGCCATCGTGGATATCGGCCAGCGCGTCGGCCACGCTGGAGCGGAGTTTGTCGATCATGGTGCTGTCTCCTTTTGGTAAAGCAGGCTAAAATGTTCTCAATACGAACAAATATTCGCATTTAGAACTTATTCGTGAGAATATGCCTGATCCGGGCGCTTGTCAATTTGTGGGACAAGGCAGCCCCATTGCTATAATGACCAGCTTAACCAAGTGGAATTCCTATGAACGACAGCAGCAGCACGACCATTTCCGAGCAAGAACCTGCCGATGGCACGCCCCGTCCCGGCGACAGCTATGTGCAATCGTTCGCGCGCGGATTGGCCGTCTTGCGCAGCTTTGGCGCCGATGCCCCCCAGCAAACCCTGAGCGAAGTGGCTGAGCGGACAAAGCTGACGCGGGCCGGCGCGCGGCGCATCCTGCACACCCTGCTGCACCTGGGTTATGTGGAAGCGGATGGACGTCTATTCAGGCTGACGCCGAAAGTGCTGGACCTCGGCTACGCCTATCTGTCGTCCTTGCCCGTCTGGACGCAGGCGCAGCCACTGCTGGAAGACTTGACCCTGTCCCTGCGCCAGGCGTGCTCGGCCACCGTGCTTGACGGCCACGACATCGTGTACGTAGTGCGCCTGTCCGCCCACCGCACCATGTCGATCAACCTCGGCATCGGCAGCCGCTTGCCCGCCTATTGCACTTCGATGGGCCGCGTCTTGCTGTCGGGACTATCGCCCGATGCGCTGCGCAGCAAGTTATCCAACATGCCGCTGCTGAAACTGACGCCAGCCACCGTCACCGATATCGATGCCTTGATGGAAGAAATCGCCCAGGTCCGGCGCCAGGGCTGGAGCCTGGTGCAGGAAGAACTGGAACAAGGCCTGGTCGCCCTGGCAGCGCCCGTGTTTGACCGCAGCGGCAAGATCGTCGCGGCGATTAACGCCAGCGGCCAGACGGCAGGCCCGCCCGTCGCCCACTTGCTGGAACACACCTTGCCGAAACTGCTGGCGACAGCTGAAAAGGTGAGCGCGCTGGTGCGCATGCAAAAGTAATCAGGGCTGTTGCCCGATCCACACCGGGTTGCTGTAAGCCTTGTGGCCATCCTTGTCTTCGACGATCAGCGCATACCAGGCAGCGTTATCGGTCGGCATGAAATCGACGCGGCGGCTGCGCGGGAAATCGTCAAAACTCAAACTGGCGGCCACCACACCGCCGCCGATCAGCTCAACCTTCTTGATGCCGGCCAGCGCTTGCAAGTCAAAACCCAGGGTGGGCGGCCGCTTTGCCAGCCGGGTGCCAAACACGGTATCGGGATAGATCAGCGGCTCGGCGCTCACATAGCTATGGCCCGCCTTGACGGCCGCGCTGTAGCTGGCGGGCGTCAGTTTCCCTTCGACATGGGCAAAAGTGCGTACCCGGCCCGACACATCATTCCACACGTCATGCACATCGGTGCCGCCGCTCAAGTAATACGGATGGCCTTCATTCCAGTACTGCCACAGTTTTTGCAATACTTTGACGTCATCGCCGGGCGTGGAAGCATTGATTTCCACCACATTAAATGCGCCATTGAAACCACCGGGCGCCACCTTGGCGTCCAGGCTGGCGAAATAGCCGTAGGGAATAAATGGATGGTTGACCTGTATCGTCGTCGCCCCCAGGCGGCGCGCCTCGGCAAAGATCTGGTCCACCGTCGCCGTGCTCATGTCGATAGCCAGCTTCTGGCCAGCCTTCAATGGATAGGCATTGAAATGCGCCCATGAGGCGGACAGTTCCATCGAGCCAATAAACGGTAGCTTGCGCCGGCTGGCAATGGTCGCCAACGCAGGCAAGTTGATCATCGTGTCATGGTCGCTGACGAACAGTAAATCGAGCCCCGCCGCCAGTTGCGCACGGGCCAGGTCCGCTGGCGGCGTTACCGCTTCGGCCTGGTCTGCATGGTGATGCAGGTCGGCGGCAAACCAGCGGCGCGCGGATGGCTCGGCGAAGGATTTGAGCACCACCTCGGCCCGCTGCTGCACACCGGCATGCACTTGCACCGGCAGTTGCACCGCTTCGTTCAGAAAACCGCCGCCTGACGATACCGTAAAGACATAGGCACCGGGCGCCAGGCTGACGTCAGCCTTGCCCTTGCGGTCCAGTTCCGTAAAGAAGGTCTTCTTGCCCAGAAACTCCACCACCGGTTGCTGGCCTTGGCTGATCACGATGCGCGCATCGAGCGGCAGTGACCTGGCATTCTTGACGTCAAAATGGATGGTGCCCGGCCCCTGCAATTGACTGAAGTCTTGCGTCACCGGCTGGCCGCTGGCCACCGTCAAGGATTGTGGTGTTGTCTGGCTATAGCCCTTTGCCGTGGCATAGATTTGATAGTCGCCCAGCGGCAATTGCATGCTGTAGCTGCCGTTCGGCGCCAGCGTCCAGCCGTAGGGTTTGCCTGCTTTTTCCAGCACCAGCACGGCTTGCTGCACGGGCTTGCCATCCAGGCCGCGCACGGTGCCGCGCACTTCACCAGAAGGCAAGCCATCGCGCTCTATCTCGGCCCGCATCACGGGCGCCAGGTCGCCGCTGCTGCCGACTTGCAGCCAGCCGTCAAACTGGCGGCTTTCGCCGGGCGCCAGGCTATGCCGTTGATATAAATCTTTCGAGCCATATTCAACGTCGTTGAAATACGCGGCGTGCAAGGCCACGCTCCAGTCCGCGTCATAGGCCACCATGCGGTGCGCCAGTGCATCGGGCGCCGGCCCATGTTCGGACGCACCGGGTACGCCAAACAAAAAGCCGCCCTTGGGCCAGTAAGTGAGGCCAGACAGCAATCCCGGCAAGGCGGCATCGCCGTCATTGCGCATGGTGGTGGAAATCTCCACCCGGTCGGCGCCATCTTTCAGGGTATAGGTGGTGGTGATGACCACCTTGCCCCAGTCGCGCATGGTGCGTATCACCACTTGCTGCGGACCACGCTCGACAATATCGATCTTTTGATAGGTATTGGGCCAGGCGGACCAGTTATTTGGAATAAAGTCCGCAAACACGGCGCGGTCGCGGCCGATCTTGCCCTTGGTCACGGCGGCAATATCGACCAGCGCGCCGCGCGGCACGCCATACGGCACCGGTGATTCGATGGCCAGCGCAAACGCCAGCTTTTGATTGACCACCGTGATATCGCCGCGCGCCCTGGCGTCGCCATCGCGTATCGGCGTCGGCCCCGTGACGATGCGCACGGCGGCGCTGGCCAACAAGGGAATACTGCACAGCAGCAAGATAGCCGACCTGAAATACTGATTCATCACCATTCTTTCCAAATAAAAAACGCGGCGGGATGCACTCCCCGCCGCGTCTTGTCGCTACTAATTTACTGCCACAAGCATTACAACTTGCCGCTCACGGTCAGGAACACCTGGCGTGGAGCACCGGCCAGCAAGGTGGCCAGCGTGCCGTTCGGATCGGACGCGGCAAAGCCGTTGGTGCCGATAGTGCTGAAGTATTGCTTGTCGAACAGGTTGCTGACGTTCAATTGCACCGAGACATCCTTGAAAGCGCCCACATTCTTGAACTTGTAGCCAGCCGACAGGGTCGAAGTCCAGAACGATGGCACGGAAGCATCGTTGGTGTAGGTGTAGTAACGCTTGTCGGTGAACTTGCCACCCAGGCGCGTGAACCAGGCCGCGTTTTCATACGTCAGCTCGGTATTGAACATGATGCGCGGTGCATCGACCACGTCCTTGCCGGCCACGGCAACCACATTGCCATTGTCGATGTAGTTCGATTTGTATTTCGAGCTGTTGTAGGTGAAGGAATTGAACCACGACACTTCACGCGACAGTTTCCATACGGCCAGCGCTTCCAGGCCGCTCGTTTCTACCTTGCCCACGTTGGCGATGGTGCTTGGGCAACCAACGATGCCGGCGCAGGTGGCGATACCCAGTTGACGGTCCTTGAAGTCGGCGTAGTACACGGCGATCGAACCTTGCACGGCGTCACGCTTGAAGCGCATGCCCAGGTCGATGGTGGTCGAGGTTTCCGGTTTCAGCTGGCTCACGTTCAAGTCGAACGCTTGCTGGGTTTGCGAGAAAGGACCGTTCACGCCCGGCTGGTAAGCGCGCATATTGTTCGAGAACGAAGTGAAAATTTCATCATTCTGGTTCAGGCGATAGGTAATGCCTGCTTGCGGCAGGAAAGTCTTTTTCGCCACGATATCGCCAGCGGCGCGCGTGCCCACCAGGCTGACAGCGTCGATCGCCACTTTTGGCGTCTTGAAGCCAAAGTTGATACTCAGCTTGTCATTCAGCAAGGACACCGTGTCCTGCAGATAGAACTGGCGCGTGGTGGTGGTGAAGTCTTGCTGGAAACCGGTCGAGGTCGGGTTCGACAGGAAATGGTCCTGGTAAGTGCCATCCGTGACGGCATAGAAATTACGCGTCAGGGTGTGCAGGCTGCGCTCGCCCCAGAAACCGGCATTGATGGTGTGGTTGGCCAGATCCCAGGTCAGGTCGCTGGTCACGCCATCGCGGCCGATCGAGTACTCGGTGGTGCGGATGGAAATCGGCACGGTAGCCGAGGACGGAGTGTATGGCGTGTACCAGTGGCCCTGGCCCTTGTTGTCGTGGTGGTAAATCGTGGTTTTCAACACGGCGGCCGGGGTCAGTTGCAAGTCCAGCGACAAGCCGCCCAGATTGTCTTTACGCAAGCCACGGCCCAGGTAATACGCATCGTCCATGCTGTTCACGCCTCCTGTGTAAATGCCTTTGGAGGCATTCACGGCACGTTGCCAGTCTGGTGCGTAGTTATCCCAGTTGTATCCCAGGCGCTTGACCATATCGAGCGACAGATCCTGGTAATCGACTTCGCTGCGGGTCGAGTAATTGTAGAAAGCGCTCAGCTTGTTGTCGCCAAAGATATGCACGATCTTGCTGTTGAACTGGTCCTGGTCTTGCGGGCCGTCGCCTTTCCACTTGTCGGCACGCATGCGGGTGCCGCTCAGGTAAAACTTGGTACCGGTCGACAACAAGCCGCTATCGACGCGTACAAAGGTACGCGAAGTACTGGCGCTGCCCAGGGTTTGCGAGGCCGTCACGCCCATGGTGTCGGACGGGTCCAGGGTGTAAAACTGCACGGTGCCGCCCAGGTTGCTGGTCGAGGCAGTGCTCAGCGCGCCGGCGCCTTGCGAGACGGCCACGCGGCCGATGTTTTCAGAAGAAATCGCACGGCTGATATGCAAGCCGTTGTTGTTGCCGTAGCTCATGTCACCAAGCGGCACACCATCGAGAGTGAATCCCAGCTGATTCTGATTGAAACCGCGGATGCTGAAACGGGTCGACCATTCATAGGCGCCGAAAGGGTCGGCCGATTGAAAACTGACGCCTGGCAATTTTTCCAGGGTCAGCAAGGGGCTGGTGCCTGGTATGGCTTTCTGCAAATCGGCGCGCGTAATGTTTTGCACCTGGCGCGACTGGCCCTGGCCCGTCACTTCAACGACTTGCACCGCTGAGGTAGCAGCGGCAGCCTCGCCCTCCCCTTCGGGGGCGGCGGCGTGCGCGTAGCAAGCCAGTGCCTGCAATACCAGGAAGCAAATCGGTTTCAATGGATAACGCTGTTGCATGGGATTCTCTCATTTGTTTTTTGGGATAAAGAGGAAGCCACGAAGTGAACGGTGCTAGGGTCACGAACTCGGCTGGAGCGAATTCTATTTAGACAATATGACGCACCAATGACATGCAACAACGGTGGAATGTGGAAACTACGTAGCAAAACACCCTGGCCGGACTAGCGGGCAGGGTGTTAGTCAAGGTGAAAATCAAGGTGAAATGAAGGGGGCTTTTACTTGGCTTTGAACTTGGCGCAAGGGTCCTTGCGCGGCTGGGGCGCCATGGTTTGCGTGAGGTCAAACTCGCCTGCAATACCCTGGCTGCCTTGCTCCACATAACCGATGCTGCGCACATTCAATTGCGGGTCGGCCAGCTTCAACCAGCGGGCTACACCGATATCCTTGCGCACGTGTTCGTTGCCAGCAAACAACACAACATCGTTCGGCGCCTGGTCGCGTATCAGCTTGGCCATCCAGATATCGCGCGCCACCTGGGTATGGATCATGCCGTCGATCATCATGTCCGACACCATATTGCAGTGGCTATCCTGAATTTGCTTCCGTTGTCCTTGCAGCAAGTCAGCCGGCACGGGCGCCGCCAGATACGTCTTGACCATGGCAGGCGGCATCGACCATTGCATGCCATCGCGCGCAGTGCGCGATGCATCGGCACGCGACAAATTGCCCGCCACCAAGGTCAGCTGATAATTGATGACCAGGTCCAGCACGGGACGGTATTGATCCCAGTCCCAACCCGGCTGTTCCATCACGCGGATGATGCAATCGGGGTCGGCGCAATCGCGTACGGCGCGCGTCAGCAAAGGCTGGGTATCGCGGTCGAACTGTTCCATCACGATCACGGGACGCCAGCCGGCGGCCACCCTGCGCTTTAATTCCGCCAGGCGCAAACGCTGGCCCTGGACATTGTCCACCACTTCGCCCAGCAGCAGCACTTGCGGATTGGGCACGCTATCAACCACCGGTAGCGGCGGCGCGTCCTTCTTCAGCAAGCTGCCACATGCGCTCAAGGCCAGCACGCAGCACAGGACACTTGCCTGTTTGATCAATCGCATCATGGAGTTTCCCGCATCGGTATGTACGCTGTGTACGATGCCGGAGATTGTACCGTTTCAGGACGTCGCCGACGACTGTTTGTCCATCGCCCGGCGGCGCTCCAGCCAGGCAAACAAGGCCATGCCGGCCAGCATGGCGGTGGCAAATATCCAAGCCTTGGTTTGCCACGCCAGCAAGGACACCAGCGCGGGGCCCGGGCAAAAACCGGCGATGCCCCAGCCCAGACCAAAAGCCAGGCTACCCAGCACCAGGCGGCGGTCCAGCTTGCGGTTAGTTGGCAGTTGCATGGCATCGCCGAGGATGGCCCGCTGGCGGCGGCGCGCCAGCCAGAAGGCTGGCATGGCGACGATGATCGCGCCGCCCATCACCAGCGCCAGCGATGGATCCCAGGCGCCGGCCAGATCGAGAAAGCCCAGCACCTTGGCGGTATTACTCATGCCGGAAACGATCAGGCCCAGGCCAAACAAGAGACCGCTAAACAGCGAACAAAGCAGCTTCATCATGTCCAGGCCAGCCCATGACGCAATACATACACGGTCAGGAAACCAGCGGCCATGAAGCACGTCGTCGCGACCAGAGAACGGGGCGACAAACGCGACAGGCCGCACACGCCGTGGCCGCTGGTGCAACCGGCGCCATACCGCACGCCCAGGCCGACCAGCAAGCCGGCAATCACCAATGCAGGCGTACCGGCCTCGATATCGACCTCAGGCAAGGCATGAGGCAATTGATACAGCAAGGGAGTGATGAGCAAGCCAGCCAGGAAAGCGATGCGCCAGCCTGAGTCTCCTTTGCGCGGAGACAACAAGCCGCCCACGATGCCGCTGATGCCGGCGATGCGGCCATTGAACAGGATCAGCACGGCGGCGGCCAGGCCGATCAGCAAGCCGCCGGCCAGCGACGACCAGGGCGTGAAATGTTGCCAGTCTATCTGCATGGCGCTCGGTATGCCTTAGTCGAGATCGTCGGCGTCGCCGTAGGAGCGCTTGGGTCCGCAAAATTGCGCATACAGCAATTGCAGCACGGCCAGCGCCTCGCGGCTGGCGACACGGTAATAAATCTGCTTGCCATCGCGCCGCGTGGCGACCAGCATTTCCTCGCGCAGCACGCCCAGCTGCTGTGACAAGGTGGGTTGCACGATACCCACTTTTTGCTCCAAGTCGCTGACGCAATGCTCGCCTTGCGACAATTGGCACAGCAGCATCAAGCGGTCGGCATTGCCCATAGCTTTCAGCAAGGAGCTGGCTTTATAGGCGGACGTGCGCATCACGTCGAGATTGAACTGCGCTGTTACGGTTTCCATCGCGCCCTCCCACAGGCATGGCTAGCTAATACTAAGAAAACATCGCTTGAACAATATGCTAATCGATATATTGTTTTCTTGCTGACAGCACACACGAAAAACAACAGCGTTTTTTCTCTTGATAGCACGCGCATGCATGCTGCCTGCCTTTGATAGCAATGGCGCTATCAAAATGACAAATATTCGTAATTAATTGAAAACATCCGTAGTTAAAATGGCACGATATGTGCTGTAATGAAGACTGAGCAGAAAAACCTTGATCCGTATCAAACCGACGGATTTGCATTGCCGGCAAGTATGAGTAAGCGATGAGTAAACGCTACGCCAGCCAGGGTATGGAGGGGATAAAAATGAAAATACCACAGTCGGCATGCATGGCCTTGCTGGCATTGTCGGCCAGCAGTTGGGGCGCCACGACAGCAGGCGGCACCGTCATCATCGATGACAATATCCATTTCGACAACAATCTCGTATGGGAAACACCAGACTTGCCCTATGCGCGACTGCTGGCCAACAGCAAGGAGACCACGCCATTCACGCTGGGGCGCGCTTCCCATGTACGCCATGGCGCAATGAACGGTTCCACACCGGGGGGGACGCCGCTCAAGCCACTCCCCGCACCCGTCTCTGCCGTGCCGGAAGCAAATATGTACGCGATGCTGCTGGTGGGCCTGGGCTTGCTGGCATTGAGCGTGCGCGGTGAAAAACAGGAAAAATTCGACGCCTGAACAGGTGCTCCTGGCAGTACAGCAGCATGTCGCACCGTGTTTCTTATTTGTCGGTCAAGCGGCACACCCGTTCAATATTTCCAACAGGAATACCCGACTTCAGGGCGCGCGCGATGCAGGCCGCCTTGTCGGGGCCGGAAGCGGAAATGAGCACGAAGGCCGTCAGCACCACACTGATGGCGACCAGTACGATCAATACACCTTTAACGATATCCCAATTCATGGTTGTTGTAGTAATGCATGTAATTTATGCATGGTCGCCCAGTTGCGCGAGGTCACGCCATCGCCCAGCAGCAAGCCCAGCGCCGCGATTACCTTACTGGCCAGTACGCCATCGGGGCACCAGGCATAGGCGGCCCATTTGCCGGCCGCCAGCGCTTCGGGGTGCCATTGCTGCTGCAACAACGGCGCGATACGCTGGGCGTCAAGCGGGTTGTTGATCACCAGCGCCAGCAAGCGCGAGGCGTCGCTAGTCGGGACCAGGGTGTTTTCGGCGATCAGTTCGTCAAATTGGGCATGGGACAATACCGTCACCCTGGCCGCCACGCCCAGTTTCAAGACCAGCGCTTCCTCGATCTGCGTCGCGGCATCCGCCGGCGCCACGGCGCCCGCGTTGAATACCACGTTGCCACTATTGAGCACGGTATTCACTTCCGTCATGCCCAGGTCGCCCAGCAGCTTGCGCAGGTCGGCCATGGCCACGCGCTTGGCGCGGCCTACATTAATGCCGCGCAAGAATGCTACCTGGCGCTCACCTTGCTGTATTGTCATGTTCGTCTCCCTGGCCGTCCTTACCCTCTGACAATGGTGTCACCCTGGGCAGGCGCAACACGAAAGTGGCGCCCTGGCCCACGGTGCTGTGTACCGTGATGGTGCCGCCAAATTGCTTGGCAATCAAGTTGAATACGATATTCAATCCCAGTCCCGTGCCACCCTGTCCGCGCCGCGTGGTCACAAACGGGTCGAAGACGCGGTCGATCAAGTCGGGCGCGATACCACGGCCATTGTCGCGCACCTGCATGTCGATCCAGTCCTGGTCGCAGCGCACGCCGATATGAATCGTGCCCGCCGTGTCGGCGTCAAACGCATGCTCGACGCAGTTCAGCACCAGGTTGGTCAGCACCTGCGCCAAGGCGCCAGGATAACTGTCGAACATGATGTCTGATGGGCAATCAATCGTGATGGCGATGCGCGTCTTTTTCACAGTGGGCTGCAGGCTGGCCACCACTTCGCCGATATAGTCGCGCAACTCGAACAGGCGGCGCGCTTCGCTGACCTGGTCGGCGGCAATCTGTTTGAAACTATGGATCAGATGCGCGGCGCGGTAGGCATTGTTCATGATCAGGCGCGCGCTTTCGCTGGCCGTTTCCAGGTAGCGCACAATGTCGGTCTTCCTGACGGTGCCGCCAGCGACGGCCGCACTGATGTCTTCGGTCGCTTCCTTCAAGACCGAAGCGCTGGTCAGGGCAATGCCGACCGGCGTATTGATTTCATGGGCCACGCCGGCCACCAGGCTGCCCAGTGCGGCCAGGCGCTCCGATTGCAGCAGGGATTCCTGCGCCAGGCGCAACTCATCCATCGCCTGCGCCATCTCATGCTGCGAACGGCGCGCCGCGTCTTCCGCCTCGCGAGTACGGAAGATGATGGACTTGAGCTTGCGCTGCACCGCATTGAAACCGCGGATCACGTCGCCCAGTTCATCGCGCCGCGTTTCCGGCAGTTCTTCCACTTCATCGCTGCCGCGCGTGGCCAGGTCAAACAGACCATCGCGCAACTGGCGCAAGGGGCGAAAGATGATGCGCAGGCTGAGCGCCAGTGCCGCCACCAGGATGATGTCAAGCAGCAACACCTCCATTACCTTGCGCCGCACCTCGCTACGCAAGGCGGCATCGATCTGTTCGCCGCTGAAGTTGACGATGACCTTGCCGACGATCACTGGCCTGGCGCCGCTGGAGGCCATGGCGTCGCGAAACACCAGCGGCGCTTCGATGGGCGTGCCGGCTATCGCCAGATCGATTAGCAAGGGATGCAGCGCACCCGAGGCATCGCGCATTTCTCCCGCAAACAGGCCGACGGAAGCGTCATACACGCGGATGGCGATCAATTCAGGCGGCAACATTTCCGCCGCCACAATGCTGTCGACCTTGGATTTATCGAGATCCCACAAGGCTGAAGGCAAGCTCGTCTGGAGGCGAGTCAGCACGCCAGTGCGCAGGCGCGCACTATCTGCCTCCAGGTCACGACTGAGTGTATATTGGGTATAGCTGCCGGAAATGCCGAGCACCAGGGTGACGATGACGACAAACAGCAAGGTCAGCCTGACCTGGGTACGCATAGTCGTTGCCATCATCGCTGCCATTGAACAGCACTCCCGGAGTGTGGACTGCCGCTGGCCCGCGGCGCGCAGACAGGGATGTCGACGGCAGGCCAGCATAGTGGCAATGTACGTTATGAGATGCTTATTGGCAAGATTTACAACAGCCATACAGGAAAGATGGACATTGATGCAGGATGAAGACATTGCGCTGTGGCAATGATAATATCCCGCAATCATCAAAAGGAGTCATCATGACCACGCATCAGCTTTTACCCTTGGAGCAAATTCGCCCCGGTATGATCTTATCGGACGTGTTGCTCGATGCGCGGGGGCAAGTGTTACTGCCGCAAGGTGCGGTGTTAACAGAAAACATGCTATCGCTGATGCCGCGGCATGGCATCGAGATGCTGTCCATCCAGGCGCCGCCCCTGTCGCCGGCAGAACAGGCCGCGTTACAGGAAAGCTATCGCACGCGTCTGGCACATTTATTCCGCAAGCACGATCCTGCCGATCCGGACGACGCCACCACGGCACTATTGCTCAGCTATGTCAGCAACTATCGCCTGGGTATGGAAGCAGGAACAGGAGCCGCAGCATGAGCACCGCACTGCCACAACTGACTGCCGAAGACATCCTTGCCCACCTGGACGACCTGCCGTCCTTGCCCGCCGTCGTGATGGAACTGTTGAACAGTATCGACCAGGAAGACGTCGATATTTCCGTGCTGGCGAAAAAAGTGTCGTACGACCAGGCGCTGACGGCCAAGACTTTGCGCCTGGCGAACTCCTCGCAATACGGCTTGCAAGTGAAGGCCACCACCATCCAGCAAGCCATCACCTACCTGGGTTTCCAGACTACCCGCAGCCTGATCACCTCGGCAGCGATCACGGGCGCTTTCCCGGAAGGGCGCTGCCCCGGTTTCGATGACAAGGCATTCTGGCGCCATTCGGTGGCCACGGCCGCCTGCGCGAAAGTGCTGGCGCGGCATGTGCGCTTCAACCAGGATTACGCATTTACCGCAGGCTTGCTGCACAATATCGGCCGGCTGGTGCTGGTCAGCAGCTTCCCCGAACATTATGCACAGGCGCTCGCCTTCCGCGCCCAGCAAGATTGCAGCATGCTGGAAGCGGAACAAACGATACTGGGCGTGGACCATGTGCAGGCGGGCGTGGCCCTGGCCGAACACTGGAATTTTTCCGATACCATCCGCCTGGCCATCGCCAATTATGTGCAGCCGGAAGTGGCAGGTGCGGGTTTCCTGGCGGCATTGATTCATGTCGCCAATGCGGTGGTATGCGCGCTGGACCTGGCGCAGGCGGTGGACGATATGGTGCCGCGCGTTTCGCCGGTGGCGTGGGCAGCGCTGGGACTGGAAGAGGAAGCGTATCTGCAGCTGTTCCGCGAAACGGAATTGCGCTACGGTGAAATCACGGCGGCTTTGCTCAGCTGAATCAGCGTTGCCAGGAGCGCCAAGAAAAACGGCCTTCGCATCAAGCGAAAGCCGTTATTTTTTCCACTACGGTGACTGCAGGGTGCGCCGTCAAGGCTAGCTGTGTGCTGACAGTCATTGCACCGATAAAACAGTTCTCATGCCACCGCAGCATCAATGCGCGTAATTCGCT
Organism: Janthinobacterium silvisoli; assembly: GCF_014200725.1. GTDB lineage: Bacteria > Pseudomonadota > Gammaproteobacteria > Burkholderiales > Burkholderiaceae_D > Janthinobacterium. Next base: position 1,873,235 of record NZ_JACHCL010000001.1, read on the forward strand.
TCTTGCGCATCGCCACGGTCTTCCGCTTTTGGGCGGCCCTGGGCGTCGGACAAACGATACTTGGTGCGGCGGTCGCCCATCAAATCACGCAGATCACGGATGCTCATGCCCGTCACTTCGTGCATGCGGATCAGCAGCGAAGCGCCGACTGGCAGACGGTGATGACGGATCTTGCTGATCACCGGTGGCGCCACTTCCAGCAAGCGCGACAGGGCTGCATCGTTCTTCAGCTGCATCTTGCTCAGCAGAATATCCAGCAGGTGGTTAGGGTTGTAGCTTTCTTGAGATGCTAATGCATGATGTGCCATGATTTTTCCTCGTCTAGTAAAGTCTGGTGAATGTTGATGTTGAAAGAATGCCGATCCGAACTTAAGGCTGACTTAGAGTTCAAAAAATTTATTCATGTCCGCCCTTCACTCTTTTCTCCTGCTTTCTCCTGCCCCTCTCCATCCTGCCGCGCTACCTGTACCGGGACTCGCACAGCCACGTCCAGCAAGGTGATCCACCTTGCTGCATGGGTGAATAACACTTGCAATCGACTGAAATGAATTGCATATAAAGCAATATACTAGTCTAAAGCCGCAGCATCCGCGCTCCGCGCAACCTTCCTGATTGTTAAATATCAAGCTAGTTGCGGGTATGCTTTTTAGTGATGCCATTTCAACACATTAGGATGCCAGCGGGCGCGCACTAGGTTTTGTAGCAACTTGTTACAAATCAATGATTCACTCAGGAAACAAATGGCAATGACAGACGCAAACCCGCCATGTTTTTTACTATCGCCACGGCGGCAAGTGCAGCATGGCCCGTGGGGGAGATTTACGTTAAACTAACGCCTGACCAGCAGCCTGCGCCATAGTGCAAGACATCTCGCCAGGCCTGCCTACCGCCTCGTTCCGCGGCATCCCACCAACATCCCATGACCGCTAAAGCACCTGACTCCATGCAGAAAAAAGTATTCATTAAAACCTTCGGCTGCCAGATGAACGAGTACGACTCGGACAAGATGGCCGACGTGCTGGGCGCATCCGACGGCCTGGTGCGCACCGAGCGTCCCGAAGAAGCCGATGTCATCCTGCTCAATACCTGTTCCGTGCGCGAAAAGGCGCAGGAAAAAGTGTTTTCCGACCTGGGCCGCTTGCGCGAACTGAAACTGGCCAATCCGAATCTGCTGATCGGCGTGGGCGGCTGCGTGGCCTCGCAGGAAGGCGACGCCATCGTCAAGCGCGCGCCGTATGTCGACATGGTGTTCGGTCCGCAAACCCTGCACCGCCTGCCACAAATGATCCAGCTGCGCCGCTCCAGCGGCGCCTCGCAAGTAGACATCAGCTTCCCGGAAATCGAAAAGTTCGACCATATGCCGCCAGCCAAGGTCGAGGGCGCCTCGGCGTTCGTCTCCATCATGGAAGGCTGCAGCAAATACTGCAGCTACTGCGTGGTGCCGTACACGCGCGGTGAAGAAGTGTCGCGCCGCTTCGAAGACGTGCTGACGGAAGTGGCGGGCCTGGCTGCCCAGGGCGTCAAGGAAATCACCCTGCTGGGCCAGAACGTGAACGCTTATCGCGGCGTCATGGAAGGCGGCGACATTGCCGACTTCGCGCTACTGCTCGAATACGTGGCCGACATTCCCGGCATCGAGCGCATGCGCTTCGTTACCAGCCACCCGAAGGAATTCACGCAGCGCCTGATCGACGCCTACGCCAAGATCCCGCAACTGGTCGATCATCTGTACCTGCCGGCGCAGCATGGCTCCGACAAGGTGCTGGGCGCCATGAAGCGCGGCTACACGGGCCTGGAATACAAGTCCATCATCCGCCGCATCCGCGCCGTGCGCCCGAACATGGCGATTTCCTCGGACTTCATCGTCGGTTTCCCGGGCGAGACCCAGGCCGATTTCGACGCCATGATGAAGCTGATCGCCGACGTCGGTTTTGATAACAGCTATAGCTTCATCTTCAGCAAGCGCCCCGGCACGCCGGCCGCCAGCCTGGAAGACGATACGCCGCATGAAACCAAGCTGGCCCGCCTGCAGCAACTGCAGGCCGCCATCGACGCCAATACGCGCAAGTACAGCCTGGCGATGGTCGGCACGGTGCAAACCATCCTGGTCGATGGCCGTTCGAAAAAAGATACGGATGACAGTGAGCTGCAAGGCCGCACCGAAAACAACCGCGTGGTCAATTTCGACGCCGGCCCCGATGGTTTGCACCTGATCGGCCAGCTGGTCGACGTGCGCATCACCGAAAGCCATTCCTACACCCTGCGCGGCGAATTGGTCGCCAGCGCGCCCGCATTGAAAAGAGCCAGTTGAAAACCAAAGCCCCGATACAGCCGCATTACTTCATCCCCGAGCCGCTGGACAACACGCGCCTGGCGCATCTGTGCGGCCCGCTCGATGAAAACCTGCGCCAGATTTCCGCCGCCCTCGACGTGACGATATTCCGCCGTGGCGAAAAGTTCATCGTCGGCGGCAGCAATGCCGAACGCGCCGTGGAAATCCTGGAAAAATTCTACGCCATCGCCAACAAGGTGGTGCCGCTGGAAGAAGTGCAACTGGCGCTGGTGGAACAGCGCGCCGGCCTGTCGGCCGCCTCCGAGCACCACGCAACCACGCCGAATGCGCCCATCTCCACCTTTGTCGAGCCGGATATCGCCAGTCCCGTGCTGAAAACACGGCGCAGCGATCTGCGGGGCCGCACGCCGCACCAGATCGCCTACCTGCGCAATATCCTGGAACACGACATCAGCTTTGGTGTGGGTCCGGCCGGCACGGGCAAGACTTACCTGGCGGTGGCCTGCGCCGTCGATGCGCTCGAACGCGACGCCGTCAAGCGCATCATTTTGACGCGCCCCGCCGTGGAAGCGGGCGAACGCCTGGGCTTCTTGCCGGGCGACCTGGCGCAAAAAGTGGACCCGTATCTGCGCCCGCTGTACGACGCGCTGTACGACTTGCTGGGCTTTGACCGCACGCAAAAGCTGTTTGAAAAACAGGTGATCGAGATCGCCCCGCTGGCCTATATGCGCGGGCGCACCCTGAACCACGCGTTCGTGATCCTGGACGAAGCGCAAAACACCACCGTCGAACAGATGAAGATGTTTTTGACGCGTATCGGCTTTGGCAGCAAGGCTGTGGTGACGGGCGACGTGACGCAGGTCGATCTGCACAAGAGCCAGAAGAGCGGCTTGATCGACGCTGTGCAAGTGCTCAAAGACGTGCGCGGCATCGGCTTCACGCAATTTAATTCCACCGACGTGGTGCGCCATCCGCTGGTGGCCCGCATCGTCGACGCTTATGAAACGGCGCAGGCAGCCGAAGCCGGCGCCGCCCAATTACTTCCCCTGATCAAACCAGCAGCCGCCAAAAATGTCCGAAAAAAATAAACTCTCGCTGTCCGTGCAATATCCGGATACCCGCCTGGAAACACTGATTACGCGCCCAAAGATCCGCCGCTGGGTGCAAGCTGCCCTGTTCGCGCCCGCTGAATTGACCATCCGCTTTGTCGATGCCGAAGAAGGACGCGACCTGAACCGCGACTACCGCGAAAAAGACTACGCCACCAATGTGCTGACCTTTGCCTATAACGAGGGTGAAGCAGAACTGGCCGACGATGAGCCGACCCGCGCCGACATCATCCTGTGCACCGACGTGCTGGAAAAGGAAGCGGCGGAACAACAGAAAAGCGTGGAAGAACATACGGCCCATCTGATCGTGCATGGCGTGCTGCACGCGCAAGGCTACGACCATATGGATGATGAAGAGGCCACCGAGATGGAAGGCCTGGAAACCGAGATCCTGGCCAAGCTGGGCATCACTGACCCATATAAAGAGTAAAAAAGGAGTAAATATGGGAACTTGGGCCACCGACGCCTTTGGCAACGACTACGCCATGGATTGGGCGCAGGATTTGCAGGAATACAAAACCCTGGAACTGGTCGAAACGACACTGGACAATGTCATCGACAGCACCGAAGCCGAACTGGAAGCGCCATTCGCCGCCGAGGCACTGGCCGCGCTGGAAGTGATCGCCCGCCTGCTGGGTAAACCTGGTGCCGATGATCCGGCTACGGCCGAGGTCGATGAATGGGTAGAGCGTTGCAAGAAAAAGATCACGCCGCCGCTGCTGGAAAAAGCCGCACTGGCTTTCGGGCGCATCACGGCGGAAGTCTCGGAACTGCACCAGCTGTGGCAGGAAAGCGAACATTTCGCCGACTGGCAGGCCGATGTGGCCGATTTGCGCCAGCGCGTGCTGGGTAATATCTAACCTCAGGCAACGGCCTGGTATACGTATCAAATCTGCATCAAAAGCGGGGAATTCCGGTAAGACCCCACTTTTGGTGTATCCTATATCCCTTCGCAACAACGGCTCACGCCTCCTATGCCCGAGCACCCTAGTGGCGTCAGAACTGACGTCAAGCCCCACCGGTCACTGTTTGAACGCCTGACCGCACTAATTTCCCCCGAGCCAGAGAACCGAGCAGAATTGCTCGAAGTTCTACACGATGCGCATGAACGCAAGCTGATCGACGCCGACGCTCTGTCGATGATCGAAGGCGTGTTCCAGGTATCGGATCTCTGCGCGCGCGATATCATGATCCCCCGTTCGCAGATGGATGTCATCGACATCAGCAAGCCGATCGAGGAATGGATGCCGGAAGTCCTGTCTACCGCCCACTCGCGTTTCCCCGCGATCGAGGGCGAACGCGACAAGGTGATCGGCATCCTGCTGGCGAAAGATCTGCTGCGTTATTACGCAGAAGAAACTTTCGACGTGCGCGACATGCTGCGGCCGGCCATTTTTATCCCTGAATCGAAACGCCTGAATGTGCTGCTGCGCGATTTCCGCGCCAACCACAATCACATGGCCATCGTCGTCGACGAATACAGCGGCGTAGCCGGCCTGATCACCATCGAAGACGTGCTGGAACAGATCGTCGGCGATATCGAGGATGAATACGACTTCGATGAAGCCGAAGACAACGTCCTGTCGCTCAAGGAAGGCCAGTTCGGCCCCCGCTGGCGGGTCAAGGCCTTGACCGAAATCGAACAATTCAACGAAGAAGTGGGCGCTCACCTGGTGGACGACGATGTCGACACCATCGGCGGCCTGGTCTCGAAACACCTGGGCCGCATGGCGCACAAGGGCGATATCTTCGACCTGGGTGACTTGCGCTTCGAGGTGCTGCGCGCCGATGCGCGCCAGGTGCACGTGCTGCTGGTCGAGCGCCTGCCCGACGTGCCGGAACTGGAACTTTAAGATGCGCGTACTGTAAATGCGTTTCAGACGCGCCGCCCCCTCCGACCCCGCCAAACCGCCCCGCAGCACGCGGGCGCGCATGCTGATCGCCGCCATCGCTGGCGCGGTCGCGGTGCTGGCGTTCGCCCCCTTCGGCTACTGGCCGCTGCAAATCCTCAGCCTGGGCGTGCTGTTTTACCAGGTGCTGCGCGCACCGGGCGTCAAAACCGGCGCCCTGATCGGCTGGGCCTATGGCTTTGGCTGGTGCGCAGCCGGCACACACTGGCTGTATATCTCCATGCACCGCTTTGGCGAAATGGCCGCGCCCCTGGCTGCTGCCGCCGTAGCCCTGCTGGCGCTATTGATGGCCATCTATGTGGCGCTGGCCATGGGTGCTGCCGCCTGGCTGCGCCAGCGCTGGAAAGTGACGATACCCTCGATGCTGCTGCTGGTGCTGCCGGCCACCTGGACTCTGTTTGAATGGACACGCGGCTGGCTGTTTACGGGTTTCCCGTGGCTGGCCACCGGTTACGCCCACAACACCAGCCCATTGGCCGGCTTTGCGCCGATCGTCGGCATGTATGGCCTGGGCTGGCTGGCGGCCGTCTCGGCCGGCGGCTTGCTGCTGCTGACGCACCGCACGCGCTGGATCGCCCTGGGCGGCGTGGTCGCCCTGTATGCGGCCGGTTTCGGCTTGCAATACGTGCACTGGACGCATCCGGTAGGCCGTCCGATTTCCGTGCGCCTGTTGCAGGGCAATGTGCCGCAACAGCAGAAATTCGATCCCGGCTTCGTGCTGGGCGCACTGGAAATGTACCAGCGCGCCATCACGGCCGCGCCGGCCGACCTGATCGCCACGCCGGAAACCGCGCTGACCGTGCTGCCGCACCAGCTGCCGCCTGGTTACATGGATAGCCTGACGACTTATGCGCGCGACACGCACAGCACCCTGCTGATCGGCATGCCCGTGCTCGACGAACAGCGGCAGTTTTACAATGCGGCGCTGGGCATCACGGGCCATGGCCCGTCCTACCAGTACCGCAAGCATCATCTGGTGCCGTTCGGCGAATTCGTGCCACCGGGCCTGCACTGGTTTGTGGCCATGATGGCTATCCCGCTGGGCGACATGGGCCGCGGCGACTATGTGCAAGCACCCATGCAGGTACGCGACCAGCTGGTGCTGCCCAATATCTGCTATGAAGACTTGTTTGGCGAGGAAATCGCCGACCAGCTGGCTAGCGCCCACCGCAATGGCAAGCAATCGGCCTCGGTGCTGCTGAACGTGTCGAACCTGGCCTGGTTTGGCGACTCGATCGCCATTCCGCAGCATTTGCAGATATCGCAGATGCGCAGCCTGGAAACGGGCCGCCCCATGCTGCGCGCCACCAACACGGGCGCTACCGCCGTCATCGATGGCAATGGCAAGGTGACGAGCCAGCTGGTACAGGATACGCAAGGCACCCTGGCGGCGAATGTACAAGGCATGGGCGGCATGACGCCATACATTCTTTACGGCAACAAACTGGTGCTGGCCCTGGCTGCGCTGGCCGTCCTGTCCGCCTTCCTGTTGTCCCGCAAGAAACATAAGTAAGCGCGGCACCGGGCATATTGCCGGAAGACTCACAGCCTGCCCGTAAAAACCGCTAAAATTAGCAAACCCTGGCGTGGCCGCCAGTTACCTCACTGTGCATTATCGAGGCGACAGGCGGCCACGCTTCAAGCAAACCCTTACAGCGCGCGGCTGTCTCGCGCGGCGAACTCATACGATGCTCACATTTCAACAAATTATCCTGACCTTGCAAACCTATTGGGACAAGCAAGGTTGCGCCCTGCTCCAGCCTTACGACATGGAAGTCGGCGCCGGCACTTTCCACACCGGCACCTTCCTGCGCGCAATCGGGCCGGAACCATGGCGCGCCGCATATGTGCAGCCATCGCGCCGTCCGAAAGATGGCCGCTACGGCGAGAATCCAAACCGCATGCAGCATTACTACCAATATCAGGTGGTGTTGAAGCCGGCGCCGGAAAACATCCTCGACCTGTATCTGGGTTCGCTGGCCGCGCTGGGCCTGGACTTGAAGCAGAATGACGTGCGTTTCGTCGAAGACGACTGGGAAAGCCCGACCCTGGGCGCCTGGGGCCTGGGCTGGGAAGTCTGGCTGAACGGCATGGAAGTGACCCAGTTCACCTACTTCCAGCAAGTGGGCGGCCTCGATTGCAAGCCCGTGCTGGGCGAAATCACCTACGGCATCGAACGCCTGGCGATGTATCTGCAAGGCGTGGAAAACGTCTACGACCTGGTCTGGACCGAGTGGGAAGAGAATGGGGTGACGAAGAAGCTGACGTATGGCGACGTGTTCCATCAAAACGAAGTAGAGCAATCGACCTACAACTTCGAACACGCCAATACGGAACTGCTGTTTGCCCAGTTCAGCAACTACGAAGCGGAAGCGAAACGCCTGATCGAACTGCAACTGACGCTGCCCGCCTACGAAAAAATCATGAAGGCTTCGCACAGCTTCAATATGCTCGACGCGCGCGGCGCCATCTCGGTGACGGAACGCGCCGCCTATATCGGCCGCGTGCGCACCTTGTCGCGCCTGGTCGCGCAAGCGTATTACGACTCGCGCGAACGCCTCGGTTTCCCGATGCTGCCTGCCGCAGACAAACCAGCCGCCTGATCCGCTTATTGACGCCGTACCCAGACAAGAACACCATGAACCAAACACTGCTTATTGAACTGCTGACCGAAGAATTGCCGCCGAAAGCGCTGGCCAAGCTGGGCGCCGCCTTCAGCGCCGGGATTGTGAACGGCTTGAAAGCACGCGACTTCCTGGAAGAAAACAGCGTCGCCACCAGCTACGCCTCGCCGCGCCGCCTGGCCGTTTCCATCACCAATGTGCGCGAAGTCTCGCCCGACAAATCGATCCGTGAAAAAGTCTTGCCCGTCTCCGTGGCGCTGGACGCGAACGGCAACGGCACGCCGCCGCTGGCCAAGAAACTGGCCGCGCTGGGCTTCCCCGAGCTGACGGTGGCCGACCTGGAACGCGCCGTCGATGGCAAGGCCGAGAGCTTCTTCTACACCTATACGGCGCCCGGCAGCAGCTTGGCCACCGGTGCGCAGGCGGCCTTGAGCGAAGCAGCCGCCAAGCTGCCGATTCCAAAACTGATGAGCTATCAGCGCCCGGACGGCACGACCGTGCAATTCGTGCGCCCGGCTCACAGCCTGATCGCCCTGCATGGCATCAATGTACTGCCATTGACACTGCTGGGCTTGACCGCTGGCCGCGAGACCCTGGGCCACCGCTTCCTGACAGACGGCAAAGCCATCACCATCGCGCACGCGGAAAACTATGCCGCATCGCTGATCCTGAACGCCAGCGTGATCGCCAGCAACGAAGAGCGCAAGGAACGCATCCGCGCCCAGTTGCTGGAAAAAGCCGGCGCCGACCTGGTGCTGATGCCTGAAGCGCTGCTGGACGAAGTGACGGCCCTGGTGGAATGGCCAGTGGTCTACGAATGCCATTTCGAGGAAGAATTCCTGGCCGTGCCGCAGGAATGCCTGATCCTCACCATGCAGACCAACCAGAAATATTTTGCGCTGACCGATACGGCAGGCAAGCTGCGTTCGCGCTTCCTGATCGTCTCGAATATCGAAACAGATACGCCGGAACACATCATCGGCGGCAATGAGCGCGTGGTGCGCCCGCGCCTGTCCGACGCCAAGTTCTTCTTCGAGCAAGACAAGAAAAAGACCCTGGAATCGCGTCTGCCGCTGCTGGCCAATGTGGTCTATCACAACAAGCTGGGTACGCAAGCTGCCCGCACGGACCGCGTCAAAGCACTGGCAGGCGCCATCGCCGCCAAGCTCGGTCATGACGTGGCGCTGGCTGAACGGGGCGCCCTGCTGGCCAAGGCCGATTTGCTGACCGATATGGTGGGCGAATTCCCCGAACTGCAAGGCATCATGGGCACGTATTACGCGCGCCATGACGGCGAGCCGGAAGAAATCGCGCTGGCCGCCTCCGAACATTACCAGCCACGTTTTGCCGGCGACAGCCTGCCAACCACCGCGACCGGTACCGCCGTGGCGCTGGCCGACAAGCTCGAAACCCTGGTCGGCATCTGGGCGATTGGCCTCGCGCCGACCGGCGACAAGGACCCGTTCGCACTGCGCCGCCACGCGCTGGGCGTGCTGCGCATGCTGCTGGAAAAACGCCTGCCTCTGTCGATCCAGGGCTTGCTGGCTGACGCCGCCGCGCAATTTGCGGCCATCCCCGGCTTCAAGGACCCTGTCGCAGAAGTCACGGCTTTCATGCTGGACCGCTTGCGCGGCATCTTGCGCGAGCGCGGTTTCTCGCCGAATGAAATCGAAGCGGTGGTGGCGCAAAACCCGGACCGCCTGGACGATATCGTGCAGCGCCTGGAAGCCGTACAAGCGTTTGCCGCCTTGCCGGAAAGCGCCTCGCTGGCAGCAGCCAACAAACGCATCACGAATATCCTGAAAAAGAATGAGGAAGCGCTCAAACTGGTGGCAGTCGGCGGCGTGAACGTCGCGCTGCTGCAGGACGAAGCAGAGAAAAAACTGGCGGCCGCCGTCTCGCGCGTGCAGCCTGAAGTCGACGCGGCATTTGCCAAGGGCGACTTTACTGGCACGCTGCAAACCCTGGCCCAGCTGCGCGACGATGTTGACGGTTTCTTCAACGACGTGATGGTGATGGCCGAGGATGTCGCCCTGCGCAACAACCGCCTGGCCCTGCTGTCGTCGCTGCACGGCATGATGAACCGCGTCGCCGACATTTCCAAGCTGGCGGCGTAATGGGAGCTCCGGCGATGAAACTGATTATTCTCGACCGCGACGGCGTCATCAACCATGACTCGCCGGACTTCATCAAATCGCCTGCCGAATGGCTGCCGATTCCCGGTTCGCTCGAAGCGATCGCCCGCCTGAACCAGGCTGGCTATCGCGTGGTGATCGCCTCCAACCAGTCGGGTATCGCACGCGAATATTTCGACATGACGGTGCTCAACGCGATCCACCAGAAGATGCATACGCTGGCGCAGCAGGTGGGCGCCGATATCGACGCCATCTTCTTTTGCCCGCACGCCGGTGCGGACAATTGCGACTGCCGCAAGCCGAAGCCGGGCATGTTCCATGAAATCTCGCAGCGCTATAACACCAGCCTGAAAGGCGTGCCAACGGTCGGCGATTCGCTGCGCGACCTGCAGGCTGGCTTTATCAGCGGCTGCGTGCCCTATCTGGTCCTGACCGGCAAGGGCGAAAAAACCCACGCGACAGGTGGCCTGCCACCCGGCACCCAGGTCTTCCCTGACCTGGCGGCCGTGGTGGCCCATTTGCTCAAGGCGCCGGCGGCTTCCGCGCCCACCGTGGCATTCAGTATTTAATCTCCGGAGAACTGCATTGCGTAATTTTTCCCTGTTCCTGCGATCCCTGCTGTTCATGATCATCATGATCGTGGCCACCATCGTCTGGGCCTGCGTGTGCTTTTTTGCCGCGCCATTGAGCTACAACAAGCGCTATTGGGTGACCTCGCGCTGGAACGTGTTTATCCTATGGTGTGCCAAGGTCATTTGCGGCATACGCTACGAAGTCAAGGGCGCCGAAAATTTCCCGGACGTGCCAGCCGTCGTATTGTCGAAGCACCAGTCGGCGTGGGAAACCATCTTCCTGCTGCCTAGCCTGCCACGTCCGCTGGTCTACGTGTTCAAGAAAGAGATTTTGTATATCCCGTTTTTCGGCTGGGCGATGGCGCTGCTGCGCATGATCCCGATCGACCGCAAGCAGGGCAAACACGCATTCAGAAGCGTGGTGGCGCATGGCAAGCGCCGCCTGGCCGATGGCCAATGGATTATCATGTTCCCGGAAGGCACCCGTATTCCGGTCGGCCAAAAAGGCCAGTACAAGAGCGGCGGCACGCGTCTGGCGATTGCCACCGGCGCCGTGGTGGTGCCGATCGCGCATAATTCAGGCGAGTGCTGGCCCAAGCAGTCATTCCTCAAGCGGCCAGGTTTAATCACGGTCTCGATAGGCAAACCGATTTCGCCGGAAGGGCAAACCCCGGACAGCATGATGCAACAGGTGGAAAATTGGATAGAATCAGAAATGCGCGTCATTTCGCCTCACGCCTACAACGCTGGCTAGACGGCATCAGTGCGGTCATCCAGGAGCCGACCCTGCGCCAGCAGTTAAAGACCATCAAGGTCGGCGACCGGCAACTGGATTTGTTCGCGCACGACGTCTCGACCAGCACGCCCCCGGCGGTGCGCCACACGGCACCGCCAGCGCCGCCCGTGGTGGCGCCCGTCATAGCTCCCGTACTTCCTTCTCCCCCACCCTTACCCTCGCCACCGCGCACTGCCGATGGCCCGCCGCTGCGCCAGCTGCAACTGGGTGCCCATATGGTGGAATTCGCGCTGCGCCGCTCCACGCGCCGCTCGATCGGCTTCATGATCGACGATAACGGCTTGCGCGTGACAGCGCCCAAGCGCGTCACGCTGGCGGAAATCGACAACGCTATCCGCGCCAAGCAAGGCTGGATTGTGTCCAAGCTGCGCGAACGGGGCGAGCGCAAGGTGGAACGCCAGCAGCGCCCACCAGTGGCCTGGGTCGATGGCGCCGTACTGCCGTACCTGGGTGGCGAAATCACCCTGCGTCTGCACCAGGCGCCGCGCCACCGCGCCAGCTTCCAGCGCGACACCAACGAATTGCATGTCTGGGTCACGCCAGCCGGCAGCGAAGCGCAACTGAAGGAAAAAGTCAAAAGCTGGTACCAGCATGAAGCACGCCAGCTATTTGAAGCGCGGCTGGACCTGTATGCAGCCAGGCTGGGCGTATGCTACGACTCGCTGTCGCTGTCTTCGGCCGGCACGCGCTGGGGCAGTTGCACGGTGGAGCGCAAAATCCGTTTGAACTGGCGCCTGATCCACTTCGCGCTGCCCCTGATCGACTACGTGGTGGCGCACGAACTGTCGCACCTGCTGGAAATGAACCACAGCCCCCGCTTCTGGGCCACCGTGGAATCGATCTACCCCGATTACGATGGCGCCAAGCAGGCGCTGCGCAAGCGCTCGCAAGAGCTGCCAGTTCTGTTTAATTAAGCCGGAAGCAGCGGTTTGATCGCCGCGATGGTGCGCGGCGTAGCGCCACGGTGCTGGTTCGCAAAGGCGAGTGCACGAGATCCCATGGCCGATAAGCGCGCCGGATCTTGCAGCAGTGCCGACGCTTGCGCCAGCAGCGCATCGGCGTCAAGCACGCGCGCGGCGCCGCCAGCCTCGATGGATTGTTCCGTCACCAGCGCAAAATTGAAGGTATGCGGGCCGATCAGCACCGGTTTGCCCAGGGCCGCCGGCTCGATCAGGTTTTGTCCGCCCAGCGGCAGCAGGCTGCCGCCCACGAAAGCGCAATCGCAAGCCGCGTAATAAGCAAACATCTCGCCCATGGAGTCGCCTAGCAGCACTTGCGTAGCTGCGTCCACCGTATCGCCCGGCTGCAAGGCGGACCTGCACTGCACGGCCAGGCCGTGGGATGTAATCAGCTTTTCCACTTCGTCGAAGCGCTGTGGATGGCGGGGCACGATCAGCAGCAGCACGTCGGCCGGCAAGCTGGCGCGGGCCAGCGCATCGAGGATCAACGGTTCTTCCCCTTCGCGCGTGCTGGCGCACAGCAGCACCGGACGGTAACCAATCGCGGCACGCAGCTGCGCCCCCGTCGCCAGAGCCGCCTCGGGCACCACCACGTCGAACTTGATGCTGCCCGTGACCACCACGTTTTGGGCACCCAGCGTACGCACGCGCTGCGCATCGTCCTCGGTCTGTGCCGCCACCAGATCAATGCCGCGCGCGGCATCGGCAATCAGCTTGCCCAGGCGCTGCGCCTTGCCCAGCGAACGCTGCGACAGGCGTGCATTGGCCAGCACCACCGGCACCTGGTGACGGTTGCATTGATGGATCAGGTTAGGCCACACTTCCGTCTCCATCAGGATGCAGATATGCGGCGCAAAATGGCGGATGAAGCGGGCCGGCATGGCGCCCGTGTCATAGGGCAGATAACTTTGCACCAGCCGTGCGCCATGTTTCGCGAACAGGGCCTTGCCGGTGGCGCGGCCTGTCGGTGTCATGTGGGTCAGGATGATGCGGCATAACGGCCACTCGGCCAGCAGCGCATCGATCAGCGGTTCGGCCGCACGCGTCTCGCCGACGGAAACGGCGTGCACCCAGATCGACATCGGAGCAGTAGCAGGTCTGGCGCCATACAGGCCCAGGCGCTCGCCCCAGTGCTGGCGGTAGCCGGGTTCCTGGCGGCCGCGCAGCCACAGGCGGCCCAGCACCAGTGGCAGGGCCAGCCACCAGGCGAAGGTATAAAGAAGTCGCATTGTGTAAACCGTATAGGGAAGATCAGGCAGGATGATACTCTGCCAGCAGCTGCCTTGCGGCGGCCAGCACTTGCGCCACGTCGGGCGGCGAGCCCTTGTCGCCCAGGTTGATGATCCTCGGCGACCAGTTGCCTTCGGTTTTCCACAGCGGAGAATCGGCGTAGATTTCCACGGTCGGGCGCAGGAAGGCGGCGGCGATATGCGTCAAGCCCGTATCGACGCCGATCACCAGGCTGGCCTGGCGCGCCAGCAAAGTAGCGTCGCTCATGGACAGTTTCGGCAGCACGCGCGCATTCGGCAAACTGGCCGCCAACAGCTCGGCTTCCGCCTTTTCTTTCGGCGAGCCCCAGGGCAGCAAGATGGGCATGGGCGCCAGCGCCTGCCCCAGCGCGATCCAGTTAGCGGGCGCCCACTTCTTTGCGTCGCGGGCGGTACCGTGGAAGTACACGGCGTAGGGTTCATCTCCCATCCAGTCCGGGCGCGGTGCGCCAGGCGGCAGTTCCGGCAAGCCGAAATCGGCCGGCGCATCGACCGTGTAGCCCAGCGCCGCAGCGGCCACCAGACGGCCACGCGCCACTGCGTGCGTACGCGGATTCAAAGGAATGCTCTTGCTATGGAACAGACGCGAAATGCCTTCGTAACCCGAGCCTTCGCTGCCATTGGCCAGGCCGACTTTATGGCCGCCAGGCGCCAGGCGTGCAGCGCCCATGATGATGCCCGTCTTCAGCAAGCCCTGGGTATCGAACACATAGTCGTAGCGGGTCTGGCGCAGCTTGCGGAAGAAAGCGGCGATTTCGGCCCGCGTTTCTTTCTTGCCCAGGCTTTTGCGCCAGCGCCGCAACGCAAATGGAAAGATGGCGCCGACGCGCGGGTTCAGGCGCACCAGGCTGGTGTAGCCTTCCTCGACTACCCAGTCGATGGTGGCGTCGGGAAAATGGCGGGCGATGTCCGCCACCATCGGCAGGTTATGCAGCACGTCGCCCAGCGAGGAAACGCGCACCAGCAGAATTTTCAAAGGCGCTGGCGCGCCGGCAGTACCAGCCATGACGTCAGAACGGCAGGACGGCGTCAGGCTTGGCAGCCAGGATCACGCTCTTGAACTGGCCCTGGATACGTGCCAGGGCGGCCGGCGTTTCCGCCTCGAAGCGCATCACGATCACCGGCGTGGTGTTCGATGAACGGGCCAGGCCGAAGCCGTCCGCGTATTCCACGCGCAAGCCGTCGATGGTGATGATCTGCTCGTTGCCAGGGAAAACGGCGTCGCGGCGCAGCACATCCATCAGTGCGACGTTCTCGCCTTCCTTCAGTTCCAGATGCAGTTCCGGCGTACTGTCGGACTGCGGCAAAGAGTTCAGCAAGGCAGAAGGATCGGTTTCACGCGTGAGGATTTCCAGCAGGCGCGCGCCCGAATACAGGCCATCGTCAAAACCGTACCAGCGGTCCTTGAAGAAGATATGGCCGCTCATTTCGCCGCCCAGCGGGGCGCCCGTTTCGCGCAGCTTGGCTTTCACCAGCGAGTGGCCAGTCTTGTACATCAGCGGCACGCCGCCGTGCTTGCTGATATACGGCGCCAGGTGGCGCGTGCATTTCACGTCATACAGGATTTGCGCGCCTGGATGGCGGATCAGCACGTCGGCCGCAAACAGCATCATCTGGCGGTCAGGATAGATGATCTGGCCATCCTTCGTGACCACGCCCAGGCGGTCGCCGTCGCCGTCAAACGCGATGCCGATCTCGGCATCCGTCTCGGCCAGGCAGCGTATCAGGTCTTGCAGGTTTTCCGGATGCGCCGGGTCGGGATGGTGATTGGGGAAATTGCCATCGACTTCGCAAAACAGTTCGATCACCTCGCAGCCCATGCCGCGGAACAGGTCGCCCGCGAACGCGCCGGCTACGCCATTGCCGCAATCGACGGCGATCTTGATCGGTCGCGCCAGTTTGACGTCGCCGAGGATGCGTTCGAGGTAAGCCGCGCGGATATCGTGCGTGACATAGCTGCCTGGCTTGGCGCTGTCGGCGCCGTCGTGGGCGATGATGTCGTCATACAGGCCAGTAATCGCTACGCCATGGATCGCCTCGCCGGCCAGCACCATCTTGAAACCGTTGTAGTCAGGCGGATTGTGGCTGCCAGTGACCATGATGCCGGAGCGCGTATCGAGTACGTTCGTGCCGAAGTACACCATCGGCGTGGCGACCACGCCAAGGTCGATAACATCGACACCGGCCGACTGCAAGCCTTGCGCCAGTGCCGCCGCCAGTTCCGGTCCCGACAAACGGCCATCGCGGCCGATCACCACTCTTTGCTCGCCCTTGGCCAGTGCGGCCCGGCCAAAAGCCTGCCCAATCTTGCGTGCCACACTGGCATCGAGAGTTTTAGCAATGATGCCGCGAATATCGTATGCCTTGAAGATCGTTTTTGACAGTGGGAGTTGGGTCATGGTTATCGGTATTGATGGATAAAAAATAGGGAACGGTCGCACCAGCAGGCACTCACCTGAAAGTGGGCGCTGCGCCGGAAAGTATACTGAATTATACGCGCAGCAGATCGATATCCTTGCCCGATACCAACCAGTCCCTGACCCACAGCGGTTGGCGGCCACGGCCGGTCCATTGCAGCTCAGCTTGCTCAGGATGGCGAAACTTCGTTGCCACCGTTTTTTTCTCTGCCGATGGCTTGGCCTGGATGATATCCTGCAAAGCAATACCGGCATTTTTCGCAATCGCCAGGATTTCATCGCGCGCCGCCGCCACATGCTGTTGCTCGCGCTTGATAAGTTCCAGGCCCACCTTATCTTGCAAGGTGCGCAAATCCGATCCCGACATTTCTGACAAATTCATTCTGATCATTCCTTTTTAAAAGACCGATAGATTCGGCACGAAAATGCGATGCTGGAATAGTTAAATATATAGCGGCTATTCAGGCAGACCGGCTTTATCTGTCTTTTTCACACCATCGTTGAACATACAATTTAAATCAATTCAAATTATAGCAAAACAATTCAGTTAAAAATGCAATGCAATTCGATTAATTATTACCAAATTGTAATAATTAACTTGAACGTATAAAGTTCATCAAGGGAAATAATCAAAAGAGAATACCGGCCATCGCGCTGAAAACACGATACGGTATGCGGATGTCAAAGAATATACTACGGAATTATCGCAGGCATTATTACCATAAGTATCGCCTTGCGCTGCCGCGCTGCTGCGCCGTACACAGTGGGATGTGGCTGGAGATCAGACTATATGCGGGGGAGAACCATATTCGTGCATGCTGATGATGAGATCAGAATGCAGAGGCATGGCAACAGGGTAGTAGGACATAGCGTTGCACTACGTCAATGCTGGCATAAGCCAGGCGATGCGCCAGCCAGGTGCGGCAGCCTTGCTGCAGCCGCACCTGACGTATTTGCTACGCGCCGATACGTCCCATGACTTCGACCACATGGTCGATCTGCTCGTGGGTATGGCCGGCGTTCATCATGAAACGCAGGCGCGCCTTGCCAATCGGCGCGGCCGGGAATTGCACGGAGTCGACGTGGATGCCTTCGGCTTTCAGGGCCTTGGCGAAGTTCAGACAGCGCTCGGCGTCGCCGATCAACACGGGCACAATCGGCGTCTCGGTCGACAGCAGTTCAAAACCCAGTGGACGCATGCGCTCGACAAAATAGCGCTGGTTATCCCACAGCCGCTGGCGCCGCTGCGGTTCTTCGACCAGCAAGTCCAGCGCAGCGATCAGTGCGGCGGCCTGGTCCGGCGGTGGCGGGCAGGTAAAACCGTAAGCCGAGCTGGTCAGGCGAATCACGTCTGCGATGTCGCGTTCGACAGCCACAAAACCACCGATCGCACCGAATGCCTTGCTCAAGGTGCCCATCTGGATAATGTTGGGGCTGTAGCAATTGAAGTGCTCGGACGTACCGCCACCGTGTTCACCAAGCACGCCGGTTGCATGTGCATCGTCGATGTACAGGATGGCGCCGTATTTCTCGGCGATGGCGACCAGGTCGGGAATAGGCGCAATCGTGCCTTCCATACTGAACACGCCATCGCTGACGATAATCGGCGTGGTACCTTCGGCGGCTTTCAGCAGCGATTCCAGGTGGCCCATGTCGCAATGGCGGTACTTATGGCTGGGCACGCCCGACATATGGATGCCTTCGCGGATGCTCACATGGTTAAATTCGTCCGAATAATACACATATTTGCGGCGCTTCACGGCGCGGTAACCGTACAGCCGCGCCATCGTGCCAGCCTTCACGAGCGACGACAGCACGCCGATATTGGTCATATAACCGGTCACGAACAGCACCGCATCTGATTTATGCTTGAGCGCTCCCAGGCGGCGTTCAAGTTCACGGTACACATCCAGGTCACCGCCGAGCAGGCGCGACTCGCAATTGCCTACACCGTAGCGATCCAGACCATCCTTGGCGGCACTGACCAGGCGCGGATGGTTGGCCAGCGCCAGATAGTTATTACTACTGAAAGATACAAAGGTCTTGCCTTCAGAGATAAAGGTAGGATCGGGCAGGCTGGCATGTACGCCCGACTCGTGATGGACCGAATTGGTCGTCAGCCAGGAAGCAATATCGCTTAATTCATTCATAATATTCTCATCTTCAACGGAGCAGTTTGCGCCAGGACACGCCGCTGATGAGCGAAATCAAGAAACCCGACAGCAAATCGTGCATTTTACCAGCATTATCCACTTAATCCATATCACCCCCTGGCTGTCTCCTTTTGACGACGGGAAACGCCAGGAGCAGGCTGGCATAGCATTATGCAAGAATGCATAATCAATAACTATATTATTCATCTTCTTATTATGCGCATATTCAGCTACCTATTCATCCACTTATTCATCAGTATAATCCGGGGTAAACAAGGTGTCCGGTAGCGCTATCATCGGCCAGCCTGATCGCCGCCCAACCATGGAATCATCGAATCACGCATGAAAACCTACTTTATCGGCGACCTGCAAGGCTGCCATGCACAAACACTCACGCTGCTCGAACACATACGCGTAGCGGCCAATGGCCCATATAGGCTGCTGTTTGCCGGGGACCTGATCAATCGCGGCCCCGCATCGCTGGCCACCCTGCGCCATGTTTATGCGCTGGCGCAGCAAGGCCTGGCCGACAGTGTGCTAGGCAACCACGACTTGCACCTGCTGGCGGTCGTCAACGGCATCCGTGCCGCGCACGCTTCCGATACGCTGGACGAGATCCTCGCAGCACCCGACCGCGACGAGCTGATCGGCTGGCTGCGCAGCCGGCCGCTGGTGCTGCAACAGGACGGCCATCTGCTGGTGCATGCAGGCTTGCTGCCGCAATGGAGTCCGCAACAGGCGCAAGAGTTGAGCGATGAAGTCTCGGGCATGCTGGCCGGCCCGGATTGGGTCGACTTCCTGCGCACGATGTATGGCAACGAACCGGCCGCCTGGGACGACAGCCTGCGCGGCGACGACCGGCTGCGCTGCATCGTCAACGCCATGACCCGTTTGCGCTTTTGCACGGCAGACGGCGTCATGGATTTCAAGATGAAAGAGAGTGGCACGGCGCCAGCCGGTTCGGGCCTGATGCCCTGGTTCGACGTGCCGGGACGGCGCAGCGCAGACGCTACCGTGGTCTTCGGCCACTGGTCGGCACTGGGACTGCGGCTGGAACCGAATCTGATTGCCCTCGACAGCGGCTGCGTCTGGGGCGGCAAGTTGTCTGCCGTTTGCCTGGAAGACCGCTCGCTGCTGCAGGTCAGCTGCCCGCAATTCCAGCAGGCTGGCGGAAAAAAGCAAAAGTAGCAACACACTGCCAGCATAAGCTTAAGCGGAATGTATCGTATGCCCCGGCAAGTAGCCATCGTATGATGGTGCTTTTACCTTGACGATGCCATGAATCCCGATACCGACAAGCTGGCGCGCTGGCTGCTGGGCGCCATGCAGCTCGATACCGCCGTGCTGCATGTGGGCCAGTATTGTGGCCGCTGGCGTGCTTCCACGGCGGGCCGCGCACTGGGCAGTTTTCATCTGGTGCTCGATGGCCATTGCTATCTGCATCTCGATGGCGAAGCGCCGATAGCGCTCGGCCCGCGCGATGGCGTCTTCCTGCTGCGCGACCTGCCGCACTTCCTCAGTCCGCACAGCGATCGGCAAACCGCCGTCAGCGCGCAAGCGATGCTGCCGCTGCAGGCAGTCACGGACACGCCTGCCACGGCGCTGGCCTGCGGCTTCTTCCAGTTTCGCGGCCCCTTGTCTGCCCTGATCGTCGATTCGTTTCCACCATATTTGCTGATACGCGGCGACGCGCCTGCCTTCAGCGCCGCCGCCGCATTGTTCGACCTGATCCTGGCGGAAGCGGGCGGCGACCCGGAACAGCCGTCGCCGCTGATCGCGCGCCTGGTCGAACTGCTGTTCTTTTACCTGATCCGCCACGTGGCGCAGGGTGAACAGATGGCCGCCGGCCTGCTATCGCTGCTGCACCGCACGGAATTTGCGCCCCTGCTCGAACGCATGCTCGACGCACCTGCCGACGACTGGTCGATCGAAAACATGGCCAAGGCCGCGTGCATGTCGCGCGCCAGTTTTTGCAAGCATTTTTCCAGCGCCAGCGGCCATACGCCGGCCCAGTTCCTGCTCCTGCTGCGCATGAAACTGGCCGCCCGCCGCCTGCACGACGGCGCCTCCGTCGAACGCGCCGCAGAACTGGTCGGCTACCGCTCCCACGCCGCCTTCACCCGCGCCTTCAAAAGAGTCACCGGCGAACAGCCAGGCGCCTACCGCCGCGACCAGCGCCTGCGCCAGCTACCAAATTAATAGTAATTAACAGTAAAGCAACGCCTGTCAAAACCGTAGCGAGCGGCGATGATTTGCGGCCGAGAAGCGCAACCGTACTTTAGTACGGTGAGCATCGCAGGCCGCAAAGCACGCCGCGCAGCCGGTTTGGGCAGGCGTTGAGACGAATGAGCACAAAATGGCGACGTGCGCGGCTGTTACAGGCAAACTGACGCCGATATAATGGGACATCACTTACCAAGCTAGCAAGGTGTTACCATGTCCCGTTTGACGCTGCAGACCCTCGATACCGCTCCCCTTGACAGCCGCCCCTTCGTGGAAAAGGCCATCGCCAATAATGGCTACCTGCCCAACCTGATCGGCGTGCTGGCCAACGCCCCGGTGGCGCTGGAAACCTATCTGACTGTTTCCGGCATCAACGCCCGTACCAGCCTGTCGCTGATGGAACGCGAAGTGGTGCAGATCACGGCAGCCCGCATCCATGGCTGCGATTTTTGCATCGCCGGCCATAGCGCCATCTCCCTGAAAAAAGCGGGACAAACGCCGGAAGTGGTGCGCGCCCTGCAGCATGGCCAACTGACCGGCGACACCAAACTGGACGCCGTCGCCGCATTTGCCGCCGCCGTCATCGCCACGCGCGGCGCCGTCACCGACGCTGATTACCAAACCTTCCTGGACGCTGGCTACAATCAGCAGCAGGCGCTGGAAGTGGTGCTCGGCATCAGCCTGGCCACCCTGTGCAATTTCAGTAACAGCCTGGCCGGCACGCCCGTCAATCCGCAATTGACCCCTTATCTGCCCGGCGCCGTCTGATATGGCACAGCTCAAGGAATGGCTGCACACGCATGCCGACCAGCTGGACCAATCACAGGCACTGGCTGAAAACGTCTTGCCTGCCCTGGCGGGCGACGACCTGCTGCGCACCGGCGTACCGCAGGAACACGGTGGCGCAGGCGGCGACGTGCGCGACGCCATCCACGCGATTGCCACAGTGGCCGAACAATCGGTCACGGCCGCCTTTGTCTTCTGGGGCCAGCGCTGCTTCATCGAATTCATGCTGCAAAGCCCGAACCGCGCGCTGGCCGAACGGCGCTTGCCAGATCTCCTGGCGGGCAAACAGGCAGGCGCCAGCGGCTTGTCGAACGCCATGAAATTCTTGTCCGGCATCGAACAACTGCAAATCACGGCGACGCGCCAGGATGGCGGCTTGCTGCTCGATGGCGGCCTGGCCTGGGTCACGAATCTGCGCAAGGCGGGCTTTGTCGCCGCCGCCGCGGTAGCGCCAAATGACGGCGCGCCGCCCGCCATCGTCGCTTTCGACAGCCGCTGGGCTGGCGTACAGCGCAGTGATGACCTGGACCTGATCGCCCTGCGTGGCAGTAACACGGCCTCCGTCAAGCTGGCGCAAGTGCACGTCCCTGCTGCCGACATCATCAGTGACAATGCCACGGCCTGGCTGCCGCAAGTGCGCCCGGCTTTTCTGGGCATGCAATGCGGCCTGTCGATCGGCCTGGCGCGTGCCAGCCTGGCGCAAGCGGCACACATTTCGGCGGGTTCCCGCAACCAGCTCACGCCACGCATCAGCAGTCTGCAAGAAACGCTGGAGACGACCGTCGCTACCCTGCTGGCCGGCGTGCACGATGGACGCTTCCAGACCCAGGCGCCCGCCATGTTCCGCCTGCGCATACAGCTGGCGGAATTGCTGCAGCAAGCACTGATGCTGGAATTGCAGGCCATGGGCGGACGCGCCTACCTGAACGCCGAACAGCAGGGCTTTGCCCGCCGTTGGCGCGAATCGTCGTTCATCCCCATCGTGACGCCCAGCCTGACGCAATTACAGGCGGCGCTGCAGCAGTTCGACAGCCAGCAGGCGGCCAAGGCATGACGGTAAGCGCTGAACCTCAAGACTGGGCCCTGCAGGCGCAGGGCCTGCGCTACGCTTACCCTGGCAGCGAGCCGGTTTTTCAGGACGTGTCGATCAGTGTGCGCAAGCGCGAAATCGTTTGCCTGCTCGGTGGCAGCGGCTGCGGCAAATCGAGTTTGCTGCGCGTGCTGGCCGGCTTGCAGCCGCCATCGGCAGGCAATATCGAGTTCCTCGGTAAAGCCATGCTGGAACCCGACCCACGCAGCGCCCTGGTCTTCCAGCAAGCGAGCCTGCTGCCCTGGCTGAATGTCACGGGCAACGCCGGCTTCGGCCTCGATTTCAAGCACCAGCCCAAATTGACGCGCGAAGCCCACGCCGCACGCGTGGCGCAAGCCATCGAAGCGGTGGGACTCAAGGGACGCGAAAAACTGTATCCGTCAGCCCTGTCGGGCGGCATGGCGCAGCGCGTGGCGCTGGCCCGCGCCCTGGCGCGTGAACCGGAACTGCTGTTTGCCGACGAACCGTTTTCCGCGCTCGACGCCATCACGCGCGCCGAAATGCAGGCGCTGCTGGTCGAAGTGGTGCATCGCTGGCACACGGCCGTGCTGCTGGTCACACACGATATCGACGAAGCGATCCTGGTGGCCGACCGCATCGTGCTGATGGGCGGCAAGCCGGGTAATATCGTGCGCGAATGGACTGTCGATATCGCCCAGCCGAGGATAGGCCACAATAGCGACGTGATCGCGCTCAAACTCGATATCCTCGACGCCCTGCACACGCTACAAAAACCCACTACCAATAACTGATCACCGGGAGCCACGCATGACGTTCCAGAACGAGAATACACCGCTGCACATCTGCGCTTCGTCCGACTGCGATTGCGGCCTGACGCGGCGCGACTTCCTGCGCATGTCGGCCCTGGCCACGGCCAGCGTCGCTTCGCCGCTGCTGTTCGCAGGCGACGCCATGGCGCAGCAAGGCCCCAAGGGCGACGACCAGCCCGTCAAGATCGGCTACCTGCCCATCACCGACGCCACGCCATTGCTCGTCGCGCACGGGCGCAAGCTGTTCGAGGCGGAAGGCTTGCAGGCGGAAGCGCCGCGCCTGTTCCGCAGCTGGGCGCAAATCATCGAAGCGTTCGTGGCCGGCCAGGTCAACGTGATTCACTTGCTGTCGCCGGCCACCTTATGGGTGCGCTACGGTGCCAAATTCCCTGCCAAGGTGGTCGCCTGGAATCACGTCAATGGCTCCGCGCTGACGGTGGCCAACGAGATCAACAAGGTGTCCGACCTGGGCGGACGCACCGTCGCCATCCCGTTCTGGTATTCGATCCATAACATCCTGCTGCAGCAAATCCTAGCCGCCAATGGCTTGACGCCCGTCACGCGCGCGCGCAACGCCGCCATCAAATCGAATGAAGTCAATCTGATCGTCATGGCGCCGGCAGAAATGGTGTCGGCATTGGCCGGCAAATCTATCGCCGGCTACATCGTGGCCGAACCGTTCAACGCCGCGGCTGAAAACGCCGGCATCGGCAAGATCCTGCGCTTCTCGGGCGACGTGTGGAAAAACCATGCCTGCTGCGTTACGTTCCTGTCCGAGCGCGACATCAGCACCCGCCCCGAATGGGCGCAAAAAGTCACCAACGCCATCGTCAAGGCGCAGCTGTGGACACGTTCGAACCAGGTCGAAACGGCCAAGCTGCTGTCGAACACGGACGAACACCGCTATACGCCGCATCCGCTGCAAGTGCTGACCAAGGTACTGGCCACCACCGATTACGCCAGCTATGAAAAACAGGGCCTGATCGTGCACAAGAACTGGCAGCAGCGCCGCATCGACTTCCAGCCTTACCCGTTTGCCTCGTACACGGAAGAACTGGTGCGCGCCATCGGCCGCACCAAGGTGGAGGGCGACACACGCTTCCTGGCCAACCTCGATCCCAAGTTCGCCGCGCGCGACCTGGTCGATGACCGCTTCGTGCGCAAGGCCATCACGGCAGTCGGCGGCCCGGCCGCCTTCGGCTTGCCAGCCAATTTGCTGCGCAGCGAGATCGTGGCGGTCTGAGAATGGCAAGCAAGATATTGACGAAGCTGGGCCTGCCCCTGCTGGGGCTGGCCTGTGCCTTGTTGCTGTGGTCACTGGGGGTGACGGCGCTGGAAAAAAGCACGCCAATTGCAGCCGCTTTTTCACCGCTGCATACGGCGGTGGCCTTCGAAGAACTGCTGCGCGGGAGCGACATCTGGCTGCACGTCTGGCTTAGTCTGCAAAGGGTGGCCGTGGGCCTGGGACTGGCGATCGTCATCGGCGTGCCGCTGGGCGTGCTGGTGGCCATGTCGAAGAGTTTTTCCGGTGCCACCATGCCGCTATTCCAGCTGCTGCGCATGATTTCGCCGCTGTCGTGGATGCCGATTGCCGTGATGGTGCTGGGCGTGGGCGACGCCCCGGTGTATTTTCTGCTGGCGTTTGCGGCTGTCTGGCCGATTTTGCTCAATACCGCCGCCGGCGTGGCACGGCTTGATCCGAACTGGCTGCTGCTGGCGCGCAGCCTGTCAGCCACGCGCAGCGAAATCGTCTTCAAGGTGATTTTGCCAGGCATCACGGCCGATATATTGACCGGTGTGCGACTGGCCATCGGCATTATCTGGATCGTGCTGGTGCCCGCTGAAATGCTGGGTGTATCCGCTGGCCTGGGCTACTTCATCCTCGACACGCGCGACCGTCTCGCGTATTCGGAACTGATGGCCGCCATCGTCCTGATCGGCATCCTCGGTTTCATCCTCGACTACCTGGCCCGCGCCGCGCATGCGCGCTGGCTGCACGTCAAGAACTAGATGCTTCCAGCGGCAACGCAGCCGCCACCAAGGCTTGCGTTGCCGCCGCCAGGTCGCGCCGGTGGGCGCCGACCGTGTCTATCGGCGCCAGGCAAGTCAGGCGCGCCGTGATCGGCGGGCTCGATAAAATCGCCAGCATGCTTTGTCCAAAGTTCATATCGCCGATATAGTCGACCGCATGGTGCAACTGTCCTGCACTATTCACATACGCCACTGCCATTGCCTGCACCGGCACTTGCGCATCGATGGCTGCCTCGAACAGGTTCGCATGAAACGGCAGGATGCCGCCCTGCGCACCGGTGGTCCCTTCCGGGAAAAACGCCACCCTTTCGCCGGCCTGCAATTTATCCACCAGTCCCTGGAAGATCAGCCGCAGATCGCGCTTGCTACCACGCGAAATGAAGATGGTGCCCGCCCGCCCGGCCAGCCAACCCAGCAGCGGCCAGGCGCGGATCTCGGCCTTGGCCACGAAACGGCAGGGATGCACGGCATTGATGACAAAGATATCGAGCCACGACACGTGGTTGGCCACCACCATCGCACGGTCGAGCACCGGCACACTGCCGGCCGGCAGCTCCACCTGCACACCGCAGATGGCAAGCAGCTGCGTCGACCAGCGGCGGATGCGCTGGTTGCGTCCCTCTACATCGAGCCAGGGGAACAGCACGGCACTCTTGGCCATGCCGTAGAAAATGTGAAAGGCGATACGCGCGAAGCGGTAGGTAAGCAGAAGTTTCAAATCACACCAAATCCATGCCGGGACCAGTCATTGGAACTGCTCCCGGCAGTCACTACACACAATCAGCGCTGAAACGCCACCTGTCCAGCCACGATCGTCGCCTTAACGATACCGCTCAGTTCATAGCCGAGGAAAGGCGTGTGCTTCCCCTGGCTGGCCAGCGACGAAGACGACACCGTCCAGCGGGCCGCAGGATCGAATACACAGATGTCGGCTTCAGCACCAACGCCCAGGCTGCCGGCCGGGATGCCGGCCACGCGGGCCGCGTCGGATGTGACCTTGGCCACGGCGCGCGCTAAAGAACGGGGGCCCGCTTGCGGCTGCGAGTCGGCGTAAACAGCGGCGTAGTCATCGGCCCATTTCAAGGCCAGCGACAGCAGCAATTCCAGGCCGGTGGCGCCAGGCGACGCTTCGCCGAACGGCAGCAGTTTTTCATCATCGTCGACCGGCGTGTGGTCGGAGCACATGGCGTCCACGGTGCCGTCCAGCAGGGCGGCGCGGATCGCATCGCGGTCGCGCTGGCTGCGGAATGGCGGCGTAACGCGGGCGTTCGGATCGAAGAAGCCGATGTCGGCGTCCGTCAGGTGCACATGATGCACGCCCACGTCGCAGGTAACCGGCAAGCCTTCGGTTTTTGCAGCGCGGATCAGGTCCAGGCCAGCCGCCGAGGAAATGCGGCACAGATGGACTTTGGCGCGGCTGGCGCGCATCAGTTCAAAGATCGTGTGCAGGGCGATGGTTTCCGACATCACGGGCACGCCCGACAAGCCCAGGCGCGAAGCCAGCGGGCCGCTGTGGGCGATGCCGCCACGGCCGATATGCGGGTCTTGCGGACGCAGCCAGACAGTGTAGCCAAAGGTGTTCGCGTACTGCATCGCGCGCAGCAGCACGGTGGTGTCTTCGATCGGTTCTTCCGCCTGCGCGAAGCCGATGCAGCCCGCTTCCGTCAGTTCCGCCATTTCCGTCAGCGACTTGCCCTTCAAGCCCATGGTCAGCGCGCCCAGCGGGTGCACGTGCGCCTGGTTCAAGGTCTTGGCGCGGTATTTCAGCATTTCCACCAGGCCCGGCTCGTCAAGCACAGGGTCGGTGTCGGGCGGGCAGACCAGGCTGGTCACGCCACCCTGCATCGCCGCCTGCAATTCCGATTCCAGCGTGGCCTTGTATTCATAACCCGGTTCGCGCAGGCGGGCCGACAGGTCGACCAGGCCGGGCGCCACCACCAGGCCGGCGGCGTCAAAAATGGTGTCGGCTGTGAAGCCGGCCGGGGCACTGCCCACGGCAGCCACTTTGCCGTCCACGATAAACAGGTCTTGCAAACCATCGATGCCGTTGGCGGGATCGATCAGATGGCCGTTCTTGATGTGTAGTGTCGTCATGCTTGCTTACTCGTCCTTGGGCTATCAGCCCTGATTACCAGCCAAAATACTCATCACCGCCATGCGCACGGCGATACCGAAGGTCACCTGCGGCAGGATCACCGCCTGCGGACCGTCGGCCACGGCAGAATCGATTTCCACGCCGCGGTTCATCGGGCCCGGATGCATGACGATGGCGTCCGGCTTTGCCAGCGCCAGGCGCTCGGGCGTCAAGCCGTAGCTCTTGAAGTATTCCTGCGCCGATGGCAGCAGCGCGCCGCTCATGCGCTCGTTTTGCAGGCGCAGCATGATGATCACGTCGACGCCTTTCAAGCCTTCTTCCATATTGGTGAAGGTGCGCACGCCCAGTTGTTCCAGGCCACCCGGCAGCAAGGTATGCGGGCCGATGGCGCGCACTTCCGGCACGCCCAAAGTGGTCAGGGCGTGGATGTCGGAACGGGCCACGCGGCTATGCAGGATGTCGCCCACGATAGCTACCGTCAGGTTGGTGAAATCCTTCTTGTAGTGGCGGATCGTGTACATGTCGAGCAAGCCCTGGGTCGGATGCGCGTGGCGGCCGTCGCCGGCATTGACCACGTGGACATGCGGCTGCCTGGTGTCGATCAGGTGCTTGGCGATCAGGTAGGGCGCGCCCGACTGCGCATGGCGCACCACGAACATATCGGCGTGCATGGCCGACAGATTGTCGATGGTGTCGAGCAGGGACTCGCCCTTGCTGGCCGACGAGGCCTGGATGTTCAGGTTGATGACGTCGGCCGACAGGCGCTTCGAAGCGATCTCGAAGGTGGTGCGGGTGCGCGTGGAGTTTTCAAAGAACAGGTTGAAAACGCTTTTGCCGCGCATCAGCGGCACCTTTTTCACATCGCGGTCGGAGATGCCGACGAACGAGGAAGCGGTGTCGAGGATGTGGTTGACGATAGACTTCGGCAAGCCTTCAATCGTCAACAGATGCTGCAATTCGCCGTGTTTGTTCAGTTGCGGGTTAAGCATGGTGGGTGTCTATGGTGAGCGTGAATTTTCCATCGTCGGCTTGCTTCAGGACCAGGGCCTGGCCAGGCGGCACCGCCGTATGCGCAGCCACGAAATCGGCGGCCACTGGCAACTGGCGCTCGCCCCGGTCAACCAGGGCGGCCAGCATGATCTTGGCCGGACGGCCATAGTCGAACAACTCGTTAATGGCCGCGCGCGTGGTGCGGCCCGTGTACAGCACATCGTCGACCAGCAGGATGGTGGCGCCAGCCACGTCGAAGGCGATCTGGGTCGGCTTCACGTCGGCATGCAAGCCTTTCTGGGCAAAGTCGTCGCGGTAGAAAGACACATCGAGCACGCCCAGGCGGTCGAGCAGGTTCAGGTCGCGCGCCAGGCGTTCAGCCAGCCAGGCGCCACCCGAATGGATGCCGACGATGGCAACGTTATTGACGCCCGACAGACCGCTCTGCACCTGCTGCAGCAAGACCGCGTACAGGGCCTCGGCGTCGAGTTGGGAAGGATTCGTTGGATACGGCATAGGGTTCTTGGTGGGTCAGAAAATCGATGGAAGGGAAGCTCAATAGTTTGCGTCGAAATACTGCTGCAGGATGACGGCGGCGGCCTTGTCGTCGATGACTTCACCGCGCCTGGCCGCGATCACGGCCGAGGAATAGCGTTCATCGACCAGCTCCACCGGCAAATTGAAGCGGCCATGCACCTGGTTGGCGAAACGCCGGCAGCGTGCGCTCATCTCGTGTTCCGTACCGTCCGGGTGGCTGGGCAAGCCCACCACGATGCGGCTGGGGCCCCACTCCTTGAGTAGCGCGGCGATGGCGGCAAACTTCGGTTCATTCGCCGTGGCCGTGATCACGCTGAGCGGTTTGGCCTGGCAAATCATGCTATTGCCGATGGCCACACCGATACGTTTCAAGCCGAAATCGAAGGCGAGGATGGTGTCGATGGCGCCATCGCTCATGCGTGTCCGGCCTCCGATGCGAGCATGAGGGGATCAATGCCCAGCAATTTGATGGCGGCCACGTAGCGGTCTTCGATCGGGAAGTCGAACAAAATGTCGGCCGAAGCGCCCACCGTCAGCCAGCCGTTGCGGCCGATCTCGTCTTCCAGCTGGCCCGGGCTCCAGCCCGAATAGCCGATGGAGACCAGCATGCGCTCGGGACCATCGCCCTTGGCGACAGCTTCGAGCACATCGATGGAGGTGGTAAACGCCACTTCATCGGTCACCGTCAGCGACGAAGAATAACGTGCGCCTGGCGTGTGCAGTACGAAGCCGCGGTCATCCTGCACCGGGCCGCCAAACATGATCGGTTCGTTGACGATAGGCGCTTCGCTGCCGCCGGCCAGTTTCAGGTCGATGCGGTCGAACAGCACTTCCATCGTCATGTCGGTGGGTTTGTTGATGACGACGCCCAGCACGCCGTTTTCATTGTGTTCGCACACGTAGACGACGGTGCCGCCGAAGACCGGGTCTTGCATCGCAGGCATCGCGATCAGGAAGTGATTCGCCAAATTCAGGGTCGATGCGCCGGTCGCAGCCGGTTCGCTGACTCCCTGCATCAATCGATGTCCTGGAAGAGTGTGGTCAATTTTACTCTTTTTCATACGCGATACTCTCTCTGTGGGCTTGCTGGCAAGTCTCACTTACCCCTGCTGTATAGGCTGACGCTGCTGGCCGCGCGGAACTTTCCCCGCTTTCCAGTGTCAGCCATTATTATGGTTGTTTGTTTTTGGCTACCGGCTATAGATTATCCATACAATAATAATATGAATAACAAAACCGTTATCGCGCGCAGAACGCTGCGAAACTAGCTGCTAGTTTACACTGAATTGCCGCCACAGCGACGCCAAAGGCGCGGCGCGAACGGCCATAAAAGACCGTCTGCGGCGAAAATAAACCTTTCTTTGACCCGAAACACGCTAAATAATGACAATCAAGACTGCCCTGGTCTGGTTCCGGCGCGATTTGCGCGCCTTTGACCATGCTGCACTGCACCACGCCCTGCGCCTCGGCCAGGCCGTGCATTGTGTGTTTGTGTACGATACCGCCATCCTGAACAGCTTGCCGCGCCGCGACCGGAGGGTCGATTTCATCCATGCCAGCGTGGCCGAACTGGCGACCGAACTGCGCTCACTGGGCGGCGACCTGATCGTGCTGCATGCCGATGCGGCGCAAGCGATACCGCGCCTGGCCGCCGAACTGAACGCCGACGCCGTCTTCACCAACCACGACTATGAACCACAGGCGATGACCCGCGACGAGACAGTCGCGGCCCAATTGACGGCCGATGCGCGGCTGTGGTTCAGTTTCAAGGACCAGGTGATCTTTGAAAAAGATGAAGTGCTGACACTCTCGGGCAAACCGTACACGGTGTACACACCGTATAAAAACGCTTGGCTGAAAAAAATGCGCGCCGAACCCGCTTGCCTGGCTTCCTACGATATCGAACCGCATGCCAGCCATTTTGCGCCGCCACGCGCAGCAGCGCAGGCGCTGCCGACCCTGGCCGAACTGGGTTTCGAGCCCAGCAACCTGCACGCACTGGCGATCCCCACCGGCATGTCGGGCGCCAGCAAACTGTTCGACGATTTCCTGGGCCGTGTGGGCAAATACGATGTGGCGCGCGATTTTCCCGCCCTGAAAGGACCGTCTTATCTGTCGATGCATCTGCGCTTTGGCACTGTCTCGCTGCGCTACCTGGTGCGCACGGTGGTCGACCTGATGGACCGCGGCGGCGGTGGCGACGGCGCACCCGTGTGGCTGGCCGAACTGATCTGGCGCGACTTCTACTCCATGATTTTGTACCAGAATCCGCATGTGGAAGGCGGCGCGTTCAAACCGGCCTACGACGCCATTGCATGGGAAACGGGCGAGCAAGCCGATGAGGCGTTTGCCGCCTGGTGCGAAGGGCGCACTGGCTACCCGCTGGTGGACGCGGCCATGGCGCAGCTGAATCAGAGCGGTTATATGCACAACCGCCTGCGCATGGTCACCGCCTGCTTCCTGATCAAGGACCTGGGCATCGACTGGCGCCGTGGCGAAGCGTACTTTGCGCTGCACCTGAACGACTTCGACCTGGCGTCGAACAATGGCGGCTGGCAGTGGGCTTCCTCATCGGGCTGCGACGCCCAGCCCTATTTCCGCATCTTCAACCCGATCACGCAGTCGGAAAAATTCGATGGCTCGGGGCGCTTCATCCGCCGCTATTTACCGCAGCTGAAAGCCCTGGGCGACAAGGAAATCCACGCACCCTGGCTGGTGCCCCGCATGCTGCTCGAGCAAAAAAACATCGTGCTGGGACGCGACTACCCGGCGCCCATCGTGCAGCATGATGAGGCGCGCAAGGAGACGCTGGAGCGTTATGCGGTGGTGAAAGCGGCGGCGTAAATCAGCCGCCTGCCAGCAGGCGCTCCACTTCGGCCAGCAATTCCTGTTCCTGGAAAGGCTTGCCGAAGTAGGCGTTTACACCGAGTTCCAGCGCGTGCTGGCGGTGCTTGTCGGCGCTGCGCGAGGTGATCATGACGACGGGGATGGCCTGCGTTTTCGCATCGCTGCGCACATTGCGCGTCAAGTCAAAACCGTCCATGCGCGGCATCTCGATATCGACCAGCAGCAGCGCCGGCAGCGCGGCAGCTGGCAACTCATGCAACTGTTCCAGCGCATCGACGCCATCTTTCGCCAGCAGCACCTGGTAGCCTTCGCGCTCGAACAGACGCTGCATCACGCGGCGCACCGTCAGCGAATCGTCGACCACCATCACACAGGCGTGCGGCGCAGCCTGCACGGCCGATACGGCCCGGTGCTCGCCTGCGGCCAGCGCATACTGCGACAGCAGCTCTGGGTGGTGTTCGAGGTGCTGCGCCAGCGCCACCGGGTTCAAAATCAACACGATATCACCCGTACCCAGCACCGTGGCGCCGGCGATGCCCGGCATGCGCGCCAGCTGCGGGCCCACGTTTTTCACCACCACTTCGCGGTTGCCCAGCACCTCATCGACTTCCAGCGCCAGCCTGTCATTGCCATTGCGTAGCAACAGTACGGGCACATAACGCTGCCCTTCGGCGGTCATTGGCGTCTCGCCCAGCATGGCCGACAGATGGTGCAGGGCCAGCGACTGTTCATGCGAGTCGATGCGGCCACTAGCCCGTACCAGCGCCAGCTGCTCTCCCTTCAGGTGCAGCACCTGCTCCACCAGCACGGAGGGCAAGGCATAGGTTTTCCCGTGCGCCACCAGCAGCACGACCTGGGTCACCGCCAGGCTTAACGGCAGATGTATGGTGAAGCGCAAGCCCTGGCCCGGCGTGGACAGTGTCTCCACGCGCCCGCCCAGCGCCAGCACTTCGGAACGCACGATGTCCATGCCGAAGCCGCGCCCCGCCAGTTCCGTCAGGCTGTCGGCGGTGGAAAAGCCGGGTGCAAAAATCAGGTCGGCCGCCTGCGCATCGCTCAGCGGTGCGTCTGGCGCCACCAGGCCGGCGCTGTGCGCCTTGGCGCGGATGCGTTCCAGATCCAGACCGGCGCCATCGTCGGAAAAAGCAATCGCCACTTCATTGCCCTGCTGGCTGACCTGCAACAGCAATTCACCCGTTTCGGTCTTGCCATCCTGCAGACGCGCCTGGCGCGCCTCGATGCCATGTACGATGGCGTTGCGCAGCAAGTGTTCAAATGGCGCAGCCATGCGCTCCAGTACGCTGCGGTCGATCTCCACGCTGCCGCCACGGATATCGAGGTTGACACGCTTGTCGACTTCCTTGGCGCTTTGCCGCGCCACCCGGAACAGGCGTTCGGCAATACTGGCAAACGGCACCATGCGAACTTGCATCAGGTCGCGCTGCAGCTCGCGCGTCAAGCGCGCCTGCAGCACCAGGTCATCGCCCACGGCATCGACGCCATGGCGCAGATTTTCATGGAAGGAAGCCACATCGTTGACGCTTTCAGCCATCATGCGCGTGAGTTCCTGCAAGCGCGTAAAACGGTCGAATTCCAGCGGATCGAAATCGCGTTCGCTACCCACCGCCATGCGCGAGGCAATCTGCGATTCAGCCTGCATTTCCACTTCGCGCAACTGGCGCCGCAAGCGCGCCAGGTTATCGGAAAATTCCGCCATCGAGGCACCGAGCAAACCTATTTCATTTTCCATCTTGGAGCGCGTGATCGATACTTCGCCCGCCTGGTTCACCAGACGGTCGAGGATATCGGCGCGCACGCGTACCAAGGCGGCCTTGGGCTCTGCAGCAGGTGTCTCTTCCATGCCCGGCAGCGGCAGCAGCGGTTGCTGCAATTGTTCGAACAGGTGCAGCGCATGGTCGTAATGGGCCAGCAATTCGTCGAACGCTTGCGGCGTGGCGGTGCCCGCATGCAGCATGTTCTCGATATGCGTCTCGATTTCATGCGCATGCTGGCCCAGGCGCATCGCCCCGGCCATGCGCGCGCTGCCCTTGACCGTGTGCAGGGTACGCAGCAGCATCTGCGCCTGGCCACTGTCGTGCGGCTGCTGCTGCCAGCTGCGCAGTGCTTCACCGATGCGCGGCAGCAGGTCGGCCCCTTCTTCCAGGAAGACGGACAACAGTTCAGGATCGAGTTCGTCGCTGATACCGGCGCTGGCGGCCAGCAGCGCAATGGCATCGGCCGACACGGAAACGGGCATCTGCTCCTGTGTCTCGGGGTCCACGTGTTCCAGCATGGCCGCGTGATCGAAGCCACTGTCGAACAAGTCATCGCTGCCGACGATACTGGCATACGCTGCTTCAAACAGCGCATCGAGTTGCGGCACTTCCACTGCAGAGGCGCTCACCGGCGCTTCCTGCGCAGGCGCGCCGACGATGCTGGCGTACATGTCCGCAAACAGGGTATCGAGCTTTTGTGCGGCGCTGTCGGACGGCGGTGCCGTGAGTTCTCGCCACAATGCATTGAGCGCTGCTATCGTGTCCGGCTGCGCTGGCGCCAGATCACCCAGCGCAAACGCCTGCAGCATGTGCGCTATGACTTGCGTGGCGCGCTCCAGCACATCGTGCTGCGCATCGAGCAAACCCGTAATGGGTGGCACCGCTGTCTCGATGGCCACTTCCAGCGCATGCGCCAGATCGCGCAAGGCAGTGAAACCGACCGTACCCGAGGAACCGGCCAGGGTATGCACGGCTTGCAGCGCCTCAAAGCTGACGGCGCGCTGTTCATGGCGCCATTCGCCGAAATCACGCGTCAGCACGCGCAGCAGTTCGTCCGTCTCGGCCAGGTAAATGTTATACAGCGGCAGGCCGATGCGCAGCTCGCCCACATGCTTGAGATTATCTTCGATCGCCTGGTGCGGCGCGGGTGCGGTGGCCAAGGGCAAACCGATCACATTGCCATTGCTGACCAGCGGCACGGGCGACTTGGCAGGCGGCGTTTCCACGCTGGCCGCACGCGGTTTGCGCAATTCAAATGACCCGCCTTCGCGCACGCGGTCGGCGGCGTCCAGCAGCATGCCTGCCTCGCGCCCCTGGCCACTGCCGCCTTCCAGTTCGGCCACCCATTCGCTGAGCTGGTACCAGCCGTAATTCAAGAGGGTAAACAAATCGTCGCTGGCCGGGCGCGACTCGGCCAGCCAGGTATTCAAGACTCTTTCGATGGCGCCCGCCGCTACAGCAAACTGCGCCAGGCCTATCATGCGGCTGCTGCCCTTCAAGGTATGGAACGAGCGGCGCAGCATGGCCAGGTGCTCGCCGCTGGCAGCCTGCTCGCGCGGCAAGGCCAGGGTGGTGTCGATAAAAGCCAGCACTTCGCGCGCTTCGGCCAAAAAGATATCGAGCATCTCGGCATCGATACCATCAGGAACCGCAGGCACAGCGGACGATGATGGCGAGGCCGCCGGCAATTCCTGGTCCAGCAATGGCACCGGCACGGCACTGGCCGCCGCCACTTTCTCGAACGGCAGTGCGCGGAAGGTATTTGCAGCGGCGTCAAAATGAAAACGCCCTTTGGCGGCGGCGGCATTGCGGCCCAGCATATCGACAAAAAATCCCAGCGCACTGACGTTTTGCGCGATATCGTCCAGGACTTCGGCCTCTGTGCCCGGCGCCAGCTGGCTCACTGCAAGTGCCACCTGGCGCACGGCGTCCACGGCGTCCTCCTGCGACAAGCTGGCCAGCGTTTCCTGCATCTGCTGCAGCACGGGTTCCACGTCAGCCAGGGCTGGCAGACGCGATGCATCGGCATAGTAGTCGTTGAGCTTTTTTTCGACCTGGCGCAAGCCAGTTTTCATCGCTTCGGCTAGCGCGGCAATGCTTTGTCCCTGCTCGATCTGGCGCGTCAGTTCACCCGCGACAAAGGACGGTGGCGCCTCTCCAGCCTGCAGCGCCCGCAAGCGCGCAGCGATGGTTTCGGCATTGCCAGCAAAATCGTCGGGCAGGCGGCGCAGTTGCTCCAGGCCCGTTTCGGCGAACAGCAGCGCCGTGCCGATTTCCTGCTCCAGCGCCGCGCTGCGCCCGCTGCTGACTGCCAAACGCGCAACCGATGCACATTGGCGCAGCAGGCTGGCCAGGGCAGGTACTTTCAAGGTCTCGGCATGCTGCGCCGCCTGCTGCAGCGAAGCGTCGAACGCCGTCACCAGGGCGGGATCGAGATCAGCCTGCGCCAACCGCGTCCAGCTGGCCCGCGCCCGGGCCAGCGCCGCGCGCGCGCCCAACAAGGCTTCCTGGTCGACCTGGCCATAACGGCGCGCCTCCACATCATCTGGCAGCAAGCCATCGAGTGTGAACACGGTGCGCAACTGCGCCGCCGCAGGAGTGGGCGCATCGGCCCTGGCAATGAAGAACAGGGCTTCGCGCAGCAGCGCCTCGGGCAAAGTGCCCGTGCCTTGCGCCAGGCGTCGCAATTGCTGGTTCATCGCGCCAAACAGCTGCTTCAGGTACAGGCTGCCTGCACCCTGCCCGCTGGCTGCCAGTTCGGCGCACGCTTGCATGGCGAACCAGAAGGTGCGCGCGGGTCCATCGTGCTGCGCATCGGCCACCAGGATCAAGGTCTCATGCAGGGCGGCCGCATGCTGGCGCTGTGCCTGCGGTTCTTGCGCCTTCAGAAACGGCAACAAGGATTTTTCAAAGCGCGTGCGCCAGGCCGGGTAATCGGCGGCAATCACGGGTTCGGCCAGCGCGATGGATAAACCGGGCGGCGGTGCGGGTGGAAAAAACAGCTCGGCCGGGTGGATGCGTTGCGCACCCAGCATGGCTTGCAGCGCGCGGTAATACGGGAACAAACGCGTCGCCTGCGCCGGCGCGCCAGCCAGCAAGTCTTCCAGGTATTCAATGATGGCTTGATACAGCTCGCTCACGATGAGCGCATGATCGACCGTGTATTCCAGACTGCCGTCGCGAAAACGCGCCAGCGCCTGTTCCGCGCCCTCCGTCAGCATGCTGGCCCCAAGCACATCGACCATCACCAGCGCGCCATGCGCCTGGTGCAAGTGCGAACGGGCATGCTGCAGGGCCGTGGCGCGTTCCTCGCGTTCGCGCCCGCCCGCCTCGAACAAAGCCGTTCTGGAGCGGCCCAGCGCTTCGCGGATTTCCGCCATCACCCATGACAAGGGCTCGCTATCGAACTGCCTGGATTGTTGCGGACTATCAGCTGTGCTCATGCATGCCTCGGTTAATCAATCGTACGCGAAATCGCAACACCCTATCTTGACGGCGTCTGTCAGGCCTTACGCGGCGACGCGGAAACGCGACACCGAATTTTTCAGTTCCTGCGCCAGCATCGACAGCTTATGAATCGACTGCGCCGTTTGCTGCGTGCCATCCTGGGTCTGTTCCGTCACGCTCAGGATGTGCTGGATATTCAAGGCCACGCCGCTGGCCGAACCGGCCTGCGCGCCGGTAGCGAACGAGATACCCTGAATCAGTTCCGCCAGATGCTTCGATACCTGGCTGATGTCGCTCAAGGCCGCACCGGCCGCGTCGGACAGGCGCGCGCCTTCGACCACGCCCTGCGTCGATTTTTCCATCGCCCGGGTAGCGTCCTGGGTGTCGGCCTGGATGGTGCGCACCAGCGCGCCGATCTGCTTGGCGGCGGCGGCCGAGCGTTCGGCCAGGCGTTGCACCTCTTCGGCCACCACGGAAAAACCGCGCCCCGCCTCGCCGGCCGATGCGGCCTGGATGGCGGCGTTCAGCGCCAGTACGTTGGTCTGTTCGGTGATGTCGGAAATGAGTTCGGTGATTTCGCCGATTTCCTGCGACGATTCGCCCAGGCGCTTGATGCGCTTGGAGGTATCCTGAATCTGCTCGCGGATTTCATGCATGCCCTTGATGGCGTTTTCCACCGCCGTCGACCCCTGCAGCGCCGCCGCCACCGACTGGCGCGCCACGTCGGCCGATTCGCTGGCCGACTTCGACACGTCGGTAATCGCATTGGCCATATTGACCACGGTGGCGCTGGCGTCGAGGATTTCGCGCGACTGCTGCTGCGAGGCGATCAGCAATTTGCTCGAGATGCTTTGTGCCTGCGTCGAGGCGCGGTTCACCTGTTCGGCGGTGGCCGTCACCCTACCGACCAGGCCGCGCAATTCTTCCACCGTGTAGTTGACGGAATCGGCGATGGCGCCCGTAATGTCTTCCGATACCGTCGCTTGCACCGTCAGGTCGCCATCGGCCACCTTCTGCAATTCATTCATCAATCGCAGGATGGCGGCCTGGCTTTGCTCATTCTTGGCCTTGGCTTCTTCCTCTTTTTCCTGCGACAGCAGGCGTTGAATTTCCGCTTCATGGCGGCGCCGCTCGGCCTCGTGTGCACGGTTGACTGAGTCTTGCAGCAGCACCCGGCCAATCCCGGCTGCACCGATCAAGGTCACCAGCACGCCGGCCACCATCAGCCAGAATTCCAGGCCCAGGGTTTCCTGGTTTGCGTGGTACATCTGCTGCAGTAAAGTCAGGCGCTGGCGCAAGTCTTCATTTTCATTGAAAATCAGCTGTTCGGCGCCTTTCGCCGCACTGAATTTGTCGAGCCGGTCGAGGATGGACGACACCAGCTTTTGATAGTTGTCGAAATTGGCTTTCAGCGCCACCAGGCGGTCGCGCAATTCCGGGTCGCGCGTGGGCGCCAGCTGCAAAGAGACACTGCCATTGAGCAGGCCATCGACGGCGGAACGGAAATAGGTCGTGTCGCGGCCCAGTGAAAAAGCCGTTTCCGAACTGATGCTGCCGGAAGCGAGAAACTCGCTGGCGCTGCGGCTCATGCGCTGGGTCAGCATCATCAAGCGGCCGATAACGGCCAGGTCGTGGCCATTGCCGCCCCGTTGCAGCTTGAGCGCGGCAATTTCCTCGGTCTGGGCCAGCAAGGCAGGCGACAGCGCGTTCAACTGCTGCAAGGCCTTGTCGAAGTCGCCCAATTCGGCCTTCAGGCGCAAGATGGTGCTGGCCGCACGGTCGCTGCTGGCCCATTTTTTACGCGCGTCCGCCACCGCCGCCAGCAGGGTGGAGCGCGATTCACCGATGTCGCGGCCGTGATACGTGCCGCCGCGCGCCATCAGGCGAAAATCCTGGTTCAGCTCATTGCGGCTTTCTTCCAGCTGGCGAAACGCATCCTGGTTGCCCTGCACGGCGTTGGGGGCCGCCTTGCCGATGCGTTGCGAGTGCATCAACGCATCGCTGGCCAGCTGTGTCTGCGCCGAAGCGATATTGCCGCTGCGCGTATTCAAGCCCACGAACAGCAGGCTGGCCGCCAGGCTCAAGGCCATCACGGTCGACAGGATGCTCAACTGTTTTTGCAGCGGCAAATGGCCGATCAGGGGCAGCTTCAAATCCCTGGCCGGCGCGCTGGCCAGCGACTTGCGCCGTCCCAGCGCATCGCGCAAGCGCAGCGGCAAATCGCCGGGCAAGATCACGCCATCGGCATGCTCTGCACTGCCTGCGGCCAGGATAGGGGAATTAGCGGCCATCAGCGATGCTCTCCATACAAGCTGGTGCTGCCAAAGCCGGCGTCCAGGAAACGCGCTTCCTGCGCCAGCTGCGCCAGGTCCAGGCGCAGCCACTGCTGTCCGCCATCGCGCAGGGAATAAGGCCGGGCCCACGGCGCTGCATCAACTGCGGCGCTGCCGGCGACCATGCCGTGTTGCTGGCGTAAACCCAGCACGCGCTCGACCAGCAGCGCGCAATTGAGTCCCAGGCGCGGCGCAAACGTGATGATGCGGCTGTCGGCATGCAGCGCGCAGGCGGCGCCGCCGCGATAACGGGACAAGTCAATGATGGCCGTCAGGCGGCCGCGCATGGCGGCCAGGCCCAGATACCAGTCCTGCGCCAGCGGCACGCCCTGGATCTGCATGCCGGCCGGGATGACGATCTCGCCCAACTGCGTCAAATCGAGCAGGCAGTGCTGGCCACCCACGATCACGCCCAGCTCCTTGCGGGCCGCCACGGCGCCGGAACGCGCCGCCTGCACGCGCGCCAGCAATTGCATCTGGTACTGGCGCAAGCGTCCCCGCCGTCCGCCGGTTTCACTGGCAGGCAGATCGGAAAGCGCATGCGCGGGAACGCGAACAGCATGGGGCGTGGCATTGCCAGGCATCGTGCTCATTGTTCAGGAAAGCGCTGCGATCTTGGCCAGCAGGTCCGCTTCGACCACCGGCTTGACCAAGTAATCGCGCGCGCCCTGGCGCAAGCCCCAGATGCGGTCCGTTTCCTGGCTCTTGCTGGAACAGATAATCACCGGCACGTCCTGCAGATCAGGGTCGCGCGCGATGGCGCGGGTAATCTGAAAACCATTCGCACCCGGCATCACCACGTCCATCAGGATCAGGTCCGGCCTGGCCGTCTTCAGTTGCGCCAGCGCGTCGGCGCCATCCTGCGCCGTGCTCACGGCATAACCGGCGCGCACCAGCATTTCGCTCAGGTAGTAGCGCTCTGTCGGCGAGTCATCGACGATCAGAATTGTATGTATGGCCATCTATCTGCTTCCTTGCTGCGTTGGGTCATTCAAAAATACGGTCCGTCTACACGCTGGCGGCCAGGTGCTGCCAGGTGTTGGCCTACGGCCGCCAGCAAATCCTCGCGCACCAAAGGCTTTGCCAGGCAATCGCTGGCGCCAGCCAGGGCGCCGCGCGCGCGGTCGAACAAGCCCGCCTTCGCCGACAGCATCAGCACCGGCGTGGCGTGAAACGCGGCGCTGGCCTTGATCAGCGCACAGGTACGGTAGCCATCAAGGCGCGGCATCAGGATGTCGCACACGATCAGCGCCGGCTGGCAATCGCCGATCTTGGCCAGGGCATCGAAGCCATCCTCGGCCACCACCACCCGATAACCGGCCCCACTCAAAATTCTCTCGACCGAACTGCGTATGGTGGCGCTGTCGTCGATCACCAGAATCGTCGGGCCAGCAGACGCAGTATCGGACAATGGTGGACTCGTCATTTGATTATTCGGCAAGCTTGTATACTCTCTTGTACACCATATCATAGGCCGCCATCAAGCGCGTGGCGGAGAGTACGGTTTGCCGATC
This sequence comes from Janthinobacterium silvisoli, assembly GCF_014200725.1. Lineage (GTDB taxonomy): Bacteria > Pseudomonadota > Gammaproteobacteria > Burkholderiales > Burkholderiaceae_D > Janthinobacterium. The sequence continues at coordinate 1,913,909 of NZ_JACHCL010000001.1, forward strand.
GGTTAAAATTGCTTAAATCGCCACCATTTCAAAATCATCCTTGCGCGCACCGCATTCCGGGCAGGTCCAGTTCATCGGAACATCGGCCCAACGCGTGCCGGGAGCGATGTCTTCATCGGGCAGGCCGGCCTCTTCATCATAAACCCAGCCGCAAATAAGACACATCCACGTTTGGAATTGCTGCGTTGTTTCGTTGCTACTCACGTTCTGCCACCCTTCAATCAAGTAAAATGCTGAATTAGGTATCTTAATCTACCCGCCGTGCAAAACCAAACTTCTCCCCTCATATTAAGCTTCGGCGTGTCCGATCCCGTCGGCGCGATCGGCATCCAGGCCGACCTGTTGACCTTCTCGGCCTTTGGCTGCCATGGACTGTCGGTCACCACCGGCCTCTTGATCAGCGATACGGCGCGCGTGGAAGACATGCAAGCCGTCGATCCCGACTGGGTTTCCGACCAGGCGCGCGTGCTGCTGGAAGACATGACCGTCTCCGCCATCAAGGTCGGCGCCCTGGGCAGCGTGGAAAACGTCACGGCGATCGCCGAAATCGTCTCCGACTACCCCAACGTGCCGCTGATACTCGACCCGTTCATCTCGGCGCTGCCGGAACAGGGCATGGACGATGAAGATATCCTCACCGCCGTGCGCCAGTTGCTGATCCCGCAAACCACCTTGCTGGTACTGTCGCCGGTGGAACTGGAACGCCTGGCCGAAACCTGGCGCGATGCAGATCCGGCCGACACCCTGCAAAACGATGTCGACTACCTGGTGGCGCTGGGCTGCGAATATGTGCTGGTCACCGGCATGCCGGCCGACCCGGCCAAGTCGGGCATGGGCGACGGCAAGCTGCGCGCCAATACCCTGTTTGGCGAAGACGGCGTGGTGCGCCACGATGAATGGCAGCACCTGCCCGGCATTTTCAACGGCGCGGGCAGCACCCTGTCAGCAGCGGCCACGGCCCTGCTGGCACTGGCGAACGAAGAAGACGACGTGCCGCAAGCCGTGGTAGCGGCGCAGGAATTCACGGCCGGTGCGCTGGCGCATGCGCGGCGCTACGGCATGGGCAAGCTGGTGCCCAACCGTTTGTTCCAGCGCGCCCGCTGAGCAAAACAACACATCGACAACGACATCATTCAAGGTTACCTCATGACGACGACTTCACAGAACGACATCCTGTTCGCCCGCGCGCAAAAAACCACGCCCGGCGGCGTCAACTCGCCCGTGCGCGCTTTCCGCTCGGTAGGCGGTACACCGCGCTTCATCACCCGCGCCGAAGGCCCGTATTTCTGGGACGCCGACGGCAAGCGCTATATCGACTACATCGGTTCCTGGGGCCCGGCCATCGTCGGCCACGCCCACCCGGACGTGATCAAGGCGGTGCAGGATGCGGCGGCGCTGGGCCTGTCGTTCGGTGCGCCGACCGAAGGCGAAGTGCTGATGGCCGAGGAAATCACGCGCCTGGTGCCATCGATTGAGCAGGTGCGCCTGGTCTCGTCGGGCACGGAAGCGACCATGAGCGCACTGCGCCTGGCGCGCGGCGCCACCGGCCGCGACAAGATCGTCAAGTTTGAAGGCTGCTACCACGGCCACGCCGATTCGCTGCTGGTCAAGGCGGGCAGCGGCTTGCTCACCTTCGGTAACCCGACCTCGGCCGGCGTGCCGGAAGACTTCGTCAAGCACACGCTGGTGCTTGACTATAACAACGTGGAACAGCTGAAAGACGCCTTCGACAGCTTCGGCGCGGAAATCGCCTGCGTGATCGTCGAACCGGTGGCTGGCAATATGAACCTGGTGAAAGCCACGCCGGAATTCCTGCAAGCGATGCGCGAACTGTGCACGCAGCACGGCGCCCTCTTGATTTTCGATGAAGTCATGTGCGGCTTCCGCGTGGCCCTGGGCGGCGCGCAAGCGCTATATGGCATCAAGCCCGACCTGACGGCGCTGGGCAAGGTGATCGGCGGCGGCATGCCGGTGGCGGCTTTCGGCGGCAGCGCTGCACTGATGCACAATATGGCGCCGCTGGGCGGCGTCTACCAGGCCGGCACCCTGTCGGGCAATCCGGTCGCCGTGGCAGCCGGCATGACCACATTAAAACTGATCCAGCAGCCAGGCTTTTACGAGCAGCTGGGCGCCACGGCCAAGCGCCTGGCGGAAGGCTTGACGGCAGCAGCCAAGGAAGCGGGCGTAGTCTTCTGCGCCGATTACATCGGCGGCATGTTCGGCATTTATTTCAGCGCTACCCCGCCGGCCAGCTACGCGGAAATGATGGCCGGCGACCGCAGCAAGTTCAACACCTTCTTCCACGCCATGCTCGATGAAGGCGTGTATTTTGCACCGGCCGCCTTCGAAGCAGGCTTCGTCTCGGCCCAGCATGATGACACCGTGATCGACGCCACCATCGCGGCGGCGCGCAAGGTGTTTGCCACCCTGGCGTAAAGCGTCAGACGGTCGCGCTTTCTAGCAGCGCGGCCACCAGCGCCGGCAGCTTGTCCATGTCGTTGAACACGGCAAACGCGCCGGCCGCTTTCAAGCGCGCTTCCTGGCCGGGAGCGATATGGCCGCCGCCGATAAAACCGAGCACCGTCATGCCGGCCGCTGCGGCAGCCGTCACGCCCGTGACGCTATCTTCCAATACCAGGCATTGGGCCGGCGGCACGCCAAACGCGGCGGCCGCCGCCAGGTACAGTCCCGGATGCGGCTTGGCGTGGCCCACCAAGTCAGGCGTAAACACACGTTCATCAAACAGCGGCGCCATGCCGGTGCGTTGCAGGGCAGACAAGACGCGCGCGCTGACGCTATTCGACGCCACCGCTTTTGGCAGCGGGATCGCGGCCAGCGCCTGCGCCACGCCGGGCACGGCGCGCAATTGTGTATCGCAAGCCACATCGACGGCGTGGCCTATCGCATGCACCTCATCATCTGGCAACTGTGGCAAACCCAGTTCGCTATAAATATCATGCATCAGTGGCGTGAGGCGCAAACCCAGGCGCGGTTCGATCAAGCCTTGCAGGGTTTTCCCTTCGGGCAGATGGGGCAAACGCGGCGCCAGCAAGGACAGCAGCGCTTGCAGGGCCACGGCTTCGCTGTCGATCAGCACGCCATCGCAGTCGCTGATCAGATGGGTAAAACGCGGGTGGGGTGTAGCAGTGTCAGGCATGAATTCTCCAATGGGGGCACAAACAGGGCCGAAGTCCAGCATAAAACAGCGGGGAGCGCTGCGCCACGCCTGGCCGGCCATGTTTCGATACTTTGTGGTGGCTAGCGATGGTGATAACGAGATTGTTGCTTTTTGATAAATTTCAATGCGATACTATATTGACCCTGATCGCTTGAATCGGGCACAACCGGATCGATACCATGACAAGCTACCGTTCTCTGCAATGCCGATTATCCCTGATTTCCACTATTGCCGCGTTTGCCTTCACCCTGGCTGCACCTGCTACCGCGCTGGCGGCAGACGAAGATGCCACACTCATCAGCCTGGTCCAGCAGCATGTGAAGGCGCAGGCAGATTTTAACGTCCCTGCCCTGACAGCCTTGACGACAGACAATTATGTGGAAGTCTCGCCACTGGGTGGTGTCGATACGCGCGAGAAAGTGCTGGCCTTTTATGCCCCCGACAAAAAGACTGCCGCACCTGTCATCACGGTAGAAGAACCGCTGGTGCGCGTGTCTGGCGATACGGCCGTTTTGATCGCCAAACTGTCCATGACGGTCACGGCCGGCGGCCAGCAGCGACCGGTAGCGCTGCGCGCCAGCTATGTGGCGAAAAAAGATGGCGGCGCGTGGAAACTGCTGTCGGCGCATTATTCAGGCATCGCACCGAAGAAACCGGCGCAATAGTCTGTATAGACTCAAAACAAAACGGGCCTGCACGGCCCGTTTTTATCTTGTATGTTGCCTTATTTTAACCATCCCCGGTGGCGGAAATACAGAAACGGCGCGATGGCGCTGCTGATCATCAAGCCCCAGGCCCACGGGTAGCCGAAAGTCCATTCCAGTTCGGGCATCAGCTTGAAGTTCATGCCGTACACGCTGGCGATCAGGGTTGGCGGCAGGAAAGCCACGCTGGCCACCGAGAAGATCTTGATAATCTTGTTCTGGTTAATGTTGATGAAACCCACAGTGGCATCCATCAGGAAGTTGATCTTGTCGAACAGGAACGATGTGTGGCCATCGAGCGATTCGATATCGCGCAAAATCTGGCGCGCTTCCTCGAATTGATCGCCATTGAGCAAGCGCCCACGCATCAAAAAACTGACGGCGCGGCGCGTATCCATCATATTGCGGCGGATACGGCCATTCAAATCTTCCTCATGGGCAATTGCGTTCAGCGCTTCGGCTGCGTGCGCATCGGTAAATTCCTTTTGCAGCACGCGCGTGCTGACTTCTTCCAGGTTCTGGTAGATGCCTTCGAGCACGTCGGCCGAGTATTCGGCATCGGTAGCGTACAGGTCCAGCAGCACATCCATGTAGTCGGCGATCGAACCTGGCCGCGAACGGGCGCGCATGCGCACCAGGCGGAACACGGGCAAGTCGTCCGTATGCATGGAAAACAGGATTTTACGGGCAAGAATAAAGGCGACCGTGATCACGCGCGAGGGGCCATCGTCTTCTTCGCGCAAGAAGTCTGTGCGCAAATGCAAGTCGCCGTTTTCCGCTTCGTAATAGCGGGCCGATGCTTCGATATCCTTGACTTCGTCTTCGCCAGGCAAGGTGACATTGTAGATGGCCTTGACCCAGGCCCGTTCATCATCGCTGGGATCGGTCAGGTCTACCCATACCGGTTCGGCGTTTTCGAGGTCTGCGCGGCTGTCGATCGGCACCTGGTTGAGCCGGCCATTCTGTAATATAAAGACATTGATCATGCGCGCTCTCAGCCGGATGTTGGGTTATCGATAGGTGCTGGCGCTGGCGCCAAAAATCAAAACAGCGCAAGTGTACCCGCAAGCCCTTTTCACGACCACCCCTGAACGGTGCTTTTTTGGCTAAAAAGTGCACTATCACAGTGCAACAGCCTGGAAGATGTTGCACCGAAACAATGCCATTTAGGAATGCTTAATTATTCACCACCATCAGCGTTCAAGGCAGCTCCGCCGAACCCATGCGTCGCAAGATCACGCCGGTACGGCGGGTGAGATAACCGGTGTCGCGGTGGCGGTCATAAAAACGGGGATTGGGCAGCATCACGGCCAGCTTTGCCGCCTGGCTTGCATTCAGGCTGGCGGCGCTGACCCGGTAATAATGCTGGGAAGCCGCTTCAGCGCCAAAGATGCCAGTGCCAAACTCCACCACGTTCAGATAGATTTCAAAAATGCGCTGCTTGTCCAGCAAGCTTTCCAGCATATACGTAATGATCAGCTCCTGGCCCTTGCGCACATAGCTGCGCGAACCGGACAGGAACAAATTCTTGGCCAGTTGCTGGGTGATGGTGGAACCGCCGGCCACCACCTTTTGTTTCTTGCTGTTTTTTTCATACGCCTTTTGCAAGGCATCCCAGTCGACACCATCATGTTCGGAAAAATTCGCGTCTTCCGACGCGATGATCGCGCGCTTCAGGTTATTCGAAATGCGGTTATACGGCACCCAGGTATGCTGCAAGGTCGCGTTTGGATTCTTTTCCTGCAAACTCGATAATTGCTCGCGCATGAAAGAGGTGCTGCCTGGATTGTGATCGATCCACCACCAGATTTGCAGGAAGAAATACAGCTGCACCACGATAAACGCCAGCACGGGCACAATGAACAGCCACTTGATCCAGCCCCTCCGGCTGGCCGGGCGGGCCGCTCCCTTGCGCCTGGCGTTCACAGTGCGCCCCGCAACTGGGCCAGCAAGTCTGCCGTTTGCGGGCGCACGCCACGCCACACATAAAACGCTTCGGCCGCCTGCTCCACCAGCATGCCCAGGCCATCGCGCACCTGCGCGCCATGTTGTGCGGCAAACTCCATGAAGACGGTCGGCGCCGGGCCATACATCATGTCCAGCACCAGGGTGTGGCTGCCAAAGATGCTCACCGGCACGGGCGGCAAGTCGCCTGCCAGGCTGGCCGAAGTGGCGTTGATGACGATATCGAACACACCGTCGGGTTCGCCAAAACCACCCGCACGCAACTGGCCGGGATGCGACAGGGCATCGGCAAACTGTTGCACCAGCGCTTCGGCCGTGGCCACGGTGCGGTTGGCAATGAAAATTTCCTGCGGCCCTTGCTCCAGCAAAGGCAGTACTACGCCACGCGCCGCGCCGCCCGCCCCCAGCAGCAGCACGCGTTTGCCAGCCAGCGGCACACCTGCATTGCGCACAATATCAGCCACCAGGCCCGCGCCATCGGTGTTGTCGCCGAGAATGGTTTCGCCATCGAAACGCAGGGTATTGACGGCGCCCGCCGCCTGCGCGCGCGGCGTCAGCTCGGTTGCCAAGGCGCAGGCATCGAGCTTGAAGGGCACGGTCACATTCGCACCCTTGCCTCCTTCGGCAGCAAACGTGCGCGCTGCCAGGGCAAAACCATCCAAGGGCGCCAGACGGCGCTCATACACGATGGACTCGCCCGTCTGCAGCGCAAAGGCGGCGTGGATCAGGGGCGATTTGCTATGGGCAATGGGATTGCCGAAGACACAATACTGATCAGCTTGCTTAGTATTATTTTCGTTCAATTCGTTTGCGTTCAATTGTTGCCGCCAGTCAGGTTAGCTTCCATTTTTTCTTCGCGGGTAAATTTGAATCGGGTGATGACAACCCACAGGTCGTCCTTGTCGCTCGACAACATATTCGGTGGGAAACGTCCAAACGGGGCCGCACGGCGCACGATGTTCAAGGCAGCAGCGTCCAGGGCTGGATTACCGGAGCTGCGCTCGACGCGGGCGCCGCCATCCTTCTGGTAAATCGTACCGTCCTGGAAGATCGGTATGTAGACCACCAGCTCGCCATACATCTTGCGGCCATTTTTTTGCGGGAAGTTCAAGGTGCCGATGTCCTCGATGCGCTTTTGCAGGGTCTTGTAATACATGGCATAGCCGACTTCCTGCGTGCTGGGCGTAATGAAGGTCTTGCGCGGACGCTTGTTTTGTTCTTCCACCGTCTGGCTGATCTCGGCCGCCATGCGAGCGATAGCCTTGCTGCTTTCCAGCAAATCCGAACCGGACGCCAGAGGATTGAGCTTGTCTTTTTCCGTGATCGGTGGCGCGCTGAACGTGCTTTTATTAGCCTGCGTCAGCAATTCCTTTTGCTGCTGTTCCAGCTCGGCAATGCGCCGCGCGCTGGCCTGGACGCTGTCGCCCTCTTCCACCTTGCGCATGTCGGGCAAGGGCGATTTGCTGCGGCCCTTGTCAGCCTGGCCGCCACCGTCGAGGTTAGCTTGCGCCAGCGCATCAGCCTTCAGTGGCTTGGCGGCATGCTTGGCATTGACGAGGATCACTTCCAGGCCCGGATCGGCCGCCACGGCCGACTGGGGCGCAGGGGCGACAAAATGCATCGCCAGCAAGGCGCCGTGCGCCAGCAGGGATGCCGCCACGGCAATGATCAGGAATCGGTTCTCTCGGAAAGACTTCACGCGCAACCCAGCATTGATTTCATTACATCACAGCAATGGCGCAATTCTACGACAAACCAGGACCGGGATTGCCCTCTGCGCACCCGGCCCCCGGTTTTTATTTCACCTCGGGTTCGCTAGCCACCTCATCGCTGGCCACTTCTGCTACCTCAGCTGACTCTTCCGGCGCGGCTTCAGCAGCGGTATCGCCGGCTTCTCTACCCTCTTCGACCTCTTCTTCATACTCAGGTTCGGTCTCGGCAGTGCCTTCCGGCACGGCGGCAATTTCCAGCAAGCGCGCTTCGATCGTCAAATCCACCTCATCCCAGCGCAGCAAGTCCAGTTTCACCTGTGCACCGCGCGCCACGGATGGCATGCCCGGCAACTTGATCACCAGCGGAATGTCGACCAGGCGCAAGATCTCGTCCTTGAGCACGACGGCATCGACCTGGCGCGCTTCTTCCTGGGCCAGCCAGCGCAAGCACCAGTAGCGTTCCATATTCGACTGGAAGTCGCCATACGCGGAATAAGCAGCATCAAAGGCCGAGACGATGGCGAACAAATTCGCATCGCGCGGCTTGAACGGGGCCACCAGCGGCGCCGTCACGCCATGTTCGGCGCAAGCAAGAATTTGCCACTGGTTGACCAGGTCGGTATAGCGGCGCAACGGCGAGGTGCTCCACGCATATTGATCCACGCCCAGGCCTTGATGGGGCGCTGCATGGGTGACCATGCGCACCTGCATCTTTGCCGCCCAGCTATTGCCACTGCCGCCGCCCTGGCTGCGGTAAATGCCCGGCACGCCATGGTCGTGCAGCATCTTGCCCCAGGTACTGTTGGCAAAAATCATCAGTTCGGCAACGATCTTGTCCAGCGGCGCGCCACGCTTGCGGCGGGCCACGGTGACGATATCATTTTCCACATAGAAATTGAAATCGACACGGTTGTTTTGCTCCGGCTTCAGGCCGAACGCTTCGCGTTTCTTCATGCGGCCCTGTTCCAGCTGCTGCGCCCATTGCCACAGCACCGCGAAATCGGCCTTGTGCGGATACTCGCCCTCGCCACTGGCCAGGGTTTCTTCATTGACCAGGTCGTCTAACTGGTTGTGGCGCAGATTGCTGGCGATCGGCACCAGCTCGGCGCGCGTTTCCGTGCTCACTACTTCCCACTGCGCTTGCGGATCGAGCGTGGCGTACAGCGACAGCGCCGGGCAAGTCGTGCCTTCGGCCAGCGTAAAGGCATTCACGACTTCGTCCGGCAACATGGTGATCTTGTCGCCCGGCATGTAGACGGTAGACATGCGCTGGCGCGCCATCTTGTCGATCACATCGTCCGGGCGAATGCCCAGGCCAGGCGCGGCAATGTGGATACCCACTTTGACCTTGCCGTCCGGCAAAGGCTGCACCGAGAAGGCGTCGTCGATCTCGGTGGTGGTCACATCATCGATGGAAAACGCGGCCACTTCGGCCAATGGCAGCTTGTTCGTCACCACCGGCACGGGCACGGCCGGGAAACCGGCGCCCTTGGGGAAGTTCTCGAACAGGAACTTGGACAGGTGCAAGTCTTTCGGCTTGGCAACGCCGCCCACGGCCAGCATCAAGCGGGCTGGCGTGGTGTGCAATTCCGTGCAAGCCGCTTCCAGCGCCTTGTATTCAACCGTATTCTTGTCGGGCTTGAACAGCAACTGCAGTACCATAGGCTGCATGGAAGCAGGCAAGCGGTTTTGCTTGAGTTCTTCCACATAGCCCGCTTGCACCAGCGCCTGCTGTTTTTTCTTTTCGATACCAGCCAGGGCCGCCTTCAACGACGCTTCCGGCGCAGCCTTGTAGCGGCCGCGGCCTTTCTTGTAGAAATACACGGGGGCAGAATGCAAGCTCAGCACCAGGCCGGCCGCTTCCGCTGGCAAGGGAGCATGGCCGAAATACTCGGCGCCCAGTTCGGCAAAACCAAACTCTTCTTCACCCGCCACTTCCCACAGGAAATCGAGATCGATGTCGGCGGCGATGCTTTTCGCCTGCTCCAGCAATTCGGCTGGCGCCGGTTTTTCATACTGCAGCAGCACATCCTTGGTTTTCACCTTGGTGCGCTTGCCGCTGGCCATTTCCACCTGGTACGCCTCGCCCGCTTGCGACAGGGCGGTGCCTACCTTGAAATCGCCGGATTCTTCAAAAAATAGATTCATTGTTATGCTTTGTTTATTAATGTTTCGGTTGCAACAGTACGAGTCAGCTCCAGCACTGCCGGCAAAAAAAGTTCTGTGACCAGCAGCAATCCCTGGTGGCGCTGATACAGGCAGCGCCGCGCAAAGATAAAGGCCTGGCCAGCGATGCTGCGCCCTTCCTGGGCCAGTGCTGCCTGCACGCGCTGCACCAGCGGGTGGCTGGCACGCAAGCGGGCAAACTCCAGTGTGCCACGCCGCACCATGCGGTCGCCAAACAGGGTGGTGCCCAGCGAGCGCTCGCCCAGCGCGGAAAACAAGGGCCAATCGGTGGCCGTCGCTTGCATGGGCACGACCGTGTGGCCAAACACGGCTGGCTGTCCATCGCAGCGCAACAGCACTTCGCGCTCCCAGACGCGCCCCGCGCGGTGTAGACCTATGCTGGCCGCTTCATCCGTCAAACAGCGTGACGTTTCCTGATGCAAACACTGCACACGGAAAGTGCTGCTATGCGCTTTCAGCTTGGCCGTCAGGGAACCTGGACTCAGCAGCCACTGGCGCAAGGCCGGAGGCGCATTGACGGCATTGACATGCCGGTGCCATTGGGCCTGGCGCAGCGAACCGGGCCTCACTGCGGACTGCTTTCAGCGTCAGGCGCAATGCCGCAAAAAGCCAGCACCGGCGCCAGGTAATCGGCAAACTCGCTGATGCCATGGTCGCTGCCGGCGATCACCGTCTGCTGCGCCCCCTGATAATGGGCCAGCATGTCGCGGTAGTCGAGCACTTCATCACCGGTGGCGGCGATCAGGAAATATCGTTGCGGCTGAGTAATGACCGGCACGGCAAAGCCGCGCAATTCCTCGATATATTCACGTTTGAACTCAAACGGCTTATCCGAATGGAACTCGGTCGTCACGCCCACGTGCTGTTCCAGGTCGATCAAGGGCACGATGGCGGGGTTCAGCAGCACGGCGCGGCAGCCCAGCTGTTCCGCCAGCCAGGTAGCATAATAACCGCCCAGCGATGAACCGATGATGGTCAAGTCCGCTGGCGCCACATTTTTTACCAGCTCCAGGGACAGTTCAATCGCCAGTTTCGGCGAGGCGGGCAGTTGCGGGCACAGCCATTCGCCTGCACGGCCCAGCACCTGCATTTGCGCAGCCAGCAGGCGCGACTTCATCGACAACGGCGACGAGCGGAATCCATGCAGGTACAAAATCATCGGGCCAGGGCCTCCAGCAACTTTTGGTGCACGCCGCCAAAACCGCCATTGCTCATGACGACGATCTGGTCGCCGGGACGGGCGCTTGACGCCACGCTTGCGACCAGCGCATCGATGTCGTCATAGGCGCTGGCGATATTGCCCAGCGGCGCCAGTGCGTCGCCCAGGCTCCAGCCCAGCGCCTTCTGGCTGCCGAAACCGAAGACCAGGTCGGCGTCTTTCAAGCTGCCAGGCAAGGCGTCTTTCATGGCGCCCAGTTTCATGGTGTTCGAGCGCGGTTCCAGCACGGCCAGGATGCGGGCGGTGGTGCTGATCTTTTGGCGCAAGCCGCCCACGGTGGTGGCAATCGCCGTCGGGTGGTGGGCAAAATCGTCATAGACGGTAATGCCATTGACGGTGCCGCGCACTTCCATGCGGCGCTTGACGCTCTCGAAGCTGGCCAGCGAGGCACATGCCTGGGCGATAGTCACGCCGACATGGCGCGCGGCGGCAATCGCGGCCAGCGCATTGCTGCGGTTATGCTTGCCCGTCAGCGCCCATGCCACATGGCCTTCCTTGTGGCCATTGAAATACACATCGAAGCTGCCATCGGCTTCCTCTTGCAGTTGCCAGTTGGCATCCTGGCCAAAACTTTCCTTCTCGCTCCAGCAGCCGCGTTCCAGCACGCGCTGCAAGGACGCTTCATCGCCGTTGACAATCAGGCGGCCGATGCCGGGCACGGTGCGCACCAGATGGTGGAATTGCGTTTCGATCGCATGCAGATCGGGGAAGATATCGGCGTGATCGTATTCCAGGTTATTCATGACGGCCGTCTTCGCATGGTAATGCACGAATTTGCTGCGCTTGTCGAAGAAAGCCGTGTCGTATTCGTCCGCTTCGATGACGAAGAAGTCCGAATCGGCGCTCTTGCCATCGATCTTGCCGCTGAGGCGGGCGGAAATGCCGAAGTTCATCGGCACGCCGCCGATCAAAAAGCCAGGTGCATACCCGGCGTCTTCCAGTATCCAGGCCAGCATGGCCGAGGTGGTGGTCTTGCCATGTGTGCCGGCCACGGCCAGTACCCACTTGTTGCGTAATATATGTTCACCCATCCATTGCGGGCCGGAAACATAAGGCAAGCTGCGGTTCAGGATTTCCTCGACCAGCGGATTGCCGCGCGACACAACATTACCGATCACATACAGATCCGGGTTCAATTTGGTCTGTTCAGGATCGAAACCCTGGATCAATTCGATGCCCTGCGCTTCCAGCTGGGTGCTCATCGGTGGATAAACGTTGGCATCGCAGCCCGTGACTTTATGGCCGGCTTCCTTGGCCAGGACAGCCAGGCCGCCCATGAAGGTACCGCAAATGCCGAGGATATGAATATGCATGTAATCAGTGCTTGTTAGCGTGTAATAAGCGCGTCGTTGGCGCAAAGTAAAAAGAATGAACTATGGGATTTTAACCGACACCATGACTTTTACCGCTTCAGAGTATGATCTCGTTCATGATGAACGATGCATTTGACGATAGCGCCCAGCTGCGCCTGGAAATCGCCTCCGCTGCCGCACGCCTGGTAGCGCAGGATGGCGCCGACTACGGCAGCGCCAAGCGCAAGGCGGCGCGGCAAATCCTGGGCGAGCAACAAGGGCGCCCCAATCTGCTGCCCGATGATGAACTGATCGAGCAACAGCTACGGCAATACAATGCCCTGTTCCTGGCCGACAGCCAGCCGGCGCGCTTGTTCCAGCTGCGCACGCTTGCCCTGCAAGTGATGGAAGCGCTGGAACAATTCCAACCCTTGCTCAGCGGTGCTGTGCTCAATGGTACGGCCGGGCCGCATGACGAAATCTATCTGCAACTTTTTGCCGAGAGCGCCAAGGATATCCACATCTTCCTGCTCAATAAAAATGTGCTGCTCGATATGTCGGAAAGCCCGCATTTCAAGGGAGCGCGGTATGATGCGGTCGAGACGGCCAGCTTTCTATGGAAAAATGAAGGCGTGCACGCGGCCATGTACGAGATCGACGACCGGCGCGGCGCCTTGAAAGTCCGGGCGGACGGCAAGCTCTTGCGTACCGATATCGCCGGCCTGCGCAGCCTGCTGGCCAGCGCCTCAACAGCGACCGAATAAACAAACGTACATATTAAACAACTATGACCAAAAAGAATCTGATTGCCTACACCATCGTGGCCTTGCTGTTTGGCGCGGTAGGCGCTTATGTGGGCGTCAACAAGAGCAAGCAACACGCCGATCCCATCACGACCACCGTGGCGCCCGAGGCTGCCGCCGCCAGTGCCGGCCCCGTGAACGAACTGTATGCGCTGTCCTTGCCCGACGCGGCGGGCGCCACGCAAGCGCTGGCGCAATGGAAAGGCAAGAATTTGCTGGTGAACTTCTGGGCGCCGTGGTGCCCGCCCTGCGTGGAAGAAATGCCGGAATTATCCGAATTACAAGGTGAGCATGTAGGCAAGAACCTGCAAATCATCGGTATCGGCATCGATTCGGCCAGCAATATCGCCACCTTTGCCGGCAAGTTCAAGATTGCCTACCCAGTGTATGTGTCGGGCATGAGCGGCACGGATTTATCGCGTCATTTTGGCAACACCACGGGCGGCCTGCCCTTCACGGTGCTGATTGGCGCCGATGGCCAGGTGAAGAAGACCTATCTGGGCCGCTTGAAATTTGATCAGTTGCGTGCTGATCTAGCCAATTTGTAAATTCGGAGCGTGCTTTTTTCTCTTGCCAATGCGTATCTTTGGCGGCAAAATGCGGAACTTTCGCTAAAACGGTCTTCCTTACATGGCAAAAAACCTCCTTCTGCTCAACGGCCCCAACCTGAATTTATTGGGGACGCGGGAGCCTGAGGTCTACGGCGCCAGCACCTTGGCCGATATCGAGCAGGCAGCAATGGCGCAAGCCATGGCGGCCGGCGCCGACCTGGTCTGCTTTCAGAGCAACCATGAAGGCGCGCTGATCGATCGTATCCATGCTGCGCGAGCGGAAGGGATAGACGCCATCGTCATCAATCCGGGCGGATTGACCCATACCAGCGTCGCCTTGCGCGATGCGCTGGCCGGGGTCGCCATCCCGTTTGTGGAAGTCCATATCTCGAATATTTATCAACGCGAAACGTTTCGTCATCACTCTTTTCTCAGCGCGATCGCGCAGGGGACGATCTGCGGCCTGGGTATCGACGGATATCGGTTTGCCATCGACTTTGCGCTTAAAACACGTTAATCTACGCGATCTGCATGCATTTAGCGCGGCGATAGCCTCTCGACATCACCGCATCACTCATAAAACAAACTACATTCCTAGGGGTTTTACATGGATCTACGAAAACTCAAGACCTTGATCGACCTGGTCGCCGAATCGGACATCGCAGAGCTGGAAGTTACCGAAGGCGAAAGCAAGGTACGCATCGTCAAATCGTCGGCCATGCCGCAAAACCAGATGGTCATGATGCAGCCGCAAGGCATGCAAGCCCAATACGCTCCTGCCGCGCCAGCCGCTGCAGCACCAGCCGCTGCCGTTGTCGTTGCCGCCGAGCCGACCGGCCATATCGTCAAATCGCCGATGGTTGGCACCTTCTACCGTTCCTCCGCTCCTGGCAGCGCTGCGTTCGTTGAAGTTGGTTCCACCGTCAAGGAAGGTGATACCCTGTGCATCATCGAAGCGATGAAGCTCCTGAATGAAATCGACTCGGATAAAGCCGGTGTCGTGACCCAGATCCTGGTTGAAAACGGCCAGCCGGTCGAATTCGGTCAACCCCTGTTTGTGATCGGCTAAAAGCCACTGTCCACACGGCCGGCAACGGCCGTTTGCAGTTTTAGCCCCTCATACTTGTTGTTTCGCCGGCTAGCCCGGCTCTCACAGACATACGCGAACCTACCATGTTTGAAAAAATCCTGATTGCCAACCGTGGTGAAATTGCCCTCCGTATTCAGCGCGCCTGCCGCGAAATGGGCATCAAAACGGTTGTAGTCCACTCCGAAGCCGACAAGGACGCGAAATACGTCAAGCTGGCCGACGAATCCGTTTGTATCGGGCCGGCGCCGTCGACCCTGAGCTATCTGAACATGCCGGCCATCATCAGCGCCGCTGAAGTGACGGATGCACAAGCGATCCACCCTGGCTATGGCTTCCTGTCGGAAAACGCGGACTTTGCCGAACGCGTCGAGAAATCGGGCTTCGTCTTCATCGGCCCACGCTCCGAATCGATCCGTTTGATGGGCGATAAAGTATCGGCCAAGCAAACCATGATCAAGGCTGGCGTACCGTGCGTACCCGGCTCGGAAGGCGCTTTGCCGGACGATCCGAAAGCGATCGTGCAAATTGCCCGCAAGATCGGCTACCCGGTTATCATCAAGGCCGCTGGCGGCGGCGGTGGCCGCGGCATGCGCGTGGTGCACACGGAAGCTGCCCTGATCAACGCCGTGGCGATGACCAAGACCGAAGCCGGTACGGCTTTCGGCAACCCTGAAGTGTATATGGAGAAGTACCTGGAAAATCCACGCCACGTGGAAATCCAGATTCTCGCCGATGAACACAAGAACGCCGTCTGGCTGGGCGAGCGCGACTGCTCGATGCAGCGCCGCCACCAGAAAGTGATCGAAGAAGCACCAGCGCCAGGCATCCCGCGCAAACTGATCGAAAAAATCGGCGACCGTTGCGCCGAAGCTTGCCGCAAGATCGGCTACCGCGGCGCCGGCACATTTGAATTCCTGTACGAAAACGGCGAGTTCTATTTCATTGAAATGAATACCCGCGTGCAAGTTGAACATCCGGTCACCGAGATGATCACCGGCATCGACATCGTGCAAGAACAGATCCGCATCGCCGCTGGCGAAAAACTGCGCTACCGTCAACGCGACGTGCTGCTGTCCGGCCACGCCGTCGAGTGCCGCATCAATGCAGAAGATCCGTTCAAATTTACGCCGTCGCCAGGCAAGATCGTTTCCTGGCATACACCAGGCGGCCCTGGCATCCGCGTCGATTCGCACGCTTACGCCGGCTACTATGTCCCGCCGCACTATGACTCGATGATCGGCAAAGTGATCGCTTACGGCGCCACGCGCGAGCAAGCGATCCGCCGCATGCAGATCGCCCTGTCCGAAATGGTGGTCGAAGGCATCAGCACCAATATCGCCCTGCACCGCGAATTGATGATCGACGCCCGCTTCATCGAAGGCGGCACCAATATTCACTATCTGGAACAGAAGCTGGCCGACATGCCGGACCTGGGCAAGAACCTGAATAGCGGCGCACCGAGCATCGCCAAGAAATCTGAAATCAAGGCTGACGCATGAGCTGGACTGAAATCGTCATCGAAATTGCGCGTGACAACGCCGAGGCCATGTCCGACGCCTTGATGGAAGCGGGCGCCCTGTCGGTGTCGGTGGAAGATGCCGATGAAGGCACGGATGCCGAGCAGCCATTGTTCGGCGAGCCGGGTATGGAACCGAAGGAAGCGGCGTGGGAACGCAGCCGCGTGGTGGCCCTGACCGACGTCGACGCCGACCAGGCCGCCATCGTGGCCGCAGCATCGGCAGCCATCGGCCAATCCGTTGCGCCGGCATTTACCGTGCGCGCCGTGGAAGAGCAGGACTGGGTGCGCTTGACCCAGTCGCAATTTTCGCCCATCCACATCGGCAAGAATATCTGGGTCGTGCCGAGCTGGCACGAAGCACCGGATCCTGACGGCCTGATCCTGGAACTGGACCCTGGCCTGGCCTTCGGCACGGGTAGCCACCCGACCACGCGCCTGTGCATGGAATGGCTGGAGGCCAATCCCGCGCCTGGGAAAACCGTGCTGGACTACGGTTGCGGTTCCGGCATCCTGGCCATGGTAGCCAAGAAATTGGGCGCGCAAACGGTGGCTGGCGTCGATATCGACCCGCAAGCCATCGAATCGGCGCGCGACAATGCCGAACGCAACCAGTGCGAGATCGAATATTTCTTGCCAGATACGTTTGCGACCTCGGCCCACGCCGATGCCCGCTTCGACATCGTGGTCGCCAACATCCTGTCTAGCCCATTGAAACTGATGGCGCCTATGCTCTCGGGCCGTGTTGCCGAAGGCGGCGCACTGATACTGTCGGGCGTGCTGGCACGCCAGGCCGAAGAAGTGGCGGCCGCTTACGCACCGTTCATTCAGTTGGGTGTGTGGGCTGAGCAAGACGGCTGGGTGGCCTTGCATGGCCGCCTGGGCGCCAGCGCCGCCCCTGCGCCACGCGCATCAGCCGCATAAGGAGCATCAGCACAGCAATGGCCCTCGCCACCAAATGCCCCCACTGCAACACGATATTTCGGGTCGCTGCTGACCAATTGAAATTACGTGGGGGCATCGTGCGCTGTGGCACATGCAGGGAAGTCTTTGACGGCAATGCCGCGCTGGTCGATCCAGCGGCGGCATTGCCGTTTTTACCTTCTGCTCCGGTTTCCCTGGCGCCTGCCGCGCCAGTGGTCCATGACGAACCCATCTACTCCCTCGATTTCGACACGTCGTTCGACCCGTTCGGCATTTTGCCCGATGCGGCGCAGATCGAGGACGAAGCTGAAAAGATCGAGCTGGACCTCGATATCGGCGACGAACCGCCAGTGAGTCAGCCTGTGCCGGTGGCCGAGCTCAACGCCGCAGCAGCGCCCGAACCCGAGCCACTGCCCGTGCCGATGGCGCCCTTCAAGCGCCGCCAGGTCGACGAGGCGCCCGCCTTTGCCACGTATCTGCGCAGCAGCCGTCCGCAAGTTGAGGCGGACCAGGCCGTTCCAGTGCCGTCTATCGTGGAAAGCAAGCTTGCGCTGGAAAAGCCGGTGGAAACGATAACGGCGCCAGCGGAGCCGCAGCCGGAATCAGAACCAGAGCCGGAACCGGCCCAAGAGCCTGAATCAGAACCAGAACCCATTTTCATTCCTGCCGCCAGTGCGCGCCAGGAGCCTGTCCTGGGCGAACACGCGCCGCTGGTGCTACCAGCCGAGCCTGTATTTGAGACTATCAGCATAGCGCCGATAGACACCGCCGCTGACGAGCCCGCTTTTGTCATCCAGGGACGGCGCCGCGAACAAAGCGGCAAGGCCATGCGCGTGGCGATGGCCTCGGGTAGCGTGCTGCTGTTGCTGTTGTTGCTGCTACAAGGCATGACCACCTTCCGCAATCCGCTGGCAGCGCAATTTCCTGAATTAAAACCGGTGCTGGTCGCCGTCTGCTCGCTGAGCGGCTGCAAGGTCGACTTGCCCGCGCAAATCGAAGCGCTGGCCATCGAGCAGGGCGAATTGCAAACCCTGGCGCCGAATACGTTTTCCTATGTGTCCCTGCTGCGCAACCAGAGCCGCAACGTGCAGGCCTGGCCCAGCATCGAGCTGATCCTCAATGATGGCAATGACAAGCCCGTGGTACGCCGCGTGATCGGGCCGCGCGATTATCTTCCCAATGGCAGCGATATGGCCAAGGGCTTTGCAGCGCGTTCGGAACAAACCATCAAACTGTATTTTTCATTAGACCAGCTCACGGCGGCTGGCTACCATATCGCCATCTTCTACCCCTAACAGACACTATCATGACTAAAACATCGTTGATCTGCGGCTCCCTCGCCACCGACACCATCATGCAATTCCCAGGCCGCTTCAGCGAATCCCTGCTGGCCGACCAGCTGCATAAAGTCAACGTTTCCTTCCTCGTGCCCACCATGCGCACCGAGTTCGGCGGCTGTTCGGGCAATATCGCCTACAGCCTGAAAATGCTGGGCGGCGACCCGCGCATCGTCGGCGTCATGGGCCAGGACAGCGCAGCCTACCTGGAACGCCTGCAAAAGCTGGGCATTTCCACTGCCAACATCATGATCAAGGCCGACAGCTACAATGCGCAGTGCTTCGTTACGGCCGATGCGGACAATAACCAGATCAACGCCTTCCACCCAGGCGCCATGTCCTTCGCGCATGAAAACCCGATTGCCAATGCTGGTCCCGCCAAGATCGCCATCATCTCGCCAGACGGCGACCAGGGCATGCTCAAGCACGCCGCCGACCTGGCCGAGCTGGGCATTCCCTTCATGTTTGATCCGGGCCAGCAATTGCCACGCTTCAATGGTGAGCAATTGATCGACTTCATCAACAAGGCCACTTATGTGTCGGCCAACGATTATGAAATCGAAATGATGATCGAACGCACGGGCTTGAGCCTGGAAGAGATCGCCAGCCGCCTGGAAGCGCTGATCGTCACGCGCGGTGAAAAAGGTTCTGAAATCTATACGGGCGGCAAGCGCATCGACATTCCTGCCGTGCCTGCCAAGGAAGTACTCGATCCAACCGGCTGCGGCGACGCCTACCGCGCCGGCTTGTTGTTCGGCATCACCAATGACTTGGGCTGGGAAACCAGCGGCCGCCTGGCCAGCCTGGTGGGATCCATCAAGATCGCCACCCAGGGCGCGCAAAACCATGTATTTACGCCGGACAGCATCGCCGACCAGTTTGAAGCGGCGTTTGGCTACCGCTATTAAGTAATGCCGGGGTCAGGCGGGGATGAAAAGTCCCGCGCGCCTGGCCCCATTCAGGCAAACTTGCCCGTCTTACCTCCCGCCGAAAATCATCCCCACCAGAATTTGCGCGATCTGCAACAGGATCAGCGCCACCAGCAGCGACAAATCCAGATTACCCACCAGCGGCACCACGCGGCGCAGCGGACGCAGCAGTGGCTCGTTCAGGGCCCGCACGAATGGCGCCAGCGGCGCATGCGGGTTCACCCAGCTGAAAATGGCTTCGATGATCAGCAGCGCCATGAAACCATACAAGATCCATTGCAGGAAGCGCTGCAAGGCCTTCAGCAGCACGGCCTCGAAAGGGTAGCCAGCGATAAACCAGACCGAGGTGGCCAGCAAGACGATCAAAAAGGCGCCAATCAGGCTAGCCCAGTCATATCCGCCCACGCCAGGCACGATGCGGCGCAAAGGGCGCACCAGCCAGTCGGACAATTGAAACGTGAATTGGGCCACCGACGAGGGCGGCCGCACGCGCACAGCCTGCATCCAGAAGCGCAGCAGTAAAACCCCGCCCAACAGAGTGGCAATGGTATCAACGATCAATGTAAGGATAGTGAGCACGAATAATTCTCCAAAAAAAAACCGCTGTGTGATTACGTCACACAGCGGCGTGTTGCCTCATCCAGGCACCCGAAAGACTCGAATTACGATGGGCGGGTGCTGGTTGGGAATGGCCAGGCGGCAGCCGGAGCCAACACGGTTTTTGCTACAGGTGCGATAGGCGCCGATGGCTTGGCCGCTTCTACCTTCTTCGGCGCGGCTTTTTTAGGCGCGGCCTTCTTGACGGCAGGCTTGGCTGCAACAGCGGCTGGTGCTGCAGCAGGCGCTGCCACCGGTGCGGCAGCGGCGGCCACTGGGGCAGCTGCTGGCTTGACGGCAGGCTTAGCTGCAGGTTTAGCTGCTGCTTTCGCCGCTGGCTTGGCTGCAGGCTTGGCTACAGCTTTAGCCGCTGGCTTGGCCGCAGGTTTCGCTGCGACTTTTGCTGCCGGCTTGGCTGCCACTTTGGCCGCTGGCTTGGCTGCTGCTTTCGCTGCAGGTTTAGCTGCTGCTTTCGCTGCTGGCTTGGCCGCAGGTTTCGCTGCCGCTTTGGCCGCTGGCTTGGCTGCTGCTTTTGCTGCAGGTTTCGCTACCGCTTTTGCTGCTGGCTTGGCCGCTGCCTTTGCTGCAGGTTTGGCAGCTGGCTTGGCAACCGCTTTTTTCGCCGCTGGCTTGGCAGCTGCTTTCGCTACCGGTTTGGCTGCTGCTTTCGCTGCTGGCTTGGCGGCTGCCTTGGCTGCTGGCTTGGCAACGGCTTTTTTCGCCGCTGGCTTGGCTGCTACCTTGGCTGCTGCTTTCGCTACCGGTTTGGCGGCGGCTTTTGCGGCTGGCTTGGCAGCTGCTTTTTTCGCTGCTGGCTTGGCTGCTACCTTGGTCGCTGCTTTCGCTGCTGGCTTGGCTGCTGCCTTGGCGGCAGGTTTTGCCGCCGCTTTTTTCACGGCTGGCTTGGCGACAGCTTTTGCTGCAGGTTTAGCTGCTGCTTTCGCTGCTGGCTTGGCTGCCGCTTTGGCGACAGGTTTGGCCGTTGCCTTGGCTGCAGGTTTCGCTGCTGCTTTTTTCACGGCTGGCTTGGCAGCTGGTTTCGCTGCGGCTTTTGCCACAACCTTGGCAGCTGGCTTGGCGACAGCTTTGACAGCGGCTTTCGCTGCTGGCTTGGCTGCTGCTTTTGCTACTGGCTTGGCGGCAGGTTTTGCGACGGCTTTGGCGGCCGGCTTGGCTGCTGGTTTTGCTGCGGCTTTGGCAGCTGGTTTAGCGGCAGCCGTTTTTGCTGCGGCTGCCGGCTTCTTCGCGGCAGGAGCAGCCTTGGCGGCTGGTTTCTTTACTTCTGATTTCTTAGCGGCTGTTGCCATTTGTCTCTCCTTCATCTGAGATGAGAAATTTAAGCTACAAGATTTAAACCCGTCCAACCCACCACTGGGATAGGCCAGGCGAATTATTCATCGGCACAAACGGTCGTTTGCGCTAATGAATTCGGCACCAGCTGAACTGCTGCAACTCCTCACGTTTGCAGCACTTCAGCCATCGTCGGTGCCACCCTGCTTGATCTCGCAGCTGGTGGCAAAGTCTGAATTCGGTCATATCGTTTTCGATGCCGTGCGTTTTACGCTCCTCGCATCGCGCTCGCCACAACACCATTCGTCAAATAAAAAACCGCCATGCCTGAAAAAATTCGGGCACGGCGGCAGACGAAAACGGTGTGGTTTTGTGCATATCCGTGTAAATCTGTATCCCTGATTAGCGAGGTTTTATCGTCACCGCGCTGGTTAAAAAACCCCGCATTCTAACGCTCGCATTCGCAATCTCATAAAGTACACGAAAACCTTGTCGCTGCGCAACCGGCACGACATGTTTTCACGGGCTTTTTTGCACGATACGCGCGCTATCGCACGATCGCACCGCAAATGCTGTCTCCAGCATGCGTGGAAACGATATTTTCAGCGCGCGATGCGGCGACTCCCGGCCTCCAAAAAAACGCCTCACGACATCAACCATGCGGCGAAAAAAATCTCTGCACTTTTCAGTTTTGCCGCACACCTTGCGCACATCAGTTCGAACTCGCATCCTGATTTTTTCAGCATCGCTTCACCGCTATTTTCACTATCGGCGACCGCGGCCACAAGGTCAAGCCCACCATCTCTTGCCACCACAGCGCGGCCACACCTGGTGTAAAAACTCAGTATCCAAACGCCGCATGCGACATCCCGGTTGACCACGCAAGCGAGCCTCACGATCAAGCACACGGAGCGAGCGATGATGTCTATAGCCGGCAAGACCGGCGCTCATGAAATTCGCTGGGCCGACAACATGAATCGCATCGCACTTCCTGTATCGGCCATATCATGATGATAGCGGCAGACTCGAAAAATTCAAGCTGGCGTAATTTTTCGGCGGTGATGGAGCACGAGAGCAGCGATACGGCGTCGATGAAAACGCCGATGCATCGTGCAGAAAATAGGCCGTCCGATTTCGCACAGTCCCGACAAGGACGCATGACAAATGGCGAGGCCAGATAGCAAAAGGCCCCGCATCTGCGGGGCCCTCACATAACCATCGCCAGCTGGATGACCTGGCATTCGTCTATCCATTTATTCCCAGTTCAACGCGCCACCGGTCTGGTACTCGGTCACGCGCGTCTCGAAGAAGTTACGCTCTTTCTTCATGTCGATCATTTCGCTCATCCATGGGAAGGGGTTTTCTTCCTGGGCAAACAGTGGCTCGATGCCGATTTGCTGCGCGCGGCGGTTGGCGATGAAGCGCAGGTAGCCCTTGAACATCGGTGCGTTCAGGCCCAGCACGCCGCGTGGCATGGTGTCTTCGGCGTACGCGTATTCCAGGTCGACGGCTTTCAGGAACAGCTGCTTGATCTCTTCGCGGAATTCGGCGGTCCACAGCTGCGGGTTTTCCATTTTCACGGTGTTGATCAAGTCGATACCGAAATTGCAGTGCATCGATTCGTCGCGCAGGATGTATTGATACTGTTCTGCCGCGCCCATCATCTTGTTCTGGCGGCCCAGCGCCAGGATCTGGGTAAAGCCCACGTAGAAGAACAAGCCGGGCATCAGGCGGGTGAAATCGATCTGGGAGTTGAGCTGCTTCTGGCCGTTTGCAATCGTGCCGGTGATGAAAGCCGGGTCGGTCAGGGTGTTGATGAACGGGATCAGGAACGCGTCCTTGTCACGAATCGACTTGCTCATAGTCGGCGTAGAAAAGCAGCGCTTATAAAAAAATGCGCCGTCATGATGACGGCGCATATGGAGCCAGGCAGGATAGATGGCTGCCTTATTGCATTAATGCATTATTCCCAGTTCAACGCGCCACCGGTCTGGTACTCGGTCACGCGCGTCTCGAAGAAATTACGCTCTTTCTTCATGTCGATCATTTCGCTCATCCATGGGAAGGGGTTTTCTTCCTGGGCGAACAGTGGCTCGATGCCGATTTGCTGCGCGCGGCGGTTGGCGATGAAGCGCAGGTAGCCCTTGAACATCGGTGCGTTCAGGCCCAGCACGCCGCGTGGCATGGTGTCTTCGGCGTACGCGTATTCCAGGTCGACGGCTTTCAGGAACAGCTGCTTGATCTCTTCGCGGAATTCGGCGGTCCACAGCTGTGGATTTTCCATTTTCACGGTGTTGATCAAGTCGATACCGAAATTGCAGTGCATCGATTCGTCGCGCAGGATGTATTGATACTGTTCTGCCGCGCCCATCATCTTGTTCTGGCGGCCCAGCGCCAGGATCTGGGTGAAGCCCACGTAGAAGAACAAGCCCTCCATCAGGCAGGCGAAGACGATCAGGGACTTCAGCAGCTTCTGGTCGTTTTCAATCGTGCCGGTGGTGAAAGCCGGGTCGGTCAGGGTGTTGATGAACGGGATCAGGAACTCGTCCTTGTCACGGATCGACTTGACTTCATTGTAGGCGTTGAAGATTTCAGCTTCGTCCAGGCCCAGCGATTCAACGATGTATTGATATGCATGGGTGTGGATCGCTTCCTCGAACGCCTGGCGCAGCAGGTATTGGCGGCACTCAGGGGCCGTGATGTGGCGATAAGTGCCCAGTACGATATTGTTGGCGGCCAGCGAGTCGGCGGTGACGAAAAAGCCCAGGTTGCGCTTGACCAGGCGGCGTTCATCGTCGGTCAGGCCGTTCGGGTTCTTCCACAGCTCGATATCGCGCTGCATGTTCACTTCCTGCGGCATCCAGTGGTTGGCGCAACCGGCCAGGTATTTATCCCACGCCCATTTGTACTTGAACGGCACCAGCTGGTTGACGTCGGTCTTGCCATTGATGATGCGCTTGTCATCTGCATTGACGCGGCGCGCCACTTGTTCGGCATTCGCTTCGGACGGCTCGGCGCCCGCAGCCAGGTTCAAATCGGTATTTCCCAGCGGCGCTTGCTGCGCCGAACGCGGCACAGCGGCCGGCGTGGCTTCATCATCCCATGACAACGACATAATTATTCTTCCTTTCCATGCCGGCTAGCCGGCGTCTGCAACAGGCCCGTTGAATCGGACAATACAGACATTGACAACATTGAATCAGCCCGGCCGCGCCGGGCTGACAACTTAAATTCTTTAAAAACCGTAGGTTTTTACTGGCAGGCTTCGCACTCTTCAAAGCCATCATCTCCTGGGCGCAGGTAGCAGGCTTCGCCATCGGCGTCGTCCGCTGCCGCTGTCACGGCGACCACTGGCGCCACCGCTGGAGCGGCTGCTGCAACGGCAGCTGCCGCTGCGCTATGGGCGCTGGCCGACATGCCGCCATCGACTGCCACGGCGTTCAGTGCGCCCGTCTTGGAGGTCGATTTCTCCATGTGGGTGGCGGCGATGGTACGCAGGTAGTAGGTGGTTTTCAGGCCACGCAGCCATGCCAGCTTGTAGGTTTCGTCCAGTTTCTTGCCCGAAGCGCCAGCCATGTAGATATTCAGCGACTGTGCCTGGTCGATCCATTTCTGGCGGCGCGATGCAGCTTCCACCAGCCAGCTAGGCGACACTTCAAAGGCGGTAGCGTAGATGTCGCGCAGGTCTTGCGGGATGCGGTCGATCTTCACCAGCGAGCCGTCGAAGTATTTCAGGTCCGAGATCATGACTTCATCCCACAGGTCGCGTGCCTTCAGGTCGCGCACCAGGTAGCCGTTGATTTCGGTGAATTCGCCCGACAGGTTCGATTTCACATACAGGTTCTGGAATGTCGGCTCGATACAGGCCGATACGCCGATGATGTTCGAGATCGTTGCCGTTGGCGCAATCGCCACGCAGTTCGAGTTGCGCATGCCGAATTTGGCGATACGTTCGCGCACTGGGGTCCAGTCCATGGCCGACGAGGAATCGACTTCCAGGTAGCCGCCGCGCTCTTCCGCCAGCAGCTTGACCGAATCTTGCGGCAAGATGCCACGGTCCCACAACGAACCGGCGTAGGTTTCGTAACGGCCGCGCTCTTCGGCCAGTTCGGTCGACGCCAGGTAGGCGTAGTAGCACACCGCTTCCATCGAGGTATCGGCAAACGACACCGCTTCGTTCGAGGCGAACGGTACGCGCATCATGTGCAGGCAATCCTGGAAGCCCATGATGCCCATGCCGACCGGACGGTGGCGCATGTTCGAATTACGCGCTTTATCAACTGCGTAGTAATTGATGTCGATCACGTTGTCGAGCATGCGCATCGCGGTGCGGATGGTCTTGGCCAGCTTGACGTGATCGAGCTTGCCTTCTTTCATATGGGCTGGCAGGTTCACGGAACCCAGGTTGCAGACGGCGATTTCGTCGGCGCTGGTGTTCAGGGTGATTTCCGTGCACAGGTTCGAGCTGTGGACCACGCCGACGTGCGACTGCGGGCTGCGGATGTTGCAAGGATCTTTGAACGTGATCCATGGATGGCCGGTTTCAAACAGCATCGACAGCATCTTGCGCCACAGGTCCAGCGCGGCAATCTTCTTGAACGAACGGATTTCGCCGGCGGCGGCCTTGGCTTCGTAGCCCAGGTAAGCCGTTTCAAAGGCTTTGCCGACTTTATCGTGCAGGTCTGGCGTTTCGCTCGGCGAGAACAGGGTCCACTCGCCTTTTTCCATCACGCGCTTCATGAACATGTCTGGAATCCAGTTGGCCGTGTTCATGTCGTGGGTGCGGCGGCGGTCATCGCCCGTGTTCTTGCGCAGGTCGAGGAATTCCTCGATATCCATGTGCCAGGTTTCCAGGTAGGCGCAGACGGCGCCCTTGCGTTTACCGCCCTGGTTGACGGCCACGGCCGTGTCATTGACTACTTTCAAGAAAGGCACGACGCCTTGCGATTTGCCGTTGGTGCCCTTGATGTGGGCGCCCAAGGCGCGCACTGGCGTCCAGTCATTGCCCAGGCCGCCGGCGTACTTGGCCAGCAGCGCGTTATCCTTGATCGCGTCGTAGATGCCTTCCAGGTCATCCGAGACGGTGCTCAGGTAGCACGACGACAGTTGCGAACGCAGGGTGCCCGAGTTGAACAGGGTCGGCGTCGAGCTCATGAAGTCGAACGAGGACAGCAGGCTGTAGAACTCGATGGCGCGCGCTTCGCGGTCGGTTTCATTCAATGCCAGGCCCATCGCCACGCGCATATAGAACGCTTGCGGCATTTCGATGCGCACGTCGCTGATGTGCAGGAAGTAGCGGTCATACAGGGTTTGCAGGCCGATGTAGCCAAATTGCAAGTCGCGGTCGGCCACGATGGCTTTCGCCAGGCGCTCCAGGTCGAAGCTGGCCAGTACCGGGTTCAGCAGCTCGGCAGCGATACCCTTGGCGATGTAGGCCGGGAAATACGTCAGGTATTCGGCAGCAGCGGCCGCTTGTGGCACGTCCTTGCCGAACACTTCCTTGCGTACCGTGTGCAGCAGGATGCGGGCGGTGACCTGGCTGTAGGCAGGGTCTTTTTCCATCAGCGCGCGCGCTGCCAGGATGGCCGACTTGTGCAGTTCTTCGACTGGCACGCCGTCGTACAGGTTTTTCACTGTTTCCGCCAGGATGGCGTCGGCATCGACGTGCTTTTCCAGGCCGGCGCAGGCAGCGTTGATCAGGTCGCGCACTTCCTGCATGTCCAGCAAACGGCGGACGCCATTGTCCGTGACGTTCAATTGTGGTGCAGCAACTTGTGCAGAACCGCCTTGCGCTTCCTTCTGCAGGCGGCGCTCTTCCATGTGCTTGGCACGGTACAGCACGTAGGCACGCGCAACGTCGTGTTCGCCCGAACGCATCAGCGACAGTTCTACCTGGTCTTGCACATCTTCAATATGGAAAGTGCCGCCGCCTGGGTGGCGGCGCACCAGCGCGGAAACCACGGCAGTGGTCAACTGCTCGACCAGTTCACGGATGCGCGCCGACGCTGCGCCCTGGCCACCGTTGACGGCCAGAAACGCCTTGGTCATCGCGATGGCGATCTTCGACGGCTCAAATGCCACCACCGCACCATTGCGGCGGATGATGCGATAGTCGCCCAGGGCCGCGCCCGTACTCGCAACGCTATGAGCCGCGTCAGGCGCTGGCGATACTGGCGTTGGATGGATGGAAATATCTTGAGGTGATTGCATTGAAGCTCCCGTTGTCAGCTAAAGTCAGCCTGCAGTTTTGCTGCCGCGTGTGTTGTTGAATAGAAGGTCCGATGTTCCGGATTTCTTCAGATGATATTGTTACGAAAATGCAAATATGTAATGCACAAGGCCGTACAGGATTGATACCGCCAACACCAATGTCCCGGCTGGCGTACAACACGATCAAGGGTAATAAACCGCTAGTCCCCGCATGCCAAACCGGCAATCAGGGCAGCTTTGATAATAATTCTGAAAACGTCTGTGATGGCACTACATTTAGTGAAGAGCTCTAAGTTATGTACTAATTGTAGTGCCCATCGAAAGCAGGCGCAATAGTTTTCCGGCATCGATCAGGCTAAATTTTTGTACTTTTCAGCACGATTTCGATTGACTTTTCAGACCTTGGATGGGAAGCCCAGCACCCGCGTAGTAAGCACTAACGCAGGCTGCCCGCGCAAGGCCAGCTGCCAGCTTTGCTGGTACAGATCCCAGTCAAAAAACGGCCCCGGATCGGTCTTCCTTCCCGGTGCGATATGTTCGTGCCCGCGCACATGGGCCAGCCCGTAGCGCCGGGCCAGCGCGGCCGTCAGCGCCACCAGAACGCGGTATTGCACAGGCTGGAAAGGCACGAAGTCAGAGCCTTCCATTTCGATACCGATGGAATAGGCATTGCACTGCGGGCGTCCATCAAAGGTGGACTGGCCGGCATGCCAGGCACGTTGATCAGTCGAAACATATTGCACCAGCGCACCATCACGCCGCACAAAAAAGTGCGCCGACACCTGCAAACCGCGCAGGTCAGCGAAAGAAGGATCGGCATTATAATCCAAGCGGCCGGTAAACAAGTCCGACACATGCGGCCCGCCAAAATGGCCGCCAGGCAAGCTGATGTTATGGATGACCAGCAAGTCGATTTCCATGCCCTCGGGGCGCGCATCATAATAAGGCGAGTCGTAGCGCACGGCGCCATCGCACCAGCCGCTCTCATCTATCTTCATCTATCTTCCATGCCTGCATCAAGTTCACGGCTCCTGTAGATTCAATTTCTGCATCTTGTAGCGCAACTGGCGCACGCTGATGCCCAGCTGCTGCGCCGCCCGCGCGCGGTGATAGCGGCTTTGCCGCAGCGCCAGCACAATCATCTCGCGCTCGGCCTGGCATAAATACTGGGCCAGCGGCACCACTGGCGCTTCCAGCCTGGCTGCCATGCCAGGCTGGGAAAGTTGCGGTGCCAAAGGCGCCGGCTTTAAGGGCAGCACGGCCGCCGGTGACGGCAAGCCCAGGCCATCTGGCACAATCACGCCGCCGTCGGCAAAGGCCAGCGCCCGCTCCAGCAGGTTTTCCAGTTCGCGCACATTGCCGGGAAACCCATGGCGGGCCAGCACGGCCAGCACGCCGGGCGCCAGGATCACGGCTTGCCGCGGCGCCAGGCGCAGCAGTATCGTACGACATAATACCTCCAGATCACCCAGCCGTTCACGCAGCGGCGGCACGGCCAGTTCGATCACATTGAGACGGTAATACAAGTCCTGGCGAAACGTGCCGGCCGCCACGCCACGCGCCAATCCCTGCTGGCTGGCACACAGCATGCGCACATCGACCGCCTCGTCGCGGCTGCCGCCAAGCTTGCACACGCGACGTTCCTGCAAGACGCGCAACAGTTTGACTTGCATGGCCAGCGGCAAGTCATCTACTTCATCGAGCAGCAGGCTGCCGCCATCGGCTGCCTGGAACAAACCCTGGCGCTCATGCAGCGCGCCCGTGTAGGCGCCGGCGCGGCAGCCAAAGAACTCCGCTTCCATCAGTGCTTCCGGGATCGCGCCGCAATTGACGGCGATAAACGGCCCGCCGGCGCGCGCGCCCTGTGCATGGATGGCGCGCGCCGCCAATTCCTTGCCGCTGCCCGATTCGCCGCGGATCGCCACCGGCGCGGCGCAACGGGCGATACGGCTGATCTGCGCGCGCAGCGCCTGCATGGAGGCAGAATCTCCACACAGCTGCGGCGGCGCGGCGTGTTTGCCGGCGGCCAGGGTATGCGGCTTGGACATGGCTAGCCTTTCTGCAAAAACGCGTGGAACTCGCTGTCGACAGATGCTACGCCTATGGCGTGGAAGAGATCGTTACGGTACGGATGAGCAATGAAGAATGGGGCAATGCAGCCAGCTTAGACTGTAGCGTGTGCGTGGCTGCAATAATTGTGTCCCTTGGCAGGCACGTTTTCAGAGGCAGGGTAGTACACGCCGCAATGGGCGCAGCACAGCATCTGCTCGGCGTCGGGCAATTCCTCGACGCGGCGGCCGGCTTGCGCAAATGGATGGGTAGGCTGTTGCGGCTGTTGCTGCTGCGCGCGGCGCGCACGGTCCTGCAAGCCGCGCAGCTTGCTGCGGATCGCAAACAGCACCAGGAACGCCAGCGCCAGCCAAAACAAAAAACGGGTCATGTATATCCTCGGTGTAAAACCACTTCCAGTACAAAACGGCTGCCGACATAGGCCAGCAGCAAGGTGGCGAAACCTGCCAGGGTGAAACTCAGCGCGGTCTTGCCGCGCCAGCCACGCAGGCGGCGTCCGGCCAGCAGCGCGGCGAACAGCAGCCACGACATCATGGTAAACACAGACTTGTGATCCCAGCTCAAGACTGTGCCAAATAACTGTTCAGAAAAGACGATACCGGACAAGACCGTCAGGCTCAGTAAAACAAAACCCAGGCCGATCATGCGAAACAGCAGTTTTTCCATCGTCAGCAAGGCTGGCAACTGGTCCAGCGCGCTGGAAAAGAAACCGCGGCGTTCACTGCGCGTGTGCAGGCGCGACTCTTGCAGCGCCATCAGCACGGCGTGAAAGGCGGCGATCGTCAAGGTGCTGTAGGCCAGCACGGCGATGGCGATATGCCAGCCGAACACGGCCGACTTGCCTTCCAGGCTGACCTGGCTGCCGGGAAAAGCCCATGCCAGGCCAACGGCGAGCACGGCGCATGGCATCACCAGGCGGCGCAAGCCATCAAGGCTGAAATTACGGTTCTCTACCCAGTAGGCGCCCACCGATACCCACAGCGCGGCCGACAGCATGGCGGAAAAACCAAAGCGCAAGGCGCCTGGCGCCATCAAGTCCAACCATAGCGTGTAGCCATGCGCCAGCCAGGCGACACCAGTCAATGCGGCAATCAAGCGCCCGCGTGACGAGGGTAGCGCGGCGCACACTGTATACAAGAGCGCGGCGGTCAGAAAGAAATAAGTCTGCATTTTTTAAGTTTACACCATAGCCGGCAAGCGCGATTCAGGACAGGATACGCTGGCTGCATCAAGGGCGCATCATCATGCGCCAGGTTTTATCCACGTATAGCCTGCCATGATATCGCGCCTGACGCCCGACCGGGTAGCCTCGCTTGAAGAATTACACAATCTTTACTGATGGTAAGGCGGACAACACCGGTGGCAGAAATTTGCTTAAGCGACCGATTATCGTTAGTCTGGCGCCATCACCGTCTTTTGATTGCTTAGCCATGGCCTCTCCAAGCTCTCCGCCGCCCTCCGTGCTTGACGACAAGCTGTGTTTTCAGCTGTATGCCACCTCGCTGAAAATGACCCAGTTATACAAGCCGATGTTGAGCGCTCTCAAGCTGACCTATCCGCAATACCTGGTGATGCTGGTGCTGTGGGAACAGGAGGGCCTGGGCATCAAGGACCTGGCCGCCCGTTTGCAGCAGGATTCCGGCTCCATCACGCCGCTGGTCAAGCGACTGGAGGCGGAAGGTTATCTGCTGCGCAACCGCGATCCGCAAGACGAGCGCAACCGTGTGCTGACCCTGACCGACGCCGGCCGCCGGTTGCGCAGCGAATGCGCCAGCATCGATCCCACCATCGCCGCCAATTGCAGCAGCATCGCCGCAGAATTCTCGGTCATGATGGATGGCTTGCGCAAACTGAATCACCAGCTAGGCAGCTAAGCCCGCCGATATTGCCAAAAGCAAGGGCATCAAAAAATATATTGCGCACTAATGATTAGTGCGCTATTCTTCTTTGCACGCGCTACTCATCTTGATATTGCGCGATTTTTCTTGGTATTACTTAGCGCGCTAAGTAATACCCCACTACCCGATAACACAGGAGTCACACCATGCCACGTACGCCACTCAAATCCGCCCTGCTCGCTTCCGCCATCCTCTCGACCGCCATCCTGGCGCAAGCCCAAGCCGCCACCACCGCGCCTGCCGAAGACACTACCGTGGTACTGGTACACGGCGCGTTTGCCGACGGTTCCAGCTGGGACAAAGTCATCCCCTTGCTGCAAGCCAAAGGCTTGAAAGTGGTGGCCGTGCAAAATCCGCTCACCTCGCTGGCCGATGACGTAGCCGCCGCACAGCGCGTGATCGATGCCCAGACGGGCCGCGTGATCCTGGTCGGCCACTCCTGGGGCGGCACCGTGATCACGCAAGCGGGCACCAGCGACAAGGTCAAGGCGCTGGTCTACGTGGCGGCCTTCGCACCGTCCGAAGGCGAAGCGTCCGGCGACCTGGGCAAGGATTACCCGACACCGCCAGGTATCGCCACCCTGAAAGCAGACGCATCCGGTTTCCTGTATCTGCCTGAAGAATCGGTACGCCTCAATTTCGCCCAGGATTTGCCTGCCGCCACCACCCGCTTGATGGCAGTCACGCAAGGCCCGATCCAGGCCAAGGCCTTTGCCGACAAGACCACGGTTGCAGCCTGGAAAAATAAACCGAACTATTACATCGTCTCCGCCAAGGACCGCATGATCTCGCCTGAACTGGAACAGGCGTTTGCCAAGAAATTGCATGCCGTCACCACCGTCTTGCAAACCAGCCATGTAGCGATGCTGTCTCAGCCAAAACAGGTGGCCGAAGTCATCCTGGCGGCCGCTGCCCAACGCTAAGGCATAAATAACGACGTATATAAAAAAACCTCCGCAGCTGGTGAAGGTGCGGAGGTTTTTATCGTCAAAATTCTATCGTCAAAAACTTATTTGACGTTCAGACTCTTCTTGGCCTGATCCAGCAAATCGGTTTTCACCCAATCCTTGGCCACCGGGGGTTTGCTCATGCGGCCGACGCCCGTTTTCACCATCACGTCGGTGGTGATCTGGATATGTTCGGGCGTGATGTCATAGGAATACGGCGAATTGCTGATGGCGTCATCGAAGTCCTGCTTGCTGATCTGGCCGCGGAACACCACTTCGCGCACATATTTTTCCGCCGTCGCCTGATTGTCGATAAAGGTCTTGGTGGCTTCGACGAAACAGCGCATGAATTTCTCGGCCACCGGACGACGTTCCTTGTAGAACTTTTCCGTCATCACCATGGTGCGCACGGGCTCGCCAATCGGCGTTTCATACGGTTTCAATATTTCCACGCCGAAACCCTTGTTGATCGCCTGTGACGATTGTGGCTCCGACTGCATCATGGCGTCGATATTCTTGCCCATCAGCGCCTGGTTCAAATCCGCATAGGCCAGGAACACTAGTTGCACATCCTTGCCCTTGGTTTCGGAATACGTCAAGCCATTCTGCGACAGTTCGGCCAGCAGCAGCACTTCCTGGATGCCGCCACGCGTCACGCCCACGCGCTTGCCCTTCAAGTCTTTCACGTTGGCGATCTTTTGCCCCGCGCCCGCCACCAGGCGCGCGCCGCCCTTGGCGAAGCCGGCCACCACATAAATCGGCGCACCACCGGCACGGCCGGAAATGGCCGCCTCGGACGCCGTCGCGCCCACGTCCAGTTCACCGGCGATAATCGCCTGCATCACATCGAGGCCCTTGGCAAACACGTGCTCCTCCACCTTGATGCCGCACTTGGGGGCGATTTCCTTGATATACGACACGGCGCCGTAATGGGCGAATTTCAAGTTACCCAGGCGGACAACATCTTGCGCCTGGGCGGCGCCCAGGCTAAAGGTCAGCAAAAGTGCAGCGGCAATACCGGTTTTCAAGGACATGTTTTGGCGCATCAAGTTCTCCTGTGTGGTTAAGGTCTACCCGCGAGGGCACGGCAACGAAACACTGTTTTTTTGTTATGCAACGATAGTACCGCGTGTTGAGTCAGGAGCAACCTTTTTCTACCATAAATATGTTTGACACCTTTACTGCCCGGCCAGCGCCACCACCGGATCGAGTCCCGACGCCTTGCGCGCCGGCATGAAGCCGAACACCAGGCCCGTCACCACGGCGCAGCCGAAAGCGCCACCGATCGCGCTCAGTGAAAAGATCACCGGCACTTCCCATACCAGCAGCAAGCCGGCAAACGTGATACCGACGAGGATGCCGGCCACACCGCCCACCACCGACACCAGCACCGCCTCGGTGAGGAACTGGCGCAGGATGTCGCGCCGGCGCGCGCCCGTCGCCATGCGGATGCCGATTTCACGCGTGCGCTCGCGCACCGTCATCAGCATCACGTTCATCACGCCGATGCCGCCCACCACCAGCGAGACGGCGGCGATCAGGCTGAGCATCATGGTCATATTGTCTTGCGTGCGCGCTTCAGCGGCAATCGAGGCGGCCGCATTGCTGATGCCATAGTCGCGGATGCGGTGGCGCTCGAACATGGTTTCGTCGACGGCTTTCTCGGTTTGCGCAATGCGCTTCACGTCATCGGCCGCCAGCACGATATACGTCGGCTCGCGCTGGCCAAACACGCGGATGCCGGCCGTGGAAAACGGCAGCAGCAAGACATTGTCTTCATCCTTGTCGCCCGTCAGCGCGCCCTTCTCGCTCATCACGCCGATCACCTGGAACGGTACATTGCCGATCAGGATAGTCTCGCCCACCGGGTTCGGTATATCGGGCATCAGCTTGTGCGCCAGACGCCAGCCCAGCACAGCCACGGTGGCCATTTCGCGCTCGTCCTCTTCGGTGAAGAAGCCGCCATAAGCGACCGGCCAGGTCTGGATCTGCGGCAGCGCCGCGCCGGTGCCGCGCACATAGGTTTGCACATCGAGGTTGCCATGCCGGATCACCTTGTTGCCGGTGACGTTAGGCAGCACGTGCGCAATGCCCGGCACGTCGGCGAGCGCTTCCAGGTCGGCCAGGGTAATGCTGCGCCCCGGTATGCGCGAACTTTCGCCGATCGACGACATATATAAGAGGTTGGAGCCGAAAGCGCCCAGTTGCGCCATCACTTGCTGGCGCGTGCCCAGGCCGATGGCCAGCATCACGATCACGGACGCCACGCCGATGATGATGCCCAGCAGGGTCAAGCCCGTGCGGAAGCGGTTGATCCATAATACGCGCCAGGCGGCCCGCGCCGCGTCCAGCAATTCCGTTACCAGCGAGGCGCCCGTGTCATGCGCCGCGCCCGACATATCGAGCGGCGGCAGCGCAGTCGAGGTGGCAGGAATGGTCACGGCGCCCGAATCTTCGATGATCTCGCCATCGCGGATCTCGATCACGCGGCGCGCCTGGGCCGCCACCTTGCGGTCATGGGTAATCAGGATGATGGTGTGGCCTGCGTCCGCCAATTCCCCCAGCAAGGCCATGACTTCGGCGCCGCTGGTGCTGTCCAGCGCCCCTGTCGGTTCATCGGCCAGGATGATGCGCCCGCCATTCATCAGCGCGCGCGCAATCGATACGCGCTGCTGCTGCCCGCCCGATAATTGATTGGGACGGTGATCGAGACGTTCGCCCAGGCCCAGGCGTTTCAGCAGCGCTTCCGAGCGGGCATGGCGCTCAGTTGCCGGCATGCCTGCATACAGGGCCGGCACTTCCACGTTTTCACGCGCCGACTCGGTGGCAATCAAGTGGTAGCCCTGGAACACGAAGCCGAATGCTTCGCGCCGTAGCCACGCCAGTTCATCGGGGTTCAGGCTGGCCACGTCCTGGCCAGCAAAGTGATATGTGCCGTCGCTGGGCCGGTCCAGGCATCCCAGCAAATGCATCAGGGTCGACTTGCCCGAGCCAGACGCCCCCACGATGGCGACGAATTCGCCGGCCGCGATCGACAGGCTGACGCCGCGCAGCACTTCCACGGCCGGTGCGCCATCGTGGCCGCCGTAGCGCTTGCGCAAGCCTTGCAGCTCGATCAGGGGAGGCGGTTTTTCAATGTGACTCACCCCGCTCATAGCTGGAACCTGCTGGCGCCGTTACCGGCTGGCTGCTCTCCCGTCACCAGCAATTCGCCTTCGCGCAAGCCGTCCAGCACTTCCGCATTCAGGCGGTTGCGCACGCCCACTTTTACGGTGCGTGTATCAACCTTGCCATCGGCGCCCTGCACGCGCGCCGTGAATTCGCCGGCCTTCGCGCCTTCCTGCGTGGATGGTTTCAAGGCTGGCAAGGGTACGGCCAGCACATTCCTGGCCGACGCCGTGACGAACACCACTTGTGCCGTCATTTGCGGCATCAACTCGCCATCCGCATTATCGACGTCGAACAATACGGTATATAAAATCACCTTGCTGGTCGATGGCGCCAGCGCCGTGCCGCTGCTGCTACCGCCCGGCACTGGCGGCGCCGGCAGCACTTGCCGCACCTTGCCGCTCCAGCGCCGCTGGTCGCCGCCGAGGGTCGTGAAATATACGGGCATCTCGGGGCGCACACGGCGCACGTCCGCTTCCGACACTTCCGTCCACACCGTCATGGCCGACAGGTCGGCGATGCGCAAGATATTCGGCGTCTGGTAAGTGGCGTTCAAGGTTTGCCCTTCCTTCGCATCCAGGCCCACCACCTTGCCAGCCATCGGCGCATAGATGCGCGTGTAGCCCAGGCGCGCTTCATCGGCTTTCAGGCTGGCCTGGGTCTGGTCTATCTGCGCCTTCAAATGGTCGATCTTGGCGGCAGCCGAAGCCAGCGTGGCTTCGGCCGTTTCCACATCGGCCAGCGGGGTGGAATCGAACTTGGCCATCTGCTGCTGGCGCCCATGCTGCTGGCCTGCCAGGCGGTGCTGCGCCTGCTGGTCCGCCAGCTGCGCGCGCAAACCGGCCAGGGCAGCGCGTCCCGCGTCGACCGTGGCTTGCTGCACGCTGGGGTCGATCTCGGCCAGCAGCTGGCCTTTTTCCACGCTGCTGCCAGGCTGCACATGCAAACGTGTAATCTGGCCCGACACTTGCGCGCCTACGTCGACATAGGTTTGCGGCTGCAAAGTGCCGATGGCCGTGACACTGGCCTCGATATTGCCGCGCCTGACTGGCGCCGTGTCGAACACGGTTTTCGGCGCGCGCGTGGCCCAGACGGCACCGGCGCCCAGCAGGAGAAGCAAAACGATGCTGCCGATGATGCGCAGACGGCGCCGTGGCATACGGGCCGCCATCAGGAAACCGCCTTAATTAAAGTAAAAACGTCAATCGGTGTCGCCAAACGTGAAAAAAACATCTATTTATCCTTAAAAATAGCAATCAGAATTACTGCAGGAAGGTCACCAACCCTGCCAGCGCGGCGACGGCTGCCAGCAGGGAACTACGCAACAGCAGCTTGGGCGCGTACGGCAGCAGCAAGGCCACCAGCAACGCGCCGGCCGAAATAAACCCTACCCAGGCAACAAAGCCGACGGTGGCGCTCCAGCCAGCCACGCAGGGCCAGATGGCCAGCGCCAGCAAGACGGCGCCAATCAGTTGCAAGACGCGCCGCACGTTCACGGCCGCGTCGCGGCCCCAGACCTGGCCATGGTGGCGATCCATCGCCAGGCTCAGGCTAGCCATGCCCGCATACGACAGGCCCAGCGCACATAAAATCACGTTCATCCCTCAGCTTCCTTCCATCGTTGTTTGCAGGCTGGCCGGCGCCCCGCGCTCTTTCGTGGCGGCTTTCCTGGCCGGCTTTTCCTTGCGTTTATGGACTTTCCAGGCGCCCCAGGCGGCCAGCAAGCCGAAGGCCAGACTGCACAATTCGACGCCGGCGCTTTCCCAGTCGCTGCGCGCGATCTGCGCCGCCAGGTTGTCGCCCGTGCTCAACAGGTTCAAGATAGGCAGCAGCAGGCACAGCAGGGCCAGCAGCGACAGCTGCTCGATCCATCCGCGTTTTTCCGGACGCAGGCAGGCGTGCAGCAGCATCAAGAACCACACGCCAAAGAAGGCCCGCACTTCCCAGCCCGCACGCTGTTCGATGCCGACCGGGATCAGGCGGTTGGCCCACAGATAGCCGACACAGGCCACGGCCAGGCCGGCAATCGCGGCCACGTTCAGGCATTCGATCATGCGGTACACACGTTCGGTGGCGCTGCCGAATTCGCCGCCGGCCCGCTGGCGGCGCTTGACCATGAACAAAATGGCGCCCGTGCCCATCATGGCCGTGCCGGCCAGGCCGCAAAAGAAGTACAGCCAGCGTATGGGCGTGCCGCCAAAACCCGCCATGTGCAGATTCGACATTACGATGCGCGTCAGGCCCGCAGGACCCGAGTCGGCATGACCCGGCTGGCGCACGGCAATCTGCTCGCCGGTCGCCAGCGCATAGCAAGCCATGCCCGTATTGGCGCTGATACGCTTGAGCGTGTCGCCCTCTTCATTCCAGCCATACATGCAGACGCGCATGGAAGCGTCGTTCGGATTGTCCAGCACCACGGCGCGGATTTCCTGATGGATGGTTTGCTCGGCGCGCAGCGCGTACGATTCCAGGTCAGGGATCGCCATCGCCGATCCTGTGCGAGTGGGTTTACCCACATCATTCCAGTCGCTGAGAAAGGCCTTTTTGCCGTTTTCCATGCCGTATTGGGCTACCACGGGCGCCGGCACGTAGTCATCGCTGAAAAATGCGATACCCGTATAGGCGATCATGAACTGGAAGGGCAAGGTCAAGACGGCCACCGCATTGTGTGCATCGAGCCAGGAACGCTGGCCCTTGGCCGGGCGGAAGGTAAAGAAATCCTTGAAGATGCGTTTATGCGTGATCACGCCGCTGACCAGCGCCACCAGCATGATCATGGTGGTGATACCGACGATCCACACGCCGATGCGGCCCGCATGCAGCTCATAATGGAAATCGACGAAATGGTGGCCGCCGATGGTGTCGCGCTGGTTTTCTTCGCGCACATGCTCGACCAGTGCGCCTGTCAGCGGGTTCAGCTCGGCCGAACCATAACCGCCGCTGGGCTGGAACCAGTAGGCGGACAAGCCCTGGCCGGGGCGCTGCACGGGCCAGATTTCCCACATATCGGCCTTCGGATGCTCTTTTTCCATGAAGTCGAGCGCCAGCGCCAGGCGATTGGCGCGGTCCGTCACCTTGGGCGGTGGCGGATCATTCGCGTGCGCCGCTTCTTCCAGTGCGTGCTCGGGCGTCATCCAGTGGCCGATGGGATCATCGAAGACGGCCAGGGTACCGGTCAGGAAGATGGCGAACAGCAGCCAGGAAATCCACAGGCCGCACCAGGTATGCAGCCAGGCCATGGCTTGCCGCAAGCCCCCTTGCTGTGGCGTTTTCACCACTTTGTCTACTGTCGTGCTCATGCGCCACCCCGCGACAGCAGCAGGCCCAGGCCGCCGCAAACGATAGCCGGCAGCAGCATGCCCATCCAGACCCGGCGCAAGTCTTGCACGGAAAATACCCAGATCACCGCGCAGGTATAAATAACGAAGGCGCTCAGGGTAGCCGTCAGCACGGCTTCGGCGCGCGACATGGGCAACACGGCGGCCAGCAGCACGGCCACGC
This sequence comes from Janthinobacterium silvisoli, assembly GCF_014200725.1. Classification (GTDB taxonomy): domain Bacteria; phylum Pseudomonadota; class Gammaproteobacteria; order Burkholderiales; family Burkholderiaceae_D; genus Janthinobacterium. The sequence continues at coordinate 1,952,997 of NZ_JACHCL010000001.1, forward strand.
CGGAAGTGAGGGCGTAGCCGCCAAAAATGGCAGCCAGCACACGCGACAACAACAGCATATGGGCGGATTTCATCACCACGGCGCCCCCGTCTGTGGTCCCCGGCGGCAAAGCTTGTACGTCAGATGCATCACACTGCGTCCTTCCATCAAAATTGTTTATGGCTGCGCTGCCGGCCCTGTAGTCATCGGACGACGCGTACCAGATATGAAAAATGTGTCTCTTAACTACAGGTGGCGCGAGAATGAAAAACGGGCAGCCGAAATGAAAAATATTTTTTGAAGGTGGACTACTGGGCCGCTTCCAGCGTGACCCAGTAGCGGGTCCGGCTGCGCACCTGCACCGGCAGGGAGTTGGGCAGCATGTTCAGGATGCGCTGCGTATCGGCCAGCGGAAAGACGCCCGACAGCCGCAGTTGGGCCACCTCGGGCGCGCAATGCAGGATGCCGGGCCGGTAGCGCGACAGTTCGGCAATAAATGCACCGAGGGTCACGTCGTCGACGATCATCTGTCCGCGCGACCAGGCGTCGGCATAAGCATCGAGCGCGTGCGGCGCATCGGCCTGCAAGCGTGAAAAGCTCACGCTGCGACCGGCCGCCAGATGCAATGGCGCGCCGGCGCTGTCGCGCGGGCGAACCTCGACGGCGCTTTCAAACACGTCGACCGTACTTTTTCCTGCATCCTGGCGCACCGAAAAACGCGTGCCCAGTGCGCGCACCAGGCCTTCACGGGTGGCCACCACCAGCGGCGCGTCGCTGCCCGCGCCATGGCCGCTGACGACGAGAATCTCGCCGGCCAGCAGTTCGATCAAGCGGCGCCGGCCATCGAAAGACACATTCATGGCCGAGCCGGTATTGAGCGTGACCACGCTACCGTCATGCAGCGCCACCTCGCGCCGCTCGCCGGTAGCCGTGCGATAGTCGGCGCGCAAGCTGCGGGCGCCTTGCCAGGCATCGGTCTGCGCGGCCAGCAAACCGGTGCCACCCGCCACACCCAGCCACAGCAGCAACTGGCGCCGCTTGCGATTGGCTGGTGCACCTGCGCTCGCCAGCGCCTGCGCGGCCGCGCCACGGTGCAAACCGTTCAGGCGCTGCGTGACGGCTTCGATATGCTGCCAGGCCTGTTCATGTTCAGGATCCAGCTCGCGCCAGCGTTGCCACGCGGCACGTTCCTGCTCACCCGCCTCGTCCGACATCAGCACGGTCAGCCACTCGGCCGCCTGCTCTTCCACGGCCTCGCTGATGGCGGCCCGCGATACAGGTTCACACAGCATGTTCATGCCGGCAAGGCAAAAAAGACGTGGCGGTTGGCCCGCGTCAGATATTGCTTGACGGAACTACTGGACACGCCCAGGCGCGCGGCGATTTCGGCATAGCTGAGGCCATCGAGTTGCGCCAGCAAGAAAGCCTGGCGCACGGGCGGCGGCAAGCCATCGAGCGCGGCATCGATTTCCTGCAAGGCTTCCAGCGCCAGCAAGCGCTCTTCCGGCGCGGGCGCCACCTCGGGCGGCAAACACGCCAGTGCGGCCAGATACGCTTCTTCCAGCACTTGCCGGCGATAACGGTGCGCCACCAGGCGGCGCGCGATGGTGGCCAGGAAAGGACGCGCTTCGCGTATCTGCGGCGCCGTGCTCGCCGTCAAGATACTGATAAAAGTGTCTTGCGCCAGATCAGACGCTTCGAAGGCATTACCCAGCTTATGCCGCAGCCAGCCCTGCAGCCAGCCGAAATGGCTGCTGTAGAGTGTGTGCAGTTCTTGTTGCTGGGTAATTTCGGTGGCCGGCATGGCATCCCTTTCAACGCAGGCGCTGTTCGCCCGATACGCCCGATGTAAATAAGAATTATTCTCATTCTAACCTTGTCGTAGCTTTCATGCAATCGTGACATTGCCAAGGACACCAAGCCGCGTAAAAAAGAGACAGCTAACGCCCCTGCGCCAGCCAGGGCCGCCACCGCAGCGCGATGGGGTAAAATGGCGGCCATCGTCCGGCTAGCGCCGTCTACTCTCCAGCTTTCCATTGCAGGTTCATCATGCTAGATAATCTTACCCAGCGGCTTGCCAAAGTCGTCAAGACCATGCGCGGCGAGGCGCGCCTGACCGAATCGAACACCGCCGAGATGCTGCGCGAAGTGCGCCTGGCATTGCTCGAGGCCGACGTCGCCCTGCCCGCCGTGCGCGAATTCATCGCCAAAGTCAAAGAAAAAGCCATGGGCGAGGATGTCATTTCCTCGCTGACCCCAGGCCAAGCCCTGGTTGGCGTGGTACAGCGCGAGCTGGCCGCCATCATGGGCGCCGACCTGGGTCCGGAAGCGTCGCAAATCAGCTTTGCCCAGCAACCGCCCGCCATCATCCTGATGGCCGGTCTGCAGGGTGTCGGTAAAACTACCACCGTCGGCAAGCTGGCGAAATACCTGAAAGAAGAAAAGAAAAAGAAAGTACTGACCGTATCGGCCGACGTGTACCGTCCAGCCGCTATTGCCCAGCTGCAATCGGTGACCGCCCAGGTTGGCGCCGACTTCTTCCCGTCCACCAGCACCGACAAGCCGGTCGATATCGCCCTGGCCGCGCTGGACTGGGCCAAGAAGCATTACCACGATGTGCTGATTATCGATACGGCCGGCCGTCTGGGTATCGATGAAGAGATGATGCGTGAAATCGCCGCCGTGCACGGCGCCGTGAAACCGATCGAAACCCTGTTCGTGGTCGACGCCATGCTGGGCCAGGACGCCATCAACACGGCCAAGGCCTTTAATGATGCGCTGCCGCTGACCGGTATCGTGCTGACCAAGCTGGACGGCGACGCGCGCGGCGGTGCGGCCCTGTCGGTACGCCATATCACGGGCAAACCGATCAAGTTTGCCGGTGTCTCGGAAAAACTCGATGGCCTGGAAGCGTTCGATCCTACCCGCATGGCCAACCGTATTCTGGGCATGGGCGACATCCTGGCGCTGGTCGAGGAAGCGCGCAAGGGCGTCGATAGCAAGGCGGCGGCCGACCTGGCGCAAAAGATCAAGGTCGGCGGCAAGTTCGACATGAACGACTTCAAGGCGCAGCTGGGCCAGATGAAGAAAATGGGCGGCATGGCCAATCTGATGGACAAGCTGCCAGCCCAGTTCCAGCAGGCGGCAGGCGGCAAGAACATGGATCAGGCCGACAAGCAGGTGCGCCGCATGTGCGGCATCATCGATTCGATGACGCCACAGGAGCGCGCCAAGCCTGAACTGATCAAGGCCACCCGCAAGCGCCGCATCGCTGCCGGCGCCGGCGTGCAAGTGCAGGAAGTGAACCGCATGCTGACGCAATTCGAGCAAATGCAGACGATGATGAAGAAATTGTCGGGCGGCGGCATGATGAAGATGATGCGATCCATGAAGGGCATGATGCCCGGCATGCGTTAAGACCTCACCCTGCTTTAAAGTAATGCCGGACTGCACTTTTTTGTGTCCGGCATCACGCCTCCCCCGCTTTTCCCTCCCCCTCCCCGCATAGCCAGCAACCATGCCATTTCACGGCAAAAACGGCCTTCAGCGCGCCCAAGCGGTGCGCCCGGGAGACAGGCGCGTCTTTTCGTTACTTTTTCCTCGTGAAAACGTGAAAAACACTTGCATACTGTCTAAATCCCCACCAATATTAGCCGTGCGATCAATTGCGCAATTTCCCATGTGTTTGTTAAGGAGGCTCGAAGATGGCAACAGCCAAAAAAACCCCAGTAGCAGCGCCAGCCAAAGCAGCAGCAGCCAAGCCTGCCGCAGCGAAAAAAGCAGCACCCGCAGCCAAAGCAGCAGCTAAACCAGCAGCGGCGAAGAAAGCGGCAGCACCGGCAACACCACGCAAACCAAACGCAGCATTCATGAAAGCCATGACGCCATCGAAAGACCTAGCGGCCGTCGTTGGCGCAGCACCGCTGCCGCGCACTGAAGTGACCAAAAAGGTATGGGATTACATTAAAAAACACGATCTGCAAGATCCGGCCAACCGCCGCATGATCAATGCAGACGACAAGCTCAAAGCCGTTTTCAGCGGCAAAGCCCAGGTCTCCATGTTTGAAATGACGAAACTCATCTCCGATCATTTGAAATAATAAGAACGACGCAGGGCTAGCAAGCCATGTGAGTGCCCCGCCGCTAAATAAGCGAGCGGGGCATTTTTTTGGATGCTACCTTTAGCTGGCTGGCTTGAATTCCCACTGCTGCCACGCCGCTCGTACCGCATTCGGATACTCGGGCCGGCCACGGCTGCCGTTGTAGCGGCCCAAGGCCAGGTAGAGATCGCCTTTTTCCATATCCAGGTACATGCGCAGGATGGAACAGCCATAGCGCAGATTCGTCTGCATGTGGAACAGCTTGCTGCGGTCGTTATCGCCGATAACGCCCGTCCAGAACGGCATCACCTGCATATAGCCGCGCGCACCGGCCAGCGAGACCGCATACTTGCGGTAAGCGGACTCCACTTGTATCAAGCCCAGCACCAGGGCCGGCTCCAGGCCCGCGCGGCGCGATTCATACCAGACGGTTTCCAGAAATTCCGTGCGCAGCTGGGTATCGGGCAGCTTGCGCTGCAAACGCTGCGACATCTGCGCCAGCCATTGCTGGTAGCGCTGCAGTTCAATGGTGGAGCTAAATCTGGCTTGCGGCGGACGTCCATCCAGAATGGCTTGCGACAGGGCAAGCCGTACGGAATCGGCCAGCGCCTCTTCCTTCTGGTTGCCTGCCTGTGCAAGGGGAGCACAGGCCAGGCAGGCGGCCAGCGCGAGGGCGCCAGCCGTTTTACTTACTTGCATGCGCTTCACTGCGCCATTTTGCCCTGGATGAAGGCAACGATCTCGTCCGGCGCCACGCCGGTCGCTTCCGTATCGCGGCGGCCCTGGTATTCCAGCTTGCCTTCTTTCAGGCCGCGCTCACCGATGACAACGCGGTGCGGCACGCCAATCAGTTCCCAGTCAGCAAACATGGCGCCAGGACGCAGGCCACGGTCGTCGACGATGACATCCACGCCAGCGCCTTGCAGGGCGGCGTACAGCTTTTCCGTCTCTTCCTTGACCAGTTCGCTGCGGTCCATGCCCATCGGGCACAGCACCACTTCAAATGGCGCGATCGAGGCTGGCCAGATAATGCCCTTGTCATCGAAGTTCTGTTCGATGGCGGCGCCCAGGATGCGCGTGATGCCGATGCCGTAGCAACCCATCTGCAGTGGCGCCGGTTTGCCGTTTTCATCGAGGAAGGTGGCTTTCATGCTTTCCGAGTACGCCGTACCCAGCTGGAACACATGGCCCACTTCGATGCCGCGCTCGATGGCCAGCAGACCCTTGCCGTCTGGCGAAGCGTCGCCGGCGACCACATTGCGCAAGTCGGCCACGATGGCAGGCTCGGCCACGTCGCGGCCCCAGTTGGCGCCTGTGTAGTGGAAACCGCCTTCATTCGCGCCGCAAACGAAGTCATTCATGTGGGCAACTGTGCGGTCAGCTACGATGGTGACGGGCGCTTTGGTGCCGATCGGGCCCAGGTAGCCAGGGATGGAACCGTAGACTTCCAGGATTTCTGCTTCCGTCGAGAAACGATGACCAGCCAGGCCGGCAACCTTGCCCACCTTGATCTCGTTCAATTCATGGTCGCCGCGCAGCAGCAGCATGAAATACTGTTTAGCCACTTTGCTGTCTTTTTCCGTTTCCACCGTCAGGGCGATGGTTTTTACGGTTTGCGTCAGGTCCAGGCCCAGCAAGGCAGCCACGGTTTCGCACTTGACGGTGTCCGGCGTGGCCGTTTTCGTCAAGGCCTGGGTGGCAGCTGGACGCTCGCCCGCCAGCGGCAGCGCTTCAGCCGCTTCCATATTGGCGGCGTAGTCGGACGTAGGGCAATACACAAGTGCATCTTCGCCCGTATTGGCGATGACGTGGAATTCATGTGAACCGGAACCGCCGATGGCGCCGTTGTCGGCCGCCACGGCGCGGAATTTCAAGCCGAAGCGCGTAAAGATGCGCGTGTAGGCGTCAAACATGACTTTATACGATGCTTGCAGGCCCGCCAGGTCGCGGTCGAACGAATAGGCGTCCTTCATGGTGAATTCGCGGCCGCGCATCAGGCCGAAACGTGGACGGCGCTCGTCGCGGAACTTGGTCTGGATGTGATAGAAGTTCAGTGGCAGCTGGCGGTAGGATTTGATTTCCGTGCGCACGACGTCGGTGATGACTTCTTCCGAGGTCGGCTGGATCGCGTATTCGCGGCCATGGCGGTCTTTTACGCGCATCAGCTCGTCACCCATCTTGGTCCAGCGGCCCGTCTCTTGCCACAGTTCAGCAGGTTGTACGAGCGGCATCAGCAGTTCGATACCGGCGGCCTTGTTCATCTCGTCACGCACGATGGCTTCCACCTTGCGGATTACGCGCAAGCCCATCGGCATGTAGGTGTAAATGCCGGAACCGAGGCGTTTGATCATGCCTGCACGCATCATTAATTGGTGGCTGACGATTTCTGCGTCAGAAGGTGCATCTTTAAGTGTGGAAATAAAAAAACGGGAGGCGCGCATAACGGTGAATTCTTTTTAAAAAGAGAGGGTTATAATCAACCTAATTTTAAAGGATTAGCTGGCTGATGCGTCCATACTTTACACAAATGCGCTCAATTGGTGCGATTCCGGCGCTTTTCGCCCTCCGAAAAGGCGGCCGGCTTGCGCAGTTGTGGGTAATTATGTAAAAAAAGACGCTCTGTCGCAGAAAGTTTGAGGTGCATTATGCTCGACCGTGAAGGGTTTCGGCCCAACGTCGGCATCATCCTGCTAAACGCCCAGAACGAGGTGTGGTGGGGCAAGCGGGTGCGCGAGCACTCATGGCAGTTTCCACAAGGCGGTATCAAATATGGCGAAACACCGGAACAAGCCATGTTTCGCGAACTTGAAGAGGAAATCGGACTCAGACAGGAACACGTCAAAATTGTCGGACGCACCCGCGACTGGCTGCGCTATGAAGTGCCAGATCACTTCATCAAGCGCGAAATTCGCGGCCATTACCGTGGCCAGAAGCAGATTTGGTTTCTGCTGAGAATGTGCGCACGCGATAACGACGTCAATCTGCGCCTGACCGACCATCCTGAGTTCGACGCCTGGCGCTGGCATGAATATTGGGTCCCGCTCGATGTCGTGATTGAATTTAAACGCGATGTATACCAGCGCGCCTTGCAGGAGTTGTCACGCTTCCTGACCTGGCCAGCGCATGGCAACGGGCAACAACGCCATACCTCGCGCTACTTGCGCCAGCCGCATGCGCCACGCGCAGCAGAAGCGGCCACGTCAGCGGAACAAGGCTGCGAGCGGAGCAGCGATGAAAGTTGCACGCCGGAACTGATACTGCCAGGCAAGGAGTAAGACCGGTCCATCATGCACGCAGCGCACCATGCAAAAGGGGCAGCCTAAACAGGCTGCCCCTTTTTTCATGCCGGAAACTAATCTTGCCGGCTGCGTCAGGACAGGGATGGCAAGCCATCCCCTCTCCTTATCGCTTATTTTGCCGCTACTGCCACTGGTGCAGGTACAGATGCCGAAGCCGAAGCGCCAGCCGCTGCTGCTGCCGGTGCACCTGGCACGTCAAGCGTGAACGCTTTCAAGCCCAGCACGCCGCTGCTGTATTGGCGGATGCGGTTGGCCAGTGCAGGGTCGCTGTTCAGCTTTTGACCATACGATGGTACCATTTCCAGCATCTTCGCTTGCCACTCTGGCGTTGCCAGGCGGTCTTTAAACGCTTTTTGCAACACTTTGATCATGATCGGTGGCGCGGTCGATGCACCTGGCGAGGCGCCCAGCAGTGCCACGATGCTGCCATCGCCTGCACCGACAACTTCGGTGCCGAACTGCAGCAAGCCACCTTTTACCGGATCATCCTTGACGATCTGTACGCGTTGACCGGCGTTTTGCAGTTTCCAGTCTTCCATTTTCGCGTTTGGCAGGTACTCACGCAGCGTTGCCAGACGGTCTTCAGGCGAATTCATCACTTGCTGGACCAGGTATTTGGTCAGTGGGATATTGTCATAGCCAGCTTGCAGCATAGGACGCACATTGCCGGTACCGATCGAGGCTGGCAAGTCGATCCACGAACCGTTTTTCAGGAACTTGGTCGAGAAGGTAGCGAATGGGCCAAACAGCAGAGCGCGCTTGCCATCGATGATACGGGTATCGAGATGCGGCACGGACATCGGTGGCGAACCAACCGAAGCTTTGCCGTAGACTTTTGCGTAATGCTGGTTGATCAGTTCAGGATTGGTGGTCACCAGCCATTGGCCGCCGACTGGCACGCCGCCGTAGCCTTTGGCTTCAGGAATGCCGGTTTTTTCCAGCAACGGCAGTGCACCGCCGCCAGCGCCGACGAAGACGAACTTGGCGCGTACGTTCTGTTCCTTGCCGTCAGCCAGGTTTTTCACTTTCACGTTCCATACGCCATCGGCGCCACGCTTGATGTCTTCCACTTGGTTGCGCAGGTGCAATTCCATACCGTGTTTTTCGGTCAGGTTCTTCACCAGGCTGCGGGTCAGCGCGCCATAGTTGACGTCAGTACCGATTTCCATGCGGGTGGCGGCAACCTTCTGGTTCTTGTCGCGGCCATTCATGACCAGCGGCGCCCATTGCTGGATCTGCGAATAATCTTCGCTATACAGCATGCCCTTGAACAGATTTTCTTTTTGCAGGGCAGCGTAGCGCTTGCGCAGGAAATTGATATTGTCGTCGCCCCACACAAAGCTCATGTGCGGTACGTTGTTGATGAAGCTGCGTGGATCGCCCAGGTTTTTATGCGCCACTTCATAGGCCCAGAATTGCTTGGAAATCTCGAATTGCTCGTTGATCTCAACGGCTTTCTTGGTTTCCACGTGGCCGTCGGCCGCTTCTGGCGTGTAGTTCAGTTCCATGAACGCGGAGTGGCCGGTACCGGCGTTGTTCATCGCGTCCGAGCTTTCAGCCGCAACCGAATCGAGGCGCTCATACATGGCCATGGTCAGCGATGGATCCAGTTCCTTGAGCATGCTGCCCAGGGTGGCGCTCATGGTGCCGGCGCCAATCAGCAACACATCGACCGGTTTTTCCGACGACGCAGGTGGCGTCTTGTCACATGCCGCCAGGATCAGGCACGACATCAAAAGTAAAAGCGATTTACGCATACGTAACTCCGTTATTGAATACAGCAGAAGGTTGTTCTTGCACGCCACTACGGCAGCAGCACCAGCAGATAAAGCAAACACTCCGCCATCCGGTGCGCCAGGGGCGGCCGGACAGGCGGATTCTGGTAATAATGAGCATGCATGCTGCCATGCTCCCGGATGTTTCAAGAGCAAATCTGGTGGCAAGGGTGCGGACAATACAAACCACGGCGCGGCCTCTGCACAGCCCGCCGGGCGGCAAAAACTGGCAACAAAATCGCGGCCAAGTCCATAGCAAATGTCAAGAACAAGAATTTTATCACCGTTAATTGACGTTGCTCGTTCGAAAGGATTGGGGATAATACTTACTGGATGGTATTAAATTAAATTAACCAAAAGATCAGAAAAAACCCATAAATGCGCTGTAACCTCGGGAATTGGGGCAACAATCGGTATGTCATCAACGTACGCGGTACAATGCTGCTTGCTTCCATTTACGTACTAATACGATGTTTAATCCATCTTCCGATGATGTGCGCCGTTTCTTTTGCGATACCCTGCGCAAGCACCGCGCACATGAAATTCTCAGTCCCATGGAAGCGATCGCGCTCGACTGGATACTGGAACACCCCGAGTATGAAAACGAGCTGAGCGACGTCGAAGCGGCGCTGGCCCGCGATTACTCCGTCGAAGGGGGACAAGCCAATCCCTTTTTGCACCTGTCCATGCATCTGTCGATCACGGAGCAAGTGCAGGTGGACCAGCCGCGCGGCATCCGCCCGGCCGTGCAGCAACTGACGCAACGCCTCGATTCCATGCATGCGGCCCAGCATGAAGTGATGGAATGCCTGGGCCAGATGATCTGGGCCTCGCAGCGTTCAGGCTTGCCGCCGGACACGGACGCGTATATCGAGAGCGTGCGCCGGCGCTGATCAGGTAGTATCATCTTGCCAAGGAACTCATCAACTGAAGGATACCTTGGCCAATCACACGATTCTTGTATTAGGCGGTTACGGTTTTTTCGGCGCGCGCATTTGCAAGGTGCTGGCCGCCAACAAGGATATCCATTTGCTGGTGGCAGGGCGCGATGCTGGCAAGGCCAGGGCATTGACGGCGCAATTGGGCCTGCCGCCACAGCAGGCGCTGGCGCTCGACGCGCATGCCCCGGATCTGGCGCAGCGCCTGGCTGAACTGCAGGTAGACACACTGATCCATACCGCAGGCCCGTTCCAGGGCCAGGACTACCGCGTCGCGTGCGCCGCGATAGACGCTGGCGCCAACTATATCGACCTGGCAGACGGCCGCGATTTTGTCGCCGGCATTGCCAGCCTCAATGACCGGGCGCTTCAGCGCGGCGTCTTCGTCACCAGCGGCGCCAGCTCGCTGCCGGCGCTATCGTCGGCGGTGGTAGAACGCTACCTGCCACGCTTTGGCCAGCTCATGTCCATCCGCCACGGCATCGCGTCCGGCGCCCGCGCACCAGGCGTCGCCACCATGGCCGGCATCTTTTCGTATGGCGGCAAACCCTTCCAGCGTCTCGTCGCCGGCCGCCAGGAAACCACGCACGGCTGGCTCGACCTGCAACGCCACCGTTTTGCAGCGCCGATTGGATCGCGCTTGCTGGGCAGTTGCGACGTGCCCGACCTGACGCTATTCCCGCAGCGCTATCCTGGCCTTGAGACCGTCACGTTTCATGCCGGTTTTGCCAGCGCCCCCGGTCACCTGTTCGTCTGGGCCGCTGCACAACTCGTGCGGCTGGGCCTGTTACGCAGCCTGCTACCGCTGGTCAGGCCGCTGCACGCGATCAGCCAGTGGCTGGAACCGCTGGTCAGCGACAAGGGCGCCATGTTCGTGACGATGGACGGCGTGGGGCGCGATGACCAGCCTTTGTCATTGACATGGCAGTTGCTGGCAGCGCAAAACCACGGCCCGCATATCCCCTGCGGCGCCGCAATCGCCCTGGCAAACAAACTGGCCACCAGCACACGCGATGACGCACAAGTGCCACATGGTGCGATGCCATGCGTCGGCCTGCTCACGGTGGAGGACTACCTGGCCGCGCTGCAAGGCCATGACGTGACCGAGGTGCCGGCATGAGCTGGTACCTGTTTATCAAATGGCTGCACATCCTCAGCGCCACGATCCTGTTCGGCACCGGCATCGGCATCGCTTTCTTCAAGTGGATCACCGATCGGGGCGGCGAAGTGCGCGCAATTCGGCTGTCGGCCGAAAAGACCGTGCTGGCCGACTGGCTGTTCACGACGCCAGCCGTCATTATCCAGCCGCTGTCCGGACTGGCGCTGGCGCACCTGGCCGGCTATCCGATACTGTCCGGCTGGGTGCTGGTTTCGATGTTGCTGTATGCGCTGGCAGGCGCCTGCTGGCTGCCCGTGCTGTGGCTGCAAATCCGCATGCGCAGCCTGGCCCGTCTGGCGGACGACACCGCTACTGCGCTGCCGGGTCTGTACTGGGTTTATGCGCGCTGCTGGTTCTGGCTGGGCGTGCCCGCATTTGTCGCGTTCATGCTGGTCTATTGGCTGATGGTTGCCAAGCCCTCGCCATGACAGCAGCGAACCTGACCCGGCTATACTGGGCCATGCGCCTCGGCATGGCCTTCATCTGGCTATGGACCGCGTATGTCTCATGGTACCTGTATCCGCAGGCCGAGTCGATCGCATGGCTGCAACGCAGCGGTATCACATCCCATACCGGGCAAGTGTTTGCCGCCTCGTGCCTGGCCGACCTGCTCATGGGCATCGGGTCACTGGTCCATGCCAGGCCATGGCTGTGGTGGATGCAATGCGCGCTGGTGGCCGGCTATTCGCTGGTGATCGCCCTCTTCCTGCCGGAATTCCTGATCCACCCTTTCGGGCCGCTCACGAAAAACATCACACTGGCCATCGGCCTGGTGTTTCTGGCGCTATATGAGAAAAGCCGCGGCTAGCGCAGCCTCCGAATACGGCGCAGCAACGATCAGCGGTGGGTCACCAAGGTGGTGGGCAAGCTGTGGAAGTAAGCGGCCAGGTCCTTGATGTCCTGGTTAGTCAGCGGCTTGACCTGGCCCGTCATGATGGCATTGTTGCGTCCGTTAGGCGCGTCGCCCCGCTTGTAGGCGGTCAGCGCGTGCTCCAGATAATCGCGGTGCTGGCCCGCCAGTTTCGGGTAAGAGGGGTCGATGGGCGTGCCGTAATCCTTGCCATGGCAGGTGGCGCAATTGTATTTTTCCGCCAGCACCTTGCCCTTGCTGATATTGCCGGCAGCGCTGGCAGAGAAGGAAACGACTGAGAAGAGCAGGATGGCGTAGGTTTTTTTCATCTGGCTGGCCCTCAGTTCGGCTTGGCTTGTTGCGAGTAATAGGCGGCGACATCGGCAATGTCCTGGTCCGACAGGCTGGTGGCAATCCCCTTCATGCTGGGATGCTTGCGGTCACCTTTTTTATACGCCTGCAGCGCGTTCTCGATATATTTTGCCGGCTGCCCACCGATCATCGGCACCTGGAACACTTCCGGAAAGGTGGCCTTGTAACCTGGAATACCGTGACAACCGATACACATTTCCACCTTGGCTGTGGCGGCCTTGGCGTTTCCTACAATGTCAGCCGCTGTGACGGCATTTGCTATGCCGGCAAGCACGAGAAGTGCAAATATTTTTTTCATAGTGGCAAAGTGAACAAAGGTAATCGGAGAAACGCCAGGACTGTTTTTTTATTCCTAAATGTTGACAAATAAGCTGTTAATTGCCGATTCTAACCAAGATATTCTTGCAAGTCCACCTACAAAAAACACAGTGTGTGCAGGCGGGCACAGAGCGCTTGCGTGGCAGGCTGGCACAGTTCTGTTTATACTCAATTTCTTTCATCTTCAGGTAGACCGCTCATGCAAGCACAGCACCCCCAGCCAGGCCAGCGCTTCGAAGGCTCCGATCAGTATGTCGCCACCGCCGACCTGAAACTGGCCGTGAATGCGGCGCTGACCCTGCAACGCCCCTTGCTGATCAAGGGCGAACCGGGCACCGGCAAGACCATGCTGGCCGAGGAAGTGGCGGGGGCGCTGAACATGCCGCTGATGCAATGGCATATCAAGTCGACCACCAAGGCGCAGCAAGGGCTGTACGAATACGACGCCGTCTCGCGCCTGCGCGATTCGCAGCTGGGCGACGAGCGCGTGCGCGACATCCAGAACTACATCGTCAAGGGCGTGCTGTGGCAGGCGTTCACCGCGCCCGAGCCGGTGGTGCTGCTGATCGACGAGATCGACAAGGCCGACATCGAATTTCCGAACGACTTGCTGCGCGAACTGGACCGCATGGAGTTTTATGTCTATGAAACGCGCGAAATGGTCACGGCACGCCACCGTCCGCTGGTCATCATCACCTCCAACAATGAAAAGGAATTGCCGGACGCCTTTCTGCGCCGCTGCTTCTTTCATTACATCAAATTCCCCGACAAGGACACGATGGAGCAAATCGTCGCCGTCCACTATCCGCACCTGAAACAAGAATTGCTGGCACAGGCGCTGCAAACCTTTTATGCCGTGCGCGATGTGCCGGGCCTGAAGAAAAAGCCGTCGACTTCGGAGTTCCTGGACTGGCTCAAGCTGCTGCTGGCCGAAGATATTCCGGCCGAGGCGCTGCGCAGCAGCGACAATAAAACCATCGTGCCGCCCCTGCATGGCGCGCTGCTGAAAAATGAACAGGATGTGCACCTGTTCGAACGCCTGATGTTCATGTCGCGTACCAACCGTTAAGGACCGCCGATGAACGAGATAGCACCCGTCACGCTGGAACTGAACGGCATCCGCCTCGAACCCTTGGCGCCGCACCACGCGGCCGGCCTGCGGGCCGCCGCCATGGATGGCGAACTGTGGAAATTGCGCGTCACTTCCGTGCCCGAACCAGACCAGATCGACCAGTACATCTTCAAGGGCATCGAAATGCGCCCCTCGCGCTTCGCCTTCGCCGTCATCGATATGGACAGCGGCGAGGTGATCGGCACGACCAGCTACCACGACGTACTGCCCGCCATAGCACGCCTGGAAATCGGCTATACCTGGTATGCCAAACGCTGCCAGCGCAGCCACGTCAACACCACCGCCAAGCTGCTATTGCTGACGCACGCCTTCGAAACGCTGGACTGCGCGCTGGTGGGGCTACGCACCGACAATTTCAACCACGCCTCGCAAGCAGCCATCGAGCGCCTGGGCGCAAAAAAAGATGGCGTACTGCGCCACCATGCCCTGCGCCGCGACGGCACCGTGCGCGACACGGTCATGTACAGCATTACGCGTGGCGAGTGGCCAGAAATCGCCGCCCATCTGCGCTACAAGCTGGCGCAACGGCCCATCGTGGCACTGCCCCGGGCAATACAGGAAACGCCATGCTGATCGATTTTTTCTTCACGCTCAAGGATGCGAAGATTCCCGTATCGATCAAGGAATTCCTGACTTTACTGGAGGCGCTGCAAAAGAATGTCATCGGCGCTTCGATGGACGATTTTTATTATTTGTCGCGCCTGGCCCTGGTCAAGGATGAAGCCCATTTCGACAAGTTCGACCGCGCCTTCGCGCAGTATTTCAAGGGCGTCAACGCAGCCTTTGAATCGAATGCGGCGATCCCGCTGGACTGGCTGCTCAAACGCATGCAGCGCGAACTCTCGGACGAGCAAAAGGCGCAGCTGGAAAAATTCGGCTACGATAAATTGATGGACCGCCTGAACGAACTGCTAAAGGAGCAAAAAGAACGCCACGAAGGCGGCAGCAAGTGGATCGGCACCGGCGGTACTTCGCCATTCGGCAATGGCGGCACTAATCCCGAAGGCATACGCATAGGCGGCAAGGGTGGCAACCGCACGGCAGTCAAAGTGTGGGAAGCGCGCAGCTACCAGGATTATGACGGCGAGCGCGAACTGGGCACGCGCAACCTGAAGGTGGCGCTGCGCCGCCTGCGCAAGTTCGCGCGCGAGGGCGCGGAAGACGAACTGGCGCTGGACGCCACCATCGCCGCCACGGCCAATAACGCGGGTTATCTCGATATCCGCATGCGCCCCGAACGCAAGAACCGCATCAAGGTGCTGATGCTGTTCGACGTGGGCGGCAGCATGGATGACCATATCGAGCGCACCGAGGAATTGTTCTCGGCGGCGAAGACGGAATTCAAGAACATGGAATTCTTTTACTTCCATAACTGCGTCTACGACACCCTGTGGAAGAACAACCGGCGCCGTCAATCCGAGCGTTTTCCCACCTGGGACGTGCTGCGCAAATACCCGCCCGACACCAAGCTGATTTTTGTCGGTGACGCCACCATGAGCCCCTATGAAATCGTGCAGCCGGGTGGCTCGGTCGAGTACAACAACGAGGAAGCTGGCTCGGTCTGGCTGTCGCGCTTCACGGCAGCCTTCCCTAAATTCATCTGGCTCAATCCCGAGCAGGAAGGCTTGTGGCAGTACCGCCAATCGATAGGCATCATGCGGCAATTGATGAACAACCGCATGTTTCCGCTATCGGTCAATGGCCTGGAACAGGGCATGCGCCTGCTCAGTAAATAAAAAGACGCAACAAAGAATCCATGGCGGCATGGCGCCGCCATGCCGTACACTGCGGTACTGATTAACTCTGCGGATCTACTCCGCTACGGGTAGCGCGCATCGGCATGGCTTATCCTGCCCCTGCTGCATCTTGTGCACGGCCGCCATGGCCGTGGCACGGTTCGATTGTGTACGCCGTGCGCGGCTTCTGCTCCGGTAGAATCAGCGCATCGCGGCCTGCGCAAAAAATGCACCATCGCTGCACCACGATGTTGCCGCGCCAGCCTGGACGCTGCCGGCCGGTGCCAGCGCCAAATCAAAGGAGTGAGCATGCAAAGTATTCTCTCGATCGCCACCGATCTGTCCTGGCCGTTCGCCATTACCCTGGCCTGGGTCATCGGTGAATTCGGCCACCGCTGGACTGGCCTGCCGCGCATCAGCTTTTATGGCGTGATCGGTTTTATCCTGGCCCAGAGCCAGGTCGGCGTGTTGCCGCAAACGGACGCCGGCCCGATGCTGGTGCTGGCCGACGTGGCCTTCGGCCTGATCCTGTTCGAAGTCGGCTACCGCATCAATCTGCGCTGGCTGAAAAACAATCCCTGGATCGCCGTCACGGGTCTGGTCGAGTCCTTGTTTACCTTTATCGTGGTGTACTTCATCGGCATCGAATTTGGCGCCACCTCGATGACGGCGCTGCTGCTGGCGTCCCTGTCGATGTCGACTTCGCCAGCGACCATCATGCGCGTGATTAACGAAGAACGCAGCTCGGGCCAGGTCACGGAACGCATCGTCCACCTGACGGCGCTGAACTGCGTGCTGGCCGTATTCACCTTCAATATCATCGTCGGCTTCTGGATGTTCCAAAGCTCGACGGACCTGATCGAAGCGACCAGCAGCAGCGCCGCCGTACTGGCCGCGTCGGTCGCCGCCGGCACCGTATTCGGCATCATCGTGCCTGCCATGCTGCGCCGCCTGGGCAATATGGCGCAGGACGCCACCGTCGCCTTTGCGCTGTCGGTGATGCTGCTGGTCGCTTTGACCTACACCACCAGCCTGTCGCCGCTGCTGGCCACCCTCACCTTCGGCCTGGTGGCGCGCCACCGCAGGGTCGCTTTCAGCCAGGCGCAGCGCAATTTCGGCCCGCTCGGTGAATTGCTGACCGTGCTGCTGTTCGTCTACGCCGCCTCGACCCTGGAATGGAGCAGCGTGACGGCCGGCGCTACACTGGCACTTGCCATCATCGGCGGACGATTGCTGACCAAGGTCATCGGCGTGGCCGCGTTCTCGCATGTCAGCGGCATTTCCTGGCGCAAGGGCATGTTGACGGGCGCCGCCCTGACCCCGATTTCCGTGTTCGTCATCCTGCTGCTCGAACACGCGCGCCAGCACGGCGTCAATTTCGGCGATGAATTGAACGCCCTGGCCGCCGTCACCCTGATGCTGGAACTGTTCGGCCCTGTGCTGGTGCAAGGCGTGCTGAAACTGGCAAAAGAAACCCACGAAATCAAGGAGCGCTAAATGCCGCTGGAACCCTTTGGCCAATCGGCCGCGCTGACATTCGGCGTCGAACTCGAACTGCAACTGGTGAACCTGTCGGATTATGATTTGACGGCTGCCAGCCCCGACCTGCTGCACCTGCTGAACAAGAAGCCTTTCCCTGGCAACGTCACGCCGGAAATCACCGAGAGCATGATCGAGATTAATTCGAGCGTGCATACCCACCACGCACCGCTACTGGCGCAGTTGCAGGAAATCCGCGACACCCTGGTGACGGCGGGCGACAAGCTCAATATCGGCATTTCCGGTGGCGGCACGCACCCGTTCCAGCAATGGTCGTCGCAAAAGATCTTTTCCAAGCCCCGCTTCCAGGAGATTTCGGAACTGTATGGCTACCTGGCCAAGCAGTTCACCATCTTCGGCCAGCACGTGCACATCGGCTGCGCCTCGGGCGATGACGCCATGTTCTTGCTGCATTCGCTGAACCGCTACATCCCCCACTTCATTGCCCTGTCGGCGTCTTCGCCGTATGTGCAGGGGCGCGACACCCTGTTCGACTCGGCGCGCCTGAACTCCGTGTTCGCCTTCCCGATGAGCGGACGCGCGCCATTCACCCTGAGCTGGGACCAGTTCTCCAACGAGTATTTTTCCAAGATGGAGAACACGGGCATCATCAAGAGCATGAAGGATTTTTACTGGGATATCCGGCCCAAGCCGGAATTTGGCACCATCGAACTGCGCGTGTGCGACACGCCGCTGACGGTGGAGCGAGCCGCCGCGCTGGCCGCGTACCTGCAGGCGCTGTGCCGCTATCTGCTCGAACGCAAGGAGACGCCGCCGGTGGAAGACGATTACCTGGTGTATAACTACAACCGCTTCCAGGCTTGCCGTTTCGGCCTGGACGGCGCCATTACGCATCCGAAAACCTATGAAACCATGTCGCTGCGCGAAGACATCATGACCACCTTGCGCAAGATGGAACCGCACTGCGAAGCGCTGGGCAGCACGCCGGCGCTGAAGCATTTGTCGGACGTGGTCAAGCAGTGGAGCGATGCGCAATACCTGCGCAAGCAGCACAGCCTGCAAGGCAGCGCCGAAGGCATGGTTGATTCAGCGATCAGGTGTTTCCGTGGTGAGCCCATGAACTACTGATGACGCCAGACAAAGCCTGCTGCGCTTCGGCATAGGCTGCCTGCGATGCTCACCGCCTCGGCGGCCCCGTACTTAGTACGGCTGCGCTTCCCGGCCACCTCTGCCTTCCGCTCGCGACGATTTTGCCTGGCGTCGTGACTTTTACCGCTCAAGCTGAAATCTAAAAACCACACCCTATCTTTGCCAGCGTTTACAGCGAGCATGGTGCTTGTTACAATATTGAGAATGATTCTTATTATTGTTTAACACTAGCCATCCCGGAAGGGCCGGCCATGCAAAGGGACGCGATGCCGCTGGCAGAGCCGCTACGACGCCAGGAAATCGCGACACTGTATGCCGACCATCATGGCTGGCTGCAGGGATGGCTGCGCAAGAAAATGGGCAGCCCCGCCTGCGCGGCCGATCTGGCGCAAGATACCTTCGTGCGTTTGCTGGACCGCGAAGAAGCTGTTGCCGCGCGCGAACCGCGGGCGTTTCTGGCCACTGTTGCCCAGCGCGTGCTGTGCAATCACTACCGGCGCCAGAAACTCGAACTGGCTTACCTCGACCTGCTGGCGCAACTGCCGGCACAGCATGCACCTTCGCCTGAAGAACGGGCATTGCTGCTCTCTACTTTGTTTGACCTGGACCATATGCTGGACGGCCTGCCGCTACCCGTCAGGCGCGCCTTTTTGCTACGCCAACTGGACGAGCTGCCGCAGCAAGACATCGCGCGCCAGTTGGGTATTTCGCTGGCTACCGTCAAGCGCCATCTGCAGCGCGCAGACTACGCCGCGCAAGCATGGCAAAATCTGCAAACACAGCATGCACACCTGCCGCTGGAGATGTGCACGAAGCTGCTGCGCGCCTGCGCCCGCCAGCAGCCGAAGCGCCGCCAAGCCATCAAATCGCTATGCCTGCTGCTGTTTTCCGGCGCCTCGCTCTACGCGCTGGAGCGCCAGACACCATGGCGCAGCTGGACGGCCGACTACCGCACGGGCGTCAACCAGCGCCGCGTGGTGATGCTGGCCGATGGCACCGAGCTCACGCTCAATACGAATAGTGCTGTCAATATCGAATACAGCGGCGAGCAACGGCGCATCGCGCTGCTGGCCGGTGAAATCTTCATCGCCACCGGCAAGGATGCGGTACGCCGCCCCTTCTTCGTAAATACGCCCTATGGCAGTCTGCAGGCGCTGGGCACGCGTTTCACCGTGCGCCTGCACGACACCTACGCCAGCGCCGGTGTGCTGGAAGGCGCCGTCGCCGTTCTCGATGGCGACGATGGCCAGCGCGTGGTGCTGCATCCGGGCGAAGGCGCCCGCTACGACCGCGTCGATGTCCATCGCCAGGCACTGCCCGCCTATGGCGGCGCCTGGCTCAATGGCATGCTGGTGGTGCGCGACATGCGCCTGGCCGATTTCCTGGCCGAGCTGTCGCGCTACAGCGCGTATCCGCTGGCCTGTGCGCCTGGCCTGGCCAATCTGCGCGTCTCCGGCTCCTACCCGCTGGCCGATGTAGACGCCATCCTCGATACCCTGTGCGCCAGCTTGCAGCTGCGGCGCGACACCGTTACCCGCTTTTGGGGCCATCAGATGATGCGCATCGAACTGGCGCAGCGCTAAAAAATATTTTCTGCACAATGAGCTGTTTGGCCGTGCTCGCGTGACTTGGAGGATAGGCAGTCCCTATCTCGCGCATCCACGAAAGGTTTTATTTCATGCATCACGTTCCTCTCCGCTTATTGAAACGCAGCGTACTCGCCTGCGCCTTGTCCCGCATCGGCGTCAGCCTGGCGCTGGTGTTACCGGCCATATCCGCCCAGGCCCAGCAAGTACGCGTCTACAGCATCCCCGCAGGCTCCCTGGGCGATGTGCTGACGCGCTTCGGCAGCGACAGCGCCATCCTGCTGTCCTTTTCCAGCGAGGCCACGCAAGGCTTGCGCAGCCCCGGCCTGCAAGGCAGCTACAGCTTGCCGGATGGTTTCCGAACGCTGCTGGCCGGCAGCGGCCTGCAAGCCGTGCCGCAGCCAAATGGCGGCTACCTGCTGCAAAAAATCGCCGCTGACAGTAGCGCAGTCTCGCCAGAGAGCCGTGGCGTGGCCGTCATGAGCGGCGTCACCGTGGTGGCGGCAGCCGAACGCAGCGCCGTCACCGGCGGCACGGGCAGCTATACGGGCGGCCCCGCCAGCGGCGCCACCGGCCTGCTCCTGAGCCAGCGCGAAACGCCGCAGGCGCTGACCATCGTCACGCGCCAGCAGATGGATGACCAGAACAGCAATGCCGTCTCCGACGTGATGAAAAACGTCAATGGGGTCAATGTGCAAAACTATGACAGCGACCGCTGGAGCTTCTGGGCGCGCGGTTTCGCCGTCACCAATTTCCAGTACGACGGCGTCTCGGCCATCTATGACGGCGTGTATGACTGGGGCACGACCAATAGCGACATGGCCATCTACGACCGCATCGAAGTGCTGAAAGGCGCGACCGGCCTGATGAGCGGTTCGGGCGACCCATCGGCCACCGTCAACATGGTACGCAAGCGCCCTACCGCCGCATTCACCGGTTCGGCCAGCGTGGGCGCCGGCTCCTGGGACAACTACCGGGGCGAGATCGACCTTTCCGGCCCCCTCAACGCCAGCGGCTCGGTGCGCGGCCGCGTGGTGGGCGCCTACCAGGACAAGCATTCCTACCTGGACCGCTACAAGCAGCAGAAATCGGTCGCCTACGGCATCGTCGAAGCGGACCTGACACCGGTCACCCTGCTGACGGCCGGCCTCACGCACCAGGACTATAAGCCGCGCGGCTCCACCTGGACCGGTTTCCCGGTGCTGTTTTCCGATGGCACCCGTACGAACTTCCCCACCTCGTGGAATCCGGCCACCGACTGGAGCCGCCGCGACATGCAGAATACGACCCTGTTCACATCGCTGGAACACAGTTTCGCCAACGATTGGAAAATCAGATTCAATGCCAACCAGCTACGCAGCAAGCATGACAGCGTGCTCGGTTCGGCCAGCGGCGGCAATCCCGACCCCGCCACCGGAGCAGGCAGCTATTTCTTCATGGGCAAATACATGGGCGACCGCCGCCAGACCACGCTCAACGTCGACGCCAGCGGCCCATTCACCGCCTTTGGCCGCCAGCATGAAGCCATGTTTGGGTACTCATCATCGACGGCGAAACAGCATGGCCCCGTCTACGAATCGGTTTATCCACCGTTGGAAGGCAGTTATTTCGACTGGCGCGGCCAGTACGCGGAACCAGCCTTCACGCGCCTGGGCAATGACAATGACAGTACGCGCCAGAGCGGCCTGTACGGCGCCGTGCGCCTGCATCCGGCCGACGCCTTCTCGCTGATCCTCGGCGCGCGCATCAGCAATTACAAGCAGGACCAGGACCGTACTTTCTTCGACCGCAGCACCGCAGACATCCAGTCGCACATCGAGGAAAGCAAGGTCGTCACGCCCTATGCAGGCGCCGTGTATGACCTCGACCAGACCTATTCGGTATTCGGCAGCTATACCAGCATCTTCGCGCCGCAAAGCAACCGCGATATCAACCGTAACTTCCTCTCACCCGTGCGCGGCAAGGGCATCGAAGCGGGTGTGAAAGCAGAATATCTCGATGGCAAGGTCAATGCCAGCGCGTCCGTATTCCAGATCCGTCAAAGCAATGTGGCCAGCTATGTGGGCAGCGTCAATGGCGAGGAAGCCTACAAGGCCGTAGACGGCGTCGCCAGCCGCGGCCTGGAAATGGAAGTGACGGGCGAAGTGGCGAAAAATGTGAAACTGAGCGCCGGCTACACCTACTCGCATGTGCGCGACGCCGATGACAAGGATGTGTTTTCCACCATGCTGCAAACTACGCAGCCTGCTCACCTGGTACGCGTGCAAGGCAGCTGGCGCCTGCCTGCAAGCCTCGACAAGATCACCGTGGGCGGTGGTGTCAACTGGCAAAGCAGCTACTACGGCAAGCTATGGAACCCGGCCGCCGAAGACTATGCCCGCATCGCCCAGGGCAGTTATGCCCTGCTCAACCTGATGGTCCGCTACGACATCAGCAAAACCGTCACGGCTAGCCTCAATGTGAATAACCTGTTCAACAAGCAGTACCTGACGGGCCTGGGCTTGTTCGAGACGGGTTTTTACGGCGAGCCGCGCAATGCCATGTTCACTTTGCGCAGCAAGTTCTGAATCAGGCAGCAAACAGCGCCTGCACCCACGCCGGCGGATGCAGTTCGCCGGCCAGCGGCGCATAACGCATATCGAAGCGGGCCGCCAGCTGGTACACCGTGGCGGCGCCATTGCGCTGCCATTCCCCCACGAAGCCCGGCACGCCGGTTGCCGCGCGCTTGCGGTCGAACGACACCGAGCTGTGGACAAATTCCTCGTGCGTCTTGCTGCCCTTGGCATATGGCTCCAGCCAGGCCAGCGCCGCACCCAGGCGTTTATTCGCGCCATACCAGTCTTCACCGTGGACCTGCGCCATCAGGGCCGCCATCAATAGCGGCTCCAGGGTGTAGACCACATAGTGCAGCGCATCGCGCTGTTCAAAGTCAAGCGGCAAGCCGTCATCGTGGATATTGTGCGGTATGTGCTCGGCAAAACGCTGCTGCGCCGTCACGATCAGCGCCGGCTCGCCACTGACATAGGCGCCCGCCGTTCCCAGCTTGATGCGGTGGCTGTGCCAGTTATTGCGCGCCGTGCCAGGTCCGCCGTTGAGCACCCGCTGCGCCAGATAACCGGTGGCCAGGGTGCGGCCAAAGCGGCGTACCTGCTCGCGCTGGCCATCGCTCAGCGCATCGGCGATCAAGTCATACGCAAACAGCAGGCTGCTCAAGTCCGTTTCATCGATGGGATTGTAGGAGGGCTGGAAATTGGCCGTCCAGCCCAGCACATAGCGCCGCGCGCTATCGAGATGCTCCTGCTTGCCCGACAAGCGCCAGGCCAGCGCCTGCAAGCGCGCCTGGCGCCAGTCTTCCTGCGCTTGCTGGCTTTGTGCACGCGTGCCTTCGCCATCGAGCAAGCCGCTGGTGCGCACCAGCGACATCAGGTGCAGCGGCCGGTCCAGCGTTTTTTGCGCCGCCTTGATCAATTCGGCCTGGGCCTGCGGCGGCGTACGCTCGCGCAAACTGGCGGCACGCTGTGGCGATGTGAGGGCAAACAGCGGCACGCTGCCTGCCTGTGGCGCCGCATGGAGACCAGCAAACGGCAGCGCCAGCAAGCCTGTCAGCAGCAAACGCCGTTGCGGACACATTTTGTCCTGATTCAAAACCGTGTCTCCCGCGCCGCGCGCAAAAAGTTATCGAGGATGGGCGTGCAATCGAGCAGTTCGACGCCGCCGGCAGAATGAAATTCGGGATGCCACTGCAAGCCCATCACAAAACGCGCGCGCTGGTAGCGGATCGCCTCGACGATATTGTCGCCCTGCGACACCGCTTCGACCGTGATATCGCGTCCCAGGTCCTTGACGGACTGGTGGTGGATGGAATTGACCAGCGCTTCGCCCGTTTTCGGAAACAGGCCCGCCAAGGATGAGCCTTTCGGGAAGACGATGGTGTGGCGGTGGCGGTCATACAAATCGTTCACGTGCGAACTTGCGCCTTCCACGTCGGAGGCGATATCCTGGTACAGGGTGCCACCAAAGCCCACGTTGATCAACTGGCAGCCACGGCAGATACCCAGCACGGGTTTGCCGGCATCGACGAATTCATGCAGCAGTTCCAGTTCATACACATCGCGTGCGCGGTCGCCGCTCCACTCGGGGCGCGTGGCCGTCTCCGAATAGGTTTGCGGCGAAACGTCGGCGCCGCCCTGCAGCACCAGGCCATCGAGGTGGCGCGCATAGTGGCGCAAGGTGATGTTACTGGGATGTAGCAAGCCACCGGTATTGACGGTCGGGATCATGAATACCAGCACGTCGCGCGACATCACCCACTGGGCGATCGACTCTTCCAGGTATTGCAGGTTTTTGCTGCGCAAGCCGGTAGCGCCCGGCTCCGGATGGAAAATCCGCGCCGAAATGCCGATGCGCAGGGTACGCCGCATGAAATCGCGGCTGGCCTTGTCGCGCATGGCGCGGTAGCGCGAAGTGATCACGCGCCAGGCCAGAGCGAAGGGCGTATCGTTTTCTTTCAAATAGCGGGGAACGGCATCGCGCGCGCGGTGTTCACGGTCATCGCCAGAAGGCGCCTTGCCCACGGTTTCGGGGTGGCGCGGTGGATTCAAATCGGCTGGGTCGGGAGGGCTTTTTTCGTCGGGCATGGCATGGCTTGTTGTAAGCGGAGACGGTTTCAATATAAACCTCCAGCCCCGGATACACGATTCAATTTTGTAACAAAAGCACATAAGTGCCCCATAAAGAGCCGGTGCGCGGCGTATAAATGCAACAACGCCCGCCTTGCGGCGCTATCGCATATGCCGCGTTTACGCCGATGCCCGCGCTTTTTACAGTATCTTTACGGCGCCGCTGCTAACCTTGGCTACATCTCAACCACAGCTGCAAAGCCACCATGGAACCCCTTTCCCGTCTGCCAGCGCGCCAGCACCAAGTCAGTCACCATTCCCATGCACGCCATCATCAGTCCCGCCTGCCCACTTTCCTCATGCATATCACGGTCGACAAAGCCTGCCTGGCCGAGCTGCGCCAGCTGGTCGTGAAAACCTGCGGCAGCATGCTGTCGTTCATGCGCGTCGAGGCGATTGAACATGCCGAGCGCATGAAGGTATGGCTGTGCGTGACGGAGCCGGCGCTGCGCCTGACGATGGACGCCGTGATGCGTTTGCTGCCAGCGGCGGAATTTGGCCGCATCAGCGAAAGGAAAGGCGCATGAGCACCCATCTGCACCAGCTGCCTGAAAAAACCATGTCATCTTCGCGCATCACTACCCACTTCCAGGGCATCTGGGTACCGATGGTGACACCGTTCCGCGATGGCGAAATCGATATCGACGCCGCCCAGCAGCTGGCCGACGAACTGGCCGGCAGCGGCATCTCGGGCCTGGTGGTCTGCGGCACCACCGGTGAAGCAGCCATGCTCGATGCAACTGAGCAGACCATGCTGCTCGACGCCGTACTCGAAGCCGTCGGTCCCCACTTCCCGGTCGTGATGGGCGTGGGTGGCAGCGATACGCGCGCCGTCACGGCCACCGTGCAGCGCTATAACGACCATCCACTGGCCGGCCTGCTCATTTCCACACCCGCCTATGTGCGCCCTTCGCAGGAAGGCATCGTGCGCCATTTCCAGACCATCGCCGACGCCACCGACCAATCGATCGTGCTGTACAACGTACCAGCGCGCACCGGTGTCAACATGACGCCGCAAACCGTCGCCCAGCTGGCGCGCGACTCGCATTTCGTCGCCATCAAGGAAGCGGGCGGCAAGCTGCAGCAACTGGGCGAACTGCTGCTGGAAACCCGGCTGGACGTCTTGTGCGGCGACGACGCGCTACTGCTGGCCAGTCTGACCATGGGTGGGCACGGCGCCATGTCGGCCGCCGCGCAAGTGCGCCCCGACCTGTATGCGCAATTGTACGACCTCGTCAAGACCGGCCGCCATGGCGCTGCCAGCGTGCTGTTCAAGGCCCTGCTGCCGGTGATCCGCCTGCTGTTCTCCGAACCGAATCCCGCGCCTGTCAAGGCAGCGCTGGCCCTGCAAGGCAAGGTGCGTGACGAATTGCGCCTGCCGATGACGCCCATGTCCTCTGATGGCCAGGCCAAACTGGCCGAGGCACTGGAACAACTGATGGAATTGCCGCGCTGGAGCGCCTGCGGCAAGGAAGCACAGGAAACACCGCGCGAAGGCTGCTTGCTGCAGCTGGTGTCGACCTCCAACATCATTCCAGCGGTACGCCACGATGATCATCGCTATCACAGCTGAACAGGGCCGGATGGAGAAATCCATCCTGGCGGCAAGGCTGGCCAGCACCCTGGCCGCCTCGCGCGCGCAAGCGGGCCGCAAAGTGCTGCTGCTCGACGCCGACCCGCGCCACGGCGCACTCGATCAGGCCCAGGCCGCGGGCGAGCATGCATTGGCACACCTGACGGCGCGCCCCATCAGCGCCAAGGGTTTGCAGCCCGAACTCGAACACCTGGTCAACTGCTACCACGACATCGTGATCGATAGCGAAGCGCGCGATTCCCTCGGTAGCCGCTCGGCCATGATCGCCGCCCGCGTACTGGTGGTGTCCGTCGACGGCCTGGCCGACGAAGCGAACCTGGTGCGCCGCATCGCCCATGCACGTACCATCAATCCCGAACTGCGCGTGCTGCTGGTGGCAGATGCCGCACCGCTCGCAGCGCGTGCGCTGGCCGCGCAAATCCCGGCTGCCAGCACCATCGCCGCTGAACAGCTGTACCACGCCGTCTTCGACTCCATCCCATCCTGAAAACCTGAAAAAGCCGGCCAGGTGCAAAACACCCAGCCGCTTTTCCCACTCAATTAAAACGTCTTGCTGACCGTCAGTTGCAGCGCCGTCTTGCCCAGGAATTTGCCATTCGCCGGCGAAGCGTAAGCCTGTTTATCCGCGTTCGTACCGATCACGGCCAGCGCGCCCGTAACGAAACCGAAATCACGCGTGAGTCCCACCTTCCAGTCCGCGTAGCTCGATGCATCGCTGTTTTTCACGTTCTGGTAACCGGCATGCAGATTGGCGGTCCAGCCATCAGCCAGGCCAATATTCGCACCCACGTCCACATAGCTGCTATTTTTGCTGTTGGCGATGCCGAACAGGTTGGAGACCGCCTGCGAATACTTGATGTAGGCAGGGCCGTACGATAGCTGGCCATAGACTTCCTGGGTATTCGCATCGGCCAGGCCGATGATGTCTTTCAAGCCATTGTCGGCGTACACATACACCAGCCCCCCCACGTCATAGCCGATATCGCTGCCCAATTGTCCACGCTTGCCGGCAGACAGATCGAGTTCCACCCCGCCGCTGCCGCCGCTATCCTTGGTCCAGCTGATGGTCGAGGCCCAGGCGCTCGCGTACAGGCCGGTCGGGTTGTTGACATAGTCGGCGCCGCCCTGCAATGCCGGATTCAAGCGCGTTTGCGAAATGCCTCGGTAGCGGTAGTCCGATACGGCAGCGGCATTGAAGCTCAGTTCATTGTCCGGCCTGGCCTCGTCGGCGTGGGCCAGGCTGCCCACAAAGGTTGTGGCGACTGCAAGTGCAACTAGTAGTTTGTTCATGCGATTCTCTTTATTATTGGTATGGGCCTTTGCCAGATGGCGCAGCTGGCCCGAAGCTGCAAAAAATTGGGTAAAGCGTCCCCCTGGCGCGCGCAGCGCCTGTTTTCAAACCAGGGAACGGTGGGATTAGAGCGGCAGCAGCAAGCGGTAACCGACTGCGGTTTCCGTCAGCAGATACTGCGGCTGGGCCGGATCGGCTTCCAGCTTCTGGCGCAAATGGCCCATGTAGATGCGCAGGTAATGGCCATTTTCGCTATTCGACGGCCCCCACACTTCACGCAGCAGTTGCGGGTTGGTGACTACCCTGCCGGCGTTTTTCACCAGCACCGACAGCAAGCGGAATTCCGTTGGCGTCATGTGCACCAGCTGCTTGTTGCGCGTGACCAGGCGGTCTTTCAAGTCGACCCGCACGTCGCCAAACTGCACCACGCCATCTTCGTTGGCGCTGGGCTGGCGCTGGCGGCGCAAGGTGGCGCGCACGCGCGCCAGCAATTCGCCCACGCCAAACGGCTTGGTCAGGTAATCGTCGGCGCCCGCATCGAGCGCACGTATCTTGTCCTGTTCATCGACTCGTGCCGAAAGCACGATGATGGGCACGGCCGACCATTTGCGGATATCGGCAATGAAGTCGATGCCGTCGCCATCGGGCAAACCGAGGTCGAGCACGATCAGATCGGGCCGGCGCGTGCCGGCGTCGATCAAGCCGCGCTGCATGGTGGCCGACTCGAAAATCTGCCAGCCCTCTTCTTCCAGCGCCGAGCGCACGAAACGGCGGATTTGCGGTTCATCTTCGACCAGCAAGGCAGTAGCAGAAGGTTCATTCATGATCATTCTCTCGTTTGGTTTTATCAGT
The DNA here is from genome assembly GCF_014200725.1 of Janthinobacterium silvisoli. GTDB lineage: Bacteria > Pseudomonadota > Gammaproteobacteria > Burkholderiales > Burkholderiaceae_D > Janthinobacterium. Next base: position 1,981,306 of record NZ_JACHCL010000001.1, read on the forward strand.
ACCAGCACTTGTCTCTACTTCGTCGAGCTCCAGCTCGGGCAAGGCTGGCGGCGTCCCCAGCGGCAGCGTAAACACCAGGGCCGCGCCCTGTCCCGGCAATTGCGCCTGCGCCCGTATCGTGCCGCCATGCGCTTCGACGATGGCGCGGCAAATGGCCAGCCCCAGTCCCACGCCCGGTTTGTTCGATTCGCGTTCGCCGCGCGTGAATTTTTCAAAAATCGCTTCCTCGCGGCCAGGCGGCAAGCCGGGGCCGTCGTCGCTGACCGTCACCTGCAGGAACTGACCATGCACCCTGGCTGCAATCGTGATCGTGCTGCCCGGCGGCGTGTACTTGGCTGCATTTTCCAGCAGGTTGCACAGCACGCGCTCGACCAGCACGGCGTCATAGCGCACCAGTGGCAAGTCCGGCGCCAGCTGCGTCTGCACATGATGGGCCAGTAGCTGGGGACGGCTGGCGCGCAATGCACTGCCGACCACTTCTTCCAGCGCTTGCCATTGCAGGTTCAGGCGCACCTGGCCGCTTTCGATGCGCGCCATGTCGAGCAGGTTGGCCACCAGGGCGCTCATGCGCACGGTTTCCGACTGCAGCGAACGCGCCATGTCCAGCTGCGCACTCGACAAGGCAGGCCTGGACAGCGCCAGCGATTCGGCCAGTCCCACCAGTGACGTCAATGGCGTGCGCAAGTCGTGCGATAGCGCCGCCAGCAGGGAATTGCGCAAGCGCTCCGATTCCATCTGCACCAGCGCGCCCTGCGCCACGTCGATGTAGTGCACGCGCTCGAGAGCGATGGCTGCCAGCGCGGCAAAGGTATCGAGGTGCTGCCGCTGTTCTGGCACCAGCAGCCAGCGGCGGTGATTCGGTTCATCGAGCGGCAGCAGCGCCAGCAAGCCGCGCGTGCGCATCGGCGCGATCAGCGGCAAATAAAAGATATTCGAGCCGGGCAAGGTGTCGGTGCCCGTGCCGGCCGCTTCGGCGCGGTCGAAAGCCCATTGCGCGATACCCAGGTCCAGTTCTGCCGCATTCGCTGGCGCCTGCAGCCGTCCCTGGTCATCGGGCAGCAGCAAGGTAGCACGCGCCCGAAACGCCCGTTCGATGGCGCTTTTCGTGATGTCGAAAATCTGCTCGGTCTGCAGCACGCCCGACAATTCACGCGAAAATTCATATAGTGCGCGGGCCCGCGATTCGCGGTGCGACGACACTCTGGCCTGGAAGCGCAAACCAGCCGTCAGATGGCCGGTGATCAGGCCCACGGCCAGCATCACGCCAAACGTGATCACGTACTGGAAATCGCCGACCGCAAACGAAAAGCGGGGCGGCACGAAAATGAAATCAAAACAGGCCACGCCCACCAGGCTGGCCAGCGCTGCCGGTCCGCGGCCCAGGCGCACGGCCACCAGCACCACCGTCAGCAAGGACAGCATGGCGATATTGGCCAGGTCCAGATACGGCTGCAGCGGCTCGGAAGCGATGGCCGTCAGCAGGCTGGCGCCAGCGGCAAAAATATAGCGCCAATGGCGCGAAGGACGGCGCGGTGCATCGGCTTCCTCATCGCCTGCCGACCGCCGCAGCGGCGCATCGCTGGCCGGCAGGCCTACTTCGATCAGGTCGACATCGGGCGCCAGGCTGGCCATGCGCTGCGCCGGCGGCGCGTTCCACAGGCGCGCCAACAGGCCCGCACGGCTACGGCCGACGATGACTTTCGAGATATTGGCGCCGCGCGCATACTCGACGACGGAGGCTGCGATATCGGCTGAAGCGACGATGGCGGTGCGCGCGCCCAGGTTTTGCGCCAGTTTCAGGGTTTTCAGGATGCGTTCGCGCTCGCGCGCCGGCAATCGCTGCAAGTTGGGCGTTTCCACATACAGCGCGTGCCATTCGGCGTTCAGCTGGCTGGCCAGGCGCGCCGCGCTGCGGATCACATGTTCGCCACCGGCACGCGGGCCCACGCAAACCAGCAGCGCCGCCCCCGTCTTCCACACGGGATTGATGGATTTTTCAACGCGGTAGGCCTGCACGTCGTCCTGCACCCGGTCAGCCGTGCGGCGCAGGGCCAGTTCGCGCAAGGCGATCAGGTTACCCTTGCGGAAAAAATTCTGCGAGGCGCGCTCGGCCTGCTGCGGCTTGTATACCTTGCCCAACTTCAGGCGGTGCAGCAATTCATCGGCCGGAATATCGACCAGCACCACTTCATCGGCGCGGTCGAATACCGTGTCGGGCAGGGTTTCCGCCACGCGGATGCCGGTGATGCCGCCTACCACATCGTTGAGGCTTTCCAGGTGCTGCACATTGACGGTCGATAGCACATCGATACCGGCGGCCAGCAACTCCTCGACATCCTGCCAGCGCTTGGGATGACGCGAGCCGGCCACGTTCGAGTGGGCCAGTTCATCCATCAAGATCAAGGGCGGCGCGCGGCGCAGCGCCTCGTCGAGATCAAATTCCTGCAGGGTCTTGCCCCGGTATTCGACCGCTTTCAACGGCAGCAGGGGCAAGCCTTCCAGCTGGGCAGCCGTATCCTGGCGCCCATGCGTCTCCACCACGCCAACCAGCAGATCCTGGCCATCGGCCAGCAATTTACGGGCTGCAGCGAGCATGGCGTAGGTCTTGCCAACGCCGGCCGACGCGCCAAAATAAATGCGCAGCCTGCCGCGCGTGGCCTTTTTTTCCTGCGCCTGTACCTGTGCCAGCAGGGCGTCAGGATCGGGACGTTGGCTGTCGTTCGGGTGCATGGGTCTCTTTAACTGTTGATTCGCCCAAAAACAAGGGCTGGGGTCAGACCCGACGGGGGTATGCGTCCAATGGGGCGCATACCGATCACGGAGTGACTGACCCTAATACTAGCAATCTTACTTCTGCGCCGCATCGAGCGCCAGATTCAGTTCCAGCACATTCACTCGCGGTTCGCCAAAAAAGCCGATATACGCGGTTTTCTGTAGCTTGGCGATGGTGTTTTCCACCTGCGCCAGGTGCAGGCCGCGCACGCGGGCCACGCGGCGCGCCTGGTACACGGCGGCGGCCAGGCTGATTTCAGGGTCCAGGCCACTGCCCGAGGCCGTCACCAGGTCGACCGGAATGGCGGTGGTATTGTCAGGATCGGCTTCTTTCAGGGCAGCGATGCGTCCCTTGACGGCGTCCACCAGGGCTGGATTACTCGGCCCCAGGTTGGAGCCGCCCGAGCCGGCGCCGTTGTTTGCCATCGGCGAGGTAGCCGATGGACGGCCCCAGAAGTACTTGGGCGAGGTGAAGGACTGGCCGATCAGGGTCGAGCCGACCGGCTTGCCATCGCGCTCGATGATGCTGCCGTCGACTTCGTGGCTGAAGGCCAGCTTGCCAATGCCAGTGGTGGCGAGAGGATAAATCACGCCGCAAATCACGGTCAGCGCGGCGAACAGGACGACTGCGGGGCGAACGATAGTGCTCATGATATTACCTTTAAACGAAATTGAGGGCGGACAAAATCATGTCGATCAGCTTGATGCCGATAAAGGGCAGGATGATGCCGCCCACGCCATACACCAGCAGGTTGCGGCGCAACAGGCTGGCCGCGCCGATAGCGCGGTACTGCACGCCCTTCAATGCCAGTGGTATCAGCACGACGATGATCAGCGCATTGAAGATCACGGCCGACATGATGGCCGACGAGGGGCTGGCCAGGTGCATGATGTCGAGCGCCTTCAGTTGTGGATACGTGCCCACGAAAGCGGCCGGGATAATGGCGAAGTACTTGGCGATATCGTTCGAAATCGAGAACGTCGTCAATGAACCGCGCGTCATCAGCATCTGCTTGCCGATTTCAACGATTTCCAGCAGCTTGGTCGGATTCGAATCGAGGTCGACCATATTGCCTGCCTCTTTCGCTGCCTGCGTGCCCGAGTTCATGGCCACGGCTACGTCGGCCTGGGCCAGCGCAGGCGCATCGTTGGTGCCGTCGCCCGTCATCGCCACCAGACGGCCTTCGGACTGGTAGCTGCGTATCAGTTTCAGCTTGTCTTCCGGCGTGGCTTCGGCCAGGAAATCATCCACACCCGCTTCAGCGGCGATGGCGGCGGCCGTCAGCTTGTTGTCACCGGTGATCATGACCGTCTTGATGCCCATGCGGCGCAATTCGGCAAAGCGCTCCTTGATGCCGCCCTTGACGATATCCTTCAGTTCCACGGCGCCCATGATGCGGCCATCATCGACCACCACCAGCGGCGTGCTGCCACGTCGCGAGATGTCATCGACGGCGCGCGCCACTTCTTCCGGATACGGCTGGCCCAGCGCTTCCACATACTTGCGCACGGAATCGGCCGCACCCTTGCGCACTTCGCGCACGGTGTGTTCATCGGCGCCAGGAATATCGACGCCGCTCATGCGGGTCTGCGCCGTGAATGGCACGAAGGTGGCGTGCAGGCTGGCCATTTCGCGTTCGCGGATATTGAAACGCTGCTTGGCCAGCACCACGATGCTGCGCCCTTCCGGCGTTTCATCGGCCAAGGACGCCAATTGCGCCGCATCGGCCAGTTGCTGTTCCGTCACGCCCGGTGCAGGCACGAAGTTCGATGCCTGGCGGTTGCCCAGGGTGATGGTGCCAGTTTTATCGAGCAGCAGCACGTCCACGTCGCCAGCTGCTTCCACCGCACGGCCGGAAGTGGCGATCACATTGGCTTGCATCATGCGGCTCATGCCGGCCACGCCAATCGCCGACAGCAGGCCGCCGATGGTGGTCGGGATCAGACACACCAGCAGCGCGATCAGCACGGTGATGGTGACGGGCGTGCCGGACTTGGCGGCCGCCACGGCGAACAGCGAGTACGGCAGCAGTGTTACGGTGACGATCAGGAAGACGATGGACAGAGCCACCAGCAAGATCGTCAGGGCGATTTCATTTGGCGTCTTCTGGCGCTTGGCGCCTTCGACCATGGCGATCATGCGGTCGATGAACGCTTCGCCAGGATTGACGGATACGCGCACCAGCAGCCAGTCCGACAGCACGCGGGTACCGCCCGTCACAGCCGAAAAGTCGCCGCCCGATTCGCGGATCACGGGCGCCGATTCGCCCGTGATGGCGCTTTCGTCGACCGAAGCTACGCCGGCGGTGACTTCACCGTCGGCAGGGATCACGTCGCCCGCTTCGACCAGCACCGTCATGCCCTTGCGCAGGTCGGTGGCTGGTGTTGGCAGCCAGGCCGTGCCGTATTTCGGCGTTTGCATCTTCTTCGCCATCACGGTTTGCTTCAGGGCCCGCAGCGAGGCTGCCTGGGCCTTGCTGCGGCCTTCTGCCAGCGCTTCGGCGAAGTTCGCGAACAGCACGGTAAACCACAGCCACACGGCGACGGCGGCGATGAAGCCGAATGGCGCCTCTCCCTTGCCGGTCAAGGCCTGGATCGCCAGCATGCTGGTGATGATGCTGCCCACATAGACCACGAACATCACGGGGCTGCGCCACTGCGTGCGGGGGTCGAGTTTTTTAAACGCATCGATGATGGCGGGGCCTATCAATGCGGAATCGAATAACGTCAGGCTTTTGCGTGACATGGTAGCCTCTTATTGGGTGAAAAGTTGCAGGTGTTCGATGACGGGGCCCAGGGCCAGCGCCGGAACATAGTTCAACACGCCGACCAGCACCACGATGCCGATCAAGAGCATGATGAACATCGGGCCATGCGTGGGCATGGTGCCCGAGTTGGCTGTCAGGCGCTGCTTGTTGGCCAGCGAGCCGGCGACGGCCAGCACCGGCACAATCACGGCAAAACGGCCGAACCACATGGCAATGGCCAGCATCACGTTATAGAACGGCGTGTTGGCAGACAAGCCGGCAAACGCGCTGCCGTTGTTATTGGCGGCCGAGGTGAAGGCGTACAGGATTTCCGAGAAACCGTGTGCACCAGGATTGGCCACGCCCGCCGTACCAGCATCGACCATCACGGCGATCGCGGTACCGGTCAGCACCAGCGCTGGCGTTACCAGAATGGCCAGCGAGACCATCTTCATTTCATAAGCCTGGATTTTCTTGCCCAGGTATTCAGGCGTGCGGCCTATCATCAGGCCGGCGATAAAGACGGCCAGGATGGCGAACATCAGCATGCCGTACAAGCCTGTGCCCACGCCGCCGAAGATCACTTCGCCGAACTGCATCAGCAGCAGCGGCACCATGCCGCCCAGTGGCATATAGGAGTCGTGCATGGAGTTGACGGCGCCGCAGGAAGCCGCTGTGGTGATGGCAGCGAACAGGGTCGACGAGCTGATGCCGAAACGCGTTTCCTTGCCTTCCATATTGCCGCCCGATTGCAGGCTGCTTTGCTGTTGGTCCACGCCCAGGGTTTGTAGCGCAGGATTGGCTTGCTGTTCCGCGCCCATCACGCCCGCCGTCAGGGCAACGAAGATCAGGGTCATGGCCGCAATCACGGCCCAGCCCTGGCGCATGTCACCGACCATGCGGCCAAAGGTGAAGCACAGGCCGGCCGGGATCAGGAAGATCGCCAGCATCTGCAGGAAATTCGACATCACGGTCGGATTTTCATACGGGTGGGCGGAGTTGGCGTTGAAGAAGCCGCCACCGTTCGTGCCCAGCATCTTGATCGACTCTTGCGAGGCCACCGGGCCCATGGCAATCGTCTGCGTCTTGGCCACTTGCGCTTCCATCACCGGTTTGCCGGCGGCGTCGAGCACAGGCTGGCCATCGGCCGTGGTTTTTGGCGTTTCATACGCCACCTGGTCAAGCAGGGTCACTTCCTTGTACGGCGAAAAATTCTGGATCACGCCTTCGCCCATGAAGACCACGGACAAGGCCAGCGACAGCGGCAGCAGGATGTACAGGGTGGAGCGCACCAGGTCGACCCATAAATTACCGATCGATTTACTCGAACGCGAAGAAAAGCCACGGATCAAGGCAAAGATCACGGCGATGCCGGTGGCCGCCGAAAAGAAATTCTGGCAGGCCAGGCCCAGCATCTGGGTCAGATAGCTCATGGCTTGTTCGCCGCTGTAACCCTGCCAGTTGGTGTTGGCGACGAAGCTGACGGCGGTATTGAACGAGGAGTCGGGCGTAATCGCGGGCAAGCCCTGTGGATTGAATGGCAGGATGGCTTGCAGACGCTGCAGGCCATACACAAATAAGGCGCCCAGGGTATTGAAGACGATCAGGGCGATGGCATAGCCTTTCCAACCCATGGCCTTGTCGTTTGACAATCCCGCCCAGCGGTACAAGAGGTTTTCACATTTCTGCAGCCAGCCCAGGCCAGGCACGGGCGCGTCGCCGGCCACCTTGGCCATGTACAGGCCCAGCGGATAGGACAGGGCCAACAGCACCACCAGGAACAGCACCAACAACAGTATCGATTGGGTCGTCATTACAGTTCCTCCGCCTTCAGCAGCGCTACCAGCAGATACACGAGCAAGCCGGCCGACACCACGGCGCCCAGTACATAAAATGCGTTCATTTCACGCTCCCTAATTTGTCGCAGGCGATGGCGAAACCCGCCACCACCACGCAAAACACGGCAATCAAGCCGATATAGACGATATCCATTCCCACCCTCACTCAGGTTTGTGTTGATAAAAGCAGGTTAACAAAAAGGGTATAAAAAATTGGTAAAGACTGGGGAGCGCCATGTAAACAACATGTAAAAATCGGGGCGGCAGCGCGTAATTGGACTTACATTAGTCCTAAAACGCCGCCATGCGGCGCACCATTGTTGCCAAGGAGTAGCGCTATTGCTCGCCGATCAAGATAGAATGCGCAAGCGTCCGCACAAGGACGCCATGCCTGCCGCCTGCCCTCCCCCAGTGACGCTGGACGGGATATACTGTATATTTATACAGCTATCGCCGCCGCTGTCATTGCGCCTGCAGTGCGCTGGCCTGGCGTTCCAACCCTTGTTTTTATTTAGCTTGAACACGTATGGCCACTAAAAAACCAGCATCCGACTACAGCGAATCATCCATCCGTGTCCTGAAGGGACTGGAACCGGTCAAGCAGCGTCCGGGGATGTACACCCGCACTGAAAATCCGCTGCATATCATCCAGGAAGTGATCGACAACGCCTCCGATGAGGCGCTGGGCGGTCATTGCACCCATATCGCCGTCACGCAAAACACGGATGGCAGCATCACCGTCGAAGACAATGGCCGCGGCATTCCTGTCGGCCTGCACCCCGAAGAAGGCGTGCCGACGGTGGAAATCGTGTTTACGCGATTGCATGCGGGCGGCAAGTTCGACAAGGGCTCGGGCGGCGCCTACGCGTTCTCGGGCGGCTTGCATGGTGTCGGCGTGTCCGTCACCAACGCGCTGTCCTCACGCCTGGAAATCACGGTCTGGCGCAAGGAAAGCGACGGCAACGGCCTGCACCACATGGTGTTTGCCGATGGCGATGTGATCGAGCCATTACATTCGAAACCGGCGCCGCGCGATGGCAAGAAGTCGGGCACGCGCGTTACCGCCTGGCCGAATCCGAAATATTTTGACTCGCCGCAGATTTCGCAAGTTGAACTGCAACGCCTGCTGCGCTCGAAAGCGGTACTGCTGCCGGGCGTCACCGTCACGCTGACCAACGCCAGGACGGGCGACACGCAAACCTGGATGTATGCGGAAGGCTTGCGCGGCTACCTGACCGAAGCGCTGGCGCAAACCTCCAGCGGCGAAACCCTGATTCCCCTGTTCGAAGGCGCGCAATACGCCAACGGCGAGAATGACGGTTTCGCCGAAGGCGAAGGCGCGGCCTGGGTGGTGGCGTGGACGGAAGAAGGCGCCATCGTGCGCGAATCGTATGTCAACCTGATTCCCACCTCGAATGGCGGCACGCATGAATCGGGCTTGCGCGAAGGCTTGTTCGGCGCCGTGAAAAACTTCGTCGAGATGCACTCGCTGCTGCCCAAGGGCGTGAAACTGCTGCCCGAAGACGTATTCGCGCGCGCTTCTTTCGTGCTGTCGGCGAAAGTGCTGGACCCGCAATTCCAAGGCCAGATCAAGGAACGCCTCAATTCGCGCGACGCCGTGAAACTGGTCTCGACCTTCAGCAAACCGCCGCTGGAACTTTGGCTGAACCAGCACGTCGAATACGGCAAGAAGCTGGCCGAGCTGGTGATCAAGCAGGCGCAGTCGCGCCAGCGTTCACTGCAAAAGGTGGAAAAGAAAAAATCCTCAGGCGTGGCTGTGTTGCCGGGCAAGCTGACCGATTGCGAATCGTCTGACATTACGCGCAACGAACTGTTCCTGGTCGAAGGTGACTCGGCGGGCGGTTCGGCCAAGATGGGCCGCGACAAGGAATTCCAGGCCATCCTGCCACTGCGCGGCAAGGTACTGAACTCCTGGGAAACGGACCGTGACCGCCTGTTTGCCAATAACGAGATCCACGATATTGCCGTGGCCATCGGCGTCGATCCGCATATGCATGGCGACACGCCCGACCTGTCCGGCCTGCGCTACGGCAAAATCTGCATCCTGTCCGATGCGGACGTCGATGGCTCGCACATCCAGGTGCTGCTGCTGACCTTGTTCTTCAAGCATTTCCCCGCGCTGATCGCCAAGGGCCATATCTGTATCGCCCGTCCGCCGCTGTACCGCGTCGATGCGCCGGCGCGCGGCAAGAAACCGATCCAGAAAATCTATGCGCTCGACGATGGCGAACTGCTGGCCATCGAAGACAAGCTGCGCAAGGAAGGCGTGAAACAGGGCGCCTGGTCCATCTCGCGCTTCAAGGGCCTGGGCGAGATGAACGCCGAACAGCTGTGGGAAACCACGATGAACCCGGACACGCGCCGCTTGCTGCCCGTGACCCTGGGCGAAGTCGACCACATGGCCTCGGCCGCCCGTTTCAATATGCTGATGGGCAAAGGCGAAGCGGCCGGACGCCGCGCCTGGATCGAAGAACACGGCAATGAGGCAGAGGCAGATATTTAAATGATCATCGGCATCGACCTCGGCACCACCAACAGCCTGGCCGCCATCTGGCGCGATGGCAAGGCAAGCATCATTCCCAACGCGCTGGGAGAGCACCTGACCCCGTCCTGCGTAAGCATCGACGAAGACGGCAGCGTGCTGGTGGGGCGTGCCGCGCGCGAGCGCCTGCAGACGCACCCGCAGTTGACGGCGTCCGTCTTCAAGCGCTATATGGGCAGCGAAAAGAAAATCTCCCTCGGCACGCAGCAATTCCGTCCCGAGGAATTGTCGTCGATGGTGCTGCGCGTGCTGAAGGAAGATGCCGAAGCCTTTCTCGGCCACCCGGTCAAGGAAGCGATCATCACCGTGCCTGCGTATTTCAGCGATGCGCAGCGCAAGGCTACGCGCATTGCCGGCCAGCTGGCGGGCTTGCGCGTGGAGCGGCTGCTGAACGAACCGACGGCCGCCGCGCTGGCCTACGGCATCCGCGACAAGGAACAGGAAAGCAAATTTCTCGTCTTCGACCTGGGCGGCGGCACCTTCGACGTCTCGATCCTGGAACTGTTTGAAGGTGTGATGGAAGTACGCGCCTCGGCCGGCGATAATTTCCTCGGTGGCGAAGACTTCGTCACCGTGCTGGTCGAGGCCTTTCTGGACGAGAGCGGCTTGCGCAGCGCCGCCGGCAGCCGTCTGTTCGACACGCGCCAGCAGCAGTTGCTGCGCGACGAAGCCGAACGGGTCAAGCGCCTGCTGTCGGAGCAGCCGACGGCGCGCATGAGCACGCGTTATCAGGAAAAAGACTATCACTGGGAAGTCAGCGAAGACAAACTGGCGCAGCTGTGCGAACCGCTGCTGGCCCGCTTGCGCGTGCCGGTGGAGCGGGCACTGCGCGACGCCACCATCCGCGCCTCGGAACTCAATGAAGTTGTGCTGGCTGGCGGCGCCACGCGCATGCCGCTGGTGCGTAAACTGGTGTCGCGCATGTTTGGCCGCTTCCCCGCCATTCACCTGGACCCGGACGAAGCCGTGGCCCTGGGCGCCGCCGTGCAGGCGGGCCTGAAGATGCGCGACGCGGCCCTCGATGAAGTCGTGATGACGGACGTGGCGCCGTATTCGCTGGGCATCGGCATTTCACGCCAGGTGGGGCCGAACCAGTATGAAGGCGGCCACTACATGCCCATCATCGAGCGCAACTCGGTGGTGCCCGTCTCGCGCACGGAAAACATCACCACCATTCACGACAACCAGAAAGAGATCAATGTAACGATCTACCAGGGCGAATCGCGCCTGGTGGCCGACAACGTTTTCCTGGGAAAAATCACCTTCCCGATACCGGCAAAAAAGGCCGGCGAAGTGGGCATCGACGTGCGTTTTACCTATGACATCAGCGGCGTGCTGGAAGCGGAGGTGACGGTGCTAGCCACGCAGGAACGCCACAAGATGGTCATCAGCGACAACGCAGGCGTGATGACGCCGGAACAGATCGAACAGCGATTTCTTGAGCTGGCCGACCTGAAAATCCACCCGCGCGAACAGATGGAAAACCGCACCCTGATTTCACGCGCCGACCGCCTGTACGAACAGTCGCTGGGCGATGTACGCAATTATCTGGCGCATCATACGGCCGCGTTCCAGGCCGCGCTGGAGACACAGGACTCGAACACCATCCGCAAATCGCGACTGGCGCTCGATGAGGCACTGCGGCAAGTTGAAAGCGAAAGTTTCCTGTAAATGAACGACGGCATGCATCAAGGACAGCGCAGCCTGTGGGATATTCTCGGTACGGAACCCACAGGCGACGAGCGCGCCATCAAGCGCGCCTATGCGAAGCAACTGAAAGTCACGCGGCCCGACGACGATCCAGCCGCCTTCCAGCAGCTGCGCGATGCGTACGAGTATGCGCTGCGCAACGCGCCCATGTTTGCCGTGCAGTGGCAGGAGCAGGAACAACAGCAAGAGCCGCAGGAAGAAACCATAGCACCTGAAACACAAGCTGCACCTGCCGAACTGTGGGGTGTGGTGGCACAGGAAACGGTGCCCGCGAACATGCCATCGCCTGCGCCCGAACTATGGGGCATCGTCGCCATCGATCCGGCCGAACAGGCAGCCGGCTTGTGGCATGAACTGATGACGCTGGCGCAGCACCACAATGCGGCCGACATGCTGCCCGGTTTCATGCAAGGCGAAGAACTGCTTAATCTGGACGTGCGCGAAGAATTCGAGCTGTGTGCGCTCCATTACTGCGCCAGCGAAGGCTATGACCTGTCGCTGCGCCAGGCCCTGTTCGACATACTCGGTTGGAATGAAGACCATGCTTATCTGGCCCGCCGCCAGCCGGAGCTGATGCACAACGCCATGGCACGCTACCGGGCCGACCGGTCCTACGCCCTGTTCCTGGACAACCGCGACCAGCATCGCGGCATCGCCTGCCTGCTGTCGCAACAACCACCATCGGCTTACGGGCGGCAGTTGTTCGACCAGGCATTTACGGAAGAAGTCAAAGATCTGCTGCGTACAGTGCGCTGGCACCATCCGGAAATGCTGGTCTACAAACTCGATGAAGATCTGTTTCAACGCTGGGAACACGCTGTCCATAGCAAGCGCTATTTCAAGGACACGGCCCTCACCTCGATAGGTCTGGGTTGCGCGCTCAATTTCATGCTGGCGACCATTGCTGGCGTAGCGCGCCTGCAGCTGCTGCAGCCGCAATGGACCAATTTACTGCTCTGCCAGGCGCTGGCTTTTACGCTGATGGCGATGCATGCCTTCAGCTGGCCTGCTCCGCTATTCGCGCGCTGGCAATCACTGAAAGAGCGCAGTGTCGAAAGCCTGCCGGTCTTGCGCGAACGTCCAGCGCTGTTGTATCTGGCCTGGATAGTACCGTTCCTGGTCGTCGGCGTACTGTACTTCATACCGTCGCCAGGCAACGCCCTGCGCATTGCGACCACCAGCGGCTTATGCTTCGCTACCTTGATCGCCGGCGCCGCAAGCCGCTCGCTACTGACTGGCAGACAATTGCTGTACATGGTAGGACTGACCTTGTTTTCCACCCTGATCATCATGGGCAAGGGAACGTCTGCCGTGAACGGCAACGAAGGCATGATGCTGTCATTCTGCGCGCTGATGCTGGCCATCCGCGCCAAGGAAGGGTTGTATGCTGCATGTGGCGGCACCGTAGTCATGCTGCCACGGTTGCGCATGGCATGGATCATCGGCTGCATCACCTTGATACTGGAACTGTATCTGCATCTTTTACCCGCCGCCCTGCTCGGTGCAGCATTGTTTGCCTGGTCTTGCATCGGCATGCTGCTCGCGCCCTGTGAGTTCAACGTGAAGGCTGGCTGGCCGGTGGCGCTGGCGCCTGCCATCACTTCTTTCATACTGGTCCATCAGCAGGACGCCACGCAAATGCAACCGCTGCTGCGCCTGGCCGTCGTCCTGGCACTGGCAGTGCTGTACTTCACCGTACGCAGTATTTATCAGTCCTACCGCATGTCTTTGTCTAAACCCGGGCTGTCATAATCAGCGCCATACGTTCAACCGCAACCATTTAAATTACTGAAACTCGCACCATGTCCACACAAACCAATTTATTTGACGATGCCCAGCCTGAGCCCATCGAGCCGGATGAACCGGTATTCGACGGCGAAGCGCTGACCCTGTCCACCTTCGCCGAACGCGCCTATCTCGACTACGCCATCTCGGTGGTCAAGGGCCGCGCCCTGCCCGACGTCTGCGATGGCCAGAAGCCGGTGCAGCGCCGCATCCTGTACGCGATGAATGAGCTGGGATTGAATGCCACGGCCAAGCCGCGCAAATCGGCGGCCGTGGTCGGCGACGTGCTGGGCAAGCTGCATCCGCACGGCGACCAGTCCGTGTACGACGCGCTGGTGCGTATGGCGCAAGACTTTTCGCTGCGTTATCCGCTGATCGATGGACAAGGTAACTTCGGCTCACGCGACGGCGACGGCGCGGCGGCGATGCGCTACACGGAAGCGCGCCTGACCCCGATCGCCAAATTGCTGATGGATGAAATCGGCATGGGCACGGTGGATTTTCAGGCCAACTATGACGGCTCGACGGAAGAGCCAAAGCTGCTGCCGGCACGCCTGCCGATGGTGCTGCTCAATGGTGCTTCCGGTATCGCCGTGGGCCTGGCGACGGAAATCCCATCGCACAACCTGACGGAAGTGGCCAAGGCGGCCGTGGCCATGATACGTGATCCAAAGATCACGCACGCCGAGCTGATGGCCATCATTCCTGGCCCGGATTTCCCGGGCGGTGGCCAGATCATCACGCCGCCATCGCAAATCCAGGACATGTATGCGAGCGGCCGTGGCAGCATGAAGGTACGCGCGCGCTGGAAGATCGAAGAGCTGGCGCGCGGCCAGTGGCAAGCCGTGGTCTCGGAACTGCCACCGGGTACTTCGTCGCAAAAAGTACTCGAAGAAATCGAAGAGCTGACCAATCCGAAGATCAAGCTGGGCAAGAAAGCGCTGTCGCCGGAACAGGTCGCGCTGAAGGCGCTGATCCTCAATTCGCTCGACACCATCCGCGATGAATCGGGCCGCGCTGCACCGGTACGCCTGGTGTTCGAGCCAAAATCGAAAAACCAGGATCAGAACGAATTCATGCTGATGCTGCTGGCGCACACGTCGCTGGAATCGTCGACCTCGATCAACCTGGTGATGATAGGCGGCGATGGCCGTCCGCGCCAGAAGGGTTTGGGCGATATCCTGCGCGAGTGGATCGATTTCCGCTTCGCCACCGTGACGCGCCGCACGGGCTACAAACTGGGCAAGGTCAGGGACCGCATCCATATCCTGGAAGGCCGTGAAGCGATCCTGCTCAATATCGACAAGGTGATCCACATCATCCGCAATTCGGATGAGCCGAAAGCGGCGCTGATCGAAGCGTTCAATTTGTCCGAACGCCAGGCTGACGATATCCTGGAAATCCGTCTGCGCCAGCTGGCGCGCCTGGAAACCATCAAGATCCAGCAAGAGCTGGCGGAACTGCGCAAGGAAGAAAAATCCCTGCAAGACTTGCTCGATAACCCGGGCTCGATGAAGCGCGCCATCATCCGTGAAATCGAAGCAGATGCGAAACAGTTTGGCGATGTGCGTCGCACCCTGATCGAAGAAGCGCAAAAAGCAGTCGCCGAACAGAAGGTAGTCGATGAACCGGTGACCGTCATCATTTCGGAAAAAGGCTGGGTACGCGCGCGTACCGGCATCGGCCACGATGCGGCCCAATTCACCTTCAAGGCCGGCGACTCCCTGCACGGCGCCTTCGAATGCCGCACCGTCGATACCCTGCTGGGCTTCGGCAATAACGGCAAGATTTATTCGGTGCCGGTAGCTGCCCTGCCCAACGCGCGTGGCGACGGTGTGCCGATCACGACCCTGGTCGACCTGAGCGGCGGCACGCCTGGTAACGCCATCCGTATCCTGCATTACTTTGCAGGCAATGGCGCCACCAATCTGCTGCTGGCGTCCAACGCCGGCTATGGTTTCATCGCAAAAGCAGGCGATATGGCCAGCCGCTTGAAAGGCGGAAAATCGTTCATCACCCTGGACGATGGCGATGTGCCACTCGAACCAAAAGTGATTCCTGACGCGGCCAGCGCCCTGGCTTGCGTCACGGACGGCGCACGCCTGCTGGTATTCGGCCTCGATGAAATGAAAACCCTGTCCAAGGGTGGTACCGGCGTCAAGCTGATCGAACTGGAAGGCAAGGACAAATTGCTGGCCGTGCAGCCGATCACGCAGCGCGGCGTGGTGGTGTCGGGCATAGGCCGGGGCGCGAAGCCGCAAGATGTCTCGCTGGGGGCTACCGCGCTGGGTGAGCACTTCGGCAAACGCGCGAAGAAAGGCAAGCCATTGGCATCCAAGCTGAAACCGCAGAAGATGACGGCGATAGGCTAGACTAGTATCGTCACTGAAAAAAGACAGGCTCGCCTGTCTTTTTTTTTCGCCTGTTGCTATCAAGAGCAGCTACTGTCAATACCGCGCCAGCCTGAGGATATCTGCCGCCGCTTCGACAATTTCTATCACCTCTTGCGGCGCAGCCGACGTACCGCCTAGCGCATAACGGTTCATGCCCAAGGGGATCAGCGCGGTAGCTGGCCTCGCGCGGGGCCTGTCATCGGGACCGGGCGCCATGCTCGTCACCATACCGGCGCCGTTGGCGGCCACGTCGAAATCAAGCACCTTGCGCCCCTTGCGGCTGGGTGGAAAGGCAAACGTGGCCGTGGGCCGGTACACTTCGATACCGGCGGCATCTTCCTCGAACGAATGCGTCCAGCTACCGCTGGGCAGTGCGCTTGTCATGCCATGCATGCCATCTCCCTCCCTTAAAAACACGATATTACGCCGGCCAGGTTTTCATAGCCGCTCACGGAGGGCGACCAGGCCGTGCCATTCCACGCCTTGTGGAATAGCGCGCCGTTGCTTCCCCTGACGAACACGTCCAGGCGGTTCGCCGCCCAGGCCGTGGCGCGGGGGCGCGAAGTGCAAATGCCGCCCAGGTTTTCAAAACCTGTCAGCGACGGTGCCCAAGCCGTGCCATTCCATGCCTTGTGATACAGCGCGCTATCCGTACCGATAACGAACAGGTCTAGCCGGTTTTCCGCCCACGACACGGCTTCCACTTCACCGACACAAATACCGCCCAGGCGCTCGTAGCCATCGATGGACGGCCCCCACTTCGCGCCATCCCACCACTTGTGGTACAGCGCGCCATCGGTGCCGGTCACAAACACGTCGAGACGGTTAGTGCCCCAGGCCACGGCCTTCGGCGACGAGCTACAGATGCCGCCCAGCCGTTCATAGCCCGTCAGCGACGGTCCCCAGGCCGTGCCATCCCACCACTTGTGGTACAGGGCGCGGTCCGTGCCGATAACAAACACGTCAAGGCGGTTCGGCCCCCACGCCACCGCTTCCGGCTGTCCCAGGCAAATGCCGCCCATCGCTTCGTAACCGGTCACCGAGGGTCCCCAGGCCGAGCCATTCCACCATTTGTGATACAGCGCGCGGTCCGTGCCGACGACAAACACATCGAGCCGGTTCGGCCCCCAGGCCACGGCGCGCGGATCGCCTACGCATAAGCCTCCCAGCGCTTCATAGCCTGTCAGCGACGGTCCCCAGGCCGAGCCATTCCACCATTTGTGGTACAAGCCGCTGTCGCTGCCGGTAACAAACACATCGAGCCGGTTCGCTCCCCACGATACCACTTGCGGCGCACTGGTAACTATGCCGCCCTGCGCTTCATAAGCGGTGACGGACGGCGCCCACGCCGTCCCATTCCAGGCTTTGTGATACAGCGCACTATCGGTGCCCACAACGAAGACGTCGAGGCGATTGGCGCCCCAGGCCACCACGGGCGAAGAACTCTGGCGTGGTGTCGTCCCACCGCCACCACCCGCCGCCGTGCCGATGCTGGCGCGCGGACCATCGAGGCAAGCCTGCATGCGCGCCACCTGGCCAGCCGTGAACATGAACATGGCGGGGTCATCCACGTAATCCATATAATTCATGAACATGTCGCCATTCGGCCCGTTATTGCACGACACATGCGGGAACGAAGGCGTGCCCGTATTCGCGCCACCCTGGTTCGGCGTATCGGCCACGTTATCGGTACCCGTGCAGCCTGTGCCATCGTCGCCCCAGATATGATTCAGGTTTAGCCAGTGCCCCACTTCATGCGTGGCCGTGCGACCCAGGTGGAAAGGCGGCGCCGCCGTGCCGATGGTACCAAAGGCCGATTGCAGTATCACCACGCCGTCGGTAGCAGCCGGGCCACCTGGAAACTGCGCATAACCGAGCAAGCCGCCACCGAGCTGGCAGATCCAGATATTGAGATAGGTATCGGCCGGCCAGGCATTCATGCCACCGGTCGCTTGCGACTTGACGGCATCGTCGGCGCCAAACGAGGTGACGCTGGTCTGGCGCCGCTCAATGCCGCTGGTGGCCGCGCCATGGGGATCGAGCGTGGCCAGCGCAAATTCCACGCGCGCGTCGGCCGTCAACGGCAAAAAGGGGGCGGGTGTATTGGCCACGTCCGTGTTGGTATGCCGATAGTCGCGGTTCAGCACATCGATCTGGCTGGCCACTTGCGCGTCCGAGATATTCTGCGCCGCCGTATTCCACACCACGTGCACCACCACCGGTATGGTGGTCACGCCCGAGCGGGCAGCAAGCCCCTGGTCGCCCTCATACAGGCCAGCCAGGTTTTCGATCTCGTCGCGCACGCGTGCATAGGAGGGATCTTCATTCAGCAGGCGGCGATACACAGTCATCGTGGCACAGGTGCGTACCTGCGGCGTGCCGCCCCCCTCGCCATTGGCGCCGCCGTTAGCACCGCCATTTCCGCCATCCATGCCTGCCCCACCACCTGCGCCGCCCATGCCACTGCCAGTCCCCGCGTTCATGCAACTGGCACTGCCCATATCGTGCTCCGCGCCAGGCATACCACCGGCATGAATGGCCGCCTGGTCGGCGTACGATACGCCCAGGCGCTCATCCACGTCGCCTTTCACGTCGCCCTCGATGGGCATATCTGGCATCGTTTGCCGGTCGCCAGAACCGCTGCTTGCTACTTTTTTCGTTCTAGTGGTGTTCATGATGTATCCCTTTCAGTCTGCCTGCCAATTCACTATGGCATGCAGAAAACATGATGAATTGAGAAACATCAAGACTGAATAGGACGGCTGACGAAAGCGGCGGGCAAAAAAAAAAGACAGCCGTAGCTGTCTTTTGCGCTGCAGGACCAAGCCTGCAGGCACACAATTACTTGGCGGCGGCCGCCTTGATGTCGGCTTCTGCCTTGGCCTTGGCCGCTTCAGTTTTAGTAGCGGCGAGGGCCTTGTCGGCATTCGCGTCCACTTTTTCCTTGGCGACCTTGGCGTCCGCTTTCACGGAAGCCTTGCCAGCTTTGGCGTCTGCATTGGCAGCGGTTTTTTCGGCTTTGGCTTCTGCCTTGGCCTGATCTTCAGGATCGGCTTTCACGACCTTGTCGTGTGCCTTGGCCTTGGTTTTAGCAGCCTTGTGGTGGGCATCAGCTTTCTTTTGATCGGCTTTGGCTTGTGCCTTGGCGACGTCTGCGTCAGCATTGGCATCGACCTTGGCTTCCGAGGCAGCAGCCTTGTTCACGTCTTTTTGTGCGGACGCCTGGGCTTTCACGACAGCTTCGGTGGCCGGCGCCGTTTGTGCAAAAGCGGCGCTGGCAAACAGGGTAGCGATAAGGGCGGCGAGTAATTTGTTCATGATGTGACCTTTCAATGTCGTTAAAATTCTTATGATTCATTCTGATAAAGGCGGGCAAAATGTTCAAAGTTTGCCTGGCACCGCCGTCGTTTTCACGTCCGGCGATGGCATGACTTCATAGTAGAGCAAGAAGTAAAACCACACTGTGCGTTAGCCCACGCAAGGAGAAATATGTTCAGTTGAGCAATTTCCCAATGCGTGGCGAAGTCATAGCGCCAGCGCCGCATGGCGCGCAGCCACCCACTCTTCATTGGCCGGCTCCACGCCCACCACGATGCGGCTGTCTGCGCTGGAAATCACGCTGGCGTTGTCTGCATTGGCGGAGCTATCGAGCACGGGGCCGACAAAACCCAGCTGCGCGCAGATGCGCTGGCGCAGTTCTGCACTGTGCTCGCCTATGCCTGCTGTAAACACCAGCAGATCCAGGCCACCGAGCACCGCCGTCAGCGCGCCGATCTCGCGCACGATGCGGCGCACATACAGGGCCAGCGCCGCGCGTATGCGTTCACCCGTGGCATCCTGGCGGTCTTGCTGCGCCAGCAGCACGGGCGGGTCGGCCGACACGCCGGAGACGCCCAGCAAGCCCGATTCGTGGTACAGCACATGCGCTACTTTTTCCAGCGACAGCTTCTCGATCTCCATCAGGTAAATCACGGCGCCCGGATCGAGCGCGCCGCAGCGCGTGCCCATCATCAGGCCATCGAGCGCAGAAAACCCCATGGTCGTGCCCACGCTGCGCAAACCGTCCATCGCACATAGGCTGGCGCCGCTGCCCAGGTGGGCCACGATGACCTTGCCGCGCGCGACAGCACCGAAGCGCTGTTCCAGCACCAGCGACTGGTATTCGTAGGACAGGCCATGAAAGCCATAGCGGCGCAAGCCCCGCTCCCACGCATCGTAGGGCAAGGCCAGCATCTGCTCCACCTGTGGCACCGTGTGATGGAAGGCCGTATCGAAACACGCCACCTGGGCGATGTCGGGACGCGATGTCAGCAGCACTTCGATCGCTTCCAGCGCGAATGGCTGGTGCAGGGGCGCCAGCGGGATAAAACTTTTCAGGTCGGCCAGCACGTCGAAATCGATGCGCACGGGAGCAAAATACTTGCTGCCGCCATGTACCACCCTGTGCGCCACGGCCTTCAAGGTACGCCCTGCCAGCTGCGCCATTACCCGTTCGCGGATAGTTTCGAGCGCCGCGTGATGCGGCAGCTGCGGGTCCAGTTGCAAGGCTTGCGGCGGCTGGCCGCCAGCGCGGAAGGTCGCGCTTTCGCGGCCTATGCCTTCCACCTTGCCGCTCCATTCCGGCTGCTGCGGCACGGTCTCGCCACTGGCATCGAACAGGGCGAACTTGATACTGGACGAGCCGCAGTTGAGCACCAGGATCAGGGAATTTTCTGTGCTAGGACTCATGGTGGCGAACTCCGGTAGTGATTGGCCAGCATCACGGCCAGCGCGCACGAAGCGATGCGGCTGGCGCGCGAATCGGCGCGGCTGGTGAGAATGACGGGCACTTTCGCGCCCAGCACGATGCCGGCGCTGTCGGCGTCACCCATGTATTCGAGCTGCTTGGCCAGCATATTGCCGCTTTCCAGATCGGGCACCAGCAAGATATCGGCGCGCCCCGCCACTTCCGACACAATGCCCTTGACGGTGGCGGCCGTGATCGAGACGGCGTTATCAAACGCCAGCGGGCCATCCAGGATCGCGCCTGTAATTTGCCCACGGTCGGCCATCTTGCACAGGGCTGCCGCATCCACCGTGGCCGGCATGGTGGGGTTCACCGTTTCCACTGCCGCCAGGATGGCCACGCGCGGCTGCGCCACGCCGATCACATGCGCCAGGTCGATGGCGTTGCGCACGATGTCGGCCTTGATTTCCAGGGTCGGCGCGATATTGACGGCGGCGTCCGTGATGATGAAAGGACGCGGATAGGCGGGCGTCTGCATCAAAAAGCAGTGGCTGACCCGGCGCTTGGTGCGCAAGCCGGCGCTGGCCGTCAGGATAGCCGACATCAATTCATCGGTATGCAGGCTGCCTTTCATCAGCGCTTCCACTTCGCCCTTGCCCGCCAGTTCGGCCCCGCGCGCGGCGGCTGCGTGGCTATGCTCGACGTCTTCGATCTGTATGCCTTCCAGCGACAGTCCTGCTGCCGCTGCCACCGCTTCCAGGCGCGCGCGCGGCGCCACCAGCACGGGCGTGATCAAGCCTGCCGCATGGGCATCGAGCGCGCCCGACAAACTCAATTCATCGCAAGGGTGGACCACGGCCACCTTGATCGGCCCCAGGGTGCGCGCATGTTCGAGCAGGCGCCGCGTGCCATCGCCGTTATGCAACCGCACTTCAGGCAAGGTGGCGCGCGCCCGTTCGATCTGTTCGGCCGGCGCAATCACCTGCGCCTCGCCATCGAGCACCACGGCACCGTGCTGGTTGACGCAGCGGCAAGCCAGGGTCACATGGCGGTTCAAAGGTTCGAGCGCCGTCACGGTGACGCCGATATCGAGCGTGTCGCCCACGCGCACGGGCTGCAGGAAGCGCAGCGTCTGGCCCGCATACACGGTGCCGGCGCCGGGCAGGCGCGTACCCAGCACGGCTGAAATCAAGGCCGCGCCCCACATACCATGCGCGATTACGCCCTGGTAGCGGCTGGATGCGGCAAATTCCGGATCCAGGTGCTGTGGATTGTCATCGCCCGACATCACCGCGAACAGGGCAATGTCGTCGGCGCTCAGGGTGCGCGTGATGCTGGCGCTGTCGCCCAGGGCGATCTGTTCAAACGTGCGGTTGCGCACGACATGCAAATCATC
The DNA here is from genome assembly GCF_014200725.1 of Janthinobacterium silvisoli. Lineage (GTDB taxonomy): Bacteria > Pseudomonadota > Gammaproteobacteria > Burkholderiales > Burkholderiaceae_D > Janthinobacterium. The sequence goes on from NZ_JACHCL010000001.1 coordinate 2,003,236, forward strand.
GTCTTTACTGTTAATCATGTGAACCTTCTAGGCTGGACTGCTATTTTTGACAGGTTTGGTTTTGGACTTGGACGCGGCCGCAGGCGCTGATGCAGGCGCAGCATGCTTCGCTTGCGCACTGGCTGCCCGCTCGAATACGTCCAGCATCTGCTGCAGGCTGGCTTCCTCATCGGGCGTCGGTGCATCGGGCACCAGCAGCACTTGCTGCAGCCACTCGGCCAGCGCGCGGATGGCGTCCGGCTTGGCGCGCGACAGCAGCAGCGGCAGGGCCGCCATGGCGCCGTCGAAATCGTGCAGCATCAAGCGCGACTGCTGGCGCACTGTACGGCGGAAAGTCTCCATGCCCAAGCCGCCCGTGTACTGCGGCTGTATCAGTTTCAGGGCCAGATTGACGCGTCGTTCATCGGCAATCATGCGGAAACGGTAGATATAAAACAGCGCGCGCACGCCCGCTTCGGCCAGCGCGCCCTGATTCACGTCATCGTCCATATGCCGGGTTTCGCAGCGCACGTATTCGAGGTGTTCGGGCGAGACGCTGGGGTGCGGGCGCGGCGTGACATCGGGGCCCTGGCCTGCCAGCGCCTGCAGCAGCGGCGAGCCGTAGATCAGGTCGAAGGTCTGCTCCTGGACCGTGTCTCGCCAGTCGCGCCAGCTGTTCAAACCGGCCGTGACGGCGCCGGAAAACGCAGCCTGCATGGCCAGCAGCGGATTGTCGGGCGACGCCGGCTGCCGGTGCTCGCGTACTTTCTCCGCTTCTTTGGCCACCAGTGCGGCCAGCGGATTGCGGTCCGTCCAGCGCTCGTACGATATGCGCAGCGGATGCATCAGTTGCAGCCAGCGCGCCGATTGCGGCGTCACCACGGCGCGCACCCAGGGCTGCACGAAACTGCGGTACAGCGACAGATTCACTTCCGATATGCGGGCGGCAGTGGCGAACTTGCGGTCGTTTTCCACCGACGGCTGCACGATGGCACGCACATCATCGAGGTTGCGGCGTTCGACCGACAAGACATAGTCGCCGCTAGCCAGGTCGGCGTTCGGCGTATCGGGCGTCTTTTCAACGATCAGCGCTTCATAGATCCCGGCCGGCAGCAGGTTGATCAGGTCGATATTGCTGGCGAATTTCTGGTGCTCCTTATGCCCCACCTTGCCGGACACGAAAATGCCCAGATGGCCCACGCTGTCATGCACCGCATACACAATAGTCTGGTCATGCAGCAGTACGTCATGATCATCGCGGTACAGATCCGTGATCCAGCCCAGCGCCTGCGGTGGCGGCGTGATGTTGTCGCCTTTCGAGCAGAATACGACGATGGGCGAGCGGATATTGCGCAAGTCCAGGCGCACGCCTTCGGAGGTGATCAGTTCGGCAGTAGCCAGGCGGTTGCCGATAAACAGATTGTCGACGATGTACTGCATTTCGACGGCGTTCAGGAATACATGGCCGCCCCAGTATTTTTCAAATTCCAGGTAGCGCGGCGCTTCCGTGTCGATGTTTGCATACAGGTTGTATTGCTTGGTCCACAGGGTATTGGCCGGGTTGAGCTTCTCGAAATTCTGCACCAGGCTGGCGCCGTCGAACAATCCATTGCCCAGGTCCCCTGCCAGCGCCGTGGCCCAGCTGCCGCCCATCAGGCCACCCGAATAACGCATCGGGTTGCGGCCATGCCAGCCGGCCCAGTACGACACGGGCGCACCGGCCACGATGATGGGGCCAAACAGTTCCGGGCGCATGGCGGCCGTCATCAATATCTGCCAGCCCGCCTGGCAATTACCGATGACGACAGGCTTGCCTTCACTGTCAGGATGCAGGGCAATGACTTTTTCCAGGAAAATCGCTTCCGCATGCATCACGTCTTCCACCGTCTGGCCTGGCACCGGATTGGGCAGGAAGCCGATGAAATAGCATGGGTGGCCAGCGCGCAGGGCCACGCCGATCTCGCTCTCGGCCTTGAAGCCGCCGATGCCGGGGCCGTGACCCGCGCGCGGATCGACGACAACGAAAGGCCGCTTCGATGGCAGGGGATCGGGCGAGTCGGGCGTCAGAATGCGCACCAGGCCATAGTTGACGGGGCGCTCCAGCTCCAGGCCCGTCATCACCACTTCGGCGGGGAAGTCGAGCACGTTCGGCACTTTTTCAGCCATATGTTCCTGGTACTGATTGCCGCGCCGGCGCATCACGTCCGCGTACAGTACGATGCGCTGCCACGAATCGCGTGCATAGTCGCCCAGCATGCCCAGGGACGGCAAGCCGCCGGTGGAAAAAGGTGCTGCGGTTTTGTTCGTCATGGCTATCCTCTTTGCAGATGTCTACTTACAGATTGCTGCGCCAGTGGGATTCAGGCACAGGATTCGAAATTACGCCATCTGGCTGATGGTCTTCCTGAAACGGGCCAGTGCGAAAGAAAACAGGGCCGTGCCAATCACCAGCAGGGCCAGGAACGGTTTCCACACCACCGCAATGCCCGCGCCCCGGTACAAAATCGCCTGGCTCAATTCGACAAAGTGCGTGGTGGGCGCGATCAGCATGATGTTTTGCACCAGTTCCGGCATGCTTTCGCGTGGCGTGCTGCCACCCGAAAGCATCTGCAGCGGCAGCAGCACCAGAATCAGCAGCATGCCAAATTGCGGCATGCTGCGCGCCAGGGTGGCCAGGAAGATGCCCATCGAAGTAGTGGCAAACAGGTGCAAGGCAGCGCCGCACAGGAACAAGGCGATCGAGCCTTCGATCGGCACATGCAGCAAGCCACGCACCACCAGGTTCAGCGACAGCGCGGCGGCGATCAGCACCACCAATCCCATCGACCAGACCTTGGCCAGCATGATTTCAGCCGGCGTGACCGGCATCACCAGCAAATGCTCGATGGTGCCGTGTTCGCGCTCGCGTATCAGGGCCGCACCCGTCAGGATGATGGACAGCATCGTCACCTGGTTGATGATTTCCATCAGCGAGCCAAACCAGGCCTGGCTCAGCGACGGATTGAAGCGCGCACGCATCACCAGGTCCACTGGCAGCTTTGTCGCGGCCCGGTAGCGTTTTGAAAATTCTGCCACTTCGCCAGCGACGATCTGCTGGATGTAGCCGCTGCCGCTGAAAGCCTGGCTCATACGGGTAGCATCCACATTCAGCTGCAATGTCGCCGGGCGCCCGGCCAGCACGTCGGCCTGCAGTTTCGACGGTATCGTCAGCACGAAAGTGTAGCGGCCCGCATCGAGGCCCGCGTCCACCTCCCCCTGGTTGATCATGGCCGGCTGCGTGAACTGCGGTGGAAAGAAGGCCGAGGCAATGCGCGCCGACAGCGGCGAGCCATCTTCATCGACGATGGCAATCGCCGCCATGTGCAGGGTTTCCGGCTTGGCCGTGGCGGCCACGTAGATCGCCAGGGTAAAGGTGTAGGCGATCAGGATCAGCATCATGGGATCGCGGATCAGGCTCCAGATTTCCTTCACGCCCAGACGGTAGATATTTTCCAGATGTCGCATAGGGTTAACCATCAGCTCTCCTGTTTCTTCAGCAATGCGACCGTCACGCCGAGGATCACGGGAATGGCGATCAAGAGCGGCAGGAACGAGGCGTGCAGGTCTGAAAAACCCAGCGCCTTGTTGAAAATGCCGCGGCTGATATTGAGCATATGCGTGGCCGGATAAATCAGGCCGATGACCTTGCCCGTGCCTTCCATCGACGAGACGGGATTGAGCAGGCCGGAAAACTGGATGGCCGGGATCATGGTGCCTATCATGGTCACGAACAGGGCCGCGATCTGGCTGCGCGTAAAGGTCGAGGCGAACAGGCCGATGCCGGTGGCGCAGATATTGAAGATGAAAGTGGCAGCGATCAGGGTCAGCAAGCTGCCCTTGATCGGCACATCAAAAGCCGTCACCGCCAGCAACGCCATCAGCACGAAGTTCAGCATCGCCAACACCACATACGGCACCTGCTTGCCGAGCAAAAATTCCAGCCGCGTGACGGGTGTCACGTATAGATTGATGATGGAACCGAGCTCCTTTTCGCGCACCACGGACAACGCCGCCAGCATGGCCGGCAGCATCAAGAGCAGCATGGGGATCACGGCCGGCACCATGGCGGGCAGGCTTTTTACGTCAGGGTTGTAGCGGAAACGCGTCTCGACGGCGACAGGGCTGCTCATCGTCACGCCATAGCGGTGCAAGGCCTGATCGGCCAGCCAGCCCTGATGCATGCCCTGCACATAGCCTTGCACGGTTTCCGCGCGCATCGGCATGGCGCCATCGATCCAGGCTCCCACTTGCGCGGGCGCGCCACGCTGCACGTCACGCGCAAAACCGGGCGGGATTTCGATGGCCAGCGCCAGCTCGCCGCTGCGCATGCGTTTATCCAGATCGGCGTAATCGCGCAGCGGCGGCTTTTCCACGAAATAGCGCGAACCGGCCAGGTTGTTCGTGTAATTCTGGCTCAAGCTCGTCTGGTCGTGATCAAGCACCGCGTAACTCAAGTCCTCCACGTCCAGGCTGATGCCGAAACCGATCACGAACAGCAGCAGCACCGAGCCGCCCAGCGCCAGGGTCAGGCGCACGGGATCGCGGCGCAGTTCCAGCGTTTCGCGCCACATATAACTGAGCATGCGGGCCAGGCTAAAACTGCTGAACCGGCTGCGTCGCCGCGGGTGTTCAGCTTCTTCCTGCGTCACTACCGGCGCCGGGGTTTCTTCCTCCTGCGCTGGCGCCGTGCCGCCGCCCGCCTCTTCCAGGTAAGCGATAAAGGCCGCTTCCAGGGAAGGCGCCCCCTTCTTGCGTACCAGTTCGGCCGGCGCATCGCTGACCAGCACTTTCCCCGCGTGCATCAGCGAAATGCGGTCGCAGCGCTCGGCCTCGTTCATGAAGTGGGTGGAAATGAAAATCGTGACGTGGTCGCGCCGCGCCAGTTCTATCATCAGGCGCCAGAAATTATCGCGCGCGATCGGGTCGACGCCCGACGTCGGTTCGTCGAGGATCAGCATTTCCGGCTTGTGCACCATCGCCACGGCCAGCGACAAACGCTGGCGTATGCCCAGCGGCAGGCTGTCGGGCAGGTTATCGAGCACCTCGGCCAGGTCGAAGCGCTGCACCATTTCATCGACGCGGGCCGCTATCTGGCTTTCCGGCACGTGGAACAGGCGCGCATGCAGCACCAGGTTCTGGCGCACCGTCAGTTCGCCATACAGCGAAAACGCCTGCGACATATAGCCGACCCGGCGGCGCGTATCGATATCGCTGGAATCGACTTCATGGCCGAATAGCCAGGCCTTGCCTTCAGTAGCGGGCAGCAAACCGGTCAGCATCTTCATGGTGGTCGATTTGCCGCAGCCGTTAGAACCCAGGAAGCCGAAAATCTCGCCACGGCCGATGCGGAAATTCACATGATCGACGGCCGTGAAATCGCCGAAACGCATGGTCAGGTCTTGCGCTTCAATGGCGATATCGGCTGCGCTGGCTGCGTCCAGCGGCGTGATCACCACCGGCTGATGGCCGGCGCGCTTGGTTTCGGGCAGCAGCTTGATAAAGGCCGCTTCCAGGTTTTCACTGTCGGTGCGCGCCAGCAGTTCGGCCGGCGTGCCCGTGTCGAGCACCTTGCCGTCATCCATGGCGACCAGCCAATCGAAGCGCTGGGCTTCATCCATATAGGCGGTAGCCACCATCACGCTCATTTGCGGGCGCTGCACGCGGATGCCGGCGATCAGGTCCCAGAACTGGGCCCGCGCCAGCGGATCGACGCCGGTAGTCGGCTCGTCGAGGATCAGCAGGTCGGGATCGTGGATCAAAGCACAGCACAGTCCCAGCTTTTGCTTCATGCCGCCCGACAGCTTGCCGGCCGGGCGTTCCAGGAACGATTGCAAGCCCGTGCTGCGCGTGAGCTGGTCGATGCGGCGGCGGCGCTCGGCCGCGTCATGGCCGAACAGGCGCGCAAAGAACTGCAGGTTTTCTTCGACCGACAAAGTCGGATACAGATTCTTGCCCAGGCCTTGCGGCATGTAGGCGATACGCGGACAGACATCGTCGCGGTGGCGGCCATCGCGCATGTCGCCGCCCAGGGCCATCACGCTGCCTTCCTGTACTGCGCGCGCACCGGCCACCAGCGACAGCAGGCTCGATTTACCCACGCCGTCGGGGCCGATCAAGCCCACCATGCAGCCGGCCGGCACGTCGAGGTCGATGGCGTCCAGCGCCAGCGTCGCGCCATAGCGCTGGCTGACGCCCTTGATGCTGGCAACGAAGGTCTTGGCGTCAAGCGTGTTTGCGACCAACGTGTTCACGGCCACGCTCACTGCGGAACCTTGGCCGTCAATTCAGCGGGCCACTCCTGTTTCGGATCGAGGCGCACCCAGGCCACGCCGGGCAAACCCACTTTCACCAGCGCCAGGTGCTTGAGCAGCAATTCGCGGCTGATCTGCGCTTTCACGCGGAACATCAGTTTCTGTCGCTCGCTGGCCGTTTCCACCGTCTTCGGCGTGAACTGGGCGCTGGCCGCCACGAAGGAGATCGTGGCAGGAATCACATAGTTGGGCGCCGCGTCGAGGATGATGCGCACCTCGCCACCCAGCGCCACCTTGCCGGCGGCCGTTTCGGGCAGGAAGAAGGTCATGTAGACGTCGGACAGGTCGACCAGGTTCAAGACCTTGCCGCCTGCGCCCAGCACTTCGCCCTGCTGCGCCACCAGGTATTGCACGCGGCCGTCACGCGGCGCCTTCAGCTGGCCATCGGCCAGGTCGGCGTCGATACGGGCGGTGGTCGCTTCAGCAGCCGTCACGGCCGAACGCGAACCGACCACTTGCGCCCTGGCTGCATCGATGGCGGACTGCGCGGCCGTGACCTGGGCCTTGGCGGCATTCAGGGCAGCGGCCACGCTGCGTACGCGGGCGCGGTCATCATCGAGCTCCTGCACCGATGATGCGCCCTCTTTCGACAGGGTTTCGGAACGGGCCAGGCGGCGCTGGGCTGCATCGAGTTCGCTTTCGCGCTGCGCCACCACCGCTAACGCAGCAGCCTTGTCGCTTTCGCGCACGGCCACTTGTGCCTGTGCGCCCACCACCGCATCGGACGCCTGCTGCTGGCGCGCGCGCGCCTCGTCGCGCTGGGCCGACAGGGAATCGACCTGCATGGTGGCCAGCGGCTGGCCCGCCTTGACGAAATCGCCTTCGCGCACAGTGATACTGTTGACGCGGCCAGCCAGCTTGGTGGCCACGTCGATTTCCGTCGCCTCGATGCGGCCATTGCCGCTGACGAAACCTTCGCCAGGGCCGGTGGGTCGCATTTTTTGCCAGGCTACATAGCCCAGCACGAGGGCCGCCACGATCAGCGCGGCGGGGATGATTTTCTTCTTCAGTTGTGGGGTCATGGTATCGGCGCGATCAAATTAGTTGGTATAAGTAGCCACATTCGCGGCATCGGCGGCGGGAGCGCCACCGCCCAGGGCCGCATACAGGCTGACCTGGCTGGACAGCAGGGCGCGGCGCGTCTGCACCAGCTGCTGTTCCACCGTCAGCAAGTCGCGCTGGGCGTCGAGGACTTCCAGATAGGGGGCGGCGCCATTGTCGTAGCGCAGCTTGGCCAGGCGCGCGCGTTCCGTCTGCGCAGCCAGGGTGGTCTTGCCGATTTCGACCTGCAGTGCCAGCCAGCGCCGGTTAGAGAGCGCGTCCGCCACTTCGCGGAAGGCGCCCTGCACGCTTTTTTCATAATTGGCCACCGCCACGTCGCGGCGCACCTCGGCCAAATCCATATTGGCGCGCAGCCGGCCCGCGTCAAAAATCGGCAAGGCCAGCTGTGGCGAGAAACTCCAGGCGCCGCTGCCTGAATCAAACAGGCCGCTCAATTGCGCGCTGGCCGTACCGTAGGAGGCAGTCAGGCTGATGCGGGGAAAAAAGGCGGCACGCGCGGCGCCGATATTGGCTTGCGCCGCGCGCAGCTGGTGTTCGGCCGCCACCAGGTCGGGCCGCTGCGTCAGCAAGGACGATGGCAAGCCCGCATGCAGCGGCAACAGCACGCTGGCGTCGTCGAAACGGCTCGTGTCCGGCGTCAGATCAAGCGGCCCGCCCACCAGCTGGGCCAGCGCATGCGCTTGCGCTGCGCGCGACTGCTCCAGCTGGGCGGACAAGGCCAGCGCCTGGCTAAGCAGGGTTTCCACCTGGGTCAGGTCCAGCTTGGAAATCGAACCCACTTCAAAACGGCGCGTAAAGATGCGCAGCGATTCGGCGCGGCTGTCGACGGTGGCCCGCGCCAGCGACACGCGTTCATCGAGTTCGCGCAACACCAGGTAGCCATTGGCCACTTGCGCCACTAGCGCCAGACCGACGGCGCGGCGCGCCTCGTCGCTGGCCAGCAGGTTTTGCAGCGCGCTGTCTTTCAGGCTGCGCACCCTGCCCCAGAAATCAAGTTCCCAGGCGCTGACATTCAAGCCCGCCTGGTACTGCGCCGACGTCATGGGCTGGCCCGTCAGGCTCAAGTCACCCGGCACGCGTGTACGGCTGCCAGCAGCACCCAGGCCGATGGTGGGAAACTGGTCGGCGCGCTGTATGCCATACACGGCGCGCGCTTCTTCCACCCGCAGGGCGGCGATACGGATATCGCGGTTGTTGGCCAGCGCCAGTTCTATGGTCTGCTGCAAACGGGGATCGGCAAAATACGCGCGCCAGCCGATATCGACGGCGTTCGCGCCAGCAGGATCGGCTTCCGGGTACTGCGCCGGCACCGGCAACGGCGGCGGCGTGTAGGGCGGCGCCATCGAGGCGCAACCGGCCAGCGCCATGGCCGCAGCCAGCATGGCCGCTGGCTTGATATGGATGCGGAAGGGGAAATCAAACACTTGCTTGCTCATCGTCTTCCAGTCAATTCAGGATGTTGTAGCCGCCGTCGACATACAGGGTGCCGCCCGTGATGGAGCGCGCACCGTCGCCAGCAAGGAAAGCGCACAGCGCGCCCACATCATCGATGCTGGCCAGGCGGCGCATCGGCGAACGCGCTTCGGCGTCCGCCAGCAAGCGGTCGAAATGGGCGATGCCGGAGGCGGCCCGCGTGGCCAGCGGCCCCGGTGAAATCGCATTGACGCGGATGCCGGCCGGTCCCAGTTCGGCGGCCAGGTAGCGCACCGATGCTTCCAGCGCCGCCTTCACTGGCCCCATCACGCCGTAATCGTTGACCACCTCTGCGGCGCCCAGATAACTCATCGTCATCAAGCTGCCGCCACCCTGCATCAGCGGCTCGGCCAGCCGGGCCATGCGCATGAAGGAGTGGCAAGAGATATCCATCGCCTGCGCAAAACCGGCTGGCGAGGTGTCCACCACGCGGCCATGCAAATCCTGCTGCGGCGCGAAAGCGATGGAATGGATGAGAAAATCGAGCCGGCCCCACTGCTGCGCAATTTGTTCAAACAGCGCTTCGCCTTGTTCAGGCAGGCTAACATCGAGCGGCAGCGCAATGGCCGCCTGCACTTGCTGCGCCAGCGGTTCGACATGGGGACGGGCCTTGTCATTCAGCCATGTCACGGCCAGTTCCGCACCGGCGTCGCGCAAGGCGCGCGCGCAGCCCCAGGCGATACTCTGGTCATTGGCGATGCCGATCACCAAGCCTTTCTTGCCATGCAGACTAGTCAAATTGCTCATATTCCCATTACTCATCTTTTCTCCATCGTGTGTGCGCTGTCGCTCTGCCACAACAGGGCAAAGCGGAAAAGCGACCGGCCATAGGCCAAGCTGGCGTCGCTGCTCCTTGTGACATCGCAACTATACGAGTCATTGCGGCAGCGCAACATTGATCTATATCAAATTTTGCAATATGAATTGATATTTAACACTAATCGCTCACAGATGCAGCGCGATACGATGAAGATAGCGTTACATCATCCACCGCAGCTGCAACATAAGAAGAGAAAAAATTGCAAATGAGCAAGCTCAGAATATAAACCAGAGCCCGCTTTTGGTGTCACACGGGAGAGCATGCGGGGTAACTGTTTGAAAGCCGCAACGGTCGCCTGACTCTTACTCTTTTTCACTTTGACTGAAAATCATTCTCATTTAGAATTAATTTTCTTTGAGATTAATTCTCATTCACAACTTTATGTACAGCAAAGGTAAACATAAAAAATGCGTATCAAAGTGATGGTGTTGGGCTTGATGAGCGTATTGGCAAGTTGGCAGGCACACGCGGATGACACAGCAGCGACAGTCCCTGGTGCCACGGCCGATGGCAACACGCAGGTCGAGCAGGTGGTGATCAGCGGCGACAAATTGAAACGCACGGAAATCGACAGCAGCGCCAGCGTGGGTTCACGCAATGGCCGCCAGATCAGCGAATCCGGTAGTACCACCCTGGAAGACGTGGCCGGACAAATGGCCAACGTGGGGACGGCCAGCGGCCTGTCCATCCGCGGCATCAATTCCTATGGCCCGGCCGGCGGTGGCGGCGGGCGCACCATCACCATGGTCGTCGACGGCGTGCAGCAAGATGGCTTTGGCCAGGACATCAGCGCGCTCAGCGTGTGGGATGCAGACCGCGTGGAAGTGCTGCGCGGGCCACAGTCGACTAACCAGGGCCGCAATTCGCTGGCCGGCGCGGTGGTGATGAAAACGCGCGACCCATCCGACATTCCCGACTTCAGCTACCGCGTCAGCACCGGCAACGAGAATGCCCAGCGCATCGCGGTGGCAGGAGGCGGCACCATCATCGATCAGGTGCTGGCCGGCCGCATCACCTTCGAAGACCGCAAGCGCGACGGCGATGTGTTTGATCCTACCCGCAACGACAAACGTTTTAACCATGACGATGGCCACACCTTGCGCGCCAAGCTGCGCATCACGCCGATCGGTAATAACTACCAGGCACTCGTCACGCTGGTGGACGACAAGCAGCAATTGGGCAGCCCTGGCGTGGAAGCCGTGACCCGCCCCATCGCAGCGCGCCAGAACCTGTCGAACGATCCGCGCAATGCCGACAACCTCACCCGTTCGGCGGCGCTGGAACAAACCTTCAAGGCAGGCGGCGCCGATATCACCCTGCTGACCACGTATTCGCACAATCTGTACTCGCGCGTGCAGGACTACGACGGCACGGAACTCAATCAGGGCTACCGCACCGGCGAAAACATCGACCGCCAGTTTTCGCAGGAAGCACGCGCCAACTTCGAGACCACGCTGTTCGGCCATTCGTTGAAGGGCGTGGCGGGCATTTATTATCAGAACGCGCATTACAGCGAGAAGGATCTGTTCAGCGTGCCGGTGTCGTATGTGCTGGGCCTGACGGGTCAATGCCAGGTGCAGGCGGCCTGCGATGCGGCCTATGGCAGCGAATTCATCAACCGCGGCAATCTGGAAGCGGACGACACCAAAACGCACGCCGTCTTTGGCGAATTCGATTATGTGATCGGCAAGCTGACGGCGACGGCTGGCATGCGCTACGACAGCGAACGCCAGACCCGCGTGCTGACGACGGCCACCAGCGGCACTTCGCCGCTGGCGACCAGGATCGTGGGCCAGTTGATCGGCGGCGGCATTTTTGCGCCCGATGGTCTGCAGAATCTGCAGTCCGACAATACCGTCTGGCTGCCCAAGCTGGGGCTGCGCTACGCTCTGACGCCAGCGTGGATCGCCGGCCTGACGGCGCAGCGCGGCTACCGCACGGGTGGCGTCAATTACAGCTATGAACGGGGCTCGAATGCCTATGGCCCGGAATTCACCAAGAACTATGAAGCCTCGCTCAAGGGCGTGGTCGGCAATGGCATGGTGGTGGCGCTCAATGCCTACCGCATCGACTGGAGCAACCAGCAAGTCGATATCGGCCGCAATACGCTCGATACTTACCTCGTCAACGCGGGCAGCTCGCGCCTGCAGGGACTGGAAGCGGAAATACGCGGCAAGGTGATGCCGCATCTGGAATTATTTGGCGCACTGGGTTTGTCGAAATCGCGCTTCATCGATTTCGATACGCCGCAGGGTAATTATGCGGGCAAGGAGTTTGCCCGCTCGCCAAGGCAAACCCAGTCGGTCGGTTTCAGCTGGACACCGGACCACTGGCTGTTCAATGCGAACCTGGTGCATAGCGGTAGCAACTACACCAGCCCGGACAACACCGACCGCAATGACGGCTCCACCGTCCTGGGCGCCAAGGCTGCCTACACCTTGTCCAATGGCGTGTCGCTATTCGCCTTTGGCAGCAACCTGACCAACCGCACCTACATCACAGCCAATCATCTGGACTCGGTGACGGGCCGCTATCTGGTCAACCTGGGCAATGCACGCCAGATCGGCTTTGGCGTGCAAGGCCATATCTGACGCAGCTAGAAGTTCAAGGAGCGGCCGGGCGCGAATACAGGTCGATGATGGTGCTGATCGCGTCCTGGCACACCGAGCAGAATTGATCGCTGCGATCGAACATGATGCACTGCATCTCGGGCCGGTAATAGCCGCTGGCCTCGTAATTGGCGCCTTCGAAGGCCCCCACCTGGTGCTGGTGCGGGGCCTTCGAAAACAGCGCCTCGCTCTGTTTCAAGTCGCGGTGAAACAACGCGCTCATTTCCGATTCGGGACGGTTTTCCTTGCGCAGCTCGGCCCGCTCTTGCTGGTAAGCGCGTGAATCTGCTTCATATTCTTCCTTGGGCCAAGGCGTCGGCATGGGCGTGCCATCCTTGACGTGCTTCTTCCACTTCACGTTGGCCGGGTCATGCAAGGCCGTGACGTTCGGCTCCCACGGCTCGCGGCGCTCGCCGCTGGACTGGTAAGCCACGGGCGAGGTGTAGTACTCGTCGGCCAGGCCGGCAAAATGGTGGCCGAATTCATGCACGAACAAATAATTGGCCCAGTCGTTATTGGCCGCCGCCGTGCTGAACTGGCCAAAGATGCCGCCACCGCCATAGGTGTCGTTATTGACCAGGATTTCAATGAATTCATACGGCGCGTACTGAGCCAGGTCGCGCAGCGCCCGGTTATCCACCGCCAGCACATAGCGTTCGCTGCCGAAGATATCGTAGCGTGTACCCAGGGGCGAGGCGTGATACACGCCCGTCGATGGACGCGATACGCCCGATTCCTGGGTCGGTACGGCCATCGCCCACACATTGAAATCCTTGGCCCGCTCGCGGAACGGAGATACGCTGAACAGGTGATCGACCATGCGGCGCACCGTCGCTTCGAACTTGCCCATCTCGGCCGCCGTATAACCATCTCCCAGTACCAGCAGATCGACTTTCTCCGACGAAGGGCCGCTGATGCGAATGGGGATAGGCTTGACGGGCGCCGGCGGCTGCTTGCGGATCACATCCTGCGCGGCCGGGTCGACATCGGTGCTCCAGACAACCGAAAACAGGCCGCGCTCATCGCGCTTGAGGATGCGCACGCGTACCGGCTGCTGCGGCTGTGGAAACCGCACCGATTCCTGGAAGGCGCGAGTGGTGGTTTTCGCTTCATCGGTGCTGCTCCACTCGCCGAACACGGTGGAAAAGCCGCGCGAATACAACAGTTTTCCCGTCTTGATATCGACCACTTCCACCATATTGTTGCCACGATTGCTATCGTCGATGGTGCGCGCCATATTGCCCGGCCACGGCAAGGGCTCGACCAGCACCCTTTCAACCGCATAGTGTTCGCCCAGCGCATTGCCGCTATGCTGGTAATCGAGGCGCATGGTGGCCGGCTGCACGGGAGTGGCGCCAGGGCTGGCCGCCTGCGCGGCCGGCAGGATGCCGATGGCCAGCGCCAGCGCGCACAGGAAGGATCGTATCGGGGTGTGCTGCATGGCGTTCCTAAGACGGTAGAAGATGAAGCTTGATTGTAGCGGCAGGACCGGCGCTTTGAAAGCGCCGGCAAGCTACAGGGTGGTGTGCTTATTTATAGCGGTACAGCGGCTGGCGCAGCTGGATAGGGCGGATATCGAGGCGCAGCTTCAGCACCGAATACGCTTCCGCTTCGGTGGAGCTATAGCCCACGCTGTTGACGGTCTTGCTGAACCTGAACTCGAAACCCAGGTCAGGATACGGGTCGCGCGGATTGCCGAAGGCGATGCCGATGGCTTCCTGCTGGGCGTTGTCGATCAGATTGCCCATCAGGTCCAGCACGGCGTTATTACCGAGGATATCGTTGGTAAACACCGGTTCGCGCATGTCGGGCTGGTTCGGATCGAGCTTGTTGTCTGCCTTGTCCGGCGAGGGGGTAAAGGCGCGTGTCACGAGGTTAAACTTGTCTCCCCGGTCCAGATAGCTGATGGCGGCATTGCTGATGTTGAAATTTTTTACGCCCCGGTCGCTGATGGCGCCCGACAGGTCGATCAGCAGCGCACCGCTATAACCGATAATTTCCACGTCTCGCCTGGCGTCGACCACCATGGCGCTGTTTTCATCGATGCCCAGGCCCAGGTGATACCCCTTTTTCAGCATCACGGGGATCATGCGGGCGAAGCGGCCCCGCACCAGCAAATGCTGGTCGACGAAGACATCGCTGCCGATGAAGCCCAGGCCAGGCGCGATCTCCTTGCCATCGGTGACGCCCATCTTCAGCATGTCGAGTACCGGCTTGGCGTCATAAAACATGGTGGTGCTCATGATGGCCGCGCCGGCGCTGGAGCCGGCGATCACGCCGCCATTACGGTAGACCGACCAGATGGCTTCCAGCGCAGCCGTGCGGCTGCCGTCCGGGCGCAGCAAGGCTTGCGTGATGCGGCCCTGGTCGCCGCCGGCAAAATAAATGCCGCTGGCCGATTTGATTTGCGCGACGATGGCGGGATCTTCGGCCGCCTTGCGGTAATCGCTATTGCGCAGCTTGACGCCCAGCGGCACGAAAAAAGCGTCGGCGCCATACTGGTTCAATTTGGTGATGATGCTCTGGCCCGATTTTTCCGGGTTGATCGAAGCCGACGCCAGCACCGCGATGCGAGCTCCCTTGCCGCCAGAAAGGGTAACGATGCGTTGCCAGACTTCGGCATTGTCGGCCCGCAGGCCGCCGCCGATAATGACCAGGGTGCCTTGCGGCGCAGTGTTGGCAGCTGGCGCCGCGTTGGCCGGCATGCCGGACCATGCCAGCACACAGCCGAGAATAACGGTGATGCAGAACTTGTAAAGCGAGATAACGTTTGGTTTCATGGTGCCTTTCAGATGCATGGAAGGCGGCGCGCGATAGAAGACACACGCGCCGCTGACGACGAATACACACTGCTCTTGCCGTTTGAAACTGACTACGGGTCTTGCCGTTCTTATTGACTTTACTTGAAGCTGTAATTAGCCGAGGCATAAAAGCGCCGGCCACGCGGATCCGTGTAGCTGGGATCATAACCAGACAGGAAGAAATACGCCTGGTTCGAATACGGCGGGCTGGTATTGAACAGATTCTGTATGCCCGCGCGCAGCTTGAACTGCTTGCTGACGGCGTACGCGCCCGACATATCCCAGATGGTGTACGCCTTTACGCGGTTGGCCGCCACCACGCTGCCATCGTCGACATTGATGGCCGAGTTCTGGTCCTGGTAGCCGCTCGAATAGGTGTTCGACAGGCTGGCCGAATACGGGCCATTATCCCAATCAAGCGTAATCGTATGGCGCCAGCGCTGCACCACGCCTTCGGTCACGAAAGTATTCAGATTGCTGATGAAGGTATCGCCCGGGCTGGTCTGGATTTTCGAATCCAGCACATAGGTGCCGCTCAAGTGGCCTCCGAAACGTCCCCACGCCGTTTTCACGCCATGCAGGTCGGCCGTAAAGTCGATGCCCGATGCTTTTTGCGCACCGCGGTTTTCCTTGCGCAGTTCGATGTAGTCGATCAGGCCATCGGCATCGCGGTGTACCAGGCTGCCGTATTTGGAGAGATTGGCCAGGATGATATCGTCGCCGATTTCGCTGATCAGGTCCGTGCGCTTGATATTCCAGTAATCAGCACTGAGAGTCCAGCGCTCGCTCGGTTCCAGTACCAGGCCGGCCGAGAACTGCCGGCTGCGCTCCGGTTTCAGCTTGTCGTTGCTGTAGCGGCGCGTATCCCAGTTGTCGGCGCATACGGAATAGTCATTGTTCTCCGCAGCGCAATACACGGGATCAGGCAAGGTCGAGGTGCTGCTGTAGACCGTGGGACGGTGCAGGTCCGACATCGACGGCGCGCGGAAACCCTTGCCGGCCGATGCGCGCATCAGCACCTGCTTGCTGGGCATATAGGTCAGGCCGACCTTGGGACTAAGGGCGCCACCCACCTGCTGGTAATGGTCGTAACGTCCCGATAATTGCGCTTGCCACTGCTTGGTAAATGGCAGCAGCAATTCGCTGTAGATGGCCTGCACATTGCGGCTGTCGCTGGTGGCCTTGCCACCTTCTGGCGCCGCATCGTTATTGATGTTATCGCTCATCAGCAGCGCGGAGGGACGAAACTCCGTGCGTTCGCGGCGCACTTCACCACCGACTGCCAGCGCCAGGTCGCCGCCGCCCAGCGCCATCAATGCACGCGACACCTTGAAGTCCAGCGAGTCCATCGTG
Organism: Janthinobacterium silvisoli; assembly: GCF_014200725.1. Classification (GTDB taxonomy): domain Bacteria; phylum Pseudomonadota; class Gammaproteobacteria; order Burkholderiales; family Burkholderiaceae_D; genus Janthinobacterium. The sequence goes on from NZ_JACHCL010000001.1 coordinate 2,019,683, forward strand.
CCGCGCGCATGGCGTACTTCATCGTTGACCTGAATGCTGTCGAGCAGCGCCCTGCCCGCAGCACTCGATGGCCCGAACGGATTGATGCGGCCATCGGCGATCCCTGCCAGCAGCTGGTCGTACAAGACATAGCCGTGCGTATCCTTGTCCTTGACGGTGTTGACGCTGTGGTTCAGGCCCACGTCATAATCCCAGCCGCCCACGGTGCCGTTGGCGCCCACCACGATACGCTGGCTCTCGCTGGTCAGTTCGCTGGTGCGCATGCCTGCTTCGTTCAGGCGCATGCGCAGTTCCAGTTCGCGCCCCGTCGGATTGCCGTCGTCATCGACGATGTTATCGAGGCCGCTATTGGCCAGCTGCGGAACCTTGCTGTAATCGATATAGCCGATCACGCGCGCCGACGAACCCACGTAATAACTGCGCGAACGGCTCAGCGCCACCTCCGCATACAACTGGTTGTCGGCATTGAGTTTCAACACGCCGCGCGTGAGCAAATTCTGCTTGTCCGTCTTCGGATACAGCTCCGTGTCGCCCATGTAGTCGTAGGTACAGGCATCGACGCCACCCGTGCCCTTGGGCAGATACAGATTGGCCGGTGGCGCGCAATTCGGAATCGACAGGTTGATCTGGCGGTTGGTGATCGGCCGGCCATTAAGCAGGAAGCCGTTATCCTGCAAATAATCGCGCTGGTCGCCCGACAGCCGGATATTGGCCGGACTGGTAAAGCTCGACAGCAAATGCCCCAGGCGCTGCGGGATCTGCAAGTTGGGAATGAACTTGCGCTGCGAGGAACTCAGGCGGTCCGTCTTTTGCAGATCGACCACGGCAAAGATGTTGTAGCCATCCGTCTCCAGGTCGCCCTTGCCCGCCGTGATACTGGCCGTGCGCTTGCCGGCGCCGCCTTCCTGCGTGCCGCTGCCATACACATTCAGTTCCACGCCCTGGTAATCCTTGCGCGTGATGAAGTTGATCACGCCGCCAATGGCGTCCGTGCCATACAGGGCGGATGCGCCGTCGAGCAGAATTTCCACGCGCTGCAGTGCGGCGGCCGGGATGTTATTCAAGTCCACCCCCGCATCATCGCCAGGCGAGGCGAAGTTGGCCATGCGCCGGCCATTGAGCAGCACCAGGGTCGATGAGGTGCCCACGCCGCGCAAATTGGCGCTGTTAAAGCCGCGCTGGTCGCCGCCCACATTGATGCTGCCGCCATCGGTCAGGCCGCCCACGTTGGCCGACACGCGCGCCATCAATTCGGACGCCGTCGTCACGCCAGCCTTTTCTATGTCGGCGCGCGTGATGACTTGCACCGGCAGTGCCGTTTCCGATTCCAGCCGCTTGATGGCCGATCCCGTGATTTCCACGCGCTGCAGCTTGGAAGGCGGCACGACCGGCGCCGCCGGATCTATGGTCTGCTCCTGCGCCAGTGCGGCGCTACCCAGCATGATGCTGATGGCTCCCAGCGCCAAGTGCACAGAGTACGCCAATACCGACTTGCGCGGCGTATTGACGGATAGCCTGCCTTCTTGTTTTTCTTGTTGCATTCAAACTCTCCCGGATGATGTTTAACCCTGATTTTTATGTGGACTGCTTTTTTTCACTGCTTTGTGCTGCCTCACTGCTGTTTTTCGGGGGCCCTGCACGCCATGCTCGCCGCCATACAGATAGGCGGCGATGACATCGCTCAAACGCGCAGCTTTTTCAACGTTATCCTTGTTGGAGACCATCAGCGCCACGGCCAGCGCTTCTATCATGGCCAGCGCCGTACTGGCGCTGCTGGGCAAGACCGGATGCGTGCTTTGCGCATACAGGGTGTGGTCGGCCAGTTCAGCCAGCGGCGAGGCGGGGGAATCGGTCAGCGCCACGATACGGGCGCCACGGTCGCGCGCGAAGCTGGCCAGGCCGATGCAATCGAGCGTATAGCGGGGAAACGAGATCACCAGCAGCACATCGTGCGCCGTGAGGTTGACCAGGTGGCCGGCCGCCACTTCCGAGCCGCCTATGCCCACCACTTCCACCACGTGTGGGCAAAACGGCTGCAGATGCTGCACCAGCATGCCGGCCAGGTTGGCCGACAGGCCAAAGCCCATCACATAGACAACCTTGGCGCGCGTGAGCCGGCGCACCACGGCCTGCATGTCGGGCAGCGACAGGGCGCCAGCTGTGGCGGCGATATTCGCGGCCGCGTATTCCAGGCTTTCGGTGACGGGCGATGTGGCGCGGGCGCGACGTTCTATGGTGTGGCGCAGCTTGTCGACAGGCTGCAACAAAGCTTGCAGGGTTTCCGCCATGGCGCCGCGCATGGCCGAGTAATTTTTCTGGCCGATGTCGCGCGCAAAGCGGCTGATGGTGGCGGTCGAGACCTGGCAGCTTTCAGCCAGTTCCTCGATGCCCAGCGCCGTCACGCGCATCGGGTTACGCAGCAAATGGTCGGCGATCTGCCGCTGCGACGCCGAGCCAGTTCCCAGCACGTGCATCAGCATCTGTCCCAGCGCCGATTGCGCAAACGCGGCATCGGGAGCGGACATCGGCGCGGCAGGGCTGACAGAATGTTCAGGTGGCTTCATGACACGGCGGGCTCTTTTTATTTTGTCTTGCTGGCAGTGGGTCGATATGCAAAAAACATGCGTCGGAATCCACTCTACGCATATCAAAAAGAAAACTCAACAACTATTTGTAAAAGGATTTTCATTGATTTACTTAGTGAAAATAATGCTACATAATCGACCGAAATCCACCAACCATGCACCATTCCTGGGCACCAGACCATGCAAGCACACCAGCATCCGATCTCCACCGAACACGCCAGCGTTGCCTATCAATTGAGCAGCTTTCACTTCGGTGTGCCTGCCGCCGGCAGCCGCAGCGGCAAGAAGGTGTATATCCAGGCGGCCCTGCATGCAGACGAAGTACCAGGCATGCTGGTGTCGCAATGCCTGCGCCGTGAACTGCTGGCACTGGAAGCGGAGGGCAAGCTGTACGGCGAAGTGATCCTGGTACCGGCAGCCAATCCCATCGGCCTGTCGCAAGCCATCCACGGCGCGCCGTTCGGCCGCTTTGATCTGTCGACCGGCATCAACTTCAACCGCGCCTACCGCCACGTGGCCGATGAACTGAAAACCACGCTGGCAGGCAAGCTGGGGCAGGATGCGCAAACCAACGTGGCCCTGATACGCAACCATGCACGCGAGGCCATCGACGCCTGGCAGCCACGCACCGATGCGGAAACCCTGAAAAAGACCTTGCTGGCGATGGCCATCGACGCCGACATCGTGCTTGACCTGCATTGCGATAATGAAGCGGCCCTGCATATTTATACGGGCACGCCGCTGGCCGAGCGCATCGCCCCCCTGTCGGCGCTGCTGGGCGCGCGCGCCGTGCTGCTGGAACTGGCGGCCGGCGAAGAACCGTTCGATGAAGCGTGCAGCCGCCTGTGGTGGGATCTCGATGCGCACTTTGGCGGCAGCTACCCGATCCCGATGGCCTGTCTGTCGACGACGGTGGAACTGCGCGGCGAAGTGGAAGTGAGCTATGCGCTGGCCGAACGCGATGCGCAGGCGCTGCTGCGCTTCCTGGCCATCGAAGGCGTGCTGGAACTCGACGGCGCGAACGAGGCGCTGCCGGCGCCCTTATGTGTACCGACGCCGCTGGCCGGCGTGGAACCGATATTGGCGCCGCATGCGGGCGTGCTGGTGTATCTGCGCGAAATGGGCGATGTGCTGGCAGCCGGCGATGCATTGGCCGACCTGATCGACCCGGTCAGCGGCGCGACGACGACTTTGCGCTGCACGGTCGCTGGTGTATTCTTCGCGCGCAGCGCCCACCGCCACGTCTTGCGCGGCATGAATGTGGGCAAAGTCGCGGGCGCCATCGCCTACCGCGGCGGCAGCCTGCTCAGCCAATAAAAATACAAGAAAACTACCCGATCGACGACATGAAAAAATTCAAGCTGCCCAATACCTTCGTCCTGCTATGCGGCATCCTGGCCATGATCGCGCTGGCGACCTGGCTGGTGCCAGGCGGGAAATTCGATACACAGCTGGTCAACGGCAAGCACCTGATCATTCCCGGCACCTTCCATTACGTCACCAACCAGCCACAAGGATTGGCGGCACTGATGATGGCGCCGATCAAGGGCTTTGTCGACGCCAGCCTGATCATCGGTTTCATATTGATCGTCGGCGGCGCCTTCGCCGTGCTGCAAAAAACGGAAGCCTTCGACTCGCTGATCAAGGCCATCGCCAAGGCCCACACCAGTTCGCGCTTCGTGCGCGCCGCCATCATCCCCGTCTTCTTCACCATGTTTTCGCTGGGCGGCGCCACCTTCGGCATGAACGAGGAAGCGATTCCCTTCATCCTGATCTTCGTGCCGCTGGCGCTGGCCCTGGGCTACGACACCATCACCGGCGTGTCGATACCGTTCATCGGCTCGCAAGTGGGGTTTTCGGCCGCCTTCCTGAATCCGTTCAACGTGGGCATCGCGCAAGGCATCGCCGGCATTCCCATTTTTTCGGGCATAGGCTATCGTTTGATCGTGTGGGCCATCGCCACAGCGGTCAGCATCGTGTTCCTGATGTGGTACGCGGCGCGCATCAAGCGCCATCCTGAAAAAAGCCCTACCTACCTGCTAGACATCGAAAAACGCCGCGAGCATTCGATGGACCTGGACAGCTTTGCCGGCATGACGCGCACGCACAGCGCCGTGCTGTGGATCTTCCTGGCCACCTTGCTGACGATGGTGGTCGGCGTGGTCAAGTACGACTGGTTCATTGATGAAATCGCCGCCCTGTTCCTGGTGATGGCCATCGTCGTCGGCCTGGTCGGCCGGCTCGACATGGATAGTCTGGTGGCCGCCTTCGTGCAGGGCGCGCGCGACATGGTGAGTGTGGCGCTGGTGATCGCCCTGGCGCGCGGCACCATGATACTGGCGCGCGACGCGCAAATCATCGACACCATGCTGCATGCCCTGACGCCGCTGGTCGCTTCATCCAGCCCGGTTTTCGCCGCGCAAAAAATGTTTTTCATGCAGTCGGTGATCAACTTCTTCATCCACTCTGGCAGCGGCCAGGCCGCACTGACCATGCCCATCATGGCGCCGCTGGCAGACCTGGTGGGCGTGACGCGCCAGACCGCCATCCTGGCTTTCCAGTTCGGCGAATTTACTACGCCGATGATCCCCACGTCGGGCATCACCGTCGGCGTACTGGCACTGGCGCGCGTGCCCTGGATCACCTGGGCCAAGTGGATGATCCCGCTGCAGCTGATTTATCTGGTGCTGGCATTGCTGCTGCTGATACCACCCTGCTTGATGCACTGGCAATAGACAATAAACCATGGCGGCGCAGTGTCCCCATGGTTTTTTTACGTACTACAGCTAAACTAAACCATGGCCTGATAAAGGTCAGGCACATAGCGCTCCATCAGCGATGCCGGCCGTAGCGGTGGCGTAAATCCATACTGCGCATACAAGCCATGCGCCGTGCTGGTGGCCAGCATGAAACGGCGCAGGCCCTGCAAGTCGGGATGCGCCATGACGGCGTCCATCAGCCGCTTGCTGTAGCCATTTCCACGGTGCTCTTCCAGCACATATACATCAACCAGGTAGGCAAACGTGGCGTAGTCGCTGACCACGCGGGCGAACGCCACCTGGTCGCCGTCGATATAGGCGCCAAAGCAAAGGGAGTTGTCGATCGCGCGCTGCACGGTTGCCAGCGGAATGCCGATAGCCCATGTCGATTGCGTGCTGAGAAAATGGTGGATTGCGGGAACGTCGAGTTCCGCCTTGTCGCTGCTGATAGTCATATGAGACATGATGCCGGTCCGCCTGTCGTTGAAAACACGATCATCGGCTATTCTGGCTGTGCTGTCACCAGGGCTGGAAAGAACCGGGGGCGCCGCCCGTCCTGACTACCTGTGAGAGTGTGGTACTGCTGCGTACTGCGTTTGCTTCTGCTGCGATTGCCATCATCAATTACAGGGCTGCTTTTTCTGCTGGGCTCAAGCGTTTTGCGCTGACGTACACGACGTGCGTGGTAACGTTATCGGCACTGGCGACGAGGGTAGCGCTAGCTGGGGCAGCGTGGAACTTCGGTACGGCAGCGGTAGCCAGGGTGGTCGCGCCGGCGATGGCGATGATGGCGACGAAGATGGCTTCCATGTTTTTAGCGATGTTCATGATGTGTTCCTTTAAATGGTTGCGTGGTTGTGCTGCAATGATGGAACTTTACAGAGCTGCTTTTTCTGCTGGGCTCAAACGCTTGGCGCTGACATGCACGGTGTGCATGGTGACGTTATCAAGGCTGGCGACAACGGTAGCGGCGGCTGGCGCGGCGTGGAACTTCGGTACGGCGGCGGTAGCCAGGGTGGTGGCGCCGGCGATGGCGATAATGGCGACGAAGATGGCTTCCATGTTTTTAGCGATGTTCATGATGTTTTCCTTTAAGTGCCTGTTTAAGTGATTGTCTTGTTGTCCTGCGATGATTGAACTGTAGACCCAAGCCCCCATCCTCACCACCGGATTGCGACCAAACGCACAATTTGCGGGACAGAATACAAAAAGGCAGGATGGAATGCGCACACCACCCGCGCGGCCCCGGTTTGTCGCCTGCCAGCCCCGTTCCACCCCCTTCATCGCCCCGGAAAGCCCCTAAAAGCCCTACCGCAAGCCAACCTTGTTTATAATCGCCCTACACTAAAGGACCTCTTTCTCATGACTGATCAATTCTCCAAAAAGGGCGAAGCCTGGTCGGCCCGGTTTTCCGAACCGGTCTCGGACCTCGTCAAGCGTTACACCGCATCTGTATTTTTTGACAAGCGCCTGGCGCTGTTCGATATCGAAGGTTCGCTGGCCCATGCGGAAATGCTGCATGCGCAAGCCATCATCAGTGCCGCCGACTACGCTGAAATCAAGCGCGGCATGGCGCAAATTTCACAGGAAATCGCCAGCGGCCAGTTCGAATGGCTGCTGGACCTGGAAGATGTCCACCTGAATATTGAAAAACGCCTGACCGAACTGGTAGGCGACGCCGGCAAGCGCCTGCACACCGGCCGTTCGCGCAACGACCAGGTCGCCACCGACATCCGCCTGTACGTGCGTTCGGCCATCGACGACATCACTGCCCTGCTGGGCACACTGCGCGGCGCACTGACGGATCTGGCGGAACAGCACGCCGACACCATCATGCCGGGCTTCACCCACATGCAGGTGGCGCAGCCGATCACCTTCGGCCACCACATGCTGGCGTATGTAGAAATGTTCGGCCGCGATGCCGAGCGCATGGCGGACACCCGCAAGCGCGTCAACCGCCTGCCGCTGGGCGCCGCTGCACTGGCCGGCACCACCTTCCCGATCGACCGCCTGCGCGTGGCCAAGACGCTGGGCTTCGACGACGTCTGCCATAACTCGCTGGACGCTGTATCCGACCGCGATTTCGCCATCGAGTTTTGTGCCGCATCGGCCGTGCTGATGATGCACGTGTCGCGCATGGCTGAAGAACTGGTGATCTGGATGAGCCCGCGCATCGGCTTTATCGATATCGCCGACCGCTTCTGCACCGGCTCGTCGATCATGCCGCAAAAGAAAAACCCGGACGTGCCGGAACTGGCGCGCGGCAAGACCGGCCGCGTCTACGGTCACCTGACCGGTCTGCTGACCCTGATGAAAGGCCAGCCGCTGGCCTACAACAAGGACAACCAGGAAGACAAGGAACCGCTGTTCGACACCGTCGATACCGTCATCGACACCCTGCGCATCTTCGCCGACATGGCGGGCGGTATCACCGTCAAGCCGGAAGCGATGCGCGCGGCGGCCCTGCAAGGTTACGCCACGGCGACCGACCTGGCCGACTACCTGGTCAAGAAAGGCTTGCCGTTCCGCGACGCCCACGAAGCGGTGGCCCTGGCAGTGCGCGCCTGCGTCGATGCCGGTTGCGACCTGGCCGACCTGTCGCTGGAACAGTTGCGCGCCTTCTCGCCACTGACGGAGGCAGACGTGTTCGAGGTGCTGACCCTGGAAGGCTCCGTGGCCGCACGCGACCACGTGGGCGGCACCGCGCCACGCCAGGTACGCGCAGCGATTGCCCGCGTGCGTACGCAGCTCGAAAAGTAAGCGAAGTCCACCCGCGCAAACGCCCCGCCGCAGCCATGTGGCGGGGCGTTTTTCATTGTTACTGCGCGACGATTTTTGACAGCACAGAAAAAGCAGCCCCCGTCTGCGATGCTTCCAGCAGCAAGGTCAGCTCCGTGTAAGTACAAATGATGTTGATCAGGTTAATACGGTCCCAGGCCAGGCGCCGCAAGATGGCGTGATACACACCTGGCGTATAACAGGTATCTGGCGTCAGATGCAGCGTCACTGCCGTCACCCGCTCAAGACGCGCCAGTTCCTGCTCACCGCCAAATACTTCCTCCACCAGCGCATGCAAGGTCCGGCTGCAAATCACCATCACCTCGTTGACGCCGCGCGTCACGGTAATGAACGTACCCCGTTGCGGTGCGGCCAGCGCCAGCAACTGGCGTTGGCAAGCATACGTCTGGTCCGAATAACGGTAGGTAAAGATCATCAATTCACTGCGCGTGCTGAGTTCACCCGCGCGGTGCGCCAGCACGATCTCGCCATTTTTTTGCTGAGGCAGCCGCTCGGCCAGACGGCGCAGCGCCATCACCACCGCAGCCTGGCCTACCGGTTTCCATAAGTCGGCCTGCAGCTGCGGCTGCAACTGGCGCGCCAACTCTGACAGATTGAGCAATCCGCGTCCCAGCCCCTCGCTGAGAAACGCCGACTCCATCACGATTTGTTCCACTTTAGTCGCTATCGAAAGCATAGTTGATGGGGCCGCTATCATCGGCGCACGCGCCAGAAAACGACATCCCTTCCCGAAAAAAAAGACGCACTACGCCAACGGCCACGCCTGCAGGCATGGCCGCACATATTGAAAATCCCCCCTTGCGGGGAAAAGCTGGACGGTGGCGGCTACGAAGGAGGATGCAGCATTAATGCCGCTCCAGAGGGGAAATGGCTGAAATCAATAGCAAAAGACAAAACTGATGTCATGTAAAACTCCCGAATTTTCCCGATGCGCTGACGGATGCGGTCATTGCCGCATACGCTTTTTTTATATTGTATGTTACTCACAAGCAAGTAACACGAGTAACTAGTGTAGATCGCAACATTTAAAAAAGGCAATAGTGTTTTACGAAAACAATTTGCTAGTGTTGCAACTAATCCAAAACAAATGTGTTGTTTGCGGCAGATCAAACTTCTATCTATTCATCACAGAACAATGTTCAATTCTTAACATAAGTCTACTCCATGACCTATTTCTTGAAAATTTTGACATAGCCATCTTGACAAGTTTAGTGTGCGCTACCCGGCATCATTACGGTGGAGTGCCATCCGCACGCCGCCAAATACTCCGGGGGTGGCCATCAAAAAATTGCGGCCAGCTCATAGACCATTTTCTAACCGATACCATGGAGCAGAAATGAATTTACGTTTGACAATAGTTGCCGCATCCATCGCCGCCCTGCCGCTGATGGCTATCACCTCGGCCGGTGCCGCCACGCCCTTGCCACAACCTCTGATGGCTGCGCCCGTCACCCTGGTTTCACCACAGGAAAACACCAGCCTGGTCAACAAACTGACAACGCAAGCGCGCAACCAGGGCTTGAACACAGAGCATGGCTTTGTCATCGGCGCCCAGCATCCCGGCGTCAGCGGCACGCGCATCAGCCGCGTGCAGCACACCTACAAGGGCTTGCCAGTGTTCGGTTCGGAAACGGTTGTCGTCAGCAACGCTGCCGGCGACATCGTCAGCGAATCCGTGTCGGACCGCGCGTCCGGCCTCGGTAGCGGCAGCGTCAACTCCGTCACCCGCAGCGCGACCACCGATATCAACACCACGCCAGCCATCAGCGCTGCGGCGGCGATTTCCATCGCCGTGAAAAGCACCGGCGTGCAAGCCATCGATCATGTGCCACCACATGCGCAACTGCTGATCTACCCGGTCATCAAGACGGTGCGTGTAGCCGGCGCCGAAAACAAGCCGGAAGCTTCCCTGAACGCGCTCGACGTCCAGGACGTCGTCGATCACTATGAACTGGCCTACCTGGTAGAAACCCGCATGATCAGCGAGAACAAGCCGATCTACTACGACACCGTCGTCAGCGCCAAGGATGGCAGCATCCTGCGCCAGTGGAAAGCCCTGAAAACCGTGGTCGGCATCGGCAATAGCCAGTACAACGGCCAGGTGCCGATCAACACCACGCTCAGCGGCAGCACCTACACGCTGAAGGATTCGTCGCGCGGCACGGGCGGCAAATTCGGCGCGATGGCCATCACGAATGCCAACCATGGCACCACCGCAGGCAACGTGTACACCAACGCCAGCAATACCTGGGGCGACGGCCAGCAATACATCAGCGGCGGCAGCACCACCAACGCCAATGGCCAGACGGCGGCCGTCAACGCCATGTGGGGCCTGATGAATACCTATGACACGCACAAGAATGTGCTGGGCTGGTCCAGCCTGGATGGCAATAACACGGCCACCTATATTGCCGCCCACGTCAACACGGCCTACGACAACGCCTATTACGACAGCAGCTGCAAGTGCATGTATATCGGTGACGGCGGCAGTTCGTTCAACAACCTCGGCTCGATCGACGTGATCGGCCATGAAATGGGCCACGGCATCACGGACGCCACTTCCCGCCTGGTCTACTCGCAGGAATCGGGCGGCTTGAACGAATCGAACTCGGACATCGCCGGCGAAATGGTCGAAGCCTATGCACGCGCAGGCGGCACCGGCAGCGTCATCCCCAACACCGGCAACGATTGGGTGATGGGCAAGGAGATCGCCAAGAATGGCCAGCCGCTGCGTTGGATGTACAAACCCAGCAAGGACAGCCGCAGCCCGGACGCGTGGAGCACCACGCTGAAAAATCTCGATGTCCATTACAGCAGCGGCCCGAATAACCGCATGTTCTACTTCCTGTCGCAAGGCTCGAAATCGACTGCTGGCGACTACTACAGCTCTTACCTGACCAAGAGCCCGCTGGCCATGACCGGTATCGGCAGCGACAAGGCTTATCGCATCTGGTTCAAGGCAGCCACCACCAAGTTCACCTCGACCACGAACTACGCCGATGCACGCAACAAGGTCCTGGCGGCGGCGGAAGAACTGTATGGCGTGGGCAGCAAGGAAGCGACAGCTGTCAAGCGCGCGTATGCAGCGATTAACGTGGGCGCAGACGTCGCTGAACAATAAATGACGGTGCAGTAGGCAGTACCCTGTGCGGGTAGCCGGTTGACGCTGACCGGCTACCCGCATGAACGAACGCACGAACGGATTGATTTTCTTGCAATTGCAGTCTACTCTAGGGCAGCGCATGAAATTTTGCCTGCTGCCGGTACCCGCGACGAATCGAACTTTTTTGGATTGTTCTCACCGATGCCTATTTCGACCTTGACCGCACACGCTTTTCCCCATTCCAGACTATCGAATTTCGTGATCACCGCCATGCACGTCTGAGCCGGCCATGCAGTTCCACCTTCAGGTACAGGGCCCGGCCGGCAGCCAGGCGCTGGCCATCGACGCCGCCAGCGAAGCCGAAGCGATCCGCGCGGCCGTGCGTGGCGGCTGGCGCGTGCTGGCTGTGGACGACAACCTGGCGCACGATGCGGGCGCTCCGGCGCGGTCAGGCAAGCAAGGCTTGAACCTGCTGCAATTCAGCCAGGAGCTATTGGCCCTGCTGGAGGCAGGCCTGAACCTGGGCGAAGCCATGGCCACCTTGCACAACAAGGAAACGCGCAGCAGCGCCAGGGCCACCCTGGCAGCCATCGTCCTGACCCTGCAGCAAGGCCAGAGCTTTTCCGATACCCTGAGCGATTTCCCCGACATCTTCCCCGACATTTACATCGCCACCGTGCATGCGGCCGAACGCTCGGGCAACCTGCCCGAAGCGCTGGCCCGCTTCGTTTCTTACCAGCTGCAGTTCGACGCCATCCGCAAAAAGCTGATTTCGGCCGCCATTTATCCCTGCATGCTGCTGGTCGTGGGCGGCCTGGTGACCCTGTTCCTGCTCGGCTATGTGGTGCCGAAATTCAGCGTCGTCTATGAAAGCTCGGGCCGCGAAATTCCCTGGATGTCGCAAATGCTGCTGGGTTTTGGCCAGACCCTGGCCGCCCATCCGCTGCTGTGCGCGGGCGCCTTGGCTGCCGCTGTCGCCGCCGTGGTGTTCGGCCTGACCAACCGCGCCATGCGCATGGCGCTGGTGCTGTGGCTGCTGCGCCTGCCCGTGCTGGCAGAAAAGGCGGCGGAATTCCGCCTGGCGCGCTTCTACCGCGCCTTGAGCCTGCTGCTGCACGCCGGTATTCCGCTGCACAAGGCGCTGGCCATGGTAGCCCCCATGCTGCTGCCGGTGCAGCAGGAACAACTGGCACAGGCGCGCCGCGCGGTCCAGGAAGGCATGCCGTTTTCCAGCGCGCTGGAGCAGGCCAACATGGCCACGCCGGTGGCGCAGTCGCTACTGAAAGTGGGCGAAAACACGGGCCGCCTGGGCGACATGCTGGAACGCTCGGCGAAATTCCATGACGAGGAATTCGCCCGCTGGGTGGACTGGGCCTCGCGCCTGCTCGAACCGCTGTTGATGACCATCATCGGCGTGGTAATCGGCGGCGTGGTCGTGCTGATGTATATGCCGATCTTTGAACTGGCCGGGAGCCTGTCGTGAAAACTAATGTGAAAGTCTCACCATGAATGCGCGCGAACCTGAACGGCCAGTGCTCGACGCGGCCATGCTGCGCCAGGCGCACGCCAGCGCGCTGGCCCAGGGCCGGCCGCAAATGGCCGTGCTGCAGGAGACAAGCAGCCTGCCGCCCGAAGTCTTTTTGCACCAGCTGGCCACCCTGTTCCGCTATCCCGCCTGGACGATGGCCGAACTGCAAGCGGGCCAGCCCGCCTTTGTCCTGCTGCCCTATACCGATTGCGCCCAGCGCGACTGCGTGCTGATGCAGGCACCAGCCATCGGCGCGCCGCCCGTGCTCGTCATCGGCAATCCGTTTGCGGACGATCTGCTGCAATGGGCCGATTTCGCCCTGCGTACACCGTTTACAGTCGCCCTGGCGCACCCGGACGACCTGGCGGCCTATTTGCAGCAGCAGGAAAGCGTGCAGCAGGCGATGCAGGAAATGCAGCATGGAGATGATGTGCCAGGGCTGGACCAGAGCATCGAGGATATCTCGCTGATACGCATCAGCGAAGACAGCAGCCCGGTCGTGAAACTGGTCAATTCAACCATCTACGACGCGCTGAAATTCCAGGCCAGCGACATCCACCTCGAATGCGACGTGGCCAGCCTGGTCATCAAATACCGGGTCGATGGCGTGCTGGTACAGGCAGGCCAGGTGCAGGGACTGGCGATGGCCGAGCAGATCATCTCTCGCATCAAGGTGATGGCCGACCTGGACATCGCCGAGCGGCGCATTCCGCAAGATGGCCGCTTCAAGGTGCGCGTAAAGGGCGCGGAGATCGATTTTCGCGTCTCCATCATGCCCAATATCTTTGGCGAAGACGCCGTGCTGCGCCTGCTGGACCGCCGTGCTCTCACAGAAGCGGCGCAGGCGCTGCGCCTGGAAAGCCTGGGCCTGAACGAAGACGCCATCGAACAGATACGCCGCCTGGCCGCCAAGCCGCACGGCATGCTGCTGGTGACAGGGCCCACGGGTTCCGGCAAGACCACCACCCTGTACGCGGCCATCACGGAAATCAATACGGGACGCGACAAGATCGTCACCATCGAAGACCCCGTCGAGTACCGCCTGCCGCGCGTGCTGCAAATCCCCGTCAATGAAAAGAAGGGATTGACGTTTGCGCGGGGCCTGCGCTCCATCCTGCGCCACGACCCCGACAAGATCATGATCGGCGAGATCCGCGACGACGAAACGGCGCAGATCGCCGTGCAGGCGGCACTGACGGGCCACCTGGTGTTTACCACCGTGCATGCGAACAACGTATTCGACGTAGTGGGCCGCTTCCTGCACATGGGGGTGGACGCCTACAGCTTTGCAGCGGCCCTGAACGGTATCGTGGCACAACGCCTGCTGCGCCTTAACTGCGTCCATTGCGCCATCGAGAACAGCACCGAAGTGCTGGCCGATGCGCAGCAGCTGCGCGACAGCGGCCTGGCCGCGCACCAGGTGCAGGACTGGCATTTCATGGCCGGCAAGGGTTGCGGCCATTGCCGCGGCACCGGCTACAAGGGCCGCAAGGCGGTCGCCGAAGTACTGATACTCAGCGACGCCATGCGCGAAATGATTTGCACGCGCGCGCCCTTGAGCCAGATGAAGGAAGAAGCGGCACGCAACGGTTTCCGGCTGGCACGCGAAGCGGGCCTGGACCTGGTGCGGCGCGGCGAAACCACCTTGACGGAGCTTAACCGTGTCACTTATTGACCATACGCTGTGCCTGCACCTGGCGCCGCAGGAACTGCGCGGCGTGATGCGGCGCGCCGGACGCCCGCTGGCCGACAGCGCCTTCCAGCTACCCATCGCCAACCCCGACACCAGCTGGGAAGTGGCTCTGGCGAGCCTGCGCCACTGGCTGGAACAAAACAGCGACGCCGCAAAAAAACTGCCGCTGGCCGTCAGCCTGGCCAGCCGCTGGTGCGCCATGCAGGTAGTGCCATGGAGTGGCGCCCTGCTAGGCCAGGCCAGCGCACAGCGTTTTTTACATAGCCAGTTCGGCGCCGTCTACGGCGACAGCGCGCGCGCCTGGTCCATGACTGCAGACGACGCGCCTTACGGCCAGCCGCGCCTGGCCTGCGGCATCGACACGGCGCTGCTGCAAGGCGTGCAGGATGCCGCCGCCGCACACGGCCGGCGCTGCATCTCGATCGAACCCATCATCGGTCCCGCCTGGCGCAGCATCGCCGCTGGCAAACCGGCCGCCTTCGCCCTGGTGGAAGCGGGACGGCTGCTGCTGGCAACCAGTGGCAAAGGGCGCATCGCCGCTATCCACAGCCAGCCCTGTGCGAGCGCGTGGGGCGATGAGCTGGAACGGGCCTGGCGGCGCTGGAGCTTGCGCGCACCGCAGCTCGATGCGATCGAACAGGTCACGCTGATCGACTTGAGCGGCATGCCGCAAGACGGCATATCGGCACGCTTCCAGCCCATCGCCGTGGCCGGGGCCGCGCACCTGATGCGGGAGGCAGCATGGGCTTGAGCCGGCTCGAATTCCTGCCGCCCGGCGCGGCGCAGACATACAAGGGCTGGCGTTTGGTCCTGTGCCTGGCTGGCATCGCCATCCTGCTGCCGGCTGCCCTGGGCTGGCTGGTACAGTTCCAGGAAACGCGGCGGCTGGAAACGCAGCTGGTCCAGCTGCAGCCGGCACGGCCTGTGCGCGCGCCGCTGTCGGCCGCCCAGCAGCGTGAACGCGACATCGAATTGAAACAGGTGGCAGCCGCCGTGCGCCAGCTCAACCTGCCCGTCACGCGCCTGATCAAGACAGTGCAGGCGCCGCGCGACGTGCGCGTCGCCTTGCTGGGCCTGGACCTGAATGCGCAGCAGAGGCAGGATGGCGCCAGTGTGCTGAAGATCGCTGCCGAAGCGGAAACGCCGCAAGACATGCTCAATTACCTGGCCTTTCTGAACCAGCAGCCCATGTTCAGTTCCGTGTACCTGCTTAAACACGAAATGAACGCGAATGCACCGGAGCATCCGTACCGTTTTCAGCTGGAGGCGCAATGGCGGCAGTAAAACCCGTGCTCAAGGCCAGCGCACCGGCATCACGCCGGCCGCAGTTGCGCATACAGTTGCGCGTGCCGCCGCGCCTGGCCTGGGAAGCGGCCCGAGCTTGGCGCAAGCTGGGCTGGCCCGGCGCCATCGGCATCGCCTGCATGGCGCTGGCGGCATTCGCCATGCAGCAAGCTGGCGAACTGGCGGCACGCCAGCAGCAGTTGACGGCGCAACTGGCGGCGGCCGCAAAACAGGCGGCGCTGCCGCAAGCGGCTATCCGGCTCGATGCCGACGCCGACAGCCTGGCCGCCTTCCACGCCTACCTGCCCGCGCACGACACCATCCCCGAACAGTTGCAGCAATTGCTGGAAGTGGCACAGAAGAGCGGCGTCATCCTGGCCAAGGCTGACTACAAACCACAGGAAGACGGCAACACTGCCTTTTTCCGCTACCAGATTTCCCTGCCCGTGAAAGCGGAATACGCACAACTGCAAGCGTTCATCGTCGATGCCCTGCAGGCCCTGCCCACCCTGACCCTCGATTCCGTGCTGTTCAAGCGCGAACAGATCGAGGCGGGCGAGATCGATGCGCGCATACAGTTCATCCTGCTGGTGAAAAAGCCGGAGGTCCGGACATGAAAAAAATCGTGCTCGGTACAGCTGCCCTGGCGACACTGCTGGCCGCCATCTTCGCTCCCGAGGACGAAGGCAGCATCGTGGGTGCCGCCACCGCCAACACGCGCCAGGTGGAGCGGGCGCCTGCGCCGGTCCTACTGGCTGCGGCAGCTGTACCGGCGGTCAATCCCGCGCTCGCCATTCATCCGCGCCGCAATCTCGATGACGACGAGGACGCAGCCACCCTGTTTGCCAGGCAAAGCTGGCAGACAGGAACACCGCAAAAAATCATGCCCGGCCAGCAGGCGGCCCAGGCAGCCGCACCAGCAGTTGCCGATACAAACGCGCCGCCGCCCTTGCCCTTCCAGTTCCTCGGACGCTTTGTCGATGAAGGCAAGGCTGCCTACTTCCTGCAGGCGGGCGAGCGCAATGTGGTGGCGCGGCCTGGCGACCTGCTGGAAGAACGCTACCGCTTCGACGGCGTGGTGCAGGGCGCACTGCAATTTACCTATCTGCCGCTTAACCAGAAACAGACACTCGCCGTAGGGGACCACAATTGAAACGACGCACACCCGGCATGATCACCCTGCTGCCTTTGTTATCCTTGCTGGCCGCCTGCGCCAGCAACTCGGCCTATGATCAAGGCCAGGCCATGCTGGGGGCGGGCCACACGGAACAAGGGCTGGCCCTGCTGGAGCAGGCCGCGCAAGCCGAACCCACCAACGCCAAATACCGCATCGCCGCTACCAACGGCAAGATGCGCGCACTGAATAATCTGAATGGCCGCGCCGACGCGCTGCGCCAGCAAGGCTTGCTGCCGGAAGCGCAGGCACTGTACCGGCAGGCGCTGGCCATCGACGCCAGCAACGACGTGGCGCAACGGGGGCTGGATAGCGTGGCGCAGGATGAACGCCACCGCAAGCTCGTGCGCGATGCGGAAACCAGCTACAAGCGGGGCGGCGAAGCAAATATCGCGCAGGCGCAGGAAGCCTTGCGCCAGGTGCTGCAGGAACGCCCTACCCAGCGCGACGCCTTGAGCCTGCAAAACCGCATCAGCGACGAGCAGGCCAGGAACCGGCCAGCCGGCGGCAAGCTTGCGGCCGCCTACCGCAAACCGGTCACGCTCGAGTTTCGCGATGCGCCCCTGCGCTCCGTGTTCGATTTCATCAGCAAGGTGTCAGGCCTGAACTTCGTCTTCGACAAGGAGGTCGATCCCGGCCTGCGCGCCACCATTTCCGTACGCGATACCAGCATCGAGGAAGCCATCGCCATGCTGCTGGGCGCAAACCAGCTGGAGCAAAGCGTCACCAGCGACAAGTCGATCACCATCTATCCCAATACACCGCAAAAAGTGAAGGATTACCAGCAACTGGTGGTGCGTACTTTTTTCCTCACCAATGCCGACGTCAAGACGGTGGCGTTTTCCATCAAGACCCTGCTCAAGGCCAAGGATGTGATCACCGACGAACGCCTGGGCATCATCATGCTGCGCGATACGCCGGAAATGGTGCGCATGGCCGAACGCATCATCAACGTGCAAGACCTGGCAGACCCGGAAGTGATGCTGGAAGTGGAGGTGCTGGAAGTGAAACGCACGCGCCTGATGGAGCTGGGCGTACGCTGGCCGGACCAGGCCAACCTGACCCTGGCAGGCATCGGCAATGGATTGGGTGGCCTCAAAGTCTCCGATCTGCGCCATATCAATGGCGACAATATCAACCTGGGCGTCGGCGGTGTGACACTCAATGCCAACAAGACCGATAGCGACAGCAATATCCTGGCCAATCCGCGCATCCGCGTGCGCAACAAGGAAAAAGCCAAGATCCTGATCGGCGACAGGGTGCCCGTGATCACTGTCACCACCAACAATGGCGTCAGTTCGGACAGCGTCAATTACCTCGATGTGGGTTTAAAACTCGACGTGGAACCGAATGTCTACCTGGACGATGAAGTGGCCATCAAGGTCAATCTGGAAGTATCGAACGTGGTCAAGGAAGTGATCAGCAAGACAGGCACGCAGGCTTACCAGATCGGCACGCGCAGCGCCTCCACCGTGCTGCGCCTGCGCGATGGCGAAACGCAGGTGCTGGCGGGCCTGATCAGTGATGAAGACCGGGGCACCGCCAACAAGGTGCCCGGCGTGGGCGAACTGCCTGTGCTGAACCGCCTGTTCGGCAGCCAGAAAGATGACGCCATGCGCAGCGAAATCGTACTGTCGATCACGCCGCGCCTGCTGCGCAGCATACGCCGCCCGGACCTGACGACGGCCGAATTCAATTCGGGCACGGAGACGTCCGTAGGTGGCCGTGCCAGCGTTGGCGGTGGGACTGACGCCGCCTCCGTGACGGAGACCCCAGCGCGCGCTGCCTCGCCAATGACGGGCGGCGACGACACGCCAGCAGCAATCCAGACCGTCACGCCGGCAGCCAGCGTCAAGGGGGGACAGTGAAACAGCGGGGCTTTACTTTTATTGAACTGATGATCACCCTGGCGATCATGGCGACCCTGGCCACGGTCGCCGTCCCGATGGCGCAGGTGGCGCTGCAAAGGGCCAAGGAACATGAACTGCGCACGGCCCTGATCGAGATACGCGAGGCGATCGACGCCTACAAGCGGGCTTCGGACAATGGCCGCATCAAGCTGTCGCTGGGTGGTTCCGGTTATCCGAAAAAACTGGAAGAACTGGTCGAGGGGGTGCCCGACCAGCGCAGCGCCGCCAAGCAAAACATCTACTTTTTGCGCCGTCTGCCACGCGACCCGTTTCAAGCCAAAGAAAACGGTAATGCGGCTGACAGCTGGAGCCGCCGCGCCTATGCCTCGCCACCCGACAATCCCAGCGAAGGCGAAGACGTGTTCGATGTCGCTTCACGCTCCACCAGGGTGGGCCTGAACGGCGTGCCGCTCAATCAATGGTGACTTCCATGCCCCCCTCCTTTTCACGCCGCCATGGCGGCTTTACCCTGGTTGAACTGCTGGTGGTGCTGGCGATCATTTCGCTGCTGCTGACGATCGCCATCCCCCGCTATTTCGGCTCGGTGGAAAAATCAAAGGAAGTCGCATTGAAGGAAAACCTGCAGGTACTCAGGAGCGGCCTCGATAAATACTATGCCGACAAGGGAGAGTATCCTGCTGCGCTGGCCGACCTGGTGACCCACCATTATTTTCGCAGCGTACCGCTCGATCCGGTCACGGAGTCCGCCACCACCTGGCAGCTGGTGACCTCGCCGAATGGCGACATCAGCGGCGTGGCCGACGTGCGCAGCGGCGCCAAGGGCAAGACACGCGAAGGCATCCCGTTTGAACAGCTCTAGCATTGCGCGCCAACTCGTGCGCCGGCGGCATGCACAGGGCTTCGCCTATATCTGGACCCTGCTGCTGGTGGCCTTCATGGGCGTGGGCCTGGTGCTGGCCAGCGATCTGTATGCCACGGCCGCGCGGCGTGAAAAGGAACGCGAACTGCTGTTCATCGGCCACGAATTCCGCAATGCGCTGGAACGTTATTATGCAAGCACGCCGAACGATGGCCGTCCACGCTATCCATTGACCTTGCAGGAATTGCTGCAAGATCCACGCTCTGCCAACGCCAAACGCCATCTGCGCCGCCTGTATGCAGATCCCGTCACGGGAAAGGCGGAATGGGGCTTGCTGCTGCAGCAAGGACGTATCGTCGGCATCCATTCCCTGTCGCCGCAACTGCCGATCAAGCAGGATAACTTTCTCGATGAAGACGCCGGCCTGCGAATGAAAGCGCATTACGCCGACTGGGTATTTACCTACCCGGCCAATTTATTCATCGCACAGAAGGATGGCGAAAAAAAATCCGGGCTTTCCTTAGGAATGAAATAAATCATTAAAAATCAGCAACTTAAAAATATTTTTGGAAATACATCCACGGATGCGTCCAACAATGAATCTTTCAGCTTACCAATAAAAATCATACATCAGCAATCAAAATTAATTATATTCACAATCCTCACACATCAAAATAATTAACCGGTAAAATATACAAATCAGAAAAAATATTAATCTAAACTTATCAAAAATTAATTATTTAATAAAAACTATGAATATTTCAAACTTCCTAGGGATTTCCGAAAACGATGCATCCAGAAGAGTTGACAGCGGAGTGGCAGAAGTCTATGAACGCACCATTGAAATCGCTGGCGATATCATAGCGCTGGAGAACATCGGAACGATCAGGATGATCGATGGAAAAAAGAATCATACATTGACCGTAATCGGAATTGCAATTTCAATAATTGGTTTTTTTGCACTTTTCTCTTCATTCCTGTTTGGCTTGCTCGTACTAGCTGCAGGGATTGGATTGACACTATGGAGTCTTTCCCAAAAAATCGAGATTTATCTTTCACTAGGCACCTGTGATGGCAGATCCACCGTAATCATCTCGAAGAATAGGCAATTCCTTAAGAACATACGTGATTTTTTACGCAAAAAAATCGACACCAAAAACCAAAGCAGTGCCACCATCAACATTTCAAACAGTACATTAGAAGGTGCTTTTGCAATCGGCGATAAAAGTTCAACTACCGCACATTATCAATAAATTGCAATAAGGATACATCATGCCTAGCGACATCAATATCTCCGGTAGTACTTTGCAAGGCACATTCGCCGTAGGTCATCAGTCCGCCAGCGTCAATAACGGCAATCAGAATTTTCAAAAAAATAACTCCATCAATTCTTTCGAAGCTTTGTCGCAGGAACTGGCACGACATGGTGTGACAGAACCGGATATCGCAGCCCTGCGCGACGCCATAGAACAGGATAAGGGTGCGCCAGAACTCCTGCAAAAGAAGAATGGTCCGAAAGTGACCCAGTGGATGCAAAACATGTTCGGCAAGGCTATCAACACAATATGGCAAGTCGAAATTGGCATAGCCGGCAGTATCCTGGCTTCTGCCATTCAACGCTACTACGGCTGGACTTGAGAAAACAAAGAGGACAGCCCCAGTTGTAGCTTTATTCGCACTTCAACGCCAGTGCGATAAAAACGCCAGTCTGCGCCACAAGCAGCGCTACGCAGACTGGCAATTCTTCTATCCGCACGACCTGGTGCTGGCCCAGCCTGACGCCGCCGGCGGCGCGCCCGGACTCCAGCCGAAAACGCCAAACTGATATCATGCCCTCCTTTCGCATAGCGCATCAGGCATAAAGGAGCAGGCATGAACATAGGTGGCACTTCCATCGAACAGGCATTGGCGTCGCTGTCGGACATGACGGCTGGCATGGTCCCCATCGGCAAGGACGAACACGGACAACGCATCAATAAAGCACAGTCGTATATGCGCGAGCAGGGCATCGCCGCCATCTACCTGAACGCGGGCGCCAACCTCACCTACTTCACGGGCACCAAATGGTATGCCAGCGAACGCATGGTGGGCGCCATCCTGCCGGCCAGCGGCCCGCTCGAATATATCGCTCCCGCCTTTGAGGAAAGCACTCTGCAAGGCTTCATGCTGGTCGAAGGCAAAGTCAATTGCTGGGAAGAGCATGAAAGCCCGTACCAGTTATTTGTCGATGTGCTGGCCCGCATGGGGATACAGCAGGATGCCGCCCATCCGCCGCGCGTGGGTATCTGCGAAAGCGCCGCCTTCTTCATCTACGATGGCATCAAGCCGCTGGCAACCGGCTATGCGCTGGAAAACGCACGTAAGGTGACGGCGTACTGCCGCAGCCGCAAGTCGCCGGCGGAAATCGCCCTGATGCAGCGCGTGATGAACATGACACTGGCCGTGCACGTGGCCACGGCCAGCATGCTGTATGAAGGCATCACAACGACCGAAGTGGAAGAATTCATCGGCCGCGCGCATCGCAAGGTGGGCGCACCCCGCTCGTATTTCTGCATCGTGCTATTCGGCGAAGCGACCGCATACCCGCATGGCGTGAACTACGTGCATACCCTGAAACCGGGCGACATGGTGCTGATCGATACGGGCTGCCAGGTGATGAACTACATTTCCGACATCACGCGCACCTATGTGTACGGCGCCATCAGCGAGCGCCAGCGCAGCGTGTGGAACAGTGAAAAGAAAGCGCAGGCAGCAGCGTTTGCCGCCGCCCAGCTGGGCGTACCCTGCGGTGACGTGGACCACGCCGCCCGCACCTCTTTGGCGTCCGATGGTTTTGGTCCAGGCTACAAACTGCCTGGCCTGCCGCACCGCACGGGCCACGGCATCGGCCTGGACATCCACGAATGGCCGTACCTGGTCGGCAGCGACACAACGCCGCTGGACGTGGGCATGTGCTTCTCGAACGAACCGATGATCTGCATCCCCGGCGAATTCGGCATCCGCCACGAAGACCATTTTTATATGACGGAAAATGGTCCCCGCTGGTTTACCCAGCCAGCGCACAGCATCGACGATCCGTTCGGCTTGAATAAATAGTTACTGGTGTTTTGATACCAGCGTCAAGATGTCGTAGCTGGCCACCAGTTCATCATTCTGGTTGGTCACCTGCACATCCCATGCAACCACGCCCTGGCCGACACCGAAGACGTCCTTGCGGTTGCGGTCGACCTTGCGCTTGCAGGTGAGGCGCGCGCGGATGGTGTCGCCGATGGCAACCGGGGCGACAAAGCGCAGGTTATCGAGGCCATAATTGGCCAGCACGGGCCCCACGCCCGGCGAGACGAACAGGCCGGCCGCGGCCGATAGCACGAAGTAGCCGTGGGCGATACGCTTGCCGAACTGCGACTCTTTCGCGGCGATTTCATCGAAATGCATATAAAAGAAATCGCCCGAGATGCCGCCGAAGGCGACGATGTCCGCTTCGCTGACGGTGCGGCGGTGCGTCAGCAGCGAGTCGCCCGTCTTCAAGTCTTCGAAATGTTTGCGGAAGGGGTGGATCGGGCTTTCATTGACTTCCGCGCCACGCACATATTCGCCCGTGATTGCGGCCAGCATGGTCGGTGAACCCTGCACCGCTGCCCGCTGCAGATAATGGCGCACGGCGCGCACGCCGCCCAGTTCTTCACCGCCGCCCGCGCGGCCAGGGCCGCCGTGTTTCAATTGCGGCAAGGGCGAGCCATGGCCGGTAGAATCGACGGACGCTACGCGTTCGAGCACATGCACGCGGCCATGCGTGGCGGCGACCACCGGCACGGCGCGCGCGGCGATTTTCGGATCACGCGTGACCAGGGTGCTGACCAGGCTCCCCTTGCCGCGCGCGGCCAGGGCCAGCGCTTCATCGAAATCGCCATAACCCATCATAGTGCTGACGGGGCCGAACGCTTCAACGTCATGCACCACATCGTTGCTGTGGGCATCACGGCACATCAGCAAAGTCGGTGCAAAGAAGCTGCCCTCTTGCGCGCCATCGCCGAGCGGATTGAAACCGTCGGCCGCACCGAACACCACCTCATTGCCCTGCGAGAGCATGGCGACTCTTTCAGCCACATCGCTTTGCTGCTCTTTCGACGCCAGCGCACCCATGCGCACGCCTTCGATCGACGGGTCGCCCACCACTACCTTGGCCAGACGCTCGCGCAAGCGCGTGCCGACCGCGTCAAGCAAATGATCGGGCACGATGATGCGGCGGATAGCCGTGCACTTCTGGCCCGACTTGCCCGTCATTTCGCGCACGACTTCCTTGACGAAGAGGTCGAATTCCACGTCGTCTGGCGTCACGTCCGGCGCCAGGATGGCGCAGTTCAGCGAGTCCGCCTCGCCATTGAATGGCACGGACTGGGCGATCAGATTCGGGTTGGTGCGCAGCTTGGCGGCCGTGGCGGCCGATCCCGTGAAAGTGACAAAATCCTGGCCGTTCAGGCGGTCCAGCAAATCGCCCGTAGAGCCTATCACCAGCTGCAAGCTGCCTTCGGGCAGCAAGCCCGATTCATGCATCATGCGCACGACAGCTTGCGTCAGATAGCTGGTAGCCGTGGCCGGCTTGGCGATGCAGGGCATGGCGGCCAGGAAGCTGGGCGCGAATTTTTCCAGCAAGCCCCAGATAGGGAAGTTGAAGGCGTTGATATGCACGGCCAGGCCGCCGCGCGGCACCAGAATGTGGGTGCCGGCAAAACCGCCCTTCTTACCAAGCGCGATGGCCGGGCCTTCGTGCAGCACGTTCGACGATGGCAGTTCGTTGCTACCCATGCTGGCGTAGGCGAACAAAGTGCCCGTGCCGCCCTCGATATCGACCCAGCTATCGGCGCGCGTGGCGCCCGACAGGTGCGAGATCACATACAGTTCTTCCTTGCGTTCGACCAGGTACAGGGCCAGCGCCTTCAGGCGCGCGGCGCGCTGCTGGAAGTCGAGGGCCATCAAACCTGGCACGCCCGTCTTGCGCGCATAGGTCACGGCTTCGTCGAAATCGATTTTTTCCGCATGCGTATGATAAATCACGCGGTTGTTCAGGGCGCTGTGCAGTGGCACGGCGGCGCTTGCGCCCAGCCAGCGGCCGGCGATCAAGCTTTGCAGGGTGGATATTTGAGCCATGTGTATTACTCCTGTATTGGTTACTGCGCGCCAGCGTTTTTATGCAGATGCAGCGGCAGCGCCGATTCGAAATTGAGGCGCTGGCGATTGACCTCGACTTCCGTCAGGGCCTCCACCTCACGCATCGTGTGCATGGAGCGCACGGCCAGTTCGTGGTACTGGCGGGTGCCCGAGCTTTTCCATTGGATTTCATCGTCGGTCAAGGATCGCATCACCTTGGCCGGCGTGCCCACCACCATGCTGCGCGGCGCGACGATCATGCCAGCCTTCACGAAGCTCATGGCAGCAACGATCGATTCCTCGCCGATGATGGCGTTGTCCATCACCACGGCGTTCATGCCGACCAGCGCATTGCGGCCGATGCGGCAGCCGTGCAGCACGGCGCCATGGCCGATATGGCCATCGGTTTCCACTACAGTGTCGCAGCCGGGAAAGCCATGCATGACGCAGGTATCCTGCAAATTGGCGCCCTCTTCCAGGATCAGCCGGCCGAAGTCGCCGCGGATCGACGCCAAGGGGCCGATATAGCAGCGCGGACCGACGATCACGTCGCCGATCAGGACAGCCGTCGGATGCACATAGGCTGATGGATGGACGACGGGAGTGACGCCATTGATTTCATAGACTTTGACCATGCTGTTCTCCTGTTGCGACTTTTTATACGCGTTCAATCACCACCGCGATGCCCTGTCCCACGCCGATGCACATGGTGCACAGCGCATAGCGCCCGCCAGTGCGTTCGAGCTGGTTCAGGGCGGCGACCACCAGGCGCGCACCGGATGCGCCCAGCGGATGGCCGATGGCAATCGCGCCGCCATTCGGATTCACGTGGGCGGCATCGTCAGCCAGGCCCAGGTCGCGCGTGACGGCCAGCGCCTGTGCGGCGAATGCTTCATTGAGTTCGATCACATCCATCTGTTCGATGGTGAGTCCCGTTTGCGCCAGCACCTTGCGCGTGGCTGGCGACGGGCCAAAACCCATGATGCGCGGCGCCAGGCCGGCAGTGGCCATACCCAGCACCTTGGCGCGCGCCTTCAATTTATACTTGTCCACCGCGGCGGCGGACGCCAGCAAAATGGCGCAGGCGCCGTCATTAAGGCCAGAGGCATTGCCTGCCGTGACGGTTCCGTCCGCTTTTACTACCCCTTTGAGCTTCGCCAGCATCTCCAGCGAGGTGTCGGGGCGCGGGTGCTCATCCGTCGTCACCATCTTTGGATCGCCCTTCTTTTGCGGCACGGCGACCGGCGCGATTTCGCGCTCGAACACGCCGGCCGCGTGGGCAGCCGCCCAGCGCTGCTGGCTGCGCAAGGCCAGGGCATCCTGGTCGGCGCGGCTGATGCCAAATTCCGCAGCCACGTTTTCCGCCGTCTCCGGCATGGTGTCGATGCCGTACTGCGCCTTCATCTTGCCGTTCACGAAGCGCCAGCCCAGGGTGGTGTCTTCGATCTTTGCCGCGCGCGAAAATGCGCTGTCAGCCTTGCCCATCACGAAAGGCGCGCGCGTCATGCTTTCCACTCCGCCGGCGATGATCAGATGCGCTTCACCAGCCTTGATGGAGCGGGCAGCCAGACCGACCGCATCCAGGCTGGAACCGCACAGGCGGTTGATGGTGTTGGCTGGGACGTCGACAGGCAGACCCGCCAGCAGCGCGGCCATGCGGCCCACGTTGCGGTTGTCTTCGCCCGCCTGGTTGGCGCAACCGTAATACACATCATCGATGGCGGCCCAGTCGACGGAGGGATTGCGCGCGATCAGCGCGGCGATCGGCAGCGCACCCAGGTCGTCGGCGCGCACGCCGGACAAGGCGCCGCCATAGCGGCCAAATGGCGTACGCACGGCGTCACAGATAAAAGCTTCGTTCATGGTCTATCCTGCAAAATCGTTTAAGAAAAATTCTTCGGACGCTGGTCGATCACGCGCTTGGCCTTGCCCGTCAGGGTGCGTTCGATGCCGGAAGCGGCCACCAGGCGCACGCGCGTGCTCACGCCCACATGCGTCTTGATGCGGTGTTCCAGTTCACGCGCCAGGCCATCCGTCTCGCTGGCTGACAGGCTTGCCGTCAGGTCGAGGCGCAGTTCGGCGATCACTTCCAGCTTGTCCAGGTGGCCGTCGCGCGTAACGATGAGCTGGTATTGCGGCGCCAGCTTCGGCATTTTCAGGATCAGTTCTTCTATCTGCGTGGGAAAGACATTCACGCCACGGATAATCAGCATGTCGTCCGAGCGGCCCGTGATCTTGCCGATGCGGCGCATCGAGCGCGAGGTGGGCGGCAGCAAGCGCGTCAAATCGCGCGTGCGGTAGCGGATGATGGGCAACGCCTCTTTCGACAGCGAGGTAAACACCAGTTCGCCTTCTTCGCCGTCTGGCAGCACCTCGCCCGTATCCGGGTCGATGATCTCGGGGTAGAAATGGTCTTCCCAAATCACCGGTCCATCCTTGCTCTCGATGCATTCGGACGCTACACCTGGGCCCATCACTTCCGACAAGCCATAGATATCGACGGCGTCGATACCGGCCCGTGCCTCGATTTCGGCGCGCATGGCGTCGGTCCACGGTTCGGCGCCAAAGATGCCCACTTTCAGCGACGATTCTGCCGGGTCCAGGCCCTGGCGCGTGAATTCCTCGATGATGTTGAGCATGTACGAAGGCGTGACCATGATGATGGATGGCTTGAAATCCTGGATCAGCTGCACCTGTTTTTCCGTCTGCCCGCCGGACATGGGGATCACCGTGCAACCCAGGCGCTCGGCGCCATAGTGCGCGCCCAAACCACCCGTAAACAAGCCATAGCCGTAGGAGATATGCACCATGTCGCCCGCGCGGCCACCACCGGCGCGGATCGAGCGCGCCACCACATTGGCCCAGGTGTCGATATCGTTTTGTGTGTAACCGACCACCGTGGCCTTGCCCGTGGTACCGCTCGATGCATGGATGCGCACCACTTGTTCGCGCGGCACGGCAAACAGGCCAAACGGGTAATTGTCGCGCAAGACCTTTTTATCGGTGAATGGAAATTTGGCCAGGTCGGCCAGCGATTTCAAGTCGTCCGGATGCACGCCCGCCGCATCGAAGGCGGCGCGGTAATGGGGCACATTATCGTAAGCGTGTTTGAGCGACCATTGCATGCGTTCGAGCTGCAGCGCCTGCAATTCATCCTTGCTGGCGCGTTCGATCGCCTCCAGTTCATTCGGCTCTGGATTACGTTGGACCATGCTTGTCTCCTCAATGGTTCTTTAATTATTTTCTGGTATGACGCTGCCGGCCACACGGATCGACTTGCCACGGAACAGGGCAATCGCGCGGCCATCCTGGTTACTCACCTTGACGTCATAGATACCGCTCTTGCCAGCCAGCGACTGCTCTACCGCTTCCGCCGCCAGCACGTCGCCTTTGTGAGCTGGCGCAAGGTAATCGATGGTGCAGGCTGCGCCCACGGTATTCATGTTGTAGCTGTTGCAGGCAAAGGCGAAAGCGCTGTCGGCCAGCGCGAAAATAAAACCGCCATGGCAGCTCAGGTGACCGTTCAACATATCGGGGCGCACCGTCATCGTCATGCGTGCATAACCGGGGCGCACCTCAGCCAGGGCCATGCCCATGGCGAGGGTGGCGCTGTCGCGCGATAGCATGGAGGCGGCGGACGCTTCGGCCAGGGCTTGCGCGCCTTGCAGGGAATCTGCCTTATGCATGGAATGGCGCTCCGCTGGCGAGTTTGCGGCGCAGCAGCGGCGAGACCCGATAACGGTCCTCCCCATAACCTGACGCCAGATTCTGCAGCACAGTGACGATGTGGCTGATGCCCACGTCATCGGCCCAGGCCAGCGGTCCGCGCGGATAATTGACGCCTTTTTGCATGGCGATATCGACGGCGGCGGCTGTGCACACGCCTTGGTTGACGGCGTCGGCGGCCTCGTTGGCCAACATGGCCACGGTGCGCATGACCGCCATGCCCGCCACGTCGTCCAGGAGGGTGACGGTGAAACCGGCTGCCTGGAACAGGCCCACGACGGCGGCATAGGCGGCGTCGCTGCACTGGTCGGCACGGGCCAGGGCGATGCGTTTGGCACTGGCGTAGTCGAGCGCCAGGTCGAACAGCACCGTATCTGCATGTTGATTGTCGTGCGCGCGCTGGGTAGCGCTGCGGCCATCGGTCAGGTAGATCGCGGCGCCATTGCAATGCAGGGCCGGCGCCGCATCATGCGCCTGGCCTTCGAGCAGCACGCGGCTGCTGACGGTAAAACCCGCTTGCTCCAGCCGCTGCACCAGGCTGTGGACGATGCCGCTATGGCTACGGCCATCGCCACCGATGGCTGCGCTCAGGGTGACCACCTCAGGTTTCGGCTGCGCCGCTTCTGCCTGCGCTACGGGAGTGGTAGCGCCTTCGCCATAGGCATAAAAGCCACGGCCCGATTTGCGGCCCAGGAATCCGGCGTTGACCATTTCCTGCTGTAGCACGGAAGGCGTAAAGCGCGGATCGTTGAAATAGGCGCCAAACACGGATTGGGTGACGGAGAAATTGACATCATGGCCGATCAGGTCCATCAACTCGAATGGGCCCATGCGGAAACCGCCCGCCTCGCGCAGCACGGCGTCGATGGTGGCAGGGTCGCCCGCCTGTTCGCTGAGCAAACGCCAGCCTTCCGCATAGAATGGACGGGCCACGCGGTTGACGATAAAGCCAGGTGTCGATTTCGCGTGCACGGGTTTCTTGCCCCAGGTAGTAGCCGTGTCATAAACGATGGCGGCGACAGTCTCGCTGGTGGCCAGGCCACTGATTACTTCCACCAGCGCCATCAAGGGCACGGGATTAAAGAAGTGCATGCCGACCAGGCGTTCCGGGCGGCGCAGTTTGGCGGCAATCGCTGTCACGGAAATCGACGAGGTATTGGTGGCCAGGATGCAGTCGTCGGCCACCAGCGCTTCCAGTTCCGCAAAAACGCTGCGCTTGACGTCGAGGTTTTCCACGATGGCTTCCACCACCAGCATAGCATCTGCCACGTCGGCCAGGCTGCCCGCCGCCTGCAGGCGGGCCGTGGCGGCTAGCGCTTCGTCTGCCGTCATGCGGCCCTTTTCAGCCAGCTTGCCATACATCTTGCCGATATCGGCCAAGGCTTTGCTGACGGCTTCTGGGCGCGTGTCGTACAACTTGACGCGATAACCTGCGGCCGCCGCGACTTGCGCGATGCCCGCGCCCATGGCGCCACTGCCGATCACGGCGACGACTGAATTTTTTTGCAATGCTGCCATAGCGACTCCTTAATGTCCTTTGAATTGCGGTGCGCGCTTTTCCATGAAGGCGGCCACGCCTTCGCGGTAATCGTCGCTGTTACCGAGTTCGCTCATCATGCCGGCTTCCAGCGCCAGCTGCTGCGGCAAAGTATTGGCGCCGCTGGCGGCCAGCGCCTGCTTGGTAAAGGCCAGGCCCTTGGTAGGCGCGGTGGAAAAGTGCACGGCCAGCTTGCGGGTTTCCTCAGCCAGCTGCGCATCGTCGACGCATTTCCAGATCAGCCCCCAGTCTTCGGCTTTTTCCGCCGTCAGTTTTTCACCGAGCATGGCCAACCCCATGGCGCGCGCCGAACCGATCAGGCGCGGCAGGAAAAAGGTGCCGCCCGTATCCGGGATCAAGCCCAGTTTGCAGAATACTTCCACGAAGCTGGCCGATTTACCGGCGATGACGATATCGCAGGCCAGCGCCAGGTTGGCGCCCGCGCCGGCCGCCACGCCATTGACGGCGCAAATCACCGGCATGGCCAAGGCTTTCAGCGCCAGCACCAGCGGCGCATAGTTTTTTTCCACCGACTCGCCCAGGTCCACGCCTTTCGAACCTGGCTCCACGGCGCGGTCGGACAAATCCTGGCCCGCGCAAAAGCCGCGGCCCGCCCCCGTCAGCACGAAGACGCGCACGGATTTGTCTGCGTTGACGCGTCCAATCGCGTCGCGCACTTCTTCGTGCATCGCTTGCGTAAAGCTGTTGAGTTTATCGGGACGATTCAGGGTCAACGTGGCGATGCCCTGCTCGATGGTGAAGAGGATGTTTTGGTAGCTCATGGCGTGTCTCGCTAAGTTGTTTTATTCAGCCTGGTCGAAATCGACGACCACTTTATCGGTCAAAGGAAAACTCTGGCAGCTCAAAACGAAGCCGCGCGCCACTTCGTAGTCTTCCAGCGCGTAGTTGACGTCCATCTCGATCTTGCCTTGCGTGACCTTGCAGCGGCAGGTGGAGCACACTCCCCCCTTGCACGAATAGCGCATGTCTATGCCTTGACGCAGGCCGGCGTCGAGGATGGATTCCTTGTCGCGGTCCATGGTAAAGCTGGTGTGGTAACCATCCATGATGACGGTCACTTCCGTCTCCTGCCGCGCGGCCGTATCAAGCTGGGCACGCGGCTTGTGGGCCTTTTTCGGGATGCTGGCGGCGAACAGCTCGATCTTGATATTCTGCTTGGGCATGCCGGCCGCCTGCAGGGCATTCGATACGCCCAGCATCATGTCTTCCGGACCGCAGATGAAGGCGTGGTCGTAGTCTTCGACCTTGATCCAGTGCTGCAAAAACTGCTCGCATTTTTCCTGCGTGATGCGGCCATTGAACAATTCGATATCCTGCTGCTCGCGGCTCATCACGTAGACCAGGTTCAAGCGCTCCAGGTACACATCCTTCAAGTCCGTCAATTCTTCCTTGAAGATGACGGAAGACGATGCGCGGTTGCCGTAAAAGAGCGTGAAGCGGCTCAAGGGTTCGGCCAGCAAAGTGGTCTTGATGATGGAGAGGATGGGCGTGATGCCGCTGCCAGCCGCAAACGCCAGGTAGTGCTTGCGATTCACGCAATCGAGCGGCACGTTGAAGTGGCCCATGGGCGGCATCACGTCGATGCGGTCGCCCGCTTTCAGGGTGTCATTCGCCCAGGTTGAGAACGCACCACCCGGCGTGCGCTTGATGGCCACGCGCAGGGTACCGTCCTGCACCGCCGAACAGATGGAATAGGAGCGGCGCACATCTTCCGCATCGATGTGGGCGCGCAGGGTCAGGTGCTGGCCCTGCTGGAAGCGGAACTGTGGCTGCAATTCGGCCGGCACGGCAAACGTGACGGCGATGGTGTCGCGCGTTTCATGGCGCACCTCGGCCACGGACAGCGGATAAAATTTACTCATGCTTCATCTCCAGTTTCTGCGCAAGGCGTGCCTGTTTTTTAGTGGCACTTGAAGTAGTCAAACGGTTCGCGGCAATCGAGGCATTTATACAGGGCCTTGCACGGCGTGGAGCCGAACTGGCTGGTCAGCTGCGTGTGGGTCGAACCACAGTTCGGGCAGATCACGTCCAGCTTCGGTATGGCGTGGCGCTTGACTCCCGCCCCTGCACCACCTCGCAAGCCGCTGATATCGATCACCTGCTGCTGCGGCGGCGCGATGCCATAGCCTTTCAGTTTGGCCCTGCCAGTCTCGCTCATCCAGTCCGTGGTCCATGCAGGCGCCAGCTGGTTCACCAGCGTGACCTTGGCCACACCATGGCTGTGCAAGGCATCGGTGACGGCGTCGGCGATCACCTGCATGGCTGGGCAGCCAGAATACGTGGGCGTGATGGTCACGATGCACTCATCCCCATCCACCGCATTGACCACATCGACGGCGCGCACGATGCCCAGGTCCACCACTGAAATGACGGGGATTTCCGGGTCCGGCACTTCGCCCAGCCATGCCCAGACCTGGGCGGCGTCCAGCGCAGCTGCACCAGCGGCGGTATGCATTACCACTCCGCCCCGGGATAGGCACGCTGCAGGAACTGCATCTCGGCCAGGATAAAACCCAGGTGCTCCGTGTGGCGGCCCTGCTTGCCGCCCTTTTGCATCCAGGCGTCGGGCGCTGGCATGACCAGGGTGGCTTCGGCGAAAATCTCGGCCACGTGTTCCAGGAAAGCTGCACGCAATACCGCGCTCGAAGGCGCGATGCCGGCGTCAAACATCGCCTGGTCGACCGCGTCATAATTGAACATCTCGCCCGTGTACATCCATAGCGCGTCGGCCGCAGCCTGCGTTTTCGCATGGCTTTCCGCCGTGCCATCGCCCAGGCGCACGATCAAGTCGCCGCTGCGGCGCAAGTGATAAGTCACTTCCTTGATCGATTTTTGCGCCACTTCCACGATGCGCGGATCGCCGCACTTGAGCAGCTCGGCCAGCTGGAAGTAATGCCAGGTATCGAAGAAAAACTGGCGCATCAGGGTGTCGGCGTAATTGCCGTTCGGCTGCTCCAGCAGCAAACAGTTCTTGAAGTCGTGGGCATCGCGCAAAAAGGCGATATCGTCTTCGTCGCGGCCCGCGCCTTCCAGTTCGGCCGCATAGCTGAACCACAGGCGCGTCTGGCCCAGCAGATCGAGCGCCACATTGGTCAGCGCCATGTCTTCTTCCAGCGCCGGCCCCTTGCCGCACAGCTGCGACAGCTGCTGGCTGAGAATCAGCGCATTGTCGCCCAGGCGCAGCAGGTAGTTGACCTTATCGTCCATCACGATCTCCGCATCACAGGTTCTTGACTTCTTCCGGCATCGGGAAGAACGTGGGGTGGCGGTAGACCTTGCTGTTCGATGGTTCAAACAGGGCGCCCTTGTCGCCAGGGCTGCTGGCGACGATATCGGCCGCGCGCACCACCCAGATGCTCACACCTTCATTGCGGCGCGTGTAGACGTCGCGCGCGTGGTTGACCGCCATGGTGGCGTCGGATGCGTGCAGGCTACCCACATGCTTGTGTGCCAGGCCGTGCTGGCTGCGGATGAATACTTCCCACAATGGCCATTCTTTGCTCATCTTGTTCTCCTCTATTCTCTGTATCAGGCTGCCGCTTTTGTATTGGCGGCTTGCTTGTCGGCGTAGGCGACCAGCGCGTCGCGGAACCACTCGCCATCGTCATACGCCTTGACGCGCGTTTGCAAACGCTCGCGGTTGCACGGGCCATTGCCCTTCAATACATTGTTGAACTCAGCCCAGTCGATTTCGCCGAATTCGTAATGGCCTGTTTCGGGATTGAATTTCAGGTCGGGATCGGGCACGGTCAAGCCCAGGTATTCGATTTGCGGCACGGTCTGGTCAACCATGCGCTGGCGCAGTTCATCGTTCGAGAACAGCTTGATGCGCCATTGCGCCGATTGCGCGCTGTTGACGGAAGCGGCGTCGGACGGACCGAACATCATCAGCGATGGCCACCACCAGCGGTTCAAGGCATCTTGCGCCATGGCTTTCTGTTCGGGAGTGCCCTTGCACAGCGACATCATGATGTCGTAGCCCTGGCGCGCATGGAACGATTCCTCCTTGCAGACGCGAATCATGGCCCGCGCATACGGACCATAGGAGCAGCGGCACAGGGGAATCTGGTTGATGATGGCCGAACCATCGACCAGCCAGCCGATGGCGCCCATATCTGCCCACGACAAGGTGGGATAGTTAAAAATGCTGGAATATTTGGCTTTGCCCGAATGCAAGGCGGCCAGCAGCTCATCGCGCGAAACACCCAGGGTTTCCGCCGCGCTATACAAATACAGGCCATGGCCCGCTTCATCCTGGATCTTGGCCAGCAGGATCGATTTGCGCTTCAGGGTCGGTGCGCGCGTGACCCAGTTGCCTTCTGGTAACTGACCGACGATTTCCGAGTGCGCGTGCTGTGAAATCTGGCGTATCAGGGTCTTGCGATAGGCGTCCGGCATCCAGTCCTTGGCCTCGATCTTGATGCCTTCGTCGATGCGCGCCTGGAAAGCAAGTTCATCCTGCCCCATATCAGCTATGGAACGGACGTTTTTCAGGCCGGTTTCAACCATTTGTGCGTACATGATCTGTCTCCCATGTTCTATGCATGCGCAGCGGCGCATGGCGATAATCAGATAATACGATACAAAAATCAGTTTGCATACACTTGATTTGAATCATTTAAATATTTCGTATCCTGTGAATATTTTTGCAATGTATGATGTGAAAAATAATTACCGCCTTTCCGCACGGCAAACGCGCGGCAAAGTAAACTGTGCATCTCATACAAACACCGCAGCAGCCAGACCAGGATCACATGAAAAACCCCGCTTGTACCGCATGGATAGCCGATTTTCTCGCCAACGACCCGCCCCGCTCCAAGTCGCTGGTGATGACCATCTTCGGCGACGCCATCGTGCCGCGCGGCGGGACGCTCTGGCTGGGCAGCCTGATCGAATTGCTGGCGCCGTTTGGCGTGAATGACCGTTTGCTGCGCACCAGCGTGTTCCGCCTGGCGCAGGAAGGCTGGCTCAGCTCGCAACGCGATGGCCGCCGCAGCGCTTATACGATACGCCCGGAAGCATCGGCCCGCTTCGAGCGCGCCTATCGCCGCATCTACGCGCCGCTGGTGGCGCACTGGGATGGCAGCTGGACCCTGGTGATCGGCCCGGCAGGCAGCATCGACGCCGCCGAACGGGGCGCCGTGCGCAAGGAATTATTATGGGCAGGTTATGGCTTGATTGCGCCGGGCATCTTCGGCCATCCGGCGGCCGACCCGGACGTGCTGGAAGATATCCTCACCCGCAACGAGGTGCTGGGCAAGCTGTATGTGTGCCACGCCACGGAATTGCCGGGCGTGAGCACCCGTCCGCTGCGCCACATGGTCGGCGAGTGCTGGGACTTGTCGGAAGTGATGGCGGGCTATGAGCAATTCATTAGCCGTTTCCAGCCGCTGCTGCACTTGCTGCAAGCACAGGCAGACGGTGCCAATATCGATGCGGAACAGGCATTTGTCATCCGCTCTCTGCTGACGCACGCCTACCGCCGCGTACAACTGCACGACCCGCAACTGCCCGTCGAACTGCTGCCCGAACCGTGGCCCGGCACGCAAGCCTATGCCCTGGCGCGCGCCCTGTACCGCCGTACCTATGCATCT
Organism: Janthinobacterium silvisoli; assembly: GCF_014200725.1. Lineage (GTDB taxonomy): Bacteria > Pseudomonadota > Gammaproteobacteria > Burkholderiales > Burkholderiaceae_D > Janthinobacterium. Next base: position 2,055,364 of record NZ_JACHCL010000001.1, read on the forward strand.
GCCGAAGACTATATCCTGGCCACCTTGCGGCGCGAGGATGAGCAAACGCCTGACGTCGAGCCGTGGTTCTTTGAACGCTTCGGCGGTCTGAACGTCTGAAAAATGCTCAGGGCAAGGCGCGCTGCCGCAGGCAGTACGACTAGTACGCCAAGGCAAAGCAACGCCGCCATGGGCTTTTTCTCAGGCGTTCACTGCTTGGCGACCACCAGTTTGGCCCCTGCTACCAGATCCTGCCCCAGTTTTTCCAGCGCATTGACCTGCACCAGCATGATGTCGAGGATGGCGACATTGAAGGCGAATTCGGCTGGCGTGGTATAGCCGGGGAAACGTATGATGCGCAGCAATTCCTTCAAGCTGGTGCCTTGCCCCAGATGCGCCAGCGCGTCGCTGAGGGCGCTGATTTTCTTGTCCAGTTCCCGGATATGGTTATCTTGTGTGCCATTGCTTGCCATGATGTTCTCCCTTGTTTGAACGTCCATGTGGACTTTTTACCTTAGCAAAGCAAGGGCATTGCTCTTTGCGCCAGCACAAGGTGGCAAGTAAAACAGGTATCATCGCGCCATTGCACGCGATGCAAACCTTATTTGTTTTTTATCAGGAAACATTCATGACCATTAAAATCAGCCAGCAATTCGACGCCGGCGCGATCGAGGTGCTGCGCGCCGACGATGCGCAATCGATCGAGCTGAACATCCGTAAAGATTCCCACGCCGACATCACGCAGTGGTTTTATTTCCGCCTGCAAGGCGCGCAAGGCGAGGCGTGCACGATCCGCTTTATGAATGCCGGCAAGTCTGCTTATCCGGATGGCTGGAAAGATTATCAGGCAGTAGCCAGCTACGACCGCGAAACGTGGTTCCGCGTGCCGACCAGCTTTGACGGCACCGTGATGACCATCGAACATACGCCGGAAGAAGAAAGCGTGTATTACGCTTATTTTGAGCCGTATCCATGGGACCGCCACCTGGCCTTGATCGACAGCGCGCAAGCATCGCCACTGGTGCGCTTGATCGACCTGGGCAGCACGGTGGAAGGACGCGACATGAATCTGCTGGTGGTCGGCGATGCCGATGCCGAGAAAAAAGTCTGGGTCATCGCGCGCCAGCATCCCGGTGAAACGATGGCCGAATGGTTTGTCGAAGGCATGCTCGAAGCGCTGCTGGACCAGGCTAATCCATTTGCCCGCCAATGCCTGCAAGACGCCGTGTTCTACGTGGTGCCGAACATGAATCCGGACGGTTCCGTGCACGGCAACCTGCGCACCAACGCGGCCGGCGCTAACCTGAACCGTGAATGGATGACGCCGACGATGGAACGCAGCCCGGAAGTATTCCTGGTGAAACAGAAGATGCATGAAATCGGCTGCGATTTGTTCCTCGACGTGCATGGCGACGAAGGTTTGCCGTATGTCTTCGTGGCTGGCAGCGACTCGCTGGAAAACTTTACGCCTGCGCAAAAAGCCGAGCAAGACCGCTTCATCGCGGACTTCAAGGTGGCCAGCCCCGACTTCCAGGACGTGTATGGCTATGAAGATGGCCCATTTACGCCGGAAGTGCTGACCATGGGTTCGCCCCACATCACGCACGCCTTCGGCTGCCTGGCGCTGACGCTGGAATTGCCATTCAAGGACAATGCCAACGATCCTGACCCGCAAACGGGCTGGAGCGGTGCACGCAGCGCCGCCCTGGGTGCGGCCGTGTTGCAACCGATCCTGTCTACCCTGCGCGCTTAAGTACGCAGCTAAAAAAAGCCGGCCTCCTTGCGGATAGGCCGGTTTTTTTACGTCCATGCAATAACTTCAGCTGCGGGCTACCTGCTGCAGTGCCACGATAAAGCGCTCGATATGCGCGTCCGGCGTAAAAATGCCAGGCGTGACTCTGATGCAGCTGCCAGCCGCCAGGCCGTCGCGCGGCACGGTGAAGATGCCATGCTCGGCAACCAGGCGTTTCGACAGCGCCAAGTTATCGGCAAAGCTGGTCTTGCCTTTCAGACGGAACGAAGCGAGCGCGCTGGTCAAACGCGGGTCCGATGACGCCAGCACTTCCACGCCATCGATACCGCGCGCCGCTTCCACCCAGCGGTTGCGCAAGCGCTGCAGCCGCGCCTGCTTGTTGGCCACGCCGATCTGGCCGTGTATATCAAAGGCCAGCGGCAAGGACAGATATGCCGCAAAGTTCAACGTGCCCGTATGCACGCGCGTGCGGATATCGTCGCCCTGCTCTTCTCCCTGATAAGCATCGATATCGGCCAGCCGGCCCCGCTTGATGTACACGGCGCCCACCCCGACCGGTGCGCCTATCCACTTGTGCAGGTTGATGCCGACGAAATCGGCCTGCAGGTCGGGTATCGTCATGTCGAGCTGGCCAAAACCGTGGGCCGTATCGACGATCACATCCACGCCGCGCTGGCGCGCCATGCTGGCGATCTGCGCCACCGGCAAGACCATGCCGTTGCGGTGGTTCACATGCGTGAGCAGCATCAGTTTCAACTTCGGATGGTTTTCCAATGCCTGTGCATAGGCAGCGACTACGCTGTCATGGCTGAACGGTTCCGGCATGGCGATCGACACCACGTCCACGCCGCGCCGCTGCCTGAGCCAGCGCGTGGTGGTGATCATATTATCGTAATCGATGTCCGCGTACAGCACAGTGTCGCCGGGTTTTAAAAGGTTGTAGCTGGCGATCAGGATTTGCAGTGCCTCCGTGGCGCCCCGCGTCAACACGATCTCGTCAAGATGCACGCCCAGCGCCTGCGCGGCCCTGGCACGGGCCGCTTCAAAGGCAGCAGGAAAGCGCACTCTGCCATACCAGGAATTGCCACGATTCACCATCGCCACTTGCCGCTGGTAATCTTCCAGCACGGGCAAGGCCATAGAGCCCCAGTAGGCGTTATCGAGCAGCACCACTTCATCGGTGATGTCGTACTGGCGCGCCACCGACGCCCAATAGCCCGTATCGGACGCCAGGGCCAGCGGTTCGCTACCCTTCGGCGGCGCCAGCTGTGGCACGGTGGACGCGGCCGATGCGGCCAGTGCACTGGCAGGCAGCATGGGCAGCAAGGCGCCAAAACGCAGCATGTTGCGGCGGCTCAGGTCGGTGCTCAAAATTTCACCCGGTATTCGGCAAACAGGCTGCGGCCATCCGTATCGTAAGGTGCGTTGCGCGAATAGATCAGGCCGCGGCTGGCCTGGAAGGTCGCTTCATCTGGATATTTATTGAGCGCATTGTCGATGCCTACGCGCACCGTGTGCATGGCGTTGATCTTGTAGCTCAAAGCCAGGTCCAGGAACTGGATGGCACTGAAACGTTGGAACACGTCGCCGGTGGCGTTGCCGGTGTTGTCCGTCCAGGCGCCATAGTAGCGCCAGCGGGCCAGCGAGCTCCATTGGCCCAAATCGTAGGTCGCGCCCAAGGTTGCCTTCTGGCGCGGCAGATGCTCTTCAAACACGGTGCGCTGCGCATCGTTGGTGGCGATGCTGGAATTGCCGCCATCGACCTTGGTCGTGTTGTAGTTATACGCCAGGGTCAGATTCAAACGGCCATCGCCCAGCTTGCTCGTATGGTTACCGACGATGTCGATGCCGCGCGTGGTGGTGTCGAAATCGTTGGTGAAATAGCTGATCGAGGTGTAGTGCAGCGGATTGGCCACGCCGGCGGGCACGGCAAACGAGGCCGAAGTACTGAAACGGTCGCTGACCTTGATGTTGTACACATCCACCGAACCTGAGAAACCAGCTGGCGTCTTCCAGGTAAAGCCCAGCGACAGGTTTTTCGATTTTTCAGGCTTCAAAGGCTTGGCGCCCAGCAAGATGGCCAGCGGATCGTTATTGGCCAGGCGGCCGCTGGTAAACAACAGCAAGGTCTTGGTATCGAGGCCCTGGTTGGTGCTGTTGGTATTCGACTGGCCCGGCGTCGGTGCGCGGAAACCGGTCGAATAGGAACCGCGCACGGCGATGTCTGGCGTGACCGTGTAGCGGGCCGACAGCTTGCCATTGACGGTGCTGCCGAATTCAGAGAAATGTTCGTAGCGGGCCGCGCCCCCCAGGCTCAGGTCGCGCGTGACGGGCACTTCCACGTCCAGGTAGCCGGCGTAGCTGGTCTGGCCCCAGCTGCCTGCCTGGCGGTCGCTGAAACCGGGGGCGCCATTGGCGTTCGCATCGAGACCGACTGCCGCGCCCGGCCCCACCGTGTACGACGCCAGGTCGCCCGCCTTCACGCCGTAGGTCTCATTGCGCGCCTCGGTACCGAAAGCGATATTGACCGGCTGCGCCAGCGACGCCATGGGCAATTCATAGTTAAAGTTGGCATTGAGGATTTTTTCTTCCTGCGACAACTGGCCCAGGTAAAACGAAGTCGGGCTGGATGGTCCCATCGAGGCATTGATGGAGTTGGCCAGATTGTAATCGATATGGTTCATGCCATACGAAGCGCTGACATCCCAGCCCAGGCGTTCATTGATATGCCCGCGCAAACCGGCCACCACTTGGGCATCATTCTGCTTGTTAGAATACTGCGGGCTGAAACCAACCGGATAGAGGCTGCGCAAATCCCAGCCAGGAAATAGCGGCGTGACCTTGAAGGCGCCCGTGCTGGTGTCCGGATTGCGCCAGTTGAAGTCCGACGTGCCATCGCTGTGGCTGAACATGCCGAAGGAATACAGTTCCACGTCATCGCTCAGCGAGACGCTGCCGTTATAGCCGACGTGTTCGCCAGACAATTTCGGCTGGCCCCAACGCTGCACGGGATTCGGCACATCGAGGTTCGGATGCGCGGCCTGGAACGCGATGGCATCGGGACGCTGGCGCGTGCGCGAGGTCGGGTCCGACTGATTGATGGTGGCGTACAGCGACAGCTTGCCCGTCTCGCCGATGGCAAAACCGCTGCGGACATTCAATTCATTGGCCTTGCCATCGCCTTCGGAATACTGCGAATGGCGCACCGACATTTCCGTGCCCACGCTGTCGTCGAGAATGATATTGATCACGCCGGCAATCGCATCGGAACCGTACTGGGCCGACGCGCCGTCGCGCAGCACTTCGATGCGCTTGATGGCGGATACGGGAATCTGCGCCAGATCGGCTGCCTGCGCGCCGCGCGCGCCCAGCAAGGCGCTGCGGTGAAAACGCTTGCCGTTGACTAATACCAAAGTCTGGTCTGGCGACAGGCCGCGCAAGGTTGCCGGGCGTACAAACACCTGGCCATCGGCCATCGGCAGGCGCTGCACCACATACGACGGCACCAGTTGCGCCAACACATCGTTCAAGTCCGACGATTTCACGGCGCTGATATCGTCGCGGTTAAATACGTCGACCGGGGCCATGGTATCGAATTGCGTGCGGTTGCTTCCACGCGTGCCGGTGACGATCACGGCCTGCGGTGCGGCATCGGCCTGGGCGCCGTCAGGCGCAGGGGCAGCAGGAGCATCGCCAGATGCTTGGGCGGACGCTACAAACAAGGCGTTCATGGCGCAAAACAGCGCGACCGCGCTGGCGATGCGGGTACGGGATAAGGTCATGGGAAGGTCTCTGGGCAGTGGTCGATCAACAACGTCGCGCTTGCTGCAAGATTCACATCTTGCATGAAATATCACGAAGTTCGGCTTACTTACATTAAAAGCATCTAATTCACGCAATTAACGTCAGGCAGCGACATCTTACGAAGACAATATTTCAACAGTGTGACGATCAGACAAGTGACCGAAAAACTACAGCGGGCTGGCACATCAGGGCAGACAAGGCAACAATTCGATAGATTTCCAAATAACAACATTGCATATAATGCCGCCGCGCAACGGCACGCATCTTTGTCGATATCTTGGGTAATACACATGAAAAAACAGGTCGCGTTTTACGCTTTTTTGACCTTGCTCGCTGGCTGCGGTGGCGGTGGCGGTGGCGGTGGCAGTAGTAATGATGGTGGCGGCACACAAGTTTCACCCCCTGTCAAACCGGTATTGGCATCGATTGATGCCGCTGCTTCGCTCAAGAAATTTCTCAGCACAGAACAAACAAGCGTGGAGCTGGCTTCCAACGATGGCTACCTGGGCACAGCGACACTCAGTGTAAGCCAGGAGACAGGCCAGCCAACTCCGCTGATCGTGAATGGCGTAACGCAGCAAGCGACCTCGGTCAGAGTCATTTCACTCCTGCGTAGCGATGCCAATGGAAGATTGCGCTATCGCAATACATGGAAGCTGCACCTCGATGCGCAAATGAAACCTATCGGCATGGCAATGGGCTATGCCGATGCCGGATACAAACAATGCATGTCAATCAATAGCCAGAATGACTTGCCTGGCGCCACGAATGGCTCAGGCATTTATTTCTCAGGCATACAAACATCAAATTACGCCCAGGAATTCAGGGCTGGGAAATATGCGCATTATTGCGACCCTGGCAACACCAGCGCCTCCAGCGTGGAATGGTCGGTTGTGGCAGGTTCACCCAGTCCCTATTTCTGCCTGACGATGCCGCCAGCCATAGCGTCAGCCAAGACAAGAATGTGCATCCCGGTCGATTCGACGGGCGCGCTGAACAGTTCTGTGTGGGTACGACTCTACGATGAAGGCGGCCAAGTCTTGGTCGACTACAAAAACACAGCCTTGAACAAACCGGTGGAACAACTCAGTACAGTAGTCGATCCAAACAATTATTGGTACGGCGTCGTGTGGCGTCCTCAGGACGGGCATATCTATCAAACTTACGAAGGGACCAAATTTGCATCGCAGCAAGCATGTAGGGAGCAGACGACCATCGATTGGAAAGCAACCTGGAACGCCTCCAATATCGCGTGGACTTGCGCCAACGTGATATCAAGATAAGGCAGCCGCAGTCATCAGGGCCATCGATACGCAAGGCATTACACCGCATATCGATGGCTCGCATGGGGAGTGGCTGGCCTCAACCGCCAGCCACCACCATGCTCTCGATCAGGATGGAACCAGTTTCTTTGGTGCCGCGGCGCAACACGTCGGCGCCGACGGCGACGATGTTGCGCAGCATGTCTTTCATGTTGCCGGCGATGGTGATTTCTTCCACCGGATATTGGATCACGCCGTTTTCCACCCAGAAACCCGAGGCACCGCGCGAATAATCACCCGTCACGTAATTGGTACCTTGCCCCATCAGTTCCGTCACCAGCAAACCCGTGCCCAGCTTTTTCAGCATGGCACTAAAATCGTCAGTGGCGGCCGTCTGTGTGGAGGTCAGGTAGAGATTGTGCGAACCGCCTGCATTGCCCGTGGTCTGCAAGCCCAGCTTGCGGGCCGTGTAAGTCGACAGGAAATAGCCTTGCACCACGCCATCCCTGACCACATCGCGGCTGACGGTTTTGACGCCTTCTTCATCGAACGGTGCGGAACCGACGCCGCCGATCACATGCGGGTCTTCAAAGATCTGCACATGCGATGGCAGCACTTGCGTGCCCAGGGAATCGAGCAGGAAGGTGGACTTGCGGTATAGCGCGCCGCCCGAGGTCGCTTGCACATAGGTACCCAGCAAACCGGCCGCCAGCGGTGCTTCGAACAGCACCGGGCAAGTGCGCGTGCCCAGCTTGCGCGCATTCAGGCGCGACAGCGCGCGCTCGGCGGCGTAGCGGCCGATGGCTTCAGGACTCGACATTTTGGAGGCGTCGCGCACAGACGAATACCAGTCGTCGCGCTGCATCTTTGCGCCCTTGCCGGCGATGGGCGCCACCGACAGGGTGTGGCGCGAAAACGGGTAGCCGCCGATAAAACCGCGCGAATTGGCCGATACAAAGTGCGATTGCTGCACGTGTACGCCCGCCCCTTCGCTATTCGTGATGCGGGGATCGACATCGAAAGCGGCCGCTTCGGCACGCTGCGCCAACAGCACAGCTTCTTCGGCAGAAATATTCCATGGGTAAAACAGTTGCAGATCGCGGGGCGCCATTTCCAGCAGGTCGGCGTCGGCCAGACCTGCGCAATCGTCCTCGGCCGTAAAGCGGGCGATATTGTAGGCTGCGTCCACCGTGGCGCGCAGGGCGCTGGCTGAAAAGTCGGAAGTGCTGGCATTGCCGCGCTTCTTGCCGACAAACACGGTCACGCCCATGCCCTTGTCTTTGTTTTGCTCGATCGTCTCGATCTTGCCTTTTCGTACAGAAACGGACAGGCCGCCGCCTTCGCTGACTTCCACTGCGGCGTCGGTGCCGCCAATTTCCCGCGCAAAAGACAACACATCGCGTGCAAGTTGCTTCAATTGCTCTTGACTATGGGTAAATACGGAGTCGTTCATGCGCTGTTTTCTTCGGAGAGCCGCTAAAACAGTTATCATAGCAGTCGTTTACAGTTTACAGGAGTGGGCTACCAGCCCCCTCCCGCCTTAATATCATGCCAAATCCAAACCGGGGAGCTTGCGGCTTCCAATCCTCCGAATTCGAACAGGAATATGAACGTCCATCGAAGTCGGAACTCAAGCGCCAGATGAATGAATTGCAAAAGCTGGGCGAAGAGCTCGTCAATGAAGCACGCGACCGCGTCAAGCGCGTACCGATGCCGGAAGACGTGCGCGACGCCATTCTGGAATGCCAGCTGATCAAGGATCACGAAGGCCGCCGGCGCCAGATGCAATACGTGGGCAAGAAAATGCGCACCCTCGATGAAGAGGAAGTGGCCGCCATCCAGCGCACCATCGATAGCTGGAAAGGCTTGTCGAAAGCCGATACGGCCGCCATGCACGCGATGGAACGCCGCCGCGACAAGCTGCTGACAGACGACAAGGCCCTGACCGTCTTGCTGCAGGAAAACCCGGAACTGGACGTGCAACATATCCGCACCCTGATCCGCAATGCCCGCAAGGAACAAGCCGAGAACAAGCCGCCTAAAGCCTACCGCGAAATCTTCCAGATCCTGAAACAGATCGCCAAGAAGCAAAACGGCGGCAAGGATGATGCAGAAGAAGGTGATGTCGAGTCGGACGAAGACGAGTAATACACTGTCTTGCCCTCAGATGGGAAAAAAACCGGGATAATCCCGGTTTTATTGTTTGTACGCCACTTCAGACTTTATAGGTGACCGATGAGCAACGCTATCGAAGACGAATTGATTATCGGCCTCGTGTCGATCTCGGACCGCGCCAGCGGCGGCGTGTATGAAGACTTGGGGATTCCCGCGCTGGAAAGCTGGCTGTCGGCGGCCATCCGCACGCCTTTCCGCCTGGAAAAACGCCTGATCCCCGACGAGCGCTCGCAAATTGAACACACCCTGATCGACATGGTGGACCTGAACCGCTGCCATCTGATCCTGACGACGGGCGGCACGGGACCGGCGCGGCGCGATGTGACGCCCGACGCCACCCTGTCCGTCGGCAGCAAGGAAATGCCGGGTTTTGGCGAACAGATGCGCCAGATCAGCCTGCAATTCGTGCCCACCGCGATCTTGTCGCGCCAAGTGGCGGTGATCCGCGAGACGCCCGAGCACGCCTGCCTGATCATGAATCTGCCTGGCCAGCCCAAGGCTATCAAGGAAACGCTGGAAGGCTTGAAAGATGCCGATGGCAAGCAACTGGTGAACGGCATTTTCGCCGCCGTACCGTATTGCATCGACCTGATCGGCGGCCCCTACATGGAAACCGACCCGGCCATCTGCAAGGCTTTCCGCCCCAAATCCGCGCTGCGACCGGCGCAACCCCTACCAGAGGAAAATACATGAGCACTTTGCTGGAAACCATAGAACTCGACAGCGCAGCGAACCCGACCGTATCCATCATCTGGATGCACGGCCTGGGCGCCGACGGCAATGACTTCGTGCCGCTGGTCAAGGAACTCGATCTGCGCGGCTGCCCTGGCATCCGCTTCATCTTCCCCAGCGCCGGCACCATGCCCGTCACCATCAACAACGGTTATGTGATGCGCGCCTGGTATGACATCCTGGTAAGCGACCTGGTGCGCCGCGAAGACGAGTCCGGCTTGCGCGCTTCGCAAGCACAGATCGAAGCATTGATCGCCCGTGAAAAAGCTCGCGGTATTCCCGCTAACCGCATCATCCTGGCCGGCTTTTCGCAAGGTTGCGCCATGGCTTTGCAAACCGGCTTGCGCCACCCGGAAAAACTGGCTGGCCTGATGTGCTTGTCCGGTTACTTGCCGCTGGCAGATAAAACCGCTGCCGAACGTACACCCGCCAGCCTGGACACGCCGATCTTCATGGCCCACGGCACGGCTGATCCCGTGGTGCAAATCCCGCGTGCAGAACAGTCGCGCGACTTGCTGACCGGCCTGGGTTACAAGGTGGAGTGGCATGCCTACCGCATGCAGCACTCGCTGTGCCAGGAAGAAATCGACGATATCGGCGCCTGGCTGAAAAAAGTATTGGCCTGAGAAAACAGGCGCAGCGAAAGCCGCGCCTGTCAGTCAAACATCACGCCGGGGGCTTATTTGCCTGCCGGCGTTTTTTCATTCCAGATTTTTAACATATCGGGCGATGCTTCCGAACGGATACCATTGTCGGTCAATATCGATTCCGTCGCCGCCAGCATTTCCTTGCGGGGCACGACAATCGCTTCGGCGTCGCGCTGCTCAAAGCGGAAGGTCAGCAAGTCATCGGTCTGGTCGCGCAGCAGGGTAACCAGATGGGCCAGGCTGCGCACGGGTACGCCATTGACCGAATACAAGACCGAGAAGAAGCGCGTGCTGTAGCCATTCATCAGCTTATGCGGGAAGAATGGTGAAGCGATCACCACCAGTTCTTCGCGCTGGGCATCAGGCTTGTCGCCGCGCCGCGTCATCAGGGGATTGCCCGCAAAAGCCATGCCATACAGTATCTGCGGATTGCCATTCGGAACATTCATGAATTCCGACGTGGCGCGCGAAAATACCATCGGGCCAAAGATGAAATAAGACGGATAGTTGCCCGCCAGGCTAGGGATCAGCATCGGGTGCGACGACGAGACGGGCAGGCTGACCTTCATGCTGGCGCCATTGCGCACCACCGTCAGCGGCAGCAGACCATTTTTTGCCAGCTGCTGTACCCTGTACTGGAAACGCACACGGCTGTTGGCATTGAGCTTGACCATGCCCTGATTGTCGATCGGGAAATCGCCAATATGCGTGATGACATCGAGTTCCTTGAGCGGATAATCGGCTTCCTTGCTGAACGGCGCCAGCACCACGGCGCCCTCGACATTCTTGCCGAGCTTGAGGAAAGTGCGCAGGGCCGGGTTTTCCAGCGTTTGTATCGTATCGAACATGGCAGGCTTGCCATGGGGGGTGCCGCTGGCTTCATCGCGCAGGAACAAATCGATTTCTTCGTTGGGGATGATGTACCCGATATTTTGCATATTGAGTGCACCGGCAAAAGCCAGGCCTATCATCTTGTCGCCGGCGATCACGGGGCCGCCGCTATTGCCGGGATTAATGGCTGCATCGATCTGGATGCGCAAACCGGAAACAGGGTAGTTGTACCGCACAAACTCGATGCGCGAAACGATGCCCTTGGTGATAGACAGCGAGGTGCCGCCCGTCGGATAACCATAGGCCAGCACGGCGTCGCGTACGTCGGGCAATACGTTCGCGCGCGGCACCGGTTTGTGGCTGTCAAAAAAGCTGTCGTCATCAATCTTCAACAAAGCCAGGTCCATGCCGCGTGAGATGGCCAGCACGGTGGCCGGTATCTTGTCGCCAGCACCATTGGCCTGGATCTGCACCTGGCTGGCATAGCCGACCACATGCGCATTGGTCAGGATGCGGTGGCCATCGATGACCACGCCGGAACCCGTCACTTCCTGCGGCCCGGCCTTGCTCCATGGCTTGTACGGATCAGGGCCACGCAAGGTGGAAAATACCTTGACGACCGAGTTTTCCAGCGCCGAAGCACTGGCGGTTTCAGCAGCCACGGCTTGTACCGTGATCAATGGGCAAAAAGAAAGGGCCAACGCCAGAACGGCGCGGCCCATCAGGATGAAGCACGAACGAGTTTTCATGGAGCGTTTTCGCTGTGGAAGGGGAATTAAAGTATATATTCAGCAATGGCAAGAATATATGACATTTTATCCATGTTACTCCTTAACAACACACCTCAACACCTCGCAGCACTCCGCCTCAGTCCGGTAGCGGTTCTGCCGTCGAAACCGGCACCGCCGTCTGCGCCCCATTCATCACCATCGCCAAAAACGTGTAATAACCATTGATGCCCATCAAATCGACCACGCCATGCTCGCCAAACAGGCGCAAGGCCTGCGCATACGTCGCATCGCTGACCCGCTTGTGTTGCTGCAGCTCGATGCAAAAATCATGCACAGCTTGCTCGTCTGGCGGCAAACCACCCGGCATGCGCCGCTCGGCGATGGCGTCCACGGCCGCTGGTGCGATGCCATTCTGTATCGCCAGTGGCGCGTGGATGGCCCATTCAACTTGCTGATCCCACTGGCGCGCCGTGACCAGGATCGCCAGTTCCGACAGCCGCGTGCCGATGGCGCTGCGGTAGCGCAGGTATTCACCGAGGCGCTGGGCAGCTTCCATCAGCTCGGGGCTGCGGATCAGTGGCACGAAGGGACCGTACAGCGCCCCGCGCGGACCATCGATGATGGCTTGCGCAGCCGTTTGCTGCTCTGTACTCAATTGTTCGAAAGCAAGGGGCGGAAGGCGATCAGTCATGGCAAGGTTCTGTATAGGCTCTTGCCCGTAGTGTACATGTGCTTGCTAGTGCTGATAACAACTCTTCAACTGAGCATAACGATAGAAGTGGCTGGCCGGGGCCATCCTGGCACTATCGCAAGCGGGCTTGAAATCGGTTTCTTTTTCGTTGTACAACATGCGTACCAGCGTGCTGCCCTTGCCATCCGTGTACACATCCCATTGCATATTGGCTGCCATTGGCGCCACCGTCGCGCCGCGCCACGGATTATTGTCGTAGCTATACATGGCAGCGCGCGGCAACGCTGCCGCCATGCCGGGCAAGCCAAGCATGGCCGCCATGGGGATCACGATTTCCGCGTGGGAAAAGCGCAGCTTGGCGGCATGCGACAGGTCACCGCTGGCAACCGCGTCCACTTCCTTGAAAAAGTCGTCCAGCAAGGTGGTCGCCATACGGTAGTTGAGGTCGCCGTTTTCAGCGATACCCGGCCCTTTGGCATAAAACGATTGCGCATCGTCAATCGCGGCAAATACTGCGGCCTGCGCAGGCGGCACATAGCGCGTGAAGTCGGCCGCAACTTCTTCGCGCATATCGGCCGCCGCCGCATACAGCTCGTACAGCGCCAGCGCGGCGTCGGTAGCTGAGGCGATCACGGTATCGCCATCGCCGCTCAGGGTATTGCTGAACTTGCCGTCGGCGCTGGTGTAGCTGTAGGTGCCGGTGTTGGCGACCCGGTAGCGCCCCTGCTCCAGCGCCGCAACAAACGCTGGCGTGAACAGGCGTTCCAGCACCGCTTTTGCTGCGCTGGCCAGGCGCGGCTGCGCCAGTATCGCCGCTTCGCGGGCACGCAGCTCATCGCTCTTGAGCCAGGCCTGGTAAGACTGGCTGGCCTGGTAAGTTGCATACAGCGGATCGGCAGTGTCAGCCACTTGGTCTTGCTTGACGCTCAGTTTATGGAAATACAGCAGATAGCGGTCGGTACCCTTGGGACGGCTGGCGTGACTGGTTTCGGCGCGCGGGGCCAGCGAGTCGGGGTAGGCCAGTAGCGGCGCCAGGCTGGTTTGCTGCGCCAGCAGCGAGCGCGTGAAGAAATAGCCGCTGTCGACTGCGCGGTCCTTGCCGGAAGTGACGACGACGATCTGGCGCGACTGGCCCGCAGCGTCATTGAACAGTTGCGGCAAGCGCTGGTACAGGCGCTGCGCCAGCTGCGTGTGTTCAGCCACGCCCTGCATGGTTTCATTGCCATAGCCTGGCTTGCTGATTCCGTCCACGCCATAGCCGAGCAGAAAATTGGCCTTCATCAGTTGCCGGATATCGGGCCCCAGTTGCTGGCCCAGCGGTGTCAAAGCACCGTCCTTCTCGGCCTCTCGCCACAGATTGTAGAGCGCCAGGTCGGCCTTGAAACTGCTCAGGCCACGCGAGCCATGACGCGCCAGCAGCTGCGTATAGACAGGACGATAGCCTGGCGGCGCCGCTTCGTAGCTGGCCATATCCTGCTGCGGCGCATACGGCGTTTTGCTTTGGTAGTACTGTTCGCCGTAAGCATTGACCAGCAGCAGGGACAGCGCGGCACCGGCCGCAAGATGGTGGACTTTCATACCTTAGAAGTCTACCCGTACATTCACACTGGCGGTGCGCGGCGAGCCCACGTTCAGGTAGTTCTCCTGGTAGTAAGTCCAGTATTTGCGGTTAGCCAGGTTCGAGATATTCGCGCGCACGCTGACCATCTTGCCGAAGTAGCGGTGACGGTAGTTGAAGCCCGCGTCCAACAGCGCATACGATGGCAAGGTGTTGGCGTTGGCCGCATCCATCGCCAGCTCACCCAGGTACTGGGCGCCCGCGTGCAGGGCCAGGCCCGGCAAGACTTCGCGCCAGGTGGCTTGCACCGAAGCCTGGCGGCGCGGCGCACCGACGGCGCGCTTGCCGCTGTAGCCGGGCGCCGCATCTTGCAAGGTGGCATCGAGTAGCATGATGCCGCCTTCGATCGACACATTCTTCGCTGCCTGCAGCACCGAGTTCAATTCCAGGCCCTGGTAACGCGTCTGGCCATCTGCCACGTAGACGTTGCTGGCATTAGTGTACTGGGCGCCCCGCTCAATCTGGAACACGGCTGCGCTGGCATTCCAGAAGCTGCGTTCCGTCTTGACGCCGAACTCGGTCTGCTTGCTCTTGATCGGTGCAAAAGTCTGCAAGGCATTGGTCGCCGAAGTCGGCGCGCTGGAGGCTTGCTCCAGGGCTTCGACATAGCTGCCATACAGCGTGGTGTCGGCGGCTGGCTTGTACATCAGCGCGATGGTCGGCGTGGTTTTGTTGGCTGGATAACTGGCAATCACGGCGCCCTTGGTGGAATAAGCGGTGTCCTGGTACTGCGTGTAGCGCAGGCCGGCCAGTACAGACCAGTTATCGGTGAGCTTGAGCGTATCGCTGGCAAACACCGCATCCTGGCGCGTGGTTTCATCCTGGTACAAGCCACCGCTGTAATTGGTGTTCGTGGCGTTGAAGATGGTCGGTGCATACAGGTTGCCGGTGCCCAGGTAGGGTTTCGGCGTGACAACAGAATCGGTCGAATCCAGGTTTTGCGACATGACGCCCGCCACCACTTCATGCTGCAGGCCGAAGGTAGCGAACTTGCCGCTGAGACTGGCTTGTACCTGGTCAAAATGGTAGTCGTGGCGCTCGGACGTGACGCGGTCCTTGTAGTTGCCTGTATTGCTGGTGATGTAGTACTGGTCCTTCTTGTAGACGCGGCTCGAATCGGAGGTGCGGTACGAGAAATTGGCGGTCCAGTCCGGCGCCAAGCGGTATTCCAGGCCCGTCGTGTACAGCGAATATTCGACATCGCTGCCGGCGCCTATGCTATTGAGCTTGCTGTCGCCGGCTATCGGCGCAGGCACCTTGAAGCTCGGTGAAATGACGACGTCGGTGCCGCCGACAGTGGCGCGGCGCTGGTACAGCACATCGTAGCTCAGGGTCAGATCCCGGCTCAGGCGCCAGTCCAGGTTCAGGCTGGCGGCATTGCGGTTGATGGAGCCGCTTTCTTCCTTCACGCCGCCATCTTCATGCAGCAAATTAAAACGGTAGCCAAAGCTGCCATCGTCGCCCAGGCGGCCACCGGTATCGATATGCTCCTTGATCGCACCGCCTTCCTGGTAACCCAGCGCAGCGCTGAAACTCTTGTCGGTGGTCGGGCGCTTGCTAACATAGTTGACGATACCGCCTGGCGAGCCGAAGCCGTACATATAACCGGACAAGCCTTTCAGCGCTTCCACGCTTTCAAACATTTCCAGCGGCATTTCCGTGCCACGGTTGATATTGGCCAGGCCATCGACCTTGTAACCATTCAAGTCATCGAGGCGCAAGCCGCGCATCTGGATGGTGGCCGGGTGGGTGCTGATCGGCGGGCTGATGGCGGTGACGGAGGCATCGTATTTCAGTACTTCGGAAATGCTGGTGGCCAGGCGGTCTTCGATTTCATCGCTGCTGACGGCCTTGGTGGAAAATGGCGTATCGAGTTCCGACTTGCGGCCCAGGGCGCCGCTGCTGACGCTATCGCTGAGCTTTTTCTTTTCAACCGTGGCTTTGACTACCACGCGGGAAACCTCACCGGAATCCGCACCGGAAGCCGGGCTGGAAGCGTCAGCATCGGTGGCATTAGCGGCACTAAAGGCGGCAGTATGCAGCGCGCACAGGCCGGCGGCTACCAGGGCCAGATGCAAACGGGTGACGCGCGGGTGTTTCGTGGAAGACAAGGTGGGGAACATGAAGTGCCTAATAAGAGGAGGGAGGTTATTAGGTGCATCATGATAGTGAGTTTGTGTGACAATCGTATGACCGGATCGGGCTCATTTGATGTCATGCACAGCGCTGTGATCTTTGTGCCATGCCATGCTGACAAGAAGCTGGCGAGCGCACCGTGCAGGCCACCGATGATGGCCTGCTCAGTGCTAGTGCTGGGATCAGATTACTTGGCGGTCCAGGCCACCACGTCTTGCTGCTGCTCGCCCAGGCCGGCGATACCGAGGCGCAGGCTGTCGCCTTTTTTCAGGAAGCGCTGCGGCTTGCGGCCCTGGCCTACGCCTGGCGGCGTGCCGGTGGCGATGATGTCGCCCGCTTCCAGGGTCATGAATTGCGACAGATAGCTGACGATTTGCGCCACATTAAAAATCATGGTTTGCGTGTTGCCGGTCTGCATGCGCTTGCCATTCAATTCCAGGTACAGGTCCAGGTCTTGCACGTCATACACTTCATCGCGCGTCACCAGCCATGGGCCGACCGGGCCGAAGGTATCGCAACCCTTGCCCTTGTCCCATTGCGGACCGCGTTCCAGCTGGAACGAGCGCTCGGACAAGTCATTCACGACGCAATAGCCGGCCACGTATTTCAGCGCCTCTTCTTCGCTGACGTATTGTGCGCGCGTGCCGATCACCACGCCCAGTTCCACTTCCCAATCCGTCTTTTTCGAGCCTTTCGGCAAGATCACATTATCGTCCGGACCATTCAGGCAAGTCACCGCCTTCATGAAAACGATAGGTTCGGCCGGCAAGGGCATGCCCGCTTCGGCCGCGTGGTCGGCGTAATTCAAGCCGATGCCGATGAATTTGCCGACCTTGGCCAGCGGCACGCCGAAACGTGGGTTGCCGCGTACCAGGGGCAGCGTTTTTTCATCGATCTTGGCCAGCTTGCGCAAGGCCTTGTCGGACAGTTGTGCACCATCAATATCGGCGATCACGCCGGACAGGTCGCGCAATTTGCCTTCTTCATCGATCAGGCCTGGTTTTTCCTTGCCTGGACGTCCGTAACGAACGAGTTTCATAGTCTTCCTTGGAGTTAATCATTGCCGCTGAGCAGGCTGCCATTTTACCGGATGCACCGGCCTGCCTGATATGCTCCATGAAAAACAGCAACAGCCCCGGCAATTGCAGGGCCGCCACAATCGCGAACGCAAGGCGGTAAGCCTCGGGCGGATAATGATGCTGGGCATCGACTGGCCACAGCCCCAGGATCAGGCCAAAGCCCGCCTGCACCAGAAAAGCCCCCGTAAAAATCAGCAGGTTCAGACAGGTAGCCGCCCGCCCCGTCAAACTGGGCGGCATGCTTTGCGCGACAATCGCATATTCCAGGCCGGCCACCGTACCCAGCAAGGTAAACAACACCGATAACAAGGGCAAGCCTGGCTGGTAGTTGCTGGCCATGCCCAGTTGCACCAGCACAAACAAGACAATGCCGATAGCGGCCACTTGCATGGTCGTGATACCGTGCCGCGCCGCCCATTCCGTCAGCATACCCATGGCGATGGCGCCAAAGATGACGGCGGCCATGCCCAGGTACAAAAGATACGCCACATTATCGTCAGACAAGCCGCCCACGTCGCTGAGCCAGCGCCCTACCCACAAGCCCTGGATGCCAAAAAACACGGTATGCGGCAACAGGATCAAACGGATGGTGCGGCGAAAGGCAGGGTCGGCATACACATCGCGCAGGCGGATAGCAGGCGTAGTGGGCGCCTGACGTGCAGGCATGGCTGGAGTCAGCAGGCGGATCAACAAAACCAGAGCCAGCGCCGCAACCGCCAGCCCCAGGAACAGGCCGCGCCAATCCGTATAATGCAGGGCCAGCTTGACAGGCATGGTGGCCGTGGCCGCGCCCAGGCCACCCACTGCGATCAGATAACCATGCATGGATGGCAGCCGCGCAGGCGCGACCGCGCCGGAAATGGCTTTCACGGCAGCCATGAAACAGCCGCCCAGGCCGGCCCCCATCACGGCGCGCGCCCACATCAGTTCGGCAAAGCTATGGCCCCGGCTGAACAGGAATACGCCGAGCGCCGCCACTAGCAGCAACAGCAGTTGCACCGTACGCGGGCCATAACGGTCAAGCGCCATGCCAACTGGCAATTGCACCAGCGCAAACGCCAGGAAAAACACGCTGGTCAGCAAACCCAGCTGCGTCGCTGTCAGCGGCACGGTCGCCAGCAATTCTGAAGTCAGCACGGCATTCACGCCACGCAGCAGACAGGACAGATAGTGCCCCAGCGCATACGGTAAAAATATCAGGCAAAACACGGCCACGCCGGATCGTGGTGGCAAGCCGGCGCGGTCCATGTTCAGGCTGCCTGCACCAGGTGGATCACGCGCTGCGGTGCGTGCACTACTTCCGGCAGGCTAGCATCGAGTTCGAAGAAGAATTTCTCCTGGCCAAATGCAGGCCGTAAATCGTCGAACCAAGTCGCTTCTGCATCGAACTTCGCATAAAACGGCCGCCGTACCCAGTCCGGATTACGCGCCTGCAAGAACTGCAGTGCAAATACTTTTTCACCACCGATATTCACCACGCCATCGATCACGATCTTGCCGGGAAAAGCGCTCATGGAAGGCCCGCGCACCGTACGCGACAAACCGGATACCTGCTGGTAAGCGGCCTGGAAAATTTCGTGGGCCCTGGCAAGCGGTACTTCAAAATAACCGCGCGGGCCCGTGTCGCGCTCGACAAACATGTAATACGGAATCGCCCCCAAGCGCGTGCCCGTCTGCCACAGCTCGGCCCAGCTATTCGGATCTTCATTGATGTGGCGTATCAGTGGGCCCTGCATGCGCAAGGTGGCGCCCGTCGAGACGATGCGCTTGACGGCTTGCTGGGCTATATCCTGGCGCAATTCGACGGCATGGCTGTAATGGCCCATGATGGCCAGGTTTTTGCCCGCCTTGACGATGCGTTCAAACAGGCGCAGCAAGTCGTCCGCATCGCGGTCGGACACAAAACGCTGGGGCCAGTACGCCACCGACTTGGTGCCGATACGGATATTCTGGATATGAACCAGCGCCGGGTCCAGCAAGGGTTCCAGATAGGCGGCCAGCGAACGCGTATTCATGATCATCGGGTCGCCACCCGTGATCAGCACGTCGGTCACTTCCGTATGCAGCTTAAGGTAAGCGGCCAGTTCAGTCGATTCGCGCGCATCAAACTTCATGTCGTCCATGCCGACAAACTGGGGCCAGCGGAAACAGAAGGTGCAATACGCATGGCAAGTCTGGCCGGCGCTGGGGAAAAACAGCACGGTTTGCGCATATTTGTGCTGCAAGCCACGCACCGGTTCGCCATTCATGGTTGGGACGTTATGCGTCATCTGGCCCGCCGGATGCGGGTTCATGCCCAGGCGAATGCCGCGTACATACGCATCGATGGCGGCCTTGTCCTGCCGCACCAGCACCAGCTCGCGCAAATGGGCATATTGCTCGGGCGGCAGCATGTCGCGGTGCGGGAACACCAGGCGATAGATCGGATCGTCGGGAATATTGTTCCATTCGATCAATTGATCGAGCACGTATTCATTGGTTCGGAACGGCAAGACGTGTGATACCACTTGCACTGCTTCGCGCTGTTCGGCAGGGAGCCAGTCCCATTGCCGCGCCTGGCTAATGGTCTGCCGCGTATAGGGTTTGAATTTGACGCTGGAAAGTTCATTACTGTCATCGGACATGCTCGACTCCTGTGCGGTAGTGATAACAACTTCCATTAAAGAGCATGAAAATCAGGCCATCTCCGGCCATATTCTTTTCATGGTGCGATATCGCCATGCTGGGAAAGTCATCATAGTTCTTGCCAGAAAGAACCAATTGCCGCACATCAACAAGTCTTCTACTGCATGTATGTAATGAGACATGCAATTAGGCAAGACTTAAGTTTGTTCAATCGCAATTCCATGCAGACCAGTGCGACGTAAATTACGGTTTGGCAACACCTCTCTCGATTTCACAAGGAGTCTTCATGAAACAAATCATCAAGGGCAGTTTGCTATGCCTGGCATGTGCCAGTTTTGCCGTCAGCGCCGCTACGGAACCCACTGAAAAGGACGCCATCGCCATGGCTGAACGGGGCGCCGCCTTCATCAAGGCGCATGGCAAGGAAGAAATGATCAAGAAGCTCATCGCCAAGGATCCCGACTTCGTGCAAGGTTCGCTGTATGTGGACATGCGCGACATCAAGACGGGCATCGTGCTGGCCCATCCGATCAACCCGGCCATCGTCGGCAAGGACTTGACGGATGTGCCGGATGCCAATGGCAAGAAATATCGCCGTGAAATCATTGAACTGGCACAGAAACAGGGCAAGGGCTGGGTCGACTATCTGTACAAGAATCCCGTCAGTGGCAAGATCGAACCGAAAACTACCTACATCCTGCGTGTCAACGACGTAGTACTGGAAGCGGGCCTCTACAAAAAATAGCCAGGCGGGCCAGCATGCCCCGCTTTCAGGGCGGGGTTCCATCACGCCCGATACAGCCACAGGCAGGAGTCAAGATATGCTCGACAAACTACGCATCGGACCAAAATTATTGCTGGCCCCCGCCCTCGTCTTGCTGCTGCTGATAGTCAGTTCGGCCGGCGCCTGGTATGGCATGGTGCGGCAAAATGCTTCGCTGGAAAATATGGTGACTGTACGCATCAGCCACCTGAAGGCGGCCTCGGATGTGGCGAGCGACGCCAAATATGCGCACGGCAATATGTACCAGTTGCTGGCGTGGACCAACGGCAGTTTTGCCAAGGAGCGCCTCGATGCACTGGAACAACAAATCAAGGCACGCCACCAGGCCATCGCCGAACAATTGTCTACCTTGCGCGCCTCGGCGTCGGAGGCTGAACGGGTGTTGATCGATGCAGCGCTCGTGCCTCTGGCGGCGTATCGCAAGGCGGTGCTGGAAACCATGGAAATTGCGCAGATGGATCAATCGATCGCCACCAATTCCATGCTCAAGGCGGAAACACAGTTCACTCAGCTCAACGAGCAGCTGGCGCAATTGTCAAAGCTGGAAACAACCCTCAGCAGCCAGGCGCATGCCACGGCCAGCGCCGAGTTTCGCAGCCTGGGCTGGAGCTTGCTGCTGACCGTTATCCTCTCCATCCTTGCCTCCATCGTGGTGACGGTGCTGGTGCGGCGCGCCATGCTGGGAGAGATACGCGGCATTGCCGACGTCGTGCAAGACCTGGCTGCCGGCAAGCTGATCGCGGGCGCGCCCAATCCTGGCCGAGACGAGATCGCCGACACTTCGCGCGTGCTGGACCAGACCATCGCCAATCTGAACCATACCTTGCGCACCATTATGGAAGCCGTGCACTCGATCGACACGGCTGCCCGAGAAATTGCCACCGGCAATATGGATTTATCTGCGCGAACGGAAATGCAGGCCAGTTCGCTGGAAGAAACCTCGAGCGCCATGGAAACACTGACGGAAGCCGTCAACAACAATGCCACCAATGCCCAGCTCGCCTGTCAATTAGCAGCCCAGGCATCGACCCTGGCCGTGCAAGGAGGCGCCGCGATGCAGCAGGCTGTGACAATGATGACGACGATACGGGCTAATTCGCGCGAGATCGTGGAAATTATCGGCGTGATCGATGGCATTTCCTTCCAGACCAATATCCTGGCGCTGAACGCGGCCGTGGAAGCGGCGCGCGCCGGCGAACAGGGACGCGGCTTTGCCGTGGTGGCTTCGGAAGTGCGCACCCTGGCGCACCGCTCGGCCGCCGCCGCAAAGGAAATCAAGACCTTGATCGCCACCTCGGTGACCACCATCGATGGCGGCAGCGTGGCGGTACAGCAAGCAGGCGACAGCATGGGTGCCATCGTCGCCTCGGTGCAGCAAGTGAACGACATCATCCAGCGCGTGCAGACAGCCAGCGCGGAACAGGCTTCGGGCATCAGCGAGGTCAACACGGCCGTGGCGCAAATGGATGATGTGACGCAACAAAATGCGGCCCTGGTCGAACAGGCGGCCGCGGCCGCTGCCAGCCTGCAGGATCAGGCCGTGACCTTGTCGTCCGCCGTGGCCGTCTTCACGCTGGACCAGGCGGCGGGGTCGGCAGTGATACCGGTGCAGGAAAAGCCCGGCGAAGCCGATTCCTTTCAGCATCCGGAAGAGCATAGGGCTAGCCAGGCTGAACGACGAGCATTACAAAGTCCGCTACGCAGCAAGCGCCGCGCCTAGCTTGATTTGGTTGAACTCAGCTCCGCATCGGCTTGCTCAAATAAGGCGAACCGGCCAGCACGAAACGCCATGGCACGTCCATGGCTTTCGAAATACCGATGCGCGGCCCGGCCAGCACCGTCACCTCGTGCTCGCGCGCTAGTAACTCGAAAGGCGGCGCGTTCAAATCCAGGCGGTTCTGCAAATGCGTCACGCCCAGCGCCTGGCAGACCTTGCCCGGCCCCGAACACAGCAGCCGCACCTGGTCGACACCACGCCGCTCGCGCATGGTCTCCAGGCCCATCACCGGTTCAATCGCGCGTATCAGCACGCCAGCGCCGTGGCCAGGTTCGCGGCAGACAAAATTCAGACACCAATGGATGCCGTAGGAACGGTAGACATAAGCGTGTGCCGGCGGACCGAACATGGCCGCGTTGCGCGGCGTGATACCCGAAAACGTGTGCGAGGCAGGGTCCAGCGCATCGTAGGCTTCCGTTTCCACGATGCGCCCGCCCACGCCATCAACCAGCACGGTGACGCCGATCAGCTGCTGCGCCACGATGGAAGAATCGTCTGCAAAATCGATACCGGCAAGTATGCTTTTCATGGCGCAATTGTAGCGCGCCGCTGCATTCCATCTGTTCCACGCACGCTATCATCATTCTTAAAAATCAATAAATATTATAGATATAGCCATGAAAAGATCGCTGTAGCAAGATAAAAAGCATACTTTTTTACACAATCTATTGCATAGATGAACTATTGCCATCCATAAACAGCGATAATCTCCAGGCACTGCGCCGGACCTCCATCAGCTCCATCCGTTGCAAGGCGCGACAGACAAACCACCCAGTGATGCGAAGAGAATGATGACGATAGCAGCAACGCAAGCGAAGGCAAGTGAAGGTGATCCGGTCGATGCCTTGATGCGTTCCATCCGCATTCCACCGCGCCCCAGCCTGCTGGTCGATTTGCAGCGTGAACTGGCCGAAGCAGACCCATCGCCGCGCAAGATTGCCCGCATCATCGCCGACGATGTCGGCATGTCGGGCGCGCTATTAAAACTGGCCAATTCGCCTTTTTATGGCGCCGCGCGCAAGGCCAAGTCGGTCGAGCAAGGCATCAACTTTCTGGGCATCAACCAGTGCAGCGCCATGATGACGGGCTTGCTGGCGCGCCAGGCGGTCGAAGCGGAAGGCGTGGAACTGAACAATTTCTGGGATGTCTCGGCCAAGCGGGCACGCGCCGTGGTATTTACATCACGCAAGCTGCGCATCGCCCCGCCCGACATCGCCCACACTTTCGGCCTGTTCTGCGATATCGGCGTACCCCTGCTGATGAACCGCTTTCCCGACTACGTCAACACCTATGCGGCGGCGGCCAATGATGCCCAGCACTGTTTTACGCGCCTGGAAGATGCGCGCCACCAGACCAACCACGCCGCCATCGGCTGCTTGCTGGCTCGTAACTGGGGCTTGTCGTCGGACGTGGCCTGGGCCATCCTGCATCACCACGACTACAGCGTGCTGGCCGACCCGTCCACGGATGACGCCATCCGTTCGCTGGTCGCCCTGTCCTTGCTGGCCGAAAAAGGCATTCAGCGCTACCATGGCAACAGTAGCTCGCTGGAGTGGGACAAGGGCGGCGAACTTGCCTGCAAGCATCTCGGATTGTCGGCGGAAGAAACCACAGACCTGCTCGATGAATTGCACGAGATGTTCGATACCGATCACTGATCGCACCGTGCGGCCTCAACGGCCTGTATCATCCCTTCCGGGCGCCAGGCGGCATCGCCGCGGCGCCCGTTTGCTTTAGCTGCTGCTTTAGCTGCTGCTTTAGCTGCCTTACCTGATAACTTAACCATCACGACCACCATGCCTAAAAATAAGCGCCCTGTCCCCCGTAAATCCGCCAATAGCCCTGAAGACAAGGACGAAGCCGTCACGCGCATGCTGTGCACGATGGCCCTGAACCTGGCGGAGCAGGAAGACAGGGAGTCGCAAGGCACGGTGCTGGCCGAGCAGGCCGTCGAGTTTGGCCGCATCATCCGCAAGAATCTGAACCAGAAGAAAGATGAAGTGCTGTACGACGCCATCGAGCGGTCGAAATATGAAGACGTGGGCGCTTACCAGTATCTGCGCCAGCATATCGAGGAAGCCTCGTCGGTAGTGGTCATCCGCCGCGAGAATGCAGCGTCGATGGAAATCAACGCCTTCGTGGTGCCACTGCTGGTACAAAGCACGGGCGGCTTGAAGCAGGCGGACACATTCCTGGACCAGAGTGCATTCGAAGCGCTGGTGAAAAGTTTCCAGCAGGCTGAGCTGGAAAGCGCCAAGGCCAAGGTGGTACTGATGAGCCACGCCTACGACCTCGACGAAATCGACCGCATCACTTACAGCCATCTGCATGAAATGGTGCGCGATGCCTATACCTCGATGACGGACAAGAAAATCGTCGCCGCGCCTGGCCTGGAACGCAGCATCGTGGGCTGGAGCGAGACGGCTTTCGGTCCACAGGACACGGCCGTGGAATTGCGTTTCCTGCTGGGCTTTGCCCTCAAGCGCGTGGACGATCCGTTCTATGTGGAACCGAAAGATGAAGCGGCGCTGGACGCCTGGTTCGATGCGCGCATGGCCCGCTACCAGCAGTGGACCAGCGACATGGCCGAGCTCGTCAAACGCTGCCTGGCCCCCGCCGGTACGGCGCTGGAAGTCAGCTTCCTGTACCAGGATCTGTTCCACGGTGGTAAGGAACAAGGCATGGCCGAATATGCGATGCTGCAAATGATGTCGGGCATCAATCATGCACTGGCAGAAAATAATGCTGCCCCTGCTGATGTTTCCGTGATCGTGGGTCCTGCCGATGAGCATGGCGAAATGCTGCTGCGCGTGAATGTCCATGCGGCTGGCGGCGCATTGCTGCACAGCGCAGACAAGCCGCTGGACCTGGCGGCCGACCTGCAGGATGAAGTGGACGATATCTGCGACGCGCTGGCCACCATCGGCGTAAGCCAATTGTCGGTGGCCTTGCGCTTCGACGCCAAAGGCCAGCCGCTGGAAGTGCAGGCTTACTCGCCAGCCTGACGTTCTATTTTGAACAGGCTCACCAGTTCCGACAACTGATGCGCCTGTTCCTGCATGGCTTGCGCGGCCGCCGCGGCCTGTTCCACCAGCGCCGCATTTTGCTGCGTCACGTCATCCATGCTGATGATGGCCTGGTTCACTTGCGCGATGCCTTCGCTTTGTTCATGCGTGGCCACGCTGATGTCATGCATGAAGGCCGTCACCCTGGCGATGCCTGCGACCACCTGCTGCATGGTCTCGCCGGCCTGGCTGGCCAGCACGCCGCCCAGCTCCACCTGCGCCACAGACACGCCGATCAAGTCCTTGATTTCCTTCGCCGCGCCGGCCGCGCGCTGCGCCAGGCTGCGCACTTCGCCCGCCACCACGGCAAAGCCGCGCCCCTGCTCGCCCGCGCGCGCCGCTTCCACGGCCGCATTCAAGGCCAGGATATTCGTCTGGAAGGCGATGGCGTCGATCAGGCCCGTGATCTCGGCGATCTTGCCTGACGACTGGCCGATCGCCCCCATGGTATCGACCATGCGCGCTACCACGGCGCCGCCCTGCTGCGCCAGTTGCGCGGCGTCGCCGGCCAGTGCGCTCGCCTGCTGTGCATTGCCCGCATTCTGGCTGACGGTGCCCGTCAGTTCTTCCATCGAAGCAGCCGTCTGCTCCAGCGAACTGGCTTGTGCCTCCGTGCGCGCCGACAAATCCAGGTTGCCATTGGCGATTTCCTTGGAGGCAGCCGCAATCGCCGTCGCATTGCCGCGGATCTGGCGCACGGTCGCGGCCAGGTCTTGCTGCATGCGCGCGATGCTGTGCAGCAGGCTGCCATTGTCCCCCGTGCGCAAGGCCACCGGCGCCGATAAATCGCGTCCGGCGATGCGGCGCGTGACGTCGCCCGCATAGGCAGGTTCGCCGCCGAGCGCGCCCAGCACGCTGCGTATCACTTGCCAGCCCAGCGCCAGCATCACGGCCAGGGCGGCGATAAAGAACCACAGGAACTGCATGGCCGCATGCCAGAAAGCGTTCTCGATATCGTCATTGAAAAAGCCCGTGCCTATCCACCAGCCCCAGGGTTTAAACGCGATGATGCCATTGAGCTTGGCCACCAGTTGGCCATCGCGGCGGCTCTTGACGGAGACCAGGCCCACTTCCTCTTTCGCCAGCGCTTCGATATACGCCAAAGAGTCGGGCCGGCCATCCATGGTTTCGCCTTCGGCAATCACACCGATATTTTTCGGATTCGGATGCACCAGGTTCAAGCCATTCGGCAAGCGTGCCCAGTAATAGCTTTTGCCATCGTTATTGAGCTGGGTCAGCGCTTCCTTCGCTGCCGCCTGCGCCTGTTCGCGCGTAAGCTGGCCCGACAATTCCTGGCTGTGATAATGGGCGGCCAGGTGCTGACCCATCTTGAGCATATTGATAATTTGCGCCTGGCGGTCATGCTGCATGGCCTGGTAGAGATTGCGCAAGCTGTAGGCGCCCAGCATGGCCATGGCCAGCAGTGCGGCGCCGACCAGCAGGATCAGACGGTGGGACACTTTCATGTGTAATCCTTTATTGATGCGTATCGACAGGCGTGCCGGGTCCCTGCCCGGCTGTGGCGCGGGCAGATAATGGACGGCGGGGGAAGCTAGCGCCTGGGTTTGACGGCGAGATGCGGCATGAAGTATTCAGGCCGCAGTTTGCGGGTGATTTCCAGCACCGGCAGCACGTGATCGAGATGGCTGCGCATGGCGGCGACGGCGTGCTGCGGATCGCCTGAGGCGACCGCTTCCACCACCTTGCCATGCTCCGCCATCACGTCGCTCATGCGCCCTTCCAGAGGGAGCGTCAGCTGGCGGTAGCGGTCCATCTGGGTTTTCGCCTGCAGGATCATGGGCCAGACACCGGGATAACCGGACAATTCGGCCAGGGCTGCATGAAAGTTCTCATCGGTGCGGTGAAAGCCCCGTATATCGTTGTTCGTGATGCATTCAGCCTGCGCGGCCAAAATAGCCCTCAGCCTGGCAATGCCTTCCGGCGTGGCCCGTTGCGTGGCTTTTTCAATGATGGCCGTCTCCAGCGCGCAGCGCACCAGCATCGCTTCTTCCAGCGAATCGAGGGGAATCCGGGCGACAAACGTGCCCACGCGCGGCAGCACTTCGATCAAGCCTTCCTCGGCCAGCCGCTGCACCGCTTCATGCACGGGCGTGCGGCTGGTACCCAGTTCTTCGGCCAGTTCCTTCTCCACGATGCGGGTGCCGGGCAGCATGCTCATGTCGACAATACGCTGGCGCAGCAGGCCGTACACGCGGCGCGCGGCGCTGACGCCGGTTTCGCCATCGGCCGAAGAAAGAGTAGACGTCAGATTCATAGACTTGTTTGTAGACTTATTTTTAGCGGTATAGCAAATTAAACGGGAAAAACTGCGGTTTCGATGATACAGCTTCTACGCTCAGCCGGCAGGCATTTCCGTGCGCGCGATGATGGCGCCGCGCTGGCCTATCACGCAGGCAGCCAGGCGGTGCCCTGCCGCTGCGGCTACGGCAGGTGGCTGGCCCGCCAGGCGCGCCGCCACATAGGCTGCGCCGAAGGAATCGCCGGCCGCCGTGGTATCGACCACGCGCGCCACAGGCTGGGCAGCCACTTCTTCCTGTTCGCCATCGCGCCAGACGATGCAGGGCTGGGCGCCGCGCTTGAGCACGATTTCGGGCACGCCCAGCGCCGCCGTACGCGCCAGCACCTGTGCGATGCTGGCCGGCCCGTACAGCGCCTCTTCATCATCCAGTGTCAGCAAGGCCAGCGACGACAGGCTCAGGATGCGGTGGTAAATCGAAGCGGCGGCATCGGCGCTTTCCCATAAGCGGGGGCGGTAGTTATTGTCGAAGATGATCTGGCCGCCCTGGGCATGGCATTGCGCCAGGGTCGCCAGCAGCAATTCGCGGTCAGCTGGCGGCAGGATCGCCAGGCTGATACCGGACAAAACCACATGGCGCGCGCCAGCCAGCTCACGCAAGATGTCCGGCGCCTGCGCGCGGCGCATCCAGTGGCGTGCAGCCGAATCGCTGCGCCAGTAATGGAAGTTGCGCTCGCCCTGGCCATCGGTCTCGATCAGGTACATGCCTGGCAGCTTGTCGTCCAGGCGCTGCACGCAGCGCGTATTGATGCCCTCTTCCTGCCAGCTGGCGCACATATCATCGGACAGGCCATCGGTGCCCAGCGCCGTCACATACGCGACCTGGTGCCGGCGCGCATCGAGCAGGCGGGCCATATACAGCGCCGCATTCAGCGTGTCGCCGCCAAAGCGGTAAGCCATGGCCTGCTCCTGCTGCTGTTCCTTGCGCTGCAATTCGATCATGCATTCGCCGATCACGAATACGGTAACTGGTGCGTTCACTACGGTTTCCTCTCAAGGGAAAGCCGGCTGCCGCGCCGGCATCACGAAAGATGCGCGGCGCGGCGCCTGCCGGTATTACTTTTTATCCCAGGTCGAACCAAACAGGTTCGACTGGCCGATGGCCGGGAAGTCCACGAAAGCCTTGCTGCAATCGACGACCTTGTCCACATCGACCGCCTGCGTGGCCGTGCCATTGACCGTTACGCGTTCGGCAGCATTGGCGAAGATCGGCAGATTCGTGCCCTTGATCGTCAGATTGGCATCGGACGACGTCATCGTCGTGGCATTCGGCGAGTCGGTCACCACATTGTTCAGGCTCATCACCAGAGGATACTGCGGATTGTCGAAACCGCCCGTATTGGCCTTGAAGCCCTGCAGCTTGATGGCCGTGTTACCGAGGATGCGCACGTTATCGAGCGTGATATCGTGGAAGTTCGGGTACAGCGGACCAGCCGCCGGCAATGCCTTGGTGCTGTAGTAGGTGGTAAACAGCAGCGCGTTCTGCGCATCGCGGATGCAGATATTGCGGTAGTGGACATTGCTCACTTCGCCGCCGCGTGCATAGTCGGACTTGATGCGCAGACCCTCTTCCGAATGCGTGAACGAGTTGTCGTAGACCTCGACGTTGGTCACGCCGGCGTTGGTTTCACTGCCCACCGAAATGCCATGGCCCCAGTAGATGTGGTTATGCGCGATCACGATGCCGTGCTTGCGGTCCGAACGCACATCGCGCTTGCCATCGATGGCGAACAGGCCCGAACCGGCTGGCGACGGATTGGAACTGCCCTTCAGGGCCACATCATCGTCGCCCGTGCTGACGAAATTGTAGGCAAAGACGAAGTTTTTCAGGTAGCCGTCAAACGACATGGCGCCCGCCGACGTGGTGCTGCTGCCCGTGGCCAGCTTGCCCGAAATGGCCTTGCTGGCCGCACCCGGATCAAAGGCGTCCGTATTCTTGACGTTATCTGCATTCCAGGTTTCGCCGTTGTACAGCGGATTGCCGTTACCGGCCGGGTTGGCGAAAGCTGCCAGGGTCGGGGTCTGCACCTTGACGCCCCACACCGTCAAGCCATCGACGCCGCTCGGCACGACGTGGAAGTTGGCGCTGTTATTGAGCGAAATGCGGTACAAGGTCAGGTTTTTCGCATAGTTGAACACCATCATGCGGAAGTTCGATTGCGAACCCGTGCCCGTGACGCCGTTCTGTACCATATTGCCCAGGAAGGCCAGGTCCCACCAGCTCATATTGCGCGCCGACGATTTGGAATCAACAAAAGTACCGCCGTTATCGCACGACACGCCGTCGGCCGCCTGCTTGCCGGCCGCGTACGAGGTGTAGGTGTTCGAGCAGGTCATGTCGACCTTCATCAACGGATACAGCTTGTTGGTGGTGACGATTTCCGAATAGGCGCGGCTGTCGATCGAGCCATCGCCCATGACGGCTGAATTAACCAGGTTGGAGCCGTTGATCAGCGCCGTGCAATTGCCCGAGCTGCCAGCCTTGCTGGAACTGACGGCAGTATTGCCGCAGTATGGGCCAGCCGGATTCGGCGAATAGGTCGTCACATCGCGCGAAGCGTACAAGGTCACGCCCTTGTCGATCCACAAGGTCACGCCCGATGGCAGGGTCAATGGACCGCTGATAAAACCATCGCCCACACCGGAACGATTCACTACCAGGCGCACGGCGAACTTGCTGGCGCGGTATTCGGGCTTGGCCAGTTCCTCGCCCGAGACGCCGGCGATATTGACGTTCTTGACATTGGCCGTCTTTTGCGCGGCGGTGGCGGCGGCATCGGCGGCGGCGATCTTCGCGCCCACTTCCGCATCGACGGCGGCGCCGCAAGCGTCCAGCGCAGCCTGGATACGGGCCTGGTCAGGATTGGCGGTGGCGGTGGTGACCACGGCGCCCACGCCAGGTTTCGACGGGTCGGCTTCCGGCGGCAGCGAGCCATCGGGACGGCGCACCAGGTTGCTGGTCGCTTCCAGGGTGGCGCAGACTTGCGTGTCTTTCGGCAGGGTCGGTTCCGGCGGCAGGTCCGGATCGTAGGACGTGGTGCCAACCTGGTACACGCTGCCCGGGTTATAGCTGGTGGCGGTGTCGCCATTGGTGCTGCCACCGCCGCCGCATGCCGCCAGCATGGCGGCCAGTGGCAGGGCCACGCAGGCTTGCGCCCAGCCTGTATTGAGTTTCTTGCTACCTGACTTCATGTTTGCATCTCCTGATGTAAGCGCCGCTCTGACGTGGCCGCGCTGTAGTCGTTAAGCCGGCTATGACCGGACTTGTTCATTACGAATTTAAAAACGGGCGATAAAACCAAATCCGAAGGCGCGCGGCGAATTACCCGGTGCCAGGAAGGCATCATCCTTGCCCGAGTTATTGCTATGCAGCGGAGACTGGCCCAGGTTGACGTTCTGCTGTGCCTTGTTGTTGATGCGCGTGAAGTACACATAGGGCATGAACTGTTCGTCGATCTTGTAGGTCGCGCCCAGCGACACTTGCGTGGCGCCGAAATCGTCGGGCTTGGCAAAGGTGGTGTTATCGAGCTTGCCCAGCTTGCCGGCGGCCAGCATCACGGTCACGTCGTAGCCCACTTCCTGGCTCAAGGAGGCCATCACGGAACGCTGCTTCATGCTGCCCGTGGTCAGCGAGGTGTAGATATTGCCCGGCGTGGGCAGCGACTGCACGGCATAGCCATAGCTGCCCGATTCAAAGCCCACGCCAAGCGAGGTCTTGGTAGGGAATTTATACGTTGCCAGCAGCTTGTAGAACGAAGTGTTTACGCCACTGACCGAGGTATTGCGCATGCCGAAACCCTTGGACAGGTTTTCCACATCGACACCCGTATTTTGCTGGCGGTCGTAGCCGGCGCCGATGGAAAACGCACCGATGCTGTATTTGGCGGCCAGCGAGTAGCGCGCGCGGTCGTCGCCCGTGCTGCGCTGTTCATCGAAGCCATACGATGCGCCAGCCTGGAAACCGCGCCATTCCGGCGACAGATAATGGGCCGAGTTCTTGTAGCGCGCTTCGCCACGGCCGAACAGGCTGTCGGCGTTGCCGCTCAACTGGGCCGAGGTGTTATTCCACACGTCCACGCCCTGCACCGTCAAACCCAGGTTGCCGCCCAGGGCGCCGCCCGAGCCGACCAGGCTGCGGTAGACGGAATCGTTATTACCGACGATGAAACGGCCGAAACGCTTGCTGTCGATACCGACAAAGGTATTGCGCGATTCGATGGTGGCCGACTTGCCCTGGCCATTCACGCCGCCTTCGTCGAAGTTATTCAGGCTGCCTTCGATTTGCCAGATGCCGCTCACGTCGCCGCGCAGGCCGATCGAACCGGCAAAGCCGATACGCGAATTGCCATCCGAAATACGGCCACGGCTGGCGTAAGGCGTGGCGCCGCCGACGGCTTTCACCGATTCGATCTCGCCGTTCAGGAAACCGTAGATGCGCGTTTCCACATGGCGGTTTTCCAGGATACCGTCGGCCAGCGCGCTACCGGACAGGGCCGCCAGCAGGGCGGTTGCCAGCAGCTTGCGGGTGCAGTGGTTATTCAATGGTGTCATGTGCTTCTCCTCTTCTCGCGCCTTGGTGGACGCCTATGTATAAACATCGTAAAAAACAGCTCCCCGCTGCACCGCGCGGTGCAGGACAACAGCGGGGAAAATGGGTATGGGTCTTTATCTGCTGAAGGCGGGCTGGGCCAGCGGCACGCCAGGCGACATCTTTTCGCGTATCAGCAGGCACACCACGGCAGCGGCGACCAGATCGAACACGGCCAGCAGCATGAACAGGGGGCTGTAGCCCACCACCGTCACCAGCACGCCGAACAGCAGGGTGAAGACAGTGGCGCCCAGGTAGCCGGACATGCCGGCCAGGCCGGTGGCGGTAGCCACTTCATTCTTGCCGAAGACGTCGGAAGTGATCGAATACAGCGCGCCAGACAAGGTCTGGTGGGCGAAGCCGCCCACGCACAGCAAGGCAATCGCCGCATACGGGCTGGCCACCAGGCCGATGCAGGCCGGGCCTATCATGCAGACGGCGCCGACGATGACGACCAGCTTGCGCGAGGTGAACAGCGACACTTTCCAGTACTTGTGGAACCATGGGCTCAGATAGCCGCCCAGCACGCAGCCGATGTCGGCCGCCAGGAAAGGCAGCCAGGCGAACATGGCGATTTCCTTGATGTTCATATGGCGCTCGGTGGCCATGTAGAGGGGTATCCAGGCATTGAAGGTTTGCCAGGCCGGCTCGGACAAAAAGCGCGGCACGGCGATGGCCCAGAAATTACGGCTGCGGACGATCTGGTGCCAGCTGGCCTTCTTGACCTTGTCGCTGTGGTGGCTCGCCTCCTGGCCTTCCAGGATAAAATCGCGCTCCTTGTCGGACAATAGTTTCTGGTCGCGCGGATGCTTGTAGAACAGCAGCCACAAGCCCGTCCAGACGATACCGATGGCGCCGACGATGACGAAGGACATTTGCCAGCTGCCGTGCAAAATGGTCCACACCACCAGCGGCGGTGCGCACAGGGCGCCGATCGAAGAGCCGATATTGAACCAGCCGATGGCGATCGAGCGCTCCTTGGCGGGAAACCATTCGGTGGTGGCTTTTACGCCGGCCGGAATGCCGGCCGCTTCGGTCAAGCCCAGCATGCCGCGGAACAGGGCCATGCTTTGCCAGCCCGTCGCCAGCGCCGCGCAGGCGCAGGCCACGGACCAGGCCAGGGCGAAGATGGCGAAACCGATCTTGGTGCCGATGGCATCGATCACATAGCCGGCGATGGGCTGCATCAACGCGTAGCAGACCTGCCACGCCACCACGATATAGGAATATTCCTGGGTCGTGATATTGAGTTCGCTCATCATCGTCGGTGCCGCTACCGACAAGGTATTGCGCGCCAGGTAATTGACGATGAGTCCAGCCGTCACCAGCCCGACCATCCACCAGCGCATGCCGCGTATTGTAGTCATTGTGTCTCCCTCTATCCATCCATGGCGGCGCAGCTGCGCCGTCTCTTTTTTGGGCCGTTCAGCCTTCCTGGGGAAGTGCCTTCGGCCTCGGTTTTTTATGGGTGCTGCCTGTTACTTCTGTACTGCCTTGATGTCTTATTACGCCTGCAAGGCGCCGCGCATGCCCTGCTGTTCGATGCGCTGCAATGCGGCGGCCACCGCTTGCGCCAGACCGATCACCACATTCATGTCGCGGCCCCAGACCTTGTCGTTCGCCAGCCAGCCCTGCGCCAGTTGCAGCAAGGTTTGCCGGTCACTATCGACATCAAACCAGCCCTGGCCGAACCAGGCCAGGCTGGCCGCATCATCGGACAGCACGATCACATCGCCCCGGTACAGCCGCATGGTGGCGGCCAGCGCCAGTACCAAGCGCTGCGGCAGCCGGCCATGTAAATCGACGTAGCGCAGCATTTGCGGCGCGATGCGCGCGGCAAATTTGCTCCAGCTGTTCAAGGCAATCGCCGACAAACGATGCTGGATGTAAGGGTTACGGAAGCGCAGCAGCACGTCGCGCGCGAACTGCTGTAATTCGTCTTGCGGCAGCGGCAAGGCAGGGATGATTTCCTGCGCCAGGGTGTCGGCCAGCCAGCCGCCCACCTGCTCATCGCTGACGGCCGCGCCCACCGTATCGAGGCCCGCCAGCAGGGCCACGGGCACCAGCGCCGTATGGCCACCGTTCAGGATGCCCACCTTGCGTTTCTTGTAAGGTGTGATGTCATCGACCAGCTGGATATTCAAGCCAGCACCGGCCAGTTTCAATTCATCGGCCAGCCACTGCGGGCCTTCGATGACGAACAGGTAGTAGTGTTCGGCCGCCACCAGGAACTGGTCGCGGTAGCCCAGCACTTCTTCGATCGCCTGCGCTTCACCTTCGGGATAACCTGTAACGATGCGGTCAACCAGGGTCGAACAGAATACGCAAGTGCCATCGAGCCAGTCGGCAAAGCCCGCGTCCAGCTGCCACAAGCGGGCAAAGTGCAGCACGGCTGCTTTTAAGGCAGGGCCATTGCGCTCGATCAATTCACATGGCAGCAGCACCAGACCCTTGTTGCGGTCACCCTCGAAATGCGTGTAGCGCTCGAACAGCAAGCGCGCCAGCTTGGCGGGAAAACTCGATGGAGGGGAGTCTTCGAAGGCATCGCTGTCGTTGACGGCGATGCCCGCTTCTGTCGTGTTCGAGACGATGAAACGCAGTTCGGGCAGGCTGGCCAGCGCCAGGTAATCGCCATACATGGTCGATGGATCGATTTCGCGCTGCACGCAACGGATGGTGCGGCAGGTGCTGACGGCCTGGCCGTCTTCATCGAGGCCCCGAACGATGGTGGTAAACAAGCCATCCTGCACGTCGAGTAATGGCGATCCGCTGCCGCCGCGCGGCCGCACCACCACCACGCCGCCATTCAGACCAGTGCGTTCATTGAGCAGGTCGACCTGCCAGTCAAAAAAGCCGCGCATGAAATTACCCTGCCCGAACTGGAGGAACTTGATCGGCAGGTCGAACGGCGCGCTGCGCTGCAGTACTGATACTGATGCTTGCATGGGAGTGTGAATCACAGTGAAATGTCGCGTTTCCAGAAGATGAAATCGTATTGCTGCAGGCGGTCGGCCTTGGCCTGGTACTGGCCGCCAGCGGTGGCCACCACCATGTCGAACAAGCCGTTGGCCACGTCCGGCAAGGGCGTGCCTTCAATCACGGGGCCGCAATCATAATCGATCAGGTCCGACAGCTTTTTGGCTACCCGCGTATTGCTCGATATTTTCAGCACGGGCACGATGGGGTTGCCCGTCGGCGTGCCCAGGCCCGTGGAAAACAGCACCACGTTGGCGCCCGAGGCGACGATGCCCGTCACCGACTCCACATCACCGCCCGGCGTGCACAGCAAGGACAATCCAGGCTTGGCGCTTTGTTCGCCATAATCGAGCACGGAAACGATGGGAGAAGTGCCGCCCTTCTTGGCTGCGCCGGCCGACTTCATGGCGTCGGTAATCAAGCCATCCCGGATATTGCCAGGGCTGGGATTGTCGGCGAAATGCGTGCCCACCGCTTCGGCGCGCGCTTCGAAATCGCGCATCAGGCCCAGGAAGCGGCGCTTGTCGTCGTCGTTTTCGCAGCGCTCGATCAGGTTGGCTTCAACACCGCACAGTTCAGGAAATTCCGCCAGGATGGACGAGCCGCCCACGGCCACCACCATGTCCGATACCAGGCCCATGGCCGGGTTGGCGGAGATGCCGGAAAAACCATCCGAGCCGCCGCACTTGACGCCTATCTTCAGGTGCGACAGCGGCACCGGCTTGCGCTGCACCTTGTTCGCTTCCTTCAGCTGGACCAGGGTATCGGTCAGCACGGCCTTCATCATCGCTTCTTCGCTATCCCATTTCTGCTGTTCGTAGATCAAACAAGGCTTGTCGAAATGGGGATTCTGTTTCGCCAGCGCTTCCTGGAACATGGCGATCTGCGCGTTCTGGCAACCGAGGCTGAAGACGGTGATGCCGGCCACGTTAGGATGGTCGGCATAGGCGGACAGGATTTTGCACAGCGAGCGCGCATCGGCGCGCGTGCCGCCGCAGCCGCCGTTATGCGTAATGATCCGCACGCCATCGAGGTTCGGAAATGGCCGCACCACGGGTTTAGGCGCTTCCATCTCTTCGCCCAGCAAGGACAAGGCAAATGAGGCCAGGTCATTGCGCGTGTAGCCCAGTGGCGCTTCGAGCGCATTGCGCAAATGTTCGACATTGCGGTTTTCACAGAACACCAGCGGGAAGATCAGCCAGTAATTGGCCGTGCCCACGCGGCCATCGGCGCGCACCACGCCGGGAAAGGTGGTGCCATCCAGTCGGGTCACATCGGGCGGCGTCCAGCTATACGGCGCTTGCGCTTCCAGTTCCACGTCAGCTGCGTAATGCGCGAGGTTTTCCGTGGTGACGGCTTCGCCGCGGCGTATCTGCGCCGTCGCCTTGCCAACCGGGACGCCGTACAGACGCAATATCTCACCGGCCGCAAATGCGCGGCGGGCCAGCTTGTGCTTGGTCTTCACGGGGCTGCTGACGAGAATCGATTCATCTTCCCACTGCACCACTTCGCCAGCCGCCAGGTCAGACAGGGCGACCAGCATGTCGTCGTCGGGATGAATGCACAATACTTTTTGCATGACAGTTCCTGGCGGCGGCTTAGAGTTGGAAGTATTTGCGGGCGTTGTCGTAACAGATGCCGCGCACGATGGTGGCCAGCGCCGCGAAGTCGGCCGGGTATTCGCCACCCGCGACCCAATCGCCGATCTGGCGGCACACCAGGCGGCGGAAATAGTCGTGGCGCGGATACGAAGCGAAGCTGCGCGAATCGGTCACCATGCCGACAAACACACCCAATACACTGTGATTGCCGAAGCCGACCAGCTGCTGCAGATTGCCTTCCTTGTGATCGTTGAACCACCAGGCCGGGCCGAACTGCAGCTTGCCGGCGACGGTGCCATCCTGGAAGTTGCCAACCATGGTGGACAGCACTTCATTCATGTTTGGGTTCAGGCAAAACAGCATGGTCTTCGGCAGGCGGTCGTCCAGGTCAAGGGCGTTGAGCAGGGACGCCAGGCCGGCGCTGCAATGCATGTCCGAGATCGAGTCGTAACCCGTATCCGGGCCCAGTTTGGTCCGCATGCGGTCATTGTTATTGCGCTGGGCGCCGATGTGCAGACACATGGTCCAGCCATAGTTGGCGTACACGCGGCCTATCGCCTCTAACAAACCACGCAGGTACAGGCCATTTTCCGCGTCCGTCAACAAGGTGCCTTGCAGGCGCTTGGCAAACAGCGCTTCGAGTTCTTCGGCGCTGGCCGCCTGCACGGGAAGGGTCACGTCGACGGCATGGTCCGAAATGCGCGCGCCACGGGCATGGAAGAATTCCACGCGCACGGCCAGTGCGGCGATCATCGAGGCAAACGAGGTGACGGGGACATCGGCCACCTCACCCAGGCGTTTCAGGTAGTCGGGAAAGCGCGGCTGGTTGATGCGCATCGCCTTGTCGGGACGGTAGGCCGGCAGCACGCGCGTCTTCAA
Source organism: Janthinobacterium silvisoli (assembly GCF_014200725.1). Taxonomy (GTDB): domain Bacteria; phylum Pseudomonadota; class Gammaproteobacteria; order Burkholderiales; family Burkholderiaceae_D; genus Janthinobacterium. Next base: position 2,093,414 of record NZ_JACHCL010000001.1, read on the forward strand.
GGCCGAGGCGGCGATTTCTGCATGCTGCAGCAAGTCGTCGGCAGGATCGTCGGTGGTGCAGGCGATTTCCACGCCGGCCTGTTCCAGCAGCGACCAGGTATCCATCGTTGCCAGCTTCGCATTCGCCTGCTCCCAGATCGCATCGGCGTTGTCTTCATTGATCAGCAGGTCGATGTTGAAGATGCGGCGCAGTTCCAGGTGGCTCCAGTGGTGGATCGGGTTGCCGATGGCCAGTGGCAGCACCTTGCAAAAGGCACGGAATTTTTCCTGGTCCGAGCGCTCGCCCGTGATGAATTCCTCGGCCACGCCGGCCGTGCGCATCAAGCGCCATTTGTAATGGTCGCCGGCCAGCCACAGTTCGGCGATATTGCGGAAGGTCTTGCGGCTGGCGATCTCGCCCTGCTGCAAGTGCGAGTGGTAATCGATGATGGGCAAGTCAGCCGCCACCTCGTGATACAGCTTGCGCGCCATCTCGGTGGTGAGAAGAAAATCCTGATTCATGAACTCGGTCATCGTAGCCATCTCCTTGCTGCGCGCGATGCATCGGCTCGTCATCGCGCTATGTTTTATGGTGGCACCACATTGGCGCACTCTGATATATCAGAATATTAAATCTAATATATCAGATCAAGCAAGCGCAAAAGTGTTACCAAGGCAATTTAACGGGCGGGGAAACAACAGCTGGTTTGGTAGCCGGGAGAATCCGGGCACAAGAAGGGAATAATCAGGAAAAGAACAAAAACATCAATAACATCGCGCTTGATCGGCAAAAATCGGCCATCTCGATGGAATGACAGGGGTTGCTGTCAGCGTGCCTGCAACGCCAGCCACTGCTCCAGTTTGGCCGCGTATGCCAGTGTGTAAGCAGGACTGCTCGATGGCAGGCTGATGATGCGGTAGCGCTGCGCATGTTCACCCAACACTTTAATCCCCAGTCGCGCAGCAGTGCCGCCGTTAAAGGCGATCACCTCAAGCTTCGGCAAGCTGGCCGCCAGCGTCACCAGGTCATTGTCGTCGCGTTCGCGGATATTGCTGTCGAGGCTACCGGCGCGCTGCGCCTGCGCCACCACGTCCCACAGGCCCACGCCATGGGCCAACAAAGCGTTCAGGCGCGCTGCGTAAGGCAGGACCTTCAAGTCCACGCCCAGCACTTCCCCCATCAGCAGCCAGAATTTGTTTTGTGGATGGGCATAGTATTGGCTGTGCGCCAGCGATTTTTCGCCGGGCAGGCTGCCCAGTATCAACAGCCGCGTGTCGGAATCGACGACGGGATCGAAGCAGCGCTTGCGGGTATCGGCCAATGCTGCAGTTAAGGGGTGTAAGGGGTGGTTCAAGTGAGCATCCCTGGTAGCATAAAAATGCATGCATTTTACCCGGCGTGCTGCCCGGGGCCGACACGTGTATTCCGGTGTAGAATTTCCCTCAAATAAAACGATAACAAGAGACAACTCATGCGCACCATCGATAGCCTGCTGGCACAGTATGGCGAAAGCCACCGCAATCACGTCAATGAATGGGTGCACATCGTGTGCGTGCCCTTGATCGTGTTCAGCCTGCTGGGCTTGCTATGGAGCCTGCACGCCAGCGTGGCGCTGTTGGGCAGTATTGTTGCCTTATACTACTATTACAAATTATCGCGGCCATTTGCGGCGGGTATGCTGCTGATGCTCGCCATCATGCTGGCCGTGTTGCTGATACTGCCGGGGGCAACCATCTTGCCGCTGTCACTGGCGATTTTCGTGCTGGCGTGGATAGGCCAGTTCATCGGCCACCAGATCGAAGGCAAGAAACCCTCGTTTCTCGACGATTTGCGCTTTTTGCTGATCGGACCGCTTTTTGTGCTGGGCTTCCTGTACCGGCGCTTGCATGTAGCGTATTGACGCACTGGAGCGGGCACTAAGCGATCTATAAGCGGGAAGTAGTAAAGTAGCGCCTTACCGTAACATTTTATTACCATTCAAAACTGCTTATCTTGAGCAAATATACTTATGATAGCCAGGAATGCAGATGCTGTTCAATGCCATCAGCACTCACTATTTTTGTCCAAGGGAGTCACTCATGAAAGCACCAATTATCGCCGTCGCCTTGCTTGCCACCTTGGCCGGCTGTGCCGTCCAACCGAATTCGGCCAATGTTTATAGCGCACGCCAGACCCAGAATGAGCAATCGGTGCGCATGGGTACCGTGGAATCGGTGCGCGACGTGACCATCGACAAGGGCGAAAGCGGCACCGGCGTGCTGGCTGGCGCAGCGCTGGGCGGCGTAGCCGGTTCGGCAATCGGTGGCGGCAAGGGCGCCATCGCGACCAGCATCCTCGGTGCGGTCGCTGGCGGCATGGCCGGCCAAAGCATCGAAGCGAATGCATCGAACAAGCGCGGCTTTGAAATCACCGTACGCCTGGACAATGGCGACCTGCGCGCCATCGTGCAAGATGCGGATGAACTGTTCCGTCCTGGCGAGCGCGTGCGACTGCTGTCGGATGGCCGCAAGACCCGCGTGACGCACTGATCGTCTTAGTTTAGCCGAAGGCGCCGGCGGCCATCAGCAAGGATGATGGCGCCGTGCCTTCGTGCAGCCAGATGGAAATGAGCGTCATGACGGCAACATAGGCAATCAGGGTCCACACTTTGAGTTGCAGAGAGTTAGCCACGGTATTCTCCTTGAAATATTTACTTAATGATAATTTAAATATTTTCAAAAATTCAACATTTCTTGCAGATACTGCGCTGCCTCAATAGCTGGCTAGCTGGCAATAGCGTCTGCATCAGGCAGATCAGCCCGGCAATCACGCCGACCATGGCGCATGGCATATACTTGCGCCATGCCATCTCCTTTCCTGTTTATTATTGCCTGCCTGATCTGGGGCTCTACCTTCTGGGCCATCACCTTGCAGCTGGGCGATGTCGCCCCCGCCGTGTCCGTGGTCTACCGTTTCGGCCTCGCCTCCGCTACCCTGTTTGCCTGGTGCGCCCTGCGTGGCGACAAGCTGCGCCTGCCCTGGCGCGCGCAAAAATGGATGATGCTGCAGGGCCTGGCCTCATTCGCCATCAGCTATGTGTGCACTTACACTTCTGAACAATATCTGGTGTCGGCCCTCGTCAGCGTGCTGTTCGCCCTGATGGTGTTCTGGACGCCGCTGCTGAACCGCATCGCCTTCGGCACGCGCATCACCTGGAACACTTGCTGCGCGGCGGCGGTGGCTATCTGCGGCATCGTGCTGCTGTTCTATCAATCGATCGATGCCGCGCTGAAAGATATGCTGGGCGGCGGCACCGGCCACTTCCTGCTGGGATTTTTACTGGCCCTGGTGGCAACCCTGGCCAGTACGGTGGGCAATGCCCTTGTCATGAAGGTGCGTGAGCACTCACCCAATGTGATGCTGACCATGGCCTGGACCATGCTGTGGGGCACCTCGATGGTAGCCGTGTGGGCGATTGCCACGGGCCAGTCCTGGAACTTGCCGGCACGCGCCAGTTACTGGATGGGATTAGCTTATCTGGCCATCTTCGGTTCGGTGATCGCCTTCAGCGCCTATTTCACCTTAATCGCCCGCATCGGCACGCAAAAGACTGTGTATATCGGCGTTGTCACACCCGTTATTTCCGTGCTGCTGTCGGTACAGTTCGAACACTACCGCCCCGCCCCCATCGAGTGGCTGGGCATGGTGCTGTGCCTGTCCAGCGTGGCCTGGGCCCTGACCTCGGGTGCGCGCAAGACACAGGCTATCGACTCTATTTCCAATAAAAATACTGCAAAGGCAACATGAGCATTTCTTCACCCTCTCTCACCATCCGTCCCGCACAGGCATTTGACGTGACCGCCATCTTTGGCATGATCCATGAACTGGCCGTGTTTGAAAAACTTGAACACATGATGATCGCCACGGAGCCCATGCTGCACGACAGCCTGTTCGGCGAGCATCCTGCCTGCGAAGCGCTGGTCGGCACCGAAGATGGCGTGGTGGTCACGTTCGCCCTGTTCTTCCACAACTTTTCCACTTTCCTGTGCCGCAAAGGCTTGTACCTGGAAGACCTGTACGTCAAGCAAGCCGCGCGCGGCAAGGGTTATGGCAAGCAGATGCTGGCGGCGCTGGCGCAACTGGCCGTCGAACGCGACTGCGGCCGCTTCGAATGGTCGGTGCTGGACTGGAATGAAAATGCGATCAATTTCTACAAGGGCATGGGTGCGGACGTAATGCCCGACTGGCGCATCTGCAGGGTAACGGGCGATGCCTTGATGCAATTGTCAAAAAACGCGCAATAAGGTTTTAAATTTTCCCCAAAAAAAAGCCCCACGGGCTAGCGGCACCGTGGGGTGAACCCATTGTCAAGTGGGAGGGGGAGAATGCAATCAACGACTTCAATATAAACCTTGACTGTGCAGGCGACTCCTACCTTTACATTTGCTTACTGCCCTTTACATTTACAAGAGGGGATGCTTACTAAATGTCGCAATTTCATTTCCGTGGCTCAATCAATGTCCCGTGCAAACCGATGTGTTGTTGCGCAACACCGCTACTGTCGCGTGATTTTTTATAGATTTGGTACACTGTCAGGCAAGCGATGCAGCCAGCAATCAGGGCGGAAATGACCATGCGACAATCTCCTTAAGCGGTATGAGGACCTGCGCATCACAGTGCATTGAATCGACACTGGACTCGGTACCGACGGCACTGGACTCGATACGGAGTTATCCAGAAGAGTCGGTTGATGCTTGCAGGGAAGATTCAGTGTGGCATCTTCCATACCGACGACATTGCGGGATATCAAACACGCCAATTTTCAGGCCTCCAGCTGTTTGATACCTCGCAAAATGGCGGCATTGTGCTCACACAAAATGAACGAACCGTCACGCACTGGGAGCCATTCATGAATGTTTCTGCCAAACCGCTGGTCGTCAAACTCTACCGCGCCTATTTGCGCTCCCGCCTGGAACGCTACACGCGCGACTTGCAAGCCATCGCCGAACAGCGCGAAAACGATTTCCAGGCCGAGCGCATCTTGCACCAGGCGGTCGTTTCCGTCCGTTCGAAACTGCACTCGCTGTGAGGTTGTTAGCGCTGCCGGCCCGCCACGGCCCATCGTTCGACCAGTTCGAACAAGCCTTGCGTCAGCAGGGCCAGCACTGCCGCCGGAATGGCGCCAGCCAGCAGCATGTCGTTATCGTTCAGGGCCAGGCCGATCGTGATGCGTTCGCCGTAGCCGCCAGCGCCAATAAAGGCGGCGATGGTAGCCGTGCCCACGCTCATTACGGCCGCCGTTTTCACGCCCGCCAGTATCACCGGCAAGGCTAGCGGCAAGTCCACATACAGCAGGCGGTCACGCTTGCTCAAACCCAGCGCCAGCGCCGCCATGCGCAAACCCTCGGGCACTTGCAAGATGCCGGTACAGGTATTGCGCACGATGGGCAGCAAGGCATACACGCATAAGGCCACCAGCGCCGGCACGGTGCCTATCATGCCCAGCACCGGAATTAATATCGCCAGCAAGGCCAGCGACGGCACCGTTTGTAATACCCCCACCAGCGCCAGCACGGTTTGCCGCAGCGGTGCATAAAAAGCGGCCAGCACACCCAGCGGAATGCCGATCAGGCAAGCGACGCCCACCGACAGCAAGACTAGTGTCAGGTGCTGGCGCGTCAGGGTCCATAAATCATCGCCGAGGATTTTATCGAGCAGCGTCGTGCGCTGTACCGGCTTGTTGGCCTGCCCGCCTGCTTTCTCATGCTGCATCAGCCACTGCTGCGCCACATCGGCAAAGCGCCTGCCATCGATTTCCACCGCCGCATTCATGGCGATCATGTCGCTTTCGCTGATACGTCCCTGCAGTGTTTGCAGCGCTTTCCAGGCGGTGGGAAAACGCGGTGGCAAATCGAGCCGGTACAGCAGCATGGCGTCGTAGCGGGGAAAATACTGCTGCGTGTCGGCCAGCACGCGCAAGCCGTACTGGCGTATCTTCGCGTCCGTCGAATAGATATCGATCACATCCACCTGGCGCTGGGCCAGCGCTTCATAGGCGATGCCGTGATCGAGTCCGCGCGGGCGCTGCGGCAAGCCATAACGCGCCGCCAGGCCCGGCCAGCCATCGACCCTGCCGATGAATTCATGCGACAGGCCGAATTTCAGCGCCGGTTGCGCGGCCAGCTGATCGAGGCGGCTGATATCGGCATCGCTGCGCATGGCCAGCGCATAAGTGTTATTAAACCCCAGTGGCACGGCCACGCCCAGGCCCAGCGGCGCCAGCTCGCGCTGCATCTGATCGAGGGTAATCGGTTTGTCGTGCTTGAGGATTTCGCTGGCGATGGTGCCCATGTACTCGGCATACACATCGATGCTGCCCGCCTGCAGCGCGGCGAGCACGATGGCCGTGTTACCCAGTCCCTGGCGATGCTCTGTCCTGACGTGCGGCGCGGCGCTCTGCCTGACAATTTCACCGAGGATGTAGGATTCCGTGAAACGCTTGGAGCCCACCTTCAGGGTGCCTCCATCCATGGCGTGCGCAGGCAACGCGGCGTTAAAAAAAAGGACGAGGGGCAGCAAAAAAATAAAACTCAAACGCACGCGGCGCTCCGGGACGTATCATCAATCCGGCAAGCTTACCACCGCTGTGCGCCAGACACCGCCCTGTACCACGCCCGCACAGGGATTCAATCCCAGCGCATACGACAGGTCGGCTGGACGCGCGATGCGCCACAGGGCGAAGTCGGCCCGCTTGCCGACGACCAGGCTGCCCCTGTCATGCTGCAAACCCAGCGCGCGCGCCGCGTGGCAGGTAGTACCGGCCAGCGCTTCCTGAGGCGTCAAGCGCCACAAGGTGCACGCCATATTCATCGCCAGCAGCAAAGAGGTCATCGGCGAAGTGCCCGGATTGCAATCGGTGGACACGGCCATCGGCACGCCAGCCGCGCGCAGTGCCACCACAGGCGGTTGCTGCGTCTCACGCAAAAAATAATAGGCGCCCGGCAGCAGCACGGCCACCGTGCCGTGTGCCGCCATGGCTGCGATGCCGTCATCGGACAAAAACTCCAGGTGATCGGCCGACAAGCCATCGTAGCGCGCCACCAGCGCCGCACCGCCCAGGTCGGACAACTGCTCCGCATGCAGTTTCACAGGCAGCTTCAAGGCGCACGCCGCTTCGAACACCTGCTGCGTCTGTGCAGGCGTAAAACCGATGCGTTCGCAAAACGCGTCGACGGCGTCGACCAATCCCTGCGCGGCCAGCGCAGGCAGCATTTGCGTGCACAGCATGCTGATATAGTCATCGGCACGGCCCGCGTAGTCGGGCGGCAGCGCATGCGCGCCCAAAAACGTGGTGCGCACCGAAACCGGCAGCACGTCCTGCAGCTTGCGCGCCACGCGCAGCATCTTTGCTTCCGATTCCAGCTCCAGGCCGTAGCCCGACTTGATCTCGATGGTCGTGAGTCCTTCGGCCAGCAGCGCCAGCACGCGCGGCAGGCTTTGCGCCAGCAGTTCTTCATCGCTGGCCGCCCGCGTGGCGCGCATGGTGGACATGATGCCGCCACCGGCGCGGCTGATCTCTTCATAGCTGGCGCCATTGAGCCTCGCCTCAAATTCATCGCTGCGGCTACCCGCATGGACGATGTGCGTATGGCAGTCGATCAAACCGGGTGTGAGCCAGCAGCCCTGGCCATCGATCAGCGCTGCGGCGCTGGCCGGCAGTTCGTCGCCGGGACCGAACCAGGCGATGCGGCCATCCTTGACGGCGATGGCTGCATCAAGCAGCTCGCCGTAGCCCTGCTCCATCGTCGCCAGGTGGACGTTGTGAATCACCAGATCCCAGTCTTGCATCGCTTCCTCCTTCCTAGATAAACAGATCGACGCGGAAGATGGCGACGTCCTGTGACGCTTCCAGCTGCCACTGGGGTGCGTCACCGGCGTCCAGCAGCAAGGCATCGTAGCGTGACAGGGCGAACTGCTGGTCACCACTGCGCGCCTGCACCGTGCCTTCGCCCGCCACAAACAGCAGGGTAGTATTGCTGCGCCTGATCAACCGGCCAGGCGCAGCGATTTTTTCCAGCTGGTGGCGGCAACGGCTGCGCCGCGTCATCACATTGAAATCGGTGGTGGCGGCCGTCACCACCGCGCTGACGTCCGCCTCGCCGGGAAACCACAGCATGGGCTGGGCCGCAGTAAGCACCACTTTGCGCGTACCGTCGATTGTCAACGAGACGGATGCGCCATCGACCAGCATCAGACTGCGGTCGATGCCGGGAAAACTGGAAAACGGTCCGCTAGCCGTGATCGTCGCCAGGCTGATGCGCCAGTCGAAATCCTCAAATCCCGCCCCCTTTGGTGAGACGGCGATTTCCGTCGTGCTGCCGCCGCCATTTTTCCACGCTGCGGCGCGCAGGCTGGCGTGGGGTATCAGGATCGCCATCAGAGCGCCCTCAATTTTGCCAAGGTGCGTTTATAGGCGACGGCGATGGCGTCCTGCGCCACATGGCGCCCAGCGCGCACCTGCCACTGGCCGCCACACAGCACATCGCGCACGAGATTGTCGTTACCGCAGAATAGAAAACTGCCCAGCACATCGGCCAGCGCCACGCCAGCCAGATTGACGTGGGTGTCGTCGAGCACCAGCAGATCGGCGCGTTTGCCTGGCGCCAGCGCGCCCAGCTTGCGGCCCGCAGCCTGCGCGCCGCCCTGTAACGCTGTTTGCCACAGGTAGTCCCCTACCTGCCTTTGCTTCGGTGTAGCAGCGATATTGCGCTGCTGCCGCAACAAGCGCTGGCCATATTCCAGCCAGCGCAATTCCTCAACGGGCGACTGCGACACGTGGCTGTCGCTGCCGACGCCGAAGCGCCCACCGGCAGCGAGAAACTCGGCCAGTGGGAACAGGCCGTCGCCCAGGTTGGCTTCCGTGGTCGGGCACAGCCCCGCCACAGCGCCGCTGGCCGCCAGCTGCACCACTTCGTCGGCCTGCAAATGCGTGGCGTGCACCAGGCACCAGCGGCCATCGACATCGAGTTGATCATACAGATACTGCACCGGGCGCCGGCCGCTGAAGTCCAGGCATTGCCGCACTTCCCCTTGCTGCTCGGCGATGTGGATATGCACGGGGCGCTCAGGCGGCAACGCCGCCAGCACTTCCCTGATCTGGCCCACCGAAGCGGCGCGCAGGGAATGGGGCGCGAAACCCACTTCTGTCTGCCCATCGCGCAGCGGCGCCAAGGCCTCGACGATGGACAAGACATCATCGGCATTCGTGCGAAAACGCGCTTGCTCGGGTTTTAATGGCTGTTCGCCAAAACCGGCATGGCTGTACAGCACGGGCAGCATGGTGATGCCGATGCCGCTCAAGCGCGCCGCCTGTATTACCCGTTCCGCTGTCTCGGCCGGGCGTGCATACAGCGCACCCTGTTCGTCGCGCTGCAGATAGTGAAATTCGCACACGGCCGTGTAGCCATGGCGCAGGCATTCGGCAAACAGCTGGGCGGCGATAGTTTGGATCTGCTCCGGCGTGATGTGGCGCGCGAAACGGTACATCAAGTCGCGCCAGGTCCAGAAACTATCTTCCTGTTCTCCGGCCCTTTCCGTCATGCCTCCCAGCGCCCGCTGGAACGCATGCGAATGCAGGTTGACCATGCCAGGCAAGACGTATTCCGCCACTTCCACACCAGCAGGCGGCGCCGCGTTTTCCACCACCGTAATCAAGTCGCCAGCCACATCCCAGGCCAGCAGCACGTCGCGGCACCAGCCATGCGGCAGTAGCGCATGGCGGGCAAACAAAGTGTTCATACTACTCACCGTTGCACCCACGTCACAGCCGCTTCCATCATCTGGCGCAGCAGCGGCTGCACCTTTGCCGCCACGGCGGGACGGTAGCCAAACGGCGACGCTTCATCCATGTACAGGCACTGGCACATCTCCAGCTGGATCGCATGCACGCGGTTTTGCGGCTGGCCGTAATGGCGCGTGATATGGCCGCCCTTGAAGCGGCCATTCAGGGCCAGCGTGAAATCCTGCTGTCCATTAGCCACCTCCATCACGGCGGACGTCAATCCCGCATCGCAGCTGGCGCCATCGGCCGTACCAAAGTTCAGGTCGGGCAGCTTGCCGTCAAAAAAGCGCGGCACGTGGGAAGCGATGGAATGGGCGTCCCACAGCACCACGGCGCCATGCACGCGCAGCAAGCGGTCCAGCTCTGCACGCAGTTGCCGGTGGTACGGCGCCCAGTAGCGCTGCACCCGGCGCTGCACGTCGGCCGCATCGGGCTCCTGGCCCGCCAGGTACAGCGGTTCTCGATGAAAGGTATCGTGCGGCAGCAAGCCTGTCGTATCCTGGCCCGGATACAGATTCGTGTCTTCCTGCGGACGATTCAAGTCGATGGTGTAGCGCGACCAACGCGCCGACAGCACGGACGCATCCATCTCGGACAAAAAGCCGTACAGCTCGCGCAGATGCCAGTCCGTGTCCGCCTTCTGCAAGGCCTGCGGCGTCAAACGTGCGGCGATATCGTCGGGTATATCGGTGCCCACATGGGGCATCGACACCAGCAGCGCAATGCTGCCTTCATTGAAGCGAAAATCCATGTTGTCTCCTTGCGCCCGGCTCGCGCTGTCTTGTCGGCCGGGCTGCTGGTGTTCATGATTCAGGCGTACAGCGGGGCGAACAGGTTTTTACAAGTGAGGCTCAACTCGCCCCGCAAGACCATCTGCTTGGCCGCTTCGATGTCCGGCGCAAAGAAGCGGTCGGCGTCGAAGAACGGTACTTGCTGGCGCAGCTGGTGGTGCACATGCTCCAGGTGCGGCGAAGTTTTCAGCGGACGGTGGAAATCGATACCCTGCGCGGCGGCCAGCAATTCAATGCCGACGATGACAGCCGTATTGTGCGCCATGTCGTCCAGGCGGCGTCCGGCAAACGTGGCCATGCTGACGTGGTCTTCCTGGTTGGCGGAAGTGGGCAGGCTGTCGACGCTGGCCGGATGCGCCAGCGACTTGTTTTCCGACGCCAGCGCGGCAGCCGTCACATGGGCGATCATGAAGCCAGAATTGACACCGGGATCGCGCACCAGGAAAGGCGGCAAACCGGACAGGGTGGCGTCGATCAGCAGCGCGATGCGGCGTTCAGCCAATGCGCCTATCTCGGCGATCGCCAGCGCCAGCGTATCGGCTGCGAAGGCGACAGGCTCGGCGTGGAAATTACCGCCCGAGACGATCTCGGCCCGGCCGCCAGGGCCATCCTGGAAGATCAGCGGATTGTCGGTGACGGCGTTCGCTTCGATCAGCAGGGTACGGCCCGCATTGCTGATCAAGTCCAGGCAGGCGCCCATGACTTGCGGCTGGCAGCGCAGGCTGTACGGGTCTTGCACGCGCTCGTCGCCTTCCAGGTGCGAGGCACGGATCGCGCTGTGCGCCACCAGCTGGCGGTACATCTGCGCCGCCAGGATTTGCCCCGGCTGGCCGCGCACAGCGTGCACGCGCGCGTCGAACGGCGCATCGCTACCCTTGGCCGCGTCGAGCGACAAGGCGCCCGTGACCATGGCCGCTTCCAGCAGGCGTTCAGCCATGAACAAGCCATGCAAGGCCAGCGCGTTCGACACCTGCGTGCCATTGATCAGCGCCAGCCCTTCTTTCGCCGCCAGCACCACCGGCGCGATGCCGGCCTGCGCCAGCGCCTCGGGCGCCGACATCAATTCGCCGTTGACGCGCACATCGCCCACGCCCAGGATCGCCAGGGTCATATGCGACAGTGGCGCCAGGTCGCCCGAAGCGCCTACCGACCCCTTGGCAGGGATGGCTGGCATGATGCCCGCGTTGTACAAGGCGATCAGGGTATCGATAATCAGCGGGCGAACGCCGGAAAAACCGCGCGCCAGGCTGCCGATTTTCATCAGCATGATCAGGCGCACCACCGAGTCCGACAGCAATTCACCGGTACCGACAGAATGCGACAAGATCAGGTTGCGCTGCAACTGCTCCAGCTTTTCATCGGGGATACGCGTCTTGGCCAGCAAGCCAAAACCCGTGTTGATGCCGTAAGCTGCATCGCCCTTGGCGACGATGGCTTGCACGGCCGCGGCCGACGCTTCGATGACAGGATAAGCTTCGGCAGCGAGGGTCAATTTGCCAGGCGCAGCCCATACGGCGCGCAGATCGGCCAGGGTCATTGCGCCCGGTTTCAGGGTCCAACTGTTGGAATGCTGTGTCATATTCGTTTTCACTTCACTTCACCATAGGAAGAATCAGGCCATTGCGCTTGGCGCAGGCGGCGGCGGTTTCATAACCGGCATCGGCATGGCGCATCACGCCCGAGCCGCTGTCGTTGACCAGCACGCGCGCCAGGCGCTTTGCTGCAGCTTCCGTGCCATCGGCCACGATCACCATGCCGGCATGCTGCGAATAACCCATGCCCACCCCGCCGCCGTGGTGCAGCGAAACCCAGGTGGCGCCGCCGGCCGTGTTCAGCATGGCGTTCAGCAGCGGCCAGTCGGAGACGGCGTCGGTGCCATCCTTCATGCTTTCCGTTTCGCGGTTCGGACTGGCGACGGAACCCGTATCGAGGTGGTCGCGGCCAATCACGATCGGTGCTTTCAGTTCGCCCGTGCGCACCATCTCGTTGAAGGCCAGGCCGGCGAGATGGCGCTCACCCAGCCCCAGCCAGCAGATGCGCGCCGGCAGGCCCTGGAAGGCGATGCGTTCGCGCGCCATGTCCAGCCAGTGATGCACCTGGAGGTGGTGCGGGAACAGTTCCTTGATCTTGGCGTCGGTTTTATAGATATCTTCCGGGTCGCCCGACAAGGCCACCCAGCGGAATGGTCCCCGTCCTTCGCAAAACTGCGGGCGAATATACGCGGGCACGAAGCCGGGGAAATCGAAGGCGTTCTGCACGCCCTGGTCGAACGCCACCTGGCGGATGTTGTTGCCGTAATCGACGGTGTGCACGCCCATGGCGTGGAAGTCCAGCATGGCTTGCACATGGGCGGCGCAGGAATCGGCGGCGGCCACCGTCAGCCGCGCATGGCGCTGCGAATCCTGCTGCGCCGCCTTCCAGTCCGATACGCTCCAGCCACGCGGCAGATAACCATTGACCAGGTCATGCGCAGAAGTCTGGTCCGTCACCAGATCAGGCACCAGGCCGCCCGCCTTTGCGCGGCGCACCAGTTCCGGCAGCACTTCGGCCGCATTGCCCAGTAAACCAATCGAAATGGCTTCCTTGCGTTCGGTGTGGTATTTAACCAGTTCAAGCGCTTCATCGAGGTTGCGTGCCTGCTTATCCAGATAGCGGGTGCGCAGACGGAAATCGATGCTGCTTTGCTGGCATTCGATATTGAGCGAGACGGCGCCCGCCATGGTGGCGGCCAGCGGCTGCGCGCCGCCCATGCCGCCCAGGCCCGCCGTCAATATCCAGCGCCCGGCCCAGTCGCCGCCAAAATGCTGGCGGCCCGCTTCGGCAAAGGTTTCATACGTGCCCTGCACGATGCCCTGCGTGCCGATATAAATCCAGCTGCCGGCCGTCATCTGGCCATACATGAACAGGCCCTGGCGATCGAGTTCGTTGAAGTGTTCCCAGTTGGCCCATTTCGGCACCAGGTTGGAATTGGCGATCAGCACGCGCGGCGCGTCTGCGTGGGTCTGGAATACGCCCACCGGTTTGCCGGACTGGATCAAGAGCGTTTGATCGTCTTCCAGTTCGCGCAGCGAGGCCAGGATCTGGTCGAAACAGGCCCAGTTGCGGGCGGCGCGGCCGATGCCGCCGTAGACGACCAGGTGTTGCGGGTTTTCCGCCACTTCCGGGTCCAGGTTATTTTGCAACATGCGGTAGGCCGCCTCGGCCTGCCAGCTCTTGCAGGCCATCACCGTGCCGCGCGGCGCGCGGATGGTACGGCTGGCATCAAAGCGTGGATCGGTGTCCATTGTGCTGTTCATGCTGTCTCCTCTAGGGGTGCGAGCGGGCATGCGCGTCCCGCTCTTGTACTCCCAGCATAGGTTGTCTATACAACCAAGTCAACAGATTTCTGCTGCAGTGTTGCGTCTACTTTTTCTCATACACCCGCTTGCCCGCCAGCCAGGTCTGCAGCACCTGCGTCTTGCCGATGGCGCTGGGCGCCACCTTGAACAAGTCCTGGTCGACGACGATAAAGTCCGCCCATTTACCCTTTTCCAGGGTGCCGACGACGTTTTCCTGATGCGCCGCCCACGCCGCGTCCAAGGTAAAGCAGCGCAGCGCCTCGGTCACCGTCATCGCCTGCTGCGGATACCAGCCGCCTGCTGGCAAGCCGGCGCTATCCTGGCGCGTGACGGCCGCATGGATGCCTTCAAACGGGTTGGGCGACTCGATGGGGAAATCGGAGCCGCAGGCGATGCGCGAACCCTGTTTCAGAAAAGTGCGCCAGGCGTACGCGCCCTTGATGCGCTCATGGCCCACGCGCTGCTCGGCCATGTTCTGGTCCGAGGTAGCATGCGTAGGCTGCATCGACGGCACGATGCCCAGGGTCTTGAAGCGGGGAATGTCGGAAAGCTGCACCACCTGCGCATGCTCGATACGGTGGCGCAGCCCCACATTGTGGTATTTGGCGATCAGTGCCTGGTAGCCATCGAGGATTTGATGGTTGCCCGCGTCGCCGATGGCGTGCACATTGACCTGGTAACCAGCGCGCATGGCCTTGTCCATCTTGGCCCGCATCACATCATCCTTGTAGAACAGCAGGCCGCTGGTAGTCGGATCATCGCTATACGGCGCCAGCAAGGCCGCGCCACGGCTGCCCAGGGCGCCATCGGACAGCAGTTTCACGGCCCGCAGCGCATACAGGTCGTGCGCGTAGCTGTTCAGGGGGCCGTTCTTGGACAGCGCATCAAAATCGTCCGTCGTATCCATGATCATGCCGTACACGCGCACCGTCAGCTTGCCGTGGTCGGCGTAGTCGCGGAACAGCCTGTCCTGCAGTTGGCCTATGCCCGCGTCGTGCACGCTGGTCAGGCCCACTTGCGACAGCTGGACCAATGCGCCGTCGAGCGCAGCGCGGTTTTCCGCGTCGCCGGGCTTGGGCAGCACGGCGTCCATCAGCTCCACCGCATTATCAACCAGCACACCGGTGGCGTTACCCTCCGCATCGCGTTCTATCTTGCCGCCTACCGGATCAGGCGTGTCGCGCGTGATGCCAGCCAGCGCCAGCGCGCGGCTGTTGGCCCAACCCGCGTGGCCGTCGACCCGGCGCAGCCACACAGGCCGCGTGCTTTCCGCCGCATCGAGTTCGGCGGCCGTAGGAAAACGTCCCAGCTTCCAGATTTCCTGGTTCCAGCCATTCCCCGTGATCCAGCTGCGTTCCGGGTGCGCCCTGGCGAAATCGGCCACCGTCTGCACCGCGCCAGCCAGCGAGGTGGAACCGTACAGCAGCACGCCGCTGGCGATCGCCCCCAGGCCAAACACATGGCCGTGCGCATCGATCAGCCCCGGCAACACCGTCTTGCCCTGCGCATCGATCACCGTCGCGCCCTTGGCCGCCTTGCGCTGCACCTCAGACTGGGAGCCGACGGCGATGATCTTGCCCGCATCGTCAAAAGCCAGCGCCGTGAAGCGGGCCACCTTGCCAGCATGATTGAGCGTATAGCCATTGGCATTGGCAATCACCGTGTCGGCGTGGGCGTGGCCGATGGCGCCCAGGCAGGCAAGCGTGAGCAGGGTGCGGCGCAATGGCAGGGTGGGCATTTACATCTCCAGGTTTTTATTAAAAAGACCAGTGTATAGAAATGCACAAAATGGTCAATCAACCAGCTATTTTGACGGGCGGACCATCAGCCAGTAATCGCAGCCGGTCACCGCTTCCGCATAACGCCCCGCCACGGCAAAACCAAGCCGGCCATAAAACGGCAGGCTGCGTTCATTGTAGGTTTCAAGGAAACACGCGGCACCGGCCTGGTCGACGGCAGCCAGGCCAGGCGCCAGCACGGACGCGCCCAGTCCCCTGCCCTGCGCAGCCGGCGCCACACCGGCAATCGACAGATACCAGGCATCTTTCAGTTCGTGCTCAGACAGCACCTGTTCCATATTCCCGACGATGGCCGTGAAGTGGGCAAAGCCCTGCGGCCCCAGCAAGGTACGCAAGGCAGTCTCGCGCTGTGCATAAGCGGCCTGGCGCAAGGCAGCCGGCGTATCCGTGGTCCAGATGGCGGCGCCATTGCCATCAATATCGGCCAGGTCGACCCGCCCCGCCTGATGGCCTTCAGCCAGCGCCAGCTCAAAATACACCATCAGCATCTCCAGCCGCGCCGCTTCGTCATCACCGCAAGCCACCGTGACGGTGCGGTAAAACGGATCATCTATCAGGGCGGCAGCCAGGCTGCGGGCGGCTGGGGATTGCGGTACTGCGTTGAACATCGGTGTTCTCTTCTGAGTAAGTAAATAAAGGACAAGCATCTTAACGCAAGCATCCACTACCGCGTGGCCGCTCCGCCGTCCCCAGTCACTGCGCCTCCGGCCCTTTCGCCGGCGCCCTGAACCATTCCTCGCGCGGCAGCACCTGCGATTCTTCCGGGTCGGCGATGTAGTGCGGCGAGGTGATCTGCACTTCGAACTCATTAAAGACGTCGATGATGTTCTGGTGCAGCCGGTTCAGCACTTCGGCGCGCTGGCGGGGGACTTCGGCGCTGGCGTAGGCGACCAGGCGGTATTGCACGTAGTAGTCGTGCAGGGCCAGTTGCATCACATACGGTTTGGGCGTGGTGGACAATTCGGTGGTGCGGGCGGCCGCCAGTTCCAGCATGGCGTGCACCTGGCGCCAGGGCGTGGCGTAGCCGATGGTGACGCTGGCGTCCAGCACGAAGCCGCCGCCGGGCAAGGCGCGCGAATAATTCTTGGTCGTCTGCGACATCACCCAGGCGTTCGGCAAGGCCACTTCTTCGCCCAGGCCTGTGCGCAAGCGCGTCTCGAACATGCCCACGTCGACCACCGTGCCTTCGCTCTCGCCCACGCGCACATATTCTCCCTTGCGCAAGGCGCGCGTGTACATCAGGATCAAGCCGCTGGCACCCTGGCCGACGATGCTCGACGCGCCGATCGACACCATCAGGCCAACCAGCACCGACAGGCCCTGGAAGGCGGCCGTGTGCGAACCGGGCAAATACGGATACGCCATGGCCAGCGCAAACAGCCAGATCACGACGCTGGCGATGCGGCGCGTGGGCATGGCCGTGTCCTGGTCCAGCCAGCCTATCTGCAACTCACCGCTCTCCACGCGCTTGAACAGCGACGATGCAGTAGCCGCCACCAGGCGCGCAATGGCGAAGATCACGCACACCAGCACCAGGCCCGGCAAGGCGCCGATGACGGCGTGCAGCACGTCAGTCGCGACATCGAGCAGATAGCCGCTCAGGCGCTCGCCCCAGGCGCGCGTGTAGGGCAAGCGGCCCAGCACGAAAGCGACCCACACATACGTGGCCATCAGGCGCAGCGCCCACAGCACCACGCCCAGCAGTTGATAAGCGAAGGCGATGTAGTGTTCGGCATCGAGCACGCGCACGTTTTTCAGGCGCACATCGCGCAGGCGCGCGGCCAGCAGCACACCGCTGCGGCGCTTGGCCCAGCGGTGCAGCCGCGTCAAGCCGGCCCAGACCAGCCAGAACACCAGGGTGGCAACAGCGCACACGGCGGCGGCAATCGCCAGGTAGCGCCAGCTGCTTTGCTCGGTATAGTCGAGCAGCGACTTGCGCAATTCCCCGGCCGCCTCCTGCGCTACGCTATCGGTGGTGTCGCCGGCCAGCTGGTTGACGTCGCCGGGGATGACGACAAACAATTGCACGCCATCGAGCAGCACTTGCGTGCCTTCCGGGATGGTGCGCGTACCCGTTTGCAGCGGGCCCTTCTTTGCCAGCACGCCTTGCAGCCGGTGCCGGGCGCCCGAGGCACGCTCATCGGGTGGATAGCCGGCCAGCGCGGCGCGGAAGACGAATATCTTGCGGTTAGTAAAAGTGAATGCCGCCGTCTTTGCCGCTTCGACGCTAGCCGATGTCGCGGCCGCGCTAGCATCAGGCAATGACGAAGCCGTATCGTCGGCCGCGTGGGCGCCAGGAAAAAGGAAAATCGTCAAAATCGTCAAAAAGCACAGCAGGCGAAAAAACGCGGACATGGCAAGAAATTAAAGTGGTCAGGAGCGGCCATCATGCCATGTAATACGGGAAACTCAAGCGTTACGCATACGGCTCAGCTGGCATCATGAAAAATAATGCCCAGCGTATGGCGCAAGCCCGAGCGCAGCCGCGATACGCCATGACGCATCTGCACGCGGTAGCTGCCGCGCGTGCCGTTCACGGGGCGGTGAAACACGGGAAAGATGACCGCGTCGCCCTGCGCCAGCGGCACCACTTCCGCGCGCGACTGCATGCGCGGGCGCTGTTCCGTCAGCACAAACTCGCCGCCCGTGAAATCGTCGTGCGGGTGCGACAGCAGCACGGCCAGTTGCAGCGGAAACACGTGCTCGCCATACAGATCCTGATGCAGGCAGTTGTAATCGCCTGCGCGGTAGCGCAGCAGCAAGGGCGTGGGCCGCACCTGCCCGGCCACATGGCAGCGGGCCAGGAAATCAGCATGCTCCAGCGGAAAGCGCGTTTCCAGTCCCATCTGCTCCTGCCAGCGGTTGGCAATCGCCGCCAGCGGGAGATATAGCGCCTGGCGCAGTTGCGCCACCACGGGCGGCAGCGGATACGAAAAATACTGGTACTCGCCACGCCCGAAACCGTGGCGCGCCATCACCACCCGGCTGCGGAAATGCGCTGCTTCATCGTAATGCGCGACCAGCGCCGCACACGTTTCAGCGTCCAGCAAACCGGGCACGACGGCGCAGCCGTGCTGGTTCAACTCGTCTTCAAGCGCTTGCCAGTCCGGCGCCCTCATTTGCCAGCCTCGCGGTCGAGCAGTGCCTGTTTGCGCTCGACGCCCCAGCGGTAGCCGGACAAGGCCCCATCGTTGCGCACCACCCTGTGGCAGGGAATCGCCACGGCCAGCGCATTGGCTGCGCAGGCGCCCGCCACGGCACGTGCGCCCTTCGGTGCGCCGATGCGCTTGGCTAACTCGGCATAGCTGACGGTGCTGCCGGCAGGAATTTCACGCAAGGCTAACCAGACGCGCTGCTGGAAGGCCGTGCCGCGCACATCGAGCGGCAGGTCCAGGCCGATTTGCGGCGCTTCCACCAGGCCGATCACCTGCGCCACCGTTTGCTCATAATCAGCTTCTGCGCCGCGCAGTTCGGCGCGGGGAAAGCGGTCCTGCAAGTCGCGCAGCAATACTTCCGGGTCGTCATCGATGAGGATGGCGCAGATGCCCTTATCCGTGCTGGCGACGAGAATCGCCCCCAGCGAGCAGGCGGCAATCGCAAAACGGATCACGGCGCCGCTGCCGCCAGCCCGAAAAGCGCCCGGCGTCATGCCCAGCAAACCTGGCGTGGCGGCATAGAAACGGCCGCTGGAATTGAAGCCGGCCGCATACAAGGTATCGGTGACATTGCCATCCCCTTGCAGCCCCGCCTTGAGCCGTTCGCCGCGCCGCGCCGCCGCGTAGGCCTTGGGCGTGATGCCCGTGTGCGCCTTGAAGATGCGGTGAAAGTGGAAACGGCTCATGCCGGCAGCCAGCGCCAGGCTGTCGAGGTCAGGCAATTCTTCGCTGGCGTCGATCAAACGGCAGCTCTCGGCCACCATGGCGGCATGGCGTTCGGCCAGCGGCGGCTGGTCGGGCTTACAGCGCAGGCAGGGACGGAAACCTGCCGCCTCCGCTTCGGCGCAGCTGGCGTGGAAAGCCACGTTGTGGCGCAAGGCCGGGCGTGCCCCGCAGGATGGGCGGCAATACACGCCGGTGCTGCGCACGGAATAATAAAAGACGCCGTCAGCGTCGGGCGCGCGCCGCTGCACGGCAGCCCAGCGTTCATCGTCATTCAAATAAACGGGTAAATTAATATGTTCCATGGCGCACTCCGTGCCTGTGATTGATAAGTATCGAGCATAGCCAGCGCCGCCGGCGAGCGCACTCCGGCGCTTGCTTTTGAATTCCATCGGCGGGCAATGCTAAAATCGCAGGCACGCCTCCGGCCGGAGGTGCGCCCCGCCCGCGCTTCGGAGAAACCGCATTGGACGACCAGATTACCCAAGAAAATACGCCCATTTTCCAGCGCATCAAGGATTTTTTGCTGGCAGGCATCGCCTCTGGCCGCTGGAAGGAAGGCGATGTGATCCCTTCCGAGCAGGCGCTGGTCAAGCAATTTGGCGTCTCGCGCATGACAGTCAACCGCGCCGTGCGCGAACTGACCAGCGAGCAGATACTGACCCGGCGCCAGGGTTCCGGCACCTATGTGGCGCAGCAAAAATACCAGGCAACCTTACTGGAAATCAAGAGTATCGCCGACGAAGTGCGCGCACGCGGCCATATCCACCGCAGCAGTCTGCAGTTGCTCGAACGCAGCAAGGCCTCGGACTTGCTGGCCAAGCAGTTTGGCCTGGCGCCTGAACAGCAATTGTTTCATTCGCTGATCGTGCACTTTGAAAACGGCGTGCCGATCCAGGTGGAAGACCGCTGGGTCAACCCGGCTTGCGCGCCCGATTACATGATCCAGGATTTTTCCAGCATCACGCCGAATGAATACCTGATGGCCGCCGCGCCCCTGCAAGGGGCTACCTACAGCATCGAAGCGCTGTCTGCCCCGCGCGACATCGCCGAAATGCTGGCCATCGATACAAAACAGGCATGTCTGGTGCTGCGCCGCCAGACGCGCTCGGGCGGCAAGGTGGCATCGATCGCCACGATGTGGCATCCGGGACACCGCTATCAATTCGCCGGCAGCTTCAGCTGATGCCGGCCGACGTCTGTCACTAGCATAAATTCGGCCCCCACTTTCTCACAGATACTCACAGGGCATGCTGAAAACCGCCATTTCTGGGGCGGGAAAAAGCCGTCCTGCAGAGCAGCATCCAAGTTAGCTACTCTAGCTAAATATTCAATGCTATAGTTGCCGCCATACCGCGGTAACAGCGTTTGTGTCACCATGTCAGTCAGGTTCAATCAGGGCCCAGAAAGGGAAGCATTTGTCGTATCGCAGCCACACCCGTATCAGTGCATTGCGCCCAGCGCGCCTTGCGGTGTACCGGCACGCGCGTACGATGCTGGCGACCGGCATGGTCCTGCCCTTGCCAGCCATGGCGCAGGCGGCCACGCCTGAAGTAAGCCAGGGCCAGCCTTGGCCATATGTGGCGATGGCGGCCAGCGCCCTGGCTGTCATTGCATGCTGGCAAGCCTGGCGCCAGCGCAGTGCCACGCCGAAAACGCCGGTGCAACAGCAAGCCGTACAGGCATTGCATGGCGCCGCCATGGCCAGCTGGACCTGGCAACGCAAGAATGACGGCCTGGTGATGTCCAGCCTGTATCAGGATATCCTCGGCGACAAGAACGCCAGGCTGGAGCAACCGTTGAAAGACTGGCTGTCGCAAGTACACCGCGACGACCGCGCACGCATGAGCCAGGTATTCCGCCAGCATGTCGACGGCAAGGCGCCTGGCCCTGTCAGTTATGAGTTCCGATTGCGCCATAGCGATGGCCAATGGCGCTGGCTGCTGGCGCGCGGCTCGGTATTGAGCCGCGCTTCAGACGGCACGGCCACGCAGGCGGGCGGCATCATTTGCGACATCAGCGAACGCAAGGCGGACGAACAATGGCGCATGCGTTGCCTGCTGGAAGCCGCGCCGGAAGCCATGCTGGTGGCCGATATCGATGGCAGAGTGCACTATGCCAACCAGATCGGCGCGCGCTGCTTCGGTTATCCACTGTCCGAGCTGGTCGGCCTATCCCTGGAACAATTGGTGCCGGAAAGCGCAGGCAGCCGCACCGTGGGCGACCCGCAAGGGCGGCACAGCCTGCCTGGCAGGGTGATGATGGCGCGCCGCCGCGACGGTTCGCAATTTCCGGCCAAGGTCAGCCTGTCACCGCTGCGTATGGCGGGCCATCTGTATTCCATCGTTTCACTGCGCGACATGACCCAGCGCCAGCGCGCAGAAGAGGCGCTGCACGCCAGCTCGGAACGCTACCGCCTGATCGTGCAGACGGCTGCCGAAGGCATCTGGATGACAGATGCAAAAGGCAAGACCACCTTCGTCAATCCGAAGATGGCGCATATGCTCGGCTATACAGTGCAAGACATGCTGGGCCGGCCCCTGCTCGATTTCATGGACCGCGACAGCCAGTTGCTGATGCAGCGGCGCCTGGCCAGCCACGGCCAGAAAGCCAGCCAGCCGGACCAGGTCGATTTCCGCTTCTTCCGCAAAGACCATTCCAGCCTGTGGGGCCTGGTGTCGAGTACCAGCATCCAGTCGGAAACCGGCGAGCCCGGCGGTACCCTGGCGATGATCACCGACATCACGGAACGGCGCCAGGCCTCGATTGCGCTCTCGAACTCCAGCCAGCGCATGGCCTCGGTCTTTGGCGCCGTCACCAATGGACTGGTGGTACAGGACAGCAACGGCCTCATTCTGGAAAGCAACGCGGCCGCCGAACGCATGCTGGCCGCCAGCCTGGGCAGCCATCATAGCCACAGCCTGTGGCGCGCCATCCGCGAAGACGGTTCCAGCTTCGACCAGCGCAGCCACCCCGTGCACATTACCCTGTCGACCGGGCAAGCCATGCGCGACGTGCTGATGGGCGTGCAGCAAAGCGATGGCAGCCTGTCGTGGCTGTCCGTGAATACCGAAGCCATCCGCGACGAATACGGCAAGGTCAGCATGGTGGTGGCCAGCCTGACCGACATCACCTATCACAAGCGTAGCGAAAGCGCCCTGCGCGAACTCAATGAACACCTGGAAGAGCGGGTGGCGCAGCGCACCGAACAGCTGGACCAGGCCAAGCAGGTGGCGGAGGAAGCCAGCCAGGCCAAGGGACAATTCCTGGCCAATATGAGCCATGAAATCCGCACGCCGATGAATGGCGTGATCGGCATGGCGTATCTTGCCCTGAAGACAGAACTGGAACCGCGCCAGCGCGATTACCTGGAAAAAATCCGTTTTGCCGGGGAACACTTGCTGGGCATCATCGACGATATCCTCGACATTTCCAAGATCGAAGCGGGCAAGCTGGAAATCGAACGCGTCAATTTCAGCTTTGACCATGTGCTGCAAACCCTGAGCACAGTGGTGGCGCCGCGCGCCGCCGGTAAAAACCTGGAACTGGTGTTCGAGATCGACCCGCAATTGCCGGCCGTGCTGGTGGGTGATCCGCTGCGCCTGGGGCAAGTGTTGATCAATTACACCAATAACGCCATCAAGTTCAGCGAGCAGGGCAGCATTACCGTCAAGGTGCACAAGGTGGTCAGCGATGCGCGCAACTGCCTGGTGCGCTTCGAAGTATGCGACCACGGCATCGGCCTGTCGCAAAATGAAATGAGCAAGCTGTTCCAGTCCTTCCAGCAGGCGGACACCTCCACCACGCGCGAATATGGCGGCACTGGCCTGGGCCTGGCCATCTGCAAGCAGCTGGCCCAGCTGATGGGTGGCGACGTGGGTGTCGACAGCCAGCCCGGCGCCGGCAGCACCTTCTGGTTTACCGCCCATCTGGGCATTTCCGACCAGACCGCCCCTGCCATGCTGGACAATATGGTACAAACGGCAGCGGCCATGCGCGCCAGCGCCGACGCGGCCCTGGTGATGAGCACGCTCAAGCATGCCCGCATCCTGCTGGTGGAAGACAATCCCTTCAATCAGCAGGTGGCGCTGGAGTTGCTGGAAGAAGCAGGCGCCTCCGTCTGCCTGGCCAACAATGGCGTGGAAGCGCTCGATTTGCTGCGCCAGACACAGTTTGACTGCGTGCTGATGGATGTGCAGATGCCGCTGATGGATGGCCTGGAAGCAACGCGCCATATCCGCGCCGACCCGCAGCTGGCCAAGCTGCGCGTGCTGGCCATGACGGCCACCGCCACCAGCGAAGACCGGGTGCGCTGCCTGGAGGCGGGCATGGACGATTTCATTTCCAAGCCGATCCAGCCAGCCATGATGTACCAGACCATCGCCAGCTGGCTGCCCGAACGCGATGCGCCGCCGCCCGTGCGCAGCCGCAGCGTGCCCGCTTTCAAGACCACCTTGGCTGGCGATCCGCTGGTGATCGACTTGTCCATCCTGGCCAAGCTGCTGGGCTACAACCCGCAAAAGGTACGCAAGTTTGCCTTCAAGTTCTTGCAGACCACGCAAGACGGCTTTGCCGAAATCGATGCGGCGCTGGCGCGCGGGGACGTCAACCAGGTGCGCGAACTGGGCCACCGCATCAAGTCGTCGGCGCGCACCGTGGGCGCCCTGGGCCTGGCCGAGCTGTGCCACAGCCTGGAAGTGCTGGTGCCAGGCGAACCGGTTGACGAAGCGGAACGGGCCGGGCGCATCGTGGCCCGCTTATGGCCCTTGCTGGACCAGATTACCGAACAGATCATGAACAACACCAGCTTTGCAAATGAGGATTGATGATGCATGCAAGGCCGCACAGCACACTGAAAGACTGATGATAATGAACATACTCTCCCCCCAAGCGAGCAATGCCGGCCTGGCGCCGCTGCGCGTGCTGCTGCTCGACGATGACGTTTTCATGCTCGACGTGCTCAGCGACATGCTGGAACACCTGGGCGAATTCGACATCCGCTGCGAATCGCACAGCGAACTGGCGCTGGCCAGCTTGCGCGAGCATCAACCTGACCTGCTCATTTGCGACCTGTCCATGCCCGACGTCGATGGCATCGAATTTTTGCGCATGGCGGCCGAAAGCGGCTTCCAGGGTGGCGTGGTTTTATTGTCGGGTTTGCACTCTGCCGTGCGCCTGGCCGCCGAACGCCTGGCCGTGGCCAATGGCCTGCATATATTAGGCACCTTCCGCAAGCCGCTGGAAAGTGCGGAATTGTTGCAGATGGTCAGCTTGCAGCGCCAGCATTCTGCCCGCCTGGCGGGCCGGACGGGCGCATGATGGCAAGCGCCAGAGCCAGCATCCATGCGGCTTTGGCGCCTTCTGTCGAGGCGGCAACAGAATCTATCTCAAGTTTTTCTGCAATAATCTCCACGCTTTGAAAAAATGGGTTATTATTTCAGCCATCCCCGCCTGCATACCTCTGGTCGCACCTTCCAATAATATTGAATTCGTGCCCATTGCCCCCATCTGCTAGCTGTACTCCAGGAAGCATGGATGGCAAACCAGCGTATGGTTGTTCCAGGCATTATTGACCCCACCCTCATTTGAGGAAAATATGAGCGAAAATATCAAACACATTAGCGATGCATCTTTCGATGCAGACGTCCTGAACTCCGAATTGCCTGTCCTGGTTGATTTCTGGGCAGAGTGGTGCGGTCCATGCAAGGCCATCGCGCCTATCCTGGAAGAAGTCGCCAAGGAATACGCCGGCCGCATCCAGATCGCCAAGATGGACGTAGACGCGAACCAGGCAGTACCTGCCAAGTTCGGCATCCGTGGCATTCCGACCTTGATCCTGTTCAAAAACGGTGCTGCAGCTGCTCAAAAAGTAGGCGCCATGGCCAAAGGCCAGTTGACCGCTTTCGTCGACAGCAACATTTAATGTATGATAGGCAGCGCTGCGCCCGCAGCGCCGCCTGATTGGATACACCGGGAAGCGGCCAGACACCATTCGTGCCACCCCTTCCCTGATAATTAAGCTAGCCACGCAGTTCCCTCCCCTACCTTTACATCCCGTCTCGGGACACTCAAGACATATGCATTTATCTGAACTAAAGGCCTTACACGTATCCGCCCTGCTTGAAATGGCGATCGGTCTTGACATTGACAACGCAGCCCGCTTGCGCAAACAGGAGCTGATGTTCGCTATCCTGAAAAAACGCGCCAAGTCCGGCGAACAGATTTTTGGCGATGGCGCCCTGGAAGTGCTGCCTGACGGCTTCGGCTTCCTGCGCTCGCCCGACGCCAGCTACATGGCGTCCACCGACGACATTTACATCTCCCCTTCGCAAATCCGCCGCTTCAATCTGCACACCGGCGATTCGATCGAAGGCGAGGTACGGACCCCGAAAGATGGCGAACGCTATTTCGCTCTGGTCAAAGTAGACAAGGTCAACGGCGAATCGCCGGAAGCCTCGAAGCACCGCATCCTGTTTGAAAACCTGACGCCGCTGCACCCGAACGAGCCGCTGCGCCTGGAACGTGAAATGAATGGCCAGGAAAACATTACCGGCCGTATCATCGACCTGATCGCCCCGATCGGCAAAGGCCAGCGCGGCCTGCTGGTGGCGTCGCCGAAATCGGGTAAATCCGTGATTCTGCAGCACATCGCGCATGCGATCACCGCGAATCACCCCGACATCACCCTGATCGTGCTGCTGATCGACGAACGTCCGGAAGAAGTTACCGAGATGCAACGCTCGGTACGCGGCGAAGTGGTCGCCTCGACCTTCGACGAGCCAGCCACGCGCCACGTGCAAGTGGCTGAAATGGTGTTGGAAAAAGCCAAGCGCCTGGTCGAAATGAAAAAAGACGTGGTCATCCTGCTGGACTCGATCACCCGCCTGGCGCGCGCCTACAATACCGTAATCCCTGCCTCGGGCAAGGTGCTGACCGGTGGTGTCGATGCGAACGCGCTGCAACGTCCAAAACGCTTCTTCGGCGCCGCGCGCAATATCGAAGAAGGCGGCTCGCTGACCATCATCGCCACCGCGCTGATCGAAACCGGTTCGCGCATGGATGACGTGATCTTTGAAGAATTCAAGGGTACCGGCAACATGGAAGTGCATCTGGAACGCCGCCTGGCTGAAAAACGCGTCTACCCGGCCATCAACCTGAACAAATCGGGTACCCGCCGCGAAGAATTGCTGATCAAGCCGAACGAACTGCAAAAAATCTGGATCCTGCGCAAGTTGCTGTACTCGATGGACGAGATCGAGGCGATGGAGTTCATTCTCGACAAGATGAAAGCCACGAAAAACAACGCTGAGTTTTTCGACATGATGCGCCGCGGTGGCTGATTTTTGGGGTCAGACCCGACGGGTCTGACCCCAGCCCTCCGTTGATCATCACGCGAAAGCCGCTCACTGAGCGGCTTTTTTATTGCCGCGGGCGTGAAAGCGCTATATAATCTGCGGTTGCATTATTTTAAACCCTGGCAAGTGATCGGCAATCGGGTCAAGAAGCAAGACGACCGACGAAGTGCTGTTTGGCTACCAAACTAGAGAGAATCCCATGAAAGCCGATACCCATCCAGATTACCGCGAAGTTGTTTTCCACGACCTGTCGTGCGATTTCAAATTCGTTACCCGTTCGACCATCCAAACCCGCGAAACGATCAACCACGAAGGTAAAGACTACCCACTGGTGAAGATCGAGGTTTCGGCTGAATCGCACCCTTTCTACACGGGCAAACACAAAATCGTCGATACCGCTGGTCGCGTCGAGAAGTTCCGTCAGAAATTCGGTTCCGTCGGTTCGAAAACCGCAGTCGCAGCAGGCTAATTTTTGCCGCCTTGCGGCAAAAAGGCAGCTTCGGCTACCAGGAAAAAGGCAGCTTCGGCTGCCTTTTTTGCCTTTGGCACTGATATGCACTCCCCCGCGCTTTCCCCTGTACTTTCCCTTATACTGCCGCTTACCCCGACGCAAGTTGGAATGCGTCTTACTATTTTTTACTGATACCAATTCCCGATGAAGCCAGTCCGCCTTCCCGCTGCTGCCACACTCGCGCTGCCACGATGGGCCTTGTTTGCGCTTGGCCTGCTGTACATCCTGCCCGGCCTGATCGGCCGCGAACCGTGGAAGAACGATGACGCCGCCAGTTTCGGCATCATGTGGACCATGGCGCACGGCGGCCTCAATGACTGGCTATGGCCGAATATCGCCGGCATGTCCATGCCCGAAGAAGGCCCGCTGGCCTTCTGGCTCGGCGCTATCTTCCTGAAAATATTCAGCTGGCTCGATGGCGAAGTGTTTGGCGCGCGCATGTCCACCATCGGCATCTTCGCCATCGGCACCCTGTCTGTCTGGTACACGGCCTTCAACCTGGGCCGCCGCAGCGATGCCCAGCCACTGCGCCTGGCCTTTGGCGGCCAGCCTGAACCGAATGACTTTGGCCGCACCCTGGCCGACGCCGCCGTGCTGATTTACCTCGGTTGCCTGGGCTTGCTGCAACACAGCCACGACATCACCGCCGAAGCGCTATATGTATCGCTGCTGGCCTACCTGCTGTACCGCGCCGTACGCTACGTGGAACTGGCGTCGCTGCGCAATGCCGCCCTGCTGGGCCTGGCGCTGGGCGGCTTGACCCTCACGCGTGGCTGGGTCACGCCGGTGGCGCTTACCATCGCCCTGTTCCTGTGTACCTTATTCCTGCGCCTGCCCTTGCTGCGCACCTTGCGCCACCTGGCGCTGGCAGTACTGATTGCCGCCGCGCTCACCTTGCTCTGGCTGCTGCCGGGCGAACTGGTGCAGCCATATGGCCATTCGCCCCTGCACGCCTGGATGGAATGGAATTTTCGCCAGATCAGCCTGCCAAGCCTGAAAAGCCTGCAATTCTTCTTCCGCGTCGGCATCTGGTTCTTCTGGCCAGCCTGGCCCTTCGCCGTGTGGGCCGTGTATGCCTGGCGCCGCCAGCACCACGTGCTGCATGTCGTGGTACCGCTGACCTTTGTTGCGATGCTGGCCATCTTGTCCTTGTGCCACCCCGACCCCGACCAGAGCCAGCTGCTCCCATTGCTGCCGCCGCTGGCCGTCATGGCCGCCTTCGGCCTGTTGACCATGAAACGCGGCGCCATCAACGCCATCGACTGGTTCTCCGTGATGGTGCTGACCATCTGCGCCGCCGCACTGTGGCTATTCTGGTTTGCCATCCTGACAGGCTGGCCGCCAAAACTGGCCCATAATGCCTTGAAGCTGGTGCCCGGCTTCAAACCCGAACTGGACCTGATCGGCTTCTT
This sequence comes from Janthinobacterium silvisoli, assembly GCF_014200725.1. GTDB lineage: Bacteria > Pseudomonadota > Gammaproteobacteria > Burkholderiales > Burkholderiaceae_D > Janthinobacterium. Next base: position 2,122,298 of record NZ_JACHCL010000001.1, read on the forward strand.
CGTTGCCGCTGCCGCCACCGCAGGCTGGGTAGCCCTTGTGCACTGGCGCATTTCGCGCCAGCCAGCCGTGCTGTGGCGCGCCGTGGTGCTGTCGTCGGGCGGCCTGATCCTGATCTGGGTGCTGATGATGACGCTGTTCTTGCAGGAACTTAATTACAGCAAGAGCTACGCCGGTGTCGCGCATCAGATTTCCGTCTCCCTGCCGCCTGGCAATGCCTGCATCAATACCAATGTCGGCGCCGCACAACGGGCTTCGTTCGCCTACTATGGCCGCCTGCCCTTTGCCAGCGTGGGCCAGAAGGATTGCGACTTGCTGTTGCTGCAAGACAGCGTCAAGCTGCACGACAAGCAGGAACGCTTGCCTGATCACAATGGCGCAGAGTGGACGAAACTGTGGGAAGGCAGGCGCATTACGGATGATAGTGAGCGCTTCCGCCTTTACCAGCGAATCAAGTAATATTTCTACACAGAAAAACCGGGGCAACCCGGTTTTTTTACGTCCAGAATAATATTATCAAAAAACAATGTACAATTGCCAAAAGAAATGTTTTGTTATATTTATTGAATGAAACTTGTTTTTTATATATAATGCGTTTCTGCGTGATGGCGGTCGTTCTGCTTTCCCGCCCATCCCACTACTCTTTATCCTGAGAAACCCATGAAATCGTTTGCCGCACGCGTCTTGCCCGCCATCAGCGCCTCCCTGCTTGCCCTGTCCTTCGCCACCCCGGCCCAAGCCGCCGTGACGATGATCGACCTCGGCGCGGCCCAAGGCTATTCCGCCTTTATCTTCGGCAATGTCGGCAGCAGCACGGCCACCGGTTTCCATGATGTAGAAGGCCGTTTGGCCGTCGGCGGCGACGCCTGGCTCAGCGGTTTCTCGGTCGGACAAAAAAGCAAAGCTGGTTCCAGCGCCCCGAGCATCGTCACCGGCGGCAGCCTGAATATCGAATCGGGCGCCATCTACAATGGCGGCAGCTTGGGCAAGGCCGTGTATGGCGTCAACGACGCCAACGCCAAGCTCAGCAGCAAACAATGGTTTGAGCCAGGCACTTTCAGCAAGGGCAATGCCTCCACCCTGGACTTTGGCGCTGCCAAGCAACAACTGACGGCCTTGTCGAACGATGTGTCCAAGCTGAAACCGACGGGCACCGTCGTGTTTGAAAACAGCGGCTACACCCTGCGCGGCGACATCAATGCCGACGTGAACATTTTCAATATCGATTCGGCTTCGCTGCAAAACCTGACCCTGGACCTGTCGTCGATCAAGAGCACGGCCCACATCATCATCAATGACAGCGCCACCACGATCAACCTGTCGGGCGGCTACAGCAGCTTCAGCGGTTTCGCCGACCGCACCCTGTTCAATTTCGCCAACGCCACCAGCACCAGCCTGACCACGTATGCATGGGGCAGTATCCTGGCGCCAAACAGCGATTTCTCGGGTACCGGCCACCTGGAAGGCACGCTGGTCGCCAACTCCGTCAGCGCAAAAAACGCCTGGGGTTCACAAGTGGAAATCGGCGCCACCGGCTTTACTGCTGCCAACATCTCGGCCGTACCGGAACCAGGCACCTACGCCATGCTGCTGGCCGGCCTGGGCGTCTTGTTCCTGCGCCGCCGCAAACCGGCAAGCACGATGCTGCAAGCCGCTTAAGTCTCCCTCCATAAAAAAACACCGGGCCAGCCTACGCTGCCCCGGTGTTTTTTTATGTTGAATCTTATTGCGCGGCTAGTCCCAGATCCGTGGCCACCTGTTTGCGCAGCAGGTATTTCTGGATCTTACCCGTCACCGTCATCGGGAATTCCTCGACGAAACGCACGTAGCGGGGAATCTTGTAATGGGCGATCTGGCCCTGGCAGAATTCCCGCACTTCTTCCTGCGTAGCCTGCGTACCGGGACGCAAGATAATGCAGGCGCACAGTTCCTCGCCATACTTGGCGTCCGGCACGCCCACGCACTGCACGTCCAGCACCTTAGGATGGCGGTATAAAAATTCCTCCACTTCGCGCGGATAAATGTTTTCGCCGCCGCGGATGACCATATCCTTAGAGCGACCCACGATGCTGCAAAAACCGTTGTCATCGATCACGGCCAGGTCGCCCGTGTGCATCCAGCGGGCTGCATCGATGGCTTCGGCCGTCTTTTCGGGATCGCCCCAATAGCCCTGCATCACGGAATAGCCGCGCGTCAGCAGTTCTCCCTTTTCACCGCGCGGCACGATACGCCCTTCCACATCGATGATCTTTACTTCCAGGTGCGGATGGACGCGGCCGATCGAAGCCACGCGCATTTCGCGCGGGTCATCGATGGAAGTCTGGAAACTGACGGGTGACGTTTCCGTCATGCCATAGGCGATCGTGATTTCCTCCATGTGCATCAATTCGATCACCCGCGTCATGACTTCCATCGGGCACGGCGAACCGGCCATGATGCCGGTGCGCAAGCTCGACAGATCGTAGTGCTGGAAATCGGGATGGTCGAGGATGGCGATGAACATGGTCGGCACGCCATGCAAGCCCGTGCAGCGCTCGGCCTGCACCGTTTCGAGCACGGCTTTGGGATCGAAGCCTTCGCCCGGATACACCATGGCCGCGCCATGCGTGACGCAAGCCAGGTTACCCAGCACCATGCCGAAGCAGTGGTATAGCGGTACGGGGATGCATAGCCGGTCTTGCTGCGTCAACCGCATGGCCTCGCCGATAAAAAAGCCGTTGTTCAGGATATTGTGGTGCGTCAAGGTAGCGCCCTTGGGCGCGCCGGTGGTGCCGGAAGTGAACTGAATGTTGACGGCGTCGTCAAACTGCACGCCGGCGCTGACCTCTTCCAGGTGAGCCAAGTCGGCGCTGGTAATGCCTTCTAGCAAATTATCAAAGTTGTGCATGCCCGGCGTGGCCGCCGCCCCCAGGCGGATAATATGGCGCAACTGCGGCAAACGCGTCGATTGCAGGGCGCCGGCGCGGCTGCTGGCGATTTCCGGCACGACATCTTGCACGATGACCAGGTAATCGCTGAACTTGAAGCTGGGCGACAAAATCAGGGCGCTACACTGCACCTTGTCGAGCACATATTCGAGTTCCGAGCGGCGGTAAGCGGGGTTGATATTGACCATGATCAAGCCGGCCTTGGCCGTGGCAAACTGGGTCAGCACCCATTCGGCACAATTTTGCGACCAGATGCCGACACGCTCACCAGGCTGCAAGCCCAGCTTCAGCAAGCCAGCCGCCAGGCGGTGTACGCGCTGCTGAAATTCGCTGTAAGTCCAGCGTATATTCTGATGCGCGACGACCAGGGCGTCATGCTGGCCGTGGCGGGCGGCGACGCCATCCAGATAAGCGCCGATGGTCTCGCCGATCAAGGGCGTCTCGTGGGCGCCGTGTACATAACTCAGTGCTTGCATGCTGTCTCCAGGTGATGGCGCTGTGCGCTCTTGTATGGCTGATCGACAATGGATCGATTACAAAAATTATAGCCGCATCCGCTCCCACACTGGGGCGCCTTGCTGTAATGTGCAGTCCGGCGCCACGATATCCATGGCTACTTACGGCACAACATCAACATGACAGGCAACGACAATACGCGGCATCGACCGGAACAGGGGTTTATCCTGACCCGCCACTGGCGCGACACCAGCGCCGGTACGGAAGTCGATTTCTGGCTAGCAACGGAGGCCGGCCCCCGCCATGTATGCCTGCCGCTGCAAACTTCGGTGGCGTTCATACCGATGGAACAGCGCGAACAGGCCGAACAACTGCTGCGCGGCGAACGCCATGCCGAACTGCGGCCCTTGTCGCTGTCCGACTTTCACCACCGGCCCGTACTGGGCCTGTATTGCAAGCAATACCGGCACTTGCTGAAGCTGGAAAAACAGTTGCGCGCGCAGGGCGTGGACGTGTACGAAGCCGATATCCGCCCGCCCGAGCGTTATCTGATGGAACGTTTTATCACGGCGCCCGTCAGCTTCAGCGATGGAGCATCAGAGGGGCAATTAAAACCCGCCCCCGGTTACCGGCCCACCTTGAAACTGGTGTCGCTCGATATCGAAACCACGGCCCATGGCGAGCTGTATTCGATTGCGCTGGAAGGCTGCGGCCAGCGCCAGGTGTATATGCTGGGGCCACAAAACGGCGGTGACGAAGTTCTCGACTTCGATCTGGAATACTGCGACAGTCGGCCCGCCATCCTGGAACGCCTGAATAGCTGGATGGTCGAGCACGATCCGGACGCCATCATCGGCTGGAACCTGGTGCAGTTCGACTTGCGCGTGCTGCGCGAACATGCCGAGCGCTATCAGGTGCCGCTCAAGCTGGGACGCGGCGGCGCCGTGATGGAATGGCGCGAGCATGGCGGCAAGCAGGAACATTACTTTGCCGCTGCGGCAGGGCGATTGATTATCGACGGCATCGAAGCCTTGCGCTCGGCCACCTGGAACTTTCCCTCGTTCAGCCTGGAAAACGTGGCGCAAACCCTGCTGGGCGAAGGCAAGTCGATCGACAACCCGTATCAGCGCATGGCCGAAATCGACCGCCGCTTCCGCGAAGACAAGCCGGCCCTGGCCCGCTACAACCTCAAGGATTGCGAGCTGGTCACGCGCATCTTCGCCAAGACGGAACTGCTGACCTTTTTGCTGGAACGGGCCAGCGTGACGGGGCTGGCGGCCGACCGCAGCGGCGGTTCGGTGGCCGCGTTCGAACACCTGTATTTGCCGCTGATGCACCGGCAAGGCTATGTGGCGCCCAACCTGGGCGATATCTCGGGCGAAAACAGCCCGGGCGGCTTTGTGATGGATTCGCAGTCGGGGCTGTACGACTCGGTGCTGGTGCTCGACTATAAAAGCCTGTACCCGTCCATCATCCGCACCTTTTTGATCGACCCGGTCGGCCTGGTGGTGGGCACCAGCGGCGATGAAGCCGACACGGTGCCCGGCTACCGGGGCGCGCAGTTTTCGCGCCTGAAACACTGTTTGCCGGCCATCGTGCAACAGGTCTGGCAAGGCCGAGAAGCAGCCAAGCGCGAACGCAACGCGCCCCTGTCGCAAGCATTAAAAATCATCATGAATGCGTTTTATGGCGTGCTCGGTTCCAGCGGCTGCCGCTTTTTCGACCCGCGCCTGGCCTCGTCGATCACCTTGCGCGGCCACGACATCATGCACCGCACGCGCGAGCTGATCACGCAGCAGGGTTACCAGGTGATTTATGGCGATACGGATTCCACCTTCGTGTGGCTGAAAACGGCGCATAGCGATGAGGAAGCGGGCAAGATCGGCCGCGCCCTGGTGGCTCACGTGAACCAGTGGTGGGACCGGCATCTGCGCGAAGAATTTGGTCTCGACAATGCGCTGGAGCTGGAATTCGAAACGCATTACCGGCGCTTCCTGATGCCGACTATCCGCGGCTCGGAAGAAGGCAGCAAGAAACGCTACGCGGGCCTGATAGGTAAAGCCGACGGCAGCGAAGAAATGGTCTACAAGGGCCTGGAAACGGTGCGCAGCGACTGGACGCCGCTGGCGCAGCAATTCCAGCAAGAGCTGTACCGGCGCATCTTCCAGCGCGCCGCCTACCAGGATTATCTGCGCGACTATGTGGCGCGTACCGTGCGCGGCGAGTTCGACGCGCTGCTGGTGTACCGCAAGCGCTTGCGCCGTCCGCTGGAAGATTACCAGCGCAATGTGCCGCCCCATGTGCGCGCGGCGCGCACGGCCGATGCCTACAACCTGGCGCAAGGGCGTCCGCTGCAATACCAGAATGGCGGCTGGATCAGCTATGTGATCACGGTGGCCGGGCCGGAACCGCTGGAAACCCAGCGCTCGCCCATCGATTACAACCATTACCTGACGCGCCAGCTGCAGCCGGTAGCCGACGCCATCCTGCCCTTCCTCGGTGATGATTTTTCGCGGCTGGTTTCAGGACAACTCGATCTGTTTTGACTCGATAATGCTTATCAGCGCAGCCAAGCTGAGGTAATATCGGCGCCTGCCCAAGCCTGTCTGCAAGCGGCCTGCGGCAGGTCCATGCGGCGGCAGCGTAAAATACGCCATGGCGAAAGAATAAGCGCAGTACCGAAGAAGATGCCACTCAAGACGAGAATCATTCTCAAGAAGATTTTACGTCCTGAAATGGCGCATACTATATCCATGTTGAACCAGCAATCAATGCGGCCCGCACCTGCCGCTTGCTTGTTAATTTTTGAATGAATTGAAACCATGACCGAGATCACGTCCTTAAGAGACATCCCGCAAAAAAATATCTTCCGCAAAGGCGATACCTTTGTCCTGTTTGGCGAGCTGTTCGGCCGGGGCTATGTCAATGGCTTGCTGGACGAAGCGCGCAAGGCGGGCATGAACATCATCGGCATGACGGTGGGCCGCCGCGATGAAAACCTGGCGCTGCGCCCATTGAACGCAGAAGAGCTGGCCGAAGCGGAAGCCAATCTGGGCGGCCGCATCATCAACGTGCCGCTGATGGCCGGTTTCGACCTGGACGCACCGGCCGGCGAACCGACGCCAACCGCCCTGCTGGGTGGCCTGACCCTGAAAAGCTGGCAGGAAGACAAACTGGACTGGGCTCAGATCGAACGCTGCCGCGAAGCCGGCATCGCCCGCTTCAGCGCTTCCGTGGCCAAAGCCATGGCTGAACTCGACAGCCTGATCCCTGACGGCAGCAATGTGTATTTCGCCCACACCATGGCCGGCGGCATTCCAAAAGTCAAAGTCTTCCTGGCGATTGCCAACCGCATCTACAAAGGCCGCGGCGAGCGTTTCATGTCTTCGCGCGCCCTGCTCGACAGCGACCTGGGCAAGCTGATCCTGATGAACTTCGACGAAGTCACGGCCAACACCCTGCAACACCTGATCGACGGCAGCGCCGCCATCCGCGCCCGCATCGAAAAAACAGGCGGCCAGGTGCGCTACAGCGCCTACGGCTACCATGGCACCGAGATCTTGATCGACGGCAAATACCAGTGGCAAACCTATAGCAACTACACCCAAGGCCTGGCCAAGAAGCGCCTGGAAGACGTGGCCAAGGCCGCGTGGGAAAAAGGCATCAAGGCGACCGTGTTCAACTGCCCGGAAATCCGCACCAATTCCTCGGACATCTTCGTCGGCGTAGAACTGTCGCTGTTCCCGCTGCTGGACGCGCTGAAAAAAGAAAGCGGCGCGACCTGGGCGCAAGCGCAATGGGATGCATGCCAGGCGCTACTGGAAGACGGCACCTCGCTGCAAGACTTGCTGGACCGCATCGCCGCCTACAACGGCGACAGCACCAGCGTGCACTTCCGCAACTTCGAAGCCTGGCCGATGGACAACACGCCAGAACTGGCGGAAGTCATGATCGGCACTTCCGACGACATCACCAAGCTGCACAAGGACCGCAAGGAACTGATCACCGACCACCTGAGCTCGCTGGTACTGGAAGGCACGGGCCCGCTGATGTTCCACGAAATGTCGGAACCGAAAGCGCCGGTGATCTGGCTGAACCACGACATCATCGCGCGCCAGCTGAACACCGTGCATAACGCTGCCTGAAGCTAGTTCATCCTTACCATCCACGGCCCGGCTCACCCCGGGCCGTGTGCGTTTACAGCGCACTTTTCCTCGCTGTCCGGCTCACGCCAGTAATGAAATAAACTATTCCGGCAAAAAACTTGCCGGATTGTGACAGATCAGTGATAATACGTCTCGCGTTGCCGGGATGGCGGAATAGGTAGACGCACGGGACTCAAAATCCCGCGCTGGAGACAGCGTGCCGGTTCGATTCCGGCTCCCGGCACCACCAAACATTGTAGTAGTAAAAGAAAGCCACTAAATTCAGAATTTAGTGGCTTTTTTTACGTCCATTAATTCTTTCACTCAACTTGTCGAAAGAAAGACACTGTCACTTTCATACCTAGTGACCAGCACGAAGAAATCTTATCGCCTAGCAAATAGGAAAAGAAAAGAATTATAAATTGTCAAATAAATTAATTTAACAATAATAATGTGTGGTTGTAAATTAAATTGTCTTCAAATCAATCTTTAATTTACATTTTTATGATGCATACTGATGTATATTAGTAATAATTTCATCTTCTTTCCTTTCCAGCAAGCATATAAGCGGCGCGATGTCACGCATGAGGCATGGCAGCAGCACACTTATTAATCAGTCTATATCACACCCGGTGTTTATGAATTCCATATCTGAACTGTCTTCTTCCACGAGCCAAGGCAATTTCGCCTATTTCCGCGAACTGAATGCGCGCTTGGGCACCCTCAAGGCGGCTAATTACGATATTGTTTCGAAATGCAATTTGCGCTGTGAAGGCTGTTTGTTCTTTGAGGGCGAGGAAAACGAAGGACATGAGGATTGCCGTTCGCTCGCGGAATGGGATGCGCTGTTCGCCGCCGATGCTGCACGCGGCGTTACGCTCGCCTATCTGGCCGGTGCAGAGCCTAGCCTGGTGCCGGAGCGGATACGCGCGGCCCAACGCAGCATCCCCCACGGGATAGTATTTACCAACGGTACGATACGCTTACCCGACGATATTTTTTACCGTATCCATATTTCCTCGTGGGGTGTCGATGAAATCGGCAGCTCCTTGCGCGCCGGCGATGTGCTGACCAAGGCATTGAATAATTATCGCGATGATCCACGCGCTGTGTGCGTCTTCACCATCACGTCCCTGAATATCGGTCAGATCATGATCATGGCTGAGCTTGCCAATAGTCATGGCCTACCGCTCACCTTCAGTTATTTCAGCCCCACTACCCGTTATCTCGACAAATTGGAAAACAAGGTAGATAACGATAAAGCCTATTTCCGCATCAGCAGTGCCACGCAAAGCCTGGCCTTGACGCAAACCGACTTCGCCAAGGCCCGCGCAGAAATTGTGTGCGCCATGCAAGCTTATCCAGAAACGGTGCAATACTCCCTCAGTTATGACGACTGGGTCACGGGGAAGGAACTTTACGATATCGACCCTGTCACCAAGATCGCGAAAAATTGCGGCTTTCGCATCACAAAGCAAGTGCACGTCCATGTCGACCATCAGCCTGGCAAGGGTAAATGCTGCAGTTCGAATATCGATTGCAGCAACTGCCGCGCTTACGCGATGGGGCAATCGACCTACTTGTCGCGCATTCGCGACGCCGTCAGAAAACCGGAAGAGCTGGCGAAATGGATCGAAGTAAGAGAAATCTGGGCCAAACTGTTCCTGAACACCGATAAATCGACTGCCGCCAGCCTGTAATGTAATGAGCTTTACCTCGTACTGGTTTACCCTGGCCTTCTTGCCATTATCGGTGTATGTCTTCCACCGCCTGATCTCAAAAAGCCAGCTCCATCTGCTGCTTCCGCTGCTCACTTCATTATTATTTTATTATTTAAATGATGCGCACAACCTGTTCTTGTTTTGCGCATCAATCGGCGTCAACTGGCTGATGGCCCGCGCCATTGCCAACAGCAATGAGAAAAAAATCTATCTGGCGCTGGCCATCGCTGGGAATTTATGTTTTCTCGCCTTCTACAAGTACGCCAAAGTCTTCATGGTATCCGGGACGGCGATTCCAGCATTGCCCCTTGGTATCTCGTATTTCACGTTTACCCAAATAGCCTTCCTGGTCGATACGGCACGGGGACAAGCCAGAAGCACCAATCCACTGGAATATGCCTTATTTGTCGCCTGGTTCCCCCATCTCCCGGCCGGCCCTCTGCTGTCGCACAAGGATATGCTGCCACAATTCATGGCAGCGCCGGAAAAACTATCCGCCCTGCGTCCGGCGCCGCGTGATTACGCCGTCGGTATCACCCTGTTTGCGATCGGTCTATTTAAAAAGGCTTGTATTTCCCCCATTTTCCAGAATGCGCAAGGCGATGTCTTCCTGCGCGCAGGCCAAGGTGATCCCATCGGACTGGTCGAGACCTGGATAGCATGCCTGGGATTTTTGTTTGAAACCTATTATGACTTTTGCGGCTATTCGGAAATGGCGATGGGCATTAGCAGGATGTTCGGCATCCATCTGCCGGTCAATTTCCATGCACCTTTCAAATCTTCCAGTCCGGTGGAATTCTGGACCCGCTGGCATATCACGCTGGGCGCCTTCATGCGCGACTACCTGTATCGTCCCCTGACCAGAAAACGCCAGGTATGGCGCCATTATGCGGCCCTGTTCATAGTGATGATGGCCGTCGCAATCTGGCATGGCGCTACCATTCCACTGCTGATCTTTGGCGTCTATCAAGGACTGCTGGTCACGGGTAACCACGCTCTGCGGCGCCTGAATATCATTTCGCGCCAGGGAGGTAACTTACAGCATTGGGCTGGCCGTGTCTTTACGCTGGCGGCCATCGCCTTTTCCGTCAGCCTATGGGCGACACCGAATTGGGACGAGGCCTGGCACGTCATCCTTGGTTTGCTGGGTGCGGGACAAGGTTCAGTATGGCCCTATAACCTCACCGGCATTATTGCCATTCCCGGTGCGATTGCCTTCAACTGGCTTGCTCCGTCGCTGATCGACTTAATGTCCAGGGAACTGCCTGCATGGAGCGTACAACTGAAAAAGGCAACTACCAGCAAGTGGATCTGGAAACCTAACCTGGCCTGGGCGGCAGCCGTTGCAGTCGCGCTCTGCCTGGCGCTCATTAATCTATCCGGCCTCAAAGAGTTCAAATATGCAGGTTTTTAAAAATAACTTGTCCATCGGCCGCTTTTTCGTCTCCATTTTTCTCATTGCCGCCGGATTGACATTCCTGATTGCCGGACTGATCTTTGTCGTAGACCCCTATGCCATCTGGCGCCATCAAGCAATCCAGCGGATCAATGAAATCAAGCTGGAAACCACTTCTGCAAGCCAGGTGGGCACGGCTGTCTTGCGCAGTGCGGTGCATCCCCCCGATGTCCTGATTCTCGGTTCTTCGCGAGTGCGGCGCGGTTTCAACGAAACGTTTGCATCCCAGCTTTACAGGAGCAGCGTCCAGGTGGCGGGAATCAATGCCCTGCAGCTATCGAATATCAAGGATCTATTTTCCACCTTCAGGCAACGTGCGCAGATCAAAAAACTGTATTTGGAAGTCAATTACTTCACTTCCAATGCCTGTACATTGAAAAATGAAGCTCTGGCAAATAAAAGTGATCTTGCTGATCCGCTGCATTATTTTTCACCGCAAGATGCTATCGTTCACAGTTTACGGACATTAAAAATAAATCTGTTCCCTCTGCGCTCTTTCGATAACTATTTCGATGTGCAAGGACGTTACCATGACGACCCAAGCGAAGGGATGTCCCGCACAGGCGGTATGGAAACATATGAATCGCGCTACAACCGACTTTTTCAGAGCATGACAAGCCGCTGCCAACGCCAGGCAAGTAATGCTGCCGATACCAAAGATTTATCGGACATCATCAGACTGGCGCAAGCCAGACAGACAGAGATCATCTTGCTGATTTTACCGGTCAGCGCAAGGTGGCAAACACGCATCCAACAGGGGGGGCTTTCACCACAAGTTACACAATGGAAGAAAAATATTATCTTGGTCGCATCACAATTTCACGTGCCGGTGCTCGATTATGAAGAGCATAGCGATGTGAATGCCCTCGCTGAAAATAGCAATCATGCAATGCCCATGTTTTGGGATGAAACTCATTTTTCCAACCGTTTGGGAGACTACATATTGCGCGACATGCAATACGCCAGCCATGTGGCCACGATACACAATAATCGCCAGGGCAGCCTAACGCCCCAGCCTTAGTTCCAGCCCCGCCTTCACCGCTTCCCACTCCGTATCGATCATGCTGAAACGCACCGAGTTGCGCTTGCGGCCATCGGGCATGATGCGCTCGTGGCGCACGATGCCTTCCTGGACGGCGCCCAGGCGCAGGATGGCGGCGCGCGATTTTTGGTTCAGTTCGTCGGTGGTGAATTGCACGCGCACGGCGTGCATGACTTCAAACGCATACGTCAGTAGCAATAACTTCGCTTCCGTGTTCACGCTGGAACGCTGCACCGAAGCGCTAAGCCAGGTGTGGCCGATTTCCATCTTGCGGTTAATCCTGTCGATCTTCCAGAAACGCGTACTGCCGACAATGGTTCCCGTGGCCAGTTGCACGATGACGAAAGGCATGACAGTGCCCGCGCGCTGGCCTTCCAGCGCGGTGGCGATGTAGCGGTCCATGGTGCCGGGACCGGGCACCACCGTCACGGTCATATTCCACAGTTCGCCATCGGCGGCCGCTTGCAATAGTTGCGGTCCATGTTCAAGCGACATGGGGATCAGGGCGACCGTGTTGCCGGTCAAGGTGGGTTGTTGGAGCATGGTTTTCCAGTCAACGATCAATCCAGATCAGCGTTCTTCGCGATAATACTCGCAGCCTTCGAAGGTGGTGCGCAGCGCCTGCTGCAACTGGGCAAACCGTTCTGGCGTGAAAATAAAACGCACGTCGATCTGGCCATCGTCATCCATTTGCATGGCCGCTTCCGCATCGAGCTGCACCGATAGCCGGTTAGGATGCAGTATCACCGCGTGCATATGGCCATACCAGGCAAATTCCTGGCCGCCGAATTCGATATACGGCTCGTCCATGCCCAGCTCGGCATCCTGCTCGTCGTCAGTTTCTGCGCGCTGGAACATCAGGTAGATCGGCTCGCTGCCAGCCGTGTTTGCTGCCAGGGTGGTGATCAGGGCCTCGTCTTCATTCAGGATGGATAGTTCGGTGGCGGTAAATCCTGCGGACATGGCGTGCTTTCATTTTGGGATCAATGACGCCACCATAACGCAACGGTAGCTGTCTTGCCAGCCTTCGCCGCTATAATCGGTCCAACCAACCATGGAGACCGTCTTGTCCAACGATTACACCACCTTGCTGGAAACACCGAACATCGCCACCTACCAGCACCTGCGCGTGGCTGCTGGCCTCAGCCCCAAATCGATGGAGGCGGCGGCCCGTGGCTTGCCCAATTCCCTGTTCGCCGTGCAAATCCTGCACGGCAAGGAGGTGGTCGGCATGGGACGCGTGATTGGCGATGATGGCTGTTTTTACCAGGTGGTCGATATCGCCGTGCTGCCCGCCCATCAGGGCAAGGGACTGGGCAAGCGCATCATGCAAGAGATCCACCGCTACATCGATACCAGCGTGCCGAAAAGCGCGTATATCAGCCTGATCGCCGATGGCCAGGCGCAAGACTTGTACGCGCAGTTCGGTTTTACGCACACGGCGCCCGCCTCGGTCGGCATGTCCCTGAAGCGTTAAGCCATGCCAGCCTGGCTGCCGTCACGCCGCCGCTGGGTGTGGCTCTCGGCCATGGCCGTCTGGCTTGTGCTGTCATTGGTGCTATTGCCTGCCCCGTCTGCGCAATGGAAACTGGGCTGGGCCGTGTTGACGGTGGGAATGCTGTTGACTTTGGCTCTGCGTAGCGTGCAGCTGATGCTGCACCGACGGCGCTGGCAAAAAAGCATGTTGCTGGGTACACCCGTGTACTTGAGCGCCTTTCTCGGTCCCTGCGTGGCGGGCTTGCTGCGGCACTGCATCGTGATGCCGGTTTGGCTGAGCATCATTCCAGCACAGGAACAAGCCTTGCTGCTGGCGCATGCACAGTGCCGGCTCGCCGCGCGCGACCCGCAATTGCTGGCCGCAGCCTATGCCTTGATCGTCTTGATGCCGTGGAATCTGCCGCTGTGGTGGATGCTGCACAAGCTGCGCTTTGCCATCGAGCTCGATGGCGATGCGCGCATGCTGGCGCAGGGCCATACGTTGAAAGAGTATGCTGCCGTGCTGCGGCGGCATGGCCAGTATTATTCCGGCTTGACGGGCACCTCCCCTTTTGCTCAGGACGATCCGCAGGCACTGCGCCGTCGCCGCCGCATCATGGCCAGGCATGTCCAATCCCGTACAGCAGCGGCTAACTTGCTATAGTAGCGGCGGCAACGCCAATTGCCGGTTCGCCATCGGCTCATTCCACCCAGAAATCAGAGAGATACCATGCTTTACCTGCTCGCCTTCGCGATCGTTTTCGGTCTGTTGTATTACGTTTTCAGCGGCCGCACGCCCGTCAAACCGCTGGAGCGGGCACTGATCTCGGTGCGCCAGTATGTGCCGGAAATTCCAGCTGGCACACCGGCCCATCACTGGAGCGATAACGGGCGCTATGCCTCGGAAGTGGAAAACGATTCGATCTACCAGAGCGCCATCGCCAGGCTGGCAGGCAACCATGGTCCGGGCAACGCCGATGAAAAGTGCCTGGCGCTGCTCGTTTGCGACGACGCCAACCCTTTCCAGGACAAGGCCATCGCCGTGTTTATCGACGGCCAGCTGGTGGGCTACCTCGCGCACAACGATGCGCTGCGCCTGCGCCGCAACCTGGGCCGCCAGGACCTGGTGGGCCAGCTGACCTCGTGCGACGCCGTGATCCGCGGCGGTGGCTTGTGGAATGGCAAGCGTCTGGCTTACGCCGTGTGGCTGGACTTGCAGCCTTACAATTAGCAACTGCTGCAAGGAAAATGGCATCATGAATATAATTTATGCAACTACACGCCGCACGATATAGTTACAATTAATATATTTATTTCTAAAATCTGCTAAGGTTGGCCTATCGCCAGCGCCTCATTGCGGCTGCTCCCGGCATGAGAGCAGCCCGCATTCCATCAGCATCCCGTATTCCTGACGATCCGGCCCGGCACCAGCTCGGCCAGCCTGGCCAGCACTATCTGCTGGCATTCTGCTGAGATCATTGATATGGAGTCCTCATGCGTTTGCATCGCTACCCACAAGTGAAAATCAAGCCAGTGATACTGGCCGTCGATGACGAACCGTCCAATCTGCAGCTGCTGCGGCAGATATTGCAGGACGATTACACCTTGCTATTCGCCAAGCATGGCGAAAGCGCGCTGGCACTGGCGCGCGAGGAACGTCCCGCGCTGATCCTGCTCGACGTGATGATGCCAGGCATGAATGGCCACGCCGTTTGCCGCCGCCTGAAGGCCGAACCGCTGACAGCGGCCATTCCCGTCATCTTCGTGACGGCGCAGGGAGAGTTGGACGACGAATTGAGCGGCTTTGAAGCGGGCGCGGTCGACTACATTACCAAACCGCTCAGCCCGGCCATCGTGCGCGCCCGCGTGTCCAACCACCTGTCGCTGGTGCGCATCGAGGAATTAAAGCAAACGCGGCTGCAAATCGTCCAGCGCCTGGGGCTGGCGGCCGAATACAAGGATAATGAAACAGGGCTGCACGTGATACGCATGAGCCACTATGCGCGCCTGCTGGGCGTAGCCGCCGGCATGCACGAGGACGAGGCGGACGACCTGCTGCACGCTGCCCCCATGCACGACGTGGGCAAGATCGGCATTCCCGATCGCATCCTGCAAAAACAGGGCAAGCTCGATGACGATGAATGGCACACCATGCGCGCCCACGCAGTGATCGGCGGCGACATCATCGGGATACACCCGGCCGGCGGCATGCTGGCGCTGGCCCGCGAAATCGCCCTGACCCACCATGAAAAATGGGATGGCAGCGGCTATCCGCGCGGCTTGGCCGGTGACAATATTCCGCTGGCGGGCCGCATCGTCGCCATCGCCGACGTCTTCGACGCACTGACCTCCAGGCGCCCGTACAAGCGGGCCTGGCCGATGGCGGATGCGCTTGCTTATTTGCAGGAACAGAAGGGCAGCCACTTCGATGCAGAACTGGTCGATCTGTTCATGAGTGAGCGGCATGCGATCGATGCGATCAGGACACGCTGGGCGGAAGGGGAAACGGCGTTGGAAGGGCCGCAATGAAGTGAACTCCCACCGCTGTCCATGTTGTTGCGTCACACAAAGGAGAGTCAACACTGGGGTTGACGCCGATGAAGACCACGGGCAGAGCAAGGAGTTCCCGACTAGCTTAGCGCCTAAGGGGGAGAATAAATTTGATCGATATCAAATTGTGCTCAATCAACCATCCACTCCATGTAAAAAAAGCCGCCCTCCTTCCGGATGGGGCGGCTTTTATCGTTCAGCGGCCGCAGCCGCTGCTCTACGATTACATTTTACACTTTACGTTGAGCAACAGCGTCCACCACGCACAGCGCGGTCATGTTGACGATACGGCGCACGGTAGCCGATGGGGTCAGGATGTGAACCGGCTTGGCGCAGCCCAGCAGGATCGGGCCCACGGCGATGCCGTTGCCAGCCGCCGTCTTCAACAGGTTGTAAGCGATGTTGGCGGACTCGATATTCGGCATGACCAGCAGGTTGGCATCGTTTTTCAATGACGAGTTCGGCATCATTTTTTGACGCAGCTTGCTGTCCAGGGCAGTATCGCCATGCATTTCGCCGTCGATTTCCAGCTCCGGTGCGCGTTCCTTGACGATAGCCAGGGTAGCGCGCATCTTTTGCGCCGAGGCGCTGTCGCTGGAACCGAAGTTCGAGTGCGACAGCAGGGCGGCGCGTGGCGACAGGCCGAAACGGGTCATTTCCTCGGCAGCCATGATGGTGATCTCGGCCAATTGATCGGCGTCCGGATTTTCATTGACGTGCGTGTCGACCATCACCAGTTGGCGCTCAGGCAAGACCAGCACGTTCATGGCGGCGTAGACATTGCTGCCGGCGCGCTTGCCCAGCACCTGGTCGATGTATTTCAGGTGCAGCTGGGTGGTGCCGAAGGTGCCGCAGATCATGCCGTCGGCGTCGCCCTTGTGGATCATCATCGAACCGATCAGGGTGTGGCGGCGGCGCATTTCCAGCTTCGCGTATTCTTCGGTGACGCCCTTGCGGCTGGTCATGTCGTAATACGTGTGCCAGTAATCGCGATAGCGCTCGTCGGAATCCGGATTGATGACGTCGAAATCGACGCCATGTTTCAGGCGCAGGCCGAATTTGGCGATGCGTGCTTCCAGCACGGCAGGACGGCCCACCAGGATAGGACGCGCCAGTTTCTCATCGACCACCACTTGCACGGCGCGCAGCACGCGCTCTTCTTCGCCTTCGGCGTAGACGATGCGCTTCAGGTCGGCCGGCGTGGATTTTGCCATCAGGAACAATGGCTTCATGAAGGTGCCGCTGCGGTAGACGAATTGCTGCAGGCTGTCTGCATAGGCTTGCAGATCCTTGATCGGACGCGTTGCCACGCCGGAATCTTCCGCTGCCTTGGCGACCGCTGGTGCGATCTTGATCAGCAAACGCGGATCGAACGGCATCGGGATCAGGTATTCAGGGCCGAACGACAGGTTGCTGATGCCGTAGGTGGTGGCTACGATGTCCGACTGCTCGGCGTGCGCCAGGTCGGCGATCGCGTGCACCACGGCGATTTCCATTTCGCGCGTGATCGTTGTCGCGCCGCAATCGAGGGCGCCGCGGAAGATGTAAGGGAAGCACAGCACGTTGTTGACCTGGTTCGGATAATCCGAACGACCGGTGGCGATGATGGCGTCGCTACGCACGGCCTTGACTTCTTCCGGCAGGATTTCCGGATTCGGATTGGCCAGCGCCAGGATCAATGGATTGGGCGCCATCTTGCGCACCATATCTTGCTTCAGCACGCCGCCGGCGGAGACGCCCAGGAAAATGTCGGCGTCCGGGATGATCTCGGCCAGGGTACGCAGTGGCGTATCTTGTGCGAAACGTTCCTTGTCCGGATCCATCAATTCCGTGCGGCCCTTGTAAACTACGCCAGCCAGGTCGGTGACGTAGATGTTTCTCAAAGGGAAGCCCAAGTCAACGATCAGGTCCAGGCAAGCCAGCGCTGCGGCGCCCGCGCCCGAGACCACCAGTTTGCAGTCCTCGATTTTCTTGCCGACAGCTTTCAAGCCGTTCAGGATGGCCGCGCCCACGATAATGGCGGTACCGTGCTGGTCGTCATGGAAGACAGGAATCTTCATGCGGTCGCGCAGCTGGCGTTCGATATAGAAGCACTCGGGGGCCTTGATGTCTTCCAGGTTCACGCCGCCGAAGGTCGGTTCCAGCGCGGCGATGATGTCGACCAGCTTGTCCGGATCCGATTCATTGATTTCGATGTCGAACACATCGATGCCGGCGAACTTCTTGAACAGTACGCCCTTGCCTTCCATGACCGGCTTGGCGGCCAGCGGGCCAATGTTGCCCAAACCCAACACTGCAGTACCGTTGGTGATCACCGCCACCAGGTTGCCGCGCGCCGTATATTTATAGGCATTGGCTGGATCGATAACGATTTCTTCGCATGGCGCAGCCACGCCTGGCGAGTACGCCAGCGCCAGATCGCGCTGGTTGGTCAGTTGCTTGGTGGGCGTCACGCTGATCTTGCCGGGGCGCGGGCACTCGTGATATTCGAGTGCGGCCTGGCGCAATTGTTGACGCAATTCTTCTTTTTGGTCAGATGACGAATCCATGCTGTGCTGCCTTCCTGTTTGGTCGATCGGGTAGTCTTCGATTTTATCAGACCGATTCTTTCAATTAGCTAGGTATTTTCCGCTAGCCACAGTCTGATATCACGAAAACGTATAACCCCACATTGTAAGCCTCCCTGTGGACGCCAACGAACAAGGCATTAAAAACTATCAAATTTAAATATTCGATTAATTTAAACAATCATCACTATGCCGCAAGACGGACGCCAGGCCGGAAGCGCAAGGCGATCAGCAACAGGATCAGCACGCCACCTGCCATCACCATCCACGCCTGCGCCAGGCTGGACGAATGCTGGCGGATCAAGCCGGCGATAAACGGCATGGCGCTGGCGATGATGTAACCACCGCCCTGCACGAAACCGAGCAGGGCGCCGGCGCTGGCCGGGTCAACCACATGGTCCATGCTGACGATCAGCGACAGCGGGAACAGCGCGCCGATGCCGATGCCAAGCAAGACCATCGCAGGGATCGCCAGCTGTGCGGGCGCCAGGATCAAACAAGCCAGCCCGCCCAGCACCGACAACAGCACCGTCAGCAGCAGGATGCGGCGGTCGGGAAAACGGTTGATGATGCTCGACACGACCAGGCCTGCCAGCACTTCCATCAGGGTCAGGCCGCCCAGCAGCAAGCCGCTTTCAGCCGCGCTCCAGCCCAGTTCCGTATAAAACGGTGGCAACCAGGCCAGCACCAGGGTGTAAGCGCCCGTGCCGATACCGAAAAACACCATCAGCAGCCAGGCGCGCGGCGCCTTCACGGGCAAGCTGGCGCCCGTGCCAGTCGACACATCGCGCCGCGAGGCGCTGGCACGGCGCCACAGCAGTGCAGCGGCTGCGGCCGGCAGCGCCCACAAGGCCAGCAGCACTTGCCAGCCCAGCGCTTGCGCCAGCGGCGAGGCGCTGGCGGCCGCAATCGCTGCGCCGCCCATGATGCCGGTAGTATAAAACCCCATCAGTTGGCCGGCCCGCCCGGGGAAATGGCGCTTGATAAAGGCAGGCAGCAAGGCTTGCACCAGGGCGATACCCAAGCCACCCAAAGCCGCCGTGGCGATCAGGCCGGCACTGCCATGCAGCGGCCAGCGCAGCACGCAAGCGACGGCGATGATGGTAACGCCCAGGCCGATGCCGCGCACCACGCCCAGGCGTTTTTGCAATTGGGCGCCCAGCAGCGCACAAATCCCCATGGCAAACACGGGCACGGTGGTCAGCAAGCCTGCGTCGGCGCTGCTGATGCCGGTCGCCGCTTGTATGCTGTCGAGCAAGGGGCCGATGGCGGCCAAAATGGGGCGCAGGTTCAGGCCCAGCAAGATGATGGCAGTCACCAGCAGCGCTGTCGACGTGGTATGTGTTGACGCAGCAACCGTTGTAGATGAGGAATTAGTGCTCATGGATAGTCCTTGCCTCGCCTGGAGGCGCATGGTTTAATGCTTTACGCGAAATTAACTCGATAGAAAGTATCTTAACACAGAGATTAAAATCTCTCTTGACGTGAAGATAAATGCAAAAATGACAGATACGCCTCTGCAGCACAACCGCGCCCGCTACGCCGCCGAACAATGGCAGCGCGAATTGCCGGACATGGATACGGGCGCCATGCAGCTGGTGGGCCAGCTGGGCACAGTGGCGCACCTGATGGCGCGCGACTGGCTCAATCCCCTGTTTGCGGAGCATGGCTTGCAGCCGGGAGAGTTCGATGTGCTGGCCACCCTTCGCCGCTCGGGCGCACCGTATGCCTTGATGCCGACGGCCCTGTACGAAGCGGCCATGCTGTCTTCGGGCGGCATGACCAACCGCATCGACCGCCTGGAAACGGCTGGCCTGATCGAGCGGCAAAAACATCCGAGCGACCGGCGCGGCGTGCTGGTGGCCTTGACGGCCAAGGGACTGGAACTGATAGAAAAACTGGTGCGCCTGCACGTGGACAACGAACGCACCATGCTGGCGTGCTTGAGCGCGGACGAGCAGCGCCAGCTCGACCAGTTGCTGGCCAAACTACTGCAGGGAATGGCGCAGGCGAAGCGTTAGGAAAGCAGGCGCGCCAGCTCACGCAGCGCCGCATGGCCGCGCCGCGCCCGCGTTGTCAAGGCATCCGGCGCATGACTGCCATACAGCGCCTGCACATGGCCGGCGCTGGCCGCGCGCAAATCGATGCCGCTCCCGGCAGGATCGGGCAGATGCCCCTCGACCAGTGTGAGGAAATAGTGGCGGGGCGCGCCGCGCAAGTTGGCGGCAAACTGCAGCACCAGGGCATTCTCGAACACCAGCGCGCCGCTGCGCGCGCCCGGCTCCAGCAGCAATCGATACGGCGGCAACGGGCGCCGCGCGGCGCGCAGGAACGATGCCAGGCGGAGTTGATAGCCCAGTTCCAGTCCATTCGCCAGCAGTCGTCCCTGTTGCAGATACACCTTGAACGACGCCTGCACGCTGTGGCGGCCATCATGGAACAGGCATGCATCCTCGTACAGGCACAGCTGCCCGCCGTCGCACAGCTCATCAAAGCCGCACGCCAGCAGTGCCGGCGCGCCGAACGAATCCAGGCCGACGGTCTGCGGGTCGCGCAGCCAGCCATCGTCAAGATACGCTTGCAGTACGGCATAGAGATCGCGGGTGGACATATTAAAATCAGCAACGGTGGCAAAGGCGCCCATTGTAGGCCAGCCTATAATAGCCGGGCCACACCCCACCCAACCAACACACTCGCCATGGCCCCTCAAGACGCGCTTTCCGAATTCGACCTGATCAAACAATATTTTGTGCGCCAGCGGCCTGGCCGCGCCACCCTCGGCATCGGCGACGATTGTGCGCTGCTCACGCCCACGACGGGCAGGCAGATCGCCATTTCGTCGGACATGCTGGTCGAAGACCGGCATTTTTTTGCCGGCGCCGATGCGCGCATGCTCGGACATAAAAGCCTGGCCGTCAATTTATCGGACCTGGCCGCCATGGGCGCGCGCCCGGTCGCTTTTACCCTGGCCTTGTCGCTACCGCAGGCCGACCGCCACTGGCTGGCCGGTTTTGCCGAAGGCTTGTTCGCACTGGCCGACGAACACGGCTGCGAATTGATCGGTGGCGACACCACCAAGGGACCGTTAAATATCTGCATCACCGTGTTTGGCGAACTGGCGCCTGGCCAGGCATTGCGC
The DNA here is from genome assembly GCF_014200725.1 of Janthinobacterium silvisoli. Lineage (GTDB taxonomy): Bacteria > Pseudomonadota > Gammaproteobacteria > Burkholderiales > Burkholderiaceae_D > Janthinobacterium. Next base: position 2,143,775 of record NZ_JACHCL010000001.1, read on the forward strand.
CGCAGCGCGGCCCGAGCGGGTGACGATATCTGGATCAGCGGCACCCTGGGCGATGCGCGCCTGGCGCTGGCCGGCTACCGCATGGAGCAGAACTTGCCGCCAGCCGACCTGCTGACAGCGGCGGCGCGTATGCATACGCCCACGCCGCGCGTGGCCCTGGGCTGCGCGCTGGCCGAAGCGGGCATCGTCCACGCCGCCATCGATATCTCCGATGGCCTGGTGGGAGATTTAGGCCACATCCTGAAAGCCTCGCAAGTGGGCGCCACGCTCGATGTCGACGCACTGCCGGCCGGCCCCGTGCTGGCCCGGCAAGACAAGGCGCTGCGCCGCCGCTACACGGCCGCCGGCGGCGACGATTACGAACTGTGCTTCACCGCCCCCGCTGCCTCGCGCGACGCCATCGCCGCGCTGGCGATCAGCTGCGGCACGACCGTCACGCGCGTGGGCCGCATCGACACAGAAGCAGGCTTGCGCCTGGTCGATGCAGCCGGCTTGCCGCTCGATTTGCAGCTCGCCTCTTTCGACCATTTCAGTGGATAGACTGGACTAGCGCACCCGCGCCAGCCCGGGCGGGTTGACCATCCAGTAATGCTGGAAGGCCAGGCGGATGTTGTCGCGCAGTTCGGTGTCGTCCCAGGGTTTGGTATAAAAACGGTAGATGGCGCCCCGGTTGATCGAATCGAGTACCGCTTCGAGGCCCGTATAGCCGGACAGGATGATGCGGATGGTTTCCGGGTACAGCTCCTTGACCTTGCTGAGAAACTCGGTGCCGCTCATGCTGGGCATGCGCTGGTCGCAGACGATCACGTGCACGCGGTGCAGCGCCAGCATTTCAAAACCTTCCGATGGCGTGCTCGCAGTCAGGATCTGGTAGCCGTCGGGTCGGAACAGCCGGTGCAAAGATGACAGCACGTTGACGTCGTCATCGACGATCAGCAAGGTTTGCGCCGCTTGTGCGGCCGGATCATGGCCGAGCGCCAGGCCAGCGCCGGCGGCGATCATCTGCCCCAGTTCCAGCGCGGGCAGGGCGCGGCTGAAATAAAAACCCTGGATTTCATCGCAGCGGTTGCGCCGCAGGTATTCCAGTTGCGGGCGTGACTCCACACCCTCGGCCACCACGCTCAGTTTCAGGCTGTGCGCCATGCTGATGATGGCCAGCGCGATGGCCGCATCGTTCGGATTATTGGTGATATTGCGCACGAAGGCGATGTCGATCTTCAGCTTGTCGATCGGGAAGCGCTGCAGATAGGCCAGACTGGAATAGCCGGTGCCGAAATCGTCGATGGTCACCTTCACGCCGATTTTTTTCAGTTTGCCCAGCACGACGATGGTGCGCTCGGCATTCGACATCAGCGCCGTTTCCGTCAATTCGAGTTCCAGCAGCTCGGCCGGCACCTGGTGCAGCGCCAGCGCGCGCGTCACCTCGCCTTCCAGGTCGCCTTCGGCAAACTGGCGGCTCGACACATTCACCGCCACGTGCACAGGGCCCACCTCGCTATCGCGCCATTGCGCTATCTGGCGGCAGGCCGCCTGGATCACCCAGGCGCCCACGCGCACGATCAGGCCGGTGTCTTCCAGCACCGGCACGAATTCAGCGGGCGCGACCAGGCCATAACCGGGGCGCCGCCAGCGCAGCAGCGCTTCCACACCGCTGATGCGGCCCGTGCGCAAGTCCACCTTGGGCTGGTAGTACAGGATGAATTGCTGGTGTTCCAGTGCATGGCGCAAAGCCAGTTCCAGGTCCAGCCGCGCCAGCACCTGCACATTCATGCCGGCCGTGAAGAAGCGGTAGCCATCGCGCCCCGCCTGCTTGGCGCCGCCCATCGCCGTATTGGCGTACTTGATCAGCGTTTCCGGGTCAGTGGCGTCGTCGGGATATATGGCGATGCCGATACTGGCCGTCAAAGTAGCCGGGTGGCCGTGCAAGTCAAATGGCGCGCGCAATGCTTCGCGCACCTGGTTGGCTACCATTACCGCTTCCTGCTGGTTGCGGCTCATCGTCAGGATCAGCGCAAACTCGTCATTACCCAGCCGCCCCACCGTATCGCGCAGGCGCACGCATCCGACCAGGCGGTTGCTGAACTGACGCAGCAATTCGTCGCCAAGCGCCGCGCCCAGGGTGTCGTTGATGCTCTTGAAGCGGTCAAGCGCGATGAACAGTACCACGATGCGCCAGGCTTTTTCCTGCGCCAGCTCGAGCGCCTGGCGCAAGGTCTGGTAAAACAGGCCCCGGTTCGGCAGCCCCGTCAGGCTGTCGTAGTGCGCCAGTTGCTTGAGCCGTTCCTGCGTTTGCCGCCGCTCGCTGATATCGCGCGCCACGGCGATCAGCAGCAGGCTGCGCGGACCGTCGAAACCCGCCTCCACCGGTGCCTGCGCATGCCAGTGCCAGCCCAGCTCCACGGGCACCATGCTCAGGTCACGCCGTAGCAATTCGCACTCGATCAGCTCGGGCGCCAGGTGCAACAGGCCATCAAGCGGCGCCGGCGGCGGTCTGGGCAGCAGCTCGCCTGGCGACAGCGACAACAGCTCGGCGCGCGTATGGCCCAGCAGGCGGCAAGCGCCATCGTTGACGTCGACCAGCGCCATGCCCATCACATCGATCAGGAAGATGGCGTCGCTGGTGGCGTCCATGGCGCCGCGGAAGCGCTGCAACTGCGCCGTACGCTGGGCCACGGTGCGTTCGAGCAGCCCGTTGTAATGGCGCGCGCTGCGGTGCAGCAGCCGCACTTCGAGCATATTGCGGATGCGCGTAAGCACTTCCACGGCATCAAAGGGCTTGCTGAGAAAATCGCGCGCACCGGCCTCCAGCGCGGCCAGCTTGGCGTCGGGATCGGCGGCGATCACCAGCACTGGCAGATAGCCTTCCCGCTCGAACGGGCGCAGCGCATCCATGACTTCGTAGCCGCTCATGCCCGGCATCACCAGGTCGAGGATGATCAAGTCATACTGATGGTGCTGGTGCAGCCCGGCCACGGCGCGCGGGTCCAGCGTGCTGGTGACCGAGGTATAGCCGCCGCTTTCGAGCAAGTGTTCGAGCAGGCGCAGGTTCACTTCCTGGTCGTCGACGACGAGGATTTTTGCGCCATAGAGGTCGGCCTGGCTGATCATGGCGCACGCCCGCCTTTCTGCTGGCGCTGGCGGGCCACATAAGCGAGCGCGCTATTGATCGTCTCGCTGAATTCCTCCAGATTGATCGGCTTGGTCAGGTAGCGGTAAAAGCCCAGCGCCATGCTGCGTTCCACTTCGCCGGGCATGGCGTTGGCCGTCAGCGCAATCACCGGAATATGCGCCGTACGGTCATCGTCGCGCAGCAGCTGCAGCGCCTCGGTGCCGCTCACATCGGGCAGGTTGATATCCATAAGTATCAGTTGCGGCATATGCGTGCGCGCCATTTCCACACCCTGGCGTCCGTCTCGCGCCGTCAGCAGCCGCAGGCGCGGACAATAGCCGATGATTTCCTCGATCAGTGCCAGGTTGGCGGGATTGTCTTCCACGTACAGCACCGTCACAGGACCGCTGTTGTCAAACAGCGCGCCAGCCAGGTCCGGCGGCACGCTCGATGACGACGGCCCGGGCAGGGCATCGACGGCGCGCAGTTCGATCCAGAAGGTGCTGCCCTCGCCCGGCTCGCTCGTCACGCCGATGCTGCCATCCATCAAATCCACCAGCCGCTTGGTCACTACCAGGCCGATGCCGCTACCCTCTTCCGTGCCGCCCTCCTGGCCCAGGCGGTTAAATGGCTGGAACAGCTGCGCCAATTGCTCGTCAGTGAGGCCGCTGCCCGTATCGTGCACGCTGATGCGCACCCGTCCACCGGCCTGCCCCTCGCCATCCCATTCACAATCGACGGACACGCGGCCATGCTCGCGGTTGTACTTGAGTGCATTCGACAGCAGGTTCAGCAATATCTGCTTGAGTCGCGTGCGGTCGGCCAGCACCGTCAGCGGACTCGCATCGGGAAACGTCATGGCGATGCCGCGCTGGCTAGCCAGCGGCGCGATCATGTCGCGGCATTCATCGAGGATGGCATGCAGGGCTACCGGTTCCAGCGACAGGGTGACGGTACCCGATTCCACCTTGGCCAGATCGAGGATTTCATTGATCAGGGTCAGCAGATGGCGGCCAGACTTGAGGATATGCCCGGCGAATTCCTTCTTTTGCGCCAGGGTCGAAGGCAGGCGGTCGGAACTGAGGATTTGCGCAAAGCCGAGGATAGCGTTGAGCGGCGTGCGCAATTCATGGCTCATCGATGAAAGGAAAGCCGACTTGGCATAATTGGCGCTGCGCGCCTCCTCCATCGCCATCGCCAGCTCGCCATTGGTCAGTTCGAGCTGCATCGTGCGCTCATGCACGCGCACTTCCAGCTGCTGGTTCAGGCGCATGATTTCCTGCTGCGCCTGGGCGCGTTGCCCAGCTTCGCGCGCCAGTTCCACGTTCGAACTTTCCAGCGCATGCGTGCGCAGTTCGATTTCGGCCAGCATTTTATTGAATGAATCGACCAATTGCGCCACCTCGTCCGAACTGAGCTTGCGCGCGCGGCGCGAATAGTCGCGCGTCTCGATCACTTCCCGGGCCACGTCGGCGATATCGAGGATGGGCTGGGTAATCATGTAATCGAGGCGGCGCAGCAGCAGCAAGGCCACCAGCAGCGCCAGCACCGTCACGCCCAGCGCGATGGCCAGGTAGTCGGCCGTGCGGCCGGCCAGTTCGTAATCGGCGCGCAGGTAAACAGTACCCAGCAATTCGCCATTGTCGACGATAGACCTGAACAGTTCGACCGAATTGGCATCGATCCGTTCCCCTTCGATGCCGGCCCGTGCCGGCAACGCTGCAGTGCGGTTATTGGCCTGGTAGCTGGCAAACAGGCTGCCGTCGGCACGGTACAGGGCGCCGGCTGTCACGCGTGGACGAATGCGCATCAGGTTCAGGTTCTCCAGCGCCAGGCGCTGGTCGTCGAAGGCCAGCGCGGCCGAACTCATATGCCCCAGCAGTTCGGCCTGGGTGCTGATGTCGGCCAGCAAGTTGCGGTGGTAGGCGCGCAAATCGAAGATGACGATGGTGCCCAGCGATATGACGAGCGCCACCAGGGTGGTCAGCAAGACCACCGACATCAGCTTGTGGCGGATGGAGCGCAGGCGCAGCATGCTCAGGCGCCCCCCGTCTGTACGCGGTAGGCGGTCAGCAGCATGCGCGCGCTGATGCGGATATGCGCCTGCCCCACCGGTTTCAGGGCCACGTCGAAGCGTACCCGGTCGTCCGTCACCACAAAATTGATCATGCTGCCCATCGCATGGACCTCATCCGAATCGGACACCGTCAACAGCGCCAGGCCGCGGCTGGCGGCCAGCATCTCTTGTGCCAGCGCCTTGTCCAGCCCTCCCAGGTACAGCACATGCAGACCCGTCAGCGGCTCGCCGCGGCGGACTTTTTTTACTTGTACTACACGCCCGTTCACGCTATGCCCGGCCACGCTGGTTTCCAGCTGCTCGGCCAGCGCGGTGTCGCCGGCCACGCCGATCAGCAGCGGACTGTCGGGCCGCGCGAAACTGCCATCGGGCCACTCGACAAAACTGGCAAACTTGTACAGATAGTCAGCCTTGACCTGGCGCTCCTGCAGCGACGGCGCCTGTGCCCGCGCCACGGCACACGCCATGACCAGCAGAAAAAATAAGCAGCACAGCCGCATGGGTATGCAGATGTGCAGGCGCACCCTGCCTTTCATATGATCAGACAATTGCCGGCAGGTGCAGTTCAGAAGTGCCATGACAAACGCATCAAATCCTACGTTAGAGGCCCAGGGCAAGCCAGCGAACGGCCAGATGGGGCGATGCCGGCCAGCTTGCGACACCACAGCCGGCCGGTCAGGGTTTACTGTCAAATGCATAAAAGAGTGTACGCATTTTCGCTGTTAGCGGGGAAAGTTTCTTGTACCGCGCGCAAGCAGGGTGGGAGAGCCGTGATACAGTCTTGCTCCATCTTTCCCCGCTTCAGGAGCAACGCATGCACAACGATATCTTCAGCCTGTCCAGCCAGGTGGGACTGGCCTTGCAGGCAAAAGGATGGCTGCTGGCAACAGCTGAATCGTGCACGGGCGGCGGCGTGGCGCAAGCCGTCACGGACATCGCCGGCTCGTCCGCCTGGTTCGAACGCGGCTTCGTTACCTATAGCAATGCCGCCAAGACAGACTTGCTGAATGTGCCGGCCGCCCTGATCGCCGAGGTGGGCGCCGTCAGCGAAGAGGTCGCCGCCGCCATGGCCGAAGGCGCGCTGGCCAATAGCGACACCCAGGTGGCCGTGTCCACCACCGGTATCGCCGGCCCCGGTGGCGCCGTACCGGGCAAGCCGGTCGGCACCGTATGTTTCGGCTGGGCCCATGGCGCCATCGTCCATACGGAGCGGCTGGTGTTTGCCGGCGACCGCCAGGCCGTGCGCGAACAGGCTATCGCCCATGCGCTGCAAGGTTTGCTACGGTTTATCAAGTAGGTTTATTGCGCGGCCAGTGCCCGGTCGCGGCCGGCCAGCTTGGCCGCATACAGGGCGCTGTCGGCGCGCGTCAGCAAGGCATGGCGGTCAAAGCCGTGGCGCGGATATTCGGCAATGCCCGCTGAAAAGGTACAGCCAGACAGACTGTGCGGCGCCTGCCGTATCTGCAGCCGGCGGTACAGCGCGGCGATCGCATCGACCTTGTGCGAGGCGATCACGCTGTCGGCGTCGCGCAGCAGCAAGCAGAACTCTTCACCGCCATAGCGGCACAGCATGTCGCTGCCGCGCAACTGGCTTTCCACCAGGCGCGCAAACTGGATCAGCACTTCATCGCCGAAGTTATGTCCATAGGTATCGTTGACGCGCTTGAAGAAATCGAGGTCGATCAGCACGATGGCCAGCGGCACCTGTGCCCCCGCCTCCTGCAGGATAGCGTTCAGGCTGTTTTCAAAGTAGCGGCGGTTGTACAAGCCCGTCAGGTGATCGCGCATGGCCTGTTCCTTCAGGCTGTCTTGCAGCGCACTGACATGCAGGATCTGGTGCGCCAGCTCGCGGTTCAGATGTTCCAGCTTGGCATTTTCCGATTCGCGCGCAGCCTGCAGTTCCAGCGCCGTGTCGCGCTCGGCCTTCAGGCTGGACATTTCCTTTTCCAGATTGCGCATCAATATGCGCGAAGCGCGCGCCGACTTGCTGCTGGCCTCGTACGCGGCCTGGTATTGCTGCAGAAAACCATATGCCAGCTGCCACTGCCCCAGGCGGGCATTGATATCGGCCAGTCCCCGCAAGATCTGCTGCTGGTGAAACGGGTTGCGCGTCCAGCTCAGCAAGTCGTGCGCCTGCGTCAGCGAAACGATCGCGCGCGCCGGCTCGCCGCCCTGCAGGTCGAGCTTGCCGCGCACCAGCCAGGCATGCATCTGCTCTTCCAGGTCCTGGCCCTGGCGCGCATAGTCTTCGGCGCGCAGCAGCAATTGCTGGGCCTGTTCTGGCCGCTGCAGCAGGATGGTGGCATGGGCCGCGATGCAAAATAGAAAAGCGCGGATGGCCAGGTCTTCTTCGGGCCACTCATAAAACGGTTCGACCAGCGCCAGCGCTTCGGCCGGCTTGCCGGTGGTGAGCAGGCACATGGCCAGGTTGGCCGAGACGATGGTTTGCTGGTATTTCAGCTTTTGCGTGCCGATGATGTCGAGCGCTTCAACCAGCAGGGGAATGGCGTCTTCATCATTGCCCAGGTCATGCTGCGACGAGGCCAGGTTCGACAGGCTGTTGACGCGGTGGGCGGATGTGCCAAAGCGTTCGGCAATATCGAGCGCCAGCAGGAAGTTGCGCGGCCCTTCCTGCGTATCGCCACGGTTCAGCGCATCGACACCAAGCCGGCCATACAGCATGAATTTATGCAGGGAATCGGGAATCTGCGCGGCCAGCTCGCGCGCCAGCAGGAAATGCTGTTCGGCGATGGCAAACTCGCCGCGCCGGCTGGCATACGCGCCTTGCAAGGTGGCCACACCCATGGCGCCTTCCAGGTCGCCGCACTGCAAAAAATGCGTTTGCGCCATATCGCACGGCGGCTCTGCTTCGCCTGCGTAGTACGCCAGCCAGCAGCGGTTGAGTTCGGCGTAAGCGCTGCCGCGCGCATACTGCCGCTGGCGCGCGGCAGCCAGCGCCATCTGCACCAGCCGCCGCGCCTGGCGGCGATTACCGACCAGGCAAGACAATCCCTGCAAATTCAAGCGGTCTATATCGGCTTTATCGAGACTGGATATCGGCACTGCATCCCCGTTCACATGCTGGTCACGCAAAAAATTGCCCTGCAACAATGGTATCCTCACTAACATCATAACCAGATTCACTGGCATCCATGGCAACTTTGCAAATCATTGTGGTAAAAATGCACGTCACAGCGAACACAAGTGGTAGTGCAGCCATCATCGCTGCGGTTGCCTAACAGATAAAAAAGACTTATTCTCAACAATCGCCAGCCGCCCGCCTGTCCCTATTCATGTCCCCTCGCTTTTTCTCTTCACCTTGCCTGCCAGCATTACGTCTGATGCGGCCAGCCGTGTGCGGACATGACAGGGACGGCACTGCTGGCACGTAAATTTGACGCAACAACTTGGAGTAGTCGCAATGCAAAACACGGTACATTTCATCCTGCAGGGCAAAGGCGGCATCGGCAAGACGCTGGTCTCGACGCTGCTGGCGCAATGGATAGGCGGCAAGGATGGCGCGCCCCTGCGCTGCTACGACACCGACCAGGAGAACGCCACCTTTTCGCGCTACAAGGCAATGAACGTCAAGCATGTGCCGGTGATGACCGATACGCGCAATATCGACCCGAAACGTTTTGACGCGCTGATGATCGATATCCTGGAAGAAGACGGCAACTGCGTGGTCGACAATGGCGCCAATACCTTTTCACCGCTGATGGGCTACCTGCTGGAAAACGATTGCTTTTCGCTGCTGGAAGAATCGGGCCGCAAGGTGTATATCCACACCATCGTGGGCGGCGGCGACACCCTGCACGACACGGCCACCGGCTTTGTCGCCACGGCCCGCTCCACCAATGTGCCGCTGGTGCTATGGCAAAACGAACACTTCGGCCTGCTGCAATCGGCGTCGGGCAAGCAATTCATGGAATCGCAGTCGTATGCCGACAACCGCGCGCGCGTCAAAGGCAGTATTACCTTGAGTCAGCGCAATCCCGACACCTTCGGCGCCGATGTGAAAAAAATGAATACGGCGCGCCTGACGATGCAGGAAGTGCTGTCGAATGAGAAATTCAACATCATGGAAAAACAGCGCATCAAGGTCGTTTACCGCGACATCTTTGAACAACTCGACAAGGTGCAATGGTAGTGGACCAGCATAAACTGCGCAGCCATGTGTTCGACAAGACGGGCATCAAGATCGACGTTGACGACCCGATATTTGCGCTGGTAGCGCTGAACGAAGCCGTGCTGGCCGAAACCGTCACACGCCAGCTGGCCCAGCTTGATGCGGCCACGCAAGCGCTGGCGGCGCAGGCGCGCGCGGCGGGCGGCTTGCCGCCGCTGATAGACGGACCAGCGCCAGCCGCCACGCCCACGTCAACGTCCACGGCCTGGTTCACGCCGCGCGAATGGCGCTTGCTGGGTGCAGCGGCCATCGTTGCCATCAGCTGCTCGCTGCTGGTGCTGTGCGGCGCAGCTATGCTGTACCAGCCTTCCCCCGCATCGCCGGCAACACAAGTAAAAAATACCTCCTCCTAACCCCACCTGGAAGCACGCATGAAATCGATGAAACTGCTGGCCATTCCCGCCCTGATCCTGTCGCTGTACGGCGCCCCGCTCTCGCTCAGCTACGCCGCCGACGCGGCAGCATCCGCCACCGTGGTGCCGAATATTGCTTACGAAAAATACAACCTGCCCAATGGCCTGGAAGTGATCCTGGTGCAAGACCACAAGTTGCCGGTGACCGCCGTCAATATCTGGTACCACGTGGGACCGGCCAATGAAGCGCCTGGCCTGACCGGTTTTGCCCATTTGTTCGAACACATGATGTTTGCCGCTACCAAGCACGTGCCGCGCGGCCTGGCCGACCAGTTGCTCGAAGGCGCGGGCGCCACCGATTCGAATGGCAGCACCGATTTCGACCGCACCAATTATTTCGACACGGTGCCGTCTAACCAGCTGGAACTGGCCCTGTGGGCCCATTCCGACCGCATGGGCTACCTGCTCGACGTGCTCGACCAGACGGCGCTGACCAACCAGCAAGACGTGGTGCGCAACGAACGCCGCCAGAGCGTGGAAAACCGCCCTTACGGCATCGTCGAAGAAGCCTTGTACCACCAGCTGTTTCCCAAGACCCACCCGTATTACGCCAGCGTGATCGGCTCGCACGCCGATATCCAGAACGCCAAACTGGCCGATATCCGCGAATTCTTCACCAAATACTATGGCCCCAACAATGCCAGCCTGGTGATCGCCGGCGACATCGACAAGGCGAAAACCAAGGAACTGGTCAACAAATACTTTGGCAGCTTCAAGAGCGGCCCGCCAGTGGCAAAACCGAATGTGGTGACGCCGCCCATCACGCAGGAACGCCGCATCGTGGTGCAAGACCATGTGGAATTGCCACGCGTCTTCATGGCCTGGCTGACGCCATCGGCCTACCAGCCTGACGATGCAGAGTTGACGATTGCCGCGCAAATCCTGGCCGGCGGCAAGTCCAGCCGCCTGTACAAATCGCTGGTGTACGACAAGCAGATCGCCCAGGACGTGAATGCCAACCAGAGTTCGAATGCCCTGACTTCCGTGTTTTCGGTCGACGTGACGGCCCGCCCCGGCCACAAGCCGGAAGAAATCGAACAAGCGATGAATGCCGAGCTGGAGCAATTGCGGACCAGCGGCCCTACCGAGAAAGAAATCGAGCGGGCCCGCAACGGCATCGAAACGGGCATGCTGGGCCAGGTAGAAAAAGTCGGCAGCAATGCCAATATGATGAACCAGTACAACCAATACACGGGCGACCCTGGCTACCTGGCGAAAGATATCGAGCGCTACCGCAAGGTGACGGCCGCCGGCGTACAGCGCGCCGTCGACACCTACCTGAAAAACCAGGCGCGCGTGGTGGTGTATGGCGTACCCGGCACGCCGGACCTGGGACCGGAAGTGCCAACGCCGGCGCCAGGCAAGGTCAAGTCTGCACCGGGCACGGCGATCAATGCCGATGAAGCCTGGCGCAACAAGGTGCCGGCAGCCGGCCCCGCACCGGCCATCCATTTGCCGCAAGGCAAGTCGTTCACCCTGGCCAATGGCTTGACCGTGATCTACAACAGCAATCCGGGCGTGCCGCTGGTATCGACCCAGTTGGTGATCAAGAGCGGCTCGGGCGCCAATCCGCTGGCCCAGCCGGGCTTGTCCAGCTTCACGGCGCAGTTGCTGCAGGAAGGCACGGCCACGCGCACTGCGCCGCAGATCGCCGATGAAGTGGCGCAACTGGGTGCCTTCCTGGGCACCGGTTCCGGCGTGGATGCCTCGTTCGCCCAGCTGACCTCCTTGAAAGCGACCTTCCCGCAAGCGCTGGACCTGCTGGCCGACGTGGTGCAGCACCCGCAATTCCCGCAAGCCGAAGTCGAACGCCAGCGCGCCAGCCGCATCGGCGAACTGGCGCAGCAGCGCGAAAACGCCGGCGCCGTGGCCGCCCGCGTGGAAGCGGCCGCCCTGTATGGTCCGAAACATCCGTACGGCAATATCCAGCTGGGCACGGAAGCGGCGCTGAAAGCCACCACCCGCGCCGACCTGCAAGCGTTCTGGCAACAGCACTATGTGCCGAACAATGCGGCGCTGATCGTCTCGGGCGATATCAGCGAGGCGGAACTGAAGGCGCTGGCGGAAGCGAAATTTGGCGCCTGGGAAGCCGGTACGGTGGCGCCCTCGGTGCACGCCACGCCGGAAACCACCAAGGCCAGGCTGATTCTGGTCGACAAGCCGGGCGCGCCGCAAACGGCCGTGCGCCTGTCGACGATTGCGGTCGACCGCAAGACGCCTGACTATGCTCCGCTGCAAGTGATGAACGCGGCGCTGGGCGGCTTGTTTACCAGCCGCCTGAGCAACAACTTGCGCGAAGAAAAGGGCTATACCTACGGCGTGCGCTCGCAATTCCAGTACCGCAGCCAGCCAGGTCCATTCTCGATCGCGGCCGGCGTGCGTACCGACGTGACGGGCCCGGCCGTATCGGAAACGTTCAAGGAAATCCGCGCCATGATCGCCAAACCGTTGACGGCCAAGGAGTTGTCGAATGCGCGCAATTCGCAAGTACTGTCCCTGCCGGGCCAGTTCGAAACGAATGCCAGCATCAGCGCCAGCATGGCCAACACCTATATCTACGGCCTGGGCCTGGACTACTACAGCAGCTTGCCGCAGCGCTTTTCCAGCGTGACGGGCAAGCAGGTGCAAGAGGTGGTCAAGAAATATCTGCAGCCTGAAAAGCTGATCGTCATCGGCGTGGGCGACAAGGCGAAAATCGAACCGCAACTGTCCAAGCTGAAACTGGCGCCGGTGGAAGTGCGCGATACGGAAGGTAACGTGAAGTAAATGCTGGGGTCAGACCCGGCGGGTCTGACCCCACTGCTAGCGGCGCGTGAATAAAAGCAGCTTATCAACCAGCGCCGCGATCGCTATACCTACGGTGTAGGCGATCAGGTCAAGCCAGCCGAAGAAAGAACCGAGTACCAGATGCCCCAGGGTGTGCGCGCGGATCGCATTGATCCACGGCGCCTGGTACAACTGGCTGAACTCGACGGCAAAGCAGATCAGCAGCGCCCAGGCTGCCAGCTTCCACGTCAGCAAGCGCGTGGCAACCATGCCCAGCGCAAAGAAGATCATCATGGCCCACAGGGCGTCGCCCGGATATTTGCCCAGCACCTCAGGCACGAAAGAGGGATAAGCACGCGAGGCCAGGCCCAGCGCAATCACGGCCACGGTCGCGCCCACCTGCAGCAGGCGGCGGCGTTCAGGTTTTACCAGGAACATAGTTTCACTTAAAGAGACGTGCCGAACGATTGCGGCGCGTTCCCCTATTGTACTGCGCCTGCCGGGCTTGCCTGGCCTGCCCCGGCTGACTCCCCGGGTGCGTCAAAAGCCACCTGCTCGGCCAGGAAATCAAGCAAGGCACGCACGCGCAGCGGCACTTGTCCGCCCGGCCCCACGAAGACGGCATGGACTTCTTCCTGGTCGCCGGGGTTGTACGCTTCCAGCACGGCTTGCAAGCGGCCCGCCGCGATATCGTCGCGGACCTGGAACTCGGCCAGCCGGGCCAGGCCCAGGCCAGCGAGCACCAGGCGCCGCAAGGCTTCACCATCGCTGGCCTGGACATTGCCCGTCACGGGCACGGTGATGTGCGTGCCGTCGGCCTGCCGCAGCGGCCAGCCCGTTTGGGCCCGCACATAGTTGGCGCCCAGCCGGTTGTGCCGTTCCAGCCCGGCCGGATCGAGCGGCGTGCCGTGGCGCGCCAGGTAGGACGGCGCGGCCACCAGCAGCATGCGCGTCTGGCCCAGCTTGCGCGCCACCAGGCTTGAGCTTTTCAAAGGCCCCGCCCGCACCGCCACATCGGTGCGCTGCTCGAGGATATCGACCACCTCATCGGTCAGCACGATGTCCAGTGTCATTTCGGGATAGCGTTCGAGGAAAGCCGGCACCAGCGGCAACAAAAAATGGTGGCCGAACGGCACGTTGGCATTCACCCTCAAGCGCCCGCGCGGGATACCCTGGATGCCGGCGCAACGCTCCGCCTCGTCGAGGGCGGCCAGCACGCGCACGCCCCGCTCATACAACTCGCAGCCTTCCGGCGTCAGTTTCAGCTGGCGCGTGGAACGGTTCAGCAAACGCGCTCCCAGGCGCTGCTCGAGCCGCGCCACCAGCTTGCTGACAGCCGATGGCGTCATGCCGCAGGCGCGCGCAGCGGCTGAAAATCCACCCAGTTCGATCACCCGCACGAAGATTTCCAGCTCGCCGGAACGGTTCACTTCCAGTCTGGCCATTGTGAATTCAGCTCATAAATGTTCTTAGATGAGACAGTCTAGTACATAAACGGTTTTAAATTCATCATGCGGCATTCTCCACGATGAAGTTGATGCCATGAAACGATTACCCACCCTCGCTGCCAGCGCCCTGCTGGCCTTTACCCTGAGCGGCGCAGCCCACGCCGATCCGGCATCAGGCTGGATTTCCAGCTGGACAGCGAGCCCGCAAGCTGTCTGGGGACAGGATTTCCTGTTTCCCAGCAATGTGCCGGCCACGCTGGATGAACAAACCGTGCGCCAGGTGGCGCGTATCAGCCTGGGCGGCAAGCGCGTGCGCATCGTGCTGTCGAATGCCTATGGCCGCACGCCGTTGACCATCAAGAGCGCAACCGTGGCACTGGCCGGCGAGGCGTCGGCGATAGACCAGGACAGCCTGCGCGCCATCACCTTTGGCGGGCAGGCATCGGCCACCATCGCAGCGGGCGCGCCGCTGGTCAGCGACCCCATCGCCTTGAGCGTGCCCGACCTGGCGCGGCTGACGGTCAGCCTGCACCTGCCGCGACACAGCGAGGTGAGCACCTTTCACTGGGATGGCCGCGCCACGGCCTGGATCGCGCCAGGCGATCAGACCCGCGCTACCCACATCGACGCAGAACAAGCTGGCGTGCATACCACCACCGCACGCCTGGTCCTGAGCGCTATCGAAGTGGAATCCCCGGTAGCGGCACCGGCGGCGGCGCCCGTGGTGGCAGTGATCGGCGATTCGATCACCGATGGCGCCAGCGCCAGCCTGGATACGGATACCCGCTGGCCCGACGTGCTGGCCGCCCGCCTGGCGCCGCATGGGGTGGCCGTCATCAACGCCGGCATTTCCGGCGGCCGGCTGCTGGCTAATGGCATGGGAGACAATGCGCTGGCGCGCTTCGAGCGCGACGTGCTGGCGCAGCCGGGCGTGCGCACCGTCGTCGTATTGATAGGCATCAACGATATCAGCTGGCCCGGCACGGCATTCGAAGCGCACGCCTTGCGCCCCACGCTGGCGGAGTTAATCGCGGGCTACACGCAACTGATTGCGCGGGCGCATAGCCGTGGAGTGCGCGTGATCGGCGCCACCCTGACGCCGTTCGAAGGAGCGCTGCCCGGCACGCCGCTGAGCGACTATTACCAGCCGGGCAAGGATGCGCTGCGCCAGCAACTCAATGCCTGGATACGCGGCAGCGGCAGCTACGATGCGGTGCTGGACTTCGACGCCTGGGCGCGCGATCCGGCGCACCCGCTGCGCCTGCAGGCGACCTATGATTCGGGCGACCATCTGCATCCGGGCGATGCCGGCAACCGGGCGCTGGCCGAGAAAATCGACCTGTCGCTGCTGTTGCCGGCGCTGGCGCTGGCGAAACCTTAATCGCCCAGGCCGGCGTACAGGGCCGTGCTCAGGTAGCGCTCGCCGAACGAAGGGATGATGGTGACGATGGTCTTGCCGGCGTTTTCAGGACGGCGCGCCACTTGCACGGCGGCCCACAGGGCGGCACCCGAGGAAATGCCGACCAGCAAGCCTTCGCTGCTGGCGGCCAGGCGCGCCGTGGCAAACGCGTCGTCATTCTTGACGCAGATCACTTCATCGTAGACCGCCGTGTTCAGAATTTGCGGCACGAAACCGGCGCCGATGCCCTGGATCGGGTGCGGCCCCTTGGTCCCTTTCGACAGCATGGGCGAAGCGTCCGGCTCCACGGCAATCACTTGCAGTCCGGGCTTGCGTTCCTTCAACACTTCGCCCACACCGGTGATGGTGCCGCCCGTGCCCACGCCGGCCACGATGATGTCTACTTGCCCATCCGTGTCGCGCCAGATTTCCTCGGCCGTCGTCTGGCGGTGGATGGCAGGATTGGCGGGGTTGTTGAATTGCTGCAGCATCAAATAGCGCGGGTCGGTGGCCGCCAGTTCCTCCGCCTTGCGGATGGCGCCCAGCATGCCTTCGCTGCCTGGCGTCAATATCAGCTCGGCGCCATAGGCGCGCAGCAAGATGCGCCGTTCGCGGCTCATGGTGTCGGGCATGACCAGGGTGCAGCGGTAGCCGCGCGCCGCGCAGACCATCGCCAGCGCAATGCCGGTGTTGCCGCTGGTCGGTTCCACGATGATGGTGTCGGGATGAATCTTGCCTGCGCTTTCGGCGGCCGCAATCATGGACAGGCCGATGCGGTCTTTGACGCTGTGGGCGGGATTATGGAATTCGAGCTTGGCCAGGATGGTGGCCACACTGCCGTCGGCGATGCGGTTGATGCGCACCAGGGGGGTGTTACCGATCAGTTCAGTAACGTTGTTCGCGATTTTCATGAGGGGTCTCCACTGCAATGCCAGAAGACCCCAGTCTACCCTTTTTGGCGGCTGCGCAACAATACGCCTCCGCCCAATGGTCAATTACTTCACATCAAGCAATTCGACATCGAAAATCAATGCCGAGTTTGGCGGAATATCGCCATTGCCAGCGCCGCGTGGACCGTAAGCGAGTTCGCCAGGAATGATCAGGGTGCGCTTGCCACCCACTTTCATGCCAGCCACGCCTTGATCCCAGCCCTTGATGACCATGCCCTTGCCCAGCGGGAAATCAAACGGGCCACGGCCGACAGAGCTGTCGAACTGCTTGCCGCGCGAGTTTTTCGCCAGCGGACGGTACAGCCAGCCCGTGTAGTGCACGGTCACGTTATTACCGGCAGCGGCTTCCTTGCCCGTACCGACCTTGTTGTCGATGATGATCAACTTATCGGCAGCAGGGCCAGGGCTCAGCGAGACTGCCGAAGCAGGTACGGGAGCCGGTACAGCGACCTGCGCCTGCGCCAGCGACGCGGCGACGGAGCAGATCAGGGCAAACAAAACGGAGCTACGCGTCATGATGTATTCTTTCTATGAGTTTCGATAAGTGCCTGCCATGCCAAGCGGGCAGGCAATCCACGAATAATAGCAAACCGCCGCGACGATAGGCTTAAGAACGCCTATCAAAACCTACTGCGCTGCAGGCTGGCGTAAGGTTTTCAGCACGTGGGATGCGGCCACCATGCCGAAGCTGGCCGTGACCACCACACTGGAACCAAAACCGGCGCAGTTCAGGCCCGTCACGCCGGCGCCCGCACTATTGATGCTGCCATCGATGTCGCAGGCGTCAAGGTTCTCTGGTGTCGTCAGTGGTTCCATGGAAAACACGGCGTCGACATTGAACTTGTTTTTCACGCCGCGAGGGAAACCATATTCCGTGCGCAACAGCTTGCGCACACGCTTGAGCAAGGGTTCCTGTTCCGTCTTCGACAGGTCGCGCACGGCGATCAGGGTCGGGTCCGTCTGCCCGCCAGCACTGCCGATGCTCAGCATGGGCAGATTGCGTGCACGGCAATACGCGATCAGTGCCGCCTTGGCCTTGGCATTATCGATGGCGTCGACCACGTAATCGAAGTCGCGGCCACCCAGCAGTTGCTCCAGGTTATCAGGTGCGATGAAATCCTCGACCTCGGTCACCTGACAAAACGGATTGATCAGCGCGATGCGTTCGGCCAGCGCCGTGATCTTGGCCTGGCCGATGGTGTCGCTCATGGCCTGGATCTGGCGGTTGATATTCGATTCGGCAACATTATCCAGGTCGATCAGGGTCAGCCGGCCCACGGCGCTGCGCGCCAGCGCTTCGACGATCCACGAGCCGACGCCACCGACGCCGATCACGCACACATGCGCCGCGCGGAAACGGGCCAGCGCCGGTGGACCATACAGGCGCGCGATGCCGCCAAAACGGCGGTCAAAATCGATCTCGGTCAAGTCCGGGGAAATAAGTTCATTGGTAGAAGTATGCATACCGCCATTTTAACGGACACGGCGATGGCAAGTATTCTAAAATAGGCCCAGCATCTGGCGACTTGCCTGCATTGTCGCCGCGCCCCAACACTGCCCACCAAGAGAACCTACGCCATGACCGCGCCCCTGTTCGACACCGTTCCCGGCTTTGACCAGCCAATTGCCGTCCTCAAGCATTGCCACGACAAGATCCGAAAGCAGCTGAGCACCTTGCAAAACCTGCTCGTCCATTTATTGCAACAAGGCAATACGACCGAAGCGCAGCAGGCAGCCAAGGCCGTGTTGCAATATTTCGATAAAGCCGCCCATTTGCATCACGATGATGAAGAACAAGACTTGATGCCGATGCTGCAAGCGACGGCGATTGGCGACGACGCCGCCTTGCTGCAAACCCTGGTGCCGGAAATCCTGGCCGACCACCAGCGCATGGATGCTGCCTGGGCCACCTTGCGCCCGGAACTGGACACCATTGCCGCAGGTACCGGCAAGCAATTATCGGCCCATGGCGTGCGCGACTACGTAGCCGCTTACCAGGCCCATATGGCCAAGGAAGAAAGCCAGCTGGCGCCGATGGCCAAGCGTTTGTTCAGCGCGCAGCAGATGGCGCAATTGGGCACGGCCATGCAGCGCCGCCGCGGCATCGCGCCCGAGGTAGCCGAAGCACCCGACGCCGCCGCCTTGCTCGCTGCCATGCGCACCGATTACGCGCATTCCAGCCTCAGCGAGTCCGATGTGCTGGCCGATCCCATCGCCCAGTTCCAGAAGTGGTTCGGCGAAGCCGTCAATGCGCAAGTGGGCGAACCAAACGCCATGAGCCTGGCCACCGTCACGCCTGACGGCAAGCCCAGCTCGCGCATCGTGCTAATCAAGCAATTCGATGAGCGCGGTTTCACCTGGTACACGAATTACGATAGTGACAAGGGCCAGCAACTGGCGCATAACCCGCATGCGGCCCTGCTGTTCTTTTGGCGCGAACTGGAGCGCCAGGTACGCATCGAAGGCACGGTGGTAAAAACCACGGCCGCCGAGAGCGACGAGTATTTCAATGTGCGCCCCCTGCTCAGCCGCCTGTCAGCAATTGCCTCGCAGCAAAGCGCGCCGATCAGCGACCGCGCCACGCTGGAAGCCAATTACGCAGCAGTGGCGGCTGCCGTCGGCGAGGAAGCCCACCCGCCACGCCCTGAGCACTGGGGCGGCTACCGTTTGCAGCCAGAACGCATTGAATTCTGGCAAGGCCGGCGCTCGCGCTTCCACGACCGTATCGTGTTTACACGTGATGCCGAGGGGCAATGGAATATGCAACGTTTGCAACCTTAGCAGAAACGATACACGGGGCGCGCAGCAAGCAAGGCAATATAGGTGTAGGCTATCACGGTAGAGTGTTAATAACATGTTGCTCAATTTGCGGCCGTTACGACGGCCGCGGCATTGGAGGCCATTTTGTTTGTACAAAACCAACTCAAGTCCTGGATTGCCGGCATGCGCAGCAAGACTGCCTTGCCACTGCGTATAGAACTGTGGAACGGTCAGCACATCGACCTGTCCAGCGAAGCGCCCCGCGTCACCATCCGCCTGCCGACGGTGGCATCGGCCCGCTACCTGCTCAATCCCTCGCTGGCCAACCTGGGCTCGGCTTATGTGGAGGGCAATATCGAAGTCAAGGGCTCGGCCAGCGACATGATTTCGATCGGCAATGCGCTGGCCCGCAATACCCTCAAGCAGGAAGGCAAGCTGGCGCGCATCGTGCGCAGCTTTACCCACGACAAGCGCAAGGATGCCGAGGCCATCCGCTATCACTACGATGTGTCCAACGCGTTCTACCAGCAATTCCTCGATCCCGCCCTCGTGTATTCCTGCGCCTACTTTGAAAACGGCGATGAAACCCTGGAACAGGCGCAAGTCAAGAAGATCGACCATATCCTGCGCAAGATCCAGTTGCAGCAGGGCCAGACCTTGCTCGATATCGGCTGCGGCTGGGGCGCGCTGGTGATCCGGGCAGCGCAGCAATATGGCGCCCGCTGCGTGGGTGTGACCCTGTCGGAAAACCAGTTTGCACTGGCACGCGAAAGAGTCGCGGCAGCCGGCCTGGAACACCTGATTGAAATCCGCCTGCAAGACTACCGCGACGTGACGGGCCAGTTCGACCGCATCACCAGCGTAGGCATGTTTGAACACGTGGGCCTGAAACATTTACCTGACTATTTCGGCATCATCAACAAACTGCTGGCGCCGGACGGCATGGCGATGAACCACGGCATCACCTCGACTGATCCCGACAATGGCGAAACGCCATACGGCGGCGGTGAATTCATCGAAAAATATGTGTTTCCGCACGGTGAACTGGCGCATATCGGCAATGTGCTGAAAACCATGCAGCAAGGGGGGCTGGAGGTGCTGGACGTGGAAAACCTGCGCCGCCACTACGCGCGCACCTGCCAATTGTGGACGGAGAACTTCGAAGCCAACGCCGAGCAGATCCGTCCGCTGGCCGGCGAACGGCGCTTCCGTATCTGGCATGTGTACCTGGCCGGTTGCAGCTACGCGTTTGAACAGGATCTGATCAGCCTGTATCAAATCGTCTGCGTGAAGGCCGGGCGGCGCTCTTCCAGCCTGCCATGGTCGCGCAACTATATGTACCCGGACAAGCCGGCACAGGCAATGCCGGCGCTGGCTAATTGAAGCGTATGGATGCCTGATGCACGCGTCGGGTATCCAATTTATTTCAGCCGGTTCGCATGCATGGCGTAAAACTTTTCCAGCTTGGCCGCCACCACGCAGGCGCAATAGCTCTGCAAGGGATGGCGCTCGAAATAACGCTGATGCTCCTCCTCGGCCTTGAAGTAAGGCTGGGCGGGCGATAACTCGGTAACGATGGGGGCATCCCACACATTGGCCATCTCGGCGATCACCTTGTGCGCCACTTTTTCCTGCTCGGCTGACTGGAAATAAATCACGGAACGGTATTGTGTCCCCACATCGTTGCCCTGGCGGTTCAGGGTGGTGGGATCGTGGATGGTAAAAAACATTTCCAGCAAGTCGTGGTAGCTGATGATAGCTGGATCGAATTCCAGGCGCACTACTTCCGCGTGCCCCGTGTCGCCGGCGCGCACTTGCGCATAGGTGGGAGCGGCCACCGTGCCGCCCGTGTAACCGGACTCGACATGCGTGACGCCGCGTACTTCCAGGAACACCGCTTCCAGGCACCAGAAGCAGCCACCGCCCAGTAGCGCGACTTCCGTCCGTGCATTCATGATGCTCTCCCGCAAATTTACGTCGAAGCAAAACAATGAGGGCAATGTAGTGCAATCACCCTGGCTGTTACACCACTGTAACGCAAAGCGGCATACGCTGCATTGCCGCTTGAAACGGAGCGCCTGAGGCACCATTTACAGGGCCTGCCAGCCATGATTGCGCTGGCCGTGCCGATTTTTGGCATAATGTCAGCAAACAGACAGGTCACCCATGAACACACGCTCTCCCCGCGCACCAGCGCAAACATTCGATACGACGCATTTCCGCCAAGCATTGTCGCAGTTTGCCACCGGCGTCACGGTGATCACCACGCGCCTGGCCGATGGCAGTTTCCGCGGCCTCACGGCCAGCTCCTTCAATTCCGTCTCGCTATCGCCGCCGCTGGTGCTGTGGAGCCTGGGTTCGGTCGCCAACAGCATGCCCATCTTCAGCGGCAATTCCCATTATGTGATCAATGTACTGGGCGCCGACCAGGCAGAGCTGGCGCAGCGTTTCGCCCGCCGCACGCCGAACCCGTTCGACGGTGTCGAGTACGAGCTGTCGCGCACGGGCCAGCCCATCCTGAAAGGCGCATCGGCCTGGTTCGAATGCCACAACCGCAGCCGCTACCCGGAAGGCGACCATGTGATTTTCGTGGGCGAAGTGGAAGAATGTGCCTCTAACCCGCAAGCGCCGCTGATCTTCCACAACGGCCAGTTCAATACGCCGCCAGCCTGATCCTGCCGGGACAAAAAAAAATCCGCCAAGGCGGATTTTTTTATGGCTAGGCCAATTAGAACTTGTAACCGATACCGACGCTGACTGCCAGCGGATTGAGCTTGATCTCCTGCGTCTGGCCCGTGGTGAAATGGGCGGTGGTTTTCAGCGGCGTCTTGACTACGGCAACGTCGGCAAACCAGCGCTCATTGAAGGCCCAGGTTGCGCCCACCTGGAAGCTGACCGTCAATTTATTGTCCAGCTTGTAAGTCTCACCCGAGCCACCCGTATTGAGCAAGGCGGTCATCTGGCCGGAACCGGTTTCCTTTTGGAAATAGGCATACGTGAGGCCGACGCCAGCGTACGGACGTATCATCGCATTAGGCTGGAAGAAACGGTATTGGATGAACGCGGTCGGTGGCAAGACTTCGGCAGAACCCAGCTTGCCGGTACCGGAGATCGCGCCAGCGCCGATCAGGTCATGCTTATACGGTACGCCCAGGTCCAGTTCAGCCGAAACATTATCGGTCAGCATGTAGGCAAAGGTGAAGATAGGCTTGGTATCGGATTTGACATCCGCCTTGGTGCCTGGCAATGCCGGCGCCGACAGATCGCCACTGTCGACTTTCGGTGTAATCTTGTTCAGTCCGATCTTGGCCGTCCAGGTACCTGCGCTTTGCGCCGATGCGCCCGACGCCGCCGCCATCGCGGCAGCCAGCGCCACCACTTTTAATGCACTGTTCAAACGAATTTTCATTATGTCTCCTGATTCATTATGTCCGGGATTACCCGTGAGTACTCTTTAGCGTGGGACCGGCATGCCGGTCCCAGGCGCAATGTCTTACAGCCAGCCCTTCACCACCATGGCTTTGGACACATAACGCGCCAACAGCAGGTTGTTGAACGGGGTAGGATGCACATCATCGGCATACGAGTAATGACTCACGTCACCGGCTTTCAGGTTGCTGCCATTACAAACGAGCGAGCTGCCCAGGGGATTCTTGGCCGGGGTCAGGTCGCAGGCGGTGTCGGTCACATTGGTCAAGCCATACGGGGCTGGATTGGTGGCCTGGTCGTGACTGACGGCAAACACATCGACCACCAGCACTTTCGGCTCGCTAGACAGGGTATTCAATGCACCGTTGTAAGCGCTGACCATGGCATTGATCAAAGCCTTGGTCGAGGCGTCCTTGCTCAGGCCGGAAGGCGTGTTGGCGATATCGGGCAGGTTATTGACCACCACGCGCGTCGCGCCATTCGCAATGATCTGGTTTTTCACCAGCGCCACCAGATCGTTGCCAGCCGTTGCCATGGCGGCCACCAGTGCCGGGCCTTGGGCAGCAGCATAAGCAGCGCCGGCAGCAGCGCCAGCGGCGTTGCCGGTGGCGGTAGCGTCCGCTTGCGCCTTGGCGACCAGCGGGCCGTAACCGGCCGGCGTGCCGACGGCCGTATTGCCGGCGAGGACGGCAGCTTGCACGGCAGCACCCACAATCGATGCAGAGGTTGCACCTGGCGCCGCGGCGGCCGCTGCCACTGCTGCACCGATGGATTGCGCAGCAGTCGCAGGATTAGGGGCACCGGCAGCGAAGGCCGCGACCAGATTGGCGGCAAAAGCTTGCGCGCCTGCCTGTGCGCCGGCAGCGGTACCGGCAGCGGTGGCACCAGACTGCAGGGCACCCAGCTGGAACAAGGCGTCATTACCGCCTGCCATCACGAAAACGATTTCATCGCCCTTGAACTTGCCGCCGACGGCTGCCAGGTGATTGCTGATCTGGGTGACGACCGGCACGGTCAACGCGCCCAGCGCGCTACCCGTCAATTTATTATTAGGGCCAACCGGATTGGTCACGCGCGAACCGCCCATGGCGTAGCCGTAGCAGCCGGTATTGAATTTGATGGGTACCGAGAAACCCTGGCTGGCGTCGCCATCGAGGCCAGTTTCCGCTGCGCACGGTGCTGGCAGGCTGAATTGCGCCGCCATCAGTTCGGTCCAGTTCTTGCCCGTCAGTTCAGGATTGATGGATCTGTTATCGCCATTGATGGTGAATTTGCCACCTTTCAATGCAGCAACCGTGCCGACGGCATAGGAACCCACATCGGACAGGCTG
Source organism: Janthinobacterium silvisoli (assembly GCF_014200725.1). Lineage (GTDB taxonomy): Bacteria > Pseudomonadota > Gammaproteobacteria > Burkholderiales > Burkholderiaceae_D > Janthinobacterium. Next base: position 2,167,646 of record NZ_JACHCL010000001.1, read on the forward strand.
TCGCCAAACGATACCTGGGCGCTGTATTTCACTTTCAGTGTCTGATCTCCGGCGGTCGAGCCACCGCAACCGGCCAGAACAGCCGCAGCCAATACGGCCAGCGCGAATTTTGTTTGATGCATTTTGTCTCCTTGGGTCTTTTTCTGGTTTCTAAACGAACGGGCGTGCTATTCGCTACCCACCTAATATGCCATCGTTCTGTAGACTTGTATAGAAATTATGTTTCAAAAATCAGCCAAATTACAACAATGTTGCCACCCATCGACGCGGGAGTTTGGGGCAGATTATGGCTTATTAACTATGTTTCGTGGCAAGCACTTCTATTGCGCTGCATCAAGAAAAAGCCCCGTGAGGGGCTTTTTTTATGCGTCGAGGAATTGCTGCAAGATACCACTTGAGCCGAAAGCGGCACGCCGCAGACGGTCATTGATGCCCAGCCAATCCGGGCCGGTGGGCGGTGCTTCCACCAGTATCAGCTCGGCGCCGACCTGGTCCATCGTGCGCAGCGAGGCATACAGCGCATGTGCGTAACCTTGCGGATCGGCAGTCAGGCGCACGCTGGCGCTGGCCGGCGGCAAATCCGAGTAATGGATCAGGGCCACGCGACGGCCATCGTTCAGTAACCGGTTGAGCGTTTCGCCCAGATCATCCTTGTGTTGCATCGCAACAGGCGTATGCGGTGCGTAATGCGATTCCAACGTACCGGATGCGCGCGGCGCGGCCGCATCGGCCAGGGCGGGCGCGCGGCCAATCACGGCAGCAATCTGTTCGCTGCTGATATGGCCAGGGCGCAACAGCACGGGACCATGCGTTGCCAGGCGTGACAAATCGACGATGGTCGACTCGATACCGACTTCGCTTTGGCCGCCATCGAGCACCGCGCCCAGCAAGCCGCTGGCGAGCTCATCGCTGAACTCATCGCGCACATGCTGCGCCGTAGTGGGGCTGACATTGCCGAATTTATTCGCCGACGGCGCCGCCAGGCCGCCCTTGCCGCCCTTGAATTCTTGCAGCAAGGCGATGGCCACCGGATGCGACGGGCAGCGCAAGCCCACCGTATCTTGTCCACCGGAAACAGCGTCGGGGATATGCGCGGCGCGCTTGACGATCAGGGTCAGCGGGCCAGGCCAGAAGGCCGCCACCAGTTGCTGCGCTTCCTGCGGTAAATCATCGGACCAGTGTGTCAAATCTGCGCCCGGCGCCACGTGCACAATTACCGGGTGATCGGACGGACGGCCCTTCGCTTGATAAATGCGCGCCACGGCAGCCGGGTTTTCCGCGTCGGCGCCCAGGCCGTACACGGTTTCCGTGGGAAAAGCCGCCAGTGCGCCCTTTTCCAGCAGACGCGCGGCGGCCGCGATCGCGGCCAGGTCCAGTGTTTGTTCAGCCACACTCACGGCGCAATTCCCAGGATCAGGCAGGCGGCGTGCAACTGGGCTTGCGCCTCCTGCAGGCTGGCAGCGACAAACGTCAGATGGCCCATCTTGCGGCCCCGGCGCGGATCATTCTTGCCATACAGATGCAAATTTGCGCCTGGCAAGGCCAGGATGCGGTCCCAGGCCGGTTCGCGCGCCGTGTCGCTGTCGCCGTCAAACCAGACATCGCCGAGGATGTTGAGCATCACGGCTGGCGAGTGCTGGCGCACATCGCCCAGCGGCAGGCGCGCCATGGCCCGCACCTGCTGCGCAAACTGGCTGGTGACGCAGGCATCCATCGTGTAGTGGCCACTGTTATGCGGACGGGGCGCCATTTCATTGACTACCAGGCTGCCATCGGTCAGCACGAAAAATTCGATGCACAGCACGCCCACATAGCCAAGCTCGGCCACAATGACTTGCGCCGCCTGCTGCGCGCGGGCGGCACTCTCGCCGGACACATTCGGCCCCGGCACGGTGGTGCTAAACAAGATGCCATCGCGGTGCACGTTCTCGGCAATCGGATACACCACCGACTGGCCATCCACACCGCGCGCCGTCAGCACCGAGACTTCATAGGCCAGCGGCAACATCTTTTCCAGCAGACAGACGACCTGACCCATTTCTTCAAACGCGGTCCGTACATCGTCGCGCGTAGACACGCGGTACTGGCCCTTGCCGTCATAGCCCATGCGCACGGTTTTCAAGATACCGGGCAACAAATCGTCGCCGATATCGTCGATATCCTGCACCGTGGCAATCACCTTGTGCGGCGCCGGCAACACGCCCGACTTGGCGGAACAATCGACAAAGAAACGTTTTTCGGCGATACGGTCTTGCGCCACCGATACGCCATGGGCGTTAGGCGCCACAAAGACGCTTTGCGCCAGGCGGAACAGGCTGTCGGCAGGAACGTTTTCAAATTCGGTGGTAACGGCAAGACACTGTGCGGCCAGCGCATCAAGGCCGGCCACATCGCTGTAAGCGGCCTCGACTACGCGCTGGGCAAGCTGTCCTGCAGGGCAGTCGCTGGCAGGTTCCAGCACCGCCACCTGATAACCCATGGCTTGCGCCGCCTGGGCAAACATGCGGCCCAGCTGGCCGCCGCCCATTACGCCCAGCCAGGCTGGCGGCGTGGCGGCTGGCAAAATAGGACTGAACTTCGGATTACTCATTCGTGACTCATTATGCAAGCGGCAGTGCCATGGCCTTGGCGGCCTCGGTTTGCGTGACGCGGAATGCTTCCAGTTTGCCGGCCAGCGCGTCATCGGTGGAAGCGATCATGGCGACCGCCGTTAATGCCGCATTGGCAGCGCCTGCTTCACCGATGGCGAAGGTGGCCACCGGCACACCCTTGGGCATTTGCACGATGGACAGCAGCGAATCTTCACCGCGCAAATACTTCGACGGCACGGGCACGCCCAGCACCGGCACGATGGTCATCGCAGCCACCATGCCAGGCAGATGCGCTGCACCGCCAGCGCCGGCGATGATGGCGCGCAAGCCGCGCGCGCGGGCGCTCTTGGCGTAGGCATACATCTCGTCGGGCATGCGGTGCGCGGAAATGACTTGCGCTTCAAACGGCACGCCAAACTGTTTCAGGATGGCCACCGCGTTTTGCATCACGTCCCAGTCCGAAGACGAGCCCATGATGATGCCGACCAGCGGCTGTTGTTGCAGATCACTCATCTTATGCCTTCAGCTTTTCGCCCGTCAGGCGCTCGATGGCTTCGAAATACTTGGCCTGGGTTTTGTCGATCACGTCCGCCGGCAGCGCAGGCGCCGGTGCAGTTTTGCCCCAGGTCAACGTTTCCAGGTAATCGCGCACGAATTGCTTGTCGAACGATGGCGGCGACATGCCAGGCTGATACGAGTCAGCAGGCCAGAAGCGCGACGAGTCGGCCGTCAGCACTTCATCCATCAAATGCATCACGCCATTGTCATCGAGGCCAAATTCAAACTTGGTGTCGGCGATGATGATGCCGCGCGTAGCCGCATAATCGGCAGCCGCTTTATACAGTGCAATGCTGACGTCGCGCATCTTGGCAGCCAGTTCGGCACCGATGCGGTTTTCCATTTCGGCAAAGCTGATGTTTTCATCATGCTCGCCCAGATCAGCCTTGGCCGCCGGGGTGAACAGGGGCTCAGGCAGCTTTTCAGCCTGCTGCAAGCCGGCTGGCAGTTGAATGCCGCAAATGCTGCCCGTATCCTGGTAATCTTTCCAGCCCGAACCGATGATGTAACCGCGCACCACCGCCTCGACCATGATGGGTTTCAGGCGCTTGGCGACCACGGCACGGCCTTGCACTTGTTCCACTTCCTCAGGCGCCACCACCGATTCCGGCGCCACGCCCGTCAAATGATTCGGCACGATATGGCCCAGTTTCTCGAACCAGAAGTCGCTCATCTGATTGAGGACCTTGCCCTTGCCTGGAATCGGCTCGTTCATGACGACATCGAAAGCCGACAGACGGTCGGTGGTGACGATCAGGATCTTGTCGTCGCCGACGGCATAGTTGTCGCGAACCTTGCCGTGGCCCAGCAATGGCAGGGAATGGATGGAAGTCTGATAGAGGCTGTTCATAGCGGAGGAGGAATGATTTGATGAAACAAAACCGGCAGGCAGGGGCTTGCCTGCCGGTCAAGAATATCGGGCACGGACTGCGTTTGCAGCCCGCTCCAGACAGAATTTTACTTCACAATCTGCGACAGCTCGCCGGCCTTGTAGCGCTCAGCCATTTTTTCCATCGGGATGACCTTGATTTTCGACGCCTGGCCTTCGCAGCCGAACGCCTGGAAGCGGGCGCGCACGATCTGCTCGGCGGCGGCGCGGGCAGGCTTGAGGAAGTCGCGCGGGTCGAACTTCGATGGGTTTTCAAACAGGAATTTACGCGTCGCTGCCGTCATCGCCAGGCGGATGTCGGTATCGATATTGATCTTGCGCACGCCGTGACGGATGCCTTCCTGGATTTCTTCTACCGGCACGCCGTAGGTTTCCTTCATGTCACCGCCGAATTCACGGATGATGGCCAGCAATTCCTGCGGCACCGACGAAGAACCGTGCATCACCAGATGGGTGTTCGGGATGCGCGCGTGGATTTCCTTGATGCGGTCGATGGCCAGGATGTCGCCGGTCGGCTTGCGGGTAAACTTGTAGGCGCCGTGCGAAGTGCCGATGGCGATCGCCAGCGCGTCGCACTGGGTGCGCTGCACGAAGTCGGCAGCTTGGGCCACATCGGTCAGCAATTGTTCGCGCGTCATGGTGCCGTCGGCGCCATGACCGTCTTCCTTGTCGCCCTTCATGGTTTCCAGCGAACCGAGCACGCCCAGTTCCGCTTCCACCGTCACGCCGATGGCGTGCGAGAATTTCACCACTTCACGCGACACGTCCACATTGTATTCGTAGGAAGCGACCGACTTGCCATCGGCTTCCAGCGAACCGTCCATCATCACGGACGTGAAGCCCGAGCGGATGGCGGCCATGCAGACGGCTGGCGACTGGCCATGGTCTTGATGCATGACAACAGGAATGTGTGGATAGGCTTCGACAGCGGCGTCGATCAGGTGGCGCAAAAACGCTTCGCCAGCGTACTTGCGCGCGCCAGCCGACGCTTGCATGATCACCGGGCTGTTGAGCGCATCGGCGGCAGCCATGATGGCTTGCACTTGCTCCAGGTTATTGACGTTGAAAGCAGGGATGCCATAACCGTTTTCGGCGGCATGGTCCAGCAATTGACGCATGGATACGAGAGACATGGTAATACTCCAGAGAACAATAGAAACTGTTGCAGCGCTTCGCGGCTGATGGCCGCGCCGGCGCCTGATTTAATAGAACGTCCAACAAACTGTTCAGGGCTAGGCGCGTTGCCGAAGGCAGTACGACTAGTACGACAAGGCAATGCAACAACACCCTGGACTGTTTGTTCGGCGTTCTTTAATGGAATTCGCCTACTTTTACTATCTTCAAGGCATTCGTGCCACCGGCCTGCCCCATCGGCTCACCCCAGGTGACGACGATCAGGTCGCCCTTTTTCACGGTACCGTTGCCAACAAGCAAATCTTCCGCCTGCCTCAGCACTTGTTCGCTCGGTGCGTCCTGCAGCAGATGATACGCCCGCACATTGCGGTACAGCGCCGCCTTGCGCAAGGTTGTGACGCTAGGCGTCAGCGCAAAGATGGGTGTGTCGATGCTGTGGCGGCTCATCCACAGGGCGGTGGAACCCGATTCCGTCAGCGCCACGATGGCTTTCACGCGCAAATGGTGGGCGGTAAACAGCGCGCCATAGGCAATCGACTGGTCGATGCGGGTAAACGTGACGTTGAGAAAATCAGCGTCGAGCTTGTTGTATTCGGACTGCTCCGCTTCCACGCAGATGGCGGCCATCATTTCCACCGTCTCGATCGGGTATTTGCCGGAAGCCGTTTCCGCCGAGGTCATCACGGCGTCCGTGCCATCGAGCACGGCATTGGCCACGTCGGACACTTCGGCGCGGGTCGGCACGGCGTTGACGATCATCGATTCCATCATTTGCGTGGCCGTGATCGCCAGCTTGTTCGAGGCGCGCGCCATCTTGATCATGCGCTTTTGCAAGGCCGGCACAGCCGCATTGCCCACTTCCACCGCCAGGTCGCCACGCGCCACCATGATGCCATCCGAGGCATCGAGGATTTCCTGCAGCGCAGGAATCGCTTCGGCGCGCTCGATCTTGGCGATCATCATCGGCTTGTGGTGGAACGGTTCGCCGGCGATATTGGCCAGCTGGCGCGCCATTTCCATATCGGTCGCGCTTTTCGGGAAGGAAATGGCCAGATAGTCAGCCTGGAAACTCATGGCCGTCTTGATGTCTTCCATATCCTTGGCCGTCAGCGCCGACGCCGTCAAGCCACCGCCCTGGCGGTTGATGCCCTTGTTGTTCGACAACTCACCGCCGATTTTGACCGTCGTGTGGATTTCGCTGCCGTGGATGCGCTCGACGATCAGCACGATCAAGCCGTCATTGAGCAGCAGCACATCATGCTTGTGCAAGTCGCGCGGCAAGGCCTTGTAGTCGAGGCCGACGCGCTCCTGGTTGCCCAGTTCGCCATTCTCGCCCCACTTGGCGTCGAGTATGAACTTGTCACCTGCTTCGAGTTGGATGCGGCTGTTTTCAAACTTGCCGACACGAATCTTCGGACCTTGCATATCGGCCATGATAGCCACTTCGCGGCCGCATTCGGCAGCCGCCTGGCGCACCAGCGCCGCGCGGTCGATATGGTCTTGCGCCTTGCCGTGGGAAAAATTGAGCCGCACCACATCGACGCCCGCTCGTATCATCTTGACCAGGATATCGAAGTTGGTCGAGGCGGGGCCGATGGTTGCTACGATTTTTGTACCGCGTGGCATAGGATTCCTTATGCGCCAAACAAGACGCTAAACAAGACGCTAACTAAGCAAGGCCAGGCGGCGACACCGCCCGGCAAGGTAAAAGCGCAGCGGTCAGGCTGCGCTTGGTACTGTTCTGTTACGTCGTGCGCCTTAAGCGGCGCGCTGCATCAGGATTTCCACGGCCGGTAAAGTCTTGCCTTCCAGGAACTCCAGGAAAGCGCCGCCGCCCGTCGAGATATAGCTGATCTTGTCGGTGATATCGTATTTGGCAATCGCCGCCAGGGTGTCGCCGCCGCCAGCGATCGAGAAAGCGCTCGATTCGGCAATCGCCAGCGCCAAGGTCTTGGTGCCGTTGCCGAACTGGTCGAATTCGAACACGCCGACCGGGCCATTCCAGACGATGGTGCCGGCAGCCTTGATCTGCTGCGCCAGCAGGGCCGCTGTTTTCGGGCCGATATCGAGGATCATGTCGTCGTCCGCCACGTCGGCCACATCTTTCACCGTTGCAACTGCCGTCGGCGAGAATTCCTTGGCGCACACGACATCGACTGGAATCGGCACTTGCGCGCCGCGCTTGGCCATGATGTCGATGATGGCCTTGGCTTCGTCGACCAGTTCCGCTTCCACCAGCGACTTGCCGATATTCAAGCCAACGGCTTTCATGAAGGTATTGGCGATGCCGCCGCCGACGATCAGGTTATCGACCTTGTCGGACAGCGCTTTCAGGATGGTCAGCTTGCTCGATACTTTCGAGCCAGCAACGATGGCCAGCAGCGGACGGGCCGGAGCGTGCAGCGCTTTCCCCAGGGCGTCGAGTTCGGCAGCCAGCAATGGGCCGGCGCAAGCGATTGGGGCGAACTTGGCGATGCCGTGCGTCGAAGCTTCGGCGCGGTGGGCCGTGCCAAACGCGTCATTGACGTAGATATCGCACAGCTTGGCCATTTTTTGCGCCAGTTCATCGCTGTTTTTCTTTTCGCCCTTGTTGACGCGCACGTTTTCCAGCAATACCACTTGGCCGGCCGCGAGGTTTTCCAGGCCCGCGCCATCGACCCAGTTTTGTTTCAATTCCACTGGCTGACCCAGCAGTTCGGACAAGCGGGCGGCCACTGGCGCCAGGCTGTCTTCGGACTTGAATTCGCCTTCCGTCGGACGGCCCATATGCGAGGTCACCATCACGGCAGCGCCAGCAGCGGCGGCCGCACGAATGGCGGGCACCGAAGCGCGGATGCGCGTATCTTCGGTAATCTTGCCACTGTCATCTTGCGGAACGTTCAGGTCGGCGCGGATAAAGACGCGCTTGCCTTGCAGTGCATTTTGGGCGATCAAATCTTGCAGACGGACGAAGTTGAGAACAGCTGACATGGCGATCCAGATGACGAGTGGAAGGAAGTGCGCTATTTTACCGCAAGCACCAGACCAAATCGCCGATTTGTCCGGGATTACTGAAAAACATACAACAAAGACAATTTCATAAAAAAATGCCTGGGTACGCGCTATCGTTTGCAACATGTCATCAGGCGCGATGATGCGCTTGATACGCATGGACAGGGCCACGCGGCTACTGTGGTACGGGCACAACAATACTTCGCAGAGCACAGGCAGACAGGAAAGTGGCCCCATCCTCGGACAATCGGGTATCCCGGCGCCGCCGATGGCGTATAGTCAGGCCCAGCCGCCTGCCAGTGGAAGCTTATCAAAGCTGCCATTTCAGCCATGATTTTTGCTGCCTGCCCGAATCCGTTAAAATCTAGCCTTGGCAGTAGCCGATTCTCCCTAACGATATCCCCAACACAGCCTCACGGAGCATGACAAGATGACACACACCACCCAGCCAGCGGTCGAACTCGACGGTAAAGACCTGCCTGCCCACTGCCCTAACCCGGCCATGCCGCTGTGGTCGTCGCATCCGCGCGTGTTTCTGGAGTTCAATAAAGATGGCGTGGCCAAATGCCCATACTGCGGCACGGCCTACACGCTGAAGGAAGGCGCCAGCGCCGGCCATCATTAATCGCCAGACGGCGCGCCCACTAAACAGCGCGCCGTTTTTATTTGCAGCCCAGCACTGAAGCTCGCAAGAGCGGAGTCCCCATGAAAAGTCTGAAGGAATTAAATGGCAGCGCCGCCGAAGTGGAAGCGGCCTTCTACGATGCGCTCAACCGCGCCGATCTCGAAGCGCTGATGGCGCTGTGGGCCGATGATGAAGAGATCGTCTGCATCCACCCAGGCGGCGTGCGCCTGATCGGGCATGCGGCCATCCGCGCCTCGTGGGCCAGCATCCTGACCGGCGGCGGCCTGCATATCGTGCCGGTGCAACTGCATGAAACGCATAATCTGATGAGTTCGATACACACGGTGATCGAAGGCGTCACCACCGGCGATAACGGTCCAGAACATTTGCTGGCGAGCAATGTGTACATCAAGACCCCACGCGGCTGGCGCATCGTGCTGCATCACGCCTCGATCGCACCGGGCGGCGCGCCGGCCGATAACGCAGGAGCGCAGATACTCCATTAAGCTTCACCCATGAATTACATTTCCCCGCTCTGGTTGCCCAACGGCCATTTGCAAACGATTTATCCGGCCATGTGCATCAGCAAGCCCAAGGTAGCCTTCCGGCGCGAGCGCTGGACGGCGCCCGATGGCGACTTTGTCGATGTGGACCTGGTCGATGGCCAGCCGGGTCTGCCCTTCGTGGTGCTGTTCCACGGTCTGGAAGGCTCGTCGAACAGCCATTACGCACGGGCATTGATGGCCGAAGTGGCGGCGCGCGGCTGGTCGGGCGCGGTACCGCATTTTCGCGGCTGCTCGGGCGAGGCCAATCTGGCTCCCCGCTTCTACCATTCCGGCGATGCGCAGGAAGTGGACTGGGTGCTGCGCAAGCTGCATCCGCGCGCCACCGGGAAATTTTACGCAGCCGGCGTCTCGCTGGGCGGCAACGCCCTGCTGTGCTGGCTGGGCCAGTCGCAGCATGCGGCCGACATCGTCGATGCGGCTGGCGCCGTTTCCGCCCCGCTGGACCTGGCGCAAGGCGGCAAGGCCCTGTCCACGGGTGCCAACCGGCTATATACGCGCATGTTCTTGCGTACCCTGAAACCAAAATGCCTGGCCAAGCTGGAACAGTTTCCCGGCTTGTTTGCGCGCGAGACCATGCTGGCTGCGCGCAATTTGCATGATTTCGACAATGTCGTCACGGCGCCGCTGCATGGCTACCGCGACGCCGACGATTACTGGGACCGCGCCAGCGCCAAACACGTGTTGCACGACATCACCGTACCCACCCTGGTGCTGAACGCCCGCAATGACCCATTCTTGCCGGGACGCTATCTGCCCGAGAGCGCCTCATCCAGGGTACAGCTTGACTATCCGCACCACGGCGGCCACGTCGGCTTTGCCGCCGGCAAGCTGCCTGGACGCCTCGATTGGCTGCCACAGCGGCTGATCCACTTTTTTGAAGAGGCCAGCGGCGCGCCATCAGCCAAACAAAGCTGTCACGCTGACGCAAAACACCCCCACACGGAACACAGTTTACATGGATGAACTCGTCAAACAGGCGCTGACCAAATGGCCGAATGTACCCCACTGCTACGGCTGGCTGGGCCTGGACGCGCGCGGCCACTGGCGCATGCGCGACCAGCGCGCGCAGCAATTGCAGCTGCCCGGCGACAAGATCGTCCATGCCGCCTTGCTGGGCTTTATCAACCGCAATTATGGACACGATGAACGGGGCTGCTGGTTTTTCCAGAATGGCCCGCAGCGCGTCTATCTGAACCTGGAAGCGACTCCCTATATCGCCCGCAGCGACCCGCAGCACGGATTCTTGCTGCAAACGGGTACGGCGCTGGAGCATATCGACGCAGCATATCTGTGCGACAACGGCGCCCTGATCCTGCATGGTGGCGAGATCGTTGCCCAGCTCGATGACCGCGACCTGGCCCACGTACTGCCAGCGCTGCGCCTGGCTGGCCAGAGCGTCACCGATGATGGCTTGCTGGCCTGGCTGGCAGATGGCAAGCCAGCGTTGACCTTATTGCATGCGGAAAAAGAGATCAGCGTGCAGCCGCTGGCCCATGCCACGATGGCCCAGTATTTCGGTTTCCAGCAAGCGCCGCAACCTGGCCTGCCATCATCATGATTTCTGATCCTTAATTTGCTCGCGGCGTTTTTCCTGCAGCTCCCGTTCGCGCGCATCGATCACCGCCTGGTCATAAAACGTGGCGTCGGTGGACTTGCGGGCAATCGTCAACTGGTCCAGCGCGGCCATGGTGGCGCCCTGCAACACATACGATTCGGCCAGGGCCATATGCTGCAAGGTCATCTTGCCCTGGCCCGCATAGGCTTTCGCCAGCAAGTCATACAGTGCCGGCTCTTCCCGGTATAGCTGCACCTGGTCGCGCAGATACAGGGTCGCCTGCTCCAGCTTGCCAGCGGCAATCTGTGCTTCCGCATACTGGTAAGCAATACCGCGCGACAGGGGAAACTTCTGGCGCGCCGCATCGGCCTCTTTCATCGCCTGTTCCGCCACTTCCGGCTTTTGCCCCGGTATCAACAACACTTCCAGCGCCATCGCCGCCAGCAGCGAATTGGGCGGCTGCGTGCCGACCGAAGTAAACACATTGGACGCGGCCGGCCGGTACAGGGCCGCATTGGCCGCGTCGAGTTCGGCCTGGGCTTCGGCTACCTTGCCCTGCTTGATGGCGACAAACGCCAGTCCATAGTGGGCCGCCGTCAGCTGGAAGCGGCTTTGCAGCTCCAGCTGTGTCTTGAAATAAGCTTGTGCATTAAGCAAGCCCTGCATGCTTTCATCCTGCAGCACACGTGCCCGCGCACGGGCCAGGTGGAAATTGAGGCTATCGGGGCGCTGCTTGTAGGGCTGCTCGCGGATGCGCGCCTGGATGTCGGCAATCCGCTCCGTCGTCAGCGGGTGGGTTTGCAAATAAGCGGGTACCAGGTCGCTATAGGAACGGCTGGCCGCCTGCATGCGGCCAAAGAAAGCCACCATGCCGGTAGTGTCAAAACCGGCTTCGCCCATGATCTGGAAACCGATGCGGTCGGCCTCGCGTTCGGCATCGCGGCCAAAGTTGAGCTGGCGCTGGATGGCCAGGCCCTGCCCTGCGGCAAACACGCCGATGGCCGCATCGCCGCCCGCGCGCGACGCCAGCGCCGCCAGCAAAATGGCGACCAGCGGCAGCAAGGCATCCTGGCGCTGCTGGCCCAGCATGCGCGCGATATGCCGCTGGGCCACGTGGCCGATTTCATGCGACAACACGGACGCCAGTTCCGCCTCGCTTTGCGCGGCCAGCAACAGAGCCGAGTGGACGCCGATAAAGCCGCCCGGCAAGGCGAAGGCATTCAATTGCGGATCGCGGACGACGAAAAAATAATAGTCATAACTGGTCTCGCCCCGCACGCTGGGACGCGCCGCCACCAGCGCATTGCCGAAGGTGTTCATATATTCGAGCAAGGGCGCATCGTCGAGATAATCGCGGTCGCCGCGCAATTCGCGCATGATCTCTTCGCCAACCTTGCGTTCCATCGCCGGCGACAAGTCTTCACGCGAGGTATCGCCCAGATTGGGCAAATTCGGCGCTGGCGGCACGGCCAATGGCGTCCAGCTGCCGGCCGGTTTCACAGGCACCGTGGTCGGCGCATCTGCATGGACCAGCGGCGCTGCCAGCAGCGCAGCCAGCAGCGGCGCCAGCACGCGCGCGCGCAGGCGGAAATGACAGGGATGAGAGGTGGGTTTTGATTTCACGGGTGATATGATACCTCGTAAGCATCGGCGTTTCTCACATGCAAATGCCTGATCTGTTTGCCATATGCCCTATGACCACCTCTTTCCATCCTGACCCGACGCCATGACAATATCCGACAAGCAAGCCCCCGCCAGGGAACTGAGCCACTTCGACGCCGCTGGCCAAGCCCATATGGTCGATGTCGGCGGCAAGCAAGACACGCGCCGCAGCGCCGTGGCCGCCGGCACCATCCGCATGCAGCCAGCCACCCTGGCCCTGATCGTTTCCGGCAATGCCAGGAAAGGCGACGTGCTGGGCATCGCCCGCATCGCCGCCATCATGGCTGCCAAGCGCACCAGCGATTTAATCCCCCTGTGCCACCCGCTGGCATTGACGCGCGTCACGGTCGACTTCGAAGTGGACCAAGCCGCCAGCAGCGTCCATTGCCGCGCCCAGGTCGACACGACAGGCAAGACCGGGGTGGAAATGGAAGCGCTGACGTCCGTGCAGATCGGGCTGCTGACCATCTATGACATGTGCAAGGCCGTGGACCGGGGCATGGTCATGACCAATGTGCGGGTGCTGGAAAAGCATGGCGGGAAAAGTGGGGATTGGACGGCGGCGGTGTAAGAGCGAGCCTGATCGCGGCAATTCTTATTTTATTGAAGGAATGTCTTCAGTTCCAAGCTGAGCAAAGAAGTCGTCATGATCAGTCAGCTTGCCATCACTCACCTGTTTTCTGCCCTGCGCAAGAATACGCAGCATGGCAAGTTGCTCTTGTCTCTGTTGATAGCTTAAAACATCTTCGACTATCGCTTGCACCTTGCCGTTGACCGTAATGACCACTGGATCACGCTTCTCCTGCAGCCGCTTCAACACATGGCTGGTGTTCGCTCTCAGGTAACTGATGGTTTGAATGCCGAAAATGTTCATGCATTCCTCCTTCATTTGACAGAGACACGATAGCACGGCATGCGCAAATCTACTAGCCAGCCCTGGCTGCTGTTCACTATTCAGCGAGGCCAGGCCGCAGCTTGCTGGCGCCGCAGATCCCATAACAACCACCCGCCACCCACCAGGCACAGCGCGATAATCGCCATCGACAGGGGCAAGTGGAATTGCTCCCGTCCCGCCAGCGCGAAGCCGGCGTGGATTAAAAAGGTGGCGGTGCCGAGAGTCGCGCAGCAGGCGGCATAAAACGGTGCGCGCGCGGTAGCCAGCACCACGTGGCGGTAGCCGCTCAGCACCAGGGCGATCGCCGCCAGGTTGAAGACGAGGAAACCCTGCACTCCGCCCGGCAGATAAAACATCTCCCACTCTTGCCAATAGGCTGCATCGATCTGATGCAGGATCAGGCACAGCATGGTGAAAAAGTAGCTACGCGTCATGTGTCGTTTTAATCTTCGTCAATATTAACGCAATTGTAAGACGCAAATCGTGTCTACGGCGGAATTGCAATATTTTTACACGTCAATCATGATTTCCTTGACACAAATGCTTTTTGACTAAGAATCATGCATACTCCCATTCAATCCCATTGATATGAGTCACCCGCATGACAAGTAACAAACCCGCCACGGAAACCAAGCTCCAGGAGTTCGAATTTGAAGCAATGAATCTGCAGGTAGGCGGGCGCATCCAGTTTATTACGCACCGCGCCATCAAGCCCATCCAGCATTTTTCGACCCTGATCGGCTATATCAAAGATGAGTATTTGATCGTCAAGATTCCCATGGACAACGGCGGCCCCATCGTGCTTAACGAAGGCGACAAGCTGACCATCCGCGTGTTTTCCGGCGTTACTGTCTGTTCTTTTGCCTGCAGCGTGCTGCGCATCTTCGGCCGCCCGCTCAATTATGCGCACCTGAGTTTTCCCGACGCGATACAGGGCACCAGCCTGCGCACAGCCATGCGCGTAAAGGTCGAGATACCGGCGCAACTGAGCTATGCGGAAGAAGCCGCCATGCCCGTGCAAATCGTCAATCTCAGCGTGTCAGGCGCGCTGATCGAGTCGCCAGCCATGCTCACGCCCGGCGACAAAGGCGTGACCTTGAGCTTTACCTTGCTGGCGCCACCGAACCGGCACCAGATGCGCCTCGACACGCGCGCCCGCATCCAGAATGTCAGCGTGGGCAAGCCGCCGAATGGCCATGCCGATGCACAGGCCGCCATCCATACCTACGGTTTGCAATTCATCGACCTGGAACCCACGCACTACACCCTGCTGCAAAACCTGACTTACGAAGCGCTGATCGTGGATAGGCAAAAAATCGTCTGAGACCAAGGCAGCAAGCCGTCACAGCGAGGCAGACCTCTCTGGAATATTGTTTTTGGTAATCGCCGCCAGCGCCGCCGGATTCGTCACGGTGGTTCTGTTGAACCAGGTCAGGCTGCTGGATCCGGACTTCATTTCCATCGTCACCGTCTTGCCGCCTATATCCGTGCCCAGGTCACTGGCTAGTGTCAGTTCGATATTGCCCGTGGTCACCTTGGCGCTGGCCACTTCTCGGGTAGGGGTAAAGGCCGGTATGCTGCTCGGTGCGCTATCAGTGGGCGTGCTGCAGGCAGCCGCCTCGCCGCCATTTTCCTGCACGCACAGCGCGACGGCTGTTTTCAAGGGCGCGGCCGCAGCCAGTACATTGCTGACCTTGGCGCGCATGGTGTAATCGCTATATTGGGGAATCGCCACGGCCGCCAGTATGCCGGCGATAGCGACGACGATCATCAGTTCGATCAGGGTAAAACCGGCCTGCAGACGGGTACTCATTATCTCCTCCAATAGGTGGTGTGCGATAAGAGTGGTGATGCAAGTGCTGTGCCAGTCTAGTCCCTGCCGCCACGCCCAGGGCGGCGGCAGGAATTGAGCGCTTCAGGCAACGGAAGCGACGTTTTTTGTCAGATCGTGCCCGGCGGCGTCCTAGCGGGTCAGGCAGCGTCCGGGGCCTTCTTTTCCGCAAAGTATGGGTAAGCAAGCGGCAACAGCAGCAAGGTAAAGAAGGTGGCTGACACGATGCCACCCACGATCACCACGGCGAACGGACGCTGGGTTTCCGAGCCGATGCCATGCGACAGGGCCGCAGGCAGCAAGCCCAGGCCAGCCATCAGCGCCGTCATCAGGATAGGACGCAGACGCGCCACGGCGCCGGCGATGGCGCTTTCCACCGCACTGCTATTGCTCTTGGCAATTTCCACAATCTGTTCGACCATGATCACGCCATTCTGCACCGAGATACCGGCCACGGCGATAAAGCCGACGGCCGCCGAGACGGAGAAATGCAGGCCGACCAGGCCCAGGCCCAGGATGCCGCCGATCAGGGTAAATGGCACGATGGACAGAATCAGCATCGCCTTGCGCACCGAGCGGAAAGCCCAGAACAGCAGCGAGAAAATCAGCAGCGCGGTGATCGGCACGATCACTTCCAGGCGTTTCACGGCCCGTTGCTGGTTTTCAAACTGGCCGCCCCAGGTGATGTTATAGCCGGCCGGCAAGTGCACCAGGCGCGCCACTTTCTCTTGTGCTTCAGCAACGAAACTACCCTGGTCTCGGCCCAGCAAGTTGGCCTTGACGGAGGCATTGCGGCCACCGGCTTCGCGGCTGATGCGGGCCGCACCCTGGCGTACTTCAATGCGCGCCAGTTCAGACAAAGCCACGGTGCCTGCGCCACCCGGCAAATTGATTTGCAGGGCGCCAATCGCGTCGACGGAATCGCGCGCCTCTTCTTTCAGGCGCACGGTGATGTCGTAACGCTGGTCGCCCACGAAATAGGCGTTGACGGCATTGCCGGCCAGCGCCGTTTGCACAGCCGTGTTGACGTCAGCCACATTCACGCCCAGGCGGGCGATGCGCTCGCGGTCGATCACGATGTCAAGTTCGCTCTGGCCACCGATTTTCACCGCTTCCACGTCAGCTGCGCCAGCGATGCTGTT
Organism: Janthinobacterium silvisoli; assembly: GCF_014200725.1. GTDB lineage: Bacteria > Pseudomonadota > Gammaproteobacteria > Burkholderiales > Burkholderiaceae_D > Janthinobacterium. The sequence goes on from NZ_JACHCL010000001.1 coordinate 2,184,085, forward strand.
CAGGATGCCGGCAATCTGTTCGCTTTTCTGCGTCAGCACGTCCAGGTCGGGGCCATAGATTTTCACGGCGATCTCGCCTTTCACACCGGACAAGGCTTCTTCCACATTGTCTTCGATGACTTGTGAAAAATTGGTCGGCACCCCAGGCAGGCTGCGTATCTTGGCGGACATATCGGCCACCAGCGCGTCCTTGCCATCAAAACGCCAGGTATCGCGCGGCTTCAGGTCGGCCAGGATTTCCATATTGTTGCTGCCCTTGGGATCGGTGCCATCGTCGGGCCGGCCCACGTGGGAAATCACATTGCCCACTTCGGGGTAAGACATGATGATGGAACGCACTTTCTGTTCCACTTCACGCGTCTTTTCCAGCGAACTGGAAGTCGGCAAACTGATCGTCAGCCACAGATTGCCTTCGTCCAGCTTGGGTAAAAACTCGCTGCCCAGCAAGGGCGCCAGCGCCAGCGTGACCACCAGCACCAGCGCCGAGGCCAGCATCACGGGAATGCGGCGGCGCTGTGCCGACGCAAGCAAGCGGCCATAGCTATCCTGGATGCGCTGCAGCCAGGTACTGTGTTTTTCCGCCATCGGATAACGGCGCATGGTCCAGGCCAGCAAGGTCGGAATCAGGGTCATCGTCAGAATAATGGCGCCCAGCATGGCAAAGCTCAGCGTAAAAGCCACTGGCGAGAAAATCTTGCCTTCCACCCGCTGGAAAGTATAGATGGGAATAAAGGCGACGATGATGATGGCCTTGGCGAACAAAATCGGATGGCCCAGTTCCACCACCGTCTGTTTCAAGGTGCGTTCGCGCAGGGAAAAGTCGAGCCGGCCCGGTTCGCCCAGCAGCGCCAGACGCACCAGCAAGGCTTCCACCAGCACCACCGCGCTATCGATAATGATGCCAAAGTCGACCGCGCCCAAGGAAATCAGGTTGGCGGGGATGCCGCGCGCGTCCAGCATGATGAAGGCAAACAACAGCGACAAGGGAATCACGGCGGCCACGATCAGGGCGGCGCGCCAGTTACCCAGGAAAATGATCAGGATGGCGATCACCAGCGCGGCGCCCACCAGCAGATTTTCCGCCACCGTGTGCACGGTATGGCCGATCAGTTCCGTGCGGTCATAAATCGTGCGCAAATGCACGCCTTTCGGCAAGCGCGTATCGAGGCCGGTTATCGCCAGCTTGACGTCAGCCACTACCTTGGCGGCATTGCTGCCCTTGCTCATCTGCACGATGCCTTCGACCACGCTATCCTGGTGGTTGAACGCCACCACGCCGGAACGGGGGCGATAACCGATTTTCACGTCGGCCAGGTCCGATACCAGCACCGTGCGTCCGCCCTTGGCGCTGACGATGACACGGCCGATATCATCGATGCTGTTGAAGATGCCGATGCCGCGCACCACCAGCGCTTCGTCGCCGCGGCGCACCAGGCCGCCACCGACGTTGGCGCTGTTATTCGTCAAGGCGGTGCTCACTTGATCGATGGTCACGCCATAACGCTGCAAGGCGGCCGGGTCGACTTGCACCTGGTATTCCTTGACGGTACCGCCAAAGCTGACCACATCGGCCACGCCAGGCACGATGCGCAGCGCCGGGCGGATCACCCAATCTTGCAGGGCGCGGATTTCATTGGCATCCATGCCCGGTGGCGCTTCGATCACATAGCGGAAGATTTCACCGACAGCCGTCGACAGCGGCGCCAGGCTCGCTTGCACGCCCGGTGGCAAAGTGACGTTTTGCAACTTTTCCAGCACTTGCTGGCGCGCAAAATAGTCGTCCGTGCCATCGGCAAAGGTCAGGGTCACGACCGACAAACCGGTGATGGTCACTGAACGCAACTGCGTCTGCTGCGGCACGCCGCTCATTTCGCGCTCGATCGGCAAGGTCACATTGCGTTCCACCTCTTCCGGCGCCTGGCCCGGGAATTGGGTGACGATCTGCACCTGCACGTCTTGCACGTCGGGAAACGCTTCGATGGGCAGGTTGCTGAGCGCCCGATAACCAAAGACGCCCAGCGCCACCGTCAAAATCAAGACGAAGACGCGTTGCGCCAGGACAAAATCGATCAGCTTAGTGAGCATTGCTGTCTACCTCGGCGTTCAGCAAAAAGGCGCCTTCCGTCACCACCCGTTCACCGGCAGCCACGCCCGCATCGACAAAACTGCTGTCGCGGCCCTTGATGCGCACATTCACGCGGCGCTTTTCAAACGTACCAGGCTGCTTTTCCACGAAGGCATAGCTGTACATGCCTTCGGCAAACAAACTGGTGTTCGGCAACTCCACCGCCAGGCTGGCGCCATCGCCGGCCAGGAAGGAAGCGCGGGCAAACATTTCCGGTTTTAACTGGCCATCGGCATTGTCCAGGGTGCAGCGCACCTGGATGCGGCGCGTCAAGGGATCGAGCACGGGCGCGATATGCGCCACTTTGGCGCTGAAGCGGCGGCCCGGATAAGCATCCGTCTCGATGCTGACCAGCTGGCCTTCATGCACGCTGGCAACAGCACTTTCCGGCACATCGACCAGCACCCACAAGTGGCGCAAATCGCTGATGACAAACAGCGGGGCCGGCGCATCGGGACGCACTTCCTGGCCCGGATTGATCTGGCGGTCGGCAATGATGCCAGCCAACGGCGCGCGCAAGGCGTAACGTCCATTGTCGCTGCCGGCCGCGTTCAGGTTTTGCATATGCAGGGCAGCACGCCGCGTTTCTGCGTGGGCTTGCTGGAAGTCGGCATCGGCCGATTCATAATCCTTGCGTGCCAGCACTTCACCCTTGAACAGGGTTTCGGCACGCTGGAAGGCCAGGTGCTTGCGCAGCTCATCGGCCTGGGCCTTGCGCCAGTCCGCTTCGGCACTGGCCAGGTCAGGCGAATCGAGCTCGGCCAGCAAGGCGCCACGCGCGACCTTGTCGCCGCTATCGGCATGCAGAGCCAGCACGCGGCCCAGCACGGGCGAGCTGACGCGCGTGGTGACGTTTTCATCGTAGGCGATGCGGCCATTCAGGGCCGCACTGGCGGGCAGCGGCACGGCGTTCACGGCGGCAATTTTCAAGGTCGACAGCTGCGGCGCATTGGCAGCGAAATGCAATACGCCGGGCGTGCGTGGAGCGGTGGATGTGGAGGGGGCAGCTTGTGTTGCCGCATGGGCACGCTGCAGATACTGGACGCCAGCGACGGCGCCTCCGCACAGCAAGACAAACAAGGAACCATAGGTCAAGGTGCTGCGCGATATCATGGTGTCGTACTTTCTAAGGAATCGGTGCGGAGGGAGGCTTGCCAGGCGGCCAGGGCCTTGGCGTAATCGGCGCGGGCGGCCAGTGCGTCGAGCTGCACGGCGCGGTAGTTGCGCCGCACGTCGAGCACATCGGCAATCGCCATGGCGCCATGCTGGTAAGCAAATTCAGCGGACTGGGCCGATTTTTTCGCGGCCGGCAGCAAGCTGTCGTCGATACGCTGCAGGCGTTCACTATCGCTGCGCACATCTAGTTCTGTACGGCTCAGCTCGGCGCGCGCCTGGATGCGCGTCTGTTCCAGGTTTTCCTGCGCGGCATCGAGCGCCACTTGGGCACTGCGGATTTCACCGTCGTATTGATAACGCACAAACAGCGGCACTTGCAGCGAGATACCGAAGCTGTTGCCGCTGCCCTGCGGGTTGCTCGGGCTGACCGGGTAATGTTCCGCCTGCACGCCGACGGAGACATCACGCGTGCGCGCCGCCAGAGCCAGCTTGTGCGCCGATAAAGCGGCAGCAACGCGTGCCTGCGCCGCCATTACGTCAGGGCGCTTGGCGATAGCCTCATCGCTGGACAGGCTCTCGCCATCGTCTTTCGAAAAAGTACCAACGGCAACCGGTGTTGGCCAGCCATCTGCCAGCGGCAATTGCGCCTGGCGCGCAGTCAAACCCGTCAGCAAGGCCAGCGCCTGACGCGCGTGGGCCAGATCGCTGCGGGCTTGCACTTCATCGTTGCTGGCACGCAATGCTTCGACATCCAGCCGCGCCACATCGGCCGGCGAGATATCGCCTGCCTGGCGCTGTTTCTGCGCTGCCTCGACGCTGTGCTGGTACAACTGCGCCGTCTCGGCCAGGATGATCTGGCGCTGAGTCGCTGCCAGCACATCGTAATAGGCCTGGCTGACGGCAATGCGCAACTGGCGGCGCGCTTCGCGCACGTCGGCCCGCGCGCCCTCTTCCTGAAACAAGGCGCCTTCGCGGCGCAGCTCACGCTTGCCGCCCCGTTCCAGCAACTGGTCGATGCGCACGGTACTGTCGACCGTCTTGCTGCGCAAACTGCCGGCACCCACGCCCGCAGCAGGATTGATATTAGCCGTCTGTATCGTCAGCATGGGATTCGGTGCGGCGCTGGCGGAAATCACATTGGCACCAGCGCCGTCCAGCGCCAGGTTGGAGATACGCACATCGTGATTGCGGGCCAGCGCCAGGCGCTGCAAGGCGTCCAGCGGCAAGCTGTCCGTCAAGCCCGCGTCGGCATGGGCCAGGGAAGTCCAGCATAGCGGCATCAGCACAGCCAGCAGGCGTAGGGGTTTTATGGAGATAGGCATGCGCTCAAGAATGATAGAAAGAGGCAACAGGGTTGAGAGACGAAGCGGCTGGCAGAGCGCCATCGCCCGGCATGTCGGGGCAAGCACTCTGATCGAAACAGTGAGGGCCCACTAACGGCCCAGGATAGGGATTACGGGTGAAATGATAGGTCGCGGCGCTGGTAAACGGTGTTACAAGTTGGCAATGTCATACGTCTGTCATCAAACGTGAGGGGAAGGGAAAAAGAACAAATACGACAGGCGTAAAAAAAGGAGCCGAAGCTCCTTTTTTGGGTACTGCAAGCGTGGCTAAATTACAGCATGGCTTTCAGCAGACGCGCCATTTCCGACGGGTTTTTGGTCACGGTGATGCCGCAAGCTTCCATGATTTCCAGTTTGGCTTGTGCCGTGTCAGCACCGCCAGAGATCAGCGCGCCGGCGTGGCCCATGCGCTTGCCTGGAGGAGCGGTCACGCCAGCGATGAAGCCAACGACCGGTTTTTTCATGTTGTCTTTGATCCAATAAGCCGCGTTGGCTTCGTCCGGACCACCGATTTCGCCGATCATGATGACCGCGTCGGTATCTGGATCATCATTGAACATCTTCATGACGTCGATGTGTTTCAGACCATTGATCGGGTCGCCGCCGATACCAACTGCCGACGATTGGCCCAGGCCCAGTGCGGTCAACTGACCCACTGCTTCATAGGTCAACGTGCCCGAACGCGATACCACGCCGATGCGGCCTTTTTTATGGATGTGGCCTGGCATGATGCCGATCTTGATTTCGTCCGGGGTGATCAGACCTGGGCAGTTAGGGCCCAGCAGCAAGGTTTTGCTGCCGGCTTTCGCCATGCGGTCTTTCAAAGCCATCATGTCACGGACAGGAATGCCTTCGGTGATGCAAATAGCCAGATCCATTTCAGCTTCAACAGCTTCCCATATCGCAGCGGCCGCGCCTGCTGGCGGTACGTAGATCACGGAAACATTGGCGCCGGTTTCTTTTTTCGCTTCGGTAACGTTAGCGAAAATAGGAATGCCTTCGAAATCTTCGCCGGCTTTCTTAGGGTTCACGCCAGCTACGAAAGCGGCTTTGCCGTTTGCGTAGTCGCGGCAACCGCGGGTGTGGAATTGACCGGTCTTGCCGGTAATACCTTGGGTAACGACTTTGGTATCTTTATTGATCAGAATGGACATGTTGATTCCTTAATTAAGCTTGACCGGCAGCAGCGGCAACGACGCTCTTGGCTGCATCTTCCATGGTGTCGGCTGCGATGATAGGCAGACCGGAATCGGCCAGCATCTTTTTGCCCAGGTCTTCGTTGGTGCCCTTCATGCGCACCACCAGCGGTACGTTCAGCGAAACGGCTTTCACCGCAGCGATGACGCCTTCGGCGATCACGTCGCAACGCATGATGCCGCCGAAAATGTTCACCAGGATGGCTTTCAGGCCTGGGTTTTTCAGCATGATCTTGAACGCTTCGGTTACTTTTTCTGCCGTGGCGCCGCCGCCTACGTCCAGGAAGTTGGCTGGCTCACCGCCGAACAGTTTGATGGTGTCCATGGTTGCCATGGCCAGGCCAGCGCCGTTTACCAGGCAGCCGATGTTGCCGTCGAGCGAAATGTAAGCCAGGTCGAATTTCGAGGCTTCGATTTCAGCTGGATCTTCTTCGTCCAGGTCGCGCAGGGCGATGATTTCTGGATGACGGAACAGCGCGTTCGGGTCAAAGTTGAACTTGGCGTCGAGGGCGATGACCTTGCCGCTGCCGGTGACGATCAGCGGGTTGATCTCGGCCAGCGAGCAATCGGTTTCCCAGTAGGCTTTGTACAGGCCTTGCAGGTTGACGCGCGCGTCAGCGATCGAACCGGCAGGCACGCCGATTTTGGTCGCGATGTCGTCTGCCTGGGCATCGGTCAGGCCTACGCTAGGCTCGATGGTGACATGGTGGATTTTTTCAGGGTGGCTCTCGGCCACTTCTTCGATGTCCATGCCGCCTTCGGACGACGCCATCAGGACGATTTTCTGGGTAACGCGGTCGGTGACCAGCGAAACGTACAGTTCCTGTTTGATGTCGGCGCCTTCTTCCACCAGCAGGCGGTTGACTTTCTGGCCTTCGGCGCTGGTCTGGTGCGTGATCAGCTGCATGCCCATGATCTCGTTAGCGTATTGCTTGACCTGTTCGATCGATTTCGCCACTTTCACGCCGCCGCCCTTGCCGCGGCCACCTGCGTGGATCTGTGCCTTGACGACCCACACCGGGCCGCCCAGGGTTTCGGCAGCCTTGACTGCCTCTTCGACGGACATGCTCGGAATGCCGCGTGGCACCGTCACTCCGAATTGCCGGAGGATTTCTTTGGCTTGATACTCATGGATTTTCATGCTGGCTTCCCTTCTGATACTGATTTGTAAAAATACGGTTAGTGGTGCAAAAAAACAGGAAAAACAGCGCCGGGGTCACGCTTTGGCTACCCAGCGCGGGTAATACTGTGCAACCGCCCCGCCATCGGTGCGCAGGGCGTGGCACTTGTCGAGTTGAAACGGCTTTTCATGCGGCAAATCAGCATTCGCACCGTCACGGGTCGACCAGACATCGCCGGCAAATGCCTGAACCGTCGCAGTCGGCAAGACTTGCGCCAGTTCGGTCAGATGGGTACAGCCGGCGATTCCCGCCAGACGCTCTTTCAAGTCGCGGCGGAAATTCTTCAATAGATTCAGACCGATCAGCGCCTGGTAAGCGGGGCCGATGGTATCGCAAAAGCCGGGATAGGGTACGGAATCGGAGGCGGCTTCAGCCTCGACGATGGTCAGTTCGCGATCAACGGTAATGCGCAAATGGAGGTCATGCAAGGGGGTACCGGCGGGCCGGGGGCCGGAGGCCAGGGTGGCGTCAAAACTCTTGATATCGCTGATATGCGCGTCAATATCCCATAGGCCATCCTCGCGCGCGTACGCTTGGACGTCGATAACGCGGGTGTGCCGTAGGGCGCGCCGGGAAACGGGAGTTGACAGGGGCATAAGACCGATGCCGCTTGCGCGGCCAAAATTTAGTAAGCAGCCATGTGCATAAAGCACGCCGTTCGCAGCTTCTACGAACAGCAACCGCACCTGCGGCGCCGCAAAAACCCTAAAAGTGTAGCACAGAGCACGCTAGTTGCGCCGCAACATAATTTTTTATTGCCAGCAATATAAGCCCGCTAACCATCGTTGAAAACGACTAAATGAATGTCATTCATTCGTAATCAATATAACTTAAAACGGCGTGTGCCCGTGTCAAGCGAACCTGGGCCAAGGTGACCCAGGTTCGCTCCAGCGTCAGTCGAGAATACCGAATGCCTGCAAAATAGGCAGCTCACACTCGGTAAAATAGTGCGCGTGCCGATAGAGCTCGGCCAGGTTTTCTTGTTCCGTCTGCAAGACTTGTCCATCCTTCGATAGCAGACGGTTCATGCGCAGTAATACAGGCCAGGTAGCACTGACCAATTCTTCCGGCAGATGCCGTCCCTGCAATGTCGCGCGCAGCAATAGCTGTTGTAAATGTGGTACAAATACGCCGCCGCCCGTCACCGGACTGGCCAGGGTGGTGAGGTCTGTCCTTTCCAGCGCCAGTTCGAGCAGATGGCGGTTCAGGCGATCCGTCTGCGGCCGCGCTGCAACAATTTCGGCCTCATCCTGCACGGCGTTGACACTCCCCTTGCTGATCAACACCAAGATGATTTGCAACAGGGCAGCCAGGCTGACCTCGCGTCCGGCCAACTCCTGCTCCAGCTCGCCGATGGTGCAGATGCGGTGGTCAAACAGCAGGTCAAGCACGGGGCCGTAGACAAGTTCATCCATATCGGCATCGCCCAGCACGCCGTGCACGCTCATCACCACTTCATCGCGGGGCGTCACCAGCAGCACGCGTACGGCGCGGATAGCCTTCGCCTGGGCAAAGGGCGTCAGCTTGCGGGCGCCCTTGACCCAGTAATCCTTGCGAAATTGCTGGTTGACCAGGAACGCCCGCGTCGTCTCGCGGAAGATGGGGTCGGGTATCCCGGCCAGGAATTGCTGATGCTCAGCCGTCAGGTTGAGCATGTCGACATGGTCGGTATAGGTGGCGGACGCGGCAAAATCGAGCTTGGCTTCGGCCAGCAGGGCCGCCGCTTTGGAAAACGCCATTGGCTGCCAATCCATATTGAAGTACTCGTGCGCCAGATAGTTGCGGTCCAGCGCCTTGAGCTTGTCGAAACGGTCGGCCAGCAAGGGGTTGGCCAGCATATAGCGCGGTTGCGTGGCGATCATGCGGTCGACGAAATCGATAGCGCCCTCAATGCGCGACAGCACCCCGACACCGGGCGCGGCCATCACACGGCTGTGCTCCGATAGCAATTCGCGCAGCGGCATCATGGCGGCCCAGCCGGGCTGGGTGTTATAGCTGATGTAGGCAACGCCGCCCACCTTCAGCTTGCGGTGCAGGAAGTCCACGATCAGCGCGCGGTTTTCGTCCGAGACCCAGCTCCAGATGCCATGCAGAGCGATAAAGTCAAAATCGGGCAAATCATCGCGGCGGCAAAACTGTTCGAACGATTCGTCGGTCAAATGAGCGCCGGCACCAGCGGCGCCGGCCAGTTCCTGGGCAAACGCGGCCTGGGCCGGATTGAAGTCGTTGCCAAACCAGCGCGTGGTCGAGCCGGCCGCATGGATATTGACGCTCACGCCCTGGCCAAAGCCCAGCTCGCAAGCGGTACCGCGCGCCGGCAGGGCCAGGCCAGCGGCCAGCAGCGGCAATTGCAAACGTAGCGGGTTCAGTTCTTCGTAATAGCCATAGGTATAGGCGACCTCGGCCACATAGCCGGCATTCCAGTTGCTCATCTCGGTATCCTGTCATCCTGTTGTGCGCACGGCACATGATCAATGGCACAAGGATAACGTATTGCGAGGGTAGCGCAAGCAGAGAAAAGGAGGCATTTTCAGGGGAGGAATGCAAGCGCAGGTGGCAGGCTTGCAGGGACAAAATCCTACTCCTCGTCCGGGTCCAGCCCCTTCAAGGCCACTTGCACGGCCTTTTGCGAAAAGCCGCGCTGCATCAGGAAGCGCATCTGCTTGTTGCGCTGTTCGGCATCCTGCGCCACTTGCCCGAACTTGCGGCGCCATACCTCGCAGGCGCGCGCTGTTTCACCTTCGGCCAGGCCTGCCTTCAATTCCTGCAGCGCCTCGCCGCCGATGCCATGGCTTTGCAGCTCGGCCATGATACGGCTATTGCCAAAGCGGGCCGAACGGCGATGGATCAGCGATTCGGAAAAGCGTTCCTGCGACAGCCAGTTGGCCTTTTCCAGGCTGTCGAGCAAGGCTTCCACATCGTCGCCCTCTTGCGCATGCCGCTGCAGCTTGCGCCGCAATTCCATGCGGCTATGTTCACGCATCGACAAAAAGCGTAGCGCCCTGCCCTTCAGGCTTAGTTGTACCGCTGCCATACATACACCCTTATCCCTACCCAAAAATACAATTGCCGCCAGGCGCACGGGCGCAAGGCGGCAATCATTGTAAAACTTTTATGCGGCCAGCGGCAGCGCAGCTGGCCACTGCTTAGCGCTTGACAGCTTACTCGGCAACCTTGGCTTCAACCGCCTTGGCAGCCTTGTCGGCCTTATCCGCCTTTTCAGGTTTTTCAGCAGCCAGCGGCGGCAGTTCGCGCACGCCCAGCGAAGCGCGTACCTTGTTTTCAATTTCACGCGCCAGCGCCGGACGCTCTTGCAGGAAGGCACGGGCGTTGTCCTTGCCCTGGCCGATGCGTTCGCCGTTGTAGCTATACCAGGAACCCGATTTTTCCACGATCTTGGCGTCCGAACCCAGATCCAGGATTTCGCCTTCACGCGAAGTGCCTGCGCCGTACAGGATATCGAAATGCGCTTCCTTGAATGGTGGCGCGATCTTGTTCTTGACGACCTTGACCTTGGTTTCGTTGCCGATCACTTCATCGCCCGATTTGATCGAACCGGTGCGGCGGATGTCGAGGCGCACGGAGGCATAGAATTTCAGCGCATTGCCGCCGGTGGTGGTTTCCGGGCTGCCAAACATCACGCCGATCTTCATGCGGATCTGGTTAATGAAGATGACCAGGGTATTGGTGCGGTTGATGGAGCCGGTCAGCTTGCGCAGGGCTTGCGACATCAGACGTGCTTGCAGACCCGGCAAGGAATCACCCATGTCGCCTTCGATCTCGGCGCGTGGCGTCAGGGCAGCCACGGAGTCGATGACGACCAGGTCGACGCTGCCCGAACGCACCAGTGCATCGCAGATTTCCAGCGCTTGCTCGCCCGTGTCCGGTTGCGAGATCAGCAATTCGTGCAGGTTGACGCCCAGTTTTTGCGCGTAACCGACGTCCAGCGCGTGCTCCGCATCGATAAAGGCGCAAGTGCCGCCCAGTTTTTGCATTTCAGCAATGGTTTGCAGGGTCAAGGTGGTTTTACCCGACGATTCAGGACCGTAGATTTCCACCACGCGGCCACGCGGCAAGCCGCCTACGCCCAGTGCGATATCGAGGCCGAGCGAACCGGTCGACACGACTTGCACTTCTTCGATCGGTGCGCTGGCATCCATGCGCATGACCGAACCTTTGCCAAACTGCTTCTCGATCTGTGCCAGTGCGGCGGCGAGCGCCTTGGCTTTTTCCGATGCGGGTACTACAGCTTTTTTATCGTCCATATGTTCTTTCAGCGTTCTTTCAGCCTGGGCGCGGAATAAAGTCTCGCGGGGTTGGTTAAATTCTCTAAACAGTCACTACTGTATAAAAAAACAGTGATCAATGCAAGCGGAACGTGGATTTGTTTTGAAACAGGTCAATACAGTCCCTGTTTCACACAAATACTCGCCACCTTGCGGAAAATGAAACACAATACAGTCGAACTTCTTTTTTCTATTGCTGCAAGCTCAGGAAGTGTGACCATGCGTATTTTACTTGCCGAAGATGACAGCGTGCTGGCCGATGGCTTGACCCGTTCGCTGCGCCAGTCCGGTTATGCCATCGATTACGTCAAAAACGGCCAGGAAGCCGACACCGCCCTGTCCACCCAGGAATTCGACTTGCTGATACTCGACCTGGGCTTGCCCAAGATGTCGGGCCTGGAAGTGCTGCGCCGCCTGCGCGCCCGCGCCTCGCTATTGCCCGTGCTGATACTCACGGCGGCCGACTCCATCGAGCAACGCGTCAATGGCCTCGATCTGGGCGCCGATGATTATATGGCCAAGCCCTTCGCCCTGTCGGAACTGGAGGCAAGAGTGCGCGCCCTGACGCGCCGCGGCGCCGGCGGCGGCGCCACCGTCATCAAGCACGGCCCGCTCAGCTACGACCAGGTAGGGCGCAGCGCCTACATCAATGAGCAGATGCTGGACTTGTCGGCGCGCGAACTGGGCTTGCTGGAGGTCTTGCTCAGCCGCACAGGGCGCTTGGTGTCCAAGGAGCAATTGGTCGATCATCTGTGCCAGTGGGGCGAAGAAGTGTCGAACAATGCCATCGAAGTCTATGTGCACCGGCTGCGCAAGAAGATCGAGGTGGGTGGCGTGCGCATCGCCACCGTGCGCGGCCTCGGCTACTGCCTGGAAAAATATTCGGAAGCGGCACGCCTGAGCGCTGAAGCGAGCCAGGCCACTGGCGCCGCCGGCAAGTGAAGCCGCGCGAGGCACCAAACGACGAGGCGGCGCAAGACGACTGGTTCGAGCCGCCAGCCAGCGAGCAGGACGATACCATCCAGCACTCGCTGTTTGGCGAAATTCTCGACTGGATGCTGGCGCCCTTGCTGCTGCTGTGGCCGATGAGCATCGCCATCACGTATCTGGTGGCCAAGGGCATCGCCAACCAGCCATTCGACCATGCGCTGGAAGACAGCGTCACCATGCTGACGCAGCAAGTCAAGCAGCCGGGCGGCCAATATGCGGCGCAGCAGCCCGAACGCACGGGGCGCACGGCGCGCGACTTTCTGCGCGGCGACGATATCGACTCCGTGTATTACCTAATCGTCGGCCAGGATGGCAGCTACGTTGCGGGCGACCGCGACTTGCCGCCGCCGCTGGACCCGGAACGCTACCGCAGCGGCGTGGTGCTGTTCCGCAACGACACCATCCATGGCACGCCCGTGCGCGTGGCGTTTTCCTACCTCGACATGCCGGCCTCCCTGAACGGCGAAGAGCCGCGCCGCGCGCTGGTGCAGGTGGCCGAAACGCTGGAAAAACGTGCCCAGCTGGCCAATGAAATCATCAAGGGCGTAATTTTGCCGCAGTTCATCATCCTGCCCATCGTGCTGGCCCTGGTCTGGTTTGCCCTGGCGCGCGGCCTGTCGCCGCTGGCGCAATTGCAGGAACGCATACGGGCGCGGCCGCCCGATGACCTCAGTCCTATCGAAACAGGCCAGGTACCCGAGGAAATCACGCCGCTGGTCGGTTCGCTCAATGACATGCTGGCGCGCCTGTCGCTATCGATCGACATGCAGAAACGCTTTATTGCCGACGCGGCCCATCAGATGAAAACGCCGCTGGCCGGCATGCGCATGCAGTCCGAACTGGCCTTGCGCCAGACCGACCACGATGAAATACACCGCTCGCTGATGCAGCTGGCCAAGAGTTCGGAATCGGCCACGCGGCTGGTCAACCAGTTGCTGGCCCTGGCGCGCGCAGAAAACCAGCCTCAGGCAGGTACGGCGTTCGAGCCTATCGAGCTCAGTGAACTGGCGCGCGGCGTGGTGCACGACTGGGTGCAAACTTCATTCGCCCAGCAGATCGACCTGGGCTTCGAACAACCCTCGTATCCCATCATGATTTCAGGCAATGCGATGATGTTGCGCGAACTGCTGGGCAACCTGATCGATAACGCCTTGCGCTATACGCCGTCGGGCGGCAGCGTCACGGTGCGCGTGCGCGGCACAGCCGAACTGGCCATCCTGGAAGTGGAAGACACGGGGCCCGGCATCCCGCAAGCGGAGCGCCCGCATGTGTTTGAACGCTTTTACCGCATTCTTGGCAGCAATGCCGACGGTAGCGGACTGGGCCTGGCCATCGTGCGCGAAATTGCCCAGCAACACGGTGCCGAAGTCGATATTTTCAATAACCCGCGCGCGCAATCGCCCAAGCTGCCCGGCACTTTATTTCGCCTGAGTATAGCCCTGCTATTGCCGGATGCGCCCGAACCGGATGACGACATCAACTATGGATAAACCGGCCGACCACGCTGCCCTGCAGGCGCGGCGCGCCGCGCACTGGCGCAAGACGCAGCGCCTGACGGCCATCCTGCTGCTGGTCTGGCTGCTGACGGGCTTTTTGACGGTGTTTTATGCACGCGAACTGTTGCACCTGAATGTCTTTGGCTGGCCCTTGCCGTTTTATATGGCGGCCCAGGGCGCCTCGCTGGTGTACCTGGCCATCATCGGCGTGTATGCCTGGTCCATGCGCCGCCTCGACCGTGAATTTCACCAGGCGCAACACGCTGCGGAGAAACAGCCATGAGCGCACCACGCAGCTTCTTTGCCCGTTTGTCGCGCTATTATCTGCTGTTTTCCGCTGGCTTCGCCCTCTTCCTGCTGGCCCTGACCGTGCTGGAGCAAGAGGGCATGCCGCGCTCGTGGATAGGCTATCTGTTCATGATCGCCACCATCACCCTGTACGCCACCATCGGCGTCATCAGCCGCACCTCGAACGTGACGGAATATTATGTGGCGGGACGCAGGGTGCCAGCCATGTTCAATGGCATGGCCACCGCTGCCGACTGGATTTCGGCGGCCAGTTTCATCAGCCTGGCGGGTGGCTTATACCTGAACGGTTTCGACGGCCTGGCCTTCATCATGGGCTGGACTGGCGGCTATTGCCTGGTGGCATTGCTGATTGCGCCCTACCTGCGCAAGTTCGGCCAGTACACGATTCCCGATTTCCTGGCGGCCCGCTACGTCAGCGGCGCCGAAGGACGCGGTGCGCCCGTGCGCGTGGTGGCCGTGGCCGCCACCATCATCGTTTCATTCACCTATGTGGTGGCGCAGATTTACGCCGTGGGCCTGATCGCCTCGCGTTTCACGGGCGTGGATTTTTCGGTCGGTATTTTCCTGGGACTGGCCAGCATCCTGGTCTGCTCTTTCCTCGGTGGCATGCGCGCCATCACCTGGACGCAGGTGGCGCAATACATCATCATCCTGGTGGCCTTTCTGATCCCCGCCATGTGGCTGTCGGTCAAGCATGGCGACAATCCCGTGCCGCAACTGGCGTATGGCAAGGTGCTGCCACAGCTGAGCGCGCGCGAACATGTGCTGGAGAACGATCCCAAGGAACAGGAAGTGCGCGATATTTTCCGGCAGCGGGCCAGCAACTACCAGGCTAGGCTGGAACGCTTGCCCGAATCGTGGGAACAGGGACGGCTGGCGGCCCAGCGCCAGCTCGATAATTTGCGCCTGAAAAATGCCCCACTACTCGACATCCGCAATGCCGAACGCTACCTGCTCGCCTACCCGAAGAATGCGGACGAGGCCCGCGTGCTGTGGCAGACGGCGCAAGCCATGAACCAGAAACGCTCCGAGCCCATCACGCCGCACGCCCAGCCCTTCCCTGCGCCGGACCGAGAACAGTCCGACATCAAGCGCAATAATTTTTTGGCCCTGGTGTTTTGCATGATGCTGGGCACGGCCGCCCTGCCACATATATTGATGCGCTCCTACACCACGCCCTCCGTGCATGCAACGCGGGTCTCCGTATTCTGGACGCTATTCTTTATTCTGCTGATTTATCTGACCATTCCCGCGCTGGCCGTACTCGTGAAATATGATATTTATTCGGCGCTGGTGGGCACGCAATACGCCAACCTGCCCACGTGGGTTTCATACTGGGCCAATGTCGATAAACTCAATCCATTGATCAGCATTGTCGACGTGAACCGCGACGGCATCGTGCAACTGGCAGAAATTGCCATCGACGCCGACGTGCTGGTGCTGGCCACGCCGGAAATCGCTGGCTTGCCGTATGTGATATCCGGGCTGGTGGCGGCCGGCGGCCTGGCAGCGGCTTTGTCGACGGCGGACGGCTTGCTGCTGGCCATTTCCAATGCGCTATCGCACGACATTTATTACAAGGTGGTCGACCCGACCGCCTCGACGCGCAAGCGCGTGACGATTTCCAAGTTGCTGCTGCTGGCCGTGGCCTTTATTGCCGCCTACGCCGCCTCGCAAAAACCGGCCGACATCCTGTCATTGGTGGGCGTGGCCTTTTCGCTGGCCGCCTCGACCCTGTTCCCGGTGCTGGTGCTGGGGGTATTCTGGAAACGCGCCAACCATTACGGCGCACTGGCCGGCATGCTGACGGGCTTTGGCGTCTGCCTGTATTACATGATGCACACCAGCAGCATGCTGGGCGGCAGTGCAGCGGAACAGTGGTTCCATATCGCACCGATTTCCGCTGGCATCTTCGGCGTGCCGGCCGGCCTGGCAGCTACCATCCTGATCAGCTGGCTGACGCCAAAGCCGGGCCGGCGCAGCACGGGGCTGGTGGAGCATATACGGGCGCCGGAATAAGGATGGAAAACACTGTTTGAAATAAAAACGATTTTCTTAAGAAAGCAATATTACCTGCCCAAGAACCGCATTGATTTCTGGGGCCGCGTGGAAAAATTCCTCGACGCAAATATTGGAAACGGCCGCGCGGCGACGAAAAAGGAGTAGGCTGGAGGGCCGTGCCACTTACAAGGAAACCTCATGCCGTCTGGAAAAATTCTTGTCGCCCAAGGGGGCGGTCCCACCGCCGTCATCAACCAGTCGCTGGTCGGCGTGGTGCTCGAATCGCGGCGCTTCCAGCACGTCACGCGCGTGTATGGCGCGCTGCACGGGGTGCGCGGCATCATCAACGAGGAATTCGTCGATCTGACGCAGGAAACCAGCCACAATCTGGAACTGGTGGCCGCCACGCCCTCGTCGGCCCTGGGCTCCACGCGCGACAAGCCCGATATCGCGTATTGCCAGCAAATCTTTGAAGTGCTGCGCGCGCATGAGATCGAACACTTCTTTTACATCGGCGGCAATGACTCGTCCGACACGGTGCGCATCGTCAGCGAAGAAGCGCACAAAGCCGGCTATCCGCTGCGCTGCATCCATATCCCGAAAACCATCGACAATGACCTGGTCGGCAGCGACCACACACCCGGTTTCCCGTCGGCCGCCCGTTTCGTGGCGCAGGCGTTTGCCGGCGCCAACCTGGACAACGCCGCCCTGCCTGGCGTCTACGTGGGCGTGGTGATGGGCCGCCACGCGGGCTTCCTGACGGCCGCCGCCGCATTGGGCAAGAAGTTTCCTGACGATGGGCCACATTTGATTTACCTGCCAGAACGCGTGTTTGTGCTCGATCAATTCCTGGCCGACGTCAAGGCCACCTATGAAAAATATGGCCGCTGTGTGATCGCCGTCTCCGAAGGCATCCATGACGCTTCCGGGGAAGCGATTGCCAGCCTGCTGGCGCAAAAGGCCGGCAATACAGTCGAACGCGATGCGCATGGCAATGTGCAATTGTCGGGTACCGGCGCGCTGGCCGACCTGCTGTGCGACGAGATCAAGGATAAGCTGGGCATCAAGCGCGTGCGCGGCGATACCTTTGGCTATCTGCAGCGCTCGTTTATCGGCTGCGTGTCGGACGTGGACCAGCGCGAAGCGCGCGAGGTGGGTGAAAAAGCCGTGCAGTTCGCCATGTGGGGCGACCGCGATGGCTCGGTGGCCATCAAGCGCACGGGCTTTTATTCGGTCGATTACGCCTTGCTGCCACTGACGGACGTGGCGGGCAAGACGCGCATCATGGAAGACGAATTCATCAGCGACAGCGGCACCGATGTGACGGACGCCTTCCGCATGTATCTGCGCCCGCTCTTGGGCTCAAGCATGCCGGACGCCTTCCGCCTGCGGGCAGCGAAAGTGGCCAAGGTGCTCAAGCCCTGAGTCATCAGCCCTGCGGCTGCCCGGCCGCAGCGGCGCTCTCTTGCAAGGCCGGCAGCAGCGGGGCAATGTTGCCGTCCGATGGCAAGGGCGCCAGGTCCAGCAAGCGCATCAGCAGTGGATAAACATCCACGTTATCAAACGCCGGCAACACCACGCCCAGCTTGAAGGCGGGGCCGGTGGCGATAAAGGTGGCGCGCATCTCGGGCGCCTGGTTGTCGTAACCGTGCGTGCCGCCTTTCAGGCGCGCAACGGCCTTGTCGTTGAAGAGCAGCGACCAGCCCGGCTCTCCCAGGCACAGATAAGCTGGCACGCGTGCATTGTGGCCAAATTCCAGCCGCGCAGGAATCTCGGCCTTGCGCCAGCACTGCATGTGCTCGTGCGGCTGCAGCAGGGCCGCCTCGACCACGGTTTCCTGTCCCGGTGCCGCATCCACGCTGGCGTAAGGGCCGCTGGAAGTGATGCGATAGCTGCTCTCTGGCGCCAGCTTGTCCATGCGTACCACCCTATCCTTGCTGACACCAGCCATGCCGTGATCGGAAACGATGACGATATTGGCAGCCAGATGGCGGCTGCTAAGGCCTTCCATCAAACGCCCCACGGCCTGGTCGACGTGCGCTACCGCTTGCGTGACCTGTTCGCTGTCCGGGCCAAAATCATGGCCGGCATGGTCGACATCGTCCAGGTACAAGGTCATGAAGCCCGGCTGCGACTCGGCTGGGCCATCTAGCCAGGACAGCAGCTTGTCTACCCTTTTTTCAGCCGGCAGCTTGCCATCAAAGGCCGGTGCCTCGGTGGGACGCACGCCGTGGATGGCTGCTTCGGAGCCGGGCCAGAACATGGTCTTGCTGCGGATGCCGTGCAGTTCTGCCGTCACCCATACCGGCTCGGCCTGGTCCCACCAGCGGCGGTCGAGCACGGCGGCGGTATTGCTCATGCTGAAACGCACACCGGGAATATCCACATCGTTCATGGTATTGCCGACGATGCCGTGATGGTCGGGACGCAAGCCCGTCACCAGCGTGTAGTGGTTAGGGAAAGTAATCGACGGAAACGATGGCAACATGGCCTCGGCGCGCACGCCGCCCGCGGCCACCTGGTTCAGATTCGGCGTGACGCCACGCTCAAGATAGTCAGGACGGAATCCATCCATCGACACCAGGATGACAGGCGTGCGGGCCGAAGCATAGCCAGCCGCAGCCAGCATGAATAAACAGGCTATTTTTTTAAACAACATAGGGAAAACCTTGATGATCGGAATACGCGCATTGTAAGCGCGGGGCATGACACGGGCATGAAAAAAGCGGACGGCGCCAGGGGCGCGGTCCGCTTTTTTTAAGTATTAAAACTTAAAGGACAATAGTTTGATGCTCGTCGCCGACGCGCGCACGGATGGTGCCGATACGCGATACGGTTTCGCCAGCCGCTTGCAATTGCGCGATGGCGGCGTCGGCGTTTTCTGCCGACACGATGACGGTCATGCCGATACCGCAGTTGAACACGCGGTGCATTTCAGCGTCCGCCACGCCACCGTGCTGTTGCAGCCAGGTGAACAGCGGCGGCATGGTCCACGATTTCGAGTCCAGCTCGGCAACCAGGCCAGGCTGCAGCACGCGTGGAATATTTTCCACCAGACCGCCGCCGGTGATGTGCACCATGCCCTTGACTTCCAGCGAGGCCATCAGCGCCAGCAATGGCTTGACGTAGATGCGCGTCGGCTGCATCAGCACGTCGGCCAGCGTGCGGCCGTGGAAGTCGCCTTCCAGGTCCGGTTTTGCCACTTCGATGATCTTGCGCACCAGCGAGTAACCGTTCGAGTGCACGCCCGACGAAGCCAGGCCCAGTACCACGTCGCCCGGAGCGATCTTGGTGCCGTCAATGATCTGCGATTTTTCCACGGCGCCGACGGCAAAGCCTGCCAAGTCGTATTCGCCAGCCGGGTACATGCTCGGCATTTCCGCCGTTTCGCCGCCGATCAGTGCGCAGCCCGCTTGTTCGCAACCCTGGGCGATGCCCTTGATCACGTCGGTGGCGATCGCCACGTCCAGCTTGCCGCAAGCGAAATAATCGAGGAAGAACAAAGGCTCGGCGCCTTGCACCAGGATATCGTTGACGCTCATGGCCACCAGGTCGATGCCGACCGTGTCGTGGCGATTCAACTCAAATGCCAGCTTCAGCTTGGTGCCGACGCCATCAGTGCCGGAAACCAGCACCGGCTCCTTGTACTTCTTGCTGATTTCAAACATGGCGCCAAAACCGCCCAGGCCGCCCAGCACGCCTTCGCGCAGGGTACGCTTGGCAAACGGCTTGATTGCTTCGACTAAAGCGTCGCCTGCGTCGATGTCGACGCCGGCGTCACGGTAGGAAAGGGAAACATTAGAAGTCTGGTTCATGGTGTGGTGGCTGCGGAGGCGGTAAAATAGAAGGCGGATAGAAGGCGGATGGCCGCTGACGCACGCACGCACCGATGTTTTCGACATCGAGGCGGCAGATCGCCAGCCGGTCAATTCGGTCGTTCAAGACGCTATTTTATCAAACTGCCCCCCACTTTCGTAATTAACTGCCTTTTTTTAACGCAAAAGCCCAAACTTCATGTCATTGCCCATCACCGCCGAACAGAAGCAAACAGCATTTTGGATCGCGGTCTGGCTGGCATTCCTGCTCTTGCTGGTCAGCCTGGGGCCGATATTGACGCCTTTCCTGGCCGCCGCCATCCTTGCCTATGTGCTCAATCCCGGCGTGGACCGTTTGCAACGCCTGCACTACAAACGCTTTTATCTGCCCCGTCCGCTGGCCGTGCTGGCCGTGGTGCTGCTGTTTTTCCTGGCCATTGCCGCCTTGATCCTGATCGTAGTGCCCGTGCTGCAAAAGGAAATCCCGCTGCTGCAGGCACAGATCCCCCAGTTTCTGACCAAGGCGAATGAGCTGATTGCGCCGAAACTGCGCGACCTGGGCATCCGCGTGCGCCTGGACGGCACCGGCATCAAGCGCATACTGAGCCAGCAAATGGCGGCCAGCGGCGATGAAATCTGGAGCACCGTGCTCGCTTCAGCGCGCACGGGCGGCACGGCGGTGCTGGGCTGGCTGGCCACCGGCGTGCTGATTCCCGTGGTGCTGTTTTACCTGCTGCTGGACTGGCACCCGATGCTGGCGCGCGTGGCCGGCGCCGTGCCGCGCCGCTGGGTGGGCCGCACGGTCAGCATGGCGCAGGAAGTCGACACCCTGCTGGCGCAATACCTGCGTGGCCAGTTGCTGGTGATGCTGGTGCTGGCTGCCTATTATTCGATTGCTTTGAGCATCGCCGGTTTCGAAGTCGCGTTGCCTGTCGGCATCATCACGGGCTTGCTGGTGTTTATTCCCTACCTGGGCTTCGGACTGGGACTGGTGCTGGCGCTGATCGCCGCCCTGCTGCAGTTTGCCGACTGGAGCGGCGTCGTCGCCGTGGCCGTGATCTATGGCTGCGGCCAGGTATTCGAAGGCTTTTTCCTCACGCCACGGCTGGTAGGCGAGCGCATTGGCTTGAATCCGCTGGCCGTGATCTTCGCCTTGCTGGCCTTTGGACAACTGTTCGGATTCGTCGGCGTACTGCTGGCTTTACCCGCTTCTGCCATCCTGATGGTCGTTTTTAGGCATCTAAGACGCCACTACCTGTCCAGCAGCTTCTATAATACATAATAAAAGCGGATATCATATCAACCTGGCAATGCCAATGATGCACAAGCAGTAATGAAAAACAGGACAAGGCGTACGCCATGAAACAACTGGTGCTCGATTTAGGCACAGATCCGGCGCACAGCCTCGATACCTTCGAGGTGGGACAGAATGCCGAAGTGGCACAGCTGATGCGTCAGTTCGCCGCGCGCACCTCGCGCGAGCATTTTGCCTATCTATGGGGCGAACTGGCTGCCGGCAAGAGCCATCTGCTCAAGGCCCTGGCCAGCACCGAGCGCGCGCGCTATATTTCGCCATTCTCGATCGAATCCGAATTCGTCTACTCGCCCGAGGTCGACCTGTACCTGCTCGATGATTGCGAAAAACTGTCGCCGCTGGCACAGATCGACGCCTTTGCGCTATTCAATGAAATCCGCGCCAACCAGGCTTTCATGGTGTGCAGCGGCGCCGTGCCGCCTGCCGTGCTGCCGGTGCGCGAAGACTTGCGCACGCGCATGGGCTGGGGCTTGATCTACCAGATCCACGGCTTGACGGACGAAGAAAAAATCGCCGCTCTGACCCAGGCGGCTGCTACCCGTGGCTTGACCTTGTCGCCGGGCGTGTTACCCTATCTGCTGTCCCATTTCCGGCGCGACATGCGTTCGCTGTCGACGATGCTGGACTCTCTCGACCTCTATTCCCTGGAAACCCAACGCCCTATCACCTTGCCATTGTTGCGCGAGTTGCTGCAGGCGGAAGCGAAAGAATGATGAATCTGGCCCTGTTTGACCTCGACCACACCCTGCTGCCCATCGACTCCGACAATGAGTGGGGCAATTTCCTGGTACGCACCGGCCTGATCGACGGCGCGCAATATGCCAGCCGCAACGCTGCCTTTTATGAACAATACAAGGCTGGCACGCTCGATGCGGTGGAATACCTGGAATTCGCACTGGGCACGCTGTCGAAATTTCCCCGCTCCCAGCTCGACCAGTTGCATCTGCAATTCATGGAAGAAGTGATCAAGCCGGCGATCTTGCCATCGGTGCTGACGCTGCTGCAACAGCACCGTGACGCCGGTGACCTGGTGGCCATCGTCACCGCCACCAATTACTTTATCGCCAAGCCGATCGCCGATGCGCTGGGGGTGGAACACCTGATCGCCGCCATGCCGGAGCTGGACGCCGAAGGCAACGTCACGGGCAAGCTGGACGGCACGCCGACCCTGGGCGCCGGCAAGCTGACCCACACTCACGCCTGGCTGGAAAAGCTGGGCAAGCAGCTGGGCCAGTTCGAGCGCAGTTATTTTTACAGCGATTCGCATAATGACATTCCGCTGATGTCGGTTGTTACCCACCCCGTCGCAACCAATCCCAACGCCGCTTTGAGCGCACATGCATCGATCCACGGCTGGCCATCACTCCACTTATTCAATGATTAAAAAATTCATCCGCAAGATCCTCGGCGTTAAAAAAGAGGCAGCGCGCGACACCACGGTAGCCACCGTACTCGGTCCCGCGCAACACGGAATCGATCCGAAACTGGTGACCTCGAACGCCATCCGCGTGACCAGCAGCCTGCAAGAAGCTGGCTACGAAGCGTTCGTGGTCGGCGGCGCCGTGCGCGATTTGCTGCTGGGCGTGAAGCCGAAAGACTTCGACATCGCCACCAACGCCACGCCGGAACAGGTGAAAAAGCTGTTCCGCCGCGCATTCATCATCGGCAAGCGTTTCCAGATCGTCCACGTGATGTTTGGCCAGGACTTGCTGGAAGTGACCACCTTCCGCGGCGCCGGTTCCGATTCCGCGCCCAAGGATGAGCATGGCCGCGTATTGCGCGACAATACCTTCGGCTTGCAGCATGAAGATGCGCTGCGCCGCGATTTCACCATCAACGCCATGTACTACAACCCGGCCACGCAGGAAGTGCTGGACTACCATGGCGGCGTGGAAGATATCCGCGCCCAGACCTTGCGCATGATAGGCAAGCCGGAAGAGCGCTACCGCGAAGACCCGGTGCGCATGCTGCGCGTGGTGCGTTTCGCCGCCAAGCTGAAATTCACGATTGAACCGGCCACCGCCGCGCCGATCCCCGTGATGGCTACCCTGATCAATAATGTGCCGGCGCCGCGCGTCTTCGATGAAATGCTCAAGCTCCTCATGAGCGGCCATGCGCTGGCCTGTTTGCAGCAGCTGCGCAAGGAAGGCTTGCATCACGGCCTGCTGCCATTGCTCGACGTGGTGCTGGAACAGCCGCTGGGCGCGAAATTCGTCACCCTGGCGCTGGACGCCACCGACGCGCGCATCGCCGCCGGCAAGACCGTGTCGCCGGGCTTCTTGTTTGCCTCGCTGCTGTGGCACCAGGTACTGGAAAAATGGACGGCCTACCGCGCCGCCGGCGAATCGACGATCCCCGCGCTGCACCTGGCGGCCGACGACGTGCTCGACTCGCAAACGGAAAAGCTGGCCTTGCAGCGCAAGATCGGTTCCGACATGCGCGATATCTGGTCGATGCAGCCCCGTTTCGAACGCCGGGTTGGCAAGGCGCCGTACAAATTGCTGGAACACTTGCGCTTCCGCGCCGGCTACGACTTCCTGCTGCTGCGCTGCGCTTCCGGCGAGATCGACATGGAACTGGGCGAATGGTGGACAGCCTTTTACGAAGGCGATGAAGAGACGCGCGAAGCGTTGCTGGCCAGCGCCAATGCCGCCCCCGGCGCAGCCAAGAAAAAACGCCCGCCACGCCGCAGCAGCCGTAGTAAAACCAGCACCGGTGGCTCCACCACCGGCAGCACCAGCGGCGAATAATGTTAGTGCAAGCCTACATCGGCATCGGCGCCAACCTGGGCGATGCGCGCGCTAATGTGCAGGACGCCATCGCGCGCCTGGCGCGCCTGCCTGGCGCCACCTTGCTGGCGGCGTCGAGCAGCTACCGCACGGCGCCGATCGATTCCAGCGGCGACGACTATATCAACGCCGTCGCCCATATCACTACCAGCCTGCCGGCAGTAGCCTTGCTGCAGGCGCTGCACGCCATCGAAGCGGCGCACGGGCGCGAGCGGCCCTACCGCAACGCTCCGCGCACGCTGGACCTGGACTTGCTGCTGTATGGCGATGAACAGATCGGCAGCGCCACCTTGACGGTACCCCATCCGCGATTGACCGAGCGCGCCTTCGTGCTGGTGCCGCTGCTGGAACTGGCGCCCGCCATCGCCGTGCCTGGCCTCGGCCCCGCACTCGCCTTTTTGCCCAGGGTGGCGGACCAGGCCATCAGGAAGCTCTGAGCATTATCACCATCCATGCAATAAAATGCCGCCGCTGCACGCTGGTGAATAAAGGTCTACACTAGCGGCGTTGCACACGCGTCACCCCCCTTTTACTCTAGAGAATACCTATGTCCGCTTATTTGCAAGGAACAGATTTGGCCGCGAAAGACAAGACTGCCGCCCCGGCGCCTGCGCCAGCCAAGCCTGTCGCCAACAAGGCAGTGACCATCCACACGCTGGCCACGCTGCGCGCCGCCGGTGAAAAAATTTCCATGCTGACGTGCTATGACGCCAGCTTCGCTTCACTGATGGACCGCTGCGGCGTAGAGATCCTGCTGATCGGCGATTCGCTGGGCATGGTCTGCAACGGCCACAACTCCACGCTGCCCGTCACCGTGGCCGAACTGGCTTACCACACGGCGTCGGTAGCGCGTGGCGCAAAATCGGCCATGATCATGGCCGACCTGCCATTCGGCGCGTATGGCACGCCTGAAAAGGCGTACGCCAATGCCGTCCTGCTGATGCAGGCTGGCGCGCACATGATCAAGATCGAAGGCGGCGCCTGGCTGGCCGACACCGTGAAATTCCTCTCCGAACGCGGCATCCCCATCTGTGCCCACATTGGCCTGACACCGCAATCGGTGCATCAACTGGGCGGCTACAAGGTGCAGGGCAAGAGCACGGAAAGCGCCACGCAGCTGAAAAACGATGCACTGGCCCTGCAAAATGCGGGCGCCGCCATCGTGCTGATGGAAGCGATGCCTAGCCAGCTGGGCAAGGAAGTCACCGAAATGCTGAGCATTCCCACCATCGGCATCGGCGCCGGTCCCGACTGCTCGGGCCAGGTACTGGTCATGCACGACATGCTGGGCGTGTTCCCAGGCCGCAAGGCGCGCTTCGTGCGCAACTTCATGGAAGGCGCGGCCAGCATCGACGACGCCGTCACCGGCTATGTCAAAGCCGTCAAGGATGGCAGCTTCCCGGCGCTGGAACACTGCTTCTGATCGTATTGATCGTATTCCAGGTGTGGCCGCCAGGCGGCCACATTTCCAGCAACTCAGTGGCAGCAGGTATTTGACGCCCACACCGGCTGGTTGTTACTGTAGATCACCAGATTCCCGTCATTTTGCAAAAAGGTCACGGCGCCCGCATGGCTGCTGCTATCGCTTTGCCACAGCACATTGCCTTTCACATCGTATTGAACCAGCCGGCCATCGTCTTGCAGCACGACTTCGGCTGCGCTGCTGCCAGCCGTACCGCTGGTCCATAATTGCGTGTCGCCATCGGCGAGTGTCAAGTTGCCATCCTGGCCCAGGCTGAACGTGAAACGTCCATCGCATGAAGTCAGCGTTTCGCCGCGCAACAAGCCTTCGCCCGCCTGCAACTGGCCACAAACCAGCGGTTTCGTCACTGCTGGCAACAAGCGTAGTTTATTCAGCGGTACGGCGTCGGCAATCGCCTGCAAGCCCTCTTCATTCGGATGCAGGCTGTCGCCGGCATTGAAGGCCGGCAAATAGCGCGTGCGGTCGGCTGGATCGCTGGTCGCCAGTGCCTGGTCGACGATGCCGTCGCAGCCGCTATCCGGACTTTTCATGAATGCTTCGAGCTGGGCGCGGACGTTTTCGGCGGCCGGCGTCCATTGCGGCGTGCCGTGGAATGGCGTCAGGGTCGAGCACAGGAACTTGACATTGGCCTGGTGTGCCTGGGCGATCAATTCCTTGTAGACGGCGATAAACTCGGCTGCCGGTGGCGGATTGCCATTGTTCAGGCTATTGACCGCGTCATCCGAGACGATCACCCATTTCACGCCCGCTTGCTGCAAGGCATCGCGATTGAAGCGGGTGCGGCCAGCCTGGCCCGCGCCATCATAGAAAAAATTATTGCCGCTGATGCCCTGGTTCAGCACGCCGACCGTCATATTGGCTTGTTGCAAGCGGCGCGCCAGGTCATTCGGCCAGCGGCGGTTCACATTGCCGCGCGAGGCGATGCCATCGGTGATCGACGCACCGAACGCCACCACGGCGCCGGTTGCCGCCGGGTTTTGCACGTCCAGGCCAGTCAGGAAGTAATACGCCTGGCCGCTGACCGAATTGGCGCTGCCGCCCGGCAAATCGACGCTGCCGCCCACGTCACCGGGTGCGATATACACGTCTTGCAGCGAACCGGCGTGGCCGGTTGAATTATTCGCCGTGCGGCCGGGCAGATAGATGCTGACCGCCACATTGCCCAGCGCCGGCACATCCAGGGCCACCGCATCGCTGAGCACTTCCGCGCCGCGCGGGATGGTGATCGCCGTCTGGCCGCCGAAGGTTGCCAAACGGTCGCTGCCGGGGATGATGCGGGCGTCCCTGTCGCGCAGTGCGATATGCACGTTACCGATTTGCAATGGCTCGCTACCGAACAGGTTAGACAGCCGCACCCTCGCCGCCGAACCGCCGATACTTGTATAGACGATCTGACGGATAGTCTGGTTGTTGAAGCCGGCGTCGCCGGTAGTCCACGGCGTGACCGCCCACGTACCCGTCCAGGGCACATCCGCAGCGCTGGACTGGGCCAGCGCGGGTATGCTACCCGCCAACAATAACGCCAATGCCATATTTTTTAGCTGACTCACTCTGACTTTCATGCGATTTCTCCCAATTAAAGATTGCATTAAATAGAATAGTTGCACATGGAAAAGGTATCTGTAAAGCAAAATATTGAAAATACAAAGAAACTGCGGAACATGCGTGAAGCAGCGCACATCGGGCAAGCCATCAACGGCGTAGCGTGATGCTCCTGGCAATTCATTCAGACAGGGAGCACGACATGAGCACACTGGAACCCGCCACCACGCTGGCAGCAAAGGTCAGTAAACCTTATCCGAACGACAGCGACGAATACCGTAGCGCGCGGGTGGCCTTGCTGGCGGAAGAGATTGAATTGCGGCGCCATATCGAGCGCGTCGCACAGCAGCGGCGCGCCTTGCCGCTGGGCGGCGAGCCGCCCGACTATGCCTTCAAGGATGAAAATGGCAAGACCGTACACCTGGCCGACCTGTTCGGCGCTCATGACACCTTGCTGACTTACTTCTGGATGTATGGCCCGCAGCGGCAGCGGCCGTGTCCCATGTGCACCGCTTTCCTGGGGGCACTCGATACGCCGGTGGCCGACCTGCGGCAGCGTATCGCCGTGGCCGTCATCGGCCGCTCGCCGGTCGAGCGGCAACTGGCCTTCGCCCGCGAGCGCGGGTGGAAAAACCTGCCGTTTTATGCGACGGCCGATGACAGCTATGCGCGCGATTACCGGGGGCTGGCGCCGGACGGCAGCGAATGGCCGGCGCTCGATATCTGGGTCAAGCGCAAGGGCAAGGTCTACCACTTCTGGGGCGCGGAACTGGGTGGCACCCAAGGATCCGGGCCAAGATCCGCGCGGCGCCCCCGATCCGACGCCCTTGTGGAATTTGCTGGACTTGACGCCGGCAGGCCGTGGAAAAGACTGGTATCCGCAGCTGGCCTATTAGCCTGCCAGCACACGGCAGTATTGACGGGGAGAACAGCCCATCTCCCGCTTGAAGGCGAAGCTGAATGCACTTTCGGAGCGGTAGCCCAGCTCCAGTGCGATGGTGGAGACCGCATCTTGCGACTGCAACAACCGGTCGCTTGCCAGCAGCATCCGCCATTGCACCAGGTAAGCCATGGCGGGCATGCCCACCTTTTTCTTGAAGTGTAGCGAGAAAGCCGAGCGCGACATGCAAGCAAGTTGGGCAAGTTCCTGCACCGTCCAGCCGTGGCCGGGGCGCTCATGCATGGCCGTGATGACTGCCCTCAACTGCCGATCGGACAGAGCAAACAGCCAGCCGACTCTTTCCGTGTCTTGCTGCGCCACATGCAGGCGCAGCATTTCGATCAGCATCATTTGCGCAAGGTGCTCACCAAGCAGCGTATCGCCTGGTTGCGGGTCTTGCAATACGGCCATCATGCGTTCCAAATACCATTGCATGACAGCACGATCCGCAGGGCTGCGCAGATGCACAAGCGCGGGCAGCAATCCCAGCAGTATGTTCGCGTGCTCCGCAGCAAAGGTGAAGAAGGCTGTCAGCCCCAGACATGCCCCGCCGCCTTGCCAGGAAATAATGTCCCCATGCATGGGCCCGGTAACGACCGAGCGCACGTCCACCGGGGGCAGCGCCAAGTCGCTGGCAAGACGGAACGCCGGTCCGTGGGGCAGGGCCACAAAATCGCCCGCTTGCAGCCGTACCGCTTCATCTTCCCCATCGATAGCAAGCCAGCACTGGCCGGTGACGAGCGCAAAACACAGGAAGCAGTTGCTGGGGGCGAACTGGAACGACCACGCGCCGCCCGCGTCGATGCCGCCGGACATATAGCTGCGCGGCTTGAGCAGGGAAAGCACTTCCGAGAGCGGATCGGCTTCATTTCTGGACGATCTCGACATAATTGAATACTTCATCGCATAGATTATATCTGACGGCCCTTTTATCATGCTGCAATGACAGGCTATCTCAAGGAAAATGCATGAACACCAGAACAGTCACCGTGGTGGGCGCTTCAGGAACGCTGGGCTCGGAAATCGTGCGTGCCCTGCTCAAAAAAGGCGCCCATGTCAGGGCCATGGTGAGGGCCACCAGCGACCGCAGCAAACTCATCGCGCTGGGCGTGACGGACTTTGTAGTGGCCGACCTGATGGACCCCGCCGCGCTGCAAAGGGCGCTGGCAAGCGAACCCAGGGCTGCGGCGGTGATTGCCAGCGCGGCAGGCTTCAGCGCCCACTCGGCCCGCACGCAAGGCGATAACTCGCGTACGGATACCGAGGGATACCGCCATCTGGTGGACGCGGCCAAACAGGCTGGCATTCCCCGCTTCGTGCTGGTTTCTATCCTGGCATGCGACCAGGCGCCCGATGTGCCCCACTTTGCACAAAAGTTGCTAGCTGAGAAATACCTGGCCGAGAAACACCAGCCCTATATTGCCCTGCGCGCCGGCGCGTTCCTCGACCGGGCCCAGGACGTGGTCGCCGGCAAGGTACGGAAAGGTATCTTTCCAGACATCGTACCTGGCGTGCCCATGAGCATGATCTACTCCCCGGACCTGGCCCGCTATGCGGCCCATGCCGCCCTCGACTTGCCAGCCTCGGAGCTGAACCAGAGCGTGGATATCTGCTGCGATGTGCCTGCCACGGGCACCCTCGTGGCGGCGGCATTCACGCGGGTGCTGGGCCGGCCGGTCGTTGCCAGGCCCGTTTTCCCCTCCTTCGTTGTCGCGCTCTTGCCGCTGGTGGCCAGGTTTTTCTCGCCGCGCCTGCGGGACCAGGCCAGGGTACTGGCGTGGATACGCAAGGGAGGCTATGTCAGCCACGACAGTCAACGGCAAAAAGATCTGTTCGGCACACTGCCGACCATAGCAGACTCGGTACGCCGTTACTGCCGCGACAAAGGGCTGTGTTAGCCAACCTGTATCCAGGTCGTCTTCAGCTCCGTGTATTTGTCCAGCGCATGCAGGGATTTATCGCGGCCGTTGCCTGACTGTTTATAGCCGCCGAACGGCACCGTGATATCGTCGCCGTCATACTGGTTGACGTGGACAGTGCCGGCGCGCAGGGCGCGGGCCGTCTGGATGGCCTTGCTGATATCGGAAGTCCACACGGCTGCCTGCAAGCCATAGGGCGTGGCGTTGGCCTGTTTCACCGCGTCGGCGATATCGGTAAAACCCAGCACCGACAGGACGGGGCCGAAGATCTCTTCGCGCGCAATCGTCATCGTGCCATCGACGCCATCGAAGATGGTCGGCTGCACGTAGTGGCCGCCGGTTTCCGTGCGCGCCTGTGCGCCGCCGCCCAGCAGTTGCGCGCCTTCGCGCTGGCCGGCCGCGATATAGCCCATCACGGTGCTCATTTGCGTAGCGTCGACAATCGCGCCCATCACGGTGGACTCGTCCAGCGGATCACCGGGCTGGAAACGGGGCAGCATGGCCACGGCTTTTTGCAAAAACTCTGCCTTGATCGACTCTTCCACGAACAGGCGCGACGGCGCGTTGCAGCTTTCACCCTGGTTGAAAAAGATGGAACCGACGGCGGCCGCCACGGCTTGATCGAGGTCAGGGCAATCGGCGCAGACGATATTGGCCGACTTGCCGCCCAGTTCAGTCCAGGCCCGTTTCAGATTCGACTGGCCCGCCATTTGCACGATCAATTTGCCCGTGCGCGTGGAACCCGTAAAGGCGATGCAGTCGATATCCATATGCAGGGCCAGCGCGGCGCCCGCCTCGTGGCCGTAACCGGGCAGCACGTTGAAGACGCCGGCTGGCAAGCCTGCTTCCAGGCCCAATTCGGCCAGGCGCAAGGCCGTCAATGGCGATTTTTCAGACGGTTTCAGGATTACGCTATTACCGGCCGCCAGCGCCGGGGCGATCTTCCAGGCGGCCATGATCATCGGATAATTCCATGGCACGATGGCGGCGACCACGCCGACCGCTTCGCGCGTGATCAGAGCCAGGCTGTTGGTGGGTGTGGGGGCGATTTCATCGTAGATTTTGTCGATCGCTTCGCCATACCAGCGCAGGCAGTTGGCCGTGGCGCCCACGTCCACGCTCTGGCTGTATTTGATCGGCTTGCCCATGTCCAGCGTTTCAAGCAGCGCCAGCTCGGGGCCGTGCTTTTGCACCAGGTCGGAAAACTTGAGCAGCACCCGCTTGCGCTGCGCGGGCGACTTGCCGGCCCAGCGCCGGTCGTCAAACGCGGCACGCGCCGCCAGCACGGCAGCATCCACGTCAAGGCTATCGCAGCGCGCCACCTGCCCCAGCAAGCGGCCATCGATGGGCGACAGATTGTCGAATACCTGCCCCGACAAGGCCGCCACGCGCTGGCCGTTGATGAAGGCACGGCCATCGATTTTCAGTTCGTTTGCCCGTGCGTGCCAATCTGTTGCTGCTGTCTCTGCCATGGCTGTCTCCTGTATGGTGGAGACAACAGTCTACTCTTCCTGCTAGTCTTCTTGTGTATAAGCGGCGGACATCTGCTTGCGGCGGCGACGGTCGGCGCGCGCCAGCATCACGCTGAAAATGATTACGGCGATCGTCACCACCAGAATCGTCAGGGCGGCCACGGCGTTGACGCGCGGGTCCAGGCCCAGGCGCGCACGCGAAAAGATCACCAGCGGCATCGTCGTCGAGCCGGGGCCAGACAAGAAGGCCGACAGCACCACGTCGTCCAGCGAGAGCGTAAACGTCAGCAGCCAGGCCGATGCCAGCGCCTGCGTGATATTGGGCAGGGTCACCAGGAAAAATACCTGATGCGCGCGGCAGCCCAGGTCCATCGCCGCTTCGGCCAGCGATTTGCTCATTTCCTGCAAGCGCGATTGCACCACCACCGCCGCATACGCCATGCCCAACAGGGTATGCCCCAGCCAGATCGTCAGCACGCCACGCTCGGGAAAACCAAACACCTTTTGCATGGACACCAGCATCAGCAGCAAAGACAGGCCGATGATCACTTCCGGCATCACCAGCGGCGCGCTGACCATCGACGAAAACAGGGTGCGGCCACGGAAGCGCTGGTAGCTGTTCAAGGCAAACGCAGCGAAGGTACCCAGGATCACGGAAGACGTGGCCGAGAAAAAGGCAATCTTCAGCGACAGGCCAAAACCGGAAATGATTTCGCTATCGTTCATCAATTCGCTATACCAGCGCAGCGAAAAGCCGCTCCACACCATGTCCTGGCGCGAGCTGTTGAACGAGAAAACGATCAGCACGATGATGGGCAGGTACAGGAACAGATAGCCGAGCGACAACCAGCCGCGGCCAAACCAGCGCTGCAAAAAGGTAGCTCCACTCACATTTGCGCTCATGCCCGCTCCTCCCCATCCTGGTCCGTCTTGTACTTGTTAAAAATCGCCATCGGCACCAGGATCAGCAAGATCACCAGCACCGTCACCGACGACGCCATGGCCCAGTCATTATTGGTGAAGTATTCATCCCACAGCACGCGGCCTATCATCAGCGTTTCCGGGCCGCCCAGCAGCTCGGGAATCACATATTCACCCACCGATGGAATGAAGACCAGCATGGCGCCAGCGATGATGCCCGACTTCGACAGCGGCACGGTGATGCGCCAGAACGCCTGCAGTGGCGTGGCGCCCAGGTCGGCCGCCGCCTCCAGGTAGCGCATGTCCATCTTCACCAGGTTGGCGTACAGCGGCAAGATCATGAACGGCAGATAGGCGTAGACCATGCCGACCACCAGCGAGAACGAGGTGTTCATCATGTGCAGCGGTGCGCTGATCACACCCAGCGACAGCAGCAAGTCATTCAGCAAACCCTGGTTAGCCAGGATGCCCTTCCACGCATACACGCGCAGCAAAAAGGAAGTCCAGAACGGCAGCATCACCAGCATCATCAGCACCGGGCGAATGGACGGCTTGGCGCGCGCCATGAAGTAGGCAAACGGGTAGCCGATCACCAGGCAAATAGCGGTGGTCATCGCCGCATACTTGATGGAACTGAGGTAGGTGAGCAGATACAGTTCATCGGCGGCTATGAACAGATAATTGGCGATCTTGACCTTCAGCACGACGATGCCATCGACATACGACAGCAAGCCGCCGAACGGGCTGCCCGCCGTATCCATATCGGATAGGCTGATACGCAGCACGATCAGGAAGGGGATCAAAAAGGCGACCGTCAGGAACAGCGCCGGCACGGCGATCACGGCGTTCTTCCCCGTGATCCAGCGCAGGGTGACGAGATTGCGCAGCATTTTCAGCATGGACGTCATGATGGCCTCAGCTGGTCAGCACGACGATGTCGGCGCCATCCCACCACACCCACACACGCTGGTCGCGCTCCAGGCGCGCCACGTCATGGCGGGCCGCGTTGGTGCGCGACACCTTCACCACCGTGCCGCTGTCGAGCCGCACATGGTAGCTGGTTTCATTGCCAAAATACGCCATGGCGACGATCAGACCCTGGGCGCAGTTATAGCCATGTTCCGCTGGCGAAGCGCGCTCTTCCAGCGTGGGAGCGTCGATCTGGATGGCGATCTTTTCAGGCCGCACGGCCACCGAGACATCCATGCCCAGGTTGCCCGTGATGCCGTGGGCCACATACTGGCGGCCGTCTGGTGTATCGACCACCACGTGATCGGGTTCGTCTTCCGTGATGCGGCCGTCGAACAAATTCACGCTGCCGATAAAGTCGGCGACGAAGCGGCAATTTGGCGTTTCATAGATTTCACCAGGCGCGCCCACCTGCAAGATGCGCCCTTCGCTCATGACGGCGATGCGCGTGGCCATGCTCATCGCTTCATCCTGGTCGTGCGTGACCATCACGCAAGTGACGCCCACCTGTTCGATGATATTCACCAGTTCCATCTGCGTGCGCTCGCGCAGCTTCTTGTCGAGCGCGCCCAGCGGCTCGTCCAGCAGCAGCAATTGCGGACGCTTGGCCAGACTGCGCGCCAGCGCCACGCGCTGCTGCTGACCGCCCGACAACTGATGCGGTTTGCGCTTCGCGTATTGCGTCAGCTGTACCAGCGCCAGCATCTGCTCCACGCGCGCGCTAATCTCCGCTTTCGGCAAGCCATCGCGGCGCAGGCCAAAAGCGATGTTGTCCCATACCGACAAATGCGGAAACAGCGCATACGACTGGAACATCATATTGATCGGCCGCTGATGCGGCGGCACGTCGACGATGCTGTTACCCGCCAGCGCGATCGTGCCCGAGGTCGGCGTCTCGAAACCGGCCAGCATGCGCAGCAGGGTCGACTTGCCGCAGCCTGAACTGCCCAGCAAGGCGAAAATCTCGCCCTTGTTGATCGTCACGGAAATGGCATCGACGGCGCGCACGCCATCGAATTCCTTGACCAGCTGGTCAATCAGCAAAAATGGCGCTTGGGCGTCGCTGGCCGACGCGGCAGGTGTTGCTATCGTCATGTATGGGTGCTTTGGTAAAAGGGTGTCAAAATGAAAAACTGGCCGCTCTGTGAGCGGCCAAGATGGAAGTTTAGCGGAACTGCCGCGATTGCGGTCCAAAAAATGCGCAGATGACGGCAAAAGTGCGGAAAAACCTACACTCAGCCCTTTTCCTGCACTTCCGCGTAGGTCTTGTCCAAGCATAGCCTGATCAGAGCCACCATCTCGTCGATCTGCGCCCGCGTCATGACCAGCGGCGGGGCCACGATCATGCGTTCGCCCACGGCCCGCATGATCACGCCATTGTCGAACATATGGCGGCGGCAGATCATGCCCACGCCCTGATCCTCGTCAAACAACACATTGTCATGCACGCTCTGCCCCTTGCTGCGCACCAGGTTCAGGCCCGCCACCAGGCCGCAACTATCGGCGTAACCGACCAGTGGATGCGTCGCCAGGCTGGCGAAACGCTGTTTCAGGTAGGGCCCCGTATCCTCAGCTACCCTACGCACCAGGTTTTCGTCTTCGAGGATGCGAATATTTTCCAGCGCCGCCGCGCACGCCACCGGGTGGCCCGAATAGGTGAAACCGTGCGTAAATTCGCCGCCCTTGTCGATCAGGACTTTGGCCACCCTGTCGCCCACCAGCACGCCGCCCAGCGGCACATAACCGGACGTGACGCCTTTGGCAAACGTGATCAGGTCGGGCCGGATGCCAAACAGTTCGGAGCCGAACCAGCGCCCCATACGGCCGAAGCCGCAGATAACTTCATCGGCGATCAGCAAGATGCCGTACTTGTCGCAGATGCGCTGGATCTCGGGCCAGTAAGTGGCTGGCGGAATGATCACGCCACCGGCGCCCTGCACCGGCTCGCCGATAAAGGCGGCCACCTTGTCGGCGCCCACTTCGAGGATTTTTTCTTCCAGCCAGCCAGCCGCTTTCAAACCAAATGCTTCCGGTGTCAAACCGTGGCCCGCTTCCAGGTAATTGGGCTGGCCGATATGGACGATGCCCGGAATCGGCAAGCCGCCCTGAGCATGCATGCCATCCATGCCGCCCAGCGACGCGCCCGCCACCGTGCTGCCGTGGTAAGCATTGTGGCGGCTGATAATGGTATGGCGCTCCTTGTAGCCCAGCAAATCCCAGTAGCGGCGCACCATGCGCACATTGGTGTCGTTCGCTTCCGAGCCGGAACTGGTAAAGAACACGTGCTGGAACTGCGGTGGCGATATCTGCGCCAGCTTGGCTGCCAGCTGCGCGGCCGGCACATTGGTGGTGCCGAAAAAGCTGTTATAAAACGGCAGGGTTTCCATCTGCCGGTACACGGCTTGCGAAATCGAGGTGCGGCCATACCCTACGTTCACGCACCACAAGCCCGACATGCCATCGACGATTTTTTTGCCCTGGCTATCCCACAGGTAGACGCCATCGCCACGCACGATCACGCGCGCGCCCTTGGTTGCGAGGTCCTGGAAATCGGTGAAAGGATGCAGGTAGTGCGCCGAGTCCAGCTGCTGGATGGCGGCCGTATCGAATACTGGCGGCGTGGCGTTTTTCTGCGCCACGGAAGCAATGAGGGCGGCGCCGGGCGCCAGCGGATTGTTTGTTATGCTCATGCGTGCTCCTTTTTAAACATGCAGTAACAGGTGCTCACGCTCCCAAGGACTGATGACGGTCATGAATTCCTGGTGTTCCAGATCCTTGATGGCCGCGTACACGTCGATGAAGCGTTCGCCCAGCACCGTGCGCAATTTGTCTTCCGCGCGCAGCAGCTGCAGCGCTTCCGGCAAGCCTTGCGGCAATTCGAATTTCAAGTCATAAGCACTGCCCACCATCATCGGCGTCGGTTCGATCTGTTCCACCATGCCCAGGTAGCCGCAAGCCAGGGTAACGGCCAGGGCCAGATAGGGATTGGCGTCGGCGCCGATGATGCGGTTTTCGATGCGGCGGTCCTGCACCCCGGATTCGGGTACGCGGAAACCCACCGTGCGGTTGTCCAGGCCCCACTGGATATTGATGGGTGCAGCCGTATGGCGCACGATGCGGCGGTAGGAATTCACATACGGCGCGACGATGGCCATGGCCGACGGCATATAGCGCTGCAAGCCGCCGATGTAATGCTTGAAGATGGTGGCGGCCGAACCGTCTTCGTTGCTGAAGATATTCAAGCCCGTCTTCGCATCGGTCACGCTCTGATGCACATGCATGGCGGACCCCGGCTCGCCGGCCATCGGCTTGGCCATGAAGGTGGCGTACATATCGTGCTTGAGCGCCGCTTCGCGCAGGGTGCGCTTGAAGAAAAATACCTTGTCTGCCAGGCCCAGCGGATCGCCATGCAGGAAGTTGATTTCCATCTGGCCCGCGCCAATTTCATGGATCAGGGTATCGACGTCGAGGTTCATCAATTCGCAGTAATCGTAGATATCCTCGAACAGCGGATCGAACTCGTTG
The DNA here is from genome assembly GCF_014200725.1 of Janthinobacterium silvisoli. Lineage (GTDB taxonomy): Bacteria > Pseudomonadota > Gammaproteobacteria > Burkholderiales > Burkholderiaceae_D > Janthinobacterium. The sequence goes on from NZ_JACHCL010000001.1 coordinate 2,220,818, forward strand.
ACGGCGTCGATGCTGTACACCTGGCGGCTGGTTTCGGCGCGGCCGCTGCGGCCGATGGGCGGCTTCAATGGCAAGTCCGGATCCATGTTCTTTGCCGTCAGGTAGAACTCCAGTTCAGGCGCCACCACCGGCTTCCATCCCTTGTCCGCATACAGTTTCAGCACGCGGCGCAGCACAGATCTTGGAGCAAAATCGACCAGCATGCCATCGGAAAAATAACAGTCGTGGATCACTTGTGCGGTGGGATCGGTGGCCCACGGCACCATGGTGATGGTGGTGGGATCGGCCTTTAAAATCATGTCGCGGTCAGTGCTGGAAATGGCACGGTCATAGCCGCCATCGTCGACCGGATAATTGCCCGTCACCGTCATGCCCAGCACCGCTTCGGGGATGCGCATGCCGCGCTCCTGGGTGAATTTACCGCGCGGCAGGATCTTTCCCCGCGCCACCCCGGTCAGGTCAGGCACCAGGCATTCTATCTCCGTGACCCGCTTTTCATTGAGCCACAAATCCATATCGGTATAAGTGAAATTTTCGCGTATTGCCATACTTCCCTCTCGCTGGTCTTGATCAAGCGCCGCGTGCTAAGAACTTATTTCAATGCGGCGCGCCGGTTCAATCTGCTGCTGTCAGGCGATGCTGCTGTTCTTGAAAATCGCGGCAAGCCTGGCCGAAAGCGCCGAATAAGCGCATCGCTAACGGATTGCTTTCAACTTGCCACTCTGGGTGCCACTGTACCGCCATCGCGAAACCTTCAGCGCCAGCTACCGCAAAAGCTTCGACCAGGCCATCGTCGGCCAGCGCTTCGACGATCAAGCCATCGGCCAAGCGGGCCACGCCCTGGCCATGCAGGGAGTTGACCATCATCTCGCTCTCGCCACCGAGTATGCGCGACAACATGCCGCCCGGCGTCAGACGCACGCGGTGCGCAGGGCCGTACTGGCGCTCGATAGGTTGACGTACATCTTCGCGGTGATCCTGCATATTGGCCACCGCATGCACGGCCTGGTGCAGGCTGCCGCCCAGCGCCACATTGATTTCCTGGAAGCCGCGGCAGATGGCCATCAAGGGCAGCTTGCGTGCCAGGGCCGCGCGTATCAGGGGCAAGGTGGTGGCGTCGCGGGCGGCGTCTTGCGGCAGCTCGGGAAAGCGGATCGCTTCGCCATACAGGCGCGCATCGACATTCGATGCGGCGCCCGTCAGCAAGACGCCGTCGGCGATACGCAGCGCAGCATCGAGATCAGTGCCGGAGCCGAACGCGGGCAAGACCAGCGGCATGCAATCGGCCCCCAGCAGCACTGCTTGCAGGTATTTGTCCTGCGCTATATGCCAGACATGATTACCAAGCTGGCGCTGGCAGGCAGGAACGAGAACGATGGGACGGCGCATAGTCAGACACCTCGCTAACGTGATGATCGAATGGCGGGCGCCCGTGCCGGGGCACACTCAAGGCAGCGGCTCGGGCTACACTAGCGGCTTTGCCGTAGTTGGTATTAAATTCATCATATGCCCGTCTGGTCTCAAACACCAGCACCGCCAGCAAAATCTGTCCATTTCTCCATGAGCGAACGCCTTTTTTCCAGACCATCTTCCCCTCTTTATCCGCAGGGACAGCCATGAAGCAAATGCCATGGCGCGACTTCTTTGCCCTGGTGGTCAGCATCGGCGTGGTGGGCCTGGGGCTGGGCGCCACCATGCCGCTCACGGCGCTGACGCTCGATCAGCGCGGCGTGGGCACCGACATCATCGGCATGATCACGGCCGTCAGCGCCATCGGCATCCTGGCCGCCTCGCCATTCGTGGCTCGCTGGGTAGCGCGTTTCGGTCCGCGCGCCACCATGCTGGGCGCCGTGTGGATCGCCTCCCTTGCCACCATGTCCATGCAGTTCAGCGACAGCCTGCTGGCCTGGAGTCTGCTGCGCTTTGTGTTCGGCGGCGCCATGGGCGTGCTGTTTACCATCGGCGAAGCGTGGATCAACCGCCTGGCGCCCGACAATTCGCGGGGACGGGTGGTGGCCATGTACACCACCAGCTTTACCTTTTTCCAGCTGATCGGCCCCGCGCTGGTAGCACTCTTCAACGACAAGATCAGCTGGAGCTTCGCCGCCTGCGGCTTGCTGTTTTTACTGGCCTTGCCGGGACTGATGCTGATCTCGAACAGCGGCCCGCAGCAAGAAGCAGAAGAGCAAGGCGTGCGCTGGACACTGATCCTGCCGCGCATGCCGATGATCGTGCTGGGCGCCGCCTTCTTTGCCCTGTTCGATACGCTGGCGCTCAGCCTCCTGCCCCTGTACGCGATGCGGCACGGTATCGCCACCGACCTGGCCCTGCTGTCGGCCACGGTGGTGCTGGTGGGCGACACGGGCTTGCAGTTCGCGCTGGGATGGATGGCCGATCATTTTGGCCGCGCCAAAGTGCATGCCGGTTGCGGCGTAGCCGTCTGCCTGCTGCTGCCGCTACTGCCGTTTGCCGTCAATACGCCCTGGTTGTGGTGGACCTTGCTGCTGCTCCTGGGCGCTGCCGCCGGCGGCATCTATATGCTGGCGCTGGTCGCCTGTGGCGAACGGTTTACCGGCTTGTCGCTGACCAGCGCCAGCGCCATCGTCAACGCCACCTGGGGCGTCACCAGCGGCGGCGGCCCCCTGCTGACGGGCGTGTTGATGCAATCCGTGGGCGTCAACGCCCTGCCTGCCGTGATGTGGGTGTGCGCCGCCATCTTTGTCGGCAGCGCCGTGTGGGAGCGCAAAAAGGGTATCGTCTAAGCGCTATTTTTTCAGCTGCGCCAGCCGCCGCTGCAATTCCTCGGCCACCGGATAATTCGGATTGGCCTGCTTGAAAGCGCTCCACTCCGCCTGCGCCGTCCGGGCATCGCCCGCCTTCAGCAAGGCGTCGATCTTGACCAGCCAGGTAGCAGGGTCCAGCTTTGCCGACGCTGGCGAGGGTGCAGCCACCGCCGCTTGCTGCGATGCCGGCGCCGATTCCGCAGCCGGCCGGACTGGCGCCTGCTTCTTGCGGAACCAGTCCACGCCGGTCAGGTTCAAGGTCAGCAGCACGGCAACGGCCAGCCCCAGAGGTATGCGCCAGCGCGTCAGGTAATCGGGGGCTTTTTTGGGCGCTTGATTAGCCGGTGGCGGCGCGTCCTTGTCATCGTTGTTATTCATGCCAGGTCTCCTTCATTGGTGACAGGGCCAGTGTAGCCGAACTATGCGGCGGACACAGTGAAATCCAGGTAAAAGCAGCTATCGTCTAAGCTTTAGCGTGCGCTGCCCAACAGAACCGCAATCGTGCGGCACGCAAAAAGGTCTACCATGGAAAGCCACGCCAACCTGGAGTTCCGGACATGCTCAAGCTCAAAGACCCGGCGCTGCTGCGCCAGCAATGCTATATCAACGGCCAGTGGCTGGACGCCGCTGGCGGCAAGCACGCGGACGTGGCCAATCCCGCCACCGGCGAGGCCATCGGCCATGTACCGGCCATGGGCACGCAGGAAACCGCGCAGGCGATTGCCGCAGCCAATGCGGCCTGGCCCGCCTGGCGCAAGAAAAGCGCCAGCGAACGCGCCAGCTATATGCGCCGCTGGAACGACTTGATGCTGGAGCACGCCGATGATCTGGCGCTGATCATGACGGCAGAACAGGGCAAGCCGCTGGCGGAAGCCAAGGGCGAAGTACAGTACGCGGCCTCGTTCATCGAATGGTTCGCTGAAGAAGGCAAGCGCGTGGCGGGCGACACCGTGGCATCGCCGTGGCCGGACCGCCGCATCGTGGTGACGAAAGAGCCGATCGGCGTCTGCGCCGCCATCACGCCATGGAATTTTCCAGCCGCGATGATCACGCGCAAAGTGGGCCCGGCCCTGGCGGCCGGCTGCCCCATCATCGTCAAGCCGGCCGGCCTGACGCCATTTTCCGCGCTGGCGCTGGCCGTGCTGGCCGAACGGGCCGGCATACCGCCTGGCGTGTTCAATGTCATTACGGGTTCCTCGCAAGAGATAGGCGACGAGATGACATCGAACCCGCTGGTGCGCAAACTCAGTTTCACGGGATCGACGGAAGTGGGCCGCATGCTGATGCGCCAGTGCGCGCCCACGATTAAAAAGCTCTCTTTGGAACTGGGCGGCAATGCACCATTCATCGTGTTCGACGACGCCGACCTGGACGCGGCCGTGGAAGGCGCCATCGCATCGAAATACCGCAACGCGGGCCAAACCTGCGTGTGCGCCAACCGCCTGTATGTGCAGGATGGCGTGTACGACGCGTTCGCCGAAAAACTGGTGGCCGCCGTGGAAAAACTCAAGGTGGGCAATGGTGTCGATGAAGGCGTCACGCAGGGCCCGCTGATCGAAGAAAAAGCCGTCAGGAAGGTGGAACAGCATGTGGCCGATGCGCTGGCCAAGGGCGGCCGACTACTGACGGGTGGCAAGCGCCACGCACTGGGTCACAGCTTCTTCCAGCCCACGGTCATCGCCAACGTCACCAGCGAGATGCTGGTGGCGCACGAAGAAACCTTCGGCCCACTGGCGCCCCTGTTCCGCTTCCACAAGGATGAAGAAGCGGTGGCGCTGGCCAACGATACGGAATTTGGCCTGGCCGCGTATTTTTACTCACGCGATATCGGCCGTATCTGGCGAGTGGCCGAAGGCCTGGAGGCCGGCATGGTGGGCGTGAACACGGGCCTGATCTCGACCGAAGTGGCGCCCTTTGGCGGCGTCAAGCAATCAGGCCTGGGCCGCGAAGGATCGCATTACGGCATCGACGATTATCTGGTGATCAAATATATCTGCATGGGCGGGATTTAAAGCAGGCGCTTATTCAAATCCCCGTATGCGGTCACCGTTGAAATTGGGCAGGCGCCACGCAAAATGCAGGGCCAGGAAACGGAACAGGAAGCCGGCGCCGATCGATGCCAGCTGCGCCACCGAACTGTCGACCTTGAAGTACAGCAGGCCCACGTACAGGCTGCCTGTAAACAAGGCCACGGTGGCATACACTTCGCGCTGCAGCACCAGCGGGATCTGGTTGCACAAAATATCGCGCAGCAAGCCGCCGAAAACGCCCGTGATCATCCCTGCCAGCACCACGATGGCCGGGTGCATGCCCGCGCCCATGGCGATGTCGCAGCCAATCACGCAAAAGGCTACCAGGCCCAGGCCATCGACCAGCAAAAAGATGGTGCGCAAATGGTGCAGATAGCGCGCCACGAAGGCCGTGACGACAGCCGCGCCGACGGTAAACAGCAGATACTCTGGATGCGCGATCCAGCCCAGCGGATAGTGCCCCAGCAGCATGTCGCGGATGGTGCCGCCACCCAGCGCGGTGACGGTGCCTATCATGCAGATGCCGAACAGGTCCATGCCGCGCCGCATGCCCATGATGGCGCCCGACATCGCTTCGGCGACAATCGCCACCAGATAAATCGTATGTAACAGCATGGTCTTACTCTTCCGAAAATGATTTGAGAATTTGTTCGCGTTCGCGCGCTTCGCTCAGGCTGCGCGCCTCGTTGGCCTTGCTGCTACCGCAACTGACGCTGCTGTGGATAAAATCGTAATTATCCTTGACGCAGTCGCCATCGAGGTATTCGGCATACACATAATCGCCATCGAGCATGGCCAGGCCTTCCGGCTCGCTGTGCGCCTGTTCGCGCCGGCCCTGCACGGCCACCTGCATGTAGTCGCGCCAGACGGGCAGCGCCAGCGTGCCGCCGGTGGCGTTGCCCAGGCTCTTGGGCTGGTCGTAGCCGAGCCAGACGACGGAAACCAGGCCCGAGGAATAGCCGGCAAACCAGGCGTCATAGGCATTGTTCGAGGTGCCCGTCTTGCCGGCGGCGTCGCTGCGGCCCAGCGCCAGCGCGCCGCGCCCGGTGCCGCTCCTGACCACGTCGCGCAGTATGCTGTCCATCACGTAGGCGTTGCGGGCGGAGATGATACGCGTACCGGTAATTTCCTCGCCCTTGGCGCGTGGCGCCGTATCGCTGAACAGCACCGCACCACCGCGGCTGCGCACTTCCTTGATCAGCTTGGGCGGCATTTGCAGTCCATCGTTGGCGAACACCGAATACGCTTGCGCCAGTTGCAGCGGCGTGACGGCGCCCGCACCCAGCGCCAGCGGCAGCGAGACGGGATTGCGTGCGCCCTCAAAGCCGAAGCCGGTGGCGAACTGCTGTACATAAGCGGGACCGGCAGCTTGCATCAGGCTGACGGCTACCAGGTTTTTCGAACGTATCAGCCCGCGCCGCACGCTGATGAAGCCTTCGTAATTGTCGCCATAATTGCGCGGACGCCAGGGCTGTGCGCCCGTTTCCTGCGGCAGCAGCAAGCGCTGCGTGTCATCCACTTCGCTGCCAGGGAAGTAGCCTTTTTCCAGCGCCGCCGAATACACGAACGGTTTGAAGCTGGAACCGGGCTGGCGGTAAGCCTGCGTGGCGTGGTTATAGTGGTTGCGGTAAAAATCGAAGCCGCCCGCCATGGCGACGATTTCGCCACTCTGGGCATCGATGGAAATCACGGCGCCTTCCATCTCCGGTAACTGGCTTAACAGCCAGCGCTTCTTCAGCGCATCGTGCACCACGCGGATCACGCTGCCCTCGGCCACGGCTTGCTTGCCTTCCAGAGGCAGCTTGCCGCCCAGGCGCGTTTCCGAGGCGGCAACGCTGATCTCTTCGCCATTGCGCAGCTGCGCCGTCAGCAGGCGCTTGCCGCCAGTGTCCACCTTGCGCACCAGCGCCGCCTGCAGCTCGCCGCTATCCGGATAGGGCGATAACTGGCGCGCCACGCTGTCAGTGGATGCGGGCAGGCGCGCTTCCGGGCCGCGATAACCGCGCCGCGCCTGAGCATTGAGCAATCCGTTCCGCAGCGCCTGGTCGGCAGCCCGCTGAGGCGCCATGCGGATAGTCGTCGTCACATCCAGGCCCATGCTGTACGCGCCTTCGGGATAACTTTGCAATATCAGCTGGCGCGCTTCCTCGACCGCATACGCGGCAGCCTGCACCGAGCTGTTGCGGCTCTGGTTCAGCACCAGTGGCTCGGCCACGGCCGCATCGTATTCCGCCTGGGTGATGTCACCCAGTTCGCGCATGCGCTGCAAGATGTAGCGCTGGCGCAGCTTGGCCCGCGTCGGATTGGCGACCGGGTTGTAGGCTGACGGCGCCTTGGGCAAGCCGGCCAGCATGGCCGCTTCCGCGACAGTCAGATCGGCCAGCGGCTTGTCGAAATAAATGTTCGATGCAGCGGAAAAACCGTAGGAACGCTCGCCCAGATAAATCTGGTTCATATACAGTTCCAGCAGCTTGTCCTTGCCGTAATGCTGTTCCAGCTTGTAGGCCAGCAGCATTTCAGTCAGCTTGCGCTGCACGGTTTTGTCGCGCGACAGGAAAAAGCCGCGCGCCACCTGCATGGTGATGGTACTGGCGCCCTGCGCATGGCGGCCCGTGACGACGTTGGCCAGGGTCGCCCGCGCCAAGCCCATAAAGTCGACGGCGCCGTGTTCATAGAAACGCGCATCTTCGATGGCCAGCAAGGCTTGCCGCATGCGCAGCGGGATTTGCTTCAGAGGCAGGAATTCGCGGCGCTCTTCGCCGTATTCAGCCAGCAGTTCACCCTCGCTGGAAAAAATCCGCAGCGGCAGGGCCGGCTTGTATTGCGCGAGGTGTTCGACGTTCGGCAAGTCCAGCCACGCCTGGCGCAGCCACCAGCCGCCCGCCAGCGCGGTCGCCAGGGCCAAGCCCAAAGTCACACCCAGGCCGAATTTCACATTCCGGGCCAGCCGGGATTGTGGTTTGCGCACTGATTTTTGTTGCGTTTGCTGTTCCATATGACGACCTCCCTGCTGCGCCATATACCGCGCAAAGAGGCATTGTGCATCGCAACACGGTTATCCTTATGAAAATTAAGTATTATTTAGTATTGATAAATTTTTCTAATCTTAGGCGAAGTCCCATGAACCTCAATCCCAAACACACGGACGCCTTTCGCGCCGTCGTCGAGACGGGCAGTTTCGAGCAGGCAGCGTTGCAGCTGCACCTGACGTCGCCCGCCATTTCGCAGCGCGTGCGGGCGCTGGAAAGCCAGCTGGGCAATGCACTGATCGTACGCAGCCGCCCTGCCCGCGCCACGCGCACGGGCCAGCGCCTGATGCAGTATCTGAAGCGCGCCGCGCTGCTGGAAGCGGACCTGGAAGCGGAACTGGCGGTGCAGCAAGATGCGCCGCTGACCCTGGTGCTGGCGCTGAACGCGGATTCCATGGGCACCTGGTTTTTCCCGGCCCTGTCGGAAGTGCTGATACGCGAGCGGGTGCTGCTGGACCTGACCGTGGAAGACCAGGACCATACTTATACCTTGCTGGAAACAGGCATGGCGATCGGCTGCATCAGCACGGAAGCCAAGCCCATGCGTGGTTGCACGGCCGAGCCGCTGGGCGTGATGCGCTATTGGCTGGTAGCCACACCAGCGTTTCGCCAGCAGTGGTTTGCGCACGGCCTGACGCGCAAGGCGGCCCGCACGGCGCCCGTGGTGGCGTACACGCGCAAGGACACCCTGCAATCGTCGTTCCTGCAAGAAACGCTGGGCTTGCCTGAAGGAGCCTATCCCTGCCATTACGTGCCGGGCGCCACCTCGCATTTCAACGCCATCCGCTATGGCCTCGGTTACGGCATGGTGCCCGAGCTGCTGCTGAAGGCCAATACCGATGGGGATCTGGTGGAAATGCTGGCGCCCAAGGCGCCCGCCGATGTGGCCCTGTACTGGCACACGTGGAAGGTGCAATCGCCGCGCATGGAGCAGCTGTCGCGGCAAATCATTGCAGCGGCACGCACAGTGTTGAAGTGATCAGCGCTGCATACCCCAGCGCTTCAGGGTGACCCGCTCCAAGGTGCGGAAACCGATGTTTTCCACCAGCAAGCCGATCACGATCACGGCCGCCAGGCCCGCGAAGACCTTGTCCGTGTAAAGTTCATTGCGGTTCTGGAAGATGTACCAGCCCAGGCCGCCTTGCCCCGAAGACGTGGTGCCAAACACCAGTTCGGCTGCGATCAGGGTACGCCAGGCAAAGGCCCAGCCTATCTTCAAACCCGAGACGATCGATGGCAAGGCGCCCGGCACGAGGATATGCAGCACCAGGCGCAAGCCGCTCAAGCCATAGTTGCGGCCCGCCATGCGCAAGGTTTCAGGCACACTTTGAAACCCTGCATAGGTGTTCAAGGCCAGCGGCCACATCACGGAATGCACGATGACGAAGATCAAGCTGCCCCGGCCCAGGCCGAACCAAAGCAGGGCCAACGGCAGCAAGGCGATGGCAGGCAAGGGATTAAACATGGCGGTCAAGGTTTCCAGCACGTCGCGTCCAATGCGGGTGGAGACGGCGAGCAAGGTCAGCAGGAATGCGGCCAGCAGACCCAGCACATAACCTTGCAGCAAGACATTCAAGGACGCGCCCGTGCGCGTGAGCAATTCTCCGCTGGCGATGCCGCCCACAAACGCCTGCGCCGTCTGCCAAAAACTGGGCAATAATAAATCGTTATTGGTCCAGCGCGCCGTGCCTTCCCACAGCAGAGCCAGGACGATCAGGATCAAGCCCTTGCGCCAGCCCGCCTGTTGCCATAAGTGCTGCCAGCGCGGCAATGGCAGTTCGACGGCGATGCCTGCGGGTGGCGGCGCGGCGTAGACGAATTCCTGGCGGATCGGTGGTTCCAGCAGCAAACTCATACGACGCTCCTGTGCAAATCATGTTCGGCCGTTTCGGCGACGGTGGTCTCCTCATCGAACAGCAAGCCGTGGATGCGGCTGCTGGCCGCCTGGAATTCGGCGCTGCCCGCGCTGTGCAAACCGAATTGATGGCTGTTCAATTCCGCCCTGACCCGGCCCGGATGGGGCGACAGCAGCAAGATGCGGTTGCCCACCACCAGCGCTTCCTCGATCGAGTGCGTGACGAACACCAGCGTAAAACGCAGTTCTTCCCACAAACGCCCCAGTTCTTCCTGCATCTTGCGCCGCGTCAAAGCATCGAGCGCGGCGAACGGTTCATCCATCAGCAGCACTTCCGGCTGCATGGCCAGCGCGCGGGCAATCGCCACCCGCTGTTTCATGCCACCCGACAAGGTATGCGGATGGGCTTGCTCAAAACCGGCCAGGCCCACTTTAGCTATCCAGTGATGGGCACGCTCGCGGGCCGCCACCTTGTCCAGGCGCTTGCTGGCCAGCAAGGGGAACATCACGTTTTCCAGCACCGTTTTCCACGGTGGCAACTGGTCGAATTCCTGGAACACCACCACCCGGTCCGGCCCCGGCTTTTTGATCGGCAAACCTTCCATGGTGATGCTGCCCGAGCGAGGGGCAATAAAACCCGCCACCGCTTTCAAGAGCGACGACTTGCCGCAGCCGGATGGTCCCAGCAAGACAAAACGGTCGCCCCGGAATACGTCAAAACTGACTTCATGCGTGGCGCGCACGGTGCGCTGCTCGCTGCGGTATTCCAGGCTGACCTTGTCGACGGACAGCAGCGGCGCCACGCCGGCAGGCGGGCGTACCAGTTGAAAAGCAGGTGTGTGCATCTCAGCTTCCTTGTCCGATGGCCGGGTCATCAAAGAAATAATCGCGCCAGCTGTCGGGCCGGTTGCGGATGGCGTTCACCCGGTGCAGGAATTGCCCCAGGCCCAGGGTGTTTTGCGGTGCGATCTTGAATTGCACTTGCGGGTTGGCAAAGATTTTCAACAGCAGATTGCGGTCCACCTTGCTCTTGTTGAGCTTGATATAAATGTCGGCCGCTCCCTGCGGATTGCTGCTCGCATACTGGGCCGCTTCAGCCAGGGCCGCGACAAAGGCATGGTAAGTTTTCGGATTGTCTTTACGGAATTTCTCGGTCGCATACAGCAGGGTTGATGAGCTGGGGCCACCCTGCACTTCATAGGAATTCAAGATAATGTGGGCATTCGGGTTTTGCGCCAGCTCCTGTTCCTGAAATGGCGAATTGCCGAAATGCCCAGTCAATTCCGTGCCGCCCGCAATGATGGCGGCGGCCGCATCCGGGTGAGGTAAAGTCTGCGTGATCTTGTCGAGGCGCGCGAATTCCTTGTCGCCCCATTGTTTCGCCACCGCCATTTGCAGGATGCGCGCCTGCACGGAGACGGACACGGCCGGCAAGGCGATGCGGTCCTTGTCCGTCAAGTCAGCCAGGGTTTTCACCTTGGGATTATTGCTGACCAGGTAGTAGGGGAAATTGCCCAGGGAAGCCACGCCACGCACATTTTGCCGCCCGCGCGTGCGGTCCCAGATGGTCAGCAATGGCCCCAGGCCTGCACCGGCGATATCGATATTGCCCGACAACAAAGCGTCATTGATGGCTGGCCCACCCGACAAGGTGACCCAGTCCACCTTGATATCGACGCCAAGCTGCTTGCCATGCTTTTCGATCAGCTTTTGCTCCTGCGCGATATTGAGCAGCAGAAAGGTGATGCCATACTGGCCGGCGATGCGCAATTGTCCTTCGGCGCGGGCCATGGAAGCCCCCATCGTCAGCAAACACAGCATCGCCAGGGCGGCGGTCAGACGGCGGCGGACGAGAGCAAACGACTTCAACATGGACACTCCTGGTGAAAGAAATCAGTACGGCGCATCGCCTTCGATGGTGGTGCGGAACAGCTTGCGGCGCTGTTCCGGTGGGCAACCGGTGGCCAGATGCATCAGGGAACGGTTATCCCAGAACACCAGGTCGCGCGCCTGCCATCGGTGCACATATAAATGTTCGGGGCGCACACTGTGGGCAAACAGTTCGTCGAGTACGGCGCGGCTTTCATCGTCGGGCAAGCCGACGATGCGCGTGGTGAAATGTTCGCTGACAAACAGGGCGCGCCGTCCCGTTTCCGGATGCACGCGCACGATGGGATGCGTGACGGGCTGCACTGCATCGATCTGCGCCTGCGTCAGTGCGGGCCGCCAGGGATTGCGGCGGCGCAATTCCTCGTACTGGCATAAATAACTGTGTTCGGCATGCGCGCCGCGCACGACGTGGCGCAGCGCAGCCGGCAAGCTTTCCCAGGCCAGGTGCATATTGGCAAACACGGTATCGCCGCCTTCCTCGGGCAACTCTTGCGCGTGCAACATGGAACCGAGGCTGGGAATTTCTTTATAAGACAAGTCCGAATGCCAGAAATGGCCCGCATCGCCCAGGCCGATAGGTTGGCCGTTTTCGACGATATTCGAAATGATCAGGATTTCCGGGTGCTGCGGCAGCTGGAACTGGTGCAGCACGTGGATTTGCAAGGCGCCAAAGCGGCGGCTGAAATCGATTTGCTGCTGCGGCGTGATGTGCTGGTCACGGAACACCAGCACGTGATGGTCGAGATGGGCGTGGTGTACGCGCTGGAAATCGCTGAGCGACAAGGGCTGCGCCAGGTCCAGGCCCACGACTTGCGCGCCCAGGGGTGCATCGAAGGCTTCGATATGGAAGTTGCTGCGCAACTGGCTAGCCAAGTTGCTGGTAGAAACGGGGGATTCGAGGACGGCCGACATGATGGATTCATCAGTGAACGAGGGATGTTCACTGTATGCCGGTCGGCCATCCTTGCAAACGAAGCTTATCCTATATGGATATGCAGATTGTGCTGATACAACTGGCTTATACCGCTTCGTAGCGGGCCAGGCGGGCCGCCATGCGCGGGGCCAGTTCATGGCCGGCCGTGACGGTCATGTCCAGGTCATTCAACAGACCATCTTTCAAGCCATACACCCAGCCGTGTACGCTGAGTTCCTGGCCGCGTTCCCAGGCATCTTGCACGATGGTGGTCTGGCAGACGTTCAAGACTTGTTCGACGACGTTCAATTCACACAGGCGGTCGCTGCGCTCGCGGCTGCCCAGCACTTCACCGAGGTAGCGCTCATGTTTCTGCCCTACATCCTGCACATGGCGCAGCCAGTTGTCGACCAGGCCGATGCGCGTGCCCGTCAGGGCCGCATGCACGCCCTTGCAGCCATAATGGCCGACGATGATGACGTGTTTGACTTTCAGCACGTCCACTGCAAATTGCAATACGGAAAGACAGTTGAGGTCGGAATGCACGACCACGTTGGCGATATTCCGGTGCACAAATACGTCGCCAGGCGCCATGCCCAGCAATTCGTTGGCGGGAACACGGCTGTCGGAACAGCCGATCCACAGATATTCGGGCGAAGTCTGGGCTTCCAGATTCTTGAAGAAGTTCGGATCCTTCTCCACCATTGAGTCGGCCCAACGGCGGTTGCGTAACAGCAACTCTGCCAGGGCCTGGCCGCTTTTAACTTCGGTCATATCGCTCCCATTTGATAAAACGGACATTGCGCGCAAGGCGCCGCAATATCCGCTTCCGGTTAAAAAAACGCCGGGATGGTTGAGCATCCCGGCGCTTCGTATTACTGCTGCTTATTCAAAAAAATCCTTGACCTTATCTTTCCAGGTCTTGCTTTGAGGACTGTGCTTGGCACCGCCCTCGGTAGTGGATTTTTCAAAGTCACGCAGCAATTCTTTTTGCTTTTCCGTCAGTTTCACCGGCGTTTCGATGGCCACGTGGCAGAACAGATCGCCCGCGTAACCGGAACGCACGCCCTTGATGCCCTTGCCTTTCAAGCGGAAAGTCTTGCCCGACTGGGTGCCTTCAGGAATCGTGAACGATACCTTGCCGTTCAGGGTAGGTACTTCGATTTCACCGCCCAGGGCTGCCTTGGTGAATGAGATCGGCATTTCGCAATGCAGGTCATCACCTTCGCGCTGGAATACGGCGTGCGGCTTGATGTGGATTTCCACATACAGGTCGCCGGACGGGCCGCCATTCGTACCTGGTTCGCCGTTGCCGGACGAGCGGATACGCATGCCATTGTCGATGCCAACAGGAATCTTGACTTCCAGCGTCTTGTTGCGCTTGATGCGGCCTGCGCCGCCGCAAGGCGTACAAGGATCGGTGATGACCTTGCCGCTACCATGGCATTTCGGGCAAGTTTGCTGGATGCTGAAGAAACCTTGCTGCATGCGCACCTGGCCGTGGCCGCCGCACGTACCGCAAGTGGTCGGCGAAGTGCCTGGCTTGGCGCCGCTGCCGTGGCAAGTATCGCACTTGTCCCAACTCGGCACGCGGATAGTCGTGTCGAAGCCGTGAGCAGCTTGCTCCAGCGTAATTTCCAGGTTATAGCGCAAGTCGGCGCCACGGTACACTTGTGGACCCGCATTGCGGCTGCGTCCACCGCCACCGCCAAAGATGTCGCCAAAGATATCGCCAAAGCTGTCGGCAAAACCGCCGCCACCAAAGCCGCCACCGCCGCCACCCATGTTCGGGTCCACGCCAGCATGACCGTAACGGTCGTATGCATCGCGCTTTTCCGGATTGGTCAGCATTTCGTAGGCTTCTTTGACTTCCTTGAACTTTTCTTCCGATTCCTTACTGTCCGGATTGCGGTCCGGATGGTATTTCATCGCCAGTTTGCGGTAAGCCTTTTTGATCTCTTCTTCCGAAGCATTTTTTGCGACACCGAGTGTCTCGTAAAAATCACGCTTTGCCATGTTGTCGGCACCTTGCAGTCTATCTACTGATGTAAAAGTTACACGAAAAAGCCGAGTCGAGTGCCGCGGGGCGGCGACTCGGCTCGGCCGGTCTTCGCAGAGAAATTCCGCGACGTAGCATACAGCCCGGTTGCTCCCGTGTTAGGGGAGCGTAAGACAATTACTTGCTGTCTTTGACTTCTTTGAAGTCAGCGTCAACCACGTCATCGTGCTTTGCGCCAGCGTCGGATGCACCAGCAGCTTGCTGTTGTGCACCTTCTGCGCCGCCGGCAGCTTGTTGCGCTTGCATGTCGGCGTACATTTTTTCGCCCAGTTTCTGCGATGCGGTCGACAGTGCTTCCACTTTGGCGTCGATCTCGGCCTTGTCGCCAGCCTTGATGCTTGCTTCCAGGTCGGTAATCGCTGCTTCGATCTTTTCTTTCTCGCCAGCGTCGAGCTTGTCGCCGTATTCGGTCAGCGATTTGCGGGTCGAGTGTACCAGAGCATCAGCCTGGTTGCGCGACTCGGCCAATTCCTTGACCTTTTTGTCTTCTTCCGCGTTCAGCTCGGCGTCTTTGACCATTTTCTGGATTTCATCTTCGGTCAAGCCGGAGTTGGCCTTGATCGTGATCTTGTTTTCCTTGCCGGTCGCCTTGTCTTTTGCGCCTACATGCAAGATGCCGTTGGCGTCGATGTCGAAGGTTACTTCGATCTGTGGCGTGCCGCGTGCTGCTGGCGGGATGCCTTCCAGATTGAATTCGCCCAGGCCTTTGTTGCCGGCAGCGATTTCACGCTCACCTTGGTAAACCTTGATGGTCACCGCAGGCTGGTTGTCATCGGCGGTCGAGAACACCTGGCTGAACTTGGTCGGGATCGTGGTGTTTTTGTGGATCATCTTGGTCATCACGCCGCCCAGGGTTTCGATACCCAGAGACAATGGCGTTACGTCCAGCAACAGCAAGTCTTTGCGTTCGCCCGACAGGACCGAACCTTGGATCGCTGCGCCCACGGCGACGGCTTCGTCCGGATTCACGTCTTTGCGTGGATCTTTGCCGAAGAATTCTTTGACTTTCTCTTGCACCTTAGGCATGCGGGTCATACCGCCGACCAGGATGATGTCATCGATGTCCGACACTTTCACGCCAGCATCTTTGATAGCGGTGCGGCATGGCTCGATGGTGGCGATGATCAGCTCTTCCACCAGCGACTCCAGCTTGGCGCGGGTCATTTTCAGGTTCAAGTGGACCGGTGCGCCATTGGCCATCGCGATGTACGGCTCGTTGATTTCGGTTTGCTGCGACGACGACAGTTCGATCTTCGCGCGCTCGGCCGAAGCCTTGATGCGCTGCAGGGCGATCGGATCTTTTTTCAGGTCCAGGCCGTTGATTTTCTTGAATTCTTCGATGATGTAATCGATGATGCGCTGGTCGAAGTCTTCGCCGCCCAGGAAGGTGTCGCCGTTGGTCGACAGCACTTCAAATTGTTTTTCGCCATCAACGTCAGCGATTTCAATGATGGAAACGTCGAACGTGCCGCCGCCCAGGTCATATACGGCGATCTTGCGGTCGCCCTTTTCGGTCTTGTCCAGGCCGAATGCCAGCGCTGCTGCGGTAGGCTCGTTGATGATGCGCTTGACGTCCAGACCAGCGATACGGCCAGCGTCTTTGGTGGCTTGACGTTGCGAATCGTTGAAATACGCAGGCACGGTGATGACGGCTTCGGTGACTTCTTCACCGAGGTAGTCTTCTGCGGTTTTTTTCATCTTGCGCAGGACTTCAGCCGAAATTTGTGGCGGCGCCAGTTTTTTGTCGCGTACGCCGATCCATGCATCGCCGTTGTCGGCTTTCATGATCTTGTAAGGCATCAAGGCGATGTCTTTTTGCACTTCTTTTTCGTCGAACTTGCGACCGATCAGACGCTTCACTGCGAACAGCGTGTTCTGTGGATTGGTCACAGCCTGGCGTTTTGCCGGTGCGCCAACGAGAATTTCGCCATCTTCTTGATAAGCAATAATCGACGGCGTCGTGCGTGCGCCTTCAGCGTTTTCGATTACCTTTGGTTGACCGTTTTCCATGATGGAAACGCAGGAATTTGTGGTTCCCAGATCGATACCGATAATTCTACCCATGATTTTTTCCTTTTATTTGCTAGATTTCAGATGGTTCTTATATGTGGCAAAGCGGCATGGTTTCAAGGCTTGCTTGATGCCGCACTCTGATTATTTTGCTTGCGCGGTGGTCACGATAGCGGGACGCAACAAACGGTCCGCAATCATATAGCCCTTTTGCAATACCGACACAACTGTGTTGGCTTCCTGCTCCGCTGGCACCACGGCAACTGCCTGATGTTTCATCGGATCGAGCTTTTCGCCCTGTACCGGCAGGATTTCAAGCAGGCGGTTGCGTTCAAACGCGGCGGTCAACTGTTTCAGGGTCATTTCGACGCCTTCTTTCAGCGATTCCAAGGTTGGCGCTTCGACCGTCAGGGCCGTTTCCAGGCTGTCCTTGACGGGCACCAGGGCTTCGGCAAAGCTTTCTACTGCGAATTTATGTGCTTTAGCAACATCTTCCTGGGCACGGCGGCGAATGTTTTCGCCATCGGCCTTGGCACGCATGAAGGCATCGTGCATTTCTGCAAGACGCGCTTCGGTACTCGCCAGCTGCTCTTCCAAAGTAGGCTCGGCGGCAGTCGCGGCGTCCGCTTGCGGATTAGGTACAGCTTGGTTTTCCTGATCTTGCATCTGAAAGCTCCTACATTCAATGACTAATATTAGTTAGGCTACATATCTTTACAACACTTACCGGCAGATGGGGCTAAGTCTGACTGTTTCAAGGGGTGTTGCAACGCAACCGCTGGTCACGCGTGCCGATGTTACAGCTTATTACAAATCTATCCGATTTTCCGGGTATTCGATTCGTGCGCCGCGATCTATCATGAAGCATGCGGGTTACAGCTCCGCGCGAACCCATCCCCTGTCAAGGAGAGAATGATGAAACTGCCTATCATTAGCGTTTCCATCGTGGCTTACGCCCTCCTTGCCACCGCCTTGATCTGTCTTGCGCAGTTGCAGCCATATTTGCAGCCTTAAGCTGGCAAACCCGGCATTCTACCAGCCTCGCAAGCGCCACCGCCACTGTCGCTGTTGCTTGTTGGAAAATGTGATCGCGCCAGACAGCACAAAGCCGCGCAAGCGCGGCCTTGTTTTATTTAGCTGAAGCAGCAACTCCTCAGTTCGTCGCACCCAATGCCAGGGCGGCGGCGCGGGCTTGTTCCCCGTCCTGCTTGTCGGCTTCGCGCTGGGCCGCCGTCTTCATGGTCGGCCAGCCTATCATATGCTGCTCGGCAATTTCCGCCAAACCCGTGATCCAGCGCGGCGTTTCATTCAGGCAAGCGATGTAATGGAAGTGCTCGCCACCCGCTGCTTCGAAATCATGTTTTGCTTCCATGGCGATCTCTTCCAGGGTTTCCAGGCAATCGCTGGTAAAGCCCGGGCATAACAAATCGACCCGCTTGACACCTTGCTGCGCCAGCGCCACCAGGGTCGGCGCCGTATAGGGCTGCAGCCACTCGGCCTTGCCGAAACGCGACTGGAAAGTCACCAGGTATTGATCCTTACTCAATTGCAACTTTTCCGCCAACAAACGCGCCGTCTTCAGGCACTGGCAGTGGTACGGATCGCCCAGCAGTAAGGTGCGCTTGGGCACGCCATGGAAACTCATCACCAGTTTCTCGGGCCGGCCATGAGTTTCCCAGTGGTTCAGCACGGAGTCGCGCAAGGCGTCGATATAGGTATCGTGCTCGTGGTATTGCTTGATGAAACGCAACTCGGGCACATTGCGCACTGTGGCGTAGTGGGCAAACACGGCGTCGTAGATGGACCCGGTGGTGGTGCCAGAATATTGCGGATAAGCGGGCAGGATGGCGATGCGCTCGCAGCCTTCGCGCTTCAGTTGCGCCAGCACCTCGGGCAAGGAAGGGGAACCATAACGCATGGCCATGGCCACCGTCACGCCATCATGACCACGTGCAGCCAGCTCGCCAGCCAGCAGCTTAGCCTGCTTTTGCGTATGGACTTTCAGTGGCGAACCCTCGCGCGTCCAGATCGATGCGTATTTTTTGGCCGACTGGCTGGAGCGAAACGGCAGGATAATCAGGTTCAGGATAAACCACCATACGGCACGGGGAATTTCCACCACGCGCGGATCGGACAGGAATTGCTTCAGGTAACGCCGCACGGCCGAAGAAGTGGGCGCATCGGGCGTACCCAGGTTCACTAGTACCACGGCACTGCGGTCCATACTGCCATGCGTGTAAGGCGGCTCGGTTTGAAATGTCATGTAGGCTTTTCAAGGAATGGTGGTATTAGCCAGCCATTATAGTTGTTAGTACCGGGGTCAGCCCCCCGGATGCGTTAGCGCTGAGCTTGACGTTAGTGGCATTGGGGGTCTGACCCCAGTCAAGTGGCCAGCAATTCCCGTGCATGCTTGCGCGTGGTGGCGGTGATTTCCAGGCCGCCCAGCATGCGCGCCACTTCTTCCACGCGCGCCTTGGCGTCGAGCATGTCGATGCGCGAAGCCGTCTTGCCATTTTCCAGGGTACTTTTTGCTACCTGGAAATGCTGGTTGGCCTGGCTGGCCACTTGCGGCAAGTGGGTCACGCACAGCACTTGCCGTCCCTGCCCCAGGCGTTTCAACAGCCGCCCCACCACTTCGGCCACGCCGCCACCGATGCCGCTATCGACTTCATCGAAGATCAGGGTCGGCGTGGTGGTGGCATGCGAGGTGATCACGGAAATCGCCAGCGCGATACGCGCAAGTTCGCCGCCGGACGCCACTTTCGCCAGCGAGCGCGGCGCCGTACCCGCATGGCCGGCCACCAGGAATTCCACCTGCTCCAGGCCGTGGGCCGCCGGTTCGCACGGGTTCAGGGCAATCTCGAAGCTGCCGCCTATCATGCTCAATTCCTGCATGGCGCGTGTAACGGCCTGCCCCAGTTCCAGCGCGGCCGCCTGCCGCGTGCTGGACAGGCGCTCAGCCACGACGCGGTATTCCGCCTCGATTTTCTTTTCCTGACGCAACAAGCCTTCGATATCGCTGGCGTCGGCCAGGTGCTGCAGTTTTTCCGACAGCTTGGCGTGTTCATCCGGTAATTCTTCGGGCTGGACCCGGAACTTTCTCGCCGTGCTGTGCATCGCTTCCATGCGCGCATCGAGCTGGTGCAAGCGGTCCGGGTCCAGTTCCACCCGGTCCAGATAATTGTTCAGCGCATACACGGATTCCTGCAATTGAATGCGCGACGATTCGATCAGGTCGACGATGGGTTGCAATTCCGCATCGACAGACACCAGCTTGCCCAGCTTCTGGTTTAGGGAAGACAGTTGCGAGACGATAGGATGGTCTTCCGATTCGGAAATGATCGACAAGGCTTCCTGCGCGCCTTCCAGCAAGCTGGCCGCGTGCGACAAGCGGCTGTGCTCGTTCGTGATCTCGGTCCATTCGCCAGGCTTGGCGGCCAGTTTTTCCAGCTCGCCCACTTGCCATTCCAGGCGCTCGCGCTCGTACAGTACGTTGGCCGCGTTGGTTTCGAATTCTTCGCGCTGGCGCACCAGCGCGCGCCAGCGCTTGTGCAGCGCCGCCACCTGGCGCGCATCCTGTTCGGCGCCCGCTTCGCGCGCCGTCGCCTGGCCATCGAGCAAAGCCCGCTGGGCTTCGCTTTTCAGCAAGGACTGGTGCGCGTGCTGGCCGTGGATATCGACCAGCATGTCGCCCAGTTCACGCAATTGCGCCGCGGTGGCGGCGATGCCGTTGATATAGGCTTTCGAGCGGCCTGCATTGTCGATCACGCGGCGCAGCAGCGCACCGCCATGGTCGTTGGCGAACTCATTGGCCACCAGCCAGGCTTGCGCCACTTCGCTGACGGAAAAATCGGCCGTAATGTCAGCCTTGGCCGCGCCTTCGCGCACCACGCTGGCGTCGCCCCGGCCACCCAACGCCAGGGTCAGCGCATCGATCAGGATGGATTTACCGGCGCCCGTCTCGCCCGTCAGTACACTGAAGCCTGCGGAAAATTCCAGTTCTATGGTATCGACAATGACAAAATCGCGGATGGACAGTGTATGGAGCATAGGCTTTGCGAGTGAGGCGGCGGACCGCGGGTTAAAACGCCTGTCAAAACCTACTGCGCGTCGGCATTTGCGGCCTGCGATGCTCACTGTACCTTCGTACAGTTGCGTTTCTCATCCACAACTTCCTTCCGCTCGCTACGATTTTTCAGGCGTCCTTGTGGTTAAAGTTAGCTAAGCTTGCCCTCGCCCGACGGGTACTCGTTCCAGTGCAGTTTTTCACGCAGGGTGTGGTAATAACTCCACCCTTCGGGATGCAGGAAGGTAATCGTGTGCGGCGAACGGCGTATCAGAATACGGTCTTGCTGGCTCAGGCTGGCAAAGGTCTGCATGTCGAAATTGACGCTGATATCGCGTCCACGCACGATCTCGACCACGATCTGGCTGGAATCGGGCAGCACGATGGGCCGGTTCGACAAGGCATGCGGCGCGATCGGCACCAGCACGATGCCGCCCAGGGTCGGGTGCAGCAAGGGGCCGCCGGCCGACAGCGCATACGCGGTCGAGCCCGTTGGCGTGGCGATGATCAAGCCGTCCGAGCGCTGGTTGTACATGAAGTGTCCATCGACTTCGACGCGCAATTCGGCCATGCCGGCTCCCGTGCCGCGCGAGACGACCACGTCATTGACGGCCATGCCGACATGGATCGCTTGACCGTCGCGCAGCACGCTGCCCTCCAACAAGGTGCGGCGCTCGGCCTTGAACCGGCCACTGAGAATTTCCGCCAGCACCGGCAGCATGCGGTCGAGCGGAATATCCGTCATGAAACCCAGCCGCCCTTGATTGATGCCGATCAAGGGTACGTCGAATGGCGCCAGCTGGCGCGCAATGCCCAGCATGGTGCCGTCGCCGCCCATGACGATAGCGCAGTCGGCGGCGGCGCCGATCTCGGCGGCAGTCATGGCATCCACGCCCGTAAACGCCATGTGCGCAGCGGTCTCCGCTTCAAACACGACGCGGTGGCCCAGTCCCTGCAAAAAGTCGACGATGCTGCGCACGGAGTCGACGATGCCATCGGTATTCTGGCGCACGACCAGCGCGATGGTTTTGGCGCCCTGAGTGAAGTTGGGGACTGCGTTGGAAACTGTGCTGGAATCTGTACCTGATGCTGCGGCAGGCAGTGTATCCGTTGGCAAGTCAGCGTGTTTATCGACGGGCATAAAAGTCTCGGCAAATGAATTCGGTGGCAATACGCCCCAGGCTTGCACCCGCCAGCAATCAAAAACTGCTGTCAAAATACTGTATATATGAACAGTATAGTGCGATGGCGGCATGCCCGCAAGAGGCGTTCGATAAGTCTTGCATGCAGTGTAATCGGGATGAGGGGACAGGAATAGCACAAAAGAAGCAGCCATGTGTGCGTCAACGCGCCGTCGCCAGCGCTTCGCACTTGTAGACTGGCTGGCAATGGCGCGCTATTCATGCTGCGCGCCCCACCCCACAGGAGGCCATATGGTTGCCGAACATGCAGACCGCAAGATCAATACCGATGAAAAGGTCAAGAACGATGGCGTGCGCCGCTTGCCGCATGAGCGCGACGAATCGCCCGATGCGCAGCACCCGAAACAGCGCGAAGTCATGAAGCAGGCCGCCAGTGATCTGGAACAGGGCCTGGTCGATACCGACCGCCATGCCCAGCCGGGCGTGGAAAAGGTCAAGCCAGCGCCACCGCGGCAAGCCAAACCCGAAGCCGATAGCGATCCGAAACCAGACTGAATGCCGAGGAGAGACCATGCGACACCTTGCTTATGTTCTGACATTGACGGTGCTGGCCAGCGCCAGCCTGGTCCATGCCCAAACCATGCCGTCCGACTTCGGCCCCAGCCCTGCCTTGCCGGCGCCCGAGAAACAATTGATCCCCACCGTGAATGTGGCGCCCGTACAGCGCTGGCAAGGCAATGCGCGCCCCACGGTGGCGGCCGGCTTTGCCATCAGTGCTTATGCGAGCGGCCTCGACCATCCGCGCTGGCTGTATGTCTTGCCGAATGGCGACGTACTGGTGGCGGAAACCAATGCGCCCCCCAAGCCGGAAGACAACAAGGGCATCAAGGGCGCCATCATGCAGATGCAAATGAAAAAGGCCGGTGCCGGCACCACCAGCGCCAACCGTATCACCTTGCTGCGCGGCCTCGATGCGAACGGCGTGGCGCAATCGCGCACGGTGTTCCTGCAAAACTTGCAGTCGCCGTTCGGCATGGCGCTGGTAGGTAACGATTTATACGTCGCCAACGCTGATGCGCTGGTCCGCTTCCCGTATCAAACTGGGCAAACCAGCATCACGGCGCAGGGCACGAAAGTGATGGACTTGCCCGGCGGCCCCATCAACCATCACTGGACCAAGAACGTGGTGGCCAGTCCCGATGGAAAATTCCTGTATGTCTCAGTGGGGTCGAACAGCAATGTGGGCGAGAACGGTATCGCGGCTGAAAAAGGCCGCGCCGCCATCTGGCAATTCGAGCGCGCCACGGGCAAGGCGCGCGTGTATGCCAGCGGACTGCGCAATCCGAACGGCATGGATTGGCAACCGTCGAGCAAGGTACTGTGGACGGCCGTCAACGAGCGCGATGAACTAGGTAATCAGCTGGTACCGGACTACATGACTTCGGTCAAGGATGGCGCTTTCTATGGCTGGCCCTACAGCTATTACGGCCAGCATGTCGATGTGCGCGTGAAGCCGCCGCAGCCAGATATGGTGGCCAAGGCGATCGCGCCCGATTACGCGCTGGGTGCGCACACAGCTTCGCTGGGCCTGGCTTTTTATGACAGCAAGCTGTTTCCCGCGCGCTACCAGGGCGGTGCCTTCATCGGCCAGCACGGTTCCTGGAACCGCAAGCCTTTCAGCGGCTATAAAGTCATCTTCGTGCCATTTGTGCAAGGCGTGCCATCCGGTCCGCCGCAAGATTTTGTCAGTGGTTTTCTGGATGCCGATGGCCATGCGCAAGGCCGGCCCGTCGGCGTAGCCGTCGACAAGGCGGGCGCCTTGCTTGTCGCCGACGATGTGGGCAATGTTATCTGGCGCGTGGCGCCGGTAAAGTAAAAACAGTGTGACGCAACGAACGGAAGCGCAAGGGTGTGGCGCGCATGATGAACGTTCATACCACGCAAGGAGGACATCATGAAAAAAACAGGATCGGCCGTCTGGAGTGGCGGCCTTAAAGAGGGCAAGGGGTTTATTTCCACCCAAAGCGGCGCACTCGACAATGTGCCTTACGGCTTCAACACGCGTTTTGAAGACGGGCCCGGCAGCAATCCGGAAGAATTGATCGGCGCTGCCCATGCCGCCTGCTTCACCATGGCCTTGTCTGGCCAATTGGGCGAAGCAGGCCTGCGCGCTTCGGCCCTGAAAACCACGGCCGATGTAACGCTGGAAAAAATCGATGGCAGTTATGCGATCACGGCGGTGCACCTGACATTGACGGCCAGCATACCAGGCGCTACCGATGCAGCATTCCAGGATGCGGCGCTACGGGCCAAGCTCGGTTGCCCCGTGTCGAAATTGCTGGCCACGGAAGTGACCATGGACGCGCATCTGGAATAGTTCGATGCCGGCCTCAGCAGAATTGTCGCAAAACGCATAAAATCCTGCCATTCACCCTATCACCATCAAGGATTTACCATGCGTATTTTGCACACCATGTTGCGGGTCGGCGACCTGCAACGCTCTATCGATTTTTACACCAAGGTGCTGGGCATGAAGTTGTTGCGCACCAGCGACAATCCGGAATACCAGTACACCCTGGCCTTCGTTGGCTACGGTTCGAATCCAGACCACGCGGAACTGGAATTGACGTATAACTACGGCACCAGCAGCTACGATCTGGGCACGGCTTACGGCCATATCGCCATCTCGGCCGAAGATATCGTTGCCGCCTGCGACGCGGCGCGCGCCAATGGCGGCAACGTCACGCGCGAGCCGGGTCCCGTGAAAGGCGGCAATACCGTGATCGCCTTTATTACCGACCCGGATGGCTACAAGATCGAATTAATAGAACGCAAGTTCGACGGCCAGGGTGCCGGACTCTGATCTCATTACTGCGCACGAAGAAAAACCAGCACCGTCAGCGGTGCTGGTTTTTTTATGCGTGCCGAATGAACTGAATTATCTGTCGAGCAGCGCGTTCACTGGCATCAAGTCTGTTTCCTTCAGGGTGCCGGCTGCCGACTTCAGGCGCAAGCCATTCATGATGGTGTCGTAGCGGGCTTTCGACAGGTCTTTTTGCGTCGAGAACAATTGTTTCTGTGCATTCAAGACGTCGATATTGATACGCACGCCCACCTGATAACCGAGCTGGTTCGATTCCAGCGCCGATTTGCTCGACACTTCGGCCGCTTCCAATGCCTTCACTTGCGCCAGGCCACTGTTGACGCCCAGGTAAGCCTGGCGCGCATTTTGCGCAGCCGTGCGGCGTGCCGTTTCCAGGTCGTTGCGGGCCTTGTCTTCCAGCGCGATCGATTCGCGCACCTTGCTGGTGACGGCAAAACCGCTGAAGATCGGGATACTCCACTGCACGCCGATGGCGTTGTTGTTGCTACCGCCCACACCGCCCGTGGTGTAGGTATGGCCGGCGTTGGCGATCAGATCCACGGTCGGAAGGTGACCGGCACGGTTGCGGCCGATATCACGCTTGGCCGATTCCACATTGAACTGCGCCGTGACGACACCGAAGTTTTGCTCTTCGGCCGACGATACCCACGGCTCGATGGCGGCCGGCTCCGGTGCACTGAGCAGCACGCCTGTGCGCATCGGCGCCAGCGCCGGTGCGGTTGCACCGATAATGGTTTGCAAGGCGCTGCGCTTGTTGGCCAGGTCATTGATGGCGGCAAACTCTTGCGCTACCACCAGGTCGTAGGCAGCTTGTGCTTCGTGGGTATCGGTAATGGTTTGCGTGCCGACTTCAAAATTGCGCTTGGCCGATGCCAGCTGTTCTGTCGTCGCCACTTTTTGCGCCTGGGTCGCGCCCAGATTGTCTTGCGCGCTCAGCACATCGAAATATGCTTGCGCCACGCGGGTGATCAAGTCTTGCTGCACTTGCGCGAATTGCGCTTCGGCTATCGCCTGCGCCAGCTTGCTTTGCTGATAGGTTTCCCAACGGTCCCAACGGAACAGCGGTTGCGCCAGGGTCAGGTTATACGCATTCGTGTGGACATTGACGGTCGGACCAGTGAACTTGTTACCGGTCTGGTCAAACGCAATCTGCTCGATATTGCCACGCGTATTGCTGCCCGATGCATTAACCTGTGGCAGCAAACCTGACAAGCCTTGCGGAACCCTTTCCATGCCGGCCGACAGGGCAGCGCGCGCGCTGGCGTACTGCGCGTCATTGGCCAAGGCCTGTTGGTATACCTGGATGAGATCGGCCGCGTGCGCATAGCTCGAGAAAAAAGCGCTGGTCATCAGCACGGCGATAAGGGGTTTCCGCATTGCATTTCTCCGTTGGAGTCGTCAAAAGTTGATCAAATCAAAAATTTGGTACTGCCTTGCGCCCGTCTGATTCTGAATAAATGCGGGCTGCAATCATCCACAGGCGTGCACGCGGTGCGCGCCTGGGATCACATCTTTACTACGAGTACTTAGTATTTGGACATGGCGCTGTCGACTTGCACAGCCCAGGCATGCATGCCGCCCGTCAAATTACTGATCTTGCCAAAACCATGGTGCTCCAGGAAGGCAGCGACGTTCAGACTGCGCGCGCCGTGATGGCAGATGCAAACGATCTCGGCATCTTCATCGAGATCGTCGATGCGGCCGGGAATCGACTGCATCGGCATCAAGGTAGCGCCATCGAGCTGGCAAATCTCGAATTCCCATTGTTCGCGCACATCGAGCAGCAAGGGACGCGGGCGGGAGGGATCAGCCAGCCAGGCGGCCAGCTGTGGTGCACTCAAATGCTCCATCGCCGTCTCAGAACTGGAAGTGCGACGGTGCCACTGCCTGCAGCGGCGCAACATTGGTTTCAAATACCTTGCGCGTGTCGTAAGCCTTGTCCGAGCTGCGGGTAATCAGGTGCGCCGACATGATCGGTGCTTCGCCGATGATGGCCAGGATGCGGCCGCCAACTTTAACCTGTTGCAAAATCGCTTCAGGCAACACTGCCAGCGCACCGGACACCACGATCACATCGTAAGGGGCAGCCTTGCTCCAGCCTTGGGCACCATCGCCCAGTTCCACGGTCACGTTCGTCACGCCATTCGCGGCCAGGGTTTGCTCGGCCAGCGTTTTCAGTTGCGGCACGATTTCCACGCTCGTCACATGACGCGCCTTGTGCGCCAGCAAGGCAGCCATGTAGCCGCTGCCGGTGCCGATTTCCAGCACGTTCTCATGCTTCTTGACGGCAACTTCTTGCAAAATACGGGCTTCCAGCTTCGGCGTGAACATGCTTTCACCGCCGCTCAATGGGATTTCGGTATCGATGAAAGCCAGGTTCTTATAGGCTGCCGGCACGAAATCTTCACGCTTGACCACGTTCAACAGCTCCAGTACGTCGATATCCAGTACGTCCCATGGACGGATTTGCTGTTCGATCATATTGAAGCGGGCTTGTTCGATATTCATCTTTAGACTCGGTAAGTGAAGTAATAATCCGCCATTTTATCGTTGAACTGGCTGAAAGCACATGGTAACGATAAAGATGGGGGATGGAGGAAATTTGCGACGATCTGCAGATTTGAGGGGGTGAACCTTGGAAAATGGGCAACTGAACGGTAGTGCTACTCTGCCAGCCTCAGTTTTTTCCTGGCGGCTGCAGATACAAACCGCGCAAACTGATGTCAATAAAGGCATTCATATAGTCGACAGGATTGATCTCCTTCGGGTCGCACGGCAGGAAGGAATGCGTCCACATCATCAGCATTGTCACCGGCGCGCTGACAATGGCGCTGACAATCACCGGGTCGACCTGGCGGAATTCGCCGCGGGTCATGCCGCGCGCAATCACCCTGGTCAGCAAGCCGTTGCCGCGCGTGACCACTTCTTCGTTGTAAAACTGCGCCAGCTCGGGGAAATTATTCGCCTCGGCCATCATCAACTTGGTCAGGCCGGCCAGGCGCGTAGCGCCAAACTGCTCCCACCACTGCATCAGAATACTGCGCAACAAGTCCGCGCTGCTGCTCTCGGAAGTGGCCAGACTATCTTCCACTTCGACGATCGCATGCACGATATTGTCGCGCACCACGGCCTTGAACAGTTCCTGCTTGTTCTCGAAATACAGATACAAGGTGCCCTTCGATACCCCCGCCCGCTTGGCCACATCCTCCAGCCGCGTCGACGCAAAGCCCCGTTCGACAAACAAATCGAGGGCGGCGGCGAGCAATTCCTGTGGGCGGGCATCCTTGCGCCGCTCCCAGCGGGGCTTGGTATCAATCTGGGCGTGCATGTCTGATCCGGGTAACTTACTTTCGAGTCATTAATGTTAGACCTGTATACAGGACAGGTCAAGCGCTGGTGTTGTTACGTCGGCGTTGGACGACACATCCGATTGCACTAGCGACATATCCTCTTGCACGCAACGACACAACCTATTGCACGGCGAGTTAAACTGTTCTAAGAGGCAGAGAGGCAACGGTTTAAGTCACGAAAAGATAGATCATAGCGCAACTGACACCACGACATCGAAGCACGTAGCGATTGAGAGGTCTCCAGATGGCGCCAAATTTAAAAGCGGGGTTCTGATCAAAGCAGCTAAATCTTCAGGCCCCCCCAAGCAACCTCAATTCTGCAAGGAACGCATTGTGTTCTCCCTTTGTGACTTCAGACATTTGTCCAGCATCACTAATTCAGCATTAACTGACCGTAACTCGATCTCGGTTTCAGCGGTCGCTGTGCTAATGCAGCGAGAAATACTAAAGTTACATCCCCCTCACCGATTCGATCTATAAAGACTCGTCTAGATAGCGCGTTTATCAGTTTAAATTCTAGATTCTTAGAGTCGGAGAAAATATCATTTGGTGCTAGTATGCAACAAAACCCTTTAAGCATTGGAGCGACATGGCAGGCATATCAGACAAGACAATATCCAAGCTCTTTGGCATGGCGGCTGGCCGATGCAGCATGTGCAAGATAGAGATAGTTCAGCGAGAGGTAAAGATTGGAGAAATGGCGCATATCATTGCAAAAAACAAGGGTGGTGCAAGAGGTGGCTTACAGGTAGACGGCGATGTCAACGGCTACGAGAACTTGATCCTGCTCTGCCCAAATCACCATACCGAGGTTGACGACAACGAAGATGCCTTTCCTGCGCGGCTATTGCATGAGATAAAAGACGAGCATGAAGCTTACGTTCGCCGTGTGTTTGATCATCAAAGCCAAGGGCGGGTTATGGACGTAGGAGGACTGCGATCTTTTATGCATTACTTCCCATTTACCCAAGTGGTTGTTCTTACTGATGGTTTGCCAGAGAGGTTCGATCATCGTTTACTTTATTTGACTGAAACGTTTACAAATTTCGCCAAAGACAATGTTCAATGCCGACCCTTTAGCGATCAAAGCTTAGAGCGATATTATCTCGCTTTCTTGCATGCCATTAATTATCTTGTGGACTACGAGCAGCATGCGTTGATAAACAACAAGAATGTCTACATGCCAGGCACTTTGATTAATGCTGATCCTAACGTTAGCCATCTCAATCGTGAGCTTAACCAAGATGAGCGCCGCACTGCACATCATCAAGTTCATCAACTTATGCAGGAACTAGCGGATTCATACTATCCTTTACTGAGCTATCTAAGATCTACGTATCCTGAAGTCAATTTGGTATCATTTGTTGGCTGGTAAAAGTAGCTCGTTGACTTCAGCCAAGAGTTTCATATGCTGACCAAAAGGAGATTAGCATATGAAATAGTTGAAGATAATATTATTTAAAATTAAATATTTTGCTTGGAAAGTTATGCCTAAAGATTATCAATTTAAAGAAACAAATCTTGGCCCGATTTCCGCCAGTGATATAACAACTGTCATAACTGGAACATTCCGAGCCAAAGGTTTTGACGATGTAGGTCGCCCAACAGGCTATGAAGAAATTGTTCATATCATTTTCCCCAACGGCGCTGTAGAAGAGTTGCCTGCACTAGAGATCAACCTAAAGTATGCAGCTGCTTTAAAGCAAGACTTGTTAAATCGCCCCAAGGTATAAGCCTGCGGCGTTGAGATGTTTTGAAAACTTTCGGTTTGGAGCCTAGATGCCAAGTAATCTTGAAGAAGCGTTTCGTGCAGCGGCACACGCCGCTGATCGTGCTGTCGGCGCAGCAATGCAGAAGTATGCGGATGGCCTCGTGATAGATGAAGATGATATAACTGGGGCGCTGATCGGTCGGCTGGACTCAGCATTTGACGAAAAAATAGGAGACATCAATTGGTCTTCGTCTATTCTCAGACACCGTAAAGGAGTTGCTGCGCAGGAGAAGAAGGCAGGTGCAGACATGTTGTTCCACGTGTCAATTAAAACCCCGCAGCTTACTTACTCTAAAGGCGTACTAATCCAATCAAAAAGGATTGATGACGGCGTATCAATGACGGTGGCTGGACACAAAGAACTTGTTGGTCAGTGCGACAAGATGCTGAACATTACGTCAGCTTCGTTTGTCTTCAACTATATGAAGTCAGAAATGCGCTGTGCTTCTGCGACGAAGATCGCTGGTGCAAGTAACTGTAGTGGTTTAATGTACCCGGACACTGATTTAGGCGAGAATGCTCGCCATGGAGAGGTGTTTGATGAGCAAGCAAAGACGTACGTTTTCCCCT
>NZ_JACHCL010000002.1 GCF_014200725.1 Janthinobacterium silvisoli
CAGGGGAAAACGTACGTCTTTGCTTGCTCATCAAACACCTCTCCATGGCGAGCATTCTCGCCTAAATCAGTGTCCGGGTACATTAAACCACTACAATTTAACACGCATATCGGAATTTTTGGTAATACTGGCAGTGGCAAGTCAAATACTCTAACCAAGCTTTACACCGCCTTGTTTGAAACCAAAGCACAGGATTTTGCTGGCAAGAGCAAGTTCGTACTGCTCGACTTCAACGGGGAGTACACGAATAACCAGTTAATCGGTGCTGAACAAAAGCATGTAATCCGACTTCGGACCAACGCCGAAGGCGGGGACAAGATCACTATCAATGATGACGAGTTCTGGCATACCGAGACGCTTTCAATATTGTTTCAAGCAACCACGAACACGCAGCGGCCGTTCATTAATCGTGTCGTGATGGCCAGGGCTAAGTACCGCGAACAAGAAAATAGCTTAGCACGCTTTTTTTCATATACTTGCAAGTCGGTTTTCACTTCAGCGGGACCAAAAACGGAATGCTTGGATCTTCTGCGTGTCGTCTGCAAGATGACAAAAGCATATGACCTACAAGAATTCATGGCAACGATCAAATGGCACAGCCAGCAGGGGAAGTTTTTTGTGGCGGGGCCTCGTTTTTTCGATTCTGATGGAATTGTTTACGCCGGGTTGCTTCAAGCATTGGTAAATGATGTAGACCTAGCTGACTTCAACGCTTTTGATGAATTCATCTTGCGGGCACACCTGCAGCTCACACTGGACGTTCTCAGCGGATTTGTTCAGTTCGAGCACATCCAGCCGCTACTCAAACGCGCTGAGTCTGCATTCACGAACCTGCGACGCGTCGTCGAAATTTCGGGGGCCAATCCCGAAGATCGTATCTTGACTGTGATTTCGCTTCGGAACTGTAACCAAGATACGAAGAAAGTTCTTCCCTTACTAGTTGCGAAGCACTATTACAACAGCCACCGCAACAGTGTCGCATCCCCGCCGGACAGAACGATGCACCTGATAATTGATGAAGCCCATAATATATTGTCGGAACAATCGGCAAGGGAGCATGAGGTATGGCGGGACTACCGCCTTGAGCTGTTCGAGGAGATCATCAAGGAAGGTCGCAAATTTGGCATGTTCTTAACATTGTCAAGCCAGCGCCCAGCAGACATTTCGCCGACAATTGTCTCGCAACTTCACAATTTTTTTATTCATCGCTTGGTGAATGAACGAGACCTGTATTTGATCGAAAACGCGATCAGTACGCTGGACCAGATATCGAAGGCGCAGATCCCAAATTTATCAAAGGGCTGCTGCATCGTGACCGGCTCTTCATTTGACTTGCCAATGACTCTTCAGGTAGACCTTCTGGAAAGGCATAAGCAGCCAGACAGTGAGGACGTGGACCTCGCCGAAATCTGGTCGAACAACATTGATGATCTCTTTTGAATACGAGTTGGCTTCGCGCTGGCAGTATCCGGCCAGCGTTTCACCTGACCTCTAGAAGGGACATGACGCAATGCACATGAGTAACCTGTACATTTGGTGTTCCACGGCGGAGATTACATCAAGATCGGGAAGGCAGATGATATCCATGCCAGGATCGCTGCTCTTCAGTGCGTATCGAGCGTAAGCACGCTGATACTGAATCGTTTATCGATGATCTGTGGGCCAGCGGTATCAAACTAGGCCCGTCTCAGTCACGTCACTACCAGCAAGTAATGGGTGTAATCCGCGCGAAGATTTCGGACTAGGGAAAACATAAAAATCACAAAGCATATCGGCACCCAACAATTTAAATAACGCATCGAAGACAGCAATACGTTAGAAGGAATAACTCGCCGTCTGTACGCATGGTTGCACACGCACTTCCCTGCCTATTCAAGCCCGCCCTGCCGCCCTCAGCGCAAAACAAAACACAGCACCCTTGCCCGGCTCGCTGCGCAATTCGATAGCGCTGCCGTGCAGTTGCAGGATGCGCTGCACGATCAGCAGGCCCAGGCCGCCGTTGCGGCCGTCGGTGCCGGGGCTGAAGGGGCGGCGGAACAGTTTTTCCAGCAACTGGGGCGGGATGCCGGGGCCTGTGTCGCTCACCGTCACCTGCACTTGCGGTCCTTCCCTGCGCAGCGCCACCGTCACTTTGCCGCCGGCTGGCGTATGGCGGATGGCGTTATCGAGCAGGTTGGTCAGCACGCGCTCGATCAGGCCCAGGTCGGCGTGCACCAGGTTGGCGTCGCGCGGCATGTCGGCGGCCAGGCTGACATTGCCTGCCTGCGCCTTCAACTCGCATTTCTGGAACACGTCCTGTATCAGGTCGCTGAGCAGGAAATCTTCGGCTACCGGTTCGACCGAGCCGTGTTCCAGCCGCGCCAGCTCGAATAGGGACTGCGCCAGCTTGCCCACCTTGCTGCTTTGCGCCAGCGCAATACCCAGGTAGCGGCGGCGCTCGGCCGCTTCGAGCGTGGCGTCTTTCAGCAGCAGGGTTTCCAGGTAGCCATGTAGGGAACCCAAGGGCGTGCGCAAATCGTGGGAAATATTGGCCACCAGCTCGCGCCGTTCCTGGTCTTGCCGCGACAGGGTGCGCCATTGCTCGCCTATCCTGCCGGCCATTTGCCCGAACGCCGTTTCCAGCACGGCAATTTCATCGCGCTGGCCGGCACTGGCTGGCGTTGCCGGCAAAGGCAGCTCCACCGGTTCAGCATGGGTGTCGAAACCGCGCATGGTTTCCGTCAGCCGGTGCAGCGGCCGCGTGATCAGGCGCAAGGCCACCAAGCCCGCCACCAATACCAGCAAACCGACCAGGGCCATCGACCACAGAGTGTTGCGCAGCACGGAGCTGGCCGCCACGCGCGCGGCCAGGCGGTCATGCTCTTCGCCCTGCAGCACCACGTAGATATAACCGGAAACGGGGCCATCCTGATGCGCGCCTGAACGCAAGGCGGCCACGCTGAAGACTTTTTTGCCGTCCACGCTGCGCGGGTCGTCGCCTAAAATCGGCAGCATGCCGCCTAGCAGGAAGCGGTGGATGGGCACCAGGTTCACCACCGGGCGCAGCAGGTGGCCGGCCGGCGCCGCATGGCCGATGATCACGCCATGCGGGTCCAGCAGATAGACTTCGACGCTGGGGTTGACCGTCATCAACTGGTCGAACATGCGCCGCACGGCTTCGGGCATCAAGCCATGTTCGCCCATCACCGGCGTGTCGTGCGCGATGCTTTCCGCCACCCCGCGCGACAAGCCCTGCACCACTTCCTTTTCATGCATGCTGTTCGAACGGATCTGCAGCCAGGCCGAGGCGCCGCAGCAGGCCAGCAGCAAGATGGCAAACACCAGCGACAGCCGCTGGGTCAGGGTGAGGTTCAATTTCACGCCGCACCCTCGTCGGCGGCAGCGAAACGGTAGCCACGGCCCCAGACGGTCAGGATGCGCTGCGGGTCGGCCGGGTCCAGCTCGATCTTGGCGCGCAGGCGGTTGATATGCGTGTTGACTGTATGTTCATAACCATCGTGCTGGTAGCCCCAGACCTGGTTGAGCAGGTCCAGCCGCGAAAACACCTTGCCGGGCTGTTTCACAAAGAAATACAGCAGGTCGAATTCTCGCGGCGTCAGGTCCAGCCGCTTGCCATCGGCGCTGGCGATGCGCGTGATCGGGTCCAGCGCCACGCCGTGCAAGGACAGGCTGCCCTCTTCGCCCTTGCGCTGCTTCAGCATGGCGTCGGTGCGGCGCAGCAAGGCTTTCACGCGGGCCACCAGTTCCAGCACCGAAAACGGCTTGGCCAGGTAGTCGTCGGCGCCCAGTTCCAGGCCCAGGATGCGGTGCACCTCGCTGGCGCGCGCGCTGGTGATGATGATGGGGGTGTAGGTGGGCATGGCGCGCGCCTGGCGGCAAATCTCCAGGCCATCGACGCCGGGCAGCATCAGGTCGAGGATCAGCGCATCCCAGCCGCCCTGGCGCAGCTGCTGCAAACCCAGGTCGCCATCGGCGCAATGGCATACCTCGTAACCTTCATCGCGCAGGTGCAAACGCAGCAGGTCGGCGATGGGCTGGTCGTCTTCAACGATCAGGATGCGCTTGTTCTTGTCCAATTGTCCGGGCCTTTCATAGTCAGTATGGCCGCATTGTGCCTGAGGATGCCCTTTGAAAGTATCACAAATCATTTAACTTTACGTGAGGACTTCGTCACCAGGGCAGGAACACAATGGCTACATCGAATCAACGATTCTTCAAGTAACTCAAGTTCAAGTAACCACGCCAGGAGGTCCTATGTTATCGCGCCGCACATTCTTGCTCACCAGCGCCGCCAGTAGCGCTGCCCTGATCGCCGGCTCGCTTAGCTGGTGCAACGCCACCGGCGCTACCCCAGTCGCCGCAGCCAGCACCGTATATGAAGTCATGCACTCTGACGCCGAATGGAAAAAATTGCTCACAGATCAACAGTTCGACGTGCTGCGCCGGGCCGGTACTGAACGCCCGTACAGCAGCCCCTTGAATTCCGAACACCGGCGCGGCACGTTCAGCTGCGCCGGCTGCCAGCTCCCGCTGTTTTCGTCGAGCACCAAGTTCGATAGCCACACGGGCTGGCCCAGCTTCTGGAAGCCGCTGGCCCGCGCCGTCAATGACAAGACCGACAGCACGCTGGGCATGGAACGCACGGAAGTGCTGTGCCGTCGCTGCGGCGGCCACCTGGGCCATGTATTCGACGACGGCCCGGCGCCCACCGGCTTGCGCTACTGCATGAATGGCGTGGCGATGAACTTCAGTCCCGGCGCGGCCTGAGTATTGCTATCACTTTATCCACCTATAAAAAGAAGACACCATGTTATTACTGCTCCTTTCCTACCTGGGCGGCGCCCTGACCATCGTCAGCCCCTGCATCCTGCCTGTCCTGCCCTTCGTGTTTGCGCGCAGCAGTGAACCGTTCCGCCGCAGCGGCTTGCCGCTGCTGGCCGGCATGGCTTTGACCTTTGCCGCCGTGGCGACTTTAGCTGCGGTCGGCGGCGGCTGGGTAGTGCAGGCGAATCAATATGGCCGCTGGCTGGCCATGGCGCTGATGGCGTTCTTCGGCGTGACCCTGCTGCTGCCGCGCCTGGCGGAAAAACTGACCGCGCCGCTGGTGGCGCTGGGCAGTCGTTTGTCGAACGCGGCGCAGCAACCCACCGCTGACGGCAAGCAAGGCAGCATCAGCGCATCTTTCTTGCTGGGGATTGCCACCGGCTTGCTGTGGGCGCCCTGCGCCGGCCCCATCCTGGGCCTGGTATTGACGGGCGCTGCCTTGAATGGCGCCAGCGTGGGCACTACTTTCCTGCTGCTCGCTTATGCAGCCGGCGCCGCCACTTCGCTGGCCGTGGCCCTGCTGATCGGCGGCAAGGTATTTACGGCCATGAAGCGCTCGCTGGGCGCCGGCGAGTGGATACGCCGCGGCCTGGGCCTGGCCATGCTGGCTGGCGTGGCCGCCATCGCCCTGGGCCTGGACACGGGCTTGCTGACCAAGGTCTCGAACAACAGCACCACTTCGCTGGAACAATCGCTGCTCGATAAATTCAAGCCCAAGCCAGCCGCTGCACCAGCGATGGCCGCCTCGAACGCCATGATGGCCGCCGCCTCGCATACGACTGCCCTGCCGTCCGAAGGCCCGCTGCCGCCGCTCGATGGCGCCGTGCAATGGCTCAATTCGCCACCGCTGACGGCCGCCAGCCTGAAAGGCAAGGTCGTACTGGTCGATTTCTGGACCTATTCCTGCATCAATTGCCTGCGCAGCCTGCCGTACGTCAAGGCCTGGGCCGCGAAATATCACGACCAGGGCCTGGTAGTGATCGGCGTGCATGCACCGGAATTCGCTTTTGAACGCGATATCGGCAATGTACGCAAGGCTGTCAAGGACCTCGGTATTAATTACCCGGTCGCGATCGACAACGATTACAGCATCTGGCGCGCCTTCAGCAACGAATACTGGCCTGCCCACTACTTCATCGACGCCAAGGGCCAGATCCGTGGCCACCATTTCGGTGAAGGCGAGTATGCAGAGTCGGAAAAAATCATCCAGCAACTGCTGGCCGAAGCGGGCAACAAGAACGTGGCAGGCGGCGTCGTCAGCGGCATGCCGGACGCCACCGGTGTCGAGCAAGCCAGCAATGGCGCCGATGTGGGTTCGCCTGAAACCTATCTGGGCACCGACCGCGCCAGCAATTTCGCTTCGCCAGGCGGCGAAAAGAAAGACCGCACGCAGCGCTACACGGCGCCAGCGCAACTGGTCCTGAACCAGTGGGCGCTGGAAGGCAGTTGGCACGCCAGCGGCGAAAACGTCGCCCTGACGCAAGCGCCTGGCCGCATCGTCTACCGCTTCCATGCGCGTGACGTGCATCTGGTGCTGGGCCCGGGCAAGGATGGCAAACCGGTGCGCTTCAAGGTGACGCTGGACGGCGTGGCGCCAAAAACCAATCACGGCAGCGACATCGATGCCGATGGCAGCGGCACGGTCACCGGCCAGCGCCTGTACCAGTTGCTGCGCCTGGATGGTCCGGTGATGGACCACACCTTCAGCATCGAATTCCTCGACCCCGGTGTGCAGGCCTATGCCTTCACCTTTGGCTGATTTTTCAACATTTTTAAAGGAGTAGCTCATGAACAAGCAATCCAAATTCCGTGCGCCAACGCTGTTGAAACTGGCTGGTGGCGCCGCCCTGGCAGCTGTCTTGCTGCTGCCGCAACTGCCAGCCCTGTCGGCCGAAGACGCCGTCGTGATCGCCGCGCCGACCGTCGATGAACCAGTCACTGGCCATGAAGAGACGGCGGTGTTTGCCGGCGGCTGCTTCTGGGGCGTGCAAGGCGTGTTCCAGCACGTGAAGGGCGTGAAAAATGCGGTCTCCGGCTACACGGGCGGCGCGGCGGGCAGCGCGCACTATGAAGAAGTCGGCTATGGCAATACGGGCCACGCGGAATCGGTGCAAGTGACGTTTGATCCATCGCAAGTGAGCTATGGCAAGCTGCTGCAAGTATTCTTTTCGGTCGCCCACAACCCGACCATGCTGAACCGCCAGGGCCCGGACAGCGGCACGCAATACCGCTCGGCGATCTTCCCTGCCACGCCGGCCCAGCGCAAGGTGGCCGAAGCTTACATCGCCCAGCTCGACGCTTCGCACGCCTTCAAGGCGCCCATCGTGACGAAGATCGAAGATGGCAAGCGTTTTTATATGGCCGAGGCTTACCACCAGAACTTCCTGGCCATGTATCCGGACAATGGCTATATCGCCGTCAACGATTTGCCGAAAGTGGCGAACCTGAAGCGTTTCATGCCGACTGTCTATCGTAACGATCCGGTACTGGTGAAGGTCGCCATGCAATAAAGCAATCTTGCCTGCCACTGACAGAAACTGACAGTGGCGGCAGCTAAAGTGCTGCCTTTCCGCGCGCGCACCAGAGTCTCTCCGGTGCGCGCGCCTTTGCCTAGAAAGGACAGCCATGCCACGCGCCATCACCATCCTGAGCGATAATTTTTCCGACTGGGAAACCGCCCTGCTCAATTCCACCGCCCGCCAGTACTACGGTTTCTACACCAGCTTTGCCACGCCGGGCGGCATGCAGGTGGCGTCATCGGGCGGCATGCTGGTCACGCCGCAACTGGCGCTGGAAGATATCGCACTCGATGGGCTCGACGCCTTGATCGTCTGCGGCGGCAGCATCTGGCAAGCGCCGCAGGCGCCCGACCTCACCGCCCTGCTGGCCGCCGCCCATGCGCGCGGCATCGTAGTAGCCGGCATTTGCGACGGCACGCGTGTGCTGGCGCAGGCGGGCCTGCTCGACCAGGTACGCCACACGTCGAACTCGGCCGCCAACCTTGTGCAGACAGGCTATGCGGGCGCCGCCCATTACCAGGATGTGCCGTACGCCGTCGC
Organism: Janthinobacterium silvisoli; assembly: GCF_014200725.1. Classification (GTDB taxonomy): domain Bacteria; phylum Pseudomonadota; class Gammaproteobacteria; order Burkholderiales; family Burkholderiaceae_D; genus Janthinobacterium. The sequence goes on from NZ_JACHCL010000002.1 coordinate 7,884, forward strand.
CGATGGCCGGGTAATAACGGCGCCAGGATCGGCTCCGGTCAGCTTCATGCGTGAAATTTTGCACACCCTGGCTTTCTGCGATGACAATCTGTTAAGTTATTGTTCCCTGCATGCGGCCGAACACGGGCAAATCTGGTGAAATTGCGCCGCATCTTGTCATCGGCACTATAATGTCAGTATCGTGTGCGGCAGCAATGGTGGCGATAGACGGTAACAATTTCATGCAGAGCTGCGTACAATAGCAGCTGGGCCGACACAGGGTTTCACTTTTGCCAGCACTTGCCAGCACATAACCATCTTTTTGACTAGTAAACACACATTATGAGTTCGATGAATGAAGAGCGCGTATTAAGCGTGCACCACTGGACGGATACCCTGTTCTCCTTTACCACTACGCGCGATACGTCGCTGCGTTTCTCGAATGGCCATTTCACGATGATCGGCTTGCGCGTGGACGGCAAGCCGCTGCTGCGCGCCTACAGCATCGCCAGCGCCAATTACGAAGAACATCTGGAATTTTTCAGCATCAAAGTGCCAGGCGGCCCGCTGACCTCGCGCCTGCAGCATTTGCAAGTGGGCGACACCGTCATCGTCGGCCGCAAACCGACCGGCACCCTGGTCTCCGATTACCTGCTGCCAGGCAAGCGCCTGTACATGCTGTCGACCGGCACCGGCCTGGCCCCTTTCCTTAGCATCGTGCGCGATCCGGACATCTACGAACGCTTCGACCAGCTGATCCTGGTCCATGGCGTACGCCAGGTCGACGAACTGGCTTACCACGACCTGCTGGTCGATCACTTGCCTAACCATGAATTCCTCGGCGAAATGGTCACCGACAAGCTGCGCTACTACCCGACCGTGACGCGCGAAGACTTCCGCAACACGGGCCGCATCACCGAGCTGATCGAAAACGGCAAGCTGTTCGAAGACCTGGGCGTGCCTGCGCTGGACCCAGCCGTTGACCGCGTGATGATCTGCGGCAGCTCCGACATGCTGCGCGACCTGAAAGAAATGCTGGAAGAACGCGGCTTCAAGGAAGGCAATACTTCCACGCCAGGCGACTTCGTGGTCGAGCGCGCCTTCGCCGAGAAGTAATTTTTTTCACGTTGAAGTAATTTTTCCACGTTGTTCTGAGGCCCGGCCTTGCCGCATACAGCGGCAAGGCCGGGCCTCAGGCGTTAACGGCCTGCGTTTTACCCTCCCATCCTGCCTCCTGCAGCATCCTTTTTGTCAATACGCATTAATCTTTTGTAGTTTTCAATCAAGCAATGCGATGTACGCTTGACATGCCTTTCTGCCTGCGATAACTTAGGCGCACTATTTCCGTACGGCAATAGTTGCCGTATGAAATAAATTCACGCACACCCCATCCCTATCAATAAAAACCGTCCCAGCACCGGATCAAACGGGGCGACATAGCGGTGGTACGGCAATATCCGCACGGGTCGGAGAAGGTGGCGTATGTGTTTGACGCAGTGATAAAAAAGGAAAAATAATGAACAATAACGCGGTACACGGGCGGAGCAGCAGCAAGCCGGCTCTGCGCCATCTTTCAACACGGGGAGTGCCTATCGCATTGGCACTATTGTTAGCTGCGTGCGGCGGTGGAAGCGATTCCAGCAGCCCGCAATCGCAGCGTCTGCTCGGTTCATCCGTATCATCAGTCGAAACGGCACTGACGCCAGTCGGCGCGACAGCCAGTTCCTCCGAACGGGGCGACCTGAATGCGGCGGCGGCCATCGACCATGACCTGAAGACCCGCTGGGGTAGCGCGTTTACCGACAATGAATACCTGACGCTCGATTTTGGCACCACGCAAACGATTACGCGCGTGCATATCGAGTGGGAAGACGCTCACGCCAGCCAGTACCTGCTGCAAGTGTCGGACGACAATAAAACTTGGACCACCGTCAAGGAAGTCAACGATAGCCAGGGCGGTATCGAGGATATTTCCGGCTTTTCGGGCCAGGGCCGCTACCTGCGCATGCAGGGCGTGCAACGCTCGGGCCGCTACGGCTATTCCATCCTGGAAATCCAGGCTTTCACTGGCACGCCAGATGCGCAGCCGCCGACCACCGAGCCGCAGCCACCTGTCGTCTTCGATCCAGGCCAGCCTGGCGTGGCCATCAAACCGGTAGCGGCTACCTCGTCGCGCCTGGAAAATCCGGGCCTGTCGGCCGCCATGACCCTCGATGGCAAGCTTGACACCCGCTGGGGCAGCGCGTTCGAAGACGGCGCCTGGATCCAGTTCGACTTTGGCGCCAAGACCCAGGTCGGCTACATGAAGCTGCAGTGGCAAGCCGCCTACGGCAAGCAATATGCGCTGCAAGTGTCCGATGACGGCCAGACCTGGACGCAAGTGCGCTATGTAGCCAATGGCCAGGGCGGAACCGAGGAATTCTATAACCTGGGCATCAACTCGCGCTACATCCGCCTGCAAGGCGTGGCACGCTCTTCGCAATACGGCTATTCCTTGCTGGAAGTGGGCTTCAAATCGCCAGGCAGCGATAACAGCTTGCCTGCCAACACCACTTCCGCACTGAAATACCCGCTCAATGGCACCGCTTTGCAGCCGCTGCCTGCCGTGGCCGAACCGCTGGAAACCTTGCAGTTCACCTTGCCCGACGGCACCCTGGTCACCCGCTTCGGCGCGCGCGGCCTGGCTCGCCACGGCCGCGAGCGCGGTGAAGAGTGGAACGAAATCGGCTATGGCCCGAATGAAACGGTGGACCCGGTCACCGGCTTGCCGGTCGATAAAGGCCCAGGCAATTACCTGACGTTCGTACCGCAATACTTCCAGAACCGTACCTGGGGCGTCGAGATCATCGACAACAGCCGCGTTGCCGGCGTGACCAAGCCGACCCTGATCGTCAACCAGTACACCACCGTCGACTTCCTGAACGGCGGCATCGCCTTCTTCCGCGGCTTCGACCGTCCAGGCGTGACCGGCTACGGCTGGATGTCGCCAGGCGAACTGGTGGACCGCAACGTGCCGGTCTGCAAACCTGTTGCCTACCCTGCCAACAACAAGCTGAGCTCACCTAACGGCATCAATGGCGCTTGTACCTTGCTGGTCAAGGAATATCCAGGCCACGGCGGCCTCGATGCGAATGGCTTCCCGAATGGCCAGGACATCAAGGCGCGCAACCTGGTTGCCGGCGACATTATCGAAGTGTCGCCATCGATGTTTACCACCACCCAGTCGATGGGCGCGATCGGCGACAACGGCGGCATCCGCTACTACTCCTACGAGTGGAGCTATGTGGTCGGCGCCGGCCTGCGTCCGTGGTATGGCGTGCAGCCGCGCCTGAACTCGGTACCATTGCCAGACGAAACCTTGTCGGGCGGCCTGGGTTCGGTGTCGTATAACTACTCGGACAATGCCCTGTTCATGTTCCAGCAGCCGCACAACAATATCGGCATGCAAAACATGCAGCGCTTTGTTGAAGGCCGCCGCCTGGTACACACCAACTTCACCACCGGTGACCATAACGAGAATGGCAACGACCGCTACCAGCCTGCTGTCGGCAAGCAAGGCCCGCGCTTCACGCAATCGGTCTGTATCGCCTGCCACGTCGACAATGGCCGCAGCCCGTCGCCAAACTCGATCAACCAGCGCCTCGACACCATGGGCGTGCGCGTCGCTGTGACCGGTCCGGATGGCAAGCAAGTGCCGCATCCGCAATACGGTACCGCGATCCAGATGAATGCCGTGTCGTCGACCGGCGCACCGCAGAACTGGGGCACCACCGTCAGCGTCGGCAGCTTCGATACGCGTAACGTCAGCCTGGCTGACGGCACCAAGGTCGAACTGCGCAAGCCTGTACTGGCCTTCGAAGGCCCGGTCCCCGAGATCTATTCTCTGCGTTCGGCCCAGCCAATGATCGGTACCGGTCTGCTGGAAGCCGTGCCGGAAGCGGACATCATCGCCCGTGCACGCACCACGCCAGACGCCGATGGCGTCAAGGGCCAGGCTAACTATGTGTTCGATCCTGAGTCGGGCGCCGTCCGCCTGGGCCGTTTCGGCTGGAAAGCCGGCAAGTCCACCCTGCGCCATCAGGCAGCCGAAGCGCTGATGCTGGACATGGCAGTGACCTCGCCGGTCTACCCTAACCGTGCCTGCATGAACGGCCCTGTCGCTTGCGCGGCGGGCGGTTCGCAGCCTGGCGTGTCGGAAGCGGATCTGCAAAAGATCTCCAACTACCTGGCACTGGTGGCCGTACCTGCACAGCGCAGCCTGCCGAGCGGCTTCCCGAAAGGCGTGGCGCCGATCGAAGAGCTCGACGTTGATCCTGTGAAAGTTGCTGCTGGTTCCAAGCTGTTCCAGGGCATGCGTTGTGCTGCTTGCCATACGGTAGAGATGAAAACCGGCAACGGCCACCTGTTTGCAGAGCTGCGCAACCAGACCATCCGTCCATACAGCGACTTGTTGCTGCATGATATGGGTCCTGAGCTGGCCGACAAGTTCACCGAAGGCCAGGCAGCGGGCAGCATGTGGCGTACCGCTCCACTGTGGGGCATCGGCTACACGGATAAAGTCATGGGTACCAGCGGCAAGGCCGGCTACCTGCATGACGGCCGCGCCCGCAACCTCACCGAGGCCATCATGTGGCACGGTGGCGAAGGCACGGCAGCCCGCCAACGTTTCGCCAACCTGTCGAAGACAGACCGCGATTCGCTGCTGGCTTTCCTGAAGTCGCTGTAACCGCAATGTAAGATCGTCACCGCCAGGTGACCGACAAGACGCCGCAAGCCGCAAGGTCTGCGGCGTCTTGCATTTCAGCGCTGCATTCAAGTACAGTCAGGCATCGCCCACGCTGAACGAGGATGGCAGTGAAGAAGACCTACCATGGCAGTTGCCACTGCGGCGCCGTGCGCTTTGCGGCCGAGATCGACCTGGCCGCCCCTACCCTGCGCTGTAATTGTTCCTATTGCCTGAAAGTTCGCTGCTGGGCCAGCCTGGTGCCTCCTGACGCCTTCCACCTGCTGGCCGGCGAGCAAGACCTGGGCATTTACCGCTTCGGCGCAGGCAAGGAAAGCCATTATTTTTGCCGTCATTGCGGCGTACGGCCCTTTGGCCAGGGCGACTCGCCCCGCGTCGGCCCCTTTTACGGCATCAGCGTGAGCTGCCTCGACGATGCCGCGGTAGCGGAACTGGCCAGCGCGCCCATCACCTTTGTCGATGGCTGGCACGACGCCTGGGACACGCCGCCACAGGAAACACGCCACTTGTAAGTCTGCGCTGAGCCATGCGATCGGGAAATGGTTGCTACCTCTTAAAGAGTTCTCCTACATACCGGCAGGCGGTGTCCCTATGGCGCACGCTGGGTCAGGCAGGGAGAATGGTCCAGGCAAGATCATTCATCCACTCAAAGAGGACATCATCATGGCAACCAATAGCAACGATAAAACCAGCAACACAGGAAAATCATCGACTACGCAAGACCAGCAGAATCAACAATCGGGCAAACAGTCGGGCAGCCAGCAATCAGGTGGCCAACAATCGGGCACCCAGGGTGGAACACATGAGCAGCACGTCGAAGCTGGCCGTCAAAGCCACAAGAACGATATGGACAAAGGCTCGGCTTCACAGCAATCGGGCCAGAAAGGCGCTAGCCAGCAGTCGGGTTCGGGTGGCAGTTCCGGCTCCAGCTCAGGTTCGGGCGCAGGTTCTAGTTCAGGCACGCGCGGCGGCACGCCCGAACAGCATGCGGAAGCAGGCCGTCAAAGCCACAAGAATGACGACAAGTCGTAATTGACCGTCATCTCGACGTTAGGCTTCGCCGGACAGTTGCCGGATCTACCGTCGGCAACTGTCAGTTTTGCCCGCTGCGCTTATCCAAGGTAGAGCGGATTGCCATCGATATACACGGTAACGTCCTTGCTATCGATGCCGGCTGGCGCGATGCGCGACAGTTTGATGCTGAAGGTGTCAGGATAGGTGTCGAAATGCCACACGAAGCTTTTGCCGTTGACATTAAATTTGATGGTTTCGCCATCTTCGACGTTGACTGACCTGGTCTTTGCATCGATGGTGACGACACGGGCCGGCATATCTGACGCTACTTGGATGCCGTAATCGGCGCTGCCGCCGGTAGGCGCCTGCGCTTGGGCAGCAGGTGCCAGCATGCTTGCAGACAGGGCGGCAATGGCCGCCGAGGCGGCGAGTTTTTTCAATGTGAACATGATGAGTTTCTTTCAATGAGAGCGATTTGTATCGGTATCGATGGTCTGCAGTATGGCCATTGGCACCGGTACATTTATTAAGCTTTCATGAAATTTTTATTAAAGCTGGGGAAGGTAAGGCGCCAGGCAGGCGGCCGATGTGACAAAATTGCCACACAGCAAGCATCGTCACTGGCCAGCAAGCACGCCCCCTAAGCATGTTCCCTAAGCATGTCCCCGTTGTCTGGATCAGCATTCTGGGCGATAATTCAGCCCATGAACGATACCACCACCTTACCCCCATTGCCCGATCGCCTGTCGATCGATCCTAGCAGCCCTTTCCACGTCGCCGCCGTATTCGAGCACGACGTCGGCATCAAGTTCAACGACAAGGAACGCCTTGACGTGGAAGAGTATTGCATCAGCGAACGCTGGATCAAGGTCGCTTCCGCCAAGTCGCTGGACCGCCGCGGCCGTCCTTTGCAAATCAAACTGAAAGGCAAGGTCGAAGCGTTCTACCGCTAAGATTTTTTGTGCGCATTGCAATTCAAAAAGGCTGATCTTGATCAGCCTTTTCCATATCCAGAGTATGGATCAGGCCGGCGTCCAGGGCCAGCGGCAGCCACAGCATGGTCTCGGCCAGTACCTCGGCCACCGGCATGCGACTATCGCGGCTGGCCTGCTGCGCGCACAGCATGACGGATGCGGCTCGCCCGGCGGCCTGCAGGAAATAAAATTGCCACGGCTGCAAGTCATGCATGGCCAGCCGATAATGCAGGCGGCTTATCGCGACATGGCTGGCTGCCGCCCCGGGCTGGTCCGGCATTTCCTCTGCTCCTGAAGCCTGCGCCTGCTGCCAGAAAGCGCGCAAGGGAAATGACAGGGCCAGCAGGCGCGTGCATGGCGCCAGGCAAATCATGGGCATATCGCCGGCCAGGCTATCGAAACCGTGGCGCATGACCGGGCGCGCGTGCTTTTCCAGCCCGGGCGCCCTGCCCGCCTCGCTACGCGCCCGCTCCAGCCGCGCCAGCTCAATGGGAAAGCACAGCAAGGCTGACGCTTCGGCCCCGGCAGCGGCCTGGCTATCAAGCAGGAAATCGGCAAAGCCAGCGCCCAAGTCATACAAGGTAGGCGAACGCGAGGGATGGCGCCAGATGTAGGCACGGGCGAAAAAGTCAAACAGCTCTTCCCCCATCGTCTTGCGCAGCACGGGATAATCGGCTTGCAGGCAGTCGAGCAGGCGCATCACATAACCGTCGGCATAGATGAACAGGCGGTCGCTGCCGTCCGGCGCAGGCCGCAGCACTTGTGCCTGCGCAAGACCATGATGTTGCCGGGCCAGCTCTGCGCCGCGGGCCGCCCCGCCCGGCGTCATCATGGCCGTCAAAAACCAGGCTTGCAATTGTTGCAGTTCCACCTGGTCGGCATTCATGGCATGGCCTGTGCATCAAGGTGGAAAGCCAGCGGCGTCGAAATGGAAGCGCTGGCGCAGATGACCGGGCTATCGCGCACGTCGCCAAGCATGGCGGCATGCGCCTTGTGCAATTCCGCCAGCAATTCGGGATAGTCGGGGATATTGGCGTCCCACTCCAGGCAAGCAGAAACACCGCCCGTCAGTTGCTGCGCCAGCGCATACAAGCGCCAGACGGCTGCCGGCACGGGCGCATCATGCGTATCGATCAGACAAGTACCGCAATCGCTGGGGCCGGCCAGGTGGATTTGCACGATGTGGGAGGCCGGCAACTGGCGGATGTAATGGGCTGCATCATAACCATGGTTAAACGCCGAGACATGTACATTGTTTACGTCGAGCAAGAGCCCGCAGCCGGTAGCCTCGCACAGGCGGCCCATAAATTCCCATTCTGGCATGCTGGAACGGCTAAATTCCACGTAGGTGCTGGGGTTCTCCAGGATCAGCGGGCGCCCCAGGAATTCCTGCACCTGCCGCACGCGCGCCGCCACATGGCGCAAGCTCGCTTCGTCGAGCGGTAGCGGCAGCAAATCGTGGCTGTTGAGCGTGGCCACACCGGTCCAGCACAGATGGTCGGAAATCCAGGCCGGCTTGAAGTCTTCCGCCAGCTGGCGCAGCTGGCGCAGGTACTGCAAGTCCAGCGCATCGCTGCTGCCGATTGACAGCGACACGCCGTGCATGACGATGGGCACCTGCGCCGCCACTTGTTCCAGCACATGGCGCGCATAACCGTGGTTGTCGATGAAGTTCTCGCTGATGATCTCGAACCAGCCGACTTGCGGTCCATGCTGCAGGATGTGTCCATAATGGGGATGACGCAGCCCCAGACCCAGGCCCAGATTGGGCAGGCCCAGGCGGGGCTGCAGCACTTGCTGGCCGCCGTCCATCAAGTCGAAGGTGGCAAGGCCAGGCGCAGGTCGGTTGGCGCCGGCTTGTCCCCTGGTGTCTTGCCGCGCGCCGCCATCACCTTGGCATACGCTTCCCAGGCCTTGTCATGCACGTTTTCACCGAGCTTGAAACTGAGCGTGTCCTTCAAGGGTAGTGACTTGTGTTCCGGTGCAGGGCCGAAGTTATACAAGGTCATGGTCTCTGGCTGTGCATTGGGAAACAGTTGCGACGCAGAAATCGGCACCGCGCAGCCGCCGAAACTGGCGCATTTATTATCGCTGGGAGCACTGTAAACCTGGCTTCCAGGCGTAGGTTTGGGCGCGCCGCACAGATTGCCCGCCACCTTGCTGACCTTGGCGGAATGGCCACAGGAAGAGCCGCCGCACTGGCCACCGCCAGTATCGAGCTGGGCAAAGCCGCAGCCACCCTGGGCCCGGCAACCGTTGGAACCGCGGCAGGTATGGTAGACGGCCAGCGCCGCGCACGACGAGGCAGCATCGCCTTCCAGCTGCATGCCCTGGCAGGCGTGGTAGAGCACGTCTTTTTCCGGCAGCGGCACGCCCGTCGCCAGGGTCGGTGCCTGGCCCAATACAGCCCAGCAGATGGCCATGCGGTCGCCCGCGCCCACCATCGATGGATAAGGAAAAACCGTATCCTGCTTGAGCCAATAAGTGTCGAGTACGGACGTGATGCCATAGATGGCACCGGTGGCTACCGTGCTCAGCATGGCTTGCGTACCGGACTTGTCCTTCAGGCGGTTCAAGGCGCCGGCCACGTCGGACGGCTTGGGAATGTTGGCCGGAGCCGTGGCCGGGTTGTAGCGTGCATTGGTCAGCATGGCTTCGTCCCAGCGATTTCCCTGCGCATGCCATGAAGCCCAGGTCTTGATGGGCAGCTTGTCCTTCACCTGGCCAAAGCGTTCATAGTGATCGTATTCGGCGCTGTCGTGACGGGCGGCGGCATCGCGCGAGGGGGCGCCCTTGCCATCATTCGTATACGACGGGTAATCGGCTTCCAGCGCGGCCAGGTCTTCGCGGTAATCGGGCTTGACGGCAGCAAGCATGACGCTGCGGCGATAGCGTTGAATGGCGGTATCGCTGCCCTCGCCCTGGTCGGTAATGGCCGCCATCATGTCGATCGCCTTGTTGAAGGAGCCGACCTGGCCGCCATCCTGGTCTTGCGGACCGAAACAGGTATCGAAGCGGGGAAATTCGGCCTTTTCATGGCCGCTCACCTTGCTGTTGAACATATCCTGCTGTACCGAGCCATTGACGAACAGCTTTTGCCACAGGGTCTGGCCATCCGTATACTCGATGCTGATGTAGCGGGCATAGCATTCATACATATAACCGATGGTGCCGAACAGGGGCAAGTCGTGTACCGACTTGCCCGGCGTCCAGCCTGGCAGCGGCACCTCGGGGAAATACTTGGTATGGTCGATGCTGTCATAGGCTTGCAGCTGTTCGCGCGCCTGCTGCTCCGGCTGCTCGATGGCCAGGAACAGGTCGCACTGGTTGTCGTTCAGCTCTTCCAGGTTGACCCGCACATGCTGGTAGCCAGCGGTGTCTTTCAGGTCGACGATATGGGGAATGATGGTGAGGTCCTTGCCGTAGCAAGTCCAGCCATGCTGCTGGTTTTGCAGCTCGGTCCCCGTAAAGCATGGCGCGGCGCCGATGGCCGTGCTCAGGTTGGCGGCCATCTGCAGATGCAGCATTTCCTGGATAAACACGCTGAAAATGATATTGAAAGCGTGCTGCTCGGGCGAGTCAGGCTTGGCCGTGGTGCTCATGCCAGGCCACTGGCGCCCATCGTAATAGTTGATGCCCTTGGAATTGATCTGGTGCGTGCCCTGTATCGAATACATGGTGCACATATACAGCGGGATGGTGAACAGTTCCACGCTGACGGCGGCCTGGGCGATGGCCCGCAGGGCGGCAGTATCGGTGGCGAGGCAGTCCAGCGGACGGTTGGTGATAGCTGGCTGCGTACTTCCTAAAACGGGCATTTTCATTCTTGTCTCCACAGGAAAGATGCGTTTCGGACGTCAATTTCTGGCTGGCAAAGTGTGCGGCTGGGAGATCATACGCCAAACAAATATGCTTATTCCATTTTTGCCATTTTATTTTTTTGTTATTGTTTTTATTGATTATTTCGCTGGTGGGCTTTTAAAATCTCTATCCATACGGCACCTTTTAATGACAATTGGATAGATTTTTTGTCCTGCAAATGTGTAAGGTCGATCCGCGCGCGCAGTGCGCACCTACCGATACAAACATTCAGACACCATCAGGTTCTCGCTGGAAAATGTCCAGATGGCCTGAATCATCACAGGCAAGTATGCTTGAGAACGTGACTTCCCTATATCCTCAGGAGAGATAGTATGGCAACTTGCACGGTGTACCACAACCGCCCAGGCGCAGGCCCTGGCCGTATGGCTGCACAAGTGGCACTCGATGACATCCGGCAGCTGCAGCCACTCTGGAACATCACGATGGATTGGGACGCGGACCGTAGTGTCTACACCGCCACGCCCAGTCCAGGTGCAACGGTCACTGCCGATGGCTTGCAAACCATCGTCGAGCCGCAGTTCCAGGGACAGGGTTATCTGTTTTCCAGCACCGCTTAAGTCCAGGCAGCAGGCGCCATGGCTGCTGCCTGATCGGCTATCAGCGCCCTTCGATGCGGATCAGTTCGATCTCGAACAGCTTGGGCCACAGCTTGCCGGTGACAAACAGGCGCTTGCCGTGCGCATCCCAGGCGATGCCGTTGAGCACAGCATCTGGATTGTCGGTGCCCCGCTGATCCGTTGGCAGCAAGCCGGTCAGGTCGATCCATCCCACCACCTTGCCGCTGGCCGGATCGATGCGGGCGATCACGTCGGCGCCCCAGACGTTGGCGAACAGCTGGCCGTCGACCATTTCCAGCTCATTCAGGCGCGTGATCGGCTTGCCCTCGGCCTTGACTTCGACGCGGCGTACTTCGGCCAGGGTTTTCGGGTCCAGCACGCGGATGAAGGCGCTGCCGTCGCTCATGTAGACATACTTTCGGTCGCTGGCCAGGCCCCAGCCTTCGCCCGTGTAGCTGAACTTGCGCTTGAGCTTAAAGGTTTTCTGGTCGAACACATAACCGACTTGCGAAGTCCAGGTCAGGCCAACGATCTCATCGCCCACATCGGTGATGCCTTCGCCGAATACATCCTTGTCCATCATGGTTCGCTGCAACACCTTGCCGGTGCTCAGTTCCACCTTGCGCAAGGACGATTGCCCGTTCTGGCCCGTGCTTTCATACAAATGGCCATCCTTGAAAATCAAGCCCTGCGTAAATGCCTGCGGATCGTGCGGATAGGTATTCTTGACAAAGTAACCATACACGGGGATAGCGGCCTGGGCATAGCCCATCTCGCTCATCAGGCCCACGGTGCATAACAAGCCCAGCAGCAAAGATCCCGCGTGGCGCTTCCAATTGGCTTTCCCGGTGATGTACATTTGTGGTGGCAAAAAGTGGAGAAGCACCTATTGTAAGCGGGCGGCGCGCGCCATGTGCGAACGCAGTAATTCGACCCAGGCGCGGGCCGCAAAGGACAGCCGGCTGCCACGGCGCCAGGCCAGCATCAAATTCCATTCCAGCACCGGTTCCGTCACGGGGACGATAGCGAACTGGGATGCGTCGAGGGTGTCGCAAAACGTTTTCGGCAACAGACACACACCCACGCCCAAGCGTACCAGCGAAGCAATAAAATCCCACTGGCCGCTGCGGCCGGCGATGCGCGGCGTAAAGCCCGCTTGCTGGCAGGCCGCCATCACCACATCGTTAAGGGCGTAGGAATCGCCATAAAATACAAAGGGGCTGTCAGACAGCTCGGCCATGGCAACGGTCTGCCGGCCGCGCCATGGCGATTCCAGCGGTGCCAGCAGGCACAAGGGCGAGCGCACCAGCGGCAGCGCTTCGAAATCTTGCCAGATGCCGGCATTGCCCGAATAGTCGAGCATGGTACCCAGTTCAATATTACCCTTGCGTAATTCACGCTCGATCGCCTGCGAGCCACTTTCATACATTTTCAGTGCTATGCGCGGATAACGCCGGTGGTATTCGGCCAGCCAGGGCGCCATCACCGAATGGGTCTGCGGCGATACACCGATGCATAGTTCGCCCCGTTCCATCTGTTGCAGATCGCGCAATTCCACGCCCAGTTCCGCATGCAGGGCCAGCAAGGCATGCGCACGCGACAGCACCACCCTGCCCGCATCCGTCAAGGTAAAACGCTTGCCCTGGCGATCCAGCAAATCAAGGCCCAGCGACTGTTCCAGCTGCGCAATCATCTTGCTGACCGTCGGCTGCGTCACATGCAGCCTGGCGGCGGCGCGCGTAAAACTGGCTTGTTCGACCACTTCAACGAAGTAGCGCAAGGAGCGTATATCCATGATGCATTCCAATATCGAATGATATCCATGATTTTAAGTCATTTTATCTTTCGATGAGTGGCCCCTACAATGACATCTCCCTCTTCCTGAAAGTGTGTCTTGAAAGCCCCCGCCCGTCCTGCGCCGTATTCCACCCTGTCTTTTCATCTATGGACGCCCATGCAAACCTTATGGCAAGTGGGGCTGCTGATCGTGATCTGGTGGCTGGCTGACCGCGCCGTCAACGCTGTGCATTTGCCGCTGTCCGGCGGCGTGGTCGGCCTGTTCGTGCTGGTGGCCTTGCTACTGTCGGGCAAGATGCGCCCGGCCAGCGTGGAACGGGGAGCCAACTGGCTGCTGGCAAACATGCTGCTGTTTTTTATCCCGCTGGTGGTATCGGTGGTGCAATTCACCCAGTTACTGAAGGACCAGGGCTTGAGCCTGCTGCTCGATATCGGCCTCGGTTTTATCTGCGTTCTGCTGGCCACGGCCTGGACTGTGGAGCATGTGTGCCGTTATGAACGGCAGCGGCGCCTGGCCATGCTGCGCCGCCAGCGCGCTGCGCGGAGAGCCGCATGAGCTTGCTGCCGCTGATATTTTTGCTGCTGACCCTGGTCCTGTTTTACGCCAACCAGGCCTTGCACCGCCGTCACCCACACTTTTTGCTGACGCCGGCCATTTGCACTTCGGCCATCCTGATCGCCACCCTGGCTCTGACATCAACCCCGTTTGCCACCTATTTTGGCGAAACGCAGTGGCTGTCTTGGCTGCTGGGCCCGGCTACGGTGGCGTTTGCCCTGCCGCTGTACCAGGAACGCAAGCTGATCCGCAAGCACTGGCTGGCCTTGTCGCTGGGCAGCCTGGCGGGTATCGCCGCCTCGCTGCTTGCCACCGTGCTGCTGGACCATGTGCTGGGCTTGCACGGCAGCATGGCGCGCAGCCTGCTGGCCCGCTCCGTGTCGACGCCATTCGCACTGGAAGCGTCACGCCATATGGGCGGCTCAAGCCAGCTAACGGGCGTGTTCGTGATCATCACCGGGCTGTTCGGCTTGTTGCTGGGCAGGCCGCTGCTGCAACTGCTGCCCTTGCGCATGCGTATCGCCCGTGGTGCGCCATACGGAGCGGCTGCGCATGCCTTCGGCCTGTCCGTGGCGCGCAAGGTGGGGGGCGAAGAAGGCGCCGTGGCCAGCCTGACGATGATTTTTTCCGGCATCGTCACGGTACTGCTGTCGCCGCTGCTGGGGCCATTGCTGGGACGGCTGCTGGGCTAATCTGTCTCCAGCAGCCTGAAAACCAGCGAGTTTTGAGCATAGTCGGCAACCAGGGTGAGGTCCGTCGCTGCCCCTGCCGACCATAATTGACACCACAGTCGCTTGGACTGCGGCTCGTCTTGCATCTCTTCGCTGTCAAACGGCACCCTGCCCGTCCTGTCTGCCTGGAACGCCAGCGCATACGGCGGCAGCGTCAATTGTTCAAGGTTGTCGCCCGACGAAACCAGCTCCTCGCTAATCTCTTCAGCAATGGCCCGGTTGATGCCAAAGTGCGCTAAAGCAGCTGCATCGCCGCTCTGGATGGCCTTCAACAGCTCGCCAGCGAGCCGATACGCGGTGTCGTTGTCAAATACTGTCATTGCCTGGTTCCCGTGTTGTGAAGCATGCCTTGCACGATCAAATCGATCCCTGCCAGAAAGTCCGCCCGGTCGTCATGCTCGCGTAATTTCGCAGCCACGCTGCGGGTAAACGGATACTCTTGCGCATCGAGCTGCGACCAGGCAGCCGACAGGGTTTCCAGGAAATGTGTTCGTTCCAGATCCTGGACCCGGGCGATCGATGCATTGGCCGCGTTCTGGCCGCCGACGCCCAGCAGATAATTCAACAAGGTACAGGCCGCAACCCATTGCCGGCTAGCCGGTACGCCCAGCGCGGCCACTTGCTGACCCAGCCGCTCGAGGAGTCGCACGGTGGGCAGCTGGCCTGGAGCCTGTGACAAGGCCGAGCCCAGCCAGGGGTGCTGGTCCATGGCATCGAACACGGCCAGCGCCAGGGTCTGGATGTTTTGCCGAGGCGTAGCAGCCGGCAAGGAAACGCCGATAGCCCGGGCCATGATCACGTCGGACGCCGCCGTAAACAAGGCATCCTTGTCCGCCACATGCCAGTAAATCGCCCCTGCGCCCGTGGCCAGCTTCGTTGCCAGCGCGCGGAAGGTCAGGCCATTCTCGCCGCTGCTATCGAGCAAGGCGATCGCCGCGTCGATGATGGTATCGCGCGATAAGGCTGCTTCACCTCTTGAGGCGCGCCTTGAATTCTTCGTTACATTTTCAGTCATCACTTATCTTGACACAGATGATGGCCAGGTGCAAAATCCGAATGGAACATTGTTCCATTAACGTTTTTACGACTTTCCTTAAAGGAAACACCATGCATACACCTATCGCTATCATCGGCGCGGGCCTGGGCGGCTTGATACTGGCCCGCGTGCTGCACGTGCACGGCATCGCCGCCACGGTCTACGAAGCGGAAGCCTCGGCGCAAGCGCGCAGCCAGGGCGGCATGCTCGATATACACGAATACAACGGGCAACTGGCGCTCAAGGCGGCCGGTTTGTTCGATGCTTTCCAGACCCTGATCCACCCGGGCGGACAAGCCACCCGCATGCTGGACAGCCAGGGTGTAGTCTTGTTCGAACAGCCGGACGACGGCAGCGGTGGCCGGCCTGAGGTGCAGCGGGGCGAGCTGCGCCGCATCCTGCTCGAGTCCTTGCCTGCCGGCACGGTGCGCTGGGGCCACAAACTGACGTCCGTTCACGCACTGGGCGACGGCCGGCACAGCTTGACCTTTGCCGATAACACCATGGCCACCACCAGCCTGCTGGTCGGCGCAGACGGCGCCTGGTCCAAAGTCCGTCCACTGGTTTCCGAGGCAAAACCGGTGTACACAGGCACCTCCTTCGTTGAAACCTATCTGTTCGACAGCGATAAACGCCACCCGGCTAGCGCGGTCGCCGTGGGCGGCGGCTCGCTGTTTTCCTTGACGCCTGGCAAAGGCATACTGGCCCACCGCGAACCCGATGGTCTGCTGCATACCTACGTGGCCTTGAGTAAGCCGCAAGAGTGGTTTGCCAGCATCGACTTCAGCGATGCGGCCGCCCTGGCCCGCGTGGCGGCAGAGTTTGCCGGCTGGGCGCCAGCGCTGACCGCCCTGATCACCGATGGCGAAACCACGCCCGTGCTGCGCGCCCTGCATGCCCTGCCCCTGGCCCACCAATGGCCACGCGTACCGGGTGTGACCTTGCTGGGGGACGCAGCCCATTTGATGGTGCCATCCGGCGAAGGCGCCAACCTGGCCATGTACGACGGCGCCGAGCTGGCGCAAGCGATTGCCGCCCACCCAGGCGACGTGGAAGCGGCGCTGCTGGCCTATGAAACAGCCTTGTTCGTGCGCAGTGCAACAGAGGCGCAAGATGCGGAAAAGCTCTTCAAGATCTGCTTTGGTGATGAGGCGCCGCATAGCCTGGTGCGCTTCTTCAGGGGTTTTCAGGAAGCAAAGTGACACGCACTGACGCCGGCAACGTTTATCGGGGATAATAAGCGTCCACGCCCTGTCAACTTTGCCACAATGAAATATCCAGCCATCTTGCCGTTTGGCGAGATCCTGCCGAGCCTGAACGCCTTCGATGCCATCATCGATGTGCGCAGCCCTTCCGAATTTGCCGAAGACCATTTGCCGGGCGCCATCAACTTGCCCGTGCTCAATGACGAGGAACGCGTGCGCGTGGGCACCCTGTACAAGCAGACCAGCGCTTTCGAAGCAAAGAAGCTGGGGGCGGCCTTGATCGCCGCCAATATCGCGCGTCATATCGAAGAGCATTTCCTGGGCCATGCACAGAACTGGAAGCCGCTCGTGTATTGCTGGCGCGGCGGCAACCGCAGCGGCGCCATGGTGCAT
The DNA here is from genome assembly GCF_014200725.1 of Janthinobacterium silvisoli. Lineage (GTDB taxonomy): Bacteria > Pseudomonadota > Gammaproteobacteria > Burkholderiales > Burkholderiaceae_D > Janthinobacterium. The sequence goes on from NZ_JACHCL010000002.1 coordinate 24,752, forward strand.
ATTCTGGCGCGCATAGGCTGGCCTGTGACGCAACTCGATGGCGGCTACAAGCAATACCGGCGCCACGTGAATGCCGAGCTGGCCGAACTGCCCGCGAAGTTTGACTTCATCAACGTGCTGTGCGGCCCTACCGGCAGCGGCAAGAGCCGTTTGCTGCAAGTGCTGGACCGGCAAGGCGCGCAAGTGATCGACCTGGAACACCTGGCGGCCCACCGCGGCTCGGTGCTGGGCGGCTTGCCCGAGGCGGACCAGCCATCGCAAAAAGCGTTTGAAAGCGGCTTGTGGCAGCAATTGCGCCATTTCGACCCGGCACTGCCCGTGTTCGTGGAGTCGGAAAGCAAGAAAGTGGGCCGGCTGCGCGTGCCCGACGCGCTGATGGAAAAAATGCGCGCCGCCGACTGTACTGCCGTGCAACTCGATACCCGCCACCGCGTGCAGTTGCTGATCGACGATTACGGCCATTTCGTGTCTGATCCAGAGCAACTGAACCTGCAATTGAGCCATTTGACGCAGCTGCACGGCCGTGAAAAGATCCATCACTGGCAGCAACTGGCGCTGGCTGGCCGCATGGCCGAGCTGGTGGAAGAATTACTGCTCCAGCATTACGATCCGGCCTACCAACAATCGATCAAGCGCAATTTCAGCCGCTACGAACAGGCCGCGCCGCTGGTCTTGAACGATATTTCAGGGCAAGCTTTTGAACAAGCCGCGAGGGCATTATGTGCTATCGTCGGCAATAAAAACCCGCTTTGAATTTGCTCCCCGTACATCTTATCCGCAGGAACCCTTATGTCAGATAGCGCAGCAACCCAAAACACCCCTATCCGCCTGACCGAGTTCGCCCACGGTGGCGGCTGCGGCTGCAAGATCGCGCCCGGCGTACTTGCCGACATATTAAAAGGCAGCGGCGGCTTTCCCTTGCCGAAAGAATTGCTGGTCGGCATAGAAACCTCGGACGACGCCGCCGTCTACCAGCTTAACGATGAACAGGCGCTGATCGCCACCACCGATTTCTTCATGCCCATCGTCGACGATCCATTCGACTTTGGCCGCATCGCCGCCACCAATGCCATTTCCGATGTGTATGCCATGGGCGGCACGCCCATCATGGCGCTGGCCCTGGTCGGCATGCCGATCAACAAGCTGCCGGTGGAAACCATCGGCTTGATTTTGAAAGGCGGCGAAACCGTCTGTGCCCAGGCCGGCATCCCGATTGCGGGCGGCCACACCATCGATTCCGTCGAACCTATCTATGGCCTGGTCGTACTGGGCCTGGTGCATCCGTCGCAAGTCAAACGCAATGCGGGCGCGCGCGCTGGCGACAAGCTGGTGCTGGGCAAACCTATCGGCGTGGGCATCCTGTCGGCCGCGCTGAAAAAAAATGCACTCGATACAGATGGCTACACCTCGCTGATCGACAACACCACCAAATTGAATACCCCGGGCAAGAAACTGGCCCTGCTCGACGGCGTGCATGCGCTGACCGACGTGACGGGCTTTGGTTTGCTGGGCCATACCCTGGAACTGGCGCGCGGCGCCCAATTGCAGGCGCAGATCCAGCTGGCGGAAGTGCCGCTGCTGCCGCAAGTGCGGCAACTGGCCGACAACGGCAATATCACGGGCGCATCGAACCGCAACTGGCAAGGCTACGGCGCGCAAGTGCAGCTGGCCGACAGCCTGAGCGCCATCGACAAGGCAATATTGACCGATCCGCAAACGGCAGGCCCGCTGCTGGTGGCATGCGCGCCGGAGGCTGTCGAGCAAGTGCTGGCGATCTTCCGCGATGAAGGGTTTGCCGAGGCAACCGTGATCGGCGAGATGGCTGAAGGCAGTACCGGGGTTTCCGTATTTTAATCAGTTAATAAAGAGACACACACCATGAGCGCTTTTTCCAAATTTACTGCCATCCTGGTCACCGTGGCCAGCACCTTGACCATCCATTGCGGCCTGGCGCAGGCGCAGCAAGTGCTGCGCGTATCGGCCATTCCCGATGAAGCGCCGACGGAATTGCAGCGCAAGTTCAAGCCGCTAGGCAATTACCTGGAGAAAAAGCTGAACATGAAGGTGGAATTTACGCCCGTGACCGATTACGCGGCGTCCGTGGAAGGCTTGATCAACCACAAGCTGGACATGGTCTGGTTTGGCGGCTTTACCTTCGTGCAAGCCAATGAGCGCAGCGGCGGCAAGATCATACCGCTGGTGCAGCGCGAGGAAGACACCAAGTTCCAGTCCGTTTTCATTACCACCAGCAAGGACATCAACAAGCTGACCGACTTGAAGGGCAAGAACTTCACGTTTGGTTCTGAATCGTCGACTTCCGGCCACTTGATGCCGCGCTACTACCTGCTGGCCGCCAAGATCAACCCGGACACTGACCTGAAACGCATCGCGTTTTCCGGCGCGCATGACGCTACCGTGGCCGCTGTCGCCGGCGGCAAGGTCGATGCCGGCGCCTTGAATATCTCCGTGTGGGAAAAACTGGTGTCGTCCAACAAGGTTGATCCAAGCAAGGTACGCGTGTTCTACACCACGCCCGGCTACTTCGATTACAACTGGAGCGTGCGCGCCGACATGAATCCCGCCGTGCGCCAGAAGCTGACGGACGCCTTTTTGTCGCTGAACCCATCTACGCCTGAAGGCAAGGAAATCCTCGACCTGCAGCGCGCCAGCAAGTTCATCCCGACCAAGGCCGAGAACTACAAGGATATCGAAGCAGCCGCGCGCAATGCGGGCTTGCTGAAGTAAGAAAGCCAGAGGCACAATTCTGGGGTCAGTCCCGACGGGTCTGCCCCCGGCTCTTTGTCGCTGGCTTAATCAATGTAAATGGTCCCCACCCACCGCATGACATTTCAACTTAACAAGCTCAGCGTCCACCACGCCGGCGCCGCCACCAATGCGCTGGCCTTGCGCGAGCTGGACCTCGTCGTCGCGCCGGGCGAACAGATTGCCCTGATCGGCCCTTCGGGCGCGGGCAAGACCAGCTTGCTGCATACCCTGGCTGCCGCCTTGCGCCCCGCTTCAGGCAGTCTGGAAATTCTTGGCGTGCAACCGTGGCAAGTAAGCAGCGCCGAACGCCACGCCTTGCGTACCCGTCTATTCCTGGCGCCGCAAACGCCGCCGCTGCCGCCGCGCCAGCGGGTAGTCAATGCCGTGCTGGCAGGCCGCTTGCCGCAATGGAGCTTGTGGACCGCCATCCGTTCGCTGTTCGTGCCGCTCGATCCGCGCGCCGCGTGGGAAGCGCTAGGCAAATTCAATCTGCAAGACAAGCTGTATGCACGGGTGGACCGCTTGTCCGGCGGCGAACGCCAGCGCTGCGGCATGGCGCGTGCGTTGGTTTCGGATGCCGAAGTGTTCCTGGTCGACGAACCATTGTCCGCACTCGATCCCACCCTGGCTTTGCAAACTATCGCCGTATTACAGGAAGAAGCAAAGGCTCGCCAAGCAACGTTGATTTGCAGCTTGCACCAGGTGGATATCGCCAGGGCTTGCTTTCCCCGCATTATTGGTTTGCGCGATGGCAAAATCGTCTTCGACGCGGCCCGGCTTGATGTCAGCGACAACATGATTGCCGCACTGTACCAAAACAAGGACGATGTTCCTTCCCCCTTTACAACGATCGATGCCGATGGTGCTGCCGTGAGGCTGCATTGTTGAAGTCTGCCACCATGCCGCGCGACCCCGCCTGGCGCGGCCGCCTGATCACTACGGCAGTCGTCCTGATCGTGCTATGGCCGATGCTGGTGCAAGCCGAATTCAAGCCCTGGATTTTATGGGACGCGCAAAGCCTGTCAGCCACCTGGCAATTTTTGTCCAGCTTTGTGCCGCCTGCCCACAGCGCCGAATTCCTGGCCATTGTTGCCACGTCCACCTGGGAAACCATCGCCATGGCCACGGCTGGCATGGCGCTGGCCATGTTGGGCGCCATCCCTTTGACCCTGCTGGTGACGGAGCGGTTATCGATTTCGCGCCTGGGCAGCGGCAAGGTGGCACCTTTGTCCGCCGCCATCCGCCATGCCGTGCGCACCCTGCTGGTGGTGCTGCGCAGCGTACCGGAACTGGTCTGGGCTTTATTGCTGGTGCGCATAGTGGGCCTGGGACCGACGGCCGGCGTGATCGCCATCGCCCTCACCTATTGCGGCATGCTGGGCAAGGTCTACGCGGAAATCCTCGAATCGTCGGACGCTGCCGCCTGCAACGCCCTGCTGAACAACGGCAGCGGCCGCCTGGCCGCGCTGCTGTATGGCGCCCTGCCTGAAGCGGCCGCCGAACTGGTGTCCTATACCATCTACCGCTGGGAATGCGCGATCCGTGGTTCCGTCGTGATGGGTTTCGTCGGCGCGGGCGGCCTGGGCCAGCGCATGGATGAATCGATGAAGATGATGGCAGGCGACGAACTGGCCACCATGCTGATGGTGTTCGTGGTGCTGGTGGCAGGCGCCGATGCCGTTTCGGCCATGCTGCGCAGGAGGCTGTCGTGAACTCCCTGCTGCCAGTCCCGCCTCGCAGACACTGGTCCACCTGGGCCTTGCTGGCTGGCTTGTTGCTGCTCGTCATCACCAGCTTCGCCACCCTGCCCCTGAAATGGGGCGACTTTTTCAGCGCCGACGCCGTGCGCACGACGGCCGACTTCCTGCACGGCTTTGCGCCGCCCGAGTTGTCACCCAATTTCCTGCTCAAGGTGGGCACCGCCACGTTTGAAACGCTGGCCATGTCGGCCATTGGCACCATCATCGCGGCCGTGTTCGGCGCCCTGCTGGCCTTGCCTGCCAGCGGCCGTTTCGGCAAGGCGGCCCGCCAGGCCACGCGGGGCGTATTGAATGTGCTGCGCTCGATACCGGAACTGGTCTGGGCGTCCATCCTGCTGATCGCGGCCGGCCTGGGGCCATTCGCCGGCACCCTGGCGCTGGCGCTGCATACGGTAGGCGTGCTGGGCCGGCTATTTGCCGATGCCTTTGAAAACTGCCCACCCCTGCCCGCCGCCAGCCTGCGCATCAATGGCGCGGGCCCGGCGGCAACGTTTTTGTACGCCACCTTGCCCCAGTGCAGCCCGCAAATGCTGTCCTACACTTTGTACCGCTGGGAAAACAATATCCGCGCCGCCGCCATCCTGGGCGTGGTGGGCGCCGGTGGCCTGGGGCAGATGCTGAAATACCATTTATCATTGTTCCAGATGCAGCCAGCGGCCACCGTCATTATTGCCATGCTGCTCATGGTGGCTGCCGTTGACGGCCTCAGCTATGTGCTGCGGCGCGCCATGACACGCTGATCAAATCAACATGGACGCTGGAAAATCAGCGACAATACTGCGTCAGATAACTATTCTTTTGATTTATGCGCGATATCATTGCTGGTTTTTTACGTTTCCAGAAAGAAGTTTTCCCGCAACGCCGGGAACTCTTCAAGACCTTGGCCACAGGACAAACGCCCAAGGCCCTGTTCATTTCCTGCTCCGATAGCCGCATGGTGCCGGAACTGGTGACGCAACGCGAACCGGGCGAACTCTTCGTGATCCGCAACGCAGGCAATATCGTGCCTTCGTTCGGCCCGGAACCGGGCGGCGTCAGTGCGACCGTGGAATATGCGGTGGCCGCCTTGAAGGTCACCGATATCGTCATTTGCGGCCATTCCGATTGCGGCGCCATGAAGGCCATCGCCACTTGCGCCTGTCTCGATCATATGCCGGCGGTCAAGCATTGGCTGCACTACGCCGATGCAGCGCGCATGATCAATGAATCGGTCGAGCATCCGACCGAACAACATCGTATCGACGGCATGGTGCGCGCCAACGTCATCTCGCAACTGAACAACCTGCGTACCCATCCTTCGGTGGCGCTGGGCATCGCGCAAAAACGCTTGAACCTGCATGGCTGGGTATACGACATCGAGAACGGCTCGCTCGATGCGCTGGACGAAGCCACCGGCCAGTTTGTGCCGCTGGCGGACCACCCGGCTTCGCAGCCGTAAGTGGTGAAAGGCTATGGGTCGACTCTCAGCAGCACGTCGGCGTGATGATGCCCCGTGAAACTGGAAAATAATTGCCCCCGCAACTTGAGCTGCTGGCCAAGTTGCGGCCTCAACGAGGCGTACTGTTCTTTTGATAGCACCAGTTGTACTTCCCGAACGGACTCATGCGCCTGGCGGTCTGACCCGCTATCTGCCTGCGTGCAGATCGGCTGCGCGAGCGTCAGGTAAAAACCGGTTTCCCGCTCGTCGCCGTCAGCCACGCTTTCGAAGTTGGGACTACCTGGAAAAGTCTCCCTGTGCAACTTGCCGGCCAATGTGACTTCTTCCGGCTCATATTTCAGGCAGGCCGCGTTGACTGTCATATAAGAAAAACTGCATAGTGCAATACTTGCAATTTTTAATACGGTGCGCATCGCATCTTTCCTTTCCGACATGCAAATGATACTAGCATGGCTTCGACACATCGCAAGCTTGCCGGCCTTTTCATACACAACCCAATCAATTGCTTAACACTTAGCCCAGAATTTCAAAAATAGACTGCAGCAAACATAGGCGGAGAACGCTCAAGAATAAGAAAAAGGCTGGCGTTTCCAACCTTTTTCTTCGAAAGTGTTATTTTATCAAGCGTAGCTTCCCAAGCGCTGCAGCTTGAACGCACTGACTACCTGCGCCAGATGGCCCGCTTCGCTGCGCAACGCCTGCGAGGCGGCCGCCGCCTGTTCGACCAGCGCGGCATTTTGCTGGGTGGCTTCATCCATTTGCGTGATCGCCTGGTTCACCTGCTGGATGCCGACCGTTTGTTCCCGGCTGGCGGCGCTGATGTCGGCAATGATTTCAGCCACCTGGCGCACGCTGTGCACGATTTCATCCATCGTGCTGCCGGCCTTCTCCACCAAACGGGTGCCCGAGCCGACTTTATCCACTGAATCGTCGATCAAGCCCTTGATTTCGCGGGCGGCGGCGCTTGACCTCTGCGCCAGGCTGCGCACTTCGGTCGCGACCACGGCAAATCCCCTGCCCGCCTCGCCTGCGCGGGCCGCTTCCACGGCCGCATTCAATGCCAGGATATTGGTCTGGAAGGCGATGCTGTCGATCACGCCGATGATGTCGACGATCTTGCGTGAAGAGTCATTGATGGACGACATGGTCTTGACCACCTCGCCCACCACCTGACCGCCTGCGGCCGCCACCTTCGATGCGCTGGCCGCCTTGCTGTTGGCCAGGTCGGCGTTGTCGGCGTTCTGCTGCACCGTGGTGGTCAATTCCTCCATTGCCGCCGCCGTTTCCTGCAGGGAGCTGGCTTGCTGTTCCGTGCGGCTGGACAAGTCCGCATTGCCGTCGGCGATCTCGCTGGCGGCGGTGGCAATCGCGCCCGTGCCGTCGCGTACCTGGCTGACGATGCTCAGCAAACCCTGGTTCATGTCCTTCAGCGAGTGCAGCAATTGGCCCGTTTCATCGCGGGTATCGGCCACGATCACGCTGGTCAGGTCGCCATCGGCCACCTTGCGCGCCACGGCGACGGCATTGGCCAGCGGTTCGGTAATCGAGCGCGTGACATACCAGGCCACGCCGGCACCGATGGCCAGGGCAGCCAGGGTCAATGCCAGCACCAGTTCCTTGGTGTTCGAGGCGTTCTCGATGGCCTGCTTGCCGGACTGCTGCATCAGCTTGTCTTCATGCGCGACCAGTTGGTCCAATACGCCGTAATAGGCCATTTGCGTCGGCCCCACTTCATCGAACAGGGCGGCGTAGGCTTCATCGACTTTCTGCTCGCGCACCAGGCCTGCAAAGTGCGTGCGCGCCGTCACGAATTTGCCGCGCACCTGCGCCAGGTTGGTGATGAATTGGCGGTCTTCATCCGTGCTGGCGCTCTTTTCCAGCTGGTTTATCGAGGCAACGATAATTTTCGCGCCCGTTTCTATGCTGTCGAGCTCGCGCTTGATCTGCGCCGGATCGGACAGCAGCATGGCATTGCGCATGCTGATGACGGCTTCCGTGACCTTGCCCTTGATCTGGGTGGCCAGCACGGTTTTCGGGTACAGATAATTATTGGTGGAATCGATATCGCGGTCCAGCGCATCGATACGTACAAAGGTCAGCGCGGCGATAATCGCCAGCAACGCCGCCACCACACCGAAGCTCAGGCTCAGCCTGTGCCCGATGCGCAAATTCTTGACATCCATTTTCTTCCTTGAGTGATAAATATCGGTACGTAAATACGCACGCTGACCGTCGCGTTGCCCTTGCTAATGATCATGATGATCTTGAGGCAATCTACCAAAATAGCATATTAGACAAATGTTTCACTAAGGAATTATTATTGCGGATTGTACACATTGCGTTACATTGGAAAGAATACGATGGCAGCCTGCCCCCTCATGGGCAGGCCATGTTTTGATATCAGATTGGCGCAGTGAACAGCTGTTGAAGACGATCGACCGTGCCCGGGATACGCTCAAGCCGCGGATAGCGCAAGGAATCGAAATAGTTGATGGCCACCGCATGCGTTGCGCCGTCGGCGTCGTAAGTCAGTTGTATCGGTTTCCTGGACACGGCAGCGGCCTTGATCGCCTCCTTCAAACCCTCATCGGTATAGGCTTGGTCGCCAACTTTCAGCAAGCGCGCGCCCAGGCTGATACCGGCGCGAAATGCCGGCCCCTCCCACGCAACACTTTTTACCAAGCCCTTCTTGCCTATCGTCACACCCAGCGAAGTCGACAGATCCACGGCGCCCAGGTCGGCTTCGTGGTAGCCAAAAAACTCGGTTGGCGTATCCGAGTACACCAGGCGATAGCCGGCACGCTGCAAGCCATCGAGCAGATGCACGTCATCGTGTGCCTGCAAACGGGCCGTGAAATAGGCTGGCCAGTCATAGGACGCGATATTGTTCAGTGCCTTGCAGACATCCTCGAAGGTATAGGTGGAAATGGTGCGCGTGTTTTGCCCGGCGCCAAAGAAAGTCGATGCAAAGTCGGCCATGTTTTTCTTGTCGTGCGTCAGTTCGCGCAGCAGCATATCTACATCCAGCCACAGCAGGACGCCATCACCGTAGTAATCGGTGCGGCGCTGCCAGTCGCGCCAGAAGACAGCCTTGCCTGGCATATAGATCGCGTCCACGTTGCTATCCTGTAGCGATTTCCATTGCCGGCCCACCCGCGCCTTCGATATGCTGGCCACCACCGCCAGCGCATCCCTGCTTTGCTGGACGGATTGCAAGCCTATGCGCGGCGCGATAACGCTGCCCCAGAATTCGGTTTGTCCTTCGTACAGCCACAGCAGGCTGCCGCCTATCGGCAAGTTCAGGTTCGGCTGCCACAGATCGGCTGGCTGGCGCGTACGGCCATTCCAGGAATGGGCAAACTCGTGGATCATCAGGCTGGCCATGAATACTTGCGTGCCGGTATTGCCGAAGTAATCGGCAGGCAGGTTGATCTCGGTTGACTCCTGATGCTCGGTGCCGCCGCCGGACAGCATGACATCGGACAGCGACATCAGGAAATCAAAATGACGGTAGTGGCGCGAACGGAACAAACGTGGCAGCGCATCGGCCATGGCGCGATATTTCGCCAGCTGCTCCGGTGTAATGGCCAAGGCCGATTCCGTATCGCCAAACAGGTTCAGGCGCACTGGCCTGCCCTCCGCTTCACTGAGCAGATAGCGCTTGACGTGCAAGCCTGCATACACGGGCGCATCGACCAGGTCTTCCAAGCTGGCCGCCTTGAAGCTGATCCGATTACCCAGCACCTGATCCGTTTCCAGTGCGCTGGCAAAGTCAAAACCTTGCGGCACCGTCAATTGCGCTTGTACCGCAATATTGCGAATGAACCAGCCGGCTGGATACAGGACGACTTTTTGCCACGGCAGCATCAGCATCGCCGGTGACAATAGCTTGGGGCCGTTCATGGCCGGCACATGCTGGAATTCAAGGTCCAGTTGATGCACGCCGGCGGGTACCGTCAGATGGAAGGCAAACGGATTGGCGGCATCGCGCTGCCATTCAATGCGCTGCCCGGCACCCTTGATGAGCAAGCCCGCCAGGGGCGCTGCCTCCAGCGTGGGCGAGTGGCTGGCCGGTTCCCACTGCGGATACAGCAAGACCATGGGACCAGCTTGTTGAACGGGTATCGATTCCCTGACGCGCAGGATCTTGTGCACGTGGTCGGTCGCATCCACGGCGAGATTGATGGTTCCAAGGAAAGCGATATCTTGCGGCGCCTGGATCGGCGGGACAGGCGGTAGCGGTTGCGGCCCGGCGCTGGCATGGGCTGTGCCTATACTGAGAAAGGCAAGCAAGGCGGCGGCGATGATTTTCATTAAGCAATGGGGCATAGTTATGGGTGGTGAGACTCTACACCTATGTTCCTTTCCATTCATGCCTAAATACTTTTCAGGCTATACAAATTACATAAATAATCGTTGTGTCCGCAAAAACAGTTGTCAAAAATATGGCCGCTGGCGATACTGCTACCCAACAATGCTTCCTTTGATTTGAGCAACCTTGAAGGCCATATGAAAAAATTATTCCTCGGTGCACTCGCTACCTTGAGCCTGCTTGCCGCTGGCGCCGCCAGTGCCGGCACGGTAGATGACTTTATCGGCACCTGGAAACTAAGCAGCACGACACGCCCGGACTATGTGGTGATCAAGAAAGACAGCGTCGGCCTGGTCGCGCTCACCTACAGCCGCAATAGCCTGACCAACAAAATCGTCGAACAGCGCTTTCCAGCAGCCTATGCCGCCGACCAGTTGCTGATCGCTGCCGGCGACCTCAAGATCGATGCCAAAGTCATCGATGGCGTGGCATCGCTGAGCTATCTGGGTTATGCCTATGCCAAGGTGTCAAACGCTACCGATGCGCCACTGAGCTGATGGCCCTGGCAGCTTCCATCACCGTCCGCGCCACGACGCCAACCGACTGGCGCGCGCTGAAAGCCATCCGCCTGGCTGCCCTGCTGGACGCGCCAACGGCGTTTGGCGTCAGCCACGCCAGCGCGGCGGCACAAACCGATGAAGAGTGGCATGAACGGGCCAGCAGTTCCGAGCAGCGAGCCTTTTTCCTGGCCTGGGATGGTCAACAGGCGGTCGGTATCGCCGCCCAGGTCGTCAGTAGTGTTGGGGAATGCCAACTGATCGCCATGTGGGTCGATCCCGGATACCGGGGCATGGACGTAGCGGCACAGCTGGTCGACGCCGTCAAGCAGCGCGCCGTGGCTAGTGGGCATCGCCGGCTGGTGCTCGATGTAGCGCCAGACAATGCCCGTGCAGCAGCGTTTTATCTGAAGCAGGGATTTGTGTTTTTGCCGGAATGGGAGCCATTGGCCAGCCATCCGCATATCCAGGTGCAAAAGATGGAGTGGCTGGCTACTGACAGAAACTGACAGCAGCATGGATCATACTCGCGGCTCTCTGCACTGGAACCCTGCGTCATCATGACAACATCCACCAATACGCCACTCAAACAATCGATGGGCGCGCAGCAACTGCGCACCCTGTCGGCCACCCTGGCTGCGATCGCGCCCGCGTTTGATGAAACCGCTTTTCTTGCCACCGCACTCGACGGGCTCGAACAGCTGAGTCTGATGCAGCGCGTGCGCCGCGCCAGCGAGGCGATTGCCGCAGCCAGCCTGGCCATGGATGGCTACGAGGCGGTCTTGCCGATGCTGATGGAAGCGGCGCCGCGCCTGGGGAACGGTTTTGTTTCGCTGGTGGCGCCCGACTATGTCAGCCAGCATGGCCGCCATGCCTTCGAGCGCTCCATGGATGCCCTGAAATTTTTTACGCGCTACGGTACTTCAGAGTTCGCCGTGCGCGACTTCCTGCGCGACGAACCACAGCGTGCGCTCGATATCATGCAGGGCTGGTCGCGCGATACGGACGCTGCCGTGCGCCGGCTGGCCAGCGAAGGCTCTCGGCCACGTTTGCCGTGGTCATTCCGTTTGCGCATGATCGAACAGTCGCCCGAACTGGCTGCCCCCATCCTCGACAATCTGCGCGCCGACACCAGCCTGTACGTGCGCAAGTCGGTCGCCAATCACTTGAACGACGTCACAAAAACACACCCTGCATGGGTACTCGAACGGGCGGCGTTATGGGGTGTGGAAGATGCAAACACCCGCTGGATCGTGCGGCACGCCTTGCGCACCCTGCTCAAACAGGGCAACCAACAAGCACTCAGCATGCTGGGGGCGGAAACTGCAACGGCGATTGTCGTCGGCAAGTTTGAAGTCACGCCGGGCCAGATCAACCTTGGCGACTCCGTGATCCTGGCATGCCAGTTGAGCTCGACCGCTGCCGAACCGCAAAAGCTGTTGATACACCACCGCATCAGCTATGTGCGGCAAAACCAGTCCACCACGGCGAAGGTTTTCAAGCTCAAGGAAGTGACTTTGGAACCTGGCCAGCATATTGCATTTGAGCGCAGGCAGCAGATCCGCGACTTCACGACGCGCACGCATTATGCCGGCCATCACCAGGTGGAATTGATCGTCAATGGACAGTTGGTCGCGCAGAGTTTTTTTGATCTGGTCCGCTAGTGTTCATCTGGCCTTCCCCAGCATGATGTTGCCCGGCAACATCTGCTTTAAAAGACTATGCCCTGTGATATCTTTGCGATAATCTGTAAGAATATCAACATTTTCCATCGCTACCATGAAAATCCTGTCTGCCCTGATCGTCGCCGCTACTGTGTTTGCCGTTCAACCCGTAATTGCCCAGGAATCGCCAGCCGTCACGGCCGCCAAAATATCGGCCGATGCCTGGCTCAAGCGCATGGATGCGGAAGACTATGCGGGCACCTGGGATACCAGTTCATCCAGCATGCATAAGGAAATGTCGAAATCGAGCTGGAAGATGTTGATCACAGCCCTGCATTGGCCACTGGGCGACTTTAAATCGCGCAAATTCAAGTCGGCCGTGCTGCAAAAAGCGCCCGCCAGCAAGCCGGGCCCAGACCAGGTCGTCATCGATTACGTGAGCCAATATGAAAACAAGGCCGACGTGAAGGAAACTGTCACGACGACCCTGGAGAAAGACAATAGCTGGAAGGTGTCTGGCTTTAATATTAATGGTTGATTCAGCTGTGGTGACTGAGACTAGACTGGCATGAATCCGCTGCAACTTCACTCTGCCGGTGCCACGGTCGCGCATACTAGTCCATTTGCCGCACTTGAGGTGCCGATGGACACGGGAATGCTGGCAAGCGAGCTGCGGGAAACGTGGGTACAGCCTCTCTATTTTGGCATCCATAAAGCTGCCGCTCAAGATTTTCTGGTGGGGAATGCGCACTGCATAACAGTCGAATTGATATCGCAATTATTAGCCAACTTCGACTGGCGTTCGCGAACAGTTGGCGCCTACCTCGTCGCCGTGTCAGACAAAGCGGAATTGACGACCTGGATCGACCGCCTGTTGCTCAGGAGCGATGTGTGTTATGCCGGCGCGGCGTATTGCTTCGCACTCGCGGCCATCAATTCGGAAGAATCTATTGCCTTTCTTGAAGAATACCTGTCCTACTACCTGAGCCAGACCGAGCTCTGGTTCGACCAGGCGCATGCGATGGCCGCGCTCTCTTACCTTGACGATGTAAATGGTACGGCACGCGCCGCTCATTACGGCGAGGAATGGGCCAGCTTCGTGGCAAACAAGACAAACTGGAATCTTGAAGAAAGCATCGCTCGCTTTAAAGAGTCCATGATCAAGCTGCAAAACATCAGATCGCGCATCGCTTTGAACGACGCCCTTTAGGCAGCCCCCTGCCAGAAGAAGACGTTCAAGCCATCGCTAACAGTCAATCATTATTCACGCTTACATTCAATCCCGACAATGAGTATTTGTATTTCAGCTTTCCTGGGTAAAAAAACCGATGACCTGGATGCGCGCTTCATTCAAGCATTTTCAAAGCTTGGCTTTGATGTGCAACTGCATCCGGAGCTCACATTGGCAAAGTCTTCGGCGCAGGGAATTCTTTATCTGCGAATTAGCAAGACGCCAGCTGAGTTCCTGCGCATAGAAGCCGGCACGCCTTTGCTGATTGCGTTTGAGTTTCACATGCAAAAAAGAGAAAAGAAAGAAGCTCGCAGCATGTCATGGCCACCCAGGGGCGTTGCTGCTTATAGTTATACGGCGAGTTCCAGGACGGCCGCAGGAAGAAGCCACTCCGCCGCTACCATGCAAATACTCTCGATGGCCATACTGGCGAAAGAAAGCGATGGCTATTTCCATGCAGACGACGAGGAAGTCGCCTCCCCGGGCGAGCTTGCCCTCGACCGTGCTGTTCAAGAGCAGCATCTGTTTAATAGAATAAACTTCGACGCTGACGCTTATCGTTTTGAATCCTGGCCGCCTATTGACGGAATGACTGCGTTTGTATGGCCCAAAAAAATCGCTCCACCAGAGTCCGTAACGAAAACAATTCCAAAACGCCGCTCCCGATTCAGATACAAATTTTCATGGCTCCATCTAGTGAGTGCATTGTTGGTTAGTTATCTTGTCTTGATCACACTGCTATATCCATAACAACGAGGACTTCCTGATACGATTACACTATGACACTAAATTATAAAATTCGCCCAAGGATGCTGCGCACAGAAGAGGATTTACTAATTCGAGTCTTGCTTAGTTCACAGCAAAACAAGCTCGACTTTTTAAGGCAACTGGATATTGCTTTAGTTAGCGATATGCAGGATGGAGGAATGGGAAGTATCAGGTTCGTCTGTGACGAAAACCGTCACCTGGGACGTGCAATCGTGGAAGCCGACTATGTTGATAGTGATGACGTGCTGGTTAGTATCGTTGTCAATGTGGATCAGAACGAGAGACTTTTTGAAGTGGATATGTGGAAGGTCAATTTTCTTCCACTTAGACGCTATCCATCGCCCGAAGCAGTCACCATAAAAAAGCCAGTTTGAAATTTTCTGCAATCGGCCAGGAGTAGCCGCTTGAACGTTTTGGAAGAATTGATGCCTTTTAATGCTCTACCAATCCATGACGCTACGGTGTCAGCCATTCACATCAGTTGGGAAGCCGCCAGATGCGATACCCGTTTGCGCCCCGTTGGCTTGCCACCTCATTTGCTCGTATTCGAAGGTTTTACAAAGATCAAACCTCCACGACGCGAGAGCTGGGGCCCATCTTCATCGGTCAATAGCTCCATGGAACTGGAGGGCAGGCAATTTGAAACTGAGCTTCAATCGGCTGATACGCTAAGGATTGAAGCTGCGCATTGGACATTTCGGCCGGAAATCGGTTGATAGTTACCAGCCAAAAGCAGACTTACCATCCCTACTACAATTTTTATGAACATAGATGAACTTACACTCCGCCGTGTTGAAACCGCTCTTCTGGACTGTGATGGCTCTTGCAGAGATATCAACTTCACCGAAGACATTTCGACATCTGCAGCCATTGACGTCCTGGCGTATCTGGCATTGTCCTGGACTATGGTACGGTCGATTACAAGCGAAGGCGATGAGATTGCAAACGCCGAATTGCTAGCCTATCTTCGAAAGACATACGGTTCGCTATCGACTGCCTGGAATGGCGGTAACAACCCTGAGCATATTCAAGCGTACTTCCACTGGGATGAGCCAGAAAAAGTGTTTTGCGAGATTACGTTTTTCCCCCAAGACATTGACTCTGAAACCTTC
The DNA here is from genome assembly GCF_014200725.1 of Janthinobacterium silvisoli. Lineage (GTDB taxonomy): Bacteria > Pseudomonadota > Gammaproteobacteria > Burkholderiales > Burkholderiaceae_D > Janthinobacterium. Next base: position 40,360 of record NZ_JACHCL010000002.1, read on the forward strand.
AATATCCTGGACTTTCTGTCGACGCTAAGCAAGTTGACCTTGGCCGCATGCAGCACTGAATATTACGTGCGCTACGAAGATGCGTCCTGGCGTCACGGACAGCATGAGAAAGAAAGCGTTATTCTTTCTCATAGTTAGACTATGGGAAAATGTTCCTCCCGAAGAGCAAGAGCGTCGAGATAGACTGCTTGCTGCATTTTCAGGGTTGTCAAATCATACCCGCCGCAGACAAGCTATTGTGCCTGCCTTAGTCTGCGTTAGCAGAATAGCCCGCTTACTTCACCCTCTGCTTCTCCAGCTTCCTCGCCAAAGTGCGCCGGTGCATGCCCAGGCGGCGGGCGGTTTCGGAAATATTGAAATCGGTTTCGGCCAGCATTTCGTGGATGCGTTCCCATTCCAGGGTCTTGATGTTGGTGGCGCGACTGGTCAGTTCGATCTCGGCGCTGCCGGCCACATGGCCGAAGGCCGCTTCGATATCGTCTGTGTTGGACGGTTTGGCCAGGTATTGGCAAGCGCCCAGCTTGATCGCCTCCACCGCCGTGCCGATACTGGCGTAGCCGGTCAGCACCACGATCAGCATGTCCTCGTTGCGCTGGTGCAGCATCTGCACGCAGGCCAGGCCAGACGTGTTGCCGTTGAGCTTGAGGTCGACCACCGCATAATCGGGCTTGTGGTGTTCCAGCAAGGTACTGGCTTCATCATAATTGGTGGCGTGGATCACGGCGTAGCCGCGCCGCTCGAACGAGCGGGCCAGGGTGCGCGCAAACGCCGCATCGTCTTCCACGATCAGTAATAAACGCTCGTCAGTCATCGTTCTTGTTTTCTATATCCAGTTTGATGGCCGCCAGCGGCAAGGTCAGGTGGACCACCGCCCCGCCCTGCACGCGGTTGCGCGCCGTTACCGTGCCGCCCAGGGTGCGCGCCACGTTGACCACCAGGAACAGGCCCAGTCCGCCGCCAGGCTTGCCCTTGCTGGACTGGTACGGTTTGCCCAGATGGTTCAGCATCGAAGGCTCGAAACCGGGGCCGGCGTCGGTGACGACCAGATGCAAGGCATCCTGTTCGCGCGTGGCTTCGAAGCGCAGCCAGTCCGGCGACGCTTCCAAAGCATTATCGAGCACATTGCAAATGGTTTGTTTCAGGGTCGAATCAAACACCACGGGCACATCGTGCTCGATGCGGTTATCGTATTCAAAATCATGTATCGGGCGGCTGCCGCGCCACTCATCCACCAGGTCACCCAAAAAGGTATTGATGGTGGTTTTCACGGAAGATTCACCGCGCGCCTCGCCGGCCGACAGCAAAATGCCGCTGACGATGCTCTTGCAGCGTTGCAACTGCGCCTGCATTTCGGTGATTTCTTCCAGCAACTCGCCATTCTTGCTCAGCTCCGGCATGCGGCGCCAGTCGCCCAGGATCACGGACAAGGTGGCCAGCGGCGTGCCCAGTTCGTGCGCCGCGCCCGAGGCCAGCAGCCCCATGCGGATGATATGTTCTTCTTCAGCCGCGCGCTGGCGCAAATCGGCCACCTTGGCATCGCCGGCGCGCTGGTTACGGTTGATGCGCGTGATAAACATCACCAGCAAGGCCGCGTTCAGGATAAAGCAGATCAGCAAGCCCTGCACATACAGGCTGGAAAAACCGCGCTCGGGATCGATGGGCAGGATTAGCGGTGGCCCCGGCAGCAAGGCCAGGCCGGCCAGGCACAGGCCGGTGATGGCCACCATGATCCAGGTCGACCACACTTCCAGCAGCACGGCGCTGAGGATGACTTGCAATAAATACAGGAAGGCAAACGGGTTGCTGATGCCGCCGCTCAGGTAGAGCTGGGCCGTCAGCACGGTCACATCGACCAGCAAGGCCAGGAACAGCGCCGTGTTCGACACGGGCTGACGTTCGTGCCAGCGCAACAGGCTGGCCAGGTTGAAGGCGATCAGGCAAGACAGCACTTCCAACATATAGGGCACGGGCAAGGCGATCCCGAGGCCCACGCCGACGCCAAAAATCGTGCTGATCTGGCCGATCACGGCCAGCCAGCGCAACTGGATCAGCAGCTTCATGTTTTGGTGGCCGGCCGGATGTTCCATCTCGGCCGCCACCGCACCGCGTTCCAGCACGGCGCGGTTAGGCAGTATTTCCACCTTAGCCGCCATGCTGTGCAGTTTGCGCTTCCGCCGCACGGGCACGGCGCTTGCGGTCTTCACGCAGCAGCCACCAGCTGATGCCGGCCACCATCAGGGCCAGCGCATACCAGGTGAAGGCGTACACCAGATGGCTGTTATGGAAGGAAATCACGGTCAGGCCACCGACGGGTGCATCGGCTGCCGTTTCCTGATTTTTTTCGGCATCGACAAAATATGGCGCCACCTTGGTCAGCATATTCGAGTTGGCAATCGCCGCCACGTCGCGCGAATACCAGTGTTGCGTGGCAGGATTGTTTTCACGCAAAAAGCCGCCGCCCGTCTCGCTCAGGCGCAGCAAGCCCGTGACGGTAACGATGCCGGCCGGTGTGCTGGCGGCGATGCCGTCACGCTTGGGCACGAAACCGCGGTTGATCAGCACGGTGCTGCCGTCTTGCAGGCGCAATGGCGTCATCAGCCAATAGCCGCTGCCGAGTTCCGTGGTGGCTTGCACCAGGGTATTGAATATGGGGAGATAGGTACCGGACAGCCGCACATGGCGGTATTCATCCGTTTGCTGCGTAATGCTGGCCCATGCTGCAGGTCCAGGTGCGTCCGTTGCGGGCGCATGTACGCGTTGGTCGACGCGCGCGATCAGGTCAAGCTTCCATTGCAGGCGCTTGACTTGCCAGGTGCCCAGGGCACAGAAACCGGCAAACAAGATCCCCGCCAGCAACAGCCATACATAACGCATGACTGTGCCGCGTGGGCCTGGCGCGGCATCTTGCGATGCAGCGCCAGGGGCGCGCCCGATACTGCCTGGGCGCGGTTGACTCATCATGGAGCCGATTGCATGTGCATGGCGTCAGGCATCATGCTAGGCATCATGTTGTGGTTCATGTGGTACATGACCCACAGCGAACCAGCCATGGCAATGACCACCACCATGATGGTGAAGACCAGTGCCATCATGTTCCAGCCGCCTTCCGACTTGGCGTTCATGTGCAGGAAGTACACCATGTGTACCACCACTTGCACTGCTGCAAACGCCAGCAGGACCAGACCCATGGTGCCCGAATCGGTGATGACCTTGTTCATCACCAGCCAGAAAGGAATTGCCGTCAGGATCACCGAGAGGATGAAACCGATGCTGTAGCTTTTCAGGCTGCCATGATCGTGGTTGTCATGGTGGTGGCTGTCATGGTGGCCATGATCGCCGTGTGTGTGGTGCTCGCTCATGGCAGGACTCCCATCAGGTAAACAAAGGTAAATACGCCGATCCAGATCACGTCCAGGAAGTGCCAGAACAGCGACAGGCACATCATGCGACGACCATTTTCAGGTGTCAGGCCATGTTTCTTCAACTGGAACATCAACGTCACGAGCCAGACGATACCGAACGTCACGTGCAAGCCGTGGGTGGCAACCAGCGCGAAGAACGAAGACAGGAACGCGCTGCGTTGCGGGCCTGCGCCTTCGTGGATCAGGTGATGGAACTCATACAGTTCCAGCGACAGGAAGGCCAGGCCGAACAGGCCGGTGATGGCCAGCCATACCAGGGTGCTGCCCAGTTTCTTGCGCTGCATGGCCAGCATGGCGAAGCCGTAGGTGATCGACGACAGCAGCAGCATGGCCGTGTTGACGGCCACCAGCGGCAGGTCGAACAGTGCAGCGCCGGTCGGACCGTCTGCGTAGTTGCGGCCCAATACTGCATAGACGGCAAACAGGCAGGCGAAGATCAGGCAATCGCTCATCAGGTAAAGCCAGAAACCCAGCAAGCTGCCGTTTTCCGGGTGGTGCTCGCGCACAAAGTAGCTGCGCGATGGTGTGGCGCCAGCGGCGCCGGTGTTATGGGCGATGGTATCAGACATGGCTGCTCAGCAATTTAGTGTAAGCGTCTTCGGTACGGGTAACTTCTTCCGCCGAAATATAGAAATCGCGATTGTAGTTAAAGGTATGGATGATGATGGCAGCCATCATGACCACGAAGCCGAGACCGGCGACGAGCCACATTTGCCAGATCAAACCAAAACCAACCACGGCGCTCAGTGCGGCGATCACGAAACCAGCCCAGGTGTTCTTAGGCATGTGAATCTTCGTGAAACCGGACGTAGGACGCTGGTAACCGTGTTTTTTCATGTCTGTCCATGCATCGAGTTCGTGCACTTGCGGCGTGAAGGCGAAGTTGTAGTCTGGCGGTGGCGACGAAGTCGACCATTCCAGCGTACGGCCGCCCCATGGGTCGCCGGTCACATCGCGCAGTGCTTCGCGGTTGCGGAAGCTGACATAGAACTGCACCAGCATCGAACCGATACCCAGAGCAATCGAGACAGCGCCAAACCAGGCGATGATGGTCCACACTTGCAGCGATGGATCTTCAAAGTGGTTCATGCGGCGGGTTACGCCCATCAGACCCAGCACGTACAGCGGCATGAAGGCCAGGTAGAAGCCGACGAACCAGAACCAGAACGAGCATTTGCCCCAGAACACGTTCAGCTTGAAGCCGAATGCTTTCGGGAACCAGTAGTTGATCGCAGCGAACACACCGAACACCACGCCACCGATAATCACGTTATGGAAGTGGGCGATCAGGAACAGGCTGTTGTGCAGCACGAAGTCGGCAGGTGGTACCGCCAGCAGCACGCCGGTCATGCCGCCGATGGTGAAGGTGACCATGAAGCCGATCGTCCACAGCATAGGCAGTTCGAAGCGGATACGGCCGCGGTACATGGTAAACAGCCAGTTGAAGATCTTCGCGCCCGTCGGGATCGAGATAATCATGGTGGTGATACCAAAGAAGGAATTGACGCTGGCGCCCGAACCCATGGTGAAGAAGTGATGCAGCCATACCAGGTAGGACAGGATCATGATGACGCAGGTGGCGTACACCATCGAAGCATAGCCGAACAGGCGTTTGCTGCTGAAGGTGGCAACGACTTCCGAGAACACGCCGAACAGTGGCAAGATCAGGATGTAGACCTCTGGGTGGCCCCAGATCCAGATCAGGTTGACGTACATCATGGCGTTGCCGCCCAGTTCGGTGGTGAAGAAGTTAAAGCCAGCGATACGGTCCAGCGACAGCATGGCCAGAACAGCGGTCAGCACTGGGAAAGCAGCAACGATCAGGATGTTGGTGCACAGGGCGGTCCAGGTGAACACTGGCATTTTCATCCAGGTCATGCCAGGCGCGCGGAACTTGACGATGGTAGCGATCAGGTTGACGCCAGATAATAGCGTCCCGACCCCGGCAATCTGCAAGGACCATATGTAATAGTCTACCCCCACATCCGGGCTGGCAGCGATGCCAGACAATGGTGGATACGCCAGCCAGCCGGTACGGGCGAATTCACCGACGAACAGCGAAGCCATCACCAGCACGGCGCCGAAGGTCGTCATCCAGAAGCTGAAGTTGTTCAGGAATGGGAAGGCCACGTCGCGGGCACCGATTTGCATCGGCACGACATAGTTCATCAGACCCGTCACGAACGGCATCGCCACGAAGAAGATCATGATCACGCCGTGGGCGGTGAAGATCTGGTCGTAGTGGTGTGGTGGCAGGAAGCCAGGGTTGTCGCCAAAGGCGATCGCCTGCTGGGTACGCATCATCAGCGCGTCGGCAAAGCCGCGCAACAGCATGACCAGGCCCAGGATCATGTACATGATACCGATTTTTTTATGGTCGATACTGGTGATCCAGTCGCGCCACAGGGTACCCCAGACGCGGAAATACGTCAGCGCTGCAAGCAGCGCGACGCCGCCCACTGCGACCATGGCAAAGGTCGCGAGCAGGATAGGTTCGTGAAATGGAATTGCATCCCAAGTCAGACGGCCGAATATAAGCTTCGTCAGATCAATATGGTCTAGCATTGTTACTCTCAGAGAAAAAAGGGAGGCGCCAGGCAAACGGCGCCAGTATCTGCAGCGCTAATACCATGCGCTGCCTGATTCATGCAGTTGTTACTTGGCTTGAACGCCCTTTTCAACGACTGCATCGCTAGCGACTACTGCCGTTACGGCCGCTACCGGGCTGTTTGCCACCGGCGCCTTGTAAGGCTCGACCGGCGTAACACACAGGGCGTCCGAAACGATGGTGCGATTCAGGATAGCCTTGTACAAATCAGTCGGCACATTGCTGTAGCGGCGCACAGGTTCACGCTCGCTCGGCTTTTCCAATGCCAGGTAATCGTCGCGGTTCAGCGCGCCGCCACCGGCACGTGCCGTTTCTACCCATTTATCAAAGTCCGCGTCGCTCACGCCATGGAACTTGAAGCGCATGCCCGAGAAGCCGGCGCCGCTGTAGTTCGAGGAGAAACCGTCATACACGCCAGTCTTGTTCATCACGGCATTGAGCTTCGTTTCCATGCCCGGCATGGCGTAGATCTGACCTGCCAGTGCTGGAATGAAGAACGAATTCATGACGGACGAAGCGGTGATCTTGAAGCGGATAGGACGGTCGATCGGCGCATACAGCTCATTGACCGTCGCGATACCTTGCTCAGGGTAAATGAACAGCCATTTCCAGTCCAGTGCCACGACTTCCACGATCATCGGCTTGGTGCTGGCCGGAATCGGGCGGTTGGCGTCGATACGGCTCAATGGACGGTAGGGATCGAGGGTGTGGGTGCTGATCCAGGTCAGCAGGCCCAGCACGATGATGATCAGCAGGGGCGCGCCCCATATGATCAGCTCGAGGCGAGTCGAGTGGTCCCAGTCCGGCTCATATTTGGCCGCGGTGTTGTTTTTACGGTAGCGCCATGCGAAGAGCAGGGTCAGGGCGATGACCGGAACGATAATCAACAGCATCAGCAATGTCGATATAACAATCAGATTGCCTTGCTGAATAGCAATGTCACCGGACGGATTCAGTACCACTGTATTGCAACCAGCCAACAGAGTCAGGGGTAACAAAGCCAGTCCGTGACGAACTTTTAATGAAAACATACAGGAAAATCCAGTACAGGGGATGAAGATATGTTACTGTATTCTCACTGGAGCGCGTTGGCAATTGGACGTTTTGTCCACCCCCTGGCTCGGACTTTTACTCGGCAATAGCTAGCTTTTCAGCCACTACCGCATGAATAGTCCACCTCCGGGCGTGAGACCCCCGGGGTAGTGAGCAAACGCGTTGGCCGAACTCGAAACTATATTGGAGACGATCATCATGTCCAGCACGCGCACACACAACGGGGACGTTCCTGCCGATTTTTCCCCACATTCCCTGCGCGACGCACGCGGGGCCGGCACCGAAGAGTCGCACATCGACCCCGGCGAAATTGCCGTCGGAGTCATCATCGGCCGCGCTTCCGAATACTTTGACTTCTTTGTCTACGCCATCGCCTCGGTGCTGGTGTTTCCGCGCGTCTTCTTCCCGTTTGAAGAGCGGCTCGAGGGCACTTTATACGCCTTTTTGATCTTTTCCTTTGCTTTCATCGCCCGCCCGTTCGGCACCGTGATCTTCATGGAGATCCAGCGCCGCATGGGCCGCAGCGCCAAACTGACCATCGCCCTGTTCCTGCTGGGCGTGTCGACCGCCGGCATCGCCTTCCTGCCCACCTACGCCCATCTCGGCTTCGCCGCCATCATCTGGCTATCCGTGCTGCGTATCGGCCAGGGCGTGGCGCTCGGTGGTTCCTGGGATGGCTTGCCGTCCTTGCTGGCACTGAACGCGCCAGCCAACAAGCGCGGCTGGTACGCCATGCTGGGCCAGCTGGGCGCACCGGTCGGCTTTTTGCTCGCTGGCGGCCTGTTCTTCTATATGCTGGTCACCCTGTCTGACGATGAATTCCTTGACTGGGGCTGGCGCTATCCTTTCTATGTCGCCTTCGCCATCAACGTGGTCGCCCTGTTTGCGCGGCTGCGCCTGGTGTCGACCAATGAATATGCGCGCCTGCTGGACGAACGCGAATTGCAGCCCGTCAGCGTGTTCGAGATGAGCCGTGGCCAGGGCCGCAACGTGCTGATCGGCGCCCTCGCCGCACTGGCCAGCTACGCCCTGTTCCACCTGGTCACCGTGTTCCCGCTGTCGTGGATTTCCGTCTACCAGACGCGTTCAGCGCCCGACTTCCTGAAAGTCCAGATGCTGGGCGCCGTACTGGCCGCCATCGGCATCGTCCTGTCGGGCTTGCTGGCGGACCGCTTCGGCCGCCGCACCACCTTGGGAGTGCTGGCCGTGCTGATCGCCATCTTCAGCGCCTTCGTGCCAACCCTGATGGGCGGCGGCAATACCGGCCAGGACGTCTTCATCCTGGTTGGCTTCAGCCTGCTTGGCTTGTCCTACGGCCAGGCCGCCGGCGCCGTGACAGCCAACTTCCCTGCCCGCTTCCGCTACACGGGCGCCGCATTGACGTCCGACCTGGCCTGGCTGGTCGGCGCCGGCTTCGCCCCGCTGGTGGCGCTGGGACTGTCGGCCAACTTCGGCCTGGCCTACGTCAGCTTCTATCTGCTGTCGGGCGCCGTCGCTTCGCTGGCGGCATTGAGCCTGAACCGGGCGCTGGAGATACGCGACTGACGTATAGATATACAGTCAGCGCTAAACCGATAAAAAGCGCCGGACAGTTCACTGTCCGGCGCTTTTTTCATCTGCCCAATCGCAAGGACATCAAACGATCATGGCAGTGCATGCTCTGGATGCCTCATGAATGATGAGGAAACGACAGCTTTTGTGACATCAATGATAACCATCCAGGCATGCTCACGCCTGGTGCGCTCCCGTGCATGAAAAACATTGCACATCAGTTAAAATCCTTCCCACCGCTTATCCACCCCGGACCCGATGAATACCAAGACGCCTATCGATACCTTCAGTTTCCGCCGCATCCTGGCCCGCAACGTCACCCTGCCCCTGATCGTGGGCGTGGTGACGGCGCTGGTCTTTGTTGGCCTGATCGCCTACCTCTTGTCCTCCTTACGCTCTGTGGAGCATTCGGAAAGGGTGATCGGCAATGCCAATGAAGTCATGAAACTGTCGGTCGACCTGGAAACGGGCATGCGCGGCTATTTGCTGACAGGCGATGAAGCCTTCCTGGCGCCCTATAAATCGGGCAAGGCCAAGATTGCCGTCGAAATGTCGACCCTGCTGGAACTGGTGGCCGACAGCCCGATACAGATCGACCGGCTGCGCCGCATCCGCGCCTTGCAGGGCCAGTGGATGGACTACGCGGAAAGCGTGATCGCGCAGCGCCGCAACAACCAGGAATTCCTGGCCCGCGTGCGCCAGGGCGAAGGCAAGCTGGAGTTCGATGAAATCCGCCGCGAATTTCTCAACTTCATCACCATGGAACAGCGCTTGCGCCAGGAACGCAGCGACCAGGCCGAAAATGGCACCGCGCTCACCGTACTGGTGTTTCTTTTCCTGAGCCTGGGCTTGTCGGGTCTGCTGGCCTACCTGGGACGACGCGAACTGCTGCACTTGTCTTCCATCTACAATGGGGCGCTGGAGCAGCGCGGCAAGGATAATGAAGTGCTGCAGGAACAGGCATGGCTGCGCACGGGGCAGACCGAACTGGCGGAACACACGCGGGGCCAGCTTGCCCTGCCGCAGCTGGGACGGCAAATACTCGATTTCCTGTCCAGGCGGCTGGACGTGGCCGTCGCCACCTTTTATGTGATCGATGACGATGGCAGCCTGCGCCGTACGGCCGTATATGGTTTCACCGAGCAAGGTGCGCGTGAAAAGCAAGTCTTCAAGCTGGGCGAAGGACTGGTCGGTGAAACGGCACGCGAAAAACGCCTCAAGCATATCCGCCAGGTGCCTGGCAACTATCTGACCGTCAATTCCAGTATCGGCCATGGCGCGCCGCTGGAACTGGTGCTGTTGCCGGTGGACAATGAAGGCACGGTGAATGGCGTGATCGAGCTGGCCTTTACGCACGCCGTCGGCCAGCGCGATCTGGAATTGCTGCGCCTGATCGCCGCCAATGTGGGCACCTCGGTAGAAGCGGCCCAGTATCGCCAGCGCCTGCAAAATGTGCTGGAAGAAACACAGCAACTGAATGAAGAGCTGGAAGTGCAGCAGGAGGAATTGCGCACTGCCAACGAAGAACTCGGTGAACAGTCGCGCGTGCTGGAACAGTCGCAAGCGCACCTGGAAGCGCAAAAAGCCGCGCTGGAACATTCCAACGAGCAACTCGCCGTACAAGCGCTGGCGCTGGACCAGAAGAACATGGCCATCGGTGAAGCGCATACCCAACTCGAAGCGCGCGCCGAGGAATTGCAAAAAGCCAGCCGCTACAAGTCTGAATTCCTGGCCAATATGTCGCACGAGCTACGCACCCCGCTCAATAGCTCCCTGATCCTGTCGAAATTGCTTGCCGACAATAGCAACGGCAACCTGACGCCCGAACAAGTCACGTTCGCGCAAACCATTTATTCAGCCGGCAACGACTTGCTGACCCTGATCAACGACATCCTCGACATTTCCAAGGTCGAGGCCGGCAAGCTGGAACTGGTGCCGGAATCCGTGCCTTTCGAGGAATTATTAAGCAGCATGAAGATGATGTTCGGCCCGCAAGCGCAGCAAAAGCACCTGGAATTCGTAGTGCAAGTGGCGCCCGATGCGCCGCCAGCCTTGGTCACCGACCGCCAGCGCCTGGAACAAATCCTCAAGAACCTGCTGTCGAACGCCATCAAATTCACCGATGCCGGCACGGTAACCCTGCACGCCGGCGTCGATGAAGCCGGCAATGCGCGCTTCCAGGTGCAAGATTCCGGCATCGGCATCGCCGACGACCAGCAGCAACGCATCTTTGACGCCTTCCACCAGGCGGACGGCACGACCAGCCGCCGCTATGGCGGCACCGGCCTGGGCCTGTCGATTTCACGCGACCTGGCAGCGTTGCTGGGCGGCAGCATCGAACTGGCCAGCACGCCTGGCCAGGGCAGCACGTTCAGTTTGATCTTGCCGCTGGCCTGGCAAGCAGCAGTGCCACGGCGCCCAGCCTCCGTCAGCGCGCCAGCCATCGAGCCTGCCGCAACGGCCACTGCACCTGCCGCTGTAGCGCTACCTGCCAGGGCCGTACCTTTACCCACCTTCAAGGATGACCGCGACCAGGCGATCACCCCCAAGACCGGCCAGCGCTCGGTGCTGGTGATCGAGGATGAACCGGCGTTTGCCGGCATCCTGTTCGACCTGGCGCATGAGATGCACTACCGCTGCCTGGTGGCGCACGGCGCCGACGAAGGCTTGCGCCTGGCGCTGGAATTTTTGCCCGACGCCATCTTGCTTGATATCGGCTTACCCGATCGTCCGGGCTTGCTGGTGTTGCAGATGCTCAAGGAAAACCCGCTGACCCGCCATATTCCCGTGCACATCGTGTCCGGCAACGACCAGGTACAAGCGGCCATGCAACTGGGCGCCATCGGCTACGCAACAAAGCCGCGCACGCGCGACCAGTTGAAGGAAGTCTTCCTCAAGCTGGAAGCGAAATTCACGCAAAAGATGAAACGCATCTTGCTGGTGGAAGACGATGAACGCCAGCGCGAAAGCGTGGTGCGCCTGATCAGCGACGATGACGTCGAAATCACCGCCGTGGCGCTGGGCGAAGAAGCCCTGGCCCTGCTGAAAACCCAGACCTTCGACTGCATGATCATCGACTTGAAACTGCCCGATATCCAGGGCAACGAGTTACTGGAACGCATGGAACACGAGGAATTGTGTTCCTTCCCGCCCGTCATCGTCTACACGGGACGCAACCTGAGCCGCGAAGAAGAAGCGGACCTGATGAAGTATTCACGCTCGATCATCATCAAGGGCGCCCGTTCGCCTGAACGCCTGCTCGACGAAGTGACCTTGTTCCTGCACAAGGTGGAATCGGAACTGTCGAGCGAGCGCCAGGGCATGCTGCAACAGGTGCGCAGCCGCGAACGCGTGTTCGAAGGGCGCAAGATCTTGCTGGTTGACGACGATGTACGCAACATCTTTGCCTTGACCAATGCGCTGGAGCAAAAAGGCGTGCTGGTGGAAATCGGCCGCAATGGCTTCGAAGCCATCAGCAAGCTCAATAGCGTGGACGATATCGACCTGGTGCTGATGGACGTGATGATGCCCGGCATGGATGGCCTGGAAGCGACGCGCCAGATCCGCGCGGACGGCCGTTTCAACAAGCTGCCCATCATCGCCATCACGGCCAAGGCCATGAAAAATGACCAGGAAGAATGCCTGCAGGCAGGCGCTTCCGATTATCTGGCCAAGCCTATCGACCTCGACCGCCTGTATTCGCTGCTGCGCGTGTGGATGCCAAAGATGGAACGCATGTGACGCAAACGATGCATGCCTCGGTAGTACCCTATACAGATGCGCAACTGCAAGCGTTGATGGAAGCGCTGTACCAGCGCTATAGCTACGACTTTCGCGACTACTCCCTGCCATCGCAGCGGCGCCGACTGAATCACGCACTGGAGCGTTTCCAGTGCAACAGCCTGTCAGCGCTGCAGCGTATCGTGCTGGACGACGCGGTTGCCTTTGGCCAGCTGCTGCAGATTTTGACCGTGCCAGTGACGCAAATGTTCCGCGACCCCGGCTTTTTCCTGGCCTTGCGCCAGCAAGTAGTACCGGTGCTCAAGACTTACCCCTCACCCAGGATCTGGGTGGCCGGCTGCTGCACGGGCGAGGAAGCGCTGTCGCTGGCCATTGTGCTGCACGAAGAAGGCTTGCTGGCGCGCAGCCTGATCTACGCCACCGATATCAATCCGCAAGCGCTGGAAAAAGCAGCAACAGGCGTGTACTCCATATTGCGCATGGAACAGGCCAGTGCCGATTACCTGGCGGCAGGCGGCACGGGCCGGCTGGAAGACTATTACACGGTAGCGCATGCAACGGTGCGTTTCGACGCCCGCCTGCTGGAACACATCAATTACGCCGATCACAGTCTGGCGACGGACAGCGTTTTCGCGGAAACGCAATTGGTCTGTTGCCGTAACGTCTTGATCTACTTTAACAAAACCTTGCAAGACCGGGCACTGGGCCTGTTCCACGAATCGCTGTGCCACCGGGGTTTCCTGGGACTGGGAAGCCGCGAAGTACCGAATTTTTCCAGTGTTGCCGACGATTTCGAGCCGCTGCCGGAAGCAGAAAAGCTGTACCGCAAGCGCGCCAGGAAACACGCATCAGGAGTACACCATGACACATGACAGCAGCACCAAATTATTGATCGTCGACGATCTGCCTGAAAACCTGCGCGCGCTGAACGCCCTGATCCGCGAACACGACCGCAGCATCTATCAAGCGTCGTCGGGCGAAGAAGCGCTGGCCTTGCTGCTGGAACATGATTTCGCGCTGGCCATCCTCGACGTACAAATGCCGGAGATGGATGGTTTCGAGCTGGCGCAATTGATGCGCGGCACCGAAAAAACCCGCCATATTCCCATCGTCTTCGTCACGGCGGCCGGCAAGGAAATGAATTTTTCCTTCCAGGGTTATGAAAGCGGCGCCGTCGATTTCCTGCACAAGCCGCTCGACATCAATGCCGTGCAAAGCAAGGTCAACGTCTTCGTGGCCTTGCACCAGCAGCGCATGGAAACGCGGCGCCAGGTCTTGGCGCTCGAAGAAAGCCGCCGGCAGCAGGAAGCGCTGCTGCAGGAATTGCGCACCACCCAGGCTGAACTGCAGCGCTCGCTACGCATGCGCGACGAATTCATGTCGATGGTGGCGCACGAATTGCGCACGCCCTTGAATACCCTGTTCCTGGAGACGCAGATGCGCACGCTCAATCTGGAGCGCGACAACCTGGCCGCGTTCGCGCCAGACAAGCTGCAAAAGATGGTCGAGCGCGACGGGCGCCAGATCCGCAGCATGGTGCGCCTGATCGACGACATGCTCGACGTGTCGCGCATCAGCAGCGGCAAGCTGTCGATACGCCGCGAGCCGGTCGACCTGAGCAGCCTGGTGCGGCGCCTGGCCGACGATCTGTCACCGTATGCGGCGTCGACCGGCAGCACCCTGGCAGTGCAGGCGCTGGAGCAGGTCAGCGGCTACTGGGACGCCTTCCGCGTCGAACAGATCGTCGTCAACCTGATCAGCAATGCCTTGCGCTACGGCGAAGGTCAACCGGTGGAAATCAGCCTGGCCGCCACCCAAAACAGCGCCGTGATCGAGGTGCGCGACCATGGCATTGGCATCAGCGGCAAGGACCAGGAACGCATCTTCGACGCCTTCGAGCGCGTGGTGCAGCATGACCGCAGCGGCGGCCTTGGCCTGGGACTGTTCATCACCAAACAGCTGGTCGACGCCCACGGCGGCGCCATCACCCTGCAAAGCCAGCCCGGCCATGGTGCCCTGTTCAGCGTCACCTTGCCGCTGGCGGGAAGCTGAGGCCGTCATGACTGCGATGAATAAACCAGCCGGCGGAGCTTTTTTGCTGCAACTGGAACGCCGCGTACGCCAGTTGCAGGGCACAGACGATATTGTCTGCCTGTTGACGCAGATGCTGGGCCAGCGCCTGGGCGCCCAGCAAGTTATGTGTTTTGACGTCGACCAGAAACTGCCGGCCCCAGCCTTGCTGCATGCCTGGAGCGACAACCAGAAGTTCGGCGCCGTGGGTGAATATATACTGGGCGACGAGCTGCGTGCACAATTGCTCGATGAGTGGCTGGCAGCCTGTCCGGTTGCCGTCAGCGACGTCAGCCATGATCCGCGCACGGCCGCGCCAGCCACGCTGGCCACCTTCGCCCGCCTGTCGATCCAGGCCTTGCTGCACGTGCCCATCATCAGGGACAGCCGGCTGGCCGCACTGTTCGTGATACACAGCCGTTCGGTACGCCTGTGGCACGCCGACGATATCGAACTGGCCGTACACGTGTCGGAGCGCATCTGGTCGACCATCGTGCGGGCCCAGGCTGAAGAACAATTGCGCACCTTGCGCAGCGACATGGAACGCCTGGTGGCCGAGCGTGCACGCGCATTCGGCCGCACCTGGAAAGTCAGCCCCGACCTGCTGGGCGTGCTCAACCTGGAGGGCTATTTCGAACACTCGAATCCCGCCTGGCAAGCCACCCTGGGCTGGAGCGAAGAAGAAATCCGCAGCACGCGCTTCCTGGACCTACTGCATCCCGACGACCTGGAACGTACCCGGACCGGCTGGGCAGCGGCCAAACAGGGCCAGCCGGCATTGCGCTTTGAAAACCGCTACCGCCACAAACTGGGTGGATGGCGCTGGCTATCGTGGGTAGCCGTGCCCGAGGGAAACAAGGTGTATTGCAGCGCACGCGACATCAGCGTGGAAAAGAAAAACGCTGAAGAACTGGCAGCGCACCACCGCCTCGCGGTCCCACCTGCGCCAACCAGCAGCCTGGCCCACGACTTCAACGACGTGCTGCAGACTATTGCTGGCAAGCTGCAACTGCTGCAGACCAGCGTGGCTAACAATGAACAAGCGGCGCTGCAGCTGGCCAGTTGCCAGGCGGCGGTCGAACGAGCGGCCACACTGGCGGCACAGTTACTGTCCCGCCGAACAGACTGTTAGCTTGCCGGCACCACACTTTTGCGCTTGAGCGCGGTTGCCAGTTCGTCCAGGCCGTAGGGCTTTTGCAGGAAATGGGCGCGCTGGTCCTGCGCCAGGCTGGCGCCCCAGTCGTGGCCTGAGGCGAACACCACGTCCAGGTGGGGCCAGCCGGCGCGCGCATGGCGGGCCAGCTCGGCGCCGGACATGCCGGGCAGGCTGATGTCGGTCACCAGGATATCGAGTCCCGGCAAGGCCAGCAGTGGCAAGGCTTCCTCTGCGCTACGCACGCCGTGCACCGTATGGCCGAGGATATTGAGCATTTCCGTGCTCATCACGCGGGCATCGTCATTGTCTTCCACCAGCAGCACGCGCCGGCCCGACGGATCAGGCGCGCCAGGCAGGCGGCGGTCGGCCAGCAGATGGCGCACGGTGCGCGCCAGGTCTTCACGCCGGTAGGGTTTGCTCAGCAGCTCTACGCTGGGCGCCAGGCGGCCATCCTGCATGATGACGTTGTGCGTGTAGCCCGAAGTAAACAAGACGGCCAGTTCAGGCAGTAGCTGCCGGGCCTGGCGCGCCAGTTCGGTACTGCCCACGGGGCCGGGCATCACCACATCGGTAAACAGCAGGTCGACGCTGACGCCGCCGCGCAAGATCGTCAGAGCGGTCGCGCCATCACCCGCATGCAGCACTTCATAGCCAAGTCCGCGCAGCATGTCGACTACCGTGTTGCGCACGGCGGCGTCATCTTCCACCACCAAAATGGTTTCGCCGCCGCCCAGCACGGGCCCGGCCAGGCCAGGCGGCGGTTCGGCCAGGCGCTCCAGCGAGCGCGGCAGGTAAATCTTGAAGGTGGTGCCAGCGCCGGGCGCGCTGTCTACCTTGATGTGGCCAGCGCTCTGGCGTATGAAACCATAGGCCATGCTCAACCCCAGACCCGTGCCATCGCCCTCTTTCTTGGTGGTAAAGAACGGCTCGAAAATCTGGTCGATCACGTCACGGTCCATGCCATGGCCCGTATCGGTAATACTCAGCAAGACATACTGGCCGGGCAACACATCGGCATGCAGACGGGCATAGGCGGCATCCAGGGTCACATTGCTCAAGGCAAAAGTGATCCGGCCGCCGTCTTCCATCGCGTCGCGCGCATTGATCGCCATGTTGAGCAGCACGTTTTCCATCTGGTTCGGGTCGACCAGCGTATGCCATAGTCCATCGCTGATAAACGTTTCTTCGGCAATTTGCTCGCCCAGGGCGCGCCGTATCAATTCATGCATGCGGCGCAGCAAGCGTCCCAGGTCGGTCACCAGCGGGCGCAAAGGCTGGCGGCGCGCAAAGGCCAGCAATTGCGACGACAGCTTGGCGCCCCGCTCGACAGCCGCAGCAGCCGACGCCAGGCGCTGCGCCGCCTGCGAGTTGTCGGCCAAAGTCAGTTTCAGCAGTTGCAGATTGCCCGAAATAATTTGCAGCACGTTATTGAAATCATGGGCCACGCCGCCCGTCAGCTTGCCGATCGATTCCAGCTTTTGCGCCTGCAGCAAGGCTTGCTCGCTGCGCACCAGCGCCAGCCGGGCGTCACGCTCATCGGTCACGTCGCGCCCTATCGCATGCACCAGCTCTTGCGCGGGCACCGCCGTCCAGGAGATCCAGCGATAGCTGCCATCGCGGCGCCGGTAGCGGTTTTCCATGCGCAAGGTGGCGCCGCAGCGGGCCATGCGCGCCAGGTCGTCGAGCGCCGCGCTGCGGTCTTCGGGATGCACCAGGCTAATGAAATCCATGCCTAGCGACTCGATTTCAGGCCGCTCCAGTATATTGGTCCAGGCAGGATTGACTGCGATAATCTTGCCGCGCATATCGGCCACCAGCATGATGTCGGTCGACAAGCGCCACATGCGGTCCCGGTCGGCCGTGCGGTTGGCCATTTCCTCTTCCAGCGAGGAATTCAGATAGGCCATCTTTTCCAGCAAATTCTTTTGTTCCTGCACGTCCGTGTTGGTGCCGACCCAGCGCAGGACCAAGCCTTGCTCATCGAACAGCGGCATGGCGCGCGCCAGGAACCAGCGGTAGCTGCCGTCGCTGGCACCGCGCATGCGGAATTCATTTTCATAGGCGCTGGCCTGGGCCACGGCCTGCCGCCAGCTATCTTTGGAAGCCTGGCGGTCGTCGGGATGCACGCATTCGCGCAAACCGCCCTCCACCAGCGCTTGCAGCGACAATCCCGTGTATTCGCAGACGCGCTCGTTGACCCAGTAAGTGTTGCCCTGGCTGCAGGCCAGCCAGGCCTGGTTGGGCATGGCCGAGGCCAGCGAGCGGAACTGGGCTTCCCGGTCGAGCAAGGCGTGGCGCGCATGCCAGTGATCGTCGATGTCTTCGGTAGAGCCATACCATTTCATGGGCTGGCCAGACTCGTCGCGCCGGCAATAGGCGCGCGCCCTTACCCAGCGGTAGCGCCCGCCGCGCCGCTGCACGCGCAATTCCACGTCGCAGGGCTGGCCACTGGCCACCGCCTCGCCCCAGGCCGCTTCGGTGCGCGCCAGGTCTTCCGGGTGCACGGCATCGCGCCAGTCATCGCCCAGGCCTGGGTTTCCCGTCCATTCACGCCAGCGCTGGGCCACGTAATCGAGCTGGCCCGCCTGATCCGCCGTCCACAGTACCTGGGCATTGAGTTCGATGGCGTACTGGAAATGTTCGCGGCTGGCGTGCAAGGTCGCTTCCAGCTCGCTGCGTTCGATCACATGGGCCATGATGCGCGCGGCCACCAGCAGCAGCTCAGTCTCGTCTTGCGTAGGATGGCCAGGCGCCTGGAACAGCAGGCCCAGCACACCGAGGATGTGGCCCTTGGCGCTGAACACGGGGGCAACCCAGCAGGCGCGATAGCCGTGCAACAACGCTTGCTTGCGGCCCAGGCTCCAGTTTTGCTCGCGCGCAATGTCGCCGCAATACACGGGCGCACCGGAAAATGCCGCCACGCCGAATGGCGACAGCGGCGATGGCGGCGTATCTTGCTGCAGGCTATGGCAAAGCTCGTGCGGCAGGCTGGGAGCGGACAAACCACTGATGCGGTCAGCCTCGTCGATCGTGACAACGCAGCCGTGCATGGTTTCCTCGGACTGGCCTTGCAGCGCCAGCAACAGTTGTTCCAGCACATGCGCCAGACTGGCGCCTGCAGCGATGCTTCCCAAGGCGCCATG
The DNA here is from genome assembly GCF_014200725.1 of Janthinobacterium silvisoli. GTDB lineage: Bacteria > Pseudomonadota > Gammaproteobacteria > Burkholderiales > Burkholderiaceae_D > Janthinobacterium. The sequence goes on from NZ_JACHCL010000002.1 coordinate 59,104, forward strand.
TTCGGCGTCCAGCAGTTGGATGATGTTGTTTGCGTGCACCTTATCGATAAGCTATGTCACTGATGCCCGGAATATACCATGGTGCAAGCCTATCAAGACAGAAAAGCATAACAGCGTTTTCTATCTGGCCGCCATCTTCAGCGTCTCTGGCAAACGTTGTTGCAGCAGCGCCAGCAAGGCGCGCGTCTTGGCCGCCAGGTGGCGATGGCTGGGATAACAAGCCACCACGTCAAGCGGCATCGCTTCAAGATCGAGTTTGACATGCACCAGATTGCCTTTCTCCAAGTCAGCCTCGCAGGCAGCGCGGGCCAGCAGTGCATAACCTATCCCTGCCAGCGCCGCGCTGCCCGCCATCTCGCCGCTATCGACCCGGTAACGGGCCTGCACGTCCGTGTGCAGTGGCCGGCCATCGGCAGCGCGAAATTGCCAGGCCTTGCCGTGCAAGGCAGCCCGCGTGGTAATACAGGGCAAGCTTGTCAGCTGGCTCACCGTCTGTGGCATGCCGTGCCGTTCGACTAGTGACGGCGAGCCCACCACAATGCTGGGAAAGGACAATAAAGTCTGCTGGATCAATGAGCTGTCGGGTGGCAAGCCGCGCTGGAACACGATCGCCAGGTCCACGTCGTCGCGCACCGGTTCGCTGCCCGTCATCGTGGTCTGGCATTCGATCTCCAGCAAAGGATGCTGGGCCGCAAACTCGGCGACCAGAGGACCGATTCGCCGCGTGCCGAACTCTCCAGGCAGGCTGAGCTTCAATACACCGCGCAAGGTAGCGTGCTGGTCCTGCAACTCGGCTTCCAGCAACAACAAATCGTCCATCAGCGGCCGCGCCCGCGCGTGCAGCAGCCTTCCCTGCCCCGTCATGCGCAATTGCCGCGTGGTCCGCTCCAGCAGCCGCGATCCCATATCCGCTTCCAGCTGGGCGATATGGCGGCTGATGTTTGAAGTGGGCAAGCCCATGGTCCGCGCCGCAGCGGCAAAACTGCCTGCGTCCACGACCGCCAGGAAATAGCGTAAGTGATTCAGATCGATGGTGTTATTCATCCAGATTATCCCGATATTGCAAAGATGCATGCCAATTATCACCCATTCCGCCAATTGCAATGCTGATCTACCATGCCTGTCCTTGATCAACTGGGAGTAAACATGCATATTTTGATATTGGGCGCCGGCATCGCGGGCGCCGCTTGCGCCTTGACCTTGCAGCGCCAGGGCCACCGGATTACCGTACTGGAGCGCCAGCAGGCGCCAGACACCATGGGTGGCGGCGTAGTGCTGTGGCCGAATGCCAGTTGGGTGCTGGAGCAGATGGGTTTGCTGGACGCGGTGGCTGCCAAAGCTGGTACACCGGTGCAGATGCGCCGGCTGGATCGTCACGGCGAATTACTGAGCGCGCTCGATATCGGCCAGCTCGACCGTGCCATGGGCCAGGCCAGCCATGCGATCTTGCGGCGCGACCTGCAAGCCATTTTGCTGGGCAAGCTGCAAGAGCTGGGGGTGGAGGTGCAATATGGCAGGCCAGTGGTCTCGGTGTCTCACGGTGCGGACCAGCAAGCACGGGTGCACTTGTCTGACGGCCAGGTGCTGCAGGCAGACCTGATCCTGGGCGCCGAAGGCCGCATGAACTCAAGCGCGCGGCAGTTTGTGCTCGATGGTGCAGCTTCACCGCGTTATCAGGGGTTTCTTAACTGGGTGGGTATGACACAGATGCCTGCCGATCAGCCGCCCCTGTTCGATGCGATGGCCATCCACGATTACCTGGGCCAGGGATTGCGGTTCGGTATCGTGCCTGTATCTCCGCACGCGTTTTACTGGGCGGGCGCGCAAACGGCGCCGCTTCTACCGGAGTCGGCGCCGCCCAATCTGCAAACCCATCTGCTTGATCTGTTCCACGACTGGCCCGATCCCGTGCGCAGGGTCATAAAGCATAGCCAGCCACAAGCCATCCGCCAGATCGCTATTTACGACCACGATCCCATCGAGCGCTGGCACCGGGGCAACGTCTTGCTGGTAGGCGACGCCGCCCACGCCGCCCTGCCTACTTCAGGCCAGGGCGCCTGCCAGGCGCTGGAAGACGCGTATCACCTGGCGCAGTGCCTGCAACAGTGTCTGCAAGGAAGTGACCTGGAGACGGCCTTGCCTGCGTTCACGGCCCGCCGGCAAACCAAGACAAGCCAGATCACCTTGCAGGCGCGCGCCGTGGCGCAAGCCTTGTTCAACACGGACGAACACGCCTGTCGGCAACGCGACGAACAGGCGCGCCAGGCCGATGCACGGCAAATCATGGCCGATATGGCGCGCGGCTGGGGCAGTGGATTGCCGCTCTCTTCATAGCTATAAGCCTGTGCTACAGTGTTGTTATTACTTCCAGACAACATGAATACGCCCATGCAGCATTCCCTGATCGCCACCGCCCTGCTCGCTTCCATCCACGGCGCCGTCGCCGCGCCCATGAGTCTCGATGACTATCTGGCCTTGCATGGCCCCGAACCGACGGTGCAAATCCCGTATGGCGCGGCGCCCTCGCAATATGCGCAATTGTTCCGCCCCACTGGCGCGGGGCCGTTCCCGGTGGTGGTGCTGGTGCATGGCGGCTGCTGGACGGTGGCGTTCGGCGGCATCAGGCAAATGCACAATGTGGCAGGCGCGCTGGCTGCGCAAGGCATTGCCGTGTGGAATGTGGAGTATCGCCGCGTCGATGAAGCGGGCGGCGGTTATCCCGGCACCTACCAGGATATGCATGCAGCGCTCGACAGCCTGCAAAGCCATGCGACGCAATATCAGCTCGATACCAGCCGTATCGTGGCCATGGGCCATTCGGCCGGTGGGCAACTGGTGCAATGGATCGCCGGCCGGACAAAACTGCCGAAGACCAGCCCGCTGTATCGCGACAACTTCCTGCCCGTCAATAACATCATCAGCCTGGGTGGCCTGGCCGACCTGCGCCATGAAAAAGACTTGATCAAGACTAGTTGCGAGCGCGAGATGGTGCAACTGGCGGGCAGCGCCAGCAGCGAGCGGCCGGACATCTACAGCGACACCAACGCGGCCGAGCTGATGCCCAACGGCAGCCGCACCGTGCTAGCCACCGGGGAACTGGACACCATCTCCCCGCCGAGGGTCGCGCACGACTATGCGGCCAAAGCCACACTGGCTGGCGACCAGGCGGAAGTGCTGATCCTGCCTGGCGCCAGCCATTACGATGAAATCGCCGCTACCTCGAATGCGTGGAAGATGATCTTGCCGGTGATCCGCCAGATGCTGGGTATGGAGGCCGGGGAGATTCGCCCATGAAGGAACTGAAATTCAATATCTTCGGTGCATTGATTTCCGTGCGCGGCGCTCCCGGCGCATGGTCTGCGTTTTATTTCGGCGCCGAAGGCAAGCGCCGCCCCGCCGACTTTGTCATACCCGGCAACTTGGCGGAAGAGGAACTGTGCGAATACCTGGCCGACCTGTTCCATGAAGACGCCACACCGCGCAATCATTCGGCAAAACAATTATCATGAAGCGGGCCATCGCCTTCATGCTGCTGGCCGCCGCTTCCACCCTGGCGCATGCCGGGAATGCACAGCAACTGGAAGACAGCCTGATCCACGCACTGCAACTCAAACCAGGCACGAACGAGCGCAGCGGCTATTCCGGCAAGGCAATCCAGGCCTATAAACAAGCTGGCCTGGTCGGCAGGAGGCCGAACCAGCGCTTTGACTACACCGATTACTATCTGGTGGCCAAGGGTGCCAGCTTCCTGGGCCATGAACTGGTGCTGATCGAAGAGGAATACATCACGCAATATATAGGCTGCTGCGTCAGTCCCGGCGTTGGCGTCACGGTGAAAGTGAACAGCAGCACAAAAAACCTGGCAGCCTTCGCCAAGGCCAATCACTGCACCTTGCTAGATCCGGTCGATCTCAACCATGCACTGCGCGACGTCGCCATCCAGGCCAGGTTTCCCAAGGCACACTATGCCTCACTGAGTTGCAGGGAGCGCGATGCCGATCGTGACGATGACTGATTAGTATCTATACCCAGCGGGACTAAGAATAGCCAGAAGTTACTCCCCAGCTCCGCCCAAGATAACAATCAAACCTGGCGCCGGCGTAAAGCTAAGCCTATCAACGCCAGCCCAGCCAGCGACATCATCACACTACCGGGCTCCGGCACAACCGAAATGGCTTGAGCATCGAATATCCATTTGCCGCTCGTTGCCGTTGCGCTGGTGATCACATTAATACCGCCATTTTGTCCGCCATCGAAAATACTGAAATACATGGCATAAGAAAGGGCTGACGTACTCCATTGCGGGAGATCATCATCGCCATACCACTGGCCGCGCCAGCTTGCACCTTTAGCATCAGACAAAGTATATTCCTGTACACCAGACTGGCCGTTATACAGATTCATAGAGTTCACCGCAACAGTAACCCTGGTCAAGCCATCGGCCTCGGGACGGACCACAAATTTCCCGTCTGCGAAGGTCCCAAACATCGCATTGTGCGCAACCAGGGCATAAGCGCCACCCTCCCCTCCCCCAAAGCGAGCCGTCTCATATGTACCGCCCATCACCATCGTGGGCGCGACACTAACGCTGAATCCGGCATGCGGCACTACGATCAGACCGCCGAATGAGCGCTCAAAGCTACCAGTCGGATAGGAAAAGTGTAAAGGGATGTCCAGCGTATTGCCATTGACGCTAAGGCCGTCGACGCCATATGTATCGGTGTCGTAATAAAAATCCATATTACTACCAACCAACTTTTCATAATTAGCAGCCTGCACAGGAAAGATACAAGCCAGTGCCAACGCTGCGGTAGGCAGGCGACGAAGCAAGTTCAAAGTTTTCATTGAGTGTCCTGAAATATAATCAAGACATAAAGATAACTATATTGTTTCTTTTGGTATACAAATTTTTAATATTTATCAATATCATGTACGGCAAGCCCAAGCAACGCAGCCATGGACAACTCTCAGGCCCGCGACTCAGGCCCGCACTTAAAATCATTGAACAGTGGCAAGGTAACGGGCTAATTGGGCAAAAGTGGCCTTGAACCCTTCCGTCATGGACGAATGCCCCTCAACAAAAGTCTTATGCTGTTCGTCGTTGGCCTGATGCGGCGTCGAGCGCAAGGTCATGGTCGTCTTGCCATCCTCTTCCGTGAGCGTCATGGTATTGAACGATTCCAGCGGCCAGGTCGCGCTGCCTGGATGCTGCACAGGATTGCCCTGCTGATCCGCAAACGACAGGATAGAAACGATGCGCTCCGGGGCATCGATCTGCTGATAGGTGAACTTGCCCCACATCTCATAGCCATTATCGGCCCGCATGCCGTAGTGAAAAATACCGCCAGGTTTGAGATCCAGCGCCAGCACGCTGAGGGTAAAGCCGGACGGGCCCCACCATTGCGCCAGGCGTTCCGGCTCCACCCACGATTGAAAAACCAGTTCGCGCGGGGCGTCGAAAGTCTGGCTGATGACAAAGTCGCTGCTGTCGCGGTACTGGCCCTGCTGGTCTGCCGTGCTCATGCTGTCTCCCTTTGAAGTTAGTCTTGTCCCAGCACCTAATGTAGCAGCGCGGTCAAAAAACAGGAAGGCCCGCACGCGGCATAAAACGGCATGCTAGAATATTAGTTCGAAACCTAACTATTAGACGACTCACCTTATGACCTCTATCGAAGAGCGCTTCTCGACCGCGCTCCACCGGACGGCGCGGGGCTGGCGTAATGCCATCGATCGGCGCCTGAAAGACCTGGACCTTGGGCAAGCGAGCTGGCTGACCATCGCCATGATCGCCAAATCGCCCCAGCCACCCTCGCAAAGCGAGCTGGCGCAGCAACTGGGCGTGGAAAACCCTACCATGGTGTCCATGCTGGACCGGCTGGTGAAATCGGGCTTCGTGTTGCGCCAGCAATCGGAAACCGACCGCCGCGTCAAACTGGTGGTGCTGACGGAATCGGGCACAAAAGTCTATGACACCGTACGCAAGGAAGCCGATGGTTTCCGCAAGGAATTGCTGCAAGGCATAGATCCTGAGCAACTGCGCATCGCCACGGAATTGCTGGAAACCTTGCAGTGCATGACGGAACTGGGTGGCACCGAGGGCGGGTGTTCCTGATGAGTTCAGTTTCCACCGCCCTGCCCGCTTCGCAGGACCCTAGCCTGAACCGGCGGATGATCACGATTTCGATCATGCTTGCCACCATCATCCAGGCGCTCGACGGCACCATCGCCAACGTGGCGCTGCCGCATATGCAAGGCAGCTTGTCTGCCTCGCAAGACCAGATCACCTGGGTATTGACGTCATTTATCGTCGCCGCCGCCATCGCCACGCCGCTCACGGGCTGGCTGTGCGACCGCTTCGGCCAAAAAAATACTTTCCTCGTTTCCGTTGCCGGTTTCACGATCGCTTCGGTGCTGTGCGGCCTGTCGGGCACTTTGTCGGAAATCGTCGCCGCCCGTTTATTGCAGGGCGTGTTCGGTGCGGCGCTGGTGCCGCTGTCGCAAGCGGTGCTGCTCGACATCAATCCGCGAGAGAAACACGGTTCGGCCATGGCCATCTGGGGCATGGGCGTGATGATCGGCCCGATCCTGGGACCGACCTTGGGTGGCTGGCTGACGGACAGCTATAGCTGGCGCTGGGTCTTCTTCATCAATATTCCCATCGGGGCGATGGCCTTTTATGGCATCTGGCGCTATATCCGCAAAGATGCGCCGAAGGGCCGCATGACGTTCGATATGTTTGGTTTCGCCACCCTGAGCCTGGCCATCGGTGCGCTGCAAATGCTGCTGGACCGGGGCGAGCAGAATGACTGGTTCTCGTCCCCGGAAACGTGGATAGAAGCCATCGTGCTGGCCATGAGCTTGTGCTATTTCATCGCCCACACGGCGCTGCGCCCGGCCGGCAAGTCCTTCCTCGACTACCGTTTATTGAAAAACTCGAACTATGTCAGCGGCTTGCTGTTCATCTTTATCGTCGGCCTGGTGCTGTTCGCTACCCGTGCGCTGACGCCGTCGATGCTGCAAGGCTTGATGGGCTATCCGGCCGCGATTGCCGGTCTGGTCACCGCCCCTAGCGGCCTGGGAACGATGATGGCCATGCTGGTGGTCGGCAAGGTGACGGGCAAGATCGATACCCGCATGTTGCTGGCGGCAGGCTTTTCGATTACCGCGTTTTCGCTGTGGCAAATGGCTAACTTCACCCTGACCCTGGTGCCCAGCACGGTGGTGTGGAACGGCATTATCCAGGGCATAGGCCTGGGCCTGGTGTTCGTGCCGCTGAGCGCGGCCACGTTTGCCACCTTGTCGCCCGAGATGCGCGCCGAAGGCACGGCGATTTACAGCCTGGTGCGCAATATCGGCAGCAGTATCGGTATCGCCCTGGTGCAGACCCTGCTGGTGCGCAACACGCAGATCGCCCACGCCTCGCTGACGGAACACATCACGATTGCCAATCCGGCCCTGCAAGATCCGGGCATTGCCAGCGTGTTTAACCTGAGCACCGGTACCGGCATGGCGGCCCTGAATAATGAAATCACGCGGCAGGCATCGATGATTGCCTACCTCGATGACTTCTGGATGATGATGTGGCTGACCATCCTCGTCCTGCCGCTTCTGTTACTGATACGTCCCCCCAAGAAAAATGCGCCTGTCGTGGTCGACCACGCGGCCATGGAGTAAGCATCATGCATAATAAAACCATCAAACTTTCCCTGACCGTCATCGCGTTCAGTCTGGCCCTGGCCGGCTGCGCCAGCATTCCGCCCGATACGCAAGTGTTGCCGCAGCAAGACCTGGCCAAGGTGCAACTGGCGGCCGACATCCACCTGGCCAGCGAAGGCTGGCCTGCCGCCCAGTGGTGGCGCCAGTTCCAGGACGACCAGCTGGACGGCTTGATCACCCAGGCGCTGGCTGCCAGCCCCAGCCTGGACGTAGCCAATGCGCGCATCAACTCGGCCCAGGCCGCGTTCGACTTCCAGCACGCAGACCGCGACGCCAATGTCAGCTTGAGCGCCAATGCCAACCGCCAGCGTTATTCGGGCAATGGCTTGTTCCCTGCCCCCATCGGCGGCAGCTACTATTCGGAAGAAACAGTGGGCGTGCAAGCCCATTACGACCTGGACTGGTGGGGCAAGCACAAGGCGCAAATCGCTTCGGCCTTGGGCGAAGTCAATGCGCGCCGCGCCGAATTCGCCATGTCGGAACAGATGCTGGCCGCCGAAATCGCCAAGCATTATTTCAGCATCCAGACCAACTGGGCGCGCATGGATAACCTGCATGCGCTGGTGAAATTGCAGCAAGACCTGGTGATCGACAAGGAAAAGCGCATCGCCAATGGCCTGGGCGTGAACGACGAACACCTGTCGGCGCAAACCCGCTTGAGTCTGATACAGCAGCAGATCGCCTTGCTGGAAACGCAGATCATCACCGAGCGCGAAGCCATACGCGCACTACTGGGCGCCGACAGCACCGCGCTGGCCAATTTGCAGCCGCGCACGGCTTTAGCCTTGCCGCACGCCATGCCGGGCAAGCTGGGCATGGAATTGCTGGCGCGCCGGCCCGATCTGCAGGCAGCCCGCTGGCGGGTGCAGGCATCGCTCAGCCGCATCGATGCAGCCAAGGCGGCGTTTTATCCCGATATCGACCTGGGCGCATCGTTTGGCCTCGATGCCGTCAAACTGGGCAAGCTGCTCGAATCAGGTAGCCGCACGCTGTTTATCGGCCCCGCCCTGTCCTTGCCGCTATTCGATGCGGGCCGGCTGCAGGCGCAGCTCGGTGGCGCGCGTACGGAACGCAACGAGCTGATCGCCGATTACAACCAGAGCGTCTTCAATGTGGTACGCGACGTGGCCCAGGCCGGCGCCAAATTGCAGGGCGTGGAAAACCAGCTGCGCCTGCAAGATGAAAACATGCGCACCAGCGAAAAACAATTGAGCAACGCCAATGCCCGCCTGAAACAGGGCCTGGCCGACCGCGCCACGCAGCTGAGTGCGGAAATGACCGTGCGCTTCCAGCAAGACCTGTTAATGCAATTGCAGCAGCAGCGGCAAAACGCGGAAATCAGCCTGAACCTGGCCTTGGGTGGTGGCTACCGCGGCGCCAGCGATTTTCCGGACACCAGCACGGCAGCAACTACCTCGACAGCTACACACCAATAACATTGCGAACTAGAGAATTCATCATGAGCAACGATAACAATACAACTACCGTCCAAGCTTCCGACACGCCTGTCGAAGGCAACAACAAGCGCAAGAAAGTCTTGCTGGGCATCACAGGCCTGTTCGTGCTGGCGGGCCTGGGCTGGGCCGGTTACTACAAGCTGGTGCTGTCGAAGGAAGAGCAAACGGATAACGCCTATGTGGGCGGCAACCTGGTCACCCTGTCGTCACAAGTGACGGGCAACGTCAATGAAATCCGCGCCGACGAAACGCAGATGGTGCAAGCGGGCGCACCCCTGATCACCCTGGACGGCATCGACGCCGACCTGGCGCTTAGCCAGGCGCAGGCACGCTTGGGCAATGTCGTGCGCCAGGAGCGCGAACGCTATACGGGCGTGGCGCAATATGAGGCCGTGGTCGAGCAGCGCCGTTTGGCCCTGGCCACGGCGCAGGGTAATCTGGCCCGGCGCGCGCCGCTGGCAGCCGACCATACGATTTCCGGAGAAGACCTGGCCCATGCGAAACAAGCCGTGGATGACGCCAAGGCCGCCTTGACGGTAGCCCAGCGCCAGGCCGATTCCATGCGCGCCGGCGTGGCAGGCGTGCTGCTGGCCAGCCACCCGGCAGTGCTGTCGGCCAAGGATGATCTGGTGCAAGCCTGGCTGGCGGTGCGCCGCAACGCGGTGATCGCGCCTGTCTCCGGTTATGTGGCCAAGCGCAATGTGCAGCTGGGCAGCCACGTCACGCCAGGCACGCCGCTGATGTCCATCGTACCGCTCGATCAGTTGTGGGTCGACGCCAACTTCAAGGAATCGGAATTGCGCAACATCCGCGTCGGCCAGGCTGCCACCATCGAGACGGACCTGTATGGCAGCAAGGTGGTGTACCACGGCAAGGTGCAAGGCATGTCGGCTGGCACCGGCAGCGCGTTTTCCCTGCTGCCAGCGCAAAACGCCACCGGCAACTGGATCAAGGTGGTGCAGCGCGTGCCGGTGCGCATCGCGCTCGACCCGAAAGAACTGGCCACCCACCCGCTGCGCATCGGCCTGTCGACCACCGTCACGGTCGATACCAGCCACGGCGAAGGCGCAACCCTGGATCAACCGATGGTGGCCTCCACCGTGTACAGCACCAAGGCCTTGAGCCAGCCGGTGGATGAGGCAGTGAAGATGGCGGATGCGATTATTGCGCAGAATCTCGCGCATTGAACCATCCATTGAACTCAAACGACATCCGGGGTCAGTCCCTTCGGGATCGGAATACGCTCCATTGGAGTGTATTCCCCCGTCGGGTCAGCCCCCGGTACGTACCCTTCGGGTTAAATCGACCTTACTTCGCCTTCCCCGCAGCAGCAACCTGATCCAATATATGCTTGGGCACGGCGGCGTAGTGCTTGAACTCCATGGTGTAGGTCGCCCTGCCCTGCGTCAAGGAACGCAGGGTGGTGGAGTAGCCAAACATTTCGGCCAGCGGCACCAGGGCGCGCACGATGCGGCCGGTGCCGCCAGGGATGTCGTCGACGCCCTGCACCATGCCGCGCCGGGCTGTCAGGTCGCCCATCACGTTGCCCATGAAGTCTTCCGGCGTTTCCGCCTCGACCTGCATCATCGGTTCGAGCAGCACGGGCGCCGCCTTGCGCATGCCTTCCTTGAAGGCGATGGAACCGGCCATGCGAAACGCGTTTTCATTCGAATCGACGTCGTGGTAGGAACCAAACGTCAGGGTAGCTTTCACGTCCACCACCGGATAACCGGCCAGCACGCCTGATTTCAGCGTTTCCAGGATACCTTTATCGACGGCCGGGATGAATTCACGCGGCACCACGCCACCCTTGATGGCGTCCACAAACTGGTAGCCCGTGCCTGGCTCCAACGGTTCCAGCTTCAGCACCACGTGGCCGTACTGGCCCCGCCCGCCTGACTGCTTGACGAATTTACCCTCGATATCTTCCACCGTGCGCGTGATGGTTTCGCGGTAGGCCACCTGCGGTTTGCCCACGTTCGCTTCCACGCCGAATTCGCGCCGCATGCGGTCGACCAGGATTTCCAGGTGCAGCTCGCCCATGCCCGACATGATGGTCTGGCCTGACTCTTCATCCGTATGCACCTTGAACGACGGATCTTCCTGCGCCAGCCGGTTCAGGGCGATGCCCATCTTTTCCTGGTCGGGCTTGGTTTTCGGTTCGACCGCCTGCGAGATCACGGGTTCCGGGAAAATCATCTTTTCCAGCACGATGATGTGATCGATGGCGCACAGGGTGTCGCCCGTGGTCACGGCTTTCAAACCCACAGCGGCAGCGATGTCGCCCGCATATACTTCCTTGATTTCCTTGCGTTCATTCGCATGCATCTGCAAGATGCGCCCCAGCCGCTCGCGCGCGCTCTTGGTGGGGTTGTAGACCATGTCGCCCGAATTGACCACGCCCGAATACACGCGGAAAAACGTCAGCTGGCCGACAAACGGGTCGGTCATGATCTTGAAGGCCAGCGCCGAAAAGTGTTCATCGTCGGCCGGATGGCGCTCCACCTCATTGTCGTGCTCGTCATGACCCATGATGGGCGGCACTTCCAGCGGCGAAGGCAAGTATTCGATGACGGCGTCCAGCATCGCTTGCACGCCCTTGTTTTTAAAGGCGCTGCCGCACAGCATGGGCACGATTTCATTGCGGATGGTGCGCGCGCGCAAGGCTTGCTTGAGCTCCGCTTCCGTAAAACTGTCGCCATTCAGATAACGCTCAGTCAATTCCGGCGTGGCTTCGGCCGCGTGCTCGACCAGGTTGTCGTGCCACTGCTGCGCCTCTTCCTGCAAGGCGGCGGGGATGTCGCCATAGCTGAACTGCACGCCCTGGCTGGCATCGTCCCAGGTAATCGCGCGCATTTTGACCAGGTCGATCACGCCCGTAAAATGGTCTTCGGCGCCGATCGGCAGCTGGATCGGTACGGCCACGCCTTTCAGGCGGTCGCGGATCTGCTGGCGCACGCGCAGGAAATCGGCGCCCACCCGATCCATCTTGTTGATGAAGGCAATGCGCGGCACATGGTATTTATTGGCTTGCCGCCACACGGTTTCCGACTGCGGCTGCACGCCGCCCACAGCGTCATACACCATTACGGCGCCATCGAGCACGCGCATCGAGCGTTCCACCTCGATGGTGAAATCCACGTGGCCCGGCGTATCGATGATATTGATGCGATGTTCGGGGAAATTGCCAGCCATGCCTTTCCAGAAGGCGGTAGTGGCGGCCGAGGTAATCGTGATGCCCCGTTCCTGCTCCTGCTCCATCCAGTCCATGGTGGCGGCGCCGTTATGCACCTCGCCTATCTTATGGTTCACGCCGGTATAGAACAGGATACGCTCGGTAGTGGTGGTCTTGCCGGCGTCGATGTGGGCGCTGATGCCAATGTTGCGGTAGCGCTCGATAGGTGTTTTGCGGGTCATCACAATCTCCATTGCTAGCCATAGTGCACACAACTTCACGCGGGGATTGCCGGGGAGCGTATGCGGGTTTTTCAGTGTAGCAGACATCGATTTCACCGGCATGACACGGCCGATTTCAGGTGCGCACGTTAGCCACCCCGTAGAAATAAAGCTTTCCGCTATACTTTCCACTAATTACCAAGACAATAAGCAAGACTAGTTGATCAGTATCAATACCGGTAATTCCTTCCCTGCTATGGCGCCTATGAAAATTGAAATAAGAACCCTCATCCTGACCACCTTGCTGGCCTCGCCGACATTTGCCATGGCTGGCGAACTGGAACAACAAATGCAGCGCTGCGCCGTGCTCGGCGACGCCAGCGCGCGCCTGGGCTGTTTTGACACCTTGGCCAAGGCCGTCGAAGAAGCAACCATCGCCAATGGCGGCAACCCGCATGCCACGGCCGCGACCCTCGCGGTGGCCGCCGCCTCGACCACCAGTTCCGCAGCCAACCCTGCCGCCATCGTCACGCCAGACGCCGTCAACGCTGCCATTCCGGTGGTCGCCCAGGCTGGCGCCGCGCCGCCGGAAGCGCCGATATCGCGCCTGACGCAATTGTGGGAACTCGATGACGCATCCAAGCGGGGCCTGTTCAATTTCCGCCCGCACCGCGACAATTACTTGCTGCTGGCCAATTACAGCACGTCTTCGAACGATGAACCGTTCAAGGACTTCACCCCGGGTGGCATCAAGAGCCAGCACGTAGAGCTGACCTACCAGCTGAGCTTCAAGATGAAGATGCTGGAAGACATCGCCGGTACGCCGATCGATATGTGGTTTGGCTACACGCAGCAAAGTTTCTGGCAAGCCTATAACCGCAAGGAATCGAGTCCCTTCCGCGAAACCAATTACCAGCCGGAAGTCATGCTGGTCATGCCGATCGACAAATCACTGGCGGGCCTGGACTTCAAATACCTGAACCTGGGCCTGGTGCATCAGTCCAACGGCCAGACCTCGACCTTGTCGCGCAGCTGGAACCGGCTGTATGCGGAACTGGGCATGGAGCATGAGAACGTGGCGATCGCCGCGCGCATCTGGCGCCGCCTCGACAATGGCGTGGCGGACAATGACAATATCGACATCGTCGACTACATGGGCCATGGCGACGTGAAGGTCAGCTACCGCAACGACGGCCACGAATTCTCCGTCACGGCGCGACGCAACTTCAGCACGCGCCACGGCTCCGTGCAGGCGGGCTGGGCTTTCCCGTTGAAAGCCAACCTGAAAGGCTATCTGCAACTGTTTTCTGGCTATGGCCAAAGCCTGATCGACTATAACTACTCGCAAAAATCGATCGGCGGCGGTTTCCTGGTCGACTTCTAAATGCAAAAATGGCGCCGATGGCGCCATTTCTTCAGGATAGTTCCAACTTAACGCCGGCCGCCACCCAATACACGAGCGGGCAGCATCACGATAGCGCGCAGCAACTCAAACACGCCTTCGACACCGATACCGATCAAACGAAATGGCAGCAGCATCAGCCAGGCCAGTGGATACAGCACCAAGGCCAGCAAGGCCAAGGGCCAGCACACCATCAACAGCAGCAGCCACAGCACGAATCCCAGCATGACACTCTCCCATTTCTCCGAATTAATGAGCGGGGCAAGCTGTCTGGCTCATCCCGCTACTGTGAGCACACTATATAAAAGCGCCACTTCCACGGCAATCGCCATGCGATGAACTGCATGCAGACGGGATGGACGGGGTTAAAGCTGGAGTGAACTGCGCAAAATGAAGGACTATTGGCCGACGCAGATCACTTTAGTGACGTACTCGTGCGCGTTCGGCTTCTTGCTGGTGGCCCATTTGATGGCCTGATTGGCTTCGGCGATGGTCATCACCGTGGCCTTGTCTTTTGACTTGATGAAGGAAACGCCCTCAAACACGCCTTCCTTGCTGCGCATCACCTTGGCAAACACGGGCGGCTTGGTTTCGCCGTCGCTGACTTTGTTTTGTTGCACGAGGTAACGCTGATCGATCTGTTCCATGATAGTAAAGCTGTTCAGTGATAAAGCACGCAATATACCCTGAATGGACAAAGACCGCAGGACGAAATGCCCGCGGCCTTATCTAAAAAACTACTCCAGTAATCAGGCAAACACCGGATTCTGCACCACCGGCTGCAGGCTGGCATCATAGACCACCTGGGCTTGCATGGACGCTTCCAGCGAAGGAATCGAACCGCCCGCGCGGTACTGGAAGCGCACTTGCAGCACATCGCCCGCCTTGACGGCGATCGGCGTAGCCAGCGGCAAGCACATATAGTGGTTGAGCCAGTCGATGGTGGTCGAGTGTTCGGGCACCACCGCCAGGATGTTCTTGGTGACGAAACGCAAGGCATTCAGGGTACCGCTGCGCTCAACCACAAACTTGCCGTCAAAGCCGAACACGCTATCAACAGCTTGCGTAAAGTCGATGATGCTGTAGACGGATGGCGGCGCCAGTTCCAGCACGCCCGGGTGGATGGCGGTGGTTTCCTGGAATTGCACGATGGGCGCATGGAAACCTTCGAAATCATATTCCTGCTGCATCGGCTGCACGGCCATGATCACCGCTTCCGGCAAGAACAGGGGCAGCGGGCCGCCAAAACGGGCCAGGTAGCGGCGCTTGAACGATTCGATCACTTCGACCTGCTTTTCACGCAGCATGCCCACATGGATCATTTCGCAAATGACCACATCGACCGGTTCGGGCGGCAGATACTCAAATGCATCCGCATGCACGACCTCGACTTTTTCACCGTTGGGATTGAGCGCCAGCATCTTGCGCGCTTCTTTCACCATGTCCGGATTGAACTCCACGCACCATACCTTGTCCGCTTTTGCCGCCGCAAACCAGGATAGCACGCCCGTACCGCCGCCCAGTTCCAGCACTTTCATGCCCGGCTTGACCGCGTAATCGATGGCCGACTTGAAGCCATGCATGCGATTCTGGTCCATCAGCATATTGTGGTGGTAATGCACGGGGATAAATTGCCCCAGATAACAACTCTCAATTTCTCGTTCATTCAGCATATCTGTCCTCTTGGAGCCTGGCTCCGATGGCCGATCAATTTTGTCGTTCCAGAAAGCAGTGAGATCGCAGGGGCTGCGTGAGGGGCGGCGACAAAACAGCCGGCGCCTGACGTGCGTATTGTGTGCCATGCGAAAGATCTCCCGATTAATGCGACGGGATCATTATCGTTAATCAGGAGCAAGGACAAAGGGCTGAGATGAGAGGCAATTCCATGCCACTTCCAGCGCTGGCATGGAAACCATTAGTAAGCAGATAATTGCTGACCTTGTTACCGACCTTATTACTTAGCTTATTACTTAGCAGCTGCGCGTGCTTTTTGCGCCGCCGTGATGATGGCTGCCACACGGGGTTTGTCGGCCGCCAGCGCAAACTGGTCGGCAGTCCAGCCATGGTCACTCTTCAGGCTGGGGTCGGCGCCCCAGGACAGCAGCAGCTTGACCGCCTCTTCCTGTCCTTCGCGGGCGGCAAACATCAGCGGCGTGATATTCGTGGTGGCGCGCGCATCGACCACCGCCTGGCGGTCGAACAGAATCTTCATGATGGGCAAGTCGCCGGCCGAGGCTGCGTAATGCAAAGCCGTCCAACCTGGTTGATTGACTTTGGCGCCCTTGGCCAGCAAGGCTTCCACCAGCGCCTGCTTGTGCCTGTAGGCAGCCAGCATCAAGGCCGTATTGCCATTGGCTGCAGGCGTTTCCAGATTGATGCCTGGCGTATTGAGCAAGACCTGGAAGACCTTGTCGGCATCGTCGCGCACGGCCAGCACCAGCGCGGGTTCATCGTAGACCGTCGAGATCAGATTGGGATTGATGCCGTCAGCGAGCATATCGCGCACGGCGCCGGCATTATCAACCGAGACGGCGCGGAAGAAAGACACGGGATCGGGCGCTGCGCAGACGGCAGTGGCAGAGACCATCAAGGTGGCCGCGACGGCCATGCGCAGGGCTCGATTTAACATGAGGAAATCACCGTACCTGGTTGAATAATTTGAAGAAATTATCAGTCGTCTGTTCGGCCACCTGGGCCAGTGGGATGCCTTTCAAGGTCGACAGATACTCGGCAACATGGGCCACGTAACCGGGCTCGTTCATGCGGCCACGGAAAGGCACGGGCGCCAGATAAGGCGAGTCCGTTTCGATCAGGATGCGCTCGAGCGGCACTTCCAGCGCCACCGCCTGCAAGTCCTTGGCGCTCTTGAAGGTGACGATGCCGGAAAACGAGATATAGAAGCCCATGTCGATGGCCGCTTTCGCCACTTCCAGCGATTCAGTAAAGCAATGCATGACGCCAGCCACGCCGCCGTCCGCTACGCCCGCGCCCTCTTCGCGCATGATGCGGATGGTGTCTTCACTGGCTGCTCTTGTGTGAATAATCAAGGGCTTGCGCGTGATTCTTGAAGCTTTGATGTGAGTGCGAAAACGCTCGCGCTGCCACTCCAGGTCACCGGTCAGGCGGAAATAATCGAGGCCAGTCTCGCCGATGGCGATAATCTTCGGATGATCGGCCAGACGCACCAGGTCTTCCACGGACGGTTCAGGCGTGTCCTCGTAATCGGGATGCACGCCGACGGACGCGAAAATATGCGGATACTGCTCGGCCAGCGCCAGCACCTGTGGAAAGTCCGGTAAGTCCACGGACACGCACAAGGCGTGCGTCACCTTGTTCTCCGCCATCTTGGCAAGAATTTCGGGCATGCGAGCGGCCAGCTCGGGGAAATTGATATGGCAATGGGAGTCGATATACATAAGGCAGGATTGTACCGGAGGGCGGGGAAACTGGCAGGGGAAAAAGGAAATCCTGCAGCGACGGACCGGCAGCTGTTTCAAGCACGCGCCGCCCTTGCCCGCTCAAAGCCCCTGGTCTTCGGCGGCCAGGACAGATACTACAGGCACGCGGGCGCCCACATGCAGCCAGGTACAAAGGCAACGATAAGGTAGGCCAGGCAAGACCAGACACCAACCGCCGCAATGCGGCACAGCTTCTTCACCCAAGAGCCTGGAAAGTAGCTGGCTGCCCATGCTGCCGCTCCCAGAGCGAGAAGCAAGGCCAGGGACTCAATAAGCGGCGCCAAGGGCCACCGCAAACGGTATTCCCAGTACATCAGGGCAATCTTGGCGACGGGAACACATGCAATCGCCAGGACAAGTACAAGGAAGTCCGATGGTCGATGGCCTTCTTTAAAATACATGGGCCTACTGTCCCTTTGGTGGCTGCCACAATTCCACCTTGTTGCCCTCGGGATCGATAACCCAGCCGAACTGGCCATATTCCGAGTCCGGCGCCTTGTCCAGCACTGTGCAGCCTTCGTCGCGCAGCGCTTGCAGCAAGGCGTCGAGGTTGTCGACGCGGTAGTTGATCATGAAGGATGCCTTGCCGGGGGAGAATTGCTCGCGGTCACCGCCAACCGACCAGATAGTGCTGCCGCCAGCATCATCCCAGGAAAACGCGGCGCCGCCCCAGGCTTGCACGTCGATGCCCAGATGCCGCTGGTACCAGGCGCGCAGCGCGGCCGGATCCTGTGCGTGGAAGAAGATGCCGCCGATACCGGTTACGCGTTTCATGTCTGTCTCCGTTCAAGGCAAAGAATTTTCCTGAACTGTAGCACGCCCCACTTTATCAGCCTACCCGCTTGCCCAGGATAATCAGGTCGCGCTCCACGCCATCGAGGTTCGCCACTTTCGGCAAATTGGCCCATATGTCAAAACCGAACTTCTTGAACAGGCCCAGGCTGGGCGCGTTGTGGCCGAAGATGAAACCCAGCACCGTATGCACGCCCACCGAGGGCGCGTGGGCGATCGCCTGCGTCAGGCCGTAAGCGCCTATGCCCTTGCCGCGCGCCGCTTCGGCGATGTAGACGGACAACTCTGCCGTGCCCGAATAGGCGGGGCGGCCATAAAAATTCGAGTACGACAGCCAGCCCAGGGGCACAGGTTCAGCCGACGTATCGTCGGCCGCTTCGATAATCCACAGGGGGCGGCGCTCGGGCGTGTGCTCGTGGAACCAGGCCAGGCGCGACTCGACCGTCACCGGCTCCGTATCGGCCGTGACTTCACGCGAAGCGATCGTGGTGTTGTAGATGGCGACGATGGCAGGCAGGTCGGCAAGCGTGGCGATGCGGTGGCGGTAGCTCATATTATGGATTAAATGATGAATTCAAGTGATTGATTTTACTGATAATTCGCGGTGTAATCGAGCAGCATATCTTCCAGGAACAGCTTGGGCGACAAGGGATGCTCGGCGATGGCGCGCCGTTCATTGGCAGCCTTGATGGCGGCCATCAGCCGGCTCACATTGATGCGTGCAGCCAATGCTTCCAGCTCGCGCCGATGGCGCGGGTAATAGCGGATAGTGCCCGACAGCTTGACTGAAAACACGTCATACAGCCAGCGCTGCAAGGAAGCAACCAAGGGCGCCAGCGGCGCTTTCTGCAATTTGTCCGCCGCCTTCAGGGCCGCTTCCACGCCGGGATGGGCCAGCACCTGCAGCAGCTGTTCCGTTTCTTCACGGCTGCCCGATTCGGACTGGGCCAGGGCCGCCAGCGGCGCGCCGCCCTGCTCGCGCAGCCAGCTGTCGGCGTCGTTCAAGCCTTGTGCCTTGAGCCAGGTCAAAGCCTGTTCGTGGCTGGGCATTGGCAGGGCGAACTTGCGGCAACGCGATAATATCGTCGGCAGCAATCGGTCCAGGCTGTTTGAAGACAGCAGAAACAAGGTGCCCGGCGGCGGCTCTTCCAGGGTTTTCAGCAAGGCGTTCGAAGCGGGCGTGTTCAGCGCTTCAGCCGGATACAGCACCACCACCCTCAAGCCCTGGCGGTGCGTGGAGATATTCATGAAATCGGCCAGGTTGCGGATCTGCTCGATCTTGATGTCTTTCGATGGCGTCTTGCTCTTGGCCGCCTTCTTTGCGCCTTCGCCCTCGCCTTCAACGTCGTCAGCGACTTCGTCTTCCAGCGCTTCCGGGCGCACCCGGCGGTAGTCGGGATGGTTGCCCTGGCTAAACCAACCACAGGAAGCGCAGGTGCCGCAGGCATGGCCATCGGGGCGCACGTTTTCGCACAGCAGCGCTTGCGCAAAATGCTCGATAAAGTCAGCCTTGCCGATGCCTTGCGCGCCATGAAACAGGATGGCGTGCGGCATGCGCGGGCGCAAGGCCTGCAATTGCTGCCAGGCATCCTGCTGCCACGGATAGAGTTGACTAGTCATAATTAATCTTTGTAAATCAGTCCATTACAAGACTTTGTTCAAGCAATCCATCAAGCAATTTCGCAAGCTGAACTTGAATGTCCGCAATGCTTTGCGTGGAATCGATGATGCGGAAACGCTCGGGGAACTGCGCGGCGCGGCGCAAATATTCATTGCGCGTGGCAGCAAAGAAGTCGGTCTGTTCCTGCTCGAATTTATCGAGAGCGCGCGTAGCATCCAGGCGGGCGCGCGCCACGGCCAGCGGCACGTCGAACAGGAATGTCAGGTCAGGTTGCAGATGCGGGTGCACCCAGGCTTCCAGCGCTTCCATCTTGCTGATATCCAAACCGCGGCCGCCACCCTGGTAAGCAAAACTGGCGTCCGTGAAACGGTCGGAAATCACCCATTTGCCGCGCTCAAGCGCGGGAGCGATCACTTGCGCGATATGTTCGCGGCGGCTGGCGAACATCAGCAAGGCTTCCGTTTCCAGGTGCATTTTTTCATGCAGCAGCAGTTCGCGCAGTTTTTCACCGAGCTGGGTACCGCCCGGTTCACGCGAGGAAACAAGGTTGACGCCGCGCTGGCGCAGATAGTCGCTCACAAAACCGATATGCGTGGACTTGCCCGCGCCGTCAATGCCTTCGAAGGTGATGAAGCGGGCTTGATGTTGTTGTGTCATGAAACGTCTTTTTTAATAATGTATAAGCACTTTAGCGCTGGTATTGATTCACGGCGCGGTTATGGTCGGGCAAATTAGCCGAGAACTGGCTGGTGCCATCGCCGCGCGCCACGAAATACAGCGCTTGCGTGCGGGCCGGCGCCAGGGCAGCCGTCAGCGATTGCGCGCCCGGCAAGGCAATCGGCGTGGGCGGCAAGCCACCGCGCGTATAGGTATTGTACGGGGTGTCCGCTTCCAGGTCGCGTTTGCGGATCTTGCCCTGGTAGTTATCGCCCATGCCATAGATCACGGTCGGATCGGTCTGCAGCAGCATGCCTGTTTTCAGGCGGTTGACGAACACGCCGGCAATCATGGCCCGCTCGGATTTTTGCCCGGTTTCCTTTTCCACGATGGACGCCATGATGAGGGCCTGATACGGATTCTTGTACGGCAAGGCCGGATCGCGCTTGTCCCACGCTTCCATCAGGCGGCCTATCATGGCAACATGCGCTTGCTTGAAGATTTGCATCTCGCTGGCGCCCTTGGCAAACAGATAGGTGTCCGGAAAGAACAAGCCTTCCGGCTGCGGATACTCGGGGCTGATTTTCGACATCAATTCCGTATCGCTCAAAGTTTCCGTATCGTGCTTCAAGCCCGGGTGATTGGCCATCGCCTGGCGCATCTGCTTAAAAGTCCAGCCTTCGATGATGGTCAGCGATTCCTGCGCGAACTCGCCGCGCGCCAGCTGCATGATCAGGCGCTGCGGCGTGGTGCCCGGTTTCAGCTCGTAGGAACCAGCCTTGATCTTCGAGGTCTTGCCTTCCAGGCGAGCGAGCAGGTTGAACAGAATCGGCATGATGGGCACGCCCGCGTCCGCAATCTGCTGGCCCGCCGCATGCGCGCCGCTGCCCGGGGTGATCGCAAAGGCAATTGCATCGCCTTCCGTGGTGATGGGTTGCTGGGCCCAATACACAAAACCGCCACCAGCACCGATGGCGACAATCACTGAACTGACTACCAATTTTTTAAAGAAAGCCATTGTTCCAATTCTTGTTATGCGAGCTGTAAAAAGCGGGACAACATGCTCGCTGTGTTTGATCCTGCATTAATCATTCTTTAATCGTTCATTTATGAAGAAAAGCATCGTAAAAAGCAGCAATTCTTGCCAGTGTCGACGCGATTTCCGCGACATCACTATAATGAACCCGTAATGATAATGCTTAATCGCTGATCTAATGGAAAATATGGATAACTGGAATCAATTTTTAATCGCGCAAGGCGCCCGTTCCACTCACGTTGACGGTGCCGTGCCTGACACCAATATCGCCGATTTCGGCCAGACCCTGACCACGGTCCAGTTGCAGGATGGCTTCGTCTCCACGGTCACCGACCAGGGTTTGATCGGCATTACTGGCGACGATGCAGCCACTTTCCTGCATAGCCAATTGACCAATGATGTGGAACACCTGAACCAGCAGCAAGTACGCCTGGCAGGTTACTGCACGCCAAAAGGCCGCTTGCTGGCCAGTTTTCTGATGTGGCGCAACGCCACCACCATTTATCTGCAATTGCCGCGCACCATACAGCCAGCCATACAGAAGCGCTTGCAAATGTTCGTGCTGCGCGCCAAGGCCAAGCTGCATGACGCTGCCGGCGATGAAGCAAGCCAAATCGTGCTGGCCATCGGCGGCGAGCGCGCCAATGCGGCCCTGTCTGCCTGGTTCGAACAACTGCCAGCTACGCCTTTCAGCAAGGTCGAGCATGCGCTGGGCACCTTGCTGCGCGTAGCCGATGCCTTTGGACAGCCGCGCTATCAGTGGCTGCTGTCGGCGGCCAACGCTCTCGATATCTGGACGCAACTGGCCGGCACGCTGAACAAAGGCGGCAATGACGCCTGGCGCTTGTCAGAAATCCATGCAGGTGTGCCGCAAATCAGTTTGCCCACGCAAGAACAGTTCGTGCCGCAAATGGTCAACTTCGAATTGCTCGGTGGCGTGAATTTTAAAAAAGGCTGCTACCCGGGCCAGGAAATCGTCGCGCGCAGCCAGTACCTGGGCAAGCTCAAGCGCCGCACTACCCTGGTCAGCATCGCGGATGCTGGCGCGCAAGCGGGCAACGAACTGTTCGCCGTCAGCGATCCTGAGCAGCCATGCGGCATGATCGTCAACGCCGCGCCGAATGGCGCCGGCGGCGTCGATGCGCTGGCGGAAATGAAGCTGGCCGCCATCGAGCAAGGCTCCGGCGAGGTTGGCGCAGTACGCCTGGGTTCGGCCCAGGGTGCGGCCGTGCAATTCCTGTCCATGCCCTACGTGCTCGACGCACTGGACCTGTGAGCCAGCCATGAAAGATCTGTATATTTATTACCAGGTAAAAGACGAGCACGCGCAAGCGCTGGAAGCGCGCGTGCGCGCGCTGCAAGCCAGGCTGGCCGAACAATCGGGTGTGGCGCCGCAACTCAAGCGCCGCCCCGACAGCAAGGATGGCTTGCAGACGTGGATGGAAATCTATCCCGTCGTCGGTGAAGGCTTTGCCGGCGAGCTGGCTGCCGCAACAGACGAAGCAGGCTTGCTGGCACTCACGCATGGTCAGCGCCATACGGAAGTGTTCATGGATTTGCCCCCATGTGCCTGATCGTCTTTGCCTGGAAAGTCAATCCGCACGTGCCGCTGATTGCCGCCGCCAACCGCGACGAATTTTACGACCGCGCCAGCGCCCCTGCCGGCGCCTGGCCTGAACACCCGCAAGTCTACGCAGGCCGCGACCTGCAGGCCGGCGGCAGCTGGATGGGCATCACCCAGCCTACGAAAGAAGACGGATGTTCGCGCTTTGCCGCCATCACCAATATCCGCAGCCCGAAGGATCACCGCGACGATGCGCCATCACGCGGCGCGCTGGTGGCCGACTACCTGGCGGGCAATATGTCGGCGCAGGAATACATAAGACAGATCGCGCCTGGCGCCGGTGACTACAACGGTTTTAACCTGGTACTCGGTGATAGCGACACCCTGATCTGGTTTTCCAACCGGGGCCAGGACGATGCCCGCAATGGCCAGCCCCTGGAGCCGGGCATCTATGGCTTGTCGAACGCCCTGCTCGACGCGCCCTGGCCCAAGGTGCTGAAAACCAAGGCCCAGTTTGCCAGCCTGCTATGCCAGGGTGCACCGGACGAAGCCTATTTCGATATGCTGGCCGACACCACCCGCGCGCCGGACTTCCGCCTGCCCGACACCGGCGTGCCGCTCGACCTCGAGCGCGTACTGTCAGCCGTCTGTATTGAAACCCCTGGCTACGGCACCCGCACTTCCACCGTCGTCAAGCTGTACGCCGATGCGCCGGGCGAGTTGCATGAGCTGCTGATTCAGTAACTGTTTTTCTCCCCTCCCCCTCAGCTTGACTGCTGAGGGCACTCCCTCCTGATCTTGTTCGCAGTGAAATAATGCGTTTTTTTCATCCACGAAAACGTTTGCGCGAAAAAAGAAAGCGCTTGCGCAAGCGCTTTCTTTTGTTTACGATAGATTCAAACGCGGCACGAAAGCAGTACAAAACGTAGCCGCACAGCAGTAACAACAAGAATATTCTGGAGACACCATGGCCACCATGGAAGATGTAGCGAGAGCGGCAGACGTATCGTTGTCGACCGTCTCTCACGTACTGAACGGCACCCGCAAGGTCAGCCCGAAAACCGTCGCCGCCGTCAACGCGGCGATGCAGCAGATTGGCTATGTGCCCAATATGCTGGCGCGCGCGCTGGCCGGTTCGTCTTCCGGCACCATCGGCGTGGCCATTTCCGCCTTCACCAATCATTACTTCAGCGAAACCGTACGCGCCATCGAAGCTGCCTGCACGCGGCATGGCTTGATGATGCTGTTTTCCGATACACACGACGATCCGGCCCAGGAATTGAAAGTGGTGCAAAACCTGCACCAGCGCCGCGTCGACGGCATCGTGCTGGCGCCCTCGGGCGATCCGGACAACCTGGCCCTCAATTACCTGAGCAGCAACAAGATCGCTTCCGTGCTGGTCGACCGCATGTCGCCGCTGCCGTTCGACCAGGTCGGCGTGGAAAATATCGAAGCGACGGCGCAACTGGTCAGCCATCTGATCACCGTACATGGCCACCGCCGCATCGGCTTTATTGCTGGCGCGGTCGGTTTGTCGACCACCAATGAGCGTGTCGAAGGTTATCGTTTGGCACTGGAGCGCGCCGGCATCAAATTCGACCCGGCCCTGGTGCGCCCAGGCGACTCCAACCTGGCGCGCAGCGGCGCGGCCACGCGTGAATTATTGCAACTGGACCAGCGCCCTACCGCCATCGTGGCCGGCAATAACCTGATGACCATCGGCACCATGCATGCGCTGCGCGATGCGCATATTGCCGTGCCACAAGAAGTGGCGCTGGCCGGCTTCGATGATTTTGACTGGGCCGATTACTTCAGTCCGCGCCTGACCGTCATGGCCCAGCCGCTGGAAGAACTCGGTTCGATGGCGGTCGACCTGTTAATCGAACGCATCGCCAACCCGGGCCGTGAACAACACGTGAGCCGCCTGGCGCCAACCTTGCGCGTGCGCAATTCCTGCGGCTGCGCTTAAACAAACTTTCTTCTTAACATGCCTACCTCTGAACACATGGACAACGCCATCTCTCTAGGCATCGACCTGGGCACTTCCGAACTGAAAACCGTGCTGATGGACAGCAAAGGCAGCATCCGCGCCCAGGCGTCCGTGCGCCTGGGCGTCAGCCGACCGCAGGCGGGCTGGTCCGAGCAAGACCCGCAAGACTGGTGGGCTGCTTGCGTGCAAGCCCTGAGCCAGTTGCGTGCGGCCCATCCGCAAGACTATGCGGCCATCCGCTGCATCGGCCTGTCGGGCCAGATGCATGGCGCGGTGCTGCTCGACAAGCACGATCAGTGCATCCGCCCCGCTATCCTGTGGAACGATGCGCGCGCCCACGTCGAAGCGGCCGCCCTGGCGCATGACCACCCTGCATTTGCTCTCGTTACCGGCAGCCTGGCCATGGCAGGCCTGACGGCGCCCAAACTGCTGTGGCTCCAAGAACATGAACCACAGGCGTTTGCCGCGATTGCCTGCGTGCTGTCGCCAAAAGACTATCTGCGCCTGCAATTGACGGGACAAAGCATCACCGATATGTCGGATGCAGCCGGCACCCTGTGGCTCAATATTGCCGAGCGGGCCTGGTATGGACCGATGCTGGCCGCCAGCGGTCTGCGCCCTGATCAAATGCCGCCGCTGGTCGAAGGCGATGCCGCCACGGGTCTTGTGCACGCTGTCGGCACCGAACTGCTGGGCTTGCCAGCCGGCGTGATCGTGGCCGGCGGCGGTGGCGACAATCCTGTGTCGGCCGTCGGTATCGGCGCCGTGTCCGCTGGCGACAGCTTTATTTCGCTGGGCACCAGCGCGGCGATTGTTTCCGTCACCGAGCAGCCCTTGGGCAACCCGGCCGCCGGCGTGCACAGTTTTTGCCACGCCCTGCCCGGCCGCTGGTACGCCATGGGCGCCATTTTATCGGGCGCCAGCTGTCTGCGCTGGGCCACGGGCGTGCTGGGAATGCCGAATGAAGCGGCCTTGCTGGCGCTGGTCGAATCGGCCCTGCCGCTGGTCCAGGGCGTACCATCGTCCGCCCCGCTGTTCCTGCCTTATCTGTCGGGCGAACGCACACCCCACAATGACCCGCAAGTGCGCGGCGCTTTTTTACAGTTGGGCCATGATAGCAATACCGCGCAACTCGGTTATGCGGTGCTGGAAGGCGTGGCCTTTGCCCTGCGCGACGCCATGGCGGCCGTCACCTCGACCGGCGCGACCGTGACGCACTGCCTGCTGGTCGGCGGCGGCGCGCGCAGCCAGTACTGGGCGCAGTTGCTGGCCAATGTGCTGGGCGTGGAAATGCGCACCCTGCATGACAGCGAATTGTCGGCCAGCATAGGTGCGGCCAAGCTGGGCTTTGCCGCCATCGGCGAGCGTAGCGTGCTGGAAACGGGCCTGGCCATCAAGAATACGTTCGCACCGGATGCCGCACAACATGCGGCCTTGCAGGTGCGCTATCAGAAGTACCGCAGCCTGTTTCCCGCCGTACAGGCTTTACATCAAGCAGCGTAGTTTCCTGCGCATGCACTTATAAGGACGAATAGCGATGAATCAACTGCAACAATTGAAGCAACACAGTACCGTTGTCGCCGACACCGGCGATTTCCTGCAACTGGCGCGCTTTGCCCCGCAAGACGCCACCACCAACCCATCCCTGATCCTGAAGGCGGTATTGCAGCCCGACTATGCACCCTTGTTGGAAAGTACGGTCGCCGCCCACAAGAACGCCAGCCTGGACGATATCGTCGACCAGGTGCTGGTGCGCTTCGGCCTGGAAATCCTGAAAGTGGTGCCGGGCCGCGTATCGACCGAAGTCGATGCCCGCCTGAGCTTTGACACCGCTGCCACCGTAGCGCGTGCACGCCGTTTGATCGCCCTGTACGAAGCGGCCGGCATCGCCCGCGAACGTGTATTGATCAAGATCGCTGCCACCTGGGAAGGCATACAGGCGGCACGCGAACTGGAACGGGACGGCATCTTTTGCAACCTGACCCTGCTGTTTTCGTTTTGCCAGGCGGTTGCCTGCGCCGACGCCAAGGTACGTTTGATCTCGCCATTTGTGGGCCGTATCTACGACTGGTACAAGAAATCGGCTGGCGCCGCATGGGACGAAGCGGCCCGTTCCCTGTCCAACGATCCAGGCGTGCAATCGGTCACGCGCATCTACGATTACTACAAGCAACACGGCATCGCCACCCAGGTGATGGGCGCCAGCTTCCGCAACACGGGCCAGATCACGGCGCTGTCCGGCTGCGACTTGCTGACCATCAGCCCCGACTTGCTGGCCAAGCTGGAAGCGTCCGACACGCCATTCGAGCGCGCACTGGGTGGCAACGCTGCACCACAAGCTGCCGTGCATTACGACGAAGCGGCCTTCCGCTACGCCCTGAACGACGACGCGATGGCAACCGAAAAACTGGCCGAAGGCATCCGTGGTTTTGCCGTCGATGCAGGCAAGCTGGACGCCATGATCGAAACC
Organism: Janthinobacterium silvisoli; assembly: GCF_014200725.1. GTDB lineage: Bacteria > Pseudomonadota > Gammaproteobacteria > Burkholderiales > Burkholderiaceae_D > Janthinobacterium. The sequence continues at coordinate 86,663 of NZ_JACHCL010000002.1, forward strand.
TTACGCAGCAAATAATCAGTAACAAACAATGAGTCATAGTTAAAAAGAAATCAGTTTTTACCTGCAACACCTTGTACCTTGCACCCTAGTAGCTGAGTTTATTTCAACACAATAAAAACCTTGGAGATTCATATGAAAAAGATTCTTACCGCCTCCCTGCTGATGTCCATCGCCTGTGGCGCGTTTGCTGCCGACAAGCCTTTGAAATCGATCGGCATCACCGTCGGCGACCTGGCCAACCCATTCTTCGTGGCCATTGGCCGTGGCGCGGAAGAAAGCGCCAGGAAAATCGGCGGCCCTGGCGTGAAAGTGACCACCGTGTCAAGCAAATATGACTTGAACACCCAGGTCGACCAGATTGAAAACTTTATCGCCAACAAGACCGATATCATTATCCTCAACGCTGCCGATTCCAAAGGCATCGGCCCGGCCGTGAAAAAAGCCCGCGATGCCGGCGTGATCGTGATCGCTGTCGACGTGGGCGCACAAAACGCCTCGGCCACCGTGATGTCGGACAACACCATGGCAGGCGACGTTTCGTGCGCCTACCTGGCCAAGCAAATCGGCGGCAAGGGCAATGTGGTCATCCTGAACGGTCCACCGGTCACGGCGGTGATCGACCGCGTCACCGGTTGCAAGAAAACCCTGGCCGGCTTCAAGGATATCAAGATCCTGTCGGATAACCAGAATGCGGGCGGCAGCCGCGATGGCGGCCTGACGGTGATGTCCAACCTGCTGACGGCCCATCCGAAAATCGACGCCGTGTTCGCCATCAATGACCCGACCGGTATCGGCGCCGAACTGGCCATCAAGCAAGCCAAACGCAGCGACATCAAGCTGATCACGGCAGTCGATGGCGCACCGGACGGCCAGAACGCGCTGAAAAACAAGGCCGGCCTGTTTGCCGCCACCGCGTCGCAAAACCCGTACCGCATGGCGGCCGATGCCGTGCAAGTAGGCTATGACCTCATGAATGGCCGCGCACCGAAACAGACGACGGTGTTGCTGCCTACGCCTATCGTCAATAAGGAAAACGTTGCCGCTTACGCTGGCTGGGTGAAAAACTAAGCAAGCTTGCACCACGTGGAGTTCGCCGCCGTCGCCATGACGGTGGTGGGCGCCAGTTTCAACAGCGAGGACACGTCATGAGCGACGATATTATTTTTGAAATGCGCGGCATCGAAAAGCGCTTCGGCGCCACGCGCGCGCTGCGCGGCGTGCACCTGGTGGTGCGCAGCGGCGAAATCCACGCCGTGATGGGCGAAAACGGCGCCGGCAAGAGCACCCTGATGAAAATCCTGTCCGGCGTCTACACGCCGGATGCAGGAGAAATCCTGCTCGATGGCAAACCCATCAAGATACGTAGCCCGGGCGAAGCACGGGCGCTGGGCATCAACCTGATTTACCAGGAACTGAGCGTCGCCAAGAACATGACGGTGGCGCAAAACGTGTTCATGGGCAGCGAGCCGCAAGGCCGCTTCTGGACCGTCAATGCAGCCGAGATGCGCGAACGCACCAATGCCATCCTGGCCGACCTCGGCTCGCGCTTCCATGCCGACAGCATGGTGGGCGGCCTGTCGATTGCCGAACAGCAGCAGGTGGAAATCGCCCGCGCGCTGGTGCACAAGAGCCGCATCCTGATCATGGACGAACCGACTGCCGCCCTGTCAGACCGCGAAACGGAGCAGTTGTTCCGCATCATCGAGGCCCAGCGCGACAAGGGCCTGGCAGTACTCTACATCAGCCACCGCATGGCCGAAGTCGAACGCCTGGCGCGCCGTATCACGGTGCTGCGCGATGGCGCCTATGTGGGCGAGCTGGGCAAGGATGAACTGGATCAAAAGAAAGTCGTACAAATGATGGTCGGCCGTTCCGCCGACGATTTTTACCAGCACCAGCGCCGCAGCACGCGCGGCGCCGAGCGGCTGCGCGTGGAAAATGTGGGCGGTGGCAAGGTCAAGCCTGCCTCATTGACCCTGCATGCAGGCGAAGTGGCGGGCCTGGCAGGCCTGGTGGGCGCGGGCCGCACGGAATTGGCGCGGCTGATCTTTGGGGCCGACAAGAAACAAACGGGCCAGGTCTGGCTCGACGGCCAGGAAGTCCATATTACGGAACCGCTGGCCGCGATCCGCCACGGCATCGGCTACCTGCCGGAAGACCGCAAGAGCCTGGGCTTGTTCATGCAATTGTCGGCGATGGAAAACATGTCGATGAATATCCTGTCGCAGCACGCCACGGCGGGCGTGGTCAACCATGGCGCCCTGACGGACCTGGCGCGCGAGTCGATTGCCAGCCTGAACGTGAAAGTGTCGGGCCCGGAAGGCATCGTGGGTGGCTTGTCGGGCGGCAACCAGCAAAAAGTCTTGCTGGCGCGCTGGCTGGCCATCAAGCCGAAAGTGCTGATCCTCGACGAACCCACGCGCGGCGTGGACGTGGGCGCGAAAAGCGAAATCTACAAGATCATCCACCAACTGGCCGATGCAGGCACCGCCGTGCTGTGCATTTCCAGCGAACTGGCCGAGCTGGTCGGCATCTGCGACCGCGTGATGGTGATGTGCGAAGGCCGCTTGACGGGTGAAGTCACGGGCGACGATATCACGCAGGAAAAGATCCTCGCCTACGCCACCCTGGTGGACGCAGCTTAAAGAAAATCAATAAGGAGATTCATCATGACTACCCCTACTACAACCAGCGGCGGCGCCGCGCGCGCCAGCTCATCCTTCAATGCATCGGGCCTGATGCGCCGCCTGGGCATGCTGCCCGTGCTGGTCGTGCTTTACCTGGCCATGTACGGACTGACCGTGTACTTTGCGGGCGATGGTCAATCGACCTTCATGACCAGCAATAACACCATGAACATTTTCCGCCAGGTATCGATCAATATCGTGCTGGCGTCGGGCATGACTTTCGTTATCCTGACCAGCGGCATCGACCTGTCGGTCGGCTCCGTGCTGGCAGTCTCGGCGGTGGCAGGCATGCTGATGTCGCTGTCGGCCCAGTTTGCAGGCTTCTCGATTCCCGTGTTTCTGGTCGTCGGCCTGCTGCTGGGCGCCTTGAATGGCGCGCTGGTGGCGCTGGTGGGCTTGAATCCGTTCGTCGTCACCCTGGGTACCATGACCGCCCTGCGCGGCGCAGCCTATCTGCTGGCCGATGGCACCAGCGTGCTCAACACGGACATCCCCAGCTTCGAATGGATGGGCAACGGCACCTTTTTGGCCCTGCCCTGGCTGATCTGGCTGGCCGCCCTGGTTGTCATCATCACGTGGTTCATCTTGCGCAAGACCACCTTGGGCCTGCATATCTATGCGGTCGGCGGCAACGTGCAAGCGGCGCGCCTGACCGGCATCAAGGTCGGCCTGGTATTGATGTTTGTCTACACCATCAGCGGCCTGTTCGCCGGCCTGGGCGGCGCCATGTCGGCCAGCCGCCTGTATGCGGCCAACGGCAACTGGGGTACAGGTTACGAACTCGACGCTATCGCTGCAGTGGTGCTGGGTGGCACCAGCCTGATGGGCGGCGTCGGCTCTGTCTGGGGCACCGTGATCGGCGCCCTCATCATCGGCGTGATGAACAACGGCTTGACGATCCTGGGACTGTCGTCGTTCTGGCAGTATGTGGCCAAGGGTGTGGTCATCGTACTTGCGGTGATACTGGATAAATGGCGCCAGTCGCAAGCCCAGAACTGATTAGTTTTACGCATTGGGGGTCAGACCCGACGGGTCTGACCCCAGCACTATTTAAAACTCCAGGCGCATCTCCACATGCGCTATCCCCGCCTCTTCAAACTGTTCCCCCTGCTGCACAAAACCATGGCGCGCATAGAACGGCGCGGCAGCAGCCTGGGCATTGAGCACCACAGCAGCATCGCCCCGCTCGCGGGCCTTGCTCATCAGCAGCTGCAAAATCTCGCCACCGACACCCGTACCGCGACCCGCCTTGCGCACCGCCATACGGCCGATATGGCCATCGGGCAACAAGCGGCCCGTACCGATGGCGCGACCCTCGGTATCGTAGGCAACAGCATGCAGGCAAACAGCGTCCATGGCGTCGAGCTCGATCTCGGCCGGCACTTTCTGTTCATCGACAAAGACTTCAAAACGGATGGCGGAAGCGTCCTGGCCCAAAGTGGCCCAGTCGCCGAGGCGGATGTTAATAGTGGTCATGATTATCAGAGGTAAAAGACAGGCGGCTATTGTCGCATGGCTGGGCTGGGATCACTCCTGTCTTTCAAAAACCTTGGCTTTTGAAAAATAATGCTGCGTTTAAGCAGTCTTGGCCTAGAAAGCTGCCATCACTTGGCTCTGCTTGTTTTAGTCGCGATCAGCACCTCCAGAGCATGCGCCTGCGCAACACCGATCTGCACCAAACGAGCAAGCACATCATCGATTTGTGGTCTTAAAGGGTAGGAGGCCGATTGGGGCACAGTATCGATTTGCAGAACACCTTCCAGCCACGCGACCATCCGTGAACCAAGCCCGTTATCTACCCAAAGCTGTTTGTTAGCAGGTTGGCGTTGAAGCCAAACTAGCGCACTTGATAGGAAGAACTCCAGATGTGTGGACCGTGGAGATACTTCAAGAAGGTTCATTGTTAAAAGCGCGGAAAACGTAACTGGTCCCATCCCAATCAACCGCCCCAGTTCAGGGAAGAACGGGGCAATCTTACCTATCCCGCGCTCAAACAAATAGCACGACGCATCGCTGAATGGACTATAGTTATTAAAGAAAAAGACAGCAATCGCTGCACCGACCCGGGTCTCGATATTCATTTCCGATCTATCTTGCTCCCTCCTCCACCCAGCAGTATCAATCAAGCGATCAGCAAGGAGCACGCGTAGCTTGAGTGCAATACCGACGTCCAGACCAAGATCACTAAAGTAGGCCTGATCGATCGCGGGTACCAGTCTAGTAACAATATCGAAGAAGGAATCTTCGGGAACGGCGGACACGCGCAAAATATGGGTAACAGTCTCATCGGGTGACATTCGTGTAAAAGAGCGCCCCATGATCGAGAAGAAGATACTGTTCCACTCGCCAGGTCGATTGTCGATATTAGTATCCGGCGCTAGCCCGACCCCGTTCGCCTCAGCCGTCCAGTCGGCATAAGCGTTGACAAAGCTAACACTCCAGGCTGGGTCTACAATCTCCGAACTGAGCGTCAGTTGTCGAAGCCATAGCGCAGCGTTCTGGGAATGAAGCTGCCCGCTCGGTTCAGCAACGCGAACCGGTTGTATCGTAGGGGCATTTTCGCTGCTCCCGAGACTTTGCCGGACTGAAGGTCTCCTAGAAGGCAGTGGTGGCCAAATCGGTTCCGAAGCTGTGTTGTTAAGCCATGCCACCTCGGCTTGGATTGCAGCAGCTACGTGCTGGCGATGTCGCACCTGATTCGCCTTTTTTGTATCACCAAAGTCATCATCCTCATGCATGGGCTGGACTTGAGCCACCAACGCACATCGAAGCAAAGCTGGCACAAAACGTGGATCGATTTCGTAAATGACCGCGAGAGCTGCACCGAAGCCATGCGCTGCGTGCGGATCGTCACGCCCCGCGAGCTCAAGTAATAAGTTCCGATCTTCTTGGCGACCATGTCGACGCCAAAGGTGAATGAGGCCAAGCGCGGCAATTGCAACGGGATTGAAACGCATACCGTGACGTGTCCGGGAAACTGAAATCCCATCTGCCCGGGAAAACATCCGCGCAAACACATCTCGAGCCCACTCTTCGTGCTTGCTCAGCATTACATCGGAACCGTCGCGGGTTAAGATCATAGCCGTAGAAGCGATGGCGCTCGCTCGCGAAAGGGGAATATCTTCCGGCATATCAGACATGGTCTCGAGACGTTGTGCATACGCCAAGGCCTGCTCCACGAGTTCGGAACTTGACTTCGATCCATCCTCTACAGCATTTTGGATTGCCGCGTCAATTCCAGAATCCCTTGCTCGCGCCGAGTTTTTCTTTTGAAGCGTCTCGATGTGCCTCACCTCCTCCGTTGGAGAAACATAAGCAAGGGAACCATTGATAGCTTGCCAATTCATAGGGTTAATCACATTAAGAGCGTGGTGCGCCATGAACCTGGGAGTTGCGAAGGTATCATTAGGTTTTACTGGCCCCAAACGTTCCGAGGCAGCGATAAGCAAACCATGGAGAAGGCTGCGATCAACCGATTCGTTAATAGCGAAATTCGAAAGCAGCGCTTCAAGTGCCCAACGGCGGGAGGGGCGACTTTTTAGGTCGGCAAGCATAATCGAAGCAGTTGGCTCCTTCGGGCCGATTGCCCCCCACTCTCCGAAATCAATTTCCGGAGTGACCTCGAGAAACTGACGAGTTCTATCAGCCGTGAGCAGTTCAGGCGAACCGAGAAACGGTATGGCAATCGCCATTGATTTAGGCCAGTGCGAAATCAAAATATCAACTGCCACCATTAGAAATGCTGCGGGTGAACCTTCAGGACCAAGAACATCAGAAATGATCTGAGCAGGCTCTTCGTTTTTTTCGATACGCGTGTGAGTCCATGCCTCTAATGCAAGCAGCGCTGACTCGACCGCATAGCCATCGCCAGCTTGGCGCGACCATAGATAGGACTGCTCACAAGGAAAGTAGCGTGGACCAGTTGGAAACACGAGCGTAAAACCATCGGTACCTGGCTCCCCTATATCGGGCAACGCAATGATCGCGTGATCAAGCAAGCGACGGATAAGACTTAGGCCATGTTCCGGCGCGACATTAAGTAGTTCAAGGAATGGCCCCTGCGCGGGAGATGACGGAAGAAAGTCGTTATCAAGATGGGTGAATGCCTCGGGCTGGGGTGTTCGTGTGTGCTCTTGTTTTGGGATCAGCCCGGCTAAGGTAATCTCCACGAGCTCTACGGGCGCTGCAACCGCCAACGTACCGCGAAACTTCAGGATCTCACGGATGATGTAATCTGAATTTCGCCGCCCAAGCACACTCCGGAGATAGCATTGAGCACGCTCTGGTACGCGTGCTGCCATAAGAAGAAATGCCTGACGAACATCGGTTTCGAGTTTCTGCAGATCGTAAGAACGAAACGCCTTCGCAAATCGCGGCTTATCACTTGCAAGCAGATGGTGATTTTTTGCATCTTCGATTTCCTCAAGCCAGTCAGCAAGAACGATTGCCATTTTCGGCGTCATCGGCCCCATCCAAAATATGGCTGTTGAAAGGCTTCGGAACAACTCGACAACGTCAGGAAGCACGCAAAGCGGTAGATGTGATCGCCTTATAAGTAACCAATCCGTTAGCTTCGTCCATGAGCCATTGATCGGTCCATATAAAGTGGCAGGAATCTTCTCTGCATCCTCCACATACTCGGCAAGCATTTCCACGAGAGGGCGTGACTCGACAGCGAGCGCCGTACGAATCAATTCGCGTAGAAGCACACCGTCATTCTCCATCAGATATGCAGATGCACGATCCAGTAGCGTAAGAGCAAGCTCGGAGCGCAGAATTGCAAGTAATGCCCAGCGCCGCCACGATGCATGAGCTCCATCGCGACTGACCCGGTTTAAGTACTCTCTCCACGGCTCTCCATCCTCAGACCGTTCCAATGCAAAGCGGGCCCCAAGTTCAATGCCCCGGGCCAAGGATACCGGCACCGCACGATCAAGCGGAAGCTGATCGATGCGGTCAGGGGAATCGTGCAAACGCGACGCCACACCCCACTCACGCAAGACATCATGATGAAATGATAATTGATCGAGACTTAATTCACGTAGCGTTCTACTAGAAACAAGTGCATCCACAACCAAGGCCTCGGCCGTAGCTTCCAAATAGTCGCGGCCCGCCAGAATGGCATCGGAAAGGTTTGCAAGAAGCCGCTTGCGTTCGCGCCGATTTACTTGGGGACCATCAGCTGTGGTCCACCATCGTTCGAGTAGATCTATCTCCGAACGAAGCTGATCGGTGCGTCCATCCACTTCAAGCAAACGGGATAATCGGAAAAGGTTTCGGGCAACGGCATTGGCAGGATGCATGTCGCTGAGCAAGGCCGAGAGAGTTGGGGCTGCAGCTTTGAGCTCCTCTATCTCCTCCGCTCCAAGGTCATCAATGATAACCGGGCGAGCATGCCCCAGCTTTGCCAGGATGTCTGACGGCAACCAGTTTGGCTCATCTTTATCGAAGTCTGTCCTGACTGTAACGATAACTTGGAATGCCGGAATGATCGCTGCTGCCCTCACCAGATCGGTGACTGTAGCGCGCTTGCCAGGATCGTCAAAGAAATCAAGGCTATCGACGAATAGTGTGGCACCGCCGTCGCAAGCAAGATCAGAGAGAAAGGACGCTATCCCACCATCAATCTGAAATTCGGCCTTGAAAGCTGGCCATCCCCCGGGGGTTGTCCGCTCTGGCGTAAGAACAATTACACGACCTTCGGTGGAAACTTGTTCTACAAGCGTCCCCAAAAGACCCGACTTACCGACGCCAGGAGCACCACGAATTTCGATATAACGGCCTTGATCGCGCGCTTCCCGTACCGCATTAAGCTGGGTAGAGCGGGCCAATACTATTCCAGCGATACTCCGACGAAGATCAGCAGCCGCAAGGCCAGCAGCTTCGGCCAAAGTCTCTCGTGATGCTCGGTTTCGCGGCGAGCCCCGTAGTCGGAAACCGTCAATGCCTGAAACTTCACTCAGAAGCTTGCTTCTTTCAAAATCGCCCCCCGAAGCCGCAGCCCGAATAGAAGTCTCGGTTAGAATCTTCCAGAAGACCCCGGCTCGCGCCGAATCAATTGGATCGAGAAAATTTCGGGCTCGCTCAAGCGCCAATTCAATTGAATGTGATCCGGGAGCATCAAAGTCGAAAGTCAGTATCTGAAAGCGACGCAAAACCTGCCAGACTGTTTCGTCGTCACCCATACAACCAGCACTCAGAAGATGACTACGCACCGTTTCTACAAAGGAGCGCATATCGTCATTGCCAACTTTCTTACGCTTAATTCGTCCGTGAAAAACCGATTCAGAGCCAACCTCTCGCGCCCAACGCAGTACATCTTGATATGGACCCGTTATCTTGAAGGATGTTCGTTCAGTCGCGACGGCAAACTGGTGGCGCTGGTGTGTAAAGTCGAGCTTCTGCAGTGCTTGGGCAAGCTGCTCTACGACGCTTTTAAATACCGCATCATTGGGAGAAAATGTGATTGTGCGCTTTACCTGAACCTCAAGAACTGCAGGCTCACCCATATGCGTCACGCCGCGAACGATCACATCATCGAGAGGATGTCCCTCGCCTGCACGCTGTAATTCAACGCTGCCAATCAACACACCCGGTAGGCCGCGCGGATCAGCCTCCGCAAGCATCGTTAGCAGATAATGCGCGGCTACCTGTCCTTCAAAAAAAGCTCCCGCAGGGCCACTGGCCGAAGGGCTTGTTGCGGTTTGTTCGTTAATCGTCATCGTCTGATTCTGGCGGACCGTAGCACAGGAATTAATTTCTTCACAATTATGCCCGAGAATTAATGAACTCAAGGAAACATTACCCTCTTGAATACCTCATGCCGACGCCTGTCAATATCAAAGATGTCTCCAAGTAGAATTTTTGGACGATACGATTTAATAATTACCCCAGCTTCACCACCTGCTTGCCAAAATTCTGCCCTTTCAGCAAACCGATAAACGCCTGCGGCGCACTAGCCAGCCCTTGCGCCACGGATTCGCGGAAGATCAGCTTGTCCGCCGCCACCAGATCTGCCAGTTCCACCAGCCCTTGCGGCCACCATTCCATATGTTCGGAGACGATAAAGCCGCGTACGGTCAGGCGGTTGGTGAGGATCAGGCGGAAGTTGTTGATTGGTGTCGCTTCGCCGTTGTAGCCGGCGATCCAGCCGCAGATGGCGATCCGGCCGAAAGCGTTCGTGCGGGCCAGTACGGCGTCGAAGATGGCGCCGCCCACGTTTTCAAAGACGGCGTCGATGCCGTCGGGCGTGGCCGCTGCCAGGTTGGCTTCCAGGCTGCCGGCCTTGTAGTCGATGCAGGCGTCGAAACCCAGGGTGTCGACCACGTAGGCGCATTTCTCGGCGCCGCCGGCGATGCCGACCACCTTGCAGCCTTTCAATTTCGCCAGTTGCCCCACCACGCTGCCGACCGCCCCGCTGGCAGCCGAGACCACTACCGTTTCGCCCGCCTTTGGAGCCATGATCTGGTTCAAGCCATACCAGGCCGTCATGCCGGGCATGCCCACCGCACCCAGGTAGGCCGAGGCGGGAATGCGCGTGGTGTCGACCTTGCGCAAGATGCTGCCGTCCGAGACAGCGATTTCGGTCCAGCCCAGGCGGCCTTCGACCATATCGCCGACGGCAAACCGGGGATTCTTGGATGCAATCACCTCGCCCACCGTACCGCCGACCATGGTCTCATTCAAGGCTTGCGCCGCCGCATAACTCTTGCCCTCATTCATGCGCCCGCGCATATACGGGTCCAGCGACAGATAATGATTGCGGATCAGGACCTGGCCATCGGTGATTGACGGGATTTCCAGCGTTTCCAGACGAAAATGTTCGGGTTGCACTTCGCCCGTCGGGCGGGAAGCGAGGACGATGCGTTGGAAGGTGGGCATGTGTGCTCCTGTCTCAAACGTAAATTCAGCCCCTAAAGTAAAGGCTGGGGTCAGACCCGACGGGTCTGACCCCGGATTTAAACCTCATAATCCATGCACTGCCGCGCTTCACGCACCGCACCAAAGAATGGTTTGATCTTCACGTGTTCGGGATGGTTCTGATAAGCGTCGAGCGCCTCGCGGTTGGCGAATTCACTGTAGAGCACGATGTCGTAGGTGGCTTCCAGGCCAGGTTGGGCGACGATGGCTTCAAATTTCAAAATACCGGGCACGACGTTGGAACAGCCGTCCAGCAAAGCCTTGAGTTTCAATGCGTTGGCAGCGCGGTCAGCGCCTTCGGCGTGGTCCTTGAGTTTCCAGAAAACGATGTGCTTGATCATGATGGCAGTGCAAGATAAAAGTAAAGCATCACTGTAACCGCTATTGCCATGCCTTGCTGACGATGAAAAAGGCGGCCCCGCAGGCCGCCCCAGACTGGGTTCCAGCAAAAATCAGACGACTTCGAACAGCCCTGCCGCACCTTGCCCGCCGCCTATGCACATGGTGACGACCACGTATTTCACGCCGCGGCGCTTGCCTTCGATCAGGGCGTGGCCCGTCAGGCGCGCGCCCGATACGCCGTACGGGTGGCCGACGGCAATCGCGCCGCCGTTCACGTTCAGGCGGTCCAGCGGGATGCCCAGGGTATCGGCGCAGTACAGCACTTGCACGGCGAACGCTTCATTCAATTCCCACAGGCCGATGTCGGCTACCGTCAAACCCGCTTTTTTCAGCAGTTTCGGGATCGCGTAGACGGGGCCGATACCCATTTCATCGGGTTCGCAGCCGGCCACGGCGAAGCCGCGGAAGATGCCCAGCGGTTGCAAGCCTTTCGCTTCGGCCACTTTCGCATTCATCACGATGGCCATCGAGGCGCCATCGGAAAACTGGCTGGCGTTGCCCGCACTGATCACACCGCCTTCGATAGCCGGGCGGATCTTCGACACGCCTTCGTAGGTGGTGTCGGCACGGATGCCTTCGTCGGAGGAGATCGTCACTTCGCGCGAGACCAGCATGCCGCTGGCCTTGTCGGCCACGCCCATGATGGTGGTCATCGGCACGATTTCGGCGTTGAACAGGCCGGCCGCCTGTGCGCTGGCGGCGCGCTGCTGGCTTTGCGCGCCGTATTGATCCTGGCGTTCGCGGCTGATGTGATAGCGCCTGGCGACGGTTTCCGCCGTTTGCAGCATGGGCCAATACACTTCCGGCTTGTGCTGCTGCAACCAGGTTTCGCGAACCATATGTTTGTTCATTTCATTTTGCACGCAGGAAATCGATTCCACGCCACCGGCCGCATAGATATCGCCTTCGCCGGCAATGATGCGCTGCGCCGCCAGGGCGATCGCCTGCAAGCCCGAGGAACAGAAACGGTTGACGGTCATGCCCGCCGTGCTGACGGGGCAACCGCCGCGCAGGGCAATCTGGCGCGCAATATTGCCGCCCGTCGCGCCTTCAGGAAACGCGCAACCGGCGATCACGTCTTCCACCTCGCCCGCCTCGATCTGCGCGCGCGTAATGGCGGCCGCCAGCACGTGGCCGCCCAGGGTGGCGCCGTGCGTCATATTGAACGCGCCCTTCCAGGACTTGGCCAGGCCCGTGCGGGCGGTCGATACGATAACAGCGTGATTCATTTCATGTCTCCTGTGTGGATTGTTTTAGTCGTCTCTACCAGGAAGAGAATAGCATGCTTAAGTACGGTCGTTCGCAAAAAATGACACCCGATTTTGTAAGCTTGGCGTAAGTTTCAAGCAAGCCTGACGTAAGGTTCGGGGAACACACTGCCTTGCAGCTGTTGCAAGAATGGTCAAAATAGACCTCGGCAACGGTTCCATAAATGGTTCACCATAAACAGGGAGACAAAACCATGGCATCATCACCCGGCTCGGCCGACGTGCGGAAGGTTTCTACCAAGGGAACGCCGATCACACCCGAGGAACGCAAGGTCATCTTTGCATCCTCGCTCGGCACCGTTTTCGAATGGTACGATTTTTATCTGTACGGCTCACTCGCTTCCATCATCGCCAAGCAATTCTTTATCGGCGATCCCACCACCACCTTTATTTTCGCGCTGCTGGCCTTTGCCGCCGGCTTCATCGTGCGCCCATTCGGCGCGCTGGTGTTCGGCCGCCTGGGCGACATGATCGGCCGTAAATATACCTTTTTGATCACCATCCTGATCATGGGCGGCTCCACCTTCATCGTCGGCTTGCTGCCCGGCCACGCTTCGATCGGCATTGCGGCGCCCATCATCCTGGTTTTCCTGCGCATCTTGCAGGGCCTGGCGCTGGGCGGCGAATATGGCGGCGCGGCAACTTACGTGGCCGAACATGCGCCGGAAGGCAAGCGCGGCGCCTTCACGGCCTGGATCCAGACCACTGCCACCCTGGGCTTCTTCCTGTCCTTGATCGTGATCCTGGGCACCCGTTTGGCCACCGGCGAGGCGGCGTTTGAGGCATGGGGCTGGCGCGTGCCTTTCCTGGTTTCCATCGTGCTGCTGGGTATTTCCGTCTGGATCCGCCTGGCCATGAATGAATCGCCAGCATTTGCCAAGATGAAAGCGGAAGGCCGCACCTCGAAAGCGCCGCTGACCGAAGCGTTCGGCCGCTGGAAAAACCTGAAGATCGTTATCCTGGCCCTGATCGGCCTGACCGCCGGCCAGGCCGTGGTCTGGTACACGGGCCAGTTCTACGCCCTGTTCTTCATGACGCAAACCTTGAAAGTGGACTTGGCCACGGCCACCATCCTGGTCGCCATCGCGCTGCTGCTGGCCACCCCATTTTTCCTGTTCTTCGGCAGCCTGTCGGACCGCATCGGCCGCAAATACATTATCCTGGGCGGCTGCCTGATCGCCGCGGCGACCTACTTCCCCATTTTCAATGGCTTGACGCACTTTGCCAACCCGCAGCTGGAAGCGGCGCTGAAGAACTCGCCTGTGGTGGTAGTGGCTGATCCTGCATCCTGCCACTTCCAGTTCAACATGACGGGTACCAAGAAGTTCCCATCGTCGTGCGATATCGCCGCCGGTTTCCTGTCGAACAGCTCGGTGAACTACACCAAGGAAGAAGCACCAGCTGGCAGCATCGCCAAGGTACGCATCGGCAGCAAGGAAATCACCTCGTTCAACGCCGTCATGACGGCCGACGGGCTGAATTTCGACGCCGACAGCAAGGCCCACGAAGCAGCGCTCAAGAAGGAAATCGGCGCCGCTATCAAGGAAGCGGGCTACCCTGCCAAGGCTGATCCTGAGCAGATCAACAAGCCGATGGTGGTCTTGCTGCTGTTCATCCTGGTGCTGTATGTCACGATGGTCTACGGCCCGATCGCCGCAATGCTGGTGGAAATGTTCCCGACCCGCATACGCTACACCTCGATGTCGCTGCCCTACCATATCGGTAACGGCTGGTTTGGCGGCTTGCTGCCCACCACGGCTTTCGCACTGGTGGCCTTCAAGGGCGATATCTATTATGGCTTGTGGTATCCAATCATCGTGGCCCTGGCCACGGTGGTGATCGGCACTCTGTTTGTCGGCGAAACCAAGGATAACAATATCTACGCCGACGATTAAGTTCATGCAGATGCCCCGGCCGCAAGGCTGGCGCTGCAAAGCAAAACGCCGCTGAAACTCTCAGCGGCGTTTTTTATTGGAAAGAGGTTTATTTGCCTGCAGAGGCCGTGCCCTGTTGCCGGCCGCGCTGCTGCACGTATTCCTGATAACTGGTCTGGTTACGTTTGCGGCAAGCGTTGCGGTCATCAAAGTTATTGAGACTGTTGCAATATTCACCGATCTTGTCCCGATTCGCGTCATACAGCACTTCGCAGCCGGTGGTGGCTAACAGACAGCTTAAGATCAGATATTTCATTGCATCTCTCATAGCGGGTTGTGAACACATGGCAAAGACTATCAACTTGCCAGCTTGATAAACCGGCGACTCAATCTTAACGCGATCTGGCCGTTCCCGACAAGCCTGGCAGCATTACTTACTGGAAAGGCTGTGGGGAAAGCGATGCCGGGTCCTCATCGCGCAGCAAGGGATTTCCGGCCGCAAACGCCGCCAGGTGCTCCAGCAACACCCGCACCCTTGCAGGTAAATAGCGCCGCTGGGGCCAGACGGCGTAGACATGGCGTGGCAAGGGCATCCATTCGGGCAGCACCCTCACCAGCCTGCCATCTGCCACGGCATGACGGCATTGCAGTAGCGGGCACAGCAAGATACCTATGCCCGCCTCGGCCATGTCGACGGCCAGCCGCATTTCATTGACGCGCAGCCGCGCCTGCGGTTGCAGCACCATCTCTGCCCCATCACCGGGGCGCCGCAAGCGCCAGCTGCGTAAAGGCTCGGCCACGATCAGCTCATGGCGCTCCAGGTCCAGCAAATTGTGCGGCACGCCAGCCCGTGCCAGGTAGGACGGTGCGGCCACCATCACCAGCGAGGCACTGCCCAGGCGGCGCTGCATCAGCGAAGAATCGTCGAGCGAGCCCACGCGGATGGCCATGTCGGCGCCGCTGACGACCAGGTCCTGCAGCCGGTTCGACACTTCCAGTTCCAGCTGGATATCGGGATATTGCTGCATGAAACTGACCCAGGCCGGCGTTAGCAAGCCACTGGCAAAGTCAACCGGCGCCAGCACGCGGATGCTGCCCGAGACGGCCGACAGGCTGGCGTCGAGCTGCTGCGTGGCCTGGCGCAAGGCATGCACCAGGGGCCGGCATTGTTCATAGTATTGCCAGCCTTCCGCCGTCGGCTGCAAGCGGCGCGCGCTGCGGTTCAGCAAACGGTAGCCCAGCTGGCTTTCCAGTTTTTGCAAACGGCGCGTGACTGTGGCAGGCGGCAAGTTTTCCTTGGCGGCCGCCGCGTTCAGGCTACCGGCCTCCACGATGGTCACGAACAGGGCGAGATCGTCGAGCATGATTTCATTCCTGGAATTTGAAATTAAAAATTTGACTCTAGCATAGATTATCGCAAGTCTTTACGCTGCAATCTTCTCAACTGAACAAGAAAGAAAGACCATGTCCGACGCCATGCGCCTGCGCTTAGTATTTTCCCTGATGATGTCATTCGTGATGAGCCTGCTGATGAGTGCCTGGGTCACCTGGCTCAATATCGGCCTGCATCCCGACTTCATGCTGCGCTGGCGCCACGCCTTCCTGGCCGCCTGGCCGGTGGCGTTCACGGTCGTCATCCTGTGTGCACCCACGGTGCAAGGACTGAGCCACAAACTGATCGGCAAGCTGATCAGTAAATAAGACGGCGGTGACGTGCCGGGGTAGGCTATGCTACGGCTTTTACTACGGAACTTGCCCATGCTCGATCATGTTTCCCTCACCGTTAGCGACCTGGTGCGCGCCGAACGTTTTTATGACGCCATCTTCGCCGCGCTGGGCGTAGTGAAGGTCGGTAGCGAACACAGCGAAGCGTGGATAGGCTACGGCGAGCGCAGCAATGCGGACCACCCCGGACGCAGCTACTTTTCCGTGCGCCTGGGACCACAGCCCGACGATGCGCCACGCCGCCACACCTGCTTCAAAGCCCCCACACGCGCAGCCGTCGACGCCTTCTGGCATGCGGGCGTGCACAACGGCGGTATCGACCTGGGCGCACCGGGTTTGCGCGATTACCACGCCAGCTATTACGCAGCCTTCCTCTACGATCCTGACGGCAACCGCATCGAAGCCGTATGCCACCAGGCAGATAAGTACTAAACAAAGGAATTTCCCCTCTGCCCGGCGTTTCCAGATGGGCACGATTTGCCTATAATGGCTGGCACGCATTCATGAACCTTAAAGGAAATCCATGCCGTCTTTGATCGCAGCGCGCCCCGCGCAGGCCATCCTGCTCAGTTCCCTGAGCCTCTTGCTGTCTGCATGCGCTACCTCTGGCGCCAAGCTCGATACGACGGCCAGCGCCATCCTGCCCGATGCCACCATCGCCTATACCCTGGCGGGCCATGGCAAGCCGGCCGTGGTGTTCCAGTCGGGACTGGGCGATGGCAAGGATGTGTGGGCAGGCGTGCTGCCCGACGCGGCGAAGCACTACACGGTGCTGGCGTATGACCGGCCAGGTTATGGCGCCAGCCCGAAAACCACCGCGCCGCGCGACCCGTGCACGGTGGCAGAGCAGCAACACCAATTGCTGGCAAAGCTGGGCCTGAAGCCGCCGTATGTACTGGTAGGCAATTCGCTGGGCGGCTTGTACCAGTATGTGTATGCGAAACTGTATCCGCAGGAGGTGGCCGGCCTGGTCTTGCTCGACCCCACCCATCCCGACCACTGGCGCCGCATGCAAAGCGATGCCCCCGCCTCGGCCATGGCCATGAAAACCAAGCGTACAGTGATGTTCAATGCCACGGAAACAGCCGAGTTCGATGCTCAGGCGCAGTGCCTGGAACGCATCGATATGCGTACGCCGCCGCGCTCACCGGCCATGCTGCTGGTACGCGGCAAGTTCAGCATCGATGAAATGGGTTCCTATGAAACCATGGTGCATGCACAGGAGAATGACTGGCTGCGCCTGTCCGGCGCGCCCAGGGTCGAGCCCGTCACGGGCGCCGGCGCCGCCATCCAGAAAGACAATCCGGTGATCGTCAACGAAGCGATCAAGACGGTGTTAAAGCAGAAGTAACACTCAAAACAAGGGCAGATGATTCTGCCCTTGTCGTTTTTAGCCAGCAATTCAGCCGTTAAAACCCTTGCCCTCGCCCGCCAGCTTCACCAGCAAAGGCGCCGGGGTCCAGGCCTCGCCATGGCGGCCGCGCGCGTAGCCAGCGATGCTATCGAGCACATTCGGCAAGCCCACCGTATCGGCGTAGAACATCGGGCCGCCGCGGAACAGCGGGAAGCCGTAGCCGGTCAGGTACACCATATCGATGTCCGAAGCGCGCAGGGCGATGCCCTCTTCCAGGATGCGCGCGCCTTCATTGACCAGTGCATACACCAGGCGCTCGACGATTTCCCGGTCGCTGATGGTGCGCCGCGTTACGCCAATCTCGCTGGAATGCTGGATGATCATGGCGTTCACCTGCTCGGATGCATACGCCTTGCGGTCGCCCGGCTTGTAGTCATACCAGCCAGCGCCTGTCTTCTGGCCATAACGCCCCAGCTCGCACAGCAGGTCGGCTGTCTTCGAGTAGGTGACATCCGGTTTTTCCACGTAGCGGCGCTTGCGGATGGCCCAGCCGATGTCGTTGCCGGCCAGGTCGCCCATGCGGAACGGGCCCATGGCAAAGCCGAATTTCTCGACCGCCTTGTCGACCTGCTCCGGCAAGCAACCTTCTTCCAGCAGGAAACCGGCCTGGCGCACGTATTGCTCGATCATGCGGTTGCCGATAAAGCCATCGCACACGCCCGACACCACGCCGGTCTTTTTCAATTTTTTCGATAGTGCCAGCGCGGTGGCCAGCACATCCTTGCCGGTCTGAGCGCCACGGACGATTTCCAGCAGCTTCATCACGTTTGCAGGGCTGAAAAAATGCGTGCCGATCACGTCTTGCGGGCGTTTGGTAAACGCGGCGATCTTGTCCAGGTCCAGGGTCGAGGTGTTCGAGGCCAGGATGGCGCCCGGTTTCATGACGTCATCGAGTTGCTTGAAGACTGCTTCCTTCACCCCCAGTTCTTCGAACACGGCTTCGATCACGATGTCGGCCTGCGCAATATCTGCATAAGCCAGGGTGCCGGACACCAGCGCGATGCGCTGTTCGGCCTTGTCTTGCGTCAGCTTGCCCTTCTTGACCGTGTTTTCATAATTCTTGCGGATGGTGGCCAGGCCCTTGTCCAGCGCTTCCTGCTTGGTTTCCAGCAGAGTTACAGGAATACCCGCATTGGCGAAATTCATGGCGATGCCGCCGCCCATGGTGCCCGCGCCGACAATGGCCGCTTTGGCGATGGTCCGCACCGGCGTGTCGCTAGGCACGTCCGGCACCTTGCTGGCCACGCGCTCGGCAAAGAAGGCGTGGCGCAAGGCTTTCGACTCGGGCGACTGCACCAGCTGCATGAACAGTTCGCGTTCGAATTTCAAGCCATCATCAAATTTCATCGTCACGGCGGCCGCCACCGCTTCCACGCATTTCAACGGCGCCGGGAATGGGCCGGACATGGCTTGCACGGTGTTGCGAGAAAATTGCAAAAAGGCTTCGTGGTTCGGGTAATCGACCTTGCGCTCGCGCACTTTCGGCAGCGGACGCACTTCGGCCACTTTGGTGGCGAAGGCCACCGCGGCCGTCAGCAAGTCCACGCCAGGCGCCGTGACTTCATCGAACAGGGCCGTACCGGCCAGCTTTTCGGATAGCACGGGCGTACCGGAAACAATCATGTTCAGTGCCATTTCCAGGCCCAGCACGCGAGGCAAGCGCTGCGTGCCGCCCGCGCCAGGCAAGATACCCAGCTTGACTTCCGGCAAGGCCATTTGCGCACCTGGCGAGGCCACACGGTAATTGCAGCCCAGCGCCAGCTCCAGGCCGCCACCCATGCATACGCTGTGAATGGCCGCCACCACCGGCTTGCTTGATTGCTCGACCACATTGATCAGGGTATGCAGGGTCGGTTCGGTCAGGGCTTTGGGCGAATTGAATTCCTTGATATCGGCGCCGCCCGAAAAGGCCTTGCCGGCGCCTGTGATGACGATGGCCTTCACGGCCTCATCTTGCAGCGCCTGCCGGATGCCCGCGACAGCGGCCGTGCGGGTCGCCAGGCCCAGCCCGTTGACGGGCGGATTACTCAGCGTAATGACGGCTACGGAGCCATGAACTTGGTATTCGGCGGTCATTGTCTCTTCCTTGTTATATGAGGTTGCATGGGAATGAAGCTTTACTATACCGTAAAAAGTACGCCCGTATTATTTCACTGCCTCCAGAATGACCCTGGTTTGCGCCTGCCCAGCCAGCAGAAGCTATCAAACGGATACCCATTAAGATAATAAAATATTAATTTCAGTAACAAGCTTGCATCGGCTTAAAAACACATGCATTTATCCCAAAATGCGAAGAAAACCACGTGTAAAACATTATTTATGTGCTCCCCTTGTTTTTCACCAATCGCTGGGGAATAATAAAAAATATTGATTCAAATCAATACTCTGCAATTGGTTTACCATAAGGCAGTCCATACGAAAAATAATTCCTGCCGATTAGCGATCAGATATTCTCACCAATTATCACGGATTGATATGTTAATACTATAACATTCTCTCCATTTGTAACGAATCAGCAGTATCAGCATACATCGTTAGTTATTCCTCGACCCCATTGAAGGAAATATTATGGACGCTGCAAGCCATGTCAGTCACTCTCAGGATCTGGACCTACAAGCGATCAATACGGCGCTCAACAGAGTCCAGGCGGTGATCGAATTCGAACTCGACGGCACCATCCTGCACGCCAACGACAATTTTCTGAAAGTGCTGGGTTATACCCTGGCCGAGGTACAGGGCAAGCATCACGCCATCTTTTGCGATCCCGAGTATGCGCAAACGTCGGAATACCGCGACTTCTGGGCCCGGCTGGGACGCGGCGAATTCGACCATGGCGATTACAAGCGCCGCGCCAAGGATGGCCACGACGTCTGGATCAACGCTTCCTACAATCCCGTGTTCGACGCCGATGGCAAACCGTATAAAGTCATCAAGTTCGCCACCGACATCACGGAAAGCAAGCGCCGCAACGCCGAATATGAAGGCAAGGTCAGCGCCATCGGCAAGGCGCAAGCCGTGATTGAATTTGACACGCACGGCGTGGTGTTGGACGCCAATCCGAACTTCCTGGCCGTGATGGGCTATGAACTCGATGAAATCAAGGGCGAACATCACCGCATGTTTTGCGACACCGAATTTGCCAACAGCCCTGATTACAAAAAGTTCTGGCAAAAATTGGCGCGTGGCGAATTCGATAGCGGCCGCTACAAGCGGATCGGCAATCACGGCAAGGTGGTGTGGATACAAGCGACCTATAACCCCATCCTCGACCTCAATGGCAAGCCGTATAAGGTCGTGAAATTCGCCATCGACATCACCGACCAGGTCAACCTGGAAAACAGTATCCAGACCCGCGCCGCCAATGACAGCCGCAAGGTCGACGCCCTGCTGGCCTGCGTGGCGCGCGCGGCGCAAGGCGACCTGACCTGCAATATCACGCCCGAGGGCGACGAGCCGATCGACTTGCTGGCGGGCGGCATCGGCAAGATGATCATCGACTTGCGCGGCGTGATCGGCACCGTGGTGGCCGCCGCCAACGGCTTTGCCGACGCTTCGCATGCGATCGCCGAACGGGCCACCGGCGTGGCCGTGGGCACGCAGGCGCTGGGCGCCACCGTGGAAGAAATGAACGCCTCGATCGATGGCTTGACGTTTTCCATCAATTCCATCGCGGAAAACACCTCCAGCGCCGATTTCCTGGCCAAGGCCACGCAGCAGGAAGCCGAAGCGGGCGCGCGCGCCGTCGCCAAGTCGATCGAAGCGATGGACCTGATCAACCGCTCATCCGAGGACATCGGCGAAATCGTCAAGGTGATCAGCGAAATCGCCAGCCAGACCAATATGCTGGCCTTTAACGCGGCCATCGAAGCGGCCCGTGCAGGCGAACACGGCCTGGGCTTTTCCGTCGTTGCCGACGAGGTGCGCAAGCTGGCCGAACGCTCATCGCAGGCCACCAAGGAAATCTCTAAGCTGATCAACGAGTCGGTCAAGCGGGTCTCCACGGGCAGCGAAATTTCGAAACAGGCCAGCGACGCCTTCGACAAGATTGTCTCAGGTGTCGCCAAGACGACGCTGGCCATTTCTGACATTTCCAAGGCTGCCAACGAGCAATTGCTGACAGCGCGCGAAGTGTCCACGGCGATCCAGTACATCGCCGAGGAAACGGAGAAATCGGCCGCCAACTGCGACAGCATCGCCCGCTCGACCGATGGCCTG
Source organism: Janthinobacterium silvisoli (assembly GCF_014200725.1). Classification (GTDB taxonomy): domain Bacteria; phylum Pseudomonadota; class Gammaproteobacteria; order Burkholderiales; family Burkholderiaceae_D; genus Janthinobacterium. The sequence continues at coordinate 108,168 of NZ_JACHCL010000002.1, forward strand.
AACGAGCGCGCAGGCGGCTTGAACCAGACAGTCTCCGGCTTCGTGGTGTAAGCCATGACGCATGCTCCCGCCCTGACGCCCGAAGTCCTGACGACTTTGATCGCCCTGGTGCGCGAGCATACGGGCATTGCCATGACGCAAAGAAAAAGCATCTTGCTGGAACGGCGCTTGCAGCCACGGCTGCAGGCGTTGTCCCTGCACAGCTATCAGGACTACCTGGACCGCGTGGTGAGCGACCGCGATGAAGTAGCGCATTTCATCGATCTGGTGACCACCAACGACACCCTGTTTTTCCGTACACCGCAGGTATGGGATTATTTTCGCGACCGCTACCTGCCCGGCTGGACCCGTGCCCATCCGGGGCAAACCCTGAAAATCTGGTCGGCGGCGGCGGCCAGCGGCGAAGAACTGTATTCGATCGCCATGCTGTGCGAGCAATTCCAGCAGCAAGTACCCAGCTTTCGCTACCAGATCCTGGCCAGCGATATTTCGCAGCAAATCCTGAACGCCGCCAAGGCAGGCCAGTACAGCGGGCGCTCGGTCGAACGCATCCGCTTGTCGCACCCGGACTTGCTGCGCAAATATTTCACGGCCTCGCCGTATGGCGTGCAAGTGAATGAACAATTGAAGCACAACGTCAGCTTTGCGCTGCACAACCTGCTCGAACCGCTGCGGCCCGCGCAACGTTTTGACGTGGTATTCCTGCGCAATGTGCTGATTTATTTCGATGCCGAGCACCAGGAAACGGTGTTGCGGCAGGCGCGCCATAGCCTCAAGGATGATGGCCGGCTGATCCTGGGCGAATCGGAAACGATCGCCCGCCTGGGCACTGGCTACCAGTTCGAGTTTCCCATGATCTATAAAACAGGTGATGCATGATGCAGACGATGACGACTGGCGGCGGCCGCGCCCGCGCGCCGCGGCAGGAACACTTGCAGCAGGTGGCCATGGGCCAATTGAGCGTTGGCACGCATGAAGAGCAGCTGCAAGCCTTGCTCGGTTCCTGCATCGGCATCGGCTTTATCTGGAAAAAAGGCGGCTGCTGCGGCCTGGCCCATTGTCTGCTGCCAGAGGCGCCCGCAGGTGGAAGCGCAGGCGAACGCAGCGTGGGCGCCCGTTATGTGAGCCAGGCCGTGCCTTCGCTGCTGCGCCTGATGGGTGCGCGGGTAGCCGACTACCCAGACATCGAAGTGGTGCTGGCCGGTGGCGCCAGCATGTTTGGTCCCAGCACCAGCCAGAGCCGCTTGCAAGTGGGCAAGAAAAACGTGGAAGCGGCGCAGAAATACCTGGAACAGTGCGGCTTGCACGTGAGTTTTTGCGCACTGGGCGGCCGGCGCGGGCGCCAGTTGCTGATCGATTGCGCCCACCACAGCTACGCCGTCACCGAAGTGGCAGCCGATGAACCACCGGCACGCGTACGCAAGGGGAGCCCGTATGGACATTGAAGCGGCCACCGTGCAAGCCCCAGCGCGCAATGATGCCAGCACGGAACTGTTCGGCTCGTTTTTCCTCGGCGACGATGAATTCGCCCTGCCCGCCAGCTGCATCCGCGAAGTGGTCAACTTCCCCGACAAAATCACTGCCCTGCCCCTGTCGCCGACCTACCTGGAAGGCATGTTTACCTTGCGCGGCAGCGTGATTCCGGTGGTCAACCTGGCGCGGCTGTTTCACGCCGATGCGCCGCCCGCCGCGCGCAGCCACAAGATCGCCATCCTGGATTTTCAGCAGGTGCTGGTCGGCATTTTGTTTGCCGACACGGGCGAAATCCTGCGCGTGCCCGCCGCGCAACGCAGCGCGCTGCACTATGCGGCCGGCGATACGCACGCCGTGATTGCCGGCACCATCTTGCTAGACGGCGGCGCGCGCCTGCTGCAAGTGCTCGACCCGCAAGCCCTGATCCGTATCGAAAACGTGCCGCATGTGCTGGCGCGCCAGGCTGGCGCTGGCAAAGCAGTCAATCAACTCATCAACGACCGCTATCACGCACAAAGCGAGCGGCGCCAGTGCGTCAGCTTCCACGCGGCCGGCTCTACCTTTGCCTTCGAGATGGGCGCCATCCAGGAAATTATCAGGGTGCCTGAGCTGCACAGCTCGGTATTGAATAGCGAACTGTGCCTGGGCCGCATCCATTTCCGCGGCAGCCAGGTGGCGGTGGTCGATTTCAGCGCGCTGCTGCATGCCTCCACGGCGAACCGCCCAGCCACGGCGGAACAGCGCATTATCGTGGTGCGCCTGGAAGACGCCACGGTAGGTTTCCTGGTCGACTCAGTCGATAGCATCGTGCATTTCTTTGGCGACGAAGTGCTACCGATACCGTTGCTGAGCAAGGCCCGCGCCGCCATGTTTGCCGGCTGCATCACAAAACAGGGCCTGGGAGACATTATCTTCCTCGATCACCGGCAAATCCTGTCGCAAGCGGAAATTGTCGAGATGCGTCAGGGCCACGCGCGCCTGTATCCAGCCCAGGAAGAAGCGGCCAAGGCCAGCGGGCGCAAGATCCAGCGCCAGGTCTATATCACTTTCACGGTGGAAAACAGCTTCGCGGTGGAAATCAAGCAAGTGCGCGAAATCATCGATTTCAGCGGCGCCATCACCAAACCACCCGGCATGCCGCCGTTCATGCGCGGCATCCTGAACTTGCGCCAGCAAATGATCAGCATCATCGATCTGCGCCAGCTATACGCGATGGCGCCCTTGGCTGACGAAAGCGCCGCCAAGATCCTTATCATCGAACGGGGCGAAGACCGCTATGGTTTCCTGGTCGATGCGGTGGACAATATCATGACCATTTCCGACAGCCAGCGCTTTGCCGCCCCGCAAATCATCCGCACCGGCACGCACGACGACTTGCGCAGTGAAATGGACGAAATGATCGACATCGGCAGCAAGGAAAAACCACAAACCCTGAGCGTATTCCGCTGCGACCATTTGCTGGAAAAACTGGCCCAGGCGCTGCCGCGCGCGGCCTGAGCGCCAAGCTTTACAGGCCCGGCAGCTGATGCCCCTTGAACTGCTCGCGCAGCTTGTTCTTTTGTACCTTGCCGGTGGCGCCCATGGGCAAGGCGTCGACAAACAGCACGTCGTCCGGCGTCCACCACTTGGCGATCTTGCCTTCAAAAAATTGCAACAAGACATCGCGTTCAACCTTCATGCCAGGCCGCAAGACCACCACCAGCACGGGCCGCTCGTCCCATTTTGGGTGGAACAGGCCGATGCAGGCAGCCTGCAGCACGGCCGGGTGGGCCATGGCCAGGTTTTCCAGGTCGATCGTGCCGATCCACTCGCCACCTGACTTGATCACGTCCTTGCTGCGGTCGGTAATCTGCATATAGCCATCCGCATCGATGGTGGCCACGTCGCCGGTGGGAAACCAGCCATCCTGCAGCACATCGCCGCCTTCCTGCTTGAAGTACGAAGAAATGATCCACGGCCCTTTTACCAGCAAATGGCCATAACTGACGCCATCCCACGGCAATTGCTTGCCCTCGTCGTCGACGATCTTCATGTCCACGCCATAGATCGCATGGCCCTGCTTGTGCAAGATCTTGCGCTGCTCTTCCTTGCTCATGGCAAGGTGCTTGGTTTGCAAGCCGCCTGTGGTGCCCAGCGGCGACATTTCCGTCATGCCCCAGCCGTGTATCACTTCCACGTCGAACTTGTCGATCAGGATATCCATCATCGCCGGCGGACAGGCCGCACCGCCGATCACCGTGCGGCGGAAGGTAGAAAATTTCAAGTCATTCTGCAAGGCATGGTTCACCAGGCCCAGCCAGACGGTGGGCACGCCGGCCGAAAACGTCACGCCTTCCGACTCGAACAACTCGTACAGCGACTTGCCATCGAGCGCCGCGCCGGGAAACACCATGCGCGCGCCCGACAGGGGTACGGAATACGGCAAGCCCCAGGCATTTACGTGAAACATGGGCACGACAGGCAGGACCGTGTCGGTGGCGCGCACATTGAGCGCGCTCGGCATGGCCGAGGCATACGCGTGCAGCACCGTCGAGCGGTGCGAATACAGAGCGCCCTTGGGGTTGCCGGTAGTGCCCGAGGTGTAGCACAGGGTGGCGGCCGAGTTTTCATCGAACAGCGGCCATTCATACTGATCGGAATGGCTGGCGATCAAGTCTTCATAGCACAGCAGGTCTGGAATGCTGCTGGCCGGCATGCGGTCGCGGTCGCACATCAGCACAAAATGGCGCACCGTCTTGCAATCGGCGGCGATTTTTTCCACCACCGGCAAGAAAGTCAGGTCGAACAGCAATACCTGGTCTTCCGCATGGTTGGCAATATAGGCGATCTGGTCGGGAAACAGGCGCGGATTGATGGTATGCAGCACAGCGCCCGAACCGGAGGCCGCGTAATACACTTCCATGTGGCGATAGCCATTCCAGGCCAGGGTCGCCACCCGGTCGCCCATCACGACACCGAGGCCGCGCAAGGCATTGGCCAGGCGCCGCGTGCGCTGGTGGCAATCGTGATAAGTGTAGCGGTGCAGATCGCCTTCCACCCGGCGCGACACGATTTCACTGCCCGCATAATGGCGCGCCGCAAACTCGAGAATGCTGGAAATCAGCAGGGGCTGATTCATCATTTGGCCCATCACTGGACTCTGTGGAAAGCTCATCGTGTCTCCTCTGGTTAGTATATTTTCATGCAGTTTCGTACGGTCGTGCGTAAACGGTCAACGGATTTCGATATTGCGGTGCAGCATGGAATATTTCATTCCGTTTTTTGCAATGTTTTTAGTCAACGTAAGCCGTCCATTCCACGCCTGAAAAAGCACGCGGCGATACGGTGCGGTAAAATCTCCGCTCTGGGCCGGCACGATCGCCGGTGCACTTTTTGAATGGAATCATCATCACCGCTCATAACCTTCCCCTGGACAATCACTTCGCGTCCCTGCCGCCCGCGTTTTACACGCGCTTGATGCCTACGCCGCTGCCTGCACCCTACTTCGTGGCGGCCAGCGCGCAAGCTGCGGCGCTGGTCGGGCTCGATAGCGCGTGCCTGGCCGAGACCGATTACGTAGCACTGCTCAGTGGCAATAGCGTGGCCGAGCGCTCTTTGCCGCTGTCGGCCGTGTATTCGGGCCACCAGTTCGGTAACTGGGCCGGCCAGCTGGGCGATGGCCGCGCGATCTTGCTGGGCGATATCGCCACGCCAACTGGTCCCATGGAATTGCAGCTGAAAGGCGCCGGCGCCACGCCGTATTCGCGCATGGGCGACGGCCGCGCCGTGCTGCGCTCGTCGATCCGCGAATTCCTGTGCTCGGAAGCGATGGCGGCGCTCGGCATTCCTACCTCGCGCGCGCTGGCCATCATGGGGTCGCAGCAAGGCATCATGCGTGAAACGGTGGAAACAGCGGCCGTGGTCACGCGCATGGCGCCCAGCTTTGTGCGCTTCGGTTCTTTTGAGCACTGGTTTTACCGCAAGAAGCCGGAAGAGCTGAAAATACTGGCCGATTATGTACTCGCCAGTTTTTATCCGCAATTGCGCGATGCAGCAAATCCATATCAAGCCTTGCTGACGGAAGTGTGCGTGCGCACGGCCGAGATGATCGCCCACTGGCAAGCGGTCGGCTTCATGCATGGCGTGATGAACACCGACAATATGTCCATCCTGGGCCTGAGCCTCGATTACGGCCCCTTCGGCTTCATGGAAGCGTTTGATGCCGAACACATCTGTAACCACACGGACCAGCAGGGCCGCTATTCCTATGGCAACCAGCCGCAAGTGGGCCACTGGAATTGCTATGCGCTGGGCCAGGCCCTGTTGCCGCTGATCGGCGAAGTGGCGTTAGCGCAGGCGGCGCTGGACAGCTACCAGCCGGCATTCGCCGCGAAGATGAGCCAATTGCTGCACGCCAAGCTCGGTTTGCTGACCGTGCAAGACGACGATACGCAGCTGTGCGACGGCATGTTTGCACTGATGCAAGCCAACCATGTGGACTACACGAACTTCTTCCGCGCCCTGGGCAATCTGCAAGTGGGCGCGCCGGAAGCAGACACCCAGTTGCGCGACATGTTTATCGACCGCCCTGCGTTCGATGCCTGGGCACAGCAGTACCGTGCCCGCCTGCGCGCGGAAAACAGCGTGGACGCCACGCGCAAAGCCGCGATGGACAAGGTCAATCCAAAATATGTGCTGCGCAACTATCTGGCGCAAGTCGCCATCGAAAAAGCCCAGCAGCAAGACTACACTGAAGTAGCACGTTTATTGGCGATTCTGGAAAAGCCATTTGACGAACAGCCTGAACACCAGCACTATGCGGCCCTGCCGCCCGACTGGGCCAGCCATCTTGAAGTTAGTTGCTCATCCTGAGGTATTACCATGACCATCGAAAAAGTCAAAAAAACCGACGCCGAATGGCGCGCCATGCTCGACTCCATGCAATATCAAGTCACCCGCCACGCCGCCACCGAACGCGCCTTCACGGGCAAGTTCTGGGACCACCATGAACACGGCATCTACACCTGCGTCTGCTGCAATACGCCGCTGTTTGCGTCCGACACCAAGTTCGATTCCGGCTGCGGCTGGCCCAGCTATTTCAAGGCGCTGGACCCGGCCAACGTCACGGAAATCGTCGACCGCAGCCACGGCATGGTGCGCACGGAAATCGTCTGCGCCGTCTGCGACGCCCACCTGGGCCATGTATTCCCGGACGGCCCACCGCCAACCGGCTTGCGCTATTGCATCAATTCGGCATCCCTGCGTTTCGATCCACAGCCCTAAGCCCGCTCTAAGGCGATTTTTATACGACCATAGTAAAGTGTCACCATGAAATTTTTATTCGACCTCTTCCCGCTGCTCGCCTTCTTTGCCGCCTTTAAACTGGGCGGCATGTATGAAGCCTCCACGCATGCCTTCGTTCAGCAATATCTTGGCGGCATCGTCTCGGGCGGTCTCATCAAGGCCGAACAAGCACCATGGGTACTGGCTACCCTGGTCGGCATCATCGCCACCGCCTGCCAGGTCAGCTATCTGCTGCTGCGCGGGCGCAAGGTCGACGGCATGCTGTGGCTGTCGCTGTTCATCTTCGTGGTGTTTGGCGGCGCCAGCATTTATCTGCATGACGATTTCTTCCTGAAATGGAAACCGACCCTGATCTACTGGCTGTCGGGCCTCGGCCTGTTGATCGCGCATTTTGGCTTCAAGAAAAACATGATACGCAAGACCATGGAAGCGCAGGTGCAATTGCCTGAAGCGGTGTGGAATCAATTGCTGGCAGGCTGGATCATTTTCTTTGGTGCCATGGGTGCATTGAATCTGTTTGTCGCTTTCGTACTCTACAAAGGTGACATGGCGGCCTGGGTCAGCTTCAAGGCGTTTGGCGCGACCGGCATTTTCTTTGTCTTTATCGTCGTCCAGACCTTGTTCCTGGCTAAACATATCAAGGAAGAAGCGTAATGACGAACAACAGCGTAAATAACTCTCCGGAAACGCGCATGGAACGCATCCGTGGCCGCCTGGAAACGGCATTATCTCCATTGGAATGCGTGCTGGAAGACGATTCGGCACGCCACCGCGGCCATGCGGGCGCCGCCTCTGGCGGTGGCCATTACAATCTGCGGATTATTTCTAGCCAATTTGAGGGCCTCAGGCTCGTCATGCGTCATCGTCTGGTGTATGATTCCGTGCACGATATGATGCATAATGAGATACATGCATTAGCTATTGTTGCATTGGCGCCGTCCGAAGTATGATATGGATGGCGTTTTTGGCGTAGCAAGAGTATTTTGGCTGACGCAACAACAAATGCTGTATACAAGATTTCTTTCATGCGTTTTTTACGAAACTTTCCCTAACAGGATTTAATAATGACTTTTAAGCCAGCCCGCTTGCTGATCGCACTTCTCGCCGTAGTCGCGGTACCTGTTTTTGCGCAAAATATTGCAGTTGTGAATGGCAAGCCTATCCCGTCGTCGCGCGTTGATGCAGTCGTCAAGCAAGTCGTCGCCCAAGGCCAGCAACCGGATTCGCCGCAGCTGCGCGAAGCCATCAAGAAAGATTTGATTGGCCGCGAAGTGCTGATGCAAGAAGCGGAAAGCAAAGGTTTCGGTAAAGATGCAGCAGTAAAACTCCAAATCGAAAACGCACGTCAAGCCATCGTCATCAATGCACTGGTCGGCGACTACCTGAAAAAGAATCCGGTCAGCGACGCCGACATCAAGGCTGAGTACGACCGCTTCGTCGCCCAAACCGGCGACAAGGAATACCATGTACGCCACATCCTGGTGGGCACGGAAGCCGAAGCGAAAGACATCATCGCCAAGCTGAAAGGCGGCGCCAAGTTTGAAGACCTGGCCAAGCAATCGAAAGATACCGGCTCGGCTGACAATGGCGGCGACCTGGACTGGGCAGCGCCATCGTCCTACCCGAAAGTTTTCTCCGACGCTTTCGTGAAACTGCAAAAAGGCCAGGTTACCGATACCCCGGTACAAACGCCTAACGGCTTCCACGTGATCAAGCTGGACGACACCCGCGCGGCAAAACTGCCGACCCTGGAAGAAGTCAAGCCACAGATCGCTGAAGCGCTGCAACAGAAAAAATTGCAAGCGTATCAAGAAGAAATGATTAAAAAAGCGAAAATTCAGTAAGAATTGACCTCACCCGGCGCCCTTTGTGGCGCCGGTCGTGTATTCTGCATTTGAATGCGCACTGCCAGCAGGCGCAAACCTTTGTACCGAACCAATAATAGGAATGAACATGATTTTGAAGCCAGCCCGCCTGATCTTAGCCTTGGTAGCCGTAGCGGCGATCCCTGCTTTCGCACAAAACGTTGCCACCGTGAATGGCAAGGCGATCCCTGCATCGCGTGTTGACCAGGTCGTCAAACAAGTTGTTGCGCAAGGCCAGCAAGCGGATTCGCCGCAACTGCGCGAAGCCATCAAGAAAGACCTGATCGGCCGTGAAGTGCTGATCCAGGAAGCCGACAAACAAGGCTATGGCACCCGCCCGGAAGTCAAGGCGCAACTGGATAATGCCCGTCAAAGCATCATCATCAATGCCCTGCTGGCTGACTACATCAAGAAAAATCCGGTGAAAGATGCCGACATCAAGGCCGAGTACGACAAGGTCAAGGCGCAAGCCATGCAAGCTGGCGGCCAGGAATACCATGCACGTCACATCCTGGTGGCGACCGAAGCCGAAGCCAAGGACATCATCACCAAGCTGAAAGGCGGCGCCAAGTTTGAAGACCTGGCCAAGGTATCGAAAGACGGTTCCGCAGCCAATGGCGGCGATCTGGGCTGGGCTAACCCAAGTTCCTACGTAAAACCATTCGCCGATGCGCTGGTCGCCCTGAAACCAGGCCAGATCACGCAAACGCCGGTACAGTCGCAATTCGGTTTCCACGTGATCAAACTGGAAGAAACCCGTCCGGTCAAACTGCCTACGCTGGAAGAAGTCAAAGACCGCGTGGCTGAATCGCTGCAACAGAAGAAACTGGCCGCTTACCGCGACGAGTTGATGAAGAAAGCCAAGATTCAATAATTTTTGAATCCCTCGTAAAAAGCGCTCCCCGGAGCGCTTTTTTTATGCCTGCAGGTTTCCTACCCAGCAAGCTTCAGGCAAAACTGAACCAGGCACGCGCGATGCGGCCATCGATCACCTCATAGGTCGCCACCAGCTCTTGCTTGCTCGTGCCTTCCGGCGTCACGCTGGTGACGATTTCATGGTCGATCACCAGCTTGCCGCAAGCGATGCGGTTCAGCAACTGCGCCTGCGGCTTGCTGGCTGCAAAACGGGCCGTGAAGCGCGGGCCGATCTGTGCACTGCCTTGCGCCAATAAGATATCGGGATGCTGGAATTGCTGCGCATCGTCGGCGTAGATGGCCAGTAAAGCGGGCACATCATGGGCGTTGTAGGCGTCCAGTTGAGCCTGGACCACCGAGGTGGGGGAAATAAACGTGTCGTGTGTGGTCGTCATGCAGTGATACCATGGTGAGAGTGGAAAGTTTTAAAGGGTAACATCATGTACCCTGCTGCGCTGCACTTTGTTGGCAACGCTACTGGTAAAATCCGCGCCCATCATCAATGCAACAGGAGTTAACACCATGAAATGGGAAGGCAATCGCGAAAGCGACAACGTGGAAGACCGCCGCGGCGAAAATGACGGCGGTGGCAATGGTGGCGGAGGCGGCTTCGGCTTTGGCGGCCGCTCGATCGGCATCGGCACCATCGTCGTCGCCCTGCTGGGCTCCTACGTGCTGGGCGTTAATCCCCTTACCCTGCTCAATGTCCTCAGTGGCGGCGGCGGGCAGCTCAGTACGCAGCATACCCAGCAGACACCCCACCCTCCTGCAGACGACCGCACCACCAGCTTCGTCCAAACCGTGCTGGGCGATACGGAAGATACCTGGGGCGCCCTGTTCAAGGCGGAAGGCAGCAGCTATGTGAAACCCACACTGGTGCTGTACACAGGCCGCACAGAGACCGCCTGCGGCCGGGGCCAGAGCGCCAGCGGCCCCTTCTACTGCCCGGCCGATCAGAAAGTGTATCTGGACCTCGATTTCTTCCAGCTGATGCAGGACCGCTTCAAGGTCTCCAGCGAATTTGCGGAAGCGTATGTGATCGCGCATGAGGTGGGCCACCACGTGCAAAACCTGCTGGGCTTGTCTGAAAAAGTCGACCAGGCGCGCCGCACGCAATCCGAACGCCAGGCCAACGCCATGTCCGTGCGGCTGGAATTGCAAGCCGACTGCTTTGCCGGCGTGTGGGCCTATCACGCCAACCTGGACCGCAAGATCCTGGAAAAAGGCGACGTGGAAGCAGCGCTCAAGGCCGCCAGCGCCATCGGCGACGACGCCCTGCAACGCCAGGCGCAAGGCCACGTCGTGCCCGACTCATTTACACACGGCACGTCGGAACAGCGCGTGCGTTGGTTCGGCCGTGGCATAGCCAGTGGCGAGATTGCGCAATGCAACACCTTCGAAGCGCGCCAGCTGTAGGCGACAAGTCAAAAGCGACTACTTCAGGTCGATACGCCCGTAGCGCCCGTGAGCCTCATCGTTCGGCCCGGCCGTATAGAACAGCGTGTTGAGCGGCTGGCTATTGAGGCCATTGCCAAAGGCGATACCCCACAGCCCGTCGATCACCAGCGGCGTACCGTCCGCCGTGGCGAGAACGCCGATGATGGCGCCGGTATCGGGATCGTAGGCGTTGATCTTGCCGTCGCCAAAATTGCCGATCAACAGCGTATTGCTGGCGCCGCCGAAATTGGCCGGCGCCATCGCCATGCCCCATGGCGCATTCAGGGCGCCACCGCTCACCAGCCGCTTGAGGAATCTTCCACCGCTGTCGTACACATTCACGATGCCCAATCCGGGTCCCGCTTGCTCATCGTCGCCGCTGGCGGCCCGTTTGGCGTAGGCCACATAGATGCGCTCGCCGATCGTCTGAATGCCGAACGGCGCATAAGCGGCTGGCAGGCCCGGATCGTTGAACGCGCCAGGCAAGACGGCCCTGGCAAAGCCGGCATCGAAGACATCGATGCGATTATTGTGGAAATCTGTTGCGTACAGATAGTTGGCGCCGGCGTAGCTGCTGATCGCCAGGCCCTTGTAGACGCTGCCGCCAGCACTGCCATCGAACACTGTCACGGCAGTAGCCGGGCTGACCGAGGGGGACCAGGCTGAAATGCTGCCGCTTTCGCTGGCAAAAATAAACGGGCTGGCCGCGCTCACGCCGTTCTGGCTGAGCTTGAAATCCTGCGTGCCGTTAAAAACGATACCGGTCGGCCCGGCAGGCGTGGTGACCACCAGCGATTGCAGGACACCATTGCCGTCGTACAAGGTGGATTTCGCCGTGCCGTTGTCCGCCACCCAAACGAAACCCCGCGGATTGAAGGCCAGGCCCCAGGCGTTGACCAGGTTAGGATCGGTATGCGCGGCGCTCACCTGAACCACGTCGGACACCAGGCTGGTATCGGCGTAGGCGCTGATGACGGACGGCTGGTGGTGATGGTGGCCGCCGCACGAAAACAGCGTTCCCGCGAGCACAGCAACGAGGCAGACACTGGCGATCCTGAAGGCATGGTGCGTATTCATGGCGCTTCCTTTCGAGGTAGTGAACACTGTCTGTCCCACCTTACGGCGAGTTTCCCCCTCAAACGATGACGCCGCTCAAAAGCAGGTGGAAGTCCGCCTTGCTCCGCTCCCGGTCATTGGCCGTACTTGAATAAACGTGCGAACAATTGCTGCTGACTATGCTGTAACATGCAAACTGCAAGTAACATCTTGGTATTATCCATCACAACAAGATGTCTTGCTAACAGGAAGCTCCATGAACGCACTCAAAAAATCGCCTGCCTTATTCACCGCTGCAGTCTTGATCGCCTCGGCCTTGACTCTGGCGGTACCGGCCGCAGCCCGCGCCGATGAATTGTCGTCGGCCATCGATGCCGGGCCGGCGGCGGTCAAACAATATCGCGACAAGCTGGAACAGAACAAGAAAACCGTCATTGCCTTTTATAACAAGGCCCTGAACGACAAGGATGCCGAAGCTGCGCTGCAATTTGTCGGCCTGACCTTCCGGCAACATAACCCGGCCGCTGACGATGGCCGCGATGGCTTCCGCAAGTTCATCAAATGGGTGCATGACGATCACCCCAACTCGCATGCCGAGATACGCCAGGCGTTTGCCGATGGCGATTATGTGATCCTCAATACCTATATCAAACGCTTTCCGGACGAGCGTGGCCTGGCTGTCGGCGAAATTTTCCGCCTGGAAAATGGCAAGATCGTCGAACACTGGGACCGTATCCAGGCATTGCCGGAAACGTCGAAAAATACCAATACCATGTTTTGATCCATGCATGCCGGCTTGTCTGTTTCCAATGACGCCGTTTCTCCCGCCCCAATGGGCGAAAGGATCAATGGCGCATGGCAAGAAGCACCGGGCTTGATGTTTGCCGACCGCCAGCGCCTTGGCCCGCGCGACTGGGTGGCGGAACATGCCGAAGCGACTGGCAGTTATCAATTTTATGTGCAGGCCCAGGCACATCGGCAGTGCGGCGAATTCAATGGTCTGCCGCAACATGGCTGGTGCCCGGCTGGCGCTTTGCAATTACTGCGGCCCGATGAATTGGTGTTTCCGGCTGGCGCCGGTCCGGCCCGATTTCTTCACATCACGATCTCGCCCGGCTTCCTGGCGCAGCAGTTGGCGGAACATTTTCCCGGATTTGCAGGCGGCGAGTTCAAGCGCGGCTATCGCAGCGACCTGGCCCTGCACCGGTTGGCGCGCGCCCACGAAACCGGCATCGACCATGGCCTATCCGGCCAACAACTGTACTTTGATCAATTACGCGCGGCCATCTTGAGCCGGCTGCTGCTGGCGTTGACCACGCTGGCCGGCCATGCCTCAACAATTGAAAAAGAAGGTCTGGCGCCATTCAGGGCACGCCGCGTGGTCGATTTTATCGAAGAGAACCTGGCACAAGACTTGCGGCTGGACACGCTGGCGGACATCGCCGGCACCAGTAAATTCCATTTTTCACGGGCCTTCCGCAATACCATGGGCACCACGCCGCATGCCTTCGTGATGCAGCGCCGCTTGCTGCGGGCGCTGGGATTGTTGCGCAGCAAACAGCCGGTGGGCGAAGTGGCGCGCCTGTGTGGCTTCGCCGATCACGCCCATTTGACGCGCCTGTTCAAGCGCAGCTTCGGTATGCCGCCCAGCAGCATTGCCGCTGGCGATGGACTCACGGCACGGTCACATCAAAGCGCCTGGCCAGCCTTTTCAATTCGCCGCTATTGATCAGGCTATTGAATTCCTGGTCGAATTGCAGGCGCAGCTTGTCCGATTCAGTGGAGCGGGGAAAAGCAAAATAGCCGTTCTGTACGTCGATCACCTTGGGCAGCGCCTTGATTTGCCCCTGCAGCCCGAGGCGCACAATCACCGGATCGGTATTGCGGCGGTTGCTGATGAACACGTCGACATGGTTATGGACCAGCATATTGAGACCATTTTCCACGCTGTTGGCCACGCTCACTTGCAGGCCAGGACGGATACGCTCCCAGTCCGCGCCATAGGCCCAGCCATTGAGTAGCACCACGCGGCGCGTCTTCAGCGCAGCGTAATCGCCATCCCAGGCAAAACCGCCCTTCTGGCGCGTGTAGAAAATGATCTGGTCTTGATAAAACGGCTGGGCGGAAAAAACCATGTGAACCATGCGCTCAGGCGATTTATAAGGGCCGATCAGGATATCGGCCTGTCCCTGCGCCAGCATGGCTTGCGCACGCGCCCAAGGCACCACGCGAAAGCGCACCGTATTGCCCGTGCGCGCCGCCATCAGCCGCAACAGTTCTGCACCCAGGCCCGTATAGTCACTGTTGTTCTTGTATTCAAACACGCGTTCAAACTGGGCGCCGACGGCCAGCAATTCGCGCGCCTGCACTGGCAATGCAAAGGCAGGCAACAGCAGCGCCAAGGCCAATAGCCTCTGGCGCAAGCCGTGCTGCCCAGGCCGTTTCATCAGGCGACGATGCGCAGTGAATAATCGGTGGCCCGGATATCCTTGGTCAGGCTGCCGATCGAGATGCGGTCCACGCCCGTCTCGGCAATCGCCCGCACGGTATCGAAGTTGATGCCGCCGGACGCTTCGAGCAAGGCACGGCCAGCCGTCAGGGACACGGCGTCGCGCATCATGTCGTTGCTGAAGTTGTCTAACAACACCGACACAGCGCCCGCCTCCAGCGCTTGCTGCAATTGTTCCAGGCTTTCCACTTCGATCTGCACGGGCACACCTGCATCTAGCGTGCGCGCATTGTCCAGCGCCTGGCGTATGCCGCCCGCCGCCGCGATATGGTTTTCCTTGATCAAAATGCCGTCATACAGGGCCAGGCGCTGGTTCTTGCCGCCGCCCACTCTTACCGCATACTTTTGCGCCAGGCGCAGCCCAGGCAAGGTTTTGCGCGTATCGAGAATCGAGGCCCTGGTGCCGGCGATCACCTCCACGTACTGGCGCGTGGCCGTGGCCACGGCCGACAGCAATTGCAGGAAATTGAGCGCGCTGCGTTCAGCCGTCAACAAGGCGCGTGCCGGCGCTTCGATGGTGCACACGGCGCTGTGGGCCGTCATCATGTCGCCTTCGGCGTAATGCCAGCTGATATCGATGCTGCGGTCCAGGCTTTTCATGATGCCTTCAAACCACGGTGCGCCGCACAGCACGGCTGCTTCGCGCACGATCACGCGGGCCGTGACGATGTTGTCTGGTGGCACCAGCTCGCCCGTCAGGTCGCACTGGCCCACGTCTTCCAGCAAGGCTGCCAGCAAGTTCGCTTCAAAGGCGCGCGCCAGGGCAGGATCGAAAGGGGCGAAAGAATTAACGAGGGTACTCATCATGCGGGACCGATTCCTTGGAACAATTGGGTTTCTTTTGCCAGGTCAGGACCTGGCTGCACGCCGGCCTTCTTGGCGGCGGCAAAGTCGAGCATGCGATTGATGGAGCGCACAGCCAGCTCACCGACGGCAGGATCGACATGGATTTCATTGTGCATGTTTTCCAGAGTCTCTGCCAGGTTCAGCAAGCCATTCATGGCCATCCACGGGCAATGCGCGCAGCTCTTGCAGGTGGCGCTATTGCCAGCCGTCGGCGCTTCGATGAACCGTTTGCCCGGTGCGGCGGCGCGCATCTTGTGCAAGATGCCGTTGTCGGTAGCAACGATAAAGGTATCCGCATCCATATTTTGTGCGGCAGCAATCATTTGCGAGGTGGAACCGACCATATCGGCTTGCGCCACCACATTGGCCGGCGACTCGGGATGGACCAGCACCTTGGCGTTCGGGTATTCTTCCTTCAGCAAGTCCAGTTCGATACCCTTGAACTCGTCATGCACCAGGCAACTACCCTGCCACAGCAGCATGTCGGCGCCCGTTTCTTTCTGGATATACGAACCCAGGTGTTTATCAGGTGCCCACAGGATTTTTTTACCCTGCGCATGCAAATGGGCCACGATGTCGAGGCCGATCGAGGACGTCACCATCCAGTCGGCGCGCGCCTTCACGGCGGCGCTGGTGTTGGCATAGACCACTACTGTGCGGTCCGGGTGCGCATCGCAAAAAGCCGTGAATTCATCGACCGGGCAACCGAGGTCGAGCGAACAGGTCGCGTCGAGGTCGGGCATCAGCACGGTTTTTTCAGGACTGAGGATCTTCGCCGTTTCGCCCATGAAGCGCACACCGGCCACGACCAGCGTCTTGGCGGGATGGTCGCGCCCGAAACGGGCCATTTCCAGCGAGTCGGAGACGCAGCCGCCCGTGGCTTCCGCCAGGTCTTGCAGGTCAGCATCAACGTAGTAGTGGGCGACCAGCACGGCTTCGCGCTCTTGCAGCAGGCGCTTGATGCGCGTGATCAGTTCGGCTTTTTCGGCTGGGGAAGGTGTGGCTGGCGTGCGTGCCCAGGCGTGGGCTGTGCAGCTGGCACCGTCTTGTGGATGTTCATACTCGACGGGTTTGATCGATAAGGTTTGCATGGATGTGTCAAACAAAAACGGGATAGACCGGCACTATCGCATATCGCAGCAAGTTGCGCCGGACCTAGATAAAGAAGCGGTAACCGCGGCGCATCGGTTTGGGTAGCCAGGCTACCCGGCGCACGCCTTGCACCTTGTAAAAGGCAAGACGCGCGCGGCTCAAGACATGAGATTAATCAATGCCCTGGCTAGTCAGATATTCCTCGTAATTGCCACGGAAATCAACCACTTCGTTTTCCTTGATCTCGATGATGCGGTTGGCCAGCGAAGAGACAAATTCGCGGTCATGCGACACGAAGATCAGGGTGCCGGCGTATTTTTCCAGCGCCACGTTCAACGATTCGATCGATTCCATGTCCATATGATTGGTCGGCTCATCCATCAGCAGCACGTTGTGGCGGCCCAGCATCAGCTTGCCGTACATCATGCGGCCTTTTTCACCACCGGACAGCACTTTGACCGATTTCTTGACTTCGTCGCCGCCAAACAGCAAGCGGCCCAGGATGGAACGCACGGCCTGGTCATCGTCGCCCTCTTGCGTCCACTTGCCCATCCAGTCCGTCAGGATGGTGTCGGCAGCGAACTCTTCGGTCGGATCTTGCGGCATGTAGCCGACGTTGGCGTTCTCGGCCCACTTCACGCGGCCTTGATCGGGCTGCAGGCTGGCGATCTCGCCGGCGATGCAGCGCAGCATGGTGGTCTTGCCGGCGCCGTTGGCGCCGATGATGGCGATACGCTCGCCCGCTTCGACCATCAGGCTGAAGTTCTTGAACAGCTGGCGGTCATAGGCTTTCGAGATATTCTCGACTTCCACGGCCAGGCGGTGCAATTTCTTCTCGCCGTCGAAACGCACGAACGGGTAGGCGCGCGACGATGGCTTGATATCGTCAACCTTGATCTTTTCAATTTGCTTGGCACGCGAAGTAGCCTGGCGCGCCTTCGATTTATTCGCCGCAAAGCGGCGCACGAAGTCTTGCAGTTCGGCGACCTTCTCTTTGGCCTTGGCATTGTTGGCCAGTTGCTGGTTGCGCGCCTGGGTCGAGGCGAACATGTATTCGTCGTAGTTGCCTGGATAAATCTTCAAGGTGCCGTAATCCATGTCGGCCACGTGGGTGCAAACCTGGTTCAGGAAGTGGCGATCATGGGAAATGATGATCATGGTGGAATTGCGCTCGTTGAGCACATCTTCCAGCCAGCGAATCGTGTTGATGTCCAGGTTATTGGTTGGTTCGTCGAGCAGCAAGATATCCGGATTCGAAAACAGCGCCTGTGCCAGCAGCACGCGCAGCTTCCAGCCTGGCGAGACATTGCTCATCGGGCCATGGTGCAGATCGATCGCTACACCGGCGCCCAGCAGCAATTCACCGGCGCGCGACTCGGCCGTGTAGCCGTCGTACTCGGACACTTTGCCTTCCAGTTCGGCCGCCTGCATGTAGTCGTCATCGGTCGCTTCCGGGTTCGCGTAAATCGCATCACGCTGCTGGATGGCGGCCCACATTTCCGTGTGACCCATCATGACGACGTCGAGCACGCGCATGTCTTCAAATGCAAACTGGTCCTGGCGCAGCTTGCCCAGGCGTTCATTGGTATCGAGCATGACGTTGCCGCCCGACGGTTCCAGGTCGCCGCCCAGGATCTTCATGAACGTCGACTTGCCGCAGCCGTTCGCGCCGATCAAGCCATAGCGGTTGCCGTCGCCGAACTTGACGGAGATATTTTCAAACAATGGCTTGGCGCCAAACTGCATCGTGATGTTAGCTGTAGAAAGCATGTGGTATTGGGTCTTTATCCAGTGAAAACAGGTAGTTAAATACTTTCCTCCCATTATACAGCACGCACTATCAACTACTGTATAAGCCCACCCAGGAACAATGACTGGCAAGCGCACGCCATCCGGCCTCTCTCCGTATTGCTTGCCTGGCCACGGTATAGTGTATTTTTACATAAGGAAGACAGCATGAAATCAATGACCGCGATGATCGCAGCCATCTCCATGATGGCCCTGACTGCCTGCCAATCGAAGCAGCCCACGGAGCAGAGCCAACAGGAAACCAATGAATGCAAAAACTATCGCGCCATGATGACCGCTCCGATGGCGCCGGACGCCATGCAGCAATTACAGCTTAAATGTGAGCAATCCATGGAGCATGAAGTGAAGGACTAGGCACGATATGCGGCTAACAACAGAATGACATCATTAGAAATTAATATGTCAGTGTCGGCTACGTAAATACAGTAAATATTATTGCTGATTTTTTATTAAAAAACCAATCTCTTTCCGCCTGTCGCTGCATGGACAGCGATGCGAAACAGCCATTTTCCATCCTTTACTTTTTATACATCTTCAGCACTTGAAAAAATTGCCCTTGCCGCTGCTGTTGCGGCGATCGATAACGGGCGGCATACAATGCAGCAGTTGCTTCCTTGTAGGTACTATGCTGTATGGCGACGCTTCCGCTATCGGCTCAACACCACGCCCTTAACGGTTTGCGGATTATTTTGCGGCTGTAGCTGGTAGCTTGCTATATACCAGGGCTTATTCTGCGTTCCGACGTCGCCCCCATCATCACCCCCTTCGTTAAGCGCATCGACAAAACGCACGAGCGCCTGAGTGTCGAGCGCCTCGAGCGTTATCTGGGTCAGCCCGGTCGTCTGCTCATGCGATAACGACAACATCGCCACATCATTTGCATCAGCCTGCTCAATCGATGCCATGACGCGCGTCCACGGATACCGCAGGGTAGCGATGATTTTCGCCTGCTCTTTCTGCTGACGCTGTTTTTCCGGATCGTTTTTGGCCTGCTGCTGCAGAATGGAGCGCCGACGCTCCTGCAACGCCTGCTCAAGCTGGCTGGCGCGCTGCACGTGGCTCGACGCCGCTTCCCGCAGCGCAAGCGACTCAGTCAAGGCCACGCCCGCGCCCCCCAGCGAGATCGCAAGGAATAGCAAGCCCAGCCAGGGTACGCGCCGCTGTTCAATGAATTCAAGCTGCAATATCATGGCGCCACCTCTAGCGGCGGCAAAAACAGCAGGTCGCGAAAATCCATGTACTGGCGCTGTTGCAAATAATCATCACGCAACACTACTTTCTCACGATGCAAAGACGCCAGCGGCATCAGGTCAGCGGCGATAGCCAGCCGGATATGCTGCTGCGCCTGATCGCCCAGCGCATACGCCAAGCGCCGCACTTCCCGGTTAATGAGGTCCGCTTCGCGGCGATGCGCCAGCGCATTCATCGCATCGATCGCACCGTCTTTTTCAATCACAATGGTAAACGCGTCTTTTTCCACCAGCATCAGCGCGCCGGCAGAATCAGGCGCCCTGCTTTGCTTTTCGCGCTGCAATTGCAAGGCATTCCACGCGGTGGCGGCAAATGGCCGTAAAGAAACCAGCCGCATATTACGCTCGCGTGCCAATTGCCGCAGCCGTGCAGCAACGTCGGCGCGCAACGCGCAGGCCACCACCTTACCCCGCGCTGGCAGGTGATCGAGGCGCAATTCCCACTGCGCCGGATTCAAGCCAAGCTGATGCTGCATCTGCGCTTGCGCCGCCGCGTGCTCTTCCAGTCCGTCCTCCAATCCGGCCGGCAGTTCAAGTACCATGAATTTTGCCAGCGCCGAGCCCACATGAACGCTCAGGGTCGCATGGCGGCGCCTGCGCAATGCCAGCGCATCCAGGTTCAGGCTGGACGGCGCAGTAGCATTCCATTGCCATCGAAGCAATTCCTCCTGACGGCGCCAGGGTCCCCAACCGCACTGCCGCCGTGCTAATACTTCACTGCTATTGAGATAGAGATGGTAAGCGTCAATCATGCGCCACCACCCGGTCAATTTCCTCGATGGTGGTGGCGCCACTGGCCACCAGGTCGAGTGCACGCACGTTCAGCGGACGCACACCCAGTTCCAGCGCGTAGCGCTTGATCTCGGTGACATCGGCGCGGTTCAGTATCATCGTGCGCAGCGTATCGTCGAACGGCAGCACCTCGGCCAGCGCATGGCGCCCCTTGTAGCCGGTATGGCGGCAATGCTCGCATCCGCGTCCCCGCGCCAGCGTCAGGTGTGCCAGGTTCCTGTTGGCCAGTTTCAGCCGTTCGATCAACCCCGGGCTGGCGGCCTCGGGTTGGCTGCACACAGGACAGTTGGAGCGTATCAGGCGCTGGGCCACCACGCCGTTCAGGGCCGACATCAGGCTGTATAAATCGATATCCATGTGCGCGAAGCGGCTGATCACGTCAAATACGCTGTTCGCATGCACCGTGGTAAACACCAGATGGCCGGTCAAGGCCGCCTGGACGGCGATTTCAGCCGTTTCCGCATCGCGTATCTCGCCCACCAATATCTTGTCGGGATCGTGGCGCAGGATGGAACGTAGTCCTTGCGAAAAGGTCAGTCCCTTTTTTTCGTTTACGGGAATTTGCAATACGCCCGGCAATTCGTACTCCACCGGATCTTCGATGGTGATGATCTTTTCCTGGCCGGTCTGGATTTCCGTCAGCGCCGCATATAACGTCGTGGTCTTGCCGCTGCCGGTAGGCCCGGTCACCAGCAGCATGCCGTGCGGCTTTTTCGCCAGCCGGCGTATCCGCTCGATCGCATCGGCGTCCAGGCCCAGGCTGGCCAGCGAAATCGCATGGGCGTCGCCGCGCAGCTGGGTTTTATCAAGCAGCCGCACCACGGCATCTTCGCCAAAAATGCTCGGCATAATAGAGACACGAAAGTCCAGCTCACGCGCACCGAGTTCGATGCGGAAGCGCCCATCCTGCGGCACGCGGCGCTCGGCGATGTCCAGCTGCGCCAGCACCTTGATGCGCGAAATGACCTCTTCGGCACGTATCCGGTCCGGCAATTCGGAGGCAGGCACCAGCACGCCGTCCAGGCGCAGCTTGACCTTGACGCCATTACGGTCGCACTCGAAGTGGATATCGCTGGCGCCGGCCTTCCATGCATCATAGATCGCTGCATCGACAAAACGCACGATGGGGCTGCTACTGCGCTCGATGGTTTCGATCGAAATCACATTTCCTGCACCATCGCCAGCGGCACTTCGCTGCTCGGGCACGCCACCGGACAGACCACTCGATGCCTTGATGCGGTGCTGCGCCTGCTCCAGCGCCGCCAGGATGTCGGCCTTGCTGCCCCAGGCCAGCGCCGGATAACTACCCACCTTGTTGGCCAGCCATTGCAGAGCGTGGTCGTCCCAGGGATCGTCCACCACGAAACAATCGCCGCCGTCCAGGCGCAAGGGATAGATCACGCGTTTGACACAGTCGGTAAAGCTCAGCAGCGAAAATTCCGGCGCGCTGGCCAGCATGGCCGCCAGCGGATAGAAAGGCATATCGAGCTGGGCGGGTGCGGCAGCCGCGATGGCGTCAACGCCACATCCGGCCAGCGCCGCCAGTTCGCTGACCAGCGGCTGGCCACTATCGCGCGCGCGCGCCCTCGCCCGCGCCAGCAGGGCGCTCAAGGGAAGCAGGCCCGGTAAACCGGAATCGCTTTTCATCTGTCAAATTCCTCCAGCCAGGTCGAAAACCGGCATATACATCAAAATAATAATCGCACCGATCATCACCCCCACGGCCATCAGCAGAATCGGTTCGGCCACGCGCGTTGCGCGGTCGATGAATACGGTGAATTCCTGGCGATAGGTCTGGGCGATGATGTCCATGATGCGCGCCAGGTTTCCTGACCTTTCGCCGACCTGCAGCAGGCGTTCGGTCACGCTGTCCGTCAAGCCGTTCTCGGCAAACGCCGTCGACAGGCGCTTGCCCTCCTGGATCACGCCGCGCGCGCGCAGTATCTGGTCCTGCAATTTTTTCTCGAAGGCCAGGTTCTGCGCCAGCGGAATGGCGTCAGACAGCGTGTAGCCGCCCTTGAGCAGCATCGACATGGTCTGGTAAATGCGCGCCAACTGGTACAGGCGCAGATAATACTGGACGAACTTGAATCGTCCCAGCGCCCGCAGCAGGAAAATCTTCAGCTTGCCGTTGCGGTGCCCAATCACCGCCAGCGCGGCCAGCGCGGCCAAACCGGCCAGGATCAGGCCCAGGTAATCGCTGGAAAGCTGGCCAGCCTTCATCAGCACTACGGTCGAAAAGCTCAGCTTCTGCGAGAAATCGTCATACACCTTGGCAAAGCGCGGCACCACGTAAGAAATCATGAACAGGCAGACCAGCATGCCGAAACCGATCACCAGGCTGGGATAGATCGCCGCGCTGACCACCTTGCGGCCCAGGTCCTGTCCCACTTTTTCATACGCCACATACTCTTCCAGCGCCTCGTCGAGACGGCTGGTGCGCTCGCTGGCGCGGATCGAGGCAATCAGCAAGGGCGGAAAACCCAGGCGATTCAGTTCCAGCGCCGACGACAGCGGTTTGCCCTCCAGCAGCATCTGCCTGATCTCCAGCAAGACGGTGTGCTTGGCGTCGTCGTTATCCTTGGTGCACAAGGTGTCGATCGCCTCCACCAGCGACATCCCGGATGACAGCAAGGTGCGCAGCTCGTCGCAGAACAGCACCAGGTTGAATCCCCTGAGGCCGGACGCGCCGCGTACCCGCACGCGCCGCCCCTGGGCAGTGACCGACAGTACCGCGTAGCCTTGCTGCTCCACCATGCGCGTGACGGCGGCAGCGTCCTCTCCTTCCAGCGTACGCTCGGCAATGGCGCCCGAGGCGGCGTGGAAAGTACGTATCTTAAATTGCATCGGTATCAAATCCGTTCAGGCAGGCAGCTGGCGCCGCAACAGCGGCCGCCGTCATGGCGCCGCCACATAGACAAACTTCCAGTCGGCGTAACGCGCACCCATCACCGGTGCGGCGCCCGGCAACAACAACGGCTGCCGGCGCAAGGGGACGCCCTCATTCAGGCTGTACACGCCGGCAATGCCGCCATCGGCCGCCTTGACCAGCCCCCATTGGGCGCCCTTGCCGACCGGATCCAGATACACCTTGCGCAGGTGGCGCCGTACGCCGACAAAGCGGCGGTCCTCGACCAGGTCTTGCAGCGTGGGGGGATACGTTTTCACCGAGCCAGGCGCCTGCGCATAGTAGTCGCCGATGGCGCGCACATACGCCTGACCGATCTGGATCAATTCTTCCTCCCGTTCGCGCTGGGTGGCAGCGCTCCACGAGACGCCAACGGCAGCCAGGCCGATGCCGAACATCGCCAGCGCAAACAGCATCGCCACATAGGTAAAGCCGCGCTGGGCCGCAAAAACATCACCACGACGCATACTCGCTCCCGTCGCGCGCGCGGCCGGTGGCACCGCTCTTGACATCAAACACATTGCCCATGTCTTTTTTTTCCGGCGCCACGACGATCCAGCTGTCACTGCGGTCGGTGATCGGATCGACCGGCATCTTGCGCAGGTAATGGCGCACCACGATTTCATCAAGCGTATCGGGATAGCGGCCGTTATCGCCAAAATACTTGTCGATCGCGTCGCGCGTCTGCGCCAGGTTTTGCCGCAATACCGACTCCTTGGCCTTGTCGACATTGCCGAAATAGCGCGGCACGGACAACGACAGCAGCATGCCGATCAGCGCCATCACCACCAGCAGTTCGATCAGGGTGAAGCCGCGGCACGGGCATGGCGGCGGGAATTGCTTCACCATAAGCGGTACGCGATGCCGTTCATGCCCACCTTGTCCGAAGTGGAGTAGACGTCGAACACGTCCTCGCCCTCCTTCGGCGCTTCCGGCGGCGACAGATAGCTGCGCAAGCCCCATGACGCTTCCGCCTTTGCATCGGCTGGCGCAAACGGGTCCCTGGGAAGGCGCCGCAACAGATACATGGTCTGGCCGCCTGCCGTCAGGTCAGGCACGCCCTGCACCAGGACCGCCAGCGACGGCGGATAGCCATTGCCCTGGCCAGTCTTGCCGATACGGCCGGCATCATAAGCTTGCTTGTAGCCATCGATGGCGCGGCGGATTTCCCATAAAGCCTGCTTCAGTTCGCGTTCCTTGTTGCGCGTCGCCGTCAATTCAACCAGCGGCATGGCCGCCGTCGCCAGGATGCCCAGCACGGCCATCACCACCAGCAGCTCGATGGTGGTGTAGCCGGCGCGCAGCGCATGGCCAGGACGGCGCGACTTAAACATGGCTAGCACTCACTTGACCATCACGCGCAGCGGCGCAGGCAATGTCTCGGCATCGATCGGCGTCGAGGAAATCGACTTGGCCGACAGGACGCGAATTTCGGCCGGGCCGGCGGCCAGGGCCTTGAACTTGAAGCTCATCATCGTGCCCTCGCCCTTGACGCCGGCAGCGCCCGTGCGCAAGACCGCCATCGATGCCAGGCCCTTGGCCTGCTCCATCGATTTGCTGGAACTGGCCGTGGCGCCGTCCTGCGTGAAAAAGGCGCCCTCGTCCACGTCGACCACTTGCAGGGTTTGCGGCGAGAACTGCAGTTTGAGCGGCATGCCGCGCAAGGCGGTAGCCGCCTTCACATTGACATGCACCGTGAAGGTATCGCCAGCCTTGACCTCCTGCGGCCCCACCAGCGACACGGCCACTTGCGGTACAGCCGCCGCAGGCGCCGCGCCCTGTTGATCGGGCGCCATGCCAGGTGGCGCGCCGGGCGCGACGAAAGGCGGCATTGTGCCTGGCAGGCCCGGAGCCGGCACGGCGCCCTTGGCCGGCGACGGCTTTTCCACGGCAGGCAAGGTCAACGGCCGGCTGCGCACATCATTTTCGGTACCGGACCAGAATTCGGCCTGGTTCAGGTCTGGGCGGCGAATATTGTGCACGATGCGCGGCGTAACCGACAGCACGATCTCGGTGCGCTGTCCATCGTCGCGCTGCGATGAAAACAGCCGCCCCACCAGCGGCAGGTCGCCGATGCCCGGCACACGATTGGCGCTCATGCGCTCTTCGTTGCTGATCAAGCCGGCCAGCAGCTGGGTTTCTCCATCGCGCAAGCGCAATACCGTGCTGGCCGTGCGGGTGCCGATCTGGTACACCAGCGAACCACCGGCCGTCTTGATTTCGCGCACCAGCGAACTGACTTCCAGGCCAACCTTGATCGCTACTTCATCGTCAAGATAGATATTCGGTTCAACCTCGAGTTTCAAGCCCACATCGACGTATTGCACCGATTCGGAAATGAAGCTGTTATTGTTGGAGCTGCCGGTGGTGGTCACCACCGGCAGCTTGTCGCCGATCAGGATCTTGGCTTTTTCGCGGTTGCGCGCGCGTATCTTGGGATTGGCCAGGATATTCACGTCGCCCACGTCGCGGTGCAGGTTGATGCGCACATCGGGCAGGTTGATGCCGATGGAATCACGGTTCAGGCTTTTCAGGTTACCCAGGGTAAAACCATCCGAACCGGCAGGCGCGATCGGCGTCAGATTAAAGCCGTCGGGATACTTGATACCCAGTTCGGTCAAGCTGGAACGCTTGATTTCCAGCACCTCGACCTCCATCATCACTTCCGGTTCCGACATATCGTGCAGCGCGATCAGGCGTTCGGCCAGGCGTATGGTTTCCGGCGTTTCACGCACCATGATCAGGTTCAGCTTTTCATCGATGAAAGGCTCGCGTATCTTCAGCATGGTTTTCAACAGCAAGGCGGTTTGCTTGACGTCCGCACTGGACAGATAAAAGGCACGGATCACCAGGTCCTGGTATTCCTTGGCCTTTTCCGGCGTTTTCGGATAGATCAGCACGGTGGCCGCATCGAGCACCTTGTAGGTCAGCTGGCTGGTCGACGTCAGCAGTTCGAGCGCATCGTCGAGGCGCGTCTGGCGCAGGAACACGGTGGTGCGCAAATCCTGGCGCACATCCTTGTCGAGCACAAAATTGATGCCGCTGTTGCGCGTCAGCGCTTCGAGCACCATGCGCAGATTGGCGTCGCGGAAGTCCAGCGAGATGGGACGCGTCTCGGCCAGCCGCGCCGCGCTCAGCTCGGATTGTTTGCTGGCCAGTTCCAGCTGCCGCTGCAAGCCCCGCAGCTCTGCATTTTTAGGCGTGTCTTTCAGCGCCGCCTCGATCACCAGCATGGCGCGCTCGCGCATGCCTTTTTCTATCAGCTCGCGGGCGCTGGCAATGGCCGCCTTTTGCCGGGCATCGCGTTCGATTTCCAGCAGCATGGCCCTGGCCCTGTCGTCGTTTGGTTGTATCGCCAGCGCGCGCTGCAGGATTTCCTGCGCCTGCGTTTCATTACCGCGCGAACGCGCCGCCGTCGCTGCCGCCAGCAGGCGCGCCAGGATGGTGTCGCGCGCCGCGAGCTGCCCCGTGCGCAGGATCACGCTTTCCGGATCGTTCAGCAAAGCCTTGTCGTAAGCCTGCAAGGCTTCCTCAAACTTGCCGGCGCCGATCTGGCGCTGGGCATCGTCGCGTATATATTGCGTGCTGCAGCCCGTCAGCAAGGCGGCGCTGCACACGGCGCCAGCCCAGCCCAGATAAATTCCCTTGTAACGCAATGCCTTACTCCCTGTTATTCATAAACGCCGCATCGGCGCCGGCCATTTAATTGCCGGTCTGTACGGCGATCATTATTTTTTCTTCCAGCGGCACATACGTCACCACGATCTGCGTTTCTGTCACTGCATCGATGCGGTATGTATTATCCAACAACTGACGCACATGGATGGGAATAAGTGCATCGCCACGCGCCAAATAAGTGACGGTTTTGCCATCGACGTCGACCATGCGTCCAAAATAGCGATAAGGGAAGCTGGGCGCGCTCGGTGCTGGCGGCGGTGGCGATGGCGGAGGTGGCAGGGCTTTCGGTGGCGGCGGCTGGAAACTGACGAAGCGGAACAGGTCTGTCTTCGACTCCACCAGCGGGTCGCGCTCCAGCAAACCATCCGCCCCGGCGCTGATAACTGCAGCTCCGGGCGCCGGGGAAATAGCAGGCACGGCCCGCCTGTGCGGTGCGGCATTGCTGGCAGACGCAGACGAAGCGCCGTCGTCCTGTTCGCGCCAGGCGGTCCAGCCGCATAGCGCGGCCGTGAGCAGCGCCGCCAGCCATAAGCCTTGCCTGCGGGTCGGCAAGACGGGCATCGATATCGCCATCAGGCTGGCTTCCTGTAAAAATAAGTAAAACGCACATCGATATCGGTCACGACATCGCTGGCGCGCGTGCGCTGCAGCGACAGCGATTCCAGCGCCAGGCCTGCATGCGCAGCCAGCATGGCGGCCAGGGTTTTCTTCAACGGCAAATACGCGCCCTTGATGCGCGCATTGACCTCGACCCGTCCTATTGCGGCATCGGCCTGATTCTCGCCAGCAGGCTTGAAGGATGCATCCGACATCAGCAAACCGTTTTGCGCCGCCAGCGACTGCAGGTCGGCCATCACCAGCGACAGGCTGTCAAAACCGGCCAGCAGCGCCGGCAAGTTTTGCGGCTGCGTTGCCGCCACGTTCGATTGCGCCAGCAATTGCGTCTCCAGCATGCGCACCTTGGCCTGCGCAGCCTGGGTCTCGGCGCGCTGGGCGGGTAGTTCGGCAAAAAACAGCCAGGCGGTGGCGCACAGTATGGCGGCTGTGGCTAGCCAAGGCCAGTGTTTCGAACTGGAAAAATGGAGCTTCTTTAGTTTCTTTAAAGAATACATCGAATATAAACCACAATATATATACTATCAATAAACTATAATCTTCAAAAAATTTCACGGCGCCCAATACCCGCACATTCAACATAGTAAAAATTAAAAACAATATTACCAATCTATTTTTTTCGCCAAATCATGTCAATCCACGTTCTCGCCATTCCGAAAATAAAAATAAAAAAAGCAATCCATACAATAATCGCACCAAATTCACGATTTATGTAAATCGCAATAAGAAGTCCAACGCATGCCACACAAAAACCAGCAAAACTTATTTTTCCACCTACAGACTTTTTTTTATCTTCCATTCTGTCCCATTTCCCACGATTGAAAAATTAATCACTAACACATAAGTTTCTTACAGTACAAGAGAGGACTCCTCCTCCGATAGTCAAACTATGACCAGGCCCAATAATAGCACGACCATATACAATGTTTCCATTTTGATCACGTAAAATTTGACCTGTTCCAGCAAAACCTTTTCCGCCTGCCCAAAATGCTCCATTGTATTCAGTAACTCCAGTAGTCAAAGGCCCAGATCCGACACTCCCTACAGCACCGTGCGAAATCATTGCCGTTCCACCAATCATATTGCAAGAAGTAACATACGCGCAAACATTAAGGTTTGTATCCACAGCAAATCCACCATCTACTGAGTATCCCACTGGAGCAAGCAGGGCAGAAGCACCATAACCTAGACTTGCATTTATAACAGGTGGAGGAGATGTCGAATACAAGGGAGGATTTAAGAAAGAATCCATAATATTAGTAATGGTTTTAATTACCCTGCCAAATGGAGAGTTCTTAAGTCTTTCTGAGCGCGCACAAGCCTTGTCACAATCCCCACTATGCATAGCTTGATTAAATAAATATCCAAACGCTCCCGTCTGCGCACCGTTCCAGAACTCTCCCCCTCCCAATTTGGAGCTCGCTCCACCGACAATTGCCGATATCGTGGTATTTTGCGCCAGGATTGCAGGAGTATTACCGGCCGCATAGCCAAGTCCGTAATTTCCCCAAGCTGCAGAAAAGCTGCCACTCATCGCACCGCTTTTACAGCTACCTCCGTTCGCCAATGCAGATCCACAGCCAACGGCAGCGTGACCCACGGTATTCATGAATTTCGAATAATCTGTGTAACCTTCTGTTCCGGCACCAGCCCAAGTGGATCCCACGGCGTTCATCGCCATGCTGGTTGCACCGCTCACCAAGCCGATGCGAACCGAGCTCATAAATGATTGACCCGAAAAACCAGCCCAAGCTGCCTGCCCAACGGCATTACATGCTGCGGCACCGCCCTCACAGAAAACCACCGACACGATGCTGATGGCTACAGAGCCTAACTGATAGCCAATTTTGGTTCTCGCAATCGCACGGGCGGTAATAAAACTGAGAGGATCCAGGACAAACAAACCAATGCCGACTGTTTTTTTCAAGAAACCACCGAGACTGAAATACCCGCTCGGATCCGTACACGTCATCGGATTGTTATAGCAATAGGCATACCGGTTGTAATTCTGCAGGTTCATCGGATCCTGGATAAAGGGATCGCCCTGCATGAACATGCCCAGCCGCGGGTCGAAAATGCGGCCGTTCATATGAATGACGCCCACGTCGTCCAAGTGCTCATGGCCCGTATAGCCCCGGTCGGTGCCGCTACTGCTATTGTTCCAGTCATACACCAGCTTGCCGCTGGCGTCGTAATTGCCGCCGGCCGTGCGACGCTTGCCAAATGGATCGTAGGAATAGCGCGCCGTCAGCGTGCCGTTATGGTCGGTGGTACTGATCAGGCTGCCCTGCATATCCTTATGCCAGTACTCCAGTTTCACGATGACCAGGCTGGCTGGCACCCATGGCTCCATCTGCCCCGCACCCAGCGCTGGCAGGCTGCCCGTCGTCACCAGCACGCCCAGGCTCATGCCACCGATTGACAGGTAATGCCGGTTGCTGATACTGCCGCCGTTTTGCTCGCTTTCGAACGCCAGGCCGCCGGCATTGTCCGGATGCATCATCCACGTCACGCGCGTGCCGCTGGCACTGACCCGGGTTTCCTTCACGCGCTGGTGATTTTCATCATACTGCCAGCTGTAGCGCGGATAACCGTTCGGTCCTGCCAGGCCATTCTGCGCATCCGGCAAGTTAAAGCTGGTGTAGCTGATCTTGCGGTAGCTGCCCGCACTGGCGTCCGTCAGGTTGCCGTTCGCATCATAGGTATAGCTGGCCGGCACTGCACCGCTGACGCTGGTCAAGGCATGCGGACGCACCACGCCCGGTCCCGACGCCGGATAGCTGTAGGTACCGACGTCGCTCTTGTACAGTATGCTGCCCAGGGCGTTGTATTGCAGGGTAACGATACGCTGGTTACCAGGAATCGCTGTCGACGATACCGTATCGCTGACCAGGCGGCCGATAGGATCGTAATCGTATTTATCGGTAACAGCTACATTGTTTCCCTCTCCGTTCGCATCGGTCCGCGTGACGAGGTGATTCAGGCTGTCCCACTCATACTGGTAATTCAGGATCGCTGCGTTTGTTCCCGTAAAGGCGGCCGTATTGCTGCGCACACGCCCGGTAACCGGTTCGAAATCGGCGCGCACCGTGACGTTGTTGCCATAGAATTGCTGTTCAGCCTGCCCTCTGGCGTTATAGAACTGCCCTTGCCATAACAGGCTGCCCGCTGCGCGCGCTGTCGGTGGCGCGGTGGCAGCGCCGTTTGCACCCGGCAGTGGCGTGATGCTGGCCGACTGCGCCAGGGTCGCCGAGGACAGGAAACCCTTGGGCGTATATTGATAGTCGACCTGCACGCCGGTGGGATAGATCTGGCTTGCCAGGCGGCCATTCGCGTCGAAGCGCGCGCCGCTGGCAAAACTGGGCCCGCCGGCCACGTCCGTGCGTGTATTGACCGGCCGGCCGAGATTGTCGTACGTTACCTTGCGGCTGATCCCGTTGCTGCTGCCACTGGAGCACAGCTTGCCGATGCCCTTGCTGCATGCGCTGCCGTCCAGATAACGGTCATAGCGCCAGTAACTGGCATATTCCGGCTCGGAACGGTTAATCAACCGCCCCAGCAAGTCGTATTCCATGGTGGTCGACTGGCCCAGCACACGCTGGTTTGGACTTTGCTGCCACACCAGTTCACCCAGCGCGTTATAGTCGTACTGCCACAGCCCGGTATCCGGATCGTTCATCGACGTCTTGCGGCCGCGAATATCGTATTGCACGGTAATGATATTTTGCAGCGCATCGCGGGTCTGGATCAGGTTGCCGAACGCATCGTACTGGTGCGCCAGCTGGGCGCCCAAGGCGTTGGTCACGCGTGCGAGCTTGCCATCGATATTCTTTTCTTCCAGGCGCTGCTGGCCATGGTCGTTCTCGTACGTCGTCGACAGGCCCTTGTAAAAAATAATTTCCTTCGCAGCATTCATGGTGCGGCGCTTGCCGAACGTCAAACTGCCATGCCGGCCCAGCGGATCGCTGGTATACACCCGCACTACGCGGCCCAGCGCATCGTAGACATTCATGCTCATGCCATAGTCGCCGCTGCCACTGCTGCTCGACGACTGCGAATCGAGGAAGTACGGCTGCGTGCTGATCAGCGCTGCGCCCTGCTCGTTATAGTCGGTGTCCTGCACCACCAGGCGGCTGGTACCGCCCGGTTGCGCCGCGCCATCGTAGGCTTCCGTTACCGTGCGCACCTTGCGCCCGGCCCGGTCGATATACACGCGTGAAAATGGCCCGATCTTGACATCGGCGCTATTGCGCAGTTCGACATGCACGAAGCTGATCGCCTCTTTCGTCCATTCGGTGCTTGACGGTGCCGGACAGTTGGGACTGTTCGAGCTGACGTCGTCAATATTCCTGTCCGGCAAATAGCAGTAGGCGGTAATGGTGCTGCTGCCATCGGCGCGCGTCTCGCGCACGGTACGGCCAAAGTCATCGAGCTGCACCTGCGTGGTCAAGGCATTCGGCCCCGTCAGGGCCGTCAAGGCGCCAAAGCGGGGGTCGAATTGCTTGCTTTCCTTATGCCCCAGCGCATTCATCGCGGAGGTGGGGAAAGTGCCTGCCGGTACACTAACATTGCCGATGCCGGCTACCGTAACCGTGCTGGCGGCATACACGCTGCTGTTGCTACGGCTGGTGAACGCGGCGCGGCCGCCGGAGCCGCAATCGGAAGTGGTCGCGGTGGTTTTATTGCCGTAAGCGTCATACACATAGCTGGTGGTGACGCAGGACGACGTATCCGGCTCGACCACTTCGCTTTTCAGCAAACCCGTCGCCGGGTCATATTCGAAGGAACTGGAGCGGCTATAGGCCAGCGGATTGGCCGGCGACTGCGCCTGGGCTACGCTAGCGCCGAACGCGCACAGCGCGATCAGCAAGCGGGGAAGTTGACGCATCGCGACCCTTGCCATCGCTGGCAGAGAATGATTGATTTTATTATGAAAGTGAAAGGCCATCTCAATCATCTCCCAGGAGCAGCTCGATGATCGACATCATCACTGCAGGATTGAACGACGGCGTGACCGGCGTGACATTCGGATCAGATCCCGTGCCCGTGGTCGGCGCACCGCCTGACACCGTCGGTAGCAGGCTCGAACTGCCTGTGACATCGCTGAACGCCGTGGCTTTTTTCAATCGGCCCAGTATCCAGCTGTCGCCGCTGGTATTTTCCGCATGGTATTCATTCTTCGTGCGTTTACTGCTGCTTTGTCCCAGGCTAACCGCGCTGGTGACGGTCTCAATCTCGGTCGCGTCGCCGCTGTTGTTGAAGCTATTGGTGGTCGTTACCGTCGGCAATTCCACCCACTCCAGGTCCCAGCCCTGTTCTATGCTTTGGTACAGATACGGGCGCTGCACCTTGGCGCTGGTGGCGCATGGCGCGCCGGGGCTGGCCGACGCCTGGGCGCCTGCTGCCGCCGTCTTGTCGCAATAGATAAAGCTGCTGCGGCTAAGCAACTGCGCATTCGGCTGATCCAGTGCACCGCGGCGGGTTTCCGTGACGCTGGCCGGACCAGGATTCGGGCCATTCTGTATAGTTTGCGTGGTGACCGTCAGGTTTTCGCCATTCGGCGCCGTATTCTGGACTGAATTAGTACGGAAACCCAGCCAGCCGCGGCCGTCGTAGGCCATCTTCATGCCGGCATACGCATATTCAGTCTTTTGCAGTGCACCGGCAAAACCGGAGTCGGCCGTCAAGGTCGCCACCACATAGGTCGGCACCAGCACATCAACCATCGGATACACGGCCGCCTCGGGCGTACCGCGGTCGCTCTTGTAGCGCGCGCCCAGGCTGCCGCTGACCGAATTGGTCAAGGGTACCCAGGTCAGGCTGGTGGTAATGCCGCTGCCCGATTTCACCGCCATCAATTGATCGGCTGGCGTGGCGTCGTTCTTGGCGTACAGAATATTACGGCTGGCATCGCTGCTGGCCGACGGCGAGGCCTTCAGGCGCAGGATTTCGATCGTACCGCGTCCCGTAAAATCGCCCAGCACAAACCGCGCGCTGCCATCGCTTTTTTGTAATTGGTCGTTCGCCGTATTGAGATTGAAGTCGCCGACGCTGAACGTGCCGTCGCCATTACTGACATAAATCACGTTCTTGGACGGATCGTCTTTCCATTGCAGGATATCTGAACGGCCATCGCCGTTAAAATCGGCTACCTGGATGCCTTTAACTTGCCGGTTATACATGTCAGTTTCAACCAGTCCCTGCCCCATTTCTGCGAGATTGGAATTGCCAGCGCTCTTCTGTATATAAGTGCCATCGGCAATCCATAATTTTTGGAAACTGGCATTGGCAGCAGGATTAATGCAGTCAGTACGTCCATCGCCATTAAAGTCCATAGGAAAGTCGCAAGCGTAGACCAGTCTATGTGCCGGGTCAAAATCAAAGTTGCCGTCGCCTCTGGAAATCCAGATGCCGCTATTGACGACAAGATCGGCCAGACCATCACCATTCACATCACTGACATAGGAGATATCGGCACTAGATATGCCTGGTGGTTCACCATACAGCGATACATGAGTTAGGTTAGTCGACTGAAGTTCAACAAACGATCCATCTCGTTGCCCAAGAAACACCTTGCTGCATACCCGATTGGCGCACAATTCGGCATTACTCAAAGGGTTCTTGGTTACTGTATAGGAAGGATTGACAGTCGTAACAATATCCAATAAGCCATCATTATTTACGTCCATCAGATAATATGTAATTCCTAGCGAGCGTGCAACGCCCAGATAGATGCCACTTTCCTCGCATGGAAGCGAAGGATCGCGAGGCCTGGAACAGTCATAACGATCCTCCTCGGAGCTTGCCATCTTCCACAAATCGTTATCCATGCCAACGATAGGACGGACATTGAATGATCCGTCCCCGTTGGAAAGATATAAAATATTCGATACATTGCCACAGCCGCTAGTTTTACTTCCGCGCGTACGCAATATATCGGTCAGGCCGTCACCATTAAAATCAGCGGCAACAGAAACAAAGCAACCATCGCTCTTGAATATATTTTGATCCGTGATATTGAACTGTCCTGCGCCTGCTCCGTTTGGAATGGCCGTAAACTTGCCATCGCCATCGCTGCGGAACAGCCGGTTTTCACCGGGCACATCCGACCAGCGCAGGATGCTGGTACGGCCATTGCCGAAGAAGTCACCCGTCAAGACGCCATAATCGCCTTTCAGGCTGGTCATGACCGTGGTCGACAATTCTGAGCTGTTAAACGTTTCATTCGACGCGTACTTCAAGCCACCGCCAGCCGCATAAGTGAATGTGGTACCCGGCAAACACCTGGTGATATTGCTATCGGCGCATTCGCGCACCTTGACCAGCCGGTTACGTGACGTCACCGGACCATTGTCATAGTCAAGCTTGATCGATTTGACATGCACTGCATTAGCAGGCTTGGCAGCCTGGTTCGCCGGCCAGTTTATATAGGTCGACACCTTGTCGAGCAGCCAGATACTGACGTTCTTGCCGCCCTGATGGTAGGCTTCCGAGCGGTCTTGCGCGGTTCCACGCGGCCGGTCAGGTCGTTCGGTATATTCGAAGACCACCCGGTTCACGGGCAATTGCGCCGCCGTGCCCGTGTAGAGAATTTCTTTCAAGCGCCATTCGTGACCCAGTGTCGCATTGTTCACGGCCGGGCCGCTACCCCAGGCCACATCGCGCTGATCATAACGAAAATCGATGTAATTGCCGACCGTATCGCTGATGCGGCTAACCGCCCACGCCGCCAGTATGTTTTTGTTCGTTACATTGATCTGCGCGCCCGAAGGTGCATTTCCATACTCATAAATCTGGCCGCTCTTGGTCCATACCTTGAAATAGGCCGGCCCATTGGCTGGATCGCCATTTGCGCCGTAGGCGCGAATGCGGGCATAAATATCCTTGTCCGTACGGTATTCGCGCACCATGCCGGCGCCGCCCAGGCTATCTCCCTGCTGGTTCGCAACAGGATTGCCGGCCGCATCGGTCTGTATCAGCCGCTGGCCATCGAGACATAATTTGTCATTGCCCGTATATTCAACACTACGGGCCACGCCATCGGTGCGTTTATTGCCCGCACAACGGGTAATGAGCGAAATGCCCTGTACGCTCCAGCCATAACCGACCGGCCCATTAACACCGCTGGCGCTATACAGCAGGCCGATATTCGGCGTCATGCCGCCTATGCCCGGCGGTACGGCGATCGGTATCGCATAGCTTGGCGTGCCGCTGCTGGACACGCTGACGCCTTGCGCCTGCACGCCAAGACAGACAATAGAAAGAACGGCGCCAGCCAGATAGCGCTCCAGGGAACCCGCAAATCGTCCTTGCTTGCCGATGGTACAAAATGTCATCAATCTATTCTCCATGCCAGCGCAAGGCGCACTCCACATACAAACAGGGCAGGACACCGCTTTCTCAAGCGGCCTCCTACCCTGTGCGAAGAAGTACTGAAGCACTAGCGATATTTGTGAAATAACAACTTCACAGAATATTACTCGATGGAAAATAAAACTTGCAAACAAAATATTAAAAAATAATCACACCTAAAACTTGCGATATTTTTTTGAAAATGATAGAAATTTCTTTCCTTATATGCCGAATACATCGCGTCACTATGGCAAACATATAAAGGAATGCAACGATCAGCCGATAGCAGCAATGTTGATGTATCTAAAATTAAAGACCATCAATGCAACGCCTCATGCTAATTTTCATTTTAATAAGTAGATCAGCACGGATTCACTGTTTACTACTGGGCTCACCGGGCTGCGGCCAGCCATCTGTTTCAAACGCTGCCGCTTTTCCGGCTCCTGAGTACATTGAGCCTCGAAGGCCGTAACATGGCGGTGTTATCATCCAGCCTTTGCTTTTTAAATAGACAGGCAACACTTGAAAAAAATCACTCTCGCCGCCGCCGTTGCGGCCATCGCCCTCGTTGCCAGTGCTTATGCCTCCCCTTACTACGCCTTGCATCAAATGAAAACCGCCATCGCCGAGCGTAATGTCGATGCGCTGGCGCCGCATGTGGACTTCCCTGCCCTGCGCGAGAGCATCAAGGGCCAGCTGGAAAAAACCATGGCCGACAGCATTAAGGCGGCCACGGCCAGCGACAACCCGTTTGCGGCGATGGGCCAAGCCATGGTCACGACCATGCTCGGGAAAATGGTCGACGCCATGGTCTCGCCCGAAGGCGTGGCGGCGATGGTCAGCAAGAGTGCGGTCGGCACAGATGCCGATCAAAACACGCCAGCGGCCGGTGCCGCCCAGGAAAAGGCGGATTATTCCGTGGCGTATGCGGGCTGGGACAAATTTGTCGTGCGGGCCAAAACCGGTGGCGATGAAAAAGGCAGCCTGGTCTTGCAGCGGCATGGATTGTGGAACTGGAAACTGAGCGCGATTGAACTGACGCCAGCGGTGGCAGGGCATTAAACGCGTCGACGCCGCCCTTGTTGAATCACCAATATACTGTATATAATCACAGTACATCAGGTATTCGGTAGAGGAAAACAGCGCATGACAGAATTAAACACCCGGAAGCCAGACGCGATACCTTACGCCATTTCCGTCAGCGATACGATAGAGAGCGAAGTGGAGCAAGTCATCCTGGGTGGCTTGAATGCCTATAACGACAACATCACAGGGACAAACGACAGGCAGGCCTTGACGGTGGTGGTGCGCGACCCGGATAGCAAGCAGGTGCTGGGCGGCGCCATTGGCAGGACGTCGCTGGGCCTGCTTTTCCTGGACTTGCTGTATTTGCCCACGCACCTGCGCGGTAGCGGCCTGGGTAGCCAGATACTGGAGGAATTCGAGCAGGAAGGACGCCGGCGTGGCTGCGTCTCGGCCGTGCTGTACACGATCAGCTTCCAGGCGCCGGACTTTTACGCGCGGCGCGGCTGGCGCCAATTCGGCGAGATCGGCTGCAATCCGGCAGGAACCAGCCGTATCTTCATGAGCAAGAATCTTTAGCGAACAGCGCCAGCGCGGATTTGACGACTGACGGCCTTACATGCCCAGTGACTTTAGCAGGTCGGAATTGTCGTCTTCGTCCGGCGCTGCCGCTGCAGGCGCGGCGGCGGCGTTTTCCTGGTTCGCGTGCTCGGTGGCCATCAGCGCATCGGGGTCGGATTCTCGGGAATCGAAATCATGCAGCTTGATGAACTCGGTGCGGTCGATGGCCAGTTCCAGATAGAAAATATTGTTCTTTTCCGTGTAGAAGGTCACGCGGCGCATTTCCGGACGGTCCAGCGGCGTATCGACGCTGAGCATCACCTGCTTGTTCAGCACCAGCATCTTCGGCTGGTTCTGCGTGATATTGGTTTGCAGCTCGCGCCGGATCTTGCCCGTGAAATCGCCGACGATCTGATTCATCAGCTCGCCCATGATGTTCGACACTTCATCGGAGGTATAGAAGCTGGCCAGCTCCGACTTTGGCATGCCCATGTGCAGCATGTAGCGCTCATAGATTTCCATCGCCGTATCGGCGGCGAAGTTGAGCACCACCAGGCCCGTAAAGCCGCCGTCGAACATGACGAAGCAGCCTATGTCGGGCTTCAGGCCGGTCTTGGTGATGCGCTGCACCATGCCGGAATAATTCACCTTGCTTTGTGTTGCGACGTTGAGCACCCGGACTACCGA
The DNA here is from genome assembly GCF_014200725.1 of Janthinobacterium silvisoli. Lineage (GTDB taxonomy): Bacteria > Pseudomonadota > Gammaproteobacteria > Burkholderiales > Burkholderiaceae_D > Janthinobacterium. Next base: position 146,319 of record NZ_JACHCL010000002.1, read on the forward strand.
GTTGCACAAACTCATCAACAAATCTTCTGTACCGTATACAACATGCTTCTCTGCGCTCATGGCTAACCTCTTTACTTTTTATCGATGACAGCACTGTCCTGTTACAACGCGGTCCGGCATGGCCGCCGCTGATGCTGACAATTGCGTCGTTTATTTCTGTGTAGAAATAACAATCAGAACCGCAGAATACCGAGATGCAAGATTCCCGTCCAGCCATACCTGCATTTACTTGATTATCAGCATGCAAATATGCGCACACTGTGGCTGACGGGGCAAATTGGGTGCCTGTTTTATAATGCTGCGCGAATCGATCATCAACCTCGATCATCCATCAAGAAAGGCATGCAGGAATGACGGCACTGGAACAGCAGATCACAGAAGAAATGACGTCGGCGATCCACGCCTGGTTCGATGAGCGTTTACTACGCACGGACCTGGAACAGGCCGTGCAGCGCACCAGCTTGCAAGTGGGCATCTTCAGCGATTTCCTGCTCGACTACAAACCGGGCCGTACCATCGTCGATGTCGATCTGGATTTCGGCGATGATGAACAGCCGGCGACACCGGCGCGCCTCGACGAAGCACTGATGCGCGACAATATTGCTCCACAGCTCAGCGCATTGATACAGGCGCGGCTGGCGGAGGTGGCCGACACGCCGCTGATCGACTACCGTTTTACGGCCAAAGGGAAATTCCAGACGGCCCAGGGCAAGCTGCACCTGACCTTGCTGGAATACCTCAATGAAAACAAGCGGCAACTGCTGCTGGACCGCATACACACGTATATCGAGCAAAAACTGTTACGTGGAGACAAACCGACGAAACCGCTGGAATCGTTCTTTTTGACGCGACACCTGCTCGATACGCAACTGTTCCCCGTACTCGATGTGGCCTGGACCATCGCTCAGTTCGAGCGCATACAGCAATTGAACCGGGAGCGCCCGCAAGCGCTGGCGGAACACCGTTCAAATATCACCCAAGCCGTGGTGGACTGGGCGGAAAGCGATTTCCTGCCCCGCTATTACGATGTGCAGGCATCGGCCTACCGCGCGGCGGAATATACGCTTAAACCAGGTATGGCGGCCGAAAATGCCGCAGACCAAATCGACCTGCTGTTATATGGCGCCGTGATGATCTTGCGGCATGAACCCAGCTATGCCAAGGCAAAGGGTTTGAAATTTCTCGACATTGCCAAACAGCTGGGTAGCGAACGCGCCATGCGCATGCAAAACGAAGGCAGCGGCCATTTCGCGCCAGACGCCATCGCGCTGAAAACCGCGCAGGTGGAATGCCACGCCCACGATATTTTTGCTGTCATGACCATCGCCATCAAGCAAGAGGAAGCCTCCGCCTACGAACAGGCACTGCTCTTCGTCACACGGCTGCTGCAACAAGGCTTCCCGAAAAGCTACCAGATCAAGCTCAAGTCCAAGGCAAAAAACTATCTGCCGCTCAAGGGACTGGCCAAATCGGATACCCATCGTTTCTTTGCCAACGCCCTCGCCTACCCGGCGCTGCAGCCGCTGCTGCACGACTATGCGCGCGCGGCCATAGGGCAATTCGAATGGTATGCGGATACGGAAGGCGAAAAAAATTGCATGCCTGGTACGTATGCCGTCTTCGGACTGGCTCTGGCCGATGCACGCAATTTCCCCTTGCTAGGCTATTACATGGAAAACGTGGATGAAGAGCATCAATCGGTACAAGACGCCATGACAGCCGCGTTTGCCGTCCAATATGGAGTGACGGCCAGTTCCGTGGCAACCCTGGTGGCGTGCCTGCGCCGCTCCACCGACTCGTTAAAACTCAAGCTGCAGGCCGAGCTGGAAGATGTAGAGAAACTGGGCCTTCTATACCAGCAAGTGCAGGGAATGGAAGGCTACGAGGTGGAAAGCGTGCTGTACCCGATCTGGGGCAAGGTAGAAAAGCTGGCGGCGCTGGCGCGCAAGGCGGAAGGCAAACGCAAGGCACTGCTGGAAGCCTTGCTGGCCAAAATCAGCGCCACCTGAACCAGCCGTGCGTGCAGTGTGCAAACTTATTCATTTCACCATATATAATGCGCTCGCCAAAATTTCCTTAAGGTAATTTTGGCGATGAACATACTAATATGGAGAAACGCATGCATCAAGCCCGGTATTTAAAATCCCTCACCTTGCTGGCAACCCTGGCCAGCGCGGCGCTGGCCCCGCCTGCCATGGCAGCAGAAACTGCAAACACTGATCTGGCGCCTGTCGAGGTAGCGAACCTGTATATCAAGACTGTGGTCAATGAAGACGAGGCCAGCATCGCTGCTCTCAACGATTACCTGCGTGCTACCCGCCTGGCAGGCCATCAGCCTGCGGAATATGCCTCGTTCAGCGACCTGCGAAAAGCGGCGGCAGAGTTTCCCATCGAAATGGGCAAGACCATCGCCGGATTGTTCCCGGCTGCGATGCAAGCGAGTTTGACCCCGGCAGCCCGGCAACTGGCGGCGAATGTGCTGGCGGCAAAAAACGGCGCTATCTGCAAGACCACAGGCGCCGAGCCGGTCAAGGAAGAGAGAGGCATCCAGACTTCCGCCGTCAGTTTCGAATGCCAGATCGTCAAGGCGCCGTTGTCGTGGGCACAGGCGGCGCAGCAACTGGCCAAAAGCGGCTGCAAGGCTGAGCAATGCGAAGCCGGCCTGAAAAAGATTGCCGACAGCTATGCAACTGGCCCGCAACAGACCTGGAGCGCCGTGTTTCCTGTCAGCCGCGAAAAGAGCACGGAAGCGTGGCGTAATGATTTCGCACGAGAAACGTTTAACGACATCTGGGAATACTTGTAAGCCTATAGTGCGCAAGCGGACAGGAGCATCTTTTATAATAGCTTCTTACCATCTCGAAAGGAGCTTCGATGCTATCTATACCTCCTCGCCTATGGTTAGGCCCTGCCATACTGGCCCTGTCCGGTTTGACCGCCTTGCCGGCGGTACAAGCCCAGCAACCGAGCGCTGTCGATGCGCGCGCCATCTGGCCTGAACGCTCCTTGTCGGCCTGCCGCACTGCGCAAGCAGAGGCTGTCGATACCTGTCTGCTGCGCACCATGCAAAAAAGCGGCGCCCGTCCGCAAGCTATCGCGGCGGCAAAAGGGCTGGTCGCCGCTGGCAATCCGGGCTTTATTTCCGCCTGGCGGCCGCTGGGCAAAGCTGGCCTGGCCACCGTGACGTATCCGTTCCGCGCCAATACCAATCAAGGCAGCCTGCTGGTCAGCAGCGATGGCACTGCCGTCGATATAGACTGGGAACTGCTGCGCGATGAAGACCGGGCCACCGATACCTGGCGCACGTTTGCCAGCGCCCACCCTGACTCGCTGCCGTTTGCGCCAGCCTCCTTCGTGGGCACGACGGACAGCGAAGATGGTGGCCACAGCCTGCTGTTTTCCACGCCGCTGAAAAGCTGCCACGCCTGCGCCACCGATGGCAGCTTGCTGGTGTCCTACGAGATCGACAAAGAGGGTGTCGTGCGTAGCCGAAAACTCTTGGCAATTAAATAAATCTGTCAATACAATAGGCCAATGGCCTGCTCATGCCCCGCGCATGCCATCCATCTTTGACTATTGACAGGAATTCATGCGCCGCTCCCGCCTTTCCCTTTTCACCGCCCTGTTGCTATGTCTGGGCGCCAATCACGCGGTCGCCCAGGCAAGCCAGACTGCAGCCGTTACCAGCAGCGCCACGCCTTTGGTGATCGGCGAAAGTTTTACCTTAGCCTCCAAAGCGCTGGGCGAAACCCGTCACATCAATGTATATGTGGCGCGCGCCTGGGATACGCCACCCGATGCGCCGCTGCCCGTGCTGTACATGCCGGACGGCGGCATCCAGGAAGATTTCTTGCACGTAGCGGGCTTGCTGCAGGTGTCGGTTGCGAATGGCACGATGCGGCCCTTCATGCTGGTCGGCATACAAAACACCGAGCGCCGCCGTGACTTGACGGGGCCGACCGATAATCCCGAAGACCGCAAGATCGCCCACGTGGTGGGTGGCTCGGCCGCCTATCGCAGCTTTATCCGTGATGAACTGATGCCGGAAGTCAAACGGCGCTACCGCACCACGCCGGAAACAGCCATCGTCGGCGAGTCGCTGGCGGGCCTGTTCGTGGTGGAAACCTTTTTACTCGAACCGCAACTATTCGACCATTACCTGGCCTTCGATCCCAGCCTGTGGTGGAACCGCAGCGCCTTGCCAGCCCAGGCCGCTGCCCTGCTGGCCAAACAGGGGCCAGGCAAGCATAGCCTGTACCTGGCCAGCAGCAGCGAAAAAGGCATCGCCATCGAAGTGCAGCGTATGGAAGACATCTTGCGCAAGCAGGCGCCAGCGGGCTTGTTATGGCATGTGGAAAAAATGCCGGATGAAACCCATGGCACGATTTACCAGCCTGCCGCCCTGAAGGCATTCCGGGCAGTCTTTCGTCCCGCAGTTACGATAAACTAAGCCATGAACCGCCGAACATGGACAAACTGTAATGTTTCATGGCCGGTGTGCCGCGGGCCTGCCCTGTAAAATGCGCTGCCGGAAAGACCATAAAATACACTGTTTTTTTCGGCACGAAAACTCTCCTGCCTGACGCCTACCCGAGTACAAAACATGACCTTCCTGCAATTATTCATCCTCTCCATCGTCCAGGGATTCGCAGAACTGCTGCCCGTGTCCAGCTCTGCCCACGTCATCATGGCTGAAAAGCTGATGGGACTGGATCCGACCTCGCCCGAACTGACCATGCTGCTGGTGATGTTGCATACCGGGACCATGTTTGCCGTCATCGTGTACTTCTGGAAATCCTGGCGCGCCACCTATTTCAGCTCGACTGCAGCCTTCCGCAGCAATGTCTTGCTGCTGGTCGCCGCCACGGCCATGACGGGCATCGTGGGCCTGGGTTTACTAAAACTGATTACCCATGTGGTGATGGCCGATACGCCGGGCTTTGAAATCGAACACCTGTTTGGCAATGCCAAGCTGATGGCTGCCGCACTGGCCGCCGCTGGCGTGCTGATCATCGTGTCGTCGCGCATGAAAGCGCGCGACACCGGTGTGCTGAGTGTGCCGAAAGCCATCGTCATCGGCGCCGTACAAGGCTTGTGCCTGCCATTCCGCGGTTTTTCGCGCTCCGGCGCCACCATTTCCACAGGCATCGCCATGGGCGTGCCGCAACGCCGCGCCGAAGAATTCAGTTTCGCGCTGGCCGTCGTGCTGACTCCAGCCGTGCTCGTCAAGGAAGGCTGGCGTTTCTATAAAGCCATCGCCGATGGCACCATCGCCCATGCCGGCGGTGTGGGCCACCTGATTGCGCCCAGCCTGATTGGCATGGTGCTGTCTTTCCTGGCGGGTTTGCTGGCCCTGCGCTGGCTGTCGAGCTGGCTGGAACAGGGCCGCTGGCATTTCTTTGGCGCGTATTGCCTGGCCGCTTCGCTGGTGGTGCTGTGGGTGGGGTAAAATCGCGGGGGCTTCGGCCCCAGCCATGCCTCACTGAAAGTCTCTGATGAATTTTGCCGCCACCGCCGCCCTCTCCCTTGCCATGTCCACCGATGCCTTTGCCGCCGCTGTCGGCAAGGGCGCAGCGCTGCACAAGCCGCGCTGGTCGGAAGCCTTGCGAACCGGGCTCATCTTTGGGGTGATCGAAGCCATTACGCCCGTGATCGGCTGGGCCTTGGGCCGGGTGGCCGCGCCTTATGTGGAAGCCTGGGACCACTGGATCGCCTTCGGCTTGCTGGCCATCATCGGCCTCTTGATGATACGCAACGCTCTCGCCACACCCGACGCCGACGAGGCGCCCGCGCAGAAGCATTCCTTCTGGGTACTGGCCGTGACCGGCTTTGCCACCAGCATCGACGCCATGGTGGTGGGCGCCGGCCTGGCCTTGCTGGGCGCCAATATCATTGTCACTGCCGCAGCCATCGGCTTTTCCACCTTCGTGATGGTCACCCTGGGCGTGATGCTGGGCAGAGTTTTGGGCACCGTGGCCGGCCGCCGCGCCGAACTGGTCGGCGGCGCCATCCTGATCATCATCGGCTGCGTGATCCTGTACGAACATATCGGGCACGCCGCCTGAACAGGCGCACGCCGCTGACAGCTGCGCTGCGCGCCCGCGCATTATGCTACATTGAGATCTCTTCGCTCACGCTACACAGGTGACTTTCATGGAAACACTGGAGCTGCTGTTTGCCTCACTGGTGCGCGAAACCGCCGCATCGATACGCGACCATCACGTGCCGTTCGGCATCCGGCACGATGAACAGGCGTATTACGCCTGGATGGATGCGCATCCGATCGATGGCTATGTGCAGGAAGCGTACCGGGAGATCGAGGAAACCGCCCAGCAACTACGTTCCATCCGCGCTGGATAGCTGGCGCCTGACCAAACCTGCTGCGCGTTGGTATAGGCGGCCTGCGATGCTCACCGTACATGCGTACGGTTGCGCTTCTTAGCCGCCTCTACCTGCCGCTCGCGACGGTTTTGTCAGGCGCTGTGACTTTTAGATCGAGGTGTTCATTTGATAATTTAGTTTTGATAAATATCAAATACTCTGCAGTTTTGAATCGAACGGCGGGTCAAGACCGGGACAATGAGGGCTGGCAATAGCATCCTATGGGTCACACTATGGATCAGCAACAAAAACACCATATCAAGGGCTATGAATTCCATGTCACGGGGGCGCTGGAGAAGGATGGGCGTTACCGGGGGCTGATATTGCTCAGCCGGCGAGGCGATACGGCGCAGGTGTATGCCAAGCCCATTCTGATTGAAACGCATAGCAGCTTCAAGTCCGTGCATGCGGCGCTGATCGAGGCGTCGGCGTATGCGCAGGAAATGATCTTCAATGGCGCCATCAAGGCCTTGTTGCCCCCTGCCGATACGCCTGGTGCTGAAAAACCGGCGCCACAGCCATCGAACCTGGCCGGTCACTGAAGGCCAGGAAGGCCAGCGGCTGCGCAGGTATAATCATCGGCACCGCTGGGGGCGCTCTACTGCCCTCCCCGGCTTTCCCTGACCTGATGAGACCTTGCCTTGATGGATACAATAAACTGGCCGCTGGCCTTCCTGATCATTTGCGCGCTGGTTGCCTTGCTGGCCAAAAAGAATGGTCACTCCTGGTATCTATTCTTCTTTGCCGCCAGCGTGCCTTCCGTGCCGCTGTTGCTGTTGTTGCCACACATACTAGACGAGAGCATTTCCGCGCTGCCCGCCGTCAGGCTGGCGACGGTGCTGGTATGCCCAGCCATCGCCCTGGTGCTGGGATTTCGCCAGAAAGCACGCAAGCCCTGACCGTTGATGCTTAGTGGATGCTTGGTGGATACTTAACGGGCTGGGCCTGCATCGGCCAGACGCCAGCCGACCGATAGCGCCACTTGCTGTGCTTCGCGTTCATTGCTGCAATCTTCATAATCGCAGGTATCTTCGTACGCGCCGCAGGCAAGGTTCTGGCTGACAAATGAACCTACCCAGCGGCCATCACGGCGCTGACGGGCCGTGGCACTGATGGTAAAACCTTTGTGGGTGGTCGGGTTTTCCAAAGTCATAATTCCTCCGCATAAAAAGCGTCAGCCACCTGACAGAAGTCCAGTCTGCGCCTTGCCGTGTGGATAGTCTGTGCGCTTGACCACACTCATGCCGAAGCGCCGTCGGCATGCATGAAAACACCGGCGATCAGGTATGATTTCGCCATGTGTGGACGACTCAATCAAAATAACACGGCGCGTGAACTGGCGTCAGCGATGGACTGGACCGACGCGGTGTTCGACAGCGAGGCTGAGCCGTATCTGAATGTAGCGCCCGGCACTTACCGGCCCGTTTTGCATATCCAGGACGGCGTACGCCGCATCGACGATGTGTTCTGGGGCTACCGGCCGGCCTGGGCCACTGCAGCTGCAGCCATGCCCGGCAAGAAGAAAATCCCGATTGCCATCAATGCAAGACTGGAAAAACTTAGCGGTGCGTATTGGAAGCCCTTGCTGCGGGCGGGACGTGGCATCGTCTGCGTCTCGGGCTGGTATGAATGGACGGGCGAAAAAGGCGCGAAACAGCCCTGGCATATCCACCGCCGGGACCGCGCGCCCCTGTTCCTGCTGGCCATGGCCCATTTCGGCCCCTATTTACACAACCGTGAAGAAGCCGGTTTCGTGCTGGTCACGGCCGACAGCATGGGCGGCATGGTCGATATCCACGACCGACGCCCCGTCGCTGTCAGCCGCGAAGATGCCTGGCGCTGGCTCGATCCACAATTGACGCCCGACGCGGCGCTGCACCTGGCGCGCAGCTGCATGCTCGCTACGGCATTGTTTGAATGGCATATAGTCGATAATCCACTGGTAGCGGCGGCCAGAGTCAAACCACTTGCACCACCTTCCGCTCAAGCTTCTTTCGACTGGGATTGAACAGGCGCTTGCGCCTGCATCCGGTAGCGATGCGGCGTAGTGCCCGTCCATGACTGAAATGCGCACACAAACGAATTACCGTCATCGAAAGCCAGCAACAAGGCAATTTCCGCGCCCGACATCGACGCATTCTTCAGATAATGCAGGGCCAGCTCCAGTCGCAGCCCGTCCAGAGTCTGCTGATAATGCTGTCCTTCCACCTGCAGCTTGCGCTGCACGGTGCGTGTGCTCAAGCCCAGCTTGCGTGCGACCGCGCCCAGCGCGGAGACGCCTGCCGGTAGCAATTCCAGCAAGGCGGCGCGCACCCGGTCGGCTGTGCTGGCGCCCTGGTCGATATCGTGCAAGCGCTGGCGCAGGCCGGGCTCGAAAAAGGCCCACATGCTGTCATTGGCAGTCATAAAGGGAGCGCGCGCATCCTCGGCACTGAAAGTGAGGCCATGGATCACTCCCGGCAGCGGCACCACGCCAAAATATGGAGCATAGTCAGCCATGCGTACCAGGGACCGGGGCAGCACCACACGCAAGGGCACGATGGCGCTGCGTGTCGCCAGGCGCGCCAATTGCACGAAAAATACAATTTCAGCAGCCACCAGCACGGGCGGCGGTATCGAGGTCTTGTCGCGCCATGTCAGCGTGACGTGCGTGCGGGCCTCCGTGCGGGCGACGTCGAGTACCACGGGTGAACACAGGCGCTTGAATTTCTGCAGCCGGGACAGCGCCATGTCCAGATCCACGCTGGACAGCGCGGCAAACGCGGCAGGGTCAAACCACTCGACCGACATGGCCCCGGCGATCAATAGTGGCAAGGGCAACCTTGCAGCGGCCGTTTCTTGCTCCAGTGCCAGCCACAGACAATAGTAATCCGCGATGGCAATCTGCCGCCGCTCACCCTGCAGCAAATCGAGGGGCAAGCCAGCGCGCCGTAACAAGCGTGACTGGGGTATCCGTAAATCGGCCAGCAGCAAGCGCCAGCCCAGCGGATGCAGGCTGGCAACGGCATGGCCAGGGCGGTGATGGTGCAAGCTGGTATCGGGCATAGACAGTAATTGTAGCGTGCCTGCAATCATCTCAACGGACATAGGCGCGATCGGCAGCCGCATTGGCGCGTTTCGCCGATGACGGCGCGCCACCGGCCCGGCAAAGTACTCTCCTGCCATTTGGCATGACCAACAAGGACACGGCAATATGAACAAGACCATACTGATCACCGGCGCCAGCAGCGGCATTGGCAACATCACCGCGCGGCATTTCCAGGCCAGGGGCTGGAACGTGATCGCCACCATGCGCGACCCGGCACGGGGAGCGGCACTCGCCGGGCTGGACAATGTTTTCGTGACCCGACTCGACGTGCGGGATGGGGAATCGATCCATGCGGCCATCGCAGCAGGTATCGCGCACTTCGGCAGCATCGATGTATTGCTGAACAATGCCGGCTATGGCGCCAGCGGACCACTCGAGGCGACGCCAGCGGAAAAGATCCGGCGCCAGTTCGACACCAACGTCATCGGTTTACTGGAAACGACCAAGGCCGTGCTGCCGCTTTTCCGTGGCGCGGGGAAGGGCATCGTCATCAATATCTCTTCGCCTGCGGGCAAGGCCGGTTTTCCCTTGAGCTCCCTGTACTGCGGCAGCAAATTTGCCGTGGAAGGCTTGTCGGAAGCGTTAAGCTTTGAGCTTGGCGCCATCGGCATAACGGTCAAGATCGTCACGCCCGGCCATATGGCCACCGAATTCGGCGGTGCTTCCTTTGATTTCAATAACGAGGCCAGCCTGGCCGAATACCAGCCTTTCGTACGCAAATTCGAAGCAATACGGCAAAACTACCCGGCCGGTGGCGATCCGGCTACCGTGGCTGAAGTCATTTATCAGGCAGCAACAGACGGCTCACGGCAGCTGCGTTACATCGCCGGCAACGATGCGCGTGCACTGATCGCCGCCCGCCATGCCAGCGATGACGCCACCTTCATGCAAGGCATCGCTAGTCAGTTCGGCTTGTAAGCCGAAGGTAGCCTTGCCAGACTGCGCCACAGCGCTTCAAACGGCCCCTGCCTGAAATACCTGAGCCAGTAACGGCTCAACACCACCTGCCCCGCCATGATCAGCACGGTCAAGCCCAGCATCCCGGCGGGGCTCAGGCGCGCGGCCCAGCCCAGGCCGGGGCCTTGCAGCAACCAGGTGCCAATGAATGATTGCAGCAGGTAATTGGTCAGCGCCATGCGCCCCACGGGCGCCAGCCAGGAACCCAGCCATTGCAGCATGAAGGGACCAGCCAGCATCAGCGCCGCCACATAGCCCGCCGCCAGCAGCGGTCCGCCGATAAAGAGCAGGACGCCGAACAGCGGTTCGTTCAACAAGGTTTGATATGGGGACAAGGTTTGCCACAAGGTGGCGCTGGCCGATAGCAGATTGAACGGCAAGCCTACAACCAGCCCGACAAGCAATACCCAGCGCCATAGCTGACGGTGGCGCCGGGGCTGCACCAGCCAGCCGAAACGCACGGCCAATATCCCCAGCAGGAACAGCGCAATGATGTGCGGCAGCATCACGATGGCGTACAGCAGCTGCATCGCATAATCGCGCGCGCGCAGCGACGCCACGGCAGCCAGCCCACCTTGCGTGTACGTGGCATAACGATTGGCAAAGGTTTGCAACTCTTCGGCGATAGCTTGCGGGCTGACCCTGGCGCCAAACGGATATAGCAGGCATATGAACAAGAGAAAGCCGCCCGCGACCAGCCAGGCCCGGTTGCGCACGCGGCTCAGGCGAGCAGCCGCCAGCGGCAGGATCAGCATGCCGGCCACCGCATACGAGGCCAGCACGTCGCCGCTCCAGATCAAAAAGCCATGCAGCAGGCCGAACACCAGCAGCCAGCGCAAACGCCTTTGATACGCCGCTTGCGCCGCCGGCCAGGTTCCCAATTGACGTTTCAGCGAACGTGTCTGCAGGGCAAAACCGGCGCCGAACAAAAAAGCAAAGATGGGATAAAACTTGAGTTCGGCGAACGCCGCCACAAAAAAGATGGCGGCCCGGTCCAGCCACGGCGCATCGGGTGCCAGGGTGCCGTAGCGCAAGGACAAGCTGCCCCAGGCAAAGGCCCACACGTTCACCAGCAAGATGCCAAACACGGCCAGGCCGCGCAGCACATCGAGCTGCAACAGGCGGCCGGGTTTGCTGTTCACCGCTTAGCCGCGCAAGGTCGGGTAATCAGCCACGGTCAACTGGAAACCAGCCTGATCCGATTGCAAACGCGCGTGGCCGCCAAACGGCAACGTCACCCTGCGGCGGATATGGCCAAATTCCAGCCCCGTCAACACGGGCACAGGCAGGCGCTGGCGCACATAGGCCAGCATGGCATCGAAGTCATAACCATTGTCGAGCGGACTGAGTTTATACGCAGAAAAATCGCCCAGCAACACGGCTTGCTGGCGGCCGATCACGCCCGCGTGCAGCAATTGCAGCAGCATGCGTTCGACCCGGTACGGATGCTCGTTGACATCTTCCAGGAACAGGATGCCGCCCTCGATCTCGGGAAAGTACGGCGTGCCCAGCAGATGCACCAGCATGGCCAGGTTGCCGCCCCACAGCTTGCCTTGCAGGTCGACCTGCGGGTTGCCCTCGGCCACACCCGTCACCGTATGCGTCGGACCGGCCAGGCAATCCCACAACTGCTGCTGCGTAAATTCAACCGGCTCGTCGCGGATAAAATCGTCGCACACCATGGGACCGGCAAAGCTGATCCGGCCGGTCTTGGCCATCAAGCCCATGTGGAAGGCTGTGAAATCGCTATAGCCGACAAACAGCTTGCCGCTATCGGCCATGGCCTGGAAATCGATCTCGGGCAAGATGCGGCTGATGCCGTAACTGCCGCGCAAGGCGATCACCACCTGCACATCAGGGTCGGCAGCGGCTGCATTCAGTTGCGCCAGCCGCCCTGCTTCCGTGCCGCCGAAACGCTGGAATGTATGTGCCGGGTCGTAATAATTGTGGATAGTGGCGCCTTGCGCCTGCAAGCGGGCGATGCCGCGCTCCAGGGCTGCTTCATCGGGCGCGTAACCGCCGGGCGCCACGATGGCGATACCAATTTCAGGTGTAGTCAAGATAAAATCCGGGCGTGGAAAAAAAGACCGCGCGCCTAGGCGGGCTGGGAGCGCAATTGCTCAGCCATCTTACCTTGCAGATGCATATCGATCAAGGCAAGCAGGCGCTCGATCAGCTGCGGCGGCAGGTCGTGGCCCATGCCTTCGATCACTTCCAGCCGCGCACCCGGGATCAGGGCCGCCGTATCGATGCCGCAGGCCACGGGGATCAAGGGATCGGCCGCGCCGTGGATCACCAGCGACGGGCAGCATATGCTTTTCAACAATTCTGTGCGCTCGCCCGAAGCCACGATCGCCACCATCTGCCGGGCCATGCCTTCAGGGTAACTGCCCCGCTCGAGCGCCGCGGCGATGCGCCGGCGTAAAATTTTTTCAGCAATGGGATAGGACGGGCTGCCGATCACGCGCATGGTAGCCGCCATGTGGTCCATCACTTCCTCGCGGCTGGCCTTGCGCTTCGGCCCCTGCAGCAAGGCCAGCCTTGCCGCCCGCGTGGGGCCGGGCAAACCGCGCCGGCTACTGGTCGACATGATCGATGTCAGGCTCAATACCTGCTCGGGTGCGCGCGCCGCCATCACCTGGGCGATCATGCCCCCCATCGAGACGCCGATTACGTGCGCCGCTTCGATACGCAAGGCGGCCAGCAAGGCGAGCGCGTCTTGCGCCATGTCATCGAGGGTGTAGGCACTTTTCAAAGGCCAGCCAACCAGGTTTTTCAGGTAGGCCAGCGGCAGATGCGGTTTGCCCGCCTGCGTCATCTTGCTCGACAAACCAGCATCGCGGTTGTCAAAGCAGACAACATGGAAACCTTGCTCGACCAGTCCTTCGACGAAGTCTTCCGGCCAGGCGATCAATTGCATGCCTAGTCCCATCACCAGCAGCACGCAGGGATCGGTCGGCTTGCCATGCGTTTCGTAGGCAAGATTGAGGCCATTGGCCATGATGGTTGCCATGCTTGCCTTTCATCCAGTAATAGCCCGCCAGGGCCCTGGAATCAGCATATCACCATTGCGGCCCAGCCATGGCGCCGCACGCGGCAGCCGGGCTGGAGTGTTGCAACTTGACTACGACTACTTGGCGCGAGGCAAACCCTCGGCCAGGTCCATCCACGCTTGCGGCTGGGTCTTGCCCCGCTCGCGCACGCCAAAGAAGGACAGCACTTGTGTGCCTTCATTGTCGAAGAACTCGACCGAGGTCACGCCGCCGCGCTTGACGATCCAGCCGCTGCGCAGCGCCGTGTCGCGGATATGCAGGTTGAAGTCGGGATCGAGCACATTGTAAAAGCCGCCGGCGGCCATGGTTTTTTCCACCTTGCCGCTGTAAATCTGCGTCAAGCCTTCGTTGCCCAGGAACACCATGATGGCGACCTTGTTCTTCGCCGCGCCTTCGAGCAGGCTGCGCAGCGCTTCCGGCGTTACGCGCTCGACGGCACCGGCGGGCGCCAGACGCAAGGCTTGTTCGCGCGACAAGTGGAATTCACGCATGATTTGCGCAAACTGGTGCACGTCCGTCATGTCTTTCCATGCCAGCTGGAATTCTTTCAAGTCGATTTCAGCGTCCGGCTTTTCAGCGGCTTTCGGCACGGCTGCGACCACGTTCAGCTCGGCGCTTTGTTCCGGCAAGCGGAATTTGGCGGCGATCTGCTCAAACACGGCCACGCCAGGCTCGTTGCGCAGGAAAATCTTGTGCACGGCCATGCCGTTGGCATCAAAGAATTGCAGGCTGCGCGTCAGCTTGCCGTCGCGGCCAGGCTGGGCCACGGCAAACGCGTATTTCCAGTTTTCAAAATGAAAACGCAAGTCGATCGCGCCGCCCAGGTAGCCACCGGCGATATTGCGCTGGCGCGCTTCTTTTTCAGGGTCCTGCTTATTGTCGGCCTGGTCCGCCTGTTCGGACTTGTCGCCCGACTGCTTGAATTTGCTGGCCGTGCCCGTGGTTTCGATCACGCCATTTTCATTGCGCGTAATCGCCTGCACCAGACCCAGGTCCAGCGCGGCGCGCATGATTTCGCGCGGCTGGTTGCCATCGGCTTGCAGGCGCGTGACGCCATTGCCGAGATTGGTCGCCAGCAATTGCGCCTCCGACACGCCCAGCGCGCGCGCCGCGTCGCGGATCTGCAGCTTGGGCTGCTCGGTGCGCAGGCTGGACCAGCGTTCTGCCAGGGTGGCTGGGGCCGCGTATGCGTTTGCAATCAGCAGGCTGCCTAGCAGGGAAAGAACGAGTTTCGATAACTTCATGGATAGTCCATTCTATAAAACATGGGAGGCAGCTAAGTAAAATGCCTCCCGGTGGAAAAATTAATAGTTGACGCTCAGGCTGGCGGCGATATTGCGGCCCGGTTTGGCATAGCGCTCGATTTCACTACGGGTGGCCACCGTGGTGCCGGCCGGCAAGGAACGCGCAGCCGAGTAATCCCAGTACTTGCGGTCGGTCAGGTTGTAGACGCCGAAGATGACCTTGGCATGTTTGTTGATGTTCCAGTAGCTGGACAAGTCAAAGGTGGTGTACGACGGCACCTTGAAGCGTGGCGTGGCCACGCCCGAGATCACATCGTCCGGCGCCTGCTTTTCACCGGCATGCAAGGCCACCAGTTCCACCCCGAACAACTGGTTGGCATGGTCATAACCGAACGACAAGGCTGTCTTGGCTGGCGCCACCGACGCCAGGCCAGCCGTCTCGCCCGTCAGGGTGTTGTAGGCGCGGCCCTTGGCGATGCCGGTGGCCAGGTTGGTGTGATAACCCTGGAAAGCAGGCAGCCAGGTACCCAGTTCGGCGCGCAGGTTCAGCTCGCTACCCCAGGTGCGCGCATTGCCGATGTTTTCAGGACGGTACAAGCCATAGGTGATGGTCGGGAAATTGACCGGGTCTGGCGGCTGGATCACGTACTCGATCATGTCCTTGTATTCCGTCTGGTAGACGGACAGGTTCATGCTCAAGCCCTTGCTCACATCGCCCTTCAAACCTAGCTCGAAAGCCGTGCTGGTTTCCTTGCGCAAATCGGCATTGCCCAGGATGGCGTAACCATTGCCGGTGCCCGTATAGCTGAAGGAATCATAGGTGCCGGTGCGTTCGGCGGCTGTCGGCAAGCGCGTGCCACGCGTGGCGGTGGCGTAGGCATCCAGTTGCGGCAGCACTTCTACCGACAGGCTCAGGCTAGGAGTGAAATAGCTTTCGCTTTCCTTGCGCACTTCTTTCGACGCGCCAGGTACGGCAATCACGTAATTTGTCAGATTCTGCGGTTCCAGCTTGCGGTAGTCGCCGCGCAAGCCTGGCGTCAAAGTGGCTTTCTTGCCGGCCAGGTTAAACGTGTAATCGTCGCGCAGATACAGCGCCAGCTTGGTGGTATCGATATCGGCCATGCGGTTCTTGCGCGTGATCTGGTGTTCGCCAGTGGCGATCACGGTGCGGTCTTCCACCCATGGACGGCGCGACTGGGTCTGTTCCAGTTGCGCCCCATACACCAGGGCATTGTCGGCGTTGAGCTGTTTAAAGGCTTCCGAGGTCAGGCCCACGCTATTGTTGGTGAAGCTGGTATCGATATTGCGGAAATACGGCTTGCCGCCCGTGATATAGCGGGCATGGGTTTTATCCTGCACCTTGGAATCTTGCAGATAGACTTTGGAGGTCAGGCGGTCGAACAGGGCAAAGTCTTTCAAGACGATGTCATGGCCCAGGCTGATACGCGTGCGGCGCGTGACGGAATCCTGCTTCACGCCTTCCGGATACGAAGCGCTGACCTTGTTGTCGACTTCGCGCTTGTTCATGCGTTCAAACATGTCCACGGTCAGGTCCAGCTTTTGTTCGCCCGGCAAGGCCCACACCAGCTTGGACAGCAAGGCGTTCGAGTGCCAGTCGTCCGGATTGACGGTGGTATCGCCCCGGCTTTCCGTCTGCTTGCCATCGCGGCGCACATACACGGCCAGCGCTTGCAGGCTGTCGCCAACCTTGGCGGCGCCCGTCAAGGTGTGGGCATTGCTGCGGTTCGAACTGGTGCGACCGAATTTATAGCCGGCGTAATAATCCTGCCCTGCCCCCAGGTAATCCTCGGGCGACTTGGTGATAAACGTCACGTTGCCGCCCAGGCCAGGCGTGCCGGCGCCGACGGAAGTGGTGCCCGAATCGATGCGCACTTCGCGGAAAGTTTCCGGATCAAAATAATCGCGGCCGGTGGCAAACGCGTTCAAGGTCGTGCCATCGGGTTTAGGAGCAGCGTCCGGCAGCGAGATGCCATCGACGTCCAGGCTGACGCGGTTGCCTTCCATGCCGCGCACGTTGTAACCGGTATTGCCCGAGCCATCCCACACGTTGCCGCTGCCCGAAGCGGCGGCCGGTGCACTGATCAAAGGCAGGTAGCGCACCACGCCGCCCATGTCGGTCACGCCCTGGCGTTCCAGGTCGGTGCTGCTGATGACGGTCTTGGTGCCGGCGCGGCGTTCGTATTCCTGCTTGCTGCTGACGACGATTTCCGGGAAGGTCGGCAGCTTGGCCGGTTCCTGGGCAGCCGTGCCGGCGTTGACGGCCGCAGCCGTTTGGGCTTGGACTGGCAGCAAAGGCGCGGCGAACAGGCCCAGCAAGGCGGCACGCAGCACCAGGCTATGGCGGCGAGCGGGTGTGATGGAAATGGAGCGGGCAGCAATACGCTGCGAATGCACTGGTGTCATGATAATCCGGTCTAAGAGTGAAGGCTGGCTCTTGAACCCGGATCGACGAAGTGACGCGAGGAAAGTTTGCTGGCAAAACAATACTGTAACACGAATCATTCTCATTTGAGAATGAGCAAATCGTCTATTCAGAGGTTATTTAGCAACAGTGATCGTGGAAACCGCCAGCCTGGACGGCTGGCGCAAAGACTTATTTTGCCGCCAGGCGGGCTGCCGCCTGCGCGCGGCGGCGCTCGACAAAAAAACGTTTCAAAAAGGCGCCGCACTCGTCGGCCAGTACTCCGCCACTAATCGCCGTCTGGTGATTCAGTGCCGTCTGCTCGAACAGGTTCAGCACGGAACCGCAGGCGCCCGTCTTCGGGTCGCTGGCGCCAAACACCACGCGCGACAGGCGCGCATGCAACATGGCGCCCGAACACATCACGCACGGCTCCAGGGTCACGTACAGTTCACAGCCGGGCAAGCGATAGTTGCCCAGCTTATCGGCGGCGGCGCGCAAGGCCTGGATTTCCGCATGCGCCGTAGGGTCGTGGCGGCCGATCGGCTGGTTGTAACCGACGGCGATGACGACCCCATCCTTGACGACCACGGCGCCCACCGGCACTTCGCCCAGATCCCACGCATGCTGCGCCTGCTCCAGCGCCAGCCGCATAAAGGCTGTATCGGTGGCGCTATCCTGCATTTCAGTCATTGGTGACTTCTGCCCAGCAATTCGGGGTTTCATGCAAGACCAGCTTATGCAGGTGCAAGCCGGTGCCGAAATGGTCGGTAAACGCCGCTTTCAAGATCTCGAAAGCGATGCGGGCCAGGTTTTCCACGGTGGGAATGCGGTCGATGACCACCGTTTTATGGTCGGGCAAGCTGGCCAGGAAGTCGCGCACGGCCACATCCTTTTCATAGACCAGGAAGGCGTGGTCCCAGACGTCGACCAGATGCTGTTTGGCCAGGGTTTTCACGTCGGAAAAGTCCATGATCATGCCGTTGTCGGAATTGCCTTCGGCCTCGATGACATTGCCAACCAGGGTGATTTCCACCGTGTAGCGATGGCCGTGCAAGTTGCGGCACTGGCTTTTATGGTCGGGAATGCGGTGGCCCGCGTCGAATTCAAGCTTGCGTGTGATAGTGAGCATAATTTTTATATTAAGGAATTTGCAGGAGTTTATGGGTTTGCAGGCTCAGCTTCCACTTCGGGTTGCTTTTGCATGTCTCGATGGCCAGTTTCATATTGTGCGCGGCCAGCGGACCGTCCATGGCTTGTACGAAGAAATTCTCGAAATCGAGTCCTTCGTAGGCGGCCAGGTCTTGCTGGAATTGGGGTATCACCACCTTGATCTCGTTACCCTTGTGCACCACCAGGGTGGAGCCCATCTTCGGGCTGACGCAGATCCAGTCCACGCCTGCCGGCACCGGCAAGGTACCGTTGGTTTCGATGGCGATGGTAAAACCGACCGCATGCATGGCGTTGATCAGGGCCGTATCGAGCTGCAACAGCGGTTCACCGCCCGTAAACACCACGTATTTGCTGGCGGTATACTTTTCCGGCCACAGGCTGTTGATCAGCTCAGCCAGTTCCTGCGGCGTCTTGAACTTGCCGCCGCGCTCACCGTCCGTGCCGACGAAGTCGGTATCGCAAAACTGGCAGACGGCCGTGGCGCGATCACTTTCGCGGCCAGTCCACAGATTGCAGCCGGAAAAACGGCAAAACACGGCCGGCCGGCCCGCGTGCGCGCCTTCGCCCTGCAGCGTGTAAAAAATCTCTTTGATGCTATAAGTCACTGTATTTCCTAAGAGCTGGCTGGCGCCACCGCGCGGGCGGGCACATGGATACGGTGGCCGCGCAGGGCAAGCCGGGACCGCAAAAGCCGATTGACAACCCTCTATTATAAGCGTGCAGCACGCTTCCCGTGCAAATACGCCCCGGCCACCGGCCAGCGCTGCTGTCCCCAGCACGCCACAGACATGGGAATAATCCCGAAGTTTTTTGCGTTTAGACAATATAAATATTCTTAAGTTAATATATTTTCAAGTGATGGTATTTCCTGCTGGAAAACAATCAGGGAGCAATAACATGATGCAATGGACGGCACAGCTGAGCAATCGCCTTTGCCTCTTCGCCTGCGCCAGCACTGCCGGCCTGGCGTTCGCAACTGTTGCCGGGCAGGCAGATGATGCCGAGGCGCCATGGCCAGCCAGCGATGCCGATCTGTTCAACCTTGTTACAGTCTGCGCCATTTTGCTGGGCTTGCTTACCTTGCTGCTGTTATGGCGTCAGCGCCAATTGCGCAACAGTAGCGCACAGGCGCTGCTGGCCACGCATGGCAGGCTGCGTCAATTGAACAGCGAGCACCAGCAAGTGCGTGAAGAGGAGCGGCGGCGTATCGGCCGCGACATCCATGACGACCTGGGCCAGCACTTGCTGACCCTCAAGATGGACCTGGCAATGCTGCAAAAGAATGCCCATGGCGCCTACCCGCTGCTGGCGCGGCAACTGGCCCTGATGGTACAGAATGTCGACCTGAGCATCGCTTCGCTGCGTAGCGTCATCGACGACTTGCGTCCGCCCGCGCTGACACAGGGCTTGAGCGCCGCCTGTGGCGCCTTGCTGGAAGAATTTTCGCGCGTTAACGACATCGGCTACGACTATGCACTGGGCTACGATGATGGCACCCAGGCCGAGGCCATTGCCGGACCGCATGACGCCCTGCTCTACCGGGTGCTGCAGGAAACGCTGGCCAATATTGCACGCCATGCCCAGGCAACACACATCAAGGTCAGGCTGGAAAGGCCAGGCGCCGACGGCGCAGTGCATCTCGACATCATGGACGATGGCATCGGCATGCCAGCCCTCCCCAGGCAAGGAGGCTGCGGCCTGGCTGGCATGCGCGAACGTCTGGCCGCTGCAGACGGCACCCTGGAGATCGCCAGCCAGGCTGGCGGCGGCACGCGCATCCACCTGACCTTGCCATTAAGCACATAAGCGCACATCACCCTATCATTGAAACTATTGCTTATCATCAATAACAAAAGCGGCACGTATTGCATCATGGTTCTCCCCTTGCTCCTCCTCCCCTAAGGACCCGCTCATGCCGGACAGCCACGCATCCCTGCCTGGAACCGCTACGCCGCTCGCCGCCGCACATGGTTTTGCGGTACACATGATGGAAATGCTGGTGGTGCCCACCTTTGCGCTCGATGTTGCAGGCAAGGTGATACTCTGGAACCGCGCCTGCGAGCGGCTCACTGGCGTGCCAGCCAAGGAAGTACTGGGCACGGACCGGCACTGGCGCTGCTTCTATGTCCGGCAGCGCCCTACCCTGGCCGATTTGCTGTTGCAAGGACGTGGCAGCGACTTGCACGCCTTGTACCAGCAGCAGCAATACCGTCATAGCACGGGCAATAACCTGTGTGCCGAAAACTGGTGCGACATGCCGCGCACGGGCCGGCGCCGCTACCTGGCCATCGACGCCAGTTCCATCTTTGACGGCAGCGGTGCGCTGATTGCGGTGATGGAAACCCTGCGCGACATGACCGATGAAAAACGCGCTCAGGTGGCGCTGGAACGGCTGGCCACGCGTGACGGCCTGACGGGCCTGGCCAACCGGCGCTGTTTTGACGACACCCTGCACGCCGAGTGGCAGCGCGCCCTGCGCCAGGACCAGCCACTATCGCTGCTGATGGTCGATGTCGACAACTTCAAGCAATACAACGATAGCCATGGCCATGTGAAAGGCGACCAGTGTTTGCGCAAGGTGGCAGGTGCCGTCTCGGGTGAAATGCGCGCCAACGACCTGGTTGCCCGCTATGGCGGGGAAGAGTTTGCCGTGATCCTGCCCAACCAGACGCTCAAGGGGGCGGCCATCGTTGCCGAACGCATACGGTGCCGAGTGGAACGGTTGCAATTGCCGCGTAGCACCGCCGGCGATTTCCGCGCCACGGTCACCGTCAGTATCGGCGCGGCCACTGCCCTGCCCGGCCCCGGAACGGAACTGGGCCAGTTGATACACACGGCCGACAGCGCCCTGTACCGCGCCAAGCACCTGGGCCGCAACCGCATCAGCCTGCCGGAAGCACCATCGTTTCCACAAAGAGCTTGACGATGGAGAACGATCGTTCTACTATCTCTGCATGGATAATACAGATACCTCCTCGTCTGCCCGCCAAACTTTGCTGGCGACAACCGAAGCGCTGATTTACGCTGGTGGCATCAACGCCACCGGCATGGACGCCATCGTCAAGGCGTCCGGCGTAGCCCGCAAAACCATCTACCGCCATTTCGGCACCAAGGATGCACTGGTGGCGCAGGCGCTGCGCGAGCGCGATGCGCGCTGGATGCGCTGGTTCAGCGAGACAAGTTGCCATGCTGAACCAGGCACGGCACGTTTGCTGGCCAGTTTTGATGCGCTCACGCAATGGTTCGCCACGCCGGACTTTCGCGGCTGCGCCTTCATCAACGCCGCCGGCGAGATCGGCGACCCGGCCGATCCCATCCGCATGGTGGCACGCGAACACAAGACCAGCCTGCGCGCCTTTGTATATCAACTGGCCATCGACGCTGGCGTGACCCAGGCTGATGCACTGGCCGATGCCTGGCTGATATTGATCGACGGCGCCATCAGCGTGGCGCTGATCACGGGCGACCTGCAGGCCGCCAGCCGTGCGCAAGCCCTGGCGCGCTGCCTGCTACCCACCTTTTTTGCTCCCATCACCAAGGAATCCCCATGAACGACAGCACCTTGCGGCCACCACTGCCCCCTTTTACACGCGAGAGCGCGATTGAAAAAGTCCGCCTGGCCGAAGATGGCTGGAACAGCCGCGATGCGGCCAGGGTCGCGCTGGCCTACAGCCTCGATACCCGCTGGCGCAACCGGACCGAATTTGCCGTCAACCGCGATCAGGCACGCGCCTTTCTGGAACGCAAATGGAACAAGGAACTCGATTACCGCCTGATCAAGGAACTGTGGGCGTACACGGATAACCGCATTGCCGTGCGTTATGCCTATGAATGGCATGACGATGCCGGCAACTGGTTCCGTTCCTACGGCAATGAAAACTGGGAATTCGGCCCTGACGGCTTGATGACAAACCGCCACGCGTCCATCAACGACATGCCGATCAAGGCCAGCGAGCGCCTGTTCCACTGGCCGCTGGGGCGCCGCCCGGACGACCATCCAGGATTATCGGCACTGGGACTGTAAGCTAAACACGACAGCGAGATGGCGGCCATGCCATCTTGCACTATGCACAGCCTTGCGGATATTCTATGCTCCTTTGTTGCAACCCGTTCAACAACAGGAGACCCTGTGTCAAAAATCAAGCCCGCGTTTATTCCGCTCTTCGCCCTGGCCTTATCGGCCATGGCGTCTTCCAGCCTGGCCCAGCATACCGCTACCGCCACGCCTGCCACTCAGACCAGCAGCGCCAAAAGCGCCGCCAAGGCTGACTTATTACCCTTCAAGGCCACTGAAAAGACCTTGGCCAATGGCTTGAAGATCATCATCGTGCCGACCGGTTTCCCGAACATCGTTTCGCTGCAAATCCCCGTACAGACAGGTTCGCGCAATGAAGTGGAAGCGGGCAAGTCCGGTTTTGCCCACTTCTTCGAGCACATGATGTTCCGCGGCACCAAGGCGTACCCGCCAGAAAAATACCAGGCCATCATCACCAAGGCCGGTGCGCGCCAGAACGCCTACACCAGCGACGACCTGACCAATTACCACACGACGTTTGCCAAGGACGACCTGGAAACGGTATTGAAGGTGGAAGCCGACCGCTTCCAGCACCTGGACTATTCGGAAGACGGCTTCAAGACCGAATCGCGCGCCGTGCTCGGCGAATACAACAAGAACAGCGCCAATCCGGTCTCTAAACTGTTCGAAGTCATGCGCGACAGCGCCTACACCACGCATACCTACAAGCATACGACGATGGGCTTCATCAAGGACATCGAAGACATGCCCAACCAGTATGCCTACTCGAAGATCTTCTTCGACCGCTGGTACCGCCCGGAACGCACCACCGTGATCATCGCCGGTGACGTCGATCCGCAAAAAGCCATCGCGCTGGTGGAAAAATACTGGGGCCAGTGGCAGCGCGGCAAGCCGCAACCGGCCGTGCCGGCCGAACCGGCGCCGCATGGCCCCGTCTACACGCACGTGGCCTGGCCGACGCCGACCCTGCCATGGGTAGCGGTCGGCTTCCATGCGCCAGCGTTTTCCGTGAAGAACAAGGACCAGGCCGCGCTGGCGACCCTGCTGTCCCTGTCGTTCGGCAATACCTCGCCGCTGTACAAGCGCCTGGTGCAAAACGAGCAAAAGGTGGACCAGCTGTTCGAGATGACGCCGGACCGCGTCGATCCGACCCTGGCCGTGATCGGCGCACGCGTGAAAAACAGTGACGACGCCGTATATGTGCGCGACGCCATCCTGAAAACCGTGGCCCAGCTGCGCACCACGCCGGTCAGTGACAAAGACCTGGCGGACGCCAAGTCGGCAGAGAAATACGGTT
Organism: Janthinobacterium silvisoli; assembly: GCF_014200725.1. Taxonomy (GTDB): domain Bacteria; phylum Pseudomonadota; class Gammaproteobacteria; order Burkholderiales; family Burkholderiaceae_D; genus Janthinobacterium. The sequence goes on from NZ_JACHCL010000002.1 coordinate 169,970, forward strand.
TGATCCGCTCGCTGGACAATACCGAGCAAATCGCCGGCACCCTGGCATCCTTCGTGCATTTCGACCGCTCCTACGCCACCATCAACCAGTACTACCGCCTGATCGACTCGCTCACGCCAGCCGACCTGCAAGCGGCCGCACAAAAATACCTGACCGACGACGGCCTGGTGGTCAGCACCCTGTCGCACCAGGCTTTGCCAGCGGCGATCGCCACCACGCCTAAACTGGCCAGCCTGCTGCCAGCAGTTTCCACCACCAAATTCGACGTGCTGGTACAAAAATCGGCCTTGCCGCAAATCCGCTACAAGCTGCTGTTCACCGTGGGTTCGGCGCAAGATCCGCAAGGCAAGGAAGGCCTGGCTGCGCTGACGGCTGCGATGGTCACGGCGGGCGGCTCCAGCGAGCGCAAGATCGACGAAGTCAAGCAAGCCCTGTTCCCGCTGGCCGGCAGTTTCAACCAGCAGACGGACAAGGAAATGACCACGTTTACGGGTTCCATCCACAAGGATAACTGGGCACAGTTCAACCAGATCGCGCTGCCGCTGCTGCTCTCGCCCGGTTTCCGCGAAGACGACTTCCGCCGCCTGAAGGATGCGCAAAAGAACGCGCTGCTGCTGGACCTGAAAGACAATAACGAAGAGGAATTCGCCAAGGAACGCCTGCAAACGAATGTCTACGCGGGCACGCCGTATGGCCACCCTGTGCTGGGCACGGTAGCAGGCATCGATGCGATCACCCTGGACGACGTGAAACAGTTCTGGAAAACCGCTTACACGCAGGGTGCCGTGAAGATCGGCATTGCCGGTGATGTTTCAGACGCCATGACGGCCTCGCTGACGCAGGCGCTGGCGGCACTGCCGGCCGGCCCGGGCTTGCCAGCGATTGCCAAACCGGCAGGCCACAAGGCCAATGGCCTGGAAGTGGAAATCATCGAGAAAAACACGCGCGCCACGGCCATCTCGTTTGGCCTGCCGCTGGACGTGACCCGCACCGACCCGGACTTCCCTGCCCTGTGGCTGGCGAAAACCTGGCTGGGCGAGCACCGTGCCTCGAATTCCTATCTGTATCAGCGCATCCGTGAAATCCGCGGCATGAACTATGGCGACTACGCGTATATCGAAGCCTTCCCGCGCGGCATGTTCCAGTTCTTCCCGAATCCTAACCTGGGCCGCAAGGCGCAGCTGTTCGAAATCTGGATCCGCCCGGTCGCCCCGGAAAACGCCCATTTCGCCCTGCGCGTGGCGCTGACGGAACTGGGCAAGCTGGTCGACAATGGCTTGACGCAGGAAGACTTCGCCACCACCCGCGACTACCTGATGAAAAACGTGTTTGTCATGACCTCGACGCAAGACCAGCAACTTGGTTACGCGCTGGACTCGCAATGGTATGGCACGCCGGAATTCACCAGGCTGATGCGCGACGGCCTGTCGAAACTGACCTTGGCTGACGTCAACCGCGCCATCAAGCAGCACTTGTCGGCGAAGAACCTGTCGGTCGTGGTAATTGCCAAGGACGCGGCCGGCCTGAAGGAAAAGCTGGTCAGCGATGCCTTCTCGCCGATCAAGTACGACGGCAACAAGCCGCAGTCACTGCTCGATGAAGACAAGCTCATCGGCGCCATGAAGCTGAACATCAAGCCCGAGGCCGTGACCATCACGCCAGCGGCTGCGGCGTTCGCGCAGTAATCGTCGTACCTGCCCGCATGCATCCGGCACTGGCTGCCGGATGCATGTGGCCTGGCCAGCGATATATCGATGAGGGCGATGAGGGCGATGAGGGGAGCTAGGCGCGGGAACGGTACTGCTCTATCCACTTCACAGACTGTGCGATGCCGCCGAATGGAAAGAAATGCAGGCTGACCTTGCCATGTGCTTCCGTCAGGCCGCTGGCCAGACGATCAACAAACAGGTCCGGCCCCGCCGTGCCGAACAGCTTGCCAATTGAAACGCCGTATTTGGACCACATCGATGCGCAAGCGCTGACGCCGCACAGGGCGGCATAGCGCGCCAGCACGGCGATGTTCGCGGGGCCAGGTACGCCCACGCGTACGGGATGGTCAATGCCACGCTCGCGCAGCGCTTTCAACCACGCCAGCACAATCTCGGCGTCAAATGCAAACTGCGTAACAATCAAGGGCGCCATGCCGCGCTGGCCTATGCTGTGGCACTTGCGTTCGAGCACATCCCACTGCTCGGCCTTGTTCATGACCGGATGGCCTTCCGGGTGGCCGCCCACGCCGATCAGCTTGATGCCCGAGCGCTCGAAAACGCCTGTGTCGATTAGCGAGGCACTGTCGGAAAACGGCCCCATCGGGGTGGATGGATCTCCAGCGATCACGAAGCAGCGCTCGACGCCCGCTTCAGCAGCCGCGCGCCTGACGAAAGACTCAAACTCGGCCAGCGAAGCGATGCGGCGCGCAGAAAAGTGCGGCATCGGTTCAAAGCCGAGCCTGCGTATGGCCAGCACTGCGGCCAGTCGCGCGTCATTGTCTTCGCGTGGCAGGTAGGGAACCGAAATGGTAGACGCGGGCAATATCCGGGGCGCCGCTGCGCTCAAGGCAGCAATATCCTTCGCACTGACTTCCAGGGAATAGGCGTCCGTGATGTCGCTGGCGGGCAGCGGAAACGGTTTGCGTTCGACGGCGACACCCATCAGTTGCTCTCCTGCGTAATGGCGGCGGCAGGCTGGCGGGCCAGTTCGATGAAAGCCCGCACATAGTCGATGGTGGTGTCCGTCTCGCGCGCGCCAAGGAAAATCTGCTTGGCGACGCCGCGCAGACCCAGCCGCACAGGCACCACGTCCATCTTGACCGCGTATTCCTCGACCAGCCAGCGCGGCAAGGCCGCCACACCACGGCCGCTGGCCACCATCTGCAGCATGATGTCGGTGGTTTCGATGGCTTTGTGGCGCCTGGGCGCTACACCGGCCGGCAACAGGAACTGATTGTAGATGTCCAGGCGTTCGATATCCACTGGGTAGCTGATGAGCACTTCCTGGGTCAGTTGCTGGGGCTTCACATAGGCCGCGGTAGCCAGCGCATGGCCCTTGGCCACCACCAGCACCTGCTCGTAGTCGAACACGGGTTCAAACTTCAGCCCCGGCTTGAACAGCGGATCGGGCGTGACCAGCAAATCGATTTCATAGCCGAAAAGCGCGCCGATCCCGCCGAACTGGAACTTCTGCTTGACGTCCACATCCACGTCGGGCCATGCGGCCAGATAAGGGGAAACCACTTTCAGCAGCCACTGGTAGCAAGGGTGGCACTCCATGCCGATGCGCAGCGCACCGCGCTCGCCCTGCGCGAACTGGCCCAGGCGTTCTTCGGCCAGGTCCAGTTGCGGCAGCACCCGGTTCGCCACCGCCAGCAGATACTGGCCAGCCTGCGTCAGGCGCAGGTTGCGCCCTTCGCGCAGCCAGACGTCGGTGCCCAGTTGCTGCTCCAGTTTCTTCATGCTGTGGCTCAGGGCCGACTGGGTCAGGTTCAGCACGCCCGCGGCGGCCGTCAACGACCCTTGTTTCTCGACCTGCTGAACGATGCTGAGGTGGATGCGCTCAAGCATTTGGATGATCCTTATTCATGGATGTATGAAATAAAACCATTATACTTCATAGATCTGCGCCGCTATCATCTGCTATCGATACATATGAGAGCAAAAATGACACGTCCACTGCGTTTAGTAGCGGTTTCCGGCGGGCTGCAACGCCCCTCCAAGGCTGCCGCCCTGACCGAGCACCTGATGGACCTGATCGCCGGCGAATTCCCGTGCGAACAACGCCTGGTCGAACTGGGTCAGCTCGCACCACAGCTTGCCGGCGCGGTCTGGCGCTCCCATCTACCCGATACGGTGGAGCGGGAACTTGCAGCGGTCGAGCAAGCTGACATCCTGGTGGTGGCAACCCCGGTCTACCGCGGCTCCTACACCGGACTGTTCAAGCACTTCTTCGACTTCATTGATCAAGACGCCCTGATCGACAAGCCAGTCTTGCTGGCTGCCACCGGCGGCAGCGAGCGCCATGCCTTGATGATCGACCACCAGTTGCGGCCGCTCTTCAGCTTCTTCCAGGCACGCACATTGCCGCTGGGCGTCTACGCGACCGACAAGGATTTTCTCGACTACCGCCTGCAGAACGAGGCCCTGATCGAGCGGGCTACGCTGGCAGTCCAACGGGGCTTGCCCTTGATCGAATTGACGCGCCATGCAAGATATGCGACCGCTGAAGAGATGGTCGCGGCCTGAAAAGAGCAGGAATTTTAAAGCACTGAATACGCAATCAACCTATTCAGATTTTTTCGCAGATTAGGACACCAGAGCACAATGAGCAAAGATTTTTCATTCAACATCAAGAGTATCTCTTTCGATGAAAACTATCATCCATCAGAAAATACACGCCTGACAACCAACTTTGCCAATTTGGCCAGAGGGGCAAGTCGCCAGGAGAACCTGCGCAATACCCTGAAGATGATAGACAATCGCTTCAACAACCTGGCGCATTGGGACAATCCGAAGGGCGATCGCTACTCTGTCGAACTCGACATCATTTCCGTTGAAATGAATATTGATGGCGAAGGCGGCAATAATCCACTGCCATTGATCGAGATATTGAAACCGAATATCCTCGATAAAAAAACTGGTGAACGTATTGATGGTATTGCGGGCAACAACTTCTCCTCTTACGTACGCGATTACGACTTCAGCGTGCTGCTGCCAGAGCACAATAATGATAAATCCACCTTCAGCATCCCGGATGATTTTGGCGATTTTCACGGCAAACTGTTCAAACACTTTGTAAATTCAAATACGTATAAAGCGCACTTTAAAAAACCGCCGGTGATCTGCATCAGCGCCTCGAGCAGCAAGATCTATCACCGGACTGAAAATAAGCATCCCATATTGGGCGTTGAGTATCAGCAAAATGAATTTTCCTCGACGGATCAATATTTCGAGAAGATGGGCATGCAAGTCCGCTACTTCATGCCGCCAAACAGCTTTGCACCGCTGGCTTTTTATTTTATCGGTGACCTGCTGGGCGACTACACGAATCTCGAGCTTATCGGCACCATCAGCACGATGGAGACCTTTCAAAAGATTTATCGCCCCGAAATTTACAATGCCAATTCTGCGGCAGGACAACTTTATCAGCCTAGCCTGAAGAACCAGGACTATTCATCGACGCAAATTGTCTATGACCGGGAAGAGCGCAGCCAGCTGGCTGTCAAACAGGGAAAATATACAGAGGAGCATTTCATCAAGCCCTACAAAAATATTCTTGAACAATGGGCTTCCAATTACGCTCTCTGATTAACCAACATACACGACATCACTATCATGAAAAAATTATTACCTACTTCAACTGCCGGCAGTTTGCCTAAACCTTCCTGGCTTGCACAACCTGAAAAACTGTGGTCACCGTGGAAATTGCAAGATGATGAATTAGTCGAGGGCAAACAAGATGCCCTGCTGTTATCCCTGCAAGAACAACAGCAGGCTGGCATCGATATTGTCAGTGATGGCGAGCAAACCCGTCAGCATTTTGTCACCACGTTTATTGAACATCTCGATGGCGTTGATTTTGAAAAACGCGAGACCGTCAGGATTCGTGACCGCTATGATGCGAGCGTGCCGACCGTGGTTGGCGCAGTGAGCCGTCCAAAGTCGGTGTTTGTTGAAGATGCCAAGTTTTTGCGCAAACAAACCAAGCAGCCGATTAAATGGGCCCTGCCAGGTCCGATGACGATGATCGACACGCTCTACGATAACCACTACAAGAGCCGTGAAAAGCTGGCCTGGGAATTTGCCAAGATCCTCAATCAGGAAGCCCGGGAATTGGAAGCGGCTGGCGTCGACATCATCCAGTTTGATGAACCCGCATTCAATGTCTTCTTTGATGAAGTCAATGACTGGGGCGTTGCTACCCTGGAACGGGCGATTGAAGGCCTGAAATGCGAAACCGCCGTGCATATTTGCTATGGCTACGGCATCAAAGCCAATACGGACTGGAAAAATACGCTGGGTTCCGAATGGCGTCAGTATGAGGAATCTTTCCCCAAGCTGCAGCAATCGAATATCGACATCATTTCGCTGGAATGCCACAACTCGCACGTGCCCATCGACCTGATTGAACTGATTCGTGGCAAAAAAGTGATGGTGGGCGCGATTGACGTGGCTAGCAATATCATTGAAACGCCTGAGGAAGTGGCCAACACCCTGCGCAAGGCGCTGCAGTTTGTCGATGCCGACAAGCTCTACCCTAGCACCAACTGCGGCATGGCGCCACTGGCGCGTGCAGTAGCAAGAGGCAAACTCAATGCGCTCAGTGCTGGCGCAGAAATCATCCGCAGGGAACTCTCGGCCTAACAGTCTGCTGAAATAGCATGTCGGTCCATCGTTTACAGCGATGGACCGATTTTTTTTGCACGCCCACTTTATAGGCAACGCATCCACGACGCACTTCAGCCGATTATGAAGGGCGACAAATTTCCTGGCTGTCATAACACCTGTCTTTTTATTGTGTCACATATTTTTACATATCCGGCCTGAATGAAAGTACATGGCCATGCTATCTTGCAACTTTAAAAACTGTTGAGAGATAAGCCATATGTTGCAATGCCTGTTGCCTGCCCTGTGCCTGTCCTTGGCTGTGTCGTCCGCCTGGGCGCAAACCGATACTGCTGCCGTCGCCAGCGAGCCTGAAGTCGTCGCCGCCGGCGAGCAAATCCTGGTGGTGGGACAGCGACCAGGACCGGGATTGTGGAAGGTAAGCAAGGACAACCATGTGCTGTGGATATTTGGCACATATTCACCCCTGCCGCAAAAAATGGAATGGCGTTCGCAGCAGGTGGAAACCATCCTGGCCCAGTCGCAAGAATATCTGACGGCGCCCAGCGCCAAGGCCAGCGTGGGCTTTTTCCGGGGCCTGACCCTGTTACCGAGCCTGATCGGCCTGAAGAAAAATCCCGATGGCGCCACCTTGCACGACGTGCTGCCGGCCGATGTGTACGCGCGCTGGCAGCCGCTGAAAGAAAAATACCTGGGCGACGACGATAGCATCGAGCGCGAGCGGCCTATATTCGCGGCCGACACCCTGTTCGAGGCTGGATTAAAGCAAGCCGGGCTATCGAAGGGTTATGAAGTCAACCGCAAGATCGACAAGATGGTCGAGCAGCATAAACTCAAGGTCGTCCAGACTGGCATCGAACTGCCGATGGATGACCCATCGAAGCTGTTGAAAGACTTCAAGAAATCGCAGCTGGCTGACGCCCAGTGTTTCTCAAAGACCCTGGCGCGCCTGGAAAGCGATATCGACGCCATGCGCCTGCGCGCCAATGCCTGGGCCAAGGGCGACCTGCAAGGCATACAGAAACTCGATTACGCGGACCAGGAAAACGAATGCAGCAATGCCATGAGCAATGGCGAGTTCGCCAGGAACCAGCCGGGCTTCCAGAATATCAAGGAACGCATGCAGACGGCCTGGCTGGCCGCCGCCGAAAAAGCGCTGGCAAGCAATGCCAGCAGCTTCGCCTCGCTGCGCCTGGCCGACATTCTCGATCCACACGGCTACCTGGCGTCGCTGAAGGCCAAGGGGTATCGCGTGGAAGATCCGGATGGCGAGGTGTATTAAAGTCCCCTTCTCGCCTTATGCAAACGGATTGGCCACGGTCGTCACCACCGGCGGTGGCAACTGGTCCGGCAATGCTGCTTTTTCGAGTTGCGCTACCACATCGCTCAACAAGGTTTGCAGTTGCCGGGCCAGCGCCAGGCCAGCCTGGTCCTGGGTCAGGTCGATATCGCCGCTGATGCTGATGCGGTCCAGCCGGTTTTCTATCGACAGGCCGCCGATGGACAGCACATCGCTTTCATTAGCGTAGGGGATGAATTTCTTTGCGCTCATGGTTTTCTTTCTCCAGATTCAGGCAGATTATTTCTTGGACTTGCGGTTCACCTTGGGCAAGCTCAGCATGGACATTTTTTGCTGCCGCGTCAGCGACGGTAACAGATTGATGCCTATCCTGTCTTCCAGTTGGGCGATGCTCAGCACTTCGTAATCCTTGGTGTCGACATTGGCGATGAAGTAAGCGGCGCCAGCGCGCTGGCGCGGGCTGTAGACGGCCTTATACAAGTGGCTGGGCACCAGCACATTGCCCACCTTGCGCAAGTTACCGCCAATAAAGGCTGGCCCCGTGAGCACATACAGGTCGCCCTCTTTCTTGGCCATCTTGCGCACGGCGCCTTCGATGCCGGCCCAGATATAGCGGTTGTTGGCGCTGTCTTGCGGCACCATATTGGCCAGGGTAAAACTGTCTTGCTGGCTGATGCGGTCCGGCATGTCGCCATTGGGCGCCATGTGGCCCCGGTCAAAACCGCTGCGCGCATAGTCGCTGAGCTCGGCGCGCTGGCCCGCTGGCAGCCGGCGTTCGGCATGGAAGGTGTTTTCGCGCGACAAAGCCTGCGCCGCTGCCACATTGCTCGCTGTCAAATGTTCGGCCGACCACAGCGGCGTGCGCGTCAGGCCTGAATGCATGACGCCAAACACCGTGTAGCACAGTTCGGTAGTTTCCACGTCCATCCTGGGATTGGTAATTTCCGGCTTGCGGCCATCGACATACATGGCGGGACAGGCGTCGGCATGCGCCAGGTTCGCGGCAAAAGCAGAGGCCAGCAAGCCGCACGCCAGGGTCAGCCTGGCGATCGATCGTTGAATCATAATTCCTTAGTTGAAATCTTTGCGGGCCAACATTCTAGCGGACGATGACGCCGCACGACAACGCGCTGTGCAAGCTGATACCGAGGTGGCGCAAATAATGCGGCGACCGAATGGCGCGCATGGATTGATATCTGCTAAGATTGAATCGATTTGTTCGTATCGTATCTACTATTATAATTTGGAGAGCATATGATCAAGAAGACCCTGCTAGTCATCGTCGTCATCGTCGCCGCCATCCTGGGCTACGCCACCACCAAGCCCGATACCTTCAGCGTGCAGCGCGAAGTGTCCATCAAGGCGCCTCCAGAAAAAATCGCCGGCATGATCACCGATTTCCATTACTGGGCGGCCTGGTCGCCATGGGAAAAACTCGATCCGGCCATGCGCCGCACCTTCAGCGGCCCCACCAGTGGCCTGGGCGCGCAATATGCGTGGCAAGGTAACGACAAGGTGGGCGCCGGGCGCATGGAAATCACCGAAGCGGCCAGCCCTGCGCGCACCGTCATCAAGCTCGATTTCCTGAAGCCGTTCGAAAGCCATAACACGACCACCTTTACCCTGACGCCCGATGGCGACAACACGAAGGTAAACTGGACCATGACCGGCCCCAGCCCTTACGTGAGCAAGGTTATGAATGTGTTCGTCAGCATGGATACCATGATAGGCAAGGATTTTGACAAGGGCCTGGCCAATCTGAAGGCCGTCTCGGAGCGCTAGGCGTTACGCCTGCACAGGCACACTAACAGGGCCCGTGCGGCCCTGTTTCCTGTTGATGTATCGCGATTGGAAAGCACCGGCATCAAGTACGTGCCAATATCCCTATTTCAGGAAAAGAATACTGGCATCTTCAACCACGCCATAAGTCACACAGGTGCCTTTCCCCATCCCATAAACAGTGGCGTCGCTCGATTTTGCAAGCAAGGCCATGGCATACATGGCCTTGCCGCCGGCGGTTGCCGCATCAAATGACATGGAATGGTTATAACCGGCAATAGCGCAAGCCGGCTGTGTACCCACGATGGTATCGGCAAATGTTACCAACCCCTTGCCATCGAAATCAATGCGTACCTCGACGACCTTGCCAATGATTGCCCCTTCGGCATGGACTGGCGACGCCACGAATGACGCCGCAAAAGCCAAACTCAATAAAATATGCTTCATCTTCAGATAGATAAAATAAAAATATATTTTATATTGAAAGGTGCCCTGAACATAGCCATTTTGGATATCAATAGTATTAACTTTGAAGCCGCAGCGTTCATTACAAGAGAATTACCCGCGACCAAACCGCCGGCAGAATCGTTGGCAAACGGAGCGTTACTTAAAACTGCTCGATCCAGGCAGCGAGGTGGTCCGGTTTGAGGGCGGGTTCGGCCTGCACCAGCCTGCCCTGCAGGCCCTGTTCGGTGGAACTCAGTTGCAAGGACCAGCCGCGCCGCGCCAGCCATAGCAGGCTGGCCAGCCAGAACGCGTGCACGGGCGAAACAGGCGTGCTGGTCGGTGTTTCCAGAAACTCCGTCAACAAACGCGGTTCGAGAAACAGCGCCGTGCCGCCCCTGTCTTGCAGGGTTTCACCAAACACGGCGTGCAGCAGTTCAATCGCTTGCTCCACCCCAGGACCGGGATGCTCGCGCTCCAGCGTGGCCAGTTGCTGACGCACGGCAGCGCCAAACGCCGTGCTGCGGAACGCTTCCGAACTGACCAGGTCGGCATGATCCATCGTCAGCCAATCGGGTTCGGGCGGCGTCACGCCGGCCGTCAGCGCCGCCGACAGATACGCTTCCACCGGCAATTGCTGCTCCGGCCCGGCCAGGCTGGCGCACAGCAGGTACAGGCTGCCGATGCGGTTGGCGGTCACCTGGCGCTGGCGCACCAGCAGTTTTTCACGCAGCAATTGTGCGTGCTCGTTGCGCAGCTGCGCCAGGTCCAGCGCCTGCTTCAACTCCATGCGCAGCGCAGCGATATCCCACGGTTTCTGGATGTAGCGGTGGATCTGCCCCTGGTTGACGGCTTCCACCGTATGCTCCAGTTCGGAATACGCAGTGGTCAGGATACGCACGATGTGCGGGTGGCGGTCCCAGGCATACGACAACAAGGCATTGCCGTAGGCGCCAGGCATGCGCTGGTCCGATACCAGCACGGCAATGCGTCCGCCCTGCTCGTCGAGGATGCGCTTGCCCTCCTCGACCGAGGTGGCAGTCAAAACTTCGGCCAGCGGTGCGATGGCACGCTGGAAATACTTGAGGGCGTTGGCTTCGTCATCGACGTAGAGTATCGTCGGCAGTTCCTGCTCCGGCGCGCGCTGGGGCGGCAAAGGCAGCTTGGCGTCAATCATGCTCGTTCCTTATATGGACGGGGAAACTCAAGGTGACCGTGGTATCGCTGTCAGCGCCATTGCTAACAATACCGATATCGATATTGCCACCAAAAGAATGCATCATGCGCTGACAGAAAATCATACTCCAGGCAGGCTCTGCAACGCTATCGCTACTGATGGGATCATGCAACAGACGCTCGGGCAAGTCCGGCAAAATGGCGGGCCCATTGTCGCTCAGGCTGATATGCCGGTTGCCTACGTTGAAAACCAGCCGCGGATGCGGGTGCGCCGCCAACCTGCGCAAGGCATACCCAAGCACGGAAGACAGGATCAATGCAACGCAATTGGGCGATTCGGTAATGGCGAAGTCATCTTCGATCACCAGCGTGATGGCCGCACGCTGGGTGGCAGACAGCGGATATGTGTCGAGCAACCCTGTCAGCATCTGGCCAGCACTGGCGGCACGGCGCCCACGCCCGCCACGCATGCCTGGTCCCGCGCTGGCCAGGCGCACGGTATCGACAAAACTGGCCAGTATCGCCAGGCAATAGCGGGCGTTGTCATGCATCAGGGCCGCCGCTTCGACGATCTCGGCCGCTGGCGCCTCGACCATTTCCACCACCGCGGCACGCCGCTCGATACCGCGCGCGAAATTGGCGATCGCCCCCAGCGGCGTGTTCAACTCATGCGCCAGGAAGGCCAGCGATTCGTCGATGGCCATCAAACCCTGGCGGCGCGCCGCCCGTTCGCGCCCGGTCTGCACGGCCAGTTGCAGCGCACTCAACATGGAAGGCATGTCAAACGGCTTTTCCAGCAGGCGGAAAAGGCTGCCGCCATTGATCAGTTCAAGCAGCACCTGCTTGTCGGCATAGGCCGTCACCAGCATGCACACGATATGCGGATACCAGCGCGCCACTTCCTGCAGCAATTCACTGCCCAGGCGACCCGGCATGCGGTAATCGGTGACCAGTACATCGACTTCGCCGCCCACGCCGACCAGCAAGGCCAGTGCGGCATCGACACCGGGCGCCGTCAGCACACGGTAGCGTGCGCCGACAGCTTGGCTGAAATACTTGCACGCCAGTTCCTCATCATCGACGTAGAGCACGGTGGCGCGGCTATCGTCCGTCATGTTGACGCCCCTCCCAATCCGGTCGCGGCAAGTCGAAATTCATGCTGGCCCAGGAACCGAACTCACTTTCGGCGCTCAGGGTGCCGCCGTGGCGCTCGATCACGCCATAGCTGATGCTCAGACCCAGACCCAGTCCCTGCCCCACTTCGCGGGTAGTAAAAAATGGTTCAAACACGCGCGCCAGGTTTTCCGGTGCGATGCCGGGGCCATTGTCGCGCACGCTGATTCGCAGCCGGTCGCCATCCCAACGGGCGCTGATGCGGATCTCGAACGGCGGCACATTGCGCTTGCGCATGGACAGTGCGGCATTGCCCAGTAGATTGATCAGCACGCCAACGATGGCGGCCTCGTCGCCGCGCACCATGGTATCGTCGGGCAACTCGCGCACGATGCTGACGCCTTTCGTTTCATGGCCCACCAGGCGGATGGCTGCGTCGAGCGCGCGGGCCAACGGAAAATGTCCATTTTCCAGCTGTTTGCCATTCTTGCGATAGGCAAAGGTTTTCAGGTCCGACACGATGTGCTGCACGCGCTGCATACCCTGCCTGGCGTCGGCCAGGCATTCACTGATCAGCGCGCTTTTCTTGGCGGCCGGGTCTTCGATGGCCACCTCGATGGCCATCATGCAGAAATTGACAGGGTTATTGACTTCATGCAGCAAGCCCGCCGCCAGGGTGCCGATGGCGGCCATCTTTTCCTGCTGCAGCATCTGCCCCTTGATATCAGCCAGGTTGCGGTTGGTTTCCTCGAGTTGCATGTTCTTTTGCGCCACTTCCGCCTTCAATTGAAACAGCATGAAGCGGGCGCGTTCATTAAAATAGGTAAACACGGTACTGATGCTGGCCGACATGATCAGGAACAAGGTATTGACGACAAAGGCCGCCCGCAAGTCAAAGCCCCGCGCATACCAGACGCAGGCGCAGACATACAGCAGGCAGGAAATGGCGCCAAAGACCATGTTTTGCCACAGGCCAAAGGCCAGCACGATGCCCGAGGAATAAATCGCCAGGGTCATGCCCACATAATAGATCGAGCCTGCGCCTTCGGTGACGGCGATCATCCAGGCGATCATCAATTGCGGCAGCAGCAGCCAGATAAACGTCAGCCACTGGATACGTTCCTGCGCCCAGCGCGTGCGCATGGCCAGCACCACGCACAGTATCAGGGCCGCCACCAGGATGCGCGCACCCGCGAAGGCGGCCTGCTTGCCGGGATACAGGGCGGAATCGAGACCCATGCCCAGCAGTATCAGCACAATGCCCGTATAGGCGCCGCCACGGCTGAATTCCAGGCGAAAATTACGCAGGGCTGCCGCGTAGGCCTCCAGCAAACCTGCGTTATCCATCATGAAATACTCACTTCGGCAAAGACATTGACGCCGGTGGCGTCGACATAGATATGATGTTCCGTTGCATGCGCTGGCAGCAAGGCGGACAGAGACTCTTCATTGCGGTAGATCAAATGCCACTCAAGCAGATGTTCCATGCCGAACTTTCCGGGGTTACTCGAATGCACATTCGTCACCAGCAAGCGGCCACCCGCTACCACCCGGCCGGCGAAATGCTGCAACAAGCGCATGCAGACCTTATCGGACAGATAGTCGAACAGGCCGGCGCAATACACTACGTCGCAACGATCGGACCGGGCAGCAATACCGTTGCCGCGGCGCCGCTTGAGCAGATTATGCACGGAATCGTGCACATAACCGATATCGACCTCTTGCCCCGTACGCTGCAGGATGGCGCCCAGGCGCGCACGCGTCCAGTCCAGCGTTTCGGCGCTGAAGTCCACCAGCTCAAAGCTCAGCCATTGCGCATCGGCACAGTTTTCCAGGAAACGCTGCACTTCGATGGCCGGGCCGCAACCCACATTGAGCACCCTGAAAATGCGCCCCGCCGCGCGGGCCTGGGCTGCCTTGCGTGTCAGGAAACCGGTCAGGATATCGATGCGGTTGCGGTGCGCTGTCGCCACCGCAGCCTGCAGGAAAGCCGCGTTGACGATCTGGAAGTAGGTCGTTGGCCCCTGGCGCGGATCGTCCAGCAGCTGGTTGACCATCTGGTAATCGCCGGCATAACCGAGCGGTTTGGTGAATGTACGAAACACAAACGGCGCGCGCAGGATCAGCGGGTGCAGGGCCGCCTGGGCAAAGGCCCGATGGGCCGGCGCATGATCTGCCTCGACCAGGGCCGCCGCTGCCTCCAGTTGCCGCAGATAATGCTGGGTTTGCTCCATCAGCGGCAGCGCCAGTTCATAGAAGACATCAGGCCTCAGGCGGCCGTTCTCCTTTGGCAGCGCTGCGGACAAATCGACCTGTTCGACCCAGCGCGCCACTTCCGACAAGAAGGCGCGCATCTCGTTGACGACGATCTGGTAATCGCCGCGGATACGGAAACGCTCGCTCCAGCCCGATACAAAAGCCGTGGCCTCGCGCGCCACGGCGCCCTTCACCAGCACCACATCGCTCAATTCACGCCACGGGTCGATCAAGGTGACCGAGATGATCGCCGTCAAACCCGTATTGACGCTACTGATGACGACTGCCTTGCCGACGTAGGCGTTTTTCGCACCCATGCGTACCGTCAGCTCATTGAGCACTTCGCTCACCTGCACGATGGCATCGGGATTGTAAATCTCCATCACCATTGAATTGCGCTGCAGATTGAAAATAGTGCCGCGGATTGCCTCACCCCCGGTAGTGCGGAAACTGACGACTGGATCGATTTGCGATTGTGAATACACGATAGGACATGGTCAAGATGCCTGGTCCCGGACGCACTGCTTGCACGGGCGCGCCTGAGGCCAAACGGGTTGAGGGCAAGGCGCGTGGGCGGCAGCCGCCAGAGCGCCATCCTTTGAATCGAGCTAAACCATATAAATCATTAACGGCGTGACGCCAAGGCGCGTCTTTGCAGTATCTCTTGCCGAGTGTACACTGTATGTAAGAGCACGGGCAATCGTTGCTGAACGGAAGGCATTTCCAGTGCGCAAACGCCACACCAGTACAACTTTCCCTCGCTACACCGCATCGAACAGCGCCAGCGCATGGCTCAGCAATTGCGGCGCCTGCTCCGTTCAGCGCTTGAAGCAATAGCGAAAATTGGTGGCGCCGTGAAAACCGGCATAGGCGGTCACGGCCTCGTTATCATCACCATGCGCCTGAAATGGACAGACAGCTTTGTGCGCGCGCACGAGATCGGGCCCGGCCTGGAAATAACTACCGTGATGCGCAAGATGCAGCTTGCAGCCCCGTACCCTTGAGCAACGGCGCCGTGGTCAATAGCGTCAGGCCGCTGCGGTAGCCGATACCAAGGGCGGCGTCTCGACCGAACGGCTCAGCTCAGCCAGCACCACTTCCGGCACGCCATCAGCCAGCGAACAGGCATGGCGCAAGCTCAGGCGAATTATGCGCTTGTCATTGGCGTGGTGGCGCATCTGGCCCACCATGAAACACAAATGGCGCGCGGCCACGGCCGCATCTTCACGCGGCACACCCGGCATCAGCACGGCAAAGCGGTCGTCCGCGTAACGGCACAGCAAGTCGTCGTTACGCAAGTTCAGCAGCAGCATGTGGCCCACGGCCTGCAGCACGCGGTCGCCTTCGCGGTGGCCATGTTCTCGTTGAATCAAATGAAAGCTATTAATATCGAGCAAAACCAGCGCGCAATCGACGCCCGGATGGCGTTCTTGCTCCAGGCGCATCTGCGTGCGCAAATAGCTGGCATCGGCCAGCTGCGTGATACGCTCGAACACGCGGTGATCGCGGAACAAACGCTCGCCTTTTTGCAAGTGCCCGCTCAGGCGGAGCTGTTCCTGGCGCCAGTAATACATGCCGATGGTCAGCACCAGCATGCCCAATGGTACCAGCGCTTCACGCCAGCTGCCCCACATTTCACGCTTGTCGACGGCAAAGAATTCGTCCAGGCAAGCGGCCCATGAACCGAGCATGATGGCGCACAGGCCGCCCGCGATCAGCCGCATCGCCAGCCCCCGGGACCGGCTGCTGAGCGCATATAAAAACCACACGCCGGCAATCACGGCCGTGCCCCCTTCGGTAACGATGTCCATCCACTTCCACGCATGCGATGGCCTGACGGCGCCCGAGGTGGCATACAGCACGAAAAACAGGGACAGCGCGAGCGCGGCGCCGATCAGGCTGTTGCGGTGAAGTTGCTGCATGACGTTATCCTTAAAACAAAGCTGTCTCAACGATAGCGTTTGCCGATGACGGCACGATGACATGTCCGCCTACGGTGCACAGGATAGCCATCACTCATCACAAGGCATTCAAATTGCCCAGCATCTTCGCCGCCTGCTGTTTGAAGTCAAGAATCGCCGCATCCTCCATTTTCTCCAGCTGGCGGTAAGCCATACCGATGCGGGGATTGCGTTCCAGCACACGCGCATTGCGATGGAAAAAATCCCAATACAGCGCATTAAATGGACATGCCTTGTCACCGATACGTGCCTTTTTATCGTAATGGCAGCCTTTGCAATAATCGCTCATGCGGTCGATGTACGCGGCGCTGGAGACATAAGGCTTGGTGGCCAATAATCCGCCATCGCCAAACTGGCTCATGCCCACGGTATTGGGCAGTTCCACCCATTCAAAGGCATCGATATAAATCCCCAGATACCAGTGGTGTACTTCGGCCGGATCCAGGCCGGCCAGCAAAGCAAAATTACCGATCACCATCAGGCGCTGGATATGATGGGCGTGGGCTTGTTCCAGCGACTGGCTAATCGCCTGTGACAGACAATGCATTTTGGTTTTGCCATCCCAAAACCAGGATGGCAATGCACGCGTATGGCCAAAGAAGTTTTTACTCTCATAGCCTGGCATATGCGCCCAGTACACACCGCGCACATATTCTCGCCAGCCCAAAATCTGCCGGATAAAGCCTTCTACTGCGGCCAATGGCGCATGGCCCGCATGGTAAGCCGCTTCTGCCCTGCCCACGACTTCGCGCGGATTGAGCATTTTCACATTCAGCGCAAACGATAACAAAGAGTGAAACAGGCGCCAGGCCTGGCTGCTCATGGCATCCTGGAAGTCGCCGAAATGCGGCAACGCATTGCCAATAAAGGCGTCGAGCTGCAGCAAAGCTTCTTCGCGGCTCAAAGCCCATGGCAGACAATCTGCCCTGGACGCACCAAAACTTTTTACACCCGCCGCCACGATGGTGTTCCACAACAGAGAATGGTCGTGCAAGATGCGGGGGTCTATGGGTTCGGCCGGCGTGCCGCGCCACGGCTTGCGGTTATCGTGGTCAAAGTTCCACTGGTCACCGACCGGCTTCTTTGCATCAGCCATCAAGACCCCGTGTGCAACACGCATCTGGCGGTAGAAAAACTCCATCAGCCATTGCTTGCGTCCGGCGAAAATATCGGCCGCTTCATTACGGGTGGTATAAAAATGGTCGCTGTCGACCATCAGCCACGATATGCTGGAACGGCGCCCCTGCTGGTACAGCTGCTCATCAAGGCGCCACTCGTCGGGCGCCTGGTATTCAAACGCGCTGGCGCGATAATGCGTAATCAACGCCTCGATATTGTCCGGTATCGAGCGTACGCTCTCCACATCATCGATCGTGATGTAATGCACCCGGTGCCCGGCCGCGTGCAGCTGCCGCGCCATCTCGCGCATGGCGGCAAAGATGGCCAGGATTTTTTGCGCATGATGCAGCACATAATCCGTCTCTTGCCGCACTTCCATCAGGATGTAGGTGGTGGCGTCGTCCACTTCGCTGAACCAGCGGTGCTGCAGATTGAGCTGGTCACCCAGTATCAATCGCAGGGTGTGTTTTGCTTGGGGCATGATGATGAGGTGCTGTGGCTCAGTAAAACCACACTTTAATTCCGATCCCCGACTTTACCGCGCAAGTTGGGAATCGTGGCCATTTTTTTATGCTGGCGCTGGTGTTGTTGCTCAGCCAATATACTGCAGCATGCGCTGCTCGATGAGCTATTCTGATCTAGCCTCAACACCGGCGAAATATCAGGCTGGCATTGACGCCACCAAAACCGAAGCCATTCGAGATGGCGTAGTCCGTCGCTATTTTCCGCGCCAAGCCGCTGACGATGTCGAGGCCCTTCGCAGCCGGATCGGGCTGTGCCAGGTTCAGGGTGGGCGGCGCCATTTGGTCGCGCAGGGCCAGCACGGTAAAGATCGCTTCCACGCCGCCAGCCGCGCCCAGCAAATGTCCTGTCGCAGACTTGGTGGCGGAGATGGCGGGGCCGCTCCCCGTGCCGAATACGGCCTTGATGGCGGCGAGCTCACTGGTGTCGCCAACCGGCGTGGAGGTTGCATGGGCGTTCAGGTGCCCGATCTGCCCGGGGGCGATGTTGGCTTGCCGGATCGCCAGTTCCATGGCGCGCCGTCCGCCGGCGCCGTCGTCGGGTGGTGACGTCATGTGATACGCGTCGGCGCTGGTGCCATAACCGACCAGTTCCGCGAGTGGCGTGGCGCCACGGCGCAAGGCGTGCTCCAGTTCTTCGATCACCAGCATGCCGGCCCCCTCCCCCATCACAAAACCGTCCCGTTCAAGATCGAAAGGGCGCGATGCCTGGGTGGGGCGGTCATTGAAGCCGGTAGACATGGTTCTGGCTGCGGCGAAAGCGCCGAAACTGACGCGATCGATGCAAGCCTCGGCTCCGCCGCACACGGCAATATCGGCTTCACCGGCACGTATCAAGCGGGCGGCATCACCTATCGCCTGAGCGCTGGCGGCGCAAGCGGTGACGGGTGCACCCAGCGGGCCACGAAAGCCATGGCGAATCGAAATATGGCCAGCCGCCATATTGGCCAGGAAACTGGGCACGGTAAACGGAGACAGCCTTCTTGGCCCCCGGCCATCGGTGGTACGCACCGCATCGACGATGGCGCCGAAGCCGCCCACGCCGGACCCGACGATGGTGGCCGTCCTTTCGCGCGCATTGTCGGTGTCGGGCTGCCAGCCCGCCTGCTGCAAGGCTTCCTGCGCGGCCGCCAGGGCAAACAGGCTGAAGCGGTCCATTTTCTTGTGGTCCTTGGCTTCCACCGCGACGGCAGGATCGAAACCCCATGGGGACTCTGGCGTTAATCCCGGCACGGCGCCAGCGACCTTGGCGGCAATTGCTTCCGTGAGTTCTTCGGGCAGCAGCGCCAATCCCGAATTGCCATCGAGCAGGCGGCGCCATACGGCCTCGGTTCCACATCCCAGGGGCGACACCACGCCCATGCCAGTCACGACAATTCGTCTTGTGTTCAAAACATGCTCCTCTTGGACCCGAAAAATGGGCAGATAGAAATTGGCAAAATACGCCATGCAACGGCCAAGTCACGCCGCAGGCGTCTTGGAAATCAAAGCTTAGTATAGGGAGATACTCGAGAAGGAATTGACACATCGCGCCAATGAATATGCAAAATGCGCCATAATGCAAAGACCATGACGCTATCCCGGCAAAGCACCGTTACTGTTTCATCCCACTTCCTGCACGGGATGCTGGACTTTGTTCGCACCCGTCACGGAGAAAAAGTGATGGCGCAGGTACTCGCCAGCGCCGCCATCCCCCAGTCCCTGTTGCTGCAGCCTGATGCCCGATTGACGCGCCAGCAATACGTGGCGCTGTACCGGACAGTCGCAGCGACACTCGATGACGAAATGCTGGGGCTGTGGTCACGGCCCATCCGCACTGGCACCTTGAAATATCTCATGCTCAGCCTGCTGGACTCTCCAACCTTGCTGGTCGCCCTGCATCGTTTTGTGCGCTTCTGGAATCTGCTGCTCGATGATTACCGGCTACAGATTTCAAGCAAGAATGACCTGGTGCGGCTGGCGCTGGTGGAAAGAGCGCCTGGCACGCCAGTCACGCCGCTGGGGCATGAGTTGATGATGAAGCTGATACACGGCATCGCATCCTGGCTGCTGGGCAGGGAAATCAGCCTGCAGAGGGTCGAATTCAGCTACGCCAGGCCCAGGCACGTGGGAGACTATGCCTTTCTGTATCCCGGCGAGGTGGGCTTCAATGCCGGCATGACCAGCATTTTTTTTGCTTACCAGGATTGTGCGGCCTCGTTCAAACGCGAGAAGCACGAGCTATGGGCCTTTTTGAAACGCGCACCGGAAGACTGGACCTTCAGTGTTTTGCAGCGCGCTTCCATTGCAGCAAGAACACGCGAATTTCTTGAGGCCCATATTACACGGCCGGTGACGATACACGATCTTGCGCAGGCATTACACACCTCCGTGCGCACGCTGAACCGTCGATTTGCAGAAGAAGGAACGCATTTCCAGGCGGTGAAAGACGGCCTGCGGCGCGATATGGCAGTCCATAGCCTGAGCAATTCCAACATGAGCGTAGCAGCGCTGGCGTTTGATCTGGGTTTCTTCGACGCCACAGGTTTCTGCCGCGCATTTAAACAGTGGACTGGCAGCAGCCCCTCGGAGTATCGCAAGGGCAGCCGCCAGGGCGATTGATGATGGGAGCAAGCCGCCTATCATGCGGCGGTCAAGTCACGCTCACTACTAGCTTGACGTACTGAACCATGGCCAGTTTTGCCCTATTGTGTTGAAGAAGTCGAGCGGTAATAATTTCGGGAGATCTCAGACTTCCAAGCAGTCGGTGATCGTTCAATAGCCGCGGTTCTGGCCATTCTGGGCTGGCAGGATTTCTATCTAATCGTCAACGTACCTGCGTTTTTCAACACAACAGGCCATTAGCTAACGATTCTTCGACTTGACTTTAGCCTGTTTGACAATGCACAGCCAGAAAACCGTGATACCCCTGCATAAGCGACGCCATCGATGAATCCCTATCTATGACCATTCTGTCAGTGGTTATCTGGCTCTTACGTATTAAAATAGCAGCCCATGACCTCCACCACCACGACTTCTCCCGTTCCCGACAGCTTCCTGCTCCCTTCCCTGGCCGTTCTGGGAGGGCAGATTTCTGTCAACCTGGGGGCGGCGATGGCCAAGCATCTGTTTCCGGTAATTGGCGTGGAAGGCATTACGGCGTATCGGGTGGGATTTTCGGCGCTGATCTTGCTGGCGATCGTGCGGCCGTGGCGCTTCCGGCTTGAGCGCAAGGATGTAGTCAATCTGCTGGTCTACGGTAGCGTGCTGGGACTGATGAATTTGCTGATTTACCGGGCGTTTGCGCTGATACCGATTGGCATCGCGGTAGCCATCGAGGTGACGGGGCCGCTAACGGTGGCCATGCTGTCGTCGCGGCGGCCGCGCGACTTGCTGGCGGTGGCGTGCGCCGTGTTTGGGCTGTATCTGCTGCTGCCGCTGCAAGGCGGTGCGGGCGGTTTGAACCCTGTGGGCGTGGCCTATGCACTCGGTGCGGCGTTGTGCTGGGCGCTGTATATCGTGTTCGGCAAGCGCGCTTCGAGCTTGCAAGGAGGCCAGGCCGTAGCCTGGGGCATGACGGTGGCCGCCGTATTGATGGTGCCGCTCGGCGTCAGCTATGCCGGCACGGCCTTGCTGGCGCCATCGATTGCCTTGATGGGACTGGCAATCGCCATGCTGTCGAGCGCCCTACCCTATTCACTGGAAATCTTTGCCTTGCGCCGCTTGCCACAAGGCGTGTTCGGCATGTTCAGCAGCGCCGCTCCCGCCATCAGCGCGCTGGCCGCCATGCTGGTATTGGGTGAACACCTGAGCCTGATCCAGTGGCTGGCGATAGCCTGCATCGTGTTTGCGTCGGCCATGGCTGCCTTGGGAGCACAGGGAGCTAAACGATAAGACCTCAATGAGCGCAGGCAGGCTATTGGGCTTGTACCCTGCCCTGTAAAATAGCTGCTTGTCACTCAAGCACTATTCTGCCGCAACCATGAAAAGCTTCCTGAATCAGTCCCTCCAGACTCGCCCTTCCCGCCTGCTGCTGTCACTGGCCATTGCGCTGCTGACGCCCCACTGCGCCGTCGCTCACGCTGCCCCGGCCGCACCAGTCCCTGCTCTCAAGGGTAATGCCGAAGCGGGCAAGACGGCATTTCGCAAGTGCGCGTCCTGCCATCAGGTGGGGCCATCGGCACGCGGCGGCTTTGGGCCCAAACTGACGGGCGTGATTGGCCGCAAAGCCGGCTCGACCACCGATTACAAATATTCGCCCGCCATGAAGAATGCAAATTTCCTCTGGACCGAGCAAAACCTGGCCAGCTTCCTGAAAGCGCCCAGCGACTTCGTCCCCGGCAACAACATGCGATTCTGGGGTATCAGCGACCAGCAGCAGGTGGCCGATCTGTTGGCTTACTTGCGCACACAATAGTCCCGCTACCAGGCATTAGCGATGCCTTAGCCATCCAGCGCATCGAGCACGCCTTTTCTCTTCTTGTGCGCTGCTTCATAGTCGCGCACCTGCTTTAACTGGGCGGCTGTCAAATCATCGAGCTTCTTGCGAATTTGCGCCACCGTCAGGTGCTGATAGCCGTCTATGGGCAGATCGCGGTCAGGCGCCTTGCCAGCCTTTTCGGTATTGCGCGCAGCTTGGGTTTCGCCCTGTTCGGCCCGCTGCTTGTTGACGATGCGGGCCGCGACTTCTTCTTCGCGGCCACGATAACGCCCTTCCTGCTTGAAGCTTTTTTCCAGCTGCTTGAATTCGCGCTCGCGTTTTGGATTGGCGCCGGTAGGCATGCCTTCCTCCGGTTTCAAGATTGGACAGTCAAATCAGGGCGTGGCTGGCAGCTTTTTCACGCACAGATAAATCGAATAGATCGCCGCCAGACCCACCAGCACATACACGCCGCGCGAGGCTGTGCTCATGACGCCCAGGATGCGGGCCACGATGTCGATATCGAACAAGCCTATCAGCGCCCAGTTCAAGCCGCCTATGATCAACAGCACCATGGCGATCCAGTCCAGTGCATTCATGCGCCGTGCCACCCGCTCTGTGCTGACTATGCCATCCGTTCCCGCTTGAATATTCGCCATCTTGCCCTCCTGAAGATAAACCAAAGAAAGCCTGTCGCCAGGCTCGTCGAGATCACAGTGTAGGCGCGCTGGTAGCAGGCGCCAGTCAGACGATACCCGGCATCTGCGTAGGAGAACTCTGGAATTGATCAGGTGATTTTATCCGGCAACAGCATGGCAGCGAGCCCGGCTACAGCTGCTTGTACATGATGGTAGTGGCGTCCAGTCCGCTATGGTCGGCTGACAGCGCATAGCCAGGAATCACGCCTGCCACGGCATAACCGAGCGATATATACAGCGGTTCGGCATTGTCATCCGTGCGCGTATCGAGGGTCAGCAGGCTGCGCGGCAACTGGCGTGCCCGGGCTTCCACTTCCAGCATCAGCAGCCGCGCAATGCCGCGCCGGCGAAAGGCGGGACCAACCATCAGCTTGCGTACTTCGGCCCGGTGCTGCTGATTGGCCGGGCTATCCCAGTCCAGTTGCACCGTGCCCACAATCTGCCCCTCCTGTTCGGCCACCAGCAGCAGGCGCCGGCCACCTTGCACGGCTGGCAACACGTTTTGCGTCCAGAAGACCGTGCTTTCGGGTGCCGTAAAAGGCAGGATGAAACCGATGCTGGCGCCATCGTGCACACAGTCTTGCAGCAGCCCGGCCAGTTGCGGCAGTTGCCGCTCGATATCGGATACGGCGTAGGAGCGGATCAGGATAGAATTGGCGGCGGTCATGGCAATCTCAGACGATGAATAAAAAATAGCGGGCGCCGGTTTCTGGTCCGGCATCGAAGGCGCTGGGGCCAGATAATTGATAGCGCAGGCAATCGCCAGCATGCAGGAGATGGCTTTTACCCTCCACCGTCACCGTCAACACGCCTTCCTGCAGCAACAAATGGTGTTCCATGCCGGGCCGGGGCGAGGCCGCGTAAGCGAGATGCGCGCCAGCGGCCAGGAAACACTCGAGCGCCTCGCCAGCCAGCGCATGCGATGGCGGCGATACGGAGCGGCGCTGGAAACCGGCTTGCGTATCCTTCCAGACTGGCTGCTCTTCACGCCGCAGCAACGGCGGAAAATCGTCTTCCACCATGCGCATCAAGCGCGACATGCTCAGGCCATACACGGCGCACAGCCGGCCCAGCACGCTGGTGGTGGGACTGACTTCCGCATTTTCCAAACGCGACAAGGTGGCGCGGCTGACCTGGCTTTGCGTGGCCAGCTGGTCCAGCGACCAGCCCTGTTCGACACGCAGCTGCTTGAGGCGCTGGGCCAGCCGCTGTTCGGCACTATCGTCTTGTTGAGTAATATTTTCCATATTTGGGAATATATTCCACATATGGGATTTCAGCAAGCAAAGTTTAGGCAGGTGCGCGCCTTGCCTGCCGGCACAGTTCCAGGAAACTCGACAGCCTCGGCGACAACACTTTTTTTGCCTGCCGTATCAGATAAAAATTGCGCTCCAAAAGCGGCAGCATGGTGTCGAGCTCCACCAGTTGCCCGCTGGCCAGCAAGTCCGCCACCACCACACGCGATAGGCAGGCAATGCCCAGGCCGGCCGCGGCGCCATATTTGATCGCTTCGGAATTGGAGAATTCAGCCGCCGGCCGCAGATAATGCAGATACGGCAGCAGTGCCTGCTCCACCGCCTCCCGCGTACCGGAACCTGCTTCACGCAACAGCCAGCCGGCCTGGTTCAGTTCGGCAAAACTCAGCAAATGCCGTGATTGCGCCAAAGGGTGCGTGGGTGCGGCCACGACCAGCATCTGGTCGGCCAGCCACGGCTCGACCAGCAATCCCGCCTCATGGCATGGTCCTTCGATCAGCCCGATATCGACGCGAAATTCCGCCACGGCAGCGGCGATATCGGCCGTGTTGGCAATCGTCACTTGCGGAATGCTGGGGCCGTATAGACGCGCCGCCTGGGCCAGGATTTGCGGCAGCAGATAGATACCGATGGTAGTGCTGGCGCCGATTTGCAGGCTGACGGGAACCGATGGATCGGTACCCGCGAACTGGCGTTCGATGCTGCCGGCCGCATCGCGCATCTGTCGCGCCTGTGGCAACAGCAGGCGGCCATTGTCGTTCAGCATCAGGCGCTTGCCTACCCGGTCAAACAGTTGCGCCCCCAGTAAGGTTTCCAGCTCGTTCAAGGCCGCGCTGGTGGCCGATTGCGATAGCGCGATCAGCCCGGCAGCGGCACTGGTGCTGCCCGTATCGGCCACGGCCAGGAATATCTGTAATTGCCGTAAGGTCAGCGACATGGGTTTATTACCTATTTTTCAGGTTAAATGTACAAAAACAATCCGTTTTACCATTTAATAAGCACTCTGTACAGTGATGGCATACGCATACAAAGTAATGGAGCACAACATGTTTTCCCTATCGACCACTGGCAGCAACCGCTTTTACGACCGCTGCGCCCGCCTCCTGCCCGGCCTGCTATTGAGCGCCATCATCGCCTACGCAGCGATACAACTGGGCAAGCTGGACTGGATGCAGACGCACGGCATGAGCGCGCTGACCCTGGCCATCATCGTCGGCATCACCCTGGGCAACACCACTTACGCAAAACTCGCGCCCGCATGCGATGCCGGCGTCACGCTCTCCAAGCAAAATCTGCTGCGCTTGGGCATCATCCTGTACGGCTTCCGCCTGACCTTCCAGGATATCGGCCAGGTGGGCCTGGCCGGCATCGCCATCGATGCGCTGGTATTGACGTCCACTTTTGGCCTGGCAATATTGCTGGGCACCAAGGTGTTCAAGCTGGAACGCAATAGCGCCATCCTGATCGGCGCAGGCAGCTCGATTTGCGGCGCGGCAGCCGTGATGGCCACCGAACCCGTGCTCAAGGGGCGTGCGGAAGACGTGACGGTGGCCGTATCGACGGTGGTAGTGTTCGGCACCCTGGCGATCTTTGTGTATCCACTGCTGTATCAAGCCAATCTGCACTGGCAGTTGCTGGGCGCCACGCCAGCTACCTTCGGCGTGTACATCGGTTCGACCGTGCATGAAGTGGCGCAAGTAGTGGCGGCCGGCAAATCGATCAGCCAGGACACGGCCAACGCCGCCGTGATCGCCAAGATGGTGCGCGTGATGATGCTGGCGCCCTTCCTGGTGATACTGTCAGCCGTACTGGCACGCAGCAAAGGAGCGGGCGCAAGCAAGCCTGGCGCCAGGCTGGCGATACCCTGGTTTGCCTTTATCTTTATCGCCGCGGTGGCCTTCAATTCGATGAACTTACTGCCCGGCAAACTGGTGGCGTCCATCACCGATATCGACACGGCCTTGCTGGCGATGGCCATGGCAGCGCTGGGCTTGACCACGCACCTGTCAGCCATCCGCCGCGCCGGTTTCAAGCCGCTGCTGCTGGGGGGCCTGCTGTTTGGCTGGCTGATCGTGGGCGGCGCCGTCATCAACCATCTGGTCGCCGCCCTGTTCACGCTGCTGGCCTAAGCGCGCTACAATGAAGGGCTGTGCCTCCATTGCCTTCAGAAAATACCATGCATATCTCGAACTGGCTGCTTTTTTGCAGCGTCTCCCTGCTAGTCACGTTTTCGCCCGGCCCGGCCGTGTTGCTGGCCATTTCGAATTCCATCGCCGTCGGCCCGCGCCGCGCCATGATCAGCAGCATGGGCAATGGCACAGGATTATTCATTATTTCCGGCATCGCCATGGCCGGCATGGGCGTGGTGCTGGCGACGTCGGCCACCGCCTTCATGCTACTGAAACTGGCTGGCGCCCTGTATCTGGTTTATCTGGGCGTCAAGCAATGGCGCAGCAAGACCAGCATCGTTGCCAATGCACCGGTGCAGCCAGGCGCTGCCAATCCGAATTCGAATGGCAAGCTGTATCGCCAGGGCATGATGGTGGCACTGACCAATCCCAAGGCCATCCTGTTCTTCTCTGCCCTGTTTCCCCAGTTCATCGTGCAAGGCCAGCCGGTGGCAATGCAATTTACCGTGCTGACCACCACCTTTGTTGCCTGCGCGATGGCGGCCCATCTGTTTTACGCCCTGCTGGCACGCTTGCTGAAAAGCCAGCTGGCCAACCCGACGCGTGCACGGCTGTTCAACCGTATCTCGGGCGGCGGCTTCGTGCTGCTGGGATTAAGCTTGCTGCGCCTGCGTGCCAAAGCCGCTTAAGAACGCCTCGATGCTGGCCACCAGCACCAAAGGTGTTTCATTGATCGGATAATGACCCGCATTGGCCAGCACTTCCAGCCTGGCTTGCGGGTAGCAGGCCAGATAAGTCTGCTCCATCAAGCTCCGGTCGAAACGGGGATCGTATTCACCGACCAGCACCAGCATGGGCAACGACACTCTCCGCGCCTGCACCTCGGCACTGAAATCGGTCCCGCTCCAGGCCAAAAAATAGGCGGCAAACGCCGCCGCATCGCAACACTCCCAGGAATACGCCGCCTTCCAGTCCAGCCATGTGCCAGGCAAGCGGCCGCCCGTGCTGCGGTCGATGATGCTGCGCCGGGACGCCAGATTATCTGCGGCGTCCAGGAATAGCTCGCGGGCTGCCTCATCCATCGCTACGCCGCAACTGGGCACGGGCGCCACGGCCACCAGTTTGTCAATACGCTGGGGCGCCAGCAAGGCCATCTTTTCCGCCACCATGCCACCCATGGAATGGCCGATCACGCTGAATCGATCGAAGCCCAGATGGTCGGCCAGCGCCAGCGCGTCAGCAGCCACCTCGTCTATCGTGTAATCGCTATCCACACTGCGCATGCCGCCATAACCGCGCTGATCCATGAACACATAAGTGAAGGCCGCGCCATCGAGCCATGCTTCCATAGCAGCAAACGAATGCGCGTCGCCAAACCACCCGTGCAGCACGATGATGGCGTGGGGGCCGTGGCCCACGCGGTGAAAGGTATTGACCATGACAGTTCCTGCGCAGATAAAAGAAGTGCATGGTAGAACTGCATAAGCATGCCCGCTTTCGATGTCAGGTCAAATAGTATAGAGTTCAGGCCATGTCCGACTTCGATCATCCCCATTTCTATACGGAGCTGCCACGCGAGCTGATTGCGACGGCCCGCAACTATGCGGCAGGCGCGCGCTTTCCCCTGCATAGCCACCCGCGCGGCCAGTTTGCCTATGCTGCCACGGGCGCCATCAGCGTGTTGACGCCGCAGGGCAACTGGCTGGTACCGCCGCAGCGCGCCTGCTGGCTGCCTGCCGGCCTGGAACACGGCATGCAGATGCATGGCCAGGTGACGATGCTCAATGTCTTTATCAGCACGCAAGCGGCGGCCGGCCTGCCCCACCATTGCAGCGTACTGGACACATCGCCTCTGCTGCGCCAGTTGCTGGCCGACGCCGTCACGCTGGACGCTTTGTATGTGGAAAATGCGCGCGATGGCCGGCTGATGGCCTTGCTGCTCGATGAAATCGCGCTCATGAGGCCGCTGGCCTTGAATGCGCCGCTACCGCAAGAACCCAGGCTGGCCCGTTTGTGCACGGAACTATTCCAGCAACCCCGCCTGGACATCGACGTGGATGCGATGGCGGCCAGGGCCAACATGAGCCGGCGCACTTTTACGCGCCTGTTTCGCCAGCAAACAGGGCTGGGTTTTGCGCAATGGCGGCAACAAGTGTGCCTGCTGAACGCCATCACGCGCCTGGCGCAGGGCCAGGCTGTCACGCGCGTGGCGCTGGACCTCGGCTACAGCAGCCCCAGCGCCTTTACGGCGGCATTTCGCAAGGTGCTGGGCAAGGCGCCCAGCGACTATTTATCCTGAGAAATGATGGCCTCTATTCTGCGCGCAATGTCTTGCGCCAGCTTCTGGATATGGTAGCCATCGACAAAACCATGGTGGGCCTGGGCTGAAAACGGTATTTTCATACGGCCATCTTCTTGCGCAGGACCAAACTTACCCCAGGTAAAAGTCGGGATATCGGCGTCACGGTGGTGGTACACGGGATGCTCGATGGCCGCCAGCTCCAGCCATGGCAGGCTGGTGATGTAGACATTGTTGCGCCGCTCGCGCTCACTGGCATCTTCGCCCGTGTTGATCAATGCGGAACTGGCTTCAGCAAACCGCTTCGCTTCCAGGCTGCGTTCGATAAACAAGTCCAGCTGATCCGTCATCACGAAACGCGTGTAGTTCAGGTTATCGTCGCAATTGATGACCGTGTAAGACGCCGGAAACTCATCGATCTTGATGACTTCATCGCGGTAGATGCGATACAGGAAATTATCGCTCTCCTTTACCGTGTTCAACACGCAAAACAGGAAGAAGTGGAATACGGGTATCTGGCGCTGCTTGCACCATGGCCGGAAATCCGGCACATCGAGCTGGAAGCAGAGATTGACCAGGGGATTTTCAAATTCGCGGAAGAGCTCGTAGCGGTCGCGCCGCTTTTCAAAATTTTTCATGCGCCGAGTGTAGACGATGGCTAATACCTCCGGCAAGGGTCGGGTCAACTGCATATCTTTATGGTTAAAATAAATTTCTCAAATGTAATGTTTTCCAAAGAAACCATCTAACATTTCATGCTATATTGAAATTAACCAAATAAAAACCGGTCCAGCTGCCGCCGCCCCGACCACTCCCACCAACCACCACTGCAAGGAAGAGCGACTCCATGAAGCGAAGCAAACATACCATGACTATATTGGCCACCGCCGCCAGCCTGCTGGCCGCGTCCCATGCCCAAGCCGGCGTGGGGGCGACCACACCCTTTACCAGCTATGAGGCGGAAGCCGGCACCCTGGTCAACGGCGCCAAAGTCGTGTCAGTAACAACGGCGCCGACCACGCGCTTCGCCAGTCCGGAACTGGAATCCTCGGGTCATGCTTATGTTGCATTGACGGGCAATCACCAGGAAGTGTGGTGGACCAATAATACCGGCAAGCCGATCAGTTTCATCAACGTGCGCGCCAGCATCCCCGACGCGCCGGGTGGCGGCGGCATTACCGCCACCTTGAACCTGTACGTCAACGGCGTGTTTCGCCAGCACCTGAACCTCAATTCGCGCCAAAGCTGGATTTACGAGGGCCAGGAATACCAGGCCAGCGACCAGAACCCGGCATCGGGCAAGCCGCGCGCCTTCTTCGACGAAAGCCATGCCTTCATCGTCGGCGATCCGATTGGCCCGGGCAGCACTTTTTCGCTGCGCAAGGATAGCGATAATACAGCCGACTTCTACAATATCGATGTGATCGACGTTGAAAACCCACCGGCGCCGCTGGCCCAGCCCGCCAATTCGATTTCCATCACCAGTTGCGGTGCGGTTGCCGATACGGCGCCGACCAACGGCATGGGCAATCCGAATGCAGTGGATAGTACCAACGCTATCCAGAGTTGTATCAACCAGGCGCAGTCGCAAAACAAGAGCTTGTGGATACCGCCAGGCACGTTTTACCTGAAAGGCACGAATGGCCTGGTGGCCAAGGGCATTACCATCGAAGGCGCCGGCATGTGGTACAGCACGATATACCGCGACGTGCCCTTGCCGAACGCGAATGGCCTGGGCGCCATCTTCCAGGTGACCTCATCGACCGTGCGCAACTTCCATGTCGACTCCAACTCGCGCAGCCGCGAACCGGTCGATGGCGCGGGCGGCGCAATGGATACCACCGGCACCAATTGGCTGGCGGAAAACATCTGGACCCAGCACGTCTTGTCTGGTTTCTGGGCTTCGGGCACTGGCGGCACCGTGCGCAATAACCGGCTGACCTCGATCTGGGCCGATGGCTGCAACCTCAATAACGTGGCGCTCGACGCCACGGTCGGCAACTACCTGACCGCCACCAATAACTTTGTGCGCGGCACCGGCGACGATGGCATGGCGATCAACTCGGTCAACTATAACGATACCGACCATGGCCGCGTGTTTTACTCGCCGATGAGCAATATCACCCAGACCAACAACACCATCATTGGCGCCTGGAATGGCAAGGCGCTCGGCGTGTATGGCGGCAGCGGCCACCTGGTGGCGAATAATTACATCGCCGACACGGCCCGTTATACCGGCCTGGGCGTAGGCCGCTTCGGCGTCAATGGCAGCGACTTGCACTCGTCCCGCATCACCGGCAACACCATCGTTCGCTCCGGCGGCAATGGTTTCGACCAGGGCCAGCCAGCGCTGCATATCGGCAATGGCAGCGATGGCCAGAACGTGGGCATCGTCGACGATATCGAAGTCAGCGACAACACCATCGTTGGCTCGCTGTATGACGCCATCGGCTTCTCGACGTCGACCAATATCCGCCTGGAACAAAATACCGTGACGGCCCCATGGCGCAACGGCGTGGTGATCGGTGCACCGTTCTACCCGGCGCCTACAGGCAGCGCGGCCATCAGCAACAACACGGTGGGCGGCATCAGCGCGGGTAAAGTTCCATACGCTAACTACTCGACCGGCTACCAGGCCACGCTGAGCGGCAACAACTGGTAACTTCAGCTGTCGATGCCCTTCTGCACTTTCCACGCCAAGGGCAAAGTCAGCAGCAAGACCGCCGCCAGCACCATCAATGCGATGGGTACGCTGGCGGCATCACCGAGCGCACCGAACAGCACCGGCGACAGCGCACCGCCGCCGATGGTGCCTGTATAAAATAGCGCGAACGCATGCTCACGCTTGCCAGGTTCCGCCAGTTCCGGCACCACGCCATACAACACGGACGAAGTGCCATTCAGCGCCAGCCCCAGCAAGGGCAGCATGGCCATCACGCCAAATAAGGGCAAACATAAAACCAGAACGATCAGCAGCGAAGTCATGGTTTCCGTGATCCACACGGTTTTCATCATGCCGATGCGCGCACCCAGATAACCGCATAGCAGCTTGCCAAAGGCGCCGCCCACGAACAGCAGCGACAGCGCTACACCGATACCGGCCGTGCCCGCGCCCTTGCTTTTCAGCAGGAACGGTAAAAAAGTCAGAAAACCCATGCGCACGGCGCTGTCCAACGTACCGGTCGCCAGCAAGGCGCGGAAACCGCCCTTGCTGCCATTGCCGACGATAGTCTTGCCGGCCTTCTTCTGATTAACGTGCAATTCACCTGCCTTGGGCAATAGCCACCACAGCAAGCCGGCCGCCGCCAGGCCCAGCAGCCCGATCAGGCTGACGCTGGCTTGCCAGCTGCATACCAGCAACAGCAAACCGACCAGCGCCGGGATCAGGGTCTTGCCGATATCGCCGGCAAAATTGTATTGCGACAAGGCTTCCTTCACGCCGCCGCCCGCCTCGTGCGTATCGGTGACGATGGATGAGGCCAGTGGATGCTGGGTGCTGGCGCCCAGGCCACCGAGCAGCAAGGCGAATAGCAAGACGGCCAGCCCACCGGCCTGCCCCGCCACCAGATACGCCACACCAGCCAGCGCCGTGCCGCCTATCAGCAACCGCTCGCGTCCCCAGCGCTTGGCCAGGCGGCTGGCCAGCAACTGGAAACCAGCCATCATGCCCGAATACGATCCCCGCAACAGCCCCACCATGGCGTAGCTGATGGCAAATTGCGCCTGCCAGATGGGCAGCAGCACATAGATCACATCGGTCAAGCCGTCATGCACGGCATGCGCGCTGCAGGCGGCGATCAGCGAGCGGCGGCGGGTGGATTTTTCTGTAGGGTCAAGGGACGGCGCGGCGGCGGGATTGGTGATGGTCATTGCTCTGCATGCGTAAAGATCAACAGGTGATCAGCTTACTATATCTGGCGACCGATTAAGGTCTTGAGTTTGCATGGGCAATCGCTACTGGCTGTAATCGCAGCTGACGCAGCCCCCTGAATATGTTACCGTCCGATAACGATATCAAGCATTGCTTAAAAGCATATGTTCGCGGAAATTTCAAAGGGCAAACTATGGGCAAAATGTGGAAATTTCTTTTGCTGTATGCGATCACGCTACCTGCGGTGGCAGCTGAATACACCCAATCTGCGACCAGTTTTGAGGCGGCAGTAAGCAATATAAGCACCTCGCCGTCTTACGTGATGGTGACGATAGCCGATGCCAATACGGGGTTGGAGCGGCAAACATGCACAACGGCCAATCTCCTGGCAGGCGCCATACACTTTGAATACGGCCTGGGGAATGACCATGCAGGACTCAAACGTGCCACGGAGCTGGCATTGTCAAATACCAGCCATCATTTTGTCTTCACAAAACAGGCGGCCTTGGACAATGTGCGTATCGATTTTTCACCGCAGGATCTGGACAATGTGCGCGCATGGCTTGCGCCCGTGTCGAACCAGGACCTGATGGCGGGCGCGCATCCATGGACCGGCCGTGACACGCCCTATTCAGGGCGCCGTTACAGGAGCGCCGTCGCCTGTGTATTGATAGAACGGGGTTTATCGCCGTATATGGCGGATATGACAGGACAAGTGGTAGTCGCGGGCAGCAAGGATATCCCGGTCTATGCACCGGCTAAAGGACCAGTCCATCCTTAAGCGAATACCAGCAGCTCCAGCCTTGCGCCACCCCAAGGCGGCGCAAGCCGGCTAGCCTTACTTGGCCATCGCATCCTTGGCCATGCCATCCTTCTTCATTTCATCCTTCTTCATGCCGTCCTTGGCCATCGCATCTTTAGCCATGGCATCTTTCTTCATGCCATCCTTGGCCATATGATCCTTCTTCATGCCATCCTTCTTCATGCCGTCCTTGGCCATGCCATCTTTAGCCATCGCATCCTTGCCCATGGCATCTTTTTGCATGGCGCTGGCAGGCGCAGCCATCGCATCTTTCTTCATTGCGTCCTGAGCAAAAGCAGCGCCCGACATGAGGATGGCGGAAGCGATGATAGCGGTGATAGTGGTTTTCATGGTGTTTTTCCTTAGAAATAAATGAGCGAAATTGCCCGGTACTACAATTAAAAAATTAGTTTTCTATCAAACAAACAACGTCACGGCGGCAAGAAAATAACGTCTCGGCGGCAGGAAGAAGCGTCGCGAGCGGAAGGCAGAGGTGGCTAAGAAGCGCAACCGTACTTCAGTACGGTGAGCATCGCAGGCCGCCTATGCCGACGCGCAGCAGCTTATTCCAGCCGCCATCACGACCCGCCAAACCAGTTGTATCCCTGGTCTTCCCAATACCCGCCCGTATAGGTATTGCTCACATAAATGGCGCGGATATGTTTGGGGTTCTTGTAGCCGAGCTTGGTCGGCATGCGCAGCTTCATCGGGTAGCCGTATTTCGGCGGCAATTCCTGGCCGTCATAGGTCAGGGCCATGATGGTTTGCGGATGCAGCGCGGTCGCCATATCGATGCTGGTGAAATAATCGTCGTCGCACTTGAAGCCCACGTATTTGGCCGTCTTGTCGGCGCCGATCAGGTTCAGGAAGTGCGCGAACGGCACGCCGCCCCATTTGCCGATAGCGCTCCAGCCTTCCACACAGATATGGCGCGTCACTTGCGACTCTTGCGGCAAGGCGCGCAATTGCGCCAGGCTCCAGGGCGTACGGCGCGTCACCAGACCGCTCAGTTCCAACCGCCAGCTGTCGCCGTCGATCTGCTTGACTTCGTCTTCGCCATAAAAGGCATTGAACGGAAACGGCTTGGCGATCATCGAATCAGGGTACGTCGGCGCCAGTCTGTTCGGATCGAACAGCAGGCCCTGCACCTTGTCATTGAAGCGCGATACCTTGTTCAAGCCGGCTTCGATGCTGGACTCGTCGCTGACGTCGCAGCCGGTCAGCAGGGCCAGGCCGCCCAGAGTCAGGCTGCGCTGCAAGAACTGGCGGCGCGATGGTTCTTTGATCTTGCGCAAGGCGTCGGCCAGCATGGCTTGTCCCTGCTCTTGCACGATGATGGTTTTTTTCATGGGAATACTCCTCTTAGCGGCCGCGCAGCATGGCGATCAGGGTCTTGGGTACCAGCGCCACCATCACCAGGTGGATGCCGACGAAACCGACTAGGCCTACCATGGCGATGAAGTGCACGCGGCGCGCGCTGTCGTAGCCGCCCAGCAATTCACGCAGGATGGGGAATTGCACCGACTTCCACAACACCAGGCCAGACATCACCAGCACGATGCAGTCAAGCATCACGAACAGGTAGGCGGCGCGCTGCACCATGTTGTAGTGGCGCGGGTCGGCGTGGGCCAGCTTGCCTTTCAGCGCCGCCAGCAAATCATGCAAGATGGCGCGTGGCGACAGCGGGAAAAACTGGCGGCGCAAGCGTCCGGTGGCAATATTGATGCCCAGATACAGCAAACCATTGGCCAGCAGCAACCACATGGCGGCAAAATGCCATTGCAGCGCGCCACCGAGCCAGCCGCCCAGGGTCAGGCCGCTGGGCAAGCTGAAGGGGAAAAACGGCGATGCGTTATAAATGCGCCAGCCGCTGGTGGCCAGCACCACCACGGCCACGGCGTTGAGCCAGTGGGTCAGGCGCAGCCAGGCCGGGTGGATGATGTCTGTTTTCAAGGATGGGGATCGCATCACAGTACTCCTTTTTCACATTGAGGCGTGCTGACGGCTTGTAAAATGGCGCCGCCACCTGCCTGTTGCACAAAAGCGGCGACCTGCAGATGGTCGGGGCGCCAGCCGGCCGGTATGCTCAGTTCGCGGTGCAGGCTGGCATGCCCCTGCTGCAGGGCAACCGGTCCCAGCCAGACGCGCACTGCCGCGTCATGGTGCAGGGTGGCGCCCTGGTTTTCACCGCGCAGCACGGTCGAAGACAGCGCGTTTTCGCTGAGCGCCAGGTACAGCATGCCGCTCGTGCGGCCATCGGCTGCGCTGGCGTCGGCAGCCAGTTGCAGCTTGCCATCCGGGCCGCCCGCCGCCGACACGCTGATGTTGACAGGCGCTGTGACGGCGTTGATGCGGCGGATGGCGGCAGGCAGTTGTGTGTCCCAGCCGCGCAACTCGCTGCCGCCCACGAAGAACTGCGGCGTGTAGGCGACGTGGCGCGGCTGGTAGGACAGCAACTCGGCCTGGCGGGCGTCGAATGGCTTTTGCGCCAGGCGGTCAGCCCAGCCGATCTGGTCCCAGTACGTCACATGCAAGGCCAACGGCACGATCAGGGCGTCAGCACCCGCTTCCCGGTGCAGGGCGCTCAGGCGCTGGTCCGCCGGCGGGCAGCTGGAACAGCCTTCGCTGCTATACAGCTCCACCAGGGCGGCGGTCTTCACGCCGCTCTTCGCTTCGCAGCGCGCCGCCGCCATTTGCGCAAACGCTGGCCCGGCCTGGCCCAACATGAGCACGGAAATGATACTGGCGGTACTGAGGCACTTGATGTTCATGGTGACTACCCGTTATAGTGGTTCGGTAAAGTGAAACAGATGAAGTTCGCATAACTAAACTACGAAATCATGCTAGCGACACTGGTCAATTCGCCCCATGGCGCGGATTGGTTACAGCCACCATCAAATATTTTTTCGTGAATTTATTTTTAAACACCTGTCACCAAAGGCTGGCATGCAACGAATACCTGTAAGCGAGCATCTGCACGGCACCGAGTTGCGCCTGCACGGACTGATGCTGCGCGGGCTTGATGGCGATGCAACGGCCTACCGTAGCTTCTTGCAGGCAACGGCGTCGCATTTGCGCGCCTTCCTGCGGCGGCGTTTGCAGAGCTGGCCCGATGAAGTGGAAGATATGGTGCAGGAATGCCTGCTGGCCATCCACAACCAGCGCCTGACGTACGATATGGGCGTGCCACTGACGTCGTGGATACACGCGATCGCCAGGTATAAGCTGATCGACTGGCTGCGGCGCCATGCGCGGCGCGATGCGCTGCATACGCCGTATGACGAGGAAGATGAAACGCAGGACTTGTTTTCCAGCGCAGATGCGGAGGCGGCCGAAGCGAGCCGCGACCTGAGCCAGCTGCTGGCCACCTTGCCGGCCCAGCAGCGCGACGCCATCGTACATACCAAGCTCGATGGCTGGTCCGTGCGCGACACGGCCCAGGCAATGAATATTTCGGAAGCCAGCGTCAAAGTAGCCGTGCACCGCGGCTTGAAGGCACTGGCGGCCAATTTGAGGACAACATCATGAAAACAGACGATTTGATCGCCATGCTGGCCAGTGGGCCAGACGTGGCGCCCACCCCGCCACCGGGCGCGCACTGGCGCATGGCCGCCACCCTGGCTGCCGGCGTCGGTGTCAGCGTGGCCCTGATGGCCACCTTGCTGGGCGTGCGCCCCAACCTGGGCCAACTGCTATTTTTACCTGACTTCTGGATCAAGGTCGGCTTTGTGCTGTCGGTGACGCTGGCGGGCGCCTATGTCGGCCGCCGCGCCGGCTTGCCTGGCGCGCATGCGCAGCCGCTGCTGATCGCCGTCCCCCTGCTGTTGATGTGGGCGCTGGGCGCCATCATCATGATGGAAGCGCCGCCGGAGCAACGGGCGGAACTGTTCTGGGGCACCACCTGGCGCGCCTGCCCCTTCCTGATCGCCATGCTGTCGCTGCCCATCATGGTGGCCGTGCTGCGCCTGATGCGCCAGATGGCGCCTACCCGCTTGCGCCTGGCCGGTGCGGCAGCCGGTTTTGCGTCGGGCAGCGCGGCCGCCCTCGTGTATTGTTTGCACTGCCCGGAAATGGCCGCCAGCTTTATCGGCTTCTGGTATGTACTGGGCATGCTGGTGCCAACCGCCATCGGCGCGCTGATCGGGCCGAAAGTGCTGGCCTGGTAGGCTGAAAGCTTGCCGCCTATCGACTCCATACCCTCAAGTTCACACATACTCACGGCGGCCGGCATCCTGCCCGGCCCGCCTTTCCCACCTGCATGCCCCGCAATAGCGGTTCAAGGCTGCCAGCAGCGTGTGTCTTCCCATCCAAAAAAGATTTATTTCTGCCAACACCCAAGGCAGGCGTAGATTCAAGCTGCGCGCGTCTACCGTTCCAGCCAGGAACATTCAATCTGCCTCCCAAAAAATTGTAAGCAATTGAATCTGATCTTGCTTGCCGTCCGTACAAGTCAGGCAGCCCGCAATTCCTTGTAGTTATGTTACACAAACAACAATTCAGGGAGAATCGACATGTCTTTGTTACGTTCGAAAACCGTACTGGGCGCCGCCATACTGGGCAATCTTCTGGCACTCGCCTTCACCCCAACCGCTTTTGCCTCCAGCCACCGCGAGGCGCCATTCATCACGCAAAACCCGAAAGTGGACGCCACCGACTTCTATATGTTCCGCAGCTACGAAGCGGGCCGCAGCGCCTACACCACCCTGGTCGCGGACTACGTGCCGCTGCAGGATGCGTATGGCGGGCCGAATTACTTCGCGCTGGACCCGGCCGCCCTGTATGAAATCCATATCGATAACAATGGCGACGGCAAGGAAGACATCACTTTCCAGTTCCGTTTCAGCAATACCAACAAGGACGGCCAGTTCACGGTAGGCGGCAAAAAAGTGTCAATACCGCTGGTAATCAATGGCGGCCCGATCGACAGCGTCAACCCGGCCGGCCTGAATGTACGCGAAACGTATAGCGTGACGGTGGTGCGGGGCGACCGCCGCAGCGGCACCAGGAGCGCCGTGACCAATGCCAGCGGCGGCGGCACCGTGTTCGACAAGCCGGTCGACAATATCGGCAATAAATCGATTCCCAACTACGCCGCCTATGCCGCGCAGCACGTGTACACCGTCAATATTCCCGGCTGCGCCACGCCGGCGCGCATGTTCGTCGGCCAGCGCAAGGACC
Organism: Janthinobacterium silvisoli; assembly: GCF_014200725.1. GTDB lineage: Bacteria > Pseudomonadota > Gammaproteobacteria > Burkholderiales > Burkholderiaceae_D > Janthinobacterium. The sequence goes on from NZ_JACHCL010000002.1 coordinate 208,609, forward strand.
CCTTCGTGGTGAACCTGGGCGAAACCTTCGACCTGATCAACATCAAGGCGCCCGCCACGGAATTTGCCGCCAATGCCGAATCGGCAGCCAAGGATGACCTGGCCCTGAAAAACGTCACGGCGATTGAAATGGAAGTGCCGACCGCCTGCCTGACGGCCGGTACCGACCCGGTCATCGGCGGCTGGACCACGGCCAGCCTGCGCCAGGGCCGTTTGCTCAACCCGACGCCGAACACCGCCACCAGCGCCTCGAAGGAAGGCGGCGCCTGGGTGCAGGTATCGCGTCTGGGCATGCCACTGGTGAATGAACTGGTGATCGGCCTGAAGGACAAGGACCGCTTCAACGCCAGCAAACCGGTGAACGACGCCCAGTTCGCCGACTATGTGACCAACCCGACCGCCCCGGCGCTGGTAGAAGTGCTGTACGGCTCGGCCGGCGCCAAGGCGCCCACCAACTTCCCGCGCAATGACCTGGTGGCGGCCTTTTTGACCGGCATCAAGGGCGTGAACCAGCCTGTCACCGTTGTGGCGTCGGAAATGCTGCGCCTGAACACCTCGATCGCCCCCACGGCTGTCGGCTCGCAAAACCGTCTGGGCGTGATCGGCGGCGATAACGCCGGCTTCCCGAATGGCCGCCGTCCCGGCGACGACGTGGTTGACGTGGTGCTGCGCGTGGCCATGGGCAAGCTGTGCACACTTAATATCGGCTGCGCTCCCAGCGATGCACCGGCTGGCGGCCTGCACTTCACCGATGGCGCTTATCTCGACGAGACGTTTTTCACGGCGGGTTTCCCCTACCTGAAAACCCCTGTCGCCGGCTCGCCGCAGCAATAGTCATCCTCAATAAAGGAGTAGATCATGAAAAAGCTCTTGATGACAGGCGCCGTGATCACGGCGGCGCTGGTAGCAGGCTGCGGCGGTGGTAGCAGCAGTAGCGACAATGGCAGCGGCAACGGCGGCGTCAATCCACCGCCGGTGGTCTTGCTCGATAGCTTCTTTGTCGCCGTCAGCAATCTGATCCTGACGACCAGCGATGACAAGGAACCGGTCAGCATCGACGCCATCGTCGCTACCGCCCCGGAAGATACCGAGCCGGTGCCGCTGTAAGTCTTTGCAGGCATCGGGAATGCACTCCCGGTGCCTGTGCCCTCCACCGTTCGCCCGAAAGCGTCCGCGATGAGATTATCTGTATTCATGCTCTGTATTTGCCTGGCCGGTTCAGTGCAGGCAGCCCCCTACACGCCCAAGGATGGCAGCGCCGTTATCGAACATTTGCCGCGCCGCGCAGACGCTACGCAGATCGAATTGCGGGCCCTGCGCGCGCGCCTTAACGCCACGCCGCAAGACATCGCGCTGGCCACCAGCCTGGCGCAGCGCTATATCGGCTTGGCCCGCAGCGAAACCGATCCGCGCTACCTCGGTTATGCGCAAGCCGCGCTGGCGCCGTGGTGGCGGCAAACGGCGCCGCCGCCCGCCGTGCGCCTGCTGCGCGCCACGATTTTGCAAAGCACCCACCAGTTTGGCGCTGCCCTGCAAGACCTGGACGCCGTCATCGCGCAGGAACCCGCCAATGGCCAGGCATGGCTGACGCGGGCCACCGTGCTGACCGTGCAAGGCAATTACAGCAAGGCCACGGCCGACTGCGCCCGCCTGTCCGCCTTTACCGCGCAACTGGTCACCGTCACCTGCATCGCCAGTGTGGCGGGCGTGACGGGGCGCGCCGCCAAGAGCGAGCAATTGCTGGACCTGACCCTGCGCCGCAGCACCGGGGCGGCGCCCGAAATGGAAAGCTGGGCCTTGACCCTGCTGGCCGAAATGGCCACGCGGCGTGGCGAAACGTCGCTGGCAGAAAGCCGCTACCGGCAAGCGCTGGCCCAGCATCCGCGCGACAGCTATCTGCTGGGCGCCTACAGCGACTTTTTGCTCGACCAGCAGCGTCCGCAAGAAGTCATCAAGCTGCTGAAAGACCAGCAGCGCATCGACGCCCTGCTGCTGCGCTACGCACTGGCGCTGCAGGCGACACCCGGCCAAGCCGCAGCCCTGGCGACGGCGACCGATGAATTGACGGCCCGCTTCAACGCCGCCATGCAGCGCGGCGATACCGTGCATCAGCGCGAGCAGGCGCGTTTTACGCTGTTGCTGCAGCACGATGCACGCGGCGCCGTGCAACTGGCGCAGAAAAACTGGGCCATCCAGAAGGAAGTACCCGATATGCGCATCTTGCTCGAAGCCGCGCTGGCCGCGCGCGACTGCCCGGCTGCAGCCCCGGTGCTGGAATGGATCAACGTCCATCAGGTGGAAGACGTGGCCTTGCAGGCGCTGGTGAAAAAGCTCGGCGCTGCAGACCAGCGGGGAACCGTATGATGGTGCGCGCCATGAAGCGGTTCCTGCTTTGCCTGGCCCTGTTTGCGTGGCTGAGTCCTGCGCAGGCGCACAAGCCCAGCGACAGCTACCTGAGCATCGATGTACGCGGCCAGCAGATAGCCGGCCAGTGGGACATCGCCTTGCGCGACCTCGATTTTGCCATCGGCCTCGATGGCAATGGCGATGGCGAGCTGACCTGGGATGAAATCCGGGCCCGCCACGCCGCCATCGCGGCGTATGCACTGCAGCGGCTGCAAGTGGCCAGCGGCGCTGGCCCTTGCCCTTTGCAGGTCACGCAGCAACTGATCGATGACCATACCGATGGCGCCTACAATGTGCTGCGCTTTCATGGCCTGTGTCCGGGCGCCGCCCCGAGCAGTCTGTCCATAGGCTATACCCTGTTCGCCGACCTGGACCCGCAGCACAAGGGCCTGTTAAAACTGAGCAGCGACGGCCACATGCAAACGGCCATCTTCGACCCGGACAGTCCCCGCCAGACCCTGTCACTGACCGCGCCCAGCCGCCTGGCCCAGTTCGGCGCCTATGTCAAGCACGGCATCTGGCATATCTGGATAGGCTACGACCACATTTTGTTCTTGCTCTCCCTGCTGTTACCAGCAGTGCTGCTGCCAGCGGCACGCGAACGGCAGCAAGGCTTGAAGGCCGCCTTTTTTGACGTGCTCAAAGTCGTCACCGCCTTTACCCTGGCCCACTCGATTACCCTGACCCTGGCCAGCCTGTCGGTCATCTCGCTGCCCTCACGCTGGGTGGAATCGGCGATTGCCGCGTCCGTCGTGCTGGCGGCCTTGAACAATCTGTTTCCGCTGTTCCGGGGCCGCCGTCCGGTGGCGGCCTTTGTCTTCGGCTTGATCCACGGCTTTGGTTTTGCCAGCGTGCTGCTGGACCTGGGTTTGCCGCAATCGTCGCTGGTGGCCAGCCTGTTCGGCTTCAATGTGGGGGTGGAAATCGGCCAGCTGGCGATTGTCGCCGTTTTCCTGCCGCTCGCCTGGCTGTTGCGCAAGACCTGGTTTTACCGGCAGTTGATGACGGTGGGCTCGCTGCTGATCGCCATCATCGCCGCTATCTGGCTGCTGGAGCGGGTAGCCGATATCAAGCTGATCTCAGGCTGATCTAAGCTTGATCTCCTTTGACAGCACTTTCGGGATACAATACGAATCATTCTCAATTGCATTGAAGTCCATCCGTCCTGCCGGACCATGGCACAGGAAGCTTGCATGGTTCACCCCGAATTGGAACTGCATCAGCAAATCAAAGTGCTTTATAGCGACCACCATGGCTGGCTGCAGGGCTGGTTGCGCCGCAAGCTGGGCAATGCCTTCGATGCGGCCGACCTGACGCACGATACCTATTTGCGCATCATCACGCGCGGCAGCGCTCCCCAGCCCGAAGAGTCGCGCCAGCAACTGGCGCAGATCGCCAACGGCCTGGTGGTCGACCTGTTCCGGCGCCGGCATATTGAGGCCGCTTATCTGGAAGCGGTGCGCGCCATGCCGGAAACGGCCGTCCCCTCGCCGGAAATGCACGCGCTGATCATCGAAGCGCTGGTGGAAATCGATACCATCCTGGCGCGGCTGCCGGCCAAGGTACGCGAGGCTTTTTTACTATGCAAGGTCGAGGGCCTGAACTACCGCGAGATAGCGCTGCGCCTCGATGTCTCGGTATCGTCGGTGGAAAAATACATGGTGCGCGCGCTGCTGGCCTGTTGCGCGGCGCAGCAAGCATGAGCATGTTGAACAGCCAGGCCGACAATACCCCCATTTCGCCAGCCATCATGCAACGCGCGGCCGAATGGATGGCGCGGCTATGGTCGGACGACGCCAGCGAGGCAGACGCCATCGCCTGCGCCGACTGGCGCGCTGCCCACCCTGAACACGAACGGGCCTGGGACAGGCTGCAACGCTTCACGCAGCAATTCGACACCATCCCGAATGTGGTGGTGCGCGGCGCGCTGTCCAAGCCGCCACGCCCTGGCGGTGCGGATCGCCGCCGTGCGCTGCAGCTGCTAGGCCTGGTGATCGCCGGCGGCGGCTCTGCCTTCCTGCTGCACGAGTCCAACATGTGGAAACGCAGTACCGCCGATTACAGCACTGCCCTCGGTGAAGTGCGCGCGGTGCTGCTGGCTGACGGCACGCACGTGGTGCTCGATACCGCCAGCGCCATCGATGTGCGCTACAACGATCACGAACGGCGCATCATCCTGCGCACCGGCGCCATTCTCGTTACCAGCGCGCCCGATACGGCTGCCATCCACCGGCCGCTGCTGGTGCAGACCGAGCAAGGCACGGCGACAGCACTGGGCACGCGCTTCAGCGTGCGCGCTGGCGATGGCGTGAGCAAGGTGGCTGTGTTCCAGGGACTGGTCGAACTATGGCCGGCACAGGCAAATATGGCCGGCGTGCGCTTGCGGGCGGGCCAGCGCGGCAGCTATGGCATGCATGCCGTGCACGAAGTAGCAGCCGTCGACGACAGCGCTGCGGCGTGGACGCAAGGCAGGCTGGTGGTCGAACGCATGCGCCTGGCCGACCTGGTGGCGGAGTTCAGCCGCTACCGCCATGGACTGCTGCGTTGTGATGAAGACGTGGCCAATCTGCGTGTGACGGGCGTATATTCCTTGCACGACATCGACCGCTCGCTGGAAAACCTGGCTTTGAGCCTGCCCGTGCAAGTGCGCTACCGCACGCGTTTCTGGGTTACGGTAGGTGCGCGCCAGCCAGCATGAAAAAATAAATCCAAATGAGTTGAAAATAAGTTGAGGGTTTTCTTGTCTCGTTCGGAATACGGGAAGAACAAACATTTCTTCTCACCGTACAAAGGACACCCTTCATGACAGCTCGCACGCCTGCGCCGACCAATCTGCGTCCCTCTGCCCTTGCCATCGCTATCCAGGCACTATTCCTCGCCGGTGCCGCCTATGGCACCCTGGCAGTCACGGCGCCCAGCACCCACGCACAAACATTGGACAGCGCGGCAGCCAAGCGCCCGTACGCGATACCGGCCGGTACGCTGGAACGTGCACTGACCAGCTTTGCCAGCGCAGCCGGGGTGGAATTGTCAGCCGATGCGGCGCTGTTGCAAGGTAAAAGCAGCCAGGGTTTGACGGGCAACTACACGGTGCGCCAGGGTTTTGAGGCCTTGTTGCGCGGCCAGGGCTTGCGCCTGGTGGCCGGTGCAAATGGTGCGTATGCACTGCGCGCCGAAGCGACATCTGCATCGGCGGCGGCCAGCATGGCATCGAGTGACACCACGGCCGCCACCCTGCCCGCCATCACCATCAATGCCACGACGGACCGTGAAACGGCCACCGGCCCGGTGCGCGGTTATGTGGCGCGCCGCAGCGGTTCAGCCACCAAGACTGATACGGCGCTGAATGAAAATCCGCAATCGATCTCGGTGGTGACGGCAGATGAAATCAGTGACCGCAATGCCGAATCGCTCGATGAAACCCTGCGCTACACGGCGGGCGTGACGCCGAACCAGCGCCCGCTGGGTAGTGACGATTCCTCGCTGCTGCGGGGCTTTACGATAGAGACGACCGGCATCCTGCAAGACGGCTTGCGCAATTCTGGTCGCACTTTCGGGGCAAGTATCGAGCCATATGGCCTGGAACGGCTGGAAGTGCTGCGCGGCCCCGCTTCGGTACTGTATGGTCAAATCCCGCCGGGCGGCGTAGTCAATGCCGTCAGCAAGCGCCCCAGCGCAGACGCGGTGCGTGAAGTGGGCATCGAATACGGCAGCTACCAGCGCCGCCAGCTGAAAGCCGACGTGGGCGGCGCCATCGATGGACAAGGCGCCTGGACTTACAGAGTCGTCATGCTGGGCCGCGAGGCCAATACCCGGCTGGACCACGACAGCGACAACCGTTTGTATTTCGCGCCCTCGCTGACCTGGCAAGCCGATGCCGATACGCGCCTGACCTTGCTGGCGCGCCATGAACGCGACAACCAGCAATACGCGTTTCCCAACCAGCTGCTGGAACCAGGCCCGCGCGGCCAGGTCGATCCGCACGTCAACCTGATGGGCTACGACAACCGTTTCAAGCGCAGCAACACCATGCTGGGCTACGAGTTCGAACACAAATTCAACGATACCTGGACCTTGCACCAGAACCTGCGCTACACGCGATTGAAAAACGAACGCACCGACATGTTCCCGCTGGGCCTGAGCGACGATGGCATCGTCAAACGCTACTTCCGTCCGGTCGACACGGAATCGACCAGCGTGCTGGCCGACACCCAGTTGCAGGCGCAGTTCGCTACCGGCGCCCTGAGCCACCATGTCTTGCTGGGTATGGACTATGCGAACTTCCGCAATACTGACGATTATATTTACCAGGTAGGCTTTATCGCGCCGCTCGACCTTTACCATCCCGTGTATGAAAAGCAGCTCAAGCAGCCCTCTAAAAATCCCACCATCGTCTACGCGCCTGCACGCCAGCTTGGCCTGTATGCACAAGACCAGTTGAAATGGGACCGCTGGGTGGTCACGGCAGGCCTGCGCCGCGACAAAGCTAACCAGTCGCAAACCACCACCAGCGTGCTCACCGGCGCGGTGCGGCCCGACTACGAACTATCGCCATCGGCCACCACCGGTCGTTTGGGCGCCGTGTATCTGTTCGAGAATGGCTGGGCGCCGTATATCAGCTATGCCAGCTCGTTTTCGCCCGAACTGGGCAAGGCCATCGATGGCGGCGCACTGAAACCATCGCGCGGCAAGCAGGTGGAAGCGGGGGTACGTTATGAACCCGTGGGCCAGCGCGCCAGCTACACGGCGGCCATATTTGACCTGGTGCGTAACAATGTCTCCACCGCCGCCATCGGCAATCCGGGCTTCCTGCTGCAGACAGGGCAAGTCACTTCGCGCGGGCTGGAACTGGAAGCGCGCACCGAGTTCGCCAGCCAGTTGAGCCTGATCGCCCAATACACCTACCTGGACACCAACATCAACCGTAGCACCAATGGCGACCAGGGCTTGCAGCAGCCAGGCGCACCGCGCCACAGCGCGTCAGCCTGGGCCCGGCAGGCATTCAAGGTAGCCGATACCCTGCCCGCCTACGCGGCGCTGGGCATGCGCTTCCTGGGCGCCATGCGTTCCAATTCCGATGGCGACAACCTCAATATCCGCAATGGCGGCATCACGCAATGGGATGCCGCGCTGGGCGTGACGCGGGGGCCGTGGCAGTTTTCGCTCAACGTCAACAACCTGCTGAACAAGCAGTCGCTGTATGACTGCGGCTACCTGCCCGGCCTGTGCTACCGCAATGCAGAACGCACGGCCAACGTCAGCGCCATGTACCGCTTCTGATGCCGCTTCAGATGCGCCCCGTCCTGGCAGCGCTGCACCGCTATGCCGGCCTGCTGATGGCCGGCTTTTTGATCGTGGCCGGCCTGACGGGCAGTCTGCTGGCGTGGAAGGATGAACTGGAAGGCGCGCTGCTGCCGGGCGTCTTCAGGGTCACGCCGCCCGCGCCGGGCGCGGTGCCGCTGGACGCCCTGCTGCTGCGCGAGCGGGTGGCGGCGCACTTCCCGCAGGCGCAGATCAGCTACGCACCGCTGTCGGCGCCTGCCGGCCACAGCATGCAGTTTTACCTGCCCCACCGCGACGATGCGCCGCTGGCCAGCGATGAAGTATTTGTCGACCCGTACACAGGCGCGATTTTGGGCCAGCGCCGCTGGGGCGAGATCAACCAGGGCCTGATCAACCTGCTGCCCTTTATCGAACGCCTGCATTACGCGCTGGCGCTGGGCGACACGGGTTTGCTGATCTTTGGCCTGATCGCCATCTTGTGGACAGTGGACTGCTTTATCGGCGCCGCCCTGACCTTCCCTGCCCGCCTGAAAAAACGCGCGCCAGGCGCCAAGCCATGGCTGCAGCGCTGGCGCCCTTCCTGGCTGCTGCGCCGCCACGCCGGCAGCTATAAACTGGTGTTCGACCTGCACCGCGCAGGTGGATTATGGCTGTGGGCGATGCTGCTGGTGTTTGCCTGGAGCGGCGTGGCCTTCAATCTGTATGACGTCTATGCGGCCGTGATGAAGCCCATTTTTCCCCATCAGCCCACCGAGGAAGTCGTGGCGCAGCATACGCCCACGCAGGGGCCGCAGCTGGACTGGCAAGCGGCGCGCATCCAGGGCCGCGTGCTGATGGCCGCGCTGGCGGACCAGCAGCACTTTTCGATTATCGAAGAAAACGCCCTGTCGTATGAGCGCGCTCTGGGCCTGTACAGCTACAAGGTGCGCAGCAGCCGCGACGTGCGCGAACAGAAGGGACTGACCACCGTCATCTTTGACGCGGCCAGCGGCAAGCTGGTGACTAGCTGGCTGCCGACCGGCACGGCCAGCGGCGACACCATCCGCAGCTGGATCAGCGCGCTGCACATGGCGTCGATGTGGGGCTGGCCCTTCAAACTGTTTATCTGCGCCATGGGCGTGGCGGTGACGGGCCTGAGCGTGACGGGAGTGTTGATCTGGCGCCGCAAGCGCCAGGGCAAACTCAAAAGAACTTAAAAAGCATACGCCAGGCTCAAACGCACCGAGCTTGGTTCGACCGGATGAAAATGCCGGTCGTTCACGCCATTGACGGCTTCGCCGGGCAGGCGCGAGGCGTAGTAATAATCGATGTCGCTGGCGCGCTTGTCGAACAGGTTGAAGACATCGAGCGAGATGCGCGTCTTGCGGTTGAGCTGGTAGGCCAGACGCGCATACGCCAGGGTGGTCGAAGCGGAGCGCACGGAGTTGTCTTCGATCAAAGGGCGCGGACCGAAGTAGCGCAGCTGGAAGGCGCCCGACCATGGCCCCTGGTCGCTCACCGTCACGCCGAACGAAGCCACCTTGTCAATCGAACCGGGGATATAGTTACCGAGCGGGTCGTCCTGCGTATAGCGCGAGCGCGAGGCGGCCAGGTCCAGGTCGAATAGCAGCCACGGCGCGGCGATGTAGTGGTTATTCCATTCGATGCCGTGGCGGCGGCTGGCGCGGCTCGGTTCCGTCTCCCCGGCGTCTCCCACGAACAGCAATTCCGAGGCGATATCGAGGCGCCAGAGCGCCAGCGAACTTTGCAGGCCCGGCAGCCATTCCGTGCGTGCCCCCAGTTCCATGCCCTTGGTAGGCACCAGCGGCGTGACCGGTGTCGAGACGCCACCGTCCGGCAAACGCGTTTGCGTGGTGCCGCGCGCGTCGTTGCTGTGAAAGCCCTTGCCATAATTGGCGAACAACTCAGTCTTGCTCCAGGGACCGAAGATCAGGGAGAGCTTGGGCGAAAACACATGGTCGCTGGCCGTGCCGCTATTGCCGTCTATGCTGCTATTCACATTGAAACGGTAAGCGTCATAACGCAGGCCCGCCACCGAGCGCAGCCACGGCAGCCATAACACGGTGCTTTCGCCATACAGGCCCAGGCTGCCCTCGCGCACCGTGTCTTCACGCACCGTGCTTTGCCGCACGCGGTCCAGCGTGTCATACAAGCCTACCGGCGAGAGCCAGTCATAACGGCCTTGCAGGCCCAGCTTGTTGCGCATAGACAGGCCCGCCAGCTGCGTGTTCCAGCTTTCGCTCATATTGAAACCGGCCACCGTGCGCCGTTCGCTTTGCTGAAACTGGTCGCCCTGCCCGGGATTATTCAGGAAATAGGTGAAGTTGCTGTACAGGTCCAGCCGCGAACGTATCAGATAGGCGTCGAACTCGAACAGCCGGTTATCGGTGCGCTTGCGCATGGCATAGGACAGGCTGTAGCGCGCCGTGTTGCCGCCGTCGCTGGGGTCGAGCGCGCCAAAGCGGCCGACCAGGCCGGCATCCACCGCGCGCTGCGGTATCTGGTCGGTGGAATTCCAGCTATTTTGATAAGCCATGGCAGTGACGCTATAACCATCGTCCTGCGTGCCCTGGCTGTAGCGCAGCAGAGCACTATATTTTCTGACGTTTTCCGGGCTGTCCCAGGGGCCATTGTTGCGGTTTACTTCCAGGCCGTACAGCAAGGTGCCCTGCCCCGCATCGACGGAATCGGCCACTACGCCGCGCAGATAACCATGCTGGCCGACAGAGATACTGGCCTGCCCTTGCGGCAATTTGTCGGCCAGGCGGATATGCGCGCTGCCGGCCGAAGCGAAATCGCCTTCGCTGGCAAAATACGGTCCCTTCTTGTAATCGATGCGCTGCACCAGTTCCGGGATCAGGAAGTTGAGGTCGGAATAACCCTGTCCATGCGCATGCGTGCGCATATTGACGGGCATGCCGTCGACATAGGTGGCAAAGTCTGTGCCGTGGTCGAGATTGAAACCACGCAGGAAATACTGGTTGGCCTTGCCGTCACCACTATGCTGGGTAACGATCAGCCCCGGCACGAATTCCAGCAATTCACCGGTGCGCAAGGCAGGCCGATTGACGATCAGATCAGTAGTGATGACACCCTGGCTGGCCGCATCCGAGGTGCCGACGGCATTGTCGTAATGGCCGCTAACTCTTACCGTGCGCCCCTCATCTTCTACCTCGGCTGCCGCATCAGAGGCCATGGCCAGCAATGCCAGGCTTAAAGCTGCCGCCAGTTTGCTTTTTATCAATCGCATTACGCCCCCAGTTTTTATGATGAAAGCAGCTACCCCGACTATATACGGGATGCGGCTTTCTCCGGATTCAATATTGTCAGCAAATTCAGGAGCTTTCGTGGACACCATCAGCACTAGCAGCCGGCCAGCCCTGGCACCCCGCAAGAAAGACGTGCTACCGCTGATCCTGTTATCCATCTTGCTGGCGGGAATCGTTTCCGTGATCGCTGGCGCCGCGCTGGCGCCGCAATACCGGGCCGTGCCCGCCCTGCTATGGAGCCTGGGCTTTTGCGTCAGCGGCATGTTGCTGGGATTTTTATTCGGCATACCCCGCACCCTGCCATCGGGCACAGTCAATGTCGCGCCCCCCGAAGCGCACGCCAACGACGGCGCCCCTGCTGCCAGCACAAGCATTGCTTCGGGCAATACCAGCAATACCCTGTTCCTTGGCACGCCAACGCCGATGGAAATCAATTCCAATCTGGTGGAAGTATCGGACTGGCTGACCAAGATCATCGTCGGCGTGGGCTTGATCGAACTGAAGTCCTTGCCGGCCACGGCCCGCGGCGTGGCCGCCTTCATCGCCCCCAGCCTGGGCGTCGATGCACCTACCGGCATGGCCGTGGTGGGCGGCATCATGCTGTTCTTTTCCGTGCATGGTTTCCTGATCGGCTATCTGCTGACGCGCATCTACCTGTCCATCATCATCAAGCGGGCCGATAGCATCGTCAAGAATGAATCGGTACGCCTGGAAAGCGGCAAGGAAATCGATGTGGCCGAACTGAGCCGCTTGCAGCAGAAATCGCTGGACGACTTGCAGGAAGCGGTGACACGGCTGCTGGTGGCGCCGCCGCCAGGTGGCGCAGACGCCGTGTCCGCCATGGCCAGCCTGCCCGCGGCCGTCAAGCCACTCAATAATCTGCTGTGGGTGGATGACCATCCCAGCAAGAACACCTTGCTGGTGGAACAGCTGGAAAGGGACAATATCAAGGTCGACCAGGCCGTGGCGAGCCGGCAGGCGCTGGCCATGCTGCAAAAGAAAGCCTACGACTTGATGATCACGGATATGGCGCGCCTGGAAAATGGCAGCGCCGTCAAAGATGCAGGCGTGCACACGGTGCGCGAGGCACGCCAGCTGAAACCCGAGCTGCCCGTCATCATTTACTGCAACAAGGACACGGCGGCCCTGTACAGCACGGAGGCGGAAGCGGCCGGCGCACGCTTCATCACCACCTCTGGCACCAGCTTATTGGCCGCCGTCAATAAACTGCTGCGCACCGCCCCCTGATACGGCTACAGCTTCTCCATCTTTTGCCGCACGGCCGGCGCCGTGGCCGAGGTCGGCGCCAGTTCCAGATAGGTCTGGTAAGCCGCCCTGGCCTTGGCTGCATCGCCGGCCTTGGCGTAAGCGTCACCCAGGTTCAGATAGGCGATCGCACGCGACGGGTCCATCTTGACGGTATTTTCAAACCAGCGGGCCGCTTCGCGGTATTTTTCCTGCTTGTAGAAAACAAAGCCCAGGTTATTGGCCGCCAGCGCAAAGTCAGGCCGCAGTTTCAGCGCTTCCGTAAATTGCGCTTCTGCCTGTGCGTAGTGCTTTTCCTTGTACAGCTGCAAGCCACGGTCGTTGGCCCTTTGCGCCAGCTGGCGCGCCGAGGTCGGCACGGCGCTTGGCGTGACGATCTTTTGCTCGCCGCCCTGCAAGTCCTTGACCGTGACGCTGGCAGCTGCCGGTTTGGCGTCCAGCTTGCTGTTCAGGGCAATCGCTTCCGTCGACAACTGCGTCGTATTAGGGCTGAGGAATTCCGTTTCGGCCGGCAATTCAAACACGAAGTCGCCCCCTTCCGAACCGGGCAAGCTGCCAAAGGCTGGCGTCTGGTTCGATACGCTGGACACGGCCGGCGCCACATAGGCCGCCAGTTCCGTGGCCGTAATCAAGCCATCGCCGTTCAAGTCGGCCTTGCCGGCCAGGCCTTGCAGCAAAGTCCAGGTGAAGACGGAGTGGCCGTTCGGGCCGCCATCGGCGACCAGCTGGTCGCCGCCGCCCGCTGTCAGCATTTGCCGGCCGATACGCTTGGCATTATCGCGCAAGAAATTGGTGGAACCGGCGCCGCGCGTCAGACCCAGGCCGCTGTAACAGGCATCCATCACAAAGAAGGCATGCTTGGCCGTCAGGCTTTCGGCAATATTCTGGATTTCCGTCATCGGTATCGCGTCCGTGGCAAATTGCGCCGGATCGGAATCGACCGGCACGATATAGCCGAGGTCGCGCCCCGAACTGAGTTTGCGCGTGGCGCCGTGGCCGGCAAAGAAGACGAAGATGCGGTCATTTCTTTGCACGCCGCCATGGGCAAGCTTGTCATGGAAGGCGGCCAGAATATTATTGCGCGTCGCTTCGGCGTTTTTCAGGGTCACCACGCGCTCGGCGGCAAAACCAAACTTGTCGATCAAGGTTTCGCGCACGCTCTGGGCGTCGCGCACCGCATATTGCAGCTTGGGCCACCTGGCATAATCGTCGATACCGATCACCACGGCCCAGGAATTGGCGTAACCCGTACTGACAGGCACTTTTTCAGCTGCCGGCACCGTGCTTTTCGCCACCTGGAAACTCGTGCCATCCCAGCCCGCGAATTGATAACCTTCCGCCACCAGGCGGTCCAGCACGGCTGGCAAGGCTTTTACCGTGCGTTCATGAATATCGTGGAACAAAATGATGCCGCGCCCCGCCTTGTCGACCGAGGCCAGCACCCGGTTCGTGATGGAACTGGGCACGGGGTCGGCCCAATCGAGCGAATCGATATTCCACATCACCGATTTCAGATGGGCACTGGCCAATGCCGCCATGCCCTCGCTATTGCGCGCCCCATACGGGAAGCGGAATAGCGCGGCGCGGTCCGGGCTGATGGCTTTGAGCAAGGTGTCGGTACCGAGGATTTCGCCTTTCAGCTTGTCACCCGTCTCCTTCGATAATTGCGCATGACTGAAACTATGGTTGCCCACGGCATAGCCTTCAGCCATCAGCTTGCGGGCTACTTCCGCGTTTGCGCCCAGCTTGGCATGCCCTTCCGCATCGATGGAACCCAGGTTGCGGCCCACGTTGAAGAACACGGCCGGTACGCCATATTGTTTCAGGATTGCGCTGATTTCTTCCGTGTAGCGGCGGTGCGGGCCGTCGTCAAAGCTCAGCACGATGGTTTTCTTTGGCAAACCCAGTCCAAAGATTTCCGCTTCGTCTTTTTTCACCTCAGGTTTAATCTCGCCGCCAGGAGGCACGGCATACGGCACGACGATGCCGTTTTCCTTGAGGATTTGCTCGCGGTTATACAATTTTTTCAGGTGCGCCACATAATCGTCCCAGCGTTCGCGCTTGAGCTCGATCGCGCGCTGGCCCAAGTTGCCAAAGATCTGGCGGATTTCCTTTTCATAATTGCGCTCGATCTCGCCCAGCGCATCGAGGTCTTCCGAAATGCGCTTGTGCACCTTGATCGCTGGCAAGGAGCCATCCCTGGCCACATCGGCCAGCATGCTTTGCAGCAGTTCGCGAAAAGCCAGCCGGTCCGCATCGTACAGGCCGGTATCGGATTCGATATACGTCAGCAGACTGTCGAGCGCCTCGAAGCGGCCCGGATTGCTTGATGCCGTCAGCTGGTCCAGCATGGCATCAAGTTTGGCGATGCGCTCCTGGTTTTCATGGAACAGGCTTTGCCCCACCTTGCGCGCCTGGTCGCGGGCGCCGTCCGGCAAGGATTGCTCATCGGCCAGCAAGACGATGATCTTGCGGAAATTGGCCAGCAAGTCGCGCAATTGCGCCGAAATGGCAGCAGCATCTACGGCGCCTTGCGGCGTTGTGGCAGGAGCGCCTGCATGGGGCGCAGCAGGCGTGCTGGTCGCGGCAGGACGCATGAATGTGTAGATGCCGGCACCGGCGGCCAGCGCCACGACCATGGTGGCGGCTATCTTGATCGGCTTGGAAGTCACAGGCTAGTCATTCCCTTCACATACTATTGAGCAAATTATTGCAGTGCAAACGCACAAGGCCCATTATTGTAGAGCACGCTTGGCAATTTGATCAGCCCGCTCTGATGGAAGTGGCAATATAATAGAGGATATATGCCGCATTGCAACACCAACACTCTGGGACAGGACAGACGATGAAAAAGAAACTCTGCGCAGGTGCGCTCATGCTGGGCATGGCGCTGATGGTGCTGCAACTGCGCGCGCATGCCGGCGATGGGATAGCCTCGGGCATGGCGTCGGCTGTCACCTGGGATGAAGAAGACTAAGGACGAAAATGCTTGCGCAGCCCCTGCCAGCATTCGAAATAATCGTTTTGCAGTAAGCCGCCATCGAGTGCAAACGGCGTGGGCCGGAGGATGCTGCGGGTTTCAAACATGAAAGCCATGGTGTCGCCCACTTTCACCGGCGTGGCCGTATCGCTGTGCGAGGCTTTTTCAAAGGTTAACGCATCGGGGCCGTGGCCTGACATGCAATTGTGCAGGCTGGCGCCGCCCGGCACGAAACCGGCAGCCTTGGCGTCATACACGCCATGGATCAGGCCCATGAATTCGCTGGCCACGTTGCGGTGAAACCATGGCGGACGGAAGGTATGTTCGGCGGCCAGCCAGCGCGGCGGGAATATCGCAAAGTCGATCGCACCGAGCTGCGGGTTTTCACTGGGCGCCTGCAGCACCAGGAAAATCGATGGATCGGGATGGTCGTAGCTGATCGAGCCTATCGTATTGAAGCGGCGCAAATCATATTTATATGGCGCGTAATTGCCATGCCAGGCCACCACGTCCAGCGGTGAATGATCGAGCGTCGTGCGCCACAGATGGCCGCCAAACTTGGCGACCAGTTCACATTCGCCATCGATATCTTCATAGGCCGCATGGGGCGTGAGAAAATCACGCGCATTGGCCAGGCCGTTCGATCCGATCGGTCCCAGCTCAGGCAGGCGGAAAGCGGCGCCAAAATTCTCGCAGATATAACCGCGCGCCTGGCCGTCCGGCAGGCTGACCCTGAAACGCACACCGCGTGGTATGACGGCGATTTCCTGCGGTTCCACTTCGATCAGTCCCAGTTCCGTGAAAATGACCAGCCTGCCCTGCTGCGGCACGATCAGCCATTCGCCATCGGCCGAATAAAAACAACGCTGCATAGCCCGGTTCGCTGCATACAGGTGTATCGCGCAACCGCTCATGACCTGCGCGCTGCCATTACCGGCCATCGTCACCAGGCCATCGATGAAATCCGTTTCAGCGTGTGCCGGTGGCAGCGGCAACGGGTCCCAGCGCAGCTGGTTCGGCGGCGTGGGGGGCATCGTATGGAAATCGCTGACGATGCGCGTATTGTCCAGCAAGGCAAACGGCCGGTGCTGGCTGGCGGGGCGGATACGGTATAGCCACGAGCGCCGGTTCTGCGCACGCGGCGCCGTGAACGCCGTACCCGACAACTGCTCCGCATACAGCCCCAGAGGGGCGCGCTGCGGCGCATTCTGCCCTTGCGGCAAGGCGCCAGCGAGTGCTTCGCTGGCAAATTCGTTACCAAAGCCGCTTTGATAGCGCGCCGCCGTCATGCTGCTGTCCTGTCTTTTGGATGATGCATGCTGTCTCCTTCATGCGTTTTTCGCTCATGATACGCCGCTTTTCAGGCAGGAGCCCAGACGTGAAAACGGCGGCGCCCTGTCAGGAACGCCGCCGGTGTATCAATATAGCAAGATGCCGATGTTTCGATTATCCGCGTGGTTTGATCGGCACATCCTTCACGACTTGATCGCCATAGGTGAAGGTGCCGCGGCCTGTCCAGTCATTATCGGTGACGAAAGTAGCCGTGAACTTGGCCAGATAGGTACCGATGGCGGGTGGCGGCACGGACACCGTATATTCGCCGCTCAAGGTAAACACACGCGTGTAATTTTGCAAACCCAATCCGTGCGCGTGGCCGCTGACGGGACGGATCACCACGCGGCCATTTGGTGGAGCGATGGCCTGTGCAATCAGCGCCTCGCCGCTTAGCGCGCCATCGGCCGAGTTGTACAGCACAGCCAGATTCAGGATCGGGGCACCGGGCGAGCCCAGATTGCCGGCCGTCAGATACAGGTGTTCGACCACGTTTTGTTCAGGTGTTGCCATTATCTACTCCTTTTCGGGTGATGACTCCTGAGCCATGAAAGAGATCGCGGATCGCGACAGGCGCTGGCGATGGCCTTGCCGAAGGTGAGCTTACATGCAAGTCATTCGGCACTCTGCAACCATCATAGGTGCAATTTTAATGTCAATATACTCACATTATTGCCTTGTATTTCGGGAGTTTTATGCACGCCCATCAGAAAGCGGTTTGTTGGCGAAACGTGGCAACACCATTTGATCTGTCGCAAAGATTGTGCAGATAGAGAGCAGAAATAAAAACGCCCGGCTAAGCGGGCGTTTGGATAAAACAAGCAGGCTTTGTTAGCCGCGCTGCGGCAGCACCCAGTCCGGGCGCACGAAATGGCAGGTATAGCCATTTGGCAAGCGCTCCAGGTAATCCTGGTGCTCGGGCTCTGCTTGCCAGAATGGGCCGGCCGCTTCCACTTGCGTGACGACCTTGCCTGGCCACAGGCCGGAAGCATCGACATCGCGGATGGTGTCCTGCGCTACCTGCTTTTGCGCTTCGCTGGTGTAGAAAATGGCCGAGCGGTAGCTGGTGCCCAGGTCATTGCCCTGGCGATTTTCCGTGCTGGGGTCGTGGATCTGGAAAAAGAATTCGAGGATCTTGCGATAGCTGATGACGGCTGGATCGAAGACGATTTCGATAGCTTCGGCGTGCGTGCCATGGTTGCGGTAGGTGGCGTTGGCCACGTCGCCGCCGCTGTAGCCCACGCGCGTAGTCAGCACGCCCGGATAACGGCGCAGCAAGTCTTGCACGCCCCAGAAGCAGCCGCCTGCCAGGATGGCGGTTTCAGTGTTGTTGTCATGTGCCATGGTGGTTGGTTCCTTGTTCAACATTACGTAAAACAGCCATCTTACCGCGTCGTGGATTTTTCGGCTGGCCGTGCCAGCAAACGCTGGAGTTGCGCCGCCTGATAAGCGCCGATGGCGTCGTTGAACAGGCAGCGTATCAAGGGATCGTCAACGATATCGGCTTCGTCCAGCAGCGCCTGCGTGGCCGCATCGAAAGCATGATCGTTGATGCGCATATACATCGACGTCAGCGATTCACCGAGCACCAGCGCCGCATGGCACTTCACCAGCGGTACTTCGGTAGTCCAGCCGGGCGCCTCGTCCGTCTGTTCCACCAGCGCGATCTGGTCGCCATGCGTGCGGTAATAAAGCACGGTGGCCGCACCGTCATGGCCATACAACGACAAGCGCCACAGCCGCGGCGCCTGGAAATAGCTGTCCTCAGCCAGTTCCATGTCGCGATAGCGCTGCAGCAAGCCCTCACGGCAAAAATCCAGCACCAGCGCGGCGTCAGGCTCGCTCAAGGGCGCGAAGCGGCGCGCGATGTCCGCCGTGGCGGGCGGGATCAAGCCGGGCCGGTAATCGAAGTCCACATCCTGCGGCCCCACCGGGATCACCCACGGCAGCGGCGCGGCGGGTGTCAAGCTCTCGCGATCGAGCAGCACAGAGGTGGATGGATCGAGCCTGAGTATCTGCGCATCGGGCAGCGCGGCGCCGATTTCCTGCGCAAACTGGCGATAGCTGACGGGGAACATGGCGTGGTTATACCAGGACCAGTCTTCCTGCACGAACTGGCAGGAACTGGGCACGATGTAGCGCGGCGCCAGCGCGCGCAGCTGCGGCAGCCAGTCGTCGGGCAGCTCCACCGGACCTGGAATGGCGCGTGATGGCGCGATCACGGCGATTTCACGCATGGTCTGGAAGGGCCACAAGACCATGTCCCATGGCGCGTAGGCCGCCAGTTGCGCGATGGTTTCAGGGCCGATCCAGGAATCGACCACGTTCAAGACATTCAGGCCCGCCGCCCGCACCTGGAACAGGGAATCGACATCATCGTCTAACGCGCGGCGCGCGATAATCTCGATGCTGCCCACCTGCACCGGCAGATCGACCTGCAGGCGGTGCACCTGCGCAAAGCCCAATGCTTTGATCATCGCGAACAGCTCGTCGAACACGCAATACAAGTAGATGGGCGTGCTGCGGTCGAATTGATCGAGGCTGTCGAGCGACAGATGATCGTCATGCAAATGCGAGATGAAGATCGCATCGAGGCGCAGGCTGCGCACCTGTTCCAGCTCGAAGCGCACGGAGGGAAACGCGTGGCAGTTGCGGCTGAACGGATTTTCGACGATGGGATCGAAAGCGATGGACGTGCCATCGTTTTCAAAGACATAACCAGCGTGCAGGATGCGGGAGATTTTCAGGGACATGGGCAGCTTATTATTCAACAGCGCGCCATCATAGCGGAAATGGCGCGCCCTGCCCTATTCAAGCCGATTTCTTAGTATGGATTGGTCAGTACATCCATCGCAAAATAGCTAAAGATCATGTCAGCGCCCGCACGCTTGATGGCGCCCAGGGTTTCCTGCACCACGCGGCGTTCATCGATGGCGCCTGCCTGTGCGGCAAACTTGATCATCGCGTATTCGCCGCTGACCTGGTAGGCGCCGATCGGCAAACGCGTCACTTCGCGCAGGTCGCGGATGATGTCCAGGTAGGCGCCGGCTGGCTTGACCATCAGCGCATCGGCGCCTTCGGCTTCATCGATCAGCGATTCACGGATCGCTTCGCGGCGGTTCATCGGATCCATCTGGTAGGTTTTACGGTCGCCCTTCAGGGTGCTGCCGGCCGCATCGCGGAACGGGCCATACAAGCCCGATGCAAACTTGGTCGAATAGGCCATCACGGGCGTGTCGTGGAAACCGGCCGCATCGAGTGCGCTGCGGATGGCGGCCACCTGGCCATCCATGGCGGCCGATGGCGCGATGATGTCGGCGCCCGCCTGCGCGGCGATCACGGCTTGCTTGCCCAGGTTGAGCACCGTGCTGTCATTGTCGACCGTGTCGCCATGCAGGATGCCGCAATGGCCGTGATCCGTATATTCGCAGAAGCAGGTGTCGGACATGACCACCATTTCGGGCACGGCGTCCTTGATGATGCGCGACATGCGCGCCACCAGGCCGTCCGGGTTCAGCGTGTCGCTGCCGTGGCTATCCTTGTGGTGCGAAATGCCGAAGGTCATGACGGAGCGCAGGCCTGCGCGCGCATAGCGCTCGACTTCCTGCGCCAGCTTCGCTTCAGGGATACGGCGCACGCCGGGCATGGAGGCGATCTCGATAAAGTCGCTGCTGCCTTCATCGACGAAGATCGGCAGGACCAGGTCGCGCGCGTTGATTTCGGTTTCGCGGAACAGCTCGCGCAATTGGGGCGTTGCGCGCAGGCGGCGCATGCGCGAGGTAGGGAAAGTTGCTGACATGGGATGACCGGCTTCAGGTTAAGAACGCCGACAAGTATACGCCCATCGCGGCGCTTTTGCCTGGCGCGGCGTTGAAAATGGCATCGAAGTCAAGAAACGCCGGCAATGTGCAGTTGTGAGGGCCGGCCGCGCCATGCGAGGCCAGCCTGACGCGACCCATCTAACGCAGCAGGCGCAAACGGATGCACAGGCCAGGCGCAGCATCCTCGATCACCAGGCTGCCGCCATGCAGAGCCGCGATGGCGGCCACGATGGACAGGCCCAGGCCATTGCCGGGCAGGTGGCGGCTCTTGTCGAGACGATAAAATCGCTGTGTCAGTTTCGGCAATTCTTCGGCCGGCACGCCGGGCCCGTTGTCGCGCACGGCCAGCCAGCTGCCGTTTTCATCCGTACCGGCCGACACTTCCACCGTCGCACCGGAGCCCGCATATTTGATGGCGTTATCGACCAGGCTGGCCAGCGCGCTGCCCAGCAGATTGCGGTCGCCGCGCGCCGGCACGTCCTGGCCATACATCTGCACCAGCAGCACGCCGCGCTCGTCGGCCGTGGCTTCGTACATTTCCACGATGTCAGCGCCGATCTGGTGTAAATCGATGTCGCTGAAATTCTCGGGCCGCATGCCCGATTCCGCGGCGGCAATCTGCAGCAGCTTGTCGAACACCTGCGTCAATTCATCGATATCGTCGATAGCCGCCTGCGCCGCCAGCGCGTGGCCTTCACGCGTCTGCACCTCGGCAGCGACGCGCAAGGCGCCATCGAGCTTGTTGCGTATGCGCCCCAGCGGCGTGCGCAAGTCGTGCGCAATCGCGTTTGAAACGTGGCGCACGCCTTCCATCAGGTGTTCGATGCGATCCAGCATGCGGTTGATGTCACGGCTCAGCAAACCGAATTCATCGTCGCTGGACACGGGAATGCGCCGGCTCAAATCACCAGCCTCGATTTCGGCCGCCGTAAGGCGGATGCGCCCGATGCGCGCTTCGAGCTGGCGCCGGAACAGCAGCGCACCAGCCACCGCCAGCAACACGGCTGCGCCACCGCCAAAGGCCAGCGAACGCACCACCAGGCTGCGGATCGATTCGCCCTCTTCCATGTCGCGCCCCACGAACAGGCGCGCGCCACCATCGAGGTCGCGGATCAGCAAGCGCGCAGGCACGCGGCGGCCTTCGCGCGTCACCTCGCGGTGCAGCAGCCGGCCCACCGGGCTGGTCGGGTCTGGCCAGGCGGACAGGTTGCCGGAGATGCGCTTGCCATCGGCGCCCACCAGCAGGAAAATTTCGGTGTCGCTATCGGTGCGGTCGGTCAGCAAATGGGCGATTTCAGCGGAAACGGCGGCGCCGCCATCGCCCACATCGTACAGCGAAGCCAGGCGCCCGGACAGCATCACCAGCTTGTGATCCACGCTGCGGTCCAGCACGCCGATGGTGCCGACATAAAACACGCCGCAGACGACCGCGATCGACAGCGCCGTCAGCAAGCCATAGCCCAGCGCCAATCGGGCGGCGATCGAGCGGTGTATATTATGCACTGCCATGACGCCTCCGCGCAGCCTCATTACACTCCATCGAGCACGCCCAGCGTATAGCCCACGCCGCGCACCGTGTGGATCAGCGCAGGCGCGAATTCCTTGTCGATCTTGGTGCGCAGGCGGCTGACCTGCACGTCGATGACGTTGGTCTGCGGGTCAAAATGGTAGTCCCACACGGCTTCGAGCAGCATGGCGCGCGTGACGGATTGTCCCTGGTGGCGCATCAGGTATTCCAATAAACGGAACTCACGCGGCTGCAGCGCGATCTGGCGGTTGGCGCGCGTGACGCGCATGGTGCGCATGTCGAGCACCAGGTCGGCCACTTGCAATTGGGTAGCGTCCGGCACCGGCGCGGCGCGGCGCAGCAGCGCCTCGATGCGCGCCAGCAGTTCAGCGATGGCGAACGGTTTCGACAGATAATCGTCGCCGCCGCTGCGCAGGCCGCGCACGCGCTCGTCGACGCTCGACAGCGCCGACAGCACCAGCACCGGCGTATTGCGGCCCAGGCCGCGCAGGCGCGCGACGATCGCCAGGCCATCGAGCTCGCCAGGCAGCAGGCGGTCCAGTATCAGGGCGTCCCACTCTTCGCCGCAGGCCAGGCGCATGCCGTCGATGCCGTTGTCGCAGGCGGTGACGTCGTGGCCCGCCTCGCGCAAGCCGGCGCAAATATAACGGGATGTATCGGCTTCGTCTTCGATGACCAGGCAGCGCACGGGGTATTCCTTGTAAAAATGGAGTAAATCGGTGAATACGCGCAGCATACGCCAGGCGGCGGCCGCTTACCAGTCCTGCCGTGCGGTGGTAGCGAAATGGCGCTGCAGGAAATCGATAAACGCCGTCACCCTCGCCGACAGGTTCAGCTTTTCCGGATACACGGCAAAGATGTCGGCCGGCGCCAGGCTCCACTCGGGCAGCACGCGCACCAGCCGGCCCGAACGCAGATACGGCGCCACGTCCCACTGCGAGCGCTGCACGATGCCCTGCCCGTCCAGCGCCCAGTCGAGCGCAATCTCGCCATGGTTGGTACTGAGCTTGCCGCGCACCTTGACGCTTTCCTGGGTCCGGCCCTGGTACAAGGTCCAGTGGCCGTAGGCAGCGTCATTTTCACGCAGCACGATGCACTGGTGGCGGGCCAGGTCACGCGGCACGGCAAGCGGAATTTTACCGCGCAAATACTGGGGCGCCGCGCACAGCCAGCGTTCATTGGCCGCGATACGGCGCGCATATAGCCGCGCATCGGGCAGCGCGCCGATGCGGATGCCCACATCGAAGGCCGTGTCAGCCAGGTTGGCGGGCCGGTCGCTGACCTGCAGCTGCACTTCCACCTCGGGATAGTCGCGGACAAACGCAGTAATCGCCGGACCGATATGACGCCGCCCGAAGCCGATGCTGGCATTTACCCGCAACAGGCCGCGCGGTACGGCGCGGCTGGCCGCCACCGTGCTTTCCAGCTCCTCGAGCTCGGCCAGGATGCGCGAGCCTTGGGCAAAATACAGCTCGCCCTCCTGTGTCACGCTCATGCGGCGGGTGCTGCGGTTCAGCAGGCGCACGCCCAGCCGCGCTTCCAGGCTGGCCAGGGTCTTGCTGATCACAGGCGGCGTGACGCCCATTTCGCGCGCTACCGCCGCCATGCTGCCATGCTTGACCAGCATGGCAAAGAAAGCCAGATCTGAAACGGCACTCATTCTTTACCCCAAAGAAAGAATAGGTTTATCTTGGACGCATTATATAGCATTGAAACTATCCTAGAATGCAGCTATACCTACACCGCAGGAGACTCCATGTTCGAGCATTTCACTTCCCACACCCTAGATGTCGATGGCTCGCCCGTACACTATGTGCGCGGCGGTTCCGGCCCCGCCCTGCTGCTCTTGCACGGCCACCCGCAAACCCACGTCATCTGGCACAAGGTGGCAGACCAGCTGGCGCGCCACTTCACGGTGATCGCCGCCGACCTGCGCGGTTATGGCGACAGCGCCAAGCCGGCCGGCTTGCCTGACCACAGCAATTATTCGAAACGCGAAATGGGCAATGAACAAGTGCGGCTGATGCAACTGCTGGGCTTTGAGCATTTCTTGGTAATGGCGCATGACCGTGGCGGCCGGGTCGCCTACCGCATGGCGCTGGACCACCCTGAACGCATCACCCGCCTGGTGGTGCTCGACATCGCCCCTACCCTGGCCATGTATGAAAAAACCGACCGACAGTTCGCCACCAGCTACTTTCACTGGTTTTTCCTGATCCGCCCGGCGCCGTTTCCCGAGCTGCTGGTGAGCGGCAACCCGGACGCCTACCTGCAATACACCATCGGCGAGCGCTCGGCCGGACTGGCGCCGTTCACGCCGGAAGCCTACGCCGAATACCTGCGCTGCCTGCGCGACCCGGCCACCATCCACGGCATATGCGAAGACTACCGGGCCAGCGCCAGCATCGACCTGGAACATGAACGGGCCGACCTGGCCGCCGGCAAGCGCATCACTTGCCCCATGCTGGCCCTGTGGGGCGCCGATGGCGTGGTTGGGCGCTGCTTCGACCCACTGGCCGAATGGCAGTTGCTGGCGGAACAGGTACAGGGGCAGGCCCTGCCCTGTGGCCATTACATCCCCGAAGAGAACCCGGCCGGACTGCTGGCCGCCACCCTGCCCTTCCTGCTGGGCCAAACACAGACGCCTATTAACTGAAAGCCAGCCATGACTTCCCAGCCAGCCACGCTTTACCAGAAACTGGTCGACGCGCACACCGTCGAACACCTCGACGCGGACCACGTGCTGTTGTACGCCGACCTGCATATCATGAACGAATACACCAGCCCGCAAGCTTTCAGCAGCCTGCATGACAAGCAGCGCGCCGTGCTGCGCCCCGCCCAGCAGCTGGCCGTCGTTTCGCACATCATTCCCACGGCACCGCTGGCGGTCGGCCAGCGCGTGATCGGCGACCCTGCGTCCAGCCTGCTGGCGCTCAATCTGCGCCGCAACTGCGAACGCCATGGCATCCGCCTGTTCGACACCAATGACATCGACCAGGGCATAGAACACATCATCGCGCCGGAACAGGGCCTGGTACGTCCCGGCATGGTGATCCTGTGCGGCGACAGCCATACCACCACCTATGGCGCGCTGGGCGCGCTGGGCTTTGGCGTGGGCACTTCCGAAGTCGAACATATCCTGGCCACGCAAACGCTGGTCTACCGGGTGGCGCAGAGCATGCGCATCCGCATCGATGGCCAGCTGGCGCGCGGCACTTCCGTCAAGGACCTGACCTTGTACCTGATCAGCCGCCTGGGCGCCCAGGGCGCGCGCGGTTATGCGGTGGAATTCTGCGGCTCGGCCATAACTGCGCTGTCCGTCGAGGCGCGCATGACCTTGTGTAATATGGCGGTGGAAGCAGGCGCCCGCGCCGCGCTGATCGCACCCGATGCAGCAACCCGCGCCTACCTGCGCAGCCACGCCGCCCCCTTCCAGCACGGTGACTTTCCCGCGCTGTGGGACGAACTGCATAGCGATCTTGACGCCATGTTCGACCTGGAACATGTGTTCGACGCCAGCGAAGTCGCGCCCTATGTCACCTGGGGCACCAGCCCGGACCAGGGCATGCCCGTCAATGCGCGCATACCCGGCCCGGACTCGCAATCGGCCAATACGGACCCGCATGCGCCAGCGATGGCGCGCAAGGCGCTCGCTTACATGGGACTGCAAGCCGGTGAACCCATCATGGGACTGCCGGTCGACCGCGTCTTCATCGGTTCGTGCACGAATAGCCGCATCGAAGATCTGCGCGCTGCTGCCGCCATCGTCGGCACGCACAAGGTCGCCCCCAAGGTGCGCGCCATGGTGGTGCCGGGTTCAGGCGCCGTGCGCCGCCAGGCCGAGGCGGAAGGCCTGGCCGACATCTTCATCGCCGCCGGTTTCGAGTGGCGCCAGCCGGGCTGCTCGATGTGCCTGGCCATGAACGACGATGTGCTATCGCCGCTGGAGCGCTGCGCTTCGACCACCAACCGCAATTTCGAAGGACGGCAAGGCCGCGCCAGCCGCACCCATCTGATGAGTCCTGCGATGGCCGCCGCGGCCGCGATCACGGGCGTCATCAGCGACGTCCGCACACTGGAGCACGCACAATGAGCAAGCCTACTGAAAAACTGACCTCGATCGCCGGCCTGGCGGCGCCGCTACTGATCGATAACCTGGACACCGACCAGATCATGCCCAAGCAATTCCTGCGCACCATCAGCAAGGAAGGACTCGATAAAGGCTTGCTGTACGACTTGCGCTTCGATGGCGACGGCCAGCCGCGCACCGACTGCATCCTGAACCAGCCGGGCTACGAAGCTACGCGCATCCTGATCGCCGGTTCGAATTTCGGTTGTGGTTCCAGCCGCGAACACGCCGTGTGGGGCTTGCAGCAGTTCGGCATCGCCGCCGTGATCGCCCCCAGCTATGGTGAAATCTTCTATGGCAATGCGCTCAATAACCGTTTGCTGCCCATCATGCTGGAGCAAGCGGCCATCGATGCGCTGGTCGCCGCGTTGGCGCAGGCAGAACAAGCTACGCTGGAGATCGACTTGCTGGCGCTGACGATACGCGCGCCGGATGGTTCGCTCACGCCATTCGCGCTGGCGCCGCGCAGCAGGCGCATGCTGGTCGACGGCCTGGACATGGTCGCGCTGACCTTGCAATCACTGCCGCAGATTGAAGTCTTCGAACAGCGCCATGTGGCGGCGCAGCCGTGGATGCGGGTCTTGTAGCTAATTACATTTGCCGCGCAGCTTGGCGATCGCCACGAAGGGTAACGCATACATGCCAACCACGCCGACGGGCCCGATGTTGGTTGGCTGACGCTTCAGGCCATCCGGGTGCAGGCAATCGGGCACTTTCGCTTCACTGAAGGCGGCGGCGAATTTTTCATATTTATCGGCGCGTATCGTCACTTGCTGCATCGCGGGCTGGCCCTCGGCCGCATTGGCCTCTTCCGCCAGCACGGCATGGACGGCGTCGCGTATCATAGGCTGCGTCAGTTGCGGTGCAACTGGCGCGGCCGTGGTTGCAGCCGCAGGCAAAACGGGGACTGGCACGGAAGCGGGCGTCTGTGCACGGGCAAAGCCAGCGGCCAGCAAGGCCAGGCTGCAAACCAGCTTTTTCATCGTTTGACTATCCAGGACCAGGGGAATAATCACTATACCAGCATTCCCGCGCTACGCAAGATGGCGGGCGATCAGCGGATTGGGTACAGGCTCAGGTACAATACGGCCTCGACAATGATAGGCCGCGCCCGAGCACATGGTGTGGATACCCCGAGCCGGCGGCCTTCAGCGTCATCGCTAACCAATTGACGAACCGCAGGCAGTGTGCCGCCGCCGGCGCACTGGCCAAAGACACGCTTATAGCCATGAAATCGACTACCTCTCTCGCACTGGCGCTGGCATTGGCCATCGCTCACGGCGGCGCTTACGCCATCGAAGCTACCGACGCCAAAGATACCAAAGATAGCAAGGACAGCAAACCGATCAAACAAACCGTGCTGTTCGACGAAATCCCCATCGGCAGCTGGGCCACCTCGGCCGAACTGGGCGCCATCACCACCACCGGCAATACCGTGGGTACTTCGGTGACTGGCAAGATCGATGCACGCCAGGAGCTCGACAACTGGAGTAACCAGTATATTTTCAGTGGCTACTTCAAGGAAGACGAAACCACCGATACTGAAGGCCAGAAGATCCGCGAACGCTCGGCCGAACGCTTCTCGGCCTCTGCCAAGGCAGCCTACAAGCTGACGACGGAAAATGAAAAGCTGTTCGTGCTGGCCTCGCACGTCAACGACCGCTTCGGCGCCTATACCAGATACTCTACCCT
Organism: Janthinobacterium silvisoli; assembly: GCF_014200725.1. Classification (GTDB taxonomy): domain Bacteria; phylum Pseudomonadota; class Gammaproteobacteria; order Burkholderiales; family Burkholderiaceae_D; genus Janthinobacterium. Next base: position 236,314 of record NZ_JACHCL010000002.1, read on the forward strand.
GGCAGTCGGTCACGGCTCGCGCTGGTACCAGTCGGACGACAAGAGCGTAGACGTGGAAATCGGTCCAGGCTACTTCAACGGCACCTCGGAAACCGGCGAATCGGAACATGGGCTGACGATACGTGGCGCAGCCGCCATGAAATGGAAAATCAGCCAGTCCGCTTTGTTCTCGCAAACGGTCAGCGTCGAACGGGGTACCTCGAACACCCACTCGATTGCCGAAACAGCGCTCAGTACCAAGATCAACGGCACCATGCAGATGAAGGCCGCCTTCAGCGCCCGCAGCGACACGCACGTCCCTGAAGACAAGAAAAACACCGATACACAGACTTCGCTGACGCTGGTGTATTCGTTCTGAGGCAGCAGACACCCATGCTGGTGCGCGCAGGTGGCCTGAGGAATAAGCCGAGGAGTGGGCTGAAAAGCAGCCTGCTGCTGTGCGCCGCGCTGATGCTGAGCGGCTGCGCGGCAGTCACCGTCAGCTCGATCTCGCCCGCCGATTATCTGCAGCAGCGGCGCGGCGACATCCTCACCACCGGCAAACTGAGCGCCTCGGCCAACGAAGTGCTGCGCATTATCGGCAGCGACATCGCCGCCTGCGAGGCCAATGCCGGCTCCTGCCGCGCCGACCTGGCCCGCTCCGAATTGCTCAGCGACGAGCAGCGCCTGGCGACCCTGTCCGAACTATGGCTGGAAAGCGCACTGGCCGAAGAAAAACGCGATGCAAAGAACAATGCCGATGTGCTGGCCGCCTGGCTGGAATCGGCCCGCTATGCCTACGCCTACCTGTTTTACACGGCGCGCTCGCCCGGTGAGCGGGCGTTCGAAGAGCGCCAGACGCAGATCCGCGATTACTATAACTATGCCGTGCAAAAAGCCGTCGGCAACCTGTTCCACCACCGCAGCGAATATCGCCCCGATGGCAAGGTGATCCGGGTGGCGGGCTGGGATATCGACAGCGAATTGTCGGCCCTGCGCCTGCCGCACGACGGCACCCTGCCGGAAGAACTGCTGCCGGCCACCTCATTGAAATTTTCCGGCCTGCGCAATGTCTACCGCCGCGACGGCTTCGGCGCCGACCTGGTGGCCGTCATGCCCAAGCCCGCACCCGCGTCCAGCGCGGAAGTGCCCTACCAGGAAACGCGCTTCCCGGTCGTCACAGCGCTGATCCGCTTCGAAGGCAAGAGCCTCACCGAAGTGCTGGCAACACAGCAGCTGATGATCGTGCTGGCCGACCCCTACCGCAACGCAAGTATCAGCATGGCTGGCCGCGAACTGCCCGTGGCCGCCAACTTCACGGCCGGCTATGGCTTGTGGCTGGCCCGCTCCGGCTTTGGCGTGCAGGCGCTGCGCACCCTGTTTGGCCGCGCCGAAGGCATCGCGCGCCCGCAGGTACACCTGATGCAGCCTTACGATCCGGCCAAGCGCACTATCGTCATGCTGCATGGCCTGGCCAGCAGCCCGGAAGCGTGGATCAATGTGGCCAATGAACTGATGGGTGACGAACAGCTGCGCCGCCGCTACCAAATCTGGCAAGTGTATTACCCCAGCAATGCGCCGCTGGCAGCCAACAACCTGGCCATCCGCCAGGCGCTCGATGCCACGCTGGCCCACTTCGACCCATCGGCCAGGGCGGCTGCCTCGAACGAGATGGTCTTGATCGGCCACAGCATGGGCGGCGTGCTGTCGCGCCTGATGGTCTCGAACGCCAGCACCACCCTGCTTGACGCGATCACCGAAGAATACAATTTGAAGGGCAAGAAGGCGGAAAAAGTGCGTGCCGGCCTGGCGCCCTACCTGGAATTTGGCGCCATGCCACAAGTGAACCGCGCCATCTTCATCGCCGCACCGCACCGCGGCACCTCGTTCGCCAACCACAAGGTGGCGCGCTGGATCGCCAATCTGGTCACCCTGCCGATCACCATGCTGGACCAGTTTTCGGACGCCGTCGGCAGCCTGGCGCAGCTTGACACGGGCAGCAGCGAACCGCTGCGTATCCCCAACAGCATCGATAACCTCAGCGACAAGGACCCATTTGTGCGCCTGGTGGCCGACCTGCCGATCAGCCGACAGGTGCGCTACTACTCCATCATGGGCAACGACACGCCGGACTTACCGCTACTTGAATCGAGCGACGGCGTCGTGCCCTACGCCAGCGCCCACCTGGACGGCGCGCAATCCGAGAAAGTCATCCCCTCCTGGCACAGCGTGCAGGAAAGCCCGCAGGCGATCCTGGAAATACGGCGGATTTTGAGGCTGGCTGACTGAGGGGCCTAGCTGTATCTTGCAGACGATACCTGCACGGCGGCCTGGGTAACGACGCCAAGCTTCTTTAAAAAAGTGCGGGCCTGAGTCGCGGGCCTGAGAAAACGGCCAGGGCTGCGTTGCTTGGGCTTGCCGTACATGCTGCGCCCTACGCGCCTTGCCCTGACCATTTTTCAGGCTCGCTGGGCCCGGGTAGCCTTTATCAAGGACTTGGGCCTATTCGAATTTTGTTGGCTGACATACGTTATAGACGACTAATTCAAGCCGGCTCGCGCCACTGCTCCTTGATCGCCAATATCGCCGGCAATTGCGCGATAAACAGTTCGACCAGTTCCGGGTCGAAGTGCGTGCCGCTGTCGCGGCGCATGGTGGCGATGGTCTCTTCCACGCTCCATGCCGGCTTGTAGGGCCGCTCGCTGGTGAGGGCGTCGAACACGTCGGCGATCGCCACGATCCGCCCTTCATGGGGGATTTCCTCGCCCTTCAAGCCATGCGGATAACCGCTGCCATCCCATTTTTCATGGTGCGTCAGGGCGATGGTGCGGGCCATCTTCAGCAGGCCGTCCGCGTGCTCGCCGATGATGGCGGCGCCGATCTCGGCATGGCTGCGCATGATCTTCCATTCCTCGGCATCGAGCTTGCCCGGCTTTTGCAGGATGGCGTCCGGGATACCGATCTTGCCTACGTCGTGCATGGGCGCCGCAGTCAGCAGATCCTCGGCCTGCGCCGCGCTGTAGCCGGCTGCCAGCGCCAGCTGGCGTGCGTAATAGCTCATGCGGATGACGTGCATGCCCGTCTCGTTATCCTTGTACTCGGCCGCCTGGCCCAGGGTCTGGATCACTTGCAGGCGCGAGCGACGCAATTCCTGGGCGTCGACCAGCGACAGATGCGTGCGCACACGAGCCCGCACGATGGGCGGGCTGACCGGCTTGGTGATGTAGTCGACGGCGCCCGCCTCGAAACCATCTGCCTCGTCTTTCACGTCGCACAGGGCGGTGACGAAAATGACGGGGATGGCGGCCGTCAGCGGTATCGCCTTGAGGCGGCGGCACACGTCATAGCCCGTCATGTCAGGCATCATGATGTCGAGCAGGATCAGTTCAACGGCATTGTTTTGCGCCAGTTCCAGCGCCTTGGCGCCATCCTTGGCATATAGCAGGCGGTAGTCATCCTGCAGAATCTGCCGCAGCACCTGCAGGTTGGTCGCTTCATCGTCGACCAGCAGCAGGGTCGGTTTTTGTTCGGGTAATTTCATCGTCATTATCTTGTTGTTACCATGTTCAATCAGCCAGGGTGTTTTGCACCTGCGCCTGCAGCCACGCCTGCATGTCCTGCAGCACGGCGACGGCACGCGCGAATTCGAAATCATCGACGGCAGTGCTCAGCGCCTGCAACTGGCGCTGCTGGCCATGTGGCGCCAGCAAGGTTGCGATCTGCGTCATCAGGACGTCGTCCAGCTGCCCGCCTTCCAGGCTGGCGATGGCCAGGCGCAGCAAGCCATCGGCGGCTACACGGTCCAGTACTGGCGCATCTGCTTGCGGCGCTTCAAGCATGGACTCGTCGTTTTCTCCGCCTGCCAATTCAGCTTCCAGCGCAAGGAAGGCAGCGGTCAGTTGCTCCAGCAAGCCGCTCACATCGTCCTCGCGCGAGATGGCTTGTTCCAGCCGCGCCAGGATGCTGCCCAGCTGCGGCAGGCACAGGTTGGCGGCGGCGCCTTTTACGCGGTGCAGCAAGTGGCCAGCCACGCTGGTGTCGCCGCGCGCCAGTTCAGCGGCCAGCAGGCTCGCACAGTCGCCATTGGCTTGCACGAAACGCAAGATGGCGCGCCGCAAGGCTTCATGGCTGCCCCACAGGGCGACGCCGCGCGGCCAGTCGATCTGCTCAGACCCTGCCACAGCGCCTGGCGCCGCGCCGGCTGGCATGTGCGGCGCCGGCACGGTGATATCGAGCAGGCGCGCGATTTCCGCCGTCAGCTTGTGCATTTCCAGCGGTTTTGAGGCGAAGCCATTCATGCCGGCCATCTGCGCCGCGCGCCGGTCCTGTTCCAGTACGCTAGCCGTCAGGGCGATAATCGGTGTCGTCTTCAAGCCCTGTTCGCGTTCATGCACGCGTATCAAACGGGTCGCTTCCAGGCCATCCATGCGCGGCATCTGCACATCCATCAGGACGATGTCGAAACTGCCAGTACGGTATTCGCGCACGGCGCTTTCGCCATCGCTGGCAGCGATCACCTGGTGCCCTGCAGCGCCCAGGCTGATCAGCAGCAGTTCGACGTTCTGCGGCACGTCGTCGGCGGCAAGGATGCGCAGCGGCGGCAAGGCCACCACCGGCTGCTCGCTGCGGCGCAAGACAGACTTCCCGGCCACCAGCGGCAGCAGCACGTGGAATACGCTGCCCTCGCCCAAGGTACTTTCGACCGTGATGGAGCCCTTCATGAGCTCGACCAGCTGGCGCGAAATCGTCGTGCCCAGGCCGGTGCCACCGAAGCGCCGGCTCATTGAGGAATCGGCTTGCGTGAACGGGGCGAAGATTTTTTCCAGGCGGTCGGCCGGTATGCCGATGCCTGTGTCGTGCACGGCGATATGCACCAGATCGCCCTGCATGTCGACCGCCACGCGCACATGGCCCGCCTCGGTGAACTTGACGGCGTTGCCGATCAGATTCGTCAGCACTTGCTGGATGCGCCGCGCGTCGCCCAGGAAGAACTGGCCGATGCCGGGATCGTAGTCCACATGCAGCGCCAGGTTGCGCGACTGCGCCGTGATGCGCAGCGATGCGGCCACGTGGTCGACCAGGTCGGGCAGCGAAAAATCCACCAGTTCCAGTTCGGTCGCGCCTTTTTCCAGCTTGGCCGTGTCCAGAATATCGTTCAGCAGTTCCAGCAGCGAGCGGGCCGACTGGCGCACCGTGGTCAGGTGGCGCCGCTGCAGGGTGTCCAGGGCCGTGCCCAACAACACTTCCGTAAAGCCGATGATGGCATTCATCGGCGTGCGGATTTCATGGCTCATATTGGCCAGGAAGCTGGTCTTCGATTCAGCCGCCAGTTCGGCCCGGTCTTTCGCGGCGCGCAGGTTTTCCTGCATGGCGCGCCGGTCGCTGACGTCGGTGGCGAACTTCACCACCTTGAAAGGCTTGCCATCCGTATTGAAGATGGGATTGTACGACGCCTGTATCCACAACTGCTTGCCGCCCTTGCCGATGCGCTTGTATTCGGCGGCGTCGAACTCGCCATTGGCCAGCCGCTGCCAGAACGCCGGGTAGGCAGGCGTGGCGACATAGGCGGCTTCACAGAACAGGCTGTGGTGCTGCCCCAGCACTTCCTCAAGCTCGTAGCCGACCAGTTCCAGGAAATTTTCGTTGGCCGCCAGCACGCGTCCGTGCAAGTCGAATTCGATGACGGCCAGCGCGCGCGAGATGGCCGTGACCTTGCCCTCGTATTCGGCGTTGCGCAATTCACTTTCCGTAATGTCGAGAATCACGCCATCGATCCAGCGCACCATGCCGTCCTTGTCGAGCACCGGGCCGCTGCTTTCGCGCACCCAGCGCTCGCGTCCATCGCGATGCATGATGCGGTAGACGTTTTCAAAGTCGCGCTTTTCACTGGCCGCCTGCAGGCAATTTTCGTTGACACGCTGGCGGTCATCGGGATGCACCAGGTCGAACAGGGTGACCCGGCCGGCGGCAAAGTCTTCCGGCATCCAGCCCGTCAAGCCATACACGGCATCGCTGATGAAGAGCATCTGCCAGTCGGGGGCGAAACTGGAATGGAAGGAGACGCCGGGGATATTGCGGATCAGCGTGCGGTACTGGCGTTCGCTGTCTTGCAGCGCCTGCGCCATGTCGCGCGAGGAGCGCATGTCCGTCACGAAGGCCACGAACAGGGGTCTGCCCGGCATATCGATCTTGCCGATGGCAACCCGTATGGGCAGCATGGTGCCATCACGGTGGCGCCCATCGAGTTCGCGCCCGCTATCGAGGATATGCGATACGCCCGTCGCCAGATAATCGCGCAAAAAACCCTGGTAACGCACAGCGTCGGTATCCTGCAGCAGCACACTGGCGTCGCGTCCGACGATTTCAGCTTCGCGCCAGCCAAACAGGGCTTCGGCGGCCGGATTGAAGGAACGCACCTTGCCGTGGCCATCGATGGTGATCAAGCCATCGGCCGCCGTATCGACAATCGCGCGCAAACGCGATTCGCTGGCACTGGCATGGCGCAATAGCTGGCGGTAGCGCAGCAAGCCATTGGCGGCTGCGACAAAAACAGTCAGGGTGACCGTGATCAGCGCCACGGCCAGCGCCACGAACGAAGCATGGACGGTAAAAGTGTTGTCGCCCATCTCAGGCGTCCCGGCGAAACGCGCCGCCAGCATGCCAGTGTAATGCATGCCCGAAATGGCCAGGCCCATCACCAGGCTGCTCAACAACAAAGTCGTCATCGGATGCAAGCGCTGGCGCCAGGCGTTCAGGCCAAAGCGCACCCACAGCGCCAGCATGGCCATCGCCACCGCCACCAGGATCGACAAGGCAAACAGCCATGGCTGGTAATGCAGGGTCAGCGAAGACTGCATGGCCGCCATGCCGCTGTAATGCATGGAGCCGATGCCCAGGCCCACCAGCACGCCCCCCACCACCAGTTGCCGCCAATTGATCTCTGGCCGCGCCAGCAAATGCAGCGCCACCCAGGACGCCGCCATGCCAGGCAACATCGACAGCAACGTCAGGGTAGGCTCGAAGCTGACGCGGGTGCAGATATCAAAGGCCAGCATGCCGATGAAATGCATGGACCAGATGCCGCCGCCCAGCGCAATGGCGCCCGTGACGATGGCGGTCTGGCGCTGGAAGCCGCGCTCGCTGCTGCGCGCCATGCCGGCAATCTGCAATGCCATGAACGAGGCAAAGATGGCGATCGCGATGGAAAACAGCACCAGTTTGGTGTCGAAGGTACCGTACTGATAAGGCATCGAAGGCGGGGCTTCGCTAAACATGGAACTGAACATAATGTCGTAACGCGTGAGCGTGATGATGAACGTGCCACCAGGCACAGGTGCACTGCACACTTGATTAGCTAAGCGGCAAAGCAGCGAAAATAACAACGGAAAGAATCGACCGGATGATGACTTGGTCATCACGCCCTCGCCCGGCGCGCGGGGTAGGCTTCTTCAGATGGAAAAAGCGGAATGCATACCAACCCTGGCGCGTGCTACTGGCGGCCAGCGTGACAATGATTTTTCAAGCAGCCGTGAGTATAGTTGCTTTACAAAAATATTCATAGGACTTCAGCAAGACCATTGTCCGAAAAATAAGCCTGTACGATCAGGATGCAACAAGCTGTATCTGCGGCACTTGAAGCAGTACCGGGACCAGCCGCATGGCTTTCACGAGCATAAGGCTAACTCCACGCGGGATATTGATGCACGGCAACGCTTCGGCCATATCTCAGGCAGCAGGCCCCAGCATGCGGCGATACCAGGCCAGTTGCTCGCGCGTCAGGTAATTGGCGCCGTCGCCATGCAGGATGATGATTTCAATTTCAGGCGGTATCGAGGCGATCAGTTGCTGGCCAGTCACGGGAATCTTGGGGTAGGCGATACCATCCAGGAAAACCAGGTCTTCGGCCACCGTCACGCACAGGCGCTCCCGATTGGGAGATGGCACCAGAAACAAATCTATCTGCTCGCTTTGACCACCGACCACCACATGCAGCTGGGCACGCAGCAGCTCGGGAAGGACCAGCTCGATATTGTTTTCAAGGCGGGATTGCTGGAAGGCGTGTTTGAGTGGTGTCAAAGGTGGGATAACAGACATGGGCAGCGTTTCGAATGAAACGCCGCAGTGTAGCAGAGGCGCCGCCACGGCACGCCCTGCTATACGGTGCCGGCATGGCTGCCGGCACCGTCACACGATCAATGCTGGCCGATCTTGGTGATTTTCAAGGAATTGGTGCCGCCTACCTTGCCCATCGGCTCGCCCCAGGTCAGCACGATGGTATCGCCCTTTTCGACCACCTTGTGTTCCAATAACAACTCTTCGGCCTGTTTCAAGACCTTGTCGCGGTCGGTGCCGGAACCCAGCTCTACTGTGCTGACGTTGCGGTACAGGGCCAGCTTGCGGCGGGTAGCGATGCTCGGCGTCAGCGCAACGATCGGAATGTCGATGTTGTAGCGGCTCATCCACAGGGCCGTGGAACCCGATTCCGTCAGGGTGGCAATCGCTTTCACGCGCAGATGGTGGGCGGTGAACAGCGCGCCGTAGGCGATCGACTGGTCGATGCGGGTAAAGGTCGAGTTCAGGAAGTCCGCGTCGAGCTTGCAGATATCCCATTTTTCAGCGTCCAGGCAAATCGCCGCCATCGCTTCCACTGTTTCCACCGGATACTTGCCCGAGGCCGTTTCAGCGGAAGTCATGACCGCATCGGTACCATCGAGCACGGCGTTGGCCACGTCGGACACTTCGGCGCGCGTTGGCACGGCGTTGACGATCATCGATTCCATCATTTGCGTGGCGGTAATAGCCAGCTTGTTGGACGCGCGCGCCATCTTGATCATGCGTTTTTGCAAGGCTGGCACGGCCGCATTGCCCACTTCCACGGCCAGGTCGCCGCGAGCGACCATGATGCCGTCGGAGGCATCGAGAATTTCTTGCAGCGCAGGAATCGCTTCGGCGCGCTCGATCTTGGCGATCATCATCGGTTTATGGTCCCACGCTTCGCCGGCGATATTGGCCAGCTGGCGCGCCATGATCATGTCGGTAGCGTTCTTCGGGAACGATACCGCCACGTAATCGGCCTGGAAACTCATTGCCGTTTTCACGTCTTCCATATCCTTGGCCGTCAGCGCCGGCGCCGTCAAGCCGCCGCCCTGGCGGTTGATACCCTTGTTGTTCGACAACTCGCCGCCGATTCTCACCGTCGTGTGGATTTCGCTGCCGACCACTTTATCGACCACCAGCACGATCAGTCCATCGTTCAGCAGCAAGACGTCGGCGGCATGCAAGTCGCGCGGCAATTCCTTGTAATCGAGGCCGCAACGCTCCTGGTTACCCAGCTCGCCGTTTTCGCCCCATTTCGAGTCGAGGATGAACTTGTCGCCGTTTTCCAGGAAAATCTTGCCTTCTTCAAACTTGCCGACGCGAATCTTCGGCCCTTGCAGGTCGGCCATGATGGCCACTTCGCGGCCGCACAGGGCGGCGGCTTCGCGCACCATGCGCGCGCGGTCGATATGGTCTTGTGCCTTGCCGTGCGAAAAGTTCAGGCGTACGACGTCGACGCCGGCCTTGAACATGCGCACCAGGGTGTCGATATCGTTGGAAGCGGGGCCGATGGTGGAAACGATCTTGGTTGCGCGTTGTTGTACTTGCGTGCTCATGGTGTGCTGCTTTCTATTAATAAGTCGTGCTACAAGGGCCGGCCTTGTGGGCCAGCCGTTCTGTTGCGCTGGATCAGCGCTGCTTACATTCAAGCCGGAATTACTTGGCCGCCATCAAGGCAACCGTGGTATCGAGCATGCGGTTCGAGAAGCCCCACTCGTTGTCGTACCACGACGATACTTTCACGAGGCGGCCCGACACCTTGGTCAAAGTCGAATCGAAATTCGACGACGCCGGGTTGTGGTTGAAATCGATGGAAACCAGCGGTTCCGTCTGGTACGTCAGGATGCCGGCCAGCGGGCCTTCGGAGGCTGCTTTCAGCAATGCATTGACTTCCTCGACCGTGGTATCGCGCTTGGCGATAAAGGACAAGTCCACCAGCGATACGTTGATGACCGGCACGCGCACGGCAAAGCCGTCTAGTTTGCCATTGAGTTCCGGCAAGACCAGGCCCACGGCCGCGGCCGCGCCTGTCTTGGTCGGGATCATCGAATGCGTGGCCGAACGGGCGCGGCGCAAGTCTTCATGCATCACGTCCGACAAAACCTGGTCATTGGTATAGGCGTGCACGGTGGTCATCAACCCCGATTCGATGCCGATGGCGTCGTTGAGCGGTTTGACCAGTGGCGCCAGGCAATTGGTGGTGCAGGACGCGTTGGAAATCACGGTGTCCGTGGCTTTCAACACATGCTGGTTCACGCCAAACACGATGGTGGCATCCACATCCTTGCCACCCGGTGCGGAAATAATCACTTTTTTCGCCCCGCCCTTCAAATGGGCCGAAGCTTTTTCCTTGGTCGTGAAGAAACCCGTGCATTCCAGCACCACGTCCACTTTCAGCTCGCCCCATGGAATTTCAGCCGGGTTGCGCTGTGCAAACACGCGGATAACATCGCCATTGACGATCATATTGTCGCCTTCGACCGTGACGGTGCCAGGAAACTTGCCATGCACCGTATCATGGCGCGTCAAGTGTGCATTCGACTTGGCGTCACCCAGGTCATTGATGGCAACGATCTCGATATCCTGCTGCTTGCCGCCTTCATAAAACGCGCGCAAGATATTGCGGCCGATACGGCCATAGCCATTGATGGCAACTTTGATGGTCATGCTGTCTCCTTTTCCGGGGTCAGATCCGTCGGGTCTGACCCCATTCTTAGTTAAACGTAAAAGTATCAACCACTATTGCGCAATCCCGCCGCAATCCCGTTAATCGACAGATGGATGCCCGTGCGTGCCGCCGCATCCTGCTTGCCTTCGCGGAAACGCTGCAGCAATTCCACCTGCACGTGGTTCAGCGGGTCGATGTAGGGGAAACGGTTGCGGATGGAGCGCTGCATCAGCGGGTTAGCTTGCTGCAATTCTTCCTGGCCTGTGATCAGCTTCAAGGCATCCAGGGTGGCCGTGTATTCGGCACGGATACGCGTGAAGATGGCTACGCGCAAGGCTTCATCCTTGACCAGTTCGGCATACTTGCCGGCAATCGCGATATCGCTCTTGGCCAAAACCATGTCCATATTCGACAGCAGGGACGTGAAGAATGGCCAATCCTTGTACATGCCGCGCAGCACTTCCGCTCCATCGGCCGGGTAAGCAGCCAGGTAAGATTGCACGGCGGAACCGAAACCGAACCAGCCCGGCAGCATCAAGCGGCATTGGGCCCAGCTCAAGACCCAGGGAATCGCGCGCAAATCTTCAATCGAAGTCGATTTCTTGCGCGATGCCGGACGGCTGCCGATGTTCAGGGCAGCGATCTCGGCAATCACGGTCGATTCCCAGAAATATTGCTCGAAACCTTCCGTGCCGTACACCAGCGCGCGGTAGGTTTGCAGGGCCGTGCCCGACAATTCTTCCATCGCGGCCAGATGGCCTGCACTGGCCGAGGCGCTCGGCTGCAACTGTGCCTGCGGCAGCAAGGTCGACTGGATGGTGGCAGCGACCAGCACTTCCAGGTTGCGGCGCCCCACTTCCGGGTTGGCATACTTGGCGGTGATGACTTCGCCCTGCTCCGTCAAGCGGATCTGGCCTTGTACGGCGCCCGCTGGCTGGGCCAGGATGGCTTCATAGCTGGGGCCGCCGCCACGGCCGACCGAACCGCCACGGCCATGGAACAGGCGCAGCTTGATCTGGTGCTCCTTGAATACCGACACCAGTTCGATCTCGGCCTTGTACAGCTCCCAGCCGGAAGTGAGGAAACCGCCATCCTTGTTGCTGTCCGAATAACCAAGCATGACTTCTTGCTGGTCCGCGCGCGAAGCGAGCAAGCCACGGTAAAACGGCAAGCCAAAGGCGCGCGCCATGATGGCGGGGCCAGCACGCAAGTCATCGATGGTTTCAAACAGGGGAATGATGTTGACATCGACTTCCAGGCTATCCTGGCGCAGCAGGCCCACTTCTTTCAGCAGCAGCGCCACTTCCAGCAAGTCCGACACGCTGGCCGCCTTGGAAATAATGCAGTTCGGCACGGATTCACGGCCATACAGGCTGTGCGCTTCGCGAATCGCGCGGAAGATATCGAGTTCCGAGGTAGTTTCTTCGGAATATTGCGCATACGGCGACACCAGCAGGCGCGGCGAAGCCAATTCCTTCAGCAGCAAGCTGATGCGCTGCTCTTCATCGAGGTCCGTATAGACCAGTCCAGGCTGCACGCCCGCAAACAGCTCGCCCACCACTCTTTCGTGCACATCGGAATTCTGGCGCAAGTCCAGCGGCGCCAGCGAAAAGCCGAATACCTTCACGGCGCGGCGCAACTGGCGCAAGCGGCCACGCGCCAGCGAACGCAAGCCGCTGCCCACCAGCGACTGATGCACCACGTCCAGATCGGCCAGCAAGTCGGCAGCCGAAGCGTAAGGCGTGACGCCATCTTGCGGTTTGCCCTTGTTGCACAAGACAAAGCGTGCTGCATCCAGGCGCGCATGGATGCCGTGTAAGGCGCGGCGATACGGTTCGTCCGCATGGTGCGGCGAGCTATCGGCCGAGCTTTCGGCCAGCGCGCGCAACGCATCGCTGCCGCCATTGAGTTTTTGCGCCAGCGACAGTTGCGAAGCCAGCTTGCGCAATTCACCGAGGTAAAAGTCGAGCACCTTGTCAGCCTGGCGCGCCAGCGTGCTGCGCAGGATATCGGCCGTGACGAAAGGATTGCCGTCGCGGTCGCCGCCTATCCAGCTGCCCACTTTCATGAAATTGGGCAATTCTGCATCTTCCCAGCGAGCATCGCGCTGGGCCAGCATGGTTTCCAGCGAGGAATACAGCTGCGGCAATTCGCTGAGGATGGTGTGATCGTAGAAAGACAGGCCGTTTTCCACTTCGTCGAGCACGGACAGCTTGGTGGTGCGCAACAAGCGCGTTTGCCACAGGGTCACGATGCCGCGCCCCAGCGCTTCTTCGTTTTGCTGCGCCTCGTCGGGCGTCATTTGCACACGGTCGCGCTCGTTCAACAGGCGCGCAATCGCCATCTGGCAATTCTGGATACTCTTGCGCTGTACTTCCGTCGGATGGGCCGTGAACACCGGGCTGACGAAGGCATCGCTGAAAAACGCTTCCAGCGCATCGGCCTGGCCGGCATCAAACACATTGCCCACTGCATGGCTGAGGCTACCCTGGCGCGGCGGCGAACCAGCGATCAGATGGGCACGCGTACGGCGGATGTGGTGCTGGTCTTCGGCAATATTGGCCAGCAGCGAGAAAAAGCTGAAGGCGCGTATCAGCTGCGTGGTTTCTTCCTGCGACAGCGCTTGCAGCGCGTCCGACAGTTGCGCGCGGGCAGCTTCGTCGTGGTCGCGGCGGAAGCGGATGGCCAATTGGCGCACATGCTCGATACGGTCGAAGGCGGGGTCGCCCAGGTGGCTGCGGATGGCGTCGCCCAGCAGCCGGCCCAGTTGACGGATATCGCTGCTGAGCAGCTCGTCTTTCACTTCATTCATTTGCATCGGTTTTATTCCACGGGCACAGCGCCCATTTGCAGCCATCGCAGCACCGCACAGATTGCGTCACACGCGCTTCCCTTCCCGGAAAACGCCATCCCTGAGTCATCGACATCGTAATGTAGTAAATTTACCTCAATGTTTGGCAATCTCCTTGATTTTCATCAAGACAACCGAGTGAAAAGCAACATTACTGGGCTGGCTATCGGTTCATGACTACAACAATATGAAAATTTACTACGCATCTGTGCGAAAAGCAATCGTCTTTTCACTTTTTGCGTAGGATGGCATGCATGAAACAGATAAGGAAAAGGCGGGAAAAGAGGCGGCGGCGCGTGGCGGCTGTCACGCCATGTCTTGCTTTTGCTGTATGCTGGCGACCTAAACAAAGATGTGATCCACATCTTTACAGCCCTGGAACAGCCATGCGATTGACCGCCTATACCGATTACACCCTGCGCACCCTGATGTATCTGGGCACGCACCGCGACCGGCTCGTGACGATCCAGGACATCGCCGATCTGCACACGATCTCGAAAAATCACTTGATGAAGGTGGTCCACCAGCTGGGTCTGTCTGGCATCGTGGAAACCGTGCGTGGCCGCAACGGCGGCCTGCGCCTGGCGCGCGACCCGACCGAGATCAATATCGGCACCGTGGTGCGCGAGACGGAAAGCGATTTCTACATGGCCGAGTGCTTCAATCCAGACAGCAACACCTGCCCGCTGACGCCGGGCTGCCAGCTGAAATCAGCACTGGGCCAGGCGACGGGGGCTTATCTGGCGGTGCTGGACAAGGTGACGCTGGCGTCGATCCTGGAACCCAAGCCGGGTGCGCTGGCGCCCGGAGTCATTCCTCTGCACATGGAAAAGTAGTCCAAAAAAATGCCCGGGTCAGTACTACACCCGGGCATGTTGAATATCACACCATCAATGCGCAGTCGCGCCAGACGCACCAATGCCCGTCTCCGAGCGCATCTGCTGCGCTTCATAGCCTGCCCGGTCGATACGGGCGCGGGGGCTGCGGTCCAGTATCGAGAACAGCCAGATGCCGGCAAAACCGGCTGTCATCGAGAACAGCGCGGGCGAAGCATAAGGGAATAATGCTTCGCCATGGCCCAGCACGTCGACCCACACGGATTTCGATACCACTGTCAGGCCCACGGCCGTGATCAAGCCCAGGAAACCGCCGATGGTGGCGCCGCGCGTGGTGCAATCCTTCCACAGCACCGACATGAACAGCACGGGGAAGTTGGCCGAGGCGGCAATCGCGAAGGCCAGCGAAACCATGAAGGCGATGTTCTGCTTTTCAAACGCGATACCGAGCACCACGGCAATAATGCCTAGTGCCACGGTGGTCAGGCGCGATACTTTCAATTCATTCGCGCCGGTCGCCTTGCCCTTCTTGAACACGGTGGCGTAAAGATCGTGCGAGACGGCCGAAGCGCCTGACAAGGTCAAGCCAGCAACCACGGCCAGGATGGTGGCAAATGCTACGGCCGACATAAAGCCCAGGAAAACGTTGCCGCCTACAGCCTTGGCCAGGTGCACGGCCGCCATATTGTTGCCGCCCAGCAGTTTGCCGGCCGCATCCTTGAAGTCAGGATTGGTGCTGACCAGCACGATGGCGCCAAAGCCGATGATGAAGGTCAACACGTAGAAATAAGCGATCCAGGTGGTGGCCCAGAACACGGACTTGCGCGCTTCCTTGGCGCTTGGCACAGTAAAGAAACGCATCAGGATATGCGGCAAGCCGGCCGTACCGAACATCAGCGCCATGCCAAACGAGATCGCGGAAATCGGATCTTTGATAAAGCTGCCCGGTCCCATGATGGCTTCCTTGGCGGCATGCACGTCCACCGATTTGGCAAACAATGCTTCCGGGCTGAAATTGAATTGCGCCAGCACGGCAACAGCCATGAACGTGGCGCCGCCCAGCAGCATCACGGCCTTGATGATTTGCACCCAGGTAGTGGCTGTCATGCCGCCAAACAGCACATAAATCATCATCAAGGTGCCGACCAGCACCACGGCGATCCAGTATTCCAGGCCGAACAGCAGCTTGATCAGCTGCCCCGCGCCCACCATTTGCGCGATCAGGTAAAACGCCACCACCACCAGGGTGCCGGACGCTGAAAAAATACGGATGGGCGCTTGCTTGAAGCGGTAGGCGGCCACGTCGGCAAAAGTGTAGCGGCCCAGGTTACGCAGGCGCTCGGCCATCAAAAAGGTAATGATGGGCCAGCCGACCAGGAAACCGATTGCATAGATCAAGCCATCGTAGCCGTTCAGGAACACGGCAGCGGAAATGCCGAGGAAGGATGCGGCCGACATATAGTCGCCGGCAATCGCCAGGCCATTCTGGAAGCCCGTGATACCGCCACCGGCCGTGTAAAAGTCGGAAGCCGACTTGGTCTTGGCGGCCGCCCACTTGGTGATGAACAAGGTAAAGATCACGAAGACGGCGAACATGATGATCGCCGTCCAATTGGTGGGTTGCTGATGTGCCTGGCCCAGGTCGGGGCCCGCTGCCCAGACAGCGCCGCTGGCGGCCAGCAAGGCCGCGATGGGCAGACCGTATTTCACTTGCGGACGGGCGCTCATGCCTGCACCCGTGCCTGGATGGCGCTGGTCAAGTCGTCGAACTGCTTGTTGGCGCGGCGCACATAAATGCCGGTGATCACGACCGTAAAGACGATGACAAACAAGCCGATCGGCATGCCCCAGGTCATCACGCCTTCGCCAGTCCTGGTGGCAAGAAATTCCTTGTTGAAAGCAATCAGCAGGATATAGCCGTAGTACACCAGCAGCATCAGCCCTGTCAGTGCCCAGCCGAAGCGGGAGCGTACCTTGACCAGCTGATGGTAGTTGGGATCTCCCTTGATTTGTTGAACCAGGTCATCGTGCATCGTGTTGTCTCCTGTTATGAAAAAACGTGCTCTTTTGCGAGCTTGGTTTCACATTACAGGGCAAGGCTTACCCGCCCCTTACGCCGGATATTTTTCTCCAACGCAAGGGAGATGCTCGATCTGACCTCAGTTCAACATCAGTTCAAGGCGGACGCAGGGCCGAAAAATTCATAATGCGTTTGCTGTTCCGGCACGCCCAGTTCACGCAAGGAAGCCTTCACGGCACGCATGAAGGGCTGCGGCCCCAGGAAATACGCGTCCACATCGCGCGTGGCTGGCAGCCATGACGCCAGCAGCTCGGACCCCAGCAAGCCCACGGCGTCGGGCGCCACACCTTCATCACCATGTTCGGCGTAGCAATAAAAGCGTTTGAGCTGGGGATGCTGGGATGCCAGCGCGTCGATCTGGGTCCGGAAGGCATGCACGCCGTGGTGGCGCGCCGCGTGGATGAAGTGCACGGTACGCTTGCCGCGCAGGGCCGCCGTCAGCATGCTCAAGGCGGGCGTGATGCCCACGCCGCCGCTGATCAGGACCAGAGGCTTGTCGCTATCGAGCAGCACGAAGTTGCCCGATGGCGGCGTCAGTTGCACCGTGTCACCGGCCTGCACGCTGTCGTGGAAATAGTTCGACACTTTGCCACCCCGCTCGCGCTTGACGCTGATGCGGTAAGTTTCTCCATTGCTGGCGGCCGACAGCGAATACTGGCGGCGCATGGGAACACCATCGACCGTCACCACCACGCCGATATATTGGCCAGGCTTGAAATCGAGCACGGCCTGGCCATCGACGGGCGCCAGCAAAAAGGAGGTGATTTCCGAGCTCTCTTCCACCTTGCTGAGCACCGTAAAATCGCGCGCGCCGCTCCAGCCGCCGGGCGCTGCGGCCTGGGCTGCATAGATGCGCCCTTCTTCGCCGGCCAGGATATCGGCCAGTTGTCCATAGGCCGCACCCCAGGCGTCGATAACGGCGTCGGTAGCGACTTCTGCACCCAGCACTTCGCGGATAGCCTGCAGCAGGCTGGCGCCTACCAGCGGGTAGTGTTCGGCGCGGATTTGCAGGGCCACATGCTTGTTGACGATGGTGGCGACCAGGTCGCCGAGCGCATCGAGCTGGTCGATATGGCGCGCATACATCAGCACGCCATTGGCCAGCGCGCGTTGCTGCTCGCCGCTGTGCTGGTGCGCCTGGTTGAAATACGGCAGCACTTCGGGATGGTCGCGGAACAGGTTCTGGTAGAAATGGCGCGTCAGGGTTTCGCCGCCCTGCTCAAGGATGGGAACGGTAGCGGTGATGATGGCGCGATGTTGTTGGCTAAGCATGGGCAACTCCTGTATGCAAGGGTGACGAAAAGGTGCGGCCCGATGGCCGCCTGCCTCTGTGGACATGCCCAGTGTAAAGGAATCGACTTAAACATGCAAATTATATACATCTTTAAATTCCATGATCGAGCCTGCATATGACTGCAGTAGACAAGTTCAATCCTGTTCAAATTAGGGCTTCGGCTATAATCGGCGCGTACGAAACGATAACGTTTCGAGCCATCTGGGATGATTATTTTGCGGCTTCAAACGTTGATCAAGGGCGCATACGCGCCTGTTATTTCCGGCGTCAAAACTGTGCTGTCCTGCGCCGCGCTAGCCGCAGGCATGGCGGTGCCGGCCATGGCCAAGATGGCCGCCGCGCCCGCGTCGGCACCTGAAGCGCTGCCGGCCAGGCTGGTATGCCATGACGATATCTTCGTGCCCTATGTCATGCTGAACCAGGGCCATATCGAAGGACTCAACGTCGATATATTGCGCGAAGCGGCCACACGCCTGGGCATTTCCATTGAGTTTCGCGTCATGCCCTGGCGCCGCCTGGAAAATGAACTGGCCAAGCCGCAGGGCAGCGTAGATTGCGCGTTCGCCATGAGCCGCACGCCGCAGCGCGAGCAATACCTGGAGTTTGGCAAGGCCCCCTTGCAACCGACCGAATATGCGCTGTTCGTGCGCCAGCCGGAAGGCATGACGGCCAGCGTAACGAAACTGGACGACCTGGCCGGCAAGGTCATCGGCGTGCGCGCAGGTTTTCGCCTGCCCGACGCCATCGCCGCCGGCGCCGCGCAAGGCCGCTGGACCCTGGCCGAAGTCCCCAGCGACACGGCCAATTTCCAGAAACTGGCGCTGCGTCGCGTCGACGCCGTGCTGGCCGACAGCTCGGTGGGCCTGTACACGCTCAAACAATTGAAACTGGCCGATATCCGCAGGCTGGTGCCTCCCTTGACACGCTTCGATACCTATCTCGTCTTCCGCAAGAACGCCGCTTCACCGGCACTGGCCGCCGCCTTCGACCGGGAATTGAAACGCATGCGCCAGGATGGCACTTTCGCGCGCATCAGCGCCGCCTACCTGGGCGTCCCCACACTGGAACAATGATATGAAAACACGTACTCCTTTGCTACGCATCACCATGATACTGGGCGCCCTGCACGCCCTGCTGGGCTGGCTGTTGCTGCCCGCCCTGCCCGTCGGTCCGGCCGGCTGGATCTTCGGCGCGCTGGTCTTGCTGGCCTCGACCATGCTGATGCCAATGACGATCTTTGCGCGCGCCGTCACCAATGATCATCATCTGGCCGACCGCCTGGCGTGGGCCGGTTCGCTGTGCATGGGCTTTTTTTCTTCGCTGTTCGTGCTGACACTGCTGCGTGAAATCGTGCTGATTTATCCGCCGGCGCGCCCACACGCGGAAGCATCTTCGGTCGCCGTGCTGGTACTGGCCCTGCTGGCCACCGTGGTGGGTTTCATCAATGCGCGCCGCGTGGCCCGCGTGCGCGAAATCGATGTGCCGATCGCCGGCTTGCCCAAGGCGCTGCAGGGCTACACCATCGTGCAACTGAGCGACATCCACGTGGGCGCCACCATCAAGCGCGCCTATGTCGACGCTATCGTCGCACGCACAAATGCGCTCAATGCCGACGCCATTGCCATCACGGGCGACGTGGTCGATGGCACGGTGGAGCTGCTGCGCGCGCATACTGCGCCGCTGGGCGAGCTGCGCGCGCGCCACGGCACCTTTTTTGTTACCGGCAACCATGAATACTATTCGGGCGCCGCACCGTGGGTTGCCGAATTTCGCCGCCTGGGCATGCAGGCGCTGATGAATGAACATGTCGTCATCGAACACGATGGCGCTCGCCTGGTAATGGCCGGCGTCACCGATTATAGCGCCGGCCACTTCGACGCCGCGCAAGCGAGCGATCCGCAAGCAGCCATCGCTGGCGCCCCGGCCGGCATTCCCCGCATCCTGCTGGCGCACCAGCCGCGCAGCGCGGAAGCGGCCGAACAGGCGGGCTATGACCTGCAATTATCCGGCCACACCCACGGCGGCCAGTTCTGGCCATGGAATCTGTTCGTGCCGCTGCAGCAGCCGTATGTAGCCGGCTTGCACCGGCGCGGCAAGCTATGGATTTACGTCAGCCGCGGCACCGGCTACTGGGGCCCGCCGAAACGCATCGGCGCACCGGCCGAAATTACACTGCTACGGCTGGTGGCGGCTTGATTAGTCGGGCAGCATCAACGCCGCAAAATCCTGCTTGCGGAACTGTTCGACGATAAAGTCGACAAACACGCGCGTCTTGGCAGGCAGCAGTTTTTTGCTGGGGTAGTACAGCGACAGCGGACCGGAATCGGCGCGCCAGCCTGGCAACAAGCGGATCAGGGCGCCGCTGCGCAAATGGGGCAGCGCGTGCGGCATCGGCAGTAGCGCCACGCCGATACCGTCGATGGCGGCTTGCGCCATCGCTTCCGGATCGTCAAAGATCGCGCGCGGCTGGCATTCAGCCAGGCCTTCGCCGCCGCGCCCATCGCGCAATATCCAGCTGCGCAGCCGTCCACTGCCGGCCGAACGGCGCACCACGCCATCGAGAGGAGCCAGGTCGAGCGGGTGGCCAGGCATGGCCTTGCCCTGCATGAAAGCCGGCGAGGCCGTGGCGACGATGTAGATATGCCCCAGTTCGCGCGCCACCACACCCGGCGTCAATTCGATGCCGCCGCCGATGGCTGCGTCAAAGCCTTCGCCCACCAGGTCCACCGGGCGGTTATCGAGGTGGCAGTCGGGCACCACACCCGGATAACGCTCAACGAAGCCGCCAAGCAGCGGCAATACATAACGGCGGCCAAACGAAGGCGCCATGCTGATCTTTAAGATGCCGGACGGCGGCCCGCCCTCGCCTGCCGCCTCGCTGATCGCGTCATGCAAGGCACCCAGCGGGCCGCCCACCTGGCGCAAAAAACGCTCGCCCCCTTCAGTCAGGGTCAGGCGGCGCGTGCTGCGCTGGAATAAACGCAGCCCCAGGCTGGTTTCGAGGCGCGCCACGTTCTTGCTGACGGCCGCTGGCGTCAAGCCCAGGCGGCGCGCGGCCGCCGAAAAGCTGCCTGTCTCGGCAGAGAGTACGAATGATTGCAAGTGATTGAGTGCGTCCATATGCGTATTCTAACGCGCCCATTTGATACTGATGGTTGAAAGTGATTGTAGCGATTCCTGGCTAGCCGACATGCAATGGCAGGCAGATACTGGCTACCTCATCATTCACCACAGGAATACCACCATGAAGCACGCTAACAACTTCCCACTGCGCCAAGCCGGAAAAATCGCCTTTGTCACGGGAGGCTCGCGCGGCATCGGCGCGGCTATCGTACGCCGCCTGGCCGGCGAAGGCGCCACTGTCGCCTTTACCTACCAGCGCTCGGCCGATGAAGCGCAGGCGCTGGTGCAAGCAATCGAAGCATGCGGCGGCAAGGCGCTGGCCCTGCAAGCCGACGCGGCCGACGCCAGCGCCCTGACGGACGCCATCAGCAAGATAGCAACGCAGTTCGGCCGCCTCGATATCCTGGTCAACAATGCAGGCATTTTCCTGGTCGGCGCCATCGATGATTTTTCGCTGGCCGATTTCGACCGGACGGTGGCGGTCAATGTGCGCGCCGTGTTTGTCGCCATCAAGGCAGCCGTGCCGCATATGGCCGAGGGTGGGCGCATCATCAATATCAGCAGCACCAACGCGCACCGTGCACCGTTCGGTGGCGCGGCGGCCTATGCCATGAGCAAGTCGGCCTTGTCGGGATTGACGCAAGGCCTGTCGCGCGACCTGGGTCCGCGCGGCATCACCATTAATAATGTGGAGCCTGGCCCCACGGCCACCGACATGAACCCGGCCAATGGCGACTTCGCCGCCATGCTGCACGGCTTGATGGCCTTGCCACGCCATGGCAGCGCCGATGAAATCGCCGGCATGGTGGCTTACCTGGCCAGCAGCGAAGCGGCTTTCGTGACGGGTGCAGGATTGAAGATCGATGGCGGCTTTGCAGCGTAAAACCTGATCAGGATCGCGGCGGCCCTTATTTCAAAATTGGCTCCCTGGATTAGTCAGACCAGCTGCTCATCCAGGTGTCGAAACGCGCCACCACGGCCGGTGGGTTCAGGCGCGCCATCGCGCCCTCCACCGCTTCACTGTCAGTGACCTCGAACAGCAGCATGCAATCATCGCGCTGCTCTCCCACGCCAAAAAATCCTTCGCTGTCTAGCTCTTCCAGAGCCGCGATGCAGGCCTCAAACACGCCGCGGCGAAAGGTGGCGAAATCGAGTTGGAACGGCAATCCACGGTGCGCCTGCAACAGCATGCGGTAGGCGCTGTCAAGATAGGCGCCACCATCGCCGAAACACCATTCGCCGGGATTCCACAACATCTCTTCGCCATATTCCGAGGCGGCCAGCGCTTCGCGGCTATTGGCCACCGGACCTATCGTCATGGCGCTATCGTCACTGAGCAGTGCAAATGCATTCAGGTGCTGTGTTGGATGCGCGGTGCGCGCGGCATTGAATGCACGGCGAGCACCGTCGCGCACCAGGTTTTGCAGCAAGCCGAATTCAAATACGGCAGGATCGATGACTCTTGCTTGCGCCAGCATGTAGCCATCGGCCAGCGTGGCGTGGCAATGGGCGGCATACGCCGCTTGTGCCGCAGGTTCGCTGACGTAGTCGCTGCGTCCTTCCTCGCCCCAGGTCATGACAGCGCCGCCGGCCGTCCACACCGTGCTGTCGAATACACGCGCTTCCTGGAAGCGTACTGGCTGCTCGCCATCGTAAAGGTAAAACAAACTGTAATGGCTACGCATGATACTTTCTGCTTCATTCATCGGGATTGCTGCAAGGTCAGCGCAAGACCGCGGGCGCCACCGGCAAGGTGTCGAGTGCGATAAACGCTTCCAGCGCCAGCCGCATATCTTCGAATACCTGCTTGCCGTAGGCCTGTTCCAGGCTGGCATATTGCAAGTCGATCAGATTGCTCATCTGAATCACCAGGCTGGCGCCAGCGTCCGACAATTGCACCTGCAAGCGGCGCTGGTCGCCCGCCACCTTGCTGCGTGCGATCAGGCCCGTGTCTTCCATGCGCGCCAAAATGCCGCTCATGCTAGGGCTGGAAATCTGGCACAGATCGCACAATTCTCGCGGCTCCAGCGTCGGGCTCACGTTGAGCGCACGCAGGATGCGCCATTGCTGTTCTGTCACGCCGAAATGGTTGAGGATGGGCCGGAAATGCTGCAACAGGCTGTCGCGCGCCTTGAGCAGGAGCTGCGGCATATTGGGATAGCGTATCAAAGGCTGCAAGCGGTACTCCATGGCAGAGGTTATGGGCTTGCTTATAATTATACAACTGACAAGAATTTACCCCCGTCCGCATGACATGCAGGCGGACGGGGGAAGGTCAGCCCCTGGCTTTTTGCGCGGGGATGAATTGCTCGCGCACCGCCTTGGCCAACAAGTCCGGCGGCAGCAAGCCCTGTCCCAGCAGGAAGTTGTTGAATGCCAGGCGGTCAAACTTTGCGCCCAGCGCCAGCTCGGTCTCGGCGCGCAATTGCAGGATGCGCGTATAGCCATAGAAATAGCTGCCCGCCTGACCCGGCATATTGAAGGTGTAACGGTCCAGTTCCTGGCGCGCCATCGGTTTCGACAGCATCACTTCGTCCGTCAAAATGCGGCCCGCTTCTTCACGCGTGATCTGGCCCAGGTTCAGCATCGGGTCCAGCATGGCGCGCGCCGCCCGCAGCATGCGGAACTGCAGCGCGATGAACTGGCCTTCGACCGGCTCGTACGGCAGCATCTCCGCTTCCGCATACAAGGCCCAGCCTTCCACGTTGACACTGTTGAAGGCATACAGGCTGCGCGCCTGCGACACGCCGCGCTCCACCATGGCGCTGAACTGCAACTCATGGCCAGGGCGGCCTTCGTGCGCGCTCAGGGTCCAGGCGGCGCCCGAGAAATTGAAGTCGTCATACACTTCACCCTTGCCGCTGGTGGCCGGATTGCTCACGGTGAGCACAAACTGGCCATGTTCGCCCGTATTGCCGATCAGCGGAGGCGGACGCATATGCGGCGCCGGCTGGGCCGCCGATTCGGCTGCCGACGCCAATCGCATGGTCATCGCGCGCTGCGGCAAATCGACCACGCCCTGCTGGCGGATGCGCGCTTCGAGCTGCGTGTTGACGTCCTTGTAGTGCGCTTCGAGCTGATCGTTGGGGATCGAGTCGCTTTTCAGGGCGCGCAGCACCTGGCGATAATCATTGCCGTCAATGCCCTTCAAGGCCAGCCTGGCGGCCACCACCGGAGCCAGTGCCTGCAAGGCTGCGCGCGTTTCCAGGTAAGCCACTTCGGCCCGCTCGATCAGCGCCTGCGGTGCAATGTCGATGCCCACCTGCTTCAGGCGGAATGCGTACAGTTCGGGCGCCATGCGGAAATCCGTGCGCGAGAGCGGCAGCACGGTCTGGCGCTCCCACGCCGCATACTCGTTCAATTGCTGTTCCATGAGCGCCAGCGTTGCTTCGGCGCCCGCGATCTTCATGTCGGCAAACAGCTTGCGGATACCGGCGATATAGGTCGGCACGTTGTCCAGCGACTGCTCCACCTGCAGGCGCACGGGGCCTGCCAGGCCCTGCTGGCCAATTTTCTCCGTGAAGCGCGCCTTGGCCTGCGCCGTGATCGGCGTGCTGCCGGGGAACTGGCCCACATAGCGCTGCAGCAGTTCCAGCGCCTTGGCGCGGCGCGCGGCCGGGCGCTGTTCCTGCAGCAGGCTTTGCATGCTGCCGAACACTAGCTGCGGCACATCGACCCACGGCAAGGTGTATTTGGCGTCCAGCTGCGCGCCCGTGATTTCGTTATCGACGGCATGCGTCAATATCTCCAGATCCTGGCGGATGCGTTCATCCTTTTCGGCGGCCAGCCGCTGCTGCAGCTTGATACGCGCCTGGCGCATGGCGGCCACATAGCGCTCGGTGATCTTCGGACCCAGGTCGGTGGCCAGGCCGTCATACTGCGACAAGCCCGTGTCCGACGCATTCTCGGGCGAGAACTGGGCCTGCGCTTCGAGCACGATGGCGGCATTGCGGTTGCTGGCCTCGACCCAGGCGGTGGAGGCCGCAGGAGTGACAGCGGTGGCGGGAGCGGCAAACGCGGTAGCCAGGGCTACGGCCAGCGTAGCTGCCAGGACGGTCTTGTACAATTTCGGGCGTACGGACATCGGGGCTTTCCTTCCAGGGGTGAACGATGAGCGAAACGGCGAGTATCGGCCAGCACCCTGCGGCTGTCAATCTGGCATGCTCTGACTGCCAGGCAAGAAAGCGCAAGATGCGCTAAGCTGTTCCAGCCCCATTACCTCATAAGGAATAGCATGACCCTGATCGTCGTTGCCACCATCGATGCACTTTCCGACCATATCGACGCCGTGCGCGCCGCCCTTGAAACCGTGGTGCCACCGAGCCGCGCGGAAAAAGAGTGCCTGCGCTATGAATTGCATGTCGACAACAAGATTCCCACCCGATTCATCATGCTGGAAGAATGGGCCGACAAGGCCGCCCTGACCGCCCATGAGGGTACGCCCCACTTCAAGGCGCTGGGCGCCGCCGTCGCTGGCAAAGTCAGCAAGGTAGACGTGGCCGAGTTGAGCAAGCTGAAGTAAAGATTGCCGGAAGACGCTAGCGTGTGGCCTGCCAAGAAAGTTGCCCTCTATAATATGGCAACTTTTTTTTGACGGCCAATTTAACAACAATAATGACTCCATTTTTTTTGCCGAAAGGCGCCGCAGCGGCAGCCGTTTTCAGTCTCTGCATGAATGCCTTCGCACAAACTCCCGCGCCCAATCTGGTGGGCGATTACAACCTGGCCTCGTCGACCACCGTGCCGGCCAGCACCTGGGGTTATTCCAAAGGGCGTATCTCGATCAAGCAGCTTGATGACAGACACTTGCTGATACTGTTCGCCTGTGAATGGAAACGCGAGCCGAAGGCTGTGTGTGGCGACCACTACTTTGCCCAGCAGCGCGACGACGGCCTGTATTTGCAGGACATGAATACGGACGCCCTGCGCCTGTATTTTGATCCAGCCACCCGCAAGCTCACCATCATTTCGCGCGGCTATGACGCCAAAGAAAGTGTGCGGCACGACATTTTCAGCGCTACCAGCGCGCCATTGACCGATACCGCCCTGTTGCGGCGCATGAAGCGAGAGCAAGCCAATGCCAGCGACAAGGAAAACCTGCGCGTCTTCGGGCCCTACCAAAAACGCGATTACCAGAACAACCGCATCGAGTTCCAGCGCCAGTCCATAACGACGCCTTGACAGTCCAGGTACGATGACATCCTCTCCTTTTCGGCGACAACTGCTGCGCCTGCTAGGCACCCTGCTCTGCTCACCGGTGCTGGTGCGGGCCGCCGAGCGCAGCTTGCCTGCTGCCGTGCGCAAGCGCATCGTGGCCACCCTGGCGGCGCCCTTGCCGAGCGTGCTCAATGTGCACCACCTGGCGCTGATACGGCGTTTCAATATCGGCTGGTCGCCGGTGGAAAGCGGCGCGCCCATGCTCAACCCGGCGCAGCCGCTCGGTGATAGTAACGGTGGCGACACTCTGGCGCTGGCCATGCAGATTATCGCCACCAAGGATGCAGCCCTGGCTGCCCAGCGCTTGATGGAAGCGGCGCAACTGCTGCCCCATTTCGTGCAGATGGCAAACCTGAAGCCCGGCAACTACGCCAACGGCAAGACGCCATTTACTTTCACCACGCGGCATCTGACCTTGCTGCGCCAGCAATCGTGGATGCCGCTGGAAATGCTGGGCATGGGGTCAGCCGAGGACTATCTGGCCGAAGGCTATTGGCCCACGCCATCCGTCGATGGCAAGCGGCCCTACGGCAATTTCACGAACTACCCCGTCGAAATGGCGCAAGCGCTGAACTTGCCTGTACGCCAGCAGGCAGACGGTACCTTGACCATCACGTCCAACCTGGAAGCGGAAATGGAAGCGCTGCATGAGCAGACAGAGGCGGCATTGCAAGTGTTTGTATGGCAAGCGGGGTTAATGCGTAATAAGGTGTGAAACGGCAAGCCGCTCTGGGCAAGGTCAGGCGGCTGCCCGCTTTTGCCGTATCAATACTTCCGCAGGGATACCCAGTTCCTCATGCAGGCGCCGTATCATGGGCAGGGTCAGTTGGCGCGTACCGTTGAGAATTTCATACACGCGGTTCAAACGGCCTATCATGGGTTCCAGATCCTTGGGCGCCAGGGATTTTTGTTCCATGCTGAACTTGATCGCATCAATAGGATCAGGAAATTCCATCACGAAATGACGCGTTTCATAAGCGTCGACCAAGGTGGCCAGCACGTCGAGCCGGTCGCCTTCGGGCGTGCCGAATTGCGCATTCATCAGCGATTCGACTTCGCGCAAGGCGGCCCGATAATCATCTTCAGTGCGCAGTGGTTTGATGTACATGATGGTGCCCTAGCTAAATTATCTGCGCAATAATCGCGTCATATTGCCGGTGCGTGCCAATAAACTTGATATACACGATGCCATAGGGGTAATTGATGGATGTGACAAGCCGGTATTTATTACCGGCAATATTGAACACCACTCTACCCTCTTTCAAGATACTCGCCGTACCGAAATCCGCCTTCACCGCAGCCGGATCGGGTAATGACACCCTGAGCACATGACTGTACCAAGCCAGCAGAGGCGCTTTTGAATCCGCATAGATTGCCTGACTATAAAAAGCAAGCAATGTTGGCTTGGCCAGGATACGCATACATTGATACTAGTCCCATCCTGGGACCAAGTCAACCTCAACCACCAAAGTGCCTATATCGACCGCCCGGCTACAGCCAGGATTGATTTATCCAGCGCACTCATCAATCAAGACCGCCTCTATTCAAAAAACTGAACATGCCATTGGCCTTCTTTATCAGCCGCGAAACTTCTGTCCAGCTTGTGACATAAGCACCAGACTTTTTTCTTCTATGAAATTTATCTTCGTCTTTGTCTGACCTGCTTGTTGCGACTTGGCAAAGGATCAGTTCGGGCTTGCCCGGATCTGCCTTCAGTGACAGCCATTCGCCGCCAAACTGCCTGGCCACCTCAAGGTCAAATGGCATCAGCGTCAAGTAAGCTGGCATATAGTATCCGCTCGGGAATTTGCAACGCATGCTGGCATCCTCGCCATTGCTCAAACCGTCGCTCAAAGCACGCTTTATATCCTTGGCTTCCCGCTCACTGCGATATGTCAGGAAGGCCAGATAGTTCATGCCAATATCGACTGTCGTCACCTTCGATGGAACAAAAAACACCACATCCCGTAGCGCAGCACCCTTCAGGCTATCCAGCACTTTCGCCGCATAGATAAAACCACAGGACTCCTGCCCGCCCTGCTCATCAATGATGACTGGGCGCGTGGACACAATCTTCAGTTTGGCTGTCATCGAAGAATGGCGCACCACCTCGCCCAAGCTCATGGTGCCATTTTCCACTCCCACCGGTATCAGCTCTTGCGCCGAGGACTGCATTGCACATAGCAATAACCATAAGGAAATATTCAATCTCAGCAAACCAAAAGACATTTCTTTCCTTCTCAAGATTTCATACGCTGGCAAGTAAAGCCATCAAGCTTGCGGTGCGGCTCCCGGCGCAGACTGCGGGGCCGGGACAGGCACTGGAGCAGGCGCCGCCTGCGGCGCCGGATTCCCATGCGTCTCCTGCCCATCCGCCCCTTCCGGCGGCATCGCCTGCGGCGCGGCCGGTGGAGCTGGCACACCTTCCTGCTGCAAGTCGCCCGGCTCTTCCACTGGCTCTTCCTGTGGCGCCTCGACCGGTTCTACATGGCGCAGCGGCGGTGGTGGCTTGCCGCCGGGGAAGATCGCGTCGCGCGACAGCTTGCCCGATTCCAGCGCTGTCTTGAAGAAGTCGCCCACCAGCAAGACGGCATTGTGGCCGCCCTGGCCCCAATAGTTGCTACGCATGGTGATGCGCGCATCGTTGAAGCCCACCCAGGCGCCACCCACCAGTTCCGGATGCATCATGATGAACCAGCCGTCGGCATTGTTTTGCGTGGTGCCGCTCTTGCCCGCCACGTCGGAGCGGATGCCGAAACGGTTGCGGATGGCCGTGCCCGTGCCGCGGTCGATGACGCCGCGCATCATGTCGGTCAGCATATTGGCCGATTTTTCCGTCATGGCGCGCTTGGGCTTGTCATCGCCGAAACGGGCGATGGTCTTGCCCGTGCGGTCGGTGATGTGCGTGACGACAAACGGCAGGCGCGCCTCGCCCTGGGCGGCGATGCTGGCGTAAGCGTTGACCATTTCCAGCAAGGTCACGGGACTGGTGCCCAGCGCCAGGGATGGCACCTGGGCCAGCTTGCTATCGCGCACGCCTAGGGCGCGCGCCAGTTTGATAATGTCCGGCAAGCCTACATCCTGCATCACTTGCGCAGTGATGGTGTTTTTTGAATACACCAGGCCATCGCGCATGGTCATGTCGCGCCCGGTGGTGCCGCTCATATCGGTTGGCCGCCATTTGCTGCCATCGGCTGCCTTGATATCCATCACGGCGTCGCGGTACACATGGTCGGGGCTGAGTCCCTTTTCGAGCGCCGCGCCATACACGATAGGCTTGAAGGTGGAACCGGGCTGGCGTGCCGCCTGGACCACGTGATCGAATTGTTCATGCGCAAAGTCGCGGCTGCCCACCCAGGCGCGCACGGCGCCGGTAGCAGGGTCCATGGCAACAAAGCCGGCTTGCAGGCGCGTCTTGGATTGATGCAAGGCCGCCATGAAGCTGCGGTCTTTTTTCAATCGGGCCAGCGCCTCGCCAGCTACGGCGCCATCGGCAACGGCCTTGCGGTATTCGGCGGACTCGCGCACCACCGCATCTTCCAGCGCCGGATGCGATTTCCAGAAATACTCAAACGCCGGGCTGCCAGCCTGCATGGCCGTGTACATGCCGGTCGAAGTGGACGACGGCATGCCGGCGCGGCTCCATTCCACATCGGCAATCGCCTGCAAGGCATTGGCCTGGCGCTCGACGGCGTGCTCGGCCGCCTGCTGCAAGCCATAATCGAGCGTGGTGTGCACCACCAGGCCATCGAGTTCCAGGTTGTAGTCGTTTTCATCGGCCCAATCGATCAGCCACTTGCGCACATAGGCCGTGAAATGGCTGTCCGATTGCGCGCGCTCGCTCTGGCGCTCGAAATGCAAACGCAGCGGCCGCTTGATCAGTTGCTGGTAGCGGGCCTCGTCAATCACATCGTATTTGCGCATCTGCCCCAGCACCACGTTGCGGCGCTGCAAGGATCGCTCGGGATTGCCGACCGGATTGTAGTAGTTCGTGCCCTTGAGCATGCCGACCAGGGTAGCGCTTTCCAGGATATCGAGACGGGCAGCGGGCTTGTCAAAATAAGTGCGGGCCGCCATTTCAATGCCGTAGGTGTTGTACAGGAAAGGCACCGTATTCAGATACGCTTCGAGGATATCCGTCTTGCTATAGGTCGCTTCGATCTTCAGCGCCGTGATCAATTCCTTGAGCTTGCGGTTCAGATTGCGCGAACGGCCTATTTCCTCGGGAAACATATTGCGCGCCAACTGCTGGGTGATGGTCGAGCCGCCCTGCGCATCGCCTTTCATGCTGTGCAGCATGGCGCCGGCCGTGCGCTTGAAATCGATGCCGTGGTGTTCGTAAAAGCGGCGGTCTTCCGTGGCAATCAGGGCGCTGACCACATTGGGCGAGATCTGGCTCAGGGTGACTCTTTCCTGCAAGCCCTGATCAAAACGCGCCAACTCCTTGCCATCGGCACTGACCATGGTGCTGGGCGCTGCCGCACGCGCCTGGCGCAGATCGTGGATGCTGGGAGTAAGAGGGATCAGCAGCAGCATGTAGGCGATCAGCAGCGCCAGCAAGGCCAGGCAAGACCACAACCCCAGCAGCAAGACCCGCCGCACGGGCGACAAGGTCAGCAAATGGCCGCGCTTGCGCGCATACAGCGCCAGCGTCCATGCGCTGCCGCGTGCGCCCCACTCCACGGCAACTATGCGCGCGCGTTGAGCCCAGCGGAGTGCCGCTGCCTGAAACTGTTCCATGCTTGAAGCCATGCTTGCTACCTTGTCTGATGCGGATTATCCGTTTCGGCAAGTATACAGGGCAGGCAAGCTGGCAGGATGAAAATCGAAGCTTACTGCTGCTGGGCTTTTTCTAGCATGGCCGGCAATTCCTTGAGCATGGCCTCGCGCGTGCGCAGGCCGGCCGACTGCTGGCCCTTTTGCTCGTCCTGCACCAGGCGCGCAAACACGATGGTGCGCTCACCCTTGGTGGCCCAGCCGACGAACCAGCCATAACCATGCGCTTCATCGAAACTGCCATCCGCCTTGCGCGGGAAAGCGGCGCCCGTCTTGCCGTGCAATTGCCAGCCTCCCGGCAAGTCGTCCAGGCGCGTGAGCTTGCTGGTCATCTCGATCGCCTGTTTGGATACGGGCAAATGGCCAATCACCAGCTTGCGCAAGAAACCCAGTTGCTCCAGCGGCGAAATTTTCAGGGAAGAGCTGATCCAGGAACGCTCCAGGCTATTGTTCTTGCCAGGGTCGCCCGACACATCGGCATTGCCATAGCTGAAAGCCTTGGCGTATTTCTGGAATTTTTCCTGGCCCAGCGCATGCGCTACCTGCTGCGAGTACCAGACCACGGAATACTGCATCCAGCGCGATGGATCGGTATCCTGGCGCCACGGCGCACCACCCCAATCTACATAGCCTTCGCGAAATGGCAGGCTGGGCGTATGTTCATCCTTGAGGAAACCGGCGTCATAGCCCATCAGGCTGATGGCGATCTTGAAGGTGGATGCGGGCGTGACCCGGTCCACGCAATTGCCTTCTTCCAGCAGTACCGAACCGGATTGGGCGTCAACCATGGCCGTGCACAGGGTGGCGGCCTGGGTATGCCCGGCAAACAGCATCGCCGCGGCAAGGCCCGCTGCCGTACGTACTACAGTGGGGAGTAAGCGTGTATATGTCATGGGCAGTTTTGAAAGCGTGTCCATCAAAATGGCAGAATTAAAATTGTAATGGCCTGCGGCCGACAACACCAGCAATGTTGCACTTTTATGGTGCGGGCAAGCCGCAGGCATTTAGCGGGGCGCCTTGCCCGGCGCCGGCACGCGCTCCCTTTTCAAATGCTCCTCTTCCAGCTCGTCCATGCCCAACTTTTCCTCATCGATCAAGACATGTTCGCGCCGTTCGCGCTCGAGTTCTTCCTCCAGCGCTTCATCGATGTCCGTCCGCCCGGTTTTCTCTGCCATGATCCACCTCCCATAAACAAGTGGATAAAGTGTAGTCCCTTTATATGACGAACGGGTGACTGTCAGGCGATCAGTGCGCCGGCTTGCGCCACAGCATCGTGCGGGTGCAGGCTTTCCAGATGCCGTACTTGCACTTGCACGCCCGCATAACGGGGCGCCAGCGCCGCCTGCACGCGCCGCGCCGCGTCTTCCACATACATCAGGTTCTGACCATTCAGGCGTGCAAAGCCCTGCTCGTCAGCCCGCTTGACGGCAGTTTGCAACGGCGTGGCCAGCGCCGCCTCGACCGCATCGATCAAACCGAACAGGCCCAGCGGTCCATCGCCCTGCAAGGCCACCGTCACGGCAGCCACGCTGCGCTGGCTGTGCGGCGTAGCCAGGCTGCCATGCTCGCGCAGCCAGGCCTGGGCTGCCGCACCATCGATGCTGCCCGTGCCAAACTGCGCCGCAAAACCGTCGGCCAGCAATTGCCGCGCCAATGCCGCCGAGCATGGGCAGGTCGATGAATACCCCACTTCCACGTTGACCTCCAGGCTAAAGCCGCGTGGCGACAATTGCGCCTGCAGCCGCACGGGATAGGATTTCCAGCCGGCCAGCCCCGCCGTCAGCAAGGCTGGCTGGCGCCGCAACAACGGAAAGACCAGCGCCAGCCGTGCCCGCGTGGCGCTGCAATCGGCATGGCTATCGACCATGCGCAGCAGCAAATCATGCAGCGCGGCAGCGCCCAGGCTTTGCTTTGCTGCAAACTCATCAAGCAGCAGATACAGCCGCGACATATGGATGCCCTTGACTTTCGGGTCGGGCAAATCGACTTGCACATCGGCCCAGGCGTGCACCTGCTGCACCGTGCTTCCCGCCGCGCCCTCCTCAATCAGTTGTAGCGGCAAGGCGATGCCCTGCATGCCGACCCAGTCCAGCGGCAATTGATTGCCACCATAGCCGCCGGCGGCGACGTCGGGCAGCGGTGTGTTGAGATGATCGCGTTTCATACCTAATTTCCTCGATGGCAAGATGGCCCGATATGATGCAGAAGTCCCATCGCAATTGCAAGTCAATTGCATTAATAATGAATTTAGGCGATTGTTTGCAGCTCCTAAGACTCATATAAGATGTCTTATATATGATTGACATTTCATAATTTAGGCATAGAGTGGTCGGACAGTCTAAAATAGAGATTGGCTGAAGCAGGCGCCAGCGCCCGCACACCACGCATCCAATGCAAGCAAGATAATGATTGTGTTTGGAATAGCAACACCTGGCTCTGCCAGTTGTGACAATGAATGAAGCAAAACGGAAGTAAGGGTAGCAAGTTAACCGCCGGGAACTACCGGGCACCACCGCATACGAGGAAATGAACATGGCAACACAAAAATCAAAAATCATCTATACGCTGACTGACGAAGCGCCATTGCTGGCGACCTATTCCCTGCTGCCTATCATCAAGAAGTTCACCGCACCAGCAGGCGTAGACGTGGTTGCCAGCGATATTTCGGTGGCGTCGCGCGTACTGGCCGAATTTCCTGAATACCTGACGGACGAGCAAAAAGTACCGAATACTTTGGCCGAACTGGGCGCACTGACCCAGAACCCAGACACCAACATCATCAAGCTGCCGAACATCAGCGCTTCCGTTTCGCAACTGATGGCTTGCGTACGCGAACTGCAAAGCCGCGGCTACAAGCTGCCAGACTATCCGGAAGACGCAAAAACCGACGAAGACAAAGCTCTCAAGGCACGTTACGGCAAATGCATCGGCAGCTCGGTCAACCCGGTCCTGCGTGAAGGCAACTCCGATCGCCGCGCGCCAAAAGCGGTGAAAGAGTTTGCACGCAAGCATCCGCATTCGATGGGCGAGTGGAGCCAGGCTTCGCGCACCCACGTTTCGCACATGCACCACGGCGACTTCTACCACGGCGAAAAATCGCTGACCCTGGAAAGCGCGCGCGATGTCAAGATGGAACTGATCACCGCTTCGGGCAAAACCATCGTACTGAAACCGAAGGTCTCGCTGCAAGCCGGCGAAATCATCGACAGCATGTTCATGAGCAAAAAAGCGCTGCTCGAGTTCTATGAAAAAGAACTGGAAGATGCACACAAGACGGGCGTGATGTTCTCGCTGCACGTCAAGGCGACCATGATGAAGGTGTCACACCCTATCGTGTTCGGCCATTGCGTGCGCATTTTCTACAAGGACGCGTTCGCCAAGCACGCTGCGCTGTTCGAAGAACTGGGCGTGAACGTCAACAACGGCATGGTCAATCTGTACGACAAGATTGAAACCCTGCCAGCGTCGCAAAAAGATGAAATCCTGAAAGACCTGCACGCTTGCCACGCCAACCGTCCTGAACTGGCGATGGTCGATTCGGCCAAGGGCATCACCAACTTCCATTCGCCGAACGACATCATCGTCGACGCATCGATGCCAGCCATGATCCGTATCGGCGGCAAGATGTGGGGCGCCGATGGCCGTC
Organism: Janthinobacterium silvisoli; assembly: GCF_014200725.1. Taxonomy (GTDB): domain Bacteria; phylum Pseudomonadota; class Gammaproteobacteria; order Burkholderiales; family Burkholderiaceae_D; genus Janthinobacterium. Next base: position 270,881 of record NZ_JACHCL010000002.1, read on the forward strand.
CGAAAGATGTCAAGGCAGTCATGCCAGAGAGCACCTTTGCCCGCATCTACCAGGAAATGATCAACTTCTGCAAATGGCATGGCAACTTCGACCCGCGTACCATGGGTACCGTGCCGAACGTGGGCCTGATGGCGCAGCAAGCGGAAGAATACGGTTCGCACGACAAGACGTTTGAAGTGTCGGAAGCCGGCGTTGCCAACATCACCGACCTGGTAACAGGCGAAGTGCTGCTGTCGCAAAACGTGGAAGAAGGCGATATCTGGCGCATGTGCCAAGTCAAGGATGCACCGATCCGCGACTGGGTCAAGCTGGCCGTTACCCGCGCCCGCAACTCCGGCATGCCTGCCGTGTTCTGGCTGGACCCATACCGTCCACACGAAAACGAAGTGATCAAGAAGGTACAAACCTACCTGAAAGACCACGACACCAACGGCCTGGACATCCAGATCATGTCGCAAGTACGCGCCATGCGCTACACCCTGGAACGTGCATGGCGCGGCCTGGACACCATCTCGGTGACCGGCAACATCCTGCGCGACTACCTGACCGACCTGTTCCCGATCATGGAACTGGGCACCAGCGCCAAGATGCTGTCGATCGTGCCGCTGATGGCCGGTGGCGGCATGTACGAAACGGGCGCCGGCGGTTCGGCGCCTAAACACGTCAAGCAACTGGTGGAGGAAAACCATCTGCGCTGGGATTCGCTGGGCGAGTTCCTGGCGCTGGCCGTGTCGCTGGAAGACATGGGCATCAAGACCGGCAACGCGAAAGCCAAGCTGCTGGCCAAGACCCTGGACGAAGCCACCGGCAAGCTGCTGGACAACAACAAGTCGCCATCGCCACGCACCGGTGAACTCGACAACCGCGGCAGCCACTTCTACCTGGCCCTGTACTGGGCACAGGCCCTGGCAGCCCAAACGGACGACGCGGAACTGCAAGCGCACTTCGCGCCATTGGCGAAGGCTTTGTCGGAAAACGAAGCGAAGATCGTTGAAGAGCTGAAAGCGGTACAAGGCCAGGCAACGGATATCGGTGGCTACTACTACCCTGATCCAGCCAAGACCGACGCCGTCATGCGTCCTAGCGCCAGCCTGAACGCAGCGCTGTCGACCATCTAAGGATGAGCCCAGCCGGCGGCAACGCCGGCTCTGCGGCAATCCCTGCAACAAAAACGCCATGACCCACTGTTCCCAGTGGGCCATGGCGCCCTTCCCTGCCAGTTTTATCGCGCGGCAACACCATTCCTCACTCGATCAAAACAGCGCTTGTGTTAGCTGACACACAGAGCACGCGTCTTTTTTTACATTCTTCGCCCGCTTCAAAGGTGCTTTCGCCGCTAGCAAAAGCAGCAATTTTTCATATCGCTAATAATCCAGACATAGATTGACTCAAAGCAATTTGAGTTATCCGAATGATATCTTAAATGTGGAAGGACGCAGGGCAGCGCCAGCAATGCTGCGGCATCCCATCGCGGCCTTGTACCTGGAAACGTCGATTCATGATCCCCCATCATCAGGAGGCCATAATGTTACCGTTGCGCATAAAACTCTCCCGCTTGTCCGCCATCGCTGCGCTGTCCCTGCTGGGCGCCACCGCCACCATCCCCGTCGGCGCCGCCGTGTACAGTACCGGCACCGGTACAGGACCATTCGATGTCACCCTGAAAATCATCGCCAATTGCACTATTTCAGCAGCCCCGCTGGACTTTGGCGAAGCCCAGGGCTTGCTGTCCACACCCCTCAACGTCAACACAACGGTCAGCGTCACCTGCACCAACACCACCCCCTACAACGTGGGCTTGAACGCCGGCACCGGCACCGGCTCCACCATTGCCACCCGCTACATGAGCGCCGCCACCAGCGGCAATACGGGCACCGTGCAATTCAACCTGTACCAGACCTCGGGCGCCACCAACTGGGGCAACACCCAGGGCACCGACACCGTCGCCGGCATCGGTAGCGGCTCGGCGCAAGCGATCACCGTCTACGGCAACGTCCCGGCACAAAACACACCAGCGCCAGACACCTACAAATCGACGATTACGGCAACCGTGTATTTCTAGGCCGCCCGGACAGATCGTGTTCTTAGCCAGCCTGCCATGCGGTGGGCTGCAGCTCCTTGATACGCTGTTCTGTATGGTACACCATGCAGTCGAGATAAATTGCAGCTGCTGCAGCACCGACCCTGGCTCCGCTTTAGCTCCGGCCCGGTTCAATGATCAGATCTAGTTTGCAGCGCTGAATCGACGACGGTATTCTGTCGGGGTAAGACCTACAACCCGCCGGAAACGTGATCGGAAGGTCACCGCTGAACCGAACCCCGAAAGAAATGCTGTCTGATCTATCGATACCTCGCTCTCCTCAAGTAATTCACGCGCTCGATCGATACGCGCATTGAGTAGCCATTGCAACGGGGTGGTACCTGTCTGCTCTTGAAATCGCCGAGCAAAGGTACGAGGGCTCATATTGGCGTGTATCGCAAGACTATCGACAGTGTGCGCGGTGTTCAGATGGTCTCGCAGCCACTCGATCAATGACGTCAAGCTTGTTGGCGAACTGGGGAGTTCCTGGCGAATGAATTGTGCCTGACCGCCGTCCCGGCGCATAGGCGCGACCGTTAGACGGGCAGTGTTCGCAGCAACAGACTGGCCGTAATCGCGTCGCACGAGATGCAGGCACATGTCCAGACCTGCCGACGCGCCGGCCGAGGTCACGATACTACCTTCATCGACGAACAGAACATTTGGTTCGACTTTTATCTGGGGGTAAAGCCTAGCAAGGTCCTCTGCAACACGCCAATGCGTAGCAGCGCGTCTTCCATCGAGCAGACCGCTTGCGGCAAGGGTAAAGACTCCCGTGCAAATAGACGCCAATCTTGTACCGCGATCATAGGCGCTCTGAAGAGCCAAGCTTACAGCCCTTGGAACCTCTCTGAAAGGGTCTTCACTTCCTGGTATGACAATGGTGTCGGCTTGCACAAGGCGATCAAGTCCGTGTCGCACCTGCATATCGAAGCTGGCCGTCCGAATTGTCCGCTTGGGTCCGCACACCGCTACATCGTAGGCTTTGCTTCCGTCAATCTGACGGGCCAAGGCAAAAACCTGATAGGCGATACCAAAGTCCAGCGGTACCACATCATCCAACGCCAGAACCGCGATCCTATGCATGGAAATGGACTCCTTTTCATCAATTTGTAAAACGCAAACGGTGGCAGAAACCAATCGCCTTTTGTCATTCCTGCCACTCACGCATATTGTCTGGCAGGGCTATGCTGTAGTCAAGCCCAACAAAAGGAGAAAAACGATGTCGGATAAACCGAGTAAGAAAATTGAAGACCGCCAACTGCAGATAGGTATGGTGATCTTTCCAGGCTTTACGCTGCAAGACTTGGCAGGGCCACAGACTGCATTTGGCCTTCATGCCAAAACACACATCATCTGGAAAACCATGGACCCTGTTCCGACGGATATGGGGGTCACCCTGAACCCGACGATTACAATGCATGACGTTCCGGACAATTTGGACGTGCTGTTTGTCGCTGGTGGCGCGGGAACCCCGGAGATCATGAAAGACCAAGAATTTCTGGACTTTATTGCTCGGGCCGGAAAGACTGCCACCTATATCACCTCCGCATGCACAGGCTCTGTGCTTCTCGCAATGGCGGGGCTGCTGGAGGGCTACCGCGCCGCTACCTACTGGCCGTTCTACGAACCACTCATAGCCTTGGGTATCGAGCCGAGCTATGAACGGGTCTGCGTCGACAGGAACCGCATCACCGGCGGCGGTGTAACGGCTGGAATTGATTTTGCGCTGCAGGTCATCGCAGAGATCAAAGGGCGCGACGCGGCAGAGTTTACACAACTCGTTCTGGAATACGACCCGCAACCGACAATGAACTCGGGACATCCGCGTAGCGCGCGGCCGGAAATCGTCGAACAAATAAAGGGCTTGTGGGGGCGAACCGAGGAAGCGGTACGAGTGGCGAAGGCGCACATGGAGCGCAGAGCACGGTCGCAAATACCGGCTTCCGTCTAAGCGTCGATATTTACGGCCGCCAGGAGGTGTACCTCGGTGAACGGAGATAACCGAGGCGCCTGCGGGCAACGCAGCTAGTCCCAGTGCTGCGAGATCTATCGCTTGCCGTGCTTGAAACGTGTTCAGTCTGAGCGCCTTGCCGCCACTGGTCGCCGTTTCAGCGTCGGTCGATTTCACCATCATGGCAGCATCGATGTCACCCGTATTCATCAATGTATTTTCTCGGCGGAGTCAACGGCAAGTGCGGATCTGCGTTAACCCGTGCAAGCACGTCATTCCGTGCGCACTGGAGACTCTAAATGAAAAATTTTTTGGCAATCCTCGCAGTAAGCACAGCCTTCGCATCGCAGGCGTTTGCCCAGGCGCCTGCGCCTTCGGCAATGGGAAATCCGGCGGCGCCCGATGCTACTTCGACGCCCAAGTGTAAAGATGGCTCTGCCCCAGTCGACCAGTCTACCCATGGTTGCCGGGGCCATGGCGGCATGATGAGCAATGCAGCGTCGGGGAAGATGGCAACTGGAGCGGCTCCTGCAGCGAGCACTGCTAGCAAGGCAGCATCTGCTCAGGTGGCCCCCGGTGGTGGCGATGGCAAGGTTTGGGTCAACACCTCAAGCAAGGTCTATCATTGCGAAGGTGATAAGTACTATGGGAAGACAAAAAAAGGCGAATACATGGCAGAGGCTGATGCTAAAGCCAAAGGCTTCCATGGTGAGCATGGAAAGGCTTGCGGAAAATAATCCTGCAATGATCGGATTATCTCCGGTCCCCAGTCTGGCAGCCCAACCTCTCGTCAGCCCGCTCACGCGGGCTTTTTTGCATCTAGCGGCGCCGAAATATTGGCCACCCTTATTGCAGCTCCATATGTTAAAGAATAATAAAGCCCGACACAATCGTCCATTAAAAATCAATGATTTATCCGTATTACCTTCGTATCGACGAGCGAAATAAAGTTTGACACAAAGGATGACTTTCACGCTGGCGGCTAGTTTCTTGCAACAATAAAGTTTGATGCCTCCAACGCAACAAACTGTACGCCAACTAGCTAGCCAGCCTGCCAGGCGGTGGGCTGCAGTTCCCTGATGCGCTGTTCTGTATGGTGCACCATACAGTCGAGATAAATCGCATTGGCGGCAGAGCCACCCTGATACAAGCGTTGCACTGCCGTACAGTCCGCATTCCGGAACTCCACCCATTTGCGCTGCGCCAGAATGAGCAGTTTCTTGGTGGCCGGGCCATTGTCCCCAAACGTATCGAGCTGCTTCAGCATCGTTTGATAAACACGGTTCAGCTCCTTGTCTTTCGTCTCAAAGTTCTGTCGGGCGCACGCATTTATTTCCATCGTGCTGTTTTGCGTATCACAGGGGTTGGGGCTCTGTGCGAAAGCGGCGGGCGGAGGCGAGCGCCCAGCCAAAGGCGGTGAACCGGTGCGCGAGCAACGCGTGGTCAGCTATGACGGCAGCGCGCTGGCCGCCGCGCGTCGCCTGCACAGCAGCCTTATCAAGGACGGCGCTACCGCCACTATCCCGGTCGGCGACAAATCCGTCGAGTTGGGCACAGGTGCCGCAGTACCGCTAGGAGACGGTAGTGCAGACGATCCGCTCTATGCCCAGGCTGCGGCCATTGTACCTGTCGAGCAGCGCGCATCGGTGTCACTGTTGCAGCGCCATCTGCGGCGCGGTTATAACCGCGCGGCGAGCCTGTTGGAGACCATGGAGGCACCTAGCGTGATGAGCGCAATCACATCAAACGTCAATCGCAGCGTTAAATTTACGCCCAGTTGAAATTCTTGCGTCGACTGAGATGGCGTTACCGCGCGATAAACATGACCACTGGAAAGGCAATGCGCGGCAACAGCCAAAGATGGGCATGTGCGCGGGACTGTATAGCTTTCCGATTGGCAATTTCGGCCTCATCAAGTTGCGAATTTATGGTGCCAATACGCTCAGCAAGTAGAGCCTCTTCTCCGTCAGACAGGGGGTTGTCCTGCTGAAATCCTGCTGCAATTGAAGTATTGGTTCCGTGAATCGCCCCTCGGGCAAAAAATAGTCGAGTTATGCGATCAGGATTGATTTCACGAAGTTCAAGCTCATGAATGCGACGCAAAAGGTCATTTCGAAGCTCATCATTCCGCATTATGCCTCTAGGAATAGCTCGAGCGCCTTGGTATCCACGTAGGTAGTTACGAACCTCACTTAGAAGATAGAAGGAATTTTGCGAAAGGGAGGCATTAAGGTCTTCCGCATCACGCCAACGATCTAGGCTTTGGCCATGTCGTTGCCAGGCCGGAATAGCAATTGCCAAAAGTATTGCGGCAATTGCACCGACAAACTGCGCCCAACCCGACAAATTTGGATGGGCTTCCATCCATTTAAGAGTTTGGTTGATATCAAAGTACATATGAAATGAACTGAAAAAGCAGAGTGCAAAGTAGCGAGCAATGTAGAAAGCGCCTGCCACCAGTGCAAGTTTTAACGTTCTCCTTTGCCACACTTGCATGCTCACCCCTAATCTTTTTGAGAATTGTAGCACTAATAGCAATTTCTTTAAATGGAACATCGATACCGCAGAGTAAGAGACAGACTCTGAGCCCAACATGATGATGCGGCCAGGGATTGTTACTCATAACTACAGGACTATGTAAAAAGGAAAATATGAAAATTATTATCGAAGCAGCGCCGATTGTGCGCGAAGCAGATGACAGCTACTACCACCCTGCCCTGGCAAGCCTGCCTGACATCAATGAAAGTGCCGACGCATTCACTACTTGACTGGCGGAATGTGGCATGCAAGTGGCCAGCGTCTGAGAATGGCAGCAGGGTCAGTTCTGCAATTCTGACACAACCTCATCCATAAGAAATCCAAGCCGAGGAAAAGCACGTCCCGGCCCGTATCGCCAGCAAGGGCTGTTCGGGCCCAGCGGGTCTGAAAAATGGTCAGGGCAAGGCGCGCGGGCGCAGACAGTACGCATGTACGGCAAGCCCAAGCAACGCAGCCATGGCCATTTTCTCAGGCCCGCGATTCAGGCCCGCACTTCAATCAGCAAAATCACACAGGCATAAAAAAAGCCGACCACATAATGTGTCGGCTTTCATATAATTACAGCGCATTCTTGGTGGGAAGTGCAAGTTTCGAACTTGCGACCCCTGCAGTGTGAATGCAGTGCTCTACCCCTGAGCTAACCTCCCTAAGCGGATCGAATTATCGCATAGGTGTTACGCCGTCTGCAAGGGCTGGCGGCGGGAAATTTTCCTTGGCGCTATTTTTCTCAGGCGGCTACCGCTGGCGTGCTGACAGCGGTCCAGATGCATTGGCCTTTGACGGCTTTGTCCAGGCCGGCGATGGTGGTTTCGTGGGCGGCGAGTTCGTCGGCGCTGGCGGGCTGGAAGATGATATCGGCCAGGGGCACGATTTCCAGTACGGCGCCGTCGGCGGCCACTTCCACTTCTTCATCCATGCTGAGGCTGTTCTGGCCGCGCGTCATGGCCAGGTAAACGTCGGCCAGCAATTCGGAGTCCAGCAGCGCGCCGTGCAGCTTGCGGTGGGCGTTGGAGACGCCGTAGCGGTCGCACAGGGCGTCGAGCGAGTTGCGCTTGCCGGGGTGCATTTCTTTCGCTTGCACCAGGGTGTCGATCACGCCATGCACATGCTCGTGGATCGGTGGCAGGTTCAGGCGCTTGAATTCGGCGTTCAGGAAGCCGATATCGAAGGGCGCGTTGTGGATGATCAGTTCGGCGTCGGCGATGTAGGCGCGAAATTCTTCGACGATTTCGGCGAATTTCGGTTTGTCGCTCAAGAATTCGGTGGTCAATCCATGGACGGCAAGAGCGCCCTCTTCCGAATCGCGCTCGGGATTGATGTAGTAATGAAAGTTGTTCCCGGTCAGCATGCGGTTGTTCAACTCGACCGCGCCGATCTCCAGGATGCGGTCGCCCGTGCGTGGGTTCAGGCCGGTGGTTTCAGTATCGAGAACAATTTGACGCATGGCAGACTCATTCGTAAAAGCAAAAAGCGAAGGACACAGTATAACAAAGCTGTGCCCTTCGCTTCTATGTTGCAACTACTATTTAAATCACGATCTGACGGTTTCCACGCCCATATTGGCCAGTTGATCGGCCCGCTCATTGCCCGGATGGCCGTTGTGGCCGCGCACCCAGCGCCATTCCATTTGATGCACGGCCTGGGCCGCGTCCAGCGCTTGCCACAGGTCGACGTTTTTCACGGGCGCCTTGGCGGCGGTTTTCCAGCCGCGCGCCTTCCAGCCGTGTATCCACTCGCTGATGCCCTTTTGCACGTATTGGCTATCGGTGTACATCACCACCTGGCAAGGGCGCTTGAGCGCCGTCAATGCCTCGATCACGGCCTTCAATTCCATGCGGTTATTGGTCGTGTTCAACTCGCCGCCATAGATTTCTTTCTTGGCGCCATCGGCAACCATCAGCGCGCCCCAGCCGCCGGTGCCGGGATTGCCCTTGCATGCGCCATCGGCGTAAATTTCAACCTTATCCATCTTGCTGTTCCCGCCTTTTATTGGTGACCGGTGCGCCTGCGGAGGCCGTCGCCGGTTTTTTGGTCCACGCCGGACCGATCAATCGCATCCCTTTGACGCGCTTGATCGCCTGCACTATATACACTGCGCCCAGATATGGCCACCAGCGCGCGCCGGCCTTGTCCATGAAGGCGTTGCGGCGCAGCCATTTTTCCGTCCTGCAAGCAGGCGCATAACAGCCGAAATGGCTGCGGCTCACGCCCATGTTCAGCAATTTTAACCAGTCTTTCATGCGCGGCATGGAAATCAGCTCGCCGGCCTTGGGCAAATAATGGCGGCCCGTGATGCGGCCCAGGCCCTGGCGCGCACCCCACAAGCTGGCCGGATTAAAGCCGCAGACGATCAGCCGCCCTTCCGGGATCAGCACGCGCTCGACTTCGCGCAAGACCTGGTGTGGCTCGGCAGCAAATTCCAGTACATGCGGCAGCACCACCAGGTCGAGGCTTTGCGATTCGAACGGCAACTCGTCGAAAGCGGCCACCAGCTTGACCCGGCTGTCCTGAGCCGGTTGCGGTGGCAAGCGGGAATCGAGCAGCCATTTGTTCGGCATGCGGCTGGCGGCCAGCGCGTCGAACTGCGGCAAACCGATCTGCACGGCATTAAAACCAAAGATATCGGCCGTCAGGCTATCGAGGCATTGCTGTTCCCACGCGCGCACGTACAGACCGGCCGGTGTTTGTAACCAGCCATCAAGCGCTATAATGGATTTTTCGGATGCCACACTGTCCATTCAGTTTTCTCTCTTGCCTATGATCCACTCCCCAGAACAAACCTTATCACCTGCTTTATCGGTACTTGCCGTGCCCGCCTTTGCCGACAACTACCTATGGCTGATCCATGACGGCACGCATGCCGCCGTGGTCGACCCGGGCGATGCGATGGTCATCCTCGATGCGCTCAAAGCCCATCAGTTGACATTGTGCGCCATTTTACTGACTCATCACCACGCCGACCACACCGGAGGCGTTCCTGAATTGTTGCAGCATTTCGCCGTGCCCGTCTTCGGCCCGCGCAATGAGGCTATCACAGCCATCACGGAACCCCTGGCCGAAGGCGATGTCGCCTACGTGCGCGAGCTGGGCTTGCAACTGACCGTGATCGACGTGCCCGGCCACACCAAGGGCCATATCGCCTATGTGCGCCAGCGCGACGAGCGCAGCGGCGCGCCCTGGCTTTTTTCAGGCGACACCCTGTTTGCTGGCGGCTGCGGCCGCCTGTTCGAAGGCACGCCAGGTCAAATGGCCGAGTCGCTGGGCAAGCTGGCCGCCCTGCCCGACGATACCGAGGTATTTTGCGCCCATGAGTACACCTTGTCCAATCTGCGCTTTGCCAGCGCCGTCGAGCCAGGCAATCTTGCCTTGCAAGAGCGTGTAGCCATCGACACGGAAAAGCGCCAGCAAGGCCTCTCTACCGTACCATCGACCATCGCGCTGGAAAAAGCCACCAATCCATTCCTACGCTACAAGGAACCAGCCATCCTGGCCAGCCTGAAGGTGGAAGGCAAGCTGGCGGCCGATGCATCGCCTGTAGAAGCCTTTGCAGCCTTGCGTATGTGGAAGAACAATTTTTAAGTTTCTGATTTCACAGTAAAAATCCCGGTGGCGCCGCAAGGCACGACCGGGATTTTTTATGGCCTGAATACTGAAACTTAGATTTCTTCGTACAGCGGCAAAGTCAGAAATTCAGCAAATTCCTCCGAGGTCGACATTTCCTCGAAAATCTGGCCGGCGCGCACGTAGGTCGGGCCATTGCCACCGGGGGCGTCGCGCTGGACTTTGGCCAGCTCTTCGGGAATCATGGTGCGCACCATCTCGGCGGTGACCTTGCGGCCGTCTTCCAGCACGCCCTTGCTTGAGCGTATCCATTGCCACACTTGCGAGCGGCTGATCTCGGCCGTGGCGGCGTCTTCCATCAGATTATGGATGGGGACGCAACCGTTGCCGGCCAGCCAGCTGCCCAGGTAATGGATACCGACGTTGATGTTGTAACGCAAGCCCGCTTCCGTGATCGGTGCTTCCGGCTGGAAATTCAACAGGTCGGCCGCCTTTACCTCGATGTCGGGGCGCTGCTTGCCGATCTGGTTAGGTTTGTCGCCCAGCACCTTGGTAAATTCTCCCATGGCCAGCTCGACCAGGCCAGGATGGGCGACCCAGCCGCCGTCGTAACCATCGGTGGCGTCGCGCGCCTTGTCGTTGCGCACGCCGCCCATGGCAATATCATTCTTTTCAGGGTCATTCTTGATCGGGATCAAGGCTGCCATGCCGCCGATGGCTGGTGCGCCACGCTTGTGGCAGGTTTTCAGCAGCAGCAAGGCGTAGGCGCGCATGAAGGGCGCCGTCATGGTGACCTTGGCGCGATCGGCCAGGCAGAAATCCTTGTCCAGCTTGAATTTCTTGATGCAGGAAAAGATGTAATCCCAGCGGCCCGCATTCAGGCCCGAGCTGTGCTCACGTAATTCGTAGAGGATTTCATCCATCTCAAACGCCGCCAGGATGGTTTCAATCAAGACCGTGGCCTTGATCGTGCCTTGCGGCAAGCCCAACTCTTTTTGCGTCATGACGAAAATATCGTTCCACAGACGCGCTTCCAGGTGCGATTCCATCTTTGGCAAATAGAAATACGGGCCGGCGCCGCGCGCCAATTGTTCCTTGGCGTTATGAAACATAAATAGGGCGAAGTCAAAAATGCCGCCGGAAATACGCTTGCCATCGACCAGCACGTGTTTTTCATCGAGATGCCAGCCACGCGGACGCACGACCAGGGTCGCGATCTTGTCGTTCAGCTTATAGGATTTGCCGTTCTGTTCCAGCGAAATCGTCTTGCGCACGGCATCGAACATATTGATCTGGCCCGTGATCTGGTTGTCCCAGTTGGGCGTGTTCGAGTCTTCGAAGTCCGTCATATAGCTGTCGGCGCCCGAATTGAAGGCATTGATGACCATCTTGCGCTCGACCGGGCCCGTAATTTCCACGCGGCGGCATTCCAGGGCTTTCGGTATCGGTGCAATCTTCCAGTCACCGTCGCGGATATGCGCCGTTTCAGGCAGAAAATCGGGACGCTCGCCCGCATCGAGGCGCTTGGCGCGCTCCACGCGCACGGCCAGCAATTCCTGGCGGCGCGGTTCGAACGCTCGCGTCAGCTTGGCGACCAGCGCCAGCGCTTCCGGCGTCAATATCTGTGCATAGCCAGGCTTGATCTCACCGCTAATTTGCATGCCGTCGGGAAGGACGATGGGGGTCTGCGTCATGATGCTCTCCGTTATGAATAAAATGAATCGAAAAATAATCTGAAAAGTAATCTGCTAATCGCACTATAGGCGGAAATAATGCGCGGGCACGGCTGAGGATCGCAAGGAAATACACCGTTCAGCACCGCTTTTGTTTTATAGTAATGCACTATAAGGCATGGAAACGAGATTAAAAATCACTTCATCCATGCGTTTTTATCACAAGTGAGGACAGTACAGGCCATGGGGCAGTTCAGGCAAATCTCTACCTTCGTGGAAGTCGTTGCCAAAGGCAGTCTGTCGGCGGCCGCACGCGCAGAAGGTATCGCGCCGGCGATGATAGGCCGCCGCCTCGATGCGCTGGAAGAGCGGCTCGGCGTCAAGCTCTTGCAGCGCACCACGCGCAAGCTGGCGCTGACGAATGAAGGCGCGGCCTTCCTGGAAGATTGCCAGCGCATCCTGAGCGAACTGGAAGAGGCGGAATCGGCCGTGGCCGTGCGCAGCGTGCAGGCGCGCGGACATTTGCTCATTTCCGCGCCGGCCGGCTTTGGCCGCCATCATGTGGCGCCGCTGCTGCCCTCTTTCCTGGCCGAGCACCGCGACTTGACGGTGTCGCTGAACCTGAATGACCGGCTGGTCGACTTGATCGGCGAAGGCATCGACGTGGCCATCCGCATCGCCAGCCTGTCCGATTCCTCTCTGGTCAGCACCAAGCTGGCCGATAACCACCGCGTGCTGGTGGCCTCCCCCGCCTATCTGAAACGCGCCGGCACGCCACTGACCCTGGCCGACCTGGCCAGGCATAATTGCCTGGCGATCAGCAGCGAAGGCAGCCAGCGGGGCTGGACCTTCCGCGAAAACGGCAAGAACGTGACCTTGAAAGTGACGGGAAATATGGTGTGCAACGATGGCGAAGTGCTGCACGACTGGGCCTTGGCCGGCAAGGGACTGGCCTGGCGCTCGATGTGGGAAGTGGGTGCCGAGATCGCTTCAGGAAAACTGGTCACGGTGCTGGACCAGTACGCCGCGCCGGGCAACGATATCTACGCCGTGTTCGCACAGCGCCGCCACCTGCCCTTGCGCATCCGCGCCTTCGTCGAATTCCTGCGCCATAGCTATGCGCAAGCTGACTATTGGCAGGACCGGGTAAGGTAAGCCGAGCTGCACAAGCTCGCCTGCAGTGCGAGTCCAGCCGTAAAACGACTGCTCCACGAAAATGCGGGCGAAAAAAAATCCCCGGAGACCGAGGATTTCTTTATTTCGTTTGATCCAGCGTATTACAGTGGCTGAATGTTCGAAGCTTGCTTGCCTTTAGGGCCAGCGGTCACTTCAAAAGAAACGCGTTGGTTCTCTTGCAGGGACTTGAAGCCGTTCGACTGGATAGCCGAGAAGTGAGCGAACAGATCTTCGCCGCCTTCGTCAGGGGTAATAAAGCCGAAACCCTTCGAATCATTGAACCATTTTACGATGCCAGTTGCCATTACAATTTCCTATTTCAGTTAAGTTGGGCTTGCGCCCGTTATATCGTTTGAAGCAAGAAAGAAATGACAGACAAACTGCACTACTACCTCGAATCCAACGATGGCCAATTATACCAACAAAACTGAGAAAAACCATTTTTTCGCAAAATAAACTTGCGAACACTACTTTAATAGCCGTATCTCTGTCTTGCGGCGCCCTGTACCAGCGGCATGGAGACACTATATCTCAATCCGTCGCGCGCACGCTTTGCGTTATATCAAATGTATTAATTTGACCACGCCACACCGCAAGCGAGATCAAACGGCACGCATTCCAGCGGATAAGTCAGGCCTGATAAGTAGGCGCGGCCGCATCGCGCGCCGCCCACTGCAGCAAGTCGCTCACCTGGGCACTCAGTGCAGGCCATTCTGCCAGCACGTCGCCCGGCTCGTTGAGCAGGCCACGCACCAGCTGCTCCAGGCGCCGGCACTCCTGGCCCAGCGCGGCAAAGCCGAAGGTAGAGGCCGAGCCGGCCACCGCGTGCAAGGCGCGGTGCAGCGCCGTCAGTGGTTCCAGCCGCGGGCCTTCCGTTTCGCAGCGCTCACGCGCCGTGGAGATCGCTTGCATCAAGCCAGGCACGCCGGCGGCATACTTGTCATTCAATGCCCGCAAGCGGGCGCGGAAATCCGGGTCGATCAAGGTAGCCATGGCAATCCTCGCAAGCGATGTCGATATAGGTATGATTACTTGGTGCCGAAGATACGGTCGCCCGCATCGCCCAGACCAGGCACGATGTACGCGTGGTCGTCCAGGTGCGAATCGAGTGCAGCCGTAAACATCTTGACGTTCGGATGCGCCTTCTGGAACACGGTCACGCCTTCCGGTGCGGCGACCAGCGACAGGAAAACGATTTGTTCGTCGCTCACACCGCGTTTTTTCAGTACGTCGACCGCATACACGGCCGAGTTGCCGGTCGCCACCATCGGGTCGCACAGGATAAAGGTACGCTCATTGAGATCCGGCAGGCGCACCAGGTATTCCACTGGCAAATGGGTGGCAGGGTCGCGGTAGACGCCAATATGGCCCACGCGGGCCGATGGCAGCAAGTTCAGCAAGCCATCGCTCATGCCGATACCGGCGCGCAGGATGGGCACGACGACCAATTTCTTGCCAGCAATAACGGGGGCATCGATAGTCATCAGGGGGGTCTTGATTTCACGGGTGGTCAGCGGCAGGTCGCGTGTGATCTCATAGCCCATCAGCAGGGTGATTTCTTTCAACAGCTCGCGGAAGGTGCGCGTCGACGTGTCGTGCTCGCGCATATGGCTCAGCTTGTGCTGGATCAGCGGATGGTCGGTGATGAAAAGATTGGGGAAGCGCGGATCTTGTTTCATATTGTTTTTTCTCTTTGTTACGGGCGCGGCGGGATATCTGCACCGCAAGTGCGCCAGACGTCGATAAAATAATGGATTGCAGCATTATCCCAGTCCACCGCATGCCTGTGGCCGGAATTTTCAAAATAATTGCATGCCAGATTGGCGTTAACATCAATATTCGCGCAAGGCCCGCGCCAGTATGGCGGCGCAATCTATGCCTTCAGGCAAGCGTCCATACGCCCCGCCCGGCGCCTGCACCAGCCTTGATAACACGAACGCCTGGGCGACATAGGGCGGCGCATGGCGCAGCAGCAAAGCGGCCTGCACGGCCAGCACGATGCGTTCGGCCAGCCGCCGCGCGCCGAATTCATCGGATTGCGGGCCCTCCAGGTCGGCCAGCAGATGATTCCGATATGCAACAAAAGCGGCATCACCCTCGCCTGCCAGCGCCAGTTCGGCCTGCAATGCGTCGCGCGCGGCGGGCGACTTGCCAAACGCGCGCAATACGTCCAGGCACATCACATTGCCCGAACCTTCCCAGATCGAATTGACGGGCAGTTCACGGTACAAGCGGGCCAGCGGCGCGTCTTCCACGTAGCCGGTGCCGCCCAGCACTTCCATCGCTTCCGCCCCAAAGCCGGGACCGCGCTTGCAGATCCAGTATTTGCCGGCCGGCGTCAGCACCCGCGCCAGCACGGCTTGCTGTTCATCATCCTTTTCATCGAAGCAGCGCGCCAGGCGCAAGGCGAACGCGGTGGCCGCTTCCGATTCCAGCGCCAGGTCGGCCAGCACGTTCTGCATCAGCGACTGCTCCACCAGCGGCTTGCCGAACACGGCCCGCTGGCGCGCGTGGTGCAGCGCCTGCGTCAAGGCGGCGCGCATGATGCCCGTGCTGCCCAGCACGCAATCGAGGCGCGTGTGGCTGGCCATTTCCAGGATGGTCGGGATGCCCCTGCCCTGCGCACCCACCAGCCAGCCATACGCCCCCGTAAATTCCACTTCCGACGAGGCGTTCGACCGGTTGCCCAGTTTATCTTTCAGGCGCTGCACACGGATCTGGTTGCGGCTGCCATCGGGCAGGAAGCGGGGCACGAAAAAGCACGACAGGCCGGCACTGCTGCCGCTGTCCGTTTGCGCCAGGATCAAATGGGCGTCGCTTTGCGGCACCGAAAAAAACCATTTATGGCCGACGATGCGCCAGACGTGTTCGGCCTGCTCGCCAAACAGCGCCTGCGCCTCAGGCAAGGGCACGGGCTCGGCGTGTGTCGTATTGCTGCGCACATCGGAGCCGCCCTGTTTTTCCGTCATGCCCATGCCGATCAGTGCGCCCCGTTTCTGCTCCACCGGCAGGGAACGGGGATCGTACTCGCGCGAGAGGATCTTTGGCAGCCAGCGCGCGGCGATCTGCGGCAAATGCGTGGCCAGGCGCAGCGCCGGCACCGACGCATACGTCATCGTCACCGGACATTGCGTGCCGTTTTCCACCTGCCCCACTAATAGATAGGTCGCCGCGCGCGCCACCTGGGCGCCCGGCCCCGGCACGGCCCACGGCGCGCTATGGGCGCCGGCGCCGATCAGGATCGCCATCAACTCATGCCAGGCAGGGTGGAACAGCACTTCATCGATGCGCCGTCCCGCGCGGTCGAACTGCTGCAATTGCGGCGTGTGGATATTGGCCAGCCGCGCCAGCGCCAGGGTGTCGGCGCACCCCAGCTTTTCGCCCAGGGCCGTCAATTCCGGCAGCGCCGCACCACCGCCCTCGCGCAAGACCGCCTCGATCAGGGCCGGGTCGCAGGCAAACAGATTCACGTTCTCGAAGGGCGTGGCCTGGTTGAAAACTTCATGCGTGTCGTAAGCATTCATGGCGGGTCTCCGGTGCGGTTTGCTATCATGGCGCCCTTGCCAGGGTGGGCAGAGGGCAAAAAACCGTCTGCCAGCCAGACTAGCGCAAAGACCAGGCCAGGGCAAGCGGCTTGCCGTGCCGCCCGTCGCATCCGGTTTTTCAGGAAAAGAAAGTCATATTTATGAAATCGACCCGTGCAACCTGAAGGAATGTTGCTTTATTTCATGTAATCAGGGTCTTTTCAATGATACATTTCGTCTGGATCACCCAACATTTGATAGGGCAAGCAGACGGCAAGCTGCAATAAAGATGGTGTGAATTTCCTGGCCAGCCCGCCCAATGCAGGGTGGCCAATACTGAACGATAAGGTAAAAGCCAGCACGATGTTTTCCAGTACCCCATCCGCCGCCCACCGCGAGGCTCGCCCTGAGTTGGATAACCTCATGGAAGAGGCAGGCGACATCGTGTTCCGGCTCGATGCGGACGGCGTGATCCTGTTTGCCAGCCGCCGCGCAGCCACGTTGTTCGGAGCGCCGGCCGGCCTGGCCGGCCAGGCATTACTGCCGTTGGCCACGGAAGCGTCGCGCGCAGCACTGCAAGCCGCCCTGGAAGACGCCCTGGAAGAACCAGGCCGCCTGGAAGTGCGCCTGCAGACGCCAGACCAGGAAATCTGGTTCGAATTGCGCCTGTCTTCGTATGTCAGCCAGGCCGGCATCGCCGAACTGCTGGTGGTCGGGCGCGATACGTCGGCCCAGCACAACACGGAAGAACGCCTGCGCCACATGGCCACGCACGACGCGCTGACGGGCTTGCCGAACCGCTTGCTGCTGTCGGACCGCATCCGCATGGTGATCGCCCAGGCTGCGCGCTCGGGCCAGGGCTTCTCGGTGGCCACCATCGGCCTCGATGGTTTTAAAAAGGTCAACGATGGCCTGGGCCACCCGGTCGGCGACGCCGTGCTGCGCCTGGCCGCCGCGCGCCTGCGCAAGACCCTGCGCGACAGCGATACCCTGGCTCGCGTGGGCGGCGACGAATTTGTTGCGGTCCTGCCTGGAAGCGCTACCGACGCGCAGATCAAGCTGGTCACGGGGCGTCTGCTGGCCACCTTGCAGGCGCCGTTCGAAGTCGATGGCCACACCATCTATGTCGGCGCCTCGGTCGGCGTATCGATTTACCCGCTGCATGCGGAAGACGAAGTGCGCCTGGTTGCCCTTGCCGACGCGGCCATGTCGCGCGCCAAGGAAACCGGCAAGGCCCGCTGCCTGGTCTACAGCCCACGCTTGAATAGCCCGTCCGAACACGACATTTCGCTGGAAGCGGCCATGTTCCAGGCCGTGCGCGAAGGCGAATTCCTACTGTACTACCAGCCCATCGTCGATGCGCATACGCGCCAGATCCAGGGTTTCGAGACCTTGATGCGCTGGAAGCACCCTACCCTGGGCCTGGTGCCACCCGTGCGCTTCATTCCGATCGCCGAAGCAAACGGCTTGATCAACCTGCTGGGCGCCTGGGCGCTGAAGGCAGCCTGCGTGCAGCTCAAGCAATTCCAGGAAGTGGCGCAGCGGGCGCTGTATATTTCAGTCAATATCAGTCCGCGCCAGTTCCGCAACGACAAATTCCTCGACGTGCTCGATGACGCCATCACGTTTTCAGGTTTGTCCGGAGACCACCTGGTGCTGGAGATCACGGAAGGCACCTTGATGATCGATCCCGTGCATGCTGAAACCATCCTCGGTAAAATGACGGAACGCCGTGCCCGCATCGCCATCGACGATTTCGGCACCGGCTATTCATCGCTGGCCTATCTCAAGCGCTTCCCTATTTCCGTGCTGAAGATAGACCGCACCTTTATCAAGGATTTACCGGAGTCCAGCAAGGACGCGGCGATCTGCAATACCATCCTCGACCTGGCCAAGCACTTGAATCTATCGGTGGTGGCAGAGGGCGTGGAAACCGAGGAACAGATGCATTTCATGGAATCACGCGGCTGCCACTATATACAAGGCTACCTGACAGGCAAACCGATGCCGGCCCATGCCGCACTGGCGGCACTGAGCGAAAAAACCTATGCGGCGCTGGTCTCCGTGCCGTCAGACTATGAACTGCGCGGAGGCGTGTCATGAATCCAGGCCACTACACGGCGCCGACGCAACTCGGCAAGAACACCCTGGAACTGCTATGGGCGCGCACGCGCCAGCAAGGCGACATGCCCGGCTTCGCCAAGGCCATCAGCGCCATCCTGGGCGCCATGCGCGGCGAGGATGACCACGAATTCGACATGACGCAAACGGTGCTGTCGGACCCTGTCCTGACGCACAAGGTGCTACGCCTGGCCAACAGCGGCATGTATTCGGCCTTCGGCCAGCGCGTCAACACGGTCTCGAAAGCCGTACTGGTGCTGGGCATCGACGCCATCGGCCACCTGGCGCTGGGCCTGAAACTGATCGAAGAACTGTCGCAAGCCACGCCAGACTCGGTCAGCGCCCACGTCGAAATGGAAAAGGCCGTGCTGGCCGGCATGGTGGCGCAGCAGGTGGCCACCAGCGCCGGCAGCCTGCAAGCCGAACAGGCCGTAGTCTGCTCCATGCTGCACACCCTGGGCCGCATGATGGTGACGTTTTACATGACCGATTTCTGGGCCCGCATGCAGGCGCATGCAGGCCCCGGCAATGAAGCGGCGGCCGCACGTGAAATCCTCGGCCTGTCGCTGCCCGAAGTGGGTTACGCCACGGCCGCCCACTGGGGCTTGCCGCAGCATTTGATCAGCGGCATGCGTCCGCTGGAGGCGGTCGCGTCAGACACGCCAGCCACCGGCGCCGACTGGATGGCGGGCCTGTCCACCATGGCCGCACGCTGCGCCGATTCGCTGTGGCATGACGATGCCGCCGGTGCAGAACAGGTGCATGCGCTGATCGAGAATTATTCGGGCATGCTGGGCATCGAAGTGGGCGACCTGGGTGAGGCGGTGGAAAAAGCCAAGGCGATGGCCGCCGCCGACCTGTCGATCGCCCCGCTGTCGAAACCGGCCGAGCGACGCGCACAGCAGCTGGCGTCGACGCGTTTGCGGGCCGAAGGCAACCGCATCCTGATCAGCGGTCTGGCCGACCTGCGCGGCGCCATCGGCAGCGCCACGCCGGGACAGATGGTGTCGATGGCGCTCGAAACGCTGCACCAGGGCTTTGACTTTTCGCGCTCGGTGGCCTTCGTGCGCAACCACAAGGATCATTTGTATTCAGCCCGCATCAGCATGGGCGAAGGCATGGCCGGCCTGCAGGATTTGATGGTGTTTGGCGACGCGTATGAACCGAACGTGTTTCATGCGGCCCTCAATAGCGACCGCGTGATCTTCATCGACAATGCGCGCGACCCCAAATTTGCCGCCAAGCTGCCGCAATGGTGGAAGTCCACCCTGTCGGAAGCGCGCAGCTTCGTGGTGCTTCCCCTCTCGGCCAACGGCCATCCGACAGGATTTTTATATGGCGACTGGGACGACAGCTTCCCGGCTATCCAGCTGAACCAGACGGAATTCAACCTGATCAACGATATCCGGGCCTTGCTGGTGCAGTCGGTGGAGATGCGCCATCAACTGGAGCTAGTCGCCAATAAAGTGGCGTAGGTCGGATTAGCGCGGCTTGACCGCGCGTAATCCGACGAACTTACATTACTTCAGCTTCGGCGTATTCACCGTTACATCACCGCACTGCGCGCGGTGCATCAGTGCGTGGTCGATCAGCACCAGGGCCAGCATGGCTTCGGCGATCGGCGTGGCGCGGATGCCGACACACGGGTCGTGGCGGCCGAAGGTTTCCACCATCACGGGATTACCCTCTTTATCGATCGAACGGCGCGGCGTGCGGATCGACGAGGTGGGCTTGATGGCGATCGACACGCTGATATCTTGCCCGGTAGAAATACCTCCCAGCACGCCACCGGCGTTGTTGCCGATAAAACCGTCCGGCGTCAGTTCATCGCCATGTTCCGAGCCCTTTTGCGCCACGGAATCAAAACCGGCGCCGATTTCCACACCCTTGACGGCGTTGATGCCCATCATGGCGTAGGCGATATCAGCGTCCAGCTTGTCATAGATGGGCTGGCCCAGGCCGACCGGCACGTTTTGCGCAATTACGTCAATGCGGGCGCCGATGGAATCGCCGTCGCGGCGCAGCTGGTCCATCGCCGCTTCCATGCGCGCGATCAGGCCGGCGTCGCTACTGGCTGCAAAGAAAGGATTGGCGTGTACATGCTCCCAGGATTCAAACGGCACGGGAATATCGCCCAGCTGGCTCATGCAGCCCTTGAAAGTCGTGCCGTACTGCTGCAGCAGCCATTTCTTGGCGATCGCCGCCGCGCCCACCACGGGCGCCGTCAGGCGCGCCGACGAGCGGCCGCCGCCGCGCGGATCGCGTACGCCATATTTATGCCAATAGGTATAGTCTGCATGACCGGGGCGGAAGCTTTCCGCGATATTGCCGTAATCCTTGCTGCGCTGGTCTTCATTACGGATCAGCAGCGCGATCGGCGTACCGGTCGTCACGCCCTGGTATACACCCGACAGTATCTCGACCGTATCGGATTCCTGGCGCTGCGTCACATGGCGTGAAGTACCCGGTTTGCGGCGGTCCAGTTCAGGCTGGATATCGGCTTCCGACAAGACCAGGCCCGGTGGGCAGCCGTCGATCACGCAGCCGATGGCCGGGCCATGCGATTCGCCGAAAGTGGTAACAGTAAACAGCTTGCCAAATGAATTGCCGGACATAATAGGAAAAAAGAAGACTGGAAAACCCAATTCTACCAGCCCGCAAGGTGCGCCAGACCGCTATCCCCATATTCTCTACAGCATGTTGCAGGCAAATTGAAGAATCATTGCCTTAAAAATATCGAAATTCCGCTATCACAGTTGTATTTATGCCAGCGCAAAAATATTGCCCCACGGCATAGATTTAAAAAAGCATAGTGCTTATTAAATCGCTATATACTTGAATGAGAGCGTATAACAACATCCCCGACATGCGGCTTTTATCGGGGCATGCAGCAAAGGTGCATCAAAAATGGCCAGAGAAGGTTCTGAATTTTTTTTGATTTTTGATATGCGCCGAGAGCACATCAGAAATGTCCAGGCCAAGGCGGTGCAACAACGCCATGGACATTTCTGACGCACTCGCAAAAAATATCAAGTCATCCTGGAGAGCTACTACATGCCTGAACCGATCATGCCCCTTGATGCCAACAAGGACGATCACGACGACCTGGTATTCCTCGATGAGCAAGCAGCGCCGCCACCGGCACCCGCACTGCGCAGCGTCTGGCGAGTGATGATCATCGACGACGATGAAGACGTCCACTCCACCACCACTTTTGCCCTCGGCAACCTGGAAATGCAGCACCGCCCGCTGGAGTTCGTGCACGCCTATTCGGCGGCGCAGGCGCGCGAACAGCTCAAGCACGAAACCGATATCGCCGTCATTCTGCTCGACGTGGTGATGGAACAGGATGACGCGGGCCTGCACCTGGTGCGCTACATCCGCGAAACCCTGAAAATGACCGATGTGCGCATCATCCTGCGCACCGGCCAGCCCGGTTATGCGCCGGAAATCGACGCCATCCGCGATTTTGACATCAACGACTACAAGACCAAGTCCGAACTGACGCGCATCAAGCTGTTTACCACCGTCACGGCGGCCATCCGCTCGTATGAGCAGATACGGGCGATCAGCAGCAGCCGGCGCGGCCTGGACCAGATCGTCCACGCCAGCACGCAGTTGATGGCGCTGCACGGCGTGCAGAATTTCTCGGCTGGCGCGCTGGCGCAGATCGCCGACTTGCTGGGCATCCGCGCCGACGGCGTGCTGTGCGTGCAGGATATGCTCGACGATGGCAGCAAGCAGCTGGTCGTCTGCGCCTGCGCCGGCATCTTTTCCAGTCTGCCGCACAGCGCCTTGTGCAAGATCGACAATGCCCGCGTGGCGCACGCCATCGAGCAAACGCTGGTCCAGCGGCGCAATGTGTACGCCCACGATTACGTCACCTTGTACTTTGCCGGAAAATCGAGCCGCGATGCAGCCGCCTTCTTGCTGCTGCCGCGGCCCCTCACCGCCATCGATGAAAGCCTGCTCGAAGTATTTTGCAGCAACGTGGCAGTGGGACTCGACAACGTCGAACTGGTCACGCACCTGCATAACGCGGCCTTCTACGACCAACTATCGAAGCTGCCGAACCGCACGCGCCTGGTGGAAATCCTCGACGCGGCGCTGGCCGGCCCAGCGCGCGACGAAGCCACCCTGTCGCTGGTCGACCTCGACCACTTTGCCGAAACAAACGACGCGCTGGGCCATCAATTTGGCGACTTGCTGCTGCTCGCCGTGGCAGGCCGGCTGCAAACCCAGCTGGGCGGACAACTGACGGTGGCGCGCCTGGGCGGCGATATCTTCAGCGTGCTGGGCGACTCGTCGCAGGTAAACCCGGCCAATATCCTGGCGTTGTTCCAGACGCCGTTCAGCATCGATGGCCAGGACGTGCAGGTATCGGCCACCCTGGGCCTGGTACGCCTGGGCGAGCATGCGGGCACGGGCGCCGATGCCTTGAAAGATGCCGATATCGCGCTGAAGCGTGCCAAGAGCCAGCAGCGCGCCGGCCATTTTTATTTTTCGCGCAGCATGGGCATCGAAATCCGCGAGCGCGTGCGCATGATGCATGCACTGCGCACCGCCTTCAGCCAGAGCCAGCTGTTTGTGGTCTACCAGCCGCAGATCGACCTGTCCACCCGTCGCGCCGTGGGCGCCGAAGCGCTGCTGCGCTGGCAAACGCCGGATGGCAAGTTCATCTCGCCCGACCGCTTCATTCCGATTGCCGAATATTCGGGCATGATCATCGAAATGGGCGAATGGGTGCTGCGCACGGCATGCCGTGAACTGGTGCGGCTGCGCGCCGAGGGCCACCGCAATTTCGTCATGTCGGTCAATGTGTCGCAAGTGCAGTTCCGCCACCCGCTGTTCCTGGAAATGCTGCGCCTGGCGCTGGAGGAAACCCAGGCGCCGCCCGAATTCATCGAGCTGGAAATCACCGAATCGATGGCCATGGAAGAACCCGACCTGCTGATCAAGATGCTGTGGCAAATCAAGCAGACGGGCGTGAGCATCGCCATCGACGATTTCGGCACCGGCTTTTCATCTCTGTCCTATCTGCAGCGCCTGCAGGTGGACCGCCTGAAGATCGACCGCGCCTTCGTCACTGAAATCACCGGTTCGGCGCGCGGCAGCAGCATCGCTGAAATGGTCATCCAGCTGGGCCGCAACCTGGGCCTGGCCGTGATCGCCGAAGGGGTGGAAGATGAGCGGCAGGCGCAAATCCTGCAGGCGCTGGGCTGCCCCATGGCCCAGGGTTTCCTGTTCGCCCGCCCGATGACGGCCAGCGCGCTGGGCAAATGGCTGACGGAAGAAGCGCTGCAGGGCGCGGCCTGAATCGCTGCAACACGCGCCGATACGGGCAGAGGATGGCTTATGAAAATGCAAGTCATTAGTGTCTATAAACACTACCATAAACAGCATCACAGACGATGCAATCCATATACAATAATGGTGAAATCCAAAATATCCATTATTTAAATTCATGTGAACTGAAACAGCAATACCAGTTTGCCAGTTTGGGCGCCCGGCTCCCTTGCACACCCAAAAGCAAGCATCGAAACCAACGATATCCTGCCTATGACGGCAAATCGTGGCAAATGGCCACGACATGGAATACTTGCAATCTTTTATCGACGTGGCGCGCCAGACCGGTCAAGCGTCCGCCCTCTCTTGACGGAATAGCATCATGGAACAAGAATACACACGCGAAAAACTGGCCTGGCCTGGTGGCAATAACAAGGTGCTGCTGCACTCGTGCTGCGCACCGTGCTCGGGCGAAGTAATGGAAGCCATGGTGGCGTCGGGCATCGACTTCACGATCTTCTTTTATAACCCGAATATTCATCCGTTCAAGGAATATGAGCTGCGCAAGGAAGAAAATATCCGCTTTGCCGAAAAGTTCAATATCCCGTTCATCGATGCCGATTACGACCGCGACAACTGGTTTGCGCGCGCCAAGGGCATGGAAAACGATCCGGAACGGGGCCGCCGCTGCACCATGTGCTTCGACATGCGCTTCGAACGCACGGCCCTGTATGCCCATGAACACGGTTTTCCCGTAATTACCAGTTCATTGGGTATTTCCCGTTGGAAAGATATGAAGCAGATCAATGGCAGCGGCGTGCGCGCGGCCAGCCACTACCCCGGCATGCTGTACTGGGAATATAACTGGCGCAAAGGCGGCGGCTCGGCCCGCATGATCGAAATCAGCAAGCGTGAGAATTTTTACCAGCAAGAGTATTGCGGCTGCGTCTATTCGCTGCGCGACACGAATGAACACCGCGTGGCCATGGGCCGCGAGCGCATCCACCTGGGCGTCAAGTTTTATGGCACGGTCGAGGTGACAGAACAAGTAACAGAAACAGTCACGGAAACGCCGGAAGAAAAATAAAAGTGACCAGCGTGCAAAAAAGCCAGCATCAATGCTGGCTTTTTGTCATCTGGGGCAATCGTAAAGTTCAGTCCGCTGTTTCAGCCGGCCAGTCGCGGATATACGCCTTGAGCATCTGGTTTTCAAAGCTTTGCGCTTCCAGCACGGCGCGTGCCACGTCGTAAAACGAGATCACGCCCAGCAGGGTCTTGGCGTTCATGACGGGCAGGTAGCGCGCATGCTTTTCCAGCATGATGCGGCGCACTTCGTTCACTTCCGTGTCTGGCGTGACGGTAATCGGGTGGTCATCCATGTGCTTGCGCACGGTGCCGCTACCGAGCTGGCCCGCGTTTTCGTGCAGCGCCACCAGCACTTCGCGGAAGGTCAGCATGCCGACCAGGTCGCCAAATTCCATGACCACCAGCGAACCGATGTCTTTTTCAGCCATGGTATTGGCCGCGTCAAGCAAGGGATGGTCAGGCGTGACCGTGTAAAGAATGTTGCCCTTGACTTGGAGAATTTCAGATACTTTCATGATGGCCTTCCTGTCCGCGTGAGTGGTATTTTAGTTATTTTAAGCCCTTACACCGACTGTAGCCTATGCCCATCAAAAAATCCAGCCTTGCGCGCAATCAAATCAAGGGATTCCTTACCTAAGCGCGGCGGCGGAACCAGCCAGCAATCGATAATCTTTCGCGCGCCGTGGGCAACACTTCATGCAACATCTCGCCCGACAAAAACAGCGCCATCCTGCCCGCTTCAGGCAAGATATCGATGCAAGACTCGCCTTCCGGATGCAAGCGCAGCGCCCCGCCATGTTCGGGCAGCCAGTCGGCATTGAGGTAGATCACGACGGACACAGTGCGCTTGTCGTCGTCGCGGAAACGATCCAGATGCGCCCGGTAAAAAGCGCCCGGCGCATACAGGGCGAAATGGCTTTCGTATTCATCCAGCCCCAGGAACAGTTCGCGGTTCAGTTGCTGGCGCAGCGCTTCCATGCTGGCCAGATAGCGGTCGACGGCCCCGGACCTGCCCGCTTCCAGCCATTGGATATGGTCGCCACGTATGTCGGGTTGCAGCAGCGGCGCATGGCCGCTGCCCACGCCGGCGCCCTTCATCTGGCCGCTGCGCATGGCTGACAGAGATTCCGCCGCCAGTTGCGCAGTCAAACCGGCAGGCAGAAAATGGTCTTGCATGCACCAGCCGGCATGGCGCAAGCCCTCGGCAGGCGACAGTGCGGGCACGGCAAATGCGCCGTCGAACGATATTGCGGGCATAAGATCTTTCCTGGTGGAAGTGCATGAGTGCGTCTACAGCCCAGGATTTCATGGAATGCCGCTGGCCACCTCGCGGCGCACGCGCGCGGACGATGACTCAGCCTGAATATCGCTGACATGCCATCGTATCACCGCCACAGCATCCCGCCGTAAACATTTTTCAGCGTTTGAAAAAACGCGCCCATGCGCCCTGCACGCCAGCCCTGTTACTCCGCCGCAAATCCGGGTACGATCTGGCCACTATAATAATTGGCGGAGACACCATGAGCGGTCCGAAATACCCCGGTTTTGACACCTTGTCGCTGCATGCAGGCGCCGCGCCCGATCCGGCTACCGGTGCGCGCGCCACACCCATCCATTTCACGTCCTCGTTTGCCTTCAAAAGCTCGGACCATGCCGCCTCGCTATTTAATATGGAGCGGGCCGGCCATGTGTACAGCCGCATTTCCAACCCCACCAACGCGGTGCTGGAAGAACGCATCGCCGCGCTGGAAGGCGGCGTGGCTGGCATCGCCACGGCCAGCGGCCAGGCGGCCATGCATCTGGGACTCTCCACCATCGCCGGCGCCGGTTCCCATATCGTTGCCTCACGGGCCCTGTATGGCGGTTCGCACAATCTACTGGCTTACACATTAAAACGCTTCGGCATCGAGACGACCTTTGTCGACCCGCGCGATGCGGACGCCTGGTCCAGCGCCATCCGCCCCAATACCAAGGTGCTGTTCGCCGAAACGCTGGGCAATCCTGGCCTCGATGTGCTCAATATCCCGCAAATCGCCGCCATCGCCCACGAACACTTTTTGCCGCTGATGGTGGACGCCACTTTCACCACGCCCTATCTGCTGCGCCCCTTCGAACATGGCGCCGACCTGGTATTCCACTCGGCGACGAAATTCTTGTGCGGCCACGGCACGGCCATCGGCGGCTTGCTGGTCGATGGCGGCACCTTTGACTGGCAAGCGGCCTACGACAGGACGGGGCGCTACGCCGAACTGTGCGAACCATACGACGGTTTTCACGGCATGGTGTTTGCCGAGGAATCCACGGTGGCGCCGTTTGCCCTGCGTGCGCGGCGTGAAGGCTTGCGCGATTTCGGCGCCGTCATGAGCCCGCACAATGCCTTCGCTGTCTTGCAGGGCATCGAAACCCTGGGCTTGCGCATGGACCGCCACGTGGCCAATACGCGCAAGATCGTGCAATGGCTGCTGTCGCATCCGGCCGTGGAATCGGTGTCGTATCCCGAGCTGGACTCGCATCCCGACCATGCCCTGGCCAAGACCCTGCTGCCCAAGGGCGCAGGCGCCGTCTTCACCTTCAACCTGCGCGGCGACCGCGCGGCGGGCCAGCGCTTTGTCGACAGCCTGAAGATTTTCTCGCACCTGGCCAATGTGGGCGACGCCAAGTCGCTGGTGATCCACCCTGCCTCCACCACGCATTTCAGGGTGCCCAACGATCAACTGGCACTGGCCGGCATCAGACAAGGCACCATGCGCTTGTCGGTGGGACTGGAAGACGCGGACGACCTGATCGAGGACCTGGCCCATGGCTTGAAACAATCGCAGAAAGGCGCCTGAGATGTTATTCACCGTAGACAACAACAGCGCCTATTGCTACACCGGCGGCAAAACCTTCCATCCAGCCCAGCCGACGGCCGTGTTTATCCACGGCGCGCAAAACGACCATTCCGTCTGGGCCTTGCAAACCCGCTATTTCGCCCATCACGGCTGGAATGTGCTGGCAGTGGACTTGCCGGGCCATGGACGCAGCCAGGGCGAAGCGAAAACCAGCGTAGAAGCACTGGCGCACTGGCTGCTGGCCGTGCTGGACGCGGCCGGCGTGGAGCAAGCCATGCTGGCCGGCCACAGCATGGGTTCCTTGATCGCGCTGGAAGCGGCTTTCCAGGCGCCGCAGCGCGTCAGCCATCTGGCGCTGCTGGGCTCCACCTACCCGATGAAAGTGTCGCCAGCGCTGCTGGAAACGGCACGTAATGATGAGCAGGCCGCCATCGACATGGTCAATATCTGGTCGCACTCGTCGATCGCACAAAAGCCGTCATTTCCCGGCCCCGGCTTTTACGCCATGGGCGGCGCGCGGCGCCTCAAGCAGCGTATCTCTGCCATCAATCCGCAGCAAGTCTTTTACACGGATTTTTACGCCTGCAACGCTTACGCGAATGGCGAACTGGCCGCCGCTGCCGTACGCTGTCCCACCCTGTTTATCTTTGGCGCACGCGACATGATGACGCCGCCGAAATCGACCAAGCTGCTGACATCGACCATCGCACACGGCAAGCTGGTGATGGTCGACAGCGGCCATGAATTGATGGCTGAACAACCCGACGCCGTACTTGATGCATTATTTTCTTTTGCCACATCCTGACTTTGATTCGTACCGATGATACCAACCGCAGCCTTGTTCAGCACCGACACCCTTCCCGGCCACCCCGCTTTTGACACGCAAGCCATCACCGGCCTGGCCGAATGGCGCCACCATATACCGATGCTGTTCAAGCTGCTGGCCGGCAGCAGCACACAAGCCATCGCCTGGCCCATCTATGGCGATGGTGTAGAGACAGAGTGCGTACTGGCCGCGCCCATGGCCCAGGCGCAAGCGAGCTGGCAAGCACTATGCGCCTTGATGGAGTTGCCCAAATCACCCGCCATCAGCGACTTGCTGGCGGGCGGCCAGTCCTGGCTGGTGCTCGATGGCGTACAACTGATCAACCACGATATCGGCACCGCTGAATATGCTGGCGCGCTGCAAGCGCTGCGCGAGGAAGCACAGCAGCTGCACGCAGCCCTGCTGCGCGGCGACCGCCAGGTGCTGGCGCCCCTACTACGGATGCCAGAACTTGGCTACTGGTCGGCCAGCGCCAGCGCGCAGCTGATGGAAATCGAGGAAAGTGACGTAGACGAACTGCCCTTCCTGCAAGACCAAGGGCTGGAAGGGCTGGAATGGGTGGAAGATGCGCTGTGCTATGCGGTCAAGGGCCCCGATGGACAGCATGGCCTGGTCACGCCCTACGGCCGCTGGATCGCCCCGCTGTCGCTGGGCGCCACCGGACTCGATACCTATCACGCCGGCGATGGCTGGATCACCTTTGCCTTCGGCGAAGCACATGGCGTGATGGATTTGAACGGCGTCATCGTCTTTCCGCCTGCTCCTGGCGCCCTGTATGTGATCAGCCCCCACTTGCTGCAGCGGGTGCTGCCCGATGGCGCCAGCTCCCTGCTGCGCCTGCCCGATGGCGCGCTGCTGCTCGATGGCGTGGACAATTTCTGCCAGCGCGACGATGGACTTCTCGACTTCGAACGCCAAAGCAACGATGAAGATGAGCGCAATGTCTGCGGCGTGATGGACGTCAACGGCGCTGTGCTGCTGCCGCCGCAATTTTTCTCCGTGCAGAATTTCGGCACCAAGAAAAAGCTCGCCATCGTCAGCCAGCGCATCGATGGCCGTTTCCTGTTTGGCCTGGCCAATCTCAAAGGCGAACTGGTGGCGCCCTGCCAGTACAGCGAAATCGATTGCGCCACGACCTCGTCGCCACCGAAAGTGCGCAAGAATCTGATTTACGCCACCGATGCGCAAGGGCTGGCCTGCATGCTGAGCCTCGATGGCAAACAGGTGTTCACACCCCAGTACCCGCCCGCGCACCACCTGCGCGGGGTGGTAGTGCAAGACGATTTTTTATATGTGATCAAAGATGGTTGGGCCTGGAGCATGGATTTCACGGGCGCCTTGCTGCAGCAGCACGGTACCGTGGAAGCGTTCAAGGCGGACATCACGGCCCAGCTCAGCGCAGCCATGGGCTTAAGTCGGCAAAAGGCCGCGCCGAAAAACAGCTACACGCCGACCCAGATCCTGCAGCAGGCCGGCCGCGAACAATTGTTTGCCATGGCCGCCCTGCTGCTGCAAGGCGACAGGGAATTGGCGCAGCGCTGCGTTGATATCACGCTGGAAGAGCTGGCGGAAGACGACCCGCACGAAGAATATGAAGGTGCGACGATTGAGGCCGCCTGCTTCTTCCTGCTCTGGTCCACGGCCGCCCATGTACTGGGCCACGGCACTACCCTGGACTGGAAAGCGATCGATGAAGTAGCCCGCATCGGCCAGCATATCGATTTACCAGCCCTGCACGATTTCCAATGGGTAGACCGGGAAGATGGCGACAACATGGACGCCGGTCTGGCTGCCATCGCCCGCCACCTGGCGCCCCACGGCTTGAGGCTGGTGAATATGCACGGCGGCGAAGATACGTATTATCTGGGTGTCGTGCGTGGGCAGGACGCGGCGGCGTTCAGCAAGGTAGCGCTACAGGCTGCCTTGCGGCCCGTGCTGCTATGAGTTTGACCACCCGGCAGTGGCCGCATTTCATGACAAGGTAACCATGCAAGCGAAAAAATTTATCGATGATGTCGTCGCCTCCAATGCGTCGTTGCTGGCCTTGTATGCACAGGGACGGCAGGGGCAAACCCGGCTGGGCGCCATGCTCGATGGACTGGAACTGGCCGATGGCCAGCGTGCGCAAGTGCTGGCAATGATCAAGCTGGCAATCGATGAATGCACTTATCAGCTGGTATGCGGTATCGAAGGCAGCGCCTCGCTCGGTGACAGCCAGCAGGATTACACGCTGCTAGACGAAGATGGCAACACGCTGACGGGCAGCCTCGATAGCCTGCTTTACGACCGGCTCAACCCCTGATTCGCCATCACGAACAGCGCACTTCCCCAAAATGCTGGGCCAGGGTCATGCCCAGGCCTTCTTCCACCGCGCCCTCCACTTGCGCCGCCAGCGCTGCCGCGTCTTCGGCCGCCTTCAGGTCGCGCTCATTGGTGGAACCGGCCGGGTAACCGGAGTTGACGCGCATGCCGCCAAACACGAACAGGCGGTAGACGTCGGCCAGGGTAATCCGGTTGACGTTGCCCAGCAAGACCCAGTGATCAGCATTGCTGGCCACGCGCTTGCCCCACTGTACCCGCACGGGGCCTTCCACATTGACCCGGCCCACCCAGCCTTGCACCACCATCTTGTCGAGCAGGTTTTCCATTTCCTCGAAGCCCAAACGCGTGCTGCGGCGGATTTCGGACGCGCCCACCAGCGCCGTATCGGCGCAGTGGCAAGCCACGTGCAGCACTTTCAGCACGGCCACGGCATCGACAAATTCGCTGCCGGGCGCCGCCTCATACCACCAGCGCTCGTATTTCACGACCGGCAAGGCGGCTACCAGCAAGGCGCCCACCAGCGTGATCATCCAGCTCAGGTAAATCCACACCAGAAACAGGGGTAACGCGGCAAGCGCGCCATAGATGCGCGAATAGCTTGGAAACTCCTGGATGAATTCACCGAAACCGCGCTTGGCCACCTCGAAGGCCAGTGCGGCCAGCAAACCGCCCCAGGCCGCGTCGCGCCAATCGACGTCGCGGTTAGGGACAGAGATATACAGCAAGGTGAAGGCCAGCATGGTCAGGCCGATCGATACCAAGGTATAAAACACGGCCCCCAGGAAAGGCACGGCGCCCACCAGGCCGCTGGTGGCGATGAAGACACGCGAGGTGACCGTCAGCGACACGCCCACCAGCAGCGGGCCCACCGTCACGATGGCCCAGTAGACCAGCAAACGCTTGCTCCAGCGGCGCTCCTGCTTGACCCGCCAGATACGGTTGAAGACGCGCTCGATCAGGCCCATCATCGTCACCGACGTAAAAATCAGCGCACCCGCACCGATGGCCGACAGCCGCGTGGCCTTCGAGGCAAAGGTGGTCAGGTAATCGAGAATGGTGTTCGAAATCCCCTTTGGCATCACGCTTTGCACGAAATAATCTTCCAGCGCATGGCGGAAGGTATTAAACAGGGGGAACGTGGTGAAGATCGCCAGCGCCAGGGTCAGCAGCGGCACCAGCGCAAACACGGTGGCAAAGGTGAGGCTGCCCGCCACTTGCGGCAGGCTTTCCTCGCGCACGCGGCGGCGCGCAAACTGCACCAGTTCGCGTGTTTCGGACCAGCTCATGCCGCGCACGACGTCGATCCCGACGCTGGCGGTACGGAACAGGTAAACGAAGAAGGGCTGTATATATTTGGAAAACATGTATCAAATCAGAATAGCGCCATGACAGCAGTCGTATCAGGCTGTAAAGCGCCCTATAATACCAATGATGAAGCCAACCAATCTGATTATTCTCGTATTGTTTTATTCACGCCATGGCGCCACGCGCCAGCTGGCCGAACTGATCGCCCAGGGGGTGGAAAGCGTGCCCGGTTGCGATGCGCGCCTGCGCACCGTGTCCGCTGTCTCCAGCGTGGCTGAAGCGACCGCCCCGCAAGTGCCGCCCGATGGTGCGCCCTACGTGGAACTGGACGACCTGCAGGAATGCGCGGGCCTGGCCCTGGGTTCGCCCACGCGCTTCGGCAATATGGCGGCCTCCATGAAGTACTTCTGGGATGGCACGGCCAGCGACTGGCTGGCCGGCAGCCTGGCCGGCAAGCCAGCCTGCGTGTTCACCTCCACCGGCAGCCTGCACGGCGGCCAGGAATCGACCCTGCTGTCGATGATGATCCCGCTCTTCCACCATGGCATGCTGGTCATGGGCCTGCCCTACACGAACCCGGAACTGATGACCACGTCCACCGGCGGCTCGCCTTACGGCGCCACCCACTGGTCGGGAATCGATGGCGACAAGGCCATCAGCGACGATGAAAAACGCCTGGCCCTGGCCCTGGGACGCCGCCTGGCCGAAAACGCCGTCAAGCTGGCAGGCGCCTGATGCACGGCGCCCTGCACAAGTATTTTCACTGGGGCGCCATCGCCAGCCTGGCCGCGCTGATCGTCTGGTGCCTGTTGTGGGAAATGCTGGTGGCGCCCTTGCATCCGGGCGGCTCCTGGGTCGCGCTGAAAGCCGTGCCACTATTGATCCCCCTGTATGGCGTGATCAAGCGCGACGTCTATACCCTGCAATGGTCGTCGATGGTGATCCTGCTGTATTTCACGGAAGGCGTAGTGCGCGGCTATAGTGACACGCAAGCCCATTCGGCGCTCATGGCCTGGGGCGAAGCGGCCATCGTCTGCGTGTATTTTTTCTGCGCCGTTCTGTATCTGCGTCCGTATAAACAGGCCGCCAAGCGCATGGCCAAGGAACTGCTAGCGAAAGTGAATCCCACGAAATGAGCGATCAAACCCCTTTTTTGGACACCTGCCGCGAGCTGCTGGGCGACAGCTATGTGCTGACGGACGCCGCCGGCATGGCGCCGTTCCTGACCGACTGGCGCGACCGTTTTACGGGCAAGGCGCTGGCCGTGCTGCGCCCCGCTTCCACCGAACAGGTGGCCGCCGTGCTGCGGACCTGCACGCAGTGGTCCATCCCCGTGGTGCCGCAAGGCGGCAATACGGGCCTGGTGCTGGGCAGTATTCCGGACGCCGCCGGCACGGCCGTGGTGCTGTCACTGGCGCGCCTGAATCGCATCCGCGCACTCGACCCCGTCAACCGCACCATCACCGTCGACGCGGGCTGCATCCTGCAAACCATCCAGGAAGCGGCCAGCGCCGCCAACTGCCTGTTCCCGCTGTCGCTGGCGGCCGAAGGCAGTTGCACCATCGGTGGCAACCTGGCCACCAATGCGGGCGGCACGGCCGTGCTGCGTTACGGGAATACGCGCGAACTGTGCCTGGGCCTGGAAGTGGTCACGCCGCAGGGCGAAATCTGGAGCGGCTTGCGCGGACTGCGCAAGGATAATACGGGCTACGATTTGCGCGACCTGTATATCGGCGCCGAGGGCACTTTGGGCGTGATCACGGGCGCCGTGATGAAGCTGTATCCGCAGCCGAAAGCCTGCATCACGGCGCTGGCCGCAATGCAGACGCCTGCGCATGCGCTGCGCCTGTTAAGCCTGATGCAAGACCATTGCGGCGCCAGCCTGACCGGCTTTGAGCTGATGTCGCGCTACTGCCTGCAACTGGTGGCCGAGCAGTTCCCCCAGTTACCGCGCCCGTTTTCTACTCCTTACGGCCAGTATGTCTTGCTCGAATTGTCGAGCAGCCAGTCCGAGGCGCACGCCGTGGAACTGCTGGAAGCGAGCATAGGCGCAGCCTTGGAAGAGGAATTGATCGAAGACGCCGTCGTCGCCAGTTCAGTGGCCCAATCGGAAGGCTTGTGGCAGTTGCGCGAACATATACCGCTGGCGCAGGCGCAGGCGGGCAAGAACATCAAGCACGATATCTCGCTGCCGATTTCCTGCATCGCCGACTTCATCGCCGTCACCGACGTGGCGCTGGAAACAGCGTTCCACGGCTGCCAGCTGGTGTGCTTCGGCCACCTGGGCGATGGCAACCTGCATTACAACGTGGCGCCGCCAGCGGGCATGACAGACACGGATTTCCTGGCCAACCAGGACGCCATCAACCGCATCGTGCATGACCAGGTCGATGGCTTTGGCGGTTCGATTTCGGCCGAACACGGCATCGGCGCGCTGAAAAAGGATGACTTGGCGCGCTATAAATCGCCGCTGGAATTGCAGCTGATGCGCGCCATCAAGCAGGCGCTGGACCCGCAAGGCATCATGAATCCGGGGAAGATATTATGAAACCATCCATCTTGCTGAGCGTCGTCGCTTTGCTGGCCGCAGGTTCTGCCAGCGCGCAAACCGTTTACAAATGCGTGAAGGATGGCCAGACCAGCTATAGCGAAACACCGTGCGCAGCCGGCCAGCTGCAAATCCTCGCCGTGCCCGAGCCACCGCCCGCCGTCGACAAGGGCGCCGCCACACGCCAGGACCGTGTCGCCAGCCAGCTGGAATTCGTGCGCAAGCAGCAGGAACAGCGCGAAGACGCGGCGCGCGCGCGGGGCAGCAATCAGCTGGAAGCGCGCGAAAAACACTGCGCCCAGCTGCGCCTGGACCAGAAATGGGCAGCCGAAGACGCGGCCGCCGCCAATGATAAAACCCGCGATGCGGCGCAAGTGCGGGCGCACCGTGCCGCTGAAAAACTGGCTGCGGCATGCCCGAATTGAAGCAGTCCCAGATCAACATCCCTGCATCGCAGCGGCTGCTGGCGCGCTGGCTGCTGCTCGGCGAATGGCGCTCCCACCCCGTGCGCGCGCTGGTCGCCATTTTGGCGATCGCCATCGGCGTGGCGCTGGGTTTTGCCATCCATCTGATCAACGCGGCCGCCTTCAATGAATTTTCCACGGCCGTCAAAAGCCTGTCCGGCCAGGCGGACGTACAGGTAGCCGGCCGTGAAGCGCTGTTTGACGAAGCCATCTACCCGTGGCTGGCACAGCGCGACGGCGTGGCCGTGGCTTCGCCCATACTGGAATTGCAGGCAGGCGTGGTGGGCGCAAGCAATCCCGGCGCCCTGCATATCCTGGCGCTCGACGTGTTCCGCGCCGGTTTCATTTCGCCCGACCTGATCGGTGCGCCGGCCGATGGCCAGGTGTTCGACACCCTGGCCGACGACGCCATCTTCCCGTCACCAGCCGCCCTGCAATGGCTGGACGTAGCCCAGGGCGGCACCCTGGCCCTGCAATCGGGCACCGGCAAAGTCACGCTGCGCGTGGCCGGCTCGCTGCAGCGCGCGCGGGCTGGCCAGCGCATCGCCGTGATGGACCTCGGCGCGGCCCAATGGCGTTTTAACAAACTGGGCAAGCTGTCGCGCGTGGATTTAAAGTTGCGTAATGGCGTCAACCGCGACGCCTTTGAAGCAGCGCTGGCGCGCGATTTGGAACACGATTATCCGGGGCGCTTCCGCGTGGGCCAGCCCAATGATGAAAACCAGAATAGCCGCAACAATAACCTGAGCCGTGCCTACCGGGTCAACCTGACGGTGCTGGCCCTGGTCGCCCTGTTTACGGGCGCTTTTCTGGTCTTTTCCACGCAGGCGCTGTCCGTGATCCGCCGCCGCAGCCAGTTCGCACTGCTGCGCGTGCTGGGCATGGAACGGGGCCAGCTGCTGCGCCAGGTACTGCTCGAAGGGACCAGCCTGGGCGTGGTGGGCGCAGCAGCCGGTATCGCCGGTGGTTATGCGCTGGCGGCCCTGGCCCTGCGTTTTTTTGGCGGCGACCTGGGCGCCGGCTACTTCGCCGGCGTACAGCCGCAAGTGCAATTTACGCCCGTCGCCGCCGGCGTGTATTTCGCGCTGGGCCTGGGGGTGGCCTTGCTGGGCTGCGCCGCGCCCGCATTGGAAGCAGCGCGCGCCGCTCCCGCCATCGCCCTGAAGTCGGGCAGCGAAGAAGCGGTGACGACGCGTTTGGCCAAGACCTGGCCAGCGCTGGCTTGTTTGCTACTTGCCGGTGTGCTCACGCGGCTGCCGCCTGTGCTGGAACTGCCGCTGTTCGGCTACCTGTCAATCGCCCTGCTCTTGATCGGCGCCATCGCCTTGATGCCGCAACTGGCGGCCATCGTCTTTCGCACCGTGCACCGGGTCTGGCTGCGCACGGCCATCAGCGCACGCTCGCCCGTACTGAGCCTGACTTTTGCACGCCTGGCCAACGCCTCGGGCCAGGCTGGCATCGCGCTCGGCGGCGTATTGTCCAGCTTTAGCCTGATGGTGGCGATGGCCATCATGGTGTCAAGTTTCCGCATTTCGGTCGATGACTGGCTGCTGCAAATCCTTCCGGCCGACCTGTATGCGCGCACCTCGGCCAGCGGCAGCACTGCGGGCCTGAACCCGCGCGAGCAGGCATCCATCACTTCCCTGCCTGGCGTGGCCAAGGCGGAATTCCTGCGTACCCGCTCGCTCTCCCTCGCCGCTGACCGGCCCAACGTGGTACTGCTGGCGCGCCCGATCAACCTGCAGGAACCGGGCAAGAGCATGGTGCTGGTCGGCGACTCGCTGGCGGTGCCAATGGGCAGCCGGCCCGTATGGCTGTCCGAAGCGGCGGCCGACCTGTATCGCCGCAAGCCCGGCGAAACCATCTCGCTGCCGCTGGCAGGCGGCTTGCACGACTTCTTCATTGCCGGCATCTGGCGCGACTATGCCCGTTCCAGCGGCTCTATCCAGATGCCTTTGCCCGATTACCGCGCACTGACGGGCGACCTCGATGTCAGCGACGCCGCCCTGTGGCTGGACAAGGGCGTGTCGACCGCCGACTTGCAGGAACGCCTCAAGCATCTGCCTTTCGGCGCCACCTTGGAAGTGTCGGCGCCGTCGGAAATCCGCGCCCTCAGCTTGCAGATTTTTGACCGCAGCTTCGCCGTTACCTATCTGCTCGAAGCCATCGCCATCGTGATCGGCCTGTTCGGCGTAGCTGCTACCTTTTCGGCGCAGACCCTGGCGCGGGCGCGCGAATTCGGCATGCTGCGCCACGTGGGCGTGACGCGCAGCCAGATACTGGGCATTTTAGCGCTGGAAGGCGGCGCCTTGACTGGCCTGGGCATCGCCACCGGCTTCGTGCTGGGGCTGTTGATCAGCTTTGTGCTGGTCTTCATCGTCAACCCGCAATCGTTCCACTGGACCATGCAGCTGCATTTGCCATGGCCCTTGATCGCCACCGTGGCCGGCACCTTGCTGCTCGCTGCCGCCGCCACGGCCCTCGTTTCAGGCCGCCAGGCCTTATCGGGCGGTCCTATCCGCGCCGTCAGGGAGGATTGGTAATGCGCCGCATGACCCTGCTTTTATTATGCTGCTGCGCTTCTGCATTCGCGGCGCCGCCCGCCTTTGCGCCCGTCACAGCGCTGCCGGCAGGCCAAACTTTAAAGATGCCACACGATTTCGGCGCCCACCCGGCCTACAAGACCGAATGGTGGTATGCCACAGGCTGGGTCACGACAGCGGCTGGCAAACAGCTCGGTTATCAAGTTACCTTCTTTCGCAGCGCCACCGCGACCGATACCGACAACCCCAGCGCGTTTGCGCCCAAACAGCTGATCATCGGCCACGCGGCGCTATCCGATACATCGGTTGGCAAGCTGCTGCACGATGAAAGAAGCGCGCGCGAAGGTTTTGGCCTGGCTTACGCCAAGGTCGGCAATACCGATGTGAAGCTGGACGACTGGCGCATGCTGCGCCAGGCCGACGGTACATATCAGGTCACCGTGGCGGCGCGCGATTTTCAGCTGCAGCTGCAGCTGGCGCCGACCCAGCCCGTGCTGCTGCAAGGTGAAGGCGGTTATTCGCGCAAGGGCGCCTTGCCTGCGCAGGCCAGCTATTACTACAGCGAACCGCAATTGCGCACCACAGGCGCCATCACGCGCGTGGGCGGCAAGCCGGAAGCGGTGACGGGGAAAACCTGGCTCGATCATGAATGGTCCAGCCAGGTGCTCGACGCGAACGCCAGCGGCTGGAACTGGATAGGCGCTAACCTCGACGACGGCGGCGCCCTGATGGCCTTCCAGATACGCAGCAAGGCAGGTGCTAAACTATGGGCGCACGCGGCATGGCGCGATCCATCGGGCAAGGTCACGCAGTTTGGCCCCGACGATGTCGTTTTCACACCGACGCAGCTGTGGCGTTCGCCGCGCACGCAAGCCGAATACCCGGTCGCCACAGAGATACGCACGGGAGCTACGCGCTGGCAGATCACGCCACTGCAGGCCGACCAGGAACTCGATTCGCGCCGTTCGACGGGCGCCGTCTACTGGGAAGGCGCCGTGACGGTGCAGCGCGACGGCCAGCCGGCGGGCCGCGCCTACCTGGAAATGACGGGCTATGTGCAGCCGATGAAGTTATAAGCAATACTGAACAAGAACGACGCAACAAGACCATCAAAGCGGAAACCAATGACAACCAGTACAGATACTAGCAACACCAATAACGCTCCTGCAGCAACGTCGCCTTCCGATGCAAGCACCAGCCGCGAACTGAAAAAAGGCAGCCTGGCAGCCCTCAAGGGCTTGCTGCCCTTCCTGACACCTTACCGCAAGCAGTTCTTCCTGGCCGGTATCGCGCTGGTGGTGGCCGCCGCGTCCACCCTGGCCATTCCCGCCGCGTTCAAGCAGATGATCGACCTGGGTTTCGGCGGCGCGGCCGGCTCGAAAAGCATACAGCATGTAGACCTGGTGTTCCTGGCCCTGTTCGGCGTGGCGTCCATCCTGGCGCTGGCCACGGCGGCGCGTTTCTACATGGTGTCGTGGCTGGGCGAACGGGTCACGGCCGATATCCGCAGCGCCGTGTACCGCCATGTGGTCACGCAAAGTCCCGAATTTTTCGAAACGACGCAAACGGGCGAAGTCCTGTCGCGCATCACTACCGACACCACCCTGATCCAGGCGGTGGTGGGCACCAGCATCTCGATGGCGCTGCGTAATGTGCTGCTGTTCGTGGGTGGCCTGGTAATGCTGTTCGTCACCAGCCCTAAACTGTCGGGCATCATCATTGGCTTACTGGTGCTGGTCATCGTGCCCATCGTGGTGTTTGGCCGCAAGGTGCGCAAGCTGTCGCGCGATTCGCAAGACCGCATCGCCGACGCTTCGGCCATGGCTGGTGAAATCCTCAACGCCATGCCAACCGTGCAAGCGTTTACGCACGAGAAAATTGAATCGTCGCGCTTTGGCGACTCCGTGGAAAGCGCGTTTACTACCGCCATGCGCCGCATCCGCGCGCGCGCCGTGCTGACCATGATCGCCATCTTGCTGGTGTTCGGCAGCATCGTGTTCGTGTTGTGGCTGGGCGCACGCGCCGTGCTGGAAGGCTCGATGACGGGCGGCGAACTTGGCCAGTTCATCCTGTATGCATCCATCCTGGCCGGCGCCATCGGCGCCCTGTCGGAAGTAATGGGCGAAGCGCAGCGTGCCGCCGGCGCCACCGAACGCTTGCTGGAACTGATGGCCGTCAAGTCCGAGATTCAATCGCCTGCCTCGCCTTTGGCCCTGCCGCCGCGCGCCGCCAATGGTGCTGCCCTGAGCCTGAACGATATCTCGTTCAACTATCCGTCACGTCCCGATACGCCATCCCTGAGCCATGTCAGCCTCGACATCAAGCCCGGCGAAACGGTGGCCGTGGTGGGCCCTTCCGGCGCCGGCAAGACTACCCTGTTCCAGCTGTTCCTGCGCTTTTACGATCCCCAGAGCGGCAATATCCGCCTCGATGGCGTCGATATCAAGCAGCTCGATTTGCATACCCTGCGCGACGCCATCGGCATCGTGCCGCAAGATACAGTGATTTTCTCGGCCGACGCGATGGAAAATATCCGCTATGGCCGCGCCGGCGCCAGCGATGCGGAAGTCATCGCTGCCGCGAAAATGGCGGCCGCCCACGAATTTATCGAACGCCTGCCGAACGGCTATAAATCGTTCCTCGGTGAGCGTGGCGTGCGCCTGTCTGGCGGCCAGCGCCAGCGCATCGCCATCGCCCGCGCCCTGCTGAAAAATCCACCGCTGCTGCTGCTCGATGAAGCTACCAGCGCACTGGACGCGGAATCGGAACGCCTGGTGCAATCGGCGCTGGAAGCGGCCATGGTAGGCCGTACCACCGTCATCATCGCGCACCGCCTGGCGACCGTGCAGCGCGCCGACCGCATCGTCGTGATGGAAGATGGCCAGATCGTCGAGACGGGCACCCATGCTACGCTGGTGGCGCTGGGTGGCATCTACGCCAACCTGGCGGCGCTGCAATTCCACTCTGGATTCGCAGCGCACTAAGGTTTTACTTCACGAAATCGACACGGCCGTACTGGCCGTGCGTCGTGCCTTGCGGGCCAGCCGTGTAAAACAAGGTGTTGGTCGGCTGGCTCAACACACCGTTACCGAACTGCAGCGCCCACAAGCCATCGATCACCAGCGGCGCGCCGGTGCTGTCGCTGACGGTGCCCAGCAGCTTGCCGGTAGTGACGTCAAAGGCGTTGATCTTGCCATCGCCGAAATTGCCCACCAAGAGATTATTGCTGAA
This sequence comes from Janthinobacterium silvisoli, assembly GCF_014200725.1. Classification (GTDB taxonomy): domain Bacteria; phylum Pseudomonadota; class Gammaproteobacteria; order Burkholderiales; family Burkholderiaceae_D; genus Janthinobacterium. The sequence goes on from NZ_JACHCL010000002.1 coordinate 311,950, forward strand.
GGTGCCGAAGTTGGCCGGCGCCACCGCCAGGCCCCATGGTGCGTTCAGCACGCCGCCTGGCATTACCAGGTCCTTGATCAAGGTGCCGCTGGTATCGAACTGGCTGACCATGCCCAGGCCTGCACCCTTCACCTGGATCTTGCCCGTCGCGTCCTGCTGGGCATAGCTGACAAAAATGCTGCTGCCGACCGCCTGGATACCATACGGCGCGTAACCGGCAGGTACGGCAGGGTCCTTGAAGCCTGCCGCCAGGGTAACAGGCTTGAAGTTTGCGTCGAACACGTCGATATGGTTGTTCTTGAAATCGGTCGCGTAAATCAGGTTGGCGCCATTCGCGTTGGCAATCGCCAGGCCCTTGTAGACGGCGCCGCTGGCGCCATTGTCGACGACGGTCAAGGCATGCGTGCCATCGACGGTGGGCGCCCAGGCGGCGATGGTGCCAGCCTGGCCAGAAAAGATGAAACGGCTGGGGCCAGTCGCGCCGCCGGAGCTGATCTTGAAGTCGGTCGCGCTACCGGTAAAAACGATACCGGTCGGCTTGGCCGCGCCCAGCGCGCCTGGGTTGACACTGACCACCAGGCTTTGCTTGACGCCGTTGCCGTCATACAGGGTCGAGGTCGAGGTGCCGGCGTTGGCGATCCACGAAGCGCCTGTCGGATTGAAAACCAGGCCCCAGGCATTGATCAGGTTAGCGTCGGTGGTCGGCGCCACGCCGGCGATATCCGATACCAGCGCCTTGGCGGCGAAGATGGCGCCCACGGCAGGCGCTGCCGGCACGACAGGCGCCGGCGGGTTCGAAGAGTTGTAGCCGCCACCGCCGCAGGCAACCAGGGTCGATGCCAGGCCAGCCGCCGTCAACAAGCCAGCGATACGTTTTGTGTTCAGTTGTGCGTTCATGTTTTTCTCTCTTTGCTCGGTAGGTAGGGGAACTTGCCACCGTCTATGCCGATCTGGAGAAAAAAGGTTTAAGCCAAACGCAAAATTTTCAAATTATTTTAGAATTCATACCCGATACTACTTACCCAGGTCTGCGGACTGCCTCCATCGCGGTACACATAGGCCGGATGCTTCTTTTGCGCCGCCAGCCAGGCCAGCTGCAGCTTCCAGGAGTCGATATCGACATTCAGACCCAGGCGCAGGTCGGCCCGGTAGGTTGGCGTGGGCAAGGCGATCCCCTGCGGCGACGGGGAATGCAGCAAGCCGAGATGGGCGACCAGGCGCACGCTGTCGTTCAACGGTACATTGCCATTCAATTCACCATACAGCGAGCCATCCTTCTTGCCAAAATAATGGGGTGCGTACGACAGGCGGCCGCTGAGGTTTTCCGTGGCCAGGCCGATAAAGCTTTCGGCATATTCATATTTTGCACCGCGCTGGAAGAAAGACTTGCTGGCGCCCGCCTCCCAGCTCAGGCCGGGGCTGAGCAAGTGCGCATAACCGGCATAGGTAACCAGCTGGGTGCTGTCTTCCACGCCGCGCAAGTTGACCCTGCTGGCGAAGCCGCCCAGGTACCAGCCCTGCGGATGATCGTAATTGATGGTCAGTTGCGGCGCGGGCTGTCCATCGCTGAGCGAGACGCCGCGCGCGCGGTAATCGGAGACGATGGATGCAGTGGTGCTCAGCTGCGCCAAGGCGCCGCCGCAGTGTAACAACATCAGGAGCGCCAGGCTGCGGCGTGCTACGGCAGGGGTCATTTATTCAGTGGTTTTGTTCGCCTTGGACGATAGTACGGGAGCGCAGGCGCAAGCGCAATCTCCAGCCGCGTGCGGCATGGCGTGCAAGACCGTGGCGCAGGCATCGATACCGCCCGCCAGAGCGCTGCCCCCAAAAAAATCACTGCGTTTCACGGGCACGTTCGGATGCAGGCCGGCCAGCAAGGCAGCCATGCCCGAGACATGGGCGGCAGAAAACGAGGTGCCGTTGACCAGTCCCCAGCGCCCGCCCGGCACGGTGGTGGGAATATCCTGGCCTGGCGCCACCACCAGTGCGGGAATCGACGACTGCGCATGGTCACTGGCGGCCGCGATCACGCCAGGATAGGCGGCCGGGAAGCCGCCGCCCGGCAGTTGCGGATCGACGGCCGCCACCACCGTCACGCCACGTGCCAGGGCCACATCGACCAGGCGCTTCATTAAAATATCGGATGGTCCGCCCAGGCTCATGTTGATGACCTGCGCCTTGTGCAGCAGCGCGAAATTCAAGGCTTTGCCCAGGGTAAAACTGTTACAGCGCGTGCCATGATCAGCTTCTTCCCAGCAGGCGCGCAAGGCCATCAAGTGCGCACCGGGCGCTACGCCTTCGATGCCGATACCGTTGCCCGCCTTGGCGGCGATAATCCCCGCCACCGCCGTGCCATGCTTTTCCGCCGCATAGCCAGAACCATCGACAAAATTCTCTTGCAGCGCCACCTGTCCCGCCAGGTCGGGATGGTCGCTCTCGACGCCGCTATCGATCACCGCCACCTGCACCCGGCTGCCCGTGGCGTGCGCATGCAGTTCGGCGATATGCCAGAACTTCGCCGCTGGCTGGGTGGCATACAGAGGGTCACGAACGCTGCCACTTTCAAGTGCACTGAAACTGGCCATGGGCTGCGCCCATTCCACGCGCGGATCGGCCGCCAGTTGCGCCACCACGCTCTGCCGCGCCACGCCGGGCGGTGCTTGCATCACATAACAATCGATGCCCAGCACGGGCATGGGCCAGTCCGACAGCAGGGTCAAACCGTGGTGCTGCGCCAGTTCAGCCGCGATGCGGCGCCGCGCACCATGGCCGACATTGTCCGTATAGGCGCCGGAATAGCCGGAATCAGGCCGGAAATGCGGCGCCGGCAAATGCAGCATCACCAGCACCTGGCGTTCATCCGACACTTGCGCGCCGGGTGCAGACGCAGGCGGTGACTGCGCCGATGTTGTCGCCGCGGTACAGGCCAGCAGCGCCGCCAGTAGCAAGCCACCAAAGCGCCTCACCGCCCTGCTCCACCATCGAGCGGTTCGGCCAGCGCCACGGCTGCTTCGCGCCGCAAGGCAGCCAGCGCCGCATCGAGCCCCGCCGGCGGCAGGTACAACACATAGGCATCGGTAACGGTCGGGCCATCGACGATATGGGCGCCATGCGCCTGCAGGATGCGGCGCAGTTCACGTTCAGGCGTTTCCGGCTTGAACAGCACCATCACATTACCGGCAGCCGCCGCGCTTTCCGCTGCCGACGGTGCGGCCGACAGCGCATGAAATTGCGCCGGCGCGTCCGGGGGTGACTTGAGCACAAGCAGTCCCAGGCCGACGATGAGCGCGCATTGCGTCGCCATCGCCCAGCTCTGCCATTGCGACTGCCGCAGGTTGTGCCAGGCACCGAGTAGCCAGGCAGCGACGCCCTGCCTGGGACGCGCGGCGCGCTTGCGCGGCTCCAGGCGTGGACTGAGCGCTGCGAAAGCGCGCTCCACATCGGGTTCCGCCTGCATCGCTGGCTGCGCGGATTGCAACTGGCGCTGCCAATCGAGGTCGGCGCGGCATTCGGCACACTGCAACAGATGTTCACGCACCATGAAGCGTTCGGCGCCACTCAGGGTGTCGTCCAGCATCCAGGGCAAGAGTTTTTGTACTTTCTGGTGGGTCGAGGCGTCGATTTCCACTATTTTTCCTGTCTTCATGATTTACTCCGCCGTATCGGCCAGCAAGGTTTTCAAGCGGCGCCGGGCATGGAACATGCGCGTCTTGACGGTGTTCACAGGGCATTCCATGATGCCTGCTATTTCTTCATATGCCATGCCATGGTAATACGTCAGGTTGAGCACCATGCGCTGTTCCAGTGGCAGCAGATCCAGCGCCTGCGCCACGCGCTGCTGCAATTGCTGCTGGCTGAAAGTCGCTTCCGGCTCGTGCATTGCGTCGCCATGCAGCAAATCCGGGTCGGCATCGACAGGTTCATCGCGATGCCGTATCGCTTTCAAGGCCGTGCGGTAGGCGATGGCAAAGATCCAGGTCGACAGCTTGCAGCTGCGGTCAAACGTGTCGGCGCGGCGCCACACCACCAGCATGACATCGTTGATGATTTCTTCGATCAGCGCCGTATTGTGCGTCATGCGGTCAAGAAACCGCGCCAGCCGCGAAAAATACGCCCGGTACAGGGTTTCAAAGGCGCGCCGGTCGCCATCGACGATCTGGCTGATCAGCCGCAAGTCGCCCGATTCATCGCGGCCAGGGCCAGACCTGGCCGGCGGCGACTCGGTATTTTTTTTCAGTAATCCGAACATCGACAATTCTCCATTTTCAACCGTTTATACCGTGCTGGCATAAAAAGGTTCAATCCGTCGCGTTCAAATTTCCAGGGGACGATGCCAGCTGCTATTTTACCGGCGGCACAGGGTCCGGAGCACGGCCTAAACCAAGTAAAATAGGCACTTGCGGCGCTCCCCCCCTCGCGCGCAACCCTCTTTATTGCTTGGAAATACATGAACGCCCTGATGCACGCCAACTTTGGCATTACCGATTTCTGGACTTTTTTACTCGGCACGGTCTTTATCGTCATCCTGCCCGGCCCCAATTCCATGTATGTCTTGTCAGTAGCGGCCCAGCGCGGCGTGCGCACGGCTTACCAGGGTGCGTGCGGCATTTTTGCCGGCGACCTGATCCTGATGGTGCTGTCGGCCTGCGGTGTGGCGTCCCTGCTGAAAGCCAGCCCGGCCCTGTTCCACGTGATCAAATTCATCGGCGCCGCCTACCTGGGCTGGATCGGTCTGCAAATGCTGCTCGGCTGCTGGCGCAAGCTGCGCGCTGGCGCCGCCGGCGACAGTGCCGCTGATGCTGCGCCCGCACCAGTCAAGGAAAGCAATCCCTTCCGCAAGGCCCTGATCATCAGCCTGATGAATCCGAAAGCCATCCTGTTCTTTATTTCCTTCTTCATCCAGTTCGTCGATCCACAATTCCACTCGCCTGCCATCTCCTTCATCGGCCTGGGCATGATTTGCCAGATTTGCAGCTTTACTTATCTGACAGCGATTATTTTCGCTGGCGCCCGCCTGGCGGACGCCTTCCGCCGCCGTCGCCGCCTGTCGGCCGGCATGGGCGGCGGCGTGGGTGTCATGTTCATCGGCTTTGGCGCCAAACTGGCCACTGCCACCCTGTAATCGCTATTTAATCTAATCGCTATTCCTGGAGAAGACCTTGACCGAGACCGAACTGCGCCTGCAATGCCACACAGTTTTACCGGGCCACCGCCAGCCCACGCCAGCCGGCACCTTCACCGCCATGGCCGCCTGGTGCGCCGATAACAACATCGCCCACGACATCTACGGCGAAGGCGCGCTGATCGGACAGTTCGAACAAAAGATCGCCAGCCTGCTCGGCTATGAAGCGGCGGTGTTCTGCGTCACGGGTACCATCGCGCAATCGGTCGCCATGCGCCTGGCCTGCCAGGACCGCGGCTCATCACTGGTGGCGCTGCACCCGACGGCCCACGTGCTGCGCCACGAACGCAGCAACCATGAACTGTTCGGCACCTTCCAGGGCTTGAGCATCGGCGACCCGCACCGTCCGTGGACGGTGGACGACCTGCGCGCCGTGCCCGATGTGCTGGGCGCGGTGCAGCTGGAACTGCCGATGCGTGAAATCGGCGGCCAGACGCCGTCGTGGGAAGAACTGGAAGCCATCAAGCGCCACTGCAAGGCCAACAACATCCACCTGCATATGGACGGCGCCCGCCTGTGGGAAACCCAGGCCGCCTTCGGCCAGAGCCTGTCCGCCATCTGCAGCGGCTTCGATTCCACCTACGTATCGCTGTACAAGGGACTCGGTGGCATGGGTGGCGCCGTGCTGGCAGGCAGTCGCAGTTTTATCGAGCGCGCGCGCGCCTGGTTGCACCGCCAGGGCGGCAATACGTATCACCGCACACCATACGTAGTGGCTGCCGCCATGCAGTTCGATGCGCGCCTGGCCGCCATGCCGCAGTATTTTGAGCGCACCCTGTGGCTGTACCAGACGCTGCGCGACTACCCTGCCATCGCCGTCAATCCGGCCAAACCGCAGGCGAACATGCTGCATCTGCATCTGCCCGTCTCGCGCGACAAAGCCATCGCCATCCGCAATCAGGTGGCGCGCGAACACGGCATCTGGCTATTCGGCCGCGCCAGCCACGCCGCCCTGCCCGGCCACAGCTATGTGGAATGGTATGTGGGAGATAACCTGCTGGGGATGGAAGACCAGCAAGTACGCAAGGCGCTCGCTTTGCTGGTGCAGGGATTCTAGAAAACCCGTGAATGGCCGGGGTCGTACCCGGAGGGACCACCCCAATAAAAAAGCGCCCGCAGGCGCTCTTTTCACATCAGGGCATCACTTAAAACTTGTAGTTGTAAGCCACGCCCAGCAATTGCATGCGGGTCTTGAACAAGCCCTTGGTGGTTTCACCGTTGCCGGTGCAACCAGGCGTCACCGGCGAGCAGTTGTTCGTGTAATTCACGCCGGCGTCCTTGAAGTCCAGGAAGCTGTAGGCCAGGTCCAGCGAGGACTTGTCGTTGATCTTCCAGTTGGCGCCTATCGAGTACTGCATGCGGTCGCTGTCTGGCAAGGCCGGGTGGCGCAATTCATCGTTCTGTACGGGCGCCTGGTCGTGGGCGATACCGGCGCGCAGCATCAGGCTGTCGCTGTACTTGTAATTGGTCCCCAGCGAAATGCGGTAGGTATCCTTCCAGTTCTGGCGGATGCGCTCGGCGCCTTCACCGGTCGGCGGGAACTGGATGTCCAGGTTTTGCAGGCGCGACGTGCGGCTCCAGGTGACGTCGCCCATCAGCGCCCATTTGGCGTCTAACTGATGGAAGGCGTTGACCGACAGGGTTTCCGGCGTACGCACTTCGACCAGCGCCTGCGAATTGACCTTGCCCGAAGCGCTGGAGATAAAGCCATTCACGGCGGCGTTATTCGACACTTGCGAGAAGTCCCAGATGGTGCTGCCCTTGAGCTTGTGCGAGATCGACGAGCGGTAGGAAATACCGAAGCGCGTGCCTTCATTCAACTGGTACAGATAACCGAGGTTGAAGCCGAATCCCCAGTCGTGGCCATCCATCTCGGCATGGCCATCGCCGGCATTTTTCAGCGCCAGGCCCGCGGCTTGCGCGGCGGCCAAGCCCTGGGTCTGGGCGATATTGCCGAGGAAGGCTTGCGCTGCGGCCGGTGCGTGGCTGTTCAGGAAAGCCACCGTACCTGGCACGTCGACCGCCTGGCCCAGTTCTGCCTTCATGTATTCGGCCGTGATACCGAAACCAAACGAGTGGTGTTCATCGAGCTTGAAGGCCACCGATGGATTGAGCGCGATCGCTTCGAGCTTGATGTTGGTAATCGCGTAGCGGCCGCTCCATTGGTTGCCATAATCGAGCTTGGCGCCGTAAGGCACGAACAGGCCGGCGCCGATGGTCCATTGATCGTTGATTTTCTTGCTGGCGTAGACGGCCGGCGCGAATACTGCGTCGGGCGCGTAATCCTTGGCGGCACCCGTCGTCGGGCGCCCCGTGAAGGTGGTCGAACCCGTGTCCTGGAACGAGGAATGCGGCAGCACCAGGGTGCCGCCGCCGACGATTTGCGTGCCATCCAGGCGCGACAGGCCAGCCGGGTTGTAGAAGATGGTGGAAGCGTCGGAGGCTTCGGCGCCGTTGGCGTCGGCCGTACCCTGGCCGGACACGCTTTGCGAGCCGAAACGGTAACCGGAAGCCTGGGCGGTGGTCGACATGCCGGCCAATGCGGCGGCAACAATCAGAGGAAGGTATTTAATTTTCAATTGAGTCTCTCTTTATTATATGGCTTGCTTATTTAGCATCGGGCATCGACCGCACCCGCCTGGCTTTGCATGCAGTCGTGAACTCCAATCCAGGACCGCATGCATGCAGCATATAATATTTTTGAAAAAAAAGCGAACGGTCGCTCTTTTTATTTTAAGGGACTTTCAAGGCTGATAATAGCCGCAGTATCCAGCCCGGCAACGGTACTATACGGCGGCAGGACACGGGCTTTTTTGGGGATCAAAAAACGCTTGAGCATCAATTCCAGCATCTGCTCGGCAGGCACCGGGCGCGATACATAATAGCCCTGCACCTCGTTGCATTGCAGGGCCCGCAAGATCTCCAGCTGCTCGGCCGTTTCCACGCCTTCGGCCACCACGCTCATGCCCAGCGCATGGGCCATCGACAAAATCGCGCGCACGAACACTTCGCCCTGCTCCGAACGCCCCAGCTCCATGGTGAAGGCGCGGTCGATCTTCAAACCGTCCATGGCAAACTTCTGCAATTGCGACAGCGAGGAATAGCCGGTACCGAAATCGTCGACCAGCAGGCGCACGCCCAGCGCGCGTATCGCCGCCAGCTGTTCCACGGCGCGGTTCTGTTCATCCATCATGGCCGATTCCGTGATCTCGACTTCGATCAGGTGCGCCTCGATGCGGTGCCGGGCCAGCGCCGACGCCAGCACTTCGTGTACATCGCCGCGGCCGAACTGGCGCGCCGAAACGTTGATCGAGACCGGCACCAGCTCCATGCCATAGCCCTTCCAGCGCGCCATCTGCTGGCAGACTTTTTCAATCACCACCTCGCCCAGCTGCGATATCAGGCCGCTGCTTTCGGCCACGGCGATGAATTCCAGCGGCGGCACCATGCCGTGCAGCGGATGCATCCAGCGCACCAGCGCCTCCATGCTGCACAACTGGCCGCTCATGGCGTCCACGCGCGGCTGGTAGACCACCAGGAACTGGTCCTGCTCCAGCGCCGACACCAGGCTTTGCTCCAGTTCGCGCCGGTTGCGGATGGTTTCAAACAGTTCGGGCTGGAAGAAACGGTGATGGCCCTTGCCTGCCGCCTTCACGGCGTACATGGCGATGTCGGCATTCTTCAACAGCACATCGGTTTCGCCGCCATCGCGCGGATACAGGCTGATGCCGATCGAGGCGCCCATCTTGTGGCGCTCGAGACCCAGGTAAAACGGTTCATCGAAAGCGAGGGCAATGCGCTGCGCCACCTGCTCGGCGCGCTCCTCATCTTCCATCGGGTCGAGGATGACGATAAACTCGTCGCCGCCCAGGCGCGCCACATGGTCGCCAGGGCGCAGCACGGCTTTCAGGCGCAAGGAGGCGGCGCGCAGCACCTTGTCGCCCTGCGCATGGCCTTGCGTGTCATTGATATCCTTGAAGCCATCGAGATCGATGAACAGCAGCGCCATCATATGGCCATCGATGGCCGCGCGCGCCAGCGCATTGGGCAGGAACTGCTGCAGCCAGTGGCGGTTAGGCAGCCCCGTCAAGCCATCTTCGCTGGCCAAGCGGCGCAAGTCCTGCTCATGTTCTTTTGCTGCGCTGATATCCTGCAAGGTCACGGCCAGGCGCTCGCCGCTGCGCACCAGGCGCCGGCGTATCCAGCGCAGCTTGAATGGGTTCCCCTCCTGCAGTTCGATCTCTTCTTCCGAAAAACCGGACTCCATGGCGGCCCGGTAGCTTTGCATCAAGTCGCGGAAATACTGTTCGTGGGCGCGCTCCTGCATGCGCATGCCCAGCAACTGATCGCGCCGCACGCCAAAGAAACGGGCGCCCGGCTCATTGCAGTCGACGATTTCAAAATCGATGATCGCGCCCGCTTCATCGCGCAGTGCGGCGATGATGTAAAAGCCGTCGCTGGTGCCTTCGGTTGCCATGCGATAGGCATTACGCACGCCTGTCGACAAATGATGGCGCCAGGCCAGGCGCAGCGACAGCATGGTGGCGATCACGGTAAAACCCATCAGCAGCAGGCTGACGGCCGTCGCGATCCACATATAGATGGTGCGCGTTTCCTCGTAAGGATGCAGCACTTCCACATCAGACAGGCCCACCACCGCCGTGAAGGGATAGGCTTTCAAGGCTTGCCAGCCCACGTAGCGGTTTTGCTTGTCCGAAAACGCCACCCTGCCGCCCGACTGCATGGCGCCATTGTCCGTTTCCAGGAAATTTGTGTCGAAGAAAGGCGTGCCCTGCACCGGCAAGACGCGTGTACCGAGGCGCGTGCTGAACAGTTCGCCCTCTTCACCGACCACGGCCGACATGCCCAGCTTGCCGAAATTGACGCTGTCGTAGAATTCTGCAAAATAGGCCGAGTGTATGGAAATGAGCAGCACGCCGTCGAAATTGCCGTCAGCATCTTCCAGCCGGCGCGTGAAATGCACGAGGGTATTGTCATCGCCTTTGGCCACGCCTTCGTTGGCACGGCCCAGGGCGATGCGCAAGGCGCTGGAATTGCTGCGCCAGTGACGCAGCAGGAAATCGCTGCGCTCGCTGGTACGCAAACGCTGCAAGGGCGCAGTGGCGGTGACGGCGTGTCCCTTGCGGTCAAGGATGGCGACGATGGCAAATTGCGGCAAGGCATACATACCCTGCGTCTTCAATTCATCGAGCCGCAGCTTCCCTTGCGATTTTTCCCACTCGTATTTCAGTTGCAGTGTCAGTTGATCCATCTGTTCCAGGGTGCGCAGCAAATACTGGCTGTACGCTTTCGACAGCGAGGCGACGCTGTCGAGCGCCTGCTGCTGGGCCACCTTCTTTTCCGCTTCCAGCTGCAGCAAGGTAGCCGTCCACAGCACGGCGCACAAGGCCAGGCAGAGCAAGGGCCATGCAAGAATCAGGCGCAGATTGGCCTTGAGGAAATCAGTGCGGCTCATTTCCACCACGGCGGCGTTATTATTATTCACGAATTGTCGCAAGAACATGGTGCAGAATCTGCCGTTTCTATATTGTTACCCTGGGGATACACAAGTTACCACAGAGTCAAATAATTTGGGGTGACGCTTGCAACATTATGCAAACGTTCACCTATCCTTACAGCCTCGGCCGGCCCGCCGTGCTGCCTTGGGCTGCGTTACAATCACCATCCTTACCGTAGTAAAGCCGGAGCACAATATGCAGCAATACCAAGATTTGATCAAAACCGTCCTCGAAACAGGCAGCTGGCAAGATAACCGCACCGGCATCCGCACCCTGAGCGTGCCGGGCGCCATGATGCGTTTCGACCTGGCCAATGGCTTTCCAGCCGTCACTACCAAGAAGCTGGCGTTCAAATCGGTGATCGGCGAATTGTGCGCCTTCCTGCGCGCCTCGCGCAATGCGGCCGAGTTCCGCGCCTTGGGCTGCAAGGTATGGGACCAGAACGCCAATGAAAACGCCCAATGGCTGGCCAACCCCTATCGCGAAGGCGAAGATGATCTGGGCCCAGTGTATGGCGTGCAATGGCGCCAGTGGCCAGCCTACAAGCTGCTGGGTGCTGATCAGCCGGCACAAATTGCCGATGCGCAGAAAAACGGCTTTACCGTGGTTGCTCCCATCGTCGAGGATGGCGTGCAAAAAGTGCTGCTGTACAAGGCTGTCGACCAGTTGCGCGAGTGTCTGGACACCATCATCAACAATCCTGGCAGCCGCCGCATCTTGTTCCACGGCTGGAATCCTGCCGTGCTCGACGCCGTCGCCCTGCCCGCCTGCCATTTGCTGTACCAGTTCATCCCGAACGCCAATACGCGCGAAATTTCGCTGTGTTTATATGTACGCAGCAACGACATCGGCCTGGGCACACCGTTCAATATCGCCGAAGGCGCGGCCTTGCTGCATCTGGTAGCCCGTTTGACCGGCTACACACCACGCTGGTTCACGTATTTTATCGGCGACGCCCATATCTATGAAAACCATCTGGACATGGTCAAGGAACAATTGAACCGCGCGCCCTTCCCGGCGCCCCAGTTCCTTATTTCCGACCGCGTACCGGAGTTTGCCAAGACAGGCAAATACGAACCGGAATGGCTGGAAAAGATAGCACCGTCCGATTTCTCGTTGGAGGGCTATCAGCACCACGCCCCGATCACGGCGCCGATGGCAGTCTGATGGCGGCGGCACCGCTGGACACGCTGCGCAGCAAGCTGTTTGAGGAAAGCGACGGCAACAAATTCTCGCGCCTGCTAGGCCGGCTGCTGAAAAAGCATGGGCAAACAGAGCGCCTGGCCGTGCTGGCCATCCTGGCTGACTATGCGCGTGACGGCCAGTTGCTGCACTGGCGCACTTTGCTGCTGACCGATATGGTCAAGCTGACGCAGCCTGGCGAATACGCTGACTTTTACCTCTGGAGCCTGGGCCAGCCCAGGCTGGCCTACTGGGGCGTGGATGGTTTGCTGAAAAGCACAGGCAAGGCGGCCTACGGCGCACTGCTGGAACTTGCCGGCAATCAAGACATGACGCTGGAGACCCGCGCCAAGGCCGTCAAAAGGCTGGCCGTCTTCAGCCGCCAGCCCTTCGATGCCGGCCGCCCGGAAGACCCTGGCCAATGGAAGGCGCCCGACATCGACCTGCCCGCCTTGCTGGCATGGAAAACGATGGGCTACCCAAACGGTGCGGGCCACGCCGAACCGCTGCGCCATCGTTTGCTGGACACGCCGGAGACCCCGCTGGAACACGCGCTGGCGGCCCTCGACCACAAGCTGGCCGCCTTACGCGCGCGCGAACAAGACCTGGCCCAGCCATCGAACTGGCTGACCATCGCCAGTCCCGAGCATGTGCTGGCCATCGACCAGCGCTGGACCTTGCCCGAACACTACCGGCGCTTCCTGGCCTGCGCCTCGCCGCTCAGGGTGCAAATCACAACAGAAGACTTCCCACAAGGTTTGCATTTGGTTGGCGCCAGCGAACTGATCAAGGCGCAGCACGGCTATGCCTGGAATCCAGTCACGCAGCTAAGCATCGCTGACTGGCCTGCCCAGTATCTGGTGATAGCCAACGCAGGCGGCGATCCGCTATGCCTGGATCTGGGCCAAATGCACAGCCACGATGCGCCCGTGCTGTGTGCCATGCATGGCACAGGGCGCTGGGACTTTGAACCGTATTGCGCCAGCTTCGTCGCGTTTATTGCTGGGCTGTCGGAAAAAACAGACTAAAGCAAGTCACGCCATCCCGGCTTTCGGCGCTCCACTTGCCCTGATGCAGGGTCATGATGCTGCGCACGATGGCCAGGCCCAGGCCGCTGGAAGATGACGATGCGTGGCGCGACGGGTCGGCGCGGTAAAAGCGGTCGAACAGCCGGGCCAGGTGGTGTTCGGCGATAGTGGGGCCCGTGTTTTCTACCGTGATGGTTGTGCCTTCCGCCTCCTGGCTTGCCGCCAGAATTATCTCGCTGCCCGGTTCGGCATAGCGCACGGCGTTGGCCAGCAGATTGGCCAGGGCGCGGCGCAGCAACACGGCGTCGGCCCACACGCCTCCTTCGCCACGCAGCACCAGGCGCACGTCGCGCTCTTCGGCCGGGCCTTCGAAATAATCGGCCAGGCGCTGGAATTCGGCGCTCACATCGACCGCCTTGCGCTCGATCACATGATCGGCGTGCTCGGCGCGCGCCAGGAACAGCATGCTGTCGGTCATTTTCGACAGGCGCTGCAATTCTTCGAAGTTCGATCCCAGTAGTCGTTGGTAATACTCCACGTCGCGGCGCTGGCCCAGGGCCACTTCGGTCTGGCCCAGCATATTGCCGATCGGCGTGCGCAAGTCGTGGGCCATGTCGGCCGAGACCTGGCTCAGCTGCGTAAAACTGCTTTCCAGCCGGTCCAGCATGCCGTTGAATCCTGTAATCAGCGGCAACAATTCTTGCGGCGCGTCCGCACTATCAATGCGCACGGACAAGTTGCGGATGCCGATGGCGCCCGTCTGCTCGGCCAGCTTGCGCAGTGGCGACAAACCACGCCGCGCGATCCAGTAGGCCAGCAGTGCGCTCAGCACCGACATGATGGCCGCCAGCAAGACGATCTGGTCACGGTAATTGCCCAGCATGCGCGTGCGTTCAGTCAGCAAACGCCCCGAGGTAATCAACAACGGTTCTTGCGCGTGGCTGGTGATGGCGGCGGCGGAGACGGCGATAAAGGGTGTGCCATCAGGCTCGATCCGATGATGCACGGCGTCCAGCGACAGCGGTGCATCGGCCACCACCGGCTTGACGTCGGGCACGCGGCTGTTGCCGGGATTGACTTCGATCAGCGGCGCCTGGCCAGGATACTGCAAAACCAGCAAGGCTTCGCGGTTGCCCAGCATATTGGCGAACAGATGCGGTTTCTGGCGTATCAAGTCCACTACGTCCACGTCGCGCAGCAAGGTGCGCAACTGGTCGACCCGGTTGACCAGCGCCGCGTCGTCGCGCACGGTCAATTGCTGTTCCAGCGCCCGGTACAAGGCATAACCAAGCGTGGCCGTGGCGGCAAAGGTCAGCAAGGCAAACAACAGCGCCAGCCGGTTGATCAGCGAATGCGATTGCCCGGCCAGCTTCATGCTTCCTCTTCAAAACGATAACCCACGCCATGCACGGTGTGGATCAGTTTGATGGCGAACGGTTCATCGATCTTTTGGCGCAAGCGCCGCACGGAGACATCGACCACATTCGTGTCGCTGTCGAAATTCATGTCCCATACGCGCGAAGCGATCAGCGAGCGGGACAATACTTGCCCCTGGTTCGAGGCAAAAAAATGCAGCAGATTGAATTCCTTGTTGGTCAAGCTGAGCCGCGTGCCAGCCCGCACGACCTTGCGCTTGGGCACGTCGATCTGCAGGTCAGCGATGGCCATCACGTCTTCCTGGCGTACTTGCTGGCCGCGCCGCAAGGCTACCCTGATGCGTGCCAGCAATTCCGCAAACGAGAATGGCTTGACCAGGTAATCGTCGGCGCCCAGCTCCAAGCCCTTCAAGCGGTCATCGAGGGTGCCGCGCGCCGTCAGGAACAGCACGGGCGTGCCCGTACCCAGCTTGCGCATGACTTCCCAGCCATCCATTTCCGGCATCATGACGTCCAGCAAGATCAAGTCATAACGCAATTCTTGCGCCATGAACAGGCCATCGCGCCCGTTTTGCGCCACATCGACCACATAACCGGCTTCCGTCAAGCCATTGCGCATGTACTCGCCTGCCTTGGGTTCGTCTTCGATGACCAGGATTCTCATGCCGCCGGTCCCTTTCTATTGTTCATGATCCATGATGCTCGCAGTATGGCGCAAGCACGGCAACAGCGGCATGACACAAAAATGACAAAAAAATGACAGTGCGCTACTGCAGCACCTACTCCACCATATTACGCCAGCAAACCGTGCTGCCGCGCCAGCTTCAGCCAGTCCGGATACTCCGTCATCAGCAAGTCGTACAGTTCCGCATCGCTATGCTCGTCGGGCGAGCCGACGGAAAAGTAATTGGCATTGTCGATCAATCGTCCGCCCAGCTCATCGAGCTTTTCCAGGAAAGGGAAATCGGAGTCGGCAAACGCAGCCAAAAACTTGCTTTTCGACTTGCGCCCCTTGCCGATGCCCATGAATTGCCAAAAGATCGCTTCATTGCTGGCCCAGCGCAATTGCTTTTCAGTCGTGGCCTGGTCGCTGGTGCCGCCATCGGTGACAAACATGACATACACGGGCATGTCCGCCTTCAATGGCCGAGTGCGCTCTTGGCCCTTGGCGTCGGGAAAATAAAACGCGCGGATGGCTTGCATGGCCTTGCCATACCGGGTATCGCCTTCCAGCGGATGCAGCTGGATCACGCGCTTGACGTAGGTGGTGCAATTGCTCAAGTCCATCGGGTCTGGCTGGTGCACATCCTTACCGAACAGAAACACGTCGATCTCGCCATCGTCATCAAACTTGCAGCCCAGCGCCAGGATGCGCTCGGCAAACTGCTGCACCAGGCCTTCTTTATACAAGCGCCCCATGGAACCGGAAATATCGAGGCACAAACACACCTTGGCGCGGTGCTGCGACAAGCCTACTTTTTCCAACGATACAGCGGCCTGCTTGACCAGGCTGACCAGTTGCGGCGCTTCGCGTGCCACCCGCTTTTCCAGATCGATCTTCGCTGGCGCGCTAACGTGGGCCATAGCGGGAGCCACTTCGCCACCGAAATGGCGCACCAGCGCATCGAGGCCGCCATTGAAACCCTGGCCGACAGCCATGAAACGCCAGGCGCCATCCTTGCGGTACAGTTCGCCCAGCATGACGGCTTTTTCTTGCGCAAAATCGGCGGCGGCAAAGGCAAAGCGCGCTACTTCATGCCCGCCGGCAAGCAAGCGCAGGTAACCGGACGCCATCTGTGACATGACAGCAGCTCCATCGATACTGGCCGCCACCACGATGCGTTCTATACCGGCCGGCAAGCGCGGCAACTGGAAAGCGAAGGCTGCATGGTCGCCACCGCTGGCGGTGCGCACTTCCACGCTGCCGCATGGCGTGCGCGGCTGGTTGAAGAAGGTCATATAGCGTTCGTCCGACAGCTTGCCGGCGCCATCGAGGCCAAAACAGGCAAAGTCGAGCGCCAGCCCCTGTACGGCCACGCCGATGTCCAATACGCCAGCTGGCACGAGATTGGCTAGCGGCAATCGCTGGCCTTTTGACAGTACATCCATATTCTTCCTTAGCGAAAATAAGAGCGCGGCCAGCCTAACATAATGCCATGTGGAACGCCTGCACCGGACTGTGCACTCCACCGTGATCGTCAAAATGACCGATAATGCCGCGACAACAAACAAGACATGCTTAAGCTATGACGAACAACTTGCCGCAAGACCAGATGCGGCTGGACCTGATACCCGGCACCTTGTGCGACGAACGGCTATGGTCGCCCCTGGCGTCAAAGCTGGGCGATGCCTACGATTGCAACTGCATCCCCTTGCAGCAGGCCGGCACGCGCCAGCAAATGCAGGAATTGATCGCCAGCCACAGCGCACCGCAATCGCACCTGGTGGGGTTTTCGCTGGGCGCCTATCTGGCCATCGAACATGCGGTGGCCCATCCGGAGCGGATAAAATCGCTGACCCTGATCGCCAATTCCGCCAAGGGGTTATTGCCGGCAGAGATAGAAGCGCGCGAACGCATCGTCAACATGCTCAAGCGCAACGCCTATGCGGGCATCACACGCCAGCGCTTGCGCGAATTGCTGCATCCATCGCATTTGCAAGATAAGTCCATCACGGGCCTGATCGAGCAAATGGGCCTGGACCTGGGCAAGGACGTGTTGCTGACGCAATTTGCCACCACCATCAAGCGGCCCGACCTGATGGACCGCTTGCCGGAACTGCACTTTCCCGTGCTGATCGTCGGTGCGGAAGAGGATCAACTGGTGCCGGCCGCCGACTTGCGGGCCATGGCGGAATGCTTGCCAAACGCCACCTTGCATATGGTGCGCGGCGCCAGCGGCCACATGATTCCGCTGGAACAGCCCGATGAACTGGCCGCCGCCATGCGCGCACATTTGCAGACATTTGGAGCGCATCCGCAATTTCAACGATAATGACGGGCATAGCGCTTTGCGCCCACCACATTACTGAATAAATGAGCTTACTGACCATCATCGTCGCCACCGACCAGCAAGGCGGCATTGGCATCAACAACACCTTGCCGTGGAAGTTGCCGGAAGACCTGGCCCACTTCAAGCGCCTGACCACCGGCCACCCGATTATCATGGGCCGCAAGACGTTTGATTCGATCGGCCGGCCATTGCCGAACCGCCGCAACATCGTCATCACGCGCAATGCCGAATGGCGCCATGAGGGCGTGGAAGCGGTCGCTTCGGTGGCAGACGCCATCGCCCTGCTGGACGGCGTGGAAGGCTATGTGATCGGCGGCGCCGAAATCTACAAACAGTCGCTGGTCTTGACGCAGCGCTTGATCGTGACGGAAATCGGCCAGACTTATGATTGCGACGCGTTTTTTCCGGCCATCGATCATGCCGAATGGCAAGAAACGGCGCGTGAAGAACACGTGGCCGCCAATTCCGGCTTGCCGTATGCCTTTGTTACCCTGCAAAGAAAAGCCTGAAACTGTGCGTTCGAAGCAAGAATCTTGCTATCGAAGTAGCGTCTTGGCGCTGTCATTGCGCTGTCATGGCGTTGTCACACCGTTGAGGCAAGCTAAGACATGGTTTTTGTAGTTTCTATATGATATTTTTTTCCCGCAGACGCTGCATTTCTGCGAGAATCCCGTTCTTAATTTTTTTATGCGACTGCCAGGCACTACTCACCGCTTAGCCGTCGCGCCCTAGTCCGCCCCTCCATATAAGTCAGGGGCGGCTTGCTTTTTTGGAGACATGCATGAAATTCCGTTTCCCCATCGTCATCATTGACGAGGATTTCCGTTCTGAAAATACGTCCGGCCTGGGCATTCGCGCCCTTGCCGCCGCAATGGAAAAAGAAGGCATGGAAGTGCTGGGCGTGACCAGCTACGGTGATTTGTCGCAATTTGCCCAGCAACAATCGCGCGCGTCGGCCTTCGTGCTGTCGATCGACGATGAAGAATTCGGCTCCGGTTCCGTCGAAGACACCGATATCGCGCTGAAGTCCCTGCGCGCCTTCGTCGAAGAAATCCGCTACAAGAACGCCGACATTCCTATCTATATGTACGGCGAAACGCGCACTTCGCGCCATATCCCGAACGATATCCTGCGCGAACTGCACGGTTTCATCCACATGTTCGAAGATACGCCGGAATTCGTTGCGCGCCACATCATCCGCGAAGCGAAATCGTATCTGGATGGCCTGTCGCCACCATTCTTCCGCGCACTGGTGCACTACGCCAACGACGGCTCCTATTCCTGGCACTGCCCTGGCCACTCGGGCGGCGTAGCCTTCCTGAAGTCGCCGATCGGCCAGATGTTCCACCAGTTCTTCGGTGAAAACATGCTGCGCGCCGACGTCTGCAACGCCGTGGAAGAACTGGGCCAGTTGCTCGACCATACCGGCCCGGTGGCCGCGTCCGAACGCAATGCGGCGCGCATCTTCAATGCCGACCATTGCTATTTCGTTACCAACGGTACTTCGACCTCGAACAAGATGGTGTGGCACTCGACGGTGGCGCCAGGCGACATCGTGGTTGTCGACCGCAATTGCCATAAGTCGATCTTGCACTCGATCATCATGTGCGGCGCGATTCCCGTGTTCCTGATGCCGACCCGCAACCACCTGGGCATCATCGGCCCGATTCCACTGGCAGAATTCACGCCGGAAAGCATTGCTCGCAAGATCGAAGCGAACCCGTTCGCCCGTGAAGCCAAGAACAAGAAACCACGCATCCTGACCATCACGCAATCGACGTACGACGGCGTGATCTACAACGTGGAAACCCTGCGCGAAATGCTGGACGGCAAGATCGATACCCTGCACTTCGATGAAGCATGGCTGCCGCACGCCACCTTCCACGATTTCTATAAAAACATGCACGCCATCGGCAAGGACCGTCCGCGCGCCAAGGAATCGATGATCTTCTCGACCCAGTCCACGCACAAATTGCTGGCCGGCCTGTCGCAAGCCTCGCAAATCCTGGTGCGTGAATCGGACCAGGTCAAGCTTGACCAGGACGCTTTCAACGAAGCCTACCTGATGCATACCTCGACTTCGCCGCAATACTCGATCATCGCTTCCTGCGACGTGGCTGCGGCCATGATGGAAGCGCCGGGCGGCACGGCCCTGGTGGAAGAGTCGATCATGGAAGCGCTCGATTTCCGCCGCGCCATGAAAAAGATCGACCAGGAATGGGGCAAGGACTGGTGGTTCCAGGTCTGGGGTCCGGACAACTTCAACGACGAAGGCATGGGCCAGCAATCGGACTGGATGATACGCGCCGAGGACGACTGGCACGGTTTCGGCGACCTGGCTCCCGGATTCAATATGCTCGACCCGATCAAGGCCACCATCGTCAACCCGGGCTTGTCGCTCGATGGCCAGTTTGGCGAGACGGGCATCCCTGCGTCCATCGTCACCAAATACCTGGCGGAACACGGCGTCATCATTGAAAAATGCGGCCTGTACTCGTTCTTCATCATGTTTACCATCGGCATTACCAAAGGCCGCTGGAATACCTTGCTGACGGCGCTGCAACAGTTCAAGGACGATTACGACAAGAATCAGCCGATGTGGCGCATCCTGCCAGAATTCGCGGCAGCCAACCCGCGCTACGAAAAAATGGGCTTGCGCGACCTGTGCCAGCAAATCCACGATTTCTACAAGGCTTACGATGTGGCGCGTTTGACCACGGAAATGTATCTGTCGGACATGATTCCAGCCATGAAACCGTCGGAAGCGTTTGCCAAGATGGCCCACCGCGAAATCGAGCGCGTGGCCATCGACGACCTGGAAGGCCGTATCACGTCCATCCTGCTGACGCCGTATCCACCAGGCATTCCGCTGCTGATCCCTGGCGAACGTTTCAACAAGACCATCGTCGACTACCTGCGCTTCGCACGCGACTTCAACGAGCGCTTCCCCGGCTTCGAGACGGATGTGCACGGCCTGGTCAAACGTGAAGTCGATGGCAAGCGTGGCTACTTCGTGGACTGCGTCAAACTGGATGAGAATACCTAAGATCGCCCTTCGTTAAGAAGCACATATTAAACGCCGCCTGGTGCACATCAGGCGGCGTTTTTTCTTGCGCACTGCTCGTTGCGCCACGATAAGACCTGCCGCCAGCAGATAGCTATAGTCGGCCCATGTCCAGCCGGCTATCCACCTGCTTTGAACTTGACCGCGCCGGTGCGGCGGCCCAGCTGCGTCCGATGGAAGGCTTGCGCGGTTTTGCCGTGCTGCTGGTGTTTCTGGTGCACTATGTCAGCCTGAGCGCACCCTGGCGTGGCAATGCGCCCATGCTGGCGACGCTGGCGGCCGCACTGCATACGGTAGGCAATGCGGGCGTGGACCTGTTTTTTGTCTTGAGCGGCTACCTGATCTATGGTTCGCTGATCCGCCGCCCGCAAGCGCTGGCGTCCTATCTACAGCGCCGGGTGCGCCGCATCTACCCAGTCTATGCTTGCGTATTTGCCCTGTATCTGCTGCTATCCTGGCTATTGCCATCTGAAAGCAGGATTCCAGCGACATGGCCCGATGCCTTGACCTACCTGGCCAGCAACTTCCTGTTGCTAGCCGGTTTCAGTGCGGCGCCGCCATTCATCAGCGTGGCCTGGTCGCTCAGCTATGAAATGCTGTATTACCTGCTGATACCGCTGATGATTGCCGGATTCAGCCTGCGCCGCCGCAGCCTCATCTGGCGCTGCCTGTTCTTCGGCATCCTGGCGGTAATGGCCAGCTGCGGCTTTGCTGTGTTTGGCGGCCCTGCCCGTTTACTGCTGTTTATCGCCGGTATCTTTCTCCACGAAGCGCTGACGCTGCCCGACTGGTGTATACCACCTGCCTTGGCCGCCGGCGCGCTGTTGGCCGCCATGGCGAGCCTGTTACTACCTTTGCCGCTACTGCTCAAGCTGGCGGCACTGGCGGCAGGCTTTTTCCTGCTGTGCCTATGCTGCTTCCAGGCACGCGGCAACTGGCTATCGCGCGCATTCTGCTGGACACCGCTGCGCTGGCTGGGCAATATCAGCTATTCCTATTACCTGATCCATGGCCTGGCCTTGAAAGGCGCTTTCCTGTTCCTGGCCCTGATCCATCCGCCGCAGGCACAGGGCTGGCCATTTTTCCTGTTGCTGATGCCGCCCATGCTAGCCTGGACACTGATGCCTGCCGCCATGCTGTTCCTGCTGGTCGAGCGGCCATTCTCGCTAGCCTCCAGACCAGCTGCCACCCGAACAACGGCGCTATCGGGTGCGGATCAACCGCTGCCGTAAACAGGGTCCAGGCCGTACTCACGTCCAGTCACCCATCACCACGATGCGGTTGCCACGGCGGCGCCAGCGGGCACTTTCCTCATCTTTTGGCGGCGGTCCCGAACGGAAGTGCGGCAAGTGCTGGTACAAGGCGCGCATTACGGCGCTCTCTACTGCACGGGGACCGGGATCGCCCTCGGCCACCAGCCGCGCCGCCTGCCCTGCGATACGCACGAAACGCCGCGCCATGTCCAATTCTTCCTTTTCCTCATGCTGCGAGGTTCTTCCCGCAAACTCGATTGCCAGTGCGCCGCTGGCCGCCTTGCCCAAGGCTGCTCCCAGCGCCGTGCCCGCGCCGGGAACGGAAATCATGCAGCCCAATGCCCTGCCAATGAAGGGCAAGGCTGTCCTGGCGACTGCTTTCAAGACGCCAGCCAGTGGCGCCGCCACCTTGCCGGTCACCGTCTCCGCCTTCCTGAGCTCCTTCCAGGCATGCTTCAAAACATTGCCGAGGAATTGCTCCAGCTCCACTTCGCTGCCCACCGCCAGCAACACCATGGCCAGTTGCCACTCCTCTTCCTCGCTGAACACAGCGGCAGCGCCTTCCTTGCCCGGCCAGCTAGCGCCAAATTCCAGCAGTGCAAAGGCCACGCCAGCGCGGCGGCGGCATTGTACGCACGTGCATTCCCATCCATGCATGATGGCTCCCATCGCTCAGCGTCAAGCCCTGCAGAAGGCTTGCAGTAAACCTTCGACACTAACGCCATGCACGCGATCCACCGTAACACTCGATCCATGATCTGGCTCATCACAATATGCTCGCGCCCATAAAAAACGGCAGCCATTAATGGCTGCCGCGAATGATTATCCGTGACGTATTTAACTTCAGTAACATCAAGGAATACTGCACGTCTTGTTAGGATTGACCAGGCTGCATTTCCAGCGCCAGTCCACTTCCGTTTCATCGCGCAACTGGATTGAAAACGACAGGGCTGGCGAAGTAACGGAAATCGTTACCAGATTGCTGACATAATTGTTTTTGTTTGGCTCCGCAGTCCCATACACGCCCTTGATGGTCGCCGCCTTGCCAAACTGGATATCCATCTGGCTATTGGCGATCAGATAAGACAGGTTGTCGTTGATATATTGGCCAATCGGGAAGACACTGCCGTTGGGTAAGGTCACTGTTTTACCTGGTGGTACCAAGCGGTTCAAGCCAACGAGCCAGTTTTGATCCCTATTAAAAAATAATTTATCCTTGACACCATTCATCGCCCCTTTGATACCGTCGCCGATGCGTGTATCAGCGATATTTTCCCCTTTGTTGATAAGCCATGAACCAACCACCGGTAAAATCCACGAAAGATTCGAGTCGCAATCGGTAGAGGAGTTGACGTTCGCACTCATGCCGACCTGATTCGATGCCAGGACACCATCGGCGGCGCCATATTGGCCGGTAATGGAAATATTGTTCAGCGTAGCAGTATTGGTACACGAGAAATGAATGACGCCCAACTTCTTTCCAGAGTAATTATTGCGGGCCTGGTAGTTAATGCCATTGAGCGTCATGAGTACTACACCAGATGCGCTCGGTTGTAGCGTCGCGTGTAAATCGCCACTCAGTGTGCCATCCAGAAACTGTACGCCATTCTTGGACGCTTCCTGAGACATGACGTTATTCAGACTTTGTTCCAAATTCGGCTGCACAAGGCGTAACTCACCCGCAATCGCATACAACTGGCCACTCTGGTCTTTTTGAGATTCCCGGTAAGTCGCTGAAGCGCCGCCAACACTGACGGTCACTACATTTTCCTGCTTGATGAATTGTGGCGACCAATCCGCGTACACGTTGCCACCGGCCAGTGCCGTCACCAGAAAAATTAATTTACGCATGAGGTTTCCTGAAGAATGTGTAAGAAATGATGAACAATTACTTTGCAGTAATAGTCGAACACAATATTGCCACAATGGAATTACTACATCAATAATATTCTTACTGTTGTTTTTCATCATCATCCGGCGCTGGATCTTGTCCGCCAGGCGCTGGTTCAGGATAGGGATATACGGCTTGACGCGAGCATTACGCACACATCGAGGTGATGAAACAAGGCGCAAGCCAGGGAGAAATGCGGGAGTCGCGCAGTGGCGCAGCGAAACGGGTTTCGCCGCCAGGAGCTAGCCATCTGCAGGCTGCTGCCTTGCCCGGTACCAGCGCTGGCGCCCGTTTGCGCCAGGTTCGCCAGGCTGGTCTCATAGCCGCTGGCCGGGTAGGCCTTGCCCGTGGCCACCATGGAGAAGGTCAATAGCGAGGTCTTGATGCGGTTGCTGCTACTGGCAGCCTGGACCAAGCGCCTAGTGCCTGTGTATCACAGGCAGGCGAGGTTACAATAGTCCGAAACTGACCAGCAGGCATATGCCAGGGACTTCATCATAATAAATAAACATGGTCACATTGCTAGTCTTTGCAGCAATCATGGTGGCATAGAAACGGTTCTTATCTGCTGAACTCATGTTGTCAGGAAAGCCAATAGCACCGTAGCTACACGATGATGACGTGTTCCATATTGCAACATTATTTCCCATATAGTTTTCCAGCTTCCAGCTAGGCTGACCAGACGCCGTCGAATAAAATATCTGCCGGCGTTCGGCATGCACCGGCCCACTGAAAAATATCAGGAAAATAACTGCTATTTTTATCAATTTCATAAAACCTTGCATATTGCATCCTTATTTAATATGCCAGCAAACTGGAATATATTGATTTATGGAAATTATCATATTATAAGTATCTCAAATAATTGTCAATATATCCATACTTTAGCAAGCTATTTTTTGAATACTCCATGCAATGTAAACACTGTTTTCCTTCCTGCATAAACGCCAGCATGCGATTGGCCGATATTGAAGAAAGCAGGGACAATATACCTTAGCCATTCACGGCAACAGCCAGCCTGGCCACATAACCATCGATGGCATTGCCCGTCAGGCTAGCCATCTGCAGGCTGCTGCCTTGCCCGGTACCAGCGCTCGCGCCCGTTTGCGCCAGGTTCGCCAGGCTGGTCTCATAGCCGCTGGCCGAGTAGGCCTTGCGCGCGGCCGCCATGGGGAAGGTCAATAGCGAGGTCTTGATGCGGTTGCTGCTACTGGCAGCCTGCACCAGGCTGGGGTAAATTTCCAAGTGCACATGCGGCAGGGTTCCTGGCTGGCAGCCAGGAAAGATGGTGGTGAAAGCCAGCATGCCGTTGCCGTCCGTTTCCTGCAGCCCCCGCAAATAATTCTGTCCTGCCAGGCCGCTGGAATATAGCGAATAGCGGCCATAGCGGTCGCAGTGCCATAGATAAATAGCGTAGCCGGCCAGGCTGGCACAGCCAGCCCCGGCATTGAGCAGCTGCAGCCGTATGCTCAACGGTACGCCCGCTGCAACCGCCGTGCCGCCATTGAAGCTGCTGCGGATATCGCTGCGCACGATGCCGGGCTGGTTCAGTACGTTGATGATGCTGCTGCCATAGGTATTGGTGCCATCGGCAGGATACGGCCCGGCCATTTCTTCCGGAATCACGGCGCAGGCGCCCGCCACGGGTTCGCTAGCGCCCATGGCTTCCAGCTCAGTAGCCGGCGCGGTGGCGTCACTCGCTCCGCCGCAACTGATCAGGGGCAAGGTCGCCGTGCCTACCAGCAGCCAGCGCAGCAGCCGGCGCCGTTCGGCCTGCCCCTGGTCCATCATTTCGAACTTGGATGCCAGGTCGACAGCAGGTGTATCCATACATATTCCATCAAATGGGGCAAGCCTGCCAGCGCCGGACTGAGGCTGGCGCACAGGAACAGCAAGCGCCTGGTGGCCTCGCTGAAAGTGACGCTGACGGGCTTGCGCTCCATGGTTCAAGCCGTGGTGTTGACCAGGTTGCCGGCCGCTGGCAGGCTGGTGGCGCCGCTGGCGCCGCCCAGGCTACCCGACAAGGATTGCAGGAAACTGCCCAGCTTGGCATTACTGCCGTCGCTGCCGCCCCCCAGCGAAGTGAGCAGATTGGCGAAACTCGATTGCAAGTCGCTGACGCTGCTGTCGCTACCGTCGTTGCTGCTGGTGCTATCTGTGCTGGACGACAATTTCTGCATCAGGCTTTGCAAGTCCGACTCGATATGGCCGGGTCCGCCCCTGCCGCCGCCGTGGTGGCCGCCTTCGCCGGCGACTTTGCCCTGGCCTTCAGCCTGGCCGCCGCCACCCTGCGCGTGCAGGCTGCCCATCAGCTGGTGCAAAAAGGCGCCCAGCGCCTGGCCCGCGTCGCTGCCGCTGGCGGTACTGGTAGCGCTGGTGCCGCCGTCGGTGCTGCTGGCCGTATCGCTACTGGTATCGGGCACGCTCACGCCGATCGATGACAGGGCACTGGAAATGGCGTCCAGGAAGCCGTTGTCATCGGGCCTTTGCGGCGGCGTGCCGGCCGTGGCGCTGGTCGAAGCGGTGGCCGCGCTGCCGTCGAGGCGGCTGAAGGCGTTCAATTGGAGATTGCTGCTGGACGATAAAGCGTTGATGCTCATGTTTTACTCCCCTTTTTATAGTGTGTGATGGTTTATTGCAC
Organism: Janthinobacterium silvisoli; assembly: GCF_014200725.1. Taxonomy (GTDB): domain Bacteria; phylum Pseudomonadota; class Gammaproteobacteria; order Burkholderiales; family Burkholderiaceae_D; genus Janthinobacterium. Next base: position 338,097 of record NZ_JACHCL010000002.1, read on the forward strand.
CTGCGATTTATTACACCTACGATTTGCTACACTGGCGCTGGCGGACGCTGCCCTGAACGGCCGGGGCCGCCTTCGTGGCGCGTGTGCCGGGCGGCCAGTTGCGCGCGCTGTTCCGGCGTCAGCAAGGCCAGCAGTTGCTGTTCCAGCCTTGCATGCTCCAGGCTGATCCTCGCGGTCGCTTGCGCTGCGGTATTGGCCAGGGCGCTGGCCTGGGCGTCGTCGTATTGGGCGGAAGCGGCCAAGGCGCGCAACTGCGCATGCGCCTTGAAGGCGATTTTCTCTTGTTCGTGCAGCAGCGGTTCCTGGGCGTAGGTCGCGGCAAACACCTTGTCTTGCTGCGCTTCCGTCAATTCGATGCCGCGCAGGAAAGGCGGCACGGCCTCGCCAGCACCACGGCCGGGGCCGTGATGGCCCATCCCGGGACCGGGACCAAAGCCTGGACCGGGAGCCTGCTGTGCCCTGACCGTCAGCGGCGCTGCCAAGCCAGCCGACAACAGCAGGAACAGCATCGTTTGTCTGTGTTTCATGGGACTCTCCTCTTGTAGTTGATGAGCGTTGATTGTCCGGTGCTGGCGTGTAAAGCAACGTTAGTACTAAGTAAAAGCATGTAAAGGAATGTGAGCGCTTGTGTGTAAAACCGCGTAAAACGCTGTAGAACGGCGCCGTTTGACTGCTATCATCGAGGCAAGATAATCTGTGACCATGGGAAAGACACGCAAAGGATGAGCAAGGTACTGCTGATAGATGACGATGTGGAGCTGGTAGGCATGTTCCAGGAATACCTGGAGCAGGAAGGCTTTGAAGCACGGGCCGTGCATGATGGCGAAACCGGCTCGGCCGAAGCACTAACGGGCTTGTACGCCATCGCCGTCCTCGACGTGATGATGCCGCGCATGAACGGACTGGAAACCTTGCGCCGCATCCGCGCCAGCAGCACCATGCCTATCCTGATGCTGACGGCGCGCGGCGACGATACAGACCGCATCGTCGGGCTGGAGCTGGGCGCCGACGATTACGTCACCAAACCTTGCACGCCACGCGAGTTGACGGCCCGCATCCGCGCCATCCTGCGCCGCTCGCAAGCGACGCAGCAAGACAATTCCGCTGCTGCCCCCCTGAGCGTGGGCCAGTTGACAATGTGGCCGCAGCAGCGCCGCGCGGCATGGGCTGGTACCCATCTGGAACTGACCAGCACGGAATTCAATTTGCTGGAAGTACTGGTGCGTAACGCAGGCAAACCCGTCAGCAAAAACCAGTTATCCGAGCTGGGACTGGGGCGACCCATGGCGCGCTTCGACCGCAATATCGACGTGCACCTGAGCAGCCTGCGGCGCAAGCTGGGCAGCCTTTCCGATGGCCGTTCCTGCCTGCAAACCGTGTACCGGCTGGGCTATCAACTGATCAAGGAATAAGCGTGGGGCGCCTGTTCTGGAAGTTTTTCCTGTGCATCTTGCTGGCCCAATTTGCCGCGACTATCGGCATCGGTGGCACCTTCTGGCTAAAAAATCGTGCGGCACAGCAAGAACGCCTGCTCGACATCGACACCAGTCCGCCCGCGCAGATGGCCATCGATGCAGCCGCTGCTACCCTGGAGTTTGGCGGTAGCAACGCCCTGCGCCAATTGCTGGTGCAAACAGAACGCTTGCGCGTGTACGCGGTCGATGGACAAGGCCGCGAATTGCTGGGCCGCCATGTGCAGCCAGCCACCCTGGCCAAGGCCCGCGCCATGCGGGCGCAAACCGTGGGCCGGCACGTCGTGCGCGAACTGGAAGGCGCAGATGGCGTGCGCTTGCTGCTGTTCCTGCCGTATTCCGAACATTTCCGCGGTTTCGAGACTGGCGCCACGCGCGATACGCTGCAAGCCATCGTGATGGGCGATACGCACGCCATGCCATCCGGGCGTCCACCTGCAGACGCCAGCGCGCCGCCATTCACCGCCAAGCCAGGCCCCTACCCTGACATGGGTGGCATGCCGCCCAGCCCCCGCATGATGACGCCTTACCGCAGCTTCATCCCCGTCGTTGCAGCCACCGTGGCCAGCCTGTTATTCGCATTTTTACTGGCCTGGTATTTCGCCCGTCCCATCCGCGACCTGCGCCAGGCATTCGAAGGCGCGTCCAGCGGCGACCTGGCGCCGCGCTTCCGCAACAAGCCCGGTGGCGACGAATTGAAGGACCTGGGCCACGATTTCGACCGCATGACGGGCCGCTTGCAAAGCCTGATGGATAGCCAGACACGGCTGTTGCATGACGTGTCGCATGAATTGCGCTCGCCGCTGGCGCGCCTGCAGGCCGCCATCGGACTGGCGCACCAGCAACCGGAAAAAATGGCCGCATCGATGGAGCGCATCGAACGCGAAAGCGTGCGCATGGATAAGCTGATCGGGGAATTGCTGACCCTGTCGCGGCTGGAAGCGGCCGCCGTCCACCCGCTCAGCGAAGACTTCAGCATCGCCGACCTGCTGCACGACATCGTGGAAGACGCCTGCTATGAAGCGGGTGGCCGCCAGATCAGCATCAGCATCAAAGGCGACGCCGATATCAGCGAGGCCATCGTGACGGGCCAGGCCGACCTGCTGGGGCGCGCGGTAGAAAACGTGGTGCGCAACGCCATCAAGCACAGTCCAGATGGCGGCACCGTCGAGATCGCCGCATCCCTGCTCGATAGCGGCCAGCAAGTGCGCATTGCCGTGCTGGACCAGGGACCAGGCGTGGAGGCGGCCGACCTGGGCGCCATTTTTGAACCGTTCTTCCGCGCCAGCAACACACAAAAATCCACCGATGGGCACGGCTTAGGCCTGGCTATCGCCCAGCACGTGATCGGCGCCCACGGCGGCACCATCACGGCCAGCAACCGTGGCAGCGGCGGCTTGTGCGTGGAAATGATCTTGCCCGCCAGAATGCCCGCCTGAAGCAGGCATGCTGGCCACGCCATCAGGCGTAGGTATCGATCACGCTGCCCAGGGTCGACGATACCGAACGGACCTGACTTGTGCTGGTATCCGCACTGTCCGGCGACTGCACAGGCTGTTGCGCCGCCTGTTGTGCGGCCGCAGCCTGCAACTGGGCGATCTGCGCCTGCAATGCCGCGATCTGATCGGCCAGCTGCTGTTGCAGCTTTTGCGTGGCGTCCGTCTGCTCGCCCTTTTGCGCATCGGTCAATTGCTTTTGTGCCGAGGTGATCTGTCTTTGTAGCGTTGCAATTTGTGAACTATTACTGCTGCTGCCAGTACCGCTGTTGACGGCGCTGCTGGCGCCACCTGATGAGATTGCTGAAACCATATACCCTCCTGATACTACTCACTGACACCTCTTGTTTATCGGCCAGGACGGCGGCAAATGAATAGACAGACATGTAAAGCCAGGTAAAGACAGCATCAACTGGTGGCAGAGCAGGAAAACTGGCACACTGGGGGCTTGTTCCTGCCAACGATACGACCATGCGCTCCCTGCCAGACTTCCATCCCCGCCACCGTTCAGGCGTCATTGAGTTTCCCGTACACCATATGCGCGGCGGCACATCCACTGGATTGGTGCTGTGGGAACCGTATCTGCCGCCGCAACAGGACTTGCGCGAAGAATTGCTGCGTCATCTGATGGGCGTGCCGCAAACGGGGGCGCAGCCCGGCAACCGGCAAATTACGGGCCTGGGGCGGGGTCCTGCCACCAGCAACAAGGTTTTTATTGCCGACGTGGAACTGCATGCGGGGCAGCTGCGCCTGGTCAGTACCCTGGCGCAACTGGCCAGCGAACATGGCAATATCGATTGGAGCGTGAATTGCGGCAATATGTCGTCGGCGCTGCAATTGTGGGGTATCGATATGGGTTTGCTGGCGACTGAGGGCTGCGGCCAGCAGGAAGTGTCCATCCGCAACACGAATACGGGCGTCATCACCACTTCGCGCATGACTTTATCCGACGATGGACGCTATGCCACCACAGCCATTCCCGGCGTGCGCGGTGAGTTTCCCGCCGTCGACCTGTTCCTGCATGATCCCGTGGGTGCGAAGACGGGCAAGCTGCTGCCGACCGGTTCCGTGCAGGATGTGGTGGCAGGCTATACGGTCTCTTGCGTGGATGTGGCCGTACCGATGGTGATCGCGGATGCAGCCCAGTTCGGCAAGACGGCGCAGGAGCCGATACGAGAACTGGAAGCGGACACGGCTTTCATGCAGGCGATACGCACCGTGTGGGTGGCGGCGGGCCTGCGCATGGGCTTGCTGCGCCGCGATGGTGGCTTGATGACGCAAGACGAACTGGCCCGCAGCGAAACGATTCCCAAGTTCTGCATCATCGGTGCGCCGCAAGCGGGCGGCAACCTGGCCGCGCGCTACTTTACGCCACAAACGGGCCACGCCTCGCTGGCCGTTTCGGGCGGCTGCTGCCTGGCGGCGGCGACCTTGATACCGGGCACGGTGGCGCAGACCATCGCCCGGCATGTGGCGCCAGTGGCTGAAAAATATGGGGATGTGCAGGTAGGGATAGAAAATCCGGCCGGCATCCTGGACACGACGATTGTCGCGCGCAAGGTGGACGGTCAGATCGGGATAGCGAGCGCGGCTTACCGGCGCAGCACGCAAATCTTACTGCGCGGCCATGTGCCGCTATACCAGGCCTCGCAGCAATTGCAGGCCTGGTTCAGGGAATCAACTTAAGTCTTGGGCAGGGTTACGCCAACCTGGCCCTGATACTTGCCGCCACGGTCCTTGTACGAGGTTTCGCACACTTCGTCCGACTCGAAGAACAGCACTTGCGCCACGCCTTCATTGGCGTAGATCTTGGCTGGCAAGGGAGTCGTGTTGGAGAATTCCAGTGTCACATAACCTTCCCATTCCGGTTCAAACGGCGTCACGTTGACGATGATGCCGCAGCGCGCATAGGTGCTCTTGCCCAGGCAAATGGTCAGCACATTGCGGGGAATGCGGAAATACTCGACCGTGCGGGCCAGCGCGAACGAGTTCGGCGGGATGATGCAATAACCCTTGCCCGACACGTCGACGAAGTTATTGGCGTCAAAATCCTTGGGATCGACGATGGTGGTATTGATGTTGGTGAACAGCTTGAACTCGTCGGCGCAGCGGATGTCATAACCATAGCTGGACGTACCGTAAGAAACGATGCGGTTACCGTCGCGTTCCTTCACCTGGCCCGGTTCGAACGGCTCGATCATGCCCGTTTGTTCCGCCATGCGGCGTATCCATTTATCGCTTTTAATCGTCATCGCAGGGGTTTCTTTCTAGAATATCGGTGGCTGGGCGGCGCAGCCTGTACAGGCGCGGCCCGAATGGCAGGATTTTACGCGAAAATTCGGCGCTTTTGGCCCCCTGCCCCTGAAATTCCTTGGCTGCAGCGCAAGTCGCTAGCGCACGGCCAGCATTGACGCTATCATCTCATGCACCGCCTGCGCCGTCAGCTCGGGCGACTCCATGGGAAACAGATGGCCGCCAGGCAGCTGGCGGAAAAATGGCCCGACCAGCTTGCGCGTGGCGTCCAGGCCCGCCTGCCGGCATTCCACCGATTCCGTGCCGCCGATAAAACCGATCGGCACGGGAAAACCATCCTTGACCAGTGCACCGATATGGTGGGGCAAGCCGCGATAGACCTGGGTTTCCACCTCGCGCGTAAAACGCAGCTGCACGCCGTCCGGATGCGGCGCCAGGCCGCTGGCGATATAGTCGTCCAGCACCTGCGGCGCCCAGGCGGCAAACATGTCTTTGGCGGCAAAGTGGGCATAAGCAGCTTGTGCATCGGGCCACAGATACCGCCGCTTGGCGGAAAAACGCGCCGGCGAATAGCGTTCGCCCAGCGCCGTATGGCGCACCAGGCGCAGCAGCAAGGCGCGCCAGCCCGCCACCACCGGGGAATCGAGCAAGACCACACAACGGGCCAGATCGGGGCGCGCCTTGGCTACCATCAGGCTCAGCATACCGCCCAGCGAATGGCCGACCAGGATCACGGGGCCGCTGTAGCGACGTTCAAGGTCGGCGATCATTTCCCGTACCAGCTCGGGCCAGCCTGTCGTGACCGGATAACGGGGATCGTGGCCGTGCATATCGAGCGCCTGCACAGCGTAATGCTCGCCAAGCAAGCCGAACAGCTTGCGGTAAGTGCCTGCAGGATAACTATTGGCATGGGCAAAATGCAGTTTGGGCAAGGTCATCTTTGGGGCTGGCCAGTCAATGGGATAAACCATTGTAATGGCATGCTGGCAAGACAAGTCTGAGGGAGCACTCTAATCAGGCAGCGGGTCGCCTATAAAGGAAGCCAGCACTTCGCCCAGCTCGTCCATCGACTCGACCACACAAAACGCCTCGTCGAACGCGTAGTCACGGTTCATCACATTGCGCAGCACGATGCATTCCAGGCCGGCGGCGTTGGCGGCACGCAAGCCGCGCGGCGAGTCTTCCACCGCCACGCAATGGGCGGCGTCCAGCCCCAGCTTTTGCAAACCCAGCAGATAGCCATCGGGCGCCGGCTTGCTGTCCGCATAACTTTCACGCGTCAAGACGAAATCAAAATAGGGCAGCAAGCCGGTGGCAGCATGGGTGATCTGGAAATGCTGCTCATGGGCGCTGGTCACCACCCCCATGGCAACTTGCGGGCGCAAGGTCTGCAGCAGGCGTTCGACACCCGGTATGGCCAGCCCGCGTGCCTGGCGCAGCCGTTCGCCGAACAGGCGCTTGCGCTCGATCCGCAGGTGATTGACCAAGGCAATATCGTGGCCCTGCCCCAGCAACACATGCCAGGCGCCATAGTTATTGTCCAGGAACCAGTCAAAGAATTGCTTGGGCGTCAAGTCCACGCCGTAGGGCAAGAGCAGTTCGCGGTTGCTTTCATAAAACAGCTGTTCGGTGTTGACCAGCACGCCATCGTTGTCCCACAGCACACCCTGGATGGTTTTCATGGCGAGATTCCAGCACTTACCTGAAGAATATGTCGTAAGACAATTTAACGATCAGCATCACCAGCAGCACCAGGAACAGGATGCGCACGAAGGCGGCGCCGCGGCGCACGGCGATCCAGGTGCCTGTCAGCGCCCCCAGGATATTGCACACGGCCATGGGGGCAGCCACCGCATAAACCACGTGGCCGGCAGGAATGAAGAAGGCCAGCGCCGCCACATTGGTGGCGATATTGACCAGTTTCGAGCAGGCCGAAGCGAGGATGAAATCAAAGCCAAACACGCGGATGAACAGGAAAATCAAAAAACTGCCCGTGCCCGGACCGAACAGGCCATCATAAAAACCGATGGCGCCGCCGATCACCATGGCCAGGATGCGTTCGCGCGGGCCTATCGGGCGCGGCTCGCGGGTGGCGCCGAAATCCTTCTTGATGAAGGTGTAGATCGCCATGATGATGATCAGCGCCAGCACCATTGGCCGCACGACTTGCTGCGGCACGTAGGACACGGCCGCCGCGCCGATGAAGGACATGACGAAGGCGCAGGCCACGGCGGGCAGCACCAGCAGCCACGGAATATGCACTTTGCCGATGAAGGAGCGGGCGGCAAACGCCGTGCCGCAAGCGGAAGCGAGCTTGTTGGTTCCCAGCAAGGAGGTCGAGGCCATGTTCGGCATCAGGTTGAACAGGGCCGGCAGTTGTATCAGCCCGCCACCACCGACGGCGGCATCGATCAGGCCGGCAAAGAAGGCAAACAGGCACAGCAGGGAAATGGTCAACATGCGGCAATCCAAAAACAGTGGCAAGGACGCAAGTATAGGCGCACGATTATGTGATGGCTGCAGCTATGCTTGCAACTCCGTATTGCGGAAAGCGCAATCAGGCGTGGCGCTTGACGAAACAGGCATGGTGCGCTCTACTGGCGACTTTCCTTCTGAGGCGCCCTGCCATGTCCATGAAACTGATGTGGGAAATCCGCGCCTTTTGCAGCGTTGTCGAAAAGCGCAGCTTCGTCCATGCGGCCCGCATGCTGGGGCGCTCGCCGTCGGCCGTCACGCGTGCCATCCAGTTTTTGGAAGACGCCATCGGCGCCGAGTTGATCCTGCGCACGCAAAAACAATTCACCCTGACCACGGCCGGTGAAACGTATTACGCGTCGGCCAAGCATTTGCTGGAAACCCAGGCCGAAGCGGAAGACCAGCTGGCGGAACTGAGCAATTCCCCCCAGGGCTGGGTGCGCATTTCGGCGCCGGAAATCCTGTCGCTGGGCTTTTTGCCGAAAGTGCTGGCGCAGTTTTCACGCGATTATCCGAATGTCTCGGTCGATATCCACTTTTCGGACAAGTCGATCGACCCGATCCAGGAAAAGCTCGATTTTGCCATCCGCGGCGCCTTTCCCCGCTCCAGCGAGCTGATCGGATATCCGCTGTGGAACTACCGCCGCTATATGTATGCCTCGCCCGACTACATCGCCCGCATGGGCGCGCCGCAAGAGCCGGAAGAGCTGGCCAGTCACGACGTCATCGTGCACTCGGCGCCCCGCATCCTGCGCGACTGGCATTTCGTTTCCGGCGAGCGCAATGTGCGCTTCCAGGTCCAGCCGCGCTTCCGCTTTACCTCTGGCATCGCCACTTTCCAGGCAGCACAGGAAGGCGCCGGCATCGCGCGCCTGGCTAGCTGGCTGGCGGAACCGGCCGTGGCCAGCGGCGCCCTGCAAAGGGTTTGCCCCGCGTATCGCTTGACGTCTTCGAAGGAACTGGACCCCAGCATCCACGCCGTCTACGGCAGCGCCCGCCTACCCAAGGGCGCCAGGCTGTTCCTGGAGTATGTGCGCAAGAAAGGCATGGAGATACCGGATGAACGTCCAGGCTGACGCTTAACTTTCGGCTGCGTCGCTGTACACGGCGTACTGCTCGCCATCCAGAACATAGCCTGCCACCTCAGCCATGCCCAGGCGCTGATGCGCGCGCAGCGATCCGATATTGTCGCGGCGTATGAATAGCACCGCCTCGCCGCCAGGATGCCGGGCCCGCATGGCTTCGTGTAACAGCGCCAGCAGCCCTTGCCCCCGCTCGCTGTCCGCAATGCAGACGGGGCCATACACATACGCCCCCGGCCCACCGGCATAGGCCTCCAGCATGGCCAGCACGGCCGGCGCCTGGGCTGTATCTTTGGCCGCACTGAACAGCACGCCGACTACCGGGCCGCCCGCCACCCGCCGCGCCACGATAACCGGCGCCCCTCCCTCGGCCATCTGGACCACCTTTTCATGCGGGAATTCCCCCGTCAGGCTACCGCCTTGAAAAGGGGAATTGGCTTGTAGCAAGGTTGTGATGGGATCGATATCGGCTGCCTGGGCCAGGGTGATCAGGTCAGCGGTACTGGAATTGCTCATCTAGTTTCCTTTGATGATGAGTTCTTGAGACTAGCATGAAAGGGCAGGATCATACTCAGTCGTGCCAGCCACCGGGAAGGCATGCAAGGCGGCGACTATCGCCCATACCAGTAGCGCGGATGGCTGGCGCGGTAGCCGGTGACCGTGACCGTCTCGCCAAATTCGAGGGTCAACGCCCCCGCCTCGTCCGTCCGCAGCCGCGTAATCCCCAGCTCGCCATAACGCGCATAGATTTGCGCCTTCGGATGCTTGTAGCGGTTGCGGTGACCCACCTGGAATATCGCCAGGCTCGGGTGAACGGCATTCAAAAAGGCCGGCGTGGACGAGGTGCCGCTACCGTGATGGGGCGCCAGCAACACATCGGCCGCCAAGTCGCTCCCCAGGCGCGCGCGCAATTGCGCTTCCTGCGCCGCTTCGATATCGCCGGCCAGCAAGATCGCATGCTTGCCTGCCGTGATTTTCACCGTGCAGCTGCGGGCATTCGGTTTCAACGACATATCGTCGTGGCTGGCCGCCAGCGGGTGCAGCATCTCGAAGCGCACGCCTTCCCACTGCCAGCTTTGACCGGCCGCGCAATGCAGATAGGGCTTGCCCAGCTTGTGCTGCGCCACGACGGCCGGATGGCCGCCAGCCAGGGACGAAGCCAGCCAGCCCACGGGAATATTTTCCAGCAGCGAGACGGCGCCACCCGCATGGTCGGCATCGCTATGCGAAATGATCAAGCCATCGAGCTTGGCTATGCCCCGCGCCCGCAGATACGGCACGATGACCCGGCTGGCGCCATCGGAATCCACGCCATACGCGGGCCCCGTGTCATACAGCAGGCGGTGGCCATGGGTTTCGACCAGCAAGGCCATGCCCTGCCCCACATCGAAGGCCGTGACCCATAACTGGCCCGGCGCCGGGCTGGCCGGCAAGGCCGTCATCAGGGGCAGCCAACTGAGCATCCCCAGCCAGCGATGCGGCCAGCCGCGCGGCGCCAGCAGCCACAAGGTGCCGAACAAGGCCCAGGCAAAACTCCACCACGGCGGCGCAGGGGCAGTCCAGACGGCAAACGGACCGATACTCAGCCACTCCAGCAGCTGCACCAGCAATTGCACGATAAAGTGCGCCAACAACAGCAGCCAGTCGGATAACGGCGCCGGCAGCAGGCTGGCAGACAGCGACAGGGGCGCCACCACCAGGCTGACGACGGGAATTGCCAGCGCATTGGCGATCGGCGACACTAGCGACACTTGCGAGAACAGCAGCATGGTCAAGGGCACCAGCCCCACCGTCACCACATATTGCGTATGCGCGCCTAGCGCCAGCTCCGCCCGCAGCCGTTGCCAACGGCTGGCGTCCGGGGCCACCGGCGCCGATATGCGCCCCACGCTGGCATACAGTATCGTAGCGACCGCCCCGAACGACAGCCAGAAGCCAGGCCACAGCACGGCCCAGGGATCCAGCAGCACCACCACGCCCAGCGCCAGGCACAGCACATGAAACACGCTGGTGATACGCCCCGTCCACAAGGCGATGGCGACCACCATCAGCATATATAAAGTGCGCTGCGCCGGCACGCCAAAGCCGGCCAGCAGCACATACAGCAAGGCAGCGACGGCGCCCGCCAGCGCCGCCACTTTTTGCGCCGGCAACAGCAAGGGCAATTGCCATCCCGTAAAAAACGAGCGCCGCCACAAGGCGCCCGCCGCCAGCGCAACCAGCCCCGCAATCATGGTGATATGCAGCCCCGAAATGGAAATCAGATGGCTCACGCCCGTGCGGTTAAACACTTGCCAGTCCGACTGCGGTATCGCCCGCTGATCGCCCACTACCAGCGCCACGATCACACCTGCATAGGGCTTGCTCACCAGACTACGCTCTATGCGTGCGCGCAAGGCCGCACGGCAAGCCTCAACCACATTGCCGAAGCTGACCACAAAACCGTCCAGACGCACATTCGGCGTATCCGCCCTGGGCTGCGGCCGCACATAGCCAGTAGCTCGCACGCCCTGCTCCAGCAACCACACCTCATAATCAAAGCCCATCGGGTTCGCATTGCCATGCGGCCGCTGCAGCCGCACCGTCAATTGCCAGCGCTCCCCCGGCTGCACATCGCCCACCTCATTCGTCACCTCATCGCGAAACCCCTTGTACCAGGACAAGGCAATCAACGGCGACACCTGCGCCCCCACCGCCTTCTCCACCGCAAAATTAAACCGCACACCCTGCTCGAAGTGATATGGCAGGCTGGCAATCGTGCCGGTGACCGTGATATCGCGGCCCTCGTCGGCCAAGGCCAACTGGGGAGCTAGCGCGAGTTGGGCTAGCCAGGCGGCCCAGAAAAAGCCAAGGATAACGCCGCCAGCGCATCCTGAAAGCAGACGCAGCAATGCATGCTGATGGCGCAGTACGTATCCGGCTAACAGGCAGACCAGGCAGGCGACTGCCAGCGTGGTTCCAGCATGGGCCGGCAGCGCCGCCTGCGTCTGCAGCCAGTAAGCACCAGCGGCGAAGCCGAGGATAAAGGTGGGCATGGCGGGTGAGATTCACGCGCTGAAATGCACCAGTATGGGTGGTGCATTTCAGGTATGCGCAGCTTGACAGGCAGCGTGTTTGATCGGGCGCAGCACGATGGCGGATATCGCACTTGAGCGATCAACGACGTGCCTGTCGCCTGCAAATTAACTTGCAGTCACGTTGAAGTGAAAAATCAAGAATTACGGCAGAGGTCGTGTCTGAATTGCAGAACTGACCCTGCCTTCGCGCTAGACGGGACCTTAACCGCGCCTCATTGTGCCCGGAAGCGTCCGTGCCGATCCGTTGGCTTCCGATTGCGCTCGCGGTGAATGTTGATGGAATAGCCCTGATTTGTAGCCCACGCTATCGCCTGGGCCTGAGTATCGCACTCGTGCAATAACCGCTCTGTCCCCTCTTGCTCAACCGCGTGATGAATGCCTGGTTCCCAGTTGCTGGGATTTTTAACCTTAACAATATCAACCTTTGCCATAGAGCCTCGCTGTTTTGGAATATGAAGTTAGAGCGCGTTAGGTACATCACCTGCAATGCATCCTGTCGCGCATTATTTTACCGGTGGCGTAAAATTTCGTACCCCCGGCTGACGCCCAGCTTATCAGGTTGTGTTAGCGAAAAAATCACGAATTCTCACCCGCGAGGACCACGAACATTCTTCGGGTACCCAGACTTTGGTACAGCCGTTGTGCGCTCGTGCTGTGGGACGCCTGCAAAGCTTACGGTGCCGAAGCGCGGGTCGTAGGCCTAGCTGCGCAATAATGAGCGCCAGGGAAAAACTAATTGTCGTAGATCGAAAGATCGCCGGCTGAGCCAGGGAAGAACTTAATTGTCTTTCACCAGAGCAATCGCCCGCTGGTCCCCCACCACCAGCGCCACGATCACGCCCGCATAGGGCTGGCCCTGCAAACTGCGCTCGATGCGCGTGCGCACAGCAGCCCGGCACGCTTCCACAATGTTAGCGAAACCCGGCACGAAACCGGTCAAGCGTACATTTGGCGTATCGGCCCGAGGCTGCGGCCGCACATAGCCCGTCGCGCGCACGCCCTGCTCCAGCAACCACACCTCATAATCAAAGCCCATGGGATTCGCATTGCCGTGAGAACGCTGCAGCCGCACCGTCAACTGCCAACGCTCCCCCGGCTGCACATCGCCCACCTCATTCGTCACCTCATCGCGAAACCCCTTGTACCAGGACAGCGCAATCAGAGGCGGCACCTGCGCCCCCACCGCCTTTTCCACCGCAAAATTAAAGCGCACGCCCTGCTCGAAGTGATATGGCAGGCTGGCAATGGTGCCGGTGACAGTGATATCACGACCTTCGTCGACCAAGGCCAGCTGGGGAGCTAGCGCGAGTTGGGCTAGCCAGGCGGCCCAGAAGAAGCCAAGGATGACGCCACCGATGCATCCTGAAAGCAGGCGCAGCAATGCACGCTGGTGGCGCAGTGCGTATCCGGCTAACAGGCAGGCCAGGCAGGCGACCGCCAGCGTGGTTCCAGCATGGGCAGGCAGCGCCGCCTGCGTCTGCAGCCAGAAAGCGCCAACGGCAAAGCCGAGGATAAAGGTGGGCATGGCGGGTGGGAGTCACGCGCTGAAATACACCAGTATGGGCGACGGAGGCCAGGCATGCGCATCTTTATAAATAGCGCTTTTGATCGGGCGCAGTACGGTGGCGGATATCGTACTTGCGCGGTCCGAGGAAGGTAGAACAGTTTTGCCACTCAGACACGATCTGCCATGCATATCAATTCTTGGCTTCACTGTGTTCTGGAAGCCGTTTACTGGCTTGCTACTCTTACGCACTAGCAGTGTCCCTGCATGCAGGTCACCAGCAAAATAGGGTGTCGGCCTGTTTGAAGTGAAAAATCAGGAATTACGGCGGATGTCGTGTCTGAATGGCAGAACTGGCCCTGCCTTCGCAAGAACAACTTCAGCTGCGTGATTATTGGATAGATTATGATCAAGTGTATCTGCCATGATAGCAATGATGTCACATTGATTTCCGAACATCAAGAAATCCGTTACCATTCGTGTGAATTGGCTCCTTAACTGGTAGTTTACTTACAGAAGACTACTTATGGGTTTGATCGTTTCAGCGTAGAGAATAATATGGCCGTAAAAGATATCCGACACGAATCTAGTGATGATTCGAGCGTTTCACTTTGTATTATTGATGATTTGTCCGATGAGCTTAAGGGAATAATAAAATTAGAGCTTTCTAAAGTTTGTCATGGGCCCGCCAAGGCAGAAGAAGGTAGGAAGTCGTATGCTTACGAACCTACAATACGTGAATTTGTTAAGCGATACAAAGATAAGTCACCAACAACTAAGTTGGGAATGATCGGCGAACTTCTTTGCCATATTCTTTTATTTAGTTTCAACAATGAATTAAAGGCAGCAAGTCCATTTTTTAATATGGAAGAAGGAAGTATTAAAAAAGGCTTCGACTTGATGATTATAAACTCTACCGATAATTCATTCTGGATAACAGAAGTTAAATCTGGTGAGCTTGGAGAAAAAGATAAACAACAAAAAATACGCGGCCTTATCGATCTAGCAAAGTCTGATTTAATCGAGAGATTAACATCAAAGAACGCAACAATTTGGTACTCCGCCATAAATAATATTGATATATCTTTATCTGGAAACATGCCAGAAAAGAAAATACTCAAAGATCTTTTAGAAGAATTTATTGAGGGAAAAGACGAAATTGTCACGAAAGATTCAAAATCTATGAATGTTTTCCTTGTGCCGATTCTTTTTGAAAATACTCTCAACTCCATCGACTTACAAACAATAAAAGACAAGCATTCAAAATTGATTTCCGCTGGAGATTTTTCACGATGCCTTATTTTTGCAATTCAAAAGTCGACAATAATTAAAGTAGAAAAATTCTTAATTGAAGAAGCGGAAGGAGCTAGCAAATGAGTGAAACATTAACATTGAGAATTATTCGCTCATCAAAAATATCTGAACTTTTAAAAAAGCTATACTTCTCAGAAAATTCGGACAAACAGTCATCCTCTGTCCTCAAAATTGCTCTTTTATTTTTAAATAGCGAAAAAGATGTTGTAAAAGAATTCGGTTATAGACTTCTATTGAAATATGCGAACAAGACAGGAAATTTTGTTCCACTTTATGATGTGGCCGCATTGTTAGGTTTCACACCGATTATGTCACTTTTGAAACAACAGTCATTATTGCCTGAAAATAATGGCTTTCTTGACACTCTCATGTCAGCTTATAGAGAAAATTTTAAAGTAGGCGATATCTATCAAACAGAAAACCAGAGTGCTTTATTTAAGCAGTTTTCAGATTCTGTGGGTGAAAGCATAGCCGTTGTGGCACCTACTTCCTATGGAAAGTCGCAGCTAATCGAGCAATCTATCGCGACCAATCAGAAATTAAATATTGCAATCCTAGTTCCTTCGAAAGCACTAATTTCGCAAACGAGGCGTAGAGTTTTAGCGCAGATTGACTCTCAGCAAGTACGTCAAGTTATCGTGCATCACGATATGGCATTTGACATACAGCAGCCCTTGATTGCTGTGGTAACGCAAGAGCGACTGCTTCGACTGCTTCAGAAAAATCCCACCCTTAGCTTTGACCTTCTCTTTGTGGATGAGGCTCATAACTTACTAAGCGATGACAAACGTGCCAGATTACTAGCAAGCGTGATAATTATTGCAAGAATAAGAAACAATAATTTAGCGGTAAAATACCTTACTCCATTTCTTATTTCTTCCGACAGCTTAAAATTATCTGCGAAAACGCATGATATCCGCGAAATTAAAATTTTAGAAAAATTAAAAACAGAAGATTACTATACCTGCGATATTCATTCTGAAAAAAAGCTCAAATTATATGACCAATTTATGAATGATTTTTATGACACTGGAGACAGACAATATCTGAGTGAAATAGAACTTCTTCTAGAGAAGAAAAAAAATAAAAATATTGTTTACCTGAACAAACCCAAAAGTATAGAAATTTTTGCTGAACAGATTTCGAACTCATTTGAAAAAAACATTACCTCAGAACTTAATCGTGTCTGCGATGAAATATCGGAATATGTTCATCCCGATTATCGTATTTTGGGCTGCCTACGGCGTGGGGTTGCATACCATCATGGTGCAGTCCCTGACGTTGTTCGAGCATATATTGAAACTTCGTTTAGGAAAGATCCTTCGGTTAAATGGATTATCACAAACTCTACACTTTTAGAAGGAGTAAACATTCCTGCAGAGACATTATTTGTCTTGGATGCACGTAAAGGCAGAGGTAGCCTAACCACTCCACAGTTTAGAAATCTAGTCGGCAGGGTAAATCGTTTCAGTGAGATATTTGATTTGGAAAATGGAGATCCTAAACTTCTTCTTCCATCAATATATTTAATTAATTGCAATTATTCCCGCGCTAATTCCAATTATGAAAAATATTTGACCAAAGTGGCAAAAATTGATGGAAAAATAGATGACGTGATTTCCAATCCGCTGTTGAGTGGAGCAGCCGACAGCGCTGAAAATGCCAAGAAAAAGGCAGAAGACTTTGCCTTTATTGAAAATATTGAACCAAATGGCAATCTACGGCCAGATCCAACATTCGCAACTACAGAGGTTGGTAGGCTTTGCCATATTCATAGCGTTTTTGAATTCGATATTTTTAAGCACGAAAAAGAGATGGAAGCTCAAGTCAAGATTTTCACAGATAAAAAAATTCAGATTGGCGACGCGACAATTTTAATGCAATTAATTTCCGAGTTATTTGTCTCAAAGATTGACGATGAAGACGCACAAAAAAATAAAGCCGTTAATTTACTTAGGTTGCGAAATACAGCGGCACAAGCTTTTTATGCTATGTTCTTTGACTGGAGAATTAATCAAGTCAATTATAGCCGAATGATTGGCAATTTCATTAAGTATTGGAAAAAAATAGTCGAGAATGAGAAAGATACTATCGTATTTGTTGGCCGCTGGGGAACAATTCCTAGGGAAGGGTTCATCGAAAACTATGTAGACTTAAAAACTTTATCTGATTATGAAATGATTAATCTAGCTATAGTGAGAATCAAAGAAGAACAAGATTTCTTGGATAATACACTTGTGAAATTCTTAGAAATTTTGAATGATCTACAGTTAATTGAAGAACAATTGTATAACAAAGTTAAATATGGCACTAACGATGCCGATCAAATAGCGCTAATTAAAAATGGTTTCTCTCATATTGCTGCAAACGTGCTTTTAGCAAAATATCGTCAGTTTTTTCAAATTGACGAGGAAGGGAAAGTCAGCATACTTGCTGGAATTAGAAATTCTTTTCAAGCCAGACAGGAGAAAGAATTAATTACATTTGAAGTCGAGTGGTCGGGGCTGATAGGAAAGTAAATTTTCAAGCAAACCATATTTCCACAATGTTCACAAAATGCAATTAGAAAACATTGTGACGTCTAAACAAGATGGATCAAGAGACTAAACGGGGACTAGACAACTAGCATGTGAAATACGCCTCCCACGCTCACCCCCACAATTTTTTACTTTCAACCGCAACTTTTCTCCCCCCTCCGTCGAACCGAACGAAATGACGATCAACAGATAGTCAAACAACCTCACACACGGAGTTCACAATGGCACGTCTAGCGACAAATCTGGCAAAAGCGGCAACCTCTTTCATTCTGGCGCTGGCAGCATCATCTGTCTTCGCGGCCTTGCCTGAAGGCGCAAAAGCGCCGGATTTTCAACTCGATGCGGCGCTGGCTGGCAAGCCGATGAACTTCTCGCTGGCAAAAGCACTGAAAAAAGGCCCGGTCGTGCTGTATTTCTTCCCGGCTGCCTTCACGCAAGGTTGCACGGTGGAGGCGCATGAATTTGCGGAAGCGACCGATGATTTCAGCAAGATGAATGCGACCGTGATTGGCGTGACGGCGGGCAATGCCGACCGCGTAGCCGAGTTTTCCAAGCTAGAATGCCGTGACAAGTTTGCCGTGGCGGCCGATCCGGGCGCCAAGGTTGCTGCCACGTATCAGACCCAGTTCCGCACCAAGGATGGCAAGGCTCTCTCCGAGCGCACCTCGTTCGTGATTGCACCCGATGGCAAGATTTTGCTCAGCTACACGGATCCTAATCCGGAATTGCATATCCAGAAAGCAATGAGCGCGGTTACGGCCTGGTACAAGGCAGCCAAATGAACATCAGCACGATGAGCGAGGGTGGGAGCACACGATGCTGACGATACTCGCCGCCGCATTCCTGGGGGGATTGATCCTCAACTTCATGCCTTGCGTCTTCCCGGTGATTTCACTGAAGGCGTTTGGCCTGATCCGCCATGTGCACGACCGGCGCACGGTGCGCATCGAGGGCCTGGCCTTTATGACTGGCGTGGTCGTCACCATGCTGCTGCTGGGCGCTGCGCTGCTGACGGCGCGCGCCGGTGGTTCGGCGGTCGGCTGGGGCTTTCAGCTGCAGTCGCCTGTGCTGATTGCCGCGCTGTCCTTGATCATGCTCGGCTCTGCCCTCAATCTGATGGGCGTGTTCGAGTTCGGCCTGGCGGCGCAACGCATCGGTGGCGTGGCGGGCCCGAAATCAGGGCCGCTCGGGGCTGCGCTGACCGGTGCGCTGGCCATCGTCGTGGCCACGCCTTGCACGGCGCCTTTCATGGCAGGGGCCATCGGCGCCGCGCTGGTGCGCCCGCCGCTGGAAGCCATGTCTATCTTCCTGGCGCTGGCATTGGGTTTTGCCGCGCCATTTACCGCTGTTTCGCTGGTACCAGCCTGTGCACGGCTATTGCCCAAGCCAGGCGCATGGATGGCTACCCTCAAGCAGGTGCTGGCTTTCCCTATGCTGGCTGCGGCAGCGTGGCTGGCCTGGGTATTGGCGCAACAGGCTGGTTCGGCTGCACTGGGCGTGTTGCTGGCGTCGTCTGTCGTACTGGGTTTTGCTGCCTGGTTGTATGGCGTGGCGCAACGGCGGCAGTTTTCCGGCTTGCGTCATCGGCCGCAGCTGTTTGTGTCGATCGTGCTGCTGATTGGCCTGGCCCTTCCGCTGGCTGGCTTGCCCACGACCAGTGATGGCGACAGCACGGCCACTACGGTCGCCGCTGCACCGGCCACATCGGCCCCGCAGGACAAGCCCGCCAAATGGACACCGCAAGAGATTATTGCGCAGCGCGGCCATGGCAAGCCCATCTTCGTCAACTTCACGGCTTCCTGGTGCATAACCTGCCAGGTGAATGACAAGGCGGCTTTGTCGACCAAGGCGGTGAAAGATGCGATGATGCAAACCGGAACGGTTTACATGATTGCGGACTCCACCAAATATAATGCCGATATCGACCAGGCTATCAGCCAGTTCGGCCGTGGCGGCTTGCCCGTGTATGTGGTGTATCCGGCCGATGGTGGCGAGCCTGTACTGCTGCCTCAGCTGCTTAGCCCCGATATCGTGACGTCGGCCCTGGAAAAAGCCGCAAAGAGCCACTCGTAAACACCACCCGGTACAAATCTCTGTCACCGGGTTTCAATCTTCACCGGGACAGAGATTTGACCGAGATATCGCTGACTGAACCATCGCCGACTGAACCATCGCCGACTGAAAACGATGCTTCAAAAGCAGCGTGGCCGAAGCTGATGGCACGCGCGCAGGATGGCGATCAGCTGGCTTATTCGCGTTTGCTCAAGGCCATCGTGCCCGTGATTCGCGCGCTGGTCAGGCGCAAGATTTATCAGGATGACGCCTTCGTGGAAGATGTGGTGCAAGAAGTCTTGCTGGCCGTGCACCGGGTGCGGCACACCTATGACCCGCAGCGGCCATTCTTGCCCTGGCTATCGGCGATCATCTCCGCGCGCGCCATCGATGCCTTGCGCGCGCGCGGCCGCCGGGAATGCTGGGAGGTGGCCGATGAAGAGGCCATGCTCGAGCATCCAGATGCCTCTATCGCGGATGGACATGACAGGCTCGCGCCAGCGCAGGAAGTGAATAACTTGCTGAGCCGCCTGCCCGACCGCCAGCGGCAGATGGTGGAGCTGGTCCATTTATCCGAAATGAGTCTTGCTGAAGCAGCGGCGAATAGCAGCATGACCTTATCGGCGGTGAAGTCCGTGCTACACCGCGCTTTCATCACGCTACGCCGCCATAAAGATACGCACCATGAGTAATCACGACACCTTGATAGCCCAGCTTTGCGCCGAAGTGCAACCTGTGAAAAGAACTGCCCCACCTTGGCTCAGAGCCATGCTGTGGATGCTGGCCGCCCTGCCCTGCGGTTTTAGCGCGTCGCTGGCCATCCATCGACATGGGTCGGACTGGTCCAATCCCGGTGCGCTGTGGGCGGGACTGGCGATTTTTATTTCGCTCTGCCTGGGGCTACTCGCCATCACCACCGCGTTTACCCTCAGCATTGCCGGCCGCCGCATCACGCAATGGCACTGGTGGTCCCTCACTGCATTGTCTGTTGCCTGGCTGGTGGTGAATCTGATCGATGTCACAGCCTCAAACGAGCCATGGGGCGAGTTCGGCGATGGCATCTACTGCTACAGCTTCATGATGCTGGCGGGACTGCCGATGATGGTGGTCATCGTGAGCGCGCTGCGGCGCACCCGCGCGCTCCACCCTGCAAGCTGCCTTGCCATCGCTGGCCTGGGCGTTGCAGCACTGACGCAAATCCTGTTGGGCTTCTGCCACCCTGTGGCTGGTGACTTGATGGACCTGCTCATGCATCTGGCGGCCGCCGCTACGCTGGTGGCGATCGGCGTGCTCGCAGGGCGGCGCTGGATTGCCATCTGAGAGGGTGCCGGCCAGCCGCCATGGCACGGTATAATCGGCCTCGCTTACTTCAACACCCAGGCACGACATGACCACCTCCGCAACACCTCCGAACGCCCCCACCGACATCACCGACATCACTGAAGATAATCACGACGCCACCCTGGTCGCGGAACTGGGGGAGCTGGCCGAGCATGTGCGGCTGGTGAAGATGGAGGGGCGCGTCTTCGTGCGCTTTTCGGGCGTCATCAAAGCCGGTGGCTTGCGCGTGCCGTATGCGCTGGTGCCGAGCCAGGGCGTGCTGGCGCGGCCGGCCAAGTGGCGCAAGATGGACCGCGAAACCAAGGTAGCCCTGATACGCGAACGGGCCAGCGCAGCGGTGTTCGATGAACTGCGCCAGCATGTGATGGACTTCGTGGCCGATATTGCGGGCCAGTGCGAGGATGTCGATACCGACCCGATGGTGTTCTTGCATACCTTGGGCGACATGCAGACGTCCGAGCCGGCCGGCATGGTGTTCAACCGTATCCGCCAGCGTTTTACGCACGCCATCGAGCGCCAGCAGGAAGAACAGCATGCGGCGCGCACGCGCCAGAGCATCAACCTGGCCGAATACCCGGCGTCGTTCGAGATGGCGCGCCGCCTGCCGCGCCGCTTTATCGCCTTGCTCGGGCCAACCAATTCCGGCAAGACGCACCGCGCGATGGAAGCGCTGGTGAAAGCCAAGAGCGGCGTGTATCTGGCGCCGCTGCGCCTGCTGGCCCTGGAAAACTATGAGCGCATGCAGGAAGCGGCACCGCATGGCAAGCCGCTGGCCGTCAACCTGATCACGGGCGAAGAACGGCGTTTGGAAGACGGCGCCATGCACGTCGCCAGCACGGTGGAAATGCTCGACACGAAAACCGTGGTCGAGGTGGCCGTCATCGATGAAATCCAGATGCTGGCCGACCCGGACCGGGGCGCCGCATGGACGGCCGCCGTCTGCGGCGCGCCTGCCCATACCGTCTACCTGGTCGGCGCACCGGAAGCGCGGCGCGCCATCGAGGCGCTGGCCGAGCGCCTGGACTGCCCGCTGGAAGTACATGTATTAAAGCGCATGGCGCCCCTGTCGATGGAGCCGGCCGCCGTGCGCAAGGTGCGCAACCTGCGCCGCGGCGACGCCGTCATCGCCTTCTCGCGCCGCGAAGTGCTGATGTGGCGCGACATGATCACCGAAACAGGGCTGTCGGTGGCCACCGTGTATGGCAACCTGTCGCCGGAAGTGCGGCGCGCCCAGGCCCAGCGCTTCCGCGACGGCACGGCCGATATCGTGGTCGGCACCGATGCGCTGGCTATGGGCCTGAATATGCCGATTGCGCGCATCGTGATGACCACCAGCGTCAAATACAATGGCCGCGAAGAGGAAGAAATTTCAGCCGCGCTGGCGCGCCAGATCGCCGGGCGCGCTGGCCGCTATGGCGTGCATGAAGAGGGCCTGGTGGCGGGCTACGACAATGAAACGCATGAAGTGATGCGCGCGCTGCTGAAGGAAAAGCTGCACCCGCTGAACACCAGCGGCTTTGCGGTGGCGCCTTCGCTCGAACATCTGCATCGCATTTCCTCGGTGACGGGCGAACTGTCGCTGGCCAAACTGCTGCGCCGCTTCATCCACAATATCGACGTGCCGGACGGCTTCTTCTTCCCGCGCATCACGGAAGACCAGAAAGAGCGCGCCATCTGGCTAGACACCCTGCCCCTGTCCGTGGCCGACAAGTTCACCCTGTCGCTGGTGCCGATATCGAGCAAGGTGCCCTCATTGCAAACGGCCTGGGAACACTGGGCCAGGAATCTGTCGCTCGGTAAAACCTCTACCCTGCGCCAGCACGCGTATGGTGGCGGCACGCAAAACCTGCAGCAGGTGGAAGACACTTGCCGCTACTACTCGGCGTATGCGTGGCTCAGTTATCGCCTGCCTGAATTCTTCCCCGATATCGAGGTGGCGCAAAACCTGTCGCGCGACGCCTCCGAAAGAGTCGATTCCATCCTGCGCGCGCACAATGCGGCTTCGCGCGGAAAATCGGCGAAGAAATTCCGCTAAACGCAGATAGCATCCATTAAGCCGGATGGGGGAAGCAGCCACGTACGGCGCCCAGGCACTGGGCGAGGTCACGCGAAAGGCTGCCTGAGTGCCCATCCTGCATCCCATGCATATCGATACTGCATAAGCACCGCTTCCCATTTCGGTCGCCAGCGGCGAGTATGGCGGCTGACGTTTATTTCACGAGAAACCAGATGCCCGCAAGTACAGCAATACCGCACCGCCCGTCTTTTTTGAACCCTCATCTGCCACTGCGCGACAACCAGCAAATCTGGCCCCAACTTGCCCCCATCACCCGGGCGCTGCTCAGCACCGATGGCAGTTTTACCCTGATGCTGCAATCGCTGTCGAGCGAAGATATCAAGCCATCCGTGCTGCGCCACCAGCAGCTGCGAGCTGCTGGTAACGGGCTCGATGGCTGTTTCGAGGAAGGGGAATTGCTGCTGCAGCGCGCCGTGCTGCTCAAGACGGCGCAATCGGGACGCAATCTGGTGTACGCCGATTCCAGCATTGCCGTGGAACGCCTGCCAGCCGGCATGCAGCAAGCCTTGCTGGATGGCTCGCAGCCGATCGGCCTGCTGCTGCGCACCAGCCGGCTGGAAACCTATCGGGAATTGATCGATTGGGGCGTGTGCGCAGACGGCCAAGCCGATGACGTAAAGCGCCACCTGGCGCCGCAGGAATTGCTGTACCGGCGCTACCGCATCGATGCCGGCGGCCAGGCGCTGATGCATGTCTGCGAATATTTTTGCGCCAGCCTGTTTGCGCCAGACGAATCTTAAGCTGCTTGCCGCATCTGCTGCACCGCTTCAAACCATTGCGCCCGCAACCAGCAGTGGGCCGGGTCCAGGTCATTTTCACCGTGCCACAGGATTTCCATCTGGCGCGGCGCCACCGGGTAAGGCAGTTCCTTGATCAGCAAGGCGTGGGTGCGGGCAAAAAGCTGTGCCAGCGGACGCGGCACGATGGCCAGCATATCGCCATGCTCGATCAGGGCGGGAATCGCCAGGAAATGCGGCAGCAGTATCTGCAGGCGCACCGGCAAACCTGCTTTGCCTAGCGCCAGCTCCAGCGCGCCACGGTCATACATATCGGATTGCCGCGACAGGCCACGCTCGCGGATGAAGCCGCCGACTGCGCCATCCTCCTCGCCGCCGGCCGATACCGCCGCCAGCGGATAGGTAGCCAGGTCATCGAGCGTGATATCGCGCCCCGCCGCCGGATGGCCGCGCCAAGCCACCAGCACTTCATCCTGTTCCATCAGCGCCTGCGAGCGCAAACGTTCAGGCAAACCGCCAAACATGCCGATGGCCAGGTCGATACGGCGCAAGTCGATCTGTTCGGCCAGGTTGGCGCGGGTCGACGGCTTAATCACCAGGTCTACCAGCGGCGCCTCTTGCCTTAACTGGCGCTGGAAATACGGCAGCAGGATGGCACACACATAATCGCTGGCGGCGATGACGAAAGTGCGCCGCGCACTAGCTGGCTGGAATGGCGAACTGGCGCTGGCCAGCGCACCGCGCATGCCTTGCAGCGCGGCGCGCAAGGGTCCGCTGATGGCCATCGCATAGTCGGTCGGCGCCAGCCCCTTGCCGGTACGCACAAACAGCTCTTCGCCGATACTGTCGCGCAGCCGCGCCAGTGCATGACTGAGCGCGGACTGGCTCAAGTGCAGACGCTGGCTGGCCCGCACCACACTGCGTTCTTCCATGACGGCGTCAAACACCCGCAAGAGATTGAGGTCCAGCCGGTCGAAAGAAATCATCTGTAAAACACCCTGCATCAACAACGATGGCGCGGATTCTACCCCAGAGTCACGGCTTGGCCGCCTCATAATGCAGCTTGAGCACCAGGCCATTATGGTCATCGGCCATATAAATATCGCCATCCTGGCCCTGCTTCACGTCCACCGGGGCGCCGCGTCCTTGCTTGCCCTTGCGTTCCCAA
Source organism: Janthinobacterium silvisoli (assembly GCF_014200725.1). Taxonomy (GTDB): domain Bacteria; phylum Pseudomonadota; class Gammaproteobacteria; order Burkholderiales; family Burkholderiaceae_D; genus Janthinobacterium. The sequence continues at coordinate 362,682 of NZ_JACHCL010000002.1, forward strand.
TTGCTGATCAATTCAACGGATTTGCCCAGCGGCGCACCGGCCTTGTCAGGCAACAGCGCTACCAGGCGGTGGCCATGGGCGCGGTAGCCGTGGTAGCCGATGATCAGGCTATTTTTATACTGATCCGGGAAGCGTGTAGCCGTGTAAAAAAGCATGCCCAGCGGCGCAGCGTGAGCGGGCAGCAGGCGCAATGGCGCCGTATATTTGGCAGCGCAATTGGTCTTGGGGTATTCGGGGCTGGCCTGGTTATCGTCGTAACAGTACGGCCAGCCGTAATGCTGGCCGGCCTTGACGATATTGAGTTCCTCGTGCGGCAGGTTTTCATCGTTTTTCAGCTGCGGCATGGCGGCCTGGATGGCGTCGCGGCCATTTTCGGCCTGCCACAATTGGCCGGTGGCGGGATGAAAGGCCAGCGCCATGGAATTGCGCAAGCCACGCGCATAGGTGCGCCAGCCCGTCACCGTGCCGGCCGGCCAGGCCATCTTGTATTCGCGGATGGCGCCCAGCGCTTCCGGCCCTTCGGCCGCCGCGCAAGGTTTGGACGCATCGGGCGCCTTGCCGTCCTCGCCTTCGCAATGGTCGGTGCTGGCGCCCACGTTCACATACAAATCGCCCTGCGGACTGAAACGCATGGTCGTCAAAGGATGCAAACCCAGGCCAGGCAAGCCGGGCACCTTGGCGCTGCCGCCGATTACGTCGGTCACGGTGACTTGCGGGTCGCGCGGATCGAAACGGAAAATCCGCTTGACCACGCCCACATAGATCATGCCATCCGGGCCTTGCACGATGCCGTTCGGCCTATCGAGTTTATCGAGCAGCAGCTTGCGTTCATAAGCGGGGCCACCCTGCTTGCGCTTGAGCAGCCAGAGCTTGCCCTGGCCTTCAGACCAGCCGACCATGTCGGTGACCAGCAAGTCGCCATTCGTCAGCGGCAGCACACCACGTGGGAACTTCAAGCCATCGGCCAGCACGGCCACGCAAAACCCAGGCTGGGTGGTGACGTCCAGGCGCGGCAAGCCATCGCACAATGGCGCCGGGGCGGCCATGGCAGGTATCGCGGTAAAAACCAGTGCGGAGGTGAGTAGAGATTTCAGCATATTGCTACTATATCAAAGGAAGGCGCGGCATGACCGCACGGGCGTTGGCCGTAGTTTGCTCCGCTACCTGGGCGAGCTCCAAACCGCGCAACTCGGCCAGCACGGCGCCGATGCGGGGCAGTTCTTCCGGGCTGTTGCGGCCAGGATGCAGCCAGCTGGGCGAAATATCGGGCGCATCGGTTTCCAGCACAATGGCTTCCAAAGGCAGCTCGGTGGCCAGACGGCGTATCTGCAGGGCGCGGGTAAACGTCATGGCGCCGCCGAAACCCAGCTTGAAGCCCAGGTCAATATAGCCCTGCGCCTGCTGGAAACTGCCATTGAAGGCATGCGCGATGCCGCCGTTCGGGCGGATCTGGCGCGCGTGTTTCAGCACGATGTCTTGCGAACGGCGCACATGGGTCAGCAGGGGCAGGTTGAAGTCGCGGGCGATTTTCAGCTGTTCGCGCAGGAAGTGCTCTTGCTTGATGCGCATGGCCGGTTCACACAGCATGGGAATAAAGAAGTCCAGGCCGATCTCGCCGATGGCGACGAAGCGCGGGTCCTGCATCGCCGCCTCGACCGCCGTGCGCAGTGCCAGCAAATCATCATCGGTGGCGTGCGGCACGTAGATCGGGTGAATGCCCAGCGCATAACAGCCGTTGGGCGCAGCGTGAGCCAGGTCGCGCACGATGGAAAAATTCGCCCGTTCGACGGCAGGGATCACGATCATGCCCACGCCCTGCACGCCCGCGCGCTGCGCTACCGGCAGCGATTGCTCGCCGAATTCGTGGGCGTCCAGGTGGCAGTGCGTATCGATCCACAGCATGATCAAACCTCAATATTGCTCAGTATTGGTAAGGCTGCAGCCCTTCATCGGTCAGGCGCAGCACGCGGTCGCAGCGCCTGGCCAGCTCGATATCGTGCGTGACAATCACAAAGGCCGTGCCCAGGTTGCGCGACAGTTCCAGCATCAAATCGAAAATCTGTTCAGCTGTGGCGTGATCGAGGTTGCCGGTCGGTTCATCGGCCAGCACGCAGGCTGGCTGCGTCACCAGGGCGCGGGCCAAGGCCACGCGCTGGCGTTCGCCGCCCGACAATTCGCCAGGCGTATGGGTTACGCGCTTGGCCAGGTTAACACGGGCCAGAATCTGCTGCGCCAGTTCGGTGGCCGGCGCGCGCTTCATGCGCCGTATCATCAAAGGCATGGCGACGTTGTCCAGCGCCGAGAACTCGGGCAGCAGATGGTGGAACTGGTAGACGAACCCCAGGGAGGCGTTGCGCAAGTCGCCGCGCGCCTTTTCACTGAGGCTGGCGAAGTCTTTACCCAGCAAGCTTACCTTGCCGGTGGTGGGCGTATCGAGCCCGCCCAGCAAATGCAGCAGAGTCGATTTACCGGAGCCGGAGGCGCCGACGATAGCCACGCGCTCGCCGCGGTGTACATCGATGTCGATACCGGCCAGCACTTGCACCTTGTAGCTGCCTTGCGTAAAAGTCTTGCCCAGGCCACGGCAGGACAGGACGGGAGCGCCGTTATCGGCAGGTTTATTCAGATCGGTCATGGTAGAAGTCAATGGATTATTCATAGCGCAGGGCTTCCGCAGGTTTGACGCGCGCCGCCCACCAGCTTGGATACAGGGTCGCCAAGAAGGCGAGGATCACGGCCAGCACGCCGATCTTGCTCACATCGGGCCAGCGCAGGTCGGATGGCACGGTGCTGATGAAATAAATATCCTTGGACAGGAACTGTATGCCCAGTACATGTTCGATAAACGGCACGATCACGTCGATATTGAGCGCGATCAGCACGCCGCCGGCCACGCCAAGAATGGTGCCCAGGATGCCCACCAGCGCGCCCTGGATCACGAAGATCTTCATGATGGAACCGGGCGATGCGCCCAGGGTGCGCAAGATGGCGATATCGGCCTGCTTGTCGGTCACCGTCATGACCAGGGTCGACACCAGGTTGAACGCGGCCACTGCGATGATCAGGGTCAGGATGATGAACATCATGCGCTTTTCCGTCTGCACGGCGGCAAACCAGTTGGCGTTCAGCTTGGACCAGTCGCGCAGCCACAGGTCGCCCGGCATGCTCTTTTTCAGCTCGGCCGCCACTTGCGGCGCGCGGTTCATGTCCGCCAGGCGCAGACGCAGGCCCGATGGCGCATCGATGCGCAGCAGCCGTTCGCCATCCTTGATATTGATGAAAGCCAGGCCCGCATCGAATTCATTGTGGCCGGCCTGGAAAATGCCGCTGACGGTAAAGGTGCGCATGCGCGGCAGTACGCCGGCCGGCGTGACCTGGCCCTGGGCCAGCATCAAGGTGACTTTTTCACCGAGGTTCACGCGCAGCGCGCGCGCCAGCTCGATGCCCAGCACGATATTGTAGGTGCCCGGCTGCAGCGCCTTGAAACTGCCGATGCGCGTCTGGCCTGCCACGTCCGATACATTCGGCTCTTCTTCCGGCAAGATGCCGCGCACGATGGCCGGGCGCAGCGCATCGTCGCGCAGTAGCATGCCCTGTGTTTCCACGAATGGCGCCGCGCCCTTCACTTCCGGGTTCTTGAACGCCTGCGCCGCTTCGGCGCGCCAGTCCGGCATGCTGCCGCTGTTATCGAACACTTCCACGTGAGCCAGCACGGACAGCATGCGGTCCGTGACTTCCTTCTGGAAGCCGTTCATGACAGACAAGACGACGATCAGCGCCGCCACACCCAGGCCGATGCCGGCCATGGAAATGAGCGAGATGAAGGAGATAAAACTGTTGCGGCCACTGCGCTTGCCCGCCCGCGTGTAGCGCAGGCCAACCAGCCATTCAAAAGGCAGATTCTTTAAAATACTCATTGTTCCGGCGATTATTGTTAGTTCTCAAATGGGGTCAGACCCGCCGGGTCTGACCCCGGCAGTAAATAAGCAAACGAAGCAAACCAAGCCAACTATTCGTAACGCAGCGCTTCAGCCGGTTTCACCCTGGCCGCACGCCAGCTCGGGTAGATCGTCGCCACCAGTGCCAGGGCAAAGGCGATCAGGCCGATCTGCGTCACATCCATCCAGTGCAGGTCCGAGGGCACGGTGCTGATCTGGTAGATCTCTTTCGAGATGAAGTGCAGGCCAAACAGGCTTTCGATAAAGGGCACGATCACGCCCACGTTCAGCGCCAGCAGCACGCCGCCGAACACGCCCAGCGCACTGCCCAGCAAGCCCACCAGGGCTCCCTGTATCATGAAGATCTTCATGATGGAAAATGGCGAAGCGCCCAGGGTACGCAGGATGGCGATATCGGCCTGCTTGTCGGTAACCGACATCACCAAGGTGGACACCAGGTTGAACGCGGCCACGGCAATGATCATGCTGAGGATAATGAACATCATGTTCTTCTGGCTTTGCACCAGCGCATACCAGCTGGCAGCGGCGCGCGACCAGTCGCGCATCCACAGTTCACCGGGCATCGACGCCTTCAATTCACGCGCTACCCTTGGCGCCTGGTTCATATCGTGCAGACGCAGACGCAGGCCAGACGGGCCATTCAACTGCAGCAGCTGCTCGGCGTCCTGCATGTTCACAAAGGCCAGGCTGCCATCGAGTTCATTGTGGCCCGCCTCGAAGATGCCCGAGACTTTCAAGGGACGCATGCGCGGCATCACCAGGCTATTCGGTGCATCGCCCGCCTTCGGCTCGCGTTCCAGCATCAGGGTGACGTTCTGGCCCACTTGCACGCCCAGCGCCTTGGCCAGGTCGATGCCCAGCACCACATTGTAGGAACCCGGTGTCAAGTCCTTGAAATCGCCCTGCTTCATCTGGCTGGCCACGCTCGATACGGTCGCTTCCTGCTGCGGCAGCACGCCGCGCACCACGGACGGGCGCATGGTTTCGTCATTGAGCAGCATGCCCTGCGTTTCCACGAACGGCGCGGCAGCCTTGACTTGCGGGTTGGCGTAGGCGGCACGTTCCTGCGCCTGCCAGTTCGGCATGGACCCGCTGGTGTCGAACACTTCGACGTGGGCCAGTACCGACATCAAACGGTCGGTGACTTCCTTCTGGAAGCCGTTCATGACGGACAACACGACGATCAGGGCGGCCACACCCAGGCCGATACCGGCCACGGAGATGAGGGAGATGAAGGAAATGAAGCTATTGCGGCCGCTGCGTTTCCCGGCGCGCGTATAGCGCACGCCGATCTGCCACTCGTAAGGAAATTTTCTGATGATGCTCATGCGCTCCCGCGACAACGATGATATGCGAGCGCGCAGTTTGCCACACAATGGCCGACTCATGCGGCCGATTTACACGGCTGGGCACGCAAAAAATAGTCAAACACACAATAATCCGCCTACAAGCCACCTGAAAATGCGCCGCCGCTACGCCATGCCCGCCACAATCGCCTACAATCTCGGGATGAATCAATTGACACTCGTTTTACCCTACGGCCTGCCCCACCCTGAGCTGGCCAGCGACCTGATCAAGGCGCTGCAAGCGCCTGCGCTGGCGGCCCTGCTCTCGCGCACGTCCATCAGCACCTTCCATGAAGTCGATTATGCAGCGAGGGTGCTGCCGCATGAAGCCTGGCTGGCGCAAGCCCTGCAACTCGGGCTAGAGCCGGCCTACGCAGCCGACGCCATGCGCGGCTACGGCCTGCAGCCAGAATCGGGGGCCCGTTACTTTATCGTGCACCCCGTGCATATCCAGGTTGACCGCAACCACGTCAGCCTGGGCGATATGCGCCAGCTTGCTCTCAGCGAGGCCGACAGCCGCGCCCTGTTCGAGGCGGCCCGCCCGTATTGCGAGGAAATCGGCCAACCTTTGTATTATGGCGACGGACAAACCTGGTTCATGCGCGCCGATGACTGGAGCGATTTGCAAGCGGCCTCGCCCGATGCAGCCGCCACGCAAGATCTATCCACCTGGATGCCCGAAGGCGAGCACGCGCGCGCCTTGCGCCGATTGCAAAACGAAATACAAATGCTATGGCATGAAAACAGCGTCAACACAGCGCGTGAAGAGCGTGGCTTGAAAGCCATCAATTCCTTCTGGGTCTGGGGCGCCAGCCAGGCAGACAGCCAGCCAACCGATTGCATTGCCAGGCTGCATACGGCCGAGGCTCCGGGCTGGCTGGCGGCGCTGGCGGAACCTGCACAGCGCAATGCCAGTCTACACAGTGTATTGACCGGCAAACAAGATGCATTGCTGGTGCATGGCGGGCTGATCGGCCCTAGCCTGGCGCAGGACTGGGGCAGCTGGCTGCAACAGATGCAGGCGCTGGAACAGCACTGGTTCGCGCCGCTGCTGGCCGCCCTGCAAGATGGCCGCCTGGGCAAGCTGCGCCTGGTGATGAGCCACCGCGACGGCTGGCTGGACTGTACCACCAGCAAGAATGCCCAGCGTAAATTCTGGCGCAAGCACACCCTGAACAAGTTGAAAGCATCATGACCCGCACCCGCATCGCCACCCGTCCCTGCCCTTACCGCGAATCCGAAATGCTGCGCCAGGGTGGTATCCACCCCGTGCTGGCCCGCTTGTACGCCGCGCGCGGCTTGTCTGACACGGCAGAGTTATCGAGTGAACTGACGGCTTTGATACCGCCGTCCGGCTTGCTTCATATCAATGCGGCTGGCGTCTTCCTGGCCGACGCCATTGCGGCAAAAAAACGCATGGTGATCGTGGCCGACTACGATTGCGACGGCGCCACCGCCTGCGCCGTGGCCCTGCGCGGCTTGCGCGCCATGGGCGCCGATGTCGATTTCATCGTGCCCAACCGTTTTGAATATGGCTATGGCTTGACGCCGGAAATCGTTGAACTGACCGCGCGCGAAAAATCGCCCGACATCATCATCACCGTCGACAATGGCATCGCCAGCATCGATGGCGTGGCCGAAGCGAACCGGCGCGGCATCCAGGTAGTCGTCACCGACCACCATTTGCCAGCCGACACCTTGCCCGACGCGGCCGTCATCGTCAACCCTAACCAGCCCGCCTGCGGTTTCCCATCGAAACATCTGGCTGGTGTAGGCGTGGTGTTTTACGTCTTGCTGGCCCTGCGCGCGGAAATGCGCCAGCGCGGCATTTTTGACCAGAAAACCCAGCCGCCCCTGCAAAACCTGCTCGACCTGGTGGCGCTGGGCACGGTGGCCGACGTGGTGCGCCTCGATACGAATAACCGCATCCTGGTCGCGCAAGGCTTGAAACGCATGCGCAAGGGCAATATGCATGCGGGGGTGGCCGCCCTCTTCCGCGTGGCGGGCCGCGAAGCACGCAGCGCCACGCCATTCGACCTGGGCTTTGCCCTGGGTCCGCGCCTGAATGCGGCGGGACGCCTGCAAGACATGTCGCTCGGCATCGAATGCCTGATCACGGACGACGAAGGCCGCGCCTGGGCACTGGCCCAGCAATTGAACGATATCAACCTGAAACGCCGCGAAATCGAAGCGGAAATGCAGGATACGGCCTTGCTGCATCTGGATAGTTTCGAACCGGCCAACAGCAGCACCATCAGCGTTTTTGATGAATCCTGGCACCAGGGCGTGATCGGCATCGTTGCTTCGCGCCTGAAAGAAAAGTTTTACCGTCCAACGATTACCTTTGCGCCGGGCGCCGATGGCTGGATCAAGGGCTCGGGCCGCTCGATTCCCGGTTTTCATATGCGCGACGCGCTCGACCTCGTCTCCAAGCGGGCGCCCAGCCTGATCGACAAGTTTGGCGGCCACGCCATGGCGGCCGGCCTGACCATCCGTGCCGAAGCCTTCGACGCGTTTTCGCAAGCCTTCGAAGCGGTCGGCCAGGCCTGGCTCAGCCAGCAACAGCTTGAAAGAGTGGTGGAAACGGATGGCCCCCTGGAAGACGCTTACTACACGACGGCATTCATCGAGCTGATGGATGGCCAGGTGTGGGGCCAAGGCTTCGCCCCACCCGTGTTTTGCGATGAATTTCGCGTGGTCAGCCAGCGCATATTAAAAGAGCGCCATCTGAAGCTGCTGCTGGAAAAGAACGGCGTGCGCTTCGACGCCATCTGGTTCGGCCACACCGACGCCCTGGGCGAACGCACGCGCGTGGCGTTCCGGCTTGATGCGAATGAATACAATGGCACGACCAAGGTTCAGTTGATGGTGGAGCACGCCGAGCCTGTGTAGTGAAAGACTAAATCTGCGGCAATAACGTTGCATTGATGCTATTTCCACCCTAAAAGCCAGTACTGGGGTCAGTCTGATCGAAATGTTCCCCACCGGGGAACATTTCCCCACCGGGTCTGACCCGGCCTTACTGTAACGTTCCAGGTCATGCAAATTCATAAAATTTAATGTCCATGCTCACTGGCTTGAACCACCTCACCCTGGCTGTGCGCGACCTGGACCGTAGCCTCACCTTTTACCGCCAGACACTAGGCCTGCGCCTGCATGCGCGCTGGGACCGCGGTGCGTATCTGTCGGCTGGCGATTTATGGCTGTGCCTGACGCTCGATAAACAGGCAGACGGCGCGCCACTCGCCAGCACTGGCTATAGCCACACGGCGTTTTCCATCGCCGCCGCTGATTTCGCTGCATTTGCTGCCAAACTACGCAAGGCTGGCGTACCCGAATGGAACCTTAACCGCAGCGAAGGCGATTCCCTGTATTTTCTTGATCCGGACGGCCACCAGCTGGAAGCACATGTGGGTGGCCTGGCAACGCGGCTGGCGGCTTGCCGGGTGACACCCTACGATGGCATGGTGTTTTTTGACGAGTGACAATATCGTAACCGCAGATGAATTCTCATCAAAAACTCCAGAAGGAGTATTGCAATCAATTATGGTATTTTTGAAAATCTCTGCGCCATGATCTTGCCATCATTCCCGATCATGATGTTTAGATAATAAACAATATCCATTTCTACTTTCCCATAACGTACGAATCTTACATTAAACTCGTGACGACTTAAGATCGAGGCAATATTTGCCAATGATAGCTCTCCCCTGATGAAATATGCGTTGAATTCCTTGAAGTTCTCAGCGCTAAATTCATAATCCCTCTTATTGCCAACCAAATCAATAAATTTCTTCTTTCTTTCATATTCCTTAAAGAATTCAAGAATATTTTTAAATTCATCGTAAGAAATACCCCTCACCGGCACATAGCTGCTGTAATTTTTTCACAATAGTCACTTTTTGACAGCGAGAACAACTGATGAATTTCATCCTCATTGTTTTTAGAATCATCTTTAAAAAATGACTGATAAGAATCTCCCTTGATGACACCAGCATCAATATTTCTGACAAAACAAATGTCTTTTGATGTCATGTATGGTGCGGAATAAACATAATACCTCGACTCTTCGTCATTGCGGCACAACTGCACACTGCTGGATTTATATTTTTCAAGCAGAGTATTGACTGATTCATTATTGGAATTTTCATCAAAAAATATAGTGCAACGTCCACCAACAAGCTGGCTTGCCTCGATAGAACAGAAAAAACAATAAAACATAAAAAATAATGCAATCTTTAACTTGATAATCATTAATCCGCCTTTTATTAATTTTATTTTAAAATTATCAATTGAATATATCAGATCAGCATCACCATCACCTATGGGGGGCCTATCTTTTAGCTGTAGGCCCATGACGCGGCTCACCGCTTGCCGGACCGCGCCCTAAGCTGACATGGGTTTCTTTGATGAGTGACAAGGTTTAGCGCACATGCTTGCACAGCCCCTGCAGAAATTCCATAAAAGGAGTAATATAAATCCATAAAAGGAGTCATCATGCAACTAGCCTACGCCTACCCCAAGAGCCGTTTTGAACCAGCTGTCCTCATCGACCTGAACGCCAAGGCCGAGCGCGAGCGCTTGTCGCTGGCGGCGCTGAAGGGCTTTTTCAAGCTGGTAGCTGCCTGGAAGCTGCGCGACGACGATGCGCGCGAATTGCTGGGCGGCTTGTCGAGCAGCGCTTATTACGAGTGGAAAAAGAATCCGGACCGCTTGCTGGAAGTGGACCGCATCACGCGCATTTCCTATCTGCTGGGCATTTATAAAGCGCTGCACATCTTGTATGGCGACAAGCTGGCCGATGAATGGGTCAGCTTGCCCAATAAAAACCCCATCTTTGGCGGGCGCACGCCCCTGTCGCAGATGCTGGCGGGCGGCTTGCTGGCAATGCAAACCGTGCGCAAGCTGCTCGATGCGCGGCGCGGAGGGCTGTAATCTTGCCGCCCTCTTTCAAGGAACACCTGCCGCCCTTGGCCGCCCTGCGCCAGATCGATACCTGCCGTTTGATCCCGTCCCGCTTTGCCGATATGGAAGATTCCGTGCTGGCGCCGCTGGCGGAAGACGACGACCATCTGCGCGAACTGTTTGAACTGGACAACGCCACCAATGCGCGGCTGGTGGCGGAATACGGTGGCGCGCCAGGAATTGGCGTGGACGAGCTGGTTTTTGGCGTGCCCCACTTCCGCATCATCAACGCCGCCTACACCTACGCCCGGCCGGAAGGCGCGCGTTTCAACGATGGCGAGCGTGGCGCCTGGTATTGCGCGTTCGAGATGGAAACGGCGCTGGCCGAGATCATTTTCCACAAAACCGTGGAATACCAGGAAATCGACTATTTTGACGACAGCGTCACTTACCAGTCGCTGCTGGCCGATTTTTCCGCCAGTTTCCACGATTTACGGGGCCAGGAGCGCTACAAGGCTTGCCTGGACCCGGCCAGCTATATCGCCTCGCAAGACCTGGCGGCCATGCTGCTCGACGCCGGTTCCTTGGGCGTGATCTTCCCCAGCACCCGGCGCGCAGGTGGGACCAACCTGGCCTGCTTCCGCCCTGCCCTGGTCGGCAATGTTCGCAAAGGCGCCGCCTATCGGTTAACATGGCAGGGTACGCCGAGACCGCGCGTTGAAATGATGTAAATAAGCGGCACGGCATCCGACTCATAGAATCTGAATACTCGCATGCAAACCAACCCTGAAAAAGATACCGAACTCCGCCTCAAAGTCAACAGCGAAACGGCCCGCCTGCCGTGGCGCGAACTGGAAAAACACTATGCCCAGGGCAATGTAGTCTGGGTCGCCAATGAACTGGACCTGGTCGAAGTAGCCGTGCGCATCTCGCACGACGACAAGGCCAGTATCGCGCAATGGATGGGCGATGGCAAAGTCGCCAAAGTGTCAGACCAGCAGGCGCTGGAATGGCATACAAACGATGCATCGCTATGGGCGGTAGTGGTCAGCCCATTTATCCTGGTTCAACAGGACAAACCCACCAAGCATTAAGAACATCATAGACTGCGCTCCATCATCAAACGTATCGTCGCCTGACCGGGGGTGGTCGTCACGCTGCTGCTGGAACCATCCACGTCAGCGTAAGACTGGCCCTGCACCTGCTGTTGATGCAGCAAGTTGGCCAGCGACAGGCGCACCCGCGTCTTAGCTTCCGGCTGCCACAAGGCATAGGCGTCAACGCTGCGCTTGACACCCGTGTAGCTGCTCGAATGCGCATCTAGCCGCGCCAGGCCACCCGTTTGCAGATTCAGATTGGCGCCCATGCTGACAACAGGCGACAGCCGGTAATCGAGGCCCAGATTGAGCGTGGACGGTACCTGGCTGGCCAGGCGGTTGCCCTGCCCTGGCACGGCGCCCACCCGCGACCAGTTGCGCGCCGCATTAGCGCGCAGGTCGATATCGGGTGCGCCAGCCATCCAGGTTCGCAGCGGGAATTTCAAGTCCGCCTCGATGCCATGCACGTTCGCGATGCCATTGTTGAACGGGCTGGTGATCCAGATGCCATCCTGCTCGTAAAGCCGCGGCACGGTCACATCGCTGATGCGGCGTGCAAACGCCGACACGCTGGCCACGCCGCTCTTGCCGAAGTAGCTTTCGTACGCCAGATCGAGGCCCCAGGCCAGTTCCGGGCGCAGATCGGGATTGCCCTGGAAATCGGGATTATTGGCGCTGTTGCCGTTATTGATGGTGTAGCGGCGCGGCACCAGGCTGCGCGTGCTGGGCGCTTTATAAGTACGGGCTAGCGCCAGGCGCAGCTGGTCGCGCTCCTGGTCAGGCAGCTTCCACAGCATTTGCAGCACCGGACTCCATACACTGGAGCGCGTCTGCACCTTGGTCAGGGTGGCGCCTTCGGTAGCCGTACGCAGCCCTTCCCAGCGCACGCCCGCATACATTTGCAGCCGCGGCGTCATGTCCCATTCATCCTGTGCGAACAGGGCGAGGCGCTGTACATTGGCCGTGTAGTCTTCATCGAGCGCATACGGCGCGGCGCCGGCTGGAAAAATGTCGCGCTGGCCACGCGCTTCGCTGCGGCGTATCAGGCTGCCATCCCAGCCCGTGCTCAAGGCATGGCCGCCACCCAGACGGGCCAGGTATTTGCCGCTGCTGTAATAGCTGTCGTCAACGGCCCATGACACGACACGGCGCAGCAGCAGGGACGTGCCATCGATGGCATTGCCATCAAAGCCGTAATCGGTATCGCGCCGGTTGTGGTTGACGCCCAGCCTGGCCGTCAGCTTGCCTGCCGCGGCAAACGAGTGCACCCAGTTCACGTCGCTACGTGCCGAGAATATGGTCGCCTGCGAACTGGCATCGTTAGCCGGATAACCGGTGGCGGGGCCCAGCAAGCTTGTTTCGCGCGCCGTGCCGTCAAAAGCTGTGCGATACCAGTCCAGCAGGCTTTGCCAGGCCAAGGTATCGCCATTGTCCAGCACCCAGTTCAGGCGCGGCGTCAGGCTGGCCTTGTTGATGGAAGAATGGCTATCGTTGCGCGTACGGCGCAGCAGCAGCGCCTCGCCAGCAGTACCAACGGCGCTGTCTTGCGTACTGCCGTGGAGTACATCGTCGGTGCTGCGCTCCAGCGCCCCTGTCAAAGAATAGGAAAACCCCTGCAGCTTGTCTTCCACGCGCAGCGAGGCCGATGGATTCCAGCGGCCGGCTACCTGGCCCGTCCCCAGCTTGGCTACACGCTGCTTGCGGCTTGCCCCCTTGCGCAAGATCAGGTTGATGCTGCCGGCGACCGCCTGCATGCTGTATTCAGCCGTCGCGCTGCGCAGGATCTCGATGCGCTCTATCATCTCTGGCACCATAGCCTCGATGGAAAAGCCCGGGGGAGCCGGGTCGCCATTGATCAGGATTTGCGTATAGCCCGCACCCAGGCCGCGCATGCGCACCTCATTGCCGACCACGGACACGCCGGGCTGGCGCTTCAAGGTCGCCGCCAGATTGTTTTCGCCATACTGCGCAATGTCTTCGCGGCTGATAATGATCTTGGCGGCCGTATCGTCACGCCGCTGCTGCACGCCGCTGGCGCCGGACACTTCCACGCGCGCCATCGGTGCGCTATCCTGGCTGACGGTAATTTCCTGCGCATGGCTGGAGGTGGCGGACAGGAACAGGAAAATAAATGGAGAGATGCTGCTGCTTTTCGATGGCATGGGATGGTAATTCAAGTAGTCGTGGGAACTGCAGTATTGCCAAACCCGTGCTGACCGTCATCTGGCGTGTGACGAATCACCGCATCGCCGTGACGGCTATTCCATGGCGCGGCGCACAGTATCCAGGTAACGCTCGCTGACCGGCACCTGCGCGCCGCAGCGCAAGGTGGCGACATAGGTGCCGTCGCCCGTTACGGCCAGGCTATGCAACTGGACCAGGCGTACGACGGCACACCGGTGCACCCTTGAAAAGTGCGCAGGGTCGAGATGCGTTTCCATTTTATTCAGTGTCACGCGATGCAGGATAGTACGCCCTGCCGTATGCAGCTGTACATAGTTACCGGCCGATTCCAGCCATAATATTTCATCAACAGCGATACGCTCGATGCGTCCGACGGAACGCACGCTGATCTGTGATAGCCATGGCGAGACCGCCGGCGCCAGGTAGCCGCGCAAGGCATCCGCATACGCACCGCGCCGTGCCAGCGCCAGCACGGCTGTCGAGATCATGGCGCAGCGCGTTTTCGATCAAGGGTTGCAGCAGCAGCGGCGGACAATCGCCATGCCGGACCGCTACACTGTCGCCCTCGATGGCAAAACGCGGCAGGAAGGAAATCAGCAAGCCAGTATAAATGACGGCGCTGCGCCGGGACCTGTCGAACAGGGCCGGCCGGCGGGACAATGCCAGCGACAAGCCGCTGCCGAGCATAATCATCGGCACATGGTAGGCCAGCCAGCGCAGCAGGAAATGGCCATAACCATGCACGGCCTGGCCCACATAATCGCGGTAGGAACCGAGGGCGCCGACGGCGCAGATCGCGGTCCAGACGGCGGTGTGACAGAGAATGGTCGTTACAATTGTGCGGAGAAGCGCTGTACAGGACAAGGTCAATGGCGCATCGGGTGTCTTAATGCGCTAAATATCAGCGGCTTGAACGCCATAACCGTGGTCAAGAAACTCTCATCTCAATACAGCGGTGCTCCATCACTAAAAGCGGTAGCTATTGAACAACGTAAAGGGAGCGTAGCGTCGTACCCCATCCAGCACAAACATCAACTTCCAATCGAACCTTCTTTCCTGACAACATCGCAGCCAATGCAGCAGCATAGGCCTGTTTAGATCCCGCACGAGAATTATCAATTGAGAATGTGCTTGTATTACAAAAGCCGCTGCTGTCAACATCAATGTAAATACGGTCATTGCCATCTATCATATATGGCCGAACCACCGTAATGTTTACCTGTCCACTTTCGACACCTGCAATGGCAAAGGACGACGTTATGCACATAACGGCCAAAGTCAAAAAATATTTTATATTCATTTTTAAAATATTAAGTCAAAAAATAGCATTTTATAGCATTTGAAAAAAATAACTTGTATCATTAACACTCAGCAGTGAATTATTTTTAACAAAACATCAGCTCCACCGAGATATCGAATCTGGAAGTAATCTTCTGGACGGCTCGATGATTTTTTGCTTCACATCCTGGTCGGAAAAATCTAATTAAAGGAACAATCTATGCTAAGAAAAATTTTAAAGGCCGCCATTTTTTTATGCGCTTCCTTATCGCTGACGGTGGCAACCGCCGGACCAACGTGGCAACCGGGGGAAATATGGGACCACTCCGCAGTAGGAGGAGGCTTGCTGATTCGCTTCAATCCAGCCGTTACCGCAATGCCCGACAATTGTGCCGGCGCGATCTGGATGTTTATTCCTGAAACGAACAAGACGATCATCGCCGTTACCTTGATGGCAATTGCAAGCGGCAATCGCAACGTGATGGTTTATACCAGTGGCCTTGTATCGGGATTCTGCATGGTCACCCAAGTTGACCCAAACAACTAAGCGCAAGCCCTCAACAATAGGATGGCCGGGATGGCACATCCTGATGCAGTGCACCTGTAGCGCAGATGACAGCAATGCTCAAGCATGGCCTTGCCCACCCAGATAAGCCGCAATCACCTTTGGATCGGTCTTCAAACTCTCGGCCGGGCCATGCACGGAGATGTTGCCGTTTTCCAGCACGTAGCCATAATCGGCCACATTCAGGGCGGCGGCGGCGAATTGTTCCACCAGCAGCATGGTCACGCCCTCGGCTTTCAGGCGCGTGATGATGCGGAAAACTTCTTCGACCAGTATAGGCGCCAGGCCCATCGACGGTTCGTCCAATAAAATCACTTCCGGGTTCAGCATCACGGCGCGGGCCATGGCCAGCATTTGCTGTTCACCGCCCGAGAGCGTGCCGGCCAGCTGGTCGCGCCGCTCCTTCAACCGGGGGAACAGCTCCATGGCCTTGTCCAGGTCGCCCCGGATATCGCCTTTCGGGCGCGCCCGCGTAAAACGGGGGAATGCGCCCAGCAGCAGATTATCCGTCACCGACATGGAAGCGAATACGCGCCGCCCTTCCGGCGAATGGGCCAGGCCAGCGCGCGCGATGCGGTGCGAATCGAGGCCAGTGACATCTTCGCCGCCCAAGGTGACGCTACCCGATTTGGGTTTCAGCATGCCGGAAATGGCGCGCATGGTGGTGGTCTTGCCGGCGCCGTTGGAGCCGATCAGGGTCACCAGCTTGCCCTTGGGGACATCGAGCGAAATGCCATGCAGGACTTCGACTTTGCCGTAGCCGGCATGCAGATTATTGATGGTCAGCATAATCTTCCTCTCAATGCTTGGCCAGGGCCAGCGTTTCTGCGCTGCCGCCCAGGTAGGCTTCGATGACTTTCGGATCGCTTTGTACCGCAGCGGGCACGCCCTCGGCGATCTTTTGGCCAAAGTCCAGCACCGTCACCACGTCCGACAAGGCCATCACCACATCCATATGATGCTCGATCAGGATAATGGTGATGCCATGTTCGCGTATCTTGCGGATGATGGCCATCAACTCCTTGATATCGGGCGCCGTCAGACCGGCAGCCGGTTCGTCGAGCAGCAGCAAGCGCGGGTTCAGGCCCAGCGCGCGGCCGATTTCCAGCAGCCGCTGCTTGCCATATGGGAGATTGCGCGCCTCCTCATTGGCCAGGCCGGCCAGGCCCACGAATTCCAGGATGCTGGCCGCCCGGGCGCGCGCCGCCGCTTCTTCGCGCCGGTAGCGCGGCGTGTGCAGCATCACGTCCAGCACATTCGACTTGAAGGTATTGTGCAAGCCGACCAGCACATTTTCGGTGGCCGTCATTTCACCGAACAGCTGCACATTCTGAAACGTGCGCGCCACGCCGCCCAGCGCGATCTCGGATGGCGTGCGGCCAGAGATCACCACACCGGCAAACTCCACCTTGCCCGCCGTCGGTTTGTAGATCCCCGTCAGCACGTTCATCATGGTGCTTTTGCCCGAGCCATTTGGCCCGATCAAGCCATGCACCGAGCCTTGCGTGACATTCAGGTCCACCTGATTAAGGGCTTTCAAGCCGCCGAACTGCATCAGCGCCTGCTCGACCTTGAGCAGTATCGCGCCCTGTTGACCGCCCTGCGCATGCTGGAACGGCGCTACGCCGCTGGCTGCCACGGCCGCCACATGGCCACGGCCCTTGCCGACAAAACTCATCAAAAATCCCACGATGCCATCCTGCAGGTAATAGACGACAAATAAAGTCATCAGACCGAAGATGGTCAGCCGCCAGTCGACCATATTATCGAGCTTGTAAGAAAAAGCGGCCAGACCGATGGTCGCCAGCAGCGGCACGATCACGCCGCGCACAGTGCTGCGTTTTTTCGCCAGCATGTAGGCCGAGCCGATCACGCCCAGCACGGCGGCGGCCACGGCAATCTGGCGGAACAACTCGATATCGGCCAGCAGGCTGGGGAGCATGACCACGATCAGCGCGCCGATCAAGGCGCCCGAACGCGTCTTGCGCCCGCCCATGATGACGGCCAGCAGGAACAAGATCGTCAGCTCGAAGTTGTAGGTATTGGGCGAAATATACTCTTCCGAATACGCATACAAGCTGCCCGCCAGGCCCGCGAAACCGGCGCTGATGACAAAGGCGTACACCTTGTAGCGGTACACGGACACGCCCATGCAGTCCGAGGCAATCGGGCTGTCGCGCAAAGCCTCAAAGGCGCGCCCCAGGTTGGATTTCAATATGCGGTGCACGATGATCAAGGAAATCACCATCAGCGCAGCCACCATATAGTAGTACTCGACTTCAGACAGCTTGTGGCCCCACACCTCGGGCTTGTGGATCTTGATGCCCATCGGTCCCTCTGTCAGAAAGGTCATCTCATTGATCAGGATCTGCACGATGGTCCCAAAAGCCAGCGTCACCATCGCCAGGTACGGCCCCGTGACGCGCAGCGCTGGCAAGGCCAGGATGGCGCCGAACAGCGCCGCGCCCGCGATACTGGCCGGTATCGCCAGCCAGAACGGCAAGCCCAGTTTGAATACCAGCACGCCGGTGGCGTAGGAACCGATGCCGAACAGGCCCGCGTGGCCCAGCGAGACCTGTCCCGTGTAGCCGACCACGATATCGAGGCCAAACAACAAAATCGCGTAGATCAAAATGGTTTCGGCCAGGTGGATGTAATACGGATTCGGGATGAGGATGGGGTATAGCACCAGCGCGGCCAGTCCCGCCGCGCTCAGGACCAGCATGGTGATTTTCTTGTTCATCGACGCCTCAGACTTTCTTGATCGCGGCTTTGCCGAACAGGCCGGATGGCTTGATGGCCAGCACCAGCAGCAATAGCAGCAGTCCCGGTACTTCCTTGTAGCCGGTGGAAATGTAATAGCCGGTGGTGGTTTCCGCGATGCCCAAAATCAGGCCGCCGACGATGGCGCCCACGCCCGACGTCAGGCCGCCGATAATGGCCACCGCAAAGGCTTTCAAGCCCAGGGAGGCGCCCATGGTGGCGCCCGTCAGGGTCAAAGGCGCCACCAGCACGCCGGCGAAAGCAGCCGTGGCCGACGACAAGGCATACGAAAACGTGATCACCCGGCCCGTATTGATGCCCATCAGGCCAGCCGCGTCTCGGTCATTCGCCGTGGCGACCACCGCCTTGCCATAAATCGATTTGCGGTTGAATATCTCCACCGCCAGCATGATGGCCAGTGCGCCGACGACGACCGCCACCTGCATAGGCTGCACATTGGCGCCGAAAATGGTAAACGGTGCGGCGGACAGCGGCGAAGGAAAGGTCAGGTCATCCTTGCCCCAGATGTTTTCCGCCACATTTTTAAAGATGATGGCCAGCGCGATAGTCGACATGATCCAGCCGAATTCAGACTTGATCTTGATGGCGGGCCGCACGCCTATCCATTCGACGAACATGCCCTGCAAGGCGCCGAAGGCGATTACCAGGGGAATCATCAGCAGATAACCCATGTACGGGCCGCCGTGGATGGTGCCGACCAGGGAAAGACCGACCAGGGCGCCCAGCATCAGCGATTCGCCCTGGCCAAAGTTGAGGGTGCCCGAGGTGGCGAAGGTCAGCTGGTAACCGAAGGCGATGACGGCATAGATCATGCCCAGCGCGATACCGCTGAAGACAAGCTGCAGGAAGATTTCCATGGTATTCCCCGATAGACGAAGATAAGACAATGGCCAGTCCTGATTCCTCAGGCTGGCCATTTCACCGCTAATGAATATGCATTAGCCGGACTTACTTGGCGAGGATGACCTTGCCATCCTTGACTTCACCGAATACCGTCAAATCGGCCGTGATGGCTTCATGGTTGGTCTTGCTGAAGGGCTTGTTGTAGGTAGTGACGGCGCCATCAACCTTTTCGTTGAGGTTTTCCAGCGCGGCGCGCACTTTCGGGCCATCCGTGCCGCCAGCCTGCTTGATGGCCGCGGCCAGCAGGTAGACCGAATCATAGCCCTGCGCTGCCGACACGGCTGACGGCATGCGTCCGCCCGACGGTTTGTAGGCCGCGACGTAGGCGTCGATAAAGGCTTTGCGTTTCGGGGTACTGGCGTCCTGGATAAAGGTTTGCGGCATGCGCGTGCCGTCGCCATTCTTGCCCGCATTATCGATGAAGTTACCCATGGCAAGGGTCCAGCTGCCGATCAGCGGCACTTTCCAGCCCAGTTTTTCCATGCCGTTGGCGATCTGCGCCAGTTCCGGTCCGATGCCGTAGGTCAGTACCACTTCGGCGCCCGCCTGCTTGGCTTTCAGCAGCTGGGCCGTCATGTCGACGTCCTTGATATTGTATTTTTCAACGGCGACCGGCTTGATGCCTTTGGCGTCGAGCGCTTTTTCCAGGTCGGCGCGGCCCAGCTGGCCATAATTGGTAGAGTCGGCCAGGATCGCCACTTTCTTGAAGTTACGGCGCGTGATGGCTTCTTCGACGATCATGTGCGACTGGATCTGGTCACTGGCGGCGTTGCGGAAGATGTAATTATCGGGCTGGTCGGCAAATTGTTTGGTAATGATCGAGCCGGTCGCCACGTTGTTGATCACAGGAATCTTGGCTTCCTGGTAAAAACGCTGCGAAGCCAGGGCCACGCCCGTATTGATGTAGCCGACAGTGGCGGCGACTTTTTCCTTGTTGATCAGCTCTTGTGCGATTTGCACGCCACGCTCGTTCTTGGCCTCGTCGTCGCGTTCGATCAGCAACAGCGAACGGCCCATGACGCCGCCCTTGGCATTGATTTCCGCCACCGCCAGCTTGACGCCGTCGCGCATCGACACGCCCATCGGCGCGGAACCGCCCGTGAAGGGACCGGACACGCCGATCTTGATGGGGTCGGCTGCATGAGCAAGCGACGAGAGCTGCGAGAAACCCAAAACCAAACTTGCCACGAGCAACTTCTGTTTGAAATTCATTGTCATCTCCTGTGATACAACGTTTTTAGTCGTACTTATTTTTATAGTCGTACGCTGGATAACCGCCCCATCGATAAATCATTGTAGGTTAGTAAACATGCACCAGCAACAACTACATATGACGCGGCGCAGCATGCATAAAAAGCCCAATAGCTTATGCAAATGTCAGTTTTCTGTAAGGAAAATATGGGTGGAATTGCTGCGGTATGCGCTGGCATTGTGGTGAAAAGTAGTGCCGGGCGTAAGCAAACTGGGCAATCGATCGGGAAATGATCTGGCACAAATCCGCCGCTGGCCAGCATGCTAAGTTCGGCAAAAGCCGGCGCCCATACGCAGGCCATTCCAGCCACCCCACCGCATGGAGGCCTTATGCAGCGCCCGTCGAGATTTACCATTCCTACCTTGCTGCTGGCCGGCCTGCTGCTGGATGGCTGCACGAATCTGGCGCCCGTGCGCACCTTCGCCGAGCAGACGCAAAAACTGTCGGCCAGTTTTGATCCCATGCTGGCCGGCACGCTCAACAACTGCACCGACAACGCCATGCGCAAGCGGCTGATCATGAGCAATCGCTTCGATGCGCAAGCGAGCGAACAGGCGGCGCAGGCAGATTGCCTGCCGATCGCCCAGGCCAGCATCCCGATAGCCAGGCTGAACGATGTCTTGCTGCGCTATGCGCAAACCCTGGCGAAAGTGGCGGACGACAAGCTGCCCGTCCACAAGCAGGAATTCACGGCGCTCGGCGATGCGCTGGGAGGGCTGACGCAGTCGAACGGCGATGCGCCGCTGCTCGATGCAAACAAATTATACAAAGTGGTGAAATTGAGCGAACACCTGAGCCGCCTGGCCACGCAGCGCCTGCAGAAATCGGCCTTACGGGAATTGCTCGATGAGCAGGAAGCCGTGACCATCGTCAGCAATGCGCTCAAGGAATATGCGCAGCGCAGCTACCGCGCCGGCTTGCAGGACGAGCTGCGCGATCTGCAACTGCTGCGCAGCGCCGTCGATGGCGCCGCGCCGCGCGAACCGCTGGCCGCCAACTACATACGCACGCGGCTTTACCTGGAAAGCAAGCAGCTGCAGGAGCGGCAGAAAATCGTCGCCAGCTATGTGCGCGCCGTCGATTCGCTGCAAGCGAGCATCACCAGTTTGCGGGCCAATCTGGACAGCCTGCAGGCGCCGGAACTGCAACAGCAGCTGGCGCAGTTTTCCGAACACGTCGATGCGCTGCAACAGCAAGCCGTGTTTTATGCACCAGCCCGCTGGTAAGTCGCGCTATAAAAGGAGAACAGCATGGCCCAACTGACTGAATTGACGAAAGAACAGGCATACGCGATTGCCGACAGCCTGGCGCAGGCATCGAGCCTGGTGCTGGAATTGCGCATCCGCGAACGCACTTCGCTGGCGCCCCCAGACCAGGACTTGCTGGAGCAATATGAAAACCACCTGGACCAGATGGTGGCCCTGTTTCGCGCCTATGGCATCAGCCTGATCGCCGAGGGGGCGGAGCAGGCGCGCAGCGATATCGAGGGCGCCATCGCCAAGGGCAAGGCCCAGCTCAAGCGCATCGCCGACGTCAAGGCTGCCATCAGCGCGGCGGCCAAGCTGGTCGACCTGGGCGCGGCCATTTTGTCACGCGACCCGTTCGCCATCGGCGAGGCGGCCGCCAGCTTGCGGGCCAAGCCGGAGAAGCAAGGCTAGCTTAGGGTTCCGGCTGGTGGTGCGTCATCGCATGTTCCGCCATTTTCAGGAACAGGGCCGCCTGTTCTTCATTGCGGCCATAACCCATGCGCCCTTCACCGACGGCGATGGCTTTTTGTTGCAAGGCCTCCGGATATTCAGCCTCGCAAGCGGCATCGAGCCAGTAGCGCGCTTGCGCTTGATCGCTGTCAAGCAGCATATTGGCCACGATGAACATGGCCGGCACCACTTGCCGCTGCGCCGCCAGCGTCATCCAGTGCAGCGCGGCCGCCTGGTCTTGCGGGCCACCCATGCCATTCTTCAACATCAAGCCCAGGTAGTACGCGGCCGCACCGCTGCCCTGCCCCGCCGCTTCAGTGAACAGCAAGCGCGCCTGCGGCTGCTGCGCCGGCGAACCACGCATCAAGGCCTTGGCTTCCATCAGCTGCGCCGAAGGATCGCCGGCTGCCAGCGCCGCCGCCAGCAGCCACGCCGCTACCGTCATTTCGACAGGTCGACCTGGTACAGCGCAAAGCCCTTGCCTGCGCCATCGTCGGCTTTGAGCTGCGTGACATTATCGATACCGGCCGCTTTGGCCAGGTCGATCACGTTGGGCGCCGAGTGGAATACCACCGGGCCTTTGGTCGCCACTTTGGCGAAGCGCCAGCTGCGCGCCGATCCGTTTTTCACCCGCGTCAGGTTTTTCTCTTTGCTAACATAGGCGATCAGGATTTCGCGGTTGTTGTCCGGCGAGGCGACCACCGTCTTGCTGCCATCGAGGCCAGGGAAGTTGCCGCCACCGCTGGCGCGGTAGTTATTCGTCGCGATCAAAAATTCCTGCTTTGCATCCACCGGCTTGCCCTGGTAGGTCAAGCCCTTGATGCGCTGGCCGGGCGGCTGCGTCACATCGATTTGGTAGCGCACGTCGGCGCTGCTGATGGCGTCGAAGTTGTAGCTTGGGTGGGCAGCGTTAATCAATTCCTGCGCTTCAGGCTTGTTAGGGTCGATAGTATTGAAGCGGCGCGCCGACTGTTCCAGCCAGGCCGTCAATTCCGCGCCAGTCATCTTCACGCCATACAGGGCGTTCGGGTACAGGTACAGGTCGGCCGCGTTATTGAGCGCCACGCTGCCCGCCTTGACATCCGTGTAATCGGAAACACCAGCCGAACCGCTCTTGAATGGCGACGACATCGACAGCACTGGCAAGCTGGCGTATTGCGGCAAGTTCGCCTTGACGTAGGCCGCCAGGTAAGCGCCCTGCGCCTGGTTCACCACTTCGATGGCGCTGACGTCGCCCACGTCGGCAAAGTAGGTGTTCATGCGGAAATCCGTCACGCCCACCGGCGTTTGCACATACTTGATGGTGGCTGCGTGCTCCTCGGCCACCAGCGCAGCAAGCTCCGCGTCAGGCGCCACATAGCTTTTATCCGCATTCTGGATGCCGCGCGCTTCCACCGTGGTGCGGCTCTTGTCGACTACCCACTGCTTGCCGTCATATTGCAGATGCAGGCCGATCACGCCCAGGTGCTTGCCCCACAAATTGGCCATCACGGTCGGCACGCCATAGACCAAGCCTTTTACCTTGTCGACGCCGGGCAGATTAAATTGCGGCACCGTGCTGGTAGCGTTCGGGAACAGCTGGTGCGAGTGGCCGATCAGCATGGCGTCCACGCCCGGCACCTGCGCCAGGTAGTAGTTACCGTTTTCCATGGTCGGCGAATACGGGCTGTCATCGAGGCCGCCGTGCGAAATCGCCACCACCAGGTCGGCGCCCTTGGCGCGCATCTCGGGAATGTATTTTTCCGCCGTTTCGCGCACGCCCTGCGTGTAGACCCGCCCTTCCAGCCAGCGCTTGTCCCAGGACAGGATGGTCGGCGGCGTAAAGCCGATGATGCCGACCTTGATGGTGGCCGCTACCTGCTTGCCATCGGGGCCGGTGGCCGTAATTTCTTTATCGATGATGTGATATGGCGCGAACAGCGGCTTGCCGCTCTTGACGCTATATACATTGGCCAGCACCTGCGGAAAATGGGGGCCGGCGCAGCGCGGCTTGGCTGGATCCACGCTGTCGACATCAAACTGGCTGCCCGTTACCTGGCTCAAATACGCCAGGCCGTAGTTGAATTCGTGGTTGCCGATGCCGCCGCCATCAACCTTCAGCAGATTCAATGCCTTGTAGACGGCCAGGGTCTGGTCGCAGGCCACCGGCTTGACCAGCGCCTGGTAATCGGCCAGCGCCGTGCCCTGGATGGTGTCGCCGTTATCGAGCAAGAGGTTATTCGGAAACTCGCTGCGCGCCTGCGCGATCACGGTCGCCGTGCGTTCCAGGCCGATGGAAGGTTCCGCCTGCAGCTTGTAATAGTCATAACTCAATACATTGGCGTGCAAGTCCGTCGTCTCCAGCAAAGCCAGCGTAGCGCTGCTGCCGGGCTGCGGTTGGGCTAAGCCTGTAGCGGTGGGCGGCAAGGTCCCGCAGCCGGCCAGCAGCAGCGGTAACAGGGCGAGACGAGGAAGTTGGCGCATGATGGTTCCCTATGGAAAGACAATATCGCCAGCATCATACGCAGCACGGCGGCCACCATCAAGCCATAAAATATTGTCGCAAATACAGCAAAACAGTGATTTTATTCTCCCCTGTGGCTGTGATTCATTGCTGCCGTCATCAGAAACGGCCCATGCTCGCGTATAATTCAGGGTTTGATTTCACCATAGAAGACCAGAATATTATGGAAGCCGAACGCATCAACGCCATCTCCGCCCTGCTCTCCGACCTGACGGTCCGCGAAGCCGAACTTCGGAGGTATCTTTGACTTCACTGTCAAGTCGGAGAAACTAGAGCAAGTCAACGAAGAACTGGAAGACCCTACCGTCTGGAACGATCCCAAGCGCGCCCAGGACCTCGGTAAAGAGAAGAAGGCGCTGGAAGCCATCGTCTTTACCCTGACCAAAGCCGACGCCGACCTGCGCGACACCCGCGACCTGTTCGACATGGCCCGCGAAGAAGGCGACGAGGACACGCTCGAAGCGGTCGGCGCCGACGTGGAGGAAATCCGCAAGGTCATCGAAAGCATGGAATTTCGCCGGATGTTCAACAATCCGATGGACCCGAACAACTGCTTTATCGACATCCAGGCTGGCGCCGGCGGTACGGAAGCCCAGGACTGGGCCTCGATGCTGTTGCGCCAGTACCTGCGCTATTGCGAACGCAAGGGCTTCAAGGTTGAAATCCTGGAGCAGTCCGAGGGCGAGGTTGCCGGCATCAAGACCGCCACCCTGAAAGTCGAAGGCGATCACGCCTATGGCTTCCTGCGTACGGAAACGGGCGTGCACCGCCTGGTGCGCAAGTCGCCATTCGACTCGGCCAACGGCCGCCACACCTCGTTTACGTCGCTGTTCGTGTACCCGGAAGTGGACGACTCGATCGAGATCGATGTCAATCCGGCCGATATCCGCGTCGATACCTACCGTGCGTCGGGCGCCGGTGGTCAGCACATCAATAAAACCGACTCCGCAGTCCGCATGACCCACGCGCCAACCGGCATCGTGGTGCAGTGCCAGAACGACCGTTCGCAGCACCGCAACCGCGCCGAAGCGATGGAAATGCTGAAGGCCAAACTGTACGAACATGAGCTGCGCAAGCGCATGAGCGAGCAGCAAAAGCTGGAAGACTCGAAAACCGACGTGGGCTGGGGTCACCAGATCCGCTCCTACGTGCTGGACCAGTCCCGCATCAAGGATTTGCGCACCGGTTTCGAGACGGGCAACACCAAGGGCGTGCTCGATGGCGACATCGACGAGTTCATTTCCGCTTCGCTCAAACAAGGCGTGTAAGGGATATTTCCTGCGCCGTGTGCTGTTCGCCGCAGCACACGGCCATGCCGACACTGCGCTGTAAAACGGCGCATTAAAACTGAATTAATCACCAAAGACAGACCCCATCATGACTACGGAACTCCAAGAACAAGCCGCCGCCCCCGATGAAAACAAGATCATCGCCGAGCGCCGCGCCAAGCTGGCCGCACTGCGCGAACAAGGCATCGCCTTCCCTAACGATTTCCGCCCTGAGCACAAGGCGGCCGATCTGCACGCACAATACGACAGCAAGACGCGCGAAGAGCTGGAAGAGCATCCCGTAGCCGTGGTGCTGGCTGGCCGCATGATGTTGAAACGCGAAGCCGGCAAAAAAGCCGCTTTCGCCACCCTGCAAGACGCTTCCGGCGCCAAGGCCGATGGCCGCATCCAGATCTATGCGACGCTGGACCTGACGGGCGAAGCCGCCATGGCAGCGCTGCACCACTATGACCTGGGCGATATCCTGGGCGTCAAGGGCACGCTGTTCAAGACCAAGACCGACGAACTGACCATCAAGGTCACGGAACTGCGTTTGATCACCAAGTCGCTGCGCCCGCTGCCAGACAAATTCCACGGCCTGGCCGATCAGGAAACCAAGTACCGCCAGCGCTACGTCGATCTGATCATGAACGAAGAGACGCGCCGCACCTTCAAGGCCCGTACCGCAGCCATCTCGTCGATCCGCCGCTTCATGGAAAAGAACGAGTTCATGGAAGTCGAAACGCCGATGCTGCACACGATCCCGGGCGGCGCCGCGGCAAAACCATTCATCACCCACCACAATGCGCTGGACATGCAGATGTTCCTGCGTATCGCGCCCGAGCTGTACCTCAAGCGCCTAGTGGTGGGCGGCTTTGACCGCGTGTTCGAGATCAACCGCAACTTCCGCAACGAAGGCGTGTCGATCCGTCACAATCCTGAATTCACGATGATGGAATTCTACGCGGCCTACACCGACTACAAATGGCTGATGGACTTCACCGAAGCCGTCATCCGCCAGGCCGCCATCGATGCGCACGGCACCGCCACCCTGACCTATGGCGGCCGCGAGCTGGACCTGGCAAAACCGTTCCATCGCCTGACCATCGTCGGCGCCATCAACAAGTACGCTCCGCACTACACCAACGAGCAATTGCACGATGTTGAATTCATCAAGGCCGAACTGAAGAAATTCGGCGTCAAGCCATTCGCCACCGCCGGCCTGGGCGCGCTGCAACTGGCGCTGTTCGAAGAAACCGCTGAAGCGCAGCTGTGGGAACCAACCTACATCATCGACTACCCGGTCGAAGTGTCGCCACTGGCGCGCGCCTCCGACACGGTTTCCGGCATCACCGAACGCTTCGAGCTGTTCATGGTAGGCCGCGAAATCGCCAACGGCTTCTCCGAGCTGAACGACGCAGAAGACCAGTCGGCCCGCTTCCTGGCGCAAGTCGCCGCCAAGGACGCCGGCGATGAAGAAGCCATGTTCTACGACGCAGACTACATCCGCGCCCTGGAATACGGCATGCCCCCAGCCGGCGGCTGCGGTATCGGCATCGACCGCTTGATGATGATCATTACGGATTCGCCGAATATCCGTGACGTACTCCTGTTCCCTCATCTGCGCCGCGAAGAATAATTACCGTAGCCAGTGACTGAAAAGCCGCCAGATCTTGCGATCTGGCGGCTTTTTTATACCCCAACGACAAAATCTGGGGTCAGACCCGGCGGGTCTGACCCCGGCAGTTACTTTACTGAATCACTGTATAGCACGGCGTATAAGCGGTACCAGCCAGCTTCATCCGGTGCTGCGCCACGAATGACGCCAGCAGCTTGTCCATCGGGCCCATGATGGCCTTGTCGCCATGGATTTCAAAGTTGCCGTGTTCTTCGATCGAGCGGATGCCGTCGTCTTTCACGTTGCCAGCGACCACGCCCGAGAAAGCGCGGCGCAGCTGGGCCGCCAGCAGGTGCGTGGCCTGGTCCTTGTGCAGGCTCAGGTTGCGCATGTTTTCATGCGTGGGCTTGAACGGCTTCTGGAATTCATGGTCGATCTTCAGCAGCCAATTGAAATAATAGGCGTCGCTGTGGGCCTTGCGGAATTCGCGCACCTGCTTGATCCCTTCCAGCATTTCGCGCGCCACCAGTTCCGGATCATCGATGATGATCTTGTAACGCTGCTGCGCTTCCGGGCCCAGGGTGTCGCTGATGAACTGGTTGATCTGCACGAAATAGTCGCGCGAGGTTTCCGGTCCCGTGAAGATAAGCGGGAATGGAATCTCGGCATTATCCGGGTGCAGCAAGATGCCCAGGATGTACAGGATCTCTTCGGCCGTGCCGGCGCCGCCAGGGAACACCACGATGCCGTGGCCGGCGCGCACGAACGCTTCCAGGCGCTTTTCAATGTCCGGCATGATGACCAGGTCATTGACGATGGGGTTCGGCGATTCGGCGGCGATGATGCCCGGCTCGGTAATGCCCAGGTAGCGGCCATTGTGCAGGCGCTGCTTGGCGTGGCCGATGGTGGCGCCCTTCATCGGGCCTTTCATGGCGCCCGGGCCGCAACCGGTGCAGATGTCGAGGCCGCGCAAGCCCAGCTGGTAGCCCACTTCTTTCGAATAATTGTATTCGGCGCGGTTGATCGAGTGGCCACCCCAGCACACCACCAGGTTCGGGTTCAGCTGGGTTTGCAGCACATTCGCATTGCGCAAGATGTGGAACACGGCGTCGGTCACGCCTTCCGTGCTTTGCAAGTCGAATTTCGGGTTGCCCGTCACTTCATCGCTGACGAAGATAATGTCGCGCAGCACCGCAAACAGGTGTTCATGGATGCCCTTGATCATTTTGCCATCAACGAAGGCGATGGCGGGCGCGCCCTTGATGTCGAGCTTGATGCCGCGTTCGCGCTGGATGATGGACACGTCGAACGATTGATAGCGTTCCAGCAAGGCCCGCCCGTCATCGACGGTGCTGCCGCAATTGAGTACCGCCAGTGCGCAGCGGCGGAAGGTGTTGTACAGGCCGCCCTGGCTGGTGTCGAGTAATTTGTTGACTTCGGTCTTGGAGAGCACGTCCAGGCGGCCCTCGGGAGAAACCAGAGTATCGATAACGTCGTGTTCCATAATGCGAAAAATCCCTTAAAAAATCGATCCTCGGATGTGTTGCAGCACCAATATACGACAAGTCGGCATGCTTGTGCTTGGCGGCATGGAAATCGCTGTTTCCGCTCACATCATGCAAACCGGTTTGACTGATGCCTGGCTGATGCTTAACCAATATGAAACAGTCATTCTTGCTAATGCGAATGGAAATCTTCGCTTAGCGCAATTTGTAGATTAGAATGCGTCCCTATTGGAATTCCTGTACCTGCAGCGCTTCACGAGAGAGCCCACTGTACAGGCTCGATTCCATATGTTTGTTTTATCGATTCACTATAATAATTTTCAGGAGGAACCGCATGAGCGGTGCGACTACGCCCAACAAGGAAGCCGTTATTCCCGAGTTCAAGCAGATTATGGGCCATCCAGGCCCATTGTGGATGTTGTTCATGACTGAATTCTGGGAACGCTTCGCGTTCTACGGAGTTCGCTGGGCGCTGGTACTGTACATCGTGGCCCAGTTCCACGGCGGCAATGCTTCAGGAGAGGCAGCGGCCACCCTGACCTACGGTTCCTTCCTCGCATTGGTGTATGCAGGCGCCCTGTTCGGCGGCTATATCGCCGACCGTATCATCGGCTACCAGCGCTCGATTTTGCTGGGCGCCACCTTTATGGCTGCCGGCCTGTTCTGCATCGCCGTACCGAACCAGGATGTGTTCAACCTGGGCCTGGCGACGATGATCGTCGGCAACGGCATGTTCAAGCCTAACATCTCGACCATGGTCGGCAAGCTGTATGCAGCCGCCGACCAGCGCCGCGACAGTGGCTTCACGATCTTTTACATGGGTATCAACATGGGCGCCCTGGTCGCACCAGTGATCACCCAGTGGCTGGCCGAATCGATCTTCGGCACCACCGCCATGCCTTCCTACAAGATGGTGTTCATCGCTTCCGGCATCGGCATGCTGATCAGCCTGGTATGGTTCTTCATCGGCCGCCGCGCCCTGAAGGGCATAGGCGCACCCGAAGCAGGTGCAGAAGGTTCCAAACGCGTGATCTGGGTTGCCCTGGGCTGCCTGTGCGTGATCCCGCTGATGTACTTCCTGCTGACCGTCGGCGCTGAAACCTTGCAAGTCATCCTGACCGCCCTGTTCCTGATCCTGGCAGTCATGCTGGTGATCGAAGGTGTACGCGATGGTAAAGTGGCACGTGACAAAGTCATCGCCATGCTGCTGATCTTTGCCTTCAACATTCTGTTCTGGATGTTCTTTGAACAGGCAGGCAGCTCGTTCACCTTCCTGGCTGAAAACATCGTCAACCGCGACCTGGGTTTCTGGATCTTCCCGACCGCCTACTTCCAGACCGTCAACTCGGTGGCCATTATCTTCCTGGCACCGGTGATCGCCGCCATCTGGGTGTTCCTGGCGCGCCATAACGTCAATCCTTCGATCCCGCGCAAATTCGGCCTGGGCTTGCTGGGGAATGCATTGGCCTTCGGCTTGCTGATCTTTGCACTGTCGAGCCTGGTTGGCGCCGACAACAAGATCCCGTTCTGGACCCTGGCAACCGTCTACGTGCTGCAATCGGTAGGCGAGCTGTGCCTGTCGCCTATCGGCCTGTCGATGGTGACCAAACTGGCGCCAGTGCGCCTGGTTGGCCTGGGTATGGGCGGCTGGTTCCTGTCCACCGGTATCGGCAACAACCTGTCCGGCATCTTCGCCAGCTACGTCAGCGGCAAGAGCGGCATGTCGGTGCAATCGGCATTGTCCGGCTACACCTTCGGCTTCTGGTCCCTGCTGGGCGCCGGCGTGGTACTGTTCCTGATCGCACCGCTGATCAACAAACTGATGCACGGCGTGAAGTAAGCTCCTTGCTGAGATAAAACGGCGGCCCGCGGGCCGCCGTTTTTCATTGCGCGTACAGTTTTTCGCCGGGCGGGCGTTACAATACCGCCATGGCCGATGGCCGCTCCACCAACAACAGTAAAGATTCCCATGTCCAGCATTTCCACCACCACGCCTCTCTCCGACGACGAATACGCCGAACTCGACACCCTGCTGGCCGCGCCTGCCCTGGCTGGCCGCGCCATGGATGTATCAATGCTGGAAGGTTTTCTGACCGCCGTGGCCCTGAGTCCGAACCAGATCACACCCGCACAATGGTTGCCTTGGGCCTGGGACAAGGCAGCCGGCAAGGCAGCGCCGGAAGCCGGCGAGGATACCGAACGCGCAAGCGCGCTGGCGCAGCGCCACCATGCCTATATGGTCGAATGGCTGGCCAAGGACCCGGACAGTTTCGAGCCCATCTACGAATGCGGCCCCGAATGGAGCGTACCTGCCTGGTGCGCAGGTTTTTTAGTGGGCACGACCCTGGACAAGCCGCAATGGGCAGCTCTGAGCGTGAGCCAACCGCAGTACCTGGCGCCGTTCCAGCACCTGGCCACGGCCAGCGAACTCGATGACGAAGCGGCGGAAAAAGCCATGGATAGCGTCACGCCGTCCGTGATCGCCATCAACGCAGCCTGGGCCCGCCAGCGCCACCTGAAGCAAAGCCATTCAGGCGCCACCGTACTGCGCGAAGTACCTAAAACGGGCCGCAACGATCCTTGCCATTGCGGCAGCGGCAAAAAGTACAAGAAATGCTGCGCCGACGCCGATAGCGCGGTAGCTTAAGGTAACACCTCCTTGCGCCAGCTGCTGACGACCATACTGCGCTTCCTGCTGCGCCATGCGCTGCAGTTTGCGCTGTTCATCGTGATCCTGCTGGCCGGCCGCTTGCTGCTGGCCGAATGGCATGCTTACAGCGCCACCAGCAAGACCGTGGCTACCTTGCGCCAGGCCTCCGCCACGGCCGATGAGCAAGGTTTAACCCTTGGCCAGGCAGCCACAATCCGCATCAAGGCCCTGCAACAAAGCTCGCAAGCGGCGATTGCCGCCCGCCTGGCCGAAGTACAGGTGCAATTACGCGCGCTACGCGATCAACAGCAGCCATCGCTGTTTACTATCCCTTTGCCCGACGCCGCCATGCTGGCCCGGCATGCCCAGGAAGAAGCCACGCGCCGCATCGAGATCGCAGTACTGGTCCAGGAAGCGCACTACCTGGGCGCCTTGCAGGCTGCGTTCGAAGATGAAGATGGACGCCTGACCCTGGCCCGCCTGCACGGCGAACACGTGCTGGTCTATGCTGCCCTGCAAGCCAATCTGCAGCAGCAACAACAGCTGGAAGCGGCCCACCCCGTGGCTGCCCGCCTGCCAGGCAGTGTCGCTAATACACGTATGGCGCAGCTGGAAGCAGAAGAAGTCCGCCTGCGCCAAACCAACCTGGAAGCCTGGCGTGCTTACCAGGCGCAACAGGCACGTACCAGCCATGCGCCCCACCCCGGTGCGTTTGCCATCGATCACAAAGCCCTGAGCGCCGCATTGGCGCCCTTGCAGGCAGCGATTGCCGACGGCGAGGTACAGCAGGCGAAAAACTGGATAGGCCGCTGGTCCGGCCCCGTCAAGGATGTGGCGCCCACGGCCGCCCTGCTGGTGCTGTCCGCCATCCTACTGCCGGTCGCCATCAAGGCCTGTTTTTACTTCATGCTGGCGCCCCTGGCTACACGTTTCAAGCCGCTGTCCATCGCCCGCGAATTACAGGTAGAGGGCGCCAGCCTGCCCTTGCGCCCGGACGGCCAGTCGCGCATTTCCGGCGTCTCGCAAGCGTGGCTACTGACGCCCGGCGACGAAATGCTGATCCATCCCGACTACCTGCAATCGTCACCCGTGAGTACGCAAAAAAACACGCAGTGGCTGCTGGACTGGCGCTTTCCCTTCACCAGCCTGGCCTCTGGCATGGTGGCGCTGACGCGCATCCGCAGCAAGAGCGAAGCCTCCATCACCATCTCGGCCAGCGACGATCCGCTCAGCGAGATCGCCATACTGGAACTGCCGCCAGGCGCCACCCTCGTGTTTCAGCCGCGCGGCCTGGTCGGCATCATCCAGCGGCAAGATCAGCCAGTGGCCATTTCCAGCCACTGGCGCCTGGGCAGCCTGCATGCCTGGCTGACCCTGCAACTGCGCTTCATCGTCTTTCGCGGCCCCGCCACCCTGATCGTGCGCGGCTGCCGTGGCGTGCGTTTGGAGCGGGCCGGCCAGGGACGGACCATCAGCCAGTCTGCCACCCTGGGCTTTTCCACAGACGTGCTGTACTCCACCGTGCGCAGCGAAACCTTCATCCCCTACCTGCGCAACCAGCAGGCACTGCTCAACGACCGCTTCGACGGCGACGGCGTCTACCTGTACGAAGAAACCCCGCGCCACGGCAAGCAGCCGGGCAAGGTGGGCAGCTGGTTTGAAGGCGCCACCGACGCCATTCTCAAGGTATTTGGAATTTAAATCACACCCATAACAGGAAACAGGCATGACAGACACGGATACTTCACACATCGACCACATCGATGAGCGCTTCGGGACCTTGGTAATGGTCCCCGCCATGAACAGCTATGCAGGAACGGCCAGCTGGCAAGACACGGTGGTCGACCTGCATTGCTCGCTCGACGATGCGTCATCGCTGCAGCATGTGCTGCCCGTGGCGCATGCGCTGTGGCAGGACCAAACGGCATGGCAAGACAAGCTGCACACGGGCGTCATTGGAAAGCTGCTGGAGCTGAAGAACAGCACTTGGCTGGAAGAAGACGAGCAGCCGCTGTCCGCCGCCGATTTTTCCGCGCGCATGACACTGTTGTCGGTCACCGTCTACGCCGGTGGCGGCTTTGATTTCCTGTACCACGACGGCGACCTGTTCTGGGGCCATGTGATTGAAGTGAGCGGCAGCCTGGAAAACGGCGTCACGCATGCCGACATCCTGGGCTAGGAATCAGGTACACCGCGTGCTGATTTATCTTCATGTGAATTCGGCGTGCAGCAAACCGTAGACATGCAGGTCGACAAAAACGCCATTCAACAGCTCTCCCTGCCGCAACACGCCTTCGTGCCTGAATCCCAGCCGTTCGGCCAGCGCAATGCTGGCCTGGTTGCCGGCCGCGCACTGCAATTCGATGCGGTTCAATTTCAGCTCGCCAAAAGCATGGTCTAATATGGCAGCTACCGCCGCGCTGGCGATGCCCCTGCCCTGGAACTGCTGCGCCAAGTAATAACCTATTTTCGCCTTGCGGTCATCGTCGTCAATCTCTTTCAGGCGGATACTGCCGCATAAGACCGTGCCGGCGAAGATATGCCACTCCCGTGTTTCGCCACTGGCGGCGCGCTCGGAGGCGCGCTGCAGATAGGCCCGTGCATCATCGAGGGATGCCAGTTGCAGTACGGCGGGTAGATAATTTTGCAAGTGTTCGCGGTTATTCTGCACCAGCAGTGCCAATGCGGACGCATGCTCAACTATCGTTGGAACAATAGAGATATCGGGAAATTTTGAAGAAATCAGATGCATATATCCTTGGTGGCTTGCTCGAGTCAGGCCACATGAAACAAACAAATTAAGCGCTAGGCCACAACCGAGTGCGACACCGTCAGCCACTCGCCTGGCTGCAGCTTTGCCGCCGCCTCGCGCGTGGCCAGCACGCTGCCTGGATCCAGGTCGGGCCGGTTCAATTTGTAGGCATCGGCAAAGTCATCGGCATTGAATGCCTGCCCCGCCTTGACGTAATATTTGAAGCCGACGAAGGCGTCGGGATCGGTAACGACGGCATATTCTAGCGTGATGCTATTCATGGCTGGCCTCGTCGGCAATGGTGAGTCATCATTATGCGTCAATTCCAGCGGCAACGATGCACAAGGTGGCTAGGCGTCTTGCCGGCGATGTCAGTGGCAGACATCGCTTGCGGCAAGTCAACAGTCCACCGGCCTGCCAGCGCTACATTAGCCTGATATGCCACCTTCAGACACCATCGCCGTCATCGAAGCCTGCACCGCCTGCGTAGCGCACGGGCGACGAGGCGCTGCATGCGCGCGCACCGCATGCTCGACTGGTGCCTGGCTATCCAGTTCGACAATGGCGGTTTCCAGGGCGGGAAGATCGATTCCACGCCGCGCGTGGCTGTCATCTTCAATACGGGCCATATCCTGCTTGGCCTGGCGGCAGGCGGGGCTGCATACCGAGCCACGTACGAGAGTGCGCTGCACCGCGCGGCCAGCTGGCTGCGCGACAGCCAGGATGCCGATGGATGCTGGCGCCGGCATCGGACGCCATTCGCCCTGGCAGCGCTTCATCGGCTGCGAGCAGGCAAAAGTGCTGGGCCTGGGCATTGCCATGGGCCCGGTGACGTTTTACCACGCGCTGGAAGACGCCATGGGCGATGCTTTTCCCATACCTGTATGGGAACACAACACGGCGCTGCTAGCCTGCCTGGACCATCACGGCAAGCGCTGGGAAGTGACCGTGCGCCCCCTCGATCCGCTGCTTGCACAGCGCCGCATCGACCAGCCAGGCCGCGGCCACTTGCGCGACTATTTTCAAGACGAGTTTGACGCCGCCTGCCTGCATCCATGGACAAGAAAGCGATGCGGCATCGTGGTGCATCCCGGCGCAGAGATTTTTGGATCATTTGCGCCGGCTGGCGGGCGAGCATGTGACGATTTACGCCAGCCCGGTGCAACTGGCGGCGCGGCCCATTTCGCATGGCGCTGGCACCCCGGACATAAGCGCATAAAAAAACCGCCCGGTGTGATCCGGGCGGTTTTCATGAGGCCAGGCCTGACATCAAGCCTGCGGGCTATCCGCCTTCTTCTCGCGCGACACAACATACAGCAGCACGATAATGGCTGCATACGGCAGCAAGGACAGTGCGTCCGAATGCAGGCCCGCGTAGAACGGGTTGCCGTGTTCGGCCCAGTCATTCATCATCTGGTCGAAGTGCGTCAGCACGCCGGCCGTAATCGCGATGATGATGCCGGCCAGCGCACCACCGGCGATATAGCCGGAAGCGAGCAGCACGCCCGAGCTGCGGTCGCCTGCCAGTTGACGCTCTTCTTCATTGAGCCTGGCATTGTGTTCCAGCTTGTTGTTGCGACGATCCGCCACCCAGCGCACCAGGCCACCGACAAAGATCGGCAAGGTCGATGACAGTGGCAGGTACACGCCCACCGAAAACGCCAGCGAAGGAATGCCGGCCATTTCCAGTACCACGGCGATCATCACGCCAAACAGCACCAGGGTCCACGGCAGTTGCTGGTCGAGGATGCCCTTGATGATGTAGGACATCAGCACCGCCTTCGGCGCATCGTACTTTTTCACTTCCGAACCGTCAGGACGCTTGTTGTAATGGCCGTTGATGCCCGGATCGACCAGGTAAGCCAGCTGGCCATCGTCCTTGACGAAGTACTTGCCGGCAGGGCCGCCCACGGTATCGGTTTTTTGCCAGACCTTATAGGTATTGTGGTCCGTGTCCGCCTGCGGGCCTTGCAACTGGCCCGTCACTGTCAGTTTCGATGCATCCACGCTCAAGCCAGGCGCCACTTGCGCGGCCGGCACGTAGACGGTGCTCGCCTCGTTCAGCTTCAGCAAAATCGGCCCCAGGATCAGTGCCGACGACAAGGCGCCCGCCAAAATCGCGTACTGCTGCAGGCGCGGCGTGGAACCCACCAGGTAGCCGGTTTTCAAGTCTTGCGAGGTGGTGCCGGCATTGCTGGCGGCGATACACACGATGGCGCCCACCGACAGAGCGGTGACGTAGTAGCGGCCACCGGTCCAGCCCATGATCAGGAAGATCAAACAGGTAAACAGCAAGGTGGCCACGGCCATGCCGGAAATCGGATTCGACGAGGAACCGATTTCGCCGGTCAGGCGCGAAGAGACGGTGGCAAACAGGAAGCCGAACACCAGGATCAGCAGCGCGCCCAGCAGGTTCATGTGCAGCGGCGCGGCGAAGGTGATCACGGCGATGATGGCCAGGCAGCCGATGACGACCCACTTCATCGGAATGTCCTGCTCCGTGCGCAAGGTCGAATTGGCCTTGCTGCCCTTGCCCATGCCGGCCAGGCCGGCCGACAGGCTGCGCCAGATCATGGGCATGGCGCGCACCAGCGAAATCAAGCCGCCGGCAGCCACGGCGCCCGCGCCGATATACAGCACATAGGCGCTGCGCACGTCGTCGGCGCCCATTTCGCTGATCAACTTGGTGCCTGGCGAAAGCACGGTGGTCAGGCTGTCGCCGAAGAACTTGATCATCGGGATCAGCAGCAGATACGACAGCACGCCGCCGGCCGCCATGGTGGCGGCGATGCGTGGACCAATGATGTAACCCACGCCCAAGAGCTCTGGCGAAATCTCGGCGCCGATCGAGCCACCCTTCAGCGGCGCGGCAAATTCCACGCCCGGCGTATCCTTCCAGCCCTTGAACGAGATATTGAATACCTTATACAGCAGGCCCACGGCAAAACCGCCGAAGATGATCTTGGCGCGTTTCTTGGCATCCTTGGCGGCAGCAGATTCCTGGTCGATGCTTTCGCCAGCGGCGATGCGCGAATCTGCCGTGGCGGCAGCCTTCAGCACTTCGGCGCACGCAGTACCTTCCGGGAATTTGAGTTCCTTGTGCTGGTCCACGATCATGGTGCGGCGCATCGGGATCATCATCAAAATACCCAGCAAGCCGCCCAGGATACCGACCAGCATGACGCGCGAAATTTCCAGGTCAAAGCCGAGGATCAGGATGGCGGGCATGGTCACGCCCAGACCGAAGGCCAGCGACTCGCCAGCCGAACCGGCCGTCTGCGTGATGCTGTTTTCAAGGATCGACGAATCCTTGCCGCCCACTTTCTTGGCCAGTCCAAACAGGGTGATGGCAATCACGGCAACCGGGATCGATGCGCTGACGGTCAGGCCTACCTTCAGTACCAGGTAAAGCGAAGAAGCGCCGAAGACCATTCCCAGGATGACACCCATGACCAAGGCGCGGAAAGTCATTTCCGGCAGCTGCGCCTCAGCCGGGATATATGGCTTCACCACACTCGGTGTTGCATCTTTTGCCATGGATATTCCTTATGTATTAATAAATCAAAACAGCCCGGATTGGTGTCCGGGCTATTTTCTTGAAGCCGAGACTATCGCACAGGAGCGTTTCGATGAAAAGGTTTTTTGCGCCGCAGCCGCCCCTGGCAGCCCATAGGAAGCCAGTTAACAGCCCTGATCCATAGCGCTGACAAGCTAGCAACTAGCTGGGAACGCTCACGGCATTGGTCTATAATCGCTGCCATCGTGCGCTGCACGCCACCGTGAGAAATGTCTTGACTGCTTCCCGATCCGGATTCCCCTGGCCTTC
This sequence comes from Janthinobacterium silvisoli, assembly GCF_014200725.1. Lineage (GTDB taxonomy): Bacteria > Pseudomonadota > Gammaproteobacteria > Burkholderiales > Burkholderiaceae_D > Janthinobacterium. Next base: position 400,774 of record NZ_JACHCL010000002.1, read on the forward strand.
GCGCCGCGCCCTTGTGCGCAGCGCCATCCTGGCCATTTGCGCCGCGCTGGCCGCCGGCGCCCTGCTGGCCGGCTATCTGTTCCTGTATGTGAAACCGCGCCTGCCTGCGCTCGACGTGATCACCGATTACCAGCCGAAGATACCGCTGCGCGTGTACACGGCCGACCATGTACTGATCGGCGAATTCGGCGAGGAACACCGCGACTTCGTGCCGATTGCGCAAGTGCCCGAGATGATGAAAAAAGCGCTGCTGGCCATCGAGGACAGCCGCTTCTATGAACACAATGGCATCGACTTCGTGCGCGCGGCCGGCGCCGTCATGTCCAACCTGCGCCACGGTTTTGGCCATGGCGGCGGTTCGACCATCACCATGCAGGTGGCGCGCAATTTCTTCCTGACGCGCGACAAGGTCGCCTCGCGCAAGCTCAATGAAATCATGCTGGCCCTGAAGATCGAGGCTGCGCTGTCGAAAGACCAGATCCTTGAGCTGTACATGAACCAGATGTACCTGGGACAGCGCTCGTTCGGCTTCGCCAGCGCGGCGCAGACGTATTTTGGCAAGCCCTTGAACAGCCTGTCGATCGCGGAAATGGCCATGCTGGCCGGCCTGCCGCAAAACCCGGCGCGCCATAATCCGATCAGCAATCCCAAAAAAGCACATGCGCGCCAGCGGCTGGTGTTGAAACGCATGCGCGAACTCGATTACATCACCGAAGGCCAGTATCAGCAGGCGCTGGCGCAGCCACTGCGCATCAACAGCCGTGGCAGCCAGGGTTTCGACACGCATGCCGAATACGTGGCCGAACTGGCGCGTCAGTCCGTGTACGCAAAATACAAGGAAGACAGCTACACCAAGGGCATCAGCGTCTACACGACGATTTTGAAGGCTGACCAGGATGCCGCCTATGAATCGACGCGCCGCAACGTGATCGCCTACGACCAGCGCCACGGCTACCGTGGACCGGAAACCTTCATCGATCTGCCGGCCGACCAGGAAACCCGCGACGACGCCATCGACGCGGCGCTGCAGCGGCGTCCCGACAGCGACGGCCTGATCGCCGCTGTCGTCACCGACGTCGCCAGCGGCAAGGTGGTGGCCGACACCGGCGATGGCGATCCCAAGACCATCACCGGCGACGGCTTGCGCTTCGCTGCAGCCGCCCTCTCCTCCAAGGCAGGCAGCGGCATCAAGCTGCGTCCGGGCGCGGTGATCCGCCTGTCGAAAGACAGCAAGGACAACTGGGCCATCACGCAAGTGCCGCTGGTGGCCGCCGCCTTCGTCTCGCTCGACGCCGAAACAGGCGCCTACCATGCGATGGTCGGCGGCTTCGATTACAACCTGCAAAAGTTCAACCACGTGACGCAAGCCTGGCGCCAGCCCGGTTCGGCCATGAAGCCCTTCGTGTATTCGGCAGCGCTGGAAAAAGGCTTTTCGCCAGCCACCCTGATCAACGACGTGCCCTTGACCATGCAAGCCGGCGGCAAGGTCTGGGCGCCGCAGAATGACGACTTCAAGTTCGACGGCCCGATCACCATGCGCTACGCGCTGGCGCAGTCGAAGAACGTGGCCTCGGTGCGTATTTTGCGCGCGCTGGGCGTGCCCTATGTGCACGAGTTCATCGAAAAATTCGGCTTCGACCCGGCCCGCCAGCCGAACAACCTGACCATGGCGCTCGGTACCGGCTCCGTCACGCCAGTGCAGATGGCGGGCGCCTACGCGCTGTTTGCCAACGGCGGCCACCAGGTCGAACCATATCTGATCGACCGCATCGTCGACGCCAAGGGCGCCGTCCTGCTGCAGACCAAGCCGCCAGCGCCGAACGACGATAAAACCCTGGCCCTGGATCCACGCAATGCCTACGTGATGGACAGCATGCTGCGCGAAGTAACGCGCACGGGTACAGGTTCCATCGTCACCAAGAAACTGGGGCGCAACGATATCGCCGGCAAGACCGGTACCACCAGCGACGCCGTCGATGGCTGGTTCGCCGGCTACAGCGGCGGCATCGTGGCGGTGGCGTGGATGGGCTACGATGATCCGAAATCGCTCGGTGGACGCGAATTCGGCGCCACCCTGGCCCTGCCCATCTGGCTCGACTACATGCATACGGCCCTGGCCACGCGCCCCGAGCAGACGCGCGCCGTGCCGGCTGGCCTCAGCCTGGTCGATGGCGAATGGCTGTACGACGAGTTCATCGACATGGGCGCCGTCAAGACACTGGACATGGATACCGAAACGCCAACCGACCCGGCCGCCGTGCCGGACACGGCGCCGCCGCCTGAAACCCCGCAGACGAATTAAGCGGGATAGATAAAAAAACACCGGCGCTTTGCCGGTGTTTGTTTTTGGTTTTTCGGTTTATCAGGCTGTCACGCCGAGATACCCTCTCACCGTCCGCACCACGCTGTCGGCGAAATCATCCACATTCACCTTGGCCGCGCGGTACTTCCAGCGCTTCACGTACCAGTCCTGGAACAGGGCCAGGCAATGCGATGACAGCAGGGTCGGATCGCCCAGCGGACGCGGCTCAATCTCGGCGATGGTGGCCGCGATCAGGGTTTGTACATACAGTTCCGAATTCTTCGCCATGCTGCGCTGCTCCACCTGCAGCACGCGCGAATCCATGTAGACGAAATAAAACCAGGGCTGCAAGACTTCGGACAGGTAGATCGACGAACGTATCATCGCTTCAAGCCGGTCCAGCGGCGACTTCACGTCGACAAACATCTGCGGCAAGGCTTGCGTAGCGTGGCGCACCACGTCCTCGATCATTTCTGCCAGCTGGTCCTTGCTGGCAATGTAGCCATACAAGCCGCCCATCGACAGCCCCGTTTCGCGGCACAGGTCGCGCAAGCTCATGGCGCGGAAACCCACGTCATTGGCCAGGCGGAAGGTGGCGCCAAAGATGCGCTCCAGGTTTTCCAGCGCCGGCTTGCGGCGCTTGACGCCGATGCGGCCCGCGTGGCGGTCGAGGATGTATTCCCAGATGTTTTCGCCATTTAAAGGCGACATCTGCTGAAACTGTTCAAAGTTGAAATGGGTCGACAAGGGCAATCCTGGAAACGGGGTGATGGCGGCAGCGTAATACCGATTCGGCATAAACAATTCAGTATAAATACTGGCCACGCGCAAGCGGAGTGCCGCCTGATTTCGCGGCTGATTATAGCTCAGGAAAACAACATTTTGACTTTTTAACCACGCAATTTCATGCAAGTAATGCTACATTTAAAAAACCGAGCGCTCGCTATTTTAAATATTTGATATCACCAAACGCATCATCCGAATGCGGCGTGACTGTCAACGGCCCCGGTATTTGCTGCAGCTTCGACATTTCCACTATTTCACAATAACGGAGACAAAATGAAGAACCGCTTCTGGCTAGCCCTTTCCTCCCTGTTCCTCTCTTTCACCATCGGCCTGCTGCCGTCCACGGCCTCGGCCGCTGGCTACACGCAGACCAAATATCCCATCGTGCTGGTGCACGGCCTGTTCGGTTTCGACAAGCTAGGCCCGGTCGAATACTTTTACGGCATCCCCGACGCCCTGCGCAGCGGCGGTGCGCAAGTCTATGTGACCACCATTTCGGCCGCCAACAGCACCGAGGTGCGCGGCGAACAATTGCTGACGCAAGTGCGCCAGATCCTGGCCGCCACGGGCGCCGCCAAGGTCAACCTGATCGGCCATAGCCACGGCGGCCCCACGGCGCGCTACGTGGCTTCCGTGCGGCCCGACCTGGTCGCGTCCGTCACCACCGTGGCCGGCGTCAACAAGGGTTCGAAAGTGGCCGACATCCTTACCGGCGCACCGAATACCAGCGCCGCGATCGGCGACGCGCTGGCTAGCCTGATCGGCATCCTGTCCGGTAACAAGGGCTTGCCGCAAAACGCGGGCGCTTCGCTGACATCGCTGTCGACAGCCGGCTCGCTGGCCTTCAACAGCCGCCATCCACAAGGCGTGCCCACCACGGCCTGCGGCGAAGGCGCTTACCAGGAACGGGGCGTGTATTACTTTTCCTGGAGCGGCGCGCAGCCCTACACCAATGTGCTCGACATCGCCGACCCTGCCCTTGCCACCATCAGCCTGGCTTTCGGCGGCGCCAAGAATGATGGCCTGGTCAGCAGCTGCTCCAGCCACCTGGGCAAGGTGATACGCGACGACTATGCCATGAACCACCTCGATGAAGTCAACCAGCTGGTCGGCATCGTCAACCTGTTCGAAACCAACCCCGTCACCGTGTTCCGCCAACACGCCAACCGCCTGCAAGGCATCGGCTTGTAAGGAGACGGCCATGCGCACACAACGCGTCGGGATAGGCGCGCTGGTCCTGGTACTCGCAGGCCTGGCTTATTTTCAGCTGCAGCAGGAAGCACCACCCTCGCCGCCGGTGGAAAAGGCGGAACCCGATCTGTTCGCGTTTGTGCGCTCGATGGAAGGCACGCGGCCCGATGGTAATCTCACGGTGGCCGCCGGCGAGCAGCTGGTGGTCGACGCGGAGCTGGGCCATCTGTTTGATTACTACCTGGCCGGCCTCGGTGAAAAGCCGCTGGCCGCCATCCGCGCCCAGATAGAACTGGAACTCGATAAGCGCCTGGCGCCCGCTCCGGCGCGCGAGGCGAAACGCCTGCTGGGCGCCTACCTGGCCTACAAGCAGGCGCTGGTCGGTGTCGAGCAGACGTTGCCGAAATCGCATGACATGGCGCAGGCAGCCAGTGCGCGTTTGCTCGCCATGCGCCAGCTGCGCGCCACTTACTTTACGCCGCAGGAAAGCGCCGGCCTGTTCGGCGCCAGCGACGCCTATGACGATGACGCCGTGGCACGCATGGCTATTTTGGGCGACACGCGTTTGAGCGAAGCCCGGCAGCGCGAACAGCTGGCCGCGCTCGACGCCCGCATGCCGGCGGGCGTGAAGGCGGAACGCGATGCGCCGTTAAAGGTCGCCAGGCTGGAAGAATCGGTGCAGGCGCTGCGCGCCCAGGGCGCTGGCGACAATGAAGTCTACCGCCTGCGCGCCAGTACTTTCACGCCGGAAGCGGCGGCCCGCCTGGCGGACCTGGACCGCGAAGAATCGCAATGGCAGCAGCGCATCGTGCTGTACCAGGCGGAAAAAACCCGGCTGGGCCAGGATGCTGACGCGCTGCAAAGACTGCGCGAGACCAGCTTTACCCAAGATGAGCAGCGCAGGCTGGGAGCGTATGAATAATTACACTGGCAACGCCGGCTCCGGTGCTGCCCGGTTCGCGCCGAACACCATCCAGCTGGCCAGCGCCATGGCCCAGGCGCTCAAGCCGCCATACAGCATGACCCAGCCAAAACCATGCACCAGCGCGGCCCTGGCCATCTCGGCCGATACCCCTGACCCTGCACTGGCCTGCCCTGCCGACAAGCTCTCGGCCAAGTGGCGCAACACCGTGTTATCTGCCAGCGCAGGATGCTGCGCGCGCAGCGAAGACAGGATGCCCTGCAACAGAATAAAACCCATCAATGCGATATTGAGCGACAGGCTGATCATGCGGGCACTGATATCGATGCTCGATGCCATGCCGGCGCGCTCGGATGGCACCGCGCCCGTGGTGGTGTTGGTAACGGGCGTGTTGGTCAGGCCCAGCCCAATGCCGGCCAGCAGGCAGCCCGGCAGCATCGTCAGCCAGCTGGCCTGTTCGGCGCCGCTGCCCCAGTACATCAGCAAAAAGCCCAGGCCTATCGTGAACAGGCCGGCCGGGATCACCGTGCCGGGACGGTAGCGCAAGGCCAGGCGTTCGCCCAGCGGTGGCACCAGCAGCGTCGGCAGGGTGTAAGCCAGCAGCGCTGTACCGGTGTCCACGCTGGCGTAGCCAAGTCCATTGCTGAAGTAGAGCGGCAGATAAATCATGAACGGCCAGAAGCTGAAATTCATGCCCGCGGAACCGAGCAAGGCGCCAGAAAAGCGGCGGATGCGGAACACCGCAACATCCATCATCGGTTCGGTGCTGTGCCGCTGCACCAGCACGAAGACCATGAAACTGAGCATTGCCACGACCAGGCTTGCGATCACCATGAAGTCGCCAAAACCCGTGGCTGCACTCTGGGTAATGCCCCAGGCCAGGCCAAACACAGCCAGCGACAGGGAGGCAATGCCCGCCACATCGAGCTTGCGCTGCTGCGGATCGCGCGATTCGGCCACACCGGCCGTCACCAGCGCCAGCGACAGCACGGCCAGTGGCGCGTGAACCAGGAAGACCCACTGCCAGCTGGACAGGGCCACGATAGCCGCACCGATGATGGGGCCAAACCCCAGGCCGATGCCGAACACGATGCCCCAGGCACTGAAGGCCTTGCCGCGCGCAGCGCCCGACGGAAAATGCTGCGACAGCACCGCCACCTGACAGATCAGCATGGCGCCGCCAGCCATGCCTTGCAAGAACCGGCCGACGATCAGCAGGCTGGCATTGACCGCCAGTCCGCAAACCACCGAAGTGATGCCGAACAGTGCCAGGCTGAAGAGAAAAACGCGCTTGCGTCCGTAACTGTCGGCTAGCGTGCCGGCGGCCATCAGCACGCTGGTGCAGGCGATGGTGTAGGCATTCATGATCCATTGCAGATCCTTGAAGCTGGCATGCAGGATGGCTTCAAGCGTGGGCAGGATAACGGGCACGCTTGAAATTTCCAGACCAAACATGAGCGAGGCCAGGCAGACGGCGGCCAGGGTAAAAAAGTTCTTCCGTGAAGTGGAGCGGGGAATATGCGGCATCAAGACTGACCTGTGAGTGTTAGTAGCCGGCCATTGTGCGAGCAGCCTGGCAATAACAAAAATGATTTAATTTTGTATAATTCATTCATTTTCATCATGAATGGCGCCATGGACTTCGATCCTGTCTTGTTACGTGCCTTTGTTGCCGTCAAAGAAACGGGCGGATTTACGCGCGCTGCAGAAAGGCTGCACCTGAGCCAGTCCGCTGTCAGCCACCAGATACGCCGCCTGGAAGAACTGGCCGGCACGGCGCTGCTGGTGCGCACCACGCGCAGCTTGCGGCTGACCGAGGATGGCGAGCAATTCCTGCGCCATGCCGAACAGGTTTTGCAGGCGCACGAAGCGCTGGCCCGGCGCTTCCAGCGCGCGAACATCGCCGGCGCCGTGCGCTTCGGCGTGCCTGAGAATTTCATGGATGAACGCTTGCCTCCCCTGCTGACCCGCTTTGCGCAGCTGTTTCCCGCGGTGCGGCTTGATGTCACGGTTGGCACCTATCTTGAGCTGCGCACGCAGGTCGATGCCGGCGCGCTCGATATGGCGGTGCTCATGTCCCTGCCGACAGGCCCGGAGCGGGACCAATATGAAGGCACGGTACTGCGTCGCACGCGCTTTGTCTGGGCCGCCGCGCCCACGTTTCAATTTGCCGGCCACGGCCCGCTGCCGATGGCCTTCGCACCGTCACCCTGTTTGCACCGGCAAGTCGGGGTTGCGGCCCTGGAGGAAGCCGGCGTGGCATGGCGCATGGCCTTTACCTCACCGAGCCAGCAAGGCTTGCGGGCCGCGGTGCTGGCGGGCTTCGCCATGACGGCGCTGCCGCAAGGCGACCTGGAAGCAAACATGGTCGTCATCGATGGCCAGCACGGCTTGCCGCCTCTGCCCGCAGCCGCCTTTAGTCTGATCTGCAGCAGCAAGGGCCAGGCGCCAGCGACCATGGCGCTTGCGCAGTTGCTGGCCGAGATGCCGACCGTACTTTAAAAACTTTACGATTGACTTATCATTCAAGGAAGACTGCATGTCCGATTCATTTTCCAGCGCCATTAACCCAGCCACCATACACCTGCGTGGCATCGACCGCGACGCCATCCGCGCAATACAAGCGCGCTATAGAAACGATGTTGACGATGCACTAAAAGCAGGTCGGGATGTCGACAAGCTGACGCAGAAGCAGCACGAACAGATTCTGACCCACATCGCCACGCTCGGCGAGGCTGATGCCACCGCCTTTAAAAGCATCTATATTGAAGAGGCACTGGCCTTCAAGCCCGGCCCGACGCCGACGCAAATAGCAGCACAACAGGCCGCCGAAGCGCTGCGCAAAAAGACCGACGCGCGTGTCAAGCGGGGCATCGTAGTCGTGCTTGTATGGATCGCCATCGCCGCCTATTGGCTATCGCGCTGACAACGGCGCACATCACTGCCCGCGCAACTGCTCCAGCAGCGCCTGCGCTTCGAGCATATCCGCGCTGGCCTGCCCTTGCGTGAAAGCGCCGTGGATACCAGCCAGCAGCGCCTGCGCCTGGCAAGCTTCACCCTGGCTGTCCATCAGGCGCGCCAGGCTGGTGGCGCAGCGCAGTTGCCAGCCCAGCGCGCCCTGCTCGCGCGCCAGCTGCAAAGCCTCTTCCAGTTGCGCCCGCACGCGGGCCAAGCCGCCGCTATCGCCGTGCTGCAGCGCCAGCCAGTCCCGGTGCGCGGCGCGGCGCAGCACTTCGGGCGCGCTCCATGGCGCCTGGCCATTGCGCGCGCGCCGCAATGCAGATGCATCGACGGGCGCGTCGTGCAAGGTCACCATGACGTCGACCTGCAGCGGCCAGCCCATGGGCGCCGGCCAGGCAAAGGTGACAGGCTCGCGCACGCTGTCGAGCAAGCGCTGATAATTCTCGCCCCAGTTGCTCCAGTACAGCAAGCCATACCGGGCGCCGTGCTCGCGCAGCAGATAGACCCAGGCCCGCGCCAGCACATGCTGTCCACACCACAGGGCAACCGGAATGGCGCCGAAGGCCAGCGCAAGGCAGAGCGACACGCCGTTGTGGTCGAGGCCCACCATCACCGCTTCGCGCGCGACCGTCAATGCCTCGTCGGTCTGGCCCATCAGCCACAGCGAGCGGCACAGATTACCACGCATGCACACCTGGTAATCGGCCAGCAGCGCACTGTTGAAACCCGTATGGCCAGCGCCGTGCGGATGCGCGAGCACGGCGCGCGCCAGGTCCGCCGATGCCGCGTGGCGGCCCAGCATATGCTCGCTGGCCGAAGCCATGCGCGCGTGGATCAGCAGCATGGCCGGATCGCCTTTGGCATCGCACAGGGCGCCAAACTGGTCGGCAAAGGCGGCGGCGCCAAAGAAATCGGCCAGCGCCATGCTGACGATCCACATGCCGCACACCGCCTCGGCGCGCCGCTGCGCGCTGGTGATGCGCATGGCCAGCACATAGGCACGCTGGAAGGCGATCACCACTTCCTCGGTCACGCCTGTCGTATGCATCAGCAAATGGGCCAGGGTGGTACGCAGCTGCACTTCGCTGCCCACATCGTCGATGCCGTTCCATTCCATGTATTGCAAGGCCAGCTGCACCCGGCTGCGGTATTCATCCATCAGCGACAGCTGGTAAAACAGCGTTTGTGCGGCAATTGTCAGGCGTATGCCCAGCAGCACGTCGCCATCGTCGCCAAACGCCCAGTCGATGGCCGAACGCAAATCGTCGACATGGCAGCAATAGCGCGTGCTCCAGGTATCGGCCGCCATGGTTTCCCAGTCGTCGGCGATGGTGTCGGCCAGGCCTGCGCAATGGCGCGCATAGCGCAGCGACACCTCTCCCCATGCGCTGCTGTCGGCCAGGCGCTGCGCCGCATAGGCGCGCGTGGTATCGAGCAAACGGTAATGCGCCTGCCGGCAGCAAAATTCGATGCTCAGCAGTGACTTGGCGGCCAGGTCCGCCACCGTATCAAACACGTCGCGCCCCACCACGGCGGCCGCCGATTCGAGCCGGAAGCGGCTCTTGAAGACGCTCAGCGCCAGTAGCACGCTGCGCTCTTCCTCGTCCAGCAAGCCATAGCTCCAGTCCAGCGTGGCGCGCAAGGTCTGGTGGCGCAGCGGCGAATTGCGCGGACCGCGCGTGAGCAGGCGCAGGCGGTCGTGCAACTGGCGCTGCAATTCATGCAGGCCGAAGTGGCCCACCCGCCCGGCCGCCAGTTCCAGCGCCAGCGGGATGCCATCGAGGCGGCGGCAGATGTCGGTGACCACGGCCACGTCGGCATCGGCCAGTATGAAGCCGTCCACCGCGGCGGCGCAGCGTTCGCAGAACAGCTGCACGGCGGCGAAGTGACGGGCCGCCAGCGCGTCGGGCAAGACGCCGGCCGGCGGCAGTTCCAGCGCGGGCAAGCGCTGCAAATGCTCGCTGGAGATGCGCAGCGGCTCGCGGCTGGTGGCCAGCAGGTGCAGCAGCGGCGCGCCTTTCAGGAGCGCATCGGCCAGCGCGGCGGCGGCGGCAATCACATGTTCGCAGTTATCGAGCACGATCAGCATGTGGCGGTGCTGCAGGTAGGCCAGCAACGCAGGCATCGGCTCGTGGGCCGGCACGGCCACGCCTAGCGCCGTAGCCAGCGCCAGCGGCACCAGCTGGCTCTCGGCCAGCGGCGCCAGATCGACAAAGCAGACGCCATCGGTGTAGCGGCGCAGCACCCGCGCGGCCAGGGCGATGGCCACCGTGGTCTTGCCGATACCGCCCGGACCGACGATGCACATCAGGCGCAATTGCAGCAGGTTGGCAGCCATCGCCTGCACGGTCTCGCCGCGTCCCACCATGCGGGTCAGGACGACAGGCAGGTTGTGCTGCGGTTCAACTTGCACGCCAGGTGCGGCTTCCACCGGCCCGGCCAGCGACAGCGGCGCCAGGAAACCGTAGCCGCGGCCGGGAATGGTGGTGATGTAGCGCTGCCCGTCGCGGCCATCGCCGAGTACCTTGCGCAAGGCCGCCAGGTGCACCCGCAAGGTGGCGTCGTCGACCACGGCGTTGGGCCATACGGTGGCCAGCAACTCCTGTTTATCGACAATCTCGCCCGCCCGCTCCAGCAAGGCCAGCAGCAAATCCATGGCCCGGCTGCCCAGGCGCAGCGCACGTTCGCCGTCGAACAGCATGCGCTCGAGCGGCAATAGGCGAAACGGGCCGAAGACATAAGCCGGGACGGTGCTGTTCATAGTTCTTGCACGGAAAAAAGGTGATTAAAGCAAGGGTGAGTAAAGCGAGCGGGATGCAGGCGAAATACAAGCGAGCGGGACTATATAGTACCGACATTCTACCGAGCATCCGCCCTGGCCTACATGGCGCCATGTAAGAAGTCCTGTTACATGCGCTGTCGTATGGCCCTTACATCGCATACGCCAGCGCAGGCCGCCCCTCGGCCAGCAAGGCGGCGACGGCGGCGGGCGGCGCTGGCCGGTGCAGGTAAAACCCCTGCACCTGCTGGCAGCCAAGACGGCGCAGATGCGCGAGCTGCTCGCCGCTCTCCACCCCTTCCGCCACTACTTGCAAGCCCAGCCCACGCGCCAGTGCAATGGTAGAGGCGACGATCATCGCATCGTTGCGGTCGATGGCAATATCGCGGATGAAGGAACGGTCGATCTTGAGCGTGTGTATCGGTAGCATCTTGATATGACTGAGGCCCGAATAGCCGGTGCCATAGTCATCGAGCGAAATGGTCAGGCCCAGTGCACGCAGGCGGCGCAGCACATTCTTGGCCTGCGAGATATCGTCGATAAAGCAGCTTTCCGTCACCTCCAGCTCCAGCAAATCGGGCGTGATGGCATGGCGCTCCAGTGCGCGCGTCACCGTTTCGGGCAGCAGCGGGTCGCGCAGCTGCTTGGCCGAGATGTTGATCGCAACGGGCGAGAGCGGCAAACCGGCCGACCGCCATTGCGCCAGCTGGCGGCAGACGGCGTTGATGCTCCAGTTCCCCAGCGCCACGATGGCCTCGCTCTCCTCGGCCAGGCCGATGAATTCATTCGGGAAGATCAGTCCATGATGCGGATGATCCCAGCGCAGCAGCGCTTCCAGGCCGACGATGCGCAGTTGCGCCGTGTCGAACTTGCCCTGGTAATGGAAGCAGAATTCATCGTCGCGCATGGCGGTGGCAAAACGCCCCTGCAGTTCCAGGCTGCGCGCCGATGACAGGTTCAAGGCCATGTCGTGGAAGCGGAAGCCATCGCGCCCGCCCGTCTTGGCGGCCGACAAGGCACTGTCTGCGCTCGACAGCAAGGCGTCGACACTCTGGCCGTCGCGCGGATACAGGGCGATGCCGATGCTGGCCGTGGCGGCGATCTCGTGTCCGGCGATCGAAGTGAAAGGCTGGCGCAATGCCGCCAGCACGGCCGAAGCGATGGCCGCCACACGCTCTTCTGACGCCACTTCGCTCAGCAGCACGACGAATTCATCGCCACCCAGGCGCGCCAGCACATCGTATTCACGCAGCACCTGCTGCAAGCGCTGCGCCACCGCATGCAGCAGCGCGTCGCCCGCCAGATAACCAAGTCGCTCGTTGACCTGCTTGAAGCGGTCGATATCGAGATACAACAGCGCATAGTGGTTGCGGCTGCGCCGTGCATGCAGCAGCTTGCCGCCAGCGCTTTCATAAAAGCGGCGGCGGCTGGCCACGCCCGTCAGTGCATCGTGCGCAGCCAACTGGTCGGCACGGCTTTTTTCCTGCGCCAGTTGCAGGCTCAGGGTAATTTGCTCGCCTTCCGACTGGCGGCGCTGCCACTGCAGACGCCGCCGCGCTGCCAGCAGGATGGCGCCCCCCAGCGCCAGCAGGGCCAGCGACAGCAAGCCCGCCTGCGTCAGATGCCGGCGCCGCATGCCGGCCAGGGTCGCCAGCACCAGCGCCTGGTCCTGGCTGACGCGCACCAGCAAGCCGTGGTGGGCCACCAGCCGCTGTTCCAGCAGCGGCGCCATGGCGTGCGGAGCGCTGCTTTTCGGCACCATGGTCGGCACGCCATTTTCCATCGCCGCCAGCAGCTCGCCCTGGCGGTTCATGATTTCAATCCGGCCGCGCGCCTTGCGGCTGATGTCACGATACGGGCGCAGGAAGAAAGACAGGTCGGGCGGCAACTCGGGTGCGGCCTCGAGCGCATCGTCCAGGTGGGCGCCCAGGATGGTGGCTACATCATGATTCTCGATGCGGGCCCGGTCCAGCGCCTGCTGCGTCTCGTCGTCGAGACGGATCGCCGTATAAATCCAGATGGACAGCAGCAGGCAAATAGCCAGGATGGCGCACAGCACGCTCCAGGCCCGGCTGCCGCGCCAGGCGGCACCCAGCCATGCCAGCGCCAGGGTCAGGCGAGGTGGACGCAAAGGCCCGTGCACAGTTGCGCGCAACACCACTCAGGCCACTAAGCAGGCAGGCGCAGCATGGCCGGCGCAGCCGATGCCGATGCCGATGCCGCAGCGCGCGGCAACGTGGCCGGCGCCTGGCGCAAACGGAATACGCTGACGATCTGCAGCAGGTTGACCGCTTCGCCTTCCAGCGACTGCGAAGCGGCCGCCGCTTCTTCCACCAGCGCCGCGTTCTGCTGCGTCACCTGGTCCATCTGCACCACTGCCTGGCTGATCTGGGCGATCCCCGTGCTTTGTTCGGCGCTGGCGGCCGTGATGTCGGCCACCATATCGCTGACGCGGCTCACGGCCTGCACCACTTCCTGCATGGTGGCGCCGGCTTGCGCCACCAGCGCCGCCCCCGCATCGACCTGCTGCGTCGAACTGGCGATCAGGGCGCGGATATCGCGCGCCGCCGATGCCGAGCGCTGGGCCAGGTTGCGCACTTCCGTGGCCACCACGGCAAAGCCGCGTCCCTGCTCGCCCGCGCGCGCCGCTTCCACGGCTGCATTCAAGGCCAGGATATTGGTCTGGAATGCCAGCATGTCGATCACGCCGATGATGTCGGCGATTTGCGCCGACGAGCTGCTGATCGCTTCCATCGTATGGATCACCTGCCCCACCGCCTGGCCACCCCTGGCGGCGATCTTGGCAGCATTGACGGCCAGCGCGCTGGCCTGGCGCGCATTGTCGACGTTTTGCTGCACCGTGGAGCTCAGTTCTTCCATCGCCGACGCCGTCTGTTCCAGCGAGCTGGCCTGTTCTTCCGTGCGGGCAGACAAATCGACATTGCCCACCGCAATCTGGCTCGATGCGGTGGCGATGGTATCGGTGCCCGAACGCACCTGCTGCACGATGTCGAGCAGATTGCCATTCATGATGGAAAGCGCGTCGAGCAGCTTGCCCGTCTCGTCATGGCGATGCTGGCCGAACGTGGACGTCAGGTCGCCAGCGGCCACGGTCTGCGCCACGCCCAGCGCGTATTGCAGCGGCCCGACGATGCTGCGCGTGACCAGCCAGGCGGTAATGATGGAAAAAGCGATCGCCAGCGCGCTCAGCGCCAGCATCATGTTGCGCGCCTCGATATATTCGTCGCGCACTTCGGCGCCCGCCACTTCCATGCGTTCATGCTGATGCGCGATCAGCGCTTCCAGTGCCGCCATATAGCGCAGCTGGTCGTCGCGCACCTCGCCCAGCAGCATGCTGGTGGCCTCGTCGCGCGCGCCCTCGTCCAGCAAGGCCAGCACCTTGTCGCGGCCCGCATTGAAGACGGCGCGCGCCTGCGTCACCGCCAACAGGGACGCACGGCCTTTTTCCGACAGGATGATGCGGTCAAGCTGGGCCAGGCGCTGTTCCGTGTCGGCGCCCGCCTTGGCGATCGACTCACGCTCGCGCGCCAGATGCTGCGGCTCCGTCATCAGCAGCAGGTTGCGCGAGGAACGGGCTATCACGTTGACATTCTTGATGATGTCATTGGCCAGCACGGTCTTGGGGTATTTGTCTTCGACGACATCGCGCATGCGCGTATCGAGGCCGGACAGGCGCAGCATGCCCAGCGCAGCAGTTGCCAACAGCAAGGCGGTCAAAAAAGCAAACGACCAACGCAAGCGCGTTCCAATATTCATATCTGCTAACTTCATTCGCATCCTTCAATGTAGTGCATCGATCATGTGCGCCAGGCCGTCATACGGAAGCTGACGGCAATGGCTGCCGCCGCCTGCAACCATGGAAGGCCGGGCGCGACAGGCAAACAGGATCAGCCGGGATGCGGCAAAAAGCAGCAAGGCGGGGGCGTGGGAACGGCGCAGCATCACACCCGTTCCCAACGCATACGTGCTACAAGAACAAGTGTGAGTTATCTGTCAGGCAATGTCTCGTTAAGATTTGCAAAGTTTTGCTTAGGCGGCAAACCAGCCATTTTTATAACAATGACTTTTTAAACAATAAAATACCTCGAAACTGGCATATCCACATAAAAGGCTTTGCATCCGCGCCATGCAAAACGGCCGCACAAGGCGGCCGCTACGGCACCAAATCATACTTTTTTTACATTTTTAAAATACTTCCCACTCATCTTCCGCTGGCGCGCTCTTGCGCGGCGTGGGCACGGCGCGCAGCACCGGACGGGCCTTGACAGGCGGCGCGGCGCGCACCACGGGCATAGCCGGCGCACGCTTGACGGGCGCCGGTGCTGGCGCGGACGCCGGGAGCGTCCCGTCGAGCTTAAAGACACTGACCACGCCAGCCAGCTGGCCGGCCTGTTCCTGCAGCGATTCGGCCGCCGCAGCCGATTCTTCCACCAGTGCCGCGTTCTGCTGCGTCACCTGATCCATCTGGCTGATCGCCTGGTTGATCTGGTCGATGCCCGAGCTTTGCTCCTGCGTGGCCAGGGTGATCTCGGCCATGATATCGGTCACGCGCTGCACGCTGGTCACGATATCGGCCATGGTGCCGCCCGCTTCGGCCACCAGCTTGCTGCCCTCGCCCACCGCCTCGACCGAGTCGCCGATCAGGGTCTTGATTTCCCTGGCGGCGGCCGCAGACCTTTGAGCCAGGTTGCGCACCTCGCCTGCCACCACCGCAAAACCGCGGCCCTGCTCACCGGCGCGCGCCGCTTCCACGGCTGCGTTCAGGGCCAGGATATTGGTCTGGAAAGCGATGCCGTCGATCACGCTGATGATGTCGACGATCTTGCGCGAGGAATCGTTGATGGCGTTCATCGTCTGCACCACCTTGCCCACCACGTCGCCACCCTTGACGGCCACGCTGGATGCGCTGCGCGCCAGTTGATTGGCTTGCCGTGCATTGTCGGCGTTCTGACGCACGGTAGAGGTCAGCTCTTCCATGGACGACGCTGTCTCTTCCAGCGAACTGGCTTGTTCTTCCGTGCGCGAAGACAAGTCAAGATTACCGCTGGCGATCTGCGACGACGCCGTGGCGATGGTGTCCGTGCCGCTGCGCACCTGGCCGACAATCTGCACCAGGCTGCCATTCATGTCTTTCAGCGCCTGCAGCAATTGTCCCGTTTCTTCTGTTGTCGTCACCTCGATGCGGCTGGTCAGGTCGCCGGCAGCCACCGTCTGCGCCACTTGTACGGCGGCATTGATCGGACGCGTGATGTTGCCGCTGATATAAGCGGCGCAAGCGATACCGAGTGCGGCCGCCAGCAGCGCCAGGCTCAGCATCATGGTTTCCGAACGGGTGACGGTGGCCGCACCGTCAGTCACGCTGGTGTCGGCGACGCCCTTATTGAGCTTGATGATCTCGTTCAAGGTGGCTTCGGCCTTGTCGAAAGGGCCGCGCGAGGCCAGGTATTGTTTGTAGAAATCGACAAACAGCGCTTTCTGCTGCGATTCATCGTGCTGGTTTGCCAGCGCGTTCAAGGTGGCGCCCACCTTGTCGTCATCGCTTTTCCAGGTGGCCCACTCGCCCTGAAAACGTTTCCACAGCAGCACTTCTTCATCCGTTTGCGGCAAGGCCTCGTACAGCTTGCGGCCCTGTTCGATATCCGCCCAGGCGCGTTCGCGCAGGCGCAGCGCCTGGCTGAACTGGTCTTGGGACTGGTAATTATTTTCATAGATGGCCGCCGTCAGGGTCGCCGCCGCCACTGCCGTCTGGCCTTCGTTGATCATCAACAAGCCCTGGATGGATGGCAGGCGTACCACGCCGATTTCATTGACGGCATTGCCCACCTTGGCGATACCCGTATAGCCACTGGCGGCCACTACCAGCAAGGCGAGCATCATGACGGCGACCAGAGTCGCCAGCTTCCATTTGATCAGTAAGTTCTTAAACATGGCGATCTCCTTTATGTATTCATTACAACAATGGGCAATCTGGCTGCTGGCCGGCTGATACGGACCAGTGGATGCTTGAGATAAAGAAGGCGGCAGGGTTGGGGCATAGACTTCGTTACAATTGGCTAGATTTGCTGCTTGCCAGCATAGAGGAAAAAAAACGTTTTGACTGATACATGACTGATACAAAACAAGATTTTTTTCATGCTACGGCGTTTGCCACAAAAATAGGGTCGACAAGGCGTCCATGGAAGCCCCGCTCTATTGGCTGAAGAGTTGATCGTCGTATAAGATGGTCAGCGAGCAAACAATGAAGACCTTGAAAAACTATGGCTTACCCTATCGAACACAAACTGGTGATCGGTGTCGCTTCCAGCGCGCTGTTTGACTTGTCCGAATCGCACCAGATCTACCTCGACAGCGGCCCCGAGGAGTACCGCAAGTACCAGGAAGCGCATATCGACAAGATCTTGCCGCGTGGCGTGGCTTTCCCCTTCATCCGCCGCTTTTTGAACATCAACAAGCACTATGCACGCCAGTCGCCGGTGGAAGTGGTGCTGTTTTCGCGCAATTCGCCGGAGACAGGCTTGCGCGTCATGCACTCCATCGCCCATTACGGACTCGACATTTCACGCGCTGCCTTCATGACGGGCAAGCCACCCTACCCGTATTTGCCAGCTTTTAATGCTTCGCTATTTCTCAGCGCGAACGAAGACGATGTGCGCAGTGCACTGGCCAGCAACTCCCCGGCCGGCCTGGTGCTGCCATCACGCACGGAAGACGATGAAAGCGATGAAGAATTGCGCATTGCCTTCGACTTTGACGGCGTGATCGCCGACGATGAAGCCGAGGCCGTGTTCAAACGCAATAATGACTTGAATGAATTCCACGCCCATGAAACCTTGCACATGGGCATACCGCACCAGCCCGGACCGCTGGCCGGCCTGTTCCAGAAACTGGCCACCATGCAGCGGCTGGAAGAAAAAGCGCAGCGGCGCGATCCCGACTACAAGAAGATCTTGCGCATCGCCATCATCACGGCGCGCAATGCGCCTTCGCACGAAAGGGTGGTAACGACCTTGAAAAGCTGGGGCGTGGCGGCGGACGAGACGTTTTTCCTGGGCGGCATGGACAAGTCGCGCGTGCTCGAAGTGTTCAGGCCGCACATTTTCTTTGACGACCAGCTCAGCCACTTGAAATCGGCGAGCGGCAACATTCCCATGGTGCATGTGCCGTTTGGCGTGGCCAATGTGCTGCGTCCATAAAAAAGGCCATGTAAGAACATGGCCTGAAAAAAAGCCCGCGCACCGAAGGGGGGACGGTACGCAGGCCGATCAGCTCAAGAACAGCTTATTGCACCAGCACCGCATTCATCGACGTGGCGTTAACCGTTGGGCCGAAACCGTTGAGGATGTGGGTGATTTCGCCCACGCCACCGAGCGAGACAGTGGTCATATTGTGCAGCATCGCGCCATTCAGGCCCGATGCCGGCACTTCAAACGCATTGTGCAGCTTGATGCTTGGGTTGACATTGAAGTAGCAATACACGCCCACGCCCCACGCTTCGTGGCTGCTCACATGATCGGCCACCTTGTACGAGGCATAGCCGTTTTTGTTGCCATCCATCCACTGGGCTTGCGTCGGCACGTCATACGGCGCTTCGCTCTGGTAGAAATACACCTTGCCGCGCTCACCATTCCACAGGGTCTGGTACTTCTGGTAATGCTCGACAGCCAGGCCATAGATAAGGACATCGCTGCCGTTGACGATCAGGCCATAGTCGGCCGGGTTGATGGTCCAGCCATGCGTGACTGCACCTTCTATGCCATGGTCGGCGCGCCAGATCCACAGATTGTCGCCGATCACGTCGTGGCTATTGATGCGCACGCTGATGGTGGCCTTGCCCTGTGAGGCGCCGCCGACGCGGGCGAAGACGTCAAATAATACCGTAGGATTGGCGATGTGGCGGGTATTGCTGCCGACCGGACCGACATCGAGCAGCACCGGCGAATTGGTGACGCCTGCATCGAACAGCACGCCGGCGATCGATACCCCATCAACATCAGCCACCGTCATGGCAGCCTTGCCCGTGGTCGGGATGATGGTGGCCAGGCCCAGGCCCAGCACCACGGTGTTGGGATTGTTGACGCGCACGGTGTCGGTCAGGTTATAAACGCCTGGCGTCAGCAGCAAATGCTTGCCCTGGGCCAGCGCCGCATTGATGGTGGCGGCCGTATCGACGTTGGCTTTGGCGATATGGAACTGGCTGATCGGCAAGGATACGCCAGGGCCGGCGCCATTGGTCCAGGTAATGCCCTGGCTATTGCTGCGCAATCCAGGCACGAAGACGCTGTAGTTACCGGCCGCATCGACGGTCAGGAATGGTTTTTCACGCACTTTCGGCGTTTGCGCAATCGTCGTGTTCGGCGGATTGGGGAAGCTGGCAACCGGTGAATTCACGTTGCCGACAAATACCATATTCCACACGGCACTGGCCCAGTGATTCCATTGCGAGTTGCGCGCCAGCCATTGCTGCTGGCTTTGCGAATTGACTTCGCCATCGACCAGGGTATCGGACATGAAGCCACCGCTGGACCAGCCGCCATTGTCGGCCAGCGCCAGGTTGCCCCGGACGTGCATGCGCCGCATCGGCGCCGCTTGCGACACGGCCCACATGCTGGTGCCGCCGCTAGGCGTGAGCGAAATGTTTTCTACCGAACGCCAGAAGTTTTGCGTGGCGTTACCGTTAAACCAGGATGCATCGACCTGGATGGTGCCATTGATGTGCGTGTCGTCCGGGCGCGGACCCAGGCCAGCCACGTGCGTGTAAAAGCCCACGTTGACGTAGGTGGATGGGTAATTGCCCGGTTTAAACAGCAAGGCATAGCGATTATTGCCAAACTGGTTGGTACGCTGCTGGCTATAGACCTGGTCCACTTGCGCCTGGATCGTCGCGGCGCTCATGCTGGGGTCGAAGATCTTCACATTCGGACCGAAGTCCGGCGCCGTGCCGCCGCCCGCCGCCGGCGTCAGCTGCCATTGCTGCCCTGCACTGCCATTGCTGGTAAAGATTTGCACCGGCGTACCATTGGCCGTGCCCGCATTGCTGACATGCAGCGCCTTGCCACTGTTTTGATTAATCAAGGTATAGGTGCCGCTGGCATTGGCGTTGATTTGCCATTGCTGTGCGCCCGTGCCATTGCTGGCATAGATGCCGACCGGGCTGGTGTCGGGCGTGGCCGCGCCCAGCACGTCGAGCGCCTTGCCGCCGTTCTGGTTCAGCAAGGTATACGTGCCATTGGCGTTGCTGATGATTTGCCACTTTTGCGCGGCCGAGCCATTGGCCGTGGAAATTTCCGTGATCGCGCCGTCGTTTGAAGCACCATTGGCTGGCTGCAGCGCCTTGCCGCTATTCGGATTGACCAGGGTGTAGACGGTGCCCGGCGTGATGGCCGCCAGCGCTACGTCGCCCGAGTTCGCCTCGCTCTGGGCCAGCAGCTTGCTGCTTTGGCCCCCTTCTCCCTGGCCGCCGCACGCGGCCAGCATTCCACCCAGCGCCCAGAACGCCAGGAACTTGCTGATAGTCGTTTTCAAAAGTGTCTCCTCATCGAATGAAGTGGAAAAAAACTTGTTGCCATCCTCCCTGTCAGGCCAGGAGGTGAGTTACCGCCACGGAAGCGAATGGTCGTCCCGTGAAGATTCTGTGCAGTGAAAACGACAGTCCGGCAAGGCCGGAACATGATCAGATCGCGATGAAATAACAGGCAGATCGATCAGTGGAAGCGCTTCCATACTCATGCCAAAAAAATTCCAACGCGTGGAATAGTGGCTAGGGTCTATGACCTGGCTGGTTGCGGCCCAGGCGCGCAAGGCGCGGTCTCCGGGAGTGATTATTTTTATGCTATGAAGCAACTTTACGCCACGAATTTGCGCTTGTCTAGTGAAAAAAGCATTTTTTAAAAAGCAATAGTGATACGAGGGAAACGCGACTCCAGACAAACGCGGCATGGCTTGCCAGGTACTATAATGATGAATGTCGCTGCGCCGCAGAACTGGGCTGGCGCCACCTTCCTACCATTACTCTGTCATCGCCTGCATGTCATTTGACTTAAAACTCTCGTTTCCCAAAGCCGGCAACCGTTTTGCCTTGCCGGCTCTCTATGGTTCATCCGACGCCTGGGCGCTGGCCAACGCCGCGCTGGAACTCAAATCGCAGGGCCGCATGCTGGCCGTGGTGGTGGCGCAAGCCAGCGACGGCCAGCGGCTGCTCGATGAAATACCGTGGTTTGGCGGCAAGGAACTGCGCTGCCATTTGCTACCCGACTGGGAAACCCTGCCTTACGACGCCTTCTCGCCGCACCAGGACCTGGTCTCCGAACGCCTGGCCACTTTGCACGAAATACAGAACCGCCAGTGCGATGTGCTGATCGTGCCGGCCACCACGGCGCTGGTGCGCCTGGCGCCGCCCTCGTTTCTGGCCGCCTACACCTTCTTCTTCAAGAAGGGCGAGACGCTGGACGAAGCGCGCCTGAAGTCGCAGCTGACCCTGGCCGGCTACAGCCATGTATCGCAAGTGATGTCGCCCGGCGAATACTCGGTGCGCGGCGGCTTGCTCGACCTGTTCCCCATGGGCTCAGCCCTGCCCTACCGGCTCGACCTGTTCGGCGACACGATAGAAAGCATCCGCACGTTCGACGCCGACACGCAGCGCTCGCTGTATCCTGTGCATGAAGTACGCTTGCTGCCGGGGCGCGAATTTCCCATGGACGACGCGGCCCGCACCACCTTCCGCAGCCGCTGGCGCGAACAGTTCGAAGGCGATCCATCGCGCTCGGTAGTCTACAAGGACATCAGCAGCGGCATCGCCTCGGCCGGCATCGAATATTACCTGCCGCTGTTTTTCGAAGAAACAGCCACCCTGTACGACTACTTGCCGCCAGACGCCGCGCTGGCCCTGGTGGGCGACATCGACGCTGCCATTGGCCGCTTCTGGACCGATACGCAATCGCGCTACCGCTTCCTGAAAGCCGACCGCGAACGGCCCATCCTGGCGCCCGAAGCGCTGTTCCTCAGCGACGAGCAATTCTTCAGCCTGGCCAAGCCCTATCCGCGCCTGGCGATTGCCAAATCCAACGATGCGCTGGCCTCGGAACTGTCGGCGCCTATCCCCAACGTGGCCGTCAACCGCCGCGCCGACGATCCGCTGGCCAACCTGCGCAGCTATCTGCTGCAACCGGGCCGCCGCGTGATGATCTGCGCCGAATCGAACGGCCGCCGCGAAACCCTGCAGCAGTATTTTGCCGAATACGATTTACAGCTGGCGCCAGTCGAAGGCCATGACGGCTTTTTGCAGTCAGATGCCAAACTGGTGCTGGGTGTGGCGCCACTGCATACCGGCTTCGAGCTGTACACGGCCGATGGCAATCTGAGCTTCATCACAGAAACGGAGCTGTATGCCGGTTCGGGCCGCCGCGCAGGCACCAAAAAACAGGAAGGCGTGACGCAGGTCGAATCGATGGTGCGCGACCTGTCGGAGCTGAAAATCGGCGACCCGGTGGTGCATATCAACCACGGCATCGGGCGCTACATGGGCCTGACCAGCATGGACCTGGGCGAAGGCGAGACCGAATTCCTGCACCTGGAATACGCCAAGGACACCAAGCTGTATGTGCCCGTCTCGCAGTTGCACGTCATTTCGCGTTATTCGGGTGCCTCGCCGGAAGACGCGCCGCTGCATTCGCTGGGTTCGGGCCAGTGGGAAAAAGCCAAGAAAAAGGCTGCCGACCAGGTGCGCGACACGGCCGCAGAACTGCTCAATCTGTATGCGCGCCGCGCGCTGCGCCAGGGCCATTCCTTCGAATATTCCTCACACGATTACGAGCGTTTCGCCGACAGTTTCGGTTTCGATGAAACGCCGGACCAGGCCGAAGCCATCCGCAACGTGATCAAGGACATGACATCCGGTAAACCGATGGACCGCCTGGTGTGCGGCGACGTCGGTTTCGGCAAGACCGAAGTCGCCTTGCGTGCCGCCTTCATCGCCGTCATGGGCGGCAAGCAGGTGGCGATCCTGGCGCCCACCACCCTGCTGGCCGAACAGCATGCGCAAACCTTCGCCGACCGTTTCGCCGACTGGCCGGTGCGTATCGCCGAGCTGTCGCGTTTTCGCAGCGGCAAGGAAATCACGCAGGCATTCAAGGGCATGGCCGACGGCACCCTGGACATCATCATCGGCACCCACAAGCTGCTGTCCGACGACGTGAAATTCACCCGCCTGGGCCTGGTCATCATCGACGAAGAACACCGCTTTGGCGTGCGGCAGAAAGAAGCGCTGAAGGCGCTGCGCGCCGAAGTCGATGTACTGACCCTGACCGCCACGCCGATTCCCCGTACCCTGGGCATGGCGCTGGAAGGCTTGCGCGACTTTTCCATCATCGCCACGGCGCCGCAAAAGCGCCTGGCCATCAAGACGTTTGTCCGCAGCGAAGGCGAAGCCATCATCCGCGAAGCCTGTTTGCGCGAACTGAAACGGGGCGGCCAGATCTACTTCCTGCACAATGAAGTGGAAACCATCCAGAACCGTTTGGCCATGCTGACGGAACTGCTGCCCGAGGCGCGCATCGCCGTGGCGCACGGCCAGATGCACGAGCGCGACCTGGAAAAAGTCATGCGCGACTTCGTGGCGCAGCGCTTTAACATTTTGCTGTGCACCACCATCATCGAGACCGGTATCGACGTGCCGACGGCGAACACCATCATCATGCACCGCGCCGACAAGTTCGGCCTGGCGCAGCTGCACCAGCTGCGCGGCCGCGTAGGCCGCTCGCACCACCAGGCTTATGCCTATCTGCTGGTGCATGACGTGCAGGGCTTGACCAAACTGGCGCAGCGCCGCCTGGACGCGATCCAGCAGATGGAAGAACTGGGCAGCGGCTTTTACCTGGCCATGCATGACCTGGAAATCCGCGGCGCCGGCGAAGTGCTGGGCGAGAGCCAGTCGGGCGAGATGACGGAAATCGGCTTCCAGCTGTATTCGGACATGCTCAACGAAGCGGTGCGCTCGCTGAAAGCAGGCAAGGAACCGGACCTGGCGGCGCCGCTGGCGTCCACCACCGAGATCAACCTGCACGTGCCTGCCCTGCTGCCGGCCGACTTCTGCGGCGACGTGCACGAGCGCCTGTCGATCTATAAACGCCTGGCCAATTGCGCCACGCAAGACAAGATCGACGATATCCAGGAAGAGCTGATCGACCGCTTCGGCAAGCTGCCCGACGCCGTCAAGGCACTGATCGAAACGCACCGCCTGCGCATCGCGGCAAAGACGGTGGGTATCGTCAAGATAGACGTGCATGGCGAAGCAGCCACCCTGCAATTCATGCCCAAGCCGCCCATCGACCCGATGCGCATCATCGAATTGATCCAGAAAAACCGCCATATCAAGCTGCATGGACAGGACAAGCTGAAGATCAGCGCAGCCATGCCGGACCTGGCCGCGCGCGTCACGCAGATCAAGACCACCATCAAGCAATTGACCGTGTAAACTACCGGGATTATCTACGCCAGGCTGACTAATGACCAATACTTCCATCACCATGAATCTGATCTTGCAGGGTACGGACGGCGATAGCGCCCGCCTCGACCGCATCGCCGCGCTGGCCGCACCTACGCACATCACGCGCCTTGGCCCGAACGCCGTGCGCTGCGAAGAGATTGCCTACTCGCCTGCGCTGCGCCCCACCATCGAAGTGGCCGCGCAGGCGGCGCAGCTGGACGCCACCTATATGATGGGCTTGCGCGAGCTGGCCGAATTCAAGCTGGTGGCGATGGATATGGATTCGACCCTGATCACCATCGAATGCATCGATGAAATCGCCGACATGCAAGGCTTGAAGCCACAGGTGGCGGCGATTACGGAAGCGGCCATGCGCGGCGAACTCGATTTTTCCGCTAGTTTGAAGCAGCGCGTGGCCCTGCTCGAAGGCCTGGACGCCTCTGCCCTGCAGCGCGTCTACGACGAACGCTTGCAACTGTCGCCGGGCGCCGAAAAAATGCTGGCGGCGGTGCAAGCGGCAGGCCTGAAAACCCTGCTGGTCTCGGGCGGCTTCACCTTCTTCACGGACCGCCTGAAACAGCGTTTGGGCCTGGACTACACCCACGCCAACACCTTGGAAATCATCGATGGCAAGCTGACCGGCAAGGTCCTGGGCGGCATCGTCGACGCCGAGGAGAAGCAGCGCACGGTGGAGCGCGTGTGCGAAGAACTGGGCATCTCGCCATCGCAAGCCATCGTCATGGGCGACGGCGCCAACGACTTGAAAATGATGGGCATCGCCGGTCTTTCAGTTGCCTTCCGCGCCAAGCCCGTAGTGCGCTCGCAAGCCGACGTGGCCCTCAATTTCGTCGGCCTGGATGGCATCCTCACTATCTTAAAATAACAACACCCAATAAAACCGTAGCGAGCGGAAGGGAGAGGTGGCTAAGAAGCGCAACCGTACGAAGGTACGGTGAGCATCGCAGGCCGCCTATACCGACGCGTAGTAGGTTTTGTTAGGTGTTTCTCTACAGCTGCCATAGCACTAATGGCAGCAAGCCCCACCAGGCCAGCACCAGCAGCCATTGCAAGGCCGCCAGCAAGGCGATCCAGTCGAATTTTTCCAGCCCGTGCGCCTGTAGGCGGCCGCGCCAGCAGCGGGCCAGGCCGAAGGCCATGGCCAGCGGCAGCGCGCCCGTGACGATCGCCAGCAGCACGCTGGCCATCGTCACGTCACCGAGGCGCAAAAACGACTGGAATACGAAGAACGGCACCGGCAGCAGCAGCGCCACAACGGACAGCAACGGTGCAAACAGCTGGTCGCTGCGTTTCAGCTTGCGCCGCACTGCCCGCCACAGACCCACCAGCAGCACGTACAGCAAACCGGCCAGACCCAGCGCCACACTGCCCCACAAAACCAGCATACGCAGCATCGACGCCCTTTCATATGTGTGCAAGCCATCGCTGAACATATAGCGGCCATCGGCTTGCATCAGCACATGCGATGGTGCGCTGCGGTCGCTGGCGCGGAACAGCAAGCCGCCCAGCGGTTCCAGCTCCTTCGGCTGGCCCTGGAACGGAATCAGGTAGAGGTCATCGCCATCCCATTTCAGGCGCACGAAGCCGAATACCGTATCGACCCAGGCCATGCTGCTCATGGCGCCTGGCGACGGCAGGTACACACCTTCCCAGTTTTCCACCGTGGCGGCAGGCTTGCCAGATGCTGCGGGCGGGCGCAGCGGCAGCTCCAGGTCGCGCATCAAGAGCCGGTTGAAACGTTCGTAATCGGCCGTTTCGCTATCGGTATTGAAGGCCACAAAGAAGGCGCTCTTCTGCTCGGGATACACGCACAGCATGGCGCGGAAACCCACCGTCGTGCCGGGGTGGCAAGCGCCCAGCACATTGTGGCGGTCGCGCGTGGCCAGCGCCAGGCCGTGGCCCGCTTCCAGCCCGGCCAGCGCCGCCTGCGTTCCCACAGGATTGGACAGCGCCGCCATCAGCGGCGCAGCGATAAAAGAGCTACCTTGCAGCTGTCCGTCGCCCATCAGGAATTGCGCCAGCTTGCCCATGTCCCCCGCCGTGGTGGTGAACTGGCCAGCCGGCCGCAGATACATGGGTACGGCCGTTTGCGTGACACCGCGCTCAAAGTGGCCCATCGCCAGGCGCGGGTCGGCCTGCGGCCCCGTTTGCGTGACGAAGGCAAAAGTACTGTCCTTCATGCCCAGTGGCTGCAGCACCTGCGTGTCCAAGTAATGCTCGTAAGGTTGGCCCGTGACTTTTTCAATCACCATGCCCAGCAAGCCATAACCCATATTCGAATATGCATAACGGCTGCCCGGCCGCGCATGCACGCGCAGCAGGTTGCCGCCATGGCCAAAAGCGTCGGCCAGCGGGGTATCGGGCAAGGGCCTGGTACTGAACGCTTGCCAGAAGCGCAGGTCATCGAGGCCTGCCGTGTGCGCCAGCAGATGGCGGATGCGCACCGGGTCGCTGGCTTGCCACGGGTTTTTCAGCGCCAGCTTGGGCAGTATCTGGTCCAGCGGCGTATCGAGCGTGAGCTTGCCTTCACTGACCAGGTGCAGCACGCCCAGCGCCAGCACCACCTTGGCGACCGAACCCACTTGTACTTTGGTGTCAGCCTGCATGGGCAAGCCGCTGGCCGCATTTTTCAGGCCGGCGGCGCCCGTGACGATTTTGCCATCCGGCTGCAGCTCGGTCCAGACGGCGCCCGTCAAGCCTTCTTCCTGCAAGCCTGCCTTGATATCGCCGGCCAGGCTGGAATTCGCTTCCTGGGCATATGCCGCGGGCATGGCCAATGCGCATAACAGGCTTGCGGCGTGCAGTAGGCGGCGAAAGCGCCGTTGCAACGGAGTTGGATGTTGTTCAGTTTTCAGCACTGCCACCTCTTTCATCCGTGACTGGCTCCGCAACCTTGCATAGCTTGCTACAATTAAAACCCTAGCAAGCAAGGAGCGACCATGTCACAACAAATTATTTTGGAAAACAACGTCAACCAGGCCAAGACCCTGGCCTGGTGGTTATACCTGATCCATGGCGCCAGCTTCGTGTTTTCGCTGGGCGCTTTTTCCTTCATCCCGCTCATCATCAATTACGTGAAACGGGGCGAGACGGCAGGCACCTTCGTGTACAGCCATCACAGCTGGCAAATCCGTTCCTTCTGGTGGTATGTCGCCTGGGTCGTGCTGGGCGCCATCCTGTGGATGACGCTGATCGGCATCCCGGCCGCCATCGTCGTCTGGGGTATCGCCTGGTTATGGAAAGCCTACCGCCTGCTACGCGGCTTCATCGACCTGAATAACAATAACGCGATGCCGCTGTAGTTCAAACTCATGCCAGTGCGGCGAACGCCTGTTGTATATCGGCGATCAGGTCTTGCGGGTCTTCCAGGCCCACGTTCAGCCGCACCAACTGCCCCTCTTGCCCCCAGCCCTTGCGCATGGAGGCAACGGGGTATGGCATCACCAGGCTATTGGCCCCGCCCCAGCTGTAGCCGATCTTGAACAGTTTCAAGGCGTCGACAAATCGATCGGTCTGCTGCTGCGTATAGCGGGCATCGAACAGCACCGAAAACAATCCCCCTGCCCCCGTAAAATCACGCTGCCAGATGGCATGGCCGGGGCAATCTTCCAGCGCTGGATGCAGCACCGTGGCGATTTCAGGCCTAGCCTTCAACCACTGCGCAAGCGTGCGCGCACCCGCATCGTGGGCGTCGAAACGCAGCTTCAGGGTCGGCAAGCCGCGCAGCACCAGATAAGCATCATCGGCCCCCACGCCCAGCCCCAGGCGCATATGCGCCAGCGCCAGCTTTTCGTACAAGGCACGCTCGCGCGTGATCACGGCACCCATCAGCACATCGGAACCACCCGACTGGTATTTGGTCAGCGCTTGCATGATGATGTCCACGCCCAGCTCGAAGCCGCGCAGCGCCAGTCCCGCCGACCAGGTATTGTCGAGCGCCACCAGCACGCCGCGCGCATGGGCGGCTGCGCAAATGGCCGGCAAGTCCGGCACTTCCATCGTCACGGAACCTGGCGCTTCGGTCCAGATCAATTTTGTATTCGGCTGTATCAGGGCGGCAATGCCGGCGCCGATCAGCGGATCGTAATAGCGGGCCGTGATGCCGAAATCGTGCGCCAGCCAGCGCCCCAGCTCGCGGTTCGGGTTATACACGTTCTCCGGCAACAGCACGTCATCGCCGCTTTTTAACAGGGCAAAGTCAGCCATGGCGATCGCCGCCAGGCCCGATGGCGCCAGCAGGCAGTGATTGCCGCCCTCGATCTCGGCCAGCCGCGCTTCCAAGGTAAAAGTGGTTGGCGTGCCATGCAAGCCATAGGTGTAGGCATTCTTGTCTTTCCACTCCCCCGAGCGCATGGCCGCCACGTTCTTGAACAGGACGGTGGACGCGTGATGGATCGCGTTGGGAAAAGCGGCAAAGCCTGGCGGCGCCTGGTAATCGCTGTGGATCAGCGCCGTCTGCGGAGATTTGTTCTGGGTCATGGCATCGTCGCAAAATAAAAAAGGCGGACCGCATATGCGAGTCCGCCTTGATTGTAAGGGCTTTGGCCCTTTGATGCCGTACGACTGTTACACGCGCTTACATGCGCTTATTCAGCCGCGCCCCACAAGTCATGCGCATCCGCCGACGTGATTTTTACGTCAACAAATTGGCCGACAGCCAGCTTGCGGTGCGGTTCGTATGGCGGCTTGACGTACACCACGCCGTCGATTTCCGGCGCATCGGCAGCCGAGCGGCCCACGCCGCCGGTGCGGGTGATTTCATCTATCAGCACGCGCACGGTCTTGCCGACCTTGGCTTGCAGGCGTTTTTTCGAGATTTCTTCCTGCAGCAGCATCACGCGGCCACGGCGCTCTTCGCGCACTTCTTCCGGCACCGGATTGGCGATCTCGTTGGCGGTCGCGCCTTCGACTGGCGAATAGGCGAAGCAGCCCAGGCGGTCGATCTGCGCTTCCTTCAGGAAGTCCAGCAGGTACTCGAATTCCGCTTCCGTCTCGCCAGGGAAACCGGCGATAAAGGTCGAACGAATGGTCAGGTCCGGGTTGATCGCGCGCCAGGCCTGGATGCGGTCCAGGTTCTTCTCGCCGCTGGCCGGGCGCTTCATGCGCTTGAGCACATCCGGGTGGGCATGCTGCATCGGGATGTCGAGGTAAGGCAGGATATGGCCGCCGCTCATCATCGGGATGATCTGGTCCACATGCGGGTATGGATAAACGTAATGCAGACGCACCCAGGCGCCGTAAGACTTGGCCAGTTCGCCCAGCGCTTCGGTCAGCTGCGTCATATGGGTTTTGACGGGACGGCCATTCCAGAAACCTGAACGGAATTTCACGTCCACGCCATAGGCCGAGGTGTCTTGCGAAATCACCAGCAATTCCTTGACGCCCGACTTGAACAGGTTTTCCGCTTCCATCATCAATTCGGCGATAGGACGCGATACCAGGTCGCCGCGCATCGACGGGATAATGCAGAAGCTGCAGCGGTGGTTGCAGCCTTCCGAAATTTTCAGGTAGGCGTAGTGCTTCGGCGTCAGCTTGATGCCTTGTGGCGGCAGCAGGTCGAGGAAAGGCGCATGCGGTTTCGGCAAGTGCGTGTGGACGGAATCCATCACTTCAGCCAGTGCGTGCGGACCGGTCACGGCCAGCACTTTCGGGTGCACCTTCATGATGATGTCATCGCCGGCGGCATCCTTCTTGGCGCCCAGGCAGCCCGTCACGATGACTTTGCCGTTTTCGGCCAGCGCTTCGCCGATAGCGTCCAGCGACTCTTGCACGGCAGCGTCGATGAAGCCGCAGGTATTGACGATGACCAGGTCGGCGCCATCATACGATTTCGCCGTTTCATAGCCTTCGGCGCGCAGTTGCGTCAGGATTTGCTCGGAATCGACCAGCGCTTTCGGGCAGCCGAGGGAGACAAAGCCTACTTTTGGTGCGGCGCCGGCAATGGCGGCGCCAGGCTCGGATTTGACGACAGGAATACGGGAGATCGAATGCATGATAGATTGCCAGGAAAATTTTGACCAATCGAACATTGTACATTATTCTGCGCGCATGATCCGTGCTACGATCCTGATAAGTAAACTGAAAGTAAGCTAAAGGCCTGATCTGTCGCATTCCAGGCCGATTTGAGCGCAAAAATGATAGCAATGACCACCACAGGAGAACCGACTACGTGGCAACACTGAAAGACGTCGCAGTGCTCGCCGGCGTAGGCATGTCGACCGCCTCGCGCGCCATTTCCGGCGCTGGCCCCGTATCGCCCGACGCCCTGGCCCGCGTGCAGGCGGCCATCAAGCAACTGAACTTCCGCCCCTCGTCCATCGGACGTTCCTTGTCGGCCAAGTCACTGGGCATGATAGGCATCTTTGCGCCCTCCTTCTTTGGCGCCTATTACGGCACCATCCTGAAACAGACCGATATTGAGTTGCGCGCGTTGCGCCGCCACGTGGTGGTGGCCACCGGCTGCGGCGACGGCACGCCGCGCGATGAAGCGATCGAAGCGGTCAAGTTTTTGATCGGGCGCGATTGCGATGGCATCGTCGTGCTGGGCCACGACTTGCACGACGAAGACCTGGTGCAGCTGCAGCGCATGCACCCGAAGATGGCCTTCCTGAACCGGCGCCATGCGGAGTTGGCGCAAGCGTCCTTCTGCCCCGACCATTATCACGGCGGCACCTTGGCTGCGCGCACCCTGCTTGAAGCAGACCACCGCGAACTGGCCGTGGTTTCGGGGCCGCCCGACACCATCGACAATGAAAGCCGCTTGCAGGGTTTTTTTGATGAACTGGAACGCCATGGCATCGCCAGGCAGGACGTGCCTTTGATCAGCTCAGACTTTTCGCGCGAAGGCGGTTACGCGTCCACGCAGGCGCTGCTCGATGGCGGCAAGCCATTTACGGGCCTGTTCTGCGCCAACGACGAGATGGCCGTCGGCGCCATGTCCTGTTTGCACCGGGCCGGCATCCGCGTGCCCGATGACGTCTCGGTGGTCGGCTACGACGATGACTATTCGGCCGCCTTCACGGCGCCTGGACTGACTTCTGTGCATATTCCCATCCGGGAATTGACGCAGAACGCCGTGCGCTGGCTGCTCAACCAGTGCTACGGCACCAGCTATGCCATCGAACGCGACTTCCCCGTCACCATCACGCTACGGGAATCCGTAGCAAAACGGCGACAGGAAAACTGACGAATTACAATCGCAATTCGCTCGCGCCGTCAAACAGCGAGGCCTGCGCCGTGCGGATAGCGAAGGTGGTGTGGCCGGCGTCGATCACATCCTGTTCCTGCGCCACGCTGGCGATCTGGTTGCCGTTAAAGTCCAGCCATACTACCTTGTGATTGCCCATCGCCTCGACCAGTGAAATGCCAGCTTTATATGGCAAGCCCTGTCCGACAGTGATGTCTTCGGGCCGCACGCCCAGCACACAGGATTGCCCTTCCGTCGGCGCCTGCTTGAAGGCATAGGCGCTGACGTCCAGGATCACGCTGCCGCTGCGGAAGGCAATGCCGCCCGCCTCGTGGTGCAAGGTGCCGCGGAACAGATTCATGCCCGGCGAGCCGAGGAAGGTGGCCACAAATAAATTAGCCGGTTCACGGTAGATGGCGGCCGGCGTGTCGAACTGCTGGTTCACCCCACCCTTCATCACGGCCATGCGCTGCGCCAGGGTCATCGCTTCGACCTGGTCATGCGTGACATAGATCATGGTCGCACCCAGTTGCTGGTGCAGCTGTTTGAGTTCGCGGCGCAGTTCCGTGCGCAGCTTGGCGTCCAGGTTCGACAGTGGTTCATCGAACAGGAACACGTCGGCCTGGCGCACGATGGCGCGGCCGATCGCCACGCGCTGCCGCTGGCCGCCCGACAGCTCGGCCGGTTTGCGCTTCAACAGCGGCTGCAGCTGCAGCATGTCGGCCGCGCGCGCCACGCGGCGCTCGATCTCGGCCTTCGGCGTGCCACTGATGCGCAGGCCGAAGGACATATTGCGCTCCACATTCATGGTCGGATACAGCGCATAGGACTGGAACACCATGGCGATGCGCCTGTCCTTGGGATCGGCCCAGGTCATGTCGTGGCCGCTGATTTCGATGCTGCCGCCACTGACGTCGATCAAACCGGCGATGGTGTGCAGCAGGGTCGACTTGCCGCAGCCCGAAGGCCCCAGCAAGACCACGAATTCACCGGCCTGTACATCGAGATTCAAGGAATCGATGATGGTATTGCCGCCCAGCTGGATCTGAAGATTACGTATCGCTACATTAGACATGATTACCCTTGTTAGCCCTTGACTGCGCCGGAGGCGATACCGCGCACAAACCAGCGGCCGGAAATAAAATACAGACCCAGCGGCACCATCGAGGTCAGGATGGTGGCCGCCATGTTCACGTTGTACAGGCGTTCGCCCGTAGTCGTATTGATGATGTTATTGAGCTGCACCGTCATCGGCAAATGGTCGGAGCCGGCAAACACCAGGCCAAACAGGAAGTCGTTCCAGATGCCCGTGACCTGCATGATGGCTGCCACCACGATGATGGGGGTGGACATCGGCAGCATCAATTGCAGGAAGATGCGCCAGAAGCCGCCGCCATCGATGCGCGCCGCCTTGAACAGTTCCTGCGGCAGGGCCGCGTAGTAATTACGGAACAGCAGGGTCATCACGGGCATGCCGAAGATGGTGTGGATCAGGATAATGCCTGGCAAGGAGCTGAACAGATGCGCCATCGCCAGCAGGCGCACCAGCGGATACACCATCACCTGCACCGGCACGAAGGCGCCCATCATCAGCACGGCGAACAGCAGGTTGGCGCCGCGCGGCCGCCAGAACGACAGCGCATAGCCATTCACGGCGCCCACCGCGATCGACAGTATGGTGCTGGGCACCACGATGTAGACCGAATTCCAGAAGCCGCCACGGATACCGTTGCATTCGAGTCCGGTGCAGGCCGATTGCCAGGCCATGCTCCATGGTTCCAGCGTGGCATGCACGGGCAATGCGAACAAGGTGCCCAGGCGGATTTCTTCCATCGGCTTGACGGAGGTGATCAGCATCACGTACAGCGGCAGCAGGAAAAACAGCGCTGCGCACAGTAGAAAAGCATAGATACCCAGGCGCGCTGGCGTCAGGCGCGAGCGGCGGCGGAGCGCCGGATTGATCACAGCGGCAGTCATCGCGCCACCTTGCCCTTGCTGGCGCGGTTGCGCACAAAATAGATGGGAACGACGATCGCCAGCACCGTGGTCAGCAAGACCACCGACGCGGCCGAGGCCAGGCCGATATTGGCCCGTCCGAACAGATAGTCCATGATGAACTTGGCCGGCACTTCGCTGGCAGTACCCGGACCGCCCTGCGTCATGGCGACCACCGCGTCATACACCTTGACGACCATCACGAACAGCAGCACGAAGGCAGTCGAGATCGACGGCCCCAGCATCGGCAGCACGATGCTGACATACACGCGCCAGCGCGGGATGCCGTCGATGCGCGCTGCCTTCCACATTTCTTCGTCGATGCCACGCAAGCCAGACAACATCAGCGCCATCACCAGGCCCGAAGCTTGCCACACGGTGGCGATCACCACCGTGTAGATGGCCATGTCCTGGTCGATGATCCAGTCGAAGCGCGCATGCTCGAAACCGAGCTTGTGCAGCACTTCCTGGATGCCCAGTTCAGGATTGAGCATCCATTGCCAGACCAGGCCAGTGGCCACGAAGGACATCGCATACGGATACAAAAAGATGGTACGCAGCACGCCTTCTGCCGCCACCTTCTGGTCGATGAAAACGGCCAGAAGGAAGCCCAGCACCAGGCAGGCGGCGATGAACAGC
Organism: Janthinobacterium silvisoli; assembly: GCF_014200725.1. Lineage (GTDB taxonomy): Bacteria > Pseudomonadota > Gammaproteobacteria > Burkholderiales > Burkholderiaceae_D > Janthinobacterium. The sequence goes on from NZ_JACHCL010000002.1 coordinate 435,054, forward strand.
ACGCCGTAGATCAGCAGATTATGCAGCGACAGCAGCCAGCGCTCATTATTAAACAGGCGGACATACTGCGCGGCACCGACAAAGTCGTCGGCCGGAAAAGTGCGCGAACTGCTGACCGACACGCGCAGGGTCCACAGCATCGTTCCCACATAGGCGAACAATACCGTGAGCGCCATCGGCAGCAGCGCGATATTGGCGGCCAGCGAAAAGCGTCGCCGCTTCGCCGGCTTGTTGACATGACTCATACCGTCTCCCGTGAATTGCAGCGCTTACTCTTTCAAGGCGCTGGCGAATGCCTTTTGCGCATCTTCGGCGGACTGGTTCTTGTTCCAGTAATTGGTCAGCACGTCCTGCAAGGCGCCGTTCGTGTCGGGCGAGGTCAGCATCTCCGAGTTCGGCAGCTGGCGCGACTTGTCCTTCATGATGGCGATACCCTGTTTGGCGCAGATGTCGAGCGAGCTGTCGTCAACGTCGCCACGGATAGGGATCGATCCCTTGCGTGCGCTGAAGGCCACTTGCGCTGCGGGCGAAGTCATGGTGGTGGCCAGCAGTTTCTGCGCCTTGATCACATCCGCATTCGACGATTTCGGGAATACGAAGGCGTCGCCTGCCACGATGTAGGGCGACTTCGGTCCGAAGCCGGGGAAGCAGCCAAATTCCTTGCCGGCCGTCTGTTTCGCAGCCGAGAATTCACCCTTGGCCCAGTCGCCCATGATTTGCACGCCAGCCTTGCCGGTAATGACCATGGCGGTGGCGTCATTCCAGTTGCGGCCCGGCGCGCCCGGATCGATGAAACCGCGCAGTTTCTTGAAGGCGACCAGCACCTGCTTGAAGGCGTCGGACTTGACGGCGTTCTGGTCGCGGTCGCGGTAGACTTTCAGGTACAGGTCGGGGCCGCCCACCATGGCGAAGATGGCGTCGAAAGTGATTTTTTCCTGCCATACCTGGCCGCCAAAGGCCAGCGGCACCACGCCGGCCGCCTTCAGCTTGGCCAGGTCGGCCAGGAATTCATCCCAGGTCTTTGGCTCGTCGGCGATGCCGGCTTTCTTGAAGGCGGCCTTCGAGTAGAAGAACCAGGCGGGCATGTGGATGTTCACAGGCGCCGCGTAGAAATGGCCCTTGATCTTGATGGCGTTGACGATCGATGGCGGCATGATCTGGTCCCAGTTGCCCTTGATCGCCACGTCATCGATATTGTTGAGCAAACCCTGGTCAACGATATCGCGGAACTGCTGCGAGGTGTTGAACTGCGCCGCCACGGGTGCATTGCCGCCCACGATGCGGTTGATGGTGGTGGCCCGCGACTGGTCGGCGCCGGCGATGGCCTGGTCTATCCACTGGCCGCCCGCCTTGTTATAGGCATCGGCAAACTGGCGGATGGCCGCCGATTCACCACCGGAGGTCCACCAGTGGATCACGGTGGCCTTCAAAGGTGCGGGATTTTGCGCCAGGGCCGGCGCCATGACAGCGGCTTGGGCCGCCAGGGCCAGCGCGATTGCGCCGGCAGTTTTATTGGTTTTATTCATGTTGTCTCCTGTGAGCGTCCAGCGCTCTTTTATGGGAATGAATCGGCTATGCCTATACCTAAAACTTTACCAGATGAAACGTCCTTCAAACATCAACGATACTCACACTCCTCAAGGCTGTGCATTACGACGGGCCAGGAAATCACGCACCAGAAAGGCGCTCTGCTTCCAGGTACGCTTTTGCGTCGCATAATCCACATGAATAATGCCGAAGCGGCGCTCATAACCAAAAGCCCATTCGAAGTTATCCAGCAGCGACCAGATGAAATAGCCACGGATATCCACGCCCGCCTTGACCGCTGCATCAACGGCTGCCAGATGGCGGTTCAAAAAGGAGATGCGGCGCGGATCCGCCACCTTGCCATCGACCACTACATCGTCCGACGCCGTGCCGTTTTCCGTGATGTATACCGGTGGCAGGTTGGCGTATTCGTGATGGAAACCCACCAGCAAGTCGTACAGGCCTTGCGGATACACTTCCCAGCCCATCTGTGTGCGCTCCACGCCTTCCAGATCCACTTCCAGATAACCATGGCCGCCATCGCTGACCACATTCGTGCGGAAATAGTAGTTGATGCCGAGGAAGTCCATCGGCGCGCCGATGATGTCCATGTCGCCTTCCAGAATCAGTGGCTTGGCGCCCGGCCACAAGCTCCACAACGCTTCCGGATAACTTTTCTTGAACAGCGGATCGAAGATCCAGTTGTTGTGCTGCAGCTCGAACAGTTCGGCCGCGCGTTTGTCGGCGGCGCTGCTGCCGGTCGTCGTGCCACGGCCCACATTGGCCACCAGGCCCACTTGCGCGCCCGGATCGTTGCGGCGCAGATGCACCAGCGCCAGGCCGTGGCCCAGCAGCAGATGATGCATCGCTTGCGTGGCATAGCGCACGTCTGCCCTGCCCGGTGCATGGTGGCCACCGCCGTAACCGTGGAAGGCCGAGCACCATGGTTCGTTCAGGGTGGCCCAGGCATCGACCAGGCCGGACAGTTCGCGGCTCATCAGGTCAGCGTAGTCGGCAAAGCGATAAGCCGTCTCGCGGTTGAGCCAGCCGCCACGGTCTTCCAGGTGTTGCGGCAAGTCCCAGTGGTACAGGGTGACAAAGGTTTTCAAGCCTTTTTGCTTGAGGCGCTGCAGCAGGTTCTTGTAGAAGGCAATGCCCACCGCGTTTGGCTGGCCGTGTTCATCCATCACGCGGGGCCAGGCGATCGACAAGCGGTAGCCGTCGACATTCAGGGCGGCGATGGTTTCCACATCCTCTTCCCAGCGGTGATAGTGGTCGCAGGCAAACTCGCCCGTGTCGCCAGCCAGCACCTTGCCTGGCGTGGCGGAGAAGGTATCCCAGATCGATGGCAAGCGGCCATCTTCATGCACCGCGCCTTCGATCTGGTAGGCGGCAGTGGCCACGCCTAGCAGAAAATCTTTCTTCCACAACACCGAGTCGGTCGGTGGCGAAAATTCCGTTTCCAGTGCAGCCGATACGGGCGGGATAACTGATACAGCAGCTTGATTCACACAATCTCCTTCACGCATTTTTTATTTCTGATGGGAGTGGAAGCGCTTCCACAAGGTGTAGTAATACTACCAGTGAAGAATTTTCAATGTCAACGCAATTTTTTGTGAATATTGATAAGGGATGGACTGCAAAGCCGCTTGCGCTGCGGTGCAGCAATAAAAACGGCACAGGGGAAAGCTCCGCTGTGCCGTGCTATGGGGCCGCTTGCAAGCCCCGTATTTGCTGGTGATTACTTCTTGTCCGCCGGCGGTACAGGCGGCACGAACGGGAAGGTGCCGAACAGATTCTTGCTCTGGCTTTGCATTTGTTCTTGCATCTGCACAAACAGGCTTTTGCTCTGGTCGATGTAGTTATTCATCATGCCCTGCATCATCGGACCTTGCACGTTCATGAATTGTGTCCACATTTCAGGGCTGAATGGCTTGCCGTCGAAGCTGCCGGCCGAGGTGCCCGTGAATTTATGCTGGATATCAGTGAAGGCCTGCACGTTCTTTTCCAGGTAGGAGCCCATCATGCCCTGCATGGCGTGGCCATAGTAGCGGATGATTTGCGACAGCACGCCGCTGGAGAACATCGGCACGCCGCTGGCCTCTTCTTCCAAAATGATTTGCAGCAAAATGCTGCGCGTCAGGTCTTCGCTGGACTTGGCGTCGACGACCGTGAATTCTTCATTGTCCAGCACCAGCTGCTTGACGTCCGTCAAGGTGATGTAGGAACTGGTTTGGGTGTCGTACAAACGGCGGTTAGGGTATTTTTTAATCAGGCGGTCTATACTTTTTTTAGCACTACTCATCACAAAGTCCCACTTATTGCGCCGCAACGCATACTGAGTTAATCCGAAAAAAAAGCGAACGTGGGGTCCGCTTTCGCACCTGCCTACTTTTTGCATTATAGAGTGGAAAACGACCACTTTGCACATTCGTGGCAAAGATTCCCACATTTATTGCAACGCAACTAGAAGTAGATTCCTGACAAGACCAGAGTTTACCCTGATCTTGCCTTCCAGCACACTTACAACACCTAACAAAACCGTAGCGAGCGGAAGTAAGCTGTGGCTGAGAAGCGCAGCTGTGCGCACGCACGGGGACGCCGAGTCAGTGAGCATCGCAGGCCGCAAATCACGACGCGCAGTAGGTTTTGTCAGGTGTCCTTAGTCAGCCCTGACTTTAACATACCGGCCGGGTGCCGCTTCGATCGCCTTGTAGCGCTTGCCGCCGGGTTTGGCTGGCGCCTTTACCTCTGCACCGCCATGTTCGGCCAGGAAGGCGGCCCATTCGGGCCACCAGCTGCCCGCATGTTCGGTTGCGCCGTCCAACCACTGTTCGGCGCTCAAAGGCTTGGCTTTCGCGGTACGTGGCTGGTCGTTGCTCCAGTAGCTGCGCTTTTTCTTCGATGCCGGATTGATCACGCCGGCGATATGGCCAGAGGCGCCGAGGATAAACCGGTTGGCCTTGGGCTTCTTCGGATTGAGCAGCGCCGTCGACGCATAGGCTGAACCCCAGGGCACGATATGGTCTTCGCGCGAGCCGTAAATAAAGGCTGGCGCATCGATGCTGCTCAAGTCGATTTTCTCGCCAGCCACCGTCAGCTTGCCCGGCACTTTCAGGCTATTTTCCAGATAGGTATGGCGTAAATACCAGCAAAACATCGGCCCAGGCAAGCTGGTGCCATCGGCATTCCAGTACAGCAAATCGAAGGCCACCGGCTCCTTGCCCTTCAGGTAATTCGACTGCACGTAATTCCACACCAGGTCGTTCGGCCGCAGGCTGGAAAAAGTGCTGCCCAGGTCGCGGCCCGACATCAGCCCGCCCTTGGCCAGGGCTTGCTCGCGCAGCGCCACTTGCGGTTCATCGACGAAGACTTCGAGCGCACCCGTGTCGCAGAAATCAAGGAAGGTGGTCAGCAGGGTCAGGCTGGATGCGGGATTCTGTCCGCGCGCCTTCAGCACGGCCAGCGCGGTCGAGACGATAGTGCCGCCCACGCAAAAGCCGAACAGGTTCAATTTTTCCTGGCCAGATATTTCCTGCGTGACGCTGATCGCCTCGATCACGCCCTGCTCCACATAATCATCCCAGGTGACGTGCTGCATGCTCATGTCCGGATTGCGCCACGAGATCAGGAACACGCTATTGCCCTGCTCCACCGCATAGCGCACCAGCGAATTTTCAGGCTGCAAGTCGAGGATATAGAATTTATTGATGCACGGCGGCACCATCAGCAGCGGCCGCGCATGCACGGTGGCCGTGCTGGGCGTGTACTGGATCAGCTGGAACAATTCGTTTTCAAACACCACCGTGCCCGGCGTGGTGGCCACGTTGCGGCCCACTTCGAAGGCCGACTCGTCGGACTGCGAAATGCGGCCCTTCTGCATGTCGGCCAGCATATTCGTCAAGCCCTTGGCCAGGCTTTCGCCCTTGGTTTCGATCAGGGTTTGCTGGGCGTCGGGATTGGTTGCGAGGAAATTGGCAGGCGACATGGCATCGACAATTTGCTGTACCGCAAAACGGATTTTCTGTTTCTGGTGCGGCGATGCTTCAACCGCCTCGGCCATCGAGGCCAGGAATTCGGCGTTCAGCAAATAGGCTGCCGCATTGAAAGCCGACAAGGGGCTGGCATGCCAGGCTGGCGCGGCAAAGCGGCGATCCTTCAGTTCAGGCGTCTTGCCGCCCATGAAGTCGCCCCACAAGCCCGTCAGCTTGGCCATGTAGTCATTTTTTAACTGTTCGATCACTTCCGGCTTGATGCTGGCGCCGGCGTCTTGCAAAATGCCGGCAATCGGATTGGCCGCCGGCTGGGGTACCATGTTGAACCAGGTCTTCCACTGGTTCGGATCGCTGATCTGCGCCATCCACTCCTGGGCCATGACTTGGGGATCGGGCATATTCATTGTGTAAATCCATTCCATTAAAGAATTAAGATGTCGTCTCTCTCTACTGTATTCAGCCTTGCCTGGCCTGGCCAAAACCTATGATGCTGATCGTTGCTATTGCATGGATTTACGTGGTGGGCCTGATGGCCCTGACCGAACCGTCCTTTGTTGCCGGACTGATGACGTTTATCCTCTACTGTCTTATTCCTTTGTCTATCCTATTCTATCTGACAGGCTCAAAAAGACGCAAACGCCGAGCCGAACGCAAAGCTGCCGTCTTGAGTTCCAGCGACGATAAAGCAAAAACGGCAGACACATAAGCGTCTGCCGTTAAATTACTTGCGCCAGATCAAACTGGCCTGTCGTCCGGTGACGCCATCGCGCCGGTAGGAATAAAACTGCGCCGCGTCGCTGACAGTACAGTACTCACCACCTGACACCCGGGTCACGCCATCGCGCCGCAACATGATGCGCGCCAGCGTATAGATGTCGGCCAGGTATTTGCCCGGCTTGCCGGCGATGGCGGCAAAGGCGTCCGACAGCGCCTGCCTTTCCTCATCATCGCGCGCGCCATCGCGGAACGCCTGCAGCACATCAGCGCCCACTTCAAATGCGCCAGGCCCGATGGCCGGTCCCAGCCATGCCAGGATTTCCGTGGCGCCGCGCGCGCGCATGTCTTGCACCGTATGCTGCAAGACACCGTTGGCCAGGCCCCGCCATCCCGCATGCGCCGCCCCCACTACCAGGCCGTCATGCGAACAGAACAGCACAGGCAGGCAATCGGCCGTCATCACCGTGCACACCACGCCAGACTCTGTTGCCACGCTGGCGTCTGCGTCCGGCACACAGCCGGCCAAGGCGGCTGCATCGGCCACGGCCACGCCATGCACTTGCGACAGCCAGGCTGGTTCCGACGGCAATATGGCCGCCAGGCGCGCGCGGTTTTGCGCCACGCAGGCAGGATCGTCGCCCACGTGCAAGCCCAGGTTCAAGCCACCGCCACCGCGTGCGTCACCGTAAAGCCCCAGGCTGACGCCGCCAGCGCGCACGGTAGACAGCGCGCCCACGTTCGCGGGCAAGCCAGGCCAGTCGGGCGCAATGTGAGATAAGGCGACGGCGGCGCTCATCAGACCAGTTCCGGCTCGGGAATGCCGGCCTTGGCAATCAGTTCGGCAAAGTCATCGGCCAGCGGCACCAGCCATTCGCAATCCTCGCGCGTGCCCGGATGCACCAGGCCCAGCCGGCGCGCCTGCAGCGCCTGGCGCGGGAAGACGGACACCAGGTGCGGCTTGCCATACACGTAGTCACCGACCAGCGCAAACCCCAGGTGCTGCATGTGCACGCGGATCTGATGGGTACGGCCTGTTTCCAGACGGCATTGCATCAGGCTCACGGGACGACGGTCGAGTTCGCCGCTGCCGATCAATTCATAATGCGTGATGGCTGGCTTGGCCGTGAAGTTTTCCGACACGGCCATTTTCACGCGGTCGCGCGGGTGGCGCGCGATGGAGGCGTCAATGGTGCCCGCCACTTTCGGCGTGCCCCACACCAGCGCGAAATACTCGCGCTTGACGGTACGCGCCTGTAGCTGGCGCACCAGGTCGGTTTGCGAGGCCAGCGTCTTGCCGACCACCATCAGGCCGCTGGTGTCCTTGTCCAGGCGGTGCACGATACCGGCGCGCGGCACGCCGGCCAGTTGCGGGCAGTGATGCAGCAGCCCGTTGAGCAAGGTGCCCGACCAGTTGCCGGGACCCGGATGGACCACCAGTCCGGCCGGTTTATTGATCACGATGATATGCTCATCTTCGTGCACGATGTTCAATTCCATCGCTTCCGGTTTAAAAGCCTCGTCTTCCGGCGCACTTTGCGGCAGAATGACGATCTTTTCATCGCCATAGGCGGTCATATTGCGTTTCGCAACTTTACCGTCCACGGTGACGAAACCGGCTTCCAGCCACAATTGCAAACGGCTGCGCGAGTACTGCGGCACCAGCTTGGAAATGACCTTGTCGAGGCGATGTCCACAGGCGTCCGGGGTCAGCTCCAGATGAATCGGCGCCAGGTCATCGAACAGCTCGTCGCCGTCAAATGCCTCGTCGGCAGCATGTGCATCTGTGTGCACATCGACGTCGTTGAGGTCGGAGTCAGATAGGGGGGCAGCCAAATTCGGCTTAGAAGTTAATATCACAGCATTCCCATCGGCTATAATCAGCCTATTGTAAAATCTTGGTTAAAACCTTCTTGCAAAACGTCATGCAAAAAAAATTATCGTTGGTAGTCGCTTCAGTCGTTCTGCTCGGCATGTCCGCTTGCAGCTTGTTGCCAGAAAAAGTGGATGAGACCAAAAATTGGTCCGTTACGAAATTATACTCGGAGGCCCGTGAAGAAATGAGCGGGCAGCACTATGAGACTGCCATTGGCCTGTTTCAGAAGCTGGAGGCTAACTATCCTTTCGGCAACTATGCCTTGCAGGCACAGATGGAGATCGCTTACGCGTATTATAAGTCGGGAGACCAGGCTCAGGCACTGGCAGCTGTCGAACGCTTCATCAAGTTGCATCCGAACCACGCCAACGTGGACTATATGTACTACCTGCGAGGCCTGATCAGCTTTAACGACCAGATCGGCTTCCTGAACTTCCTGTACGAGCAAGACCCGACCGAACGCGATCCGAAAGCCACGCGCGAAGCGTTTGCCGCGTTCAAGCAACTGGTCGACAAGTTCCCGAACAGCAAGTACACTCCCGACGCCCTGGCGCGCATGCACTATCTGGTCGACGCGATGGCGAAATATGAAGTCCATGTGGCGCGCTATTACTACCGCCGCGGCGCCTACCTGGCTGCGGCTAACCGCGCACAAGGCACTGTCAGCGATTTCAGCGCCTCGCCAGCGATCGAAGAAGCGCTGTTCATCATGTACCGCTCGTACGACAAGCTGGGCATGACCGACCTGCGTGACGACACCCTGCGCGTGCTGACCAAGAACTACCCGCAAACTGCCTTCCTCAGCCCGGAAGGGGTGAACAAGGAACGTCGCTGGTGGAAGTTCTGGCAATAATCAGGCAGGAAAATGAAAAAACCGGAGCTTGCTCCGGTTTTTTACTTATTTGATCACTTATTCAGCCACTTTGCGCCGGAACACCCAGCTGCTGTCATTCGACGCTTCCGGCACGTAAGTGTATCCATCGACATCGAACTGTTTCAATTGCTCGGGGTCGCGGATGGCGTTGACGGTGGCGTAGCGGGCCAGCATGCCGCGCGCGCGCTTGGCGTAGAACGAAATGATCTTGTACTTGCCATTCTTCCAGTCTTCGAACACGGGCGAGATGACGGGCATATCGAGCTGGCGCGGCTTGACGGATTTGAAATATTCTTCCGAAGCCAGGTTGACCAGCACCTTGGCGCCCTGCTCTTGCGCCGTGCGGTTCAGGGCATTGGTGATGGTGTCGCCCCAGAACGCGTACAGATCCTTGCCGCGCACGGTGGACAGACGGGTGCCCATTTCCAGCCGGTGCGGATGGATCAGGTCCAGCGGGCGCAGCAAACCGTACAGGCCCGACAGGATGCGCACGCGCGATTGCGCGTAATCAAGCTGACCAGGCTGCAGGGTGCGCGCTTCGAAACCGGCGTACACGTCACCGTTGAAAGCCATGATGGCCTGGCGCGCATCGGATGGCTGTGGCGTCCAGGACGCGTAGCGGGCCACGTTGAGGGCAGACAAGGCATCGGAAATGCCCATCAGGCTGCCGACCTCGGCTGGTGAAAACTGGCGCATGCGTTCAATCAGCTGGGCGGAATGGTCGAGAAAATCGGGGGTGCTGTGCAACTGGGTTGTTGGCGGCGTCTCCAGGTCGAGACTCTTGGCGGGCGAAAGCACGATCAACATAAATTATCACTACAGAATAGAATAGGCTACATGATACCTGCTCCACAAAAACTCGTCCTCGACACCAACGTCTGCCTCGACCTGTTCGTCTTCAACGACCCGCGCTGGGCCGACTTGCTGGCCGCCATGGAAAGCGGCACCGTGCAAGCCATCACGCGCGAAGATTGCCGCGCCGAATATCTGGTGGTGCTGCACTACAAACACTTGCCGCTCGATGAAGCGAGCCGTGCCGTGGCTGCGACCCGCTTTGACGCCCTGATCACGGTGGTGGCGCCTGCCGAGTCTGGCGTCCGCCTGCCCGTCTGCACCGACAAGGATGACCAGAAATTTTTGGAACTGGCGCGCGACGCCAGCGCCGACATCCTGATCACCAAAGATAAAGCCCTGCTGAAGCTGGCCCGCAGGACGGCCAAGGCCGGCATGTTCCAGATCATGGTGCCAGAGAAATGGAGACCAGCCGCGCCACCCGAAACAGTTGCGGCTGCGCTAGAATAAAGCCACCACTGACACCATCGCCTGATTGCCCATGAATAACACGCCTTACTCCAGCCAGACCCCTGCCCTGCAAACCCGTTTGCCTGCCGTGGGCACCACGGTGTTTACACGCATGTCGGCCCTGGCGGCCCAGCACGGCGCTGTCAACCTGGGCCAGGGTTTTCCTGATTTCGGCTGCGCGCCGGCCCTGATCGAAAGAGTCAGCGAGGCCATGCATGCTGGCCACAACCAGTATCCTTTGATGACCGGTGCGGCGCCCCTGCGCGAGGCCATCGCGGCCAAGATCGCCAGCCTGTACGGCCATCGATATGACGCCGCCACGGAAATCACCGTCACGGCAGGCGCCACCCAGGCGCTGACCACGGCAATTCTATGCTGCGTGCACCCTGGCGATGAAGTGATCGTCATCGAACCGGCTTACGACAGCTATTTGCCGGCCATCGCGCTGGCCGGTGGTGTGCCCGTGCTGGTGGCGATGGAAGTTCATGAACACGGCTACAGCGTGCCGTGGGCCAAGCTGGCCACCGCCGTCACACCAAAGACGCGTTTGATCATCATCAATACGCCACACAATCCGACCGGTACCATCTTGCGTCCGTCCGACGTGGCAGCGCTGGCCGACATCGTGCGCGGCACGCAGATATTGATCCTGTCGGACGAAGTCTATGAACACATGGTCTACGACGGCCAGCAACACGTTTCGCTGAGCCGCCATCCGGAACTGGCGGCGCGCAGCTTTATCGTTTCCAGCTTCGGCAAGACGTATCACGTGACGGGCTGGAAAATCGGCTATGTAGCGGCGCCAGCGAGCTTGTCGGCCGAGTTCCGCAAGGTGCATCAGTACAATGTTTTTACGGTCAACACGCCGATGCAGCACGGCGTAGCGGCGTATATGGCCGATCCGCAGCCGTATCTGGACTTGCCCGCCTTTTACCAGCGCAAGCGCGACCTGTTCCGCGATGGCCTGGCGGGCAGCCGGTTTACCCTGCTGCCGGCCGATGGCACGTATTTCCAGTGCGTGCGCTATGAGGCCATTTCGCAGCAGAGCGAGGCGCAGTTCGCCGAATGGCTGACCAGCGAAATCAAGGTGGCCGCCATCCCCGTATCGGCATTTTATGCGCAAGGCAAGGAGTCGGGCATCGTGCGCTTCTGCTTTGCCAAACAGGATGACACCCTGCGCCTGGCGCTGGCACGCCTGGCAGCAATATAAAAGCTTTCCGCCAGCGGCCAAGGCTGCAGGCAGGGGAGCAGAACGGAGACTAGCATGGTTCAGCGTCGCATCGGCTTGGCCGACCTGGTTCCTGGCGAACCCCTGCCCTGGGATTTGTACCTGGCCGATCACAGCGCAGGTCCGCAATTGCGCAAGGGGCAGACTATCAGCGATGGCGCGCAACTGGCGCGTTTGCTGCAGATGGGCTTGTACACCGGCTCGCCAGAACAACCATCTGTATTACACCTGCTCAATGAAAGCGCGCAACGCCTGGACCGGCTTCTGCTGGACTTGCGCAAGGAAGGCAACGCCGAGCGCGACGTGCGCGGGATTGCCCGCGAACTGCTGCGCGCCCTGGCGCTCGACGCCGATATCGCCCTGGCCAGTATCTTGCTGAACCAGATCGCCGGCCGCTATGCCGTGCGCCACTGCATCGAAACGGCGCTGCTGGCCATGCTGGTGGGCCAGGCCATGGGCAAGCCAGACGATGAATTGCTGCGCATCGGCGCCGCCGCGCTGACCATGAACGTGGGCATGCTGTACCACCATGACAGTTTCCAGGATAAGCGCGGCCCTTTGACCGATGAAGAAATGCGCATCGTGCGCCTGCATCCGGTAGAAAGTGCGGAACTGCTGCGCTGCGCCGGGGTCGAAGATGAAGAATGGCTCAGTTGCGTGCTGTTGCACCATGAAAACGAGGACGGCAGCGGCTATCCCGAGGGACGCAGCGGCGATGAAATCCTGCAAAACGCTAAGCTGATCGGCCTGGCCGACCGCTATTGCGCGCGCGTCTCGGCCCGCAATTACCGGCGCTCCATCCTGCCGGACCAGGCGCTGCAGCAGATCTTCCTCGACCAGGACCTGGCCATCGACCCGCTGCTGGCCGAGCAATTCGTGGCGATCCTCGGTAAATACCCGCCGGGTACCCTGGTACGCCTGCGCAATGGGGAACTGGGGGTGGTCACGCAAAGGGGCGCCGCCTATGTGCACCCGCTCAGCAATCCGCAAGGCGCACCGCTACCGGCCGCCGAACTGCCTTCGACCTTGCCGCGCAATACCGGCGACAGCCAGTACGCCATCATCGCCTGCTTGCACGAAGACGATGCGCATATGCACTTCAGCATGCGGCATGTGTGGGGGGACGAGGCGCGCCTGTAGCCGCCGTCCGGCGCCTGTACGCAGGACGGCCGCTGGCGTGGCTCAGCGTATCGAATCAGGGCCGCTTCAACTGGCCTATCACGCTCGCCACCTTGGTGGTGATCATATCAACCGCTGGGCCATTGGCGCCATGCGGTAAGATGATATCGGCATTGCGTTTGGTTGGCTCAATGAATTGCTTGTGCATCGGGCGTACTGTTTCCAGATACTGCTCGATGACACTTTCCACCGAGCGGCCGCGTTCGGTAATATCCCTTTGCATGCGGCGAATAAAGCGCACGTCGGAGGCGGTGTCGACAAAGATCTTCAGCGACATCATGTTGCGCAAGTCTTCGTCATACAAGGCAAACAGGCCTTCAATCACGATCACCGGGGCTGGTTTGACTGGAATGGTCCTGCTGGAGCGATTGTGGAGGGTGAAGTCGTACTCCGGCATCTCGATCGCCTCGCCATTGCGCAAGGCCTGCACATGCTGTACCAGCAATGGCCACTCGAACGCTTGCGGATGGTCGTAATTCTGCTCGCGACGCACTTCAGGGCTGAGATGGGTTTGATCGCAGTAGTAATCGTCCTGCATCACGACCGAGACCATATCAGCACCAAACGATGCCAGCACTTGCTGGGATACTGTAGACTTGCCACTGCCGCTACCGCCAGCGACACCAATAATAAACGGTTGGAAAGAAATCTTATTCATGCCGAATGATACCGGAACCGCGAGCGAACTGACAGAGGCAGACTGATGGTTTCAGCGTGGCGTCACGCGCGCAGGCGACAACGGCCGCCTGGAACGCGCCTTTCCCGAAACGCTGGGCAACGAAGAGAGCCCGCCATCATGCACGCTGTTGCCTGCCTGTATCTGGCGCCCCAACGCGGACGGCCTTGCCATCCGCAGTCAACTCTGGCAACGGTGTTGCCTGCTCAACAGGCCTGTCCCTAAAGGCTCTGATTCCCGGGCAAGCTCTTGCTATGCTGATCGGAAAAATGCAGCAAGGCGTCTCCCGCGATACGGTAACGCACCCATTCATCTTGCGCGGTAGCGCCGATACTGCGATAAAACTGGATCGCTGGTTCGTTCCAGTCGAGCACGCTCCACTCAAAACGGCCGCAACCAGTATCGCGCGCCAGGCAGGCCAGATGACCGAGCATGAATTTCCCTGCACCGGCGCCGCGATGTTCGGGCGATATATACAAATCTTCCAGATACAGTCCCTTGCGGCCCAGCCAGGTGGAATAGCTCAAGAAATACACCGCATAGCCGACTGCTTTGTCACCGATGCTGCAAATAAGCGCACGGGCAGTGGCATGGTCGGCAAACAGGCTGTCTTCGATATCGGCCAAAGTCGCCACGACTTCGTGTTCAGCCTTCTCGAAAATTGCCAGTTCTGTGATGAAACCAAGGATAAGCGCTGCGTCCGCTCGTACCGCATCGCGGATTTGAATAGTCACGATAAAACTCCTGATGATTAATTGTCTACACGCCATGTGTAGCGCGAGGAGAACCATCATAAAGGCAGACGAGTACTGCATCCAGTGCATTTATTTCACGATATAATGCACACCATGCATCCTGACCTGCGCCGCCTTGATCTGAACCTCTTGCCTGTCTTTGACGCGCTTTACCGGCTGCGCTCGGTCACTGCCGCGTCCCATGAACTGTCCATGAGCGCGTCAGCCTTCAGTCACGCACTTGCCCGCTTGCGTGTTTCACTGAACGATGAATTATTCGTGCGCCAGGGCCAGCGCATGCAAGCGACCGTGCGTGCGGAACAGCTGGCAGCGCCAGTGGCCGGCGCCTTGAAAGTGCTGCAAGACAGCATCAGCGCAAACCACGGCTTTGCGCCTGCATCGAGCCACCGCACTTTCGTTTTCTCCGCTACCGATTACACCATCGTTGCAGTGCTGCCTAAACTCATTGCACGCTTGCAAAACATAGCGCCACATGTGCATGTCCGGGTGGTCTATTCGAATAGAAAAGTATCAATCGAGGAACTGGCGGCCGGCCGCATCGACTTTGCACTAGGATACAGCGAGGAACGCGACGCCTTGCCTGACGGCGTGGAGGATTTCGACTGGTTCACAGATGACTATGTGGTCATCGCCAGCCGGCATCATCCGCGCATACGCGGACAGCTCACACTGGAAAACTATCTGCAGGAACGCCATGCCGTCGTCACGCCATGGAATGAAACGCACGGCGCCATCGATCATGTACTCGATGGGCTGTCGCTCAAGCGCGAGGTCAGCGTGCACCTGCCGACCGTGCTGGCCGCCCCTTTCATCATTGCAGAAAGCGAGCTGATTTTAACCATGCCGCGCCGGGCTGCCGAAATACTCAGCGCGGCGGCCCCTTTCAGCATCTACAAGGCGCCGTTTGCCATCCCACACTACGCTGTCAAAGTGTATTGCCACAAAAACTATCTGCGCACCGATGCGCATGCATGGATGCGCCAGGAACTGCTGGCGATCTTGCAGCCGGAAACCATGTAAGCCCTGTACCAGTTTCCCGGTGGCGATCATCACATGGCAACAGCCGCACGGCGGTTGCTAAGATTTCTCTTTGGCATGATTGATCGAGTATTTCGGTATCTCCACCGTCAAGTCTTCGCCACCGACGCGCGCCTGGCAAGACAGGCGCGATTGGGGCTGCAAGCCCCATGCCTGGTCAAGCATATCCTCTTCGTAATCGCCGAAGGGACTCAAGGACGCGTAGCCCTCGCGCACGACCACGTGGCAGGTGGAGCACGCGCCGACTTGTCCGCAGGCGTGCTCGATGTCTATATGATGCAAGAGCAAGGCATCGCAGATACTGGTGTTTTCGGGCACATCGAGCACGGCGCCGGTGGGAGCCAGCTCAGGATGGGGCACTACTGTGATTTTTGGCATACGGGAATCTCCTTGAATGCTGCCACTGTGGAGCTTCCCGTACTGAGAAGGTCAAGCTATTTATATCTTCAGGAGCCATATCGGTTTCAGGGCGCAGGCCAGCGGCGCCAGCGCACGTTCAAATTCCTGTACCAGAGGAGCGCTGGCAATCCAGCCGCTGCGCATCGTGTCCGCCATGGCGGCGATGGCTTCTTCAGAAATGCTGGGTTGGGAAAAAATCGGAGCTGACATAGATAATCCTTCCTGGTGATTAGTACCGTCTATTGATCATCCCCGCCATAGCATAGCGTCACCATTTTCATTTTTCCGATTTCAGGTAAGCCCGTAATCCATGCGTCAGGACAAAAGGAAATACGCTCGCATGGTCTTCATCTTCGAATACGCGCAAGCGCGTTTTCAGGTTCGGGAACTTGTGCGATGTCAGTTTTCCGTCAAACTCGCGCAAGTCCGCCACCATGTCGGCGTCTTCCTCCGAGCGCGAGCGTTTTTTTCCTGGCGCCAGCTTTTCCAGGCCGCCGATGCCAAAAAATACCGACGCAGGAAGATCCTTGTGACTGGCGGCATACGCCTGCTCACGGTCAAACATCACGCCGGCGTCATACCACAGCGACGGGCTGCCCAGGATGTAGTGCTCGAAGGTCCGCGGCTCGGTCAGCAGGAATTGCAAGCCCAGCAGACTGCCGTAGGAATGGCCTATGAAAACCTTGCGCTGCATGTTCACGCGATAACGCTGGGCGATGAATGGAAACACTTCTCCCGAGATGAACTGGGCATAGGCCTTGGCCTCGCCAAACGCGGGTTGCCGTCCCGGCATATCAGAGCGGTAATCATGCTTGCGCGGAATGGTTGGCGTGTAATCGCGGCGGCGGCTGTACACCCCACTGTCGCCATTGGCGTACGACAGGCCGACCACCACCACCTCTTCCATCCCCGCATGCTTGCTCAGGCGCTGAGTAATATTGCGTACGACGGGAAACGCATAATTGGCGTCAACCACGAACAATACCGGATAACGCTTATTTCCCTCACGATAGGAATCGGGCAAGGCCACATATACCTGGTAATCCCGCTTCAAGGCTTGCGCATGGATATCGCGCACTTCCGTATTATCAAGAACATAGGCAGACGGTGCGCCGGCCGTGCTAGCGGCATGGGCACTACTTAAAAGACAACTTAACGCAAGCAGCACGCCCAGCAATGTCGATGCCAGGACTTTCAGAGCAAAGAAATTCAAACAAGCCTCGTCCATGAATATCTCGATGGCAAGCAATCGCCATCATTGAGCGGCGCGTCAACGTGCCGTGGCTCGATTTTCAAGCACGGCCTCCAACGCTGCCCTCACTCGATATGCCCGGCGCAGCATCCATGCGCACGGCATGCCATAGAGCAGAAACAACAGCAGCGGACTGAACTGGCCCACGCGATGGACACCCAGCTTGCCAGCAAGAACGCAACGACCAACTGAAAGATCCAATCGCCGCGTGATGGCGACACCACCTCGCCGGAAGTGTGGTTGACCCAACCTCGCAAGGTCGCCCAGTCCCCTTCCCGCTCAAGGATGGCGGTCACTTCCATGCCAGCCTCGATAGCAGGCCAGCCCGGAAGCGTGAGCGAGTAATGCCGGCTGCTGGCCGTGGCGAAACCAAACTCGGTACACTTCCCGTGCCGGTTTTTATGGCGCTCGATAGGGAAAACCCGTTCAATTTTTACAGTCGTTGGGTACAACGCACGCCTCGGTTAATTCAAGAATGTGATGATAGGCAGATTGTTACCTGGTCGTCGGCGCTGTCAGTTGCACCAGCTTGCGCTCAACAAACGCCTGCAATTGTGGCGACAGGGTTTGCAAGCCCTTGGCACGCTCGTACGCCTGGCGCGCCTGGTCTGGATGGTTGTCTGCCTGCAAGGCAATCCCCAGACCCATCCACCAGACGCTGTTGTCGGGCGCACCCTGCAGGGCCAGCTCGTATTGTTCGGCGGCATCGTGGTAGCGCTGTTGACGCTGCAGCACGCCGGCCAAAAAGGCGCGGTATTCGCCATTATCGGCTGCGTACGGCAGGCTGCGCATCAGGGTGTCGAGCGCGGCGCTTGCGTTTTTATCGAGTTGCAGCCTGGCCAGCATCATCGCTTGCGCCGGCTGTTTCGGGTCCAGGCCCAGGCTCAGCTGCAATTGGCGCACGGCATCGTCCGGGCGCTGCGCTTCCAGCAGCAAACGGATCAGGGTTTCGCGCGCGCCCTGGTGGCGCGGGTCCAGCTGCAGGGTGTGCTGCAAACCGGCCATGGCTTCGGCCACCCTGCCATCCTGAAGATAGCCCAGTGCGCGGCGGTACTCGTTTTCCACGCGCTGCTGCGGCGTGACTTGCTTACCTTCGATGATTTTTTCGCTGATGGCGGCAGGCACTGCTACTTTAATCAAGGGCGCCACGGCACTCTTCGCGGGTTTGGCCGTGATGCGGCGCAGCTCTTCCGGGCGATCCTTGACGGGCGCCGGTTCGGGCACTGCCACTGGCGCCACCGGTTCAGGAACCGTAACTGGTGTAGGTACTACTGCGACAACTGGCGCAGGGGCTGGGGCTGGAGCAGGCGCCGCCAAGCTGGCCACATTGACCAGCATCGGCGGCACAGACGGACGCTTCAGGTAGACCCAGCCCAGGGCGATGGCGACGGCCGTCAAGCCAGCGGCGCCGCCAAACACCAGCGCGCGCGGCAAGCCATGCTCGCGTTCAGGAACGGAACGGATGCCCCCGGCGTCGCCACGCCCGTCGGGAGTACCGCGGGCGTCGAGGTCTTGCAGCATTTTGTTAATCAAGCTCATTTGTCATATTCATTTCAATAGTATCCAGATCACGGCGGCGCCCACGGCCAGCACGGCAGCGCCAGCCAGCCCTGGCCACCAGCGCCGGCTGACTGCCACCGTGTCGCTGGCAGCGAGCGCCACATGGCGGCGGCTCACTTGCTGCTTCCCTTCGCCATACGCTAGCATCAAGGCCTTGTGCGCCATGATGTTGACTAGCCGCGGGATGCCGCCGCTGGCTGCATACAGGCGGGCCACGCCGCCCCGGCTGAACAGTCGGGCGCCCGCGAAGCCGGCCACGCGCAGCCGGTGCGCCACGTAAAAATCCAGGTCGTCGCGCGACAGCGGCCCCAGGTGATAGTGAAAAGTGATGCGCTGCGCCAGCTGGCGGATTTCAGGCAAGGCCAGCTTGACGTCCAGTTCGGGCTGGCCAAACAGCACGATTTGCAGCAGCTTGCGTTTTTCCGTTTCCAGGTTGGTCAGCAAACGCAGCGCTTCCAGGCTGTCGACGGGAATCGCTTGCGCTTCATCCAGGCACAGCAGCACGCGCTTACCCTGTGCCGCCAGGTTCAGCAGGCGCAGGTTGATGCCTTTCAGTAGCTGATGCTGGTCTGCATCTTTTTCCAGCAACACGTCGAGATCGTCGGCCAGCGCCAGGATCAGCGAACGCGGCGGCAGGTTCGGATTGGGAATATAGGCCGTGACAAAATCATCGCCCAAGGATTGCATGAACTTGCGGCACAGGAAAGTTTTCCCAGTCCCCACCTCGCCCGTGATCTTGATGAAGCCTTCGCCATTGCGCGCCGCCACCAGCAAGGTGTTCAAGGCCTTTTGCGATTGCGGGCCATTGAAAAAGAAACTGGTATCGGGCGTGAGGCCAAACGGCGGCTCGCGCAAGCCGAAATGGGCCTGGTACATTTAGCGCCGCTCCGATGGGCGGCGCGGATCGAGCGCCTCGATGCGCTTGCCCGAATCGATCAAGTCTTCGTTCCAGCTATTGGCGCCATCGACGATGGTCGGCTTGATCAGCACCACCAGTTCACGTTTCTGTATCACTTGCCCCGTGTTGCGGAACAATGCGCCCAGCACGGGAATGTCGCCGGCGCCCGGCACTTGCGAGCGGTCTGAAGTGGTTGCCTGGCGCATCAGGCCGCCGATGGCGACGATGCGGCCATCCTGGCTGCGCACCATGCTATCCATTTCCGAAGTGCTCGAGGCGGCCAGCGGCAGCTTGAGCGAACCGGCGCTGCCCAGGTCCACTTCCTTGTTGACGGTGCTGACCTGGCTGACGGACGGGTGCACGTGCAGGATGATATTGCCGTCGGCATCGATCTGCGGCGTCACATCCAGCACCACGCCGGAAAAGAAAGGCTGCAAGGTGACGTTGGGGCTGGTGGTGGCGCCGCTGGCCGTGGTATTGGTGGTGGTCGAGACACCCGTTACATAAAACTCGTCGGTGCCGATCTTCAGCACGGCTTTCTGGTTGTTCATGGTGGCGATACGCGGGCTCGACAGCACATGCACGGAACCTTGCGATTCCAGGAAGGAAATCATGGCGGCAAAATTGGCCGTCTGGAAAGCCAGGCCGAACATGGAGCCGGCCGAGGTGGCCGCCGAGCTCAGGCCAAAACCGCTGCTGGCCGTCAAGCCGCTGCCATTGGCCATATTCGGCGGCTGGCCGCCGTTGAATGGCAAGGGCGCCAGATTGGCACCCGGCTGGATGAAGCCGGTCGAGATGCGGTTGGTATGGCCGCTCTTGATCGATGCAAACGAGGCCCAGTTGATGCCGGTCTGGGTATTGTCATTGAGTTCCACTTCCAGGATCTTCGCTTCCAGGATCACCTGGCGGTCGACCGACAATTGGGTCGCCTTCAGGTACAGGTCTACATTGCGCAGCTCGTCGGGCATGGCGCGGATCACGATCACGCCCGATTGCGGGCTCAGCACCACCTGGCGCCCGCCTTCCGTGCTGCCCACGATGGCTTCAAGCGAGGCTTTCAGCTCGGGCCAGAAATCAGCTGTCGAGGTGGTGGTCAAGTTGCTGCTGTCTTGCCCCGGCCCCTGGCCCGGAACACCACTTTGCTGGTTCTGCCCGTTAGTCGGCAACGGGTTCTGGCCGTTGCCATTGCTGCCCGAGCTGGTCGGGCCTACCGAGGCCACCGAAGTGGACGATACGCGCAGGTTGGAACTGCCCTTGCGCGACCCCGTCAGGTAATTAACGTGGAACAAGCGCGTCTGCATGGTCAGGGGCTTGATAAAGATTTGCGTGCCTTCGACCTTGTAGTCGTAGCCATACAGTTCGCGCACGGCGTCGAGCGCCTGGAACAGGGTCACGTCCTTGAGGTTGGCGGAAATCGTGCCGCCGATATCGGGATGGACCAGCATGTTGTAGCGCGTGCCAGCCACGATGGACGTGAAGAACTGGCGTGCCGGCACATTGTTGAAGGCTACGTTGAAACGTTCATCGAGCGCCTCGCGCGCCTTCGGCAATTGCTGGGCCAGGGTGGCGACGGGCGGCAGCAGCGCCGCTTCGACCGCATCCGACTGGGCGGCAGGAGAAGTCGTCGCCGCAGCGCCCTTCACGGCATCGGTGATGGCGTTGTAGGTATCGCGCTTGACGGGGGCGACATTGCAGGCCGCCAGGCCCATGCTGACGCCGATCACGGCCGCCACCTTGCTGATCTTGAACATGCTTGCCTTGTATGTAATATGCATCGCCACTTCTTTTACTCCTGCTTGCGGCCCACGCTTGCGCCGGGCTTGTTTTCATTCCTGGGGGCTGGATAAAGCTTGAAGGTTTCCAGCGTTTTTCCGCGCCGCAGCACTACCGCCGTGTCCTGAATCTCCACCACCACGGCGCTACCCACTTTCGATCCCTGGCGCACGATCTGGCCATCGATCACGGCCAAACGCCGTCCACCCGGCTTGTCCGATATCAGCACCGATTGCAATTGCGGCCGGGCCGGTTTGGGCGGCGCCGCCTCGCTGACGGCCGGCGCCCACAGGGCTGCCGGCGGGCGTGTGGGATCATCGATCGCCTGAGCGTAAGCAGCCTGCACGCAGCACCAGGCCAGGCCAGCACACAAAACGGAACGCAGCATCATAAGGCCATCCATTTATCATCCATGCTCAGGGTATACACCGTCAGGGTCAGGGTAGCGGCAGGATAGCTGCTGGCGTCCAGATGCGCCTTGCCCCAGAACACCTGGGTCGGCATGGTTTGCAGCGCCTGCATATAGTTGACCATCTCGCCATAACTACCTTGCACCACCACTTCCACGCCATGCCGGTGCAAGACTGCCGTAGCGACAGCGGGTGCACCTGCAGCAGGCGTTGCAGCAGCCACCGGCGGCGGCTGCCCGATCGTGTCGCTAGGCAAGGTCGTCAGCGACACCAGACGCAATTGCGCATGCTGACGCAGCAGGCTTTCCAGCAAGGTAAGCATGCGTTCCGGCGCCACCAGACCGTGCTGCATCTGCCGCAAATTGCGCGTCAGGTCCGACGTTTCCTTGAGCAGTGCTTCCAGCCGGGTCCGTGCCAGCTGGTCCGGGTCCACGCTATGGGCAGTCAAGGTGAGCGCGATTTCCTGGTTCGTCGTGCCGATCAGGGTTTGCGTTTGTGCAATACTGGCGCCCAGTCTGGCGTAGCTGGCCAGCAAGGGCGTGAGCAGCCAGAAATAAAACAGGAAAATCAGCACGGCAACGGCGGCCAGGAAGACCATGGAGCGCTCGCGCAGGCTGAGGGCGTCGAAAGTGGCCGCCCATTTTTTCAGTTTTGCCAGCATCAGTGCTGCCCTCCCGCTTGCGGTGCTGGCGCTGATGCAGCAGCCTCGGCTGCTGTACGCGTCGATTGCAGGCTGAACACCACATAAGGCGCTGCTTTGACGCTCTTGCCATCGGCAGGCGGCGCATTTACTGCTGCATCGGGCGGCCCGATATCGAGGCTGGCAAAGGTTTTCCCCTTGAACACGTCTTGCTGGCCCACGCGATTGATATAGGCTGGCAGCAGCGAGGCATGCAGGGCGCGTCCTTCCAGGCCGATTTCATTACCGGCGCCGCTGATACTCACACGCGTCAGCCAGACGCCTTCCACCCTGGCCTGCGCCAGCGCGCGGAAGTAGCCGGCATAGCCCTGTGTATTGCCCAGTTCACCACGTCCCAGGATGCCGGTCGCATCCTGCACCAGTTTCTGCTGCGCCTCGGCAGCGGCCAGTTGCTGTGCCACCGCAGGATCCTTATGGCGTGGCGGAAAATCTTGCAGGGCCTTGTCACGCCGCGCTTCGCTCTGCGCCAGCTCAGCCTTGATGGCGCTTTCCTGCTGTTCCAGTGCGGCTACCTTGCGCTGTCCATACAGGCTCAGCGCCAGCAAGCCGGCGAACAGCAAGCCCAGGCACTGGCTGGCGGCGCGCGCCGATATCTGGTGTTTTTGCCGTTCGAACTTGGGGTTGAACAGATTGATTTGCTGGCTCATGGCCCCTTCCCTTCGGCATGGCCGCCACTACGGCTTTCATCGCGCAGGGCCGTGCCCAGCGCCAGGAAGTAGCGTGCCTGTATCAAGGGATTACGCAATTCGGCAACTTCGCTGAAATCGAAAATGGTGTCCAGGTCCAGGCGCTCCACCGGCATGTAGAGATTGTCGGCCAGATAGCCGTGCAAGCCATCGGCACCGGCTGCCATCAGCATCAGGCGCGACAGGGAAATGAAATGGAACTGGCGGTCGAAATGGTCGAACGAGCGCTGCAATTCCAGGGTGATGCGGTCGTAATACTGGCTGGCCTGGTCCGATTGCAGCTGCGCCAGTTTCACGTCGATGCGGCGCGCCTGGTACAGCTCGCCATCGAAACTCATCGTCAGCAAGCCGCCGTCACCGTCAAAGAACAGCATGGCCAGGCCGCGCCCCGGCGTTTCCAGCAAGGTGGCGATATTACGCTGGGCCATTTCGGGAATGTCAATCACGGACAGGGCGAGCTTGCACTCGCCATACAGCGCCTGGCGGCGCGACACGGCGGCGTTGCGCGCGGCAACGGCAAACACATTGCTGCCGCGCTGGGTGGCGTTCGCATCGCCGGGAATATCGAACACATCGATGGTGGCGTCGGCCAGCGGAAAATCGAGCATATCTTTCAGCCGCCAGCCGACGGCCGTCTTCAGTTCTTCGCGCGGCACGGCGGGCGCTTCCACCGACAGCAATTGGTACTCGCCCGCCGCCAGCACGGTCGTACAGCGGTAGGATGCGGCCTGTAATTCCTTGGCCAATTTATCGAGCACATCTGCCGGCGCGGGACGCACGCCCGGCTGAAATGCCACGCGCCTGACCAGCGGTTTGCCTTGCTGCTCACCCTGCCTTTGGCGCACGACCACGGCGGCGCTCACGCCTTCGCTATCAAATGCCGTCGCCAGCCATCCCTCTTGTTTTTTTACTCTAGCGAATAAACCCATGCGACCTGTCCAGTGTAAGTGCTTGCGCGATCTTGCTGCGCAGATAATGCATCCCGCCAATTTTAATTCATGAAACCAATTTTGTTGTATAAAAACAATAAATTAGGCCATTTTTTCATCTTTTTTTGATCTGTCTCTTAATCCGACAACACCGCCTGCACACGGCGCTGAATGTAATCAGCGTTATTGCCAGGATTCGGGCAGCCGCCCGCTCCCGGCTGGTTACAGGCAGTGGCCGTGATCTGCCAGCTGCGCAGGGTACCGGGACTGGTCGTCAAACGGCATTGCACGCTGACGGTAAAGCTGGACAGCGTCGTGCCAGCAGGCAAGGCAAACGAGGTATCGGCAAAGCAGTTGCCGCCCGTGTTCACGCGCAACTGCTGGTACAAGCCCCACTCCAGGCCAGTGCGGGCCGCCTGGGTGACGCGCGCGCCCTGCACATCCATGGCCGAACCGGTCTGCTGGAAAGTGCTGATATTGACCATGGCAACGGCCAGGCCAGCCAGCACCACCAGCAGGAAGATGGCGGTGACCAGGCTGAAGCCGCGCTGGCGAATGCGGGAAAAATGCTGCATGGTGCTCATGGTGCTCATGGTGTATTGGCCACTTGTACTTGCTGCACCAGGCTCACCGTGCCCGTATTGCTGCTGGCCACGCCTAGTTTCAGCGTGATGCCGACCAGGCCACGCTGCACATTGGCCAGCTGCGTGTAGCTGAAAATGCAATCGGCGCCCTGCCCCGCCAGCAAGGCGCGCACCGGTGCAGCCACCAGCGGCGCCGCACTGGCGTCGACCGGCTGCGCAGCCTGAATCGCATAGCCCGAATAGCGGGTCAGGGTGCCACGCACGGCGTCGCAGACATAGGTGACGGGTGTCGAGACTACCTGGAAACGGTGCGACGGCGATGACATCGGTGGTTGCTGCGCAACAAAAGGATTATTGGCCAGCGTGATGCTGTTGCCAGCCACACCAGTGACGGTGGCGCGGTTGCAGCCCGCCGCGCAGTTGTAGGCATTCGCCGGCTCATAGCCCGGTCCCAGGTTATAGACGACAATCGCGTCGCCCACCTGGATTTGCTGGCGCGCGCCCAGCGCATCGACGGGCGCGGCGCCCACCAGCGTAAAACGGTTCGGATTGGGGTAAGTGGCGGTCGCATCAAAGCCCAGCACATCGCCCAGGCCAGGCGCGTCATCGTCGCTCAGATAGCGGCCACCGGCCTTGGTCAACAGCAATTCCAGGTAGCGCCCATCGGCCGACACGCGCACGCTGTTGGGCAAGGCCAGGCGCAGATCGCGCGCGATGCGGCGCGTGGCAATATCGGCGGTATCGGCCAGGTTGGCGCGCGCCGTGGCATCGATATACCCCTGCACGGGCACGCGGATAAATACGGCGACCATGCCGCCGATAATACCGGTGATAACAATCACGATCACCAGTTCCACCAGGGTGAAGCCGCGCGTACGGCGCAGGGAAAAGGACGTCTTCATGGAATACTGTTCGGTGCGTAGCGCGTGCGGTAGCCATCGAGCACGACTTGCTGCTTGCCCTGGAAAGCGACGGCAACCTGTATCCACAAGGACTCGCTGGCGGCAACGCCATTCAGGGCGGCCTGCTGTATCGTGACGGTGGCGTTATAGCCGGCAGGGAAAGGATTGCCCGCCGCATCCGTGGTGTAGGGGTTGGCTTGCTGATAATCAGTCACTTGCATATACGGCCGCGTACCCGGCGCTGCCGGCCCCGTGGTGCAGTCAGCCGTACTCTTGGCCGTCGCCGCGGCAGGATCATCGACGGCGCAAAAGGTAAACCGCGCGCCTTCGATTTCTTCGAGCATGCCTTCGGCCAGCGCCAGCGCCTGCTTGCGCAACTGCGGATCGGCGCTATTGCGCGTGGTTAAACTCATCACGCCCAGGATGGCGGTGACTGCCACGCCGACGATGATAATAAATACCACCAGTTCGATCAGGGTCACGCCGCGCTGGCGGCGAAGATACAGCAACTCAGAGGTAGACATAACCGGTCTCCCCTTCAATCTGGATGGTGCGTGTGCTGCCGTCGCCCTGTATCGTCACGGCCAGGCGGGCAGGAAAGGTGGAAGCGGCAGGAAACACGTCGCCCTGCGCATACGGTTTGCCCAGCGCATCGAAATAAAAGCCTGTTGTATTGGCCGGTACGGTCGCCATGCTGACGGTGGCGGGTTTTCCTTCACACAGCCAATTGCTTTGCTGATTGCAGGCGGCCAGGGTTTCCTTGTTGCCGCTGTTGCTGCCTGATGGCGGCAGCACGCGGTTGGCGGCAGTACAAGCAGCATCGAAACACAAGGCCACGCTAACGCCATCGAGGCGCACGAACACGGGCCGGTTTTGCGCCACGGCCAGTTTTTGTCCATAGCGCATTATGCCCATGGCTTGATCGGTGAAGCTGCGCGCGTCATACGCTTCGCGCTGGAAAAAACGCGCGCCGGCAAACGCGGCCAATATTCCGGCCAGCACCAGTACCGCCACCAGTTCGATCAGTGTAAAGCCACGCGCCCGGCTAAACAGCTTGTCAGGGTGGGCAGTATGCTTCAACAGGTTCAAAGGTGCTAACAATAGATGGCCCGTAAAAAAGCCCAACTGGCCAGAGCCTGGTGTTGGGCTGGTGATACACAAGGGCGCTCCGCAATCGCAGCGTGCCCTTGCAAACGGTGGAACAATTATTTACACGTCGTTACAGTGGCGTTATTCGCAACGGTAGCCGCGGTGACAGCACCTGTCGTGGCATTGGTGGAAGCAGGCGTATAGACGACGGAGCATCCGCTACGGCTTAAATCGGCCACAGTAAACGAGCCTGTCGCCGCAGTCAGCGCGTAATCCGTTGCAACCAGACCGGCAGCCAATTGAATGCCGTTAGCCGTCGCATCTGGATAACCGCCGACGGCGGAAATTGGCGTGCCTTCCATCGAAACAGTACTGCCATCGGCTGGGGAACCCTTGATCAGCCATTGTGAGTGATACAGTGCAGCACCAGCCTTGAGCGAACCGGCCGCCGCCGCCATCTTGGCAACGCGCGCATCGGTCGATACATCGATGAATTTAGGAATCGCTGTCGCCGCCAGAATACCCAAAATAACGATCACGACGATCAATTCAATCAGGGTAAAACCTGCCTGGGCGCCACTTTTAAAACTGCGTACCGACTTGTTCATGCTTCGTCTCCAAAATCAAAAAAATACACCATAAAAACAGTTCAATTTCTTGCCGCACCGGCAACTCCCGCTGCCACGCTATCTGGTCCACTTTCAGCCACAATATCTGGCACGCGAGCCAGTTGCTCGGCGTTGGCGTCACTATTGGGCAAGAGTACCTTAAATTTCATTACATCAACTCTCACCGGTGAAAAAATATTACCGGTTCTCAACAAAAAGACAAGTTTTTGATCGCTTCTATCAAAAAACCAATTTCCACTCGGCAACTTCTCCACGTCAGGCGCCAACAATTCGCCCAGGTCATTCGGTGGCCGCTGTTCCAGCCAGTCCAGCGGATTTTGCCGCTGCAAGACAGGCAGCTGCGCCTGCTTGCCCTGTAAATACAACTGCAGCGCCTGCACCCGCACGCTGGTGCGCAATACGCCCAGCATCTGCGCCACGGCCGCGCGCTGCGCCTGCTCCTGGTAATAGGCAAGCCGGCTCAGCAAGACAGTCGCCAGCAAGCCCATCACGATGACCACCACGGCCAGCTCGAAGAAGGTAAAACCACGCTGGCGGCTTCTGTGGATCATCAATGCATGGCCGCGCGGCCGAGGTCCCAGATCGGCAGGAAGATGCCCAGCGCCAATACCAGCACCATCGCACCGAGGAAGACGATCAAGATCGGCTCGATCTGCGACGACAGGGTCTTCAATTCATAATCGACTTCGCGCTCATACATTTCCGCGATCTCGTCCATCAAGTCATCGAGCGAGCCCGACTCTTCGCCCACGGCGATCATTTGCAGCACCACCGGCGTAAACACATTGGCAGCCACCGAGGTGCGCAAAATGCTCTCGCCGCGCTCGACGCCATCGCGCATTTGCTCCACTCTTGAACTGAGGTAGGTATTGTCAACGGTTTGCGCCACCACCGTCAACGCTTGCACAATTGGCACGCCACTGCTGCTTGACAAAGCAAAACTGCGGGCAAAACGGGCCATCGTGCCCTTCAGGATGATCTTGCCGGCGATCGGTATACGCAGCTTGCTGCGGTCCCATTTATATAGTCCGTCAGCCGTTCCCAGCCATGCGCGCCAGCCAAAATAGCCGCCCACTCCCAGCAGCGCCAGCATCGGCCAGTAGGTGACGGTAAAGCGCGATGTCCCTATCAGAATGCGCGTCATCAGCGGCAATTCGGCATGAAAACTGGCAAACACTTTCTCGAACTGGGGAATTACAAACATATTGACCACCACCATGGCGCCGAGCATGGCGAACACCACGAAGCTGGGGTAGCGCGTCGCCGATTTCACGCGCGCGCGCATGTCGCGGTCAAATTCCAGGTGGTCGAACAGGCGCAAAAAGACTTCGTCCAGGCGCCCTGTCATTTCTCCCACGCGCACCATTGACAGGTAAAACGGTGTAAAGATGGTGGGATGGCGCGCCATGGCGGCCGAAAGCTCACGGCCGGCGTCCAGCGATTCGCGGATATCCTTGATCACGCGCCCGAAGGCGGGACTGATGGCCGACTCTTGCAAACCGGCCAAACCACGCATGATGGGCACGCCAGCTTTCAGCAAGGTGTACAGCTGGCGGCTGAACAGCTGCACATCCATGGGCGTGACTTTTTTTTCAAGCAGCCTGGCCCACCAGCCTAGCCCGCTGGCGCCCGCGCCCGTCACGGTCTGCGTGGTGACGCTGATTTCCACCGGCGTGATGCCGCCGGCCATCAACTGGTCGGCCACGGCATTGCTGTCCGCGCCTTCCATGACGCCCGTCAGCAATTGCCCGCTACCGTTGCGGGCCTTGTATGCAAAAAACGCCACGTCAATCCTCGGTCTGGTTGCTGATACGCATGGCTTCGCTGATCGTCGTGCGACCGGCAACCACCAGTTGCACGGCGTGGCGGCGCAAGGTTTCGCCCGCCATTTGCGCGGCCGCCACCTTCATGAAGTGCGACGGATCGGCATGGTTGGCCGCGTCGGCCACGGCGCGCGTGATTTCCAGCAATTCATATACGCCCGTGCGGCCCCGGTAACCCATGCCATTGCAATGCGAACACCCTTTACCATGGAAATACTGGTTGCGCTCGACCAGATCGCCCAGCTCCATGCGCAACCATTCATACTCATTGGCCGTAGGCGCATATGGCGTGCTGCAACTTTCGCAGATCACGCGCACCAGGCGCTGCGCCAGCACGGCTTGCAGCGAGCTGCCGACCATGTAACGTGGCACGCCCATGTCCATCAGCCGCAGCGGCGTGCTGATGGCGTCGTTGGTATGCAGGGTCGACAGCACCAGGTGACCCGTCATGGCGGCGCGCAAACCGATCTGCGCCGTTTCCTGGTCGCGCATCTCGCCTACCAGCACGATGTCCGGATCTTGCCGCAAGGCCGAGCGCAGCACGCGGGCAAAGTTCAGCTCGATCTTGTCATTGACTTGCACCTGGTTGATGCCCGGCAAGCGGTACTCGACCGGGTCTTCCACCGTGATCAGCTTTTTTTCCACCGAGTTCAGTTCGGACAAGGCGCAATACAGAGTCGTCGTCTTGCCGCTACCGGTTGGCCCCGTCACCAGCACCAGGCCATTCGGGCGGTGCACGATGGCGCGGAATTGCTCGACCAGCGCGGGCGGCATGCCGATCGCGTCCAGGCGCAGGGACGTGCCGCCCTGGTTCAGCAGCCGCATCACCACCGATTCGCCATATTGCGTGGGCATGGTGGAAATACGCACGTCGATGCGCTGGTTTTTCACGCGGATGGCGAAACGGCCATCTTGCGGCATGCGTTTTTCGGAAATATCGAGATCCGACATCAATTTGAGGCGCAGCGCCAGCGAACTGGCAATCTTGCTGTCGGCTTCCGTTTGCAGATGCAGCACGCCGTCGATGCGGAAGCGGATCTGCAGCCGGCCTTCCTGCGGTTCGATATGGATGTCGGACGCGCGCACCTGCGTGGCGTCTTCAAACACCGATTGCAGCAGCTTGACAATGGGCGCTTCTTCCAGCCCCGGATTGACGGCCAGCGCGCCGAAATCGACGGAGACATCGCCCAGGTCCTGTTCCAGCTCGCGTGTCAGCGTGGAAATATCTTCCGTGCGGCGATAGATGCGGTCGATCGCTTGCAGCACTTCCGTTTCATTGACGACGGCCAGCTCGATATGGCGTTTGACCAGGCGCGCGATCTCGTCGTAGGCGAACAGGTCAGTCGGATCGGACATGCCGACCAGCAAACCTTCGCGGCGGTCTTCCAGTATCAGCGCGCGGAAACGGCGGGCCTGGGTTTCCGGCAGCAAACGCACCAGCTCGGGATTGATGTTAAAGAATTTTAAATTGATGTAGGGAATGTCCAGCTGGCGCGCCAGGGCGCCCGAAATCTGCTCTTCGGTCACATAGCCATGTTCGACAAACACCCGCCCCAGCTTGCGTCCCGAACGCTTCTGTTCCGTCAACGCCAGGCCCAATTGTTCTTCCGTCAGCAGTTTCTGCTGCACCAAAATTTCACCGAGACGGACTTTCTCAGGCCTTGCCATGCTTACTCCTCAACAGGTTCGACGGACATCGTGCGCTAACGGCGCGCAGCGGTATTTTATTCCAGAACGTGTTGTTTCTTAAAGAAAATACATTCCAAAGTTTGATTTCCGCATATACCGCCACAGTATCAGGAAACACTTGCCCGATGCCAGCGGCCGTGGCAATAATGGTATTCACTTAACTTCACTTTTACCATGAGCGACCACGCCATCCGCTACCATCAGGTGCATAAACAGCTGGCAGGCATGGCGGTGCTGCGCGGCGTCGACCTGGTCATACGCCCCGGCGAACTGTTTGGACTGGTGGGCGTGAATGGCGCCGGCAAGACGACCATGCTCAAGTGCCTGTTCGACTTTTGCACGCCGGATGCGGGCAGCATCGCCATCTTCGGGTTAGCGCATCACCAGAGCGCCGCGCGCCAGCCGCTGTCTTTCCTGCCCGAACGTTTCCAGGCGCCCTATTACCTGACGGGCCGCGACTTTTTGCGCTACCTGCTGGGCCTGCATGGCGTGGCGTATGACGACACTGCCGTGCGCCATGGCATGGCCACGCTGGACCTCGCGCCCGAAGCACTGGGCCGGCCCGCGCGCGACTACTCCAAGGGCATGATGCAAAAGCTGGGACTGCTTGCCTGCCTGCTATCGGGCAAGCGGCAACTGGTGCTCGATGAACCGATGAGCGGCCTGGACCCGAAGGCGCGCGCCCTGTTCAAGCGTGCGCTGCTGAACCTACGCATGCAGGGCCGGGGCGCCTTGCTGACCTCGCATGCGCTGGCCGATGTCGATGAACTGTGCGACCGCATGGCCATCCTGCACGAAGGCCGCATCGTGTTTACAGGCACGCCGCTTGAATGCCGCCAGCGCCACGGCGATGGCGCGCAAACCAGCCTGGAACAGGCGTTTTTGAATTGCATTGCTACCGAAAATATTGCTATGCAACATCGCGTATATCCATAGGGAAATCAAGCTTGCTGATGAGGCAAGCATCAGCTACGTGATGACCGTGGCGAGGGGCAACTTTATTTCAATCGATGCCTGCTTTTGCCTGCACACACGATTGCTTTTAGGCCATCATGCTGTTTAAAATTGCAAAAGCACAACACGACATCAAGGGCGATATCTTCATGAGCAAACACCCTATTCCTGTGCTGGCCCCAGTCGCCCTTGCCTGCTGCGCCATGCTTGCTGGCTGTGCAGTGCAGCAAACACCGTTATCGCAGGGCCATATCAATGAAGCGCCCCGCCCTTCCGGAGCGATTCCCGAGACGGTACAGCAAAGCGCCGTGCTGGCCCCACCCGTGGCCGCGCCCAAGGTCGAGACCTACAGCGTGACGGTACATAGGGTGCCCGTGCAATCCTTGTTGTTTGCACTGGCGCGCGACGCCGGCATGAATATCGATATCCACCCGCAGATCGATGGGCTGGTCACGCTCAATGCCTTGAACCAGACCTTGCCGCAATTGCTCACGCGCATATCCCGGCAAGTGGACATGCGTTATGAAATCGATGGCAAGAACCTGACCGTGCTGCCGGACGAAGCCGTCTGGCGCAATTACAAGATCGATTATGTCAACATGGCGCGCAGCACCAACAGCAGCGTCAACATCGCCACGCAGATTTCCACGGCGGGCGGCGGCGCCAGCAGTAGCAATAACAACGGCAGTGGCGGCAACAATACTGCTAATACCAGCAGCCCGGTAGTAGGCGGCAATGGCAACAACAACTCGACCACCCTGGTGGTGAACCGTTCGGAAAACAATTTTTGGTACAGCCTGGAACGCAATATTCGCGACCTCTTGCGCGACACCACGCTCAACGATCCGCTGGCCGACCCGCTGGCCCTGCTGAACCAGCAACTGGCCAGCGTGCCGGTCCAGCCGCAAAGCAACAATCCCAATGCCACGCCATCGGGCAACAATCCGCCATCGGACAGCCTCAATCCGCCTGCCGGCCAGCCTGCGCGTAATCAGACTGGCGGCAGCGTGCCGCTGGACGCGAATGGCTTGCCGCTATTAAAGCTGGCCAACAAGGGCAAGCCTTCTTCGGTGGTGGTCAATGTGGAAGGCGGCTTGATCGCGGTGCGCGCCACGGGGCGGCAACATGAAAAGGTGGCTGAATTCATCGATATCGTGCAGCACAGCGTCAAGCGGCAAGTACTGATCGAGGCCACCATCATCGAAGTTCGCCTCAGCAATGAATACCAGCAAGGCATCAACTGGTCGCGTTTGACGGGCAGCTTGCGCATCAACCAGGGGCAAGTGGGCACGGCCAGCCTGCCATCGGGCGTGGTGCCAAATTCCACGCCCGGCATCTTCCTGCTCAATTACGCGAAGGACAGTTTTGCCACCACCATCCAGCTGCTCGAATCGTTCGGCAAGGTCAAAGTGCTGTCCAGCCCGAAAATCAGCGTGATGAACAACCAGACGGCGATGCTGAAAGTAGTCGACAACAACGTCTTCTTCACCATCAAGGTCACGCCCGCCGTGATCAGTTCCACGGGCACCATCACCACCCCGGCCACGTATGAGTCGAAACTGGAAACCGTGCCAGTCGGCTTCGTCATGAGCGTCACGCCGCAAATTTCCGACAGCGACGAAGTCACGCTCAATGTGCGCCCCACCATCACGCGCATCGTCGGCTACGTGCAAGACCCGAACCCGGCCCTGGCCACGGCCAGCGTGGTCAGCCGCGTGCCCGTGATCCAGGCGCGGGAGCTGGAATCGATCATGAAAGTGGCCAGCGGACAAATTGCCGTAATGGGCGGCCTGATGCAGGATTCGGTCGACAATGCCAAGGATGGCGTGCCTGGCCTGTCCAGCCTGCCGTTGGTCGGCAACCTGTTTACCTATCGCAATGAAGCGAGTAGCAAGACGGAACTGGTGATCTTCATGCGCCCCGTGGTGGTCAAGGACGCCAGCATCGAAGGCGATTACCGCGACTACCGCTACCTGCTGCCTGGCCAGGTGCCGCTCGATAACCAGCCTTACTCGGATGGACCGCCGCAGGCGCGCCTGCAGGGAGACCCGCCATGAGCTTGCTGATGCAGGCGCTCAAGAAAGCCGAGCGCGCCAAACAGAACAGCCTGCAGGAGGAAGAGCTGGAAAAGCCTTCCGAAGCCTACGACCAGGTGCTGGAGCTGGCGCCAGCCGATGACACGCCGATACCGAGCGCAAGGCAAGCCCAGCCGCCGCCATCGTTCGAGACCACCGATACGCTGAGCCTGGAGCCGATGGCGTCCAATACGCCGTCACAGCCCGAACCTCCGACAGAACCGCGTACGGAAAAGCGCGCAGAAACTCCGCCACCTCCACCGCCAAAGCCAAAGACCAACCAAGCCAGCCGCGCCACCCCGCCACCGCGCAGCGCCGTCAGCATCGACCCGGCCACCGTGCGCCTGGCCGTGCTGCTGGGGATATTGCTGCTGGTGGTGGGTGTGATGGGCTATTGGTATTGGCGCGCCAGCAGCAGTCCTGGCGCGGGCGCCAACCTGCCCGGCGTGCCCATGCCGCTGACGGACGCGCCCGGCGCCAGCAACGCTGGCCCGGCCGCTCCCATCGTTGTAGTGGCGCCATCGGCGTCCGAGCAAGAACCGGCGCCAGTGATCCACCACGAAGAACGGACTGTCGTGCACGCCGAACCAGCGCCGCCGCCTGCACCGGTACCGCCACGTGTAGTCCCGCCCGACACCAGCAATATCAAGGTGCTGCGCACCGATACGGCACCACGCATCAATCCCGGCCTGCAGCAAGCTTATCAGTCACTCAACGATGGCCAGTTGACCAGTGCGCGCCAGCAATATGAAGCCGTGCTGCGCCAGGAAACCAGCAACCGCGACGCGCTGCTGGGCCTGGCCTCGGTAGCGCTGCGCGAACAGCAAGGCGCACAGGCGGCCGCACTCTACGTGCGTCTGCTGGAACTCAATCCCGACGACGGCGTGGCCCTGGCTGGCCTGATCAGCTTGCGCCAGGGCGACGTGGTGCAAAGCGAGTCGAAGCTGAAAGCCATATTGGCCCGCTCGCCCGACAGCGGCCCCGTGCTGTTCGCGCTAGGCAATGTCTACGCCAAGCAGCGGCGCTGGCCCGAAGCGCAGCAGCAATTTTTCCGCGCCTACAGCGCCGCACCCGGCAACCCCGATTACGCATTCAACCTGGCCGTTGGCCTGGACCAGTTGAACCAGCCAAAGATGGCGGCCAGCTATTACGCGCGAGCGCTGGCCCTGGCGCAGACAGCACCAGCCGCCTTCAACCAGGCAGCGGCGCAGGCGCGCCTGCGTGAACTCGGTGCACCTGTCAACCCTGCAACAGACGGCATCGTCATTACCAGACAGGAATAAGCATTACATGGCAGAACAGGCAAAACTTCCGTTAGGTAAATTGCTGATCCAGAAAGGCGTGATCAGCGAAGACCAGTTGCGCATCGTGCTGATCGAGCAAAAGCGCAGCGGCGAACCGCTGGGCAAGCTCTTGATCAGCCTGGGCTTTGTGACGGAAGCCACCGTGCGCGAGGCGCTCAGCGAAAACCTCAGGCAGCAAAGCGCGGACTTATCGAATCTGGTGGTGGACGCCATCGCCCTCAAGCTGATCCCCAAGGACGTGGCCAAGCGCTACCGCGTGTTTCCCATCGTCTATGAACGGCAAACGGATAACTTGATCCTGGCGATGGCCGACACCAGCAATATCGTCGCGCTCGACCAGATCAGCGCCATGCTGGTGAAAGGCATCACGATTTCCACCCTGCTGGTCAATGAATCCGATATCACGCGCGCGATCGACCAGTATTATGGTTTTGAACTGTCGATCGATGGCATCTTGCATGAAATCGAAACGGGCGAAGTCAATTACCAGAGCATGGCTTCGCCCTCGGACGAATACAGCCAGCCCATGGTGCGCCTGATCGATGCGCTGCTGGCCGACGCCGTGCAAAACGGCGCGTCCGACATCCATTTCGAGCCGGAACAGTCGTTCCTGCGCATCCGCTACCGCATCGACGGCATCTTGCGGCAAATCCGCAGCCTGCACAAATCGTACTGGCCCGCCATGGCCGTGCGCCTGAAAGTGATTTCGAACATGAATATCGCTGAAGCGCGCGCGCCGCAGGATGGCCGCATCACGATCAAATTTTCTGGACGGCAAATCGATTTTCGTGCTTCCGCGCAACCCACCGTGCATGGCGAAAATTTTGTATTGCGCGTGCTGGACCGGCAAACGGGCATCGTCCCGCTCGACGCACTGGGCCTGGCCGAGACGGAACTCAATCTTTTGAAACTGATGATCGCCCGGCCCGATGGCGTGATCCTCGTCACGGGCCCGACCGGCAGCGGCAAGACCACCACCCTGTATTCCATTATCAACCATATCAACACGGAAAGCGTCAACATCATGACGCTGGAAGACCCGGTTGAATATCCGATGAATATGATACGGCAGACTTCCGTCAACGAATCGGTCAAGCTGGGCTTTGCCGACGGCATCCGTTCGATGATGCGGCAAGACCCGGACGTGATACTGGTAGGCGAGATACGCGACCGCGAAACGGCCGAGATGGCCTTTGCCGCGGCCATGACGGGCCACCAGGTGTATTCCACCCTGCATACGAATTCAGCCATCGGTTCGCTGTCGCGCCTGCTCGATATCGGCATCTTGCCCGACATCATGGCGGGTAACATCATCGGCATCGTGGCCCAGCGCCTGGTGCGCAAACTGTGTCCGCATTGCAAGGAAACACAGATAGCGGATAGCGTCGAGCGGCGCTTGCTGGGACTGCACCCTGACGATGGCCCCATCAATATCTGCCGCGCCGTCGGTTGCGAGCGCTGCGCCCACCAGGGCTACAAGGGACGCCTGGCCATCATGGAATTGCTGAAAATGACGCCCGAACTCGATGAAATGACGGCGCGCCGGGCCAGCACGCGTGAACTGAAGAATGCGGCCCGCGCAGCCGGTTTCCACGCGCTGGTCGATGACGGCTTGCGCCGCGTGCGCGAAGGCGTGACGACCCTGGACGAAGTGGCGCGCGTGGTCGACCTGACGGACAGGTTAAGCTAATGCCGCAATATGTCTACCGCGCCATGGACGCTGGCGGCGCCCTGATTCCCGGCAGCATGGAGGCGGCCAACGTACCCGACCTGGAAGCGCGGCTGCACCGCATGCAGCTGGACTTGATCGACTGCAAGATTACGGGCCAGTATCTGGCGGTGTTTGGCAAGCGCGTGATCCACCGCCGCGACCTGATCAACTTTTGTTTCCATATGGAGCAATTGACGGGCGCGGGCGTGCCCATTCTGGACGGCTTGAATGATTTACGGGTCAGCACCGACCACCCGCGCCTGCGCGAAGTGGTCACCGACTTGATCGAAAGCATAGAAGGCGGCTTGCCCTTGTCGGGCGCAATGGCCCAGCATGGCGATATTTTCGACGCCACGTTTACCAGTTTGATCCTGGCGGGCGAGCAAAGCGGCAAGATCGCCGAAGTGTTCAAGAACCTGTCGGAAAGTTTAAAGTGGCAGGATGAGCTGGCGTCGCAGACGCGCAAGATCGTGATGTACCCGATCATCGTTGCCATCGTGGTCTGCGCCGTGACGTTTTTCCTGATGATCTACCTGGTGCCGCAGCTCACTGCCTTTATCCGCAACATGGGCGGCGAATTACCGCTGCACACGCGCGTGCTGATTGCCGTCTCGAACGTCTTTATCGATTACTGGTATCTGCTGCTGGCCCTGCCCATCGTGCTGCTGCTGGGCGCGCGCAGCTGGATCAAGCGCAGCGCGGCGGCCCGCTATGCTTTCGACGGCTTGAAACTCAGGGTCTGGCTGATCGGCCCGGTGCTGCATAAAATCATCCTGGCCCGCTTTGCCACCTTTTTTGCGCTGATGTATGCCTCGGGCATCACCATCCTCGAATGCATACGCTTGTCCGAAGGCATCGCTGGCAACCAGGTGGTGGCGGCCGGCCTGCGCCGCGCCGCCCAGCTGATCAGTGAAGGCCAGGGCGTGACCAACGCCTTCCAGCACACGGGCATCTTTCCGCCGCTGGTGATCCGCATGCTGAAAGTGGGCGAGGCAACAGGCTCGCTGGACACGGCCTTGCGCAATGTCAGTTATTTCTACAATCGCGAAGTGAAGGAGTTGATCGAGAAGGTGCAAGCGATGATCGAGCCAGCCATGACGGTGATCCTGGGCCTGCTGCTGGGCTGGATCATGCTATCCGTGCTCGGGCCCATTTACGACACGATCAGTACGATCAAGACGTGAAGGCTGAAACGATCATGTCCCGTAAACAACTCTTTTATCTCACCAGCGACACCCTGACCGCCTACGACTGGCGCCAGGGCGCCTTCGGTCCTGGCCAGGTTTTTCCTGCCAGCGCGGCCGGACTCGACGCTTTCGCGGCCTGGCTGCAAGACCCCAGCGAGCAACGGCAACGCGTACCCGCCTATCTGCTGACGGACTTGATCGAAGAAGATTTCCAGCGCCAGCTGCTGCCCCATGTACGCGGCAAGGCGGGCCGCGCGCTGCTGGCGCGGCGCCTGGGCCAGTTGTACCGCGACACGCCCTATCGTGGCAGCAACCTGCTGGGCCGGGAAGAAACGGGCCGCCGCGATGACCAGCTACTGTTTTTTGCGCTGACCAATCCTGCGCTGCTGCAACCCTGGACGGACGTGCTGGACCAGTTGTCCATCCCGGTGGCCGGCATCTATTCGACCAGCCTGCTGAGCATTGCGCTGGTAAAAAAACTGGCGCTACCGCATGAACACTTGCTGCTGGTGACGCAACAATCGGGCGGCTTGCGGCAAAGCTATTACGAGCAGGGAGAGTTGCGCTTTTCGCGCCAGACGCCGGCCATTGCGCTCGACGGCGTGGCCGTCAATATCGCGCTGGAAACGGAAAAGACGCGGCAATTCCTGACCAGCACGCGCATGCTGGCGCGCGGCGACGTATTACATACCGTCATCCTGGCGCCCACTGCCCAGATCGCCAAGCTGGCACAAATATGTGAAAACGGCATCGAAGTGGCGTATCACTTCATCGACCTGCAGACCGCCAGCGAGCGCGTGGGTTTGAAAACGGCGCCGCTGCTGGCCGATGCATTGCTGCTGAGCTTATTGGGCAAACGGCCGCCAGCCAGCCATTATCCGCCGGGCACGCTGGCCCGCCACCGCCATGTGCAGCGCACCCGCACCGCGCTGTATGGCGCCAGCATCGCGCTGGGCACGCTGGCCGTCATATGGAGTGCGGTCAACTTGCTGGGCGGCTTGCAGGATGGCTCAGAGACCACGCGGCTACGGCAGGAAACGGCCTCGTACCAGGAACGCTACCGCCAGCTCATGTCCGGCATGCCACCGGCGCCGGCCAAGACGCAAACCATGAAAACGGCCGTCACCGTGGAACGCATGCTCAGCAGCCAGGCGCCGGAGCCGGGCCGCCTGCTGGCCATTCTCAGTGCGGCGCTCGATGGAGCGCCGCAAGTGCGGCTGAACCAGCTGCACTGGAATGCAGGGCCGCCACCTGCGCGGACAACGTCCGGTGCGCAAGCGGCGCCGCAAGGCCAGGCGGCGCCAGCCATCGCCAGTACACTGGCCGGTATCCCGGCGGCGCCTGCACAAGCCTTGCGCCTGGAAGCCGATGTCGATATGCCACGCAATGATTACCGCAGCGCATTGGCCGCCATCACCGCCTTTGCGCAAGATCTGGCGCGCCAGCCGCGCCTGCGCGTGGAAATCGAGGAAGCGCCGCTCGATTTGCGGCCCGGCGTGTCCCTGAGCGGCAAGAGCACCGCGCCGGCGCCGGATGGCCATGCGCGCTTCACCGTCTTGCTTGTGTGGCAGCCATGAGCGGCCCCGTCAAATCGCCGCCCTTGCCCGGCATGAAAAAAGCCGTCGCCGCCGCACGCCCCGCACCGTGGTGGCTGGCCGAACTGCACAGGCTAAGACCCGCCCTGCTGTGCGCCGCCTTGACAGTGGCGGCCAGTCTGCTGGTACTCGGATTGAGCTACCGCTACGCCGACCACCAGCGCGATGAACGGGAACTGGCGCGCCAGGCCCGCGCGACAGCGGCCAACCGGTTTAATCAGGTGGAAACGGAAAAGCGCGATATCCGCGCCTATGAACCGGCGTTCCTGGCCTTGCGCCAGCGGGGCTTGATCGGCGAGGAAAACCGCCTGGCCTGGATCGATACCATCCGCCACAGCCAGGAAGAACGCAAGCTGCTCACTATCAGCTATGACATCAGCGCCCGCCAAGTACTGAAAGTGCCACCGGCGCTTTCCATGGGGACGCTGCAGTTACGGGGCACGCCCATGCGGCTGCAGATGGACTTGCTGCACGAAATGGATATGCTGAACCTGCTGGACGACTTGCGCCAGGCCGGCTACTTTGCGGTGCACGATTGCAGCATCAAGCGTAACACTGCAGCGGCTACCTTGAGCGCCGAGTGCGGCTTGTTGTGGCTGACGTTGGGCAATACCGGAACGGAGCGCCCATGAAGCGTTTAATAATCATTTTGCTCGTCACTATGCCGGCGCAGGCACAGCCTCCCCAGTTGGGGCGGCTGTTTTCCTCACCAGAACAGCGGGCCCAGCTTGACGCCCAGCGCTATGGTGCGCCGCCCGCCGACAAGGCCGCCCCGGCAACGCCGCCAGAACCGCCGCCACCGGTGGAATTGAACGGCGTGGTACAGCGCAGCAGCGGCCATTCCACCATCTGGCTGAACCAGTCGCCGCACAACGATACCAAGGGCACCTTGCGCCTGTCGAATGGCTTGCCACTGCGCTTGAAACCGGGCCAGCGCTACGATCCGGCGAGCGGCACCATCAAGGACGTGATCGAGGTGCAGCCATGAAGCCGCAGCATCAAGCGGGCTTCAGCCTGATCGAAATCGCCATCGTGCTCGTCATCGTGGGCTTGATGATAGGCGGCCTGGTCACACCTTTGACGGTGCAACTGGAGCAGCGCAAGGTAGCGGAAACGCAAAAGTCGCTGGAAGACGCGCGCGAAGCGTTGACGGGCTTTGCCGTGCGTTATGGCTACCTGCCCTGCCCCGCCATTTCCGCCATGAATGGATTGGAAGACCGTAGCGGCACCCGCTGCACGGAAGAGAAACGCTCTGGCTTCTTGCCATGGGCCACGTTGGGGTTGCGCAAGAGCGACAGCTGGAACAATCTGTTCCGCTACAGCGTTACGTCGGCCTTCAGCGACAGCGAACAGCAATTTGGCCTGGCGACACCGCGCGATATCAGCATCGCCACGCGCGACGGCGGCCCGTTGACGCAAGCCACCGCCCTCAACGACATTCCCGCCGTGATCATGTCCCATGGCAAGAACGGCTTTGGCGCCACCAGCGCGCAGGGCCAGCGCCAGGTGGCCCAGGCAGATGCTGGCAATCTCGATGAGCGCAACAACATTGCCAGTAACACGCTCTTTATCAGCCGCGCCGCCAGCACGGGCTTGCAGGCGGGCGGCAGCTTCGACGACATGGTCGTGTGGCTGTCGCCCAATATCCTGTTCAACCGCATGGTCACGGCGCAAAGGCTGCCACGCTGATGCACTCGTCCATCATCCTCATCGCCCGCTACACCTTGCTCGAAGCGCTGCGCAGCAAGCTGCTGTGGCTATTTCTGCTGGCTGCCTGCGCCGCGCTGGGCTTGTCCGGCTTTTTGCGGCAGCTGGCTCTGACGGAAAGCCTGGCCGTGCAGGCCGCGCTGCTGGCAGCCGTGCTGCGCCTGGCCAGCGTGTTCCTGCTCGCCACGTTTATCGTCACCAGCATGGCCCGCGAAGCAGCCGACAAAGGCACCGAATTGCTGCTGGCCCTGCCCATGCCGCGCTCCAGCTATTTGTTGGGCAAGCTGGGCGGCTATGCGGCATTGGCGGCCGTGCCGGCGCTGCTGTTTGGCGCCTTGACGGCCTTGTTTGCACCGGCTGCACAAAGCGCGTTGTGGGCGATTTCCCTGCTGGGTGAATTATGGATAGTCGCCGCCTTCAGCCTGCTGTGCGCGGCCAGCCTGCAGCACGCCTTGCCGGCGCTGGCGGCCAGCAGCGGCTTTTATGTGCTGGCGCGCAGCGTGGGCGGCTTGCAACTGCTGGCCCATAGCCCAGGCAGCGGGCCGTCGTGGCCGCGACAGGCCATGGCCAGCAGCATCGATGGCCTGGCCTTGCTGCTGCCGCGCCTGGACAATTTCACGCGCACGGAATGGCTGCTGTACGCCACCGGTGACTGGCATGCGCTGGGCATGGTGGCGGCGCAAACGGCCATTTACGTGACCTTGCTGGCTGCCTGCGCGCTATGCGACTTTTATCGCAGGAATATCTGATGATTAACCGCCTGCGCCCAATGGCTAGCGTACCCAGGTCAGTATGGCTGCTGCTGGCTTGCGCCCTGCTGCTGCAACTGGGCTGGCGCTGGAATCAGAACAACGATGCAGTCCAAGCGGAGCAGCTACCGGCTCCGCCGCCCTTGGCCGCCGTCCGCCTGGCCAGCCTGGGCGACCCGCTGGCCATGGCCAAGGGCTGGCTGCTGTATCTGCAAGCGTTTGAAGACCAGCCCGGCGTCAGCCTGCCGTGGCGCAGCCTCGATTACGATCATCTTGCTGGCTGGCTGGAAACAGGACTGGCGCTTGATCCACGCAGCCAGTACGCGCTGGTGGCGGCCAGCGAAGTCTATGCGGGCGTGTCCGACCCGGTCCGTACGCGGCGCATGCTCGATTTTGTCGCCCGTAGTTTTCACGACGATCCCGCGCATCGCTGGCCCGCCATGGCGCAAGCCACATTGACGGCCAAGCACCAGCTGCACGACTTGCCGCTGGCCCTGGCCTATGCCCGCCAGCTGCGCCTGCAAACGGCAGGCGTGCGGGTGCCGCCGTGGGTACGCGAAATGGAAGCCTTTATCCTGGAAGACATGGACCAGCTGGACAGCGCGCAAATCGTGCTCGGCGGCCTGATCCAGGATGGCCAGATCACCGACCCGCACGAACTGGCCTTCCTCGCGCGCCGCCTCGATACCTTGGGAAGAAAGTTATCAAAAAATGTACAATAGCCTGCCACTGGCAGCTTCTTTGAAAGGAAACGCCATGTCTCACCATCGCCAATCCGGTTTCACTCTGGTTGAAATCGCCATCGTCCTTGTCATCATCGGCTTGCTGCTGGGCGGCGTGTTGAAAGGACAGGGCTTGATCGACAGCGCCAAGGTGAAAAACATCATCCAGCAATCGAATTCGCTGACGGCCGCCGTGAATGCCTACCAGGACAAATTCCGCGCCCTGCCCGGCGACGATATCCAGGCCACCCTGCACGTACCGAACGCAGCCGGCAATGGCAATGGCGATGGGCAAATCGGCGATGGCCAGCCGCGCGAATTCACGCTGGCGCCGCAACACCTGGCGCTGGGCGGCTTCATTACCGGCTCGTTCAACGGCACCAGCCAGTTCATGACCAGCGCCCAGGGCGGCGCCGTCTACCTGTACAACGACGAAGTGGGCGGACGCGCCGGCAACGGCATCCGCTTCGACAACCTGCCCGAAGGCTATGCCGAACAAATCGATAGCAAGCTCGACGACGGCGTCGCCACCACCGGCTCCGTACGCGCTACCCAGCCGTATGGCAATACGGGCGCGATCATTCCCCGCACTGCCGTGTTTTTCTGAACGGCTCTGGCAAGCCTGGCATGGGCATGCCAACCAGGGCTGGCATGCCGCATGTTTAATCGGCGTCGAGCAAATGATCCAGCATGAAGTTCAGATTCGGTCCGCCGCCTTGCAGACGATGCAGGAACAGGGCAATACCGGCTGCGCCGCAAGCGTAGTCGGAACTGATCTTTGCCTGATCCAGCGCCACAAAAGCGGAGCCGGTTTCGCGTGGCAACTCGAAAAGCTTCAAACCGTGCGACAGCCGATGGGCCAACCCCAGGTACGAGTCGTCGTCCAGCATCTGATGAGCATCGAGCAGGTAGTTACCCATCCCGGCCAGACCGGTGAACAGGTCTGGCGACACCGAGTACTTCTGTGCCACGGCAACCTTGATAGCATCGATAAAATCACGATACATGGGACGCTTCGTCACCATATAAAACCGCAGTGCCACACTGCCCACGCCGGCACTGCCATACGCCAGGTACGGCAACAGGATACTGTTCGCACCGGCTGAGTGGCGAGGAAAGCCAATTCCTCCCTCGATGCGCCGGCCGCACGCCATATCAAAACGCAATCCTTGCTCGCCCGTCTCCAGATACCGCGGCGTCCCTGTGACGCGGTAGGCATACAAGAGGAATAGGGCGATGCCGCTGGCCCCCGTCAGCAGGCCGACAGCAGCGCCATCTGCCGCCGCCGGGTCTTCCCAAGCACACCCATCTTGCGTCGGAATCGCTGCCTCGCACACGATATCGGCGATCCGGATGGCTTCCGTCAGATAGGCTTCAGAGCCAGTCTGCTGCCAGAAATACAGATTGGCCAGTCCGTAGCCAGCAGCGCCGTGGCCCAGCGACATCTTTTGAAAGAGGAGCGGGTGCAAGCTGGCCGACTTGATGGCGGCAACCGCCATCTTCTGCCTTCCCAGCGAAGCGAGTACCCATGCAGCCCCGGCCAACCCGTTCATCAGGCCGGGCCGCTGCCCCGCCGCATGAAACCTGCGCCGTATCCATTCGTCGAACTGCGGCGGCAGTTCCTTGTTCACCTGGTGCCAGACATAGGCGATACCCAGCATACCGTGGTCCACCGTCATGGGATCGGTCAATGCTGAGCCGACAGGAAATACCCGCTCGCTTTGCCCCGTATCCATCACGCTGGTCTGATACGCATAGATTGCCTTGAGCATGCGGCGACAATCCGCCACATCGCGCTCTGCCGTATTGCTTGCCATGGAAATACCATGACCATAGCCGGCAACACCCACCTCCACGCCCTGGCGCAAGCTGGCAGCTATCTGGACAAGATCGACCTCGCGATTATCTAATAAATGTTTTACGCATGTGATAAAGTATTCCGGAAGATCGATTTCCTTCGCCACTTCCGAAAAGAATACTTCTACAAAGTCCTCGCGTTTCTGAATCAAGGTCACATTTGGTGCTATCAAGGCCAATAAAGTACAGCCAAGTGCATAATAATCGTCTGAAAATTCGATGCTGACACGATCAAGCCGCTCTTCCGTTCCATAACCAGGCGTAAACATATTAATGGAAGCATCAATTCCCGGCTCCAGCGCACATTCGAAATCAATCAGCTTCAAGGCCAGTGTTTCTGGATTGATCATCACATTGTTCAGTGACAGATCACCGAAAATAATATTACGACCATGCAGCTTGACAAAGATATCGAGCAGATCGACGGCGATCTTCATCGCATTATCCAGCCAAATCTTTAAGGCATCGCCCGAAGTTTCCCCATGAATCAGGCGGTTGGTTTTCACGACATACTGCCGTAACGTAATACCCTCGATAAATTCGGTCGCCAGGAAACAATGG
This sequence comes from Janthinobacterium silvisoli, assembly GCF_014200725.1. Taxonomy (GTDB): domain Bacteria; phylum Pseudomonadota; class Gammaproteobacteria; order Burkholderiales; family Burkholderiaceae_D; genus Janthinobacterium. The sequence continues at coordinate 479,963 of NZ_JACHCL010000002.1, forward strand.
TCCCACTCCTTGAAGAAGTCAAAAGGCCTGGGGCAAATGTTCAGATCGGATATTTTTCCCAATATCCGGAATTCTTTTTGCAGGCGGACGATGGCATCGTTGCCCCTGGCATCGGCGCCCACAAAAGGCCGCGCTTCCTTGACAATGCTCGCTTCCTGGTTTTCCACGTTGCGGCCATAGTAGACACCACCGGCATTGGAAAACTTAATAACGTGCAATATTTCGTACTTCTCACCGAATAAAGGCTTCTCCCCGGAGCGAACTGCATCTTCGTCTTCAACCTCTTCCGGCTCGACAACTGTCTGTTCGAATGGATCGGATACAAAGTCGGGCAATGAAAAGCGGGGCGTACGTGCATCTTCAAAGAATTCGAATTGATCATTCAGGATGCATAGCCTGTTACCGCCATCGACATCGATCTCGGGAAACCGGTGGAAGCCACCATAGCGGTAATGCAGTACGCGAGAATCCTGATATTGCATATCAGATAATATATGTGGCCCCTGCTCCCCCTGCAACGGCCCATACAGCGCAGCGAGCATGGCCTTGAACACCGCGAGGCTGGGAGGATAGATGGTGATGAATTTGCCGCCTGAACCACGCGCACAATTTTTCGACAGCAGCCGCGTCAGGATTTTCGGATCGCTGGCAAACTTGAAATCAACCCCGAATTCCACGCAAATCGGCACAACCTTGGACAGTATATCCGCCGCAGATGCATGAATAGCTGAAACATGTATCTTCCAGCCTTGGGCGACATTGATCACCGAGGGTGACATGGCGTGGGTCCAGAAACTTTCCTGCTTCAAACGCCAGATTTTCGGCAATAGTGCCGACACTTGGTCATGGTATTGGTGTGAAGGCTGGTAGGACGATTGCGGAAGAAAAATATGCGGATCAGGTTTCAACAATTTCAAGGGCGCGTGCAATTTTCTTCCTTTTTCAATACGTTGATGATGACGCAAAGGCCGAGCGCTCAACCTTCACGTCATATTTTCTATCGACGATTAACGGCAATCGTTGCTGGCAGTGCTCCACTCATCAGCCTGGACGGTTTGGCAACGATTGCTGGCAGTGCTCCAGGAATCGACCTCCACTGTTTTACCACCGCTCACTTCGGCAAGTTCCTGCAAATCCAGCACTTTCATCTTGTTTTTAGCCTGGTCTACTGCCTTGACACTATTTGCCATTACCGTTCCTTTAATAAAATAAAAGCACAGCATTTCTTTGAAAAAGAAAGCAATGCGAATCAATGATAATAAGAATGCCAAAAAAAATATTGGCAATTAAGTATCTATTAAAAATGAAATTCCTGTCAACGTCTTTCATGATTTCATGTAAAAAATTATCTCGCCTTTGAAAGCCATGATTGTTAATTTCAAATAATATTTACTTCACATTTATTTGCATCAGGATGTCTGTTCTTTCCTGCTAAACTAAATTCAATATATTGCAATGCAAGAAGCGCGGTGGCATACCTCGGTCTTTACCGGTAAGCTTGTCATCAGCATGCATTTCAACTAGCATCGTTTCATTCCTCGCATCTTTCTGGGAGTTCGCCGCTTGCACGATTTGCCTTCGATACGCGCAAGAATCTCGCGGCTCGTGCTGGCCTGGGCCGTGCCGACAGCGATCGTCTTCGCGCTGCTGGCCACGCAAAGCTACCGGCGCGAGCGCGATCACGTTGTCAGCGAAACGGCGCAGGCGGCGCGCGCGCTCAGCGCCACCGTCGAACGCGATATCGACGGCGCCCGCATGGCGGCCTATGTGCTGGGCAACTCGCCCGCCCTGCGCAATAACGATATCGCCGCCCTGCGGGCCCAGGCGGCCAGCCTGCTGCGTCCCGGCTTTGCCGTCAGCGCCTTTGTTTTGTCCGACACGGCGGGCCATCAGTTATTCGACACCGCCCTGCCCCTGCAGGCCACGCCGCCCGACCTCACGCCCAAGGCCGCCGCCAGCATGCAGCGCACGGTCGATCGCGGGCAGCCCCGCTTGACCAGCCTGCCTTCAGGGGCGCCGGAAATGCCGCAAATGGCCTGGAGCACGCCGCTGGCTAAGGGCAATGGAGCGCCGTTGATCCTCACGGCGCTGTATCCCGCCAACTATCTGCCGGGCGTGATGCGCGAACTGGGCATGCCGTCCTATCTGAGCGCCGCCATCATCAATGCCGACGGCATCAACGTGGCGCGCACGCGCGATCCGCAACGCTATGTGGGGCAGCGCAGCATGCCGCAACTGCTGGAACAGCTGCTGCAGACGCGCGACGGCATGGTGCGCCATGAATCGATGGAAGGGCTGGACGTCTACACGGGCTTTCACCGCGCCCGCGATGACGCCTGGACGGCGGCCGTCACCATGCGCACGGCCACCGTCAGTGAAGCCCTGCTGCGGTCAGTGCTGACAGGTTCGGCGATCCTGGCCCTGCTGCTGGGCGCGGCCTTTGCGCTGGCCTGGAAAATGGGCGGCCGCCTGGCCTACACGCTGCAGACCCTGACGGCGCAGATACAGGCGCTGGCGCAAGGCCAGCGGCTGGCGCCCGGCCGCCATACGACACGCGAATCGGCCAATATGGCGCAGGCACTGGCCACCCTGGAAAGCGATCTGCAGCGTCACCGCACGCAGCTCGAAAGCCTGGTGGCGGAACGCACGCTGGCGCTGGAGCAATCCACGCGCCTGCTGGCCACCGTGTATGCGACGGCCCCCATCGGCCTCATTTTCGTCGATCACGACCTGCGCATCGTGATGATCAACGACTACCTGGCCGCCCTCAATGCCACGCCAGCGGCCAGCCATATCGGCCGTCCCCTGTCGGAAATGATCTTCAACGATGGCGTGCGAACGGAAGTGGAACGGGGCTTGCGGCAGGTTTTACAGACCGGAAAAGCCATCGTCAATATCGAAATGAAAGGCTATAACGGCGAGAATCACGACGAACCCAGCGATTGGATCGTGTCTTACCACCCGATTTTCGGGCCGGAACAGCAGTTATTGGGGGTCTCTGGCCTGTTGCTCGACATTACGGAGCGCCGCCGCACTGAAGCGGAATTTCGCCACTCGCGGCATCTGTTCGGCACTATCATAGAAAATATTCCAGCAATGGTTTTCGTCAAGCGCGCCGACAGGCTGAGCTTTGAGATGGTCAACCGCCATGCCGAACTGACTTTGGGCCGTTCGCGCGAGCAATTGCTGGGCAAGACCGACCATGACTTCTTTCCGCCACAGCAGGCCGCCGCCTTCATCAACGCCGACCGCAAGCTGCTGGCCACGGGACAAATGGTGGAAATCGAACAGGAAGCGATCAATACGGCCGATGGCACGACACGTTATTTCACTACGCGCAAGGTGGTCTTGCGCGACGACGCCGGCCGCGCCAGCCATGTGCTGGGCGTGTCCATCGATATCAGCGAACGCAAGCGGGCCACGGAAGTGCTGCACGCCACCACCTTACGCCTGGAGCAAAGCGAACGTTTCATCCGCACCGTCACCGACAATCTGCCGGGCATGGTGTCGTACTGGGGCCGCGACTTGCGCTGCCGTTTCGCCAACCAGTTTTATACCGAGTGCTTCGGCCGCAGCAGTGCCGAACTCGATGGCATCCATATGAGCGACCTACTGGGAGAGGAACTGTTCAAGGTCTACATGCCCCATGTGGAAGGGGTGCTGGCCGGCCGCCCGCAAAGTTTCGAGCGTGACCTGCCCGCCCCGCAAGGCGAAGTACTGCATACCTGGACAAATTACATTCCCGACTTCGACGACGAGGGCGGCGTGCGTGGCTTCTTCGTGCTCGGCTCGGATGTCTCTGAACTCAAGCGCACGGAATTGCGCCTGCAGGAACTGAACGAGCAGATGGTGCGCGCACGCGACAAGGCGGAGGCGGCCAGCATCGCCAAAAGCAACTTCGTGGCCAATATGAGCCATGAAATCCGCACGCCGATGAACGCCATCATCGGCCTGGCGCGCCTGCTGGAAGAGTCGCCGCTGGAACGGCGCGAGCGCAGCTATGTCAGCAAGATCCAGATGGCCACGCAGTCGCTGCTGGGCATCGTCAACGACGTGCTCGACTTCTCGAAGATCGAGGCGGGCCAGCTGGTGCTGGAACAGCGCCGCTTCCAGCTTGAACGCATGCTGGCCAGTATCGGCGTGCTGCTGGCCAGCGGCGCCTGGGCGCGTGGCGTGGAACCCGTCTTCGTACTGGACCCGCGCGTGCCTGCCGAACTGATAGGCGATGCGCTGCGCGTGGAACAGATCCTCATCAACCTGGTCGGCAATGCCGTGAAGTTCACCAGCGACGGTGACGTGGTGCTGGGTATCGACCTGCTGTTCGAGGACGCCGATACCGTCACACTGGAGTTTTCCGTACGCGACACAGGCATCGGCATCGCGGCGGCCGAACAGGAACATATCTTTGACGCTTTTTCACAGGGCGATGGCAGCACCAGCCGCAAATATGGCGGCACGGGGCTGGGACTGGCCATCTGCCGGCGGATGGTGGAGCTGATGGGTGGCAGTCTCAGCGTCAAGAGCACCCTGGGCCAGGGCTCCGACTTCCGCTTCGTCTGCCGCTTCGGCCGGGCCGGACCTGTGCCCGTGCGCAGCCCCGCAGCGCCGCTATCGGTCCTGATCATCGACGATAACGCGAGCGTGCGCAGCATGCTCGAAGCACTGTGTGCGGCGCAGGGCTGGCACAGCCGCAGCGCCGATGGGGGCATGGCCGGCATGGCGCTGCTGCGCAGCCACGCTAGGTGTGACGATGGCAAGCCGCCGGCCGACCTGGTGCTGCTCGACGCGGCCATGCCGGACATCGATGGCATTTCCATGCTGACCGAAGTGCGTGCCGATCCGGCACTCAAGGTGCCACCCGTGATCATGCTGGTGGCCGACCAGGCCAGCGAAAACCTGGAACGCATCGCTGACAGCCTGGCGCTGGCGGGCATCGTATCCAAGCCGGCCACCCCGGCGCGCCTGTTGGCCGCCATCGAAGCGGTGCGCCAGGGCCGCAGCGCGCCGGCCAGCCTGCCCATTTCCACGCCTTTGTCAGGCCTGCTGGCGGGCATGCGCGTGCTGCTGGTGGAAGACAATGAAATCAACCAGGAAGTGGCGCAATACATCCTGCTGCATTCCGGTGCAAGGGTCGCCGTTGCCGCCAATGGCCAGCTGGCCGTCGACCTGCTGGCACGCTCTCCGCGCGATTTCGACGTGGTGCTGATGGACTTGCAGATGCCGGTACTGAACGGCTATGAAGCCACGCAAGCCATCCGCGCGCTCGGCTTGACCGGTTTGCCCATCGTTGCCATGACGGCCAACGCCATGGATGAAGACCGCTTGCGCGCCATCTCCAGCGGCATGAATGCCCATGTGGCCAAGCCGATCGATGTCGATGAGCTGATCCAGACCTTGACGCGGCTGGTGCCAGGCTTGCAGGCAAGCGATACCCAGTCCCAGGCCTCCAGTGAGCATCACGCTGCCGTGGCCATATCCGCCAGCGTACCCGGCATCGACCTGACTGCGGCGCTGCACCGCTTCGGCGGCGATTACGGCGCTTTCCTGGCGCTGCTCAAGCGCTTTGAAAATTCCCAGGGCGACGCCGTCGCCGAGACGCGCCAGTTACTGGCCCAAGGCGAGATGGAACAGGCGCAGCAATTGCTGCACCGCCTGTGCGGCGTGGCGGCCAACCTCGGCGCCAGCGCCGTGGCGGGCTTGAGCGCCAGGGCCGGCAAAGCCATCAAGGCGGGCCAGCGGCAAGCGGGTAGCACGCTGCTGGAGCAGCTGGAGCACGCCATGGGCGTGGTGATCGAAGGCGCGCGCACGCTGCCACTGCCGCTCAGCCATGCAGCACCCGGCGCCAGCCAGATCGACCTGCAGGCAGGATTGGCCGAACTGCTGGACCTGATCTTGAACAACAACTTGAAAGCGCTGGCGCAATTTCACCGGCTGCGTCCAGCCCTGGAGCAATCGGACCGGGAAACGGCGCTGGCATTGGATTATGCGATCGGCACATTACATTTTTCGGACGCAGAAAAACTCGTGCGCGAACAGATGAAACGAGAGGAAAACACGTGAGCTGGACCAATCTTGCCATGAACGGGCGCATTCTGATCGTCGATGACGCCATGGAAAACATCCAGGTCCTGCACCAGTTGCTGCGCGAAGAGCATGAAGTGCTGTTCGCACTGAGTGGTGAAAAAGCGCTGGAAATCGCTGGCAAACAGCTGCCGGACCTGATCCTGCTGGACGCCGTCATGCCCGGCATGGATGGCTACGCCGTCTGCAAGGCCTTGCGCGAATCGGAGGCACTGCAAGCCATCCCCATCATCTTTGTGACGGCCCTGAACCAGCCCGAAGATGAAACGCGGGCACTCGAAGCGGGCGCCGTCGACTTCATCACCAAACCCTTCAACGCGGCCGTGGTGCGGGCACGCGTGCGTACCCAGCTGACCATCAAGCGCCAGGCCGACGCCATGCGCGAGCTGTCGCTGACGGATACACTGACAGGCGTGGCCAACCGGCGCAGCTTCAACGACACCATGGAAAGCGAATGGCGCCGCTGCGCCCGCGACGGCGTGGCGATGGCCATCATCATGGCCGACATCGACCATTTCAAGGATTTCAACGATACCTATGGCCACCAGGCCGGTGACCTTTGCCTTCAGCAGGTCAGCGCCGCCATGCGCCGCTGCGCGACCCGCCCGCCAGACCTGCTGGCACGCTACGGCGGCGAAGAATTCATCGTGCTGCTGCCGCAGGAAACGCGTGAGGGCGCCGAAGTGGTGGCCCAGCGCATCCTGGAAGAAGTGCGCGCCCTGCATATTCCGCACGCCCGGTCCAGCGTGGGCCCGCACGTCACTGTCAGCCTGGGCATGGCCAGCATCCTGCCGGCCGAAGGCATGGACGCCAGCCTGCTGATACGCGCCGCCGACGCCCTGCTGTACCGCGCCAAGCACTCGGGACGCGACCGCTACTGCGCCTCGGAAGTCGATTAGAAATCCGTCGAGCGCGACAGCGCTTCCCAGCGCGCCATTTCCTCTTCCACGAACGCATGCTTGGCCCGCACGCGCTGCAGGGCGTCGCTGCCCAGTTGCAATCGCAATGGCGGCTGCGGCAGATTCACCAGTTGCAGCACGGCGTCGGCCAGCTTGCGCGGATCACCCGGCTGCGACGGCGCGCGCACAGCCGCCCTCACCACTTCGCGCACCACACCGGCAGTGCCTGCATAATCGGCCAGTTTGCTGGCCGCCTGCTGCAGCGAAGCGCCAAACGTGGTGCGGAAGTAGCCAGGCTCGATCACCGTCACCTTGATGCCCAACGGCGCCAGTTCCGCGTGCAGCGACTCGCTCAAGCCTTCGACGGCGAACTTGGTGGCGCCATACACGCCAAAGCCCATGCCTGCGGAATAGCCACCCAGCGACGATACATTGATCACATGGCCGCTGCGCTGGCGGCGCAACTGCGGCAGCACGGCACGGCTCACATTGAGCAGCCCAAGCACGTTGGTGTTGAACACGGCCCGCGCCTCGGTGCCGCTCACTTCCTCGACCGCGCCCGCAATGCCATAGCCAGCATTATTGACCAGCACATCGATGCGCCCGAACTGAGCCACCGCCTGCGCTGCCGCCACATGCGCCGCCGCTTCATCGGTGACGTCCAGCGCCAGCGCCAGCAAACCGGGCTGCTGACCGAAGCGCTGTGTCACATCGGCCGCCAGGCGCGCCGTCGCCACTACCCGATCGCCCGCTGCCAGTGCTGCCGCCACGATTTCGGCGCCCAGGCCACGCGAAGCGCCCGTCACCATCCATACCTTGCTGTCACTACCCTTGTCCTGTGCCTGCATCTTGTTCTCCAGTCTGGCCAGGCCGTGATACGGCCTGCAACCAGAATCCACGATACGCGCCCGATTACCAAAGAAAAATGTGGATACGGTATATTCGGTATGAACCAGCAGTTCATAAAGGAGTATCGTGGATAAAGACAAGCTCGACGGCGTCGCCGTCTTCCTGGCCGTGGCGGAACTGGCCAGCTTCACGGCCGCCGGCGCGCGGCTGGATATTTCCGCCAGCGCCGTCAGCAAGGCCATCCGCGTGCTGGAGCAGCGCCATGGCGTGCCCCTGTTTCGCCGCAGCACGCGCAAGGTGGCCCTGACAGAAGCCGGGGCAACCCTGTTTGCCCGGCTGGCGCCGGCCGTGGGCGATATCGACCTGGCGTTCGAGGAATTGAATGGTTTTCGCAATACGGCTTCGGGCACTTTGCGCCTGAGCATGACGCGCTCGGCCTGCCGGCTGCTGATCGAACCGATGCTGATGCAATTCTGCCGCGACCATCCGCAATTGCAGCTCGACATTACCTTCGATGAAGGCACGGTGGACTTGATCGCCGGCCGCTACGACGCCGGCATACGCCTCGGCGAAGCGCTGGCGCAAGACATGGTGGCCATACGGCTGACACCGCCGCTGGACTGGACCCTGGTTGCCAGCCCCACCTACTTGCAGCGCATGGGCCGGCCCGCCACCCCGCGCGAACTGATGATGCATACCGCCATCACCTACCGTTTCGTGCGTTCCGGCATGCTGCATCATTGGGAATTTGCCGAAGACGGGCGCAATTTCACCGTCGATCTGCCGACACAATTGATCGTCAACGACCGCTCCAAGCTGCTCGACTTCGCCCGCATGGGACTGGGACTGGCTTATGTTGGCGTTTTCGAGGCGCAAGAGGATTTGCAGGCCGGCCGGCTGGAACAGGTTTTACCAGCCTATGTGACGCCCAGCGACGGCCTGCATCTGTACTTCCCGGCCCGCACGCAAGGGCAAGCCAAGCTGCGGGCGCTGATTGAGGCGTTAAGAAAGCAGCATCTGATTCAGGGATAACAGCGCATCAAAAACTCCGCCACGCACACCGGTTTGCTGTCGCCTTCGCGCTCCATGGCCACAGCCCAGTTCACTTGCGCGCCTTCGGGCAAGTCGTCTACCGACAGGATATCGAGGCGCACGCGCAAGCGGCTGTTGACGGGCACGGGCGCCGGGAAGCGCACCTTGTTCAAGCCATAGTTGATCGCCATGCGGATGCCCGACATGGCCAGCGCGCTTTGCAACATGGCCGGCAGCAAGGACAAGGTCAAAAAGCCGTGCGCGACCGTAGCGCCATACGGCGATTCGCGCGCGCAGCGTTCGGCGTCCACATGTATCCATTGATGGTCGTCGGTGGCGTCGGCAAAGGTATCGATGCGCTGCTGGGTAATCGTCAGCCAGTCGGAAACGGCCACATGCTGGCCGGCCAGTTGCTGGAAGCCGCTAATCCCCTCGATATTGACCGCATCACGCATGGACTGCCTCCGCGCCTGGCCTGCGGCCAAACATGCCCATGCCTTCCACCGTGGTGACCAGTTGACCGTGCTGGTTACTCACCTGCCAGACGGAAACGACAATCCCCCGGTCTGGTTTGGAGGTCGATGGCCGTACTTCCTTGACAAAATAGGTAAGGCTAAGCGTATCGCCAGCGCGCACCGGCAACAGCCAGCGTATGCTGTCCAGGCCTGGCGAACCCATGCTCGATGAATGTTTGAGCAGATTATCCACCACCAGCCGCATCATCATGCTGCAGGTATGCCAGCCGCTGGCGATCACGCCTTTGAAGATGGTTTTTTCCGCCGCCGCATGGTCGACGTGAAATGGTTGCGGATCGAAATCAGTGGCAAAGGCAATGATTTCCGCTTCCGTCACATGGCGCTGGCCAAGGTTGATTTCCATGCCTTGCGCAAAGTCTTCGAAATACCAGTATTTGGGCGTCGTCTGAGTCAATGCGGTCATACAGTCTCCAAAGGCAAAAAGCCCGGCTGGGCGATAAAACGTTCGATATGATGATCAATATCGCCCAGGCTTAATGCGATCATGGTCAAACGCTTGAAATGGTGAGCGGCAGGCAATTCGTCCGTCACGCCCATGCCGCCATGCAATTGCACGGCTTGCTGGCCGACAAACGTCGCAGCCTGGTTCACGCGGGCCTTGGCGGCGGACACGATGCGGCGGCGTTCAGCCACATCATCGCTATCGACCTTGGCAGCGGCCAGCATGGCCATCGAGCGCGCCTGCTCCAGGTGAATAAACATATCGGCCATGCGGTGCTGCAAGGCCTGGAACTTGCCGATCGGTGCGCCAAATTGCTGGCGCGTCTTCAGGTATTCCAGGGTGGCAGCGAAAATCGCATCCATGGCGCCCACGGCTTCCGCGCATAGCAGGGTGGCGCCATAATCGAGCGCGGCGTCGAGTATCTCCCAGCCCTGCCCCGCCTGGCCGATCAAGGCTTCCGCGCCCAGCACCACTTGCACCAGGGTGACGGTGGCGGCGCGCTGGCCATCGATGGTGCGGTTATCCTGGATGCTGACGCCCGGCGCATCGACCGGCACCAGGAATAGCGAAATGCCATCCGTGCTACGCTGCTCACCACTGCTGCGGGCCGAAACAATCAGCGAGCCTGCCTGCGCGCCGTGCATCACCACGGTTTTCGTGCCATCGAGTACAAAACCGTTGCCACTGCCGGTAGCTGTAGTGGCGATATCGAACAAGTCGTGGCGCGCCTGGTGCTCGCCGAGCGCACACGCCAGCTTCAAGCTACCGGCCGCCACCTGTTCCAGCACAGCTTCATGGCCACCCGCCAGCGTGAGGAATTTTGCACCGAAAACGGTGGCAAAATAGGGCTCGACCACCAGGCCGCGCCCCAGTTCCTGCATCACCAGCAGCATGTCCACGGCCGTGCCATCGAAACCACCGGCGCTGGACGGCAACGGCAAGGCTGTCATGCCCAGCTCGGCCAAGCCGGCCCAGGCCGCATCCGATACGCCGGCCTCGGAATGGATGATGCTGCGGCGCTTTTCAAACGCATAATCCTTGTCGACCCAGCGCCGCAGCGCATCGGCGAACTGCTGCTGTTCCTGATTAACATTGAAGTCCATAACGTCTCCCTATCGCCTCACAGGCCCAGGATCATCTGCGTGATGATATTTTTTTGAATTTCGTTGGAACCGCCATAGATCGATGTCTTGCGGTAATTGAAGTAGTAGGCGGCCAGCGGCGCGGCCAGGTCATCGCCAAAACTGCTGTGCTCCGTGGCGCCATCGAGGAAAGCCGTATCGAACGGCAAGGCTTGCGGTCCCAATGCTTCCACCATCAATTCCGTCAATTGCTGCTGGATTTCCGAACCGCGCACTTTCAACATCGACGCCTGCGGCCCCGGCCCCTTGCCTTCTTCGCTGATCACGCGCAAGACCGTCATTTCCAGCGCCATCAATTCAATTTCCAGCTGTGCCACTTTCGCCGTGAATGCGGGATCGCGCAGCAGCGGCTGGCCCCGCTTGACTTGCTGCATGGCCAGTTGCTTGAGGAACGTCAATTCGCGCTTGGAGCGGCCCACGGCGGCAATGCCCGTGCGCTCGTGGCCCAACAGATACTTGGCGTAAGTCCAGCCCTTGTTTTCCTGGCCCACCAAGTTGCTTACCGGCACGCGCACATTGTCAAAGAACACTTCATTTACTTCATGTTCTTCATCAAGCATGATGATGGGACGCACGGTAATGCCTGGCGTTTTCATGTCGATCAGCAAGAAGCTGATGCCTTCCTGCTTGCGCACCGTGCTATCGGTGCGCACCAGGCAAAAGATCATGTCGGCATGCTGGCCCAGGGTAGTCCAGGTTTTCTGGCCATTCACGATGTAATCGTCGCCATCGCGCTCGGCCGTGGTTTTCAATGACGCCAGGTCGGAGCCGGCGCCCGGTTCCGAATAGCCCTGGCACCACCAGTCGTCGCAGTTCAAGATGCGCGGCAGATACCAGGCTTTCTGTTCGGCATTGGCAAACGCCATGATGACGGGCGCCACCATATTGACGCCGAACGGCAGGATGGGCGGCGCCCCGGCACGCGCGCACTCGTCTTCCCATATATGGCGCTGCACAGACGTCCAGCCCGTGCCGCCGTATTCAACCGGCCAGGCAGGCGCGGCCCAGCCCTGTTTGGCGACGATCTTGTGCCAGCGCACATAATCATCCTTGGCCAGCCGCAAATGCTGGCGCACCTTGCGCTGCAGCTCAGGCGGCAAATGCGTGTCCAGGAAGGTCCGCGCCGTATCGCGAAACGCATTCTCTTCGGCCGTGAAGTGTAGATCCATCTTCGTCTCCTTGTTTTTATGCGTCGTTGCCTACAGTATGCGCAGGTAGAAGCAGCGCACAAAAAAGCACGATCGTTCTCGAGGATTGTACAACAGAATATCGGGGCACCAGCGCTTTAAGACACTTGCGGCGCCGATAAATCAGTTGGCCCGAGACGATATCATTACCGCCACAACATCAACTGCAAAGCTATTACCCGGCGGTCATAGAATCCCAGTAAAAGAAGCTAAAGTAAGTTACAGAACGCATTTATGATCAAATGGAACTGTACTGTACATTGCTCGAAAAATGCCCTTCTCACTACAAGAACGATTTCGGCCGAAACCAGGCATTCGCGTTGGCGTGACAATGTGTGACTTTCCTCGCTGTGTAATTCCTTATGCTCACGGGCCGCTAGCGGCGAAGAGCAGCCGTTCAATGATGGGGCCAACGATAAGATTTCTGCAATACAATGTAGTTAAGATTGCGAAGTCGATGTTTGGAAGGCCGATTTTACTCTGGCGCTAAGCTGGCCGGAGCCTGCGGCCATCAGCGCTTCGGATAATGGAGTATTGGCGGAAACCGGCCACAAGCGCACGGTCGAAGAACCGACGTGGCTCGCGTTCCATCATGCGAATCCTGCAACTCGTCGCTTTGTTTCGATTCCAGCAGTTCGGATAATTACACTGTCTGAACTTTCTACTCCCAGCCACTCATCTTCCAATGAAAAAGAACACAAGCGCCATCGGCGAATCCGCCGCTCTTTTGCAGATCAGGACAACGCGCATAAATAAAAGCAATACCATCATCGGTTGCGTTGTTGCACTTGCCGCCGCGCTGCCCTTGGGCGCCTGTGCCCAGCTTGCACCGGATACCACCCGCGCGATTGATGCGATCGTCGTGAAGGCCCTGGAAGACAAATCGGTCCCGAGTGCATCCATTGCCATCGTCAAAGGCGGCAAATTGGTCTATGCGCAAGCGTACGGGATGGCACGCATAGATCGGGCTCTCAAGGCGACGCCGCAGATGCGCTACAAGATCGGCTCGAATACCAAGCAATTCGTGGCGGCGGCGATGCTGTTGCTGGTGGAAGACGGCAAGCTGTCGCTCGATGACCATATCGCACGCTTCTTGCCTGATCTAACCAGGGCAAATACGATCACCGTGCGGCAATTGCTGGCGCATACAGCCGGCTATATGGACTACTATCCGCTCGATTATGTGGCGCCATTCATGGAAAAGGCGACAACCGTGGACGCAATCCTTGCCGACTGGGGCAAAAGACCGCTCGGCTTTGAGCCAGGTTCAAGATGGGAATACAGCAACACCGGTTATGCGGTTGCCGGCCGCATTATCGAAATGGCGAGTGGAATGTCGCTCGATAATTTCATCCGCAGCCGCATCACGGACAAACTGGGTATGCGCTCAGTAGTCGATACCAGTGCGACCCACTGGAGCGACAGCGAACCACAAGGCTATGAAGTTGCGGCATTCGGTCCACCTCGTCCGGCGCGGCCGGAAGGAGCTTATTGGTTATGGGCAGCCGGCAACCTGGCGATGACGGCAAGCGATCTGGCGCGCTGGGATATCGCACTAATGCATGACACTATACTGAGCAGTACATCACGCAAAGTGATGGCGACGGAAAATTTGCTGACCGGTGGCACTGGTACAAATTATGGCCTTGGCCTGTTTGTACGCATGACGCCCGAAGGACGCCTGCGGTGGGACCACGGTGGGGAGGTAGCTGGCTTTCGCTCGCAAAACACGATCTTTCCGAATGATGACGCGGCCATCGTCGTGCTTACCAATGGCGGCGGCAATACCAGTGACAAAGTGACAGGCGAGATCGAAGCGCTACTGTTCGCTCCCGCTGCCGACTCAGTTGACAACTCCGCTGCCGCCCTTGCCCTGCACAAGATTCGTGCGCTGTTCGTGCAGTTACAGGCCGGTCATCCTGACCGCAGCATCCTGAGCGATGGCTTGAACGCGCATTTCAGCGAACAGGTCGTCGCCGATTTCACCGCTTCGCTCAAACCGCTAGGAGAGGTGCAAAGTATCGTTGAATCGCGTTCCGACCGTCGAGGCGGGCTTGTCTATCGTTTCTTTCGTATCAATACCGCTGGTGGAACCGTGCGAGTGCCGACCTACTTCACGCCCGATGGCAAGCTAGATCAGTTCATTGTTTATCCGCGCTAACGATCGGTTTTGAATACGAACAGCTGAATATAGAAATACAAATCGAGTACTGAGCAAGACAGTCCCCGATGACTGCCATCGCTGGCACACGAAGGTGAAGTTTTTACCCATACAAATGCAGCAACACCTGCACCGCAATAATCTTGACGATAGTCATGCTGGGGAAAATCATGGCGTAACCCAAATTGGGCCGGTCGGACTTGGCCAGGCGGTTGGCGAAGACCAGCACGGCGGGGTTGCCGGTGGCGCCGGCGGCGATGCCCAGCAGTTCAGGGAATGGCAGGCGCAGGAAGATTCTGCCTAGCAGCACCACCAGGGCGACCACCACCAGTACCGTGACTGCTCCCAGTACCAGCATGGGCAAGCCGTCGGCGCCGACTTGCCGCACGAACGGCAAACCGGAAGCCATACCGACGGAGGCCAGGAAGATCGTCAAGCCATAGTTGCGCATGACAAGATTCGCCGACAGCGGCAAACGCCAGCTGACTTTACCGATACGGCCCAAACGGCCGAGGATCAGCGCCATGACCAGAGGTCCGCCGGCCAGGCCCAGGCTGAACGAGCCTATCCATGGCAAGGGAATCGGAATCAAGCCCAGCAAGACGCCCAGCACCATGCCCATGCCCAGGGAGACGTAGCTGAACTCGGCCGTGGCGGTGATCGAGTTGCCGAACAGCTTGCGCACGTCGGCAGCGTGCTGCGATGGTGCAATGACCATCACCCGGTCGCCAAATTCCAGGGTCAGGTAGGGCTGCGGCAAGATCATTGCGTCGCCGCGGCGGATGAAGGCGATTTGCAGCGGGAAATCTTTAGCCAGGTTCAGCTCGCCCAGCGGCACGCCGACGATTTCCGCATCGGATACAAACACTTCCATGCCATCGAAATCGCTGCGGTCTTTCATCAGGCGGCCTGGGTCCGAATGGCCCAGCGCCGTCCTGGCCGCTTCCACGGCCGCTACCGTGCCGGTGACCATCAGCGCGTCGCCCAGCGCCAGTACCACGCCGGGCGCCGGCAAGCGGTTTTGGTGTCCCTGGCGCACGGCAATGACTTGCACACCCGCCAGCGGGCCTTCGGCCAGGGCGGATAAATCAGCGCCGGCCAGCGCGGCCGTATCGATGGTGATTTCCGAGACGATGATCGGCGCCGGTGGCGGCGTGAGCACAGGTTTTAATATACGCCCTGCCAGGTACAGGCCCAGCATCGGGCCGACTACGCCAAACGGATAGGCCACCGCATAACCGACGGCCGCGTCGCCATTGCCGTGCGATGCTTCCAGCGCTGCCTGCAAAGCCGCCGTGCTGGTCATGGCGCCGGCAAACACGCCGCTGGCCATGCGCAGCGAGATATCGATCCACTGCCCGCCCCAGATGGAAACGGCCAGGCCGCCCATCACGGCAATAAACGCGATCAGATTATGTTTCTGCCCTGCCCCGCGTAAACCTGCAAAAAATTGCGTACCGTACTGCACGCCTATGCCATACAGAAACAGCAGCAAGCCGATCGAGCCGACCAGCGACGGCGGCACGGAACCGGGGGCGAACGCGCCCAGCGCCAGCCCGGCGAACAGCACGCCGCCCACACCCAGCGAAAAACCGAACACGCTGACTCTTCCCAGCGCATACCCGGCGCCGATAACAAGGAATAAAGCCAGGATCGGAGTCGATTCCAGCGTATGGCGCAGCAGCTCTATCATCGCAAAGTCTTCAAGTAGGGAGAGATACCAGTTTAGCATGCGCTAGAGCAACAAGATGCCAACTTCGCAAGCAAACGTGCGCATCCATGCAGACAGAAAAAAGGCAAAAAAAAGCCCGCTACAGGAGCGGGCTGAATCTATTTCCTGTGAGGAAGTAGAGGAGACAAATGAATGATGCCGCGTTGCAGCATATAAATCTAATTCTATGTTGTGATGATAGAAATACGATCTATCAATATCTCAGGTCAGCTGCCGCGCCGCCTCCCTTTGAATTGCCTCGCGCACGGCTGGCCTTGCGCCGATGCGCGCAATCAGCGCCCTCACGAGCGGAAACGCCGCCAGATCCACCTTGGCGAAATCGGACCAGCTGAGGATGGTGTACAGGTAGGCATCGGCCACCGTCAACGTGTCGCCCAGCAGATACGGCCCGCCGCTGGCCAAGTGCCGCTCCACGTAATCGAGGCGGGCGGCGATGCGCAGGCGGGCCACGTCCTGCGCCTGCGCGCCGTATTCCGGGTGAAACAGCTAGGGGCTGAAAACCTTGTGCAGTTCGGTGGCGATAAAACCCAGCCATGACTGCAGCTGCACCCGCGCCAGGCTTCCGGCTGGCGGCGCCAGGCCGCTTTGCGGTCGCAAGTCGGCCAGATACTGGAGAATGGCTGTACCCTCCAGCAGCACCGTGCCATCGCCCAGCTCCAGCGCCGGCACATACAGATTGGGATTCACGCGGGCGTAATCGGCACCCGTTTCCGTGATGCGTGGAATATTTTTGATATCGACGCGCTCCAGTTCGAGCGCAATGCCCGCCTCGATGGCCACGATGTGCGGCGACAGCGAACACGTTCCCGTTGCGTAATACAACTTCATGCGGCTCTCCTCAAATTTACACGGATGCGGGATCGATTTTTTCCACGTCGATGCCATATTTGGCAATCGCCTCGCCCACTGTGCTGCGCGGCAACTGCCCTTCGTCAGCCAGCGCCGTCAGGGCGGCCAGCACGATGAAGTGGCAGTCCACTTCAAAGAATGTGCGCAGGGACTCGCGTGTATCGGAGCGGCCGAAACCATCGGTGCCCAGGGTGATAAAACGCCGGCCATGCACGAAAGGCCGCACCTGATCGCCGACGATCTTCATGTAGTCGGTGGCGATCACCAGCGGGCCTTGCCGCTCGGCCAGGCATTGCTGGATATAGGGCACCCGTGGCGCACTGTCCGGGTGCAGCATATTCCAGCGCTCCGCAGCCAGGCCTTCGCGCCGCACTTCAGTCAGGCTGGTGGCGCTCCAGACGTCGCTGGCCACGCCGAAATCCTGCTGTAGCAAGTCGGCCGCCGCCATTACCTCGCGCAAGATGGAACCGCTGCCCATCAGTTGCACGCGCGATCCCTTTTCTTGCGGTCCTTGCTGCAAGAGATAAAGCCCCTTGAGGATGCCCTCCTCGCTGCCTTCCACCATGGCCGGGTGTGGATAGTTTTCGTTGAGCAAAGTGACGTAGTAAAAAATATCTTCCTGTTCGGCAAACATGCGGCGCATGCCATCCTGGATGATCACCGCCAGCTCATAGGCAAAAGTGGGATCGTAAGAGATGCAGTTGGGAATCACCGATGACAGCACGTGGCTGTGGCCATCGTCATGCTGCAAACCTTCGCCCATCAAGGTGGTGCGCCCTGAAGTCGCGCCCAGCAAGAAGCCACGCGTGCGGGCGTCGGCTGCGGCCCAGGCCAGGTCGCCCACGCGCTGCAAGCCAAACATCGAGTAAAAGATGTAGAACGGTATGGTCGCCAGACCGTGGTTGCTGTATGAAGTGCCAGCCGCAATCCACGACGAGATCGCGCCCGATTCGTTGATGCCCTCTTGCAAGATCTGCCCATCCCTGGCTTCCTTGTAATAGCTGAGCTGGCCCGCATCCTGCGGCGTGTACAGCTGGCCCAGATAGGAATGGATGCCGATCTGGCGGAACATGCCTTCCATGCCAAAGGTGCGCGACTCATCGGGCACGATGGGTACGATGATCTTGCTCAGCTGCGGATCTTTCAGCAGGGTGCCGAGGATGCGCACGAAGGCCATGGTGGTCGACATGCCCCGCTCGCCGCTATCCTTGAGCTGGGTGGCAAATGCCGACAGCGGTGGCACGGGCAAGGGATCAACCTTGCTGATGCGGGCGGGAATATAGCCGCCCAGCTGCGTGCGGCGCGCGGCAAAGTAGCGCGCTTCTTCGCTGCCCGGCTGCGGTTTCAGATAAGGCATGTCATCGAGCTGTTCATCGCTGACTGGCAAGGCGAAGCGGTCGCGGAAGGCGCGCACGGCGTCGGCGCTCATCTTTTTCAGCTGGTGGTTGATATTTTGCCCTTCACCAGCCTCGCCCATGCCAAAACCCTTGACGGTTTTCGCCAGGATCACCGTCGGGCGGCCCTGCGTGTGCATGGCTTCGGCATAGGCCGCGTGGACTTTCTCGGGGTCGTGCCCGCCACGCGTCAGCTTCCAGATGGCGTCGTCGGACATATGCGCCACCAGCGCCAGCAGTTCCGGATATTTGCCAAAGAAATGTTCGCGTACATAAGCGCCGTTTTGCGATTTAAATGTTTGATAATCGCCATCCACGCATTCCATCATACGCTGGCGCAACAGGCCGCTCTTGTCACGCTGCAATAAAGCATCCCAGCCACTACCCCAGATAACCTTGATGACATTCCAGCCGGCCGCGCGGAAAGTGCCTTCCAGCTCCTGGATCACCTTGCTGTTGCCGCGCACGGGACCATCGAGACGCTGCAGGTTGCAGTTCACCACGAAGATCAGATTATCGAGGCGCTCGCGCCCGCCCAGCGAAATGGCAGCCAGCGATTCGGGCTGGTCCATCTCGCCATCGCCGAGGAAAGCCCACACCTTGCGGCCCTGATGTTCCTTCAAGCCACGGTATTCCAGGTAGCGCATGAAGCGGGCCTGATAGGCGGCCGTCAGCGGTCCCAGGCCCATCGAGACCGTAGGAAACTGCCAGAAATCCGGCATCAAGCGCGGGTGAGGATAGGAAGACAATCCCTCGCGGCCCGCTTCGCGGCGGTAATTATCCAGCTGCGCTTCCGTGATCCGTCCTTCCAGGTAAGCGCGGCCATAGATGCCGGGTGCGGAATGGCCCTGGATATAGACCAGGTCGCCAGCGAACTGCTCGGTGCGGCCACGGAAGAAATGGTCGAAGCCCACGTCGTACAGCACGGCTGCCGACTGGTAGGTGGCAATGTGGCCGCCCACATTCGAATGTTTGGCTGCGCGCAAGACCATCACCATGGCGTTCCAGCGGATGTAGGCATTCAGGCGGCGCTCGATGGCCAGGTCGCCCGGGTAGGCTGGCTGGCGTTCAGTAGCGATACTGTTGGTGTAGGCGGTGGTAACGCGGCCGTGCATGCCGCCGAATTGCGCGGCATCGCCATCGACCAGCTGGTCGATCAGGTAATGGGCGCGCGGACGCCCTTCCACCGCGACGACCGCCTGCATCGCCTCCAGCCATTCTTGGGTTTCCTGCGGATCAATATCGGGCAAAGCAAGGGATGTGGTCATGGCTGTCTCCTGGAGGTGGGAATTTCATCTACACGATCGATTGCTACTGCAATCATTGTATTTGCTATAGTTGCATTTGCAATCGTTATTTTGCAATTGTATAGCGCTATAATTGCATTTGCAACTGCTATTGAATTCGGAGGAATACCCTATGTCTGCAACTGAACCCGACCTGTGGTTCTCGTTCGTGCGCACGCACCGGCTGATGATCCGCGAGATCGAGCGGCGCCTTGCTGCGGCCGAACTTCCCTTGTATGCGTGGTATGACGTGCTGTGGGGGCTGGAAAGCGGCCCGGACGGTTCGCGGCGCATGCACGAACTGGCCGACGCGCTGGCCATCGAACGCTACAACCTGACGCGCCTGGTGGACAAGCTGGAAAGCGACAAGCTGGTGACGCGCACGCGTTCGATGGAAGACGGCCGTGCCGCTTTTGTGTCGATCACGGAAGAAGGCAAGATCCTGCGCAAGAAGATGTGGGCCGTGTATCAAGCCACGGTGGCCGATCTATTTCTGGCCCAGTTCGGCAGCGAGGAACGCCAGGGCTTCAACGACGCCCTGGTGCGCGCCGCCGATGCCGCACGCAGCGCACGTAGCGACGCATCAAACTAAGCTGTAACGCTGCAGCGCCTGCTCCACGCTCTGCACGGAGATGCTGTTCTCATCGGCAAGCGCTTTCAGGGCCAGCACGACCAGCCAGGCAGCGCAGAGCTCGCTGTGGCTATCGGCGCCGATGGCCTTGAAGTTGCCGCGCACAAAGCCGCCGATCTGGCCCGCGATATGCTGGGCATAACCGGTCACGGCAATAGTTGGTGCGGCGCTGCCGCCAAGGCAACGCTGTACATGGGCCTGGCGCGGCGTGGCGCCTGGGTGATGCAGACTCCAGACTTCTGCCGCCTGCCCGTCGCGCGCCAGACGTGTGTAGCTGGGGCAACTCCACACTTCCACCTTGATCTGCCAGTCATCGCGCAGCAAACGGGCCGCTTCCTGCACCAGCGCCAGCGCCCTGCCCGCGCCGCACAAGCGCAGCTGGGCCGGCGCCGTATCGAACGGCGGCAAGCGGTACATGCCCAGGCTGGCGGCGGCCGCATCATCGGCCGACAAGGGCTCTGCGTATCGTTCCTCATCGTGCATCGCCAGATAGAAATAGCCAGGCTGCTCGTCCACATATAACGCTTCCAGCGCCGCACACATGATGGCGCGCACTTCCTCGCCATTGGCAGGATCGAAAGGCGTGCAATTGGCTTGCGCAGCCAGCCAGGCGGGCAACACCGGCTGCACGCCTTTCAGCCAGCGCGAGACTTGCGTTTCCGCATCATTGCAGACGATGCCACGCTCACGGGAATCGACCAGCACGCCGCGCAATGCGGCCAGCGACTCGGGGCGGCATAAGTAGAGCAGCGGCATCTCGGCGCGATAACGCAGCGGCCAGGCACTCACTGACGCCGCCACATTCCAGGCATCGTCCGGCGCGTCCTGTGTTTCGCTACGCACAATATGCAGCGATCCGGCAGATTCGCCTTGCCGGTTCAGGCTGCCCGCCATGGCGCCCAGCGCGCGGCGCGGTGAAGCGTGCTGCGGCAAGAAACTGGACGCATCGGAGAGTGCGCTCAAACAAGCGCTGGCGGCATCGCGCGCCATATTTGCTGGCGCCGGCGAAGAAGGGGATGGCGATGATGCATGCATGAAAACTCCTGTCTCGGTATGGCGTACGCAAGGCAAGTATTGCCCATACGATTGCATTTGCAATGATTGTAATTGCAATCCTATTGCGCTGGCAAGAGACACGGAACGCCAATGTACGGTAAGGATGCAAGCGGGCAAAAAAAAGCCCGCTACGGAAGCGGGCTGAATCTATTTCCGTGGAGGAGATAGAGGAGACAACTCAATAATGACGCATTGCAGCATCGCCATCCAATTGTATGTTGTGATGATAGAAATGCGTTTCATTGATATCTTTGATATCTGACCGGTAGGCCGCAGCGTGTCCATAGCCAGGTCAGCAGCATCACCAGCAGGCATGCCAGGATCAAGGGCAGGCACATCAGGCCGGGCAATTGCCCGCTTTGGGTTCCCCGGTAATCGATGCCGCCGAGTAGCTGTCCCAGCAACAGGCAGTTGCATCCAAGCGCGATCTTGACGGCGCCCGTCATCAAGCCATACGCCAGGCCTGCGTCAGCCTTGGCGCTGTCCGCGACGATGTCACCAAAGGCGGCCCACAATACCGTGCCGCAGCCGCCGCTGAAGATGCCAAAACCCAGGGCGCAAGCCATGATCAAAGGCCAATCGTGTGTTCCCAGCCAAAATCCCACGATAGAGACCAGCAAGCCCGCCGTGGCCAGCAGCAGACAATCGACCCTGCTCTTGCCTGACTGCAGCAGCAGATAACGCCATAAAAACTGCGACAGGATCGCCCCCAGCGAGGCCATCATGGCGATCGAGGTCCCCCACGTTGGCGACTTGAGCACGTAGGCGATGTAATACGGTTCCAACTTGAGAAACATGGCACAGCCGCCCGAGATCAGCACGATCATGGCCACCAGTATCCATACCCCTGGCGGCAAGCCGCACAGCGCTTGCCACAAGTTTGGCCGCGGCGCCGGCGTGGATGGCTGTGCCGGAAAAGGCCCGGCTTTGCGCATGGCCCGCAGCAAAACAACAGCCGAGACGATGGCGGCCAGCGACAGCCCAAACACCAGCAGCAGGAAGCGTGCCGGCTGGCCGGTGGCGATGCGGGACGTCAACAATGGTGCGATGGCGCTGGCAATCAAGAGCGAGGCCGTGCCGCTGAAGAAGATGCGCAGGGAACTGACCCTCGAACGGCTGTCTGCATCCTTTGTCGCCAGGCTGAGCAAGGCGTTCTGCGGTAAATCATAGAGTGCGTAAGCGATACGAAAGGCGATGCCCGTCAGCATGGCGTAGGGTGCGCCCCAGGCCGGCGGCACATAGGTGCAGAGAAACAGCAGCACCAGCGTCAAGGCGCTGAGCACGGCGCCCAGGCATTGCATGCGGCAAGTCTGCAGCACGTGGGACAGGCGTTGGCGCAACAGCAGGCCCAGGACCAGGTCGGCGGCCGTACCGGAAAAATAGCCGAGGGCCAGGATCAGCCCCATATAGCGCACGGGGATGTGGCCCACTTCCGTGAGAAAGTAGGCAAACAGGATTTCACTGGCATACCAGAACAGGCTTTTGCCGAAATGCGCGCCCGCATAGGCATACGTCAAGGTCCGCGACTGCGGCGTTCCCAGCAAGTGATCAGATGCAGTGTTCAAGATGGCAGCCCTTAAAAAAAGGGAGTAGCCGTCTGGCCACTCCCCTTGCGTTTCACCACGATCTCATCGGAAACAGGCTTATGGATCGAGCGGATCTTTAGGGTCCATGCGCGCCGAGGCGGCGGCAGGCCGGAACACCAGCTCCGTCGGCGAGATGCGCGCGCCGATAGTTGCCGGCTGATAACCGAGCTCCTGCAGGTTGCGCTTGTCGAACTCCGGGCTGCCGATGTAGCGGCTTTGGTCCACGTCGGTAATCACCAGGCCGTCACGCCCCAAAGGCGCGCCCAGCGCGATCAGCCTGCGCGTGGCATTGCGCAGATTGGTCGTCGTGTGGCGTGCGTAAGGTTCGATAATGATGCGGTCGGCAGGCACGCCGTAACGCTCCATCAAGGCCTTGCGCATTTCCACCGCTTCCACAAAACGGCTGCCCTTGGGATGCACGGAAGCGCCGCTCATCATCACGAATGCCACGTCGCCTTGCGCAAAACGCTGTGCCGCCAGACGTACACGCAACTTGCCGCGCGCACTCAAAGGCGTGGCCAGGTTTTCCGGCCCCATGCCCGGCACCACGATGGCCGTGTAGCGGTATTGAGACCAATCAAGCGTCCTGGCGCGAGCCAATGCGTCGGCATTGAACTTCGCTTCGAGTGGTTCAAACGCCACCGCTTCGCTACGGTCATTGACGTCCAGCAAAGCCAGGGCCATCGCCAGGCTAGGATCCAGTGCCAGCGCAGGCTCTTCTTCGCTGGCCTCACCCAGCAGCACGGCATCGGCAACGCTATCATTGAACAGCTTGCTGCCGACAGCTTCCAGCGGACCGTCGATCTTCGGATAGCGTGGCGCTGCGCCCTGCCCATACACGGCGATGATGCTGTTCAAGCCACGCAGCTCGCGCGTCAGCTGGGCCGCTACGCCATCATCGGCCAGCGACACCTTGCGCCAGGCCGTGGCCGGACGCTTGGCCGCCAGGCTTGCCACGCTGGCGATCTCGGCATCGCTCCAGCTGGCAGCGCGCAAAACGCATGCGGTCTCATGCTGGCAAGCATCGAAACGCACCCGGCGCCTGGCCAGCACATCCTGCAAGGCTGGCGCCTCTTGCGCCGTGCTGGCGCCCAGGTCCAGCATGGCAGGAAACAGCTGATTGCCCAGCAGCGCCCAGTGCGCATCACGCACCGGAGCGGCTTGTACAGCTTGCGCCATCGACAGCAAGGATGCCGCCACTAATAATGCACGCTTCATCCCATCACCACGCTTTGCTCAGCACGATGCGGCCGCTGCGGCCAAATACGGGGCGGCCGTAAATCGCTTGCTGGGTGCCCTGGCCCGACAGGGTATCGGTGCGGGTATTGCCTTCGGTCAAACCTTTGGCGTTCGTCAGATTGTCACCAACAATTTGCAATGTCCAGTCTCCTTGTGTCACCGTCACGCCAGCGCCGAAGGAATGGTAGGCGGGCAGTTCGGTTGCGTTGAAAAAGTCGACATAACGCTTACCGGTGTAAGCGTAGCTGCCATAGACGTCAACTTGCTTGTCGCCCACATTGAAATTATAGCTGGGGCGGATATTGCCGAACACCTTGGGTTCGCGAATGATCTGGTTGCCGACCACTTGCGATGGATCGGCGCCCACGCTGCTGACAAAGTTCTTGTATTGCGGGTCTTGCAAGGTCAGGGAGCCGTTCAGGTAGAAGCGGTTCGTCAAATACCAGGCGCCATCGAACTCGGCGCCCTTGACAATGGCCTGGCCAAAGAATGGCACGGTCTGATCATTGCGGCCCGTGACCGGATTAAACGCCGTAAACGAAGCGTTGAGCGGATTGAACTTGGTGTAGAAACCCGTCACGTACAGGTAGGAGCGGCCCGCCTTGGCTTTCACGCCCACTTCATACTGGTCGGCCTTGGTGGTCAGCACCAGCGGATCGACGGTGGCGGCCACTTGCAGCGATGGCGGCACTTCCAGGTGCGAGATGCGGGCATAGCCGCCAAACTGCTCCGAGAAATCGTAGTTGGCGCCGGCGGTCCAGTTCTTGGTGGTGGTGTTATAGGTATGGTCCTGACGCGCTCCCGTAAAGGCGCGGGTAGTGTCGTCGGCCAGGGTGGTCGGGTCGCCCAGGTTGACCTGGTTGGTCAACAAGGCATAACCATTGTAGTGGTAACGCTCGGCGCGCAAGCCCGCGTCCAGGCGCAGACGGCTGTTCACTTCCCAGGTGTCGTTGACATAAAACGCGCCCATCTTGGCGTCCGTGTCGCCCTGGTTCAGGGTCGACGTGTAATGCAGCACGCCATTGTCCGTCACGGAACCGAGCATGGAACCGTTGGCCGCATAAGCGATCAAATCCAGCGTACGGGGCTTGCCCGCCACTTCGGTCAGCATATCGTTGTAGACCGATTTGCTGGTCTGGCCGTAAGCACTGGTGTAGACGCCAAACTTGACGTCATGGTTACCCATTGCCGTCTGGAAGTTGCGCGTCAGGTTGATGTCGCTCTGGGCCGAGTAAAAGCTGGAACTGGCGGCGCGGTACTGCCCTTGCATCACCAAGCCCGAAGCGCTGTTCGGATTGTAGACTTGCGCGCCATTGGTGCCGGCGATCGCGTAACCGAAGTGATCGACCGGGCCGAATGCCGCCGTGGCGGCATTTTTAAAGCCATTGGCAAACGCGGTGGCGTCTGCCGGATTCGAGGTCGAATAGTAGGCATCGAAATCCAGGCGGCCCTGGGTATAGCCGCCCTTGGCCGACAAGCGCCACTCGCCGATGTCGCCATCGAATTGCACGCCGACATTGCCAAACTGCAGATGGCGGCCATTGTCCAGGTCGCGGTGATCGGTTTGCAGGTTGCCATTGCTATCGCGGTATTTCTGCGTGACGTTTTGCAGCGATGGCGAATTCATGGTGCCATCGAAATAATTGATGTATTTATCGAGCGACACGGACGGATTGCGCGGGTCCGCAATCGGTATCGGCAGATAAAACTGGTTATGGTCGTTCAGGTAGTTGACGCTGAACTTCAGTACGCCCGCATCGGTCACGCGCTTGATATTGGCGCGGATCTGGCCGCCACGGTCATTCGGGAAACCGTTGTCGCGGTGACCCTGGTCTTCGCGCAGGAAGCCGCCGATGGCGTAATAGGTACGGTCATCGATCTTGCCCGACTGCATAAGATCGACACGGGTCAGGCCGGTCGTGCCCAGGGTCACTTGCGCCTTGCCACGGGTTTGTTCGCCACCGGTCACGGTGGTGCTGTTGACGATGGCCGCCGCCTGGCTGGCATAGATGGGCGCCGGACCGCCGCGCACCACTTCCAGGCGGTTGGTCATCAAGTCATAGCGGTTCAGACTATCGCCACGGAAGAAAAAGCCATTGATTTCGGTGAACAGCGGCAAGCCATCTTGCTGGAACAGCGCCAGGCCGTCGTCGGTAGGAATGCCGCGCACGCGCGTGATGTTTTGCACTTCACCGCCGGTCGCCTCGACCTGGATGCCGGGCAGCTTGCCCAGCAAGTCCGCCATGTTTTGCGGCGCCAGCTTTTGCACTTCTTTTTGCGACAGCGCGTTGACGGCATAGGACACATCAAAACGCCGCTGCGGACGCGCCGAACCGGTCACCACCACGACCGATGCATCGGATTGGTCCGACGCTGGCGCCGCAGCAGCTGATTCCTGCGCCACCACACCTTGCTGCTGTGCTGGCGCAACGGCATCTTGCGTTGCCGTCTGGGCAAGAACGGGAGCAGCAATGGCGCATAACGCGACCAGGGCGCAGCCTTGGGTACGCGTCGACTTTCTTTTAGACATGGTTTCCTCTGTGATAATTGGTGGTTACAAATAGTCAACAGCGATATTACTGACGGTATATGACAGCTTTATTTATTACTTGCGAAATAAATAAAAAATCAACTATTATGTCGCTTATACCCAACAACGGCGATAGCGCTTGACAGGATTCCCACCATGAATATCGGACGTTTGAACTTGAGTTCAGAGGCAAAACACTTGCTCTGGCATTTGCGCACCAAGGGGCCGACGGCCCGTACCGAGCTGTCGCTGGCGATGGATGTCAGCAACTCGACGGTCACCAAGCTGTCGCATGAGTTATTGAATCTGGGACTGGTCGAGGAACTGGTGTCGCCCGAAGCTCCGCGCCGTGGCCGGCCGACGATCCCCTTGACGATTTCACCGGACGGCGGCTACACGGTGGGTGCGACCATCCATAAAGGCGTGCTGGAAATTGCACTGGTCGATTTTGCCGGCGGCCTGATCTCGATGACCACCGAAACCATAGGCGCGCCCGGCCCGGTGGAATTTGCCCAGCTGCTCGACAAACGCATCATCGACCTGTCGGTCCAACACCGCTTGCTGGGCAAGCGTTTTCTCGGTGTCGGCATCGGCATCCCTGGCCCTGCCCTGGCGCGCGATGGCAAACGCTGGCATGTGGTGACGGACTTGCCCGGATGGCGCGACGTGCCGCTGCGGCAGATACTGGACGACACGCTGGGACTGCGCGTGATGCTGGAAAACGACGCCAATGCGGCGGCCCTGGCGGAATATTACCGGGGCGGTCCCGTGCGGCAATCGTCGACCGTGATCGTTATCCTGCTCGGTTACGGCGTGGGTGCGGGTGTGATGGAAGACGGGCGCCTGCTGCGCGGCGGCCTGGGCAGCGCCGGCGAAATCGGCATCCTGTATAAAAGCGACCTCCCCCGCCCTACCACCCTGGACTTGCTGGCCCTGTTGCGCGAGGCGGGCTGCGAAATCGATTCCGTGGCGGACTTCGATGAACAGACGCGCGCCTATGAAGACGTGATAGAGCGCTGGTTGGACCGGGCGGCCGAGCAGCTGGAGGCGGCCTTGAACAGTGCCATCGCCTGGTTCGATCCGGCCGAAATCATGTTATCGGGCTCGCTGCCGTTCTCACTACTGACCCGGCTATCAAGCAAGCTGAACAACGACCGTTTGATCCGCGGCGATCACAGGTCGGCCTGCGTGGTGCGCGTGTCGGACCTGGGCCGCAGCTCGATTGCACTGGGCGCTGCGCTGTTGCCGATACATGCCTTGACGCATACCTTGTCCGTCAATCAGTTCTGACAATACAAGGCATCAGGCAAGGTGTTCATAAGCATGGCCCGGAACAGTTATCTCAAGCTAATAAAAAATAGCAGTCAGGCTGGAGCCCCACTGCTATTTCTGGAATTTCAACAAGACGCAAACACACTCAAGCAAATATCGCCTCAATGCCCCTGGTTTCGACTATCTGTAGCAACTTCGCTGCGGCGCCGCTCGGATGCTTTTCCGCAGTGGGAGACTCCCACTTTTGAACCGTGGAAACACTCACATTAAGCATGGAAGCGAATACTTGTTGACTCATTCTTGCAACCTGAGTGCGAATGGCAACAACCCGTTGCGGTGGATACGCTGGCGGCGCCTCGCACAACGCCTTCATGCGCGCCATGTCCGCCTTGGACACAAGACCGTATGCGCTCAAGTCAGCGGTAGTTTCCAGCAGTTCGCGTAGCACACGGCTATCCGCATTTGTTTTCTTGCTCACCGCAAATCTCCATTAGTACGCCATCAGTTTTCATGGTTTCAAGCTTCACAACAGTTGCTGCCTGCAATAATTTCCCGGCAAGTTTTGCAGCCTCCTCCTCATTCGGGGAGAAATCCGTTCCTGGGTCGCTCTTCGCGCGACCGGCAAGGAAGAAAATTGCTGATTTATGCTGCTTCGCCACCAGCGAACGTGCCGAACCACTCTTCCCTTGACCCGGTACAGCAATTCTTTTTTTGCAAACCCCTTGGCCTAAGTCAGCTTCAAACTCGCCACGTTCAATCTCTCTCGCCGCTTGGCAAAGCAAGGCATCAGAAAGAATCTTCTTGGCCCATCGCGCAAACGACTTTGTTTTGAAGACTCTTTTTTTATTCATTTCACCCTCAAAAATTATAGCACATGGTGCTACCATTTTTGCCTTATACAGACACGTGGTGCAAAGTCTCAAGATGCTGACCTAGGTGTATTCTGTAGAAATTTCATCACATGGGCAAGCGCACTAAGCAGCATTCCTTCTGTGTGGCAGCGAAACCGATGCCAAACTATTGATTCAAAAATAATGAACTAGTTGCTTATGAACACCTAGCAGGCAAAAAAAAGCCCGCTACGGGAGCGGGCTGAATCTATTTCCTTGGAGGAGATAGAGGAGACAAGTTCAGTATGTCGCGTTGCAGCATATCGAACCACTTTATATTGGTGATGATAGAAATACGGTTGAATGATAATAAGGGCGTGGCGGGCCAAATCAGCCCTGCTGCGGGGGTAAACATAGCCACGATGCTGCTCTGGGGCAGTGTCTGAACCATGCAACACTGCCCGTGACGAGATTGACGCAAATGCAGCATTTTTGCGATAATGAGAATTATTCTCAATAAAGATCTCTCTGGACGGCAAAATATGCCTGTCTGCAGATGCCAGCGCCAGCTATCGTGACCCTTGCCCTCTCCGCCCCCAGCGATCCCGCCGATCCCATCAACGCGATCTACCGCCAGCACCACGGCTGGCTGCTGCGCTGGCTGCGCGGCAAACTGCAATCTGCAGACCAGGCGGCCGACCTGGCGCACGATACGTTTGTGCGCCTGCTGACAAGCACACATCAGCCAGCCTTGCGCGAACCGCGCGCCTACCTGACGACGGTGGCGCAGCGCCTGGTGATCGACCATTACCGCCGCCTGTCGCTGGAACAAGTCTGGCTGGACACCCTGGCCCACGTGCCGGAACTGACGGCCATGTCGCCCGAAGAGCGGCTCGATATCCTGCAAACCCTGCACCGCATCGACGCCATGCTCGACGGCTTGCCCGCCCCCGTGCGCAGCGCCTTTTTGCTGTCGCACCTGGAAGGCTTGAGCCACGCCGACATCGCCGCGCGCCTGGCAGTATCCGAGCGCACCGTGCAGCGTTATCTGGTGCAGGCAATAGAGCGCTGCATCATGCTGATCGCATGAATTCAACCAGTGCACAGATCGATCCGCGCGCGGCGCACGAAGCCGCCTCATGGCTGGTGCGGCTGCGCTCCGAAGACTGCGGCATCACAGACCAGCAAGCCTGGCAAGCGTGGCGCAGCAGCGACCCGGCCCATGAAGCGGCTTGGCAGCGCGCCGAGCTGCTGTGCCACAGCCTGGGCCTGTTGCCACCTGCCGCCGGCATGCGCGTGCTGGACCGTCCAATAAGAAAAACGCGGCGCAGCACCGTCAAGACCCTGGCGGCCCTGATCGCAGCCGGCCCGCTGCTATGGGGTGCCGATCACCTGGCGGGCGGCCCCGCATGGCGCGCCGATGTGCGCACGGCCAGGGGAGAAATCCGCGCCATGACGCTGGACGATGGCACCCGCATCGTGCTCAACACGGACACCGCCATCGATATCGCATATGGCCAGCAAGAGCGGTTGATAGACCTGCGCAGCGGTGAAATCCATATCGAGACGGCGCCCGATATCGCCTCCCCGCCGCGCCCTTTGCTGGTCCAGACGGAGCAAGGCCGCATCCGCGCCATCGGCACGCGTTTTAGCGTCAGGCACGATGACGGTCTGTTCCAGCCACGCACGCAGGTGGCCGTGATGCAAGGCGCAGTGGAAATCCGGCCCAGGAGTCATGATCACGCCGCGCGGATCCTGAAAGCTGGCGAACAAACCAGCTTTACTGAAGACGCCATCTCGGCCACGTTGCCGCTGGCGCCCCACTTTGACGCATGGTCCAGGGGCGTGCTGGTGGCCGACAATACACCGCTGGCTGAACTGCTGGCGGAAATTGCACGCTATCGTCACGGCGTGCTGCGCTGCGCGCCCGAACTGGCCAGCCTGCCCGTTTCCGGCACGTTTCAACTAAAAGATACAGACAAACTCCTGCATCTGCTGCAACGCAGCCTGCCGATCCGCCTGCGCCAGCGCACGCGCTTGTGGATCACCATCGAGCCGGCTTAAAAAGTTCGAAAAGTTTGTCCGTTTTTCAGATCTGCTCCGTCATACCAGATAGAAGCAGAAAAATCTGAACCTCCGAAAGGGACTCCATGGCATTGCAGCATTCTCCACAAAGACATCCAACCACTGTTGCCGTGCGCGCCGCGCTGGCCCTGCTGATCGCTGCCAGTTGCGCTACGGCCAGCGTGACGCCATCGGCGCAAGCCGCCGAGAGCGCTGCGGCAAGCCAGCGTCAGTACCAGATTCCAGCCGGCCCGCTCAACGCGGCGCTGTCAAGCTTCGCCATCGAAGCGGGCGTCAGCGTGGCCACCGCCTCCGCTCAAGTCAACGGCTTGCACAGCAAGGGCTTGCAAGGCCGCTACACGGTGTATGAAGGCTTCCAGAAACTGCTCGATGGCAGCGGCCTGGAAATCGTCGAGGAAGGCAATGGCAATTACAGCCTGCGCAAGGCTGGCGCGGAACCGGCGATGGCCACCATGCCGGGCGTGACCGTCAGCGCGCAGGCGGACAACAACAGCACTGAAGGCACCAGCTCCTACACCACGCGCGCCATGAGCACCGCCACCGGCCTGTCGCTGTCGCAGCGGCAGACGCCGCAAACGGTCAGCATCATTTCGCGCCAGCAGATGGATGATTTCGAACTCACCAGCCTGCAAGACGTGGCCCAGGCCACGCCGGGCATCTACAGCAAGGGGCAAGCCGTATCGGACCAGGAAGCGACCTATTTTGCACGCGGCTTTGCACTGAGCCACGTCAATGTGGATGGCTTGCCGCTCGACGTCACGGGTTTCAACGAGCGCAATGTCTCGGCCGATATGATCATGTACGACCGGGTGGAAGTGGTGCGCGGCGCCACCGGCTTGCTCGAAGGCGCCGGCGCACCATCGGGCAGCATCAACCTGGTGCGCAAGCGCCCTACCGCCACGCCGCTGCTGAACCTGTCGGCCGGCGCTGGCAGCTGGAACAACCAGCAATTGACTGTGGACGCCAGCAACGCCCTGAACGACGCCGGCACGGTGCGGGGACGGGTGGCAGGCAGCTGGCGCGACAGCGATAGCTACATCGATATCGTCAAGCACAAGGATGCCACCCTGTACGGCATCGTGGAAGCGGACCTGGCGCCCGACACCACCCTGGGCATCGGCTTTTCCGTGCAGCGCAGCCGCACCAATGGCCTCTTTGTCGGCTTGCCGACTTTCGCCGATGGCCGCCATATGGACTTGCCCCGTTCCAGTTTTTTCAACAATGCCGACTCGTTCCAGAACCGCGACAACAACGTGCTGTTCGCCGATCTGGAACAGCGCCTGAGTGGCGGCTGGCGCGCACGTTTCGCCGTCACTCATATCGACGCCACCTCGAACACGCGCAACACTACCAACAGCCGCATCGATGGCGAGGATTATCTGCTGAGCCAATCGGAAACGGGCTGGCATTACGGCACCAGGCAGCTGGTAGCCGACCTGCGCGCCAGCGGCCCTGTCAACTGGTTCGGACGCCAGCATGACCTCATCATCGGCACCAGCTACCGCCATGACGACTCGCTGGCATCGCAGGCGTGGGAAAACGATAGCGACCGCGTGATCGATATCCGCCACTGGAATCCGCGCGCGTTTTCCATGAATGGCCACGCCGCGCCCTTGTATGCCTGGGGCCGCAAGACCAATGAAAAAGGCGTGTATGCCGCCGGCAATTTCAGCCTGGCCGATTCCGTGCACATGGTGCTCGGTGGACGCTTCGGCTGGTATGCGCAAGACGTGACGGGCTGGTATGAAACGCCGCCCAACTGGAAGCGCAGCCTGGAAGAAAGCGCCAAGTTCACGCCTTACGCGGGCCTGGTCTATGACCTGGACCAGCAGCATTCGCTGTACGCCAGCGGCACGCAGATTTTCGAGCCGCAAAGCGCCATCGACGTGAAAGGCAATACCCTGCCACCGCTGACGGGCACCAATTATGAAGTGGGCGTGAAAGGCGAATACTTTGGCGGCGCGCTCAATACCAGCGCGGCCCTGTTCCGCATCGAGCAAAACAATCGCGCCATGGCCGATGAACAGAACTGCCCGACGGGCGGGAAAATCACCTGTTCGCGCGCGGCCGGCCAGGTTCGCAGCGAAGGTCTGGACCTGCAGGTATCGGGCTCGCCCCTGCCCGGCTGGCAGATATCGGCCGGCTATACCTATGTGATGGCCAAGTACATCAAGGACAGCATTGCCAGCAATATCGGCCAGCGCATCGCCACCGATGAACCGAAACACTTGTTCAAGCTATACACCAACTACCAGCTGGGCGGCGACTTTGCCAAATGGAACGTAGGCGCTTCCGCCTACGCTCAGGACAAGATCTACCGCAGCGATACAGGCTTTTATACCAGCCAGGGCACTTATGCCCTGCTCGGCCTGACGGCCGGCTACCGGGTCAATGACAAGCTGCAGCTGCGGCTCAACGTCGATAACCTGCTGGACCGCCGCTATTACCAGGCGCTCGGTTATTCCTGGTCCGGCGGCCTGGAGCGCTACGGCGCCCCGCGCAGCATCTTGTTGAGCCTGAACTACAAGATGTAACTTGTAATTAAGTGGCGGCAGGTTCCCTGAGCATGTTCCTGATACCCCGCAGCGCCTGCCGCACCCGCGACTCGTTTTCAATCAGGGCGAAGCGCACATATTCATCGCCGTATTCACCGAAGCCGATACCGGGCGAGACGCTCACTTTCGCCTTTTCCAGCAGCAGCTTGGCAAATTCCAGCGAACCCAGGTGGCGGTAGGCTTCCGGGATATGCGCCCAGATATACATGGACGCCTTCGGTTTTTCCACCATCCAGCCCGCCTCGTGCAAGCCTTTCACCAGCACGTCGCGGCGGCGCTGGTACTGGGCGCAAATTTCGGTCACGCAGCTTTGATCGCCTTCCAGCGCCGCGATCGCCGCCACCTGCACGGGGGTAAAACTGCCGTAATCGTGATAACTCTTGATGCGCGCCAAAGCCGCCACCAGTTCCGCATTGCCGACCATGAAGCCGATGCGCCAACCCGCCATGTTATAACTTTTGGACATGGTGAAAAACTCCACGGCCACGTCACGCGCGCCGGGCACCTGCATGATGGACGGCGCTTTCCAGCCATCGTAGGTGATGTCGGCATACGCCAGGTCATGCACCACCAAAATATTATGCTGCTTGGCCAGCGTTACCACACGCTCGAAAAACTCCAGTTCCACGCATTGCGCGGTCGGATTCGATGGAAAACCCAGCACCATCATCTTCGGCTTCGGATAGCTTTCGCGTATCGCCCGTTCCAGCTCCGCAAAGAAATCCACGCCCGGCCCCATGCGCACGGAGCGGATATCGGCGCCCGCAATCACCGCGCCCCATATATGAATCGGGTAGCTGGGGTTCGGCACCAGC
Organism: Janthinobacterium silvisoli; assembly: GCF_014200725.1. Lineage (GTDB taxonomy): Bacteria > Pseudomonadota > Gammaproteobacteria > Burkholderiales > Burkholderiaceae_D > Janthinobacterium. The sequence goes on from NZ_JACHCL010000002.1 coordinate 514,152, forward strand.
ACCGTGTCGCCCCGGTCCAGGGTGGCCAGCATCAGGTGCGCCAGGCCCTCTTTCGAACCGATGGTGACGATGGCTTCACTGTCCGGATCGATATCAACTTCGTAGCGCTTCTTGTACCAATGTGCAATCGCGCGGCGCAAGCGGGGAATGCCCTTGGAGGCGGAATAGCCATGCGTATCGGGCCGCTTCACGGTCTCGATCAATTTATCGACGATGTGCGATGGCGTGGCGCCATCGGGGTTGCCCATCGACATATCGATGATGTCCTCGCCACGGCGGCGCGCCGCCATCTTGAGTTCGGCGGTGATATTGAAAACGTAGGGGGGAAGACGATTGATGCGCGAAAAGCTGCGCGGAGTTTGGCTGTCGGTCATGGTATCTCTTTACGTAAGCGCCCGGATCCGTCCGAGCGACGTTGGCACAATGGGTGCGCCTGCAACGATACTACCGTGTCATTGCAGGCGCTGGCAAGTCCTGTTCAATAACTATCGACCTCGATCACCGCCCTGGCAAATTCATGCGGCGCTTCCTGCGGCAGGTTGTGGCCCACGCCTTTGAAAATGCGGTGCGTGCGCTTGCCGGAAAATTTGCTGGCGTAGGCCGTGCCATCCGACGCCGGCGCCACGCCATCCGCATCGCCATCGATGGTGATGGTCGGTACGCCGATCACGGGGCCGGCAGCCAGGCGCTGTTCCAGCGCATCGTATTTCGGGTCGCCCTTGGCCAGGCTCAGGCGCCAGCGGTAGTTGTGGATCACGATGCGGACATAATCGGGATTATCGAACGAGGCCGCGCTGCGCTCGAAGGTGGCGTCGTCGAACTGCCAGGTCGGCGAATTGACCTTCCAGATCAGCTTGGCAAATTCGCGCCGGTACTTTTCGTAACCAGCCTGGCCCCGGTCTGTCGCAAAATAAAACTGGTACCACCAGCCATGCTCCACTGTCGGCGGCAAGGGAATCTTGTTGCGCTCCAGGTTGTTGATCAGGTAGCCGTTCACCGACACCATGGCCTTGCAGCGCTGCGGCCACAGGGCCGCGATGATATTGGCCGTGCGCGCGCCCCAGTCATAGCCGGCCAGGATGGCTTTTTCGATCTGCAAGGCATCCATCAGGGCGATGATATCGAGCGCCACCACCGCTTGCTGGGCATTGCGGAAAGTACTGTCAGACAGGAAGCGCGTCGTGCCGTGACCGCGCAGATGGGGCACGATCACACGGTAACCGACCGCCGCCAGCATGGGCGCGACTTCCGCATAGCTATGGATATCGTAGGGCCAGCCGTGCAGCAGGATCACGGGTTTTCCATCGCCAGGCCCCGCCTCGAAATAACCGACATCGAGTTCGCCGGCGCGTATCTGCTTGATGGGCGCCAGCGCTGGCGCCGGCAGCATGCGCCTGTCCACATCTGCACCTGCGGCCTGCGCCACCTGCATGAAAGGCAGTTGAGCCATCGACAGGCCAGCCGTCGCGGCGGCCCCTGTCAACAGATGACGGCGTTGATCATTAATCGCTTCAGACTGTTTCTTGAACATAGTTTGCTCCCGGCAGAAAAATCAGGCCAATAACTGCAATGTCACGTTGATATTACCGCGTGTCAGCTTGGAATACGGGCAGGTCTGGTGCGCGGCGTCGACCAGGGCCTGGGCCACATCAAGCGCCAGGCCGGGCAGGCGGATACCGAGCCGCGCCTGCAGCAGATAGGTCTCGCCCGTCATGCCCAGGTCCACTTCGGCATCGACCGACAGATCAGCCGGCAACGCGACTTTCAACTTGCCTGCCGCCTTGCCCAGCGCGCCGATAAAGCAGGCCGACCAGCCAGCGGCGAACAACTGTTCCGGGTTCGTGCCCAGTCCTGCACTACCGGGCGAAGACAGCTTGATATCGAGACGGCCATCATCGCTGCGCGATACCCCATCGCGTCCACCCGTGGTGTGGGTTTTACCGGTGTACAGAACTTGATCGACTTGATGCATGAGGGACTCCTGTTCAGAAAAAGGGCCGGCACGGATTGCCTGGCGCTGAGTCTTATTAGACGCCGCCCGTGTATCGGGGCTGTGTCACAACATGGAGCAAGTCGCGGGGAATGTATCTGGAGCGCAGCCAGATACAATCGGGTACAAAAGTCAGTGCTACGACAAGATCAAGCGCGCTTCCAGTCCACCATCGGGACGGTTGGCAAGACTGAGGCGCACATCGATGGCCTGCGCCAGCTGGCGCGCAATCGCCAGCCCCAGGCCCGTGCCGCCGCTGTCGCGGTTGCGCGATGTCTCCAGGCGGTAGAACGGCTGAAACACCGTTTCCAGCTTGTCCGGCGCGATGCCGGGGCCGCGATCGAGCACGCGTATCGTCACCACGCTGTCCGACGACTCCACGACCAGCTCGGCGCTGCCTGCGTATTTCAAGGCATTGTCGACCAGGTTGACCAGGATGCGCCGCAACGCCACCGGGCGCAGCAGCATGGGCGCGCCGATACGCCCGTTCAGGGTGACGTCCGCCGCCGCGTCGAGATAATCGCATAGCAGGCTGTCGAGCAGCGCATCGGGGTCGATGCGGCGCGGCTGCTCGGTGGCGCCATGCAGGGTGCGGGCATAGCTCACGCCTTCGCGCACCAGATGCTCCATCTCTTGCAAATTGCGCGTCAATGTGTCGCGCTGCTCGCCATCATCCATCAGGTCGGCCCGCAAACGCATGCGGGTGATCGGAGTCTGCAAATCGTGCGAAATGGCCGCCAGGATATGCATGCGCTCATGCATATAGGTGGCGATACGGTCCTGCATGGCATTGAAGGCAGTGGCCGCGCGCGCCACTTCCACCGGGCCATCTTCAGGCAGGCGCACGGCTTTCAAGTCTGGCCCCAGCGCATCGGCCGCGCGCGCAAGTTCAGCCAGCGGACGCGTGGCCAGGCGCACGCACCACCATGAAAACAGCGCCAGCAGCAGCAGTTGCAGCAGCAGCAGCGGAATCAGCCACGGAGAAACGGGCAAGCCCCGCGGCCGCAAATCGATGGTCAGCGGCGCGCCATCGCTGAGGCGCAAATGCACTTGCAAGTGTTCGCGCAAGCCCGGAATGGCGCTGGCCGTCAATGGATAATGCTGGCCGATGGAGCGCTCGATCGACGCCGCCAGCAATTCGGACAGATGCGCGTCAGGCGCCGCCCCCGGCAAGCCCGGCCCCAGCATGAAGCTGTAGGTGCGCCGCTCCAGGCGCGCCAGCCACTGCCCGCGCTCGCTGGCCGGCAGCCGGTCCAGCAAGGCCACCGAGCTGGCCACGTCCTGCTCCATATCGCCCAGCATCAAGGACCGCGTGGCCAGTGCGCGCTCGTAAAAAGTCACGCTAAAGGACAGGGCATAGGCCACGGCCAGGCCGCTCAAAGAAATCAGCATCAGGCGCGCAAACAGGCTGCGCGGCAGCCTCATGCCTCGCCCTCGCATACTTCCACGGTGCAGGTAAAAATATAGCCTTCGCTGCGCAGGGTCTTGATATAGCGCTGGCCACGCGCATCATCGCGCAGGCGCTGGCGCAAGCGGCTGACCAGCAAATCGATGGAGCGGTCGAACTGGTCCGTGTCGCGCCCCTGCGTCAGGTTCAGCAGCTGGTCGCGCGTCAGCACGCGCTGCGGGTGATCGAGGAATACCCGCAGCAGCCGGTATTCGGCACCGCTGAGCGCCACCATGGTGCCGTCGGCGTCGAGCAGGTGGCGGGCCGTGGTGTCGAGCTGCCAGTCGCCGAAACGCAGCAACTGCGTCACTTCCAGCGGCTTCATGCTGGGTGGCAGCATGCGCGTGCGCCGCAGCACGGCACGGATGCGGGCCACCAGTTCGCGCGAGGAAAACGGCTTGGCCACGTAATCGTCGGCGCCCATTTCCAGGCCGATGATGCGCTCCGTTTCTTCATCGAGCGCCGTCAGCATCAGTACGGGCACGCTGCGCCATTTGCCGGCGCGCAGCTCGCGGCATAGCACCAGGCCATCTTCGCCGGGCAGCATCAGGTCAAGGATCACCAGATCGACCGGCCCTTCTTCGAGCACGGTACGCATCTGGCGGCCATTCGCGGCAGCCGAGACCTGGAAACCGATCTTGCGCAAATAACTGCCCAGCAGGTCGCGGATTTCATGGTCGTCATCGACGATCAGGATGTGGTCGGGTTTATCCATCGCGGCGCTTGCCCGGCCGCAGGCGCGGCCCGCTGGCGTGGATGGTGGAGCAGTTGACGGGATGGCTCACTTCAAAACCGATACCGCCCAGCAGGAATACGGAAGTGGCGAAGATGCGCTTGACCGCACGTTTCAAAAAGCCTGCTTTATGTAGTGGCGGAGATGGAAGTTCTATATGCATGACGCGCTCTCTACGTTGGAAAGGCTACTTTATAGCGGAAGTCTAGCAAAGATTTATGTCCGACTGTATCTGCGGGCGCCGCCGATACAGTCCGCCGCATCGCCATGCACAGGGCGACACACGCCCGATACGTGGGACAGGCTCAATACGGTCATACATTCTTCCCCACTGAAAGGACTTGACCATGATCAGCGCCATCAAGAAATTGCTCATCGCCGCCAGCATCGTTGCCGGCAGCAGCCTCGCCATCACCGCCCACGTCACGCAGGCGGCGCCCCTGCAAGACCTGGGGCAAGCGCCCGCCCTGGCCGGCATCGAACACTGGATCAACAGCCCTCCGCTCAACATCGAACAATTGCGGGGCAAAGTGGTGCTGGTCGATTTCTGGACTTACACCTGCATCAACTGCGTCAACACCCTGCCCTACGTCCAGCAATGGCACGACAAATACAAGGGCCAGGGCCTGACCGTGATCGGCGTGCACACGCCGGAATTCCCATTCGAGCGCTCGACCAGCAATGTGGAAGCGGCCACCAAGCGCCTGGGCCTGACTTATCCTATCGCGCAAGACAACCGCTATGCCACCTGGCGCGCCTACCGCAACCAGTATTGGCCCGCGTTTTACCTGATCGATAAAAAAGGCCGCATCGTCTACCAGCACTTTGGCGAAGGTGATTATGCGGAAACGGAAAACACCATACGGGCTTTGCTGGCACAGCCTTGAGCGCTGTTTACCATCTGGCGCAAAGTGTGCCCCGCAGCAGGCGGCTACGCTAACTCATTATCCACATATTTTCATTAACCTACTTGCTAAATTTAACCAAGTAGGTTAAATTGATAAATAAGGAGCACCCCATGACCAGCTTCCTCAAAGCGACGCACAATCTGGCTGACATGCTGGTGTTGATACGACAGGGGCGCTACAAAACGACCAAAGTCGCCCGCGAAGGCGCTACCCGGCTGGGACTTGACCTGGACGGCATGATCGCCATCGTGCTCGATTTGCCCGATAGCGGCTGCTTTTATAAAACCATGGAATCGGAGAAAAATCCCGGCCACTGGATGGATGTGTATCACGCAGTCACACCGAACGATGAAGATGTGTATTTGAAATTAATGATACAGAATGGCGTATTGATTGTATCGTTCAAGGAGTTATCACCATGAAATGCGAAATCTGCGGTGCCGGCGAACTGGTGCAGGATGTACGGGACCTGCCCTACACCTACAAGGGCGAGACGACGGTGCTGCCGCACGTCGAAGGTGAATTTTGCACGGCTTGCGACGAATCCATCCTCGGGCCGCAGGAATCGCGCCGCACCATGGATCTGATGCTGGCCTTCAATAAGCAGGTCAATAGCGCCTCGGTCGATCCCCAGTTCATCCTCAGCGTGCGCAAGAAGCTGAATCTGGACCAGCGCCAGGCGGCGGAAATCTTTGGTGGCGGCGTGAATGCCTTCTCGCGCTATGAAAACGGCAAGACCAAGCCGCCACTGGCGACGGTCAAACTGTTGAAACTGCTCAACAATCATCCCGAGCTATTGCCTGAAGTCGTCGCTGCATAGAAATCAAGGCAAAAAAAAGCCCGCTACGGGAGCGGGCTGAATCTATTTCCTGTGAGGAAGTAGAGGAGACAGATGCATTATGCTGCGTTGCGCTATATCATTCCACTTTATCTTTATGATGATAGAAATACGGTCTGGTGATAATACTGGCGCATGCCGAATTTCAAGCCGTGCGGCGTGCGGTGAAGGGCAATAATTCTCCCAGCCAGTACAGCAGCGCCAGCCCAGGGAAAGCCATACCCATCAATAACGTTGCCTGCCATCCATAGCTGGCATAGACCCAGGCGCCCAGCGCCGAGCCGGCCGCACCGCCGGCAAAGAACAAGGCGAAATACAAACCGTTCAGACGGCCCCGCACTTCCGCGCCCAGGCTGAAGATGGCGCGCTGACCCAATACCAGATTGGCCGCCACGCCCATGTCAAGCACGATGGACGCGGCTACCAGCAAGCCCAGCGCCACATGCTTCGATGCGGGAACGAACATGGGCAATGCAAAGGCAGCGATCCCCAGCAGCAGAGCAATCGCCGTGGCCGGCAAGGTGTGGCCGGCGTCTGCCAGGCGGCCCGCGATGGGCGACGAGACGGCGCCCGCCATGCCGACCAGGGCAAAAATGGCGATACCTGTTTGCGACAAACCGAATGCAGGGCTGGCCAGCACCAGCGGCGTGACGGTCCAGAACAGGCTGAAGGCGCCAAACAGGCCCGCATGATACGCAGCGCGCCGGCGCAGCACAGGCGTGCCCAGCAGCAAATGCCACAGCGAGCCCATCAAAGCTGGATACGACATCGTGGAGACGGGTACCCGCAGCGGCAGCGCGCGCCGCAGCACGGCTGCCAGGACCAGCATCAGCACGGCGGCGCCGCCAAACACGAGGTGCCAGCTGGCATGCGCGGCGACCAGCGAGGCCACCGGGCGGGCCAGCATGATCCCCAGCAGCAAGCCACTGACGACCTTGCCCACGGTTTGCCCGCGCGTCGCTTCTTGCGACAGGTGCGCGGCGAATGGCACGATCACTTGCGCCGCCACCGAGCCCAAGCCGATGGCCAGCGCGGCGGCCAGAAAGACCACGGCGCCGGTGCTGAACGCAGCCACCGCCAGCGCCACGGCCGTTACCAGCAAGGCGGTGATGATCAGGCGGCGGTTTTCCAGCAAGTCGCCCAGCGGCACCACAAACAGCAAGCCCAGGGTGTAGCCCACTTGCGTCAGGGTGACGATCAGGCCGGCCGCCTTGGCCGACAAGCCCGTGGCGGCGCTGATGGGACCGACCAGGGTCTGGGCGTAATACAGGTTGGCGACGATCAGGCCGGAAGCGACTGCCAGCAGCAGCACCATGCCGGGCGAGATGTCCGATGTGTCTTGGGAGGCCTTGTTCATATTATTTCCTCGGTGAATATAGGTGAATAGCGATGAAGAACGATGACGCTATTGTAGGCAAACGCGCGGCAAAGATAATTAGGGCATAATGATCCTATACTTTTCACATTACATGAACAATCATCGGGAAACGCGGCAATGGACAAGATCAAGGCCATGCAAACCTTTGTGCGCATCGTCGAGGCCAACAGCTTTTCCAAGGCAGCCGAGACCCTGAACCTGCCCCGCGCCGCACTCACGGCTACCCTGCAGAAACTGGAAGCCTATCTGGGCACGCAGCTGCTGCAGCGCACCACCCGCAAGCTGTCGCTGACGCCCGACGGGGCCGAATATTTTCGCCATTGCACGGCCATCCTCGGCGCCGTCGATGCGTCGGAGCTGGCATTCCGGGGGCCGGAAGCGAATAAAGCCAGGGGCGTGCTGCGCATCAACTTGCCCAATACCGTGGGGCGCCGGCTGGTGTTGCCCCATATCGCGCAATTTCATGCCGCCTATCCAGACGTGGAACTGTTTCTGAGCCTGACGGACCGGCTGGTCGACCTGACACAGGAAGGTATCGATTGCGCGCTGCGCGTGGGAGACTTGCAAGATTCCGCGCTGATCGGCAAACAAGTGGGCACCATGCGCTTCGTCACCTGCGCCTCCCCCATCTATCTGGCGCACCACGGCACGCCGCACACCCTGGCCGACCTGGCTACGCATCAGGGCGTGATGCATTTTTCCGGCCGCACGGGGCGCGCCTTCGACTGGGATTTTGTGCAGGACGGCAAAGTGGTGCGCGTGCCGATGACGGGCGCCATCGCCGTCAATGACGCCGACGCCAGCCTTATCTGCGCTTTGCAGGGTCTGGGACTTTCCCAGTCTGGCCTGTACCAGGTGCGCCCCTACCTCGATAGCGGCGAGCTTGTAACCGTACTCGACGATTGTCCGCCTACGGCCATGCCGATCTCGCTGCTAACGCCCCAGGGACGCTTGAGCGCTCCCAAGGTGCAGGCTTTTGCCAACTGGATCAGCACCCTGTTTGCCGCCGATACGACTTTGCAATAGCGTGCAATAGTAAATACATACATTTCGGGCAAAAAAAAGCCCGCTGCGGGAGCGGGCTGAATCTATTTTCTTGGAGGAGAATAGAGGAGACAAGTCAATTATGCTGCATTGCCGCATACCGATCCAATTGATTGTTGGAATGATAGAAATACGCCTGACGCATAACTGGGCATAACTACCTTCAGTTCAGTTAATGCTTGACGCATTCCACGTCCTGGCACTAGACTTGACTCGTTGCATCAAGCAATCGTAAGCGTTTACGTCAACCAACGCGCAACCTGAATCAGCCGGCTTATTGCCAGGTTCATTCATAGCGCGTGGGAACGTTATGCTTGCCTCAATCGCCATCCATCGTGGCCATCCTCTGCTTGCGCGGAGACCAGACGCCTCTCCCTCCTGTGTTCCAGCCTGCGATGGCCATGCCATCGACTTGACCGTTGCCTGGCTGCAGCCGCTTGCACGTGCGCCTCCTGTCCTTCCCGCTGCGCATCACGACTACCGCCATGGCGCCGCCTGGCAAGTTCCACTACCTTCGACAGGAAAAAATCATGCATACCAACACCAAGCCAACATCGTCAGCCCAAGTGCCGCTCGGCATCAACCATCTGGTCCTCAACGTGCGCGACATCGACGAATCGCACGATTTCTGGTCCAATCTGCTGGGCTTTCGCCACGTCGGCACCTTTCGCCCGACGACGCCGGGCTCCACGCCACCGATGCGTTTCTACAGTGGCCAGCGCGACGGCAAGCTGCACCACCATGACATCGGTCTGTACCAGCCTCCCGGGTGGCAGGCCGGCGATGGACAATTGCTCAATCATATCGCCATCGAATACGCCAGCCGCACTGCCTGGCTGGCGCAGATCGATTTCCTGACGGCGCATGGCGTAAAACTGCATCGCCGCGTGGAGCGGGCCGCCACGCACAGCATTCATCTGTTCGACCCGAACGGCGTCGAGATAGAGCTGCTGTTCGAACTGCCGCGTGAACAGTGGGAAGCCGATATCGACGCGGCGCTCAATTTCCGTATCGAGAAACCGGTCACAGGTTAAAGCAGCCATAAAAAAACCTGGCTGACCCCATCGGGACAAGCCAGGTTCACGCTGCGTGTGCAGCGTTTACTTCGCCGTGGTAGCCGTTGCCGGCGCGCCCTTGGTATCGGTGGCGTATGGCAAGACCTTGGCGGCAAGGCGAGTATCGCCCTTGATCAGCGATACTTCATCGGCCAGGATGCGCGCCGTTTCGTTCAGCAGCACGTCCTTGGCGCTCTTCGCCGCCGTTTCCGCGTCGAGTTCGGTGCTCAGCGCACGCTCGTCACCCTGCAAGCCATCGTCCGTACGCAAGGCGCCCTTCACGGCAGCGATCTGCTGCTTGGCGGTCTTGCCGGCGGCTTTCTTGACGTCTTTCGGATCAGGAATCACCACCAGGTCATCGGCCGGATTGGAAATCTGCGCGATCAGGCGTTTTTCACGGGCCTTGGCGCGCGCATCCTGGGCATCGCGTTCCTTGCGGCGCACGGCTTCGTTCAGCGACAGCTGGTTATCCTTGCGCTGCTTGATGACCAGGGCAATATCATCCTGCAAGTACTGGAAGTCCTTGTCCTTGGCCACGCGCGCTTCATGCTTTTTATCGAGCAGCGGCACGATGTCCTTCAGGTCGCCCGTCGGCGTGTAGTTCGCCGGCTTGATGGACACCCAAGGCAAGGCATTGTCATAGCTCGACTCGCCAAAGTTTTCCGTATCCGACATGGCCGGCAGCTTGATGTCCGGCGTCACGCCGCGCAACTGCGTGGTGCCGCCATTGATGCGGAAGAATTGCGCCACCGTCATCTTCAACTCGCCGAAACGGGCCTTGTCGCTGCCGCCAAAACGGTTCAGGTCAATCAGGGTTTGCACGGTGCCCTTGCCGAAGCTGCCTTCACCGATCACCAGGCCACGGCCGTAGTCCTGGATGGCGGCGGCAAAAATCTCGGAAGCGGAAGCCGAACCGCGATTGATCAGCACGCCCATCGGGCCATCCCAGGCCAGGCCGGCGTTGGTGTCGCTCTCGGTATCGACCTTGCCTTCGGCATTGCGCTGCATTACCACCGGCCCCTTGTCGATGAACAAGCCCGTCAGGTCGACGGCTTCGTTGAGCGAACCGCCACCGTTGTTGCGCAAATCGATGAGGACGTTGTCAACCTTGTCTTTCTTCAGCTCGCCCAGCAGGCGGGACACGTCGCGCGTGGCGCTCTTGAAGTCCTTGTCGCCACGGCGGCGCGCATCGAAGTCCTGGTAGAAGGTCGGCAGCGAAATCACGCCGATGCGGCGCTTGATGCCATTTTCACGCACTTCGATCACGGATTTCTTCGCCGACTGCTCTTCCATGCTTATCTTCTTGCGCACCAGCGCCAGCACCGTGTGCTTGGCGTCCGGACCTGCATCGGCTGGCAGGATATCGAGGCGTACGGTGGAGTCCTTGGCACCGCGTATCAGCTGCACCACGTCGTCGATGCGCCAGCCCAGTACCTCGGTGATGGGGCCGCTATCGCCCTGCCCCACGCCGACGATGCGGTCGCCCACTTTCAGCTTGCCCGACAAACCAGCCGGACTACCGGGCACGATTTCGCGGATCACCGTGTATTCGTCGCGCGTTTGCAGTACGGCGCCGATACCTTCGAGCGACAACCGCATGGCGATATCAAAGTTTTCGGAAGCGCGCGGTCCCAGATAATTGGTATGCGGCTCGATCGACATGGCGTAGGCGTTCATGAAGATCTGGAACACATCTTCGCTATTGAGCTTGCGCGAACGCGTGACGTAGCTTTCATAGCGCTTGTCCAGGGTCTCGCGGATGGACTTGTCTTCCTTGCCTGCCAGTTTCAGGCGCAACCAGTCATTCTTGACGCGCTTGCGCCACAGGTCGCGCACTTCATCATCGTTCTTCGGCCAGGCGGCCTTTTCACGGTCCAGCTGATAGCTTTCGTCCTGCGTGAAATCAAATTTGGTCTTCAGCAGTTCGCGGGCATAAGCCATGCGTTCTTCAAAGCGCTGCTGGTACAGATTGTAGATGGCAAAAGGCGCGCTCAAGTCTTCACTATTGATGGCGTCATCGAGCTTGGAGCGCACAGGCGCAAAGCGGTCTATATCGGCCTGGACGAAGAATAGTTTTTCCGAATCAAGCGACTTGAAGTAGCGGTCGAAGATCTTTTCCGACATCGCATCGTCGAGCGGCATGGCCTTGTAATGGTAGCGCGACAGCACACGCGAGGCCCACAGGGCAGCCTGTGTTTGCTGGGCCAGCGGCTTCATCGGCGGCGGAGGAGCGGCACTCTTGTCCGTCTGCGCTGCGCCAACCTGGGCTGACAGGGCGAGCACCAGGGTGACCAGCATCATTTGCTTCTTCATCGGCTTCTCCGAAAATTATATAAATCAGTTGCCGCCAGCGCCGGGGAACCGGGCGCCAGCCAGCACAACACTAAGGGGACTCTATGACTGGTCTGAATATTATTCTACAGGGAACCACAGGGATCGTGTCCTATGCAGCCGCAGTTTCTGCCCGCCAGCTTAAGCGCTGATTAAAGAGCATGCCTGAAACTTTACAAAATAAAACATCGCTCAAGCTGGAAAAATAGCCGCATATGACTGACAGAGCCGATCTTCTTTTCGCCAAGCCATTGTATTAATTGATGTTTCCCTGCGCAAGCGAGACTTTCCAAAAAGAATGCCTTGCCACCGGTTCAGGCTGCAGCCCGCTGCGGCGGCGTCAACAGCAGTTGCTCGACAAATTCGATAAAGGCGCGCGCCTTGGCGCTGGCCATGCGTCCGCCCGGATACACCGCCCACAAATCCACCAGCGGCAAGTGCCAGTCATCGAGCACGCGGCACACCTGCCCGTCAAGCAATTCCGGGCTGAACATCCATTCCGATACGATAGTCAATCCCATGCCGGCCAGCACGGCGGCGCGCACTCCCTCGGCTGCGTTGACCCGAAACTTGCCAGTCAACGCCACCGATGCTTCTTCCTCGCCTTGCGTAAAAGTCCAGGCCGTGCCGCCACCGGGCTGGGCGTACACGATGGCCTGGTGCATCGCCAGATCAAACGGACTGGAAGGCACGCCGGCACGCGCAAAATAGGCATGCGTCCCCAGCACCACCCGGCGTGCCTGGGCGATGCGCCGCGCCGTCATGCCCGAATCGTTCAAACCACCCATGCGCAAGGCCACATCGATGCCATGTTCCAGCATATCGATATTGCGGTCGTCCAGCACCACATCGATGCTCACCTCTGGATGCCGGTCAAGGAATAAGGCCAGGTGCGGCAAGATGTGCAGCCGCGCAAACGTCACGCCGGCGCAGATGCGCAGCGGCCCGGACAGGCTGGCGCCGGCACCGCGCGCGGCCAGTTCCGCTGCATCGGCCTCGGCCACCGCGCGCCGCGCCCGTTCGTAAAAGCGCAGCCCTGCCTCGGTCGCCGTCAAACTCCGGCTCGACCTTAGCAACAACCGCACGCCCAGTTGCTGTTCCAGCTGGGCGATGGTTTTCGACACGGCCGGCTGGCCTATGCCGAGCAGCCGCGCCGCAGCCGAAAACGAACCGGCATCGACCACGGCGACAAAATTTTCCATTGCATTCAAGCGGTCCATACTGATCCTATTCCATATCGATATGAATCATAGCACTTGAGTGGAGTTAAATCGCCCATCCATTCCAACTAGGAATACTTACTAGTCCAGCCACCTGCCTGTTAAAGCCTGTTGCGCCATCGAATAATGACTGCAGCAGCACCACATCATTGATGAATTATTGATTAACAGGAGCAAGACCATGACACTGCAAGCCAAACTCGACGCATTCCGGGCCGACTTCATCGCCGGCAAACCGCCCTACAATACACCGCCGGAAATCCACCCGATTATGGCCCGCGCCACCGCGGAACTGATCGCCTCCGGCCTGGCCGGGCGTGCCTTGAAAGCCGGCGACCGGGCGCCTGCCTTCACCTTGAACGATAGCGAGGGCAAGCCGGTGTCATCAAATGACTTGCTGGCCCGCGGCCCGCTGATCATCACCTTTTATCGCGGCGTGTGGTGCCCGTACTGCAATATGGAGCTGCAAGCCCTGCAAGACGAGCTGCCAGCCTTCGTCGCCGCCGGCGCCAGCCTGATCGCCATTTCGCCGCAACTGGCAGCCAGCAGCCGCAAGTCGCAGCGCACCAATCACCTGACTTTCCCTATCTTGCATGACGCGGGCAACGAGGTCGCCGCCGCCTTCGGTGTACGCTACAGCTTGCCAGATTATCTGGTCGAACTGTACGCCTCACGCAAGAACGACTTGCCGGCCACCAATGGCGACGATAGCTGGAGCCTGCCGATGCCTTCGCGCTACGTGATCGCCCAGGATGGCACGATCGTCTACGCCGAAGTCAACCCGGACTACACACGCCGGCCGGAACCGCAAGACATGCTGGCAGTGTTGTAATCAGGCCGGCAGCAAGCGTGCCAGTTCCAGCCACTCGGGCCGGAACTGGCGCAGCAGCAAGAAAAGACCTGCGAACACAGGTATATACGGCCAGGAACGAACCGCGATCTTCCAGTCGATCAGGGATGGCCAGCAAGCCAGAAATTGCGGCGCCACCAAAAAGGCCAGCACGACATCGGTCAATTGAAAAGTCCAGCCCGGAGGCGTGCGCCACGCCGCCACGGCAAACGGCAGCGCCAGGATCAGGAATGGCGCCAGCGCAACAGGCGCCGCGTTATACCAGCGCACCCGGCGCAAGGTCACCGATCCCAGTTCCCAACCCTGCCCCACCCGGCGCGGCACAATGGTGAGCGATCGCGGTTGCGCCGCCGTCAGCAGGCCCATGCAGAAATGCGCCAGTTCATGGCACACGGTACCGGCCAGCGCGAAGACAAAAAAGAAACCATGGCGTGCCGACAGGAAGCGTATCAGCAGCGCCAGCAATAGCGACGGCGCCAGATAAATGCCAATATCGAGGTAATGGCATAGCAAGGGCGATAGCAGCGCATGGCAGTGGCTATGGAAGGTGCTTATCGTGGTGCTCATCCTGGAATCATACTGCGCCTGCCTGCCAGCAGCAGCACACAATCGATGGCGGCCCATGACAAGGCGCACGGGATGCTAATATAAGACTGCCCGGCCGGGCATGACCAGGGAGCAACAATGGATGAACAGAACGATTACTGCGTGATAGCCAGGCTGATGATACCCACCGACGCCCATGTCATACGGGGTTGCCTGGAAGCGGCCGGCATTCCCGTCATCCTCACGGACGACCAGCACATGCAGGCGAACCTGCTGCTGGCGCCCGCCATCGGCGGCGCGCGGATCATGGTGCGTGAAAGCGACCTGGCCAGGGCCAACGATATCCTGGCCGCCTACGAGCGGGGCGACCTGGCCTTGTCGGAAGATGCAGATGTGGGATTGCCCGCCGCAGAGTAAGCGGTCAGGCGAAGGAGCCTAGCGCGAATAAAAACAGCGCCCGCAAGCCTGGCGGTAAGCCTCGTTGCCGCCTATGCTGATCTGCTCGCCTTCGCGAATGCGGCGGCCCTGCTCGTCGACGCGGATATTCATGGTGGCTTTCTTGCCGCAGGTGCAGATGTTTTTCAGTTCTTCGATATCGTCGGCCAGCGCCAGCAGGTAGGCCGAGCCGGGGAACGGTTCACCCTTGAAGTCCGTACGCAAGCCATAGCAAATCACCGGCACACCCTTGACCTGCGCCAGCTGGTGCAATTGCTGCACTTGTCTGGTCGTGAGGAATTGCGCCTCATCGATCAGCAAACAAGCCACTTTCGGTATCTCGGCCAGGAAATCAGTGTCGGCATGAAAGATATCGACCTGGCGCTGCGGCCCCAGCCGCGAAGTGACCCGGCCCACGCCGTAGCGGCTATCGATGGCGGCCGTGTACAGGCGCACTTGCTGACCCTGTTCTTCATAGTTGTGCGCGACCTGCAGCAAGGCCGTCGACTTGCCCGCGTTCATCGCGGAATATCGGAAATAAAGTTTTGCCACCGTCGCCGCCCCGTCTGAATAATATTTGAATATTGTTTATTGCGTTTTTGAGGCGTAATTATAAATGGCAATGGCCTGCTTGAGACAGCGCAATTGCACGTCCAAGGCAGCGCAAGCCGCGCGGCAAGCCCCTGCGAAACGGTGCATACTGGCACGGCGAAACCCGCCCACCCACTGTGAGTTGATATGCACAAAATGTATAAGCAAGCACATAAACATTCGTTCGCGCAAGCTACCGACGCGCCTACACTCCGCCCTTTTGCGCGAAAAGCGGCCCGGGACATAATCCTGCGCGGCTGTTTCGATGACAGGAGCCACCATGAATGACCGTATGCCCTCCCCTGCCGAACCGGCAGCACTGTTCAAATTGATCGGCAATACCCCGCTGGTCGAAGTGACTAGGCTCGACACGGGTCCGTGCCAGCTGTTCCTGAAACTGGAATCACAAAATCCGGGCGGCTCCATCAAGGACCGTGTCGGCCTGTCCATCATCGAAGCGGCCGAAGCCGATGGCCGCTTGCAGCCTGGCGGCGTCATCATCGAAGCGACGGCCGGCAATACCGGCATCGGCTTGGCTTTAGTCGGCCGTATCAAGGGCTACCGCGTGATCCTGGTCGTGCCCGACAAAATGTCGACGGAAAAAGTACTGCACCTGAAAGCGCTGGGCGCCGAAGTGCACACCACGCGCTCGGACGTGGGCAAGGGCCATCCCGAGTACTACCAGGACTACGCGGCGCGCCTGGCGCGTGAGCTGCCTGGCGCCTTCTTCGCCGACCAGTTCAACAATCCTGCCAATCCGCTGGCGCACGAAACCACCACCGGCCCCGAAATTTGGGAGCAAAGCGGCCATGACGTGGACGCCATCGTGGTTGGCGTCGGTTCGTCCGGCACCCTGACGGGCCTGACCCGCTACTTCCGCAAGGCGCAGCCGAAGCTGGAATTCGTGCTGGCCGACCCGAAAGGCTCCATCCTCACCGAATACATCGAGTCGGGCAAGGTGTCCGACACCAGCGGCTCGTGGGCGGTGGAAGGCATCGGCGAAGATTTCATCCCCTCGATCGCCGACATGGGCGGCGTGCGCCGCGCCTACACCATCAGCGACCAGGAAAGCTTCGACTCCGCACGCGCCCTGCTGCGCGCCGAAGGTATCCTGGGCGGCTCGTCGACCGGCACCTTGCTGGCCGCCGCCCTGAAATACTGCCGCGAACAGACCACCCCAAAACGTGTCGTCACCTTCGTGTGCGACACCGGTACGCGCTATTTGTCGAAAGTCTATAACGATGGCTGGATGCGCGACCAGGGCTTGCTGCAACGGGCCGTTTCGGGCGACTTGCGCGATCTGATCGGCCGCCGCTACGACGAAGGCGACGTGGTCAGCGTGGCGCCCGGCGACACCCTGCTCACGGCCTTCAACCGCATGCGTTCGAGCGACCTGGCGCAACTGCCCGTGATAGCCGAGGGCAAGCTGGTGGGCATCATCGACGAATCGGACCTGCTGCTGCAAGTGTCGGGCGACGCCGCGCATTTTGCTTCGCTGGTAGGCGCCACCATGACCACCCAGCTCGAAACCCTGGCGCCGTCAAGCGGCCTGCCCGCCTTGCGTGCCACGCTGGACCGCGGCCTGACTGCCGTGGTGGCCGACGATGCCGTATTCTATGGCCTGATCACGCGTTTCGACCTACTCAACCACTTACGCAGGACACTATCTTGAGCAATTCACCTTCCCGCAAGAGCCAACTTGCCACCCGCGTCATCCATGCCGGCCAGTCGCCCGATCCATCGACGGGCGCCATCATGCCGCCGATTTACGCCACCTCCACCTTTGTGCAGGAAAGCCCCGGCGTGCACAAGGGACTGGACTATGGCCGCTCGCATAATCCCACGCGCTGGGCGCTGGAGCGCTGCGTGGCCGACCTCGAAGGCGGCAGCGCAGCGTTTGCCTTCGCCTCGGGCCTGGCGGCCATTTCCAGCGTGCTCGAATTGCTGGACGCGGGCGCGCACATCATCGCCGGCGACGATATGTATGGCGGCACCTACCGTTTGTTTGAGCGCGTGCGCCGCCGTTCGGCCGGCCACCAGTTCACCTATGTCGACCTGACGAATCCGGAAAACCTGCTGGCCGCCATCCGCCCTGAAACGAAGATGGTGTGGGTGGAAACGCCGACCAATCCGATGCTCAAGCTGGCCGACCTGCGCGCGATTGCCGACATCTGCCGCGAACGCGGCATCATCGCCGTGGCCGACAATACCTTCGCCAGCCCGCTGGTGCAACGTCCGCTGGAACATGGTTTCGATATCGTGGTCCATTCGACCACCAAGTACCTGAACGGCCATTCGGACATCATCGGCGGCATCGCCATCGTCGGCGCCGAAGAACGCCAGGCGGAATGGCGCGAGCAGCTGGGCTTCTTGCAAAACTCGGTGGGTGCGATTGCCGGCCCGTTCGACAGCTTCCTGGCACTGCGCGGCGTGAAAACCCTGGCCATCCGCATGCAGCGCCACTGCCAGAGCGCCCTGGCGCTGGCGCAATGGCTGGAACAGCAAAAAGAAGTGCGCAAGGTGTTTTATCCAGGCCTGGAATCGCATCCGCAACACGCGCTGGCCAAGCGCCAGATGGATGGCTTCGGCGGCATCATCTCGATCGACCTCGATACCGACCTGGCTGGCGCCCGCCGTTTCCTGGAACGCTGTGAAGTGTTTGCGCTGGCTGAAAGCCTGGGCGGCGTGGAAAGCCTGATCGAACACCCGGCCCTGATGACGCATGCCAGCATCCCGGCAGAACAGCGCGCCAAGCTGGGCATCGGCGACGGCTTGATACGCCTGTCAGTCGGCATCGAAGACATCGAAGACCTGCGCCACGACCTGCGTACGGCGCTCGACGCGATTTAAACGGGCGGTACCGGATTACTCGGCATGCCGCCGCTGATCCGGCACTGCGCTGGCCTGATCATTCCCCTGGCCGGTACCTGCGTTCCAGGTGCCGGTCCACCTCTTCCGGATAAAACAGCACGTCCTTGAATTGCCCGCGCGCATACATCGCCGCCTGGTCGCTGAAGTGCGGCGACTTGGGGTCGCCACTCTGGCCGCCCGCGAGGATGCTTTTTGCCTTGATGCGGGGGCCAAACTCCACTACCGCCACAAAACTGTTACCGCGCTCGCCATAAATCCTGCGCGTGCTGCTCTTGCTGCTCTGGCCATACGCGGCCAGCGCGCCCCAGTTACCCGACGCATAAGGCACGGGCAAGCTGGGCTTCGCATCATCGAATGGCTGCACCACCTCGCCCGTCAGGCGCTGGAAGCGGTTGATCTGGCCCCACGGCGTTTGCCAGCTGCCGAAATCGCGCTGCAATTTATCCGATGCGCTGGCTAATGCCGCCAGCCGCTGCCCGGCACTGACCTGCTCCGTCGCCATGAATTCGACTACCGGCACCTCCTGCTCGCGCGCCTGCCTGCCGGCGATATCGGCCAGCTCCTGGCCCCAGAATATGGCCAATGACGTGGCCGTGGACGTAAGCGAATAGCGCCAGTCCCAGGTCCGCAGCAGCGCGATCTTGCCGGCCAGCGCCAGCTTCTGCGCATCACCGGCTGGCAACGCATCCCAGGCGGCGAACAGCGGCGGCAACAGCGATTCAAACGCCGTCAGTTCACTGTCGTAAGCAGCGGCGATCAGGCTGTCCAGAGTAAAACCGGTCTTGTTCTGGAAGACTTTCACGGCATGCAAGCCGCGCGCATTTTCGCCATACACGGACATATAGGCTGGATAATCCTGCTGGCGCGGGCTATTTGCGCCCGCCGCCGAAAACGGCCAGTTGTTGGTATTTTGTATCCAGCCATTCTTGGGATTGAACAGGGTGATGGTTTGCGCCACCGTATGCAAGCCTTTCCACTCGGTGGCCGGGTCGCTGCCGTCGACCGGCTGCTTCCAGTTGAAACGCGGATCGCGCACGGGGATGAAATTGCCGTGGAAATAGGCGATATTGCCATCCGCATCCGCGTACACGGTATTGTTCGATGAATTGGTGCGCAGCTCCATGGTCTTGTAGAACGCCGCGTAGTCGCGCGCCTTGGTGCGCGTATACGATTGCGTCAAGGCTTTCAACGGTTCATTCATCAGGCGCACAGCCACCCATTTGCCATCGTGCGCACGCACGATGGGGCCGTGGTGGCTGTAGTATACCGTGATGGTTTTCGTCCCCATGCCGCCGCTGGCCAGCTTATACGGCAAGCTAATGGGTACGGCCTTCAAGGGACGCAAGGCGCCGTCATAGCGGTAGGACCAGGCGCCGTCCTTGTCGACGATGCTTTCCAGGTACTCGTCGATAACGTCGCCGCCGCCCGACGTATGCATCCAGCCGAGACGCTCATTGAAACCCTGGTAGACAAAGAACTGGCCCCAGGTGACGGCGCCATACGCATTCAAGCCTTCGCCACTGCTGACCTGCACTTCGGGGCGGAAGTAGAACGACGTATGCGGATTGATCATCAGCAGCGCGTGGCCGTTCTGCGTGATGGCGGGCGCGATGGCGAAACCGTTCGAGCCGCTCGGCTCGGGGTCCAGGCCGGTCTCCGCGCTGGCCAGCGCCACGGTGGCAGGCCTGGCCTGCTGGCCATAGAAGGACTCGAGCTGGGCCAGGTCGACCGATTCGATGTCGCCACCGATGCTGCCCTCGCTGAAACTGAGGGCCATCCATGGCTCGAAATACGTGATCAGACTTGGCTTGACCTGCGGGTGGGTAGCCAGGTAAAAATTGAGGCCATCGGCAAACGCCGTCATCAATTTTTGTAGCCAGAGCGGACTGGCGCGGTACTGCGCCTGCAAATCCCCGGGATTGATGAAGAGCTTCATGCGCAGGTCGCGATACAGTTCCTGCTCGCCCTCCACCTCCGCCAGGCGTCCCATGGCGTTGATGTAGTTACGTTCGATACGCGGAAAATCGTCTTCCGCCTGCGCATACATCAGGCCAAACACCGCATCCGCATCGCTCTTGCCCGTCACATGCGGCACGCCCCAGGTATCGCGCGCGATGCTGACATTGGCGGCCTGCGCCTGCCAGCGCGCCATCTCGGTTGCAGAAGCGGGGGCAGCGGCCAGCGTGGGGGCACTGGCAACAACGCCGCAGGCGATGGCGGCAAACAAGGCACGGCGAGCTGGCATTCAATACTCCCTCTCAGGTCACATCATCAAGTCACATCGTCAGGACGCATCGATCAGCGCCGCAATGCGCTGGTTCAGTTCCGCATTTTCCGCCTGCAGCTGCGCGTAACGCTGTTTCAGGCTGGCGATCTCGCCGCGCAGGCGCTCCACTTCGGAAGGTGTTTGGGCCGCGTTGTCCGCCCACGGCTCATTGCCCGTCTCTGGCGTATCCTGAGATACATGGACCTTCGGCTCGCGCGGTGGACGGGTCGCGGCGCGCTGTTCGCGGATTTCCTTGGCCGCCTGACGCAACAGCTTCTTGCCGCCAGCAACGGCCGCCACCTGCTCGGCCTGGGGCAAGGACGCCACGGTGGCCGCCGCGTTGATGGAAATCGTGCCCGAACGGACCGCTTCCACCAGTTCCGGCGTGGCCGCCTTCTGGATCTTTTCGATCTGGCTGATCTGGTTGCTGCTCAGGCGCGCCGCCTTGGCCACTTCTTCGCGCGTGCTCATGGCTGGTTTCGGCAGGCTTTCGCCTTCCGCGGCATCGGCGGCATTGACGGGCGCCGGGCTGCGCGCGGCGACGATTTCCTTCTTGCGCAAGGCCAGCACACCGCGCTGGAAATCCGACACGCTGCGCCGCGCCAGATGATTGTCTATCATCCACAGCATTACATCGTCGATCGATTCGAAGCTGGTATTCTGGATGGTCTTGAATGGAATGTCGTGCTTGCGGCAGATGGCGTAGCGATTGTGCCCGTCGATCAGCACATCGTTCCACAGCACCAGCGCGTCGCGGCAGCCTTCATTGAGCAGGCTGCGCTCGAGCGCCGCGTATTCGCTGTCGGTGAGCGGATCGATATAAGCCTGCAGCACGGCATTGATAGTGATATTCATGGTTGTCCTCTGTATTGCGTATGGCGGCGCGATCTGGCGCGCCGGCACGCATGCTACACCATCTGGTAGCGCTAGCCGGGTAAAATCACGGCGAACAGAGATAGATGTTAAACAATAGAGACCATGAAAAGAAAACACGCCGTCGCCGCCATTTTTTGCGTTGCCGCCATCGGCTTTACCTGGGTCAGCCCCTACATCGCCATGTACCGCATCAGCATGGCTGCCCGCTCGGTCAGGATGACGGGACTGGAACAGCAAGCCGACCTGGCTGCCGTGCGTGCTTCAGTGATGCAGCAACTGCAAACGGGCGGCCACGCGCATGATGCAGAAGAACTGGCGGCCATGGTCGACACCATCGTCTCGCCGCCCGGCCTGACGGCGCTGATCATGCGCGGCAAGGAAGGGGCCGATGGCAAGCGTCACGACTTCGGCATGTCTTACCGTTCATGGTCGGATGTGGTGCTACGCCGCGATGGCGGCCAGGATACGAGCCAGTTCCTGCTGAAACGCCATGGTGTGTGGGATTGGAAACTCATCGCTGTCACCCTGCCAGCCGATTTACTCTAAGCTTGCCAGGAAAGCAAACCTAAAGGCCAAATATTTGATCTACGGCAATTATTGCATAAAATTCTATATTGTTTTGAGGCAATAATCTGTAAGATGCCAAGATTTCCGGCGCATCTGGCGCCAGCTTTTCAAGAGGTCGCATGATGAAAAGAGGCATCTTTTTTGCGGTGGCTGCAGTGCTCGCGCTGGCCGGCTTGTTCTATGGCAGTCCGTATCTCGCCATGCAGCAGATACGCGCAGCCCTCAAGGCGCAAGACAGCGCTGAACTTTCCACACACATTGATCTCGCCCTGTTGCGCGGCAGCCTGGACCAGCAACTGCACGCCCTGTTTGCGGCGCCCGAAGTGGCGGCCGATATCAGCCCGACCGTCATCGCGCCCCTGCTCGACACCATGCTCATGCCGGAAGGACTGCTCTCCCTGGTGCAACTGAACGCCCACTATGAAAGCCCGCTCTCCAAGGTCAGCGATGTCAGCGGCCGCCAGCGCAACGGCGAGGCCGACTATACGCTGCACTACACTTCGTGGGATAGCGTGGTGGTCCAGCGCGCCCACAGCAAGAGCCGCATCGGCGAGCTGACCTTGAGCCGCGACGGCCTGTGGCGCTGGAAACTGACGTCGGTCGCGCTGCCGAGGAATCTCCTGACTGATACCTGAACCGGTTTGTTCGCCTGCTATGATTCAGCCATCAATCTATCAACGGAGGCAATATGGCAGACCTGGTACAACAAGCACTGGCCCACGCAGGCAAATCGGCCACCACGCCATGGGTCGTGACCCTGGTCAATGGTGAAAAATTGACCGGTCCCATCTCGCCGCTCAGCGACGGCGCCTACGCCATCGGCCTGGGGCAGATCAAGTATTTTTCCAGCGACAAGGTTGCCTCGATGAATGTGTCGGGCGCGGGCGCGTTTCCAATCTAAACGTTCAGGCAGCCAGCGGCTGCTGATCCAGCTCCGGCAAGCGCGCCAGCGCCGCCTTGAGCGCCTCGAAACACTGCGCATCGATGGCCGTGCCCACCGTTTCGGCCATGATATCGAGCGCTTTCGGGATCGGGATCGGGCCACGGTAGGGGCGGTCGGCCGTGATGGCGTCAAAGATGTCGGCCGTGGTGATGATGCGCGTTTCCAGGCTGATGCCGTCGGCCGTCAAGCCGCGCGGATAACCCTTGCCATCGAGCCGTTCATGGTGGGCGGCGGCCACGATGGCCAGCTCCGCAAACGCGTCGATGCGCGATAAAATCGTTTCCGTGTACTGGGCATGCAATTGCACGGCTTGCCATTCGTCGGCATCGAGCTTGCCTGCCTTGTCCAGCACGCTATTGCTGACGCCCAGCTTACCCACGTCGTGCAGCAAGGCGCCCCGCTTGAGCCAGCGCCGCCGCTCGGGCGACACACCCATGGCTTCGGCGATCATGTCCGTGTACAAGGCCACGCGGGCGCTATGGCCACTGGTGTACGGGCTTTTTGAATCGACCACCTGGCCGAACGCCTCGGCGATATCGTCCAGGTAATCTTCATCGACGGGCACCACCTTGTTGGCCGGCTCCAGCGCCGCGACGGCCGCGACTATCTCTTGCGAGCGCAGCATGGACCAGAAAGCGCCCGACTCGGCCACGCGCTCGAAGGCTTGCACCAGTTGCGGATCGAACCAGGTGCCGGCGCGCTGGCGCACCTCGGTCCGTGCTGCCCGCGCACCATCGGCCGTATGGAAAACGTCGATCACCTGCGCCATCAGGGCGATGCGCGCAAACAGGGGAATCGCCTCGCCGGCCAGCTTTTCCGGCTTGCCCTGCCCGTTGAAATGCTCATCGAGGCTGTAGATGCCGGCCGCCACTTCCTCAGGAAAACGTAGCAGGCGGGCAATATCGGCGCCTCGCTGGCAACGCGTGGCGATCAAGTCCTGTGCAATTTGCGGGCCGTCGCGCAAGATCGTCATGACGGCGCGGAAACGTTCGGCCAAGCCCGCTTTCAGCCCTGTGTGCTTGAGCACGAATTTGAGCACCTGCGGCAAGCTGTCGCCCACCGTCTTGAAGCCTTGCTTGAAAGCCAGGTCGTCCGTCAGGTACAGCTCGCAAATGCGCGCTGCATTGCTGCTGCAACCTAAATCCTTGAGCAGCAAGGTGTAATACAGATTCCACAAATCCTCGTCCGCCATGCCGATCTCGCGGCCCACGTGCATGCCTATCCAGCAACAGCGTATGCAATGGCCTTCGGGTTGGCCCTCGGTGATGTCGAGCGCCTGGCTCAATGCGGCGATCAGTTCAGACAGGCGAATGCCGGTGGTGCAAGATACCGTTGATGAGGATGTTATCATGGTAGAAATACAAATTTCCAATATGTAATGGTTTGTATTCTACGCGATACGGTGGATCATGGGCCGGAGAAATGGCGGGGGCAGCATTGACGCCATCGACAATCCTTGTCGCATTGTGACAACAAGGCGCTGGAGAAAATAGACCAGATCGTATGTTGCTTTTTGCCGACAGGCGTCGGCAGCCATATCGGGAAGTGAAGACAAAACGCGCTCTGCAAGCGCCCTGGACCGGCCGCCGCCACAGTAATAAACGCATGCGCTCTTCCACTATGCATCGCCATCAGACTAGCGGCAAATACGATTTTGTTTGGCTATTTAGTCGAAATAAAAATGAATGGCACGTCTGATGAAATGCCATTTCGGCCAGAAATTTACGTGCTAGCATGACTTTTCGTCTGGCAGACAAGCGTGCAACTGCCGCAAACGCAGGGCGAAAACCAGAACCCATTTCCCATAATGAAAACCAATAGGAGCCGTTCATGATGACACTGCATGCTGGTATGGTGCGCCGCACATTGATTGCCCTGGCAGTGACTGCCGCATTCCCGCTACAGGCGATGGCGGACAACCCTGCCCCGGCGCCCGATGCGCCAGCCGCAACCCAAGCTGATACACCAGCCGCCGCCCCGGCTGCCACCGGTCCGGGCCAGCTGGAAACAGTGATCGTCACGGCGCAGCGCCGCGCTGAAAACATCAAGGACGTACCCATGTCGATCGCTACCCTGAAAGGCGAAAAGCTGGACGTGCTGACGGCCGGCGGCCAGGATATCCGCTTCCTCAGCGGCCGCTCACCCAGCGTCTCGGTGGAATCCGACTACGGCCGCACCTTCCCGCGCTTTTATATCCGCGGCCTGGGCAATACAGACTTCGACCTGAACGCCTCGCAACCGGTGGGCCTGGTGATGGATGACGTGGTGCAGGAAAACGCCATGCTGAAGGGTTTTCCCGTATTCGACGTGGACCAGGTGGAAGTGCTGCGCGGCCCGCAAGGCACCTTGTTCGGCCGCAACTCGCCGGCTGGCGTGATCAAGTTTGACTCAGCCAAACCCGTGTTCAATACGGAAGGTTATTTAAGTGGCGGCTTCGGCAAGGATGGCGTGAAAAACCTCGAAGGAGTGTTCAACGTCCCGCTCAGCGACACCGTCGCCCTGCGCTTTTCGGGCCAGACCCAGCGCCGCGACAACCGCGTGCACAACCCCCGGCCGACCGGCACGCGCGACTTCGAAGGCTATGAAGACAATGCCGCGCGCATCCAATTGCTGGTCAAACCCTCGCGCGACTTCAGCGCCCTGTTCAATGTGCATGCCCGCGACCTCGATGGCACGGCCACCCTGTTCCGCGCGAATATCCTGAAACAGGGCACGAATGACCTGGTCGACAATTTCGATTACGGCTCCTACCCCACCGACGGCATCAACCGCCAGCACCTGAAAACCAAGGGCGGCAGCATGCGCCTGAAATGGGATCTCGATGGCGTGACCGTGAACTCGATCACCGGCTACGAAAAACTCGATTTTTACAGCCGCGCCGACGTCGATGGCGGCTATGGCGCCGTGTACGCGCCACCGATGGGTCCAGGCTTCATCCCCTTCGTGGTCGAAACGGCCGACGTGATCCCGAACCACAAGCAGATTTCGCAGGAATTGCGCGCCGAGTCGAACAGCAAGGGGCCATGGCAATGGATCGCCGGCCTGTTCTACTTCAAGGAAGACATCCAGATCGACAGCATCAGCTTTGACAGCCTGTCGCCCGGTAATCCGCAAAATCCGTTTTATTCGACGCAGAACCAGAGCTCCACTTCCTATGCCGCTTTCGGCTCGCTGAACTACACGGTTTCCGACGCCTTGAAGCTGCGCGGCGGCCTGCGCTACACCAGCGACAAGAAGGACTTCTCGGCCAAGCGCGTGGAACTGACCACCGCCGGACCGTTCAACATCGACAATACCTCGCATAACATCAGCTGGGATTTGAGCGGCACCTATATCCTGACGCCGGCGACGAACGTCTACGCGCGCGTCGCCACAGGCTACCGCGCGCCATCGATGCAGGGCCGCTTGAATGGCTTGAGTGACCGCCCTTCATTTGCCGGCGCTGAAAAAGCGCTGTCAGTCGAAGCGGGCATCAAGCAGGATTTGTTCGACAAGCGCGCCCGCCTGAGCCTGGCCGTATTCCAGTACCGCGTCAAAGACAAGCAGCTGACGGCCGGCAGCGGCGCCGTCAACATGAACCAGTTGATCAACGCCGACAAAGTCACCGGCCAGGGCGTGGAGCTGGACTTCCAGGCCAACCTGAGCGACTCGGTCAGCATGACCCTGGGCGGCAGCTACAACCACACCGAGATCCAGGATAAAAACCTGTTCGTGCAAAGCTGCGGCAATGCGTTGAACAACCCGGCCAGCGGCTGTACCGTCACCAACCCGGTCGGCCCCTTCACCGGCACCGCCTACATCAATGGCAACCCGCTGCCGCGCGCGCCCGAATGGCAAGGCAACTTCACGCTGAAATACAGCATCCCCGTCGCCAACGGCGAATTCTTCGCCTACACCGACTGGTCCTACCGTACCAGCTACAACTTCTTCCTGTACGAAGCGAAGGAATACAAGGCCAAGCCGCTGCTCGAAGGCGGCTTGCGCGCCGGCTACAAATGGGACAAATACGAAATCGCCGCCTACAGCCGCAACATCACCAACCGCATCCAGGCCGTGGGCGCGATCGACTTCGACAACCTGACAGGGATCCTCAACGAACCGCGTACTTATGGGGTGCAGTTCAAGGCGACGTTTTAAGATGCAGTGAATGTTGGTGAGATGGAACACTATTCATACAAGAAACATCTTCTGCAGGCAGTTGACCAATAGCGTAGGAAGGTCGCATGGCAAGCCATCCGATCTGCCTACGCCCTATTTTTAGCCTGGCCGATCTCAAGTTGGCGTCAGGCGTCATCATGACCAAAACAGCAGGTCACCAGTTACACAATCGACTTGTACAACTTATTGAACAGGTATAGAATTGACTTGTACAACTTATCGCACATATATTTATATAAATATTTTAATATTCATACTTTTTTAAGTCGGTTAAAGAATTAAGTAACGGAGTGAAAAATGAGAATCATCAATTTTTCCGATGCCCGAAATAGCTTGCGGTCAGTCATAGATCAAGTAGTAGAAGACGCTGATGTCACAGTCATTTCGCGCCGCGATGCGCCTGATGCCGTCGTTATGTCATTTGATCAATACAGCAGCTTGATTGAAACGGTTCATCTGCTCAGCTCGCCTGCTAACGCGGCGCACCTGGCAAGGTCGATCGCCCAGTCACGTGCAGGCAAAACGCAGCATCGGGAGTTAATCGAAGTGTCCGAAGCTGAGGAAAGCTAAGGAAGTACTTGATGAAGAACGTGAAATTTACGGACGAGTGCTTTGATGACTACGTCTACTGGCAGGGGCAGGACAAAAAAACCTTAAAGAGGATCAACGTGCTGATCAAGGACGCACAACGGTCCCCTTTCGAGGGCATCGGCAAGCCTGAGCCACTCAAGGGAAATTTGTCGGGATTTTGGTCACGCCGCATTGATGAAGTCAACAGATTGGTCTACGCCGTTCAAGACGACGAGTTAGAAATAATTTCTTGTCGCTATCATTACTAACAAACAGGGCCTCGTTCGCGAGGCTTTTTTGCGTCTCTTGTTATGCTAGTGCATGAACCAGGTCAGCGGTGCCTTTGGAGTACTACGCTGGGATCGTTGATGGTGATGCCGGTGACGCCTCAAAACAATTACCGGTAACTTTATGCGGAATCAATGCAGTTTTGCGGAACTGGAAAAGATTGAAAAGATAGTGAGCACTATCTCTGTAAAAAGCATCTGCGCTTGGTGCCCGGAGCCGGAATCGAACCGGCACGCCCTTGCAGGCGGGAGATTTTAAGTCTCCAGTGTCTACCAGTTTCACCATCCGGGCAGCGCGGCAAGATTCTAGCACAGGTGATGCACATTACACCACCTCGCTATTGTTTGATCTCCCTCAAGATGGTCCCGCCACGCAAGCGTCGAGCAGCGCTTCCAGTTCCCGCTCATAGGCGGCGCGCAGTTTTTCGCGGGCCAGCAAAGCTTGCGCCTGGGGATAGATGCCGGAAGGCGGCACTGCCGGCAGCGATGGCGCGGTGGGACGGCTGCTGATGCATGGCACGGCCAGCGGCAGCATTTCAGTCATTGGAACATGCGCCGCGCAGCCTGACAGCATGCAAGCCAACAACAGCGCCGCCCTCATGGCATCTCCCTGGCGATCAATGCCTCAGCCGCACGGCAAGCATCGCCGTCGGGCTGCAGCGCCAGGATGCGGGCGGCGGACTGCTCGCTGGCAGCCCTTCCCTCTCGGGCGCCAGCCAGCGCCTGCTTTGCCTGCGCGGAACGGCGTGCGCCCTCTTCCCGCATCAGTGTCAATGCCTGATCCTGACGCCGCAGCGCGCCTTGGGCCTCTGCCAACTGGAGGCTGCAGGCGGCGCGGCCCGTTTCCCTGCCCCAGCGCTGGGCGCAAAACAGGGCTGCACCGAGCAGCAGCAAGCCAGCCAATACCGCCATTGACGGCTTCATGCCAGCACCTTGCGCGCCTTCTGATACAAGGCCAGGCGATCGGCCAGGCCATTCAAGCCGCCATTGACGCGGCGCGTGACTCTTTCCTGGTCGCCCGCATCAGCCAGGGCGTTCAAGCCGCGCGACTGCCAGAACCAGCCAGCCGAACGGCAGGCGTGGAGGGTTTGCTCCAGCAGTTCGGGCCTGGACAGCAAATCGAGGCGCAGCGCCACTCCGCAGGCGGCATAGTTGGCGCGCCCCGTTACCTGCAGCAAGCCGCGTCCCTTGAAGCGCACGCCATCGCCGGCAATCACGTTGCCCAGATCGGCCCGCCCTTCGTAGGCTACGCCACTGGCCAGTTCGCGCGCATAGCGCAACTGGCCGGATTCATGCCCCACCTGCGCCAGGAACGCCGCCTGGCGCAGCGGCGTATCAATGCCGAATTCCGCCATCGCAGCATTCAGGGGCGCCAGAAACAAGGCGGCGCGCTGACCGGCGTACGGCATGATGGCCATCAATTGGACCAGCGTCATAAGCCGCCCCGCACATCCTTGACGACGGCAGCCGCATCGAGCGCCAGTTCGCCGATATCCTTGCCGCGGCGCTTGTCGAACCAGCGCACGCAGGCGCCCAGCACCCACCAGGCGGGCAAGCCGGCCGCCACCATCAGGGGCGCGGCGATAAACAGAAAGCCGGTGGCCGGGTCGCCACCATACAGGCTGGCCACGACTTTTGCGCTGTCGAACAGGCTGGGCCACCACGACAGCACGGCCGCCACCAGCAGCGGGCCGAGAAAGGTGGAAATGATGATGCTCGAGCAAAAGCGGATGAATGCCTCGCGGGTGGAACGGGGCCACATGAACATGAAGCCCAGCGAAGTGGCGGCGGCGCCGGCCAGCACGGGCACGCCAAACAGTTTGATCAATGCGCCGCCGGCGGCGGTGGTTTCAATGGCCATGATTGCCTTTCTGTTGGAGAAATAAAAAAACCCGCCGTGGCGGGTTTGGAGAAGGACTGCTGCATGACGACAGCTACACGGACTTGACCATCACATAGGCGCGGCCATCCGCTTCGATAGCAATCACGCGCCCGACGGCGCGCAGGTACTGCTTCATGCTCAGGTCATCTTCGTGCACGGCGATACCCTTGATACCGGCGCCGTCCTGCACCGGGACGATGTAGTCGCCAGGCTGGGCGCCCAGCACATTGACGGGTACGCGGCCGGCGATGGCGATGCGGTCGACTTTCTGGCGTGCGGCTTCCAGCGCAGCGTCGAAGGCGGCCATGGCGTCGGTATCTTGCTGCGCGGCGATGTTATAAGCCGTAAGTGCGGTGACGAAGCTGGCCTGTTTTTGCATCCATTCGTCGTCGGTTTCTCCTGGACTAGTCACTATCTGCTCGACTTCCTGCGGCTTGGTACCAGGGACAACCTGACTTTCCATCACATCCTCACGACGAACTGGCTTGACAGGTTCCATTCCGGCTTTTGGTACAGGACGCAGGCCCAGGCATGATGCCCAGCCATCACCACCAACAAAAGATGGTGCTGTGGATTTGACAGCAAACATGACAGAGCCATCCCACTCATCCGTGATTTTATTTTGAGCGGTAATACCTATAATTTGCCCAGCAGAGACATCTGCACAACTCATACACTTGGAAATGTACTCGGCATAGTCATTACCCTGCGTACTTATCGTTCCACCAGTTGAGACGCTTCGTCCCGTAACTGAATTTTTACCGACATAGAGAACTGAGTTTGCGGTATTCCAGTCATACAAACCAGCAGCGGCTACTGCCAAGCTCGGCGCTAACGCTTTATCAACTCCGACATAGAGAATCGCTTTCGCTTCTGCAACTGCCATGCGGATATCGTGCTGAATCGTAGATATGTCGCTACTTCCTGCCTTCAGGATTGGAATGCCGACTTTTCCATCCCCGTAAATTGACAACAGATTGCCCGTCCAGCCACCAGAACCTACGTCATAAGCTTGAATAGCTAATGTATATCCCTGTTTAAACAGAGAGGCGCCAGGGTTCGTGACAAATCCAAACCTGCCTGGATAGGCTGTTCCGCCAACCCCATAAACCCCCAAGCCCAACGCCTCAAGATTGCCAATGCTGCCGTTTGGCAGGCTTGAAATAGTTGTACCGGCTAAGAACGAATCTCCGCTGCTGCCTACACCAGTGAGTATCTGCGCGGGAAATCGAGTCTTCAAACTGTTTCCGTTTTCGTAAACACCTTGCCAGCGCGGAGCAATATACATGGACTGCCCCGGCACTGCTGACGTGTCGAACACTATAGTACCTGCAGGTTCCCCACCAACCACAGGTTCTGAAACGGCGTAGGTCGCTGTATTAACTCCTGTAATATCAAATGATGCATTTGCAAAACCATCGAGAAAAGCGTACACACCATAAGTCAAATCTGGATGCTTATAGACTATGACGCGAGCCCTTACCCTTGGCACCCCTTCAAGGTGCCATTCCACATAAAATCCATTCCTGACGCCCATCAGAAGAGTAACCGCCGACGTCTGTGCGGAAAGCCATCCGTCATTTAGCGTACCGCGTATGAGAAGATTTTCTTGCGTTCCTGCGTCATCCGGTGCAAACGTTGCGAGTTTGTACCAGTTGCGCCGCCCGACAGAGCTCGTAAATTGATAGCCGTACTTGGCTGTCGACCCCGAACAAATCCTGGCGTTTGATTGAATCGGCAAGTTTGGATCCAGCCACGCCGGCGTAATGCATCCATTCACCCCACCCAACGGCGACATGCCCACCTTGGGCGTAGTCGATGCCACTACCGCGCCGCGCCCTGCCAGCTCGTTCAAACGCTGGATCGTGTCCTTCTGGCCATAGTAAAAAAATTCACTCATTACAACTCCTCTACTTCAATGTTGGTGGCATAGGCCTGGAAAGATGGGGTGGTGATGGCTGCCAAATTAGCCAGGCGTCCATACACCTGGTGCGCCTGCTCCAGTTCGACGTCGTCGTTATCCGGATACAGGCTGACGAAAAGCGGACGCGACAGGCCGCTGCCGTGCACAATGCGCCACAGTTCCGCACGGTCCAGCGGCGTCATATGATCGAGCGACAGCGACAGCTTGCGATACACCGAACCGCGCGCTACTTTTTGCCCGCCAGCGTCGCTGCGGTACTGGCTGCTGCTATCAACCGGCGTGACACCGGCGCCGTACGAGGCATTCTGCTCAGGATTCCAGTAAGCGCCAGCCACCAGGCGTGTCGCTTCAATGCAAGCAGCCGGGTTGTCAGGATCCGCCAGGTCGATCACGAGCTTTTTGATACTGCGCATGGGGACCCAGCAACGGGCGTAGGTGCCGCCGCCATAGCTGAAGGCATTCACTCCCAACGAGATCGCTCCCCAGTCCCACATGCCCAGGCGCGCGTACTCGCACGCCGGCACGATGCCGCTATCGAACGCAGCTACAGCGTCGAATGGCTCGATGTAGCCGCGCACGCGCATCAGTGCCAATGGCGTCAGATTGCAAAATGGCAGCGCCACGCCGCCGATGATTTCTGGTGTAGGCCAGACGGCGGTGATAGTCAAATCCGTGCCAACGGAGCGCAGCAGAGACGATTTCCCGTCGCGCTGCAAGTTGGCCGGCCCGAGCGCGCCAGCCTGGCTCGATGCGCTCAGCACCGCGCGGTCGGCCGCGTTGTCGTAAATGATGCGTAGGTTGGGCATGTGCTCCTCTGAGTATTCGCTGTCAAAAGACAGGTTCGATAGTGCGGCAGCGGATGCGGGATCTCAGGCTCCGCCGCCAACACTGCCTGGCCTACCGCATATTGCTGAAATAAAAAAACCCGCCGAAGCGGGTTGATCGATGGCGCCATAAACTTGCGATCAGGCAGCCGCTTCCAGTGCCGTCAGCCGGGCCTCCTGGCCAGCCGCAATAAACATGGCCAGTTCGTCGTAGCGGAAGGCGTAGCGGTCGCCGGCTTCCAGGGTCACTTCTGTGTAGGCTGCACGCGCTTCGATGGCAGGGTAGCCTGCGCTGGCGGGCTGAGCTGGCGTCACGACATTGCCAAGCGCATCCACCACCTCCGGTAGTGCCTCGGTCGCCGGCACGGCCGGCCGCGCCTCAACGGCCGCATGCTCGATGACCTCCCGCGCCCACTCGTCGTAGCAAATAAACCCGTAATTGAAAGGATCCAGGCCGTGCGATCGCATGATCTCGATGGCGCGTTGCACGGTCGGCCCGATGTGCTCGCGCGCGTCCGCCCCCTTGCTATGGACCGCATCACGCCAGCGATAGACGCCGATGGCGCGGGCCAAGTCCTTGGCAGCAGCTATCTCTGCAGCGTTCAGATCACGGAAATTACACTTCAGGCGGACATCGGAGGTGTTGATGGCACCGGTGCGGGCATACACTACGTTATACGCCAGCGGCGCAGAGCCGAGAGAATATGCGTTATCCGTGCGTGGGAGCAGGTTTCTTGCCGTGCTCACCTTTTCCCCGTCGATCAGGAACGCGGAAGTGAATCCGCCCCCACCTCCACTGTAAAATTTTATGGAATTGTTCACTGAGTCGAGTACCAAATCGTTCGCATTTCCACCTCGTAGGCCGCTCTCGTTACCAATGAAATACGTTTGAACATCCCCACGATAGCCCAATATTGCCGTCCCGTACGAGGGAACATTGGAACCTAACAGCGCGAATATTGCGGTTCCCGAACGTTGGTCAATCGTCAATTGCCCAGTGAGCGTTCCGCCCACCAACGGCAGCGCGTTATACGGGCCAGCCGCAAATGCGCCATACAATTGATTCAACCGTTCATTGACATTCGGCATGCCATCATAAAATGCATCAGCCATTTAAATTCCTTCGATTTGTAGTGGTGCGGAATAGGTTTCAAAGTACGGCGTGGCCACCGCGTCGATATTGCTGGCTTTGCCATACAGCATGTGGTCTTGCTCCAGCAGCGGGTCAGGGTCTTCCGGAAACAGGCTGAACAACATGGCCTTGCCCTTGCCGTTTTCGCGCAGGATGCGCATCAGGCGGGCACGGTCCATCGGCGTCAGATGGGCCAGGGTGATGCTCAGCTTGTCGCTAGTGCTGCCCCTTGCGGTTTTCAGGTCGCCGGCGGCCGTGCGGTAATCTTCGCTGCTGTCCTGCACCAGTAATTGGGCGCCGTAGTCGGCGTTGTATTCGGGCGACCAGTAATTGCCGGCCACCAGGCGCGATATCTCCAGGTAGCCTTCAGGGCTTTGCGGGGACCAGACATCAATCACCAGCTTGCGCACGCGCACCGGAGCGAACCAGGCCACACCATCAGAGCCACCACCATGCCCCCAGGTGTTCACCCCACCTGTCTTGTAAGCGTTCCAGCCCAGTGGCAGCACGCCCCAGGGGAAGGTACCGTGCACGGCAGCGCGGCATGGAAAGGTATTTTCGGTATTTCCGGTATTTCCGGTGTCGAGCACAGGATTGGTGTCGCCAGGCTGGGCATAGCCGCGCACCCGCATACGGGCGCTGCTCGTCATATTGGTGAAGATCAGCGCCACGCAGGCAATCGACTCCTGTGTCGGCCAACTAGCGGTGATGGTTTGTCCGATGCCGGTGGCACGCAGCACGGCGCTCTTGCTATCGCGCTGCAGGTTGGCCGGACCCAGCGTACCGACCTGGCTTGATGCGGCAAGCACGGCGCGGTCGGCGGCGTTATCATGCAAAATTCGGAGATTGTTCATTGCGCCTCTATGGAAGAAATTGGCCATCGACCACAAAATACGGTGATGGGTCGGTGAGCGTTGATCCCTGCGGCGGGTTACCGTGCATCGCCCCGGAGCGGTAAATAAGTCCCGGCGAATACGCGACGCTGTTGTCGGGCGCGCGCAGCAGGAATTGGCGCCGGTCGGTTTTGAAATAATTCACCTCGTCGCTTTCGTACTGAACGTCGTAAAACGGGCTGCTGCCGATGGCCACGGGGCGAACGATCGCCGGCAACTGCGCCGGAGTGGTTAAGTCGCCGGCAGCAAGTGGCAGCGTGATGTTGGGCACCGAAAAATCGTGCGACAAAACACCGCTGCTATTGCGCAGGCGTAGGCCTCCCCCTGCGCCGACGGTATCGGGAGCCAGAGTGGAAAATGCCCACACGTCTACGGCGAATTGCTGATCGAATCCCTGCACATCTGGGTTGGCACCGCAGTAGACGCCGATCGTGTTAATGCCATTGGCGTAACCAGTACTGACCACGCCGACTCGGCGCCCCACCGGCAGATCGAACGCCCATAGGATAGGCCGATCCGAAGCGAAGCGGTAGGAGGAATAGCCAGCTACGCGCGAGCCGCCCAAGGTAGACGAGGGCTGCACCAGCTGGGTAAACGCTGCCCGGCCGATACATTGCGTGCCCAGGGAATCGCGGTGCACCACCAGCTCGCCGTGCTGGTTGCGGAGAATGAAACCTCGGCTCATTTCAGGTAGACCCCCACAGTGTAGTTTGCGCTGGCCGACATCGCCACGGCTGGAAAAACAAATCGCGGGTAGCCCATGACTTCGTCATACAGCCAGTTGCTGTGCATGGAGCCATCGCTGTACACGACGATGGGCGTGCGGCCGCGCGGCATGTGCGGGAACGACAACACGGTCTGAGCGCCAGGCACGCGAAACATGCCTAGGCAAACGCCGCCGGCGGCGCGCCGCGAGTTGAACACCACCACCCCGCCATGCCGGATTATCAGGCCACGGTCGGTCACAGATAATCTCCCAGTTCAATGTAGGGAAGCGCATTTTGGCCATCGTAAAAATACAGCCCCGCGCCAATTAGGTCATATCCTGCTCCGGCGCCCGAGTTGCCAGCCGGGCCAGACCGCGAGGGGCTGCGCACCAGTTGGAACGTGCCAGTAGCGCCGGAAAGCTCCCCGTAGAACGTCGCCTTGCCCCCTGCGCTTTGGAATTGCGGCGTATAAATATCGCCATTGGCATTCATTTGGACATATTTCCCTGTTCCGTAATTACCCAATCGCAGCCCTTCTGGCCCCAGGTAAAATCCACTCTGCCCCACAGACGGCCACTGATAGCTGTCGTACCCGCCGCCAGCAACACTGCCACGTAGCCGCACATTGTTGGCATAAAAATCACCAGTGCGCTGCAGGTACCAGCCACTGACCCCGGCCGCGTAATTGCTGGACCAAATATCCCCGCCAATTTTGGCATTGGTGATCGAGGCATTCTGGATAAACGCATCGGATATATATACGCCGATGGGTATGGTGACGCCCCCGATCACGGTTTCGGTCGCACGGACAATGAAGGGAATCGCCGATGGGATGCTGCTGCCGAGCGGCGCCGCGATAGAAAACGTAGTGGCGCGTACGCCAAAGCTCACCTGGCGCCCGCCACCTATCACCTCGAAGCCGCCGGATACGCCGTCCGCATCCACCTGCACGCCGTACTTTGCCACCACCCCTTTCACCGAATCCGCCGTAGCATCCGCCTGCACCTTAACGGCCGCATATTTATCCACCAGGCCTGTAATCGGGTCTGTCAAGATGGCCTGCGCCTGCTGCAGGAACTGCGCCGATGCTTCGGCGCTGCCCTTGGCGTTGTTGGCTGCGCTCGATGCGTTTTGGCTGCTAATTACAGCAGACTGAGCACTTTGGCCTGCGGTATTTGCTGACTGCGCCGCTACGATGGCGGAATTTTCCGCTGCGGCCGCCGAACCCTTGGCGTTCGTGGCGGATTGGGCAGACTCCCCGGAGAATGAGCTCGCGCGCGCCGCCTCCGTTTCCGCCTTCGCTGCTGAACTGGCAGAACTCACCTCATACTGTCCTGCCCGGCCCACAGCCTTATCCGCGGCAGCTTCGGATAGCGCGGCAGCAGCGGCAGATGCCGCCGCCGAGGCAGTATCTCCGTACGTTTCCTCCAATTTTTCAATCAGATCAATTTTGCTGCTCAAGCTTGAAGCTAGCTGATCCTCGGTCAGCTTCTCTGTCAGCACGCCCAGCAAGTGCTCAACCTCGGAATTGGATGCGCCAACAGTGCCACTGCTGTTGTTGTAGGGACCCGGAATCGATGCACGCGAAATGTAGCGTATCCAGTAGTAGCGAAACACGCCCGCTCCTACCGGGTCCGTAAACTCACGACCGTCAGCACGCCCGACCAGCGCCGCTTTGCTGAAATCATTCACCGTCGCACGCCACACCTCGGTGTGTGACAGGTTGTTGTAGTTGACAGGAGGCGCGGCCCAGGTCAGGGAAATCGTCGCAGGATGGCCGGTGGCGGCCAGCCCGGCCGGCGCAGGTGGCGGGCGCAGGTCCAGCATCTGCTGCTTGGCAAGCGTCTGGCGGGCGTAATAGGTCAGACCATCGATCACCGTGGAAGCCAATACCGTCACGATACTGCTGCTCATGTCTTCGAATTTGAGCACGGCGCTCCCATTGGCTACCGTCAGTGGCACGGGTGGCTCGCTGGAAAAGCTGATCTCGCCTACCGCGCCCAGCATCAGCGCCGACAAGGTAATGGCCGATGGCGTGGGCACACCTGCCGCCGACACTTCAAACATCGTGGCGCTGGCTGTCAGCAGTAGCGCACGGTCGATGGGGGCCGCATAGCGCGGCACCGTATTCATGATGAGCGTATCACGCTCTCCAATAATCGCGCTCATACCAGCACCCCCACCGTCACGCGGCCCGTCAGCCAGAAGCGTGACAGCAGCACCACTACGCCGGGCACGCCATCCTGCAGGCCGAAGCGTTCATTGCGCAGCCACACGGGCTGCCCCAGTTCCAGCATCATCATCTCGGGCTCTCCATCGAATTCATAAATCGTGCGCGGCACCTGGTTCAAGGCCAGGCGCCGCGCCGCTTCCGCCCTGGCGTCGGCACGCGTCTTGAGGCAGGTTTCAATCTGCACCGGGTCCACGTTCAAGCGGTGACGCGCACGCACCGCCTCGTCAGCCACTGTTTCGGTCAACCACTCGGTGGCGTACAAGTCCGCATGCGCCGGCGGAATGCTGGTCGTCAGGCCGGCTTGCACGGTCCAGTTGCGGTCGAAGGCGATCTTCACGGCGGCCACCACCGGCAGGCGCGCACCGGGATGCAGCGACCGCTCCTTCATCTGCTCGGGGCCGATCTCCACCGGCACGCCGGGGGCCGGCAGCGCAATCTGCACCAGGCGCAGCTTGCCAGTGCGCGACATCAGCGCCTGGGCGCCCACGCTGGCCGCCAGTTGCTGGATCGCTTGCGCCTGGTTCGTGCGGTCGGCTACATACAGGCCCACCGGTTGCGGGTGGGCGGCGTCGAAGGCTGCCAGGTTGGCCAGATCGAGGTCCGCTTCCGTAAAGCGGTCCTCGGCCTTGCCGTAAGCGGTGGCAATGCGCCGCACCAGCGGTGCGATACGCGGTGCATAGCCACTCCCTTTATCGCCCTGCACGCTGGCCGTGATCGTGGTGGAAAACGGATCGGTGGTCAGATTGAAGCGGCCCGCCTGCTCATTCAAAGCCACAGCAATCGGCTTGCCATTGGTGCGCACCTCGAAAATAGATTCCACCGCGCCCAGAAAACCATATTCCAGCGTGGCGGGGTTGGTCAGCAGCGGCGCCACGTTATGGCATTCGCCAAACGGAACCGGCAGGATCGCGTCCTTGTTTTGCGTCGCGCCCCCCAGCTTTGCTTCGCTGATCGGCGTGTTCAGGCGCTGAAGCTTGTCGCGCAATACCAGGTTGACCGACTCGCGGCCCGGGCTGGCCACGTCGGCAATCACGCCATCGAAAACCAGCTGAAAATCGGTGCGCGGCCAGGCCGGATCGCCCACCCATACGCGGATAGCCCGGTTCATCCAGACATCGTCCAGCCAGCCATCGAGCGCGCCATCGGCGTTATCGAGTTCGATATCGCCGCCCGACAGGCCCGCCTCGCCCGTCAGGCTGACCTGCTCGGTGAAGGCCAGGCCGCCGGTGGCCAGCGGCAGGTACTCGGTATTGGCCGGTACTTCCTGCGCACCGGTGACATACGGCCGCGAAGCGATATAGCGCGTTAGCTCGCTGCCGGCCACGTTCACCTGCGCCTCGATCAGCACCATGCGGATGGCCGATGAACTTTGCAGCCATGAGATCCATTGTTCATCGTTCATGCGTACTCTCCTTTCACTGTATTGGCCCAGGCCGAAGCCCTGGCCGATTGGTCGACACCGTCGACCACCATGCGCGCGGCATTGGTATTCGATTCGATCGTGGCCTGGATGGTGGCGCCCGTCTGCGCCCGCTGATCGGCACGCAAGCCTTCCAGCTCTTCACGCATGGCCTGGTTGTCCTGGCGCAGGCCGCGAATCTCGGCCACCAGGGCGTCGGAACCCAGGTTGACCGCCGCCGAGTAGCGACCTGCGTCGAACACCACTGGCGTGGCAGGACCGGCCAAGGCAGCCAGCGCCGAACCGGCAGGTGGATGACTGAACTGCACACCCAGACCGGACGCACCACCCATCGCTGCCTGCAAGTTGGCGATGGCCTGGGCCACCGTCAGCACACTGTCGTTGACGGTGATCAGACCGGACACCTGGGCATTGAGCGCATCGAGGCTGGCCTGCTGCACGTCGACTTGCGCCGAAGCCCATTTCAACGCCTCGCTGTTGGCCGCCATCACGCGGGCATAATCGGCCGCGTACCTGGCGTCCGATGCATTGACCACTTGCGACGCCGTCAGGAAAGCCTGCTCGGCGGCAGACAAGCCCGATTGCGCCGTGGTGTCGCCGGCATTGGCCGCAGCCAGCGTCTTCTCGAACTGCGCGCGCGCTTCGGCGTACTTTTGCTCCGGTGTCAGCGTGGACTGGGCACCCAGCACCATGCTGGAATTCAAGCCATTCAGGGTCGCCACCCAGGATTTGGATTTTTCCAGCGCCGACTTGGCCGCTGCCGATTCAGTTTCATAAGCCTTGGACAGCGCATCCTTGGCATTGGTGACCGCCTTGGCAGCCTGCACCTGGTCGAACAAGGACTTGTTGACGTCGGCAATACCCGCACGCTGGCTAGCCAGCAGCTCGGCAGAACTCTTTGTCAGTTCGTTCAATTGCTGCTGCAGGTCCTTGTGTTCGCTGGCGATTTCACTGGCGGTTTTACTGACTACAGCCAGATCGCCCGTGGCGGCAGCCAGATCCGCTGCATAATCGGCAGCCATCTTGAACGGTTCGGCCAGCGCCAGTAACGATGCGTACAGCTCCGCCGCGCCTTCCCGGCCCGTCGCCACGCCATCGGCGGCTGACAGGACAGCAGCCTTGAAGCCATCCATCGTCGTCACGCCAGCCAGGTTCAACTTGCCCATGGCGTCGTGGACCGACTTGGTAATCGGCGCCATGCGTTCGGCTTCGGTAAGGAAGTTCTGCACGAAAAAGCCGGTACCGCTGGTCAGCTTGTCGACACCGCCAGCGACGTCAATCAGGTGCTCGCTCAATTTCACCGCGCCCAGGCCAGTCGCATTGAACGACTTGCCCAGCACTGCCAGCACATCCGTCACCTGCATATAGTTATTGGCAACCCGGGCCAGCGTTTCCAGGTAGCCTTCGCCCACCTTCTGGTACGTCTCCAGGCCGCCCACGCCAAACTTGGCCATATCATCGCCCAGCTTGGAGAATGCGGCTTCCAGCGCTTTCTGGATTTCGTCGCCTTTCAGGTCTTTCAGCGAGATCTTGCCCAGGTCGACCACGAAGGTCTTCAGCCGCGCATTGAATGCATCGCCGCCTAAACCCAGCATGCCGGCCGCAGCGCCAACGGTCTCGGACAGGCCAAGTATGACTTTGGTGAACTGGTCATTCGCCTCGCGGTCCAGACCGTTCAAGGCCGTGAGTCTCTTATCGCCGGAAAACCAGCCGCCCGATGTTTTGGTATCCGTGTATTGACTGGCCAATACACCGCCGGTTTCAATACCTCCCAGCGTCGCCTTGTTCAATATCAGACCGGTATCGGTCGTGGTGGTTTTGCCGCCAAAGATGGAGCCCAGCACGCCGCCCGTGATTTTCCCAATCAAGCCGCC
Organism: Janthinobacterium silvisoli; assembly: GCF_014200725.1. GTDB lineage: Bacteria > Pseudomonadota > Gammaproteobacteria > Burkholderiales > Burkholderiaceae_D > Janthinobacterium. The sequence goes on from NZ_JACHCL010000002.1 coordinate 554,945, forward strand.
CGTCAGCTTATCGATTGCCAGACCGATGACGCCACCTGCGACTGCAACAACCAGCGCCGAAGAGCCAAATGTCGCCGCACCTCCCTTGCTATCGGGAGCCGTGGCGCCGGTTACGCCAGAATTACGCACCAACAATCCGCCCAAGCCACCAATGCCTGCCACCACCTGGCGCAGCGAATTGGCCATCGACGCGGAGTAGGCCAGGCCCAGGCCGGAATTTTTCTCCATGATTTCCAGCGAGTTCGCGATCGAATTGCTCTTGGCATTCGAGTCGCCCAGCACCGTGCCGGTGCCGGTTGCAGCCTGGCGATCCTTGGCGGTGGTATCGGCGCCACCACCGCCACCGGAAACAGCGACCCCGATGGCCAGCAGCATGCCGGCCACCATCGCAAACGCACCTATATTGGCAGGGAATGGGGCCGTCAAGGCCGATGCCAGGGCTGACACGCCATAGGCGCTGGACTTGGCCGTTTCCGCGGCAGTGACAGGCCCGACCGATGCGACCGCACCGGCAACCTCTGTTGTTGTCGCTGCTGTTTTCGCCGCCGTCACCAAAGTAATATTCGTCAGCTTTTCAAACAGGGACTTGGCATTCATGGCAAATTCGTATGCACGAAATCCCCTTTCCACCTTTTCCATCAGCTCATAGCCGGTGGAATGCGCGGTGAAAAATCCTTTTGCGGCTGTTGCCATGTCGTGATACTGCTTGACCGTCGACATATGCCTTTTATCTTCTGCTTTCTTCTTGGCATCCGGATCATCCTTTGCATCAACCATGTCCTTGGCAAAAGTGAAATTGATATCATCCTGCGCCTTGCGAAAGCCCAGCAAGGCGGTAGTCACCTTACCGATCGTGCTGCCGACATTGCCGAATGCCTGCTCAAGCTTCTTGCCAAATACGACGGCAAACTCGGCCGCCTCCTTCCATTCCGCTTCGCTGTACTTGCGCTTGGGCGCTGCCGGGGCGGCTTTTTCCTTGGCCTTGGCGTCTGCTGCCGCCTTACCCGCCGTCTCAAGATTGGCATCGCTCTGCTCTTCCGATACGAAAGCGCCATACTTTGCTCCCGCACCGGCTGCAGCGGGAGCGCCGGCGGCGCGCAGGGCCGCGAGCCGCGTGTAAGCATTGCCCAGGCCGCTGACCAGCTTGAAGGCGTCGGCCATCGACTTCGCCTCGTTTGCATTGAATGTCCCCAGCGCCTTTGCGGCAGCAGTCGCATCGCGCGCCTGCTCTGCCTGGGCGCGCAGCAGCAGTGCCGACGATTCCGCCTCCGAATTGGCTGCCTTGAGGCCCTCGGCGGCAACCAGACTGGCTTCGCTCAGTGCTTTCAGCACTTGTACCGCATCGACTCCCTTGCTCAAGTCGAGGCTAAGTTTTAATTCTGTTATCTCTGGCATGGTTGGCCCATAAAAAAGCCGCGCATGGCGGCCTGGTTGGAAAGTGCCAGCATGGACGCTGGCGGCGTGCGCTAGGCTTTGGCATGCTGGTGCGACAAAAACAGTGCATCGAGCCGATCCAGCAACTGGTGCTCGAAAGGCTCGATGGCGATGCCGTGGCGCGCCTGCCAGGCGAGAATCTCAGTACTCGCGATAGGGTTGACGGCCATGCCGTTCTGGCGCTTGCCATTGAGCTGGGCAAACCACTCCCACACGTGGACCAGTTCGAACGGCAGTGATGGCGCCGCCTCTTCGGGCGGCGGGCGGTATAGCGGATGGCGCCGGGCGGCATCGATATGCTCACCCTTGGCATGGCCGTCGGCCGCGCGCGCGCCGCGCTCGAACTGATGGCCCGCGTAGCGCAGCAGGCTGGCCGTCAGAGTTTCAAAAAATTCGACTCGTTTTCCAGCGCGTTGGTGACTTTTTCCTGCCAGGTCGGGTATTTTTCAAACGCCGCTTCCAGCAGCGCAGCATCGAGCGGCACCGGTGCGCCATTGCTGGTAAAACCGTACCAACCCGTCACCACGGCCAGCGCCAGACGTTTCTGGTTGCCGTCGATGGCTTGCACCAGCAGCTCGGCGCCTTCGTCGGTCGAGGCATCGATGGCCGTCTTGCGGCGTGCCGATTTCTTGTAGCCTTCGGCACGCACGGCGTTGTTCGCCACGCGATACTGCTCGCTGTTCTTTCCGACGATGGTCAGGCCGGCAACCGCTTCGCCGTCGGCGTCGAAAATGACGGGTACGTCGAAGGTGACAGGAGCGGCCACCGCATTGATGTTGCCGATGTCGAAGCCTGCCTGGATTTTTTGTGCGTTGTTCATGTGGTGTGATGCTTTCTGATGAAGTGAAAATAAAAAGGCCGCCACGCGGGCGGCCATGGAGCCAAGCGTCAGCCGCTTACAGTGCGCTGTCCTGGATGGTCAGGGTGGTCGCTTCGTGCTGCGCATCGGCACCCTGGTAGCGCAGGACGTCGAAGGCGCAGGTGACGATCTTGTTTTTCTCGCCGTCGTCGATCTTGGCCGAGGTGACCTTGATACGGCCCATGGCCAGCGCCAGCACGTCGGCGTTAGCTGCAGTGCCCGACGCCATGGCGTAGGCCAGCGGGATCTCCGTCTCGGACTTGAAGTAGTCGAGATAGGTGGCGTCCTGCAGCAGCACCGTGAATTGGCCCGAGCCCAGCACCTTGCCACGCGAGGCGGCCGTGGCGTACTTGGAGCCGATCACCGGATCGACCTTGACCTGGCCGTCCAGCGACACCGACATGCCGGTGCAAATCTGCGATGGAATGCCGTTGACCGACAGCAGAGACGTGGCACCCGAGAACTTGCCGGCGCCCGGCGCGGCCACTGGCGTGGGGAAGTACGGTACGGCCGTGGTCGGGCCTTCCGCCTTGCCCATCAGGGTGAAGTCCACGCTGGTGATGCCGTTTGGTTGCACCGCAATATCCATCTTGCTGACCAGCTGGTCGACGAAGCTGCGGTGCACGCCGACGCCCGGGTCCTGCACTTCGACCGTGAACCAGTCGGTGGTGTGGCCTTTCAGTGGAGTGAAGCTGCGCTTGCCGACGGCAGCCACGCCGACCGAATCGCCAGCCGCCTTGACCACGATGGCCGAACCGTCCATGAACTGGCCATTCAGGTTGGTGGCCGTCACGGAAGTCACAAAAAAGTTTTTCGCGTTGTTGACGGTAGCCGGCGCTGTCATGCCGCTGATGCGCACCACGCTGCCGGCGCGGAAGCCGTCGGCCAGCCAGGAGCCGGCGCTGCGGGTCAGGCCGGTAGCACCAGCGGCGATGGTAGTTTGCGCGGCGGTGACGCCGCCCGCCGTGAAGTCGCGGCGCAGCAGCGCAGCCATCAGCGGTGCGTAGGTGCCGCAAGCCGCTTCGGCCTTGATCGCGCCCGAGGTACGGAAATTGCCCAGGCGGGTATCGCCCTGCTGCTGGCTGGCGTCGATTTCAGCGCTCGCATATTTGTCTGCTTCGGTGTCGAAGGTGGCCGTGACGCGGGGGTAAATCTGGCCGCCGCCGGCAGCGGCTTTGCTGCCTTCTGCTGCCTGTTTGCTGATAACGATCAAGCTGTCAATGCCGTTTGCTGTCGATGCCATAGGTAGTGCCTTTCATGGGATGAAAAAAAGACCGCCGGGGCGGTCTTGGGGTGGAACTGCAAAAGTGAAGGAGAAAAGAAAAAGCCCGCGCACGGTGAGGTGGCGGGCTGGTGTCTGGTTCCAGGGCGTGCGAAAACCCTGTGGGACTATTTGCTGAATCAGGTTCTCTTATCGGTGTCGCGCCGGAAGCACGTCTATTACGAGTGGAGAAGCATGTGGTGTTGCGTTGCGAATGTGCTGCTGTGTTTAAGTTATTGCGTTATCGAGGCTCCATTATGGGACTGTTTTTTTCCTGTCACGGCATATTGCAAAAACTTTTTCAGCGTCCCAGCCGGCGCATGGCGCGGGCGCCGTGGGACTGGAAAATACTTTCCAGTTCGCTGACCATATCCTTGATGCGCTCCAGTTCAAAACCGCCGGAGCAGCTGATAACTGCCTCGCCGCTGCCACTACAAGCCTTGCAAATGCCGTGCACGCCAGTTGCTTCGACGCCGGTGCCACGGCAAGCCTTGCATTTGCTGTCCAGCCAGTGCGCCAGCGAGGCTTCGGCCACGCGGCGGTACAGGGTGTTGGCTGCCTGAGCATCCCAGGCCGTATTGGCCTTGACCCAGCGCCGCGCACGGCCTTTTTCGCTGACGGCTGCGGTCCAGGTGCGCAGCAGCTGCGCCAGGTTGGCGGCATTGCCTTCGAACAGACGGCTGATGCTGCCATCCGCATATTTCACGCGGCACAGCAAGGCGCCCATGTCGCCAGCCAGCGCCGCGGCCGCGATCACGTCCAGGCTGTGGTGGTGGGCATCGCCGCGCAGATTCTGCGATGACAGCGATGCGATGTAGTGTTCAGCAAACCCCATGATTTCTCCTCGTTGATTCTTTATTCTGTTACTGCCGGTTGTGCTTGCGCGCCGGCCCGAACAGCGCTTCCACCAGCGGATCACGACCTGCTGCACCGTGTGTCCAGCTTGATGTGTGGCGCACCTGGGGTGGCAGTTCAGCCCAGCCGTCGCCTTCGTCGTCGAGCGCGCCCGGCCCATACAATGCGGGCCGCTGGCGCCCAGGTTCGGTGCAATGGCGCTGCGCCAGATGGATCATGCCGCTGCCGCACATATGGCGCAGGTAGCGGCTCATGGTGCCCGCGTCCAATCCCAATAAACTGGCCAGCTGGGCGGCGCTGGCCTGGCCGTGTTCGGCGATGTATTGCACGATGCGGGCGATATGCAGCTGCGATTTCTTGCTGCGCCCCTTCAATTCACGTGGCCCCTGCGGCGCCGCCCGCCCCCGCGCTCCCTGACTGTTACTCGTAATCAACATGCTAGACCTCCCCCTTGTACTTGCCCGGCGTAAGACGCTGTTGTGCGAATTTGCGGCAGGCAACAAGTAGACTTTATCAATCGCTAATGTTAAAGTCAAGCATTTGGTAATTTATCAAACGGTAAATTTAAGGTCTAATATGGAGATGAATATGTATCAATACAGACGCGATCGCCTCCTGATGCTGATCGGGGAACGCTACGACAACACGCGCAAGAAAATTTCCGACGCCAGCGGCTGGAGCGAGGCACGCATTTCGCAAATCCTCTCGCCCACTTATCGCGACGGACGCGCCTTCAGCGAAAAGATCGCCCGCAAGCTGGAGGCAGACCTGCAGCTAGCCAGCATGTACTTCGACCAGGGCGCCGCGCCCGACCAGGAAACCCTGGCGGCGCGTGCGCTGGCCGGTGGACAAGCGGTGGTGGTGGCTGGCGGAACGGATGAGGAAGACGAACGGTTTTACGCCATCCGCAAGGTGAAATTGCGCCTGTCGGCCGGCATCACGGGTTTTGCAATCGAGCCGGAAACGCATGACGGCAGCACCATCAGCGTGCCGCGCGGCTGGGTCGAACGCAATGGCTACCACCCGGACAAACTGGTAGCCATCAAGGTCAAGGGCGAGAGCATGGAACCGGCCCTGTACGAAGACGATGTGGTGATCATCAACACGGCCGACAACCGGCCTGTCGATGGCGTTGTGTTTGCCGTCAACTATGAAGGCGAACCCGTGGTCAAGCGACTGGCGCGCGATATCGGTGAGTGGTGGCTGACCTCGGACAATCCCGACCAGCGCAAATACCACCGCAAGATGTGCCGTGGCAATGAGTGTCTGATCGTTGGCCGGGTCGTGCGCAAGGAAAGCGAACGCATATAAAAACGGAGTTCATCGTTCGATAAACTCCGCTAAAGTACTTACTCGTCTGCTCTACAAGACGTCTCCTGGTATGCGCACCATACCTTCCATCAGCACGCGCGCGCTGCGGCTCATGATGGCTTTCGTCACGCTCCAGTTTCCATCGACCTGTGCCGCTTCCGCGCCCACCATCAAGGTGCCGGACGGATGGCCGAAGCGCACACTATTGCGCTCACCGCCGCCCGCGGCCAGATTCACCAGCGTGCCAGGGATGGCAGCTGCCGTGCCGATGGCCACTGCCGCAGTACCCATCATGGCGTGGTGCAGCTTACCCATCGACATGGCGCGCACCAGCAAGTCGATATCGCCCGCCGCTACCGGCTTGCCGCTGGACGACACATAACTGGCCGGCCTGGCGACGAAAGCCACCTTCGGCGTATGCTGGCGCGTGGCTGCCTGTTCCAGATTGGTGATCAAGCCCATGCGCAGAGCGCCGTGCGCGCGTATGGTTTCAAAACGGGCCAGCGCCTGCGGGTCGCCATTGATGGCGTCCTGCAGCTCCGTACCCGTATAGCCTATGGCATCGGCATCGACAAAGATGGTGGGAATGCCGGCATTGATCATCGTGACTTTCAAAGTGCCTATGCCGGGCACTTCCAGCTGATCGACCAGATTCCCGGTCGGGAACATGGAGCCACCTGCGCCCTCTTCTTCAGCAGCTGGGTCAAGAAATTCCAGTTTGACTTCGGCGGCCGGAAAGGTCACGCCATCGAGTTCAAAGTCACCCGTTTCCTGCACTTCGCCATTCGTGATGGGCACGTGGGCAATGATGGTCTTGCCGATATTGGCTTGCCAGACGCGTACCGTGGCCACGCCATTGTGCGGAATGCGCTCGGGCGCTACCAGGCCACCGCTGATCGCAAACGAGCCGACGGCCGCCGACAGGTTGCCGCAATTGCCGCTCCAGTCGACAAAGGGCTTGTCAATTGAGACCTGGCCGAACAGGTAATCGACATCGTGGCCAGGCCGGCTGCTTTTGGACAGGATCACCGTCTTGCTGGTGCTGGAGGTGGCGGCGCCCATGCCGTCGATCTGCTTGCCATACGGGTCGGGACTGCCGATCACGCGCAGCAGCAGTGCATCGCGCGCCGCACCGGGCACTTGCGCACTGGCCGGCAAATCCTGCAGACGAAAGAAGACGCCCTTGCTGGTGCCGCCACGCATATAGGTGGCGGGAATTTTGATTTGGGGTTGGTGGGTCATGTTAGGTTCCGCAGAGGTTCTTTGCCTGCACTGCGAGGACGGTAGCATCCCCGCAGCAGAAAGCTGGGGTCAGACCCGGCGGATCTGACCCCTGGTTTACGCTGCCTTGGCCGACTCAAGGAAATCTTGAGCGAAGCGCTGCAAGACGCCACCGGCCTCGTAGATCGACACTTCTTCCGCCGTATCCAGGCGGCAGGTGACGGGCACTTCGACTGTCTCGCCGTTCTTGCGATGGATGACCAGCGTCAGGGTGGAGCGCGGTGTGCGCTCGCCCAACACGTCGTAGGTTTCACTACCATCCAGGTCCAGGGTCTTGCGGTTCACACCCGGCAAAAACTCGAGTGGCAAGACACCCATGCCCACCAGGTTGGTGCGGTGGATACGCTCGAACCCTTCGGCCACGATCGCTTCCACGCCAGCCAGGCGCACGCCCTTGGCCGCCCAATCGCGTGAAGAACCCTGACCGTAGTCAGCGCCAGCGATGATGATCAGGGGCTGCTTGCGCTCCATATAGACCTCGATGGCTTCCCACATGCGCGAGATTTTGCCTTCCGGCTCGATACGCGTCAGCGAACCCGCTTTCACCTTGCCGTCTTCGATCACCATTTCATTTTTCAGGGTCGGATTGGCGAAAGTGGCGCGCTGCGCCGTCAAATGGTCGCCACGGTGGGTGGCGTAGGAATTGAAGTCCTCCTCGGGCAAACCCATTTTGGCCAGGTATTCACCGGCTGCGCTATCGAGCATAATCGCGTTCGAAGGCGACAGATGGTCGGTGGTGATATTGTCGCCCAGGACAGCCAAAGGACGCATGCCTTTCAAGGGGCGCGCGCCAGCCAGCGCGCCTTCCCAGTATGGCGGCCGGCGGATATAGGTCGTTTGCGGGCGCCAGTCGTACAGCGGGCTGACCTTGATACCATCGTCCTGCTGCGCGGCGAACATGGGGATATACACCTTGCGGTACTGCTCCGGCTTGACGCTGGACGCAACGATGGCGTCGATTTCTTCGTCGGACGGCCAGATATCCTTGAGCAGGATAGGCTTGCCGTAAGGGTCGTGGCCCAGCATGTCTTTTTCGATATCGAAGCGGATGGTGCCCGCGATCGCATACGCGACCACCAGCGGCGGCGAGGCGAGGAAAGCCTGCTTCGCATACGGGTGGATGCGGCCATCGAAGTTGCGGTTGCCCGACAAGACCGCCGTAGCGTACAGGTCGCGCGACACCACTTCGTCCTGGATCACCGGGTCGAGCGCGCCCGACATGCCGTTGCACGAAGTGCAGGCGAAAGCGACGACGCCAAAGCCCAGTGTTTCGAGCTCCGGCATCAGACCAGCTTCCTGCAGATACAGTTCCACCGTTTTCGAGCCTGGCGCCAGGGATGATTTCACCCACGGTTTGCGCGTCAAACCCAGGCGGTTTGCGTTGCGGGCGATCAGGCCGGCCGCGATCATATTGCGCGGATTGTTCGTGTTGGTGCAGCTGGTAATGGCGGCGATGATGACGGCGCCGTCCGGCATCTTGCCCGGCTCGTTTTCCACCACACCCGAAATGCCGCGCGCGGCCAGTTCCGAGGTCGGCACGCGGTTGTGCGGGTTCGACGGGCCGGCGATATTGCGCACCACGGATGACAGGTCGAAGCTCAAGACGCGCTCGTACTCGGCGTCTTTCAGGCTGTCGGCCCACAAGCCTGTTTCTTTCGCATACAGTTCGACCAGTTTTACCAGTTCATCATCGCGGCCCGTCAGTTTCAGATACTTGATGGTTTGCTCGTCGATGTAAAACATGGCGGCCGTGGCGCCAAATTCCGGCGCCATATTGGAAATCGTCGCGCGGTCGCCCAGGGTCAGGTGCGAAGCGCCCTCGCCAAAGAATTCCAGGTAGGACGAGACGACTTTCTGCTTGCGCAAAAATTCCGTCAGCGCCAGCACCGTGTCGGTCGCCGTAATGCCAGGCTGCGGCTTACCGGTCAGCTTGACGCCAATAATGTCGGGCAAACGCATCCACGAGGCGCGGCCCAGCATCACGCTTTCCGCTTCCAGGCCGCCCACGCCGATGGCGATCACGCCCAGCGCATCGACCATCGGCGTATGCGAATCGGTGCCAACCAAAGTGTCTGGATAAGCCACGCCATTTTGCACCTGAATCACGGGCGACATGCGCTCAAGATTGATCTGGTGCAGGATGCCGTTCCCCGGCGGGATCACGTCAACGTTTTTAAACGCTTTCTTGGTCCAGTCGATGAAGTCGAAGCGGTCTTCGTTGCGGCGGTCTTCGATAGCGCGGTTCTTGGCAAAGGCGTCGGGGTCGAAACCGCCGCATTCGACGGCCAGCGAATGGTCGACCACCAGCTGCGTCGGCACGACGGGATTGACCAGGGCCGGATCACCGCCCTGGGCTGCAATAGCGTCGCGCAAGCCGGCAAGGTCGACCAGGGCCGTCTGGCCCAGGATGTCGTGGCAGACCACGCGGGCCGGGAACCATGGGAAATCGAGGTCGCGGCGGCGTTCGATGAACTGGCTCAGCGAGGCGTTCAAGGTCGCAGGATCGCAGCGGCGCACCAGGTTTTCAGCCAGCACGCGCGAGGTGTAGGGCAAGGTGGCGTAGGCGCCTGGCTGGATGGCATCGACCGCGGCACGCGTGTCGAAGTAGTCTAGCTGGGTGCCCGGCAAAGGTTTGCGGTGCAAGGTGTTCATGATGTTGATGCCCATTATTTGCGGTCTTTGATCGGTACGAATGCCAGGTCTTCAGGACCGACATAATTGGCGCTCGGGCGGATGATCTTGTTGTCGATGCGCTGCTCGATGATGTGGGCGGCCCAGCCCGAAGTGCGCGAAATGACGAACAGCGGCGTAAACATCGCCGTCGGCACGCCCATCATGTGGTACGAAACGGCCGAGAACCAGTCCAGGTTCGGGAACATATTCTTGATTTCCCACATCACCGATTCCAGGCGCTCGGCGATGTCGAACATCTTGGTGGAACCAGCTTCCAGCGACAGATTGCGCGCCACTTCCTTGATGACTTTATTGCGCGGATCGGAGATCGTGTACACAGGGTGGCCGAAACCGATCACCACTTCCTTGTTGGCGACGCGCTCGCGGATGTCCGCTTCTGCTTCGTCAGCGTTGTCATAGCGTTTTTGAATATCCAGCGCCACTTCGTTTGCGCCGCCGTGTTTCGGACCGCGCAAGGCGCCGATAGCGCCCGTGATGGCCGAATGAATGTCAGAACCCGTGCCGGCGATTACGCGGCTGGTAAAGGTGGAGGCATTGAATTCGTGTTCCGCGTACAGGATCAAGGACGTGTGCATGGCTTTTTCCCACGATGCCGACGGCTTTACACCATGCAGCAGGTGCAGGAAATGGCCGCCGATCGAGTCGTCGTCCGTTTCTACTTCGATGCGCTTGCCGTTATGGCTGTAGTGGTACCAGTACAGCAGCATGGAGCCGAACGACGCCATCAGGCGGTCGGCGATATCGCGCGCACCCGGTGCATTATGGTCGTCCTTTTCAGGCAGGGTGCAGCCCAAAACCGACACGCCGGTGCGCATCACGTCCATCGGATGGGCGCCAGCCGGCAAGGCTTCCAGCGCCTGTTTGACGGCCGACGGCAAGCCGCGCAAGGATTTCAGCTTGGCTTTGTAGCCTTTCAGTTCAGCGGCGGTCGGCAGCTTGCCATGCACCAGCAGGTAGGCGATTTCTTCGAACTCGCAGCTGTCGGCCACGTCCAGGATATCGTAGCCGCGGTAATGCAAATCGTTGCCGGTCTTGCCTACCGAGCACAGGGCCGTGTTACCGGCGGTGACGCCGGACAGGGCGACGGATTTTTTAGGCTTGAAAGTGGCGGCTTGTGGTGCGGTCATAGTCTTCTCCAAAATATAGTAATGATTACTTTTTCTGCGCAGCGAATAATGCGTCCAGCTTTTGCTCGAATTCGTGGTAATTGATCGACTCATACAGCTCCATGCGCGTCTGCATGGTATCGAGCACGTTCTTTTGCGTGCCGTCGCGGCGCAGCGAGGTGTAGACGTTTTCGGCCGCCTTGTTCATGGCGCGGAAGGCCGACAAAGGATACAAGGCCAGGCCCACGTGGGCGCTGCGCAGTTCGTCCAGCGTGAACAGCGGCGTGGCGCCGAATTCGGTGATATTGGCCAAAATCGGCACGTTGACAGCCTTGGCGAAGGTGGCGTACATATCGAGATCGGTGATCGCTTCCGGGAAGATCATGTCGGCGCCCGCTTCGACGCAGGCGACGGCGCGTTCCAGCGCGGCATCGAGGCCATCGACGGCCAGCGCATCGGTGCGCGCCATGATGACGAAGTTCGGGTCGGTGCGCGCATCGACGGCGGCCTTGATACGGTCGACCATTTCTTCCTTGCTCACGATTTCCTTGCCCGGGCGATGACCGCAGCGCTTGGCGCCCACCTGGTCTTCGATATGCAGGGCGGCCGCGCCGAACTTGATCATCGATTTCACCGTGCGCGCCACGTTGAAGGCGGACGAACCGAAGCCCGTGTCGGCGTCGACCAGCAGCGGCAAGTCGCATACGTCGGTAATGCGGCGGATATCGGTCAGCACGTCATCCAGGCTGGAAATGCCCAGGTCGGGCAAGCCCAGCGAGCCGGCCGCGACGCCGCCACCGGACAGATAAATGGCCTTGAAGCCGGCGCGCTTGGCCAGCAAGGCGTGGTTGGCGTTGATGGCGCCGACCACTTGCAACGGGGATTCTTCCTGGACGGCCTTGCGGAACGCTGCACCTGCGGAGTATAGACTCATGTGTTCACCTATGGAATGTCGAATGTTTCATGGACTTGCTATGTGGCATAGTAGTGCAATTGCCGTGCCAGCCACTTGACCGATCACTACGCAAGTAATGTCACAGAGGGAGAATAGCGCCAGCACGCACAAATACAAGGGATAGAGGCGAGATAAGTGCACACGGGCGATGTGACAATTCCATCGTCATGCGTTTCAAAAATGTTTCACCGTGAAACATTGAAACACCTTGAAACGTCGATTGAAATTAAACAGGAAACGCAGATGGCAGCGCGGCCAGCAAAGTGCTGGCCGCGCAGGATGGCAGACAGGCGGTAGACAGGCGGCAAGTGCCGGCTGCCCCGGAGTCACTGAACCGTATCAGGCCAGCCGCACCAGCGGATTGGCGATGATATTGTCGACCTGGCGGATCGCTTCGTCGCAGGCAGCAGCGATGGCCTCGTCTTCATCGTCGCGCACGAATTGCATGGTCGAGCCTTCGAACACTTCCACCCCGTCGGGGCCGGCGCGTTCTATGTCGCAACTGGCCGACCATTTGCCGTCACCGGTCGGCACGGCCAAAGGAACGATCTCCCAGCCTTTATAGTGAATTTTGGAACTGTTGCTCATGGGGGCCTCCTTGCGGGTGAATGACTTGAACTGGCTGGTCTTGCTGATTTAGCTGATTTAGCTGGCTATGGAAATCCTAGCATGAAGCACGGCCTGCCGCGACGTGTTTCAACGGGACCGTGCCTTCAAGCTAAACAATTTACGCAGGCTCAAGGGCGCAGCAGATTGTCCACTTCGATTTTCGCCACTTCAAAACCAGCCACATACGCCGCTTCGGGGTCAGTATGGCCGCCCAGGGTGCGCCTGCGGCTCACTTCCAGCGCATCCGATTGTCCGTCTCGCTGCAAGCGGTAGCTGAAGTCCCATAAGTCGTCATTGTCCTTTTGCGGTGTCACCGAAATCGTAAAACCGCGGTACTGTGCGCTACGTGCTGTGGTGTCTGACATGGCTTTCCTCTTTCTCTTGATCTGGTACAGACGAGATTAGCACGCAGCGCGGATCAGGGTGCGCACGACAGCTGGCGGTCCACTTATTTGCTTTTCGCATATCAAGTGCGCATTTTTAGCATTTTCTTATCTGGCTCTGGCGATATAATGGCCATCCCTGTCACGGACCCAGCTTCTCCCTGCCGCCACGATGAATCCACAAATCCAAGCTTTCTTCGACCCTGCCACCGCCACCGTGACCTATGTCGTGTATGCGGCCGATGGCGGGGAATGCGCGATCATCGATTCCGTGCTCGACTACGATCCCAAGGCGGGCCGCACATCGACCAGCTCGGCCGACAAGGTGATCGCCTTCGTGCGCGAACATGGCTTGCAATGCCGCTGGCTGCTGGAAACCCATGCACATGCCGACCACCTGTCGGCGGCGCCCTATCTGCAGCAGCAGCTGGGCGGCGACGTCGCCATCGGTGCCGCCATCCAGACAGTGCAGCAAGCGTTTGCCCAGGTCTATCACCAGGATGGCGCGCAGGCCGACGGCTCGCAGTTTGATCAATTATTTGCGCCCGATCAGGTTTTCAATATCGGCCCGCTGGAAGTGCGCGCACTGCACGTGCCTGGCCATACGCCAGCCGACCTGGCTTATCAGATCGGCGACGCTGTCTTCGTGGGCGACACCCTGTTCATGCCCGACGTGGGCTCGGCCCGCTGCGATTTTCCCGGCGGTTCGGCGACCCTGCTCTACCGCTCCGTGCAGCGCTTGCTGTCGCTGCCGCCGCAAACGCGGCTGTTCATGTGCCACGACTATCCGCCCAACGGCCGCCCGCCGCGCTGGGAAGTGACGGTCGCCGAACAGCGGGCCAGCAATATCCACCTGCACGACGGGGTTACGGAAGCGCAATTCGTGGCCATGCGCACGGCGCGCGACCAGACGCTGGACATGCCGACCCTGATCCTGCCCGCCATCCAGGTCAATATCAACGCCGGCAAGCTGCCCGAGCCGGAAGAAAATGGCGTGCGCTATTTGAAAATACCGCTGAACGCGATCTAGGCAAGGGAGCGCCCGCACGCTTGCAGCCACAGGCGGTGCAGCGCTATGCCTGCTGCGCGCGCCGCCACAACTGGCGCTGGCCGATGATCACCCTTTCCATCTCGCCGGCGGCCAGCAGCCGTTCCAGCGCGGCGGCAATCACCGGCGGTGGAAAACTGCCATCGAGCCACCACTGCGCCACGCCTTCGAGCGTGTCGGCGCCGTGCGGATACGCGGCCAGGTGGGAACGGATCATACCGATGGCGATCTCGATGTCGTCTTGTGTCATATCCGTAAGATCATTGTTTGTTGGAAAAATGGCGAGGCTGCCCGCAGGCGGCGGGCCACGCCGGCCAGGCGGTGGCCCGTGCTGCAGTCTTACTCGTCCTGCGCCGGCGCGCGGCCGATTTCGCCATCGATATTGGCCAGGAACCAGGCCAGCGACGACATCAGCGCCACGTTGCGCTTGAGGTTTTCAGGGTCGACCTTGTCCAGCGTATCGGCTGGCGTATGGTGGTAATGGAAGTAGCTATGGCTGTCGACCAGCGGCTCGAAGCTCGGTACGCCACCTTTTTCCAGGCGGTGCAAGTCGCCCGTTTCCAGCGCATCGCGGCGCGTAAAGGCATTCGCGCCGATCGGCTGCAGCGATGCCAGCAAGGGCGCGAACAGTTTTTCCGCTTTCGGGCCCACGCTGGCCTTGATGCCGAACGGGCGGCCGGCGCCACTGTCCATCTCGATCGCCGCATACTGCTTGAGCAGGGTATTTTTATTCGCATCAAAATACGCCTGGCCGCCACGGCCGCCGTTTTCCTCATTCATCCAGGCGATCACACGTATCGTGCGGCGCGGATGGTAATCGAGCTTTTTCAGGGTTTCCAGCACGCCCATCGCAGCCATGATACCGGCGCCATCGTCATTGGCGCCGGTCGCCAGGTCCCAGGAATCGAGGTGGCCCGAGACCACCACCACTTCATCGGCCTTGTCGGTGCCAGGCCAGTCGGCGATCACATTGTAGCTGTCGGCGTCAGGCAAGGTTTGCGGCGTCAGGGTCAGGTGCATTTTCATCGGACCGCGCGCAGCCAGGCGGCCAATCAGCAAAGCGTCTTCGACGGTGACGGCGGCAGCCGGAATGCGCTTGCCATCTTCCAGTCCCGTGGCGCCCGTGTGCGGAATACGGAAGTTGGCCCCGCCGATCGAGCGCACCAGCGCGGCGGCGGCGCCCAGTTCAGCGGCCGCTTTCGGACCATTGAAACGGAAGCGCGAACCCTGGCCATAGCTGACGCCAGCCAGGCCACGTTCCGCCATCTCCTGGTCGAACGGCGTATCGATCAGGACAATGGCGCCCTTCACTTCGGCCGCGCGTGCCTTGAGTTCCTCAAAACTTTTGACGATCACCAGTGGCGCCGTCAGGCCAGCTGCCGGCGTGGCGCCCGAACCGCCCAGGGCCGTCAAGACCACGCGCTGGCTGAGACCTTGCGGGCGGCCAGCGTAATCGACGATTTCCGCCGTTTCCACGCCGCGCACCCAGTGCGGTACCTTGACCGGCTGCAGGGTGACGGTGGCGCCCAACTTGCGCATGGTGTCGGCCACTTGCTGCACGGCCGCGGCCGCGCCGGCGGAACCGGACAGGCGCGGGCCGATCAGGTCCGTCAGGTCGCTCAGCTGCGTATAAGCCCAGTCGCTTTGCAGGGCGGTGTCGCGGATTTTTGCCAGCGCTTGCGGATCATTGCCGGGCGTTGCAGCAAAAGCGCTGGCGCTGACCATGCAGCCGAAGACGATGGTGGAAATAGAGCGGGACAGGATGGAGCGCGGCGCGCCAGTCAAGACGGTATGCATAAAGATAGGGTTCCAGTATCGAAGGGGAAACAATTGCGGTGCAGCCTGTCACGATAGCGTATTTATTCTGTCACTGCAGCAACTTTTAGACAGCATCTTCATTGCTTGCCACATCTTGATTGGATTACCATGAAGTTCGTCTTCGCCACCGGAAACAGCCATGCTCAAAGGAACACTTTGCACCGTCCGGCATCTGCTCGCCGCCGACCTCAATGACTATATCGCCAAGGTCAATGACCTGCCCTCGCGCGGAGAGTTCTTTTCCATGCAGTTCAAGTCGCCCGAAGCGATGCGGCGCGAATTCCTGCAAACGGGCCTGGTCAGCGAAGACAGCGAGCTGTTTTTGATCGAGGACTTGCACCAGAACATCATCGGTACCATCACCCACTTTAAAAGCCGCACGCCGGCCGGGCGCGAAATCGGCTACCGCCTGTTCGACCCGCAGCGCAGCGGACGCGGCTACACCACCGAAGCGACGCGCCTGCTGGTCAATTACCTGTTCATGGCCTATCCCTACCATCGGCTGGAATTGCTGATGGATCCGTTCAACACGGCGTCCGAACGCATCGCACAGAAATGCGGTTTTACCCAGGAAGGCTTGATGCGGCAGGCGTTCTTCATCAATGGCGCGATGCACGATGTCAAGATGTACAGCCTGTTGCGGCATGAGTGGCAAGCCAATTTAGCTGTGGCTCAAAGATGAGTTGTTACAGCCTTGCCTAGTATGTAATAAGTTGTATTAGACGTGGAACAAGCACGAACGTGCGGATATAGTCCACCTCATGCAGATCATTGTGATCTCGCCGAAATGGAAGGAAATGCCATGTTGAACAAAACACTCCTGGGTGCGGTAATGGTAGCGTCAGTGGCTGTCTCATCGGCCGCAGTCGCCGGCGACCGCGACTTCAATACCGTTGCAGGCGCCGTAGTCGGAGCGGCCATCGGCCACAGCACTGGCGGCCGTGACGGCGCGATCGTGGGTGGCGTGATCGGTGCCGCCGTCGGCAGCAGCATCAGCACGAATGACCGCTATTACAATGGCGGCTACCGTGGCGGTTATTACCAATCGGCGCCGCAGCCCGTGTATTACCAGCCTGCGCCGCAACCGGTGTATTACCAGCCAGCGCCACAGCCCGTGTATTACGCGCCGCCTCCACGCTACTACGGCCCGCCTGCCGTGATTTACGTGCAGCCACGCGGCTACTACCACGACCGCGGCCGCTGGGAAGGCCGTGGCGGCTACGGCTGGCGCCGTTAATCAAGCCCCACCGCTTCAGCAAAAACCTGCGCAGCCTGGCTGCCGCAGGTTTTTTTTCATCTGGATACAGTTGCTTTTACTGTATCGCCAGCAGGCAATATCGGCTAAGCTGCTCCCATGATCAATAGTGATACCCATGCATTTCATTCATGTATTTAATTAAGGATGGCCTGGATTTCGGCGCCTGGCTCGATGCCGCCGCTGGCAGCTGCATCGGTGCAGGCCCTGCGCCGCGACGGGAAAACCAGGATAACTTCCTGCTGATCGACGGTAGCGGCAACGCCGTGTACCTGTCGCAGCAAGAACCGCTGCGCTGCCGGGTAGCGAACTGGCCAGCCGGCCACGTACGCGCAGCCGTGCTCGATGGCATGGGCGGCCATGGACATGGCCGTGAAGCGGCCGAGGCTGCCGTGCAAGGCTTGCTGCAACTACCCGCCTGCAGTGACGTGGCCACGCTGGCCGCCGGCCTCGATGCCTTGCACACACGCCTGCAAACCAGTTTCGAAAAGCCGCCACAGGCCGCAGCGCGCCCGCCCGGCACCACCCTGACCCTGCTGGAAATCGCGCCGGGCCAGGCGCCGCTGCTGTACCACGTGGGCGATTCGCGGCTATATGAAATCACGGATGACACGGTCGACACCCTTACGGTAGATCATGTGCCGGCCACCGTATATGCCATGCACGGCTTGCTCAACGAGGCGCAGTGGCGCTTGCGCGTGCATGGCGAACACCATCCGCAAATCTCGCAAGCCTTTGTATTAGGCAACGCCATCGGTGACACGCAGGAGCTCGAGAAACCGCTGCAAGCCCTAGATGCAGGCAATTTGCCGCCCTTCCTCGCGCATCTGGCCGACCGCCGTGTGCTGCAAGTGCGTGACGACGCAGTCTATTTGCTGGCCAGCGACGGTTTCTGGGCCTGCGCCGACCCGCTGGCAGTTGTGGCCCGCTGGCCAGCCTTGTGCGCAGGCAAGACAGCTACCCAGGCCCTGGCCAGCATATTCGACGACTTCCTGGCTCAGCCGCCGTATGGCTTGCATAGCGATAACCTGACCATGCTGGCCCTGCGCTTTACGCCACAGTGCTCAACTGTCTGATCAAAACTGCCTGATCAATTACCTGGGTGGCGCCGTCAACCGGCTAGCCGCCAGCCAGGCGGCGGCAGCGCTGGCGCCAGACAACACGGCACCCCAGGCGATATCGATGAAAGTCAGCGCTAACGGCCATCCTTGCAAGGTGGAGTAATTGCTCAAGTCGTAGGTACCATAGGCTACCAGTCCCAACAGTGCAGCCAGCCGGACCGCCATGCGCCAGTTGCGCGCGCGCAAACCCGGTAAAATGGCAAACACCAGCAGGCCAAACGCATACAGCAGGTAAAACAGGATCGCCGGCAACCAACGGGGCTGCTCCAGCAGCAGATCCCCCAGATAGCGCGCATACAGGGGTCCCATCAGCAAGCCCAGCCACAAACCGTCGATCAGCAGCAGCACGCATAGGGCGCTGCAATAAGCCAGGGCCAGCTGGGGCAAGCGGATGGCAGGCAGGACGTTCGGCATCGGTAAGGCTCCCGGAAAAGAGAGAAATCGGTATGGAGAAGTGAAGCCAGCATACACCGGCTTGCCCGCGCATGCCGTCTTGCTGGCGTTCTGCGGCACGTCGAGCAGACAAGAACGAAGTTGTTTAAAATAGGTATCTGTAAATCCACAATATATGATTTAGGGCAATAGTTTCCGGGAGGGTGGCAAGCATGGTGGCCCAGGCTGTCGTTTTTGGCAAAAAAACCGCGCGCAGCTTGCTGTGCCGGTTGCCAAGCGCGCCCAAAAGCGCGTAAGCTCTCAGGTATAACAGAGGGCGCCATGCCCCCACCCGGTTCGATCCAGAATGTCATGAAAAAATGCAGTAATCCGGAGCACCCGCACTGTACGTTCTGGGTCTTGCCTGGTGAAAGCGTCTGCGCGGGTAATCACCCGCAAACAGCCGCTCCCGCCAGCAGCTATGACTTGTTGAACGCAGCGCGCAGCGCCCGTTCCGAGCAATCGGCAACGGCGGATATCCGCGCGCCCATGCCAGACATGACATCGGCACAAACCTCGCTTGCTCCGTCTGCCACACCAGCCAAAGTTGCTTACCAGCCCGTGCAAGCCCATTTGCATATCAGCGGTTTCGACCCGCGCGCCGCTGGCGGGCGGCAAACGCTGAAAATGGAATTGCGCGGCATGGCGGCCAACTGCGTGCCGCAACTAACCTTGCGCCTGCGCTCTGACTTGATCCCGCGTGGTCAAGTGCAGCACGATTTCGTGCGCACCACGCGCGGCGACTGGCGCCCCGTGTTCGTCGAATTCAGCTCCCGCAACAAAGAGCACGGGCAATACCAGATCGAAGTGGAAGTGCAAAGCCACCTCGATGGCGCGGTGGCGCAAAAATGGGTCTGCACCTTCGTCATCCTGGTGCCGCGCCGCGACGCCACCCTGACGGAAATCCACCAGATCTTCCTCAGCACGCATAAAAATGTGCGCGTGATGGCCGACGATGCATCGATTGCCCGCGTGCGTGGTGGCGATGGCTACAACCTCGACGTAACTGCCCGCAATGCCGGCATCGCCCACGTGGACTTGTCCGCACCGCAGGGCAAGATCGACATGGGCTTTACCACCATCGCCTGGGACGAAGAACTGATCGAAGTCGACTTGCCCGCTGACAGCCATGTGCACCCTCATCCCACCGATGCGGCCTGCCTGGTCAACGCCGCGCCGGAAGCAGGCGCACAGCGCCAGATCCGTTTGTTTGCGCTGGCGGAATGCACCCTGGGCCGTTTTGAGCTGGTCGATCCGGAAGCCGATGTGCTGCTCAGCCATTTCAGCCTTGACGGCCAGGACAACAATGGCTTGACGCGCCGCCTGTCCGGGCGCCACGCCGTCATCCGGCGCAGCCAGCAAGGCTTTGAAATCGAAGATGTCTCGCGTTATGGCTTGCTGCTCGACGGCGTCTGGCCTGGCAAGCACAAACCTGTGCCCCTGCGCCTGGGCATGCGCATCGAAATGAGCGCCAGCATCAAGGGCATCGTCGTGCTGAGCGTAACAGCCTTGCTGCACCATGGCGTGATTTTGCACCGCATCGACCAAGGTGCGCATGCCGAATGTTTTTATCTGCTGACGCCGGAAACGCCGCCTGTCTCGCAGCCACAGGCCAATGCGTCCGCACCGAGCGCAGCCGCCCTGCCCGTGCTGTTCCACCGCGATGGCGGCTTCTGGCATCTGGCCCCTGCCAGCGGCAAGGAAACGCCTTTGGCGCCCGCCACGGTGCTCGACAAGCTCAGCGGTTTTGCACGGCATAACCGTTTCGCCAGCGAACCGTATCCTGAATGCTGGATCATCCGCACCGAAGGCGCCGGCCTGTGCGACAGCACCAGCGCACTGCTGACAGCATAAAGCTGCCCTCTTACTGGAGCGCAGCTAACGCGGCGCCAGTATCAAGAAGACCAGCGACAAGCCAATAATAAATACCGCCTCCAGCGAAAAAACGATGGCGGGTATTTGCAATTCACGCGGGATTTTCATGATGCCTCCTATCCTCAGACTAGTCTTTCAGTATAGGTCGCGGCACGGAAAATACCTGGATATATCCATCAATAACACCAGCACATGAAAAAAGTACAGTCCGTGTATCGGTGCTATCGATCATGAGCTTTATTAATCCAATTCTCGCGACGATTAAAAATCGTATTGCACACCCAGCAAATAGGTATTGACTTTCGTCTTGGTAAAACGCGTGGCTTCCAGATTAATGCTCCAGGCAGGGCTCAATGCATAGCGTACACCCAGGCCCAGCGACGGATCCGTCTCGTTATAATCCTTTTTCGATTTGCGGCCAGACTTCATCTCGGTGCGACCGACGCCCAGGCGGCCATAAAGGCTGAAGTCGTTGCCCAGCGGAATAGTTCCCAGGACGGCCACGCCTACATGGGAATCCGGATAATAGCTGCTATCACCGGCAAGATCATCGAACAGGCGGAAGCTCAGGCTACGCGCAAAAATTTCAGCAGAAAAATTCTGGTTAAAACGATAGCCTACATCCACATTCAGGGATGGATCATTATCGCTATCGACGGCATGCGACGAAACCGACGAGCTACCAACACCAACACCGACATAAACGCCACTGCTATTCTGCGCATAAGCGGCATGCATGCACAACAAGGAAAATCCAATACCAGCAATCAGTTTTTTATGCAAAGTCATCGTTAACTACTTTCAATTCTTAATTATTAAAATAGTGCGGTTTGATACTGCCAGAATTTATTAAGCATGACCAGAAAATATTTATTAATAACAATATTTTCACCATTGCTACAACAACCCACTGCCATTAAAAAATCGACAACAGTTTCTTGTCCCATCATTGGCATGGTGATCCGCTGCCCTCTACCCGGCGCGATCCCCCTTGCGGGCTCCCCTCGCGCTCCCGCGGATGACGGCTCCCACATCAAAAAACGGGGCGACAGCGCACCTTCCCGTGATACAAGCAGCCCATCCGCAAGACACATAATTTAACAATTCTCTTGCATATCCTATCGCATTATGCCCGGCGATACTGTATATTCATCCAGCTTATCTTACCGACGTTTCACAATGCACCCGCGTGGCGTTTTACATTTCTATGGCTTCCAATAAAGCGCATCACGCGACTGGCTGGGCTGCCGGCGTGATTGCCGCAGCAGTGGTCGCGCACGCTGGCGCTGGCGGCCCCTATCAAGTGCTCAGTGTGCTCGCTTTTCTGATGGGCGCGCTGGGTGGCACGGCGCCAGACTGGATGGAAGTGGCCTGGTGGGCGCGCACGCATAAACTGTGGATCACGCACCGCACGTGGACGCACTGGGGCCTGGCCTGGATCGCCCTGCTCGCCTACAGTTACCTGCAATTACCGCACCATGCGTGGGCGCCACCTCTGTTCGGCTTTGCCGCAGGCGGCATCATGCATTTGCTGGCCGACTGGCCAAACCCGCTGGGCGTGCCATGGATCTTCCGCCGCCATTCGCTGCGCTGGTGGAAAAGCGGCCGCCACGACCTGATCGTCATCATCGCCGCCTGGCTGGCCGCCACCGTGGTGGCCGACCACGTCTTTTTCGACGGCGTCCACCTGCACTACGCCAGCGGCGCACTGGACAGCCTGCTGCATGGCGCCAGGGCGGCGCTGCATGAGACCTGGGCATATATGCAACAGTGGCTGCTGGACTGGCGGCAAGGCGTTTGAGGTCAATTGACGCAGCGGCCTGGTCAATGTGATAATGAGTATCATTCTCACATATTATTTTAACCAGCCCAGCCAGCCGGCACAGTGTGTTCCGTCAGCCCAGCTTATCCACTTATCTGGAGAACGCAGTGAGCACCGCCAGCCACGTCCATGCCGCGCACCTGAAGACCTTGTACAGCGAACACCATGGCTGGCTGTATGGCTGGCTGCGCGGCAAGCTGGGTAATGCGGGTGACGCGGCCGACCTGGCGCAGGATACCTTTGTACGCCTGCTGGGCAAACGCGATATGGCACCCCTGCGCGAACCACGCGGCTATCTGGCGACCATCGCGCGCGGCTTGCTGGTCGACCGCTACCGCCGCCAGGCACTGGAACAAGCTTACCTGGAAGCGCTGGCGCAACAGGCGGAGCCGCAATCGATTTCCGCCGAAACGCACGCCATCATCATCGAAACCCTGCTGGCCATCGACCGCCTGCTCGACAGCCTCGGCGAGCGCACGCGCGCCATCTTCCTGCTGGCGCAAATCGAAGAACTGAGCTACGTGGACATCAGCGCCCGCCTCGGCGTGTCGCTGCCCACCGTCAAAAAACACCTGGTGCGCGCCTACACGGAATGCCTGGTGCTGGCCGCCTGATGTTTACCCAGCGCACCAACCTTCCCCGCATCGAGCGGGCCATACTGGCCGCCGCCGCACACTGGCATGTGGAGTGCAAAAGCGGCACAGCCGACCCGGCCGCCTTGCAAAACTGGCTGGCGGCCAGCGCTGAACATGCACGCGCCTGGGCACTGCTGCAGCGCATGGATGGGCAGCTGGGAGAAATTCCCGCCACCTTGGCCCTGCCCGCATTGCAGGCGGCCCTGGTACGCCGCCGCGCCGCCGCCAAGGTGCTGGCCCTGCTGGCGGCGGCCGGTGGCAGCATCTGGCTGGGCCAGGCCGGCCTGCATTCAACGTCATGGCAAAGCTGGAATGCAGGACTACGCACGGCCCCGGGCCAGCGCCGCCATGTGCGCCTGGCCGATGGCGGCAGCCTGGAACTCAATACCGGCAGCGCCGCCGACATCGAATATACGGCAAGTATTCGCCGCATCCGCCTGCACGAAGGCGAAATCATGCTGACGACGGCGCCCGACCCGCGCCCCTTCCTGGTCGAGACACAACACGGCGTGATCCGCGCACTGGGCACGCGCTTTGGCGTGCGCTGCGATACGCAAGCGACCACCGTCAGCGTGTTCGAACATGCGGTGGAAGTACGTTGCGCCGCCGCAAGCGATGCGGTGCGCCGCGTCGAAGCAGGCCAGCAACTGCGCTTCTTCGCCAGCGGCGCAGACGCAGCCACTACCATGGCAGCCCATCAGGACAGCTGGCTGCAAGGCATGCTGGTGGCCGTCGACTGGCCCTTGCAGCGCCTTCTCGATGAACTGTCGCGCTACCGGCGCGGCCACCTGGCTTGCGATCCCCTTATCGCGCGCCAGTTCGTTACGGGCACTTACCGCCTCGACGATATCGACGTCGCTTTGGCCAGCCTGTGTGCCTCGCATAGCCTGCAAGTGCAGTATTTCACGCGCTACTGGGCCACGGTATCTACCAGACGCACATAGTTTTTTGAGTTTTTTTGCATTCGGGGTTGGTGTTTCAGTGTCCTGCTTCGGCTTACCAATTAAGAAGCCGAAATCAGGAAAGCAAAATACTTCGCCATACCATCACCGAGAACAGAAAGACCGACCATGCACCTGAATCACCCTATCCTGTCCGCCATCGCCGTGGCTTGCGCCACGTTTACCGCCGCGCCCGTGATGGCACAAAGCCAAGCCACCTACACCATCAACGCCGGCCCGCTGGCAAGCGCCCTGAACGACTTCGCCGTTGCCGCCGGCGTCAGCCTGTCCACCGATCCTGCGCAAACGCGGGGCTTGCAGTCGAACGGCTTACACGGCAGCTACAAAGTGGCACAGGGATTTGCCCTGCTGCTGGCTGGCAGCGGCCTGGAAGCGCTGCAATTGCCGAACGGCGCTTATGTGCTGCGCCAGGCCAGCGTCACCGCGCCGCAAGCCAGCGGTGAAAAAGTCATGGCGCCCGTACTGGTTACCGCCAGCATGGAGCGCGACCCTGTCAGTGAACACAGCAACTCGTATGCGGCGCGCGCCGTCACCGTTGGCAAAGGCGTGCAAACCCTGCGCGAAATTCCGCAGTCGGTCAGCGTCATCACGCGCCAGAAGATGGACGATCAAAACCTCAACACCATCGACGCGGTGCTGGCCAACACCACCGGCATCACCATGTATGACAGCCCGATGGGCGGGCGCTATGTGTATTCGCGCGGCTTCATGGTCGACACTTACCAGTTCGACGGCGTCAACCGCGCCATGTACTACCCGCAGGCGAACAGCTTTACCAGCAATACGGCGATACTGGACCGGGTGGAAGTGGTGCGCGGCGCCACCGGCCTGCTGCAAGGCACCGGTGCGCCCGGCGCCGCCGTCAACATGGTGCGCAAGCGCCCGCTGGCGGAAAAGCAGCTGCTGCTGTCCGCCAGTGCCGGACGCTGGAACGACTTGCGCGGCGAGATCGATGTCAGCGGCCCCCTGAACGAAGCGGGCAGCATTCGTGGCCGCGCCGTGGCCGCACACGAGCAGCGCGATTATTTTTATGACGTGGCCGACAGCCGCACCGACGTGCTGTATGGCGTGCTGGAATTCGACCTGGCGCCAGGCAGCAAGCTGACGGCCGGCGCCAGCCATGAGAAACTGCAGTCGACGCCCTTCTTCTCGGGCCTGCCCCTGTACAGCGACGGCAGCGATCCGCACTTGCCACGCTCGACCTTCATCGGCGCCAACTGGAACCGCTGGAACAGCCGGCAGAGCGCCGTCTTTGCCGAATTCGAACACCGCTTCGACGCCGACTGGTCGCTGAAAGCCACGGCCAACTACACACACGAGCGGCATGACGTGAAATACATGTTCAACCTGGGCGCGATCAACCCCGTTACCCTGGCCGGCATGATGCGTTATGACGGCGTGTTCGATTACGGCACCACCAACAAGGGCATCGACATTTCGCTCGATGGTAAATTCGATGCCTTCGGCCGGCGCCATGGCTTCAGCGCAGGCGTCAACACCAACCGCATGGAAAGCGACAGCGATTTCAGCCTGGCCATGCTCAGGCAGGGTATCAATCCCTGGCAGCCCGACCACGACGTGGCCGAACCGAGCGACGCCTGGCTGCGCGAACACAGCTACCGTGGCGCCCCCAGCCTCACCAGCATGCGCCAGACGGGCGCCTATGGCGTGGCCCGCTTCAGCGTCAGCGACCCGCTCACGCTGGTGGCCGGTGCACGCGTCACGAATTACAAATCAAGCAGCATCTACCGCGACACGGGCGCGCCCTACAGCGATCCATATCGCGAAAACGGCGTGATCACACCATATGGCGGCCTGATTTACGCGCTGGACCAGCAGTGGTCTGCTTACGCCAGCGTGTCCGACATCTTCCAGCCGCAAAGCCAGCGCGACGCTGCTGGCGCCCTGATCGATCCACTGAAAGGCCGCAACCTGGAAACAGGGCTCAAGGGCGAACTGTTCGACGGCAAGGTCAACGCCTCGCTGGCGCTGTTCCGCATCGAGCAAAGCAACCGCGCGGAACTCGACATGGTGAACGTCTGCTCATCTGGTTCGGAGTGTTATATCTCGACGGGCAAAGTGCGCAGCGAGGGTATCGATGCGGAAATCAGCGGTGAAGTGGCGCGCGGCTGGCAGCTGTTCGCCGGCTACACTTTGAACAATTTCAAATACCTGGACCAGACCTCGAACGCGGGCGTACAGTTTGCCAGCACCTTTTCACCGCGCCACATGCTGCGCGCGTGGAGCGATTACCGATTGCCAGGCGCCTTGCAGGCGTGGAGCGTGGGCGGCGGCGTGAACTTCCAGACCGAAAGTTCACGCGTGACGCAAGCGATCACGGTGGCGCAAAAATCATACGCGCTGTGGACGGCGCGCGCCGCCTATCAGATCGACCGCAACTGGAGCGCATCGGTGAATGTGACAAATCTGTTCGACAAGCGCTACTACCAGACGGTGGGCGCGCCATCCTGGGGTAATTTTTATGGCGAGCCGCGCAAGGCCAGCATCAATCTGCGCGCCCGCTTCTAAGTGCCTAAGCCGAAGGACGCAGCGGCGCCTTCGGCAGTGGAATAAATTCCGTCTCGCCCGGTACTTGCCCCATGCGCTGTGCGCTCCAGTCGTCGGCCGCCTGCGACAGGCGCTCCTTGCTGGACGAGACGAAATTCCAGAACAGGAAACGGTGGCCATCGAGCGGCTCGCCACCGATCACCACGAACTGCGCCGGCCCGCTGCCCGCCGACACCACCGGCACGGTGCCCGCCTCCAGCAAGGCCATGGTGTGTGGCGCCAAGGCGACGCCATCGACCAGCACGTCCCCGCTGATGGGGTAAATCGCCGCTTCGGCTGGCAAGCCGTCCAGGCGCAGGGTGCTACCGGCCTGCAACGCCACGTCGAGGTAGAGCGTTTCCATATAGGTGCGCACGGGTGAAGTCTGGCCAAACGCCGTGCCGATCAACACTTTGACTACGGCGCCGTCGAGCGATACGACGGGAATATCGGCCTGCGGCGTGTGGGTAAAACTCGGCTCGTCCTCTTCATGCGCCTTCGGCAGCGCAGCCCACAGCTGCAAGCCGTGCGTGCGGTGCGGCTGGCCCACCAGGTCGGCGGGCGTGCGTTCGGAATGCACGATGCCGCGTCCGGCCGTCATCCAGTTGATGGCGCCCGGCGCGATACGCTGATACGAACCGATGCTGTCGCGGTGGTCGATCGCGCCTTCGAACAGATAGGTGACGGTAGCCAGGCCGATATGGGGATGGGGACGCACGTCGTGGTTGGCGTCGGGCGCCACGTCGATGGGGCCGAAATGGTCAAAGAAAATGAAGGGGCCGACGGCCTGCTTGACGGCCGATGGCAGCAAGCGCCGCACGACAAAGCCGCCGCCCAAGTCTTTTTCGTGGCTTTTCAGGATGGCCGCGCTCATGCCAGCACCGTCGTCACTTCGGTCGTCACACTGGTCATCAGTTTATGTAGCGGACATTTGCCGGCCGCCGCCAGTAACTCCTGGCGCTGCGCCTCGCTCAAGTCGCCCGTCAGATGCAGAGTGGCGGCCAAACGATACACGCCCTTGCGCTCGTCGCTGGCGTCGCGCTCGGTCGACACTTCCACGTGCTCCAGCGGAATGCCCTTGCGTTTCGCGTACCACAGCACCGTCAGCGCCTTGCAGGCCGACAGGGCTGCGTCATACAGGTCATGCGGCGAGGGGCCGGAATCGCCACCGCCCTCTTCGACCGAGGCATCAGCCGACAGGATGTGATCGCGGATGTGCACGATGTGGCGCATGGGCTGCGACTGGTCGCGGATGGCAGTAATGGTCATGGCATTTCCTGAGGTATTTGAAAAGCCACAATTTACACCGTTTGCGAACAGCACGTCGACCGATAGCAAGCCGAATCCGGCAATAAGAAACTAATCAAGCTTGCGCGCCACGCGAAAGCCGACGATATCATTCGACAGCACGATGGAAAAGCCATTGCGCAAGGCCGAGCGCAGATAGCGCGGGTGGTACAGCCATGAGCCGCCGCGCAAGATGCGCCGGCTGCTGTCGCCGCCCTCTTCCCAGGCACTGCCATCGACAGGCGCGCCCTCGTAATTGTCATGCACGATGTCCTGCACCCATTCCCATACGTTGCCATGCATGTCGTACAAGCCCCAGGCATTCGGCGCAAACGTGCCCTGCGGGCTGGTGCCGCCCCGGTAGCTGCCGCGCGGGCCGCCGTTGTAGATGTACAGGCCATCGTAATTGGCTTGCTCGGTGCTGATCGTGTCGCCCACATTGAAGGCCGTGCGCGTGCCGGCGCGGCAGGCATATTCCCATTCTGCTTCGCTGGGCAAACGATATACCTTGCCGGTTTTTTCCGTCAGCCAGGCGATATACAGCTGCGCATCCTTCCAGCTGACTCCCACCACCGGGTGCAGATCGGTTTGCACAAAGCCGGGATTGTCCCAGTCCGTCTCCGCGCCGCCTTCCCAGCCGGTCGCCTTGACGAATGAGCGCCATTCGCCCACGCTGACCGGATGGCGCGCCAGCGCGAACGGCTGCGTGATGCCCACCCAGTGCTGCGGCGTTTCTCGCTCCAGCCAGGTCTTTTGCGAACCCGCCTTGATCGCCACCTGGTGCTCAGTCTCGTGCGCGCCCATCTGGAAACGGCCGCTGGGTATGCTCACCAGTTCCGGCCCCTGGCCCGAGCCATCGAGGAAAGCGTCGCGCAGCAAACCCTCGGCATTGACCAGTGGCGCATCGGCAGCAGCTGCTTCTGCTGACTGTGGCTGCGGCGGCGCCTGTTCGCTGGAAGCGCGGCTGGCTTGCTCCTTGCGGGCCCGCTCCTGCTCGGCGCGGTAGGCCGCTTCGGCTTTCGCCTGGATCGCCTTGCGCTGCAATTCCTGGTGCGCCTGCAGGGCGGTGGCGGCATCGGCTTCGCGCCGTGCGCGCAACTGGCCACGCAGCGCTTCCTTGCGCAACTTGCGCGCTTCTTCCGCTTCCATCGCCCGCTGCGCTTCCTGTTCGCGGCGCAGCTTGTCCTGGCGCTGCTTTTCCACGGCCGCCGCCTGGGCCTCGACCTTGCGGCGCTGTTCCAGTTCCTCTTCACGCCGGCGCGCTTGCTTGCGTGCCTCTTCGGCTGCCAGCGCCGCCTGCTTTTGCTGTTCGACCAGGCGTGACTGCTCCTGGCGCGCCAGTTCGGCCAGTTCTTCGGGCGACGGTCCGGCGGCACGCTCCAGCGCTTCGAGCAAGGCTTGCACCGATTGCGGACGCAATTCCGGCGTCAGCGAAAAGCCGTTCTGCAGCACTTGCCATTGCGCTGCATTGAGTGCTTGCGGCGCGGACGGCAAATGGTCCGCGCTGCGCGCATCGTCAAACGGCATGCGCCCTTCGAGCATCTGGTAAATCATCACGGCCACCGCATACACGTCCAGGCGCGGGCTGGGCTGGCGCTGGTGCGTGCCCGCTTCGGGCGCGCGATAACCGTGCGTGCCCGCGTTCGGCGTTTCCAGTCCCAGGCTGCTGCCCGCATTGCGCACGCGCGAAGCGATGCCGTAATCGAGCAGCTTAACGTCGCCCTTGGCCGTCAGGAAGACATTGCCCGGCTTGATGTCGCGGTGTACCAGCTTGTGTTTTTCCCAGGCATACGACAGGGCTTCAGCCACCGGATGCAGCAATTGCTGCACGGTCGCCAGCGGCAGCCGTCCCTCGCGCGCCAGATAATGCTCGAGGTCTTCGCCATCGAGGCATTCCATAATGATGAAATAGCTGGCCGTGGCCGGATCCTGCGCCCATTCATACACGCGCACGATGTTTTCATGTGCGAGTTTTCTCGCCTGCGTGGCTTCCTCGATCAGCAGCCGGGCGTGCGTGGCGCTCTGCGTCAGCTGCGGTGGCAAAATCTTCAGGGCCACCATTTCGCTGCTGCCCAGCTCCGCATGCGTGGCCAGGTCGGTTGCCTGCCACACCTGGCCCATGCCGCCCGTGGCGATCAGCCTTTCAAGCCGGTAGCGGCGGTTTTGCGGGCCGATTTCCTGCCCGGTCATGAAGCCCAGCTCCGTGCCCTGGCGTACCGGCGCAGACGCGGCTACGCCGCCCGGCGGCGCGTACTCGGCGTCGAGGATGGCGTTCTTGCGGTGTTCAAATTCCTGCTCGCTGAGCAGCCCATCATCATGCAGGGCGCGCAGTTCTCGCAGTTTATCTCGTGCTTTTTGCATCATCTCAGGTGAAACACTTCCTTCAAGGCTGCAGGGCTACGCCGCAGGTGGCGCAAAATTTATCTTCTGGGTGACCGGTCCGCTGCGCATGGCCGTTCTGGCAGCAAGCCGTTTTCGGCGGCGCGCTCACCTCCGGCAACTGGCGCCGCTCGCGCTCGGCCTGGCCTTCCCTATCCCGATATGCGCGCTCCTGGGCCACACTCTCTTGCGCCATGCGCATGGCGTCCAGCGGCGCGACACTGTTTTCGGCCGCCGCCAGCGCCGCCAGCGCGTGTATCTGTTCGGCGCTCATGCCGGCCTGCAGCTGTGCCTTGAGCACTTGCGCCAGCGCGCCCGCATTCGGCCCGGCCGCCATCGCCACCTTGCCCGTATCGCTCAGGCTGCCGATCTTTTCGATGCGGTCGATGTCGATGCGCGCCAGCTCGGCGGCATGCGCCTGCCGTGCCAGCAACGCTTCGTATTCACCCTTCCAGCGCGCGTAATCGCTGTCGCGCTGCTGCGCCATGCCCAGCAGTTCACGCTGCCATTGCGCTTCGTGTTCCAGCTGGCGCAGCTGCTGGCGCTGTTCCTCCACGGCCAGCGCGTCGAGCTGCGCCAGGTGCGCCTGCTGCTGCAACTGGCGCGCATGCACGCCATCCGCCTCGATGGTGCGCAGCAGTTTTTCCTGCTGCGCGATGGCGTCCTCGCGCGCGCCGCCACGGCGCAGGGCAGCGACCTTTTCGGCCACTTCGGCCGCCTGCACCTGGGCGACTTCATCCTTGTGCGCTTCGGCCCGCAGCAATTCGCGCTGGCGCGCCAGCTGCATCTGGTCTTCCCATTCCTGTACCCGCTGCGCTTCACGCTCGCGCGCGGCGTTGGCCAGCACGGCTCCTTGCCAGACGGCCTTGTGCTGCTCCGCTTCCAGCTGCGCTTCGCGCTGGGCCGCATCCGCCTCTGCCTGGCGCAAGCGCGCCAGCTGCGCGCGGCGGCCCGCCTCGTCATCGATCAGCAGCGCGCTTTCCACCTGCTGCGCGATCGACTGCAAATGCACCTGGTGCGTAAAACGCTGCTGCGCCAGTTGGATCTGTTCGCGCCCGTTCAGCTGCGACAATTCCAGTTCGCTGCGCATCTTGATGGCCGCCAGCGCACGCACATGTTCCCAGTGTGCCGCTTCGTCGGCGCGCTGCGCACCTTTCTTTGCCAAAACCTGTTCCAACTCGCCCAGCGCCTCGGCCGCTCCGTGGTCGAGCGCCTGGCGCCGCGACTTTGATTCCAGGATGCGGCCATACAGGTCGATCTGGCGTCCGCGCAATGCTTGCAGGCGTTCCGCTTCCTGGTGCGCCAGCTCGGCCGCTTCCACCGTGGCATCCTGCCGCAGTTCGGCGCGGCGGTGTGCATGGCGCGCCTTTTGTTCTTCGCTGCGGATGCGCTGCCATTCCTGTTCATCGTATAGCTGGTCGGCCCGCTGCATCTCTTCCACGCCGTGCTCCGGTGCGCCACCCAGCCACAAGGTGCCGATAGTGGTATCGCCATCGCTGCTGCCAGCTTGTTTGTCATGGCGCAGGGTCAGCGTTTCCACGCGCGCCACGGCCAGGCCCGACTGGGCCAGGCGCTGTGTCAGCGACGACGACAGGCGCTCATTCAATTGCGGGCGCAGGTCGGCATTGGCGTCCATCTCGCGCAGCGCGCGGCTGCCCGTAAATTCCAGCGCAATCTGGCGTACCGACGGCAGCAGCAAGGCGTGCAGGTGGGCGCGCGTGACGGCGCCGGGAGCGCGCATGAACTGGCGCGCGAACGCGTCGGGCTGGCCCAGCGCGATATCGATGCGCAAGGTGGCGGCAATGCCCAGCAATTCCGTGCTGGCCAGGTCGGGCAAGTCGAACTCCAGCGCCAAGGCGTCGGCGCGCGCGATCAGCACTTCGGCCGGGCGCGCCGGCAACAGGGCCGGCAAGCGCGCAAAAAAGGCCGCGCTATCGTAGTCGCCGGCAGGTAGCAAGTTAAAAGCATCCGATTGCACGATCCAGGCACGCGACTCAAGCGGCACCTGCAAGCGCTTGGCCGCAGCACCGAACAGCGAAGTCAGTTCGCGCAGACCAAAAAACAGGGCCAGCTGATCGTCGGCCAGGCGCCACTGGTTGGCATGCAGCACAGTTTCGCTGCCGGGCGCGCCCAGCGACAGGCCGCATTGTCCGCAATAGCCGGCGGCGGCGCCGTTCTTGTGTTCGCAGCGCGGACAGCGGGCGCCGCCAAAACCAAACAGTTGGAACATGTGTGACTCCTGAAGATATTGTTGTGCCCACCCGACCAGGCCGCCATGCCGATTCTAGCAGGGTGGCTGGCCTGACACTGCCTTGCACCTTTGATATGCAGTTTTAAATAATGCCATACGGCAATTGCATTCATATCTGCGGATACAGGGCTATTTAGCCCTCAATTCAGACGGTGGCGCCAGTTGCCTGGCTTGCAAGCGTTTCAGCGCTGTTTTTTTGCAGGTCATCCCGCTAAAACCACGGCTGGTCGCAAGTCCATGGCGCCATGGGCGGCAGGTGGCTACAGTGCATCCATACCCACCCGCCCCCGAAAGGAACGATCATGAAAAATACCCTGAAAAACATGGAAATCATCTTCACCGTCGCTGCGGCCATCGCCTGTTCAGCCAGCTATGTCAGCTTTATGCAGCCGCCAGCGGCTAATACGGCCCAGGCCGCTTCCTCGGCCAGCATGCCCGTCGTCACCATCAGCGCCAAGCGCATGACAGCGGAAGAGAAACAAATTTCGCTGATGCAAGAGCGCCAGGCACTGCTGACCACCCCTGCCATCCATACGCTGTAAGGCTATCCTTGTATCGGAAACGGATACATCGCTTGCAAGCATTGTGTCAGATGTAATAAGTTGCTTCAAAGCCCAAATTACCACCGGCAAATCGCTATAGTCCATTCCATGCCACCACCGAAATGGAGTAGAACATGAACCGCCTCACGCAACCCCTCGCCGTCTACGCAGCAGCTGTACTCGCCGTCAGCGCATGCGCCTTCCTGCCTACGCAAGCCATGGCGCAAAGCCGGGTTGACGTGAGCATCGTTGTCAACAACGCCCCGCCTGCACCCCGCTTCGAAAGCGTGCCGCCGCCGCGCCGCGGTTATGTCTGGGCGCCGGGCTACTGGGACTGGGATGGCCACCACCATGTCTGGAACAGGGGCGTGTGGGTGCGCGAACAGGGCGGCAACCAATACCGCAGCGCCGTCTGGGTACAGCAAGGCAATGGCTGGCGCCTGGACCGTGGCGGCTGGGTGACGGTGCAGCCGCAACCCGTGGTCTACGAAGAAGTCGTCGTCGCCCCGCCGCCGCCGCGCTTTGAACGCGTGCCGCATCCGCGTTACGGCTACGTGTGGGCGCCCGGCCACTGGGAATGGCGCGCCCGCAGCTACGCCTGGTCGCCAGGCGTATGGATTGCCGAACGCCCCGGCTATGTGTATGCGGCGCCGGTCTGGAGCCAGCGCGGTGGCCGCTGGCACATGCAAGAAGGACGCTGGTCGCCCCGTGGTTGAGAACACCGAATAAAACCTGCTGCGCGTCGGCATAGGCGGCCTGCGATGCTCAACGTACCTTCGTACGGCTGCGCTTCTTAACCACCTCTTCCTTCCGCTCGCTACGGTTTTATTCGGTGTCGATGCGAAGTATTCATTAATTGTGACAAGGCCGCCACAGCGGGCGGCCTTTGTCATTTTCCTGTCATCTGGCTGTCATATACTAGCTGCAAGAATGCTTTGCGCAGAAAGTCAATCACGATGGCGATGGAAACTGCCGGTTTTACTTACGGCTCCGATACCTCAGGCCTGGTCTGGGGTTTTTTGTTTGGCCGGACGGCGCAGCCGCTGGCGCTCGATTCAAACGCGGCGCAAGCCTGGCTGGACAACAGCGCCACCCATCCGCCCCACGAATTCGTCTGGCTGCACTTCAACCTGTCGCATGCGGCGTGCGAACGCTGGCTGCAAACGCATACCAGCCTGGCCGCGGAATTTTATGAAACCCTGCACCAGGGGTCGCGCTCGACGCGCATCGAGCAGGCTGAAAACACCTTGATCGCCGTGGTCAACGATGTGGTGCACAATTTTTCCTTCGAGGCGTCCGATATCGCCACCATGTGGTCCAGCGTGGCGCAAAACCTGGTCATCACGGCCCGCCGCGCGCCGCTGCAATCGATAGAACGCCTGCGCCAGGCCGTGATCAAGAATCACGAGCCGATACGTTCGTCGGTGGAATTGCTGATCCATCTGCTGCGCGACCAGGCCGACGTGCTGGTCAACATCGTGCGCGACGCCGTAGCCCGCGTCGACGATATCGAAGACCATCTATTGTCCGGGCGCCTGACGCCCAAGCGCAGCGACCTGGGCGCCATGCGCCGTGTACTGGTGCGGCTGCAGCGCCTGCTGGCGCCGGAGCCGGCTGCCCTGTTCCGCCTGCTGCAGCGGCCGCCTTCATGGATTTCGGAACTCGACAGCCTGGAATTGCGCCAATCGACGGAAGAATTTTCGGTGGTGCTGAGCGATATGTCGTCGCTGCAGGAACGCATCAAGCTGCTGCAGGAAGAAATCGCCGCCAGCGTCAACGAGGGCAATAACCGCAGCCTGTTCGTGCTGACCATCGTCACGGTGCTGGCCCTGCCGATCAACATCATCGCCGGCATGCTGGGCATGAACGTGGGCGGCATCCCGCTGGCCCAGCATCCGCAGGGCTTCTGGATCATCGTCGCCCTGATCGTCACGTTCACGGTGGTGGCAGGCTGGATCGTGGCGCGCATACAAAGAAATAACTGACGCCAGGACGAGCGGCAAACACCGTTCGCCCCGTTTTCACCTTAACGGTGGAATTCGCCGGCGCGCTCGGGCTGGTAGACGATTTCCTCGATCTTCACCTTGACCACGCCACCCGGCATGGGCCAGGCGATGCTGTCGCCCACCGACAAGCCCAGCAGCGCGCTGCCGACTGGCGCCAGCACGGAAATGCGGTCAGCCTGGCCGTCGACGTCTTTCGGGTACACCAGGGTCAGGCAGAATTCTTCCCTGTTCTCGACCGTGAAGCGCACGGTCGAATTCATCGTCACCACGGTCGGCGGAATCTCTTGCGGCTCCAGCACATCGGCGCGGCCCAGCTCATCGAGCAAAGCGGCCTTATCGGGCGACAAGTTATTTCCCAAGGCATACAACAATGTTTCCAGTCGTTCCACGTCTTGTGATGACAAAATTATTTTTGGTTTCTTTTCCAAGATATCCTCACTGATCAATATTTACACCGCGATTCAAGCGGCGATACATGCGGCGATACAAGCAACGTCCTGTTTTGCGGGCGGCAAGGCGCACACGACAAAACAAACGACATTAGAACGCCCATCTTCGACGGATTATGGACGAACTCGGCGGGCAAGGCCATAGCGTTCGGCTGTTCCCCTCTAAAATTTATTAGAATCAATGACTTGCAAGATGCGATTTACAGCGGAAATTAAAATAAAGCAGAAATACCGCAGCAGAGCAGCATTTTCCTCGCGACAGCCATCGGCTTTATTTACTGAAAGCATGTCTTTACACAAGAAAAAACAGACGCTGAAAAAAAGATTAGAATCGCCTTTGAACATTATCCAAAAGACATGAGTGAAATTTTATATGCTGGCGCCTGACTTGAGGAGCTTACGATGGTTTTAACAGACGGAAATTAAGAGATGGCGGGGCAAGCCAACATCAAACAGGACGGCACGCTGTTCTGGCCAGGAGCCGCACCGTGAAGGCGCGGTTGACACTGCCATCGGCGCGCTGGCGCGGCGACCAGGTCGCCCGGCAAAACCTGCTGATCGCCGGCGCCACGCTGCTGGCCGCCAGCATGCTGCTGGTGCTATTCCAGGCGGTGGCGCTGCAGACAGAACTGCGGCGCAAGCTAACGGTGCAAGCCAACATGCTGGCGCCGGCCGCCAGCCAGGCG
Organism: Janthinobacterium silvisoli; assembly: GCF_014200725.1. Taxonomy (GTDB): domain Bacteria; phylum Pseudomonadota; class Gammaproteobacteria; order Burkholderiales; family Burkholderiaceae_D; genus Janthinobacterium. The sequence goes on from NZ_JACHCL010000002.1 coordinate 590,808, forward strand.
CTGCGCCAGTCCAGGCATCTGCTCGCCGAACAGGTATTGGCGCCCCTTTCGGCCGCCCCCGATATCGAACAGGCGCTGATTTACGGCCCGAATGGCCTGCCCTACGCCCGCTACGCGCGCAGCAGCGCCGAGGCCACACCCACCGTGCCGCAAGCCGGTACGCATACGGATTGGCTGGCTGGCAGCGCGAGCGTGTTAAAAGAGTTGCCAGGCGGCGGCGCGCTGCTGCTGCGGACCAGCCTGGCATCGTTGTACCGTAGCCTGGCGCAATTCGCCGCCTTCACCATGGCTATCGGCCTGTGCGCCTTCGGTATCACCATGCTGATGGTGCACCGCACGCGCGCCGCCGCCGAGCAGGCGGAAAACCATTTGCACTATCTGGCCCATGTCGACCCGGTCACCACCTTGCCGAACCGGCATGAATTCAACGATGCGCTGGCCTATGCGCTGATGCGTGCTGATCGCCAGGAAAGTAGCGTAGGCTTGCTGCTGCTGGACCTGGACAACTTCAAGGTCGTCAACGACACCCTGGGCCACCACCACGGCGACCAGTTGCTCAAACTCGTGGCGGAGCGCTTGAAACTGATACTGCGCACCACCGACATCATTTGCCGCATGGGTGGCGACGAATTCGTCGTCATCATCGAACCGGCCGACGATGCCCGGGAGATGGCCAGCGTGGCGCGCAAGATCCTGGCCGTGCTGGCCAAGCCGTTCGCGCTCGATGGCCATCAGTTGTACCTGGGCGCGAGTATCGGCGTGAGCCTGTATCCATTCGATGCGCGCGATGGAGCCACCCTGACGCGCAACGCCGACACGGCCATGTATCACGCCAAGCACCAGGGCAAGAACCGCTACGCCGCCTTCCAGTCCGACATGGCGCTGCGCGCCCAGCGACGCCTGCGCATCGAAGCAAACTTGCGCCAGGCGCTGCAAGATGGCGAGCTGTCCTTGCACTACCAGCCGCAGATCGACTTGCGCAGCGGCCGCATCGCCGGCGTGGAAGCGCTGGTACGCTGGCAATGCCGCGAGATGGGAGAACTCAGCCCCGGCGAATTCATCCCCGTCGCCGAGGAAAGCGGCGTCATCGTCGAACTGGGCCGCTGGGTGCTGCACAGCGCCTGCCGGCAGGCGGCCGCCTGGCACAAGGCGGGCTTGCTCGACACCCTGGAACACGTGGCCGTCAACCTGTCGGCCAGTCAGACGCGCGATGCAGGACTGATGGACGATATCCGCGCCATCCTGCACGAAACCCAGCTGCCGCATGGCTTGCTGGAGCTGGAAATCACCGAAGGCGTCATGATGGACAATGTGCAGACCAATGTGGAGCTGATGCAGCGGCTGCAGGAAACCGGCATCCACCTGTCGATCGACGATTTCGGCACCGGCTACTCCTCGATGTCCTACCTGCAGCGCCTGCCGATCGACCAGCTGAAGATCGACCGCAGCTTCGTGCACGACCTGCCCGGCGAAGGCGAAGCGATCGTCACGGCGATCATCGCCATGGCGCGCAGCCTGAAATTGAAAGTGGTGGCCGAAGGCGTGGAAACCTTGCGGCAAGTGGAGTTTTTAAGAAAGGCCGGCTGCGACAATGCCCAGGGCTTTTTCTTCGCCCGCCCGATGACGGCGGCACAGTTGACGGCGCTGCTGCTGGAGCGGCGCGACTGGAGCAGTCGGACGGTGATGTTGGCTTAGGCCAACTAGACGCAGATAAAAGCTGGGGTCAGACCCGGCGGGTCTGACCCCGGTATTTAAGCTAATTTAGCCGAATGTTCACGCGTGGCATGGAACTTCAGCTTCGGCCAGCGCTCTTCCGTCAAACGCAGGTTCACGCCCGACGTGGCCAGGTAAGCCATATTGCCAGCCGCATCGTAGGCCACGTTGTGGCCCAGCGCGTTTTCGAAGTCTTGCAGGATGCGCTTGTCATCGCAGCTGACCCAGCGGGCGCTGCTGATGCTGGTGCCTTCGAACACGGCGTCGACGCCGTATTCGTTCAGCAGACGGCTGGCGACCACTTCGAACTGCAGCACGCCGACGGCGCCCAGTACCAGCTCGCCGCCCTGCACCGGCTTGAAGACTTGCACTGCGCCCTCTTCGCCCAGCTGCTGCAAGCCCTTGTGCAACTGCTTGATTTTCAACGGGTTACGGATGCGCACCGAGCGGAAGAAGTCTGGCGCGAAGTACGGAATGCCGGTAAACGTCAGCATTTCGCCTTCGGAAAAACTGTCGCCGATCTGCATGTTGCCGTGGTTGGGCAAGCCGATGATGTCACCCGCGTACGCCTCTTCCACCTGTTCGCGCGAAGACGCCATGAAAGTCACCACGTTCGACACCTTGATCTCGCGGCCCAGGCGCAAATGCTTGACCTTCATGCCGCGCTCGAAACGTCCCGAACACACGCGCAGGAAGGCGATGCGGTCGCGGTGGGCCGGGTCCATGTTTGCCTGGATCTTGAACACGAAACCGGTGAACGGCTGCTCGGATGGCGCTACCGCACGCACGGTTGCATCGCGCTCGCGCGGCGCAGGCGCCCAGTCGACCAGCGCCGACAGGATTTCGCGCACGCCGAAGTTGTTGATGGCCGAACCGAAAAATACGGGCGTCTGCACGCCGGACAGGAATTCTTCCAGGTTGAACGGATGCGAAGCACCGTGCACCAGTTCGACTTCCATGCGCAGCTGGTCCATCTCCAGCGGGAACATCTCTTGCAGGCGCGGATTGTCGATGCCCTTGATGATTTCAAAGGCGCCGTCGGCTTTTTCTTCACCGGCCTTGAACAGCATGATCTCGTCATTCAAGAGGTGGTACACGCCACGGAAGTTTTTGCCCATGCCGATCGGCCAGGTGACGGGCGCGCACTGGATCTTCAGCACCGATTCGAGCTCGTCGAGCAGTTCCAGCGGATCGCGCGTCTCGCGGTCCATCTTGTTCATGAAGGTGACGATCGGCGTATTGCGCATGCGGCACACGGCCAGCAGCTTGATCGTCTGCGCTTCCACGCCCTTGGCTGCATCGATCACCATCAGCGCCGAATCGACCGCTGTCAGCACGCGGTAGGTATCTTCCGAAAAGTCCTGGTGGCCTGGCGTGTCGAGCAGGTTGACGACATGGTCGCGGAATTCGAACTGCATTACCGAGGAAGCGACGGAAATGCCGCGCTGCTTCTCGATCTCCATCCAGTCCGAGGTCGCGTGGCGGCCCGATTTGCGCGCCTTGACGGTACCGGCCATCTGGATCGCGCCCGAGAACAGCAGCAGTTTTTCCGTCAGGGTGGTCTTACCCGCATCCGGGTGGGAAATGATGCCGAAGGTGCGGCGGCGCTGTACTTCACGCGCGATCACGGCGGGCGCCTTGCTGCTGGGAGCCGCTGCTGCGGACTGCTCGATATCGATGGAATCGTCGGATGTCATGTCGTTCTCGTTGGCCATATTGGTGACCATGATATGGCCCTCGCAAAAAACCCTCGATTTTACAGACTCCCGGGCATTCCGTGTGAACTGTTCCACTCTTGCGCCCCAGTAGTTTTGCCTGTGAGACATTGTTAAATCAGTACTTCATCAAGGCGTCACAATTCACTGGCAACATTGCGATGCAGAAATACTGTGACCCTTCCTGGAAATCTGATGAAAATTCTCCTGACGCCCGCCATCCGACTCATGCAGCGCCTGCGCCTGCTGCCCAAATTCATGCTCGTCTGCCTGGTCTTCCTGCTGCCGCTGGCGCTGGTGACGACCTTGCTGATTGCCGAACTGGGCAAGTCCCTATCCCAGGCACAAGAGGCGCAAGGTGGCGTGCGCTATGTGCACCAGTTGCAGGAAAGCACGCGCTTGCTACAGCAGCGTCGTGGCGAAGAACATCTGCGCCTGAGCATGAAGCGCGCCGTCGATAGCGGCGCCACGGCGCTCAACGGCAAGATCAACACCGCCTTGCAAGCCCTGCAGGCGTCGCCATCGGGCGCCGGTTTGCCGCAAGTGGCAGAACTGTTGAAGCAATGGCAAGCGTTGCTGGCGGGCCAGGCCAGCCTGGCCGCCAAGGAGAGCTACACGGCGCACACGGCCCTGATACGCCAGGCCGGCAAGCTGGTGCAGCTGGTGGCCGACCGTTCGCACATGAACCTGGACGGCGAAGCAGGCGCCAGCCACCTGAGCAATGTCTATACCGGCTTTCTGCCCGACCTGGCCGAAAGCCTGTCCGACATCGCCGGCCGGGGCGGTGCGTATATCGATACGGGCTTGTTCGAAGCCAATGAAGACCAGCTGGTCAACGCCACCGCACAGATCGCCCGCCATGACCTGGAACGCCTGCCGGCCCGCTTTGATGAAATCATCAGCAGCCAGCCAGCCCTGAAAGCGCCGCTGGAACCGGCCTTGAAAGCCCTGCCGGCCGCGCTGGCCTTTTTGGACCGCACGAAAAATGAGGTGACCAATTCCTACGGGCAGACTTCGGGCGCAGCCTTTCACAAGGCGGGCATGCAGGCCATCGATGGCCTGTACGCGCTGGCAGCCACCTCCGGCAATGCGCTGCAGGCGGTGCTGGCCGAGCGCATCGCCCGCGACCAGGCGCGGCGCGCATTGATCCTGGCCGCCATGCTGCTGGTGCTGGCCATAGCAGCCTACCTGTGCGCCGGCTTCTACGCCTCGTTCTCGCGCGACGTGGCGCAATTGCGCCTGGCCGTGGGCGCGGCAGCGGCGGGCGATCTGTCGCACCGTATCGACAGCAGCGCACGCGATGAAATCGGCGACCTGGTGCGCGACTTTGGCGCCATGACGCGCGGCCTGGCCAAGCTGGTGCAGGAAATCCGCAGCGGCGCCGCCGTCATCGCGACAGCCGGCGCCGATATGGCGCAAGGCAACCAGGCGCTGTCCGGCCACACGGCTACCCAGTCCGAGGCGCTGGGCGCCACCGTGGACTCGATGCGCGAACTGACGGCCACGGTTGGCCGCAACGAAGCCCACGTCGCCCAAGGCAGCACCTTGGTCGCTTCGGCGGCCGACGTGGCGCGCCGCGGCGGCGAGACCGTCACCGCCGTGGTCGACACCATGGCTTCGATCAAGGCCAGCTCGCATAAAATCGTCGATATCATCGGCGTCATTAATGGCATCGCCTTCCAGACCAATATCCTGGCCTTGAATGCGGCCGTGGAAGCGGCGCGCGCCGGCGAACAGGGACGCGGTTTTGCGGTGGTGGCAGCCGAGGTACGCAGCCTGGCGCAGCGTTCGAACGAGGCGGCGCTGGAAATCAAGCGCCTGATCGGCGATTCGGTGGCGACGGTGGATGCGGGCGGCGAACTGGTCAACGCGGCCGGCAGCACCATGCGGCAAGTGGTCGAGGCAGTGCAGCAGGTGGCGGTAGTGATCGGACGCATCAGCAGCGCTGGCGCCGAACAGAATGGGGAAATTGCGCAAATCAATGGCGCGCTGGCGCAGATCGATGACATGACGCGCCAGAATGCCGCGCTGGTCGAAGAAGCGCGCATCGGCGCGCAGCGCCTGCATGAAGAGGGGGAAGCGCTGACGCAGGCAGTCAGCCGCTTCCGCCTGGAAGAAACAGCGCAGCTGGCCGCTGGTGCGCCTCGCCACGGCTTGCCCAGCGTGCGGCCGGCCGGTTCCTGGAGCGCCAACAAGCCGCGCGTCATAGCACAAAACCACGCGCAACGGCGCAAGGCTTGACACCTATCAGATCAAGCCTAATGCGATGTAGGACTGGGACTACAATTCCGCCTCAATAGAGACTACAAAATGGCGACTACTAATCTTATGTTCGCCAATGACATAAGCTTTTAAAGTAGCTACATCGTGATCTGCATGATAAAGCTGGTTAAAAACTACGACCAGCTACGCAGCCATCACACTCCGATGTAAAAAAGCCTGTGAGGAATTATATGAACCATACCCAACTTAGCACCCCGGTCCTGAAAAACCAGTTGCCGCCGCATGCCATACCTGCGGCAGGACGGGAAATCAAGCTTGCGTCGCGGATCAGCCTCAGTAGCGCACAACAAAATGAATTGCTGGCTGCCCTGCCCCGCGCCGCGCTCGAATCACTGTTTGAACACCTGGAGCTGGTAGAACTGCCTTTCGGCAAAGAACTCTACGCTTACGGCAACCACCTCGAATACAGCTACTTTCCCACCACTGCCATCGTCTCGCTGCTGTACGTGATGGAAGACGGCGCCACCACCGAAATCGCCGTCGTCGGCCATGAAGGCGTCGCTGGCGCTTCGCTGGTGGTCGGTGAACGGGCCATGTGCACGGCTGTCGTGCAAAGCGCTGGCTACGGCTACCGCCTGAAAACGCAATGCCTGCGCGACGCGTTCAACCAGGGTGGCGCACTGCCGCAACTGCTGATGCGCTACACCAATGCCCTGTTTGCGCAGATGGCGCAAAACGCCGTGGGCGGGCGCCACAGCTCGATCGAACAAAAACTGTGCCGCTGGCTGCTCGACCGCCTGGACCGCTCGCCATCGAATGAATTGAAAGTGACGCAGGAACTCATTTCCATCATGCTGGGCGTGCGCCGCGAAAGCATTACCGCCGCCGCCGGCAAGCTGCAGGAAGAAGGCTTGATCCACTACCGCCGCGGCAATATCACGGTACTCGACCGCCTGGGCCTGGAAGCCTATGCCGGCGAATGCTACAAGGTCGCGAAGACCGAATACGACCGCCTGCTGCGCGACGTGGCGCGCTGCTAAACCGTTAGTACTTAAAAAAATGGCCGGGCATGATGCCCGGCCATTCTTATTTCTGCCTATTTATTGCTGCTGCGATCTATGCGTCCAGTTTCTCGCCAGCATAGGCAGACTCCCCAGTCCCAGACTGCTCTGGCGCCAGGGCCATCGGGATCAGTGCTTCCACGCAAGTGCCTTTGCCATCCGGTCCGGGCCGCACCGTCAGGGTTCCACCCAGCAACAGGGCGCGCTCGCGCATGCCCAGCAAGCCATGCGACATCGGCTTTTGCAGCGCATCTTCGGCAATGCCGATGCCATCGTCGATCACGCGCAGCACCAGGCCCCGCTCATTGCGCTTCAGGGTCACGCTAACGGCGCCGGCGCGTGCATATTTCATGATATTGGTCAGCGATTCCTGCACGATACGGAATAGCGCAATCGTCAGGGTCGCTTCGCGGTTGTCGATATTGATAGCCACGTCCGTTTCACAGCGCACTTCGCTCATGCGCGAAAAGTCCTCGCAATAGCTTTCGATAGCGGCGCACAGGCCCAGGTTGTCGAGCAAGCTGGGGCGCAAATCTTCGACGATGCGGCGCTTCAGTTCCACCGTTTCCAGCAAGGTGGCCTTGGCGCGGCGCAGTTGCGCGGCCAATTCGGGCGCCGTATGCGTCAATTGCTGCGTGACGGCACCCAGATCCATGCTGATGGCCGTCAGGTTGGCGCCCAGCTCATCGTGCAGCTCGCGCGCCAGGCGCGCCTTCTCCACTTCATTGACGCTGATCAAATGCCGCGACAGCACGGATAATTGCTCGGTACGCTTGTTGACAGTCGACTCCAGGGTATCGTTGGCGTTTTGCAGCGCAAATTCCACCGCCGTGCGGTTTTGGAAACTGCGCCGCACCAGTTGGTAAAACATCACCAGCACCAGGATAGCCAGCGCATTGATGCCGATGCCCAGCATCACGGCCTTTTGATACTCCTGGTAAAAGGCCGCGCTGCCGGCCGCCAGCGCCTCGTTTTGCTCACGCGTCATAATCACCACCTGCAAGCGGATCTCGTCCATGGTGGAGCGCTCATCGGTCACGCGCGAGATATTGACGATATCGGCTAGCCCGCCCTGCCGGTAGACTTCGATCGATTGTTGCAGCATCGACATCTTGCGGCGGATCAAGGTCTTTAGCTGGGCCAGATTCCTGAGCTGGCTGGGACTGGACGCGAGCAAGGTTTGCAGCTCGTTGAATTCGTTTTCAATTTCGGCGCCGGCTGTCTTCGACGGCCCCAGATAGGTTTCCGAACCGGAAATGTAATAGCCGCGCAAGCTGCTTTCCGTATCGAGCACCAGAACATTGAGATATTCCAGGCGGTCGGCCACGCGCGCGCTCTTGGTGAGCAAGGCATTCGTGCCCTTCAAGGATTCCAGATTATGGTAAAGACTGAAACCATTGAGTATCAGCAGCAATGCACAGGTGACGCACAAGATCGTCTTGTACAGAGGCAAGGGCTGATTGGGGGCCGGTTCAACGGTGAAGTACATCCTGATGTGCATCCTTAGCTAGACCCGGCGCAGCAAGCAAGGCCAGCGCCGGCCAATGATAGTCCGCGCCACACACTGCAGCACCGCACAACATCAAGATTGTGCCTGACGTAACGCGCAGTTGGGCGATCATGCAAGCATGATCGCACCGCCCGGCTAGTCAAGCAAATTGTTTTTCATTGCGTAATAGGTCAAGTCGCTGTTCGATTGCAAGCCCATTTTTTCCATGATGCGCGTACGGTAAGTGCTGACCGTCTTGATGCTCAGCGACAAGGCCACACCGATATCGGACACGGTAGCGCCACGCGCCAGGCGCAGGAAGACCTGGAATTCGCGGTCCGACAACTCGGTATGCAGGGCCGCCGTCGTATCGCGGTCGAACGATTGGGCCAGCAACTCGCCCACGGTGGAGCTGACATAGCGCCGCCCCTGGAACACGGTGCGCACGGCCGTCATCAGCTCGTCCGCTTCACATTCCTTGTTCAAATAGCCGTTAGCGCCCATCTTGAACAGATTGAGCGCATATTGCTGGGCAGGATAGCCACTCAGTATCAGTACGGGCAATTCCGGCTGCCCCTGGCGGATGGTGCGCAAGGTATCGATGCCGCTCTGATCGGGCATGGCAATATCGAGCAACAGCACATCGCATATTTCGCGGCGGGCGATATCGAGCGCTTCGCGCCCCGTACCGGCTTCCGCCACGACACTAAAATCGCTTGAAGACGAAAAAATCTGTTTGAATCCAGCTCGTACTATTTGGTGGTCATCACAAATGGCAACGCGTATCATTGTTTCCCCTTATATTTTCCTGGCCTGGGAAAGACTACCGGTGCCTGAATACAGCACCAGCTCAGCGTCACTGACAAAAACGCAACATAAATATTATATTTAAAATACGGCGCGCCGTACGTACCGGCAATGCGTCATCGCATTTTAGTCAAAAAAACAGTACTACACGTAGATAAAAGCATCAGTACACCCATATTGGTGCAAATCTTATTTTAGCAAGTTCAGGATCGCGATTAATTCTTCGCGTATCCAGGCGCGGTCCAGTGGCGCCTCTTCCGGTACCGCCGCAATCACGGGCAAGGCGGGCAGCAACACATCGCCATCCAGTGGAGTATGCGCGGCGCCACGGCTATCGAGCTTGTTGCGTGCACCGCTAATGGTAAAACCTTGCTCATACAACAATTCACGGATACGCCGTATCAGCAGCACTTCATGGTGCTGATAATAACGGCGGTTACCTCGTCGTTTGACGGGTTTGAGCTGGGAAAATTCCTGCTCCCAGTAACGTAGCACATGCGGTTTGACGCCGCACAATTCGCTGACCTCGCCGATCGTGAAATAGCGCTTGGCCGGTATCGGTGGCAAAACGATCAACTCGGTTTTACTGATGCGCTCGTTCATCGCCACTCACTCAGGCAGCACGTGCCAGCGGGCTGGTCTCTTCGACCATGCTTTTCAGCTTTTGGCTGGCGTGAAAAGTCACCACCCGGCGCGCCGTGATGGGGATCTCTTCGCCTGTCTTCGGGTTGCGGCCAGGCCGCTGCGGCTTGTCGCGCAACTGGAAGTTGCCGAATCCCGATAGTTTGACGGCCTCGCCCCGCTCGAGCGCATTGCGGATTTCATCGAAAAAGGTTTCGACCATATCCTTCGCTTCGCGCTTGTTCAGGCCCACTTGCTCGAACAACAGTTCGGCCAGCTCTGCCTTGGTCAAGGTGGGTAAATCTTTTTCCGCTTCCTGGCGCACTTTGGCAACCAGCATGGCCCGATGCAAATCGGCAGCCAATGCGGACTGCAGTACGGCGGAATCAACGTCGCTATTATTAATTTTCCTGCCCTGCCTTTTCTGTGCGCCCGAACCCGCCACGTGAAGATGGCGGGTCCGTTCTCGGTTTTCGGCGGGCCTGGCACCACCCGCAAGCGGTGCCCGGTCCGACTGTTACGAACGCAATTTAGCGTCGTGGCCCTGCTTGGCCGCTTCGATCAGCACGGCCATCAGGCCATCGACCACATCGTCTTGCAGGGTATTTTGAGTATCTTGCAAGCTAATCCGGAAAGCAAGGCTTTTTTCATCCGTTTCCAGACCTTTGCCGCGATATTCATCAAATAAAACAATGGCTTGCACGATGCGTGCTGCCGGGCTGGCCTTGGCAGCCGCCTGGAAGGAATCGAGCACATCCTGCACCGCCACCGATTGCTTGACGACCACCGCCAGATCGCGGCTGGCGCCCGGGAATTTCGAAATTTCCGCGTACACCGGCAAAGGACGCTGCTCCAGTGCCACCGCATCGATTTCAAACAGCACTGGCGCTTGCGGCAAGTCATACTTTTGCATCCAGCGGGGATGCAATTCACCGATAAAGCCGATGACCTTGCCATCGAGCTCCACATTGGCCGAGCGGCCTGGATGCAGCGCTGGATGTTCAGCCTTGGTGAAACGCAATACCAGCGGCGAGAACAACGCTTCCAGGTCCGCCTTGACGTCGAAGAAATCGACGGTGCGGGCTGGCTGGCCCCATTGCTCATCAGCTACCGGACCGTAGGCCACGGCGCCAACGCGCTTCGGCTGATCGTAGCCGGCGACCGTCACGGCGCCGTTTTCCACGGACGCATCACGCTTGTAGATGGCGCCCACTTCAAAGATACGGATACGGTTGGTCTTGCGGTTCAGGTTATAGCGCACCACCGACAGCAAGCTGCCGATCAGCGAGGTACGCATCACGCTCATCTGGCTGGCAATCGGATTTTGCAAGGTGATCGGATTCGTGTTGCCCGAGAAATCACGCTCCCACGCAGCGTCGACAAAGCTCATGTTGACCACTTCCTGGTATGCCAGGTCAGCCAGTTCATGGCGCACGGCAAACAGCGAACGCGTGTTTTCTGGCGCGATCTGCATCACATTGGCAGCCACCGGTGGACGGGTCGGGATATTTTCAAAACCGTACACGCGCGCCACTTCTTCGATCAGGTCTTCCTCGATCTCGATGTCGAAACGGTAACTCGGCGACGTCACCGAGAACACGCCATCGGCCAGCGTGTATGGCAGGGCCAGGCGCGTGAAGATATCGGCGACCAGTTCATCCGTCAACGGCACGCCAATGACTTTTTGCGCGCGTGCCGTGCGCATGGTGACTGCTGCGCGTTGCGGCAAATTGGCTACCTGGTCATCGATCGGGCCGACGGTAGTGGCTTGCGTACCGCAAATTTCCACGATCAGGGCCGTGATGCGCTCGATGTGTTCCACATTGGTGGCGAAATCCACGCCGCGCTCGAAACGGTGCGCCGCGTCGGTCGAGAAATTGAAATGGCGGGCGCGGCCACGGATGGCGTCTGGCCACCAGAACGCTGCTTCCAGGTAAATGCTGTCGGTATCGTCCGATACCGAGCTGGCGTCGCCGCCCATGATGCCGGCCAGCGATTCGATTTCCTGGTCGTCGGCGATCACGCCGATCCACTCATTGACGGCGACCGTGTTGCCATTCAACAATTTGACAGTTTCACCAGCCTTGCCCCAACGCACATCCAGGCTGCCGTGGATCTTGGCCAGGTCAAATACGTGGCTAGGACGGCCCAGTTCCAGCATGACATAGTTGGAAATATCCACCAGCGCCGACAGCGGACGCTGGCCGCTGCGCTCAAGGCGCTGCTTCATCCAGTCCGGCGTGGCCGCCCTGGCGTTCAAGCCGCGAATCACGCGGCCCGTGAAACGGCCGCACAGGTCCGGCGCGCTGATCTTGACTGGCAGCACTTCATCGCTGCTGACAGGCACGGTACGGAATTGCGGTGCCAGCAATGGCACGCCCGTCAAGGCCGACACTTCACGCGCCACGCCCAGCACGGACAGGCAATCGGCCTTGTTCGGCGTCAGCTTGATCGTGAATTTCAGGTCGTTCAAGGCGTAGTAGTCGCGGAAGTTCTGGCCGATCGGTGCGTCGTCCGGCAACTCCATCAAGCCGGCGTTTTCTTCCGACAATTTCAATTCGCGCGCGGAGCACAGCATGCCTTGCGACTCGACGCCGCGCAGCTGGCCTACCTTGATTTCAAACGGCTTGCCATCGGCGCCAGGCGGCAGCACGGCGCCAGCCTTGGCGCACACCACTTTCAAGCCGGGGCGTACGTTCGGCGCACCGCAGACGATGTTGAGCATGGTGCCGGTGCCGACATCGACCGTGCACACGTTCAGGCGGTCGGCGTTCGGGTGTTTCTCCGTCGTCAAGACCAGACCCACCACCACGTTCGAGAATGGCGGAGCGACAGCTTCGACGTCCTCCACTTCCAGACCAGACATGGTCAGCAGGTGGGACAGTTCGTCCGAAGTCATCTTCGGATCGACCATGGTACGGAGCCAGTTTTCGGAAAATTGCATAATCAAGCCTTCAAAGGGTCAAAGCTCACCGCGCGAGCACATGCTCAAGCGCGGCAAATCATACGGAACAACGCTTAGTTGAATTGCTTCAGGAACCTTAAATCGCCTTCATAGAACAGGCGCAGGTCGCTGATGCCGTAACGCAGCATCGTCAGGCGCTCCAGGCCGGAGCCGAAAGCAAAGCCGATGAATTTCTCTGGGTCGAGGCCAAAGTTGCGCACCACGTTAGGGTGCACCTGACCCGCGCCCGATACTTCCAGCCAGCGGCCTTTCAGGGGACCGGAACCGAAGGCGATGTCGATCTCTGCCGAAGGCTCGGTGAACGGGAAATAGGACGGACGGAAACGCACTTGCAGGTCGTCCGTTTCAAAGAATGCCTTGATGAAGTTCAGGTACACGCCCTTCAGGTCGGCAAAGCTGATGTCTTCGGCGATCCACAGGCCTTCGACCTGATGGAACATCGGCGAATGGGTGGCGTCGCTGTCGACGCGGTAGGTGCGGCCTGGCGCGATCACCTTGATCGGCGGCGTATGCGTGCGCGCATAGCGCACCTGCATCGGGCTGGTGTGCGTGCGCAGCAGCAAAGGCTTGCCATCGCTGTCATTGCCATCGATGTAGAAAGTATCTTGCATGGAACGCGCCGGATGATTTTCCGGGCTATTCAGGGCCGAGAAGTTGGTCCAGTCAGTCTCGATTTCCGGGCCATCGGCCACGTCAAAACCGATCGAGCTGAAGATGGCTTCCACACGTTCCCAGGTACGCATCACCGGATGGATGCCGCCCGGCATGCGGCCACGGCCTGGCAGGGTCACGTCGATCGCCTCGGCGTTCAGACGGCCTTGCAACTGGGCATCGGCCAATGCATCACGGCGCGCTGTCAGCGCGTCTTCGATCTGCACCTTGACGGCGTTGATCAGGGCGCCCTGCGCCTTGCGCGCATCCGGGTCCAGTTTGCCCAGGCCCTTCATCATTTCAGTAATCTGGCCAGTCTTGCCCAGGTAGCGGGCTTTGGCGTTTTCAAGTGCGGCAGCGTCTGCGGCGGCGATAAAGTCAGCCTGGGCCGAGACGACGAGTTCTTCTAGGGAGTTCATGCGGCTTTTCCTGTTTTGGACAGCTATCCTGGAGTCAGTCGTCTAGACAGAGCCCAAGAATCAAAAACGGAAACGGGGCATAAGGTGTTAAGACCTCTGCCCCGCTCTTTATAACGTCACCCTACGGATGACGCTGTGCAATGACCGTGCTTACGCAGCGATTTTTGCTTTAACTGCGTTGACAATCGCAGCGAATGCTGGCTTGTCCATCACAGCCATATCGGCCAGGACTTTACGGTCCAGTTCGATATTTGCTTTTTTCAAGCCGTTCATGAATACGCTGTACGTTACGCCATGCTCACGGGAAGCGGCGTTGATACGGGCGATCCACAGGCGGCGGAAAACGCGTTTCTTGTTGCGGCGATCGCGGTAAGCGTATTGGCCAGCGCGCATAACTGCTTGCTTGGCAACACGGTATACACGGCTGCGGCGACCACGGTAGCCTTTAGCTTGAACAAGAATCTTCTTATGACGGGCACGAGCTGTAACCCCACGTTTTACTCTAGGCATAGTAACTCCTTAAATTGAGTGTGAGATTAAGCAGTCGGCATCATACGCAGCACGGACGTGACGTCCGAAGCGTTGATGTTACGTGTACCGCGCAACTGACGTTTGTTTTTGGTGGTTTTCTTGGTCAGGATGTGGCGTTTGAACGCGTGACCCGACTTGACTGTTCCACCTGGACGCACGCGAAAACGTTTTTTCGCGGAGCTTTTGGTCTTCATTTTAGGCATAGCAATCTGTCCTCTTACGGACAGCTCCATTTATAACAGGATTGCAGGTGGCAACACGACGCTGCGCTTAGATGCCTGCTTTCACATGTTGTGCAGCGGATGCGAGTCCGCTACAGTTTTGAGCGGCCCGGACATTACTACCCGGGCCGCTCAAATTCTGCCTGGGGTAGAGTGCCGCATCAAAGTTGATGCATGTCAGTTCCACCCACAGTAAAACGCTATTGTATCTTACTTTTTCTTCTTAGGCGAAAGGACCATGATCATCTGGCGGCCTTCCATCTTCGGAAACTGCTCGACCTGGCCAAATGGCTCCAGATCAGCCTTCAGACGCTCCAGCATGCGGAAGCCAATATCCTGATGCGCCATCTCACGGCCGCGGAAACGCAGCGTGATCTTGGTTTTATCGCCATCCTCGAGGAACTTGATGAGGTTACGCAACTTGATATTGTAGTCACCATCATCAGTCCCCGGACGGAATTTGACTTCCTTCACGAGGATGATCTTTTGCTTCAATTTGGCTTCGTGAGCTTTCTTTTGCTCCGAATACTTAAATTTGCCGTAGTCCATCAAACGGCATACCGGTGGCTGCGCAGTAGGCGCAATTTCCACCAGATCAACGTTTGCCTCTTCCGCCAGGCGGAAGGCTTCAGCCAAACTTACGATACCGAGTGGCTCGTTATCGACCCCACTTAAACGCATTTCAGGGGCAGTGATTTCGCCATTGATGCGATGTGACTTGTCAGTAGCTATTGTAATTTCCTTTAAAAATCTTATAAAACGGTCGTGCTGCGAGCTTCCTCGTCAGGCCTTGGTGTCGACTTCAAGTTTGAGTCGCTCTATCAGGGCATCGACGGACATGACGCCCAGATCGACATTGCCCCGCGCCCGCACGGCCACCGTATTTGCATCCCGCTCTTTATCGCCAATCACTAAGATATACGGCAATTTTTGTACGGAATGTTCACGTATTTTATAGGTAATCTTCTCGTTACGCAAATCAGCCTGTACGCGCAGCCCCGCTTTGCGCAGTTTTGTTGTAACTTCTTGTACGTAATCAGCTTGAGCGTCGGAGATGTTCAACACCGACACTTGCACTGGTGATAACCACAGTGGCATGGCGCCCGCATAGTGTTCGATCAGGATGCCGATAAAACGTTCCAGCGAACCGACAATCGCGCGGTGCAGCATGATGGGCACCTGGCGCGTATTGTCCACGGCCACATATTCGGCACCCAGACGGCCCGGCATCGACGGGTCGATCTGCACGGTACCTACTTGCCATGCGCGGCCCAGACTATCCTTCAGGTGGTACTCGATCTTCGGACCATAGAAAGCGCCCTCACCCGGCAATTCAGTCCACTCCACGCCGCAGGCGCGCAGGGCCGAACGCAGCGACTCTTCCGCCTTGTCCCACGATTCTTCCGTACCGATGCGGCTGTCCGGACGCAAGGCCAGCTTGACGTCGATATTGGTGAAGCCGAATGCCGTGTAGACATCCATCGCCTGCTGGTGGAAGGCCGTCACTTCTGCGGAAATCTGTTCTTCCGTGCAGAAAATATGGCCGTCATCTTGCGTAAAGCCGCGCACACGCATCATGCCGTGCAAGGCGCCCGATGGCTCATTGCGGTGGCATTGGCCGAACTCGCCGTAGCGCAGTGGCAGATCGCGGTAGCTGCGCATGCCGCTGTTGTAAATCTGCACGTGACCGGGGCAGTTCATCGGCTTCAAGGCGTAGGAACGGTTTTCCGATTCCGTGATGAACATGTTTTCACGGTAGTTATCCCAGTGGCCGGTTTTTTCCCACAGTCCACGATCGAGGATTTGCGGCGCCTTGACTTCCTGATAGCCATTGACCTGGTACACATTGCGCATGTATTGCTCAACTTGCTGCCAGATCGACCAGCCCTTCGGATGCCAGAAGATCAGGCCCGGCGCTTCTTCCTGGAAATGGAAGAAATCGAGCTGCTTGCCAAGCTTGCGGTGATCGCGCTTTTCCGCCTCTTCCAGGTTGTGCAGGTATTGCTCCTGATCTTCCTTCTTGGCCCAGGCCGTACCATAGATACGCTGCAGCATCTCGTTTTTCGAGTCGCCGCGCCAGTAGGCGCCCGCCAGCTTCATCAGCTTGAACACTTTCAGCTTGCCCGTCGATGGTACGTGCGGGCCGCGGCACAAGTCCGTGAACTTGCCTTCGGAATACAGCGACACTTCCTGATCGGCAGGAATCGCGCCGATCAGCTCAGCCTTGTAGGCTTCGCCGATACCCTTGAAATACTCGATCGCTTCATCGCGCGCGACGACCTTGCGCGTGACTTGCTCATCTTTCTTGGCCAGTTCGGCCATTTTCTTTTCGATCGCCACCAGATCTTCCGGCGTGAATGGGCGCTTGTAGGCGAAGTCGTAATAGAAACCGTTGTCGATCACAGGGCCGATGGTCACTTGCGCTTCAGGGAACAATTCCTTGACGGCATAGGCCAGCAAGTGGGCGGTCGAGTGGCGGATCACTTCCAGGCCATCGGCATCCTTGTCCGTGATAATCGCCAGTTCGGCGTCTTGCTCGATCAAATGAGAGGTATCGACCAGTTTGCCGTCGACCTTGCCGGCCAGCGCGGCCTTGGCCAGGCCGGTACCAATATTGGCCGCAACCTGGGCCACGGTGACCGGGCCGTCAAATTGACGGGCGGAACCATCGGGAAGTCGGATTGTAAGCATATTGATCTCCATGTCGGCGCTGGCGCCAGGTAAAACTGCAATGTGTGGAATGGACTGAAAAAACCGGGAGGAAAACGCAGACGCAAAAAAACGCGGACTAGCCGCGTTTTTCACTTTTTTGAGACAAAGGAAACCCGTTCGACTAGCGTCACTCCCAAAGCTTGGTAGTAGTTCGCGGTGTCATAACCGGTTTACCCTTTCTTTCTCTCTAACTGCATTCTGGTGGGCGGTGAGGAATTCGAATCCCCGACCCCTTGGATGTCGACCAAGTATTCTAACCAGCTGAACTAACCGCCCGTAAAACTGTGTTGATCATTTTATTTTAAATGACCGCTTGCGGCTTGCGCCAGCTTAAAAATCATCTACTGCCAAATTCTGGTGGGCGGTGAGGAATTCGAATCCCCGACCCCTTGGATGTCGACCAAGTATTCTAACCAGCTGAACTAACCGCCCCGAAGACCAGCATTATAGAGAGGCTTTCCTGTAAATACAAGGGCTGTTTTACAGGAAACTTTAATCATTTTCCCGGGCGTCAGCCCCTTTTATATAGGGAAGGTCCGCCCTGCATGGAATGGAGCTAGAATCGCAACATGAATTCAACCTTATTATCCACCTTGCTACGTTGGTTAAAGACCCTGAGCCGCATTTGCGGTTTCGAAACGGCAGACTCCTTCCCGCCGGGTCACCCGTATGCGCGCACGCGCTGGGAGCCGGCTTATTTCGATATTGCATCCGATGTGAAGCCGGACGAGATCGAACGGCGCCTCTGCGCGGCGATTTCCAACACGCCGACTGTGTTCGCCTATATCACCAATCCTACGCCGCGCATGCAGCGGGCGCTGCTCAATACCATCCACGAACGGCTGCGCCGCCAGCCAGGCGCCGGCGCCACCGATCTGGTGCTGCTATTAATTAACGCCTATCAAAGCCCACACATCAGCGAAGCCGTACCCGGCCTGCGCAACCTGATACGCGAGACGCAGCATGAAGACACCAATCTGCGCGTGCATGCCGTGCTGGAGTTGCTGATAGGCACGCCACGTGGGCTCGATGTGATCGATATGCCGGCTTAAGCATGGTTCGCGGGCACGTAACGTGCGCGCAGACGCATGAACGGTGTTTCCACCAGTACATATAAGAGCCAGCCCGCAGCGATGCTCACAACGATGCTGGCCAAAATGGCCGGCAGACTGTCCGCGCCATAACCCATGCCCTGCCAGACAGGCTTGAGCAAGATGCACAGCTGCTTGTGCAAGAGATAAATTGCATATGACCACAGCGCCAGGCTGGCCGCGCCCGGTACGCGCACTGTATAGAGCACGCTGCCGGGGCTGAGCGCGGCGATCAGCAGCAAGGTAAAACTGGCCGCCAGCGCGGGATAGCCGACCACCGTCACCCAGTAAGCATAGTGATTAGTAAAGAAAACAAACAGCATCAGCGCCGCGCCCGCCAGACCAGCTAACAGAGTGCGGTTGCCATATGCAGTGATGCGCGACCAGGCGGCAGGATGGAAATTCTTCAGCAGCGCCAGCGCCACGCCCAACACCAGCTCGTCAAAGCGGCACCACGAGGCGTAATAAATGTATTTGTAATAGCCGAGGCCGCCGTGCGGCACGTGCACGTATTCATTCCACAGATAGGCCCGCACCAGCATGCCGGCTATCACACTGGCGGCCACGGCTATCCACGCCCAGCGCAAGGATAGTCGGCAGGCGGCAATCAGCATCGCCACGGCGGGCAGCAACACATAAAATTGCTCTTCCACGCAGAGCGACCAGGCATGTGAAAAAGCCGTGCCCGGCGTCAGGTTGATGTTTTGCGTAAAAGTCAGAAACTTCCAGATGGGCAGCAAGGGATTGTCGCCACGAAACGCTGGCCACAGATAAAACAGCGCCAGCACCACATAGAAATTGGGCAAGGTACGCAAGAAACGCCGCGCATAAAAATGCCTGAGCGAAAAACCTTGCTCGCTTCGCAAGGCGGCAAAAATCTGGTTGCCGATCAGATAGCCGCTCAGCGCAAAGAACAGATCCACGCCGGTCCAGCCGATATCTCCCCAGAAAGCAAAAGCATGACCATCGCTGACGAACAGCAGATAATGGTTCATGAAGACCAGCACGATGGCCAGCGCGCGCAAGGTATCGAGGCCGTACAAACGGGAAGAAGGCGAATGGCTGGACATGAAAATCAAGAGGGAAAACAAGGCTGGCGCCGATCATGCCACGCCGGACCCTGCCATGGCCAGATTTTTACGGCAGGCACAAGGAATGCCGCTAAAATAGGCCGATCCCGCCTTCCCTTTACGACACAGCATAGGATAAAACCAGCATGAGCAGCGCACTTCAATTCAAATCCATCAACTACACGGGCCAGGGCAGCGGCCCGCGCCTGATCGTCACGGGCGCCGTACACGGCAATGAAACCTGCGGCACCAAGGGCATACAGCGCGTGATGGCAGAGATCGATAGCGGCGCCCTGCCCATCCTGGCCGGCAGCGTCACATTCGTGCCAATCACCAACCCGCTGGCCTACGCCAAGGGCGTGCGCAGCGGCGACCGCAACCTGAACCGCAACCTGTTCCCCAACGACAATCCGCAAGACTTTGAAGACCGCATCGCCAACTGGCTGTGCCCTTTGCTGGGCCAGCACGATGTGCTGCTGGACTTGCATTCGTTCAACGCCGACAGCCAACCGTTCGTGATGGTCGGCCCGCGCAACAACGATGGCCCGCTGCAAGCTTTTAAACATGAGGAAAAGGAACGCGCACTGGCGCGCCGCCTGGGCGTGCGCCGCTTCGTCGATGGCTGGCTGCAAACCTATGGCTCTGGCGTACAACGCCGCCTGGGCAGCAGCGACCAGGTCGGCATGGTCTTGCGTTATGGCGTGGGCACCACCGAATACATGCGCTCGACAGGCGGCTATGCCCTGACCCTGGAATGCGGCCAGCATGCAGACCCGGCCGCACCGGACGTGGCCTACCGCGCCATCATCAACACCCTGGCCTTTTTGGGTTTTATCGACGCACCACAACCGGAACCGATCGCGGACGCCGACATGGAAGCGTTAAATATGGTGGTGGTGCACGACAAACTGCACGCCGGCGACCGCTTCATCAAGACCTGGTCCAGCTTTGACAAACTCAAGCAAGGCGACCAGATCGGCGTACGTGCCGACGGCACGCCCGTCACAGCCGAATTCGACGCCTACATCCTGTTCCCGGACGTCAATGCAGCCGCCAATGCCGAGTGGTATTACCTGGCGCGGGTAAGCGCGAGTTTCTGATCAATGTCCGACGGACTTTGAAAAGAGATTAATCACCAGCACGCCGGCAATGATCAGGCCCAGGCCGATCAGCGCCGGCAGGTCCAGGCTTTGCTTGAACCAGAACCAGCCGACGGCGGAGATGAGCACGATGCCTACGCCGGACCAGATCGCATACACGATGCCAGTGGGTATCACCCTGATCGTCAGCGACAAGAACCAGAAGGCGATGCAATAACCAGCCACGGTCAGCAGGCTGGGCCACAACCGGCTGAAGCCGTCTGACGCCTTCAGCGCGCTGGTGGCGATCACTTCGGCAATGATGGCGATGGCCAGGTAGAGATAGGTCATGGCAAGACTCATAGATATCCTCTTTAGCGTTTATTGCGGACTCAGCAATTTCAAGCCCAGGATGCCGGCCACGATCAGCGCGATACAAACGATGCGTGCGGCGCTGGCCGGCTCGCCAAACATCATGATGCCGAAAATGGCCGTGCCCACCGTGCCGATGCCGGTCCAGATGGCGTACGCCGTTCCCAACGGCAAGTTGCGCAAGGCCATGCCCAGCAAGACCACGCTGCCCAGCATGGCAATCGCCGTCAGGACGGAAGGGATGGGACGGGTGAAGCCTGCACTATATTTGAGGCCAACGGCCCAGCCAACTTCCAGCAAACCGGCCAATACAAGGATGATCCAAGACATCGCTTCTCCTGATGGGCAGGGTCGTCCCCGCCTGCAGCCCCATCGATACTAGCGGGGTCGTCCCCACAGGAGCAAAAGGCGGCGAGTATAGCATTGGCCAAAAAATCTTGCCTGATACACACTAACTACTAGTGCGCCCGCTCTAATCAAAAAACTGCCAGAAGTAGCCGACTGGCCTGATAATTACTTTATCTATATCAACTATTTTCCAGGAGACACAATGCTTATTTTGGCCCAGGCGCTTACCGCGATCATCTTGCTGCTGCACGTATATATCGTTTTGCTTGAAACGGTGCTGTTCGACTCGCGCGGGCGCAAGGTATTTGGTCTCAGCCAGGAAAAAGCAGACATCGTGCGCCCCGCCATGTCCAACCAGGGTTGCTATAACGGTTTCCTGGTGGCAGCGCTCACCCTGGGCTTCTTTTACCCGGACGCGGCCATTGCCCATGCCTTCACGGTATTCGGCCTGGTATGCATCGCCGTGGCCGGCATCTGGGGCGCGGCCACGGTCATGACCCGTATCCTGTACCTGCAAACCGTACCTGCCGTGCTCGCCTTGCTGCTGTTTCACTTCGCCTGACTCTTTCCGGGCGGCCAGCCGGGCCGCCCTGCTTCCCCCTAACCTTCTGCAAAATACCAGCCCGCCAGCAGGCTTTTTATTTATATCGTATTATGACGATATTAGATTTCAAAAAACCCGATATATAGTTCGTCTGCAGGCGAACAACAAGGCAAAAACATGGACATCGACGCTATCCACAAGGCCCTGGCCAATCCGGTACGCCGGCAAATATTGCAATGGCTTAAAGAGCCAGAGCAGCATTTTATCGAGCAAGACCATCCGCTCGATTTCGGCGTGTGCGCCGGCTTGATCGGCGGACGCCTGGAATTGTCGCAGTCCACTGTGTCAGCCCACTTGGCCACCTTGCAAAAGGCGGACCTGATTTCTCCCAGAAAGGTCGGGCAATGGAGCTTCTTCAAGCGCAATGAAGCCACCATCCAGGCTTTTCTGGAACATATGCAGCAAGGTTTGTAATCGCAGTCTCCACAGCAAGCAGCACTCCCCCACACTCGACAGGAAAGACTTTTATATCATGGCAACATTATTCGACCCTATCACCATCGGCAGCCTGCAACTGAAAAACCGCATCATCATGGCCCCACTGACCCGTTCGCGCGCCACCAATCCCGGCCGCGTGCCGAACGAGCTGATGGCCCAGTACTACGCCCAGCGCGCTACGGCCGGCCTGATCATTTCGGAAGCCACCTCCGTGACGCCACAAGGCGTGGGCTACGCCGATACGCCAGGCATCTGGAGCGATGAGCAGGTGGAGGGCTGGAAACATGTGACCAAGGCCGTACACGACGCCGGCGGCAAGATCGTATTGCAACTGTGGCATGTGGGCCGCATTTCCGCGCCCATGTTCCTCAATGGCGACCTGCCTGTCGCGCCTAGCGCCATCAAGCCGGCCGGCCACGTCAGTCTGGTGCGTCCAGAGCAGGAATTCGTGACGCCACGCGCGCTCGATACGGAAGAAATCCCTGGCATCGTTGCCGCTTACCGCCTGGGCGCAGAAAACGCGAAAAAAGCCGGTTTTGATGGCGTGGAAATCCATGGCGCCAACGGTTATTTACTGGACCAGTTCCTGCAAGACAGCACCAACAAGCGCACCGACAACTATGGCGGCTCGATCGCAAACCGTACCCGTCTGATGCTGGAAGTCACCGACGCCTGTATCGCCGTATGGGGCGCAGACAAGGTCGGCATGCACCTTGCGCCGCGCCGCGATGCGCACGACATGGGTGATTCGACCCCGCGCGAAACCTTCGGCTACGTGGCGCGCGAACTGGGCAAGCGTAAAATTGCCTTCATCTTCGCACGCGAAGCGCAAGGCGAAGACAGCCTGAGCCCGTACCTGAAGCAGGAATTCGGCGGCGTGTATATCGCCAATGAAAAGATGGACCGTGCCGCCGCTGAAGCGCTGCTGGCCAGCGGCGCGGCCGACGCCATCGCCTTTGGCCTGTGGTTCATCGCCAATCCAGACTTGCCTAAGCGCTTGCACAGCGATGCAGAGCTGAATCCGCTGAACCCTGCGACGATTTACTCGCCTGACGCTACCGGCTATACAGATTACCCAGCCCTGGCATAAGCCTTTATCCACGCCCTACCGGCGGCGGGCGCAGCGACACCAATGCAGGCAACTGCCTGATCGCCGCGCCCGCCGCTTTTTTATGGCGCGTCTTTAGTTCATCAGCGCCATCGCCGCCGCGCCGGCCGGGCCGGGCGGCGTGCCTGCATGCCGCTGAACACGCGGTAAATCACTTCCGCTGGCACGGCGTTTTCACGCAGGTAGGCAGTCGCCACCGTCCTGCCCAGGGCATGATGAAATGCCACACCACGCTCCACCACATTGGCCATGGCCTGGTCCGCCCTGGCGTTATCACTGCCACACTCCCCACTGTTTTTCATGCCCCGCTCCCTGTCAGATACATCACGCCAGCTTTGCTACGCATATACAAGCCACTGTATCAACTCCCATACATGCAGATGCATCGTTTCATGCATATCAAGCTCCATACAGATAAGACAGCGGTAGCCATGATTAGTGCCCGCACACCGGCCTAGCATCGCTAAAATAACAATCAACCTCTTCCCGATCCCGCATGGATGGAGGCGCGGGTGGAAAAGTCTATGCTTGTCGCCACCGCCAGCCCCGTATAGAATGCCTGCGCATATTTTTTGCCGCATAAACAACACTGCGGCGCCATCAGAACAGAGTCAAGCACACGAGAGGGTATTCATGGACGATTTATTTGTACAGCCGCGCGACCTGCCGACCTGGCACCAGCGCAGCGCCATGCGCGTGCTGCATCTGTTTGGCTGGCGCATGCGCTTCCGCCCCCTGCCCGGTCCACGCGGCATCGCCGTCGTCTATCCACATACCTCAAACTGGGATTTCATGGTCGGCCTGTTCGGCAAATGGGCGCTGGCCCTGCCGTTCCGCTGGCTGGCCAAGGATTCGCTGTTCCGTGGCCCGCTGGGGAAAATCTTGCGCTACCTGGGCGGCGAACCGGTCGACCGCAGCACTACCTGCGGCACCATCCAACGCCAGGCCGAGCGCATGCTGGCTGCCGACTGGTACTGGCTGGCGATCACGCCCGAAGCCACGCGCAGCTACCGCCCCAACTGGAAGAGCGGCTTTTATCACCTGGCGCTGGAAGCCAAGGTTCCCTTGCTGCTGGTCTACATCGATTACCCGAACAAGGTGCTGGGCGTGGTCGACCATCTGTACCTGACGGGCGACAAGGAAGCCGACATGGCAGCCATCGCCGCCGCCTATGCGGGCCACCAGGGCTTGCACCCGGAAAATGCCGCGCCTATCGTGCTGTCCGACAGACGCCCCAATTAATTCATCCCCATCAAGACCAAGCCTACGGCCGTGATGGCCGCGCCAGCCACGCGCACGACCCGCTCGGCCAGCATCTGGCCGATAAAGCGGCCACTCAACAGCAAAATGGCCGAGGCCAGCATGAAACCGCAAGTGGCGGGCAAGGCCGACAATTCCTGGCCATGCGCATTGCCGTGCGCCAACGCAAACACGCCCACCAGGCCCATGGCCAGCCAGCCTGGCATGCTCAGGGCCAGCGCGATGGCCAGGCCAGTCAAGGCCACAGTGGCGGCAATCCCCATTTCCAGGCCCGGCAGCCCCAGGCCCGCCATGCCGGCCAGCGCGCCGATCAGCATCATGGCCAGGAAAGTCAAAGGCTGCTCCAGGCCACGGCGCTGCTGGGCGCCCCAGATGCCCACGCCCAGCATCGCCAGCAAATGATCGATGCCGGTAAAAGGATGGATGAAGCCGGCCAGGAAGCCCGTGCCATGGTCGTGGCCCGGATGGGCCATGGCCGGCAAGCTGACCAGCGCCAGTGCCGCCAGGGCGCCCAGGTGTTTCAATCGTACAGTCATGCCATCTCCTTGCTATGTTGATCGAGCAAACCCTGCTCGCGGATAAAATCGATCACGGCCTGCACGCCATCGCCGCTGCGCAGGTTGGTGAAGACAAACGGCCGTTGACCACGCATGCGCTTTGCGTCCTGCGCCATGATGTCCAGGTTGGCGCCCACATACGGCGCCAGGTCCGTCTTGTTGATGATCAGCAGGTCGGAGCGCGTGATGCCGGGCCCGCCCTTGCGCGGAATTTTCTCTCCGCCAGCCACGTCGATCACGTAGATCGTCAGGTCAGACAGTTCGGGACTGAAGGTGGCGGCCAGATTGTCGCCGCCCGACTCCACCAGGATCAGCTCCAGATCAGGGAAATCGGCCTGCATGCGGGCGATCGCTTCGAGGTTGATCGAGGCGTCTTCACGAATGGCCGTGTGCGGGCAGCCGCCCGTTTCCACGCCCATCAGGCGCTCGGCCGGCAAGGCGCCGGCGCGCAGCAGGATTTCCATGTCTTCCCGCGTATAGATGTCATTCGTGATGACGGCCATGTCATAGCGTTCGCGCATGCCCTTGCACAGCATTTCGCACAAGGCCGTCTTGCCCGAGCCTACCGGGCCGCCTATGCCCACCCGCAGTGGGTTCGATGTAATGGATGTCATGTCATGCCTCTTTCAAATGTCAGGAACGGTAAAGGCGGCTGTATTGCAGCTCGTGCCGCATCGACAGCAGTGACAAGCCCGGCGTCCAGTTGCCTATCTCTTCGTCGGCCAAAGTGCGTGCCAGCAGCGCCGCCGCTTCCAGCTCGGGGCGCAGCGACAGCAGCAGGCGCTGACCCGCCACCTGCCCCAGCGGCACCGATTTCACGCAGACCAGCACCTGGTTTTCAGCCCAGGCAAACAGCATCGCCAGCAACGCTTCTTCGTGCGGTATGGCCAGCGCCACCACAGCGCAGGCATACGCGGTCGGCAAAGCCACTTCCGGCTCGCCCTGCAGCATGTCCTGCAAGACGCCGTCGGCCACGCCCAGCTCGGCCAGCAGCTTGGTCAGGGAATAGCCCATCTGGATGGTCTCGGCGCGGAACTCCGCCGTGTCGCGCGAAGCGATGAAACGTTCGCTCCACAGCCGCACGGTTGATAAATCCTGCTGTTCAAACGCCTGCATCAAGCGCCAACACACGGGCGCCTCCCAGCGCGCCACCACTTCAAGCAAATGGCTGACGATCCAGCTGCGCGCCGTGGCCGCGTCGCGCACCAGCCCCTCTTCCAGCGCCGCTTCCAGTCCTTGCGAATAGCTGTAGGCGCCGATCGGCAAGGCCGGACTGGCGAACTGCAGCAGATGCAGCAGGGCCGCGGCCTGCATCATGCGGCGTCGCCGGGACGGTGAATTTTTTGCCGCAGCGGCACCGGCGCCAGCAAGTGCTGGCCATCGTGGTGTCCATGGCCGCCACCATAGGCGCCCGCCTCAGGCTCGAACGGCGCGCTTTCCCCGATGACGGTGGCGGACAAGCCTTCGAGCATGTCCTTCAATACCGGATCGCGGCGGATGCGCAGGTAGCCATCGCCCAGCTGCGCCTGCGTATGCCGGTTCCCCAGGTGAAAGGCGCAGCGTAATAAAGTATGGGCGTCGGAACAGCGCACTAAATAAGTCGGCTCAGGCGCGGCCACGATCTGCACTACCAGCCCATCGGGCCCGGTCATCAGGTCGCCATGACGCAGCACCGTGCCGCGCACGGTAAAGATGGCCGCTTCCTCGCCGGTGGACAGGGTGGCGCGCAGCCGGCATTTTTCACGCTGGTCGTAGGGCAGCACCAGTTGTGCGGCGACGGGACGGCTGTCGTCCGGCCCCAGTTTGGTATGCAGTGTCAGCACAGAGTCTCCTGCTTAAAATAGAAAATAGCGCTGCGCCATCGGCAGCACGGTGGCCGCCTCGCACACCAGCAACTGGCCGTCGGCACGCACGGCATAGGTTTCCGGGTCTACTTCCATATGCGGCGTGGCGCCGTTATGCACCATGTCGCGCTTGCGCAAGCCGCGCATCTGGCGCACCGGGATCAGGGTCTTGTTCAGCTTAAGCTGATGGCCGATATCGAGCTCGTAGGCCGCCTGCGAAACAAAGGTGAACGACTTTTTCAAGCCGCCGCCAAAGGCGCCGAACATCATGCGGTAATGCACGGGCTGCGGCGTGGGAATAGATGCGTTCGGGTCACCCATCTGCGCGGCGGCGATCATGCCGCCCTTTAAAATCAGCGAGGGCTTGACGCCGAAAAAGGCCGGTTTCCACAGCACCAGGTCGGCGATCTTGCCCGCCTCGATAGAACCGACCACATGCGAAATGCCATGCGTGATGGCCGGGTTGATCGTGTATTTGGCGATATAGCGCTTGGCGCGGAAGTTGTCGCTGCGGGCCGTGTCGGGCGCCAGCGGGCCACGCTGCACCTTCATCTTGTGGGCCGTCTGCCAGGTGCGCAATATCACTTCGCCCACCCGGCCCATCGCTTGCGAATCGGACGACATCATGGAAATGGCGCCGATATCGTGCAGGATATCTTCCGCGGCGATGGTTTCGCGGCGAATGCGCGATTCGGCAAAGGCCACGTCTTCGGCGATCGCCGGGTCCAGATGGTGGCAGACCATCAGCATGTCCAGGTGTTCATCCAGCGTATTGACGGTAAACGGGCGGGTAGGATTGGTCGACGACGGCAGCACATTCGATTGACCCACGGCCGCGATGATGTCGGGCGCATGGCCACCGCCCGCTCCTTCCGTATGAAAAGTGTGGATGGTGCGGTCCTTGAAGGCGGCCAGCGTGTGCTCCAGGAAGCCGCCCTCGTTGAGGGTATCGCTGTGCAGCGCCACCTGGATATCCATACGCTCGGCAACCGACAGGCAATTGTCGATGGCGGCCGGCGTGCTGCCCCAGTCCTCATGCAGCTTCAGGCCGATGGCGCCCGCGCGTATCTGTTCTTCCAGCGGTTCGGGAAGGCTGACATTGCCCTTGCCCATAAAGCCCAGGTTCATCGGAAACGCATCGGCCGCCGCCAGCATGGCGTGCAAATGCCAGGGTCCCGGCGTACAGGTGGTGGCGGCCGTGCCGGTGGCCGGCCCGGTGCCGCCGCCCAGCATGGTGGTCACCCCGCTCATCAAGGCTTCCTCGATCTGCTGCGGGCAAATGAAGTGGATGTGCGTATCGACGCCGCCGGCCGTGACGATCAAGCCTTCGCCGGCGATGATCTCGGTGGCGCCGCCGATAATCAGGGTCACGCCGGGCTGGATGTCCGGGTTGCCGGCCTTGCCGATACCGAAAATCAAGCCATTCTTCAAGCCGATATCGGCTTTCACGATGCCCCAGTGGTCAAGGATAACAGCATTGGTGATAACGGTATCCATCACTTCGGCGGCGCAGCGCTGCGACTGGCCCATGCCGTCGCGGATCACCTTGCCGCCGCCGAATTTCACTTCTTCGCCATAGATCGCGTAATCATGTTCTATCTCGATGAACAGTTCCGTATCGGCCAGGCGGATGCGGTCGCCGGTGGTGGGGCCGAACATTTCGGCATAGGCACTGCGCGGTATGCTGGCCATCTCAGCGCTTTCCTGCCGGTTTTTCCTTCAGCTTGCCCATCACCTGGCCATTGAAGCCGTACACCTTGCGCTCGCCGGCCAGCGCTACCAGTTCCACCGTGCGCTGCTGGCCCGGTTCGAAACGCACGGCGGTGCCGGACGCGATATTGAGGCGCATGCCATAGGCGCGCCAGCGCTCGAAGGACAGCGCCGGGTTGACTTCAAAAAAATGAAAATGCGAGCCGACCTGGATCGGCCGGTCGCCACGGTTGGCCACTACCACCGTGGCCGTCGCGCGCTCGCTATTGAGGCCGATTTCGCCTTCTTCCAATTGATATTCACCGGGGATCATGCTGGCTCCTTATTCTCGCTTCTATCGGGTCAAGACAAACGCAGTGCGTCACGGTATCGGCTGATGCACGGTCACCAGCTTGCTGCCATCGGGGAAGGTCGCCTCCACCTGGATGTCGGGGATCATTTCAGCCACGCCTTCCATCACGTCCTCGCGCGACAGCATTTGCGCGCCGTCCGACATCAGCCGCGCCACCGACTTGCCATCGCGCGCGCCTTCCATGATGGCTGCGCTGATGAAGGCCACCGCTTCCGGATAATTCAGTTTCAAGCCGCGCGCCAGGCGCCGCTCGGCCAGCAGCGCCGCCGTAAAAATGAGCAGCTTGTCTTTTTCGCGTGGACTCAGATCCATAGTTTGTCTCTCTCCTGTCAGGTATTCCAGATGCGTGGCACGACCGCCACACGTCCCATGATGGCCGGGCGCAGCAACTGCCAGGCAGCCAGCATGGCGCACCGCGCGGCCTCGCTGTCGGTTCCCAGCAGGCGCACGGCCACCAGTGTTTTCATTTGCGTCACGCCCAGGCGTGCGCCGTCAGGCACGGCGATGGCCCGCAGCGCCTCGATCACGCCAGCAGCTACCGGGCCACCCACGGCGATCAGGGTGGCGCACACGCGCAAGCCGTGCATGCCCAGCGGACTGGCCATCAGGGGACCATCCGCCGCCAGCAAACCCTGCTCCCACCACAGCAGCTTGCCGCCACGGCGTATCTGCGTGTGCTGGGCGATGCTGCCGCTATCGAACGATTCGCCCGAGGCGCTGCGGCCCAGGCAAATGATGTCGCAGCCGATATAGCAGGCGTCCGGCGCCAGCTCGACCTCATGGCGCAGGCGCACGCAAGCCTGGTCAAAGAAGATGCTCTCTTGCGGCATCCACTCGATGGCCGCGCCCGCGCCCGCGCGCAGCACGATGTGCTGGCCCGACACATGGCCATTGGCGCGGTACCACTTGGCCGCGCCAGGCGACGTCAGGAAAGCATGGGCGCCCTCGCCCACGGTAGCTTGCACAGCCAGCTGGTCGCCGCCCACCACGCCGCCCGGTGGGTGGACGATGATGGCGTGGCAGACGGCGCCGCCTTCCGGGTACAGCGCTTTTTGCACGCGCAAGGGACCGCTGTGACGCCGCTCGACCAGCCGGCTGACACCACCATCCTGCAGCGCAAAACCCAGGGTCAGGCGCGCCTGCCACGCGCTGTGGGCGCTGTGGGCGTTGGAGTCGGGCGGCGTCAAAAAACTGGGGCTGGAGCAATCGGGCATGAAGTCCATCGCAAAATGGCAAAGCAACAGACTATGCTAAGCAGGATGTATGCCAGAGAGAGAGGAGGCGTATCAGCGAAAAAGATGAGAATGATGCACCGTGGCGTGGCGAATGCACCAGCATGGTGCATACACGGACATCATGTCGTGGAATAGCGCTTGTCCGTGAAAACAGACAGTACGGCCGTTCATGCCACGGCCAGCATCCTTTTTTCGCGCAGCAGCGCCGTGAACGGTTCTGCCGCCAAGGGACGGCTGAAATAATAGCCTTGCATTTCATCGCAGCCATGGCCAGTTAAAAAGTCGACCTGGGCGCGCGTTTCCACGCCTTCGGCGATTACCCGCATATTCAGGTTGTGCGCCAGCGAGATGACCGAAAGGGCGATGGCCGCATCGCTGTTGCTGGTGGTGACGTCGTCCACAAACGACTTGTCGATCTTCAGCACGTCGATGGGAAAGCGCTTCAGGTAGCCCAGGCTGGAGTATCCCGTGCCAAAATCGTCGAGCGAAATGCTCACGCCGATAGCTTTCAGGCGCCGCAAGGCGGCCACCGCCTTGTCCGGGTCGCCCATCACCGTGCTTTCCGTGATTTCTATGCCCAGGCAGGAGGGTGGAATGCCATATTTGCGCAAGGTCGCTTCGACGAACGGCACCGTATGGTCTTGCGCGAACTGCTTGCCCGACAAATTGACGGCCACCTTGATGCGGCCCAGGCCCGCATCGTGCCAGCTGCGGATTTGCGCGCACACGCTTTCCAGCACCCATTCGCCGATGGCAGTGATCAGGCAATATTCTTCGGCAAGCGCAATGAACAGGCCAGGCGGCACTTTGCCCAGCACAGGGTTTTCCCAGCGCAGCAGAGCTTCCGCCCCCAGCATGGTCCCTGTGCGCAAGCAGATCTGCGGCTGGTAATGCACGTCGAACTCATCGCGCGCGACGGCGCCGCGCAGTTGCTGCTGCATGGCCAGCCTGGCGCGGATATCGCTGCCCATGCGCTCGGTAAAGAAGGCGTAATGGTCTCGCCCTGTTTCCTTGACGCGCACCAGGGCCGTATCGGCGTGGCGCAGCAAGTCGTCTAAGCTATCGCCATCGGCCGGGCACATGGCGATGCCGATGCTGGTGGTGAGCGCCAGGCGCTCGCCATTGACGCTGAGTTCACCGCGCAAGCCGGCCAGGACAGTTTGCGCCAGCGCCAGCGTGCGGCCCAGCAGCGCGTCGTCCTGCAGCAGTATCTGGAATTCGTCGCCGCCTTGGCGCGACACCGTATCGCCATCGCGCACGCAGCCCGAGAGGAAACGGGCCACTACCTGCAAGGCCTTGTCGCCCACGGCCTGGCCGTGCGAATCGTTGATATTCTTGAAGCGGTCCAGATCCAGGCACAGCAGCACCAGCTGCTGGCCATCGCGTCCTGCCTGCACGCGCGCCTGGTTAAAGCGCTCGGCCATCAGCGCGCGATTGGGCAGGCCGGTCAGTGCATCGTGATACGACAAAAAATCGATCAGGTGCTGTTCGGCCTTGCGCTCGCTGATGTCGAGGAAGACGCTCACATAGTTGATGACGGCGCCGCCATCGGCATCCGTACCGGCAGCGGGCCCCAATACCGTCGACACGCTGAGCAAACAGGGATAGGTGTCGCCGCTCTTGCGCCGCGTCTGCACCTCGCCCGACCAGCAGCCGCTGACGCGCAAGCCCTGGCGCATGGTATCGAGCACCGTGGACTGGGTGTCGTCGGCATGCAGCAGTACGATGTCCAGGCCGCGCACTTCCTGCGCCGTATAGCCGGTGATACGTGTAAAGGCGGGATTGGAGGCGACGATGATACCGGCCGGATCGGTGATCAGGATGGCGTCCTGGGTGGCTTCAAAGACTTGCGCCGACAGCCGCAGCAATTCCTCGTTGGCGCGGCGTATCTGCACTTCACGGGCCAGTTCCGCCGTGCGTTCCAGCACGCGCAGTTCCAGGCTGCTGCGCTCCTGCTCCAGTTGCTTCTGCGCCCGTCCCAGGCGCACGTGGGCATCGGTGCGGGCCAGGATTTCCTCGGCCTGGTAGGGTTTGGCGATAAAGTCGACGGCGCCCAGCGCGAAGCCGCGCACCTTGTCGTCCGTGTCATGCTGGGCCGACAGGAAGATCACGGGCACCTGGCGCAGCCCGGGCGACTCTTTCAGGCGCCGGCACACTTCAAAACCATCGATCCCGGGCATGCGCACGTCGAGCAGTATCAGTTCCGGCGGACGGGCCTGGGCCGTCCACAGCGCCAGTTCGCCGTTCGGCGCCTGCCGCACCGTATAACCGGCGCCGCCCAGCAAATCGCTGAGCAGCTTGAGCGACGCTGGCGTATCCTCAACGATCAGTACTTCGCCCTTCGTATTCGCTTCCGGGAAATCGCGGTGCATGTAGCAGTTCTCTCAGCTTTGGATGAGGCGCGGCGGCGGGGGAGCACCATCGGCCAGACTAGGCAGTACCTCACAGTAGACTACCGACTATCATCATAATCTTTATTGCAATAAAGCACCATCAGCGGCTTGCAATCCAGGCAGCTTTTCTGGCAATCCGATGTTGGCAGCCCACACTCTCAGGCAGGCTCGCCATCCATTTCAAGCAAGGCGCACAACTGGCGGTATTGATGCTGGTCCAGCATCGCTTGCAGTGGCGCCCGCAGCGGCTGCGCAGACGGTGGCAGATGTTCCAGCAGCAGCGCCAGCCGGCCCAGATTGAGCTCGCGCAGCGCCACCAGCAGCGCAGCCCGCTGGTCCGGCTCCAGCACGGCCAGCTCTTGCGAACGCAGCGGCTGCAGCGGCGGCGGGCTTGCCGGCAGCGCTGACACGGGCAACATCACCGGCACGTATGCCGCCGCTTCGGCCGCCTGCACGGGGATGCTGAAGCGGAAAGTGGCGCCTTGCCCCGGCGTGGACTCCAAAGTCAGCTGGCCCTTCATCAGTTGCACGAATTCGCGCGAAATGGCCAGGCCCAGACCCGTACCATCTTTCGATCCCGCGCTGTCGGCTTGCACGAACGGCTCGAAGATGCGCTGCTGGTCATCCATGGCGATGCCGATACCCGTATCAGCGACGGCAAAGTGCAAGCGCCACGCATCGCCACCAAGATGTTCGCCACGCACGCGCAAGGTAATGGCGCCGCTGCCGGCAAACTTGACGGCATTCGACATCAGGTTCAACAACACCTGGCGCAAGCGGGTGGCGTCCAGCCAGGCAGCCGGCGGCACATCCGCGCAGTCAAGGCGCAAAGCCAGGCCCTGCTGCTCGGCGCGCATGCCCAGCATGTCCATCATTTCCTGCAGCAGCGGCGCCAGCGCCGCCAGCTCGGCCTGCGTCGACAGCCGCCCCGCCTCGGCCTTGGACAAGTCGAGGATCTCGTTAATCAATGTCAGCAGATGCTTGCCCGAGCGGTGGATGATGTCGAGCTTGCGTTTTTCATCGGCCTGCATATGCGGCGAGGCCGCCATCAGGCCTGAAAAGCCAATCACGGAATTGAGCGGCGTGCGCAATTCATGGCTCATATTGGCCAGGAAAATACTCTTCGCACGGTTCGCCGCCTGCGCCTGGCTGACGGCTACCGACAACGCGCCCGTGCGCTCGGCCACCAGTTCTTCCAAGTGATGGCGATGGCGCAGCAGTTCCAGTTCCACCTCACGATGGGCCGTGATATCGTAATTCGATCCCACCACGCGCATCGCATGGCCAGCACCGTCGCGGAAAATCACGGCGTCAACCTTGATATAGCGGATGCTGGCGTCAGGCCACAAGATACGGTATTCATGCGAAAACGATGGGCCGGCGACCAGCGCGGCGCCGATGGCCTGCTCCGTGGCCAGCACATCCTCGGCTACCATGGTGGCGCGCCAGATCGCCGATGGCGGCATGCTGCTCGACGGGTCAGCCTTGAACTGCGCATACATCTGCTCGTCCCATTGCAGTTCGTCGGCCGTCACATTCCAGTCCCAGATACCGATGCTGGCCGCGCCGGTGGCCATTTGCACGCGCTCTTCGCTGCGCTGCAAGGCCCGGTAGCGGCTGTCGAGCAAGGCGACCATGTCGCGAATCGAGCGGTACAGGGTGCGCAGCTCGCCCAGGAACCAGGCCCTGGGCGGCGGACCGGCCGCATCTCCCTGCCCCGCCTTGACGCCTGCCGCGTACTGGCCGATCGCTTTCAATGGCTTGAGCACCAGCCGCCACATCAGCAGCCAGATGCTGGCCACCAGGATCATGTCGAGCGCCACGATCATGGCGGCGATGGCCAGCGCGCGCTGGCGCATCTGTGCGTGCAGCAGGACCGGCGACGCATACACGGCCACACCGCCGATCACCTGCCCGCCCAAGGTCACCATGCGCCGCTCGACCAGCAAGCCAGGCTCGTCAGGCAAAGCGCCCAGGTTATCGAAACCGCCGCCAGCATTACGGCGCAAGACCAGACTCTCCTTGCTGAAGGCGGGCGTGAGCGTGCTGGCGACCAGTTCGCGGTTGCCCAGGGTGCTGCGCATCACGGCCAGCATCTGCCTGTCGTCCAGGTTCCACAGCGGCAGTTCCACGGCCACCGCCAGCTGGTCGGCGCTCACCGACAGGCTCTGATACAACTGCTGCCAGCGCTGTTCGCGTTCAGACTGGTAAAACAGCACGGCAAACACCAGCAGCAGCACCGTGACGACAAACGTCAGCGCCACACTGACGGCCAGCACGATGGATACCCCACCGTAGCGCCCCGCTTTTTCCGCTGCCATACCCATGCTGTCCTTTGCCTGTTGCCCCGTCTGTTATCCATTCCACCGGCACCCGCATGCGCAAGCACCGATAATTATCAACATAATAATATCAATTGGACAGGCAAGTCTATGCTTGGGGCATTTTCCCAATTCAGATCATTACTGATCCGCAGTCGCACTGATACCAAACAATTCCAGCTTCAGGCCGTGTATGCCGGACGGCACATAGATTGCAATTGCCTGGGCCTTGATCATGGCATCGTAAATACTGCCCTTGTTTTCAATCGAAAAATAATAGGTATTGGGCCGAACCGGGACTTCGGCCGGGACTTGTGCCATATGGCGCAGCTCAACGCCGGGTAATGCTCGCGCCAGTAACAGTTCGATATTGTCTGGCGATGAAATCTTGAATTGCAACGGTACCGTGGCGACCAGTTCCAGTGCCGGCATATCGGCATTGACAGCCAGGCAAAGCTCAGTCTGCCTATCGATGCGGCTAGCCTCAAGAACGCCATGATAGTGGGTGTTCTTCTGCGTATCGTTGGACAGGGCGATCGGAAAATAGCGCGACAACAGTACGGTATCGATCAAGTCCCGGATGATGGCGTCGAGTTTGCCAAAACCTGGCCCCACATCTTCATGGCGATAGGCTGGCAGGTCGCTCAAAGTGTATTTTTTCGAAAAGGTCATCAAGCCACCAGCCAGCGCCATCAGTTGTTCGAACAAATGGACAGGGTGATGGCGCCGATAAGCCGCGCAATGGCTCAGTACGGCGCTGGCGGTACTCAATGTGTTCAGCATCCAGAACGAGGAAATGTCACCGCTATGAAATTCAACCGTGTTTTTACCGGGTTGCCGATGGCGGCTGTACAGCGCTTCTATTTTTGCGCTCATGCGCTCAAGCAAGGAATCGAGCATGGTCTGCAGCGCCGGTTCCGCACTGATGCTCAAACCGGGCGGGATGAAGGAAGTATCAATCTCAAAGCTGCCATTGCCGGCGCGGCGCAAGCGTATCAAGGGAATGGCAAGGTAATCATGCAGCGGATCGAGCTGCGACAACAGGTGCACACGTTTCTTCAGGTAGGCCACCTCGATGCTGACCGCTTCGCTGTACAGATCAGGTGTCTCGATATCAGCCTGAACGTAGCGCGCGCCAGAAGCGGACACATTGCCTCCATGCGCCTGCATGGCAGGCAAGGCCGCATAAAACGTAAAGCTATGTTCGCTTGATGGCAAGGTCGACAGGTCAACCGCGCTGGGCAGCACATCACCGAGCGGCGCCTCGTACATCTCGCCATCCTGGAATACCAGTGACATCGTATCGGCCCGCAAACTATTGTTGGCCAGGGCGTCCGAATTCCAGTTGATCGTTTGCACACCCCACAGATGGGGATTAATCAAGGAGGCCAGTCGTTGCAGACGCGCTTCATGATAGCGGTCCAATTGCTGGAATTGCTGGGGACCGATGGCCAGTCCTTCGGACCATAATAGTTTTGATGGCAAACTCATTGCACTCTCCGTTGTGGGCTGGGGTTTCGCTGCCTTGCCAGTCTGAAGTTGCCAGCTTGAAAGTCTTTGATGTTACGCAGCATCCCTATGCAATTATTTGCGCAACCGCAATTTAGCGTGGTGCAGACGCTCCGATACTGACCTCTTCGCAGCTTTGCCGCCAGGAGTAGACCATGTCCCATTATTACGCACCAGAAACACCTGTAGCCACGCAGCGTGATAGCCAGAACTAAGCATGGACGACTTGCTGCCGTATTTCGAGCGAGAACTGGTCATGCTGCGGCGACACTGCCGGGAATTCTCCGAACGCTATCCCAGGATTGCCGGCAAACTGCACATGTCCGGGGAGTCTTGCGAAGATCCGCATGTGGAGCACCTGATCGAATCAGTGGCCATGCTGGCGGCCCGTATTTCGAAACGGCTGGACGACGATTACCCGCAATTTACCGAAGCCTTGTTCGAAGCATTATTCCCGCATTATCTACGGCCCTTTCCCTCCTGCGCCATCGTGCACCAGGATATGCCAGCGCCTGGAACAGGCGCATTCCATCTCCCGGCCAGTAGCGAACTGGACTCGGCTCCGGTGCGCGGCGTACGCTGCCGCTTCAAGACGGTCTACGACATTGCAACAGGAACATCCATCCTCGAGCATGCGAGTTTCGACGCCATGATCAAGGCGCCTGCTGGCGTGCGCCTGCCAACGGCGGTCAGTTCCTCGCTAAGTATTGTCATCCGGCATCTTGATGCGCCAACAGCGCCCCTGCGCGTTTTCATCAATGGCGAACCATCATTTGCCGCCGCCCTGCGTGACGCCTTGTTCATGCGCACCACCTGCGCCTTTATACAAGCTGAAGCTGAAGCAGGAGCCTGGATTGCCCTGCCATCTGTACCGTTGAAGCCAGTGGGTTTTGCCGAAACAGAGGCATTGATGCCGTTCGGCGCGCGTTCCCAGCCCGCCTACCGCATCCTCGGCGAATACTTTGCCTACCCGGAAAAATTCAACTTCTTTGATATCGATATCGCTGCGCTCAGCGCTTTTCTGCCGGCTGGCTGCCAGTGCTTCACATTGCATCTGGGCATGGCGGGCTTGCGCCCGGATTCCGATATTGCACGCATGCTGTCTGTTATTTCCGAGGCAAATCTGCTACTCGGCTGCAGCCCGGTGGTAAACCTCTTCCGCCAAAGTGGCGTGCCGATTGCCGTCACCCGCCAAAAAACCGACTACACCGTGTTGGCCCATGCCACCCACCCGCATGGCTACGAAGTGCTAGGCATCGATGCCGTCCATCTGCTGCGCCAACGCGAAGGCGATAGCACGCTGACCGAGTTTCGCCCGCTGTACAGCTTGCGCCATGGCGAAGGGGCGGCGCACCACTACTGGGTATTACGCCACGACGGACATCTGGCTGAAAAAAGTCCTGGCCACGAGAAAAAAATCACGCTGGTCGATCGCGACTTCAATCCGCTGATACACGAAAAGGCCAGCCTGTCGACTGAACTGACATGCAGCAACCGGGATTTACCGCTGGCGCTCAAATACGGCCAGCCACAAGGAGATCTGCAGCCTTGCAGCGGCGGCAACCCATTGCGCCTGTTACGCCGCCCCAGCCCACCGCGCCGTTTCGCACAAGGTTTTGGGCTGCACTGGCGTCTGATTTCCCATTTGACACTCAACCACCATGCGCTGACGCAAGAAGGATTACCCGCCTTGCGCGAGATGCTGACGCTGTATGACCTGGCGCAGTCGGCAACATCACAAAGGCTGATCAACGGTATCGCCGCGCTGACACATGTGCCGACCACAACCTGGCTACGCCACCGGCGCGGCACCTCACTAGTACATGGCGTCGAATTGCGCATGACGCTAGACGAAGAAGCCTTTGTTGGCAGCAGCATGCATTTGTTTGTCCAGGTGATCGATCACTTTCTTGGACTGTATGTGCAAATCAACAGTTTTATCGAGTTAATCGTGCTGTCACTGCAAAGCGGAGAGGAGTTGATCCGATGCAAGCCAAGAAGCGGACTGCAGAATCTGGTGTGATCCAGCACCTGCTCGCCGAACCATACCGCTATCAGTTTGTACAAGCGGTGCATATTGTGCTGCGCTGGCTACGCCAGCACGATGTGGCCCATGAACAAGCTTTTAGCCAGGTACTGCGTTTTGAAAACAGCTTGTCGCTGAATTTTCCAGCCAGTGAAATCGCATGTCTTTCCTATGAGGAAAATGGGCAGATCACCGTGACGCCAGCGTTCATCGGGCTTCTAGGCGTCAGCGGCAGCTTGCCCCTGCACCATTCAGCACGCATTGCAGCCTATCGGTATTTAACAAAGGATAGTGGCGTATCAGCCTTCCTCGGTATCTTTTCGCATCGCATGGTGGCGCTGTTCTGCCAGGCCTGGGGCAAATACCGTCTGGAAGATGCGCTCGATACGCACGCCAGGGATGATCAGCTGCCATTGCTGATGGCGCTGGCCGGTGTCCAACGCCATTCCCTGCCGGTGAGCAGTGTACATGGCGCCGTAAGCCAGGACGTGGCGGCCTGGTATGCAGGACTGCTGCGCAGCCGCCCCGTCTCCGCGCAGGCAGTTGCGCGCGTGCTGGCCGAATACTACGGGGTAGCAGTCGAACTGGAACAATTTGTTGGAGGCTGGGACACTCTGCCAGCAAACCGGCGCAGCCTGCTGGGCAGCAAAAATTTCACCCTGGCGCGTGGCGCCACCTTGGGCGTGCGCCTGTGGCGCCATGACATGCGGGTACGGCTCAACATCGGCCCCTTAAGCCCTGACGAGTTGCAACGTTTCCTGCCGCGCGGCGCTGGTGCTACCGCACTGGCAAAAAAGCTGGCCCTGTTTGGCCTGCCTGATTTGCAATATGAAGTGCGGCTGGAGCTGAGTTCCCCCTGCATCACCGCCATGGTCTTGCATCCCCGCCCGTCGGAGCGATGCCGGCTGGGATGGACTACTTTCTTGCCGGACGCGCAAGGCCAGGTACGCAACGCCTGCGTGCGCTATCTGCTGCAGCGCACTTGCACATCACCTAGCTGAAAACGAGGAAACCATGAAACATCAGGGACGCGGCGTGATCCGGCTCGGCGACCAGACCGATCACGGCGGCAAAGTCACCAGCGCATCGTCTGGCACGACCGTGATGGGACTGACGGCGGCACTGTCAGATGACATGACCTTTTGCCCCAAATGCAAAGGCAGCTTTGCCATCAAGCCTGACGGTGCCGGCGCAAAACATATGGGCAAGCCATACGCCTACGATGGCGACGCCACCGCTTGCGGTGCTCGTCTGAAAACATCGCTGTAAGGGAGGCTGGCAATGACTGTCACCACGCTCGAAGCGCTATCCGTACTCAATTTCGCTACACAAGAGCAGCGTTTGCTGCGGCTGGACTTTCCGCACGATGATGGCCCCGACGGCACCATCCTGCTGGTCAATTCACTCACGGCCATGGAGGAAGTATCGCGCGATTTTCGCTTCGAGGCCGAGCTGCTGTCCGACGATGCGCATGTCGCGCTCAAGGCCATGATGGGACGCATGGTCACCATCTCCCTGGTGCGTGATGATGGAACGCTGCGCTACTTTAACGGTTATGTGGGCGAATTCAGTCTGCTGCGCGCCGACGGCGGTTTTGCCTGGTACCGTATGGTGCTGCAACCCTGGCTCGCCTTTGCAAGGCTACGCCAGGACAATGTTTCGTTCCATGGCCAGAGCGTGATGCAACTGACCGAAACGACTTTTGCACACTACCAACAGCGCGACTGGAAAACCGCCATCTATGACGATGACCCGCAAATCAGCTGCGCCAACCAGCACAACGAAACCGACTACAACCATCTGCACCGGCGCTGGGAGGCGCTGGGCCTGTATTACTGGTACGAACACCGTGCCGACGGCCACACCCTTTGGCTGGCAGACAACAGCACCCTGGCAGACGTGATTGAGACAGCGTCAGGCGACGGCGCCATCCACTTTCACTCCGAATCGGGTTCCATGGAAGACGATGGACTGAAACAATGGCAGGCAGTGCGGCGGCTGGGGTCCGGGCAGTTGACACTGGCCAGTTTCGACTACAAAAATCCGCAGCCACGCCTTGCCACCGGCCATAGCCTGAACCGCCAGGGCGACGTGTTTGGCCACGAATGGTATGAAAACACGGGCGCCTATGGCTACAGCAACAGGGATGAAGGCGAGTCGCTGGCGCAGCGCCGCATGGAAGAAAGCGACCACCTGCGCCAATACTTCGAGGCGGACGGAAATCACCGCGGTATCCAGGCCGGACGCTGCTTCCGGCTCGACGGGCATTTCAGTGCCGAGGAAAAACGCTATCAAGCGGGACAGGAACGCCCGGACAATATTGCCGAACGCGAGTATCTGATACTGTCAGCCGAACATATCGCCAGCAACAATTACCAGGCTGGCCACAAAGCGGCATCGCATTACGCCAACACCTTGCGCTGCGTACGCAAGGATATACGCTGGCGCCCTGGCCGCCATTACAACAGTGCGCCGTGCATCGTCGCTGGCGTACAGACGGCGCTGGTAGTCGGGCCGGCAGGCGAGGAAATCCACACTGACGCACTGGGACGTATCCGCTTGCAATTTCACTGGGACCGGCTCGGTGAATTCGACGAGCGCAGCTCACCGTGGATACGGGTCATGATGCCGATGGCCGGCCCGCAAATGGGCCATGTCGCCCTGCCCCGCGTCGGCCAGGAAGTGGTCGTGCAATTCCAGGACGGCAATATCGACCACCCCATCGTCATCGGCGTAGTCTATAACAGCAGCAATATGCCGCCATGGCAATTGCCGCAGCAACGCGCCTTGTCCGGCGTACGCAGCCGCGAACTCGGCGCCCGCAGCGCCAATCACCTGGTACTCGACGATACCAGGGCGTCCATCCAGGCACAGCTGCGCAGCGAGCACCAGGATAGCCGTCTCTCATTGGGCAACATCACGCGCATCGACGACAACGCCGGCCGCAAGGAGGCGCGTGGTGCAGGTTTTGAATTGGCCAGCAATGCCTGGGGTGTGCTGCGCGCCGCCAAGGGCATGCTGATCACGACGGAAACACAGGCCGACACCATCAAACAACTAGCGGAAACCCTGGCGCGGCTGGCGCAGGCGCGTCAGTTACAAGAAGGGCTGGCCGCCATGGCCGTGAGCGCGGGCGCCCAGGATAGCGCCGAACAGCAAGGCAGCGTCGCTGAAGCGATCAAGCATCAGAACGCCGCCATCAAAGGCAGCGGCAAGGAGTTTCCGGAATTGTCCGAGCCTCACCTGGTACTGGCCAGCCCGGCCGGGATCGAACTGAGCACGGCGCAATCAGTGCACCTGGCCGCCAGCGAACATATAGCGCTCAGCAGCGGCAAGAGCATCTCGCTTGCCAGCGGCGACAGCGTCTTTGCCAGCATTGCCAGGACCTTCAGCCTGTTCGTGCACAAGGCTGGCATGAAACTGATCGCCGCCAGCGGCAAAGTCAGTATCGAAGCACACAGCGACGAAGTGGAAGTGATTGCCAAAAAAGTCTTATCGCTCATCAGTGAAGCGGACTGGGTCAACATCAAAGGCAAGAAAGGCGTACGCCTGCACGGCGCCAGCCACATGCTGGAAATCAGCGACAAAGTGCAATTCTTCACCTCATCGCCCGTGCTCTTCAACGGCAACCTGGAAACCCTGGCGCCGAAAAGCGTGTCGCAGGAATTTAATGAGCGGCCACATAGCAGTTTTGACCAAGCCGTTCGCCTGCTACAAGTAGACGGCACTCCTGCAGCGGATATTGCTTTTGAACTGATACGTGAGGATGGCAACACGATCAGCGAAAAAAGTACGACTGCCGGTCTGACACCGATACAAAAAGGGGACGGAATGGACAGCTACACGATTCGTTATAAAGGAGAGTTGCCATGAAAGATGACGATAAAGACTTGAATGAGCACGACAACCATGAAGGGGAATTCCGGCAAACTGTTGGGGGCTGGGCCGAATATACCGTCAATTTAACGGAAATCTCCGATACGGCCCGACACGACGTCACCATTCCACCAGGAAAATTAATTCCGATCATCTTCCTACCGGGCGTGATGGGTAGCAATTTGCGCATGAGCAAGATAAGTCAAGACGAATTAAAAAGGCCAGATAACAGATCATGGAGACCTGACGATATGGTCGACAAATCCGGGAAGTTCAATGTCGCGACAGGAAATGGCTTAGGTGGCTGGTTTAGCAACGCCTCACCAAAAGAGCGTCAATTAATATTTAATCCAAATGAAACAGAAGTTGAATACTATCAATATACGAGCAACAATAATAAATTTTTCCCTGGTGGTGATGTCAGCAAATATTCAAATACGCGACATGACAATATTCCCCATAATTTTCCGGGAGTGGAACCGCTAATATGTATTAGCAAAAAGAAAAATGCAATCGTTGATGCAAAAAAAAGATCCAACTCGACAGAACGGTTTGTTCCTCCAGAAATCCGTGAAACACCGGCGCATATTGCTCGATGGCGTGGGTGGAGTGAAGTTTTATTCGCGGGAGCATATGGAGATATGCTCATAAAAACAGAGTTCTTCATGAATAACATAGTAAAAAAAGGAAAAGTTCTTCCCCACTGGACATATGATAAATCTGACGATGACTATTACAGAAATTCATACAATGAACAGCCTTACCCCGATGTCGCCAGGCTAATCATTAAGAATCCTAAAGATTTTGGTGCCTCGTCAGGAGAGCCAATAAATGATGATGAAATGAAAAAAATTTCCCGGTGCTGGTATCCGGTTCACGCAATGGGCTACAACTTCGTACAGAGCAATGCCGTTTCAGCAAAAATCATCGCGGAACGCATACGCGGACTAGTAAAAGGATATCAA
The DNA here is from genome assembly GCF_014200725.1 of Janthinobacterium silvisoli. Lineage (GTDB taxonomy): Bacteria > Pseudomonadota > Gammaproteobacteria > Burkholderiales > Burkholderiaceae_D > Janthinobacterium. The sequence continues at coordinate 634,094 of NZ_JACHCL010000002.1, forward strand.
AAGTGTGGATTCAAATGTGATGAGGTGATTATCGTCACGCACAGCATGGGAGGACTTGTCGCTCGCGCACTCATCCATCCTGACTATGGAAATATGCTGGACGACAAAGACGTAAAAATATTGGGCATCTACCACAACGTCATGCCAACCATCGGCGCCGCCAGTGCCTATAAACGTATGCGTTTCGGTTTTCAAGAAAAAAGCGGTCCCATAAACACGCTAGCGGCAGAAGTGCTTGGTATTGATGGCAAACATGCCACCGCGATTCTGGCCAATGCTCCGGCTCCGCTGGAGATGATGCCGGGGGTGGCATATGGACAAGAATGGTTGAAGGTTGTCGATGCAAAGGATCAAGTACTGTGGAGTTGGCCACGCGGTAAAGAAACAGCACTGGACAGTATCTATTTACAACCAGCCCATGCCTGGTGGCGTTTGATTAACCCAGAATGGGTGAATCCAGGAAACGTATCAAAGGAAAAAGGTGGGGGCTTTGAAAATGTTAAAAAAAGATTACAAAAAGCAACGTTCTTCCTCAGATCAATAGAAAAAACTTTTCACCCAAACACATACGCAAGTTATTGTGGTTCAAAAGAACATCTTAGCTATGGTGAAATTACATTTAAAGTCACTGAAGGTCTTTTCAGTACTTTCTCAAATTTGTTAAAAAAAACAGATATACCCTCACCTGAAAAATGGAAATTACTTAGCGATGATGCCAAAGGAATTATTTCAGTTCAGGCTGGAACAAAAATATTGAAATTAGAACTACAAGCTGCCAGTGCTCCTGGAGATGAGACCGTTCCTTCAACCCGTTCTGCTCAGCATATTATTGGGAAACTTTTTTTTCATGGCGATAAAAAAGGAAGCGGATATGAACATCAAAACAGTTACGCTGACCCGAAAGTTCTATCATCAATGCTATATTCGATTGTGCAAATTGCAAAAACAGCAAAATGGATATAGAAACACAAAACCATATAAATCAATATTTCACATTTTAATATTTATTATTTTTGCAATTATATTGCAATCATGCAATAAACATTACGAGTATACGGAGAATGCCGTGCCAAAACCAGTAAAAATGAGTAACAAATTGGAAATTTTATTTTCAAAAACGAAATTATTATGCTTTGGCCGTTATTCCTTAAATGTACCAGAAGAAACCCAACTAATTATTGGGAGCTCCACAATTGATACCATAAAAGGCAACAATGAAACAATAAAAAGGCAAATTCAAAGAGATATTGAAAAAATAAAATTCGAGGACAATACGGCTGACATAATATATAATGGAAAAGGACCCATTGAAGATAGTTGGCAATTTCGCTACTACGATAGTGATGCCGCCAAAGAGTATAAACTTCTCTTCTTCCGAACTTTTATCAACAAGGGAGATTTTATATTTATAGTAGGTGATGCCCTTCGCGATGGAGAGAACGAGGCCATGACTGCCGCCAGACAGCTCTTTATAGCCAACAATCTCCGCTTGCGCGACCCGCAAGAGGTTCCCATCGAGCCAGGTTTATGCTTCGAACATGGCTTCATGAAAGAAAACTTATACCGCGATCAGGAAATAGACAACGCAGGTCTTTATTTGCCCAGCATGCCCGACGTGACTTTTTCCATCAGTTCAAACAAAGATGCCTATGGCGATTATCCACCGGCCCGGTTTGAGACAGAAATGCGCGAAGAGTTATCTTTGCTCAAGCGCATACAGGGTGCAAAAGACATACAAGGCAGTAGCTATCCCAAACGCACCCTGCTGCGCGAAGGCAAGCGCGATGTGCAGCATTGGCATGGCGAAGAATCGCTGATACGCCGCACCGACGGCGTGCATGATTTTGAGTGGGTACTGGTGGGCACGCCACGCGATATCGCCAATCCCTCCGCTTTGGAAGTCAAGATGTACACCAAGGTTGAACACAATACAGTCGGCGCCGCCCAGGCTGCATCGCTCAGCGATGACGAGGCGGTAGCCTTGTGGGACAAGCTGCTATCCGGCCTGAAATTCCGCGTCAAGGTGCCGGGCGCGCCACCGGGTTCCTACTACATCGATCCGGACAAACCAGCACCGGCCCTGTGAGAGCGTTTCTCCCGTTATCTCTTGGCCAACATCAGCCAGCTGCGTTAGCATGGCCTTTTACTTGAAATAAAACGATGACCATCAGTTTGCGTCCCGCCCTTGTTTCTGACATCGATACCTTGTGGGCCTTGCGCACGGAGGCTGTGCGCCTAGGTTGCGCCACGCACTATGCGCCGGAACAGATAACTGTATGGACGGCATCGCCCGTGCCGGCTGCGTATGAAACCATGCTGGCCGAGGGTGGCGGCATCGTGGCGATGCTTGATGATGCGCTTGTGGGCTATGCGATGCTGGACCTGGCCAAACACGAGGTCGATGCGGTGTTTGTCGATCCGGCCCGCGCGGGATTGGGCATCGGCAAGCGCTTGCTGGCGGCGTTGGAGTTGTTGGCACGAGCGCGCGGCATTGCTCGCCTGCACTTGTCTGCGTCGCTCAATGCCCTGCCGTTTTACGCGGCGGCCGGCTTTACGGCCTTGCGCGAGGAAGCGTATGCGCACCCCAGCGGCATCAGCCTGGCCAGCGTAGCGATGGAAAAGGTGCTGGCAGCGGCCTGAGTCGTCAATCTTCCGTAGCAGCAGCTTCGGACTCGGCCAGGCATTGCTGCAGCTTCCCGATCAGGGCACGCACTTCGTCGTCGCCCAAGTCCAGCGGGTCGCCCTGCGCACCCACGGCGATCAGGCAGATGGCCGAGCCGTCGTACCAGGCGTCGAGGCGCTCTTGATTATTCATAAAGTCTGACTTCATCTCTCAGGTCGGCAAGCAGGTCGGCTGGCGCCGCGATGCTGGCGCTACCATGCGGCACGGGAAACACGGAAGCCAGCTGGTCATTGCTCGCCATGCCAGGCAACCACTTGTTCAAGAAATCGTCGAGCGCGATGGCGCACGGCTGGAAATGCTCCCAATCGCCGGTGGCGCACGCTTGCGCAAACGCGGCTTCCGGCCAGAACGGGATGGAGACCTTGCCGCCCGCTTCCGCCGTGGCCCAGCCCGCATCGTACAAGCCCCACACTTCTTGCGTATCGGCTACCTTGCGCACGCAATAGGCGTAGCGTTGCTGCACCGGCAACTGCGTGACTTGCCGGATTTTTTCAGGATGCATGGTCGCCCCCTGCCTTCATTTGCAGCGTACGCCAGCCTTCCAGCGCAACGGGACGCAGGTCGTGCAGCAAGATGGCGCGCAAGGTGAGAAAATCTGCCCTGGCATCGAACGCAGCGGATGATTCCCGGTCGATGTCGGCGATGATGGTGTGCGTGGTTTGCATGGTTTGCGACATATAGATCAATCCGCCTCCCACACAACGACGGCCGGCCGCGCGCCGCCTGTCTTGAAGAAAGCGATGCAGGCTTGCTGGCCTTGTTCCACATCAACGCACCAGGCTTCCGGATACTCGTCCACCTGGCCATTGGACAGCAGGTAGCTGCAAGCGCCGTCCGCCTCCTCATCGCCCAGTGTATGAAAACTCAGCTCGTCCTGTCCCGACAGATACATCAGCCAGGCATTGGCGCCATTGCGCAGCAGGCACAGGGCCGGACCTTGTTCTGGATCGATCGCCCTGGTCAGCCACAGTTCACATTGCGCCAGGGAGCGCGCCTGTTTCAGCGCCAGCTGCAAATCGGCAAGAGTGGCCACGGCATGCGGCGTGCCGTGCAGATTGAGTTCCATCGTCATGCCTTGCCACCACTCAAGTCAGCCGTCGCCAGCGCCGTACTCAGATACAGCTTGCCGCTGAGGTCCTTCAGTAGGCTGCTCTGGCGCAAGCGGTCCATCACGGGGCCTTTGACTTCGGCCAGGTTCAGGCTGATGCCGCGCTGGGCCAGGGTTTTATTGAGTTCGCCCAGTCCCAGCAAGGCCGTGCTGTCGATCTGGTTCACGGCGGACAGCACCAGCACCAGGTGGCGCGCCGTCGGGTGGCTGGACAATTCCTCTTCGATGCGCTCCGTCACGGCTTCGATATTGCCGAAAAACAGGCCGGCGTCTATGCGCAGCAGTAACAGATCGGGCAAGGTGTGCGCTTCGTAGCGTTCCACATTGCGGAAATGTTCGCTGTTCGGAATGCGGCCCAGCACGGCGATATGCGGGCGGCTGGCGCGCCAGATCAGGGTGCCCATCGACAGCAATACGCCGATCACCACGCCTGCCTCCACGCCCAGCACCAGCACGCCAGCCGTGGTGGCCAGCAGCGCCAGCGCATCACTGCGGTCATAGCGCCAGGCCAGTTTCAAGGTGCCCCAGTCCAGCAAACCGGCCACGGCAAAGATAATGGTGGCAGCCAGCACAGGTAACGGCATCAGGGCCAGCCAGCCGGTGGGCGCCACCAGCGCCAGCGCCAGCAAGCTGGCCGTGATGATGCTGGCCAGCGGCGTATTCGCGCCGGCCTGGAAATTGACGGCCGAACGCGAAATGGAACCCGTGACAGGGAAACCACCCGATAGCGCACTGGCCACATTGGCTGCGCCCAGACCCAGCAGTTCGCGGTTGGTCTGCAGCTTTTCGCCGCGTTTTTGCGCCAGCGTCTGCGCGGCGGACATGCTCATCAGGAAGACGATGAAGGCGATCAGCAAGGCTGGCGACAACAAGGTGCGCCAATGGGCGCCAGACGTGGCCAGGTTGAGCGACGGCAAGCCGTTCGGCACATGGCCCGTGGTTTGCACACCCATGTGGTCCAGACCGCAATAGCGCACCAGCACGATGCCGGCGATGACCAGCAGCATCGGCGCCAGGCGCGCGCCCACGTCGGACGCCGCCGCGCCCAGGCCGCAGCGGCGCAATACTGCCGACATATAGCGTTTTGCCAGCCACAGGAAAACCAGGCTGCACAGGCCCAGCACCATGCTGGGCAGATGCCAGTGGGGTACGGTAGCACCCAGCAAGGGCGTGAGCTGACCCCAGATAATCAGGATGGCGGCCCCATTGCTGAAACCGCTGATCACGGGGCGCGACAAGAAGCTGGCCATGAAGCCCAGCCGCAGCACGCCGCACAGCAGCAGCACCAAGCCACTGATGAAGGCCAGTTGCGCGGCCAGCACCACATGCAGGGAAGAACCGGGATCGGCCAGCGGCGCCAGTGCGGCGGCCGTCATCAGGGAAACGATGGCCATCGGGCCCACCGATTGCGTCATGCTGCTGCCAAACACGGCATACAGCACGGGCGGCAAGATACTGGCATAAATGCCAACTACGGGCGGCAAGCCTGCCACCAGCGCGTAAGCCATGCCTTGCGGCACCATCATCATGGCCACCACGATACCGGCGGTGATATCCCCCGCCAACAGAGGACGCCGGTATTGCCTGAGCCAGAGCAGCATGATGTGATCCCAAAATCTGAAAACCGAAGCCTATCATGCGCCGCGTCCGGCTGACAGGGTAATCAGCTTGCCAGCAACTGCGTTCGTACAGCTTCCATGATTTCTTCCGAAAAGGCGGCGTCATCAGTCGAGCGGGCCAGCACCATGGCGCCCACCAGCGCTGAAAAGGTGGTGATCGCTAACCGGCGTTTTTCTTCAGCCGTACCTTCCGGCATCAGCCCTGCCAGCAAGTCAAACTGCTGGCGCGTGGTGGCCGTAAAGGCTGGCCGCGCGCTGGGCGAGCTGCGCGCCACATCGACGCCCATGGTGGGCGCCGGGCAAGCCACGCCGGGAGTGTCGCGCGATTGCGTGCTCAGGTAATGGTTGACCAGCTTGGGCAAGGCTTGTTGCGGGTCTTGCTCGATTCTAACTTTCCAGCTTTCCAGGGATTTCTTCAAGGCAAGCTCGCACGCCTCGACCATCAAGTCTTCCTTGGAGGCGAAATGGCCATAGAAGCCGCCATGCGTGAGACCCGCATTTTTCATCAGATCGGCCACGCCGATGCCGTCATAACCCTTTTCGCGGAATAACTTCGCCGCCACCTCAACGATGCGCTCGCGGTTCAGCGCCGCCTGTTCCCTGCTCACTTTCATGACTGCCTCCTGCAATAATGTCACTCATCATATATCTTTTTGGCCGATCTTTCCACTCTGTTAGCAGGCGCACCGTAGGCAGCCTGCCCCGCCGCGATACTGGCTCTACGCATGAAAGGAGGCCAGCATGAGTGAAAATAAATCCATCGGCAATCTGCAGCGCGGCAACCCGCAAGAGGATGGGCACACGGATAAGCGAGCTGTGCAGACCAACGCGCGCAGGCAACCCGGCACACCGCTCCCGGCACAACAGCTGGACAAGCCAGGGATAGAGGCGCAGATGTCCTTGAAACCGCGCTTCCTGGCTCCCGATTACAGTGGCAGCGGCAAGCTGGCCGGCATGGTGGCCATCGTCACGGGCGGCGATTCAGGCATAGGCCGCGCCGTGGCCGTGCTGTATGCGCGCGAAGGCGCCGACGTGGCCATCGTTTACCTCAATGAGCACGAGGACGCCAATGAAACCAAGCGCTATGTGGAAGCGGAAGGCCAAAGCTGCCTGCTGATCCCCGGCGACGTGCGCGAGCAGCGTTTTTGCGAGGAGGCAGTCAGCCAGGTGATGTCCCAGTTCAACCATATCGACGTGCTGGTGAATAACGCCGCCTTCCAGGAGCACGCGACGTCCTTGCTGGACTTGAGCGAGGAACGCTTCGACCTGACCATGAAAACCAATGTGTATGGCTACTTTCATATGGCCAAGGCTGTGCTGCCCCATTTGCAGCGGGGCGCATCCATCATCAACACGGGTTCCGTGACGGGCTTGAAAGGCTCGAAAAACTTGCTCGACTATTCCACCACCAAGGGCGCCATCCACGCGTTTACCATGGCCCTGTCCGCCAACCTGCTGGAAAAGGGCATACGCGTGAACGCCATCGCGCCCGGCCCTGTCTGGACGCCACTCAACCCGGCCGACAAACCGCCCGAGGAAATCCGTACCTTCGGCCAGGACACCAACATGCACCGCCCGGCCCAGCCCGAAGAATTGTCGCCCGCCTATGTTTTCCTGGCCTCGCCCGCCTGTTCCAGCTATATCACGGGCATCGTGCTGCCTGTCACCGGCAGCGTAGGGGAATAGGTCATGGCGCGTGCATTGTGGAAAGGCGCGATCAGCTTTGGCCTGGTGCACATCCCGGTCGAACTGATTTCTGCCAGTCTCGACCATGAACTGGAACTGTCCATGCTGGACAAGCGCGACTTTGCGCCCGTCGGCTACAAGCGCTACAACAAGCAGACGGGCAAGGAAGTGGCGTGGGATAACATCATCAAGGGTTATGAATACAAGACCGATGAATACGTGGTGCTGTCCGATGAAGACTTGAAACGGGCCAATGTAAAAGCCACGCAGACCATCGATATCCTCACTTTTGTCGATGCCAGCGAAGTGCCGCTGACCTTTTACGAGCACCCGTATTATCTGCTGCCCGCCAAGGGCGGTGAAAAAGTCTATGCGCTGCTGCGCGAAACCCTGCGCAAGGCGGGCAAGGTAGGCGTGGCGTCCATGGTCATGCGTACCAAGCAGCACCTGTGTGCGCTGGTCTGTATAGGCGACGCCATCGTACTCAATACCTTGCGCTATGCCGATGAAATTCGCGCCACCGATGATCTGGATTTGCCCGGCAGCACATTAAAAGCGGCGGGCATTTCCGACAAGGAATTGAAAATGGCCCTGTCGCTGGTGGAAGGCATGAGCGAAACCTGGCAGCCCGGGCAATACCACGACAGCTACCGTGAAGATGTGCTGGCGCTGGTGAAAAAGAAAATCAAGGCCAAACAGACCAAGACCATCACGGCGCCGGAAGCGGACAACGAGGAGCCAGCGCCAGCGAGCAATGTGGTCGACCTGGTGGCCCTGCTGCAGCAAAGCCTGGGCAAGAATGCGGCGGCCCCGGCAAGCAAGGCCAAGGCTGCGCCCAAACCTGCTGCGCGCAAGACAGCCACGTCCCGGCGCAAGTCCGCCTGATGAATCAGGCTGCGCTCTCTTCCGCGATCAAGGCATGATGGACGCCTACGGCCGCCATCACGCCATCGCCCATGGCAAAGGTGATATTGGCCATGGCGCGCGCCGCGTCGCCGGCCGCGTACACACCGGGCACGGAACTCATTTTCATGGCATCGGTCTGCAGCACCGGCCCCATCATGCCTTCCTCGAAAACGCAGCCCAGCTGCGCCGCCAGCGCACTGGCCTGTTCTATCGGTGCGGCCAGGAATAGCGCACGCAAGGGCAGCAGACGGCCATCGGCCAGGCGCACACCGTCGATGGCAGGTGTTGTGCCTTCAATCGCCGTCACGGCCACGGTTTCTATTTTCACCTTGCGCCGTGCCAGCAATTGCCGGGCTTCATCGTCGAGTGGCGGCATGCCTGCCGTAAACAGGGTCACGTCGCCCCAGTCGGCGATCAGGCTGGCCTGGTGCACGGAGGCAGGTAACCTGCCCAGTACGCCGATGGCCTGGCCACCTGCCCCGCCGCCGATTTCATAACCATGGCAATACGGGCAATGCAAGACCGTCTGGCCCCAGCGCTCGGCCACGCCCGGCAATTCGGGCAACACATCGCGCACACCGGTGGCCAGCAGCAAGCGCCGGCCCTGCGCCTGGCGGCCATCGTCCAGGGTGACCGCGAAAGCAATCTTCGCCGACGGCAAGGGTTGCGCCTGGCTCACCTTGCCCTGCCATAAAGTGACATTCGGGTAGCTGGCCAGTTGCGCCCGCGCGTCGCTCAGGATGGCGCTGCCAGGGCGGCCATCCTGCGCCAGCACACCGTGCGCGTGTGCCGCAAAGCGGTTGCGTGGCGCACCAAAGTCGATCAGCAGCACAGCACGCCGCGTGCGCGCCAGTTGCAAGGCAGCAGACAGTCCGGCAAAGCTGCCGCCGATAACGATCAAGTCAAACATGGTGGATTCCTTCGACAGGTTTTCATGTAACTATTGTAGTTACATATTTGAGTTAACGCAAATTCTTTGCATTAAGCCACCTCCACCAGCACCCATCACGCCAGATAATCAAGCCAGGTAGCCGCCATCGATGGTCAAGGCTGCGCCATTGATGAAGGCCGCTTGCGGGCCAGCCAAAAAGGCCACCAGACTGGCGATTTCGCTGTCCTGGCCCATGCGGCCTACGGGTATCATGGTGCGTAAAAACGCTTTGGTGGCTTCATCGCTGACAATTTCCGTCTCGGTCGGGCCCGGTTGCACCGTATTGGCCGTGATGCCACGCGGCCCCAGGTCGCGCGCCATGCCGCGCATCAAACCGGCCACGGCCGACTTCGTCATGCTGTACAGGGCGGCGCCTTCGAAACCGGCCCGGTCCCCATTTACGCTGCCAATCGTGATCACGCGCCCGCCCTGCCCCATATGCTGGGCAGCCGCCTGCGAAGCGACGAACACGCCGCGCACATTGACGCCGACGATGCGGTCAAAGTCGGCCACGCTGGCGTCCGCGCCGCGTATCAGAATGCCTGCATTGTTGACGAGGATATCGATGCGGCCATGCTCAGCGGCGCAGGTGGCGATGGCGGCGCTCAAGGCTAGCGCATCGGCGTTATCAGCTTGCACGGCTTGTGCAATGCCGCCAGCAGCGGCCACTTCCGCCACCAGCGCCAGCGCCCGTGCTTGCGAGGCGGCATACGTAAACACCACGACGGCGCCATCGGCCGCCAGGCGGCGCACGATGGCGGCGCCGATACCGCGCGAACCACCGGTAACAAAAGCAATTCTTCTATCCAAAGACATGATGCAAAACCTTTCCAGACCAATCAGTCCAAAATACTTCAAAAAAAAGCACCGGATTGCCGGTGCATCGTAAAACACTAGCGCAGCGCGCGCAGGGCCAGGCTGGCGATACCGCGCAAGGTGGCTTCGGGTGCGCCGCTGCGGGCCGCCAATTTAATCCCCGACAAGGTGGCACGCAGGTATTGCGACGCCATTACGATATCGGTGTCAAGACCAATGATCCCAGCCTCTTTTGCCTGGTCCAGGCTGCGCTCAAGCGCCGCCCCCAAAGTCGTACCGGCCCGCTCCGTCAGCGCCGTGACCTCCGGGTCGGTACGACCAAATTCGCAAATGGCGCTGATGCCCAGGCAACGGGGATTCGGATCGGCCAGCGCCTGGACCACCGCTGCGTCGAGCAAGCTCTCCAGCGCCACGGCCGGCGACGCAGCACCGGATAGCGCGCGCAGCAAGCCGCCCACGTTATCGCTCGTATAACGCTGCAGCGCTTCCAGATACAGCTGGCGCTTGTCGCCGAAAGTGTCATACAGACTTTGGCGGCTGATGCCCATGCCTTCAAGCAAGACGCCCGTCGACGAGCCTTCATAGCCATGTTCTGAAAAAATGCCGATGGCTTGCTGCAAAGCCTGCTCGCGTTCAAATTGTTTTGGTCGTCCCATGCCCGCAGTGTAGCATTCTGGACCAATCTATCAAATACTTTATTGAGCAAACCCCAGCTTTTTCATGGCCTGGGCAAGACCCCTGGCGCTGCGCGCATAGCCATCCCAGGGTGTATTGCCCACGTCGAGGCGGCTGTGTACATTGCTGACATTCCAGGCGTCGCCCGCCTTCAATTTGTCCAGCTCTTCCCACGCCAGCGGCACGGAAATGCCCAGCCCCGAACGCGTGCGTGCCGACCAGGCGCACACGGTGGTGGCGCCCCGTCCATTGCGCAGATAATCGATATAAATCTTGCCGACCCGGTTCGCCGGTCCGCTCTTGAGCACGAAACGTTGCGGTATCAACTCTGCCATATGGGCCACGATGGCTTGCGAAAACGCCTTCACCGTATCCCAGTCATACTGGGGGCGGATAGGCACCACCACATGCAAACCCTTGCCGCCGCTGGTTTTCAGCCAGGCGGGCAGTCCCAGTTCCGCCAGGAAGGCGCGCAGCAGCACGGCCGCTTCCTGGATGGCGGGCCAGGCTACGCCCTTACCAGGGTCCAGGTCGAATACCAGCCGGTTGGGCGTATGGTAGGCACTGGCCAAGGCGTTTTGCGTATGGAATTCCACTACATTCCATTGCGCCGCCGACAACAACCCTTGCGCCGTCGCCACTTCCAGCATGGGCGGGTGCTCCGGGTCCAAGGCCTTCGATAATTGTTTGACACCCGGCATTTTCGATGTATCCACATGCTTCTGGAAAAACAGTTCGCCACCCACGCCGGACGGGGCGCGCACCAGCGACACGGGCCGCCCCCGCAAATGCACCAGCATCAGCTTGCTGACCAGCGCGTAATAACGCACCAGGTCGATCTTGGTGATCCCGCTTTCCTGGTCGATCACGCGCTCCGCATGGCTGACCTTGAAGCTGGCTGGCAAGATGCTTTTCATAAGCGATGGCACGGTCTTCTCCTGTTCGATTTTTCCTGCCCGCTCGCGCACGACAGCCTTGGCCTGCTTGTCGCTGCGCAAACCATGGAAAACGGCATGGCGCACGGCGCCACCGCTGGTCCACTGCGCAAAAGCCACTTCCGCCACCAGCTTGGGCTGGACCCACAGGGGCTGGCGCACGCCGCCCGCCTTGCTGGCAAACGGACTGGTCTCAATACGCAAGTCGTCCAGCTGGCGTCGCAGCGCCAGCAGACTCTGCTGGTCAAAACCGCTACCCACATTGCCCGCATAGTGCAAGCTGCCTGCCTCATCGTAGACACCCAGCAACAGCGAACCGATACCCTCGCGCGCACCCTGCGGCTCGGTATAACCGCCAATCACGAATTCCTGGCGCTGACCACACTTGAGCTTGATCCAGTCGCTGGAACGCCGCATGACATACGGTGAGCCGCGCCGTTTCCCGATCACGCCTTCCAGCCCCAGCTTGCAGGCGGCCGCGACTATCTTCTGCGGCGCCGCGTCCAGCTCGGCGCTGAAACGCACCAGCGGCGATGCGGGCAAGCTGGCCAGCAACTGTTCCAGCAGCGCGCGCCGCGCCTCGACTGGCTGGCCACGCAGATCGTGGCCATCGAAATACGGCACATCGAACAGGTAATACACGATCTGGCTGGTGGCTTCCTGGTCGAAGGCCAGTTGCAAGGCGCCAAAATCTGGGTGACCCTGCTTATCGTTGACGACGATCTCGCCGTCATACCAGCCAGGCGGCAAGCCTATCTCCTGCAGCGCTTGCTGCAACCTGGGCAGTTTATGCGTCCAATCCTTGCCATTGCGGGTGATCAATGCGACGTGTTTTCCATCGCAGCGGGCCAGGATGCGGTAACCGTCGAATTTCAGCTCGAATATCCATTGCTGAGCGTCCACAGGCGGAGCATCGGCCAGGGTCGCCAGCTGGGGCGACAGCTGTTCCGGCAAAGCTGCCCTGGGCGGCGCTGGCGGAGCGGCGTGATCCGCCTGCATGGGCATGGGCATGGGCTTGCCCTTGACGCTGTCGGGCAGCTCATCGACCACGGAAAACTCGCTGGCCGGCCGCGCAAAGCCATCTTTTTCCTTGATCAGCAGCCAGGCCGGCTGCTTTTCGCCTTTGCTCTTCATGCGCACCAGCACCCAGTTGCCCTGCAGTTTGTGGCCAAACAAGGTGAATTTCAGGTTGCCATCGGCCAGCGCCTTGGCGGGGTCGGGCGTGGCTGGCTGCGGCTGCCAGCTTCCCTGGTCCCAGATAATGACCTTGCCCGCGCCATACTGTTTGGCCGGGATCGTGCCTTCAAAGCTTGAGTACGCAATCGGGTGATCTTCCACCTGCACCGCCATGCGCTTGTCTTTCGTGTCGTAGCTGGGGCCTTTGGGCACGGCCCAGCTTTTCATCGTGCCATCGACTTCCAGCCGAAAATCGTAGTGCAGGCGGCTGGCCCAGTGTTTCTGGACCACGAAGGTGAGCACCTCGCCCGCCACCTCGTCACCCCCAGCCGGCTCGGGCGTGACGGCAAAGTTGCGCTTGGCCTGGTAGGTTTTCAGGGCAGCCTTCATGGCAGGCTCATGTAGTGAGAATGAGGCCCAGTGTAGGCTGCACCGGCAGCATGCGCGGTACGCCAGCTAACAGAGCGGGAGCACGGACAGAGGGGCAAGCACTGCCCGGCAAAAAATAATCAAAACTAAATGTAAATATTTGTGATTTGCTGTCAACCCAACGGCATCGGGCCACGTTTTGGACTCAGTGACAGGGGAAAAATCTCCTGAACTACAACCCACTTCTTGAGGAACTGCATCATGAAAAAAAGCATTTTCAACGTTACTGCTACTCTGATCGCCGGCTTGTTCGCTACCGCAGCCTTTGCTCAAACTCCAGCTACGGTCGATGCGGCCAAGGCAGATGCAAAACACACGAAAGAAGTGGCAAAAGCAAATGCAAAAGAAACCAAGACTGTCGCCAAAGCCGACGCTAAAGAAGCAGCCGCTACCGCCGACGCCAAGGCCGACTTAGCGAGCGCCAAGGCTGACGCTGCCGCCACCAAGGCCAAAGCCCATCACAAGGCTAAAAAAGCCAAAGCCAAAGCTGAAGCAACGCCAGCCGCTCCAGCCAAATAATCGGCTTGTAGAGCATTGAGCACCATCAAAAAGACAGCTTCGGTTGTCTTTTTGTTTTTCCGCGTCTATTCGGCGCTGGAAAAATGCACGTTGACCTTGTCGTGCCTGAGAAAAATACACCAGTGTGTAAGCGAATGTAATCGCCGTCAACGCCATGCTGTCGGGCCGCGTTTTCTGCTCAGTGACACGGCAAACATGCCGACACAAACAGAAACACCAGACAAACCACCACTGAGGACTGCACCATGAAAAAAGTATTAGCTACCCTGATCGCCGGCCTGTTCGCTACCGCTGCTTTTGCTCAAACGCCTGCAGCTCCTGCTACACCTGCATCGGCTCCTGCCGCAGCTTCAGCGCCAGCAGCATCGGCTGCCGCAAAATCGGAAGCAGCTGCCCCGAAAGCCAAAAAACATCACAAGGCCAAGAAAACCAAAGCCGCTGAAAAAGCAGCATCGGCCAGCGTTGAAGCAGCACCAGCGAAATAAGCAGTCAAGCAATTACGTAAAACAACACACTGTATATCTCATTACCGAGGACTGAAAAATGAAGAAACTTATCGCTACCCTGATCGCCAGCCTGTTCGCTACCGCTGCCTTTGCTCAAACGCCTGCCGCGCCAGCCTCTCCGGCAGCAGCATCGGCCACCGCCTCGGCGCCAGCCAAAGCAGATGCCAAAGTCGTTAAAAAGCATCACAAGGCACACAAGGCCAACAAGCTGAAAGCCGATGAAACGAAAGCGGCCGATGCGACCCCGGCAACGCCAGCACCAGCGAAGTAAGCAGTAAGTAGTGCGTAGCACATAGTAGTAGCAAGCAATACCCTGCAACGTCAGCAATACTAGCAAGACTAAAAGACAGCTTCGGCTGTCTTTTTGCATTTTCAGTCACAAAAAAACAGCGCAACGCCGGTGCAGGCTGCATGTAAATCGAGGTAAAAATCGCGGCAATAACGCTTCCTGGTCACAGAAATGTTTGCCTGAATACCCGGCCATCAAATACAATTGAGAACTATTCGCATTAGCGTTTTCATTTGCTTACCCTTCAGGAGTGTTTTAATGCCCGGCCGTCCCCCTTTCGCCTCCCCTTCCCTCGCTGCCTCCCTGACAACACCCGTACTGCGCCCACTGGCCCTGGCCATCTCGCTGGCGCTCGGCGCGGGTTTGGCCCATGCCGCCGATGCACTGCCTGATGCACCGGCCGGCAATGGCGATGACGCCGTCATGCAAACCATCACGGTCACGGGCAAGAATGACGACGAAGCGTACACGGCGCGCAAGAGCGCTTCGGCCAGCAAACTCGATCTGTCCTTGCGCGAAACACCGCAATCGGTGTCGGTCGTCACGCGCGCGCAGATGGATGACTTCAAGCTCGATAACGCCAGCAAGGTGCTGGCGCAAACCACGGGCGTGACGGTGGAAGCGGTGGAAACGGACCGCAGCTATTACACGGCGCGCGGCTACGACATCACCAATTTCCAGTATGACGGCGTGGGCATCCCCTTCGTCTTCGGCAATGTGATGGGCGACCTCGATACGGCCGTGTTTGAGCGCGTCGATGTGGTGCGTGGCGCGAATGGCTTGATTTCCTCGACCGGCAATCCATCGGCCACCATCAACTTCGTGCGCAAGCGCCCCGTCGCCGGCCTGGCCGCCTCAGCCGCTGTCACCGTGGGTTCCTGGGATACGCGCCGCTTCGACGCCGATGTTTCGACGCCGCTCAGCGCGGACGGCAAGGTGGCGGCGCGCTTCGTCGTCGTCCACCAGGAAGGCAATTCCTACCTGGACCGCTACTCGCCGCAAAAGGATGTCGTGTATGGCATCGTGGAAGCGAAGCTGACGCCGGACACCACGCTTACCGTCGGCAACACCTACCAAAAGAACCAGGAACGGGGCGGCATGTGGGGCGCCCTGCCCCTGTCCTACACGGATGGCACGCCAACCAATTACCCGATTTCCACCTCCACCTCGGCCAACTGGTCGCGCTGGAATATCAAGACCAATAATACCTTCGCCGAACTGGTTCACCAGTTTAACGACGACTGGAGCCTGAAGTCGACGCTGACGTACACGCGCGCCACCTCGGATTCCAAGCTGCTGTATGTGTATGGCACGCCAGACCGGGCCACCGGCGACGGCTTGTTCAGCTATCCATCGGCCTATAACTCGAACAATGGCCAGGCACTGGTCGATATTTCCGCGAATGGCAAATTCATGCTGGGCGGGCGCAAGCACGACATCACGCTGGGACTGGGCTGGTCGAAATCGACCTTGAGCGATACCTCGTATTATGGCCGCGGCATCGGCACCCCGCTGCCGAACGGGACGGCCTTTGACGGTTCCTATCCCGAACCGGTTTTCGACGCCTCGACCGACGGCAGTTCCTACACCGACAAGCGCAAGAACGCCTTCGTGGCGGCCCGCTTCAACCTGGCCGACAATACCAAGCTGCTGGCCGGCTTCAATACCGTCAAGGCAGACAGCACCGGCACCGCCTACGGCGTCAGCCAGGCCAAGTCGCAAAGCGATACCACGCCGTACGCGGGCCTGGTCTACGACATCAACCGCAATGTATCGGCCTACGGCAGCTATACGGGCATCTTCAACCCGCAAAGCAGCATCGATGCGCGCGGCCAGACTTTGGCCGCCGCTACCGGCAAGAGCCTGGAAGCGGGCCTGAAAAGCGAGTGGTTCGATGGCAAGCTGAACCTGTCGGGGGCAGTGTTCAAGACGCGCCAGGACAATGCAGCCGAAGCGGCAGGCACCACGGCCGACTTCAAGACTTTCTACAAGGGCGTCAACTCCGAATCGAAAGGTCTGGAGTTCGATGTGGCCGGCGAACTGGCCAGGGGCTGGCAGGCGAACGCCGGCTACTCGCAGCTGCGCATCACGGGCGACGACGGCCAGGATGCCCGCACCTTTATCCCGCGCAAGCAGTTCCACCTGGCCACCACCTACCGCGTGGCTGGCTTGCCAGCACTGAAAGTGGGCGCCAGCCTGACCTGGCAAGACGCTATCTACAACAAGGTCAGCGACACCATCACCCTGCGCCAGGGTTCCTATGCGCAACTGGGCCTGCTGGCCAGCTATGACATCAGCCGCAATGTCAGCCTGTCGCTGAACCTGAACAACGTGACGGACAACAAGCACTTGACCAGTTTGTACTGGACCCAGGCGCTGTATGCGCCCGGCCGCAATGGCAGCGCGACCCTGAGCTGGAAATACTAAGGAAGCCTGATGCGTTTGCGCCCTGCCCTGGTTCTGCTGCACCGCTGGTTCGGACTGGCGGCGGCCGTGTTCCTGTTTGTCTCCGGCCTGACGGGCGCCGTCATTTCGTGGGACCACGAACTCGACGCCTGGCTCAACCCGCAGCTGTTCCATGCACAAAGTGAAACGGGAGCAGCGCAATCGGGCCTGGCGCTGGCGCAGCAGCTGGAAACCCACAACCCGCGCCTGCGCGTCAACTACCTGCTGACGACACTGGAACCGGGGCACACGGCGTTGATGTCGGTCGAAGGCAGGGTCAATCCTGCCACCGGCAAGCCCTATGAACTCGCTTACAACCAGGTGGCGCTGGACCCCGTCAGCGGCAAAATACAAGGCACGCGCGAGTGGGGCGCCGTGTCGCTGACGCGTGAAAACCTGCTGCCCTTCCTGTACAAGCTGCACTACACCATGCATATCCCCGATGGCTGGGGCATAGAACTGGGCCTGTGGTTCATGGGTATCATCGGCATGGTGTGGTTTGTCGACTGCTTTATTGCCATCTACCTGTCCTTCCCACACTGGCGCAGCTGGCGTAAATCACTGGCTTTCCGCTGGCGCCAGGGCAGCCATAAGCTGAACTTTGACCTGCACCGCTCGGGCGGCGTGTGGGTCTGGCTGCTATTGCTGATACTGGCGCTGACATCGGTATCGATGAATCTGCAAACCCAGGTGATGCGCCCGCTGGTGGCGAAGTTTTCCACCCTCAGCCCGAACGCCTTCGACAGCCGTACACCGCGCCTGCCCGCGCAGCAAGGCGAACCTCGGATCACGCGCGAGCAGGCGGTGGCGCTTGCAAAAGCCGAGGCGGCAAAACGGGGCTGGCTGCTACCGGCCGGCGGCGTGTTTTATTCCTCCGCCTACGGCTTGTACGGCGTGGGCTTTTTCGAGGCCGACAATGACCATGGCGACGGTGGCCTGGGCAATGCGTGGCTGTATTTCGACAGCAGCGACGGCAGCCCTGCCGGTGGCGTGATCCCCGGCACGGGCAGCGCCGGCGACATCTTCCTGCAGGCGCAATTCCCGCTGCATTCAGGCCGTATCATGGGGCTGGCGGGACGCATTTTGATTTCCGCCATGGGCCTGGTGGTGGCGATGCTGAGCGCCACGGGCTTGATCATCTGGGTACGCAAGCGGCGCGCGCGCTTCATGCAAACTTCAGGCAAGCGGCGATTTATATAAAGACAAGACGGGGAAATTGGGCGACACTCTCCATCCGATTATCATGATGGATAGCCGCCCATGCCACGCCTTGCCTCTACCTTGCTATTGATGTTACCGCTGTTTGGCCCCTGCGCCGTCCTGGCGCAGTCAGCCTCCCCCCTCTCCACCGTTTTGCAAACCTACGAAAACGACCTGCACGGCGACTTGTCCGCCGTGGTCGTGCTGCGTGACGGCGCGCTGGTCGCCGAACACTATTACAACGGCGAGACAGCCGACACCTTGCACGATATACGTTCGGCGGGCAAAAGCATCACCGCCCTGCTGGTGGGCGCCGCCGTGGCGCGTGGCCAGTTGCAAACAAGCGGCACAGTAGGCCAGTACTGGCCTGAAGTCGCCGGCAGCCCGGCCGGCAAGGTGGCGCTGGACGATGTGCTGACCATGCGTTCCGGCCTGGCAGCGTTTGACGAAGACGCCAATTCCCCAGGCAATGAAGACAAACTCGATGAAGCAGCCGACCCTACCAAATTCGTGCGCGGCGTGCCATCGAACGTCACGCCCGGCAGCGTCTACCGCTATAACTCGCTGACCGCCTATATCGCGGGACGCGTGGTGGAAAGCGCCAGTGGCGCCGACCTGGAAACCTTTGCGGCCAAAAACCTGTTCACGCCGCTAGGCATCGCGCGCTGGAGCTGGGGCCGCGATAGTGCGGGCCATCCCAAAGGCCAGGGCAACCTGTCCCTGCGTGCGCGTGACACGGCGAAGATAGGCCAGATGGTGCTCGATGAGGGTCGTTTTGAGGGCCGCAGGGTGATCGAGGCCAGCTGGATCAAGGCGGCACTCGCTCCGCGCGTGGCGACCGGCGAGGCAGACCGCTACGCCGATCACTATGGCTATTTCTGGTATGCGAAGACACAGGAAATCGCCGGTGAAAAGATCCCCGTCTTTTTCGCTTCCGGTAATGGCGGCAACAAGATCTATGTGATTCCCACGCGCCGCATGGTGGTCAGCATCGCGTCCAGCGCTTATGGCAAGGGCTATGGCCAGCGCCGCTCGGAAGATATTCTGAAGGCGCTGCTGCAGGCAGAAAAAGCCCGCTAGGCCAGGAAAAAAACACGTAGATGTAAGCGTTTGTAATTGCCGTCAACGCAGTGCTGGCGGGGCGCGTTTTCTGCTCAGTGACACGGCAAACATGCCGACACAAACAGAAACACCAGACAAACCACCACTGAGGACTGCACCATGAAAAAAGTAATAGCTACCCTGATCGCCGGCCTGTTCGCTACCGCTGCTTTTGCTCAAACGCCTGCAGCTCCTGCAGCAGCAACGCCAGCAGCCTCGGCACCGGCAAAAACCGAAGCTGCCAAGCCTGAAGCTAAGACCAAAGTGCACCACACAGCGAAAAAAGCCAAAGCCAAGGCAGCTGAAAAGAAAGCTGAAGGCACGACTCCGGCAAGCGCCGCTGCTGCGCCAGCGCCAGCAGCAGCCAAGTAATCGAAACACGCATCACCTGATTGTTCACCATTAGCTTAGACATAGAGGCCTCACCATGAAAAAAATCATCGCCAGCTTGATCGCTACCCTGTTCGCTACCGCCGCTTTCGCTCAAACGCCAGCCGCACCGGCAGCGCCAGCAGCACCTGCCGCCTCGGCAGCAGCAACGGCGCCAGCCGCTAAAGCTGAAACGCCAGCACCAGCAGCCAAGGCTGCGCACAAAAAGCACCACAAGGCGAAGAAAGCCAAGCCAGCCGATACGGCCGCTCCAGCAGCACCGGCAGAACCAGCAACGCCAGCCAAGTAATCAGGCTGCAGCACTCAAAAAGACAGGGTTAGCCCTGTCTTTTTTTTCGTCCGCAGTTTCGCCAACTTACTTTGGCATCAGCACCGTGTCGATCACATTGATCACGCCATTCGACTGGTACACATCGTAGGTGCTGATGTTGGCGCTATTGCCGCTCTCATCCATCACCACGATGTTGTGCATGCCGTTCATGGCGAACATCAGCTTGCCGCCGCTGGCCGTGGCCAGGGTCGCTTTACCGTCATGCATCTTGATTTCATGGGCCAGGGCCTTGAAGTCGTATTTGCCGGGGACCACGTGGTACGTGAGGATTTTCGTTAGCGTGGCCTTGTTTTCCGGCTTGACCAGGGTCTCGACGGTGCCGGCCGGCAATTTGCCAAACGCCGCATTGGTAGGCGCAAACACCGTAAACGGTCCCTTGCCTTTCAGCGTATCGACCAGACCTGCCGCCTTGACGGCAGCGACCAGGGTGGTGTGGTCGGCCGAATTGACAGCGTTATCGACGATGTCCTTGCTTGGGTACATGCTTTGACCACCGACCATGGTGGTCATTTCGGCTGCGAAGCTGGCGCCGGTAACCAGCATGGAAGTGGCGAACAAGACTGCGGGAATAAAGGTGCGCATGATGATCTCCTGGTGACTGTATAAGAAGCCTGTGCGTGATTGCACAGTCATTTACGCGTCGGTGCAGGGATCGGATTCAGTTATTTTTGCTGCCTTAAAAGCAAACCCGCAAAAAAAATACGGCGCAGCGCAAATGCGCATACGCCGTACTCAATTGCCATTCAATCAATTCCCAAGGCGCGGGCCGGGGTGATCCAGCCCGCGCTGCCGGGATCAGTTGGCCGCGACTTGCTGCTCAGGCTCGCCCCAGCCACCGCCCAGGGCGCGGATCAGCGCCACGGTGGTGACGGCGCGGTTGCCGCGCAATTGCACGGCGTTGCGCTCGATGGTCGCCAGGTTGCGCTGCGCGTCCAGCAAGTCCAGGTAGCTGGAACGGCCGGCTGCATACAGTTTTTGCGCCAGGTCGGCGGAGCGGCGGGCCGATACCACGGCTTCATCGATCTGCTGCGTCTGGCCCGACAAGATGCGCAAGCCGGCCAGATTGTCTTCCACCTCGGCGAACGCTACCAGCACGCTCTGGCGATAAGTCGCTACCGACTCTTCCAGCTGCGCTTCGCTGCGCGTCACGGCAGCCTTGTTGCGGCCACCATCGATGATCGGCATCGACATCAGGGCGCCCAGCAGCCAGGAGCGGCTGCTCCACTTGAAGATATCCGCGACGGTGTCGCCTGTACCACCAGCAGCGGCATTCAGGGTCAGGGCCGGGAACATGGCGGACTTCGCTACACCGATACGCGCATTCGATGCTTCCATGGTGCGCTGTGCCGACGCGATGTCGGGACGGCGCTCCAGCAGCGACGATGGCAAGCCAGCCGGGATCACGGGCAGGAAAGCGCTGTCTTGCAGCGGGTTGACGGACGCCGTGAAACTGGCGGCCGGTTTGCCCAGCAAGACGGCCAGCGCATGCTCATTGGTGGTGCGCTGGCGCTGCAGGCCAATCGCTTCGGCGCGCGCCGTCGACAGCTCCGTGCGGGCACGGGCCAGATCGAACTCGCCAATGTCGCCCAGGTCGTAGCGGCGCTGGTTCACGTGCACGCTTTCTTCACGCAGGCGCACCGTCTGTTCCAGCGTCGCCAGTTCGGCATCCGTTTCACGCAGCATGAAATAGGTCTGCGCCACGTCTGCTTGCAAGGACAACAGCACCGAACGGTAAGTCGCTTCCACCGCCAGCGCATCGCTGCGCGCCGCGCTGACATTGGACGACACGCGGCCGAACAGGTCGACTTCGTAGCTGGCCGTCAGGTTGGCCTGGTACACATTGCCAGGCGCGACCGGCGTGCCTTCCGGCAGCGACAGCGACAGTGCGGAAGCGCGGTTGCGCTGCGCGCCCACGTTCACGCCCACTTGCGGGATGCGGTCTGCTTCGGCGATACCGGCAATCGCCCTCGCCTGCTTGACCCTGGCGGCGGCCACGGCCAGGTTGGCGTTGGCTTTGGTGGCTTCGCCTATCAGCTCGGTCAAGGCCGGGTCATTGAAAGCCAGCCACCATTCGCCGCGCGCCTGGCGTTCCGCCGGCACGCCCTGCTTCCAGCGCGTGCCATCGGCTGCCGTCTGTACGGCAGGCAGCGTCTGGTCTTCCTTGAACGCGGCCGGCGTGGCTATCTGCGGCTGCTTGAATTCAGGCGCCGCGCACGCGGCCAGCAGCACGGCTGCGGCCATGGCCGTCAGGGTCGTGCGCAAGCCAGTTGTCACCTTGGGTGCAGCCATCATGATATTGTTTTTCACGATACATCTCCTTCCAGATCCAGCACAGGCGCTGCAGGATGCTTGACCACTGCATCAGCCGGCTTTTTCTCAAAACGCTGCGCCAGAGTGCGCAGCAATACATAGAACACAGGCGTCAGGAACAGGCCGAAGAAGGTCACGCCCAGCATGCCGGCAAACACCGCCACACCCATCGCATGACGCATTTCCGAACCGGCGCCGTGCGAGAACACCAGGGGCACCACGCCCATGATGAAGGCGATCGACGTCATCAGGATAGGACGCAGACGCAGACGGCAAGCTTCCAGCGCCGCTTGCACGATGCTGCGGCCATGGTCTTCCAGTTCACGCGCAAACTCCACGATCAGAATCGCATTCTTCGACGCCAGCCCCACCAACACGAACAGGGCGATCTGCGTAAACACGTTGTTGTCGCCACCGGTCAGCTTGACGCCGAGCAGCGCGCAAAGGATCGACATCGGCACGATCAGGATCACGGCCAGCGGCAGGGTCCAGCTTTCGTATTGGGCAGCCAGCACCAGGAAGACCAGCAGCACGCACAGCGGGAACACATAGATCATGGTGTTACCAGACAGGATGTCCTGGTAGGTCAGCTCGGTCCATTCAAACGAAATCCCTTGCGGCAGCACTTCCTTGGCGATGCGCTCCAGCGCGGCTTGCGCCTGGCCACTCGATACACCCGCTGCGGCGCCACCGTTAAAGTCGGCTGCGGCGTAGGCGTTGTAGCGCTGTACGCGGTCCGGACCATAGGTGTCTTTCACGCGCATCAAGGAGGACAGAGGAATCATCTCGCCCTTGTCGCTACGGACCTTCAGCTGCGCGATATCCTGCGCATGCGAACGGAACGACGCATCGGCTTGCACACGTACCTGATAGGTGCGGCCAAACTGGTTGAAGTCATTCACGTACAGCGAACCGAGGTTGATCTGCAAGGTCTGGTAAATCGTTTGCAGCTGCACGCCCATCTGCTTGGCTTTTACGCGGTCGACATCGGCAAACAGCTGCGGCACGTTGATCTGGTAACCCGAGAACACACCTGCCAGTTCCGGCGTCTGGTAAGCCTTGGCGGCCAGCGCCTGCGTGGCGTTATACAGCGCGTCGTAACCGAGGTTGCCACGGTCTTCGATCATCATCTTGAAGCCGCCGATGGTACCCAGGCCGTTGACCGGTGGTGGCGGGAAGACCATGATGAAGGCGTCCTGAATACCGCCCAGGCGCTTGTTGATCTCGGCCGCGATGGCGCCACCCGACAATTCCTTGGTGGTGCGCTGGTCAAACGGTTTCAGGGTCGCAAACACGATGCCCGAGTTAGGCGCATTGGTGAAGTCGTTGATCGACAAGCCAGGGAAGGCAATCGTCGATTCAACGCCAGGCACCGACTTGATCACGTCGGACATGCGGCGCACCACATCTTCGGTGCGGTCCAGCGAGGCGGCGTCAGGCAATTGCGCGAAACCGACCAGATACTGCTTGTCCTGGCCTGGCACGAAGCCGGCCGGTACAGCCTTGAAGGTGAAGATGGCAGCCACCACCAGCAGTGCGTACACGCCCAGCGAAGCGCTCTTGCGGCCCAACACACCTTTGACGCCCGCTTCATAGCGGTGCGAAGCACGGCCGAAGAAACGGTTGAACCAGGCGAAGAAGCGGCCGAAGATCTTGTCCATCACGCGGGTCAGCGCATCTTTCGGTGCATCGTGCGGTTTCAACAGCGCGGCCGACAAGGCTGGCGCCAGGGTCAGCGAGCTGAAAGCGGAGATCACGGTCGAAATCGCGATGGTCAGCGCAAACTGGCGATAGAACTCGCCCGACAGACCGGGTACGAAGGCAATCGGCACGAACACGGCGCACAGCACCAGGGCGATGGCGATAATCGGACCACTCACCTCTTTCATGGCCTGGATGGTCGCGTCGCGCGGCGACAAGCCTTCTTCGATATTACGCTCGACGTTTTCCACCACCACGATGGCGTCATCGACCACGATACCGATCGCCAGCACCAGGCCGAACAGCGACAGGGTATTGATCGAGAAACCAAAGCCCAGCATCACGGCAAACGTGCCGACGATGGAAACCGGTACGGCCAGCAGCGGGATGATGGAGGCGCGCCAGGTTTGCAGGAAGATGATCACCACCAGCACCACCAGCGCGATCGCTTCGAGCAGGGTGTGGATCACGGCTTCAATCGAGGAACGCACGAACTGGGTCGGGTCGTACTCGATGCGGTATTCCACGCCTTGCGGGAAGTCTTTTTTCAGCTCGTCCATCTTGGCACGCACATCGCTGGACAATTGCAGCGCGTTGGCGTTAGGTGCTTCGAAAATACCCATGCCGACGGCTGGATTATTGTTCAGCAGCGAACGCAGCGAGTAGCTGTTGGCGCCCATTTCCACACGCGCCACATCGCGCAGGTGCGTGACGGCGCCATCGCCATTGGTACGCACGATGATGTCGCCAAACTGCTCAGGCGTTTGCAGACGGCCCTGGGTGTTGACGGTCAGCTGGAAGTCCGCATTTTTTGCTGGCGACGCGCCGATCACACCCGCGGCGACCTGCACGTTCTGCTCGCGGATGGCGTCGACGACATCATTGGCCGTCATGCCGCGCGCAGCGACTTTTTGCGGATCGAGCCAGATGCGCATGGCGTAGTCGCCAGCACCGAAGATCTGGATATCGCCCATGCCAGGCAAGCGCGCCAGCTGGTCCTTGACGTTCAGCACCGCGTAGTTACGCAGATACATATCGTCGTAGCGCTTGTTTGGCGAGACCAGATGCACCACCATGGTCAGGTTGGGCGAAGACTTGACGGTCGTCACGCCGATCTGGCGCACTTCTTCCGGCAGGCGTGGCAAGGCGCGCTGCACACGGTTCTGCACCTGCGTCTCGGCTTGCTCGACGTTGGTGCCGATCTTGAAGGTCACGGTCAGCATCATCGCGCCATCGGAGGTATTTTGCGAAGACATATAGAGCATGTTTTCGACACCGTTGATCTGCTCTTCGAGCGGTGCTGCCACCGTCTCGGCGATCACTTTCGGGTTTGCGCCCGGATACTGCGCGCGCACCACCACCGATGGCGGCACGACGTCAGGGTATTCGGAGATGGGCAAGCCGAAAATCGACAATAGCCCCGCTACGAATATGATGATCGACAAGACCGCCGCAAAAATCGGCTTGTCGATGAAAAAGCGTGAAAAATTCATGTTTTATTCCTTGGTAGTCGATGCGGCTTTCGCTGCAATCTTGGCGTCTTTTGCTGCAGGTTTCGCGGGTGCAGCCGGTGCGGTCGGATCAAAGTCCATCGCCACCAGTTGCGGCGTCACCGCTGCGCCTGGGCGCACGCGCTGCAAGCCGTTCACGACGATTTTCTCGCCAGCCTTCAAGCCTTCGCGCACCACGCGCAAGCCATCCGAATTCGGACCCAGCTTGACGGCGCGGTATTCGGCCTTGTTGTCGGCGCCGATCACGTAGACAAATTTGCGGCTTTGGTCGGTGCCCACGGCGCGGTCGCTGATCAGCAACGCCGTGCTTTGTGCTTTCGGGCCGTTGCCGCCATCGAGCTGGACGCGTGCAAACAGGCCAGGCACCAGTTCGCGGTCGGTATTGGCGAAGGTGGCACGCATGCGCACGCTGCCGGTAGCCGGATCGAGCCGGTTGTCGACGAATTCCAGCTTGCCTTCATGCGGGAAACCCGTTTCATTGGCCAGGCCAATTTTCACGGTGACGGGGGTGCCTTTTTGCGCCGTACCGGCCACGCGCAGATAGGTGTCTTCATCGCCGTCAAAGCTGGCGTAGATGCGGTCGGTCGACACCACGGAAGTGAGGATGGCGGAAGCATCGATCAGGTTGCCGACGGTGATTTCAGCCTTGCTGACGCGGCCGCTGATAGGCGACTCGACGCGGGTATAGGACAGATTCAGCTTGGCCGCGTCATACGAGGCTTGCGCCGCGCGGGCATCGGCTTCCAGCCCTTTCATATCGGCCGCTTTTTCATCGTATTCGCGCTGGGCGATGGCTTTTTCAGCCAGCAGCTTTTCAGAGCGCGTCAACTCCAGCTTGGCCAGGCCAGCCTTGGCGCGGGCCGAGGCGGCAGCGCCTTCGGTGCGTTCCACTTCCGCCTGGTAAGGGCGCGGGTCGATGACGAACAACACCTCGCCTTTTTTCACTTCGCTGCCTGGCTTGAAGTTCACGGATGTGATGAAGCCGTTGACGCGCGAGCGGATTTCCACGCGGTCGATCGCTTCCAGGCGGCCCGAGAATTCCTGGGTTTCGGTGATCTGTTTTTCCACCACGGCAGCGGTGGACACCGGCGGGCCGCCGGCTGCTGGCGCGTCGGGCACCTTGCTGTTCGCCGAATCGCAGCCAGCCAGGCTCACGGCAACCAGTCCGGCCAGCGCGAGCGATGCGGCCAGGGGCTTGAGCAGCGTCGAAAATTGTTGAACGTTTTTCATTTTATTTCCCTGTCTTATGAAAATTTCTAATGGTATGGGCGGCAGGAAGCAACCCAGCTAAAAAAGGTACTGTTGGTGCCATGGCGCCCGACGGCGCTCGATCAAAGGTAAACAGGCCGCCTGCAGCTTAAAAGCAGACGGGGACGACGAAGCTGGCTGTGCGAGTGCACAACGCAGGCAGAAAGGGAGTTACACCAAGAACTACACTACATAGTGTAACAACCAAAACTCAAAAAGTAAACTGCTTAGTGTAATTTTTTTGTGATGCCGCGAAGATCGGCGTCATGATGCGGGCTCTTGCCCCAATCCAGCAACAAAGCTGGCAATTTCGCCCAATACATGCACTCTGCACGCGCATTCATTGCGGGCGCCCACTTCATTGAGGGGTGCGGCGGGCATGCGCCGCACGGTAGTCTTGATGCCGCAAGCGATCAGCTTGCTGCCGTATTGTTCAGCCTCATCGCGTAATGGGTCATCTTCGCTGGACAGGATGAGCGCTGGCGGCAAGTTCTTCAGCCGGCTCGACTGCAGCGGCGACGCGTACGGATGGGCACGATCAGCGGCGTTCGGCAAGTAGCCACGGTAGGCGGCGGCGCATTTATCTGCTACCTCTACCAGTTCCGGGCAAGTCGGCAAGGTGCGCATCGAGCACGACGACAAGCCGGGGTCAAGCATGGGCATGATCAAGACCTGGCCAGCGAGCGGCGGGCCGCCACGGTCGCGCGACATCATGGCGCACACGGCAGCCAGGTTGGCGCCCGCCTCGATGCCGGACACCACCATCTGCTTGCCCGTCCAACCCAGCTTGGTCTTGTTCTTTTTCGCCCACAGCAGCACCGCATGCGCGTCTTCGACAGCGGCGGGAAACGGGCGCACCTTGGCCAGGGTGTAATTCGATGCCAGCACCACGTGGTCGGGGTTGCTCAACACCAGGCAGCGCAGGAAGTCGTCAGATTCGTCGAGGTCGCCATCGACAAAACCGCCGCCGTGGAAAAATACGATCAGGCTGGACTGCTTGGCGCCAGGCACACCGGCCGTATAGAGCCGCGCAGCGAGCG
Source organism: Janthinobacterium silvisoli (assembly GCF_014200725.1). Lineage (GTDB taxonomy): Bacteria > Pseudomonadota > Gammaproteobacteria > Burkholderiales > Burkholderiaceae_D > Janthinobacterium. The sequence goes on from NZ_JACHCL010000002.1 coordinate 661,649, forward strand.
GCTCTTGCGCGCCCTGCACTTGTATATCGCGTATTTTCAACGCCTGTCCAGGCGCCAATTCGGCGACCAGCGCACTGACCTGGCTCATTGCGCCACCACCGGCTGCACTGCAGCATCGACCACAGTATCATTCAGGCACAGCAGCGCGGCGCGGCCGACTTCATGGGTCAGGGCGTTATAGCCGCTGGCTTCGGATTGCGCCGCCTGCGAGTACGCGTCCGTATATACCATCGCGGACAAGGCAAGCGCACTCAGCAATATTGCGAGCACTGCAAAGCTTCCATTTCGATGACCCATGATCTTTCTCCTGATGACTGTCTGCAGACACTTCTTTATGCTGCAGTACAACAACTATAGACTTGTTCTACAATCTGATAAAGAGTGCAATGACGAATTGATTGTTCAGAATCTCGAACAATAAGGAAGAAGATGAATAAACTGCAGGCAATGGAAGTATTCATACAGGTAGTCGATGCGGGCGGCTTTACGCGCGCTGCCGAAAACATGCAGTTACCCAAGGCCACCGTCTCGACCCTGATCCAGTCGCTCGAAGCGAGCTTGTCCGTGAAACTGCTGAACCGCACCACGCGCCACGTCAGCATTACCTCGGACGGCGCCGCCTATTACGAGCGCTGCGTGCGCATCCTGTCAGATGTGCGCGAAGCGGAAGAATCGCTGTCGCGCACGCGGCTGAGCCCCAGCGGACGCTTGCGCGTAGATGCGCCCACGGCTCTGGCCAGCGAATTGCTGATCCCTGCCCTGCCCGACTTTTTTGCGCGCTACCCCGACATCGTGCTGGAACTCGGTTGCAGCGACCGCCCGGTGGACTTGATCGAAGAAGGCGTCGATTGCGCCGTGCGCGGCGGCGAACTGGGCGACTTGAACCTGATCGCCCGGCGCGTCGGCCAGCTGCATTTCATGACTTGCGCCTCGCCAGCCTATCTGGCCCAGCATGGTACGCCCACGCACCCGAATGATCTGACGGCCCACCGCGGCGTGAATTTTTTCTCGGCCAAGACGGGCAAGACCTTCGAATGGGATTTTACGCGCGACGGCGAACGTATCCAGATTGCCATGAACAGCCATATCGCGCTGAACGATTCGAACGCCTACACGGCGGCGGGACTGGCAGGGCTTGGCGTGATCCAGATGACCCACTTCATGCTGGAACCCCTGAAGCAGCAAGGCAGGATGATCGAATTGCTGGAAGACTGGCATTCGGACCCGCTACCCATCCACGTGATCTATCCACCGAACCGCCACCTGTCCGCCAAGGTGCGCGTGTTCGTCGAATGGGTCGCCGACATGTTTTCCACCCACCCGGCCACGCAGCTCAAGAACAAGCATGCACGGCCTGAACTCCCGGAGACACAGCCATGACCGCAGTTCCCGCAACACCGCACAAGATCGTCTTCCTCGACCGCGACAGCCTGATCGCCACCGTCCGCGCACCAGCATTTGCCCACGAATGGGCCGAATATCCGCACACCAAGGGCAGCGAACAGACGGTGGAACGTTTGCAAGACGCCACCATCGCCATCAGCAATAAAGTGCCGCTGCGCGCAGCCGAACTGGCGCAGTTACCGAAACTGAAAATGATCGCCGTGGCCGCCACCGGCACGGACATCATCGACCTGGCCGCCTGCCGCGAACGCGGCATTATCGTCGCCAACATCCGCGACTACGCGCGCGCCACCGTACCAGAACACACGATGGCGCTGATGCTGGCCTTGCGCCGCCAGTTAATCGCCTACCGGGCGGACGTGGAAGCGGGCCTGTGGCAGGCGTCCGAACGCTTCTGCCTGTTCGGCCACCCGATCCGCGACCTGGCCGGCAGCCGCCTGGGCTTGCTCGGTTACGGCGCGCTGGGCAAATCCGTGGCCCACCTGGCGCGCGCCTTCGGCATGGAAGTCGCCGTGCATAACCGTTCGCCCATCAACGAAGCCGATGTGCTGGAAGTGTCGAAAGAAGAATTGCTGGCCACTTCCGATATTCTCAGCCTGCACCTGCCACTGACCGACAAGACGCGCAACATCATCGGTGCGCTGGAGCTGGCCAGCATGAAGCCGACCGCCCTGCTGATCAACACGGCGCGCGGCGGCCTGGTCGATGAGGCAGCGCTGGCCCATGCCTTGCAAACCGGCGTGATCGCCGGCGCCGGCTTCGACGTCTTGAGCAAGGAGCCGCCGCCGCCCGATAACGTGCTGCTGAACCTGCGCCTGCCCAACTTTATCCTCACACCGCACACGGCCTGGGCCAGCGGCGAAGCCATGCAAAAACTGGCCGACCAGCTGATCGCCAACGTGGAAGCGTTTGCAAAAGGCACCCCGACGAATGTCGTGGGCTGAGCGCCGCCTATAATTTCTGGTTGCCCCGGTACCAATCGTTGCCGACCCGGCGCAAATCGGCCTGTTGCACCGAGCCGAGCGCACCCGACCCTGAACGGCTGGCATCGATATAGGTGATCTGGTCCATGCGCACCGTCAAGTCCTTGTTATAGACGGTGCTATGCAGCTTTACCGTACCGGCATTGTTATCGATGCTGACCAGCTTGCCCTGTTCGATGGTTGCGTTGATGGCGTTGCCATAATGGCCGTGCAGCATCAGATAAGTGCCGGGAGCGATACCGGCCAGTTCCTGGCGTATGCGCTCGGCCTGCGACAATGGCGCGCTGCTTTCGTGCTCTTCTTCCTCTTCCGTCGCGCCTGCCGCAAGTGCCTCGGCCCGGAATTGATCATATTTCTCGGGATCTTCCATACCCAGGTCTTCCAGCACCTGCCAGGCAATATCAACCTGATCCGAATATTGAACATAGGCAGGAATATTCAAGGCGCTACGCCATTTCTCATTTTTCGCCGCATAGTCCGCAAAGGTGTTGTGTTCAGCCATGATGTGTTCTCCAGTTCATCTGTTCATTAGCAAATGCCCCGCGCGGCCAACCATGCCAGCTTGCCTGGCGGGGAGCTTATCTATTGCAATCACTGTGGTATAAACCTTGCTCAGTTCAGGTATCCCGGCAATACCACCAAGTGCGGCACAATAGGGGACTATGGGAAGGTCGGCTAGCGCAGACAGGTCGCGCTGATGAAGGATTTGTTGGTCGTGCCTTGAAATGAAAACTACGCCTGATTTGAACGGTGCGCAAGCGCGCACCGCAAACAAATCAGCTTAAGCTTGCTGAAGCCGCCGCGCCTGCCAATCGCGCCGCAGCAAGCCATACAGGGCCGAGTCGCTGACCAGGCCACCGACAATCCAGCGCTCAGGCAAGAAACCTTCCTGCTTGAAACCCTGGCGCTCCAGGGCGCTGGCCGAGCCTTTGTTGAGCGGGTCGATATCGGCTTCCAGGCGGTTCAAATCGCGTTCGATGAAAGCAAATTCCAGCAATGCATCCAGCGCCTCTTGCATATAGCCTTTGCCCCAATGCTGGCGGCCCAGCACATAGCCGATCTCGGCGCGGCGGTTTTGCCGGTGCACGGAAAACAAGGTGCAATTGCCCAGGTATTCGCCGGTGGACGTCAGCTCGATGGCGAAGCGAAAAAATTCTTCCTTTTCAAACGCGGCGGCGTCTTCCGCGATCTTGGTAGCGGCGCGTTCGCGGTCCGTCCAGGGCGGTTCGCTGAAATAGCGCATGACTTCAGGGTCAGCATGGATGGCAAACAAGGCTGCTGCATCGGATGGCTGCGTCTTGCGCAGGGTCAAGCGGGCGGTGGTAATCGTCTTCGAATAAGCCATGCAATTCCTTTGGTATCAAATCGGCGACTCTTATTATTTCATTTTATTATAATGATGCGGCAAGTTTTTCCACCCATGTCTTTCAGGATACAAGCATGTCGTTTTTCAAGCGGGAGTATGAGGTCTATCTGCTGCTGGCCGGCCCCGATGCACCAGGCCTTTGGCAAGCGGAACAATGGAACCCGTTCGCCGCCAGCCTCGATCAATTGATGGTCCAGGCGCGTGGCAAGGCTGGTCTGCGCAGCCATCAATACAATCCGCAAGGCAAGCTGATTCCATTCGGCCGCCTGGGCTGGAATGCAGCATCGCACGCGAAGTGGACGCACACGCCGGCCACCACGCAGGCGCGCTTCATGAGCCTGGAAGTGTGGGCGCCGACCTGGACAAGCTGCGAAAAAGACGATCTGGCGCCCGACCTGTTTATCGCCCTGGCCAATGAAGCCTTGCTGGGATTGGTCGGCAAGGCAATGCAATTCGGGCAGCGCCTGCTGTGTGCCATCGCCACCGATCTGGGCTTAGCAGCCGCTGATGCGCTACGGCAAACGTTGACGCAACTGGGCGTGCAGCAGCAAGCACCGTGGTTTGCCCATACGCGCCGGCCGTGGGGCCGCGCCGCCTATGGTGGGTTTTCCTGCGCCATCCAGGATATGCTACTCAGTGGCCTGTTCCAGACGGGCGACCCGCACGGCCGGCCCCTCGATGCCGCGTCGTTCCGGGAGCCGTGGACACAGATCGATCTGGAAACAGCAGCCCGGCATTGACAAGCAGAGATGAGCATGGCATCGTTAGCCCATGCCATCCTCCTTGCCCCTCCTTGCATCGATTATTGCCACCATTAAACACCGGGTGGCTTAGCAGAGGAATGACATTGCAAAAGCCGCCTGCGGGGCGGCTTTGTTGCATCAGGCGTCGCGCAGGTTTTATCTCCAACAACAGAAACCAGCGAGCGACCATGCACTCCACTTCCAACCAGCCATTTTCCACACCAACACTGCACCTGGTGTGCGGCAAGATCGCCTCGGGCAAATCCACCTTGACCAGCCGCCTGGCTGCGGCGCCACAGACGGTGCGCATCAGCGAAGATACCTTGCTGGCCCAGCTTTATCCGGGCCAGATCAGCAGCCTGGCCGATTACGTGGCCCACGCAGCCCGCTTGCGGGCTGCCATGCAGCCGCTGTGCCTGCAGATGCTGCAAGCCGGCATTTCCGTGGTGCTCGATTTCCCGGCCAATACACTGGCCAGCCGCGTCTGGATGCGCGAGCTGGCTGAACAGAGCGGCATGCCGCATGTACTGCATTTTCTCGATGTGCCCGATGCAGTCTGCAAGGCGCGCTTGCGCCAGCGCAATGAAGATGGCAAGCATCCCTTCCAGACCAGCGAAGAACAATTCGACGCCATCACGCGCCACTTCGTGCCGCCGTCCGTCGAGGAAGGGTTTGTGATCGTGCGGCTGGACAGTTAAAACGTGCCCGGCAGCAGGATCTTTTTATCCACCTGCTGCAAATCGCGCAAGCCGCAAAAAGCCATCGTCAGGTCCAGCTCGTTACGGATAATGTCCAGGCATTTTGTGACGCCCTGCTCGCCCATGGCGCCCAGGCCGTACAGGAAAGGGCGGCCGATATACACGCCCTTGGCGCCCAGGGCCACGGCCTTGAGCACGTCCTGGCCCGAGCGGATGCCGCCATCCATATGCACTTCGATTTGCGAGCCGACGGCGTCGACGATGGCGGGCAAGGCTTCGATCGACGATTGCGCGCCGTCGAGCTGGCGCCCGCCATGATTGGAAACGATCAGCGCATCGGCGCCGCTGGCCACGGCCAGGCGCGCGTCTTCGGGGTCCATGATGCCCTTGATGATCAGTTTACCGCCCCAGCGCTGCTTGATCCATTCCACGTCGGCCCAGGACAGGCTCAAGTCGAACTGCTGCTGGGTCCAGGCCGACAGCGAAGACATATCGGACACCGAAGTGGCGTGGCCGACGATATTGCCGAAACCGCGCCGTTTAGTCGCCAGCATGCCCATTACCCAGCGCGGCTTGGTGGCCATATTAAGGATATTCGGGATCGTCAGTTTTGGCGGCGCCGACAAGCCGTTGCGTATATCCTTGTGGCGCTGGCCCAGCACCTGCAAGTCCAAGGTCAGCACCAGCGCGCTGCAGTTGGCCGCCTTGGCGCGGTCGATCAGGCGATTGATGAATTCGCGGTCCTTCATTACATACAGCTGGAACCAGAATGGTTTTGTGGTGTTCGCCGCCACGTCTTCGATCGAGCAGATGCTCATGGTCGACAAGGTGAACGGTACGCCGAAGCGTTCGGCCGCCCTGGCCGCCAGGATTTCACCATCGGCATGCTGCATGCCGGTCAAGCCCGTGGGCGACAAGGCCACCGGCATGGCCACCTGCTGGCCCACCATGGTCGTTGCCAGGCTGCGGTTTTCCAGGTTCACGGCTACCCGCTGGCGGAATTTGATTTTCGCGAAATCGCTATTGTTGGCGCGGTAGGTCGATTCTGTCCAGGAACCGGAATCGGCATAATCGTAAAACATGCGCGGCACCCGTTTTTGGGCCAATACACGCAAATCTTCGATGCAGGTGATCATATTCGTGCCCATGCTCATGCGTTTCCTCGGTCGATAACAAGTCAGGCCATGATCCTGCATTTGCTGGCAATTGTCTATCCGTCACCTGATTTACTCAAGCGTGACTGTGACAGGCATAAAAAAAGACAGGCGAACCTGTCTTTTTGTAGGCACAGCGCGCGCTTACTTGGCTGCTGGTGCTGGCGTTACCGGTGCGCTGGCAACCTTGGTGTCGGCGGCTTTCGCTTCGGTTTTCTTCACGCTTTTATGCGCTTTTTTCTTGGCAACCTTGGCTTCGGCGCTGGCGGCCGGGGTCGCTTCCTTGGCTTCAGTTTTCACGGCTTCCTTGCCTGGCTTGACCTGGGCTTTCATGGCCACGGGGGCGGAAGCTGCTGGGGTAGTGGCAGAAGCAGCTGGGGCTGGTGCTTGAGCGAATGCAGCGGAAGCGAACAGGCCGGCGATCAGGGTAGCGCTCAGTTTGGCAAAAACGTTTTTCATGGTGCAATCCTCAAGTTCAAGTAGTTGGTTTATCTGTCTGTGTGTGACGCGGTGTTTTGCGTGTCACTGAGCAAAAAACGCGGTGGCGGGCACGGGCGTTGACGGTCATTACAAACACTTACAATCACTGAACGATGAGGCTTGTTACCAGTCGCGCATTCCCAATATCTTCTCACCCAGCTCGCTCAGCTGCGCCTGCGGATACAGCCGCTTTTCCTGTTCCAGAGGGTCGCCCGGGAACGCATACCCTTGCGGCGCGCTGCGCTCGCGCCAGCTTTGCACGCGCCACTCGCGCAAACTCGGGTTATCTTGCTGGGCCGGCGTGAAGGAAATATATTGCGCCAGCCGCACCTGGTCGGTCGAGGTATTCGGACGGATGCCGTGCGCCAGCAAGCTGTTGAAGATCAATAGCTCACCTTTTTTCATGGCAATGAATTCCATTGGATACGGCACCGTTGCCAAATCAGGCTGCCACGGGTTGCGCTCCTTGGCAGCCTGCGCGCGCCAGGCGGCAAAGTGCTGAAACAGTTGCGGATAGCATTGAAAGCCGCCGCTCTCGGGTGTCGTATCGGACAAGGCCAGCACGCCTTGCACATTGACGGGCAGCGGATCGAGTGTCGTGTCCGCATCCCAGTGGATAAAACCGCCAAACTTGCGTTTGCCCTGGTTCGGCGTATTCAGGTTAGCGCGGTCTATCGTCACCCATAAATCTACACGGTCCCAGATATCGACAAAGGCGTCGTAGACACGCGGCGTCTGGCGGTTATCCCACAGCGTCTGGTTGTGGTAAGCCTCCACCATGCCGGAACCGTTGAGCTCCTTCATGGCGTGATCGCGCAATTGAGCGCGGTTCCAGCTGGCAGGATCGTGCTGGTCCAGTCCCTGGAATTGCCACAGAAAATCCGTGGTGCGCAGCACCTGTTCAGGCGTGACGGCATCCTTGACGATGACATAGCCATAGGTTTGCCAGTGCCGAAAATCGCTGTCGGACAACACGCGCAGCGGCAACTGCTTTTGCAGCTCGCGCAGCTGGGTTTGCTCCGTGTAGGCCACGGACGGATTACCGGGGCGCTGGTCGCCATACTTATATTGATCTTGCATCGCTGTCTCCTCTGTTGTGTGTGAGACAGATTGTGCGATGCCGGCAACCATCAAAAGACGCGCAAAGTCGCCAATACTGATACGATCCTGACTATCAATCTCTATAAAACGTCACGATGACACCGTTATTCGAGCAAGTCACGATACCGTCCGGCCATTCCTGGGGCTTGCTGTGGCGCGAACTGGAGACGATTCCCTTTATCTGGCATTACCACCCGCAGTTCGAGCTGACCCTGACGGTCAATGCGCGCGGCCAGCGCTATATCGGCGACCATCTCGGCGATTTCGAACCTGGCGACCTGGTGCTGGTGGGGCCGAACTTGCCGCATACCTGGTCGGCGCATGAGCGCCTCGATAGCGCGCAACCGATGCTGGCGGTGGTGGTGTGGTTTGCGCCCGAGTGGATTACGCAACTGGCGGCGTTTCCCGAGTTGCGAAGCTTGCGGCAACTGGCTGCGCGCGCCGGCCCTGCCTTGCATTTTTCGCCCGCAACCAGCGCCCGCTGCGCTGAACGGCTATTGCAGCTGCAAGTCTTGCCTGCGCCGCAGCGTTTGCCCTTGCTGCTCGATGTACTGCTGATGCTGGCTGAGGATGGCAAAGCGCAGGCACTGGCGTCGATGGCGCAAACAGCGATCAATATTGATAGCCAGCAAAAACGCATGGAAAAAGTGCTGGATCATATGCATACGCATTTCCGCGACGAGATTGCGCTGGAAATCCTGGCGCAGCAGGCTGCCCTGTCGCTGGGCGCCTTTCACCGCTTTTTCAAGCGCCATGCATCTTGTACGCCGGGCGCCTATCTGGCCCGGCTGCGCATAGGCCGCGCCTGCCAGCAATTGATCGAGAGTGAATTGAGCATAGCCGTGATCGCGCAGGAAGCCGGTTATCGCAACCTGGCGCATTTCAACCGCCAGTTCCTGGCGACCAAACGGGTGACACCACGGACATTTCGCCGGCAATATCGGCACGACTAGGAAATGAAGAAAAAAACGAAGAGAAAAACGAAAAAGGGGACCAGATTTTTCAATCTGATCCCCAATATTCTGGTGCGGCTGGCAGGAATTGAACCCACGACCCCTTGGTTCGTAGCCAAGTACTCTATCCAGCTGAGCTACAGCCGCAAAACCCTTACGACACTTCACCAGCCTGCATGAAGCTTGAAACTTGCATCAATCCTGGACGAATCCGGTGTTGACGATAATACTGGTGCGGCTGGCAGGAATTGAACCCACGACCCCTTGGTTCGTAGCCAAGTACTCTATCCAGCTGAGCTACAGCCGCAAAACACTTACAACGCTTCACCGACCTGCATGAAGTTTGAAACTTGCATCAATCCCGGGCGAATCCGGTCTTGATGATAATACTGGTGCGGCTGGCAGGAATTGAACCCACGACCCCTTGGTTCGTAGCCAAGTACTCTATCCAGCTGAGCTACAGCCGCAAAACTTTTACATCGCTACACACTACTACGTATAGCCAACTACTAAAACTACGCATTAAAACTTTTTACAACAAAACCAGAACATATCTGATTTTTAGAATTCTGGTGCGGCTGGCAGGAATTGAACCCACGACCCCTTGGTTCGTAGCCAAGTACTCTATCCAGCTGAGCTACAGCCGCGCAGGCAAACATTATAACGTATTCATTTCGCTTTGAAAAGTTCGATTTTTCAATCGCTTAGCTGGTTTTCACAGGGCATCGCCCTATAGTACCCCGCTACTTTTCAACACGAAAAAGCCTACGTCATTTTGCACACGATACTCTGCTTGCGCAGAGTACTTCCAGTGCATCGAGTAGTTGCTGTCTCGAAAGAAGCGGGATTATAGGCACTGCTTCCCACCGTGTCCAGTGCTATCTCTCATAGAGTGAAAACAAGCGCAAAAACAGCTTGCCTGCTTGGCGGCAATTATCCCCACAAACATGGCGGCAAGCGTGTGGTGGCCGCCAGGCGCTTGGGGCTACAATGTTTGCATCGTCAAGGCCAGGCATGGCCTGGCAAAAAACATGGCGGATTTCCATCATGACCAGACATACCATAGACATCAGCGGTCACAGGAGGCCAGATGGCCAAACATGAGCGCGAAGCAAGTCTGCCGCCCGCCTCGCCAGCGCTGAGCCTGCCGGATGAGCGCCTGGGGCATCTGCTCGAAGGCATCGCCGATGGCGTCTGCCTGCTGGACCGCGACTGGACCATACGCTACATCAATACGCACGGCGCCGACATACTGGCGCCGCAGCGCCCTGCCGGCAGCGTGCTGGCAGGCCAGTGCCTGTGGCTGGCCTGCTCCGACATGCCGGGCACTGAAATGGAAGTGCAGTACCGGCGCGCCATGGCGCAGCAGCAAAGCTGCAGCTTCGAATTGCTGTACCAGCCCCTGGGCCGCTGGCTGGAGGTACGCCTGTTTCCTTCCAGCGATGGCCTGAGTACGTATATCCAGGACATCAGCCAGCGCAAGGCGACGGAAGACAGCTTGCGCCAGAGCGAGGAAGATTTGCGCGCGCTGGCCAACTCCATCCCACAACTGGCCTGGATCGCCAGCTTCGATGGCACCATGGCCTGGTATAACCAGCGCTGGCACGATTACACCGGCACCACACCCGAGCAGATGGCTGGCGAAGGCTGGAGCACGGCTTACGAACCGCAGCGCCTGCCCGACATGCTGCAGGCATGGAAAGACGCCTTGAACAGCGGCACGCCATTCGAGATGGAATTCCCCATCCGCGGCAGCGATGGCCAGTACCGCTGGTTCCTGACGCGCGCCAATCCCGTGCGCGACCGGGGTGGCCAGCTGTTGCGCTGGTTTGGCACCAGCACCGATGTAGACCAGGTCAAGCGGGTGCAGGAAGCACTGCGCGATGAAACGCGGGTACTCGAACTGCTCAACAACACGGGCGCCACGCTGGCCGGCACGCTGGACCTGCCCGCCCTGCTGCAAGAAACGGTCGATGCGGCTACGCGTATCAGTGGCGCGCGCTTTGGCGCCTTCTATTACGGCACCAGCCGCGTGAAACAGCATCTGCACGACGGCGATGACGGCTCCGAACCGCTGCCTGCCGCGCGCGCCGTGAGCGGTATCAGCGCCGAACAGGCCAACACCATCGCCACCGACCTGCGCCAGGGCCCGGGCATGCGCCACAACGACTTGCTGGCCGCCCCCGAACAGCGCGCCGATGGCGCCCCCGCCTTGCGCAGCTGCCTGAGCCTGCCAGTGCGTTCGCGCTCGGGCCAGTTGCTGGGGCGCTTGCTGCTTGGCCATCCGCAAGCGGGCATGTTCAGCGCCCGCAGCGAACGCATCGTCGCCGCCATCGCGGCCCAGGCCGCCGTTGCGCTCGACAACACGCGCCTGTATGCAGCCGCGCACTGCGCCGCCGAAGAACGCAAGGTATTGCTCGACAGCGAACGCGAGGCGCGCGCCGAAGCAGAACGCACCAACCAGTTGAAAGACGAATTCCTGACCACCCTGTCACACGAGCTGCGCACGCCACTGTCCGCCATCCTGGGCTGGGCACAGGTGCTGCGGCGCGGCACGCGCGACCAGGCCGACCTGCACCGCGGCCTGCACAGCATCGAACGCAATGCGCGGGCGCAGGCGCAGCTGATCGAAGACTTGCTCGACATGAGCCGCATCACCTCCGACAAGGTGATGCTCGACATGCAAACCATCGTGCCGGCCACCGCGATCGCCTCAGCCATCGAAACCCTGCGCCCGGCCGCCGACGCCAAGCACATCACGCTCAATACTGTCATCGCACCCGATGCCGGCACCATCATCGGCGACCCTGGGCGGATGCAGCAAGTGATCTGGAATCTGCTGTCGAATGCGCTGAAATTCACGCCCCAGGGTGGCCAGGTGACGATCGCCGTGCGGCGCGACAGCAGCTATTTATCGATCACCGTGGCCGACAATGGCATGGGTATCGAGGCCGATTTCCTGCCCTATGTATTCGACCGCTTCCGCCAGGCCGATGCGTCAACCACGCGCAAGCATGGCGGACTGGGGCTGGGACTGGCGATCGTCAAGCACCTGGTCGAACAGCACGGCGGCACCGTCACGGCCAGCAGCGCCGGGCACATGCAGGGCGCCACCTTTACCGTGCGCCTGCCACTGAGCAGGCAGGCCGGCGCCGAACTGGCGCACAAGGATGGGCCCGCAGCCGAAACGAGCCCGTGCGACCTGTCCGGCATCAAAGTACTGCTGGTTGACGATGAAGCCGATGCGCGCGAGCTGACCGAACGTATACTGCGCGGCAGCCATGCCGAAGTCTGCAGTGCAGCCAACGCGGCGCAGGCACTGCAACTGATGAGCAGCGAACGGCCCGATGTGCTGGTGAGCGACATCGGCATGCCCGACATCGACGGCCTGGAATTGCTGGCGTTGATACGCGCACTGGGGCCAGCCCAGGGCGGCGCGCTGCCCGCACTGGCGTTGACTGCTTTTGCCCGCCCACAAGACCGCCAGCGCGCGCTCGAAGGCAGCTTCCAGGCCTATGCCTCGAAGCCACTCGACCCTTCCGCCTTGCTGGCGACGGTAGCGCAACTGGCGAAAACAGTGAAATTAGGCAAGTAAGATTGATGCAAAGAAATAAATATAACGAGTCAAAATGGCCACGAAGATGGGTTGCAGCTCCTACTTTCAGACGCGGCACTGTCCTACAAGCAACTTCCGCGAAGTTTGCTACACTAAAAAAAACACCGTTGTAGCTATACGGAAATGACGCGACATATCACGGTAATTGGCTGCAGTGGTGCGGCAGCCGCAGCGCAGCAGTACAGGCTCATCCGCTGCCGTGCGCCCTGTCTTGTTGCGAAAAGATACTATCAATCTGATATGCTGCCAGCCGAAATGACGCCGCGTCGCCAGCACTAATTTGATGCATTGACCTGAGACCACACATGCCCAGCCAAGATGAGATTTTGAAAGCCAAAATTTTGGTCGTCGACGACTCCCCCGACAATGTCGACCTGATGCTGGAAATCCTGCGCGATGCCGGCTATAGCAATGTGACGGCCACCATGCGGCCGGCCCAGGTATGTCCCTTGCACCAGGAACATTGCTACGACTTGATCCTGCTGGACCTGCAGATGCCCGAACTGAATGGCTTTGAAGTCATGAAAGGCTTGAAAGAGATCGAACACGGCGGCTATCTGCCCGTGCTGGCATTGACGGCGCAACCAAGTTTCAAGATTGCGGCGCTGGAAGCGGGCGCGCGCGACTTCATCAGCAAACCGTTCGACTTGATGGAAGTACACAAGCGCATCCACAATATGCTGGAAGTACGCTTGCTGTACAAGGAATTGGCCCAGTACAGCAAGCAGCAGCAGGAACTTGCCCTGCACGATCCACTGACGGGCCTGCCCAACCGCCGCCTGCTGGAAGACCGTATCGAACATACGCTGCAGCAATCGGCCCGCAACCGTGGCAAGTCTGCCGTCCTGTATCTGGACCTCGATGGCTTCAAGGCGATCAATGACCGCTATGGCCACGGCTATGGCGATGAAATATTGAAAATGGTCGGCGCACGCCTGGTAGGCGCCTCACGCAAGGAAGATACGGTGGCCCGTATCGGCGGCGACGAGTTCGTCATTGTGCTGGGCAACCTGGCCGGCAAGGGCGATGCGCGCGAACCAGCCGCCAAGCTGATCGAAGTCATTTCCGAACCGTATTTCATCAATGACCTGACCCTGCGCCTGTCGACCAGCATCGGCATCAGCATCTATCCTGACGACGCGGGCTCCGTCGAAGCTTTGCTCAGTTCGGCAGACACCGCCCTGTATGAGGCCAAGCGCGCCGGCAAGAACCGCTATTGCTGCACGCCCCATGAAATGATCGCCTCGCAAGCGAACAAGCAGAAGAGTGGCTTGGCCTCCATCGTCTGATCCAGCGATCAGCCAGCCGATAAAAACCGGGATACCGCGCAGCGGCTTCCCGGTTTTTTATCGATTGGAATAAAGCGTTTAGCTGCTTTTTTTAGCGGCCGTCACTTCATGCCTGCCTGCATGTTGATGATCGTCATGTGCATGGACTTTCTCAGGCGCCACTTCGATGCGCGTAATACCGGCATCGACAGAAATTGGATCGCTGGCGGGAAAGGTCATTTCAACGGCGTCATCGAGCAAGGCATCCTTGGCTTTTTCCTCGCCGCTCATGCCCTCCTCGTCCGCCAGGATGGCCAGCGCACTGGCCCATTTGACAAAGTTCAGGTTGGACAATTCGCGCACGGTGCTGACGCCAAATGCCTGTTGCAAGGCTTTCGCGTCTTTCGCGCTGACGCCGCGCAAGGCGCTGATGGGCGCGTTGACGATGTCGCGAAAACTTTTATCGGCATATTCCTGGTCAACGATGGTATCGATATTCATGGTGATTCCTTTCAGGTCGGTGGTGGGGCCGTGAGCGCATGGTTGCCACGGCAGGACAGCCCTACTATGGCAGCGACTGGCGCATAGGTATGTGCGCAGCCGTACGTAGAAACCGAGGCTTGCGATCCCCATCCGACAGGGATTAAATGATCCAAACACATTATAATTGCTCAAAAGACATATTTTTTCCATACATGCGCCTCAGGGCGAAATCCTCATGTATGATCCTCACCTTCCATCCTGTCGTATTCTTTTATTATTTACGGGGCGCCATGTCCGCACACACAGATCCGAACCAGGAAGCGCACAGGGCCGATGCGGAACGCGCCGCCGATCTCAGCGAATTGCTGGGACACATCAACACCAGCTGGGACAATGAACGGCGCGCCCTGTCGCGCCAGTTGCACGACAGCCTGGGATCGTCGCTGACGGCGCTGACCATGCATCTGTCGCTGCTGACGCAAAAGATGCCGCAGGAAGCACCGTTGCTGGACCGCGCAGCGACCATGAAACAATTGCTGTTGAATGTGATTGAAACCAATCGCCAGATGCAGATGAAGCTGTGGAACGACAAGCTGGAATTTTTGGGCGTGAATGTGGCGCTCAGCGAGCTGGCCGCGCAATTTGCCGAGCAGCACAAAATCACCGTGCGCTGCAGCCTGCCCGAAGATGAATTGATTTGCCCCCGCAACGTGGGCGTGGCCCTGCTGCGCACGCTGGAAGAAGCACTGGGCAATATCGCCGCGCATGCGCAGGCAAGCGAAGTCGACATCATCGTCGACGATGGCGACGATGGCCTGATGCTGACCATCAAGGATAACGGCATGGGCCTGCCGGCCAACAAACCCGTCGAAATGAGCAAACACGGCTTGCGTGCCGTGCGCGAGCGCGTGCATTACCTGGGCGGTAGCCTGACCTTGTCAGCCAATCCGCAAGGCGGAACCATTTTGCAGGCAGTCTTGCCGCGCATTTTGCCGAAAGAATAAATCAGACAAAGAGGACCACATGCACAGATACACCTCTATTTTGCTGGGAGCGCTAATGAGTGTGGGCAGTGTGCAGGCTGCCGAGAAAATCGTGCCGCCGCCCGATACGGTCGAGAAACTGGCCTGGCTGACGGGCTGCTGGCTGGTCGATGGCGCCGAACCGGGCACGGGAGAACAGTGGAGCACGGCAGCGGGCGGCACCATCCTGGGCGCGAGCCGTACCGTCAAGGGCGGCAAGACCACCGAGTTCGAATTCGTGCAGATCCGCATCACCGAACCAGGACAGCTGGCCTACATCGTGCAGCCATCGGGCAAGGCGCCCGTGATCTTCAACCTGTTGCGTCAGGACAAGCCCAGAGAATTCATTTTCGCCAACCTGGATAACGATTTCCCCAGCCGTATCATTTACCGCCACGACAGTGACCGCATCTTGCATGCCAGCATCACCGGCACCTTGAAAGGGAAATTCACCACCATCGATTTCCCGATGACGCGCACCCATTGCGACGCCGTGTCGAACGAACGCGCCAGATAAAAAAAAGGGGCGTTAATAACGCCCCCTCATGCCTACAGCCTGGCTCTGGCAAATGCTTAATGCAATTTGACCTGCGGGGTACTGCGCTTGATCAGGAAGCGCCCTATCGCCATCACGCCCGTGCGCACGCTGCCCAGCACCGCCTTGTGGTGCATCAGGTGCAAGCTCACATACATCATGCGCGCGATAAAACCTTCGACGAACCAGCTCAAGCCTTTGAGCGAGCCCATCAAGGTTCCCACCGAAGTGGTGCGGCCGAAGGACACCAGCGAGCCATAATCGAGATATTCATACGGCTTGGTTTGTGGCGGCTTGCCTTTCACCTGCAGCATGAAGGTCTTCAGCAGATAATCTGCCTGCTGATGCGCGGCCTGGGCGCGCGGCGGCACCAGCTTGCCATCGGCGCCGGCGCACGCGGCGCAATCGCCAAGCGCAAAGATATTCGCATGGCCCTGCACGTTGAGCATGCCCGTCACTTCCAGCTGGCCGGCGCGGTTGGTCGGCAAACCTAAGGTAGACAGGAATTCCGGCGCGCGGATGCCGGCCGCCCACACGCAGATATCGGCGGCATAGGTAGTGCCGCTGGCGATCGTGACCTTGTCCGCCTCGATCGACGTCACGCGCGTATCGGTCGCCACCGTGATGCCATGCTGGTTGAGCAGCTTCAGGGCTGCCCTGGAAACCCGCTCGGGCAGCGGCGCCAGGATGCGCGGCGCCCCTTCCAGCAGGGTGATGCGCACATCCTTGATGGCGTTCAGGTTCTGGAAGCCATAGGCCGCATACACGCCGCTCGCTTCGCGCAATTCGGCCGCCAGCTCCACGCCCGTGGCGCCGCCGCCAATGATGACGATGTCGACACCAGGATGACCGAGGTCGCCCTGGCGCTGTTCGGCCATGGCCAGCAGTTTCAGCAGGGTCAAACGGAAGCGCTCGGCATCTTCCGTGGCATTGAGGGAAATCGTGTTTTCCTTGGCACCGGGCACACCGAAGTAATTCGAGGTGCTGCCCACGGCCAGCACCAGCTGGTCGTAGCCGATATGGCGTTCCGGCAGCAGCTGCTCGTCCTTGTCGGTGGCGATGGCGCCGACCGTGATACGGTTCGCTGCCGCGTCGAGCGCAGTCAGGGGACCATACACATAGGTAAAGCCGTTATCGTGGGCCAGCATCTGGTAGGACAAGCCTTCCTGGTGAATGTCCAGGGTGCCCGCCGCCACTTCATGCAGCGACGGTTTCCAGATATGGTAAAGACGGCTGTCGACCAGGGTCACCTGGCCGGGGCCGAGTTTGCGGCTAAGTTTGCAGGCCAGCTCCAGGCCGCCTGCCCCACCGCCTACGATGAGTATTTTACTGTGCAAAGATCCTCCGTACGATTGCTATGATGAATTCTGTTACTGCCTGGTTTTTGCTTAATTCCTGCGGTCGCCGCCGCGGTCGCCGCCCCGGTCATTGCCCGGTCCACGGTCTCCCGGCCCACGGTCATTGCCAGGACGATTGCCCGGCCGGTCGCCCGGACGGTTGTCATGGCGGTCATCGGGCCGGTTGGGCCTGGCCTGTGGCGGAGGTGGCGGACGATAGCCCGGACGGCCATGGTAGCGGTCCGGATGCTGCTGGCGATAGCGCGGTATAAACTGGTCGGTATACCAACGGTCCTGAACAAAGTATACCTCTTGGTTACAGGCATTGTACACGCGGCAGTAGCGGGGCCAGTTTTGCGCGTAGCCGGGCGGCACGCGCAGGTAGATAGGACGGCCCGCATAGTGGCTGGGACGCTGGACGATCATCGGTTGCGGATAGATCAGTTCGGGCGCGGGATAGTCTCCCACATCGATACGGCCGAAAAAGCCGGGCTGGCCGATACTGAGCGATACACCTGTTTGCGCCTGGGCGCCGGCGGTGATCGCCAGCAAGGCAGCGGCAAGGGTCAGGGTTTTCATTGAGAACTCCTGTAGATGGCAGTGCGTCAATTGTAGTCCTTGTTTGAAAACAAGTCGGTACGCATGAACACTTAAGCACCATCCACAGGAAAAACTGCCAGATCAGGCCAAGCGGCGCACTCCTTGCCGGGCGACCGGCGCCGGACGGCGCAGCGGCGTGACGTTGCTGGCAGACGCTGCAGCGGGGCCGTCCTGCCGGGCGTGCAGGCGGAAGACGCCAACCAGGTCGCTCAAGGCATGGGCCTGATCCTGCAAGGATTCAGCGGCGGCGGCCGCTTCTTCCACCAGCGCCGCGTTTTGCTGCGTCACCTGATCCATCTGCACCACTGCCTGGTTGACCTGTTCGATGCCCGCGCTTTGCTCGGCACTGGCGGCCGTGATTTCCTGCATGATATCGGCCACCCGGCGCACGCTAGTGACGACTTCATCCATAGTCAGTCCCGCATCGTGCACCAGCCTGGCGCCGATTTCAACCTGCTCGACCGAATCGCCGATCAGGGTCTTGATTTCCCTGGCCGCACTGGCCGAGCGCTGCGCCAGGTTGCGCACTTCGGCCGCGACCACGGCAAAACCGCGCCCCTCCTCGCCTGCCCTGGCTGCTTCCACCGCCGCGTTCAAGGCCAGGATATTGGTCTGGAAGGCAATCCCGTCGATGACGCTGATGATGTCGACGATCTTGCGCGAGGAAGCGTTGATCGATTCCATGGTTTGCACCACTTGCCCCACCACCGCGCCACCCTTGCCCGCCACCTCGGAAGCGGCGCCGGCCAGTACATTGGCCTGGCGCGCATTGTCTGCATTCTGGCGCACGGTGGAGGTCAGCTCTTCCATCGACGAGGCGGTCTCTTCCAGCGAGCTGGCCTGCTCCTCGGTGCGGGACGACAGATCCAGGTTGCCCTGGGCGATTTCACCGGAGGCTGTATTGATGGTTTCCGTGCCGGCGCGCACCTGGCTGACGATGCCAACCAGCTTGTCGCGCATGCCTTTCATGGCATACAGCAAGCTGCTGCTGTCATGGCTGGCGGTGCGGATATCGACGGTCAGGTCGCCTTCGGCAATCGCGCCCGCAATTTTGACGGCGTAGTCCGGTTCGCCACCGAGCTGGCGCGTCAGGCTGCGCGTGATCAGCGCACCCAGCGCCAGGCCGGCCACCAGGCTGCCCAGCACCAGTGCGATCATGAAGCTGCGGCTGGCCTGGTAGACACTGCTCGCTTGCTCGGCGGCAAGCTTGGCCCGCTCTTCCTTTTGCTGCGACAAGGTATCGAGCACGCTGTCGAGTTCATTGGCATGCGCCCGCGTCTTGTTCAACAGCGCATCGAGCTCGGCGCTGTGCTGCGACAGCGGTTCAGCGGTGGCCAGCGCCAATGCCTCTTGCATGGTGCTGCGGTATTCGGCGTCGACGGTGGCAAAACGGGCAAACAATTCCCTGGCGGCCGGCGTGACAAACAACGGTTGCGCCTTGGCCAGATTGGCCTTGTTGATGTCGAGGTATTTGGTGATATCGGCCTGGCGCGTGCTGCGCTCTTCAGGGGTCGTGGCCAGCAAGAAATTGCTGCGCGCCCGGCCCACCTTGGTCAGCGCGATATTGGCTTCCTTGATATACGACAGCCCCAGCAACTCGTGGTGATACATTTCGCCGGCCATGGTATCGATCTTGCCCATATTGAAGATACCGATGCCCGCCACGATGGCGCCCAGCAGTGCGACACCAAAGAAAGCTGCGATCAAACGCGTGCCCACCTTCATCCGATTCAACATGATTCCTCCTCTTCTAGTCGTTCGATACACTGGCTATATGGCTAATCCATTGATTATAAAGAGGAAAAGAAAGAACAAATGCTCGGATTGTCACTAAGCAATAATTCCTTGATTTAAAGCAACATGCAAAACGGCTTGCCATGTTAGGCAAGCCGTTTGTTGCACTGCGGCATGATCCGCTATCTTAATGGTCCATCGGCCCAGCGGGTTTGCGCACCGTCATCTCGACGCCATGTTGACCAGGTGCGAGGTGTTTACCCACGCCCTGGCCCCGTACCGGTTCAGGCAAGGCGCCCGTCCATTCATAGGCCAGGGTGCCGGCTGGGTGCTTATACCAGCCCGGATCGCGGTAGTCGCCCGGTTTCTGGTCCTTGCGCACCTTCACCGTGGTAAACATGCCACCCATGCCGATGGCGCCAAACGGACCGTCGCCCGCCATCATCGGCAAGGTATTGTCCGGCACTGGCATTTGCATTTCGCCCATGTCGGCCATGCCCCGCTCGCCCATCACCATATAGCCGGGCACCAGCTGGTTGATCTTGGCGGCGATGCCCTTGTGATCGACGCCGATCATGGTCGGCACGTCATGGCCCATGGCGTTCATGGTGTGGTGCGACTTGTGGCAATGGAAAGCCCAGTCGCCCAGGTCGGTAGCCGTAAATTCCATGGCGCGCATTTGCCCCACCGCCACATCCACCGTCACCTCGGGCCAGCGCGATTCCGGCCGCGTCCAGCCGCCATCCGTGCCCGTCACCTCGAATTCATGGCCATGCATGTGGATAGGGTGATTCGTCATGGTCAGATTGCCCACGCGGATGCGTACCTTGTCGCCCTGGCGCACTACCATCGGGTCAATGCCGGGGAAGACGCGGCTATTGAAAGTGTACAGATTGAAATCCGTCATGGTCATGATCTTGGGCGTGTAGCTGCCCGGATCAATATCGTAGTTGCTGAGCAGGAAGACGAAATCGCGGTCCACCTTCATGAAGTTCGGATCTTTCGGGTGCGTGACCCAGAAACCCATCATGCCCATCGCCATCTGCGTCATTTCATCGGCATGCGGGTGGTACATAAAGGTGCCGGGGCGTTTAGCGATGAATTCATATACAAAAGTCTTGCCGGGCGCGATGCCGGGCTGGGTCACGCCCGTGACGCCATCCATGCCATTGGGCAAGCGCTGTCCATGCCAATGCACGCTGGTGTGTTCCGGCAATTTGTTTGTGACGAAAATACGCACGCGGTCGCCCTCCACCACTTCAATGGTCGGCCCCGGCGACTGGCCGTTATAGCCCCACAGATTGGCCACCATGCCGGGCGCCAGTTCGCGCACGACGGGTTCGGCCACCAGATGGAATTCCTTGACGTTGTTATTCATGCGCCAGGGCAAGGACCAGCCATTCAGGGTGACCACGGGATTAAACGGGCGGCCATTTGGCGGCGGTGGCGGGGTCTTGGTATCGGCCGTGCTCATGCTGACAGCTTCCGGCAGGGAGGCGGCACCCACCCTGCTGACGGCGGCAGCGCTGAGGGCGACGGCGCCTGCATTCATGAAGAAATTTCTACGTGTAATCATCATTATTCCTTGTTGGCATAGCCGCTGCCTGCGCCATTGATGGCAGCCTGCAGTTCGGTTTGGGCGATCCAGAAGTCGCGCTGGGCTTCGATGGCGCGGTTGACGCTCATCACCTGTTCGCGCGCATCGGCCAGCAGCTCGAATACGCTGGCCAGCATACCGTTGTAGCGCAGCAGCACTTCATGCGAAATCGTCTTGCGCAAAGGCACGACTTCATCGCGGTAATGGCGCGCCAGGTCGTAAGCCGTGCGGTAGCCTGAATACGCCTCGCGCACTTCCGAGCGGGCGCGGATGGCGGTGTCGGCCGTGCGGTGCAAGGACTGCTCATACAGCGCTTGCGCCTTGGCATTGCGGGCCGTGCCCCAGTCGAACAAGGGTAGTTCCAGCGCAACTTCATAACCGTTTTCGCGTGGCGCGCCATTGACGCTCTTGTTGGTGTAACCGGCGTCGAGCACGTTGACCAGGCTGGTCACTTTCGACAAGCCCAGCGCATCGGCCGTGGCGTGCACGTCTATCTTGCCCATCTGCACGTCCAGGCGCTGTTCCATCGCCTGCGCCTCGATATTGCCCGCCTCGGGCAGCTTGGCCGGCAAGTCCGGCAAGCGGTCTGGCAGGCTGAAGCTCGTCTGCGTGCCCCACAGCCCCAGCAAACGCGTCAGGCGCTCACGCGCCACGGTCGCCTGATGCTGCGCGCGCGCCAGTTCGCTGACGGCGTCTGCATAAAACACTTGCTGGCGCGCCTGGTCGAGCCGGCTCCAGTTGCCCACCTGCTGCATGCGGCCCGCCAGTTCGGCGCCCGCTTCGGCCGACACGCGCGCTTGCTGCATGAATTTTTCCGTTTGCACGGCCGCCACGGCAGTGAAGTAAGCGCGGCGCGTCTCGGCCGCCAGTTGCACGGCGCTGCTGGCCGCTTGCAGCTTGGCTTGCTCGAAGCGGCCTTTTTCTATCTTCACGCGCATCGGCATGGTCAGCAAACCAGCCAGGTCGAAACTGACGCTGCGGTCGATTTCATTGCCGTCACCTCCATGCACCCTGCCAAACGACAGGCCGGGATTGCGCAAGCGGCCCGCCTGCACCAGGTCGGCCTCGGAGGCGCCCAGTTCGGCCAAGGCGATTTTCAAGCTGCGATTGTTCAGCAAGGCAATCTGCACGGCGCTGTCAGCGCTCAGGGGCTGGGACAACAGTTGCGTCAATTGCGCATAGTCAGCCTCCCTGGCTAGCGTGGCCGGCTGGCCCACGCGGGCCGAGGCCAGCGCCGACACATCCTGCAAGCCGCCATCCTGGCTGAAACTGGCACACCCGCTCAACAACAAGGCCAGTGCCAGGGCGCTCATTTTTGGATAAGCCATGTCAATGCCCCTCGTGCTGGTGTTCAGCTGGCTTGGCTGGCGCCATGCCATCCATCTTCATGGGCGCCATCTTGTCCATTTTCATATGGTCCATTTTCATGTGATCCATCTTGCCCATGCCAGCCATATGGCCCATATGACCGCCGGCATCGCCGACGGTCTTGTTTGCGGCCACCCACACTGCATCGGGCGTTTTGTCGGATTCGTCAAAGGCAAGGTAGCCATCGACAGCGGAACGGAATTTGGTGGCAGGAACGGATGCTTGTCCATCCTGCGGCTGGGGCGTGTTGGAAGAGGCACTAGGCGATGCGGCAGCCAGCAGCGGCCAGGCGACGAGCGCCAGGCAGATCAATTGCTTCATATATTTCCTGATGATAGAGGGTCGCGCACGGGGCGCGGTATAGCGAGCGATAGTAAAGCTGAAGGCGCAGCCAGGCAGCGCCGCCAGGTTCACGAGCGGTCAGGCGGAGCGGACCAGTCTCGGGGGACGTTCCAGTCCGGAAGGGATATGCCCGCTGAACAGCAGGCTGCCTGCCAGCGGTACCGGGGCGCCGGACAGGCTCAAGGGCTGCAGCGCCAGCATGGCGGGCGGCGCCGTGGCGCCGGCCGTGCAAGCGCCGTGGTTGCTGCAATCGTGACCGTGGTGCATGCCCATATCCGCTTTGGCAGCAGCCGGTTCGGCCATATCGTGGCAATGAGAAACCTGCGCCGTGGCGACCGGGGCCACCACCGCGTCCTCCACGCAACAGGCGTGCATGGACGACGCAAACCCTTGCAGGGGTAGCGCGGCGATCAGCAGCCAGAGCAGGAAACGGAAAAAAACGCGGTGCATGGGGTCAGATGTTCTCTAAAAAAACTTCATCAACGACATCACTATAAACCTTCCCATGCAAGGAAGGTCAAGCATTATCGATCAGCAAATGTTCGTGTGCATTCGCCACGCCCACGCAGTTGCGGCCCTTCTTCTTGGCTTCATACAGCGCTTCATCGGCGGCGTGCAGGATGGCGGCGGCGTCCACGGCCTCTTGCGCCGAGGCGACTACACCGAGTGATACAGTGACGGCGCCGGCGCCCGGAATATCAGCTTCGGCCACCCGCGCACGCAGGCGCTCGGCCACGCGCACGGCAGCATCCAGGCTTGCGTCGGGCAACAGCATCAGGAATTCATCGCCGCCATTGCGGCACAGCACGTCGGCATCGCGCGAACAGGCCCGCATCAACTGGGCCAGGCGCAAGATGACTTCATCGCCAACGGCATGGCCGCGCTGGTCGTTGACTTGCTTGAAATGGTCGATATCGATAGCCACCACCGAGAATGGCCGCGCCTGCGCCTGCCACGCTTCCAGCGCCGCCGCCATGCCGCGCCGGTTGGACAAGCCTGTCAGCGGGTCCGTCTGCACGTCGAACTTCAGCTTGCCTATCTTGCGCTGCAATAGCGACAAGCCCAGCAGCAAGGCTTTCTTGATCTGCGACGCTTCCAGATACCAGGCGCGGATGGCGCCGATATGCTCGGCCGTGCCATGCCGGTCCATGCGGCTGGCGCTTTCCGCCAATTGCCCCAAAGGCCGTGAAATCAGCCTGGCCAGCCACCAGATGAATGGCAGGCTCAGCAAGGCGATCGGCAAAGAATGCCACACGGTATCGACCATCAACTGGTTCAGCGGCGCCAGGGTCATCGCCGTGGGCCGCTGGGCCACGATGCCCCATCCCGTCGACGGCATCACGGCGTAGCCGGCCAGCATGTCGACACCAACACTGTTGACCATGCGCGCACTGCCCGCCTCGCCCCGCGCAATGATCGCGTCTATCATGGTATTGGCGCCGACCTGGTCGCCCAGCCGTTCAGGGTCCGGGTGATACAGCAGGCGCCGGCTCTGGTCGACCACATATAAATAGGAGCCGTCGCGGTAATAGTGATGGCCGAGCATGCTGAACAGGATGCTCTTTTGCTTCAGATAAATACTGCCGCCCACATAACCGAGATAACGGCCGCCCTTGTCGATGATGGGGTGCGAGATAAAGACCACCAGATTGCCCGCCGTGGAGACATATGGTTCGCTGATGAGAGGGCGGCGCTCTTGCAGCGCATGTCTGGCACCCGGCGAATCGAGCTGACGGTTTTTCAAGCCCAGGGTTTCCGGCGACACGCCCAGTACCTTGCCCTGGGCATTGACGATCAGTACGGAATTAAAACTGTTGGTTTGCAGGCGCAAGCGTTGCGCCTCATCGGCCAGCATATCGCCATCCGCCATATGCCCGGGCAAGCGGTCGGCACTGTAGGCCAGTTGCTGGCGGGCCGACTGCAGGAAATCCTCGGCCGTGCTGGCCAGCTTGCTCGCATAGGCGTGGTTGGATTCCAGTGTGGTGTTGATCAGCAGCTGGCGCTGCACCTTGTAGCTGGCATAGAAAGTATTGACCAGGGAAATCAAGGCGCTGGCAAAAGCGACCAGTACGATCAAACGGCGCAAGTTCATGCGCAGAACAGGTTTAGTCCACATGGAGTCGGCAACAATGCGCACAATTGCGCGTAGCAAAAGTGCACATTATACGAGTAGCTCAGTGGACAGAAGCTGTAAAAAAACAAATACACGCCATATAGGACTATTTTCAGGTAGCAACGATAGCGTTGCTACCCAGGCACCCCCTACTCAGATCAGGCGTGGATCGCGTGCTTTTTCACCCAGTCCACATAGTGCTGCATCCAGCCCTGGAAAAAGCCCA
Source organism: Janthinobacterium silvisoli (assembly GCF_014200725.1). Classification (GTDB taxonomy): domain Bacteria; phylum Pseudomonadota; class Gammaproteobacteria; order Burkholderiales; family Burkholderiaceae_D; genus Janthinobacterium. The sequence goes on from NZ_JACHCL010000002.1 coordinate 686,772, forward strand.
GGCTGGCCGCACCGATGGCGCCGTGCTCGTCGAACAAGCCCTCTTTAGCCTGGATAAACATTTCCGGCTGGGCAAGCAACGGCAAGTCCAGGTAAGCGAGCACGTTGCGCAAATGCTGCTGCGCAAGGGCCGTGCCGATGGCGCCCACGGACACGCCCAGCACGGCGCCCGGCTTGCCCGCCCATACGCTCTGGCCATACGGGCGCGAGGCGTGGTCGATGGCGTTTTTCAGCACGCCAGGAATCGAGCGGTTGTATTCGGGGGTAATGAAAAGTACGGCTTGCGAATCGGCGATATCGGTCTTCAAACGCCGCACCTGCTCGGCCTGGGCGCCGTCATCATCCTGGTTGTACAGAGGTAAGTCGCCGATTTCGATGTGCTTGAACGAGAATTCAGGCGGCGCCAGCTTGATGATGGCCTCGGCCAGTTTGCGGTTGAAGGAATCCTTGCGCAGGCTGCCAACAATGATTGCCACTTGGTATTGACTCATGGGAACTCCTGATATGGTTGAAAAAAAGCCCTGGAGCAGAACATCACGCCAGGGCCATCTTGCCACAAAATTCAGGAATTTCTCACGCTAGTGCGCCGCCCCTGCCAGGCCTTGCGCCAAGCCTTGATATTCGCGGTAATAGCGCCCACCCAGGTTGGTCAGCACTTCATAACCGATGGTGTTGGCCCTGGCCGCCACGGCATCGACCGTATGTTCGGCGCAAATCAGGTCCACCAGGCTGCCGGGCGCCAGCCGTTCCGGCGCAATTGCGCTGACGTCGAGCGTGATCGAATCCATCGAGATATTGCCGATTTGCGGCACCTTGACGCCATCGACGATGGCCAGGCCCTGGTTGCTCATGCTGCGCAGCCAGCCATCGGCATAACCGACGGACACCGTCGCCACCTGGCGCGGTTCACTGGCCGTGTAGCGGCGGCTGTAACCTACATGGTCGCCGGCGGCAATCGTGCGCGTCTGCAATACCTTGCCTTGCAAGCGCACTACCGGACGCAGCGGGTTAGGTGCATCGGCGTGCGGCGCAATGCCGTACAGGGCCGCGCCGGGACGCACCAGGTCGAAGTGATATTCAGGAGACAAGAATACGCCCGAGGAATTGGCCAGGCTGGCGCGGTATTGCGGCAGGCGCGTGCGGATGGCCGTGAAGCGGGCCAGCTGCTCGGCATTCATGGGGTGGTCGCGCTCATCGGCACACGCCAGATGGCTCATGATGTAGCGCACATTGATACCGTCGAGAAAATGCGCGTCGGCCAGCCAGCCATCGACTTCCTGCGGCGACAAGCCCATGCGCGACATGCCGCTATCGACTTGCACGATGGCGTCCAGCGGCTTGCCGAGCAGCCTGGCGTGGGCGCGCCAGCCAGCCACCTGCTGCGTGCTGTTGAGCACCGGGATCAAGCCATGGGCCGTAAACTCGCCTTCCGTGCCGACCGGTGGGCCGTGCAGCACGAAAATGTCGGCATCGATCGCCACATGCGGGCGCAGGCTGATGCCCTCTTCCAGGTGGGCCACGAAAAAGTGGCGGCATCCCTCTTCATACAGGGCCGCGCCCACTTGCGCGGCGCCCAGGCCATACGCGTCGGACTTCACCACGGCCGAGCAGACGGCCGGGCGGGCAGTTTCACGCAATAAACGGTAGTTGGCGCGCACGGCGCCCAGGTCGACCGTCAGGATGGCGCCGCTACGTTCTTTCGGAGGCATGACCATCTCACGCACCTGCGTATTGCAGCTTGCCAGCGCGCTGCAGGCCAGCATAGCGGCTGACGGACAAATCGTCGGCCAGGATGGCCGGCTTTTTCGACGACATCAAGTCCGACAGCAATTGCGCCGAACCGCAAGACATGGTCCAGCCCAGGGTGCCATGGCCCGTGTTCAGGAACAGGTTGCGCAGCGGCGTGCGGCCGACAATCGGCGTGCCGTCCGGCGTCATCGGACGCAGGCCCGTCCAGAACGTGGCTTCAGCCGTATTGCCGCCACCGGGGAACAGGTCATTGACGACCATTTCCAGGGTTTCGCGGCGGCGCGGGTTCAGCCGCAGGTTGTAGCCGGCGATCTCGGCCATGCCACCCGCGCGGATGCGGTCGTCAAAACGGGTAACGGCGATCTTGTAGGTTTCATCGAGGATGGTCGAGGTGGGCGCCTTGCTGCCATCGACGATAGGCACCGTGATCGAATAACCTTTCAGCGGATACACGGGAATGTCGAGCAGCGGCTGCATGAAGCCGGTCGAATACGAACCCAGCGCCACCACGTAGGAATCGGCCTTGACCACTTCCGCACCGCACTGCACGCCAGCGATGGTATCGCCTTCCGTCAGCAAGGCGTCGATCGCCACGCCGTAACGGAATGTCACGCCCAAGGCCACGGCCATTTCAGCCAGACGGGTGGTAAACAACTGGCAGTCGCCGGTTTCATCGTTGGGCAAACGCAAGCCGCCAAACAATTTATCCTTGACCGCTTCCAGCGCAGGTTCGGCGCGCGACAATTGATCGCGCTGCAAGACTTCGAACGGTACGCCCGCGTCTTTCAGCACTTCGATATCCTTGGCGGCATCGTTGTATTGTTTTTCAGTGCGGAACAATTGCATCGTGCCTTGCTGGCGGCCTTCATAGGTGATGCCCGCTTCGGCGCGCAAGACTTTAAAGCAGTCGCGGCTGTACTCGGCCAGGCGCACCATGCGTTCCTTGTTGACGGCATACGCTTCCGGCGTGCAGTTGCGCAGCATTTGCCACATCCATTTCAGCTGCGACATGCTGCCGTCGAGCGAGATCGACAGCGGCGCGTGGCGCTGCATCATCCACTTCACGGCCTTCAGGGGAATGCCGGGCGCGGCCCATGGCGAGGCGTAGCCGGGGGAAATCTGACCCGCATTGGCGAAGCTGGTTTCCAGTGCCGGACCGGGCTGGCGGTCGATCACGGTCACTTCATGTCCCGCCTTGGCCAGATAGTAGGCACTGGTGACGCCGATGACGCCGCTACCCAGAATCACGATACGCATAATTTCCTCAATTAAATTTAGGGCACATTGCCAGATTTACCGCTATCATATTGGGAATGACCCAGCATTTGTTCACGTATAAATCGAGAAATTCAGCAATAAATCATGAGAATTCTTAAAGAATCGGCGCGGGGACTCGATAAGCTGGACCGTCACATCCTGCGCATCCTGCAACAGGATGGCCGTGTGTCGATGAAAGAACTCGGTGAACAGGTGGGATTGTCGATCACGCCCTGCATCGAACGAGTCAAGCGCATGGAGCGCGACGGCGTCATTACCGGCTATCACGCCAAGGTCAATCCCGCTGCGCTGGGCGCCAAACTGCTGGTGTTTGTCGAGATTACCCTCAATCAAAAATCGGCGTCAGCCTTCGAACAATTCCGCCGCGAAGTGCTGCAGATACCCGAAGTGCAGGAATGCCATCTGGTGTCGGGCGACTTCGATTACCTGATCAAGGCGCGCATCCACGAAATGGCCGAGTACCGCAAATTGCTGGGCGACATGCTGCTGCAGCTGCCCGGCGCCGCGCAATCGAAAAGCTATGTGGTGATGGAAGAGATCAAGGAAACCCTGGCGCTCTCCACCGAGGTACTGCAAAACCGCTAAAAGTACTGGTATCCAGTACCAGCGGCATCATTATTTGCACCTTTGTATAATCATGTAGCCTGTTCAAGAAAACACCAGCACACTGCAGTCCTGACATCACGCACCTCCCCCCCAGATTGGAAGCCGTGATGCACATTGGGAGCATGCAATGAATACAATCATGAAACTGGCGTTTTGCTGCCTCGCGGGCCTGGCCGTTGCCATGTGTACCGCCAGCGAATACAAAGTCAACCGCGCCCCGGCCAATGGCGCCATCTACCAGAACATTACCGTCGGCAAGACCACCCGCGTCGACCTCGACGCCGCCCTGGGCAACGCCACCGTCGTCAGCTTCGATCCCGGCTATGAAGTCTGGGTCTACAAGAATCAGTTGCAAGCGCCGGCCGTCAGCCGTTTCATTCCCTTGCTGGAACCGAAAGGCACGCGCGAAGTGGCCGTCATGTTCGACCAGGCCGGGGTCGTGAAAAAATACCGGATACACGAGCCACGGCAATAACGACACATCAAGATCACCAGTCACCCCGCTCAGCCTGATGGCATGCCATCGGGCTGAGTCCTTTTCAGCGCCGCCTTTTTCACAGGCCGGTGCACCATGGCGCAAGACACCACGCCCGCCACCAGCAAGCTCATCGCAGCGCACTCGGCAGCCGTCGGCCAGCGCTGCTCCCAAATATAGCCATATAACAGGGCAAACAGGAATTCAAATACAATCATTTGCCCCATCATCGCCAGCGGCAAGACGCGGCTGGCGTAATTCCACAAGCCATTGCCCACCACCGAGCACAAGATGGCCACGCCGCTGACCACGCCGACAAACACCAGCCACTGCGAACTACTGCGCCCGGAAGTCGCCACGCCCAGCGCCGGCATCACCAGCAATAGCGCACCAGCGCCCGTGACCAGTCCCGTCAGCAAATTCCACTCCTGCGCCGACACGCCGCGCAGCCGGCCCAGCCATCGGCTATTGCTGACGGCATATATCGTCCAAGACAGCAGCGCCGCGATCGCACACAGCAAGCCGGTCAGCGAGGCGTGACCCGGATGCGAGAGCGACTGCCAGCTGATGCACAGCAAGCCGCCCGCGCTCAAGAGCAGCGAAGGAATCAGGCGCCGCAGCGGCACGGCGTGCTGGTCGCGGCTGCCAACCAGCGTGACCACCACTGGCAGCAAACCGATCACCATCGAGGTTAGCGCCACGCCGCCCGTTTGCACGGCGCTGGCCAGCAAGATGTAATACACGATATTACCCGTCAGGCTGAGCCAGACCAGCGCGCGCCAATCTTGCCACGTCAGGGTGCGCAGCAAACGCTTCCATGCGGGTGCGATCAGCATGGCGGCAATCAAGCCATACGCCAGGTAGCGCCCAGCCGCCAGTTCCAGAGGGTGAAACGCGGGGATCAAGGCCGGGGCCAGGAATACCAGCCCCCACAGCGCCCCTGCGGCTATGCCGGCGGCCATCCCAGAACGGGTCTTGTTCACTTCCATACACAATCTCCTGAAAAGAAGACAGTGTGGCGGCAGTGAACCGCTAATTATTGACGCGCTCTACTGCACTTTTGACCTGCTCTCGCGACGTTGCCGCCGATACGCGGAAGGCGTCACATCAATGCTGTCGCGCATGGCGCGCGTCAATGCACTCTGGTCGGAAAAACCGGCTGCCAGTGCAATCTGCGCAATCGTGGTCTTGCTGGACGCCAATAGCTCGCAAGCACGGCTGAGGCGCTGCTGCAACAGCCAGGCATGGGGGGTAGTCTGTAATTCCGAACGGAACAAGGCGTGCAAACGGCTCACGCTCAAACAGGCGCAACGGGCCATGGTGTCCGTCGACCACGGCTGGCCCGGATCGCTTTGCACGCGCACCAGCAGCGCACTCAGGCGCGACATGGGCTGCGGTACATCGAGCACCAGCGTATCGAGCAGCAACGGTGTCCAGCCCCGGGCCAGGGCTGGCGTCAGCATCTGCTGCTGCGCCATCAGCCCCATGTATTCAATCAGTTTTCGCGCCCCCTGGCCGAGCGACATATACGGTTTATCCAGCAGCCGCTGCCAGTTGCCAGAAGTCACGCTCGCTTCCGCCACGTCGACGATGATGGAACTATTGGCCACCTGGCTATGCTGCGCATGCCAGGCGCCGGAAGCGATCACCACGCCCTGCTGCGTATCGACCCGCCCTGTCCTGCCCTCTATTTCCAGCAGCAACTGCCCATGCATGGGCAATACCAGCTGCACATAATCGTGCCGGTTCGGCGCACGCAGCTCCGCATAACTGCGCAGGCTGAGGTCGATGAGGGTGTTTGAGGGGCTGGACATGGCATGGCCGTGTGGTCCGGGAAGGGTTTATTTTAGCAGTTCAGCCTGTTGCCGGAACAGCTTGCGGTAAGCCGACGGCGATGTCTGCAGGCTGGCCCGGAAATGCTGGCGCAGCGACAATGCCGTGCCGAAGCCGGCTTCTTGCGCCACGACATCGATCGAAGCTTCGCTTTTCTCCAGCATGCCTTGTGCATGGGCCAGGCGCTGGTTCAGCAGCCATTGCTTGAAGGAGGTCCCCGTGGCCTGGCGGAAATGCCGGGTGAAGTTACGCCGGCTCATGGCGGCCCGCTCGGCCAGCGCATCGATGTTGTGGTCCATGCCCAGGTTGGCCGTCACGCAGGCCAGCACGTCGGCAAAGCGGCCGTCACTGCCGGACACGGGCAGCGGCCGCTCGATGAATTGCGCCTGCCCGCCCTGGCGATGGGGCGCCACCAGCAAGCGCCGCGCCACCCGGTTGGCCACCTCGGCGCCGGCCAGCTGGCGCAGCAGAAACAAACAGCAATCGAGGCCCGCCGCCACGCCGGCCGAGGTCAGCACGCCGCCATCGTCGACATACAGCACTTCGCGGTCGACTTTGACTTTGGGATAACGGGCCGACAGCACGTCCGCCATGCTCCAGTGCGTGGCGGCGCTCTTGCCATCCAGCAATCCGGCCTGCGCCAGCGGAAACGCGCCCAGGCACAGGCCCACCATACGGGCGCCGCGCACCTTGGCATTGCGCAAGGCGTCGAGCAAAGGCCCTGATGCATCGCGGCCGTCGTCATGCCAGGCCGGCATGATGACGATATCGGCGCCGTCCAGGCCATCGAGCCCGAACTCGGGCGTAATGGCAAAGCCGGCTGCCGTGGAGAGGGGCACAGGATCGGCGGCGCAGACGCGCACGTGGAACTGGGGCAGGCCAGGCTCGTTCATCAGGCGGCCAAACACCAGGCAAGGCACGGACAGGTGAAACGGCGTCATGCCATCAAAGGCGATCACGGCCACGGTCAGGGGAATGTTTATATTCAGCATGGCCCGATTCTATCTCATAATGGCCTTCAGGCCACTCGCCGGCTACAGCGCACCGTCTCACAATGTAGGTATCAACTTTTAAACCGGACTTTTCAAGGAGAACTCCATGTCCCCAGCTCCACGCCGCGCCCTGCTCGTCATCGATGTGCAAAATGAATACTTTACGGGCAATCTGCCGATCGCATTTCCGTCGGTGGATATATCATTGCCGAATATCACCAAGGCGATGGATGCCGCCCGCGCCGCCGGCATACCTGTGATCGTGGTCCAGCACGACGCGCCAGAAAACTCGCCCGTGTTTGCCAAGGGCAGCGACAACTGGCAATTGCACCCGGCCGTCGCCAGCTTCGCCGCGGACCACCGCATCAACAAGAGCATGAGCAACTCTTTTGTAGGCACCGACCTGGCCGCGTGGCTGGCCCGGCACGCCATCGATACGCTGGCCATCGTCGGCTACATGACGCACAACTGCAACGCAACGGCTATTTTCCACGCCGCCCAAAACGGCTTGCAAGTGGAAACGCTCGGCGATGCAAGCGGCTCGCTGCCCTACGCCAATGCAGCGGGCCAGGCCAGCGCCGAGGAAATCCACCGCGTCTTCAGCACGGTGTTCCATTCCAATTTCGCCCCCGTGATCAGCACACAAGAGTGGATTGCGGCCGTGCAGCAAGGCAAGCCTTTGGAAAGGGACAATATTTACCTGTCGAACCAGCGTGCCCGAAAAGCACAGGTATGATGTTGCAATTCCCTGTTTCCCGATAAAAGATGCACAAACTCACACTGCTGGCCTTGGCCGCTGCCGGCACTTTTCTGCTGGCCACCGGCGCCCTGATTGCCACGGGTTTGCACGATCAGGTGGCGCAAGCCGACATGATCGTCGTACCCGGCAACACCATCGCACCGGATGGCACACCCAGCCCCCGCCTGCAGGCGCGGCTAGACGTTGCCTTGAAGCAGTTCAGGGCACAGCGTTCGCCGCGCCTGTTTGTCAGCGGCGGTACGGGCAAGGAAGGTTTTGATGAGGCCGCTTCCATGGCCAACTACCTGCGCAAGCAGGGTGTGCCGGATAGCGCCATCATCGAGGATAACCAGGGCTGGACCACGGAAGCCACCGCCCGCAACGCGGCCGCCTATTTGCGCGAGCATGGCTTGAAAACGGCCATGGTGGCGACCCAGTATTTCCATGTGCCGCGCTTCCGGCTAGCGCTGGAGCGCGCCGGCATCGCCGTCAGCGGCAATGTGCATGCGCCCTACTTCGAACTGCGCGACCTGTACTCGATACCGCGTGAAACGGTGGGTTACGCCGTGTATTACGCGAGGCCTTAACTCCCGGCGCTCCAGTCGCGCGAGCGATCGACGGCGCGCTGCCACTTATGCAGCCGCGCCAAGCGTTCATCGGCGCCCATGGCTGGCTCAAAGCACCTCGCCACCTGCCATTGGGCGGCGATTTCTTGCTCGGACTGCCAGAAACCCACGGCCAGGCCGGCCAGGTAGGCGGCGCCCAGCGCCGTCGTTTCCGTCACCACGGGGCGCACCACGGGCACATTTAAGATGTCGGCCTGGAATTGCATCAGCATGTCGTTGCGCGCTGCGCCGCCATCGACGCGCAATTCGCTCAGCGCAATGCCGGCGTCATCCTGCATGGCCGACAGCACGTCCACGTTTTGATACGCCACGCCCTCCAGCGCGGCGCGCGCGATATGCGCCTTGCCCGTGCCGCGCGTGATGCCGATCAGGGTACCGCGCGCATACGGATCCCAGTATGGCGCGCCCAGGCCGGCAAACGCGGGCACGAACACCAGGCCGCCGGAATCGGGCACGCTGGTGGCCAGCGCTTCCACTTCGGACGAGTCGCGGATGATGCCCAGACCGTCGCGCATCCATTGCACGGCCGCACCGGCGATAAAGGCGCTGCCTTCCAGCAGATAGTCGGTGCTATTCCGCGCTGCGCCCAGGCTCCAGCCCACCGTCGTCAGCAGCCGGTTTTTCGATGGCAGCGGCTGCTTGCCCACGTTCATCAGCATGAAACAGCCCGTGCCATAGGTGTTTTTCGCCATGCCTGGCTGCAAGCAAGCCTGGCCAAAGGTGGCCGCCTGCTGGTCACCGGCGATGCCGGCAATCGGCACGGGCACACCGAAGAGCGCCGCATGCGTGTGCGCGGCCAGACCACTCGACGGCACGATAGCGGGCAGCAGCGAGGCGGGAATGTCGAGCAGCGCCAGCAAGTCCGTATCCCATTGCCGGGTGTGGATATTGAACAGCATGGTGCGCGAAGCATTGCTGGTGTCCGTGATGTGTGCACCACTCAGCTTGTAGATCAGCCAGGTATCGATGGTGCCGAAAGCCAGTTCACCGCGTTCGGCACGCGCGCGCGCGCCTGGCACGTTATCGAGCAGCCATTTCAGCTTGGTGGCGGAAAAATAGGCGTCCAATACCAGACCCGTCTTTTGCTGTATCCATTGCGCCTTGCCCTGCTCGGCCAGTTGCTCGCAGAACGCCGCATTGCGCCGGTCTTGCCAGACGATCGCGTTGGCGATCGGCTCGCCGGTGGCCCGGTCCCACAGCACGGTGGTTTCGCGCTGGTTGGTCACGCCGATGGCGGCGATGTCGCCGGCCGCCAGACCGCTGTCGCGCATCACCTGCTGCAGCACCGCCAGTTGCGAGGCCCAGATTTCATTGGCATCGTGCTCCACCCAGCCCGGCTGAGGGAATAGTTGGCGAAATTCCTGCTGCGCGCTGGCGTGGGGACGGCCAGCATGGTCGAACAGGATGGCGCGCGAACTGGTGGTGCCCTGGTCCAGGGCAAGTATGTATTGAGTCATGGTACTTATAAAGTCTTAGATTGGATGGTCTTGCAACCAGGTTTCCAGCCTGGCGGCCGCATCAGACGGCAGATGCAGGCCCAGCTTGGAGCGCCGCCACAGTATATCCTCGGCGCTCACGGCCCATTCATGGCGCCGCAAATAATTGACTTCGGCCGCATACAGGCTGACGGCAATTTCCTCGCCCATGCCAGCCACATTGCTGCGGCCAGCCAGCAGCACGTGGACGCGGGTGCCGTAAGCGCGTGCATAACGGGCCACCAGCGCAGGCGGCAGCCAGCCATATTGCTGCTGCAGCGCCAGCACGAACTGGCCAAATTCGCGCACGGAACGGTTGTCCGGCACGCTGCCAAACAGGTCGCCGCCGGGCAGGCAGGCGTTTTTCGTCCAGGCGCCGTGGGTATTGCCCAAGAGCGGCGCCAGCAAGTCCAGCGCTTCTTCGGCCAGCTTGCGAAAGGTGGTGATCTTGCCACCGAAAATACTGAGCAGCGGCGGGCCATCAGCTTCCAGCTCGAAGCGGTAATCGCGCGTGACGGCTTTCGCATCTTGCTTGCTACCTGCCGCCGCCTCTTCCACCAGCGGACGCAGGCCCGCATAGGTCCAGACCACGTCGGCAGGCAGGATGGGCTGGCTGAAATACTCGCTGGACAAGGCGCACAAATAGGCAATTTCCGTGGCATCGATTTCCACCCTGGCACTGTCGCCGTGGTAATCGAGATCGGTGGTGCCGATCAGGGTAAAGTCGTGTTCGTACGGAATCGCAAACACGATGCGGCCGTCGTGGTGCTGGAAGATATACGCATGGTCATGCGCATACAGGCGCTTGACGACAATATGGCTGCCCTTGATCAGGCGCACATGCTGGCTGTGCTTGCCGGGCGCCGCCTGCTGCAGGAAGTCCGAAGTCCAGGGGCCGGCCGCATTGACCACGGCGCGCGCCCGTACGGTCACTTGCGTGCCATCGCTATGCTGCAAGGCCGCCAGCCAATGCTCGCCTTGCCGCGACAAGGCCGTGCAGCGCATGCGTGTATGGATGCGCGCACCCTTTTCTTTGGCATCGAGGGCGTTGAGCACCACCAGCCGCGCATCGTCGACCCAGCCATCGGAATACACGAAACCGCGCCTGAACTCCCGCTTCAGGGGCTGGCCCGCCACATGGCGGCGCAGGTCGATACCGTGCGAAGCGGGCAGCAATTCGCGTCTGGCCAAGCGGTCGTACAGGAACAGGCCGGCCCGTATCAGCCAGGCCGGGCGTTGCCCTGGCGCATGGGGCATCACAAAAGACAAGGGCCACATGATGTGGGGCGCCGAGCGCAGCAGCACTTCGCGCTCGGCCAGCGCCTTGCGCACCAGGCCAAATTCATAATATTCCAGATAGCGCAAACCACCGTGTATCAGCTTGGTGGACGCGGACGAGGTATGCGCAGCCAGGTCATGCTGTTCGCATAGCAGCACTGACAGGCCACGTCCGGCCGCATCGCGCGCAATGCCGGCGCCGTTGATGCCGCCGCCCACGATCAGCAGGTCGTAATCGCCATGGATTGAAGCTGATATCGAAGCTGAAGCGTCGTACGGTATTGCGGCCATCGGGACTCCGTGATTGCCTGCGCCGGCAGAAAGAAGAAGGTTACGCCAGAATATGGACACTGAGCAACACATGCTCGCACAGTCACTGGTAACCATCTATTTGTTTTTATGCCTTTCAAGTGGTCAATCGCGGCCTGATGAGGCGAGGCCCCATGCGGCCGCTGTCAGAAAGTTCAATCAAAGGTTGATCGATGCACCAAAATGGTGTTACCATAGATACAACATGAATTATTTTTTTAATCTTGCTATCTGGCAATACAGTTACATAAAAGACATTGTGTTAATTGTGTCTTAAGAGATTCGTATTAAACCTTGTAATTCTTGTCAAATATGTGAGAAATAATTCGCAATAATGACTGTTCCCCAACAAACCACTCGACAGCAAAAGCGCGAAGGCCCCAACCCCGCCGGTTGCGCCGCCTAGTGAAGGAAAGAAAATGAGCCATAATTTTGAAGCGGCTGCTACGCCGCCTGTTCCCCCACCCAATACGGCCCCTGTCAGCGAACTGGAAGCGCACCTGGGATACTGGCTGCGCTTTGTTTCCAACCATGTGTCGCACAGCTTCCAGAAAAAAGCCGAAGCCAATGGCGTTACCGTATCCGAATGGGTAGTTCTGCGGGAAATGTTCCGTTTGGGCTGCACCTCGCCTACTGTGCTGGCGCAAGTAGCCGGCATGAGCAAGGGCGCCGTATCCAAGCTGATCGACCGCCTGGAAAGCAAGGGCATGGTCAGCAAGTCCATCTTGCTGGCCGACCGCCGCCAGCACTCCATCGAACTGACCAGCGAAGGTGAAGCGCTGGTGCCGCTGCTGGCCGACATGGCAGACCAGAACGATGAGGAATTCTTTGGCAAGCTGCCGCAGCAATTACGCGAAGACTTGCTGGAAGCGATGAAGGAAGTGGCGCGCACGCATCAGTTGAAGAGCGCGCCCCTGAATTAACAGCGGAGTCGCCCTAAAAACGGAACAGCCGCGCCGGCGTATCGCACAACACTACCCGGCGCTGCGCCAGGTCCGGCAGCCAGCGTTCCATCAACTTGAACTCGGCGTCGTAATGCGCGGTTTTCTCGAACAGCGTGTGCGGCCAGTCGCTGCCCCACATCAGCCGCTCCGGACCAAATTCACGCAGCAGCAATGGCATCGCGGCCAGCGCCGTTTCCTCGCCGCGGCCGGCAGGACCATTGCGGTAGGCGCCGGACAGCTTGACCCAGACGCGCCGCGTCTGCGCTTGCGACAGCAGATAGCGAAAACCGGGATCATTGACGCCCAGCATGGCGCTGGGGCGGCCAAAATGGTCCACCACCACCTTCACCCCAGCGGCCAGCAAGGGCGCCAGCAGCGGCTGTAATTCCTGCGCGATCTGGTGCACCTCGACTTGCCAATCGCGCAACCTTACCTGCTCCAGCAATTCTGGCCAGCCAGGACTGGCAAAGTCGGGCACCGGCAAGCCGACCAGGTTCAAACGGATACCGACCACGCCTGCTTCCTGCAAGACATCCAGTTCCTGCGTCGATACCCCGGGCGCTACCACGGCGATGCCGCGCAAGCGCTGCGGATGGGCGCGCAATACGCTCAGTAAATAGCGATTGTCGAGACCTAGAAAACTGGGCTGTACCAGCACGCCGTGCGACATGCCGTGGGCGTCCAGCAAGCCCAGGTAGGTTTCCGGCGCCGCATCATAACCGGCCGGTGCGCGGCGCGGGTCCGGCATCGGCAGGCTGTGCAGGAATACGTGGGCATGGCAATCGATAGCGGTCATGGCAGTCATTTTTGGTGTTGTCGCGCATCCGGCCAGGGGCGCAAGCGCCATCCCTGCAGCCGAAGACATCAAGGTAAAAGTAAAATCGCGGCGCGTCGTCATGGTTTGCCTGCGCCCTGGAAAACCGGCAGGCCATCGGGCGTGCCATCGAGCTTCTTGCCCATGGTTTCAGGCAGCAGCAAGACGGTGACCACCACCAGGCCATAGGCGATGGCGGCGTCGATGCCGATCGCCTCGCCTAGCGGCATGGAGCGGCTCATGTAGCCGACCAGCAGCGGGAAGCCGGCCGAGGCGATGCGGCCGAAGTTGTAGCAAAAACCCACACCGGCGCCCCGTATCGCGGCTGGATACAGTTCATTGAACAGCGCTCCCAGGCTGGCCGGAATGCCGGCAGCAAAGAAACCCAGCGGAAAACCAAGAAACAGCATGGCCGTATTGCCCATCGGGATTAGCAGATACACCAGCACGGTAACCGTCGAGCAGATGGCAAACAAGGCCACGTTGCGGCGCCGGCCTATGCGGTCGAGCAATTGCGCGCTGGCGATGCAGCCCAGCCAGAATGCAACGATAATCACCGCCAGGTAGCCGCCCGTGTCCAGCACCGACAGATGGCGCTCGGTGCCCAGATAGGTCGGCAGCCAGGTCATCAGCGCGTAATAGCCGCCGTGGGCGCCCATGCCCAGCAAACTGCCGATCACGGTGGTTTTCAGCAGCGCCGGTGAAAAGATGCCGACCAAGGCTACCTTGTCTTTCGATGGAGCAATCACAGCCTTGGCCGGTTCGGGTATCGAGCGCCGTACATATACCACCAGCAGCGCAGGCAGCAGGCCCAGCATGAACATGGCGCGCCAGGCCAGGTCGGGTGACAGCCAGGAAAACAATATCGTGTACAGAATCACGGCGGCGGCCCAGCCCACCGCCCACGCACTTTGCACGGTGCCCATGGCCTTGCCGCGATGCTCGCTGCGCACCGATTCGGCCATCAGCACCGCGCCAGCGGCCCACTCGCCGCCAAAACCGAAACCCTGCAGGGCTTTCAACACGATCAATTGCGGGAAAGTTTGCGCAAACGAACATAAAAACGTGAACAGGGAAAACCACACGATGGTCAGTTGCAAGGTGCGCACGCGGCCCAGGCGGTCGGAAACGGCGCCGATGACCCAGCCGCCCAGCGCAGACGAGACCAGCGTCGCGGCGCTGATCAGGCCGGCCTGCCCCTTGTCCAGGCCAAAGGCGGCGATCAGCGCGGGAATGGCGAGGGTGAAAATTTGTACATCGAGCGCATCGAGCGCCCAGCCGCTGAAGCAGGCCCAGAACGTCTTGCGTTCCAGCGCGGATACCTGCCGATACCAGTTAAACATTGTGTCTCCTCAATTGCATGCTGCGGAATGGCCTGTCTGTTTTTTATTAAATCATCTAAACATATATATGTTTGAATGAATGGTAGACCGGGAAATCGGCTTTGTCAATCCACTTCGGCCACCGCCGCAGGATGGACTGGCGGCCGATATCCAGATACAGTGCTGAGCATTGATCCTCTCTTCCCGTCCAGCCCATGATGAAACACACCGTTCCCGCCCACGATGACCGCCTGCCCCTGTACCAGCGTCTGCGCGACGACATGCTGGCCAGGATTGCTGGCGGCGAGTGGCAAACGGGCGTGGCGATTCCTACTGAAATTGAATTGACCAAGCTGTATGGCGTGGCGATCGGCACGGTGCGCAAGGCGGTCGAAACCCTGGTGGCAGACGGCATGCTGGAACGCAACCAGGGCCGCGGCACTTTCATCCGCCGGCCCAGTTTCGACAGTTCCCTGTTCCGCTTTTTCCGCCATCAAGTCAGGCAAGGCCAGCCTGTCGTGCCGCAAAGCCGCATCCTGGAACGCAGCTTGACGCCGCCGCCAGCCGCCGTGGCAGCTGCACTGGGATTGACAAAGAAAACGCAAACCTTGCGCCTTGAGCGGCTGCGCCTGGTCGATGGCAAACCGGTGCTGCTGGAAGAAATCTGGTTGCCGCACGCACCGTTTGCTGCGCTGATGAAGGTCGAGCCAGAAGATTTTCCCGACTTGCTGTATCCGTTTTATGAAGAGCGCTGCGGCAAGGTGATCGCCTCGGCCCAGGAAACGCTGACGGTGGCTTCGGCCAACGAGGACGAGGCCAGTTTACTGGAAATCCAGGCTGGCCAGCCGGTGGTGATGATCGAACGCCTGGCGCTCGGTTACGACCGGCAACCGCTGGAATGGCGCCGCTCGCGGGGGCCGGCCGATGGTTTCCGCTATCAGGTAGAGATACGCTGACTAGCGCGCCAGCCGGCGCCGCAACAAGGCGACTGCTTCGTCGAGCGACAACAGGCCCGTGTCGAGCGACAAGGCCGGTGTCAGCGGCGCTTCGTAGGGCGCGGAAACACCCGTAAACTGAGGCAGCTCACCGGTGCGCGCCCGCGCATACAAGCCCTTGGGATCGCGCGCCTCGCACACTTCCACCGGCGTGCTGACATGGACCTCGATAAATTGCGCCGCGCCGATGATCTCGCCAGCCATGCTACGGTCTTCACGGTAAGGCGAAATCAGCGCGGCGATTACCAGCACGCCCGCCTGGTTCATCAGCCGCGCCACTTCAGCCGTGCGGCGGATATTTTCACGCCGGTCGCCAGGCGCAAAACCCAGGTCGCGGTTCAAGCCTTGTCGCAACACATCTCCATCGAGCACAAATACGGAGAGACCCGCCGCACGCAATTGCTGTTCCAGCGCCTGAGCAATGCTGGTCTTGCCTGCGCCGCTCAAGCCGGTCAGCCAAAGCGTGGGCGGCGGCGTGATGGCGAATGTCGGCTGTGGCATGGTGTGTCCCTGTTTAATGAGTAGATTGCAATATAGCAAAGCACCGCAGAAAAACCTATCCCCGCTGCTGATCTGTCCATCTGTTTGCGCCAGATCATATTGCATCGCCATACCGGCAAACGACAGGGACTGCCGGGGAACCCCAGCATTGCGGTTCTGTCCAATCAGTATTGACATGAAAACAGCGGGAGGTCGGCATGTGCCGGCAGCACGCAAAGTGGATGGCTTGCGCCATGTGTATCGGCTTGCTCGTGCTGGCCTGGAGCAATAGTGCCGCAGCCCAGGCCAACACCAGCGTGGACAAGAGCGAAGTAAAAGAGCATAGCGAACTCGAGGCCACCTTGTATGCTCCCTTCCGTGCTGCGGCTGGCAACAGGCGCACACAGGGGCGCAGCTTCCGGCTCAGCCTGACGTATCCGGGTAGCGGGGAAGCGCACCGCATAGTCTGGCGGGTGATACTGGCCAGTTCCTCCCCGCCAGGTGTGGTGTTGCAGCAATGGTCGGGACAGGCGATGGTAGGCGCCAGCACGCTGGACATCGGCTTGCGCTGGGATGGTTGCGCACGCTCACCTCTGCACAAGCCTTGCACGCCAGCAGCCGATGGCTTGTATGCGTTGCGCCTGACTGCCATCGCCAGGCAGGGGCAAGACAATGAAGAGCTAGTCGAGCAGCAATGGCAAATCGCCGTCGACCGCGGTGGTGGCAGCGGCGGTGGCAGCGGTGCCGCTACACGACCGCGTGCACCGGCCTTCGGCATGAACGCTCCGGTGGAAGCGCCGGCCTACCGCGTGGTGTATGCCAACCTGCATAGCCAGACTAGCCACAGCGATGGCGGCGCGGCACTGACTCGCTGCCATGGCGCGCAGGAACCGCAAACAGGCCTCTTCGGCCCGCTGTACGCATATGCCTATGCACAGCAGCATGGCCTGGACGTGCTGATGGCGTCGGAGCACAACCATATGTATGACGGCTCGGATGGCACGAATGGCGCGGCCGATGCTGCCACCGCCAGGGCTTTGTACCAGGCTGGGCTGACAGACGCGACCGCCTACACGGCGATCCATCCGGGATTCCTGGCTTTGTACGGCATGGAATGGGGTGTCATCAACCAGGGTGGCCACCTGAATATTTTTAATAGCGACCTGCTGCTGGGCTGGGAAAGAAATGCACGCGGCGAATTGCTGGCCGACGTGGAAACGCCGAAAAGCGGTTACGCGGGCCTGTATGCGCTGATGCGCGAACGGGGCTGGATCGGCCAGTTCAACCATCCGGCGTATGCAGGGCAATTCATGGTCGATGGCCAGCCGCTGGGCTACAACGCTGACGGCGATACCGTCATGGTGCTGTGCGAAGTGATGAACACGTCCGCCTTTTCCAATAACGACAGCGAAACGGAAACAAGGCGCAGCAACTATGAAGCGGCATGCAACCGGGCCCTGGAAGCCGGTTATCACGTGGCGTTCAGCAGCAACCAGGATAACCACTGCGCCAACTGGGGCGCCGCCTATGGCAACCGCACGGCCGTGCTGGTGTCAGCCGACGCACCGCTCTCGCGCGACAGCCTGCTCGAAGCGCTACGCGCACGGCGTGTGTTTGCCACCATGGACAAGCACGCCCGCCTGATGTTGACGGCCAATGGCCGCATGATGGGCGAGCGCTTCGACAATCACGGCCCATTGCTGCTGGCCACCAGTTTCAGCAATGACGCCGGTCGCCAAGCCGCGGCCATCACCTTGTTTCACGGCGTGCCAGGGCGCAATGGCACGGTCACGCCCTTGTCCGACCGGGCCAGCATCAGCATCACCCCTTCGCCCGGCCCCCATTTTTATTATGCCCGCCTGACCCAGGACGATGGCAACATCATCTGGTCTGCCCCTATCTGGGTGATGCAGGCGCAAAAGATGCCCTCGTCGCCTGAAGCACTTGCCGCAGATTCTACGGCAAGTGCCCACCCAGGCAAATAATATTGGCAAAGCAGGATTTTTCATGATTGCTACCTCTCCGGTACTGGTTCCTCGAAGCAATTCATGGCAACATGGTTGCGCCGTTTTGCTTGTGAAAACGCCACCACCAGAACCCTCGAGGAAAAAACGCAATGTCTTTATATCGCAAACTGGCCGGCAGCATGCTGCTGGGCCTGGCTACAGCGGGCATCGCCCACGCACAATCCCCCACCCCGGCGGCCGCCCCCGTCAACGATCCTGCCATCAGCGACCCCGCCGGCACTGATCCTTATCTATGGCTGGAAGACGTGCTCGGTGAAAAGTCACTGGCCTGGGTCAAGCAGCACAATGCCGTCAGCGTCAAGGAGCTGGAAGGCCAGCCCGGTTTCCCTGCCTTGCAGGCGCGCCTGAAAACCATTCTCAATTCCAAGGAACGCATTCCTTACGTCAGCAAGAACGGCGAGTATTACTACAATTTCTGGCGCGACGCCCAGCATGTGCGCGGCATCTGGCGCCGCACCACCCTGGCGCAATTCCAGACACCGAACCCTGCCTGGGAAACCGTGATCGACCTCGACCAGCTGGCCGCCAGCGAAAATGAAAACTGGATCTGGGCCGGCGCCTCTTGCCTGTATCCAAAAGGCGAACGCTGTCTGATCTCGCTGTCGCGCGGCGGCGGCGACGCCAGCGTGGTGCGCGAATACGACGTGGCCAAGCGCGCCTTCGTCGAGGGCGGCTTCAGCTTGCCCGAAGCCAAGGGCAGCGCCAGCTGGATCGATCAGGACACGCTGTTCGTCTCCACCGATTTCGGCCCAGGCTCGATGACCAGCTCGGGCTATCCGCGCATCATCAAGCAATGGCAGCGCGGCACGCCTTTGGCACAGGCGCAAACTCTGTACGAAGCCAAGCCTGAAGATATGAGCGCAGGCGCCTACAAGGATTTCACGCCCGGCCATGAACACCAGTTCATCGAACGGCAAATCGATTTCTATAGCGGCGAAATGTTCCTGCGCGATGGTGCGAGCCTGAAAAAAGTACCGAAACCGGACGACGCCACCGCGTTTACCGTGCGCGACCAGTTGCTGATCACCTTGCGCTCGGCCTGGACCGTCAATGGCAAGACCTATCCGCAAGGCGCCTTGCTGGCCACCGATTTCGCCAGCTTCATGCAAGGCAAACAAGACCTGGAAGTACTGTACGCGCCGACGGCCACCTCGTCGCTGGACAATGTCACGGCCACCAAATCGGCGATCCTGATCACGGAACTGGACAAGGTCAAGAACCGCATCACGGAACTGCGCCACGTCAACGGTAAATGGCAACGCCGCGCCGTCGATGCACCGAAGCTGGGGACACTGGCCGTCAGTGCGCTCGACCACGTCGATTCGGACCAGTATTTCCTCACGGTTACCGATTTCCTCAACCCGACCACCTTGTACCTGGGCACGGCGAACAACGACCAGCGCACGAAGATCAAGTCGCTGCCCGCCTACTTCGACGCCAGCCCGTACAAGGTCGAGCAATTCGAATCGACCTCGAAAGACGGTACCAAAGTGCCCTACTTCCTCATCATGAACAAGAAGACGAAGTTTGACGGCAGCAACCCGACCGTGCTGTATGGCTATGGCGGCTTTGAAGTATCGCTGAAGCCGAACTACAGCGGCATCATCGGCGAAGCCTGGCTGAACAAGGGCGGCGTGTATGCGCTGGCCAATATCCGTGGCGGCGGCGAATTCGGCCCGCGCTGGCACCAGGCGGCACTGAAGGAAAACCGCCAGCACGCCTATGACGATTTCATTTCGGTGGCGCAGGATTTGATTACGCGCAAAGTATCAAGCCCGCGCCACCTGGGCATCATGGGCGGCAGCAATGGCGGCCTGCTGACGGGCGCCGTGCTGGTGCAGCGGCCTGACTTGTTCAACGCCGTCGTCAGCCAGGTGCCGCTGCTCGACATGCGCCGCTACAACAAGCTGCTGGCCGGCGCATCGTGGATGGGCGAGTATGGCGACCCGGACGTACCGGAACAATGGGCTTACATCAGCAAATATTCGCCGTACCAGAATGTGTCCATGGATAAAAAATATCCACGCACCCTGTTTACCACCTCCACGCGCGACGACCGGGTCCACCCTGGCCATGCGCGCAAGATGGTAGCGAAAATGGAAGCCCAAGGCCACGACGTGCTGTACTGGGAAAACACGGAAGGCGGCCATGCCGGCGCCGCCAATAATGACCAGCAAGCACTGATGTGGGCGCTGACCTACACCTTCCTGCTGGAACAGCTGCGTTGATCCATCTCCCACTGCAAGACTGACACTCTCCCCTGTCCGGCGCACTGACGCCGGGCAGGGTAAACCAGGCGCCGCACAAAAAGCTGTGCCTGGTTTGCCCTATGTAAAATATTTATATTTAAATAACAAATAACCGGGAATATGCATGAACCAACAATTGCTGCAGGAAGTACAACGTCAAAATCGTTTATTAAAAGGCATGCTGGGCGTGGCCGGCATCGGCCTGGTGGCCTTGCTCACGATGGCTGCCAAGAAAGATGACCGCGCCACCTTTTCCGAAATCAATGTCGAGCGCATCAATGTGCTGAACGCCGACGGCGGCCAGGCCATCGTGATCGCCAACCGCGAACGCTTGCCACAGGAATTCAAGGTCGATGGCAAGACCATGAAGAGCAACCGTGGCGAGAAACCAGGCATGATTTTCTACAATGGCAGGGGCGACGAAGTGGGCGGCCTGATCTTCGATGGCAAGCTCGATGACAAGGGCAAGCCAGCCTCCGGCATGCATTTCTCGATGGACCGCTTTGGCGGCGACCAGCAAGTATCGCTGAGCCATATAGAAAACAATGGCAGCATGGAAACGGGCCTGAAAGTATACGACCGTGGCATGGTCAGCGACTATGCACCGCTGCAGGAAGCCATGGACAAGGCGCCGCCAGGGCCGGAAAAAGATGCGCTGCGACAAAAGTGGAAAGAAGCGGGCGGCGCCCAGACCAGCCGCGTCTTCGTCGGCCGCACGCGCGGCAAATCGTCCGCCGTGATCCTGGCTGATGCTCAGGGACGTCCGAAAATCATGATGCTGGTGTCGCCCGACGGCAAGCCCGCCCTGAACTTCCTCGATGACCAGGGCAATGTGACGCAAAGCTTCCCGCAAGAGCCAGCGGCGAAGTAAGACTCTCCGCCTGAGCCTGAACGCCCCGAAAAACCGCTTATTTGATTTGAGCGCTGGGGCGTGCGGCCATTCGGTCGCGGAAAGCTTGCAAATGTTGCAATCCCTCTGCACCCGGCCGGTATTTCATCAATCCCCGCGCAAACTCCAGCGCACAAAACGCCGTGATGTCGGCGATCGTGAAACGCTCGCCGGCGATGTATGGCTGGCGCGCCAGCAACTGGTCCAGCCAGGCCGCCGTCTCGCGCATCTTCGTCCCCTGCGCCGCGCCGAAATCGGGAAACTGCGGGTTTTCCAGCGCCACCAGGGCCGGATGACTGTGGCGCACGCAGTTGGCGATGCCCATGAACAGGTGCAGCTCCACCCGGCGGTCGGCCATTTCGATAAAGGCGCGCTCTTCAAATCCTTCGCCCATCAAATTCGGTGCCGGCTGCACACCTTCCAGATAGGTGCAGATGGCGCGCGTCTCGGCCAGTACGCGGCCGTCCGGCAATTCCAATGCCGGCACGCGGGCCATGGGGTTTTTCGCCAGGAAGGCAGCTTCGCGGTGCTGGCCCGCCATCAGATCGAGCGGCACTTCTTCAATGCCGGTAATGCCTTTTTCAGCGATAAACATGGTCACGCGGCGGGGATTCGGGGTGCGGGGGCTGGTGTAGAGTTTCATGTCTCGTTATGTCTCGTTATCAATAATAAAATTTGTTATTTACCCAGCATCATAGCAGCCTGGCAAGACGCCTAAGGCGCGTTGACTTTGCCCCGTTTACAGCTTAGATTGCTTGGCGGAAGCGCTGACATCGTGTGCCAGCGCCTCTTCACAATAATCCACAATAATCGACGCAGGCGGCCCACGAAGCCATTATGCGTTTTACCCATGACCAACAGGCACTCCATGTATCGCAATCTTTCCCGCAGCCGCATCGCCGCAGCCGTCCTGGCGCTGACGGCGCTGTCAGGCACCAGCTACGCCGCCAACAACAGCCCTGCAAATCAGGCAGACACCATCAATGCCACCACCACGCAATTGCCGCGCGGCGTCACGCCGCAGCACTATGCGCTGTCGCTGACACCGAACGCGCAGGCAGCCACTTTCGCCGCGCGCGCCGTGATCACCATCGACGTGGCCACGCCTACCAGCACGATCACGCTCAATGCGCTGGAACTGGCGTTCCAGCATGCCGATATCGCAGGTGCTGGCGGCAAAAAACAAACGGCCAGCAAGATCGATGTCGATGCAGCCACGCAGACGGCCACCTTCCATTTCGCCCGTCCGCTGGCCAAAGGGCAATACAAGCTGGCGCTGGACTACAGCGGCAAGATCGGCACCCAGGCCACCGGCCTGTTTTCGCTCGACTACGATACACCGGCAGGCCACCAGCGCGCACTGTACACGCAGTTCGAGAACTCGGATGCGCGCAGCGTGATTCCGTCGTGGGATGAACCGAACTACAAAGCCACTTTCGCGCTCGACGTGACAGTACCGAGCAGCCAGATGGCAGTCGGCAATATGCCTGTGGCAACCAGCAAGGACCTGGGCAACGGCAGCAAGCGCGTGAGCTTCGCCGTCACGCCGCGCATGTCGACCTATCTGCTGTTCTTCGGCGTGGGCGACTTCGAACGCTCGACAAAGATGGCCGATGGCACGGAAATTGGCGTGATTACGCAGAAAGGTTCGCTGGCGCAAGGCAGTTTCGCGCTCGACGAATCGGCCAGGACCTTGCGCGAATACAACGATTATTTTGGCGTGCGCTATCCGCTGCCCAAGCTGGACAATATCGCCGCGCCGGGCCGCAGCCAGTTCTTTGCGGCGATGGAAAACTGGGGCGCCGTGTTTACGTTTGAAAACAGCCTGCTGTTCAATCCGGCCATATCGACCCAGGCCGACAAGGAAAATATCTATTCCACCCTGGCCCATGAAATGGCGCACCAGTGGTTTGGCGACCTGGTGACCATGCGCTGGTGGGACGACCTGTGGCTGAACGAAGGTTTTGCCTCGTGGATGGAAAGCCGCACCACCGCGAAACTGCACCCGGAATGGAATACGGCGCTGTCGGCCGTGGGCGTGCGCGAAGCGGCCATGGGCCTCGATGCGCTGGCCACCACGCATCCGGTGGTGCAGCGTATTGCCACCGTGGAGCAGGCCAGCCAGGCTTTCGACACCATCACCTATCAAAAAGGCGAATCGGTGATCCGCATGCTGGAAGCCTATGTGGGCCCCGACACCTGGCGCGCAGCCGTGCGCAACTATATGCGCAAGCACGCTTACAGCAACACGGTGTCCGACGACCTGTGGCGCGAAGTCGATGCCGCCGCCGGCAAGCCGGTCAGTGCTATCGCGCATGACTTTACCCTGCAGCCAGGCGTGCCCCTGATCAATGTGAGCGAAACCACCTGCTCTGCGGGCAACACCACCGTCACCTTGCGCCAGGATGAATTTACCAAGGACCGCGACAACAAAAAAGCCTTGTCGTGGCGCGTGCCCGTGATCGCGCAAATCGTCGGCAACGCGCAGCAAACGCGCGCGCTGGTAGAAAACGGCAAAGCCACCTTGACCGTGCCAGGCTGCGGCCCGCTACTGGTCAATGCCGGCCAGACCGGCTACTACCGCACCGTCTACACGCCGCAAAACGCGGCGGCCCTGGCGGCCAGCTTTGCCGGCCTGGGCTCCATCGATCAATTGGGCCTGCTGTCGGACAGCCTGTCGCTGGGCCTGGCCGGCCGCCAGGATCCCGCCCAGTTCCTCGACCTGGTCAAGGCCACGCCTTTGAGCGCCGATCCGCAAGTGTGGGGCAAGGTGGCCGGATCGCTGGCAAACCTGCATGAGCAATATACCGCCAGCAGCGGCCAGCAGCGTTTTGACGCCTGGGCGATTGCGCGCCTGGCGCCGGTACTGGCCCAGACGGGCTGGCAGGCGCGCGATGGCGAAGCGGCCACGGTGGCTACCTTGCGCAGCCAGCTGATCTCAACCCTGAGCGAGCTGGGCGACCGCAGCGTCATCGCCGAAGCGCAGCGCCGCTACGCAGCACGCGCCCAAGACCCACAAGCGCTGCCGGCAGCACTGCGCCGCACCATCCTGGCCGTCGTGGCCCAGCACGCGGACGCCGCCACCTGGGACCAGCTGCACGCCGATGCCCAGGCCGAGAAAACGCCGCTGATCCGCAGCCAGCTGTATGACTTGCTGGCCTCGACCAAAGACCAGACCCTGGCCAGCCGCGCACTGGACCTGGCACTGACTGATGAACCGGGCGTCACCAACAGCCCGGCCATGATCAGCCGCGTGTCGCGCGCCCATCCGGAACTGGCTTTCGATTTTGCGCTGGCCCACCTGGAGCAAGTCAACGCCCGCATCGACGCCAGCTCGCGCAGCCGCTACTTCCCGCGCCTGGCTGCCGCATCAAGCCAGCCGGCGATGATCGCCAAGCTCGAAGCCTATGCCCAGGCGCATCTGGCGCCGACCGCGCGTGGCGATGCCGACACCTCGGTGGCCGGCATCCGCTACCGCATCTCTGTGCGCGAACAGCGTTTGCCTGCCATCGATGCATGGCTGGCAAAGCAAGCTGGCTAAGAGCGAACAACAGGCTGCCTGCGGCGCTCATCGTCGCGCTGCAAATAGCCTTGCATGAAACACAAAAACAGCCCTTTACGGGCTGTTTTTATGTGTGTTTGCCGCATCATTTTACGAAACTTTTACACATCCACATTCTCTTTTTCTGATTTTTTTATACTCGAATCGCTAAGCTTGGTCTGTATTCCAGCGCGTATCTGAACAGGCATGGAAATGCCTGGCCGGGCTTCGGCATGCCTGGCAATCGCAGCAAGAACGCCGCTGAAAACGCAGCTAAAAAAATCGGTATTCAACATAAAAGGGAAGTAACTGTATGGCTAAGATCAACTCTGTGGCTAAGATCAACACTGTCCGCCACCAGCTGGCATTGGCATGTGCCAGTATCGGATTGCTCGCAATGACTGCAGCGCATCCTGCGTTTGCGCAAGAGGTCGCCGCCAGCGCGCCGGCAGCAACCGGCGGTGCGGCGGCCGGCAGCCCCCCAGGATCGGAAAACCAGTCCTTTGCCGACAGGTTTGTGAATACCTACAAGGACTACCTGAACTGGAATGGCGATCCTGCGGACTCCGCTCCCACATGGCGCAAGGGCTATCAGCCGCCGCCTGAGTCGTCGCCACCGATGCCGTTTACGGGCTGGCCGCTGGGCGGCTCCGAAACCATCGGCTACGACAATACCTATTACGGCGCCTTGATGGATGCCATTTATAGCGGCCCGAATGGCCAGGCCTGGAAAGACAGCCGGGTCACCGTGTATGGCTGGATTAATCCCGGCATGAACCGCAGCTCTTCGCATACGCCCTACAACACACAGAACGGCACCGGTGGTAATTTCCCGGCCGCCTATTCCTACTCGCCCAATACCGTGCAGATGGACCAGGTCGCCCTGTATGTCGAACGCACGCCAGACGTGGTGCAGACCGATCATTTCGACTGGGGCTTCCGCCTGGCCGGCGTGTGGGGTGCTGACGCCAAATACACTTTCTCGCGCGGCTTGTGGAGCAATCAGTATACGAATTCGAATGGCAAGGTTGCCAAGAATGGCTATGACATTCCGATGGCCTATCTGGAAGGCTATTTCCCGGGCGTTGCTGACGGCATGGTGGTGCGTGTCGGCCGTTATATCTCAATCCCCGATATCGAAGCCCAGCTTGCGCCAAATAACTACACCTACAGTCACTCGCTGCTGTACACCTATGATCCGTATACGCAGGAAGGTGCAGTCGCCACCATCAAGCTCAACAAGAACTGGACACTCCAGGGCGAAATCTCGGGCGGCAACGACGTGGCGCTCTGGTACCACCCGAAAGTGCCTGCCACGTATATCAATGGCGCCGGCAACACGGTGGCCAATCCGAATGCGGGCCAGAAAATCGGCGCGCAACTGACGCCGGCCGTCTGCGTGAACTGGACCTCGGACTCGGGCAATGACGCCCTGTATCCTTGCCTGAACGGCGGCACCGGTATTTCCAACAAGGGCAATTACGGCTGGAACAATGTGCAGCATGAAGTGCTGACCTGGTATCACAAGTTCAATGACAAATGGCATATGTCTACCGAGGGCTGGTATATGTATGAGAAAAATACGCCGAACATGCAAAACGCCGATGGCCAGGGTTTGTGGAACTCGTATTTTGCCGGCACCAATTCGGTCGGCGGTCCATTCGGCGCGATGGGCGGCAGCGGTTGCGGTCCTAACGATGGCGTCACTTGCACCTCCAAGGAATGGGCATTCGTGAACTACATCGTGTATCAGCCGACAGCGCGCGATTTCATCACCTTGCGCTCCGAAATGCTGGACGACGTGAATGGCCAGCGCACGGGCTTCCCGACCAAGTACACGGAATTCCTGCTGGGCTGGAACCACTGGATCGGCAAGGCGATCACGATTCGTCCCGAGATCCGCTATGAACACGCCGGCCTGGCGGCCTACAACAACCCATGCCCGGTAGCCGGCACGGCAGGCTGCGGTTCGACCGTTACCTCGGGTTCGAAACACCAGTTCATGTTCGCCATGGATGCAGTGATCCACTTCTAATCTGACTGTCAAACTTGCTTGCTGCACGCTGGCGCATGGTTCCCGGACCCTGCGCCAGCAATGCCGAACGGCATGCACGCCCTTCCCTTCCTGAACCTGTAGAGCCTGTTGAAATGAAAAACCTCATCACCACCACCCTGATCGCAGCAAGCTGCATGGCCAGCGCCAGCCTGGCATTGGCGCAGCAGCAAGACGCCCCATCGAAGCCAGCCAAACAGCAGGCACTGCCACTCGACCATGGGCCGCACGCCCAAGTCACGCCGTGGGTGAATCAACAAAAACGGCAACACGCAGCCGCTGCAGAAAAGGCGAAACCGGCGCCACAGGATAAAAGTTAAAAAGATGCCCACGGTAGCTTTTTTTTGGGAATCTGAAGCGCTAAAAATGTAGCCGAGTCTGCTGATAAGCCGGTATCCTGTCGGTTACTTCCGGTTGCTTTTTTGCGCCTGTATTGCCTGGCAACTTGAGTCCTTGATTACATTGTCAACCTGGGTAGATCATGTTTAGAAATAAGAAATACGTGGCAATCGGCGCCACGGCTGGCTGCGCGCTGCTTGCCGCCATCGCCGTATCCGCGCGCAAGATGGAAAATGATGTTACCAAAAGTCCATCATCGCTATCAGAAAAGGCGGCGCCCGCCAAAGATGCGCAGAATAGTGTCACCCTGACCGAGGTGCAGTCGAAACAGATCAGCATCGTCACCGCCCAGCCGGGTAGCTTCACGCCAGAGAGCGATGCAGTGGGCTATATTGATTTCAACCAGGACCGCACCGTGCCCGTGTTTGCGCCCTATCAGGGACGGGTGCGGCAAGTTTTTGCGAAAGCCGGCGACGATGTCAAAAAAGGGCAGGCGCTGTTCTCCATCGATAGCCCTGATCTGCTGCAGGCAGAATCGAACCTGGTCTCCACCGCTGGCTTGCTGGCCTTGAACAGCCGCGTGCTGGAACGGGCAAAAAAAATGCTGGAGGTCCAGGTCAGCGCGCAGAAGGATGTCGAGCAAGCCATGTCGGACCAGCAGACGGCCGATGGCAATTACCGCGCCGCGCGCGATGCCGTGCGCATCTTCGGCAAGTCCGATACGCAGATCGACCAGATTGTCGCCAGCCGCAAGATCGATGGCGAGCTGACCGTGACCAGTCCGCTGACGGGCCGCGTGACGGCGCGTAATGCCAGCGCCGGCCTGCTGCTGCAGCCAGGCACAGCGCCAGCGCCGTTTACCGTGGCCGATCTGTCCACCATGTGGATGGTGGCCAACGTCTCTGAATACGATTTGCCGCAGCTCAAAGTGGGACAGCAGGCAGAGGTCACGGTGATGGCGTATCCCGGACAGACCTTCAGGGGTGAAATCACCAATATTGCGGTCGCGGTCGACCCGGTTACCCACCGCGCCGCCGTGCGTTCCGACATCAAGGATGCACAGCACCAGCTGCATCCGCAGATGCTGGCCACCTATGCCATTCATACCGGCAGCGCGCAGCAATCGATGGCGCTGCCCGCCAATAGCGTGGTGCGCGAAGGCGACGGAAGCATGACGGTGCTCGTCACGAAGGATGGCCGCACCTTTAGCCGCCGTCTGGTCAAGCTGGGGTTGCAACAGCATGGCGCGGTACAGATCACCGACGGCCTTGCCGCCGGTGAAAAAGTCGCTGGCGACGGCGCCCTGTTCATCAGCAATATGCTGGCCCTGCAAGCGCGCTAACGCCCTCCCCTGCGCCGGCCGCCAGCTGGCCACTCCCCTCCCGTAGAAAGAAAGGCACATCGTGCTTAGAAGTCTCATCACGTTCGCATTGTCGCGCCGGCCCATCGTGCTGCTGGCCTTGCTGGTGTTTATTATCGCCGGCTTGATTGCGTATTCGAAACTCAATATTGAAGCCTATCCCAATCCGGCGCCCGTGATCCTGGAAATTACAGCGCAAGCGCCTGGCTTGTCCGCGGAAGAGATGGAACGCTCCTACACGCGGGCGATGGAAGTGGGCCTGGCCACCACGCCCGGCGTCGACAATATCCGCTCGACCTCGTTTTATGGCTTGTCGTTCGTGCGTGTGACCTTCAAATACGGTGTCGACTATTATTTTGCGTCGACCCAGGCAGCCCTGAACCTGCAGCAGAATGTCAGCCTGCCTAACGGCGTGCAGCCGCAAATCCAGGCTTCAAGCCTGGTCGGCGAAGTGCTGCGCTATCAATTGACCGGGCCGCCGCACACGGGCTTGACGAATTTGCGCACCTTGCAGGACTGGGTCGTCACGCGCCGTTTGATGACCGTGCCAGGCGTGATGCAAGTGGTCACCTGGGGCGGCACCACCAAGGAATATGAGGTCGAGGCCGACCTGCATAAACTCGAGGGCTACGGCGTGACCCTGCCTCAACTCATCAGCGCCGTGGGCAACGCCAACACCAACGTGGGCGGGCGCACCGTCAATATCGGGCAACAGTCCGTCAATATCCGTGGCGTGGGCCTGATCAAGGATACGACCGACATCGGCAACATCGTGCTGTCGCAATCGAACGGCGTGCCGGTGCTGGTGAAGGACGTGGCCAAGGTCACGATAGGCGCCGCGCCGCGCTTGGGCAAGGCTGGGCGCGACGATCAGGATGACGTGGTGACCGGCATCGTGGTAATGAACCGCACCTTGCAAACCAATGAAGTGTTGGCACGCATCAAGACCGAAGTGGACAAGATCAACGCGGACGGCAGCCTGCCGCCAGGCGTGAAGATGGAACCCTTCTATGACCGCTCGACCCTGGTCAATGTCACCACGCATACAGTGCTGCACAACCTGATCTTCGGTTGCCTGCTGGTGTTTTTCATCCAGTGGATATTCCTCGGCGACTTGCGCAGCGCCATCATCGTCAGCGCGAATATTCCGATTGCCTTGTTCTTCAGCATCATGATCCTGGTCATGCTGGGCGACTCGGCCAATCTGTTGTCGCTGGGGGCGGTCGATTTCGGCATCATTGTCGATTCGGCGGTGATCCTGGTGGAAAATATCTTCCGCAATTTCCAGAAAACCCAGTCTGAACAGCAAGACCTGATGGAAGAGCAAAACTTCGGCTTGCTGCAAGCCTGGTCCTTCCGTTTGCGCCTGCTGTATATCAGCGCCATCCAGGTGGACCGCGCCGTGCTGTTTTCCTCGGCCATCACGGTAGCTGCCTTCATCCCCTTGTTCACCATGCAAGGGGTCGAAGGGCAAATCTTCAGCCCGATGGCGCGCACCTATGCCTACGCCTTGCTTGGTGCCCTGTTCGCCACGTTCACGGTGACGCCAGTACTGGCTTTTTTCCTGCTGCCAAAGCACGTTGAAGAAACAGAAACCATCGTGGTGCGGGCCATCCGCCGCGTGTACACGCCGGTATTGGCCTGGGCGCTGGCCAAGCGCAAGACCACGGTTGCCATCGGCCTGGGCTTCCTCTTGATCGCCGGACTGATGCTGCCACGCATCGGCACGGAATTTTTGCCCGCGCTGGAAGAAGGCAATCTGTGGATACGCGCCACCATGCCAACCACCGCCTCGCTGGAAGCGGGCATGGATAAGGTCAACCGCATGCGCCGCATCCTGAAAGCACATCCTGAAGTCATCACGGCGGTCTCGCAGCATGGCCGGCCCGACGACGGCAGCGATGCGTCCGGCTTTTACAACGTGGAATTGTTCGTGCCGCTCAAGCCCTTCGACGAATGGCGCAAGGGCTACACCAAGGACATGCTGGTCAAGGATGTGCAGGATCAGTTTGCGGCCGAATTCCCCGGCGTGGAATTCAATTTCTCGCAATACATCCAGGACAATATTGAAGAAGGCTTGTCCGGCGTCAAAGGCGCCAATTCCGTGAAGATCATCGGCCCCGACCTGCCTACCCTGGAAAAACTCTCCGGCCAGGTCATGCATGAGATGAAGCAGGTCAAGGGCGTGGAAGACCTGGGCGTGTTCCGCGTGCTGGGACAGCCGAACTTCAATATCACGATCGACCGTGCCAAGGCGGCGCGCTATGGCTTGAATACGGGCGATATCAATGCGGTGGTGCAAGCAGCTGCGGGCGGTACGCAGGCGACCACGGTGCTCGAAGGCGACCGCCAGTTTGCCCTGACGGTAAGGCTGGCGCCGCAATACCGCTCCGACCTGGACAGTATCAGCAACATCAAGGTCGGCTACACCACCACGGGCGGCGCCACGGCCTATATTCCCCTGCGCGAACTGGCCACGATCACGCTCGACACGGGCGCCTCGTATATCTTCCATGAGAAGAATGAGCGTTTCATTCCCGTGAAATTCAGCGTACGCGGCCGCGACCTGGGCAGCACGGTGGAAGAAGCACAAGCGCGCATCGCGGCCAAAGTCGCCTTGCCGAACGGCTACCGCATCATCTGGGCCGGTGAATTCGAGGAATTGCAGCAAGCCAAGCAGCGCATGGAAGTCGTGCTGCCGATCGCCCTGCTGGCCATCCTGGTGTTGCTGTACACGCTGTTCAATTCCTTCCGCGACAGCCTGCTGACCCTGGCCGCAATTCCGTTCTCGATCGCGGGCGGCATCGTCGCGCTGTACTTCTCGGGCTTGCCCTTGAGCGTATCGGCGGCAATCGGCTTCGTCTCGCTGTTCGGCGTATCGGTGATGAATGGCATCCTGGTGATCAGTTATTTCAATCACCTTATCGTCGAAGGCAAGACGCCGCTCGAAGCCATGCGCAATGCGGCAGAGCAGCGCATGCGCCCCATGCTGATGACTGCCTTGTCCGCTTGCATCGGCCTGCTGCCGGCCGCCCTGTCAACTGGCATCGGCAGCCAGGTGCAAAGGCCGCTGGCGATTGTGGTGGTGGGCGGCATGCTGCTGGGGCCCGTGATGCTGCTGATCGTGGCGCCTGCGCTGCAAGTGATGGTACTGGGATGGTCGCGCAAGCAGCCAGAAAAAAAGGAAGCCTGATATGAAGACACAGAAACCAAGCGATCAGCATCGCTATCGGAACAGCGCCGCGTTGCTGCTGGCGGCGCTCGCCTGCAGCGGCTGCGCTGTTGGCCCCGATTTCCAGCGCCCGCAAGCGCCTGCCGTGAACAGCTATACGCGCGCGCCCTTGCCGGCAACGATGACCTCGGCAGCGGTGAAAGTGGACCGCCAGTGGTGGACGGCGTTCGGCTCGCCCGCATTGAATGACCTGGTGGAACAGGCCTTCAGGCACAATCCCGGCATCGACAGTGCGCGGGCCGCATTGCGCCAGGCGCAGGAAAGCACTGCCGCGCAATGGGGCAGTTATTTCCCGACGATTCAGGCTGGCTATGCGCCCAGCCGCCAGAAAAACGCCGTCGGCACGATTTCGCCCACCTTGACATCGGGCCAGCCCCTGTACACCTTGCATACGGCGCAGTTGTCCATCAGCTACGCGCCCGATGTATTTGGCCTGAACCGGCGCACGGTGGAATCGCTGGCGGCGCAGGAAGAAACCCAGCGCTTCCAGCTGCAGGCCGCTTATCTGACCCTGGCCTCGAACGTGGTGGCCGCTGCCATCCAGCAAGCAGCACTGGGCGCACAGATCCATGCCACCGAAGGCGTGATTGCGGCAGCGGCCAAATCGCTGGCCGCCTTGCGCCATCAGGCCGGGCTGGGATTTGCCTCGGAACTGGACGTCGCCACCCAGGAAGCGGCATTGGCACAGGCACAGCAATCCCTGCCGCCGCTGTCCAGGCAACTGGAACAGACGCGCAATTTGCTGGCCGTGCTGACGGGCAGCTTCCCGGCCCAGGGCGGCATCGACGATATTGCGCTCGATGCCTTGCAGTTGCCAGCCCCCCTGCCACTCAGCCTGCCTTCGCAGCTGGTGCAGCAAAGGCCCGACGTGCGCGCCGCAGAAGCGCAGATGCATGCGGCCAGCGCCGAGGTCGGCGTGGCGACGGCCAACCGCTTGCCGCAAATTTCAATTTCGGCCCTGTACGGCGGCAGCGCCACGCAATTTAGCAAGATGTTTTCCAACGACAACAAGTTTTGGGGACTCACCGGCAATATTACCCAGACCGTGTTTGACTTCGGCACCTTGCAGCATCGCCAACGCGCCGCCGATGCCGCGCTGGAGCAGGCGAACGCCCAGTACCGCAGCGTGGTACTGGCTGCCTTCCAGAACGTGGCCGACACCCTGTACGCGCTCGACGCCGACGCCAGGACGCTCTCGGCGGCAGAGGCCACCGAAACGGCGACCAGGAAAACGCTGGACTTGACGCAAAAGCAACTTGACCTGGGTTTTGTGAACGCCCTGGTCTTGCTGAACGCCGAGCAAGCTTACCAGCAAGCCAAGGTGGCGCGCATACAAGCCATCGCCATGCGCTACACGGATACGGCCGCCATGTACCAGGCGCTGGGCGGCGGCTGGGAGGAATAGCGGGGAAAATCGGACAAAAAAAAACCGGCTTCGCCTTGTGCGGTAGCCGGTTGAAACGCTGTATCAGAGCGCAGGGATAAAGCAGGGTGATCAAGAAGTACACAATTCGTGCCGGTCAATGTGGTGTCCGGCAACCTTGGGAACGGGTATTCCGTCTTCCATGTGTCCACTATGCCAGTCCAAGCTTATTAAAGGCTTAGGACTTCATTAAAGTACCCTGATTTTCCCTCTTCGCATGTTTGGTGCCGATGGTTGAGCTCACCGGCTAAGCTGTTGAGTCATGTCCCACATCCTAGCGCTCCCGGAACGTAGTGATCTGCGCAAGACATGCTGTGTGCCAACAAAAGCATCATACCAGCCTCATATGACGGCCTTATGACCTGGCTTAAGGTTTGTCAGTGGCCAGGGGGACGCTCTTAATGCCCGTCAATTCAATCTCCACCCGCCGGTTCGGCTGCAAACAGGCGATCAGTGCCGCGCGCGGCGCCACCTTGTCGCAGGCGGCCACCGGTACCGACTTACCCTTGCCATAGGCGCTGATGACGTTGGTGATACCCTGCTCGCGCAGGAATTGTTTCACCGCCAGCGCGCGCTTTTCGGACAGAGCCTGGTTATAGGCATCCGAACCGAGCCGGTCCGTATGGCCGGTGACGGACAAGGTATCGATCTGTACATAACCCTGTTTCAGGTGTGCCGCCAGTTCCCGGATCTTCGCCGCGCCCTGCGGCAGCAGATCGTTAGGCCCCGCTTTGTCGAACGGAAACAAGGCGTCCATGTCCAGGGTGATGCGCTCATGCTCTATGCGTGGCGGTGGCGGCACTGGCTCCGGCGGTGGCGTGGGCCGGTCTACCGGGCAGGCGGCGGCAGCGGACTGGGCCGCCGCTTGCGCATCTTCAGCCAGTTGCACATAGGGATTGGCATGACGCCAACCCTGTTGCTTGTATTCATTGCCGGCATGCACCAGCTCCACTTCCCCGCACGCCACCTTTTGCGCCGCACAGGCAAAGCCGGTCGACTGATGCAACTGGGCAAAGTCGCGCCACAAGTCTTCGCGCAAGCGCGTGGCGCCATTCACCAGTGGCGTGTCGTCGCCGGGATTAGGGCGACTGCCGCTTTCCAGCGCGGCAACAATTTTTGCCGATTCCTGCAAGGCTTGCAGTGGGAAGTCCGAACGGTCGTTGCGCGTATATTCATGGTAGGACACGTCCAGCCAGCATTGTGCCTTGGACAGATAATAGTCACCCACCCGCACCCCGCCATCGTTGAGCTTTTTGATGCGCTCCTGCAGCAGCCGGTAGGCTTGCTGGTCGCCAGACACGGCCTGGTCGGAAATGCGCGCTTCGGGCAAGGCCAGCGGTCCCGCTGGTGCAGCAGCGGGGGTTACCGCCTGGGCCAGACCCACAGTCAGCAGACTGGCCATCGATATCAATGTCAATTTTTGAGTGAATTTCATGGTCGATACTTTCCGCATGGTGAGGTTCATGGCCGGGCCAGGGTGCGATTGATGGCAGGATCCTTGCCTTTGAAGAGCTTTTCATCGAACTTGAAGCGCAGGCGCAAATAAGGGCCGCGCGCCGTGTAGTCGGCACCCGTCAGGTCGCGGTCGGAAAAACCGGACCAGTTATGGCCAGCCGACAACCATAGGTTTTGCGCCAGCAGATAACCCACTTCCAGGCCATTGGCCCATTGTCGGCTGCCGCCCTGCGGGCTGCCCATCACGGCCGTCAGCACGCCAATGTCCCAGTTCTTGCTGATGTCGTACACGGTGCGGCCCGAAAACAGCCATGCCGTGTATTTTTCCTGGCCTGCCGGCAAATTCTTGTCGTTATTGTGCTTGGCAGCCACCCGGCCCGTGAACCACCATGGACGACTAGGGTGGTAATCGAGGTGAGTGGAAACGATATGCGCACGATAATTGTCGCCATCGATCTGCGACTTGTCGCGCACCGTCTTGTACTCGTAGCGTGCCAGGCCATTAAAACGGTTATCGTCCACCGGACGCCAGGCAAAACCCAGCTGCGCACGGTCTTGCAGCACATTGCCGATCGGCGCGCCGCTGGCGTCGTCGTTATTGCGTGTGTACAGCAGGTAGTTGCGGGCCAGGAAAGTCCAGTCGCGGCTCATCTTGCGCGCCCAGGCGATGGTATTGAGCCATTGGTCCTGGCTCTGGTCACCCGGCGCGATCTGGCTGTCGAACAGGCGCCGGTATTCCAGCTTGACGGAAGCGCGCCACAGCGGGTTGGCTGAGTAATCGAGCCCCGCCGCCACTGCCACCGCTTGCTGCTGCTGGCCGTTGATGACTTTCAAGTATTCAACATTGGTGCTGGCCGCCAGCCCTTCGCTGAGATTCCAGGTATTGCGCAAGCCGGAAGCGAGCTGCAGATCGCGCTGATTGCTGAGACTGTAATCGAGCGCGTCGCGCATGCGGTATTCGCCAAACACCGTGCCGCCCGGCATGTAGCCGGTATCCACGCCGGCGATAAAGCTGGTGCTGCGGTCGGCCGGATTCAAGGAATAGGCGGACGCCAGGCCGGTCTGGTTTTCATAGCGGCCATACAGGCGGCTGCGCTCGGCCAGCTGGTATTGCGCCCCCAAGGCATAGCGGTGCTGGTCGGTGTCGGAGACGCTTTTTTCCACTTCGCCGTTCAGGGTCCAGCGGTCGGTCGCCTTGTATTGCGTGCCCAGCCGCACTGTGGTGGCGTCCAGCGGGGCGCTGGTGCCGCCGCCCAGACCGGGATTAATCGGCGCAAAAGTGGTGATGCTGCTGCCCGTGACCGGATCGATGGCCGTGTTGGCCGTGCCATTGCCAAAGAAGCCCCCGGTAGGATTCAAGCCCGTGCCCAGCGGCGCCGTGTTCGGTGCGATGCCGGCCGTCGATGGCAAGCCGCCGCTTTCCTTGATGTGCTGCACGGACACGTCGAGCAGCCAGCGCTCGCTGGCGTTCCAGGCCACGCCGAGCCGTGCCGCATCGCGGTGGGCCTCGGTGCTGCGCTCGTCGCTGCGGATCGCTTCGCCATACACGGTGACGGCCGGGTTGATTTTGTAGCCGGCCTTCAAGCCCGTCTCGCCGCGCCCGCCCGTGATGCCGGCCGCCGTGTTGTTGAAGTCTGTATCGGAACGGCTCCAGTAGGCGCGCGCCTCCAGATTGTCATCCTTGTGCTGCAATTCCACCCTGGCCGCATTGCCGCTGACGTCATCGCGCATTTCTCCCGCCTGGCCCGAAGGCGTGGTGTAGATGCCGCCGCCCGCATTGTAGGTAGTCGAGGTGGTGCGCGCCGCTTCGACCACCAGCAAGGTATTGTCGCCCAGGCGCAGGCCGGCGTTGACGCTATGCAATTTATACGGCGACAGCGGGTTCTTGTCTTCCACGATGGCGCCGCCCAAGGAGACCATCTTGTTCAGCTGCACCTGGCCATCGGCGCCCACGGTCCAGAATTTCTCGCCGCCCTGGTCCACCTCGTAGCTGATGCGTATCGATTGCGGATTGCCGGTCGCCGTCAGCGCGGGGATCGCCTGCTTGAACAGGATGCGCCCGCTGAACGGCTCGAAGCTGTAATCCTCGAAGCGCTGCAGCTGCGTCACTTGCAGGATATCGCCATTCTGATTCTTGTCGCGCACTACGATCTCGATTTTTTCCGAGTTCTCGATACCATTGTTATTGCGCACGGCGAACGGCCCCGAAGTGCCATTGGCGCGGTATTCCTCGACCACCTGTTTTAAACTATCGTTAATGGCAAACACATTGGCGACGACGCCGTCTTTTTCGTAGTGGCCACGTCCGCCCGTGGCCGTGCGGTTGTACTGGCCCAGCTTGCGCTGCTGCAAGGTCGCCACGCTGCCGCCGCCCGTCATCTGGCTGAAACCATCGCCCGTGGCAAAGTCGCCATACAGCACATAGCTTTTTTCCTTGTCGATGCGCACGTACAGGCGGTCGCTGGAACGGGCGTCGAAATTGCGGATGGAACTGTCGCCATACACGGGGTAAAACTCTTCCGGATTGACGTCGCGCAAGAGGCGCGAGCGCGTATCCTTGTCCGAATCATAGGCGGCCGTCAACAAGGCGTCGCCGCGTATCGTGCCTTTCAAGAACATGGCCGCGCGCCCCGCCACGTTGGCCTTGCCATTATTGAAGCTGCGGCTCCAGCGGTCGATATCCCTTTCAAAACCGTCGTTGAAGCGCGACGGCGAAATCGAGCTGCTCGACAGGCTGCGCTTGCTGATCACGCCGTCAATCAAGCCGACAGCCAGCATGTCGCGCAATTCGGGCAAGAAACTGATCACCCCCTGCGCCGCCACGGCGCCGGCCGACACGCGCAGCAGCACATCCTGCGGCGTATCGGGGGCGATCAGGCTGAAACTCGCCTCGCCATCGTCCACCTTCAACTGGGTGCCCGGCGTGACCTTGTCGGCATCGCGGCGTTCAGGGCCTAGCTCGTCGGTACGGGCGCCGGCCAGCAAGATACGCCCGCCGCTCGCCTCTATCGTTAGCAAGGCCGGCCCCTTCAAGGGCTGGCCCTGCTCATCGAACAGGGTGACCCGCACCGTGACGGCGCTCTGGCCATCAGCCGCCACGTCGCTTTGATCGGTGTCGACGGCGATGCGGGCGATGCCGCGGTTGATGCTGTAGTCCACCGCGCCGATGCGGTCGTTAAACAAGGTCGGCGGCGCCACGCTGGGGCCGGCCACGCTGTCCGGCAAGGGCATTTGCCCATGGCTGACAGCCGGCAGCATCAGCAGCGCCAGCACCATGGCCAGCCGCTTGCGTACGGGAAGATGGTTCTTCATAGGCGACTTTTCATGAAATTGTGCATGAAGTGGGGCATAAAGCATGGCCAGGGTGAGCTTATTGAACATGATGGCCTCCCGCTGCCGGCGAAGTGGCTGGAACGGCGGCCGGCAAAGGCTGGCTGCTGAAACTCTGTCCAGGCCCTCCCCTCTTCTCCTTTTCCACACCGCGCGTCTCGCCCTGGGCGCGGCGCAGCTTGACTTGCTCCAGCACCGGCGCCGAGCAAGAACCTTCGATGAAGTCGGCACGCATCAGCTCGCCATTCTTGGTATCGAGGAACAGGCTGTGCGCATCGCCCAGGTTGCGGTTCGACGCTTCCATCATGCGGCTGCCGCGCGGCAAGGTCGAACCATCGACCTTGATCACATGGCTGTTCGGCGTAATGCCGCAATAGCTGTACTTGCCTTCCACGTCAGTGGTGAAGTTGGTGCCATCCTCCATGTACAGGCGCACGCCCGGGATGCCCAGTTCCTCGGCATCCTGCACGTGGTTGTGATTGCAGTCGACAAACACCTTGCCGGCGATACAGGCATCGGTGGTGAATACGCCGCCCGTCACTTTCACCCTGGCCCGCGCCTCGTTCGACGGCGGCCCATTGGTGCTAGTCGCCTGGGCCCGGTTGATGCCGTCGCCCTGCAGCGCGCCCACGCCTACCCGCAGGCGGTAGCGGAAGGTGATACTGGCGTTCGGCGCCAACGATTCAAGCGTGAACGACAGTTGCGGACCAGGTTTGCCGCCCGGATCGGCCTGCACCACATTGTTGCGCGTGGTCGTGCCGTCGATGTAGCGGAAACCGGCCGGCAGCTTGTCGAGCACGCTGACGCCAAACGCCGTGGCCACGCCCGTGTTCTTCACCTCGATGGTGTACTGCAAGCTGTCACCAAGCTCGGCCGTGGTCTTGTTGGCGATCTTGCTGACCAACAGCATCGGCTTGTCCTGGGTATTGAACACCACCGGCGTAAAGCTGGACGGCGTGGCGCCTGGCGTGGCCGGCAAGACGGCGGAATTGGCCGAACTGCCCTGCGCCAGCGCACCGGTCGGCGCCACCGGGGTTGCTGCTCCACCGGCCCCCGCAATATAGCTGTGGCCGATATTGAAGCCGCCAGTCCCTGTGCTTTGCGAAGTGCTGGCATACACCTGGTTCAGCTGCGGCACGGCCGGAATCGCCGCCACGCTGCCAAAGTCCACCACCACCGTGAAGGCGATGCTGCAGCTTTCCTGCGGCAACAAATCACCCTTGCCGCTGAGCAAACCAAACACCGTCACGCCGTTAAAGTCCGGGTTGGCGATACAGGCCGTAGCGCCGGCAGGCTGTGGCGTCACCAGCAAGCTACCGGGCTTGAGAGCAACACTGGCGGCCGCCGGGAAGGCTGCCTTCAGGTTTTCCGTCACCTGCACCATGGTCGAGGCCGGCGCACCGGCCGGATAGCGGTTGGCCGCCTGCACCACATACGCGATCTCGAACTTGCTGGCATCGGTCTGCTGCTGCGACGACACCGACTTGATCACGTCCACCACCTGCGCCTGCAGCGCCACCGGTGTCGGCGTATCTTCGCCCGTGAACGGCACGCCGCCCACGGTTTCCGAGGCATTGCCGTTACTGTTGGGGTCCACCTTGGCGACCATGGCCGCCACTTCAGCCGCCGTCGCTACCGTCCCCACATAGGCACCGGCGTTGTTCGATGCGTCGAACACGGCGTTGCCAGGCGGCGGGGTATAGACGGGATTGGGAGCATTGGCTGCCACTGCGCGCGCCGCAAACGTGCGTGCCAGGCTGATGGAACCACCGGCATTGGCGGTAGCGCCGCTGACGGAGCTGGCAAACACGCTATTGTTATATTGCGGCAACGGCGTACCCTGCACGGTCACTTGCACCGTGAAGGTAATCACCGTCAGCTCACCTTCGGCCAGCGCCGCGTCGCCGGTCAGCAAACGCAAGTCGCTGCCGTTGCAAGCGCCATTGAAAGCTGGGTTGACCGGCAATTGCTTGCTGCCGGCAATCGCAGGCGCCGCCGGCGGCGTCACGATGCTGCAAGTGGCCGGTTCGGGGAAGGTGGCGGGCAGGCTGTCGAGCGCCTGCACATTGGCCGTCGTACCCTTGCCCACGTTCTTGACCACCACCGTATAAGGCACGTTGTACACCTGTGCCGACAGCTGCGTTACCTTGCCGACGGCCAGCGAAGCGCCGATGGCAGGCACGGCCACGTCGGTGACAGCCGTGCAATCGCTGGCCTGGGCGCAACGCGGTGCATCGGGGCCGGACGGCACCACCGTGTTGTTCAGCGAACCACCACTGCTGACGATAGCACTGACGGTGACGGCCGCCACCGCATTCGGCGCCAGGCCGGCCGGCACCGTGCAAACGAGTTTGTTGCCCACCAGCGCCGCACAGGTGGCCGGCGCCACCGGAGTGACCGTGATATTGCCCAGGTTAGCCGGCAAATCATCGCTCAAGGTGATAGGCGACGTGGTCGCACCACTGCCGTTGTTGGCGGCGGTCATCGTCCAGCTGACCGTATCACCTACCGTTGCCGTGGCTTTATCGGCCACTTTTTTCACCAGTACGCTAGGGCTGCTGACGGTGGTGCTGGTCTGGCAATCGGCCGGCTGCAGACACTGCGGCGCATCGGGACCGGATGGCACGACACCATTCACCGCCACGCCCGCTTGCGTCACCTTGGCCGTGACCACGATGCTGGCCAGACCGCCATTGCCGTTCAAGCCGGCCGCAACGCTGCAATTGAGCACATTGCCAGTGACCGAGCTGCAAGTGGCGCCCGTGGCATTGACGGTGATGCTGGCCAGGTTGGCCGGCAAGGTATCGACCAGCGCAATCGCCGCGCGGGTCGCGCCGCTGCCCGTATTGGTGGCCGTGATGGTCCAGCTCAAGGTATCGCCCAGATTCGCTGCAGTTTGGCTGGCCACTTTCTTGATCGCTACTTTCGGCCCCGTCAGCACCACATTCGACTGGCAATCGCTGGCCTGGGCGCAGGCTGCATGGTCGGGACCGCCAGGTACCACGCGGTTCGACAAGCTGCCTTCCGCGCTGCCACTGGCCGTGATGCGGATGCTGCGCGTGCCATTCACGGCCGCCAACTGGCCGGCGGCAATGCTGCAAGTCTGCACGCTGCTGGCCAGCCAGCTGGACAATGGCGGACAAGTCACGCCAGCGTCCGCCACCACGTTCGATACCGTGAGATTGGCCGGCAAGATATCGGCCAGTGTCACCACGCCCTGGTTGGCTGCACCGCCGCTGTTGACGGCCGTGATGGTCCAGACGATGCTGTCGCCCAGCTTGCCCGTCGCCACGCTGGCCGTCTTCGTCACGCGGATCACTGCGCCCGGCATGGTAACGATAGCCGTATTGGGCAAGTCGTTCTGCACCTCGGTGGAACTGGTGGCAATGTTGCTGACGATGGTAGAAATATTGCTGGCGGGCTGGATATACGCCAGGGTGAAACTGTGCGTTTCACTGGCCGCCAGGCTGGCCGGCAAGCCCGTCACGGTGAGCATGCCGCTGGCCGGATTGTAGCTGCCGGCCGCGCCACTCAGGGTCACGCCCACCAGGCCCGGCGCCAGGGTCAGGCTGTAGGTGACGTTGTCCGCCGTGCCTGGACCCACGTTGCTGAAGCTGACCGTGCCCGAGATCTGGACACCTGCCGTGGTGCTGCCAGGGAAACCGTTCAGGCTAGTGGTCACGTCAACCAGCAGCCGCGCTACGGTGCTAGTGGTCTGGCAATCGCCAGCCTGCAGGCAAACAGCGTTATCGGTGCCACTCGGCAAGACGCTATTTTGCAGGGTACCCGCCGCCGTCGCCGTGGCGCTGACGACCACTTGCGCCACAGCACCGGGCGCCAGGCCAGGCGTCACGCTGCAACTGAGGATGCTGCCCGCCACCGGCAAACAGCTGGCCAGTTGGGTGGACAATACTTGCACATTGCTCACGCCAGCCGGCAAGTTGTCCGTCAAGCCTATCGACGCCCTGGTGGGAGCGGTGCCGTTGTTGCTGGCCGTAATCGTCCAGGTCACCGTATCGCCCACGTTCAGGCTGGTTTTATCGACGCTCTTGCGCACGGCCACATTCGGCGCGGACAAGGTCGTCGTGGCCTGGCAGACACTGGCCT
The DNA here is from genome assembly GCF_014200725.1 of Janthinobacterium silvisoli. GTDB lineage: Bacteria > Pseudomonadota > Gammaproteobacteria > Burkholderiales > Burkholderiaceae_D > Janthinobacterium. Next base: position 728,691 of record NZ_JACHCL010000002.1, read on the forward strand.
GTTCGCAAGCAGGATTATCCGTGCCTCCCGGCATCACCCGGTTCGACAGCGCCCCGGCCGCCGTGCCACGGCCAGTGATGCGCACGCTACGGCTGCCGTTGACGGCCGCCAGTTGGCCGACGGCCACGCTGCAGCTTTGTACGCTGCCGGCCGTCCAGTTGGCCAGCGCCGGGCAAATCACGCCGGCATCGGGCGTCACGCTGAGCACGGTGATATTGGCTGGCAATACATCGCCCAGTGTCACCACGCCCTGGTTGGCCAGGTTGCCCGTATTGCTGGCGGTAATCGTCCAGCTCAGGGTATCGCCGACGGCCGCCGTGGCCTTGTCGACCGTCTTGGTGACGCGGACCAAGGGGCCGGGCAAGCTGGTGGTGGCCGTCTTCGGCAAGCCCACAGGCACGGCCGGCGAGGTGGTGGAAATCACGCTGGTGATGCGCGAATTGTTGCTGGCCGGCTGCACGTAGAACAGGCGGAAACTGGTGCTCTGGCCGCTGACCAGGGTCGATGGCAAACCGCTCAGCACATACATGCCGGTGCTGCTGTTATACACGCCGCTCACGCCAGGCGCGCCGCTGATCGCGCTCAGCGCAACACCGGCCAAGCCTTTTTCCAGCTGCAAGCTGTACGTGACATTCTGGGCCACACCAGCGCCTTCATTGCTGAAGGTCACCACGCCGCTGATATTCTCGCCCGCATTGCTGCTCGGCGGAAAGCCGTTCAAGGTAGTGGTCACATCCACCAGCAAGGCCGACACCACCGTATTGGTGCTGCAATCGCCCGCTTGCAGGCAGACCGGATTGTCCGGCCCGGCCGGCACCAGGGTATTGTTCAGGCTACCGGCCAAGGTGGCTGTGGCGCTCAGCCTGACGCTGGCGCTGGCACCCGCAGCCAGGCCGGCCGGCACGCTGCATGTGACGACATTGCCCACCGGCACGGCGCAAGTGGCCGGCGCAGTCGGCGCCAGCAAGATATTGCTCACGCCCGCAGGCAAGGTGTCGGTCAGGGTAACGACGCCGGTGCTGGCGCCGCTGCCGCTGTTGCGCACGCTCAAAGTCCAGGTCAGCGTGTCACCGACACTGGCGGCCTGCTTGTCCACGCTCTTCGCTACATTCAGGTTGGGGCTGCTGACAGTGCTGCTGGTGCTGCAATCGCTGGCCTGCAGACAAACCGGGTTGTCCGGACCGCTGACAGTCACGCTGTTAGCAAGCGAGCCGGCCACCGTGGCGCGTGCGCTGATCTGCACGCTGGCGGAGGCGCCGGCATTCAGGCCAGCCGGCACGCTGCAGCTGAGCACATTGCCGGCGACTGGTGCGCAAGTGGTCGGTGCGGCGGGCGTGACGACGATATTGGCCAAACCAGCCGGCAAGCTATCGGTCACGGTAGCGACTGCCGTGCTGGCGCCGGTGCCGTTATTGGCCAGGGTCACCGTCCAGGCCAGGGTGTCGCCGATATTGAGCGCCGCCTTGTCGACGGTTTTTCTCAAAGCCAGCACGGGGCTGGTGATATTGGTAGTGCTGAGACAAGCGCTGGCCTGGATACAGGCTGGATTGTCAGGTCCGCTGGGCACGACCTGATTCGCCAGGCTGCCGCCCGCGCTGGCATGGCCAGTCAGTACAACTTTGCGCAGGCCATTGTTGGCAGCCAGTTGGCCGGCGGCAATGCTGCAGCTTTGGCTGCTGTTGGCCAGCCAGCTGGCCAGCGGTGGACAGATGACGCCGCTATCGGGCGTGACGCTGGTGACGATGATGTTAGGAGGCAATATATCCTTCAGGGTAACGACACCCTGGTTGGCCAGGCTGCCGGTATTGCTGGCGGTAATCGTCCAGCTAATGTCTTCGCCCACATTCGCTACGCTCTTATTGGCCGTCTTGCCCACGCGCACGATGGAACCCGGTGTGGTGACCGTGGCCATGTTCGGCTGGTCGTTCGGCACTTCGGTCGAGCTGGTGGCGATGCGGCTGGTGATGGTCGACAGATTGTTCGCTGGCTGGGTATAGCGCAGCTGGAAGCTGAGACCCTGCCCCGCCGTCAACGTCACGGGCAAGCCAACGAAACTCACCAGGCCGGTCGCGGCATCGTAGCTGCCGGACACACCGCTCACGCTGACACCGGCCAGGCCAGGCGTCAGTTGCAAACTATACGTCAGGCCTTCGGCGGCGCCAGGGCCAATATTGCTGTAACTCACCGTGCCCGTGATCGTATCGCCCGCATTGCTGCTGCCGGGGAAACCATTGAGCGTGGTCGTCACGTCCACCAGCAATTTCACTGCCGTGCTGCTGGTGCTGCAATCAGCCACCTGGCTGCAGACCGGGTTGTCAGGGCCGGAAGGCAGCACCGTGTTGACATAGGCACCGGCTGCCGTGGCCACGCCCTTGACGACGATATTGAGCGAGGCGCCCGCCGCGAAACCGGCCGGCACCGTGCAGACCAGCTGGCTGCCAGCCGGTGCGCCGCAGGTGGCCGGCGCTGCCGGCAGCACCTGGCTCAGGGTCAGGTTGGCTGGCAAGCCATCGGTCAGGGTGACCACGCCCGCCGTGGGACCCGTGCCATTGTTGGCAACAGCAATCGTCCAGGTCAGCGCATCGCCGACATTGATATTGCTCTTGTCGACGCTCTTGCGCACCGTCACTTGTGGACTCAATAGCGTGGTGGTGCTCTGGCAGGAAGACACTTGCGCGCAAGCCGGATTATCGGGTCCGCTCGGCAATACCTTGTTGCCCAGGCTACCGGCCAGGGTACCGCGCGCTGCAATCGTGATGCTGCGGCTGCCGTTCGGCGTCAATTGTCCGGGGGCGATGGTACAGGCCTGGGTGCTGTTGGCTTGCCAGCTGGCCAGCGGAGGACAGCTGACGCCGGCGCCTGGCGTCACCGCCGTGACAGCCACATTGGCGGGCAAAATGTCGGTCAGGGTCACTACGCCCTGGTTGGCCAGGCTGCCCGTATTGACAGCCGTGATGGTCCACGTCACCGTATCGCCCACGTTGGCCACCTGCTTGTCGGCCAGTTTGGTGACGCGGATGATGGGGCCAGGCACCGACACGGTGGCCGTGTTCGGCAAGTCATTCGCCACTTCCTGCGAGGTAGTGGCGATGGTCGACGTCACCAGCGACAGATTGTTGGCCGGCTGCGTATAGCTGATCGTAAAGCTGGTGCTCTGGCCGCTGGCCAGGCTGCCTGGCAAGCCCGTCAGGGTCAGCACGCCAGTGCCACTGTTGTAAGTTCCGCTTGCGCCCGCCACCGTCACGCCGGACAGGCCGGCCGTCAGCTTCAGGCTGTACGTCACGCCATCGGCTGCACCGGGCCCCACGTTGGCATAGCTGACGACGCCGGAAATGAGGTCGCCGGGCTGGGTATTGGGTGGGAAGTTATTCAGGGTGGTGGTCACGTCCACCAGCAGCTTGACCACCGTGGTGGAGGTGCCGCAGTCTGCAGGCTGCGCGCAGATCGGGTTGTCTGGGCCGGATGGCAGCACGCTGTTGACAGCGGCGCCGGCCAGGGTGGCCGTGGCTTTCACCACCACCTTGGCCGAGGCGCCAGGGGCCAGGCCTGCCGGCACGCTGCAAGTGAGGGTGGAACCGGCAATCGCTGCGCAGGTAGTGGGGGCTTGCGGCGTGACCTGGATATTCGCCAGGCCGGCCGGCAGGCTATCGGCCAGGCTGACGATACCGGTGGTCGGGCCCGTGCCGCCATTGCTGGCCGTCAAGGTCCAGGTGATGGCATCGCCCACATTGACGCTCGCCCTGTCGGCGGTTTTCTTCACTGTCACGCTGGGGCTGGTGACATTGGTGCTGGTCTGGCAATCGGCCGGCGTGGCGCAGACGGGGTTGTCGGGACCGGACGGGAGCAGGCTATTGGCCACCGTACCGGCCGCGTTGGCGACTGCCTTGACGACGATGCTGGCCACGCCACCGCCACCGGCCAGCCCGGCCGGCACGCTGCAGGTGAGCGTGTTGCCGGTGACGGCGGCGCATGTGGCTGGCGCCACGGGCAGGATTTGCAGCGCACTGACATTCACGGGCAAGGTATCGGTCAGGGTGATGACGCCCGTGGTGGCGCCCGTGCCGCTGTTGACCGCTTTCAGGGTCCAGCTGATGGTGTCGCCCAGGTTGGCAGAACTCTTGTCGGCGGTTTTCGTCACCGCGACGCTGGGGCTGGTCACAGTGCTGCTGGTGGCGCAATCGGCGGGGGCAAGGCACAGCGGGCCGTCCGGGCCGGAAGGCACGACGCTATTGGCAAACGTACCCGCGACGGCAGGACGCGCCGTGACATTGACGCTGGCCGCCGCGCCACCGGCCAGGCCGGCCGGTACCGTACACGTGAGGATATTGCCGGCAACGGCCGCGCAAGTGGCGGGCGCTGCCGGTGTCACCACCAGGCCCGTCAAATTGGCCGGCAAGGTATCGACCAGCACCACCGGCGCGGTGGTCGCGCCGCTGCCGCTGTTGCTGACCGTCAAGGTCCAGCTCAGGCTGCCGCCGAGATTGATGCTGCTCTTGTCGACCGTCTTGGTCACCGCTACTTTCGGGCTGGTCACGGTCGAGCTGGTCTGACAATCGCTGGCTTGCAGGCAGACCGGACTGTCGGGTCCGGATGGCAGCACGCTATTGGCAAACGTGCCGGCAATCGTCGGCTGCGCCGTCACCGTCACGCTGGCCGCCGCACCACCGGCCAGGCCGGCCGGCACGGTACACGTGAGGATATTGCCCACCACGGGAGCGCAAGTGGCAGGCGCAGCAGGCGTAACAACCAGGCCCGTCAGGTTGGCCGGCAAGGTATCGGACAGCACCACCGGCGCGGTAGTGGCGCCGTTACCGCTGTTGCTGACCGTCAGGGTCCAGTTCAGGCTGCTACCGATGTTGATGCTGGTCCTGTCAACCGTCTTGCTCACTGCGACTTTCGGGCTGGTGACAGTCGAACTCGTCTGGCAATCGCCGGCTTGCAGACAAGCCGGATTGTCTGCGCCCGACGGCACCACGCTATTGGCAAACGTGCCGGCAATGGCCGGCTGCGCCGTCACGGTCACGCTGGCCGTAGCGCCACCTCCAGCCAGGCCGGCTGGCACGGTACACGTGAGGATATTGCCAACGGGTACCGCGCAGACGGCGGGTGCTACCGGGGTCACTACCAGGCCCGTCAAATTGGCTGGCAAGGTATCGACCAGTACCACCGGCGCCGTGGTCAGGCCATTGCCGGTGTTGCTCACCGTCAGGGTCCAGCTCAAGGTGCCGCCGAGATTGACGCTGCTCTTGTCGACCGTCTTGCTGACCGCCACTTTCGGGCTGGTGACGATGGAACTCGTCTGGCAATCACTCGCTTGCAGGCAGACCGGGCTATCGGGGCCGGACGGCACCAGGTTGTTGGCCACCGTGCCGGCTATCGTCGGCCGCGCCGTCACGCTGACGCTGGCGCTCGCACCGGCAGCCAGGCCAGCGGGCACCGTGCAAGTGACGACGTTACCCACAGGTACGGCGCAGATGGTGGGCGCCACCGGCACCACCACCAGGTCGGCCAGGCCGGCTGGCAAGGTATCGGTCAGGATGATGGGCGACTTGGTGGCGCCATTGCCGGTATTGCTGGCCGTCAGGGTCCAGCTCAGGGTGCCGCCGATATTCAGGCTGTTTTTGTCGACGGTCTTGCTGACCGCCACTTTCGGGCTGGTGACGGTCGTGGTGGTCTGGCAATCGGCAGCCGCGGAGCAGGCAGGACTATCGGGGCCGGACGGCAGCACGCGGTTGGCCACGTTGGCGCCCTGCGTGGAATGGCCGGTAATGGTTACGCTGAGCACGCCAGTGACGGCTGGCAGCTGGCCGGCGGGAATGGTGCAGGACTGCGTGCTCGACGTCTGCCAGCTGGCCAGCGGCGGACACGTCACGCCCGGCTGTGCTGTCACGGACGTGACGACCAGATTGGCCGGCAGGATATCGGCCAGGGTTACCACGCCCTGGTTGGCCACACCGCCGGTGTTGCGGGCCGTGATGGTCCAGGTGATGTCGTCGCCCACATTGGCCGTGGTCTTGTTGACGCTCTTGCTGACGCGGATATTCGGACCCGGCACCGTCACCATGGCGCTGTTCGGCAAATCATTCGCCACTTCCACCGAAGTGGTGGCGATGGTGCTGTTGACCATTGAAACGTTGGTGGCTGGCTGCGTGTATCGCAACGTAAAACTGAGGCTTTGCCCCGCCGCCAGGTTCACTGGCAAACCGGACAGCACGATAAAACCGGTGACCGCGTTGTAGGCCCCGCTCACCCCAGTCACGCTCACATTGGCCAGGCCGGCCGGCAACTTCAGCGTATAGGTTACGCCCTCGGCCGTGCCCGGGCCCAGATTGGTATAGGTGACGGTGCCGCTGATGGCGTCGCCCGCATTCGTTACGCTGGGAAAACCATTGAGTGTGGTGGTCACATCGACCAGTGGCTTTTGCACGGTGGTGGTGGTCTGGCAATCGCCCGGCAGCAGGCAGACCGCACCGTTGCCGCCGGAAGGCAGCACGCTATTGATGAAACTGCCATTGAGCGTGACCACAGCGGACACTTTCACCTGGGCTGCGGCGCCCTGCGCCAGCCCGGCCGGTACGCTACAAGTGAGGACATTGCCAACCAGGGCCGAGCAGGTGGTCGGCGCCGTGGGCGTGACGACGATGCTGCTCAAGTTGCCAGGCAAGCTGTCCGTCAGGATCACCGCGGCCGTGGTTGCCCCCGTGCCGCCATTGCTGGCGGCCAGGGTCCATGTCAGGGTATCGCCCACATAGGCACTGGCCTTGTCGACGGTTTTCTTCACGCTCACGAGGGGGCTGACGACACCCAGCGATTTGGTGTCGACGTTATTGGCCGGGGTCGGGTCCAGTGTGGCCGAAGCCGCCGTGGTGGTGATCGACAAATTGCCGCTGGCAGGCAGATTGAAGGTCGAACTGCAATTGATGCGCGAATTGACGGTAAACGGCACGGCAGCTGCGCTGCAGGTGGCCGTGGCGCCCGCTGGCAAGCCGCTCATCACGCACGTCGGCGCGACGGCGGGATCGGGACCGTTATTGGTGCAGACGCCGGTGACGGTGATGCTCTGGCCAGCATTGTAGGGGCCGGCTGGAATTGTCGTGACGGCTTGCATGTCCGCCTGCAGGCGGCGGTTGCTGATGGTGCACGTCACGGGCGCATCGGGCATCGTCAAGCTGCCCGACACGGTTGCGCCGGTGGCGACAACGGCGGCCGTATCGGTGCGCGCGCAACTGTAACTGCTCTGGTACTGGGCCAGACTGGTACCCACGCCCGCTGTTTCCGCCAGGCTCACCGACGTGCCGGACAGTACCGTGGCGGTAGCAGTCGCGCCATTGCCAGCTGCAGTGCCCAGCGTGCCATTCGCATTCATGATGAACAGGCCGGGGTCGGCCGCTGGCGTGAGCGCCTTGAGCACCGTCAGGATATTGGTCTTCGCCGTGGCGGTAGTCGTGCTGCTGTTATTGCTCAGGTCAGTATCCGTTTCGTTGGGCGACACGACCACGCTGGCCGTGTTGGCGATGCTGGCGACATTGCCTGGCGTGGCGGTGATGCTGATGGTCAGGTAGGCGCCACTGGTGGGAGCGGTGGTGGCCGTATTGGCGGGTAAGCTGCCGACCGTAAAATTGATGGTATTGCTGCCCGAACCCGAGCTGGTGCTGCCGCAGGAGGCGCCGCCGCTGGCGGCGCATGTCCAGCTGACATTGCTCAAGCTGGCGGGCAGCACATCGGAAAAGGTCGCGCCCGTGCCGTTGGCCGGCCCCCGGTTCCACACTTTCACGGTATAGCTCAAAGGCGTGCCGACGACAAACTGGGCTGGCCCCACCTTGTTGACGGCCAGGTCAGCCTTGCTATTGGTGCAACTGGTATACGAACTGGCCAGACTGGGGTCGCGCAACTGCGCAGCGGGAATGATTTCCGTGACGCCGTCAGGACGCGTCCAGCGCATGTGCATGTAATTGATGCCGCCCACGTTATTCCACAGCACACGGGCCAGATAACAGCCACCCGGCGTAGCGCTATTGAAATTTCCGGACAGATTCTGGAAGTCCGTTTCATTCGCGGAATAATCGGACACACTGCCCACCGGCACGTTATAGGCGGCGCCGCGGTAATTGGTGGAGTATTGCGTGGAAAAATCCACTTTGACATCATCGTCATGCGCCACGCTGAATTGGTAATTACCGGCCTGCGGAAAGACCACCAGCGAGTACATCACGCGGCCCTGTATCCAGTTGCGGCAGGCAGTGAGCGTGCTCTGGCTATCCGTATTGCATAACTGCGCGCCATCGCCGGTGCCGGCGTTGCTCCAATTCATCTGCGGCGAGCTGCCCGTACGCGCGGCGTTGAGCGCAGGATTCGCATCGAGCGCCAGCAGGCTGGCCACCCGCGCGCTAGTGCCCGCGTTAAAACTATTGTCATAATTTGGCGTAGGTGGATTGGCCGGCACGCGTGAAGTACCCCGGTAATCGGACCACAGCACTTGCGCGCCCGCTGGCGCAGCGGCGCCCAGCAGCATGCCTGCAAGCAGCAATACAGGCGCATGGCGCCGGCGGTTCAGGGACAAGGCGGCAATGGCCGTACGCAAGCACGAGGCAACTGAAGTAAGGCGCTGGCGGCTGCGAAGATCAACCGCTCCGTGGAAGAATGTTGTCATATTTTCCGCTATGAAATGCTGCACTGTGATTAACAGACATGCATATCAACCTGTCATCTTGTGACATGACGATATGAACACTTAACAGTTCAAGCGTACGACAATTGAGTTCGGCTTCTTTTGTGCAACACGACTTTAATCATTCGTTGATATTTCACAACAAATTCATTGAATTATCATGTAAATAACTATGCTATTTTATTTTTTAGCTATACTGGCCGATCCGAAAGTACACAAAAGATAATACTTTAATAATTAATTAAAACTATCGAAAGAATAGTTTTATGTCCATTAAAAAAATTAAAATGTGAATTATCACCAACTAATACAAATAAAATTCATCTACGGTCTTTTTATTCACACTCCGAATTATTCAGGTTCGCATCGCCTCATTGACTGAGTTGCCGATTCTTTCGCCACGCCCTGCCGGGCCAATTGCAGAAACGTTTTCCTCACATTCCAGGCACGGGCAATGCTGGCTGAAACAACGCCGTATCGTTTACTATCGGGCCATTGCGCAACGCGCCTTCGCCCTCTGCCTTACGCTACGCCAGGAGTTTTATCGATGTCCACTGTTCTCCGTTACGTCCTGCCCGCCTGCATCTGCGCCCTGCTTGCCGCCTGCACTGCGCTCACACCGCCACCCGCATTGACTCCGCCGGCCCCGGCCGCCGCCTTGCCGGCGCCGCCATGGCACGCGCAAGGCGCACGCGTGCTGCAGATCGTCCCACAGCAATCCTTGCTGACCATTACCGTGCGCCGCAGCGGTCCGCTGGCGCGCCTGGGGCATGACCATGTGATTGCCAGCCATACCTTGCAAGGCACGGTGGCGCCCGCGCTGGGGCGGACCGAGTTCCAGTTCCGTCTCGATGAATTAAGCGTGGATGAAGAGGGATTGCGGCAAGCGGCCGGGCTGACGACGACGCCGTCAGCCGACGCGATTGCCGGCACGCGCCACAATATGCTGGTGCGGGTGCTGGACGCCGAACGCTATCCTGTGGTGCATATCGCCGCGCGGCGCGAGGCCGGCAGCAAGGTGCTGCAGGCCGATATCACCCTGCATGGCGTGACGCGCACGGTGCCGGTGCCCACCGAGATCGTCGAGGCCGCCGATGGCAGCAAGCTGGAAGCGAGCGGCAAGGTGCTGTTGAAGCAAAGCGATTTTGGCATTACGCCGTTTGCCATACTGGGCGGCGCGATGGCCGTGCAAGACCAAATGGAACTGGCTTTCCGCATCACGGCCACCGCCGAAGAAAAACTCAGCGTGCCAGGATCAGGCGCAAGCCCAGCCCGATGAAGATGGTGCCGGCCACGCGGTCCAGCCATAGGCCGGCGCCCGGATGGCGGTTAACCCACAGGCCGATGGCGCCGGAAAAGTAACCCAGCAACCCAAACAGCAGACAAGCCTGAGCCGTAAACACCAGGCCCAGCTGTGCCGTCTGCCAGGCTACGCTGCCGTGACCGGCAATCACGAACTGCGGCAGGAACGACAGGAAAAACAGCACGACTTTCGGATTGATACTGTTGGCGAACAATCCCTTGGCAAACAAACGCAGCAGCGACTCATCGGGCAAGGCGTTGCTGCCATCGACACGCGCACCGCCCCGGCTGCGCAAGGCGCCAAAACCCAGCCACAGCAGATACAGCCCGCCCGCCACTTTCAGCGCGGTAAAGGCAATCGGCGATGCGGCCAGCAGGGCCGACACGCCCAAGGTCGCCAGCAAGGTGTGCGTGAGGCAGCCCAGCGCGCAGCCCAGGCCGAATGCCATGCCCTGGCGCCTGCCACGCGACATGCCCACGCCCAGCACCATCAGGTTATCGGGACCGGGACTGGCGGTAATCATCAGGGCCACGCCCAGGAAAGCTAGTAATTGTTCGGGACTCAGCATGGTGCGCGCTCGAAAATAAAAAGCGCCATGATACTGGATGCGCAGGGCCCAAGGTGACGCAAGGCTGGGAAAATGCATTTATGACATTCATTTGTGTGTGGCACACACTTGTCGATTAAAATGGCGTATCTACTGCATAGGGCTTGCCGCTTGCATACCGAGCGCCATTACCGACCTGACCGATGCCAGCCCAACTATCCTCACTCCAGCATGACAGGCCTGCCCTTTTCCGGCAGGCGAGGTGGCTGACGATATGGCTGGCGATGGCATTGTGCTCGATTGTATTGCTATGCCTGCCAGGCTTGGCACGCGCACAAGGTGTGCCACAGCCCTTTCCATTGACGGTACAGGGGATCCATCATCTCGGCGATGGCGGCCAGCTGTTTTATGCCGACGACACGCCTCCGGCAGGCGAAACCAGCACGCCGCCAACCACGGCAGCCTTGCCGGCCTGGCTGGCCAGCTTGCGGCCGGCAAAGGAAGTCAATCTGTTCGGCGGCGCTTACTGGCTGTATGCGCAAGTGCGCAACGACAGCGGCGAACAGCACTGGGTGATCGACCCGAACGACACCCTGATCGACCAGGTGGCGATCCACATCTACGAACCCGACGAACCCGGAGTACCGCTGACCTTGCTGTCAGGCTACCAGCAGCAGCACGACTATTTGCTCCACTATGGCAAGAACGTGCTGCTGGAACCGGGCGAAACCTACCGCGTGCTGATCCGCTTTTCCAGTCCCTACTATGCGCGCGCGCCCCTGTTCGCCGTGACGCCACAAGAGACTTACCGCAAGCTGGTCGGCCGCGAAAACTTCCTGATGGAGGCCTCGTTCGGCGCCCTGCTGGCGCTGGGCCTGTTCAATTTCTTCATCTTTTCCATCACCCGGGAAAAAGCCTCGTTCTACTACGCGCTCTACGTGCTGACCTATGGCGTGGCCTGGGCCATGACCTTCCACGTCTTCGCCGACCTGTTCGACTGGCGCATGCTGAAGCTGCACTACGTGCCCTTCTTCCTGCTACCCGTCTTGAGCACCCTGTTCTATACACACTTCCTGCGCCTGGATGAATATTCGCCACGCCTGGCCCGCATCAGCAAAATCAATCTGATACTGCCGCTGCTGCTCTTGCCCAGCTGCTTTTTCGCGCTGCAATACGCACATGCGCTGGCCACCATTGCCATTACCATCTGGATGGTGCTGGCGCTGACCTGCGGCATCGTCGTCTGGCGGCGCGGTTACCAGCCGGCGCGCTTCTTCGTGCTGGCCTTCATCTCCTTGATACTGCCCGGCTTTATCATCCTGCCGGCCAACCTGGGCCTGATTCCAGCCATAGTCAGCAATGCCCAGCTGCTGACCCTGCTGGGCGGCACCCTCGACGGCCTGCTGCTGGCCTTTGCGCTGGCCGACCAGATCCGCGTACTGCGCAGCAATCTGGAGCAGCGGGTGCAGGAGCGTACCCAGGCACTCACCCTGAGCAATGAAGCGCTGCTGGCGGCCAAGGAACACGCGGAAGTGGTCAGCCGCCACCGCATCGATTTTCTATCAGCCATGAGCCACGACATCCGCACGCCGCTCGCTGGCGTGATCGGCATGCTCAAATTCGCCCTGCGCGACCAGTCAGTTCGCGGCCGTACGCAGGAATACCTGCGCATCGGCCTGCACAATGGCGTATCGCTGCTGACCATCCTGAACGACATCCTCGATTTTTCCAAGATCGACGCGGGCAAGCTGACCCTGGAAACGGTGGACTTCGACTTGCTGGCGCTGATCGGCGACGCGGCCGGCATCGTGCAGGGCCAGGCCGACGCCAAGAGCCTGCTGCTGCGCCGCGAACTGGCGCTGGACCTGCCCCGCTATGTGCGCGCCGATCCCACGCGCTTGCGCCAGATCCTGATCAACCTGCTGGGCAATGCGATCAAGTTTACGGCCAATGGCGAAGTGCTGCTGGAAGTGCGGCGTTGCCGCGGCGGCCAGCGCGGGCAGATCCACGATATCGAATTCGTCATCAGCGACACGGGCGCCGGCATCGATTCCGACACCCTGCCCCGCTTGTTCCAGAAATTCGAGCAGGCCGACCATTCCACCACGCGCCGCTATGGTGGCACGGGACTGGGCCTGGCGATCTGCAAGGAGCTGGTCGAACTGATGCAAGGTACGATAGGCGTGGAAAGCCGGGTCGGCATCGGCTCGCGCTTCCATTTCAGCCTGCCGCTGGCCGAAGGCATTGCGCCGCCGCCGGACGCCCGCCAGACTCTGCACCACGCGCGCCATGCCTGCCGCCTGCAAATCCTGTGCGCGGAAGATGTGCGCACCAACCAGATCATCATCGGCACGCTGTTGGAAGGCATGGGCCACGATGTGACCGTGGTGGAAAATGGCATCGAAGCGCTGCGCGCGCTGGCCAGCCACCGCTACGACTGCGTGCTGATGGATGGCCGCATGCCGCTGATGGACGGCGAGCAGGCCACGCGTTTGATACGTGCCGGCGGCAGCGACGATTATCGTGTTGCGGACGCCCAGGTTCCCATCATTGCGCTGACGGCCAACGCCAGCGAACATGACCGCCAGCGCTACCTCGATGCGGGCATGGACGACTTCCTCAGCAAACCGGTCGATGAAACGCTGCTGTTCCAGAAAATCGATGCGGTGATCGACCTGCTGCTGGCGCGCGGCCATGCGCTGCCGCCAGCTGTGCCAGCGCCACCATCCGAGCCGGCGCTGGAAGACGATGCGCTGGCGCGCCAGTTTGGCCTGGCTGACACAGAAGACGGCGCTGCCGCCAGCGACGGGCTACCGCCTGATCCGCTGACCCAGCCCGTGCACATCCTGCCGCTGGCCGGCCTGTCGCCGCAGCATTTGCAGCGCATCGCGCAGGCCTTTTTAGATGAAGCCCCGCGCCGCTTCGACCTGGCGCGCCATGCCGTCCGTGACGGCAATGCCAGCGCGGCAGCGGCCGCCTTCCATGCTTTGAAAGGCAGCGCCGGCTACCTGAGCCATCCGACCCTGCACAGCCTGTGCCACCAGATGGAAAACCTGGCCTCGGACGGGCAGCTCGACGAGGTGGAAGAACGGCTGCCGCAAGTGCAGGCGGCGCTCGATGAAGCGCGCCGCGATTTGGGCCAGCAAGACGTCTAGACGAAGGCTCAACGTTGAACGTTCAATCAAGGTAAAAACCCTTCGCCGCGCACCCATTCCAGGAACAATTGCGGCCACACGGCAGGCTCGCTGCCAGGTTTGCCCACCCCCCAGCCATGGCCACCCTGCTGGAACATATGCAGTTTGACGGGCACGCCTGCCTTGCGCAGGGCGTCGTGCATCAGCCGGCTATTTTCAGGTGGCGAGATCGGATCATCCTCGGCTTGCGCCAGGAAGGTCGGCGGCATGCGGGACGTCACCTGCAACTCCACCGACATGGCGTCGCGCTCGGCCCGCGTGGGGTGGGAACCCAGCAGTTCCTTCTTCGCATGCGTGGTGTCATAGGGCTTTTGCATGGTCAGCACGGGGTATAGCAGCACGGCGAAGTCAGGCCGCGCCGATACCGCATCGCTGCTGTCTACCGGCGCATACAAGAGCGCCGCCGGCCGGGCCGCCGTCATGCCCGCCAGGTGGCCACCGGCAGAAAAGCCCAGTATGCCGATGCGGGCAGGGTCGATATGCCACTCGCTGGCGTGCGCGCGGATCAGCCGCATGGCGCGCTGGCCATCCTGGAACGGCGCCGTCACGCCGCCGCCTTCTTGCGGCAGCCGGTACACCAGCTCGAACGCGCTGATGCCTTGCGACTGCAGCCAGGCCGCCGCCGGCCCGCTTTCCTTGCCCTCTTCGATATGCGCATAACCGCCGCCGCTGATCAAGAGCACAGCCGTCCCGTTGGGTTGCGCGGCGCGGTGCACGATCAGATACGGCTGGGCCACCTGGGTGATCGAGCCTTTGCCGGTTTCACGCTGGGGCCCGGGCGCCGCACCGCCCGGAGGCGAGCCTGGCCACAAGGGAATGGTGGCCGTTTGCTGCGCGGCGGCGCTGCCCAGGGCGGTGGCAAACAGAACAAACAGGGATAGACTTTTCATGCGCGCTCCAAAAAGACCAGGGACAGGGAAGCGCCATCATAACAAGCAGGCGCCAGGGAATATGTCAGCAAACTGTAACGTGCAGATGAAAAGTGCGCACCCTGCCAGCAGGCCACGCACCCGGTTTGCTCAGCGCTCAAAAATCCTTCTCGCCCTGGATCACGGCTGGATACCCCGTCATCGCGCGCGAGGTCTGCATGCCCGCCATCACGGCCGCTTCCACGCAGCCCGCGTTCAAGCCCGTTTTGATCCAGTCGCCCGTGAGGAACAGGTTGGCAAAGCCCGATTGCTCGGTCGCCAGCCGGTATTGCGTGCTGCCCACCACCGACATCACGTAGCGCTCGGATGGGTCGACGTTGGCGCGCCAGTACTGGCTGTCGAAGCGCGCCGGGCCGCTACCTTCTTTGGCGTCGATCAGCCATTGCCAGGGGAAGGCAACTTCCCGCGCTTCCGGCCACAAGGCAGCGATCTGCGTACTTAACTGGTGCAAGGCGCCCTGCTTCGCCCTTTCCGCGCAGCGGGCGGGGAAATCCGTGTCCGTCACGGGCGGATAGCTATCGATGGGAAACGCGCTGCAAAAATAAGACACGTTCTTCGGCTCCCGGCCCACCGGCCAGTCTTCGTGCGCCAGCAACTGGTCCATCGGCGCCCAGGTATCGTACGGTTCCGTGAAGGCCGACAGTACCGGCTGCTGGCCTTTCGGTTGATACACCCAGCCCATCTGCCTTAAATCCTTGTTCAGCCAGACCTGATAAGCCTGCGTGGCCACCGTTTTTACCTTGTCGGCCGCCAGTTGCAGGGCCGGGCTTTGCTCCAGCAATTGCGGGCACAGGGCCGGCAGCGAGCCGATGGAAATGCCGAACACCACCTTGTCGAAATCGACACCCTTCTGCAACACCGTCACGGGCAGCGGCTGGCCAAACGCCTGCTGGTATTGCTGCGGCCAGTCGCTCCAGTACGATTCCAGGTTGATGTCTTTTGCTTGCAGCAGGGCCGCCTGCGCTGGCTCGATCTGTGCGTAATCGGGTCCGCTGGGCCAGCAGGCCAGTCCCTTCACATCGACCAGCGGCGCGTAGCCGGCAGCCGTATCCCTCAGTTGCACCTGCTCGGTGATGCGGATGCTGTCGATCTCGCCGTGCAGCGGCACCAGCTCTTCCACGCGCTGGAAGAACCTGAACTTGACGCCGCGCTTTTGCAGCACTTCGTACAGCGGCGTAAAAATCGTGTCGCCCATGCCGGCCTGCATCTTGAACATGATGCCGCCCTTGTAGGCCAGGCCGATGCGCGCCATCGCCCGCAGCAGGGTGCCCGCCTCGATATTGGGCTTGCCGAAATCGCCGCCTTCGTAGGCAAACACCAGGTCGTAAAAGCCGCGCACGGGCGCCGAGTTGACGCTGAACTGTTCATCGCCGCCATGCTTGCGCAGCCAGGCGCGGAAATCGATATCGTTGATGACATCGAAGCCGTGCTTGAACACGCCGTCTTCAAACATGCCCTTCATGACCGTGATGCCCAGGTCCAGGCAGGTAAACAGCCGGCGCAAGGTATCGTCGCCATCGATTTTGCTGCGGTAGCGCAGGCGCAGCCAGGTACGGATGCCGCTCAGGCTGCTGGCCAGCAGCTGGTGGCGGGCCACGTCGTGGCGTCGCGAATCAGGCGCCAGGTCAGCCACCAGCGCTACCAGCGCGCCCACCGACAAGCCCACGTCCAGCCCCAGTTCATCCACCTTGCCCACCGCCTCGTCTGCCAGGCGGCGCAGCCAGGCTGGCCAACTACCATTGTTATCGCTGGTCGTGGCGACCCGCGCATCGGCCGCAGCCACCTTGCGGATCTCGCCTATCCACTGTTCGATCCAGCCCACCATGGCCACCGCCATCTGCCATAGGGTGATGTCTTCGCCACCGACACCCGGCTCGCCCGGCAAGGTAGGGAAAACGATGGACCAGTTGCGCCAGCCGCCCTTGACGTCTTCCGACAAGGCCACGTAATCGTGCTGCTTGAAGGCGTCGCGCCAGGTGGCCAGCGGCGAGCCGGCTGGCCGCTGCAGGCTGGCATAGGCTTCCTTGATCATCCTGAAGGCATTGGTGTAGAAGCCGAACCAGATATGCAGGCCGTGTTCCTCGATGCGCTGGCCGATGGCGGCATTGCGTCCGCTGGCGCCCTTGCCACCGAGGCGCCAGCCCAGCTGGTACACCGTGATCTCGCGCTCGTTTTGCCAGCCCGGCTGATTGGTCAGATAGTAGGCCGCCGTCATGGAGGCCACGCCACCGCCAAGGATGACGATCTTTTCCGGCGCGACGCGTGAATTGTCGACCAGTTCTTCGCCCGGCATGGCCGTGAAGTCAAAATTCACATTGAAGGGCAAAATAGCCTGCTGCGGTCCCAGCTTCAGGCCCAGGGTGTCATTGAGCGGAAAACTGTCGAAGGCGTGCAAGGTGCATTCGTACTCAAACCCAAGCAGGCGCGCGCTGTGCAGGCGGTTGATGGTAGCCGGCGCCGCCACCAGCGCCTGGTACACGGCTTTCACGCCCGCGCTGTCGGGAAATTGCTTGAGGAAGATCTGGTCGATACGGGGATTACGCAGCAGCGACAAGATATCCTGCCAGCCAGCTGCATCCATATCGAAGAAATCCGGGATGGACAAAAAGATCTTGAACGCCTGTTCGATGAGTTCCAGGAAACTGTTGACGGGCTTGTGCGGCCCCTTTTGCACGGTAGCATTGACTTCCAGCAGCGGATGCAGCGCCAGCTTCGTTTCCGGTGAAAAATGCTGGAAACCCTTGGCCGCCACGGAACAGCGCAGCGGCTCGCTGCCGGCGGCGGGAATCTCGTATTCGCACAGGTATTTCGGGTAGCCGAACAGCTCGCGCCCGTTGATCAGGGCCATCGCATCGTCAACAAAAATATGGCAGGGGTACCAATAGATTTGGGCCAGCTTGCCCTTGGCATCCATCTGGCCCACCATGATCCAGGTCACGATATCGACTTCCGTGATCCAGCCCTTGGCCTGGTCGACCGGGTTGGCGGAATCGGCGTGATTGACCCGCGTAAAGGTCAGCATCACATAGGGCGACAAGGCCTTCAAGGTCATGTGCTTGCCCGCTACCTGGTTCAGGGTGGTGTTGACAGTCGCTTGCAGTTTCGCCAGGTCTCCCTTGACGAAATAACCATACATTTCAGACTGTTTCAATTGCAGCGGCGAATGCATCATCACCGAACCGCCCTGGTAAATATAAGAAGGTCTTGCCGTCATATCCCACCCTTGTTTTGATTTCAATCAAACAATGTTCTCTTAGTGTGCCAGAGAATGAAAGATTAATGATATGAAATAAATTAAACAATTTGCCAATATGCATAGGCTCAGCAATGGAAAGCGGGACGGCACCCTGAAGGTCCCGGGTGTAGCATGGACACCTGACAACTTTCACTGCGCAATGATAATGAAGACGACGGAGATGATCACGACCGACTATGTATCCACGTATTCTGGCAACCGTTTTTATCCGCTGCGGCCGCATATCGACAAGGTAGCCATCGAAGATATCGCGCACGGACTGGCTTACCAGTGCCGCTTCAATGGCCAGACGCAAGTGTTTTACTCGGTCGCCCAGCACAGCCTGATCGTGGCCGAACTGGTGCCGCCGCGACTCAAGCTGGCGGCCTTGCTGCACGACGCGGCCGAAGCCTACCTGGGGGATATGGTGAAACCATTAAAAGTATTGCTGCCGGAATTCGCCGCACTGGAAGACAAGGTCAGCGCCATCATTGCAGCCACCTATGGCCTCGACTTTTCCGATTACGCCCCCATCAAGCGGGCCGACCTGATCGCGCTGGCGACAGAAAAGCGCGACCTGATGCCGCATTCCGCCGAACGCTGGGCTTACCTTGACGGTATCGCGCCCTTGCCCGGTATAATTGTGGCCATGGATCCCAGTGTCGCCAAGCAACATTTCTTGCAATGTTTTGCGCAGTTGCAGGGCCAGGGCAGCGATAGCACGCTAGTGTAGATCCCATGACGCCGCACCCAACTCATCAGCCTCCAAAGCTAAGTCCGCGTTTTTACAGGACTTTTTTAGATATCCACAGCAACTGTGGATAAAGTTGTTGATAAACCCCTCTTGACAAGCCGCAAAGCCAGTATTAATGCGGCTTTCAACAATTTGCTGTTTTCACAGGCAATATTTTTACTGATTAAAATCAATGACTTGCAACGTGGATTTTGCACGAGAACAAAGTTTCGCCAATTCATGAAAAATATATTTTTCTGTGCATAAGCAAGCACCAGGTCAGGCACCGGCAAGCCCCCTCGTACGCTTGCCTGCACCTTTTTGAGAAAGCGTGCACACTGACATGGTGCGGGTCTCACACCGCATGATCACTGTGGGGAGAAGCATGAACGCCAATACAGAAAGCGCAAGCGCCGCCACGGCGGCTGACGATCCCGACTGGCTGGTGGACGATACCCTGCCCGGCAGCGGCGAGATCTCGGACTCGGCCCAGGCAGCGGCACCATGGCGCGTGCTGATCGTCGACGACGATGTCGACGTGCACGTGGTCACCAAGTTCGCCCTCAGCCAGGCCAGCTTCCAGGGACGGCGGCTCAGTTTCCTGCACGCCTATTCAGGCGCCGAGGCGCTGGCCGTACTGCGCAGCACACCCGACGTGGCGGTGGTGTTGCTCGATGTGATCATGGAAAGCCAGGATGCGGGCCTGCACGTGGCGCGCAAGATCCGCGAAGAATTACATAACAGCAGCGTGCGCATCATCCTGCGCACGGGCCAGCCGGGGCAGGCGCTGGAGCACCGCATCATCCTCGACTACGATATCAATGATTTCTGGTGCAAGACCGACCTGACCACGCGCAAACTGTTCACTACCGTCATCTCCTCGCTGCGCACCTACGCCAGCCTGCGTGAAGCGCAGCAGCAAGTGGCGGAACTGGAGGCCGCCCTGGATCAGCAAGCTGATCGCCACTGATTTGAGCAGCGACTTCTGGTTAAAAAAATTGCACACTGGATGGGCATACAGTCCTGTCTTGCTCACCATCTGCGCCTTGCGCATAAGCGGCTAAACGCCCCGTTTTGATCAAAATCATCTAAGTGGCGGATTGTTAAGCTATTTTTCAGATATCCACACGGACTGTGGATATCTTTGTGGATAAGGGCCTATTGACAGCCCTCAAAGCCACAGCCAGTGCGGCTTTCAATAAACTGCTCAATCAAACAGCAAAAATAAAATCATTCAAAATCAAAGACTTACAAAATCACAGATAATCACAGCAAAATTATTTCGCGAATTTCGCTAACCCATCATTTGTGCATAACTAAGCCACAATGATCAATCCGACAACTGTTGATTATGCTCTGCAGCAACATTCATTGTCAGTGCAGCGCAGCGCGTCTGCGTTCTGGCTGCAACAGCACCCGCTCGATCAATTCAGGGTCGATATTGTATGACTTCAGGTATTCCAGCGCGCACAAGGTACTGAACGCTGCCTGCACGGCGATACCCATATTGACGATGTCGCACATCTTTTGATTGGTGCGTGCATGGGGCATCAACTTGCTAACCGGCATATGCAATGTTTGAGAAGAACTAGGCATGATGGGCTTGCTCCTGCAGAAGGGAAAGGCGGAAGGAGTGCCCTGGTGCATGGCATACATGGACCAGCGCGTGAAAGACAGCGAAAGTATTGCCGATAAATTCTCGATGTCAATGACAGGCAAACATGAAGCCCGACTTTTTCCACACGGACTCTTCAGGAAACCGCACGCTGGAAAAACCGTGGACAAGCGCGCGCTGGCGCAGCGATAATCGGGCATGCACCCTCCTCTGCCATCCCCCACAGTCAACGCGGCTAGCAGCGACACTGAGCCCGCCCTGCGTCCCCGGCCAGCCTCGCTTGCCGACCTGTTTTTCTCCTTTACCTGGCTGGCCCTGCAAGGGTTTGGCGGCGTGCTGGCGGTGGTCCAGCGTGAACTGGTCGAGCGCAAGCGCTGGCTGACCCAGGAAGAATTCCTGGAAGACTGGGCAGTGGCGCAAATCATGCCCGGACCCAACGTTGCCAACCTGTCACTGATGGTAGGCGGCCGCTATTTCGGACTGAAAGGCGCCCTGACGGCACTGGCCGGCATGCTGGCCGCGCCGCTCGTGATCGTGCTGATACTGGGCGTGCTGTACACGCGCTTCGGTGCTCACCCTCAAGTAATCGGCGCGCTGCGCGGCATGGCCGCCGTCTCGGCTGGCATGATAGGCGCTACCGGATTGAAACTGGCCGCCGCGCTGAACAAGCATCCGCTGCCGCTGTGGCTGACCGTGCCGATCAGCGTGCTGGGCGTGCTGATGGTAGCCATCTTGCACTGGCCACTGTTCTATATCCTGCTGGGCCTGGGCGGCCTGGGCTGCGTGCTGACCTACCAGAAGCTGGCGCCATGAACCCGCCGATCCACCTGGTGCTCGGCACGGGAGACTGGCTGAGCCTGTTCGGCCACTACCTGATGCTGTCGCTGATGTCGATCGGCGGCGCCATTTCCACCACCTCCGAAATGCACCGTTTTTTGGTGGAGCAGCATGGCTGGCTGACGCAGGCCCAATTCAATGAATCGGTCGCCATCGCCCAAGCCGCACCGGGCCCCAATGTATTGTTCGTCGCGCTGATGGGCTGGAACGTGGGGTTGAACGCGGGCAGCTACGCAGCCGCCTACCTGGGCGTCTTCGTCACCATGGTCGGCATCATGTTGCCCAGCACTACCCTGACCTATGTGGCGGCCCAATGGGGCTACCGCAACCGCGACCTGCGCGGTGTGCGTGCCTTCAAGCAAGGCATGGTGCCCATCGTCATCGCCCTGCTATTTTCCACCGGCATGATCCTCGGTGGCGCCAACCACAATCCCGGCACCGACTGGCCGCTGTGGACCTTGTCTATCGTTGCCGGCCTGATCATCTGGCGCACGCGCATCCACCTGCTGTGGCTACTGGCGGCGGGCGCCGTACTGGGGTGGTTCCAGCTGGTGTAATGTTATTGACTGAAAGCAGGCCATGGACGGTATCTTCACAGGATTAATCCAGCCCGCCAGGCTCCTGAACCAGGGAAAGACGCTATTGCTTGCTTGGCGCCCCTCGCAGCCGGCGCCACCCCTTGCGTCCCAACGGAAACAGCAACACAAAGGCCAGCAGCCACGGCAGCATATAGGCCAGCGCCGTGATGGCGTTGGCCACACCTTCCGACAGGTTGTCCGTAAAATTGCCCAGCGAGCGCTTGACGGGCGTCCAGAACGATTGCTTGCCTTCCGCGCTGAGGGACACGTTCAGCAAATCTGTGTTGATGCGCTGCATCAGGAGCGCATCGGCCGCCGTCGCCTGTTCCAGTTCCGCCTGCACGGTGGCCAGCTCTTTCGTCACCTTGATCAGGGCGTCCACATCCTTGCCCGAGCGCTTTTCCAGTTCCTGCAGCTGCGCCTGGTACTGGCGCAGCATGTCCAGGCGCTTGCGGCTATCGAGCACGGGGCGGCCCAAATCCTCCACCTTGGTGCCCTGGCTGGTCACTTCACCTTCCTTGCCGACCAGCGCCATCATCTTTTTGATGCCGTCCGGCTTGGCCCGCAGGCTGATGCGCGCGTGGACATAACGCCCGCTGGCGATGCTCGAATCGAGCAGCAGGCAGCTGTTTTCCGTATCGGCCTTGCAGGCAGCGATGACTTTTTGATACAGGGGCAACATCTGCGCTTGGCCCGTTGCCACGTCGATGCTGTGCTCATAGGCAAGGAATTCATTGCCTTTGCGCTCATCGATCACGCGCGTTTCGACCGCTTGATACGGGCCGGACTTGCCGCAAGCAGTCAATAACAAGCTGACAGCGACGGTTAAGACAATTTTCCGCATTTCCACTCTCTTTGATTTTTATAAGGATAATGTCCGCATGACAAGCATATGAAAATGCCAAGCGGAGATTTTAGTCGAAACAATAGAAAATCCATCGTTTCCTTGCGAAAAAACAAAAAGAGTGGGCGCCAGGCGCGGGTTGCGCGAGGGGCGGCGACTTTGGCACAAGCGCTCTAGCTGGTATCATGCGGGCAACGCCAGCCGGCCAACGCGGTCCGGCCCATGCAAGACCTTGCGAAGCGGCCACGCCACAGGCGCGCCGCCGACGCCACCCTACAGATCAGAGAAACGAGTATCCCATGAACGCATCATCGTCCCATCCCTCATTCTGGCGCAGAGTCCCGCTGGCTTTCGGCGCCTTCTTCAGCGCCCTGTCCGACGCCGCCTATGCTGCCCGCGTGGAAAAACTGTCGCTGCCCGAAGTTGCACCGGTAGCGCCAGTGGCACCCGCGCCTGCACCGGCACCCGTGCATGTTCCTGCGCCTGCTCCCGTCATATTAAAAGAAGCCACGCCAGACGCCGCCCTGCAATTGCTGGCCCTGCTGCAACGCGAAGCGCGCCTGATCGACTTTACGCAAGAAAACCTGGGCAGCCATGCCGACGCCGATATCGGTGCGGCAGCCCGCGTGGTACACGAAGGCTGCGCCAAGGTCATGCGCGAATACTTCACCATCGAAGCCGTGCGCCAGGAAGCCGAGGGCAGCCGCATTGTCTTGAACGAAGGTTTTGACTCAGCCAGCGTGCGCCTGACAGGCAACGTGGTCGGTTCGGCCCCATTCAAGGGCACATTGAGCCATCGCGGCTGGCGCGCGTCCAGCGTACGCCTGCCGAAACTGAGCGAGCAGCACGATGCAGCCATTCTGGCGCCAGCCGAGGTGGAACTGTGAGCGACATCAATAACACCAGCGCACGCTATGCCATCGGTATCGACCTGGGCACCACCCACAGCGCCCTGTCGTATGTGAACCTGAGCGAGAGCGATGGCGAAAAGTCCAGCCATGGCGTGCTGAAAGTGCCGCAATTGTCGGCCCCGGGCACAGTCGAAGAACTGTCGCTGCTGCCATCATTCGTCTACCTGCCGCACGCCGATGAAGTGGCTGCTGGCGACCTGGCCCTGCCCTGGGTCACACAGGAAGCACAAGCCCCCTTCGTGGTCGGTGAAATGGCCCGCAGCCGTGGCGCCACCACGCCGATCCGCCTGGTGTCGAGCGCCAAGAGCTGGCTGTGCCACCCAGGCGTGGACCGCCGCGCCGCCATTTTGCCGAGCGACGCGCCGGCAGAAGTGGCGCGCATTTCGCCGATCACGGCGGCTACCCGCTACCTGACACATTTGCGCCAGGCCTGGGATAACGCTCATCCGCAAGCGCCGTTCGCGGAACAGGAAATCACCGTCACGATTCCCGCCTCGTTCGACCCGGCCGCGCGCGAACTGACAATGGAAGCGGCGCAAGCGGCCGGCTACACGTCCCTGACCCTGCTGGAAGAACCGCAAGCAGCCCTGTACAGCTGGATCCAGACCAGCGAAGGCCGCTGGCGCAAGGACGTCAAGCCGGGCGACATCATTTTAGTCGTCGACGTGGGCGGCGGCACCAGCGACTTTTCGCTGATCGCCGTGCTCGAACGCGACGGCGTGCTGGAACCGCACCGCGTGGCCGTGGGCGAACACATCCTGCTGGGTGGCGACAATATGGACCTGGCCCTGGCCCACCTGGTGGCGCGCAAGCTGGCTGCCAATGGCACCCAGCTCGACGCCTGGCAAATGCGCGCGCTGACCTATGGCTGCCGCAGCGCCAAGGAAAGCCTGCTGGCCGACAGCGGCCTCGATACAGCCCCCATCGTGGTGCCCAGCCGTGGCTCGAAACTGATCGGTGGCTCGATCCGCACGGAACTGACGCGGTCCGAAGTATCGACCTTTATTCTCGACGGCTTCTTCCCGCAGGTGGAAGCATCGAGCCGCCCTGCCGTGCGCACCCGCGCCGGCCTGACGCAACTGGGCTTGCCCTACGCGCAAGACGCCGCCATCACGCGCCACCTGGCAGCCTTTTTGGGCCGGCAAGTGGCGGCGACCAATGAGCTGGAAGGCTTTGCCGGCCGCCAGTCGCAAGACGCCACCTTCTTGCATCCGACCGCCGTGCTGTTCAACGGCGGCGTCTTCAAGTCCGACCTGCTGGTACAGCGCATCATGGCCACCGTCAACGACTGGCTCTACATGGAAGGCGCGGAACCGGCACGCATGCTGGCCGGCGCCGACCTGGACCTGGCGGTCGCGCGCGGCGCTGCCTATTACAGCTACGTGCGGCGCGGCCATGGCGTGCGCATCCGCGGCGGCACGGCCAGCTCTTTCTATGTGGCGATCGAATCGGCCATGCCGGCCATCCCCGGCATGGAACCGCCGATCCAGGCTCTGTGCGTAGCGCCATTCGGCATGGAAGAAGGCAGCGAACTGGAACTGCCAGGCCAGCAATTCGGCCTGGTGGTCGGCGAACCCGTGCACTTCCGCTTCTTCGCCTCGTCCACGCGACGCAACGACCAGATCGGCGACCTGCTGGACTTCTGGGGCCCGGACGAACTGCAGGAATTGAGCGAAATCCAGGCGACCCTGTCCGCTGAAGGCCGCCAGGCCGGCGACGTGGTGCAAGTCAGGCTGCACGCCCGCGTGACTGAAGCTGGCACCCTGGAATTGCTGGCCGTTTCCCTTGACGGCGCCGAGCGCTGGAAAGTGGAATTCGACGTGCGCGGCACGCCGCAGCAATAAGCATGGGTAGCGCAAAGGGGCAGCCGGACTATCTGGTCGGCATCGACCTTGGCACCACCAATACGGTGGTGGCTTATGCCGACGCCAACGATCCCGCCGCAGGCATCCGCCTGTTCGAGATCGAGCAACTGGTGGCGCCCGGCGAAGTGGCGCCGCGGACCCTGCTGCCCTCCTTGCGCTTTCACCCTGCCGCTGGCGAACTGGCGGCAGGCGACGTGCCCTTGCCATGGCTGCAGCAAGATCTGGCGGGCGTCGATCAAGCGGTGCTGGGCACCCTGGCGCGGCAACTGGGCGGACAAGTGCCCGGCCGCCTGGTGGCCAGCGCCAAGAGCTGGCTGTCGCATGTCAATGTTGACCGCCAGGCGCCCATCCTGCCCTGGGGCGCCGATCCCGATGTACCGAAAGTGTCGCCAGTGTCAGCCAGCGCCAGCTACCTGGCCCATGTGCGCGCCGCCTGGAATCACCGCCACCCGCAAGCACCGCTGGAAGCCCAGGAACTGGTGCTGACCATCCCCGCCTCGTTCGATGAAGGCGCCCGCGCGCTGACCCTGGCAGCGGCGCGCATGGCAGGCCTGCCCAGCTTGCGGCTGGTAGAAGAACCGCAAGCGGCGTTTTATGATTTCCTGCACCGACGGCGCGCTACCCTGCATGCGGACCTGGCCAATACGCGCCGCATTCTGGTGTGCGACGTAGGTGGCGGCACCACCGATTTCAGCCTGATCGATGTCACATTCGACGGTGAAGAACCGCAGCTGGCCCGCACCGGCGTGGGCAACCATTTGATACTCGGTGGCGACAATATGGACCTGGCGCTGGCCCACCTGGTGGAAACACGCATGGCCGCAGGTGCCGAAGACGGCATGCGTTTGTCCGCCGCGCGCTTGTCGCAGCTGATGGAACGCTGCCGCGCCGCCAAGGAGCTACTGTTATCCAAAGACGCGCCCGAAAAAAACACCGTCACCCTGCTGGGCGCCGGTTCGCGCCTGATAGGCGGCAGCCGCTCCGTCGACATTACGCGTGAAGAAGTGGCAGCCATGGTGGTCGACGGCTTTTTCCCGCTGGTGGAACAAGACGAGATCGCAAAGAAAGCCCGTACTGGCATCGTCGAATTCGGCCTGCCCTATGCCCAGGATGCGGCCATCACGCGCCATCTGGCCAGCTTCTTGCAACAGCACCAGGGCGAGCTGCCGGATACGGTGCTGCTCAATGGCGGCGTGTTCCGCGCCGATGCGCTGGCCCGCCGCCTGGCTGATACCCTGGCGCGCTGGCGCGGTGTACCGCTGACTATTCTGCACAACGACAATCCTGACGTGGCCGTGGCGCGTGGCGCCGTCGCCTATGCGCTGGCCCGCCGCGGCCAGGCGCCGCGCATCGCAGGTGGTTCAGCGCGCAGCTATTTCCTGGTGCTGGGCGAAGCGGGCAAGGATCACCGCGCCGTCTGTATCCTGCCGCGCGGCAGCGCCAGCGGCGAAGAGCTCAGATTGTCCGAGCGCGTCTTTGCACTGCGTCTGGGCCGGCCCGTGCGCTTCCACCTGGCGTCATCGACTTCCGCAGCAGGCGCCGCAGCCAAGCTGGGCGACATCGTCGATCTGAACGCCGGCGACTACGTACGCCTGCCCCCCATGGCCAGCGTGCTGCATGGGCACGATGGCGCAAACGACAAGCGAGAGATCACCGTACAGCTCGCTACCGTGATGACGGAAGTCGGCACCCTGGAAGTGCATTGCGTGGCACAGGAAGACAGCAGTCAACGCTGGCTGCTGGAATTCCAGCTGCGCACAGAACAGCAAGATGCTGCCAGCGAGGCGGAAGCAGCATCTCCCCGCCTGGCGCAGGCGCTGGAGAAAATCGACCGCATCTTTGGCGGCAAGGCGCAAAAAGTCGAAGCCAAGGAAGTGCGCCAGCTGCGCCAGCACCTGGAACAGGGCCTGGGCGCACGCGAACAATGGCCCGCGCCCCTGCTGCGCCAGCTGTTCGACGCCTTGCTGCAAAGGGCCAAGGGCCGGCGCCGTTCGGCGGACCATGAAAAAGTGTGGCTGAACCTGGCCGGCTACTGTCTGCGCCC
The DNA here is from genome assembly GCF_014200725.1 of Janthinobacterium silvisoli. Taxonomy (GTDB): domain Bacteria; phylum Pseudomonadota; class Gammaproteobacteria; order Burkholderiales; family Burkholderiaceae_D; genus Janthinobacterium. The sequence goes on from NZ_JACHCL010000002.1 coordinate 755,994, forward strand.
CGGTTATGGCGAACCGCTCGATGACTGGCGCATGGAACAATTGTGGGCACTGTTCGACACGGGCGTGCAGCAGCACAAGGATCACCAGGTTTGCAGCGAATGGTGGACCCTGTGGCGCCGCGTGGCCGGCGGCCTCGCCACGGAACAGCAACTGCGCCTGCTCGACGATTTCGCTTTCAATCTGCAAGCCGATGCGGCGCAGCGCAGCAGCCGCCCCGTCACGCTGGTCAACGGCAGCGACGACGACATGCTGCGCCTGGGCGCCTCGCTCGAACGCATCCCCGGCGCCTACAAGGCTGAAGTGGGCGCCTGGTTATTGAAGCGGCTGGAAAAGTCGGCCAGCAAGATGGAAGCCGCCGATGCGCACAGCCTGTGGGCGCTGGCCAGGGTCGGCACGCGCCAGCCCTTCCACGGCAGCGCGCACGAAGTGGTCGCCGCCGACACCGTGGCCGAATGGCTGGACGTGCTGCTGGCGCTGGACTGGAAAAAAGTGGAACCCGCCGCCTTCGCCGCCGCCCACCTGGCCCGCATGACAGGCGACCGCTCGCGCGACATCGGCGACGCACTGCGCAGCACCGTCATCACGCGATTAAAAGCCGTGGGCGCACCGGCCACCTGGGTCACCATGGTGCAAGAAGTGGCGCAACTGGACGAAGCGGCTACCAAACGCATACTGGGCGAGGCGCTGCCGCCGGGCTTGAAGCTGATCAGCTGATCAACCCGCTTCAAACTGCCCCACATAGCGCGCACGCGGCCGTATCAAGCTTCCCGATGCAGCCTGTTCCATCGCGTGGGCGATCCATCCGGCGCTGCGGCCCAGTACGAATAAAGTCTGCGCGGCGCCACGCGGCAAATCCAGCGCATATTCGATGGCCGCCAGGCCGAAATCCACGTTCGCGGACTGGCCCGTCAAGGCACTGCCGGTGGCGGTAATCGCCAGCAGCGGCTGCAGTCTTTCCATCTGGGGCGCATGCTGCTGCAGCAAATCGAGCATCAGCCGGCCACGCGGATCGCCGGCCGGTTCCGGGTACAGGGGATGGCCAAAACCGGGCAGGATATCGGCAAAACCGAGGTGATCAGCCTGCGCAATGCGTTCGCCCAGGCCGACAGCGATATCGCCGCTGGCCATCACAAACTCGATCAGCTCGCGCACGCGCAAGGTGTCACCGCTGTGGCGCGGGCCGCTGACTGCCGCCAGTCCTGCTGTCAGGGAGCCGGGCAAGCCCACGCCCGCCGAGGTCACGCAGCGCACGGTAAAGGCCGACACATTCAATTCATGATCGGCGCAGGCCACCAGCGCGGCGCGCAGCACGGTATCAACACTGGTCTCCAATGCCCAGGCCATGCGGCATTGCACGTGCAGCGGTGCGCTGCCGATATCGGTGTCGAGCAGCGCGGCGGCCAGGATACGCATCCACTGCGCTCCCGTCAGATCGGGCATTGGCGGCCATGCGGCCAGCAGCGCCATCGCCCGTTCCAGGGGCAAGCGATCCCGCATGGCTTCGCGCAAGACAGGCCAGTGCGCCGGCGCCGCGATATCGGCGGCATGAAAGAAAGGATCGGTATCTGCGGCCTCCCACAACACGCAGGCCGTTTCTTCCAGGGTGGCATGGCGGGCCAGCGCCATTGCATCGCGGCCCCGGTAACGCATCACGCCATGTTCGATCTGGGTGATGCGCGATTCGAGCACCGGCGTACCCCAGTCTATCGCCTGCTGCGCCACATGGCCAGCCCGGCGGCCATCCTTGCGCCGTGCGGCCAGGCGCAAGACTTCATCGCGCGCATAATGCTTGCTGCGCTCACCATCCCTGGCGTGCGACGTCAGCAAGCCCCGGCTGACATAGGAATACAGGGTGGCCGGCGTCACGCCCAGCAACTGGCAAGCCTCGCTTGCGCTCACAGTCTGCTCGCTCATGGATTTTTCTTTATATCGATTGCGGGAATCAAGATTGACGCCCCGCTTACGCAATTTTAGACTGAATCATCACTTGAGGAGCCCATCATGACATTGAACACCACGCTGCATACACTGTGGACACTGGCCGAAAACGACACCGCGCCCTTGAACCGCCTGCGCTTTTCCAATACCGGCCTGTCCCTGCCTTCCACCTTCCATGTCGGCCCGATAGCTTCCGCCACGATAGGCGCGCAGGCGCTGATGGCGGCTGAAATCTGGCGTTTGCGCACAGGCCGCGAGCAGGATGTACTGGTAGACCAGCGCCATGCACTGGCCCAGTTCCGCAGCGAGCGTTACCTGCTGGTCGATGGCAAGCCGGCGCCTGATCCATGGAGCCCGATCGCCGGCTACTACCAGGCTGGCGATGGCCGCTGGATACAGTTGCACACCAATTTCCCCCATCATCACAATGGCGTGTTGAACGTCTTGCAATGCGCCGACAGCCGCGAGGCCGTGGCGGCCGCCATCAAGGATTGGAAAGCCGAGGAACTCGACGCACGGCTGGCACAGGAAGGCTTGTGTGCGGCAATGATACGCAGCCCGCAGGAGTGGCAAGCCCACCCACAGGCGGCAGCCATCGCCAGCTTGCCCCTGTTTGACATTGAGCGCGTCAGCGACACGGCGCCACTGCCCTTGCCTGCCGATCACCAGGGCCGGCCCCTGGGTGGCTTGCGCGTACTCGATCTGTCGCGCGTGATCGCCGCCCCCGTTGGGGCACGTACCCTTGCGCAGCACGGCGCCGATGTGCTGGCGATCAGTGCCGCGCATTTACCAAATATCCCGGCGCTGGTGATCGATACGGGGCGCGGCAAGCGCCCGGCCCAGCTGGACCTGCGCCAGGAATCGGAGCGCGAGCGCCTGCGTGAACTGATACGTGGCGCCGACATCTTTATCCACGCCTACCGGCCCGGTTCACTGGAAGCGCGCGGCTTTTCGACTGCCGAATTGCAGGCATTAAAACCGGGCTTGATCGAAGTATGCCTGTCAGCCTACAGCCATGCAGGACCATGGGCGCAGCGGCGCGGTTTTGACAGCCTGGTGCAATCGGCCAGCGGCATTGCCTGGGCCGAAGGCCAGGCCCAGGGGCTGGCGCAGCCAGGCAAACTGCCTTGCCAGGCGCTCGATCACGCCAGCGGCTATATCGCCGCGCTGGGCGCGATGGCAGCCTTGAAACGGCGCGCTGTGGCAGGCGGTGGCTGGCGAGTCAGGCTGTCACTGGCACAGACGGGCGCCTGGCTGCAAGCGATGGGGGCGGCGGATGGCGGCCTGGAACAGCCCGAACTGGGCGCGGAGGAAGTCGCGGCCTGGAGAGCCGAAACGGACTCGCCATTCGGCCGCATCAGCGCGATTACCCCCGCAGAGGAAATGGCGGACACACCACCCTACTTTGCCTTGCCGCCCTCGCCGCTGGACGCTTATGAGGCAAGCTGGGTCTGAGTCACTTAGGCTGGGCCAGCAGCAGGCGGCCCAGCGCCTCGAACGCGGGGATGGTGACCGGGTCGTTGGCCGCATTGGCGGCCGTCGGCGTGGAAGCATAGCGCACGATAACCATTTCCGCTTTCGGATCGATGTAGATGCGCTGGCCATACACGCCACGCGCCATATAGGCGCCATGGTCGTTATGCGTGACCCACCACATGTCGCGGTAGCTCCAGCCTTGCAGCAAATCGTAGCCGCCCTTGGCGAACAACTGCTTGTCGCCGCCACGGCGGATATCGTCGACGACCGCTTTCGGCACGATCTGTCGGCCCTGGTAGCGGCCATCGTTGCGCAGCATTTCGCCCAAGCGCGCCAGGTCGCGCAAGCCCGTATTCAAGCCACCGCCGGAAAATGGCGTGCCCGTCGAATCGACGGTCATATAGGCATCCTGCTCGGCGCCCAGGCGGCTCCAGATACGCTCGGACAGGTAATCGTTGACGCTCTTGCCCGTCACCCTGGCGATGATCCAGCCCAGCACATCGGAATTGACGGTTTTATAGCCGAAGGCCTCGCCATGCCGGCCCTGGTGGGCCACCGTTTGCAAATACTCGAAATAACTGCGCGGGCCCGTGTAATCCGCAGGTTTTGGCAGCGGACTGCCAGCCGCCGCATGCTGCCACACTTCGGCCTTGGGGTCGGCGTAGTCTTCGCTGAATTTCAGGCCGGTGGTCATGTCCAGCACCTGGCGCACGGTAGCGTCACCGAAGGCCGATTGCGCCAGTTCAGGCACATAGTCGGCCACCTTGCGGTTCGCATCGAGCTTGCCCTCGGCCACCAGGGTCGCCCCCAACACCCCGATCACGGATTTCGTCACCGACATGGCGCCATGCTGGCCGCTCTCCGACAACACGCCAAAATAGCGCTCATAAACGATGCGGCCACGGTGCAGCACCAGGATCCCGTCCGTGTAATTGGCGCCTAACGACTGCTCCCACGTCATCGTGTCTTTCGCGCCCAGCGGGGTAAAGCGCAGGCCGTCGATATCGCTGCGCAGTGCGCGCGCCAGCGGCACCGGCGCACCCAGGCCACGCGCCACGTTCACCGTCGGCATCAGCTGGCGAAAATGCGACACGCTCCAGCGCAACTGCGGGAAATTAAAATAACTGCCATCGTCGAAGCGGATGATTTTGTCGGCTGGCGGCGGCGCCCCCACCATCCAGCGCAAGCTGGCCGGATCGCTGGCAGCAGCTGATAGTGGTGGTGGAGTTTCAGCCGCCTGCACGGTACAAAACGATGCCAGCAGCAGTGTAACGGCCATACCTTGCAGGCCAGGAAAATGCGTCATGCCATACCCTCCTTGTTATACATCGACATACTCGAGCCATCGCCGTGCTACAGCAAGGCCACGATCAACAGGATCAGCGCCAGCGGCGCCTGCACCAGCACGATGCCGGGATGCGTGCGGCGCAGCTGCTGCCACACGTTCAAGCCAGCGACTTCCTCATGCGGGTGGTGGGCTTCGTCGCGCAGCGACATCGCATGCAGGAACATGCCCGCGATCAGTGGGCCGGGATTGACCCACCAGCCCTGCTCCAGCAAACCACGCGAGGCGTAAATCGCCAGCGCGGCGATGATGAAAGGCGAAGCCCATACGATCACCAGCATCACGCGGATGCCATAAAATTCAGCCAGAGTGCCCATGCGCTGCAGACGGCCAGCATCGTGGCCCGCCATGCGTTTATCGATGGCCAGTTCGGCCCTGCCGTACAAAGTCCACAAGCCGCCAAACAGGCAGCCGAGCAGCACGCCGATGACGATATCGGCCACGAACACTACGTATTTATTCACGTCGGCTGTGCCGATGCCCAGCGAGGTATAGGCAGCGGCGTGCAGGTGTAATCCGGCTTGTTCACCTTCGGCGGTCGTGTAGCGGTCGCGCACGTCGTAGGTGGCGCCGATGAAAACCACCTGCTTGCGCGGCGCATCCGCCGCCACGCCGGCGCGGCCATCAAGCAAGCGCACCCTGGCCCGCGCGGGATCCAGGAAGGCGATCGCCATGGCCGATGGATGAAACGGCGCCGTGACCGCATTCTGTTCGGCCGCATCCTCGGCGTCCCCATGGATGACAGGCTCGAAGGCCCAGCGCGCCAACTCCTTTTCACTGCCCGTACGCTCGGCCAGCTGGCAGACGCGGTTGGCCAGGCCAGCCACTTCCTTTTGTTCAGACAGGGCAGCCGGCATCGGCTGCTTCTGCTCCTGCCCTTGCGTACCATGCGCCAGCTCAAACGCCACGGCCGCCAGCACCGGGCTTTTTACTTCGATGCGCGTGACGGCGCCCATGCGTTCGCGGATCTGCGGGCTGGCGAAATGCACGCCGGCCGCGCAGCGTGTCCTTATCCAGCTTAAATTCGTGTTCTGGTCGGACTGTTCGGGCAAGATCAGCACCAGCTGATGGCCGTCCCTGGCCAGCGAGTCAAGCACACGGTCCAGCGGCCGCCCGCCAGGCAGTTGTTGCTCGTACACGGCAGGCGCCAGGTCCAGATCGATGGCCAGCACCTGGCTGCCACGCTGGGCCACGCTGGCCAGCAACTGCTCCAGACGCGTGCTTTCGAGCGGTTCGCGTTCCTTGAACACCTGTTCAAATGCAGGCTGGTCGATTTCAATGATGCCAGGCCGGTAAGCGCGCCCCGGGTCCGCGCCCTTGCGCAGCAGCTGTCCCTGTTCGGCACTGGTGCGCAGCATGGCGGCGTCCAGCCATTCAAGCACATGAAAACCTTCCAGCGCCAGCATCAGCGCGGCGATCAGGCTCGCGCCGATTACATGGTGCAGCAAGTGCGTGCCGGTCAGCTTGAACGCCGATCCGGCCTGGGCGACAGGCCACAGCAAACGCCGTGCAAGCGTAGGCCGGGCATGGTCTTGCTGGTCAGGATAGTCTGGACTCACTGTGCATCCCCTCACGCCTTGATGTAATCGATGTTATCAGAGAAGCCAGACGGGGCCGGGCACGCTAGACGCAGACCAGACTGAGACGATCGTCTCATCGCCGGCTTATGCTGCAACGCAGAATGCAGTGTCTGGCCCTTCGTGCTACAAACAGGGAACGATAAAAGAGACACGAGACCAAGGAGAGGACCATGCCCTACGTCCGCCAAACCAGCCATATCGACCGGGTGCGCGACCTGATCGCCGGCAGGATCGTCAACCCCGGCGCCGATGCGGCCAGGCTAGCCTCGTCCTACCGCCGTTCCCTGAACGACTACCGGCTCGACCCGGCGTCCACCACCGGGCCGCGCATTCTCAGCGGCGCAGAATTACGGGCCATCCAGCAGGCGGAAGAAGGCTTTTTACGGTCGACGGGAGACTGCCTGCCGCGCCTGCACGTCATGGTGCGCGAGGCCGGCTACTGCGTCATCCTGGCCAATGCGCATGGCGTGACCATTGACTACGCGGTTGACCAGGACCAGCGCAAGCAATTCAGGAAGGCGGGCCTCTACCTCGGTTCCTGTTGGTCAGAAGACGAAGAAGGCACGTGCGGCGTCGCTTCCGTGCTGCTGGACCACGAAGCGATCACCGTGCATAAAACCGACCATTTCCGTGCCGCGTTCACGGGCCTGACCTGCAGCGCTGCCCCCATCTTTTCACCACACGGCGACTTGATCGGCGTGCTCGACGCCTCCGCGCTGGCCTCGCCCGATGCGCGCGACAGCCAGCGCCTTGTCAAGCAGCTGGTGCGGCAAAGCGCCACCTTGATCGAAGATGGCTATTTTATCAAGTCCTACAGCCATTGCAGTATCCTGCTGGCGCACCGCAACCGCCACTTCGCCGAGGTGCAGCCGGAAATGCTGATCGCCGTCGATGCACAGGGTAGCATCGTGGCGGCCAACCGCTGCGCGCGCCAGGCTATCGAAGGTCTTGCCTGCCTCCCCCGTCCTGTCGCCGAGGTGTTCGACCTGCGGCCAGAGCGCCTCTTCGATGCGCGCGCCAGCCATCACCTGCTGTCCTTGCGCCTGGTCGCCAGCGGCGCCTGGCTGCATGCCCGCGTGCGTGCACCGATCCGCAGCACGCCTGCGCGGGTAAGCATACGGCCAACGCCCACCGCCCCCGTGACGGAAAACTACAGCGAACAGGAGCTGGCCGAGCGCACGCGCATCATCAACGCCATGAGCGCCACCAAGTGGCGCCCACTACAGGCAGCCGCCATGCTGGGCATCTCGCGCGCGACCTTGTACCGCCGCATGAAATACCTGCATATCGTGCCGCCACACAGGCAATAGGCATCCGACAATAGGCATCCCACCGGCTGAGACTTCCGTCTCATCGCCAGCCACGCTGCAACGCAGGATGCGGCGCCAGAACGGCAGTGATACAACATCGTCAGCGGTGACAAAACCGCATCCCGACAGTCATACATGGAGGAGACACGATGACAAATCACGACCACACCGTTGCCAGCGTGCTGGAACAATTGGAGGGTGCACTGCGCGCCAGCGACAGCACGGGCGCGGCGCAGCTTTTTGAAGAGAACGGTTTCTGGCGCGACCTGGTGCTGTTTACCTGGAACCTGAAAACCCTGGAAGGCCGCGTACAGATCGCCGACATGCTGAGCGCACAGCTGGGCCCTGTGCAGCAGGTCACCCTGCGCATCGCCGATGGCGAACAGGCCAGTGCAGCTGGCGGCGTCACGCAATGCTGGATCACGGTAGAAACCAGGGTCGGGCGCGGCACCGGTTTTATCCGCATCCGCGATGGCAAGATCTGGACCCTGCTCACCACCATGGCCGAATTGAAGGGCCATGAAGAACCCAAAGGCGCACGGCGGCCCATGGGCGCCGAACACGGGGCGCGCACCAACCGCAGCAGCTGGCTGGAACACCGCGAACAGGAAGCGCGCGAACTGGGTTATGCACGCCAGCCGTATTGCGTGATCATCGGCGGTGGCCAGGGTGGCATCGCGCTCGGTGCGCGGCTGCGCCAGTTGAACGTCCCCACCATCATCATCGAGAAAAACGCCCGCCCCGGCGACAGCTGGCGCAAGCGCTACAAATCGCTGTGCCTGCACGACCCGGTCTGGTACGACCACATGCCCTACATCCCCTTTCCCGACAACTGGCCCGTCTTCACGCCCAAGGACAAGGTGGGCGACTGGCTGGAAATGTACACCAAGGTGATGGAACTGAACTACTGGGGTTCGACCAGCTGCGAGTTGGCCGGCTATGACGACGCCACCGGTGAGTGGACGGTGCAAGTGCTGCGCGACGGCCAGCCCGTCACTCTGAAGCCGAAACAACTGGTGCTGGCTACTGGCATGTCGGGCAAGGCCAATCTGCCAAAATTCAAGGGCATGGACGTATTCCAGGGCGAGCAGCAGCACTCCTCGCAGCATCCGGGGCCGGATGCCTATGTGGGCAAGAAGGTGGTGGTGGTCGGCGCAAACAATTCGGCGCACGATATCTGCGCGGCGCTGTGGGAAGCGGGCGTGGACGTAACCATGGTGCAGCGCTCGTCGACGCACATCGTCAAGTCCGATTCGCTGATGGACCTGGCGCTGGGCGACCTGTATTCGGAACGCGCACTGGCAGCCGGCATGACGACTGCCAAGGCCGACCTGACCTTTGCATCGATCCCGTACAAAATCCTGCCGGACTTCCAGAAGCCCATCTTCAAGGCCATCCGCGAGCGCGATGCCGACTTTTATGCGCGCCTGGAAGAACGCGGTTTCATGCTGGACTTTGGCGATGACGACTCGGGCCTGTTCATGAAATACCTGCGGCGCGGCTCCGGCTATTACATCGACGTGGGCGCTTCCGAACTGGTCGCCGAGGGCAAGATCAAGCTGAAAAGCGGCGTCGGCGTGCAGGAGCTGAAGTCCCATTCGATCGTGCTCTCGGACGGCACGGAACTGCCAGCCGACCTGGTGGTGTACGCCACCGGCTATGGTTCCATGAACGGCTGGGCGGCCGACCTGATTTCGCCCGAAGTGGCGAACAAGGTGGGCAAGGTGTGGGGACTCGGTTCGGCCACCACCAAGGACCCGGGACCGTGGGAAGGCGAGCAGCGCAATATGTGGAAACCCACGCAGCAGCAAGCGCTGTGGTTCCACGGCGGTAACCTGCACCAGTCGCGCCACTACTCGCAATACCTGTCGCTGCAACTGAAAGCGCGCATGGAAGGCATCGCCACACCCGTGTATGGGCAGCAGGAGGTGCATCATTTATCGTGATGCCTGAAAGCCGACCCGCAAAGCAGAAGCCGGGGTCGGACCCGCCGGGTCCGACCCCAGTCCTTGCCGTTGGCGTATAAAAAAACGGCAGACCGAAGTCTGCCGCCATTTTTCTCATGCATCCAACATTATTACTGCTTGATTGCTTCGATTGCGAAAGTCAGGGTCACGTCATCGCTCACTGCTGGCGCATATTTACCAGCGTTGAATTCCGAACGCTTGATGTGGGCCGTGGCGTTGGCGCCGCATGCGTCTTTTTTCAGCATTGGGTGTGGCGCGCAGGTAAACGAGGTGACGGTCAGGGTCACTGGCTTGGTCACGCCTTTCAGGGTCAGCGTGCCATCGACGCTGGCCAGCTTGTCGCCGTCAAAATTGAACTTGGTCGACTTGTAGGTCGCGACCGGGAATTTGGCGGTGTCGAGGAAGTCTTCGCCCTGGATGTGGGTGTTGAATACGGTCGAACCGGTGTCTACCGATTTGGTGTCGATCAGTACTTCAACCGAACCGGTCTTGGCGGCGCGGTCCAGCGTGATCTTGCCGGTGGTGTTATTGAAACGGCTTTGCTGCGTCGAGAAACCCATGTGGGTGTATTCGAAACGTGGGAAGGTGTGGCTGCCATCGATGACATAGACTTCAGGAGCGGCAACGGCGGACAGCGAGATACCAGCAGCGGCGATAAAGGCGAGCAGTTTTTTCATTGTAGATTTCCTGATTCAATTATGAAGGTTTAAAAACCGCGGCCAGCGCGCCCTTGGGCGGATGGCAATGGCTCGGTTGCAACGATTATGCATGCCACGAAGATCGATGTAAAATGGAAAATATACCTAGTTAGCATCGAAAAATTCGATAATAGGCTCATCACTGTCCACCACAACGCCTCCTCTTGCCGATTATTCAGCACACGCTTGAAAATATCCAGCAATTTAAATGAGAATGATTCTTGTTATTCATCCCGTGGATTGTTATCATGCCTGCCTTCCGCGCGATCGCTTTTAACACAGTGTTTTAAAACCCGGCCACGCCAACCATACGCCAGCCCGCCGGCCACCGCGCCTACGCCAGCCATCAGACCATATCGCCGCGCCGATCCGGCCCGGTCATCACGGCGCGCCCTGCCCTCTACCCCTCATCAGGCCAGCAGGCGCACTTGATCGTTCGCAGTTGATCGTTATTTGATAGAGTAGGAAAACACATGAATGCAAACACCCTGAATCACCTCACCGACACCAGCCTGCCGCGCAGCCAGCGCCTGAAAGCAGACACCATGGAAACGCACGACGTGCTCGACAAGCGCATCATGGCCAGCAAGCCATTCGAGAACACGCAAAACTACACGCGCTTCCTGCAAGCGCAATACGCCTTCTTGCGCGACGTCGATGCGCTGTATGACCATGCTGGCCTGGCGGCCCTGCTACCCGACCTGCAACAGCGCCGCCGCTACGACAGCATCGCCGCCGATCTGCACGACTTGGGCGCGCCCGTGCCGGCCGATGCGGTCGAAGCGCCATTCGGCGCACAGCTGGACATGGCCACCGCGCTGGGCTGGCTGTACGTCAGCGAAGGCTCGAAACTGGGCGCCGCCATCCTCTACAAACTGGCTGGCAAGATCGGTCTCGATGAACACCACGGCGCGCGCCACCTTGCCGGCCACCCCGATGGCCGCGCGCGCCACTGGCGCGACTTCACGGCCGTACTCGATGCCGCGCCACTGGACGCTGACGGCGAAGCACGCGTGATCGACGGTGCACGCGCCGCCTTCATGCGCATGCACGGCCACGTCGAGGCTTACGCCTGATGAAAAAAGAGCACTCCAGCGCGCCATTGCCGGAAACCCATGGCGCCCGCCTGCGCCGCTGGGCCTGGACGGCCGCCGGCGCGCTGATGGTTTTACTGGGCATCATCGGCGCCATGCTGCCCGTGATGCCGACAACGATCTTCCTGATCCTGGCGCTGGCCTGTTTCAGCCGCGCTTCGCCGCGCCTGGAACACTGGCTGCTGCATCATCCGCGTTTCGGACCATCGCTGCGCCAGTGGCGCGAGCACCGCGCCGTATCGCGGCGCGGCAAGGCCATGGCTTGCCTGGGCATGGCCATAGGCTTCGTTGCCATGTGCCTCGGCCATCCGCCCGCGTGGGTGATCATGCTGGTGGGCGCGATGGAAATCGCCGTCATCATTTATCTGTTGCGCCGCCCGAATGGCCCGCCGCCAGCATCCGCCGGCAGCGCTGAGGCAGAATCTGCTCAAGATAGCGCAAATAGCGGTCGATAATCGCTCACCCTTCTGCAACAAAAAGCACTAAAACCTGTGCATCCCGCAAAAGATCGCCTTTTGCGGATGCCCTGCCCATCGAATTTTCCATCGCCCCACGCCTCTCCCGCCCCATACGGCACGATTTAATTCGGCCATAAGCCCTGTTTTCAGTTTTTTTCACTTGAAAACCGCTGCATAGACATTATTCGCATATTCAAAGCAAGATTCTATCGTAGGGGGTATATGGCGATCAGAGGTATACTACGCAACCGACGTCCCAGGCCGGCCTGTCCTGCCGCCGCTGAAAGTGATCCATGCTGACGATGATGAGCAACATGGCAGTAAGGGACGCGAATAATAAAAGGAATAGTGCATGACCATAAACCGTACACCGGTGATACGCATAGCTGGCGCGAACAAGACCTTCGCGCTGCCCAAGGGCGAACAATTTCACGCGGTCAAATCGGTCTCGCTGGAGGTTTATCCCGGCGATATTTTCGGCCTGATCGGCAAGAGCGGCGCCGGCAAATCGACCCTGCTGCGCCTGATTAACCTGCTCGAACGCCCCGATAGCGGCAGCATTACCGTCGCTGGCCGCGAATTGACCAGCCTGGGCAAGAGCGCGCTGCGCGATGCGCGCCAGAATATCGGCATGATCTTCCAGCAGTTCAACCTGCTGCAAAACGCCAGCGTCTACGACAACGTGGCCTTCCCCCTGAAAATTCATGGCACGACCAAGGGCGAGCAGATTGCTGCCAGGGTCGAGGAATGCCTGGCGCTGGTAGGCCTGTCGGACAAGCTGCATAGCTATCCGGCGCAATTGTCGGGCGGCCAGAAACAGCGCGTGGCGATTGCCCGTGCACTGGCCAGCCATCCCGACGTGCTGCTGTGCGATGAACCGACTTCCGCGCTGGATGCGGAAACCACGCGCGCCCTGCTCGACACCCTGCGCGACATCAATGCGCGCCTGGGTGTGACCATCGTCATCGTCAGCCATGAACTGTCGGTGCTGGGCGCCATCTGCAACCGCGTGGCGGTGGTGGAAAACGGCGCCATCGCCGAACAATTCGACTTGAGCGACACCACTACCCCGCGCAAGACCGCGCTGGGACGCGAACTGGCTTATTACGGCACCGAAGCATTCGAAGCCACCGCATGGAAGGATGCCACACATGTTTGAAGAATCGTTCAATAACGTCGTCGCCCTGCTGCCGGAAATCTGGGTCGCGCTGGGCCAGACCATGACCATGCTGGGTATCGGCCTGACGGCCGCCATTCTGATCGGCGGCCCGATGGGCATCTTGCTATTCCTGGTCTCGGAAGGCCAGTCGCTGCAAAACCGTCCGCTGTCCATCATCCTGGGCTGGCTGGTCAATACCGTGCGCAGCTTCCCCTTCATCATCCTGCTGGTCGCGCTGACGCCGTTTACCCGCATCATCGCTGGCACCTCGATCGGCCCGCTGGCAGCCGCCGTGCCACTGTCGTTCGCCGCCATCCCTTACCTTGCGCGCCTGGTGGAACAGAACCTGCGCGAAGTGCCGCGCGGCGTGATCGAAGCGGCGCACGCCATGGGCGCCTCGGAAATGCAAATTATTTTCCGCGTGCTGCTGGTGGAAGCGCGCTCCGGCCTGGTGCTGGCGCTGACCGTGCTGTCGATCAGCTTCCTGTCCTATTCGGCCGTGGCCGGCGTGGTGGGCGGCGGCGGCATCGGCGACCTGGCCATCCGCTACGGCTACTACCGCTTCGAGACCGACATCATGGTCGTCACCGTCGCCATCCTGATCGTGCTGGTGCAGCTCATCCAGTTCGCAGGCACGCGCATCGCCAAGCGTCTCGACAAACGTTAATCTTCGAATCAAGGAAAACATCATGAATACATTCCGCCGCAATCTGCTGCTGGCCGCCGTCAGCCTGACCCTTTCCATTTCGGCTTACGCCAAGGACCCGAAAGAACTGGTGATCGGCACCAGCGCCGGTCCTTACGCAGACCAGCTGAAACTGGGCATCAAGCCTATCCTGGAAAAACAGGGCTACAAGGTCAAGATCGTTGAATTCAACGACTACGTGCAGCCGAACTACGCGCTGGCCGAGGGCTCGCTGGACGCCAACGTGTTCCAGCACATCGTCTACCTGAACAAGTTCGCCACCGATAACAAGCTGGCTCTGAGTCCCTTGATCACGGTACCGACCACGCCGATCGCGCTGTACAGCACCAAGCACAAGTCGCTGGCTGAAATCAAGCCGGGGGCCACCATCGCCATGCCGAACGACCCGACCAACCAGGCGCGCGCGCTGGTGGTGCTCGATAAAATGGGCTGGATCAAGCTGAAACCGAATGTCGACCCGCTGCGCGCTTCCGAGCGTGACGTGGCCGACAATCCGAAGAAGCTGAAACTGGTGCCGCTGGAAGCGGCGCAGCTGCCACGCTCGCTGGCCGATACCGATTATGCTTTCATTAACGGCAACTACGCGCAAGCGGCCGGCATCAAGCTGACCAGCGCCCTGATCGCCGAAAAAATCTCGGACAGCTATGTCAACCTGGTCGCCATCCGCACGGCCGACAAAGGCAAGCCTTGGGTGAAAGACATCGAAGCGGCCTACCGCTCGCGCGCCTTCCTCGACATCACCAATAAATACTTCGCCGGCTACGAAAAAACGGATTACCAGCTGGCGATGGAAAAGGCTGACAAAAAATAAGACAGCTTGCGCAGGCGCGCCCATCCCTCAACAACGCGCCTGCCTGAAATAAAATCACTCTGCCGTTACAATGGCTTCCAGCCCATCATTTGCAAGGAAGCCATGTCCGCCCTGCCCTCGTCCCCGCCGTCTTCCAGCCTCGCCTCCGTCACGAAGCAGCATGGCCGCTACCGCGCATTCCTGTTCGACATGGATGGCACCATCATCAATTCCATCGCTGCCGCAGAGCGCATCTGGGGTTCGTGGGCCAAGCGCCAGGGCCTCGATGTGGCAGCCTTTTTGCCCACCATCCATGGCGCGCGCGCACTCGACACCATCGCCAGGCTGGATTTGCCCGGCGTTGACCCGCACCATGAATCGCACGGCATCACGGCGGCGGAAATCATCGATGTGGATGGCATCGTTGAAATTGATGGCGCGCAGCACTTTTTGCAAACGCTGCCGCCTGCGCAATGGGCGATAGTCACCTCCGCGCCGCGTGCGCTGGCGATTGCGCGCCTGGAGGCGGCGGGCATGCCGCTACCAAAGGTGATGGTGACGGCGGAAGATGTGAAGGCGGGCAAACCGCGGCCTGAATGCTATCTGCTGGCGGCGCAAAAACTAGGTGTGCCTGCCAGTGACTGCCTGGTGTTTGAAGATGCGGCGGTAGGGATCGAAGCGGGCGAAGCGGCGGGCGCCGAGGTGATGGTGATCACGGCCACGCATCACCACGCCATGGCCACGCGCCATGCCAGCATCGCCAGTTATGCAGCGATGACGGCCACGCTGGACGGTGATGGCTTTATCAGCTTGAGCGAGGCTGCAGCACGCGCGCCAGGATAGTCTGCTCCAGCGCAGCGAACGCCGCGCTGCCACGCTGACGGGGGCGCGGCAAATCAATCTGCTGATCCAGCGTGATCTGGCCATCTTCGATCAGCAGCACGCGGTCGGCCAGCGCTACCGCTTCGGCCACGTCATGCGTCACCAGTACGGCCGTGAAACCACGCGCCAGCCAGAGCGATTCGATCAGCTGCTGCATTTCGATGCGGGTCAAGGCATCGAGTGCACCCAGGGGTTCATCGAGCAGCAGCAATTGCGGTTCGTGCACCAGCGCCCGCGCCAGCGCCACCCTCTGCTTCTGCCCGCCCGACAAGGCAGCAGGCCACTCGTCAGCGCGGTCGGCCAGGCCCACCGTCCACAGGGAGGCAGCGGCCGCACCCACCGAACGGGGCAAACCCAGGGCGACGTTTTCCAGCACGGTTTTCCAGGGCAGCAGCCGCGCTTCCTGGAACATGATGCGGATATCGGGTGGACCAAATTCCTTGCCTGAACCGACCGTGACCTGGCCTTCGTCCACGCTTTCCAGGCCCGCGATCGAGCGCAGCAAGGTGCTCTTGCCGCAGCCGCTGCGCCCTACGATGGCGACGAATTCACCGGCACGCAATGCCAGATCGATATTATTGAGCACTGTGCGCTCGGCGTAGGCCTTGCTCAAGTTGGTCAATGCCAGCGGCACGCCGCGCCGCTCAAACCTGTCGCGCGGGCCAGTCCTGGCCCTGGCTTGTTCGGCCACGGGGTCGTACTGCACGAAGTGGGACAAAAAGTCCGATTCTATCTGGATGGGCGCGAGCAGCATGGTGTGTTCTTTCGTGATTAGCGGTAAGCGGGATTCCAGCGCAGGCAATGGCGCTCCAGCCGGCGCGAGAACAGGTCTGCCAGCTTGCCCAGCAAGGCGTACAGCAAAATACCCACCAAGACCACGTCCGTTTGCAAAAACTCGCGCGCATTCATGGTCATGTAGCCGATGCCGGCCTGCGCCGAAATGGTTTCAGCGACGATCAGCAGCACCCACACCAGGCCCAGCGAAAAGCGCACGCCCACCAGTATCGAGGGCATGGCAGCCGGCAGGATCACATCGCGGTACAGGGGCCAGCCGGACAAGCCATAACTCTTTGCCATTTCTATCAAGCCCTGGTCGGCCGAACGGATGCCGTGGAAGGTATTGAGGTAGACGGGAAAGAAGACGCCGACCGCCAGCAAAAACAGCTTGGCCGTTTCATCGATGCCGAACCACAGGATGACCAGCGGGATCAGCGCCAGCGCCGGGATGTTGCGCACCATTTGCAGGGTCGTGTCTAACAGGGTTTCCGCATGGCGGAAGCTGCCCGTCAACAGGCCCAGCAACAAACCGAGGCCGCCGCCGATGGCAAAGCCCAGGGTAGCCCGCCACAAGCTGGTTTTCAGGTGCAGCCACAGTTCACCCGATACAGTCAGGCTCCAGAAGGCTTTCGCCACAGCCCATGGTTCGGGCAGGATGCGGCTCGATAGCCAGCCCCATTGCGACGCCAGCTGCCAGGCCAGCAGCAGCGCAAACGGTAAAGCCCATGGCGCTGCTGCTTTCCATGCCCGACTGCGCTTGACGACACTAGCCGCCATCTCAGGCCGCTTTCTTTTGTGACGCAGCCGGCACGATATTGCTGGCCATGACTTCGCCAAAAGGCCCCGTCAGCGATTGCTCACCCGCGGCCTTGCCCTTGCCCAGCAAGGGGAATACCAGTTCGGCGAAGCGGTACGATTCTTCCAGGTGCGGGTAGCCGGAAAAGATAAAGGTATCGATACCCAGGTCGGCGTATTCCTGGATGCGCGCCACCACCGTGGGAGCGTCGCCAACCAGGGCCGTGCCCGCGCCGCCGCGCACCAGGCCCACGCCTGCCCACAGATTGGGCGACACTTCGAGCTTGTCGCGCTTGCCGCCATGCAGGGCTGCCATGCGCTGCTGGCCGACGGAATCCATCTTGCCGAACGCTTCCTGCGCCTTGGCGATGATGTCGTCGTCCAGGTGGCTGATCAATTCATCGGCCGCGCGCCAGGCCGCTTCATTCGTTTCGCGTACGATCACGTGCAAACGGATGCCAAACCGGACTGTGCGCCCCCGCTTGGCCGCGCGCGCGCGGATATCGGCGATCTTTTCGGCCACGGCAGCCGGCGGCTCGCCCCAGGTCAGGTAGACATCCATCTGTTCGGCCGCCAGTTCGTGGGCCGGCTCGGATGAACCGCCAAAATACAGCGGTGGATATGGTTTTTGCACGGGCGGATACAGGGTTTTGGAACCTTTTACCTGGATATGCTTACCCTCGAAATCATAGCCGGCCGCACCGCCCTCGCCTGCCAAGGTGGCGCGCCAGACGCGGATGAATTCATCGGAAATCTCATAGCGCTTGGCATGGTCGGCAAACAGGCCATCGGCTTCCAGTTCGGCCTGGTCGCCGCCAGTGACGACATTGATCAACAGGCGGCCATTCGACAAGCGGTCAAAGGTGGACGCCATGCGCACGGCCAGGCCGGGTGTCGACAAACCTGGTCGCACGGCGACCAGGAACTTGAGCTTTTGCGTCACGCTGATCAGCGACGAAGCGACCACCCATGCATCTTCGCATGAGCGGCCGGTGGGCAGCAGCACGCCATCGTAGCCCAGGGTGTCGGCGGCCACCGCCACCTGGCGCAAGTAATCGGCATCGACCGGGCGCGCACCCTGCGAGGTGCCCAGGTAGCGGCTGTCGCCATGGGTGGGAATAAACCAGAAGATATTGAGTGACATGGAACTCTTTCGCTTGATTGTGGATCGATTACTTGCTACTGGTGGCCAGCTGTCTGGCCGGTAGCAGCGCATCCTTGACGACGATGGGTTTCGGGATCAGCTTCAGGCTGGAAAAGGCGTCGGCCACCTTTTGCTGCGAGGCGATCACGTCGACCGATACAGGCTTGACGCCATAGGCATAACGCGATGCCGCCAGCGCCACCACGTCGCGGCTCAAGCCCGTCTGGGCTGACAGCACGGTAGCCACTTCATCGGGATTGTTGCGGCCCCAGTCATCGACCTTGGCGATTTCATCGAGCACGATGCGCAGGATTTCGGGATTTTTTTCCGCGTAATGACGCGAGGCGAGGTAGAACTGGTAGTTCGCCACCAGGCCCTTGCCATCGGCCAGCACGCGCGCGCCCAGCTGTTTTTCGGCGGCCGCCAGGAAGGGGTCCCAGATCGCCCAGGCATCCACGCTGCCGCGCTCGAAAGCGGCGCGCGCATCGGCCGGCGGCAAATATACTGGCTGGATGTCGCTGTAGGCGACGCCGGCTTTTTCCAGCGCCTTCAATAACAGGTAATGCACGTTCGAGCCCTTGTTCAGGGCTATCTTTTTGCCCTTCAATTCAGCCAGGGTGCGCAAGCCGGAACCCTTGGGCACGACGATGGCTTCGCTGCCAGGCGAGGCTGGCTCATTGCCCACATAGACCAGGTTGGCGCCAGCCGCCTGGGCAAAGATGGGCGGCGCTTCGCCCACGGTGCCAAAATCGATGCTGCCTACATTGAGGCCTTCAAGCAGCACCGGCCCGGCCGGAAATTCCGTCCATTTCACCGTCACGCCTTGTTCCGACAGGCGTTTTTCCAGCGTACCTCGGCCCTTGAGCAAGGTCAGCGTGCCGTACTTCTGGTAGCCGATGCGCACTTCAGGCTGCGCCTGGGCCTGGGCCTGGACCGTCACCGGCATGCCGGAGGCCAGTACGCCCGCAGCAGCGGCGAACAGCAGGCCCAAGGTTGTGCGGCGGGAAAGGCGGTTTTCGTGGCGATTGCTCATGGCGGCTGGCTCCTTGTGATAGATGTGATTCAGGCGGGTTGAAGCTGGGTCTGCGGCGTGCGCACAGGCGGCAAGACGGCGGCAGCCTCGCGAGGCCCCGCCAGCAGGAACAGCCCGGCAGACAATTCGTCGATGCCGGCCTGCACACGCGCAGCAATCGGCTCATCGAAGTTCAAGCCACGCTCTTCATGCCAGCCCAGTTGCTGCGCGTTCGCGTAGATGCTGGTGTAGACCTGTTTGGCGCCCAGTGCCTGCAGCACCGGGCGCAAGGCGTAGTCCAGCGCCAGCGTATGGGCATGGCCGCCGCCCGTGGCCAGCGGCAGCACCAGCTTGCCGGCCAGCCCGTCCTGCGGCAGCAGGTCGAGGAAGGCTTTCAGCAGCCCGGTATAGGCAGCCTTGTAAATCGGCGTGGCGATCACGACGGCTTCGGCCGCAGCCACGGCTTGCACCGCCTCGGTGATCGCAGGATCGGCGTAATCGGCCAGCAGCAGCGCTTGCGCGGGAAGGTCGCGCACATCGAGCTTGCGGATACCATAACCCTGCAGGGCCAGGCGCTCGCCGATGTGCGCCAGCAAGCGGCCCGAACTCGATGGCAGCTGGGGGCTACCGCCCAATAAAAGTATGCTCATATGATGCCTGTTCTTAAAGCGACGCCGATGATGGAGTGATCGACCTTGCCGCAGCCTATCGCCATCAGGGCTGCGGCAAAACGAATGCTTTCGCGCTTCGATATGTATTTTCCAGATATGAGCGAACGACGCCCCGCAGCCTGCCACGTGCCGCCGCAATCGCGTTTTTTTGCATATGCATGTGCGCTTTTCTTCGTGTACGGGCTTTGACAACCGGTGCAATACTGGCCGCATCGCCTCACTGGAATCGCCGTCATGTCATCTGTTCTTCCTTTATCCCCCAAACATACCGAGCAAGCAGCGCCAGACGCTATCGGTATCGCCACGGCGCTGGCGTCACGCCTGGCCGAAACAGCAAATGCCCGCGACCAGGTTGGCGGCCATGCGGCGCAGGAGCGTGAATGGCTGCGCGAGTCGGGCTTGCTGACTTTGTCGGTTCCGGTGCAATTTGGCGGCCAGGGCGCACCCTGGACATTGGTCTATCAGGTGATCCGCATCCTGGCGCGCGCCGATAGCGCGCTGGCCCACGTCTTTGGCTTTCACCATTTGCAGCTGGCCGGCCTGCAGCTGTATGGCAATGCGCAGCAGCAGCGCCATTTGCTGACCTTGACCGTGAACGAGCGCCTGTTCTGGGGCAATGCCCTCAACCCCCTAGACCGCAGAGTCACGGCGCAGGACAGCGGCGCTGGCTATCTGCTCGACGGCGTCAAGAGTTTTTCTTCCGGTTCCGTGGGCTCGGACTGGCTGACCGTCTCGGCCTGGCACGCACCGACCAAAACGGCGCTGATCGCCGCCCTGCCAACGCGCCAGGCTGGCGTGCAGGTCAAGCCGGACTGGGATGCGTTTGGCCAGCGCCAGACAGACAGCGGCAATGTCCATTTCGAGCAGGTATTCCTGCCGTCCGAACTGGTCTTGCAAGCGCCCGCGCAGGCAGCCACGCCACAAGCGACGGTGCGTTCGCAGATCGCACAGCTGATTATGACTAACCTCTACCTGGGCATCGCCGAAGGGGCTTTCGAGGCGGCCCGCCGCTATACGGAAGAACAGGCAAAAGCCTGGTTTGCCTCCGGTGTGGACAAGGCCAGCGACGATCCGCTGGTGCAGCACCGCTACGGCCAGCTATGGCTGCTGCTGCGGCCCGCGCAAGTACTGGCCGACGTGGCGGCGCAGGAACTCGATACCGTCTACCGCAAGGGTGCGCTGATCACGGCGCAGGACCGTGGCCAGCTGGCCGTCGCCGTGGCAGAAGCGAAAGCCCTGGCCCACAAGGCCGGCCTGGAAATCAGCAGCCAGATGTTCGAGCTGACGGGCGCCCGCTCCACCTCGGCCCAATATGGTTTTGACCGCTACTGGCGCAACGTGCGCGTGCATACCCTGCACGATCCCATCGACTACAAGCTGCGCGACCTGGGGCGCTATGCCCTGAGCGGCACCCTGCCGGAACCGACCGCGTATTCGTAACCCTCTTTTATCAACCAGGAGCCGCCATGAGCATGACCCGCCGCACTCTGATTCTTAGCACCTTGTCCCTGGCACTCGCCACCGGCCTGGCCCACGCCAAAGACCCGAAAGAGATCGTGATCGGCACCAGCGCCGGGCCGTATGCGGACCAGATCAAGCTGGGCATCAAGCCCATCCTGGAAAAGCAGGGCTACAAGGTCAAACTGGTGGAGTTCAATGACTATATCCAGCCGAACTTCGCGCTGGCCGAGGGTTCGCTGGACGCCAACGTGTTCCAGCACATCGTCTACCTGAAAAAATTCGCCGCCGAACACAAGCTGGCACTGACCGACCTGGTGACGGTGCCGACGGCGCCAATCGCCATCTACAGCAAGAAGCACACCACGCTGAACGATGTGAAGGAAGGCACGACGGTGGGCTTGCCGAACGACCCGACCAACCAGGCGCGCGCACTGGTGCTGCTCGACCAGCTGGGCTGGATCAAGCTGCGCGCAGGTTTTGACGCCGTGCGCGCGTCGGAAAAGGATATCTCCGTCAACCTCAAGAAAATCAAGCTGCTGCCGCTGGAAGCGGCGCAGCTGCCACGTTCGCTGGGCGACACCGACTACTCTTTCATCAACGGGAACTATGCGCTGGCATCGGGCCTGAAGCTGACGGATGCGCTGGTGACTGAAAAGATCTCGCCCAACTACATCAACCTGGTGGCCGTACGTACGGCCGACAAGGACAAGCAATTTGCCAAGGATCTCGCGGCAGCCTACCACTCGCGTGAATTCCTCGACGTGACCAACAAATACTTTGCCGGCTATTCGAAGACCGAGTATCAGCAAGCCTTGCAGACAGCATCTAAGTAAATCCATGGCCAAGACGATACGCTTCAACGCTTTCCAGATGAATACCGTGGGCCACCAGTCGCCAGGACTGTGGACCCATCCGCGCGACCAGAGCCACCGCTATACCGATCCGCAACACTGGACCGAACTGGCGCGGCTGCTGGAAGCGGGCCTGTTCGACGCCATCTTCCTGGCCGATGTGCTGGGCGTGTATGACGTGTACCAGGGCGGCGTAGCAGCGGCATTGAAACATGGCGTGCAAGTGCCGCTGAACGACCCGCTGGCACTGGTGCCCATCATGGCGCAGGCGACGACACACCTGGGTTTCGGCGTCACCTGCGCCCTCACCTATGAACATCCGTACACGTTCGCGCGGCGCATTTCCACGCTCGATCACCTGACCGGCGGGCGCATCGGCTGGAATATCGTCACCGGTTATCTCGATAGCGCGGCGCGCAACCTGGGCCTGAACCAGCAGCTGGGCCACGATGAGCGCTACGACCTGGCCGATGAATACCTGGACGTAGTCTACAAACTGTGGGAAAAAAGCTGGGAAAACGATGCCGTGGTCAATGACAAGGCAAGCGGCATCTACACCGACCCGGCCAAAGTCCACCCGATCAACCATCACGGGCGCCATTACCAGGTGCCCGGCATCCATTTGTGCGAACCGTCGCCGCAACGCACGCCGCTGCTCTACCAGGCAGGTACGTCACCACGCGGCACGCGCTTTGCGGCGCGCCATGCAGAAGCGACGTTTGTCAGTGGCCCCAGCAAGACGGTGGTGAAACGCTACGCCGACGACTTGCGCGCCGCCGTGCGCCAGGCAGGCCGCGATGGCGACGCGCTGGTGATTTACGCGCAGGCGCTGATCATCACGGGCGTCACCGAAGCAGAGGCACGCGCGAAATATGAAGATTACCGCAGCCATATCGATATCGAGGCGGCGCTGGCGCTGCTATCCGGCTGGACCGGCGTGGACTTCAGCCGCTATCCGCTGGACGCCACCATCGACTATATCGACCTGGACGCAGGCCGCTCGGCGCTCGCGTCCTTCAGCCAGGCGGACCCCGACCGCAAATGGACGGTGCGCGAGGCCGCCGAATATATCGGCCTGGGTGGACGCGGCCCCGTGATTGTCGGCGATGTGCGCCAGGTGGCCGACCAGCTGGAAAGCTGGATAGACGACACCGGTATCGACGGTTTTAACCTGGCCTTTGCCGTGGCCCACGACAGCATGGCCGATGTGGTGACGCATATCGTGCCGGAACTGCAACGGCGCGGCCGCTACCGCCACAGTTACGAAGACGGTGCCTTGCGCCACAAGGTATTCGGCCAGGGGCCGCGCCTGCCAGAGCGCCACGCAGGGCGCCAGGTCAGTATCGCTCCCGCTCCCGCCACGACACGCGCAGCAGCGTGAACCCGCAATCAAGGAAACCATGAAACGCAGAACCCTGTTACAGCTGGCCGCCAGCGGCGCCGCGATTGCCGCCCTGCCCACCCTGGCTCGCTCCGCAGCGCAAGTCACCACGCCATTAAAAGAACTGCGCCTGGACTATGCGTACTATTCACCTGTGAGCCTGGTCTTGCGCCGTTTCGGCTGGCTGGAAGAAGCCTTCAAGCCTGAAGGCACCAGCATCAAATGGGTCTTCAGCGCAGGCAGCAACCGCGCGCTGGAATACCTGAACGCCAACAGCATCGATATCGGATCGAGCGCCGGCCTGTCGGCCTTGCTGGCCCGCGCCAATGGCAACCCTATCCGCGCGCCCTATATCTTTTCGCGGCCCGAATGGACCGCGCTGGTGGTGCGCAAGGATAGTCCCATCCGCAGCATCGCCGACTTGAAAGGCAAGAAGGTGGCAGCCACCAAGGGCACCGATCCTTATCTGTTCCTGCTGCGCGCGCTGAAAACGGCGGGGCTCAAACGCAGCGATATCGAACATGTGAGCCTGCAGCACGCCGATGGCCGCGCCGCGCTGGAACAGGGCAAGGTCGATGCCTGGGCCGGCCTCGACCCGCATATGGCGGCCAGCGAACTGGAAGCAGGTTCGCGCCTGTTTTACCGCAACGTAGCCTTCAATACCTATGGTTTCTTGAACGTGCGTGAAGACTTCCTGGCCAGCCGACCCGCCGAAACGGCCAAGGTGATACAGGCCTACGAACGGGCGCGCGCCTGGGTGATTGACAACCCGGCCGAGGCGTCGAAAATCCTCGCCGAGGAAGCCAAGGTCAGCCTGCCGGTGGCCCTGCTGCAAGTCAAGCTGCGCAGTGATTTCAGCAATCCGCAACCATCGACCGAGCACGTCAAGGCGCTGCAGCTGGCCGCGCCCATCCTGGTCGAAGAAGCACTGGTCAAACCGGGCACGGACGTGAACCGCGCCATTGCGGAACTGGTCGATACACGCTTCGCCCGGCCTTACATCAAAGTATAAGCTGCATCATGAACAAGCAGACGCTGGCTGCCACTACGGCGGCTTCCCCTTCCCCGCCAAGCAAACTACGCCTGCCGCGCGCCGCCTGGGGTTTGTTATTACCCTTGCTTGCGCTGCTGGTGGCCGAAGTGGGCGTGCGCAGCGGCGTCATCCCCGACAACCTGCTGCCCGCCCCCAGTGAAATCGCCACCACGATTGCGGAGCTGGCACGGCACGGCCTGGCCGGCCATGTGCTGGCCAGTACCGTGCGCGTCGCCATCGGCTTTGCGGGCGGCGCCTTGCTGGCCATCGTGCTTGGTGCCGCCGTGGGTTTGAACCGCACGGCCGAAGCGTTACTGGACCCCACCTTCCAGGCGCTGCGCGCCATACCTTCACTGGCCTGGGTGCCCTTGCTGCTGCTGTGGCTAGGCATCGATGAAGCGCCCAAGCTGGTGTTGATTGGCATCGGCGCCTTTTTCCCCGTCTACATGGGCGTGGCCTCGGGCATCCGCGATGTGGACCGCAAGCTGATCGACGCTGCCCGGCTATACCGCTTGAGCCGCTTTGCGCTGGCGCGGCGCGTGCTGCTGCCTGCCGCCTTGCCGGCGATTTTTACAGGGCTGCGCAATGGCCTGAGCCTGGCATGGATGTTCATGGTGGCGGCCGAACTGATCGCCGCCAGCCAGGGCCTGGGCTATTTGCTTAGCGACGGCCGGGAAACGAGCCGCGCCGATATCGTGCTGGCCGCCATCGTGCTGCTGGCACTTTTGGGCAAAGCCAGCGACAGCCTGATGCGCCGCCTGGAAAACCGTTTGCTGGCATGGCGCGACAGCTATGCGCCAAGCTGAAAAACCATGACGACACTATTAGACATCAACGTCCACGAAAAAAGCTACGGTCCCCGCCGCGTGCTGCACAATCTGCAGCTGCAACTGCGCCAGGGCGAGATCGTCAGCCTGATCGGCGCCAGTGGCTGCGGCAAGAGCAGCCTGCTATCGATCGTGGCGGGGCTGGACGGCGACTTTCGCGGCAAGGTTTTACTCGATGGCCTACCGCTGGACGGCGTTCACGCCGATATTGGCTTGATCTTCCAGGAACCACGCTTGTTTCCCTGGCTGACGGTGGCGCAAAATATCGCCTTCGGCCTGGGAGCCGGCGGCAAGCACGATCCCCGCGTAGCGGCGCTGCTGGAAGAAGTGGGCTTGCAAGGCCATGCAGCCAGCCTGCCCAAGCAGCTGTCGGGCGGCCAGGCGCAGCGGGCGGCGATTGCCCGTGGCCTGTTTGGCCAGCCCCGCATTTTGCTGCTCGATGAACCGTTTTC
Source organism: Janthinobacterium silvisoli (assembly GCF_014200725.1). Classification (GTDB taxonomy): domain Bacteria; phylum Pseudomonadota; class Gammaproteobacteria; order Burkholderiales; family Burkholderiaceae_D; genus Janthinobacterium. Next base: position 781,802 of record NZ_JACHCL010000002.1, read on the forward strand.
CGCCGTCGACGCGTTTACCCGCATGAAGCTGCAAGACTTGCTGGCAACCGTCGCCGCCAGGCACGGCTTGACGGTGCTGCTGGTCACGCACGATATCGATGAAGCGCTGTACCTGAGCGACCGCATCGTCATGCTCGACACGCGCGCCGGTCCGCCGCGCGGCCATTACGATGTGACGCAGCTCCGGCCACGCACGCGCGCACCAGCGGCGCAGGCGGCTTTGAAAGACAGCATTCTCGCCGAACTGCACGCAGCACACGCGATTTAGTCTTTATCGGACTGCATCCGTGTTTGCATACCATGCCATTCCATGTCAGCATACGCCACCCCGGCACACCTGATAAGGATAGCAATGCCCTTCACACTGACACGCGCCCTGCTTCTCCCCACACTATTCGCCAGCTCTGCGGCATTTGCCCAAACGCCCGATGCCACCGCCCTGAATGCGGACCAGACGCCGTTCCGCATCTATGCCAACACCTATTATGTGGGCGTCAAGGGTGTCAGTTCCGTGCTGGTCACGTCGCCGGAAGGCCATGTGCTGATCGACGGCGGCTTGCCTGAATCAGCGGCAAAGATCATCGCCAATATCGCCACCCTGGGATTTCGCATCGAAGACGTGAAGATGATCCTTAACTCGCACGGCCACTACGATCAGGCGGGCGGCCTGGCCGAACTACAGCAGCGCAGCGATGCGCTGGTCGTGGCCAGCCCGTCTTCCGCGCTGGACCTGGCGGCGGGCGAAGTGGGACCGGACGATCCGCAATACAAGGCGCAGCCCAACTATCCCCCCGTGACCGACATGCGACTGGCGCGCGACGGCAACCATTTTTATGTCGGTCCCATCAAGCTGACGGCCTACACCACGCCCGGCCACACGCCCGGTGGCTTGAGCTGGACCTGGCAATCGTGCGAGGGCAAGCGCTGCCTGAACATGGTGTATGCAGACGACCTCGATCCCGTGTCGCGGCCCGGCTTCAAGTTCAGCGCCAGCAGCGAATATCCGAACGCGCTCGACGATTTCCAGCACAGCTTTGAAACCTTGGAACACCTGCCCTGCGACGTACTGATTTCCGCCCGTCCTGAAGCGTCGAAACTGTGGCAAAGGCTGGAGCTGAGCGCAACAAAAGGCAGCGCGGCCTTTATCGACCCGCAAGCCTGCCACGCTTATGTAGCCGAAGCGCGCACTGCACTGGAGACGCGCCTGCGCAGCGAAAAGGAATAAAGCGTCAACCGTGCGCGCCAGGAAGGCGCCGGTCTGCTAATCTGCGGTGTGACCATTTTGCCATAATCAGGAGTTTTCGCATGTTGACCTTCTCCCGCCTGATACCTCTCGGCTTTGTAGTATTGATCGCTGGCTGCACGCAAACCGCACCGGCCACCAGCACGACAGGCAGCAGCCCGATCGCTGCGACCGCGCCAGCCAATCCACCACTGCCGCTGGTGGGCACCCACTGGAAACTGAAGGAACTGGCTGGCCAGGCCATCACGCGCACTCCACCTCAGCAGCAAGACATCACCCTGCTGCTCGATGGCGGCCGTGTCAGCGGCAATAGCGGCTGCAACCGGATGATGGGCGCCTACGGCACCAATGGCAGCAGTACGCTGACGTTCTCGCAATTTGCCGGTACCATGATGGCTTGCCAGCCGGCCGACATGGAGCTGGAACAGCAAGTGCTCAAGCGCCTGTCCACCGTCAACGGCTACCGTTATGATGGACAGGATTTGCTGCTGACCAGCGATGGCGTTGTGGTGGCCAGGTATGAGGCCACGGCCAAACACTTTTAATCACCGCGCTAATCACTGCGTGTCTGCGCCTGCGACACGTTGCTGCCGGCTGGCACGCTATGTGTCAGCCACACATTCCCCCCGACTGTCGATCCTGCGCCGATGATGATGCGCCCCAGCACGGTCGCGCCCGCGTAGATCACCACGTCGTCCTCGACGATCGGATGGCGCGGCGTGCCCTTGATCAGGGCGCCCGTATCGTCCGCTGGAAAACGCTTGGCGCCCAGGGTCACGGCCTGGTACAGGCGCACGCGCTGGCCGATGATGGCCGTCTCGCCGATCACCACCCCGGTTCCATGGTCGATAAAGAAGCTGGCGCCGATTTGCGCGCCGGGGTGGATATCGATGCCCGTCAGGGTATGCGCGATATCGGCGATCAGGCGCGCCAGGAATGGTGAACCCAGCACGTGCAGCTGGTGCGCCAGGCGGTGGTACAGGATGGCGATGGTGCCCGGGTAGCACAGCATGATTTCCGCCACCGAGGTGGCGGCCGGGTCGCCCGCATACGCAGCCTGCACGTCGGACACCAGCAGTGCGCGGATGCCAGGCAGGCTGGCGGCAAATGCGCGCGTGATGTCGCGTGCCTGCTGCGCCAGGGCCGCATCATCGTTCCCTGCATGGCTTTCATCATCGGCCCGCACGGAAAACAGTAACCCGCGACGCACCTGTTCGCTCAAGCGGTTCAGGGTCGTGTTGAGAGTATCGCCGACAAAATAGTCGATGCTTTCATCGGTCAGGTTCGGCCGCCCGTAATGCGTGGGAAACAGCGCCGCCGACAGGCCGTTGACGATGGTCGTCAAGGCCTCGCGCGACGGCAGCTCGCGCACCCGTCCATTGTGGCGAATCTTGTGCTTTTCTTCGCGCGAAACGCGCAGCGCCTGGATCACAGGCTCCAGATTCCACTGTGCCGATTCGTCGGCAGGCGCCAAGGGGTAGCTGCTAGTCATGCGGTGTCAATCCAAAAAACGGCGTACAGGCCGGGTCGCCCCAGCTTAGCCGCCAACAGGCAAAAACCTAAAGAAGATTTCCACTCCTGCATATGTGAAAAACGCATATGCATCCTTGCCACCCTGCTATCAGCTTGCCCGGCGCCCTACCCGATTGCGGGGACTCGCGTAAAATGATGGCCTAACGAAAACATATTTCAACATGACTAAATTATTAACATGGATTTTGGCGGGCCTGGCGATGGTCGGACCGCTTGCAATTGATACCTATCTGCCGTCTTTCCCCGCCATCGTGCACGATTTTAATGCCAGCCCCCTGCTGGTGCAGCAAACCCTGAGCTTCTTCCTGTTCACGTTTGCCTTCATGATGCTGTTTTATGGCACTGTTTCCGATTCCTTCGGCCGCCGTCCCGTCATTCTCGTCTCGCTGGTGCTGTATGTGATCGCGTCCGTGGGCGCCGCACTGGCGCCGTCGCTGGGCTGGCTGCTGGCCTGGCGCGTTCTGCAAGGCCTGTCGGCGGGGGCCGGCTCGGTGATCGGCCGCGCCATCGTGCAAGACCGCTATTCGGGCGCGGAAGCGCAAAAAATCCTCTCGCATATCATGATGGTATTCGCGCTGGCGCCCGCAATCGCTCCCGTGCTGGGCGGCTGGCTGCAAGTAGCGTTGGGCTGGCGGGCAATCTTCTGGTTCCTGACCTCCTTCGGCGCGCTGATGTTTATCGTCGTGTACCGCGCCCTGCCGGAAAGCCTGCCGAAAGAACAGCGCCATGCCTTCCACGTGGGCAGCATCGCCGTCAATTACTGGAAAGTGCTGTGCCACCGCCAGTTCCTGCTGCTGTCGACGGCCATCGGTGCGGCGTTTGGCGGCTTCGCGCTGTACATCGGTTCAGCCGCCTACTTCATCATCGATATCCTGCATCTGCCGGAGACGGCGTTTGCCTGGCTGTTCATTCCCCTGATCAGCGGCATGGTGATCGGCTCGGCCCTGTCGGCCCGCATCGCCCACCGCTACAGCCAGCGCCAGCTGATTTGGGCCGGTTTCGTGCTGATGCTGGTGGCCGCGCTGGCCAATATCGGCTACAACTACTTCTTTGCCGCCGAAGTGCCATGGGCCGTGCTGCCCCTGTTCTTCTATTCGTTCGCCCTGTCGATCGCCATGCCGCCGATGACCCTGATGGCCCTGAACCACTTCCCCAACAACAGCGGCCTGGCGTCATCGATGCAATCGTTCATCCAGATGCTGCTGTTCGCCCTCGTCTCGGGACTGGTCGCGCCGCTGCTGTTCGACAGCGCCCTGAACCTGGCGTATGGCGTGATGGGTGGCCTGATCGTGAGCCTGGCATGCTGGGCGCTGGCGCAGGTCGGCAATTCCTCAGTCAAAAGCGCCTGAAAAATATCAGGGCCAGGGCGCAGGCGTCGTATCCAGATACTGCGCCCCGCCTTCTTCCGGTTTCGGCTCGGCCGCATTTTCAGGCTGATTCAAGGGCCCAGCCGGCGAGCGCAAGCTGAGGATTTCCTTGCGCGCTTCGACAAAATCGGCTGAACTCAAGGGGTTTTTCTGATCAGGCCAATGACTGACGGCCCATTCCTGCAAGCCCTCGAAGCGCCGCCACAATTCCGCAATAAACGCGCGGCGCGCTGCTTCTTTGGCTTCTTCCAGTTGCTGGGGCGTCTTCGCAACGCCCTCGCCCACAGATTCACTCACAGATTCATTCACATTCGCTGGCATGATCGCTCCTGGCTGATGGTGTGCGCACCATGTTAAGCCAGAAACGAAAAATCTTCCGTACGCGAGCGAACGTCCAGCTTATTGTGGCATCTTGCGAAAACCCACGGCGAGACGGTTCCAGGTATTGATGCTGCCAATCGCCAGGGTCACGTTGACCATTTCCGCCGGCGACAACTCGGCTTCCAGCGCTGCATAATCTTCATCGCCTGCATGGTTTTGCGGCAGCAGGGTCAGCGCTTCCGTCCAGGCCAGCACGGCGCGTTCACGCGGTGTAAAAAATGGCGTTTCGCGCCAGACGGCAACCGCGTACAGGCGGCGCTCCGATTCGCCGGCCTTGCGCGCATCGCTGGTATGCATGTCCACGCAAAAAGCACAGCCATTGATTTGCGAAGCGCGCAAACGGATCAGCTCCAGCAAGGAGTGCTCCAGGCCCAGTTTGGCAATCGCCGCTTCCAGTGCGTACATGGCCTTGACGGCGTCGGGTGAGGCCGATGTGAAATCGAGTCGTTGCTGTGTCATGATGCATTCCTTGATAAAAGTAAAGATGCCTTATTGTAGGAGCGCAGTACCGTTGCGCGGCAGGCCAATCCGGCCGAAAAAAAGCAGACCAACAGCAGGCGATCAGCAGACCATTCATGGAATTACACATCACTATCGACGGCACGCGCGACCTGAGCGGCCAACTCTACCGCCAGCTCAGCGAAGCGATCCGCAGCGGGCGCCTGGCCGACGGTCAGCAATTGCCACCCACGCGCCTGCTGGCCAGCCAGCTGGGACTGTCACGCAAGACGGTCTCCGACGTGTATGAAAAGTTGGGCTACGAGCAACTTCTGGTAGGAAAAGTGGGCGTGGGCAGCTTCGTGCAAACGCCGCACGCTTCACCGCAGCGCCGCAATGCCAGCACGCAACTGGCCAGCGCCGGGCGGATTGCGCGCTGGGAAGCGGCACCGGTACCGCTGCGCCACTCGGCGCAGGAAGCGCCAGCCCGCTATGCCTTTATCGGTGGACGGGCCACACCCTCGCACTTCCCGCAGGATGAGTGGCGTGCCTGCGTGCAATACGCCGTGCGCCAGGATGTGCAGGCACGGGGCCGCTATGGCCCCGTAGAAGGCTTGCCGGCATTGCGCACGGCGATTGCCGGCCATGCCGCCTTCAGCCGGGGCATTCATTGCAGACCGGAACAAGTATTGGTGTGCAGCGGCGCGCAGCAGGCATTGAGCCTGCTGGCGCAAACCCTGCTCGAGCCCGGCGATACGGTCGTCGTGGAAGAGCCGGGCTACCCCGTGGCGCGCCAGGTGTTCGTTGCCCAGGGGGCACGCGTGGTAGGGGTGGATGTGGACGAAGATGGACTCAACGTCGAGCAGATACCGGACGGTACGCGGCTGATTTATGTGACGCCAGCGCATCAATTTCCACTCGGTATGCCGATGAGCATGGCGCGCAGGCATGCTCTGCTGGAACGCGCGCGGCACCTGGGCGCCATCATTATCGAAGACGATTACGACAGCGCCTTCCGCTATGAAGGCCGGCCCACGGATTCGCTGCAAAGCATGGACCGCTATGGGCTGGTGGCCCACGTGGGCAGCTTTTCCAAGATCATGCTGCCGGAATTGCGCCTGGGCTATGTGGTACTGCCCCTGGCCATCGTGCAAGCCGTACAGACGGCGAAATACCTCAATGATTGCCACACGGCCAGCCTGGGGCAGCATGCGCTGGCCAAGTTTATCCAGGATGGCCACTTGCTGCGCCATATACGCCGCTGCCACGATATCTATGCGGGGCGCCGCGAACGGCTGCAGTACTGGTTTGACGGCGCCCTGTCACCATGGTTCCGCCTGGTGCCGGCCAGCGCCGGCTTTCACGTGGCCGCGCTGGCGCAGGCGCCGCTCGATATCGTGGAACTGCTGCGCCGCGCGCGCCTGGCCGACATCAGCCTGTATGCGCTGTCCGGCTTTTATCATGGGCCGGCCCGCCACGAAGGCCTGTTCCTCGGTTACGGCGCCATCGACAAGCTCGACATCGATACGGCGCTGGCCATCGTGCACACTATCTTGCAGGAGATGGCGCCAGTAGTCTGAGTTAGCGCCCTCTTGCCCAGGCAATAATGCTATTGGCGTCCATGGCGCCCGGCTGGCGCGCCACTTCCCGGCCGCCACGGAACAGGGCCAAAGTGGGAATGCTGCGGATATTGAAACGGCTACCCAGGTCTTGCGAAGCTTCCGTATTGACCTTGACGACACGGAAATCTGGCTCCAGCGACTTGGCCGCCTGTGCATACCAGGGCGCCATCGTGCGGCAAGGACCGCACCAGGGCGCCCAGAAATCGACCAGTACGGGAATGTCCGTGCGCTCTATATGCTTGAGGAAACGGGCACTGGCCAGGTCGACTGGCTGGCCCGTAAACAAATCTTTCTGGCACTTGCCGCACGTGGGCTGCTCGCGCAGGCGCGCTGGCGGCAAGCGGTTGACAGCGTCGCAATGAGGGCAAACGATGTGCAGGGCGTCGGACGTGGTAGAGGTCATGGCTATCCTTTCAACTTTTAACTTGCAACAAGCAGGTATTTTAAGGCGTAGCGCGCCGTTCCGAAAACACTGTTACTGCCGCGTTTGCTGTACCCTCTGTTGTAGAAAAAAAGTTTCCACGCAGGAGAACCATGGACATGCCACACAATACGCTGGAGAGCACCTTGGCGCAGCAAAAGGCTGCCTATCTGGCCCAACCCGCCCCCACGCTAGCTGAACGCCGGCGCGACCTGCTGACGCTGCAGCGCTTTATCCGCGACCACAAGGCAGCCCTGTGCGAAGCGATCAGCGCCGACTATGGCAACCGGTCCAGCCACGAAACTTTGCTGACGGAAATTTTTCCCGCCATCGATGGCATCGACCATGTCTTGAAGCACTTGCGTTCCTGGATGAAGCCGCAGCGGCGGGCTGTGGACTGGCGCAACTTTTTTGGCGCGCGCAACCGTGTGATCCCGCAAGCGCTGGGCGTGGTGGGCGTGATCGTGCCGTGGAATTTTCCACTGAACCTGAGTTTGATACCGCTCACCTACATCTTTGCGGCTGGCAACCGCGCCATGGTCAAGATGAGCGAGAATTCGCGCCACCTGGCCAGGCTGCTGATAGCCAAAATACCCGATTATTTTCCACCGGATAAATTGCAATTTTTCGATGAAACGGGCGGCGTAGGCATCGCTTTTTCGCAACTGCCCTTCGACCATTTGCTGTTTACAGGATCGGGCCAGACGGGCCGCGCCGTGATGGCGGCAGCGGCGCGCAATCTGTGCCCCGTCACCCTGGAGCTGGGCGGCAAGGCGCCAGCCATCGTCTGTGACGACTTTCCGCTGCGCACGGCCGCCGAGCGCATCCTGTTCGTGAAATACCTGAATGCGGGCCAGATCTGCACCACCGTCGATCATGCCTGGCTGCCGGCAGCCAGCATCGATGAATTCGTGGCGCATGCGCGCGCCATCGTGCCGGCGCGCTATCCACAGCTCGATACGCCAGACTACACGTCGATTATCGACCAGCCTTCATTCGAACGGCTGTTGCAGGCGCTCGACGATGCGCGGGAACGGGGGGCACACGTCATTTCATTGCTGCCGGGGCCGGCCTTTGACCGGGCCAGCCGCAAGATCGCACCGCATATCGTGATCGACGCACCCGAAGACAGTGTGCTGCTGACACGTGAAATCTTTGGTCCTATCTTGCCGCTACGCAGCTATGCAAGCCTGGAAACGGTGATCGACAGCATCAATGCGGGGCCGCGTCCGCTGGCCATCTATCCGTTCAGCCATGATCAAGCCACGGTGCAGACGCTGATCACCCGCGTGATGTCGGGCGGCGTGTCCGTCAACGACGCCCTGTTCCATGTGGGCCAGCACGACTTGCCATTCGGCGGCGTGGGCGATTCCGGCATGGGCCACTATCACGGCCACGAAGGATTCCTCACATTTTCCAAGCTGCGTCCCGTGTTTTACCAGGCCCGTTACAGCGCGCTGAAATTGCTGTGGCCGCCGTATGGCAAACTGGCCAGCCGCGTGCTGGCCTTTCTGACCCGCTGATTAAAAGAACAGCGAAGCGGCAATCGCCCACATCACGAGCGCAATGATGCCGTCCAGCACGCGCCAGGCCATGGGCTTGGCGAACACGGGCGCCAGGTAGCGGGCGCCAAAACCCAGCAGGAAGAACCACAGGGCCGAAGCCATGATGGCGCCGCCGGCAAAGTAAAAGCGGCCTATGCCTTCATGCTGGCCACCGATGGAGCCCAGCAGGATTACCGTATCGAGGAAGGCGTGCGGGTTCAGCAGGCTGAACGCCAGCGCCGCGCCGATCACGGCCCAGTAACCTTCAGGCGCCTTGGCGGTCGAAGCCGTCAAGGCAGATGGACGCCAAGCCGATTTGGCGGCGCGCAAGCCATAGGCGATCAAGAAGGTCGCGCCACCAGCCTTGGCCCACAACAAGAAGTTGGGATTGTCGGCAATCACGCTACCCATGCCGGCCACGCCAGCGGTAATCAGCATGGCGTCGCACAGCAGGCACACCAGGATGCAAGTGAGCACGTAATGGCGCTTCAAGCCCTGTTTCAGCAAGAAAGCGTTTTGTGTGCCGATGGCAACGATCAAGCTCGCGCCCAAACCCATGCCTTTCAAGAAGATAGTGCTGTCCATATCGATTCCTTTTGAGTGCTTCCCAGATTGCGCACGGCCGCCCGCTCTCGGCCGGCAAACGCTCGGCAGAGCAATAAGAATGGTGTGTGGACGGTACGGCGGAGCCTGGTGTCCAGGCTGCGCGGCAATGTGGAATGTTTATCCTATGACGCTAGTGTAAAGAAAATGTAAATATAAGTATAATGAATGATTCTAACCATACATAAGAGAAACTTATGCGCGTCGTGGACTACCGGGGCCTGGCTGCACTCGATGCCGTGATCGGCTTGGGCAGCTTTGAAAAGGCGGCGCAGGCTTTGATGATCAGCCAGCCGGCCGTGTCGCAACGCATACGCACCCTGGAAAACCTGGAAGGCACTTTACTGATCATCCGCAGCCAGCCGCCCACCCCGACCGAGGCTGGCCAGCGCCTGATCGCCCATTACCGGCAAGTCAAGCTGCTCGAAGCGGCGCTCGACGCCCAGCCTGGCCCCACCACGCAATTGCCGGAACTGGCCATCGCCGTCAACGCCGACAGCGCCGCTACCTGGATCCCGGAAGCGCTGGGGCCACTGCTGACGCCGCCGTCCTGCCTGCTCGACATCCGCCTCGACGACCAGGACCATACCCTGAGCCAGCTGCGCGAAGGACGCGTATTTGCCTGCGTCACCAGCGCTTCCGACCTGGTGGCGGGCACGACGGCAACACCGCTGGGCGCCATGCGCTACCTGTGCGTGGCCTCGCCCGCGTTTGCCGCGCAATGGTTTCCCGATGGATTTACGGTAGAAGCCGTCAGCCAGGCGCCAGCCATCACTTTTGGCAGCAAGGATGCGCTGCACGAACGCTACCTGGAGCACCGCCTGGGCTACACAGGCCGCTACCCTCACCATGTACTCGGTTCCGCGCGCGACTTCGTGCGCTTTATCGAAGCGGGCTACGCCTATGGCATGGTGCCGCTGCTGCAGGCGGAAAATGCACTGGCCAGCGGGCGCTTGATGGACGTGGCGGCGGGCCAGGCACTCGACGTGCCCCTGACCTGGCACGCCTGGGACATCCAGACGCCGCTCACGCGCACCTTGTCGGACGCGGTGATCGCCACAGCACGCAAGTGGCTGCTGCAAAATGGCTCGACCCTGACAGGACTGGCCGGAGTCACGGAGACCGAGGCAGGCCAAGCCTGAAGTCATTGCCAGTGCGTCGATAGTGCGCGCGCAAAATACGCCAATTGTCTTACACTAGTGCAACCATCCTACGCCGGAGAACACCATGACGATCGCGCGCACCGCCCTGTTCTCCCTGCTGGCCATGATCCCGCTGGCCGCTGGCCTGGTCGCCTGTTCGCCGCTGACGGCGATTAACGCCATGTCATCCGGCAGTGCCTCGTGCGTGACGCCCGATATCGCTTACGGACCGCTGCCACGGCAAAAACTCGATGTCTACGCGCCAAAAAACCATGCCGGCCCGGTACCCGTGGTGGTCTTTTTTTATGGCGGCAACTGGGTTTCGGGCGAGCGCAAGGATTATGCCTTCGTCGGCCATGCGCTGGCATCGCGTGGTTATCTTGCAGTGATCGCCGACTATCGCTTATACCCCGATGTGCATTATCCGGAGATATTGCAGGATGCGGCCCGCGCCGTGGCCTGGGCGTCCGTGGAGGCGGGCCGCTACGGCGGCGACACGACACATTTGTTCGTGATGGGGCATAGTGCGGGCGCCTACAACGCCGCCATGGTGGCGCTCGATCCCAGCTTGCTGGCGCGCCACGGCATGCGCCCTCAAGACTTGAGCGGCTGGATAGGCCTGGCTGGCCCCTACGATTTCTTGCCGATCGAAAATCCCACTACCCGCCCGGTGTTCTTTTTCCCGGAGACGCCCGCTTCTTCGCAACCGATCAATCATGTGACAGCCGACGCGCCACCAGCACTGCTGATCGCGCCCCAGCCCGGCAAGGACAAGCTGGTCGATCCGCAGCGCAATACCGGTGGCCTGGCGACCGCCCTGCGCGCCCAGCAACGCCCCGTCACGGAAATCTACCTGGACGGCGTCAGCCATACGACCCTGGTTGCCTCGCTGGCCAGCCCCCTGCGCATGCTGGCGCCCACCCTGGACAGGGTCAGCGCCTTTATCGATCAGCTCAGCCGTCTGCCTGCTGCAAAAGAGCCGCAAGATACAGTAGATGCACAACAGCAGCGGCAAAATCCAGGACAAGCTGCAGCAAACCCTGCCTTTAACGTAAAAACGCCCATCCGGTAAGGGACGGGCGTCGTGCTGCACATCGCAATCAAGCAACGCTTACGAACCTGGCGAACTCAGCCAGCTTGGGTCTCGGTCCCCAAGGTAGCCAGGAAAAACGGATCGTAAGAACCTTGCTCCTTGCTACTTACTCTTTGCGGCCGGTGCTGCCGCTGGTTTTGCCTTGCGCTGCACTGCCAGCGGTATGCGCGGCGCCAGATTCAGCGCTGCCCGACTGCTGGCTACCCTGGTGGGTCGCGCTTTGCAGGCTTTCGCCGGCGCGGCTTTGCGTTTGGCCCTGCGCACCGCGCTGGTCACGGCTGCTGCCGTTTTGGAAAGCCTGGAACGGTTCAGAGATACGCTGAATCGCGTCTTGCTGCTTGCGCACGTTTTTCTCTGTTTCTTCGGAAGCCGTACGCGCCACTTCTTCGGCCAGTACTTTGGCCGTGCGGCTCGTTTCAGAAATATGTTTCTCTGCCACGCTGGCCAGGTCAACTTGCGCATCTGCCGCCAGGCGCGATGCCTGTTGCTGATAAATACGCAATTGCTCGGCCACCGGCTGGCCGGAAGCAGCTGCCACCTGGAAAAGATCTTCCGTGCGGTCAACCGTGAGCAGGTTTTGGCTGGCTATTGTGGATTCTTCCAGCAAGCCTTGCGCAAATTGCAGGTTCAGGTCGCTGAATTGCTGCACCGAACGGAACAGCGATTTCGAGATGCCGTTGAAAAACGACAGTTGCGCTTCCAGATGGCTTTTGGCAGCAGGGCTGACACTACGTGAATATGGATACATAGAATTTCCTCATGAAAGTGCGGTGGAATGAAAAACCTGTGCGGCCAGGCACTGCAGCGATGTGAAGCTAAACATTCATCAAACAGGCTTGGCCGCGCTACGCGAAGAACATATCCGTTTTGGTGGAGAGATGCTTTGCAACGCGAATTCCAAGGCTACGTGAGCACCGATCAGGAGGGATGATATGGATCAAAGGTGTGAGAAGTGGGGGGCAAAATAAGAGCACAGCCCTGCCGTTAAGCAATTTGCTGCAGGCTATCGCCACCAGGAAAGTCGAGCTACTTACTCAGGAATATATCAGGCAACGCGTGCGTAACCACGGCGCCGCAGCGACGCCGCCAGCCAGCGGTTGCCATACCAGCCGCGCGCCAGGAAATAGCCCAGTTCGGCGACCAGCACCAGCAGCATCAAGGGGAAGATACGCAGGTTGACAGCCAGCTGGCTGCCAAACCACAGGCAAGCCTCGACACCCAGCATGGGTAGCAAAAACCACCAGCGGCGTTTGGCGACCGCCCACAGGGGACCAAGAAAGAAGGCGGGCCAGGAAAAGCCTTCATGCACATAGGCATAATGCCCGGCAGAGTCCATCAGCAATGCGGTGTTGCGCTTCATCGTCTCAGTGGCTTCAGGTTTCAGGCTTCCGGGGCGTGGCAAACGGCTTCGATATTGTGGCCATCGGGGCCGATGACGAAAGCGCCGTAGTAATCAGGGTGATAGATGGCGCGGATGCCGGGTGGACCATTATCCTTGCCGCCGGCGGCCAATGCAGCCGCATAAAAGTCGCGTACCTGGGCCCGGTTGGCAGCCTTGAACGCCAGATGCATGGGCGTATGCGGCTGGGCGCCAGCGCCGAACCAGAAGTCGGGCTTGCCATCCTTGCCGTAGCCCACCCAGCCATGCACTTCCGTCACCAGGCTAACACCCAAGGGGGCCAGGGCGGCCGAAAAAAATGCCTTGCTCGCCTGCGTATCGCTGACGTTCACACCGATATGATCGAAAATCATGAGGAATATTTTGCAGTGGCCCAGGAAGAACTGCAGTATGCCGCAAGCTTATAGAACAGACAAGCAAATGCGGCAGGCCTGATACAAAACAGACCTGCCACGCATTGCTGTTTAACGCAGGTTACCGGTGTGACCCAAGGAGTAGCGGCCCGGCTGCGGCCAGACGGTCAAACCGTGCGGCTCCTGGCCCACTTTCACTTGCGCTACGGAGCCATTGTTCGTGTCGATGCGGTAAACCACATCGTCGAAGCGGCCCGACAGCCACAGGTACTTGCCATCGGCGCTGACGTTGCCCATATCAGGGCTGCCGCCGCCCGGGATCGGCCATTGCGCGACCACTTTTTCGGTGGCGAAATCGATCACGCTGACGCTGCCCTTGCCCTTGCGCTTGCCGTGGATGCGGTGCGTGCCACGATTGGCTACGTACAGCTTCTTGCCGTCGCGGCTAGGGTACAGGCCGTGCGTGCCCACGCCCGTCTGAATGAAGCCGATTTCCTTGAGGGTGGCGCCATCGACCACGTGCACGCCATCGGCGTCCATGTCAGCGATGAAAAATTTCTTGCCGTCAGGCGAGATGCGTATGTCTTGCGGCATGCCCTTCTTGACGCTGCAGATTTCATCGGCAGGGCCGCCCACGGGGCCAGACTCGGCGAAACGCTTGCTCGGCATCTGCAATTTCAGATAACCATCGACCTTGCGCTCCACCATGTCGATCTTGGCGATGGTACCGTCGAATTCGCAGGTAAAGATAGCGTAGCGGCCATCGTTCGAGAAATCGGCGTGGTTGATACCGCCGCACTGCGGCGTATCGATGGAGTACTGCACGGCCATGGTCTTCGGATCCCTGAAGTCCAGGCGGTGGCGCGCTTCGGCCACCACGATGGCCGACTTGCCATCCGGCGTGTAATACATATTATAAGGATCGTCGACCGGCACTTCCTTGCCCGGCTTGCCCGTCAAGGGATCGATCGGCGTCAAACTGCCCTTGTTGGTGCGCTCGGCGTTATTCGCCACCCACAAAGTGCGCAAGTCCCACGATGGCACGACGTGCTGCGGGCCGCTGCCGACCTTGAACTTGTCGACCACTTTCAGGCTTTCCTGATCAATCACATACACATCGTTCGAGCGCAGGTTGGGTACATACACGCGGTGCAGATGGTCCTTGACCACCGGGCTCATATTGCTGCTACCGATGCTGCCATACACGTTTTTAGGATCGACCAGTGGCGGCATGCCGGGCAGTGGCGAATAAGCTGCAGCAGGTGCGGCCGGGGCTGGTGCACTGGCACCGATGACCTGGCTGGCGACGCCGAGCCCAAGAGCGGCCGCGGCAATGGCGGATAATGTGACGATAGTGCGTCGTTGAGGTTTTTTCATGGATTTTCGCATGTTTTCGTTGCAAATACCGGCACGTTAACAGACGGCCGGCGTGGTATCAGTGTGTAGAATGTTTAACGTTCCAGCAATTTCTTGATCGCCGCCACCGAAGTGTCGACCTGCAGCTTGACACCGATCTCGCCCAACTCGGCAGTCGCCCGCGTGGCGTCGCCGCGCACGCCGTCCGCCACGCCAGGCTTGGGACCGTGGGCCAGGGCCTCGCTGCGCACCAGCGACGGATCGGTCGCCAGCATCAGCGCCGCATCCGCCAGGCCTGCGTGCAAGCCGATCTCGGCATTGCTATAGCCACGCTTCTGCAATTGCGCAATATACGCCGTTTGCGTAATGTCATAGTAATCGAGCAAGGCGTGCGCGCGCGCATCGCTCGCAGCCGGTTTCATCACGGCCGACTTGCTCCAGGCGTGATTAAGCTTGTTGGCCACGTTTTGCTCATTCTTTTGGTAACCGCCATGGTCGCCCACAAAGACGATGTCACGGAAACCATGCTGGCGCAAACTGGCTGCCGTGCCTTCCAGCAGTGCTTCGAAAGCGGCTGGCGGTATCGAAATCGTGCCCGCATGGCGCATATGGCCGGCCGGTGGATTAATACTGCCTTCCGGCACGTAGGAAACGACGGGGGCGACAATGGTATTGCCCAGCTTTTGCGCGATCTGGCGCGCCAGGATGCCGGCGCGCACATTGTGCTTGCCCAAGGCAATATATGGGCCGCTTTGCTCCACCCCGCCGATCGGCACGATCACCGTAGTGGCGCCATGGTCGATACGGGTCCGCAATTCGGTACTGGTCAAGTCTTCCAGCATCACGCTATTGCTGGCGGAAGCCGCCATGACGGGAGTGCTGACGATCAGACAAGACAAGCTCAGGGCCAGCATGGCGCCCACGGCTTTGAATGGGAATAGGGGCGCGCATGGCGCAAGGGTAGCGGGGGGCGCGATGCGCAGAGGCAACTGCAGTGTCATAGGCAAACATCTTTCCGTGATCATCAAGGGTGACGCCGTGCCTGGCTGAACCAGGCAAGCTGGCTGCCACGCGGGAATTGTATTCCATCGAGACAGGATCGGCACGTTAATTTGTCGCACTGCTTGATTACGGGAAACTGTTTTGCAAGGACGATAAAACAAAGGGCCGGAATGCTGCGGCATCCGGCCCCAAGCCTTACACTATCAATAGATTAACCGATTCATTAACCGAGCATGCGGCGGGAAGGCGACGGCAGGCGGCGCGCAACAGCGGAGGCTGCAGGCAATCCGCCAGCCACTTTCAGGCCTGACTGCTTGGCTTCGCCACGCAGGCGGAACACGGCCACCACATCGACCAATTCCACCGCGCGGTCTTGCAGCGAGGCAGCGGCAGCGGCCGCCTCTTCCACCAGGGCCGCGTTTTGCTGCGTGACCTGGTCCATTTGCGAAATGGCCTGGTTGACTTGTTCGATGCCGGCGCTTTGCTCGTGGCTGGCGTTGGCGATGTCGCCCATGATGTCAGTCACGCGCTTGATGCTGGCGACGATTTCTTCCATCGTTGCGCCCGCTTCATCGACCAGCACCGTACCGGCATTGACCTTATCGACCGAATCACCGATCAAGTCCTTGATTTCCTTGGCGGCGGCTGCCGAGCGTTGCGCCAGGTTGCGCACCTCGGTTGCCACTACGGCAAAGCCACGGCCCTGCTCGCCTGCGCGGGCTGCTTCCACGGCCGCGTTCAGCGCCAGGATATTGGTCTGGAAGGCGATGCCGTCGATCACGCCGATAATGTCGGCAATCTTCTTAGCCGACTCGTTGATCGACCCCATGGTGCCCACCACCTGCGCCACCACCGCGCCACCCTTGCGGGCCACGTCCGAGGCAGACACAGCCAGGGTATTGGCCTGGCGCGCATTGTCCGTATTCTGGCGCACGGCCGAGGTCAGCTCCTCCAGGCTGGATGCGGTTTCTTCCAGCGACGATGCCTGCTGTTCGGTACGCACGGACAAGTCTGCATTGCCGGCTGAAATCTGCGCGGCTGCCACGCTGACCGTATCGGCCGAAGCGCGCACAGTGGCGATCACTTCCACGATGCGGTCGAGGAATTTATTGAAGGCGGTCGCCGTGCGGCCCACTTCATCCATATTGGCGACCGGCATGGCAGCCGACAGGTCCAGCGAAACGCTGACTTTTTCCAAGGTATGCTGGATATTGCCCAGGCCGCCGCTGATGGTGCGGTAGATATGCAAGGCCAGTGCGCCCGTCAGCAACACTGCCACGCCCAGTACGGCCAGCATGGTGTTGAAGGCCGTATCGTAAGCGTCCAGGCTTTCGGCCTTCACGTCATCGACCAGCTTGTTGTTATAAGCCAGGTGGTCGTCCATGCTTTTTTTGGCGGCAGCGGCCGTGATGGCCAGCGGCGTGCCAGCGAGCAAGGTGGCGCGCACGCCATCCATATCGCCTGCGTAAGCGGCGGCAAAGAATGGTTTCAGGGCCTGGCGATACGCTTCCATGGCGGCCTGGTCGGCGTCGAGCATCTTGCGGTCGGTTTCGTCATAGATGCGTTCGGCGCGGTACTTGGCGATGATGTCGTCGAAGTCCTTGTTGGCGGCAGCCAGTGCATTGTCCAGCGCCGTCTTGTCGGCCAGATTGGAAAACACGGACAAACGGTAGCCGGCCAGGCGCGAATCGGCCAGCGAAGCCTTGGCGGCATGCAAGCCCTGGATGCTCGGAATGATGCGGTTCTGCACGGTGTCAAAGCGCTCCTGCGAGCGCTGCAGCTGCCATGCGCCGCCGGCGCCCAGCAATAGCAAGGCCAGCAAGGCGATGGTCAGGGTCAGTATAAGTTGCTTGGTGATATTCATTGATGTACTCAGCAAATGGAAAAAGCAGCCCGCAGCGTCATGCCGGGCTGCAGGGCCTGGCAAGGCCAGGTACTACATACGATCCGCTATGCGCGATCAGGCTGCCAAAGGAGCGGCGGCGTCCTCGGTATCGGGGCGGCGCAGCAAGTCGCCGTGTTCGCGGGCAAAGGCGATGCCCGCCTTGTAGCCCACGTCGAACAGCAGCTGCATGTTCGAACTGGACCAGTCGAGCGTGTCGGGCCAATGCTCTTCCGGAATGCCGCCCATCAAGTCCAGCTTCAGCAGGCGGCGCTTGGGCTGGCCTGTGCGCGCATCCGTGTTGTGTTCCAGCTCGAACAAACGCATCTCGCTCTTGGAAATTTTCACCAGCGGCGTGATGATCGAGCGTACCCAGGCGTCATACAGGTTGCGCGGTTTGCGCAGCAGGCGCTCGTCGCCCAGGATATCGAGGATGACCAGGGTATCGGCGTCGTGATGCTCGCCCTTGCCTTCGATGAAGGGATCGAAATTGAGCGTATCGAGCGCGGCGCCTTCGATGTAATCGCTGCCATCGATGGTGGTCGGTGCATACAGGAAGGGGAACGACAGGGCGGCGCGCACGTGCTCGGGGCCGATTTCATGCTTGCCCCAGTTTTGCATGCGATGCTCGCTGAGGTTGTAGGCATTGATATAGAACTGGGGACGCATGCGCGCCACGCCGGAAAAATCCACGGCTTTTTCCAGGAAGGGCAAATGCGCGCACAAGCCCAGGCTTTTCATCGACAGGTCCGATGGCGACAGCGAGGACATCATCAACTTGCCCCAGTCCGACCAGACGCCAGGCGCGCTCGCAAACGTTTGCTGGATCGCCTGAAAAAAAGGATTGTTGGCCGGTGGCTGGAAGGCGTCGCGGAAAGTGCTCGCCTGCATGCCCGGTTTCTGGAAAATCTTGTAATTGATGGGGATCATCTTGTAGATGCTGTCGGCTACCCCCGTATCAGCCCAGCTTTGCAGCGCCTGGCGCGGCGTGGCGGCATGCGGCGTGGTGTAAAGCAGGCCCATCAACACACCGGCGCCGGATGCAGAAATGACGTCAAAATCGATACCCTCATCCACAAAAGCGGCCAGCGCGCCAGCGATCAAGGTCGAATTTGGTGCACCGCCACCTAACAGTAAACCTGTCTTGCGTGCCACTTGCTGTTTTTTTTGCGGCGCCGCCTTGGACGGCGTTATCGTTACTGTTTTCATGCACTCTCCCTGAGTAACGGTACCAGGCTCACACCCGTGACTGACGGTTACAATGATGGTTACTGCTGCTGTATTTTCAAATTCCCACTACTTTGCCGCAAGGCATCGTGTGCGTGTTCCAACAACTATAATGTTGCCGAAACAGATATGAAATTAACATAAATAAATTCCATATGGCAATTTAATTAACGTATAAGTGATATTCATGGAAACTATAAGTAGCAACTACGCGGCTTCGCGTGGTGCATCGCAGCAAAACTAAATCATCAGGGAGTAGGAATTTTCCTCAACTTGTAGGAAGAATCTTCATCAGGAACTTGGTCCAGCGTCCGCAGCAGCATGGAAATTGGCAGGGCGCGGGCCACGCGCAGGGCCGGAAAAGTGCAAATGCGCCGACAGGAAGTCAACAAACACGCGTAACTTGGGCGACAGATGGCGGCTCGAAGGCCACAGTATCCAGAACTTGCTGGCGTGCCGCAGATACTCGCCGAGCACGGCTTGCAATTCGCCGCGGGCGATCGCGTCCTTGACGAGAAAATCGGGCAGGTAGGCCAGGCCCACGCCCTGCGTGGCGGCGCCGATCAGGGCTTCGATATTATTGCAGGTGAGTACAGTGCGTAAGCGCAACTCGCCCTCCTGCCCTGGCGTGCGGAACAACTGCCACTCCTGCAATTTACCCGTGCTGGGGAATTTATAGCGCACGCAGCCGTGCTGTTCCAGATCACGCGGCATGGCCGGCACGCCGTGGCGCGCAAAATACGCGGGCGCACTGACGATGGAAAAGGCAAACGGCCCCAGTTCACGCGCCATCAGCCGTGAATCGCTGAGCACGCCACTGCGTACGGCCACGTCAATGCCCTCAGCCACCACATCGACCAGGCGGTCATTGAAATCCAGGTCAAGCTCGATCTCCGGGTATTGCTGCGTAAAATCGGCCAACAGCGGCAAGATGAAACGGTAGCCGATCACGGGCAGGCTGACCCGCAGCTTGCCGCGCGGCGCCTCGGTCAGGTGCGACAGTTCCGCCTCGGCATCGCCCAGATCGGCCAGGATGCGCTGGCAGCGCTCGTAAAACAGCGCGCCCTCATTGCTGAGGCTAATGCGGCGCGTGCTGCGGTTAAGCAGGCGCACGCCCAGCTTTTCTTCCAGCCGCGCCACGCTCTTGCCCACTGCCGAAGCCGATACGCCCAGCAGCCGCCCAGCGGCGACAAAGCTGCAGGTTTCCGCCGCCCGCACAAAGGCGCTTATGCCGTTCAGATTATCCATCGCCCACCATTCGAGATTATTTGTCCGTTATGACTGGATTTTCAGCCACTTTTTCCCTGATTGGAGCCATATTATCATGGCACACCCTCTTACCGGACCCACTCCCATGAACACGAACCTAGCCGAAACCTCCGCACGGCGCGCCCTGGTGCTGGCCGCCGTCTGCCTGGCGGCGCTGTGCATGCCGCTCAGCTTTACAGGCCCAGCCATCGCCATCCCTGCCATCGCCGCCGAACTGCACGGCAGCCCTTTGGCGCTGGCCTGGATCTCGAATGCCTTTATGCTCAGCTTTGGCGGCTGTCTGATGGTGGCCGGCACCCTGGCCGACCGCTATGGCCGCAAACGCGTATTTCTAATGGGCATGAGTTTGTTTGGCGCCGCCACCCTGTCACTGGCGGTAGCGCCCAGTATCCTGCTGCTCGACGTGCTGCGCGCCGTGCAGGGCCTGGCGTGCGCCATGGCCTTATCCAGTGGCCTGGCGGCGCTGGCGCAGGAATTCGACGGCAGCAGCCGCGCGCGGGCCTTTAGCCTGATCGGCACGGCATTCGGCGCCGGCCTGGCTTTCGGCCCCTTCCTGGCCGGCAGCGTAATCGACCATGGCGGTTGGCGCAGCCTGTTCCTGATCACTGCCGCCGCCGGCCTGACTGCCTTGCTGATCGCCGCCCGCACCATGAACGAATCGCGCGATCCGCAAGCGGGCAATGTGGACTGGGCCGGCGCCCTGAGCTTCACCAGCGCCCTATCACTGTTTACCTATGCCTTGCTGCAAGCGCCGCACAGCGGCTGGAGCAGTCCCGCCAGCCTGGGCCTGCTCAGTGGCGCCGCCCTGTTATTGATCAGCTTTGTCGCCATCGAACGCCGCAGCGCGCGGCCCATGCTGGACCTGTCCTTATTCCGCCTGCCCGCCTTCGCCGGCGTGCAACTGCTGGCGGCCGCCCCCGCCTTTTCCTTCGTGGTACTGCTGGTGCTGCTGCCGGCCCGCCTGATCGGTATCGAAGGCTATACCTCGTTTCAAGCGGGCGGCATGATGGTCGCGCTGTCGGCGCCCATGCTGGTGCTGCCCATGCTGGCCAGCCTGGCCGCCCAGCGCATCAGCGCCGCCCACATCTGCTGCAGCGGCTTGCTGCTGACGGCGGCCGGCTTGCTGTGGCTGTCGCAATGTGCGCCGGGTCTGCCGGCAACCAGCTTGCTGCCGCCCTTGCTGCTGATCGGCTGCGGCATCAGCCTGCCGTGGGGTTTGATGGATGGCCTGGCCGTCAGCGTAGTGCCGACGGAGCGTGCAGGCATGGCGGCCGGTATCTTCAATACAACGCGCGTGGCGGGCGAAGGCATTGCGCTGGCCATCGTCAGCGCAATGCTGGCCGCGCTGGCGTTGGCTGCCCTGCTCTCTGTGCCCGGCATCGACATGCAGCAGGCAACGCTGGCCGCCCCCTTTCTGGCGATCGGCGAACTGCAGCATGCCGGCACACTGCTGCCGCAACTGGATCTGGCGGCACTGGCGCAAGCCTATGGCACGGCTTTCCGCCACTTGTTATATGTGCTGGCAGCCATCACCATCGCTTCGAGCTTGCTGCTGCTGGCTTTCCTGCGCCATCCGGCCAGTGCTGACGAGACGGCAGCACCACTGCCTGTTTGCGATACATCTTCCTGATCCCTCCCGATACGGCGGCGCTTTGGCGCCGCTGCCCCACTTTACCGCCTTCCCGCCGCTACGCTTTCCAGCAACACGCATCATCTTTCCATAATTAAAACAGTTTACTCATCAAAGCGCTTTGAATTACAATCAAAGCGCTTTGAACAATATCCAAAGCGCATTGGATTTGCGTGACTGTGCAATGACGTCCGCGCCAATGACACACCTATAAAAATACTGGAGATAAGATGAAACAACACTTCTTGAAAGCCTTGCCTGCCGCCCTGGTGATGGCCTTGAGCGCTACGGCCGCCCAGGCCGCCCTGCCCATCGATTTCGGCGGCTACCTGCGCTCGGGTTTCGGCACCAGCGGCGAAGGCGGCAAGGAATCCTGTTTCGGCCTGGCTGGCGCCTCGTCCAAATATCGTCTGGGCAATGAGTGCGAAACCTACGCCGAGCTGAAATTTGGCGGCGAAGCATTCAAGGCAGCCAATGGCACGAC
Source organism: Janthinobacterium silvisoli (assembly GCF_014200725.1). Classification (GTDB taxonomy): domain Bacteria; phylum Pseudomonadota; class Gammaproteobacteria; order Burkholderiales; family Burkholderiaceae_D; genus Janthinobacterium. The sequence continues at coordinate 803,791 of NZ_JACHCL010000002.1, forward strand.
CTTCCGCATCAACACCCTGGTGGCGTTCTCCGTCAACCAGAACCAGGACTGGGAACAATCGGACCCGTCATGGCGCGAAATCAATGTGGTGGCCGACAAGATCGGCACGGGCATCCTGGCCGACGCGCGCGCCTGGGTCGGCAAACGCTATTACGACCGCCAGGACGTACACATCACTGATTACTACTTCTGGAACAATAGCGGCCCGGGCGCCGGCCTGGAAAACATCGATCTCGGCCCCGCCAAACTGGCGTACGCCATCATCCGCACGGCCGACGAAAAAGACAGCAAGCGCATGGCCCTGTCGCATGATTTTCGTTTTTCCGGCATCAAGGTCAACCCGGATGGTGAACTGACCGTGGGTCTGCAGTACAACCAGAAACGCAACGCCGCGGGCGCCGACCCCATCGCCAGCGGCCATTTGCTGACCTTCATGCATACGCAAGGCAATTTGCTGGGCGGCTATAACAAGGTCGCGCTGCAGTTTGGCAAGGGCAGCGCCGCCAACACGGGCGGCGCCACCCTGGGCGCCACCAGCAATGACAAGGTCACGCGCCTGACGGAACAACTGATGATACAGCCGAAAGGCGCCTGGTCGGGCATGGCGACCTTGGTCTATGAAGACAGGCAAACAGCCGGCGCCAGCAGCAAATGGACCTCGCTGGGCGCGCGTCCTGTTTACAACTTTACCGACAACTACAGCCTGGCGGTGGAACTGGGCCACGACAGGGTCAAGCCGGAAGACGGCGAAACCCGCCAGCTGACCAAGCTGACTATCGCCCCGCAACTGGCGGCCGGCCCCAGCTTCTGGTCACGCCCCGTACTGCGCGCCTTTTATACCTACGCCAAATGGAACAAGGCAGCCCAGGCAGCGGCCGCTGCAGACACGGCGCTGTCATCGACGGGGGTATTTGGCGGCAAGACCAATGGCAGTTCCATGGGTTTCCAAGTGGAATCCTGGTGGTAAGAGCATCTGAAAAACGCCCATGGCGGCGTTGCAAGGGCTTGCCGTACTAGCGTACTGCCTGCGCCCTTGCGCCTGGCCCTGAACGTTTTATCAGACGCTCTTTGTTGAAAATTTCAAACACTGGCCAGCGCCCTTCGGACGCGGGCCTCTGGCAGTAGCACCGCCACATTTAGGGGCAGGCAGTAACCGGAATCAGCATCGCGCCGCTGCACGCGATGGCCGGCAGTTACATGTAGTGCACAGCAATCCTCTTTTAACGCGGGCGCCTTCGGGTTAGCCCGCGTATTTTTTTGCGCTGTCACCACTCGCTGGCTGCAGCACTACGGCCAGCCGCATTTATCAGATAAACTAAGCAACATCGCTCCGCGCCGCACCCTACTTAACGGGCGCTGGCAGCGGCAAGACTCACCCCAGACGCAGCATCCATGAACCTCAAAAATCTCGCCAAAACGCTAGGAATTTCCGAAACCACTGTCAGCCGCGCCTTGAATGGCTATCCGGAAGTGAGCGAACGCACGCGCGAACGGGTAATGGCCGCCGCGCAGGCAGCCGGCTACCGTCCCAATCCCATGGCGCGCAGCCTGGCCGTAGGGCGCACGAATATCGTCGGCATCATTTATCCGCTGATGCCGAACGACCTGGCCGACCCCATGTTCATCGAGATCGTGGGCGGCATGTCGGAAGCGCTGGAAGCGCAGCAGATGGACATGATCATCGCGCCCGCCTCGGCCAGCAAGGAATTCCACACCTATGAACGCATGGTCACGGGCCGCCGCATCGACGCCCTGGTGGTCGGGCGCACCAAGCCCTACGACGAGCGCATCGCCTACCTGGCGCAGCAGGGCCTGCCTTTTGTGGCGCATGGCCGCACCCAGCTGAACCAGCCGCACGCCTGGTTCGACTACGACAACGAGGCCGGCATGCGCCTGGCCGTCGAGCGCCTGCTGTCGCTGGGCCACCAGCGCATCGGCCTGATCAGCGCCACGCCGGACCTGAACTTCGTGCGCCAGCGCGTGGACAGTTTCCGCAACGCCATGCAGGCCGGCGGCCTGGCCGTCGATCCTGACAACCTGGTCGACAACGCCCATGACCGCCGCGCCGGCTACCAGGCCATGCAGCGCCTGCTGGCCCGCGCGCCCCGCCCCACGGCTGTCATCGTCGACAATCATATGTCGGGCGTGGGCGCCGTGCGCGCGCTGCTCGACGCCGGCATCGCCATCGGCAGCGAGATGTCGCTGATCGTCTGGGGCGTGATGGAAGATTCACTGGCTGGCCACAACGTCACTACCGTGGTCCAGCCCGACCCGCGCGGCGCGGGCGCAAAGATGATTCAGATGCTGCTGGCCCTGATGGACGGCACGCCCGCCACCGAGCTGCAGGAATTGTGGCCGTGTGAACTGCTGCCTGGCGAGTCGGCGGGGCGTGTAGCCAGTAGCTAAATTCTGCACTGGCCTGGTAGCAGAAATCCGGGGCCAGTCACTGCGTGATCGGAATGTGTTCCATTGGAAGGCATTCCCCCGCCTGGCCTGACCCCAGCCGTTGCCCCCACCTCCGATACAAATTCTCGACTTCGATTTGCATATCGCTTTACTTTTCAAAGCGCTTTGAACTATACTTATTTCAAACTCAAAGCGCTTTGAATTTAAAATAAGACGCCAGCCGACCAACCAGCAGCGCTCGCCCTGATAGCCGATGCTACAGGCAACTTATAGAAATCATCCATGCCGACCATCCCAAACAATACCGCCAACCTTCCCGCCGACTGGTGGCGCAGCGCCGTCATTTACCAGGTCTATCCACGCAGCTTCCTCGACAGCAATGGCGATGGCGTAGGCGACCTGCCCGGCATTACCTCCAAGCTCGATTACATCGCCGCCCTGGGCGCCGACATCGTCTGGATTTCGCCCTTCTTCACCTCGCCCATGAAAGACTTCGGTTATGACGTGGCCGACTATTGCGACGTGGACCCGCTGTTCGGCACCTTGGCCGACTTCGACCGCCTGGTGGCCCGCGCCCACGCACTGGGCCTGAAAGTGATGATCGACCAGGTGCTATCGCACTCGGCCGACAACCATCCCTGGTTTGTGGAAAGCCGGACCAGCCGCGACAATCCGAAAGCCGACTGGTATGTGTGGGCCGACCAGAAACCGGACGGTACGGCGCCGAACAACTGGTTGTCCGTATTTGGCGGTTCGGCCTGGCAATGGGAACCGCGCCGTGGCCAATACTACCTGCATGACTTCCTCGCCAGCCAGCCCGACCTGAACTTCCACAACCCGGCCGTGCAGCAGGCGCAACTGGACAATCTGCGTTTCTGGCTGGAGCGCGGCGTCGACGGTTTCCGCTTCGATTCCTGCAATTTCCCTTTCCACGACGCCCAGCTGCGCGACAATCCACCAGCGCCTTTGCGCGATGCCCGTTCGGTGTCGGCCGTCAATCCCTACGGCATGCAAGCCCACGTGTACGACAAAACGCAACCGGAAAACATCGCCTACCTGCAGCGCGTACGTGCCGTGCTCGATGAATACCAGGCCATTTCCATCGGTGAAATCGGTACCGATGACGCGCTGGCGGCCATGGCCGACTACACCTCGGGCGGCGACAAGCTGCACATGGCTTACAGCTTCAACCTGCTGACGGAAGAATTCTCGGCCGCCCACATCCGCACGCAAGTCGAGCAGTTCGAAGCCAAAGTGGCTGACGGCTGGGCTTCCTGGTCTGTCGGCAACCACGACAGCGTGCGCGTGATGACGCGCTGGGGCGGCCAGCAGCCCTCGCCTTCGCTGGCCAAGGTGGTGCTGGCGGTGCAAGTGGCGCTGAAGGGCACGCCTTGCCTGTACCAGGGCGATGAACTGGCCCTGACGGAAGCGGACTTGCCATTCGAAGCGCTGCAAGACCCGTATGGCATCCCGTTCTGGCCGCAATTCAAGGGCCGCGACGGTTGCCGCACGCCGATGCCCTGGGTGGCGGGCGCGGCGCACGGCGGGTTCAGCACCGCCCAGCCGTGGCTGCCAGTACCGCCGGAACACCTGGAACGAGCGGTCGACGTGGAAGAACAGGATGGCGATTCGCCGCTGCGTTTCGCGCAGAATATCCTCGCCTGGCGCCGCACCCAGCCGCAATTGCTGAGTGGCGAAATCCACTTCTTCGACGCGCCAGAACCGGTGCTGGCCTTCCGCCGCGATTTGCCGGGCCACCGTACCGTGCTGGCAGCCTTCAACCTGGGCACCGAAGCGGTGACGTTTGACTGGCCCGCCGCAGCGCAGGCAGCTGAGCTGACCGGTCACGGCCTGCCCGCCAGCCAGCAAGGCGCGCAGATCACCCTTCCCGCCCATGGAGGCTGGTTCGGCACGCTGGCTTAAGAACGCCAATTACAATAATGAGCCCCGCGTTTCAGCGGGGCCGGATTGAAGACGAGGGACACAATGGCAGGACTGAAATTAGTTGGTTTGAAGAAGGCATACGGCGACGTGCAAACCCTGCACGGCATCGACCTGGAGATCGCCGATGGCGAATTCATGGTCTTCGTGGGACCATCCGGCTGTGGCAAATCCACCTTGCTGCGCAGCATATGTGGCCTGGAAGAAATCAGCGGTGGCGACTTGTATATCGGCAAGACACGCATGAACGAGGTGCCGCCCGCCAAGCGCGGCATCGCCATGGTGTTCCAGAGCTACGCCCTGTACCCGCACATGAGCGTGGCGCAAAACATGGCCTTCGGCCTGAAGCTGGCCGGCATGAGCAAAATCGAGATTGCCGACGCCGTGCAGCGCGCAGCGCAAATCCTGCGCATCGAACCATTGCTGGAACGCAAGCCCAAGGATTTATCGGGCGGACAGCGCCAGCGCGTGGCCATCGGCCGCGCCATCGTGCGCAAACCCGAAGTCTTCCTGTTCGACGAACCGCTGTCGAACCTGGACGCCTCCTTGCGCGTGCAGATGCGCATCGAACTGGCCAATCTGCACCGCGAATTGCGCTCCACCATGATTTACGTCACGCATGACCAGGTCGAAGCGATGACGCTGGCTGACCGCATCGTCGTGCTCAACGCGGGCCGCATCGAGCAGGTGGGCGCGCCCCTGGAACTCTACCACCACCCTGCCAACCTGTTCGTGGCCGGCTTCCTCGGTTCGCCGCGCATGAATTTCCTCAAAGGCAAAATCAGCGGCCATGCGGATGGACTGGCTACGATTACTACCGCCGCTGGTGGTCTGCTGCAGGCTGCCCTGACCCAGCCATTGGCCAATGGCGCATCCGTCACTGTCGGCGCGCGGCCAGAACACGTGCAGGCCTGCACTCCAAGCACAGGCAAGCCGGACAACGGCAGCATCAACGCCACAGTACAGGCGGTGGAAAAACTGGGCGACATCAGCTATCTGTACGTGCAAGTGCCCGCTGGTGATGAGCCGCTGGTGGTACGCGCCGATGCCGATACGGACTGGTCCATCGGCCAGCAAGTGGCGCTGCAAGTGGCGGCCAGCCGGGTCCACGTATTCGACGAACACGGCCAGGCTTGCACCTGATCTTTACGGACCAGGCGCTACAGGCGCCGCCTGGCCTTGCTTCAACCATGCAGCCTAGACACACCATCATAAAAATATAACTGGAGATAAGCATGTCCTTACTGCACACGAAACGCAGCTTCATCAAAACCACCCTGATCGCCGCCGCCCTGGCCGGCATCGGCAACCTGGCATGCGCCAGCCTGGCGCAAGCGGCCGAGCCTGGCACCCTGCTGATCTGGATCAATGGCGACAAGGGTTATAAAGGCCTGGCCAAGGTCGGCGAAGAGTTCACCAAGAAGACTGGCATCAAGGTCGTGGTCGAGCACCCGGAAGATGCACCAAACAAATTCCAGCAGGCGGCAGCGGCCGGCAAGGGTCCGGACATCTGGATCTGGCCGCACGACCGCATCGGCGCCTGGATCGATGCCGGCTTGCTGCAACCGATTACACCGAGCAAGGAGGCGCGCAACGCCATCGTGCCGCTGGCCTGGAACGCCTTTACTGTGAGCGGCAAGACCTGGGGCTACCCGATCTCGATCGAAGCCGTCGCCCTGGTCTACAACAAGGACCTGGTGCCGGTGCCGCCGAAAACCTTCGAAGAAATCGCCGCACTCGATAAAAAACTTTCCGCCCAGGGCAAGAAAGCCATCCTGTGGGACTACACCAACACCTATTTCACCTGGCCGCTGATGGGCGCCGGCGGCGGCTTCCCGTTTGAAGTCAAGGGCGACGGCCGCTACGATGGCACGAAAACCGGCGTCAACAATGCGGGCGCCGTGGCCGGCGTAAACGCTCTCATGAGCCTGATCAACAGCGGCGCCATGCCCAAGGGCGCCGGCTACGCCGAAATGGAAGCAGGCTTTAACCAGGGCAAGATCGCCATGATGATCAACGGCCCATGGTCGTGGGACAATGCGCGCAAGTCGAAAATCAATTTCGGCGTGGCGACCATCCCTACCGTCGCCGGCAAGGCGGCCACGCCCTTCGTCGGCGTGCTGGGCGCGATGATTTCGAAAGCCAGCCCGAACAAGGACCTGGCCACGGAATTCCTGGAAAACCAGATGCTGCAAGTCAATGGCTTGAAAACCATCAATGCCGACGTCCCGCTGGGCACGCCGGCCAACAAGCAGCTGTTCGCGGAATTGAAAGCCAATCCGAATATCCAGGCCACCATGGAAAGCGCACAGGCGGGCCGCCCGATGCCGAACAACCCGGAAATGGGCCGTTTCTGGTCCTCCATGCAATCGGCGCTGGAAAACATCACGCAAGGCCGCCAGACAACCAAGGTCGGCCTGGATGCCGCAGCCAAGCGGATTACGACGGCGAATTAAGCACCAGGCTAAGCCCTGCGGGAACAGCATGCGCGTCCATGGCGCGCATGCCTCCGGCCCTTTCACCATCTTCACAGGTATCCCATCGTGCGCAAGTTTATCGGCCCTACCATATTGACCATCAGCATGGCGCTGGGTCTGTATCTGCTTTTCATGTTGTATATTTCCGGCCAGACCATGCTGGCCGCCATTTTCCTTGGCTTGCTGACCCTGACGACGTTTGTCTTCACCTCACCGCGCGCCTATGCCTACCGCTACCTGTTTCCCGGCATCACGGCGGTCATCGTCTTCGTGCTCTTGCCGATTGTCTACACGGTGTCGATCGGCTTTACCAATTTCAGCTCGCGCAACCTGCTCACCTACGAGCGCGCCACGCAATACCTGCTCGACGAAACGCAGCGCGTGGAAAGCAGCGGCTATAGCTTGACCGTCCATCCCGACAAGAATGAATACCGGCTGCGCCTGGAAAGCCCGGACACCGGTGAGGTGCTGCTGAGCGAGCCGCTGGCCCTGAAACGCGCCGTGCCGCTGACGGTGGAAATCGCGCCGGCCGACCCCGTGCAAGCGCCCGTGCTGGCCCCGGCGCTGCCCATCAAGGACATCATCGCCTTGCAAAAAGACTTGAAGCTGCTGACCTTGCTCATGCCCAACCGCATCGAGCTGCGCATGGTGGGCCTGCGCGAATTCGGCCCCGTGGCCCACGTCTACAAGCAACTGCCCGACAACAGCTTGAAAAAGATCGCCACCGGAGAGATCGTCAAGCCCAACCTCAAGACGGGCTTTTATGAAATGCCGGACGGCAGCAAGCTGGAGCCGGGCTTCAAGGTCAATATCGGCTTCGCCAACTTCGCCAAGATTTTCTCCGATGAAGCATTCCGTGGTCCTTTCCTGCGCATTTTTGTGTGGACCATCGTTTTTGCCGTGATCAGCGTGATCACCACCACCGGCCTGGGCATGGCGCTGGCCGTGCTGCTGAACTGGGACGCGCTGCGCTTCCGCGGCTTTTACCGCACCCTGCTGTTCCTGCCATATGCCGTGCCAGGCTTTATTTCCATCCTCGTCTTCAAGGGCCTGTTCAACAATAACTTTGGCGAGATCAACCTGGTGCTGAACGCCTTGTTCGGCATCAAGCCTGCCTGGTTTTCCGACACCACCCTGGCCAAGGCCATGATTTTGATCGTCAATACCTGGCTAGGTTATCCCTACATGATGGTGGTCTGCATGGGCCTGATCAAGGCGATTCCATCGGACTTGTACGAAGCGTCGGCCCTGGCCGGCGCCGGGCCGCTGACGAATTTCTTCAAGATCACCCTGCCCCTGATCATCAAGCCGCTGACGCCCTTGATGGTGGCCAGCCTGGGCTTCAATTTCAATAACTTCGTGCTGATCAGCTTGCTGACGGGCGGGCGGCCCGACTTCCTCGATACCACTCTGCCGGCCGGCACCACCGACTTGCTGGTGTCCTACACCTACCGTATCGCGTTCGAGGATTCCGGCCAGAACTTTGGCCTGGCTGCCGCCATCTCGACCCTGATCTTCTTCCTCGTGGCCGCGATTTCGCTGGTCAATATGCGCCTGACGCGCATGAACAAAGCATAAAGGACTGGCCATGGCTATCGTTGTCGACCGTTCCAACCGCTGGCGCATCCTGGCGGCCCATGCCGCCGTGATCGCGCTGATCGCGCTGGTGATGTTTCCCTTCCTGATGATCTTGTCGATCTCTCTGCGCCCCGGCAATTTCGCCACCGGCAGCCTGATACCGCCCGAGATCAGTTTCGAGCACTGGCGCCTGGCGCTGGGCATGTCCTACCAGGCGCCCAACGGCGCCCTGGTCGAACCGGATTTCCCGGTGCTGCTGTGGCTATGGAATTCCATCAAGGTGGCCACCATGAGCGCGTCGATTACGGTGCTGCTGTCGACCACCTGCGCCTATGCGTTTGCGCGCATGCAGTTCCGCTTCAAGTCGCAAACCCTGGGCGCGCTGATGCTGCTGCAGATGTTCCCCGCCGTGCTGGCCCTGGTCGCCATATACGCCATCTTTGACTTGCTGGGCAGCTATGTGCCATGGCTGGGCATCGATCACCACGGCAGCCTGGTGCTGGCCTACACGGGCGGCATCGCGCTGCATATCTGGACCATCAAGGGCTATTATCAAACCATCCCCATCGAGATCGAAGAAGCGGCCAAGGTCGACGGCGCCACCCAGTGGCAAGCGTTTGTCTACGTGCTGCTGCCGATGACGGTACCGATCTTGATGGTGGTGTTTTTGCTGTCCTTTATCGGCGCCATCATCGAATACCCGATCGCGTCCGTGCTGCTGCATGAACAGAAGCAGCTGACCCTGGCCGTCGGCTCCAAGCTGTTCCTGTACGAGCAAAAATACCTGTGGGGCGACTTTGCGGCAGCCGCCATCCTGTCCGGCCTGCCGATCACGGCGGTGTTCCTGCTGGCGCAAAAATGGATGATCTCGGGCTTGACGGCAGGCGGGGTGAAAGGCTGACAGAGCATATGCCAGGCATGCACAAGCTTATGACTTAAAATTCTATCAAGCATGGCAATTTGGCAAGTGGCTCATGGCACAATGGCTGCGCAGCTTCACCGGACCACTGATGGTCCACACGCAGACCATAGAAAACGGAGACACAATGAGAATTGAAACCCTGGCCGTGCATGCCGGCTACAGCCCCGATCCGACTACCAAGGCGGCCGCCGTCCCGATTTATCAGACGGTGGCCTACGCCTTCGACAATGCCCAGCATGGCGCCGACCTGTTCGACCTGAAGGTGGCTGGCAATATCTATACGCGCATCATGAATCCCACCCAGGATGTGCTGGAAAAAAGAGTCGCGGCGCTCGAAGGCGGCGTGGCCGCGCTGGCCGTCGCCTCGGGCATGGCGGCCATTACCTACGCGATCCAGACCATCGCCGAAGCGGGCGACAATTTCATCTCCGCCAGCCAGCTGTACGGCGGCACCTACAATCTGTTTGCGCATACCCTGCCGCAGATCGGAATCGAGGTGCGCTTCGCCGATGCGCGCCAGCCCGAGACCTTCGCCGCCCTGATCGATGGACGCACCAAGGCCATCTTTTGCGAATCGATCGGCAACCCGCTGGGCAATGTGACGGACGTGGCCAGGCTGGCTGAAATCGCGCACGCGCACGGCATCCCGCTGATCGTCGACAACACGGTGCCCAGTCCTTATCTGTTCCGCCCGATCGAACACGGCGCCGATATCGTGGTGCACTCGCTGACCAAATACCTGGGCGGCCATGGCACCACCGTGGGCGGCGCCATCGTCGACAGCGGCAAATTTCCGTGGGCCGAACACAAGCAGCGCTTCAAGCGCTTGAACGAGCCGGATGTGTCGTATCACGGCGTGGTGTACACGGAAGCGTTTGGCCCGGCCGCCTTCATCGGCCGCGCGCGCGTGGTCCCGTTGCGCAATATGGGCGCGGCCATCTCGCCGCTGTCCGCCTTCCAGCTGCTGCAGGGTATAGAAACCCTGGCGCTGCGCATGGACCGCATCTGCGACAACACCCTGGCCCTGGCCAAACACCTGAAAAACCATCCGAAAGTCGCATGGGTCAACTACGCGAGCCTGGAAGACCACCCGGACCATGCGCTGGTGAAGAAATACCTGAACGGCCGCGCCTCGGGCATCCTGTCGTTCGGCCTGAAGCTGCAGAGTGATGAAGACCCACGCGCCGCTGGCGCCCGCGTGCTCGACGCCCTGCAACTGTTCACGCGCCTGGTCAATATCGGCGACGCCAAATCGCTGGCCACCCACCCGGCGTCCACCACGCACCGCCAGCTCAATGCCGAAGAACTGGCCAAGGCCGGCGTCTCCGAAGACATGCTGCGCCTGTCCGTCGGCATCGAGCATATCGATGATTTGCGCGAAGACCTGGAGCAGGCGCTCAGCGCTGCTTAAGTGCTTGATTTCACGTTGTAACGCGATGCTGGCTTGCCACTACGGGCGCCAGCAAACAGGGCCAGGCGGGCGCTGTCAAACTGTTCCCACAATGCCTGGTCTTGCACCGAAGGCAAGGTCACCAGTTCGCCCTGGTCCAATCCCGCCAGCGCCGCATCGACGCAGTCTTCCGCGCTCATCACGGTGGCATGGTCCAGTTGCGCCAGCGGCACGCCGCTCAAATCCCAGATTTCGGTTGCCGTCGAGGCAGGCAGCACCAATTGCACGACGATGCCCGTGCCAGCCAATTCCTGCTGCAAGCCGCGCGTGAAATTCATCACATAACCCTTGGTGCCGCTATAAACCGTGCTGATCGGCAAGACGTGGAAAGACAGCACGGAGCCGATATTGATGATGGTGCCGTGATTGCGCTGCTTGAATTGCGGCAGCACGGCGTGCGTCAGCTCCGTCAGCGCAGTGACATTGACCTTGTCCATGGCGTCGACCTTGTCCTTGGCCGTGTCCAGCACGGGCGCCAGGGTCGATGCGCCGGCGTTATTGACCAGCATGGTGATCGCGGGATTGGTTTCCAGCTCCTTCGCTACGCGCAACACATCGGCCGGCACCGACAAATCGGCGGCGATGGCCCGCACGGCAACGCCATATTTTTCTGCCAGCGACTTGGCCAGCACGCCCAGGCGCTCGACACGGCGCGCCACCAGGATCAAATCGTAGCCACGGCTGGCCAGGCGGTCTGCATAGACGGCGCCCAAACCGGACGAAGCACCCGTGACGAGGGCCGTACCAAGTGTATTGACTGAACTCATGATCATTCCTTTGAAAGTTGCGATAAAATTAAACATGATACTCATCATGCTTAATATCGCAAGCATGACGCACATAATGTATGATGTCAACAGAAATCATGTCATTACCGGGAGGACGATATGCGATATCCAGCAGCCGAAACGGCCGAAAAACACCAGCGCATCCTGACGCAGGCGGCGCGTCTGTTCCGCGAAAAAGGCTTTGACGGCGTCAGCGTCGGGGAAATCATGAAGGCGACGGGCTTGACCCACGGCCCTTTCTATAACCACTTCGCCTCAAAAGAAGCGCTGATGGCGGAAAGCACCCTGCACGGCTCTGCCCATTCGCGCGAAGGACTGGCTGCAGCCACGGCCAGCCCGGAAGCGATGCGCGACTATGTGCGCCAGTATGTCAGCACCGAGCACCGCGATGGTCCCGGCGACGGCTGCATGCTGGCCGCCCTGGCTGGCGAAGTGCGCAACCAGCCGGCAGTGCGCCCCGCGTTCACCTTTCACCTGAAAAGCATCATCGGCAAGTTCACCACGCATTTTCCGTGGAAGAAAAAAGGCCATCCCCGGCAAGACGCCATCGTCATGATGTCGGCCATGGTGGGTGCGGTGGCGCTGGCGCGCGCGGTCGATGACGAAGCTTTTTCAGAAGAGATACTGGCGGCCGTCAGGACCGCGTTTACAGAGTAGCCGGCAGCAATCGGGCCACCTGCCCTACCCTGTTTTCGACCGTACCGCCCACTTCAACATAGGCAATGCCGCGCCGTTCCAGCTCGGCCCGGTACCAGGCATGCTGGCGTTGGCGGAAGCCGTCGTCGCGACGCGTGCCATCCTGGATAAACGGGAAGTCGGGGGCGCACAGCAGCACCAGCTCATAGCGATCGCCTGCCGCTTCGGCCAGGTCGGCCAGCTCCGCTTCCGTCTTGCCAAACATCTCGATGCAATAAAAATACGTGGTCAGCGGCGAAGTGTCGCAAAACAGCCAGCGCCGCGCCTCGCGGGCGGCTGCTGCTTCGCGCCGCAGCTGCTCGCCGCCTATCTTCAGCAAGTCGTCGTAGGCCAGTTCTCCCTCCTGCTGTTCCCACAGTTCGCGGCCATATTCAGCCACCCATTCTGTCTCGAAATGCCGGGCCAGGGCAGCAGCCAGTGTCGTCTTGCCGCTCGACTCACCGCCCAGCAGACACACCCTCTGCACAAAACTGGCATACACAAGCGGCGACAGGAATGCGCTATGGGCATGCGGGTCTTGCCTTACCTGCGTCCCTGACACGGGCACAATGTTCCTGGCCTGGTCCACGCTGACATGGGCCACCTCGCCAAGCGCATAATGCTCGCCCAGCACACGGGCAAAACCGGGGCCGTAGTCTTCGCTGGTAAAGACCGCGTCGACGGGTTTATCGAGCACCTCCCAGCACAGCCAGCCCATGAAGTGGCGGTGTACATCGCCGTCTTCATCGTTATGCGGCAGCCGGCGAGGCGCAATGCCGCGCGCGGCGCACAGCCGGGCCAGCCGTTCGTCATCGAGCACGACAACCGTCGCTTGCGGAAACTGCGCCTGCAGCCAGCCCTCCCTGCGCGCCGGTTCGTAACCGGGGAATTCCGGCTTGGTATAACTGACGACCAGCAGTGCTGCACACGCCGCTTGCGCGCGCCGTATCAGCAATTCATGGCCCAGGTGCAGAGGGCAGAATTTGCCGACCACCAGGCCACGTTTATATTGAGTTGATCCTGCTCTGGTCATGCGTAAGCGTCCTGCAAATCCGAGGTGTATTGAATGATCTTGTCTTCCGCCAGCAAGACTTCAACGGTGATGGGGCCGAAAAAAGGCGCCAGCAAAGCGCGCGCGTGGCCGGCTTGCGGCATGGCGCCCGGCGACAAGCGCAGTTCGACGGCACCGTCGGCGTACTGATGTACGCCAAACAGGGCGATGGCCAGCGGTTTCAGGGCATGCGTGATATCGATGTTATTGATCCAATCGCTTGTGCTGGTCCGGTAGCGCAGCGGACTGCGTCCAGCCAGGCCCACCAGCACAGGGCCGTGCGGCCCGTGGGCCAGCGAGGCGTAATCGCCGGTGCGGTAGCGCACCAGCGGCAAGCAAAAGTTAAAGCCGCCCGTGACCGTGATTTCACCGCGTTCACCATCGGGCACAGGCCGGCCATCGGCGTCGAGGATTTCCACGTACAGCCGGTGCTGCAGCAGTACATGGCCGCCCGCCTGCTCGTCAAAGACAGCCACCGGCCCCACTTCATTGAGCGAATAGATATCGAGCACGGGGCAGCCAAACCGTTCTTCGAGACGCTTGCGCATGCCAGGCAAGAGCATCATCGAGACGGACAGCAGCGCGGCCGGCTGGTGCGTCATCGGCAGGGTCAATAGCTCGGCAAACGAAATCGGGTCGCCCGCGATCATCTCCGGCGCCATGGCGTCCAGATAGCGCGCACGGTCGTCAGGGTGGCGCCAGTCGTCCACGTGCAGGTTGATCTTCGCCAGGCCAGACTCCCCCATCGTGGGCGTGACGGAGACATAGGTAAAGCAGCGGCGCTGGTGGCCCAGCAGCATCACGCCCACCTGGCCCGCGCCATGGCGCAGGGTGATGCCGAAGCGCTGCAAGGCCCGCTTGTGGTAAGCCAGGTAGCGCCCCGCCACCAGCGGGTGAGAGGCGATCAGCAGCGGGTGGCCGGTAGTGCCGGTAGTCTGGAAGTTGATCATGCGCGCCAGGTCCACATTGTCCGGCACGAAGGCGGCAATATCGTGCGCCAGCTCGGCGCGGCTGATCGGCGCCACATCAAGCAGGCGCGCAGGCGGCGAGCCGCAAGCCTGATAATACGGCACCGTGGCATAGGTCCGGGCGATAAAAGCAGGCAGCCACGCTGGTGGCGCCTCCAAGTTCCAGACTATCGCCGCGTCCATCACCTCGCGCTCGTACTCGCGCAAGGCTTGCACTTCATCGGCCAGCAGCTTGTTGCCGCTGCGGTTGCGGTACATCGGCGCCGACGGATGGCCGCGCAACCGTGCCAGCATCTGCACGCCTGCTTGCGTCAGGGTCGGGCAGTAATCGCGGTCTAATTCCCATGCGCCGACCGGCAAATTCCATTCCCCGCTCATTCGCGCGACCATTTGTCGGCCGATTCCTCGGCCGCCTTTTTCGCCAGCGCTTCGCGTATCCCGCGTGCACGCTGCTCGGCCAGGCGGCTCGCTTCGAGCAGCCGACGCCGCTCGCTGCCGCTGATGGCGGACAATCTATCCGTCGCCTGGGCCAGGCTTTCATCGCGCGGCCGAAAACCCAGGCGCGCCAGCACGATGCGGGCCAGTTCTTCGCGCCGCTCCGGGTCTTGCGTGTACTGGTGGGCTGGCGTAGCCGCCGCCAGTTCGCGCACTGCCTCACCCAGCACTTGCAGCAAGGCAGGCTGCTCAAGCCGCTGCGCGATAAACCACTCGCCGGCCAGCAGCCAGCACACGATCATGGCCAGCGCCAGCCGGTTGCGGTCGACCTTCACCTGCGCGCCCAGGAAACCCTGCAGGGAAGCCGCAGGCGCGCGGGCACCATGCAATAGCAGAATGTCGTTGACCAGCGCGGCCACGGACACCGCCTGCGCGTTGACTACGCCGGCAATGCGCGGCTCGGCCAGGAACTCGACGGGGGTGTCGGCCAGGCGATGGGTCAGGGTTTCGAGGTGGGGACCGGGAGTCTGCATAATCTCATCTTACATAATGCCGCTGGCTAAAGGCCCGCGCAAATTCCAGCAAATCTTCAAAGCGCTCGACGGCGTGGATGTCCCAGCCCTGTTCGCGGCGCGCGCGCTTCAAGTCATCGTAGATCTTTTGCATCCACTGATGCCCACCTGCGCCGTCCCAGTCGCGCGCCAGGTTCAGCGCCATGGTGCCGCCAGCGCCGCCCTTTTCCAGCGCCTTCGCTGCGATATCCCAGCCACTGTTCCCCTGTTCATCGTCGTCGAACATGGTGGCGATGCCATCGTCGGAGATCATCAGGATATGCGCGGGCCGTTCGCGACGGGCAGTATAGGTCTGGCGCAGGCAGTGAATAGGAAAGCAGGTAGCACCGCCGAAAAAACCCGTCAGCACGCCCAGGATCGCATCTTCGTCGCGCACGAAACCCGGCGTTTGCAGTACTTCGCGCTTGCCACTCCACAGGGTCACTTGAACGCGGGCGCCGGCACGCAGGGCCGATAAGGCGATCACGGCGCCGGCCAGGGTCAAAAATGAGGTGTGCTGCTGCGGGTTCGGCATGGAGCCCGAACTGTCCACGTACATATCCAGGTCGATGGGCATGGCGTCCACCGCGCGCGCCGGTTCGCGCCCGTAGACGCGGCGCACAGTCGTCACGCCGGGGATGGGGCGCGGCGACAGCATCAGCGATTGCAGCCAGTCGATTTCATCGATCGGATCACCGATATCCCACGCCTCCAATCCTTCCATCTGCGGCTCCGGCGATTCGGGTGCGGGGCGCGTGGGGAAGGCCACCAGATGCGGCAAAGCGCGCTCGCGGTAATAGCGGATGGCGATTTCATGGTCGCTCAGATGCACGCCCGAAGCCTTCAGGATCTCGCCCAGCTCGAACGGTTCGCGCAACTGTCCACCGCCAGTTTTAGCTGGCGCATCAGGGGCTGGCTGTTCATTATCCAGCCCTGAAATGCGCCGGTCGTGCACGGGATGGATGGCGCCGCCCTCTTCGTCATCTTCGATCTGCTGCGCGCCATAGGTCTGGCAGCCACGGGCCGCGTCGCGCGTGTCGTGCAAGTAGCCGCCAGGGTGCAAGGCATCCGCATTGTCAATCCCATCGTCCACCAGATACGGCAGCAACAAGGTGGCGAAGCGGCCTGCCGCCAGCATCCAGTCATTCGCATACACGCGTATCAGGCGCGCGCCCAGCCAGGCATCCGTTTTCAGGCGCTCGTCATCGCTGGCGCCGCCCAGTTCGCCCTTTTCCAGTTGCCACAACTGTTCATAGATGCGCATGTACAGCGTCCATACGCCGCTGCTCTTCTCGGTTTCTTCCCTGTTTTTCTCCAGCTTGCGGTAGATATCGGCCATGCGCAATTTCGCCTGGCGCTGCAGCCGGTCATTGATAAACAAATCCGTGTACAGATTGGCCACCATGGGCGCATGGTGTTCCAGGGTCGGCAAGGCTCGGCGCATACGGGCCAGCAGGCGGAACTGGTCGCTGGCACTGCCCGGCGCCAGGATATGGTGGCCGATTTCATGGGCGAGAATTTCCACGGCATAGTCGTCCAGCCCCAGCTTGCTCACCAGCGGCAAGTCCACCACCACGCTCTGGTCCAGCAGACGTATCATGGCAAAGCTGCCGGACAAGCCCTGCTTGCTCGCCTCGACATGGCTGGCGCACAGGCTGGGATCGCGCAAGCGCGTAAATTTGCTCCACACAGCCAGCGCTTGCGGCCAGGCGGCGCGCCAGTTGTCTATCAAGGTAGTGTCGGCCAGCGTCTTCATGCCAGCGGCAGCAGGCGGATCGCATGCGTGTACGGTGATGTGATGGCCACGGTATGCTCATTGGCAGCCAGCGCGATGTCAGCGGGTGGCAAGTCAAGCGCTATGCTACGGGAGCCTATATGCAGGGTCGCGCCATCGAGGCGCACCGACGCTGGCAGCTGCGCAGACGCCTGCGCATATTCCTCTGGCGTGGCGCCATGCAGCACGGCGCCACAGGCATCAGCCACCAGCAGATAATGGCGCTCGCCGCTCGACACGATAAAACCGTGCTGCGTGGCGCGCAGTTGCGGCGGCGTGGCAAAGTCGCCGCCGAGGCCCGTAAAGGCGCCGAATTCCCTGCCCTGCACATTGCCGCGCCACGGATTTTCCAATAATTGTGTACGCAACTGCGGCCAGTCTGCGCATGGCTCGCCCAAGGCAACCAGGGCCAGCACAGGCGGCAAGCTATCGGCCGCGGCGATGGCTCCCAGGCGGAAATGCGCGATACCAGCCCGCCAAGCCAATATTTGCCCCACCGCGCGCAGCTCGGCCACGCTGGCAAGCTGCGGTGCGATGGCGGCCATCTCGTGACACCACTGCGCGGGCCGCGCACCGGTCACGCCACTCAGGTGGATGGCGGCGTTGCTGAGCATGCCCAGCACGGGCACCGGCGCGCTAGAGAGCAGCGGCGCAAAGCATGGCGCCAGTTCGCGCCAGAAGGTGTTCAGGAAAGGATTTTTTGCCGATGGCCCGGCCAGGCCATGCGCCACCAGTTCCAAAGCCATGTCGTAGGCGGCCAGAGTAAAACCGCCTGCCCGTTCGGGCGCCACCGCTGCCACGGCCACGACTAATGGGTCGAGGCCATCGTGCAGAAAGGCGCTGAACTGCTGCATGTCGAGCGCAGGAAAACGCCGGCGCGCATCAAGCGCACGCAGGTTGAACTGCGCTCGGCCACTGGCCAGGAGGGAGGCGAAGACAGAAGAAATCATCTGGCTTACTGGGAGCGCAGCCAGCTGCGGTAATTGGTATAGCGCTGGTGCAGATACTTGAGTTTCAGCAGGTCGTCATACAGGGGGCCGTACAGCTTGCGCCCCCTGGTACGCTCGCCGATCAGCTTTTCAATGCGGTTCAAACGGGCCAGGGTTTCGCGCTCGCTGAGACCATCGAGGCCCTGGTCGAATTCAGCGGACAGCAGGCCGACCGGGTCGTCGCGGTCCAGGTCAAGGCGGTTGAATTCATCGTTCGACAAATCGAACAAGCGGCGCAGCCAGCCCAGCCTGTCGCTGCGGTAAGCGGCATTTTCAGGCAGCGCAAAAAATGGCGCATCCGGGTCTGGCTGCAGCTTGTTATGCAACACAAAAGGCAGTACCTGGCGCAAGTCTTCCAGCTCCACTTCGCCATTGCCCCGGAAGTAAGCCATGGCCTTGGCATAGATCAGCAGCGCCATCAGGGTACGCACCGAAATGCCGTTGAGGGTCTGGCAGCCCAGGTCTTTCAGGCGGTCGCGCCCATTGTCGGCCGCCTGCGCGGCGCCACGGTCGGCGCCAGACAAACGGGCTGTATCCTTGGTCATGTATTCGAACTGGCCGCCTGCCGTTTCGAACAGCTCGAACTGGCTGGCGAAAAACTCCAGCCGGCGGCGCACCGCATCGGGTACGGCTACCTGGCGGATTGCCTCGCCTATCTGGTCTACCTCGGTCTCCGTGAAGATGATCTCGGGCGGCACCAGTTCTTCGGGGCGCAGGTTTTCTTCCACCCGCAGTAGCAACTCGTTCAGAAAGCGCGGGTTGAAGGCCAAGGCTTGCACCGTGACGTCCACCCTGTCGCGCAGCGCTTCGATCACTTGATAGGTGCCGCCTCCCTGGTCATCATTGGCCGTCAGATACCAGGCCGCCTCGGGGCATTCGTAGATATGATTGAGCACTTCTGCGTAATTGTCGCCCATCACGGTCAGCAGCGCGCTTTGCGTGCGCGTGGGGATGCGGTTGTATTCATCGACGATCTTCACGCGCATGCCCAGCCAGCTACGCCAGGCGATACGGATATCGTCCATGCTTTGCGCGTTGACCATATCAAACGGCAGCGGATTGCCCAGCAAGTCTGCCACCGTCATTTGCGGATGGCCGTGCTGCATGGCGCGTTTCACTTCTTTGACGGACGAACCAGCCAGCACGCCCATCAAGAGCGCGCTGGCCGTCTTGCCGCGCCCCGGTCCGCCGACAAACAGGCATTTGCGGCGCGTGGCAAACGTCAGCAAAGGGAGCAGGATAAAACTGGAGTAGCTTTGCGCCGACGGCAAATTCAGGGTACGCCGGCTGTCGCCCACGGAATAGGTTTGCGACGGCCCATCGTTGTACTCGATGTCGTAATGGGGACTGATGATGGCGTGGTTGACGATCCAGAAATATGCCTGGCGCAGCTTTTCATCAAACGGCCGCGCGGCGCTATCGCCCTCGTCTCCCAGCCCGATCGGGCCCTGGTACAGGTCTGCCACATCGAACTGCCGCGCGGCCGGCGCCGCCTTGGGTTTGGTGGGGGCTTGGGACAGGCGCTGGAACAGATTGAAGGGAGGCATGGTTTGTTTGCTTAATATGGGAGCGATCACGGCTTCAAGGCCGGGGTCAGACCCGACGGGTCTGACCCCACTCGAAATTATTGCATACCGTCTATGTTAGGCCTTGTTCAAATCGACCACTGGCGTATCCACCTTCCGCCAGCGCCACCAGCCCAGCGCCAGACAAGCAATCAGCAAGCCCAGCAAGCCCGCCACTTCATGGCGGATTTCATATAAGGAGGCGCCCAACTGGTTCAGGGCGATAAAACCCTGGATGCCGGCCGTCGAGGGTAGCAGCCAGCGCAGCCACTGCAGCACGAGCGGCATCGACGACACGGGCCAGGTCAGGCCAGCCAGGAACAAGATCGGCATCGAAGTAGCGATCAGTAGCTGCGTGCCCCGCTCGCGCGTGCGGAACAGCAAACCCAGCAGCATGCCGAAGGCTGCTACGGCCAGCGAAAACAAGATCAGCAGCAACAGCAAGCCGCCAAAGTTACCGCCGCGCGGGTAATCCTGGAACCAGAACACAAAACCAAAGAAATAGCAGCAATTAAGCAAGGCCACCGAGGCAAACGCCAGCAGCATGCCCAGGTAACCACCTGCCGTGCGCGGCCCTGCCAGCGGAAAATTCTTGCGCTGATACCAGGTGCCGAACAGCATGGTCATGCCGATCAGCAAGGTCTGCTGCACGATCAGGGTCGCCACGCCGGGCACGACATAAGCGCCATAGCCTTCCGTCACATTGAACAGGGGCACGGCTTCGAAAGCAATCGGCGAGCGCTGCTGGCCCGCCTGGATGGTGGACGGCGTGGCCGCGCCCAGGCGTTTCAACTCGATGCCGGCCGACACCGTGCCCACCACTTCGGCCAGTCCATTCAAGGCGGCTTTGTTCAGCATCAAGTACAAGCCATTGCCCGCCACCTGGGCATGCGCGGCGCGGCCGGCCAGCACATCGGTCTGCAAGCCTTCGGGAATGATCAGTACGCCCATCACCTGATTGCTCCACAACAAATCCTGCGCCACGGGCAGCTCGGGCGTGACGGCCACCACTTGCAAGGAAGGATGGGCCATGGCAAAACGCGTCAGCTGGCGCGACATGGCGCTGCGGTCCTGGTCCACCACGGCCACAGGCACGCGCTGGACGATTTCCTTGCTGTAGGGCAGCGGATAAAAAAAGGAATACAGCACGCCGCCCACGAACAGCAGGGTCAAAGCGCCCTTGTCCGTCAGCATGGCGCGCCAGGTGGCAAGAAAAGCGCTCCACATCATGTGCGCCCCCAGGCAGCGGGCGCGTTGGCGCGGCGCGATAGAAAAAACAGGCCCAAGGCGCCACAGACGATGGCAAATGCGGCAAGTATCAGCATTTCCTTCAGACCATAAGACCACGGCGCACCGGCCAGCCAGTATTTGGTTTGCAACTGCAAATAATGCGTGAGCGGCAAGGCTTCGGCCCAGCCGCGCGCCAGCGGCGGCATGGCCATCAGGGGAAACGCCTGGCCGGCAAACGCGAAAGCCGGGGCGGTAATAAAGGCGGCGCCCGACAGCGACAGCCGCAAGGACAAGGTGGCGGCTATCAGCAGCAAGGCCAGGCCGCAATACGCCAGCACCAGCAAGAGCATGCTCAACAGCAGTCCCACCAGGCTGCCCGCCACCGCCCAGTCGCGCACCAGGCTAAAGAACAGCAAGTACAGCAGCGCCAGCGCGCTGTAGGCAATCAAGGGAAACAGCAGTTTGGCGGCCACGGCGCGCAGCCAGCTACCCTGGGCCGAAGCTAGCCACAAAGGCACCGTGCCGTCGCGCAACTCGCGGCCTATGGCCGTGACAACGGCGATGACGATAAAGATTTGCAGCATGGACGGCATCAGCGCCAGCGTCAAAAACGCTTCATAGCTGATGTTTTCGTTATACAAGCTATTTAATTGCGTGCGTACCGGTTCGAACTGGGCGGCAGCCTGGATGGTGGACATACCCTGCTTGGCCCGCGCCGTCATCTCTATGCCTGCCGACAAGGTGGTCGTCACCGTGCGCACATCGCGCGACAAGGCGCCCGCATGCGAAGAAAACTGTGCGTTGTACAGCCATTGCACGGTGGCTTGCCGCCCACCCAGCAACTGCTTTTCAAAGTCATCGGGAATCACCAGATAACCGAATACGGTGCGTTCGCGCAATAGCTGCAATGCCTGATCGCTCGCTTGCACTTGCTCGTGAACCTGGATGCCGGGAGACGCATCGAGCCAGCGCGTCAGCTGGCGCGACAGGGTGGAATTGTCCTTGTCGATCACGGCGATCGGCAAGTCGCGCGCGATGCCTGCGGAAAAGATCAGCCACAAGATGCCACACAGCAGCACGGGTATCCAGCTGAGCATGCCCAGATCCCAGAAGTCGGCCCGCAGCCGCGCCCACTCGCGCCCGAAAACGCTGGGCGTCTGCTGCTGCGCTTGTGCTGTTTCAGTCATGAAATTCAGAGCGGCGGAAACACAACCGACATGCCGGGGCGCAAGCCATCGACCTTGATAGCCGGGCGCAAGCGGATTTCAAACGTGCGCAAATCCGTGCCGCCCGGACGCGCCGCGCGCCAGGTGGCAAAGTCCGGCATGACGGCCACCGAACTGACCTTGAAACTCAGTTGCTGCTTCAACGCCGGCACATTGGCCGTGTGCGTGCTGCCCATGGTAAAGGCGCCCATTTCATCTTCGCGCACTTGCAGCACGGCCCAGGCGTCATCGAGGTTGACCAAGGTAATCACCGGGAAACCTTGCGGCGCCAGTTCGCCCGGCTGTATCTGGATCTTGCTGACCTGGCCCGTGACGGGCGCGGCAATCTTCGTTTCCGACAAGGCGATCTGCGCTTCCGTCAGCACGGCGCCCACCTGGCGCGCCTGGGCGGCGGCGGCCGTCTTGTCTTCCGGACGGGCGCCCTTGTTGGCCATATCGTACTGGGCGCGGGCCGCCTGCGCCAGTTGATCGGCGGCCTGCCATTGCGCCTGTGCCTCGTCGCGCTTCTGGCGCGCGATCACGCCTTCAAGAAACATATTATTGACACGTTCATAGGTCGTCTTGGCGATGGCCGCGCCCGTCTGCGCGCGTTCCCAATTGGCTTTCGCGGCGCGGATTTCCTCGGGGCGGGCGCCTGCTTCCGCTTTTTTGGCCACCGCGTCGGCGGCCTGCGTGGCGGCCGTGGCCTGGACGATCTTGGCATCGACTTCAGGGCTGGTCAGCTGAAACAGCAACTCCCCTTTCGGCACTGTCTGGCCCAGCTTGACGTACAACTCCCCCACCCGGCCCGGCACTTTCGACGACACGTTGACTTCCTGCGCATCCATCTGGCCCTGCAAGGGCAGGCGCTGCGGCTGGAAAGCCTGGTACAAGCCCCAGCCGACAAAGCCCAGCACAACGATGCCGGCAACGAGCGCCAGCGGTTTTTTTGATGTACTTGATGTACTCATGGCGTAGTGTCCAGTGGTAATTGAATATCGGCCGCTGCCGCCAGGCTGCCCAGGCGCTGCGTCTCGCCCGTGGCTTCCAGCAATTGCGCCAGGCCCATCACATAGTTGTAAGCGGTTTGCGCGCGCTGGGTTTCGATCTTGGCCAGGTTCAAACGCGCATCGATCACTTCCAGCGACGTCACCTGCCCTTGCTTGAAGGCCACCGATTGCAAACGGATATTTTCACGCGCCAGTTCCACCGACGAGGCCGTGGACAAGAACTGGATGCGCGCATTTTCCAGCGCCCGCCAATTCTTTTCGATCAAGGTGGGAATATCGCGCTCGGCCTGGCGCGCCGTCACCTCCACCCTTTCCTGGTCCAGCCTGGCGGCCGCGATCATCTTGCTGGTATTGATGCGGTGCACCAGCGGCACGGCCACCACCACGCCAACCGCCCAGTTCGAGCGCACCAGTTTTTCACTACCCCGGTTCAGGTTATAGTTACCAACGGCAAACACGGTGGGGCTGTATTCCTTGCCATGCAGGCGCAAAGCCTGTTCCGTCTGGAAACGCTTGCTATCGATCTTTTTCCAGGCCGCATTCTCGCGCATGCCCGTACTGATAAACGATTGCAAGGTGCCCACTGGCAAGCTATTGACGAACAAGGGCGTGCCGGGACGTATTTGCACGTGAGAATCAAGCAAACGGTCGAGCGCCACCTGGGCCACTTCTTCATCGCTGCGGGCCTGGGCTTCATCGCTGCGGGCGCCGTCCAGCGCCACGTCGGCGCGCAAGCGTTCGGCGCGCGAAATCAAGCCACCCTTTTCCAGCTTGGCCGCGTCGCGCTGGTGCTCCGTCACGCCGGCCGTCACTTCGGCCCGCACAGCCACCACTCTTTTGGCCAGCAGTAACTGGAAATAGCGCTGCGCCACCAGGGTGGCCAGCTTTTCTTCCGCTTCGATGCGTTCGGCTTCCGCCTCCCTGGTCATGCCGGACGCCAGGCCTTTCACGGCATCGAGCCGCCCGCCCGTGTAGACAGGCCACATGCCGATCAGGCCAAACGAGGTCAGGTTGGTGACCACTTCGCGGTTCAGGGAATTGGGAATCTCGGGGATCGGCAAGCCCGGCAGCGCCGATTCGACACCGCCTGCGATGCCAGACAAGCGGCTGGTATCGATATTCAAGTCGGTCGACAGGCGGCCTCGAAACGCCGTCAAGTCGACGGAAGGACCATCAATATTCGATAGCGCTTCCGCTTTCAGGGTCTTGGCGCGCACATCGAGCGCGGCGCCCTGCACCTGGCCTGAAGCGGACGCCGCCTGCTGCAACGCTTCGTTGAACGTCAGCGGCATGCCGGCCTGGGTCTGCCCTTGTGCGGCGGCAGGCAACACTAGAGTCAGCAGCAATATGATTGCGCGTGGCGCTACATCCATGGGGTGTCCTGTCTATACATGAGGGGAAAGTACGGCAGACCTGTTGTACTTTCGCAATGGCAATTATAGCCACGGATATCCCTGGCGGCCTGCACTGTTGGAAAGCGGATACACGCGCCCCGGCTGCGCTACACCTGAAGAAAAATTCTTTTGGGCAATTGTTTCCTATGATATTAAAATCGGCAATGGCGTACTAAAACGAGCGCAGACCAGGTTTAGCTGGCAAAACAACATCGCCATTCAACCACCATAGGGTATTGATCATGCAAAAATTCGCACCACATCCTGGCCTGCCCCGTGCAGCCGTATTACTTGCCATCCTGGCATTAAGCGCTTGCGGCGGCGGGCAGCCCGGCGGCGATGCCGGCAATGTCTTGATTTCCAACTCAGTCGCGAGCCAGACAGATTTGGCAGCCGCAGCGACGGACGGCTTGAGCGCGCCGGCAAAAAAAGAAATCGCCATGCAACTGGTGTCCAGTTCGGAAAACTCCTCGCTGGACTGGAAGGCGCAATACGCCTACATCGAAGATATCGGCGATGGCCGTGGTTATACGGACGGCATCATCGGCTTTACTTCAGGCACCAGCGACATGCTGGAACTGGTCACGGCCTATGACAAGATCAAGCCAGGCAATCTGCTCAGCCCTTATTTACCCGCATTGCGCCAAGTCAATGGCAGCGCTTCACACGCGGGCCTCGATCCGAATTTCGTCACGGATTGGCAAAAGGCGGCACTCGACCCCGTGTTCCAGCAAAGCCAGAATACCCTGCGCGACAATGAGTATTTCAACCCGGCCGTCAGCCTGGCCAAGCAGGATGGCTTGCGCACCCTGGGCCAATTCATTTATTACGACGCCATCGTCATGCATGGCCCCGGTGCCGATAGCCAGCGCAATAGTTTCCAGGGCATCCGCGCCCAGGCCCAGTTGAAAGCCCTGCCGCCATCCAGGGGAGGCAATGAAACAGCCTATCTGAACGCCTTCCTCGACGTGCGGCGCGCACTGATGCAAAGCGAACCTGACCACGCTGGCAACCTCGACCGCCTCGATACGCAGCAGCGGCTGTTCCTGCAAAACGGCAACCTGGACTTGAATACGCCGCTGAACTGGAAAGTCAACGGCGATTCCTACCAGATCCGCTAAGCAGCCTGGCCGGCGTCAGGCTTTCTTGCCGCCGGCTTTAACCGGCTTCGCTGGCTTGCCTTTCACCGGCTTGGCAGCCACTTTGCCGCCCTTCTCTTTCTCGAACACGGCAAAGAATTCCGACGCCATGCCACGGATGGCGCGGCCGATATTGGCGTAGTCGTATTCATTCAGGTTGGCCAGCGACACCCGGCCCGACGGGTGCGTGGTGCCGAAACCCTTGCCCGGCAGCAAGATCACGCCCGTTTCCTCGGCCAGGCGGAACAGCGCCTCGTTTGGTTTGAGCTTTTTCAGCAGCCACTGAGAAAATTCCACGCCATGCATTTGCGCAGACAGCGATTCCATGTCCAGCAAATGGTAGTAGCGCACGGAATTGGCGTCGTGCACCATCGGCAAGCCCAGCTCGCGGTATAGCGCTTCCTTGCGACGCAGCACGATGCGTTGCATGGACTGCTTGTATTTCTGCTCCTCATCCATCAGCGAGAATAGCGAGAACAAGGTCATCTGCGCCTGCACGGGCGTAGACAGGCCGGCCGTGTGGTTCAGCGCCACGGTGCGGCTATCGGCCACCAGGCGGTCGATGAATTTGAGTTTGCGCGGTTCCGTCGTGATCGAGTGATAACGCGCATCGAGCTGCTTGCGCACGGTTTCCGGCAGTTTGGCGATCTTGTCATCGAGCACGTTGGTTTCATGCGTGGCCACCACGCCCATGCGCCAGCCGGTGGCGCCGAAATATTTCGAGAACGAGTACACGAGGATGGTGTTGTACGGACACATGGCAAACAGCGACACAAAATTGTCCGCAAACGTGCCATACACGTCATCGGTCAGGATGATCAGGTCCGGGCGTTTTTTGATGATGCCGGCGATATAGTCCAGGGTGTCATCGTCGATCTTGACGGACGGCGGATTGCTGGGATTGACGAGGAAGAAAGCCTTGACCTTCGGGTCCAGCAACTTGTCCAGTTCCTTGCGCGTAAATTGCCAGTTATTCGATTGCGGCGCATCGACATACACAGTGTTGAGCTTGTAGTCATTGAGCTGCGGAATCTCGATATACGGTGTAAAGATGGGCATGCCCAGCGCAATCGTATCGCCTTCCTGGATGATATGGTTCGATTTCAGGCTGGCAAACAGATAGGTCATGGCGGCAGTGCCACCCTCGACGGCATACATGTCGAAATGGCCCACGAAAGGATGGGTGCCCACCATTTCACGGTGGATATATTGGCCGACGATTTTCTCGGACAGGCGCAGCATGCGGTCGGGCACGGGATAGTTACAGCCGAGGATGGCTTCGCACATTTCATAAATGAAATCGCCCGCACTCAAGCCCAGCTGGTCGCGCACATACGAGACAGCCGCTTCGATGAAATGCACGCCCGGCCTGTCTGCATGCTGGCGCACGAAAATCTCGAAGCGCGCCTCGATGCCGTCGCGCGTGGGGAAACCGCCCACGTCGTCCATATAGACGTAGGAACGTTCCGCTTCCGTCATGGCGAACTGGCCGAACTGGAAAAAGCCGTGGCGTGGTGTAGTGGCCAGGAAATTCGGGTTGCCGCGCCCTGCATTGAGCATCAGCCGGTTGCTTTGCTGGGCTGTCTGGATCAGCGCATCCTTCAATTCGAATGGGCTCAACAGGGCGAGTTTGGCTGGGTTACTGAAATCCATGTAGACAACTCCTTATCAACAGCGTTGGTGAATGTGGGTGTATACCCCCAGCTGGGGGCTGGCAAGGCAAGTCAGACGAAGGCCACGACGAGCGGGCCCAGCAAGGTCAGGAAAACATTGGCCAGCGCATAGGTGATGGCGAATGGCACGGTGGGAATCGAGTTTTGCGCCGCGTTCAGCACTTCACCAAACGCAGGATTGGCGCTGCGCGAACCGGACAAGGCGCCCGCAAAGATGGCCACGTTGTCGTAGCGCAAAATGTAGCGGCCAATCAGCATGGTCAGCAGCATCGGCAAGATGGTCACCACCACGCCCACGCCAAACAGGGTCAAGCCATGCTCGCGCACGGTTTGCACCGCTTGCAAGCCGGACGTGAGGCCCACCACGGCCACAAAACCAGCCAGGCCCAGGTCTTTCAGTATCTGCACGGCGCCATTCGGCATCCAGCCAAAACTCTGGCGCTTGGCGCGGAACCAGCCGAAGACCAGGCCAGACAGCAACACGCCGCCGCCACTGCCCAAGGTCAACGGTATCGAACCGATGTGCGCGACAAGCAAGCCCAGCAGCAAGCCGACCACCAGGCCGGCGCCCATGTAGACGAAGTCCGTCTTGGCGCTAGGCACGATCATGTAACCGACTTCGGCCGCCACCCGCTTGACGTCTTGTTCCGCGCCATAGATCGTCACCACGTCGCCCGTCTGCACCACGGTTTCTGCTTGCAGCGGCAAGACTTTTCCCATGCGGCTCAGTTGCACGACAAAAATGCCATGCCGTACGCCCGGCGCCGTGCCGCTGCGGATTTCGCCCACCGTCTTGTTGTGATAAACCTTGTTGGTCAGCACCATTTCGCGGCGCTGCATCACCAGCTCCATGCCATCCTCGGCATGCACTTCGCGGCCCAGTTGCGAAGACACGCTGAGCATGGCTTCGCGGCGGCCCACCAGCAGCACGATATCGTCGGCCGCCAGTAGCAGGTCTGGGCTCACATCGATAATCTGGCCATTGCGCTTGACTCTTTCTATCGTGATCGCCGCCGCAGGATTGGCGCTCTCAATCTCGCTGACCGTACGGCCCGCGCCGCCGCCCACTAAATAGATACGGCCGATCAGGTCGGGCGCGGCCGGCATCTGGCCCGGTCCCAGCACTTGCACACCGGCTTGCAGCGCCGTTTCCGCCTTGATCGCATCTTCGCGGATGCTGCGCCCCATCAACCTGGGCAGGATATTCATGCAGACGATGATGGCCCCGAACGAACCGAACACATAGGTAACGGCATAACCAACGGCCACATTGCCTTGCAGGCGCGCCACTTCATCGGCCGCCAGGCCCAGCTTGGCGATGGCATCGCCAGCCGTGCCGATGATGGCCGACTGCGTCAAGCCACCCGCCGCCACGCCAGCCGCCAAGCCCTTGTCGAGCCCAAACAGCCGCGCCATGATGACCACCGTCAACAGCGCCGTCACCGCCAGCACCACCGCCAGGATGATTTCACGCACCGACTGGCGCCCCAGGGAATTGAAGAATTGCGGCCCGCTTTCATAGCCGACCGCGTAAATGAACAAGGCAAACAGTACCGACTTGACGCCGGGGTCGATCTCCACGCCCACCTGGCTGATCAGCACAGCCACCAGCAAGGAACCGGCAACCCCGCCCAGCTGGAATTTGCCGAATTGAATCTTGCCGATGTAATAACCCACCGCCAGCGACAGAAACAAGGCAATTTCAGGCGACTTCTTGAACAACTCATGCAACCAATCCATATTGACCGCCTTTCATTTCAAAGAAATCTTTCACATAGTTACGCCGGATGCACGGAACCGGCCAGCGCCACAATCAAGGGCCCCATCAGGGGCAGCACCACATTCGAAATTGCGTAGGTAATCGTGTAGCCGAGCAAGGGCGTGGAATTGCCGGCCGCGTTTTGCACGGCCGACAGGGCTGGCGTGCTGCATTGCTGGCCGGCGATGGCGCCCAGCAGGATCGGCGCTTCCAGCTTCAGCAGAAAGTGTCCTACCAGCAGCGAAAGCGAGGCAGGAATCACCGCGATCAGCACGCCCATCAGCGGCAAGGACACGCCATATTGGCGTATCAGGTCGATCGCCTGCGGCCCCGACGCCAGGCCCACGCAAGCGATAAAGGTCGCCAGGCCGATATCCTTGAGCATGTCGAGCGCGTTTGGATGGATGCCCGGCAGCCCCGGTTTTTTCGACTGATACCAGCCAAACACCAGTCCCGTCAGCAAGGCGCCGCCGCCCGTGCCCAGCGAAAACGGTATGCCGCCCAGCTTTGCGGCAAAGGTGCCGATATACACGCCCAGCACGATGCCGATGCTGGCATATACGATGTTGCTGCGGTCGCCAGTGGGCACGCGCTTGCCGATGGCGGCGATGGCGCGATTCAATTCCTGGCCTTCGTTCGCGCCATACAGGCGCAGCACGTCATTGTTTTGCAAGGGTAAGTCCGGCAAGGGTGGCATGCTGTGTTCACCGCGCACTACGGCCGCCACATGCACGCCGTGCGGCAAGGCCAGCTGGCGCAAGGGCTGGCCAACCATGGACGCTTGCTGCAGCACCACTTCGATGGCGGAAACGGCCATGTTCACATTCTGCGTATCGGCAAATTCCTGGCCCAGGATCGCTTCGGCCGCCACCAGCGCGGGCCGGTGGCCGATCACCAGCACTTCATCGTTATTGCGCAAGCGCAGTTCCGGACTCAAGGGCAAGCTCTTGCCATGGCGGCGCACGCGCGTGATGCTGGCGCGGCCCGCAAAGATATGTTGCAAGGAATCGAGGCGGCGCCCTGCCCCCGTGCTGATGCGGTAGGCGCGGCCCACCATTTCCGGGGTTGCCAGCAAGGCGTCGGCGTCCGCATCGGCGCCGCCCATCTGCGCCCATAATTTGTCTGCCTCTTCGCGCAGGTTGATACGCAGCAGCAAGGGGAATATCTGGCTGGTGACGATCACGATGGCGATCAAGCCAAAGATATAGGTGATTGAATACGCCGTCACCACGTTCGCCTGCAAAGTGTGTATGCGTTCGGGCGACAGCGCCAGCTTGGAAATAGCGTCGGTGGCCGTGCCGACGACGGCCGATTCGGTGGCGGCACCGGCCATCATGCCGGCCGCCGTGCCCTGGTCCAGTCCCAGGAAGTAAGTCGCCAGCAATACCAGCGCCAGCACGGCCACCACTTCGATCAGGCACAAGATACCCAGGCGCAAGCCCTTGGCATTCAGGTTGGCAAAAAATTGGGGACCGCCCGCGTAGCCGAGGGCAAAGATGAACAACATGAAAAACACGTTCTTGACGCTGGCGTCCAGGGTCACGCCCAGCTGGCCGATCAAGAGCGCCGCGATCAGGGTGCCGCACACGCCGCCGAGCTGGATGGGACCAAAACGTATCTGGCCAACCGCGTAGCCCAGGCCCAGGGCCAGGAACAAGGCCAGTTCCGGCACCTGATGCAATACCGCCGCGATCATATCAAGCATACGCACCTAACAAGGTTAAGCAGAAGGCAAAATAACGGGAAAAGCGGAAATACAGGGGCAGTAGCGTCGGCTCGCCGGAAACGCAGGGATGCATTGCAACTCAAGAGAGAGTAGCAATGTGGAAGCATGGTCGATCAAAATTTTCCGTGTGTCAACAACTGTTCTGTTGAACGCGTATTGCGTTTGATCAAGGTTTGCGCATAACTTTACTTCGAAGATTTGACACGGATCAACAGTGTCTACAGATCGATTAAAAGTGGGAAGGGTGAAACCACAATTCCTTGCGATGCAACGGTGTTTCCGGCGGTAACCCTGCATTGCGCAGTTCCAGCACGCGGCGTTTTCCCAGGTGCAGGTGCTCGATAAGCTTTCCGAAATGCTGGAGGAATAATTGCTGAAAACTGCCGTCGGCCAGCGCCTTTTCCATTCCCGCCTCCAGGTCGCGCGCCAGGTCCGGCCGTTGCTTGCTGACAAAAAAATACATGGCGGCAGGGTAGCGCATGACCAGGTAGGGATCGATCGCCAGCGGCAAGTGAGCGTGGCTGGCCAGTTCCTGTTCGGCCTCGATCACGGAGCGGGGGAAATAATCGATGCGCCCGATGGCCAGTTGCTGGAACAAGCCTTCATAATTGCTCGACGTCTCCACGCGCAAGCCATTGTCTTGCAGGATGGCCGTGTCGGGCCAGTCGCGCATCTGCCCCGCCGACAAGGTGCGCAGGTCGGCCAGGGTACGCGCATGGCGCAACAATTGCGGCTGCGCGGCGCCGACCAGCGCCACCCGCCAGCCCAGCAGCCCCCGGTCGAGCGGGATGCGCACCGGCAGCAATTGCGCCTCGCGTTCGCGATTGGTCATGGTCCAGACGATATCGACACTGCCCGTGCCCAGTTCAATTTCGCGCAGCGCACGCGTCTGCACCATGCGCTGCCCGGAACTACGCAAATCATAAACTTTGCCCGAGCGCAGCAAAGCCAGGCGCAGCAAGCTCAGTATGTAATCCAGATGGGGATCGTCTTCGCCCTGATGGCGCGGATAAATCAGGGGGCTGCCAGGCCCCGGAGGCGCAACCGTCATGCGCGGCCCAGCGCCTGCCAGCATAGGCCAGGTGCAGCACATTGCAAGGAAAGGGCGGCGCAGCATCAGGCGGTCTCCGGTTCCGGCTTGGTTAAAATTATCAGAAAGACAGTATCTCGCAGCCCAGGCAACTTGTCGAATGGAATGTGAGAACCGATGCCACAACAGCTGCTAGTGGCCTTGCGCAGATACAAATGGATCTGGATCAAGAAAGCGTGAAATAGCAAAAAAATACCGTGTGTGGCTGGACGGCATGCCCCCGCCTCGCCTACACTGCTTTTTTACATAAAAAGCAAGGAGAAACGATGCAAACAGCACGACTGAGTATTACCGGCATGGATCACGAAGGCTGCGCCGACACCCTGACAGGCGTTCTGGAAGCGATCGATGGCGTACGCACCGTCCGCGTCTCGCTGGCGCACAATGACGCAACCGTGCAATACGACGAACAGCTGGCCACGCAAGAACACTTGTTGTCGGCCGTCAATGACGCAGGTTTTATTGGCGAAGTGCAACTCGAAGCGGCCGTCTGAGGCGATAAATGGCAAATGTGGCGAACAGCGATATGGGGCAGATATGCAATTCCTCCATCCGCTGTAAAATGCGCCACCGCTATCGCCTGACACCTGCAAGACCATGACCCGCACGCCACTACTGATTTTCCTGCTGACACTTTTCCTCACCACCTTGCAAGTGCAGTGGGCCAGCCCGGCCGATAGCTATAGCTACGATGCGGGCACGCTGGGCGTACTGTCGCCGGAAGTGCTGGGCGCTTATCCTGGCGTATTGCTACTGTTTCTACTGGCAGTGTTTGCACGCAGGCAAATACCGCTGCTGCGCCAGGCCGCCATCGGCACGGGCTTGCTGGCCGTCTACTGGCTGCTGGCGAACTACATCACGTTTGACGCGCGCGTGGCCAGCTGGAGCACCTATACCCCGCTGGAAATCTGGGGCCAGGTACTGCCCGCTTCCCTCTTCAGCATCGCCGTCTGCGGACTTGCCCATTTCAGCTCCAGCTGGCTGATTTTGCGTCAGACACGCGGCAAGAAAAATCACTGAATCTCACACTAAACTTCACTCTGTATCGCCGTTTTTACATACTGTCATGGCGACGGCGGGTGCAGCACTGGCTATTCAGGCAAAAAATTATTCAAAAGCCATATAAATCCTGTGTTTCGCAACGCGAATCCCTGCAGACCAGCCCCTGCTTGCTGTAAGGTATAGCTTGCGCTGGAGACACGCGACGATACCGTTCGCAACATCCGGCGCAGGCAACCCGATTCCTTTTAGCGACACCAATAAGCATCACCCATGAACGATTCCACCCCAGCCATCCCAGCTTCTTCCTCGCCCACCCACGCGGACATCCTGTACGGTCCACCGCGGCCCGACCTGCTGCGCGAGGAAGTGCTGGCTGATTTGCTGGAGGCGACGGCTCGCCGCTGCCCCGAACACATCGCCCTGATCGACGGCGAACGCCGCCTCACTTACGCCGAACTCGATGCGCAAGCGGGACTGGCAGCCGGCCGCCTGGTCGCCGCCGGCGTGCGTCCCGGCGATATCGTAGGCCTGTGGCTGCCGCGCGGCGCGAACCTGCTGCTGATGCAGGCGGCAATTGCCAAGGCGGGCGCCGCCTGGCTGCCCGTCGATGAAGACACCCCCGTCGAGCGCCTGCAAGTGTGCCTCGACGACGCCAACGGCTTTGGTGTCGTCAGCTGCGCCGCATTCGCCTCGCGCCTGGCCGATGCCGGCGTCCAGCGCCCGGTCTGGACGGCAGAAAAGCTGCTGACGCCCGCCGCGCCTGGCGAAGACTTGCCTGTGCGCGGCCAGGTTCGCGGCGAGCATCCTGCCTACGTGATCTATACCTCGGGTTCCACCGGCAAGCCGAAAGGCATCCTGATCAACCAGCGCAGCATCTGCCATTTCCTGCGCAGCGAAAACGCAGTGCTGGAAGTGCGCCAGGACGACACCGTCTACCAGGGCTTTTCGGTTGCCTTCGACATGTCGTTCGAAGAAATCTGGATCGCCTACCTGGTGGGCGCCACCCTGTGGCTGGGGGCCAAGGAAATCTCGGGCGACCCGGAAGCGCTGCCGCGTGCGCTGGCGGCAAACCAGGTCACCGTTCTCCACGCCGTGCCAACTTTGCTGGCGCTGTTCGCCGAAGACGTGCCAGGTCTGCGCCTGATCAACCTGGGCGGCGAGATGTGCCCGGAGTCCCTGGTCGAACGCTGGTCGCGCCCGGGCCGTGCCATGTTCAATACCTATGGCCCCACCGAGGCGACCGTGTCGTGCAGCCTGGCGCGTTTGCAGCCAGGCCAGCCAGTCACCATCGGCACGCCGCTGCCCAACTATGGCTTGCTGGTGATCGGTGTTACCGAACCGGGCGAAGCGCGTCCATTGACTTTGCTTGAACGCGGCGAGACGGGCGAGTTGTGCATCATCGGTCCCGGCCTGGCCGAAGGTTATCTGGGCCGCCCTGACCTGACGCTGGAAAAATTCCTGCCCAACCCCTGGAGTGTGGGGATTGATGATGCACGCCTGTACCGCACGGGCGACCTGGCCCGCATTGATGCGGACGGCCAGGTGCTGTGCCTGGGCCGCGCCGACGACCAGGTCAAGATCCGCGGTTTCCGCGTGGAGCTGGGCGAGATCGAAGCCGTGCTGGCGCAGCAGGCTGGCGTGGGCACGGTGGCCGTCCTGCTGCGCAAGGATGACGGCATCGACCAGCTGGTGGCGTATATCGTCGGCAGCGACGACGCCACCGACGACGCATTGTCCGCCAAGACCCTGCGCGCCGCGCTGAACCTGCATCTGCCGCCGTACATGGTGCCGGGCCGCTTTGAACTGCTGCCGCTGATGCCGCGCCTGACGTCCGGCAAGATCGACAGGAAGGCATTAAAGGCGATGCCGCTGTCGGCCCCGCCGGCTGGCGAGGCGGGCGAATCGGATTTGCCGGAAACGCCGGCCGAAGCGGCCCTGTTTGCGGCCCTGGTCCAGCTCTTCCCTGGCCAGCCGATACTGCGCCATGCCGATTTCTTTAGCGACCTGGGCGGCCACTCCTTCCTGGCCGCTCGGCTGGCGTCCAGCCTGCGCGCGAACCCGGCCTATGCACACGTGACGGTGCGCGATATTTATCACAACCGCCAGATCGGCAAGATCGCCGCCGTGCTTGGTGAAACGCCTGTCATGGCTACGCCGGAAGCGCAATGGACGCCGCCATCGACGGTCAAACGCTGGATCTGCGGCGCAGCGCAAGCGGCGGCCGTGCCGCTGCTGGTGACCCTGCGCATGGCGCAATGGATGGCGCCCTTCTTTACCTATCACTTTTTCACAGGCGACCCTGGCGACACGGTGGCGCGCGCCATCGCCGCCTCGATCGGGGTGTTTTTACTCGCTACCCTGGCGGAATTTGTCATCGCCATCGGTGGCAAATGGCTGATCGCCGGTCGTCTGAAACCGGGCAGCTACCCGCTGTGGGGCATGACCTACTACCGCTGGTGGCTGGCCGACCGCCTGGTCGAATCGGCGCCCGCCTACCTGCTGAGCGGCTCCTCGCTCAATAGCTGGTGGCTGCGTGCATTGGGCGCCAAAGTGGGCAAGGAAGTGGTGATCGGCTCGATGACCCTGCGCGCGCACGACTTGCTGGAAATTGGCGACAACGTCAGCGTGGGCAACGCCGTCAATTTTGAAAACGCCCGCGTCGAACGGGGCCGTTTCCTGCTGGGGAAAATCAGCATCGGCAACGATGCCAGCATCAGTTCCTACGCCATCATGGAAGGCAATACCAGCATCGGCGCCTACGGCCACCTGGAAGGCCAGTCGGCGCTGGCCGATGGCGCCAGCGTGCCGGACGGCCGCATTTACACGGGGTCACCCGCGCGCGACGCTGGTGCCTTTGACATCGCCGGCCAGCGGCCGCGCCCTGCCGTCTCACGCCTGCGCCTGACGGGCGAAGCCGTGTTCTTTTGCTTCGGCATGATCTTGATTGCCGTGCTGTTCTTCATGCCCGTGTTCCCCACTTTTGTCTTGATCGACTGGTTCGACGAGCGCGAAATGATGCCGTGGCTGCAGGGCCGCGATGTGACGACCCAGCTGGCGCGCTACTTCCTGCTGTCCTTCCCCGCCAGCGGCGTGCTGATCATCCTGACGGCCCTGCTGTCGGCCGCCATCCGCTGGGGCGCCATGCCGCGCCTGAAACCCGGCAGCTCGCCCGTGCACAGCAATGTGTATTGCGCCAAGTGGCTGGTCAGCCATATCCAGGAATCGAGCCTGAACGTCCTGCACGGCATTTACGCCACCGTATTCGCGCCCTACTGGTACCGCCTGCTGGGCGCGAAAGTCGGCAAGGGCGCCGAAATTTCCACCGCGCTGGGCGTGGTGCCCGACATGCTGACCCTGGGCGACGACACCTTCATCGCCGACGCCGTCATGCTGGGCGACGAACATATCGATGGCGGCTGGATGACCATGCGCGCCACCGTGATTTCACACCGCAGCTTTGTCGGCAATGGCAGTTATATCCCAGACGGCACGGTGCTGCCCGAGCACGTGCTGATCGGCGTGCACACGCTGGCGCCGCGCAATGATCAGATGAAGAGCGGCGACACCTGGCTCGGCTCCCCGCCGATGCACCTGCCCGCGCGCGAACAGGTCAGCGGCTACGCCGAACACCTGACATTCAAACCGTCACCGCTGCGCCGCCTGGGCCGTAGCCTGATCGAAGCCTTCCGTATCGTTTCGCCGCACGCGGTGGTGATCGCCGTCGGCTACACCCTGGTGCTCGACATCATGCCAATGGCCGGTGCCGGCCGCTGGGGCGAAGTAGTGGCCGACCTGGCGATCGCCGGCGTCTTTTACGGCATCGGCAACTTCCTTGTCGTCGTGCTGTTCAAATGGCTGCTGATGGGACGCTACCGCAAGCATGCGGCGCCCATGTGGACGCCGTTCGTGTGGGTCTCGGAAGGCGTGACCAACCTGTATGAAGGCATCGCCGTGCCAAACTTCATGCGCTACCTGCGCGGCACGCCATGGCTGCCGCTGGCTTTCCGCCTGCTGGGCTGCAAGATCGGCCGCGGCGTGTATATGGACACCACCGATATCACGGAATTCGATTGCGTGCATATCGGCGACTATAGCGAATTGAATGCCCTGACCTGTCCGCAAACGCATCTGTTCGAAGACCGCGTAATGAAGATCGACCACGTGGAAATCGGCAAGCGCGTCTACATGGGACCGCGCAGCTCCGTGCTGTACAGCGCCAAGGTAGGCGACAACGCGCGCCTGGGCCCCCTGACCCTGGTGATGAAGGGCGAGCACATCCCCGCCGGCAGCAACTGGGCCGGCTGCCCTGCGGCGCCACTGCGCAGCTGATGTCGTTCAGCATAGTCTGGTCGGGAGATGGCGTGCTGGCGATCGCCATCGCCGCGCCGCCTTCCCGCGTGGAAGCGCGGGCCCGCGTGCGGCAAGCTGTGCGCGAGGCGGCCGCGCAGTGGCTGTCGATCGATATCGACAGCATTTCAGTCAAGTCTAGCCCTGGCCAGGCCCCTTCTGTGATGCTGGCTGGCCGCACGGCGGGCCTGTCGATCAGCCATGAAGAAGGACTGTCGCTGGCCGCCATCCACTTGCATGGCAAAGTGGGCATCGATGTCATGCGGGTAGTGGCGATTCCCGACTGGGAGATCGTGGCCCGCGATTATCTGGGGCTGCAGGTGACCAGCCAACTGGCGGCCATGCCTGCCGCAGAAAGACCGCGAGCCATGGCGCAGGCATGGACGGCGCGTGAGGCGGCGCTCAAGTGCGCAGGCTTGCAGTTGGCGGAGTGGACCGATGCGATCATTGATTGCCGCTTGCAGGCGCTGCCAGTGCAACGCCCCTACGTGGCCACCCTGGCCTATTAATCTTCCCGGCCTTCGTCGGCGCATCCGATCTGGACGAAAATCAGTTTTGCGATAATACTGACGAGCAGTCCCAGTATCCCGATCAATTCCAGCATGGTCTTTCCTTTGCAGTGATAGCGAACGAAGCCACTGTAACGTGGACGTCATTGCAAAGCTAATATCAAATAAGGCAGTCAGCGATCTCGAAATGGCATACGAATGATATCCATCAAACAGTTCCGGTACTTTGTCGAAATCGTCGATGCGGGCAGCTATTCGCGGGCGGCGGAAAAACTGTATATCGCCCAGTCAGCGCTGAGCCGGCAAATCAAGGAACTCGAAAACGAAGTGCAAGCGCTGCTGCTGACGCGCGATGCGCGCCATATCGAGCTGACTCCCGCCGGCCAGGTATTTTATGAGCGCAGCAAGCGCATTCTGGAGGATATCGATGAAACGGTGCGCCAGACACGCCACGTGGGCCAGGGCGCGCAAGGCATCATCCGCTTCTTGCATTCCAGTTCCGTGACATTGACGCCCGCCATCGGCGCCCTGCTCCATCGTTTGCTTGCGCAGTTTCCCGGCGTCTCGCTCGACATCTCGAAAGACTCGTCGGAAAACCAGGCGGCGGACATCGAGGAAGGCCGGGCCGACCTGGGCCTGGTGCGCCTGCCCACCTTGCGCAAGCACGCCAACATCATCGTGCGTGAACTGTTCAATGAAAAACTGGTAGTGGCCGTGTCGCAGCAGTCGCCATTGGCGGCGCAGGCCAGCACCAGCATCGCCGCCCTGCGCGATCAAGCCTTCGTCTCGATTCCACACAAGGACCGCGGCGGCCTGAGCTACCTGGTAGCCGGCATGTGCCTGGCCAACGGCTTCTTTCCGAAGGCAGCGCGCGCCCTGTCGCGCAAGACGACCCAGCTGCACCTGATCGAGGCCAATCTGGGCATCGCCATCGTGCCCGACAGCATGCGCCTGGTGGCGCCGCCCGGTGTACGTTTTCTCGACCTGCCAGAAGAAGAATCGCAATCGACCGTGGCCCTGATCTCGCCGCGTGCGGCCAGCGGCATGGTGGCGGCCTTTGCCGATGCGTTTGTGCGCGAGATGGTAGCTGGCGACGGTCTGTAAGGAGCGCGGCTCCGGCCTGTTCTGTGCCAGAATGCGGGCACCGATGACTAGCAGAGGAAGCCATGGCAGACTACAAGAATCCCAGTGTCGTAGCACGTTCCATGCACCCGCGTTTCGATGAGCTGACCTCGCCCGGCGAAGCCGTGCCCTACTCCGGCATCTACCGCTGCGAGGGCTGCGCGCATGAAATCGTCTCGACGGAGGGCCACGTCATGCCGCCGCAAAACCACCACCAGCATACGAGCGAGCAGGGACCGATACGCTGGCGCTTGATCGTTAGTCCGCGCTGATTGACAGTCTTCCAACACGGGCCGATACTGGATCTATCTGAATGGCCTGTGAAAGTGCCGCATGCCCATGCCCGATTTTGAAATCCGCAAGGAGTGTCCGCCGCAGCTGTGCGATTGCGCGCGCGACGAGCTGCTGGACGATCCGCAAGCGGACATCGCCATCCTGCGCCTGACGCAGATGGAAGAAAAGCGCTTGCTGGCGCATATCGAGGGCATCGCCAGCCATGCGCAATTGAAGATGCTGCAGCAGCGGCTGCAGCACAACCTGGGCGTGGTCCTGCACATTACGCCGGGCAGCAATGAAGTGCGCACCATGCGCGGCTTTCATATCGAGCTAATCACACAGCCCGGCCTGTGCCGCAAGACGCGCGCGGCGATTCCCGCCGCCGTGCGCCGCTGCCTGGCGGCGCACCCGGAAATCGCGTATGCCATCTTGAATGAAAACGATTTGTTGGGTGGCGCTTAAGCCTGAACGCTGCGTATGGTGATGGTCTTGCCCTTGGCCGCCCGCGCCCGCAACTGCCCGCAGCCGCCTTCCACGTCCTGCCCTGCCGAATCGCGCAGCTTGGTCAGCACGCCGCGCTCATGCAGGGCGGCGGCAATCGAGCGCGCCTTGTCCCAGCTGGGGCGCTGGAACGGCAGGTCGTCGATGGTGTTATACGGGATCATGTTGAGTACCGCGTACTTGCCCTTCAAGAGCGCGACGATGCCATCGAGTTCGTCCTCGCCATCGTTGACGCCTTCCATCAAGGTCCATTGATACTGTACCGGATAGCCGGTCAGGCGCGCATAGCTGTCGCCGAAATCGACCAGTTCCTGCGGACTTAAACGGGGCGCGCGCGGCAGCAGCTGTTCGCGCAGTTCGCGCTTGGTGGTGTGCAGCGACAAGGCCAGCGCCGGCTTGACCCGGCCCTGGGGCAGGCGCTCGAAGGCGCGTGGATCGCCCACGGTGGAAAACACCAGGTTCTTGTGGCCGATATTGCCTTCCGTGCCCAGCAAATCGATCGCTTCCATCACATTGTTCAGGTTATGCGCCGGTTCGCCCATGCCCATGAAAACGACTTTTTTCACGGGGCGCATGGTACGCGCCAGCACCACCTGCGCCACGATCTCGCCGCTGGTCACTTGCCGTATCAAGCCGTCGCGGCCCGTCATGCAGAACTGGCAGCCGACAGCGCAGCCAACCTGGCTGGAGACGCACAAGCCGTCGCGGGGCAGCAGCACGCTTTCCACCGTCTGGCCATCGTGCAGGCCCACCAGCAGGCGCGCCGAACCATCGGCGCCCGGATGGGTGCTGAGCAATTTCAGCATGCCCTGCAATTCGGCGTCCAGCGCCGGCAGCGCCTCGCGCACGGGCAACGGCAAGAAGTCTTCGGCGCGGCGCCGGCCCTGGTCATGCGGCTGCGCCTGTATCCAGTCGCGCAGCACGCGCTGCTCGTGCAAAGGCTTGGCGCCCAGCGCGCGCAGGCGCTGGCGCAGGTGATCGATTTGCATGGGGATCAGTGAGAGGCTTAAACCTTCTTGACGAACTCGGTCTTCAGGCTCATGGAGCCGAAACCGTCGATCTTGCAGTCTATATCATGGTCGGCGTCGACCAGGCGGATGTTCTTGACCTTGGTGCCCATCTTGACGACACCACCGCCGCCCTTCAGCTTCAAATCCTTGATGACGCTGACCGTATCGCCATCCTGCAGGAGATTGCCGGCCGCATCGCGGTAGACCCTGGCGCCCTCTTCCACCGCTTCGCCCGCCGTGGCCGACCATTCATGCGCGCATTCCGGGCATACCAGCTGGGTACCGTCCTCGTAGGTGAATTCGGAGTTGCATTGCGGGCATGGAGGTAATGTGCTCATGGTTGTTTCTGTTCTCTGTCTGGTCAACGGCGCCTGGCCGTAAAAAGCGACAGTATACTGCCTACGCCGGGCATCAGCGGGCTTTTTTACCCGTAGATACCCGGCGCTTCTTCACCACGATCAAGAACGGCGCACTATCTCTATCGTGCTGTGGACGATTTCTTCATGGATGGCGATGCGCGCGCGCAGGTCGCCCGCCGTCAAGCCAGGATCGCGGCTGACTACCGACAGCGCGCATGAATACAGCTGCTTGCCCACTCGCCAGACATGCAGGTCGACGATGCGTGGCGTGTCGCCACCGCTGTCCACTTCCACCGCTTCGCGGATTTCCGCCACCACCGGGTGGTCCATCTCACGGTCCAGCAAGACCTTGGCCGTGTCCCTCATCAGCTTTTTCGCCCACAGCGCCACCAGCACGGCGCCCAGGATACCCATCACGGGGTCGAGCCAGTTCCAGCCGTAGGCCCAGGCGCCAGCCAGCGCCACGATGGCCAGCACCGAAGTGGCGGCGTCGGCCAGCACGTGCACATAGGCGGCCTTCATGTTCAGGTCTTCGCCATGCCCCTCATGCGCATGGTGCTCGTGATGATCATGATCATGGCCGTGCTCATGATCGTGCTTCCCGCCCAGCAGCAGCGCGCACACCAGGTTCACAAGCAGGCCAAAGGCGGCCACCGCCATCGCTTCCGGATAATGAATCGGCTGCGGTGAAAACAGCCGTTCCAGCGAAGCGGCCACCATCAGCACGGCCACCACCACCAGCAAAATGGCGCTGGTGTAGCCAGCCAGAATCTCGATTTTCCAGGTGCCGAAGGCAAAGCGGGGATCGCGCGCATAGCGGCGCGCGGCGGCGTAGGCAAAGGCCGTCAAGCCAATCGCCACCGCATGCGAACTCATATGCCAGCCGTCGGCCTGCAGCGCCATCGAGTTGTACCACCAGCCGGCGACGATTTCCAGCACCATCGTGGCCAGCGTAATCCACATGACGATGCGCGCGCGGCTTTCCGCCTTGACGCTGGCGCCGCCAAACACATGTTCGTGCTGCCAGGCGGAGAGGTCTTCCCTGCTTGCGTGATATCGCATGATAACTCCCGGTTTTATTTTAAATAAGTACGCAGGATGCCGACGATTTCATCGGCGCCCCTGGCCCGCTCCGCATCGCTGGCGATATCGGGGCTGGCCACGTGCTCGCGCAAATGCTCTTCGATGACTTCCGCCATCAAGCCATTGACCGCCCCGCGCACGGCCGCGATCAACTGCAGCACTTCGCCGCATTCGCGCCCCTCGTCCAGCCCCCGCGCGATGCCTTCCACCTGCCCCTGGATGCGCTTGACCCGGTTCAGCAGCTTGACCTTGTTTTTGGCTGTATGCCCCATGTCGCTCTCCGGTTAAATACTATAGGGGGGTATACTATCAGTAAAAATCAGGATGGTGTAAACATGAAAAAAGCCGCACATCGCGATGATGTGCGGCTTCAGTGTGCAGTTGGTCCGTGAACCCGGTGTTAGCGTTCCCAGTGGCCGCGCGACCACTCCCACTCATTGTGCGCCCAGCGCCAATGGCCAGGCACCCAGAAGTGGGCCGGGCTGGGGGCGACGGTGATCTGTTCGACGATCACTGCCGGCATCGGGCGTGCAGCACCCTGGTACCAATGACCGGGCTGCCATTGCCAGCCATGGTCACGCCAGGCCCAGTGGCCCTGGATCCACGCGTAGCCCGAAGCCGGCGCTGGCGGGATCACTTCCTGTATCAGCGCTGGCGCCTGGCGCACCACTGGCGGATGGTCATGCACCACCACCCGCTCTTTGACCACGGTGGTGCAGCCACTCAAGGCGATGGCAAACGCCGCCGCATAGATTAATTTATGTTTCATTTTAGACATCCTTGAACTCAATGTTATGGAAAATCAAACAGATTTCCTCGATAGGCGGCGGTGTGGAGAACTCCCCACTGCCGCCTCATGCCATTAACGGTTTAGTTCGCATGTGAGGTGTATGCAAGGCGTTTCTGCGGTAAGCAGATGTAACTGTCACAACGCATGGTTCTGGAGTATCAGGAAACTAATGTTTCCTTGCGTACAAAATGCATGGCTTGCGGCTGGTCAACCAGCACGCACTGCTTGCCGGTGCGCTTGCAATGGTCGTGGACGCGCCAATAGGCGTCGTGGCTGACGCAACCCGTCTGGCAAATCACCAGGTCGGCCGCCACCAGGCTGGCCTCCAGGGCGGCGGCGTCCTCGGCGCCATCGCCAGCGCCCGCATGATGCAGGAAGCGGCCACCGGCTTGCTCGATAGCCTGCTGCGCGACATACACGCCGCCGGCAGCCTGACCCAGGTCCTGGCCCACGCACAATACGGCTTTTTCGCGCAATTGCGCCAGCAGCTGGGGCTGCAATGACGTCTGTTGCTGTGGCAGGGCCGATGGCGCCGGCACCCACTGCAAACGCAGCAGTTCGCGCATCAAGTCCTGCACCCGTTCGCTGAGCCACTCGACCCGCCGCGCCAATCTCACGCGCGTGGGCAAACCTGGCGCAGCTGCACCCAAGGCCGCCAATTCTTCACGCACCAGCGCCAGCTGCGTGTCGCGCATGACCACTTTGGCCTGCGTGCGCATCAGTTGCGCTTCGAGCTGCGCGATGCGCGCCGCCTGCTGCGCCAGTTGCGCGCTGCAACGCGCCTGCGCGCGCCCATACGCATCCAGCAGCACGCGATGTTCATGCGCAATCAAAATCTCTGTCTCT
The DNA here is from genome assembly GCF_014200725.1 of Janthinobacterium silvisoli. Taxonomy (GTDB): domain Bacteria; phylum Pseudomonadota; class Gammaproteobacteria; order Burkholderiales; family Burkholderiaceae_D; genus Janthinobacterium. The sequence goes on from NZ_JACHCL010000002.1 coordinate 847,432, forward strand.
GTCAGACTGCTCATCCTGCCCTCCTCTGCCACGCCAGACGCAGCAACTCAGCCGTTACACCTCACTGATAGTTATTATAAATGAGAATCATTACTATTTGTGTATGGTCCGTGCGGGCTGTGTGGGTACTGGAAGTCCGCTCGACAACGCCCGCGCAAGCGGTACGCAAAGCCAACACGGCGCAATTGTGGCGAACGCTGACACGAGCGCAGAGCAATACAGCAGAGACATAGCGCCACTCGCCATAAGCCCGATGCATACGGTCATGAATGGTCAGAAAAAGAATCCGCCCACTCCTTAAGCTTGAATGACGCGGAAGAAAGTCTGCGAATTTTATCAAAGGAGATACACATGGCACATATCAAACAAGCAGGCATCCTCGCGCCTGCGAGCGACGCCATTCACGATGCGGACGTCATCATGACGGCGGCAGTAGTCGGGCATGCCTACTCACGGCTCAGCAACAACAGCAATTGCGCTTTCGACTTTGAAGCGGACGCCGATCCTGGCGAAGATGCCAGGATGGCAGGCAACTGGGAGCGCCACAAGCGTGCCGTCGCCAAGATCAACAAAGCGCTGGAAACAAAGGGGGGAAAATATGGCAAGCCAGGCGCCGGCAAGGAAGCCATCGTTGGCATAACGCCAGCCTACGATCGCAACGGCAACATCATGCGCATTACAGGCGGCGCGGGCGATCTGCCACTGGATTCGCAATTGCGCTACAACCCGCCGTTGCCTGCAGACCTAGCAGGCAGCCAGCTCTACCAATTGGCGACCGAACACACAGTGGGATACCAAGGGCGCGGTGCCTACACAGGCTTTATACAGGGACGTGAAAGCGGTCAAAGCAATCTGTTCTCCACCTATCGCCAGCGTGTACCGGGCACCTTCGGACGCCGCTGGCTGCCCAGCGTCAAGCCGAATGATAATGGCAGCCCCATCGGCAAGGGGGAAACAGAACGCATATGGGGCATGATTGCCAGTAATCAGGCGCAAGGGAAATTGAAAAAAGACGGCATGTATTTCCAGGACCAGGACACCGCCCGCGGCGCTAACGGTCTTACCACCGATGACATCGTAGGCTACACGCATGGCATGATCCAGGCCATCTATGATGTCGAAATGTGGAAATTGGTCAATCCGCACCAACATGCCGGCACCCCCTATGAAATTGCAGTCGGCACGCAAACCACCAAGCTGGCATCCTGCTTTACCTGCGCCATCTTCATGCAGGCTAACGGTTACCCCGCTTCGGCGACGCACTTGGGGCGCGGAGAATCCTGGCTACCGCTGTATGCAGAGAACGGCAAAAGCAAACAGGATCAAACACGCTCCGCCTGTAACGACAAATGGGCAAGCTATTGCAAGTTGATCATTGATGAAGGTATCGCCTGTATCGAAAACCGCCTGGCCACAGACAAACACAAAGCCAGCATGCGCAGCTTGAAGGATTATCTGGCCCGCAAAGCGCCTCTCGACTACGCCAATCTAGTGCTCGATGCCGTGACAGTCCATGAGCATGAGGTGGTGCGGGTGGATAGAACCTTGCTGGCTTGATGGCTGGTCCGGCAGTACATGGCCAGTTTGCCCATGTACTTACCCCCAGGCTGAGATGCGTTAAAGGCGCCCGGTGGCTCGGAGAGCCTTAGTCATGGGCCGCTGCATTGAGTTCCACGATCACATCCCGCACCCAGCGATGGCCTGCATGGCCATGGCTGCGCTCGTGCCACAGCAGGCTGACCTCGAATTGCTCGGCCAGCCACGGCAGCTCGACGACAGAGAGCCGGGCAGATTCCCCCTGCAGCAAGCGCCGCGGCGCCAGCGCCACCAGTTCGCTGCTTGCCACGATGCGGGGCAGGAACAAAAAGGAAGCGGCCGACATCACGACCTTGCGCTGGTGGCCGAATGCTGCCAGGGCCTCGTCTATCGGCGTCGTGAAACTGCCGCCGGACGGCGACACGATCACATGTTCCAGTTGCACGAAATCTTCCATGCCGACACTGCCTTGCAGGGACGGATGGCCGCGCCGCCCGATCAGCACATAGCTTTCATCAAACAAATGGCGGCTTCTCAAGTGTCCATGATCGGTGCCGGGCGTGGCCAGCGCAATATCGACTTCGCCGCTTTGCAACTGCTGTTCCAGCTGTGCCGGCTGGTAATGGCGCACCGCGATGCGCAGACCCGGCGCCCTTGACCGCAAGGCCAGCACCAGCGGCGCGACAATCGCCGCCTCGATGTAGTCGGTGCAAGCGATGGCGACCGTCATTTGAGCCTGTTCCGGATAAAAATCCCGATGGCTTTGCATGGTGCTGCGCAATTGGTCGAGCGATGCCCGCAAGGGCGCCAGCAAGTCCAGCGCCTTGGCCGTAGGCGTCATGCCCCGGTGGCCAGGCAAGAGCAAGGGATCATCAAACAGCTCGCGCAAACGGTTCAGCTGCGCGCTGACCGCTGGCTGGCTTAGGTGCAGCCGCACTGCCGCCTTGGTCACATTAAGCTCCGACAGCAAGGCTTCCAGGGTCAGCAGCAGATTCAAATCCACGCGCGTGGTATCCATGTAGTGGATTCCTTCATATAAAACATTCGATTTCAGTTATTCCTGGCCCCTGATCATAATCCAGATTCCCATCCATGTATCAGCAGGAGCATCCAAATGTTATTGACTACCAAACCCTTGATCACCGTTGTGGGCGCCACCAGCAAGCAGGGGCGCAGCGTGGTGCACAGCTTGCTGGCAAGCCAGCGCTACCGCGTACGCGCCCTGACCCGCCACACCGACTCGCCAGCGGCGCAGGAACTGACGCAGCAGGGAGCGGAACTCGTCGCCGTGCCTTTGGTGCTGGGGCACCAGCAAGACTTCGCCCAGGCATTCACAGGATCGCATGGCGTGTTCCTGATAACGCCGCCGATCACGCCCGATGCGGACCACGCCGAAACGCCAGAAACCGCATTGGGCAAACAGCTGGCCGACGCCGCCGTCGCAGCTGGCGTGCAGCATATCGTTTTCACCAGCCTGGAAAACGTGGAGAAAATTACCGAGGGTAAAAAATGGGTGCCGCACTTCAGCGACAAGGCAAAAGTGGAAGACTATATCCGCACATTGCCAGTGACCAGCTCGTTTATCCAGATGGCGTTTTTCTACACAAACCTGCTCGAGTACTACCAGCCGCGCCAGCAAGGCGACACCCTGGTCTTTCCCATCTATCTGCCAGAAGATTTCCTCGCTCCGTTTGTCGATCCATTGACGGCGACTGGCCCGGCCGTGCTGGAAATGTTTGATCACCCGCAAACTTACGCTGGCCGCACATTGCCGGTGATCGGCGAGATTCTTTCCCCCCGCGAGATGGTGGAGACATTTACCAGGGTGACGGGCAAGAAAGCCGTCTACAGCTCGGCCTATACGCGCGAGCAATTGCTGGCCCACTTCCCTGCGTTTGCCGGGATGGGTGGGTTTGTGGATGAGGCGACAGGCATGGTCGAGTATGCGGTGGAATACGGCTACTTTGGCAAGGGGCGGGATTTGTCTTGGAGCCGCGAAATCAATCCGCAAAGTCTGACGTGGGAAGAGTTTTTGCGGGGTAATGGGTGGCAGGGGGAGGCGCTGACGTTTGGGGTGGCTGCCTGAGATAGGTTGACGGCGTTGGCTGCGCTGGCCGCTAGTGCCTGAAGTGAGGGGACGGCCTTGGCCGCTGCGCGGCCAAGGGGCCGCGCGGAGCGCGGTAGATGGGCGATTCGGATAGCCTCGCGCCCTGCAGGGCGCTCCGTCTTCGAATCCCACCGTTCCGTCCAGACAAATAAAAAAGCCTCCCGCAGGGGAGGCTTTTTTATTTGATTCTGGCGGAGACGGTGGGATTCGAACCCACGATACAGGTATAAGCCGTATGCATCCTTAGCAGGGATGTGCCTTCGGCCACTCGGCCACGTCTCCTAGCTGACTAATCAACTATGTCGCTTTAGTAAGTTGCGCTGCAGCGACGAACGTCATAATATCGATTGCCCCCCCTTTGGTCAAGGGCGTAGGACAATATTTTTACATTTTCAGGCTTTTTCCAGTTCGAACGCTTTATGCAGCGCGCGTACGGCCAGTTCCATGTACTTTTCATCGATCAAAACGGAGATCTTGATTTCGGAGGTCGAGATCATCATGATGTTGATGCCCTCTTCCGACAAGGTGCGGAACATTTGCGATGCGACACCCACATGGCTGCGCATGCCGACGCCGACCACCGACAGTTTCGACACTTTGGCGTCGCCCGTGATGCTGGCTGCGCCCAGTGCTTCGCGGTTCGATTCCAGCACGGCCAGCGCGCGCGTGTATTCGCCGCGCGAAACGGTGAAGGTGAAGTCCGTTTTACCGTCTACCGACTGATTCTGTATGATCATGTCGACTTCGATATTGGCGTCGGCCACCGGTCCCAGGATGTGGTAAGCCACGCCTGGACGATCGGGGACGCCGAGTACGGTGATTTTGGCTTCATCGCGATTGAAAGCGATGCCGGAGATGACTGCTTGTTCCATGTTGGTATCTTCCTCAAACGAAATCAGGGTGCCTGAATTGGCTTCTATGTCCAGCGGCAGCATCGGGTCGGTGAGCGACGACAGCACGCGCGTGGGGACGCGGTAATTGCCAGCGAATTCCACCGAACGGGTCTGCAGCACTTTGGAGCCCAGCGATGCCAGTTCCAGCATTTCTTCAAAGGTGATGGTCTTCAGGCGGCGCGCTTCGGACACCACCCGCGGGTCGGTCGTGTAGACGCCATCGACGTCGGTGAAGATCAGGCATTCCTGCGCCTTCATGGCAGCGGCAATGGCCACGGCCGACGTGTCGGAACCGCCGCGGCCCAGGGTCGCGATATTGTCGTTTTCGTCGACACCCTGGAAACCGGTAATGATGACTATCTTGCCCGCATCGAGGTCGCGCTTGACCTTCTCGTCATCGATCGACTGGATGCGTGCCTTGGTAAAGGCGGAATCGGTCTTGATCGCGACTTGCCAGCCAGCATAGGATACGGCTTGTTTGCCGATCGCCAGCAGTGCCATCGACAATAGGCCGACGGACACCTGTTCGCCTGTCGAGGCGATCATGTCAAGTTCACGGGGATCGGGTTGATCCATGATTTCCTTGGCCAGTCCAATCAGGCGGTTGGTTTCGCCCGACATGGCGGATGGCACCACCACGATTTGATGCCCTGCATCGTGCCACTTGGCAACGCGCTTGGCGACGTTCTTGATACGGTCAGTCGAGCCCATCGACGTACCGCCATATTTGTGGACGATTAAAGCCATAAGAGTGAAGTTTCCGCTCAAGAAGAATAAAAAAGAGGGCTTTACTCTACATGCCGCAATGCAAAATAACAAGCTAAAAAGCGCATGAGCTCATACCAATTATGCATATGCAAATACGCCGTTGATATAGTCCAGTTCACATCAAAGACCGCATGGCAGGCCGCCCCTGGCGCATTCAACAAACGGCCAGGGCTGCGGCACTTACGCTCAGCAGGAAGTCCAGCGCAGCGCGATGCGGGGACGCTCGAGCAAGCTCAGGCAATGGCAATCGTGACCAATACCAGCGGCAAACAGCAATTGTTGCGCCGCACAGACAAGCGGCAATCTTTCACGCTCCCAGGCAGGTACATCGAAGGCCTGGTAATGGTATTTCAAGCTCTTGGTGGGACGGTTCAAGGCCAGCTTCAAGCGCTCGCCACCCTGGCGAAAATCGATGGTCAAAGTCTGGGCTTGCAACCAGGCAACATCGATGCCCTGCCCACCCTCTTCCACCGTATCAAAAAACAGCACGCCGCCATACGCGGGAAAGGCCATGCTGGCCTCGCCTGTCCATTGAAATTCCAGGCCCGATTTTTCCAGGCCGGGAATATACACATCGTCGCGATCGATCTTTTCACGCATGCCGGCCAGATCGGCCAGCTTAGGCGTCAGATACAGACGGTCGCGGTAGCGGCGCACATGGCAATCGGGGTGGGTCACCAGCAATTGCGCATCGGCCCGCGCTTCCAGCAATTGCGCCAGCATTTCCACCAGCCAGGCCGTCGATGGCATGCGCAAGTTGCGCGTGCCAAACCAATGGCGCAGCAAGTTGTAGCAGCGATCAACGCTCAAGGTCCGCAGCTTGGATAAATCCAGGCAATCGCCATCGAGGCTGGCCGCCAGGTCTTGCGTGGCCAGCTCCGTCAACAAGCGCTGCGCCGATTGCGCATGCTGGGCGCTGCGCGCAAAACGCTCCTGGAAACCGGGAAACGCCTGCGCCAGCACCGGCATCACCTGGTGCCGCAAGGCATTGCGGGCAAAGCGGGGATCATCATTCGATTCATCGTGGATATGCGCCACGCCATGCTTGGCCACATAGGCTTCCAGCTGCTTGCGCGAAACGTGCAGCAAGGGGCGCGCCATCACCAGATCCGGATTGGCCAGCAGCTCGGGCGCGCTATTGGCGCCATCCATGCCCGACAAGCCTGCCGTACCGGAACCGCGCAGCAATTGCAGCAGCACCGTTTCGGCCTGGTCATCCTGATGGTGGGCCATCAGCAGCAGGCGCACGCCATGGGCGGCGCACAGCTCGCCCAGGGCTGCATAACGGCGCTTGCGGGCCGCTTCTTCCAGGCCCGTCTTCGCGTTCTTTTCCACCGTGACATGACGCGCCTCAAAGGCGATGTTCATGCTGGCACACAATTGTTCGCAATGGGCCAGCCACGCATCGGCGTTCGGACTCAGGCCATGGTGCACATGGAAGGCGTGCAGGGCCACGCCCTGCTCTTGCGCCCAAGCATGGGCCAGGTGCAGCAAGGCCGATGAATCGAGGCCGCCGCTGAGGGCGATGCCGATGACGCTACCTGGTTCAGGCGTGCAAGCGTCCAGTGCGCGGGCAAAGATATCCGCGACGGTGGCGGTTTGTTGCTTTTTCAATTCGGACTCCGGGAATGCAAAGAGGGACAGTCAGCTAAACGGATGATTTCGTTTAGCTGACTGTCCCTGGTTTTTCTGACTATCAGCAGGCAAAAATCCGGGGTCAGACCCGACGGGTCTGACCCCAGCATTCAGCTGCGTGTCCAATAACGGTAACTACGCTTACTCGCTCGGCGTGGTTTCCTTGAACTTGCCGTAGCTCAGCAATTTTTCATGGCGTGCCTGCAGCAGGTCCTTGGTTTTCATGCCCTGGAACTGGCGCAGGGTGTCGGCCAATGCGCGCTTGAGCAAGGTCGCCATCTGTTTCGGATCGCGATGGGCGCCGCCCAGCGGTTCGTTGATGATCTTGTCGATCAGACCCATGGCTTTCAGGCGGTGGGCTGTCAGGCCCAGCGCTTCGGCCGCGTCGGCGGCGCGCTCGGCGCTCTTCCACAGGATTGAAGCGCAGCCTTCTGGCGAAATCACGGCATAGGTCGAGTATTGCAGCATCAGCACGGCGTCGCCCACGGCAATCGCCAGCGCGCCGCCGGAACCGCCTTCACCGATGATGGTGGCGATCAGTGGCACTTTCAGTTCCGCCATCACGTACAGATTGTGGCCGATCGCTTCCGACTGGCCGCGCTCTTCCGCGTCGATTCCGGGGAAGGCGCCTGGCGTGTCGATAAAGGTGAAGATAGGCAAGTTGAACTTTTCAGCCACTTTCATCAGGCGCATGGCCTTGCGGTAGCCTTCCGGTTTCGGCATGCCGAAGTTGCGCATGGCGCGCTCTTTCGTGTCGCGGCCTTTTTGATGGCCGATCACCATGCAGGGCTGGCCGTTGAAGCGGGCCAGGCCGCCTACCACGGACAAGTCGTCGGCGTAGCTGCGGTCGCCATGCAGTTCGTGGAAATCGGTAAAGATTTCATTCACGTAATCCATGGTGTAAGGACGCTGCGGGTGGCGCGAAATCTGCGCCACTTGCCAGGGGGTCAGCTTGGCGTAAATATCTTTGGTCAGCTGCTGGCTCTTCTTGGCCAGGCGGTCGATCTCTTCCGAGATGTCGACGGCCGAATCGTCTTGCACGAAGCGCAACTCTTCGATCTTGGAATCGAGTTCCGCGATCGGCTGTTCAAAATTGAGGAAAGTCGTTTTAGTCATTGTACCTCCAGGTTTTACCGGCCACAGCGCCAGGGCGCGCGGCGTATCTATGTTTATTTTACCGTACCGGCTGGTCCGCCGGGGGTTGCATCGGATGCGATGGCAGCTGCAGCAGGGTCCAGACTGCGCCACAAATACCAGGTTGCCACGGTGCGCCACGGTTCCCAATTGGCGGAAACTTCACGCGCATCACTACGGGAAACGGGTTCGCCCGAAAAATAATTGACGCTGATGCCCTGGATCAGACCGGGATCATCGAGCGGCAATACATTCGGCCGCAACAAATTAAAAATCAAGAACATTTCTGCCGTCCAGCGACCGATGCCGCGGATTTGCACCAGCTCGGCGATGACGGCTTCGTCATCCATCTGATCCCATTGGCTGGCATGCACGCGCCTGGCCTTGAAATGATCGGCCAGGTCGAGGATGTATTCGGTCTTGCGCTTGGACAAGCCGCACGCCGCCAGTTGCTCGGCGCCCGCCTTCAACACTTGCGTGGGCGTGCATTTCGGGCAGGCCAGCAGTAGCTTTTTCCAGGCGGCATCAGCTGCCTTGGGCGTGATCTGCTGCCCGACCAACGAACGGGCCAGGGTGGTAAACGGGTCGCTATGGCCAACCAGGTGCAGGTCGCCAAATTGCGGGATGAGCTTTTTCATGATGCGGTCGCGCTTCATCAGCTCGATCTTCGCCTCTTCCCAATAGGCCGGCACCTGTTTCACTGGCGCCTCCATAGGGGCTTCCCCGTTTTCCCTGGATGTCGGCATCATGCGCGGCGCCAGTTGGTCGAACCGTCAGGTTTGTCTTCCAGGATGATGCCCGCTGCCAGCAATTCGGCGCGGATCTTGTCGGACTGAGCAAAGTCGCGCGCTTTCTTGGCGGCGCTGCGGGCGGCGATGGCCGCTTCGATGCCGGCTGCTTCATCTTGCACACCGGCGGCAGCGCCGACGGTGGCTTGCAGGAATTGCTGCGGCGTACGCTCCAGCAAACCCAGCACGCCAGCCAGGCCCTTCAATTGACGGGCCAATGCAGGCGACTTGCTCTTGTTGACTTCCGTTGCCAGGTCGAACAGGGCCGCGACTGCCAGCGGCGTGTTGAAATCATCATCCATGGCCTCGGCCACGCGCACGGCGTGGGCTTCGCTCCAGTCGACACCGCCCTCTTCCACGGCCACGTCCGCCAGCGCCGTGTACAAACGCGTCAGCGACAAACGGGCATCGTCCAGGTGCACGTCCGAATAATTCAAGGGACTGCGGTAATGGGCGCGCAAAATGAAGAAGCGGACCACTTCGGCATCGTACTTTTGCAGCACTTCGCGGATGGTAAAGAAATTGCCCAGCGACTTGGACATTTTTTCATTGTCCAGGCGCACGAAGCCGTTATGGATCCAGTAATTGACGCTGGTGTGGCCAAACGCGCCTTCCGACTGGGCGATCTCGTTTTCATGGTGCGGGAATTGCAAGTCTGCGCCGCCGCCATGGATATCGAACTGTTCGCCGAGCAAGGCGCAGGACATGGCCGAGCATTCGATATGCCAGCCCGGACGGCCCGAACCCCATTTCGAATCCCATTTGACTTCGGCCGGTTCCGATTCCTTGGACGATTTCCACAGCACGAAATCGAGCGGATCACGCTTGCCCGTGTTCACGTCGACGCGCTCGCCGGCGCGCAGGTCGTCCAGCGACTTGCCCGACAGCTTGCCGTAGTTGGGGAAATTGCGCACCGCGTAATTGACGTCGCCGTCAGCGCCCTGGTACGCCAGGCCGTTCTGCTCCAGCTTTTCGATCAGACTGAGCATTTGCGGCACGTATTCGGTGGCGCGCGGCGTGTGGTCGGGCGTCAAGATGCCCAGCGCAGCCGTATCTTCATCCATATACTGGGTAAAACGCGTGGTCAGCTGCGAAATCGTCTCGCCGTTTTCCACCGCGCGGCGGATGATCTTGTCATCGATGTCCGTAATGTTGCGCACATAGGTCACGTCCAGGCCAGACGCCTTGAGCCAGCGGTAGATCACATCGAAGGCCATCATCATGCGCGCGTGGCCGATATGGCAGTAATCGTAGATGGTCATGCCGCAGACGTACATGCGTACCTTGCCGGCTTCCATCGGGACGAAAACCTGCTTTTCACGAGCCAGGGTGTTGTAAATCTTTAGATTGCTCATCGTACTTTACTGGTGAAGCGGTTGCCAGCCGGGCAAAACGACAGAAAGGCGCGGACACCGGGGGTGCCGCGCCACTGAACTACCGTGTGCGCCGAGAAAGGTCAACCAGCTATATTGTTGTTCTTGTTTGTTAGAATTGGGCCTTGTCGGTCAAGTATAACATTGATAAAAACCATACTGGCCCGATATGAATCAGGTTTTTACGATGTTCAACCGATTTTTCACTTCTTTACAATTAAAGCAAGTTTAGAGAAAAATAACGATTAAGGACGCCACCATGCAGGAAACCCCATCGAAGCGCACGCCCTTCCTGGCGCGCTTTTTCACCTTGTTCGCCGGCCTGACCCTGGGCAGCGCGGTCGTCGCCGCCACCCCGCCAGCCATCGATCCCACACCCCACGTGGCCCTGAAAACCAATCTGGGCGAGATCGTGCTGGAACTGGATCAGGAGAAAGCACCGAAAAGCGTCGCCAACTTCTTGCAGTATGTCAAAAGCGGCTACTACAAGGGCACCGTGTTTCACCGCGTCATCGATGGCTTCATGATACAGGGCGGCGGCTTCGACAAGAACATGAAACAAAAGGCCACCAAGGCGCCGATCAAGAATGAAGCGCAGAATGGTTTGCAAAACGTTACTTACAGCGTGGCCATGGCGCGCACAGGCGACCCGAATTCGGCCACCGCGCAATTTTTCATCAATGTAAACAATAATGCCGCCCTCGACTACCCGGGCCGCGATGGCTTCGGCTATGCCGTGTTCGGCAAAGTGGTCAGTGGCATGGACGTGGTCGACAAGATCAAGGCCGTGCCCGTAGCCGACAAGGGACCGTTTGAAAACGTGCCTGTCACGCCGGTCGTGATCGAATCGGCGACTTTACTCAAGACAGCGCCCGCAAAACTGTAAAATAGCGTTTTTGCTGCCACGGCTAGCCGCAGGCTCAAATCATTTTTCATCTAATTTATTAAGGATCATCATGACCTCCGTCATCATCACCACCAACCTGGGCAAAATTACCGCTGAACTGGACGCTGAAAAAGCGCCGAAAACGGTCGCCAACTTCCTGGCCTACATGAACGCCGGCCACTACAACAACACGATTTTCCACCGCGTGATCGACGGCTTCATGATCCAGGGCGGCGGTTTCGAACCAGGCATGAAACAAAAGCCAGCCGACACCACGGTGGAAAACGAAGCCAAGAACGGCTTGAAAAACGATCCATACACCCTGGCCATGGCCCGTACCTCGGACCCGCATTCGGCCTCGGCCCAGTTCTTCATCAACGTGAAGAACAACAGCTTCCTGGACTACCCAGGCCAGGACGGCTGGGGCTACGCCGTGTTTGGTAAAGTGACCGAAGGCAAAGAAGTCGTCGACGCCATCCGCGCCGTAAAAACCTCGCGCGCCGGCATGTTTGCTGACGTGCCTGTAGCAGACGTCATCATTGAAAAAGTCGAAGCAGCGTAATCAGGCTATCGCATCATGAATCACAGGCATTGCAGCGTTTTTGTCTCTCCATGCAATTTACACTTAGGGAGCGTTGAACAATGACAATGCCTGCCGCACTCTTTATTTCCGACCTGCACCTGCAGAGCTCGCATCCGCGCACCAGCGCGGCTTTTCTTTCCTTTCTGGAACACCACGCGCAATATGCGCAAGCGCTGTATCTATTAGGCGACCTGTTCGAATACTGGGCCGGCGACGATGATCTGGAAGACCCGTTCAATGCCCGCATGACAGCGGCCATCCGCGCCGTCAGCGATGCTGGCGTGCATGTGTACTGGATTGCCGGCAACCGCGATTTCCTGGTCGGCTCCGGCTTTGCCGCCGCTGCCGGCGCGACCCTGCTCAGCGAACCACATGTGGCCACGATTGCCGGCCAGCGCGTAGTGCTGCTGCACGGCGACGCCGAATGCACGAACGACGTGCAATACATGGAGTTTCGCGCCATGGTGCGCCAGCCCGCGTGGCAAAAACAATTCCTGTCGATGCCATTGCAGCAACGCAAAGAGATCATCGCCGGCTTGCGCAATCGCAGCCGCGAGCACAACGGCGAAAAATCGTACGACATCATGGATGTCACGCCGGACGCCATCGCCCAGGTATTTGCCGAACACGCCAGCACCGTGATGATCCATGGCCACACGCACCGCCCCGCCGTGCACACGGCCGGCGACACCTTGCGTTATGTCTTGCCGGACTGGGAATGCGATACCCACCCACAGCGCGGCGGCTGGATCGCCATCGACGCTCGCGGCAATATCACGCGCCATGACCTCGGCGGCAGCATCATCGAGTAGATCTGCGCCGACCGCCAGACGGGCGTTTGTCCGATAGCCGCGCCCGCCTGGCCTTGTTGTAATGGCTGCATGCACACTCCCTACATCGGCACGGCCGGCTGGAGCATTTCCAGCGCCGCCGCCCACCACTTCCCTTCTGAAGGCAGCCATCTGCAGCGCTATGGCCGTGTATTGCATAGCGTGGAAATCAATTCCTCGTTTTATCGCCCGCACCAGCCGGCCACCTACGCGCGCTGGGCAGACAGCGTGCCCGAGACCTTCCGCTTCAGCGTCAAACTGCCGCGCCGCATCACGCACGAATTGCGCCTGCGGGACTGCTGGCAGGAACTGCAGCGGTTCATGGGGGAAGTGATGCAGCTGAAGGACAAGCTGGGCTGCCTGCTGGTGCAACTGCCACCCAGCCTGCGTTTTGACGATAGCGTCGCTGCGCAATTTTTCCTACAGCTACGCCAGCGCTCATCCTGCATGCTGGCTTGCGAAGCGCGCCACGCCAGCTGGTTTGATGAAGCAGCCACGGCCTTGCTGCAGGAACACGCCATCACGCGCGTACGCGCCGATCCGCCTGCAGGCCAGCCAGGGCCGCACCAGCCAACAACCGAGGTCGCCTATATCCGCCTGCACGGCAGGCCGAAGATTTATTACTCGGATTACTCCACTGCATTTCTCGATGCCCTGGCCACCGAACTGCGCGAGCACCCCGCGCCAGACAGCTGGTGCATCTTCGACAATACAGCGGCCGGTGCGGCGCTGTGCAATGCGCTGGATCTGGTTGATAAAGTTGGTTTGCCTTAGTTTTCGTTCGTTTGCGCTAGTATGTTAATTCACACTGGAAACCTTTAACAAAATCACACCAAAGATCCCATCCATGAATACGCGCACTTTTTTTGGCAATACCTTTTCTGGCATGACCCTGTTGGCGGCCCTGACCGGCTGCGCCACCACCAGCTTGCCACCGCTGGCCGTACCGGAGGCGCTGCAAGTACCTGCAGGGCAAAAACTGGTGCTGGACGCCCGCGCCACCGGCGTGCAGATCTATGTCTGCAGTGCCGCCAAGGCCGATCCGGCGCACACCGAATGGGCCTTCAAGGCGCCCGAGGCAAGCTTGTTCGACGCGGCGGGTAACAGCGTCGCCAGGCATTATGCCGGCCCAAGCTGGGAAAGCCCGGACGGCAGCAAGGTCGTGGGCGCTGTCCAGGCCAAACAGGACGATCCAGCCGGCAAGGCGATTGCGCAACTGCTGCTGTCTGCCAAGTCGGTCAGCGGTACGGGCATCTTCAGCCACGTGACCTATATCCAGCGCCTGGCAACCGGCGCCGGCAATGCGCCGGCCGATGGCTGCACGGCAGCCAGCCTCGGCAAGGAAGCGCGGGTGCCCTATACCGCGCGCTACCGCTTTTACGCCGCGTCCTGAGATTGCCCTGGAGCTTGCCGCGCATGGATGCATCCGCGCCTAGGGCAACGGTGCCTGCATCACCGCCTGGTTCGTGAAGCCGTACAAAGTAGCGTTGCCGAAGGCAAGGATGGAAGCGCCACCATGGTCTACGCAGGCATCCGCCTGCGTGGCTGGCGAGAGCAAGCTTAACCGCAAGATCAAGCTGATAGCGACGGCGTACCTGCCGCCTGACGCTAAACAGAAACCAGAAACGCCCCGCTTGCCGGGGCGTTTTTTTATGAAAGAAACATATATAAGCCAGGTTTTCAATTACTACGCAATCGATAGTAATGCCCTTCCAAACCCACAACCATAATCAGACTATTCATTTGATATTCACAAGCAGATAATAAAATTACAAATAATTATTTCTATCGCATCTACCTATCAATCATATTTGACAATAACCAGCCTAAAAAGCAACAACTACAAATTTGATAGCCAGTTACTTTTCAAAAGAAATCCTTGAAAACATCGCAGTCCAGCCCGAGCCCGCAATAAAAACCGCATTTTCGTGACAATTCGTGATTATTCCCTTTAGAAAAGCTTGACAGAATATAGTCGTCATACGTGATCAAAATGAAATTGAAAGTTTCAAATTCGAAACTATCATCAGAGTGGCAATGCAGATATTTGACTTGCAAAACACGCGCAGCGCCGAGACAAGAGCAGTTCAAAAAAATGCTTGAGAGAGCACAGTGATCCGGCTTGGAAAATGAATATTTAAATGACATTTTTAATATTTCAGATAGCTGTTCTTTTCACTCAGCGTTTTTTTGACAAATATGTTTTACTTGCCACTACACACATCAGCAAGCTTGCAGCACCAGACAACGGCCCAAGCCACGCCGCGGAAATACCAGGAAATGAATTCATATTCAGTAATTTTTAATTAGATTAAAAATCTAACCATACATACCCTCTTCCGGAGATTTTCAAATGGCCACCACTCCTACTCCAGCAGCAAGCCCAGTCAATCCAGCCAATGCCGACGCCACAGTGTTGTCTGGCGGCAAAACCGCACGTGCGGCGCAGAAAACAGACAAGACAAAACGCGGGGATGAAGAAGAACTGGTGCAAGGCTTCAATGCCGACCAGGCGATGCCTCCCGAAAACGTAGTTGAAGTCACCGGTAACGGCGGTGCCGCAGGTAGCGACGGCGCCGGCATTGCCGCCGCAACGGCAGCAGCGGTTGCCGCAGGAGCTCTGGCTGGCGGCGATGGTAGCGCGGCAGCAGGCCAGGCCAGTGGCACAGCCGACCTCGGCACGCCACAAAGCGGCAACAACACGGCTACAGGTGCAAGTGTAGGTGCGGGTGTAGACGCAAGCGGCGCAGCAATACCAAGCGGTCACGTCGTTGACGTAGCCGGTGCTGGCGCCGGTGCAGGTGCGGGTGCGGGTGCGGGCGCCGCCGGTGGTCTGACCGGACTGGGTGGACTGGGTCTGTTGGGCGGCCTGGGCCTGGTGGCGGCTGCCGCCGGTGGTGGCGGCACGACAGCCGCCACCGGCGCAGGCGCAGGTGGCACGGGTGGCACCGGTGGAGGTACGGGCGGCACGGGCGGTACCGGTGGCGGTACGGGCGGCACGGGCGGTACCGGTGGCGGTACGGGCGGCACGGGTGGAGGTACTGGCGGTACGGGTGGCACGGGTGGTGGTACTGGTGGTACTGGCGGTACGGGTGGCACTGGTGGGGGTACGGGCGGTACGGGCGGCACTGGTGGTTCGACAGGAGGCCAGGGCGACGGCAGCGGCACTGGTGGCACTGGTGGCACTGGTGGTACGGGTGGCACAGGCGGTACGGGTGGCACAGGCGGTACTGATCCCACACACACATCGGTAGTCACCTCCATCAGCGATGCAGCCGTGCTGGCTGCTGCCGCCGCCCTCGCTGCGGCCAACAGCGCACTGGCAGACGACGCTGCTGCCGCTACGGCGGCAGCCTTGGCCGCAGCAGCGCAGGCAGCTGCCAATGCGGCAGTCACCGATGATCAACTGGCGGCGCAGGCACAAGCCGCCGCCGCCGCTGCACTGGCAGCAGCCAATTCAGCCGCAAACGACGATGCCCTGGCCGCTTCTGCCGCCGCAGCAGCACAGGCAGCACAGGCAGCAGCAGTCGACGCGACCAATGCAGACAATGCGGCGGCCCAAGCCGCTGTCACGGCAGCGGCCTCGCTGGCCGCCACCACTTCGGCGCAAAACGACGATGCCGCGGCAGCCGCCGCCGCCCAGGCGGCGGCGCAAGCGCATGCTGCCGCCGACGCAGCCAATGCCAAGGCCAATCTGACGGATGCCAATGCACTCGACGCCGCCGCCGCAGCAGCCGATGCCGCAGCAGCCGCCGCACAGACGCAAGCCAATCTCACTGACGCCGCCGCACTGGCGGTCATCTCCGACGCCGATGCCGCCAACGCAGCAGCTGCAGCAGCCCTGGCTGCCGCTACCGACGCCGATGCCCTTGGTGTCGCACTGACCGCTGCCGTCCAGGCCTCCGCGGCCGCCACGGCACAGGCCAACCTGACCGATGCGGCAGCGCTGACGGCCACGGCGAATGCAGATGCGGCCGCCGCCGCCGCCGCACAAGCGACCGCCGACGCCACCGATGCCAATGTGCTCGACGGTATCGCTGCAGCAGCGGTCATTACGGCAGCCAATGCCGTCACCCTGGCCGACGCCACCGATGCCACTGCATTGGGCCTGGCGGCAACTGCCGCACAGAATGCAGCCAATGCAGCCAGCGCCGTGGCCGCGCAAACCGACGCCGTGGCGCTGGCCGCAGCAGCCGATGCAGCCGCTGGCGTGGCCGCATGGGATGCCATGAACGCCAACGCCACCGACGCGGTGGCGTTGCAGCAGGCTGCCGATGCGGCCGCCACCGCAGCCGCCAATGCCGCCACGGTAGCGGCAGCCACCGACGCCGTCGCCCTGGGCCAGGCGGACACTGCTGCCCAGCAATTGGCCGCGGCCGCAGCCGCCAAGGCTGACCTGACAGACGCCACTACGCTGGCCGCTATTTCCGATGCCGATGCCGCCGCCGCGCAAGCTGCCGCGACGCTGGCCGACGCCACCGACGCCAACGCGCTCGATGCGGCAGCAGCCACCGCCGCCGCCAACGCGGCAACTGCCGCCGCGCTGGCCGCACTAACCGACGTCCCCTCACTGCAGGCAGCGTACAACACAGCGGCCGCCAACTCGGCTGCCGCGACGGCGCAGGCTAACCTCACCGACGCCACGGCCCTGACGGCGCAGGCCAATGCCGACGCCGCTGCGGCAGCAGCGGCGCAAACCACTGCCAACCAGACCGATGCCTCGGCCCTGGCAGCAGCGGCTGCCACCGCCGATACCAATGCGGCCAATGCACAAAGCGTGGCCGACATGACGGACGCCACGGCTCTTGGGGCAGCCTATACCCAGGCAGCAGCCAACGCACAAGCGGCACATAACCAGCTCACCCTGCTCGATCTGAACGCGGCGATAACCACCTCCAACAACGATAACGCCGCCGCCTCATTGGCCATCAATACCTCCATCCTTGCGGGCCTGGGCGCTTCGCCCGATACCAGCCTGCTGCAATTGGCGGTCAACACGGCGCAAACGGCGGCCAACGCTGCCGACCAGGCCTTGTCGGGCAATACGGCAACGCTGGTCGCCAATGCCCTGAGCGCAGCCAATCTGGCAGCCACTTTACAGGCCACCGCCAACCTGACAGATGCCACAGCCCTGGCAGCGACAGCAACACAAGCCACCAATGCGGCCGCCAACTGGCTGCTCAATGGCCCGGCGATACTGCTCAGCGCCACTGCGGATCTCGCGACAGCGACCACCGCCGCCACCGCCGCCGCCGCTACGGCAGCGCTGACCGATGCGAACGCCCTTGGCATTGTTTCCTCCGCTGCCGCCGCAGCAGCGGCAGCAGCGCAGGCAACGGCCGACCAGACTGACGCCAATGTGCTCGATGCCGCCGTTAGCACAGCCAATACTGTGCTGGCCAGCGTGACCGCAACCGCCAACCTGACGGATGCAACGGCGCTGGGCGTGGCCTATAACACGGCAGTTGCCACTGCCGCTGCTGCTGCCACCGCCGCCAACGGGGTCGATGTCGCCGCCCTGACAGCCATCTCGAATGCCGATGCACTGGCCGCTGCCACGGCAGCCAGTATCGCCAGTCTGACCGACGCCACTGCGCTGGGCCTGGTGTCGACGGCCAATGCCGCTACCGCAGCGGCCTTGCAGGCAACGGCCAACCTGACGGACGCCGGCGCCCTCAGCGCCATCGCCACCGCCGCGCAAGCTGCCGCGACGGCCGCCGCCAATATCGCCAACCTGACCGACGCCACGGCGCTGGGCACGGTATCGGCCGCCGCTACGGCGGCCGCCAACGCGGCAACCGCCACTGCCAACCTGACTGACGCCACGGCGCTGGGCCTGGTCTCGACGGCCGATGCAGCCACAGCAGCGACCTTGCAGGCGACTGCCAACCTGACCGACGCCGCCGCACTAGGCCTCGTATCGGCTGCCGCCACCACCGCGGCCAACGCGGCGGCCGCCACCGCCAACCTGACCGACGCCGTCGCCCTGGGCACGGCCTCTGCAGCAGCCACGCTGGCTGCCAATACAGCAGCAGCCACCGCCAACCTGACCGACGCAGTGGCCCTTGGCGTGGTTGCCACCACCAATGCCGCCGCAGCCACGGCAGCGCAGGCAACTGCCGACCTGACGGACGCCGTTGCGCTGGGAGTGACGGCCACCGCCAATGCCGCTGCCTCCGCCGCAGCAGCCACGCTGGCCGGCCTGACGGACGCCGTCGCACTGGCCACGCAGCATACGCTGGACGTGACAGCAGCCACCGTGGCCGCCACCAAGGCTGCCCTGACCGACGCCACCGCACTGACGGCGACCGCCAACAACGATGCCGCCAATGCCGCCTCCCTGGCCGCCTATTCCGCCGCCCATCCACTCGATCTGGTGGCGGCACTGGCAGCCACCACGGCGGCTACCACCGCTTCGCTGTCGCACGCGGCAGCAGTATCGGCGCAAAACGACGATGCGGTAGCGGCATCGACCGCCGCTACGGCAGCGGCATCGCTGACGGCGCTGAACAACGCTATCGCGGCGGACAATGCGGCCACGGCGGCGGCTACCCTGGCTACCACCTCGCAAGCGGCCTACGCGGCTGCGCAAGCGGCCGACGCAGCAGCGGCAACGGCACAGAATGTCGCCGCCACCTCGCTGGCCGCCTACCAGGCTGCGCAAGCAGCCGATGCAGCAGCGGCATCGACCGCCGCCACGGCTGCCAATGCGCTGGCCGCATACAATGCGGCACTGGCCGCCGACGCCAGTGCAGCGGCCACGGCGCTCACGGCCCAGAATGCGCTCAACGCCTACAATTCGGCACTGGCCGACGATGCCGCGGCTGCGGCTGCGGCGGTCACTGCCGCCACCTCGCTGGCGGCTACGCAAGCGGCGCAGGCAGCCGATGCGACGGCGGCCAGTCTCGCGGCGATCGCACAAAATGCATTGAACGCCTATAACGCGGCATTGGCAGACGATGCCACCGCCGCCAGCACGGCCATCGCCGCCGCCAATGCGCAAGCGGCCGCCGCGGCGGCTATCGCTGCCGACAATGCGGCAGCAGCAGCGCAAGCCACCGCCGCCATTTCTCTGGCGGCGACCCAGCATGCCCAGGCCGACGATGCCGCAGCTGCCGCCGCCGCAACGGTAGCGGCAGCATCGCAGGCTGCCGCGCAAACGGCACAAGGGCTGGTGAACGCCGCCGCCACCGCCGCTACCGCAGCGGCGACAGCATTGAGCGCGTACAACCACGCGGTGGCAGACGATGCGGCAGTAGTCACCGCGGCGGCCAATCTGACGGCAGCGCAAAACGCTGCAGCGGCCGCACATGCCGCCGATGCCGCCGCCGCCACGGCCGCCACCAACGCGGCAAACGCGCTGGCCGCCTACCAGGCTGCGGTGAACGCGGATGACGCAGCGCTCAATGCCAATAACGTCCTGACTGCAGCCCATAATTTCCTCAACGCTCTGCAGATCGGCAACGTATTAACCAACTTGCAGAACATCGCCACCGCGGCGCAAGCAGCCGCAACGAGCGCTGCCAATGATGATGCAGCCGCAGCAGCAGCGGTAGCAGCAGCACTGAACGCACAGAACCTGGCCAATGCCGCGCAAGCAGCTGACGCTACGGCATTGGCGGCCCATGCGGCATTGCAAGCGGCCCAGGCTAACCTGGCTATCGGCCTGAACGTTGGCACCACTGCCGCCACCGCGCAACACTCGCTCGATGTCGTCGCCAACATTCAGTTGCTCACCAATAACGCCGCACAAGCCGACGCCGCCGCCGCACAGGCGCTCGCTGCCTGGAACGCCGCCAAGGCGGACGACGCGGCAGCCGCACAGGCGCATGCCAATGCCACTGCCGCCCATGCTGCCGCAGCGCAAGCCCAGGCGGACGATGCAGCCGCCGCCCAGGCTGCCGCCACGGCAGCCGCATCGCAGGCAGCGGCACAAGCGGCTCAGGCTGACGACGCCCACGCCGCTGCAGCTGCCGCCACGGCCGCCGCCGCCCAGGCTGCCCTGCTAACCGCGCAAAACAACAGCGCTGCTGCAGCAACCGCAGCTGCCGCAGCTGCCGCAGCGCAGCAAGCCGCACAGCAGGCGCATGCTGACGATACCGCCGCCGCAGCGGCCGCCACCAAGGCAGCCCTGTCGCTGGCCGCGACCCAGGCCGCCCAGGCCGACGATGCAGCCGCCACCGTGGCGGCCACCAACGCCGCCAACGCCCATGCCGCCTACCTGGCTGCCATGGCCGACGACGCCAGTGCCGCTACCCTGGCGGCAGCTGCGCAGGTAGCACAGGACGCCGCCACGGCAGCCCAGCATGCCGATGCTGTCGCTGCCGCTTCGGCAGCCGCTGCCGCCGTCGCCCAGGCTGCGGCCATCAGCGCGCAACAAGACGATAATGCTGCCGCTACCGCCGTCGCCAGCGCGGCCCATGCCGCAGCGGCCTACCAGGCAGCGCTGGCCGCCGATGCGGCCGTCGCCACCACGGCCGCCGCCGCCACCGCTGCGCAAGCAGCGGCACAGTCAGCGCACAACGACGATGCAGCTGCCGCCGCAGCTTCCGCCCAGGCGGCAACCTCGCTGGCAGCCGCGCAGCATGCCCAGGCAGACGATGCGGCAGCCGCGCAGGCAGCCGCCAACGTCGTCACCGCGCAGGCAGCCTACAACGCCGCCGTGGCAGCCGACAATGCGGCAGTGACAGCGGCCGCCGCCGCCGCCGCGTCGGCCGCTGCAACCCATGCGGCGCAGGCCGATGATGCGGCAGCCGCACAAGCGGCAGCGTTCGCCGCCCAGGCACATGCGAATGCCGCCGCGGCCCATGCCGACGATGCGGCAGCCGCCCAGGCCAACGCAGCAGCGGCAGCGGCCGATGTGGCGGCAGCGCATGCCCAGGCGATCGCCGATCAAACCGACGCAGTAGCGCTGGCACAGGTTTCGGATGCCGATGCAGCCGCCGCCGCCCACGCCCAGACGATTGCCGACCAGACCGACGCCCATGCCCTGGGCCTGGCAGCCGATGCGGCAGCCGCGCAAGCAGCAGCCGCCGCCCATACGGCAGACCTGACCGATGCCCATGCATTGAGCCTGGCTGCCGATGCGGCAGCAGCGGCGGCAGCCCAGGCACAGGCGCATGCCGACCTGACGGATGCGCCTGCGCTGACGGCCGTGGCAGATGCCGATGCGGCAGCGGCGGCCCACGCCCAGACAATCGCAGACCAGACCGATGCGGCCCATTTGCTGGCCTTGAGCCAGCAAGCGCAGAACAGTCCTCAGGTGCTCGATGGCTTCCATATCGGCGCACCGACGGCTGGCGGCGACGTCATCGATCTGTCGGGCATCGCCAACCTGGCGCCTGCGGTGGCGGTCGGCGTGAACCTGCATACCGACTTTGGCGCCGACAACCTGTTCATTTTCGACAACACGGCCGTGTCCATCCATGACGCTGCCGGCGCCATCGCCGCAGACAGCAGCATCTTGTCGGGCCAGGGCTACATCGTCATCGCCGATGCGCAAAACAATGGCGCGGTTACCGTCTACCACTCCAGTGACCTCAGCAACGCCCATGCCATCGACACGGCACTGGTGGTGCTGAGCGGCGTGAATATCACGCAGCTGACGGCAGCCAACTTCCATGTCTGACCTCGCGGCCGGAAACAGGAGGTAAGCCAGCAACAAACACCGCAGGAGCAGCGCGATGAGGTGCTGCCCCTGCGGCAACGGTTGCCGACCATGAATGACCTTCAGGCCGCAAGGCTAGAAAATCACGAATGACATTACGCAGTCTGCCAGCGTTGCATCACTCCCGTACCAGCTGGTCCGGGTTCCTGCCATCGATCACAGCCGTACTGGCGGCCGTGATAATGGTTTCTGCAGCATCCGCCGCCAGTGCCCAGAGCGCCACCGCCTGGACCTTCGACCAGGTCTTGCAGCAGGCGCTGCAAACCCACCCCACCGTCCAGGGCAAACGCTCGGCGCAGGCGGCAGCGCAGGCCGACCTGGAAGGCGCACGCTGGCAGCGCTACCCCAGCGTATCGGCGGAAGTGCCTACCGGCTCGCAGGAAGCAGGCGGCGTAATGCGGGTGGACCAGCCGCTATGGAGCGGCGGACGCATCAACGCCGGTATCGAGGCGGCAGGCAGCCGGCTCGATGCAGCCGGCTCGGCCATCGAGGAAGAACGCCTGAACCTGTCGCTGCGCGTGATCGCCGCCTATACCGAAGCGCTGCGCCAGACAGCCCGCATGCGTTCGGCCGATGAAGGGCTGGCCGAACATCAGCGGCTGCTGGACATCATCAAGCGCCGCGTAACGCAGTCGGTCAGTTCGCAAACCGACCAGCGCCTGGCTGAATCGCGCATGTACCAGGCGGCCAACGATGCCTCGAACGTGCGCCAGGCACTGGAAAACGCGCTGGCGCAACTGTCGCAGCTGGTCGGCAAACCCGTGCGCGTGGTCACCGGCACCGGCATCGGCGTGGCGGAACCCTTGCCCGACGCCACGCTCGACCTGGTGCTGCGCCAGGCTGTCGCCTATTCGCCCACCCTGCGCCGCCTCGACTTCGAGGCCCAGGCGGCCGACTCGGATATCGCCGTGCAGCGCTCGGCCTATATGCCCAAGGTCTTGCTGCGCCTGGAAAAAACCACCGGCGGCATCAATGCCGACAACCATCCGCGCGCCATGCTGGTATTGCAGGCGCAGCCGGGCGCCGGCCTGTCGGCCAAGGCGGGCGTGGACGCCGCCGTGGCCAAACGCGAAGGCGCGCGCGCGGCCCACGATGCGGCTGAACGCGATGTGCGCGAACGCTTTACGCTGGACTGGAACGAGGCTGAAGCGAGCCGCCAGCGCCTGGGCAACGCAGGCGAGGCAAGCACCACCTCGACCCAGGTGTTTGAATCGTATACGCGCCAGTACGTGATCGGCCGCAAGACCTGGAACGATGTGCTCAATGCGGTGCGCGAAGCAACCCAGGCGCAGTTCACGCTGGAAGACACGCGCGCCCAGGCCATTGCCGCCAGCCTGCGCCTGGCCGCCCAGACGGGCACCTTGGCCGGGCGCACGGCGCCGGTCAGCGCGGCACGCGGCAATTAACAGCATCAAAAAAATAGCATCAAAACACCAACAGGAGACAGCGTGGATACCTCCATCAAACATGGCTTGCTGACATTGATCGAACGGGCCGCGCGGCTGACGGGCCAGCATCTGGCTGCCGCCCGCCTGGCCGACCTGCAGCGCCAGCTGGACGAAGTGAGTGAAGACGCCGGCCCCAGCGCCGTGCTGAGCGCCGTGTGGCTAGCGGCCGGGCTGGAAGGCACGGCGCGCACCTTGCACGATCCCACGCCGGGCGAACTGCCGTTTGCCATTTACAGCCCCAGCACCGGCTGGGGACTACTGCAGTCGCGCGGTTCGGACGGCGCCTGGCAGGGCGAAAGCGTCGACGGCCGCCCGCTGCAGCTCGAATCGCTGTCCGGCCTGGCCTGCGTGGGCTTGCCCCGGCGCAGCGAAAAGAGCGGCGCCCAGCCCGGTGCGCTGGGCCTGGTGCGCGATGCGCTGTGGCTAAAGAAAAGCGTGTTTGTCGACGCCGTGCTGGCCACCGCCCTGGTCACCATGCTGACCATGGCAACGTCGCTGTTTTCCATGCAGGTGTACGACCGCGTGATTCCCAACCAGAGCTTCAGCACCCTGTGGGTGCTGGTGGTGGGCGTGGCGCTGTCGATCATCCTGGAATTCATCCTCAAGCAGGTGCGCGCCCGCATCGTCGACCACTCGTGCAATGAAGTCGACCACGATCTGTCGCAGTGGTTTTTCCAGCGCATGCTGGGCATCCGCATGGAAGCGCGCCCGCCATCGGTAGGCACCCTGGCGGCGCAGGTGAAGGGCTTCGAAATGGTGCGCGGCGTGCTGACCTCGACCTCGCTGTTCGTGCTGACGGATGTGCCATTCGCGCTGATCTTCCTGGCCATGATCACCATCATCGGCGGCTGGCTGGTGATGGTGCCGCTGGTCGCCCTGCCGCTGGCCCTGATCTGCGGCCTGATGTTCCAGCGCGCCATCCAGAGCCATACGCGCAAGAATCTGAACGCCAGCAACCGCAAGGCTGGCCTGCTGGTGGAAGCAGTCGATGGCGTGGAAACACTCAAGGGCAGCAGCGCCGAGTGGATGATGCAGGCGCGCTGGGCCGAACTGGTGGCCGAGACCAGCCACGCGGAACAGAATATCCGCGACTATGCAGCCCTGTCGCAAAACATCACGGCCGCCTTCCAGCAGCTGACCAACGTGGCCCTGATTTCCATGGGCGCCTGGTTCGTGGCGGAAAACCAGATGACCATGGGCGCCCTGATGGCGTGCACCATCATCAGCAACCGCGCCCTGATGCCCATCGTGCAGCTGCCCGGCGTAATGGTGCAATGGGCGCATGCACGTGCCTCGATCGACGGCCTGGAGCAAGTCATCACCTTGCCCAACGAGGCCGACAACGCCCAGTTCGCGCTGACGCCGCGCAGCCTGGAGACCGGACTGCGCTTCGAGCGCATCCGTTTTACCTACGGCGGCGCGCAAAAAGTGGCGCTGGAAGTGGACAACCTGGCCATCCGTCCCGGCGAGCGCGTCGGCCTGGTGGGCGCCATCGGCTCGGGCAAGACCACCTTGCTGAAACTGGCGTCGGGCATGTATCTGCCGTCCGAAGGCAAGGCTTACCTGGGCGACGTGGACATGGCGCTGCTGGCGCCGCCGGTGGTGCGCGAAATGGTCGGCTACCTGCCGCAAGAGACACGGCTGTTCAGTGGCACCCTGCGCGACAACCTGCTGCTGGGATTGGCCGACCCCGGCGAGGAAGCCATCCTGGCGGCAGCCAAGCGCACCGGCCTGATCGAACTGATACTGGGCCAGCCACGCGGACTGGCGCTGGCGATTACGGAAGGCGGGCGCGGCGTCTCGGGCGGCCAGCGGCAATTAATCGCGGTGACGCGGCTACTGCTGGCCAAACCGAAGATCTGGCTGCTCGATGAACCGACGGGGGCCATGGATGCCAAAACGGAATCGCGCATCGTGGGACTGCTGGGCGAGCTGGCGGCCGAGGGCGTGACCATGGTCGCCACCACCCATAAAAACGCCCTGCTGCCGCTGTTGGACCGGCTGGTGGTACTGCAGGCTGGCCGCGTGCTGCTCGACGGCCCGCGCGACGTTGTGCTGGCCAAGCTATCGGGCAAACCACAAGCCGTACCACCGGCGGCGGCACCAGTCAGCGCACAGGGAGCAGTGGCATGAACGACGCAAAGCAGGTAACGAAACAGGAAACAAAACGCGGCCGCGTGCTGATCTGGAGCTGCACGGCGGCGCTGGGCGGCGTAATCGCCTGGTCATCGTGGGCGGAGCTGGACCAGGTCACGCGCGCCAATGGCCAGGTGATCGCCAGCTCGCGCAACCAGGTGATCCAGGTGGCTGACGGCGGCGTACTGTCCGAACTGCGCGTGCATGAAGGCAGCGTGGTGAAGAAGGGAGAATTGCTGGCGCGCTTCGACCGCACGCGGGCCGAGACCAGCTACCTGGAAAGCACGGCCAAGGCGGCCGGCCTGAAGGCGGCCGTGGCGCGCCTGCAGGCGGAAGTGTTTGGCGGCACGCCGAAATTCCCGCCCGAGCTGCAGGCGTACCCGGAATTTCGCGCCAACCAGCTGACCCTGTTCAACAAACGCCAGGACGCCGTGCGGCAAGAAGTCAATGCGCTGGAAAGCGCCATGAAGCTGATCAAGGAAGAGCTGGAAATGAACTTGCCGCTGCTGGAAACGGGCGATGTGAGCCGCGCCGACGTGCTCAAGCTGCGGCGCCAGGTGGTCGACATCCAGGCGCAAATCACGAACCGGCGCAACAAGTATCTGCAAGACAGCCAGACCGACCTGGTGAAAGCTCAGGAAGATCTGGCCAGCGTGCAGCAAACGGTGACCCAGCGCAAGGAGCAGCTGGGTTCGACCGACATTTACGCGCCTACCGACGGCATCGTGCGCAACGTGCGCCTGACCACCCTGGGCGGCGTGGCCAAACCGGGCGAGGAAATCCTGCAGATCGTGCCCACCGACGACGACCTGATCATCGAAGCCAAGGTCAAACCGGCCGACATCGCCTTCATCAAGCCCGGCCTGCCCACGGCAGTCAAGCTCGACGCCTACGACTACGGCATCTACGGGCGCCTGCGTGGCAACGTCAGCTACATCAGCGCCGACACGCTCAGCGAAGACAACAAGGGCAATGAACAGCCGTACTACCGCGTGCAGATCAAGACCAGCGGACGCAACCTGGTCGGCAAGAACGGCCTGCCGATCCTGATCCAGCCCGGCATGACGGCCACCGTGGAAATCAACACCGGCCGCAAGACCGTGCTGCGCTATCTCACCAAGCCGATCACGAAGACGTTTTCAGAGTCGCTGGGGGAACGGTGACGGGACTGCTCTCTTCAAGCCCGATCGGCACATGACTGCTGCCAAACTCGGCTTCGGCAAGTTCCCGCGCATGCAGGGACACAGGCGCCAGCAAAACTAGCTGCACCACGCTGCTTCCGCCGGGGGACATTTTCACTGGCGGATCGGCGCGTACGGCATCCATATCGATGCGCCCGTCTGCCTTGCGTTGCACGGCACGTACCTTGGCCGGCGTGATCTGGAAAAAAGCCAGGGAGGCGCCGGCTGCCACCGCGGCCTGGCGCAAACCCTCCGAAAATCCCATCTCATTATTCTTGATGAGCAGATCACTGCTACCGAGCACCACAAATCCCTTGTTTTGCCATGTGGCCAGCATGCCTGGGAGCTCAGCCGTCCGCACCAGGCTGACTAGCGCCACCGGACAGACTTTGGGGCCGATGTGGGTGGAGGGTGCGACAGGAATACTATCGATGACGATGGTGGCTGCCCCATACCTGGGAGCAAGTTCCGCCTGCCTGCGCGCCGCCATCGATTGAGGTGCAAGATAAACAGGCTCGGGCGGCGACGGCGGGGGCCGGTAGATGACGAGCGATGCAGCAATGCTGACTGCATGGCGACAAAATGTTGCCCGTTCATGCTGGTTTTCGCTGGCAACATCAAGCCTGATGAAACCCGTTTGCTCCCACCGCTGCACTGCGGACTGCACATCCTGCGTGATATCAAACCAGATTTCCGCCAGCATCGATATGCCAGGCGCCAGATACGCCGCCTCAGGTTCAGCAGGCAGATAGTGTTCAAAGAACGCGTGCATTGTTGGACTCATCAATAATGAAAATAGTTGTCTTGGCGTGCAGCTTCGAGCACGCCACCACCAGGCCGATGTTTGCCAGTGTAGCGTCTTCCTGAGCCAGTGCTTGATTTTTTAACCACCTTATCGATTTAGCCTTGCCCAAAGTGGCGCCACGTGGCCAGCAGCATCGATGCTGTGGCATATTTATTCTTGAGGGCAATATACTTCAGGTACTTCTGGTTAACAAAGATGGGCTAAACTTGGCTTTGAAGGCGCTAAAATAGCCGCCCTCTTTTCATCAGTCCGTTTGAGCAAGCTCACGCATCTCTTATTCATGGCACTCGACCCATCCACCATCCTCATACTCACTACCGCCCTGGCCGCCGCCGCTGCACTCTATTTGGCCGTGGAATGGCGCAGCGTGCGCGAGGAATCGCTGCTGTTCTGGAGCGCTGGCTTCGCTGTCATCACGGTGGGATCCATTCTGGCGCTGTTGCGCAGCCATGGTTTTTTGCTGATCGGTATCTGGTTTGCCAACGGCTTGCTGATCGCCGCCCACTGGCTGTTCCTGGCTGGCGTGGCCAGATTCACACAAATTCGCTTGTCGCGCGCCTGGTATCTGATTGCCGTCGTCTGGCTGGCGATGCTGCTGGTTCCCAACGAACCCTGGTGGTCCAAGCTGATGTTCGTCATCCAGTCGCTGCTGATTGCCGGTCTGACCCTGCGCGCCAGCTTCCTGCTGCGCCCCCATGGCGTGTCCCTGAGCGTGGGCGCGGTGCAATTGCGCTATGTACTGCTGCTGCATGGCCTGTTCTATCTCGTCAAGGCAGGCGTGCCCGTGGCGCTCGATGCCTTCGTCGACCTGGCCGCCTTCCGTGGCGAAGTGATCCAGATCTCGCTGGTGGAAGGCACCATTGCAATCATGCTGATCGCCTTGTCGATGACCGGCACCGAACGTCACCGCCGCGAAGAACGCATCGAACAGATCGCTGCGCGCGACCCGCTCACCGCGCTCTACAACCGCCGCGCCCTGTTCATGCGCGCTCCTGAGCTGCTCGAACTGGCCTCGCCGGCCAGCCCCGGCGCCCTGCTGCTGATCGACATCGACAACTTCAAGCAGGTCAATGACTTGCACGGCCACGGCGCCGGCGACAAATTGCTGGTGGCCCTGAGCGAAATCATCCGCAGCGCCCTGCCGCAAGACGCGCTGGCAGCACGGCTGGGAGGCGACGAGTTCGTGATACTGCTGCGTGTAGCCAGCAGCGAAAGTATCTTGATGCTGGCCAATCGCTTGCGCGAGGCATTCGGACAGATGGCGCAAGAAGCGTTTGCCACACCGAAGGCGGTGACCCTGAGCATCGGTGGCACCTTGTTCGAGCGGCCACCGGCAGGATTGACGGCCTTGCTGGAACTGGGCGACACGGCCTTGTACGAGTCCAAGCGAGGCGGGCGCGATAGCGTGCGGGTGGTGCTGGCGGCCTGAAAAAACGTCTTCAAAACCTGCCGTAATACCGTGCCCCGATGGCTGATAAACCATAGAAAATGGTAATATACATAATACTTTCCATAGTCCAATTAAATCGCATATGATGTCGCCGTACACTTTCTTGAGCCAAAGGAGACAACCATGCTCGTACTATCGAATCCACGCACCAAAACCGGCCGCAGTGCCGGCAAACGCAGCCAGTGGCTGCCTGCCATGCTGGGCGCTGTCACCGCGCTGGAGGCACTGAGCGGACCGGCGCATGCCGCGCCGACCGAAGAAGAACGCGCCGTACTGGCGCCCTTGCTTACGCTGCTCGATGGCCTCAAGCTGCATGACAAGAATATGATGCAGTCAGTCCTGACGCCCGATGGCAGCGCCAGCCTGGTACGCGATGGCAAGCTGGTGCAATTGAAGCTGTCGGTATTTTCCGACCGGATTCCGTTCGGCGCGGACAAATATGAAGAGCCGATTTACGATCCGCTGGTCAAGATAGACGACAATATCGCCATGATCTGGGCGCCGTATGACTTTATCCTCAATGACAAACTGCATCACTGCGGCACCGATATCGTGACCCTGGTGCGCCAGGATGGCCGCTGGCTCATTACCGGCATCGCCGACAATAGCCGTACGAATTGCAAGCCGCGCTAGCAACACCGAGGTTTATTGCACCTCACGTAACGTTTCCGGACCGCTGCAAAAACGTTGCCGATAGGCGCCTGGGCTGGTGGATACCAGCCGGCGGAAGTGCCGGCGCAACGATTCTTCCGAGCCGAAACCTGCCAGTTCGGCCACCTGCGCCAGCGGCGTGTGGGGCGACTCCAGCAGCTCCCGGGCAATTGCCACCCTTTCCCGTATCAGCCAGTCGATCGGCCCCAGCCCGCTGGCTTGCTGGAACTGGCGCTGCAAGGTGCGTGGACTCATGGCCGCATGCTGCGCCATCGAGCGCACAGTGTGCGGCAGCGCCGGATGCGCGCGCAGCCAGTCCATCAGGCCAGCCAGCCGGCCACCTTCGTCAAGCGACATGGGGCGCGGTACAAACTGTGCCTGGCCACCCTCGCGGTGCGGCGCAACGACTAAGCGCTGCGCCACCAGGTTCCCCACCCTGGCGCCATAGTCGCGGCGCACCAGATGCAGCAGCATGTCCAGGCCGGCGGCTGAACCGGCAGAGGTAATGATCTGTCCCACATCGACATACAGTGCGTCGGCCTCGACTTCAATCGCCGGATAGCGCAGGGCCAGGCGCTCGGCATATCGCCAGTGCGTGGTCGCTCGCTTGCCATCGAGCACCCCGGCCGCAGCCAACACAAAGACGCCTGAGCAAATCGAACACAGACGGGCGCCGCGCTGATGGGCGGTCCGAATCTTGTCCAGCAAGGCAGGCGGCGGCAATTCATCGGCATCGCGCCAGCCGGGAATGATGATGGTGTCGGCGCGGTCGAGCAGATCGAGGTCAAACGGCGCCAGCACCGAGATGCCGCCGGCGGCACGGATCGGCCCGGCTTCTGCCGCGCAGACGGCGAATGCATACCAGGGCACACCCAGCTCAGGACGATCCAGCGCGAACAATTCAACCGTGCAACCGAATTCAAAGGTGCACAGCCGGTCATAGGCCAGCGCGACGACAAGATGCTTGTTCATGGCGTGATTCTTCATGGCGCAATCTTACCGCATATTGACGTTTGCGCCACTATCACAAGCTTCCACCGACATCGATAATCTGCCTACACCAACCCAAGCGGAGTTTGAAGATGTCCATCGTTACTGAAATTGCTGCAGCACCCCAGGCCATCGCGCTGGCCCACTTTGAAGCCATCCTGCAATTCGAAACGGATTGCTGGGACGTGCACCATGCACTGGCCACCGGCCAGCACGATTTCATCTTGCTCGATGTGCGTGGCCCCGCACAATTTGCCGCTGGCCATATCAACGGTGCGCTGCATCTGCCGCATGGAAAGATCATCAAGAGCAGGCTGGCCCGGTTTCCGGCCGAAACGCTGTTCGTGGCCTATTGCGCCGGCCCCCATTGCAACGGCGCGGCGCGCGCGGCGATCCGTCTGGCAAGGCTGGGACGCCCCGTCAAGATCATACCGGGAGGAATTACCGGCTGGATCGATGAAGGGTTTTCTCTGGAAACTTCTGCGGTAGTTGCCTGAGCAATCACGCCTGTCACTTGCGACTTCACTGCGGCAGCGGGGGCGCGCACGGCAAAACGCATGCCCAGGCCGGTTTCTGGCTATACTGGCTCATACCGCAATGCAGCATTTCCAGCCTTTCGATTGCGGCATCCATGCAACGCCAACCGGGAGCTTTATTGCCATGACCGAAGATGACGTCCTCCGCAATGCCTTTGCCATGCCCATCAACAACCCTGCTTTTCCGCCTGGTCCTTACCGCTTTGTCGATCGCGAATACCTGATCATCAGCTACCGTACCGATCCGGACGCCTTGCGCGCATTGATCCCCGCGCCACTGGAATTTGTCGAGCCGGTAGTGAATTTTGAATTCATCAACATGCCCGATTCGACCGGTTTTGGCCACTATTGCGAGTCGGGCCAGGTGATCCCCGTCACGCTCGACGGCGTGGCTGGCGGCTTCGTGCTCAGCATGTATCTGAACGACCACCCGCCGATCGCCGCCGGGCGCGAATTATGGGGTTTCCCGAAAAAACTGGGCGATCCGGAGTTGCGCATCCACAAAGACACCTTGAGCGGCACGCTCGACTACAGCGACTTCCGCGTTGCCACCGGCACCATGGGTTATAAACACCGGGCGCTGGACCTGGCGACAGCCAAGAAATCGCTGGAAGCACCCGCATTCCTGCTCAAGATCATCCCCCACGTGGATGGCACGGCGCGCATCTGCGAACTGGTGCAATACAGCCTGACCGAGGTGAACGTCAAGGGCGCCTGGACCGGCCCCGGCGCATTGCAGCTCAATGCCCACGCGCTGGCGCCTGTCGCAGTGCTGCCGGTACTGGAAATCCTCTCGGCCCGACATATCCTGGCCGACCTGACGCTGCCGCTAGGGACCGTCGCCTATGATTATCTCAATCCAGCCCATCGCGGGAAGATGTGAGAGCCGGTATTGCCTGGTGTATGCTGCTTATTCGAACTGTTTCTTGAACGCTTCGAACTGCGCTGCCAGGCCGTCGAAGTCGCTGCGCAGTTGCAGCACTTCCTGTTCCAGCTGGGCCACCCGGCTGCCTTGTTGCGGTGCACTGACAGCGCCTGCGTAGCCGGCCGCTGTCTCGATCTGGGCCAGCGCTTCTGCACCACCCAGCAAGTGGCCGTAGCGCGGCTCTTTCGCACCGGGAGCGACGGCCAGTTTCGCGACCAGCGGCGGGTATTTATCGATCAAAAATTGCAAGCCGGACTCCACTTCGGCCACCGACTTGAATTCATGGATGCGGCCACTGCGGCTGCGGATTTCGCCGGCCGTCTGCAAGCCGCGCAGCATCAAAATGGTCAAGATGGCCAGCTTGTCCTGTTCCAGCGACCACTTGATGCGCATGCGGTGTTCATACTTGGCGACGCGCGCGCCAGCCTGCGTAATGCCGTTGACGAATTTACGCTGCATCAAGCGCTGCAGCACGTCGTACACGGTTTCTTCGCTCAGGGCCATCACGGGGTCGCGGCTCGACAGCTGGTTGCAGCCATTGGTCAGCGCATTGAGCGACAGCGGATAGCTGTCTGGTGTCAGCGCCTCTTTTTCAGCCAGCACTGCCAGTACGCGGATCTCGAACGGATCGAGCAGATTGGGGTTATCGCTACTTGTTTCAGCCGTTACTTCTGTACTCATGCATTTATCCTTAATCGACCAGCTTGTTCATTTGCTCAGAATCCAATTTATCACATTCCGGCACAGCCTGGCAGCAGATGCCCGCCGCCTTCAGGGTCGCCAGGATGGTTTCGATGCGTTCTTCCTGCGCCACCGCGTGCGTGATCAAGCCTTGCAGCGCTTTCGACAGGGGATCATCACCGTTCGGCGTGACGCCATAGGCGGCAAACAGATGGGCCGTGCTGCCTTCACGCAGGGCGTTGATATCCTTTTGCACGATGTGGGCCGGGTTGCCGACGGCCGTGGCGCCAGCCGGCACGGGTTTCAGGAGCACCGCGTTCGAACCCACCTTGGCGTACTCGCCCACCGTAAAACTGCCCAGTACCTGCGCGCCGGCGCCGACGATCACGCCGCGCGACAGGGTCGGATGGCGCTTGGTGCCGCTGTGCAGGGACGTGCCGCCCAGGGTCACGCCCTGGTAAATGGTGCAGTCGTCGCCAACCACGGCCGTCTCGCCGATCACCACGCCGAAGCCATGGTCGATGAAGACGCGCCGGCCAATCACCGCGCCCGGATGAATCTCGATACCCGTGATGATGCGGGCGATATAGGAAATAAAGCGCCCTACCCACTTCAGGCCACGCAGCCAGCACCAATGCGCCCAGCCATGCATGACGATCGCGTGCAGGCCCGCATAACAGGTCAGCACCTCCCAGCCATTACGGGCAGCCGGGTCACGTTCAATGATGCTGTTGATATCTTCGCGCAGGTGGTGGAACATAATAAAAAACTGTAAGGTGGGAGGCAAATGGTAGCGTATTCGGCGGGGAAATGCTGGAGGCGAAAGCAAATCGGCCGCCAGCGTCAGGCTGGCGGCCGATCAAGATGAGCTACAAAACGTTCAGAACGTTTCAGCCTTCCTTGGCGATGCGCTGGCGGCGGGCTTCGTACAGACAGACACCGGAAGCAACCGACACGTTCAAGCTCTCGACGGAACCGAACATCGGGATGTTGACCAGAATGTCGCAGGTGTCGCGCGTCAGACGGCGCATGCCTTCGCCTTCGGAACCCATGACGAGGGCCGTCGGGCCCGTGAAATCGGCTTCGTACAAGCCTTTTTCGCCATCATCGGAGGTGCCGATCAGCCAGATACCGCGCTCTTTCAGGTCGCGCATGGTGCGCGCCAGATTCGTTACGGTAATGTAAGGCACGGTTTCGGCGGCGCCGCTGGCGACCTTGGCGGCGGTGGCGTTCAAGCCCACGGCGCGGTCTTTCGGCACGATCACTGCATGTGCGCCAACGCCGTCGGCCACGCGCAGGCAGGCGCCCAGGTTGTGCGGATCGGTGATGCCGTCCAGGATCAGCAGCAGCGGCGGGCCATCGATGGCGTCCAGCAATTCATCGAGGTTGCGGGCCAAGGACAATTGCGAGGCAAACGCGATCACGCCCTGGTGGCGGCGCGTGCCGACGATCTTGTCCAGGCGTGCCGAATCGACCGGCATCACGCGGACATTGGCCGCCTTGGCGGCGGCGATCATGTCTTTCATGCGGCCATCGACGCGGCTGGCGTCGACGAAAATTTCTTCCACGGTCGCCGCTTCATGACGCAGGCGCGAGGTGACGGCGTGGAAGCCGAAAATCATTTTATTCTTCATTGTTTATCGCTTCTTCTATCGCTGATTACTTCTTTTTGCTTGTTTTTGATACAGTTTTTGCTGCACGTGGTGCCGCCGTAGCGTTTTTGCTGCGTTTAGGTTCAGCCTTGGCAACGGCCGTGGCTTTAGCCTTCGGAGCAGCTTTCGCGACTGCCTTTGGCGCTGGTGCTGGCGCAGCCTTGGCAACCGGCTTGGTCTTGCCAGCCTTTGCAGGCGGCTTGGCGCCATTACCGCCATGGTTCACATTGACGCTGGCCTTGATTTCATGGCGCTGTTCCGTCGCCGGACCTGGCTTGACCATGGATTTTTTCTCGCCCTTGCGCTTGGCGCCGTTTGGCTTGGCAGCGGCTTCTTCGCCCGCCAGTTCGGCGTCGGTGACCAGGCGCAGATCGATCTTGCGCGTTTCCAGGTCAACCCGGGCTACCTGCACCGTCAGACGGTCGGTCAGCTGATAGCGCTTGCCCGTGCGTTCGCCGCGCAATTCATGGCGCGCATCGTCGTACTGGAAGTAGTCGGTGCCCAATTCGGTGACATGCACCAGGCCTTCGACAAACAGGGTATCGAGCTGCACGAACACGCCGAAGGTGGTCACGCCGGTGATGGTGCCGGTGAACTGCTCGCCCAGCTTGTCCTGCATGAAGTAGCACTTCAGCCAGGCTTCGACATCGCGCGACGCTTCGTCGGCGCGGCGTTCGTTGGCCGAGCAATGCACGCCCAGCGCATCCCAGATGGTCGGATCGGCCTTCTTCGGCTTGCCCTCAGCCTTGTCCTTGGCCTGCTGCTTGCGCGTGGCGTTCGACACATTGGTGTTCAGCACGGTCTTCTCGGACAGCTTCGGCTCGTACTTTTTGCCTTGCAAGATGGCCTTGATAGCGCGGTGCGTCAGCAAGTCCGGGTAGCGGCGGATCGGACTGGTGAAGTGGGCATACGCCTCGTACGCCAGACCGAAGTGGCCGATATTGTCCGGGCTATAGACGGCTTGCTGCATCGAACGCAGCAACATCGTTTGCAGCAGGGCCGCGTCGGGACGCAGCTTGATCTGCTGCATCAGGGTCTGGTAATCCGAGGCCGATGGCGTATCGCCACCCGTCAGGTTCAGGCCTACCTGTTTCAGGAAGGTGCGCACTTGCGTGAGCTTTTCCTTGGTCGGGCTGGCGTGAATGCGGTAAGTGCCTGGATGCTTGTTACGCAACAACAAATCGGCGGCGCAGACGTTGGCCGCCAGCATGCACTCTTCAATGATCTTGTGCGCTTCGTTGCGCGTGCGCGGGATGATCTTTTCGATCTTGCCGGCCGTATTGCAGACGATATAGGTTTCGGTCGTCTCGAAATCGATGGCGCCTCGCTCCGTGCGTGCTTTCAGCAAGGCGCGGTACACCAGTTCCAGGTTTTGCAGGTGCGGCAGAATGTCTGCGCGGCGGGCCGCTTCCGGACCCTTGGTGTTGCCCAGCACGGCGGCCACTTCGTCATACGTCAGGCGCGCAGCCGAATGGATTACGGCCGGATAGAACTGGTAAGCCTTCAGTTCGCCCTTGTCGCTGACGACGGCGTCGCACACCAGGGTCAAGCGGTCAACGGCTGGATTGAGCGAGCACAGGCCATTCGACAGTTTTTCCGGCAGCATCGGGATCACGCGGCGCGGGAAGTAGACGGAGGTGCTGCGTTCGAGCGCGTCGCCATCGAGCGCATCGTTCGGCTTCACATAATGGCTGACG
This sequence comes from Janthinobacterium silvisoli, assembly GCF_014200725.1. Classification (GTDB taxonomy): domain Bacteria; phylum Pseudomonadota; class Gammaproteobacteria; order Burkholderiales; family Burkholderiaceae_D; genus Janthinobacterium. The sequence goes on from NZ_JACHCL010000002.1 coordinate 883,784, forward strand.
TCGGCAATCGCCACGATCAGGCGGAAGCAGTTGGCGCGGCCAACTTTGACCGGCTCGCAATACACGGCATCGTCGAAGTCGCGCGCATCTTCGCCATCGATAGTGACCAGAGGCACGTCGCGCAGATCGACCCGGTCTTTCAGGTCGGCGTCGCGCACTTCGAACGGCAGTTTTTCAGCCTGTTTCAGTGCGGCAGCGGAAAAGACATGCGGCACGCCGAATTTGCGCACGGCGATTTCAATTTCCATGCCGGGGTCGTCGAGCGCGCCCAGCACTTCGACGATCTTGCCAACCGGCTGCTTGAAGCGCATCGGCTGCTCGGTCAGTTCGACGCTGACGATCTGCCCTGCCTTGGCCTTGCCAACCGAGCCCGTCACCAAAATATCCTGGCCGATGCGCTGGTCTTCCGGCGCCACCACCCAGCTACCGTTTTCCTGGATCAAACGGCCGATCACGTGGGTGTTCGCGCGGTGCGTGACTTCCACGATCGTGCCTTCCGGACGGCCACGGCGGTCCGTGCCGACGATGCGGGCCATGACCTTGTCGCCATGCAGTACTTTCTGCATTTCCTTTTCAGGCAGGAACAGGTCGGCACTGGCGTCGTCGGGAATGACGAAACCGAAGCCATCGCGGTGGCTCATGACCCGGCCGGCGACGAGCGCGCTCTGGTCGGCCAGCACGAAGATCCCGCTGGCGTCAGACTTGAGCTGTCCGTCGCGCTCCATCGCCTTCAGGCGACGCAGCAGGACATCCATGGAATCGGCATGCACTTGCAGCGTTTTCCCGAGTGACTGCGGATCGAGAGGCGCGTTGACGCTGCGGAATATGCCGAGAATGTCCTCCCGGCTGGGGATGGTGTGGGTATTTTGGCTCAAAAGTATTTCTATAGTTTGTTATTGACAGTGATCAAACGGTGATCAAACGAGACACAGGCCGATGACATCACCGTCAATAGTCAATATTGACACGGCGATACCCGCTAGTGTACCGGAGGTCGCCCCGGTTTGCCTAACGGACAGTGCCTTCTTGTGTGGTGCAAGCGGCGCATCAACAGAGTTTGGAACAGGCCAGTCAGGACGTCGATGAAAAAAAGTGAAAAAGGCGCGCAAGGCATTTGACTTCGACAAATATTGCTCTATAATCTTGGTCTCTTGCAGCGACAAACCTTCATCGGTGTGCAGTTGCAGGATAGCGGTACAGGGTTGATGTGCAGTATGGAACGAAAGTTCATCTGGCGCAAAACTCTTCAAGTCGCTATAATAGCAGAGTTGCAGTAATATGTAGTTGAAGCATCAGTGCCCACGTGGCGGAATTGGTAGACGCGCATGGTTCAGGTCCATGTGCCTTTGGGTGTGGGGGTTCGAGTCCCTCCGTGGGCACCATTACCGAATTCGCAAAAAAGCCGCAGACTTTCACGAGTTTGCGGCTTTTTTCATTTCCACTCCGCATCGCGTCGCATGAATACCCCGGATACTGAACCGCACCTCCCGCCCCTCATTCACTGCACTCGCAGAAAACTTCATATCCGCTGAAAAAACAGGCATTTATCTGCCCGAGAAGAAGGAAATCCGCATTTTTCACATAAAAATGAACTTTCTTGAAGAAAACACCGAAATCCTCATTGACCGAATGGCCGCCACCCCTTATGATTTTGTCCTCGCTGCAGAACACGCAGCGATAGCAAAGAGTAGCAAGCAGTAACAATGCCCACGTGGCGGAATTGGTAGACGCGCATGGTTCAGGTCCATGTGCCTTCGGGTGTGGGGGTTCGAGTCCCTCCGTGGGCACCACTACCAGCGGCGAGTTGTTCATCGCTGTAGTCCGCAGTAATAGCAGTAGCAATACGAGTAGTACGCAGTAAAAATAGCAGTATCAATGCCCACGTGGCGGAATTGGTAGACGCGCATGGTTCAGGTCCATGTGCCTTCGGGTGTGGGGGTTCGAGTCCCTCCGTGGGCACCACTACCAGCAACGGGTTGTTCATCGTTGTAGTCCGCAGTAATAGCAGTAGCAATACGAGTAGTACGCAGTAAAAATAGCAGTATCAATGCCCACGTGGCGGAATTGGTAGACGCGCATGGTTCAGGTCCATGTGCCTTTGGGTGTGGGGGTTCGAGTCCCTCCGTGGGCACCATTACCGAATTCGCAAAAAAGCCGCAAACTTTCACGAGTTTGCGGCTTTTTTCATTTGGGCCCAGCAATGTGATGGCGCCGTAGCGCCATCCTCACTTCTTACCTCACTTGGCTAATGCAGCCTTGACCGCTTCCGCCAGGGTGCGCGTCGGACGCTTGATCAACGCGCTCAATTGCTTGCCATTGTCTTCCAGGGCACCCTTGGCCGCGCCCGCATCGGAATCTGACAGCAGGTCGGCAAAACCTTCCGGCACGCCCACGCCAACCAGCGCCGCCTTGAAGTCCGCCTGCGGCAAATCCTTGTAGACGATGGCCTTGCCCGACTGGCGCGCCACTTCGGCGGCGTAGTCGCTCAGGGTGAAACCACTATCGCCGGCCAATTCGTACACGGCTTGCGGTGTATCCGCGGTCAGTACGGCAGCAGCAGCAGCCGCATAATCGTCGCGCGCCGCCGACGAGAAACGTCCTTGCTGGGCCGCGCCCAAGACCACGCCATGCTCCAGCACGGGCGCCAGGTGCTCCACATGGTTTTCCAGGTACCAGCCATTGCGCAAGATGCTCGATGGCAGGCCAGAAGCACGAATGGCTTTTTCAGTCGTGACATGTTCGGCCGCCAGGCCCAGCGGCGTGGTGTCGGCACGCAGCAAACTGGTGTAGGTCAGCAGGCTGACGCCGGCGCGCTTGGCCGCATCGATCACGTTCTGGTGCTGGGTAGCGCGCTGGCCCACTTCGCTCGATGAAATCAGGAGGATTTTCGTCGCGCCCTTGAAAGCAGCGTCGAGACTGGCGCCATCGTTGTAATCAGCCTGGCGCACTTGCACACCTTGCTCTGCCAGATGAACGGCCTTGGCCGGATTGCGCACGGCGGCGATGATATTGCCTGCAGGTACGGTTTTGAGCAGGTTGGCGATGACGAGCTGGCCCAGATTGCCTGTGGCGCCGGTAATGACGATCATGATTTTTCCTTTGAAGGTGAGTGGTGTGGATCTATAATACGGTCATTACTTTCGAATTGTAAGTACGTACCTTTTTGTAAGTATGAAGATAAACGTATCAGACGCCCCAAGGAACCCTATCATGGACATCGACACACCCGGCGCCAGCCTGCGCGCTGCCCTGACCCGCCAAAACCAGGGCGCGCAGCTGATGGCAGCCGCCTGCCCGTCACGCGCCGTGCTCAGCCACCTGACCAGCCGCTGGGCGGTGCTGGTGCAAGTATTGCTGCTGAGCGGTACGCGCCGTTTCAGCGAATTGCGCCGTGAAGTGGGTGGCGTCAGCGAAAAAATGCTGGCGCAAACGCTGGACGCCCTTGTCAGTGACGGTTTTGTGCTGCGCCAGGCTTACCTGGTGATCCCGCCGAAAGTCGAATACAGCCTGACGCCGCTGGGACGCGAAGCGGCCGAACGGCTGGCGGTGCTGGTCGACTGGATAGAGGATAATTATCCACGCATCGAACAGGCGCGCGAGGACGTCAAAGCCGCCGGGGACGTCGCCAGGGCAGCTTGATCAAGCAGGCTTTACCAACGAAAATTATCGTATTGATAATATACTTTCCATTACCTTGATGTAATATCAGCGACACGGATCTGCAGACAGGCATAAGGGGTGCAATGCCATGAATCAGTTGATGTCCTCACTCGCTGACCGGGCCAAGGTGCTACTGGTCAGCAATGCGACAAATGACGTGCGCGAACTGCTGTATGTGCTGGACCGGCATAACCTCGGCACGGGTGTGGCCGGCGATATCGATGAAGGCGTGCAACTGGCCGCCCACGGCACCGATCTGATTTTGCTCGACGCGGCGCTGGCTGGCACGAATATCGGCGCGACCTGCATGCGGCTGCGCAATGCTGGCGGGCGCCATGGCGTGCCGCTGCTGCTGATGTCGGCCACGCCCAGCGCCGAGGAGCAGGGCCGCAGCGTAGGCGCCGGCGCCAGCGACTATATCAAGATGCCCTTCAATGCGCGCGATGTGGCAGAAAAAATCCTGATGGAACTGGCGCTGTACAAGGCAGATGCAAAGGAAAATACCAAGGCAGCCGCGCCCCCGCCTGCCGCTGCCGTCCCACCGCGCCCCTTGCATCCACAGACACTGGAAGTCAATTACCACTCGATCCTGGCCGGTTCGCCCGACGCCGTGCTGCTGTTCGATATCGATAATGAGGTGCTGATCGATTCCAACCATCTGGCGGAAGAACTGTTCGGCTTGCCACAGGCAGCGCTGCTGCAAGGCGGCCTTGTGCCGCTATTTCCGCAAAAACAGGCCGACGGCCAGCCGTCGATGCAACTGCTGCAGCAAAAGCTGGACGCCACCCTGCAAGGCAGGATCGCAGCCTTCCGCGCCACCTGCCGCCATCGCGACAATCACCCTATCGAGTGCGAAATCCGCTTGATGCGCCTGGCCGTGCCGGGCCGCCAGCTGGTGCATACGCGCGTGGCCGACTTGACCGAACGCAACCTGGCCGAAGCCTTGCGGGCGGGACAAAATACCTTGCTGGAAATGGTGGCCAAGGGTGCGCCGCTGATCCCCACGCTGGACCGGCTACTGCTGCTGATCGAAGGCCAGTCGCGCGGCGTGTATTGCTCCATCATGCTGCTCGACGACGATGGGCGACATATGCACAGCGCGTCCGGACCCAGTTTGCCGCCCGAGTACATGGCCTTGCTGGAAGGCGCGGAAATCGGCCCCGGTGTGGGCTCCTGCGGTACCGCCATGTTCCGGCGAGAAGCCGTGGTCGTCAGCGACATCATGCACGATCCGCTGTGGGCGCCCTACCGCGAACTGGCCGCGCAATTCGGCCTGCGCGCCTGCTGGTCGCGGCCCATCTTCAGCCAGGATGGCGTCGTGCTGGGCTCGTTTGCCATGTATTACCGCGAAGTGCGCAGCCCTAACGCGCAAGACCTGAGCCTGATCGATGCGGCGACCGACATGGCCGGCATCGCGATCAGCCGCATGCGCCATGAACGCGAACTGCAGCGCCACCGCACCCACCTGGAAGACCTGGTGGCCGAACGCACGGCCGCCCTCACCCTGGCCAAGGAACAGTCAGAGCAAGCCAACCGCGAACTGGCAGCCGCGCTGGAAAACCTGTCCATCACGCAGGCCGAACTGGTACGGCGCGACAAGCTGGCCGCGCTGGGGGCGCTGGTGGCCGGCATCGCGCATGAACTCAATACGCCGATCGGCAACAGCCTGGTAGTGGCCACCACCATGGCCGAAAACACGCGCAACATCCAGGCTGGCCTGCAGGATGGCTTGCGCAGATCGGAACTGGACACCTACCTGGCGCAGGCAGGCGAAGCGGACGCCATCATGCTGCGCAACCTGCAGCGCGCGGCCGACCTGGTGTCGAGCTTCAAGCAGATCGCCGTGGACCGCACCCGCTCGCAACGGCGCCATTTCCAGCTGCGCCAGTTCATCGCCGAACAGATGGTGCCGATGTCGGCGCAACTGAAAGAGGCCCGCGTGAGCCTGGCACAAGACGTGCCGGACGACCTGGCCATGGACAGCTACCCCGGCCCGCTGGGGCAAGTGCTGGCCAATCTGCTGGAAAACTGTTTGCGGCATGCCTTCGATGGCCGCAGCGGCGGCGCCATCATCATCGCAGCGCACGGCAGCGACGATGGACAAACGGTCACCGTCTCGGTATCCGACAATGGCACGGGCATCAGCGCCCACGACCTGCCGCATATCTACGACCCCTTCTTCACCACCACGCTCGGTTCCGGCAGCTCGGGCCTGGGCCTGCACGTGGCGCACAACATCGTCACGGGTGTGCTGGGCGGGCATATCGACGCTGCCAGCGATGCAGGCGGCGGCACCACCTTTACCATGCAATTGCCCGCCGTGGCGCCCCAGCCGGCCGACTCTTGAACGCTGGTAGCGCTACAATATGCGCAAGCATTCTTCTGGAGCCACAAGCATGATGAAATACTGTATCGCCGTCGCCCTGCTGGCCGCCTGCGCTGGCGCCTCGGCCGAACCGGCACCCTGGTACAAATGGCGCAGCAAGGTCGATGGCACCCTGTCGTGCGCCCAGTCCACGCTGGGATTTGGCTGGGAACTGGCCTCCGGCCCCTACAAAGATAGCCGTTGCGAAAAACCGGCGCCTGTTAAATAATGGGGGCATAACAACACGGGGCAACCGGCTTGACCTTAAGCGCTGGCAGTTAGCAGTTGACAATGAGCGGCGTCGAACAAGTATGAAAGATAACAAGTATCTATTCAAACCGAGGAGACCACATGTTTACCAATCCCGAACAATTCGCAACGGCCACCAAGGCCCTGTTTGAATTCCAGCTGATGACCTTCAACACCCTGACCACCAAGGCCGTGCAAGGCGTGGAGCAGGTCTTGGCGCTGAACATGGCCACCGCCAAATCCGGTATCGAAGACAGCATCGCAGCCGGCAAGGAAATCAGTCAGGCCAAGGACCCGAAAGCAGCCGTGGCTGCGGCAGCCGCCCAGTTGCAACCGGGTGTGGCGGGCGCGAAAGCGTATAAGCAGCAACTGGACGACATCATCAAGGAAATCCATACGGAATTCACCACGGCCGCCGAAGCCCATGTGGCTGAAGCGAAAAGCAATTTGAGCGCGCTGATTTACGACGTGACGAAAAACGTGCCGCCCGGTTCGGAAAACGCCGTCGCCATCGTCAAGGCCGCCATCGACAACGCCTTCCTCGGCTACGAGCAAGTGACCAAGGCCACCAGGCAGGCCGTCAAGACCGTGGAAGAACAGATCGCCAAGGCCTCGGCGCAGGTAGCGCAGGCATCGGAAAAGGCGACGGAGGCAAAACCTGCCGCCAAGCCCAAGGCTGCCAAGAAGTAAAACCAGGAAACAGGAGCTGGTCCTCGGATCAGCTCCCGACTGGCACTATCTTGTACACGCAGCGCCTGCCACCATCAAGCAGGTGCTCACTACGCTCCACCGTGCAATCATCCCCCAGCACCCGCTGAAAAATAGCCAGCTCCGAACGGCAGAAATTCTGGCATGCCGTGGCAGCCGCGCAGATGGGGCAATGGTTTTCCACCAGTAGCACGCTGCCGTCATCCTGCACTTCCGCATTGGCCATATAGCCTTCACCATCGCGGGCCACGGCCAGCAAGTTCACCCGCTGCAGCAAAGTGCTGTCGCCGTCGATCAGCTTGCGGTAAGCCGCTTCACTGCTCTGCTCGCGCGCGGCGATCAGTTTATCAAGGCCTGCCTCACCAAACAGCGTTTTCACTTGCGCGATCAATTCCAGGGTCAGGTCGGCATGGCGGTCGGGAAAGCGCGCATGGCCTGCCTCGCTCAATTGCCAGCGCCGCGACGGACGGCCCACCTTGTCGGCCACGTCCTCGAAGAGCAGCAAGCCTTTCTCTTGCCCCGCCTCCAGCTGGCGGCGCGCGCCCATCGACGTAATGTCGAGCAGGACCGCCAGTTGCTGCGCCGTTTGCGGCCCCCGCATCTTCAGCAGGAACAAGGTCTGCTCAAAGGTATTCACGCTACCACCTCTGGCGCGACAGCGTCGCTGCTGGCCAGTTCGCGGCGCCAGTTATTCAGGCGCCAGGCGGCCCAGGCACCGCTGCAGGCGCCGGCGATGAGGATCAAGCGCGTATCGATCAATATCAGTGCGGAGCCTGCCAGCGCGACGACGATATTGGCAATGCAAAAAGTGGTGGCCAGCAAACCCATCACGGCGCCCTGCCCGTGTGCGCTGAAGCGCTCGGCGCACCAGCCCTGGATCACGGTGTTATACAAGGCATTCGGTATGCCGAATAGCACGATGGCCACGATGCCTACCCAGATATTGCCCAGCGCCAAGATCCCTACGGCCAAGGCCACGCCACAGGCATACCAGCTGGCGCGCAACAACGGTGGTAGCCGGTTCGGCCCGCCCGTCAGCAGCGAAGTGATGGTCATGGTGCCGCACAGACCCACATTCACCCAGGAAATCGCCTGCGCATTGTAGCCAGCCATTTCAACCAGCCAAAGAGGATAAAATTCGTAGAAACTGGCCACGCCGCAAGTCAGCGCCAGCTGCACGATAAACAAGGTACGCAATTGCTCGTGGCGCAGCAAGTTCAGCGAATGACGGTCGCGCGCCACCTGCCACCACGAGGTGGTCAGCAGCGATGGCGCTTCACGCGGCAAGGCGATGGCCACCAGCGGCACCACCAGCAGCAAGGCGATCGCCGCAATCCAGAATGGCACGGTAATGCCCCACACCAGGGTAGCCCCCGCCAGGATAGGGCCCAGCAGCCAGCCCAGATAAAATGCACCGTTCAGCCAGGACATGGCGCGCAAACGCAAGGAACCCTGCAACTGGTCAGCCAGCATGGCGCGGGCCACGGAGCTGTTACCTTCCAGCAGCCCGGTAATAAAACGGGCCACGATAAACAGCGGATACGACTGGATTACCAGCGCCCAGGCCGTAATCGCATGGCCTAGCGCGGCGCCCAGCGCCGTGAGCATCAGCAAGGGGCGGCGGCCATAGCGGTCCGACAGCGGGCCCAGCACGGCTGAACCGATCAGCAAACCCAGCGGATTGATGGTCAGCGCCAGGCCGAACAGCAATTTGGACGGCAAGCCCAGGAAATGATTGAAATTATTGGCTGCTTCGGCCGCGAACAGCGGTGGCAGTATCGGGTAAGGAAGGGAGGCGCCGATGGTGGAAAGCAGCCCCAGCAAACAGGCGGCAGTGATCAGGATGACATTTTTCATGCGAGCTCGGTGGGTATCTTGATTATGTGTGTATGGAAAGAATATACGCGGGAGCACAATATAAGTAAACTAAAATGTTTATTTATGTGTGCAGGCAGGTCAGAAAGATGAAATCGCTGGGCAAGCAGCGGGCGAAGGTTTAAACTGTATATAAACACAGTAAAATCTTCTTATTTTAGAATTACCCTATCGTCACCATGTTGAGAGTCCTGGAAAATCCCCTGTACTATCTGGACAATTTCCAGGGCGTGCTGAACTGGATCAGCGAGCGTTATGCCGATTTGCTGAGCCCTGAAGAAACGCGCTTCATTAGCCGGTTCGCATTATTGCCGCTGCCTTCGCGCGCACTATTTGTGCGTCTGGTGATGCGCAAGGGTTGTCTGTTCCGCGCCAGCAAACTCAACTACGAGGAAATCGGCGACACACGCGCCGCCGCCCTGCCCTTGCTGGAATTAAAATGGGTAGAGCTGGACCCTGCCATTTCGCTTGATGCACTGTTTGAGTTGCTGCTGAAACCCGAAATCAGCCAGGCATTCCAGCTTGCCGCTCCCTTGAAAGCGGCCCGCAAGGCCGAGCAACTGGAAGCGCTGCGCGAGCAATATTCGCAGGAGCAAGCCTTCTCGGCCTGGTATCCGGCATCCGATGATCTGCTGTACCGGATTGACAATCAAGACCTGTGCGACCGGCTGCGCCTGATTTACTTTGGCAACTACCACCAGGACTGGTCGGAATTCGTGCTGTCCGACCTGGGCGTGTACCAGTACGAAAAAGTGGAATTTTCCAGCCAGTCGCGCGGTTTTGGCACGCGCCAGGATATCGAGCTTTATGAAATGCTGCACCAGTGCCGCGAGCGCTTCAATGAAGGCGTAGAGCCTGCCGACGTGCTGCTGCAACTGGGAACGCTGGCGGCGCGCGATGCACACAATCCCTGGCTGGCCAGCCGCCGTGAAAAGCTGCAATTCCAGATCGGGCAGCACCTGGAGAAATGCCAGGATTGGCTCGCCGCCTACCGCGCTTATGCCGATTGCCGCTATCCCGGTGCGCGCGCCCGCGCCATCCGCGTGCTGGAAAAAGATACACAGCCGCAAGCGGCCTATGACAGGCTGATCATCGCGCTGGAAGCGCCGGAAAGCGAGGCAGAGCGCCAGTTGCTGCTACGCATGGCGCCCCGCTTGCGGCGCACGCTCGGCCACCCGAAACAGCCGGCAGTCGCGGCCGTGCAAGCGGTCCGCATCGACCTGCTGCTGCCGCCGCCACAGCAAGCGTGTTATGTGGAAGCGGTAGTGCAACAACACCTGGCGCAAGACGACGCGCCCGTGTATTACGTGGAAAATACCCTGCTCAACTCGCTGTTTGGCTTGCTGTGCTGGCAGGCCATCTTCAAGGCTATTCCCGGCGCCTTTTTTCACCCGTTTCACCGGGGTCCGGCCGACTTGCACAACGCTGACTTTTACCCACGCCGCAGCGGCGATTTCCAGGCTTGCCTGGCAAAGCTCGACAGCGGCGCCTACCAGGCGACGATACGCTCCACCTACGCTGCCAAGGCAGGCATCGTTTCGCCATTCGTCAGTTGGGAAGTCCTCGATGATGGCTTGCTGGAGCTGGCACTGACTTGCATCCCCGCCATGCATTTGAAAAAGGCGTTTGAACGTATCTTGCTCGACATCAAAAGCAACCGCAGCGGCTTGCCCGACCTGATCCAGTTCTGGCCAGCCGAACGGCGCTACCGCATGATCGAAGTCAAAGGCCCGGGCGACCGCCTGCAAGACAACCAGCAGCGCTGGATCGCCTATTGCGCCCAGCACGCCATGCCGATCAGCGTGTGCTATCTGCAATGGCAGGACGTACGCGTATGAAGTACACCATTGCAGTACGGGCCCTGTGCGAATTCACGGCCAAAATAGGTGATCTGGACCTGCGCTTCACGCCCTCGCCCACTTCGCAGGAAGGCATCGCCGGCCACGCCACCGTCACGGGCCGGCGCAATGATGATTACCAGCGCGAAATCAGCCTGGCCGGCGACTTCGGTCCGCTACATGTGCGGGGCCGCGCCGATGGCTACGACCCGGCCCGGCGCCAGCTGGAAGAAATCAAGACCTATCGGGGCGAACTGGACAAGATGCCGGCCAACCACCGGCAATTGCATTGGGCACAGGCGCGCATCTATGGCCATTTGCTGTGCCAGCAATTACAACTGCCCATGCTGCGCGTGGCGCTGGTGTATTTCGATATCGCCAGCCAGAAAGAAACCGTGATGCACGAGGAATGCACGGCCGAGGCGCTGCGCACCTATTTCGAGCAGCATTGCAGCTTGTTCCTGGAATGGGCAGAACAGGAGCTGGCGCACCGGCAAGCCCGCGATACACAATTGAAAGCAATGAGCTTTCCCCATGCCACATTTCGCCCGGGTCAGCGCCAGCTGGCAGAAGCCATGTACAAAGCCAGCACCCGCTCCTGCTGCCTGCTGGCGCAAGCGCCGACGGGCATCGGCAAATCGGTAGGCAGCCTGTTTCCCATGCTCAAGGCTACGGCCGCGCATGGCCTCGATAAGGTGTTTTTTTTGGCGGCCAAGGTACCGGGGCGGCAAATGGCGCTCGACGCCTGCGCCATCGTGAAAAACAGCGCCCCGCTGCTGCCGCTGCGCGTGCTGGAATTGAGCGCCAAGGCCAGCGCCTGCGCGCATCCTGATAAAGCTTGCCACGGTGAATCATGTCCGCTGGCACGGGGCTTTTATGACCGCTTGCCGCTGGCGCGTGCGGCGGCACTGGCCAGCGGCTTGATACTCGACAAGGAAGCCGTGCGCGCCATCGCCTTGCAGCTGGACGTGTGCCCGTACTACCTGGGCATGGAACTGGCGCGCTGGAGCGATGTCGTCATCGGCGACTACAACTATTATTTTGACCACAGCGCCATGCTGTACGGCATGACGGTCGCCAACGACTGGAAAGTCAATGTGCTGATCGATGAAGCCCACAATATGGTGGCCCGCACGCGCGGCATGTACACGGCCGAACTGGAGCAGGCCGAACTGAAAATGCTGCGCAAGATCGCGCCAGAAGCACTGAAAAAGCCGCTGGACCGGGTATCGCGCCAGTGGACTGCGTTGCTGAAGGAACAGGATAGCGATTATCTGGTTCACCCTGCCCTGCCGGAAAAATTCTTTGCGGCCTTGCAAAACGTGGCCACGGCTTTTGGCGACTATATGACCGAACACGCGGCCGCGCTCGATGAAGAGTTGCAGCGCTTTTATTTTGACGTGCTGCTGCTGAACCGGCTGGCCGAAAGCTTTGGCGACCATTCCTTGTTCGACGTCAGCAAAACGGCCAGCGGTTCCACCGTCTGCATCCGCAATATCGTGCCAGCGCCGTTCCTGAAATCGCGCTTTGAAGCGAGCCGCAGCACGGCCCTGTTTTCCGCCACCCTGAGTCCCTGGAATTACTACAGCGACACTCTGGGCATGCCGGAGAGCACGGCCTGGGTCGATGTGGAATCGCCATTCCAGGCCGAGCAGCTGGCCGTGCGCGTGGCCGATACCATTTCCACGCGCTACCAGCATCGCGCCGCATCGCTGTTACCCATCGCCGAGCTGATGGCGCGCCAGTATGCGGAAACACCGGGTAATTACCTGGCGTTCTTCAGCAGCTTTGATTACATGGAAAAGACGGCCACCTTGTTCGCGCAGCACTTTCCTGACGTCCCCATCTGGCTGCAACCACGCCGCATGGACGATGGCGCCCGGACGCAATTTTTAGGACGTTTTGGCCTGGAAACGCGCGGCATCGGCTTTGCCGTGCTGGGCGGCGCATTTGGCGAAGGTATCGACTTGCCTGGCGCGCGCCTGATCGGCGCCTTTATCGCCACCTTGGGCTTGCCGCAGATCAATCCCGTGAATGAACAGATACGCCAGCGCATGGGCGACATTTTCGGCGCCGGCTACGACTACACGTATTTATATCCCGGCATGCAGAAAGTGGTGCAGGCGGCCGGCCGCGTGATCCGCACGCAATCGGACAAGGGAGTGGTCTACCTGATCGACGACCGCTTTGCGCGGCCGGAAATCCGCCAGCTGCTGCCCATCTGGTGGGATGTGCAGCTGGCCGAACGGTAGTTGAGCCAGCTATACGCGCGGGACTTTACTGCTTGGCAGCCGGCTTGTCCGCCGCGGCAGTTTTTTTCTTGGCCGGCGTGCCATCTGCGTCCAATTCTGGCGGGCGAAGAAAATTGCGCAGCTCGATACGCGTCCCGTTTTGCGCCACCACCGACAACTCCAGGGTCATGCCCAGCGATTGCAGGAAACGGCGCAAGGTCGAGACATAGGTATCGGAACGCTTTTCGAGTTGCGAAACGGCATGCTGCTGGATGCCGAGCTCCCTGGCCACTTCTGCCTGGGTCTTGCCCACGGCCTTGCGAAAATCCGTCAAGGAACTGGCGTGCGCTATCATCTCTGCTACTTTTTCCTGAGAAAGCGCGGCGATCCTTGCCTGCCGCTCGACGGGCAAACCATCAATGACTTCCTCCAGCTTTCTGCCCATTTTCAACTCCTTTTACCTTTATTTCGCCATGGCGTTCAGCTTGTTCACATGCCTGTCATACCGTTCATTCGCCCTGGCCAGCAAATCCCTGTAAAACTTTTCTTCACTCACACCCTGCTTGGCCGCTGCGACTAAAATCACCGCCTCACGCGTGGTATCGAAAGCAAAGGCGGCCCGCCATACTTCAGCGCCGTGATGGGCCTTGAAACGCAGTTCTTTCATGTTCGGATGTCTGGCGTTTTTCAAGCTGCCCACCAGGGGGCGCCCGGCAGCAGGCCCCAGCTTCGACAGCGCATCGGCGCTTGCCAGTAACTCATCCTGAACATCGGGCGAAAAAGCGTCGAACTCTGCATCGAAGTCATCGTGAAACGTGACCGGCCAACTCTTGGGCGCATCCACTTATCACCTCCGAATGATATCATACTAGGATGATTATGCGCTCAATGCAAGGTCAAGGTATGGAAAATGCTCAAAGTGAGGCCTTAAAGCACTGCCTAACCCACCAATAACTTGAGCTTTTGATAGCCCGCCTTGCTCACAGGAATCCGCGTTTCGTCGCGCAAAATCGCCACATGGCTATCCTTGGTAAGCGCTTCGATACGGCTGATACCATCGATGTTGAGCAAATAGGAGCGGTGCACGCGCAGGAATTTCGCCGGGTCGAGCTGGCTTTCCAGTTCCGACAGGCGTTGGCTTTTCAGATAAGACTTGCCTTCCGAGCGGATGCTGACGTAATCGTCCTGGGCTTCGATATAAGCTATCCTGGCGCTGGCGATCACATGGACTTTCGCACCGTCGCGTATCAGCACGCGGTCCAGGGGCGCGTCGCGCACAGCTGCCTGGCGCGCCGCCGCTGCCACGCTAGCCACTGGCGTGCGATGGGTGCGCGCATGGGCCAGCGCCTGTTCGAAGCGCTGTTCGCTGTACGGTTTCAGCAGGTAGTCGAGCGCATGGCACTCGAATGCCTTCAGGGCATACTGATCGTAGGCGGTCACAAAAATGAAGCGCGTCTTCGCCCCCACCAGTTCAGCCACTTCAAAGCCATCCAGGCGTGGCATCTGTATGTCCAGAAACACCAGTTCCGGTTCCAGCTCCGTAATCGCCTTGACGGCTTCAAAACCGTTGGCGCATTCGGCCACGATCTCGATATCGTCGTGGCGGGCCAGGTATTCGCGCAGCAAGCCGCGCGCCAGCATTTCATCGTCGACGATGGCTACCCGCATCTTCGCTTGCATCGTATAGTCCCCCCCTTATTCCTCGCTGGGGCCGGTCTGCGCCGGCATCGATATCGTCACCATAAAACAGTCATCCTGCCGCGCCCAGTGCACGCTGGCTTCGTGGCCATAGGCGCCCGCCAGCCGCTGGCGCACATTCTCCAGGCCGACGCCATTGCCCCGCTCCGATCCTTGTTCCGCATCAACAGGATTACGCACTGCAATTTGCAGCAGGCTGCCGGCCCGCCGCGCCGTGATCGCGATCAAGCCGCCTTCCGTCAAGCCGCAGATGCCATGCTTGACGGCATTTTCCACCAGCGGCTGGATCAGCATGGGCGGCAGCAAACAGGGCAGCGCTTGCGGGTCGATATCTTCACAAACTTGCAGCCGTTCACCGAAGCGCACACGCTCGATGGAAAGAAAATGACGGATCAGCGCCAGCTCTTGTTCCAGTGCAATATGGGTATGCGCCTCCATGCTCAGGCTCTGGCGAAAGAAGCTGGCCAGCTCTACTGTCATCGTGCGCGCGCCCGCCGCATCGATGGACGTCAGCGCACTGATGGAATTGAGGCTGTTGAACAGGAAGTGCGGATCGATCTGCGTGCGCAGCAAACGCAATTGCGCCTCTTGCGCCATCAGCTGCGCTTCCAGCCCCCGCTGTTCGGCGCCCTTGGCGCGCACGAATTCCAGCAACAGATAATGCACGGCGACAGCCAGGCAATACAACAATGCCCCCAGGCCAAAGAACAAGGCCAGCAAGGATGAACTGAGCGGCACGCCCAACCAGTGCACGTCGGGCAACAGCATCAGGCTATTCAGAAACTGCAGCAGGGTCGCCCACAGCAGCCCCGCGAACAGGGCCGCCACGCCCATCACGCCAATAATGGCGGCCGGGCGGCGCTGCGCCAGCGGATAGGCGCGGCACAGGTAAAACGCGGAAAAACCCGTACCGATCGCATACACCAGGGTGGTGGGCACCAGCAGCAGGACGGCATTCATCCAGGCGAGCCCGGCTACCCTGGTCAGCATGGCGGCCAGGGCCAGGCCCAGCGCGATGCAGACCAGGACAAGCACGGCGGCGCTGCGCCGCTTCGACAATACCGCGACCACGCGGCGCCCTAGTTGCGCACTTCCAGGCCACCCATGATGGCGTAGCCTACCACGTACAAACGCTTGTCCTGGTTGGCTGGCACGATGGTCTTTTCTTCAAAGCCACCGAGTATCGGCGTGCCCTGCAAGATCACGCTCCAGTCGGGCGGCACCTTGATCGTGATGCCGCCGCAGATGGCGAACACGTTCAGTACAGCCTCGCCTTCGATCGAGGCCTGGCGCAAGTCGATTTCACAACCGGCCATGATGACATTGATGTCGCCGCCACGGAAGCGCTGCGACGATACGCGCCGCACGAAGCCGCCCAGGATGGCGGTCACTTCGATGATGCTGTCTTCATCGGCCGCGCCAGTGCTTTCATGGCTTGCCGGCGTCTTGTCCAGCGAGACGGCGCCGTTTCTCGGCTGGCCAAACGGGTCGCTCTGTGCCTTCTCATCTGGCTCGGCCATGAAGCGGCGCCGGCGCTGCCGCTGGCTGGCGCCAGGCAGCGACATCGATACCACGGCCACGCCGACACCGATAATGACCAGCGGCCACAGCATGCTCCAGTTCACATAGAAAAAGCCCATGGCTTTCAAGGTCCACATCACGCCCAGCAACACCATCACGCCGCCCACCACATAACCGGAGCGCGTACGGCCCTGCGAGATTTTCAGCAGGCCAAAAATGATCAGGATAGTGGGCCAGAAACGGAAGGTGTAGCGTACATTGATAAAGCCCAGGTTATCGAGCAGGAACAGCAGCCCCAGCCCGATCACCAGCACGCCCAGCACGATTTGCGTAGCGGAATCCAGTGGTGGTTTATTTTTCATGTTCGGACTCCCGGTAAGCCATAAAATGTTTGTTCAAGACCGGTTCCAGCACCAGCCCGACGCCCCAGGCAATCAGCAATGCGGCCCAGCTATTATAGAAAGACAAGCCCCATAATTCTTCGTACGAAACATACCACCAGGCGGCGAAAAAGATCAGCCACAAACCGCTCAATATCTGCCTGGCCGACACGGGCGCCAATAACTTGTTGATGCCGAAAACCACCATGATCGCTGGCCAATAATGCCAAAACGAATAATAGTCACGCGCGGCGATCATGCCCAGCCGGTCCAGCAGGATGACGGCGCCAATGGCGATCAACAACAGTCCCCACAGCAGCTGGGTACGGCGGTAATGCGCTTGCTCAGGTTTCACGATATCCCCTTTGTACCTCAGTGAATCAGTTAATTGACTGAACGTAAAGATACGCGGATTTTAAAACGGGCGAAACCATTGTTCGGCGAATGGCGGCTAGCAGGCGGTGAATGGCGGTGGCGCGGTGAATGGCGAAAAAAAAGGCCGGCATATGCCGGCCTGGAAGGGGTTAATACTGAAAAGTTTAACACCGGAGAACTGATGGATAGCAGCTTATAAACACTGCGCTCCCACATGGCTGGGGTTGCACCATGCGGGCAAAATCTGGTGCCGATCCTTGAGGCGACCGGCTGACCTGCTGGAAGATCGAACATGCCGCCAACTTCACGGCAGTGCGTCTCGACCACGCAGAAACATCATACCGCCAATCCTGAAAAAGCACCGTTCGCTAGCGCACACAAGAAACAAGTTTGTCGCCGCCCTATTCCGATAAAGTTTTTCTTTCGATATCTGACAGCTAATCTGGTTTGTAAGCAAGTGAAAATCGGAGAAAAATACAGCCATTGATGCAGCGAATCACGATACGCGCATCGTCCCTTTCATTACTCATCAGGAAATATCATGCATACATTTTCTTCCAAGGTTGCCATCGTCACCGGCGGCGGTTCCGGTATCGGTAAAGAAGTCGCCACACGCCTGGTGCAGGCAGGCGCCCAGGTCATCATCGGCGGGCGCGACGAAGCCAAGTTGCAGCGCGCAGCGGCAGAGATCGACCCGAGCGGCGCCAAGGTGCGCTACCACGCGGGCGACATCGCCCAGCCGGCCACGGCAGCAGCGCTGGTAGCACTGGCCACGCAAGCATTTGGCGGCGTCGATATCCTTGTCAATAACGCGGGTGTATTCCGCCCCAAGGCCTTCCTCGAGGTCGACGAGGCTGAGTACGACTGGTTCCTCGACACCATCCTCAAGGGTAAGTTTTTCATGGCGCAAGCGGCCGCGAAGGCCATGCAGCAACGGGGCGGCGGCGCTATCGTGCAAACCGGTTCGCTGTGGGCCTTACAAGCCATCGGTGCGACGCCTTCGGCCGCCTACTCGGCCGCCAATGCCGGCGTGCATGCCTTGACGCGCAACCTGGCCATCGAACTGGCAGCAGCCAACATCCGCATCAACACGGTCGCCCCTGGCGTGGTGGAAACACCGGTCTACAACACCTTCATGACCGATGAACAGGTGAAGGACACCCTGCCGTCGTTCAACGCCTTCCACCCACTGGGCCGCAATGGCCAACCGGGCGACATCGCCGACGCCATCCTGTTCCTCGCTTCGTCAAATGCGTCGTGGATCACCGGCACCGTGTTGCCAGTGGACGGCGGTGTCATGGCTGGCCGCCAGGCCTGAATCTCATTAGCAATCAATCTAAAGGAGTTTTATCATGATGCAAGACTGGAATACTTACCGCGACAGCCTGCTGCAACGCGTGGGTGACGTAGCCAAGCTGACACCTGACGTGATGCGCGGGCTGATGACTATCGAGGGCGCAGCCATGAAAAGCGGCAAGCTGGAGCCGAAAATCCACGAACTGATCGCGCTGGCCGTGGCCGTCACCACGCGCTGCGATGGCTGCATCGCCGTGCATACAAAAAAGGCGGTCGAGCATGGCGCTAGCCTGGAAGAAATTACCGAGGCGCTCAGCGTGGCGATCGCGCTCAACGCGGGCGCCGCCCTGACCTATTCGGCCCGCGTGCTCGAAGCGCACGCGGCGCTGGCAGTCAAGTAATGGATACCGGGAACATCTTGCTGATCCACGCAGATTACACGCGCCGCGCCACAGTTGTTCCCGGCCAGCATCGCTGGCTGGCCTCGCCGCAGGGCGGGGTCGATCGGGTGATGCTGGACCGCTTGGGCGGCGAACGGGCGCGCGCCACCAGTCTCGTGCGTTATGCGCCCGGCGCCCATTTCCCGGTGCACCAGCATCCTGGCGGCGAGGAAATCCTGGTGCTATCCGGTACGTTCTCAGCTGATGGCGAGCAGTATCCAGCAGGCAGCTATCTGCGCAATCCGCCCGGCTCGTCGCACCACCCTTCAAGTAGCGATGGCGCCGTGCTGTTCGTCAAGCTATGGCAAATGACGGACGACGAACAGGCTGTGCTACGCATCGATACCCGCGATTCGACACACTGGCAAGATCAAGGGGATCGCGATATCTGTCCGCTATTCAGCAATAAAAACGAACAGGTCAGCCTGCAACACCTGGCGCCGGAAGCAGTGTTATCCATCGATGACGCGGAACTGCTGGTGCTAGAAGGTGAACTGCTGTCCGATGGACTGTGCTTTCCGCGCCACAGCTGGCTGCGCCTGCCACCCGGCGACAGGCTGACGCTGAGCGCCAGCACACACGGCGCCACCATCTACCTGAAAACCGGCCACCTGGCTTACCTCAGCAGCCTGGGGGCGCCATGCTGACGCCCCGCATCGTCATAGTTGGCGGCGGCCTGGCTGGCTTGTATGCCGCGTATCTGCTGGAACAGCGCGGCGTGACTGACTATGTGCTGCTGGAAGCGCGCGAGCGCTTCGGTGGACGCATCGTGTCCACACCCGGAGGCCATGACCTTGGCGCAACCTGGTTCTGGCCCGAATTGCAGACGCAATTGAGTGAACTGATCGACGAAGTGAAATTGCAGCGTTTCGAACAATACGCCAGCGGCGACATGCTGATCGAACGCTCGCGCCATGCTGCCCCCGAACGCATGGCCAGCTATTTCTCGGCCCCACCGTCCATGCGCCTGGCCGGCGGCATGACGGCACTGACCGATGCCCTGCAAGCGCACATACCGCCAGAACGCACCATCACCAATCAATATGTGAGGCGAGTGCAGCGCATGGACGCGCATAGCGAGATCGAGGCTGACGATGGACAAGGCAAACCGGTCCGCTACCGCGCCAGCCATGTCTTGCTGGCCCTGCCACCCCGGCTGGCCGCAGCCATCGCATACACCCCGGCACTGCCCGCAAGCCTGATGGATACATGGCAAGACACGCCAACCTGGATGGCGCCGCACGCCAAATATGTGGCCGTCTATGCACACGCCTTCTGGCGATCACAAGGTTTATCGGGCCATGCGCGCAGCGCGGGCGGGCCACTGGCTGAAATACACGACGCCAGCGGCGAGCATGGCTCGCCTGCCCTGTTCGGTTTTCTTGGCGTGCCTGCCATGAACCGCCAGAACGTGGAGCAGCAACTATTGCTGGCGCATTGCCGCGCGCAACTGGTGCGCCTGTTCGGACCGGAGGCCGGATCACCGGTAGCAGAATACCTCGAGGATTGGGCGGCAGACAGCAGCACGGCCACGCCAGCCGACCTGCACGGGCGTGGCGAACACGCCGAAGCGCCCGCCGCACAGACTGATGAAGGCCGGTGGAAAGGCAACATCACAGGCATCGCCAGCGAATGGTCGCCCCAGTTCCCCGGCTACCTCGCTGGCGCCATCGACGCGACCCGGCGCGGCGTCGATATCTTATTTCAAACAGGGAAAATCACATCATGAAAACCACTTACCGGGCCATGCAGGTCAGCCAGCCAGGCGTTCTGGAACTGGTGCAGCGCGTCACTCCGACACCAGGCGCGGGCGAAGTCTTGATTGCCGTTGAAGCCTGCGGCATTTGCGGCGCGGATGCCGGCGCCATCGAAGGCGATGAAAGGGGCACACAATTGCCGCGCGTGCCCGGCCATGAAGTGGTGGGACGCATCGCCGCCATCGGCGCCGGCACGCCTGCCTGCTGGAAGGTGGGCCAGCGCGTGGGCGTGGGCCGGCTGGGTGGCCATTGCTATGCATGCGAGCAATGCCACCGGGGTCAGTTCCAGCTTTGCATGGACCAGCCAGCCATGGGTAGTACCCGCGATGGCGGTTATGCGGAAATGATGCTGGCCCGCAGCACGGGACTGGTGAGGATTCCCGATGAACTCGATGCGGAACACGCGGCGCCCCTGCTATGCGCCGGTATTGCTACCTTTAATGCATTGAAGAAATCAGGCGCGCAAGCCGGTGACCTGGTGGCCATTCTCGGCATTGGCGGGCTGGGGCATCTGGCGGTGCAATATGCGCGCAAGATGGGCTATCGGGTAGTGGCTATCGGACGGCGCGCCGAACTTGCTGTCGATGCACCCGCACTGGGCGCGCATCGCCATATCGACAGTAGCCAGGAAGACGCGACCGCCGTGCTGCAAGCCATGGGCGGCGCGCAAGTGATTCTTTCCACTATCACCGACAGCGCTGCTACCTCGATGCTGTTGGCTGGACTGGCGCCGCAAGGCAGGCTGGTCGTAGTCGGGGCGGGCAAGCAAGCCTTGACCATTGCGCCCGGCGCGCTGGTGGGTGGCGAGCGTTTGGTGCAGGGAACGATCACGGGCACGCCCCATGAAGCGGGCAAGACGCTCGACTTCAGCATCCTGGCCGACATACGCCCACTGGTCGAAACCATGCCTTTGGCGCAGGCGAACGAGGCGTACCGGAAAATGCGCTCGGGCCAGGTCCGCTACCGCATGGTGCTGACGATGCAGTCTTAATGAGGTGGGCTCAGCATATCCTTGCTGATCCATTCGAGAACCGACGGCCCTGTTGGCTGCCAGCCCAGCAGCTTGCGCGAGCGTTCGCCGCGCACGCGGCTATTGGAACCGAGGCCGTACGAGGCCATTTCATAACCCCATTCGGCGATGGCTTCGGGCAGCGGCCAATCCTGCGCCGGGCCCAGGTCCAGCGCCTCGGCCATTGCCGCCGTCATGTCGCGGAAGGCGGCTTCGCCCGACTCGACAAAATAGAAAGTGCCGGCTGGCGATTTTTCCAGCGCCAGCAGATACAGGCTGACCACGTCGTCGATGTGCACGTTGGACCAGATATTACGGCCCGGTCCTACGTGGCGCACGATGCCGCTCTTGCGCGCCTGCTTGAGCAAACGCGGCAATTGCACGCTGTCGCGCGGCAAGGCGCCATGGCCATAGATCAGGGTATTGCACAGCACGCTGGCGCGCACGCCTTGCGCGCCGCTGGCCAAAATCAAGTCGTCGATGGCCACGCGGGCAGCCTTGTCGGCGGTCGGCGCGGGCAGCTTGTCTTCATAATAAATCTGTTCCGTGCCCTCGCCGCCCGAAGCGTCGCCCACGATGGACGAGCCGCTGGTGTGCAAATACACCTTGTTGCTGCCGGCCAGCGCTTCGAGAATGGCTTCCACGGCGCCGCGGTGGTCGCTGCTGGCTGCATTGATGACGGCGTCGGCGGCGCGCGCCTGCTCGATGATCAGTTCGCGGTCATTCAAGTTACCCAATACGCCTTGCACGCCGATGGTCGCCAATTCAGCCACTTGCTCGGGTTTGCGCACCAGGCCCGTGACCTGATGGCCGGCGCGCACCAGGCCCGCCGCGATGGAACTGCCGATAAAACCTGCCGCACCTGTCAAAAATACTTTCATGCTTAGCTCCTCAGTTGGTTGGGATGATTCATCTCACCAAGCGAGTATGCGCTGTTTATGTCATTGCAAAAAGTAGTCGTGCGGCAAATGATTTATGACTTCGAAGCAACAGTCTTGGCTTTAAGCTGCAGGGCGGCAATATAACGGCTTTGGTGAGCCGGGTCTTGCGGCGTGAGCAAGCTCAATCTGTCCCGGGCGCGCGTGGCCGCCACATAGAAGCGGTTTTCCTCTTCCAGCGGGTCGGTCTTGCTGCGCGGAAATTCATCGATAGCCAGATAGGGCAAGATCACATGGCTATATTCCAGGCCCTTGATCTGGTCGATGCAGGCGATCACGATCTTGGCCTTGCCGCTGGTCACGGCGACAGCCTCTTCCATTTCACCTAACCAGCTTGCGAAGTCGCCCAGCGACGTTTCCGCTTCCGTGCAGACGGCAATAAAACCGTGCAGCGAGCGCGCTACCACCCTCGCCTGCGCCGGATCGACATAGATGCGGCGGGCCGTCTGTTCCAGCTGCATCAAACCAAAGATATGCTGCAAGGCGGCGCCCGCCGGCGCCTCGGCAGGCAATGTCCGCAGATAGTCGACGGCGGCCAGGGTCAAGGCCGCCTTGTCCTGGTTGACAGACTTGGCCAGCTGATTGGTCAAAAAACCTTCCAGCAAGTCCGGGTAATTGGCAACGTCGGCCTTGGCTTGCTGCAACTGGCTGCGTGTAAACGGGATTTCTGCAAACGCCACCAGCGCTTCGAGGATCTCGCCACGGCGCGGGCCGTTCTTGATCGCATGCAAGTCCTTGCGGGCGATGGCGACCATGCCGCGCAGCATCAGCACTTCCTGGCTCAGCAAATAACTGTGCATGTCGAGCAAGTCATACGCGATGCCGCTCTGAAACAGCGCTGTTTCCACGCGAATAGCCTGGTCGCGGTCGCGCAGCAAAATCGCCGTGGTGCCGGCATGGGCGTGTTCGAGGGCGGCGATCAGCTGCGCACTGCAGGCTTGCGGCTGGGTGTGTTCGTAATGCAGCACCTCGATTACAGTGGCACGGTTCAAGGCAGACACGCTGGCCTTGTTTTTCAGCGTACCCACCGCTAACGCCAATTGCGTGCCGTAGCGGTAGGATGCCGTCAGCGGCAAGCGCTGCAAGGTGGGGAATTCCTGCTCGAAACGCTGGCGCAGGAAACGGTGATCGGCGCCCGACCAGGTATAAATGACCTGGTCCTTGTCGCCCGCGCCGCAGAAAAAAGCGTTGCCACGGCGTATCAGCATGGTCAGCAAGCGAAACGATGCTTCATTCAAATCGTGCAATTCATCGGCCACGATGATCTGGAATGCCGGCAATTGCTGGCGCAGCGGTTCATCGTCGGTCAGCAAACGCACCAGGTCATACGTGGCGTCGAACGGGCCACGGAACTGGATATCGCCCGTATCGGCGCCGCGCAAGCCTTCATATTCACGGCTCCACAGATAATGCGTGCGCGACATGCCCAGCATTTCCAGATTGTCTTCCATGGAATTGCTTTCAAAGTCGGCGCCATGCAAATCGAGCCGCGCCTTGCTACGTAGCTGCAACTTCAAAAATTCGGCGATGGCGGCATTAGTGGTATTGATTTCCAGCGGGTAACGGTCGGCATATTTTTCCGCCACTACGGCCAAAGCTTCCCAGGCAACAGGGCGCAACTCTTCATTGCTGCGCATGGCTGCCACTTGCATGCCTTCCATTTGCAGCAGCACTTTGGCGGCAAAGGCATCGAAGGTATCGATGGTCAGCCGCTTGACCACGCCCAGCGGCACACCGACTTCCAGCAAGCGCTGGCGCAAGGCCACGCGCGCTGCTTCCGTGAACACCAGGGCCAGCATGCGTTCGGGCGCGCGGCCCCGGTGCAGCGCTTCGGCCAGGCGCAGGGCCAGGGTGGTCGTCTTGGCGGCGCCGGCATTGGCGTCGATCAAGACGATTTTTTTCTGCGCCGTCTGGATGGCGACCTGTTCCGGCGTTGGCGTGATGCGTTTGGGAATGAATTGCGGGGCGTTATCTGTACTCAAAGCTGTACTCAAAAGAAATCCTGAAGTGGGTGCCTGGCGCGCTTGCTCTATCTACTTACCAGGCGCAGGTGCGCAAGCCGGCAAACACGTCGCCGCGCTCTGGCCCATGAAAGGTCCGCATGCGGGGCGAAACCAGACGGGGCGGCGTGACAAAGGCCGCGCCGCGCAAGACCTGGTATTGCATGAAATACGGCGCCGAATAGTCGCGCCAGGGGCCGGCAACAAAACCAGGATACGGTTCAAACGGCGTCGCCGTCCACTCCCACACCTGGCCCCACTGGAAACGCGGATGGCCGGACAGCGCAGCATACTCCCATTCCGCCTCGGTCGCCAGACGGCGCCCGGCCCAGGCGCAATACGCTTGCGCTTCATACAGATTGATATGGCGCACGGCTTCCTGCAGCGGCAAGGTGACGGGCTGGCCAAACCTGACTGTGCGCCATTGCATGCCGTCCCGTAACCAGTACAGGGGCGACGAGCGCTCCTGCTGCATCAGCCAGGCGCTGCCTGCCGCGCTCCAGAACTGGCGGTTCTGGTAACCGCCATCGAACACGAATTCGGCAAACTGGGCATTCGACACGGGCACGGCGTCGATGGTAAATGGCGGCACATAACAGGCGTACGGTGGGCATTCATTGTCGAAGGCAAAGCCCGCTTCATGGCTGGACCCTAGCTCGATGCTGCCACCAGGAAAAGCAATCTCGTTCGCCGACACTGGCAACGATGGGCTGGCAGCCAGCGTGTGCGGCGCTGGCAATTCCAGCCGCTGCAAACCGACCAGCATGGCTTCGCCGCACAAGTCTTCATGGGCCAGCGCCAAGCGATAGGGATACAGGGCGCTATCGACATTGGCCTCGCGCGAGAGTTTATCGAGCACCCGGTCCAGCACTTCATGGCAATAGGTTTTCACGGCGCCCGGGCTGGGCAAGTCCAGGTTCCAGCGCGCCCGGTGGGACACGATATTGGCGTCGAACAAGTCGTCGCCGCGCGTCAGCAGGCAATTATAGAGGGCGTCGGCCGGATGGCTAGATGGCGCTTCGCGCAAGATGAACCACTCGGCAAACCAGGCGATATTGCCTAGCTGCCACAACGGCGGATTCAGATGCGGGAGTTGCGGTACGCGGCTGGCCAGTTCATAGCCGGCCGCCGCGTAGCAATCGAACAGCGCCATGGTTTTCTGGCGCGCCGCCAGCAGCGATTGCGCCAGTTGCTGCGCACCCGCGTGGCGGAAATTGGTATTGATCAGAGTCATGGTCCGATTGTAACGACTTTTGCAAGCATTGCACCAGTCGCAGCAGACATCACCGGACCCTCCGGCTTATTTCACCAGCAATTCACCATGATGCACAGGCGAAATGACAGACTTCGGCATGCTGACGATAAAGCTGCTGCCCTTGTCCGCCACGGACTGGATCGCCAGGGTGCCGCCATGGCGCAGCAGCACGTGCTTGACGATGGCCAGGCCCAGGCCCGTGCCCTGGGTTTCACGCGAACGGCTCTTGTCGACCCGGTAGAAACGTTCGGTCAAGCGCGAAATATGCTCCGGGCTGATGCCGATGCCCGTATCCTGGGCAATAAATTGCGGACCGGCCGGGCCATCTTGCCAGCGCAGGGTAATGCTGCCGCCGGCCGGCGTGTAGCGCACGGCGTTCGAGGCCAGGTTGCCGAACGCGCTGTAGAGCTCGTCGTAACTGCCCAGCACGTCGGGACCGTTGCATTCCATGCTGATCTGGTGCTTGCCAGCCGACAAGGCCTTGGCGTCGCGCAAAACCTGCGCCATCAGCTTGCGCACATCGACCGGTTCGGGGCGCAGCGGATAATCGACCGACTCCAGCCGCGACAGGGTCAGCATGTCTTCGATCAGATGCTGCATGCGGTGGCCCTGCTCCGTCATCAGCTTGATGTGGGCGGCGCGCGTGGCGGCGTCCAGGTCCAGCTCGGTAGAAGCGATTTCCAGGAAACCGACGATTACCGTCAGCGGCGTGCGCAATTCATGCGAGGCGTTGGCGATAAAGTCGCGCCGCATCATTTCGATGCGTTCCGTTTCCGTCACATCGTGCGTGACCAGGATCTGGCGGCGGTTTTCGAATGGAATGATTTGCACGATCAGCTTGCGGTTGCGGAACGTGATCGTCAGCGGCTGGTCGTAGCGCCCCAGAATAATGTAATCCATGAACTCGGGGCTGCGGATCAGATTGGTGACGCGCATGCCCTTGTCGCGTTCATGCGTGAGACCCAGATGCTTTTCGGCGGCCGGGTTGCACCATTCCAGGAACAGCACGTCATCCATGATGACCACGCCGTCTGGCAACAGATGCATGGCCTGGCGGAAACGCGCCAGCCACTCAGTCAGCTCGGCCTGGTTTTTTTCATCGTCGCGGCGCATGCGGTACAGGCGCGCGAAAATGCTGGTCCAGGCGCCCCAGCCGTCAGGCAGCTTGGCGCTGTGCGGATTATCGAGCCAGTTACTGAGTTGAAACAGGTACGACAGCTGCACAAACACCATCATGGCCATCAGCACGAAGGCGATGCCCAGCGCATAGGTGGCGCCAAACAGGTACCACACCACGGCCACGCCCAGCAAGGACAACACCATGCGCAAGGCGGCCGGCACCCAGAACAGCAATTTCGGATTCATAAGAAACGGGCTTTATAAACAGGCTTTACTTCAGGCTTTATTTTTCAGACAACATGTAGCCAACGCTGCGCACCGTCTTGATCAGGCTTTCCGCCTCCTTCAAGGCTTTGCGCAAGCGCAATACGTGGACATCGACCGTGCGTTCCTCGATCACCACATGGTCGCCCCACACCTTGTCGAGCAGCTGGCTGCGCGAAAACACGCGCTCGGGATGGGCCAGCAAGAACTTCAACAGTTTATACTCGGCATGACCAATATCGATTTTCTGTTCATCCATCGTCACCGTGCAGCTGACCGGATCGAGCGCCACATTGCCAGCGCGCATGGGCGCCTGCGCGTGTTCCGGGCTCTTGCGGCGCAACAGTGCCTTGGCGCGGGCCAGCAGTTCGCGCGGCGAGAATGGCTTGGTGACGTAATCGTCCGCCCCGCTGTTCAGGCCGGCAAGCTTGTCTTCTTCCATACTCTTGGCGGTGAGCATGATGACGGGAATGGCTGCAAAATTGCGGTCGGCGCGGATGCGCGACAGCAAGCGCAAGCCTGTCTGATCCGGCAACATCCAGTCCAGCAAGATCAGATGCGGCGTGCGATGCTGGATGAAATCCCAGGCATCGGCAACGTTTTGTACAGAACAGCAATTCCAGCCAGATTCGCGCAATGAATAGGTCACCAGTTCAACAATGGCCGGCTCATCTTCAACGATCAATACTGTAGTTTTATCAGAGGCCATAAAGCTTACTCAGGGAGCTCCTCGGAAATCGCGGGAGACGCCACCTTGGTATGGCGGATATCCTTGCCCTCGACCACATAAATCACGTATTCGGCGATGTTTTTTGCATGGTCGCCGATGCGTTCGATGGCCTTGGCCACCCACAAGGTGTCGAGCGCGGCTGAAATCGTGCGCGGGTCTTCCATCATGAAGGTGATCAGGTTGCGCATGATGGTCTTGAATTCATGGTCGATCACGGCGTCTTGCGCGATCAGCTGCAGCGCTTGCTGGCCATCATTGCGCGCGAAGCAGTCCAGCGCATCGTGCAGCATATCGCTGGCCGTGGTGGCGATACCACGCACCATTTCGTAATGGTTGACGACGGCGTTGCCGCGCTTGTGCAGGTTTTTTGCCACGCGGGCAATCTTGGTCGCCTCGTCGCCCACGCGCTCGAGGTCGGTAATTACCTTGATGGTGGCCATGATGGTGCGCAAATCGTTGGCGGCTGGCTGGCGGCGCACGATCAAATGGCTGCAAGCGTCGTCGAGCGACACTTCGAGCTGGTTGACGACGTCATCTTCGCGCATCACGCGGTCGGCGCGCTCGGCGTTGCCGATGCGGAAACACGTCATCGCATCGAGGAACTGGGTTTCAACGATGCCGCCCATGAGCAGCACTTTCGAGCGGATCGCTTCGAGTTCGTTGTCGTATTGCTTGGATGAATGTTCGCCTATCATGCTGTCTCTCCGTATTCAGTTGTCTGGTGGTATTGCGGGGCCGGATCAGCCGAAACGGCCGGTAATGTAATCCTGGGTTTCCTTGCGGGCCGGATTCATGAAGATCTGATCCGTCTCGCCGAATTCCACCAGTTCGCCCAAATACATATATGCCGTGTAATCAGAGCAACGGGCCGCCTGTTGCATGTTATGCGTCACGATGGCGATCGTGTAATCCTGTTTCAGTTCGCTGATCAGCTCTTCCACTTTCGAAGTCGAGATCGGGTCCAGCGCCGAAGTTGGCTCATCGAGCAGCAGCACGTCCGGTTTCACGGCCACGCCGCGTGCGATGCACAGACGCTGTTGCTGGCCGCCCGACAGCGACAAGCCACTCTTGTTCAGCTTATCCTTGACTTCACCCCACAGCGCTGCCTTTTTCAAGGCCCATTCCACGCGCTCGTCCATCTCGCCTTTCGACAGGTCTTCATACAGGCGCACGCCGAAAGCGATGTTGTCGTAGACCGACATCGGGAACGGCGTCGGCTTCTGGAACACCATGCCGACCTTGGCGCGCAGCATGTTGACGTCCTGGTCGGCGTCGAGCACATTGCGGCCGCGGTACATGATCGAGCCCTCCGCGCGCTGGCCCGGGTACAGGTCATACATGCGGTTCAGGGTGCGCAGCAGGGTTGATTTACCGCAACCGGACGGGCCAATAAAGGCCGTGACTTTTTTCTCGTGGATATCGAGATTGACGTTATGCAGGCTCTGGGTCTTGCCGTAAAAAAAGTTCAGGCCCGAGATCTCGATGGTTTTTTTCTTAGGCGCCAAGTCGGGGCTGGTATGGATTTGGGTATTCATAGTTTCGCTTCGCTTTAATGAGCTGGTTTGAGCTTATTTGAATTAGTTAGGAACTTTTTGGCTGAACATGGTACGCGACAGGATGTTCAGGGCCAGCACGCTGAAAGTGATCAGCAAAGCGCCACCCCAGGCCAGCGAACGCCAGTTGTCGTACGGGCTCAGCGCGAACGAAGCAATGACGGACGGCAAGTTGGCCAACGGTGCATTCATGTTAAAGCTTTGGAACTGGTTATTCAATGCAGTGAACAGCAGCGGCGCTGTTTCGCCAGCGATACGGGCCAGGGCCAGCAGCACGCCCGTGATCACACCGGCCTTGACGGCGCGCAAGCGCACCAGGGTCGCTACCTTCCAGCGCGGCGCGCCCAGGGCAAACGCGGCTTCCAGCAGGCTGTTCGGTACCAGGCGCAGCATATTGTCCGTGGTACGCACCACCACTGGCACGGCGATCAGGGACAGGGCGATCGAACCGGCATAACCGGAGAAATGCTTAACGTGCGCTACATACAGGGCGTAGACAAACAGGCCGATCACGATCGAAGGCGCCGACAGCATGATGTCGGTGACGAAGCGCGTGACTTGCGCCAGCTTGTTTTCTTCGCCGTATTCGGCCAGGTAGACACCGGCCAGCACGCCGATCGGGGTGCTGACCAGGGTGGCCAGGCCGACCATCATGGTACTGCCGACGATCGCGTTGATCAGACCGCCACCATCGCTGCCTGGGGCTGGCGTGGTTTGCGTGAACATGTCGACGGACACGGCGCCGAAGCCCTTGACGATCAGGGTGAACAGGATCCAGGCCAGCACGGCCAGGCCCAGGGTCATGGCGGCCACCGACAGGGCGATGCCGATGCGGTGCATCAGCAAACGCTTGCGATAGACAGGATTCATGGCCGGCTTGGCCGGTGCGTTCATGGCGGAGACTTGGCTCATTTCGTGCCTTCCTTGCGAGACATGCCAGCCAGCATCAGCTTGGCGGCGGATAAAACGATGAGGGTGATGACAAACAGGATCAGCGCCAGCGAGAACAGCGACGACACGTGCAGCGCCGATTGCGCTTCGCCAAATTCATTGGCCAGCAGCGAGGTGATGCTGTTACCGGGCGCAAACAGCGACCACGACAGCTTGTTGGTGTTACCGATCACGAAGGTGACGGCCATGGTTTCGCCCAGCGCGCGGCCCAGGCCCAGCATAACGCCGCCGACCACGCCGGTCTTGGTATAAGGCAAAACGATCTTGCGCACCACTTCCCAGCGCGTGCAGCCCAGGCCGTAAGCCGATTCTTTCAGGACGGCAGGGACGATTTCAAATACGTCGCGCATCACCGAAGCGATGAAAGGGATGATCATGATGGCCAGCACCAGGCCGGCCGTCAGGATGCCGATGCCCATCATCGGGCCGCTGAACAGCTGGCCGATGACAGGCAGCTTGCCCAGGGTGCTTTTCAACACCGGCTGGACGTAATCGGCAAACAGGGGCGCGAACACGAACAGGCCCCATATACCGTAGATGATGCTGGGCACACCGGCCAGCAGCTCGACGGCCGTACCCAGCGGACGGCGCAGCCAGGCTGGGCAGATCTCGGTCAGGAACAGGGCGATACCGAAGCTGACAGGGAAAGCGATCAACAGGGCGATCACGGAGGTGATCAGGGTACCGACGATGGGGATCAGGGCGCCGAACTGGTCATTGACAGGATCCCACTCGGCCGAAAAGATAAAACCCAGGCCAAAGGTCTTGAAGGTCGGCACCGATTCCATGATCAGCGAAATGATGATGCCCACCAGCACCAGCAGCACCGACAAGGCGAACAACATCGTCACCTTGTGGAACAGGAAATCCTGGATACGCTGCTTGCGCATGGTGGAAAGCATTTGCGCGTGACTGATGGAGTCGGTCATGGTGCCGCCGGGCATGGGGATCGTGGAGGAAGTGGATTGTGCGCTCATATTCTGCCATGTGTGGTGATACTGTTTTACTACTTGTTTTTACTACTTGTTTTTACTGCTTATTTTTACGGTGCTGCTCTTGTTCGTTTAGCCGGGAGCGCCTGCAAGCTCTTGCGGGCGGTCCTGGCTAACTCCCTGCCCTGCTGCCGTGTTGCTGGCGCAGGGCAAGGATGATCATTCAATACTCAGCGTATCGGATTAGTAGATTGCTTTACCTGCGGAATCTTTCAGGTTGGCTTTCCACGAGTCTTGCACCAGTTTTACGACCGATGCTGGCAGTGGAACGTAGTCCAGGTCAGCAGCAGCAGCGCCACCGTTTTTGAAGGCCCAGTCGAAGAATTTCAGGACTTCTTTGCCTTTGGCGGCATCAGCTTGTGCTTTGTGCATCAAGATGAACGATGCGCCGGTGATAGGCCAGCTGTTTTTGCCAGCCTGGTCGGTCAGCACCACGCCGAAACCTGGCGTTTTGCTCCATTCAGCGCTGGCAGCAGCTGCTTTGAACGCGTCGTCGCTAGGCTGCAGGAAGGTGCCTTCCTTGTTTTGCAGCTGGGTGTGGGTCATCTTGTTTTTCTTGGCGTAAGCCCACTCGACATAACCGATCGAACCCTTGATGCGCTGTACGTTCGCAGCAACGCCTTCGTTACCCTTACCGCCTACGCCAACTGCCCATTTCACAGCCGTGCCAGCGCCGATTTTCGATTTGAATTCAGCGTCGGTTTTCGACAGGAAGTCGGTGAACAGGAACGACGTGCCCGAACCGTCAGCGCGGTGTACCACGGTGATGTCTGCGTCTGGCAGCTTGATGCCGCTATTCAGGGCAACGATTTCAGGGGCATTCCACTTGGTGATCTTGCCCAGGTAGATGTCGCCAACGACTTTACCAGTCATTTTCAGTTGACCAGGAGCCACACCGTCCAGGTTGACAATGGTAACCACGCCGCCCATGATGGCTGGGAATTGGGTCAGACCCGACTCATCCAGCTCTTCTGCCTTCAAAGGCATGTCGGACGCGCCGAATTCAACGGTCTTGGCTTTGATTTGCTTGATACCAGCGCCGGAACCGACGGATTGGTAGTTCAGGCCATTGCCGGTAGCGGCTTTGTAGGATTCAGCCCATTTGGCATAGATTGGGTACGGGAAGGTTGCACCAGCACCTGTCATATCTGCCGCCATGACGGAAGCGGAAGAAAATGCCATCGCTGCCGAAGCACCCACGACGATAAATTTGAACATTTGCTTCATTTGCATATCAAGTCCTCAGGGTTGTTAGGGCGGAAAGCCCCGGTTGAATGCTGCGCAGTCTAGCAAGCGAATATGACAGCTTTATGACATGGCTGAAATTTCTTGAAATATTTGCCTACGCCCCGGAAACAGGCCTTTTTGAAGGCCATCATGACAAGGATTCTCACCAATTATTACAAGCAATGTCATGGTTACGTCACATTACATCATTACACTTATTGCGCGTCACACAAGTAGAAATATCGCTAGAATTAACTATCTGCAAAGACAAAAGAATATGAAACCTGACCTGCACACGGAAGTGACCAAATCGGGCATCCTGCTGGACCGCGAGTTGTCGCAATTGACTTTTAATAAACGCGTGATGGCGCAGGCGGAAGACCCCAGCATCCCCCTGCTCGAACGTCTGCGTTATCTGTGCATCGTCAGCAGCAATATGGATGAGTTCTTTGAAGTGCGCGTGGCCAGCCTGCTGGCAGCCGGCAGCATCGGCGGCTCGCTGGCCGGCCACCCTGCACTGATCGCCAACCTGGAACGCATCGGCAAGGAATGCCATGCGCTGGTCGAGCGCCAGTACGAGATATTAAATAACGATGTCTTGCCGGCGCTGCGCGAAGCGGGCGTGCACTTGCTGCGCGATAATGACCGTAACGATGCGCAGCGCGCCTGGGTGAAGGAATATTTCGACCGCGAAGTGCGCCCCCTGCTCACGCCGATCGGCCTCGACCCGGCCCACCCATTCCCACAGGTCGTCAACAAGAGTCTCAATTTCATCGTCTCGCTGAGCGGCAAGGATGCGTTCGGCCGCGGCACGGCGATCGCCATCGTCAAGGCGCCACGCGTGCTGCCACGCGTGATTAAACTGCCCGACGAGATTTCCGGCGACGGCGTATCGTTCTGCCTGCTCTCTTCCATCATCCACGCGCATATTTCCGATTTGTTTGCCGGCCGCGAAGTGATTGCCTATTCGCAGTTCCGCGTCACGCGCGACAGCGACCTGTGGGTCGATGAAGATGAAGTCAAGAACTTGCGCCAGGCATTGAAAGGCGAGTTGGTCGGCCGCCAGTTCGGCACCTCGGTGCGCCTGGAAGTGGCCCGCAACTGTCCGCCAGAACTGTCGCAATTCCTGCTCGACCAGTTCAGCCTGGACCAGAGCCGCCTCTACCGCGTGAATGGCCCCGTCAACCTGGTGCGCCTGACGGAAATGATCGACCACGTAAAACAGCCCACCTTGCGTTTCCCGCCATTTTTCCCGGGCCTGGCGCACAAGGCCATCGGCAACGATATCTTTGCCGCGCTGAACAAGCACGACATCCTGCTGCACCATCCTTACCAGTCGTTCCAGACGGTCATCGATTTCGTCCGCAGCGCCGCCTACGATCCGGCCGTGGTGGCCATCAAGCAAACCATCTACCGCACCGGCATGAACTCGGACTTGATGGAGTCGCTGATCACGGCCGCCAAGCTGGGCAAGGAAGTGACCGTCATCGTGGAATTGATGGCGCGTTTCGACGAAGAAGCCAACATTAACTGGGCCGACAAGCTGGAGCAGGCTGGCGCGCAAGTGGTGTATGGCGTAGTCGGCCTGAAAACCCACGCCAAGGTCGCGCTCGTCATCCGCCGCGAAGAAGGCGCGCTACGCTTTTATGCCCACCTGGGCACCGGCAACTATCACCCGACAACGACCAAGCTGTACACGGACTTTGGCTTGCTGACGGCCAAGCAAGACCTGGCGGTGGAAGTGAACGAAGTCTTCATCCACCTGACCAGCCTGACCAAGCCGCATAACCTGAGCTTGCTGTGGCTGGCGCCGTTCGGGCTGCAAAGCGAAATCATCAAGGCCATCCGCAACGAAGCCAAGATCGCCCGTTCGGGCCGTCGCGGCCGCATCATCGTCAAGATCAATGCGCTGGTCGACGAATCGGTGATCCGCGCGCTGTATGCGGCCTCGGGCGATGGCGTGAAGATCGACCTGATCGTGCGCGGCGCCTGCACCCTGAAGCCGGGCGTGCCGGGCTTGTCGGAAAACATCAAGGTGCGCTCCGTGATCGGGCGTTTCCTGGAACACAGCCGCATCTATTACTTCCGCAACGACCTGGCGCACGATGTGTATCTGGCCAGCGCCGACTGGATGAGCCGCAACCTGTTCCGCCGCGTGGAAGTCGCTTTCCCCGTGCTGGACCGCGCCTTGAAGCGGCGCGTGATTGCCGAAGGCCTGAACCCGTATTTGAAGGATAATACGAATGCGTGGGAGCTGGAACCGAGCGGCCAGTATGTGCGCCGCAAGCCACGCGCCAAACAAACCCTGTTCAGTGCCCAGCAATACCTGATGCAAACACTGGGCACGCCGGGCGCGGAGGTCGGGGAATAGAGAACGACTTTTAACACAGAGGAGTACAGCATGGATCTGATCTTGTGGCGACATGCGGAAGCCGAGCCGGGCGTGCCCGACCTGGAACGCGCCTTGACGGCCAAGGGGCAAAAGCAGGCGCGCCGCATGGCCGACTGGCTGGGTTCGCAACTACCCGACAATTGCCGTATCCTCGTCAGCCCGGCCCTGCGCACCTTGCAGACGGCCGAGCCGCTAGGGCGCAAGTTCAAGCTGGTGCCTGAACTGGCGCCGGGCGCCGAAGCGGAAGATATCCTCAAGGCCGCCAACTGGCCGGGCAACAAGGAAACCGTGCTCATCGTCGGCCACCAGCCCACCCTGGGCCAGGCCGCCGCCCTGCTATTGACGGGCGAAGTGCAAGACTGGGAAATGCGCAAGGCCAGCGCATGGTGGTTCTCCCAGCGCGAGCCAGGCGACGCGCTTAGCGTTTATCTGAAAGCCGTGATGGCGCATGACCTGGTGGTCAAGTAAGAAATCTCAAGCAGGGAAATGCGCAAGGCCAGCGCGATCATGGACAGGTTCTCCCAGCGCGAACCGGGAGACGCACTCAGCGTCTACCTGAAGGCAGTGATGGCGCATGACCTAGTGGTGAAATAACGGTGCTCAAATCAGGCAGATGCGCAAAAAATGCGCTGGGACAAATACTGTTGAGATTGGCAACATAGGCGAGCTTGTAAAGTGCTGACTATCTGCTAGAGTTTAATTGCGTCAACTACGTGTTGGAGCGCTGCTCTGACACCTTGAGCAACCCAGCGGGCGGCCGCTCAACAGCGGCTGAAACATCATGTCCATGTCCATCTTGCTAGTGTTTCTGTTTATCGCCATTTTCGCGGCCATCATCGGCTTCATCGCCTTTGAACTGATCGAGGAAATGCGCGGCAGTCGTCATAAACTGGTCGACCGCTATCACGAGTAGCGCACACATCAGCAATATCGAATGGCGCCAGCGACGGCATCACCGTCTCTCGCGCCATCCTTGTTTTTACACCCCGGTTTTAAACTTCGTATAGATCCGCGTCATCAGGCGGCGGATATCGGCCGTGGTCGCTTCCGGCGCGGCCATCCGCTGCTTGTCGGCGTCCGGCAGGAAGATGGCCTTGTTTTCGCCAATATCCTTGCGCACATACTTGATGCTGGCTGGATTCGGGTTGGCGTAGAACACCTTGTTGCTCAGACTGGCATGCACTTGCGGGCGCAAGATGTAGTTGATGAACAGATGCGCATTGTTCGGATGCGGCGCGTCGGCAGGAATGGCCATGGTGTCGAACATCAGGGCGGCCGTCTTCGGCACCAGCACCTGGATCACATTGCCATTCTTCGCATCGATGGCGCGCTGGCGGGCGATATTGATGTCGCCGGACCAGCCCAGCGCCACGCACACGGCGCCGTTGGCCATGTCATTGATATAGCCTGACGAGCTGAACAAAGTCACGTACGGACGGATGGCCTGCAGCACCTTTCCCGCTTCCTGGTAGTCGGCAGCCGACTTCGAATACGCTGGCTTGTTCAGGTATTGCAGCGCGGCCGGCAATACTTCGGATGGCGAATCGAGGAAAGACACGCCGCACGATTTCAGCTTCGATGCATATTTGGGGTCAAAGATCAGGTCCCAGGCGTTGTCAGGCATGGGCAAGCTGCCCAGCGCCGCCTTGACCTTGTTGACGTTGATGCCCACCGTGGTGTAGCCCCACAGCCAGTCGACCAGGTAGTCATTGTTCGGGTCGATCTTCGACAACTTGGCTTGCAGCGATGGATCGAGGTTGCCCAGGTTCGTCAGCTTGCTCTTGTCGAGCTTGCGCAACAGGCCCGCATCGATTTGCAGGCGCGCCCACTGGGCCGTCGGTACGACGATGTCATAACCGGACTTGCCCGCCACCAGTTTCGCATTGAGGATTTCGTTATTGTCGAAAACATCATAGCGCACCTTGATGCCGGTTTCCTTCTCAAAATTCTTGATCGTATCGTCGCCGATATAGTCCGACCAGTTATAGATGTTGAGAACTTTTTCTTCCTGGGCGTGGGCAGGCAAGGCCAGCACGGCCGCCGCCAAGGCCAAGGCCGAGCTCATTCCCAATGCTACGCGCCGTCCAACTTGCCATGTGCTTGCCATATCCCACCCTCCAGGTAAATTCAGAAAATATTGCGCATGATAGCAACAAGGGCGCAATCAGGTCTAGCCTGATTGCGCCCTTGCTTTACATTATCTCGACGTTAGCTTACGCCAACACCATACAGCATAAAACTGGGGTCAGACCCGACGGGTCTGACCCCCAGCATTTGCCGCTGGGATAAGAATTACGCCTTGTCCAACCCTACCGCAGCCGAGCCAAACGTCAGCGCACCGTTCTGCGCATCGATGCGTATCTCGTCTTTCGCCCCAAACTTGCCTTCCAGTATCAGCCTCGACAGCGGATTTTCGATCTGCTGCTGGATCGCCCGTTTCAACGGCCGCGCCCCATACACGGGATCGTAGCCGGCTTCGGCAATCTTTTGCAGGGCGGCATCGGTGATGCTCAACTGCATGTCCATGCGGGCCAGGCGCTGTTCGAGGATTTTCAGCTGGATCTTCGCGATCGCACCGATATTTTTCTCGTCCAGGCCATGGAACACCACGATTTCATCGATACGGTTGATGAACTCGGGACGGAAGTGCGAGCGTACCTCGGCCATCACGGCCAGCTTGACGACACCAGGATCATCGCTTTCCATCGCCTGGATTTTATGCGAACCCAGGTTCGAGGTCATGATGATGACGGTATTCTTGAAGTCCACCGTACGGCCCTGCCCGTCCGTCATGCGGCCATCGTCCAGCACTTGCAGCAGCACGTTGAAAACGTCCGCATGGGCTTTTTCCACTTCGTCGAGCAGGATCACGCTATATGGCTTGCGGCGCACGGCCTCCGTCAGGTAACCGCCTTCGTCGTAACCCACGTAGCCGGGCGGCGCGCCGATCAGGCGGGCCACAGAATGTTTCTCCATGAACTCGCTCATATCGATACGTATCATCGATTCTTCCGTATCGAACAGGAAAGTCGCCAGTGCCTTGCTCAGCTCGGTCTTGCCGACACCGGTAGGCCCCAGGAACATGAAGGAACCATACGGACGGTTCGGGTCGGACAGGCCCGCGCGCGAACGGCGGATGGCGTCGGCCACGGCATTGATCGCCTCGTCCTGGCCCACCACGCGCTCATGCAGTTTCTCTTCGATATGCAAGAGCTTGTCGCGCTCGCCCTGCATCATGCGCGACACGGGAATACCGGTGGCGCGCGACACCACTTCGGCGATTTCCTCGGCGCCTACTTGCGTGCGCAGCAGCTTTGGATGGCCGGCATCGATCTTGGGAAGACCGCTGTCGGCCTGCTTGAGCTGCGCCTCCAGCTGCGGCAGCTTGCCGTACTGCAGCTCGGACACCCGCTGCCAGTTGCTTTCGCGCGTGGCTTGCTCCATCTGCAGCTTGATTTGCTCGATTTCTTCCTTGATGTGCGTGCTGCCCTGCACCACGGCTTTTTCCGCCTTGAGGATTTCCTCGAAGTCGTTGTACTCGCGCTGCAGCTTGATGATTTCTTCATCGATCAAGCCCAGGCGGCGCAGGGATGCCTCATCTTTTTCCTTCTTGACGGCTTCTTTTTCGATCTTCAGCTGTATCAAGCGGCGTTCCAGCTTATCCATTACTTCCGGCTTGGAATCGATCTCGATCTTGATCTTGGCCGCTGCTTCATCGATCAGGTCGATCGCCTTGTCGGGCAAAAAGCGGTCGGTGATGTAGCGGTGCGACAATTCAGCGGCCGCGATAATTGCCGCGTCCGTAATTTCCACCTTGTGATGCAGCGCGTACTTGTCTTGCAAACCGCGCAGGATGGCGATCGTCGCCTCGACGGTAGGCTCATCGACCAGTACTTTCTGGAAACGCCGTTCCAGCGCCGGATCTTTTTCTATGTATTTACGGTATTCATCCAGGGTGGTGGCGCCCACGCAATGCAGTTCGCCACGCGCCAGCGCGGGTTTGAGCATATTGCCGGCGTCCATCGCGCCTTCGGACTTGCCCGCGCCCACCATGGTGTGCATTTCATCGATGAAGACGATGGTCTGGCCTTCATCCATGGCCAGTTCCTTCAGCACGGCTTTCAGGCGCTCCTCGAATTCACCGCGGTACTTGGCGCCGGCCAGCAAGGCTGCCATGTCCAGCGACAGTACGCGCTTGCCTTTCAAGGATTCCGGCACTTCGCCATTGACGATGCGCTGCGCCAGGCCTTCGACAATAGCTGTCTTGCCGACACCCGGTTCGCCGATCAGCACGGGGTTGTTCTTGGTGCGGCGCTGCAAGATCTGGATGGTACGGCGGATTTCATCGTCGCGGCCGATCACCGGGTCCAGCTTGCCCTTGCGAGCCCGTTCGGTCAGGTCCAGCGTGTATTTTTTCAGCGATTCGCGCTGGCCTTCGGCCTCTTGCGAGTCTACCTTGTTGCCGCCGCGCACAGCCTCGATGGCCGAAGCCAGCGCCTTGCGCGTCAAGCCATTTTCGCGCGCCAGCTTGCCGCCGTCAGACTTGTCTTCCGTCATCGCCAGCAAGACCATTTCACTGGAAACGAACTGGTCGCCCGCTTTTTGCGCTTCCTTGTCAGCCAGGTTCAGCAGGGCCACGAATTCGCGGCTGACCTGCACGTCGCCGCCCGTGCCCGATACCTTGGGCAAACGTTCCATCGAGGCAGTCAAAGCCTTGGACAAGCCGCCCACGTTGACGCCTGCGCGCTGCAGCAAGGAACGGGCGCCGCCATCGTCCTGGTTCAACAGGGCCGTCAGCAGATGGACAGGTTCGATATAGGGATTGTCATTACCCACGGCCAAGCTTTGCGCGTCGGCCAGGGCTTCTTGCAGTTTAGTGGTTAGTTTATCTTGTCGCATGTAAAGCGCTCCCGAATTAATTAGTTATGTAACAAATTGGGGTAAGGCGGCACTTTTCAAGCATACACAAACAAACTCATTACTGCGCTGACACAACTTTCAGTTGTGCGGCAGTGATTTGATACGATTCAATTTGCCTTTTTTGACCATTTGGACAGGGCAGCCTCGTCGCTGACACGGGCGTCGACCCAGCGCGCTCCGGCCGGCGTATCTTCTTTCTTCCAGAACGGCGCTTCCGTCTTCAGGTAATCGATGATGAATTCGCAGGCCGCAAACGCTTCGCCCCGGTGCGCGGCCGAGACCGCCACCAGCACGATCTGCTCCTGCGGCTTGAGCGGGCCGACCCGGTGGATCACCAGCGCGCCAGCTACCGGCCAGCGGGCGCTGGCCTGGGCCAGAATCGTCTCGATGGCTTTTTCCGTCATGCCAGGATAATGCTCCAGCTCCATGGCAGCCACGTCCAGGCCATCGTTCAAGTCGCGCACGGTGCCGACAAAACTGACCACCGCACCCACCTTCGGGTTACCCGCACGCAAGTTTGCGATTTCTTGACTCAAGTCAAAATCGGCTTGCTGTATGCGGACACTGAAGGTGGAGCGGGACGTCATTTTGCGCCAGCGCCTATGCGGCGCAGCAAGGCTTCGATGCGGCTGGCCGTGCGCACGTCGCTCAGCGCAGGAATCGCACACAGTTGCATCAGTTGCGACACTTGCGTGAGCGGCTTCTGGCCTGATTTCAGCGACGACTGCAATACTTCCACCTGCATTTTCAGGCGGTCGCGCGCATATTCGGCGCCGCTATCGACACCGGCAACGATTTCCAGGCGCAACACTTCTTCCTGCAATCGTGGCAGGTTCGCTTGCAATTGCTGGGCGTAGGCGGCACGGCTATCGCCATCCAGCGCCGCTTGCGCGGCGGCAAAACGCTGATGCAGGCTGCGTTCGTAGTGCGCGTCCAGCGGCGGCAAGGCGCTCCAGCGCTCGCCCCAGGCCTGCGCCTGAGCTTGCTCACCACCATCATTGACCGCCGTTTCCAGCGCCTGGCACAGACGCAGCTTGTCGCGCAAGGCATTCGCTTGTGCAGCGCCGGCGCGCTCAGTGATGGCGTCCGCTTGCGCTTGCACTAACGCAACGGCGGCCTGGTAGCGCTGCTCGATTTTCGCTTCGCTGGCGCGCGGCACGGGGCCGGTGGCGTTCCAGGCGGAGCGCGTGTCGCGCAGCAACTGATGAATGGCCGCCGTGCGGGCCTTGTCGTCGCCGTCAGGAATCACGGCCGTTTCCAGGCTGGCGCACAGCGCTTCGCGTGCATGCAAGTGTTCACGGCGCTCGTGGTCGGCCGCGTGGGCGGTTTCCTTGCGTTTAGCAAAGATATCGTCGCAGGCGGCGCGGAAACGCTGCCACAGAGCCTGCTCGGCGCGGCGCTCCAGCGGCAAGGCCTTGGCCAGTTCCTGCCATTTATCCTGCAGCGCGCGCAGCATGTCGACCGTATTTCGCTCGGACGGTTTCAGCAGACCCACTTCGACGATCAATTGTTCGCGGCGCGCCGTTTCGATCTGGCGCTGCGTTTCCAGCGGTTTCGACAACGCGTCGAGGGCAGCGCCAAATTCGCCATCCAGGCGTTTCTTTTCCTTGCGGTCGATGGTGCCCAGACGGGTCCAGGCCTGGCGCACGCGCTGCGAGGCGGCCGCGACATGTTTCCAGTCCGTGCTTTGCTGGGCGGCCAGGGCCGCCGTTTCATTGATCAATTCCTGCGCCTTGGCGGCATTACCCTGGCGCTCTTCGGCCAGTTGCTTGAAATGCTGGGCAGCAGGCGCATACGCCACGCTGCACGCAGCATCAAAACGTTCCCACAGCGATTTCGGCGCCGGGCCGGACAAGGTGTCGAGCGATTTCCAGCGTTCGCGCAAGCTGCCCACTTTCTTGGCCAGTTCGCTCATGGCCAAGCCTTGCGCCGGCAATTCCTCGCCGGCCTTGACCAGTTCTTCGCGCGAGACGTTGCCGCCCCAGCGCGCCCAGTCGGCCAGTTGCTTGAATTGTGCGCGTACATGCGCCAGGCGGTCTGACTGGGCTGGCGTCAGACGGCCATGTTTGCTGTCGCGCAAAGTCTTGTCATGCTCGGATGCCACATGCAGCAAGCCTTCCTGCAAAGCCGCTTCCATGCCGTCGAGCGCCTTGAAAAATTGCTCGCCAGCTTCCTTCGGCGGCAAGGCACGCTCTTCCTTGACCTTGCGTGGCGCAGCCTCTGCTGCTGGAGCCGGGGCGGCAGTGGGCGCAGGCACGCTGGCCAGCAGGGCGGTAAATTGCTGCTGCAAGCTGTCCGACAACGGCGACTCTGGCAAGCGCGGCAAGGCTGACCATGCACGGCGCAAGGTGTCCGCATCCAATGCTGCGCTGTCTTGCGCCTGCCATTGCTGCAACGCAGCCTGGCGCGCATCGAACGCGGCCTGGTGTTGCTGCAAGCCTTGCAGGGCAGATTGCGCCTGGGTACGGGCCACACTGAAATCGGTCAGCAAGTGTTTCGGCAGCGACGCGCGCTCGGGCGATTGCGTGTGCTGTGCGTGTTCAAGATCGAGGCGTTCCAGCGCCTGCGCCAGCTCGGCAGCGGTGCCGCCGGCCGCAGCCAGGCTGCGTACGGCGGCCACGGCGTCGATCACGGCGCGCTGCAAAGCCACTTGTGCTTCCAGGCGGGCAGCCAGCGCGGCGCGGGCAGCGTCAAAAGCCGCCGCCAGTTCCGGCGTGGACTTGATGACTTGCCACAGGCGGTCGAGTTCAGCCACCTGGTTAGGACTGAGTTTTTCATCGTGCAGCAAACGCTGGGCCGTATCGATGCTGGCCTGGGCGCGCAGGGTTTCCGCCGTCAGATGGCGGATCAGGTCGATGCGGCCCTGCATTAGCTTGGCAACGCGGCGGTCCGTATTGCGCATGGCTGCGTGGACTTTTTCCAGCAAGGGCAGCGTGTGGACGTGTTCGGCCGCGATCAAACGGGCATCGGCAAATTCGCTGGAAATGATGAACTCGGCAGCGGCGGCTTCATTGCCAGCCACGGCCTGGGCACGCGCCACTTGTTCGGCGCGGCGCGATGCGCTCTGCGCCGTGGCGGCGACTTGCTCTGCCACTACTGGATCCGGTTCGGAAGACTTGCTGGCAGTGCGCTTGAAAAGGAATTCGAACATGACGGGTTTCGCGTGGATCAAAACCAACATCATAACAAAGCCGGGGGCATTGCATCGGACAGCACCACAGTCGTTATCAAACAGGCATGATCAATATTTTCCCTATGAGAAATTGCCCAATGAATCACCCTCGCCTGGGGGTCAGGCCCGCGCCCGGCATGCCGAGCCAGTACCCACTTCCGGCGCAACGGGCCTGGGGGCGACAAACGGCAAGACTTGCGCCTTGCTGCGGCGGTCTTCCTCGGCGCGCGCATCGTGGGCCAGGAATTGATAGGCGATGGCAAACCAGGCTTCGCCGCCTATCACCTTGCGCGCCAGCGCGAACAATTCGCGTTCTTCTTTTTCCAGCCGCGCCAGCAGCGCCTGGCAAAAAGCATCGATGCTGGCAGACAGTGTTTCGATTTGCGCTTCGATCTGCTGTTGCGAGTTGTCTACAGTAACGCCGGCTCGCTGCTGCACGGTATTGACGCTCTCCAGCGCGGCATGCTGCAAGTGGTTGAGTTCAGCGATCAAGCCATCGGCATGTGGCGTGGCCTGGCGGATCGCGGGGATCAGGTACAGCTCCACCTTGCGCCAGTAGCCACTTTGATAAAGCCGGTTCAACCAGTCGGCCGCATATTGCCACTGGGCCAGAGTCAGCTGATTTTGATGATGCAGCTGCGTATGCAACTGTGCATGCATGTATTTTTGAAACGCCAGCAGGCTCACGCGGATGCTCGCCTGTTCAACCGATAAGGAAACCAAAGTATATGTCGCCGTTAGCATGCACTCACTCCCAAAATGCGCCCCGAATACGTACGAAATCGCTGGATGAAAGTGAAAGTGTAAAGACTAGCGACAAGGGCGGGTTTGATCCTGCACAAACCCGTGACGTGCTTTAACTGCGACGCAGGCCGATATGCAGATTGACCACACCAGGCTCTTCCGACGGGCTGACCTCGCCGCCAAAACTTTTTACCAGCCGCTGCATGCCCTTGTTGCGCGCCATCGCCTCGCCCACCAGCGCTTCCGTGCCGCGGCTGCGGAAATAATCGACCAGCTTTTCAAACAGGATATGGCCCAGGCCCTTGCCCTTCAGCGCCGAGCGCACGGCGATGGCGAAATCGGCCGTGATATTGTCCGGGTCGGCCACGGCGCGCACCACGCCTAGGGTTTCCGGCTGGCCGTCAGGCCCCGTGTGCGTGGCGATAAACGCCATGGCGCGGTCGTAATCGATCTGCGTCAAACGCGCCAGCTGCGACAGCGGCAGTTCGCGCATGGAAGTAAAGAAGCGCAGGCGCACGTCGTCCGGGTCCAGCGCATGGAACATGGCCAGGTGCTGCGGCGCGTCTTCCGGGCGTATCGGGCGCAGCAAAATGGGCTGGTCCATCCATGTCACCCACTGTTCCAGTTCCTGCGGATACGGGCGTATCGCCAGGCGGTCGCTTTTTTGCCCCGGCTGCAGGCGGATGCGCGCGTCGAGCGCGATCACGCCATCAGCGTCGGCCACCAGCGGGTTGATATCGAGTTCGGCCAGCTCGCCGATATCGGCCACCAGCTCTGCCACCTGGATCAGCGCATGGCAGATGGCGTCGACATTGGCGGCCGGCTGGCTGCGATAGCCAGCCAGCAGTTTCGACACGCGGGTGCGCGCCAGCATGTCGCGGGCCAGGACCATGTTCAGCGGCGGCAAGCCGATCGCATGGTCGGCCGTCACTTCCACCGACAGGCCACCCTGCCCCACCAGGATCACGGGACCGAAGGCGGCATCGGTGGTCACGCCGACGATCAATTCATGCGACTGCGGCCGGCGCGCCATCTGCTGCACCGTAAAGCCGTCGATCTGCGCATCGGGACGCATGCGGCGCACGCGTTTGAGCATGGCTGCAGCGGCCGTGCGCAAAATATCAGGCGTATCGAGGTCCAGCGCCACGCCGCCCACATCCGATTTATGCGCGATGTCGGGCGCATGGATTTTCAGCGCCACCGGGTAGCCAATCTCCGCCGCCACGGCCAGCGCCTCTTCCACGTCGGCGGCCATGCGCGTGCGCGCCACGGGTATGCCGTAGGCCGCCAGAATCTCTTTCG
Source organism: Janthinobacterium silvisoli (assembly GCF_014200725.1). Lineage (GTDB taxonomy): Bacteria > Pseudomonadota > Gammaproteobacteria > Burkholderiales > Burkholderiaceae_D > Janthinobacterium. The sequence continues at coordinate 928,745 of NZ_JACHCL010000002.1, forward strand.
AGCGGCATTCACCCAGCACCGTCTGGCCGGCCGCCAGCGCGGCGGCGACAATCTCGCGCACGCGGGCGCGGCGCGGCGTAGCCGACATCGGCAGTTGCGCCGGCACTTGCATCAGCATTTCCTGGTTGCGCCGGTACTGCACGATCTGCATGAAGCCATGCACAGCTTTTTCCGGCGTATCGTAAGTGGGAATGCCAGCCCGGTTGAACACCTGCCGCGCGGGCGACACTACACTGCCGCCCAGCAGGCAAGTGAGCACCGTGCGCGAGGTGGCCTTGATCAGCGGCGTGACCGCTTCGGCGATATCCACCGACGACACCATGGCCGTGGGCGCATGCAGCAACAGCAAAGCGTCGGCCTGTGGTTCATCGAGCAGCGGCTTGATGGCGCCCACATAACGCTGCACGGGCGCGTCGCCAGCCAGGCCCACCGGGTTATCGTGCGACCAGCCCCGTGGCAGCGCCTTTTCCAGCGCGATCACGGTATCGGGCGACAGTTCGGCCAGGGTGCCCCCGCTGCCCACCAGCGCATCGGTAGCCATCACGCCCAGGCCGCCGCCATTGCACAAAATCGCCAGCCGCTCGCCGCGCTGGGCGCGGATATGGGTGAGCGTTTCGACCGCATCGAACAATTCCTCGGCCGAATACACGCGCAGCATACCGGCGCGGCGGATGGCGGCATCGTAGACGGCGTCGGAGCCAGCCAGCGCGCCCGTATGCCAGGCCGCCATCGCCGCACCGGCCGCCTCGCGTCCTGCTTTCAAGACGATCACAGGTTTGCTGCGCGACGCCGCCCGCGCCGCCGACATGAATTTGCGCGCCGCCTGGATATCTTCCATGTACAGCAAAATAGCGGCTGTATCGACGTCGCCCGCCAGATAATCGAGCAAGTCGCCAAAATCGACATCAAAGCTGCCGCCCAGCGAAATGAACTTGGAAAAGCCCACACCATGCGCATGGGCCCAGTCCAGCACGCCCGAGACCAGCGCCCCCGATTGCGATATGAAAGCGATCTTGCCTGGCGTTGCCGGCACGTGGGCGAAACTGGCGTTCAAGCCCAGTCTGGGCACCAGCAAACCCATGCTGCCGGGGCCCAGGATGCGCAACAGATGCGGCTTGGCCGCCTTCAGCATGGCCTGGCCCAGCTTTCCATGCTCCGCACCACCATCAAGGCTAGCCGTCATGACGATGGCCGCGCGCGTACCCAGCGCACCCAGCTCGCGGATCAAGCCAGGTATCGTCGCCGGGGGCGTGCAGAGTATCGCCAGGTCTGGCGCCTTGGGCAGCTGCGCCAGCTTGCGGTAGCAGCGATGGCCTTGCAGTTCATCGTACTTCGGGTTGACGGGCCAGACTTCGCCCTGGAAACCGCCGCCCAGCAGATTGGACAGGGTAATGGCGCCCAGGCTGTGTTCACGCGCAGAGGCGCCGATCAGGGCAACCGAAGCCGGCTTGAACAGCTTGTCGAGATTACGGATACTCATATTGGCCTCATGGGCGTATGGTGCTGGGAATAATGTCACGGGCCAGTGTATAGGAGGCGCCGTCAAAAAAACTTGACCTTGTGCTGGCTTTCACAAAAAACAGTGCACGCATCAAGGACTACCAGCGCGAGCGGTGGTTTTCCGTCACGCCGGCCAGCTGCGCCACGATACGCTTCGGTGCATTCACGCTGCTGCGCACCCAGCCGCTGAAAGTACCGATAGGCTGGATATAGCGGCTGGAGGCAAGCCACAGGTTTTTATCTTCGCGGCGCGCCCCTTCGGCCCTGAAATGCAGGTCCAATAAATCGTCGTCGGTCCACACATGCCATGGCGCCAGCGGATTGTCCGGATTGAAGTCGAAATGGGCGCGGCCCAGCGCAAACAGCTGGCCATCGAGCCACAGTGCGTTTTCCTGTCCGCCAAAGTACCCTGCCTGCAAATTGAAACCCAGGTCCAGGCTATGCGCCGACGCCCAGCGCCATTCCGTCTCGCGCGCCAGCAAGCCATTCGAATAATCAAAGCTGGCCACGCCGTCATCGAGGCTGTAGCCCATGGCGCCGCAGCGCACGGTGCCCCACAGCGGCAAGCCGCCCGATTTTTGCGTTGCATGCACGCAGCCGCCCTCGCCCACGGGACCGAAGGCCAGCAAGGCTGGGGACACGGGCGGGCCGAATTCGGCATCGATGGCAAAGTGGCCGCAGTCGAGCAGCAAGCGGTGGCGCTGCTGGCTGGCAGCTTCGATGACGATGCTGTTCGACAGGAAGCGGAAACGGCTGCTGCCACCCGCATGCGGCGCCACCCGGCAGCCCATGCCAGGCATGCCGTTTTGCGAAAATGCGGCCACGACCTTGCCCTTGTGACGGTCGAAAGCGTAGGCGAAGGCGGTGCTGGCCCAGCCCAGGTCGACGATGGCGACGCCGCAAAACAGCGCCGGGGTCGACAGCGCCACATAATGCCAGCGTTTGTGGTGGAACCGCCGCCAGATTGCGCCGCGCGCATGGGGCGCAGCCAGCGCAGCCCAATCGAATTGCTCGACCAGCCCCGCATAGCGACCGAAGCGGGGAACACCATCCCCGTCGAGCAGCGCTGGCGGAGACGGTGGCAATATCATGCGGCCAGCCTGTCCGCAGGTATCGCCAGCGCGGCGGCCAGCAGCGCGCCGAATGCAGCCGGCTGCGACTGCGTCACGTCAACCTGCGGGCAAGCATGCCAGTTGGCCAGGCGCTGCACGGCGCCGGCTACGTCATGCACCAAACGCGCACTCATACGCACGCCGTCTTCCAGCGCCAGCGACTTGATTTCAAAGCGTCCTTGCGCGCGGTGCGCCTTGGCGTCGATACGCCCCACCAGCGCGCCACGGCGCAGGATCGGCAGGGTAAAGTAGCCGTACTGGCGCTTCTCCGCGGGCGTATAGCATTCAAGCCGGTAGTCAAAGCCGAACAGTTCCAACGCGCGCCGGCGGTCCCAGACGACCGGATCGAACGGCGACAAGATCGTCGTCAGGGTAGGCGACAAGCGTCCTTCGGCCGCCGTGCGCGCCAGCGCCGCATGGTCCGCATGCACATACACGGGATCATCCCAGCCAGCCACCTGGCAGCGCAGCAAAGCGCCTTCCTCGACCAGCGCCTGCAGATCCTGCAGCAGGCTGGCCCGCGGCTGTCTGGTGCGGAAATAATCGCTGATCCAGCTGGCCCGCGCCAGGCCCAGCGCCTTCACGCTGGCCAGCAGCAGGCTGCGCCGCACTTGCTGTTCAGACGGCAGTTGGACATCGTCCCAGCCGGGCAGTACACGTTCGGCCAGGTCGTAATAACGCTGGAACTGGTGGCGTTTGGCGATCATCAGCACGCCCGAGGTGAACAACACTTCCAGCGAGCGTTTTTCAGGCTTCCAGCTCCACCAGCCGCCAGCCTTGCCATCCGTGCGCTCGAAGTCGGCTGAGCGCACGGCGCCATTGACGCGGATATGTTCGAGCACGGCGGCCACGGCTTGGCCCTGCTCGTCCATCCATTTGACCGAATATTTCCAGCCCATCGCCGCCGGATCGAGCATGCGCGGCCGGTACAAGCCATAGTCTTCGATCGGCACGAAACACGCTTCGTGGGCCCAGTATTCAAACAGCGCACCCTCGGCCAGCAATTGCTCCAGCCAGGATTGCGGATAATCGCCGAGCCGGCTCCACAGCACCAGATACGGGCTGCGCGCCACCACGTGGATGGTATCGATCTGCAGCACGCCCATCTGGCGGATGGCCGCCAGTACGTCAGCCTTGGCCGCCTTTTTACGGCGCGATTGCAGCAAGCCCTGCGCCGCCAGGTGCAGGGTGCGGGCGCCGGCCAGGGTGAGCTGCAGTGGCTCTGTGGATGGTGCGGACAAGATCGGCTCTTTTTCATCATGCGGGTTCTTCATGCCACAAAGATACCGCATCCGCAGGCTGGCAGGCGCTTTTTTTAAGCAGCCCCGGCTATCGCGCCCTGTCGATTCAGTCTTTCTTTTTGATCAACCCTGCCAGCGCCGCAAACGGATTATGCGTGGCGGGCGCCACTTCGGCCGACAGCAGGCCGGCGCCACGGTCCGCCTCCAGGTAGCGCGAGTGCTCATTGTCGTGGCAATACAGGCACAGCAGTTCCCAGTTGCTGCCATCGGGCGGGTTGTTATCGTGATTATGGTCGCGGTGATGCACGGTCAGCTGCTGCACGTTGGCGTGCGTGAATTCACGCGTGCAGCGGCCACACACCCACGGATACATCTTAAGCGAACGCTCGCGGTAGCCGTTTTCGCGCTGGTCGGCGGCACGGCGCGCTTCGGCGACGATCTTGTCGAGCCTGGCTGCATCAGGTTTTTTGCTCTGCATGACAACTTTCAATATGGAAGGAAGAAGCCCTCATTTTAATGATGATGGGGCTGCCGTTGTACTATTTTTGCCACGCCGCCTGCCTCTGATAGACCCGAATACTGGGCCGGAGGACTTTTTTTACGTGCGCAGCGCCATCCATGTTTGATTTAACGCAAAATAACGCCCATAACAGGGGCCAACCCCGCACAAGCGATTCCAGGCTGCAGGCTCTATAATCCGCGCCACGCCGCCCCTTTCAATGACTCTTGAAGCGCACGTGATATCGACCACGAGACCCCTGCAACGTTTTGCCCACCGCCTGTATCGCCTCAGTCTGCCCCTGTTCGCGCTGAGTTTGCTGATCGTGATCTGGAGCGCCGTCATTTACCAGGTGGGCCAGGAGCGGACCAGCGCCGTCAAGGACGCCGTGGCCAGCAGCCAGTCGCTGGCGCGCACCCTGGCCGACCATACGGGCTATATCCTGCGCCAGGCCGACCACGCCACGCAGCTGTTCAAGCTTAAGTACGAAGAATCGGGCGCGACCCTGCGCCTGAACGAATTCACGCGCCGCCTGGGCCTGCTCGACAGTGTGCTGCCATCGAAGCTGGAACTGCCGATCGCCCTGGTCGACGCATCGGGCGCCGTGATCGACAGCGTGCATGCGTACATGCCGGAACACCTGGCCGGGCAAGCGCTTTTCAAGGCGCTGGTGGCCAATCCGGTCGACACGGCGCTGGTCGATACCCCCACGCTCGATGTAGCGACGAAAAAATGGACAATACGCCTGGCGCGCCGCCTGAACGATGGACAGGGCCGTTTTGCGGGCGCCATCATCATCCTGGTCGATCCCACCTATTTCGTCGATGATTACGACCGCCTCGATCTCGATGAAAATGGCGCCCTGATGCTGGTGGCGCGCGACAATGGCCTGACTGTGGGCCGCGTCGGCGAGCAGGTGGTGGTCAGCGACCGCATCGATTTCCGCATGCCGGGACCGCCCACGCATGCGCCAGACGAATTATTGATCACCCCCGCCATCGACAAGACGCAGCGCATCTACAGCTACCGCGAATTGCCGCGCTACCCGCTGCTGGCCGTGGTGGGCGTCAGCCGCGACGCTGCCCTCAGCCATTTTGAACATCGCCGGCGCGTGTATTTCGGCATACTGGTCGGCGCCAGCCTGCTGATCACCGTCTTTACCTTCTTGCTGAACCGGCAGAGCGAGCGCCTGCGGCGCAGCATCCGCCAGGCCAAGGAGGCTCAGGCGCTTTTGCGGGCGGCGCATCAGGGCAGCCTCGACGCGGTGCTGCTGCTCAAAGCCTGGCGCCAGGCCCCGGGCAAGCCGGTGGAAGATTTCATCTTTGCCGACGTCAATGAGAGCGCCGCCGGGATGCTGGGCAAGCCGCGCCCGGAACTACTGGGGCAGCGCGCGCTGCGCCTGGTGCCGCTGCTGCGCGGCGAGCGCTTTTTTCGGCGCTTCGTGCTGGTGATGGAAACGGGCCAGCCGCTGGAGGACGAATTCGAACTGAAGCAGCCATCGGGCGGCTCGCGCTGGCTGCGCTACCAGATCGTGCCGATCAGCGACGGCGTGGCCGTCACCTCGCGCGATATCAGCGAACGCAAACACGACGAACTGGAAGTGCAAGGCAAGCGCAGCTTCCTGCAATCGCTGATCGAGCACTTGCCGGTGCTGGTCTACGTGAAAAGCGCCCGGCCTGAAAATTTCGGCCAGATGGTGGTGTGGAACAAGGCGGCGGAGCAGGTCACCGGCTACCTGGCCGATGACGTGCTCGGCAAGACCGACAGCGCCGCCTTCCCGCCCGATTTCGGCTTGCACGATGGCCAGGACGATCTCACTATCCTGGCCGAACGCCGCGTCATCGACCACCCGGAAAAGCCGCTGCGCCTGGCCGATGGCAGCCTGCGCCATCTGCATGTGGTTTCAGTGCCGGTGTTCGACGAGCGCCAGCAGACTGAATACATCCTGTGCATCGCCGAAGATATTTCGCAGCGCCGCCAGCAAGAAATGGAACTGCGCCAGAACCAGGCCGAACTGGCTGCCGTCACCGACGCGTCACCACTGGGCCTGGTGCGCCTGGACCGCCAGCGCCGCTGCACCTATGTCAACCGTACCTTCGAGGCCATCACCGGCCTGCCGCGCGCCGCCGCGCTGGGGGCTGGCTGGACCAGCGCCCTGCATCCAGACGATTACCCGCAAATGCACGTGGCGCTGGAACGGCTGCGCCACGACCATGCGCCCTTCCAGTCCACCTTGCGCTGCCTGCACCGCGACGGCAAGCTGGTGTGGGTCTCCGTGAAGATCGCTCCCATCCTCATCGATGGCCAGATCGAAGGCTATGTGGGCAGCCTCGATGACATCACCACCTTGCGCGAATCGGAAGTGGCGCTACTGGAAAGCGAATCGCGCCTGCGCACCATCGCCGACACGCTGCCGGCCATGATCGCCTACGTCGATGCCGACCAGATCTACCGCTTCCTGAACATCGCCTATGAACGCGAGTTCGACCTGAGCGGCATGCAGGTACTGGGCAAGAGCGTGATCGACACCATCGGCCCGGTACGCTACCGCATCGTGCTGCCGTATATCGAGCGCGTGCTGCGCGGCGAAACCCTCAGTTTCGAGGAAGAAGACCTGAAGGATGGCCTGGAGCGCTGCATGGAAGTGATCTATATCCCGCAGATCGGCGAAGATAACCTGCACGTGGTGGGATTTCACGTGATGCGCCAGGATATCACCGTGCAGAAACGCGAAAAACAGCGCCTGCTGAAACTGGCCCAGGTCGATACCCTGACCGGCCTGTCCAACCGCGCCGGCTTTACGCAAAAGCTCAGCGACGCCATGCACGAAAGCCGCCAGCAAGGCCGATTGATGGCCGTTATGTACATGGATATCGACCGCTTCAAGCCCGTCAACGATACCTACGGCCACGGCACCGGCGACGCCCTGCTGCGCGCCTTTGCCCAGCGCCTGACCCACACCATGCGCGCCACCGACTTCATCGCCCGACTGGGCGGCGACGAATTCACCATCATCATGGAACATATCAACCGGCCGCACGACGCCGCCATGCTGGCTGAAAAAATCGTCACGGCCATGCGCCAGCCCTTCGATCTCGATGGCGTCGTGGTCCACATCTCGGCCAGCATCGGCCTGGCCTTCTACCGCGATGAAGACATCAGCCCCGCCGCACTGCTACAGCGGGCCGACGTGCTGCTGTACCAGGCCAAGCAGGATGGGCGCAATACCTATCGGGCCGGGACCATGGTCGACGGATAAACCATGCGGACACGTCGGCACCAGCGCGAGTAGCCCTGCGAGCCCGGCCGCGCATCGTAGCGCAGTCCCCACCATGGCAGGAAGACAGTGTTGCCACCGCGTGCGCGGAACCAGGGTTTGTCGTGGTCGATGGGACGGACCACGGCCGGCGGCGCTACCACCAGCGCCGTCACCTGTTGCGCTTCACTGGCGCCCGCCACCAGTACGGAACCACCTACGTGGTTGGCATGGGCTATCGCCAGCGCCACATTCGCAAACGGCCCGCCGCCCCAGTAATCGTATTCGTTCAGGTAGATGGAGTCGCCATAGTCCTGCAGTTCCATATCGCTGGCCTTTTAGCCCCAGCGGAACCGGATCACGGGCGAAAAATGGGCTTGTTCCTGGATAAAAGTGCTGGCCGTGTAGTCGGGATCGACATAGCCGTCATCGTTCAATTCATCGCGATACCCCACTGGCGTGAGTTGCCCGGCTTGCGGCGAGGGGTGGCACAGGTGCTCGTCGCAGCGCTTCAAACGCGTGTTCAAGCCGGTGCACAAGCCTGCTTCGGCCGCCCGGTACCACTCGCCATCGGAATTGACGCCGTGCACGAAGATGATGACGCCCGACGACGGCATCTGTTGCAAACAGTCTTGCAGGCGATGGCTGAAACAGGTCGTGCCGGCCGCCTTGCCGACCACCAGGTCGACGGTCGCATGGAATGGACTATCGGGATCGCTGCCTTGCATATCGTTCATGGCGGGCCTTTTAGGTTAGCTGGCCTGGTCACCGGACTGGTCAATTTAAGCCCTTGCCGATGAACAGGTTTTACGCAGTGTCAATCAAACCATATCAATCCAGCCGTTTTTTCAGCTATATTGACGCCTGTTTCATCTCTTGCAAGTTCCTTATCATGCGCCTGCTGCATACTTCCGACTGGCATCTGGGCCAGACTCTGCATAACTATGAGCGGGGCTACGAGCACCAGTGCTTCCTGGACTGGCTGCTCGACACCCTCGTGGCCGAACAGGTCGACGTGCTGCTGGTGGCGGGCGACGTGTTCGACAATGCCAATCCTTCCTCGGCCTCGCAAAAGCAGCTTTACGTTTTCCTGCAGCAGGCGCGCATGCGCCTGCCCGCACTGCAACTGGTCGTCATCGCCGGCAACCACGATTCGGCCGGGCGGCTGGAAGCACCGGGACCGCTGCTGGCGGCGCATGGCACACACGTGATCGGCCATATTCTGCGCGACGACGCTGGCCATATCGACCTGGAACGGCTGCTGCTGCCACTCACCGGCAGCGATGGCACAGTGCAAGCCTGGTGCCTGGCCGTGCCCTTCCTGCGGCCCGGCGACGTACCGAAGATCGCCAGCGACAGTGGACAAGATCCTTACCTCGGCGGCATCGCCCTGCTGTACCGCCAGTTGACGGACCTGGCGCTGGCGCGGCGCCAGCCTGGCCAGGCGATTGTCGCCATGGGCCACTGTCATATGGTGGGCGGCGAGATGTCCAACGATTCCGAGCGCCGCATCGTTATCGGCGGCACGGAAATGCTGCCGTCGGGGATATTTGACGCGTCCATCGCCTATGCCGCGCTGGGCCATCTGCACCTGGCGCAAAGCGTGGGCAAGCAAGCGCATATCCGCTACAGCGGCAGCCCGATTCCGCTGTCGTTTGCCGAAGTGGGCTACCGCCACCAGGTGCTGTGCATCGATCTCGATGGCGAGACCTTGCGCGAAGTGCGGAGCATCGACATTCCACGCGCCGTGCCGCTGCTGCGCGTGCCGGCCAAGCCGGCGCCCATCGATGACGTGCTGGCCCAGCTGGCCGCACTGGACGTAGCCGAAACCGCAGCGGAAGCGCGCCCTTTCCTGGAAGTGCGCGTGCGCCTGGACGCGCCCGAACCGGGCCTGCGTACGCGCATCGAAACAGCGCTCGACGGCAAGGCCGTGCGCCTGGCGAAGATCGAAACATCGAGCGCCGCGCGCAGCAGCGCGCCGGAAAACATGACCCTGGACCAATTGAACCAGCTGCAGCCCGATGAGATTTTCCGCCGCCTGTACCAGCAAAAATACGGCAAGGAAGCGCCGCCCGAACAGCTGTCGGCGCTGGCTGAATTGCTACTACCGTCCGCTTGAAGTCTCCAACACAGAATAAACTGCACAGAATAATCCTGCATGAAAATCCTGAAAATCAGCGGTAAGAACCTGGCCTCGCTGGCTGGCGAATTTGAAGTGGACTTCGAACAGGAGCCGCTGGTCTCCAGCGGCTTGTTCGCCATCAGCGGCCCAACGGGCGCCGGCAAGAGCACCTTGCTCGACACCCTGTGCCTGGCCCTGTATGACGCCACGCCACGCTTGCTGAAAGTGGCGGGCCGCAGCAGCGCCCTGCCCGACGTGGGCAAGGAAACCGTCAATGCCCAGGATACGCGCACCCTGCTGCGCCGGGGTACGCCCGAAGGCCATGCGCAAGTCGATTTCGTCGGCAATGACGGCGCCCACTACCGCGCCCGCTGGAGCGTGCGCCGTTCGCGCAGCAAGGCCGAAGGCGCGCTGCAGGCGACCGCCATGAGCTTGCACAAGTTACCAGAGATGCAAGCCGTTGGCGGCACCAAGACGGAGGTCAAGGAAGAAATCGAAAAACGCATCGGCCTGTCTTTTGAACAGTTCACGCGCGCCGTGCTGCTGGCGCAAAACGAGTTTTCCACCTTTTTGAAAACGGAAGACAATGAACGGGGAGAATTGCTCGAAACGCTGACAGGCAGCACCATCTATTCCGATATCTCCGTGCGCGCCTTCGAGCGGGCCAAGAAGGAAAAACTGGTCCTGGAGCGGCTGGCGGAAAAGCTGGCCGACCAAAGGCCCTTGTCGCCGGAAGAACGGGCAGAAACGGAAGCGCAGGCCGCGACCGCCGAAACAGCCCTGCACACCCTGGACTTGCGCAAGACTGTGCTGGAACAGCAACAGCGCTGGCATCAGGAGACACAGAAGCTGCAACAGCAGATCGTGGCGGCGCAGCAGGCGCTGGAAACCTCGGCAACAGAACGCCAGGCGGCACAGGAGCGCCACGCGGCCCTGGCCCAATGGGAATTACTGCAACCGTCCCGTCCGCTGGTCGACAATGCGACCAGGTTAAGCAGCGATATCGCCAGCGCCAGCGTGACCCTGGAAACGGCGCGCCAGCAGGCGGCACAGGCGCAAACCAGCCAGGAACTGGCGGCTAGCCAAGCGCTCCAAGCTGTCAGTCATTTACAGGCGCAAGAAACTGCGCAGCGCGAGGCAGCGCCCCTGCTGGATCAGGCCAAGGCGCTGGACGCCGGCATCAGCGCCCGCCTGACGGCACATGAGGCAGGCAAGACGACAGCGCAAGCAGCCGACCAGGACAACGATGCTGCGCAAGCGAGCTTGCTGGCACTCCAGGAACGCCAGCGCAGTGTGAACCTGGAACAGGAAGCAGCTAAACAATGGCTCGATAGCCACCAGCACTGGGCTGCGCTGGCACAGTCATGGCCCTTGTGGGAGCAGTTATTCACGCAGGCGGGCCAGGCTGCAGCACAAGCCGATGCGGCCGACATCAATCAGCTGCAGGCACAGCAACTACTGGACGTGGCCAAGACAGAAACCACGTCAGCGCAAGACGCATTGATAGCAACCACCGCCACCCTGGCCGCACGCGAAGAGCAGCGGCAAACGGCGCTGGCGGCCTTGCGAAGCATCGATGGCGCAGTGCTGCTAGAGCAGCGCAGCCAGCTGGAAACCCATGGCCGCATTCTGGGCACGGCAGAAAAGAACTGGCATGAACTGGCACGCAAGCAGCAGGAACTGACACAGTGGCAGGCAAAAGTGTCGCAACTGGCGCACGCAGTGCAGGCGGAACAAGCCGCACTGACGGCGGAAACGGCCAGGACGCCCGCCATCGAAGCGGCCCTGCTCCAAGCGGAAAAATCGCTGAAAAACGCCGAAGCGGCCTGCGCCGCCAGCGTCGAGCAATTGCGCGCCAACCTGGCCGAGGATACGCCCTGCCCCGTCTGCGGCGCGCTGGAACACCCGTACAGCCATCAAGACCCTGTCTCGCAAGCGATGCTGGTCAGCCTGCGCAACGATGTGCAGGCCTGCCGCACGCAATCGCACGCCAATATCGCCCAACTGGCCGCTCACAAGGCGGCACTGGAAGGCTATGCGCGCGAGCAAACGCCCGCCGCGCAGGTGCTGGCAGCGCTGCCGGAAACCATCGCCCAATTGACGACGCAGTGGCAATCACATTCGGCCAGCCTGCATCTGCCAGCAGAAGAGCTTCGAACGGACTGGTTTGCAGAACAACTGGCTGCCAATACGGCGGGCCTGCAGGCGCTGGCCCAGCAGGAGGTGGCGCTGCGCCAGGCACAGCTCCAGCGCGACCAGGCGCAGGCCGCACATGAACAGGCGGCCACCGAACACGCACGACTGACGGCGGCCCTCTCGTCGGCGCAAGCCAAATTGGCACAACTGCAGGCGCAGCAAGCGGCCAGCAAGGACAAGGGTGAAACGGCGCGCAGCGCGCTCAATGGCTTGCTGGCCCAACTCGATGGCGCCTTTACGGATACCGAAGGCGCCGAAGACTGGAAGGAAAACTGGCGTTCAGGCCCTGCCGATTTCCGCGCGGCGCGTCAGCTTGAGAGCGAAGAATGGCTCAAGCAGCAAACGGCACAGCAAACGCGTGCGCAAGCGCTGACGACCTTGGCCACCCAGCTCGATGGATTGCTGACTGCCGCCAAACAGGCGCAGCAGCTTGCCAAGGACGCGCACGCAGCCTTTACCCAGCTCGATACCCAACTCAAGGCGCTGCAAGCAGAACGCAAGCTGCTGTGGAATGGCCAGGCTGTGGCAGAGGTTGAAGCCAGCTTGGCGGCCGCCATCGAGGCAGCAAAAAACACGCTGGCACAACAGCAAACGGCGGCCTTGGCAGCCAGCCAGGAAAAAACCCGTCTGGCTGAAGCTAGCGCGCAAGCAGAACAGCGCCTGACTGCCCTGCAACAGCAAGAGTTGGCAGCATCGGCCGCGCTGCAAGGTTGGCTGCAGCAATTCCAGCTAACTCATCCCAGCCACGCGCCCGACGATATCGCCAGCCTGCGCCAGCGCCTGTCGATTTCAGCCGATGCCATGCGCACCGAGCGCGAGGCGCTACAAGCGATAGAGCACCGGCACACTGCCGCCGTTTCCGTGCTGGCCGAACGCCGCCAGCAACTGGCTAGCCACCTGGAACAGCCGCCGGCCGAGCTGGAAACGGATGTGAATGTATTGCAGGCTGCGCTGGATGCCTTGACGGCTGAACGCCAGCAAGCGAACCAGCAGGCGACCCAGCTGCGCCTGGCCATCGCCCAGGACGACGCCAAACGCCATAGCGCGCAAGCGATGCTGGCACAGATCGAAGAACAAGCGGCCATCGAGCGGCGCTGGGCCAGCCTGAACGAGTTGATCGGTTCGGCCGATGGCAAGAAATTCCGCAACTACGCCCAGCAATTCACGCTGGAAGTGCTGCTCGGTTATGCCAACGCCCACCTGAACCATCTGGCGCGGCGCTACCAGCTGGAACGCATCGACAATCCGAACAATCCTTCACTGGGCCTGATGGTGCGCGACCAGGACATGGGCGGCGAGCTGCGCTCCGTCCATTCCCTGTCGGGCGGCGAATCGTTCCTCGTCTCGCTGGCCCTGGCGCTCGGCCTCGCTTCCCTGTCATCGAACCGGGTGCGCGTGGAGTCGCTATTCATCGATGAAGGTTTCGGCAGCCTGGACACGGAAACCCTGCGCGTGGCCATGGATGCGCTCGACGGCTTGCAAGCGATGGGCCGCAAGGTCGGCGTCATCTCGCACGTGCAGGAAATGACGGAACGCATCGCCACCAAGATCCTGGTGCGCCCCGGTTCGGGCGGCAAGAGCGTGGTGACGGTGCAATGACGCGGGAACAACGGGAATAGCGGGAATAGCCTAGCGCGGCACAGAGCCCGTTTGCAGCCTGAGCATATCCCAGCCCAGCTCGCGCCGGATCTGTTCCGGATCGGGCGGCGGACGGCGCTGTTCAAGCTCGGCTTTCAACCACTTCCTGACCATTTCCTTGCCAGGTTTCTGACGCTGTTCCATGATGCTACCTCAAGAATAGAGAGCAATCGCGATGCCAAACGGCATCCCTGTATCCACAACGTGGCAGCCACCATTCAGTTGACCGGACCGTAGCGAAGATGCAACAGTCTGTAACGATACGGCAAGTGCGGTAAAATCCCCGCCTTCGCGCGTTGCCCACGGCACGCCCCGCAATCGTTTTTAGGAAGCCCATGAAAGCCGCCCGCAGCCTTACCTTCAAGTGCGTAAAATGTCACAAATCCATGCAGGTTTACCTGCAAAAAGTATCCGCCTGCTCGCATATCCAGCCTTATCAGGGCATTTGCCAGTGCGGCGAAGTCAAGCGCCACGCTACGGGCCAGGCTGAAACCGTCAAGGCTTACCTGGAGTCGGCTGACGGCAGCTGGACACATCACCATCACTAATGGTTAAAGAATGAGAGAGAGCCGCCGTTAATCAGGTATTCGCTCATTCAAGATAAACCATGTCCCAACTCCCCGCCCTCGTCCCCGGTACACGCCAGAACGCCGCCAATACCGTGGCGGGCCAGGGCCAGCAAGCGCCCAAGGCGGGCAGCAATCTGGCGAACTTCGCCGGTTCGCCACTGATGCAGCGCACCACGCAGGATGTGGTGGCCCTGTCGAAGAATGGCCTGGACTTGTCGGCCAAGGGACTGTCCCAGCGCACCGATGCGCTGGGTAATGCGACGGTCGATGCGGCGCAAGACTTTCTCAAGAATATGACGCAAAAGATGTTTGGCGATGGCGCCAGCATCTCTTTTGACAGCGTCGATCTGCAGGCGGCCTCGGGTTTTTCCAGTGGCGCCGCCAGCGTTTCGGGCGCCAGCGGCACCAGCCAGGCGGCCGCTTTCAGCCTCGATGAAAACGCCCATTTCATCGGCAAGGGCAAGATCACCACGGCCGATGGCCAGACCTTCGATTTTGAAGTGGAAGTGCAATACCAGTCCAATATCAGCGCGGGCGCCCTGCAGCAAACGCCGGCCGATGCACCCGACACAGACAAGCCCGACGATACAACCCTGCCTACCAAGCAATTGCCCGCCACCAATTTCGCGGGCAACTTGAACGACCTGTTCAAGCTGCTGGGCCAGCAACTGCAAAGCAATATTTTCCATGGCAATCAAGATACTGCCAGCGCCAGCAGCAAGGATGGCGACCAGGCCGGCAGCCTGACCCTGCGCCTGCTGAACCTGGTGCAACCGGCCAAGACAGCCGAGGCAGACAAGTCCGAAACCAAGTCCGACGCCCAGGCCCGCGCGGTAGCGGCTGCCTATGGCGCCGATGACAAGCCAGCACCGCCAGCGATCTCACAGGCCCAGGCGTAGGCCGCCACGTAGCGCCCACGTATAATAGAAGACGGCCTGCGCAGGCGACCATGCCGCGCGCCCTCTTCTTTCGATTGAATCCCATGTCCGACACTTCTTCAAATACCGCCCATCCGCAGATCCACTGGAGCGAAAACGGCGCCGAACACACGGCCCGCTGGCGCTCGGAAAGCGGCATGCCGCCACCGAAGCGCGTCGTCATCGCCGACGACCGCACGACGGCCGACCAGGCGTACCGCCTGGCTTGCGAAGGCACGGCCATGCTGTGGCGCGGCGACTTCCAGAATGCGCGCCAGTTGCTGCAGGCGCTGGCGCGCCGCGCCGACCATAAAAACGACAAGCCCAGCAAAAAGGCCAAGGCCGCCAAGCTGGCCAAGCCTGAACCAACGGCCACCGAAGCGTTCCATTTGCACCGCCAGGCCCAGTCCCAGCGCGCCCGCACCCTGGCCATGCTGCTACTGCCTTTCGACGCCGACTACACGGTGCCGCTGCGCCGCGCGCCGGACGTGAAACTGGCTTGCAATGAAGCCTATGGCCGTGGCACGGAACCGTTCATCGCCTCGCTGCGCGAATTGCTGGGCCTGATCGGCGCCCACGAATGGCGCCGCACGGGCGTGGAATTGCCAGCCCTGGGCCAGCGCATCCACCCGCACTATGGCGTGTTCGCGCCGATCCGCGGCGAATACGTGGCTCTGGTAGCCGATACGCCCTTGCCAGCGCGGACAAAACTGGCTTTCGATATCGGCACCGGCACCGGCGTGCTGGCCGCCGTACTGGCCCAGCGCGGCGTCGACCGCATCGTCGCCACCGACCAGGACGCCCGCGCCCTGTCCTGCGCCCGTGAAAACCTGGCCCGCCTGGATTTGAGTCACCAGGTCGAAGTGATCCAGGCCGATTTGTTCCCGGCCGGCCGCGCGCCGCTGGTCGTGTGTAATCCACCATGGCTGCCTGCCCGCCCCAGCTCGCCCATCGAATACGCCGTCTACGACCCGGACAGCCGCATGCTGCGCGGTTTCCTGGCCGGCCTGGCCGAGCACCTGGAGCCTGCGGGCGAAGGCTGGCTGATCCTGTCCGACCTGGCCGAGCACCTGGGCCTGCGCCCACGCACGCAGTTGCTGGAATGGATCACGGCAGCTGGCTTGAAAGTCGTCGACCGCCACGACGTCTTGCCCACGCATCCGCGCGCGCAAGACGCCAGCGACACCCTGCATGCGGCGCGCTCGAAAGAAGTAACTTCATTGTGGCGTTTGGCAGCCGCTTGAGCGGAGCTACAATCCCCAGCCATTGCGCAATGCAGCAAACTGCGCTATAATCTTGGTCTCAGACGCGGGGTGGAGCAGTCTGGCAGCTCGTCGGGCTCATAACCCGAAGGTCACAGGTTCAAATCCTGTCCCCGCAACCAGATACATAAAAGCCGCTGATTCTTGCAAAGGAATCAGCGGCTTTTTCATTCTGGCTCATTTCGCGCAGGCATGTTAAATTGCCACTTTTACCATGCATAGGCCACTCCTTGAAAGCTTTCTTCAATGCCATACTGCTGGTCAGCCTGTTCTTTTCTGCTGCAGCGCAAGCCCAATCCCAGGCGCAAAGAGATGCCGAGTATCTGCAAGAATTCGTCGTTCCCTTTGCCAGACTGCAGCTTGAACGGCGTGGCGCATTTCCCCCGATAGGCGCGGCCCTGAAGAGTAACGATAAGTTTATTCTCATGCCTGTCGACAAAACAGCAGTATCGATGCTGCCAAAAGAGCTCATCGAACTGATGCAAGAGTCGCTGGTACAAGGCGCTGCCGACGGCGAGTACAAAACCACCGCCCTCGTCTACGACGCCACCGTGCCCTTGCCCTCCTCCGGCAAACCATCGGACGCGATCGCCGTCGCACTCGACCATCGCGATGGCTATTCAGTGATCACCTTTATTCCCTACGAACTGCGCGGCAAGCAAGTTCATATGGGCACGCCGTTTACCCGCCCAGGAACAGCCTCGGTTTTCCAGCAAAAATAAGCAGCCACAGCAGGCTTAGCAAAAATCATTCCCGCGACACGGCTAACTGGTATATAATTCGCCTGCGGGGTGGAGCAGTCTGGCAGCTCGTCGGGCTCATAACCCGAAGGTCACAGGTTCAAATCCTGTCCCCGCAACCAGAATTACTGAAAAGGCTTATCGTTCGCGATAAGCCTTTTTGCATTGAAGCCTGGCACTCAACTTTAGCGATTCACAAGACCGCCGCCTGGATACGCAATGAGCCGATGAAGCCGGCAGGATTGTCCTGGCTGAGGTAGATGGCTGAAACGGACTCTTGACACCCCATTTCTGTCATTCCTGGCGATACAAATCAGCCACATGCAGGGAATGGAAGGCAACAGTATCGCCATATTTAGCTGCAGCATGATGAGGGTCATTATCAAGCGCGCCAACGTAACAATCGTTTTCCTCATCAATGGCGGTAATGTTGACCCACATTCTTTCGCACTGGCCATCACCACGATCGGCATCTTCGGCTGCGAATCGAAAAACCAGTTTCACCAGCATACCAACGGCAAGGTTGTCACGAATCTCAGCAGGAGGCGGCTGTATATCCGCCAAATATTCAGAAAGCCAAACGGCGTCCTCCAGGTAATATCCATTCTCTGCAAACGAAGGAAATGGATTATTCCTGGAATACTCCCATTTATCCGCGCGATCATTCCAATCCGCCTGCCATCCGTATGGAAGGTCATACAGCTCTGCCAGCGAGGCCTGGCTGCTGATCATATCCGACAGGCAGGCGATCTTGATTGAACTCGGCGTCGTTTCATTTGACGCTGCATGGAATTGCCAGTCGCCATCGAAATCATGGTACACACACGTGACTGGGGAGCCATTTAATACATCGGTCGTTGTGTAGCAGGCAGTGTTCGGTGCGTCTTGAAAATTCCAGGTGTTTGTCATCTTATTTATGGATTGCGTCTTTAGGATACGCCAACGCCACATTGGGCTTATCCATAGTGACTGTTCTTTTTTCCCCGCTGTCTTGTGGAGGCTTGGCTGTCAGATATGGCGACCACTTCTGGCAAACGCTGATACGCCTGAAGCGATGGTTTTGAACGGCGAGAACCTGAGCTGGCCTTCAATTGGCCATGCATTGCTATGGTACGCTAGCCGCAACCAACTACTCCCCACCCGCCCGTATCTGCTTGGCCGCCGCGCGCAAACTGGCTGCTGCGCGGCCCAGCCGATCTGCCCCGGCTGCGTCGGACAAGGCCGCAAACGCGCTGATGTGGAAGGTGGCGACCATCATTGGAGATAGGCCAGATTCGATCGCCGCGCGGCTCAAGTCCGTCGAGGCGTCCAGATAAGCCTCGCTACCCGCCTCAAACGCCTGCTTGGTGTCGAGCAATTCTTGGCCGCCGTCCGCCTTGGCCAGGCAGTCGTCGACTTTTTGCTGGAAGGCCGGCATGGGGTCAGGCACCGGCTCAGGTTCGGGCGTAGCCGCCGCGTCTTCAGCCTCCTTCGCATTCTCCGTGGCAGGCGCCGTTTTTGCCGCCGACAATTCGCTCAAGGTCAGCCAGCGCTCGACCGCCAGATAATCTTCAAACGGGTCGGCTACCTTGGGATTGATTAGCCACACTTCGCCGGTACGCCAATCAATCCTGGTGCCTCGTTCGTTTCTTGCCAGCAAAATATCCTGGCCGCCGTCGGGATTGGACATGCGACCAATCTTGACCCAGTTCATCAGTTCGGCCTGGCGCGACATCGCATTCACACGATGAAAGTAGCCCATCCATAAAAATCTGGCGATCAAGAGAACCAGGGCACCGCCAACCATCCACATCATTTTTCGCTCCGCGCGTTCCACATCGACAGCGCCCATTTTCGCACATGGATGCTTGCATTCCAGAAACTTTAAACGTAGTGATGGGGTCTGGCCGTCAGTCGCATTTCCACAACGCGTGAGTAACGCGGATTGTCTGCAAGACACGACTACGATACAATGAGAACAATTCTCATTTAGATTGTTTGCCTTGTGCTTGCCGCCCATCCATCATCGCCGGACTTCCAGTCGCTCTACACCCAGCACCACGGCTGGCTGCTGGGCTGGCTGAAGCGGCGCCTGCACGATGCAGGACTGGCCAGCGACCTGGCGCAAGACACCTTTATCAAGATACTGGTCGCGCGCAACAGCAACGACATCATCGCGCCGCGTCCCTTCCTGGCGACCATCGCCAAGCGCCTGATCGCCAACCACTGCCGGCGCGAAGAACTCGAACATGCTTATACCGACGCGCTGATGCACTTGCCGCCAGCCCTCGCTCCCTCGCCGGAAACGCTGTCCATCCTGGTCGAATCGCTGCAGCTGATTGACCGCGCGCTCGATACCTTGTCTGACAAGGCCAGGAATGCCTTCCTGATGGCTCATCTCGACGGTATGACGTATGCCGAGATCGCCGTAGAACTGCAAGTGAGCAGCCATTCGATCAAGAAGTATCTGAGCCAGGCCAACCTGCTGTGCTTTTTTGCCGTGCCCGATTTTGCCGCGCTCTGAGCCCATGCGCCCCGCCGCCGCACACAATATGGTGTATGCCGAAGGCCAGCCCATCGACCTTGCCATCGCCATGCAGGCAGCCGAATGGCTGACCACCCTGATGAGCGGGCAAGCCACCCCGGCCGAGAAAACGGCGTGGACCGACTGGCGCCAATCGCACCCCGACCATGAACGCGCGTGGCGGCATATCGAAAAGGTCAGCGGCGGTTTCCAGGGACTCGATGGGCAGGCCAGCCGCCAGGCGCTGGCGCGCCGTTCGCGCAGCATGTCGGCTGGCGGCTTCCCGGTTTCCCGGCGCGGCAGCCTGAAAGCGCTGTCCTGGCTGGCCGCGATCGGCCTGACCGGCTGGCAGGGTGCGCGCTCGCAGCCGGCACAAACACTGCTGGCCGATGCATCAACGACGACAGGGCAGCGCCGCGACATCACCCTGCCGGACGGCACCCAGCTGACGCTCAATAGCGGCAGCGCCGTCAATCTCCGCTATTCCAGCACGCAGCGGCTGCTGCAACTGGTGCAGGGCGAGGTATTCATCAGCACGGCCCAGGAAGTGGGTCAACCGTACCGCCCCTTCCTGGTCGAAACGGCGCATGGCCAGGCGCTGGCACTGGGCACGCGCTACTCGGTGCGTCAGGACGAGGACTACACCAGCGTGGCGGTGGAGCAAGGCGCCGTCCGGCTCACGCCGCGCCATGGCGGCAGCAGTGTCATCATTCACGCAGGCCAGGCCAGCAGCATGACTGCGGAACGCATCGCGCCCGCGCAAACTGTATCGCCCGATGTGTGGGGCTGGCGCCGTGGCTTGCTGCTGGCCGACGACATGTCCTTGCGCGACTTCCTGCATGAACTGAGCCGCTACCGTCACGGTTTCCTCGGTTGCGACGACAGCGTGGCCGACCTGCGCATCTCGGGCGTTTTCCCGCTCCATGACCTGGAGACCGTGCTGCTGTCGCTGCCCGACACCTTGCCGGTCAAGCTGCGGCTGCGCACGCGCTACTGGATGCAGGTGGAAGCGCGCACACAAAATAGTTAAAAAAAACAGTAGCCGTTTTCGATTGCCGCGTGACCCATGGTTGAAACGCTCTTACTACGACTTCAACACAAGGTAACCATGTCTGCATCCATTTTCTCCATCCGTCGCACCACCATGGCGCGCGCCATACAACTGGTCTTCATCGGCTCCGCGTTATTCATCAACGCCAGCGCCCAGGCGCAAGACGCTACAAACGCCATGCAGCAAGCTGTCTATGACTTCCAGGTGCCCGCTGGCGACCTGGCCACCGCATTGCGCCAGGTCGCCAGCCAGTCCAGCGTCATCCTCAGCTTCACGCCGGAACAAACACGCGGCAAGACGACAGCAGGGCTCAGCGGCCGCCTGGGCGTGCTGGCCGCCCTGAACGGCGTGTTGCGCGGCACCGGCCTGAAGGCCGAGCGCAGCGCCAATGGCAGTTATGTGCTGCGCGCAGCCGATGCGGAAGCCTTGTCCGTCATGCCTGGCGTGACAGTGATGGCGCAGCAGGACGCCACCGAAGGCACGGGTTCGTATATTTCGCCGGTGGCGATCACCACCGCCACGCCGCTGGGCCTGCGCATCCGCGAGACACCGCAAACGGTCAGCGTCATCACCAGCCAGCGCATGCAAGACCAGGACTTGACGACCATCGGCCAGGTCATGGCCCAGACGCCTGGCATCACCCTGTTTAGCCTCGGTAGCGAGCGCGTAGGTTTCAGTTCGCGCGGCTATCCGATCACCAATTACCAGCTCGACGGCGTCAGCACGCACTCGGAAAACCTGGGCCTCAATTCGGTGCCGTCGCAAAGCCTGGCCGACATGGCGCTGTACGACCGCATCGAAGTACTGCGCGGCGCATCGGGCCTGATGACGGGCGCCGGCGACCCGTCGGGCGCCATCAATATGGTGCGCAAGAAGCCGACCGCCGATTTCCAGGCATCTGCCGAAGGCGCGCTGGGTTCGCGCAATGAACGGCGCGGCGCGGTCGATGTATCGGGCTCGCTGAACGAAACGCGCAGCGTGCGCGGCCGTGTCATCGCAGTGGCCGACGATAGCGACAGCATCATCGACAACTACAATCACGACAAGCAGGTGCTGTATGGCGTGATCGAAGCCGACCTGGCCGCTGGCAGCAAACTCACGGCGGGCGTCACTTACCAGCGCAACCGCTCGAAGGGTTCGCTGTCCTACCTGGGCTTCCCCCTGTTTTACAGCAATGGCGAGATGACCGACCTGCCGCGTTCCTTCAGCCCGGCCGCGCCATCGAACCGCTTCAACAGCAACTCGACCGAAGTCTTCGCCAGCCTGGAGCAGGCGCTGCCGAACGACTGGAAGCTGAAGGTCTCGGCCACGCATCTGCAGTCGTCGCAGCAGGAGCGCTCCGTGTTCATGGGCGTCAGTGCCGGCTTCCCCGACAAGGCCACCGGCGATGGACTCGCACTGGAAGCGAACTATCGCGACTATGACCTGCGCGTGAGCAGCGTGGACGTCAACGCACGCGGCCCCTTCACCCTGTTCGGCCAGCAGCACGAACTGGTGGTCGGCGCCGATTACAGCCAGTTCGACAGCACCACCGATGGCCGCTTTGACTGGAATATCCAGGGGCAAGCCGTCAATCTGTATCGCCCGATACCTGCCCAGGCGCCCGTCTACGGCAACACCTATGTCAAGTACGACAGCACGCGCCGCCAATCGAGCATCTATGCAGCCAGCCGCTTTACCCTGGCCGAACCATTGAAACTGATCGTCGGCGCAAAAGTGATGCGCTATGACGAAAACTATATCTCGGACGCACCCGCAGCCAACTTCTATAGCCAGTCACCCGCCTCCGAAAGCCGCGTCTTCACGCCGTATGCAGGCCTGGTCTACAGCATCGACAAGCAGCACAATCTGTACGCCAGCTACTCCACCATCTACCAGCCACAGGCCGCGCAAGACCGTTATGGCAAGCTGCTGCCGCCGCGCTCGGGCAAGAACTATGAAGCAGGCATTAAAAGCGCCTGGCTCGATGAACGCCTGAACACCAGCGTGGCGCTGTACCAGATCCAGCAGAGTAATCTGGCAGAATCCGATCCCGGCTACACCCTGCCGGGGACGGACTTCCCGGCCAATCGCGTGATCAAGGGCGCCAAAACCCAGGGCCTGGATGTGGAAGCGTCGGGCGCCATCACCCCGGCCTGGAACGTGTCGGCCGCCTGGTCATACAGCCGGACGGAAAGCGCCGACGGCAAGGCAATACAAACCACTTTCCCGCGCCATCTGGTAAAACTGTGGACCACCTACCGCCTGCCCGGCGAGCTGCATCGCTTGACTGTGGGCGGCGGCGTGAACTGGCAAAGCCGCGTGTATTCCGATATCGATGCGTGGCAAATCGACCGCACCTTGCATTGGGAACAAAAGGCGTATTCGGTAGCCAGCCTGATGGCGCGCTATGAAATCAACGACAAGCTGTCGGCGACGCTCAACGTCAGCAATCTGTTCGATAAGAAGTACACGGCGTCCGTGTCGGACTGGTGGTACTCGGGCATGTATGGCCCGGCACGCAAGGCAGCGCTGACCGTCAAGTATCAGTTCTGACAGTAGCATGAGACCAGGCGGGGGCGAATTAGGTATTTGGCATGAGTTCACATCAACGGAGGCTGGTGATACACTTCCGCCAAACGGGCGGCGTGCCGTCCGCGCCGATAGAGACACCCAAGGAGAATGTGTGAAGGACCTCGCCCCCGCCCTGCCAGCCGATACGGCCGATCAACCAGCCAACCCCTCGCGCCGGCGCATTTTCCAGGCTGCTTCCGCAGTCGGCCTGGCCGCCAGCCTGCCGGCGCTGGCCGACGCCGCGCCAGCCAAGAAAACCGTGGTCAAGGGCTCGCTCGATGAAAAATTGAAAGCCCACGTCAAGAACGTGGTAGTGATCTACCTGGAAAACCGCAGCTTCAATAATCTGTTCGCCAACTTCCCCGGCACCAGCGCACCGCTGTCGGCCGTGACGGCAGAACAGGCGCAGCAGCTGGACCGCGACGGCACGCCGCTGGCCACCCTGCCCAAGATTTGGGGCGGCCTGGTGCCCGACCAGCAAAATATCGGCGGCATCGATTACCTGATCAAGGAAGACCAGATCCAGGGCTTGCCAAACGCACCCTACAAATTGAGCGATGCTGCCGGCAAGCCTCTGCCGGAGAGCATCATCACGCGCGACCTGGTGCACCGTTTCTATAACAACCAGATGCAGATCAACGGCGGCAAGAACAACCAGTTCGCCGCCTGGGCCGACAGCGGCGGCCTGGTGATGGGCCACTACGGCGAAACGTCGAAAAACCTGAACATGTGGCAGATCGCGGAACAGTACACCTTGTGCGATAACTTCTTCATGGCAGCCTTTGGCGGTTCGTACATGAACCACCAGTTCCTCGTCACGGGCCGCCCGAACGAATACTTCAATGCGTCCGAGACGGCAGCGAAGAAAAAGCTCGCCGTATTGTCAGACGGACCGCAAGGCGTGCGCCTGGCGATTGCTGAAAACTCGCCGAAATCGGCACTGGAAGGCAAGCCGAAATACGTCAACGACGGCGCCCTGACGCCAGACGGCTATGCCGTCAACACCATGGCCCCGCCTTACCAGCCCAGCTACATCCGCCCAGCCTACGACGGCGATCCTCTGCATGCCGACCCGGCGGACGCCAACACCCTGCCGCCGCAAACCTATGACACCATCGGCGACCTGCTGTCACGCAAAGGCGTCAGCTGGGCGTGGTACGGCGGCGGCTGGCAAGCGGCCCTCGACCACAAGGGCGGCGGCAACAAGCCGAACTTCCAGTTCCACCATCAGCCGCTGAACTACTTCAAGCAGTTCGCGCCAGGCACGGCAGCGCGCGCAGAACACTTGCGCGATGGCGGCACCGGCGACAGCCCGATCTCGAACAAATTCCTGGCCGCCGCGGTGGCAGGCAAACTGCCGGCCGTGACCTTCTACAAACCGCAGGGTAACCTGAACCTGCATGCCGGCTACTCGGACATCGAGTCGGGCGACCAGCACGTGGCCAACATCATCCAGCACTTGAAAGAGTCGCCGCAATGGAAAGACATGATCATCGTGATCACGTTTGACGAAAATGGCGGCTGGTGGGATCACGTGGCGCCACCGAAAGGCGACCGCTGGGGCCCGGGCACGCGCATTCCCGCCATCGTCGTTTCGCCGTACGCGAAAAAAGGCGCGGTCGATCATACCTTCTATGACACCACCTCGATCATGCGCCTGATCACGCGCCTGCACGACTTGCCGCTGCTGGAAGGCTTGAAAGTGCGTAACGAAGCCTTCGCGGCGCGCGGCGCGCTGCCACCGGGTGACCTGACGGGCGCGCTGAGCTTCCGTTAAGTCAGGCGTTTAGCGTCCCACAATGCGGCACGCCTGTGATACACTGCGTGCCGCACTTTCATTCGCAGTTCGCTTTTCCTGCCGATGACATTCACAATGAGCCCGACTCCAGTAGCCGGGCTTTTGTTTTGTGGACCAGACTTACACAGTATTCACCAGTACATAGCGGACAGATTTCTGCCCGCTCCCCAGCTGACACCGGCAGGGGACCAGAGGTTCAGAAATGAGAGATAAAAAAGACAACGCCACCATCGACTTGCCCGGTTTCGGCCCGCCGCCACCGGCGCCGGCCGTGATTGAGCAAGAACCCGAGCCGAAGCGCCGGGTGCGCACGCGCAAGGTGGCGCTGAAACAGGTGCAACTCGAACTGCTGGAGCCGACCGACGCCACGGGCCTGCCCGTCTGGACGCGCGACGCCGGCCTCGATCTGAGCGGATTGCCCATCTGGGCGCCTGACAAGTAGTACACTCGCTTTAGCAGCACGCTGGCGGCCGTTTGCCGCCAGCCGAACACCATCCGCACAAGGGCGTAGAACGCCTGTAGATTGTGCCCATCCACCCGACCGGCTCCGCCCTTTATGACCACTTCCACAACTTCTTTCTCCAGCCTGCCGCTGACGCCCGCCTTTTTGGCCAACCTCGATTCGCTCGGCTACCACGAGATGACCACCATCCAGGCGCAAAGCCTGCCGGCGGTACTCGATGGACGCGACCTGATCGCGCAAGCCAAGACCGGTAGCGGCAAGACAGCTGCTTTCGGCATCGGCATCCTGCACAAGCTCAATCCGGCCTGGTTCGCCGTGCAAGGTTTGGTGCTGTGCCCGACGCGCGAGCTGGCCGACCAGGTGGCCAATGAACTGCGCCGCCTGGCGCGCGCGGCTGGCAATATCAAGATCCTGACCCTGACGGGCGGCGCACCGATGCGCCCGCAAATCGCTTCGCTGGAACACGGCGCCCATATCGTGGTCGGCACGCCAGGCCGTTTGCGCGACCATATCGGCCGTGGCACCATTAACCTGAACCACGTGCAAACGCTGGTGCTCGATGAAGCGGACCGCATGACGGACATGGGCTTTTACGAGGAAATCGCCGGCATCGTCAGCGCCTGCCCTGCGCGCCGCCAGACCTTGCTGTTTTCGGCGACCTACCCGGAAGATATCCGCCGCGCTACCGCGTCCTTCCTGGTCAACCCGCTGGAAGTGACGGTCGAAGCGCAGCACGATAATGAAAAGATCGAACAGCGCTTCTATGAAATCGGCTTCGACGAGCGCAATGCCGCCGTCTGCAAGCTGCTGAAACACTTCAAGCCGGAATCGACGCTGGCCTTCTGCAACACCAAGGTGCATTGCCGCGAACTGGCCGAAGAATTGCGCCAGCAAGGCTTTTCCGCGCTGGCCCTGTACGGCGAACTGGAGCAACGCGAGCGCGATGAAATCCTGGTGCTGTTCGCCAACCGCAGCTGCTCCGTGCTGGTAGCTACCGACGTCGCCGCGCGCGGCCTCGATATCTCGGACCTGGGCGCCGTGATCAACGTCGACGTATCGAAGGATACGGAAGTGCATATCCACCGCATCGGCCGCACTGGCCGTGGCAGCAAGAAGGGCCTGGCCCTGTCGCTGTGCGCACCGAACGAGAAAAAATGGGTCAAGCTGATCGAGCAATACCAGAACAGCGCCGTGGAATGGCACGACTTGAAAGAGATCGCCGAAGACGACGGCGCTGCCGCCTTGCCGGCACCGATGCTGACCCTGTGCATCATGGGCGGCAAGAAGGACAAGCTGCGTCCCGGCGACTTGCTGGGCGCGCTGACGGGCGACGCGGGCCTGACCAAGGACCAGGTGGGCAAGATCAATGTGTTCGAATTCATGACCTACGTGGCCATCGACCGTACCGTGGCCGACGCCGCCTTCCGCCGCCTGAACAAGGGTAATCCACTGGGCCGCGACTTTGGCAATATCAAGGGCCGCAGCTTCAAGATGCGGTTTATCGAGGCTTAAACCTTCGTCCAAAAGCAAGAGCTGGGTTTAATCAGCTTGGCCACACCGCTTGCGCAGAAGCGGCAGCATGACAGGCTTACAAGGCGCGCGCCTGCTGGCCCTGCGGCGTATCCTCGATTTCATAGCCAGCCTGACGCGCCAGCGTGCGTAGCTGATCTGCATCGGACCAGCGGCGCTCTTGCCGTGCGGCTTCGCGCTGACTCATCCACGCCTGTACCTGCGGCGGCATCGTCACGGCGGCCGGCTGCCAGTGCGCCAGGTCCAGCCCCAGCGCCATATCGAAGCGCAGCATGGTGGCCTTCTTTACGCCGTCGGGCAGCTCGCTTTTCAGCAGCTCCCAGGCCACGGCCAGCGCGCGCGGGAAATTGAGGTCGTCATTGAGCTGCGCTGCAAACCTGGCCAGCCAGGCCGCATCGGGCTCACCGCCTGGCGCGCCCAGTCCAAGCACGCTGGCCCGCAAGCGCGATAAACCACTAGCCGCCGCCTGCAGGGCTTTGTCACTGAAATTGAGGCTGCTGCGGTAGTGAGCGCCCAGGCACAGGTAGCGGTAAGCCAGGGGATCGACGCCCTGCTGCACCAGGCTGTGCAAACGCAAAAAGTCGCCCGACGATTTCGACATCTTGGCATCCTGCGTTTTCAAAAAAGCCCCGTGCAGCCAGAAGTTGGCGAGGCGCGTGCCGTGGCGCGCTTGCGTCTGCGCGATCTCGTTGCTGTGGTGGACCGCCACGTGGTCTTCACCACCGCAATGGATATCGAAATAACTGCCCAGGTGTTTTTCGGACATGGCCGAGCATTCGATATGCCAGCCGGGAAAACCCAGGCCCCAGGGGCTATCCCACTCCATCTGGCGCTGGCCTGGCACGCCGCTGAACTTCCATAGCGCGAAGTCGCAGATATCGCGCTTTTCTCCCAAGTCCACCCGCTTACCCGCCTGCAGGCCGTCGCGGTTCAGGCGCGCCAGCCGTCCATAACTCTCCTGGCGCGTCGTGTCGAAATAAATGCCGTCGCCCGTGCGGTAGGTATAACCCTTGCCTTCCAGGTCGCGAATAAAAGCGATCTGTTCGGCGATATGGTCGGTGGCGCGGCACCAGACGGTGGGCGGCAGGATATTGAGCTGCTGCAAATCGCCTTCAAAGGCAGACGTGAATTCGGCGGCGATATCCCAGGCCGACTTGCCGCTGCGCGCGCTCTTCGCTGCTATCTTGTCGTCGCCGCTGTCTGCATCGGACGTCAAGTGGCCCACGTCCGTGATATTCATCACATGGCGCACTTGCAAGCCATTGAACTCCAGCACCCGGCGCAAGCCATCGACAAACAGATAGGTGCGCAGGTTGCCGATATGCGCGTAATCGTAGACGGTAGGACCGCAGGCATACAGGCCCGCCTTGCCAGGCTCTATCGATTGAAAGGGACGCAGGCTGCGCTCATAGGTATCGTACAGATGTAGTGTCATGCGGGTCTTTCCAGGCAGTGAGAGAAAAACGGTGCGGAAAAAGAAAATGGCCACAGGTTTTTCAACACTGTGGCCATCGAAATGAGGAAAAAACTTAGCAGCGCGCGGCCGCATCCTCACAGGGCCAGGCGCACGGACACAGCGCGGCAGCGGCGCTGAAAGCAGTGACTGGATGGAGGATAGATGTGAACATGATTAAACTATCGCATGGGTGCTGGCGGGCCGTCAAGCCCGCCGGCACAAGACGATTATTTCTTTGCCTGCTCGATGTGCGGCAATAGCACTGTCAAAATACCCAGCAACGGCAGGTAAGAGCACAGTTTATAGACATAGGCGATGCCGGAAATATCGGCCAGGTGACCCATGGCGGCGGCCGCGATACCGGACACGCCAAACATCAGGCCAAAGAAGATCCCGGCGATCATGCCGACCTTGCCCGGCACCAGCTCCTGGGCGAAGACGACGATGGCGGAAAACGCGGACGAGATCACGAAACCGATGATCACCGTCAGCACGGCCGTCCAGAACAGGTCGACATACGGCAGCAGCAAGGTAAAGGGCGCTGCGCCCAGGATCGAGATCCAGATCACGCGCTTGCGGCCGATGCGGTCGCCGATCGGGCCACCCATGAAGGTGCCAGCCGCCACGGAGGCGAGGAACAGGAACAGGTACATTTGCGCCGAACCGATAGACAGATGGAATTTATCGATCAGGTAAAAGGTGTAGTAGCTCGACAGGCTGGCCATGTAGATGTACTTGGAAAACACCAGCAAGGCCAGCACGCCCAGCGCGCCCAGCACCTTGTTGCGCGACAGATTCGGACCGGCGTGGCCGCCCGCCTTGGGCTTGAAGCTGGCCAGGTGGCCGCTATACCAGCGGCTGACGCTGTACAGCACACCGATGGCCAGCAAGGTCATCAGGCTGAACCAGGCGATATTGCCCTGGCCACGGCCGACGATGACGGCGGCCGCCAGCAGCGGCCCCAAGGCCGAGCCCACGTTACCGCCCACCTGGAAGAGCGACTGGGCAAAGCCGTAGCGGCCGCCCGAGGCCATGCGCGCCACGCGCGATGCTTCCGGGTGGAAGGTCGAGGAACCGACGCCGATCAGGCCGGCAGCGATCAAGAGGGTCGGGAAACTCGACACCACGGCCAGCATCAGTACGCCGGCCAGGGTAAAGCACATGCCGACGGGCAGCAGGAATGGCAGAGGACGGCGGTCCGTGTACAGGCCTATCCATGGCTGCAGCAGCGAGGCCGTGCACTGGAATGTGAGCGTGATCAGGCCGACCTGGGTAAAGCTGAGGGCAAACTCGGCTTTCAGCATCGGGTAAATCGATGGCAGCATGGCTTGCACCAGGTCATTGAGCAAATGCACGAAGGCGACAGCGCCCAGGATGTGCATGGCCAGGCCAGACTGCTGTTGCGAGGAAGAAATCGGCTTGGACGGCGCCATGGGAGCGCTCAAGCTATCGGGAGTGGAGGTAGTCATCTTGGTTGTATCCGCAAAAATCGGGCCACACAGCTGGCCCGGCAAGATAAGCAGTATAGTATGGGCGTTGAATTGATAACTTCCAATAATCGTCGCCCAAGTGACAACCTCACCGCCTATTGCATGAATACTATCGACCCTACCCTGTTCGGCCCTGATGGCATGCCCTTCAGCCGCAGCACCAATTCCAAGGATTACCAGCTGCTGCCTCGCCCCGTGGCGGCAATGTCCAAGCAATATGCGGCAGGCGCCCACACGCCCATGCATAATCATGTGCGGGCACAGTTGCTGTATGCCACCCAAGGTGTGATGCGTGTGGCTACCGAGCACGGCGTGTGGATCTTGCCGCCGCGGCGCGCCCTGCTGATACCCGTGGGTGTGCAGCATGAGTTGCACACCCTCAACGATCTGAGCATGCGCACCCTGTATATCGAGGCGCAGGCGGCGGCCGTGTTCGGCACTGATTGCAAGGTACTGGAAGTGAGCACCCTGCTACGCGAGCTGATCCTGGCGCTACTGACCGAGCCCCTGGAATATACCTTGGGTGGGCGCGGCGACTGGCTGGCCAGGCTGATCCTGTCGGAGCTGGCGGCGGCAGAAACCGTGCCTATCGCGATTCCCTGGCCGCGTGACCGGCGCCTGCTGGCCGTCTGCTCGGCCATCATGGCTGCGCCGGGCAGCCGGCGCAGCATCGATGAATGGGCCTACGATGCGGGCGCCAGCGCACGTACCCTGATCCGCTTATTTCCCAAAGAGACTGGCATGCACTACCGGCAATGGCTACAGCAAGTACACCTGGCCGATGCCTTTTGCCGCCTGAACCGCGGCGAAAGCGTGGGCGCCATCGCCAGCGCGCTGGGCTACGCCAGCCCCAGCGCCTTCAGCGCGATGTTTCGCCGCATCCTGGGGCGCACGCCGCAGCATTACCTCGCCGAATGGCGTAGCGAGAATTAAGCGGCAACGTTTAGTTCTTCTCGCCGGCAATCAAACGATAGGCAATCGCCCCCAGCAAGGCGCCGATGATGGGCGCCAGCCAGAACAGCCACAACTGGCTGGTGGCCCAGTCGCCCACGTATAGCGCCACGCCAGTGCTGCGGGCTGGATTGACGGAGGTATTCGTCACGGGAATGCTGATCAAATGGATCAGGGTCAGCGCCAGGCCGATCGGCAGTGGCGCGAAGCCAGCGGGGGCGCGCTTGTCGGTGGCACCCAGGATGACGATCAGGAAAAACATGGTCAGCACGATTTCAATCACCAGCGCCGACAGCATCGAGTAGCCGCCCGGCGAATGGGCGCCATAGCCATTCGAGGCGAAGCCCTTGCTGACATCGAAACCGGCCTGGCCACTGGCGACCACGTACAGCACGCCACCGGCCACAATGGCGCCCAGCACCTGCGCCACGATGTAGGGTAATAGTTGCTTGGCGGGAAAGCGGCCGCCCGCCCACAGGCCGATCGAGACAGCGGGATTCAAATGGCAGCCCGAGATATGGCCGATGGCATAGGCCATGGTCAATACCGTCAAGCCAAACGCCAGCGCCACGCCGGCAAAACCGATGCCCAGACCGGGAAAGGCGGCGGCCAGCACCGCGCTGCCACAACCGCCCAGCACCAGCCAAAAGGTCCCGAGAAATTCGGCCCCGTATTGTTTCATGATGGTTTCCTTCCAAGGTGGATGAGAAGACGTACTGCAGCCAGCAGACTGATACACCACCCCTCCGGCCTGGCGCCGGAACGAGAAAAGCCGCCAGCGGCAGGGAAGCGTAGCTGGCGGATAATGACACGATAAAATTATGAATACAACATTCTTTTATGCAACTATGATAATAGTCACTGCGGAAAAATAGAAACAATTTCACAATAGAAATAGATGCCCTGTTGACTATTTCTTTGTGACCAAAGATGCTCTTCTGACATCAACAAGATGCAGCCATCAGTTTTGCTTGAGCACGGCCGCTTCGGCAATACTGGGATCGCCAAAATACACGGTGCGCGCCCCACCCTTGCCGTCAGGGCCCACATAGACACCGGCCATGCTGTGGCTGACGGGGTCGTACAGCACCGAGTAATGATGGCCGCAATTGTGCGGCTCGCAAACGCTGCTCAACAGGCGCGGCTTGCCTTCAATCTCCACGGGTTTGAGCGGTGTGGTCACGCCTTTGCGCACCCAGCACTGCCGCTTCAGGCCAGCTTGCTTGATCGCCACATCAAAAGCACGGCGAAAAGCAGAATCGCCTTGATAGACATCATTGAAATACGGACAACCGGCGCCGCCATCACATTGCTGCGCCTGTTCGATCAGGGAGAGCACGGGCGTTTCGGCAAGCGCTGGAACAGAGAGCGGCAATACGGCAGCGCTGAAAAGCAGCGATAACAATAAGCGTGGGAGCATGGAGACGACCTAAGGCGAGCAGCGGATGCCAACCACACCGTTAACTTTACCTTCCGCCCAATCCGCTTCGCGCCAGCGGTAGACGCCGGGAGCAACGATGATCAATTGCCATTCGACCAGCTTGCCGCTGGGGTCACGCCGGGTTTCATTGTCATAGCGTATGGTCAGGCTGCGCTCCGTTTCCGCCAGCACCACCGCAGCGAAGCGGTTAGTGGTCCCCAAGGTGCTTTTCCAGGTACGGTCATTGAAGATGGCCAGGCGCTGGCGGTCGTCCGATAGCTGCATGCGAGAAAAATGCCGCGCCTCTTCGCAGACACTGCCGGTGTTGACGCTTTCGGCCCAACTGCCGGCAAGCTGCGTGGCATCGAAAGGGATAGGGGCGGTATTCACGGCCGCACTCAGCAGCAAGGTAGCGAGCATAGGTATCGGACTGGGCTAGAGGAAAAGAAAAGACACAGGCATCAGCGCAGCGCCACGGTAATACTCGATGGCAGGGCCGGCGTGCGGCGATGCAAAGTTGCTTGTTCATAGGCATATGCGATCGCCAGCAGCCGCGCTTCGGCATGCGCGGCGCCGATGAAGGACAGCCCCACGGGCAGACCCGCCGCAGCACCTGCCGGCACCGTAATGTGTGGCAGCCCCGGCTGCAAGCGCGGCGTGTCATCGCAAGTGGGCGCGACCAGCGCAGCCAGTCCTTGCGCCTGCAACAGCTGCTCGATGCCGCCATCACTGGCATGGTGCAACACCAGCGGATCGATCAGTTCGACGCCTTGTTCACGCAAGACCAGCAAGGCTTGCTCCATCACGGCATCGCTGTCTGCACAACTGCCAAACAGGCTGCGCACCACACCGATGCGGCAAGACTGCAAGCCCATAGCTGGCAAAGGCGCTCCAGTACCGCCAGCCATGGCATCGAACAACCATGCCGCTTCGCGCACGCTGGAAGCGATAGGCCCGTTGGTAAGTCCGGTTGGCTTGATCGCCACCAGCCCGCAAGCCGATGCGGGCGCGAGCATGGAGCCATCTGCCTCGCTGCCCACGGCCAGGATCGTCAAGCCGGCCCAGCTGGCAGTCGCTTGCGGCACGCTGACGGCCGCCCACTGGCGCAGATTGCTTTTGCCGATGATGACGGCGCCAGCGGCGCGCAGCCGGGCCACGATAAAGGCGT
Organism: Janthinobacterium silvisoli; assembly: GCF_014200725.1. Taxonomy (GTDB): domain Bacteria; phylum Pseudomonadota; class Gammaproteobacteria; order Burkholderiales; family Burkholderiaceae_D; genus Janthinobacterium. Next base: position 962,180 of record NZ_JACHCL010000002.1, read on the forward strand.
CGCAACTGGCGTACAGGGTTACCCCCTGCACCCGGGTTTTCATGCGGTCGGCAGTGGCGATGTCATCGCGCAAGACCAGCGGAATGCCATGCAGCGGCCCGCGCACCTTGTGCAGGCTGCGCTCGCGGTCCATTTCCAGGGCAATTTTCAGTGCATCAGGATTGATCTCGATGCCGGGATACTGGCGTGCGCCCATGCTGCATAGCGAACGGATGCGCACCAGGTATTGCGAGGTCAGGGCATGGGAACTGAGTTTTCCTGCTTGCATCATCTGCTGCTGGGGCAAGACACCGGCATCGAGCAAATGGGCCATCGGGCTGGCGGGAGCAGTGGCGCGCCCCAGTACAGGGCGGGAGGTGCGCGTCGGCGAAGCGGACAGCGCAGGCGTGACGCTCCTGGCTGTGCCATTTCGAACAAATTGACTGCGCTGCATGCTATCCCCGGGAAGTTCAGTGTTTTTGACGCAACAGTGATTAGCCCATAGCATAGCAGCGCTTGCCTCTTAATTGTTGTTATAGGGAATTATTTTTTAAGCAAAAAAAAACGCTACCCTAGGGTAGCGTTTTTGTATTGTCGCCAAATGAAGACAACAACAGGGGCACATCATCCACGATTAGTTGCGGACTACGCGCTTGTATTCGTTGGTGCGGGTGTCGATTTCGATAACGTCGTCTTGCGCTACGAACAGTGGCACTTGCACGATGTGGCGGTGCGCTTCAATGGCGTTTTCGATTTTGGCTTCTTTCAGGACGTTGCCCGAAGTATTACCTTTGACTGCAGGCTCCGAGTACACCACTTGACGGGCGATGGTCGTAGGCAGTTCAACCGAGATAGCTTTGCCATCATAGAAAACAGCTTCGCATTCCATGCCGTCTTTCAGGTAATGCAGTGCATCGCCCAGGTTTTCTTCTTCGATTTCGTACTGGTTGTATTCGGTGTCCATGAACACGAACAGTGGGTCAGCGAAGTACGAGTAGGTGACTGGCTTTTTGTCCAGAACCACGACGTCGAACTTGTCGTCGCCACGGAAAACGTTTTCCAGTGGGCTGTTCGTCAGAAGATTTTTCATCTTCCATTTGTAGGTGAAGCCCGTGCGGCTCGAACCGTTGACATCAGAACGCAACACGATCATTGGCTTGCTGTCGACCATAATGATGTTGCCAACACGAATTTCTTTTGCGGGTTTCATAGAAGTGTACGTAAAAAGTGGGTTGCATGAAGACCATCTGCCGCCCGGGCGCCAACAGCGCCATGGGCTTGCGTTTGATCGGTTAAAAATACGTTAGAAAATAACCGGGCATTTTACCTTATTTTCTGGCAAGCGCCTATTCTGCGCTGCTGGCAGCGTGTGCGAAGGCCAGCAAATTACTTGCCAGATCACCATTCTGCAACATCTGCATCTGCCAGTCGGCCGCGCGCGCGGCAATTCTGGGCATATCGGCCTGCAATGCGGGCCACAGCCCCGCCCAGCCCTGTTCCGCCGGCAGGCCGCCATTCCAGTCCTCACTGGCCGCGCCTACGCTATCGATAGTCCCATCGGCATCGACTGCGTAACGCTGCAGGAAAGCGCGCAATTTGACGTGATGCAGGTTTTCATCCTGCGGATAGATATGCCAGATAAACGGCTTGCCCGCCCATTGCGCGCGGACAAAGGAATCTTCACCGCGCACGAAATTCACATCGCAAGCCCACAGCAGCTTGTCGTAATCGTCTTGCGGCACGAAAGGCAGCACGCGCAGCGTCAGATTTCCCCGTGTACGCGATGCCACGGCTGCAGCATCGTCGCCGATAAAAACCCGTACAGCATCGAACGCCACGCCTTCCGGCACCAGGCAGGTGATGCGCTCGCTACCCTGCTGCCATGCGGCCAGCAACTGCGCCACCGGTGCGTGCGGATAGCAGAACAGCGACACTTTGATCGCCGCCATTTCTGCTGGCGTGACGCCAAACTGCGCCAAGAACACCGCCATCGCCGCCGGGTCGCCCTGGAAGGCAGCGCGCCGCTGTTCCAGCGCCGCCTCGCGCAGCAAGCCACCTGTCTTGCCCGTAAAACCGGGAAAAAAGAAATGCTTTTGCATCCCGTGGCGCGACGATGGCAAGGTATGGCAGCCCTCCACCCACTCCTCCGCCGTCAAACCTTCCAGGTTCAGCCACACAGGATGCGGCGAGCACTGGGCCATCGCGGCAATATAGCCGGGCGGAATGTCGCAAGCGAAAAACTCGATGACGATATCGGCAATATCCTCCGGTACAAACACACCGTCCTGATCACACCAATAGCGCACGGTGACGCCGGCAGCCTGCTGCTGCACCAAAGCTACATCGATCTCGGGACAAATACGCCGAAAGCTGATCAAATCATCGACCCATAGGGTCACAGCCACGCCATGCTCGCGCTGCAATTGCCGCGCCAGACGCCAGCAAATGCCGATATCGCCGTAGTTATCGACGACTTTGCAAAAGATAGCCATGGATGGCGGATGTTGAACGGATAGCGACATGGGTGAGACACCAAAGGATAAGCGTTGTAAGACGACGAAAAACAAAAAAGCCGCACTGTGACCAGGCGGCTTTTTTGTTGGCTGAATCAGCCGGTCTGGCGTCCCCAAGGGGATTCGAACCCCTGTACTCACCGTGAAAGGGTGATGTCCTAGGCCTCTAGACGATGGGGACAGAAAATCTGTCCTGGATGCGCTGCTCTGCATCCCGACCTTGTTACTGCTCACTACTTGCAGCTGATTGTAAAGCCGCACTCGAATCTGGCGTCCCCAAGGGGATTCGAACCCCTGTACTCACCGTGAAAGGGTGATGTCCTAGGCCTCTAGACGATGGGGACAGAAATCTGTCCTGAATGCGCTGTTGCACATCCTGACCTGGTACTACAGCAATATTGCAGAAACAAAAAAAGCCTGACTTATCAGGCCCATTCAGCACTGCATCATTACTCTATAACTAAAAATCCTGGCGTCCCCAAGGGGATTCGAACCCCTGTACTCACCGTGAAAGGGTGATGTCCTAGGCCTCTAGACGATGGGGACCTGTGCTGGTTTTACTCTCAGCGGACTCTTCTTTGAAGGCTTTATTTAGCCCCTCAAAAAAGCGTGCGCGAAGTTTAACACGAAGCGATTCACGAAATCAACTACTGGCCTGCTTATTTTCCGCACCCGGCCCTCTCTATGAGAATGGGAAATGGCAGGCAGGCATGAAAGACCATCACCCAACGGCAGGCCGCTGCAGAAAAGGCATAAGAAGCGCAACAAGCTCCTCGTTAAAGCCGGGATGATCCAGCATTGCCGGCGTACGGGACGCTGTTTCATGAATGACGGCATGGACGGCGATACGTGCAATCCGGCACGCAAGTTGCGGATTTGGCACATTCCGCATGAAGGGACTGAAAGCGGACAGAAGCTGCTCCTCAACAACATCATCGGGAGCGGCATGTCTGACAGAACCCGGAAGCTCCTCGGCGATGGCCCGATGCACCGCCGGGGCTATCCTGTGCTCATCCACGATAGCCGCAACCAGCAAGGCAAGGGCATCGCGCAGCGAGGGTTGTCCTGGCAATTGCTCCAACGCCTCCGCCAGCTTTAGCCTGCTCTCAGCGGCATGGCGCAGCTGCAACTCAGCAACGATGGCTTCCTCGCCAGGGAAAAACTGATACAAGGAGCTGATGTTCACGCCGGCACGCTCGGCGATGGCATTCGTGGTTAAGCCCTCCCACCCAGATTCCACCAGAATGTAAGTAGCCGCTTGCGTAATTGCATCCACCGTCGCGCGCGAACGCTGCTGCCTGGGGCGTTTCCTGACCGCCGTGGCTGGACGGGCTGCCTTCATATAGGTACTCCGAATGCAAGTAGTGAAAATAAAAGTTTTAGCTTACTATTTTACACAGGAAGCAGCAAACAAACACCCGATCACCCCCATGAAGGAAAGCACAATCTGATGAAGCACGGAAAAATCATCGACGTACTGATCGTCGGCGCCGGGCCGACCGGCAGCACGCTGGCTATCGACCTGGCGCGCCGCGGCCTGGAACTGCGCATCATCGAGAAAGCCTCCAGGACCTTCGATGGCTCGCGTGCAAAAGGAATACAGCCGCGCAGCCTGGAAGTATTCGCCGACCTGGGCGTGCTCGACGAGATACTCGCCGCCGGCAGCCTCTATCCCAAACTGGGCGTACACCTCGGGCCGTTCAGCCTTCCATGGCGCATGTTCCGCAATATCGACGCCACGCCCGGCATCCCCTACCCCAATACCTGGCTGATTCCCCAGCACCGCGTCGACGGCGCACTGCACAGCCAGCTCGGCAGGCTTGGGCATCAGGCAGAGTTCGGCCACGAATTGCTGGATCTGGCGCAAGGCACGGACACGATCACTGCCACAATTTCCACCGCCAATGGCCCGCAAGACATTACGGCCCGCTACCTGGTGGGCGCCGATGGCGGCGGCAGCACCGTGCGCAAGAAACTCGGCATCGCATTCAATGGGACGACCAGGGAGCAGGATCGCATCCTGATTGTCGATGCCGCCACCTCCGGCCTGCCACGCGACCGATGGCACGTCTGGCCACGGCTGGGAGGAAAATTCATAGGAGCATGCCCGCTTCCGCACACGGATATGTTCCAATGGATGATACGGCTGGCGCCAGACGAGGAAGCACCACGCGACCTGGCAGGCATACTGCAACGCATCCATGCACACACGGGCAACGCCCACATTTCACTGCGCGATATTCAATGGCAATCAGTATTCCGGCCGAACATCCGCCTGGCAGAGCACTACCGCGCAGGGCGCGCCTTTTTGGCAGGCGATGCCGCGCACGTACACACGCCGGCCGGCGCCCAGGGACTCAACACCGGCATCCAGGATGCGTATAACCTGGGGTGGAAGCTGGCGCAATGCATCGCGGGCGCAGGCGACACACTGCTGGACAGCTACGAAGCGGAACGGCAACCCATCGCAGCGCGCGTGCTGGGCCTGTCAACCAAGAAATACGACGCAATCGGCACGCTCAATCCATCCGTAATCAAGCGCGGCAAGGACGAGCAACAACTTGCCCTGACCTATCAAGGCGGCCCGCTGGCCCTGGCCGGCAATCGCACCACGACCTTGCAGGCCGGAGACCGCGCGCCCGATGCCAGATTGCGCGACAACAAAGGGGGCGAGGCCAGGCTATTCGACTCCCTCAAGGGACCACACTTCACCGCCATTGCATACGGCACCGCGGCAGCCGACGAACTCGCACGCCTGGACTGGCCTTCGCTGGGCGCACCACTGCGGCGCGTAATAATCGACGATCCCGCCAACGCTGCCAACCATGCACTCATCGACGCGGCGCACACCTTCCGCGATGCCTATGGCGTTACCGGCGACACCCTGCTACTTGTACGCCCCGACGGCTACCTCGCACACATCGCCACACAAGACATGCTTGCCACCACACAAGCTGCCATCCGATGCCTGACACCACCCGCCGAAACCCAGCAAGACGAGCAGCACAAATAAAAAGCCGCTCCAGGCGACTTTAGTTTATCTCGTGATTTCTGCGCTATTGGTGGAGGCTAGAGGGAGCTAAGCACTGACCTCTTGCATGCCATGCAAGCGCTCTCCCAGCTAAGCCACACTCCCCGAGGGGTATGGCGGAAATAAAAAAAGCCGCTCAGGGCGACTTTGATTATCTTGTGATTTCTGCGCTATTGGTGGAGGTTAGAGGGAGCTAAGCACTGACCTCTTGCATGCCATGCAAGCACTCTCCCAGCTAAGCCACACTCCCCCGAGGGGTATGGCGGAACACTCAGCGGAAATAAAAAAAGCCGCTCGAGGCGACTTTGATTTATTTACTCCATATTCACTACTTAGTTTCTGCGCTATTGGTGGAGGTAAGCGGGATCGAACCGCTGACCTCTTGCATGCCATGCAAGCGCTCTAACAGCTAAGCCACACTCCCCCGAGGGGTATGGCGGAAACAAAAAAAGCCGCCCAGGGCGACTTTGATTATCTTGTGATTTCTGCGCTATTGGTGGAGGTAAGCGGGATCGAACCGCTGACCTCTTGCATGCCATGCAAGCGCTCTCCCAGCTGAGCTATACCCCCCGGGCGCAGAAACACTGCTACTTCTTCTTACTCAACAACACCAGACTGAACTGGCGTCCCCAAGGGGATTCGAACCCCTGTACTCACCGTGAAAGGGTGATGTCCTAGGCCTCTAGACGATGGGGACCTTGGCACTACAGTTTTACTTCTACCACTTGCTACTTATCCCTGCGCTGTTGGTGGAGGTAAGCGGGATCGAACCGCTGACCTCTTGCATGCCATGCAAGCGCTCTCCCAGCTGAGCTATACCCCCCCGGGCGCAGAAATAATAAAAGCCGCACTTGGCGACTTTGTTCCACTACTTGCTTTCCATCCAGAGCCCGCTTTTTACGAACCTGAACTTACAACAATCAGTACAAACAACTGCCACTACTATACCACAACAACCTGGCGTCCCCAAGGGGATTCGAACCCCTGTACTCACCGTGAAAGGGTGATGTCCTAGGCCTCTAGACGATGGGGACCGCGGAACTGCCATACAGCTACTGCACCACTTCAACGACCAAAAAATTCTTGGTGGAGGTAAGCGGGATCGAACCGCTGACCTCTTGCATGCCATGCAAGCGCTCTCCCAGCTGAGCTATACCCCCGTTGGTGCAGAAACAAGAGTATAGCAAAGAAGTTTCACTCTGCAAATACCCTTTTTGCGCCTATACGTAACATTTCATAGGGCTAGTTTCCACACCTCGCAAACAGGCTGATTTAACAATCAGCCCCAGCCTTTCATTACAGCCACCTCGCCAGGCGCGACAGCACCGTCTCGCGGCCGAAAACCACCACCACCTGGTCGATGGCTGGCGTCTGCAACTGGCCTGTCAGGATCAAGCGCAAAGGCATGGCCAGCAGCGGCATCTTGATGGTGTTGGCAGCCAGCACTTCCTTGATCATGGCGGCCACGGCTTCCTTGCTCCACTCTACCGTGGCGATACGCTCGGCAAACTGCGCCAGTACCGGTTTGATGGTCTCCGTGATGTGCTGCTCGACCAGCGCCGCTTCCGGTTGCGGTTCGCGGAAGAACAGCAGCGAAGCAGCGGCCAGTTCATTGACGGTGTTGGCGCGCTCTTTCATCATGCCCAGCACCAGCGCCAGGTCCGGCGCATCTTCAAACACGGCGCCAGCGGCCAGCATTTGCGGGCGGGCCAAGTCTGCCAGGCGGCTGTTGTCGGCTTGCTTGATATAGTGGTTGTTCAGCCAGGCCAGTTTTTCGTTGTTGAACTGGGCCGCCGATTTCGACAGATGGTTCAGGTTAAACCACTCGCAGAACTGCGCGGTCGAAAATACTTCGTCGTCGCCATGGCTCCAGCCCAGGCGCGCCAGGTAGTTCAGCATCGCTTCCGGCAAGAAGCCTTGCGCCGGGTAATCCATCACGCTGACGGCGCCATGGCGCTTCGACAGTTTTTCACCGTCGGCGCCCAAAATCATCGGCAGGTGGCCGTACAAAGGCAGCGGTGCGCCGATGGCGCGCAGGATATTGATCTGGCGCGGGGTGTTGTTGACATGGTCGTCGCCGCGGATCACGTGGGTGATCTGCATATCCCAGTCATCGACGGCCACGCAGAAGTTATAGGTCGGCGTGCCGTCCGGGCGGGCGATCACCAGGTCGTCCAGCTCGCGATTGGAAATCGTGATGGTGCCCTTGACAACATCGTCCCAAGTCACATCGCCATCGAGCGGGTTCTTGAAGCGCACCACCGGCTTGCGGTCTGCTGGCACGGCCGGCAGGGTCTTGCCTGGCTCCGGGCGCCAGGTGCCGTCATAGCGCGGCTTTTCACCGGCGGCGCGCATGCGTTCGCGCATCGCTTCGACTTCTTCCGGCGAGGAATAGCACAGGTAAGCCGTGCCCTGCTCCAGCATCTGCGCCACGACTTCGCGGTAGCGGTCCATGCGCTGCATCTGGTAGAACGGGCCTTCGTCGTGGTCCAGGCCCAGCCACTTCATACCTTCGATGATGGCTTGCACGGCTTCCGGCGTGGAACGTTCCAGGTCCGTGTCTTCAATGCGCAGCACGAAGGTGCCGCCGAAGTGGCGCGCGTAGGCCCAGCTATATAAAGCAGTGCGGGCGCCGCCCAGATGGAGATAGCCGGTCGGGCTGGGAGCGAAACGGGTGCGGACGGGTGTGGCGGAAGCTGTGGTCATCGAAGTAATCAGGCTTAAATAAATAAAACGCCATTTTACTCTGTCGGCCGCCGCCACTCCACTTGCGTTCTACAACTGCTGCAGCCGCCGCCTCACCACATCGGCCTGCGCATGCAGCGCGTGCTCGAACAGGGCGACCAGCTGCGACGGCGGCCGGTGCAGCGGCTTGACGATATTCACGGTGAACGGCAAGGAGACGGCAAAGCGGCGGATCTGCAAGCCCTGCCCCGCATAGTCGAGCGCCGTGAGCGGATTGACGATGGCCAGGCCCACACCTTCGCGCACCATGGCGCAGACAGAAACGGCGCTGTGCGTGTCGAGCGCCATGCGCCGCTCTACCCCGGCCTGGCGGAATATCTCGTCGATCTGCTGACGGTAGGGGTCGACGGCGGCTAGGCTGATAAAGGGCAAGCCGGCAAAATCCTGCGGCGCCAATACAGCTTTGGCGGCCAGCCGATGGCCATCGGGCAGCACGCATACTTCATCGACCGACATCAAGACGTCAAACGCCGTGCCCGGCGGCGCACTACCCACTTCCGTCAAGCCGATATCATGGCGCTGCGCCGACAGCCACTCTTCCAGCAGGGGCGATTCCTGCGGCGTGATGCTGATGCTCACATCGGGGAAATCTGCCACGAACTGCTTGCAGGCCTGCGGCAGCAGCGATTGCGAAAACACGGGCAGGCAGGCAATCGACAACTGGCCCTGGTCGAACTGGCGCAAGGCGGTTGCCGTGCTGACGATGCGCTCCAGGCCAAAATAGGCGCGCTGCACTTCCTCGAACAGCTGCAGCGCCTGGGCGGTCGGACGCAGCCGGCCCCGCTCGCGCTCGAACAGGGTCAGCTCCGTCAGGTATTCCAGGCGCGCCAGTTCGCGGCTGACGGTGGGCTGCGAGGTATGCAGCATGGTGGCCGCGCCCGTGACGCTGCCGGTCGTCATGATGGCGCGGAAAACCTCGATATGGCGTAGGGTGATGGACATAGCCATATCATAAATGAATAAGATAGGCTTAAATAGATATTTTATGTTTGAAGCGTAAACAACGATGATGCAAGCATTCCTCCCCTCTCACGAAAGCCCACGATGAAGCCCGTTACGGACCAGACCCTCGCCCAACTCGCCCAGCAGCACGGCACGCCGCTGTGGGTGTACGACGCCGCCACCATCCGCGCGCGCATCGAACAGCTGGCCCAGTTCGATACCGTGCGCTTCGCACAGAAAGCCAACTCGAACATCCATTTGCTGACCCTGATGCGCGAGGCGGGCGTGCACGTGGACGCCGTCTCGCTGGGCGAAATCGAACGCGCGCTGCAGGCAGGCTACACGCCGGCGCAAACCAATGGCGCTGCCGGCCTGGTATTTACCTGCGACCTGTTCGACCGCGCCACCCTGGCGCGCGTGGTGGAGGCGAAGATTGAAGTCAATTGCGGTTCGGTCGACATGCTGCGCCAGCTGGGCCCCGTGTCGCCCGGCCACCGCGTCTGGCTGCGCATCAATCCGGGCTATGGCCATGGCCACAGCAACAAGACCAATACCGGCGGCGAAAACAGCAAGCACGGCATCTGGCATGAAGAACTGCCAGAAGCGCTGGCCATCATCCGCGAGCACGGCTTGCACCTGGTCGGCCTGCACATGCATATCGGCTCAGGTGTCGATTACAGCCACCTGGAAACCGTCTGCGGCACCATGGTCGGTCTGGTGAAAAACCTGGACCACGATATCGAAGCCATCTCCACCGGCGGCGGCTTGTCCGTACCTTACCGCGATGGCGAACAGCCGGTCGACACGAATCACTACTTCCAGCTGTGGGATGCGGCGCGCAAGCAGATCGAAGCCCACCTGGGCCACCCGGTCCACCTGGAAATCGAACCAGGCCGTTTCCTGGTAGCCGACGCGGGCTTGCTGGTGGCCGAAGTACGCGCCACCAAACAAATGGGCGGCAACCATTTCACCTTGCTCGACACGGGCTTCAATGAACTGATGCGCCCCGCCATGTACGGCAGCTACCACGCCATGAGTTTGATCGCTCACGATGGCCGCCCCCTGGACGCACAGCGCGCCACCGTGGTCGGCGGCCCCCTGTGCGAATCGGGCGACGTGTTCACCCAGCGCGATGGCGGCGTGGTCGAAACGCGGCTGCTACCTAGCGCGCAAGTGGGCGACTACGTGGTGTTTGAGGGCGCGGGCGCGTATGGCGCGTCGATGTCATCGAACTACAACAGCCGCCCGCATGCGGCGGAATACCTGGTCGATGCTGCAGATGACAAACACCCGTCCCGCTTGATCCGCCGCCGCCAGACAGTGGCTGAACTGATCGCCCTGGAACAGTTCTAAAGACCAGTAGCTCAGCAGTGCGGGCATGCGCATCTGATAACATCGGGCAACTCCGATGAAAGCAAGCCATGCCCACCCGCTCCTTCCACCTCTCCACCCTGCTCTTGGCAGCCAGCCTGCTGGCTGGCTGCGCGCCCCTGCCCTCGCTGGATGGCAGGGCAGTTTCAAGCCGCATCACCGGCACCAACGATACGCAGCTGGGACTGGCCATCGCGCCCATGGCCGCCCAGCACCCGGGCGTATCCGGCATCTATCCGCTGGCCGACGGGCGCGATGCATTTGCCGCGCGCGCCCTGCTGGCGGCTGCCGCCCAGCGTAGCCTCGACGTGCAGTACTACATCTGGCATGAAGACATCACTGGCACGCTATTGTTTGAAGCGCTGCGCCAGGCGGCCGAACGGGGCGTGCGCGTGCGCCTGCTGCTCGACGATAACAACACCTCGGGCATGGACGCCACGCTGGCGCAACTGGGCCAGCAAGCCAATCTTGAAATCCGTTTGTTCAATCCCTTCCAGCTGCGCAAACCTCGCGCCCTGGCCTTTTTAGGCGACTTTTCGCGCCTGAATCGGCGCATGCACAATAAATCGTTCACGGCCGATAACCAGGCCACCATCGTCGGTGGGCGCAATGTGGGTGATGAATATTTTGGCGCGGCTGGCGACGTGCTGTTTTCCGACCTCGACGTGCTGGTGGTCGGCCCCGTGGTGGATGAAGTATCGCAGGACTTCGACCGCTACTGGAATAGCGCCTCGGCCTATCCGGCAGCGCTGCTGCTGAAAAAGCCTGCGGTCAATGATGCAGGCGCCATCGAAGTCAAGGCTGGCAAAGTGGAAGACAGTGCCGCCGCGCTGGAATATGTGGAAGCGATGCGCACCTCGCCGTTTGTCAAGCAGTTGATGGAGCGCAGCCTGCCCCTGATCTGGGCGCCCACGCGCCTGGTCAGCGACGACCCGGCCAAGGTGCTCGGCAAGGCGCGCCATGGCACGGGTGTGGCGGAAAACCTGAAAAACCTGCTGGGCGTGCCGGCAAAAGAGCTGGACTTGATTTCACCGTATTTCGTGCCCGGCAAATCGGGTACGCAGGCGTTTGCCGACATGGCGAAAAGTGGCGTGAACGTGCGCATCCTGACCAATGCGCTGGAAGCAACCGACGTGGCAGCCGTGCATGCGGGCTACGCCAAATGGCGCAAACCCTTGCTCGAAGCGGGCGTGACCCTGTATGAATCGCGCCGCTCGTGGGAAGAAGGGGACGCGCGCGAACACACGGGCCGCTTCGGCAGTTCTGCCTCGAGCCTGCATGCCAAAACCTTTGCCGTGGATGACCAGCGCATTTTTGTCGGCTCATTCAACTTCGACCCGCGCTCGATCGAACTCAATACGGAGATGGGCCTCGTCATCGACAGCCCCGAACTGGCCAGCCAGCTGGGCGCCGCCATGCGCAGCACCATCCCCCAGCGCGCTTATCAAGTGCACCTGGCGCCGGACGGCTCCCTCTACTGGACCGCCCGCAGCGCCAACGGCAGCACCACGCGCTACGATACTGAACCGGGCACCAGCGTGTGGAAGCGCATGGGGGTATCTATCTTGTCGGTGCTGCCGATAGACTGGTTGCTGTAAGCTAGCTTACTTCACGGCCTCCACCAGCACCCGCCCTTCCGATGCCGATGGCTGGCGCACGCGCAGCAAGTGGGCCAGGGTGGGGGCGATGTCGACCACCTCGGCGTATTGCCCGTAGGCGCCCGGCTTGATCCAGCGCGGGCCGAAGACCATCAGCGGCACGTTGGTGTCATAGGTGTAGGGCGAGCCGTGCGAGGTGCCGCCCACGCCCTTGCCGAAGTACCAGGCCTGTTTCGTCACCACCATCAGGTCGCCCGACAGCTGGCGGTTCCAGGCGCGGCGCATCAGGGTATCCATGCGCGTCGCCACGGCACCGCTTTCCATCTGCGTGCGCGTGTAGACCTGGGCCAGGCCGTCCTGCTCCATCAGGTAGCGGGCGGCGGCGTTTTCCAGGTCCGCACGTTTGATACCGCTTTTTTCTGCCAGTGCATAGTCCAGATAGATATTCGGCATCGACCAGGTCGTCACCAGCTTGTCCACGCCCAGGGTCGTGGCCAGATGCTGGTTCAGGTCAGCCGCCAGTTTGTCGCCGTCGATGCGCCTGGCGGAGATGCCGCGCGCTTCGGTAAATTCAGGCACGTTGGCAAAACCATGGTCGGCCGTCAGTACCACGATGACGTTATCCATGCCGACCTTTTTATCGAGGTCGCCAAAGAAGCTGGCCAGCATGCGGTCCAGGCGCTGCAGATGGTCGTGCGACATCCTGCTTTCCGGGCCGTAGGCATGGTTCACATAATCGTGCGCCGACAGGCTTACGCCCAGTATGTCGGGCACGCCGGCCGGATTGCGGCCCAGGTTTTCGCCATCGACGGCGGCGCGGGCAAATTCCAGGGTCAGCTCGTCAAGGAAAGGACCGGCCTTCAGGCGGTTGTAGTAATCGCCATCGAGGTTGCCGCTGTCGCTGTAATAGGAAAATGGGAAGGTGTTGCGGGCGCCAGGCTTGGCCGGCACAAGATCATCGCGCGCGTCGTTGACATAGGCGCTGTCGGCCAGCAGCGGCGTCCAGCTCTTGCCGTAGTAGCGGTCTTGCGGCTTGGCTGCCTGGTAGGCTTGTACCCACTGCGGATGCTGCTTCATATAGTAAGTGCTGCTGGCGAAGTTGCCGGTCTTTTCCATATACATATAAGCGGTGCCCGTCTTGCCAGCCAGCAAAATGGCGCCCCTGTCCTTGCCGGACACGGTGATGACTTTGGCCTTGTCGCCGGTGGCGTAGCGCAACTCATCGCCCAGGGTAGTCACGCGCAGCTTGGTCGGCGCGGTGCCATCGTCGGGCTTGGTTTCTTCGCCGATGTAATGGAAATTGCCGTCTTCGGTACAGTACACGGATTTCTTGGTGACGGGATCGATCCAGTTATTGCCGATCACGCCGTGTTGATACGGATAAGCGCCCGACAGCACGGCCGAGTGGCCGATGGCGGTGACGGTAATGCCATGGGCCTGGTGTGCATCGCTGAACCAGGCGCCCTGCTCCAGCAGGCGACGGAAACCGCCCTGGCCGAACTGGTCGCGGTAGCGCGTTACTTGTTCCTGCGGCAAGCCGTCGACCACCAGCACCACCACCAGTTTCGGCTGGGCAGTCTTGGCAGCAGGCGCAGCAGAAGCAGCAAACGCGTGACTGGCGGCCACGCTGGAAACCAGCAGCGCGTACGCCAGTTGCCGGGAAAGGGAAAAGTTCTTGGTCATATGGCTCGTCTCTATAGTGTCTGTTGGGCACCAGGACGCTGCGCGCCCCTCGCCAGCGGGCAGGATACGCAGATAATATGACAATATGATGACAGTCTGGCAAGCAATAAAAACGGGGCCGATCACACAGTGACCGGCCCCGTTTTTATCTTGCTCAGCAAATGACGCTGAAGATCAATCGTTCTTGATCACGATCGAAGGGAATTTGCTGGTCATGTCCTTGGCTTTTTCCGCTACCTTGATGGCGATGGTGCGGGCGATCTGTTTGTAGATCACGGCCACCGGGCCGTCCGGCTCGGCCACCACGGTTGGCGTGCCCGAATCGGTTTGCTGGCGGATCGCCATGGTCAAAGGCAAGGCGCCCAGGAATTCCGCGCCGAAGTCCGCGCACATCTTGGCGCCGCCGCCGGCGCCGAAGATTTCTTCTGCGTGGCCGCAGTTCGAACAGATATGCGTGCTCATGTTTTCCACCACGCCCAGGATAGGGATGCCGACTTTTTCAAACATTTTCAAGCCCTTGCGCGCGTCCAGCAGCGCAATGTCTTGCGGCGTGGTCACGATGACGGCGCCCGTGACCGGCACTTTTTGCGACAGGGTCAGCTGGATGTCGCCGGTGCCTGGTGGCATGTCGACGATCAGATAATCGAGGTCGCGCCAGTTGGTCTGGTCCAGCAATTGCTGCAAGGCTTGCGTGACCATCGGGCCGCGCCACACCATCGGCTCGTCCGGATCGATCATGAAACCGATCGACGACACTTGCAGGCCGTGATTTTCCATCGGCTCCATACTCTTGCCGTCCAGGGTCTTCGGTTGGCCGCTAATGCCCAGCATCATCGGTTGCGATGGGCCATAGATGTCTGCGTCCAGCACGCCAACGGTGGCGCCTTCGGCAGCCAGGGCCAGCGCCAGGTTGACCGCCGTGGTCGATTTACCAACACCACCCTTGCCTGAGGCAACGGCGATGATGTTTTTGACATTATTCATCGGCTTCAAGCCGCGCTGCACCGTGTGTGAAATGATCTTGGACGACACGCCCACGCTGACATTGCCCACGCCGGGCAGCACGCGCAGGGCGGCCAGCACGGATTTGCGGATCAGGTCGATCTGGCTCTTGGCCGGGTAACCGAGCTCGATATCGAGCGAAATATCGGCCCCATCTACCTTTAAATTCTTGACAGTCTTGCTGGAAACGAAATCTTTATGGGTATTGGGATCAATAACCTGTGTCAGTGCTGCTTTGACGTCTTCTACTGTGATGCTCATGACAATCTCCGGGATGTTCCTACATATGCAATAGGCGCAGTCTAGCGTAAATTTGCGGCTCGCGAGGAAGACAAAAGCGGCGCCGGCGCTGGCCATATATGTTCCGCATCTGCTCATATCGCGTTTCCGCTGTTAAAATGCCTGTTTATCCATCCCAAAAGTGCATCAATCATGACTCGGAAGCTGTTCGTCACCACTGCCCTGCCTTACGCAAACGCCGCTTTTCACATTGGCCACATCATGGAATATATCCAGGCCGATATCTGGGTCCGGTTCCAGCGAATGCAACGCGATGGCGCAGCCGCTCGTGAAGTGCACTTTGTGGGCGCCGACGATACGCACGGCACGCCCATCATGATCGCCGCCGAAAAGGAAGGCATCACGCCGCAGGAATTCGTCGCCAATATCGCCGCCGGACGCGCCCAGTATCTCGACGGTTTCCATATCGCCTTTGACAACTGGTATTCGACCGATTCGCCTGAAAACGTGGAGCTGTCGCAATCCATCTACCGCAAACTGCGCGATACGGGCCTGATCGTCACGAAAACCGTCGACCGTTTCTTCGATCCGGTCAAGGGCATGTTCCTGGCTGACCGCAACATCAAGGGCGAATGCCCGAAATGCGGCGCCAAGAACCAGTATGGCGACAATTGCGAAGTGTGCGGTGCGGCTTACCAGCCAACCGACCTGGTCAATCCATTCTCGGTCTTCACCAACGCCACGCCCGTGATGAAACCGTCGGAACAGTATTTCTTCAAGCTGTCGGACCCGCGCTGCTTTGAATTCCTGAAAAACTGGCTGAACACGCCAGGCCGCCTGCAGCCTGAAATGGTCAACAAGGTCAGCGAATGGCTCGGTGAAGCGGGCGAAAAGCTGGCTGACTGGGACATTTCGCGCGATGCGCCTTACTTCGGCATCCCGATTCCTGATGCACCGGGCAAGTTTTTCTATGTCTGGATGGATGCGCCGGTCGGTTACCTGGCCAGCCTGAAAAACTATTGCGACAAGAAAGGCATCGATTTCGACGCCCTGCTGAACGACCCGGCTACTGAACAAATCCACTTCATCGGCAAGGACATCGTCTCGTTCCACCTGCTGTTCTGGCCAGCCATGCTGCAGTTTGCCGGCCACCCGGTGATCGAGAAACTGAAAGTCAATGTACACGGCTTCCTGACGGTCAACAACGAAAAAATGTCGAAGTCGCGCGGCACCGGCATTTCGCCGCTGCGCTACCTGGACCTGGGCATGAACCCGGAATGGCTGCGTTACTACATCGCCTTCAAGCTGAACTCGAAAGTGGAAGACCTGGACTTCAACGGCGACGACTTCGTGGCCCGCGTAAACAGCGACCTGATCGGCAAATACGTGAATATCGCCAGCCGCTGCGCCGGCTTTATCGCCAAGCGTTTCGATGGCAAGCTGGCAAGCACGCTGTCGGACGGCGCGCAAGCGTGGATCAGCCGCGCCCTCACGCATGACGTCAATGGCGTGGTCGTCGAGCGCCAGGCCAGCATCGCCCAGCACTTTGAAAACCGCGAATTCGGCAAGGCCTTGCGCGAAATCATGGAAATCGCCGACATCACCAACCAGTATGTCGATGAAAACAAACCGTGGATATTGGCCAAGGATGCCGACAAGACGGCTCAATTGCACGATGTCTGCACCACCGCCCTGATCCTGTTCCGCCAGCTGACCATCTTGCTGTCGCCGGTACTGCCGGGCGTAGCCAAGAATGTGGCCACGTTCCTGAACGACGAGCAATTTAGCTGGGCCGATACGCAAGTGTTTGGCGACGCCGTATCGAACAGCATGCTGGGCCGCACCATCGGCGCCTACAGCCATTTGATGACGCGCATGGACACGAAGATGATCGAAGCGCTGTTTGATGCACCGCAAGCGGCTGTAGCGGCAGCTGCTCCAGTAGCTGAGGCTGTGGCCGAGATTGCAGCCCCGGCAGCCCTGGACATCGAAGAACTGGCGCCAGAGATCAAGATCGACGATTTCCTCAAGGTCGACCTGCGCATCGCCAAGATCGTCAATTGCGAACTGGTTGAAGGTTCGGACAAGCTGCTGCGTTTGACCCTGGATGCAGGCGAAGGCCGTTACCGCAATGTATTCTCGGGCATCCGCTCGGCCTACAAACCGGAAGAGCTGGTCGGCAAGCTGACCGTGCTGGTAGCCAACCTGGCGCCGCGCAAGATGAAGTTCGGTATTTCCGAAGGCATGGTGATGGCCGCTTCTGCTGCTGACGAGAAAGCCAACCCTGGCATCTACATCCTGAACCCATGGCCAGGCGCTGAACCTGGCATGCGCATCCGCTAAGCGAGGCCAGCAATGCAGATCGTGGTGCGCGAAGCGAACGATGCGGATGTGCAATTGATAGCCGAGCTGACCCGCGCATCGTGGGCCGGCAAGGTTGCCGCCACGTCCAGCGGGCACCGCGAAACGACCGAGCGAGTGACCGATGATTTGCGCAGCGGCGGCGGGTTTATCTTGTTGATCGATGGGCATCCAGCCGGTTCCGTGCGCTGGATGCCACTCGACAGCGAGCCGGCCATCTGGGAAATTGCGCGCATGGGCATCGTGCCTGCCTGGCGCGGCCAGCATTGTTCGCAGCAGTTGCTGGAAGCCGTGATACACCACGGCCTGGCTTGCCAGGCAGAGGAATTACGCCTGGCAATACGCCGCGACCAGCCCAAGCTGATCGATTTTTATGCAGCCTACGGCTTTGAACTGGCCGAGGAACTGGAGTATTCGCACGCCAACCCGGCCGAACCGCTGCCGATGATGATGCGCCGCTCACTGCGTTATTGATGTTTTTAAGATAATTTTTACAAATTTCCCCACAGCCAGGCGATAGTCTGCCCGCCGCTCCTTGCGGCGCGGTAAAATGGAGCTTGCTGACTTTACTCAGAAGAAAATATGAAACTGCCTGCAAAACACCTGAACTACGTTTCCGACCACACCAAGTTCATCAATGAACTGAAGGCCAAGAACCCTGCCATCGACGAAGGCCAGCGCGCCGGCCGTGCCCTGCTGTGGGACAAGCCGCCCGTCAGCCTCGATGAACAAGACCGCCAGATGGCGTCGGCCGTCAAGCAACAGGCTTACGTCTACCAGAACAAGATCTAACACCCTGGACACGGCACGATGCTGCCTGAAGAGTCGGTGAGCACGCCAGAAGCTGTCGCTAGCGGCGACAGCAACGGCGTGGCTAACGACACCGAGCTGGCAACAGCGGTCACAGAGACGGCGCCTGCCGTCGATGCGATCGAAGCCGGCATCGCCCGCCTGTATGGCGAGCCGCTGCTGCGCATGCCGACCGATCTCTACATCCCGCCGGACGCGCTGGAAATCTTCCTCGAAGCCTTCGAAGGCCCGCTGGACTTGCTGCTCTACCTGATCCGCAAGCAAAACTTCAATATTCTCGATATTCCAATGGCGCAGGTCACCCTGCAATATCTGAAATACGTCGACCAGATCCGCGTGCGCAATCTGGAACTGGCGGCCGAGTATCTATTGATGGCAGCCATGCTGATCGAGATCAAGTCGCGCATGCTCTTGCCATCGCGCAAAAGCGATGTCGAGGAAGATGGCGGCGATCCGCGCGCGGAACTGGTGCGCCGCCTGCTTGAATATGAGCAAATCAAGCTGGCCGCCTACGATTTGAATACGATTCCGCAATTCGAACGCGATTTCGTGCGCACGCAGATCTTCATCGAGCAAAGCCTGACGCCCACCTGGCCCGACGTGGAGCCGGTGGATTTGCAGCAAGCCTGGCTCGATGTGCTGAAACGCGCCAAGCTGACCCAGCATCACCGCATCAGCCGCCAGGAATTATCGGTGCGCGAACATATGTCGAGCATCTTGCGCCATCTGCAAAGCGCCCGCTTCGTGGAATTTGGCGACCTGTTCGACATCGCCGGTGGCGTGCCCATCGTGGTGGTCAATTTCGTGGCCTTGCTGGAACTGGCCAAGGAAACCCTGATCGAAATCACGCAAGCCGAGCCATTTGCACCCATCTACGTCCGGCTGGCCTATTCGCCTGCCTGATATCATCCTCCCCTTCTTACCGGCTACCGGATACCGGGGTTTTAGCGAGAGCAATCAATGAAAATTATTTCCGACATCGAAGAATTGCGCGACCAACTCAGCGGACAGCTGCGCACAGCCTTTGTGCCCACCATGGGCAATCTGCATGAAGGCCATTTGTCGCTGATGCGCCTGGCGCGCAAGCATGGCGACCCGGTCGTCGCTTCGATCTTTGTGAACCGCCTGCAATTTGGCCCGAACGAAGACTTCGACAAGTACCCGCGCACCTTCCAGGCCGACGTCGAGAAACTGGAAAAAGAAGGCGTGTACGTGCTGTTCGCGCCGACGGAAAAAGATTTGTATCCGGAACCGCAGGAATACCGCGTGCGTCCACCTGATGACCTGGGCAATACCCTGGAAGGCGAATTCCGCCCCGGCTTCTTCGAAGGCGTGTGCACGGTCGTCACCAAGCTGTTTTCCTGCGTACAGCCGCGCGTGGCCGTGTTCGGCAAGAAGGATTACCAGCAGTTGATGATCATCCGCAATATGTGCCGCCAATTCGCCTTGCCGACGGAAATCATCGCCGCCGAAACCTGGCGCGCCGACGATGGCCTGGCCTTGTCATCGCGCAATATGTATCTGTCGGAAGCGGAACGGGCCGAAGCGCCGGAACTGTACAAGGGCCTGAACTTCGTGGCCGAGGAAGTACGCAAGGGCAACCTGTCCATCGGGGAGCTGGAACAGGCAGCGATGCAGGCACTGGATGGCCGCGGCTGGAAATCGGACTACATCTCCGTACGCAAGCGTGGCAACCTGCAAGCGCCATCATCGACTGAACTGGCTGCCGGCGAACCGCTGGTAGTGCTGGCCGCCGCCAAGCTGGGGCAGACGCGTTTGATCGACAATCTGGAAATTTAAGGGCTTGACCCAAGCTTTGATCTACAAGCCGATCACCCGGCCTTCGCCATCTGGCGTGAAGGCCCGGTGATGGTCCGCCATGATCGTTTCATGGGCGGGCAACTCCAGCACAATCTCTTCGTCTTCCCATAATTTACGCTGTCTTGCCGGCAGTTTCTGGCTGCGCAGCACGGCGCGCGCCTGGGCGGGATCTTCCGCCAGCAACCGTATCGAGGTGGCATTCGGCTCGGCGGTCACCAGGGGCTGGTAACGGCTCAGCAACTCGTCATTGTATTCTACGGCAGAGGTGTTGAGGGACAGCACCGGCGCCTGCTCGACGCTGACGCCGCAAGCCACCAGGCAGGCGGTACTCACTGCCAATACTACAGTCTCTATTCGGCGCATGTTGCGCTCCTTATTGTCGGGGTCGGGGACAGTGGAGCGATCATCGCGCAAAGCGGGCCAGGACTCAATCCTTGTTACAAGAAATATTGCCCTACATCATTAAAAATTATTTATGCGCAATATTTCAGCATAATATTGCTTCCCCTGCGCCAGATGGGTCTGGAAATCCAGGCCTTGCGCCAGCAAACGTTCAAAATCAGTCTGCGTCATCTGCATCACATAACTATGCTGGATCACCACCAGCCGTGAGGGCTGGGCGGCCGCATACACGGCATCGCGGCCATACCACTTGCCTGGCTGATCGTGCAGCGCCGGATAGACCTTGCCGCCCGCCTCTACCTGCCATCCCCCATCGAGCAATATCCACACGCTGCGCGCCGCATCGCCGCTGGTGGCAATGGCCGTGCCCGGCTTGACTTCCCACTCCCTGGAATGCGCGATCACCTCGCGCAGCTGGGCCGTCGTCAGCCGTGTAAAGAAGGGGGTCTTGCGCAATAAATACAGATACGTGGTTGAAGCTTGCATGGAAGAGTCTTGGTGGCTGGAGCTAAAGGAATGGGCGACCTGGGCCAGCGGCATCAATAGTGCGCCAGCGGCAAGGATGAACGGTGACAATCGTTTCGACATGGTGTGCTCCTGAATGCGTTTCTCTTTAAGACAAGCACTATAGAGCTGCCGATGGCAGCGATAAAGCCGCCTTTTTTGCCTGCACCATGCCAGTCCGGCCAACAATTATTGTTATCAACAATTGCACAGTCTTGGCAGGCAACCCGCCTTTATCCGGCTAAAGATAAAGATCACAATGCAGTCACTGGCTCGCAACGGCGTAGCCCCACCACCACACAGGAGCAGATATGACTACCACCACCATCCCAAAAGTTGCCATCGTTACCGGCGCATCGCGCGGCATCGGCGCCGCCATCGCCCAGCGCCTGGCGCGCGACGGCATGCAAGTCGTCGTCAACTATGCCAATGGCCAGGCGGAAGCAGACAAGCTGGTGGCCACCATCGTGGACGCCGGCGGCGCTGCCATCGCCGTGAAAGCCGACGTGTCCAATGTGACCGACGTGCAAGCACTGTTCGATGCGGCAGAAGAGGCGTTTGGCGGCGTCGATGTGCTGGTCAATAACGCCGGCATCATGCCAGCCGTGCTGCCTGCGCTGGCCGACACGGACGACGCCACCTTCGACAGCCTGTTCGCCATCAACGTCAAGGGCAGCTTCAACACCATGCGCCAGGCGGCAAAACGCTTGCGCCATGGCGGCAGCGTGGTCAATTTTTCGACCAGCGTGATTGGCATCGCCCTGCCCGGCTATTCCGTCTACGGCGCCACCAAGGCCGCCATCGAAACCATGACGAATATCTTTGCCAAGGAATTGCGCGGCAAGGACATCACCGTCAACGCCGTCGCCCCCGGCCCGACCGCGACCGCCCTGTTCTTGAACGGCAAGACGGAAGAAATGATAGAACGCATGAGCAAGATGGCGCCACTGGAACGCCTGGGCACGCCGGACGACATCGCCGCCGCCGTCGCCTTCCTGGCTGGTCCCGATGGCCGCTGGGTCAATGGCCAAACTTTGCGCGCCAACGGCGGCCTGGTATAAACGCAGCACGAACAGAAACGGACCACATCATGAAACAAGTCATTTTGATTACCGGCGCGTCGACCGGCATCGGCAACCTGACGGCGCGCGCTTTGGCTGCCGCCGGCCACACGGTGTATGCCAGCATGCGCGACACCCTGGGGCGCAATGCGGCGCGCGTGCTGGAACTGCGCGACCATGCGTTTGCGCGTGGAGTCGATATCCGCGGCCTGGAACTGGACGTGCTGTCGCAAGCGTCGTGCGACGCAGCCATCGCCACCATCGTGGCCGAACAGGGTCGTCTGGACGTGATCGTGCACAATGCGGGCGGTCTCGTCACGGGCCCGATGGAAGCGTTCTCGCCGGAAGAAATCAAGCACGTCTTCGACGCCAATGTGATCGGCGCGCAGCGCGTCAACAAGGCCGCCTTGCCCGTCTTGCGCACGCAAGGCAGCGGCTTGCTGCTGTGGGTCAGCAGCACCACCACGCGCGGCGGTTTTCCACCGTTCATGGGGCCCTACGTAGCGGCCAAGGCGGCCATGGATTCGATCGCCGTGACCATGTCGTACGAGCTGACGCGCTTCGGCATCGAAACGACGATTGTCACGCCAGGCGCTTTTACACGCGGCACGGCGCACTTCCCGAATGCGGGTAAACCGGCCGACACCAACACCAGCGCCGCCTATGCCCGCTACGACGGCTTGATGGACCAGGTGGGCGCACGCCTGTCGGCCCTGACGCCGGACGATGCCGACCCAATCGCTGTGGCCGACGACATCGTGCGCGTGGTCGGCCTGCCCGCTGGCCAGCGTCCGTTCCGCACCGTGGTCGATTTCATCAACGATGGCGCAGAAGAAGTGTCGCTGGTCGCTGAAAAGGTACGCATCGATTTTGCCAAGCGCATCGGCATCGATGACCTGCTGGCCGTTCAAACGGCAGCGTAATAGTCGAAGGAGAAAAAAAACGCTGCCGGTTCACACCGGCAGCGTTTTTTTCGCTAAAAGCTGGACCCGGCTTAGCCGCCTTTTTCCAGTTTCTCGAAAATCTTGTTCAGCTTTTCATCGAGGGTCGCGGCCGTGAATGGCTTGACGACGTAACCGCTGGCGCCAGCCTGGGCAGCGGCGATGATGTTTTCCTTCTTCGCTTCAGCGGTCACCATCAGCACCGGCAGCTTGGCCAGCGCAGGATCGGCACGGATATGCTGCAGCATCGTCAAGCCATCCATGTTCGGCATATTCCAGTCCGAAACCACGAAGTCATACGATTCGGCGCGCAGCTTGGCCAGGCCCATTACGCCGTCTTCAGCTTCATCGACGTTGGCATAACCCAGTTCCTTCAACAGATTCCGGACAATGCGGCGCATCGTCGAAAAATCGTCAACGACTAAAAATTTCATCTTTGGATCAGCCATGAATAACTCCGTTGTTTCTGTAGCGGTTTGTTAATAATATCGACATGAATGCCGACATTATGGTCGACACTACGGCAGCAAGTTGTAGGATAGCATTTTCGTTGCTTTTAGGCGAACAAACTTGCTTTGAATCACATTAAAAAGTCGCTTATACGCGCAATGCGCGCATGCCATGTGCAGCCAGGTGACCAAGCACCATGCCGGGCAGCGATTTCAGTGGACCAACCTCATGCGCGGCGCCGATGGCAATCGCTTCGCGCGGCATGCCGAACACCACGCAACTGGCTTCATCCTGCGCAAAATTATACGCGCCCGCCGCCTTCATTTCCAACATGCCCTGGGCGCCATCCTTGCCCATGCCGGTTAGGATCACGCCGACGGCATTCTTGCCGGCCGACTGGGCGGCAGAGCGGAACAGCACGTCGACGGAAGGACGGTGGCGGTTGACCGGTTCGCCCTGGTCTATCCTGGTCATGTAGTTGGCGCCGCTGCGGGTCAGGCTCAGGTGCGAGTGGCCAGGCGCGATGTAGGCGTGGCCAGGCAGCACGCGTTCGCCACCGGCCGCTTCCTGCACCGAGATCTTGCACAGCGAATCGAGGCGGCGCGCAAACGAAGTCGTGAAACCTTCAGGCATGTGCTGCGTGATCAGAATGCCGGGGCAATCCGATGGCATCTGCATCAGGAATTCGCGGATCGCTTCGGTGCCGCCGGTGGACGCCCCCACGATGATCAGCTTTTCACTCGAAGTCAAAGGGCTGCGCAAGGCTGGCAGCGGCGCGGCCGTCTTGTCGCTGGCCGATGGCACGGTGCGCGCACGGATGCGGGCCTTGGAGGCGGCGCGGATTTTATCGGCGATCATGTCCGTGTATTCACGCATGCCGCTCTGGATCGATATCTTCGGCTTGGTGACGAAATCGATGGCACCCAGTTCCAGCGCGCGCATGGTGATTTCCGAGCCGCGCTCGGTCAGCGACGACACCATCAGCACCGGCATCGGGCGCAAGCGCATCAGCTTTTCCAGGAAATCGAGGCCATCCATCTTCGGCATCTCGACGTCCAGGGTCAGCACGTCAGGGTTGGTCTGCTTGATCATCTCGCGCGCCACCAGAGGATCTGGCGCCGCACCGACTACCTCCATGTCGGGCTGGCTGTTCACGATCTCTGTCATGACACTCCTGATCAGCGCCGAATCATCCACGATCAATACCTTGATCTTCATATCGTTCTCCTCCAGGCCATACAGCCTTTTTTTCATCAAAAAAACACTTGGCCAAACCGTAGCGAGCGGCAGTGATTTGTGGCTAAGAAGCGCAACCGTGCTAGAGCACGGTGAGCATCGCAGGCCGCAAAGCGGGACGCGCAGTAGGTTTGGCCTCGTGTTTATTAAAACAGCTCGATCTCGCCGCCGACAGGGGCAACCTTCAAGCGGCTGGCGTAATCGAGTTCGCGGCGTACCAAGGTATCGTTATGCGTCTGCATCAGCTTTTTCACCAGCACCTTGCCGCTGCGGGGGAAAAAATATACCTTGCGCGGGTAGATGTCGTTCAAATCTTCGGCCACCACGCGCATCTTTTCGGCGCGCAGGTAATTGATGACGAAGGCCGCGTTGCGTTCGCCCACGTTGATCGCCGTAAAACCGCGCAGCACGGCGCCGCCGCCGAAGACTTTCGCCTCCATGTTTTCGCGCCTTGCTCCGGCTTTGAGCAAATCGTTGATCAGCACTTCCATCGCATACGTGCCATAGCGCATGGAAGCGGAAATCGGGCTGTTGGTATCGCTGCCGCCATCGGGCAGCATGAAGTGGTTCATGCCGCCGAGGCCCGTGACACGGTCGCGGATGCAGGCCGATACGCAGGAGCCAAGCACCGTGACAATCAGCATGTCCTTGTTGGTGAAGTAGTACTCACCTGGCAGGATCTTGGCGGCGTCACAATTGAACGTCCTGTCGTAATAGACGTTAGTGGCAAATTGCTCTTTGGGTTCCAGACTCATAATTCACTTTCATGTACGATGCAACGGTGCTTTGGGTGCGCTGCCACGAGACTGGTCAAGCTCGTAGACGGTCTTGCCGCGCAGCTTCAATGATTCCGAGACGTACAGAAAATTCTCCGAATGGCCCGCAAACAGCAGGGCATTGGGCTTCATCAAAGGCACAAAGCGGGCCAGTATCTTGCGCTGCGTCGCCTTGTCGAAATAGATCATCACATTACGGCAGAAAATCACGTCGAACTGGCCGCTCAAAGGCCAGCTGTCGGCCAGCAGGTTGAGCGGCTTGAAGGTGATCATCTGGCGCAGTTCCGGGCGCACCCTGACCTGCCCTTCGCGCTCGCCCTTGCCGCGCAAGAAGAAGCGCCGCGCACGGTCTGGCGCCATCTTGTCGAGCCGGTCCAGGTTATAGACGCCATTGGCGGCCGTGGCCAGCACATTGGTGTCGATATCGGTGGCGATGATGGTCACCGGCGGCGTGAGCGTGTTGAACGCTTCGCACACCGTCATGGCGATCGAATACGGTTCCTCGCCGGTGGAACTGGCAGAACACCAGATGGTGATCGGCCCGCTCAGTTTCTTGACGTGTTCCGCCAGCAGCGGGAAATGATGCGCCTCGCGGAAGAACGACGTCAAATTGGTCGTCAGCGCATTCGTAAACGCTTCCCACTCGTCGCCCATGCGGCCCGCTTCCAGGTCGTCCAGGTAGCGGACGAACGAGGAAATGCCGGTCGCGCGCAAACGCCGCGCCAGGCGGCTGTAGACCATTTCCTGCTTGCTGTCGGCCAGCGCAATGCCGGCCCGCTTGTGTATCATGGCGCGGACCCGCTCGAAGTCCTTGCCGGTGAAGTCAAACTCCTTGACCGTATCCGTTTTCGTTTGCGGCATATGTTGTTACCTCTCTGTGACTACTCTGAACAATGCCTTTGCAGTGATACTCAACGGGACGGGAAGCGCCTCAAAATTCTTCCCACTCCTCGCCGCTGGCCGCCGCCAGCTTTTTTTCAGGCGCCGGCGCTGTCTTGCCTGCCGCCGGGATTTTCGCACTGGCTCTGGCCGTTGCCACTTTCAACGCCGGCCTGGCTGGTGCCGCCACTCGCGTAGCAGGCACCTGTACACGGGCCTGGCCTTCGCTGCCGAGCTTGAAGATGCTCACAGCGCCAGCCAGGCGCTGCGCCTGTTCCTGCATGCTCTCGGCCGCTGCCGCCGCCTGCTCGACCAGCGCCGCATTCTGCTGCGTCATCTGGTCCATCTCCGCAATCGCCTGGTTGACTTCACCGATGCCATGGCTTTGTTCCTGCGTGGCCGCCGTGATCTCGCCCATGATGTCGGCCACCTGGCGGATCGACTGCACGATCAGCTCCATGGTCTGGCCTGCCTCATCTACCAGCCGGCTGCCAGCATCGACCTTCTCGACTGAATCGCCGATCAGGCCCTTGATTTCCTTGGCCGCGCCAGCCGATCTTTGGGCCAGATTACGCACCTCGGACGCCACCACCGCGAAACCGCGGCCCTGCTCGCCGGCCCGCGCCGCCTCCACCGCGGCATTCAAGGCCAGGATATTGGTCTGGAACGCGATACCGTCTATGACGCCGATAATATCGACGATCTTGCGCGAACTGTCCTTGATCGACCCCATGGTATCGACTACTTGCGCCACCACGTTGCCGCCTTTTTCCGCCACCGACGATGCCGACACGGCCAGTTGATTGGCCTGGCGCGCATTGTCCGCATTCTGCTTCACGGTCGACGTCAACTCTTCCATCGACGACGCCGTCTCTTCGAGCGAACTGGCTTGCGTCTCGGTACGCGCCGACAGGTCCGCATTGCCGCTGGCGATTTCGTTGGACGCCACCGCGATCGTCTGCGTTCCCTGGCGTACGTCACTGACGGTCTTCACCAGGCTGGCGTTCATATCCTTGAGCGCCTGCTGCAGCGCGCTCGTTTCATCTTTCCCTTCGACCACAACCTGCGAGGTCAGCTCGCCCGCCGCCACTTTCTGCGCCACGGCCAGCGCGCCCGACAACGGCACCGTGATCGAGCGCGTGATAAACACCGCGCAACAGGCGCCCAGCGCCACGGCCATGCCACCCAATACGAACAGCATCAGCATCAAGCGCTTGTCCGCCGATAGCGAAGCGTCCATGAAGCTTTGCTGCGCCTTCTGCTGCAATTCCAGCAGCTGGTTGATGTCAGCCAGGGTCTTCTGGTTCAGCGGATCGATGCGCGTGGCGATCACCTTGGAGGCCCCCTCGCTATTAAACGCCAGCACCTGCGCCATCGCTTCCTTGAACGCCGCATCGACTTCGCGGTCGGCCGTGGCGATATGCGCCATCAGCGTCTTTTCGCTATCGGACAAGCCCAGGCTGGCCAGCTTGTCGCGCGCGCCGTCGTAGCGCTTGCGGTACTGCTGCACCTTGCCCTCTTCAGCCTGCATCAGGCCCACATCGCTTTGCAAGCCGATATTGCGGATCGAGATGCCGGTTTCCAGCATCGCACTTTTCATCAACCCGGCCTGCGTATTCTTTTGGTCCGCCAGTTCCAGCCCCGCCAGCAGTTCAGCCTTGTTGCGGGAGTTGAGGCCATTCGCCGACAGGATCACCACCACCAGGATGATCAGGATGCTGCCAAAACCGATACTCAACCGCGTGCCTATCTTGAAATCGCGCAAACCCATTTCAGTCTCCCTAATAGATAGATGGCGGCGCCTTGCTGCACTGTCCTGCGCCGCGTCGTGGCATGGTCTCTGACGGACCTTGTAGCCTGCCGGCGGGCCATCGGCCGCGCCAGCTGCCTGGCTTATGCTGCCAGCTTGTCGATCAGGCCCATCTCGCTGCTCGACATCAGCTTGTCGATATCGACCAGGATCAGCATGCGTTCATCGATGGTGCCCAGGCCGATCATGTAGTCGGTCGAGAAGGCGGTGCCCATTTCCGGCGCCGGCTTGACTTGTTCCGGGCTCAGGGTGGTCACGTCGGAGACGCTGTCGACCACCATGCCGACGATACGGCCACCGATGTTCAGGATGATCACCACCGTGAACTGGTCGTACACCGGCGTGCCCAGCTTGAACTTGATGCGCATGTCGACCACCGGGATGATGATGCCGCGCAGGTTGATCACGCCCTTGATGAATTCGGGCGCATTGGCGATGCGGGTCACCGCTTCATAGCCGCGGATTTCCTGCACCTTCAGGATATCGATGCCGTACTCTTCCGAGCCCAGGGTGAAGGCCAGGAATTCACGGCCGGCGATATCCTTGCCGTCGCCCGGTTTGCTTCCAGAGTTTTGTTGAATATCTGACATTGTGTTTTCCTATCTGCTATCTATCTGTGTTACGAAAAGGGACTCGTCAGCCAGCTGACGAGAGGAACGGATCAGGGCCGCGACGTCGAGAATCAAAGACACGCCGCCGTCGCCCAGGATGGTGGCGCCGGAAATGCCCACCACCTTGCGGTAATTCGATTCGAGGTTTTTCACCACCACCTGCTGCTGGCCGACCAGGTCATCGACAAACAGCGCGGCCTTGCGCCCTTCGGTTTCGAGGATCACGCAAATGCCTTCAGACGGCGCCGTAAAGCGCGGCGTAATGTCGAACATCTGGTACAGCGGGATCAAAGGCAGGTATTCGCCGCGTACCTTCACCACCTGCCCGCGGCCAGCGATGTCGCGGATATCGTCCACGGCGGGCTGCAAGGACTCGATCACAAAACCCAGTGGCAGGATATAAACCTCATCGCCTACTCTGATCGACATGCCGTCCAGGATGGCCAGGGTCAGCGGCAGCGAAATGGAAATCGTGGTGCCAAAACCCTTGGCCGAACGGATGTCGACCACGCCGCCCATGGCGCTGATATTGCGCTTGACCACATCCATGCCTACGCCACGGCCCGACACATCGGTCACCGCTTCGGCAGTGGAAAAGCCGGGCGCGAAAATCAGCTGCCACACGTCCGCGTCGCTCATGGATTCGGATACGTCCATACCCTGCTGCAGCGCCTTGGCCAAAATGCGTTCACGGTTCAGGCCCGCGCCATCGTCGGACACTTCGATGATGATATTGCCGCCCTGATGGCTGGCCGACAGGAACAATCGGCCCGCCTCGGTCTTGCCAGCAGCCACGCGGGCGGCCGGCATTTCCACGCCATGGTCGATACTGTTGCGCACCAAATGCGTCAAGGGGTCGACGATACGCTCGATCAAGCCCTTGTCCAGTTCCGTGGCTGCGCCATTGGTGATGAAATCGACTTTTTTACCGAGCTTGGTAGCCAGGTCGCGCACCATGCGCGGGAAGCGCGAGAACACGAAATCCATCGGCATCATGCGGATCGACATCACCGCTTCCTGCAAGTCGCGCGTATTGCGCGTCAGGTGGCTGACGCTATCGAGCAGCTTTTCATGCAGCATCGGGTCCAGCCCGCTGGCGCGCTGTTCGATCATCGCCTGCGTGATCACCAGTTCGCCCACCAGGTTGATCAGCTGGTCGACTTTTTCTATCGAGACGCGGATCGACGACGATTCGGCGCCCGCCTTGTCGCTGTCTTTCTTGGCAGGCTTTTTTTCTTGTTCTGCGTCGACCGCAGCGGCCGTCACAACGGCGGCTGCGTTGGCCGAACTGGCCTTGGCCGCGTCGGCGCGTATCTGTTCCAGTGGCTGGAAAAAGCCATAACCGCGCTGCGCATCCGTCGGCTCGCCTTGTGCAGCGGCGCGGATTTCCTCGAGCGGCTGGAAGAAGCCATAACCCTGCTCCGCTTCGCTTTTCACGGCGGGGGCGCCTGGCAAGGGATCGAAGAAGCCATAGCCCTGGGCGTTTTCCTGGGCAGCGCGGGCCACTTGCGCGGCGTCCGCTTCGCCGGGCGCCAACGGTGGCGACTGCGTGATGACCATGTCATCAGGGTTCAGCACGAACGAGCAGATGGCCAGGATATCGTCCAGGCTTTCATGCGTCGTCACATTAAGCACGCTGCGCGCGTCCGGCAAGCTGGAGACCACCACGTCGCCCAGCAAGCCCAGTTCGGCGGCCAGCGCATCGACTTCGCGCTGTTCCATCTTCGGCAATTCCAGGCGGTAGCGCTGGCCGCCGGCATGGCTGACGGTTTCTTTTTCTGCCGTGTGAAACGCGGGCGCAACGGGCGTCAGTGCAGCCACGGGGACGTCCTGCGAAAACGACTGCAGCATCATGCGGATATTGGCGACGGCGTCCTGGTCGACGGGCGTGCCCAGGCGATGGCCGTCGAGCTGCATCTTGAGGATATCCTTGGCCGCCAAAAAGGCGTCCACGTGTTCCGCCGTCAGGGCCATCTGGCCCTGGCGTATGCGGTCGAGCAAGGATTCCAGGACATGCGTCACTTCGCTCATGTCGGAGAGGCCGAACGTCGACGCGCCGCCCTTGATCGAATGGGCGGTGCGAAAAATCGCGTTCAGGTCTTCGGCGTCGGGCGCCGCAATATCGACGGCCAGCAGCAGCCGTTCTTTTTCAGCCAGCAGTTCTTCGGCCTCATCGAAAAAGACCTGAAAAAACTGGCTAATATCGATGGTCATAGGGTGACTCCGTCCATTGCATCGTTGCGCTGTGCGGCTGGCATCAGCCGATCACCTTTTTGACTACCTCGATCAGGCGCTGTGGATCGAACGGCTTCACCAGCCAGCCATTGGCGCCGGCGGCACGTCCCTTGGCTTTCATTTCATCAGACGATTCCGTCGTCAGCATCAGGATGGGCACTTTTTGATAGGTCGGCAGTTCGCGCAGCAGCTTGATCAGTTCCAGGCCATCCATGCGCGGCATGTTCTGGTCCGTCAGCACCAGATCCACCGTTTGCAGTTTGGCTTTTTCCAGACCGTCCTGGCCGTCAACGGCCTCCACCACCTGGTAACCGGCGGCTTTCAGGCTGAACGCCACCATCTGGCGCAATGAGCTGGAATCGTCCACTGCAAGTATTGTTTTGGCCATCTTTGCTCCACTCTAATCCGGGCTGTTTTACCCATTGATAATTAATCTATGCAACCGCAAGCGTTCCGCGCCCTGGGGCTAGAACAGCTCGATGTCGCCACTTTCCAAATGCTGCTGGCTGACCGCCTTGCGCAGCACGCTGCGCAATTCCAGGCTTTGTATCGCCAGCGCCATGCTGACTCTCGACAGCAGGGCGACGATTTCTTCGTTGTCGCTCTCGGGCAGCATCTCGGCGCCATGTGAACCGAGGGTGCCGAGAAATTCGCGCAAGCCTGTCACCCGCTTCAGGGTGCGGTCGATCAACTGGCTCGTCATGTCCTGGAACTGCATGCTGGTGATGGCGGCATTCACATAGCCGCCGACCTCTTCCTGCAGCGCCAGTAATTTTTCACGCTGCTGCTCGGCCGGCAGACCGCCGTCCAGCAGCAAGGCGATGGTGTCTTGCTGCGCCGCCACGGCCGCATGAATGGCCATGAAGTTGAAGGACAGCTTGTCGATAGCCTCTTCCAGTAAGACGCCGGTCTGCACCAGATCGGTTTCCACCTCCGTCAAATGCTTGCGACCATGGTCCGACACGCCAGACAACAGGCGCTTCACTTGCGAGCCCAGTACTTTCTTTCTTGTCATAAAGATCTCATTATTTCAATCCGCGCAGCGCTGATCGCTGCCGCGTGCTTATTTCTTTGCCGCTGCCGGGCCGGGGGAAGGCGCAGCGGCTGGCGGCGCGCCGTTCGCCACCCCCGCGGCAACTGCCTGCGGGGTGGTGGCGCCGCTTGCCGGCAAGTCCATCGCCGAACCATCGCGCAGGACATTTTCTTCCGTGCGTTTGTTCATGACGATGATGCTGATGCGCCGGTTGATGGGATTGAATGGGTCCAGCTTGTCCAGGTGGGCGGCCGAACCGAGGCCCACCACGCGCAATACCTTGTCTTCATTCATGCCGCCGATAATCAATTCACGCCGCGAGGCATTCGCGCGGTCGGCCGACAATTCCCAGTTGCTGTAGCCGGCGTCGCTCATGTAGGGCGTCGAATCGGTATGGCCCGACAAGCCGATACGGTTCGGCACTTCATTTAAGACCGAGCCGATGGCGTGCAGGATTTCTTTGGTGTACGGCTGCAGATTGGCGTTCGCCAGCGCAAACATGGGGCGGTTCTGCTCATCGACGATCTGGATGCGCAAGCCTTCGCTGGTGATATCGAGCAGCAGCTGGTTCTTGTACTTCTTCAGCAGCGGATTGGCATCGATGGTCGCTTCGATGCGCGCCTTGAGCGCCTGCAAGCGGCGCCCTTCTTCGCGTTCGAGCGCGGCCTTGGCCGAATTGAGGTCGTATTCCTTGCGCTGGTTGCTTTCGGCGCCCTTGCGCACTTCGCCATCCTTGCGCGTAAAGTCCTGGCCACCGCCCTGGATCACGGAATTGCTCTCGCCACTGCCGGAACCACCGGCCATCGCCACCTTCAGCGGCGTCTTGAAGAATTCGGAAATACCGTTCAAGTCCCCCTTCGAGGTGGAACCCAGCAGCCACATCAGCAGGAAGAAGGCCATCATGGCCGTGACAAAGTCGGCGTAGGCGATTTTCCACGCCCCGCCATGATGTCCACCCGATGTCTTCTTGATGCGCTTGACGATAATCGGGCGCATGCCTTCATCAGCCATGGCATCTCCCTTCCTGGTACAGCGATAGACTCATGTTTTCCAAACGTGTTTTCACTGCTTACTTCGTTTTCGATTTCTTGATATGTTCTTCGAGCTCATTGAACGTCGGGCGCTCGGTCGAGAACAGCACCTTGCGGCCAAACTCGACGGCCAGGGCCGGGGCATAACCATTCAGGCTCGCCAACAAGGTGACTTTCACGCACTGGAACATCTTGCTCGACTCTTCCAGCTTTTGCTCCAGCAAACCGGCCAGAGGGCCGACAAAGCCATACGCCAGCAAGATGCCGAGGAAGGTGCCGACCAGCGCGTGCGCGATCAGCATGCCCAGTTCCGACGGCGGGATGCCCACCGATTCCATGGTGTGCACCACGCCCATCACGGCGGCAACGATACCGAAAGCTGGCAAGCCATCGCCCACCTTGGCGATCACATGGGCCGGCACGGCGCCTTCGTGATGGTGGGTTTCGATTTCGTTGTCCATCAGGTTTTCGATCTGGAAGGCGTCCATATTGCCCGACACCATCAGGCGCAGGTAATCGGTCATGAACTCGATCACGTGGTGGTCGGCCAGCACCGCCGGATATTTGGAAAACAGCGGGCTTTCCTCGGGCTTGTCGATATCGCCTTCGATCGACATCAAACCTTCCTTGCGCACCTTGCTGAGCACCTCGAACAGCAGCGACATCAGCTCCATATACAGTTCTTTGGTGTAGCGCGAACCCTTGAACAGGCTGGGCAAGGCAGCCAGGGTGGCCTTGATGGCCTTGTTATTGTTACCAACAAGGAAGGCGCCCAGCGCCGCGCCGCCGATCATCAGCAGTTCGATCGGCTGGAACAGGGCCGCCAGATGGCCACCTGCCAGCGCGAAGCCGCCAAAAACCGAGGCGCAGACGACGATGTATCCGAGTATGACTAACAAGTGCCCTGACTCCCAATAGTGGCCGGGCCTCAGCGCCCGGCATGTTCAAACCGGCCCCGGTGGCTGGCGGCAATGCCGCGGCGGAGGCCGGCGGCAAATGTGACTGAAGGTAGATAGAAACGGCTTGCATTTCAACGTACTTCGACAAAAATGCCGTGTAGAACTACAATAACGTGAGATTGTCCTCTGAGCAAGCAAATAACGCAGACAATTGCTTAAAAGCACCATATGTAGAGCAAGGGACCACCCTCTGTGGTGCCTATGGTCTTATCGGGTGCGCGGGTCCTTATCTTGAATTCGTAACTAAGAAGCATACTTCCGGGCAACATCTCTGCCTCGGCCTTACTCCACAACGCTGCCATGGCCGCTGGCGACAGGTAGGCAAACACCACATCGTAGTCGGCAAAATCAAGCGCCTCGTAGTCGCCGCGCAGGAAACGCGCGCGGCTGCTGGACAAGCGCGCGCGCAGCCGGCTCAGCAGCCACGGCAGCGGCGCCAGCTCGATGCCGCTCACCTGCGCGTCCAGCCGGCGCCGCGACAAGTCGAGCACCAGCCCACCCAGGCCGCTGCCGATATCGATCAGGCGCACGCCGGGTCTATCGTGCACCAGCTCGGCGACCGCCTGCCACACTCTTGGACCCGACGGATAAAACGGCACTTGCGTGCGGAAGGTGGACCAATACAGGCTCAGCAAAAAAATAAAGGCCAGCAGGAAGACCACGGGCGGCAAGTCCAGCCAGCTGGCTCCCAGCAACGCGGGCGCGAACAGCAGGCCGATGGCGCACCACCAGCGCGCCAGGCCCACGCGCCAGGTCAGCAGCGCGGCAATGACACCCTGCAAAACGGCCACGGCCAGCAGCGGCAAGACCAGGCCGGCACGCGCCAATCCATAGACGAGCAGCAGCATCAAGGGGAAGGCCAGGACCTGGATCAGGAGCGCCTTGAGCGCGGGCGCCCGCAGGATTTGTTGCAGCATGGGCAAGGTCAAAAACGAAAGCGCCAGTGTAAGCGAAACGGCCATAAAAAAACCGGAACCACTCTCAGAGCGTTTCCGGTTTTGCGCTAGCCTTGACTACGGATAAGAAAGTGAGTGTACAAGCAAATGCGTCAGGCAGCCAGGCTGGCCGGAGCAGCCGCCGCTTCATCGCGGGCCTTTTTGGTCTTGCCGGCGCGCGAAGGCATATGGCACAGGCCGCAGACATAATCGGAATTCAGGTCCAGGCAATTGACGACGAACTTGCCGTTGCACTTGCCGCAAGGCGCCATGTCGAGCATCTTGCTGCTGAAAAAACGTACCAGTGTCCAGGCGCGCGTCAGCGACAGCAGCGGCTCTTCGCCCGGTTCCGGCGGCATTTGTTCCAGGTACAGCTGATAGGCTTTCATCACCGCCTCGATGCCGGTAGCGCCAGCGTGATCGACGAGGAACTTATGGATATTGATGAACAGCGAGGAGTGGATATTCGGTTGCCAGGTGAGGAACCAGTCCGTGGAAAACGGCAGCATGCCCTTGGGAGGCGATACCCCTTTCAATTCCTTGTACAGGTTCAACAGGCGCTCGCGCGACAGCGAGACTTCGGTTTCCAGCAGTTGCAAACGGGCGCCCAGCTGTATCAGTTCGATCGCCAGCTGGATTTCCTGCGCTTCCGATACGACACTTTTTTTGGCCATGCTGTGTGCTCCGCTGCTGATCTGACAGTGACTATTGAAGGAAAAGGCGGCTTAAACGATTTCTTCGACGCCCTGGCCTGCCATCAGGATGGCGGCGTGCGACTGGGCCAGCGAACGGTCTTTATTATAGTTGGTCAACATCGACAGGATGGCGCTGTCGTCAAAACGGAAGCGGGCCAGCATCATGTTGCCGCCTGCCAGTTTCAGGATCTGCGCGTTGCTCATACCTTCGATCAGTTCGGCGATGTCGGTGGAGATACCGAGACGGAAGATCGCAGTGACCTTATCTGCACGAATCATTTGCTGAGCCAGCATCAGATAGCTCAGGTTGGCATCGCGAATCTCGGCCATCATATCGTTAGCAGTCATTTCCATCTCCTCAATCCGTTGAATTCAGCTGGCACACTGTGTGTTGCCAGTGAGATACATTCTGAGGGAGCAACATCAAATGCAACAGAGGCGCAGCTCTGTATTTTTCGTCGGAGAATAGGGAATAGGATCGTAGGTGTTTGTCTGACAAACACTACTCGACCATGGTCGCACGCCCGTAAAAGCGTGGAAAAGACGCGATGAAAGAATCAAATTTTCCTGACTTTCTAACAGCGCTTAAAAGCACTTTTTTACAACAGCTTGACCTGAATCAAGCCGTTTCACTCTATATAACGACAGCTGAAACGGGAACTTGAGGCTTTTTTACAAAATATTTCAAAAATATTTCAATAAGGATTTCCCCTTGTCTAAACCGGTTACGGCGCCTGTTTGGAAAACTTGAGGGTTTTTTGAAAATATTTTGAGAAAACTGCAAATTTCTTCCTGACGCCCCACAAATGCGCTTTTTTTTCAGCCAGGACCGCGCCAAAAAGCGGCAGATCAGCCCATCCTTGCTACACTTCCATTCCCGCATGACTGGGCCAACCAGGCCGAAACCATGCTATCCAGACAAGTATCGACATGAAAGCCACCATGATTTCTCGACATGACTGCAGTGCGCGCGACGACGATGATCCGCTGGCGCCCTTGCGCCGCCAGTTCGACCTGCCTTCCGGCGTCATCTATCTTGACGGCAACTCGCTGGGCGCCCGGCCTAGCGCCGCCCCGGCCCGCGCCCAGCACGTCATCGCCGCCGAATGGGGCACTGACCTGATACGCAGCTGGAATACGGCGGGCTGGTTCGACTTGCCGAAACGCCTGGGCGACCGCTTGGCCCCGCTGATCGGCGCCGCAACCGGCGAAGTGGTGATCACCGACACCACCTCCATCAATCTGTTCAAGGCCCTGGCCGCTGCGCTGCAGATGCAGGCCAGCGATCCTCAGCGTGCAGAGCGCCGCGTCATCGTCAGCGAGCGCAGCAACTTCCCGACCGACTTATATATGGCGCAAGGCCTGGCTGCATGGCTGGACCGTGGCTACAGCTTGCGCCTGGTCGATGACCCGGCCGAACTGGCGTCAGCCATCGATGCCGATTGCGCCGTCGCCATGCTGACCCACGTCAATTACCGCAGCGGCTACCAGCACGACATGGCCGCTATCAGCCGTCACTGCCACGCGCAAGGTGCACTGGCCTTGTGGGACCTGGCCCATTCGGCCGGCGCCGTGCAGCTGGACTTGAACGCCGATGGCGCCGACCTGGCCGTCGGTTGTACCTATAAATACCTGAATGGCGGTCCGGGCGCGCCAGCCTTCATCTGGGTGCCGGAAAAACACCAGGCCCGCTTCCGCCAGCCTTTATCCGGCTGGTGGGGCCATGCCGCGCCCTTCGCCATGGAACCGGGCTTTACGCCAGCCGACGGCATAGGCCGCGCCCTGTGCGGCACGCAGCCGATCGTCTCGCTGGCACTGGTCGAATGCGGGCTCGATATTTTCGCGCAGACGACCATGGAAGCGATCCGCCACAAATCGCTGGCCCTGACCGACCTGTTCATCGCCCTGGTGGAACAGCGCTGCGCCAGCCACCCACTGGGCCTGGTCACGCCACGCGAACATGCGCGGCGCGGCAGCCAGGTCAGTTTTACGCACCCGCATGGCTACGCCGTGATGCAAGCCTTGATCGCGCGCGGTGTGATCGGCGACTACCGCGAGCCAGCCATCATGCGCTTCGGCTTTACACCGCTGTACACCAGTTTTGCGGACGTGTGGGATGCGGTCGAGATCCTGCGCGATATCCTCGACAAGCAAGCTTACGATATCGCCGCCAAGCGCGATGCCGTAACGTAAGCCCGTCACCTGAACCCGGATACCCCATGAACGACGACAACAAGAAAAGCGGCTGCCCCATGCATGGCGGCCAGCAAGACGCGCAGTGGCATGGCGCGCAGATGGATTTCAGCAAGTCGATGAGCTATGGCGACTACCTGGCGCTGGACCGCATCCTGACGGCCCAGCATCCGCTGTCGCCGAACCACAATGAAATGCTGTTCATCGTGCAGCACCAGACCAGCGAACTGTGGATGAAGCTGATGCTGCACGAAATGCACGCCGTACGCAGCAACCTGCAAAACGGCGACCTCTCGCCCGCCTTCAAGATGCTGGCCCGCGTGGCACGCATCATGGACCAGCTGGTACATGCCTGGGATGTGCTGGCGACCATGACGCCGCCCGAATACACGGCCATCCGCCCCTACCTGGGCGCCTCGTCGGGCTTCCAGTCCTATCAGTACCGCGAAATCGAATTCATCCTGGGCAACAAGAACGCCGCCCTGCTGAACGTGCACACGACGGCGCCGGACGCCTATACGACACTAGCCACGGCCCTGCGCACGCCGTCCGTCTACGACGAATCGGTCAAACTGCTGGCCCGCAGCGGCTTGCATATCGCGCCAGAACGCCTGAATGCCGACTGGACCCTGCCGACTACATCGGACGACACGGTCAAGGCAGCCTGGCTGGAAGTCTACCGCGACCCATCGAAATACTGGGCCCTGTACGAACTGGCTGAAAAGCTGGTCGACCTGGAAACGGCGTTCCGCTTCTGGCGCTTCCGCCACGTCACCACGGTGGAACGCATCATCGGCTTCAAGACCGGCACCGGCGGCACCGAAGGCGTGTCTTATTTACGCAAGATGCTCGACGTGGTGTTATTCCCTGAACTCTTCGCCTTGCGCACCGAACTATAAGGAGCTGGTATGTCCCCTCTCGTCCTGACCCTGGCCGGCCTGTGGAATTCTGGCCCGCAGCACTGGCAAACCCACTGGGAAGCACGCCATCCGCAATGGTCGCGGGTGCAGCAGAGCGAGTGGCAAACGCCAGACAAGGATGACTG
This sequence comes from Janthinobacterium silvisoli, assembly GCF_014200725.1. Taxonomy (GTDB): domain Bacteria; phylum Pseudomonadota; class Gammaproteobacteria; order Burkholderiales; family Burkholderiaceae_D; genus Janthinobacterium. The sequence continues at coordinate 1,001,072 of NZ_JACHCL010000002.1, forward strand.
GGTGGCGGCGCTGGACCAGGCGATTGCCGCCTGCCCGCGCCCGCCCGTGCTGGCCGCGCATAGCCTGGGCTGCGCCCTGGTCGCCCACTGGGCCGCCAGCGGTTCGCCGCACAAGATCGCCGGCGCTTTCCTGGTCGCCCCCAGCGATGTGGATGCGCCATCCTACCCGGCAGGCACGACCGGTTTTACGCCGATGCCGCTGCAAGCGCTGCCCTTTCCATCGCTGGTGGTTGCCAGCGGCGATGATCCCTATATCAGCTTTGCGCGGGCGCGCGCCTTTGCGCAAGCCTGGGGCAGCGACCTGACGATGATAGGCGACGCCGGCCATATCAATGGCGACGCCGGCTACGGCCCCTGGCCGGAAGGCGAACAGATGCTGCTGGACTTTTGCGCCGCCCACCAGGCCTGAAGTAAAAAAGCACAGCCGCGCACGATAAGGCCTTATTTGCACCTGTGGGCGAAGACAGGCAGAATCATGCCCTTTCCATAAGGGCGCCCCGGCGCCAGCCCTCCGATGAAACGCTCGCTGCTCTGCGCACTGCTGCCTTTGCTGTTCTGCTCCAGCCTGGCGCACGCTGCGCCCTTCTACGAAGGCAAGACCCTGGCCCATCCCGCCATCAATGCATCGCAGGATAGCGGCGCCGATATCGCATTCATCAAAGAAAAGGATGGCGTCAACGGCTACTATTGCGAGTGCCGCAGCAGCGGTTCAAAAACCATGCTGCTTGACCGCTTCGGCAATGCCGTGATCCGCTCGGTGTTTTACGCGGCGCTGGACCGCGAGTCGGAGCGCAGCGTGCAAACCATGCTGGTTCTGCTGCGCCAGGGCGACAGGAACGCACTGCGCGCCTACCGCTTTGACCGTAATTCGGGCAAATATAAACGCCTGGCAGATCTGCAACCGGCGCTGGACCGCATCGTTGCGCAAAGCGCCTCGCCGAACGCGGGCCAGGTCAAAGCCGCACTGGCCAGGCTGGCGCCCATGGATTACAGCGTCACGCGGGGCAAGAGCGGCAACCCCGACTTCGACGCCATCGACCATACGCAAGGCAGCATCGTCGGCTATTACAACGATGAAAACAAAGCCGTGGCCGCTGGCGACAAGAATATCATCACCTATAAAAAAAGCTTCCAGAAAAAGGGCGAGCTTTATCTGACGGCCAGCTACAGCCTGTATGGTGAAATCGACGCGGACACCCTGCCCAACTACCGCCTGTGGCAAGTCACGTGGGAAGCGGCGCCGCAGCAATACACGGGCACTGAAGAAGGGCCAGCGGTGATCTATAGCCGCGCCTGGGATGATGGTTCGGTGATCGAACGCGGCCAGTTCCGCAAGGGCAAGCGTGACGGCTTGTGGGTGCGCGATAGCCTGCATGATGGCAAAACCAAAGGCAAATATGTCAACGGCTTGCCCGAGGGACCATGGCATATTGAAAGTGACAAGCAAATCGAGGATGGCCTGTATCGCAATGGCAAGCGTGAAGGCCGCTGGAATGTCGTCAACTATGCGGGCGAAGACGAAACGACCGGCTACGACACCTATGTCGCCGACCAGTTGAACGGCCCGCATGAACGCAGCATGGGCGGCAAGGTGCGCGAACGCGGCGCGTTTGGCAATGGCCGGTACCAGGGGCCGTGGATCACGGAAGACGGCGCGGGCAGCTTTATCGATGGCCAGCGCGACGGGCCATGGAAACTCAATCTGAAAGACGGCGCCACGCAAAGCGTCAGCTTCGTCAAGGGTAAAAAACAGGGCGAAGCGATCGACCGGGACGCCCAGGGCGCGCTGCGCCTGCGCGATAACTATCAGGCCGACGTGCTCAATGGTCCGCGCACGCGTTACCTGGGGCCAGCCGGCAAGGAAGTCGTGGTCTACACGGCCACCTTCCGCAATGGCCAGCTCGATGGGCGCGAACAGGCCTTCGATATCAGTGGCAGCGGCAAGATCCTGCGCCTCGACATCGCCTGGGACAACGGCAAGAAGCAGGGACTCGATGCGCGCTACTTCCCGGACGGCAAACCGGAACGCCTGACCGTGATCGAGCGTGGCCGGCTGGCCGCGCATCTGCGCGACTACTACCCGGACGGCAAGCTGCTCAATGATATCCACCGCTGCTATTTCACCGAATACGGCAGCGAGCGCGATGACGTGTGCGACTACCACCGCACCTACTTCCCGGACGGCAGCCCCGAATACGACTATGTTTTCCTGTATGGCGACCGCCAGGAAGGCAAGACCTACTACAAGAACGGCAAGGTGAAAGAAGAATTACTGGTCGACCGCGCAGCCGATACCTCGGTGTACAACACCTATTACGAGAGCGGCCAGCTGAAATGCACGGAACCGCGCCGTGGGCATGGCAACCGTACGGTCAATGGGCAAGCGATGCAAAGCTATGGTGCAGCCAGCCGCGACGGCGACAGTATCTGCTATCACCCGAACGGCGTCATGGCCAGCATCCGCAGCTACAGCAAACGCCTGGCCCTCGATTGCGGCAAGAAGTTCGACGAAACGGGCAAACAAACGTTCCCCGGTCCGGAGGGCTGCCCGGCGCCCAAGAAGGTGATGTTCAACTTCAGCGAATAGCGAAGGAAATAGTAAAAAGAATCAGCGCCGGCCTGTCACTGGCCGGTAGCCAGCTTGCGCTGCCACAGCGCCACGTCGATCATCACGCCGTCATTGCCGGCATTGCGGATGTAGACGCGGTAGCTGCCCTGCCCCAGCTCGCCATCGATATAGGCGGTGCGCTCGTTGCGCTGGAAGCGGGCGCCCTTGGCCAGCTGTCGATAGCGCTCCACCACGCTCTCGAAACTGGCATAGCTGCGCATCGCCACTTCCAGGTCGCGCGGCGGCCGCCCTTCGGCCTGGTCCAGCACATTGCTTTGCTTCTTGCCACGCAAGGTAAGCGGATAGGAAAACACGCCGGCGCCGGCCGAGGTCATTACGGCGGACTTTTCCAGCAGCAGCGGCAGCAGCGCGCTGGGAAAAGCAGGCGGCAATTGCGCACGGTTCCAGCCCGGCAGCGGTGGCTGCGCCAGCACATATTCGACGCTGGCGATCTTTTGCCCATCGGCGCCCACTTCCTTGTCAGAGGCGATCAGCGCCAGCATCGGCGGCAATTGCCGGGCCCAGGCCAGCAGCGGCGCGGCTTCTCCGACCAGCATGCCCTTGCGGTGAAACACGGTCAGCACCGTGCTCGGATCGGCATTGCACACCTTGGCCAGCGGCTGGCCTTCGAGGTGGCAATGGCCATTGACCAGGCCAAAGGCGATAATTTCGCCGCGCTTGTCGAGCAGCATGGCGCCGCGCTCCCGGCCCTGGTTACGGTCATTCATCGACGCCAGCAACTGGCGGCCGTCAGGCAGCACGGTGCGGGTAGCGTCGCGGCGGTCGCTGATGGCTTCAAACGCCTGCTCCAGCACCAGCTCATCATCTTCCGTGTAGCTGCCACGCGCATACCCGAAGAAATCAAACAGTGCCGCACGCACTTGCGGATCCTCGCTCAAGCGCGGCAAGGTGCCGCCGGTCAGCAGCGCAGCCAGGTTCTTCGGCGCCGGCATCGCCAGGATACTGGGCGCGGCGGTCGCGCTGGCGGGCTGGGAAAGGACGCAGGAAGCCGCCAGCAAGGCGATGCCCCAGGTACGGTAGTTTGATAAGGTGATATACATGTTTCTGTCTGTCCGGGATTTGACCGTCGCTCCGGCCACGCGTCGCGCGTCGGTGATTCTAGCACGGCGCCATCGGCCATGCTGCACGGCTGGCAGGCTGGCGTGCGGCCCCTTTGGCAAAAGCCATCACTGTTACTATGGGCTCAATAATGACAAATTCATTAATATCTCCCCTACCCGCCTGTCATGCCTGCAAGCGTAGTGTTAATTTCTGCCCAAGCAAGGCAGCCAGCCAGCTCAAGCCAGCTGCCAGTACGCTGAAATAGATCGCCCGCAAAGGATGATAGGGCAGCAGATAAACCATTACCACTATGCCCAATATGGCGCATAGCACTGGTTTGATGCGGCCGGGCGGCAGCAGCGCCAGCACCAGGTTCGTACCGGCATAAGCATAAAACACCAGCACCCAGGCCTTCGCGCCGGCGATGCCGACGGAACCGAGGGCGCCAAACAGCTGGGTGTACAGATAAAAACCGAGCCAGCTCAAAAAGACAAACAGCAGGCAGCCCAGTGCATGTACGGCCAGGCCGCTGATTAAACGGATTTTCATGGCGCCCCTTATAAAAAAAGCCGGCCCCTTCATGCAGAAAGGGCCGGCTTTTCCATAGCTATAAAGCTATGATTTACTTCGCCGAATTGAGCAGCAATTCGTTCAGGCGCTTGACGAACGTCGCAGGATCGGCGAGCGAACCGCCTTCGGCCAGCAAGGCCTGATCGAACAGGATATTGGCCCAATCGCCGAACTTGCCGCCTTCTGCATCTTCATATTTCAGACGCGTCACCAGCGGGTGGTTCGGGTTGATTTCCAAAATCGGCTTCGATTCCGGCGCGCTCTGGCCTGCCGCTTTCAGCATGCGCAGCAAGTTGCCCGACAATTCATTTTCATCGGCCACCAGGCAGGCTGGCGAATCGGTCAGGCGGAAGGTCACGCGCACGTCCTTGGCCTTGTCGGCCAGGGCGGTCTTCATCTTGCCAACCAGGTCGGCGTACGAGGTTTCCGTTTCTTCGTGCTCTTTCTTTTCCGCTTCGTCTTCCAGCGCGCCCAGGTCCAGGCCGCCCTTGGCGACGGACACCAGTTCCTTGCCTTCGAAGTCCTGGATGAAAGACAGCATCCATTCATCGACCCGGTCTGTCAGCAGCAGCACTTCGACACCTTTTTTACGGAAGATTTCCAGGTGCGGGCTATTTTTGGCGGCAGCGTAATTGTCAGCCGTGACGTAATAGATCTTGTCCTGGCCTTCCTTCATGCGTGCCACGTAGTCGGCGAACGAGGTGATTTGCTCGTCGCTGTCGTTGGCGGTCGAAGTGAAGCGCAGCAGCTTGGCCAGACGCTCCTTGTTGGACGCGTCTTCGCCGATGCCTTCTTTCAGCACCTGGCCAAATTCCTTCCAGAAGGTGGCGTACTTGTCTTTTTTATCCTGCTCGTCGGCGTTTGCCAGTTCTTCCAGCATGCCCAGCACGCGCTTGGTCGAGCCTTCACGGATGACTTTGACGTCGCGCGACTCCTGCAGGATTTCACGCGAGACATTCAGCGGCAGGTCGGACGAATCGATCACGCCCTTGACGAAGCGCAGATACGTCGGCATCAGCTGCTCGGCATCGTCCATGATGAAGACGCGCTTGACGTACAGCTTGATGCCGCCGCGCTTGTTGCGGTCCCACATATCGAATGGGGCTTTGGCAGGAATGTACAGCAGCTGCGTGTATTCGCTGCGGCCTTCGACGCGGTTATGCGTGTGCGTCAGCGGGGCCTGGAAGTCGTGCGAAACGTGCTTGTAGAATTCGTCGTACTGTTCCGGCGTGATCTCGGACTTGCTGCGTGCCCACAGGGCGCTGGCCTGGTTGACGGTTTCCAGCTCGTCCTTGGCGACGGTTTCCTTTTTCTCGTCGTCCCACTCTTCTTTCTGCATCACGATAGGCAGCGAGATATGGTCCGAGTATTTGCGGATGGTCGATTTAATCTTCCAGCTCGACAGGAACTCATCTTCGCCTTCGCGCAGGTGCAGGATGATGTCCGTGCCGCGATTGGTTTTTTCGATGGTTTCGATGCTGTAATCGCCTTCGCCTGCCGATTCCCAGCGCACGCCTTCAGAGGCGGCAGCGCCGGCGCGGCGCGTTTCAACGGTGATCTTGTCGGCCACGATGAAGCCCGAATAGAAGCCCACGCCGAACTGGCCGATCAGGGCCGCGTCCTGCTGCTGGTCGCCCGACAGCTTGCCGAAGAATTCCTTGGTGCCCGACTTGGCGATGGTGCCCAGGTGCGAGATCGCCTCGTCACGGGTCATGCCGATGCCGTTGTCGGAAATGGTGATGGTGCGCGCATCCTTGTCGAAGCTGACCTTGATCTTCAATTCGTGATCGTTGCCATACAGGCCATCGTTATCGATCGCTTCGAAGCGCAATTTGTCGGCCGCGTCGGACGCGTTCGAGATCAATTCGCGCAAGAAGATTTCCTTGTTGGAGTACAAGGAGTGGATCATCAGATGCAGCATTTGCTTTACTTCAGTCTGAAAACCCAGGGTTTGCTTTTCGGAGACAGCCATTTTTACCTCATAGTCTTGTGGTGGATGGGACGGATTTTACGAAGTTGGGGATTGAATAAGTGATTTCAAGCCCTCTACCCTAATGCACGCTCAAAAAACGCCCAGACCCTATCATCCTGCACCGTCGCCAGGTTCAGGCGCATGCGGGTCGATGGCAGCTGGCGCGGTGAAAACAGGCTGCCGGGCGCCAGCACCAGGTCTTCGGCCAGGGCTTTTTCGGCCAGTACATTGGTGTCGCAGCCAGCGTCGGCCCAGACAAACATGCCGGCCGGCGCAGGATCAAAACGCAGGCCCGCCTGCTCGATGCGGCGGTAAGTTGCCTCGCGCACCTTGTCTAGCCGTGCACGCAAACGCTCCGCGTGCTTGCGGTACTGGCCCTGCGACAGCACCTGGTAGACCACGCGCTCGCCGATATCGCTGGTGGTGAGCGTGGCCAGCATCTTGCGGTCGGCCAGGCGCTGCGCCCGTTCGGGCGAGGTGGCGATAAAGCCCACGCGCAGATTGGCCGACAGGCTCTTGGAAAAGCCGCCCAGGTAAATCACGCGGCGCAGCTGATCCAGCGCGGCCAGCCGCGTCACCGGTTGCCCGCCCCCCGGATGCATGTCGCAATAGATATCGTCTTCGACGATCAAAAAATCATGCTGTTCGGCCAGGCGCAGCACCTGGAAAGCCTTGGCCGCCGACAGCGAGGTGGAACTGGGATTGTGCAGCACTGAATTGATCACATACAGCTTGGGCTGATGCAAGGCCGCCAGTTCGGCCAGCATGGCGATATCGGGGCCATCGGCCAGGCGCGGAATGCCGATCACGCGCATGCCCATGGCGGCAAAGGCGCCGAACATCAGCCAGTACGCCGGGTCGTCGACAAAGATGGTGTCGCCGGGGCGGGCAAATTCGCGCGCCACCAGGTCCAGCGCCTGCATCACGCCGACCGTGGTGACGATCTGCTCGGGCGGACAGCCGACTTCCAGGCCCGCCAGCTTCAGCTGCAGCTGCTGGCGCAGCGGCAAGAAGCCTTGCGGCGAACCATAGCTGAGCAGCAGGGAACCAGGCTGGCGCGCCACGTCGCGCAGGGCCCGCGCCACCAGTTCGCCATCGAGCCACTCATTGGGCAGCATGCCGGAACCGGGAGCATGATGGGGCGGCTTCTGGCGGAACATATTGCGGATCAGCCAAACCACATCCATGGGCTGCGCTGCCACCTCAGGCTGCGGCGCCGGCATATTCAGCGACGCGCGCTCGCGCACGAAAAAGCCGGCGCCACGCCGCGATTCCAGATAATCGAGCCCCACCAGCTTGTCGTAACTGGCCACCACCGTGGCGCACGACACGTCCAGGCTGACCGCGCACTGGCGGATCGAGGGCATGCGCGCGCCGCCGCGCAGCAAGCGGTCATCGATGCGCACCACCACCGAACGCACGATCTGGTCGATCAGGGTTTCGCCCGAAGTGCGCGACAACAGGCTCAGCGACGCTGTCAGTGTATTGCTCATATGACCATCACAGTATGGAAAATTATAGGACCAAGTGTATTTGTACTGTACTGCTATTGAAGCTTAGCATAGCAGCATGCCGTTCACAAATCCACGCTTTGCTCCATCACCATCGAGACCATGACATCGCACACCCAGCCTATTTCCTCCACTCCCCGTATGGCCGATGACCGCAAGGGCCTGTTGCTGGGCTTGACGGCCGTCGCCATGTTCAGCCTGACCCTGCCGTTTACGCGCCTGGCTGTGGCCGAGCTGCCTCCCGCCTTCGTGGCCCTGGGCCGCGCCCTGGTAGCCGCCTGCCTGGCGGCGTTATGGTTATGGCATCAGCGCGCGCCCCTGCCCCGGCGCGAACAATGGCTGCCGCTGGCCCTGGTGGCGCTGGGCTGCGTGGTGGGCTTTCCCTGGCTGACCTCGATCGCCATGCGCAGCCTGCCCGCCTCGCATGGCGCCGTGCTGGTCGGCATTCTGCCGCTGGCCACGGCCGTATTCGCCGTGCTGCGCGGCAAGGAACGTCCATCGACCGGGTTCTGGCTGATGGCGCTGGCCGGCACGGCGCTGGTGGTACTGTTTGCCCTGCGCCAGGGCGGCGGCAGCTTTCATCTGGCTGATGTGCTGATGTTCGCCGCCGTCATACTGGGTGCGCTCGGTTACGCGGAAGGCGGACGCCTGGCGCAAAGCATGCCCGGCCAGCATGTGATTTCCTGGGCGCTGGTGCTGGCCGCACCGTTCGTGCTGCCGCTGGTCCTGTATTTGACATGGCCGCAGCAGACCTTGCTATTGCAAGCGGGCGCCACGGCCTGGCTGGGTTTTGCCTATATTTCCGTGTTTTCCATGTTTATCGGCTTCTTTTTCTGGTACCGGGGCATGGCGCTGGGCGGCGTGGCGCGCGTGGGGCAAACGCAATTGCTGCAACCGTTTTTGACACTATTGGGCGCCGCGGTGCTGCTGGGCGAAGCGCTGGAACTGGCTAGCCTGCTATTTGCCGGCGCCGTGATCGCCGTGGTGGCAGCCGGGCGCAAGCTGAAATAGCCCGGTTGCCATATTGCGATATTTAATTGCAACGTCAAGTATGCACCAAAGTGTGGTCTGGTCGTACAATATGGCGGCATCAGGGGTGGCGCCTACCCGGCGCCGCTTTACCGACGGCCGCCACAAGCGGACCATAAAAACCAGCCGGCACAGCTCGGCATCTTCTGTGAGACACGCATGAAAATTGAAAATCCGAATCCTATCGAATGGCGCTTTTCCGAACGCGCGGAACAATTAAAAAGCTCCTTCATCCGCGAAATCCTGAAGATCACGCAGCGACCCGAGATCATTTCCTTCGCCGGTGGCCTGCCCTCGCCCGCCACCTTCCCTGTCGAGGAAATGAAAACCGCTTTCGACAAGGTCTTGTCGACCAATGGCAAGGTGGCCCTGCAATATGGTCCTACCGACGGTTATCCGCCGCTGCGCCAGTGGATCGCCGACTCGCTGTCGACCAGTGACAGCCGCATCTTGCCGGAACAGGTCTTGATGACCTCCGGCTCGCAGCAGGCGCTGGACCTGCTGGGCAAGGTGCTGATCGATGAAGGCAGCCGCGTGCTGGTGGAAACCCCCAGCTACCTGGGCGCCTTGCAGGCGTTTTCCGTCTACCGCCCGGAATTTGTTTCCGTCGAAACCGACGAGCACGGCCTGGTGCCGGCCTCGATCGATCCGGTCGCCGATGGCGCCCGCCTGCTGTACGCGCTGCCAAACTTCCAGAACCCGACGGGCCGCAGCCTGTCCGTGGCGCGCCGCGTCGAACTGGTGGAAACCTGCGCCCGCCATGGCTTGCCATTGATCGAAGATGATCCTTACGGCGCATTGAGCTACAAGGGCGAACCATCGCCAAAAATGATCAATATGAACCCGGACGGCGTAATCTACATGGGTTCGTTTTCCAAAGTGCTCACGCCCGGCATCCGCCTCGGCTACGTGGTGGCGCCGCTGCCGCTGGTACGCCGTCTGGAACTGGCCAAACAGGCGGCCGACCTGCACACGGCGCAACTGACGCAGATGGTGGTGCATGAAGTGATCAAGGATGGTTTCCTTGATCGCCATATCCCCAGCATCCGCACGCTGTATGGCAATCAATGCCAGGCCATGCTGGACGCCCTCAAGGAACATTTCCCGGCCGGCGTCACGTGGACCCGCCCGGAAGGCGGCATGTTTATCTGGGTGACCCTGCCGAAACACATCGACGCCATGCAGTTGCTCGATGAAGCGATCGCCAACAAGGTCGCCTTCGTGCCAGGCGCGCCGTTCTACGCCAACCAGCCGGAAACGAACACCCTGCGCCTGTCGTTCGTCACCGTGCCGCCCGAGCGTATCCGTGAAGGCGTCGCCATCCTGGGCAAACTGATCGCTGCCAAAGTGTAATCATCTCCGCCTGCCCGGCGCACTGCCGGGCAGCACCCTCGCCTGTTTTTCTTTTGTAATTTTCCTACAAAACTTCCCTGCGACAGCACAGTAAAAATACTAATATTGCATTTGTTGCCATATAAAAAACGATGCATTTTTTTCACCCAATCAATTGGCAAAGCGGTATCATCTGCTCAAATTGGGATCAAGTCAGCCTTTACTACACGTGTACAGATGCCCGGCCCGCCATCAGGCCCGACGCAACACTCCTGGCACCGCCTACCCGCCCGATGCGATGTGCGGCTGCAGCGATTCCAGGGTTCGGCAATACCGAAAGTGCAGCAAATGCTGGCCTGGTGCAGCTCATCAGATAGAGGCCGGTAGCAATGAAACCAGGCAGTGTGGATTTTCCCCAACGGCATGAAGCCGCCATATTGATCGTCGATGATGCGCCAGCCAACCTTGAGTTGCTGCGCAAGTCCATGAGCGAACAGGGTTATCAAACCTATGTGGCCACGTCCGGTGAGCGGGCCTTGATCATCGCCCAGCGCGCCCAGCCGGACCTGATCCTGCTCGACGTGCTGATGCCGGACATGGACGGCATCGAGACTTGCCGCCGGCTCAAGCAGCATCCGCTGACGCAGCGCATTCCCGTACTCTTCATGAGCGCCAGGACGGAAACGGACGATGTGGTGGCCGGCTTCGATGCGGGCGCCGTCGACTATATCGCCAAGCCGCTGCGTCTGGCCGAAGTGTGCGCCCGTGTGCGCGCCCAGCTGCAAATCCGCAGCAATAATGAAACCCAGCAGGAACAGGCCGAGCGCCTGCGCACCATCGTCAACAACATGGCCGAGGGTTTGCTGATCATCGAGGCGGACGGGCGCATCCAGTACACCAATCCCGCCTGTGACCAGTACCTGGGCTACCGCGAAAATGAACTGGCGGGCCACTCGATCGGCGAACTGCTCAGCCCTTTGGTGACGCAGGAATATCTCGATTATTTCGCCATGTATGCAGCCAATCCGGAGACGGCGCACAAGCATGGCACGCGCGAAGTGGCAATCCGCCACCGCAATGGCGATACCTTGAGCATGGACCTGACCCTGACGCCCATGTACCTGCGCCAGCCGCTGTATATCGGGCTGCTGCACGATATTACCCACCACAAGCAGTCGGAAGATGCGCTGCAGCGGGCCGCCTACCTCGATTCGCTGACCAAGATCGCCAACCGCCGCCATTTCGACACTTTCCTGGAAAAGGAATGGCAGCGCGCGGTGCGCAACGGCAGCGCGCTGTCGCTGGTGGTGCTCGATGTCGACCATTTCAAACTGTATAACGACAGCCTGGGCCATCCGGCCGGCGACGCCTGCCTGCAGCAAGTGGCGCAAGCGATCGATACGCACGCCTGCCGCCCGGGCGACCTGGCGGCCCGCTATGGCGGCGAAGAGTTCGTCATGCTGTTTTCAGAGACAGAAGCGGACGGCGCCATGCTGCTGGCCGAAGCGATACGCGGCCATATCGAAAGCCTGCAACTGCCCCATCCCCGCTCGCCCACCTCGCCATGGATCACCGTCAGCATCGGCGTGGCAACCATCCACCCGCACCAGCTCGACGACCGCGCCACCTTGTTCGTCGCCGCCGACCGCGCCCTGTACGTGGCCAAGGAAGGCGGCCGCAACCAGGTCCGCGCCACCCACTCGGGCAGCACAGCCTGGGAAACCGTGAAAGCCTTGGTACTGCGTTGATACCGCGCCCAGGACCTGTGCAAAGGCTTTCGGGCCTAGCAGACCTGAAAAATGTCGAGGGCAAGGCGCAGCGACGCAGACAGTACGCATGTACGGCAAGGAGCTGCAACGCCGCCCTCGGCATTTTCTCAGGCCCGCGACTCCGGCCCGCCATTCTTAAAACTCCAAAAATCAGAACTTCCGCGACAAACTCAGCTTCGCATTACGCCCCACACCCGTCACCGCTTCACTCAGGTAAGGCTTGTAATCGCGGTTAAAGATGTTATCGACCGTCAGCCGCACTTCCGTGCCGCGCCAAAAACCTTGCGTGCCATTCCATGCAGCAAACAGGGTGTGCAAAGCATAGCCGGTCGATGGCGGCAGTCGGTAGAAGCTACCCTTCGGCAGCACGCGATCCTGCTTGGCGACGAAGCGGCCTTGCCAGCCTATGCTAGCGCCCTGCTCGGGGAAGCGCCAGCCCAGGCCCGTCATCAGCTTGTCCGGCGCCATGGTCGATACGGGTTCGTCCTGACCCCATGGATCGCGCTGGGTACCGGTACGGGTGCCGTACTGCATCGACAAGGAGGCGCTGGCGTACAGGCGCGGCGTGTTGTAGTACGACTCCAGTTCCACGCCTTCCGTGCGGTAGCCGGCCAGGTTGCGATAATCGGACAAAGCTGGCGGCACCTTGCCCGAACCGGGCACATAACCTTCGAACAGCACACCCAGGCGCGGGCCGATATTGTCACTGACCCGGTTCTGATACACGGTCAGGCGCACTTGCGCATCGTCGCGTTCCAGGAACAAGTTCTGGCGATGGACTATGGCGCCCACACGCACGGCGGTCACGCGCTCCACCGCCAGGTTGCGGCTGGTGCCCGGCGTCGATGAACCCAGCTTGTCCGACACATAGTATTCATTCGAATACATCTCGTCGATGGTAGGCGCGCGCCAGGTGCGGCTCAAGTCGCCGAACAGCGCCAGTGTATTGGTCGCCTTCCAGAACAGGCCCAGGCGCGGCGACCAGTCCTCATGCGTTTTTTCGCTGAAATCGTGGCCGGCGGCTGGCAGCGGGCTGTTGTAGCGCGAGGCCTTGTTCGGCACGCCTTCTGTGCTGACCCTGTCATGGCGCAGCGCCGCCGTCACCGTCAGCCCGCCATAGGTCATCGCATCCTGCAGGTACAGACCCTGCGTTTCCTGGCGTCCTGCCGGCATGTAATACGGCTGGAAGTAACCATAGTTATAGGTCGGGTCCTTCAGCGCCGTCGGCGACGGGTAGTACATCAGGGTGTCGCGCACATTCTTGTGCCATTGCAGACCCGTTTGCAGCACGTGCGACCAGTTGCCCGTGTTAAAGACGCTTTCATTGCGCACTTCGGCGATGCGGTCGGTATACGTTGCCCAGCTCTCGTTGCCCAGCGACCCCAGGTAGGAACCCTGCGAGGCCGATGGCAAACGCGTGTCGTGCTGGTCGGTGTGCGAATAACCGGCGCTGGCCGTCAGCTTGACCCAGGGATTGTCCTGCGGCGCGTACTGCCATTTCACGGAATAGGTATCGTCGTGCTGGTCGCGGTAGACGGCCTTACGCTGCCACGCCTCTTCCAGGCCATACTTGGTGATTTCCGCCTCGGTTGGCGTGGGCACGTCTTCGCCCATGGCGGCGAATGGTCCCCAGCCCGTGCTGCCACTCTTCATCGCGGTCAGGGTCAGCAACTGTTCGCTGGTCAGGCGCACATTCAACTTGGCCAGGCTCGATGGCGCATCGATGGCGGAAAAGCGGAACACCTTGCCATCGGGTTTGCGCAAATCATCCGACTTGCGCTGCGTGGTGTAGGCCATGGCGTCGAAACGGCCATCTTCCGTGCGGCCATACACGGCCACGGTTGCGTCGTTTTCCGCGTTATTGCTATGGCGCGCATATTTGACGAAGGCGCCCACTTTGGCGTCGCCCTCCAGCATGTCCTTGGCATCCTTGGTCTCGACCGTGATCACGCCGCCAAAACCGCCATTGCCATACAAGCTGGTATGCGCACCCTTGTTCACTTCGATCTGCTTGATCAGTTCCGGCTCGATGAAGATGGAGCCCTGGCGATATTTTTCGAAGCCTTTCGGCACGCCATCGAGGATGACTTTCACGTCTTGCACCTTGCTGAAGCCCCAGATATTGAGGCTCTGGCCGCTGGGGCGCGCCGTGCCGGACATGTCCACGCCAGGCAAAGTATCGAGCAGGGACGCGACGTTATCGGCCTGCTGGCGTTCGATGTCAGCGGTATTGAGATAAGAGCGGCCCGCCGTACCGGCGTTGATCGCATCGCCGAACACGCTGATGGGCGCCATCTGCTGATCATTGCTCGCATCATCCTTGCTGTCGATGGCCCAGGCATTCGCGCCCGCAGTGCCCAGCATCAATGCCAGCGCGGCGGCCAGCGGCGTCAAATTCATATTTTTATGGAGTTTCATTGCATTCCTTGCCTGTCTTCATACTTCTGATGAGAAAACGCTGGGCAGAGGAAAGGACGGGCAGTGCACTATTCAGGCGGCGGCGTAGAAGGCAACGTTGCGGCGGTGCTCTGCCCGCGCGGACGCGTGCCGGCGGCTCACTGGCCTCACTGGCATCGCAGTGCAGACACCGTGGGTAAAGTTGCCTGGGTGAAATGCGTTGCACATCATATATTAGATGAGAATGATTCGCAATATCATTTATAAGGAATCGCTAAAGAACTGGCATAGAGCAAGACCCCGAAGATTGCCTGTGCGTGCAAGCCATGCTAGCGGCCTTTTCTGGCTATACTGGCGCAGGTAAAGCTCCCACGATGACCTCAACCCGCAATGCAAAGGATTAATATGCAACTCAAAGACAAAGTCGCACTGATTACCGGCGCCGCCAGTGGTATCGGCAAGGAAATAGCTCTTGAATATGCAAAACAGGGCGCGAAGGTCGTGATCGCCGACCTGGCGCTGGACGCGGCCAACAAGACCGCCGATGAAATCAAACAATCGGGCGGACAGGCCTTTGCCGTCGCCATGGATGTCACCAGCGAAGCACAGGTCGACCAGGGCGTGGCGGACGCCGCCGCCCACTTCGGCGGCATCGACGTGCTGATCAGCAACGCGGGCATCCAGATCATCAGCCCGGTCGTCGACTACCCGTTCGAACAGTGGAAAAAGATGCTGGCGATTCACCTGGACGGCGCCTTCCTGACCACCCGCGCCTGCATGCGCGAAATGATCAAGGGCGGCCGCGGCGGCGCCATCATCTACATGGGGTCGGTGCACTCGCATGAAGGCTCACCCTTCAAGAGCGCCTATGTGGCGGCCAAACACGGCTTGCTGGGCCTGGCCAAGGTGGTGGCCAAGGAAGGCGCGAAAGACCATATCCGCGCCAATGTCATTTGCCCCGGCTTCGTGCGCACGCCGCTGGTCGACAAGCAAATCCCCGAGCAGGCAGCCCAACTGAAGATCAGCGAAGAAGACGTGATCAAGAAAGTGATGCTGAAAGATACCATCGACGGCGAATTCACCACCACGCAAGACGTGGCGGAAACGGCCGTCTTCCTGGCCGCCTTCCCGTCGACGGCACTGAGCGGCCAATCCATCGTGGTCAGCCACGGCTGGTTCATGCAGTAAACCCCGCAGTAAAACCAGCACCGGGGTCCGGCCCGCCGGGTCGTACCCCAGCATTTGGAGCGCCTGCTCTTAGAACCTGTTCAAAGTCTCAAGAGTAACAAAAAGACGAGCACGAAAAATTGTCGGCTCGTCTCCAGTTTGTTCTCGCAATTTTTCCGCAGCCCCCGACATTTCTCCAGCCCGGCGAAAGAGCGCTTGACAATCCAACGCTGTGGCATCACCGCGAAGATATGTCATTCCAATCGCTTGGCAATTTCTACCGACGGCCCAAAAACCTGATTTTCAAAAGCCTGCTCAAACAGGTTGGGGGCGCCTTCCGATGGGCTGCCTTATGCTGCCTGGCACCTTATGCGTTTCGTGAATAGACTGGACAGGCGGAGCGTGTCAATGAATTTGAAACATACTATTTAATTATTAATTTATTAATAATTTATTTCATGCAACCCTCCTCCATGGTCGGCGAGTTAATCCATGCGGCCGTTGGCAACTTCTGTGGTTGCGGCATGCGGTGTTTGAAGCGATTCGGCATGCGCTGATGTTGTTTATTTAATTTAAACGTGAGTGCGTGATTTTCCGAGAGAGTGTCAGCTATTGTTCAGTGGGATACTTGCGTAAGACTTTTCCTACAACCGCATTTTTATGCTTTCACGAACTCATAAGGAGAATCTCAACATGAATAAGCGCCAGTTCCTTTTTCTGTCCGCGCAATGCGCAGCGATTCCAGTTCTTCTCGGCAGCAGCAATTTGTGGGCGGCTCCAGTTAATCTAAAAGTGCGGCGGAATCTGATGTCCCTGCCTGACAACGACCCGTTTTTTACGCAGTACGCTCAGGCGGTCAAGGCCATGCATGCGTTGCCAAGCACTGATCTGCGCAGCTGGTGGGGGCAGGCGACACTGCATCCGAACTACTGCGAGCATGGCACACCCAACTTCGCCACCTGGCACCGGCCTTATTTGCTGATGTTCGAAAGCATCTGCGCCAAGCTGATCGGAGTTCCGTCTTTTACGCTACCTTATTGGGACTGGAGCCAAAAACAGGGCATCATTCCCAATCCGTTTTACGATATTCAGGAACTCAATGTCGAATACTGGAAGGACCCAGGTATTTACACAGGGAAGAATTGGGGACCGGTCGATTCGTTGCCGCTGCGCGCTCTGGCGCGGGGCGTCGGCGTGCAAGCCGATCCGATTCGCGGCGGGGCTTTCACCAGCAAGAATTTGCAGAATATCCTGAAGCAGACGCAATTCAGTAACTTCACCAATATGCTGGAAGGACAACCGCATAACACCGGCCACGTCATTGTTGGTTTTCCTCCGATTGGCAAGCCGGGCCACATGGGCAGCGGCCTGTCGCCGCTGGACCCGATCTTCTGGATGCATCACGCGATGGTGGACTTTATGTGGGCTCGCTGGCAAAAGGCCGGTAACGTCACGCAGGACAATCCGGCAACCTACAATATGTTTGTTGATGCCGATGGCAAACCGGTCACGTTTACGTCGAAGCAGGTGCACGATTTCGAGGCGATGGGCTACACCTACGATTACTTCATCGATTCCGGCGCGGTAAAATTCCTCAGCGCGGCGCCGTTCTCGAATAATTTCCAGCATGTGCTGGCGTCCCAACTGGCCAAGGGCAAGCCGAAGTTATTGGCGCAGCTCAATACGGCCGTCCAGGTTAAGGCTAATACGCCGACGGCGTTCCCTGTGAAAGTGACGTCCTTGCTGCAGGAGCTGCAGGAATCGAGGGTGTTTCGTACAGTGCTGGGGTCGGAGCAACGCCTCGCCTCGGAGGGAAAGCGGATACTCGCCGTGCTCAAGCAGGTCAGCTGGCCGGAAGGTGAGCAGCAAGGACTGGTGGTCAATGCCTTCGTGAATTGCCCATATTTGACGCCGGCCACCAGTAGCGACGATCCACATTACGCCGGCTCCTTCAGTTTCTTCGGTTCGGCGCAGATGAGCCACGCGGGCCATCACGGGGCCAGTATCGTGCTGGACATTACCGCGCCACTGTTGGCACAGGCGGCCCAAGGGCGGTTAGATGAACGGGTACAATTGCAGTTCGTATCAATACACCCTCAAGCCGAAGGGAGTGCGAAGGCTATGTTCCAGATTAAGGACGTCGAAATTATCAGCGTGTAATCTGTAGCCATGGGATAGTTTTTCATGGAGGCAGCAATGACTTTCACATGTAAACGACTGGGTTCAGTGCTGGTGTGGGGCGTTATTGCTGGTTGTTCACTCAGTGTGGGCGCAACTTCGCGGGAGGTGAGTAGTAAAGTCATCTTTGAAGCGAAGTTGCGTTGCGATACCGCGCGGCCGACCTTGCTCCGCGTGAAATATCGGGTCTCGAAAGCCGAAGCGAACAACACTTTTATCCTGCAGGTCGCGTTGCTGCCACAGGGCGCATCCAAGCCGACGCCGGATGAACTGAACAAATACACCCTGGGTTTGATCGCGCCCTACCAGATGCCACCGCCATCGGCGATCAACGAAGCGGTATTTTCGCTGCCGGCGTGGTTTTGCGCATCACCCGGTGCGTCTGGCAAGCTGCTCATGCACATGCTGCCGCCTCACCCCCAAGGCAAGCCTCCCACCAGCCGTGTTCAAGTGGTGGATTGGCGGGTGGAATAAATCGTCCGACACCGGCAGCAGCGCGGGCGTAGCCGGTTTGAATAAATCGGCATGCAACTCGCGGCGCCACGTGAACAGCATATTGGCGTTGATGTTGCCCTGCTGCGCCAGCTGCGATACCGAGATATCATGTGCGCAAGCCGCGATGTCTTGCCCCGCAGACTTTGAACTGGTCCTAAGAACTCGCCCTGAGCGCTTGCCCATCATGGCACCGCTCCAGCTTGAACAGCGCCATCGCCTGTTCCAGCCTCAGCGTCTGCGCCTGCAGTTCGGCCGAAGCGGACGCCGACTGTTCCACCAGCGCCGCGTTCTGCTGCGTCACTTCATCCATCTGCGTCACCGCCCGGTTGACCTGGCCGATGCCATTGCTTTGCTCGCGCGAAGCGGAGGCGATTTCAGCCATGATGCCGTGCACGCCCTGCACCGCGCCCAGCATTTCAGCGCTGCTGGCGCCCGCCTGGGCCGCCAGTTGTGCGCCCGCTTCGACCTGCGCCAAAGAAGCCGTGATCAGCTGCTTGATTTCGCTGGCGGCCGACGAGCAGCGCTGTGCAAGGCTGCGCACTTCACCTGCGACGACGGCAAAACCGCGTCCCTGGTCGCCAGCGCGCGCCGCTTCCACGGCCGCATTCAAGGCCAGGATATTGGTCTGGAAGGCGATGCCTTCGATAATACCCGTAATATCGCCGATCTTCTTGGAAGACGCGTTAATCTCGGCCATCATATGCACCATCTGGCCGACGATTTCGCCCCCCTTGCCGGCCAGACCGTGGGCCTTGCCCGCCATGTCGCTCGCTTGCACGGCGTTGCCGCTGTTTTGCTGCACCGTGGCTGCCAGTTGTTCCATGCTCGACGCCGTCTGCTGCAAGGCCGAGGCCTGCGCTTCCGTGCGGCCCGACAAATCCATATTGCCGGCCGCGATTTCACGGCTGGCCACGCTGATTTGCAGGAAGTTACCGCGCACATCGCCGACGATGGAGTGCAGGTTCACGCGCAATTGCCGCAAGGAGCGCAGCAACTGGCCCATCTCGTCGCGCCGCTCGGTGCCCACTTCCTGCGTCAGGTCGCCGCCCGCCATCACGTCGCAGGCCTTGCGCGCCTGGCGCAAGGGCCGCAGCACATTGCTGTGCAGCGCATGCCAAAAGCCTGCCAGTACCAGCAGCGCCAGCAAGGACAGACCCGTGACCCAGCCTGAAGCTGCAGCTGGCAGCAAGCCAGCATTCCAGGCCAGTTGCAGCAACAGCACCAGGCCCAGGAAACCCAGATTCCAAGCTATGCGTTTGGCCAGCGCCATGTCGCGCAAACGCAGCAGCTTGGCCAGCGGGCCCGTGCGCATGGCCGCTCCCTGGCGGATGACGACACCATGCGCCTGCCCCGCCTTGATGCGCGCATACAGGGCTGCCGCCTGGACCACATGCTGGCGGCTCGGCTTGGTGCGCACGGACATATAGCCGACCGCTACGCCATCCTCGACCACCGGCGTGACGTTGGCCAGCACCCAGTAATAATCGCCATTCTTGCAGCGGTTCTTGACCATGCCGCTCCAGGAACGGCCCGAGCGGATGGTGGCCCAGAAATCGGCAAACGCTTCGACCGGCATGTCGGGATGGCGCAGTATATTTTGCGGCGCGCCTATCAATTCTTCGGCGCTATAGCCGCTGACGGCGATGAAATAAGGGTTGGCGTAGGTGATATTGCCTTGCAAGTCGGTAGTCGAGACGATGGTCTCGGTATCGCTCAGATTGATCTCGGTATCGCTGACGGGAAGATTGAGACGCATGGTCATTCCTCGGCTGTCGCCCGTGCACCGGCGGTGAAGGGGCACACCACGCACTGGCAAGGCGCCAGCCTGTCGTGTGCAATGAACCATTCATTCTAATATTGAATTGTTAATCTGAGAGCAATTTCTCATTGCGGCTTTTTAAGCCGTATTCAACGAGGTACTTCAGCGAGGTACATAACGCCAGCCAGCCTTCTCCAAGGCAAACTTCAGCTCGGTCTGGATATCGTCGGGACGGCCAGGCACGCTCAGCACGGTGGCGCACTCAAGATAACCCGTCTTGCGATTCACATCGCAGTCATTGATGGCCTTGACCTGCATGGTGGTCTGCGCTTCCTGCATCTGCTGATCCTTGGCCAACTCGGGATTGTTGGCCACTTCCTGTTTCGCCCAGGCACGTATCAGCGCTTGCGCTTCGGCTGGCGCCGGCCCGGCAAATTTGGCGTGCTTGCGCTCGACGCCGACCCAGCTATCGCCCTCCTGGCGCAGCGGCAAGACCGTAAAGCCATCACGCATGCCAGCACTCATGCCCACCAGGCAGACGACCTGATCCTTGAACTCAGGCTCTTGCGCCTGCTGGCAACCCAGCAGGCTGGTGACCTTGACAGGAATCGGCACGGACGATTTTTGCTTCGCTACCCCGGCCTGCACGGCAGCGTTGATTTGCTCTTGCGTGGGCATGGGAGCAGCGTGGAGGGACAAGCTAGCAAACAGGGTCGTAGCGGTCAGGGCGATGGTGGTCAGGCGCATGGAAGAAACTCGGCAGAAAAAAGAAGCGCACTCTAGCACTTTTCACAAAAGCAGGGTTTCCAATAGCGCAACACGTCCATCCTGTTGGCAAGCAGCCCTGGCGCTAAAAGCCGCTGGGGCCGGCGCTTTATTGCTATGATACTGGCCTGCCGGCGGTACAGCCGGTTACGTCTATATCAAATTAATAACGTCGTAATAAAAACGGGAGTTCGAATGAGTTTACGTCTGCTGCTCTTGGGAGCATTCAGTGCCGCCATGGCCACCACGGCCGCCGTCCCGGCGCTGGCCGCGCCACGCGGTTTCACCGTCGAAGACATGGTCGCCATGGAACGGGTCGGTCATCCGGTCCTGTCGCCGGACGCCACGCGCGTGGTCTACACGGTGCGCAGCACCAACCTGGACAAGAATCGCGGCAACACGCAGTTGTGGCTGATCGACTTGCGCGCGCCGAACGCGGCGCCACGCCAGCTGACGCGCGGCGAAGCCAGCGCCAGCGATCCTGAATGGTCGCCCAACGGCGACGTGATCTACTTCCTGTCCGGCCGCTCCGGCTCCTCGCAAGTATGGCAACTGCCCTTGAACGGCGGCGAAGCGTCGAAAGTGACCGACCTGCCGCTGGACGTGGACACCTTCCGCCTGTCGCCACAGGGCGACCGCCTGGCCTTCAGTATGGGCGTCTTCCTCGATTGCGCCGACATCGCCTGCACCAAAAAGCGCCTCGATGACAAGACGAAGAACAAGGCTAGCGGCATGGTCTACGACCAGCTGTTCGTGCGCCACTGGGATACCTGGGCCGATGGCCGCCGCAATGTGCTGTACTCGGCGCCTATCGACACTTCTGGCCGCGTCAGCGCCACGCCGGTCAGCCTGAGCGGCACGCTGGATGGCGACACGCCATCGAAACCATTCGGCGACAATGGCGAATACCATTTCAGCCCGGACGGCAAGACAGTCGCCTTCTCGGTCCGCGTGGCTGGCCGCACCGAATCGTGGTCGACCAACTTCGACGTCTACACCGTGCCTGCCATCGGCGGCCAGGCGCCCCGCAACCTGACGCCTGAAAATCCGGCCTGGGACGCGCGCGCCACCTATTCGCCAGACGGCCGCACGCTGGCCTACGTGGCCATGACCAAGCCAGGCTTTGAAGCAGACCGTTTCCACCTGGTGCTGATGGATGTCGCCACCGGCAAGAAACGTACCCTGGCTGACGACTGGGACCGTTCGGTCGCCGACTTCCGCTGGACGCCGGACGGCAAGGGCTTCCTGGTCGCCGCCGATGATATCGGCCAGCACCGCCTGTTCCATATCGACGCCGCCAACGGCAAGGTTGCCGCCCTGACGGGCAAGGGCGCCGTCGGCGAATTCGACGTGCGCGGCAATACCATCGTGCTGACCCACGCCAGCCTGGCTGGCGGCGCGCAGCTGTACTCGCGCAAGCTCGATGCAAAGACCGACACCGCGCCAATGGTGCAGCTGACCAAGCAGAATGCGGCAGCATTGGCTGACGTGCGCTTTGGCGAGTACGAGCAGTTCTCGTTCGCCGGCGCCGATGGAGAAACCGTCTACGGCCACGTGATGAAGCCATGGAACGCCAAGGCCGGTGAAAAATACCCGATCGCCTTTTTGGTACACGGCGGCCCGCAAGGCAGCTTCGGCAACAGCTGGAGCTACCGCTGGAATCCGCAAGTGTATGCAGGCGCCGGCTACGCCACCGTCTTCATCGACTTCCACGGTTCGACCGGCTATGGCCAGAAGTTCACCGATTCGATCAGCGGCGACTGGGGTGGCAAACCTTTGATCGACCTGCAAAAAGGCCTGGCGGCAGCCGTACAGAAATTCCCTTGGCTGGACCGCGAACGCAGCTGCGCCCTGGGCGCTTCGTATGGCGGCTACATGATGAACTGGATCGCCGGTAACTGGCCGGATGGCTTCAAGTGCCTGGTCAACCACGACGGCGTATTCGACAACCGCGCCATGTACTACTCGACCGAAGAACTGTGGTTCAACGAGTGGGAAAACGGCGGCCCCTACTTCAACGCCGCCGACAAGCACGAGAAATTCAATCCCGTGAACTACGTCAAAAACTGGAAAACGCCGATGCTGGTGGTGCAGGGAGACCTCGACTTCCGCATCCCGACCACGCAAGGCCTGGGCACGTTCACGGCGCTGCAGCGCCAGGGCATCCCGAGCAAGCTGCTGGTGTTCCCGGACGAAAACCACTGGGTACTGAAACCGGCCAACTCGCTGCTGTGGCATCACACGGTGTTGAACTGGCTGGACACCTACATCAAGAAATAATGTAGTCCCCGCTTGAAAACAAAAACCGCACTGCTCGCGCCGTGCGGTTTTTTTACGCCTGGACCAGCCTGGCGCGGGCAAAGTCGATAAAGGCGCGCAAGGTGGCCGGCGTCTGGCGGCGGCTGGGGTGGTACAGATAAAAGCCTGCGGACGGCGGCGACCAGTCGTCCAGCAAGGTCTGCAATCGCCCCGACTGCAATTCAGCCTGCATCCATTGTTCGGTCCAGACGGTGATGCCCAGGCCATCGACAGCCGCCTGCAGGGCGACGGCGCAATCGTTGACGATCAGCGAGCCTTTCACGGCCAGCTCGAAACGCTCGCCATCCCTGGCGAATTCCCAGTGATACAAGGAAGCCAAGCCCGGACGGCGCCAGTTGATGCAGCGGTGCTGGACCAGTTCTTCCGGCGTCGATGGCGCGCCATGCGCCCGCACATAGGCGGGCGAGGCGACGGCCACCTGGCGCAGCTCCGGCCCCAGCGCCACGGCAATCATGTCCTGGTCGATGAACTTACCCAGGCGGATGCCGGCGTCAAAGCCATGGGCAAAGATATCGCCCACGCTGTCGTCGCTGCTCAGGTCAAGCACGATATCGGGATAAGCGGCCTGGAAGTCGGCCAGCATGGGCTGGATGATGTGCAAAATGGCCATTTGCGGCGCGCAGATGCGCACCGTACCCGCTGGCTTGGCGCGAAAATCGTTGACCTGCTCGATGGCAGCGTCCAGTTCCACGAACAGGGGCGCCAGGCGGCTGTACAAACGGGCGCCCGCTTCGGTCTGCGTTACGCTGCGCGTGGTGCGGTTCAACAGGCGCACGCCGAGCCGCTCTTCCAGCCGGCGTATGGTCTGGCTCAGGGCCGATGGGGAGACGGCCAGCAGCTCAGAGGCGCGCGCAAACGTACCCAGTTCGGCCACGGCGGCAAAGGCCTTCAACTCGCTAAATTCGCTGCCGCGCATGGCGCCTCCTCAGTAAAACAAGCCGATTATGTATTCCCAGCTTCAAAACCCATGTCAATTATAGGATATTGTTGACAGAGACTTTGGCGCCCACAATCCCTGCATCCCTATCCGATGCGAGAACCGCCATGCAAACCAAGCCAAGCTCCACGCCACACTCCACCCACGCCAGCGCCATTGCCGGCGCCTTGCCCGCCGTCACCGGCCGCTTGCTGCTCAAGGGCGGCACCATCATCAGTATGGACCCTGCCATCGGCAACCTGGCGCAAGGCGACCTGCTGATCGACGGCGCGCGCATCGCCGCCATCGCCGCGCACCTCGATGTACCGGATGCACAAATCATCGACGCCAGCAACATGATCATCATGCCCGGCATGGTCGATACGCACCGCCATGCCTGGGAAGGCCAGCTGCGCCGCATCAACCCGAATTCGGCCACGCTGGAAGATTATTGCAACGCCACCCATTTCTCGTTCGCCAAATACTACCGGCCGCAAGATATGTATGTGGGTAACCTGCTCACGGCCCTGGGCTGCATCGACGCGGGCATCACCACGATGGTCGACAATTCGCACAATGCGCGCAGCGGCGCCCATTCCGATGCCGCAATCGAAGCCTTACGCGACGCCGGCATCCGTGCCGTGCACGCACCCGGCGCGCCACTGACCGGCGACTGGGACCAGGCAGCCTGGCCGCAAGACCTGGCGCGCCTGCAAGACAAATATTTCAAAGAGCCGGAACAACTGCTGTCGCTGGCGATGATGTCGCAGATCGACCGCGACACCTGGGCCGCCGCCCGCGCGCTGGGCCTGCGCATCGTGACCGAATTCTTTGGCAAGGAAATGGCGGGCGAACTGGCGGCGCTGCACCAGGACGGCTTGCTGGGCCCCGATAACATCTTCAACCATTGCACCGCCCTGCCCGCAGAAGCCTGGGCCATCTTGCGCGAAGCTGGCGTCAACATCAACGTCTGCCCCCGCTCGGATACGCATTACGCGCTGGAAGACGGCATGTGCTCCTACCAGGATGCCATCGGCCACGGCATGAAACCGGGCCTGAGCGTGGACAATGAAAGCTCCTATAGCGGCGACCTGTTCATGGAAATGCGCGTGGCTTTTTACCTGCAGCGCGCCACCACCCAGGCGCACCGCCACCACCAGCACAGCGGCCACTGCCAGCACGACGGCGACCATGCGCCTGTTCCCGAACCCGTCATGCTACGCAGCCTGCTCGAAGCGGCCACCATCGACGGCGCCGCCTGCGCGGGACTGGCCGGCCAGGTGGGCAGCCTGTCCATCGGCAAGCAGGCCGACATCGTCATGCTGCGCGCCGACGATATCAATCTGTACCCGTCGAACAATGCGCTGGGCACGGTGGTGCACGCGGCCGAGCGGGGCAATATCGATACCGTCATCATCGGCGGGCGCATCCGCAAACAGGGTGGCAAGCTGCTGGGACTGGACGTCGCGGCGTTAAAGGCAGCCACCGAAGAATCGCGCAGCCATTTGTTTGCCGCTGCCGGCTATGTGCCCGACATGTTCGCCGAGTCTTTCACTGCACTGGCTTGAGGGGCGCGCCATGTCCACACTGCTTTTCATGATCGCCTTTTGCGCCGGCGCCGCGATTTCCTGCCAGGCCGCCATCAATGGCCAGTTGGCGGGCGCCATCGGCCACAACACCATTGCCGCCGCTCTGTTTTCCTTTTTGAGCGGCAGCGTGCTGCTAGCCGTGATCGCCATAGGGCGCGGCGGCCTGCTGCCCTCGCTGGCTGCCCTGCCCGCCCAGCCCTGGTGGCGCCTGACGGGAGGTTTGCTGGGTGCGGGCGCCATCTTTTGCACGGTCATGCTGGCGCCGCGCATCGGCCTGGGCGCCCTGCTGGCCCTGGTGATCGCCGGTCAGTTGCTATCATCGCTGGCCATCGACCATTTCGGCTTGCTGGGCGTGGCCGTGCGCCAGGTCTCCTGGCTGAAAATGACAGGCGCCGCCGTGATGCTGGGCGGCGTGCTCTTGACCTTGTTCAGCGACCGGCTCACGGCTGCCTGACAAGCTGTCGTGCGTAATCAATACGTGTTAAGGGCCTTGGCGAACTTGACGATCCATAGCCGGCTTGGACGTTCGCGGTCGTCGCCACGCGCCACGCGGATGCTGTTGGCGGCGTTGCAGCCGGCAGCACTGCTGGTGATGATGACGCCATTCGCATCGACCGTGCACTTGGTGACGTCGGCATCTGCCACTTCCAGGCCGGCAGCGTCGAAGACCTTGGTCTTCAAGCCGAAGTCGTTGTCATTGGCCAGCGCGATGGTGGAGCCGTCGACCAGGGTCAGGCCTTCCGCTTTTTCTGCCGCCCAGCCGATGGCGTTCAAGTCCAATAACAGCGTTTTCCTGATCGGCTTGACGGTCGACCAGTCGGCGCCGTTGACGGCCACGCCGCCCATGCTGCTTTTTTCCAGGTCCGACGTCGCCGCGTTGTACGCCGCTGCAGAAATGTCGGTGGCCGCGTTCAGGTCCACCAGCATCAGTTTATTAAATACCTTGCCCGATGGCGCGGCGCCCTGTTCGATGACAAGGAACTTGCCGCCACCCAGCGCCACCATGTCGCCCAGCTTGGCGTTGCCCGTGCGGCCATCCTGATAATCGGCCGCATTGATTGGATAAGCATACATCTTGCCGCTGGTGCCCGTCACAGGGTCGAATTCGATCCAGCGCGTGAAGCCGGCAAAGCGCTCGACCTGCTCCGCCTTTTTCGTGACGCTATACATGGCCGTGCCATCGCTCAGGGGGCTTTGCAAAAAGGCGTACAGCTTGTCGTTACTGGCATCGAGGGTCAGGCCTTCCATGCCGCGGTTGGCGCGGCGCTTGGCGAACAGCGCGGGCAAGCCCTTGCCTGGTTCGTACTTGGCCTGGATGACGCCCGTGACTGGATCGAGCTTGACGATGAAGGGGCCATATTCGTCGGAGACCCACAGCGCATTGCGCTTCTTGTCGAGGACGATGGCTTCCGTATCGAGGCCGCCGGTATTGAAAACGGCCTTGCTGGCCGGGTCGAACTTCATGGCGTCCATCACGGGAATTTCAGCCGAATTGCCGACCGCGCCGACCGGCACGGGCAACCCCGAGCTGTTGACGGTGCCGCTGACCTTGATCGGCGTGCTGCTTGATAGCACAGCGCCGTTCTTGCCCAGCGTGATAATGCCAAACGCGGGCGTGAAACTGGGTGAAGGGAATATCTTGCTGCCTATCGTGCCCTTGCCGGCCGGATCAGGCACCAGCGGACCATCGCCGTTCGGGCCGCGGTCCGTCAAGCCATAAAATTCCAGGTCGCCATTCGTATTCGTGCCCTTGAAAGCCAGGCCGGAACCGTAGGATGGCAAGAATCCATTCGGGAATTCGCCCTTGATCTTCGCATTCGTGCCTTCATACGGCACATAAAAACTGGTCGCCGCCTGGATCTGGTAGCGCGTCACGGTGACTTTCACTTCACCGACAGGATGGACCTGCGTCAGCGTTTCATTGACAGGCGCGCCGGCCTTGGACGCCAGCGTATCTTCGAAATGTTCGCGCACCAGCGCGCGGCGGTCCATATCGACGCTGCGGCCGGCGAATTTTCCGCCCAGGCTAGCCAGGTGCGCGGCCAGGGCCGTGTTGAAGGCGGCTGGCGCGGCAGAAAAGTCGAGCGTCTTGCCGGCCAGCGCGGTCTTCACCTCGCTTGTCAGCTTGATGCCGTTCGATGGATCGCTGTCCTCGTCCAGTAATTGCAGCGCCATCAGGCGGTTGATGACTTTTTCATCCTGCACGCTGGTACTGGCGGCCAGCGCCAGCGGCGTCACGACGGTATTGCACAAGGTGCTGCCCAGCGCGAGGCCACCCACGCTGAAGCTCACCGTATCGCCAGGGTTGCACGTGAATTCCCCCTTGCCGCCGGTGCTGGCCTTGGCCGCGCTGCCCGCCACATACTCAAGGCCCTCCACCGCGCCATCGAGGAAAACGCCGGACAACGCCACCGGCTTGGCCGGCTCCGGCGTGCTGTCGCTGCCGCCACAGGCAGCCAGGCACAGGCCGGCCGCCAGGGCCAGCAAGCTCAATTTCAAATGGGGTGTGGTGACAGCGTGCATGCGGGCCTCGGTATAGGAATCGAAGCGGCAAGCCTACCGTAACAAAGTGACAAGCAGATGACAAAAAGACAGTGACTATGCCACTGCCTGTCCTGCAGCCAGTGCATCGGGCGGGCCGCCGATGCCGCCGAAACGGCCATCGGCCTGGCGGCGGAATTCTTTCGGCGTCACGCCCTTCACCTGCAGGAAGCGGCGATTAAAATTGGCCACATTCTGGAAACCCACGTCGTAGCAGACGTTGACCACATACTGGTCGGTGTCCATCAGCAGCTGGCAAGCCTTATTGATGCGCAGACGGCTGATAAAGTCGGTAAAGCTGTTGCCGGTGGCCTTGCGGAAGAAACGCGAGAATTTACTGAGCGACATGCCCACCTGCTCGGCCAGCATTTCCGCCGATATCGGCTCGCGGTAGTTTTCCGTGATGTAGTTGAGCACGGAATTGACCTTGGCTAAAGTAGCGTCATCATCGTAGGAACGCATCGAAGCGCTCGACAGCAAGCGGTAATTGGCCGTGCGCGCCAGCTTGCCCATGAATTGCACGAACTCGGCAAAACGCTCGGCGCCGTGGGTGGCGCGGATGCGTTGCAAATGCTGCTCGGCTTCGGCGCCCATGTCGAAAAACTCCACGCCATAGCTGGAACGCTCCAGCAGCGGCAGGATTTCACGCAGCTCGGGAATGCAGCGCGCGGCGCCCGCCAGCGGCGCATGGGCAAACTGCACGATCATGTCGCGCAGGGCCACGCCGCCTTCCGGCACCACGTTCGATATCCAGTTATGCGGCAAGCGCGGCCCCGTCAGCACCAGGTGGCCCGGTGAAAATTCGCCGATATAGTCGCCCACGAACAAGCGCCCGCTGGTGGCGACAATCAGGTGCAGTTCATATTCCTCGTGGCAGTGCCAGCGCACGCGCGCACTCGGGTAGCCGTGCTCCAGGTAATTGATGATGCCGTCGTAGCTTTCACGCTCCAGTTCCGGCGGCTTGCGCTCGCCGTCCCTGTGCACCAGCCATGTCTGTTCCATGCTCGTCATGATGATTATCCTGTCCCCTGCCTGTCTGCCCATGCTACCTCAAAATGGGGGCAGCGGCAGCAGTGCCTCATTCGCCATAGCGCCCCGACGCCTGCTGGCGGAATTCCTTCGGCGTCATGCCCTTCAGTTCCAGGAAGCGCCGGTTGAAATTGGCCACATTGTTGAAACCTGCCTCGTAGCAGATATTGCTGACGTAGCGCTCCGTTTCCATCAGCAGCTGGCAAGCCTTGTTGATGCGCAGGCGATTGACGAAATCGGTAAAGCTGTTGCCGGTAGCGCTGCGAAAGAAGCGGGAAAAGGTCCGCTCCGGCATGTCGACCTGCTCGGCCAGCTGCTTGAGTGAAAACTGGCTGCTGTAATTGTGCACGATGTAGTTGATGGCTGAACTGATGCGCGCCAAGGCCACGTCATCGTCGCTGGACTGCATCGGCACGGTCGACAGCAGCTGGTAATCGCTGGTCTGCGCCAGTTCTTCGAGCAGGCTCAAAAACTCGATAAAGCGCGGCAGGCCGCTGATGTCGCGGATGCGCTGGAAACGCCGCAGCGCCTGCTCGCTGACGCCAAAGAATTCGATGCCGTGCAAGGCCCGCTGCAGCAGCGGAAACACGGTTTTCAATTCCGGAATCGAGGTCGCCATCGCCGCCAGCGGCGGGTGGGCGAACTGGATCACCATGTCGCGCAGGGCCACGCCTTCGGGCGGCGTGTCGAGCGAGACCCAGTTATGCGGTACCCTGGGGCCAGTCAGCACCAGGTGGCCCGGCGTAAACTGGCCGATATAGTCGCCCACGAAGACCTTGCCACTGGTTTCCAGGATCAGGTGCAGCTCGTACTCGTCGTGATAATGCCAGCGCACCAGCGGGTTCGGAAAGCCGTGCTCCAGATAGCGGATAAAGCCGAAACTGCCTTTCGGCTCGAAGCCGGGCGTGGCGTCACGCTGCTGTTCATGCTCCATCTGCGGCGGCGAGTGGGTCGCTTTGCGAGACATGACGCCCTCCTCTTTATTGCACGATGTGTTCAAGCGCAGCGCGCGCACCCTGGCCATACAGGCTGGCCAGCGCCTGCGTCACCGCTGCAACAAACACGGGCGACTCGCCCAGTTCACCAAACAATTCATGCAGCGACAGCAGCGGTCCTGCATCTACCCCGCCCTGCAGCGCCAGCGCGCGCAAACGCTCGGCATACGGATCGTTGAGCGGCAGCGCATTGCCCTGCTCGTCGTGGCCTTCCAGATAGCGGAACCAGCAAGCGACCGTAAAGCCCAGCAGCTTGATGGCGCGTCCCTGCGCCAGCGCTTCGCGCACGGACGGCAGCACGAATTTGGGGATGCGCGCCGAGCCTTCGGTGCCGATGCGCGCCAGCTGGTCGCGCACGGCAGGATTCGAGAAGCGCTCGATCAAGGTGGCCTTGTACTGTTCCAGATCCACGCCTTGCACCGTATCGAGCAGAGGCGTGACTTCATCGTCCATCATGCGGCGCACCAGCGCGCGGATGCCGGCGTCATTCATCGCTTCATGCGCATAGGTGTACCCCAGCAGCATGCCGATATAGCACAGGGCCTGATGGCTGGCGTTGAGCAGGCGCAGCTTCATTTTTTCATACGGCAGCACGTCGTGCGTCATCTGCGCGCCGACTAGTTCCCAGGCCGGGCGGCCATGCGGGAAGGCGTCTTCGATCACCCATTGGCGGAACGGTTCGCACACCACGGGCCAGGCGTCGTTGATGCCGAAGCTGTCGTGCACCAAGGCCCGGTGTTCATCGGTGGTGGCCGGCGTGATGCGGTCGACCATGCTGTTGGGGAAGCTGCAATGCGTGGCCAGCCACTGCGCCAGTTCCGCGTCGCGCAAGGCGGCAAAGGCCAGCAGCATGGTGCGCGTCACATCGCCATTGTGCTGCAGGTTATCGCATGACAGGATGGTAAAGGGCGCCAATCCGCGCTGGCGGCGCAGCGATAGCGCAGCCAGCAAGTAGCCGAACGAGCAGCGCGGCGCCTGCGGGTGAGCCAGTTCATACACGATGTCAGGATGCGAGGCATCAAACTCGCCCGTGCCCTGGTTCACATAATAGCCGCCCTCGGTGATCGTCAGCGAGACGATGCGGGTGGCGGGGGCAGCCAGTTTTTCCAGCACGGCGGCAGGATCGTCGGGTGCGTACAGATACTCACCCACGCAGCCGATCACGCGCGCCACGTCACCGGCTGCGCTGCGCTCGACCACCGTGTATAAACCGTCCTGCGACTGCATGGCGTCGCGCATGGCTGCGTCGGACGGCAGCAGGCCCACGCCGCAATAACCCCATTGCGCATGGCCCGGCAAGGCCAGCAAATCGTCAAGATAGACGGCCTGGTGGGCGCGGTAAAAACCACCAACGCCGATATGCACGATGCTGGGCACCAGGGTGTCGCGTCCATACGCGGGACCGCTCACCGCGGTAGGCAGTTGCGCCAGATTGGCTTGATTCAAATGCAGTGCTGTCATGAAAAAACTCCTTATACCGCTGCGCAGGTCTTGCCGGCGCGGTCAAAATAATGGGTAAAGCCTGGCTCAAAGGTCAGATGCGTCTGCTGGCCCGGATGCAGGCTGCTGCGTTCGGCGGCGCGCGACACCACTTGCACATTGTTCTGCAGGCGCACATAGGTCAAGGTTTCCACGCCCAGCGACTCGACCAGTTCAACCGTGACGGGCACGCTGCCCTGCTGCTGTGCACCCAGGTAAACGTGTTCCGGGCGGATGCCGATAAAGCCATCGGCCTGGCCCTTGCCGCCCGACTGCGCCAGCAACTGCGGCACGGCGTCGGCAGGCACCACGTTCATGCTCGGCGTGCCGATGAATTGCGCCACAAAGCGATTGGCCGGACGGTCATACAATTCCAGGGGCGAGCCATGCTGTTCGATCTGGCCATCGCGCAGCACCACCACGCGGTCGGCCAGGGTCATCGCTTCAACCTGGTCGTGGGTGACGTAGATGGTGGTGGCGCCCAGTTCGCGGTGCAGCTTGGCGATCTCGATACGCGTCTGCACGCGCAGGGCTGCATCCAGATTCGACAGCGGTTCATCGAACAGGAATACTTTCGGGTCGCGCACGATGGCGCGGCCGATCGCCACGCGCTGGCGCTGGCCGCCCGACAGCTCTTTCGGCGTGCGTTCCAGGTATTTACCCAGGTCGAGGATGGCGGCCGCCTTGTCGACTTTTTCGCGGATGATCTTGGGGTCCACGCCGGCCAGTTTCAGGGCAAACGACATGTTCTGGAACACCGACATGTGCGGATACAGCGCATACGACTGGAACACCATCGCCAGGTCGCGCTTGGACGATGGCAGGCTGGTGATGTCGCGCCCGTCGAGCGACAGCTTGCCACCATCGATCGGTTCCAGGCCCGCGATCAGGCGCAGCAAGGTGGACTTGCCGCAGCCTGACGGGCCCACGAAGACGACGAACTCGCCCTGTTTGATTTCCAGGTCGATGCCCTTGATGGCGCGGTGCTCGCCAAAGAATTTTTCGATATTGCTCAGTTGAAGGTAAGCCATGATGATGTCTCTATTCTGTGTGATTATTTGACTGCGCCGAAGGTCATTCCTTGTACGAGCTGTTTCTGGCAGAACCAGCCCAGCGCCATGATCGGCGCGATCGCCATCAGCGAGGCGGCCGACAATTTGGCCCAGAACAAGCCTTCGGGGCTGGAGTAGGAGGCGATCAGCCAGGCCAGGGTGCCCGCGTTCGAGGCGCCCAGGTTCAGCGACCAGAACGATTCATTCCACGACCACACCATGCACACCAGCGCAGTGGAGGCGATGCCGCCCACCGACAGCGGCAAGACCACGTGGCGGAATTCATCCCAGACAGTGGCGCCGTCCATGCGCGAGGCTTCGAGTATTTCGCGCGGCAGCTCTTTCATGCTGGTGTAGAGCAGCCAGATCATGATGGGCAGATTCATCAGCATGAACATGATGGTCAGGCCGATGCGCGTGTCGAGCATGCCGAAGTACTGGTAGCAGATGTAAATCGGCATCAGCGCGCCCACGCCGGGCATGTAGCGTGAGCTGAGCATGAATTTCAGCAAGCCGATGGTGCCGCGGGTAGGAAAGAAGGCCATCGAATAAGCGGCCGGGATGGCGATCAGCAAGCCGATGGCCGTCGACAGCACGCTGGTAAACAGCGAGTTCCAGGCATAGGCAAAATAATTGTCCCGCGCCAACACTTCACGGAAGCTGTCCAGCGTCGGCGTGAAGAAGAACAATGGCGGCGTGGAAATGGCCTGCCCTTCCGTCTTGAACGCCATCATGCCCAGCCAGAGGATGGGGAAGAACAGCAGCAGCGCGAACAGCCAGGCGGCGAACGTGCGGCCGTAGAGGGTAAATTTGGTATGCATCGTGGTCTCCTTATTTCGACAGGTTCTTGCCGATGACGCGCATCAGGAAGAAGGCGGCGATGTTGGCAATGAGCACGGCGAACAGTGCGCCGGCCGAAGCCGCTCCTATGTCGTAGGACAACAGTGCCTGCTGGTAAATCATGAAAGTGATCGTGGTCGTGTCGAAACCAGGGCCGCCACCGGTGGTGGTAAAGATTTCCGCGAAAATGGACAGCAGGAAAATCATCTCGATCATCAGCACCACGGACATGGCGCGTCCCAGATGGGGAATGTAGAGGTAGCGCAACTGCTGCAAGTAATTGGCGCCATCCATGCGGGCCGCTTCCAGCTGTTCGCGGTCCATCGATTGCAGGGCCGTCATGAAGATCAGGCAGGCGAACGGCAGCCATTGCCACGACACCATCATGATGATGGAAAACAGGGGGTGGGCCGACAGCCAGTCCACGGGCGTGGCGCCAAAGAAAATGCTGATCTGCGCAAACAGGCCGTAGATGGGGTTGAGCAACATGTTCTTCCACATCAGCGCATTGACGGCGGGCATGACGAGAAACGGCGAGATCAGCAGCACGCGCACGATGGCGCGGCCGGGAAACGCTTCATTGATCAGCAAACCCAGCGCAGCGCCAAACACCACCGTGATCAGCATCACGGAAAACAGCAGGGTGAACGTATTCTGCAATGCCGGCAAGAACGAGGCATCGGTAAAGAAATAGTGGAAATTGGTCAAGCCATGGAAAGGATGGCCGCTCGGGTCGAGCATGCTGTAACGCACAAACGAGTAAAACAGCGTGATCAGCAGGGGCACGACGGAAATGACGGAGACGGCGACCACAGCCGGCGTCAGCAAAGTCCGGGGGATAAAGCGTTTCATAGGATTCTCTTGGGGCAAGGGACAACAATCGCCAGCAGAAATCTGGGGTCAGACCCGTCGGGTCTGACCCCGGCTTTACGCTATTGGGATAAGCAAACTATGCAGCAGACCTACTTGTAATACCCACCTTTGCGCATTTCACGATCCGCCGTCTGCTGCGACAATTCCAGCGCCTGGTCGACGGTGACCTTGCCCAGCAGGGCGGCCGCCATTTGCTGGCCGGCCGCTACGCCGATCACCTGGAATTCAGGAATCGAGGCGAATTGCACGCCCACGTAGGGCGACGGCAGCAGAGTGCTTTGCACGTTGCGGGTGGTGGCCAGGGCCTTGCCTTCGGCGGCGGCAAATTTCGCCACTTTCTGGAATTCAGGGCTGGCGTAGGTGGACTTGCGCGTGCCGGTCGGCACGTTGGCCCAGCCGGTTTCCTTGGCGACCAGTTTCACATAATCGGGCGAAGTAGCCCAGTTAATGAAACGCTGCGCTTCGTTCGGGTGCTTGGAGCTCGATGGAATCGCCAGCGACCAGATCCACAGCCAGTTGGCGCCACGCTCCGTGGTCCCCACCGGCGATTGCGCGAAGGCAACCTTGTCGGCGACCTTGCTCTGTTTTGGGTCGGTAATGAAAGAGGCGGCAATCGTCGCGTCGATCCAGATGCCGCATTTGCCCTGGTTGAACAGCGCCAGGTTTTCATTGAAGCTGTTGGCGGCGGCGCCTGGCGGGCCGTATTTTTTCATCAGGTCAACATACATATTGACCGCGTCTTTCCACGGCTTGCTGGTGAATTGCGGTTTCCATTGCATGTCGAACAGCTGGCCGCCAAACGAGTTGGCCATGGTGGTGATCAGCGCCATATTGTCGCCCCAGCCCGGCTTGCCGCGCAGGCAGATGCCGTACACGCCATTGGCTGGATCGTGGATCTTGGCGGCCACGTCGCGCAAGTGATTCCAGGTCGGACGGTCTTCGATCGTCATGCCGGCTTTTTTCACCAGGTCGCTGCGGTACATGATCATCGAGCTTTCGCCATAAAACGGCGACGCGTACAGCTTGCCGTCGCCGGACAAGCCTTCGCGTATCGATGGCAGCAAGTCATCGATCTCGTACTTGGCGTCGGGTTTGATCGGGATCAGCCAGTTTTTCTTGCCCCAGATCGGGGTTTCATACAGGCCGATGGTCATCACGTCGAACTGGCCTCCCTTGGTGGCGATGTCGGTGGTCATGCGCTGGCGCAGCACGCCCTCCTCCAGGGTAACCCACTTGAGCTTGATATCGGGATTGGCTTGTTCGAAGAATTTGCTGAGCTTTTGCATTTCGATCATATGACCGTTGTTGACGGTCGCAATCACCAGATCGGTGGCGGCAAAGGCGGAAGAGGTCAAGCAGAAAGCGCCGGCGCACAGCGCGGCAATGGCGGAACGTTTCATTGTGTGTCTCCAGTGTTTTTTGTCGTAGGCAATGCCGGATACTTAGCACCACGATCACAATGTATCACTGGATCCTGATACTTTCTGATACTCCAAAACCGCAAATCGATACTCTTTTGCAGCACTGCGGTGAACCAGAGTATCGATATTCAGCAAAAACAACAGCTTGGAAGAAAGTATCAATACTTGCTGGTTTCGTATCATGTAGTCAAAAAAACCGCTGCTAGACTCGCTGTGCGGCATAAGACTGCACGTTCTGGCGCCAGGAAATCTTTCCGGCCAGGACATCGATACCAACACTCCTGGAGACAATATGAAACACCCTGTCAAGACATCCTTGCTGACCGCACTCGTCCTCGTTTTTGGCACAGCCAGCGCCGACCCCATGTACCCAAGCGACGCAGAAGGTTTCCACGGCTACCTGCGCGCGGGTGCCGGCAGCACGACCGCTGACGGCGGCGGCCCACAAAGCTGCTACGGCCTGGGCGGCAATACTATGAAATATCGCCTCGGCAATGAGTGCGATGCCTACACGGAATTCGGTTACACCAAGGCCATCGCCAAATCCGGCGACGTCACCTACATGGCCACCTTGTGGGTCAACGCTTTTGCACCAACGTCCGACTTCGGCGACCGCAAGGTCGGCATCGTCAAGGCCTATGTCGAAGCGCAAGGCCTGGACTTCCTGGCTGGCGGTACGGCCTGGGTCGGCAAGCGTTTCTACTACCGTCCTGACATCCACATGCTGGACATGCAGTACATCAACATGAACGGCACCGGTGCCGGTCTGGACCGCATCGGCAACGTCGGCCCGGGTAAATTCTCGTATGCCTTCTTCAAGGATAACGACATCACCGTCACCGACCCGGTCACCAAAGTGGTCAGCACCCAGTCGGCCGTGCGCCAGAACTTCATCTACGGCGAAATTCCCGTGAACCAGAACGGCACGCTGGACCTGGCGGCAAGCTACATCGTTGGCCAAGGCAAGGATAACGACGCTTTCGGCCCAAAACATAATGGCTGGCAAGTGTCGGCTTTCCACCGTCAATCGAAAGTGTTCGGTGGCGGCAACACCTTCGGCGTGCAATACGGCGTCGGTCCTGGTGTCGGTGGCGCCGGCAACGGCCAGATGGGCGCGTCGGGCAGCACCTCGTTCGGCTCGGACGTCAAACGTACGCGTGTCTTCAATGACATGGCGATCCAGCCACTGGATCACTTCGGTATGGAATTCGTGGCCCTGTGGCAAAAAGATGAATCGAACGCCACCGGTTCCTCGACCTGGACCACGGTCGGTGTGCGCCCGGTGTACGCGCTGACCAACAACTTCAAGCTGGTCGCCGAACTGGGTACGGACCGCGTCACCCAGCCGAACGGCTTGCCAGCCAAGCGCCTGACCAAAATCACTTTTGCACCGACCATCTCGGCCGGTCCTGGCCTGTGGTCGCGTCCTGAATTGCGCGCCTTTGTCACCTATGGCAAATGGAACGATGCAGCGACCGCCTCGGTCAACGCAGCCAATAATTCGGGCCCGGTGTACAACAACAATACCAGCGGCACCTCGTACGGCTTCCAGGTCGAAACCTGGTTCTAAGCCCAGTCTTTACTTGTGGCTAAAAAAAAGGCGGAACCTCGGTTCCGCCTTTTTCTATTCAGACTAAGCCATTACGGCAAACCTACCGGTAACTCCGGATACTCTTGCTTCAAGGCATACTTGGTGCCGCCCACGGTGACCGTATAGTTGGCCGGTCCCGAGATCGGCAGGCGGTAGTTCAGGGTCAAGGCTACCGAACCGCCTGGCGCCAGCGATTGCCAGGCGGGAATCGCGAAGCGGGCGCGGTTGTAGTTCTTGGTAAAGCCGCCGATATTGTTCGGCCCCGTGTAGCCCGCATTGATCACTGTCAAGCCGAAGCCGGACTGGTCGCTCAAATCCGATGGCGCCGAGACGGGATAATCGAATTCCACCACCGTGCCGCCAGGCAAGGTCGCCGCCGTATTGTTTTTCACCGTCATCACCGGATTGATGGGGAAGTTGCTATCGCCCAGTTTCCAGCCACCCAGGGTAATGCTGACATTGGCCGCCGTGCCCGGCATGGCGATCTCGGCGCGCTTGTTGCCATACGGCCCAGCGGTGCGGAAGGCCTGGTACAGCACGTCGGTCAGGGTGGTGCCCATGAAGTACTCGCCCTTGCCGCCATTGCGCGTGGCATCCCAGGCATAGTCGCCGGCCAGTTCCCAGATCATCACGCCGCCAATATTATTGTTGACGATGTACTGGGCCTTGGCGCCTATCGATTGCGTGGTTTCCGTCGACAGGAAAACGCGCTTGCTGGCATTCCACAGCCACGGCGCCACCATGGTGCTGCTGTAATACGGCACATAGCTGCCGACGATGGTCTTGTCGGTGACCTTATAGGCGTCCAGATAGCTCGGCACGATGCCGTTCTGCAAGTTCAAGGCATGCCAGATCGGGTTGCCGCCACCAGGGGTCGGGTTGCCTTGCGTGTCGAGGTCATGCCAGACATTATCGATGCCGGTAGCGCCCGTGCCGCAGCTTTTCACACCGGCACAAGTGACGGTGGAATTGATCAGCGCCGTGGTGCCCCACAAGCCATTGGTGCCGCCCGTCACATCTTTCCAGCCGCGCGTGTAAAACGGCACGCCGATATTGATGCGCCCGGCCTGCAGCGCGCCACGGTAGTAGCGGTAAGCCCAGTCCGTATTCAGGTAACCGATGTTCTGGTACTGATAGGCGTTGCCGGCGCGCAGTTCGGCATCGTTGCCATCGTCAAACAACGGCGCATTCGGCCCCACATACTGGTTCCAGGCGCCGTGCAAGTCATAGCTCATCAGGCTGGCGTAATCGAGGTACTGCAGTCCCGACATGTTTTCTTCACCGCGCAAGACCCAGGCCGAGGCCGAACCGGCTATCGTCAGCAGGTAGTATTTATTGTCTTGCACTGCCGCTTCATCGAGTTTCTGGCGCAGCACTTTCAGCAACACGTTGTAGCTCGTCATCAAGCCGGCCAGGCGTGGCTTGGAGGCCGGAAAATCCAGGGGATTGCCCGCTTCATTGTTGGTGGTCGGGTGCTCGTAATCGACATCGACCCCATCGAAGAAGTTGTACTGGCGCACGAATGCCACCATGGAATCGGCCAGGGTATTGATGCCCGCCGTATTGATGCTGCCATCGGCATTGGTGGTAGCCGAGTAGAAACCGCCGCTGCCAGCCCAGCCGCCCACGGATATCATCAACTTAACGCCTGGATATTTCTTTTTATACTGGGCCAGCAAATTGAAATGGCCCTTGTAAGGCAAGGATGGGTCCATCGCCGCAGCCGGCACCGTCGGCCAGGTCAGGCCCGTGTCGGGATTGCTTGCGCCGCTGCCGATGGCAATCTTGGACGTGGCGGGATCGACCGAGGCAAACGCATAGTTCAAGTGGGTGATCTTGTCCCACGGCAGGTTATTCACCAGATAGGTGGGGCTGCCATCGGCGCCCGTGCGCCAGCTGGCGAAATAGCCGACGATACGGCGGTTCAGGCCATTGCCGAGGATTTCACGGCCATTCGCATCGTAGACCTTGCAATACGGCACATTCGGCACGGCCGAGATCAAGCCGTCGGGACGGCATGGCGTTGGTGTCGGAGTGGGTGTCGGAGTAGGCGTCGGGGTTGGGGTAGGCGTTGGTGTCGGCGTCGGCGTTGGCGTCGGCGTCGGGGTTGGCGTTGGTGTGGTATCGACCAATGCCCACGGCCCCCAGGTATCTGCTGCGCTAGGTACATTGCCTTGCGTCCACCACTTGGCCTTGTAAGTCACGCCCTGGTAAATCACGCACTGGCCGCCCGTGTAGGCAGTGGCCGCATTCCATACCTCGCATGACTCGGCGACTGCCAGCAAGGTGTTCGGGCTGGCCGTCGTACCGCCCTGGCTACCGCCGCAAGCGACGAGTACGCCGCTGAACAAGGCCATCAATAAAGCATTCGATTTCATGTTGTCTCCATAAAATGAAACGTCAAAAAAACCGTTGCCGGCCCCTCAAGAGGCTCTAGGCAACGGTATGGCTCGGCTTTGGACTGTTACTGTTACTTCAGCTTTACATTCCAGTTTGCTTCCACGCATTTCACGTAATTGCCGCCAATCAGGGCGCTATACGGTGTCTGATAACTCACCAGTTGGCACTGGTTTTCGCCACCCGCATTCCAGTTCTTTTCCCAGTAAATGTTGTAGGACGCGGAACTGGCCGCCGTGAAGCGCTGCATATTGGCGCACGACAGTTTTTCACCGGTGATATTCAAGCCCAGGTCGGCGGCAAATTGCTTGTAGTAATCGATGCGGTTTTGCGCAGCCGGTTTTTCCGTCCCTGCGCCGCACTCCGCATTGATGATCATGATGGTGGTGGCAAAGTCATTGCCTGCACCTGCCGCCTTGTCGGCTGCATTCGGCACCCAGGTGCCATCAATCACGTGCAGCATCGATGGCTTCGGCGGCTGCGGATAGACAAAGAAGAAAGTGGCCGAGGCCAGGTTCAGCCAGGTTGACGCTACCAGGTCCGGGTTCTTCAGCAGCACGGACTGGTCGCCATTGTTCATCATTTGCGAGAAAGGACCGTAGTTATAGTTGTAGGACAACTGTTTGGCGCCGCGCCCAAAGTATTTCTTGAAACTGCCATCCGCATTCGTGCCGCAGGTCCACACCTTGTTGAAAACAGGATCAGCACACTCGGCGTTGTAGCCACAGCCAGGCCCCGTCTCGTCGCAGCCGAGCTCGCGCAGATACTTCAAGCCCTGGCGCCATTGCGGTACCGGCAGGCTGGCGTTATGGTCGCCCGTTTCCTGTCCAAAATGGGCGAACATGGTGGCCAGGCTGCGACGGCAGATGGTGTCTGCATTGCGGCCATCCGTGTAGTCATCGCAAAGGCCCGGAAACTTGGCCACGGCTTGCAGGAAACGCTGATAGGTATAGCTGGCGTCGCGCACAGCAAAATAGAAATCCCACTTGGCGGCAGGCATCAGGCGCTCGACCCGCTTGACGTTGATCGGATTGCTGGCCAGGCCAGGCTGCACGGCATCGACGGCGGCGTTCGGCAAGGTGCGTATCGATGCCTTCACTTTGTGGAAGAAATCATTATTGGTCAGCGCTGCCTCGGTGGCCTCGGCCTGGGCCTTGGTAGGAACGGCGGCGGCTTGCGTCGTTGTTTCTGCCAGCAGGGTTGATCCGTTATCTGCAGGGGTGTTGCCGCCGCAAGCAAGCAATACGCTCCCCAACAATCCAGCCATCAAAGGGGTAGCCAAGCGGCTAATATGCCAAATCTTCACAATCTCTCCTGAAATGATACCTAATATCAAAGCAACTTTTAATGTTGTACGTAAATGAATGCACATTGA
The DNA here is from genome assembly GCF_014200725.1 of Janthinobacterium silvisoli. Classification (GTDB taxonomy): domain Bacteria; phylum Pseudomonadota; class Gammaproteobacteria; order Burkholderiales; family Burkholderiaceae_D; genus Janthinobacterium. The sequence goes on from NZ_JACHCL010000002.1 coordinate 1,042,103, forward strand.
AACAATGGCTTTCTAGACAAAGAATGCGATAGTGAAAATTGGTAGTCAAGTGGTTTTATTAATTATTAGTCATGGCATGCCAGGACGGACACGCGATGACGTGTCCGGGCATGCCGCCACGAATGAGAGCTGGGTAAAAAAAGCGCCATGCCTCATGGGGACATGGCGGCTGCTACAGCGCTGGAAAGACAAGTGGTATTAGCACTATTGCCAGTGTTTAATTTCCATATGGAAAATTTTCAGGCAGAACATACTTTCAACTGCTACCGATACTATTGCAGCTTCACATTCCAGTTCGCTTCCACGCACTTCACATAGTTGCCGCCGATCAAGGCGCTATACGGCGTCTGGTAGCTGACCAGCTGGCACTGGTTCTCGCCGCCCGAGTTCCAATTTTTCTCCCAATAAATATTGTAGGAAGCAGAGCTGGCCGCCGTGAAGCGCTGCATATTGGCGCACGACAGCTGTTCGCCGCTGATATTCCAGCCCAGGTCCGCGGCAAACTGCTTGTAGTAATCGATGCGGTTTTGCGCGGCCAGCTTTTCCGTGCCCTGCCCGCACTCGGCGTTGATGATCATGATGGTGGTGGCAAAATTGTTGCCGGCCCCTGCCGCTACGTCGGCCGCATTCGGCACCCAGGTGCCGTCCAGCACGTGCAGCATCGATGGTTTCGGTGGCTGCGGATAGACAAAGAAGAAGGTGGCCGAGGCCAGGTTCAGCCAGGTCGACGCTACCAGGTCGGGATTTTTCAGCAGTACGGACTGGTCGCCATTGTTCATCGCCTGCGAGAACGGCCCGTAGTTGTAGTTATAGGACAACTGCTTGGCGCCGCGGCCAAAGTATTTCTTGAAGCTGCCATCGGCATTCGTGCCGCAGGCCCACACCTTGTTGAAGACGGGGTCGGCGCATTCGGCGTTGTAGCCACAGCCGGGGCCTGTTTCGTCGCAGCCCAGCTCGCGCAGATATTTCAAGCCCTGGCGCCATTGCGGTACCGGAAGACTGGCATTGTGGTCGCCCGTTTCTTGCCCGAAGTGCGCAAACATGGTGGCCAAGCTGTGGCGGCAGATGGCGTCTGCATTGCGGCCATCCGTATAGTCGTCGCAAATACCGGGGAACTTGGCCACCGCCTGCAGGAAGCGCTGGTAGGTGTAGCTGGCGTCGCGCACGGCAAAATAGAAATCCCATTTGGACGCCGGCAACAAGCGCTCGACCCGTTTGACGTTGGGCGGATTGCTGGCCAGGCCCGGCTGTACGGCCTCGACAGCCGTATTTGGCAAGGTGCGGATGGACGCCTTGACCTTGCGGAAGAAATCGTTGTTCGTCAGCGCCGCCTCGGTCGCCTCGGCCTGGGCCTTGGTCGGGACGCCCGTCGTTGGCGTGGGTGTAGGAGTCGGCGTTGGGGTGGGCGTTGGGGTAGGAGTCGGGGTGGGAGTCGGCGTCGGGGTAGCAGTGTCGAGATTCCATGGCCCCCACTGGTCATTGCTGGGCGCCGTGCCTTGCACCCACCATTTGGCGCGGTAGACCTTGCCGTCGTAGACGACGCACTGGCCTGCCGTATAGACGGTGCTGGCGCTCCAGACGGGGCAAACTTCGTTGACAGCAGTCTCTGCCAGCAAGCTTGAGGGAACTTCGGTGGTGGAATTGCCGCCGCAAGCGAGCAGTGCGGTACCAAGCAGGCCCGCCATGAAAGGCGTCGCCAGCCAGTTGATTTGCCGTGTATTCACATTCTCTCCTGAACGTTACGAAACTATCGAGGTAGCTTTTAGTGTTATGCGTAAAGAAAGCGCACAAAGCATCGGCTTTCACATCAGAGAATGGGGCGCACAAAATTGGTAGTCAAGTGGTTTTATGAAATGGAATTTTTACAATACCAGTCGTAAAACATGCGAGCTAAACACCAGGCATGGCGAAGAATGAATAGAGTGGAAATAATGGCTAAGAAGGAAAGTAAGAAATAATACCGCGCAGGCCGAAAACGGCAAGTGGTATTAGCACTGCCGTGTTCGTTCTAGGTGCGCGGGAATTCAGGTGCGCGATGACGCGGCAGTCTGCGGATAATACATTTCGTAAAACCAGCTGTAGGCGCTTTCGATCTGCGCCTGGATGCGCGGTGGAATCGCATGCTGCTTGGGCGCACTGATCGCCGCATATTGCCGGTGCGTATATTTCATGCGGTAATGGCTGTCGCTTTCCTGGATGCCGACGGCGAGCTTGTCCGGCTGTATCTGCCAGGGCGACAAACCCAGCCATGCATACAGGTGCGACATGCATTCCACGGGCCGCGCCATCAAGTCTTCAAAGCGCACGAAGTACAGCTTCTTTTGCACCTCGCCAGGTAGGTCGAGCAAGGCATGCAGCGAGCTCAAAGGCGCGCCGATGGTGCGGTCCTTGGCAAATAGCATATCGGCCCGGCCCATGCGGTCGTAATCGGCCAGGTGATCGACGAAATCGAGCAGGATGGTGCGCTGGTGCTGCGCTTCGATCGAGCCATAGACTTGCCCCAGCTCACGCACACACACTACAAGCTTGGCCTCGGGCGCCAATTGCAGCAGCATTTCCACGCAATGCAGCCAGGCACGGTTCTTGTCGACCACGCCCTGCTTGCCGCAATCCTTGTACCAGCCGCGCAAGAAACCCTGCATGGCCGTTTTCAGATGCTCATAACTGGCATCGAAGGAAGTATCGAGCTGGGACAAAAAGAAGCTGTCATCGCTGATGGTGCGCCGCAAGGACAGCAGCGCATTGCACAGTGGGGAACTATTGCCTTCGCAATGCAGGTCGGGATGCTGCGCCAGCAACTGGCACAACAAGGTGGAACCGGCCCTGGGCAAGCCAGCCACGCCGATGAAATTGGATGTCATTGTATGCACCTGAAAGTGGATGATACCTGTGCGTCGATTATAAGAGCATCGCCTGCGTACGGCAGCAATAAAAATGCCGCCTCACACAACGAGGCGGCACTGGCTTACTGACTGCAACGCTATTGGCTATCCTGGCTTACGCCCGCAGCAACGTCAATCGGCAGGCGCAAGCCGTTGTTCACCACACTCAGGCGCAAGCCGGGCAAAACATTGCTGATGACATTGCCAGACAGTTGCACCACAGGCGCGTTGCTATCGGCGTGTTTCTCTGCAGTAGCGCCTGGCGCGGCCGGCCCCGTATCTCCGCTGGCGATCATGTCGGCTTGCACCATATTGCCCTGCGACGGCGCCACGGCGATAGTTGCAATCACGCTCGCTATCGCGCTTTGCAGCGCTTCCGTCGGATTGACTTTGAGTACGCCGTCAACATAGTTCAAGGCGTAGTTATTCGACGCCTGCCCCGATGCCGACACCAGGTAGTTGCCTGCAGGAGAACCCGTGGTCGCCGGCGTACTGAACAGCAGGTTTCCACTTACTTCCGATGCCAGCGTATCGCCCGCCACCAGGCCGCTATAGCTGGCGCTGAACGGAGGATTGACACGTCCCTGGTCTTTCTCAGCGTTATCAACCTTCACCGTCAGCGCCGCCTGCGAAATGCTGGCCGTGGTGATGGCCTGGTTGCTGGCCAATATATAGTTGCCCGCATCGGCGCCGCCCAAGCCCAGGCCACTGATGGTCACGATCTTGCCTGTCGCCGCATTTTTGTCGCTGAACGCTCCGCGCACAGGCCCGCCCGCCAGGCTCAATGCATCGCCGGCCACCATGCCATTAAAGCTCGCACCCGACAGGTTCAGGCTGGCCGCCGTGCTGCCGTCATACACCTTGTTGGCCGCCACGATGCCGGAAATGCCGCTGATGGACGCTGGCGTAATGCTGGCCGTCAAGCCGGTCGGATTGCTCACCGTGTAATTGCTGGCAGAACCCGCCGTTGTACCACTACCTGCGTCGAGCAAGGTAGTGCCGCTGACCGTCACGGTTTTTGCATTGGCCGCGTTCTTGTCGCTAAAAGCCGCCACCTGGCCGCCGATGGACAGGGTTTCGCTACCCACCAGGCCACTCAGGCTGCCGCCAATCAGTTGCGCCACCGTATTGCCATCGTAGACCTTGTTGTTCGCTACCTGGCCGATCACCGTCAAGGCTTTCGGCGTGATACTGGCCGTCAAGCCGGTAGGATTGGTCACCGTGTAATTGCTGGCAGAACCCGAGCCATCGAGCAAGGTGGTGCCGCTGACCGTCACGGTTTTCGCATTACCCGCGTTCTTGTCGCCGAAGTTGGCCGTCTGGCCGCCGATGGACAGGGTTTCATCGCCCACCAGGCCAATCAGGCTGCCGCCGGACAGTTGCGCCACCGTGTTGCCATCGTAGACCTTGTTGCTCGCCACCTGGCCGATCACCGCCAAGACTTTCGGCGTAATGCTGGCCGTCAAGCCAGTCGGATTGCTCACCGTGTAATTGCTGGCCGAACCCGAGCCATCGAGCAAGGTGGTGCCACTGACCGTCACGGTTTTTGCATTGGCCGCATTCTTGTCGCTGAAGGCAGCAGTCTGGCCGCCGATGGACAGGGTTTCGCTACCAACCAGGCCGCTCAGGCTGCCACCGGTCAGTTGCGCCATCGTATTGCCATCGTAGACCTTGTTGCCCGCCACCTGGCCGATTACCGTCAAGGCTTTCGGGGTAATGCTGGCCGTCAAACCAGTCGGATTGGTCACCGTGTAATTGCTGGCCGAGCCCGCCGTTGTACCATTACCTGCGTCCAGCAAGGTGGTGCCGCTGACCGTCACGGTTTTCGCATTGGCCGCATTCTTGTCGCTGAAGGCAGCCGTCTGGCCGCCGATGGACAGGGTTTCACTACCGACCAGGCCGCTCAGGCTGCCGCCGACCAGTTGCGCCACTGTATTGCCGTCGTAGACCTTGTTGCCGGCGACCTGGCCCACTACCGTCAATGCTTTCGGCGTGATGCTGGCAGTCGTTGCGGCGGTCGTATTTGCCAGGTTGTAATTGCCCGCATCGGCGCCGCCCAATGTGATGCCGCTGATGCTGACGGCTTTCCCATTGGCGGCATTCTTGTCGCTGAAGCTGCCGCTGGCGTTCGCTACCGTCAGGTTGTCATTGCCGATGACGCCAGCAAACGAGGCGCTACCCGCATTCAGGCTGGCAGTCGCGTTACCGTCATACACCTTGTTGCTGGCAAGAATGCCACCCACGCTGTTAATGGTCGCCTTGCTGATATCGGCCGTCGTGCTGGCATTGGTGCTGGCCAGGTTGTAGTTGCCGGCATCGGCGCCGCCTAGTGCGATGCCGCTGATGCTGACGGTTTTTCCAGTCGCCGCGTTCTTGTCGCTGAAGCTGCCGCTGGCGTTCGCCACCGTCAGGTTGTCGTTGCCGATGATACCGGCAAACGAGGCACTGCCCGCATTCAGGCTGGCGGCCGTGCCGCCGTCATACACCTTGTTGCTGGCAAGAATGCCCCCTACGCTACTGATAGTCGCCTTGCTGATATCGGCCGTCGTGCTGGCATTGGTGCTGGCCAGGTTGTAGTTGCCGGCATCGGCGCCGCCCAGGGTGATGCCGCTGATGCTGACAGTTTTTCCAGTGGCGGCATTCTTGTCGCTAAAGCTGCCACTGGCGTTCGCTACCGTCAGATTATCGTTACCGATAATGCCGTCAAACGAGGCACTGCCTGCATTCAGGCTGGCCGTCGCGTTACCGTCATACACCTTGTTGCCAGCAAGAATGCCCCCCACGCTATTGATGGTCGCCTTGCTGATATCGGCCGTGCCGCTGGACGCGTTGTTGGCCAGGATATAGTTGCCCGCATCGGCGCCGCTCAAGGTGATGTTGCTAGCCGCCACCGTCTTGCCGGTACCCGCATTCTTGTCGCTGAATGCACCGCTGCCTGCGACTGTCAGGCTGTCGCCCTTCATCATGCCATCGAAAGTTCCTGCACCGGTCAGCGTGGCCGTGGTCAAGCCATCGTAAGTCTTGTTGTTCACGCCCACGCTCGTCACACTGTTGATAGTTGCCTTGCCGATATCGGCCGTGCCGCTGGACTTGTTATTGCTCAGGATATAGTTGCCCGCATCGGTGCCGGTCAAGGTGATGCCGCTGGCCGCCACGGCCTTGCCGGTACCGGCATTCTTGTCGCTGAATGCGCCGCTGCCTGCGACTGTCAGGCTGTCGCCCTTCAGCATGCCATCGAAGGTGGCCGCGCCGGTCAGCGTGGCCGTGGTCAAGCCATCGTAGGTCTTGTTGTTCACGCCCACGCTCGTCACGCTATTGATGGTCGCCTTGCCGATATCGGCCGTGCCGCTGGACGCGTTGTTGGCCAGGATATAGTTGCCAGCATCGGTGCCGGTCAAGGTGATGCCGCTGGCCGCCACGGCCTTGTTGGTACCGGCATTCTTGTCGCTGAATGCACCGCTGCCTGCGACTGTCAGGCTGTCGCCCTTCATCATGCCATCGAAGGTGGCCGCACCGGTCAGCGTGGCCGTGGTCAAGCCATCGTAAGTCTTGTTGTTCACGCCCACGCTCGTCACGCTATTGATGGTCGCCTTGCCGATATCGGCCGTGCCGCTGGACTTGTTGTTGCTCAGGATGTAGTTGCCCGCATCGGTGCCGGTCAAGGTGATGCCGCTGGCCGCCACCGTCTTGCCGGTACCGGCATTCTTGTCGCTGAATGCACCGCTGCCTGCGACTGTCAGGCTGTCGCCCTTCACCATGCCATCGAAGGTGGCCGCGCCGGTCAGCGTGGCCGTGGTCAAGCCATCGTAGGTCTTGTTGTTCACGCCCACGCTCGTCACGCTATTGATAGTCGCCTTGCCGATATCGGCCGTGCCGCTGGACGCGTTGTTGGCCAGGATATAGTTGCCCGCATCGGTGCCGGTCAAGGTGATGCCGCTGGCCGCCACCGTCTTGCCGGTACCCGCATTCTTGTCGCTGAATGCACCGCTGCCTGCGACTGTCAGGCTATCGCCCTTCATCATGCCATCGAAGGTGGCCGCGCCGTTCAGTGTAGCGGTGGTCAAGCCATCGTAGGTCTTGTTGTTCACGCCCACGCTCGTCACGCTATTGATGGTCGCCTTGCCGATATCGGCCGTGCCGCTGGACGCGTTGTTGGCCAGTATATAGTTGCCCGCATCGGTGCCGGTCAAGGTGATGCCGCTGGCCGCCACCGTCTTGCCGGTACCGGCATTCTTGTCGCTGAATGCACCGCTGCCTGCGACTGTCAGGCTGTCACCCTTCATCATGCCATCGAAAGTTCCTGCACCGGTCAGCGTGGCCGTGGTCAAGCCATCGTAAGTCTTGTTGTTTACGCCGACGCTCGTCACACTGTTGATAGTTGCCTTGCCGATATCGGCCGTGCCGCTGGACTTGTTATTGCTCAGGATATAGTTGCCCGCATCGGTGCCGGTCAAGGTGATGCCGCTGGCCGCCACCGTCTTGCCGGTACCCGCATTCTTGTCGCTGAATGCACCGCTGCCTGCGACTGTCAGGCTGTCACCCTTCATCATGCCATCGAAGTTGGCAGCACCGGTCAGCGTGGCCGTGGTCAAGCCATCGTAGGTCTTGTTGTTCACGCCGACGCTCGTCACGCTATTGATGGTCGCCTTGCTGATGTTGGCAGTCAGATTACCGGGACTGGTGAAGCTGTAATTGCTGGCCAGGCCAGTGCCATCCTGCAAGACGGTGCCATTGATCGTGACGACCTTGCCCGTACCCACGTTCTTGTCGCTGAAGGTACCGACACCGCCACTGAAGTTCAGGGTTTCACCGCTGACCACGCCAATCAGATTACCACCCGACAACACCGCCGCTGTCGTGCCATCGTAGACTTTATTGCCTGCCGTGACGCCCGACAAGGTAACGGCCTTCGGCGTGATACTGGCTGTCGCCGTCGCCGTGTTGTTGATGAAATTATAGTTACCCAGGTCGCTGCCACTCAGGGTAATCCCCGCGATATTGACGGTCTTGTTGCTGCCCACGTTTTTATCCGTAAACGCGCCGCTGGCACTGAACAATTGCACGTCATCGCCGGCAATCTTGCCATTGATCACAGCTGAGGCGGGGCTGAGACTGACGTTCAGGTTGCCGTTATATACCTTGTCCAGGGCAGTCAAACCGGTGACATTGCTGATCGACGCTTTCGTGATAGTGCCCGTCACGCCAGAAGGCGCGGCCACCGTATAGTTGCTGGCCAGGCCGGTGCCATTGCTCAAGGTCACACCGTTGACTGAAATGGGCTTGTTCGTCCCCACGTTCTTGTCGTTGTAGCTGCCCTGGGCAGTCAAGCCAAGGGTTTCCGAGCCGACCAGGCCATTGAGCGTGCCGCCGGCGAGAGTTACATCGCGCGTGCCATCGTAGACCTTATTGCCGTTCACGCCAGTCAGGGTCAAGGTCTTGGCGCTGATGTTGGCCGTGCTGCTGGACATATCACTGGCCAGGTTATAGTTGCCCGAGTCCGTTCCGCCCAATGCGATGCCGCTGATATTGACGGTCTTGCCATTGCCGGCGTTCTTGTCGCTGAAGCTGCCGCTGGCATTCGACACCGTCAAGTTGTCGCCGCCCACCATGCCGGCAAACGACGCCCCTGCCACGTTCAGGCTGGCGCCAAGCGTGCCGTCATACACCTTGTTGCCTGCAATAAGGCCGCTCACCCCTGAAATCGTGGCTTTGCTGATATCAGCGATGCTGCTGGCGGTAGTCGTGGTCAGGCTGTAGTTGCCAGCGTCCGTACCACCGAGCGCAATACCGCTGATACTGACCGTCTTGCCGCTGCCCGCGTTCTTGTCGCTGAAGCTGCCGCTTGCATTTGACACCGTCAGATTGTCGCCAAGTACCATACCGCTAAACGACGCCCCTGTCGTGTTCAGGTTGGCGGTAACGCTGCCGTCATACACCTTGTTGCCAGCTGCAATACCGCTGACGCTGGCAATGCTTGCCTTGCTGATGTTGGCGGTGGTGTTTGCAGTGTTGCTGGCCAGGTTGTAGTTGCCAGCGTCCGTGCCGCCCAACACGATACCGCTGACATTGACGGTTTTGCCATTGCCGGCGTTCTTGTCGCTGAAGCTGGCGCTGGCATTCGACAGCGTCAGGTTGTCGCCACCCACCATGCCGGCAAACGACGCTCCTGCCGTGTTCAGGCTGGCGGCCGTGCTGCCGTCATACACCTTGTTGCCGGCCACCAGACCGTTCACGCCGGTAATGCTTGCCTTGCTGATATCGGCGGTGCTGCTGGCGGTGGTATTGGTCAGGTTATAGTTACCCGCATCTGCTCCACCGAGCGCGAGACCGCTGATATTGACCGTCTTGCCATTGCCGGCGTTCTTGTCGCTGAAGCTGCCGCTGGCGCTCGATACCGTCAGGTTGTCTCCACCCACCATGCCGGCAAATGACGCGCCCGCCGCGTTCAGGCTGGCGGCAACAGTGCCGTCATAGACCTTGTTGCCAGCCAGAATACCGCTCACGCTGCTGACAGTCGCCTTGCTGATGTTGGCAGTGACATTTGTAGGATTGCTGATCGTATAATTACTAGCGAGACCAGTACCGTTCTGCAAGGTGGTGCCACTGACGGTCACCGACTTGCCATTGCCGACATTTTTGTCGCTGAAGACACCCGTGCTGCCGCTGAAACCCAGCGTTTCACCATTGACCAGATTGCTCAAGGAACCACCGAACAAGAAGGCATCCGTCGTGGCGTCATAGATTTTATTAGCAGCCGTCATGCCAGAAATCGTCAATACCCTGGGCGTAATCGCGCCGACAATGCCGGTCGGTGCAGTCAGCGTATAGTTACTGGCCAGGCCAGTGCCATTGCTCAAGGTGTTCGGATTGACTGCCACGGCCTTGCCTGTACCGGCGTTCGCATCCGCGTACGTGCCGGCCAGGTTAGCCAGACTCAGTGTTTCATTGCCGACCAGGCCATTCAAGCTGCCGCCCGTAAAAGTGGCGCCGGTATTGCCGTCATACTGTTTGCTGGCGACGGACAAGCCACTCACGGTCAAGGCCTTGGGCGTGATATTGCCGGTCAGTGAGCCGGACGCCGTAATCACATAATTGCCGCCCGCGCTGCCAGTTCCCACTGCGGTCACCGCGATGCCGTTACCAGCATTCTGGCTGGCAAACACACCCGTATTGAACTGCACGTTGCCGAGATCCTGGGCCAGCACGCCGCTCAAGCTGCCTCCGCTCAAGCTGGCGTTGGTCGTGCCATCATAAGCACGGTTGATCACCGTAGCGCCGCTCAGGGACACCCCGAGCTGTGCAATCGTCAGGGTGGCGGCATTATTGCTGATAACGTAGCCATGCTGGCCCGAATACAGACCGCCCGCCGTAATGGCATACGTGCCGGCGTTGATGGCGCTACCCGCCGCGCCATAGTTCAAGGTTCCCTGCAGCCGGCTATCGGTCAGGGTGGAATAGGTATACGTGGGCGCCGTCCAGCTATTGGTGCCATCGTAGGTCTTGCTGGCCGTCCCATTGAAATTGACATACAACGGCGTCATGAATGAGCGCAGCAAGGGCGTGCTATTGCCGTCATACACGATCCAGGTGCCGCCCAGGTCCCAGCCGGCAGCGCTGAAGATGGACAGGGTTTTCAGCTGCGCCGTGCTCAAGCCTGTGCCGGTTGCGCTGCTTGCCTTGCCGCTGGCGATGCTATCCCAGAAATTACCGCTGGACGCACCGCTATTGGTGCCCGCCAGCCCACCGGCATTGCTTGTACCGCTGACGACGCCGTTGGCATAGTTGTTGGTCAGCGTGCCAGCGTTGGCGCCCACCAGCCCACCACTACTGTCCGTGCCGCTCACGGCGCCGGAGGCATAATTATTGCTGACAGTGCCGGAACTGTAGCCCACCAGGCCACCCACCTGGGAAGCGCCAGTCACGCTGACCGTGCTGAAACTGCCGTTGACAGTACCGGCGTTACTGCCCACCAGGGCGCCCGTATAATTCTTGCCGGTAATACTGCCCCCCTCCAATCCCACATTAGCGATGTATGCGTTGCTGGCGGTGGCGCCAAACAGACCGGCGTAATCGATGCCGGAACGGTTGACCACCAGGCCATAAATGGTATGCCCGGCACCATCGAACCTGCCGGCGAACGGTGTGGCGCCACTCGTCCCGACGGGAATGAAACTGCCGCCATTCCATACGTCCAGGGTGCTGCTGGCCGTGGTCGCCGCAGCGATATCGTTGGCCAGCACATATTGGGCAGTCAAACTCATGCCCATCAATTGCAGCTGGTGCGCCGAGCTAATCGTGTTCGACCATTCCGAAGCCAGCATCGGCAAGGTGGCGCCCGTGCCCGTAGTGCTGTTGAAGCTGCCATCGGTATTGACCATCACCCAGTTGTTGCCTGTCGCGCCGGCACTGGTGGTGAAATTAAAACCGGTGAAATTGGAGGCGCTTTTCATCTGCGTGCTGCTCAGGCCAGTGAAGGTGGCAGTGCCGGTGTTGAGTCCTATCGCGGATCCGGCATTGAGCGTGGTATTGTAAATGCCATTGACGATGCCATTCGGCGCCTGATTCTGGCCAGCCACGCCGCCAACATTGCTGGCGCCAGTGACTTTACCGCTGGAATATACATTGGTCAGGCTACTGCGCCCGTTGGCGCTACCACCGGTGGTACTGTCATTCCAGCCGACCACGCCACCCACATTGCTGACACCGCTGACATTTCCGGTGGCATAACTGTTGAGGACTAATCCACCAGATTGATTAAAGCCGACTAATCCACCAACTTTGTCACCGGAAAGATTACTACCGGCAGGCCCTGCTGTTCCAGTGACGCCTGAAGTCGAATAACTATTGCTGATCGTGCCTGACACATTTTGGCCCACCAGGCCACCGATCTGGCTATGGCCTGTCACCGCACCGGTAGCGTAACTGTACTGGACGATGCCTTTAGCGCCACTTACAGCATCGTAACGGTTATAGCCAATCAAGCCCCCGGCCATTTGTCCACCAGTCACCGCGCCAGTGGCAAAGCTACTGGAAACCGTGCCAAAATTAAAAGCCACCAGGCCGCCAGCACTGCCCGTAGCGTCGCTGTTCACTGCACCAGTAGCCGAACTATTTGTAATGTTGCCGCTCAAAGCGTTATTACCCACCAGGCCACCGGCGCCATAAAACCCGGCAGACACCACAGTAGCACTGGAACGGCTATTGCTAATGCTCCCATAGTTCAAGCCTACCAACCCTCCTGATGTGGTGATGTTGCTACCGCTGACATTTCCGCTCGAATAAGTATTATTGATCTGGCCGAAATTCTCACCCGCCAGCGCACCAGCACCCAAGTAAGAGCCTGCAGCACCGGTGATATTGGCGCCGATCAGGCCCAGGTTGCTCACCGAACCCGTGCTGCCGATCGAGCCGAACAGGCCAACATTGGCCTCTTGCCGATTGACGTACAGATTATTGACGACATGACCCAAGCCATCAAACCTGCCACTGAACTGCACGCCAGATCCGATAGGCACAAAACCACCGCCCCCCCAGCCAGCCGTCAAAGTAGCATCGATATTGCTACCCAAGACATAATTGCCGCCCAACGCACCATTAATGCCTTGCAAATCGTTGCCCGTCAGACTGCCTTGCGCACCCAGGCTATTAATCACCTGATACGTAATCACCGGACCGCTACTGCCCTGTTTGGTGCTGAAATTATTGCCTGAAGGCAGATCCACTGCCGCCTTCACGTTGTAGGTGCTGCCCGTGCCGGCGGCCGAACTCTGGCCATATTCCAGCGCCAGGCTGGCCGTGCCGCTGCCGCGCATGGCGGTGTTGATATTGATATTGTTTTGCGCCGTCAGGGTCAGCTTGTTGGCCGACCAGGAAATCGTATCGTTGACGTTGATATTGCCCTGCGTGCCACTGCCGCCCGACACGCTCTGGATCTGCACATTGCTCGATTTGAGCATATTGCTAAAGAAGGCGCCCGTCTGGTCGCCACCGGACGCGGCAATATTGTAGTCGGTCGGATCGATCAGCCAGGTGCCGGCCAGGCCCTTGGCCGCCGCCGTGGTCACCTTCAAGCCATCGTCGAGCTTGACGTGCGCGGCCGAGGTATCGATAAAGCCGCCATTGCCGCCCGTGGGGGCGCTGGCGTCCAGGGTGCCGGCCGCGTTCACCGTGCCGCTTTGCATGTCGCCCAGCAGTTTGATGGTGCCGCCGCGCGTGTCGATGGTATGTGCCTCGATGATGCCCGTGTTGTTGACCACGGTTTTCAGCAAGTCTCCGGCCGCCTGCGCGCTCAGCAGCACGCTGCCGCCATCGGCCTTGATCAAGCCGCCATTATTGACCAGCGCGCCGACCGCCCCTTCGTTGATGGCCACGTTGAGCAAGCCGTCGCCGGCCACGTCCAGCGTGATGGCGCGGCCAGCCGCCAGCGCAACCGATCCCAGGCGTGCCTGGATCGTGCCTTCATTCGACACATTGGCGCCCAGCAAGGCAACGTAACCACCGGGCGCGCTGATGCTGCCCTGGTTCAAGACCTTGCCGGTGCCATTACCACTGAATTGGTACTTGCCCGACATAAAGTCGTTATTGGAAATATCCAAGGTCGAGGCCACCAGGCCCGCCGTATTGACGGAGGCGCCCTGGCCGAACAGGATGCCGTTCGGGTTGACGATAAACACCTTGCCGTTGGCCGATAAGTTGCCCAGGATGCTGGTGCCGTCGCTGCCCAGCACCCGGTTCAAGGCCACCGCATTGCTGTTGGGCTGCTTGAACTGCACCGATTCGCCTTGGCCGATATTGAAGCTGGCCCAGTTGATGACGGCATTCTGGCTGCCCTGGTTGATCACGGTCGAGCCTGGTGCGCCATTGATCGTCGCCTGCCCCGCCACCACGTTACCGCCCGTCGGCCCCGCCAGGGCCAGCGAACCATAGCCCAGCATCAAGGCCGCCGCCATGCTGGTCAGCGCGAAATGCGCGCCGCCACCGCTGGCGCCGGGCAAGGAGCGCTTGCCGGCCGATTTGACGTTTTCAGAGACGGCGGCATAAGCGCCGGTGGCCTGGTTCCAGATGGAGCGGTAAATGTGGTTCATGATGGTATCCCGATGGTCTCGATATTATTTTTAGAAGTACTTCACGGCTTGCAGCCAGAAACGGCCGGATGCATCCGGCGCCGAGGTGGCCTTGGCATTGCCCAGCTTGTGGGCGTAATAGGCCTTGACGATCAGCGCATTGGCGCCCGTCCACGTCAGGCCCAGGCCGGCGCCGCTCAAGGTGCGGCGGTTTTCGCCGGCACTCCAGGCATCGCGGTTGAGCTTGACGGTGCCCGTGTCGGCAAAGCCCACCAGTTGCAGCTGGCCGACAGCGGCATCGAAGGCCGGCAGGTTGCGGCGCAATTCCAGGTTCAGCACATAGCCCTGGTCGCCATACGCTTCGCCACCGGGATAGGCACGCACGCCACCCACGCCACCCAGTCCCATCTTTTCAGACACGTCGAGATTCTTCGAGGCCCATTGGGCATTGAGCAAACCATAGAAGGTGGTTTCCGCACCCAGGTTTTGCAGCCGCACGCCGGTAAAGCCCAGCTTGTTGAACGTACCGTTGCTATTGACGGTCAACTGGTCGATCAGCAAGGCCAGCGGCGTCTTGATATCGATCTTGCCGTTGGTATAGGTCAGCGAATAGGTGGACAGGCCGCCGCCGCCGAAGCTGTCGCGCGCGTCGCCATTGAGGTTCAGCATCCAGATCTGGGCATCCTTGTCATTCACGGTGCCCGTCGATTCGGTCTTGTCCTGGAACTTCTTGCTGTCATAGCTCAGTTGCAGATACAGATTGTTGGAACGCGAACGTATCAGCGGATAACTGCCATACAGGCTGGCGATCTTGGCCGTGCCCTTGGCTTCCAGCACGGCAAATTCCTTGCCCAGACGGTAATCCATATACGTGTAGGCGGCGCCCAGGCGCGCCGCGCCGATCTGGCCCTGGTAGGCGCCGCGCACATAGTTCAAGCCATCGGCCGAGGTGAAAGCGCGGACGGTGGCCACGTCGCCGATGCCGGCCAGTTCTGTCAGGTTGACGGTGGCGCCGATACGGTTGCGGCCCGTGTAGCGGTTGCCCTGGTTATCCGCGTCGACGCTGCCGTTGACGCGCGCGCCGGGCTGCAAGTCGACGATCAGGTCGGACGTACCCAGGCTTTCGCCTGGCGCCAGCGTAGACGACGCCTGCACGCCAGGCATGTCGGACAGCAGCAGCAAGCGCCGCTCGAGTGGTTCGGTAGCGATGATCTGGCCATCGAGGCCCGTCAGGATGGTGTTGGCCAGGCCATCGGACAAGCGGCTGGCATTGCGCACCGTCACCTTGCCATACTGGCCAGGCAATACTGCGATATTGACCACGCCATCCTTGATGTCTTGCGCAGGCAAATAAGCCTGTGCCAGGAAATAACCGCGCGTATGGTAATAGTCGGCAATCTTCGTTGCCATCGCACGCAAGTCAGTCAGGCTCAGCTCGCTGCCTGGCACAAAGCCCGTCGCTGCGATCAGCTCGCTTTCCGCAAACAGCGGCGAGGTCACGCGCAAACTCTGCACGGTGATGCGCGTGGTATCTCCCGCGACGGTAGCCGGCACATTGCCTTGCTGCACACGGATTTCGGGAGGCGCCTTCTTCAACTGCGGCGTGGCCGGTATCTGCTGCAACTGGCTGCCGGCGCCGGGCGGGTCCACGGCATAAGCATGTTGAATCAGGACCAGCAGGGTCAGGGGCAATAATCTGGCGTTCAAGTTCTTCCTCTCGATCGGCCTGCGGCAGCGGGGCAGGCGCAAAAAGTATCTGTTGTATGCTGGAGAGAATTAATAATTTTGATAACAATGTGAAATTATAGGCAGCCGCAATAATGGCTATTCTCAAAAGCAATATTGATACATTCTAGTCCTGTAAAACGTTGCCGTGATGCTATAAGAAGAACTTTGAGCCTGCGCATCAAGGATCGCTGTTCAAACACAAAAAAGGCCTGAAAATACGTCAAACTGCTGATTTCATGCTGTCTTAAATGTATCTAAAACGCAACAAAATTATCAGGGAAACACTCCCAAAATGCTAGTCGTCGCTTTTGTTGAGAAAAATACACTGTTATTGCTTTTGGTTGCCAAATAGAACAATTAATTAAAATATAAATAAATTTATTTCAAATTAATAATGGTATGGAAAAGTTCACATTTGCTTACGTGGAGGGAGCGCTGAATGCAGAAGGAAATTGCTAGCGGGGCAAGCCAGGGAAGAGGCCTGCCCAAGAGGGCAAGACAGAAGACAATAAAGGCCGATACGGCGGACGGGTTACGCCCGCCGTATCGATGCGGACGTCAGCCGAGATGCGCCTTGGCGGCCTTGCGGCGGCGCGCCATCACGCCGGCCAGCGCCAGGCCGGTCAGCATCATCACATAGGTTTCCGGCTCGGGGACGGCCGAGATGTACTCGTAAGTCACCGTCAAGCGGCCGGCCGCAGCCGTTTCAAACTGGGTCAGCAAATTGCCGGAACCACTGCCGTTCGAAGCGCCGAGGGCATTCAGGCCCAGGTTGATGAAGCCGCCGCCATCGGACGAGAACAGGCCAAAGTCGCTGCCACTGCGGCTGATGAAACTGTTGGAACCACTGCTGCTGCGCAAGCCGGTGCTGGCGCCCGAGGTGCCCGCAAAGTCGATCGTGCCGTCAAATGCGCTCAGCGCAAACGTTTCGCTGAAGATAGGATTGGCGACCACCAGCACGGAATTGTCGGGACGATACAAGGTCAGCAGCGACGACAGGCTCAGGGTGACGTCGGAAGCGCTGGCATCGAGGCTTTCCGCCCTGCCCGTGCCTTGCACCTGGCCGACCAGGGAAAACGTAATCGATTGCAAGAAGCCCAGATTGCTGTCGAACTTGGCCAGGTTCAAAGTGTCGCTCCAGTTGGTACCACTGAAGCCGCGCTCCACGTTGAATGTTTGGGTATATACCTCGTCGTGCGGGGCTGCCAGCACAGCTTGTGGGACGCTCAAGCCGAGCACTGCGGCCGTCGCCAGGGCGTAGAGAGATTTTTGCATCGATAGCTCCAATTTATCAGGAAAAAAGTCACAGGTTGCACAAGAACCAAAAAGCGCTCCAGTGCACACACCAGAAATCAGAAGTCTGATCCTCCAGTTAACTAATTGTAATAAATGCCATCAATTGAATATGCACACTTTGTTGCAATTTTGAAAATTATGATTGTATTTTTGATTGCGAAATGTGCTTGGCGATAGCGTGATTGGGAAACAGATTTCTGGTCAGAATCAATGTCATCGGTAACCATTAGTTAAACCCGCTTCCATCAACGACAAACGGCGCGCCCCTGGAAAGGGTCGCGCCGTTTTAAAGCAGACTGGAAGACAAGGCTTTTTGTTACGTTTTCTTGTGCAGCCGGGTAATCAGGCTCGATGTATCGTAGCGGTTGCCGCCCGCTTGCTGTACTTCGCTGTAGAACTGGTCCGTCAATTCCGTTACGGGCAGCTGACTACCGTTACGCCTGGCTTCGGCGATACAGATACCCAGGTCCTTGCGCATCAGGTCGACCGCGAAACCGAAATCAAACTTGCGCTCGATCATCGTCTTGCCGCGATTTTCCAGCTGCCACGACTGGGCCGCACCCTTGGCGATCACATCGACCACGCGGGCAGCATCGAGGCCCGCATTCTCGGCAAAGGCGATGCCTTCGCTGAGCGCCTGCACCAGGCCCGCGATACAGATCTGGTTGACCATCTTGGTCAATTGCCCCGAACCCGGCGCACCCATATAGGTGACGGCCCGCGCAAACAGGGCGATCACGGCTTCGGCGCGGGCATACGCTTCCTCGTCGCCGCCCACCATCACCGTCAGCTTGCCATTCTCGGCGCCAGCCTGACCGCCGGAGACCGGTGCATCCAGGAAGAACACGCCCTTTTCCCTGGCGGCCGCGTGGATGGTGCGGGCCGCTTCAGCCGAGGCGGTGGTATGGTCGATCAGCACGCTGCCGGGCGCCATGGCGGACAACAAGCCGCCCTCTTCCAGGATCACCTGGTATAGATCATTGTCATTGCCGATGCAGGTGAACACGAATTCGGCCCCGGCAGCAGCAGCGGCCGGCGTGGCCGCGCTCTTGCCCTGATGCTGCTCCAGCCAGGCTGCTGCGCGCGCCGGATTGCGGTTATACACCGTCACCTGATGCCCGCCCGCCGCCAGATGGCCAGCCATGGGAAAGCCCATGACGCCCAAGCCGATGAATGCCACTTTTGCCATATTGTCCGTCCTGTCGATGAAAGAATCCGATTATTGTCACACAAACGGACGGCCGCTGGCAGAGGTGGGCCAGATACTGCTGCCAGCATGCTTGATCATAAAAGCAACACATTAATCAAATGCAATTTTATCTTGCATTTATTGCCACACAATATTATATTGATTTGGTAACAAATAGTATCTATTCGAACATATACCAGCCCATCCATGCCCAGGAGGCGATCTTGCACACCGTCCACACCACCATCTTCCGTTTGAAGGCCCTGACCTTGACCGCTCTGCTGCTCATGGCGGGCACCTCCCAGGCCGGCATTACCGTCTATACCAGCCAGGCAGCGTACCTGGCGGCCGTCAGCGCCACCGCCGTCGACACTTACGACAACTTGCCCCTTGATGCGCTCAATACGCCACTCAATCGCACTGTCGGCGCGTACAGCTATACCGCCACTACCAACGGCACACCAGTCCAGCTGTTTGGCGCGGGTGATGGCGGCGACCATTGGCTCAGCACCAATGCCGCCACCGATAACATCCTGTTTTCCAATTTTTCCAGCACCGTGCGTGGCGTAGGCGGTTTCTTTTTCGGTTCGGATCTTTTCGGCGATTACACCGCCGGTAGCAGCAGCACCCTGACCGCCAGCAATATCCTCGGAGAAGTACTGACTTACCAGCTGATCTTGCCGACACAGTCCTCGTTTGTCGGCTTCATCTCCAGCGACGCCATCGCCACGCTGCGCTTCAAGAGCAACGATGCCGACAATAGTGTATGGCCCACCGTCAATGACTTGCACCTGTCGGCCGCCGCCGTCATTCCTGCCGTTCCGGAACCTTCCAGCTACGCCTTGCTACTGGGCGGCATGGGCTTGCTGGGCTGGATCGCCCGCCGGCGCCGCCAGTCTCGCCAGCATTAAGTTACAGCAACTCACGCAAGGCCCGCACCAGGGCCGCGCATTCGTCCGGACTGCCGATGCTGATGCGCAGAAACTGGCTGATGCGCGGCGCATTGAAGTGGCGCACGATCACGGAACGCGCGCGCAAGCCCGCCGCCAATTGCGCCGCATCGTGCTGCGGATGGCGGGCAAAGATAAAATTGGCCTGCGACGGCAAGACCTCGAAGCCCATTCCGGCCAGTTCAAACGCCAACTGTTGGCGGCTGTCGATCACGGCTTGCCGCGTCTGCTGGAAATAGGCTTCGTCACGGAACGACGCCACGGCGCCGGCCAGCGACAAGCGGTCCAGCGGATAGGAATTGAAACTGTTCTTGACCCGCTCCAGCGCTTCGATCAAGTCCGGCTGGCCCAGCGCGAAACCCACGCGCAAACCAGCCAGCGAACGCGATTTCGACAAGGTCTGCACCACCAGCAGGTTCGGATAACGGGCGATCAGGGCGACCGCGCTATCGCCGCCGAAATCCACATAGGCTTCATCGACCACCACCACCGCCTCGGGATGAGCCAACAAGATGCTTTCCACGGCCGCCAGGCCCAGGCCGATGCCGGTAGGCGCATTCGGATTCGGAAAGATGATGGCGCCGCACGGCCCTGCATAATCGTCGGGACGTATACGCATCTGCTCGTCGAGCGGCACGGTACGGTAATCGATGCCATACAGCTTGCAATACACGGGATAAAAGCTGTAGCTGATATCGGGGAGCAGCAGCGGTGCATCGTGCTTGAGCAAGGCCATGAACACCAGCGCCAGCACTTCATCGGAACCGTTGCCGACAAACACTTCCTTAGTGCTGACACCGTGATACTCAGCCAGTGTTTGCTTCAGTTCGCTAGCGGACGGATCGGGATACAACCGCAAGGTATCCGCCGCCGCCTCGCGCAGCGCGGCCAGCACCTGCGGCGCTGGGCCGTAGGGATTTTCATTGGTATTGAGCTTCACCAGGCCGGGCAGTTTCGGCTGCTCGCCTGGCACATAGGGGGTAAGTTCGCTTACCACGGCACTCCAGTATCGGCTCATTGCAGGCTTATAGTCGGGAAGTTGGGGGGGGGGAGATAAAACTCGATCAGATTACCATAGTGCTTAGCGGGATCAAGGCTGCGGCTGGGGCGAGGACTAGCGTGACATATGCAGATATAACGCGCCTTTGCAGCCTGAAAGGAAACATCATGAACAGCATGCACAAGCTCGATCAAGCAACACCAAATTTTGGTGAGCAGATCCTGGCTGAATTACGGGCAGCCACACAACAGCAACATGCGCCCACGAAAGTCGATCTGCAGCGTGTCTTGGCACTGGCGGAGCGCCTGGCGGTGAACAGCCGCGCCATGCACGATACCCTCGGGACATTGTTTGACAGCCTGCAGAAAAGCGAGGAGCATGCAGTGAATAGCGAGGAGGGTTCAGTCATGAACGAACAAACCGGCACACTGGAAAAAGATATCGCTGGCATGAAAGTGGATATCGCCAGCCTTAAGCTCGATATCGCGGTAGTGCGCTCCAACTATGCAAGCAAGTCCGATGTCGCTGAAGCGAAGTCAGCTGTGATTTTGTCGTGTGTGGGGACGATGATTGCCTTGTCAGGCGTGGCGTTTGCGGTGGCGAAGCTGGTGCACTGAGGCTGAGGGTGGGTTGGCTTTTAAAGCTTGAATAGAGGAAAAAACGCCTTGCGCTGCGCGCTTTGGGCGGTTTTTCTAGCTGGGTTGAGGCGCTAGCTGATAAGTTTCCTTGCAAATGAAAAAAGCTCCCGTCAGGGAGCTTTTTTACTTATTTTGGCGGAGAGGGTGGGATTCGAACCCACGGTACGATTTAACGTACGCTTGATTTCGAGTCAAGTACATTCGACCACTCTGCCACCTCTCCTTTACTACGTGCTGCGGTCTTCGTTTAAATGGACGGTGCCGTTTGAACGAGGCGCTATTCTAGCATGGGGGATGTTGCTTTGGGTAGGGGTTTGTTAGCTGGTACGCTACTGAAGTTCAAAACATGAATGGGCGATTCGGAGAGCCCTGCGCAAGTATGCGCAGGGCTTCGAACTCGGCCGCCTTGGCGCACCGCACGCCCCGCAGGGGGCGGGCTCCTCTTCGCCGGCACAAATAAAAAAAGCTCCCTTGCGGGAGCTTCTCTTATTTGTTCTGGCGGAGAGGGTGGGATTCGAACCCACGGTACGATTTAACGTACGCTTGATTTCGAGTCAAGTACATTCGACCACTCTGCCACCTCTCCAATTGCTGCGGTCTTTTCTCACATCGCTGCGAGAAGGCAAGATTATAGCAGCCTGCACAGAAAAGAAAAGGACTATTTTATATCCTCTTATACTGCTTTCAGATGCGTCAAACCACCCATGTACGGGCGCAGCACTGGCGGGATCTCTACGCTGCCGTCGGCTTGCTGGTAGTTTTCCAGGATCGCTACCAGGGTGCGGCCGACTGCCAGGCCGGAGCCGTTCAGGGTGTGGGCCAGTTCCGGCTTGCCGGCGGCGTTGCGGAAGCGTGCTTGCATGCGGCGGGCCTGGAAGGCTTCGCAGTTCGACAGCGAGGAAATTTCGCGGTAAGTGTTTTGCGCTGGCAGCCACACTTCCAGGTCGAAGGTCTTGGCAGCCGTAAAGCCCATGTCGCCCGTGCACAAGGACATCACGCGGTATGGCAGGCCCAGACGCTGCAGAATGACTTCGGCATGGCCGACCATTTCTTCCAGCACCGCATACGACGTGTCCGGATGCACCACTTGCACCATCTCGACCTTGTCGAATTGATGCTGGCGGATCATGCCGCGCGTATCACGGCCGTAGCTGCCCGCTTCCGAGCGGAAGCATGGCGTATGGGCAGTCATTTTCAGTGGCAGCTGGTCCAGCGCCAGGATTTCTTCGCGGGCGATGTTGGTCAGCGTCACTTCCGACGTCGGGATCAGGTAGAAGGTTTCGCCCTCGCCTTCCGCGCCGCCTTTTTTCACCGAGAACAGATCGGCTTCAAATTTCGGCAGCTGGCCCGTGCCGCGCAGTGAATCGGCGTTGACCATGTACGGCGTGTAGCATTCGGTGTAGCCGTGCTCGTCGGTGTGCGTGTTGAGCATGAATTGCGCCAGCGCGCGATGCAGGCGGGCAATGCCGCCTTTCATGACGGAGAAGCGCGAACCGGTCAGTTTGGTGGCCACTTCGAAATCGAGGCCCAGCGGGGCGCCCACGTCGACGTGATCCTTGACTTCGAAATCGAAGCTGCGTGGCGTGCCGACCTTGCGCACTTCCACGTTGCCAGACTCATCCGTGCCCACTGGCGCCGATTCGTGCGGCAGGTTCGGTACGGCCATGATGAAATCGCTCAGCTTGGCTTGCACCACGGTCAATGCCGCTTCATCGGCTTTCAGCTCATCACCCAGGCCGGCCACTTGCGCCATTACGGCCGAAGTATCTTCGCCCTTGCCTTTCAACATGCCAATTTGCTTGGACAGCGCATTGCGCTTGCCCTGCAGTTCTTCGGTGCGGGTCTGGATCGCCTTGCGTTCTGCTTCGAGGGCGTTGAAACCGTCTACATCGAGCTGGAATTTACGCGTCGCCAGACGGGCGGCAACGGTGGCGATGTCTTTACGGAGAAGTTGAATATCTATCATGGGTGGGTGTCGGTGCCGGTGTATCGAAAACACCATTGTACCAAGACACGACCACATGTTTTAGGAGTTTTGCGCCTGGCCAACCATCGTCATGGTCGCGGCGTAGTGGCACTCCAGCGGGTCTTGCTGTACAAACTATCAGATCAAGGCAGCTTTTTCAGCGGCGCTCAGACGGCGGGCGCTGACAGTCACGACTGGCATTTGAGCATTGTCGGCCTTGGCGATCACCGCCGACGTTGCACTCACTTCCAAAGTATTAGCATGGGCAGTGACATAGCTGGCGCCGATGGCGATCACAGCGGCGGCGACGAAGGCGATTTCGATATTTTTCAGTGCGTTCATGATGTGGCTCCGTTTAGTTGGTGTTGTTTTGCGTCATTAAGTGCTGCTGGTATGGTGGTACTTTAGCCAGCGCACAGGCACAACACCACCGGATTGCGACCAGCAGCAAAAAAATGGGATCGAACGGTAAAAATGGGCCACTGGAAGGAGAATAGCCATGGCGACGCACAGAACCGTACCCATGACAATTGCCGTATCTGTCATTATTGACGGCAAACACTTAAGCTATGGCTGTCTGCCTCGCTCTCACCACACTGCCACCACACAAAGGAATACATGATTCAAGACTCACTGCGCCAAGCACCATTGCGCGTCCTCGTCACAGGCGCCGCCGGCATCATTGGCAGCGCTTTCTGGAACAGCCGGCACGAAGAATTCTCCTTGCGCCTGGCCGACTTGCATACGGACCAGCTGGCGCAAGCGCCTTGCCCATCGATACGGCTCGATGTCAGCGACCATGCAGCCTGCCTGGCCGCCTGCGCAGACATCGACGTGGTGCTGCACCTGGCCGGCATTCCCCACGCCAGCGCCGATTTCGACACGCAGCTGCTGCAGCCCAATATTATTGGCACGCACAATATTTTCCACGCGGCGCAGGCGCAAGGCGTGAAACGGGTGGTGTTTGCCAGCAGCGCGCAAGCGATCGAAGGTTATCCGCTGGATGTGCAGATCCATGAAAACATGCCGGCGCGTCCGGCCAATATGTATGGCGCCAGCAAGGCGTTTGGCGAAGGCGTGGCATCGGCGTTTGCGCACCAGTATGGCATGACGACGATAGCCGTACGCATCGCCAACGTGGCCCGCTTTGAGCAAGGTCAACAGCACAGCGCGCGCGATATTGCCGCTTTTATCAGCGAACGCGACGTGGTGCACTTGCTGGCTCGTTGCGTGGCAGCCGATGTAGCGCCCGGCTACCACGTCGTGCATGGCGTATCGGACAACCGCTACAAACGGCTGTCGATCGCGGCCACGCGCCAGCTAGTGGGTTACGCACCGCAAGATGATGGTTTTAGCTTGCTGGGCTTGTAGCCTCAGCCTTTCCCGGCTTTCCGGTCCAGCTCGCGCAACCAGGCCAGCTTGTCGGCGATCTTGCTTTCCAGCCCCCTAGGCACGGGCTGGTACCAGCCTGGTTCCGGCATGCCGTCCGGGAAGTAAGTTTCACCTGCCGCATACGCGTCAGGCTCGTCATGCGCGTAGCGGTAGGCATGGCCGTAACCAAGCTCCTTCATCAGCTTGGTCGGAGCATTGCGCAGGTGCACCGGCACTTCCTTGGACTTGTCTTTCTTGACGAACGCCATGGCCGTATTAAAAGCGTTGTAGCCGGCATTGCTTTTCGCCGCGATCGCCAGGTAGATCACGGCTTGGCCCAAGGCCAGCTCGCCTTCCGGAGAACCCAGGCGTTCATAGGTTTCGGCCGCGTCATTGGCCATAGTCAGGGCGCGCGGGTCGGCCAGGCCGATATCTTCCCAGGCCATGCGCACGATGCGGCGCGACAAGTAGCGAGGATCGGCGCCGCCATCGATCATACGGCAAAACCAGTACAGGGCCGCGTCCGGGTTCGAGCCGCGCACGGATTTATGCAGGGCCGAGATCTGATCATAGAAATTGTCGCCGCCCTTGTCGAAGCGGCGCGAGTTCAGGGTCAGCGCATTGTCGACGAAGGCCGCATCGATCTGGGTCGTGCCGGTCGAGCTGGCAGCCGTGTCTGCTTGTTCCAGCAAGTTCAGGAAACGCCGTGCATCGCCATCTGCATAACCGATCAGGGTGTCTGCAGCCGCCTCGTCAAAGTGCAGATGCTGCAAGGCCGTGCTTTGCGCCTTGGCCAGCAACTGTTTCATCTCCTCTTCGTTGAGCGACTTGAGCACATATACTTGCGCGCGCGACAGCAAAGCCGAATTCACTTCAAAGCTGGGGTTTTCCGTGGTGGCGCCGATAAACGTCACCAGGCCCGATTCCACGAAGGGCAGCAAGGCGTCTTGCTGCGACTTGTTGAAGCGGTGGATTTCATCGACAAACAACAAAGTGTGCTTGCCGAACTGATCCAGGCTATGGCGGGCCTGGTCCATGGCCGCGCGGATATCTTTCACGCCGGCAAACACGGCCGACAGGGCAATGAATTCGCTATCGAAGGCATTCGCCATCAATCGCGCCAGAGTGGTCTTGCCCACGCCGGGCGGACCCCACAGGATCATGGAATGGGCCTTGCCCGCCTCGAACGCCAGGCGCAGCGGCTTGCCTGCGCCCAGCAAATGCGTCTGGCCGATGACTTCGGTCAGGGTTTTCGGCCGCAAGGCTTCGGCCAGAGGCTGGCGTGGTTCGGTGGAAAAGAGATCCGCCATCATAGTTACCGGGTAAGAAAACAAAGGCCCCGCACAGTGCGAGGCCGGTAAAAAACAGGTGTGAAAGGATCAGTTATTGATCACATCAGCACCCTTGGGCACGACGAATTTGAAATGATCGGCGGGCAAGTTCGGATTTTTCTGGAAATTCTTGAACGCCAATACCGAGGTCTGGCCAAACGAATCGCGCAACTCCATCGCTTCGGGCATGCCATTGCGCAAGCCGATGCTGATTTCATCAAAGGTCGTGTCCTTGGTTTTCGGCGTCGCCTTCAACCACTCCAGGCCATCGCGCGTGCCTGCTTCGGCCAGGGTGAAATTTTTTTCCAGGTCATTGCTGCCAAACAAGATGGCGGCCGGCGAAGAACCGAGCGCGTCGCCCAGTTTCTTGATCGTC
Source organism: Janthinobacterium silvisoli (assembly GCF_014200725.1). GTDB lineage: Bacteria > Pseudomonadota > Gammaproteobacteria > Burkholderiales > Burkholderiaceae_D > Janthinobacterium. The sequence goes on from NZ_JACHCL010000002.1 coordinate 1,067,893, forward strand.
ACCTGGCTCAAATCCTTGTCGTAGATATACAGCTGCGTGCCATCGGCTTGCAGCAACTGTTCGTACGGTTTGGTGTACATCCAGATGAACTTGCCTGGACGGGCGAATTCAAACGTGCCGCTGGCTGGTGTAGATACCTTCGTCTTCGCGTCGGCTTTCTTGACCTGGTGCTGGGTGAACTCGCCCTTGGCCGACTTGGTGCCGGCGGCAAAGGCCTTGAATTGTTCAAGCGCACTGGCCGAAGCACTGGCCGCGAACAGCAGGCTGGCCGCGCCGATGATGATTTTTGCTGCAAAAGTCGTATTCTTCATTCTTCTTATCCTTCTTGTTGACACTTATTCTGCACTGGCCGCTGGCACCAGGATTTCCCGGTTACCATTCGACTGCATGGTCGATACGACACCACTCTGCTCCATCTGCTCCAGCAGACGGGCGGCGCGGTTGTAGCCGATGCGCAAATGACGCTGCACCAGCGAAATCGAGGCGCGGCGGTTTTTCAGCACTACCGCCACCGCCTGGTCGTACAGGGCATCGGCCTCGCCGCCGCCCTCGCCCGGCACGCCGCCGCCTTCACCACCCTCGCCTTCCAGGGTGCCGCCTTCGAGGATGCCCTCGATGTAATTCGGTTCGCCCTGCAACTTCAAATGGCTGACTACGCGATGCACTTCATCGTCGGATACAAAGGCGCCATGCACACGCATCGGCAAGCCGGTTCCTGGCGGCATGTACAGCATATCGCCCATGCCCAGCAGGGTTTCCGCACCCATCTGATCCAGAATCGTGCGCGAATCGATCTTCGACGAGACCTGGAACGCGATACGCGTAGGAATGTTCGCCTTGATCAAGCCCGTAATCACGTCTACAGATGGGCGCTGCGTGGCCAGAATCAAGTGCAAACCGGCGGCGCGGGCCTTTTGGGCGATACGCGCGATCAATTCTTCAACTTTTTTACCGACCACCATCATCAGGTCGGCCAATTCGTCGATAATGATGACGATGGTCGGCAGTTTTTCCAGCGGTTCCGGCGAATCCGGCGTCAGGCTGAACGGGTTCGGGATATGCTCTTCACGCTTGGCCGCCTCGGCGATTTTTGCGTTATAGCCGGCCAGGTTACGCACGCCCAGCTTACTCATCAGCTTGTAGCGCTTTTCCATCTCGTTTACGGCCCAGTTCAGCGCGTGGCCGGCCTGGCGCATATCGGTCACCACCGGCGCCAGCAAGTGCGGAATGCCTTCATAGACCGACATCTCCAGCATCTTCGGATCGATCAGTATCAAGCGCACATCGTTCGGGTCAGATTTATATAGCAGCGACAAAATGGTGGCGTTGATACCCACCGACTTACCGGAACCGGTCGTACCAGCCACCAGCAAGTGCGGCATCTTGGCCAGGTCGGCCACCACTGGCTTGCCGGCAATATCCTTGCCCAAGGCAATCGTCAGGCTCGATACGCCATCGTTATAGACCTTGGAGCCGAGGATTTCCGTCAGGCGCACGATCTGGCGCTTGGCGTTTGGCAATTCCAGCGCCATGTAATTCTTGCCTGGTATGGTTTCCACCACGCGGATAGAGGTCAGCGACAAGGAACGGGCCAGGTCGCGCGCCAGGCCCACGATCTGGCTGCCCTTGACGCCCGTGGCCGGTTCGATTTCATAGCGCGTGACCACCGGGCCGGGGTAAGCTGCCACTACCTTGGCATCCACGCCAAAGTCAGACAATTTCTTTTCAATCAGGCGGCTGGTAAATTCCAGCGTTTCTACGGACACGGTTTCCACTACCGGCGGCGCTTCATCGAGCAAGGACAAAGGCGGCAGCTTGCCATCGCCCAGGTTTTCAAACAGGGTCGCCTGGCGTTCTTTTTCCACCCGCTCCGATTTGACCACGGTCACCACTTGCGGTTCGATCTTGACCGGTGGCGCAGCCACGTGTTTTTCCACGTGCTTGGCCCGTTCGATCACCACCGCCTCGTCACGGCGCACGGCCGCCACTTCGCCATGGCGGCGGTCTTCGCGGTCCTGGTAGCGCAGTATGAACCAGTTGATGCCATCTTCGATGGCGCCGCCGATGCGTTCGGCCACTTGCAACCAGGAAACGTGAAAGAACAGGCTGAAACCCAGGGCGAACAGCAGCAACAGCAGCAAGGTCGCGCCCGTAAAGCCAAAACCTTCATACGAGGCATGGCCGATCAATTGGCCCAGCACCCCGCCCTGCTGGCGCGGCAGTTGTATATGCAGGTTTTTCGCCATGCGCAGCCATTCCAGACCCATGCTGCCGATCAGCATGATGGTAAAGCCGACGATGCGTATCAGCATCTCGACATGATGCTCGCGCTCGGGCTCATCGTCCTGTTCCAGCAAGAAGCGCGTGCTCAGGCGGCGATAGCCATGCCAGACCGTGCGCAGCAGCCAGACGCACCACCACCAGGCGGAAAAACCGAAGATATATAGCAGCAGGTCAGACAGGTTCGCGCCCAGGCGGCCGCCCAGGTTGGCTACCTTGCCCGCCGAGGTGGCGTGCGACCAGCCAGGGTCGAGCTTGTTGAAGCTGGCCAGTATCAGCACGAAGTAGAGGGCAAAGGCGGCCAGGGCGAACCAGCGCGCCTCGGACAACAGCCGCACCAGCCGGTTCGGCAAGGGCCGGCGTTCGACCGGTTTACGGGTGTAGCTATTCTGGGTGGCCTGGGCTGGTTTAGTCATTCTGGGAAGCGCTGCAAGGTGATAAATGTTTCTGAAAGGGAATTTCCCATAATAAGGAAGTATTCTAAGCCATATATGACAAGGAAGGCCCCACGATTCGTCGCTAGTGGCGGCTTGGTCTATAATCTCTGATCCATGCATAGCTTGCGCAAGCGCAATACTCATCTTGTTCTTGGCGCGTATGCCCCCAACTCAGATACATCTCACTTATTAAGAAGCCTCATTATGACGACGACCAAACACGCCCGCGTATTGATCCTTGGCTCCGGCCCTGCCGGCTACAGCGCTGCCGTGTATGCAGCCCGCGCCAACCTGAACCCGATGCTGGTGACCGGCGTGGAACAAGGCGGCCAGCTGATGACCACCACCGACGTGGAAAACTGGCCAGGCGACCCGATGGGCGTGCAAGGCCCGGAACTGATGCAGCGCTTGCTGCAGCACGCGGAACGCTTCAATACCGAAATCGTGTTCGACCACATCCACACGACATTCCTGAATGAAAAGCCGATCCGCCTGAAAGGCGACAGCCATGAATACACTTGCGACACGCTGATTATCGCCACCGGCGCCTCTGCGCAATACCTGGGCCTGCCATCGGAAGCCGAGTTCATGGGCAAGGGCGTGTCTGCCTGCGCCACTTGCGATGGTTTCTTCTACCGCAACCAGGAAGTAGCCGTGGTCGGCGGCGGCAATACGGCCGTCGAAGAAGCGCTGTACCTGTCGAACATCGCCAATAAAGTCACGCTGATCCACCGCCGCGACAAGTTCCGCGCCGAAGCCATCCTGATCGACCGCCTGAACGCCAAGGTTGCCGAAGGCAAGATCGTATTGAAATACAACCACACCCTGGACGAAGTGACAGGCAACGAAGGCGGCGTGACGGGCTTGAACATCAAGTCCACCATCGACGGCAGCGTTGAAGCCTTGAACGTGCACGGCGTGTTCATCGCCATCGGCCACAAGCCAAACACAGGCATCTTTGAAGGCCAGCTGGACATGCACAACGGCTACATCAAAACCAAAACCGGCCTGGAAGGCATGGCTACCGCCACCAGCGTACCGGGCGTATTTGCTGCCGGCGACGTGCAAGACCATATCTACCGCCAGGCCATCACCAGCGCCGGTACGGGTTGCATGGCAGCACTGGACGCCCAGCGCTACCTGGAAGGCCAGGAGTAATGACCGCATGGCGTCGATGAAAGACTTTGCCGACCTGAAAGCCGTGAGCAAGCAGCTCAAGGAACAGGCCGAAGCGCGCGCGGTGGCTGAAGCCGAGCGGACCAAGCGAGTGCAGGTTCAGGCCGTGGAAAGCAATCTGTTCAAGGCCAGCATCGGCGGCGTCAAGCGCTTGCCGGAATCTGACCGCTACGTGCCCAGCCTGCCCAAGGCGGGCGCCATTGCACAGCAGCAACCGGCGCGCAAGCTGACCCAGGCAGAAGATGATGCAGCGGTGCTGCGCGAATCGCTGTCGGACCTGTTCGAAGTCGACCATTACCTGGAAAACGATCCCGCGCTCAATTATGCGGCGCCCGGCGTTGGCCCTGACGTGGTGAAAAAGATGCGCAAGGGCCATTGGCCCATCCAGGATGAAATCGACCTGCATGGCTTGCGCCGCGATGAAGCGCGTGACGGCATCGGCGCTTTTCTGGCGGCAGCCACGCGGCGCAAGCTGCGCTGCGTGCGCGTGATCCACGGCAAGGGTTTCGGCTCGAAAGGCCAGGAACCGGTATTGAAATCGATGGTGCATAGCTGGCTGGTGCAAAAGCCGGAAGTGATCGCCTTTTGCCAGGCACGCCGCTCCGAAGGGGGCGATGGCGCACTGGTGGTCTTGCTCGCGTCTGCCCTGCAGCCGGTGCGTTAAATACCAGGCAAGCGTTCCTACAGGAATTTGTCATAGAAATTTGTCACACCGCCGCGGCCCCGTTTGTCACTATTCGGGGCCGTGTCATGTTAACCTGTGGCTATTATTTATTGCTCAAACTCTTGCTCAAACGCCACTCCCATGATGCCACCCCAATTACCGCCTGGTTCGCTGATCAAGCTGATCGAGATCATCGCTATCCTGGTGGGCGCCTTTTCCGGTTTTATCGAGGCGCGGCGCAAACGCATGGACTTGGTGGGCGTATTCGTGGTGGCTTTCATTACGGCATTCGGCGGCGGTACGCTGCGCGACATCCTGCTCGACAAGCGCCCCCTGTTCTGGGTCGCGCACCAGGAATATGCCATTCTCATCTTCGTACTGGCCCTGACGGCCGCGCCGCTGATCCAGCACTTGCGCCAGATCGTCTCGGAACGGCTGATCGTGATTGCCGACGCGATTGGCCTGGGCATGTTTGCGATTGCCGGCGTGGCCGAAGCGATACGCGCCGGCATGCCGATCTTTATTGCCTCGATGATGGGGGTGATTACAGGGATTTTCGGTGGGGTGATGCGCGACATCGTGTGCAACGAAGTGCCGATGGTGTTTCGGGACGGCAAACCGTACGCGATCTGCGCCTTCATCGGCTGCTGGGCCTATCTGCTGCAAAAGCATTTCGGCGTGGCCCACGATACCGCCTTGTGGACCAGCGCAGGCGGCATCACCATCATGCGCCTGGTCAGCTGGAAGTTTGACATGCGGCTGCGCTGAGCGCAGCCTTCTGCTTCTGATAGTGCCTGCCAGAAGCGTCGCGAGCGGCAGTGAGGCTCGGCGCCCCCTTGTGGCTAAGAAGCGCAACCGTGCTTGAGCACGGTGAGCATCGCAGGCCGCAAAGCGCGACGCGTAGTAGCTTATGGCCGGTGCTAAACTGCGTCTGGGCCTGTTTCACCCGTGCGGATACGGATCACCTGCTCCACATTGCGCACGAAAATCTTGCCATCGCCAATCTTGCCCGTGCGGGCCGCCTTGATGATGGCGTCCACCACCTGTTCCGACACGCCATCGTCAACCACCACTTCCACTTTGACTTTCGGCAGGAAGTCGACCACGTACTCGGCGCCACGGTACAGCTCGGTGTGGCCTTTCTGGCGGCCAAAACCCTTCACTTCCGTCACGGTCAGGCCCGTCACGTTCACATCGGCCAGGGCCTCGCGTACTTCGTCGAGCTTGAATGGTTTGATGATGGCGGTAATCTGTTTCATGGCTACTCCTTAAAATTGATTGCTTGTTTGACAGATAGTTAGTGATTATTCGTAAAACCGTGACGTAATCGGGTAACGCCAGTCGCGGCCAAAACCACGGTGCGTGACGCGGATGCCCACCGGCGACTGGCGCCGCTTGTATTCGTTAATCTTGATCAAACGCGTGATTTTCGCGACATCGGCTGCCGGGAAGCCAGCTTCGATGATTTCGGCGATGGGCCGGTTTTCTTCCATGTACAGTTGCATGATGCCGTCCAGTATCTCGTACGGCGGCAAGGAATCCTGGTCCAGCTGGTCGGCGCGCAATTCAGCCGAAGGCCCGCGCGTCAGGATACGCTCCGGTATCACGTCCGATACGCTGTTGCGGTATGCACACAGGCGGTACACCAGCGTCTTGGCGATATCCTTGATCACTGCAAAGCCGCCCGCCATGTCGCCATACAGGGTGCAATAACCAACCGCCATCTCGCTCTTGTTGCCGGTCGTCAGCACGATACTGCCATGCTTGTTCGACAAGGCCATCAGCAAGGTGCCGCGTATGCGTGCCTGGATATTTTCTTCCGTCGCATCTTCTGCCAGGCCCGCGAACTCGGTCGCCAGGGTGGCACGGAAGGCATCAAAAGTTTGCTTGATTGGAATTTCATCGTAGCGCACATTGAGCCGTTTTACCATGTCGCGCGAATCGATCCACGAAATATCGGCTGTAAATTGCGAAGGCATCATCACGGCGCGCACCTTGTCGGCACCCAGCGCATCGACGGCAATCGCCAGGGTCAAGGCGGAATCGACGCCGCCCGACATGCCGATCAACACGCCCGGGAAGCCATTCTTGCCTATATAGTCGCGCACGCCCAGCACCAGCGCCTGGTAAACCTGGGCTTCCAGCGGCAATGGCGCGGCCAGCGCTTGCGGCACGGGCGTGGCGCCATCGAATTCGACGACCTGCAAGTCTTCCTCGAAATGGCGCAGCTGCGCGCAAATCGTGCCGGCCGCATCCATGACGAAGGAATCGCCATCGAAAATCAGTTCATCCTGGCCACCAACCAGGTTGGCATACACCAGCGCCATACCTTGCGCGCTGACATTCTGGCGCATGGTTTCATAGCGCAGATGCTGCTTGTTCATATGATACGGCGAACCATTCGGCACCAGCAGCACTTGCGCACCAGCCGCGCGGGCGCGCATGGGCGCGTGTCCAAACCAGGTGTCTTCGCAGATATTGATGCCAAAACGCACGCCCTTGACGGCAAACACGAAGGCCTGGTCGGACGAGGTGAAATAACGCTTTTCATCGAACACGGTGGTATTCGGCAAATCGTGCTTGCGGTAAGTGCCCAGCACTTCGCCATTGAGCAGCACGGAGGCGGCGTTATGGCGCACGCCATTTTCATCTTGCAGCGGCAAGCCCACCACCACGTGCAAATCCTTGAACTGGGCCAGGTCGGCAGCGAGCTCGGCAAACGTCTGACGCGTTTTTGCGTAGAATGCATTGCGCAGCAATAAATCCTCGGGCGGATAGCCGACCAGCGACAGTTCCGGCGTCAGCACGATATCGGCGCCAGCTGCATGGGCGCGGCGGGAAAGGTCGAAGATCTTGGCGCGGTTGCCGGCCAGATCGCCGACCGTACTATTCATTTGAGCAATTGCGACTTTGACTGTCATGATGATGGATATTTCGTTCTATTTAACAAAGACGGGGCCAAGTTTAGCCCCGGGGTGCGCAGGCCGACGCCGGCGACCCGAAAAGTGATGAATGCAAGCACAAAAATGAATTATCGCACGGGTATCGTCTCTTCTCTGGCTGAAATTGGGGAAGCGGCCTGGTCCGAACTGCTGGCACGGCAGTCCGAACCCAATCCTTTCCTGTCGTATGCGTTTTTACACGCGCTGCACGAATCAGGCTGCGCCAGTGCAGACACTGGCTGGCAGCCGAATTATCTGGTGCTGTGGCAAGGCGACACCTTGGCCGCCGCCCTGCCCCTGTACCTGAAAATGCATTCCTACGGCGAATATGTGTTCGATTGGGCCTGGGCAGATGCTTACCAGCAACATGGCCTGGAATATTATCCGAAACTGTTATCGGCGATACCGTTTACGCCCGTCAGCGGCAACCGTTTGCTGGCGCGCGATGGTGAAGCGCGCGTGGCTTTGCTGGCTTTTTTGCAGGCACAGCAGCAGGCGGCGGAAGTATCGTCCAGCCATATCCTGTTTCCACCGGAACAGGAAGCAGAACAACTGGCAGAGGCTGGCTTTCTGCTGCGCAGCGGCGTGCAGTTTCACTGGCTAAACAAGGGCTACGCCAATTTCGAGCAATTCCTGTCTACCCTGGAACACAAGAAACGCAAGAATATCCGCGCCGAACGGCGCAAGGTGGCCGAGGCTGGCGTCACGCTGCGCCGGGTGCGCGGTCTGGACGCCACACTGGCGGACTGGAAGCTGTTCCACCGCTGCTACAGCAATACCTATGCCGAGCACCGCTCCTCTCCCTATCTGAGCCTGGATTTCTTCCAGCGCATCGGCGCCAGCATGCCGGAAAACATCTTGCTGGTGATCGCAGAACGCGAGGGCCGCGCGATTGCCGCCTCGCTGGTGATACACACCAGCGACACTTTATATGGCCGCTACTGGGGTGCGCTGGAACATGTGCCTTGCCTGCATTTCGAAACGGCCTATTACCAGCCGCTGGAATTTTGCATCGCGGAAGGCATCGCCACCTTCGAAGGCGGCGCCCAGGGCGAACACAAGATGGCGCGCGGCTTCTTGCCGCAAAAAACCTGGTCGGCCCACTGGCTGGCCCACCCCGCCTTCGCCGATGCAGTGCAGCGTTTCCTCGAGCGCGAACGCGGTGGCATCGACGCTTATCTCGATGAATTGAACGAGCACAGCCCGTTTCGCGGCAGCGCACAATAACACTGCCGGTTTGATAAGAAGGGCGGCTGTGTTAAGCTGAAAAAAGATATGTCTTTCGCATGTCTTTCGAAAACACAGACTCACTCTTCGCTCAACTTTTTCTTTGGTGGTGTAATTGCAAGTACTTAATTTAACCGGCGGCCGTGCGGCGCGTCACGGGAGCCTGGCATGACGGGCGTGATCAGCTGGTGGGAAGCCGCCCTGCTGGGACTGCTGCAAGGGATTACCGAATTCCTTCCCGTCTCTTCCAGCGCGCACTTGCGCATCCTAGGCCCTTTCTTGCCATCCGGCACCGACCCTGGCGCGGCCTTCACCGCCATCACGCAGATCGGCACCGAACTGGCCGTGCTGATTTATTTTCGTAAGGATATTTTGCGCATCGCCCTGGCCTGGTTTGCCGCCCTGCCCGGCACGGGCGCCAGCGCCGCTGCCAAGGCTAATCCCGATGCCCGTCTGGGCTGGCTGGTAATTATCGGCTCCTTGCCGATCGCCATCCTGGGCCTGGTCTTCCAGCACGCCATCGAAACCTATCTGCGCAATCTGTACCTGACGGCCACCATGCTGATCGTCTTCGGCCTGATCCTGGGCGCGGCTGACCGCTATGGCAAACATGCGCTGCCGTTGTCGCGCATGCGCTGGCGCGATGGCATCATCTTTGGCTTCGCCCAGGCGATGGCGCTGATCCCTGGTGTATCGCGTTCGGGCGGCACCATCACGGCAGGCCTGATGATGGGTTACACGCGCGAAGCGGCGGCCCGTTATTCCTTCCTGCTGGCCATCCCGGCAGTGGTCGCTTCCGGCTTTTACCAGCTCTACAAGAGCTGGGGCGTGGCTGGCCCTGTGGCGGCCGGCCCAACCGCGCTGGCCACCGTCATCGCCTTCTTTGTCGGCTACGGCGTGATCATGGTATTCCTGCGCATCGTCAGCAGCCGCGGCTACTGGCCTTTCGTGGCCTACCGCGTGGTGCTGGGTTTCGTCGTGATCGCCTTGCTGAATATGGGTATCATTTCAGCGCATTGATTGACGCCCAGACATAAAAAAGCGCCCCCAGCCATGACGGCTGGGGGCGCTTTTTATTGGGCGCTTGCTACTTAGGATGCCGACTTTTCAGCATCTTTCTTGTAGGAAGCAACGCCGTTCAGGATTTCCGCTTTCGCTTCTTCCGGACCATACCAGCCGTCGATCTTGACCCATTTACCTTTTTCCAGGTCTTTGTAGTGCTCGAAGAAGTGCTGGATCTGGCGCAAGCGCAGTTCATTCAGATCTTCCGGCTTTTGCCAGTGGCTGTAGATCGACAACACTTTGTCGACTGGCACGGCCAGCACTTTTGCGTCTTCGCCCGACTCATCGGTCATTTTCAGCACGCCGATAGGACGGCAGCGCACCACCACGCCCGGGATCAGCGGGAATGGGGTGATAACCAGCACGTCGACCGGGTCGCCGTCGTCGGACAGGGTGTTTGGTACATAGCCGTAGTTGCACGGATAGTGCATGGCGGTGCCCATGAAGCGGTCAACGAAGATCGCGCCCGATTCCTTGTCGACTTCATACTTGATCGGATCGGCGTTCATCGGGATTTCAATGACGACGTTGAAATCGTTCGGCAAGTCGCGGCCGGAAGAGACGTTATTCAAACTCATGGGGTTTCCTCATTGTGCGGATTGTATTGTAACGGCGTAATTATAGAGAACTCGGCCCGGCTTGTGCGCCGCAGCACATAAAAAAGAGTCCGCTTTCTTGTCAAAAGCGAACTCTTTTTTTATTTGGCGACTGGTTCTTTAGAGAATTGTTGCCAAGGCGCACTGCCGATAATGCGTGGCAGCCTGTTCGGTCTGCTGCAAGGCGTCATGCATCTGCGCCAGCTTCAGATGCGCATCGCGCACCATATGCGGATCGTTGGCGTCCGACAAAGCTTGCTCCAGGTGGCGCTGGGCCTTGCCCCACAGTTTTTGACGCAGGCACAAGGCACCCAGGGTCAGGGCCAGTTCTGCATCGAGCGGACGCTGTTTCAGCCACTGTTCGCAATGCTCGATCTGCAGCAGCAAGGCGGCCGAGCCAGCAGGCGCGGCCGCTTCGCGGTAGGCGCGCACCACGCGCTCATCCCAGTCGGCAGCCAGCGATTCTTCGCAGACCAGGCGCGCTTCATCGTGCAAGCCACGCGTATTCAAGGCGGTGGCGGCGCGGCAGGCGATGAACGGTTTGACGCGGTCGGTGGTGGGCACGGTGGACCAGACGCGCATCAGCGACTCGGCGTCGTGCGTGGGGTCGGACAGCAAATGGTCATAAGACAATTCACGCAAACGCGACGACAGCGCCGGATGCAGGGCGCGGTGCTTGTCGAGCGAGCGCACCAGGCGCAGCACTTCCGGCCAGTTCTTCGCTTGCTGCTCAGCCTTCAGCGACCATTGCAGCGCGTGGATATGGCGCGTGCCGCTGGCATTCAATTCGCGCACGGCGGCCAGCGCAGCTTCCGGCTGATGATCGTCGACCAGCAATTCGGTCACCGTCATCAAGCGTGCTGTTTTCAGGCTGTTGTCGCCTTCGACGCGAGCCAGCCAGCTGTCGCGGCGTTCGGACTGGCGCATGCGGTGCGCGGCGCGTGCGCCGATCAGCGCAGCCAGGCCAGCGTTTTCATCGAGTTCGGCAGCCCGCAGCGCGGCTTTTTCAGCATGGCCGAAACGGCCTTCGAACAGGGCTTTCAAGGCTTCGCGCAAGCCCTTGTTGCTGTCGCGCTCACGCTTGCGGTAGCGGTAAGCGGCCACTTGCGCCGGCATGCGCACGGTGGCGCGCACGGCGCGCACCAGCAGATACAGCAAGACGAACAGCAATACTTGCAGCAGCACAAAGAAATTGAGCGACAGGTCTACCCGGTACGGTGGATAAAACAGCACCACGTTGCCGGGATTAAAACGGGCCGTCACGGCGATACCGATCGCCGCGGCCATCAGGGCGAGTAGCCAGAGAAATAAACGCATGACTTAGGACTTCGCTTTGTAGTTGCGCACAGCGGTCAGGCTGTCGGACAAGGTCGGCATATCGATGGCCAGATTGCTCGCCTGCACCTGGCGCAGCAAACCTTGCGCTGTTTGCGTGGCCTTGGCGCGCGTATCGAAATACTTGGCCAGCGCATCCTGGGCCGCGATCAAGTCGCTTCTGAAAGCGGTTTCATTGCGCGACAACAAGGCCATGCGGGCGTTCAGCAGGCGCAGCTTGACGTTTTCACGCAGGAAATACGCTTCCGACGGCGACAGCATCAGCGCGTCCGGCGTATCGACGCGGCGGATGCGGATCAGCTGGCGCACATCGTTCCACATGTCGCCGCTCCAGGTATTCCAGCCATCGCGCACCGATTGCAGCAGCGGTTCCGGCGCCGGAGGACCGACCAGCTTACCGGCAGCATTTTTCACTGTTTTGCCCTTGCCCGCTTTTTCCGGCGCGGCCGGCAAGGCCGGCTTTTCGTCGGAGAGCATCGGCAAGGCGTCGATCTGGGCGATCACGGCGTCCAGGCGTAGCGCCACGCCGGTCGAATCGACGCTAGGCAAGGCCTTGAGTTTTTCCATGTCGCGGCCAATTGCGCGGCGGATGGTAATGAATTGTGGCTTGTCCGAACGCGACAGGCTGCGGTCGGCATTTTGCAGCGCGATCAGCGCGCCGGGCACGTTGCCGGCCAGTTGCAGCTGCTGGCTGGCGGTCGACAGCACTTGTTCGATCTCGGTCAGCGCCCACTCGTCGCGGTTCTTCGACAAGTCGTTATACAGTTGCTCCAAGGCCAGTTGCTGGCTTTGCGTTTCGCTCTGGCGGTTTTCCAGCGCTCCCACCTTGATCTGCAACTCTTTCGTGCCCTCTTGCACGGTGCGCGCCAGCACGCCGGTTTCGGCATTGCTGACATCGCCTTTTTGCAGGCGCTTGGCCACTTCTTCGCGCAGATTATGGATCTTGTTGCTGGACGACCAGCTTTGTGCAGCCAGCAGCACGGCCAGGACAATCAAGGCGATGCTGGTGGGCTTTTGCAATTGTTCGACCAGCGTGGGACCACCCTGCTTGGACGGACCAGCAGCAGCTTGCTCGGCTGCCTGCGGCGTCGTCTTCACGGCGCTCTCTGGCGTTGGATTCGGTTCGGAGTGAGTAGGCATTTCGTTCATGGTCGTGATTGTAACGCGGCGAGCACACCTGCGTCGCCAGATCCTGTCAAGGTGACGTGGGCAAACCCTAGCCCGGCCGCCGTTTGTGCAATGCGGGCGTGTGGCACGATCAGATGCTGCTGTTGCATTCTCACAACAATACCATCATTCCCTGCTTGTTGGCGCAATACATCGAGCAGTTGCAGCAAACCGCGCAACGCTTCCGAACTGGTAATGATCCAGTCATGATGATGCTGTAACAGCTGTTCCAGGGTCGCTTGCAAGGCCGGCGTCAACGCCGGCACGGCGCGCCGGTAAGCGGTAATAAAGTGCACCTCAGCACCCGCTGCACGCAAGCCATCGGCCAGAAAATCGCGGCCGCCGTCGCCACGCACGATCAGCACGCGCTTGCCGCGCAAGGCTGGCAAATCCAGCGCCAGCAGCAAATGTTCGGAATCGCTGCGCGTCGCGTCTGCCGGACTGGTGATGCTGGCATTGGCATCCGTGACACCATGCGCGGCCAGCGCCAACCGGCTGCCCTCGCCCACCACGGCAATCGGCAAGCCCGCCGGCCAGGCTGGCAATTGCGCAAACACGCAATCGATGGCGTTCGGTGACACAAACGTCACCAGATCATAATCAGACAGCGATGCCAGGGTGGCCGCCATTTGGGCCTTTTCTTCCAGGCCTGTGAGCGCATGGATTTCCAGCAAGGGCAGCAAGGTCACGGGCAAACCCAGTGCCGCCACCTGCGCGGCCAGCGGCCCCGATTGCGCGGCGGGCCGCGTAATCACCACGCTGTCGATCATGCGATCAGGCATGCGGCGCGAGTCCTTCGTGGTTGTCTGGCGTGACGGCGCAAGAGGCCAGGATGCCAGCCGCATCTTGCTGGCGCAGCAATTGTGCTGCCTGCTCGCCCAAGGCTTCGGGGTCGCTGGCGGCGCCGCTCACCTCGGCACTGGCCATGCGCTGGCCATCCGGCGTGGCGACCATGGCGCGCAAATGCATCTGCTCGCCGTTGATCGTGGCGTAGGCGGCCAGCGGAATCTGGCAGCTACCGCCAAAAATGCGCGACACCTTGCGTTCAGCCAGCGACACCTGGGCCGTGGCAACGTCGTTCAGCGGCGCCAGCAAACGCTGCAGGTCGACGCCGTCATGCCGCTCGCCCATGATTTCAATCGCCAGGGTGCCCTGACCGGCGGCTGGCAAGCTCAGCTCTGGCGACAGCACGCTGCGGATGCGGGCAGCCAGGCCCAGGCGGTTCAGGCCGGCGGCGGCCAGGATGATGGCGGCATAATCGCCACGGTCCAGCTTGCCCAAACGCGTATCGAGGTTGCCGCGCAGGGGCAAAATGGTCAGGTGCGGATAACGGGCCGCAATCAGGGCCTGGCGGCGCAGGCTGCTGGTGCCGACCACGGCGCCATGCGGCAACTCGTCCAGGCTGGCGTAATCGTTGGAAATAAAAGCATCGCGCGGGTCTTCGCGCTCCAGGATCGCCGCCAGGCTATAACCCTCGGGCAAGTCCATCGGCAAATCTTTCAGGCAATGCACGGCCAGGTCGGCGCGGCCATCGGCCATCGCCACTTCCAGCTCCTTGACGAACAAGCCCTTGCCGCCTACCTTGGACAGGGCGCGGTCCAGGATCTGGTCACCACGGGTGGTCATGCCGAGAATTTCGACGCTACACTGTGGATATAATGCAGACAGACGGTCGCGCACATGTTCAGCCTGCCACATGGCAAGACGGCTCTCGCGTGAGGCGATTACCAGCCGGGAAGGAATATTCGGGGTCAATTCGGATGCTTTCAAAACAAGTTCTTTCGCTGTCGTTGTTGTACCGCAAAGCGCAGCACGGGCCCATGCATGGTCAACTCATGGTCAACTCATTGTCAGTTATCTGGCCGATGGCCGCGCGCCTGCCGTCGCTGTATCGCTGCTACCCATGCTGCAGGCCACAAATTTTATCATGCGGCCCCCTCCCCGAATGGCTAAACGCCCTGGCAGTTGCCATTCCCTTGCTTTCACACACAGTTTTCTTCACTAACTTTGGTCCCTATTTATGTCCAACGACGCACATGCACCAGAAATAGTTCCCGTGAGCAGTCCCGACAAGGACGCGCCACTGAAAGAAGATATCCGCCTGCTGGGCCGCCTGCTGGGCGACGTGCTGCGCGAACAGGAAGGCGACGCCGTCTTCGAGGTAGTCGAAACCATACGCCAGACTTCCGTGCGCTTCCGGCGTGAAGCCGACGCCAGCGCAGCACTGGAACTCGATGGCATGCTCAAGGCGCTGAGCCGCGAGCAAACCATTTCCGTGGTGCGCGCTTTTTCCTATTTTTCGCACCTGGCCAATATTGCCGAAGACCAGCACCGCATTCGCCGCCGGCGCGCCCATCTGCTGGCCGGCTCCATGGCGCAAAAAGGCAGCGTCAGCTTTGCCCTGAAAAAATTGCGTTTGGCCGGCGTGCCGCGCGCCGCCGTCGATACTTTCTTCAAGGATGCCCTGATCGCGCCCGTGCTGACGGCCCACCCGACCGAAGTGCAGCGCAAGAGCATCCTCGACGCCGAGCACGATATCGCCCGCCTGCTGGCCGAACGCGACTTGCCGCTGACGCCAAAAGAACGCCAGGCCAAGCTGCAGCTGCTGCGTTCACGCGTGGCGACTTTATGGCAAACGCGCATGCTGCGCTATTCCAAGCTGACGGTGGCCGATGAAATTGAAAATGCCCTGTCGTATTACCGCATCACCTTTTTACGCGAACTGCCTGGCCTCTACGATGACATCGAGGATGACATCGCCAGCGAATATCCAAATGGCGACGGCACCATCACCCCCATAAAGAGCGCCTACGTGCAGATGGGCAGCTGGATAGGCGGCGACCGCGACGGCAACCCGAACGTCAACGCGGGCACCATGCAGCACGCGCTGGCCCGCCACGCCACCACCATCCTCGATTTTTACCTCGATGAAATCCATACCCTGGGCGCCGAGCTATCCGTATCGACCCTGATGACGGGCGTCAGCACCGAATTGCAAGCGCTGGCCGACCAGTCGCCCGACGCGTCGCCGCACCGCAGCGACGAACCGTACCGGCGCGCCCTGATCGGCGTGTACGCGCGCCTGGCCGCCACCGCCCGCGCCCTGGGCGCGACCAATATCCTGCGCAAGGAAGTCGGGCCGGCCGCGCCCTACCCGGACGCGCCCGCGTTTGCGGCCGACCTGCAAATCATTATCGACTCACTGGAAGCGCACCACGGCAAGGCGCTGGTGCGCCCGCGCCTGGCCACTCTGGCGCGGGCGGCCGATATCTTCGGCTTCCACCTGGCCTCGCTGGACATGCGGCAAACCTCGGACGTGCACGAACGCGTGCTCGCTGACCTGTTCGCCCAGAGCGGCGTGGAAGCGGACTATGCAGCGCTGCCCGAAGAAGAGCGCGAGGCGCTGCTGCTGCATGAACTGGCACAGCCGCGTTTGCTGTATTCGCCGTTTATCACTTACCGCGACGAAACCAATTCGGAACTGGCGATCCTGCGCGCGGCAGGCGATATCCGCCGGCGCTACGGCGAGCGGGCGATCCGCAACTACATCATTTCGCACACGGAAACCGTGTCCGACTTGCTGGAAGTGTTGCTGCTGCAAAAAGAAACCGGCTTACTGCGCACGGACTGGAGCAACGGTGGCGACGGCGACAGCACGTGTGAATTGATGGTGATCCCCCTGTTTGAAACCATCCCCGACCTGCAGCGCGCGTCTGGCATCATGGGCCGCGCCATGGCCTTGCCGCTGATCAAACAACTGATCGCCAAACAAGGGCAGCTGCAGGAAGTCATGCTCGGTTATTCCGATTCCAACAAGGATGGCGGTTTCCTGACCTCGAACTGGGAGTTATACAAGGCGGAACTGGCGCTGGTGGCGGATTTCCAAAAAGCCGACGTCAAGCTGCGTTTGTTCCATGGCCGGGGCGGCACGGTGGGCCGCGGCGGCGGCCCCAGCTATGAAGCGATCCTGGCCCAGCCGCCGGGCACCGTCAACGGCCAGATCCGGCTGACGGAGCAGGGCGAAATCATCGCCTCGAAGTTTTCCAATGCGGAAATCGGCCGGCGCAACCTGGAATTGCTGGTGGCCGCTACCCTGGAAGCGAGCCTGGCACCACAGGCAGCCAATCCGGCCGCGACCAGCCAGCTGGACCGCTTTGAAACCGTCATGGCGGAATTGTCAGACCTGGCTTACCACGCCTACCGCCACCTGGTGTATGAAACGCCGGGTTTCACCGAGTATTTCTTTGCCGCCACGCCGATCGCGGAAATTGCTGAGCTCAACCTCGGTTCGCGGCCCGCCTCGCGCAAGGCCAACCAGCGCATCGAAGACTTGCGCGCCATTCCCTGGGGCTTTTCCTGGGGCCAGTGCCGTTTGCTGCTGCCGGGCTGGTTCGGTTTCGGCAGCGCCATCGATGCGTGGATTAACAGTCCTGGCGGCAGCAAAGATGAAAAAATCGCCACCCTGCGCGCCATGTATGCCGAATGGCCATTCTTCGCCACCCTGCTGTCGAACATGGATATGGTGCTGGCCAAGACCGACCTGGCGATCGCCTCGCGCTATGCGGAACTGGTAGCGGACAAGGATTTGCGCGAACGCATCTACAAGCGCATCACGGACGAGCACGGCAATACCTTGCAGTGCCTGGAACTGATCACCGGCAACACGGAGCGGCTGGCCGGCAATCCGCTGCTGGCCCGTTCCATCCAGAACCGCTTCGCTTATCTCGACCCGCTGAACCACTTGCAGGTGGAATTGATCAAGCGCAACCGCGCCTTGTCGAGCGAAAACAAGATCGACGAACGCGTGCACCGCGGCATCCAGTTGTCGATCAATGGCGTGGCGGCCGGCTTGCGCAACACCGGCTGACAAACTGAGGCACCACGCGGGACAACATGACAGGGCTGGCGCAGGGGCGCCAGCCTTTTTTCATATCCGTTTTCTATTGAAAAAATATTCTCAATAAGGCAACAATTTGGCGCTACACTAGGCGTTCCACCGCCTCCAGCGCCCAAAAACTGCGCACAAAGGCCAACCAGGACGCCAGGGACGCGCATGAGCAAATGGTCGATTGAAACGCTGAGTGCGGCTTGCGCCGCCCTGCTTCTGATCTTGCTGAGCTGGCTCGCCGGCATCGCCTGGCACCGCTTCCACCCCTGGCAGCAGATGGGCCTGGCCCTGCTGCTGGCATTACTCGCCACTGCCAGCATCTGGATGATGCGCAAGCTGCGCGCCCATCATGCCGCCACCCGCCAGCAGCTCGACCCCAGCGTGCTGCGCTACCGGGACCTGGCCGAAACGGCGCAAGACGGCATGTGGCGCACCGATCCGCTTGGCATCATCCTCGACATCAACGAGCGCATGAGCGATATGCTGGGCATCCCCGTGGAGCAATTACTGGGCCAGAACGCCAGCAACTTCCACGATGAAGCCACGCGGCGGCGTTTGTGCCCGCTATGGCGTGAAGCCGGGCAAAGCTGCATGGGGGAACTGCATTACCTGCACACGGATGGGACGGAACGTTGGGCCATGGTCAGCGGGCGACGCTTGTACGACCAGCATGGCGTGCTGACGGGGTCCCTGATGCTGGCCAATGATATCAGTGCACGCAAGCGTGCCGAGCAGGCATTGGAGCAAGCCCATGCGGAGCTGGAAAGCCGCGTGGCCCTGCGCACGGCCCAATTGCAGGACGCCAATTCCCGCCTGTCCGCCGAAGTCGCCATGCATGCGCGCACGGAAACGGCGCTGGCGTTCAGTGAAGAACGCATGCAGGACATCATCTCGATGATGCCGCTGTCGCTGTTCCTGAAAGGAGCGGACTCGGGCCTGCTGATGATGAACCATGCCTGCGAACAGCAATGGGGCGTGCGCTTTGAGCAGGTGGCCGGAGAACGTATCTGGCAGCATTTTCCCGCTGAACAAAATGCGGGGTTCAGGGCGGGCGACCAGGAAGCGTTCGCCAGCCGGCGCCTGGTGATCCTTGAAGAACTGGTATGGAATGCCCAGTTGCAAGAGAACCGCCTGGTGCAAACGCACAAGAAACCCGTCTTCGATGCGGACGGCTTGCCGCAGATGATCATCGCCATGGCGATCGACATTACCGACAGCAAGCGCAACGAGGAAAACCTGCGCCAATCACTGGCGCAGCTGCGCGAACTGTCCGACCACCAGCAAACCATCAAGGAAGAGGAACGGCGCCGCATCGCGCTCGACATTCATGACGACCTGGGCCAAAACCTGATGGCGCTGCGCATCGATGTCTCGCTGCTGCACGCGCGCACCGCCACCACCCATCCGCGCCTGCACCGCCATGCCCAGCGCGTGCTCGACACCATCGACACCACCATCCGTTCCGTGCGCACCATCATCAATGACTTGCACCCGAGCACCCTGGAACTAGGCCTGGCGCCTGCCATCGAATGGCTGCTGCGGCAGATGGAGGCGCGCGGGCCCATCCGCTACCGGCTGGCGGTCGATAGCGAGGCGCCCGACCTGGGCCTGAACCAGCGCCAGACCTCGGCCATCTTCCGCGTGCTGCAGGAATCGCTGTCGAACATCGTGCGCCATGCGCAAGCGAGCGAAGTGGAAGTGGTGCTGGCGCAGGAAGCCGGGCATATCGCGCTGCGCATCAGCGACAACGGCGTCGGCATGCGGCCCGGTGACCATGGCAAGCGCTGCGCCTTCGGCCTGAAAAGCATACGCGAACGGGTGCAGGCCATGGGTGGCGAGATGCAGATCGACAGCCAGCCGGGTCAGGGCACGGCACTGGCGATCCGTGTGCCGCTGGCCGCCGCCAGCCAGGCCTGAGGCTGAAAATCCGGGCCGAAGCCAAACAACAACATTATTTAAAATAGTTACAAAATGTGTATTTTTTTGCACCACAAAAAAGTATAGTAAGTTTTTTCTCTGTGGAAACTACCATGAAGCCACCTGCCTCCCGCCTGTCCGCCACCTTGCTCCTGCTGCTGTTATCTGCGGCCCCTCTGGCCAGCGCCACTATTTACGCCGAACATGGTTTCGGCGAAAAAGACGGCAATGGCAGCATCGCTTCCGACCTGAATCCGGCCGGGCTGGTGGCAGGCATCATCACGGAGGAAGCAGGACGGCGCCGCGCCGTACTGTACCAAAACGGACAGATCCGCGAACTGGGCACCTTGGGGGGCGACGAAGGTTTCACCAAGGCCATCAATTCCCATGGCGTGGTGGTCGGCTCGTCACAGACAGCCAGCGGCGCCTGGCACGCCTTCCGCTATGAGAACGCAAGCGGCATGCGCGACCTGGGCACACTGGGCGGCAACAACAGCTATGCCACAGCCATCACGCAAGATGGCCGGGTGGCCGGTTATGCCGATACCAGCAACGGCGATTACCACGCCTTCGTCACGAAAGCTGACCACAGCCTGCAAGACCTGGGCACGCTAGGCGGCGACAGCAGCTACGCCAGCGGAGTCAACAACCATGGCGTGGTAGTTGGCACGGCGCAGCGCGGCGATGGCTACCGCCGCGCTTTCGTCTACCGTCCCGGCGAGGGCATGCAAGAGATCGGCACCCTGCCTGGCGGGCGCATCAGTTCGGCCACGGCCATCAATGATGCAGGCTTGATCGTCGGCACTTCGGAAACGGCAAAACGCCGCTGGCACGCGTTCGCCTATGACGGCAAGCGCATGATCGACCTGGGCGCCATGATAGGCCAGGGCGACAGCTACGCCACGGCCGTCAATGCGGCTGGCCACATCGTCGGCAGCGTCAGCATCAATGGCTACGAGCCGATGACTTTTGTCTACAAGGAAGGCGTGATGACGGTGCGCCGCCGCGACGACGGCCTGTACCTGACCAACAAGATCACCGACGCCGGCCTGGTGGTGGGCGCCATCTACACCGGCCATAAATTCCAGGCCTTCGCCGTACCGTCGAACGCAGCGCCGGCGCCGCACCGCAGCAACCCGCTCGACTGGCTGCTGATCACCTTCATCATCGGCGCCAGCGGCGTAGTGCTGTATAAGCTGCAGCGCAACCACCGCGTGGGTTTGCTGGGCGAACGTACGCGCTTGCTGTAAGGAACCGCCGGGAGATCCACGCCATAACGCATGCGCAGCGCGTTCACTTCACATAGAATCAGGCGGCTTGCGCGGGATACAAGCCGCGCACCCGCGCAAACAAGCGGGTCAAACCCAGCAGCGCATCGATATGCGGCGTGGCGATACCGAGCCGCTGGCCGATTTCACGCACCGCACCGACGATGTTGTCGAGTTCGAGCGGCCGGCCAGCCTCGGTATCTTGCAGCATCGACGTCTTGAACGAGCCCAGGGTGCGCGTCAACAGATTGCGGTGCTCAGGCGTTTCCGGGATCGCGCAGCCGATCTGCTGGCCGATGGTTCCCGCCTCGCGCATCGCCGCGATGCAAAACTCCCTGACCAGCGCATCGTCGAGCACGACGTCGGCCGTCGCGCCGGTGATCGCCGACACCGGATTGATGGTCAGGTTGCCCCATAGCTTGTACCAGGCGTCATAGCGGATATTGGCCGACAGCGGCGTCTCGATACCGGCGCCGACCAGCAGCGATTGCACCTTCTGCGCGCGCTTTGATAATGCGCCGCCCGGCTCGCCGATCACCAGCTTGTTACCCGTCTTGTGCATCACCAGGCCAGGCTCCGCCAGCCAGGTCGCCATATACACTACACAGCCGAGCACGTTTTCAAATGGCAAGGCGGCGCCGATCGCACCGTCCGGGTCGACGCTGGAAAGCGGTTGCGATCCCAGCGCCGGCACACCGTGGCCAAACCACCATGGCACGCCATTCATTGCCGGCAACAGTACGGTATCGGGACCCAGCAGCGGCTGGATTTGCCGGGCAACCTCGGCCAGCGCCGGCCCCTTCACGGCCAGGATTACCAGGTCTTGCACGCCCAGTTCGGCCGGATCGGCCACCGCATGCGCCGGCGCCTGCAACAAGTTCCCCGCTTCCTGCAAACGCCAGCCATGCGTTTGCAGCGCCGCCAAGGTCGCACCGCGCGCCACCACGCTCAAGTCACACTGCCCGGCAGCGGCCAGCCTGGCGCCGATAAAGCCGCCAATCGCGCCAGCGCCCACGATACAAACCTTCATGCTACCTCCAATGATTGATATTACAATAATTACAAAAAGTAATGCATATGGAAAATATTTTCCAATGGATGGTAACTCATCCGGGCACAAAAAAAAGGAAGCCGAAGCTTCCTTTTTTGGTTCATCTCATTGTGGATAACGCTTAGTTTTGCGTCAGGAAAGTTTTCAGCTTGTCCGAACGCGAAGGCTGGCGCAGCTTGCTCATGGCTTTCGCTTCGATCTGGCGGATACGCTCGCGCGTCACGTCGAATTGCTTGCCCACCTCTTCCAGCGTGTGGTCGTTCGACATTTCCACGCCATAACGCATGCGCAGCACTTTCGCTTCGCGCGGGGTCAGCGAGTCCAGCACTTCCTTGATCACGTTGCGCATCGAAGCGTGCAGTGCGGCGTCCAGCGGCGCCAGGGTGGTGTTGTCTTCGATGAAGTCGCCCAGTTGCGAATCGCCATCTTCGCCCATCGGCGTTTCCATGGAGATAGGCTCTTTGGCGATCTTCATGATCTCGCGCACCTTGTTTTCCGGCATTTCCATCTTGACAGCCAACGTCGCCAGGTCCGGCTCGCTGCCGGTTTCCTGCATGATCTGGCGCGAGATGCGGTTCATCTTGTTGATCGTTTCGATCATGTGCACCGGCACGCGGATGGTGCGGGCCATGTCGGCGATCGAACGCGTGATCGCCTGGCGGATCCACCAGGTGGCGTAGGTCGAGAACTTGTAGCCGCGGCGGTATTCGAATTTATCGACCGCTTTCAGCAAGCCGATATTGCCTTCCTGGATCAGGTCCAGGAATTGCAGGCCACGGTTGATGTATTTCTTCGCAATCGAAATCACCAGACGCAAGTTGGCGACCGTCATTTCGCGCTTGGCGTGACGGGCGCGCTTTTCGCCGGCAGCCATCTGCTTGTTGATCTTGCGCAAGTCAGCCAGCGGCAATGCCACGCGGGCTTGCAGGTCGATCATTTTCTTTTGCAGCTCTTTTACGGCTGGCACGTTGCGGCTCAGGATGGCGCTGTACGGATACTTGCAATCGACTTCGCGGTCGACCCATTCCAGGTCGCATTCATTGCCTGGGAAGACTTTGATGAAGTGGGCGCGCGGCATGCCGCATTTGTTGACGCACAGCTCCAGCACGGCGCGCTCGATATGGCGCACTTCTTCCATCTGGCCACGCAGGGTGTCGCACAGCTTTTCCACCACCTTGGCGGTGAAGCGGATGCCCAGCAATTCCTGGGAAATGGCTTCCTGCGCCTTGATGTAGGCTTTCGAGTTGTAGCCCTCGGGCGCCTTGCGCATCTTGTCGTACTGGGTCGAAATGACATTGAATTTCTCCAATGCATTCTTTTTCAGTTGCGCCAGTTGTTCGCTCGAGAAACCGGCCGCGCCGCCATTGGCGTCGCCGTCTTCTTCCTCGGCTTCTTCTTCCTCTTCCTCGTCGTCGCCCACCGTGGTTGGCGCTGCGACGGCGGCAGGCGCCGGCGCCGTGCTTTCGTTCAGGTCGACGAAGCCGTCCACCACTTCATCGACCTTGACTTCGTCGCGGGCGATTTTTTGCGACAGGGCGACGATTTCACCGATGGTGGTCGGGCAAGCGGAAATCGCCTGGATCATGTCTTTCAAGCCACCTTCGATACGCTTGGCGATTTCGATCTCGCCTTCGCGCGTCAGCAGCGCCACGGCGCCCATTTCACGCATATACATGCGCACCGGGTCGGTGGTGCGGCCAAAATCGGAGTCGACGGTCGACAGCGCGGTGGCGGCAGCCGCTTCCACTTCATCATCGCTGGTGACGGTGGCGACGTTGTCTGTCAGCAACAGGCTTTCCGCGTCAGGGGCGCGCTCGTAGACGGCGATCCCCATGTCGTTGAAGGTGGCGATGATGCCTTCGATCGCCTCCGGATCGATAATGTTTTCTGGCAATTGGTCATTGATCTCGGCATAGGTCAGGAAGCCGCGTTCCTTACCCATATTGATCAAGCCCGTGATTTGCTTGCGGCGGCGTTCCAGATCCGCTGCGGACGCTTCCGGATCGCCCAGTGCATCGGCCATGCCGCCCTTGGCCTTGCGGTCGCGCGCTTTCGAAACGGCCTTCAGTTCGGCGCGTTCGACGGCGTTCAGTGCTGCCACTTCATCGTTTTCCGGCGTGAATTCGCTCGGCTTACGGCCACGGCGGCCTGGTACCTTGACGGTCGGCAGGAAATAGTTCGAGGTATCGATGGCGGCCAGGGCGTCGGCGTCGGTGGTCTTGCTGACCACTTGCGCACCGCTGATGATGGTCACGGGCGCCGGTTCAACCTTGGCGCGCACGACTTTGGAGCGGGCAGCGGTGACGACCTTGTTGGTGGCGGCGCTCTCGGTCACTTTACGTGGCGCTGCAGCGACCTTGACGCCCGGGGCGATTTTCACGCTCGGCACTTTCGCTGGCGCAGCTTCGGCAGCCTCAGCCACCGCCTCAACGGCAGGCGCGGCAGCAGGCGCTTCCGGCGCCGCGTCCACTGGCGGCACGGCCAGGCGCGAACGGCTCTTCTTCACCACCGTGACCACGGTCGGGGTAGTGGCAGGCGCTTCCGGATTCGCTTGCGTATTATCGATGAAGTAAGATAAAGTCGTTTTAGGTACGGCAAGTTGCGCAGAAGCAGGACGGGGAGCCTTGGCGGACAACGTTAATGTTTTTGGCGTATTCTTCATAGATATCTCTTAATGCGAGACCAGATGGTGTCGGCGCGAAGTGAATGATCCCACCTAAGCCTGCGAAACCGGACTCGATGGAGCGTGTTGTTGCGGCTGCCGTCTAAAGGCAGCGGCGCCTGTTTATCGGAACGTTCAAGGCCCGCGCATCCAGAAACAGGAGCAGCGGGGCCGAAGCCGGGTCAGATAAATAAGCGATGTACATTGCGGAATGAAAAAAAGCCCGTACCAGAACGGGCTTGAATCTTGTTCAGTGAAGACACAGCGGAGAGCAAGATTATGCATGAAACGCCCTTATCTGGATAATTGATAAGCAACATACCGCATATCAACAATACTCATAATTGCGCTCCAACAAGACCTTGCTACCATCCCCTTCAGCTATGACCGAAACCTTTAAAAACAAGGCCTGATGATCACGGCGAGCCGACATTATACACATTTCCCGTATTTCGCGCCCTGCTTTATGCTGGCCCGGTGCTTGCTTGATGCTTATTTGCCCCTTATCCGATGCTGGCTCGCTTCCATGTTCGCCCACTATCGCTGAGGCCTTTAACGCCCATTCACGCTGGCCACCGCCTCCAGGATCACCGCCGCCACTTCATTCGGCCGTGATAGCAGCGATATGTGGCTGGCGCCGGGGATCAGCGTCACGCGCGCATGGATGCGGCTCGCTTCCTGCCTCTGCAAGGCAGTCGGGATAATCTGGTCGTTGCCGCTCAGGGCCCAGAAGGCCGGCTTGGTCTTCCATGCTGCATTGCTGACCTTGTCCTGGAGGATATGCTGGAATACCGGCCCCTGCGTCGCTTGATACACCGCGGCTTCTGCCCGGCTGAAGTCGGCCGCGAACAGGCTCACATAGGTTTCCAGATTCAGCCACAAATAGCCGGCGGAATCGGCGACCAGGCCGCTTTGCCAGGCGCCGGGCGGGTAGGTGCTGGTGATGTCGGCGATCGACTCGCCATCGCCGGGTGCAAACGCCGCCACATATACCAGCGCCGCGACCTGTTCCACGCTGCCCGCTTGCGTAATCACTGCACCACCATACGAATGCCCGGCCAGCACCACCTGGCCGCTTTGCATCGCGATGGCCCGGCGCACGATCTGCGCATCCTGCTCCAGCGAGGCGCGTTGCAATTGCACCGCGACCACCGTCAGGCCACGCTGCTGCAACAACGGGATCACGCGCGACCAGCTCGAACCGTCGGCCCAGGCGCCATGCACCAGCACCACGCTGGTCGGCAAGCGTGGCGCGGGGCCATGGCCCGCAGCGCAAGCACCCAGCAGCAGCGGCGCTATCGCGCATACCAGCATTCGCATGGCGGACTTCCACAGATTGCGCTTCATGGCTTGCTCCCTGGTTTGATTGACATGCTTTGACTTCGCCGCTTCAAGGCTACTCCGCCAATTGATCAGCTTGCTTGCGGCGCATCAAGCGGCGGCCAGCTGCGATTGATGCAACTTGACGGCGCCGGCGATTTTCGTGCAAGTTGCCAAAAAAGACAATGCACTTGCCTGTGGCGCGTGCTATGCTCCCCTTTTATAGCCTAACCCCATGAAGTCGATGACCAGCTCCACGCCAGACCAGCAAGCCACCACTCCTGACACGCCAGCCGATGCAGTTGCTGCAGTTGCAACACCTGCTGCTGCGCCAGCCGCACCTGCCGGCTTGAGCGCGCGCGCCTTGCTCAAACAGTTCCAGGAGCAATTCCCGCCTTTCCGCGATTGCCTTCCCCTGGCTATCGGTATCGACAAGCAGATCCTGGCCCGCCTGCCTGAGCTGGACCGCAAGCTGATGCGCACGGCGCTGGGCATCCACACCGGTTCGCTGCGCTACCTGCGCGTGATGGAAAAGGCCAAGGTGCGCTACGACCTCGACGGCGCCGCCGGCGCGGAAGTCACGCAAACCCACCGCGACCACGCCACGCAAGTATTGCAGCAACGCTTCAAGAAAGAAGCCGACCGCAAGAAAGCCGAACGCGAAGCAGCCGCCGCTGAAGAAGCGAACCGTTTGCGCCTTGAAAAGCTGAACCAGCTGACCGCGAAATTCTCGCGCAAAGGCTGATCCAGCTTCATGGAAACAGCCGTCGCGCCGCCACTACCGCCCTACCAGGGTATACAACTGGCCCAGGTCAAGCTGGTGCGCAGCAGCGATGATGCGCGCGAGGCCATGGCGGCACTGCTGGCGGCCGACGCGATCGGTTTTGACACTGAATCGAAGCCCACTTTTGTCAAGGGCGAGTCGTCCACCGGCCCGCATCTGATCCAGCTGGCGACCGACGACATCGCCTACCTGTTCCAGGTGGGCGTGGCGCCGACACCGGCCCTGGCGGAATTAAAGGCCATCCTCGAATCGACCACCACCATCAAGGTGGGGTTCGGCCTGTCCGATGACGTCAAGCGCTTGCGCGCCAAGCTGGGCATCATGCCGGCCCAGGTACTCGACCTGTCCGTCGCCCTGCGCGGCGGCCAGCGCAACGACCTGGGCGCCAAGACGGCAGTGGCCAAGTTCTTCGGCCTGCACCTGCAAAAATCCAAGAAAATCTCCACCACCAACTGGGCCGCATCGCGCCTGACGGAAAAGCAGATTTTATATGCGGCCGACGATGCGCAAGTCGCCCTGCGCGTGTACCGCCGCTGGATCGCCGACGGCGGCAAAGTAGCGCCGCAAAAAGCACCGCGCACTGCGCCAGCGCCACAACCCGCCGTCTAAGCTTCTCTTGCCGACAATTGTTGCGCGGCCAGCCGCCCCAGGGTGGTGATCGCCGCTGCCACCTGCGCAGTCCACGGGTGGCCGTAATTGAGGCGAATGCAATGGCCAAAAGCACGCGTGGCCGAAAAGATGGGCCCGGGCGCGATACTGATGCCTGCCTGCAAAGCACTCCTGTGCAAGGCCAGCGCATCGCATCCTTCGGGCAATTCCAGCCAGACAAAATAACCGCCCTGAGGCCGAGACACGCGCGTACCTGGCGGAAAATGCTCGGCAATCGCCTGCAGCATACTGCGCTGCTGCGTGGCCAGGGTCAAGCGCAACTGGCGCAAGTGGCGCTCATAACCGCCCTGCGCCAGATAATCGGCCAAGGCCATTTGCAGCGGCACGGGCGCCGACAAGCTGGTGGTCAGCTTCAACCGTTCGACCTGGCGCGCAAAGCGCCCCGCCACCACCCAGCCCAGGCGAAAGCCCGGCGCCAGCGTTTTTGAAAACGAACTGCAATGCATCACCAGGCCGCGGCGGTCGGCGCTTTTACTGAGACCCGGACGCTGCTTGCCGAAATACAGCTCGCCATACACATCATCTTCGATCAACGGCACGGCGTGCCGCGCCAGCAAATCCACCAGCGCACGTTTCTTTTCCAGCGGCATCAGGCTACCCAGCGGATTCTGAAAACTCGTCATCAGCCAGCACGCCTTCGGCCGGTGCCGCTCCAGCAAACTAGCCAGCGCATCGAGGTCGACGCCATCGCGGGGGCTGGTGGCGATCTCGACGGCTTTCAGTTCCAGCCTTTCCAGCGCCTGCAAGCAGGCATAAAAACTGGGCGACTCGATCAGCACCGTATCGCCGGGCCTGGTCACGGCTTGCAAACACAGGTTCAGCGCTTCCAGCGCGCCATTGGTGATGACGATCTCGTCACTGGAGACATGCACGCCATCGAGCTGGTAGCGCAAGGCGATCTGGCGGCGCAACTCGGCATTACCGAGTGATAAATCCGTCACCGCGCTCCAGGGATCGAAGCGGCGCATGCTGGCCGACACGGCCCGCGCCAGCCGATCCATCGGGTACAGCTCCGGGCTGGGGAAGGCTGAACCCAGCGGCACAATATCGCGCGAGGAAGAGGCGCCCAGCACCTCGAACACCAGATCGCTGACATCGACGTCGGTACGTACCTCGGCGGGCCGCGAGCTGCTGGGCTCTGGCGCAAGACTGGCCGCTTGTGGTGCTACGTAATAACCGGAACGGGGCCGCGACACGATCAAGCCACGCGCTTCGAGCAAATAATAGGCCTGGAATACCGTCGAGGGGCTGATCGCCTGCCGCGCCTGCTGCTGGCGCACGGACGGCAACTTGTCGCCAGGCAGCAGCAACTGGCCGCTGATCATGCTGGCGATCTCGTCCGCCAATACTTCATATCGCTTCAAGCCGTCCCTCCTCCATTACGCAAACTGATCCGGTGTTTTCTTTACACAACTGATCCTGTTCCTATTTATGCAAGCAGTATATCCTTGGCAATTAAGCCAGCATCGCCGGCCAGCACAGACAGGTGAACTATTTCATGCGATTCAATGTTTCCAGGTTCTCGATTTTCCTCGGCAGCATAGCCGCCCTGCTTTCCGGCTGGGTCATGGCGGCGCCGGCGATCCTGCCCGACAGCCTGGAGCAGCGCATCAAGGCTTGCACGGCTTGCCATGCCAGACAGGAAGGCCAGGACGCCTTCTTTCCCCGCATCGCCGGCAAGCCGGCCGGCTATCTGTACAACCAGCTGATCAATTTCCGCGACGGCCGGCGCCAGTATCCGATGATGACGTATATGGTGGAACACTTGCCGGACGCCTATCTTCGCGAGATCGCTGAGTATTTTGCCGAGCAACACCCCACGCCACCGCCGGCCCAGCCCAGCAATGCCAGCGCAGCCGTACTGGCGCGCGGCAAGCAACTGCTACAACAAGGCGATAGCAGCAAGAAAATTCCTGCCTGCATCACCTGCCATGGCGCCCAGCTGGCCGGTGTCGCGCCCGCCATACCCGGTTTGCTGGGCTTGCCGCGCGACTATATCAACGCGCAGTTTGGCGCCTGGAAAAACGGCGTACGCCGCGCCCAGGCGCCCGACTGCATGGCGCAGATCGCCGAGCGCCTGTCGAACGAGGACGTGGGCGCCCTCTCGGCCTGGCTGGGCACGCAAGTGGCCAGCGCCGCCACGCTCCCCGCTACCAGCATCGCCCTGCCCTTGCCACTGCACTGCGGCAGCGTGCCTGGCTCGACCGCAGAGGTGGCGCCATGAAGAAGGCCATGATTGCCGTGGGCCTTGCATTGATCATCGCAGGCAGCGCCAAATTCCTGCTGTGGCCCGACGACGATATCGGCCCGCCCGCCCCGCCCAGCAGCTTGAGCCAGGAACATCTGGTCGCACGCGGTGCCTATCTTTCCAGGGCGGGCGATTGCATGGCTTGCCACACGACGCGCGGCGGCGTGCCCTATGCGGGCGGCCGCGCACTGCAGACACCGTTCGGCCAGGTGATCTCACCGAACATCACGGCGGACCGCGAAACAGGCATCGGCAGCTGGACGGCTGATGATTTCTGGCGCGCGCTACATAACGGCAAGTCGAAAGATGGCCGTTTGCTCTATCCCGCCTTCCCCTACACCAATTACACCAAGGTGCGGCGTGAAGACAGCGACGCCCTGTACGCCTATTTCCAGAGTCTGCCGTCGCATACGCAAGCGAACTTGCCGCATGCCTTGCGCTTCCCTTACAACCAGCAAATCGCGCTGGCTGCCTGGCGTGCGCTGTATTTCAAGCCAACCGTCTACCAGCCGGTAGCCGGGCAAAGCATGGAATGGAACCGGGGCGCATATCTGGTGCAGGGACTGGGCCATTGCAGTGCTTGCCACAGCAGCCGCACGACTTTGGGGGGCAGCAATGATGGCTTGTCGGGCGGCCTGATTCCCGTACTGGGCTGGTATGCGCCCTCGCTCACCTCGGACGCCGAAGCAGGCTTGGGTGACTGGGAAACCGACCATATCGTGCAATTGCTGAAAACCGGCGTTTCGCCGCGCGCCACCGTGTTTGGCCCCATGGCCGAGGTGGTGCGGCAAAGCCTGCAGCATATGGATGAACCCGACGTGCGGGCCATGGCGATCTACCTGAAAAGCTTGCCTGGCCCGGCCCAACCGGTCAAACCGGCGCCACGCGACAACTCGGAAG
Organism: Janthinobacterium silvisoli; assembly: GCF_014200725.1. Lineage (GTDB taxonomy): Bacteria > Pseudomonadota > Gammaproteobacteria > Burkholderiales > Burkholderiaceae_D > Janthinobacterium. The sequence goes on from NZ_JACHCL010000002.1 coordinate 1,098,486, forward strand.
CGGCGTTGGCCCAGCTGACAGCTGGCGCCAAGCTGTATGAAAGCCACTGCGCCAGCTGCCACCAGGCCGATGGCAAGGGTTTGCCACCCGGCTACCCGCCGCTGGCCGGCAACCGCGCATTGACCACGACCTCGGCCGTGAACGCCATCCGCATCGTGCTCAACGGCGGCTTTGCACCGGGCACGGCCGGCAACCCGCGTCCCTACGGCATGCCGCCGTTCGGCCCCGTACTGGACGACCGCGAAGTGGCGGCCGTGGTGACGTATTTAAGGGCCAGCTGGGGCAATGATGCGCCGGCGGTGTCGGCGCTGGAAGTGAATAAGTACCGCAGCGTGCCGTTGGAATAAATCTGGGGTCAGACCCGCCGGGTCTGACCCCAGCAGTTGCTGTGGGGGTAAAAACAATTACAACACTATCAGCGGAACTTGCTCTTGTGCCCAGTCTTCAAATCCAGCGCAAAGCGCACGCCGTTGTCGGTCAGCATGACTTCATCGGGCGGCTCTTCGCCGGCCAGGGCGCCGTCGATCAGCGGCAAGCCTTCGCCTTTGCGCATCAGCTCGTCGCAACGCTCATACACGTTCGGGCAACCGGTGGCCGCCATCAGCGCTTGCACGATAGCCACTTTCCAGGCATCGACGCCGCCGGCGTTAAATTCGCAGATCAGGTAGCCTTGCGCGCCGCCAAACAGCTGCACCACCAGGCCCGACAAACCTTCTTCTTCGCCCTTGATCAGGGTCAATAACTGATTCTCGCCGGCTTTCTTGATGGCAGGCAAACGCTTCTCGATGGCAGCCTTGACCCTGCGCTTGATCAGCGCATGGTCGATCGGCTCATCTTCCTTGAAGGTCCAGATGCGGGCGCGGATCTGCGACTTCGAATTGTAGGCGGCGCGGGCAATGAATTGGCGCGACGAGCTCTGCACGATGGCCGTCGAGCCAGGCTTCATTTTTTCCTGCGGCTTGCCTTCGACTTTATCAATCGCAGACGCATAGATGAACGATTGGCCCAGCAAGCTTTTTTCCTTGCCTTGTTTGATGGTGATGATCAGCATGTAATTCCAGTGTAGTGACCGGCACGCGCCGGTCGTCATAATTCCCGCATGATACCTCATGCCAACCTGTCGCATCAGCTTGCATTCTATGCCTGCCTGGCGGCAGTCTGTCGCAGTGGCATAGCTGCAACGCCAGGCTTGCCTTACTATCCATCTCAACAAACAATAACTTAATCAACAACTGACACAGGGAGTTTTTTATGGTGCATACGATTTTCCACACCCGCATGTCCGCCGCGGCGCGTGCTCTCCTGCTGGCCATCGGCGTGTGCGCGATGGCCGCGCCAGCCACACCAGCACTGGCCTCGCCTTTGGACTGGATCGCCGGCAGCAAGATCAAGGGTAGCGGCAAGCTGCAAAAACAGACGCGTGAAGTAGGTAGTTTCAATGGCGTGGCGCTCAATGTGCCTGGCCACGTCGAACTGCGCATTGGCAATACTGAAAGCATCACCATCGAAGCCGACGACAATATCCTGCCCCTGGTCGATACGGCAGTGGAAAATGGCACCCTGCGTATCCGGCCTTCAAAACGCAATACCAATTTCTACGCAACAACCCTTAACATCGTCATCCAGACGCGCCATGTGGAGCGCATCAGCGTCGGTGGTTCGGGCAGCATCGACGCGACCGGCTTGCGCGGCGACAGGCTGCGCTTCGACGTGGGCGGCTCGGGCGCCATCAATGCACGCGACATCGACAGCCGCAGTGCCTCTATCAATATCGGCGGCAGCGGCAGTTTCACGGCCAGCGGGAAAACGGAGCAGTTTACAGCCTCGATCGGCGGCTCGGGCAATATCCAGGCCGGCCGCCTGGCCGCCAGGGAAGTGCAAGTGAGCATAGGCGGTTCAGGCGAAGCGCAAGTATGGGCCAAGGAGGACTTGAACATCAGCATCGGCGGCTCGGGCGAAGTGAGCTACTACGGCGATCCACGCGTCAGCCGGAATATGCGACGCCCGGATAGTGTGAAGCACCTGGGCAGCGCACCTAACTAAATAAACCCTTCCCCATCAAGACAAAGCCCGGATCAGTCCGGGCTTTGTCTTTCAGGAACCGCACTTAGCGGGCCGGCTTCACCGGTTCACGGTCGATCTGCACCGTGGTCACGCTATCGGTCAGCCAGATCTGGCCATCCTGTATCGTGCATTGCAGCTGCATGGTGCGCTGCGCCAGGCCACTCATCTGCTGGGCCGCTTCGGAGGGCAGGTTGATCACGGTCAAGTTCTTCGCCCGTTCCAGTTTGTTGGCGATCTGTTTCCACCAGATATGGCTGGTCGCGCCATAGCTGTAGACGATCACCTGTTCCGAACGGCCGCACGCCTTCAGGATGCGTTTCTCGTCGGGCTGGCCCACTTCGATCCACAGCTGAATGGCGCCCGTCAAATCCTTTTGCCACAAGTCAGGCTCTTCGGTATCGAACAGGCCCTTGGTAAAGGTCAGCGCCTCGTCGGCGTGGATGGCGAACGCCAGCAGGCGCACCATCATGCGCTCGTCGGTTTCAGACGGGTGGCGCGCCAGGGTCAGCGCATGATCCTGGTAATAATTGCGGTCCATATCGGCGATCTGCAGATCGGCTTTGAATATCGTTGCTTTAAGGGCCATCGTGTGCTTCTGTAGGTATAAGTGTAAATAAACAAAAAATTAGGGCAACTTACAACACCTGACAAAACCGTAGCGAGCGGAAGGGAGAGGTGGCTGAGAAGCGCAACCGTACTTTAGTACGGTGAGCATCGCAGGCCGCCTATACCGACGCGCAGTAGGTTTGGTCAGGTGTTTTAGCGGAAGACGACCGTCTTATCCCCATTTTGCAGGATGCGGTGTTCGACGAACCATTTGACGGCGCGCGCCAGCACCACACATTCCACATCGCGGCCGATCGCCGTCAGGGTTTCGACATCCATGGCGTGGTCGACCCTCTCCACATCCTGCTCGATGATCGGCCCTTCATCCAGCTCGCCCGTAACAAAGTGGGCGGTAGCGCCGATCAGCTTGACGCCACGGTGATGCGCCTGCGCATACGGCTTGGCGCCCTTGAAGCTGGGCAAAAATGAGTGGTGGATATTGATTGCGCGCCCGGCCAATGCCTGGCACAGGCCAGGCGACAGGATTTGCATATAGCGCGCCAGCACCACCAGGTCGATCTTGTGCGTGTCCATCAGCTCGATGATGCGCGCTTCCTGCGCCAGCTTGGCCGATTCCGGGGCACCGGTCGCCAGCGGCAAGTGATGAAACGGAATATTGTAACTGGCCGCCAGCTGGTAAAACTCCATGTGGTTCGACACGATGGCCGGAATTTCCACGTCCAGCAAGCCGCTCTTGTAACGGAACAGCAAATCGTTCAGGCAATGGCCGATCTTGGACACCATCAGCATCACGCGCGGCTTGCTGCGCGCATCGTGCAACTTGCCGTGGAAGGGACCGTTCAACTGCATCGCTTGCGACAGTGCGGCAAAGTCCTCGCGCAACTGGGCATCGCTGACAGCGCTCTCTTCCAGCGCAAAATGCACACGCATGAAAAACAGCCGCGATTCCGGATCGCCAAACTGCGCCGAATCGATGATGTTGCAGCCATGCTCGGCCAGGAAACCCGAGACACGATGCACGATGCCGCGCTGGTCCAGGCAAGACAGGGTCAGGATGTATTCAGGATGCATTATGGTCGTTCAAGGAAGTTGAATAAGGGTGATGCCAGCTACCGCGCAGCCCGATATTGTCGCACGACCAAGCCCCATCAGCCGCATTTTCCATGCATCGGACAGCGGTATCGGCTTCCTGCAAGCTATTTCCTGGATTGTTGATCTAGCACAAGGCCCGCGTATTCTTCAATCTTCCAGGGGAAAACATCGCCATAAACCCGCATGCCGCGTGGAACCTGATGGCCGATTCAGCGTCTATCTCTTTGCTTGTTTCATACGTCGCATCCGCACACCGGGTGTTTCCAGGACCAGTTCTTTTTATTGAGGTAGAACATGTTCACAACGAGTGTCAGCCCCGCCCTGAAATCCCATCTGCAAGCCCAGCTTCATTTCGCTGCCGACTTGTCACGCAAGTTCGTCGACATGGCGCAACAAGTGAGTGAACTCAATCTGCGCCTAAGCCAGGAAATGCTTGAAGAGTTCAACAAGACCCATCAGCAGATGCTGTCGGCGCGCGACCCCGGTGAATTCCTTGCGCTGGCCGTGGGCCAGATGCGGCCGGGCGGCGACAAACTGCAGCACTATCAGCAGCAACTGTCCCGCGTGATCGCCAACGCCAATGTCGAACTGAACCGCACAGCAGAGACCCATATCCCTGAGACCAGCCGCACGGCTGCGGCGTTCGCCGACGAGGTGGTGCGCAAGGCAGGGGAAGAAACGGAAAAAGCCAGCCAGCGCCAGCGCGACCTGATCGAAAAAATGCACGCCAGCGTACTCGTCGATGGCGCGGATCACAAGAATGCCGGCAAGCGGGCCAACCAGACGCATTGACAAGCCGGGCACCCTCAATTTATCCCATCTCAGTGACGTAATCGACAGCAAGGAGAGCAACATGGCTAGCAATCAAGGCAATGAAGGCAACCAAGGCAAAGGCGCTGGCAGTAGCCAGAAAACGGAAGTCCACGGCGCTCAGAAAGTGCCGGCCAAACGGGGTTTCGCGGCAATGAATGAAGAACAGCAACGCGAAATTGCCAGCAAGGGCGGCCAGGCCGCGCATCAGAAAGGTACGGCGCACGAATTCGATTCGGAAGAAGCGCGCCGCGCCGGTCAAAAAGGAGGCGAAGCGGTCAGCCGCAACCGCGAACATATGGCGGAAATCGGCCGGAAAGGCGGCGAAAGCCGGCAATCAGCCAACCGTGATAACGAAAACCGCGGCGGCTCGGCCAGCCGCAGCGGTTCGTCAGAACAATCGTCCAAGACTGGCCGGCAAGGCAGCAGCAAGAACGACGACAAGGCTTAGGCCAGGTCTGCACTCTGCTGCAAGGTAGCCAACATGGTGGCATGCACGCCAGCGGGCGCCGCCAGCAGGCTGTGCGAGCGCAGCCCATATGGAGCGCCTTCTGCCGTTGTGACCAGACCGCCCGCCTCGCGCACCAGCAAGGCGGGGCCGGTGCAGTTGTAACCGTCTGGGCCGTAGACCCAAAAACCGTCCAGGCGGCCACACGCCACGTAGGCCATCTGCAAGGCGGTCGGTCCCAGGTTGCGCACGGCGATGGCGTGTTCCAGCATGGCGCCCAGCGACTGGCCCGCCTGGCGCAGCGCTTGCGGGTAGCGAAAGGCAAATGGAGGCTGGCTGCTGGCCAGGATGCTTTCATGAAAACTGCTGCGGGCATTGACCGTGATTGGCAAGCCATTGCGAAACGCACCGCCGGGGCTGGCTACTTTGGCTACTTTGGCTACTTTGGCTACGGCCGCTGCTGTGGACATGGCATCTTGCTTCGCTGCCACCGCGTGGAACAGTTCTTCATGCATGGCGTCGTAGACCACAACTAGTTGCGGCTGGCCGTCGCGCAGCAGTGTCAAGGTTGTGCACCATTGCGGAATCGCGCGCAGATACTGGACGGCGCCGTCGATCACATCGCACAGCCAGCAGTCACCGGACGGCATGGTGATGCTTTCGTCCAGTTCGCCGCCTGGCTCGCCATCGAACCAGCTGATGGCAGGGTACAGTTGCGCCAGGCGCTGGCGCAAATCATCGGCCGCTGCGCCGTCGATGCGCTTGAAGGTGGCAAACAGCGGCCCCGTTTCCGTCACCGGCGTCAAGGATTGGAACTGCTGCTTCAATTGCTGGCCCGTCAGGCGCACTTGCTGCAATACCACGTCGATATCAATTCCTGCGGCATTGGCCGCGCTCATTGCATTGATCATTGCATCATTCATCATCACACTCCTCTGTCAGAAAAGTGCAGTGTCCCGCCAGCAGGCTTGGCGCGCTAACGTTAAAATGCCATGAGATAATTGAATCGGGCCAATAATTGGCGCAATAAGCGGCCCCATACCTGCACACACCTATGACGCTAACTGCTGTCACCCCGGCGTTTCTTGAACGGCGCCTGACGAACGATGCGCCGCTGCTGATCCTGCCGCAAACAGCGCAGGATGGCCGAGGCAAGCATTTGCACGTGCATCCGGAAGGCCAGTTGTATCTAGCCTTGCAAGGTTTGATCGTGGTCGAAGCGGGCGATGTGCGCACCGTTCTGCCACCGGGGCACATCGGCTGGATACCGCCTGGCCTGCGCCACGGCGCCAGCGCGCATAGCCAGCATGCCACTGGCAGCCTGGTGGGCCTGACGATTTACCTGGCGCCCGCGCTGTGCCAGACGCTGCCTGCGATCTCGCAGGCATGGCGGATGACGCCGCTGATCGACGCCGTACTGGACCGCTTGCGCGAACTGCCGCCCCACACATCACTCGACGCGCGCCATGTGCGCCTGCTCGACGTGCTGCTCGATGAGCTAGCCCATACGCCAGCCGAAGCGCTGCGCCTGGTGATGCCGCGCCACCCGCGGCTATTGCAGATGGCGGCCGCCATCGCCCATGATCCGGCAGACGGGCGTAGCCTTGATGCCTGGGCGGACGCACTGGGCCTGTCGCGCCGCAGCGTGACGCGCCATTTTCGCGAAGAAACCGGCATGTCGCTGATCGCCTGGCGCCAGCTGGCGCGCTTGCAGCGAGGCATGGAATTGCTGCATGCGGGCGAGGCCGTGACCACGGTGGCGCTGACCCTTGGTTATGACAGCGTCAGCAGCTTCATCGCCCTGTTCCGGCGCGTGCTGGGCACCACGCCAGCCAGGTTTGCAGGCAGGTAACAAGTTCCATTTCCTCCATTGTGGTACATTCTCGCCTCGTTCCCAGCCCTCCCCGCCCCAGATGCAAGCAACCCTGAAATACCTGAGCGCCTATTCCGAGCAAACGCTAACGCAAGTGCGGCAACTGATTGCGCAAGACAAGCTGGGCGAAGTGTTATTGAAACGCTATCCGAACGCGCACGATGTACGCAACGACAAGGCCTTGTACCAGTACGTGCAGGATTTGAAGAATGAATTCCTGCGCAACGCCGAGCCGATCAACAAAGTGGCGTTCGACAGCAATATCCACGTGATCAACCATGCGCTGGGCCTGCACACCTCGATCTCACGCGTGCAGGGCGGCAAACTGAAAGCCAAGCATGAAATCCGCGTGGCCACCATGTTCAAGGAAGTGCCTATGGAATTTTTGCGCATGATCGCCGTGCATGAGCTTGCGCACGTGAAGGAAAAGCAGCACGACAAGGCTTTTTATAAACTGTGCACGTATATGGAACCGCAATACCACCAGTACGAATTCGATGTGCGCCTGTATCTGACCCAGCTGGACCTGTCGGGCCAGCGTTTGTGGTCGTGATATAAAAAAGGCCACCCTCGTCAACTCCGGGTGGCCTGAATAGATCAATCTCCGCCAGCCTCAGGGCGCGATGTCCTTCAGGCGCTGCACCAGCGCGGCCGGATCGGCATCGGCATTGAGGAAGGCCGCATGTTGCGGGCGGATAAAACCCTGCTCCTTGCCGTTTTGCACGAAGGCGATCAAGCCATCGTAAAAATGGTCGACATTGAGCAAGCCGATCGGCTTGGCGTGGATACCCAGCTGGGCCCAGGTCAGCATCTCGAACAGTTCTTCCAGCGTGCCATAGCCACCCGGCATGGCGATGAAGGCGTCGGCCAGGCTGGCCATCATGGCCTTGCGCTCATGCATGTCTTTCACGACAAACTGGCGCGTCAAGCCCGTATGGCCCACTTCGCGCTCGACCAGCTGGGTGGGGATCACGCCCGTCACCTCGCCGCCCAGGCGCAGCACTTCATCGGCGATGACGCCCATCAAGCCGACCTTGCCGCCGCCATACACCAGCGCGATATTTTCCGATACCAGCACGCGCGCCAGCGCGCGCGCCGCTTGCGCATATTCAGGGGTCACGCCAGCGTTGGCGCCACAGTACACACATAAAGCCTTGATCACATCTATCCTTAGTCTTTCAGTTCATCAATAGCGGCTTCGACTTCCAGCCGCTCCTTGGCATCGAGCGCCACGCAATCGGCAGCCTGGCCGTACAGGGCGAGCACTTCCGCCAGTTTTTTCTTACCGTCGAGCATATTCAAGGCGCGGCCATATTCGCTATGGGCCAGGGCCGAAGTAGGATTGAGCGCCAGCGCCGTCTTGAAATGCTGGTAGCCATCATCCTTGCTGGCGCCATAGGTCAGGCCGCCTATCATGCCGCCTACCTTGTCGATGATTTCCGTATGATAAATCCCGAATGCCACATGCGCCTCGGCGTGCAGCGGCGCCAGGGTCACCGTGCGGTTCAAACTGTTGCGCACCTTCGCACCCAGTCCCTGCGCCAGCGCCTTGACGACGGAAATACCGAGCGCATAACGGCCCAAGCTGTAAGCATGCCAATAAAAGCCGGCCGGATTGTCGGGCTGTTCCTGCTGCTGGCGTTCACAGCGCTCGGCCACCTCTTCATACAGCGCCAGCCTGCGCTCTTCGTCCGTTTCCAGATGGGTAGCGTACACGCACGTGGCCTTGTGCGCCACGGAATAACCGGGCACGCCGGCCGCCAGGCCCAGCTTGACGGCCCGTTCGAAATCGCCTGCATGAAAGGCGATCCAGGCTTGCACCAGCCTGTCTTGCTGGGGAAAGAGCTCCACATCGCCCGTGTGCAAACGCTTCCAGGCAGCTTCCAAAGTCTGTGGCGTATAGACATACGCGTCATCGGGATACGGAAATTGTGTCCAGGCCATGCCGATTCTCCAGTCAGCGAGCGTGCTCTTCGCGTCCACGGTGGGCGTCGTACCGTGGACGGCCAGTCAATCGCTCTTCAGTTTAGTCACATACTCTTCAGACAGCTTACGAAACAGCAGATGCGTTTCGTTACGCAAATACGGGCCGATCAGCGACAGCACCTGGTAACAGCCACGCGCCAGCGCATCGGACATCGATTGCTGCTCGGTGTACTTGCGCGGATTGCGCACATATTCGTACGACAGCCAGTAGGTTGCCACCACCACCATATTGGTCGCCATGGCAGAAATTTCCATGTCCGACGCGGCCAAAGACTGCTCGCTGCGCAAGTCTTCGCACAGCTGCGTGGCCACCTTGATCTTGTGCGCCAGGATCAGTTTGAAGTGCAATTCCAGCTTGCGGTTGCGCGACAGCAAATCATTGAGGTCGCGGTAAAAGAAGCGGTAGCGCCAGATCAGCTCGAACATCAGGTGCAGATACAGCCAGACATCTTCGATATTCGAACGGCGCCCGTCCGGCACCGTCAAGATGCGCTCGATTTCCGCCTCGAACTGGACAAAGATCGAGTTGACGATGTCGTCCTTGTTGCGAAAATGGTAGTACAGGTTGCCCGGCGAAATATTCATTTCCTCCGCAATCACGGTAGTCGTGATATTCGGTTCGCCAAATTCGTTGAACAAGCGCAGCGACAACTCCAGGATGCGTTCGCGGGTGCGGCGTGGTACTTTTTGTAGCATGGCGGGCAGTCTCTCTTTGTTCTGCCGCAAGCATACCATCTAAAATAGTTCCAATGAAACAGCACACGGTGCCAGCACGCAGAAGCGCAGGATACGTGCCATGGCAAAAAAAAGCCTGCACGGGCAGGCTTAGCGATGCGGCGCGCTAGTCATTAGCAGTCTTCTTTCGCGCTGCCGTCCTGGCGGCTGGCTTCACAGCCAGTTTCACAGCCGGTTTGACGGCTGGCCTGGCGCGCGCTTTCACGGCGGGCTTGGCGATGGGCTTGGCGGCAACCTTGGCGGCAGGTTTGCGTGTCGCCCTGGCTGCCGGTTTGGCGCCCGACAATACCGCCACCTGGCGGCTCAGCTGGTCGATCCGTTCATGCAGCGCAGCGATCTCGCCTTGCGTGGGCACGCCGATGGTGGCCAGCGCGCGCGCCACGCGCTCTTCAAACACTTGTTCCAGCTTGTCCCAGGAACCGCTGGCCTGCTTGCCGACGCCGCCGGCGATCTTGCTGACGGTGTCGCTGAAAGTCCCGCCGACCCCGGCCGCCTTCTCTTCGGCACGCTGCTGAAACGCCGTGCCTTCCTTGACCAGTTTGGAAAATACCCGGCCGCCCTCTTCCTGCGCCTTGGCGAAAGCGCCCAGGCCCGCCTGCCAGATCTGCTGCGCAGAGTTGCGCACGGCGTCGGCCAGCTCGCCGTCTTCCGCCAGTTCCTTCAGTTTCTTCGCCATCATCGCCTCCTTGCATTCGATTGCCCATGGACCAGCAATTTGATTGTAGTGAGCAAAACTAGAGCGAGGAATCTAATACGATAGAGCGCCGCTACTAAACTGCCGTGACAAAAAACCTCAGGCGGCGGCGCGCACGGGGCCGTGCAGCAAGCCATGCAGGCGGAAGCCTTCACGGATGTTTTCGCGCAGGACCGCGCCTTTCCAGGGCTTGGTATAGAAGCGGTCGACGGCGCCGCGGTTGATCGCCGCCATGATCGGCGTCAGGTCGGAATACGCCGACAGCATGATGCGGAAGGTGTCCGGGCACAGGTGCTTGACCCGCTCCATGAATTCCGTGCCACTCATCTGCGGCATGCACTGGTCGCATAAAATCACCTGCACCTTGTGGCGCGCCAGGATGTCGAAACCTTCGGCGGCCGTCTGCGCCGTCAGGATGCGGTAGCCGTCCTGGGCCAGGAAGTCGCTCAGCACATCGAGCATGAAGACATCGTCGTCGACAATCAGCAAGGTCTGCTGTTCATCGCCCATCTCGTCTTGCGGCGACGGCAGCAGCTTGCCACCCGTGAGCATTTGTTCGAACTCGGCCTGCGGCACGGGACGGCTGAAATAATAGCCCTGCATTTCATCGCAGCCGTGGCGGCGCAGATAAGCCAGCTGCGCATCGTTTTCCACGCCTTCCGCGATCACTTGCAGCTTCATGCTGTGCGCCATGCTGATGATGGCCAGCACTATGGCCGCGTCATCGGGATTGCTGGTCACTTCGCGCACGAAGGCGATATCGATTTTCAGCTTGTCGATCGGGAAGCGCTTCAGGTAGGCCAGGCTGGAATAGCCGGTGCCGAAATCGTCGATGGAAATCTGGATGCCCAGCGCCTTCAGATTGCGCAGCACGGCGATGGTTTCCTCGGCATTCGACATCAGCGAGCTTTCCGTCAATTCGAGCTCCAGCAGGTCGGGGGCGATATCGTATTTGCGGATCGCCTTGAGCACCTCTTCCTCCAGGCCGCCGACGAAAAACTGGATGCCCGACACGTTCACCGACAGGTGCACCGGGCCGATGCTGGTCGCGCCCCACTCGCTGATCTTCTTGCAGGCCTCGTCGAGCACCCAGTTACCGACCCGCACGATCAGCCCCGTCTCTTCCAGCAAGGGGATGAACAGGGCCGGCGACACCATGCCGTGGCCCGGCCGGTTCCAGCGTATCAGTGCTTCGGCGCCGCTGATGCGGCCCGAGCCGATATGCACCTTGGGCTGGAAGAACAGCACGAATTCCTCATTGTCGATGGCGCGCCGCAGCGCGTTTTCCATGTCCAGCCGGGCCATCGACTGCGCATTCATTTCAGCCGTGAAGAAGCGGAATACATCGCGGCCCGCCTCCTTCGCGCGGTACATGGCCGTATCGGCATACTGGATCAGGATATCGGCGTCGACGCCATCGTCCGGGTACACGGAAATGCCGATGCTGACCGTGACGGTCACTTCATGGCCTTGCAAATCAAATGGCTTGCGCATCGCTTCGCGGATCTTGTCGACCACGCCCACCGCATGCTGGGCGCCTTCGGGCAAGACCAGGATGGCGGCAAATTCGTCGCCGCCAAAGCGCCCGATGGTGTCGCGCACGCGCAGGCAATCGACAAGCCGGCTGGCAAACTGGCGCAGCAGCTCGTCGCCGAGGGTGTGGCCCAGCGTGTCGTTGACATTCTTGAAGCGGTCGACATCGAGGAACAGCACCGCCACCGCCCACTGGTGCTCCGCCGCCTGGCCCAATGAGTGCGTCAGCGATTCATAGAACTGGCTACGGTTCGGCAAACCGGTGAGTGTGTCGAAATGGGCCAGCTTCAGCAGGCGCTGCTCGGCGTCCTTGCGCTCGCTGATATCGCGCGCCACCGCCACCAGGATCCAGTTCTGGCCCGAACGCAGGGTGCGGCGCTGCACTTCGACCGCCAGCCGCGAGCCATCCTTGCGCTGCAACTGCAATTCCGTCATCTGGCCGCTCTGGTCGCCGGCAAGCAGCTTGTTGTACAGCTCTTCGAGCGGTGCTTCGCCTTCGCGGACCTGGCCAGTGCGCAGACCGAGAAAATCCTCGCGCTCGAAACCGAGCATGCGGCAGGCCGTCTGGTTGACGTCGATGAAGCACATCTCGGCGCGGTCGACCAGGAAGATGGCGTCGGCGGTGGCGTCCATCGCCAGGCGGAAGCGGCGCAAATCCTCGTCCAGGCGGATGCGCGCCTCCATGTCCAGGGTCAGTTGCTCGTGGTGGCGCTTGATTTCATCGTACAGCAGCAGGTTGTCATAGGCGACAGCGATCTGCGCGGCCACGGTGGCAGCGACACGCTCATCGACCTCGGAAAACTCGTTGGCGCCCAGTTTGTCGACCAGGTACAGCCAGCCGTGGCTGCGTTCGCGCGAAGCGATGGCTACGCCCAAAAAGGAATGCACGGGTGGGTGGGTACCGGGCAGGCCCAGCGCGCCAGGGTCGCCCTCCAGGCCATTGACGCGGTAGGGCTGGCGCTGTTCCAGCAGACGGTTCAAGACCCCCGTGCGCGGTGCGCTGGCGATGTCCCCTATATTTTTTTCGGCACCGCAGGAAGAAAAATAACTGAGCTTTTCAGCGCCTTCGTCCAGCACGCCGATACAGGCATATTTCGACACGCAGATATTTTGCGCCACCTTGCAGCCCGCTTCGATCAACTTGCGCGGGTCGCGCTCGGCGCCCAGCTCGATACCCAGTTCGATCAGCGCGGTCAGGCGCAGGCTGACTGCCTGCAGGCTGGAAAGTGAGCGCGACAGGCGTTCAGTCATGATTGCCAAATCTTCCGGCACCGCGACCTGGCCCTCGCCCTGGTTGGCCAGTTGCGAAATCTGCTGGCTGCTCGATTCCAGCTCTTCCAGATAACCGCTCACCTGATGCTCGATGCCGCTCAACTTGCCGGGGACGGTGACGGCGCGCGGCCGCGGCTTGAGCTCGCTGGCGGGCGCCATCATGCCCAGCGCCTCGTTCACCGTACGCACGATGACTTCAGGGTCAGAGGGTTTTGGCAATACCCAGCGCACGCCACAGGCCTGTGCCAGCAGGATGGCTTCCTGTTCGCGGTAGGTAGCCGTATAAAAGATGATGGGCACATCGGCCAGCTCGGGGGTTTCATGCACGCGCGTGACGAATTCGTAGCCGTCCATATTCGGCATCAGGATGTCGGAAATGATCAGGTCCGGCCGTTCGGTGCGCATGATTTCCAGGCCTTCGAGCCCATTTGCCGCTTCCAGCAAACGGTGCCCGCTGTAGCCCAGCAGCGCGGTGAGAAATTCGCGGTTCAGCACATGATCGTCAACGATCAAAATAGTGGCTATGTCGTTTTTAACTGGCGTCGACGGCGCCCCGGCTAAAAAAGATTCAAGTTCCGCGACAAACAGATCGGGCTCGATCGGTTTGCCGATATAGCCATTGAAGCCCGCTTCGAGCAGGCGCTCGCGGTCGCCCACCATGGCCAGGGCGGTTACGGCCAGCGCGGGAATCTTGCGCAGCGCCGGGTCTTTTTTCAATTCCGCCACCACGCCATAGCCATCGAGCTTGGGCAGATGTACGTCGCAGATGATCAGGTCCGGCAATTCGCTGCGCGCCATGCGCACGCCTTCTTCGCCGTCATAGGCGGCCAGCGGCGTGTAACCGAAAGCACGCAACAGATACACCATCAACTCCATATTGGTGGCGTTATCTTCAATAATCAGGATCCGTGCAGACAATTAGCACTCCCACCAAAAACACACATTCGATCACGAATACCTACCGCTCACTTTCCCAGCCGTGCAAGCAGGCTCTACAGCATAACAATCCTACAACAGATTATCGCAAGCCCCAGTATAAATCGCATCAGCCGAATCCGCTGCCACGGACGCCATGGCTGACCTAGCTGAACAGCTAAAGATGCACACTTGCCCGCCAATGCCAGGCTCAAGCTTAAACCAGTAAGTCATGGTAAAACAGCCTTTTCTCCGTCCCACCTTGTTAAAAAATGGCAACAGCAGAGTCAAAACAGACCATCTTGCCATGCAGACAAAATGCCACAAAATTCAGTCCGAATGGACGCGGGAAATAGCGTTTGTGACTTCGGACACGATAGTGATTTCTTCGATGACCCGGTCCAGGATGCGCGCATCGCTGGCCAGCGCCACATGGCCGATTCCGCCAAACGCCAGATTGCGGGCGCCGGGCAGGCAGGCTGAATCCTGGGGCGCGACGATATTGTCATGGTGGCTATAGATCGACGTGAACCGGGCCCGCAGCTCGGTGGGCTCGCTGGCGGCCAGCTGCGCCAGCCACGAATGCGGCTGGCCGTGGGGACGGCTCATCTGGCGCGCATTGCGTCCCAAGCCCAGGTTGGCCAGCACCGTGCCATGGTGCGGCGTGCCAACCGTGATCACGTGCGCGATGTCTTGCACACCGTACTGGCGCAGATACGCGCGCGCCACTAGGCCACCCATGCTGTGCGCCACGAGGATGACTTGCGGTGCACCGGTGCGTGCGCGCAGGGCCTGTACCGCGCACTGCACCTGCGGCAAAACACTGTCGATATCGGCGCCGATCGGCTCCAGGTCGAGCGCATCATGGACAATCCCCGCTTGCGCGAACCGCCGGCTCAACTGCGTCCAGTAGCCACGGTTGCACACATAGCCGTGGATCAGCAGCACGGGCAAGCCGGAGGACGCCTGCGCGTCCAGCGGCGTCAATCGCGGGCGCAGCATGCCCCAAGACGACGTCCACAAGCCAGCCAGGAATTCCCCGAAAAACAGCCGGGCGGCACCAGCCGCATCGAGCCGGAATGCGGGCGGCACCGGGCTGCCAAAGTGGCGGCTTTGCCAGAAGTGATGGAGCACGAGGATGGCGCGCGCGGCCAGCACGATGGCCAGCGCCAATAACAGTGCCAACAACGGTGCCCGCCACGACGCCACCGGCAGTTGCAGCAGCAGCCAGGCCAGGCCCAGTACGGCCAGCACTTGCAGCAGCATCAGTCCCTTGAGGAGGCGGGCGATCATCTGCGCACCTCACCCGGCTTAGCTAGCCCTTTGCCCCGCATCCTGCCTCCTGATATTTTTGGCAAGTGTATGCCAAGGCAGGCGGCCGCTGTGCATGCACAGTAGAGCGTAGCGTCTATTTAACTCGCCACAACAGCGCCATCGCCAGCAGTGCAGCCACGCTGCCTCCCAGCGCGATCGATGGCAAGCCATGGACTGCGATCAGCAAACCGCCCAGCGCACCGCCAGCGGCCGTACCCAGATTGAAGGCGGCGATGTTCAAGCCCGCCGCCACGGCGTCGCTGCCCGGGCAATGCTGTTGCGCCAGCCGCAGCAGCCGCATGGTGGACATGGTGACAATCGCGAAAAACACCAAGCCCAAAGTCCCGCACAAGGCCAGCATGGCGGTCGCATGCAAACGCAGCACATAAAATCCCAGCAGGTTCAACGCCAGCGCGCCCAGCGCCAGCAGCATGGTCCGGTGCGCATCGGACCGGTCGGCGCACCAGCCGCCCAGCAGATTGCCGAAAATGGAGCACAGGCCAAAACTGAGCATGGCGGCGCCCAGCCAGCCCGCATCGAGCCCGCTCACCTGCAGCAGGAACGGTGAAATGTAGGTGAAAAAACTGAAGGTAGCCACGCTGACCAGGGCCGCGATGGCGGCCGCCATCAGCAGCGCAGGCCGGCTAATGGCGCGCAGGCTGGCCAGCGCAGAAACCGGGGCGGCATCCTTGTCTACCCTGGGCATGGCCCACAGCAGCCCCGCCCCGCCACACAGCGCCAGCATGCCGATGACGGCAAAGACCGAGCGCCACGACAACAAGGCACCCAGCCAGGTCCCCAGCGGCACGCCGCCAGCCAGCGCCAGGGTCAGGCCCAGCCACACAATCGATAGGGCTCCTCCGGCCCGGGCAGGATCGACCAGGCTGGTGGCCGCATGCGAGGCCACGGCCATGAACACGCCATGGGCCAGTCCCACCACAAAGCGCACGGCCAGCAACGGTCCCAGGCCGGGAGCGGCCGCCATGGCCAGGCTGCCCAGCGCCAGCACGGCCATGGTGGCGACCAGCACTTGCCGCTTCGGGCGGCGCGCCAGCATCGCCGTCAATATCGGCGCGCCTATCGCCGCCCCCAGCGCATAGGCGGCAATTGCGCCACCGGTGGCGGCCACGCTGGCCTGCAGCTCCCGCGCCATGCTCGATAAAAGACCGGCAACGATGAATTCGGACAGGCCGAAGGCAAAGCTGCACAGTGAAAGCAGGTATATCGCCGGTGGCAACGCAGCAGCGGAGCGTAAGGAAAGAGAAGACATGGCGGCTCCAGTCGGATCAAACCGCCATGCTGGCTTTTAAGCCAGCATCTGTAAAATATCTTATTAGTCTCGCATTGAGACTTTTCAAGTCACACTGGATGACTGCCGCAACTGCGCCAGCAAGCGGTCGCGCACAGGACTGTCGCGCCGCGTATCCCAGGCCATAAACAGATCAAGCTGTCGCAGTGCGTCGGGCGCATCCGATTGCACCGGCAAGATGGTCACGCCGGGCGGCGCCTGCAGGGCCAGGCTGGCCGGCAGCAAGGCCACGCCGAAACCGGCCGCCACCAGTCCCAGCACCGTTTGCAGCCGGCGCGCCTGCTGTACCACCGTGGGCGCAAAGCCCGCATGCAGGCACAGGCTGGCCAGCTGGTCATGAAAGCCCTGCCCCAGTCCACGTGGGGTGGCGACGAAATCATCTTCAGATAGTTCCGCCAATGCCAGCTGTGACCAGTCCGCACAACGGTGGCCGGGCGGCAGCGCGACGACGATCTCTTCACTGGCCAGCCGCTCGAAGCGCAGGCCAGGCGTGCTGCGTCCAGGCGCCCGCAAAATCGCGATATCGACCTGGCCCGCTTCCAGCATCTCGACCTGCTCCTGGGTCGACGCTTCGCGCAGGGTGAATTGCACGGCGGGCGAGGCAGCGCGGAACTGGCGCAAGGCATCGAGCACCTGCGCATACGGCGTGATATGGATAAACGACAGACGCAGATGGCCTGCGACTCCCTGCGCCACGCGGCGGGTGGCGGCCACGCCTTCTTCCAGGGTCGCCAGCACCGCGCGGGCTGTCTGCAAAAAAACATCGCCGGCCGGCGTCAGGCTGACCTTGCGGTTGCTGCGTTCGAACACGGCATAGCCTAGCGCGTCTTCCAGGCGCAGTATCGCCTGGCTCAAGGGCGGCTGCGCCATATGCAAGCGTTCGGCGGCGCGCCGGAAATTGAGTTCCTCGGCGACGGCGATGAACTGGCGCAGCAGCCGGGTCTCTATCATGGCAGGGCTGATACCTTACTTCTTCGCCACGGCCAGGATATGGCGCGCGATGCCGCGCAGGATATTGACTTCTTCCGTCTCCAGTCCCGTGCGCGAAAACAAACGCTTCAAACGCGGCATCAGCTTTTTCGGATTATCGGCGTCCAGAAAGTCAATCGCGACCAGCGCCTGTTCCAGGTGCGCATACATGCCATCGACCTGGGCCAGGCTGGCGGCGTCGCCATGAAAACCGATCGGATTGGCGGCAGGCGCAGCATCCGATACCTCCAGCGCCGCCATGCGGCATTCATAGGCCACCACTTGCGCCGCCTGCGACAGGTTCAGCGAGGAATACTCGGGATTGGCAGGGATATTGATCAGCACATTGCACTGCTCGACGATCTCGTTGGGCAAGCCAAAACGCTCATTGCCAAAGATCACGGCCGCATGCAGGTCTGTGCTGGCGGCCAGTTGGTTAGATAAAGCGCGCGGCGCCAGTACCGGCGGCGAAAATTCGCGCAGCCGGGCCGACACGGCGGCCGCGTAATTGCAGCCCTCCAGCGCTTCGGCGATCGAGCCGACGATGCGCGCACCAGCCAGGATATCCTGCGCGCCGCTGGCAAAGGCCACCGCTTCCGGGTCCGTCAAGGCATCGGGAAAGCGCGGATTGACCAGCACCAGTTCAGAAAAACCCATCGTTTTCATGGCCCGGGCGACGGCGCCAATGTTGCCAGAGCGACTAGTTTCGACAAGAATAAATCGCAGGCGGTTAAAAAGAGACGCAAGAGACGTGTTGGTTTCGGGCAGATTCATTTAAATGGCTAATTGTGCAGTATCGATAAACAAGGAATTACAGGGAAATCACCCCTACGCTGCCCCACAGACCTGAATTTTAACCTGTACTGACATCCGAAGACGCAATTCTCCCAAACCTTACAAAGCTTCCTTTTTATTAATTATTTATCAATCCCCTATACGCCTGAACGCATCCTGTCTGCCAAAGCTGATTATTCCGGCAAAATATAGCTGCCCTGTTCTGATGACCGGCTATTTTTTGCGTACGTATCAACTATACTACTGCCATCCTATACCAGCAGTAAAAGGCTATAAGTCAGCCGTCTCCCGGAGCGCGTTGTACCAAACTATTCTGCGCGGCGATCATGTCCTGTTGGGACTGCTCTCGATCAAAGTTCGACTTGATCAGGTCGGCGGGGATTATGGTGACGACCACGATAGCTACCTGCCATTGTGTGAGCAAAGCGAGAATAAAAAAGGAGACGCCACGCAGTTTTTCCACATGCTCCAAAACTCCCGGAATCTGCTTCAGCAAAGGTGCAAGAATGCCAATCATCAAAAGGCACACTAGTATTATCGTCGAGTGCACCGCAGGCGTGAGAAGCAGTCCGACATTATCATTACCGGAACCACCTACCGATGAGCTACGCCCAAAACTGATCTTCAAACGTTCCGGATAAATAATCGCAAGCCACGCACCAACAACCGCAAAAATAATTGCCGCAGTATTTCGAAGAGCTTCGAACAGTGGCCACTGCTGAGCAAAAGTGATCTTCTGGCCGAAGTAAAAACCGGCAATGCAAATTGCACTCCCGGCCAAACCCAATAGCAAGAAAATCAAGTATCGAATCATTGTAAAAATTTTAGAATTTCGTTCTCATTGTCTTGTAATGACTGTAGCAACGACTCAATGTCTACCGCTGCTTCGTTAATTCGCTTGACGTTAAGTGAAATTACACCTGCAGCCCGCGAACCGCTAAGCCAATGCTCTTTTTGGTCGCCGTCGAACATAAACCCCAGGTCGTCGAACCCTCGGTGTTGCAACTGATTTTCGGTCTCGATCATTTGCAATAACTCATCCGTACTAGGCCGGTAATCCAACTCCAAATAAACACGTTGCTCGGTAACATTAGCTCGGTTCGGCTGACCATGAACGAACTTAATGAAATTCTGCCAAAGTGACGTATCTATCGTTGATGCGCTGCTTAAGTGTCCCCGCCGTAAGACCCTTCGGATCGTTGCAACGTTATCAGTAAAGAACTTAATCACAGCAGGCTTATGATACAACTTTGTCTTGAATTGTGGCCCTATATTCGGGATTACTTCTCTATTGGAAGTGTTCGTGTAACCTGCCACAGCATCAATACCATTCCGGTTCTCCAGCACCACATAGCGACAGTAGCGCGACATGAACGTTCCAAGATATGCAGCAAGTCCGGGCTGTCCGCTTTTGTTCGAAAACTTCACCGTCGCCAACAGATTTCGCCCTGGAATTATCCAGAAATAGGTAGCGTATCCGGGAATGCTATTCGCAACCACACCGTTAAGGTGTACTTTTGCGTCGCCCACCTTGGAATTCATGCTCACAGACGCGACTCCGGATACGGACGATGGAACCTCATTCCAAGTAGCAACTAGCCAACTTGCTGCTTTCTTCTTCAGCCCGAATAGGTAAACCGGGTCTTCATCGGCATCGGTTGCGGTATTAATGAGTTTTGTCTGTGATAAATCAAGCGCCATGCTCCATTGCTGCACTTGAGTAAGAATGTCGTCCACTCCCCCGAACATTGGAGAACTATCCCGTGCCTTGTAAAACCCGCATTTATTTATGTTAAAAAAGGTAATATGAACTTCTTCAGGTGTCAACATGGAAAATATCAAATAAATATTTAATTTTCCATTCTACAACTATTTCCTCCTAGCCTACAAAAATACGCATCTTCATCTACCATTCGAGGTTCAACGACTCCAGAAGCATAGCTATTAATAGTTGCCATAATAATTACGACGCCGCTATCGCGCTGACAACTCAAGTATTGGCCCGGCCGTCCAATCGGATTTATGGTCAACTCGCTTTAAGACTAAATCACAACCCACCATCCTTTCTGTGAACAACTACCAAGGATGGCAAATATATCAATTAAACGACACATCCCACATGAACCACCTCGTTATACAAAACTTTTTTCTTATTAAAAATCAATAAGTTACAGCACTCTTAATAACGTCATCCCAGCAACGATACCAATGCCAAAATAGCATTTTTCCACGATTTCAGGCTAAAATTGCTCAAAATTTAAGCATTTTTGACGTGCAAAGCATTTCTGGCTAACGCGCCAAATACTTGTGTATAACGAGGTGCACCTGAACACGTCCCAACGCTTACGCGCCGCATCATATTGCGACATTACTAATTTTAAAATTCACATATTCTGCGCATTTTTGCGCATGATGTTACGACTGACATGAAAGCCGCATAGACACAGACTTTCCTTTGTGCAACACTTAACCCATCGTTTTCATGGCCCGCGCGACGGCGCCAATGTTGCCAGAGCGACTAGTTTCGACAAGAATAAATCGCAGGCGCGTAAAAAGAGACGCAAGAGACGTGTTGGTTTCGGGCAGATTCATTTAAAATAGCGCCATTGCGCGGTATCGATACAGGAAATTTCGGGAAGCGACGTCACAAAACGCTGACGTCAGGCCGGGATTTTAACCATTTCGCCACCGCTACGCTCTTTAATTCATTCTTGCACACTTGCGCTCCGGTACTGAACAGCACCGCTGGGCGCTCGCGTGCTTTTAACGGAAGCTCATATGCACCCAATGCTCAATACGGCGATCAAAGCCGCCCGCCGCGCCGCCACCGTCATCAACCGCGCCTCTTTTGACCTCGACCGCGTCGTCGTCACGGAAAAACAACACAACGATTTCGTCACCGACGTCGACCAGGCGGCTGAACAAGCCATCATTGAGGTGCTGTCCAAAGCCTATCCTGACCACGCCTTTCTGGGCGAAGAGTCGGGCGCTTCCGCCAACTCGCACGACGAGAATGAATATCAGTGGATCATCGATCCGCTGGACGGCACCACCAACTTTATCCACGGCTTCCCGCAATACTGCATCTCGATCGCACTGGCACACCGTGGCGTCGTCACGCAAGCCGTCATCTACGACCCGGTACGCAACGACCTGTTTACGGCCAGCAAAGGCGCCGGCGCCTACCTGAACGAAAAGCGCATCCGCGTCACCAAACTGGACCGCATCGCCAACGCCCTGCTGGGCACCGGCTACGTGGCTGGCAGCGTGAAAGCGCTGGACGAATACCTGAAGATGTACCAAATCATGGGCGAACGCAGCCAGGGCGTACGCCGCGCCGGTTCGGCCGCGCTGGACCTGGCTTACGTCGCTTGCGGCCGCCTGGACGGCTTCTACGAAAAAGGCTTGAAGCCTTGGGACATCGCCGCCGGCGCGCTGATGATCACGGAATCGGGCGGCATCGTCGGTGAATTCAACGGCGAATCGGACTACCTGTACAAAGGCGACATCATCGCCGCCAGCCCGAAAATCTTTGGCCAGATGATTACATTGCTGACCCCATTCGCTTAAGCAGCGTAGCGGCAAATCCTGAAAAAACCGGCCCTGGCCGGTTTTTTTGCATTCCAACTCCTAAAGAGACCCTTCCAGCATCAGGCGCACGGTGCGGTGCGTAGCAGTATCAACGGTGCGCAGGATACTGCCCGTGTTATCGGCATACAGGCTGCGTGTGGGGAACTTCTGCGCCAGCAGGTTGGCGCCAGAAAGACGCAGGCGCAGCTTGTCGCTGAATTTCCATAATCCGTAGAGATCGAGTTCCCGCTTGGTTCCCTGATAACTCCATAATTCACGTGTATCGCGCGATGCACCGCCGGCCTGGTAATTGAGGTTGCCGCCTACCGTCAAGGGCAAGCCGGTCAACTGGTAATCGGCGCCCAGGTTGGCGCTCCAGGGCAACTGGCTGTCGAGCCGGTTATCAGGGCCGGGGACGGCATCCACACGCGACCAGTTGCGCGCCAGGTTGGCCCGCAGGTCAAGCTTGGGAGCGCTGGCGAACAGCACCGTCAAGGGCAGCTTGGCTTCCAGCTCGATGCCACGCGCCAAAGCCGTGCCATTGTTGTAGGGCGAGCTGACCCAGCGCCCATTATCCTGGTACAGCCTGTCCATCATCACATCAGAAATGCGCCGCATGGTGGCGCTGGCGCTCAGCATCGCTCCCTCCCCCAGATAATATTCATAGGCGGCGTCCAGGCCCCACGCCAGTTCCGGGCGCAACGCCGGATTGCCCTGGGTATCCGGGTTGGTGGGGCTATTGCCATTGTCTATGGTGTAGGGGCGCGGTATCAGCTGGAAAATCTGCGGCGCCTTATAGGTGCGCGTAAGGGCCAGGCGCAGCTGGTCCTGGCTGCGCAGCTTCCACAGGCTTTGCAGCACGGGGCTCCACACTTGTGACCGCACATCGACCGCTGGACCGTCACCGGTGGCGCTGGCCGTGCGCAAGGATTCCCAGCGCAAGCCCAGGTACAGCGACCAGCGGCTTGAGATTTCCCATTCATCTTGCGCGAACAGGGCCAGGCGGCGTACCGTGGCGGCATAGTCTGCGTCATACAGCACGGGCGGGCTATCCGGCACCAGCTGGCGTTCGCGGCGAAACTCCGCGCGCCGCCGGCGTTCCGCCTCCCAGCCCGCCGCCAGGGTATGGTGCTCGCCCAGCGAGCGGCGATAGGTGCCGCTGATGCTGACACCGGTATCGTCCACGCCCGAATCGACCAGGCGGGTAGTACTGGTTCCAAAGCCGGCACCATTGAAGGTGTAGTTGCTGCTGCGGTGGTTGTAGTTCAGGCCCAGTTTCAGGTCGAGACTGGCGCCATGGTCCAGCTTGCGCAGCCAGTGCAGATCGCTGCGCACGATGCTGCTGTCCTGGTTAAAGTAGGCGTCATTGTCCGGATACTCCGTGTTGCCACCCAAATAAGCTGTTTCCACCACATGGCGGGCGCTGGCCAGGCGCCGGAAACTGAACAGGTTTTGCAGGGACAGGCTGTCTTCTCCCTCAAGCGCCCATTGCAAACGGGGCGCCAGTTCGAGCGCGTCGCTGGTGACGCGCTCGGTCAGTGGCAGATGGCGGATCACGGTCGGCGTGCCATCGACGCGATATTCACGGTCCCATTCGTCCAGCAAGCTCTGACGCCCCGTGTGGCTGAGCGTGCCAGCCAGCACATACGACAGGCTACCCGCCTTGTCGGACAATTGCATCGTGGCGCTACCGGCTGGCATGCCATTGCTGTGCGATGCACCCAGTTTAAAAGTGCGCTCTGGCTTCCGGGATACTTTTTTCAGGATGATATTGATGGAACCGGCAATCGCCTGTGCCGAAAACTCGGCCGTGGTGGCGC
Organism: Janthinobacterium silvisoli; assembly: GCF_014200725.1. GTDB lineage: Bacteria > Pseudomonadota > Gammaproteobacteria > Burkholderiales > Burkholderiaceae_D > Janthinobacterium. The sequence continues at coordinate 1,122,252 of NZ_JACHCL010000002.1, forward strand.
GCATGATTTCCACCCGTTCGACCAGTTCCGGATCGAGCGAGTCCAGCGAAAAGCCGGCTGGCACGGGCACGCCATTGAGCATGATCAAGGTGTAGCCCTGGCCCAGGCCACGCAGCTGAATTTGGCCACCCTGCCCGCTGCCCTGCGCCCCCCCGATGCTAATGCCGGGCAAGCGCTTCAAGGCGTCCGACAGGCTGCGGTCACCCTGCTGGTTCAATTCTTCGTAGCCGACCACGATGCTGGCCACCGTATCGTTGCGCCGCTGCTGCAGCTTGCCGGCATTCACAGTCACGGAAGGAACGGTAGTATCAGGGATGGCATCATCGGTATAGGCGTGCGCCGTCAACGGCAGCGCGAGGCTGCACAAAAATACATTCAATCGCATGGGAGTTCCCGAAAAGGGTGGGTGATTGCCGGCCTGGCGCTGCGCCAGGCCGGCCTGCGGCCCTAATGCATCATGTAAATGACGACATCAGCGGCCAAATTGTTCGCGCCGCATGCGCAGGGCGCGCTCGCTGGCATTGGCGTCCAGGCCAGCGAGCCTGGTTTGCGGATCTTGCCGCTTGCCATCTTGCCGCACCTGGAAGTGCAGGTGCGGGCCAGTCGCCGACCGTCCTGTTGCGCCCACCGTGCCGATAGTCTGGCCCGCCTTGACGGGGGTGCCATCGGCCAGCGCCACGCTGTCGAGATGGACATACCAGGATTCCAGCCCGGCGCCATGGTCTATGCGCACCAGATTGCCCATCCAGTCATCGTGCGCCACCCTGGCCACGCCATCGGCCACCGCATGCACGGGCGTGCCACGGCTGGCGGCCAGATCCAGTCCACTCAGCCCCTTGGGTGTCGTGGGACGCACTACACCAAAGAAGCCGGTGACGCGCATGCTGGCCAGCGGATTGCGCCAAGGGGCAGTATCAGGTATTGCAGTAGCGGCTGCCGTGGTGGCTGCCGGTTCGGCCGGCACCCAGGCCAGCGCCGGTTGCAGGACGACGCTGCTCGCGCCCAGGGCGCCGAGCACCGTTACCAGGGCCAGCTTGACACCCCAGGGCATGCTGCCAGATTGAGTATCACGCATGCGGGCCACCCGATCGACCATGCCGCCTGGTTTGCCGCCGAAGGCCAGGCCGGCAGGAACACAGCTTTGCACGCTCAACTGGCGCACCAGCGCAGCCGCATATTGCTGGCGTTGCTGCTGCGGACGGCCAGCGAGCACTTCCCGGTCGCAGCCCAGCTCTTGCGCCCAACCCAGTTTCTGGCCCAGCCGGCGCAAGGCCGGGTTAAACCATAGCAAGGCATGCAAGCAGTTCGCCAGCAATTGCACGGCCGGGTCGCGGCGGCGCGAGTGCGTCAGTTCATGTTCGATAATCAACTGCTGCTGCTCCGGCGTAAATTGCGCCAGATGCGCGGGCAATAACAAACGCGGCTGCAGGGAACCCAACAGCATCGGTGAAATCGGTGCATCGATTTCCAGCACTTCCATACGCTGCTGTTGCAACTGGCGTAGTTGCATCTCTGTAAAAGCTCCGTGCGCCTGCATGGCAGCCAGATCGAGCGGACGCGCTGCCTTGAGCAGGGCCATCACGATGGCTTGATTACGCCGGTAACGCCAGGCCATATACGCTACGCCGCAGGGATAAACCAGCAGCCAGGCCAGCGCCAGGCGCTTGAGCCAGATCGTATTAGAAGCAATTTCCGGTGATTCGTCTGCAGGTACTGTAGATGCTGCAGCCGGCTGCGCCAACGGCGCCGGCAGCACCTCGGTTGCCGTGGTTGCCACCGGCAAGCTGACTTCCGGCACCACGCTGATACGCTGGCTATGCGGCAATAAAGACAGCATGAATACGGCAACCAGCAGCAATTGCGCCCCCAGCCATACGCCGCGCTGGGCGCTCAGTACAGGCCAGCGCCGCTGCGCCAGGTGCAGCAGACCCTGCAGCAGTAAGCCGGTCAGCAGGCAGGCCACCGTCGCCCGCAAGAGTGTCAATGCAAACAAAGTCATCGCTTACTCCTTCGTTTCCAGCGGCCAGTCGTGCAGCATTTGTTCCAGCTCCAACAATTCCTGCGGGTCCACCAGCTTGCTACCGGTAAACATGGTCACCGGCAAAGGGCTGTCGATTTCCATCACGCGCCGGCCAAAATCGTTGGCAAAAGCGGCCAGGGTGGCGACCTTGTCCACATGGGCTTCATACACCAGCACGCCCTGCAAGCTGCGCTGGGACAACATGCCTTTTTCCAGCATGCGCTCTACCGTCTTGCGGGTGGAAGAAAACGACCAGCCCAATTCCTCTTCCACGCAGGCATGCAATTGACGCGAAGACAAGGGCTGCTGTTTCCACAGCGCCTTCAATAACGATAATTCAGTAACAGATGGCGTAGCCATGATGTGCTCCTGCTATGACGATTAAAACAATTATGCGACAACTGTCACATGCAATGCAAGCAAAATTTGCGACAGTTGTCACATGCATTTTCCTTCCACAATCCTTTCCTTTGCGAATCAATTGAAACGCTTTCATGCCAGGCTGTTATACTTCGCGTGTGCGGCACATATGACCAGTCCCCTTGCCGCTGTCTTTCGACCCCTAATCTGATTGCCTGCGACTGGCGCCTCACGATGGCGACAGGCCGATCTCACAATAAAGTTATCATGTCCTTTTCCTCCCTCGGATTGTCCGACGCTATCGTACGTGCCGTTACCGAACACGGCTACACCGTGCCGACCCCGATCCAGACCCAGGCGATCCCTGCCGTGCTGGCCGGTGGCGACTTGCTGGCCGGCGCACAAACCGGTACCGGCAAGACGGCCGGCTTTACCCTGCCCGTACTGCACCGCTTGTCGACCGACGCGAATGGCGCGGCGATCACCAGCAATACGTCCACGCGCCCTATCCGCGCGCTGATCCTGGCGCCAACGCGCGAACTGGCGGCGCAAGTGGAAGAAAGCGTGCGCGCCTACAGCAAGTACACCAAGCTCAATTCGGCCGTGATCTTCGGCGGCGTCGGCATCAATCCGCAAATCAAGCAGCTGAAACACGGCGTCGACATCCTGGTCGCCACGCCAGGCCGCCTGCTGGACCACATGGGCCAGAACACGGTCGACCTGTCGAAAGTGGAAATCCTGATCCTCGACGAAGCCGACCGCATGCTGGACATGGGCTTCATCCGCGACATCAAGAAAGTGCTGGCCGTGCTGCCGCCGAAACGCCAGAACCTGCTGTTCTCGGCCACTTTCTCGGAAGAGATCAAGGCCCTGGCCGACGGCTTGCTGAACAAGCCAGCCATGATCGAAGTGGCGCGCCGCAATTCGACCGTGGAAGTGATCAAGCAAAAAATCCATCCGGTCGACCGCGACAAGAAACACCCGATGCTGTCTTACCTGATCAAGGCGCATAACTGGACGCAAGTACTGGTATTTACCCGCACCAAGCACGGCGCCAACAAGCTGGTCGAACAACTGGGCGCGGACGGTATCGGCGCACTGGCGATTCACGGCAACAAGAGCCAGTCGGCCCGCACGCGCGCGCTGTCCGAATTCAAGGATGGCACCCTGCAAGTGCTGGTCGCCACCGACATCGCCGCGCGCGGTATCGATATCGATCAATTGCCGCACGTGGTGAACTACGACTTGCCGAACATTCCGGAAGATTATGTGCACCGTATCGGCCGCACGGGCCGTGCCGGCGCCAAAGGCGAAGCCGTGTCGCTGGTTTGCGTGGATGAGCACGAAATGTTGAAAGACATCGAAAAGCTGATCAAGCAAAGCCTGCCGCGCGAAGTCATCCCTGGTTTTGAACCAGACCCGACCGCACGAGCACAGCCTGTGCAATTGCGCAGCGGCACCGGCGGTCACCGCAACAACAGCCGCGCGCCAGCCGGCGCCGTGGTGCGCGTGAAAACCGGTGGCGGCGGCGCCAAGCCACGCAGCGCCGGCCCATCGGGCGGTGGTGGCGGCAACCGCGGCGGCAACGCGCCGCGCTCGGCAGCCAATCACCGCTCCGGCGGCCGCGGCCGCTAATACACGGCTGCAAACCTGCTGCGCGGGGCGCTATCGTTTCTCCGTTGCGCGCCGTACCTTCGTACGGCTGTGCTACTCAAACCGATATCACTCCCGCTCGCCAAGGTTTTCAACCATGTATTGAGTAACATACACAACCAAAAAAACCGTTCCAGGACTTGCTTCTGGAACGGTTTTTTTATGCCCGCCACTTTCCTGGAAATTGGGCTAGGATAGTGTTCAACTCTCCCTCATTTTTTATCCGCACCATGCTCAATTTTGCCGCCAACCTCAGCTTGCTGTTTACCGAACTGCCCTTCCTCGACCGTTTCGCCGCGGCCAGGGCGGCCGGCTTCGACGCTGTCGAATTCCTGTTTCCGTATGCGATAGAAAAGCGGCAAATCGCCGCGCGGCTGGAACAGCATCAACTGCAACTGGCGCTATTCAACCTGCCGCCCGGCGACTGGGAACAGGGCGAGCGGGGCATCGCCTGCGATCCGCGCCGCAACGAAGAATTTCGCGCCGGCGTGCGTCTGGCGATCGACTATGCGCAGGCACTGGGTGCGACCCGGCTGCACTGCATGGCCGGTATCGTGCCAGCTGGCATGAGTCTGGAGCGGGCGCGGCAAAGCATGATCGGCAATCTGCAATATGCGGCCGATGCCTGCCGTCCACATGGCATCGAGGTCTTGATCGAACCGATCAACCACTACGACATGCCCGGCTACTTTCTTCATCATAGCCAGCAAGCGGCCGACATCATCGCCGATTGCCAGCGCAACAATGTCTTCCTGCAATACGATATTTATCATATGCAGCGCATGGAAGGCGAGTTGAGCAACACCATCCGCACCTTGCTGCCGCTGATACGGCATATCCAGATCGCCGATACGCCGGGCCGCCACGAACCGGGCACCGGTGAAATCAATTACCGTCACCTGTTCAATCTGCTCGACCAGATCGGCTACAAGGGCTGGGTAGGTTGCGAGTATCGTCCCACCGGCGACACCCTCGCTGGCCTGGCTTGGCGCACACAACTGTCTGCACACTAAGATTCGACTAGCTTGCGCCCGCACAAGGTGCATCGCACGGGCAGGAATAACAATACCTTTCCATACAGTAGTTTCACTGTCGAAAGATATCGTGACTTCCCTGCCCAGCCCCCTGCGTATATTTTCCCTGCTGGTCGCCACAGAGCGTCATCGGGAGAACCGCCATGAATGACACCCTGGACAGCACAATTATTCACGAACGCCGTGAAGCAGCACTGAGCAGCGCCATGCGCGTCGAGCAACTGGCCGACAGCCTGTCTCAGGCCGCCACTTCCCTGCATGGCGCCGTCATGCGCGCTATCCGCAAGCGGGCCGGCCAGGGAGAAAACGGCATTAGCCAAACACAGGCGCAAGCAGTATTTGCGCTGGAAGTTGCCCTGCGCCAGCAAGCGAACCAGCTGTATGCCGACGCGGCCGGCCATACCGTCGCGGGGCTGGACGCGGCGCAGCGCCAACTCAGCGGCCTGCTCGATGCGGTACGCCTCTCGATTGCCCGCAATGACAATGTGCGCCACTGGATCATCCTGGCAACAAGCTTGCTCAACCTGGGCAACGCTGTCATCGCCCGCAACCCGGAGCGCATACTGGCCAGTGTCGACAAGGTGCGTGAGCGGCTGCAAACGGCGCCCCACGATTGATTGAAATCAAGCCGCCAGCGCCTATACTGATCTCGCATCGCACGGCAATCATGCCGGCGGGACGATCAGGAGACCAACCATGCGAGCCGAAGCGTATTTGCAATTCAATGGAAACTGCGCGCAAGCGCTGGAATACTACCGCCAGCACCTGCACGGTGAAAACCTGTTCCTGATGCCGTTTCGCGGCACGCCGGGGCAGGAACAAGTCAAGGAAGACTGGTATGACAAGATCATGCACGGCTCGGTGCAGATCGGCCCCACCGCGGTGATGGGCAGCGATGGCGGCTGTCCGGAAGATGGCGCCAAGGGCATGTCAGGCTGCTCGATTGCCCTCAACGTGCCCGACCCGCTTGAGGCGGAGCGGGTGTTCGCCGCGCTGGCCCGCGATGGCACTATCCGCATGCCTTTACAGGAAACATTCTGGGCAAAAAGATTCGGCATGCTGACCGATCAATTCGGCGTTTCCTGGATGATCAACTGCGAAAAGCCAGCATAGAAAGCCAAACCACCACCTGCGCCGCCTCAAACGCGGCGCGGGCGCCCGCACAAGCAGAGATGGCATCCATGGGCTACCATGAAGAGAGACACTTCTACACGTGAGCCGGCCATGGATGCATTGCAGCGAGGAAAATTACCGCAAGGATCTGGACAAGGATTATCCCAAGCACAACTTGAACGCTTGCGCGGCGTGCTCGAACAGCGCAAGCATGCCTTGCTGGCGCAAATCGACAACGAAGCCGCCGAAGCGGGCGATCGCGGTGCACTGCTCAACGAAGTCGAAGCCTCACCGGCCGACAACGCCAGCGTGCGCACCTTGAACGCCCTGGTCAGCGAAGCGGCCGAGCATAATGTCGCGCAACTGGCCATTATCAAAGACGCGCTGGCCAGGTTTGCCGATGGCAGCTATGGCCTGTGCGACAACTGCGGCGAAGCTATCGGCCCGTCGCGCCTGGAGGCCCGCCCCGAAGCGCGCTTGTGCATCGATTGCCAGACGCGGCTGGAAAAGCTGCGACGCTAGGCAAGTCGCCAGACCAACGCTGCATTAACACAACAAAGGGCAAGGCATCGCTGCCCTGCCCCCTGTTCTTCCACCTTTATCACCATTGCTGCCTTGCTGCTGTCCAGCCACCCGCCAGCCTCTGCGTGCTGACTGGATGGCCGGGTCTCCTCCACTGCCGTTGCTCCTTGCGTACTCCCTTGATCCGATCAACTCATGTGCTGCCCGCCATTGATGGCGATATTCGCGCCCGTCACAAAGGCAGCCTCGTCCGACGCCAGATACGCTACCAGCGCCGCCACTTCATCGGGTTCGCCCAGGCGGCCCAGGGGGATTTGCGGCAGGATCTTGCTTTCCATGATATCGGCCGGCACGGCAGTCACCATCGGCGTGCGCAGGTAGCCGGGCGACACCGTGTTGACGGTAATACCATGGCGCGCCACTTCCAGCGCCAGCGCCTTGCTGAAACCATGCACGCCCGCCTTGGCCGCCGCATAATTGCATTGGCCAAACGCTCCCTTCTGGCCGTTGACGGATGAAATATTGATGATGCGGCCCCAGCGGTTAAGCAGCATCGGTTCCAGCACTTGCTTGCTCATGTTGAACAGGCTGTCCAGATTGGTGCGCATGACGTCAGCCCAATGCGACAACTCCATCTTGCGCATGCTCTGGTCACGCGTGATGCCGGCGTTGTTTACCAGCACATCGATGCGACCGAACTGTTCGAGCACCCGTCCCACGGCCGCCGTGCATGAGGCAAAGTCGGCTACATCGGCTTCCAGCGCATGAAAATAATACTTGTCATGCTGCTGCTCTTCCAGCCAGGCGCCCACGCGCTTGTTGCCTGGCGAATAGGTGGCCACTACGGCAAAACCGGCCCCATGCAGGCGGCGGCACAAGGCCGTGCCCAGGCCACCCATGCCGCCAGTGACCAATGCCACTTTTTGTTGTTCCATCTTCCAGTCTCCCCGTCTTTGATTGTTTTTCTGCGAGGAATCAAGTGTAGGAGCAGTTTTTACCCGCCGCCTTGCGCAATATCAAGTGCTCAGCCTGCTGCATTCGTGCGCAGGCGACAGGCATGCCTGTGCCAGAATGGGACCCGTCTCCATACAAGAAGGACTGGCCATGACGTATAAAACCGTACTGCTCCACATCGACGATAGCGCCAGCCGCGATGCACGCATCGCCGTCGCCGCCAGCATTACGCAAGCGTGCGGCGGCCACCTGACGGGCGTATCACTGACGGGCGTCTCGCGCCTGCTATACCAGAACCAGTCCGAACTCGATGCCGATCCCAACCTGGCGCTGCACCTCAATTTCCTGCGAGAACGAGCCAGCCGCGCACTCGATGGTGTCGAGCAACAAGTGCGCGCGGCGGGCGTGACCTCGTTTGAACAGCGGGTGGTCGATGACGAGGCTGCTGGCGGCATCAGCCTGCTGGCCCGCTATGCAGACCTGGTGGTGATCAGCCAATACCATGCGCAAGATAAATCACCGTCCGTGATGCGCGATTTCCCCGCCTACGTGCTGCTGCATGCGGGCCGGCCCGTGCTGATCGTGCCCTATGCCCAGACGCAGCCCGTGCTGGCGCCACCGGCAGCGGCCCGCAATGTGCTCATTTCATGGAATGCCAGCAAGGAAGCAAGCCGCGCCGTCAGCGCCGCCCTGCCCCTGCTGCAGCGGGCAGAACAGGTGCACGTGGCCGTCTTCGACGCCAGGCTGCATGCGGCCGAGCATGGCGAACAGCCCGGTGCGGAACTGCTGGAATACCTGGCGCGCCATGGCGTAGAAGCCAAACTGCTGTTGCTCGACGGCGGCAGCACGCGGCGCGGCGATATCGGCGACGCGCTGCTGTCGCAGGCGGCCGACCTGTCGGCCGATTTGCTGGTGATGGGAGCGTACGGACATTCACGTTTGCGCGAAACGATACTGGGCGGCGTCACGCGCACCGTGCTGCACAGCATGACGATTACGGTGCTGATGGCGCATTAAGATTAAGCGCCAGGAAATCTACCCACCCGACTGCCAGGGTAAATTACGGATCTTGGCCACTTGCCGCTGTGCCAGCCATTGCCACAGCTGCAGCGCATCGGCCTGCTTCAGGGCCGACATGCGGCGCGGGCTGGCCAGGGCGATCTCGCAATCGCGGTCCGACCATTCCTCGAAAGTCACTACGCCTCCGCTAGCGACCTCTACCTGGTACATCAAGCCATCGTCGTAGCCAAAGCGCAGCAATACGGCGGCCGGGCCGCCGTCAGCAGTGGTGGCGGCGGGCTTGCCAGGTTTGCCGTACACCTCGGCCAGCGCATCGGCCAGCTGGGTCGGCGACGGCGCACAGATATCGCGCCCATCGGCCCGCGTAAGAATGAACCATGCCTGTGTCATGACGCGCCCTCCTATCCATACTCATTAGCATGCGAGGCAGTAGATGGACAGTCACGCTGGTGCTGTACTGCAAGCACGGGAACTATCCCTATCGGCATTTCTGATACTGGTACTGATAAGGATAATACCTAAATTTCGTGCAGTGCGGCATTTTTGGCGACATGGGGCGGTTTTACCGTACATCAGGCCACCAGCACCGGGATGCTGAGCGGATCGAAATCATGCCAGTCGCCATTGGCGATCGTGCCTTCCGCCTCTTCGATATGCTGGGCGCCCAGCCGGTGCAGCGCTTCCAGTGCACACTCGCGCTCATACAGGCCGCTGAGCGCCACCGCGATCAGCATGCCGGGATGACGGGGCAACTGACGGTTTTCACCGGTTTTTTCAGCCTCTCCAGCGTCTTTCATCTTGTTAAAACTGTAGAGTGAACCGACGTGGCCGCCCACCAAGGCGCCGACCACCGGGCCCAGCGGCCCTGTCGCCAGGCTAGTCGCAGCGCCGATGCCGGCGCCCACCGCTGCACCGACGGACACGCCTTCGGCGATGCCTTCCGGGGTTTCCCTGGCGCCCGGCGAAGCATCGCGGTCGCCGCCCAGCGCATGCAAATCGTGCTGTCCAGGCTGGTTAACAAAAAAGGAACTGATGCGGCTGTCGGGAAAGCCCGCCTGCTTCAACGCTTCGCGCGCAGCAGCGACCTCATCCTGCAACTGAAAATGACCTGCAATGATGCGTGACATGATCTCCCTCCTGATGGCTTGCTGGCGCGCCATGCGCCACCGTGCCAGCGTGCGCCTGCCGGACGGTGTCTACCGTTCGCTTGCGCACGCAGTGGAAAAAATCAGGCGGAAGCGGAAGCTGTAAAGGGGCTGCGGATATCGGACAGGAATTGCTGCGCACGCGGATGTTGCGGGCTGCCAAAGAAGGCTTCGGGCGAACCGCGCTCCAGCACTTGCCCATGGTCCATGAACCAGACCCGGTCCGCCACCTCGCGCGCAAAACCCATTTCGTGCGTGACGCACACCATGGTCATGCCGCCATGCGCCAGGTCGCGCATCACTTGCAGTACTTCGCCGACCATTTCCGGGTCCAGCGCACTGGTCGGCTCATCGAACAGCATCAGCGGCGGCTGCATCGCCAGCGCGCGGGCGATCGCCACCCTTTGCTGCTGGCCGCCCGACAAAGCGGCCGGCATGGCCTGCGCCTTGTGCGCCAGGCCCACGCGCTCCAGCAGCGCCATCGCGCGCTCTTCGGCTTCGTGCTTCGACAGGCCGCGCAAGCGCTGCGGCGCCAGCGCGCAATTGGCCAGCACCGACAGATGGGGAAACAGGTTGAACTGTTGAAAGACAAAGCCGATATGCGAACGGAAGGCGTTCACGTCCAGCCCCGGCGCATGGATATCCTGGCCCGCTACCGTGATATGGCCCGAGGCAATCGGCTCCAGACGGTTGATGGTGCGTATCAGGGTCGACTTGCCCGAACCGGACGGGCCACACACCACCAGCACTTCGCCTTTCGATACATGTTCGCTGATGCCGTTCAAGGCGTGGTAATTGCCATAGTATTTATTGACGTTGTCAAAGGTGATCATGCGGCGGCTTTCAAAACGCGGGCCTGGCGCCGCTCGAGCCAGAAGGCGGCGCGCGACAGGCTGAAACAAAGAATAAAATAAGTCATGCCCAGCAAGAAATACACTTGCACCGGTTTGGTCAGCACCAGGCCATTGATTTGCGAAGCGACAAACGACACTTCGGCCAGGCCGATGATGTAGCCGAGCGAAGTTTCCTTGATGGTCGAGACGAACTGATTCACCAGCGATGGCAGCATGTGGCGCAGCGCTTGCGGCAAGATTACCGTGCGCATGGCGGACAGATACGGCAAGCCCAGCGAACGGGCCGCTTCCAGCTGCCCCTTGGGCACGGCTTGCACGCCGGCACGCACGATTTCAGCCAGGTAAATGCCATCGAAGATCACCAGCGCCACCAGCATGGTGGTAAATTGCCCGCTTTCATGGCCGGTCAAGTTGGGCAGGAAAAAATAGGCCCAAAAAATTACCAGCAGCAAGGGAATACCGCGCACCACATGGATCAGCGCGGTGACGGGCCAGCGCAAGGCGCGCCAGGGACTGATGCGGGCCAGGCCCAGCAGCAAGCCCAAGGGCAAGCTCAGCACCAGCGCCAGGCTCGCCAGCAGCACCGTCAGCGCCAGGCCGCCCAGCGGCCCTTCCGGGTAGCGGCCGACCAGGAAATACAGCCAATAGTCTTGTATCAATTCCAGCATCAGGCGGCCCTCCTTTGCAGCAAGGCCGCCAGGCCCGATATCAGCAAGGACACGGTCAGGTAGGCCACGCTGGCGAAGGCAAACGCTTCCACGCTGCGGAAAGACGCCGTTTCCACGCGCTGCGTCTGGTACATCAGCTCAGCCACGCCGATCACGGTGGCGATGCTGGTGTTTTGCCACAGGTTCAGGGTTTGCGACAACAAGGGCGGCAGGGACAGGCGCAAGGCTTGCGGCAAGATGCACAAACGCATGGTTTGCAAGAAACTGAAGCCCAGCGCCCGGCCCGCCTCGAATTGCTGAGCAGGAATAGCACGGATGCCGCTGCGGATGTCTTCGGCCATATACGCCGCCGTGTACAGGGTCAGCGCGACGATGGCGCTGATGGCCTCGATATTGCCTGCATACAAACGCTCTTTCCATGCTTGCGGCAGCAATTCAGGCGCGCCGAAATACCAGAACAGGAAATGCGCCAGCAAGGGCACGTTACGGATCGACTCGACGTACGCGGCGCCCACGGCGTTCAAGAACCGCGACGGCGCCAGGCGCAAGATGGCCACGCCGCATGCCAAAGGCAAGGACAGCAGCAAGGTAATGCCCATCAGCTGGAGGGATAGCAGCAGTCCGGAGAGCAACCAGTCGTGGTAGTCGCCGGACAGCAAGAGATGCAGATCGAATTGAAGCATGGAGATGACAACGGTGGTGCGGCCGCCTGCTAGGGCGCGCCGCAGATTTGCTTAAACAAGCAGATGCAGGGAATCAGGATTCGATCTTGTCGGAATCAAACTTGAAGGTGCGTTTCTGGAATTTGACGTTGCTGGTCGGGCCATACCATTTGAAGAACAGCTGTTCCGCCTCGCCCGACTTTTCCAGGCTGCGCAAGGTGTCGTCGACGGCCGCCTTCAAGCCCTTTTCGCCCTTGCGGATGCCGAAGGCAAACACTTCCTGGCTGATATTTTGCGGCAGCACGATGTAATCCTTTTGCGCGGCGCCCAGCTTGGCATAGTTGTTCAGCAAGGACACTTCATCGTCGACATAGCCTGCGCCCTTGCCTTGCTGCAAGCCCAGGTAAGCCTGGCCCGAGGTCTCGAACGTCACCACGTCCACGCCAGGGACGGCCTTGCGGATATTCGGTTCCTGCGTGCCGCCCTTGACGGTCAGCACCTTCTTGCCGGTCAGACCGGCCACACTGGTGATATTGCTGCTCTTTTTCACCAGCACGCGCTGGCCCGTGTAAAACGTGGACAGCGAGAAATCGATCAGGCTTTCGCGTTCCTTGTTATGCGTCAAGGACGCCGTCAGGATATCGATACGGCCTTGCTGCAATTCAGGAATACGGGCGGCCACGGCCAGTTGCTTGATCACCGGTTTCACGCCCAGGCTCTTGGCAATCGCGCGGCACAGGTCCACTTCGTAACCGACCAGCTGGCGCGACTTGGCGTCGATAAAGCTGTTTGGCTCATCCGTACCCAGGGTACCGCAGACCAGTTCTCCTTTGGCCTTGATAGTGGCCAGCTGATCCGCTTGCGCTACCTGGACAAAGGCAACAGAGGTAAGAACGAGCGCGGCAAGGTGAAGACGAGTCTGCATGGAAGTCCTGTGGTGGCTAAAAGATGCCGCCATTAAACCTTAGCCGCCTTATTTCCAAAAAGGAATCTTTTCACCGTTACTTATGCAAAAACCTTATAAGACTTGCCGCTCTCAGCCACGCAGGTAGGGATACGTCAATGCCAGGAACTGCACCGCGTTGACGATGAAGTGGGTGGCGATGGCTGCTTCGATGCGTTTGGTATAACGATAGGCAACACCGTAACCGAGGCCAGCCATGGTCGCCAGCAAGGTCACGCGCCAGCCACCGGCAGCATGCGTCAGCCCGAACAGCACGCTGGCGATCAGCACCGCCGCGAGCTCGCCGCTGCTGGTGTTACCCAGGAATGCGGCGATGCGCCCTTGCAGCAAGCCACGGAAAAAAGCTTCTTCGGCAACACAAGTCAACAGCAGATTGACCAGCAGGAATTGCAGCGTGATGTCAGGAAATTTGAAATCCGGCTTCACGAAGCCGATGGCCAGCGCCGTGCCCACCACGGCGGCCAGCGTGACCGCCATCACCGGCGCTGCCCGCTTCATGGCTGACACGAATTCCGGCCTATGCTGCGCCCGCACGCAAAACAGGGCCAGCAAGACCAGTCCGGCCAAGCCTTTGTCGAAATTCAAGTACTGGGTGAACGGCGCGCCGCCAGGCGACAAGACCAGCTTGTCGATGATGCGCGGATTATGGAAACCCGGCAAGAGATGCAAGGCCAGCGCCAGGGCGGCAAGCATGGTCAACAGCAGCAGCAAGCGGCTCAGCCATTTCGCGCCCGGTCTGCGGCTGACACGCTGCGCCGATACAGCAAGCACGATGAACACGACGATGGACGGCAGCGCCAGCGGCGCCAGGATGCCGGTGGCAAGACCGCTGACGATGGCAGCCAGCAGTAACACACCCCAGGCCGGGAGTCGCAGCGATGCGCTCAAGCGCACATCGGGAAACCAGACCGACAAGATGGCCAAACCCAGCAGGCCGTAAGTAATCAACATGGAAAGCCCTGTCAGATGAAGAAGCGGACACCACTATAAATGACTTACGGCAATATGACACATGTAATCGTTTCCACCGCAACCAAAATATCAATGCGCATTATTCAGGCGGGCAATCACTGCCCTGGCGCCATCCGCTCCCGGGTAGGCAGGATCCAGGCGCAAGGCTTGCTGATATGCCTGCACTGCCTGAGCGCGCAAGCCCTGCTCAACGTAAAAGCTGCCCAGGGTATCGTGCAGATTGGCGACGTCCGGGTGTAACTGGATCGCCGCCTGCAGCAGGGCCGTGCCAGCGGCCACCGCTCCGCCGGCTTTCAAACGATAGGCGGCATTATTCAGGGCCGTGGCGCTGGCGGCGCCCTGCGGATCGCGGTCCAGCGCCAGGCGCAGGGCGGCGATACTGGCGGCGCTATCGCCTGCGCTCATCAGCAGTATCCCGTGCAAGGCTTGCGCACGGTCGCTGAGCGGATACAGGGCTACCGCGAGGCGCGCCAACGCCAGGGCTTGCACGCTATCGCCACGCCCGCTCGATGTTTGCGCCAATTCATTGATTTCGGCCATGAAATCGGGATAGACAAGCTGGTCCCGGAAAGCTGTTTCCAGCTGCTTGCTTAGTTGCGCGACAGAACTGGGCTGCGCAGGCCAGGCCACCGCAGCGGTGCGGTCCCAGCTGGCGCCCAGCTTCAGCATGGCTTGCTCGAAAGCCGGGTCGAAACGAGGCGTGCCGCCAGCCGGCGCCGCTTGCGACAACACGATATAGTCGCGCACGAAGGCCAGCGGACCACTATTGGCGTATTGATCCAGGTCAAAACCCGCCTGCCGCAGCCGGGCGGCCATGCTGGAACCGGCCGTCAGCAGGACGCGCCCACCGGCAGGGTGGCGGGCGGCCGCGATAAACAGGCTGGCCGCCCTGGCGTCATCCTGTTTCAGCGCCTGGAGGTTGATCTGGTCAAAGGCCAGCTGCGTCACGGCCGGGTCGCCAGTATAAGGCTGGCCGGTTTTTTCCAGCTGGGCACGCCCCTCGTCGAACAGTCCCTTGGCCAGCTGTCCGTACAACTGCGCATTCGCGTGTGCGATATAAGGTTTGAGCTCCCACGCTTCGCCCGTGACCACTTCGAACAAGCGTTCGGCAAACGCCGCCGTATTGACTCTTTCCAGGTTGGACGCCACGGCGATCGTAAGCTTGCGCGACGGGAAACTGAACAGATAGGTGGCAGTTTCCGGCTGCTGGCCGCTATGCGAAATCACATAACGCCCGCCCGTCGGATAAGTCTCCCAGCCCATGCCGTAATCGCTCAAGCGCCCTGCGCGTGTGACCATCGATTCCTGCATCAGCGCCAGGCTGGCCGGCGACAGCAGCTTGCCGTCATGGATACCCTTGCCGAAAGCTAGCATATCGGGCACGGTCGAGCGCGTGCCGCCAGCCGAAAAGCGGCTGCTGACATCGACGAATTCCGAATTTTTTAGCTCCCTGCCCTCCAGCCCGTAACCGCGCACCCGGTGCGCTATCACGGCGGCAGGGTCATCCATCATGGTAGCCGTCATGCCCAGCGGCCCCCACACATGGCGCTGCATGTAGCCGCCATAACTTTCGCCCGTAGCGTTCTCGATGACCGCGCCCAGCAGGTTGTAGCCATAGCTGGTGTAGCGGTAGCGCGTGCCGGGTTCGGCGATCAGGTCGAAATATTCGAACACGGTGATGGACTCACGCGTGGTTTTATGTTCCTTGAAATGCTGCTCGGTCTTGTGGTCGCGGTAGGCGTCGATGCCGGCCAGATGGCCCAGCAGCAATCTCACCGTGATGGGAAACGGCTTCACGGGAAAATACGGCACATAGGTTTGCACTGGCGCATCGAGGTCGACCTTGCCCTGCTCGACCAGCTGCAAAATCGCGACCGCCGTCATCGGCTTGGTAACGGACGCCAGGCGATAGCTGGACACAGCCGTGGCCGGCACCTGGTTTTCCAGGTCGGCGTAACCATAACCCTGGACCCATTCCACATCGCCACGGGTAAAACCGATGGTCATGCCCGGCATGCGCTCCATGGCCATGCGGCTGGCGACCCAGCCATCGAAGGCGGCCAGCCGCGCAGCGAGCGACGAGTCAGGCGCTGCCGCCTGCGCCAGGGCGCAGAGCAGGAACAGCGCGCTAGGGACCACATATTTTTTCCAGCTTGGCATCGTCATTCATTCCATGGTGAGGGTGTGATTACGGCGATGGTAAGCATGTTTCTGCTGTTTTTGGGCAGCGTTGCACGAAATGCACCTGGGCTACATGAATGGCACGGCCGGCTGATGCTTAGCAGCTACAATTGCCGCCATGCCCACACTGTCACTCATCGTTAATTGCTTGCTGCTGTGCTGCCTGGCCCTGCCCACGTCTGCCATGGCGCGCAGTTTGTCCATGTCGCTGGACGATGGCTGGCGCGCCTGTGACGGCACGCTCACCACGGCATCGCTGCACAGTCTGCTCAAGCCGCAGCAACTGCGCTGCCTGGAACGTGAGCTGATCCTCCCCGCCACGCCGCACGCGCCGCAAGTGATGCTGCTGTCGGCCCTGGCGGCCAGCACCTTGTGGCTCGATGGTGTGCAAATCGCCAGCAATGGCCAGCCTGCCGCGCAAGCCGCCGATGAAATCGCCGGCCAGGTCGATATAGCCGTGCCGCTGGCGCCTGCGCAACTGGCCAAGGGAGCACATCACTTGCGGCTGCTGCTATCGACACAGCAAGTGCCTACCCGCCTGGATGCGCCATTTTATGGCTTTTCCCTGCAAGACCAGCAAGCCTATCAAACGGCGCAAGCCTGGCGCAATCTGCCGCCATTATTGCTGGCAGGTGCGCTGGCGGGTGCCGCCGTGTTGTTGACCACCTTGAAGCTCGCCTTGAACCTGCTGTATCAGCGGCGCCTGCACTGGGCTATCTTTACAGCGCTGTGTCTGGCCGCATCGCTGCTGCTGGTGGCGGAAACCTGGCGCAGCCTGGCTGGCTATACCTATCCCCAGCACATCGTGCGCCTGTATGCCATCAACCTGCTGACCTGGCTGTTTGCCGCGCTGCTGCCGCTATACTTTTTCTGTTCCTATCATTTCCGCCATAGCCTGCTGGCTGCTGCCTTGATGCTAGGCTGCGTGGCGCTGGCCGGTGCGCTACCGGTGCATTTCGACAACCAGTGCCGGATGATGTTTGTCAGCGGCCTGACGGCCAGCCTGGCCATCAACCTGTTCGCCCTGTGGCGCCGCTTGCCGGGCAGCCGGACCGGCACTGCGATTGCACTACTCTCCTGCGTCATGTATATGCTGGCCGGTAACGGTTTTGCCGAAGGCGGTTTTGCGCTGGTAGTCTGCTTCCTGCTGCTGCCCCTGTGCGCGCAATTGCTGTCGCAACTGATGCGCGACCGGCAAAAGGCGGCACGCGCAAGCCAGCTGGAAAACCAGCTCTTGCGCAAAAACCTGCAACCGCACTTCCTGATGAATTCCCTGAGCCTGATCAGCGAATTGAACGAGCAATCGTCACAGGCGGCAGAAAACTTTATCGTCGCACTGGGCGATGGCTTCCGCATGCTCAACGAGTACGCTCAGCAGCCCAGCATTGCCCTGACGCAGGAACTGGCCCTGTGCCATAACTATCTGGCCATCATGAGCACGCGCTTGCAGCAGCCATGCAAGCTGGAACTGATAGGTGAGACCAGCGCCATCATCGTGCCGCCCGCCACCTTGCTGACGGCGCTGGAAAACGCCTTCAGCCATAACCGCTACCGGCAAGGTGCCACTTTCCGCCTGCAGATCGAACGGAATAGCCAGACGGATATCCTCAGCTTGCTGCTGCCTGCCGGTGAAACGCGGCCACATGCGGGCACAGGCATCGGTGAGCGGTATATTCATTCCAGCCTGCAAGCCGTATTTGGCAAGCACGCCCACTACGAGACCACGCTAGCGCCAAACGGCCGGCAGCTGAGATTTACCTTGCCGGTGGCGTCATGAAGATAGTGATACTGGAAGACGAACCGCTGATCGCGCAGCGCCTGGAACGCGAGGTGCGCACTCACTTTGGCGCTCGCCTCGCGCATTTGGTTTTGCATGACAGCCTGGAGCAGGCGCTGGCCGAGCTGCAAGCTGGCCCTTGTGATTTGTTGCTGCTGGACTTGAACCTGCATGGGGACGATGGCTACGAACTGCTGCGCCTGGCAGGCAAACGCTGCTTCCAGACGATTATCGTCTCGGCCCACGCGGAACGTTCGATTACGGCGTTTGACATGGGCGTGCTCGATTTCGTCGCCAAGCCATTCAGCCGTGAGCGCCTGCAGCAAGCCTTGCAGCGCTACACGGATCTAAGCCAGCCTTCCCGGCTTTCTCTGGCAGTGAAAAAACGGGGTGCGCTGGAATGGATAGACGTCGCCGATATCGACCATGTGCAGGCCGATGGGCATTACAGCAATATCGTGCTGTCGAGCGGCGAGCAATGTTTCCACGACTTGCCTATTGAAAAGATCATGGTCTTGCTGCCGCCGCATTTCTTGCGCGTGCACCGCTCCTACCTCGTCAACAGCCTTGTTTTCAAGCGCCTGCATATCGCCGCGGGCGGCAAGTATGCGCTGGACACGCAGACAAGTACGGGCATTCCTGTGTCCCGCAGCAACTATGCGCTGCTCAAACAAAGGCTGCTGGGCTAAGTTACACTACCAATGTGGCGCGTAATTAGGGAATGGCGACGCCATATGTTCAGGCTCGCTTGGCGGCGACATCCACTCGCGCGGATCGACCTTGTAATATTTGAGAAACTCCGCGTACAACTCCTCGTGATGTTCGGCCATCTGATATGGCTTTTCAAAGAAGGTTTCGGTGGCCACGGCAAAGAATTCGGCCGGATTGGTGGCGCCGTAATGGTCCATCACGCTTTGCTGCTGATAAATGGCGTCATGGCGCAAGTTGGCAAAATCGCGCGACAGCACGGTGGCCCAGCTGCGGTAGCTCGAGACATTCGGCAAATACGGCGCACCGTTGGGGGCGCCCGATTCGCTGTCGAGCTGGTGGGCAAATTCATGCAGCACCACATTGTGGCCATCGGTCCAGTCGGCCGCACCGCGCTGTACATGATCCCACGACAACACCACCCGGCCATCGCCCCACGATTCACCGAGCAAACCATTGGCCGCTGGCGTGACCACGCCGCCCGGCCCCACTTCATTGCGCGTGACCAGGAATTCGGTGGGGTAGACGAGGATGGTGTCGAGCTGCGGATACACCTGGGTCTGGCGGTTCAGCAACAGCAGACACGCCTGGCCGGCGATGGTGTAGCGCATCTCGTCCGTAACTTCCAGGCCGCCGCAGCCAACGAATTTCTTTTGATACAGAAACTGCACCACCAGCCGCTGCAATTGCTGCTGCAACGGGACCGGCATGCGCTGATAGACAGGAATATTGCGTTCCAGCACGGCCAAGCCTTCCGCCGGCAAGGGTTTAGCCAGCGCCCGCTTCAAGCGCCAGCCGGGAAACCACAGCGCCAGCACGATGCCGGCAATGACGAGGGCGATCCACAGTAGCGGGTTCATGCGCACATCCGTTTCAAGATGGCAGATGGCAAGGAAGCGGAGGCGAGATAGGCAGGCAAGGACAGACTCCTTCGAGTGGGCCCGCGCCGGTACGGGCAGGCAGTCCAATCCAGATGGGGCTGCTTGATATCTTTTCAATCAGCAATTACGAGATGCCCTCGTATGTTTCTGAAACGCCAAAAGCCGGGCTAAAACCCGGCTTTATTACACAGTCACAACGCCAGCTAATTACTCAGCGGCTTTCTGCTGTGGCGCACCAAACAATGCTGCTACCAAGGGGTCGCGCATCACCGGACCGCGGTTGACGCGGATGGCGTAATGCGTGTCATCGGCCAGGATATGGAAGTGACGGCCGCTGCCTGCCATGCTTTGTTCGCGCAGGCCTGGACGGTCCTTGCGCGGTGGCGCGCCTTCGCGTTTTGGTTGCACGATGGCAGCCAGAAAAGCTTTCACGCGTTCCGGGTCGGGCGTCAGCTGATACACGGCCTTGCCCAGATAGGTGGCCGTACCTTCGATATAGCGGGCCAGTTCGATCACGCCCGCTTCGCGCAAGTCGCGGATATATTTGCGGGCGCCCGATGGCGAAAACTTGAGGAACCAGGCGATTTCATCAGCCAGCATCTCGTGCAGCGACAATTCGGCGATCAGCTTTTGCATGTTCTCGATGCGGCGCAAGGTGGCGGACGTCGAACGCACGCGTTCGATCGGCGCCATGGAAATTGGGTTCATGCGCTCCGGTGGGATCGGGGCCGCACGCTCAACCATTGCCATTTGAGGGCCTTTTTCAGGGCCACGAAGTTCCTGGTGCGCTGCCTTCATTTCGCTCTTCACGTGAGACTGAGTCATTGCATGCATTTGAACACTCCTTTTTAAACGATTGCCGGTAGCCCGAATTATTAAATTCTTGGCAATTTTTGTACCAAGTAGCCACAATTCCTAGGCGTCTGACTAAAGCATGCCTGCGTGAACTGTCTTGGTCTGTGCGTTATCGAACATTAGGATGAAGATTCATGGCCTGGAGCGAAAAATATTGCCTTACGGAATTTTTTACAACAGCTTACACATTCAAGGACCGATCCCGCGCACAAGGTGAAATGGCGAACAGAGGCGATAACGGTATTGCCATAAATTTAACCCAACACCTTTTTTCATCCACCACACAAAGGAACCACCATGACCATTCTGCAAAAAGCCCCAGCCATGCTGTCTGCGGCAGCCCTGATCGCCATGAGCCTGGCCTTGAGCGCCTGCAAGAAACCAGCCGATGCCCCGCTGCCGGAAGCGGCGCCACCGGCCATGGCCCCTGCTACGCCAGCCACCACGCAGCCAGCACCTTCTCCCTCTTCCGATCCGAACGCTCCACCCGCCACACCGCTGACCGATCCGGCCACCACACCGGCCGTGCCGCCAGCCGGTGCCACCGGCACGGAGCCGCCAGCCACGCCATCTAAATAAGCTCCCGGAGACGGGTCCCGCTCAGCGTTGTCGTTGGGGGATTTGCGCGCTATCGCAGTGTGAGCTGCGATAGCGCGTTTTTTTACTTGGAGTGCTTGAGCGCCAACTTGGTTCGGCAATGCTGCGTGATACAGCGCATCACGGAGCCAGTGCGGCATTTCAGACAATATGGAGGGCTTCAATGCGGAAAGACAGAAACACGGTGCTGGCGCATTTTTCCCGATAAAAATTAAACCTTTAGAAACAATTACTTGCAATAAACTCCAAAATACAGTCCACTGGCACGAAAGATGCTTTTACATTCTCAGAGCCGCCGTCAGAGCAGCCGCATAAGTAGCAACAAGCAGAATAAAAACATCTAACTTTTGGAGACACTGCATGATCAGCAATACCGTCCGTCCTTTCCGCATCACATCCTTCCTGAACACCAAGGCCCTGGCCGTGGCTATCGCCGTGGCGGCCCAATTTCCGCTGTCGGCCCACGCCGCCGATCTGGTACGCCTGGGCAACCTGAAATTCGCCCATTACGGCGCAGTCGCCTATATGAAGGAAATTGCCCCCAAATACGACTTGAAAATCGAAGAACGCGTGTTCGCCAAGGGCCTCGACATCGTGCCAGCCATGATTGCCGGCGAGATCGATGTCTCGGCCAGCGCACTGGAAGCAGCGATTACGGGCCGCGCCACCGGCTTGCCGGTCTACCTGGTGGGCGGTTTCGCCAAGGGCGGCGTGCAAATCGTCGGCCGCCCGGACCTGAACATCAAGGGCATCGCCGATTTGAAGGGTAAAAAAGTCGGCGTCACGCGCGGCGGCCCGCAGGAAATCCTGCTGTTCGCGGAACTGGCCAAGGCCAAGCTGACCTGGTCCGACAAAAAGGGCAAGGACGTGCAGATCCTGTACATGGGCTACCCCGATTTGAACCAGGCCCTGCTGACCAAGGAAATCGACGCCATGAGCCAGTCCGAACCCTACTCTACTCAGGCGATCCACAAGAAATACGGCACGCAGATCATGAAACCGTATGACACTGCACTGGGCGAACCCGTGCGCGCACTGGTGATGACGGAAAAAATGTACAAGGAAAAACCAGCCGTGGCGCAACGCTTCATGGATTGCTTCGTCGCTGCCACCCGCGCTTTCCTGGCCGACCCGAAACTGGCGGAAAAGTACGTGCGCGAATCGATGTTCAAGAACCAGATCACGTCCGAGGATTACCGCGACGCCATCGACAACGCCATCTTCACGGAAGACATTACGCAAAGCCACGTGCAGCTGACCACCGACTATATGGTGCAGTTCGGCGTGGGCCGCATGGCCAAACCGCCTGCTGCCAAGGACTGGGTCAAGCTGGACCTGCTGGAAAAAGCCAAGAAGTCCTACGCACCACGCTAAGGGGAAAGTATCACCATGAATCTGCAAACCATGAAACGTGCCTTGCATGGCGCCATCGTGCCGGTGGCCGTGCTCTTGATCTGGCAAGCCATGTCCACCTTCGGCTGGATCAATCCGCAAATCCTGCCCTCGCCCATTGCCGTGCTGGTCAAGTGGTATGAATATCTGATCCCGATGGAAGCCTACACGCCTGACTCGGGCAACTACCTGCTGTGGATGCTGTCGGGCGAATTGCCGCATGATGCCTGGGCCAGCCTGTCGCGCGTACTGGGCGGCTTTGCCATCGGCGCCGGCCTGGCCTTGCCGCTGGGCTTGCTGATGGGTACCAACAAGACCGTCTACAAGCTGTTCGATCCGCTGGTGCAAGTGCTGCGCCCGATTCCACCGATCGCCTACATTCCGCTGGCAATCCTGTGGTTCGGCCTGGGCAATCCGCCGGCCTTCTTCCTGATCAGCATCGGTTCTTTCTTCCCCGTCCTGATGAATACCATCGCCGGCGTGCGCCAGGTTGACGGCATTTATATCCGCGCCGCGCGCAACCTGGGCGCCAGCCAGATGACCATGTTCCGCCGCGTGATCTTGCCGGCAGCCACGCCCTACATCCTGGCCGGTGCGCGCATCGGCATGGGCACGGCCTTCATCGTCGTGATCGTAGCGGAAATGATCGCCGTCAACAGCGGCCTGGGTTTCCGCATCCTGGAAGCGCGCGAGTATTTCTGGTCCGACAAAATTATCGCCGGCATGTTCACCATCGGCCTGTTCGGCCTGGCCATCGACATCGCCATGAATGCCCTGAATAATCATTTGCTGCAGTGGCACCGCGGCCTGGAACACTGAGAGGAACGGCCATGACCACCATCAATATCAATGCAGTCAATAAAGTGTTTACCACGGGCGGCAATGACGTCATCGCGCTGAAAGACATCAACCTGGAAATCGCCAGCGGCGAGTTCATCTGCCTGCTGGGGCCATCGGGCTGCGGCAAGTCGACCCTGCTGAACGCCATCGCCGGCTTTTCCCACCCGAGCTCGGGCCAGATCCTGGCCGGCGGCAAGCTGATCACAGAACCCGGTCCCGACCGCGGCATGGTGTTTCAGGAATACGCGCTGTTCCCGTGGATGTCGATCGAGCGCAATATCGCCTTCGGCCTGGAAATCGCCGGCAAGTCCGCCGCCGACATCAAGGAGCGGGTCGACATGCTGCTCAATATGCTGGGCCTGACGGAATTCCGCGCGCGCTATCCGAAAGACTTGTCTGGCGGCATGCGCCAGCGCGTGGCGATTGCCCGCGTGCTGGCCCTCGATTCGCCCATCATGCTGATGGATGAACCATTCGGCGCACTCGACGCCCTGACCCGGCGCAACCTGCAAGACGAGTTGCTGAAGATCTGGAAAGTCTTCGGCACCACCATCGTGTTCGTCACCCATTCGATCGAGGAATCGATCTACCTGGCCGACCGCACCATCGTCATGACCTACCGCCCCGGCACCATCAAGCGCGACGTGGCGATCGACCTGCCCCGCCCGCGCGACCCGAGCGACCCCGAGTTCAACCGCCTCAAGCGCATGCTGGGGGAAATGGTGATGGAGGAGCAGCAGCGCCACCATAATGCGGAAACCATGGCCAGTACAGCTGATTAAGTACTGGGGTCAGACCCGGCGGGTCTGACCCCAAATTGCTGCCCGTGCACATATAAACAAACCAACGGAACCCCATGGCACTAGCCAAATGGCCACTGAGACAGGTGCTCGGCCCCTTGCTGGCCATCGGCGCGCTGCTCGCGCTGACCTGGGGCACGCACGCCTGGGTCAGGCAGGGCCAGCTCGATGAATTGCACCGCACGCTCGATTCGCGCGCGGAACTGTATGCGGCGTCGATAGGCGGTGCGCTCAATAAATATGAATTCCTGCCGCTGGCGGTAGCCCAGAGTGATGCCGTGGCGCGGCTGCTGGAAAAACCGGATGCAAGGCAAGTCGAGCAGATCAATGCCTACCTGGTCGACATGAACCGCCGCGCGGGCGCGTTTGCCGTGTATGTGCTCGATGTCAACGGCACTACTGTGGCGTCGAGCAACTGGCAAGACAGCAGCTCGTATGTCGGCGTCAACTACGGCTTCCGGCCCTATTTCAAGAATGCGATTGCAGGCGGCATCGGCCGTTTCTATGGCATCGGCGCGTCGACCTTTGAAGCGGGCTACTTTATTTCTCAGCCCGTGCTGCGCAACGGCCGCATCATCGGCATCGTCTCGGCCAAGGTCAACCTGGACTGGATAGAACAGTCGTGGCGCGGGCCGGGCACAGGCGAACAGATCTGGGTCAAGGATGCGAATGGCGTGATCATCCTGGCCAGCACGCCCGCCTTCAAGTTCAAGACCCTGGCGCCCCTGTCGCCGGCGGCCAAGAAAGATATCAGCGAACAACGCCAATTCTTGCAGGAAAACCTGCCCATCTTGCCGCACAAGGTGCGGCGCCAGTTCGCCGATGGCGCCAGCGTGCTGACGCTGGAACGCCCGCAGGCGGACGATGCCTCCACCTTGTCGGGCAGCGCAGATTACCTCGCAGTCAACCGCGCGCTGGGCCCGCTGCGCTGGCAAATCACCGTGCTGGCCGAACTCGGGCAAGTGGAAGAAGCGGCCCGCAATGCGGCCATCGCGGCAGCCCTCGGTTGGGCCCTGGCCTTGCTGGCGCTGATGTATGCGCGCCAGCGCCGGCGCCGCATCGCCGAACGCCTGAACGCCCAGCAAACCCTGGCGCATGCTTATGAACAGCTGGAAATCAAGGTAGAACAGCGCACCGCTGACCTGGTGCATGCGAATGGCCGCCTGCAAGCCGAGGTGGCCGAGCGCGAACGGGCCGAGCAGACCTTGCGCTACGCACAGGCGGAACTGGTGCAAAGCGGCAAGCTGGCCGCCATCGGCCAGATGGCGGCCGGCGTCACGCATGAGCTGAACCAGCCGCTGGCCGCCCTGCAAACTTTTTCCGACAATACCAAGGTCTTGCTGGCGCGGGGCCGCATAGCCGATGCGCTCGATAACCTGTCGACCATTTCCGACTTGGTCAAGCGCCTCGGTTATGTGACCTCACAACTAAAAGGCTTTGCGCGGCGCAGCGACGATGCGCGCAAACCCGTCAATGTGCGCCAGGCGTTTGCGCAAACCATGTTGCAGATCCGCACGCGCCATGGCTCGCAGCGGCTGCTGCTGCATGAAAACTGGCCGCAGGACGACATCATCGTGCTGTGCAATGCCATCGGCCTGGAACAGGTATTTACCAATCTGATCACCAACGCCATGGACGCCGTGCCGCCAGAGCAGGACGTCCATGTGTGGCTCAGCGTGCGGCGCGAAGGCCCGCTGGCCATCATCCTCGTCACCGACAACGGCCCCGGCATTCCCGTGACCTCGATCGACCGCATTTTCGATCCCTTCTACACGACCAAGGAAGAAGGACTGGGGCTGGGCCTGTCGATCAGCGCCGGCATCGTGCGCGCGGCGGGCGGCACCTTGACGGCCCGCAACCGCTCTCTCACCGAAGGGGGCGGCGCACAGTTTACAATCGCACTGAGCACTGAGCACTGAGCACTGAAGTGTGAAAAAATAAATAAAGAGAGACAGGGTCACATGCACGAACACAATTTCGCAGGCTTGCAGGTATTGCTGGTCGAAGACGACGCCGTCGTGCGCAAGGGCGCAAAACAGTCGCTGGAACTGGCCGGCCTGCAAGTGACGGCCTGCGCTACGGCCGAGGAAGCGCTACCTTATCTGGTGCCGGAATTTGCCGGCATCTTGCTGAGCGACATCAAACTACCCGGCATGGATGGCTTGCAACTGCTGGACCTGGCCGTGGCGCAAGACGCCAGCCTGCCCGTGATCCTGGTGACGGGCCATGGCGATGTATCGATGGCGGTGGGCGCCATGCGCCGCGGCGCCTACGATTTCATTGAAAAACCGTTTTCGGCCGACCTGCTGGTGGAAGTATGCCGGCGCGCGCTCGACAAGCGCCACCTGGTGCTGGAAAACATGAATCTGCGGCGCCAGCTGGAACAGCGGGCCGGCATCGAAGCGCGCATCGTGGGGCGCAGCGCAGCCATGGCCAAGGTACGCCAGCTGGTGCTGAACCTGGCGCCGAAATCGGCCGACATCATCATCCTCGGTGAAACGGGCACGGGCAAGGAATTGATCGCCCGCTGCCTGCACGATTTCAGCGAGCGGCGCGACCACCCATTCGTGGCGATCAATTGCGGCGCCCTGCCCGAATCGATGTTTGAATCGGAACTGTTCGGCCATGAAGAAGGCGCGTTTACCGGCGCGCAGCGCCAGCGCATCGGCAAGATCGAATATGCGAATGGCGGCACCCTGTTCCTGGACGAAATCGAAAGCATGCCGCTGGCCTTGCAAGTGAAACTGCTGCGCGTATTGCAGGAGCGCAAGGTGGAGCGGCTGGGATCAAATAAACTGATCTCCGTCAATTTCCGCGTGATCGCCGCCGCCAAGGAAGATTTGAATCTGCTGGCCGAACAGGGCAAGTTCCGCGCCGACCTGTATTACCGTTTGAACGTGGCCAGCCTGACCCTGCCCGCCCTGCGCAACCGGCGCGAAGACATCCCGCTGCTGTTCGAATTTTTCGTTCTGCAGGCGGCAGTGCGCTATGGCCAGCCGGCAACACTGGTCAGCAGCGAGTTGCTGGCGTCCCTGATGGCCCAGCGCTGGGCCGGCAATGTGCGCGAGCTGCACAATGTGGCCGACCGCTTCGTGCTGGGCCTGCTCGACGACAGCCTGAGCCCGGCCGGTGTGCGCGAAGCATCGCTGGCCGAACAGGTGGACGCCTTTGAAATTTCCATCATCGAAGAAGCCTTGCGCCGCCACAACGGCAACGTGATCGAGGCAGCTGCCGCGCTGAATATCCCGAAGAAAACCCTGTACGACAAGCTCAAGCGCTTCGATATTTCGACCGAGCAATTTCGTTAATCTGGGGAATTTTTCTCACAAGCGGACGAGGCAAGCTCCTACTTGGGCGGATGAAATGGCATGTGAAAATGCAATCTCGACCACTCACAGGACAAGCATCATGAAAACTCCCGCCCTCTTGCTGGCCGCCACCCTGATGACCGTGGGCGGCGCCTGGGTACAAGCCCAGTCCACCAGCAACGTCAACCAGACCGGCAATCACACGAATAACCCAAACGACCCAGGTCAGAAATCGGACCAGTCCGACAAGCTCGATAACAAGGGCCAACCCATCCACGACGGCAAACCGGCCAAGCAGCGTACCGACAAGCGCAGCAAGCATAACAAGCCAGCGCCACCACCAGTCAACGGCCGCGCCAGCACGCCGCCTGACCGCCCTGCTGCGCCCAGCATTCCGGTAGCACCGGTGCCGCCTGTGCCAACACAGTAATGCGTTAGTACGGCGAGTTGCCTTTCAGCATCTTTGCCCTACAATCGCTGGCATCTGGCGTTGCGAAGGAAGCCAAGCCTTCGCTTGAACGCAAGTGGTGGCACTGATCACTCGGCACTGGTCACTTCAGCTGCGCCAGAGCATTGCCGCGCACCTGGAAACCCGCTTGCGCCAGCGTCTTGCCTTCGCCATCAACCAGCGTAAGTACATGCTTGCCTGGCGCAGGGCGCCAGCTGACGCTGTCATCGGCTGGCCCTAAATCCACGCCATCGAGTACCCAGCGCAAGCCCTGGCTACCCTGGGCCTGGAAAAAAACGCGCTGCAAGCCTGGCGGAATATCGGGGTCGATGGCCAGGATGCTGTCGTCGGCCGGATACACGATGGCCGGGGCGCGGTGCGCGTCGCCCACCACGGCAAAGACAGCGCTTTCGGTGCCGGCGATGAACCATTCGCGGCGCGGCGCTTCCAAGGCGGGCTGGTAAGTCACCATCTGCTGCATCACGCCTTTGGGCGGCGGCGGTGCATGGCTGGCGACATGCTTGTGCAGGTAATCCATCACGTCGCGCCACACGGGCGCGGCGCCCGTCACGCCCGACACGTCCCACATGGGCTGGCCGTCGAAGTTGCCGACCCAGACACCTACCGTGTAGCGCTGTGAGTAGCCCACGCACCAGTTGTCGCGCATATCCTTGCTGGTGCCCGTCTTGACGGCGCTCCAGAAATTCGTGCCCAGCTCATTGCGCAGGCCGAAGGTCACGCTGCGCGCAGCGCGGTCGGCCAGGATATCGCTGACGATAAAGGCGGCGCCCGCATCCATCACGCGGCGCATGCCACCACCACCGCCCTGCCCCGGCTGCAGGCTGGCGGCACTGAATTGTCCGCCATTGGCCAGCACGCGGTAGGCATTGGCCAGTTCCAGCAAGCTGACTTCCGACGCGCCCAGCGCCAATGAAGGACCATAGTATTCGGCCGGTTCCGTCAGGCTGGACAAGCCCACGTCTTTCAGGCGGTTGTAAAAACTGTCCTGCCCTGTCAGCAGCACCGTGCGCACGGCGGGGATATTGAGCGAACTGGCCAGGCTGGTGCGGGCGCTGACATAACCCTTGAAATTGCGGTCGTAGTTTTGCGGCGCATACACGCCGGAACCAGTGGCGATATCGAGCGGCGTGTCGTCCATGATGGACGCCGCCGTCATCAAGCGGCGCTCGATGGCCAGTTCGTATAAAAACGGTTTCAGGGTGGAGCCAGCCTGGCGCAGCGCCGTCACGCCATCGACTTCCTTGCCGCCCGCATTGCCGACATAGGCGAGGATTTCGCCGCTGCGGTTGTCCAGCACGACAATGGCGCCATCGTTGACATTGCGTTCGCGCAGGGACGCCAGTTGCTGGCGCAGATTGGCTTGCGCATAGCGCTGCAAGGGGCCATCGAGCGTGCTGCGCACGGCCAGGCCAGGCTGCTTGAGCAATTGCCGCGCCACTTGCGGCGCGGGCGCCAGGTCGACGTAAAAGGCATTGCGCTGCAATGCCGTCAACACGCGCTGGCCAATCAGCTGGCAACTGCTGTCCATGCGGCTCTCTTTCGCCAGCGCGCAGGCGCGCCGTGTAACGGCTGCCGGCGCTGCATTCGGCGCGCGCACCAGGCTGGCCAGGATGATGCTGTCAGTCTGGTTCAAGCCCGAGGGCGCCTTGCCAAACAAGCCGTAGGATGCGGCGGCCACGCCCTGCAACTCGCCGCGGAACGAGACCAGGTTCAGGTAGGCCTCGAAAATCTGCGCCTTGCTCCAGGTTTGTTCAATCGCCTGCGCAGCGCGTATCTGGTCCCATTTCTGGCGCAGGCTGCGCCCGCCCGCCTGCGCCTTTAAATCCGCATCGAGCTGGCCAGCCAGTTGCATGGTGATGGTCGAGGCGCCACGCGGCTTTGCCGCAAACAGATTATCCCAGGCGGCCGTGGCCAGCGCAGAGATATCCACGCCGCCATGGCGCATGAAACGCTGGTCTTCCGCCAGCAGCACGGCTTGCTGCAAGGCCGGTGAAATATCGGCCAGCGCCACCCACGGCAGTCGGCGCGCCTGCATGTCTACCCGCAGCGATTGCAGCGGCTGGCCATCGCGGTCCAGCAGCTGCGCTTCCGAACTGCGGTAGGCCGCTTGCACCTGGCCCGGCGTCAGGGTCACTTGCGCCAGGGCCGCACCGGACAAGCTGCAGACCATGATGAAAATCAAAGACTTCACTGCCCCACCTTCACGTTGGCGTTCGGCGCCGCGCCAAACAGTTCGGGAGAATACATGGCTTCCACCCGGCTGGCCGGCAATTGGAAGTCGCCCGCATTATTCAGGCGCACCGTGTATTCCACGCTCCACGCGCCCTTCGGCACGAAGGCATAGTAGGCGCGGAAGGCGTCGACGGCGCGCTCTTCGAACGTGGGCCAGACCCAGCCCGTGGATTTTTCACCGCTTGTGGACAGCTGCGAATCGCGGCCCAGGCCATTGCCCAGCACCGTGGCGCTGGCGGGGATCGGATCGTCGACCACCACCCAGCTCATATCCGTTTGCGCCGTCAAATCCAGGCGCACGCGGTAGACATCGCCGCGCGACCATACCCCCGCCGTTTTCTGTTCCACCGGCGTGATGGTTTTTTTCAGGGTATAGCCGCTGGAAACGGGAGAAGTAAGCGGTATCGCCGCCAGACTTTGCACCGTGGCCCAAGGCTTGCCCGTGCCAGCGTGCGCGAGGCTCAAGGTATCGCTTCCTTTTGGCCAGGCCTGCAGCACCGGGCCGGCCTTGGTGGCATCTTTCCAGGCCAGCGTCTGCGTATCGCTACCCAGCCTGACCGTGCTGCTGCCCGTCACTGGCGTCGCTTCAAATTTGGCCGAAAATTTGGCCATGGCCAAGGTGCCCCAGGCATTGGCGACAGTGGTATCCCAGCGTCCCTGCTTCTGGCGGCCCATGGCGCCACGCGCCAGGCGGCCGATATCATCTTTCCACGCGGGGTTGTCCAGCACGGCCAGCAGCAAGCGGTTGGCGTTGACGTCGCCCGAGACCATCAGCCACCACCAGTTATCCTTGCGCTCGGTAGAAAAGCCCATCGTCGTGCCCTGGAAGTTCAGGCGCGCGCGCAGGATCTGCTGCGCTTCGGCCAGCTGCGCATCGCGGCGTGCCAGCTTGGGCGTGCGCTGCAACAGCAAGCTCCAGTCGATCAGGGCGGACGTGGGCCACAGGTTGGGATTGATGCTGATCGACTCCAACGCATCGGGTGGCACCTTGTTCGAGCGCGACAAGGCTTCCAGCGCGGCCAGCTTGCGCACGGCCAGGTCAGTCGTGTCCAGTGCGGAGTGGCGCACGATGCGGCCCTGCACGAAGGCCGTCAAGCCTTCTTCCATGCGGTTTTTCGTTTGCTCGGGGATGGCGTAACCTGCTTCAGCGGTGGCCGACAGCACGTAGGCCGTCAGAGTATCGCTGCCCTGCTCCATCATCGGGAAGTATTTCAGCAAACCGTCGCCATCGAGATAGGCGGGCAAGCTGGCCGCCAGCTTGTTCCAGGCGGCTGTATCGCGCAAGGCGATCGCTTTCGATGTATTTTGCTCGAAGCAGGTGTAAGGATAGGCCGCCATGTATTCTCGCACGCCGGGCAGCTCGCCACCCAGGCTGGTCGCAAAGCTGGTCTGGATGCCGCCCCGGCCGGGAAGCGCGCCGGCCGGCATCTGCACCGGCATATTCCGCGCCTGGTCCAGCTGCAGCAAGGTCGCCTGATAGGTGCGCAGCGGCGTGGCCTGGCCTACCTTTTGCGTGATCTTCAGCTTGTCCGTGTTCGCTCCGGCCTTGGCGCTGATCTCCCACACGATGCTGGCTGCCCCCATCGGCACCTGGTAATTCCAGCCGATCTCGCGCGCTTCGCCTGCGGCCAGGGTCACACTCTGGCGTGGCAAGGCTTTGCTGGCCGCGCTGGCGTTCAACTCTACGTTCAGCGACGCATTCGAGGTATTACGCACCGTAAAACCGGCGCGCAACTGGTCACCCTCACGCACCAGTTGCGGCAAGCCGGATAGCAAGATCAAGTCTTGCGACGTGCGGATATCGGTGCTGCCAGTGCCAAACAGCTGCTGGCCGGCGCTGGCGACGGCCACGATGCGAAAACCCGTCAACGAGTCGTTGAGCGGCACTTGTACGGTCGCTTCGCCCTTGGCGTCGAGCTTGACAGTCGCCTTCCAGAACAGCAGGGTGTCAAACAGTTCGCGGCTGGCGCCCTTGCCGCCGCCACCGCCGGCCGGGAAGGCCTTGCGGCCGAAATGGCGCTTGCCGATCACCTGCATTTGCGCGGTCGAGGTTTCCACCTGCAGGCTGCGCTGCGCCATCATGGTGTCGAGCAGCTTCCAGCTGTCGTTGGGCATCAGTTCCAGCAAACCCGTATCGACGGCAGCCAGTGCTACTTCGGCGCCGGCCGGTAAAACCTGGCCGTCAGCGCGGCGCACGCGCACCGATACTTCGGCTTTTTCGCGCGTGCGATACACCTCCTTGTCAGACACCACCATCACCTTCAATTCATGCGCCTGCCAACCCACGTTCAAGGGGGCGATGCCCATCTTGTAGGCAGGTTTGCCCAGGTCGACCAGGGCAGTCGGCTGCACGCCATCGACCCGCCCCCGCACCACGAACACGGACACATACACATTTGGCGCATAGTTGGCTTTCACGGGAATATTCACCACCGGTTCGCGCCCCGTCAACGGCCGCACATAGGTGTCGAGTATGCCTTCGCGCTCCACCGTGATCAAAGCCGTGCCTTCACGGAAAGGCATGCGCACTTGCAGGCTGGCCTGCTCGCCCGGTTCATAGCGCTTTTTCTCGGGCAGCAGATCGATGCGGTCGCTATCGCTGGCGTTGAACCACCAGTCGCCGCTACCGGCCACCCAGGTTTCGCGGTTGGCCACCGCCGCCCTGCCCTGGCCATCTTCAGTGCGCGCGCGCAAGATCAGATTACCGCTGGCGGGCGCCTTCACGTCGCAGATCAACAAGCCCTTGTTATCGGTCTTGCCGGTGCAAGCCTGGCCCAGCTTGACGATTTCACTCTCGTTTTCATAGGCATAAAAGCCGCCGATCAAGCGCCGGCGGTGCGAATAGCTATTGCGCTGGAAGAAATCGACGGCGACTGCCGCATTGGCCACGGGTTTCCCCTCGGTGGACAGCACCGCCACCGTGAATTTGAATTGGTCGCGGCTCAAGGCCCAGGCGTCGGGCTTGATACCGATCACATAGCTCGATGGCCACAGCGGCACGCGGGTGGCGACCGACGCCGTCTCGCCATTCGCATCCTGGAAAGCCATTTCCGCCACCAGGTCGCGCGGCGCCGATGATTGCGGCAACTGATCGATCACAAAACGCGCGCCACCCGCCTTGTCCAGGTTCAGGTTTTGCGTGCGCGCCGCAGCCGACCCCACAGCCGCGCTGCCTTCGTCTTGCCAGGCATTCTCATCATCGTCATAACCGGCGCCCTGCTTGACCAGGCCTTCTTTCACATCGCCATTGCTGAAGCTGAAATCGGCATAATCGGCAAAAGAGACGCTCTTGTCTTGCAAGACCGTGCGCAGCTTGACGGGCGCATTGGTGGCCGCGCCGCCCGCCAGGTAGTTGATCTGTGCATCGAGCGCCACTTGCGACACTTGTACGGCAGGCGTTTTCGGCCCCTGCAGCACGGCTTTCATGGTCGGCACGCGGAACGCTTCCACGCGGAAGCTGCCCGATGGTTTGCCAGCCATGCTGACTTCATATTCGCCCTGCTTGGCGTCGGCCGGTATGGTCCATTCGTTTTCCGCCGTGCCGCTGGCCGACCAGCGCAGCGGCAGCTGGTAAGTCTGTTCGCTGCCCTGGTGCGTGATGACGACCGCTGTAGCGCTGCCAGGGCCGTTATTCTTGTCGACCAGGGACAGGCCCTGGTCCGTGTGGCGGCGGATGAAATGCTTCATGTGCACGGTTTCACCGGCGCGCAGCAAGCTGCGGTCGAACACCGTGGCCAGCAAGGTATTGTCGGCGCGCGTGTCATCGGTAGGTAAATTAAACCGCCACGATTCAATGCCGCCCACCCAGTCCGACATGGTAAACGTCATGTCGCCGCCGCTGCGCGCACTAATAAAATAACTGCCATTGTTCTTGCACGAAGAACGGGCCAGTTCGCCGTCGATACGGGCCACGCCATCGGCGTCCGTCAAACCTTGCCACAGCTGCTTGCCACTGCAATCGCGCACCGCCACCTGCGCCTTGGCCACGGGCGCGCCCTTGTCCAGCGAAGTGACCCACACCAGCGACGATTGCGCGCCATGCTTGAAGTGGGCCGCCAGGTTGGTCACCAGCGCAGCCGTGTGGATATAGGCGGTAGCGGGTTTGCCCAGCAAGGTCTTGCCCAGGATGGGACTAGCCAGTTCCACCACATAAAAGCCCGGTTTGACGAGCGGAATGCCGATCACCTCGAAGGTCTTCTTGCCATCGGGACGCGGCAGCTTGAAGGCGCGCGTGCCGGCCGCACCGTTCAAGACAGATTTGCTCATATTGCCCGCATATTGCTCGCCCGGCTGCCAGTTTTCATTTTCACCGCCGCCACCCGACAAGCGCCGCATCCAGTCGATGACGAATTTGTCGTCATTGTCGGGCAGACGCAAGGTCGCGCCCGATGCTGCTTCCTTGCCCGTCAAGACAGGCTCGATATTGCGCACGGTGACCGGCAGCAAGCCATCGCCTTTGGCTTCCAGGATGCCGAATGGCGCGGGGAATTTCAGCAGCGGCGGCTGTTCGCCCGTGCGCACCGTCATGGGAAAGCGCGCGCGGTTCAGCAAGCTGCGGCCCGCATCGTCCGTCAATTTATTCGGCAAACTCAGCACGAAGCTGGCCTGTTCAGGGAATGGGCCTTTGAAAGTGGCGTCGGTCAGGAATTCCGCCTTTTCTTCTTCATTGGCTATCGACGGCACATACGTCTTGCCGCCGCCTTTCAGGGTGATGGTTCGCACCAGCGAGGCTTTCACGGGCGCGGAAAACTGTACGCGCATGGGCAGGAAGGGAATGCACTGATCCTTGGGATTGCTGCGCTCGCAGCTGAACCTGGCGGTGAAATCAGGCCGCGTCTTGTAATGCAAGCTTTGCGCCTTGTCCGTGCTGATCGGATCAGCCCCGGCGGTGGCGATACCCGCGCCCCACACCAGCGTCACCTTGACGTTGGCGGGAAAGCTGCGCTTGCATTGCAACACGGTGACGGGCAGCGGCGGCGCGCCCTTGACGAACATGGGCAACCCCGCCTTCCACACCACGCCGCGCGACTTGAAATACACGTTCAGGTAGCGGTCGACGAAGTTCTTGCGCAAGGCCAGAATTTGTTCGAGCTGCTTGCCCTGCAACAGGCGCACGCCGATCTTTTCATTGATGCCCTCGGCGCTGCAATACGCGTTTGCCGTGATGCTGGCCTCGCTGGCCACGGCGTCCAGGCCCAGCACGAATATCTGGTTTTCATCGATATACGGCTGGCCATCGTAGGGCGTGGCCTCGACGATGGCTGGCCCGCCTGTATCAAAGCGGTAGCTGGAATCGCCCGTCAAGGCCTGGCCCGCCAAGTCTTTCACGTCCGCTCTCAAGGTAAATGTACACGCCACGCCAGCCGGCAGGTCGCGCTCGAAATCGTAGCTCCAGTTGCGTTCATCAGCCCAGCGCCCCTTGCCTGCCACCACAGTGGACTGGGCCACACCGCAATCGACGGTAAATGGGTCGGCCAAAGCCATGTCGCCAAACGGCACCATCGGTGTGCCGAATTGCGCCCGCACCTGGCGCACGGCCTTGACCGTGCCAGTCGGTGAAAACACCGCCACGCCGCTGTTCGCCCAAGCCGGCAAAGCCGCGCCCAGCGGCAGCATCAACAGCGCCGGCAAACCCAAACGGACAACCGTGGAGAAAATAGCCTTGCGGAAAATAACCTTGGGCACGGAGTAACTCCTGAATAAAAAGGCGCTGCAGCGCCAGATGGGGGTAAAACGGAATGTTTGCTCTAACGAACGCGGCAGGAATACAACACCGATGTAATATCGGTTTTAATACTCAACAATATTGATAATATACAGGGACAAGTTAAAAAAAGTTGTACGCCAGAACATTAACAAGCAGCTGGAGTTTCTTCTTTTGCTGCTACCGCCAGTGTATAAAAATCTGTTTCTCCGAAATCAGTTGTTTTTGTCGTCAAACTGCAACATCATTGATATACAACAATGCTTTGTGCGCTAACGCACCGACCGGTCGAACTGGGATCCGTATTCTCCAGTCCAACAGCAGTGCAAATGTCGCGTGAACCGCACCTGTCCACACCTGTCATTAAGCCGCAATGATTATTATTGATATTTAATTATTATTAATGTTTGGCAGTCTGTGTTTGTAGGCAGTAGAGAAAATCTCTTTCAACGTTGGGAGTTACTTGTGAATAATCTAAAAAAAATCGCCGTTGCCGCCGCAGTCTTGTGCTCCGCTATCGGCGCACAGGCCCAGGAAATCAACCCATCCTGGTATATTCAACCTAGCATCAACGCACTCAAACCCGATTCTGATTTTTCTACCGATAAAACCGGCTATGGCGCCGGTCTGCGCTTTGGTAAGCCAGTATCGCCGGAATGGGATATTCAATTCGGCACCACGTACGCCCGCTCGAAAGGGGACAATGGCACACGCTACCAGCAAAATACGCTGGGTGTAGACGGCCTGTACATGTTCAACCGCAATCCAGCCTTCGCCCCCTTCCTGTTGATCGGTGCAGGCATGCAGCGCGACAAGGATAACGGTGTGCTCGGTGAACGCAGCAAGAGCTCGCCATACGCCAACATCGGCCTGGGTTTCCAGGGAAAAATCAACGACCAGTGGTCGACCCAGGTGGATATCCGCAACGTGCATGGTTTCCTGCGTGGCGATACCTTCCCGAGCAGCAAGGCCAACAACTACTACATCACGGTCGGCGTGAACTATGCGTTCGACAAACCGCCTGCACCACCACCGCCGCCACGCCAGGAAGTGGCACCACCGCCGCCACCTCCACCACCACCGCCGCCACCTCCTCCACCGCCGCCACCACGGTTTGAGAAGGTGACGTTGTCGGCGACCGAACTGTTCGCTTTCGACAGCGCCAAGCTGGGTGCAACGCAATCGAGACTCGACGAGATTGCACGCGTGCTCAATGCGTCGCCGGACGTCAACAACGTGGTGATCAGTGGTTATGCCGACCGCATCGGTTCGCCCAAGTACAACCTGAAACTGTCGAAGGAACGTGCCGACGCAGTCAAGGCTTACCTGGTCAACGCTGGTGTTGCCGCCAACCGCCTGACGGCCGAAGGCAAAGGCTCGACCAATCCAGTCGTTACTTGCGATAACAAGAAACGCGCTGACTTGATCAAGTGCCTGGAACCTAACCGTCGCGTGGAAGTCGAGCAAATCACCATCGAGCGCCGCGTACAGTAAGCATTAATCATCAGTGGAATGCCACTGCACAAAAAGGGGCTACGGCCCCTTTTTTTATTGAAAGCCACTATGAGTATTTCCTCACGCTATCCCCGTCTGGCCAGGCTGGGCCCATTCTGGAAGCAAATGCGTAGCGTCGTTGTCTGCTCCGTCACAGAATGGCTGGAACACCGCGCCTCGAGCAAGGGCGCCGCCCTCGCCTATTACACCCTGTTTTCCGTCGCACCGATCCTGGTGCTGGTGATTGCCATCGCCGGCTTTTTCTATGGCCAGGCGGCGGCACGCGGCGAATTGATGGAGCAATTGCAGGGCTTGCTAGGCAAACAGGGCGCCGAAGCGATCCAGCTGGTGCTGGCCAGCGCACAAAGCCACGAACAGGGGCGCATCGCCACCCTGGTCGCATCGGGCTTGCTGCTGTTTGGCGCGACCAGCGTCTTTGCGGAATTAAAAGCCAGCCTTGATGAAATCTGGCAAGTACCATCGCTGAAAGAAGCGGGCGCCTGGGATATGCTGCGCACGCGCCTGCTATCTTTCGGCCTGGTGCTGGTGCTGGCCTTTTTACTGATGGTGTCGCTGGTGATCAGCGCCGCCATGGCGATTTTGCAGAATTTTTGGGAAGGCGTATGGAAAGATGCCGCCGTGCTATTTGCCATCCTGTCCAACCTGATCGGCTTTGCCGTCATCGCCTGCCTGTTTGCCGTCATCTACAAGATGCTGCCCCGGGTACGCTTGTCGTGGCGCGACGTGATGATAGGCGCGCTGGGCACGGCCTTCATGTTTTCATTGGGTAAATACGCGATCGGCGTGTATATCGGCAATAGCGGCGTGGCCAGCAGCTATGGCGCAGCCGGCTCGCTGGTGGCACTGCTGCTGTGGGTCTATTATTCAGCGCAAATCTTCTTCCTGGGCGCCGAATTCACGCGCCAGTTCACCTTGCAGCTGGGTAGCATGAAAGACATGGAAAAAACAGAAGATGGCGATGTGGCGGTAAAGATCCTGAAACATCACCAGTCGTAGAACACCCGACACAAGCTATTGCGCAGTAGACAATATAATTCACGACATCTGACAAAACCGACGCGCAGTAGGTTTTTGACAGATGTTTCTATTCGCCCAGTAATTCGGCAACCACTTCCATGCCTTGCACGCGCTCGGCCACGACTTTGACGATCACGATAATGGGCACGCCCAGCAGCAAGCCCCATACACCCCACAGCCAGCCCCAGAACAGCAGGCTGATGAACACCGCAGTGGGGTTCATGCGGGCGATACGGCCCGTCATCCAGGTCGTCACAAAGGTGCCGACCAGAGTCGCGATACCCATCGAGGTGGCCGTCACCAGCAAGACCATTTCCAGCGATTCAAATTGCAAAAAGGCCACCAGCCCAGTGGCCAGGGTGATCAGCAGCGGGCCGAAATACGGCATGATGTGCAGCAAGCCTGCCACGATGGCCCAGGCGCCCGCGTTTTCCAGGCCGATCAGGCGGAGGGCGATCCACATCAGCAGCGCCAGCAAGCCGTTCGTCACCAGCAGCATGAACATATAGTTCTGGATCGAGGTATTGATATCTTCCAGGATATGCACGGTCACCTTCTTGCGGCTCAGTGACGGCCCCGTCAGCTTGACCAGCTTGCGCTTGAAGGTATCGCCAGACAGCAACAGGAAGAAGACGAGAAAGATCACCATGGTGGCCTGGCTCAAGAAGCCCACCAGCCCCAGCGAACCGGCCCAGACCCAGTCCATGACCTTGAAATTGGGTGCATCGGGTTTACTGGCGGCGCGGCGGTCGGCGCGGCGCGCCTCGGCGCCAGCTGCCACTTGTTCTATTTCATTGGCCACAGCCTGCACTTTTTGCAGGGTGCTTTCCTTGCCGCCCGTGCTGGCGGCAATCAGACGCGCCAGTTTGTGGGTGGCGGCCGGCATTTCTTCGACGATGGATTCAAATTCGCCCTGCACGCGCTCCATCATGACCAGCGAGCCGAACAGTATCAGGCCGGTAACCACGCTGGCGCCGGCGATGCGGGGAATGCGGATTTTTTCCAGCCAGGCGACGAGGGGATTGAGGGTATAGGCGATAAAGATCGCAAAGACGACGGGAATCAGGAATTTCTGCGCCCACTGTAGCGCAAAGACAAAACAGACAGTGGCGATAATGCCCAGCGCCACACCGCGCACATTGACATGCAGCGGTAGTTGTAACGGCGGCTCCAGCGGCTCTGCGGCAACGCTGGCGGTTTGTTCGATCGGCTCAAGCCCGGCCGGCTCTGTGCTGCTCTCAGCTGGCGGAGTGTTCATGGAGTGTCATCTGGCGCGGCGGTTCAAACCTGTTCAAGGCGATCCGCAGCACCGGCCATGCGGCCGGTGCTGCGCAAGGCAAGTCGGCGATTACTTGATGCGGATATCGTTCTTGACCGATTTCACGCCTTTCACGCCGCGGGCGATTTCACCCGCCTTGGCAACGGACTCCGGATTGGCCACGAAGCCGCTCAGTTGCACCACGCCCTTGAAGGTTTCAACGTTGATTTCCGTCGATTTCAGGGTAGGTTCATTGAAAATGCTGGCCTTGACCTTGGTCGTCAGCACCGAGTCATCAACGTATTCGCCCGTGCCTTCCTTGGTGGGGGTCGATGCGCAGCCAGCGACGGCGAACAGGGAAGCAACGAAGAGACCAGTGGCGATGGATTTGGTGAATTTCATGATTTTTTTCCTTTTGAATGGACAATTAACAGTCAAACTACATGCTCAAACGAGCTTTTGATACAGCTTTTCATACCGCTTCTTATACCAGCCGCTTCCTGGCGCCCGAACCATCCGGGCATCATTCATCGAACTGGATTTTTGCAGCCTTGATACAGTCATCCCTGGCTGCGCCGGCTAATGCATCGCATTTTTCTGCTGCGACCTTGTACTCGGCTTTTCTTTTTGCTTCACGCGCATCACTGCGCGCTTCGATGACCTTCTTGTCTGCCTTGGCGTCGGCCAGGGCTGCAATCTTGGTGGACTTGGCC
Source organism: Janthinobacterium silvisoli (assembly GCF_014200725.1). Taxonomy (GTDB): domain Bacteria; phylum Pseudomonadota; class Gammaproteobacteria; order Burkholderiales; family Burkholderiaceae_D; genus Janthinobacterium. Next base: position 1,162,440 of record NZ_JACHCL010000002.1, read on the forward strand.
AGCTTGACGCACACATCCTTGTCATTGCCCGTCAAGGCGCCGCAACGGGCCAGGTCGACATCGTAGTTAGCGTCAGCGATCTTGATGCGGGCCTTGGTATAGGCACGCAAGGTATTCGTGTATTGCGCCTGAGCCACTGCTTCATCGTAGGCACGCACGGCCTTCGCTTCGGCAATGCACACATCTTTCGGATTACCGGTGATGCTGTCGCACTGGGCGCGGGCTGTCTTGTACTTGAGGGCCGCCTGCTCATTGGCCGACTTGTAGAGTGCCTTGGCCTGGCCGGTGGCAGCGACAGCCTGCCCCGCCCAGCCGGTGCACGCCAGGCTAACGAGGATGGCTGCGACGATTCTGCTTTTCTGCTGCATGGACAACTCCCTTACAAAATCATGATGTTCTTGCCTGCTTGCTTGGCATGACTACCGTTTTACGTGGATAGCGAACCGCCTTCTGTACGCTGCCGTACACAAGCATGCTTATTGTGAAACAGTCAGGGAATTTGTCGTTAATCGCGCACAAGCACGGTCACAAGTACTGCATACGCCTGGAAAGCCTTGCAGCGGTGACAATTAAGTACGTGCGGCAGCGTACAGACCCGGCGTGACGCCGTGTCTAAGATGGACTCACACTTACACCACGTCAGGAGAATAAAATGAAAACCAATGCCACCTTGGCTGCACTGATGCTCGCCGCCACCGCCGTACTGAGCGGTTGCGCCAATACCGGTCCATCGCAAAACTACCCCTCGTCGCAGGGCGACTATTCCACCTACGGCACCATCGATTCCATCCAGGTCATTCAGGGCGGCGGCGGTAGCAGCGGCGCTGGCGCCATCGTCGGCGGCATTGCGGGCGCCCTGCTGGGCAACACCATCGGATCAGGCGGGGGCCGCACGGCAGCTACCGTCGCGGGCGCTGTCGCCGGTGGCGTGGTTGGTAACCAGGTTGAAAACCGCCAGCAGTCAGGCTTGAACTATCAAATCAGCGTACGCCTGGACAATGGCGAATACCGCACCATCGTGCAGGACAACGCAAATAACTTGCAGCCGGGTAACCGCGTACGCATCGTCGATGGCCGCGTCTACCGTTAATCATCTCGATAAACAATAATCAACAATAACAAGGAGATACCATGGGCACCATCATTCTGATTATCTTGATCCTGGCCCTGGTTGGCGTACTGCCCACCTGGCCGCATAGCCGCAACTGGGGCTACGGCCCCAGCGGCGTGGCAGGGCTGATTGTCGTCATCCTGATATTGCTGCTCCTCACGGGCAGGCTGTAAAAAAGGCGCTACGGCGCCTTTTTTTTCGTCTTGATCTGTGTTTTAGGCCGCGTCACGCTCGTAGGGTGGCAATTCATGCACGACCAAGGGCGTGTCTTGCGTGACAAACGCCAGCCAGCCGGCAGCCTTGATGGCGCGCAAGGCATCCTGATAGCCCTGCTCCCAGCGCCACTCGATGGAACCCTTGGAAAAATTGATGTCCTTGGCCGCCATATGCCAGTCGCGGCCCGCATAAGGCAGTCGCACGATGTGCATCGTGCTGTCGCAGCCCAGCGCCACCAGCTCCTCCGTTTGACGGCGGTTATGCGCCGTATCGGGCAATTTGGCATACAGTTCGCGTAATTTGTGCTGCAGGGTGTGCGTGTTGACGTAGTCTTCGATGTGGCGCTTGGAACGCGATGCAAACGTCACATCCTTTTGCCGCGTCTGCACTTCGTCCAGCGTGGTCGGTTCCGGCCCTTCCGAACTCCACAAGTCGACCATGAAGACTAGGGTATCGACGTGAGGCGTGTCGTCCAGCACGGTCTCTAACGGTGTATTCGAATACAGGCCGCCATCCCAGTACAGGTCGCCATCGACGCGCACGCCGGCAAAACCGGGCGGCAAGGCGCCGCTGGCACGGATATGGTCTGCCGTCAGGCGTTGCTGCTGGCTGTCAAAACTGGTCAGGCTGCCGCATTTGACGCGCAGCGCATTGACGGTCAGGCGCATGCCGCCGGGCTGGTTCAGGTAATCGAAGTCGACCAGTTCATTGAGGGTACTGGCCAGCTCACTGGTATCGTAAAAGCTCGCTTGCTCGGGTTCGACGCTGGCCCCGACTGGAAACAGGCTGAAATTGCGCGGCTTGAAAAAGCCGGGCACGCCGCGCAAGACGGTGTCCAGGGTGGCCAGCCAGATATTCGAACGGCGCTGCTGATCGGTCACCAGGTTCATGTCGATGCTGTCGCGGTGCGAAATGCGCTCCCAGAACTGCTTCAGGCGCACCAGCCGGTCTGCTTCCTTGTTGCCGGCCAAAATAGCGGCATTGATGGCACCAATCGAGGTGCCCACCACCCAGTCGGGCGCCAATCCATGTTCGTGCAGCGCGTGATATACGCCTGCCTGATACGCGCCCAGGGCGCCGCCACCCTGCAGCACCAGCACGATGCGCAGGCGCGAAGGATTTAAAGGATTAATCGTTGTCGTCAAGATAGCCCCATCCATAGTCTGCGTGCGTGTATGCACCGTGAGCCATTGTAAGGGATAGTGCCATCGCGTGCCCGCGCGTGCGTCCGGAGCGCATCGGACAAAAAAAACGCCGTCAATGACGGCGTTGTAGTACGGCAGACTTACTCAGCGCTGGCGCTTGCGGCGCAGCCAGCTGGTGGCCACGGCAGCGACTGCCACCAGGGCCAGCGCCGGTTTGACCAGCTTCCTGCGGCCGATGAAGGACAGCGCCGTCAGCACATAGGGCATCGCGCCCTGCAGGCGCATGCCGCCCGGCGCCAAGAGCGAGTCGACACGGTGGCCGGCAAAACCGACCGCCGTTTCAACCACGCCTTGCAGCAGCGCCTCGGGACGCAGGGCATAGCCCGCATTGGCGCGCGCATGCACGATACCCACGCGATACAGCTCGCCCTGGGCAATCAATTGCTGCTTGCGGGCGGCTTGCGCCGCCTGTTTGTCTTCCGACATGAATTCTCCTTTAGCGCGGCCAACCAGCGCGGCAAAGACGGGCAAGCCCGCAGCGGCCGCGCCTGGCAACTACATCAGCATGTCACGATCAGCCTTCAATTCCGCCATGGTGGCCGGCATGGAAAGCTTACCCTGACTCAGCATGGCGCGTGCATAGATGACCAGGCCGATGGCCAGCAGCACGAATACTGCCGTCATGATCAGGAGTATCTTCCAGCCCAGGCTATCCCAGGCCAGGAAGACGATCAGCACGCTGCCGTAAGCGATGGCAAACAGGCCCGCCACCGTCGCCAGCGCGAAAATCACAATCAGCTGCAGCACATGATTGCGCACTTCCGACAGCTCGATAGTCGCCAGTTCCAGCCGCGACAACATCAGTCCGACGGCGTTCCTGGCCAGACCGGCGAATGAGGCGATCAATCCAGCCCCCTGGTGAGACGAAGCAGACTTGTCCATATCGCTCCTGTGATGGATTACTTGCGGCCCAGGATGAAACCGACCAATACACCGACGCCAGCGGCAACGGCCACCGTGCGCCATGGGTTTTCTTTCACATAGCCATCCGCCTGGGCAGCGATCTGCTTGGTGGCGACGATGGCCGAAGCCTGGGCTTCCTGCGCCTTGACCAGCGCGGCGTCCAGGGTCTTCATGCCCTTGACGCGCACTTCGTCGGCTTTTTCGCCGGTCAGTGCGGCGGCAGCGCTAAACAATGCTTGCGCATCCTTGACCAGAGTCTTGACATCGTTATTGACGGTGGTGATATTGTTTTCCAACATGGTTTAACTCCTCAGCGGTGGATGAATGATTTTAATTTCTCGATTTTAAGTTCTGACACTTAATTTGACTACGCTTGACTACGGCATGCTATTCCATCAGATCGCGCATGTCATCGGCGTGCTCTTCTTCAACGGCCATGATCTTGATCAACAAATGCCGCGTCGTCGGGTCACTATCGCCCAGTTTCACGATCATCTGGCGGTAAGACTCGATCGCTACACGCTCGGCGATCAGGTTGGCACGCACCATGCTTTGCACGTCGTCAGAGTCATCATACTCGGCATGACTGCGCGCAAGCAATGTTGCAGGATTAAAATCTGGTTTTCCATTCAATTGCACGATGCGTTCAGCCAGCCAGTCCGCGTGTTCCTGCTCTTCCTGGGCATGTTCAAGGAACTCGGCCTTGATGCTGCCATTGTCGCGCCCGCTGACGGTGTAATAGTGGCGTTTATAGCGTGCGATGCACACCAGTTCGGTCGCCAGCGCGCCATTGAGCATGTTGATGACTTCCTGGCGGTCGCCCTGGTAGCCAGCCGTGACGGCGCCGTCATCGAGATTCTTGGCGGCGGCGCGGATGGCGGCCGTATCGATACCGGCGGGAATGGCAATAGATGTAGCGTTCATGATGATTCCTTTCTGAACTGATTGGGTATCCACCGGCCACGAACAGGAACGCGGCCGGCGCTGCCTTCGGACCGGTCCGCTGCCGGACCACGCCCTCTTACTGCATTAAGACTGCTTTAACGGCGGGCGGGGATAGCCGTGTTGTCTTCCGACAGCACGATTTCCACGCGGCGGTTCAACTGGCGGTTGGACGCCGTATCGTTGCCAGCGGCAGGGTAAGCGGCACCATAACCGCGCGTGGCGATGCGGTCACGGGCGATGCCTTGATCGAGCAGCGCATTACGCACCGATTCGGCGCGGCGTTGCGACAGTTCCAGGTTATGCGCGGAGCCGCCGGTGCTATCGGTAAAACCTTCGATCAGCACGGTGCGCTGCGGATTGTTTTTCAGGATGTCAGCCAGCTTGCGCGCCGTATTCGCGCCATCGCCCGTCAGGTTCGCCTGGTCGGTGCCGAACAGCACGTCGCCCAGGGTGATCACCATGCCACGGTCGGTTTTCTTCGCTGCCAGGTCATTCAATTGCAGTTGCAGCGCAGCGGCGCGGGCTTGCGAATCGCGCAAGGATGCTTCGGCGTTTTGCGCCTGGGCCTGGGCCGCTTCGGCGCGGGCCGTTGCCTGGTTGGCTTCCTGGGTGCGCGCATCGAGGCGCAACTGGTCGCGCTGCTTGCCAGCATTGGCGATATCGGCTTCGGCTGCTTTCTGTTTCGCAATCTCTTGCGCGGTGGCGATTTTTTGCTTGGCCAGATAGGCCAGTTTGTCGACTTTCTCGCTGTCATCGCGGCGGTCGGCTGCTGCATTCGCTGCGTCCAGCGCAGCGCTCGCTTCGCGGAATTCACGTGGCGCATAGGTCGACACCAGCGGGTTCGACTGGGCGGCCATATAGTCGCCTCGGGTCTGGTCCAGCAAGCTGGTGGTGGTTGGAGCGGAGCTGCAGGCGGCGACCAGGGCGGCCATGGCCAGCAGGCCGGGGATGGTGGTGTAAGTGGATTTTTTCATGATGGGTTCCTGTCTTTTTATTGTTGGGGAGCTGCTTGCTGATTGGCGCGGTTCAGTTCTTCGCGCATGACGCGGATGTTCTCGTTGATTTCATCGGCGGCCGTGGTGGCCTTGGTCGAATTGGCCTTGCTTTGCGCCAGCTTGGCATCGGCTTGCGCCTGGTCGGCCAGTTCGCTGGCCCGTTTGTAATCGCGGTCTTTCAGGGCCTGGTTGGCGAGCGCCATTTTTTCGCGGGCCGAACGCATTTCATCGGGCGCCAGATCGGCAGCACCGGCGCTGGCGGCGTTAGCGACAGCGGCGCGCGACACGGCAACATCGGCCGTGGCCGGCGTTTTCAAGCTGGAGCAGCCAGCCATCAGGACAACGGCAGCGGCGCAAGCGGCCAGGGTGGTCAGTGGGGATGTCAAAAGATCTCGGCTTGTCATTTTTTTTCTCCTGGAGAACATGGGGGGTCTATCAAAACTGCATAAGGAAACAGAACTACGAACAGAACTGCGTTTGCTGTATGACGTTATAGGCCGCCCCTTCGCCGCTATCCGTTCGGTGCCGCACATAGAGTAGGAAATCAACAATATTGACTCTGACAAGGTGCGCTAGCGCACCATAGAGCGCTTTCGAGCGCAGCAACAAGCGCTTTGCTGTAGCATCGGCAAGTTCCTGCTACCCCTGTTTCTATTCCTTCACCAAGCGCACCATGCCTGTTTCCCGCCGCCAGAAAATCAGCCTTGCCAGCGCCGCCGTGATATTGGCCATCCCCGTGGCCGCCATCGCCGTGCTGAGCCACGCCGACTGGAACCGCGCCAAGCCGTGGCTCAATGCCAGGGTCAGCGAAGCACTGGGCCGGCCGTTCGCCATCGAGGGCGACTTGTCGCTGACCTGGGTCCAGCCAGGCGGGAGCGCACAGCCAGGCTGGCGCGGCTACCTGCCCTGGCCCCATTTGCAGGCGACCAAGGTGAGACTGGGCAATCCCGCCAACCTGACGCCAGATGGCGATACCGATACCGACGCCGCCACCGTCAGCCAGCTGGCGTTCTCGCTCAATCCGCTAGCCCTGTTTGAAAAAAAGATCGTGATTCCCCAATTGCGCCTTGACGCACCGCAACTGCATTTACTGCGCAACAAGGATGGCCAGAACAACTGGACTTTCGACCAGAATAGTCCATCCTCGCCATGGCGGCTGGAGCTGCAAAGCGTGGTTTTCAGCAAGGGCACGGTCAGCCTGGTGGACGCCGTTACGCAAGCCCGGCTGCAGGCCGACGTGGACACCATCAGCGGCGATGCGCGCTATGGCATCGCCTGGAAGCTGTCGGGTACTTACCATGGCGACAAAGTGCAAGGGGACGGCAAGGCGGGCAGCGTGCTGTCGCTGCAGCAAGACAGCACGCCGTTTCCCTTGCAGGCCAGCGTACAGACAGGCAAGACATCGCTCGCTATCGAGGGAACCCTGACGCGCCCCGCCCGCCTGGCCGCGCTCGATGTGCGCCTGAAAATATCAGGCCCCAGTATGGCCCGCCTGTATCCGCTGACGGGCGTGCTGCTGCCGGAAACGCCGCATTTCAGTACCGAAGGCCATTTGACGGGCACCCTGGCGCCCGGTGGCGGCGACTGGGTCTATGACAACTTCACAGGCAAGGTCGGCTCCAGCGATGTGCAAGGCAAACTGGTCTTTTCGGGACGCAAGCCGCGCAATCTGCTGCGCGGCGAGGTGCACTCGCGCCTGCTGCAGTTTCGCGATCTGGGACCACTGGTGGGCGCCGACTCCAGCGCCAGCAAGTCGGAACGGGGCGTGCCGCAACAGCAGCCGGCGGGCCGTGTATTGCCGGTGGAAACCTTCAAGACGGAACGCTGGACCAGCCTTGACGCGGACGTGCGCTACACGGCCGACAAGATCACGCGCGACGCCGACCTGCCCATCAGCGAGCTTGACACGCATGTGCTGCTGAGCGATGGCGTGCTGTCGCTGGCGCCGCTGAACTTCAATATCGCTGGCGGCACCCTGCGTTCGCAAATCAAGCTCGATGGCAGCGGCAAGGTGATACCCAACGGCATCGCCGCCGAATTGACGGCCAGCGCGCGCCATCTGCATATCAAGCAATTGTTTCCCCGTCTCGATGCCTTGCAAGCCAGTGTCGGCGAAATCAATGGCGACGCCTCGCTGACGGCCACCGGCAATTCCGTCGCCAGCCTGCTGGGCAGCTCGAACGGCGAAGTACGGGCATTGATCAACCGGGGCAGCATCAGCAAGCTGCTGCTGGAGGAAATGGGCCTCAATATCGGCAGCGTGGTCATCGCCAAGCTGGCAGGCGACAAACAAGTCAAACTCAATTGCATGGCCGCCGATTTCGTCGTCACCAAGGGTCTGATGCAAACACGCCAATTCATCGTCGATACGGACGACGCCGTGCTGCACATCGATGGCACGGTCAACCTGGGCAATGAGAAACTGGAGCTGACCTTGCAACCGGACAGCAAGGGCTTGCGCATCTTTTCGCTGCGCTCTCCTTTATATGTGCATGGCACTTTCAGCAAACCCGACGTCAGCGTCGACAAGGGCGTACTGGCCTTGCGCACGGGCAGCGCGCTAGCCCTGGCGGCCGTCGCGCCCTTTGCGGCCCTGCTGCCGCTGGTCAATACCGGCCCCGGCGAGGCCAACGAATGCGCGGCCCTGCTGGCGCAAGCCAGGGTCAAACCGGTAGCGCCTGCGCCGGGCAAGCAGCCAGCAAAAAAACGCTGAGTGGTGGCTGATGTAGCGCATTTACAATTGTTACACACCTATGTGCGTTGTCGAACAGACCCTTCCTTGCCGTAATCCTATCCTGACACCGTGCCTGAAAAAAACCAGGAACGTGACGCGAGGCCATCTCACCGGCCGGCCCCATACCCGCCCAATATCTGCGTCACGGGATTCGAATCTAAAGGAGAACCATCATGCAAACCATTAAAAAACTCGCTGCCACCACCTCGCTGGCCGCACTGGTACTGAGCCTGACCGCCTGTGCCAATATGTCGGGCCAGGATAAAAACACCGCCATCGGCGCTGGCGTCGGCGCCGTCGCCGGCTCCGTGCTGACAGGCGGCAGCGCTGTCGGTGCAGTCGGTGGCGCGGCCGTCGGTGGCGTGATCGGCAATCAGGTCAAACCGAAGTAAGTAAGGCAAAAAAAGCGGGACGGGCGCCATATGGCCCGTCCCGCTTTTTTTGCGCCTGCAGCGCCCATCAAACCATCTTAGATAAACACATTGGCCATGCCGGCAGTCCCCGCATCCTTGACCAGCTCATAGCAGCGGCAGGAAACCGCTTCCAGTCCGGCCGAATCGAGGATCTCGATATTACCGCGGCTGTAGGTGATCAGTTTTTGCTGCTGCAGCGCGCTGGCAGCCTTGGTGACGCCGACCCGGCGCACGCCGAGTGTGTGGGCAAGGAATTCGTGAGTCAGATGAAATTTTTCCGATTGCAGGCGGTCGCGCGTGATCAGCAGGGAACGGGCCAAGCGTGCTTCGAGCACGTGGAAACGGCTGCAGACGGCGATCTGGATCGCCTGCGCCAGCAGGGTATCGGTGTAGCGGTACAGCAAGCGTTGCAAGGAATCGAGCTGGGCGAATTCGGCGCAAAAATCGTCGCGTGAAATACGGCTGGCGCTACCGGAACGTTGTACGACAGCACGCACTTGCGCCAGTTCGTGGCCGAGCGCGACGGAGGCGCCCATCACGCCTTCGCGGCCGACGGAACCGACTTCCAGGGTCATGCGTCCTTCGGCCACGGCCAGCAGCGAGATCAGGCAGTCGTCGGGGAAATAGATATGGGCGATGGGCTGGCCAGGTTCGTACAGCACCTCGCCCACCTCCACCGTGACGGTATCGAACAGGGCGGCCAGGTGCTGCAGGTCGGACTCGGGCAGGCTGGCCAGCAAACGGTTGCCCGCAGCGGACGGGCCCACGCCAGAGCGGCCTGCTTCACGGGGCAAGTTCATGGTGGCGGTCATAGCGGGCATTGCCTTTTCCTTGGTGTCGTTACATCTCGACATGATTTTTACTTAGCCTAAGGTGCCGCCACCGTCCTGTATGTACGGTGACGCACGGAAGCAGATGACACGGAGCAGCACACTGATTCAAACAAGCAGAACAAGCACAACGACACAACAGATAGACCTTTATTGCAACCAGGAGCATGTCATGACCACCACCAAATCCGCCCATCCACTCGTCCTCGCCGCTGCCGTGGCCGTGCTACTGTTTTGCGGCGTCGGCACGGCCGCGCTGATGGGCTGGCTGCCGTCTTCGCACGGAGACGCCCGCCCGCTCGATAGCAGCACTTCCAGCACGCAAATGGCCGCGTTGCAAGCGAGCCAGCCGCCAGCGAGCGGCATGCAGCCGCTGGCCGCCCTGCCGCAACAGCAACAAGTAACACAAGCTCAACCACAGCAGCCACCTCAGCCACAACCTGAACCACAAATGGCGGCTGCGCCACCCGCGCCGCCACCCGTCTGCAGCAACTGCGGCGTGGTCGAATCGATCCATGAAATCAATACGCGCGCCGAGGGTAGCGGCGTGGGTGCGGCAGGCGGTGCCGTGGTCGGCGGCTTGCTGGGCCACCAGGTCGGCGGCGGACACGGCCAGCAAATCGCCACCGTGCTGGGCGCCATCGGCGGCGCCGTGGCCGGCAACCAGATCGAAGGCAATGTGCGCGCCACGCATAGCTATAACATCGTCGTTCGGCTGGACAATGGCAAGACGCGCACCATCCACCAGAGCGCCGTGCCAGGCTGGCGCCAGGGTGACCGCGTACGCGTCGTCAATGGCGGCTTGCGCGCAGCTTGAGCGCACGGGAAGTTTTCCATTTGACAATGTACGTTCGCGTACAGATGAGCACGCAAGGACGATGGATGATGCAGCCAGGTGAATCTCACTTGACAGCCAACCAGGGAGGCAGCATGGAAAACGATACGACAGGCAGCAATAAAATCTGGCTAAGCTTTATTGGCGGCGGCGTGCTGGCGACCAGCCTGGGCTTTGGCGCGCTGGACCTGTCGCCCTCGCCTGCCACCGCACCCGCGTTTGGCATCATGCTGCTGCTCACGGGCGGTTTGCTCAGCTGCATGGCTGGCGCCATCGGCCTGTCCGGCCTGCTGGCCTGGATACCCGGCATGGCCGAAGCAGAAAACGGGCCGGCACAAAGTAAGCTTTATGTACGGCAGCGTACAGTACGGAAGGCGTTCAAGGCAGACAATCCATCATGACAACTTAACTCCTGGAGACTCCATCATGCTTTACACAATTGCAGTAGTACTCATCATCCTTTGGCTGCTGGGCCTGGTAACTTCCTACACAATAGGCGGCTTCATCCATATTTTGCTGGTGATCGCGGTCATCATGATCTTGCTGCGCCTGATCAGCGGACGAGGCTTATAGACTGGTTTTGCCGTATGCTTCCGGCAAGACGGCGAACGGCGCGCGTGCAAACGGGCGCCGCTTTTGTATATGTTTACAAGCAATTGCCAAACAAGACATTTCTGCAGTAACGTGTGCGGGTAAGCCTTGGGCACGTCCCATAACAACACAAGGAGAAAATCCATGAAAGCATTCAAAACCGGCCCTGGCGCCAAAACCGTGATCGGCATGCTGGCCCTCACCCTGGCCATCTCTGGCTGCGCCGATATGTCCTCCACGCAACGCGGCACCGCCACGGGCGCCGGCGTCGGCGCAGGCCTGGGCGCGCTGATCGGCGGTACCACCGGCAATGGCAGTGCCGGCCGCACGGCAGGCGGCGCCCTGCTCGGTGCGGCTGCCGGCGCAGTAGTGGGCAATATCTGGTCGAACCGCATGGAAAACCAGAAACGCACGATGGAACAAGCCACCCAAGGCACGGGCGTGCAAGTGACGCAAACGGCCGATAACCGCCTGAAAATGGAAATCCCCAGCGATATCTCTTTCGATACCAACCGCGCCGACATCAAGGGCAATTTCCGCCCCATCCTCGACCGCTTCGCTGCCACCCTGAACGACAATCCAAACACCACCGTCAGCATCATCGGCCATACGGATAACACGGGCAGCGACGCCATCAACCAGCCATTGTCAGTAGAACGCGCCGCCCATACGCGCGACTACCTGGCCATGCGCGGCGTCTCGCCGACCCGCATCGTCACCGAAGGGCGCGGTTCGCGCGAACCGATCGCCTCGAACGCCGATGCGAATAGCCGCGCCCGCAATCGCCGCGTGGAGATTTACGTCGCAGAACTCGCCCCACGTCAATAATCTTCATCGAAGTCCCCATAAAAAAAACCGCTGGCAAGTGCGCTTGCCAGCGGTTTTTTTACGTGCAAAGGATTACTTCGACGTCGCTGCCTTGGCCCCGCTCTCGCGTTCCTTGGCGACCTTGGCAAAGTCGCCGGCCGTTACCACTGACACGGCTTCCGGCTTCAGGTAGTCGCGCAAGCCCTGGTTCACTTGCGCCAAGGTCAGGGCGGCTACTTTCGCTTCGAGGTCCTTGTCGTAAGCCATGGTGCGGTCTTCCGCCAGATAGCCTGCCAGTTCGCGCGCCAGGCCAGTGTCTTGAGTACGGCCCACTTCTTCCGATTGCAGCCAGCCTTTCTTCGCTTCAACCAACTCCGCTTCCGTAAAGCCATCGGCCAGCACCTTGGCGATTTCCTCGCGCAGGGCCGCTTCGACCTTGAGCGTATTTTGCGGTGCGCTGATGGCATAAGCCATCCAGTAAGCAGCCGGTTCACGCGATGGCACGTTCAGTTGCGAAGAAACACCATACGACAAGCCTTCTTTCTGGCGAATGCGGTCCGCCAGACGGCTGCGTAGTGCGCCGCCACCAAGCATGTGGTTGGCCATCAGCAAGGCTGGGTAGACGGCAGCATCATCCTTGAGGGGAAGCGGCTGTATCGCGAACAGTACACTATTGGCTTTGTCCGGTGTTTCCAGGGTGATTTTCTCGCCGCTGACCGGTTTCACGGCAGCTGGAATGCGTACATAGGGCTGGGCCGCTTTCCAGTTACCGTACAGGCTGGCCACTTGCGCTTTCAGCGCCGCCGGATCGAAGTCGCCGACGGCGGCAAAAGTGGCATTCGAGGTACCATAGTAGGCAGCATGGAAGGCTTTGACATCGGCTACCGTAACAGCTTTCAAGTTGGCCAGTTCGGCCGGCAGCGTAGCCACGTGGCGGACATGGCCTTCCGGCGTGGCGTCGATCAGGCGACGGAAGGCATTGATTGCCTGCGGTTGCGGTTCAGGCAAATCCTGTTCCGCCTTGGCCACGCGCTCACGCTGCAGTTCAGCGAATTCCTTCTCGCTCAGCGCAGGCTTTTGCAGCACTTGCGCCAGCAACTCCATGGCCGCCGGCAAGTTGTCGCGCTTGCCCACCAGCGTGGCTGTTACGCCTTCCGGGCCACCCTGTATCATCACTTGCATACCCAGCTGATCAAACTTGTCCTTGACTTCCTGGCGCGACAATTGATCGGTGCCACGCACCAGCAGGTTGGCCGTGTAGGCACCCACCGCAGCCTTGCCGCGCAAGCTCTCTTCCGTACCCAATTGCAGCTTCAATACCACGCTGACCGTATTGCCCTTGGTTTTCTTCGGCAGCAAAGCGCCTTTCAAGCCATTGGGCAAGGTGAAACGCGTGGTGCGCGCTTCGATATTGGCTGGGCTCGGGTCAAACGCTTCGCCTTGCGCCACCACCGCACGCCCCGTGTAACCAGCCAGCTGCGGCGCCACGTCGGCGTAGGCAGGCACGACGGTGCGGTCCGGCGTATCGGTCGGAATGAAACGGCCCAGGGTGCGGTTCGAGGTTTTCAGGTATTTCTCGGCCGCTGCCTGCACTTGCGCCGCCGTCACTTTTTCAAGCTGGTCGCGCTGCAGGAAGAACAGGCGCCAGTCGCCAGCCGCCAGCGATTCCGTCAGGGCGATCGTCAGCCGCGCAGTATTCGAGGTCGCCAGCTCGATCTGCTTGCGCATGTTTTGCTTCACGCGCGCCACTTCGGCTTCCGTGACCGGATGCGATTTCATGTCTTCCAGCACGGCCAGCATGGCGGCCTGGGCCGCGTCGAGGTCGCCACCGACCGGCACCAGGGCGCCGAATATGTTATAGCTTGGCTCCAGGTTGCTGGCCGCATTGGATTCAACCTTGCTGGCCAGTTTGGTTTCCACCAGCGCCTTGTGCAAGCGGCCCGATGGCGCATCGGTCAGCACTTCACCGAGCACTTCAATGGCCACCGCTTCCGGGTTGCCCGATGGCGCCACATGGTAGCCAGCGCCCACGAACTGGGCGCCGCCGCTGCGGCGCACCGTCACGGAACGCTCGCCATCCTGCACCGGTTCGGCCGTGTAGGTCGGCTCGATCACGCGCGTGGGTTTTGCTATCTTGCCAAACAACTCATTGATCTGCTTCAACACCTGGGCTTCGTCGAAGCGGCCGGCCACCATCAGCACGGCATTATCCGGCTGGTAATACTTGTGATAAAACGCGCGCAAACGGGGAATATTGACTTGTTCGATATCGGAACGGGCGCCGATGGTCGACTTGCCATAATTATGCCAATCGTAGGCAATCGCCTGCATGCGCTGGGTGGTCACGCGGATCGGATTGCTCTCGCCCATCTCGAACTCGTTGCGCACCACCGTCATTTCGCCCTTCTGGGTAGCCGGATTCCACAAGTCGTTCTGGTCGATCGTGGCGTTGACCATGCGGTCCGCTTCCAGCGCCAGGATCTGGCGCAGATTGTCGTCGTTGGCCGGGAAGGTGGCGTAGTAATTGGTACGGTCGTACCAGGTGGTGCCGTTGAACTGCGCGCCCGTGGAATTCAACACTTCGACCGGAGTTTTGCTGCCCTTCTTGACGCCGAAATTGGCGCTGGGCTTGAACAGCAAATGCTCGAGCAAGTGGGCCATGCCCGTTTCGCCATAGTTTTCATGGCGCGAGCCGACCAGGTACACGATGTTGGTGGTCAGGGTAGGCTTGCTGGCGTCGGGGAACAGCAGCACGCGCAAGCCATTGGCCAGGCGGTATTCGGTAATGCCTTCGACCGAGGTGACCTTGATGGCAGCGGCGGGCGCCAGGGTTTTCTGGGTCTTGACGGCTTCAACAGGGGTAGCGGCAAAGGCCAGGGATGGCAGGAATGCCGGAGACAACATGCCGGCGGCAAGCAAAAGAACGGTAATCGGTTTCAAGTCAGCTTCCTGGTAACACTACGTTAATATAAAAAAACGAAACAGCGCACGGTACGGACATAAGAATATTCATGGCATCAGCGCTGCGTCTTCGCTGTCCAGGGAAATTATTACTCTTCAACAATTTACGATATGCTTGCCATTTGCGCAAGCCCTGGTCACGGGGCTGTCATGTGAGCGTGTTATACTCGACCGTTCCAGAACTATCTGCCTGTATATGAGACGAGCTCTCGTCCTGCTCTGCCTTCTTGTTTTCACCGTACTTCCCCAGGCATACGCCAGCACGGCGATCGCCAGCCCTGCCCTGTTGCAGCCCGTTGCTGCAGCCGGCGATACCGTTACGCCCATAGATTTCCAGCAGACTGGCGACCATTGCGGCGCCGAAGAACACGATCACGATCCCATCACGCCATCGCACGCGCTGCGCCAGGCACTGCCCTTTTACGCCATCATCTGGCAAGCGGGACCCGGCGCACTTTCCGAAGCGGACGTGCGGCCGGCCATGCGCCCGCCGCGCGTCCGCCACTGATCACACCGGCATGCTTCAGACATGATTCGCGCCTGATGGACTGCACCGCCAGGCAAGCTCGACACTTTTGATTTTATATTTACAAGGTTACACACATGGAATGGTTACTTGACCCGACAATCTGGGTCGGCCTGCTGACGCTGGTCGTACTGGAAATCGTACTGGGCATCGACAACCTCATTTTCATCGCCATCCTG
This sequence comes from Janthinobacterium silvisoli, assembly GCF_014200725.1. GTDB lineage: Bacteria > Pseudomonadota > Gammaproteobacteria > Burkholderiales > Burkholderiaceae_D > Janthinobacterium. The sequence goes on from NZ_JACHCL010000002.1 coordinate 1,177,691, forward strand.
GCCGAGAAACTGCCGCCGCACCAGCGCGACAAGGCCAGGGTGCTGGGTCTGACCCTGGCGCTGGTCATGCGCCTGGGCTTGCTGACCCTGATTTCCTGGCTGGTCACCCTGACCACGCCCCTCTTTTCCATATGGCAATTCTCATTTTCAGGACGCGACCTGATCTTGCTGGCCGGCGGCCTGTTCCTGCTGTTCAAGGCTACGACAGAGTTGCATGAGCGCCTGGAAGGCGTCACGCACGCCGAAACCGGGCCCAAGGTGTATGCGGGCTTCGGCCTGGTGGTAGCGCAAATCGTCGTGCTCGACGCCGTGTTTTCGCTCGACGCCGTGATCACGGCCGTGGGCATGGTGGAAAACCTGTACGTGATGATGGCTGCCGTGATCATTTCCATTGGCGTCATGATGATGGCATCCAAGGTGCTGACGCGTTTTGTGAACGCCCATCCGACCGTGGTCGTGCTATGCCTGAGCTTTTTGCTGATGATCGGCCTGTCGCTGATCGCCGAAGGCCTGGGCTTCCACATTCCGAAAGGCTATCTGTATGCGGCCATCGGTTTCTCGGTGGTGATCGAATTTTTCAACCAGCTGGCGCGCCGCAACTTCCTCAAATTACAATCGTCGACGCCGCTGCGCGACCGCACGGCGCAAGCAGTGCTGAGCCTGCTGGGCGGCCGCAAGGGCCGCGAAGTGGTCGAAGAACATGAAGTGCAGGCGCAGCTCGATACCTCGGCCTTCGGCGTGGAAGAACGCAATATGGTCAGCGGCGTGCTGACCCTGGCGGAACGCTCGATCCGCTCGGTGATGACGCCGCGCGGCGATGTGTCCTGGGTGAACCTGAACGACAGCAGCGAAAAGATGCTGCAACTGCTGCGCGAAACGCCGCACAGCATGATTCCTGTCTGCAATGATGACCTGGACAACGTGGTCGGCATCGCCCGCAGCAAGGATTTGATCGAGGACCTGGTATCGCACGGCGAGATCGATCCGCTCAGCATGCGCGAAGCCATCGTCATGCCGGAAGCGGCCGGCGTCTTGAAAGCCATGGAAACCCTAAAACGTTCGCGCGGCCAGCTGGTGCTGGTGGTCGATGAATTCGGCACCGTGCAAGGCGTGCTCACGCCGATCGATATCCTCGAAGCGATCGCCGGCGAATTCCCCGACGAAGACGAGCAGCCGGACGTGGAAATGCTGGGCACCAATCACTGGCGCATCGACGGGGCGACGGACTTGCATTATCTGGAACAAGTGTTCGAAAAAGACACCCTGGTCAGCGAAGATGGCGAATACAACTCGCTGGCCGGCTACCTGCTGGCGCATTTTGAAAACATGCCGGCGGTGGGCGAAGTGCTGGAACTCGATGGTTTCCGCTACGAAATTCTGGAAGCGGACGAGCGCCGCATCGCCAGCGTGGACGTGCGCCGCATTCCGGTCGAAAACACGCTCTAGATCACAACTTGTAACAAAACGGCAAGCGTGCCGCGCTTGCCATACCGTATGCTGGGGGCTGCCATTCTTTGGAGATTCCAGATGCAACCATCCCCGCTACGTTTGACCTTGCTGGCCTGTGCCGTATTGGCCGGCCAGGCCCACGCCCAGACACCAGCGCCCGTCATCAAGCCGGGCCTGTGGCAAATCGATAACAAGATGAGCTCGCCCGATGCGGCCACCGACAATGCCATGGGCATGGTGCTGCAGCAACTGGGTAATTTGCCGCCCGATCAGCGCAAGCAGTTGGAAGCCATGGCTGCCAGCAACGGCGTGGCCATGCCAACGGTCGGCGCCGACGGGGCCGTGCGCGTGACAGCCTGCGTCACGCCAGCCATGGCGGCGCGCCAGCAGATTCCCACCGGCCAACCCGGAAATTGCCAGTCGAATAATGTCCCGGTAGCCGGTGGCATGAACGTGGCGTTCAGCTGCAGCAATCCAAAATCGAGCGGTACCGGCAAGGTAGTGTTCAATGGCGACCAGGCCTTCAGCATGCAATTGAACGTGACGACCAGCGCACGCGGCGCGCCGGAACAGGTGAACGTGGCCAGTACGGGCAAGTGGCTGGGCGCCAGCTGTCAGAAGCCTTAATTTACGACGCCTGACAAAACCGTCGCGAGCGGAAGGGAGAGGTGGCCGAGAAGCGCAACCGTACGATAGGTACGGTGAGCATCGCAGGCCGCCTATACCGACGCGTAGCAGGTTTGGTCAGGTGTCATCAGAAGCCGTGGCGGAAGCCCATATTGAATGCAGAGTCTCCACGCCCCGCATCGCTGGCATTGCCCACAGTGTAGTGGGCGCCGTTCTTGTTGTGGATCTTGGCGTAGGACGCATAGAAATCGCTGCGTTTCGATAAGGAATACGTGAGGCCGACGGCGAACTGGGTAGCGTCGCGGTTGGCCAGGTCGCGGTCATCCTTGTGCACATAGGAAGCGAGCAGATTGACGCGACCGACAGGCACCGCGACACCCAGTAAAGTATCGCGGCTGTCGGTTGACGACATCGACAGGGCCAGCGAACTGTAGGCATTGCTGGGGTCCCATGGCGAACTGCCGTACCCCTTGTTGACGCCGACTGCAGCGAAAGCCGTTGCCACTCCCAGGTCGACATTGGCCGCCACCAAGGTGTTGCGCGCCGACATGTCGATCGCGGGAGCACTGCTGCTGGCCAAAATCAGGCTATTCTTGCGCTGGTGCGACACGCTGATATTCACGGCGCCGGCCGAGTAGCCGATGGTGGCGCCATAGGCGCGGTTATTCGCGCTGCTGTAGGGCGATTCTCCAAAACTGTAGATGGCTGACGCGCTGATGCCGCGCAGGGCTGGCGTGACATATTTGACAGTATTGTCGTAGCGTTTCACGCTGTAACCGGCCAGATTGCTGGCGCTGCCCGCCATGCCACCCTTGAATGGGTCGGCCACATCGGTCAGGGCCAGGTATTGCGGATTGTACTGGCGGCCCAGGGTCAAGGCGCCCAAACGGCCATCGAGGCCCACATACGCCTGGCGGCCGAACAGGCGGCCATCCTGGTCCGACTGGCCCGTATCGTTGAGCACGCCCGCTTCCAGCGTGTAGACGGCGGCCACGTCATTACCCAAGGCTTCGCGGCCCTGCACGCCCAGGCGCGAGCCGGAAGCGACACCGCCCGAGACCTTGGTGCTGGCGCAATCGCCCGTGCAACCGCGTTCGGCCACGATGCCAGCATCGAGCACCCCATAGACGGTGGTATTGGAGCCCGTCTGGGCCTGCGCCGATAGCGCACATGGCCCGAATCCCATCACAGCAAGCGCGAAATACGAAGGCTTCATGATAAATATCTCGGTAACGTGAAAAGAAAACTTCCCGGTATTGATCAAGATCAAGCACGCTGTGCATTACGACCTTAGTGTCACGTTATCCTCTCTTTTTGGCAAGCAATCTGTGCGGTGTACAACAGAAATCCCAGCCTAGCCCCGGAACAGGCGTCGCATGCTGACAACAGACAAATAGTGACCATGATTGCGTCTTTTGCTGCAAAATAAGGAAAAAAGCAGAGCCTGTCTTCCATCATGGTTCGTTGCCGAACGTTGCGTGATTTGACACAGGCGGTACACTACTGGTTTTACCGACAGCGGCTCGCCCGTTTTTCCTGCATGCTAGCTATCCTCGAACGCATTGATCCCTACACCAGCAACATCGACTTGCTGGTGGAATTATTTAACTCTCTGCGTCCCAAGCGCCCGCACGACAGCGCCACCGCCATCGCCAATGTGCGCACCCTGCGCCAACTACTGAAAGGCAACCCCGACCAAGCCCGCGCCCTGCATGAATACGTGCTGCGCGTGCTGGCCGCGCGCCGCCACGCCAGCCTCTACACCGATATCGGCGTGCTCTCGAACAGCGGCTTTTTTACCGAATTGAAACGCCGCATCGCCTACCGTATGCTGCCGCCCGCGCTGGGCGATGAATACCTGAACGACGCGCTCGACCAGGTGCTGTACCTGAAGACCGATTACATCTGGATCAGCAATGTACCGGCCGCAGACTGGCTGGAACTGTTCGACGTGCTGACGGCGGACGAGATCGAACTGGCCGTGGGCGATGGCAATATCATGCTGCCTGGCATGCTCGATGCCATCCGCACCCTGTCTTACCGCGTCTGCGCGATGGGGCTGGAACCGGAATTGACGCGTTTCCATAATGAAATTGAAGTCTTCCAGTCGCCGTTCATGGTGCAAAATACGGAAGTGAACGCCTACCTTGATGCGTACACCAAGCTGCTGCACGGCGACCCGGAGCCGATCGAAGATGCGCGCCACTTGCTGGTGATGCTGGACCAGTGCGACGCCGTGATCGCCAAGATCCGCAAGAAAGCCTTGTACCAGGGTACCAGCATCCCCCTCACCTATCTGCTGGTGGCCCTGGCGCAAAGCATAGACCGCCTGCGCAAGCTGCTGTTCCTGGTCGATACCAGCGGCGAGCTGCCCGGCTCGCCCAATGTCGATATCGCCGCCGTCACCATTGACGCTACGCAAGACTTGCTCGATGCGCGCCCCATCAGCCGCCGCCGCGCGGGAGCCGTCTCGCTGGCGCTGGAACTGATCAGCGCGCACAACAACAAGTACAAAGTCAGCGACCTGTTTTCCGACAATATCAACTTGCTGGCCCGTAACGTGACGGAAAACGCCAGCCGCACGGGTGAACACTACATCGCGGAAAACCGCCGCGAGATGGGCGGCATGTTCCTCTCGTCGGCCGGCGCCGGCGTGATCATCGGCTTCATGGCCCTGTTCAAGATATTGATGTCGTATTTGCGCTCGGCGCCACTGGTCGAAGCGTTCATGTTCAGCATGAATTATTCGGTCGGCTTCATGTTCATCCACTTGCTGCACTTTACGGTGGCCACCAAGCAGCCGGCCATGACGGCCTCGCGCATCGCCGCCGGCCTGCACAGCAAGGATGGCAGGAATATCGACCTCGACAGCATGGCTGAGCTGATCACCAAGGTGTTCCGCACGCAAAACATGGCCGTGCTGGGCAACCTGGCCACGGCGATTCCCACGGCGTGGCTGATCGCGCTCGGTTACAAGGCGATCACCGGCCATCACCTGGTGTCGCCCGACAAGGCCATGCACTTGCTGCACGATATAGACCCTATCGGCACGCCAGCCGTGCTGTACGCCATGATCGCCGGCGTGTGCCTGTTCGTGGCCGGCTTGATTTCAGGCTATTATGACAACCAGGCCCTGTACACGCGCTGGGCCCAGCGCATCGCGCAATTGCGTGGCCTGGGCCGCGTGATCGGCCAGGAAAGGCTGCAGCGCCTGGGCCTGTATCTGGAAAACAACCTCGGTGGCTTGATGGGTAACTTCTACTTCGGTATCTTGCTGGGCACCATAGGCACGCTGGGTTTCCTGGTCGGCCTGCCCATCGATATCCGCCACATCACCTTTTCGGCAGCCAACTTCGCCACCGCCCTGGTAGGACTCGACCACCACATGAGCTGGCAACTGGCAGTCAAGTCGCTGTCGGGCATCTTTGCCATCGGCACGGCCAACCTGTTGGTCAGCTTCGGCCTGGCACTGTGGGTGGCACTGCGTTCGCGCCAGGTGCGCTTCAAGCATGGCGTGCAATTGCTGAAGATCCTCGGCAAACGCTTCCTGAGGTCGCCCATCACCTTCTTCTTCGGCAGTAAAAATCCGCCGCCACCGGCGCTGGCTGATGAATCGGCCGGTGCATCACCACCCAGAGGCCACAAATGACAAAGAGGCGCATGCGATCTTGTTTTCCCTTGATCCTGCTGTGCTGGATCATGAGCGCATGCGCCTCCTTGCCCAATGTTAAAAACCTCAATACCGAGCTGGAGCCGGCCGCCACGCCCAAGGTGATCACGGGCAAGGGCGCCGTGCTCAGCGTCAACAGCCGGGCCGCCCTGCTCAACAAGCGCTGGGCCAAGTCTGGCATGGATTTGAAAACCCAGGCCGCGCTGGAAGAAGCGGCCACCGGTGTGCCCTTGATCAAGGGCAACAAAGTCACCCTGCTGTTTGACGGCCCGCAAACCATGGCGGAAATGTTCAAGGCTATCAGCGAAGCCAGGAGCAGCATCAACCTGGAAACCTATATCTTCGACCAGGACCCGCTGGGCCTGAAGTTTGCCGACATGCTGATCGAAAAGCAGCAGGCGGGCGTGACCGTCAACGTGATCTACGATAGCGTGGGCACCATTGGCGTGCCGCAAGCGTTCTTTGACCGCATGCGCGCGGCCGGCGTGCACCTGGTGGCCTTCAACCCCGTCAACCCGGCCAAGCTGCGCGGCGACGAATGGAAAATCAATAACCGCGACCACCGCAAGGTGCTGATCGTCGACGGCAAGATGGCCTTTACGGGCGGCATCAATATCAGCGACACCTACGCCAAGAGCTCGCTGTTCCGCTCCAAATCCAAGGACAAGGACAAGAGCGACGTGGGCTGGCGCGATACCCATGTCAAAGTCGAAGGCCCGGCCGTGGCCGCCTTCCAGTGGCTGTTCATCCGCACCTGGGCCCAGCAGGATGCGGCCGACCTGCCAGACGGCAATTATTTCCCCGTGCTCTCGGAAGTGGGCGACAAGCTGGTGCGCGTGGTGGCCAGCGAACCGGGCGGCGGCTTTGAAATCTACAAGGCCTACATCCTGGCGATCCAGGAAGCGAAAAAATCGATCCACATCACCTCCGCCTATTTCGTGCCCGATGAGCAAACGGTCGCAGCCCTGATCGCCGCCGCCCAGCGGGGCGTGGATGTGAAAGTGGTGTTGCCCGGCGTATCAGACAGCGGCCTGGTGTTTCACGCCGGCCATGCCCTGTACGACCAGCTGCTGGCCGGCGGCATCCGCATCTTTCACTTGAAACTGGCCGTGCTGCACGCCAAGACGGCCGTCATCGACGGCGCCTGGTCGACGGTCGGCTCGACCAATATCGACATGCGCAGCTTCCTGCACAACAGCGAGCTGAACGTTGTGGTACTCGGTGACAGTTTCGGGCGCGAAATGGAAAACGCCTTTCAGGAAGACTTGCGCGACTCGGAAGAGATTACCAAGGCGAAATGGGAAGCACGGCCGCTGTCGGACCGCATCAAGGAATGGTCGGCCCGTTTCATGAATTACTGGCTATAGGCTGGCGCGATCAGCTACGCTGCCTCCTTCGTTTCCTGTAATACATCCTGCACCACCTTGCCCTGTTGCAGCACCACTACACGCTGCGCCATGCCAATGGTTTCCGGGCGGTGCGCCACGATCACACGCGTCAATGGGATTTGTTGAATCGCCGCATTGACGGCTTTTTCATTCCACACATCCAGGTGGCTGGTCGCCTCGTCGAGCACCAGCAATTTCGGGTTTTTATACAGCGCGCGCGCCAGCAAGATACGCTGCTTCTGGCCACCGGACAGGCCGCTGCCGATATCGCCCACCAGGGTATTGAAGCCCATCGGCATGGCGGCGATTTCGGCCTGCACGGCGGCCAGCTGGGCGCAAGCCTGGACTTGCTGCGGGTTCGGTGAGGGGGCAAAGAAACTGATATTGTCAGCAATCGAACCGGCGAACAGGGTGTCTTCCTGCATCACCGTGCCCAGCAACTGGCGGTAGTTCGCCATGCCCAGGCTGCCTAACGGGACGCCGCCGATCAGGATCTCGCCTTCGGTAGGCTCCAGCAAACCCAGCAGCAATTTCATCAAGGTCGTTTTGCCACAGCCAGACGGGCCGGTGACGGCGATGCACTGGCCGGCAGGAATGCTCAGGTTCAGTCCGCTCAAGATCATCGGTTCGCTATCGGCGTAGCGGAAGCCCAGGTTGCGGATCTCGATCGATGGCGTAATGTGCTCGATGTCGATTTCCACATCGTTGCCGTCCACCTCCGCCTGCGTCAGCACGATATCGGCTACCCGTTCGCCATGCAGGCGCAGCATGCGCAACTCAAACAATTTGTCGACCAGGCTGGCCATGCGCTGGCTGAACTGGTCTTTATAGCTGATGAAAGCAAACAGCATGCCGACTGAAAAACGGTTATCCAGCACGGCCAGGGCCGCCATCCAGATCACGATCACCCGTTCGGCACTGAACAAGAGCGTATTGGCGGTCTGGTAAGACACGGATAGTTTGGCGATGCGCAGGTCGGCATTGAACTGGTCGGCCAGCGCATTCATCCAGCTGGCGCGGCGTTCTTCGCTGCGGCCGAACAGACGGATGCTCTGGATGCCACGCACCGATTCCAGGAAATGCGTCTGTTGTTTGGCAGCATGGATAATTTGCTCGGCATTGGCTTCGCGCAAGGCCTTGAAGATGGCCCAGCGCAACAAGATGTACAGAAGAACCGCGATGCACGCCACGCCGGCCAGCAGCGGGCTGTAGAACAGCATCATGCCCAGGGTAGCCAGCACCAGCACGCCATCGATCGCACCTTCGACAAATTGCGTGGTCAGGCTGCGCTGCATGGTTTGGATGGAACTGAAGCGCGAGACGATATCGCCCGTGTGGCGCTTCTCGAAGTATGGCAGCGGCAGTTTCAGCAAGTGGGCAAAGGCATTGCCCAACCATTGCAAGTTCAGATTGGTGGCCAGCACGGTGGTAATCCAGGAACGTACGGCGCCGATCGCCGTTTGTACCAGTACCAGCAGCAAAAAGCCGCAGCCGAGTACAGTGATCAAATCGCGGTCGGCCGCCAGCAACGCCTCATCGACCAGCCACTGCATATAAAACGGCGCCACCAGCGCGCACACCTGCAAGGCCAGACCCAGCACCAGCAATTGCAGCAAACCTCGCCTGAAGCCGACCACGCGGCCCATCAGCGACAGTAGCGAAAAATGCTGTTTTTCTTCCGCCTTTTTAAAATCGGCGGTGGGCGTCAGTTCCAGCGCCACGCCCGTAAAATGCTTGGCGACCTCGCTCAAGGGCAAGCGCCGTTCACCGACACCGGGATCGTGGATCACTGCATGGCTGCCGGAAACGGATTTCAGCACCACGAAGTGATTCAAGTTCCAATGCAAGATCGCCGGTAGTTTCAGCTCGGGCAGATGCTGCATGTCCAGCTTCAAAGGCCGTGTGTGCAGTGCCAGGCCTTGCGCCATGGCCATCAGCCCCTTCAGGGTCACGCCTTTCAGTGACACGGAGAAACGCCGGCGCATGCTGGAAATATCGATCTGGTGGCCCCAGTAACTGGCTACCATCGACAGGCAAGCCAGGCCGCACTCGGCAGCCTCCGTTTGCAGCAGGACCGGCAGACGCTTGCTGCGCCAGAACGACAGGTGGGCGAGATCAGGAAAATGCATGGAATGCAGACGTCAGTGAGGTAAAAGTTAAGGAGACGCTTATAAACGCCCGGAAATACTGAACAGCGGTTCCAGCACCCATTCATACAGGCGGCGCTGTTCCAGCAGCACGCTGGCGTCGACTTGCATGCCCGATTTGAGGGGCAAGGTTTCGCCATACGCCTGCACGCTCTGGCGCTGCAATTTCAAACGGATGCGATACAAAGGTTCGCCATTGGTGCCGCTGACGGCGCCGGGCACGGCCAGCTCTTCCGGCCGCAAGGACGTGCTGGCCACTTCGCGCACCTGGGCCGGATACTGGCCGAATTTCTGGTAAGGATAAGCCTGGTAGCGCAGCAGCACCTGCATGCCCGGCTTGATGAAGCCGACCGAGCGCGACGGCGCATAGATTTCTGCTTCCAGCTCGGCGCCGGCCGGCAGCACAGACGCCAGGATGCTGTTGGTCCCAACTGTCTGGCCCAGCTCGGTGGTAATCGCCGTCACCATGCCATCCTGCAAGGCGCGCACCTGGATTTCGCGGCGCGCCTCGTTTTCCGTCAAATCCTGTTCGACGGCGGATACATTACGCTGCAAACCTTCCGTATCGCGCTGCGCCTGCACCTGCAAATCGCGCACGTCCGCTTCGGCGCTGGCCAGGTCGCGGCCGCTGGCCGATTGAATGCGCTGCAACTCGGCCAGCCGCTGGTGCTGGTCCAGCAATTCTGCCTGCTTGTCTTGCAGCTGCGCCGCAGAAATGTAATTGGTGGCGTTCAACTCGCTATAACGTTTGTAGGATTGCTCGGCCAGTGCGATACGCCGCTGTTGCAGCACAATTTGCCCATCCATGCGGTTTATCTCCGCCGCCAGGTCGCTGGCCCGCCGTTGCGCCGCCGCAATGCGCTGGCGCGCCTGCAAGCCCGACTGCTTCAATTCCTGGTCGTAACTATCGCGCCGACTCTTCAGCAAGTTCGACACCACTTGCTGCGGCGCCCCGGCATTGCTACTGCTGCGTTCGCCCGACAGCACGAACAGCACCTCGCCCGCCTTCACCGTCTGCCCCTCCTTCACGCGCACCCCCGTGATCACGCCAGCCTGGCCCGGCATCACGCGGATCACACCACTGGTCGGCACCAGCACACCTTGCGACTGCGCCTTGCGGGTGGTGCTGAAGAAAATAAAGAAAGCGATGATGGCGAGCGCTATCGCCAGGAACAGCAAAGTCAGAAACAGATGGCTGACCGGCCGCGCCAGGATCACCGTGCCATATTGCTTGCTGCTCAGGTGCTCGATGGCTTGCTGGCGGAAGAGCGGCCGTACCGGAAGCGCTGGGCTTGCTGTTGATGTGGAAATTCCAGATTGATCACGCAAACTGAATTACTTTCAGAAATATGTTGCCCCTAACTGGTGAGCAAAAATGCAACCATAGAACGTAGAAAGACAATCGATATTACGATCGATGTCATGACGGGTATTCTCAAGAACAAGTACAAATCAACCCTGATCTATACTATCTAAAGCATAAAGTAAGCACTTGACAGTGTTCCTAAACCCTTTGAAATACGCACAAATTTATTCATTATTAATTTTACGAAAAATTCCATAACAAAATAAAAACATAAGAATCATGCTAATAATATTTTGTGTGGCGACACCGATTTGAAACACGCCCAAAAATGAAAAAATAATAAAAATCAATGCCCACGCAGCATAGATGGAAGGCAGTTTTCTGCAATTAACTATCTTCCGAACAAAAAAATACAAAAACAGAAATAAAAATAAAACACCAATAATTTCAAAAAATGACAAAAAATTAATATTTTCAAAACTTCCGAATAGACCATGAAAAACTTCTGCCGATAAGGATAGGAAAAAAAATACAATAACTAAATTTACCGCAACATGAAAATATTTCATCATCGTCCAATCTAAAAACCTCCCTAAAAACTAGGGAGGCTTGAAATTTACCACTATTTGTAATAATTGATCTTACTTGTTCCAACCATTATAGAGGCCACGACCAAAATCTTCCAATTGCTCAGCACCTACGATGATAGCAATCGCCAAGGCTACGTAAGGAAGAAAACCACCGGACACTTGTTCAACTTCGTCGAATTTCAGTTCTTGCATAATAGCCTCACTTACGATAAATAAATTTCTAAATGAATTAATACCTGGCGCTAAGAATTTCTCTTATGCGTAAATTTCAGAATTCGGATGCATTCTTGGCATATTATCCCAAACCCAACGAGCAGCACTACCGATTGCCTCGCCAAGACGTTCTGAAGCTGAGCCTTCTCCTGCACCACTAACACAATCCACTTCTACCAAACTTAATTCAACCATTTCTTTTCCTATACGATCAGAACTTCAAAAAGTAGATATTAAAAAATGCTTCCCAAGACTATATTATAGGAACAAGTATATCCATAAGAGGAGAAAATAATTTTCCTTATGGCAACTTCATTAGACAACAAAATCAATAATTAAGTCAATAGATCCCTGAAATATTTTTTACAAAAAATAAATACATCTCACATCTCTCCGATAAGATCACAGAGACACTTCCAATGCTAAGAGACTACTTGAAAAGTCAAAATTCCCGAAATATTCACATCTCAGATTGACACCTTTACACTCATGAGCACCTCGAAAAACCTACTTTTTCAGCCTTGCCCGGCCCGTAAGCTGTTGATTCGTAACGAGGCGATTTTAAGAAACGAGGGTTATTCGAGGTGCACTCATGGCCAGTTGTGGAATGTGACGATGGTAAAGCTTTACTCAATAGGACGATGGCGGTGAAAAGCAGACGATCAATTCATCAACCACGGCTTTGACTCGGAACTGAATATGATCAGACAAAACTAAACAATTACGCTCTACAACGGTCTTTGACTGGTCCATACTCCCCCCGTGCGCTCGAACGCTTCCGTACTGACCTTTTCAAAATCGCGGCTTTCCTCGTTCCAGCCATAGCGCTCGACACGGATGTTGCCCGCTTCCACGCGCAGCACATTAAAGGAATTCGATTCTCCCCTGCCCCGCGTTGAGGTGGCCGTGCCCGCTTGCACCATCAGGGCTGCGTAGCCGTCTATCTTGTAGCGCTCGGCCGTGTTGCCAGCCACGCTGGCGTGCAGATGACCGGCCAGCAACAAATCGACGCCGCATTCGGCGAACATGGCCAGCGCCAGCGGCGCGCGGTCGACCAGGTCCTTGGCATTGAAATTGGCGGGCAAGTCAAACGGATGGTGGGTGACGATGATGCGCGTCAAGCCTTGCGGCAATTGGCCCAGGCGCGTACGTAGCGCATCGATTTGTTCGTGGCTGATGCGGCCATCCTTGAAGGTCAGCGAGCGGGCCGTGTTGATGCCCAGCACGGCAATTTCTTCATCCACGTATTCGGGCGACAGGTCGGCCGTCACATGCTGGCGGTATTTGCGCAGCGGCGTCAAAAAGCGGCTGAACACGTTGTACAGCGGCACGTCGTGGTTGCCCGGCACGACGATCTGCGGACCAGGCAAGCTGTCGAGAAAATGCCGCGCGGCGATAAATTCAGCGCTGCGGGCGCGCTGGCTCAGGTCGCCCGAGACCACCACCACGTCTGGCTCCAGGCGCTCGACCAGCGCGCGCAGCGGTGCCAGCAGCGCAGCATCGACGCGGCCGAAGTGCAGGTCCGACAGATGCACGATGGTGCGCATGTCAGACCTGCACTTTCAAGGACGAGACTGGCACGATCACCTGCAGCGCGGCAGGTCGGAGGCGATAGCGCAGCGGCGTATTCATCACCGTCACTTCGCCATCGGTGGCCACGCGCAAGCGCCGGTGATGGGTGGCAATCTCCATCTCGGTGGCCGTCAGCACATCGAAATCCTTAGCTTGCGACAACTTGCCGAACAAGGCGTGCAGCGCCAGCCTCACCAGCCCCAGGCGGCCTGGGCGCTGCGCCACGTACAGGCTCAGCCGGCCACCATCGAGCCGTTCGCGTTCGCCGATGGTCAAGCCCTCCATCAAATATTCGTTATTGCCGATAAACACGAACGGCGTGCGCCGCGCATGCACTTCGCCATTCAGGCTCAGTTGCACGTTGAGGAAGGGATAGCGGCGCAGCGCGGCGACCAGGGCCCAGCTGAAGGCCAGCCACTTGCCCCGCCCCAGCCGGCGCTGCTGCTTTTCGCGGTCGCGCACAATGTCGGGATACAGGCCCAGGCTGGAATTATTCAAAAAGATGCGGTCGTTGACTTCGCCCACATCGACGGGCACGGCCATACCGCTGGCGATGTTGGCGATGGCGGCATCGAGGTCGAGGGGGATATTCAAGTCCTTGGCGAAATGGTTCAAGGTGCCCAGCGGCAAGACACCAAAGCGCGTGCCCTGGCCCTTCTCTACCACCACGGAGGCGACGGCGTTGATGGTGCCATCGCCGCCACCCGCCACCACGATATCGACGCCGTCTGCCAGCGCCTGATCGGCCGTAGCCATCATTTCTGCGCCACTGGTGGCCAGGGTGATGGCCGCGTCGAGTCCCACGGCCACGAATTGCTCTTCCAGCTGCTGGACCCAATCGGATGCATAACCGCAACCGGCGGCAGCGTTGATGATGACGGCGACTGTGGACAGGATGGATCTCCTTATTTGGTTGGACGAATAGCCCGGCGGCGGCGCAGAGTCGACACGCCGGCAATACAGATGGCCAGCCAGCCGGCGCTCTCGGCCATCGCCGCCAGCACATCGCTCAAATAATGCGCACCCAGGTAAATGCGGCTGAAGCCGACCAGCGCCGCCATCAAAAAGGCGAGCAGCGCGATGGCGGTGCGCTTACCCCAGGCGCCTGGCGCGGTGCGGCAAATCAGGTAGGCGCCCAGCACGCCATACAGCGCCGTCGAGGTGGCCGTATGGCCACTGGGAAAGCTGTAGGACTCAAGCACCCTTTGCAGCAGTGGCTGCTCAAAGCTGGGCCGCAGGCGTCCGAAAACCGACTTTAACAGGACGTTGAGTATCATGACGCCCGGCACGCAGATCAATAAAGTAAACAACCAGTAGCTGGCGCGCTGGCGGTAAAAATACCAAGCCAGCAAGGCCGTCAGCACCAGGGCGCCCAGCACGCCATGCAGATCGGTGTACACCAGCAGGAAAGATGTCAGCCAGGGCAGCGCATGCCGGTTGAACCAGTGCGCCACCTGCAGATCGATGACCGTGATCTGCCCGGCGCCCATCACGGCTTCGGCAATCTCGTGGAATACCACCATGGCGAGCAGCATCAGGGCCACACCTACCGTCAGGTGCAAGCCCAGTTGACCTTCGGGCGACAGGCGCGCCGCCACGAAACGGCGCAGTCGCGAGCTCCAGCGCGTGCTCATGCTTGTACTCATCTCCTTGTCATTCCCGTGTCATGGTGGTGGTGCAAACTGCTCATTGCCTGCTGATCGAAAAACCACAGAAATGTAAAAACTACTGTTTATTCATACAGTCACTGTGTTTTCATACAGTAGTTATGCTATTCTGATGACTCGTTCAACACATCTCCCTCAAAGGAATTGTCATGGCAACATTGAATAGCGGTTTTGGCCCACGTTTCGGCCTGGAATATGCCCCAAGCTCTTTCCTGGTCCGCATGGGCAAGCGCGAAATCCTCGTCTGCCGCGACTTTCGCAAGCGCTACTACACGGTCAATCCCCTGATCGAGTGCGGCACGGGCATCGAGCCGGGGTATGTTGAAGTGCTGCTGATGCGCCGCTGGCTCCTCATCCTGTCCAAGGCGCATTAAGCGGGCTTTCATCGAGAAAGCCCCACCGCCATCCGGCCGCTTTCGCCACGCTCCAGTACCGGTCAACAGCAACAGCGCTTGGCCGACCCCTCATTACTGCGTGCGTTCCGGTGCGGCCGGGCTGGCAGGTGTTTTCTGCACAGGAGCCGGTGCCAGGTCAAACACATTGGCTTCGTACCACAGGGTAACAAACAGCACCATCACTACCGGGCCGATAAACAGGCCCACCAGGCCCAGGGTTTCCACGCCACCCAGGATACCGAACAGGACTGCCAGGAAGGGCAAGCGGGTAGCGTTGCCGATCATGCCTGGGCGCACGAAATGGTCAGCCACGAACAGCACCACCGTGCCCCAGACGGCTACGCCGATGGCGCCGCCCACGCTGCCTTGCACGAGCAGCAAGGCGGCTGCGCACAAATAGGCCAGCGGTGCGCCAAACGGAATGATGGCCAGGATGCCGGTGGCAAACGCCCATAGTACGGGCGATGGCAAGTCTGTGATCACATAGGCTACGCCGATCAGCGCGCCCTCGGCCAGACCCACCAGCACCAGGCCATTGACGGTGGCGCGGATGGCGGTCGGGACTTTTTGCGCATAGCGGCCCCAGCGCTCAGGGCGCAGGAAATGACTGCCCAAGGCAGTGATCTGGCGCGTCAGCGCTTCGCCATCCTTGTAAAAGAAGAACAGGCACAAAAAAGCCAGGCCGAAATCGACCAGGCGGTGAAACACGTCGGTGCCGAAGACGCGCAAGATATCGCGCGCCGAATGAAAACCGCCCACGGCGCCGCCCGCCAGCAGGTGGCCCAAGCCATGGGGCTGGCTCAGGGTGGCTTGCCACCAATCACTGATGGCGCTGCCGGCCAGCGGAATATTCGCCGTCCAGCCAGGCACGGGCAAACCATTCATATTGGCATTGACGATGAAATTGGCCAGCACGGGCATTTCGCGCGCCGCTTGCGCCAGGCCCAGCAGCACGGGGATGATAAAGATGCAGGCCGACGCCAGGGTCAGCAAGGCGGCCGCGATGATGGGCCGCTGCCCCAGCGCAGCGCGCATCCGCAAGTAAAGTGGCCAGGTCGCCACGCATAAAATACCAGCCCATACCAGCGGCAGGAAAAAGCGCTGCATCACAAACGCCGTCAAGGCGATCAGGGCCAGGGAAAAGCCTGCGCTGACGATATCTCGCTGAATATCGCGCTGGGTATCGCTCATATACATCCATTCATGCCCGGCACCAAAAAGTGGCCGGCTAAAGTTAAGCTATGCTACGCGACGATCGCGCAGGCGTAGCGTAACACGGGCATGATGAAAGCTACACCACGCCCAGCTGCACCGGTTTGGCGCCCGCAAACACGTGGTCGAGCTGCGCCGTGCTCAGGCTGAAGGTGCGCTGCAGCAAGCCGCCCAGCACAGAGCGATACTCATTAAGCACCGGCATGTCGCGGTTCTGGAACAGGTTAGGCTGACTGATCGCTACCTGCTCGCCCGCCACCTGCTTGCCGCGTATGCCGCCGCCCAGTACCCAGAACACGCTGCCATGGCCGTGGTCCGTACCCCGGTTGCCGTTTTCGCGGAAGGTGCGGCCAAATTCGCTGACGACGACCACCACGGTATTGCGCCATTCGCTCCCCATTTCCTGCGAAAACGCCGCCAGGCCACGCCCCAGCTCATCGAAGCGTCCCGCCAGATAACCGGTGCCCGCGCCCTGCCCCACGTGCGTATCCCAGCCGCCCACGTCGACAAAGCCGATGTTGTACTTGTCTTTCATCAGTTTGGCGATACGCTGCGCTTCCAGTGCAAAACCCTTGGTACTGATGGCGTTGCGGTTAGCCGCCTGCATCTCGCCGCTCAACTCCTTCATCACATCGTCGCGCACCACAAAGCCTTCGCTGACGGGCTTTTGCAAGGACGTGTTCTGGTACATGGCAGAAATAATCTTGCTTTGCCGCTCATCGATACCAGACTTGCCCAGCGAGCGCAGCGCCATGTTCGGCACTTGCGCGCCGCCCTGGAAAATCAGCGGCAACTGGTCGGTAAAGGAAATGGCGCGGCTGGTCTTGTCGGCATTCAGGCTTTGCGCCAGCCGGTTCATGAAGCCCGAGCGGAAATCGCGGCGCCCATCGAGGCTTTGCCCCAGTTCTATCGTATCCTGCGTTTCAAAGTGGCTGCGCGTCAAATCGGTCGTGCCCGCAAACGGCACAAAGGCTGCTTCGCCACTATTGAACAGCGGATAAATCGTGTCGCGCAAGGCCGGATGCAGCGCCCAGTCGGCATTCAGGGCCAGCGCGCCATTTTCTGCGCCAGGCCTGGGGATGGCGATATTGGGCCGCGCCGCATAATAAAAATCGCTGCCGATGGGCACCAGCAGGTTGTTGGCGTCATAGCCTCCCCGCAAGAAGACAAACAGCAGCTTGGCATTCGTGGCGGGCGCGGCCAGCAAATTGCCCGCATGGCTGAACAGGGGCGCGGCGGCCAGCGCTTTTAAGAGATCACGGCGTTTCATGACATTCCTTTCGATTAGCGATGCATCATCTCTGGGGATGACAGCAAGAAAGTGTTCCACTCCTGCGGCGAGGCCGCCTGGTCCAGCGCCTGCCGGGTGGCCGGACTCAGGGTAGCTTGCAGCGACTGGAAGTACAGGGCGTTCGATAATTGCGGGAAGGCCATTTTCTCTTGCGGCTGCGGGCCATCCGTCTTGAACAGGCCGGCACTGCCCGAACCGATGGTGCGGGCAATTTCAAAACGCGTATTCATTTGCCCCGGGCTGGCCCAGGCGCTTTCAATCAGCGGATAACCGTCCGGCGTCTGGCGCCCGTACAGCGGTTCGCCCATGCGCGACAGCCAGTTCAGCATCGGCCCCGCGTTCAAAATCGGCTTGTCGTCATAACTGAGGCGCACGGCCGAGACCACATACTGCATCGGGTCCTTGAACTTGTGGCCCAGCGATTGCTGGAATTCTTTACTGGAAAACATGGTTTGCAGCACGGCTGAAATCAGGCCATCCGTGCGCTGAAAGGTTTGCGCCATCTGCTCCACCAGGATTTCGGGCGGCGTGTCGCCTACAAAATACTGGGCCAGCTTGGCGCTGATGAAATGGGCCGTGGCAGGGCTGCGGCTGAGGCGGTCCAGCGCTTCGTCCAGCTCGGCCAGGCCGCGCCCTTTCACCGTTTGCCCCAGGAATTGCTTGTCGCCATAGTCGTGGCGGTTCGGATTGAATTCAAACAAGCCCCGGCGCACATATTGCGCTTGCAGCGCCGGTTTGACCTTGGGCGTATCGGGGCCCAGATTGACGCCCACGCCCGTCAGGATGCGGGCCAGTTCCTGAACATCCTTCTGGCTGTAGCCGCCGTTCACGCCCAGGGTATGCAGTTCCATCAGTTCACGCGCATAATTTTCATTGATGCGGTTGGCGGCATTGGCCTCATTGTCCAGATAGCGCAGCATCGCCGGATGATGGACGGTGGCCGACAGCAAATCGCGGAACTTGCCCAGCGCATGCGGCGTAATGGCATTGGCCTCGTAATCACCTACCATGGCGCGCAGATTATGCTTGCCTTGGTGCACACTAAAATGATTGAGCCAGAACCAGCTCATCTGCTGCTGCAGCTGATTCGGTGCATACACATCGAGCAACAGCGAGCGCGTAGCCGCTTCGCGGGCCAGGCGGTTCATTTCCTGCTGATATTCCTGCTGCGCCTGCTGCTTGGCGGCATCGTCAGCCACCGCGCTGGCATCCTTGCGGCGCTGCTCGACTTGCATCACCAACTGATCGAGCGGCACCTGGCTGATGGTCATGGCATCGATCTGCGCCTGTATGCTGGCCGGCAAGACCACCTTGCCTGGATGCAATTGCTCCTGCAGGTAACGATCCCAGCCTTCACGCTGCATCTGGCGCACGCTGCTGCCATTCACGCCCCAGCTGATACGTTCCAGCATGGCAATATTGTGCGCAGGATTATCTGGATGAACAGCCATGGCTGCCGGCGGCGGCGTGGTAGCGCAGCCGGCCAGAAAGGCCGATGAAATCAGGGTGGCGGAAAACAGGCGGGTGTTGAACATGGCGATCCTTCAAGCGGTTTCAACCAGAATGCCTGAGCGTACTCTCCGGTTGACCTGCGCATGATTGCCATTTGCAACGAGATGTAATCAATAATGCTTTTAAAGCAATATTACAGCCACGGCGCAGACGCTGCAGCACACTGTTCGCGCAAGAAATCGCGCAACTGCAACACCAACGGCGTCACTTGCGCCCGGTGCGTGCAGACCAGGTGCAAGGGCGTCGGCTCACCCGCCACCTCGGGCAGCAGCAGTTGCAAGCGGCCGGCGGCCAGGTCGGCCGACAAGTCCAGCCGCGATTTATAGGCAATGCCCAGTCCCGCCACGGCCCAGCGGCGCACCAGGTCGGCATCGTCGGCGCTGCGGTTGCCGCTCACTTGCACGGTGACTTGTTCGCGCTGCGGCAAGCGGTAAAAAGTCCAGCGGTCATGCAAGCCGTCTTCCAGTGCGAAACGCAAACAGTTGTGATGCTGCAAGTCATCCACCGACAGCAGCGGACCATGTACACGCAGATAAGCCGGGGACGCCACCAGCACCCGGTCATTGGCGGGCGCAATCGGCATGGCGACCATGCTCGAATCATCTTGCTGGCCGTAGCGCAAGGCAATATCGACTTGCTGGCGCACCATGTCGGCTACCCGGTCGCTGACGCTGAGCTGGTACTGCAGCTTGGGATGGCGCAACTGAAATGCATCGAGCCAGCCCAGCATGGTGTTGCGGCCCAGATCGGAAGGCATGGCGATTTTCAAGGTTCCGCCGAAACTGTCCTTATCGGCCAGCAAGGCGTCACGGCCCGCGCGCAGCACCCGCAGCGCTTCCCTGGCATGCTCGATA
The DNA here is from genome assembly GCF_014200725.1 of Janthinobacterium silvisoli. Lineage (GTDB taxonomy): Bacteria > Pseudomonadota > Gammaproteobacteria > Burkholderiales > Burkholderiaceae_D > Janthinobacterium. The sequence goes on from NZ_JACHCL010000002.1 coordinate 1,197,584, forward strand.
TATTGCGTGCCTTCCGGCGTCAGGCTCAGCGAACGCGTGGTGCGGGCCAGCAGGCGCAGCCCCAATTCCCCTTCCAGGCGCTTGACGGCGGCACTGGCCAGGGCAGGCGAAATACCCACCTCGCGCGCGGCCGCCGACAGGCTGCCCCGGTCGGCCGTGCACACAAATACCTGCAAGTCATCGAGTCTCAGCAATTTTCAGGATTCCTTTGAAAGTGTTTCGGTACGTGCCATCTTTTTCTTTGAAAGAAAACAAACCATCATACGTCATCCACTCTTCTTTCTTATTCAAGGATCCGCATGAAAGCCATTGCCTACCATCACAGCCTGCCCATTACCGATGCCGACTCCCTGCTCGATATCGAATTGCCCACGCCCGCCGCCACGGGCCGCGACCTGCTGGTCGCCGTACACGCTATTTCCGTCAACCCGGTCGACACCAAGGTGCGCAAGAACCGCCAGCCGAAAGATGGCCAGCCGGAAGTGCTGGGCTGGGATGCGGCCGGCGTGGTGACCGCCATCGGCCCGGACGCAAGCCTGTTCAAGGTGGGCGACAAGGTCTGGTACGCGGGCGCGATCAACCGCCCCGGCAGCAATAGCGAGTTCCAGTTGGTCGATGAGCGCATCGTCGGCCATATGCCAGCCAGTCTCGATTTCTCAGCGGCCGCCGCGCTGCCGCTGACTGCGATTACCGCCTGGGAATTGCTGTTCGAGCGCCTGCAGATCAGCCGCGACAAAAATCTTACCGGCAAGTCCCTGCTGGTAATCGGTGCCGCTGGCGGCGTCGGCTCGGTGCTGGTGCAACTGGCGCGCCAATTGACAGGCGTCACCATCATCGGCACGGCGTCGCGCAGCGATACCTCGGCCTGGGTGAAAGAATTGGGCGCGCACCACGTGATCGACCACAGCAAACCGCTGGCCGCTGAAATCACGCGCCTGGGTTTGCCGCCCGTCGATTATGTGATTAGCCTGAACCAGACCGACAGCCATTTCGACCAGATCGTCGAGCTGATCGCTCCGCAAGGCAAGTTTGCCCTGATCGACGACCCCGAGCACATCGACGTGCGCAAGTTCAAGGGCAAGAGCGTCTCGCTACACTGGGAACTGATGTTTACTCGTTCCCTGTTCCAGACGCCAGACATGATCAAGCAGCATGAATTGCTCAATGAACTGGCGCAACTGGTCGACGCGGGCACCATCAAGACCACCGTGGCCGAACGCTTCGGCGCCATCAACGCAGCGAACCTCAAGCGCGCGCACGCTTTGCTGGAAAGCAATACGGCCAAGGGCAAGATTGTGCTGGAAGGTTTTTAAGGCAGGGTTCTAAAGCATCATCTGATCAGGATGGCCCGGAAATCGTTGACATTCGTCAATGTCGGGCCTGTGATCACGGCGTCGCCCAGCGCCTGGAAGAAGCCGTGGCCATCGTTGTCGTCCAGGCTGTCGCGCGGTTTGATACCCAGCGACCAGGCGCGCTGCAGGGTGTCTGGCGCCAGCACCGCACCAGCGATATCTTCCTGTCCATCGACGCCGTCCGTATCACCTGCCAGCGCAAATACGTTCGGCTCGCCATCGAGCGCGATGCCCAGGGCCAGCAGGAATTCCACGTTGCGCCCGCCGCGGCCATGGCCGCGCACGGTGACGGTGGTTTCGCCGCCCGACAACAAGACGCAGGGCGTAGCAAACGGCTGGCCGCGCCGCGCCACTTGCTGCGCCATACCCGCCATCACCTTGCCCACCTCGCGCGCTTCACCTTCCAGGCTATCGCCCAGGATATACGGCGTCACGCCAGCCGCGCGCGCCACAGCAGCGGCTGCTTCCAGCGCCATTTGCGGCGTGGCGATCAGGGTGGTGTGCGTGTTTGCCAGGCGTGGATCTTCGGGCTTGACCGATTCGCCGCGGCCGCTTTCCAGCACGGCGCGTATGCTGTCCGGCAAGCTGATGCCATAGCGGCGCACGATGGCCAGCGCATCGTCGCAGGTGGTGGCGTCGCCCACCGTGGGGCCAGAAGCGATATCGCCCAGCTTGTCGCCTGGCACGTCCGATATCGCCAGGGTCACCACTTTCGCCGGAAAACAGGCGGCCGCCAGGCGGCCACCCTTGATCGCCGACAAATGGCGGCGCACGCAATTCATTTCACCGATGCTGGCGCCCGACACCAGCAAGGCCCGGTTCAGGGCTTGCTTGTCTTCCAAGGTGACGCCATCGAGCGGCAGCGCCAGCAAGGACGAGCCGCCGCCCGAAATCAGGCACAGCACAGTATCGTCGGCACTCAAATTACTGACCAGCGCCAGGATGCGGCGCGCCGCCTCCATGCCGGCCGCGTCGGGCACCGGGTGCGCCGCTTCGGCGATTTCGATGCGCTGGCAAGGCACGGCGTAACCGTAGCGCGTGACGACCAGGCCCGATAGCGGCCCCGGCCAGTGCCGTTCCACGGCTTGCGCCATGGCGGCCGAGGCCTTGCCGGCGCCGATCACGATCAAGCGGCCCTTGGGCACGGCTGGCAAATGGGGCGGCACGCAGTGCGACGGTTGCGCCGCCTCGATGGCGGCGCTGAACATGGCTTTCAGCAAGGCTTGTGGAGTGCTCATCATGAAATCCTTGCAATACTGATTAACGGTTGACGGTCTTGGCCGGCACGCGCAGCACCAGCATGGCCCCCAGCAATAATACGGCCGACAGGATATACAGGGCCACATCGGTGCTGCCCGTCGCATCCTTGATCCAGCCGACCAAAAACGGGCTGACGAAACCGGCGATCTGGCCCAGTGAATTGATCAAGGCCAGGCCGCCGGCCGCCGCTGCGCTGCCCAAAAAGGCGGTCGGCAAGGGCCAGAACATGGGCAAGCCCGACAAGACGCCCATGGTCGCCAGGGAGAGGCCGATGATGGCGATCACCACGTTGCCATGCGCTTGCGTCGCCAGCATCAAGCCGCACAGCGCCATCAGCAACGGGCCGCTCAAGTGCCAGCGGCGTTCCTTGTGGCGGTCGGCCGAACGGCCCACCCAGATCATGAAGATGCTGGCGCACAGGTAGGGAATCGCGCTGATCCAGCCCACCGTGACGGGGCTGGCGTAACCGAGCGACTTGACGATGGTGGGCAGCCAGAAGTTGATCGCATACACGCCCATCTGGATGCAGAAATACACCAGGCCCAGCATCCACACCTGGCCATTTTTCAAGACGCTGGCAAAGCTGTCGACCGTACCCACGCCAGCGCGGCGCTGGCGTTCATCGTCGTCCAGGTCAGCCAGCAGCAAGCGCTTTTCTTCCGTGCTCAGCCACTTGGCTTGAGGAATGCCGTCATTGAGCAGCACATACACCAGCAAGCCCAGCACGACGGTCGGTATGCCTTGCAGCAAGAACATCCATTGCCAGCCGGCCAAGCCGTGATGGTCGGCAAAGAACTCCATCATCCAGCCCGACAAGGGGCTGCCCAGCAAGCCGGAAATAGGAATCGCCGACATGAACAGGCCCATGATGCGGCCACGGCGCGAGGCCGGATACCAGTTCGTAAAATACAGCACGATGCCGGGAAAGAAACCCGCCTCGAACATACCGGTAATAAAGCGCAAGATATAAAAGGCGGACGGCGTGGTGACGAACATCAAACACGCCGAAGCAATGCCCCAGGCAATCATCAGGGTGCCGATGACCTTGCGCGCGCCCAGCTTGTGCAACAGCAAGTTGCTGGGCACACCGCTGGCGACGTAGCCGATAAAGAAGATACCCGCGCCCAGGCCATACACGCTTTCGCTCCATTGCAAGGCATCGAGCATTTGCAGCTTGGCAAAGCCCACGTTGACACGGTCCAGGTAATTGAACAGGTAGCAAATGAAGATGAACGGTATCAGGTGCAAGGTGACCTTACGGTATGCGCCCTCGCGCACCTGGTCTGTGGCTGTGGCTGCGCCTTGAATGGGGGCCATGAGTGTCTCCGGTGTATTTTTTATGGAATCTGCTCAGGCCATCGTACAATCGCCGTCACTTATCGTCATCGTGCAGATGCATGAAAAAGAATATTTATAAAGATTAATTATTGTGCGGATGCATAAAAATACCAAGAAAACACCATGCTGACCATCGATACTTCTCTGGCACAGGACATCGTCCAGCGCACCATGCACATCATGCCCTTCAAGGTGAATGTGATCGATGTCCGTGGCGTGATCCTGGCCAGCGGCAGCCCCGAACGCATAGGCGACTTGCATCCCGGTGCGCAACTGGCGCTGGCCCGGCGGGACAGCGTGGAAATCGATGCCATTGCAGCCAGCAAGCTGCCCGGTGCCAAGCCGGGTATCAACCTGCCCCTGATGCTGCGCGGCGAGATTTGCGGCGTGGTCGGCTTGACGGGTGAACCGGAGGCCGTGCGCCAGTTCGGCGCGCTGGTACGCGTGATGGCGGAAATGATGCTGGAGCAAGCCCAGCTGGTCAGGGAGCTGCAGCATGAAAAACGTTATCGCGAGGAATTCCTGTTCCAGCTGGTCTACCGCACCGGCATCCCCGATGCCAGCATGCAAGCTTGGGCAGCGCGCCTGGCGCTGGACCTGCGTCTGGCGCGCGCCATGTTCGTGCTGGAAGTACAGGACTTCGGCGAGCGCCTGGAACAAGTGCTGGGAGAGCTGCAGCAAGTGCAGGCCGCGCTGGCGCAGCGCTGGCCCGAGCTGCTGACGGCCGTCGTCTCGCCCGGCGAACTGGTGATACTGGAAGCCTTTCCCGTTGCCGGTCCACAGCAGCCGCGCGCGGCGCTGGCACAAAAGCGGCTAGTGGAATTACAGCAGGTGGCGCAATCATCGCTGCAATCGCCATGCACCCTGGCCATGGGCGTGGCCCTGCCGGGCCTGGACGGCGCCACCGCCTCGTATCAATCGGCAAAGCAGACGGCGCGCGTAGGCCGCTCGCGCAACACTACCGGCGAACAGCAGGTGTTTTCCTACCTGGACCTGAGCTTGCCGGTGCTGCTGTCCGGCCTGCAAGACGGTTGGCAAGCCGAACAGTTGCGCCAGACGCTGTCGCGTTTATTACAGCACGACCGCAAGTCCGGCGCCCTGATGCGCACCCTGGCAGCCTGGTTCCGCAATCACAGCCACGCTACGGCCACCGCCAAGGCTTTGCACATCCACAGGAACACACTTGATTACCGTTTGCAAAAGATCGCCGAACTGACGGGGCTGGATCTGGACGATACGGATGACCGCCTGCTTTTATATGTCGCTTTGCAACTCAATTAATTACAATCACGCTCAGTCTTTTATTTTTAACAATAGGAACACGATGTCAGCAACCCTGGAATGGACTTCCCTGGCCCGCACTTTCGGCCTCTTCACCGTCACGGCCGTGGCCGAACTGCTGGGCTGCTATCTGCCCATGCTGTGGCTCAACAACAAGGGCAGTGCCTGGCTGCTGTTGCCAGCCGCCCTCAGCCTGCTGGTCTTCGTCTGGCTGCTGACCCTGCATCCAGCCGCCAGCGGCCGGGTCTACGCCACCTATGGCGCCATCTACATCGCCACCGCGCTGGGCTGGCTGTGGCTGGTCGACGGCATCACGCCAGCCTGGACCGATATCGTCGGCGTGGGCCTGGCCCTGGCTGGCTCGGCTGTGATTGCCATGGGCAGCAAGACAGCCTGATCAACGCGTATGCCGGTGGAAATTGGTTTCAGCTGACCAGGCATTGCTGGCGCGGGTCAGCAAAACCGCTTCCCCATCGGCCAGCCAGCCGTCGGCATCGGCGATTTTCCACATCGCATGCAAGAGCTTGCGGCGCAAGTCCGGATCGGCAATCTCGGCCAGCAGGCTATCGATCACAGGGTTGCTCAGTTGTACCGCGCCGTGCAGGGTGGCGGTCGCCGTCAGCATGTCGTCGCACAGTTCTTGCAGCAAACGCTGGAACTCAGCAGCATCCATATCGATATGCTCGAGTATCTTGCTGCGCTGCAGGGCCTGCAATTCGGCACTGGCCAGGTTGCCGTCGACGATCATCATCAAGGCCAGCAGCCGTCCCGCTGCCTGTGGACTATTTACCGCATACGTACGCATCATCATTCCTTCAGTTAGATTTACTTTTCACTGCGGCGTATCAATACGCTCGCTACACAACTTGCCGCGATCAGCACCGCCACCACGACCAGCGAAGCTTCTACCGGCACGTGGTACCACGGCATGATCAACATCTTTGCGCCGATAAACACCAGCACCATCGCCAGGCCATACTTGAGCAGATGGAAACGGTCCGCCACGTCGACCAGCAGGAAATACAGGGCCCGCAATCCCAGGATGGCAAACAGGTTCGACGTGAACACGATGAACGGATCGGTCGTGATGGCGAAAATGGCCGGGATCGAATCGACGGCAAACACCAGGTCCGTCACCTCGATCAAAATCAGCACCAGGAACAGCGGCGTGACATACAGCAAGCCTCCCTTGCTTACCGTAAAGCGTTCGCCATGGTCACCCTCGGCCACCCGCAAATGGCGGCGGGCAAAACGCAGCACGGGGTTGTTGACAACGTCAGGCTCGGCATCGGCCGCCACCAGCATGCGCAGTCCCGTGACCAGCAAGAAGGCGCCAAACAGGTACAACACCCAGCTGAACTCGCTCACCACCCAGGCGCCCGCCATGATCATCACGGCGCGCATCACGATCGCCCCGAATACGCCGTAAATCAACACCCGGCGCTGGTACTGCACCGGTATCTGGAAGGCGCCAAAGATCAGCAGAAACACGAACACGTTATCGACCGACAGCGCTTTTTCTATCAAATAGCCGGAAAAGAATTCCAGCGCCTTCTGATTGGCGATCTCGGGACCAGCCGTGCCATTCAGATACCACCACAGGCCGCCGTTGAACATCAGCGCCATGCCGACCCACACCAGCGACCAGATGGCCGCCTCCTTGACACTGACCTTGTGCGCTTTGTTGCCGCCGAATACAAACAAATCCAGGACCAGCATCAGTAGCACGAAAGCGATAAAGCCGGCCCAGACGGGCGCCGTTGCAATACTCTCCAGGCCATTCATAAACTACCTCCTCGCATGGTTTTATCTAAAGCCAGGTAACCATCATAGAAGCAAATAATACATCGAACAAATCGAATATAATGAATGAATACATCGAAAAATTCGATGTATTGATGACCGGGAGAAGACCATGTCTGCGCTTAACTTCAAGCACTTGCGTTATTTCTGGATGGTGGCCAGGACGGGCAGCATTGCCCGCGCGGCGGAACAGCTGCATTTGACGCCGCAATCGATTTCCGGGCAGTTGAGCGACTTTGCCGAGTCCCTGGGCGTGGAATTGTTTCGCCGCAACGGGCGCAAGCTGGAATTGACGGATACGGGCCGGCGCATCCTGCGCCATGCGGAAGATATTTTCAGTACCGGCGATGAGTTGCTGGAAATCGTGCGCGACCAGTCACGCACCAGCACCACCACGTTTCGCGTCGGCTGCGCCGATTCCGTGTCGAAACTGATCGCCTGCCGCCTGGTCGAACCGGCCTTGAGCCTGGATCAACCGCTGCGCATGATTTGCCGCGAAGGCCGGCTGGCCAGCCTGCTGGCGGACCTGGCCGTGCACCGGCTGGACCTGATCATCGCCGACCGCACCATGCCGGCTCATTTGAGCGTGCGCGGCTTCAATCATTTATTGGGAGAAAGCGGCATGACCGTGTTTGGCACGGCAGCCCTGGCGGCCACCTTGCCGGGCGAGTTTCCCGCCTGCCTGGACGGCGCCCCGCTGCTGCTGCCGGGAGAAGACTATGCCATCTACGGCCGTTTGCTGCAGTGGCTGGGCGAAAACAAGCTGCATCCACGCATCGTCGGCGAGTTCGATGACAGCGCAATGATGCAGGCGTTTGGCCAGTCCGGCGCCGGCCTGTTCTTTGCCCCCACCGTGATCGCGCGCCAGGTATGCGAACAATACGCGGTGGTGGCGCTGGGCCAGGTCGACAGCCTGGTGGAACAGGTGTATGCGATCACCACCGAGCGCCGTTTGCGCCACCCGGCCACGGTGGCCATCAGCCAGAATGCGCGGCGCGAGCTGTTTGCATAAGCTGTTTATATAAGCTGTTTGCAAGCAAGCCTGAATGGCTGCTGGACATCATCGATTTTTTAAAATCACAGCACTCATGTATTGATGCAAATCACGAAAATCCTGCACCCGCCAGGCGTACGGCGCCAGCTTGACGCCATTCTCACGCAGGGTTTTCGGTATCAAGTCGCCATTGGGACGCAGTATGACCGATGACACAATCACGCCCGGATAATCATGCAGCCGCTTTTTGAAAGCAGCTGTCGTCAAATCAGGGGTGGCAGGATTGCTTTTATTCGCCAATGGCCCAGTTCCCTTGATATCTATTCCATGGCACATGGCGCATCGCTGCACATAGAGTTTTTTCCCATTGGCATTATCGGCGAACGATGATGAAGTTTGCATCATCGATAAGATTCCTAGTGTGGCGATGAATAATAGTTTCATTTTTATGTGGGCTGCTTGTCTCAATCAAATATGAATCCAGAGTAGACCCCTCGCACCCGCGAGAGGCCGGCTGGCAGGCCGGCATTGTCCCATTAATCCCGGTTTAATCCTGTTCTGCCAGCACGATCTTGCCGCAACCACCACCACGTTCGATCATGCCGTGCGCCAGCGCCATGCTGGCAGCTCCTGGCGCCAGCCGCTGCTGCAGAGTGCTGCGCAACACACCCTCTTCCAGCAAGCGCGCCACCCGCTGCAGGATGTGATGCTGCTCGATCATGTCCGGCGTGCCATACAAGGGCCGCGTAAACACCATTTCCCAGTGCAGCGACACGCTTTTGGCTTTCAGCGGGGCCGCATCGAATTGCTGGTGGTCATCAATGACGGCCAGCTTGCCGTGCGGCGCGATAATCTCGACCAGTTCCTGGAAGTGCTGCGCCGTATTCGACAAGGCGGCGATATGCGTCACAGCAGGAATGTTCAAGGCAGCGACCTGCGCCACCAATGGCAGGCTGTGGTCAATCACGTGATGGGCACCCATGCTGCGGCACCATGCGACGCTGTCCGGGCGTGACGCGGTGGCGATTACCGTGAAACCCGTCAACTGGCGCGCCAGCTGTATCAGCAGCGAACCCACGCCGCCCGCGCCGCCCAGCACCAGCAAGCTGCCGCGCTGCTGCAGGTCTCCCGGAGTGATGGCAAAGCGCTCGAACAGCAATTGCCAGGCCGTCAGCGCCGCCAGCGGCACGGCAGCGGCTTGCGCAAAACTCAGATTGGCCGGCATGGCGGCCGCAATGCGCTCATCGACCAGCTGGTATTCGGCATTGCTGCCCGTACGGTCAAACGAACCGGCGTAATACACGCGCTGACCCGGCTTGAATAAACGCACTTCAGCGCCGGCGGCTTCCACCACCCCAGCCGCATCCCAGCCGAGGGCACGCACCGTATCAGGCACTTGCACCAGCCCCGCGCGCACCTTGGTGTCGAGCGGATTGACGCCCACGGCGTGCACGCGCACCAGCACATCGCGCGGACCGGGGACAGGTTTGTCGACTGTCGTGTCGAACAGGCAATCAGGGTTGTCCACCTTGCTGCCCAGCTTGAAAGCTATGCTTTTCATAAGACTACCTCCATGTAAAAACCCATGGTAGAGCGCTGCACAACAAAGAAAAATATGCTTCAATGCGTTTCACTACTGACCAAACTGTCATGAATGAATACCACTGATAACTTATCTGGCGTGACCCTGTTCGTGCAACTGGCGCGGGCGGGCAGCTTTGTCGCAGCGGCGCGGCAAGCAGGCATTTCGCCATCGGCCGTCAGCAAGAGCCTGGCCCGGCTGGAACAGCGCCTGGGCGTGCGCCTGTTCCAGCGCAGCACGCGCCAGCTGAGCCTGACGGCGGAAGGCAAGCTATTTCTCGCACGCAGCGAGCACATCCTGGCGGAAATGCAGGCCGCCCAGCAGGAGCTGGCTGGCCATCAAACACCGCAGGGCAAGCTGCGCCTGGGCTTGCCGGAACTGGGGCAATTCCTGTTGCCCGTGCTGGCCGACTTTGCCGAACAGCATCCTGCCATCACACTGGAGCTTGATTTCAGCGATGGGCTGGCCGACGTGGTGGGCGAAGGCTTTGACGCCGTGCTGCGCATCGGTGCGCCGCGCGACTCGCGCCTGGCCGCCCGCAAGCTGGCCCAGTTCCACTCTTGCGTGGTGGCTTCGCCGTCTTATCTGGAGCGCCATGGCACGCCACTGACACCGGCCAATCTGCAGCACCATGCCTGCCTGCACTATCGCTTCCGTCACAGCGGCAAGATCGAAGCCTGGCATTTACTGCGGGAAGAAGATGCGCCGCCGCTGGAACTTCCCCTGTCCATGGTCTGCAACAACCTGGAAGCGCGGCTGCACTTCGCCCAACGCGGCCTGGGGCTGGCCTGGCTGCCGCACTTTCATGTGCGTGCGGCGCTGGCCGATGGCAGCCTGCGCGAAGTGCTGGCGCCTTACGCCGTGCACGACCATCCAGCCCACAGTTGCTGGCTGTTATGGCCCTCCGGGCCGCATCTGGCGCCGAAAGTGCGGGCCTTGATCGACTTTTTCGCCGACGCGGGAAGCTTCTTGCAAAGCGTCGAAAAATAAGGCTGCTTTTCGCATGATTATTGCCAGAGCGGATATTTCTTATGAGAAATTGTTTCCATATGATCGTATCGATGCTAGCCAGCAAGGGCTGGCGTCGTAACTGATTTGACCAACAATGGAACTCAATGATGCGCTTGATATCGAAAGCAGGAACTGCCGTCTCCCTGGCCCTTGCCGGATGGCTGTCGATGGCTTGTGCGCAGGCAAAGGACGCCGCGCCAGCCGTGCAGGTCGAGACCCTGTCGAAGACCAGCACGGCCTGGGATGGCGAGGCATACCAGGCCTACCCCACGGGCACGCCGGAAGTCACGGTATTGAAAATCACCATCCCCGCCCACTCGGAACTGCCCTGGCATACCCATCCGATGGAAAATACGGGGTACATCTTGTCCGGTGAGTTGACGCTGGAAAAAAAGGACAATGGACAAAAAATGGTCTTCAAGCCAGGGCAAGTGGTCAATGAAACCATCGGCGAAGTCCATCGCGGATTGACCGGCGACGAGCCGGTAGTGCTGATCGTGTTTTATGCGGGACAGAAAGGCATGCCATTGTCTGAAAAGCCGCTGCCTTGATGGCTTTGCGATAACAGCCGTGTTCCCCTAGCGCCAAGCAATAAAGTAACGCCAGCGAAATACATTTGCCCAAATATAGGTTTATAATCGCAAGTCTCCCCGACGCCCAGCGCGCCTCCTTCAGGACTTGCCGCAATGAAACACCTGCACGATATCCCTTCTGCTTTCAAGCAAGAGTTTGCCAACCCGCGCCTGTGGTGGACGCGCGCCGTCGTGATCGGCATGGCCGCCATCGCCGGCCTGGTGGTGGTCGGCTTTACCTGGCTGGCCGAAGGCGCGCTCGACCTGTTTCTGCATTTCAATGCCAAGGCCTGGTGGCTGGTCCTGCTATGGACGCCTGCCCTGGCCGCCCTGATCGTCTGGCTGACGCGCCGCTACGCCGCAGGCGCGGCCGGCTCCGGCATCCCGCAAGTGATGGCCACCCTGGACCCCGCCGTCAGCCCGGCCGACCGTTCCCTGTTCGTGTCGCTGAAATTGAGCGCAGCCAAGATCGTGCTGACGGCGGGCGGCATGCTGGGCGGTTTGTCGCTGGGACGCGAAGGGCCGTCCGTGCAAATCGCCGCCGGCGTGATGCTGGCCGCGCGCCGCTTCTTGCCACGCCACACGCAAATCAGCGCGCATTCCTTGCTGGTGGCGGGCGGCGCGGCCGGTATCGCGGCCGCCTTCAACACGCCGCTGGCAGGCGTCATGTTTGCCATCGAAGAACTGTCGCGCACGCCCGAACAGCGCAATAGCGGCTTGATCGTGGCCGGCATCGTGCTGGCGGGCTTGATGGCCGTTTCCATTACCGGCAACGCCACGCATTTTGGCGTGATACACCCCGGCCCCATCGCCATGGCGCTGGCCCTGCCCGGTTTGCTGGTGACCCTGGTGGCGGGTGTGGCGGGCGGCTTGTTTTCGCGTTTGCTGCTGGCCTCGGCACGCGGCAACCCGCTGGGCAAATTATCGGGCTGGCGCAGCCGCTACCCGGTCTTGTTTGCCGCCGTCTGCGGTTTGCTGGTGGCCGGTATCGGCATCGCCAGCCACGGCGCCACGTTTGGCAGCGGCACGGGCGCCACGCGGGCCATGCTGGCTGGCGACAGCAGCATGCCAGCTGCTTTTGTCGGCTTTAAATATGTGGCCACCTGGCTGACCGTCTGGTCAGGCGTGCCGGCCGGCATCTTTGCCCCATCGCTGGCCATCGGCGCCGGTATCGGCCATGACATCGCGCAATTATTGCAATACCCATATGCGCCGGCCCTGATCGCGCTGGGCATGGTAGGTTTCCTGGCGGCCGCCACGCAGGCGCCTCTGACGGCCTTCATCATCGTCATGGAAATGGTCGATGGCCACAGCATGGTGCTGAGCCTGATGGCTTGCGCAGTGGTTGCCAGCACCGTTTCGCGCGTGCTCAGCCCACCGCTGTATGGTGCGCTGGCGCAACTGCAATTGCAGCGATTGCCTCAAGCGCCTACATCGTAAAGGTGAACGGCTGCATGCCGGCCTGGCGGTCATCAGGCGTGACCACGGCCAGCAAGGCCGTCAGCCCCTGGTTCAGTTGCGCCAGGCTGCTAGCGTCAAGCTGGGCCAGCGCACTGGGCAGCAAACCACGCGCGGGCTGCGGCGCATCGGCGATGACAAGCTGGCCCTGCTCCGTCAAGGTCAGGGTCACGACGCGCTGGTCGGGCTGGTCGCGCGCCTTGCGCACATACATTTTTTTCACCAGGGCATCGACCAGATTGCTGGCCGTGGTCTGGTGCAGCGACATTTTCGTCGCCAGTTCCCCCATGCGCAGGCCGGGCTGGTCGTGCAGCTCCTGCATCACCCATAATTGCGCACCGGACACGCCACACTGCTTCTCGATCTGCGCCGAGTGCCGCTGCGCCGCGCGCATGACAACGCGCATGTTTTGCAAGGCCAGGCTGCGCGCCCGTTCCAGCTCACCTGGCGCTACATTGACCGTTGCCGACGCTACGCGTTCTATCACCACTGTCTCCTGAGATTATCCCGGCCCTTGAGTCATCCTCGACCAAGCCGCAAACCCGCATGATACCTGCAATCGCGTATCAAGAGATCATGGATTAAGGGGCACCGGCTGCCCATCCTGCCAGGCTTGCGCCATGGTCTGCTTGCCGCTTTTATCCCAACGGCGTTCCACACCCTGTTTCTGATCATGCTCATACGGCACGATCTGTTGCAAGCTGCCATCGCTGTACCAGATTTGCATCAAGCCATGACGTTGCCCATCGACAAAGGGAATCACGCTGGCGCGCACGCCGTTTTCATACCACTCGGTCACATCGCCCTGCTCGCGCCCCTGCACATCACGCTGCCAGGCAATCACGGGCTTGCCATCCGGTGCCCATTTTTGCATGCTGAGGACTTCGCCGTGGTGGTACAGCACTTTTTGCGATACTTGCCCATTGTCATGGCTTTCAAACGACCAGCCTTCAGGCTGGCCATGCACGAATACGGTGCGGGCGCGCAAGCTGCCGTCCGGGGCGTAATCGACAAACTCGCCTTCGCGCTTGTCATGCACGAAGCGCACGCGCTGATACAGTTGTCCATTGGTATGAAATACTTCCGACAAGCCATGCATCTGGCCATCTTTCAGGTGGGCACGGCTGCTGACCTTGCCATTCGCCCCATACGATACATAGACACCATCAGCTATCTTTTGACCGCGATACACGATGCGGCTCATCAACTGACCATTCTCGTGGAAACTCTCGACCAGGCGCCCATTCGGCAATGGTGTTTCGCGCTGTTTGAGCTGGCCACTCTCGTAAAACAGCTCGCCGCCGGCCAGTTCCTTGCCCTGGGCATCGAGCCTGGCTGTTTTAAACACCTGCCCATTCTCGTAATACCATTTGCGCAGGTGCACAAACTTCGCCTGGCTCAATTTCAGATCGGTGGTGTAAGTCTCCATGGCAATTTTGCCTGGCGTTTCGGGAAACGCCAGCAACACATGCCAGGCGCCCAGCGCCTCGTCGCGCACGGGCGGCGTGCGCAAGGCATACATGGCGTGCGACGCATCGCTGGGCTCAAAATCTTGCGTCAGATACATGGATTGCGCTTCTTCTGGCGCAGGCGCTTGCCGCGCATGCGCGACCAATGGCAGAGCCAGCGCCAGCCACAACATTGGCCAGGACTGCTTCACACGCTGCGCGGCGCTGCCGGCTCGCGCGACAGCTGGCTGGCATGCAGGCGCGCATAGGCGCCATTGCGCTCCAGCAAGGCTGCGTGGGTGCCAGATTCCACCAGCTGGCCACCTTGCATCACGACGATACGGTCGGCGCTCTCAATGGTCGACAAACGGTGGGCGATGACGATGGTGGTACGGTCGCGCATCAGCACTTCCAGCGCCGCCTGCACTTGCCGCTCGGATTCGGTATCGAGCGCACTGGTGGCCTCGTCGAGCAGCAAGATAGGCGCATCCTTGTACAGCGCGCGGGCGATCGCCAGGCGCTGGCGTTGCCCGCCAGACAGGCGCGAACCGTTCTGGCCGGCTGGCGTCGCATAGCCTTGCGGCAATTGCTCGATGAAATCATGGGCGTAGGCGGCGCGCGCGCACGACTCGATGCGGGCCTGGTCCGGCGTCGGATCGCCATACGCGATATTGGCCGCCACCGTATCGTTGAACAGGATCACGTCCTGGCTGACCAGCGCGAACTGGCGACGCAGGGCCAGCAATTCGTAATCGCGCACATCGACCCCATCGAGCAGGATACGGCCGCTGCTCACGTCATAGAAGCGGGGCAGCAAGCCCAGCAAGGTGGTCTTGCCACCGCCGGAACCACCCACCAGCGCTACCGTCTCGCCGGCCGCGATGTCGAGCACAATATTGTTCAGCGCGGTAGGGGCATCGGGATCGTCGCTATAGCGGAAATTCACATTCTGCAAGGACAGATTACCCTGCACCGTCGCTGGCGTCTGCGTGCCAGGGTCGGGCTCGACCGGCGTATCGATCAGGGTGAATACGGATTCGGCCGCTGCCAGGCCACGCTGCAGCGGTTCATTGATCTTGGTCAGGTTCTTGATTGGCGACTGCATGGCCATCAGCGCGCCCATGAAGGCGACGAAGGCGCCGGGCGTGATGGCGCCGCTTTGCGCGCGCAGCATGGCGAAATAAATCACCGACGACAAGGTGATACCAACGAGCATCATGATGAAGCCGGAATTGACGGCCGAGGTGGACGCATGCTTGACGGCCAGCTGGCGGTTCAGCTTCACGACCCGCAGGAAACGTTTCTTTTCATATTGCTGGCCGCCAAAGATTTTCACCACGCGCTGCCCGCCTATGCTTTCATCGAGCACGGAGGTGAGTTCCCCTACGGCTTGCTGTGCGCTCTTGCTCAAATGGCGCATGCGACGCCCCGCCAAGGTGACTACCAGCGCGACGATAGGCAAGGATGCCATGCAAAAGATGGCCAGCTTGACGTCTATGCTGAACAGCAAGACCAGATAGCCGATGGTGGCCACCGAATCGCGCACCATCACGTTGAGTACGTTCAAGCCCGCCTGCGATACCTGGCTGGCATCGAAGGCCACGCGCGATTGCGTCACGCTGGTGGTGGTGGTGTCAAAAAAGCGGCTGGGAAGGCGCATGATGGTGGCAAACATCTGCTCGCGCAAATCGGCCTGCACCCGGCTCGACAGCCACACGGAACCGTAATCGCCGGCAAAACTCGACACCATGCGCATGACGGCCAGGCCCAAAATGGTGGCCGGGATCACCCATAGTTCCGTCTGACCCGCATGCGCGGGCAGGAAGCGGTCCACCCAGCCTTGCAGCGTGGCCATCATGCCCGTCACTGGCGCGGCATGTTCGGTGGCGGTGCTGCGCATGGCGTCCACCACGTTTTGCAACTGGCGTATCAGCAGCACGTCGGTGGCAGACGCCACGCCCACGGCCAGCAAGGTGGCGGCGACAATCGCGCCGTAACGGCGAAACTGGCTGACCAGGCGGAAAAACAATCGGCGGCTTTGCTGCATGTAGGTGAGAATGGTAAAAGGGAAAGCGTGATTTTAACGCGTGCCGGGGTTCCCTAGAAGAAACTCTCCAGGCCAGCACGGGAATCAGCCTCCCAATACAACAGCTTGGCTGCAGGACCGGCTAGGATTTCGCCACTTTCCAGTTTTCGCTACCGGCCTTGCACAGTTTCAATTTCAGCGTCTGGTCCTGCCCCTTGGCCGTCAAAGCCACATGCAGGGTACGGCACACCTGGGCATCCGTCTTTTCCGTCTCGCTGGCCGTGATGTCGGCATGGATGCGCACGGAATTGCGCAAGCCTTCATTGCTCCACTGGCTGGTTTCACCATCCTTTTTTTCATTCAGCACCTGCGTCGCGGCCTTGGTCAGGGCCGGGCTATCGTATTTATTCAGATAAGCCATCGGCGTTTCCGCCAGGAAGCCCAAGCCCACGGCGGCGGCCGTGCCGCTACAAACAACCAGCGCCAGCGCGGCGGCAATTTTTTGATATTTTTTAAAAAACATGCGTGACCTCCTCGATTAAGCATCATCAGGCATTGAACTGCGAACGGCATGCGGGCCCAGCATAGCGGACCACGTGTCAATTCTATATTTGTTTTCGTAAAGCAAGTGCACGCTTGACTCCGCTTACCGTGCGGCTTTCAATGAACGCTCCAACACCTCGACATAAGGGATGACCGCCATGGCACTGGTTCACACTGGATTGACGATAGCGGAACAGACACTGGCCAGCGCCTGGCAAAAGACCTGGCAGACGGGCGGCTTGAAACCCCGCGCCTGCGATTGCGGCGGCACCGTCTTCAATATCCTGTATCAGCGGGTCATGGCGGACATGCGGCGGCGCCAATTTCTGGGCGGCACGGCCGCCATGCTGGCTCCCTTCCTGGGACTGTCTGCTAGCAATGCCATTGCCCAGCAGCCGCAGGCGCCCGTACGGCCATTGCTGCTGACCAATCTGCGCCTGTTCGACGGCACGGGCAAGCCGCCACGCACGGGTGTCAATGTGCTGGTGACGGGGTCCACCATCACCGCCCTGCCATCAGCCGGCGAGAAAGTCGAAGGCGCACAAATCATCGATTGCCAGGGCAAGCTGGTGATGCCAGGCTTGATCGACGCCCACTGGCATACCATGCTGGCCGGCATCAACCAGGCCACGGCCATGACTTCCGATGTCGGTTATTTGTACCTGGTGGCGGCGCAGGAAGCGCAGCGCACCCTGTTGCGCGGCTTTACGTCCGTGCGCGATGCGGGGGGCCCTGCGTTTGCCCTCAAGCGCGCCATCGATGAAGGCATCGTAACTGGTCCGCGCATCTTCCCATCGGGCGCCATGATTTCGCAAACCTCGGGCCATGGCGATTTCCGCCTGCGCTCGGAAGTGCCGCGCGCGGCCAATGCACCGTTGAGCGTAGTGGAATCGGTGGGCGTGGCCATGATCGCCGATGGCGAAACGGAAGTGCTGCGCCGGGTGCGCGAACAATTGATGCTGGGCGCGACGCAAATCAAGATGCTGGCTGGCGGCGGCGTGGCCTCGCTGTACGACCCGCTCGACAGCACGCAATACTCGGAACGCGAACTGCGAGCCGGGGTGGAAGCGGCTGCCGACTGGGGCACTTACGTGATGGCCCACGTCTATACGCCGAAAGGCATACAGCGCGCCATCCGCGCGGGCGTGCGCAGCATCGAGCATGGCCAGCTGGCCGACGACGAGAGCGCGCGCATGATGCGCGACGGCGGTGTGTGGTGGAGCTTGCAACCGTTTCTGCAAGACGAGGACAGCAATGTGTATCCCGATGCGGCGCGCCGGGCCAGCCAGCAAATCGTTTCCGATGGCACGGTGCACGCTTATGCGCTGGCGCAAAAATACGGCATCAAGACGGGCTGGGGCACCGATATCCTGTTCAATGCCAAGATCACGCACACGCAAGGCCGGCAACTGGCCAAACTGACGCGCTTTTACGATCCGCTCACCCTGCTGGCGCAGGCCACGGGCCAGAATGGCGAACTGCTGACTTTGTCAGGTGCACGCGCGCCCTATGCCGGTCCCTTGGGCAAGCTGGCCGTGGGCGCGCTGGCGGACTTGCTGGTAGCCGATGGCGACCCGACGAAAAATCTCGATTTCCTGGCGCAACCGGAGCAAAACTTGCTGCTGATCATGAAAAACGGCCACATCTACAAGGACAAGCTGGGCGCACAGGCAAGTTAACGGATAGCCAAGCAAAGCAGCCTGCCGCATAATATGCGGCATGTTCAAACTGACTTTCCTCGGCACGTCTTCGGGCGTGCCCACCCGCTACCGTAACGTCACCTCGCTGGCCGTCCAGCCCTCCACCAGCCGCGACTGGTGGATGGTCGATTGCGGCGAAGCGACCCAGCACCGCTTGCAGCGCATACCCCTGTCCGTGCACGACCTGGCCGGCATCTGCATCACGCACGTGCATGGCGACCATAGCTACGGCTTGCCGGGCCTGCTCGCCAGCGCTTCCATGACGGGCCGCAAGCGGCCCTTGCTCCTGATCGCGCCACCCGCCATCAAAGCCTGGATCGACGCCACCTTGCTGCACACGGAACTGTTTTTGACGTATCCGCTGATCCATATCGACGTCAACAGCAGCGACATCGTACATCAGGAGACAGGGCTGATCATTACCCGCCATGCGCTGTCGCACCGCGCCGACAGCGTGGCGTTCCGCTTCGCGCTGGAAAGCAGCAAGTGGAAACTGGACAAGGCCGCCCTGCAAGCACGCGGCGTACCGTCCGGCCCGGCCTGGGGCCAATTACATGCAGGCAATGACGTGCAGCTGGAAGACGGCAGTCTGCTGGCAGCTGCCGACTTCCGCATCACGAAAACAGACCAGGCGACCATCGTCATCGGCGGCGACAACGACACGCCGTCCCTGCTGGCAGACGCCTGCGCCGGTGCGCAATTGCTGGTGCATGAAGCCACCTACACGGAAGCCATGCTGCAAAAAGTCGGCCCCGGCCCCACCCACAGCTCCGTGCAGCGGGTGGCGCAATTTGCCGCCGCCAGCCAGTTGCCGAATTTGATACTCACGCACTTTAGCGCGCGCTACCATCACGCGGCCGGTATGGCGGAACTGGAAGCGGAAGCCAGGCAGCACTATGCCGGCAGCTTGTTCCTGGCGCGCGATTTTGATACCTATGAACTCGATGCGGCTGGCGTACTGAACAAGCTGCCTCCCCCTGAACACCAGACCAAAGGAGAATAGCAAGTGGACAAACACATGATAGAGCAGCGCCTGAGCGAACTGAAACGCAACCAGGCACAAGGCGAACAACAGCTGCTGACACTGGACGCGCAAAAACGCGAGCTGCAAGCCACGCTACAACGCATCAGCGGCGCCATTACGGTGCTGGAAGAATTGCTGGCCTCCCCCGATACGCCTGACTGAGAACCCATGAGCCTTCAAAAGACATCGATTACCTTCAGCCCCGGCCGCGCCGGCGACACGCCAGCGTATATCGCACTGCGCGGCAAGACCCGGCAAAATGCCATCGGCCAGGAGCGCCTGGCCGAACTGGGTATCACGGCAGAGTCGTGGGCGGAAATGATAGAGTCCGGCAATCTGCCAGGGCAAGTTTGCCATCAGGATGGCCAACTGATCGGCTATTGCTTTGGCGACAGGGAAAGCGGCGAGATCGTCGTGCTGGCGCTGTTGCCGGAAGCCGAGGGACTCGGTATCGGCAAGGCTTTGCTGGACAGGGTGATGGCTGAACTGAGCGCAGCAGGCCATGCTCGATTGTTCCTCGGCTGCTCCAGCGACCCGCAATCACGCTCCTATGGCTTTTATCGCCATCTGGGCTGGAAATCGACGGGCGAAACGGACCAGTACGGCGATGAAGTACTGGAATACCTGTTCACATAATGCGCCTGGCCTGATACCAGGCAGGCATCAGGCAGAGCACAATAGGACTTACAGGCCAGCCGCTTTTTCAATCAGGGCAGCAATTTCCTGTGGATGGGAAATCAGCGCCAAGTGGCTGCCTTTGACTTCGATGGTTTGCGCATGCATGCGCTGGGCCATGAAGCGCTCGAAGTCAGGATTGATGGTGCGGTCTTCCGTCGAGACAGCGTAATAGCTGGGCTTGACTTTCCAGGCGGCCTGGGTAGTGCGGGCCGAAAAGATCGCTTGCGAGGCTTGGCCTTGCACCGCATACAGGGTGCGCGCCTTGGCGGTATCGAGATCGCCCGCAAAGTCATGCAGGAAAGCCTGTTCGCTCAGCTGGGCATAACCGTCCGGCGTCTTGATCAGGCCAGCGCTGGCAGGTGCTGCCGGGAACTTGGCCGCCAGCGCGCCGTAATCTTCACCGGCATCGGGGCCACGCGCCGCCACGTACACCAGCGCCGACACTTTCGGATCGGTACCGGCTTCGGAAATCACCATGCCGCCATACGAGTGCGCCACCAGCACAGTCGGGCCATCCTGCAGCGCCAGCACGCGGCGCGTTGCTTCGGCATCGTCAGCCAGCGAGCGCAATGGATTTTGCACGGCAGTCACGTGCAAGCCCGCTTTTTGCAGCAGTGGAATTACTTCCGACCAGCTCGACGCATCGGCATACAGGCCGTGCACCAGCACCACATTCTTGGCGACAACAGGATTGGCGGTCGGCGCCGCACTTTGCGCCATGGCGCCGGTGGAAGCGAAAAGAAAGGTAGCGCTGGCGATCGCGGCGGAAATAAGACGAGCTTGCATGATATGGTCCTTGGAGTGGGTTGGGGAAACAGTAAGGACAGTATGCAAGCGTGCCTGCAACAGCAACATGACACGCTTATGACAAAATAATGACAAGAAGAACTCAAAGACCAGGATGAACCGTGCCTAGTAGCGTGTGCTGCTCGCCGTCAGCCACGGCAGCGCCGTGGTTTGCCGGCCATCGACCGTGGCGCCAGCAAACGCCAGCATCGGCGCCAGGTGTTCGTTGACGTCGGCCGGGAAATTGAGCGCCGGTTTGGTGACCTGGTCCAGCCTGGCGATCTCTTCCTGCGTGAGCTTGAGCGTCAATGAACTGAGGTTGTCCTGCAACTGGTCCAACCGGCGCGCGCCGATCAGGGTAGAGACTACGCCCGCGCGGCCTTGCACCCAGGCCAGCGCCACTGCGGCCGGGCTGGCCTGGCGTTCGGCGGCGATGGCCTTGACGACATCGATCACCAGGAATTCCTGTTCCGACGGCGAAGCGCCCACCAGCTTGGAACGCTCGGACTGGCTGATGCCGGCATTTTCACGCGTATATTTGCCGGACAGCCAGCCGCCCTTGAGCGGACTCCAGGGCATGGCGCCCAAATGCAGTTCACGCGCCATCGGCATCAATTCGCCTTCCACCGTGCGCTGCAGCAAGGAATATTCCAACTGCAGCGCGATCAGCGGCGCCCAGCCGCGAAATTGTGCGATGGTTTGCGCCTGCGCGGTTTTCCAGGCCGGTGCATCGGAAATGCCGATATAGCGGATCTTGCCAGCCCGCACCAGATCGTCCAGGGTGCGCATGGTTTCCTCGATCGGCGTGCTCGGTTCCCAGTTATGTATCCAGTACAGGTCGATATAGTCCGTCTGCAGCCGGCGCAGTGACGCTTCGCACTGCTCGATGATAGCCTTGCGGCCATTGCCGCCACCGTTCGGGTCGCCCGCATGCAGGTTGCCAAAGAACTTGGTGGCGATCACGCTGCGGTCGCGGCCTTTACGCCGCGCAAAGAAGTCTCCGATGATTTTTTCCGAATGCCCATTCGTGTACAGATTGGCCGTATCGATAAAGTTGCCGCCCTGCTCCAGGTAGGCGCTGAGGATAGCTTCCGAGTCGGCCGGGCTGGAACCCCAGCCCCAATCTTCGCCGAAAGTCATGGTGCCCAGGCACAGAGGGCTGACATGCAGGCCGGAATGGCCAAGGGTGATATAGGAATCGAGCGACATGGTGTACTCCTGATGGTGGTGGTGAAGCCTCCATCTAACCACCGCCCAGCCTGCGCACACTAGCCGATAAGGCGCAGAGTCTTGCACGATCCGCTCAATCCTGCGTCCGCAAGCTGTTTGCGCTTGCGAACAATCCCAGCCTGGGGCTACCATCAAAGCATGGATAAACTGATGGAAATCTGTGCCCTGATCCGCCGCCAGGCCCATGACTGGCCAGCGCAACTGGCCGTGGACGGCGTGCGCGTATATGCCTCGCAGGACGCCACGCCGCCAGCCCAGCATATCAGCGAGCCGATGTTTGCGCTGGTGGCGCAAGGGGCCAAGCAAACGATATTGGGCGAACGCACCTATGACTATGGCGCCGGGCAATATCTGGTGGTGTCCGTCGATTTGCCGATGTGCGGCTGCATTACCGAGGCCAGCGCGGAAGCGCCCTTCCTGGCTGTCGGCCTGACCCTGAAACCGGCCATCATCGCCTCCTTGCTGCTGGACATGCCGCACAGCACAGTGACGGCAGCGACCAGCGTTTCTGGCATGCACGTCAGCAATGCCAGACCCGAGCTGCTGGACGCCGTGCTGCGCTTGCTGCGCCTGCCCGACCAGCCTGGCGATATCGCCGTGCTGGCGCCGATGCTGGAACGTGAAATCCATTGGCGGCTCTTGTCTGGCGAACAAGGTGTGGCAATACGGCAGATCGGCATGGCCGATAGCCGGCTGTCGCATATCGGCCGGGCCATCCGCTGGATACGCGAACATTATGCCGAGTTGCTGCGCAGCGAGGATCTGGCCCGGCTGGCGGCCATGAGCGTGTCATCGTTCCACCGCCATTTCCGCGCCGTGACCGCCATGAGTCCCTTGCAATACCAAAAGCAAATCCGCTTGCAGCAGGCGCGCGTGCGGCTGATGCAGGAGCCTGGCGACGTGGCGGCCATCGGCTACAGCGTCGGCTACGATAGCCCTTCGCAATTCAGCCGCGAATACAGCCGTTTATTTGGCGCGCCACCGGGCCGCGACAGCGTCCAGCTACGCACCAGCAGCATCTTGTAGCGGACAAGCGGCCAGATGTGATGCACGCGCGCTGCGCGACCAGCCCAGCGCCCCGAACGCCAGCGCAATCATGGCGATCGATACCAGCGGCAAGGCGTCCAGGCCCCACACCGGCGCCACCTTGCCGGCCGTCGAGGAGCCGAGCGCCATGCCGATGAACAGGCACGAGGAATTGAGCGCCAGCACCAGGCCGCGCCACTGCGGCGCCAGCTCCACCATGCGCCGCTGCTGGGCCGGCAAGAAAATATCGACTGCCAGCGCCCACAGCACCAGGGTGGCCAGCGCCACCACCAGCCAGCCTGGCGTGACAGCCAGCACCACGAAGGCCACGCCCATCATCAGCAGCGACATCGTCAGCGAACGTTCGGCCGACCATAGCATCGCCAGCTTGCGCGCCACCTGGTTGCCGGCGATGCCCGCCAGGCCATAGATCAGCAAGGCGATGGACACCATTTGCGGACCGGCGCCGAATTTATCGTGCAAGATGGGCGTGATCATGGTGTAGCTGGCAAACAAGCCACCCAGGCCCAGCACCATCACCGCCAGCGCGCTGGCCAGATCGCGCCGGCACAGCACGGTCAACAAATCGCGCAGCTGCACTTTCTGCCCTGCCGAACGGTCCTGCAGCATCAAGGCCAGCAACACGCCGGAAATGACGGACAGCAAGGCGATCAAGCCAAACATCGCCCGCCAGCCCAGCGTGTGGGCGATCCAGGCCGACAAGGGCACGCCCACCACCGACGCTACCGTCATGCCCGTAAACACGATGGCCAGCGCCTGGCCCTGGCGCTCGGGCGGCACCATGGTCGAACCGAGCGAAGAACCGACCGGCGTCACGGCCGCCATGCCCAGTCCCGTCACGATGCGCGCCAGCACCAGCACCGTGTAATTGGGCGCCAGCGCGCAACCGGCCGCCCCCAGCGCCACGGTGGCCAGGCCGGCCAGCAGCAAGCTGCGGCGCGGCAAGTGGCCGGCAAATACCTGGATCAGCGGCGCGCTGATGGCAAAGGTGACGGCAAACACTGCCACCAGCATCGCCACCGCGCTGCGCGGCATGGCCAGCGAGGTGGCGATTTCCTGCAAGGCGCCCACCACCGACAGCGAGGCCGTGCCGGTGGCGAAAAAGGAAAAGCTCAGCAATCTGAGGATAAGGCTGGTGGAACGCTTGCTCATGATGGTCTCGAAGGGAATACGCGATACCGGCATGATGGCCCCATCACTGGTATATTTGAAATCGATTGTTAATATTCGAGGTATAACTATGATCGATATGAAAGGCGCTGACCTGGCCTTGCTGGTGTCGCTCGACGTCTTGCTGGAAGAAGCCAACGTCACCAGGGCAGCCGTGCGTCTGAACATCAGCCAGCCCGCCCTGTCGGCGCAACTGGTCCGCCTGCGCGACTTGCTGGGAGACCCGCTGCTGTTGCCATCCGAGACCGGGCGCGGCATGGTGGCCACTGAGCGCGCCCTGCAATTGCGCGCGCCACTGCGCGAGGCGCTGCTGGGCCTGGAAAAAACCGTGCGCGAGCCAGCCGTGTTTGATCCGGCCAGCGCCCAGCGCAGCTTCACCGTGGCGGCCAACGACAATGCCACCGCGATACTGGGCCTGGGCCTGGCGCGCACGTTCGAGGCACAGCATAACGCCAGCCTGCGCCTGGCGTTTCGCAACGCAGATCCGGAACAGGTGGTCGGCCAGATGGAAAGGGGAGAAATTGACGTGCTGATCGCCGGCTCGCGCTTCCTGCCGCCCGCCTTGAAAAGCCGTGAACTGATCAGCGACGTTTTCATGCTGGCCCAGCGCAAGGGCCACCCGCGCGGCACGGTCCCGCCCGACCTGGCCAGCTATTGCGCGCTGCAGCACGTGATCGTCTCGAACAGCGGCGGCTTCCATGGCTTCATCGAAGAGCATCTGGCCGCGCTGGGCATGCAGCGCCAGGTGGTTTTATCCGTGTCCAGCTACAACCTGGTACCGCTGATGCTGGCCAGCACCGACTACGTCTGCGCCCTGCCCCTGTGCCTGCTGAACCGCTTTAGCGACACGCTCGATATCTTCCCCCTGCCGCTGGCCAAGCTGGGCTTCACCCTGTCGATGGCCTGGCATCCGCGCAGCGACAATGATGCAGGGCACCGGTGGTTAAGGGAGCGGCTGATGGACGAGGCAAAGTAAGAGAACGCCTATCGCGGCCGGTACATCTGAAACAGGGACTCCTGGCTCACTTCGAAATAGTCTGCAGGCCCGCCACCACGCAGTATAGGATGGGCGCCCGCCGTATCGTAGCTGCCGTTTTTCAGCAAAGCCTGGTCGATATGCACGCCGATCACTTCGCCCAGCACCAGCCAGGTGGCAATTTCATCACCATCAGCGCTGGCCAATTGCAGTATCTGGCTACAGCGGCACTCGAATGCCACCGGGCTTTCTGCAACGCGCGGCACCTTGACCATACGCCCGGGGACAGGCGTGAGGCCGGCCAGTTCAAACTCGTTGATGTCCGGCGGGGCCGCCACGGAACTCAGATTCATGGCCTCGGCCAGGGGGCGGGTTGCCAGATTCCAGACAAATTCACCGGTTTGCTCGATATTGTTCAAGCTGTCTTTACGGCCGACGCTGGCAAAACCGATGATGGGTGGGGTGTAGTTAAAGGCGTTGAAGAAACTGTAGGGCGCGAGGTTGAGCACACCGCTGGCTGAATGCGATGCGATCCAGCCGATCGGGCGCGGCCCCACGATGGCGTTGAAGGGGTCATGCGCCAATCCATGTCCTTTGGACGGCTCGTAAAAATGCTTGTTCTCTGTCATGTTTTTTCTACCCTATCAATTACATCATCAACTCAGCGCACCTGCGATGGCGAGCATCCGAAACGCTCGCGGAAACGCAGGGAGAAGCGTGCACTGGCGCGGTATCCGCACGCTTCAGAGATATGCTGAAGATTCCAGCCGGTGGTCTGCAGCAAGGTCATCGCGTGGTGCATGCGTATATCCAATAGCAAAGTTTCAAAGCGTAAATTTTCGGCCGCCAGCCTGCGCCTTAAGGTCGCTTCGCTCATGGCAAGCTCCCGGCCAGCCTTGGCCGTCGTCCATGGATGCGCGGGTGCATCCGCAAGAATACGCTTGAGGCGGTCAGCAATATGTTGCGTCGATGGCCGCGAAAAATGGCAGCCGCGCTCAGCCAGCGCCAGCAGCAAGCCGACCAGCCTGTGCATTTGCTCGCGCTCGCTGATGTTGCTTGAAGAGATGCCGCGCACGCAATGCTCCAGGGTATCGGCCAGGTCCGCGTCGAGCACCATCTGGCGGCCATGTGCGACTGCTGGCGATGTCAGCATGTCATCCGCATGACGCCGGTGAAATTCCAGCATCACTTCCGGTGCAAACGCCAGCAGCAAAGATTGAAACGTCTGCTGCTCGCCACCAGGGATTTTCTGGATATCGGCACACGCGTTTTGCGCCATTGCCACCAGCGTCAATGGACCATCCAAGGTCATGGAAGTTTCCCCATTGTCGATGATCATCTGGCCTGACTTCACCAGCAGCAAGGTGGCGTCAAAAAACCTGAAACCCTGGGCGTGCTGTGGTCGGCGCAAGCACGGCTGGACCAGCGTGCACAAGCCCCCGCGAGTGACGAGATTGCCAGATGGCAAAGACAATATCGCTACTCCCTTGCCGCTATCTGCCATCGTTTTCATGTGCCTGCAACTATCTCACTTTTGTTGCAAATCGGGATTCAGGGTATAGGTGCCAGTGAGACTGGCTTGCGCAAGCACGTGACCGGCGAGCGCGTCCCGCACATTAGCGCCAGTCAAGGGAGCATTGACGGCGATATGCGGCAAATCGAGTGCGTACAAGGTGAATACATAACGGTGTACCAGCGTATCGTTCCAAGGCGGACATGGACCATCGTAGCCGTGATAGTCACCCGCCATTTGCGCATCGCCCGCAAACCAGTTGGTATAGTCATTGATGCCGTGACGCAAACCATCGGGTGCTGCGGGACCGGCTTTGCCGCGCGCCAGCACGCCATCACTATGGCTGCCGGCAGCGATCTCACGCGCAACCGCAGGAATATCGAGCAAGAGCCAGTGGAAGAAATCGACGCGGGGCAGCGATGCTGGCACTTCCCGCCCTTCCTGGTTGACGTCCTCGCCACTGCTTGGTACGTCAGGATCGTGACAAATCAAGGCGAACGATTGTGTACCGGCAGGCACATCGCTCCAGGCCAGGTGTGGATTGCGGTTGCTGGACAAGGCCACGTGGGTCACTGGATCAATGACCGCAAAGGCAAATTCGCCTGGAATGATGGCGTTATCGGAAAAGCTTAGGCTGCTCAATTTCATGGGGGCTGGCTCGCTATGTTGTGGAGGGAACAAACAAAATTATAAGCAACATCAAGCAGAATAAATGAACCATTCCGATCAAAATAGTGGCATTGGCAGTCAATTTGATTGGATTTGATGCACTTTACCACTGCCGTACAAAACGTGACGCCAGCCACGCATGGCAGCTGACGCAGACAATGCCGGCCACGACGAACAATGCGCCGACCATGAATCCCGGGTTGATTTTCTCGTTTAACAGCCATGCGCCCAGCGCTACGCCGAACAGCGGCGTGAGGAAGGAAAACGCGCCTAGCCCGGAGGCCAGATAGCGGCGCAGCAAGGAAAACCATAGCAGCAGGCTGAGGAACGAGACGATCACCGACTGGAACAGCAGGTTGGCAATCAGCAAGGGCGTGGCGTGGAAGGTGGTTTGCCCCGTGAGCACGGCAAAACCCAGCAAGACTATAAACGCCACTGACAGCTGGAAGATGGCGGTTTGCGATGCAGACACCTTGGCCAGCCCCGAACATCGCACCAGCACGGTAGTCGCGCCCCAGGCGGCGCCCGACAGCAGGCACAGCGCATCACCGAACAGGCTGCTGGCATCGCTAGACTGCTGTCCGCTGGACGGCGTAAAAAAAGTGATGGCGACGCCGGCAAAAGCCAGCACGATGCCCAGCCATTGCACGGGCTTCAAGCGCTCGGAACGCAAGCTGAAATGCAGGCCGACGGCGGCAAACAGTGGCGCCGTGTACAGGAACACCACGCCGTGCGCGGCGCTGGTGAAACGCAGGCCCGTACCCAGCAGCAGATACTCCAGGGCAAATAAGAGACCGGCGCCCAACCCCGCGCGCCATGGCAGGGAGGCAAGGCTGGGCTTCTCACGCCGGTACAGCATGAAGAGGGCAACCAGCACTGCGCCTATGCCGGAGCGCAAGGCGATCTGCAGGATGGGGCTGGCGTCATGCGCCGTCGCCTTCAGCCCGATCTGCTGCATGCTCCACACCAGGCACAACATGATCATCGCGGCGACCGCCTGCCGGTCGATATTCTTGTACATGACCGATACCTTTCCTGAATAAAACCCATTATGTGACAGGCAGATTTTCTTGATATAGTGAATATCCGCCAAGGCATCGCTGTTTCCGGTCAACCTCAACACTGCCAAAAATGGGAGAGTATTCGTGCAAAAGAAGACCCGGCAAATCCTGCTCGCCCCCTACACACAGGAACTTCCTGGCGCCATCTATTTCCGCAGCGCCCCCATGCCGGCAGACGGTTTTTATCCCCCGCATCATCATCCCTGGGGCGAATTCGTCTCGGCAGTCAGCGGCGTGGTGGAAGTGCAATATGCAGGAGGGCACTATGTGGTGCCACCCCAGTACGGTATCTGGCTACCGCCCCATACCGAACACCTGGCGCAGAACCGCAGGGAAGCCTGGCATAGCTCGGTGTATATCAGCGTGGCGGAATGCGCGGACCTGCCCACGCAAGTGACGGCCTTGACGGTCAGTCCCTTGCTACGCGCGATGCTGGAACATCTGCACCGGCAGCCGCCAGGCATACCGCCAAGTGCAGCAGAAGCGCGCTTCCTGAAGGTACTGGTCGACCTGCTGGCGACAGCCGAACGGGCCGGCAGTTACCTGCCCAGCTCGGACGATCCGCTGGTGCAAAAAGTATTGAACATGCTGCAGCATGAGCCGGGCGATAGCCGCTCCGTGGCCGAACTGGCGGCGCATGTCCATACCAGTGAGCGCACCTTGATGCGCCGCTGCCAGCGCGACCTGGGCATGACCCTGGCGGAATGGCGGCAACGGTTGAGGGTCGTCAAGGCCATGTCCCTGCTGGCGCAAGGCCGCACGGTGGAAAGCATCGCCCTGGAACTGGGCTACGCCAGTTCCTCGGCCTT
Source organism: Janthinobacterium silvisoli (assembly GCF_014200725.1). GTDB lineage: Bacteria > Pseudomonadota > Gammaproteobacteria > Burkholderiales > Burkholderiaceae_D > Janthinobacterium. The sequence goes on from NZ_JACHCL010000002.1 coordinate 1,226,915, forward strand.
CATCACGATGTTTCGCCGCCTGACGCAGGAAACGCCGGACGAATACCGAAAACGCACGGTGGGACTGGAGCGCTGAAGTCAAGCCAAAGCCAGCTAAGCACTAGCCGAAAAAAAAGGCCGCGGCGTCAACCACGCCGCGGCCTTCTCACTGTTGACTAGCGTTGTTCTGCTTGTCTCCAGATGACTTCATGACTTACCAGCCTATGCCCAGCACCAGGTGTTCCGGTTTAGGGCCGATGACGCTCGAGCTTTGGCCCGATACGTCGTCATAGGCAAAACCGTAAGCCTTGGCGCCGACACTATGGTCATGCCAGAACTTCGCATAGTAGTTCGCTGGCGACGCCGCATACCACGCGGCGGTCGGAGCGCCCCACAAGGAGGTGTCTTCCATGATATGGCGGTTCAAGGCGGCGGCGATTTGTGCTTCCAGTGCCAATTCAATGGAAATCACTGCACCGTCGGTTTCGCCAGCCAGCGGACTGGCCAGCACGCCTTTGGCTTCCAGCATGTCCTGGGTGCTAGGCTTGCCTGGCACCGTGTACACAGTGCTGCCAAGCACGCCATTACCCTTGTCGATTTCATGGAATACGACGGTATCATCGGCAGCGACCTGACCGACGAAACGGCGCGAATTATCGTACATATCTACGACCAGTGGCTTGGTGCGGTACAGATTCCACATGTCGTTAATATATGCATCGAAATACGCAGCGTTGACACGGCCGGAATCGAAGCTGCTCTTGCCTGGCGCCAGGATACGGCGAGGCTGCACTGCGTCTACCAGAAACTCTTTCGGCATTTCTTTCTGGTAAGCCGCAAGGATGCTGTCGCGCGTTTCGGAAATACCGACTTGCTGGTGGAAATTATGGCTATCGCCATACACGTCCATCAACAGCGGGAAACCAAATTGGTCCACCTGGGTCGGGTTCATGTACAAGTTGTCGTTGAGCGTGAACTCGTACCAGTCAAAGTAGATATCGATGTTCGGATCATTATGGTTATTCAGATCCGGACCGGCGAAACCAGTTTGATGATTAATATCCTCATTAATCTTGATGAACAGCGGCGAGCCCATCGAAACAAAGATACGGCCCGAATCCATCTTCGGCAACTTCAAGTTCTTGGCTTGCGCCAGGGTGAAGAAGTAATTGCTGAAGTTCTCGCCGTTTTTCGTCAAATGACCTGGTGCATCATTATCAGACAACAACATTGGCAAGATCGTGCCGTCCGCCTGGAGGTAGGCGAAGTTGTCCTTGTTGTTAGGATCACGGCCAATCACGGCCACGTAGATCTGATCATCAGTCCATTTACCATTGGTATTGTTTTTCAGATCGACCGTGACGAAACCCGGAACTACCGGATAGTCGGGATTGGTACCGCCGTTGTTACCACCGCTGTTACCACCATTACCGCCAGTATTACCAGTGCCACCATTATTACCGGTGCCACCGTTGCCGTTGTCGACCGGATTCACGGTCAGCTTGGCGCCGGTCGATACTGCACCGATGCCGTTGGCATTGGTGACGCTGACGCTAAATACCGCACCGTTGTCGCTGCTCTGCACCGCTGCAATATCGTAGCTGGCAGAGGTCGCGCCTGGGATCAGGTCGGTATTGCGGTTCCATTGATACGTAAAGGAACCGTTGCCGGCAACGCTGGCCTCGAAGTGGGCGCTCTGGCCTGCGGTCACTGTAACAGCAGCCGGCTGTGCCGAGAATTGCGGTGCAGGGCCCGGGTTAGCCGGACCGTACACTTCGAACTCGTACAGCGAATAGCCGTATGGCGTGGCGCGGACAAAGCCTTGCAGGCGCACATAACGGGCAGAGACCGTCGGGAACGTAATCTGTTCCACGCCGCCCTTGCCGCCGGTGATGTGCTTGACTGGCACCCAGGTATTTTTATCATTCGATACCTGGATTTCATACTCGCTGCCATAGGCATTTTCCCATTGCAAAGTCACTTGCGAGATCAGGGTAGGCGCGTACAGATCAATCGCCATCCATGCCTTGTCGTCGAACGCCGACGACCAGCGGCTGTCGCGGCTGACGATACCGTCAATCGCCAGGTTGGCAGTGGTGCCCTGCGGATTTTCGACAGGGCTGGAAAACGCGGTCTTGCCGAGTGCCAGATTGCTGCCCAGTACCACATCGCTACCGCCGCCAACGCCATTAGCGGCGCCACTCGCGGCACCCGTGCCGTTGTTCGCGCTATTAATGGTATTGGTATCGCTGCCACTACCGGCGCTGATGCTTTGCGGTACGCCCACGGTCAACACTGCGCCATCGCTAGGCAGTTTGCTACCGTTCGAGCTTTCCACCACGACACTGTAAATCGCGCCGTTGTCATCGCTGGTCACTGCTGGCGTATCGTAGGACGGTACGTCGGTGCTTGCCACCAACACGCCCTGCTTGAGCCATTGGTAAGTCAGCGTGCCCGGACCCACTGCGTCCACCGTGAAGTGGGCCGACTGGCCGACCGCCACAGTTTGCGCTGCAGGCTGGGTACGGATGGTCAGTGCAGGTGCGTACACTTGCATCTCATACAGGGAATAACCATATTGCGTGCCGCGTTTCACACCGTGCATGCGCACATACTGTGCCTTGGTGATGGCGAACAACAGATTTTCTACACGGCCTTGCCCGCTGTTCTGGGTATAGACTGGCGTCCAGACTTGATTGTCTACCGAGGTCTCGATAATGTATTTCGAGCCAAACGCAGTTTGCCAATCGAGCACCACCTGGTTGATCTCTTGCACGGAGCCGAGATCGATGCTGACCCATTGGTTGTCCGAGGTAGCGTCGTCGCCCTGGAATACAAACGATGCCCAACGGGTACCTTCCAGGCCATTGTCGGCGCGCACCCTGCCAAAACCATCATTGACATACTGAGGGCCAAAGTAGTCGGCACTCTCCGTGGAGCTGGAGCTTGGCGTGCCTTTCAACGCCAGGTTGGCGGCATCGGACGGTACGCCGTCGATGACCAGCAAGTTGGCGTCGTTGCTGCTGGTCACTGCACCGTTGGCCGGATTGGTGACATCGACCCGGAACCGTTCGCCGTTGTCGGCCAGTGTCACAGGCGACGTGGCAAAGCTGCTGCTGGTGGCGCCAACGATCAGCTGATCGTTGCGGAACCATTGGTAAGTAAAGCTGTCGGCGCCGCTGGCGACAACGCTGAACTTGGCCGTCTGGCCTGGAACCAATGACTGGTTAAACGGCTGCGACACGATGGCAGGCGCTTGCTGCTGCGGTGGCTGATTGCCGCCACCAGTACCATTGTCGTTTGCCGCGACGATGGTCAGGACAGCTGGATCGCTGGTGATGCTGTTGCCACGGCTATTGCTGATGATCACCTTGTACTTGGCGCCATCGTCGCTTTTCGTCACGACCGGGCTGTAGACCGGGTTGAGCGAAGAAGCCACTTGCACATCATTACGGAACCAGGTGTAGGTCAGAGGACCGGTACCTGTGGCGACGGCGGCAAAATACGCTTGCTTGTCACCGCTGGCCGACAATTTGACCGACTGGGTCAAAGGCTGGGCAACGATGGCTGGTGCCGCAAACTGCAGCGTACCACTGACGCACAGCACGTCGTTCGGGAAGTTGTTGAACAACTGGGTCGTAACATCGCCGTTGGACGACACCACGTAGGCACGGGTCGCATCGGTTTCCGAGATGTTCGAGGTCCAGGTGCTCCAGCCGCCCGGGAAGGCATCGACGTTAAAGCTGTCGCCAGCGATCGACAATGCTTCTTCCCTGGTCGGCAAACGGCTGCCGATGGTGGAGCAATACTGGCCAGCCAACACCTGGGTGAACTGGGCGATGCCATTCTTGGTCGGTACGCGGCTCCACAGCAAACTGGTGCTGTTGTCGGTGACGACGTTGTTGTTGCCTGGTACCAAGGTGTAACGCTCGGGAGCGCTGCCGTCCTTGGACAGATGGGCAACGTTATACACTTCCAGCTCGTCCAGCGAATAACCGTAGTCAGGGCTACCGCGCAGGGTGCCGGTCATGCGCACATAACGGCCGTTGACGAGAGGGAAAGAGGTATCTTCCACGCCGCCATTGCCTTTATCTTGCGAATAAGCCTTGGTCCAGGTTTTATTATCGTTCGATACTTCAACGATATATTGCTTGGCATACGCCGGATCCCAACGCAGGATCATGCGGTTCATGTCCATCGGCGAACCCAGGTCGACCGTCAGTTCAGCCGTCGGGTTGAAAGCCGAACCCCAGCGCGAATTGATGTCGCCATCAACTGCCTTGCTTGCTGCCAGGCCGATCGCATCCTGGGTGGTGTCTGCCGTCGCCGTGCGGGCGCGTGCCAGATTGACGCCAGGAGCGGCTTGCAACAGCGAAACAGGATCGCTGGTCTGGTCGCCGGCGGCATTGTGCACGAGTACCGTGTAGCTGCCGAAATCGCCAGCCTGCATTGCCGGGAAGTCCAAGGTGGCGCTGGTGCCGACGATGCGCTGGTTCTTGTCGAACCAGGTGTAGGTCATCGGTTGGGAACCCGTTGCCTGCACCACCAGAGTGGCATGGCTGTTCAGCGCTGCCACCTGATTGGCTGGCTGCGTGAAGTGCGGTCCGGTCGCAGCGCCCACGGTCAGGGTGACCGGTGTCGATTGCACGCTATTGACCAGATTGCTTGCCACTACGTAGAACGAGGCATTGTTATCACCCAATACGACAGCGGGGATGGTATAGCTGTTCGACGTTGCGCCATCAATCTTCTGATTGTCGCGATACCACTGGTAGGCCGGTGGCGGCGCACCATTTGCAACGATCTGGAAGGTAGCGGTCTGGCCTTCTACCAGGCTCAGTGCCACAGGAGCGCTGACGATGACTGGCGCTTGCGGCGCAACTACTGTCTCGACGGCGTCGCTGCTGGTCTGGTCGCCAAAGCTGTTTTTCACCTTGACAGTGTAGACAGCGTTATTGTCGCCATTGACCGCCAGGGCGGTGTCGTAGCTGCTGCCTTTGGCGCCAACGATTTCAACGCCATTGCGGTACCAGGTGAAGTCCAGCGGTGCGGCACCCGACACGACTGCTTCGAAATGCGCAGACTGGCCTACGCTGACGGTCAGCGATTGCGGTTGCGCCACGAATGCTGGCGGCAACTGGCTGGCGTCGGCAGGTTGCGGTACTGGCACGACTTCAAAGCTGGCAACATTGCTTTGCAGCGTGCCATCGGAAGAAGCTGCCGTCACCGTCACGGTACCCGGTTCGAACTTGCTGCGCACCGCGATACGCACCAGGCCGCCTTCGGCTGCCAGTTCATGGTCGCCAGGCGCGTGGTAGCTGGTCGGCTTGTCTTGCGACACGGCATTGTTCCAGCCGCCACGATAATTGCCGTTGCTGCTGACCGTAAACGTGATGTTGGTGCTATCTTCAGGCAACAGGATATTGTTCGCGTCAACCACTTTAGCGGTGATGAACGCGGCATCGCTGCCGTTGGCCGTGATCTGGAAGGTGCTGCCGTCAGGCTTTTTCAAGCCAGGCTCGGTGCTCAGGATGATGTGGTCGGCCTTGCCGGCGGTAGCACGCTGGTCTTGTACAACCTGGCCATTGTATTGCACCACATTACCGATTTCATCGAGACATTGGGCCGTGACGGTACCAGCTTGCCATTGAACATTGTCCCAGTGCGCCTGATGCGGCAGACCGGTGGTGTCCTGGGTCAAGTCGGTATTTTCAAAGTCCAGCGGATTCGGCGTCTGATCGTCGCCCTGCTTCACGCCATTGACCAGCAAACGTACCGCCGGGCAATTACTGAAGGTATTGACGCGCACGATGCCGGAACGGTTCCAGTGATGCGCCAGGTTGACTACCGGACGCGTCTTGTAATCGACCCAGGCTGCCTGGTACGCGTAATACATCAGTTTAGGCAAGCGGCTACCGTCCATCATCGATGAACCCAGCGAGCGCACTTCATTCTTGCGCAAATCAGGCGGATTCGGATTGTCGGCGGTAGGCACAGGCACCGGACCGGTCGAGGACAGGAACACATTGTTTTCACCCGGCGTTTCAGCCAGGTACCATTGCACCATACCAAAGGTTTTCGCTGCCACGCCACGGCGCCAGTTGTTCAGGAACTCGGCGGTCAGTTCGATCTCGTGATCGTATTTATAGCGGTAATCACCTTTGCCCCAGTACTCGGCGCCCCAGGCAGGCGAATTCGGGAATTCCGACTTCACGCCCAGTTCGCAGCCGTTCAGGGTACATCCAAGCACGGTGCCGTTCTTGTCGTTCGGGGTACGGTCGGTTGCCACGCGGGTATTGACCGGATCCCAGGTGTTGTTTACCGCTTTCAACACTTGCGCGTAATTGGTATCCATCGGACCGTTATTCGATTCCCACGACAGGATCGAAGGATTATTACGGTCGCGCACGATCATCTCGGTATGGATTTCCGTTTTCAAGGCAAACTTATCGAGTTCGCTTTGGGTACAGCTATCGCTCAAGGCCGCGTTGTAGCATTTATCGAAAGCGCCTTCGCCTTCGCCGCTAGGCTGGATGATGAAGATACCGAGCGCATCGGCGGCTTCGACGAATTCCTTGCTCGACGACGAATGGCCCGGACGGTACAAGCTGCCGCCTGCATCGGCCAGCAACTTCAGGTCGCGCCATTGCTGCTCTTCCGGCACGGCGCTGCCCAGTGCCGGATAGTCGTAGCGGCCGGAAGCGCCCCACAGATGATGGGCAAAACCGTTAATGATCGGGAAATCGTTATTCCAGGTAATGGTGCGGATGCCGAGCGGGCTTTCGACCGTATCGACCACCGCGCCATCGACGCTGACGATATGCACCACGCGGTACATATAAGGCGTACCGTGGCTGCTGTTGTTCGGGAACCACAGCGTAGGTTTGTCGACCGTCAGGTTTTGCACAAACTTGTTGGTCGTCAAGCCCGGACCTGCGTTCGGCTGCAAGACGCGCGCGTCCTGCGCCTGGGCCACCAGGGTGCCGCTGGCATCGTAAATGCGGGTCGTCAGCGTGACGTTTTTCTGCACGCTGTCTTCGTTCAGCACATTGGTCTCGACCTGGATCGCAGCCGACGAGTTGTCGCCTGCAATGCTGACGGTGGACACATGCGTGCCCCAGGTCTTCAGGATGGCGTAGACGTTTTCAGGAATATGCACCTTATCGGTGATATGCATGTACACCGGACGGAACAGGCCTGAATCGCCCTGTCCAAAACGGGCGTCACCGGCGAAATGCGGGTCTTCGAAACCGTTCTTGGTGATCTTCACCGCCAGCACGTTGTCGCTGCCGAGGTTGACCATATTGGTCACGTCGACAATGAACGGCACAAAGCCGATGACATGGGTATAGGTAGGGTTCAAGGCGCTGGTGCCTTGCACTTGCACGCCATTGATGAACACTTGGGCGCCAGTATGCGCGCCTTCGAATTCGATCAGTATCTTGCGGCCCGCATAGGCGGTCGACAAGGGCAGATGCTTGCGGTACCAGACAGTACCGTAAGGCATGCCGGCCAGGCCCGACGTATTGTTGACGAACATATCCTGTTCGTTGACAGAGTGCGGTACGCCAACGGAAGTCCAGCCGCTATCGTCATAAGCGATATCGGTTACTTTGGGATCGCCGATGAAACGATCATCGTTGGTATATTTCCACGGAGTCGCGCCGAGATTGATCTTCAGGCGTTCCGATGGCGGCGCCAGCGCGGACAAGTCTGCCGCCCTGGCATTGGGTGGCCGGTACAGACTGGCCAGCAGGCATAGTACAAGGAACAGCCAAAAACTTGGCCGTATTGCAGGTCTACTATTTTTCATTAGTCACCATAGAGAAATGAACCACGCCGCGTGCAGGGTTGCAGCGCGTGGCGTGGCACCAGGCACTTGCACGTCACGCCCCTGCACTCACCAACATCGTCAGTGCAAAGCCGCCCCGTCAAGCATGTTTAACGCCTTTAAGACACGTTAAATGTTTCCACAGGGCATTATTATCTGAATAGTTTCCTAGTGCAACAGATTTCCATAAGGCAACAAAAGAATACTGAAAACAATAGTAAATAAGATTACTTAATTTGATACTTTTAACATAAAAGAAGGCCTATCGCGCAAATGACAGAATTATCGATATTAATTTAAAAAAACACCGTTATATATTATTTCGCCGATTACATAGACTTGACGACGACAGCGTCGCGTATGCCTTGCGACAAGACATAGCCACATCTGGCTCAGGCCACCATGCTGCACAGGCGTGCAAGCCAATTAAAGAGTGGTTTGTTTGTCTTCGTTTAAGATGCTGGCCGCCAATCGGACTTACCTTGAAATCCTTGCCCCTTTACCTGAGGAGACACGGCATGGCCTACATTTACGCCAAGGCTGCAGGATTGAAGAACCAGCCCATCGTCGGCAGCCACCATGGCGCGGCGCTGGTACAGGAATATGCCGGTGCTCCCACCACCGCCCACTGGCGCCAGGGCGCTGCGGTAGCCGGCAATACGGCGCTCAAACCCGGCACGGCTATTGCCACCTTTGCCGGCGGGCGTCATAGCAGCCATGGCCACCATGCCGCTTTTTATGTCAGGCAAGGCATCAATGGCATCGTCATCGTGGACCAATGGAAGGCGGCTAGCAAAAGCAAGATTTCCCTGCGCCTGATCCAGTCGCAGGGTAAGGACCAGCCGGGTAATTACCTGCAATTCCGGGACAATGCCGACGCATTTTTTGTGATTGAGTGAAATCGCGAGGGAAAGATGCGGGTAGCAATGATACGGTAGAGCTGATGTGGACCGGGGTGGCAATTCACCTCACTACTACCCCGGTCTGGCGTTTTCAGTGGCTTGCCTGGGCCTCAGCCTGTTGCTTGACCACCGTGGTGCGCCCGGCAATCACCGGCGCGCCGCTGCTGCGGCGCGGCAGACCCTGGTAGACCACCTGGTATTGGCCGGGGACCAGCTTGGCAGCCTCAAAATGACCTTCGCCATCGGCCACCGCACCGCTGATGGCGCCGGTTTTGTCATTGATGATGACAATTTGTTCCCTGGGTTTGGCCTGGCCTTCGATACGGCCAGTCTCTGCGGCGCTCGCCGTTTGGGCAGCCAGGGCAAAGCACAGCAAGCTACTGATTTTACGGAGTGCCATAAATAATCTGGAATGAGTGAGAAAACAAAAACATAGCATCGGCCTTGAACGGCGGCTAAACCCATGCGATGGATGGACATATTCGCCGATGGAACAGTGCATGCATGCGATGAATGGATGCACTGCATTGCTCACTGAAACAAGACCACCCACTCCAGGCCATTCATCCACAACTTGCCATTGGCAATCACTTGTCCGCCATCGGCATTCGGGAATTGACGCTGCAGCAAGGTGAAGTAAGCGGCGTTGTTTACGCCATTCAAGTGGCCGCCATTGCTTTGATAATAGGGAAACGTCTCGGGGTGCAAGGTCCAGGCGGCTGCTTTTCGGTACGCAGCCGACAACTTGTTGCCCTGTGGGCTATGCCAGACCGCCTGCCCCTGCAGGTCGAGGATACGCGCAGCAGCGGTGGTCGGCAGCAAGGTGTAATGGGTATAGCTGAGCCCATTGATGCCCTTGCGGTCGCCGCTGCAATAGGCGGTGCTGTCGCTGCGGCAAATTTCCAGCGGCAGCGATCCGTCCGCGGCGACTTCGCTATCCATCAGTTCCAGCCAACGGGTCCTGCTACTTGCCAGCAACGCAGCATCGCCGGTATAGGCCGCGATCGATGCATTGAGCAAGACGCCCCAGTTGGCGTGGTTGTTCTTGCGGTCGCTGTGCGATAGTGGCAGGGCGATGCGCGTAATCAGTCGCCGGAACGATGCATCATTCCAGCGGTTGGCATTGCGCACCATCGATGCAGCGATCACATAGGCGGGCAAGTCGAAATTGATGTCCGATGCGCCCTGTTCGGAGGGCACGGACTGCAAGGTATCGGCCCAGGCGGAAATGATGGCTTGCGCATGCTGCGCGTAGCGTGGGTCTTGCGACACGGCATAGCACAGCCCTGCACGGTAGGCGAGCTCGCCATCACTGGCAAAGCGCTTGCCCATCGCGTTTTCGACGACGCCCGTCTTGCTGTAATGCGCAGGCGGCGCAAACACGGCAACCGGCGCCGCTTGCGTATCGATCTCCTTGTCACAGCGCTGCATCAGCGCGGCCGTCCTGGCGGGCTCGCTGCGCAGCAAGCCGATGTCTGCATTGGTCAGCCAGATGTTGCTGGACGCCATGACTGCAGGTGCGGATATCAGCCCCGCTACCGTCAGGGCGAACAGGGCGCATCTGCGTGCGAGCCGGTGCAAAAGGTGGTTTGTTGCCATGGGTATGACTCCTGCGTTCAGATACGATGTCGCCATTAAACAACGTGGCAGATGACGATGACATTACAAGATATCCATGTAGCCAGAAACGAGCATTGGTGCGGGATACAAGCCCATTGACTGCCATTCAGACACGATTCCAACATTGGAAAAATATCAGATTGGAACCATTTAGCACGATTTTCATATAGTACCAACAATCAATTCCTCTCATTCACGCTGCGCCTGCATGACATGCCTGGCAGCGGACCGGTCAGCTGTAAAGAATACTGGCATATTCTTGCTTCAGTCCCTGGCTGCGTGACAGACCAAGCGCTGCATACGCCACGGCATTCAACAAACTCCCGTGACCATCCAACACCGCCCGCAAGCGGTCTTAGTAGAAGAGGAATAGCATGACCCAGGTAATTATTGGCGCCACCGACGCCCAAGGCCACACCTCGCCGATGCTGTTCATCGCGGCCGAACTGGTGCGCCGTGGCCACCAGGTGACGTTCATCACCGGCACACAATTCAAGGCGGCCGTGGAAAAGACCGGCGCCACTTTCGCCGGTTTCAGCGGCGCCGCCGAAATCGATAAAGCGCTGCTGGTCTCGCCTGAGCGCCTGGCGCTGCAAGGGTTGGAGCAAGTGAAATATGACTTGAAACACCTGGTGATCGATACCATCGCCGACCAGTACGCCACCCTGCAGCGGGTGCTGGCGCAATACGGCCACGACCAGGCCGTGGTCTTGACTGAATCAGGCTTTTACGGCGTGGCGCCGGCATTGCACGGCGCACCCGGCGTGCGCGCCAAAGGCTATATCGTGGTGGGCACCGTACCGCTGATGCTCAGCAGCATCGATACGGCGCCGGGTGGCATGGGCTTGCCGCCTGACAGCTCGCCGGAAGGACGGATCCGCAACGCGGCGCAAACCGCCTTTTTCAAGCAGACGCTGTTCGGCGACACGCAAGCACTGTATGCGCAAGAACTGGCACGCCTGGGCGCAACGGAAGCGGCCTCGTTCATCTTTGAAACCATGGCCGTGCACGCCGACAAATATCTGCAATTGTCAGTCGAGGAACTGAGCTATAAACGTTCGGACTTGCCTGCCCATATCGACTTTATCGGCGCCCTGCCCTCGCCGCCATCCGACGCCGCGCTGCCCGACTGGTGGCAAGATGTGCTCGACGCCGAACAGGTGGTGGTGGTCACGCAAGGCACCGTCGCCAACAGCGACTTCAGCCACCTGATCGCGCCGACGCTGGAGGCGCTGGCGGACCTGCCGGTGCTGGTGGTGGCAGCTACCGGCAGCACGACGGTGCCGGACCATGTCCCCGCCAATGCGCGGGTAGCCAAATTCGTGCCTTTCGTCGACTTGTTGCCGCATACCAGCATCCTGGTCAGCAATGGCGGTTATGCAGGCACCCAGCAAGCGCTGAGCTTTGGCGTGCCGATGGTATTGGCTGGCGAAACCGAAGACAAGATCGAAGGCAATGCGCGCACCGCCCACACAGGCGCCGCGATCAACCTGAAGACCCAGCGTCCGACGGTAGCCGCGATCCGGGAAGCCGTGCAGCAGATTCTGGCGACGACGAGCTACCGCCAGAACGCACAGCGGCTGCAGGCCGAATATGCCCAACTCGATCCATATGCCAGCATCGCCGACACCATCGTGCAATTTGACCGCAAGTAATCCGGCACGACGCCAGCCATACCATCGCTGACACCAATGGCGCGCATCGCGACGGTGCGCGCCCACAATAGGTGGGCTGATGGTGGGCTGATGCGTAACAAGCGTTAATCCTCATTATGGTCTTGGCGAACATCAGCTAGCCATCACATCTGGTTCAGACCACACTTTTACTTTATTGGGTAAGATATAAGCAAAGCATCCCTGACCATGCAGGTTTTCAGGGAAGCCGCAGACGTACTTCAGTCCCCACGTCACTCTTGAAAGGTCTTGCCATGCCATTAGTCAGGCTCAATATCAGCAAGGATGCCTCCTCGGAACAAGTCAGCGCTATCAGCGACGTCATCTACGACGCCTTGGTCAATATCGCCAATGTACCCGTGCACGACAAGTTCCAGATCATTACGCGCCATGCCGCCGATGAACTGGTGTACCCGCAGGCAGGCTATCTGGGCGTCGACTACACACCAGGCATCGTGTTTATCCAGATAACCTGGAATCTCGGCCGCACCATCGAAATCAAACGGGCCTTGTACAAGGCGATTGCAGAAGGCATTCATCTGAAGGCAGGGCTGCGCCTCCAGGACGTATGGATCAGCCTGGTTGAAGTGCCGCGCGAGAACTGGTCTTTCGGCAATGGGGATATGCAGTATGCGCCATTGCCCTGAGGATGCGGCCGTGCACCCTGTCAAGACTGCTCTGGCCGTAAGCCGCATACCGCGCTAGGCAGCAACAGATCTACGGGGCAAGGAAATGGTGAAAATGCAGCCCACTTCAGGAACATTGTGAACGCTGAGATTGCCACCGCTTGCCACCACACTTTGCTTTGCAATGGTGAGCCCCAGGCCGGCGCCAGTCCTGTTTTTTCCGCTCTGGGAAAATGGCAAGAACATGGACTGCTCGGCTCCCGGCGGCAAGCCACCGCAATGATCCGTCACGTCTATCCGTATCCGATCAGCAGAAGCGTAGGCACTGAGCACAACCTCAGTATCCGCCTGGGTAAATTTGAACGCATTTTGTAAAATGTTCGCCAATGCAGCGAGCAGCAATGGCCGATTGCCGGAAATCTGCAGATCGGTATCGACGGCTTGCACTTTGAACTTGCAGCCTGATTTTTCAGCTGACAACTCTGCCGACGCCTGCGCTTCTTCAATAAATGCAGACAAGGAAAAAGAGAGTAGTTCGCCCTCCCTGCGCCCTATTTCCTTGATGTCGTCCAGGGAGGTGTCGATCAACTTGCTTAGATTAAAAATACTTTTCTCAAGTATTGTTCCCGTCGCTCCCGACAAATTCAAGTTGCCGACTTTTGCCGCAGTAAATGCCAATGCCGTCGTACCAAGCAGATTGCGCAGTTCATGAACAAAGTACCCCAGGCGTTCATTATTGTCTTTTGCCAGCTTGGCCGCCGCAACGGAATCGCGCTGATAGCTGAATTCTGTCACCGCGTCCGCAATCGCATTGTCCAGGCAGCGGTTCAAGGTACGGAACTCATCGATTTGAAAAGGCGCATCGCGCTCGATGGCAAGGTCCGTGATTGCCTGGCAAAGATCGCCATAATCATGGACGACCTGGTCGACGGAAAATCCCAGCGCCAGCAGTTCCCGGCCATGTTCAGCGGCCGATATGCCCATTTCCGACAGCGCCAGGCCACCGCCCGCAGGGCCTGAGATACTGCGGCTTTCCATCGGGGTCGAGGTACGCTCGATTGCCAACGTCCTGATCAATTGATCCAGGAACATCGGCACGCCATTGCGTAGTTGCGCCTCGGAAGCGATACGCCCGGGGCGAAGGGCCACTTTTTCCCGGCAACGCACTGCTAAATCCGTGCGGTTATTAATCAAGAACTCGTACATCATGGTGTGATCCTATGGGCATCGGCTGATACCATCAGCCTGATGCTGGGGAAGCACCACAGCCCTGATTCATATTAGCACCCATTACAAAAAAGACATTTTCAGTTACAAATTGGGGTGTCTACGTCGTAAAGTGCCATGGCAAGCCAACACTTTCGTGGTCCCAAGATTTTCTGGATGAATCGAGAACAGAAGCGGATTCGATCACTGCCCCGCCAGAGTAGCGCCTTCGGTTTCCGCGACTTTATGGACGGCTGAACAAAGAATCCAGGCATAAGAAATGTTAGAAATGGATATCCCCGTTGTAATTTTTAAAGATGAGACCATCACCAGCCACATCGAGACCTTGCTGGATCTGGGCGAGCCTGTATAGATCGCTCAAAGCAAGAACGCAGCCCTTCAGGAGCACCCTGAATATGCCGGAGGTATTTGGGCCTTGGTCGAAATCGACCTTGATAAGATCGATAGCAAGCCTGAACGCATCAATATCAGCCTGCCGCGCTTTATCCTGAACAAGATTGACCGCTATGCTGATGCACGCCATGAAACGCGCAGCGGTTTTATATCGCACGCCACTGTGAAGCTCATTACGAGTGAATCCAAGCCTGTCGAGACGGCTGGCTGACAAGTGCGGGGCTATGCTGAACAGCATACGCCCCGCAGGATACCTCTCACCGTCCTGGCAATCTCCTAGACAGCGGCTACCGGATAATCCGTATAACCATGTTCCCCGGCGGAATAAAAGGTTGCCGGATCGACTGGATGCAGTGGCGCGCCCAGCGCAAATCTGCGTGGCAAGTCAGGGTTGGCGATAAAAGGACGGCCAAACGCGATCGCATCGACCTGCATATCCGCTAGCGCCGATGCAGCGCCTTCCCGGTCGAATTCTCCAGCGGCGATGATCTTGCCGCTGAAATGGCGCCGCAATTGACTCAAGGCGATACCATCGCCCGCGCCTTGCTGCCGGTCTTCCGGGCTGACCCGGGTCAAGTGAACATAGGACAGCGCGCGGCGGTCCAGTTCTTCCAGCAAGCGCCCGAAGGTGGCCAAACCATCCGGATCGGCCGCGCCATTGACGGGAGCGCTCGGCGACAAGCGGATACCCACCCTGCCCGGCCCCCACACCGCGATCGCCGCATCGACAATCTCCAAGGTCAACCGCAAACGGTTCTCGATCAGGCCGCCATACTGATCGCTGCGGGCATTGCTGCCGGGCCGTAGAAAACGGTCCAGCAAAAAGCCATTGCCGTTATGAATTTCAACGCCATCAAAACCACAGGCCTTCGCCGCTGCCGCCGCCGTCGCAAAGGCAGTGATCATGGCCTCGATATCTTGTAGGTCGAGGTCTTGCGGCGTCAAAGGCTTGCCCATGGCCCAGCCAAAAGGCAGCTTACCGTCCGTGTCAAAACGCGCCTTGCCGATGGTCGACAGTTGCGCCACGATACGCCCCTGCTCGCCATGCACTGCGGCCACCACCCTGGACCAGCCCTGCTGCTGTTCGGGCGTCCAGATCGCCGGCAAGGCGGGATAACCGTCGCCATATGGCGCCACCATGATCGATTCGCTGATGATCAGGCCGGCACTGGCGCGCTGCGCATAATAACGGGCCGTCAACTCACCTGGCGACAAATCCGCCCCCACGCGCAGGCGCGACATCGGCGCCATCACGATGCGGTTCGGCAGGCGCAGCGCGCCCAGTTCCAGCGGATCAAACAAGGCTTGCGACTTGCTGCTTGCTTCAGACATGGCTTCCCCTTAAAAGTATCAATAGAAAGTACATTATACTTTTAAATGAGACTTTCATTGATACAGTTATGACCGCAACCACTGGCCACCCCGAATACAGGTATCATCGCTGTTTTCAATAGGATAATGGCATGGTCGATCTCCGCTTTTCGAGCGCACTGCAAATCATGCTCAGCGTGGCGAATGCGGCACAGCTGGGGGTAGACATCGTCTCATCGGCCCAGCTGGCGGTCGGCCTGAACTCGAACCCCTCTTTCGTGCGCAAATTGCTGGTGCCATTGTCGCAGGCTGGATTGCTCAGCTCGATAAAAGGCAAGTTTGGCGGCGTGACACTGGGCAAGGCACCGGCACAGATTACCCTGGCCGACATCTACGTCGCCATCAACCCCACCAGAAAGTTATTCGCCAGCCGCGACGATATTCCCCACCGCTGCTTCGTCACCGCCAATATGGACCGCATTTTTGAAGATGTCAGCACACGCTCGCAGGCGGCGGTGCTGGGGGTGTTGGCAGAGCTGACCCTGGAGCGGTATTTACGGGAGTACGCGGTCAGGAGTTAGTTCAATGGATGCAAGCAAGGGCTTGTGTCTGATCGATGGCAGAGCCGCCCCCGATGTGCGGCTCTGATGATCCATGTAGCGTGCGGCGTTGTCAGTCGATCGCGGCAGTATCGTTGATGGCGACTTCGGCGCCATGCTGGAAGTAAAAATCGCCAGGCCGCAGCGATTCGGCGTAGGCATCGATTTCCTCTATCGAGATAGCCTCTGCATCGGCTTCCAGCAGGGCTGCCAAGGTAGCCATTGCCGGTGCAATGTCGGGGGCGGAATAGTCGGCCTTCCTGTACAAAAATCCAGGCACGCCGGCGACCGTCGTGACGTTATTAACCTTGTTGACGCAGTTTTGACCACATTCGATGCCAGGGATCAGCTGCGTCCATTTCGGGCCGCCCAGCATCACCGCCAGGTACATGGTTTTTGCCTTTGCCATGGAAACCCCTTGATCGATCAGTCCCTCGTAAAATACGTAGTGCGTCTGGCGCCAGGGCCGCACATGCCGGTCGCAATAGTGGTCGTGAATAATCGCCGCCTTGATAAAAGAAGGATCGAATGGCGCACCGATGATGGGCTGGAAGATGCCAGGTATCGACGCACCATCGGTCACCAGCCCAGCCTTGGCTTCCCATTCCACGTTACTGCCATCCTTGAAATGTAATTTATTCTTCAAGGTACATTGCCCGCTCGCTTCGCATCCGGCGGGCAAGAGTTCCAGATGGCCGGTAAACTGCGCAAACGAATACGCAGGAAGTGCGGAGATAATTACCAGGCACAGCATTCTTAAATAACGATGCATGATCGAATCCTAATAAAAGAGTGGCTAATGGAGCGAAAGCGGGAGCGAAGTCACCGCAGAATCTGTCGGTTCCCTCCTGTTCACAAGCGCACGGTAGAAATTTTCAGCGAGGATGCTGAATGGTTATCTTTGCATTCGCTACAATAGCTAAAATTTCCTTCTCGATTTACGTATATTGTCACTATTGATTTTTCGAGAGATGCGCTGTGTGCGCTGAAGTTATTCCACATGCGGCCAGCATGCATTAAGCGCAAGCGCAGAGCTTATTCCATTCGCTACCGCACTGGCGCCATCTGCCAGGACACGCTATCCGGGTCTATCATGGCGTGGGGCTGTGAATCAGCCAGTTATTTTTAAGGAAGAGCTTGTGACGGGATGTCAGAGCGGACCCTGGCTAGCAGAATTCAACGAGGAATTAAACGAAATAATGATCAAGTCAACAAGAAAAAGATCGAGATGATATCCGCAAGCGAGATTTTATCAAAAGTAAATGACGGTGTTTTTCTTGAGATTATTTTCAAGAAAAACACCGACTGGGATACGCAATTAGACTCAAGGTATTCTTTTGAGTTTGATAGCGCATGGAGCGTTAGCTATGAAAAAGTAACTTCATCTTGTCCGCCTGAAGACAGCACACTTAAGGAGATAAGAGAGACTACATTCAAAAATGTTTATTTAATGAGTAAAAACTCTGATCTTGCTGGCTATGTATCGGACGATATGGGGCTGATCGCGCAGGCATTCGAAAATAAAATTGATATCGACTTCATTAACAAACTTTGGAAAATCTATACGCAGGGAGAGTTTCCAATCCAGATTTAGGCTGAAACATATCAATAGTATGCTGTTCCAAATAAGTCATCTAAAAATACCACTGATCGCGTTTGATATCGTTCTGCTCCAAGACCATCTTGTGAACCATCATCGATAGCGTTCGCCGCCCACAAAAAGTTGGCCTCGGAGTGTTACTGAAACGCGTTGAAATCGGTCCAGACGGTCCGCCATGCGCCGTGCGGAAGTTTTGCTTGCATAGAAATTGAAAGTCTTCCCACGCCCAAACTGTCGCCTGGCTGCCACTGCTCGTTTTCCAAAGAAAGCGCACGCGCTCTGCCCACGTCTACATTTTTCATTTCATCTGTGTCATAGCCGATTTCCACGATAGGATGCAGCACTTTTCCAATAGCTGATAAATATAAAGTATTGACGTGGACATTGGGTTTATCAAAACGTTCGTAAAGCCTCACTGCAGCTGATTTGAAGCCCTTGGCAATTGCAATACTGATGGTCGTTGGACCATTGCACCCCAGAAGCGAGGCAAGCGCCCAATAGTCATGATCAGAAATGATCAGCCTGCCCAAACAGCGTTCTATCCATACCGATTCATCAGTTCTGAACTCTTTCCAGTAGGGATACAAAGAGTTTTGAAGGTAGCCAACCTCATGCAGCGCCCCGACCAGGTTAATTTGCCTATCCATGCAGTCGATATCTTCCAACAGATGGGTAGCGGCTGCAGCGACAGCATACTCACCTTTGCCCATGGATTTATCTTTAAGCTTTTTCAGTTTGGCATTAATAGTCATTATTCTCCTGACGCGGGCGATGCCCCGCTCCTTGTAGTTGCTGGTGTCTTTCGGAATTGCAAAGCGTACCAGCAAAATGCCAGTTGCGATGTCAGCAGCGCAATCTGACGTTCCACCCATGTTGGCGAAGCATCAGAGGCGATCTCATACAAGGGCTATGAAGCGCATCAATGTCATGCCTGATGGCTATGCTATCTGCCGAAGCGAGTCCTGTCCCACCTGCCGATGCTGCCCGAGCCGTATCGGCGAATGGCTGCCGCATCACGGCATATCGGCAGACCATTCTTGTCCATCATGAAAAGGCCACTTCCAGACCGAGCATCCTGACAAGGTCGTAGGTGACGAATCCCAGGCCCACGAGCAATAGCACGAAGATGGCGACCGCCTTGCCGGTCGCGCGCAGGACCTCGCGCCGCTCCTGCTGCCGCCCCTTCTTCCCTTGATCGTAATGCCACTTGATGGCGAAGAACATGCCCGTGCAGAGCACGAGCGCCTTGAATGTCACGAAGACTATAGGGATCCAGTCCATGATTTTGCGTATTTCCAGTTGATTACTTGACACTATCTATCGTGAGGAGCATTTCCTCAAAACGCTGCTTCAGCAGCGACATTTTTTGTTCCAGCCCCCTCCCCCTCCAGGCATCCTGTTTGCTTCTTTCATTATAGCCAGCCATGCAAGGAGGATGTTGCTGCAGGTTCTGAGGCATACTACTTGAAAACAATTTCCATACATTGAGACAAAATGTCCCAGTTAAAAACCATACAAGATGAAGATTTGCCACCCTGGCTGCCGCGCTTGGCGGCGAACAAAGGGCCACGTTTTTTGCAGATTGCCGATGCCTTGCAGGCGGCGGTGGCAGACGGATCCTTGACCCCGGGCGAGCGCCTGCCTCCGCAGCGCCAGCTGGCAGCCCAACTCGGCGTCGACCTGACGACGATCACGCGCGCCTACGACGAAGCCAGGCGCCGCAACTTGCTGGAGGGGCGCGGCGCCCGGGGCACGTATGTGGCGGCGCCGAAAGTCGAACTGAACGCCATCCTCGACCTGAGCATGAATACCCCGCCGCCGCCAGCTGGCGTGGACTTCGACGACATGCTGAAACAAGGTTTGTCCCAAGTATTGATGCGGGCCGACAATGAGTTGCTGATGACTTACCACCTGGGCGGCGGAAGCGACTCCGACCGCAAGGCTGGCGCCACATGGCTGGCGCCGATGTTTGGACCTCTCGATTCACAGCAGCTGCTTGTCTGTCCCGGTGCGCAAGCGGCAATCGCCGCCTTGATCCTTGCGCTGACCAAGCCTGGCGATGTCATCCTGGCAGAGCCCATGAGTTACCCAGGCTTGCGTACCGCAGCGGCCCAATTCGGCCGGCGCCTGATTGCAGTGGCAGCGGACCAGCACGGGATGCTGCCCGAGATGCTGGAGCAAGCCTGCCGCCAGCACCAGCCCGGGCTGGTCTATCTGAATCCAACATTGCAGAACCCAACCGCCATCACCATGCCGGAACGCCGGCGCAAGCAGCTCGCCAGCATCGCGCAGCGCTGCCATGTACGCATCGTCGAAGACGATCCCTACTGGCTGCTTGCCGACGTCCCGCCGCCACCGATAGCCACCTTTGCCCCGCAACAGGTGCTCTACATCTCCACCCTGTCGAAATGCCTGACACCAGGCTTGCGTATCGCCTTCGTGCTGATACGCGACCCGATCGAGCGCGAACGTTTCCTCGTCGCGCTACGCTCATTTGCGCTGATGGCCGGGCCCCTGACAGCCGCACTGGCCACGCAGTGGATACTCGACGGTTCGGCTGGCGGCTTGATGGAAGGCATACGCAAGGAAGCGCGCCTGCGCCACCGCATGGCCCGCGATATCCTGGCGGGGCGCTATAGCGGCTCCGGGGACGGCTTGCATGTATGGCTCGAATTGCCGGCGTACTGGAACTCATCCCAACTTGCCCACGCCGCCGCCAGCTACGGCATCGCCGTCACGCCAGCGGAGGCGTTTGCTACCGGCAGCGGCTACGTGAACGCGATTCGGATTTCTTTGGGGAGTATCAAGGACAGGGGGCGCTTGCGGGCGGGGTTGCAACGGGTGTCTGAGTTGCTGGCAAGGAGGCCGGAGGGGGTTGGGGGGGCGGTGGTTTGAGTGGTTAGGAAAGCCTAACTACCTCACATTGTCCCTTATTAGGATGTCCATGAAAACCGGACTAGCTCAAACTGACCCTCGCATCCGCGATTAGTGCTGGTTTCTACTACGCATAACGCATGAGTTCGTGTCTGAAAGGCAGAACTGGCCCTCGTATCGGCCCTCGTATCCCGCAGGGTGCGCAGGTCCCCTGCTCGCTTCCGACAGGCAATAAAAACGCCCTAAGGTAATTTCTTTATTTCCTGGCGGAAGCGGTGTAAGCCACATAACTAGGTTTTAGGCCATTTTAGCAATATAAATCCATAATCATACCTACTATGCTACCTACAATAGGAATCGCTCAGTTACACTATAACTCACGACTTGATAAGGCGAAACGTCTCAATTTTAGAGAATTAAACTCCAAAATCTTTGCTTTTAGGGAAGCGAGTACAACATAGAATTTTCTTATCCACATGAAAAAAATCCTTCAGGTCATAAATATTATTTTTTGCATCTTAAATTAGCTTTTTCAACTCAACCAAAAAATTATGCCATTTTATTTTTAGCCAAACTATCATAATCATTTTGAGTTAATGTTGATTTAAGATAATCATCATTTAGTAGTTTAATTAATTTCTTAACACTATCTTTTGATGTTAATTGAATGCGCGAATTTACAATATTAAATCCTAATATTGATTGATTCAATACTGCAAATTGCAAGATAGTAGCAGGAGGCAATGCTAAAACCTCACTTTTTGCAACTCGAAGAAAATCTTTCTGTGGCGCCAGTCCATTCAAGAGATACGACTTTACATCATCAACAATGTTGAGAGCGATGATAACATTAGAAGTTTTTCGTTGAATTTGTTTAGCAACAACATAAAATTTAAAAGATTTTTCAAACTTCTTAAACTCATTTATATAGAAATAATCATCAAATAAAATCAAATCAAATCCGCCAGAAATCTTCAACACATCGCTAGGCAAATATGTCAACCTATCTCCAGCCTTAAGAAGCATTATCTGATTCTGCTTAACATAAGAAACTGGATACATCTGCTTAAAAAATATCACTTTTGAAACTGCCGACGAAATCCTTATTGCAATAGTTTTCACATCAGAAATTTCATGATTTTTAAATGAAAAATCACCTACATTCTGGGCAACCAATAAATCTTCAAGAGGTTTAAAGTCAACTGGTTTATCTGGCAAATCATAGCCAAGCAATACGTCTGATCTAGCATCAATTTCTGAAAGGGGCAACGTACACAAAGCGTCATTCTTAAAGAATTTTCGCACACTTTCAACGTAACTTTCACAAATTCCATCGGTAGATTTTTGATCCAAATCTCCACGTAAATAAATTAACTCACCATTCTCCTCAACACCTAAAAAAACCTCGAAATTCATACCATCCACGAAAATTGCTTCTAATCCCGCACTCAAATTTTCAATGTTTTTCACATCATATCCTTATGGCTTTTTTTGCAAAATAAATTGTGTGATCCAAAGGCAAATAATTTACAGAATCACCAGCTTCAAGCCTCTCATCAGATATCAAAATGATTTCCCTTCCATCGATTTTCGCTGAGAAAATCTTAAATCCTAAAAGTGACAAAGTAGGATTAGCATAAAAAAGATTTGTTCTTATATATATAGCCCCCAATATAATCAAGGTAATTCCTAGATTTATTATTTGCCGGACATTTTCCAATGCAAACCCAACAAGCGGAATCACATATGTGGCCAGAAAAACCAGATGTTCTGCTCCTTTGTCCTGTATTTCGGATATAATTTTTGGACCTTGCTTCGCACCATTTATTAGATACTTAAATCTAAAATAAAAAAAGCTAGAAACAACAAGAAAGAATATGCACATTAAAGGCAAAAAATTATTTGAAACAATTTTTAAAATTTCTGCCTTTGAAGCAAGAGAGCATTGAAAACATATATCTATACTTATTTTATTGACAAATATCAGTACAAATAGTAACCACAATGACAGGAGATACATACCTATCTTTAGTAGGCGCCCGACTTTAGGTTCAGCAATCATTTATTATGTACGCCATGAATTTTTCTACCGCCCACTGCGTGAGCAAAAAAAAGATGTTCTAATTTCAACAATTAAAATATCTTCACCATACTAGCTATTTGCCGACCCACAAAATACACACTTTGTAACAAATTAAAAAAAGCAACATAAGTTAAATAGAATAAAGTACCTTCCCCCATGGTTTTTCGGAAACCTACTTCTTCATCGGACACATTATCAGCATAGTTTTCTATGCTACAAAGCCAAGACTGGTCATAGCTCACCAGCTCCCCGGCATCATTGCGGACGCGCTCGAAACCAGAAAGCGTGAAACGGCCGTCGTTCGCCCACAAAATATGTGGGTCAATCAGCTCATACCCATCGCGCGCGCCTTGGGTCAGCCTGGCGACCTTGACCGGGCGCCGCAACCCTTGGTCTGTCACGTCCATGATCGTGAGCATTCCGCGATAGGTCACCGTGTACCGATCCGACAGCATGCGGCGCGGTATCTCCAGCCCCAGCTTTCGCATCATCACCATCCTGACTTTCATCGCATCACCTACAATAAATACTGTATATGCATACAGTATATCAAAGTTAAAAACCAGCTATCATTTTTCCATGTGCGGACGTGTTGACATGAGCGAGAATTCGCGACTCTACCTGAATGCCATCGGGTGGACGGACGCCACTATTGACAGCCAGGAGCAGATGCACTTCAACGTCATTCCCGGCACCTACGTGCCGGTGCTGCGCCTCAACGACAATCAGCCGCACCTCAATGACACCTTTTGGAGCTGC
The DNA here is from genome assembly GCF_014200725.1 of Janthinobacterium silvisoli. Taxonomy (GTDB): domain Bacteria; phylum Pseudomonadota; class Gammaproteobacteria; order Burkholderiales; family Burkholderiaceae_D; genus Janthinobacterium. The sequence continues at coordinate 1,250,392 of NZ_JACHCL010000002.1, forward strand.
CGCCCTGCCTGGGCCGCCGCTGCCAAACCTACCCCTGGCAAGAAAAAGATCCCCATCGCGTTCAACGCATGCGTGGAAAAGCTGGCAGACGCCTACTGGAAGCCGCTGCTACGCGCCGGACGCGGCATCGTCTGCGCGTCGGGCTGGTATGAATGGACGGGGGAAAGGGCCACAAGTAACCCTGGCACACTCACCGCAAAGACCGTGAGCCGCTGTTCCTGCTCGCGCTCGCCAACTTCGGGCCATTCAAGGAAAACCGCGAGGAAGCGGGCTTCGTCCTGGTCACTGCGGATTCAGTCGGGGGCATGGTCGACATTCACGACCGCAGGCCCGTCGCCGTCAGCGCCGACGACGCGCGCCGTTGGCTCGATCCCAAGCTGACAACCAACGAGGCCATGCACATCGCGCGCACGGCTATGCTCGACGCCGACCTGTTCGAATGGCATGCAGTGAGCACGGAATTGAACCGTGGCGTGGATGGGCCGCAGGTAGCGGCGCCACTGACCTGCGCCGAATAACGAAAGACCCTGGGCTGCGATACAGACCCGCCAGCGGGAAGCGAGGGCCAGTTCTGCCTTTCAGACACGGACTGATGCGTTGTACGCCGTAGAAGCCAGCTCAGTCGAAACCCTGATTAGAACCACCAAGCGCGCCGCAGGCGCGCAAGGCTGCCGCGCAGCGGCAGCAGGTGGGCGATTCGAACTCACGAACAGTTTAACCCGTCGCTAGTTTTCAAGTCTTCAAAATACCCTTTATATTTCAATAATTTACGTACTATTTCATTCCGCACACATGACCTCATTTCCGTCTTACCCTGCCACTGTAGTAACTAGCCTGAGTCAGTGATGCGGAAACGATTTCTCCCGTGTGCAGCTACTTTAGACAAGGTGTTTAGACTGTATGAAAGCTAAAAATAAAAACAATCAATAAACTTGGAGATTCTCGCTCATCATCGCCACACATCCTCGCCCTATTGCGCCCCGTCCAGGGTAGAAGAGATAATATCGTACCCATTTTCAATTGCTATGTCATCAACCAGTCTATCAAGCTTTTTGGGTAGAAAAATGTTTTCACGTCGTAGTTGCTTTCGCTGCTTCACTAGATATTCAACGTTGTTGCAACGTGAACTTACGTGTGCTCCAAGGGCAAAACAGTAACTGGCCAATTTCCCCTCTTCAGCGACAATATCTGAGGCGAACTCGACCGCCAAATCGAAATCGTCAACATGGCAACGAAGCGCCATTTTTACAACGCTAGTACGTAGCTTCGGCGCATCGCGATGTTCTATGAAATCACACCAGGTACGAGCGAAATGTGCATCAGCAGCCGCTCTTCCAAAATGGCGATCATTCACCCCTCTCCGGTGCGACCGTCGCCTGAACTCATTAAGGTCTTTACCACGCTGGAATGCATGCCATGCAAGCGGATCTCCATCCTCTTGATCACTCGAATCGATGAGTGACTCCAGCGCAGGAAGCCACGTGAGCGGATGCCATGCTGAAAATGAAGTAGTGTCCGAAATAACTGGGCGCAAAGTATAGCGCTTTTCCGTACGCCACCTGTTTACATGATCCCCTATCTCACCGAAGCTATCGAAACGCAAAATATGAGCACTATCGCTTTCGAGCCTTGCTTGAAAATTCGCCCAAGTTCCTTCAGATTCGGATGAATAGGAATCGAAGTTCTCACCGATTTCAAGAGTTCTTAGGAGCCGCACAGCTGTGTCATCAGTGAGCTCCGTGAATGTGTTTGACCTCGCGAATTGTTCCCTTTCCTTGGCCGTCTTAAAAACTGGAAACTCCTGAGGACGACAAGGGTTGCGAATTGCCATCGAGACAAACAACCTGGTCTCCAAGCCATGTGCGAGATAACGTTGCACCTCGTCAAGCAAATACCAAACTATCACAAATCCTGAGGCGCGCCCTCTTTCTGCCTCACGAACCAGCCCTACAATTGCGTGCTCAACATGATTATGCAAACAACAAATATGTTCTCTCAAATCCCAGTTAGGTGGAAGAAAAAAAACCTTTGTATCTACGCTCAAAGCCGTCTCAGGAAATGTCTGAACACTTGCACTAGGAAGTAAATCGGAACGCACCAGTAGAGTAGGCGTGCATTCCTCTACATCAGGATCCCGATACTCCAAAACGAGAACAGGAATGTGCCGGTGCGCTAACTCAGCAATGGCATGTTTCTCCAGGGGAGCCAAGCTGGTGGAAATCAGTACGAGGAAAACCTGCGAACCCGGATGTTGCTGAGACAAACAGTTTGTATAGGCAAGCAATTCCGTCCCGAACTCACGAGCAGCCTTCTTGCTACGTTTAAGTTCCACGATGATAAAAGCTCCACTAATCTCATCCTCGAGAACCAGATCTGGCTTGAGAACCATACCGGTGACATTGGAGATGTTTATATTCGCGCTTTTGAACCTAGGTTCGAAGAGGCTTTTAAGTACACGGCAGGCCTCGCGAGCTGAGCGGTGTCGAAATCGGGAAAGACCGGCGACACGTCCGTACTGCTCGACCTCGCACTTCATTTCTTGCCCCAGTGAGCTTTTCTCATACCTCAAAACACTATATAAATCGCTCACAACAAAATTTTGCCTATTATCCGTCAGTTGAACTATCCAAGATTGAATTTCGCTTTCTTTGGTCATTGCATTGACTCCTTTTCATCAATTCATTGATACAGTGTACTTGATGGCCTCTATCACTTAAACAGGCAGAATAGGCACGGGCAACAGAAGGCCAATAAACCTTATTTGGAACATAAAAGCTAACACTTCCATGTCCCCGCCAAAGCAGCACAAAAATGTTCAAAGTGCGTCAAAATGCGCCAAATCGCACGCCCCCTCTTCGCCCCGCCGCGCCAATCCTCATGCGCCTTCGGCCATGGCGCAAATTTGAGTCAAAAAATCTCTATATAGCGGGCAAGTGTGGAGGGGGGACAACTGCGCGCGCCGGGCCGAAATCGTCGATTTTCTTGCCTCAACGGCAATATTATTCATCAGGGCGTGAAAAAGCCGCCTTATGGGCGGCTTATGCGGTGGCTGGGGCAGTCTGGCACGGCTGGGCTGTCGCGCCCTGCCCTACCAGCTAGTGCAGCGTGGCGATCATCCTGGCCGCCCGGCGCGGGTCTTGGCCGCTTGCTCCTTGTCGTAATCGTCGCGGCAGTCCACGCCGCAGAACAGCATGGCCGGCGCCAATGCTTCATCGCAGAAATAGCAGCAGCCATGCGCGCCACCAGGGCGGGACGGCTGCGCACGGCGGCCAGACCGCGCGTGACCTCTGCAAAGATGATCTTATCGGTGTTGTCTACGTGATCGCTCATTGCCCGCCCTCCTTGGCCAGGCCCAGCTCATACGGCGCGAACTTCACCACTTCCACGCCGGCCCATTCATTGATGGCCAGGAACTGCGTTTGCAGGGGCACCAGCTCATTGCGGGCGAAGACGTGCGCGGCTGGTTCCACGGCGCCGAAGCCGCCTGCGTTGTTCGGCAAGATGCCCATCAGCTGCGGCGGCACGCGGTGCGCGGCCAGCTGGTCGTCGCGCGTTACGCTCTTGATGTTGAAAAATTCGTTCTTGGCGGCCACGTCGGAAACCGGCAGGATTTGCGGAGCGAGGGCCAGTTCTGCCTTTCAGGCACAGGCTGATGCAATGGGGACGTAAAAGCCAGCTCAGTCGAAAACCTGATTAGAACCACGAAGCGCGCCGCAGGCGCGCAAGGCTGCCGCGCAGCGGCAGCGGTTGGAGGATTCGGGGCGGGCTGGGCCGGTAGGCCCAGCCCTTCGAATCTCACACGCAGGGCGCGCAGGCGCCCTGCTCGCTTCCGACAGGCAATAAAAAACCGCCCGAAGGCGGTTTCTTTATTTCTTGGCGGAAGCGGTGAGATTCGAACTCACGAACAGTTTAACCCGTCGCTAGTTTTCAAGACTAGTGCCTTCAACCACTCGGCCACGCTTCCAGATGGCAGCATTATACATAAAGCGGGCGGGCTTACCAATGGGGGTGGGGTGGGTTGAAGAAAAACTAAGCTATATACCCCAATTTTGCCGTAGCTCGCGTTCAAACTCGGCTGCTGGCAGGGGGCGGGAGAAGAGGTAGCCTTGGACTTCGTCGCAGCCTGAGCTTTTCAGGAAGGCTAGCTGCTCGGCTGTTTCCACGCCTTCGGCGATGACTTTGTGGTGCAGTTGCTGGGCGATGCTGATGATGGTGCTGGCGATGGCGCAGTCGCTGGTGTCGGTGGGGATGCCGGTGGTAAAGGAACGGTCAATCTTCAGGGTGTCGATGGGGAAGCGTTTCAGGTAGGACAGACTGGAATAGCCGGTGCCGAAGTCGTCCAGCGACAAGGCCACGCCCAATGCCGTGATGCGGTCCATGATGCCGATCACGCGCTCGATGTTGTGCATCAGGGTGCTTTCGGTGATTTCCAGTTCCAGCCAGGCTGCTTCCAGGCCGTAGCGGGCCAGCGTCGCGGCCACTCTGGCGGGCAGGGCCGAGGTGAATTCGCGGGCGGAGACGTTAACGGCCAGGCGGATCGGTGGCAAGCCCGCTTGTTTCCAGGCTTGCGCCTGGGCGCAGGCTGCTTCCAGCACCCATTCGCCTACTTGCACCACCAGCCCCGTCGATTCAGCCAGGGGGATGAAGTCGGCCGGCGGGATCATGCCGTGTTCGGGGTGGCGCCAGCGGACCAGGGCTTCGGCGCCGATGATGCGCCCGCTCGCCAGGGCATACTTTGGCTGGTAGTGCAGCAGCAATTGCTGTTCTGCCAGCGCGTGGCGCAAGCCGGTTTCCAGGCGCATGCGCGCTTGCATGCCCAGGTTCATGTCCTGGCTGTAGAAAGCCACGCTTTCCGTTTCGCTGCTGCTGTCCTGCTTGGCCCGGTACATGGCGATGTCGGCCAGGCGCAGCAGGGTTTCGGCGTCGTGGCCGTCTTGCGGATAGACGCTGATGCCGATGCTGGCGCCCACGCGCAAGTCGTGGCCTTCGATCAGGAACGGTTGCACCAGGGAAGCGAGCAGCTTTTGCGACACGGTGCTGGCTTCATAATGCTGGCCGATGTCGAACAGGCCGACGGCGAATTCGTCACCGCCCAGGCGGGCCACCAGGTCCTGGTCGCGCAAGACGCGGCGGAAGCGCTGGGCAACCTGGCGCAGCAATTCGTCGCCGATGCGCCGGCCCAGGGTGTCGTTGATCAGCTTGAAACGGTTGAGGTCGATGAACAGCACGCAGCCGAGCATCTTGCTGCGCTGCGCTACGGAGAGCGCCTGGTCCACCAGCTTGGTCAGCAGGGTGCGGTTTGGCAGGCTGGTCAGCGGGTCGTAATACGCCAGGTGGTGCAAGCGCTCTTCGGCCAGCTTGCGTTCCGTGATATCGGTCAGGTAGGCGATCAGGCCGACGGGTTTTTCATCCATGTCGCGCAGCGGCGACAGCGACAGGCTGGCCCAGAAGACTTCGCCGGATTTTTTACGGCGGCGCACTTCCATCAAGCGCCCGCCCTGCTCCAGAAAGGCGTCGCGGAAACCGGTTTCTTCCTCGTCATATAAAAACAGGATGTTGCGGCCCACCGCTTCCACCGAAGAATAGCCAAACAGGCGTTCGGCGCCCTTGTTCCAGCTGGTGATGTAGCCTGTCAGATCGGTCGTCAGCACCGATTCATGCAACTGGTCGAGGATTTGCGTCTGCTGCGCCAGCAAAGCTTCGACTTGCGCGTAGGCATGCGTGGAGCGCTGCGCCAGCGAGTGCACCTGCAACACGCCGGCCGTCAGCGAGGCCAGGCTGGCCAGCTGGCGGCGGTCCTGCTCGCCGTATTGATCGCGGCCCGACACGGCAAAGTAGCCGAAGCACTGGCCATCGAAATTGATTTCCTGCAGCATTCCCGGGGTATCACCGGGCAAGATCGGCAGTGCTTGGCTAAGCTCGCCGCTGGATGGCGGCGGTGCAGGCAGGAACTGGCCATGCGGGCTGGCCATCACGGCGCTGGCGATGCGGCCCAGTTCGGCTACCAGTGCTGCGCCACGCAAACGCACGACGGCGTCGCACAGGGCGGCGCTTTCATTGAGGGTATCGGACACCGGTAGCAAGATCATGCTACAGGTTCCGGCTCAGCTGGATGGCCCACTGGTAAGCCTGTAGCAGGCTGCGCCAATAGGTTTCGCCATCGATGCCGGTGCTGGCCAGCAGGGCGGCGGGCGGATGGGTGCCGCTTTCCACCAGCGCCAGCAAGGCGCCCAGTTCGCCGCTGCGGGCCAGCAGGGCGTCATTCACGCCATGGTCGAGATTCAAGGTTGCAACGATTTCCGCCATGGACATGCCCAGCAGCACGTCCAGCAGGGAAAATACACCGGCCATGAAGGCCAGGTCTTGCTGGTCGCGGTCGCCGCCGCGCAAGGCGCACAGCGCTTCCATGTGCGCCGCGCGCACGGCTGCCAGCGGCAGCAGCGCATGGATCTTGCCATCGTCTTGCTGGCGCGCATACAGCAGCAATTGCAGCCAGCGCTGCAGCTGGCGCCGGCCCAGCAAGGTGATCGCCTGGTGAAAACTGCTGATCGGCGCCGTGTAGCCGAAGGCCGCCGAATTGACCAGTTTCAGCAAATGGTAGCTGAGCGCCGGGTCCTGTTTCAGCGGCACTTCCAGTTCATGCACGTCGGCATCGCGGGCCAGCAAGCCCAGCAGCGCCAGCAGCCGGCGGCGCGAGGTGCCTTCGTCGGCATCGTTTTGCTGGCGGGCGCTGCGCAGCGCGTACCCTCCGGCAAACCAGCTCACGCCCAGCGCCGAAACGGCAGCCAGTTGCTCCTCGTCATCGATGTTATACGCCAGGTGCGGGCCCGGCAGCGGCAGCAGCTGGTGCAGGCCCGGCAGTTCGCTGGATGCATCCACGCTCAGCGCGCGCGCATCGACGTGGGCGGCCATGACGGGGCCGGCATCCGGGCCATCGAGCAGGATGCGGTAGCCGGCATCGCGCCATTGCAGGCATTTTTTCTGGATCGGCTTGTCGGCAGCCAGGGCGGCCGGCAGGCGGAAGATGGTGCGTTGCGGCGTCAGCTGCGCCAGCAGTGCCTCGTCGACGCTGTGGGGGTCGGCCAGCGGAATGATGCAATCGAGGGGCGCCAGCAAGGCAAACACATCGGCAGCGCCGAAAGCGGCCGTCAGCGGGCCGGTGGCATGTTGCGGCACATGCAGGGTGACTGCCACCCATTCATTATGCGCATTAGCAACTGCTTGTAATCCCACCAAAGGAAACAGGTTTGATTCAGACGCTGACATCGATATCTCAGTGTGGGTAAGGCGCAATGGTCAATAAACTGGCCATCGTTCACACGCCTGCGCCAGGCAAGCATGCAATTTCGACAGCGAGAATCATTCTATCCGAATCTCACCCCATAGACAGTTTAATATTGGCAACAAATGTTCAAAAAAAACATTTCCCAAATCCATGCATTTGCACAATAAAACACTGTTACCCTGGCACTTAAGCTACGCCACCATCAAATTGCGCGTGTTCCACCGCATATTTGATCAGCTCCGCCTGGCCTTCGATGCCCAGCTTGCGCTTGATGTTGAGGCGGTGCGTTTCCACCGTGCGCACGCTCAGGTCCAGCACGCGGGCGATCTGCTTGTTAGACTGGCCGGCCGCGATATGCTGCAACACTTGCTGCTCGCGCGTGGTCAGGAAGGAATCGTGCACTTGCGGCCGCGACAATTGCCGCGCCAGCCCCGCACTGTAATAGATGCCGCCCGACATCACGGTTTCGATGGCGAACACAATATCTTTCCCCGGCGCATCCTTGAGCACATAACCGCGCGCGCCTGCCTGCAATGCTTGCGAGACATATTCCAGCTTGTCGTGCATGGACAAAATCAGCACCGCAATCTGCGGGAAAGCCTGCTTGAACAGCGCTGTCGCTTCGATGCCATTCGTGCCGCGCATATTAATATCCATCAGCACCAGGTCGATGGCGTGCGTGCGCGCCTGCGCCAGTGCTTCGTCGGCCCCGCCCGCCTCGGCCACCACGTCGAAATGGGGCACCGCTTCTAACCGCGCGCGCAAGCCGTCGCGCACCAGCGGATGATCGTCCACCAGCAATATGCGTATGCTTTCAGTCATGATTTTTCTTTAGTATTTGTTTTTATTGTTGAAGATCCAGCCGCGCCAGCACCACAGTGCCAGCCGGCGTGGAAGCGATATGCAGGCTGCCGCCGATGGCTTCCATGCGTTCCGTCATGTTGCGCAAGCCGATGCCGCGCTGCGGATGCAGAGCGATGCCGTCGAAATCGAAGCCGCCACCATTATCGGCGATGCGCAGCTCCACCGCACCCGAGACGCCCTCGCTGCCATGCAGGCTGACTTCGATGCGGCTGGCGCTGGCGTGGCGCTCGCTATTGGTCAGCGCTTCCTGGGCGATACGGAACAGCACGGTATTGACCATGTCGGGCAAGCCTTCGCCGGCGTTGGGCGGGCTGGCTGCAAAGCTGGCTTGGGCGCTACTGCTGTCATTGAATTCCTGCACCAGATGGTCGAGCGCGGCGGCCAGGCCCAGGTCGTCGAGGATGGCCGGGCGCAGATTGTGGGAGATACGCCGCACTTCGCCCAGTACCTTGTTCAATTGCTCGGCAGCCCGCTCGAAGGTGGCGGGCGCCTTGGCTTGCTGTTCGGCATTGCCGCATAAACGCGCGATGCCCGCCTCGATCTGCAGCTTGATCGATACCAGCCACTGGCTGATGCCGTCATGCAAGTCGCGCGACAACCGCGCCCGCTCCTCTTCCTGCGACTCGACCACGCGCTGGGCCAGCACTTTCAGCTTGGCATCGGCCACCCGCAATTCGCTGATATTGAGCACCAGTCCGGAACCGGCCACCAGCAGGGAGCCGAGGATGGCGATGGCGGCGATCCACAGCATGGTCGAGCGGATATTGCCTGACTGCTGGGCGTCGACCTTGTCCAGCGCCTGGTCCACATCGTCCATATAAATGCCGGTGCCCATCATCCAGCCCCATTCCGGCATCAGGATCACATACCCGAGCTTGGGCGCCGATTTATTGGTCGATGGCTTGATCCAGTTATAGCGCTCGAAGCCGCCGCCATTTTTGGCCCGCTGCATCAAGCGCTGGATGGTCAGGTTGCCATTCGCATCGCGCAAGTCCCACAGGTTTTGCCCCACCAGTTCGGGCTGGCGCGGATGCATCAGGGAATTACCCTGCAAATCATAGATAAAGAAATAACCGTCGTCGCCATAACTGAGTGCACCCAGTATGCGCTTGGCCTCTTCTTTCGCGGCGGCATCCTTGCGGCCCGACTGGTAGAGATAGGCGATGGAATGGCTGGCCAGGGTCACATAGTGCTTGAGCTCAGCTTCCTTGCTGGCCAAATACGCCTGCCCGATAGTGGCGCGCTGTTGTTCCGCCAGGGTGATGGCCTGGTGCCGCACGGCATAGGCGATCGCGCACATGGCCAGTATCAGCGGCGTAATAGCCAGGAAGATGACTTTCTGTCTGAGTTTCATGGCTGCGCTGCGATCGCGAAAGAATGCAAGAAGGGGCGGAAGGTCTGCTGTAGCCGCCATTTTACGTGGCGGTGTAATAAATGATCTGCGTAGTAATACTTAGCGTTACTGCGTAGTGATGCGCTTGTGATCATTATACGGTTCGTGAATACTCACCATAAGCTGCGCGCACGCCATGGCACACGTTGGCAACATCCTGGGCAAGATCAATAACAGTACCCGGAATCGCGACGCAGTACCCGTCAAATCTTTGGAGGAAGCATGAACCGCATATTGAAACAGCTCGGTTGGGCAGCGCTTGCGCTGGCCGGCGCCGGCTCACTGGGCGTGGTCGCCCTGCAGCGCGGCGAACCGATCAGCGCCATCTGGATCGTCATCGCCGCCGTCTGCGTCTACCTGATCGCCTACCGCTTCTACAGCCTGTTCATCGCCGACAAGGTGCTGAGCCTCAATCCCAACCGCATGACACCGGCCTACAAGCACAACGACGGCCTCGATCACGTGCCGACCAATAAATATGTGCTGTTCGGCCACCATTTCGCCGCGATTGCCGGCGCCGGCCCGCTGGTCGGCCCGGTGCTGGCTGCACAGATGGGCTATCTGCCCGGCATGCTGTGGATTTTGGCCGGCGTGGTATTTGCCGGCGCCGTGCAGGATTTTATCGTGCTATTCATTTCCATGCGCCGCGACGGCCGCTCGCTGGGCGACCTGATCAAGGCTGAACTGGGCGAGATTCCCGGCATGATCGCCCTCTTGGGCTGCTTCATGATCATGGTCATCATCCTGGCCGTACTGGCCCTGATCGTCGTCAAGGCGCTGACCGGCTCGCCATGGGGCAGCTTCACCGTGATGGCGACGATTCCTATCGCGCTGTTCATGGGCGTGTACTCGCGCTATATCCGCGTGGGCCGCATCGGTGAAATTTCCATCATCGGCTTCGTGCTGCTGATGCTGGCCATTATCGGCGGCCAATACGTGCAGGAATCCGCTGTGCTGGGCCCGATGTTCACCTTTACCGGCACCGAACTGACCTGGATGCTGATCGGCTACGGCTTCATCGCTTCCGTACTGCCCGTGTGGCTGCTGCTGGCGCCGCGCGACTACCTGTCCACTTTCCTGAAGATCGGCACCATCCTGGGCCTGGCCATCGGCATCATCGTCGTCGCGCCTTACCTGAAAATGCCGGCCATGACCAAGTTCATCGATGGCTCCGGCCCCGTCTGGTCGGGCAATCTGTTCCCCTTCCTGTTCATTACGATTGCCTGCGGCGCCGTGTCCGGTTTCCACGCGCTGATTGCCTCGGGCACCACGCCGAAGATGATCGAAAACGAAAGCCACGCCCGCTTCATCGGCTATGGCGCGATGCTGATGGAATCGTTCGTCGCCATCATGGCCCTGGTGGCCGCCTCGACCATCGAGCCTGGCATCTATTTCGCCATGAACAGCCCGGCCGCCCTGATCGGCAGCACGGCCGACTCGGCCGCCCATGTGATTTCGCAATGGGGCTTTTATGTCACGCCAGAAATGCTGACGCAAACGGCCAAGGACGTGGGCGAACACAGTATCATTTCGCGCGCCGGCGGTGCACCGACCCTGGCCGTGGGCATGGCCCACATCCTGTCGGGCGTGATGGGCGGCAAGGCCATGATGGCCTTCTGGTACCACTTCGCCATCCTGTTCGAAGCGCTGTTCATCCTGACGGCGGTCGATGCCGGCACGCGTGCCGGCCGCTTCATGCTGCAAGACTTGCTGGGCAGCTTCGTCCCGAAATTGAAACAGACGGAAAACGTGTATGCCAACTTGCTGGCGACGGGCTTGTGCGTGGCGGCCTGGGGCTATTTCCTGTACCAGGGCGTGGTCGATCCATTGGGCGGCATCAATACCCTGTGGCCGCTGTTCGGTATCGCCAACCAGATGCTGGCCGCCATCGCGCTGATCCTCGGCACCTGCGTGCTGTTCAAGATGAAACGTGGCCAGTACGCCTGGGTCACCATCGTGCCGACCATCTGGCTGCTGCTGTGCACCCTGACGGCGGGCTGGCAAAAGATTTTCGACGCCAACCCGCGCGTGGGCTTCCTGGCGCATGCCCAGAAATATTCGGCGGCGCTCAATGAAGGCACTTTGCTGGCGCCCGCCAAGTCGGTGGCGCAGATGCAGCAAATCATCTTCAACGATTACCTGGACGCCGGCCTGGCCGCCTTCTTCGTGATCGTGGTCGTCAGCGTGCTGGTGTTTGGCATCCGCACCATCCTCAAGGCGCGCGCCGACAACCAGCCGAGCACGCAAGAATCGCCGTTCCAGGCCATGCCAGTGGTGCAATAATGTTTGACGAAATCGTCAAGGCAGGACGTTATCTCGGGCAAAGCATGCGGCTGATGTGCGGCCTGCCCGAGTACGACACCTACGTGGCCCACCGGGAAGTGACGCACCCCGGCGAGCCGATGATGACGTATGAAGAGTTTTTCCGCGAACGCCAGGAAGCCCGCTACGGCGGCGCCGGCAAGCGCGGCGGCTGTTGCTAAGACACGCCGCTAAAAACTGGGGTCTGACCCGCCGGGTCAGCCCCCATTTAGTTCCCCTCCCCTTTCCTGCCTTAGACCCATATCAACATCATGGTGTTTCTTCACGCTTATATTTTTCCAATAGGAATTAATTAAAAAACAGCAATCCGTCTAACCGGAGCATCGCCAGATCCATGTTCAATTTCCACCGCTCCAGCATCAGCCAGAAACTGACCATGATTTCGGTGCTGTCTTCAGGCTGCGCCTTGTTGCTGGTGTTCGTGGCCTTTGTCGCCACTTCGGTGATCACCCATAAGAATGACGAAAGCCGCCAATTGCTGGCGCTCGCTGGCGTGATCTCGGCGGCCAGCGTGGCGCCCATGCAGGCTGGCAAGCCTGCCCAGGCCGAACAGGTGCTCGCTGCCCTGCAGGTGCGCGAAGAAGTCGCCCAGGCGGCGCTGTTCGACCGCGGCGGACGCCTGTTCGCCCTGTACCGCTCCGCCACCCAGCCGCCGGAACGTCCGACGCCGGAAGACATGGATCCGGCCTTGCTGGCCGACATGGCGCAAGAACCGGTCACGCAGGGGGCGGGCGGCGCCCTGACGCCATCGATGCGCCTGTATCTCCCTGTGTTCGACGGCCCCACCATCATCGGCGCCGTGATGATCGAGGCGGACCTGAACCACATGTGGCGCGATATCGCGCGCCACCTGGGCTCCATCAGCGGCGCCACCCTGCTGTCCTTTCTGGTGGCCGTGTTCCTGGCCGGGCGTTTCAAGGGCGTGATTGCGGAACCGATTACCAAGCTGATCAATACCGCCAAAAAAGTCTCCAGCAGCCAGACCTACAGCCACCGCATCACCCACCATCGCAGCGACGAGCTCGGCGTGCTGATCGACAGTTTCAATGACATGCTGGCGCAGATCGATGGCCGTGACGCGACCCTGGCCAATTACCGCGACCAGCTGGAACGGCAAGTGAGTGTACGGACGGAACAGCTGGAAAAGGCCAAGGATGCGGCCGAGGCGGCCAGCCAGGCGAAAAGCGCCTTTCTCGCCACCATGAGCCATGAAATCCGCACGCCCATGAATGGCGTGCTGGGCATGACTGAATTGCTGCTGGCCAGCAATCTGACGCCGCAGCAGCGCCATTACACCAGCATGGTGCAGCGTTCGGGACAGAATTTGCTGGTGATCATCAACGATATCCTCGATTTTTCCAAGATCGAGGCGGGTAAGCTCAGCGTCGAATACATCCGCTTCAATTTCCGCGAATTGCTCGACGACATAGAACACGTGTTTGCGCCACAGGCCGAGGCGAAAGATATCTGCCTGGAATTCGATATCGCCAACGATATTCCGATCGCCATCTGCGGCGACCCGAACCGCTTGCGCCAGATCATCGTCAATCTGCTGGGCAACGCCATCAAGTTCACGGAAACGGGCAAGGTAACGGTGAAGGTGACCGTGTGCCGCGAAGACGGCCCCAGCGTGGGCTTGCGCTTCGAAGTGCAGGATACGGGCATCGGCGTGTCCAGCGACGCGCAGACGCGCATCTTCGAGTCGTTTTCGCAGGCAGACGGTTCGACCACGCGCAAGCACGGCGGCACCGGCCTGGGCTTGACGATTTCCAAGCAGCTGGTCGAACTGATGGGTGGGAAAATCGGCGTTGACAATGCTTTAACGCAAGGCTCCATCTTCTGGTTCACAGTAAATTTCGATAAGCGGAGAGTCGACAGCGACGACCCGTCTTTCAATCTGAAAACCACGCGAGGGCTACGCGCCTTGATTGTCGACCATACACCCGCCACCCGCGCCGAACTGGAGCGGCAGCTGGCCAGCTGGCACATCGTCAGCGACAGTGCCGTCTCGGCCAGCGACTGCCTGGGCAAGCTGCGCGCCGCCGCGCTGGCTGGCGCGCCGTATTCGGTGGCCCTGCTCGACATGGACTTGCCGCGCACCAGCGGCCTGGCTTTGTCCGCCACCATCAAGAGCGATCCGCTGCTGGCCGACCTCAAGCTGCTATTGCTGAGCACCGAGCAGGCTGCGGCCGATCCGGTGCAGCGGCGTGAAGCGGGCGTAGCCTACCAGCTGATCAAGCCTGCCCGCGATTGCGATCTGTTCGATTGCATCGTCACGCCGCAGCGCGCCAGCGAAACCTTGCGCCCCCATCCATCGCACTTGCCACATGCGCCGCGCCAGGTGGCCAGGCGCCAGCGACGCCGCGTGCTGCTGGCTGAAGACAATCCCGTCAACGTGGAAGTGGCGCGCGCCATGCTCGACAGCCTGGGCCTGGACGTGGTCTGCGCCCACAATGGCGAGGAAGCGCTGCACGCGGCCCAGGCCGAGGATTTCGACCTGGTGCTGATGGATTGCCAGATGCCCGTGATGGATGGCTTCGCCGCTACCACGGAAATCCGCCGCCACGAGCAGCAATGCGGCCATGCACGCGTGCTGCCCATCGTCGCCATTACAGCCAACGCCTTGCAGGGCGACCGCGAATCGTGCCTGGCGGCCGGCATGGATGACTACCTGAGCAAACCGTTCACGCAGCAGGAACTGGGCCATACGATTTCCCGCTGGATCACCCTGCCGCGCGCAGCCACCGTGCACCACTCGGAAACGGCGGAACACCTGCCGGCGCCCAGCGTACCAACCGTAACCACCGTGGCAGCGGCCCAACTGAACCGGCTCGCGCTGGACAATATCCGCGCACTGTCGAGCACCGATGGCGACGCGCTGCTCGAGCGCGTGATCCTGGCCTTCGAGGGCGATACGCCACGCCAGTTGCAAACCATGCGCGCCGCCATCGCCGCGCCCAATCCAGAAGCCATCCGCAAGGCCGCGCACAGCCTGAAATCGAGCAGCGCCAATGTGGGGGCCGATGCGTTGGCGCAACTATGCAAGGAGATGGAAAAACTGGGCCGCGCCGGCAGCACGCAAGGCGCGGCCGGCATGCTGCAAGACATGGAACAGGAATTCCTTGCGGTGTGCGAATCGCTGAGCGCCATACTGGTAAAGGAACACTGACATGACAGCGCCCTCCTCTTCCAAGCGCGGCCTGGTGCTGGTGGCCGACGACGATCCCGTGATGCGGCTGCTGATGCGGCAAATGCTGACGCAGGTGGGCCTGGACGTGATCGAAGCGGAAGATGGCGTGCAGGCGCTGGCTTGCTACAAGCACAGCGGGCCGGACCTGGTCATGCTCGACGTCGACATGCCGGCCCTGGACGGCTTTGCCGTGTGCCGTGAAATCCGCCGCCAGGAATCGCATGCCAGTGGCAGCGTGCCCATTATCATGGTTACCGGGGGCGATGAACTGGCATCCGTCACGCGCGCCTACGAAGTGGGCGCCACCGATTTCATTTCCAAGCCGATCAACTGGCCGATACTGGGCCACCGCGTACTGTACGTGCTGCGCGCCAGCGACGCCATCGCCCGCCTGCGCATTGCCGACGCGCACAACCGCGCCGTGCTGGCGGCCATTCCCGACACCTTTTTCCGCCTGAACCGCGACGGCTTTTATCTCGACTACGAACAGGGGCCTGACGCCAGCGCCGACTTTTCGATCGACAATTGCGTAGGCTCGCATATCAGCGAAGTGCTGCCGCCCGACATCGCTGCACGCCTGCTCGAGCAGATGCGCGCCGTGCTATCCACGCAGCACATCGCCTCGATCGACTACACGCTCACCCACGAAGACACCACGCGCCACTTCGAGGCGCGCCTGGTCAGCACGGGTCCCGATGAAGTGCTGGGCCTGGTGCGCGATATCAGCGAACGCAAACGCACCGAGGAACAGATACGCCGCCTGGCCTATTGCGACAGCCTGACGGGCATCCCGAACCGCCAGGCATTCCTGGAAACGCTGGAACGCGAACTGGCCCACTCGCGCGAACACGGCAAGAAATTTGCCGTGCTGTTCATGGACCTTGACGCCTTCAAGCGCGTCAACGATACCCTGGGCCATGACGTGGGCGACCATTTGCTGAAAATGGTGTCGGAGCGGCTGCGCGATACCGTGCGCCCGAGCGACGTGGTGCTGCGCGCCGAGCATGCGCTCGGCACCACCCAGACGGCCAGCAACCTGGCGCGCCTGGGCGGCGATGAATTCACCATCTTGATCCCTGACCTGGAACGGGTGGAAGACGCGCTCAATGTGGCGCACCGGGTCAAGGAAGCCATGCGCCGCCCGTTCATGATCGAGTCGCACGAGATTTTCGTCACCGCCAGCATCGGCATTTCGCTGTACCCGGAAGATGGCGAGGACTGCAACTCGCTGCTGAAATACGCGGACACGGCCATGTACCACGCCAAGAACTGCGGCAAGAATAACGCCAAGCTGTACAGCTCATCGTTGACGATGGAAATCATGAGCCACGTCAAGATGGAAGTGGGTTTGCGCAAGGCCTTGCAAAACAATGAACTGTATTTGCTGTACCAGCCGCAAATCGACGTGCCCAGCACGCAGATCGTGGGCGTGGAAGCGCTGGTGCGCTGGCGCCATCCGGAGCGGGGCATTATTTCCCCCACTGAATTCATTCCGCTGGCCGAGGAAACGGGCCTGATCGTGCCCATCGGCGAATGGGTGCTGCGCACGGCCTGCAACCAGGCCAAGGCCTGGCAAAGCGAAGGCGGACGCGCCATCCGCATGGCCGTCAATCTGTCGGCCAAGCAATTCAAGGATGAAAACCTGACGCAGATCGTGCTGTCGGTGCTGGCCGATACGGGCCTGGACGCGCGCCTGCTGGAACTGGAATTGACAGAAGGCACCTTGATGGACGATGCGCGCGCCACCATGGTGACCCTGGAGCAATTGCGCAGCATCGGCGTCTACCTGTCCATCGACGATTTCGGCACGGGATACTCATCGATGAACTATTTAAAACGTTTTGATGTGCGTGCCTTAAAAATCGACCGCAGTTTTATCGCCGGCTTGCCGCAAGATGCAGAAAACGCCGCCATCACGCGCGCCATCATCGCCATGGCGCATGGCTTGAAGATGGTGGTGGTAGCAGAAGGCGTGGAAACGGCAGAGCAGCTGCTGATGCTGGAAGAATATGGCTGCGACATGGCACAGGGATATTTCCTGGGCCGCCCCTCATCGCATGATGCGATTACGGCGATGCTGGCGCGGCAGGCACAGGCCATTCCGGCGCCGGTACTGCGGCGGCGGCCGGGGCTTGGCTGACAGGCTAGACTACCCCGTCTATCTTGAGCTGCGCGATTGCCGCCGCATCAAAGCCCAGCGAGACCAGTACTTCCTCATTATGCTGGCCCAGTTCCGGCCCCAGCCACTGGGTCTTGCCCGGCGTGGCCGACAGTTTCGGGCTGATGGCCGGCAATTTCACGGGCGTGCCATCGGCAAAATGGTGCTGTTCAAACATGTCCCTGGCGAGAAACTGCGGGTCGCTCATCATGTCGCGCACCGAGTAAATTTTACCGGCTGGAACGTCAGCCGCCTTCAGCACGGCCAGCGCACTATCGATAGTGTGCGTGGCGCACCAGGCGCCGATGGCGTCATCGATTTCTTGCGTGCGAACCACCCGGCCATCGTTGCGGGCCAGTTGCGGGTCCCCTGCCATGTCGATGCGGCCCATGGCCAGCATCAGCCGCTTGAAGATGGCGTCGCCATTGCCGGCAATCACGATATTTTCGCCATCGCCGGTGGTATAGGTATTCGAGGGCACGATGCCGGGCAGGGAGCCGCCCGTGCGCTCGCGCACCACGCCCGCCTGGTCGAATTCCGGCACCAGCGACTCCATCAAATTAAACACGGATTCATACAGGGCCACGTCGACCATCTGCCCTTCCCCGCTGTCGCGCCCGCCTGTCACGTCGCGGTGGCGCAAGGCCATCATGGCGCCGATCACGCCATGCAGGGCCGCCACCGAATCGCCTATCGAGACGCCCACGCGCACCGGTGGCCGGTCGGCAAAGCCGGACACATAACGCAAGCCGCCCATCGACTCGCCGATGGCGCCGAAGCCCGGCAAATCTTTCATCGGGCCCGTCTGGCCAAAGCCGGACAGGCGCACCATGATCAGCGAAGGTTTGATCTGCTTCAGCTGTTCGTAGCCGAGATCCCACTTTTCCAGTACGCCGGGGCGGTAATTCTCGATGATAATGTCCGCTTCCAGCGCCAGCTGGCGCGCAATCGCCCTGCCCTGCTCGGACTTCAGGTTCAGGGTGACACTTTTTTTGTTGCGCGCCTGCACCGACCACCACAGCGAGGTGCCATCTTTCAGCACGCGCCAGGTACGGATAGGGTCGCCGCCATCAGGCGACTCGATCTTGATCACGTCGGCGCCGAATTCAGCCAGCATGCGAGCGCAGAACGGTCCCGCGATCAGGGTGCCCAGCTCCAGCACTTTGATACCCGCGAGCGGGCCAGCCGGGGCGGACTCCTTCCCGGACGTACTCTTCGTAGTCATGTTGCCCTGCGGTCGAGCATGGCGCGGGCAATCGTGCCCGCGTCCACGTATTCCAGTTCGCCACCTACCGGCACACCGCGCGCCAGCCGGCTGACGCGCAAGCCGCGCGCCTTGAGCATTTCGCTGATGTAATGGGCGGTCGCTTCACCTTCGTTGGTGAAGTTGGTGGCCAGCACCACTTCACTGACCAGACCATCGTTGGCGCGGTTCAGTAATTTTTCGAGGTGGATATCTTTCGGACCGATGCCGTCCAGCGGCGACAAGCGCCCCATCAGCACGAAATACAGGCCCTTGTAGGTCAGGGTCTGTTCGATCATCAGCTGGTCGGCCGGAGTTTCCACCACGCATAGCAAGCGCTTGTCGCGCTCTTCGTCGAGACAGGTCTCGCACACTTCGTGTTCAGTAAAGGTATTGCACAGGCCGCAGTGATGCACGGCATCGACGGCCTGAAACAGGGCGCGCGACAGCATCGCCGCGCCTTCCCGATCATGCTGCAACAAATGAAAAGCCATGCGCTGCGCCGACTTGGGGCCGACGCCGGGCAGGCGCCGCAGCGCCTCGGTCAGGAATTCAAGCGACTTGGACATGGATCAAGCGGCTCCAGTCGCGCTGAACGGGCGCATGCGGTTCAACATCAGAATGGCATTTTGAAGCCGGCTGGCAAATTCATGCCACCGGTCAAGCCTGCCATTTTTTCGGCAGAGGTGGCTTCCGCCTTGCGCACGGCGTCGTTGAAAGCGGCGGCGACCAGATCTTCCAGCATATCCTTGTCATCGGCCAGCAAGGATGGATCGATGGAAACGCGTTTCACATCGTTCTTGCAAGTCATGACGATTTTCACCAGGCCGGCGCCGGACTGGCCTTCCACTTCCACCAGCGCCAGTTGGTCCTGGGCTTTTTTCATATTGTCTTGCATTGCTTGCGCCTGCTTCATCAAGCCAGCCAGTTGATTTTTCATCATAAGAATTACTCCATGTCAGTTCAAAAAAATAATTAATCAATAATTTAATTAATGCAGCGTCGGCCCGGCAGAGCCCGCCGGCGCTGGCGTAATCGTCCCCGGCACCACGAAGGCGTCGAATGCCCGCTTCATATCGAGCACAAAGGGATCGGTTGCGATGGTTTCCTCGGCTTGCAACTGGCAAGCTTCGCGGTGGGCCTGCGCTTCGGCGCTGGCCGTGTACCAGACGGCGCCCAGTTCCGTATCGACACTGACCTTGCGCCCGAAGCGCTCGGACAGCGCCGCCGCCAGTTTTTCCACGTTGGCCGGACTGCGCCAGGTATCGATCGGCACGCGCAAACGGAAAGTAGTGCTGTGTCCATCGTGCAGGCATTCGATCAGCTCGGCTTGCACCGCCAGTTGCTGGGCCACCCCGCGCAAGGGCAGCACGGCGGCCACTGCGGGCCAGTTGCCATCCCACTCCAGGCCAGGCACGGGGGTGATCACATACGGTGCACTTGGCGCAGCCTGCTTGGCGGCGCGCTGCGGCATCACCACGGCAGGCTGCTCGGCCGGTGCATGTTGTTGCGGTGCATGGCTTTGCACGGCGCTTGATGCGCTATCGTCGGAAAATTCGGTGACCCAGGGCGGCAAATCATCGTCCGCTTCAGCTTGCTTTGGCGGCGGCGCCTGGCGCTGCGGCGCAGGTGGTGCAGGTGTCGCAGCCGCTGCTGGCGCTTCCAGCGGTGCATCATCCCACGGTGCCGGCGCTTTGGCGGCAACCGGTGGCGGCGCTACCGGCGGTGGCGCGGCTGGAGTGGCAGCAAGCGTCGCTGCTGGTGCCACCGGCTCGGGCGCAGCCGGTTTCGGCGCGGCCGATGGTGCCGATGGCGTACTGCCAGGGCGCCCTTTCGAGGCGGCGCGGGCCGCTTCCAGCGCCGCATTGATGGCGGCGCGGGCGGAACTGACCGGTGCGGCGGCGGCGGCCGGGGCGGCTGGTGCTGGCGCGGCCGCTGGCGGCGGCGCCTCGGCGCGGACCACGCTGGCAGCGGCGGCAGCCACCACCGGCTGCGGAATCACGGCCGCATGGCTGGCGACTTGATTCACGGCGGCGCGCGCTGGCGGCGGCGCACTGGCGGCGGCACGCGCGGCGGCCACGGCGGCAGGACGGTTGACCGGTGCTGCAGCGGGCGCAGCAGCCGGCACACCTTCGGCGCCACCTATGCCGGGCCGAAAGGCCAGCATGCGCAGCAAGGTCATGGAAAAACCTGCATATTCATCGGGCGCCAGGCCCAGTTCATTGCGGCCATGCACGGCGATCTGGTAAAACAGTTGCACTTCTTCTGCATCGAAGGCAGCGGCCAGGCGCACGATGTCGGCGTATTCCGGTAAATCCTGCGGCACGGCGGCGGGTACGGTTTGCGCCAGCGCAATGCGGTGCAGCAAGGTGCCCAGGTCTTGCAGGGCGCCGTTATACGACAGGCTGCGCGAGGCCATTTCATCGGCCACGGCCAGCAAGTCGGCGCCATCCTGTTTCGCCAGCGCATCGAGCAAGCGCACCAGATACGATTGATCGAGTGCACCGAGCATGCCTTGCACCGCGTCCAGGGTCACTTCGCCGGCTGCATAGGCTATCGCCTGGTCAGTCAAGGACAGCGCATCGCGCATGGAACCGTGGGCGCCCTGAGCCAGCAGGCGCAAGGCCGGCTGTTCAAAGCTGATACCTTCTTGCCCCAGGATATTATCCAGATGGCTGATGATATGGCCGGGCGGCATCTGCTTGAGGTTGAACTGCAGGCAGCGCGACAGCACGGTGACGGGAATCTTTTGCGGGTCGGTGGTCGCCAGGATGAACTTCACGTGCTCGGGCGGCTCTTCCAGCGTCTTCAGCATGGAATTGAAGGCGTGGTTGGTCAGCATGTGCACCTCGTCGATCATATAGACCTTGAAGCGCGCATTGCTCGGTGCATACACGGCCTGTTCCAGCAACTGCGCCATTTCATCGACGCCGCGGTTGGACGCCGCATCCATCTCGATATAGTCGACAAAACGTCCCGCATCAATGGCCGTGCACGCTTCGCACACGCCGCAAGGCTGGGCCGTGATGCCACCCGTGCCGTCAGGGCCGATGCAATTGAGCGATTTGGCCAGGATCCGCGACAAGGTCGTCTTGCCGACGCCGCGCGTCCCCGTGAACAGATAGGCGTGATGCAGGCGGCCGCTATGCAGCGCATGCGTGAGCGCGCGCACGACGTGCTCCTGGCCGACGAGCGTCTCGAAATTCTTGGGGCGGTATTTACGGGCGAGGACTTGATAGGACATGCTGAGATTTTACCGTAGATAACAGGTGCAAAGGGCCTCGGTTGCACCAGCCCGTGAGAACAAGGCCAGGTACAAAAAAAGAGACAACCAGGAGGCGACCAGGAGATTGCAAAAGGAGAATTGTAACAAGCTGCGCAGGGATTAGCTAAAACGATAGCCACCACTTAGAATTTTGCTTTTCCTTTAATTGATAAAAATGAAAAAATTTGCCCGCCCTACCTTGCTGCTTCCTATGTTATTACTGTCCCTTTCCGCGCATGCCAGCGAGCGTGTATGGGTGCCCTATAAAAAGCTGGTCGAACAGCTACGGCTCGATAAATTCTATGCCTTGCCAGCCGCCGAACGCGACAGGCTGCAGCTCTATATCACCGTCAAGCCAGAAAACAAGAACTATAAACCGTCGGATGTGGTGCTGACGGCCGTGAAAGGCACGGAACGCCAGGCCTTGCCGGCGCTATCGCCCGATTTCCGCATGACGCTGCCATTCAATCCGGCCTGGATGAACGACGACACCAGGATCATGACCAGCTTGCCCAAAGGCGAGAAATCGGCTGTCGGCCTGGAAGCGACGACCACCGTCCCGGAAGGCACGCAGTGGACGTACACACCAGTGATGGGCAGCGTACAGCAGATGAACCAGGCAATCAAGAAGATGGCTGGCGCACTGAGCATGTTCGCGCCAACGATCAAATCCATCGTCTTCAAGTTTGCCAAGCCGGCGCAATTGACGGTGGGCAGTCAAGTATTCAATACGGATACGAAAAACCAGATCAAGCTGAAACCGGATTCGGCATTACTGAAAGACAATCCGGCGATGGTGCTCAGCGAGCGTCCGTTTGAAGCGGAACTCAGCGATGAGTGAGGCAGGAAACAGGAAGTAGAAAAACGGCGTAGAAAAAAGAAAAGCTGCCAATGGCAGCTTTTTTATTATTTCCCGAAGGAGGCGAGCCTGATCTGCGGCACTCATGGTTAATAGCCGTGGCTGCTTCGTTCCCGACCTGACCAGGTTAGCCATGCCACGATGCGCAGGGGCCCGCCGGAGGTAATTATAACCGATCCAGGCCAGCCTGTGGGTTTAGAATGTTTCCCATTCACTCAGGCCAGTCACGGCAGCCAGCGCTGGCTGCTTGCGGACCACCGCCTGCGGCTGAGTTATCCGCTGCCGCGCCTGCACACCGCCCAGCCTGAACACGCTGACCACCTGCGCCAGCTGTCCCGCCTGCGTTTGCATGGCCTCGGCCGCCGCCGACGCTTCTTCCACCAGCGCCGCATTTTGCTGGGTTACTTGATCCATCTCATGGATCGCTTGGTTCACCTGTTCGATGCCAGCGCTTTGCTCTTCGCTGGCTTCGTTAATTTCACCCATGATGTCGGTGACAAAAGCAATACTCTGCACGATGTCTTGCATGGTGGAACCGGCCTTATTGACCAGGATGGAACCGGCATCGACCCGCTCCACCGAGTCATCGATCAAGTCCTTGATTTCCTTGGCCGCTGCCGACGAGCGTTGCGCCAGGCTGCGCACTTCGGTAGCGACCACGGCAAAACCGCGTCCCTGTTCGCCCGCGCGCGCCGCTTCCACCGCCGCATTCAAGGCCAGGATATTGGTCTGGAACGCCAGGCCCTCAATCACGCCGATGATGTCGACGATCTTGCGCGAGGAATCATTGATCGAATTCATGGTCATGATCACTTGCTCCGAGATCGCACCGCCCTGGCTGGCAATCTGGGCCGCGTCGCCCGCCAGCTTCCTGGCCTTGCGCGCATTATCGACGTTTTGCCGGACGGTCGAGGTCAGCTCTTCCATTGAAGAAGCCGTCTCTTCCAGCGAACTGGCTTGCTGTTCCGTGCGCGCAGACAAATCCTGGTTGCCAGCTGCAATTTCACCGGAGGCCGTGGCGATATTGTCCGTACCCACCCGCACTTCGCCCACGATATTGGCCAGGCTATCGTTCATGACTTTCAGCGCGTGCATCAATTGCCCGGTTTCATCGCGGCTATCGACAGCGATCTGGCTGCTCAAGTCGCCCGACGACACCGTTTCCGCCACCTTGACAGCCTGCGCCAGCGGTCCGGTAATCGAACGCGTGATCCAGACGGCAAAAGCGATGCCCGTGGCCAGCGCAAGCAAGCCCAGCGCCAGCAAGGTGAGGCGCGTGCTTTGATACGAAGCGAGCACGCCATCGGCAACCTCATCGGCCGCATGAATTTGCACTTCAGATAACTTTTTGATGGCGTCCCGATACACGAGCGCACTCGGCATGAAGCTGCCATCGAAGATCTGCCGTCCCAGTTCGCGGTCACCCGCATGCACGGTCTTGGTCAGGGCGACACGTGCCTCCGTAAAAGCGCTGCGGCGGCTGACCACTTCGGCATACGCGGCCCGCGCATCTGGATTGATCAGGTCAGCACCAATCTGCTCTTGCAACTGGGCCAGGCGCGGCAAGTCTTGTTCGATCTGTTGCGCAAATTTTTGCTGATCGGCAGGGTCGGCAGCTTTCCACATGGCTTCGGTGCGCGTCATATTGACCTGTATCAGTTGCGCCCACTCCGCTACCAGGCGCTGGTTCCTGACCGTGCCATGCACCATGTTTGAGGTCATATCGCTGGCTGCCTGCAAACGCATGAGGCCGATCACGACCAGCGCCGCCAGCAATAACAAGACCACAGCGTAGCCGACGGCAAGCCGGGTACCGATTTTCAAATTTTTCATGCGTTCACTTCCATTCAACGACAGATCATGAGGACGTGCACATGCCGCAGGGCCGCTCCAGCGACGCTGCCATGTCAACACTAGCGCATGCCCGGTGGCATGCAGTAGTCGCCGGCTCAATAGGGAAAAGGCAGCACCCGCAGACCCATCGCATGGGCCAGTCATGGGCAATCTGCTTGCTGATGGAAGGTTTTCATCCACCTGACGGCAAAAAATATTGCCGTCAGGAATCATTTTGGCAGGAATTTAACTAGTAGCCAATACGGGAAGTCCGCATGTGCTCACGACTACACTACAAGCCCAGCTCTTGCCAGATACCATCTACCCGCGCCTTCACTTCCGGCGTCATGGTGATCGTCGTGCCCCACTCGCGCGTGGTTTCGCCTGGCCATTTATTGGTGGCGTCGATACCCATCTTGCTGCCCAGGCCGCTGATCGGCGAAGCAAAGTCCAGGTAATCGATCGGCGTGTTGTCAACCAGGGTGGTGTCGCGGATCGGGTCGACGCGTGTGGTAATGGCCCAGATGACTTCCTTCCAATCGCGGATATTGACGTCTTCGTCGACCACCACGATGAACTTCGTATACATGAACTGGCGCAGGAAGCTCCATACGCCGAACATCACGCGCTTGGCGTGGCCCGCGTACTGCTTCTTGATCTGCACCACGGCCATGCGGTAGCTGCAGCCTTCGGGCGGCAGATAGAAATCCGTGATCTCGCTGAACTGCTTTTGCAGCAGCGGCACGAACACCTCGTTCAGCGCCAGGCCCAGTACGGCCGGCTCATCGGGCGGTTTGCCTGTATACGTAGAGTGGTAGATCGGATCGCGGCGCATGGTGATGCGGTCGATGGTAAACACGGGGAAGCTATCCTGCTCATTGTAATAGCCGGTATGGTCGCCGTACGGGCCTTCGAGCGCATGTTCATAGCCGCTAGGATGGTTTTCATCGGGATAGATATGGCCTTCGAGCACGATTTCAGCGGATGCAGGCACGCGCAGCTCGCTGCCGATGGCTTTCACCAGCTCCGTGCGGCTGCCGCGCAGCAAGCCGGCGAACTGGTATTCGGACAGGCTGTCCGGCACCGGCGTCACCGCCCCTAATATAGTAGCGGGATCGGCGCCCAGCGCGACGGCGATCGGATAAGGCTTGCCCTTGTTCTGGATCGCGTGTTCGCGGAAGTCCAGCGCCCCGCCCCGGTGCGCCAGCCAGCGCATGATGACCTTGTTGCGGCCCAATACCTGCTGGCGGTAAATGCCCAGGTTCTGGCGTTTCTTGTTAGGCCCCTTGGTAATCACCAGGCCCCAGGTAATCAGGGGCGCGATATCGCCCGGCCAGCAATGCTGGATAGGCAGGCGCGCCAGGTCCACGTCATTGCCTTCCCATACGATTTCCTGGCATTTGGCGCCGCGCAGCTCTTTCGGCGACATATCCCACACGGCTTTGACCAGCGAGCCCAGGCCCAGCAGGTCCTTGAAATCCTTCGGCGGTTCCGGCTCTTTCAGGCGCGCCAGCACGTGGCCAATCTTGCGCAACTCGCTGACATCTTCGGCGCCCATGCCCAGCGCGACCCGGCGCGGCGTGCCAAACAGATTACCGAGCACGGGGATGTTGTGGCCGGTCGGATTCTGGAACAGCAAGGCTGGTCCGCCCGCACGCAAAGTGCGGTCGCATACCTCCGTCATCTCCAAATATGGTGAAATAGGGGTGGAAATGGTCTTAAGTTCACCCATTTCTTGCAGCTGAGAAATAAAATCTCGCAAATCTGAATATTTCATATGTTTTTAATTTTTTTTGACGTCGGACGCCGTTGCTGAAGGATCTATGCCAAGTAATTGATTTTATTGGCTTTTGGCACAATGCAAGACAAATAGTAAGACATAAAAGTAATAAAGAATCGATTAGTTAGTATTGACTTGATATAAAACGGCTTCTACAATTCGCCCAACTTGAAGAGGACGTCGGCCCAAGGCTTGATTTTAGCGTCTCTCATTCATTCACGGAGTCGGGGCTCCACATGACATTTTAAGGAGTGTTTTCAAAAGGCGTCTGCCTTACCCCCGGTAAGAAGTTGTATTGCAACTGACCCAATACCACAGGGACCGGTCAGCTCAGGCAAGCAATGACGGCGTCTCTCGCGCGCACCCTACACGCGGCGACAGACGGTGATATTTCTGATGCACGGCATTGGCAGTACCGTACCGCGAGACCGCGGAGGGACTGCCTGTTGACGCGACATTTCAGGGGAACTCTATGACTCATCGCAGCACCGAAGCATCATCTGATGCTTCAACCGTGGCGGGCCAGCCAGCGTTAGCGCAATTGCGCGCGCGCGCAAAGGCCATTTCAGCGCGTGGCGTATTGGCCACGGCACAACATACGTTGACAGTTTTCGGTATTTCCGCACTTGCACTGATCGCCCTGCTGATGTTCCGCCCAGACCTGGGCAAGCAACTGACGCACAGCCTGTTCCCGTTGCCGATGGCAGAAGCACAGGCAGTTGAAGCGCCGCACTTGTCGGCACTGATGGAAGCACCTGCTTCCGTACAGACCGCTGCTAACGAAGCGCCTTTGAGCAAGGAAGAAAAAGCCTTGCTGGGCACGCAACGCCAACAGCAATGGGTCACGACCTGGTTGTCGAAACGTTACCGTGTCGCCAACGACGCCACCAATATGCTGGTTTCGACCGCTTACTTGACGGCGCGTGAAATCAAGCTGGACCCGCTGCTGATCCTGGCCGTGATGGCCATCGAATCGGGTTTGAATCCGTTCGCGGAAAGCCCGGTCGGCGCACAAGGCCTGATGCAAGTGATGTCGAAGATTCACCACGAAAAATTTCAGGACATGGGCGGCGTGCAAGCTGCCTTGAATCCAGTGGCCAACATCCGTGTCGGCTCGCTGATCCTGAAAGACTATGTAACACGTGGCGGTTCGGTGGAAGCCGGCTTGAAAACCTATGTGGGCGCCGCAGGATTCGCCACCGATTCGGGCTACGGCTCGCGCGTACTGGCTGAATACCGCCGCCTGAAACAAGTCTCGGCCGGCCAGCGCGTGCCGACCAATGGCCCGGTACTGGCTTCCAGCACGCCAGCGCCTGTCATCATGCCAGCCAAGGACACCGGCTCGCTGACCATCAAAGTTGTGCCTAGCAACAATATCGCCGGCCTGTGACCCTTTAAAAGCCCTCACAGGGGCATGTAATAAAAAAGCCACCGAGCACTTGCGTGCCGGTGGCTTTTTTACTGCCTGTGCGATCAGCGGCACAGGCGTATTACTACTTATTTACGCTTGTTGGCGTTGACTTCTTCTTCGCGGAACGTCACGGCCAGCTTGTCCAGTACGCCGTTCACATATTTGTGACCGTCGATACCGCCAAACGATTTGGCCAGTTCGACCGCTTCGTTGATGACGACGCGGTAAGGGATTTCCACGTTGTTTTTCAGCTCGTAAGCGCCGATCAGCAGAATGCCATGTTCGATCGGCGACAGTTCAGCAATATCGCGGTCGATCAATGGTGCGACGCTGGCACGCAGCGCCAGCGAATCCTTGATGGCGCCGTACAGCAGCACCGTGAAATGATCGCCGTCCGCCTTGTCGAAACCGTGCGCGGCGCGGATATGATTGACGACCGTGGTCGCGTCTTCATTGTTCAGCAGCCACTGGTACAGTCCCTGCAGCGCAAACTCGCGTGCGCGGTGACGCGGCGTGCGGTTTTTGCTGGGGTTGGCGAGCAAATTTTTCTCAGTCATGTTGTTACCTGTTCTTCAATACGTATCTACTACAAAAGTGACGAATACCGCGGTGCGTCATGACAACATCGCCGCGGCGCAAGCACGATTAATCTTCGTCTGTGTCTTGCAACTCTTCCAGCGCTTGCGCCAGATTGGCCATTTCCACTGCCACGCGGGCTGCTTCGGCACCCTTGACCAGCATGCGCACTTCCGCTTGCTCGTCGTTTTCGGTCGTCAACACGGCGTTGGCGATCGGGATGCCGTAATCGAGGCCGACACGGGTGATGCCCGCGCCGGATTCATTCGATACCAGCTCAAAGTGATAGGTTTCACCGCGAATCACGGCGCCCAGTGCGATCAGGGCATCGAATTGCTCGGTTTCTGCCATCTTTTGCAGAATCAGTGGGATTTCCAGGGCGCCCGGCACGGTCACGTGCAGGATATCTTCATCGGCCACGCCCAGCTTGCTCAACTCACCCAGGCATGCCGACAGCAAGCCACCACCGACGATCTCATTGAATCGTGCCTGGACGATACCGACGCGCAAACCTTCGCCGGCAAAATTGGTTTCGTATGTTCCTACGGTCATGATGATCCTCTTTATCTGATTGATCAGCGCCGGCTTGGCCTGGACGCTGGTACTGCAATATTATTTACTGCTGGCCAGGATGGCACTGAAAACCCGTCACTTCCAGGTCAAAACCAACCATCGACGGCATTTTGCGCGGGCTGGCCAGCAATTGCATCTTGCTCACACCCAGGTCACGCAGGATTTGCGCGCCGATACCGTAGCTGCGCAAGTCCATGCTGGCCGCGCGGCCTTTCGGCTTGGCTTGCGGCGTATCGAGTGCGGCGAACTGGGCAAACAGCTCGCCAGAGCTTTCACCGCAGTTCAACAGCACCATCACGCCGCGTTCGGCCTTTTTGATGGCAGCCATCGAGGCGGCCACCGTCCACGAGTGGGTAGTCGCTTCGCTTTCCAGCACGTCCAGCAGGGAAACTGGCTGATGCACGCGCACCAGCGCTTCCAGGCCAGGCGCCAAGTCGCCATGCACCAGCGCCAGATGGGCCGAAGCACTAGGCTTGTCGCGGAAGGCGATCAGACGGAAATCGCCATGCGCCGTGCGCAAAGTGCGCTCGGCAACGCGTTCGACCAGCGATTCGGTCTGGCTACGGTAATGGATCAGGTCGGCAATCGTGCCGATCTTCAAGCCATGTTGTTCAGCAAACACCAGCAAGTCTGGCAGGCGCGCCATGGTGCCGTCTTCCTTCATGATTTCGCAAATCACGGAAGCGGGCGTCAGGCCGGCCATGGCCGTCAGGTCGCAACCGGCTTCGGTATGGCCTGCGCGCATCAGCACGCCGCCCTTTTGCGCTTTCAGCGGGAAAATATGGCCAGGCTGGACGATATCGCTAGGCTGCGTGCCCTTGGCAACTGCCACTTCGATGGTCTTGGCGCGGTCGGCGGCGGAAATGCCGGTCGTCACGCCTTCGGCCGCCTCGATGGAGACGGTGAAGTTGGTGCCATAGGCGGTGCCATTGCGCGAGGTCATCATCGACAGGTTCAGCTCGTCGCAACGCTCTTCCGTCAGGGTCAGGCAGACCAGGCCACGGGCGTGGGTGATCATGAAATTGATTGCTTCAGGCGTCACGAAATCGGCGGCAAGCACCAGATCGCCTTCATTTTCCCGGTCTTCTTCATCGACCAGTATCACCATGCGGCCGGCGCGCAACTCGGCGACGATCTCTTCGGTGCTGGAAATAGACATCTTTGATCCTCTTGGTAAAAACTGAAACTGAGCTAAAACTAAGCTGGAACTGAAACAGTGCGGGTGAAACTTCCGCGAATTTCCGGGAAATTTCTTATAACCTGCTATTTTAAAGGATTTAGCGATTGCAGACCTGAAATAAGGTCAGACTGCCAGCAACATCGTGCCTGCCCGGCAACATGGCCCCGATACGGTCTTGCGCAAGCCAGGCGCGCGGCGTAGTCGCGGCAAATACCCTAAGATTGGCCAGCCAGGCAGCATCGGCGCTTCCCCGCACTCTCTCCCATTAATCTCTTCCACCCACACACAGGAGCGGCAGCATGAAAACCAACGGTTCAGCCATCTGGTCAGGCGGCATCAAGGATGGCAAGGGCGCCATCAGCACCCGCAGCGGCGCATTACAAGACTATCCCTACGGCTTTGCCAGCCGCTTCGAAGGCAAGCCCGGCACCAACCCTGAAGAATTGATCGGCGCGGCCCACGCGGGCTGCTTCACCATGGCCCTGTCGCTGATCCTCGGCGAAGCAGGCCTGACGGCGGAAAAACTGGAGACCACGGCGGAAGTCACGCTCGACAAGGTCGATGACGGTTTTGCCATCACGGCCGTCCACCTGGTATTGAAAGCGAAGATTCCAGGCGCCGACCAGGCTAAATTCACGGAATTGACGGGCAAGGCCAAGGCTGGCTGCCCCGTGTCGAAATTGCTGAAAGCCAATATCACCCTGGACGCCAGCCTGCTGCCCTAGATTTTCTGCACCGGCTTGACGGGTTCCACCGGAGCAACAGGCGCCACCAGCGGCTTTTGCGACTCGCTGGCAGGCAAGGAGCGGTTCATCAAGCCGGGATTCAAGGCGATATTGTTCAGGTTATAGGCAGCAATCGCCGCCGCCACGGACGGATCCTGCGATGAGGGTAACGGAACAGTCTGGCCCGCGTTCTGGGCGGCGAGCTGTTGCGCCTGTGCATTTTGCTGCGCCTGCTGCGCCTGCGCTGTCGTTTGCGCCCCCTGATCGGCCTGCAGCTGGACCTGGCCTGCCAGCGCCTGCGCACGGTCAGCCGCCGCCTGGGCCGCGATTTGCGCATCGCTGGCCGCCAGTTCCGTCCGGGCAGCCTCATCGGCCGCCACCTGCGCCTGCTCTTGCAACTGCGACTGCTGTACCTGCTGCGCTTGCAGCTGGGTTTGCCGCACATCGTCCAGACGCGCCTCGTCCATTCGTGCTGATACCTGCTGCTGGTCCTGGCGTTCGGTATCGATACGCTGGCTGTCGATACGGTCGCTATCGATGCGCTGAACTTGCAACTGATTCTGCAGTTGATTCTGCAACGGATCTTGCTGCTGAACTTGCTGCTGAACTTGCTGCTGAACTTGCTGCTGAACTTGCTGCTGAGTCTGCTGCTGAAGCTGTATGCCGGCCTGCTGCAACTGTTGCCGCTGGGCTTCCTGCAAGCCCAGGGTCAGTTCTTCCGTTTCCAGCTGTTGCTGTACTTCCAGTTGCCGCTGTGCAATAGCATCGACTGGCTGCAAGTCTTGTTCATCGTTCAAAATCCGGGTATCGGTCCGGGCTTGCACCTGTGCCTGCAATTGCGCCGCCGACAAAGGGACTGCCGGCACGGCCTGGCCGCTCAAGTCCGCTTCGACGGCAGCGGTGGTGGCCGCCAGCGCGCCCTGCTGCTGCGCTAGCACAGCGCCCACCTGGGCCAGCACATCCGTTCCCTGCTGCAAGGCATCCAGCGTG
The DNA here is from genome assembly GCF_014200725.1 of Janthinobacterium silvisoli. Classification (GTDB taxonomy): domain Bacteria; phylum Pseudomonadota; class Gammaproteobacteria; order Burkholderiales; family Burkholderiaceae_D; genus Janthinobacterium. The sequence continues at coordinate 1,282,039 of NZ_JACHCL010000002.1, forward strand.
CCAGTACTGTCGGCCGCATACGCCGCCTGCAAGATTTGTGCGTCGACTTGCTCATTGCGCAAATCGACGCCGATGCCGGCCAAGTCCGCCTGGGTCAGCAAGGAACTGTCCTGGGCCAGCGCAGCGGCCGTATCGGTGCTGCGATCGCCAGCCAGCAAATCGTATCGCTGGGCAAGATTGTCCTGGGGATCGCCAGTCGATAACTGGCTGGCGTCGATACCGCTCGTTTGTAGCTGGGCAAACGATTGCGTCAGTTGCTGCGCCAGCGCCACCAGATCGGCGTCGCGGTTGACGGGCGTTCCGCCCTGGCTGGCCTCTTCCGTGGCGCCCTGCAAGGCCAGCAACTGCCGGCGCGACAAGGCCACGCCAGACAAAAACTGTCCCAGCGGCGAAATATCGACCAGGGTAGAAGCAATCAGGGGAATCGCCGCCACATTCGGGGCAACAGCAGTGCTAGATGATGACGCCAGCGCACCCGCCTGAGCCACCTTGGGCGTGGCAGGAATAATATTAGGCAGAGTCGTGCGCGAAATCGGTTCCATGACAGCCCTCCACTGCGGAAAGCTTCATATTATGCGTCTCTGAAGAAAATGCAACGCACGCCTGGTTCTTGCTTAAGCCCGATCGTGGCTTACCCCAGCAATTGGGGTAAGCCAGCCGTACTTGCAGTACGACTTGATCAAGCCGCGGACTTATCTAAAGAAAGCATGCGCTCGACGTAACGGGCGATCAAGTCGATTTCCAGGTTCACTTTCGATTCGACCTTCAAATGTTTCAAGGTGGTCATGGCGATGGTGTGGGGGATCAAATTGATCGAGAAACGGCAGCCGTTCACGGCGCCCGGCCCTAGGTCTTCCACGCGGTTGACGGTCAAGGACACACCGTTGACGACCACGGAACCCTTGAGGGCCAGGTATTTCGCCAACTCCTGCTGCGCTTCGATCACCAGTTCCCACGATTCGCCCACGGCTTCGAACTTGCGCACGATGCCCAGTCCATCGACGTGGCCAGACACCAGATGGCCGCCCAGGCGCTCGGCCAGGGTCAGCGCTTTTTCCAGGTTCACTTCGGTGGTGGTGTCCAGGCCCACGGTGCAATTGAGGCTTTCACGCGAAACGTCGACGATAAAGTTGCTGTCCGTCTTTTCCACCACCGTCATGCAGGCGCCATTGATGGCGATCGAATCGCCCAGCGCCACGTCGGCCAGCGGCAAGCCGCCCGCATGGATAGAGAGGCGCACGCCTGCATCGAGGCCGCCTTCGAGCGGCAATACGGTTTCAATCTTGCCGATGGCGGCAACAATTCCTGTAAACATGGTCGACCTGTAAAAAGTAAAAAGTTATGAATTGCGTTCGGTGAATCTTGCAAGGATACGCACATCTGCGCCGACCTGCTGAACCTGGTGAAACTGCAAGGCGTATTTTTCGTTCAAATCCGTCAGCGCGGGCAGGCTGAACATGCCTTGTCCATCGCCGATCACGGTGGGCGCCAGGTAGACCAGCAGCTCGTCCACGCAGCCTTCGCGTATCAGCGAACCGTTCAGTTTGGCGCCCGCCTCGACATGCACTTCATTGATCTGGCGCCGGCCCAGTTCCAGCATCAGCTCGGGCAAATCCACCTTGCCGGCGACATTGGGCAACACGATGATTTCCGCGCCCAGGGCGCGCAATTGCGCTTCCTTTTCAGGGTTGGCGATGGCCGCCACGATCCAGGTGCCGCCGCCTTGCAAGATGCGCGCATCGAGGCTGATCTCGAGCCGGCTGTCGATCACGATACGGCGCGGCTGGCGCGGCGTTTCCACGGCGCGCACATTCAATTGCGGATCGTCGGCCTTTACCGTGCCGATGCCCGTCAGGATGGCGCAGGCGCGCGCGCGCCAGGCGTGGCCATCGGCGCGCGCTTCCGGCCCCGTGATCCATTGACTCTGGCCATTATGCAAGGCTGTCATGCCATCGAGGCTGGCCGCCGTTTTCATGCGCACCCACGGCTTGCCGCGCTGCATGCGCGAGAAAAAGCCGATATTCATTTCATACGCCTCGTCTGCCAGCACGCCCGTGGTAACGGCGATGCCGGCCGCTTCCAGCTTGGCCAGGCCCTGCCCCGCCACCAGCGGGTTCGGGTCCGTCATGGCTGCCACGACACGGCCCAAGCCGGCGCGCACCAACGCATCCGAACACGGCGGCGTGCGGCCATGGTGGTTGCACGGCTCCAGCGTGACATAGGCGGTGGCGCCGCGCACATCATTGCCGCGCGCCTTCGCATAGGCCAACGCCTGAACTTCGGCATGATCGTGCCCCGCCGCCTGCGTCACGCCGGCGCCGATCACCAGGCCATCCTTGACGATCACGCAGCCGATACGGGGATTGGGCGAGGTGACGTACAAACCGCGCGCCGCCCATGACAATGCCAGGCGCATGCCATCTACATCATTGAGTATTTCCACAGGCTACTTTGCTTGAAGGTTGCTGAATAAGATTATTGAATAAAAAACTTTGCCTGGCCTTGCAGCAGCCAGGCTAACTTTCTGCCACGCCACTGCAATTGGCCGCCTGCTGCGGGTCGCACATGCGCACCCTGCCCAGCATATTGATTTTAATATGTCGTACCTGTTTTCCTGAAATCAAGGACATCGTGCCCCAGCGCGCCGCCAGGCTATTGCTGGCGCTGCAACTGCGGCCCGCTCCATTATAGGCAATATAAAACGGCGCCGTGCCGGACGTAAAAGCAAACTGGGCGCTGATGCCTGCCGCCAGCGGTCCCTGGCGGAACAGCAACTCGTCGCCCTCATCGAAGACCAGGTTGGCATTGCGGTCAATAAACACCAGCCAGCCCGTGCGCCAATCCGTACCGCCAGGCCCAGCCGGCATCAGCAGCACCCGCCGGCCACGCGCCATCGCCTGCGCCCGCGTCAATTCGATGGCGGAAAACAAGTCCGTGGACGCCGCCCGCAGCCGCTGGCGCTCCAGCATCTGCTGCAGGCTAGGCAAGACGGCGGTGAGCAGCAAGCCGGTGATCGACAATACGGCTAACAATTCCAGCATGGTGTGACCAAAAACCATGCGATAACGCAAATATCGTGGCACGGCGAACCTCCATCAACCATGGCTAGGGCCAGCAATGAAAGGCCGGCCCGCTGCTGCCGCGTACACCGGCGCTGCTCAAGCTCAGCACGCCGCAATCGGGATCATGGAATTGCTGGTCCACCCTGGGCGTGCCCGGGATGGCGCGCAGCAGCACGCATAGACCGAGCTGCATGCCAGGGCAGGCGATGGCATCGATTTCATACGCGCTACGTCCAGCGCTACCCTCGGGACCATCGCCAGACCACCACTGGAATTGTTTGGCAGACGGGTCCGTTGAGGCCGCCGAAAAGGCCAGATAGGTATTATTTTGCGAGTAGTAACGCTCTTGCTGCTGCATCAATTGCAGCAAGGCCGCTTGCCCTTGCACCCGTTTGGCGCGCACCACATGGCCGTAATAGGCGGGCAAGGCCAGCGCCAGCAACAGCGACAGAATCACCAGCACGGCCATCATTTCGATCAGACTGAATCCCTGCCTGATCGCAGAAAAATACAGCGTGCGTGACATGGCCCATCCTTTCACTGTTGACAGCTACTTCTTGGCAGCCTCATGCAATTCGCGCCAGTTAGCCACTTCACGCCAGCTCAGGCGCTTGGCCGGCAGCGGCGCACTGACTACCTTGACGGCGGCGCCCGGCACACCAGGCTGCACCACGGCAAATTGCTTGCGGCCCTCTGCCCGCCCGGTCGCCCCCACCGCCCCGACGCTGCTCTTCATTTCCAGCACCAGCGGCGGCGCACGCGCCAGGCCATCAAGCAAGCGGCCCGTGATCGCGCCCGCCTGTATCAAGCCCACGCTATCGGCGGCAAAACCACTGAGCACATCGAGCACATACAGCCTTGTGGCGGGCCTGGCGCAGGCATCGCTCCCAGGCAAGACCGTATTGAAAAACACCTGGCCGGCGGCCAGCACGGGACTATGGACGCTGCGTTCGCCCGTCTGCGCCGTGCCCATCAAATCGAGATACCAGCCATGTCTGGCGCCAGCATCGTCCGTTGCCATACCAGCGTAGCGCAGCTCGGCGCCAGTGACGGCATACCCATCCGTCGCCACGCCCAGGCTGCGCTGCTCCAGGCTAGCCCGGCTGCGCGTGGGCGCCAGCTCGCTCAAGTCATCGTGGACGGCGTATAACGATTGCGGCAACAGGGCCGAGGGCCAGGTATCGGCCGCTTCGACCAGCTTGCCCGTGCCGAACAGCAGCAGATAACCGCCGCCCGGTCCATACGCCACTTTCAATTGCTGCGTAATGGGCTGGCGCACTCCTTTCGCATCGCGCGCGACAAAGATAAGTCTACGCGCCCCGCCATCGCTCCACGGCGGCCCGCCAGCAAAATCGATGCGCCAGAGATTACCCTGCAAATCGCCCGCATACGCATAGGCCAGTGCGCCATCATTGCCGGCCACCAGGGCGGGCGGCGCCAGGGCTTGCGCCGCCACGCCAGGGTCGTCGCTGTCTGGCTGCACCAGCGGCATTTTCAATCGATAGTAATTGCTGCCCAGCTGCCATGGCGCACCGGGCGGCTTGTCCAGTGCCAGCAGGAAGATGGCGGCAGCGGGCTTGCCGAGGGCATGAGCATCGTCCGCCGTATTGTTATAGCCGCTGGAGACGACCACAAAATCACGGTAGGCGGGCAGACTGTCCTTGCCGCTCATTTTCAACCGCGCAAAACCGGGCGCCGCACGCAGATTACCCATGGTGCTGTCATCGCGGTCGGTAAATTCCCACAAGGCACCCATTTGCGCGAAACGTTCCGGGTCCGTCACATCGAGAGCAAACACACCTTGCGCACCGCCGCCCATGCCGGAGACCAGCACCGTTTTCCAGCGCCCCAGCAGCAGTACTTCCGCGCTGGCGGCAGCGCCATCAAGCAGCGGGTCTGCGCTGTAGTGGGTGCTCGCACTGGCGGCAGCGCCGCGCAGCAGAGCTTGTGGCAAATAAGCGAACAGCTCGCTGCCGGTACGCGCATCGAAGCCATGCAGCAAGCCATCATTGGCGCCCAGATACAGCATCTTGCGCCGCGCCTGCAGCAATTTTCGGTGTAGCGCATAATCCGCGCCCGGCAGCCCCAGCGATGGCGTGCCCACATACACCAGATTGCCATATGGCGCTGTACCCAGGGTGCCGGTTCGGCGACGCAGCACGCCGCCTGGCTGGCCCACCTCGCGCGTCCGCTCCCCTTGCAGATACTGGATGCGCGCTACACCCAGGCCATCCTGTCCGTCGAAGATAGTGCGCTGGCTGGCATCAAGGCGCGGCCATTGCAGCGGAATCAATGTGCCTGCCGCGCCGGGTGTATAGACTGGCCGGGTGGCCTGGCCCGCCACCCACAACGGTTTACCGGCAATGATGCCGCCATCGGCACCCAGGCTAAAAGGCAGGCGCGACACGGTCATGCTGTTCTCGCCCAAGTCCATCTGCGACTGGAACAGATACGCGTTTTCCGCACCGCTGGCCAGCGCCATCAATGAGGGACCTGCTATGGATGACATACCATGGTCAGCTGCCATGAAAGCAGCGCGCACGCCAGCGATCAGGGCAACAGGGTCGCTGCCTGGCAAATAATGGCCAGGAATATCGATATCGCTATCAATATCACCGCCGTATCTGGCGGCCAATAGCAGCGGCGTCTTAGTGACGGCAGCGTTACTGGCCGGCAGCAAATCGCCCGCATAGTGCGTCAGCAAGCCTGCATTGCCGCCAGGACGCAGCGCTTGCACGTGCGACCAGTGGGCCAGGCCGGCAGCAAAAAAACTGGCGCCACCGATGCCGTCCGTCATCCATTCCAGCCCTGGCAGATTGACCTCCAGCACCCCCACGGCCCGCGTCCAGGCCATCACGTCCAGCGGTGGCGCGACAAACCCATCGACACCACGCGCGCGGTCGGCCGGGTCGCTGCCTTTATCTGGAATATTACCCGGCACATAACGGTCGCCCGCCATACCGGCGTCGCCCAGGGTGATAACAATATGGCGCTGGCAGCTTGCCACTTGCGGGTCATTCCATGGCGTCACAACAGGCAAGCCATCATCGGCCACTTGCGCCACTGCGGTGCTGGCTTGCCGCCCCTGCAGGTAGCGCAAGGATTCATACAGCAATTCAGCCAGCGGCGCCTGCTTGGCATACGCGCCTGGCCGCTGTTCATCGCTGCGGCCTACGGCATTGATGTAAGTGGTCACCCCGCCACCACGGCCCGTATATACGCCGGTCAGCGCAGACCATTCGGCGTCCGGATAATCTTGCGGCAGGAAATCGGGAGATATAAAACGCTGCGCGCCCAGATGCGCCAACGGCGCGCGCAATACACCGCCATACCGGTGACCAGCCGTTTCCAGCGTATTGTTCATGTGGCCAAAAACGCCGACGCGCAGCCTGCCGCCATGGCGCTGCACGGCGCCCACCGGCTTGTAATTCTTGCCGTAAGCCACACACAGGTCCGGCCGCAGCGGGCCTTCCACCGTATCGCAGACGCGCACGCGAGCCAGGAATACCCCAAGCCCGGCAGACGTGCCGGGTGACTCGCAACTGCCAGCCTGCGCCAGCGCACCGTCGCCAAACAGCAGGCGGTTGCGGCAGGAGACGATGGACAATCGGAGCACCGAAAATGGCGTGGCCGTTTGCACGCCCTGGCGCAAGAGCTTGCGCGGGAAATACGCCACATGGGCATAAAAGTCGATGCCCCCCTGGCCGTCGGGGAGATAGGCCCGCTGCAATACCGTCTTGCGTACTTCATCGATGACCCTGTCGCCGCCCGTGAAGGCATAGCGCACGATGTCGAGCATGCTGGTGCCGGACCAGTTCAAAAAGTTACCGCTGAAACTGTCACCACCACAGCCATGCTGGGCATCGGACGGCTTGAGCGCGGAAAAGTAAGCGGTCGCTATGCGCAGGTCCGGCACGCTGGCGCCACCCTGGCTGCGATAGGGGTAGGTATAACAGGAGCGCGCATCAAAATAACCGGCATATTCGCGTGTGGGCGCGTACTCATCAACATACGCCGCGGCCGCGGCCGCATGCGTGAACGATAAATTGAGCAGCACATTGGGCGGTACCCGCGCGCCTTGCAAGCCGACATCAGCCCGGTCCAGGGCCACCGTGGGCGTGGCGGCCAACGCGCCTGTCAAACTCACGGCAGCGATCAACGCCAGCCAGCGCAGCGCTTTCATGGCGCCGCCTCCGCCGTCTGCTTGCGGTAGTACGTTTGCAGCACCACTTGCGTATCGACACTGGCGCCAAAACCGATAGCTGTCACGCGGTACAGATAACTGGCAGGTGCGGCGGTCCCTAGCGGCGCGCCCGCCTCTTCGCCCGGAGCATGAAAAGGCAGCAGCTCAATCAAATAACGGGGACGGCGGAATGGCAAAAAGCCCTGCCCTGTTTGCATGGCGGCTCCCGTAAAGCGGCCATACGCGACTGCCCCACCCACGCTCTCATCGTCAGCATCGAGCTCCTTCACTAGCCATATGGGTGGCGCCGATCCGGCCGCAGGCAGGCACAATCCTGGCTGCCCAACACAATCCGCTGCGAAACCGGCTGCGCTGTCTGACGCAAACATGGCGCTGCGGCCCGGCGCCCCCGGCTGGCCTTCGATATCACGTTCCGCATCCATCAGCGCCTCCTCTGCGGCCTGAAAAGCAATATGCCGGTCGCGCTCGCCACGCGCCGCTTTTTCACCTTGCAAGGCCATTTGCGCTGCCGACACGCCCAGCAGCAGGATGACCAGCAGCAGGCACAGGGTAAAGACCAGAGCGATACCCTGTTGACCCGTTCGCCCTCCAATCGCGTTCTGATGATCAGGCATATGGCTCCATGCGCCGCTCAACCAGGCATATTGCGCAGCATGATCGTCAACTGCACCAGGTGATAGCTGCGGCCCTGCTGGATCAGCGGCAAGGTGGCACGCACGATGCGCACGCCAGTATCGCTAGCGCCATACGCATCGGCATAGGCTGCGCCGAACAAATCGAATTGCGCCGGCCCCGGCTGCGCCTTGGTTCGCTGCGCCGCTTCGCCATGCAGCAGCAAGGCCACCCGTACGCTGGCCACCCGTTTCCAGTGCGTGCGTTGATTCAAGTCGCGCTGCAGTGCCGCTTCGTCCATGCCCACCAGCACCAGGGCCGCATCGCGCGCGGCCAGTTCGCTGGCGCTCACATATTGGTTGGGCACGCCGTCGGGTGGGTTATCGGTATCGAGTCCATACAGGACCTGAAAACTGTCAACGCCACGGATGATGGCGTCGGCACCCCAGCCGCCACTTGCCGAGCGGTATTTGCAGCGCAGCTCGGCTTCACCTGCGTCGTCGCGGGCCACATAAAAAATGCTCCAGCCCCGTTGCGCCTGCGTGTGCGCGGCACCCAGACCAAAGCCGGCGCAATTGAGCACAGAACCGTCGCCGCCCACGTCCTTGCCGGCGCCGTCATAGCGCAGGGCCAGCACATCGCTGCCATTCACGGCATTCGTCAAGGGCAGCGAGATACCCGCACTGTTCTTGCCGAGGCTGCGCGCATCGAGTCCGGCGATATTCGCGCTGTCGTAGGGAGCATGCATCAGGGGTGTGGCGCTGGCGTCCCAGTTCACGTACGCCGTCTGGCGCACGGCGCGGGCGATGGTGTCCAAGGCATAGCGGCCGTTATCGCTCAAGCGCGCATAGTCCGCCTGGTCTGCGTAACTGCTACTAGCGGCAAGCAGCATCGCACTGGCAGCGAGCATCAGCATGGCGCCCAGGCTCAGCGCCACCAGCAGCTCGACCAGACTCATACCTTTTTGGTGACCTCTACTCATGGGCTGCATCCACCCAGTTGCATGGCCAGCCTGGGCAAGGCGACAGCAGCTGGTCCATCGGCTTGCCTTGCAGTTTGCCGCCCTCGCCAGCCCAGCTTGATGACGATGGGCGCGCCGCTGCCGCCGCTGCACGTCCAGTGCAAGCCGTGCGCCGCCGTATCCCAGGCTTGCAGGTCGCGGCAGATCAACAGCCGTGCGCCGGGCAGCGCAGAGCTTAATTGCTGCTTCCATTCGGCGATATCGAATTGCGCCAGCTGCGCGCCAGTACAAGCTGCCGCACCGAAACAGGCGGACTGGCCGCCATCAGTGGAACCGGCACCTGCATCGAGCGACGCATCGTAATCGAGGCCAAGATAGGGATTGTCAGCGTCCGGCAGCCCGCTATTGCTGCGCATGCGCTCGGCTATCCCCGCCGCCAGTTGCGCCGCCGTCGACAGCAAAGCCGATTCGTGGCGCGCGCGCAAGGACGCCAGGTGCAACACGCTGCTGCCCAATACGCCGAGCGCCAGCAGCAACAGCGCCACCAGCACTTCGACCAGGCTACTGCCATGACTGCCGCTATGCATGGCCCACTCCCCTTGAAAGCGTAAGAAGAAGAGAAAGAACGGCCGCAAATACGCCCGGCCCAGCTAAACGATAGGCGCGCGATGAAACTCAGGCATGAGGTAGCGCAAACAGCGTGACGATCAGGTGTAAAAGAAGGGAGAAAAGATAGTTTGAATTGACCAGTCCGCTTGCCATGCGGACTGAAAACATGCGTTGAAAATACTTACGGTTTGCGCGGATGGCCCACTTCGGCGATAGCATCCTGAAACTCCGCCAGGTCTTCAAAATTCTTGTACACGGAAGCGAAGCGGATATAGGCAATCTTGTCGAGCAGCTTGAGTTCCTGCATGACCAGTTCTCCGATGTAACCGGAATCGACTTCACGCAAGCCGCTGGTCAGCAGCTTTTCCTGGATGGAAGCGATGGCCGTATCCACGGAGGCGGCCGCGACGGGGCGCTTGCGCAAGGCCAGCATCAGACTGCCGCGCAGCTTATCCGCAGCGAACTCCGTCCGGCTGCCATTCTTTTTGACGACGGCCGGCATGATAAGTTCAATCCGTTCGTAGGTAGTGAAACGCTTGTCGCATTTGCCGCAGCGGCGCCGCCGCCGTATGGTATCGCCCTCCTCCGATACACGCGTATCGAGGACCTGGGTGTCACCGTGCTGGCAAAATGGACATTTCATGGGGCAGATACGACTTTATAGTAGTTTTATGTCAGGACGTCTTAAAAACAAGGGCGCCAGGATACACTCCGGGCGCCCTGGGGCACGGCTGGAATGTGTCATGCAGAATCTTACTCTGTATGACACATTCTGGACAAACAATTATGCTGCGTACACAGGGTGCGCGTCAGCCAGTACTTTCACGGCCGCTTTCACGCGCTCGATGGTGGCGGCGTCATGCGGATTGTCCAGCACGTCGGCGATCAGGTTGCCTACTTGCTCCGCTTCCGCTTCCTTGAAACCGCGCGTGGTCATCGCCGGGCTGCCCAGGCGGATGCCCGAGGTGACGAATGGTTTTTGCGGGTCGTTCGGGATGCCGTTCTTGTTGCAGGTGATGTGCGCGGAACCGAGGATGGCTTCGGCTTCCTTGCCCGTCAGGTTCTTGGCGCGCAGGTCGACCAGCATCACGTGCGATTCGGTGCCGCCTGACACGATGCGCAGGCCGCGCTTGATCAGCGTTTTCGCCAGCACGTCGGCGTTCTTGACGACTTGCTTCTGGTATTCAACGAATTCAGGGCTCAGCGCTTCCTTGAAAGCAACCGCTTTACCAGCGATCACGTGCATCAGCGGGCCACCCTGGATACCTGGGAAGATCGCCGAATTGATGGCTTTTTCGTGCTCGGCCTTCATCAGGATGATGCCGCCGCGTGGGCCGCGCAGCGATTTGTGCGTGGTCGAGGTGACGAAGTCGGCGAACGGCACCGGGTTAGGATACAGGCCGGCGGCGATCAGGCCGGCATAGTGGGCCATGTCTACCATGAAGTAGGCGCCGACTTCCTTGGCGATCTTGCTGAAACGCTCGAAGTCGATCTTTTTCGAGAAAGCCGACGCGCCGGCGATGATCAGCTTGGGCTTGCGTTCACGGGCCAGGCGCTCCATGGCTTCGTAGTCGATGTCTTCATCGGCCGTCAAGCCATAGGACACCACGTCGAACCATTTGCCCGACATGTTCAGCGGCATACCGTGGGTCAGGTGACCGCCTTCGGCCAGCGACATACCCATGATCAGGTCGCCCGGTTTCAGCATCGCGAAAAACACGCCCTGGTTCGCTTGCGAACCCGAGTTTGGCTGCACGTTGGCCGCTTCGGCGCCGAACAGTTGTTTGACACGGTCGATCGCCAGTTGCTCGGCCACGTCGACAAATTCGCAACCACCGTAGTAGCGCTTGCCTGGGTAGCCTTCGGCATACTTGTTGGTCAGTTGCGAGCCTTGCGCTTCCATTACGGCTGGCGACGTATAGTTTTCCGACGCGATCAATTCGATGTGATCGTGCTGGCGCACGTTTTCTTTCTGGATAACGGCGAACAATTCAGGATCGACGTTGGCGAGGTTGTGATCTTTTGCAAACATGTAAAAACTCCAAGTATGAGGGTGCTTGTACTGGCAGGTTGGATCGAATGAGGGGAGCCGGAGTTGAGTGAAAAACAACATCGAGCAGGCAGCCTCTTCGTGCATTTCCATAGTGGCTGCCCAGGCGAACGGCTGATGAAATCTCACGTTTCCCGGTGGATGCCCACCTTTCGCCGGAAACCGACCGCCATAGTATGGAGATCATCCCGGCTTTTCGCCAGTCACGTGAGACGTAATGGAAGGCAAATTGTAAGTTAAGTGCTCAAATTGAGCAAGGAATGCAACGGTGCGGCTATAATCGCCGCGCGCCCGGGCAAGCAGGGGAAAATAGCCCTGCATTTCGGGGCGTCAAGGGGCTGCGTCTTAAGCTGGACTTAAACCTGAAAATGGCTTGTAAGCGTATGTTACGAGGCTTGTCACCGCAGTCAGTGTACTCTCACAATGCTGCGGTGCAACTTGTGGCCGCTTTAACCATGGCATTTAGGCAAGCGCCTTTCCTTATGACAAGAAAAATCGCGTAAAATGTTGCTCAATCTCATTAATATGGCGCAATAAACATGCCTTCAGTCTTTACCTGGAATGTACGTGTCTACTACGAAGACACCGACGCCGGCGGCATTGTTTACCACGCCAACTACTTGAAATTCTTTGAGCGCGCGCGCACGGAATGGTTGCGCGCGACTGGTATCGACCATCAGGCATTGAAGCAGCTGCATGATGCAGCGCTGGTCGTCAAAAGCATCAGCACGGACTATCATGCGCCAGCAAAGCTCGATGACACGTTAAAATTAACATTAAGTATAGAAAAATTGGGGCGCGCTTCCATCGTTTTCCTGCAACAAGCCTGGTGCGGCGACACCTTGCTCAACACAGCCCGTGTCAAAATCGGCTGTGTCGATGCTGCATTGCGCCCACGCGCCCTGCCCGACGCTTTGAGCAACTCCTTGGCCGCCAGCACGCGCGCCAACTGAACCGCCCGCCACCTCCGGATAATTCACCAACAGACTGACAGCCAATGAACGTTTCACAAGATCTTTCTTTCCTCGCGCTCATCACCAATGCCCACCTGATCGTGCAACTGATCATGGCCCTGCTGTTGCTGATTTCCCTGACCAGCTGGACGTATATTTTCCGCAAGGTGTTTGCGGTGCGCCAGGCGCGCCGCCAGACGATCGAATTTGAACGCAGCTTCTGGGCCGGCGGCAACCTGCATGCACTGCACCAGAGCGCCAGCGGCAACCGCGACAAGAGCGGCGCATTGGCTCGCATCTTCGACGCCGGCATGGGCGAATTCATCAAGGGCAAGGCTTCCTACAGCCCGCGCGAAGCGCTGGACGTCGGCGCCGTGCTCGACGGCGCCCGCCGCGCCATGCGCGCCGCCTTCCAGCGTGAAATGGATGCACTGGAATCGCACCTGGCCTTCCTCGCTTCGGTCGGCTCCGTCTCGCCCTACATCGGCTTGCTCGGCACCGTATGGGGCATCATGAATGCCTTCCGCGGCCTGGCCAACGTACAGCAAGCCACTCTGGCCGCGGTTGCGCCCGGTATTGCCGAAGCACTCATCGCGACCGCCATCGGCCTGTTCGCTGCTATTCCAGCCGTGGTCGCGTACAACCGTTTTTCGCACGATATCGACCGCCTGGCGATCCGCTTCGAAAGCTTCGTCGAGGAATTCTCCAACATCTTGCAGCGCCAGTCGCGCTAAGAGGGAGCACTGCTGATGGCTTCTTTCAATAGCGGCGGCATGCGCGGTGGCCGTGGCCGCAAATTCAAGTCGGAAATCAACGTCGTGCCGTATATCGACGTGATGCTGGTGCTGCTGATCATTTTCATGGTGATGCCGTCGTCCAACAATCCCAGCGTGGTCAATTTGCCCAACGCGGAAAAAACGGCGAAACCGCCCGATGACTATATCCAGATCGTGCTGAAACCAAATGGCTCGCTGTCGATCGGCGTGATCGGCAAAGAGCAACTGGCGCCGGAGACGGAACCGAACCGCGACGCCCTGCTGCGCAATCTGCGCGGTTTGCATGAAGCCAATCCGGACTATCCGGTGCTGATCGCAGGCGACAAGGAAAGCAAGTATGACGACGTGATCCAGCTCATTTCGGAAGCCAAGAAGATCGGCATCAACCGGGTTGGCCTGGCGACGAAATAAGCGGCCAGGCAAGCAAATAAGTAAGCGCACGCGTGTACATAACCAGACTTCACCGTTTTTAGATAGACTTGACCTTGCAGACCAAACAAACCGACCATGTACATGGCGTGCCCTACAGCGTGCCGAGCGAACGCAGCCGCTGGCCCTCGCTGGGCCTGGCGCTGGCGATGCATCTTGGCCTGCTGTTTTTCCTGTGGGTAGGCGTACAGTGGCAAAGTACGGAGCCGGTCGCCGTGGAAGCGGAAGTGTGGGATTTGAAGGTGCAGACGGCTGCGCCGGCGCCGCCGCCGGCGACCGAGCCTGAACCGCAGCCGGCGCCGCCGCCAACGCCGGCGGTCGAAGAACCTGCTCCGCCGCCACCACCGCCACCGGTAGCGGCTCCTGAGCCGAAAGTCGATCTGCGCGAGGCGGAGATTGCGCTCGAACGCAAAAAGGCCAAGCTGAAGGAAGAGAAAGAAAAAGCTGCAGAAGAAGCGCGCAAAAAACAGGAACAGCAGGACCGCGAAGACGCCAAGCGCGAGCAGGACAAGCAGAAGCAGAAAGAAAAAGAGAAGGCTGACAAGCTCGAGAAGGAAAAAGCCGACAAGCTTGAGAAAGCCAAGCAGGCCAAGGAAAAAGAACTGGCGCAAGAAAAGGCGGAAGCCCAGGCCCAGAAAGATAAAGAGCAAAAAGAACAGGCCGAGAAAAAAGCCGCGGCTGAAAAAGCCGCCAAAGCGAAAAAGGCAGCAGAACAAAAGGCTGCAGACAAGGCACGTGCCGACGAAATGAGCCGCATTACGGGCGCAGTCGGCGCAGGCACCACGGGCACCGCCGCGAAATCGACGGCACCACGCATGGATAGCGGCTATGTCGCAGCCATTACGGCCAAGATCAAGAGCAACATCGCGTACAGCGGCAGCACCGACGTCCCTGGCGCACCGCGCGCCGTGTACAAGATCGAGCAATTGCCAACTGGGGAGATTATTTCAGTCCGGAAGATCAAAAGTAGCGGCCTGCCCGCCTATGACAGCGCGGTAGAAAACGCCATTGCCAAATCGTCGCCACTGCCGAAGAAAAAAGACGGCACCGTGGTGCGCGAAGTTGAAGCAGTATTCGATATGAAGGATTTGCCTAAATGATGATCATGAAAAAAATGAGTTACGTCGTCCTCTGCGCGGGACTGATGCTGGGAGCCACGGGCGCCCAGGCCCAGTTGCGGGTGGAGATCACCGGCGTCGGCAGCAACCAGATTCCGGTGGCGATCGCCAACTTTGATCAGGAATCGGTGGCGCCGCAACCGCTGTCGTCCATCATCAAGGCCGACCTGGCCCGCAGCGGCGCGTTCAAGCTGATCGATGCCGATACAGCCGTCGCTGAAACAGCCAACATCAATTTCGACCAGTGGAAAGGCCGTGGCGCCGATGCGCTGGCCGCCGGCAGCGTGCAGCAACTGGCCGATGGCCGCCTGGACGTGCGCTACAAATTGTTCGACACCATCAAGGGCGTGCAACTGTCGAGCATGAACAATGCGGCCGCGCCGCAGTTCAACCGCCTGCTGGCGCACAAGATTGCCGATGATATCTATGAAAAGCTGACCGGCGTCAAAGGTGCGTTCTCGACCCGTATCGCCTACGTCACGCAAACGGGCCGCGAATACCGCCTGGAAGTGGCCGACGCCGATGGCGAAGGCATCCAGGTTGCGCTGCGCTCGAATGAACCGATCATTTCGCCCGCCTGGTCGCCGGACGGCACCAAGGTCGCGTATGTCTCGTTTGAAAAGAAAAAGCCTATCGTCTACGTGCAAAACCTGGTGACCCGCCAGCGCACCATCGTATCGAATGAAAAAGGCAGCAATTCGGCGCCGAGCTGGAGCCCTGACGGCACCCGCCTGGCGGTCGCCCTGTCGCGCGACGGCCACACGCAAGTCTACGTCGTCAATGCCGACGGCAGCGGCCTGCGTCGTCTCAGCAACAGCAGCGGCATCGACACCGAACCCCAATTCTCGGCCGATGGCCAAAGTGTTTACTTCACCAGCGACCGTAGCGGCGGACCACAAATCTACCGCATGCCGGCCAGCGGCGGCGAAGCCAAGCGCGTGACGTTTGGCGGCTCCTACAACATCAGCCCTCGGATCTCGTCCGATGGCAAGACACTCGCTTATATTTCCCGTCGCGACGGTAACTTCCAGCTCTACGTGCTCGACCTGGCCAGCGGCCAGGAACTGCGCCTGTCGGACACCGCCAACGACGAATCACCGAGCTTCTCGCCCAACGGGAAATATATCATGTACGCGACCGAATCCGGACGACGCAAGTCGCTGGCAGTGGTATCGGTGGATGGCCGCGTCAAACAGCGTTTGACTACGCAAGCTGGCAATATCAAGGAGCCCACCTGGGGTCCTTTTATGAAGTAAAGCAGTATAGTTTCACCCTTAACCATGACCCGGAGAATAAAAATGAGTAATATTAAAAGCTTGGCCTTCATCGCCGCTACCGCCGCCCTGTTGTCGGCTTGCAGCACCCCAGTGAAACTGGCAGAAACCCCAGTCGTTGAGCGCGCACCAGAAGTGGTTGCTCCTCCTCCAGTTGACAACCGTCAAGTTCAGCCAGTGACGACCGCATCGGTCGATCCACTGGACGATCCAAAAGGCGTGCTGGCTAACCGCAGCGTCTACTTCGACTTCGACAAATACGTCGTGCGCGAAGCCGACACCCCAGTGGTGCAAAACCACGCTGCCTACCTGGTGAAAACCCCAAGCCGCAAGATCCTGATCCAAGGTAACACCGATGAACGCGGCGGCGCTGAGTACAACCTGGCCCTGGGCCAAAAACGTGCTGAAGCAGTGCGTAAATCCCTGTCGGCTCTGGGCGTACCAGAAGGCCAAATGGAAGCCGTGTCGCTGGGCAAAGAAAAGCCTAAAGCACAAGGCAGCAACGAAGAAGCATGGGCACAAAACCGCCGCGCTGACATCGTTTATTGATATCTTGCCGATATCTCTAGGCTAAGCGCATTTTTATCGCGCACTTAGTCAGTCATAGGCATAATAATGGGGCGGTGAGCGGTTATATAGCCGCCCACCGCCCCGTTTGCATGTTTGCGTAACTTTTGAAAGCCCGACCCATGATGACATTCTCGAAAGCCAGCCTCGCCGCCGCCCTGATGGCCGCATTCGCCTACCTGCCCCTGCACGCCAACGCAGCCCTGTTCGACGACGACGAAGCCCGCAAGGCCATCCTGGAGTTGCGCGCCAAGGTAGACGCGCTGGCGCAGGACGTGAACAGCCGCATCGACACCAAGGCTGACAAGACCAGTACCTTGAGCCTGATCAACCAGCACGACCAGACCATGCAAGAGATCGCCCGCCTGCGCGGCCAGATCGAAGTACTGGGCAATGATTTGGCCAATACGCAAAAACGCCAGAAAGATTTCTATACCGACCTCGATGCGCGCCTGCGCAAGCTCGAACCGCGCCAGGTCACCATCGATGGCCAGGAAGCAGCCGTGGGTGTATCCGAACAAGGCGCATATGACGCCGCCCTGGGCCTGTTCAAATCGGGCGACTACAAGGGCGCGGCCACCTCGCTGGACGCCTTCGTGAAACGCTACCCGGAATCAGCCTACGCGGCCAACGCCCAATACTGGCTGGGCAACGCCTACTACGCCCAGCGCGACTGCAAGAGCGCCATCACGGCCCAGCAAGCCGTCGTGAAGAACTACCCGGACAGCCCGAAGGCAGCCGACGCCATGCTGAACATCGCCAGCTGCTACACGGAACTGAAAGACAAGCCAAACGCCACCAAGACGCTGAACGCGCTGATCTCCCGTTATCCTGACTCGAACGCGGCGCAGACGGCGAAAGAACGCGGCGGTAAAAAGTAAACGCCGGACCAAACCTGCTGCGCGTCGGCATAGGCGGCCTCGATGCTCACCACCTCGGCGGCCCCGTGCTAACGCACAGTTCCGCGTCTCGGCCACCTCTTCCTTCCGCTCGCGACGGTTTTGTCCAGCGTTGTGCAGCAGACAGCCTACTGTAGGGAAAAAGTTGCCCGTCCCGTTTGACAGAATCACGGGCACCCCCTATAATCTTTCTTCTTCGGGTCGTTAGCTCAGCTGGTAGAGCAGCGGACTTTTAATCCGTTGGTCGCAGGTTCGAATCCCGCACGGCCTACCACGAATACGCAGTAATGATTTGCTTGCGAGTTGTTATAGCAAGCATTTTTTTAGTGCACAGTGTTACCGAAGTTGTTGTAAAGTTTTTGGGTCGTTAGCTCAGCTGGTAGAGCAGCGGACTTTTAATCCGTTGGTCGCAGGTTCGAATCCCGCACGGCCTACCAAGAATTATCAAGGAAGCCCACGAATTTACGTTCGTGGGCTTTTTTGTTTCTGGTCGCTCTCTGGTCAGTTGTGCGGCCAGGACGAACTTCCGCTCACAGGGCCGCGAGCACCTTGTTGGCTGCCAGTGACCGTGAGCCTACTAGATCGACTGCTTTCTCCAATTCAAGATGGCTGTATCTATTCGCCTCTCCCCGACGGGTCCCTGCCAATCCGTCCAGAAGTCTACCGTACCGCCATTTGGCTTCACCAACGGCTCATCGACGCGAATTCGACTCGGAAGCAAGCTGGCATCCCCGACAATCAACGCTTCCCCAGTATCGAGTGTTGGCAAAATATCGCTAAAACTGCCTAAACTATCCGGCAGAAGCTTCTTAATCACGGCCTGATCATCGGCATTCGTAAGACGCATCGATATGAAATTACTGCACTGACTCAACATCGTCTTATTGACCTCTGATGGACGCTGGCTAATTACCAATAAGCTGACCCCATACTTTCGCCCTTCCTTAGCGATACGCTCAAAAATGCTAATAGAGATATCATCGCTTGCATCCGCATCCGAACGATTCGGAATATAAAGATGCGCCTCATCACAAAGAAGTGCGACAGGGTGGCGCAGGTCCGATGGAGTCCATTGCTGTATCGCAAAAGCCAACCTAGCTACGAGCGACACGATGAGCGGCAACACATCCGAAGGAACTTCGGAAAAATCAATTATCTTTACACCTCCAGCGCCCTTCTCTGCCGTACTCCCAAAGATGGCGGCGGCGAGATGCGACAGCCAATCAAAATGCAGCGTATCAGCACCTCCCTGAAAGAGGAAACCTAATCGGCGGTCAGATATCTTATTCTCCAACCGGGCAATCATTCGGCTTAGCTTACTGTTAAACTCTCCCATTTTTTCTGAGCCAGCCTTAGCACCGGGAACCATCTCATTATTTATCGCCTCCAAAGAAGCCAATAAGGCTTCCACGGCAAAGGGAACAGGACTATCGATAGTAAAGTCGGCTAATAATTCCTTGTGATCGCCAGCAGTGAGGTATGCGGTCTTCGCGTTGTTGACTTCACGCGACATTAGCATCGCCTGATTTGGTGCATTTTGATCACTTCTATCCACGAAAAGAGCAACTAGCGCTTCATAAGACAAAAGCCAATAAGGAAGATATATAACTCCATCTGCAAGCGTCTTCTTGGCAACAACATCAGCTGGGCCTGCAACTTTGAAGTGACTAATTCCCTTACCTACGAGTGGAGAGTATTCGCCATGCAGATCAAAAACTATCGCATTTGCACTAGCCAGATCAGCAACCTTTTCAATAATTTTTGCTGTCGTCCAAGATTTTCCCGAGCCAGTACTACCACCTATAAAAGCGTGTCGCTGGAAAAGCTTATTGCCATTTAGGAAGGCTATAGCATTTTCATCCAAGGTGTACTTACCGATGGCAAATGAGCTTGCATCCCCCACTGCTTGAGAGACTACACGCATGAAGGCTGTTAAAAACTCCCCTTCCAAGGCAAAACAATTAGCATCAATTTCAGGAAGACTCTCAAGCGTTCGCCGAAATACGTTGGTTCTAAGGCCATCCCTGTCCAGCAGAGAACCAATCAACGAGATTTTACAAAGATTGAGCTCTTCAGCTTCCTCTTCGGTATCCGCAGTAGCAGGCTGCTGACGCTTACGAGTAACCTGCGTGATTAGTCCGATCAAGTGCTGCCCAGGCTTGCTACTTTGCAACACAGCTAAACGATTTACCTGAAGCCGCTTTAGTTGCTCAATGTCGTTCACTTCTACGATTACAGTAGCTGTATCCACAGATGCTACTTGCCCTAGTGCGTCCTCATCTTTATACGTAAATATTCCCATGAATCCCTCACATCAAAAGTGACATAAATCCGCCTAGGCTCCAAACATCAGAGTCGATTAAAATCGGCTTATCGAAACCAGAACTATATACGATGGAACTTTCATCAGTCGCGCCACGTTCAATAGCAAGATAATTTCTTACGTTGCCCTTGAACAAAAAAGACTTAGCCGATTCCGACAAAGCGTAGGTGATTACAACAACGCGAGCCGAATTATTAGCGCATCTATTTATTAATTTTTCTTGAATATGCTCATCATTGAACCCAAATCCTATACACAAATAGGCATTTGCGGCCTCCAGAACATTGTCGGACTCGTGAATAATCGATTTATAGGGTTCTCGATGAGTATTTCGATATTTCTCAATTCCGGGCGTCACTATCAGAGGGCGTAGGCCGGGCATGATGGATGAAGAGTTACCCAGGCACACTATCTTATCGTTCCCGACCGTAAACCAATCTAATGAACCGTGTACCTTCCAAATATTCACCTGTCGTTTTGAATAGATATGATCGCGGGGAATAGCGTGCCTTTTGTAGCCGAATGAGAATCCTGTGTAGTGATGAATATTTTCTTGCTCGCACGCGTACTCAGCTAATCGGTCATAGTTGGAGGTTATGATATTGATCTGAGTTTGCGTACTAGCCAAGAAATGCTTCAGTAACTTACCCAACGGAAAAAGATCCTGTTTCCCAAGCGAATCATGGAATATTGATAAATCCTGCGGATTCAACAATTCCCAAGTGGCAAGCACAACCTTCGTAGTTATTCCTGACGGAAGTGTGATCTTATGAAGAGCAGATTCCAAATCTACGCCGTCGTTTAACAGCTCGCAGAAGCTAGACCAAGATTTCTGCGCCTCTGGGTCTTCCGACGATACGTCCACAGTATCGATAAGGTGAGTAGCTAGCGCCCCCATCCCAGACAATCCGTACGCTGCCGAAGCACCGCTTCCTAAAATAATTACAGGAGAATGATTGTAATAATCCTGCGCTTGCTTCGCGATGAGCTCTTTTTCGGCGTCCATAAGCAAATTCCGGTGACGGTGAGTTACAAATTCCACAATAGCCTACCATACCATCGTTACAAATAGCCATTAGGCAATTTTCGTTCCTTAACTCGTGAACTCGCCTATGGAGTGCCTTCGGAGTTGCTCTAAAACGGGCAGCAGTGCCGCCTAACCGCACTCAATGCTTGCCCTCCCGTCCACCGTGCAATGCGTGCAGGGAGCCCTACGCAATATCGTCCGATGCAAATCCGAGCCGCGCTGAGCAAAGCGTTATCCGAGCGGACCGGAGATAGACCGGAAGCATCCCTAACGGCCTTCACCAAAAGCACCTCTTCTCGATGCACCTGTCTAGGCCTAGCGCATACCACGACCTAAACATCCGCCGAGCCCAGAGCCACGGATTCGAACTTCTCGGCACTAAGCTGCCGCCATATCGACACGTTAAGCATGCCTTGAAGAAATCCTTTCTGAATGGCCTTGAAAGCCCCTACAGGAATCCTCAAGTCAGCAAAGGCGACAATACCCGCCTTCCATTGCCGCGCCTGCGCCACGGAAATCGCCTCCATTCTGAAAGGACCTCATGTCACTCGACTTCTCCCGCTACTCTCTGATTAACATCGACACCGCCCTCCAAGAACTGGCCCAGCACGAAATAACCGCCGAAGTGGTTGACGCATACGTCTGCGCGATGTCGTTCAGTAACTTCGACTTTCTAGAGAAAAGGCTACCTTTCACTCTGGATCTCAAGACAAACCAGCCGACGACTTGGGACAAGCTCGTACGGCATGCGAAGCGGAAATACTGGCTGAAGAACCCCGGATTCGGTGTGCTCGTCTTCGACGCGACAGAGTCGTGCGGCTATGTCAGAACCTACAGATTCGCAAACCCTTCTTGGCCCGGCCACCTCGTCTACCTCGACCAATCCTGGATGCAAGTGGCAGACGAGACAATCCTGTACGAGATGCTCGATACCCAGATGTCGAAATCCGTCTTCGACACGTGGGTGTCATATCAGTCAAAGGTAACTGAACTCCCTACGGAATTCGTCAACGGTAGGCACGCCAACACGACCGTAGCGAAATCTATTATGTGCTCGCGCGGAGAAGGATGCGTGGGGTGCGGAACAAAAGCAACCGCGTATGCGGCCACTACATTGGGCCGAGCGAACGCCCCGGTCCTCGCTTATCTACCGGTCTGCGAGGAACACCTCGCAGCCGCGAGAAAACATCCTAGCGTCCTACATTTCTTGGCGTCCATTTTCCATCTTTCACTCGACTGGGACGGCCTCGTCAAACGCGATTCGATACCCGATGAACTCGTTCCGGTCGTGCACGAGTGCGTCGCGACGGAACTGGATGGAACTGTGGATCTCCGCGAACAGCGGCGAAATGGCTGGTTCCTCACCATTCCATTGAAATCCGGTTGGCATTGGAAGCTTCGCATCAGGTCGCTCACCGATTACTCGTACATGCTCCATGATCGCGAGGGTACCCAGCAATACCGCGCCGATTCAGCGCCGCATCATCCCGAGGTGCCATTCTTCCCCAATCACGAACACTCGCGCCCCCAGACAGACGCGGACGTGAAGAGCCCAAGCTTCCTGTACGGCCACCCGTTACTCGACCTCAAGAGGCTTAAGGACGTAGGACAGGAATACGGCGCCTACGAGGACGGGGGCGAAGGTACGATCTCCTGATCTGTGCGAACAGTGCAGAAATTAGTACAAGAAAGTCACGCCAGTCCTTCGCCATGGTGACAACGGCTCCGGTACTGCTCCGGTCACACCGCCCAGACAGGGCGGTGATAAAGCTCTGTCCAATGTGCCCCTCCATTTACATCGGGAGACAACAAAGCTCCATTGTGTCGTGTACATTGCCAATATGATAGTCTGGTCGCTCTCTGGTCGGGGCCAGCTCCAATAAGATCAAGCTCAGTCAAATTCGAGCGCAGCGAGATAACGCAAAATTAAGACGCTGAATCGCAATGCGATTGCTGGTGAAAGGAAGTCTCTGTAGGAAAGTCGTCAGCCATGCGGTGGAGGGGCCTGCCATTGCTCCTGCTTCGAGGTCTTTTAATCCGTTGGTCGCAGGTTCGAATCCCGCACGGCCTACCAAATACGTCAGAGAAGCCAACCGTTCGCGGTTGGCTTTTTTGTTTTTGCTGACTCATCCAGGAATATGTTCAATCTGAAGTTCGTGCCGGGAATTTTGGCATGGACTGCATCGGGAGGACCAGCGTATTCAGGTCCGATGGCAAGGGGCGGAAACCGAACTTCTCGTAGAACGACGCAGCGCCATCCTTTGCATCCACGAAGAGAGCGTAACCACCTACACTCTCAGCGGCGCGCTGAGCGCGCTCCATCGCTTCCATCATGAGGTAAGCGCCCAGGCCTTTGCCTTGATGCTCTTTCGACACCGCCAGACGGGCCAACGTAAAACCAGGCACTTTCTGGGGCAATTTATTGCGTATTTCCTCGGGCAGTTCTTCCGTAGGAATCAGACCGCGCATGGCCATGGCAAAGAATCCTGCGATCTTGTCGTTTTGGCCGTTTTCAAGCAGAACAAATGTCCTGGAGATGCCGTTCTTTTGGTGTTGTGAGGCGACACTTTGAAGCCAGCGATTCAGCTCCGGGGTTCCGCAATCAAACTCTTTGGTCTTATGCACTTTCTCCAGTGCCACCACTACTACTTTGATTGCCATATTTTTCTTTCATGAAACGCTCGAAAGCTGTCGTCAGGGCCGCGTTTGGCGCTGGCGGACTCTCTAGCAGGTCCAGCAACATGGCAGCATCATTTCTGGAAATATAGATCGCTTTTTCACGATCAATAAGCCGTTGCGCTTCTTTTAGCGCAGCCTGTACGACAAAATTATTCATTGTCGTGCCTGCCAACTCCGCCGCCTGATTCAAGGTTTCAGCAACTGCACTCGAAACACGAGCAGTAATCCGCTCTCTTTCTTGTGTGGCACTCATATCAAACTCCAGACTTATTAATAAATTGGCACTTACTCACTTTACTCAAAGATAGTTTTGCCGTGAATAGCTAAAGCCAGCATAACACGGTGGTGGCAAATTGGCACAAAGCCCCAAAATGACACATCTTCGGTAAGCTACGGTGTCTTAACACCAACGTGAACCAAGAGAGCCAGGAGCAAGTTATTAAGCTGGCCGCGGCGGCGGGCCATTTCCTGTTGCGCTTCGGCATGGGGAACGACTTTCTCACCGACTTTCCAGACGCCTTGTTCAAAAAACTCGTCCGTCAGTTCAGGCGCATCGTCCGGGTCAAGCCAGGCTTTGCCTGTATTTTGCGATTTCGCATTCATTTACCCCTCCCGCTCTGCATGGTAAAACCGACCTTGGCCCGCACGGACAATAAACTTCAGCAATCCTCCGCCAAGCCCGCCAAACGTTTTGCCTCATCAATAAAATGCGCTACCACCGGCATCATGTTGTCTTCACGCACGACCAGGGTCAAGGGCGCGTGCAAGCCGGCATCGTTGTCGGCAATACGGCAATAGCGGACGGCGTGGGCGTGGAAGCCGGCCATGGAAGCAGGCGCTACTGAAATGCCGACGCCGGCGGCGACCAGGCTGATGTTGGTCAGCATATTGTCGACCTCGGCGGCGATGCGCGGCGTGTAGCCGGCCGCCAGGCAGGCGTCAATCAGGGCGGCATACATGCCGGGCGCGCCGGGTTTGCGTACCAGGATGAATTTTTCATCGCGCAAGGCCGACAGATTAATCTCTGGCATCTGCTCCTGTCCGGCTGCCGGCGCCAGCAGGACATGCCAGGCTGGCAGCACCAGCAGCATGGTCTCGTTGAGCAGGCGGTGGAACAACAGCCCGGACGGGCGTTCGACCGGCATGCGCAAGAATGCCAGGTCGATGCGGCCGTTGGCGACGGCGGTGGTCAGGGTCGCCGCATTGCCCTCGCTAAAGCGGATGTCCACCTGGGGACGCTGCTCGCGATGGGTGTGCAATAGTTGCGGAATCAGCGGGTGCGCCACGGCGGAACTGGTGAAGCCGACCGACACCAAGCCTTCCATGCCCGAGGCCGTCAACGCCGCACGCAGCCCTGCCCGTTTCACCTTGTCGAGGATGGCGCGCGCTTCCTGCAGATAAACCTTGCCGGCCGGACTCAGATCCACCCCTTTAGGATGGCGCAGGAACAGCGAGAACCCCAGCTCTTCTTCGAGCGTGCGGATTTGCTGGCTCAGCGGCGGCTGCTGCATATGCAGGCGCAGTGCGGCGCGGGTGAAGTTACCCTCCTCTGCAACCGTGACGAAATAACGCAAATGCCGAAGTTCCATGGGCGGGCTATATATAGGAAGTATGGTGAGGGCGACTTTATTGTATTTTACAGCCCGGCGCTGTAGCCCTATGATCCGAGCATATGACCGTTTGTGACTATTTGTTGCAAAATCCGGCCACCATCTCATCATAGGCAGAGGCTAGTATGCGTAAAATGACTGTTTTATTGTCGCTGTTGGCGCTGACTATCGGTCAGCAAGCAATCGCGCGGCCACACCACTCCGCCGCCAGCACCGCGGCAGAAAATTGCTACGACAGCGCCGACGCCGGCGAAATCCGCCTGTGGGATGGTCCCGCGCCCGGCGCCGCTGGCGATGACGCCTGCCAGGATATTCCTTATCTGCGGGTATTTCCTGCCGCTAACGGCGACCCGGCTGCGCCGGCCATGCTGCTGCTGGCCGGCGGCGGATACGACCACCTGACGAACAAGAAAGAACAAACGCCGGTGGCCGAGTATTTTTCGCGCCGCCTGAATATCACCACCTTCGTGCTGTATTACCGCCTGGTACGGCCTGACGGCACGTATCGTTATCCGGTGCCAATGTGGGATGGCCAGCGCGCGCTCAAGCTGATACGCCATCGCGCCCGCGAGCTGCATGTCGATCCGAAGCGCATCGGCGTGTTCGGCTTTTCGGCCGGCGGCCATCTGGCCACCACCCTGGCCCTGCATCCGGACGATGATTTCGGCTTGCCGGTGCACGACGCGGTCGATGGCAGTTCCGGCAAGGTCGATACGCTCGGTCTCGGCTATCCCGTCATTTCCATGGACCCGGCCGTGTATGGCACGTCGAATACACGCAAGAACTTACTGAAAGACTATCGCGGTGCGCAGTTGCATCAACTGGAACAGCGTCTGTCCGGCCAGGACAATGTCAGCCCGCACACGCCTCCGGTATTTCTTTTCGTCAGCATGGATGACCAGCGCATCGATCCACAAAACAGCGTGATCTTCGGCGACGCCCTGAAAGCGGCCGGCATCCGTGCCGATATCCATCTGTTCCCGCACGGCGCCCATGGCGTCGGCCTGGCGACGGATATGCCCGAAGAGCAAGCCTGGCCCGAACTGTTCCGCCTATGGCTGACCCGCCAACACTTCATCAACTGACTGATCTGAAAGAAATATTCTCATGCACGGATTTTCCCGTTTGTTAGTGGCGCTCGCTTGCGCCGCCACCCTGAGCGCCTGCGGCGGTGGCAGTGGCAATGCAGCGTTGCCGCAACAGTCCTCCCAGGCGCAGTCGTCCTCCGCCGTGGCTGGCATCAGCGGCACGGTCACCCTGGCAGGCGCCAATACGCCACTGGCCGGCGTGACCTTGACCCTTGCCAGCGGCGTTTCCACAGTATCCGGCGCCGATGGCAGTTATGCCTTCAAGGGCCTGGCTGCCGGCAGCTACACCGTCACCCCCAGCATGCAAGGTCTCAGCGCATTTTCGCCAGCCAGCCTGAACGTCAAACTGAGCAGCGCGAATGTACAGGGACAAAGTTTTGCCGCCACTTCGGCAACACCGGTCTCGCTGGGCGCCTACCATGCCGATCCCGCCGGCGTGACCGTGGCCGGGATTTCCTCCGGCGGTGCGATGGCGGTGCAATTGCAGGTCGCCAACTCTGCCAGTTTCCATGGCGCGGCGATCTTTGCCGGCGATCCTTATTATTGCAACCAGGATGCGCTATCCAGCTGGAAAACCGCTTGCGCCAACGGCGGCATTCCGCTGGCGACACTGACAGCCTACACCGACAGCATGGCAAACAACGGCTTGATCGATCCGACCAGCAATATCGGCGGCAAACCGATTTACATGTTCAGCGGCACCAAGGATACGGTGGTGTCCCAGCAAGTGATGGACCAGCTGCAAACCTATTACCAAAACTACACAAGCGCCAGCAATATCGTCTACAACAATACGACGCCAGCACAGCACTCGTGGATTACGCCGGACGCCGCCAGTGATTGCGGCCACCTGGGGGCGCCATTCATGAATAATTGCAACGTGAATGCCGAGCAGACTTTCTTGAGCATGTTCTATGGCAACCTGCATGCCCCGACGGCGACGCCGCAAGGCAGTTATGCCCAGATCAACCAGAACGCTTTTTGTTCAGGCAATAACTGCGCCGCCATCAGCATGGATAGCACGGCTTGGCTGTATGTACCCGACAGCTGTGCAACGCAATCGTGCAAGGTAGTCGTCGCCTTGCATGGCTGCAAGCAAGGGCAAACGTATATCGGCAATACTTTCGTGCAACAGGCTGGCATCAACGAATGGGCCGACACCAACAATATCCTGGTGCTGTATCCGCAAGCGATTGCCTCCCCTGCGCAGCCGCGCAATCCTGAGGGTTGCTGGGATTGGTGGGGTTACACGGGCGCGAACTATGCCTTGAAGTCAGCGCCGCAGATGACGGCCATCATGGCGATGGTGCATCAGATCACTGCTGCGCCATAACATCTACACAAACACCGGCCGCATCATGAAATGTTCTACGGCCAGCTGAACAGCGCGGCCCAGCGGCACTTCCACCCAGCGGTGGAAGGCTGCGCCGCAGACCAGGCTGGCGCCCCAGGCAGTCAGCATGCCCAGCGCCTGCCACTCCGGCTCCAGCGGAACAAGATGAATAAAGGCGGCGTTGACCAGCAGGCAGACGGGGAAGTGGATCAGGAACACGGAATACGATATCTGGCCCAGGCGGTTGACCACCGACCAGGTTTGACCTTGAGCCGGGGTGCGCGAGCGGCCAAACAGGAACAGGACGCAGGCGACCAGCAAGGCCAGCGCGATGCGGCTACGGAAGTTGATGGCCAGCGCCAGCACGGCCGGGACGGTAATCATGATCAGCAAGACCGTCATGGCGCCAGCCTTGCGGCGCACGTCGCTGGCCCACCAGGCCAGCATGCCCAGGCCATAACTGCCAAAGAAATATGGCGCCCAGTTGTCCCAGCTGGCATCGAGGTTGAAGTGCAACAGGGAGACAGTTATGCCCAGGGTCACCACCAGCGGCATCAGCCAGGGTGCGCTGCGCTTGCCCGCCACATGGCCGCCCAGCCATAACAACAAGGCCGTCAGCGCATACAGCTGGAAATCGATGGCCACATACCAGGCGCCGGCCGACAGCGATTCGTAGCCGAGCACGCCGTGCAGCAGCAGCGCGTGGGCGCCCAGCTGGTCCAGCGTGGCGGGAGCTGAAATCGAATCGTGGGTCATCCAGTTGGCCGCCAAAATCGATGCGGCGGCGGCCAGCAAGGTTGCCGCCATAAACGGCGGCGCCAGCTTGGCATAACGCCGGCCGATGGCGCGCAATGGCGAGGCCAGGCCGGGCAAGCCGGCCGGCGAGAGGGATTTGGCGACCAGGAAACCGCTGATGACGAGAAAGACTTGCACGGCGATGCGGGCGCTGCCGCCCAGCCAGTCGAGCAAGGCAGGCAGCATGCGCCGCACGTGATCGGACATGGGGCCGTAAAACGCCAGATGGTGCAGCACGATCAACTGCGCCGCGCCTGCCTTCAAGACATTAATCCAGCCAAACTGCGCGCGCACGGCTACCTCCGCTACTCCACTTGCCACTGCCTTCATGCCCAACCTTTGCTACACAGCTATATTTCAACAACACAATCCTGAGCAAGCGACTTGCTGATGATTTTGCCGACCGGCCGATATGATAGCCGAGCTTGAAGGATAAGGTCGCTCCGCAGCCTATTTGGCGGGTGTCGCAGCTTCGAAGACAGACACCGGATGCTGCGCCAGGATGGCGTCGAGCAAGCCGGGAAAGCGCGCGTCGATATCGATCCGGCGCAGCGAGTTCATGTGGATGGTGCCGCTATTTTCCGTGAAAACGAGGCCAGATTCGCGCAAGACCTTGAAGTGGTGCGAGACAGTGGACTTGGGCCGGCCGCCGTCGAGCTCACCACAAGTGGCTGCTTCCACGCCAGCCAGGCGCCGCACGATGTCGAGGCGGATGGAGTCGCTCAAGGCATACAGCACTCTTTCTAGGACGAAATCGCTGGCGGGAGGGTGTTTATGGGGGCGCATGTGCAGAATCATACACCATCAGCTATACTCCATCCATTGTTCGAATACATTCGAACAATGGAACTTAACCCTATTCCCCACTTTTACGAACCAAGGCCACCATGTCCGCCCTCTTCCAGCCCTTTACCCTCAAAGATATTACCCTGCGCAACCGTATCGCCGTGCCGCCGATGTGCCAATACATGGCTGTCGATGGCAAGGCCAACGATTGGCATTTGTCGCACTATGCAACACTGGCGCGCGGCGGCGCGGGACTGGTGATCGTCGAAGCAACGGCCGTGTCGCCTGAAGGCCGTATCACGCCAGGCTGCACCGGCATCTGGAATGATGATCTGGCGCAAGCGTTTGGCCCCATGGTCAAGGCGATCAAGGCAGCCGGTTCGGTGCCCGGCATCCAGATCGGCCATGCAGGCCGTAAGGCCAGCTCCAACCGTCCTTGGGAAGGCGACGACCATATCGCCGACGGTGATGCACGCGCCTGGCCGACCATCGCACCATCGGCCATCGCCTTTGGCGCCGGCCTGCCGAAAACACCACGCGCCATGAGCCTGGACGATATCGCCCGCGTACGCCAGGATTTCGTTGACGCCGCCCTGCGCGCGCGTGAAGTGGGCTTCGAATGGCTGGAACTGCATTTTGCCCACGGCTATCTGGGACAAAGTTTCTTTTCCGCCCATTCAAACCAGCGCGACGATGTCTATGGCGGCAGCGTGGAAAACCGTGCCCGCTTCCTGCTGGAAACATTAAAAGCCGTACGCGAGGTATGGCCGGAAAGCCTGCCGCTGACCGTGCGTTTTGGCGTGATCGAATACGATGGCCGCGATGAAGCCACCTTGCTCGAATCGATCGGCCTGGTGCGCGACTTCAAGGCAGCCGGCCTCGATATGCTCAGCGTCAGCGTGGGCTTTTCGATTCCTGGCGCAGCCATTCCATGGGGCACGCCCTTCCTGGCGCCCATCGCCGAACGGGTGCGCCGCGAAGCAGGTATCCCGGTGTCCTCGGCCTGGGGTTTCGGCACGCCAGCCATCGCTGAACAGGCAGTCAAGGATGGCCAGCTCGATCTGGTAATGGTCGGCCGTTCGCACCTGGCCAACCCGCACTGGCCATACGCCGCCGCCAAGGAATTGGGCGTGGAACGCCCTTCGTGGACCTTGCCTGCGCAATACGCGCACTGGCTGGAACGCTACTGATAAACCAAGGAAGAGCCTGCCCGGCTCTTCCATCACGCATCAGCCCGGCAAGGCTTGCAAGGACCATACGCTGTGCGGATCACCCTGCAAGCCACGGTGTAGCACGGCGCGCGCCATGGACCAGTAGATCCAGGCAAACAGCAGCGCCATCAGGTCGACGACCACGATCACCGTCTCGCCGCGCCAGGCCGACAGCAGCGGATTGACACCGCCCGCATACCACTGGGCAAATGGCAGCAACAGCGACAATACCGAGCACAGCATCAGCAATTCATGCGCCGCACGCGCCGGTGGGCGCATAAAGGCCCAGACGATGGACGCGAAAAACACCGCATAATAAGTACGCTCTTCCCACGCTGCCAATCCGTCCGGGCCGGCAGGCGCCAGTTTATTCACCAGGAACAAGGCCGCGATACCGGCCACGCAACCGAGGCATATGCCCAAGGTGCCTTGCGCCATCCAGCGTGTGTTGCGCGGCTGTTCGCGCAAGCGGTGCTTGCGGCGCGATTCGATCCACAACAAATTGCCGCTGTAGAACAAAAAGGCGCCCGCCATGCCCAGTACAAAATAAATCCACAGCACGGCGGCATGGCCAAAATCGCCGTAATGCAAACTCGTCAAGCCGCGCAAAAACATGGTGCCAGGGCTGAATCCACTAGGCGACAGCACCCGCTCGACCTTGCCATCGCTGGTGCCCAGCACCACGGCCGCGTTGCCCGTCAAGGTACGCTGGTCAACATCGCCATACACTTCGACCACCCCATGCACATCGCCGGCATGCTTGTAGCGCAGATACGTCATCTGCATGCCTGGCACCTGGCGCACGGCGATGTCGAGCAAGTCTTGCACCGGCAACAACGGCGCTTTTACGCCAGCGGCCGCGACGGGCTTGCTGATAAAGATGTCGGGCTGCACCAGGTTGAGCAGCTTGCCATCGAACACCAGGAACTGGAACGGCGCCATCAGCAAGAGCCCCAAGGTCAGGATCGCGCTGCTCCAGGCAAACATGATGTGGAAGGGCAAGGACAATATACCGACGGCATTGTGCGCGTCTTGCCATAGCCGTTTGAGGTTCTTGCCTATGCGCAGCGCAAACAGATCCTTGAAGAACGATGGCGCATAAATCACCACGCCACTGACCAGCGCCAGTCCGTACAGCACGCATACCAGGCCCAGCAAATAGGTGCCCAGCTGGGTCGGCAGCCCGGCCGTGTAATGCAGGCGCACCAGGAAATGCGACAGCTCCGATTCAGGCTTTACGTCGATCAGGCTGCCATCGGGCGCCAGCTTGAAGTTGTGCTCGGCCACGCTGCCATCGGGCTTGTGCTCATCCCAGTCCAGCAACAGACTGGGTTCGTACTCGCTGGGCAGCTTCACGGAAAAACCGTCCCGGGCTTGCGGGTGCGCAGCCAGCACCGCATCGATCAGCGGTTGAGCCTGGGCCAGCGATTGCGGTGGTTCTTTCTTGGCGCTATGGGTTTCCCAGACATGCAATTGCTTGTTGAATACCGTGATCGCGCCCGCATAAAAGGCGATAAACAGGGCAAAGCCGGCGATCAGGCCGACCCAGGTGTGGACGGCGATAAAACTGCGCAAGGTCGACGATTTCATGCCGCAATCCTTACCAGGCCGCTGGCCTTCAAACCATACAGCACGGCGTAGGCCAGCAGACAGGCGCTGCCCAGCCATAGCCAGGCGCGCGCGCCGCTGCGGAACAAAAAGGCGATGCTCATCACACCTATCCACACGGGGAAAAACATGAGTAGCCACGGCAAGGTATGGCGGGCCTGGTCACTGCTGAGCAAGGCGGCCAGGCCGATCAGGGCGACGGCCAGCGGCAAGCCCAGCAAGATAGCGGCGAACGTTTTACCCCACATGGCGAACCTTGCGCCAGGCGTCTAGATAAGGCAGGGCAACCAGCGCCAGCATAAAGGCAGACAGCACGATGAAGAAGGCGCACGCCACACCGCAATCGATAGCTGCCAACCAGACCGAGGCGATAGCAGCCACGGTGGCGCTGACGCGCCGCAGCCGCAGCCGCAGCTGGGTACCGGCGGCAAGCCAAAGTGATTGATGTGGCGAAGCAAGATACAGACAGGCAGCAGACAGCCATGCAAGGACGATTCCAGCCCACATCATCGGCTCACTCCTGCAGCTGGAGCAGCAACAAACACGCTCGATTTCATAACAACCTTTATGGGAAAGACGGCCAGATCAAGATGACCCGGGCCTCAGCCCAATAGATTAAATGAGAATCGTTAACATTTGCAAGTTACCGTTAGATTAACTCTGCATCCACCGGGGCTGCCGGCTTTTTCGCATTGGCAGGATGGCCTTCCAAAGGCAGTTCCGGCAAGAACAGCAGCACCACCAAGCCCAGCAGCAAGAGCACGGCGCCAGCGCCAAACACGCTGGCAATCGCGTGGCGATATACTTCCACCGTCTGCGCCTGCGCCGCATGCGCCCCCAGGATGGATACGGCTTGCACGCCATGCGCATGCAGCTGATGCGCGAGGATGGCGCCGGAACCGGTTACGCCCAGCAAGCCTCCCAGCGAACGGAAGAAGGCCAGCAAAGCTGTCCCCACGCCGCGCCGCGCCAGTGGCAAGGCATTCTGCACGGCGATCGTCATGTTCGGCATCACCATGCCCAGCCCCATCCCCAGGAAAAAGATGGCTGGCTCGATCACCCAATAGCCTTGCGCCGTTTCCATGGCCCAGGCCAGCACGGCAAACGACAGCGCCGCCACGCCCAAGCCCGCCACCTGCGCCAGCTTGTATTTGCCCGAGCGCGCCAGCACGCGGCCATTGAGCGTGGACGACAGCACCAGGCCCACCATCATGGCCACCGTCATCACGCCCGATTCGGCCGGACTGGTCCCCATCACCAGCTGGAAGAACAGCGGGAAAAACACGCTGGCGCCCATCAGGCCCATGAAGGTCATCGCCATCACCAGGCTGGCAATATTGAAGGTGCGGTTCTCGAACAGGTCTGGCGGCAGCACCGGTTCATCGACGCGCCCGACATGCACGGCCAGCCAGCCGCCCATCACCAGCGCAATCGCGATACAGACCTTGATTTCCATCGCATCCCACGGCCACTCCGTGCCACCCAGCGCCAGCACCAGCAAGGCAGCCGTGATGGCGCCTACCAGCAAGAACGAGCCCAGATAATCAATCTTGTGTGCATGCATGCGCACCGGCTTGCGCATGGCGCGCGCAATGATGAAAAAAGCCACGGCGCCGATCGGCAGGTTCACATAAAAGATCCAGTGCCACGACAAGGCGTCGGTAATCACGCCACCCAGCACGGGCCCCAGCACGCTGGTGACGGCAAACACGATGGGCACCATGCCCTGGCGCTTGCCACGCTCACCGGGCGGCACCAGGTCGCCGATGATGATTTGCGCCAAAGGCATGAAGCCGCCCGCACCCAGGCCCTGGATCGCGCGGAAGATAATCAGCTGCGTCATGTCTTGCGCCAGCCCGCACAAGGCCGAGCCCAGCAGAAAGGTGATCAAGGCGGTAAAAATCATGGGGCGGCGGCCATATTGATCGGCCAACTTGCCATACAGGGGCATGGTGGCCGTCGAGGCCAGCACATAGGCCGTAACTACCCAGGACAAATGCGCCATGCCGCCCAGGTCGCTGACGATGCGCGGCAAGGCCGTGGCAACAATGCTCTGGTCCAGGGCGCCCAGGCCCAGCACGGCCATCAAGCCAAAAAAGACGGCGCGTACTTCGCGCGGCGTGACGGGCTCTGCGGAGCCCACATGTTGTTGCTTGCTCATGATTGTCCAATCTCAAGAAGTGCTTGCATGGCGGCGGCCAGCGCATCCATCTTTTGCGGCGACAAGCGGGCAATGCGCCGCGCCAGCGCATCACGGCGCCGCGCGCGCAAGCTCTCGATCACGCGCAAGCCTTCGCTTGACACTTGCAAACCAGAACGGCGGCGGTCTTGCGGATCGGGCGCGCTGCGCTCGACCAGCCCCGCCTCTTCCAGCGACTTGACCTGCGCACTGACGGTAGGCCCGCGCACATTCTGCACCCGCGCCAGGGCCGCCACGCCGATGCCGGGCTGTTCATGGATCAGCCCCAGCAGCATGTATTGCATCAGCGACACGTTGGAAGCCATATCGCCCCCCTCTCGCTGCATGGAACGCAGCAAGCCCTTGAAGGCCAGCCGCAACTCATCGGACAGCGCCAGCGCGCGTTCCGGGATCGGTGTATCGGATAGTAGATGGTCGGACATGGGATCACTTAAATAGATAGGCTACCTACCTATATTAATCATAGTCCGGCCGATAGGCAAGGAAAATTTCATCCGCCTGCCCGCCCAGCCCTTCCCAAAACGCCCGCCAGCCTGCATAATGCGGCCCCTTGGGTCGTTAGCTCAGCTGGTAGAGCAGCGGACTTTTAATCCGTTGGTCGCAGGTTCGAATCCCGCACGGCCTACCAAGAATACGCAGTAAAAAAAAAGCCCACGAATTTCGCTTCGTGGGCTTTTTGCGTTCAGGCCTGCGCTTCAGTCCGTGCCTATCAGCAACTCAGATTAGGACCGGTGGGTACGCCCAGGTTCTGGGTGAAGGTCGTGTAGTAATTCACCCGGGTCTGCATCTGGGCCGGCCCCTGATACGCAGTGCCGCCTACGCATTCGCGATTGCCGTTAATGGCATTGATGGTCTGGCCGAAACCGTATCCGCCGACCATCGAATCATGCGCCGACCTCCCGGCGCGGCCAGGTTGGGTCATCCAGTACCAGATCGCACTTCTCCACGCGATGGTGGCGTTGGTGGCCAACAATTCCGGATTGTTCACCAGTTGCTCGCCCAGCCCCATGGCGTTGCCCAGACTGCGGTAATTTGAGGTCCAGCTGATTTGGATCGGGCCACGACCGAAATACTGGTCGCCCACGTTATTGCTCTTGCAGGGGACTTGTACCCAGTTCACATCGCAGTACAAGGGCCAGTTGGCGGTGTTGTATTCCCTGACTGCCTTCAGGTTGTCCGACTCGTGCTGCAGGTTGGCGAAGAAGGCGGCCACTTCCTGCTTGTCCAGGGTAGCGTTGCCCGACTTGGCAAAGCTTGGATAGTACGCTGCTGCAGCGACGAAGTCGGCGTATTGGTAGAACGAACTGCGGCTCGGGAACCATGATTCGAACTGAGCTTTTGACAGGCCGGCAAAACTGCCTCCCGGGTCGGGAGTCGGCGTCGGCGTAGTGCCGCCACCGCAAACAGAATCGGTGATCCACGGCTGGCCACTGTTAACGGGACCACTATTGGTCGATGGATTGCTGCCTTGCGTCCAATACGCGGCCCTGTAATTAACGCCGTTGTAGCTCACCGTCGCGCCGCCACTGTAGGCGGTGGCAGGCGACCAGGGGGCATAACATACAGCTGTAGTAGCGAGCAATGCAGTTGTGCTCGCTGGCGAGGACGGGTCGCCACCGCCGCAGGCGAGGAGCGAGCCCCCCATCAGTCCAGCGACAAGCGTGTTCATGAGAGTTCGATTCAAAGCTGACTCCATATTCAAGGTGTTGATATATCAAAAACGAGCGGACGGCAGGTCAAGTACCGGTGCTCCAGGCGTGGCGTTCACTGCGATATCGCGCGGTTTCCAAAAAAACAAATCAGTGATGTTGCCAGAATGCAAGTCTAACCATGGCCAGTCAAGTGGTTTTATCAAGTCATTAAGCTGGGCATACCAGTAGCCTCTCCAAGCACATTTCCGGGGCGGTTGGCCCCGTAGAGACTTGCTTTGGCAGACCATACCAATTTAATGCCTTTGTGCAGTGGTATTGCAGGGCAACTCAGGATGGATAGCTGACCTGCGCCGGCAGGGTAGGTAATCCAGCCAAACTGGACACGCGGTCCAGCGGCAATGTGTCACATTTCAAGAGTCGTGGTCGGGCGGGCAGTACGAATATCGAGGAAAAAATCGGGGCACGAAAGTGGGGGAATATTCCGCGGCCAAATTCGCTATTGCCAAACTAGCTTGCTGCCGTCATAATAGCCGCCCTTGGGTCGTTAGCTCAGCTGGTAGAGCAGCGGACTTTTAATCCGTTGGTCGCAGGTTCGAATCCCGCACGGCCTACCAAGAATTTGCAGTAAAGAAAAAGCCAACCGCATGCGGTTGGCTTTTTTTCATTGTGCGGCCCGTGCCCCCACCTACTCCCACCCTTCCCCATACTTTCCAGGCGTCACGCCCATCACGCGCTTGAACATCGCGATGAAGGCGCTCACATTGTCGTAGCCCAGGTCCAGCGCGATGCTGGTGACGGCTTGGCCGGCGGCCAGCAATTCCAGGGCGCGCAAGATGCGGGCGCGCTGGCGCCAGGCGGAAAAGTTGAATCCGGTTTCGGCCGTGAAACGGCGCACCAGGGTGCGCGGCGACAGGCCGGCCCAGGCCGCCAGGGCAGCTACACTGTGTTCGCCCGCCAGGTCGTCCAGCACGGCCCGCGCCACCCGCAGCAAGCGCGGGTCGGAAGGCAACGGCAAGCCCAGCGCTTCATGCGGTGCGGCCGCGATTTCATCGAGGATCACGCCCGCCACCCTGGCTTGCCGCTCGTCCTGCAGCTGACCGTTCCAGCTGGCGGCACGGACCACGGCCACACGCAGCAAATCGGACACGCGCAGCACGCAGGGTGTGGCAGGCAAGCGATCGCAAGCGGCTTCATCTATATACACGCTCCAGCCCGCAAATGGACCATGCGAGCGCAAGGAGTGGGAGTGATGGGGCGGCATCCACACGCAATGGCTGGCAGGCACTACCCACTGCGCCGCCTCGGCACCGATGGACAGCAAGCCCTGCACGGCGCCAAACAGTTGGCCGCTGGCGTGGCAGTGGGCGGGTGTCAGCCTTTCCTGCGGCTGGGAGATCAGCACAGCATAAAGTGGCACCAGCACCGACGTTGGCTGATTTAACGTATCGATAGTCATAAACAAGGCAGACAAGACAATCGCTCCATCATACAGTGGAGTCTCTCAACCACTACAGGAGTCCATCATGCGCGCAGAAGATCTTTTACCGGATGAACAAAACCAGGGGCAATTCAATGGTCTCACCGTACGCAAGGGTACGGTAGGCGCTTTCCTGCTCAACGCCCGCTCCTGGCTGGACCCTGCCAGCAGCGCCGACCAACGCAAGGATGCGGAGCGCGATATCGTCGAAGCGCTGCCGGCCCTGCACGCGCTGGGCCTGTTTGATCTATTGCAGGTGCGCGATGCGAAACTGCGGGAGCTGGTGTCAAGGCCGGCAGCGTGATCGAGCCAGCCTCGTCCGCCGCATGTATTTCCTCTATCATGCTGCTTTGCCTGCCGCCCTACCCCTTATGCCGTCCACCATTGCCACGCCTGTCCACAGTGAACTCATCATCAAGAAAAGCCGTTTTATCGGCTGCGTACAACCCATGACGGACAGGGCCAGCGCGCAACAGGTGGTGAACGGTTTGAAGGCGCAGCATCCTGGCGCCTGCCATGTGTGCTGGGCGCTGCTGGCAGGTGGACAATCGGCGGCCGTCGATGATGGCGAACCGAGCGGCACGGCCGGGCGGCCCATGCTCGACGTGCTGCGCCACCAGGACCTGGAAGGCGTGCTGGCGACGGTGGTGCGTTATTTCGGCGGCGTAAAGCTGGGTGCGGGCGGCCTGGTGCGCGCTTATACCGATAGCGTGGCGCAGGCGCTGCTGCAGGCAGAGAAAATAGCCATCGTGCGCCAGCGCGCACTGCGCTGCGCCCTGCCCTACGCCATGGAAGGCATGCTGCGCCGCGAGCTGGACGCGGCCGGCGCCACCTTGCTGGAAGTACAGCATGGTGACGCCGTGCTATTCGATTTCAGCCTGGCCGACAACGCCGCCGATGCGCTGCTGGCGCGCCTGGATGAGGCAGGCAATGGGCGCATCGTCTGGCACGACACGCCCGATCCAGACTAATTACTGATTACTTACTGTACGCGGCGCACCTTCGGCGAATTGTTGGTGCCTTCGATCTTCAGGAAGAAGGTGCCGAGAAAATTACGTTCGACCGTCACTTTTGGGTTACTCACCGGCGATAGCGTGGCCGAGCTGCCATCGACGATGCGCCATACCTGTCCATTGCTCAACTTAATTAATTCATTACCGCTCCAGCCATCAAAGTTACCGGTGATGGTGCTGGTGATGGAATTGCTTTCCTGCTCCTTGACTGCTTGCGGCACCTTGACTGTTTCCATGCCAAAACGCTGTTCGCGCTGTGCGGGTGTGGCAGCAGCATTGGCAGTAACAGTAGCGACCGGAATGGCGTCATAGCATTGCACGCGGCTGGCAACCTCGCTGATAGTACGGCATTGCAATAGGGCGGCGTCATCGGCCAGCGCGGCGCCAGAGACGAATAACAGCAAAAACAGGGCTTTCATCGACATTCTTTCCAGATCAGGGTGGGGGCAGACCAGCTTTGCCACACGGGGACGAAATTATATCGCTATCCATCCCCGGTATCGGCAAGGACTCAGCCCTGCTTGGGACGCTTGGCCTGCAGCAAAATAAAATGCGTCCACGCCAGTGCCGGCAAAACCATCAACAGCAGCGCCACGCCGGCCGGCATATCGGGCAGGAAGCGCACGGCGCAAGCGAGGAAGCCGGCGATGGCAAGCCAGAAGCGCCAATTAAAAGCATAGGCCTTGCGCGCCACGGTGGCCAAAGCGATACGCCAGAATTCCAGCAAGGCCCACAGGCCGCCAGCCAGCAAGAGCGCAGCCAGACTATTGACGCCAGGCGCGTCGGCATAGGTGCGTATGAGGTTGTAGAACAGCACGGGGTAGCCGGCCGTGATGGCCAGGGTGGCGGGGCCGGCCGCGATGACGGCTTCGATAAGTTGCCCTTTGGAACGATGATCCATTTTCTCCTTCTGTTCAAATACAGCCGCCCACGGGAAGCGGCCCAACATGCCATGCTGGCATGAAATAAGCGAATCTACAATGCTGTGCAGGTCTTTTATACCTGAGAGGAATATCCTTATAAGGTAATATTCTCAGCCACATCAAGCAGTCCGCCCCCATAGTAAGGTAGAGTGTTTGCCCCTTCCGCCCAGGGCTGGTGCGGATGTTATCAAAGGCAAAGTTCTATAGAATGCCCGTTGCAGTCCAAATAAAACCAAGATAAGGCCCATTATGGCAATCAACATTATCCTCAACCTGCTGGCCGCGCTGGTCGTTATCGGCTTCATGTTCCGCCAGCAAAGCCGCCACGCGACGTTCACCGTGCGCGTCTTCACGGGCCTGGGCCTCGGCGTGCTGCTGGGCGCGGCGGCGCAAGCCATCTACGGCATCGACTCGCTGGCCATCGCCGGCACCAATGAATACCTGGGCATCATCGGCAATGGCTATGTGAAACTGCTGCAAATGATCATCATGCCGCTGATCATGGTGTCCATCATTTCCGCCATATTGAAACTCAAGGATGCCAGTTCGCTGGGCAAGATCAGCGCGCTGACCATCGGCACCCTGCTGATCACCACCACGGTGGCAGCCGCCATCGGCATCCTGATGGCCAAGCTGTTCGGCCTGACGGCTGTCGGCTTGACGTCGAGCGCAGCCGAAGTGGCGCGCGGCATACAGTTGCAGGGCTCGCTGGAAACGGCCAAGGCCCTGTCCTTGCCGAAACTGCTGGTCAGTTTCGTGCCGACCAACCCTTTCCTCGACATGACGGGCGCGCGCAAGACCTCCACCATCGCGGTGGTCGTGTTCTCGATCTTCATCGGCGTTTCAGCCACCGGCATCGCCGCGAAAAAACCGGAAATCTTTGCCTCGTTCGAACACTTCATGAAGGTGGCGCACGCCATCGTCATGCGCATGGTCACCCTGGTGCTGCGTTTGACACCGTACGGCGTGTTCGCGCTGATGTTTGAAGTGGTGTCAAGCTCCAGCGCCGCCGACATCTTGAAACTGATCAACTTCGTGGTCGCTTCCTACAGCGCGCTGTTCCTGATGTTCCTGGTGCACCTGGCGATCATTTCCGGCGTGGGCTTGAACCCGGTGCGCTTCGTGAAAAAAGTCTTCCCTGTACTGGCCTTCGCCTTCACCTCGCGCACCAGCGCCGGTTCCATCCCGATGAGCGTGCAGACGCAAACCAAGCGCCTGGGCACGCCGGAAGGCATCGCCAACTTCGCAGCCTCGTTCGGCTCGACCATCGGCCAGAATGGCTGCGCCGGCATTTATCCTGCCATGCTGGCCGTGATGATCGCTCCGACCGTTGGCGTTGACCCGTTCACCATCAGCTTCCTGCTGCCGTTGCTGGCCATCATCACCATCGGTTCCGTCGGCGTCGCCGGCGTGGGCGGCGGCGCCACCTTCGCCGCGCTGATCGTACTGTCGGCGATGGACTTGCCAGTGGCCCTGGCCGGTTTGCTGATCTCGGTCGAACCGCTGATCGACATGGGCCGCACGGCACTGAACGTCAGCGGCTCGATTACGGCTGGCACGGTGACCAGCCGCGTGATGGGGCAAACCGACCTCGATGTCTATAACAGCGACGACGCTCCCGATCTCGACGAAGCCGAACACACTGTGTAATTTGTACCGAAGGCGCCCATGACGATATGGGCGCTTTTTTTTGGATGATGCAATATGGCAACAACATAAGCATATCCATAAAGAATCGTTAGCCCTGGCAATGGCCTGCCTTAAGCTCGTGTCAAAGTTTCCACAAACACCAGACCGAGATTGAGGACCGCCTTGCCATCACACCACGCCCGCACCTACCCCGCTCCCACCACGCCCCTGCGCACCATCGTCCTGGCCTGCGCCATGCTGGGCGCCGCCCCTGTCTGGGCCGATGACACGCCTCCGGCTGTTTCAGAAGCAGCATCGAATATCGACCAGGTGACCGTGGTCGGTTCGCGCGCGCGCAACCGCACGGTGTTCGACAGCAGCGTGCCGATCGACCGCTTTGGCACGCGCGAGGTGGACAATGCGCTGGCTTCGGGCGACGTGGGCGCGGCCCTGCAGGCGCTATCGCCATCGATCAATTTCCCGCGCATCGAATCGAGCGGCGCGTCCGACTCCGTGCGCGGCATCCAGTTGCGCGGGCTGGCGCCCGACCAGGTGCTGGTATTGATCAACGGCAAGCGCCGCCATACCAGCGCCGTGCTCGATACGGAAAGCAGCTTTGCCGGCACGGTGCCGGTCGACATCAATGCGATACCACCGAACGCCATCGACCATATCGAGATCTTGCGCGACGGCGCGGGCGCCCAGTACGGCAGCGACGCGGTGGCTGGCGTGATCAATATCGTGCTCAAGAAAGCGCGCACGGGCGGTTCCGCCTCCGTCAGCTACGGCGCCAACCACACGCATTTTGACCCGACGAATCAAACCCTGACCGATGGCCAGACCGTCATCGTCAATGCCGACTATGGTGTGCCGCTGGGCGATACGGGCTTTTTCCGCTTCGGCGCCGAGTCGCGCCGCCGCTCGCCCACGGAACGCGCCGGCCCCAGCGACGCGGGCTGGACGTCTTCCAATTCCACGCCGGCCGACCTGGCGCTCGATGGCAAGGTGCTGTTCAAGTCGGGCGACTCGCGCCAGCACAACAACTATCTGTTCTACAACACGCAGTTCACGCTGGACAATGGCATCGACCTGTATTCATTTGCCACTCTGAATGACCGCAAGTCCGACGGCAGCGCCTACTTCCGCTATCCGGGCGACCCGTCGAATGTCTTGTCGCTCTACCCGAATGGCTATCGCCCCGTGACCAATGGCAACAAGCGCGATATCAGCGTAGTGGCCGGTGCGCGCGGCAGCATTGCCGACTGGAACTGGGATGCCAGCGCCCGCCACGGCAGCGACCGTTTCGACTATGGCGTCAGCCATTCCGTCAACGCCTCGCTGGGTGCCGCCAGCCCCACCAGTTTCCACCTGGCCAGTTTTGATTTCCGCCAGAACGCACTGAACCTGGACGCCACCCGCACTGTCGACATCGGCTTGCCTGCCCCCTTGAATGTGGCGGTGGGCGCCGAATGGATGCGCGAAACTTACCAAAGCTCGTCCGGCGACCCGGCGTCATATGCGGCTGGCAGCATCACCGATGCGCCACCGGGAGCGCAGGCCGGTCCGGGCTTGCGGC
This sequence comes from Janthinobacterium silvisoli, assembly GCF_014200725.1. Taxonomy (GTDB): domain Bacteria; phylum Pseudomonadota; class Gammaproteobacteria; order Burkholderiales; family Burkholderiaceae_D; genus Janthinobacterium. Next base: position 1,324,483 of record NZ_JACHCL010000002.1, read on the forward strand.
CTTCGGACGCGTACGACGGCAGCCGCCAGATCCGCTCCATCTATGCCGACGTGGAAAGCGATATCACGCAGCGCCTGCTGCTGGGCGCGGCCGCCCGCTATTCGGACTACAGCGATTTCGGCAGCGCCAGCACCGGCAAGCTGTCGGCGCGCTATAAAGTCACCAACGATTTCCTGCTGCGCGGCTCGTTGTCGAACAGTTTCCGCGCACCGGCTTTGGTGCAAACGGGTTTCCGCTTCGCCACCCTGAACTTCAATAGCGATGGCACGGCCCTGCAAACCTCGGCCCTGTTGCCAGCCAGCGACCCGCTGGCGCGCAGCTTTGGTGCGCAACCATTAAAACCGGAAAAATCGACCAATCTGTCGCTGGGCCTGGCCTGGAAACTGGCCAGCGCCACCAGCCTGACGGTGGATGCTTACGTGATCCGCATCCGCGACCGCATCACGCGTTCGAGCGACTTGCAAAGCGACGCCGTCACGACCTACCTGGAATCGGTGGGCCGCAGCGATATCCAGTCCGTCGCTTATCTGGCCAACTTGCTCGACACCCGTACCAAAGGGCTGGACGTGGTGCTGAACCATGATCTGCCATTTGCCAACGGCAAGCTGAACCTGAACGCGGCCCTGAACCTGAACAAGACCAGCCTGGACAAGGTACGCCAGAGTTCGGCCGCCCTGTCGGCCATCGACCCGAGCTTGACCTTGCTGACCGACACCAGCTTGTTCCGCATCAAGAATGCCTCGCCCACCAGCAAGCTGATTTTGGGCGCCGACTGGCAAACGGCAGGCTGGGGCGTGCAAGTGCGCGCCACCCGCTTCGGCGAACTGAAAGATTTCTCGTACGATAGCGATGCACCGCTGATCGACGGCATTCCTGCGCAGCGCTTCGGCGCTGTCTGGTCGCTGGATCTGGAAGGCCAAATCAAGCTGAGCAAGCAACTGACCTTGAGTCTGGGCGGCAACAATATCCTGGACCGCTATCCGCAAAGGGTGCGGGAAACCAATAACGCCACCTATGGCGGCGCCCTGCCCTACAACTTTATCAACCCCATCGGGGTCAATGGAGCTTACTTTTATGGCAAGCTCAGCTACACGTTTTAAGCGCAACACATTATTATCGTAGACAAGGAAAATCATGCTTCGCAAACATCTCTCCCAACTCGTCGCTGGCGTCTGCCTGAGCGCTGTCATGCTGTCCGCCGCCCAGGCAGCGTCGCCACTGGTGCTGATGACGGACTTCGGCACGGCCGATGGCGCCGTCTCGGCCATGCACGGCGTAGCCTATGGCGTGGACCCGAACCTGAATGTATCGGACCTGACGCACCAGATTCCCGACTACGATATCTGGCTGGGCGCCTACCGTTTGTATCAGACCGCCAATTACTGGCCGCAAGGCACGGTGTTCGTGTCCGTGATCGATCCTGGCGTAGGCACCAACCGCAAGTCGGTGGTGCTGAAAACCAAGGGCGGCCGTTATTTCGTCGGCCCGGACAATGGCTTGTTTACCCTGATTGCTGAGCGCGATGGCGTGGCCGAGCTGCGTGAAATCGATGAAAAGGTCAACCGCCTGGCCGGTTCCGGCGAGTCCTACACCTTCCACGGCCGCGATGTGTACGCCTACGTGGGCGCGCGCCTGGCCTCGGGCACCATCAGCTACGAGCAAGTCGGCCCCGTGCTGCCCAGCGAATCGGTGGTGAAGATTGCTTACCAGCACGCCGTGCGCGACGGCAATACCATCCGCGGCATCGTGCCCGTGCTGGACGTGAAGTATGGCAATGTCTGGACCAATATCCCGAAGGCTCTGCTCGATGAATTACAGGTCAAACTGCATGACCCGCTGCAAGTGCGTATCTTGCACAAAGGTAAGCAGGTGGCCAAGGTCACGGCGCCGTTCGAACATACGTTTGGCGGCGTCGCCAAGGGCAAGCCGCTGGTCTACCTGAACAGCCTGCTGGACGTGGCCGTCGCCATCAGCCAGGGAGACTTTGCCGCCAAGCACCATATCGAATCGGGCGTGGATTGGGAAGTGGAAGTGAGCAAGGTTCCCGCCACCAAATAAGCATTGCAGCGTTGGAGCACGATGGCCAGGCGAACCCACGTCATGGCCGCTTCATTTCCATTCTTCTGCGCTAGCGCAAACGTCTGCCCTGCACCGATTGGTAAATCCGGTGAACCTGTGGCCGTCTCCCCACTCTAATTTTTACAAGCGATGCCAGCCTTGTGGCAGCTACCCAGCTTTTCAACGAGAAAGGAATAATCATGACGGCCCCACTCCTTACCACCAGCAGGCTAGTCCTCGGCACCGCCATCGCATGTGCGCTGCTGGGTGGCTGCAACAAGCACAACGACGCCAATACGGCCCCGGCCGCCACGCCGGCTACCACGCCAGGCTCGGGCAACAGCGGCACCTCGGGCACGAACGGCACGTCCACGCCAGACAACACACCGCCTGCCACTCCATCGACGACGCCAGGCGCCACACCCGGCACCACCAATCCCGACGGCACGACTATGCCGCCAACCACGCCACCGAACAATAACAGCACACCGGGAACAGGAACAGGGACGACGACGCCACCACCCAGCGGCAGTTAGCCACTACGGCGCGTGACAGATGTAGCGTTACTGAGAATAGAAAAGAGCCTTCCGAAGAAGGCTCTTTTCCTGAGTATGCCCCATCAATGCGTGGGCAACTCCTTCACTTCCTGCGGATCATCCTTGCCCGGCGCCGGCGCCTTGATCGCCTGGTGGTCGGCTGCCAGGAACAGATACATGGCCGGCACGACGAACAGGGTAAACAAGGTGCCGATGGACAGGCCCGTAAAGATCACCAGCCCCATCGCGTGGCGGCCCGCAGCCCCCGCGCCCGAGGCGATCACCAGCGGCAGCACGCCAAACACCATGGCTGCTGTCGTCATCAGGATAGGACGCAGACGCACGGCAGCGGCTGCTTCCACCGCTTCGCGCTTGTTCATGCCTGTCTTTTGCAGCTGGTTCGCCACTTCCACGATCAGGATACCGTGCTTGCTGATCAGCCCCATCAGGGTCACCAGCCCCACCTCCGTGTAAATATTGATGGAAGCAAAACCCAGGAAGATGAACATGGTGGCGCCAAACAGGGCCAGCGGCACGGAAACCAGAATCACCACAGGGTCGCGGAAACTTTCAAACTGCGCCGCCAGCGCCAGGAAGACGATCACCACCGCAAACAGCATGGTCACGACGAAGCCGCCCGATTCCTGCACGAACTGGCGCGACTGCCCGGAATAATCGACCGTATAGCCGCTGGGCGCCACTTCAGCCAGGGTGTCGCGCATGAAACCCAGCACCTCGCCTTGTGAGGAACCGGACACGCCCGACAGGGTGACGGAATTTAATTGCTGGAAGCGGTTGATCGACTCGGGCACCACGTCGTACTTGATATGGGCCACGGTGCTGGCCGGTATCATGCTGCCGTCCGGTGTCTTGATGTAAAAGTTCAAGACCTCGGATGGATTCAGCCGGTCCGTCTGCAGCACTTGCGGGATCACCTTGTAAGAGCGGCCCGCGATGGAAAAGTAATTGACATAGCCGCCGCCCAGCGCCGCCCCCAGGGCCGAGCCGACATCTTGCTGCGTCATGCCCAGCGCGGCCACGTTGTCGCGGTCGACCACTACGGTCGCTTGCGGCTTGTCGACTTTCAGGTCGGTGTCGATGAAATAAAACTTACCGGAAGAGCGAGCCTTGTCGAGCACCTGCTGCGCGATGGTATTGAGGTTTTCAAACGGCTCGGTGGTGGTGATCACGAATTGCACGGGCAAGCCCGAGGAACCTGGCAAGGCGGGGAACTGAAAGGCGGCCACGCGTGCACCGGCGATCTTGTTCCAGCCCGCCTGCAAGTCTTGCTGTATTTCCTTGGCGCTGCGCGTGCGCTCGTCCCAGGGCTTGGTCAGCATGCCGCCTATGCCGGCATTGACGGTCGGCACGCCCGTGATCTGGAACATCTGGCTGTATTCAGGCATGGACTTGGCCACCTTGTAGACCTGGTCGGCATACACTTGCATCTGGTCCGAGGTTGCCGTGGGGTCGCCCACCACTTGCGACAGCACCACGCCCTGGTCTTCCTCGGGCGCAAGTTCGGACTGCGACATCTTGAACATCAGCCCCAGTATCAGCATCAGGATCACCGCCATCACGACCAGCACCGGCCAGGTGTCGAGCAGCGAATGCAGGATGCGCTGGTAGCGGTGGTGCACTTTCTCAAACACGCGGTCGATCGCCTGCACGAAGCGGCCCGTGTCCTGTTCCGGCTTGAAGAAGCGCGAACACATCATCGGCGACAGGGTCAGCGCCACGATGCCCGAGACGGCCACGGCGCCGGCCAGGGTAAACGCGAATTCCGTGAACAGCGCCCCCGTCAGCCCGCCCTGAAAGCCGATCGGTACATACACGGCGATCAGCACCACCGTCATCGCCAGGATGGGGCTGCCCAGTTCGCGCGCGGCCAGCAAGGAGGCATCGAGCGGCGACTTGCCCTCCTTCATGTGGCGGTCGACGTTTTCCACCACGATGATGGCGTCGTCGACCACCAGGCCGATGGCCAGCACGATGGCCAGCAAGGTCAGCAGATTGATGGAGTAGCCGAAGGCCAGCATGATGGAAAAAGTGCCGATCAAGGACAGCGGCATGGCGATCACGGGCACGATCACGGCGCGGAAACTACCGAGGAACAGGTAAATCACGATGGTGACGATGAGCAGCGCTTCGACCAGGGTCTTGATGACTTCGGTAATCGAGGTGTTGATGAACACCGTGGAGTCATACACGATTTCGCCCGTCAGGCCCGCTGGCAGCTGCGACTGGAGTTCCGGAAAACTGCTGCGCACGCGCTTGGCGACGTCGAGGATATTGGCTTCCGGCGCCACCTTGATGCCGATAAAGACGGAACGCACGCCGCTGAAAGCGACGTTGAAATCATAGTTTTCCGAGCCCAGCACCACGGTAGCCAGGTCTTCCAGGCGCACGATGGAGTCGCCGCTGCGCTTGACCACCAGCTTCTTGAATTCTTCCACCGAATGCAAATCGGTGCCGGCCGTCAGAGGGATGGTCACCATCTGGCCCTTGCTCGACCCCAGCGCCGCCAGGTAGTTATTATTGCCCAGCGCCGTGCTGACATCGGCCGCCGTCACGCCGAAGGCCGCCATCTTCGATGAATCGAGCCAGGCGCGCAGGGCGAACAGGCGCGCACCCAGCAGTTCGGCAGTCTGCACGCCCGAGATGGAATCGAGCTTGGGCTTGACCACGCGGCTCAGGAAGTCGGTGACGTTATTGGTCGGCAGGGTCTTGCTGTAAAAACCCAGATACATGGCGTCCGTGGTCTGGCCCGTCTGCACCGTCAGCACGGGCGCTTGCGCCTGCACCGGTAACTGGTTCTTTACGGAACTGACCTGGGTATTGATTTCCGTCAGCGCCCGGTTGGCGTCGTAGTTCAGGCGCAAGGTGGCCGTGATGGTCGATACGCCACTGCTGGACGAGGACGACAGGTAATCGATACCCTGCGCCTGCGCGATGGCCGATTCCAGCGGCTGGGTGATAAAGCCCGCCACCGTCTGCGCATCGGCGCCGTAATAGGTAGTCGAAATCGTCACCACCGCGTTCTGCGTCTTGGGATACTGGTTGATGGGCAGGCTGAACAAAGAGCGCAAGCCCAGCACCACCAGCAGCATGCTCACCACCATCGCCAGCACGGGCCGGCGGATAAAGATATCGGTGAAGTTCATGGCGGCGCCTTATTGTTCCTGCGGCGTGGGCCGCGGATTGTTGAGCGGCTGGACCACGTTGCTGATCACCACGGGGCTACCATTCTTGAGCTTGATCTGGCCGCTGGTGACGACTTGCTGGCCTTCGGTCAAGCCCGTCAGCACGGCCACCTGGTCGCCGCGCGTCTCGCCGGTGGTGACAAATACTTGCTGCACCACCAGGTCGCCCGCCTTCGGTGGTGGCGCGGCTGGCGCAGAGCTGGCCGTAGCCGGCTTGGGCGCCTGTGACGCTGCTTGCACCACGAACACGGTGGAACCGTAAGGGTTGTAGGTGATCGCCGTCTGCGGCAGGGTCAGATACAGTTTTTTATCGCCCACTTCCACATTCACATTGGCAAACATGCCCGGCAGCAATTGCCGCTTGGGATTGGCTACCGTGGCTTCCACCTGCACATTGCGCGTGGTGGGATCAACCTTGGAACTGATGGCGCTGACCTTGCCGGCAAAGACCACATTGGCATAGGCGTCGCTGGACAGGTTCAAGACCTGGCCCACTTGCAAGCCGCTCAGGTTCTTTTGCGGAATATAAAAATCGACGTAGATGGGATCGATGGTTTGCAGGGTCACGATCTTGTCGCCGGGATTGAGATACTGGCCCGGATTGACGGTGGTAATGCCCAGCTTGCCGGCAAACGGCGCGCGTATGGTTTTTTTCTGCACCAGCGCCGCTTGCTGGGCGGCCAGGGCCTGCTTGCTTTTCAGGTCGGCCAGGTCACTGTCGATCTGCGCCTGGCTGATGGCTTGCACGGCAAACTGTTGCCGGTCGCGCGCCAGCACGGAGGCGGCCAGTTCGGAGGCCGCTTCCAGTGCGCGCAGCTGGGCGATGTCGGCATCGGCGTTCAGTTGTACCAGCAATTGCCCGGCCGCCACATCCTGGCCAGACTTGAAGTTAATCGTGCGCACCAGGCCCGCAATTTCAGTCGTCACATCGACGCCGCGCACAGCCACCATGGTGCCCACCGATGATAAATGCGGTTGCCAATCGACTTTGCGCACGATGGTCGACGAGACGGTTTGCGGCCCCGGCTTGGGCGCGCTGGCCATCAGTTGGCGGATATGCAGGAAAAATCCCAGCGCCAGCAAGGCGACCAGCAACACTACCGCCCCCAGCATGATCAGCATGCGTTTAGTCATGGATACACTCCTTGTTATTCTTCGTCTTGTCGGGTTTTGCCGAACGGATAAGGATGATTAGTCTGCGCTGACCGTCACCGGCAACTGCGTGCTGGTACTGGCGGCGTCCAGCGCGGGCCGGTTCCACCAGCCGCCACCGAGCGCCTGGAACAGTGCAGCGCTATCGGCATAACGCGCCGCCTGCGCCTGTACCAGCCCTACCCTGGCTTGCTGATAGGTGCGCTGGGCGTCCAGCAAGGTCAGGTAGCTGATGGCGCCCAGCTTGAATTGCTGGGTATTCAAGTCCAGCGAGGCACGCGCCAGCGATTCCACCTCGGCCTGCTCTTTCAGCGCAGAAGCATCGCTGTCGAGCGCGCGCAGGCTATCGGCCACATTCTGGAAGGCGACCAGCACCGTGGAGCGGTAATCGGCGGCCGCCCCCTCATAGGCGGCGATGGCGGCGCGCCGCTTGGCGTTCAGGGCGCCGCCATTGAAGATGGGCTGGGCCAGCCCGGCGCCCAGGCCCCAGATGGCGGAACTGCTGCGCAGCAGCGAAGGGAAAGTTGTGGCTGTCGAACCGTAGCTGCCCGACAAGGTCAGCTGGGGATAGAGATTGGCCGTGGCCACGCCGATCTGCGCGCTGGCCTGGTGCAGCAAGGCTTCACTGGCGCGCACGTCGGGGCGCTGGCGTACCAGGTTCGATGGCAAGGAAACGGGTAAATCCTGTGGCAGTTGCAGCGAGGCAAGGTCGAACTGGGGCAAGCCTGATTCACTGGGCAACTGGCCCGCATACACGGACAACTGGTGGCGGGTCTGGGCCAGGGCCTTTTCCAGCGGCGGCACGGTGGCGCGCGTCTGCGCGACCGTATTTTGCTGTAACAACACCGTGCCGCGGCCTATCGCACCAAACTTGAATTGCTGCTCGATCACGTCCAGCTGTTTCTGCTGTGCATCGAGGATGTCCTGGGTGGCTTGCAACTGGGCGCGCAGCGAGGCTTCGCGTATGGCCGTCGTCACCAGGTTGGAAGTGAGGGTCAGGTAGGACGCTTCCAGTTGGTATTGCTGATAGTCAACTTGGGCCGCCAACCCCTCCAGCTGCCGCTTGTTGGCGCCAAACACGTCCAGGGTGTAGGACACATTGACCGAGGCATTGTATAAATTGAAGACACCACCCGTGCCCGTCAGGCGGCTGGTCTTTTCGCGGTTGAAGCCCAGCTGGGCATTCACGCTGGGATACAGCAGTTCGCCACTTTCGGCACGGTAATTTTCATTCGCCTGGCGCAGGGCCGCCTGGGCTGATGCCAGGCTGGGACTGCGCTTGAGGGCGTCGCGCACCAGCTGGTCCAGCGCCGGCGACTGGAATAGCGACCACCACTGGCCGGGAATGTCCTGGCCCGGCACGAAGCGCTGCGCCTGGCCGGCAGGGCCAGGCGCCGACGCGGTTTGTGGAGGTAGGGCGGTAGGCGTGTAGCTGTCGCCACCGTCCGGCGGCGCGGGAGGCTTGAAGTCGGGCCCCACGGCGCAGCCAGCCAGCAGGCTGGCCATGAACAAGGGAAAAAGGAAACGCAAGGGGCGTGGCGCGGCGCCACTCCTGACGCGCAAGCCGATACTGGACAGCCGGGTTCTGGGGACCATTATTCTTATCCGATACTTTGCATTACAACATCATGACAACGTTGAGGAGCTGCTGGGATACTGGACACGACTAAAACTGGACTGACTGAAACGGGACTTGCCTGGAGACGAGAGACTGGAGACCATACAACTGTGCTGGCCGAGTTTATTCTAGCATCAAATATCGCCTGCGCTCACACCATGATTAAAAAGTTCCTGGCATAAAAAAAGCCTTCCGAAGAAGGCTTTTTCTTGCATAAAACATATGCCGTGCTGAGGTTTACCTTACTTGTTCAGGCTGACCGGTGTGCCTGGTGGCGTACGGCCTTTCAGCAGGAACAGGACGCCTTTTTTCAGCATGCGGTAGACGAAACGCAACAGCAGCAAGGTCAGCACGCATTCGAGGAAGGTCAGGATCAACGCGAACGTGACATGCATGCGCTCGTGGCGCCAGTGGAACTTGGCAACGGCGCCGTCGCGTGCAATCTCGATGCTATCGTAGAAAGTCGGCACCACCAGCAAGGTCAGAATCGTCGACGTGATCGTGCCGCCGATGATGGCAATCGCCAGTGGACGGTAGAATTCGCCGCCCTCGCCCAGGCCCAGCGCGACCGGGAACATGCCGGCGATCAGCGCAAAGGTGGTCATCAGGATGGGGCGCAGACGCATGCGGCCTGCATACATCAGCGCATCTTCACGGCCATAACCTTCTTCTTCACGCTTGCGCGCCGCGTCCAGCAACAGGATGGCGTTCTTGGCCACCAGTCCCATCAGCATGATGATGCCGATAAAACTCATCAGGTTGATGGTATTGCCCGTCAAGACCAACGCCAGCATCACGCCGATCAAGCTCAGCGGCAAGGACATCATCACGCCCAGCGGCGCCGTGAAGGAATCGAACTGCATCACCAGGATCAGATACATCAGGCCGATCCCCATCACCAGCGCGATCAGCATTTCCGTGAACAGCTCCTGCTGATCCTGGCCGGCGCCACCCAGCGACAAGCCATAACCTGGCGGGAAATCCATCGAATTGGCCAGCTTCATGGCGTCCGACGTCACTTCGCCGTTCGAGCGGCCCTGGGCATTGGCCGACACGGTGATCGTGCGCTTGCCATTCTTGTGCTCGATACCGGATGGTCCCTTGCCCATGGTGATGGTGGCGATCTGATCCAGCGGCACCATTTGCGAAGTACCCGTCACGCTGATCGGCAGGCGCTCGATATTTTCGGACGCCACGCGGTCATCAGGATGCAAACGTACGGCCACGTCACGCGTCTCGCCGGTCGGATCGACCCAGTCGCCCACTTCCACGCCGGCAAACGCCACGCGCAAGGATTGCGCCGCATCGTTGACGGAAATACCCATGGAGTTGGCCAGGCCACGGTTCAGTTCAATCTTCAGCTCGTTTTTCGGATCTTGCTCGGACAGGCCCACGTCGACGGCGCCCGGCACCTGGCGCAGCTTGTCCATATAGGCGTTGGTGATTTCCATCAACTTGCGCGAATCCGGGCCCGTAAATTCCACCTGGATCGGTTTTTGCGAACCGTTGCTCAAGTCATCCTGCACCACGTATTCGGCGCCCACCAGGCGCGACATTTTCTCGCGCAGTTCGACCGCGATTTCCTTGGCCGAACGTTTGCGGGTATTGCGCTTGCCGATATCGACATACACGCGCCCGCCGCTGACATTGATGGAGCTATTGGTTTCCTTGGTTTCAGGCAAGGTACGCGCCAGGGCCGCCGCCGCTTCCAGTTTCAAGCGCGAATACTCGATGCTGCTCGACGAAGGCGTACGCACATTGATCATCAGGTTGCCCGAATCCGACGCCGGCAAGAAGCTGGTGCCGCCGTGATTGATATGCACATACACGGCGCCCACCAGGCTGCCGACGGCGATCAGGGCCATCGAGCGGCGGTGATGCAAGGCCCACGCAATCACATTGCCATAGCGGTCGGCCTGATGGTCGAACCAGTTGTTGAAACGCTCCAGCACCCGGCTCAAGCCTTTTTTCGGCGCCGTATGGTGGTCGGCCGGGTCGCCCCAGTAAGCCGACAGCAGCGGATCGAGCGTGAAGGAAATGCCCAGACTGACCAGTACCGAACAGGTTACCGTCAGGGCGAATGGGCGGAACCACTCACCGGAAATGCCGGGCATGAAGGCCACCGGAATAAACACGGCGATGATGGAGAAGGTGGTGGCGGCCACGGCCAGGCCGATCTCGGCCGTGCCTTCCAGCGCCGCCGTGCGGCGGTCCTTGCCCATCTGCATGTGGCGCACGATGTTTTCCCGCACCACGATGGCGTCATCGATCAGCACGCCAATCGCCAGCGACAAGCCCAGCAAGGTCATGAAGTTCAGCGTAAAGCCGCACAGCCAGACGGCGATAAAGGCCGCGATCACGGACGTCGGCAAGCTCAGTGCCGTGATCAGGGTCGACCGCCAGGAATTCAGGAAGGCGTACACCACGAAAATGGTCAGCACGGCGCCCAGCACCAGCGATTCGATCACATTGTTCAAGCTATGCTGCGCGTTTTCGCCGCCATCGCGCGTCACTTCCAGGGACGTGCCTTTGGGCAAGGTCTTGTTGATTTCCTTCACCATGTCGCGGATCTTGTTGGCCACGCTGACGGTGCTGGCGTCACGCACGCGGGTGATCGAGATACCCACGTTCGGCTTGCCGCTGCGGATGCTCATGCTGTTGACTTCGGCAAAGCCATCCTGGATGGTCGCCACCTGCGCCAGGCGCACGATTTCCTCGCCGCGGCGCTTGACCACCACTTGTTCGAAGTCGGCAGGCGACTCGATGCGGCCCACCAGGCGGATGCTTTTCTCATCCATGGTGCCGCGTACCTTGCCGACTGGCGCATTGGTATTCTGGTTGCGCAAGGCGTTGACTACGTCGCTGACCGACACATTGTATTCACGCAACTTTTCAGCGCGCAACAAGACCGATAACTCACGTTTCAGCGAACCGCCCACATTGACCAGCGCCACGCCATCGACGGCGCGGAAACGGTCTGACAACACGTCTTCAGCCAGGCGCGAAATTTCCGCATGGCTTTGCGTATCCGACGACAGCGCCAGCTGCATGATGGGGTCGGCGGCTGGATCGATGCGCTGCAGTATCGGCTCGCGCATTTCCAGCGGCAACTTGTAGCGCACGGCGGCAATCGAGTTGCGGATATCATCGGACGCTTCGATCAAGTTGGTCTTGAACGAAAACTTCAGGAAGATGGTGGCCGAACCTTCGTCGGCGCTGCTATTGATTTCCGTGACGCCGGAAATGCTTTGCAAGGACTTTTCCAGGCGGTTGACCACTTCGCGCTCGACCGTGTCGGGCGAGGCGCCTGGATAGGGAATGCTGACCACGATGAACGGGACTTCCACATCGGGATTCTGGTTGACGCGCAATTTCTTGAGCGCCAGCAAACCGACGCACATCATCGCCAGAATCAGGACGATGGTGGCGGTCGGCCGTTTGATACTGAAATCGGAAAGAAACATGGCTTAGTTTCCTTTAGCAGCTGCAGGCACGTCGGTGCTGGCCATGGCGGCCGGCGCTGCCTTGACGGGCACCAGATCCACTTTCTGTCCATCCTTGAAGGTCGAACCTGGCGTGCGCAGCACCTTGTCGCCACTGGCCAGGCCATTGGTCACTTCCCATTGGCCAGTGCGCACGTCGCGCGCACCGATGCGCAAGGTAGTCTTGCGCAAAGCCTTGTCCTTGACGGTCCAGGTGTAAGTCTGGTCGCCCGCCTTCACCAGGGCTGACTCCGGTATCATCAGGGCGCTGACGCTTTCGGCTTCGATGCGGCCTTCCGCATACAGGCCGGCCACGCGCGGCTGTTCCTTGCCCGTGAAATCGACCAGCACGGCAACCTGGCGGGTCACGGCATTGGCGGCCGGATCGACACGGCGCACCTTGCCCGTAAAATCCAAGCCAGGATAACCATTGATGCGGAACAAGACGGTCTGCCCCACCTTGACGACGCCGATCTTGTCGGCCGATACCAGGCCTTCCAGGCGCATGCTGGTAGGATCGATCACCTTGATCAATTCCTTGCCGATTTGCGCCGTATCGCCATTCGATACCTTGCGCTCGCTGACGATACCGTCAAACGGCGCGCGCACCAGGGTGCGCTGCAATTGCTGGCGCGCCTGGGCAGCGCGGCTCTTCGCGGCCGACAGGTCGCTCTGGGCATTGTTGCGGCGAATTTCCGCGTCTTCCTGAGCCTGCGTCGAGGTCATGCCCGAAGCGCGCAGGGTTTTCATGCGCTCGAACATGCGCTGCGCCTGCTCCAATGTCTGGGTTGCGGCACGGGTCGCTTCATCGGCCGAATTGAGGCTGTCGCGGATGGCCGTCTCGTCCAGGCGCACCAGCACGTCGCCACGCTTGACGGCTTCGCCATTTTCCTTCATGACCTGCACCACCACGGCCGACACTTCGGCGCGCAGGTCGGCATTGCGCTCTGGCTGCACGGAACCGGTAATCACCGGGCCGGACGAAAGCGCGTTGCTTTGTATGGTCAGCACATCTTCCGGAGAGATCAGCAGGTTGCTGGCAACAGTGGCAGCGTTGCCCTTGCCGGGGTCTTTGGACTCCTTGCCACAAGCGGTCAAGGCAGCGGCGATTGCCACAACTAACAGGGTTTTGCGCAACATGGATATTTCTCCGAAATGATAGTACCGCCTACCTGGCTGACAACTTTTTGAATTGCGGCTGGGCATACGGGCGTTATTTTTATTAAAACTACAAGCCGCAGAGTATCCATGAGTGCCTCTGGCAGTGTCAATCGGCGGCTTCCTGTAATGCCTGATTCCGGGGATGAAACGTAGTTTTTACGCCCTGAAACGCAAAACCCCGCCTTGCGGCGGGGTTTTCAGATGAGGGGAAAGTTCTGCTTATCGGCCGAACACCGCATTCACCAGGAAGCCGATCGCTACGCCCGTGCACAGGCCGCCGGCAATTTCCACCAGGGTATGGCCCATGCGTTCGCGCAGCCAGGTGTGCGCAGGGCTGGCCGTTTCCTTGGCCACGCGGTTGATGGCGGCGGCTTGCTTTCCCACGTGCTGGCGCAGGCTGTTGGCGTCGATGATGACGATGAAGGCCAGCGTGACGGCCACGCCGAAGGCAGGATTGCCTATGCCTTCGCGCAAGGCGATCAGGGTCGCCATGCTCGATACGACGGCGCTATGGTTGCTGGGAAAGCCGCCATTGCCGACCAGGCCAAACGCCCATTGGCGCGTGCGGGCGCTGTTGATCAGGAATTTGATCGGTCCGACCAGGATCCAGGTGATCAGGGGAGTGACGAGGTAAGCGATGTCCATGCGGTATTCCTTGTGCAATATAAGTAAGAAAAACAATCCGCCATTATCGCAGATCCCCTACCGCCATAGACAGAAGGCCGTTGGCCACAGCCATCACTGTTTCATCAGCCATAGTTTAAAGTCGGCAACAAAATCACTTTCGCTGACACCAAAGCTAGTCTTAAACGCCAGCTGATGATTCTGGCCCGCATGGCCGCTCAGGCGGTAATAATTGGCCAGCTCCGAAAAGAAAGACTCGCCGCTGACTGCCTTCAGATACATCATCATCAAGGTCGCCATTTCATAATTGCCGCGATGCTCTTTCATCATCTTCAGCCAGTCGGGCCCGGTTCCTGCATTGACCAGGTCTTCCGGCGTCAAGCCCGTCCTATTGCCTGTCCGCCACCATTTAAGGGAAGTCTGGCGCCAGGCATAAGCGCGCTCCGGCTCGCTGCCATCGAACAGCATCTGTTCCGAAAACAGGTATTCGATCAGCTTGGCCGGCCCTTCCATCATCCAGTGCGGCGGGCGAAAGGCTGACTTGCCTTCGGCCAGCTGGTACTGGATCTGGTGTGTCAACTCGTGCATGGTGGTGCGCACGGCCCGCTCATTGAGTTTATTCAGATTGCCCTTGCTATCGAACTTGATGGCGATCTGCCCGCGCCGGTTCGACATGCCACCGCTCACTTCGCTCTCCACTTCGGCAACCTCAGCCTTGGTGTGCATATCCTGCGCCAGCACCTGCTGATAGTCTTGCGGGCCTGCGGCCAGATAGACCGTAACGTCATGCTCAAGCTGGACATGCCACAAATCGTGCACCAGCTCATCGAAGCGCAGCGTAGCCTGGCGCACCAGTGGCAAGGAATTTTGCTCGATGCTGGCGGCAAAAGCGTCCTGGACATAACCGCCCATGCGCACATGGATGTGCGGGCTGACATCGCCCACAGCCTGGGCATAACCTGGCTGCAGCGCACGCGTATCCCGTTGGCGTTGTTCCAGGCCAGCCAATTCGTGTTCGCTGATGCCAAAGCAGTTGCTGAATGCGGCCGGCTGATTAAAATCGCTGCGCGCGCTGGCCAGCAGATAAGACTTCACTGCCTGGTGAAAGCCATCCCCCAGGCGCTGGCGCAAGATGGCCATGGCGATCCGGCTTTTGGGCGAAGGACGGGCCACTACGCGGGCCATGCTGCCGGCAGGCGCCGGCTGGTGCTGCGCCACCTTGCCCATATCCCAGACGGGAATCTCGGCTTCCAGTTCCGGCGCCGGCGGCAAATGCAAGGCGCACAGCGCATCCTGGGCCAGGGTATCGGCCAGCGCCGACAATAACCAAGGCGGCAAGCGATCCAGATTGCCTGCGCTCAAACGCTCGAAGGCCTGGTACATCAGCACCCGCGATGGATACAACAAGGCACGTTCACGCAGTTCCGCTTCGCTCAAGCCCGCTTCAAGCACGATGCGCGCAGCGGGCGCATCGACCCTGTCGGTGGGCGAAGCGGCGATCACCCACTGCCGCAGCGGGCCCGGATCAATCTCATAGTGATCGCGCAATAATGCGGATGCCGAAGCCAGGACTGCCTGGGTACGCGAAGGCCAGTCGCGCGCGACTGCCTGCGACCAGCGGTCCTGGCCCGCCACCACCTGTACTGTAGTCATGGGGGCTGCCATTAATGGCGCAGACAAGGCAAGCAGGGACAGCAAGGGAAACACATAGCTGGCGCAGCGCGTCGGTGCAGAAAAGAAAGGGAACATGGAATGATGGCTATGTTTTTAGTGTAAAGGTCCCGGGGCGGGATCAGCGTCTCGTTATTGACCAGATATCACAATACAGGAGTAACCGCGCGCATATTCTACGCGAGGGTCTTCATGCTGCAAGTCCTGTCATCTTCTTTTACAAACACACGCGTCCACCCAACAATTCGCCAATGGCGAGTTAACTAATATAAAATCCCCCGCGTTATAGACAACAATTCCAATGTATTAATGCGGCTATCGCTATCCATAGGGCCGATAGCGCATTCATAAGAACAATTTCTTTCAACGGGGTTAATCCATGCAGCATTTCAGGCTTTCCTTTATCGTCACCTTCCTCCTGATGGCCGTCGCCGGCTGGTGGGGTTATAGCCATGGCGGTGTGCCTGGCTTGCTGCAAGCGCTGTGGATCACGGGCGTGCTGGGCATCATGGAAGTATCGCTGTCATTCGACAATGCCGTGGTAAATGCCTCGGTGCTGCGCCACTGGAATGAATTCTGGCAAAAGCTGTTCCTCACGGTCGGTATCCTGGTGGCCGTGTTCGGCATGCGCCTGCTGTTCCCGCTGGTAATCGTGTCGGTCGCCACCGGCGAAGGCTTGCTTGCCGTATGGACCATGGCCACCACCACGCCCGACATCTATGCGCAGCACCTGACCAACAACCACGCACAAGTCGCAGCCTTCGGCGGCGCTTTCCTGCTGCTGGTATTTCTGAACTTCCTGTTCGATGATGAAAAAGAACTGCACTGGCTGGGCTGGGCCGAGGAAAAAGTCAACGCCCTGGGCACCGAAAGCCTGGCCGTGCTGATCACCATGGGCGCCGTCGCCGCCTGCGTTTCCATGGGGCCAGAGGCTCAAAAGTACAGCGTGCTGGCTTCGGGCTTGGTCGGCATCGCCGTATATATCGGCGTGAACTGGATCAGCGGCCTGCTGGAAGAAAATGAACCGGATTTGCAAGATGAAGACGACGAAGAAAATGCAGCACCTGCCAAAAGCGGCAATGGCGATTTGATCAAGACAGTGGCGCGCGGCAGCATCGGCGGCTTCCTCTACCTGGAAGTGCTGGACGCCTCCTTCAGCTTCGACGGCGTGATCGGCGCGTTTGCCATTACCAATGATGTCGTCATCATCATGCTGGGCCTGGCCATCGGCGCCATGTTCGTGCGTTCGATGACAGTTTTCCTGGTACATAAAGGCACGCTGGACGAATTCGTCTACCTGGAACATGGCGCCCATTACGCGATCGGCATACTCGCGTTGATCATGTTCGCCTCCGTCAAGTACCATATACCGGAATGGTTCACGGGCCTGTCCGGTGTGGCCTTCATCCTGGTGTCGCTGTGGTCTTCACTGCGCCATCGAAAACAACAGGCTGCATTAGCTTGAAATCGGGGCAACTGTCCCCATGTAGGAAAGTAATGGCTGGAGTAATAAAAACACTCCGCCATGCTGGTAAAGAAACACCACTTTTAAGTCTTAACTAAAAAGGAGCACGACATGGCAATCAGTTTGCAAAAAGGCGGCAACGTCAACCTGAGCAAGGAAGCACCGAATCTGCGCAAGATCATCATCGGCCTGGGCTGGGATCCGCGTTCGACCGACGGCGCCACCTTCGACCTTGACGGCAGCGCCTTCCTCCTGAAAAGCGACGGCAAGGTCCGTGGCGACTCCGACTTCATCTTCTACAACAACCTGAAATCGACCGACGGTTCCATCGTCCACACGGGCGACAACCAGACCGGCGAAGGCGAAGGCGACGATGAGCGTATCGAAATCGACCTGTCGCGCGTGCCAGCCGACATCGACCGCATCAGCATCACCGTCACCATCCACGACGCCGACGCGCGCCGCCAGAATTTCGGCATGGTCTCGAAGGCCTACATCCGCTGCCTGAACGCGGAAGGCGAACGCGAGATCGCCCGCTACGACCTGTCCGAAGACAGCTCGACCGAAACGGCGATGATCTTTGGCGAAATCTACCGCTACAGCGGCGAATGGAAATTCAAGGCGATCGGCCAGGGTTTCAACGGCGGCCTGGGCCCCCTCGCCCGCTCGTTTGGCGTGAATGCTTAAAAGTCACGCTCATTAAACCTACTGCGCTACTCAACCCGACATTGAGCTTGCTCGCTACGGTTTTCTGAGGTGACTTGCGCTAGTATCTATACCGCCGCCTGCACAGAGTTCAGGCGGCTTTTTTTTGGAGATTACCATGCCAGTATTTAGTGTCACGGGTGACGTCGATCCCTTTTTGCACGTCAGCCTGAAACAGGGCGAGACCATTTATTGCGAATCGGATGCGATGGTGATGATGGAAACGGCGCTTGACCTGAAGGGCAAGATGACCGGTGGCCTGGGCAGCGCCATCATGCGCCGCTTTGCCAATGGCGAATCGTTCTTCCAGCAGCATATCGAAGCGGTGCGCGGCAACGGCGATTGCCTGCTCTCGCCTACCCTGCCCGGCGCCATCGAAGTGGTCGACGTGGGCGCGCGCCAGTATCTGCTCAATGATGGCGCGTTTGTCGCCGCCACTTCGGGCACGGAAATGAAGGTGCGCACGCAAAGCCTGGGCAATGCTTTGTTCGCCCAATCGGGCGGCTTCTTCGTGATGGAAACCTCGGGCACGGGCCAGGTCGTGGTATCGGGCTTCGGCTCCATGTTCCAGCTCGACGTCGAGCCGGGCAAGGATGTCGTGATCGACAATTCCCACGTGGTGTGCTGGGACAGCACCCTGAAATATGAAGTTTCCGTCACCACCAGCGGCTCGGGCGGCATCGGCGGCTTCCTCGGCAATATCGTCAACAGCGTGACCAGCGGCGAAGGCATCGTGCTGCGCTTTTCCGGCTCGGGCAAAGTCTACGTCTGCTCGCGCAACCGCGACGCCTTTTTGAAATGGACGGCGTCGGGCGGCAAAGCCAGCTAAACCTGCCACCGCTGCGATCACCTCCTCCTTCCGCGCACAGACATGCTGTGCGCGGCTTTTCTCTTTTCACCCGGTTTCCCGTACATGCACAGAGTCTGGTTCAACAAAACGTTTTCCTCGGTCGCCACGGCCATGCGGCTGATACGCGAGGCTGACCTGCTTGCGACGAATGGCAAGCCCCGCTATCACCTCGTTTGCAGCAATACCAATGCGCATGCAGCCGCCTTCCTGGAAGCCCACGAATACGCCGTCGAACCAGCCGGCCTGACGGGTGTAGCCTATGTGGAATGGTGTCTGGACTTTTGCCGCACGCGCGAGATCACGATTTTCTGGCCTGGCAAGGAAGCGGGACGCATCGCCAGCGCCAGCGCGCGCTTTGCCGCGATCGGCGTGCGTCTGCTCAGCGTCGCCAGCGAAGAAGTGCTGGCCCTGATGCATGACAAGGCACGCTTTTGCGACGGCCTCGATTTACCGATGGCGCGCCCGGCCGACTACCGCGCCGTGAACACCATCGCCGAATACGACGCCGCCTACGCCGAGCTGCGCCCGCTGCACCGCACCCTGTGCATCAAGCCATCCGAATCCGTGTATGGCCTGGGTTTTGCCGTGCTCGATGAAGTACGCTCCAGCGCCCAGCTGCTGCTGGCTGGCGCCGCCTACCAGATCAATGCGCAAGAACTGCGCAGCGGCCTGGCGCAAATGCAAACCTTCAAAACCTTGCTGCTGATGGAATACCTTGACGGCCATGAATACAGTGCCGACTGCGTGGCCGATCAGGGCCGCCTGGTATGCGCCATCCCGCGCAAGAAACTGCATGCGGCAGGCAGTGGCCAGCTGATAGAACTGCGGAAAGATTTGCTGGCAGCCTGTACAAAACTGGCGCGCGACTATCAGCTGAACGGCGTGTTCAATATCCAGTTCCGCGAGGGGGCAAACGGCCTGGCGCTGCTGGAAATCAATCCGCGCATGTCGGGCGGCATCGGCATGGCTTGCGCCGCCGGCCCCAACCTGCCCTACCTGGCGCTGGCCGGTTTCGACCAGGGCTATGACAAGCTCACCGTGCCGCCCGTGCGCGAGGGCATGCGCGTGGCCGAGACGGCGCACGCCGTGGAGCTGCCATGAATATCGTCAAAAAACAGATGCCCACGGGCGAACTGACCTTGAAAGTGGACGATGCGCGCTTTCCGCTGGACTGGCTGGTCGGCTTTGCCGCGCGCGCCAACGCCAAGCGCGGTTTCCTGTTTCTGTCCAAGGTGCTGGGCAAACACTGGCCCGTCACGCCACGCGCCATGGAAGCCATCCACGACGACCTGGCGGCGCAGATTCCACCGAGCCTGCCGGGCCCCGTGGTCTTTATCGCCATGGCCGAAACGGCCGTGGGCCTGGGCCAGGGCGTGTTCGAAGCGTGGTTGCGCGCTAACCCCACGGGTAAGGCCTTGTTTTTGCACAGCTCGCGCTATCGGGTCGGCAGCGTACCCTTCTTTGAATTCGAGGAATCGCACAGCCACGCGCCGCGCCAGTTCCTGCACCTGTCGGACGCCGCCAGCCTGCTGTTTTCCACCGCGCGCAGCCTGGTGCTGATCGACGATGAAGCATCGACCGGCAACACCTTCGCCAACCTGGTGACAGTGTGCCGCGCGCGCTATCCGCAACTGGAAAAACTGCACCTGGGCGTGATCACCAATTTCATGGGCAAGGATGCCAACGCGGGACTGAGCGAACGCTTCGGCCTGCCCACCAGCATAGGCGCCGCCTTGTCGGGCCAGTATGCGTTCCAGGTGGGCGCCGTGCCTGCGCCATCGGCCGCACCGGCGCAACGCTTCGAAGCGGAACAGGAACGGGGCGCCAGCCCTGCCTTTGGACGCATCGGCGTGGGCCGCGCCTTGACACCGCCACAGGGCCTGGCCGTGCAACTGGCGCAGGAAATCGCCACCGGCGACACGGTACTGGTGCTGGGCACGGGCGAATTCATGCACCCCTCGTTCTTGCTGGCGCGCGAACTCGAAGCGCTGGGCAAGAGCGTGGTGGTGCAATCGACCACGCGCTCCCCTATTTTGTCGTGGGGTTCCGTCGGCTATATCGTATCGTGCGACGACAATTACGGCGAAGGCATCGCCAACTATCTGTACAACGTCGCACCGGGCCAGTACCAGCACGTCTTGATCTGCCATGAAACGCCGGCCAGCCCGGCCCTCATGCAACTCGCCGGCCAATTGAACGGCCGCCTGTTCCACTTTCAGTCAGAGACCAAAATTGAAGAAATTCCTGTTTGTTGACCTGGACGATACCCTGTTCCAGACGCCAAAAAAATGCGTGGGTGAAGTCGATTTGCAGCCGGCTGCCTACCTGAAAAACGGCGATGCCTGCTCGTTTACCACAGCGCGCCAGCGCGCCTTCTTTGAATTTGCCCAAAGCGGCATGACCCTGATCCCCGCCACGGCACGCAATGGCGACGCGTTTCGCCGGGTCGACCTGCCATTCACCAGCTACAGCGTGCTCGATTACGGCGGCATCGTGCTGCAGCCGGGTGGCGCGCTCGATGCGGGCTGGCTGGCACTGATGCAGGAAGACATGCAGACGGCCTTGCCGGGCCTGACAGAGGCCATGCGCATCATCGACGACTTCCAGGCCAAGGCAGGGTTGCCTTCGCGCGCACGTCTGATCGAAGACTATGGCACACCGTTCTACATCGTCGTCAAGGACCACGAGGCGCGTGGCGAACGGCTGGCCGAAATTGAACAGCAAGTGCTGCAGGAGTGGATCGCCACAGATGGCAAGGATTACTTTATCCACCGTAACGGCAACAACCTGGCCGTGCTGCCCAAAACTCTAAACAAGGCGCGCGCCGTCGCTTACCTGCGGGCAGAACTGGAAGCAGAACACGGTCCCATTTTGAGCTTTGGCATGGGCGACAGCCGCTCGGACGCCCGCTTCATGGCCGAATGCGATTACGCCATCGTTCCCAATGGCACGCAGCTGGCTGCACTCACGGTGGCGGCGCTATGACAACCTTGCATTTCAGCGGCAGCTACCGCCAGGATGACGTGGAATTTTTGCTCACGCCGATGGCGCTGGAACCGATCCTGGACCTGGCCGAAAAAGAGCGGCTGATCCAGTCGGGCCAGCGCCATTACAGCGAAATGCTGTCGCCAGAGTCCCTGCCCTCGCCCGCCTACCTGGCCCTGTTCCAGAGCGCATTTGCCGCCAACCGATTGCAGATGGCGCGCGACTGCCTGCGCCTGGCCGCCCTGATCGCGGCACGCCGCAGCGGCCCCGTCACGCTGGTGTCGCTGGCGCGCGCGGGTACGCCCGTGGGCGTGATTCTGGGTCACGTATTGCGCCAGGTATTCCAGCGCGAGTGTTGCCATTATTCGGTTTCCATCATCCGCGACCGCGGCATCGACGCCAACGCCATCCAACACATACTGGCGCAGGGCCACGCGCCGGAAGCTATCGTGTTTGTCGATGGCTGGACTGGCAAGGGCGTGATTTCGCGCGAACTGCGCCAGGCCGTGCACGACTACAATGCGCAGCACGGCACGGCAATCGACGGCGGCCTGTTCGTCCTGTCCGACCTGGCCGGCACAGCTACCTGCGCCGCCTCGTCCAGCGACTATCTGATACCGTCGAGCATACTGAACGCCACCGTGTCAGGCCTGGTCAGCCGCTCGGTGCTCAATGCGCAAATCGGCGCAGATGACTTCCATGGCTGCGTTTATTACGAACAGTTCGAAGCGCACGACCAGTCGCGCGCCTTCGCCGATGGCCTGGTGGCCGATGCCCTGGCGCTGGCCGCAAGCGATGGCGTACCGCCGGCAAAAGCAGTCGATAGCGACGCCATGGCAGCCCGCTCGCAAGCCTATATGGCGCAGGCGCAGCGCGACTACGGCGTCGAAGACATTAACCTGATCAAGCCCGGCATCGGCGAAGCGACGCGCGTGCTGCTGCGCCGCGTGCCCGAGCGCCTGATCGTGCGCGACACCACAGCGCCGGACGTGGCGCATTTGCTGCTGCTGGCACAGGAAAAAAACATCCCCGTCAGCGTAGAACCGGCGCTGCCTTACCAGGCCGTCGCCCTGATCAGGAGTGCCGTCGATGGATAACAGCATCCACCCGCAAAATGAACACAAGGCAGCGCTGGGCGCCTCCATGTATGTGCCGACCACGCATAAGGATTTGCTGGCGATCGCCAACGGCGACAAACTCGGTCATCTGCGCTCGGTGATCTTTTGCACGGAAGACGCCATCGCCGAACGCGATCTGAGCTACGCGCTGTTCAACCTGTCGCTGGCGCTGCAAAATATGCGCGACGAGTCCGATACCCTGCGCTTCGTGCGCGTGCGTAACGTGGAAGTGCTGGCGCGCGTGCTGGGCATGCCCGGTGCGGATAAACTGAGTGGCTTCGTGCTGCCCAAATCCACGCGCCACAACTTTGCCGCCTATTTCGAGCTGGTACGCCACACACATCATTCGCTGATGCCGACCCTGGAAACGGTGGAAGTGTTCGATGACGAAGAAATGAAGCTGTTCAGGATGGCGCTATCCGCACCCGAGGTGCGCCGCCGCATCCTGGCGCTGCGCATCGGCGGCAACGACTTGCTGGCCTTGCTGGGACTGCGCCGCCCCACCACCGGCACGATTTACCAGACGCCGCTAGGCCAGGTGATCGGCCGCCTCGTGACTATCTTCAAGCCGCACGGCTTTCAATTGACGGCGCCCGTCTTCGAACACTTGTCGCAAGGCCAGTGGCTGGACGCCGAGGTGGCGCAGGATATGGCGCACGGCATGATCGCCAAGACCGCGATCCACCCGGAGCAGGTGCCGCAGATCGAGCGCCATTACCAGGTCTCGCAATCGGATATCGAACTGGCGCTGCGCATCATCGACCCGGACAGCCCGGCCGTCTTCCGCATGCAGGATGCGATGTGCGAAGTGGCGACCCATAGCAGCTGGGCCCTGCGCATCATCGAACAGGCGAGGTTGTTCGGTATTCGCCATACCGACGATGGCGTAAGCGCGCCATCCCAGCAAGTTAATCATCAACTCACCAGCGACGAAGGGACTACACGATCATGACCAATTTCACACGCGGACAAAAAGGCAAACTGGCTGACCTGGGCTTGAACGGCCCCTTCGCCGTCACGCTCGACATCGTTTCCGGCTCGATGGAAGTCGATGTCAGCTGCTTCGGCGTCGATGCCAGTGGCAAGCTGTCGGACGACCGCTACATGGTCTTCTACAACCAGAAAAGTTCGCCCGACAACGCCGTGACGGTCGCCTTGAACGGCCCCCGTTCCGTATTCCAGATCGACCTGGCCCGCCTGCCCGCCTCGATCGACAAGCTGGTCTTCACTGCCGCCACAGAACAGGGCAGCATGCGCGCACTGGGCGCGTCCAGCCTGGTGCTGGGCTCAAACGCCACCTTCGCGTTTGCAGGACAGGACTTCCAGGACGAGAAAGCCGTCATCATCGCTGAACTGTACCGCCGCGACGGCAGCTGGCGTTTCGGCGCCGTGGGCCAGGGTTTTGCAGGCGGCCTGGCAGCGTTGCTGAAACACTTCGGCGGCAGCGAAGCTAGCCAAGCTACGCCGGCCCCTGCACCGATCCCGGTGCCAGCGGCGCCGCCCGCCAATAAAATCTCGCTATCGAAAATTCGCCTGGAAAAACGCGGCGACAAGATCTCGCTCGACAAACGCGACAGCGGCGGCTATGGCCGTATTCGCGTCAACCTGAACTGGAACCAGAATACGCCGCAAAACCCGGCCGCCACCGGCAGCCAGAGTACGGGCTTCCTGGGCAAGCTGTTCGCCAAGCCGGCCGAAACGGCCGGTGGCATCGACCTCGATATCGGCTGCCTGTTCGAAATGACGAATGGCGCCAAGAGTGCCGTGCAGGCGCTGGGCAATAGCTGGGGCGCCTTCGACCGTCCGCCGTACATCCACCTGGAAGGCGACGACCGCACGGGTAGCGCCAGCGACGGCGAAAACATCTTCATCAACGGTACGCATTTCGACCAGATCAAGCGCGTGCTCGTGTATGCCTTCATCTACGAGGGCGTGCCCAACTGGGCAGCCACCGATGGCGTGGTAACGATAGAAATCCCTGGCCAGCCCACGGTGGAAGTGCGGCTGGACAGCCATAGCCAGCACGCCATGTGCGCCATCGCCATGCTGGAAAACCACGGCGGCAATCTGCAGGTGACGAAATTGGTGGAATACTTCGGCGGCCAAGGTAAAATCACTGCGCATCAGGCGATGGACGAACGTTACCAGTTCGGCCTGAACTGGAAAGCCGGCAGAAAAGACTAATTTTAAGAGAAGCCCACCATGACCCCTACGACCAAAAAAGTCACATTCGCCTTCGTCATCTTCATCGTGGCCGGCATTCTGCTGCTGGCTGCGTACACGTGGATGGCGCTCAGCTTTTCGTATTCGGAAGGCGAACGGGCTGGCTACCTGCAAAAGTTTTCCAAACGGGGCTGGATCTGCAAGACCTGGGAAGGCGAGTTGCTGCTGACGGCGCTGCCAGGCACGATCCCGGAAAAATTCCAGTTCAGCGTGCGCGATGAAGCAGTGGCCAAACAATTGTCAGCGGCCGCGGGCAAGCATATTCTCGTCAGCTACAGCCAGCACAAGGGCGTGCCGACCCAGTGTTTCGGTGAGACGGAATATTATGCGGACAAGGTGGTGCTGAGTCCTTGATGCTGCTTCCTGCATAAAAAAAAACGGGGCCAGACGACTAGTCTGGCCCCGTTTTTTATGCCCGCCTGTTTTTTAGCGTGCGCGCCACACTCCCGCCGCGCCAGCGTGCTCCAGCTGCGCCGAACCATCATTCAAGCTGGCTTGTTCAGCCTTGGCGCGGGCCGAGGCCAGCGCGCTGGCAAATTCGCCGTGCTGGTGCTGCTGTTGCAGGCTGACGCGCAAGCTCGCCAGTTCGTGTTCCTGCTTCTGCGCGCGCTGCATTTCCAGTTCCAGTAATTGCTGCTTTGCTTCGGCCATGGCGCGCGTGGTATCAGCCACCTTGCGCTGCAATGCCGCGTGGGCCTGGGCGCTGGCCAGCAAGGCTTGCTGCGCCTGCGCCTTGTCGCTGGCAGCCTTCTGCGCATCCAGTTCCAGCTGTTCGCGCTGGCGCATGGCGTCCAGCGCCTGCTGTTCCAGCATGGCGCGCTCTTCGGCGGCGGCAGTCGCCTGCTTTTCTGCTTCCAGGCGGCTGGCGATGGCTTTCGATGCACGTTCTTCGGCAGCGCTGGTCTGGCGCTGCTGCACCAGTTTTTGCGCGATCAAGGCCAGCGATTCGCGCTCGGCGCTGACAAAGTCACGCTCGGAGGCCAGCAAGGCCTCGGCTGCCTGCGCTTTTTCACTTTCCACGCGGGCGCGTTCAGCATGTACCTGGCCCAGCTCCACGGCCAGGCGCGCCTGTGCCTGTACCGCTTGCGCGGCGGCAGCCTTCTGTTCGCCTTCCACCAGCGCCTGGTCCATCAGGGTGCGGATGGCGTCCGCTTCCTGCTGGGCCGCTTGCGTCAAGGCCAGTTCGGCTGCCTGCTGGCCGCGCAGCAGTTCGGCTTGCGCCTGTTCGGCGCTAGCGCGTTCCTGGGCCGCGTTCAAGGCCAGCGCTTCGGCATCGAGCTTACGGTGCAATGCCTCGATGGCGGCTTGTTCGGCCTCGGCGCGCTGCTGTTCGGCCATCTGCAGCAAGGCTGCCTGGGCGGCTTTTTCCTCGGCCAGCGCAGCAACTTGCGCCTGCGTCACCAGCTGCGCATCGACGCTGGCAATGGCTTCCTGTTCGGCTGCATTCTGGCGTGCCGCCAATGCCTGCTTTGTTTCTGCCTGTTCGACGCGCTCTTGCGCCAGATACACGGCGCGCTGTTCTTCTTCCGCCAGCAAGGCAGCGGCGGCAGCAGCCGCTTGCTCGGCCACTTCACGTTCCTTGGTGTGCGCCAGGGCAGCCGTTTCCGCTTCCAGCTTGGCGTGGCCGGCGGCTTCTGCATCCTGTTCGGCTGCCACGCGGGCCAGCGCCACGGCGCGCAGCTGGCGGTCCACTTCGATGCGCGCTTCGGTAGCGGCCAGGATGCGCAGGTCGGCATCGCGGCGCGCCTGGGCGCTGGCGGCTGCCACCATTTCCAGGCGTTCGCGGTGGACCGCTGCGTCGCGCAATTCTTTTTCGGTCTGCAAGCGCAGATGCAGCGACTGCGCCGCATGGCGCTCGGACTCCGCCTGTGCCAGGGCGATCGCTTCACGCTCCTGTTCCAGGTGGGCCAGCGCGCGCGCTTCTTCCAGCGCACGCACTTCAGCGGCGGCCCGGTTAAAAGCAGACTCCAGCGCGATCTGGTCGGCACGCTCGCGCTGCACCGTCAATTCCAGCGCTTCGCTTTCGGCCTGGGCCAGCATCTGCGCCGTCTGGCGCGCACCGTGCGCATGGCGCTCGCGCTCACGGGCCAGCACGGCCATGCGCGCATCGGCCGTAGCGATGCCCATCATTTCATCCTTGGCTGCCTGCACGGCGGCCACGCGTTCAACAGCCTGCAAGCGAGCCTGCTCCGTCTGTTCCTGCAATTCTTCGGAGGCGCGCGCGGCCTGCTCGGCCAATTCCGACTGCACGGCGATTTGCTCGCTGGCGCGCTTGCGGTGTTCCTGTTCGACGCGGGCGCGCTGTTCGGCAGCCAGGCGGATTTCATTGTCCGCTTCCACGCGGGCGCGCAATTGCTCCGTTTCCTGCTTCACCGCTTCCAGGCGGGCCACGCTCGCCTGCGCAGCGGCGCGCATGGTTTCCAGGCGTTCGCGGTTGGCGGCAATCGCGTCTTCGGCAGCTTGCGCATTTTGCTGTGCTGCCGCAGCGGCGGCGGCGTCGATGGCGGCGCGGTCTTCGGCCAGCGAACGCACGCGCGCTTCGGCCAGGGCCCGGCTTTCGGCGGCGCAAGTGGCTTTGGCTTCCGCTTCCACGCGGGCGATGGCTTCGTGGATGGCTTTTAATTCCGTTTGCTGGCGGTCGGGAACGCCCCTGGTCTCGACGACCGGTTCCGCCTCAACTTCGGCCACGGCCTGTGGCGCTTCGGCAGGGCTAGCCTCTGGCGCCGCGGTAGCCAATTCATTGAAATCATGCAGCGAGACGATGCTGTCCTGGTCAAACTCGTCATCGGCGGCATATGCGCTATTGAGGGAGGCGGCCTGGTTGTGCTGTGCTTGCATGATTTCTCGCTTATTCGTGTCAATTCCATCGTTTTATGGAACTATTAGCGCCATTATCGAGCAGGCATGCGCCATTCAGCAGCCCAAGAAGAAGGCAATTTACGGCCTTGTTCCCAATTTGAACCGTACTTTAAGCGTCCGAGAAAATGCTCAGGGCAATGCAACGCCGCCATGGGCGTTTTATCGCACGCTTAAATTGGCCATAAGGGCGCTTCGTCCATCAACGCCACCTGTTCACGCAGCTCCAGAATCCGGTCCTGCCAATAACGCTGCGTATTAAACCAGGGGAAAGCGACGGGGAAGGCGGGGTCGGTCCAGCGGCGGGCCAGCCAGGCCGAGTAATGGATCAGCCGCAGGGTGCGCAGCGCTTCGACCAGGTAGAGCTGGCGCGGGTCGAAATCGCAAAAATCTTCATAACCGGCCAGGATGTCGCTCATCTGGCGCACCATATCGCCCCGCTCGCCCGACAGCATCATCCATAAATCCTGGATCGCCGGCCCCATGCGGCTATCATCGAAATCGACGAAATGGGGGCCGGCGTCCGTCCACAGCACGTTGCCGCCATGGCAATCGCCGTGCAGGCGCAGCACGGCCGTGTCGCCGGCGCGGTCATAGCAGCGCTTGACGCCGTCGAGCGCCTGCGCCGCCACGCTGGAATACGCGGCCAGCAGCTCGGGCGGAATAAAATCGTTGGCCAGTAAAAAGTCGCGCGGCTCGGCGCCAAAAGTCGTGGGATCGAGCGCCGGGCGCTCCTTGTAGGCCGACAGCGCCCCCACGGCGTGGATGCGGCCGATAAAGCGCCCTATCCATTCCAGTGTGTTCGGGTCGTCCAGCTCGGGCGCGCGGCCGCCATGGCGGGGAAACACGGCAAAACGAAAACCCTGGAATTGGTGCAGGGTAGCCCCATGGACAGCCAGCGCCGGCACGACCGGGATCTCGCGCTCGACCAGCTCGGACACAAACGCATGTTCTTCCAGGATGGCGGCATCGCTCCAGCGCTCGGGGCGGTAAAATTTGGCCACCAGCGGCGCGCTATCCTCGATACCGACCTGATAAACGCGGTTTTCATAGCTGTTCAGCGCCAGCAATCGGCCATCGCCGCGCAAACCGATGCTGTCCAGGGCGTCGAGCACGCAATCGGGGCTCAGTGCAGAAAAGGGATGGACGGGCCGGGCGTCCTCGTGCGGCGGGTTTTCGTTGTGCATAAGCGCCATTGTAAGGGGCTGGCAGCTGCATGTGTGCAAACACTTCGGCGGCAGCCGGCAGCAAGGCGTATACTAGCGGCTTACATTACACAAAGAGCAAGCCATGCAACTCGAACAGCCATTATCAGAAAAAGAATTCGACGAACTAGACCAATTCCTGTTGTCGGAGCGCTGCTCCGAAGACGCAATGACCATGGATATGCTGCACGGCTATCTGACGGCCGTCGCCATCGGCCCGGAACCGATCATGCCGGCCGAGTGGTTGCCGCGCGTCTGGGGCGAAGACATCAAGGATGCGCCGAAATTCAAGAACGGCAAGGAAGAAGAACGCATCATCAACCTGATCATGCGCTTCATGAATGAAGTGCTGGTGACGTTTGAAGTGGCGCCAAAAGAATTCGAACCGCTGTTCGTCGAGCACGAGCACGCAGGCCAGACCCTGATCGACGCCGAAGCCTGGTGCTGGGGCTTCTGGGACGGCATGGAACTGCGCCCTGGCTCCTGGGATGAAATCTGGGACTCCGAAGTGGGCGACCTGATGCAGCCGGTATATCTGCTGGGCGCCGACGAGATCGAGGAAGAAGAACTGCAACTGGTGGAAGACCCGGTCAAGGCGCACAAGCTGGCCCAGGAACTGGAAGCCAACCTGCCCGCCATCCACCGTTTCTGGGTGCCACGCCGCAAACCGGCCGTGCAAACCATCAAGCGCGAAGAGCCCAAAGTGGGCCGCAACGACGACTGCCCTTGCGGCAGCGGCAAGAAGTTCAAGAAGTGCTGCGGCGCCGAAGGCAGCGCAGAGTAATACCGTAGCATAGTCATAACCATGCGCCGGAGTCCTTCCGGCGCAGCCCTCCCCCTGCAGCACCCGGCGCTATAATCGGCGCATGAAACTCCCCGACCTGAATCTGCTGATCGCCCTCGACATCTTGCTGCAGGAAGGCAGCGCCGTGGCCGCTGCGCGCCGCATGAACCTGAGTACACCCGCCATGAGCCGCACCCTGGCGCGCATCCGCGAGGCCATCGGCGACCCGGTATTCGTGCGCTCGGGGCGAGGCTTGACGCCGACCCCGCGCGCGCTGGAATTGCGCGAACAGGTGCGCGGTGTGGTGGAACAGGCGCACGCCGTTTTCACCTCGGGCCGCGAAGTGGACCTGGCGACCCTGGAACGCACTTTCAGCCTGCGCGCCAACGATGTCTTTGTCGGCGCCTATGGCGGCAAGCTGCGCGACATGCTGGCCAGCCACGCGCCCAACACGGTGCTGCGCTTCGTGCCCGAAGGCGATGGCGACACCGATGGCGACGCCCTGCAGGCCGGCCGCATCGACCTGTATATCGGTTCCCTGCGCAGCTTCGCGCCCGACATCAAGCGGCAAAGCCTGTTTAGCACTTCGTTTGTCGGCATCGCCCGCGATGACCACCCGATCTTCGATGGCACCATCGACCTGGCCCGCTTTATCGCCTACGACCATATCAGCGTCTCGCGCCGGGGCCTGGCACGCGGACCGTTCGACACGGCACTGGCCGAACGGGGGCATACGCGCCGCGTCTCCCTGATCACCGCCAATTTTCACTCGGCCATCTTCGCCGCCGCCGATTCCCGGCTGATCCTGCCACTGATGCCGCGCCATATGCTGCCCATCGTCGAACGCCTGGGCTTGAAACTGCGCGCCTTCGATTTGCCGCTGCCCGTCGAGAGCGTAGAAATCGTGCAAGCCTGGCACCCGCGCCTGGACAACGACCATGCGCACCAGTGGCTGCGGCGCATGCTGAAAGACGTATGCCGCGATAACTGAAGCAGCACAACCATTGCATCAGACGCAATCGAGCATTCCTGAATTATCAATTTTCACAAGATTAACGGCTACCTATACTGCGTGGACTGATCCCTCTCCACGGAGTTATTGTGTCTGCCGTCCTGTCTCCTGCCTTATCCACCGGCTCTACCGGCGCCGCTCCTGCCGCGCCGCCGCCAGCACAACAAGCCATCTTCGGCCTGCGCCTGGCCACCGGCCTGTGCGGCGTGCTGCTGGCCGTGCTGGTGTCCGGCCTGAATGAAAACATCACCAAGATCGCGCTGGCCGATATCCGCGGCGCGATGGGCATCACGCGCGATGACGCCAGCTGGCTCGTGGCCCTGTACGCGGCCGCCTCGGTATCGGCCATGGCTTTCGCGCCCTGGTGCGCCGCCACTTTCTCGCTGCGTCGCGTGACCCTGGCCGCCATCGCCACCTGCATGCTGATGGGTTTTCTGTGCCCGTTCGCGCCCAATCTGCCCGTGCTGCTGGCCATGCGCATGGTGCAGGGCGCAGCCGGCGGCGCGCTGCCGCCCATGCTGATGACGGTGGCGCTGCGCTTTTTGCCACCCAATATCAAACTGTATGGCCTGGGCGGTTATGCGCTCAGCGCCACGTTCGGCCCCAGCCTGGGCACGCCGCTGGCCGCCTTCTGGACCGACTACCTGGGCTGGCAATGGGCCTTCTGGCAAGTCATCCCGGGCAGCATCGCCGCCCTGCTGATGGTGTCCTGGGGCTTGCCGCAAGATCCGCTGCGCCTGGAACGCTTGCGCCAGTTCGACTGGCGCGGCCTGCTGCTGGGCTTGCCCGCCATCAGCATGCTGGTAGTCGGTCTGGTGCAGGGCGAACGGCTGGACTGGTTTGCCTCGCCCTTGATCTGCCTGCTGACAGGTGGCGGCGGCCTGCTGCTGGTGCTATTTTTCATCAACGAATGGTCCCACCCGCTGCCCTTCTTCAAGCTGCAGCTGCTGGCCAGGCGCAACCTGAGCCACGCGCTGCTGACCTTGGGCGGCGTGCTGTTCGTGCTGCTGGCCGTGATCATGATCCCCTCCGCCTACCTGGCACAGGTGCATGGCTACCGCCCGCTGCAGACGGCGCCCGTGATGCTGACGGTCGCCCTGCCACAGTTGCTGGCCTTGCCGCTGGTGGCCGCGCTGTGCAATCTGCGCGCCGTCGACTGCCGCTGGGTGCTGGCCATCGGCCTGGGCCTGCTGGCGATGTCCTGCCTACTGGGCGCGCGCATGTCGCCGGACTGGATACGCGATCATTTTTATGCCTTGCAGGCGCTGCAGATTTTTGCCCAGCCCATGGCGGTGATTCCGCTGCTGTTGCTGGCCACCACCGGCCTGGCGCCAGCCGACGGTCCATTCGCCTCGGCGTGGTTCAACACCATCAAGGGCATGTCGGCCATCGTGGCCGGCGCCTTGCTCGATGCGTCGATCACGCGCCGCAACCATTTTCATTCGACTGTGCTCAGCGAGCGCCTCGGCAACTTGCCTGACGGTGTAGACATGACGGGCATGGCGCAGCGCATGCATGCGCAAGTCGTCACCCTGACCTCTTCCGACCTGTACCTCACCGTGGCCGCCATCGCGCTGGCCATGATAGTGCTCATCCCCATCCTGCCGACGCGCATCTACCCGCCGCGGGCAGCCTGATTTTTATTTTACGAAAGAGCCACCATGAACGTTCCCATCCTGCGCTCACGCGCCTTTTTATTCGGCCTGGCTGTACTGGCCTGCGCCCTGGCCTATGGCGCCTGGCACTGGCTGTTTTCCAGCCGCGATGAACAAAGCACCAACGATGCCTTCGTCAGCGCCGACTACACCATCGTGTCGCCCAAGGTGGGCGGCATCGTGCAGCAAGTGCTGGTGGAAGACAACCAGGCCGTCAAGGCAGGCCAGCTGTTGCTGACCCTAGACGACCGCGACTACCAGGCAGCCGTCGCCGCAGCCCGCGCGGAAGTGGCGGGCGCCGTGGCGCAACTGGCCAATGCGCGCGCCACCAGCGAGCGCCAGCAATCGGTGATCGAGCAAGCCTCGACCCAGGTCGAGGCCAATCAGGCCGAAGCGGCGCTGGCAAAACAGGAACTGGAACGCTACCAGCAGCTGGCCGGCCAGGGCGCGGGCAGCGTGCAAAACGCCCAGCAAGCGCAGTCGCGCTTTGACGTGAACCGCGCCCACCTGGCGCAACATCGCGCCGCCCTGGCTGCTGCGCGCAAGCAAACCGACATCCTGCAAGCGCAGCAGCAAGCGGCTGAAGCTACGCTGCAGCGCGTCCAGGCCAGCCTGCAACGGGCCGAACTCGATCTGTCGCACACGCAGCTGCTGGCGCCCATCGGCGGCATCGTGGGCCACCGCGCCGTGCGCGCGGGCGCGCTTGTCAATCCGGGGGCCAGCCTGCTGGCCGTGGTGCCCCTGAACCGTAGCTTTATTGTCGCCAACCTGCAGGAAACGCAGCTGGCCCATGTGCGCCAGGGCCAGCACGCCAGCATCACGGTCGACGCCTATCCGGGTCTGGCACTGCGCGGCAGCGTGCACAGCATCGCCCCCGCCACCGGCGTGACGTTTTCCGCCATCGCCCCCGAAAACGCCACCGGCAATTTCACCCGGGTGGTACAGCGCATTCCCGTAAAGATCGCACTCGAGCCGGGCCAGGATAGCGAACACCGGCTGCGCGTAGGCATGTCGGCCGATGTCAGTATCGATACCTCGCTGCGCCAGATGCCCCTGCAACAGCTACAGGTGAGCGCACGATGAAAACCGTCACCCTACTCTTCGTAACAACCCTGGGCCTGGCCGGCTGCGGCAACGTCGGTCACGACTTCCAGCGCCCGCAAGCAGCATTGGGTACGCAATGGCTGCAAGCCGATGGCCCCCATTTCACGGCGCTGCAAGCCACGGCGGCCGAACAGCGCTGGTGGGACAGCTTTGGCGACGCCACGCTGTCGTCGCTGGTTCAGCGCGCCGCCAGCAGCAACCTGGCCGTGCAGGCAGCGGCCAGCCGGCTGGAACAAAGCCGCGCGGCGCGTGGCGTGGCGGGTGCGGCGCAAGCCCCATCTCTGAGCGCCAATGGCGCTTACAGCCGCGCGCGCAACAGCGGGCAAGGTTTGATCGATGCCTCTGGCCTGAATGGACAGTCCGCCTACAATCTGTGGCAAACCAATCTGGACGCCAGCTGGGAGCTGGACCTGTGGGGCCGCGTGCGGCGCGAAGTGGAAGCGGCCGATGCGCGCACCGGTGTGGCGCAAGAGCAGCAACGGGGCGTGCTGCTGGCCGTGATGGCGGAAACGGCGCGCGACTATATCGAACTGCGCGGCGCACAGCAAACCCTGGCCATCACCGAACGATTGCTGGCGATTGCACGCCGCACGCAAGAACTGAGCCGCATCCGCAGGCAGCTAGGTGCGGGCACGGATCTGGATATCGCCGAAGCTGCCGCCCACGTGGCCACCATCGAAGCACGCCTGCCGCCCTTGCAGCAGCATGAAACGCGCCTGGTCAACGCCATCAGCCTGCTGCTGGCCCTGCCGCCGCAAGCGCTGCAGACCGAGCTGGCGGCAGCGGGGAAGATTCCGTTTGTCGCCATGCCGGTGCAGCTGGGGGTGCCGGGGGAACTGGCTGAACGGCGCCCGGACATCCGCGCCGCCGAAGCGCAGCTGCATGCGGCGACGGCCGCCATCGGCGTGGCGCAAGGCGATTTTTATCCGCGCATCACCTTGTCTGGCAGCGTCGGCCTGCAAACGATGCAGCTATCCGATATCGGCTGGGACGCCAAAAGTTTTGCCTTCGGTCCCGGCTTCAGCCTGCCACTGTTCGATGGCGGCCGGCTGCGCGGCAGCTTGCTGCTGCGCGAGGCGCAGCAGCAGGAAGCAGCCATCGCCTACCGCCAGACGGTGCTGGCCGCCTGGCATGAAGTGGAAGATGCGCTGTCGGCTTATCAGGCGCAGGAACGGCGCCAGGCCAGCCTGGACGAAGCTGTGCGCCAGGGCCGCCGCGCGCTGCAGGGCGCCGAGCTGCAATACCAGCAGGGCAGCGTGGACTTGATGCATGTGCTGCAAGTGCAAAATGCGCTGCTGGCCAACGAAGCGGCGCTGGTCGACAGCCGCGCCGCCGCGTCGCTATCGCTGGTGGCGGTCTACAAGGCACTGGGCGGCGGATGGGAGGTGGTAAATTAAGGCGCTCAATCAAGACGCGGCGTACAGGCGCGGCTTGCGCAAGCCGCTGCTAGCACTGCCGCCACGTGCCGGAATCACGCACACATCGCCATCGGCATTGGTGGCCGTCGTCAGCGCAATGCCGTACAGTTCTTCCAGCGCCGGCAAGGCCTGGGCATCGCTGGCGATATCGTCCGTCAGCTGGCCCGAGCGCACCAGCAGCAGGCGGTCAAAACCCAGCAAGGCGTGGTTGATGTCGTGCAGGATGGCGATGACGGCGTGGCCACGCGCACGGGCAAAACTGTCCAGGCTTTCCAGCAGGTCGAATTGCAGGCCGGGGTCGAGGGCGGCCAGCGGTTCATCGACCAGTATCAAGCCATTCTCGCTATCCCACATCTGCGCAAAGATGCGCGCCAGCTGCACCCTTGCCTGTTCGCCGCCGGACATGGTGTCCAGGGTGCGCCCCAGCAGATGCGTGGCGTGCGCCAGCGCGGCCGCTTGCGCAACGATGTTGTCCAACTGCGGGTCGGCCAGGCGCGCCACGCGGCCCAGGCCGATCACCAGTTCCGACAGCAAGCCAAACGCCACGTTCGACGCTTGCGGCAAGACAGCGCGGCGCAGGGCCATCTCACCCAGCGACCACTGTGCCAGCGGCCGGCCAGCGAATTGCAGCTGGCCAGACTGGGGGCGCAGTTCGCGCGCCATCAGTTTCAGCAGGGTCGATTTACCGGCCCCGCTGGGCCCCAGGATGGCGACCCGTTCGCCCACTCCGATCGTGAGATTGAAAGGACCGAAATACTGCTGCCCTAGTCGGGCGGTGGCAAATTCTAGTTCCAGTAGCGGCATGTTGGCCCCTCTAGGCATTGCTGTGGCGGAAACGCCGCAACAGCATCAGGAAAAATGGCCCGCCCAGCAAGGCCGTGAAAATACCGACGGGGACTTCCGCCGGAATGGCCACCGTGCGCGCCAGGGTATCGGCCAGCAACAGCAGCAAGCCGCCCGCCAGCATCCCCAGCGGCAGTACTTTGCGCTGGTCGGCGCCCAGCCAGGTCCGCACCAGGTGCGGCGCGATCAAGCCGATAAAACCGATGCCGCCGCACCAGGCCACGGCAAAGCCGGTCAGCAGCGCCACCAGCACGATCACCTGCGTGCGCAGCTTGCCCACGTCGATGCCCACATGCTGGGCCGACGATACACCCAAGGCCAGCGCGTTCAAGGCGCGCATCAGGTGGCGCGTGGCCCACAGCGCAACGAGCATCACCGCCAGCAGCGCGGCGACCTGGCGCCAGCTGCCGGCCGACAAGGAACCCAGGGTCCAGAACGTCAGGGTGCGCAATTGATCGTCGCTGGCCATGTAGATGCACAGGCCCATAACGGCCACCGTGATCGCGTTCAAGGCCACGCCCGTCAGCAGCAAGCCGACGATGGAACCGGGCGTGGCCCAGCGCGCGACCCTGTCGAGCAAAACACAGATCAGCATGGCGCCGCCAAACGCGGCGGCTGGCAGCAGCCACAGGCGCAGCTCGGGCGCTACGTGCAAGCCGGCGGCAAACACGATGGTGATGGCGCCAAAACAGGCGGCGCCGCTGCTGATGCCCAGGAGGCCAGGGTCGGCCAGGGGATTGCGGAACAAACCCTGCGTCAAGCCACCGGCCAGCGCCAAGATGGCGCCTATCAGCACGGCAAACAGGGCGCGCGGCAAGCGTATATGCCACAGCACATAGGCGCCGCCCGAGAGTCCATCGTCGCCAGATTGCAACGGCGCCAGCCAGTCATTGAGCGTCACCGACACGGCGCCCGCCTGTACGGCGATGATCAGACCGGCGGCCAGGGCCGCGAACAGCAAGCCGGTAGCGCTCCAGCGCCAGCTTGCAAGCCGCGTGGGCCTCAAGCTTGCAGCACTCATGCGGCCATGGCTTTCGCAAACGCGGCATCGAGCTCGGTCAGCGCCTGCGGCATGCGCGGACCAAAGCCCAGCAGCAGCATGGCTTCGAGCGAGACGATGCGGTGCTTGCGTCCGGCTGGCGTCTGTTCGAGACCCGGCAATTTCAAGATGCCTTCCACCCCGCCCGAGGCTTTCAAGCCCTGGTCGGTGACCAGCACCACGTCGGGACGCGCGGCGATCACCGCTTCCGGCGTGAGCGGCTTGTATCCGGCAAATCCTGCTTGACCACCCATCACATTGACGGCGCCCGCATAGGCCAGCATGGCGTCGGCGCCCGTCTCGCGCCCCCCGACCATCACCTGATTCGGTGCGTGCGCGAGGATGAACAGCACACGCACCGGCGCATGTGCAGACGACTGGCGGCGCTGCTGCACGCTGGCCAGCGCGCCATCCCATTGCTTTTGCAGGGTCTGCGACAAACGCGCCGCCGGTTCAACGCGGCCAGTCAGCTGACCTACTTGTTTTACCCGCTCCAGTACGCCTTCAAACTTGTTGTTCGCGTTCAGCACGGACACCGATACGCCCGCGTCGCGCACCTGGCGCAGCACGGTCGGCGGCCCTGCTTCTTCGGTGGCGATCAGCTGGGTCGGCGCCAGCGACAGCAGCCCTTCGGATGACAGGGTGCGCGCATAACCGACCTGCGGCAGCTTTTGCGCCGTGGCGGGAAATAGCGAAGTCGTATCGACGCCCACCAGATCGGCTTGTGCATCGAGCGCGTAGACGATCTCGGTCAATGCGCCACCCACGCTGATGAGGCGGCGCGCCCTGGTCACCGGCTTGCCCGCGTCGGCCACGGCGGCCAGCACTTGCATCGGCGCGGCCAGCGCCAATGCGCCAACGCCCATTTTTTTCAGCGCGATCCGGCGCGCGACACTGGCGGCGATCAAGCGGCGCATAATTCGTACTCCTGTTGTGCTTTTTCGACGATGTTGCGCCATTCGCACAATTCATGCGCGCCTGGTTTACGTTCACCAAAGAACATGACGATTGTGTCGCCCTTTTCATCGAACAGTTCGACCGACGTGACCAGGCCGTCAACGGTGGGCTTGCGCACCACCCAGGCGCTGGCGACATGGTCTTCGCGCAAATGCAGATTGAAGCGCGCATCGAGGATATTGATCCACGGGCCCATCACGGCGATCTTTTGCACGGGGCCGGAGTGGATCTGGATCATGCCGGCATTGCCGACAAACGCCATGATGGAGACGTTTTCGCGGGCCGCGTCATTGAGCAGGTCCAGCACGCAGGCTTTGTCGAGCTGCTGCACGAAACGCGCTTCGGCCAGGCGCAAGCCTTGCAGGCGCGAGACTGAATATTTTTTCAGCAAGGTGAAAAATTCATGCGTGTCGCGCAAGTCTGCCCAGGCCGCACGAAAACCGGCCACGTCGATTTGCGCATCGGGTAGTTCAACGGGCGCGGGCGCAGGCGCCGTGACGGCGATGCCGGGTTCCTGATCGTCGTCGGCAAAGCGCGTCACCAGCGCCTCGTAGGCAGCCAGGTCGCTTTGCGGCTTCAAAAAAATCTTGTGCACGGCATGGCCGGCCGCATCAAAGAATTGCAGGCTGCGCTGCACTTCCTTGTCGCCCACTTTTTCGGTCAACTCGCTGACGGCAAAACCATGGACCCACTGGCGGTAAAACACGCGCAAGTCGATGTCGCCGCCCAGCACCAGGCCGACATGGTGGTTGTGGCTGGCATTGCGATAGACACCGGTTTTTTCATGCACGCACGAAACGTTGCGCGTCAGGGCCATGACTTCGCCCAGCGGCTCCAGGGCGGCGATGATGGCCGGCCAGTCGGCCTGCAGGCGCTCGGCGCCCAGCAAGGCGCCATCGGCCAGCGACAAGCCCGCGTGTGCGGCAATCAGCTCGCCTTCGGAGATATTGAGCTCAGTGGCGATATCGCGGTGGCGGGCTTTTTTTTCACGGCGCAGGCGGGCAAATTCGCCAGCGATGCTGTCGGTGCTGCGTGGGGTGAGCTCGGATGGAGACGGCACGGTGTATTCCTTTCAAGGCAAACACTGGCTGGCGTCACGCTGGCTGGTCAGGATGGATCGTGCATTGATTATAAATGAGAATCATTCGCAACTGAAATTTATTTGTGCGCGCCCCTGCCTAACCACGACGGGCAAAAAAAACGCCGCGATGAACGCGGCGCAAAGGAAACCTGATTTACGGGAAATCAGATGAGAAAAAAGTGAGTGGTGGCTCAGGCGCTCGCCTGTGCGGCGGGCATGGCCTCGGCCTCTTCCTTGGCCTCGGCCTTGGGCGCCGACCGCTGCGCCAGCAAGATCACGGCCGCCAGCACCATGGCGCCACCCAGCAGTTGCGTGCCGCTAACCTTTTCGCCCAGCAAGGTCACGCCAAAGGCCATGGTGATCACCGGCTCGAAGGTGGAAATAATCGAAGCCTTGGCGGCACCAATCTGCGCCACGCCGGCAAAGAAGGCGGCGATCGCGACCGCTGTCGAAAACAGGGCGATCACGCCGACCGCCAGCCAGCCGGTGGCCGTGCCCGGCAGCGAGACGCCTTGATACACTGCAATTGCGCTATTGGCCAAACCAGCCGTGCCCAGGATCACCACGCAGGCGGCCAGTGGGTGGATGTTTTCCTTGCTCTTGGCCAAGCTATTACCGAACAAAATGTAGACGGCATACACGCCAGCCGCCATCAACGCCAGGGCGATGCCGATAGGCTGGCCCTGCAGCTTGCCCCCCAGGGTAATGGCCATGCCGCCGATCGCCAGCGCCATCAGGAGCAGCATACGGCGGTCCAGCTTTTCCCAGCCCAGCGCCAGGGCCAGGATGGTGACCAGCACCGGATACACATACAGCAGCATGCCGCACAAGCCGCTGCTGGCGTACAGCAGGGCATTGAAATAGCCTTGCGACTGGGCCGTGTACATCAGGCCCATCAGCATATAACCGGCCAGCAGGCGGCCGCGCGGCAAGCGCCAGCCACCGAGCCAGACCAGCGGCAGCAGCAGTGCGGCGGCAATCACGAAACGCAAGGCCAGCATGGTCGACGGGTTGACCCCGGACGCATAGGCAGCCTTTGCAAACACTGCGGAGCTGCCGAAACCGGCGGCCGACAGCAACACCAACGCAACAGCGCGGCGATCAGACATGAAAACCTCGTCAAATAATCGGGTAGATATGGGGTCAAGCAGGAATAGCCAAGCTGGGTAAGCGGATCGCCTTTACAGGCTGCCGTCCTGACATGTTATGCATTAGGGATATTGCGGGTCTTGTAACGCATAGTCGGCATCATATTCTCTTGCATAAGATGAGACAAACCAATATTCTTCACGGATAGGCTCAGTAATATTAAGGCTTACCGATTTAGGCTCACCGATTTAAGGCTCACTTGTATGTCCCGCTATCTGCCCCCGCTCGCCTCCCTGCACGCCTTCGAGGCTGCCGCCCGCCATGAAGGCTTCCAGCGGGCCGGTGAAGAGTTGCATGTCTCGGCCGGCGCCATCGGCCACCACGTCAAACAATTGGAGGCTTGGCTGGGGGTAGTCTTGTTCCAGCGCATGCCGCGTGGCGTGACGCTGACCAGCGCGGGCCAGCGCTATGCGGCCGCGCTCGGCCCCATCCTGATCCAGCTGGCCGATGTATCGGAGCAGGCGCGCCGCCAGGGCGATGAAAAAGTGGTCACGGTAACGGCCACCAGCTCGCTGGTGTCGCGCTGGCTGATGCCGCGCCTGGGCCGGCTGCGCGACCGCCATCCGAATATCGAATTGCGCGTGCTGGCATCGATGCATCCGGTGGACCTGGTGCGCGATGGCGTGGATGTGGCTATCCGCCTGGGACCGGGACGCTATCCGGGCTTGAAAGTGGATTTATTGATGGAGGAATGGTTTTCAGCCGTCTGCAGTCCAGGCTTCCGGGCCAGCGCCAGCAATCTGCGTACACCAAGCGACTTGCTGCGCTATCCGCTGCTGCACGATGAACCGGAAGTGCATTTGCCTGGAGAAATCGACTGGGCCCGCTGGCTGCATAGCTGCGGCGTGCATTACAGTGGCAATAGTGGCAATAGCGGTGCGCGCTTCTCACACACGTATTTATGCCTGGACGCGGCCGCCAGCGGCCAGGGCGTGGCGATTGCGGCCGGCCCGCTGATCGACGACGACTTGCGCTCGGGCCGCCTGGTGCGCCTGTTCGAACACAAGGTGCTGGGACCGCTGTGCTACTACCTGCTGCGCTCGCCCCAGGCGGAAACCCGGCCCCAGGTACATGCATTTTGCGAATGGCTGATCGCCGAGGCCCGCGCCGACCAGGAAACTGTCTGGCCGGCGGTGGAGTAACTTACAATTTAATGAAGTGCTCGCGGTAATACTTGAGTTCTTCGATCGATTCCAGGATATCGGCCAGCGCCGTGTGCTTCTGGTGCTTTTTGAAACCGGTGGCGATTTCAGGCTTCCAGCGCTTGCACAGCTCTTTCAGGGTCGACACGTCCAGGTTGCGGTAGTGGAAGAACGCTTCCAGCTTCGGCATGCCGCGTACCATGAAGCGGCGGTCCTGGCCGATGGTGTTGCCGCACATGGGCGACTTGCCTGCAGGCACATATTTTTTCAGGAAGGCGATCAGTTCCGCTTCCGCCTGGGCTTCCGTCACGGTCGACGCTTTTACCTTCTCGATCAAGCCCGAACGGCCATGCGTGCCCTTGTTCCAGGCATCCATCTTGTTCAAGGTTTCATCGGATTGATGAATCGCAAAGACAGGACCTTCGGCCAGCAGGTTCAGGTGCATGTCCGTGACCACCACCGCCACCTCAATGATGCGGTCGGTGTCAGGCTCCAGGCCCGTCATCTCCATGTCGACCCAGATCAGGTTCATTTCATTGGGACGGGCAGGAACGGCGGGTGCGGATGCAGTTAAGTCGGTCGCTTGTGACATAATTCTCTCTTGGCCTATCAAACTAAATAATCAGCCATTTTCTCACAGGCACAGAATGTATTCACTCGCGTTTTCGATTTTGTTTGTTTCCATCCTCATTTTGACCCTGGTCGTGCGCTTCTGGCTCGCTTCCCGGCAAATTCGCCATGTGCTGGCCCACCGCGCAGCCGTGCCCGCAGAATTTGCCGAAAAGATCCCGCTGGCCGCGCACCAGAAGGCCGCCGACTACACGGTCGCCAAGACCAAGTTCGGCTTGCTGACCTTGCTCGTCAATAGCGGCGTGCTGATCGGTTTTACCCTGCTGGGCGGCCTGCAATGGCTGGCCGGGCATCTGCAGGCGCTGACGGGCACGGGCATGTGGTCACAGATCGCGCTGATCGTGGCCTTTGCCGTCATTTCCGGCCTGATCGACCTGCCTTTCGATTATTACCGCCAGTTCGTGCTGGAACAGCGCTTCGGCTTCAACACCATGCGCCGTGGCCTGTTCTTTGCCGATATGCTCAAGGGTGCGCTGCTGGGCGCCGCCATCGGCCTGCCGCTACTGTGGGTAGTCTTGAGCCTGATGGCCAAGTCGGGCGACCTGTGGTGGCTGTACGCCTGGTTCGTGTGGAGCGGCTTCCAACTGCTGATGATGGTGCTGTACCCTACCGTGATCGCCCCACTATTTAATAAATTCGTGCCGCTGGCCGACGAGTCCCTGAAAAGCCGCATCGAAGGCTTGATGCAGCGCGTGGGTTTCGCTTCGAAAGGCTTGTTCGTCATGGACGGTTCCAAGCGCAGCGCCCATGGCAATGCGTATTTCTCGGGCTTTGGCGCCAACAAGCGCATCGTTTTCTTCGACACCCTGCTGTCGCGCCTGGCGCCGCAGGAAATCGAAGCCGTGCTGGCGCACGAGCTGGGGCATTTCAAGCTCAAGCACATCGTCAAGCGCATCGCCATGATGTTTTTGATCTCGCTGGGTTTCCTGGCGCTGCTGGGCTACCTGAAGACGCAGCCGTGGTTTTATGCGGGCCTGGGCGTCAATCCCGTGGCGCTGACCTTATCTGGCCAGGGCCAGGGGACGGATGCGCTGGCCCTGCTGCTGTTCATGCTGGTGTTGCCGGTCTTTACCTTCTTGCTGGGCCCCTTGAGTTCGCTCAGCTCGCGCAAGCACGAATTCGAGGCGGACGCCTTTGCCGCCACACACACGCAAGCGGACGACCTGGTGTCGGCGCTGGTGAAAATGTATGAAGACAATGCCTCGACCCTGACGCCCGACCCGCTGCACTCTGCTTTTTATGACTCGCACCCGCCGGCCAGTGTACGCATCCGCCACCTGAAAGGAGCAGCCGCATGAGCACCGATACCGTTCCATTGGAACAACAAGATTGCTCGCCGCAGCAGCAGGCATTGAGCGACGTTGACGCGGCCGCGCTGCTGGCCCTGCTGCCCCAGTGGTCGCTGCAAAACGGCAAGCTATGCCGCGACTTTGGTTTCAAGAATTATTACCAGACCCTGGCGTTCGTGAACGCCCTGGCGCATATGACACACAAACAAGACCATCACCCGGAGCTCATCATTAATTACAAAACCTGCGCCGTGCGCTACGACACCCACTCGGTCAACGAGGGTGCCGGTGGCCTGTCGGCCAACGACTTCATCTGCGCCGCCAAGGCTGACCTCATCTACGATAGCGGCGTGACGGCACCATGAGCGACAGCAAATTAAGCGGCGTCATCATCGCCGCCCACGGCCGCCATTACCTGGCCGACGTGGATGGCGCCAAGCTGCAATGCGTAACGCGCGGCAAGAAGACCAATGTGGCCGTGGGCGATATCGTGCACCTGACGCGCACGTCCAGCGACCAGGCAGTGATCGACCGCATCGAAGAACGCAAGACCCTGCTGTACCGCTCGGACCAATATAAATCCAAGCTGCTGGCAGCCAACCTGACGCAGCTGTTCATCGTGGTGGCGACCGAACCGGGCTTTGCCGACGACCTGATTTCGCGCTCGCTGGTGGCGGCCGACGCGGCCGGTATCGAGGCGCGCATCATCCTCAATAAAACCGATGTGACGGCCTCGCTGGAAAAAACCCGTGAACGCCTGCTGCCGTACTCCTCGCTCGGCTACCCGGTGCATGAAGTGTCGGCGCGCGCCCAGCCTGAACACGCGGTAGCCACCTTGGCGCCGCTGCTGGCAGGCCAGTCATCGATCTTGATCGGCCAGTCAGGCATGGGCAAGTCCTCCCTGATCAACCTGCTGGTGCCGGACGCCGACATCGCCGTGCGCGAAATCTCGGCCGCGCTCGACACGGGCAAGCACACCACCACGTTTACGCGCCTGTACAAGCTCGACGAATTGGGCCAGCACAGCTCCATCATCGATTCGCCGGGTTTCCAGGAATTCGGCCTGTATCACTTGAGCGAAGGCATGCTGGAACGCGCATTCCGCGAATTCCAGCCCTACCTGGGCGGCTGCAAATTCTACAATTGCCGCCATTTGATCGAGCCCCAATGCGCGATCCTGCAAGCCTTGGCCGACGGCAAGATCGCCAGGATGCGCCACACCCTGTATGGCCAGCTGCTGCACGAATCGGCGCAAACGCTGTATTGATCTTCAGTTCCCTGCCGCTGCCTGCGGCAGGGACTCAAACCAAAGCAAGCTCTGTAATTCCCAGTAAAACAAAATTTAATTTTGTCACTGGAATCGTTATCCGGCATTAATCCCAAATCCATCCCGGTTTTTTGCGTTTCAGCGCCAGAAACCTGCCTTTCATCGCCTGCCGCTGGCTGCGGCACATGACGTTTGCTACCTTGATATCTGTCCCTGCAGGAAACCTGGCAGCGACGACACGGTCTAACTTCTTATCCTCAACCCTGATTGAAGGTGAATATCATGCAAACCTCACGCCGCCTCTCTTTTACCGCTGCCGCCCTGGCCGCCACAGCATTGCTGACGCTCGCTTGCGCCAGCTCCCTGGCGCAAGCCGCCCCTCCCGACAGTGTCCATGTCAGCGTCGGTGCGCCCTACCACGTCACCGCGCAGGAAGCGCTCGATATTGAAAACAGTTATGCACTATCGAATCAACAGATACTGGTGGTGCGGGTGCAGGATCAACACTTCTTTGGCCGGCTGGCCAACAAGGACCAGCTCATGCAAGGACAAAGACAGGAAGTGGAAATCTACGCCCAGGCACCCGGCAAGTTTGTCACCAAGCGCGGCGCCAGCTTTGTATTCAGCAATGC
Source organism: Janthinobacterium silvisoli (assembly GCF_014200725.1). Taxonomy (GTDB): domain Bacteria; phylum Pseudomonadota; class Gammaproteobacteria; order Burkholderiales; family Burkholderiaceae_D; genus Janthinobacterium. The sequence continues at coordinate 1,369,397 of NZ_JACHCL010000002.1, forward strand.
TGGCGAGCATGTGGTGATTGATGACGCCCAGCTATTACCAGGACTGCGCGTGCCGGCCGACAGCCGCAACGCCAGCACGCGCGATGGCAGTACCAGCATCCGGCTGGTGTCGCGCTGAACTGGTGCGCGGCCGCCACGCCTGCGTGTGGAATCGCTGCCACAAACCGAACACCTCCCCCGATGCAGCTTACAATGCGGTCACTGATGGCCGTGTGATCACCGGCCATGATTACTGTTTGCGGGGGAGATGGTTTGCATGGAGATGTACGCGCTCGAACATGATATAGCACTGTGGGAAAGCGCTTTATTGCCCTTGCACGGTACGGCGCGTCTGCCACTGCTGCTTTTGCTATCCTGGCATTTGCGGCAACGTGACTGTGGCCGCTCCAAACTGCTGAGCGAGGAAGCGGGCGCCCTGTTGCCGCTGGCCAGCCTGACATCCGAGGAGCAAGCGCAGGCCGCTGCGCGGCTGCAACTGGTGCAGGCAGAACTGTTATGGCTGCGCGCCGAACTCGACGCGGCCGAAGCAATGGCCATGCGCGCCCATGCCACACTCAGGGCGCTGAATGATGGCGCCGGCTGCGCGGACGTCCACTGGCTGCTCTCTTCGATCGCCGTCGACCGTGGCGACCATGCGGGCTGCGATGCCCAATTGCAGGCGGCAGGTATCGAGGCGCGCAGTGCCGGCGACACCATGCGCGCCGACCTGGCCGATGCGGCAACCGCGCGCTGGGCGGTGCTGCGCGATGCACAGACAGCCCAGGCGCGCTGGAGTGATCACTTTCCCGCCCAGGCCACACACGGCGATGGACAGCTGGCCGCACCGCTGGCGGCCTGGGTGCACGACTTCCATGGCTTACTGGCACGTAATTCACGCGACCTGGGCCGGGCCGCCGGCCACTATATGCAAAGCTATGAAGCGGCGCTGGAAAGCGGGCAACTGCGTGCAGCGATCACGGCCGCCGCCAATATTGGCGACTGCCTTGCCAACCTCAACGATCATCAATCGGCGCTGGAATGGATGCAGTGCGCGCTGGACCTGGCGCGCCCGACGGGCTGGCCGCGCAGCATCGGCGCTTGCCAGATGCATACGGCGGAAACCATGCGCAAGCTGGGCCGCCTGGATGCGGCGGAAGAATTGCTGGGCGAAGCGCTGCGCCTGCTGGCGCCCATGTCCGGCGCGCGCAGCTACGCCAATGCCCTCTTCTATTTTGGCGAGCTGAGCCTGGACAAGGGGGAATACGATACGGCGCTGGGCGCCTTCCGCCAGCTGGCGCAACGCGCCGAGGCCCTGGGCCAGGCTGATTTTCGCTGCCTGGCCCAGCGCGGCAGCGCGCACGCGCTCTCTTACCTGGACCGGCCGGATGACGCACATCTGGCAGCCCGGCGCGCGCTGCAGCTGGCCACCCAGCAGGGCGACGCCATCAACCAGATCGCGGCCCTGCGCGTGCTGGCGATGCTGCATGCGCGCCACGATTTGCCGCCGCCGCCCGGCATGGCCGAGCGCAATCCGGCGCTGCATTATCTGCGCCAAGCGCTGCAGGTCGCCGACGCCATCGATGGCTATTCGCCACCGGGCGAACTGTTCGACGCGCTGGCCCGCGAATACGCGCATGTGGGCGACTATGCGCGCGCCTACGATATCGCCCTGGAAGCGGGTGCTGCACGTGAAAAAAGCCACACGCAGCAAGCCACCAACCGCGCCATCGCCATGCAGGTGCACCACCAGACGGAACATGCGCGCTCGGAGGGCTACCATCACCGCGAACTGGCCGCCTCCGAAGCGCGCCGCGCCGAAGTGCTGCAGCAAACCAGCGACACGCTCGAGCGCCTGTCGGCCATCGGCCAGGAAATCACCACCCACCTGGATGCGGACGCTGTGTTCCAGGTGCTGGACCGCCACGTGCATGCGCTGCTGTCGGCCCATACCTTCGCCGTCTACATGCTGGACTCTGCCGGCACGGTGCTGCGGCGCGCGTACGGCATGGAGGCAGGCCAGCTGCTGCCCGACAACGCCATCCCGCTCAATAATCCGCGCGCCTATTCCGTGCGCTGCCTGCTGGGCCGCAGCGAAGTGTATGTGCCCCAGGTACCGGCCAGGCGCCACGCCTATACCGTGCCCGGCACCCGGCATAACCAGAGCGTGCTGTACGTGCCCTTGACGGTGGGCGAACGGGTGCTGGGCGTGATGACGGTGCAAAGCTGCGATGCGGATGCCTACGGCGAGCGCGAACGGCTGATCTTCCGCACCTTGTGCGCGTATGGCGCCATCGCGCTCGACAACGCCAATGCCTATCGTCAGTTGCAGGATGCCCAGGCAAAGCTGGTGTCGCAGGAAAAACTGGCCGCCCTGGGTTCGCTGATGGCCGGCGTGGCGCATGAACTCAATACGCCGATCGGCAACAGCCTGCTGATCGCCAGCACCCTGCAGCAAAGAACGGAAGATGTCGAGCGCCTCATGAATGGCCCGGGCCTGCGCCGCTCCGAGCTGGCCAGCTATATAGACGATGCAGCCAAGGGGGCGGCGCTGGTGATGCGGGGACTGCATAGCGCGGCCGAACTGGTCAACAGCTTCAAGCAGGTGGCCGTCGACCGCACTACCGAGCAGCGGCGCCAGTTCGACCTGCAGCAGCTCAGCAACGAAGTCATCGCCACCGTGATGAACCGCATCCGCAGCTCGGGCCACAGGATCGAGACCGAGATCGCATCGGGCATCGCCCTCGACAGCTATCCAGGCCCCCTGGGCCAGGTGCTGACCAATTTGATCAATAACGCCCTGCTGCACGCTTTTGGCCACCTGGATAAAAATGGCAACGGCAGCGGTGGCGTAATGCACCTGCACGCCACAGCCAGCGCCACGCATGTGCAGATCCGTTTCAACGACAATGGCGCCGGCATCGCCGAACGGCATCTGTCGCGTATCTTCGACCCCTTCTTCACTACCAAGCTGGGCCAGGGCGGCAGCGGACTGGGACTGTCGATCAGCTACAACATCGTCACAGCCTTGCTGGGCGGGCAGATCCAGGTCGCCAGCAGCAGCGCCGGCACCTGCTTTACGCTAGATCTGCCACTGGTGGCGCCCCGGCTGGACTCGGCAGAGCCTGCCAATATCTATTAGAACCGCAGAGCCCTCATGGGGGCGGCATAATGGGGACGATACTTGTCTACACAAGTACCCGGCCCGCCTATCTTTCCAATCTAAAAGCAAAACCCTTATAATTGAACGGCTGTAGTTCTTGCCATTGCAATATTTTTAACTTGGCAATATGCATCGCGTCGCGCCACCAGGGCGTGCACAACGGTCAACTCAGCAGCGCGCCGGGGCAAGGCTCATCAGCGAAGTTGTCAAGCTGAGACACCCGGCGGGAAAGGCACGCCGCCGGCGGCCTGCGCATCTTCACGTGGTCATTATGTCGACAAAAAAACCGATCAAGCATTACCTCCAGTTCTCCGATTTCACGTTGGAAGAGTACGAATACGTGATCGAGCGCGCCCACCTGATCAAGCGTAAGTTCAAGAACTACGAGATCTATCACCCACTGATCGACCGAACACTGGTCATGGTCTTTGAAAAGAACTCGACCCGCACCCGCCTCTCGTTCGAGGCCGGCATGCACCAGCTGGGCGGCGCCGCCATCTACCTGAACACGCGCGATTCCCAGCTGGGCCGCGGCGAGCCGGTGGAAGACGCCGGCCAGGTCATGTCGCGCATGTGCGACATCATCATGGTGCGCACCTTCGGCCAGGACATCATCGAGCGTTTCGCCGCCAATTCGCGCGTGCCGGTGATCAATGGCCTGACCAATGAACACCATCCATGCCAGGTGTTTGCCGATATCTTCACCTATATCGAACACCGCGGCTCGATCGCCGGCAAGATCGTTGCCTGGATCGGCGACGCCAACAATATGTTGTATTCGTGGCTGCAGGCGGCCGAAGTATTCGGTTTCCACGTGAATGTCTCGACGCCGAAAGGCTATGATATCGACCTGTCGCAAGTGAAGACGGAACGCTACACCTTCTTCGACAACCCATCGGACGCCTGCGGGGGTGCGCACCTGGTCAACACGGACGTGTGGACCAGCATGGGTTACGAAGCAGAAAACGCGGCCCGTATCGCCGCCTTCGATGGCTGGATCGTCGACGGCGCCAAGATGGCCCGCGCCGCGCCCGACGCGCTGTTCATGCACTGCCTGCCTGCCCACCGCGGCGAGGAAGTGGCCGCCGAAGTAATCGACGGCCCGCAATCGGTGGTGTGGGACGAGGCGGAAAATCGCCTGCACGTGCAAAAAGCCCTGATTGAATACCTGTTACTGGGTAAAATCAACTAAGTCTTTATAATTGGCAGCACCCGGCAGCAGCAGTATTACATTGAATACAACGACAACTGGAAGCAATATGAGCGACATTAAAAAAGTAGTCCTGGCCTATTCCGGCGGACTCGATACCTCCGTCATCCTGAAATGGCTGCAAGATAACTACCAGTGCGAAATCGTCACCTTCACGGCCGACCTGGGCCAGGGCGAAGAACTGGAACCGGCACGCGCCAAGGCGATCAAGTTCGGCATCAAGCCGGAAAACATCCATATCGAAGATGTACGCGAAGAATTCGTGCGCGATTTCGTCTTCCCGATGTTCCGCGCCAATACCGTGTATGAAGGCGAATACCTGCTGGGCACCTCGATTGCCCGCCCATTGATCGCCAAGCGCCTGATCGAAATCGCCAACGCCACCGGCGCCGATGCGATTTCGCACGGCGCAACCGGCAAGGGCAATGACCAGGTGCGTTTCGAACTGGGCGCCTACGCGCTGAAACCAGGCGTAAAAATCATCGCCCCATGGCGCGAGTGGGATTTGCTGTCGCGTGAAAAACTGCTGAAATACGCAGAAGACGCCGGCATCGAAATCGACATGAAACACAAGAACGGCGGCGCGCCCTACTCGATGGACGCCAACCTGCTGCACATCAGCTTTGAAGGCCGCCACCTGGAAAACCCAAGTGCCGAAGCCGAAGAAAGCATGTGGCGCTGGACCGTCAGCCCTGAAAAAGCGCCGGACGAAGCCGAATACCTGGACATCGAATACGAAAAAGGCGATATCGTCGCCATCAACGGCGTGCGCATGTCGCCGGCCACTGTATTGGCTGAACTGAACAAGGTGGGCGGCAAGCATGGCGTAGGCCGCCTGGACCTGGTGGAAAACCGCTATGTCGGCATGAAATCGCGCGGCTGCTATGAAACGCCAGGCGGCACCATCATGCTCAAAGCGCACCGCGCCATCGAATCGATCACCCTGGACCGCGAAGTGGCCCACCTGAAAGATGATCTGATGCCACGCTACGCTTCGATGATCTACAACGGCTACTGGTGGGCGCCTGAGCGCGTCGCGCTGCAAACCCTGATCGATCATACGCAGCAAACCGTGAACGGCTGGGTACGCATCAAGTTGTACAAGGGCAATGTGATCGTCGTCTCGCGCGATTCGAAAACCGATTCGCTGTTCGACATGAACATCGCCACTTTCGACGAAGACGGCGGCGCCTACAACCAGGCCGACGCTGGCGGCTTCATCAAGCTGAACGCTCTGCGCATGCGCATCGCCGCCATCGCGCGCGAAAAACGCGGCCAGAAGTAATCAGCATCCCGGCAGCTATCATATCGATGCCTGCATGAGCCGCCTTCGGGCGGCTTTTTTGCATCTTGAGCGCACTCAGGCGCAAAATCCTGCCCTGATGCCGCCCGCCCATACCATGAAATACCCCCATTTTGCTGTCTGCATGGCAAAATGCTACAGTGCAAATTAGTTGAACTTTCCCGATCCGGAGCCCCCATGTTCAAAGACCTGAGTATCAAGAATAAACTGTATATGGGCTTCGGCTCGATCGTGGCCATCATATTGATACTGCTGGGTGTCGCCTACAACAGCTTTACGCGGCTGTCCGAAGCCAATGGCTGGGACCGGCACACGATGGAGGTACTGATCGAGATCGACAAGATTCACAATTCCATCCTGCAAATCCAGGTGGAAACCCGCGGTTATCTGCTGAGCGGCAACGAAGTCTCGCTGAACCCGGAAACCGATGAAATGGCCGTGCTCACCCAGCACACGCAAAAGGCGATCGCCATGACCGTCGATAACAAGCCGCAATCGGAACGTTTCCGCAAGATCGACCAGCTGGCCAGCACCTGGGTCAAGGAATGGATCAATCCGCTGATCGACAAACGCCGCGCGCTGGGCAACACGCCGGGCGCAGCCGATACGGTGGCGCGCATGATACCGCCCGGTGGCTCGCCCGGCATCTTGCAGGCGAACAAAATGCTCGACGATGCGACCGCCGAAGAAAACCGCTTGCTGGCCGAGCGTAGCGCCCGCTCCGCCAGTTTGCAGGAAACCATGCTGCTGACCCTGTCGCTGGGCGGTCTGTTGTGCATCGTGCTGGCGCTGGCGATTGCCTACATCCTGGCCAAGGCTATCCTGAATCCATTGAATAATCTGACCGATGCCGTGGGCCGCATCGCCGGTGGCGAGCAAGGCGCGCGCGCCGCCATCATCTCGGGTGATGAACTGGGCAAGGTAACCACTGAATTTAACCGCATGGCGCAAACCATCCAGGACAACCAGGCCAATGAACTGGCCGCCACCAACACCTTGCGCGCCAAGGTCGATTCCTTGCTGGAAGTGGTGTCGAAAGCGGCATCGGGCGACCTGACAGGTAAAGTGACCATCACCGGCAGCGACGCCATCGGCCAACTGGGCAATGGCTTGGCGAAGATGTTTGAAAACCTGCGCAGCCTGCTCAACAACGTGCAAAAGGCCGGCATCCAGGTGACCACCTCGGCCACGGAAATCGCCGCCTCGGCGCGCCAGCAGGAAGCCACTGGCATCGAGCAGGCGCAAACCAGCGTGGAAATCCTCAGCACCACCAAGGAAATCTCGGCCAATACCAGCCAGTTGCTCAAAACCATGGAAGACGCCACCGCCGTCGCCGACTACACCACCAACGCCACGGCCGAAGCGCAAAACAATTTGAAACGCATGGATTCGACCATGCAGCACATGGTCTCGGCCACCGATTCCATCAACGCCAAGCTGGCAGCCCTGTCGGAAAAAGCCAGCAACATCAACAGTGTGCTGATCACGATTACCAAGGTGGCCGACCAGACCAATATCCTGTCGCTGAACGCCGCCATCGAGGCGGAAAAAGCTGGTGAAGCAGGACGCGGCTTTTCGGTCGTGGCGACCGAGATCCGCCGCCTTGCCGACCAGACCTCGGTGTCTACCTGGGATATCGAACAGATGCTCAAGGAAATGCAATCGGCCGTGTCGGCCAGCGTGATGGGCATGGATAAATTTTCGGAAGAGATACGCCGCAGCGTGGGCGAAGTGCGCCAGGTGGCCGAGCAATTGTCGTCGGTGATGGACCAGGTGCAAAAACTCACGCCGCAGTTCGACGCCGTACTGCAAGGCATGCAGTCGCAGGCGGTAGGTGCGTCGCAGATTTCCGACACCATGATGCAGCTCAACGACGCCACCCAGCAAACGGTGGAATCGCTGAAAGCCACCAGCGAAGCGGTGCACCAGCTGCAGTATGCGGCCGGTGACCTGCAATCGAGCGTATCGAACTTCGCCGTCACCATCTGATCCCATGAAAGTACTGGTCTTTCACATCGGACGCGACCGCTACGGCTTGCCCCTGGCCTCCATCGTGCGCGTGCTGCCGCTGCTGGAACTGAAGCAGCTGCCGCTCACACCAAGCTATGTGGCCGGCCTGATGGATTTGCACGGCACGCCGGTGCCCGTGATTGACCTCTCGCGCCTGGCCGGCCTGGCGCCGGCGGCAGCCCAATTCGACACGCGCATCGTCATCGTCGACTATCGCGCACCGGAAGGGACCACGCACTCGCTGGGCCTGATGGCCTCGCAAGTACGCGGCATCGCCGACATCGAGGAACAGCAGTGGGAAGACAGCGGCGTCGAAACCGCGCCCTTCCTGGGCCAGGTCGCCAGCGATGCGGACGGCATGGTGCAGCTGGTGGAACTGGAGCAGCTGCTGCCAGCCGACGTGCGCGCGCTGCTGTTCCAGCCACGGAGCGCGCCATGACGGTACAAACGCTGCTGCGCCGCGCCACCGGCTTGTCTGTCTCGAAAGTAGTAGCAGAACGGGCGGTCCAGCAGCGCATGGAGCAGACCGGCCACACCGGTAGCGAGGCTTATCTGCAAGCGCTCACGCCGGCGGAAATGACGCAGCTGATCGAACTGGTGGTGGTGCCCGAGTCGTGGCTGTTCCGCGACCCGCAAGCGTTCTATACCACCGTCGACATGGTGCGCGAGCGCTGGGCGCGCGGGCGCAGCACACGAATTTTGTCGATTCCCTGCGCGGGCGGCGAAGAGCCATATTCGATGGCGATGGCGCTGCGCGACGGCGGCGTGCCGAAACAGGCGTTCAGCATCGACGCCTATGACCTGAGCCCTGGCTGCATCGAACGGGCGCAGGCAGGCGTATATGGCCGCAATGCCTTCCGCGCACAGGATGTGGCTTTTCGCGAGCGTTATTTCACGCACCTGGCCGACGACGCCTACCGCATCATGGACGCCTTGCGCGAACAGATCACCTTTAAACAAGGCAATCTGCTGCAGTTCGACACCGCCAGCTATCGCCATCATTACGACGTCATCTTTTGCCGCAACCTGCTGATCTATTTCGACAAGCCGACCACGCGCGCGGCCGTCGAGAAACTGTCCGACCTGCTGGCCGACGATGGCATGCTGCTGGCAGGCTATGCAGAAGTGCCGGCGTTTTGCCAGAATGGCTTTACGCCGCTGCAGCACCGCCAGGCCTTCGCGCTGAAAAAGGATGACGCACCGGCTGCGGCTCACACCGCCATACCGCCAGTCCGGCCAACGCCAGCACGTACGCTGCGCAGCGTGCCGGCCACGCCACGGCCTGTGGCTCCATCTGCTGCTGCACCGCCGCGCAGCCGGCCCGTGCCGGTGCCCTCTTCCAGCGCCGCCACGCCTGTCGATTTGCTGGCCGAAGCGCGCCTGCTGGCTGACCGTGGCCAGTTGCGCGAGGCGGGCGAAAAATGCCACGCCCACCTGGCCCGCACACCCGAGGCGGCGGAAGCCTATTTCATGCTCGGCATCATCAATGAACTGGCTGGCAAAATGGATCTGGCCGATGATTACTGGCGCCGCTGCATCTATCTGCAACCTGACCACTATGAGGCGCTATGCCATCTGGCCCTTCTGGCCGAGCGCAATGGCAACAGCACGGCCGCCGCCACCCTGCGGGCGCGCGCGGCACGCGTCTACCAGCGCCGGCAAGCCACTTGATCAGCGGGGAAACGACTATGTATACAACTACGGGCACCGACGTCCAGGATGTCATCCACGATTGCTGGAACCATATCGGCGTGGTCGGCGACCAGAGCTGCACAAAACTGCCGGCCAACGTCCATTGCCGCAACTGCGAGGTGTATGCCGATGCGGCCCAGCGTAATCTGCAACGCCCTGTCGATGCGCACTATCAGCAGGAATGGGCCAGCCATTTCCGCGCCGTCAGCGATGGCGGCGCCGTCAAGGATAGTTCCGTGCTGGTGTTTCGCCTCGGCCGCGAATGGCTGGCGCTGCCCACGCAAGTGTTCGACGCGGTGGCGCCGCAAGCGCGTACCCACGTGCTGCCGCACCGCAGCGGCGCCGGCCTGTCTGGCATCGTGAATATCGGCGGCAAGCTGTATCCCTGCATGTCATTGGCAACCTTGCTCGGCATCGACGAACAGGGTGCGCCTGCCGCCCGCGGCCGCCACACGTTTGCGCGTCTGCTGCTGATGCGCTGGGAAGACCAGTCCTACGCGCTGCCCGTGGCTGACTTGCATGGTATCGTGCGCTATGCGGCAAGCGCCGTGCAGACGCCGGCGGCGACCATCAACAAGGGCCTGTCGCGCTATCTGTCGGGCGTCATTACCGAAGGCGAACTGCGCATCGGCTGCCTCGATACAGCACTGATCGGCTTTCAACTTGCGAGACTATTACGATGAGCCAGGACAAGCAGGGCGACCTGAGCGCCTTTTCCATGCTGGACCTGTTCCGCATGGAGGCTGACAGCCAGACGCAAATCCTCACCGACGGTTTGCTGGCCATGGAACGCCATGCGAGCAACGCCAGCGCCGTGGAGGCGATGATGCGCGCCGCGCACTCGATCAAGGGCGCGGCCGCCATCGTCGGCCTGCAAGTGGTGGTGCAACTGGCGCACGGCATGGAAGACAGTTTTGTCGACGCCCAGCACGGCCGCTTGAAACTGACGCCGGAGCGTGTCGATGTGCTGCTGTCGGGCGTGGACCTGATCGTGCAATTATCGCGCCTGGACGATGCGGGCGCAGAGGCCTGGCTGGCCGCCAACGCGGCGCAGATCGATACGGTGCTCAATGCCATCGCCGGCATCGCTGACTTGCCCGAACTGCCTGCCTTGCCAGCCGCGCCTGCCGCTGCCGTGGCAGAAGCGCTGCCGCCCGAAGTACAGGAAGCGCTGTCTGGCGGCCTGGCGGGCGACGAAGCACTGAACACCGCGCCGCGCGCAGTGGCAGGCGCAGTTGCCAAGGCGCCCGCGCAAAACTTTGACCGCCTGCTGTCGCTGGCCAGCGAATCGCGCATCAATGCGCACCAGATGCATCCCTTTATCGGCGCGCTGCAGCGCTTCAAGCGCAACCAGAGCAGCCTGTTTTCCGCCATCGAGCACCTGCACGAGGCGATCTCGCGCTCGGGCGACGCCGGCCTGATGGAAAAATCCCTGCTGGCGCTGCAAAAGACACAGCCGCTGAAACAATTCATGCTCGAGCATATCGCCGACATCGAAAGCTATGAGCGGCGCCTGCTGGCCGTCTCGCAAGGCATGGTCGATGAAGTGCTGGCGCTGCGCATGCGCCCTTTTCGCGATGGCATCCACGCGTTCCCGCGCATGGTGCGCGACCTGGCCCGCAGCCTGGGCAAGGAAGTGCAGCTGGAAATCGATGGCGAAGACACGCTGGTTGACCGCGACATCCTGGCGAAAATCGAAAGCCCGCTGAACCACATGCTGCGCAACGCCATCGACCATGGCATGGAAACGCCATACGAGCGCATCGAAGCGGGCAAGGCGCCGCTGGGCACCATTCACATGGAAGCGCACCACCGCGCCGGCATGCTCAGCATCGAGATCAGCGACGATGGCCGTGGCGTCGACCTGGAAAAAATCCGCCAGTCCGTGATAGCCCGCAAGATGGCCAGCCCCGTGATGGCGGCCGCACTATCGCCGGGTGAACTGCTGGAATTCCTGTTCCTGCCCGCCTTCAGTCTGAAGGAAACCGCCAATCAATTGTCCGGGCGCGGCGTGGGCCTCGATATCGTGCACGAAACCATACGCCAGCAAAACGGCACGGTGCGGCTGGAGTCGGAAACGGGACGCAGCTTCCGCGCCCTGATCACCCTGCCCCTGACGCAATCGATCGTGCGCGCGCTGGTGATCACGATCCAGGGCGAGGCCTACGCCATCCCCATCGTCAAGGTGGAAAGCGTGGTACGCGTGCCGCAGGAAGCCATCCATACACTGGAAAACAAGCAGTTCTTCGAGCTCAAGGGCGAGCATCTGGGCCTGGTGTCGGCCGCGCAGGTGCTGGAACTGGGCGAGGCGAATGCGGGTGGCACCGACCTGCCAGTGGTAGTGATCGGGCGCGGCAAACAAAGCTATGCGCTGGTGGTCGACGCCATCCGTGGCGAGCAAAGCCTGGCCGTGCAGGCCATCGATCCGATCTTCGGCAAGATGCGCGATATTTCCGCTGCCGCCCTGCTGGACGATGGCGAGCCGGTGCTGATCCTCGACGTACCCGATTTGCTGCTGTCGATAGAAAAACTGCTGCACGAAGGCGGCTTGCGCCAGCTGGCCCAGACCGGCCACGCCGAACAGCGCCGCGCCAAGCGCGTGCTGGTAGTCGATGATTCGCTGACGGTACGCGAAATGGAGCGCAAGCTGCTGCTGGCGCGCGGCTTCGAAGTCGATGTGGCCATCGACGGCATCGACGGCTGGAACGTGGTGCGCAGCGGCGAGTATGATCTGGTGATCACCGACGTGGATATGCCGCGCATGGATGGCATCGAACTGGTGTCACTGATCAAGAAAGACTTGCACCTGCACAAACTGCCGGTGATGATCGTGTCGTACAAGGACAGGCCGGAAGACCGGGCCCGTGGCCTGTCCGCCGGCGCCGATTTTTATCTGACCAAGGGCAGCTTCCACGACGAGACCCTGCTCGACGCGGTGGCCGACCTGATAGGAGATGCGCGTTTATGAGTTGGGTTTCATGAAAATTGCAATCGTTAATGATGTGGCCATGGCGGCCGAAGCGCTGCGCCGCGTCGTGGCCAGCACGCAGGAACACCAGGTGCTATGGATCGCCCGCACGGGATTGGAGGCGGTACGCATGTGCCAGGACAATCGTCCGGACCTGATCCTGATGGACTTGAACATGCCCGAGATGGACGGCGTCGAAGCGACGCGCCTGATCATGGAACAAAGTCCGTGCGCCATTCTGGTCGTCACGGGCCGTCCGCAAGACAACGTCAACCAGGTCTTTCGCGCGCTGGGCGCCGGCGCGCTCGACGTCACCGCGACGCCCGTGCTGCAAGGAAAAGTTGGCGGCGATAGCGAATTGTTGGCCAAGATCAAGACGATCGGCAAACTGATACGTCATAGTGCTGAAACTTCGCTCGTGCGTCAGGCGAACAATTATGCTGGTGAACGCAGCGAAGGACAAGTGACCAGCCTGGTGGCCATCGGCGCCTCTACCGGCGGGCCATCGGCGGTGGCCAATGTGTTGGCGGGCTGGACGGCTCCGCCCGGCTGCGCCATCGTGGTGGTGCAACATATTGATGAAACCTTTGCCTCGCACTTTGCCAAATGGCTGGACGACCAGCTCAGCATGCCGGTACGCGTGATTGCTGAGGGCGATGAACTGGTGTCCGGCACGGTGCTGATCGCAAAGACCAACGATCACCTGCTGCTGGATCAACATTATCGCCTGGGTTACGATGCAGCACCGCGCGATTATGTGTATCGCCCATCGGTTGACGTTTTTTTCAATTGTGTAGCCCAGCATTGGCGTGGCGAGGCGATCGGTGTGTTGCTAACAGGCATGGGCCGCGATGGCGGCGACGGCTTGCTGGCTATGCGCCGGGCTGGCAAGGCGACCATCGCGCAAGACCAGGCCAGCAGCGCCGTGTATGGCATGCCGCGCGCGGCGGCTGAACTTGATGCCGCGCAGCAAATCCTGCCCTTGGACAAGATCGGCGCCAGCCTGCGCAACCGCCTTGGCGCCAAACTCAACAATGGGTACGAGCCCGCCCCTAACATCTGAAAAGAATGCAATGCCAGAATTTTCCTCCAGACTGCCCCAGCACGAACCCGCCCTGACGGAATTCAAGGTCAGCGTTTTGCTGATCGACGACCAGTTGATCATCGCCGAAGCCATACGCCGCATGCTGAGCGATCAGCAGGATATCGAATTTCACTATGTTACGGATGCAACGCAGGCGCTGGACACGGCGCTGCGGCTGCAGCCGACCGTGATTCTGCAAGATCTGGTCTTGCCCGGTACCGATGGCTTCGCGCTGATCAAGCTGTACCGCGAACAGGAAGCGCTGGCGCATGTGCCCGTGATCGTGCTGTCGGCCAAGGATGACCCTAAATTGAAGGCCTACAGTTTTGCCGTGGGCGCCAATGATTACGTGGTAAAACTGCCCGACCGGCTGGAATTGCTGGCGCGCATACGCTACCACTCGAACGCCCACATCAGCCGCTTGCAGCGCGACCAGGCGTTTCGTTTCTTGCGCGAAAGTCAGAAAAACCTGGCCGACGCCAATATCGAATTGCAGAAACTGGCCGCCCTCGACGGTTTGACAGGCATCGCCAACCGCCGCCGCTTCGATGAAACCCTGCATTTCGAATGGCAGCGGGGCCAGCGCGACAAAGCGCCACTGAGCCTGCTGTTTTGCGACATCGACCATTTCAAGAGCTATAACGACCAGTTCGGCCATCTGGCTGGCGACCTGTGCCTGAAAAAAGTCGCCGCCGTGTTGACTGAACATTTAAAACGCCCGGCCGATCTGGCCGCCCGCTATGGTGGCGAGGAATTCGCGCTGATCCTGCCGGAAACGGAACTGGCCGGCGCGCTGCAAATCGCCGAAGCGTGCCGCCGCCAGCTCGAAGGTTTGCAGATTGAAAACCCGGCGGCGGCGGCCCGCATCGTCACCATGTCGATCGGCGTAGCCACCGTAGTGCCGTCGCCGAAATCAACAGTGGAAGCCTTGATCAACCGCGCCGACCAGGCCCTGTACACGGCCAAGCGTGGCGGGCGCAACAGCGTGCTGAGCGCTGAAGAGACCGGAGACTGATTTTTAACCGCAAGAAAGGCAAGCATGAGTACGCAACTGGAACATGTCAGCGTCGTCAAGAAGTCGAATATTTACTTTGATGGCAAGTGCATCTCGCACAATGTCATTTTCCCCGATGGCACGAAAAAAAGCGTGGGCGTGATTTTCCCGTCCTCCTTGCGTTTCAACACGGGTGCGCCGGAAACCATGGAAATCGTCGGCGGCCTGTGCAAGGTGCGCCTGGCTGACGCCAGCGAGTGGCATAGCTATGGCGCAGGCCAGGAGTTCAAGGTAGCGGCAAACAGCTATTTCGATATTGAGACGCTAGAAACACTGGATTACGTCTGCCACTTCGGCTGATCCACGCAAAAAAATGCCCATGGCTGCGTTGTACTGCCTCGCCGTACTATTCGTACTGTCTTCGGCAATACGCCTGGCCCTGAACATTTTTTAAACGTGAATCATTAAATCAGACGAACACCGGTTCCGGCGACAGGCGCACGCCATATCTGGCTTCGACATCGTCCTGTATCGCCTCGGCCAAGCGAGTAATGTCCGCGCCACGAGCGCCGCCATTATTCACCAGGACCAGCGCCTGCCTGGGATACACTCCCACCGGGCCCAGGTTCCGCCCCTTCCATCCGCACTGATCGATCAGCCAGCCAGCCGCCAGCTTTTCCGTGCCATCGGGCTGCGCATGGTGCACCAGCGCCGGAAAACGTTCCAGCAAGGCCTTGCATTGCTCATGCGACACTACCGGATTCTTGAAGAAACTGCCCGCATTGCCGATCACGGCAGGATCAGGCAATTTGCGCCGGCGTATCGCCATCACGGTATCGGCCACCTGCTGCGGCGTAGGAGCATCAAGATTCTGCTCGGCAACGGCTTGCGCCAGTTCGCCATAACGCAGGTTAGGCTGCCAGTCGGCCGGCAAGGCAAACGTTACTTCCAGCACAATCAGGTCGCGGCCGTCGGCCTGCTTGAAAATACTGTCGCGATAGGCAAAACGGCAAGCTTCGCTGTCCATCTCATACACGATGCCGCTGGACGCATGCATGACGGTCACCTTGTGCAGGACATCCTTGATTTCCCCCCCATAGGCGCCGATATTCTGGATAGGCGCGGCGCCCACCGTGCCGGGAATCAGTGACAGGTTTTCCAGGCCGCCCACGCCCTGCGCCAGGGTCCATTGCACGAAATCGTGCCAGTTTTCACCGGCGGCGGCCGTCACCAGGATGGTGTCGAGCGTGGCTTGCGCCAGACGCATGCCGCGCGTGGCCATATGCAGCACGGCGCCGGGAAAATCGCCGGTCAGCACGATGTTGCTGCCGCCGCCCAAAATCAGGCGCGGCATGCCGGCAATTAGCGGATCACGCAGTGCCGCCTGCAGTTGCGCGGTAGAAGTAATGGACACATAGGCTGCGGCGCTGGCCTCGATGCCGAAGGTATTGAGGCGCTGGAGAGAGTAATTGTGTTCGATGGTGAGCTCTGAAGACATGGGATAAGGAATTTTTGCTGATTATAGAGCTAAAGCGACAAAAAACCATCTCAGGACAAGGGCGGTTCGCCCGTTGTCCGTTAAAATGTCGCATCTTTAACAGGGCCGTTTCATCGCACCAGATCAGGCGCAAAGGCCCGGCGCGCCGAGCGCGCGCTCGCTTTAACCAGAAAGGAATAGACCATGCCGTCATTTGACGTAGTCTCCGAAGCCGATATGATCGAAGTGAAAAATGCTGTCGAACAATCCAACAAGGAAATTTCGACCCGCTTCGACTTCAAGGGCAGCGACGCCCGCGTAGAACACAAGGAAAACGAGCTGACCGCGTTTGCCGATTCCGAATTCCAGCTCAGCCAGGTACGTGACGTGCTGACGAACAAGTTGACCAAGCGCAAGGTCGATGTCCGCTTCCTCGACGAAGGCGACATCAAGAAGATCGGCGGCGACAAGGTCAAGCAAGTCATCAAGATCAAGAATGGCATCGAAACGGAAGATGCAAAAAAAATCGTGCGCGTCATCAAGGACAGCAAGATGAAAGTGCAAGCCAGCATCCAGGGCGAATCCGTACGCGTCACTGGCGCCAAGCGCGACGACCTGCAAGCGGCCATGGCCATGCTGCGCAAGGACGTGCCTGACATGCCGCTCGAGTTTAACAACTTCCGCGACTGATCAAACAAGGCTGCTGCGCCTGTATGGCGTAGCAAGAGAACCGCGCAATGCCTCGGGTGCATTCCCGCTTGGGGTAGAATTGGGGCATGCGCAAAGCTGCATGCCGCGCGCTGGCAAGGGACAAACTTGCTGGCGCGACAGTACATCTGGCTCAGTGATAACCACGGTAGTCTAAGGATAGCAATGAAACGTGTTGATGATTTCCGCCTGCGATTTGGCAAAAAAGAATATGTGCCCATTATGATAGGCGGAATGGGTGTGGACATTTCCACCTCGGAGCTGGCGCTGGAAGCAGCCCGGCTGAACGGTATCGGCCATATTTCCGATGCCATGGTGGAAGATGTGTCGGACCGCCGTTTCGATACCACTTTCGTCAAAGACAAAACGAAACTGTACAAGTTCAACATCAATAATAGCGACAAGGCCGTGGTGCAGTTCGACCTGGGACGCCTGGCAGAAGCGCAACGCCTGCATATCGGCAAGACCATGGAAGCGAAAAAAGGCGATGGCCTGATCTTCGTCAACTGCATGGAAAAGCTGACCATGAATGGCCCGCGTGAAACCTTGCGCGTACGCCTGAATGCCGCGCTCGACGCCGGCATCGATGGCATCACCCTGTCGGCCGGCCTGCACTTCGGCTCATTCGCCCTGATGGCCGACCATCCGCGTTTCCGCGACGCCAAGCTGGGTATTATTGTCTCGTCCGTGCGTGCGCTGCAGATTTTCCTGCGCAAGAACGCCAAGCTGGACCGTTTGCCTGACTTCATCATCGTCGAGGGTCCATTGGCCGGCGGCCACCTGGGTTTCGGCATGGATTGGGCCAATTACGACCTGCACACGATTACCGTCGAACTGCTGGCTTACCTGAAAGCCGAACAGCTGGACATACCGCTGATCGCTGCCGGCGGCATCTTCACGGGCAGCGATGCCGTGTCCTTCCTGGAAGCAGGCGCGGCCGGCGTGCAAGTGGCCACCCGCTTCACCGTCACCCATGAGTGCGGCTTGCCAGCCAAGGTCAAGCAGGAATACTACAAGGCATCGGAAGAAGACATCATCGTCAACGGCGTGTCGCCAACCGGCTATCCGATGCGCATGCTGAAAAACACGCCAGCCATCGGCGCCGGCATCCGTCCAGGCTGCGAATCGTACGGCTACCTGCTCGATGCAACGGGCAATTGCGCCTACATCAATTCGTATAACCGCGAAGTGGCAGCCCATCCGGAACAAAAAACCGTGGTGGTGATGGACAAGACCTGTTTGTGCACCCATATGCGCAACTTCAACTGCTGGACCTGCGGCCATTACACCTATCGCCTGAAGGACACCACACATAAGCTGGACAATGGCCAATACCAGCTGCTGTCGGCCGAACACGTCTTCAAGGACTACCAGTTCAGCGTCGACAACCAGATCGCCCTGCCTGAAAAAGAAATTATTCAAGGCTGAAGTTTCGCAATCTGAATGAAAAATGGCGCAGCCCGTGAAGGCTGCGCCATTTTTTATGCCTGTTGCATGCGCAACAGCGTGTTTTCAATCTTCTCGAAGCATGGCCGCTGCAATACGTCATCTTGCAAACAGGCATCTCGCAAGGCCAGCAAGTCGGATGGGCAGCCGTCGCCATGCTCAATCAATTCGCCAAGCAAGACACCAAAGGCACGCGCTTCGATTCCCTGCAAGCTCGCCGCCTGCAAGGAATCCGGATCGAACATGGAAGCGGCGCCAAAGTCGCCCAGCAGGCAAGCTCCCCCGTCGGCATGCAGAATGTTATGGCCATACAAGTCGCCATGCAGGATGCCATGTGCATGCAATTGCCGCACGGCCGAAGCAATGCCCTGGGCCAGCGCCACGACTTGCTGCAAACTAAAACGCAGGCCATCCGCATACACGTCGCGGGTACAGGAATCCAGGCTCGGTGGTCCGGCCAGATTACGGAAAGCAGCATCGATCAAGGGCATGACCAGGCCCATCGCACCTTGCGGATGGCCTTCGATAGTACCGAGGATGGAAATCAGGTGATCATGCCCCCCCGCGCTGACACAAGCGGCCATCTCGCTGCGCGGCGAGCCATCGCTGGTCATTGCCCCCTTAAACAGTTTAACCGCCACATCATTACCGTCGAACACAGCCTGGTAAATCACACCCGAGGCGCCCTCGCCCAATACTGGGCCGATCTGCAAACGCTGCCAGGCGATACCTGGGATATCTGCTTGTTCCAGGGCCGCTATTTCACGCGCCTCACTGACAGGATTACCCGCATACGCCAGCCAGCTCAGGCGAGGCAGGGATAACAGCCATTCAGGCAAGGCGGTAAAACGATTGGCAGCGATACGCACCAGTTCCAGCTGCGTGCAAAGGGCCAGCGACGCTGGCAAAGCGGTAAGTTGATTTCCCGCCAGCATTAATTTCTGCAATTGCGTACAGCGGCCGGTTTCTTCTGGCAGGGCTGTAATGGCATTGTCGGTCAGGGTCAGCCAGCGCAGCTTGGGCGGCAAGGATGTGGCCGGCACCGTATGGATCTGATTGGCCTTGAAACCGATCATGCTCAGTTCGGGGCAAGCCCCGAGCACGGGCGGCAAGACAGTGAACAAATTATCCGAACAAAATACGATGCGCAGCTTGTGCAGGCGCGGCAAATCGTCGGGCAGGCTGCTCAACTGATTACCAGACAGGTCGAGAATTTCCAGGCTGTCTGCCAGGTCAAAGATTTCAGTCGGAAAAGCGGTCAATCCGCAAGTCAGTTTTAAACGGCGTAGGCCCGCCAATCGGCCAGAGCGCAGTTCTTCCAGGGTATGTAAAGCAGACATGGACGCCTTTCAAAGCATCAGACGAAAAAAAACCCCACCGGATACCGGAGGGGTTTTTCTCTACTACGAATAACAAGCCTGACAATAACCTACTTTCACACTGGTTGCAGCACTATCATCGGCGCAAAGTTGTTTCACGGTCCTGTTCGGGATGGGAAGGGGTGGGACCAACTTGCTATGGTCATCAGGCATAACTTGTACTGACGCTTGTTCTCGGTTGAGCAACAAGGCCATGAATCTGGAAGAAGCAAAGATTGGGGTAATGAATAGTTGTATCAACACACACGCAACGTTGTACCGTCTTATCCTCTGCACCTGCTAAGGTTATAGGGACAAGCCGTACGGGCAATTAGTACTGGTTAGCTTAATGCATTACTGCACTTCCACACCCAGCCTATCAACGTCCTG
>NZ_JACHCL010000003.1 GCF_014200725.1 Janthinobacterium silvisoli
TCGACTTGCATGTGTAAGGCATGCCGCCAGCGTTCAATCTGAGCCAGGATCAAACTCTTCAGTTTAATCTCTGTTACTTTGCCGTTTTACCGGCATGGCCGAACTATTTAACTAGTTCAAACCCCTCGCATTGCGAGGTGTTTGCTCACTCAAAAAACTGACAGGCTACTTCCGAAGAAGTATCCTATTTCATTATTTCTTGTGAACATTTGATATTTTAAGTTTTACGCTGCTTACGCAGCGCTGCACTTCCATCAAATGCCCACACTTATCGACTGTTAATTGTTAAAGAACTCAATTCGGTTACTGCTTTCGCGCTATCGACAAAGCGTTGTGTTTGTCAGCTGCGAAGAAGGAAGAGTATGAAGCAATTCGCTACGTCCGTCAACTCCTTCTTTTTCTCTACTTCACTCTGCATTTGCATGCGTCGTTCAGCGAGGGGGCGAATTATAGCCAAGGCCCGCAGTCGCCGCAAGGGTTATTTACAGATACCGCCCAGCCAGCCCCACTTCACTTCAGCGTGCGTTTTATGCAGCCTGTCGCATCTCCATGGCGCCCCACCGCAACTTGCGGCAGAGTGGCAACATCCGATTCTGACGCAGAACAACGATAGCGCAAATTACAATGGGCATTCAGTTAAACTTGCCCGCTGCGTCGATTAACTCTTGCACCTGAAAGCGTCTCCATGTTTCCGATTTCCAGCCCGCCACAATTATTGAAAGCCATTCTCGCCTGGCTGCAACGGGGATTCGACGCGACCACGACCTGGGTCACCCAGTTATCCTGGTGGAAGTTTTTTCTGTTCGCCGCCCTGGCACTGATTGCCGGCTCCATCCTGCAAGATGAGTTGTTTTCCTCTGGGGCCGACGAAGAAGTGGTGATCAACTCGCACAAGCGCGCCAGCAAGGGCAGCGGCGATACCAATATCCTGATCGACGATACGGGTATCCATTTCAATCCGCGCAGCAGCAAAAACCGCCGCAACAGCGCCAGCGAGACACCCGACACTCCTGACACTCCCGACAAGGATGACAACACGACTGAAGGCGAACAAAGGACAGAGCCGCCTGCACCACCCAAGCCACCCGCCGCCCCCGCCAAACCGAATTACCCGGTGACCACCAATGCTTCCGGTGAAGAGGTGCATATTGAGTTGCCGCCGCAAATCGGCGAAGAGTTGTCAAACGCCATCGAAGAAGCCGTGGACGATGCGGCCGAACAAAAAGTATCGCGTTATCACAAGCAAGCATCCACCTGGTTCAAGAGCTTTGTATCCTTGCTGGTGCTGGCCCTGTTTGCCATGAAAGCACTGGTTGGCGGCAAGAAGCGGGCGGAAGCGGAAACTGTGACTGCCAATGAAGCGGCCGAACGCGCCTCCATGCAGCGCCAGCTCAGTGAAGCGAAGATGCAAATGATGCAGGCGCAAGTCGAACCGCACTTCCTGTTCAACACGCTCGCTTCAGTCGAGCACCTGATCCAGACCGATCCGCCGCGCGCCGCCAAGATGCAGCGTAGCCTGATCCAGTACTTGCGGGCAGTCTTGCCGCAAATGCGCGACAACGCCCTGATCACCAATCTGGGCCGGGAGGCAGACATGGTGCAAGCCTATTTGAACCTGCTCAAAATGCGCATGGAAGAACGCCTGACGGTCGATTTCCAGATACCCGACGGTTTGCGCAGCGCCGCCTTCCCGCCGATGATGCTGCAATCTATGGTGGAAAACGCCATCAAGCATGGCCTGGAAGTCAAACCGGAAGGCGGCACCCTGCGCATCGTTGCCGATGTCGCCCACAGCAAGCTGCGTGTCACCGTCACCGACGATGGGCTCGGCTTTGGCGCCGTCCCCAGCGATGGCACGGGCCTGGGCTTGCCGACCATTCGTGAACGCCTGAAACTGTTGCACGGCGACCAGGGCAGCCTGACTATCACCCCAAATCAACCGAGCGGCGTATGCGCCGTGATCGAGGTGCCCTATCAACTGTCTAAATAAGCAACTGTCCAAATAAGATCACAGAAAATCACGGAGCAGTTGATAAAAACGCTAATTCATTGAATAATCAATTTTCACGAGACACATAAACGACTATGCCTACCGCTATTATTGCCGACGACGAAAGACTGATGCGCGACCAGCTGCGTTTGCGCCTGGGTCAGGCCTGGCCCGAACTGGAAATCATCGGCGAAGCCAAGAATGGCGACGAAGCGATTGAACTGGTCGAGCAACTGAATCCGGACTTTACCTTCCTCGATATCCGCATGCCGGGCAAGACTGGCATGGAAGCGGCGCAAGTGATCGGCAGCAAGAGCCATATCGTGTTCGTCACGGCCTACGATAGCCACGCGGTCGAAGCCTTCGAACGGGGCGCTGTCGACTATGTGCTCAAACCGCCTGAGCACGAACGCCTGCTGGTGACGGTAGAACGCCTGAAGACCCATTTAAACAAGCCCGCACTGGACGTCAACAGCAGCGTGACGGCCATGTTGTCGCAATTGGCGGAAAAGATTACGGCCAAGGCCAAACCTGCTTATTTGCAATGGATACAGGCCAGCATAGGCCAGGATTTGCGCATGATCCCGGTGGAAGAGATCCTCTTCTTCCGCTCGGACGAAAAATATACCTGCGTGCAAACTGCCAAATATGAAGCACTGATCCGCAAACCAGTGCGCGACCTGGCCGAAGAACTCGACCCATCGCTGTTCTGGCAAATCCACCGCGCCACGCTGGTCAACGTGAATGCGATTGAAGGTGTCACGCGCGATATCCGCGGCCGCCATCTGGTGCTAATCAAAGGCAAGACCGACAAGCTGGAAGTGAGCCGCAGCTTCCTGCACCTGTTCAAGCAAATGTAAACACGCCCCTTCCGCCGCCCGGCCCCAACCGGTGCGGCGTTCCCTGCGCCACATCAAGCCCCTTCCCGCGAACTGGCCTAGAGTCAACTCATTGAGTCATTGATTCGTCGCCAGGAGCCGCATATGCCGACCCAAGGCCACTCCAGACTGTCGCGCTTTTTGCCACTCGGCCTGGCGGCCTCCCTCGCCGCCATGCTGTATCTGCACTACCAGCCGCCATCTGCCCGGCAGCAAAAAAAACGGGATCAGTCCATCATCGACAACGCCAGCGTAGCCATCATCAGTGTCGACAGCAGGCAAATCATCCTGCACGCCAACCGCACCGCAGCCAGCCTGTTCGGCGGCACGGTGCAAGCCATGCGTGGCATGCCGCTCGGGCATTTCATCCTGCGCGATTTACGCAACCTGGACAGCGGCGAAGGCGACGGGCCATTTAGCGATATCCGCCAGGAATTGCGCCTGGCTGGCCGGCGCGCCACCGATTACACCCTCACTGGCAGGCGCAGCGATGGCGCCTTGTTTCCACTGGAGGGATCGCTGTCGGGCATACAGGAAGGCGAGCTGGGGGTGTATACCATCCTGGTGCGCGACATCAGCGCGCGCAAGCAGGTGCATGAGCAGCTGGCACGTTCATTTTCGCAACTGCGTGAATTATCGAACGCCCTGCAAACCATACGCGAAGAAGAGCGCCGGCATATCGCGCGCGAGCTGCATGACGACCTCGGACAATTGCTGGCCACCTTGCGCGTCGACCTGACATTGGCACAGCAGCATGCCGACATGACGCCCGCCTTGCAAAAGCTGCTGCTACGCATGGACGGCTTGCTGGTGACCGCGATCAGCTCGCTGCGCCGCATCGCCGGCAACCTGCGGCCGCGCGCGCTTGATGAAGGGGGGCTCTATTTTGCCCTGCAAAAACTGCGTCAGGATTTCCTGCTGCGCCAGGTGGTCCACTTCGACTTACTGGCCGACGAAGCCGAACTGGTGCTCGACGATATCCGCAGCACGGCCGTCTACCGCATCGTGCAAGAGGCGCTGACCAACATCGCGCGCCATGCAGAAGCGAGCCATATCACGATTGCCCTGCACCGCATCGATTCCAGCCTGGCCATTACGATACAGGATGACGGCAAAGGCATTGCCGACCGGGACCTGGAAAAAGCAGCTTCGCTGGGTTTACTGGGCATGCGCGAAAGAGTCTGGGGCTTGAACGGCAATATCCAGATCGGCGCCGACAGTGACCTGGCCGGCACACGCATCGATATCTTGCTGCCCATTTATACAGAAGAGGTGGAAGCAGAATAATCGAATAGCCCAGCACTAAGTAAAAGGCGCCCCGAAGGGCGCCTTTCTTTTCTATCAAGTGCCGGTGTTGCTTAGAACTTGTGGGTCATACCCAGTTGGTACACCGATTTTTCACTGAACTGGTCGCGGCCAGCGTAACCGTACACGGCAGTACGTTTCGACAGTGGGTAGTCGTAGCCCAGGCCGTAGGCCTTGGCCGTTTCCTTGCCGCTCACCGTGCTGCTATCTTGCTTTTGTTTCACATAGCTAGCCTTGATCGCACCGCCGCCGATATCGTAAGCCAGGCCCAGCAAGAAGTTCTTGAAGGTGCCGGTCGCGGCTGCATCGGTATCGGCTTTCGAGTAATCGAAGGTGATTTTGGCTGGGCCGAATTTGTAGCCGCCGCCGACGATCCACAATTTAGGTTCAGGAATCGCATTGGCTGCGCTCTGCACTTTTTTCTGGTAGCCGGCGTGTGCGCTGGCTGGGCCGTCGTCAAACGTGGCCAGTACGGTGAAACCCGAATCCGCATCTTTAATTTCGCTGGCAACATATTGACCGCTGACGACGAAGCCGCTGAACGATGGGCTGTTGTAGGTCACGGAATTGCTGACGCGCGATACGCCAACCACCGAGGCGCTTGGAATGGCTTGGGCGCCGTTCGGCGATTGGCCGCCACGCATCACTGGCTCATTGATCTTGCCGATCACGCCATAGGTGTTGAATGGATCGACGCGCGCCAGGGTGCCATCGATCAAGTCCTTGGTGCGGCCCAGGTAGACGGTACCAAAGTCACCGGTCAGGCCTACCCATGCCTGACGGTCAAACAGGGTGTTGGTGGTCGCTTGTGCGCCGGTGTCAGCCTTGAATTCATTTTCCAGGTTGAAGATGGCTTTCAAGCCATTACCCAGATCTTCCGTGCCTTTGAAGCCAATACGCGAAGCTTGGTTTTCACGTTCCAGCAATGCACCGCCCGTGGTCTTGGCGATACCCAGGTCGACTACGCCGTAGACGGTCACATTCGATTGCGCCTGTACGGAAGTGGCGAAGGCGCCGATGATCAGTGCTGCCAGAGTAATTTTTTTCACTTGAGATTCTCTATATTAAGTTGAACAAGATTTGTTGCTGCTTGGATACCGAACCGAATCATGCCTAGTAAATGCTTCAACAATATGACAACGACAACTGTTGTTTTTTTACACAATCATTTTTGCAATTAAATTTGACAATGAGTTCGGCCATAATTCTTAGAGAACAGGCGAAAAAAAACCGCCCGTGGGCGGTCTGATACTGCAGTTCTAGCCAGCCTTACTTCAAGCGGCAGCTCAGCAACCAGTAATACTCAAGACGTTTCATGCGAATTTCACGGGCCGAGTAGGCAAACTTCTTGCGCAAGTGGCTATCCGAAGGGAAATTTTTCAGCACTTCATAACGCTCGCCGGCATCCGTCGTGCGGAACTGGTGGGTATTGCCTTCCAGGTCAGTGCGCGCGATCACCGTGCTGCTGCCATCGACATAGGAGTTGTCGATCAGCACCAGCAAGATATCCTTGCCCAGCTTGCTGCGCAGTTGCTTCAAATACTTGTCCTGGTCTTCGCGCTTGACATGCGACCACCAGAACCCGGCGAACACGGCGGTGAACTTGCCTTCCAGGCCGTTGGGCAAATTGAAGGCGTCGACCTTGGCAAACGTCACACTCTCCGGCAAGCCGCGCTTCTGGGCCAGCGCCAGCATTTCATCCGTGATGTCGGTGGCCAGCACGGCATCGGCGGTCTCGGCAATCACTTCCGTCCAGTAACCGGTGCCGCAAGCCAGTTCCAGCACGGTATGGCCTTCCAAGGCATCGGCAACTTTCTCACGCAATACTTCCAGGTCTTCCTGGCGCTCGGGCTTGTCATAGACGCGCTCGTACTGCTGCGCGATGGTGGCGTAATACTGGGCAAGCTGATCGGTAATCATGTTTCTTCTCTTAAATATAGTCCTGGCCGGGCAACACACCCGGCCTTGTCAGGCATTGTTATAGTTCGTAATGTTCTTTATCGCCGCTCATCGCCTGCTCTATCAATTTGCGGTTCAGGGTCGGGGTCAGCAGCTCGATAAAGGTATAGATATAGCTGCGCAAATACGCGCCCTGCTTGACGGCCACACGCGACACATTCATGCCGAACAAGTGGCCCACAGGGATAGCGCGCAAGCCTTTGTCGCGCTCGGCATCAAACGCCATACCCGCTATGATACCAATCCCCATGCCCAACTCGACATAAGTCTTGATTACGTCGGCATCGATGGCTTCGAGCAAGACATCCGGTTTCAAGCCGCGCAGCACGAAAGCATGGTCGATCTTGTTGCGCCCGGCGAACGCGCTGTCATAGGTAATCAGTGGGTAGGCGGCAATTTCTTCCAGGGTCACGGACTTCGATTTCAGCAGTGGATGCTCGGCCGGCACCACCACCACGTGTTCCCACTGGTAACACGGCAAGGTGATCAGGCCATCGATGGCGGCAATCGATTCGGTGGCAATCGCCAGGTCGGCCTGGTCGCGCTGCACCATCTCGGCGATCTGGCGCGGGTTGCCTTGCAACAAGGATAACCGCACCTTGGGAAACTTGATCATGAAAGCCTGCACCACCTTGGGCAAGGTGTAGCGCGCCTGCGTATGCGTGGTGGCAATTGTAAAGCTGCCGCTATCCTGGGCCGCATATTCCTTGCCGATACGCTTCATGCTGTCGATTTCCTGCATCACCAGTTCAACCGATTCCAGCACCAGCCGGCCTGGCTCCGTCAAACCACGGATGCGTTTGCCGTGGCGTGTGAAAATATCCACGCCCAGCTCTTCTTCCAGCTCGATAATGGCCTTCGACACGCCAGGCTGCGACGTGAACAAGGCCTTGGCGGCGTCGGTCAGGTTGTAATTCTGCCGGACCGCTTCGCGCACGAAGCGCAGTTGATGGAGGTTCATTGCTGGTTTTGCCCTAGATTGCGGTGGTTTGCCGGAGTTTCCGCCCTACCCATGATTTTACGTTCATGCATATACCCATATCGCATATAAGCAAATGCGTACTTAGTAGTTTGGATTAAACACTAAGTTTATTACTATTGCGGGTACTTTGGGGGTACAAGCATGACTTTGTCTTATATAGTCTCAGGATTTGCCGTTGGATTACTGGTCGGAATGACTGGCGTGGGCGGAGGTTCGCTGATGACACCCCTGTTAACACTGCTGTTTGGCGTCGCGCCCTCGGTTGCCGTCGGTACCGACCTGGCCTTTGCCTCGATTACCAAGAGCGCCGGCACTCTGACGCACCGGGTGCGCGGCACCGTGCGCTGGGATATCGTGAAACTGCTGTGCATCGGCGCCCTGCCCGCCGCCGTCGTCGCTACCCTGGCCTTGAAGTCGTTTGGCACCCTGTCGCCGGAAATCGGCCAGATCATCCGTTATTCGATTGCCGCCTCGGTGTTGCTGACTGTGGTAGCGCTGCTGTTCAAGGGCCGTATGCTGGCCTGGATCAATGCCCGGCCTGAAAAACAATTGCAAGGCAACAAGCTTGCAACGGCCACCATCATTTCCGGAGCCGTGCTGGGCATTCTGGTGACGGTGTCGTCCATCGGCGCCGGGGCGATCGGCGCGACCTTGCTGGTGATGCTGTATCCGCGCATGAGTTCAGCCGAAGTGGCAGGCACCGATATCGCCTATGCCGTGCCGCTGACGGCGATTGCCGCGCTCGGTCACTGGTGGCTGGGTTCCATCCACTGGGAATTATTGTTTTCCCTGCTGATCGGCTCCCTGCCCGGCATCACCCTCGGTTCCTGGGTCGCCCGCGCGGTACCGGAAAAGTTTTTAAGAGCCTTGCTGGCGATGACCTTGACCGCGGTCGCCGTGAAGCTAATCTATTAAAGAGTGTATTAAAAGAACATTTTTCAGTAAAAAATATAACCCAGGCAACTTTCCAGCACCCCGGCTTTTTTAGGACTCGATATGTACCACTACGATCAGTATGACCACCTCATCGTCAAAGAACGCATCGCGCAATACCGCGACCAGGTTGCACGCCGACTCGCCAATGAACTGACGGAAGAGGAATTCATTCCGCTGCGCCTGCAAAATGGCCTGTACATGCAGCGCCATGCCTATATGCTGCGCATCGCGGTGCCGTACGGCTTGCTGTCGTCGAAACAGATGCGCATGTTTGCCCATATCGCGCGCAAATACGACCGCGGTTATGGCCACTTCACCACGCGCCAGAATATCCAGTTCAACTGGATCGAGCTGGAACAGACGCCCGATATCCTGACCGACCTGGCGTCGGTGGAAATGCACGCGATCCAGACCTCCGGAAATTGTATCCGTAATACAACATCCGACCCGTTTGCAGGCGTCGCGGCCGATGAAATCATCGATCCGCGCCCGTATGCGGAAGTGCTGCGCCAATGGAGCACCTTCCACCCGGAATTCATCGCCTTGCCGCGCAAGTTCAAGGTTGCCATCAATGGCGCCGAAGAAGACCGCGCCGCCATCGCCGTGCATGATATCGGCTTGACGGCCGTGCGCAATGACGCCGGCGAAGTGGGCTTCAAGGTGATGGCGGGTGGCGGCATGGGCCGCACGCCTATCCTGGGCAGCGTGGTACGCGACTTCCTGCCATGGCAGCATATGCTGACCTATGTGCAGGCGATCATGCGCGTGTACAACCTGCACGGCCGCCGCGACAACAAATACAAGGCACGCATCAAGATCTTGCTCAAGGCAATCGGCGTGGAAGAATTCACGCGCCAGGTGGAAGAGGAATGGGCCGACTTGAAAGATGGTCCGGAAACCTTGACGGTCGAGGAAATGCAGCGGGTGGCCGACTTCTTCCAGCCGCCCGCCTATGCCGCCCTGCCGGATCTCGATTACGCTGGCGAACACGCCGACAACAAGGCTTATACCAATTGGCTGGCCCGCAACGTCAAGCCGCACCAGCGCCCCGGTTACGTGGCCGTGGTGCTGTCGCTGAAGAAAACCGGCGTGCCGCCAGGCGACGCGACGGCCGAGCAGATCGACTTCGTGGCTGATTTATCCGACCGCTACAGCTTTGGCGAATTGCGCGTCACGCATGAGCAAAACCTGGTGCTGGCCGACGTGGAACAGTCGAAACTGTTCAAACTGTGGCAGGAAGCCAAGACGCACGGCCTGGCCACGCCAAATATCGGTTTGCTGACCGACATGATCTGCTGCCCGGGTGGCGATTTCTGTTCGCTGGCCAACGCCAAGTCGCTGCCGATCGCCGCCGCGATTGCCGAACGTTTCGACAACATCGATTTCCAGCATGACATCGGCGAAATCGAGCTGAACATTTCGGGCTGCATCAATGCCTGCGGCCACCATCACGTGGGCAGCATCGGCATCCTTGGCGTGGACAAGGATGGCAGCGAATGGTATCAAGTGTCGATCGGCGGCGCGCAGGGCAACCACGCCGCCATCGGCAAGATCATCGGACCATCGTTCTCCGCCTTGCAAATGCCGGAAGTCATCGCGCGCCTGCTGCACGTCTACGTGCGCGACCGCTACGAAGACGAACGTTTCGTCGACACCGCCCAGCGCCTGGGCCTGGCGCCGTTCAAGGAACACGTATATGCAACGCCGATCACCGTCGGCAACCTGGTGGGAGAAGACGAATATGTTTGAAGTACGCGAAGAAATCATCAAGAACGCGGCCGTGGTGGCCAATGACTGGGGCTTGCTGCGCCTGGACGAGGGCGACACGCCGGAAACGGTAGTCGTGCCGGCCGGCAAGGCCATCGTGCCCTTGAGCGTATGGAAAGCGCAGCACGCCGCCCTGGCGACGCGCCTGCCCGAGATCGGCGTGTGGCTGGCCAGCGATGAGCGGCCCGAAGAGTTGGCTGCTGATATACAGCAACTGACTGTGATCGGCATCGACTTTCCCAAGTTCACCGATGGCCGCGGTTATTCCATCGCGTTTAATTTGCGCGCCCGCCTGGCGTACACGGGTGAATTACGCGCCATCGGCGACGTGCTGCGCGACCAGCTGTTTTCCATGCACAGGGTCGGTTTCGACGCCTATGCCACGCGCCCAGACCGCAGCATCCATGACGCATTGAAAGGGTTGTCGGTCTTTTCAGAAACCTACCAGGCTTCGTGGGACCAGAAGTCGCCGCTGTTCCGCCGCCACCACCGCGAAGGCCAGAATCCTGACCTCGACAACGCGGCCGGTATCTGAGGAATTGCCATGAGCGATCTTTCTACTTTAATCGACGCTACCCAGCAAACGCTGACACGTATCGCTGCCGAGTTTTCGCCAGCCGTGTTTGCCTCTAGCCTGGCAGCCGAAGACATGGTGCTGACCGACATGATCCTGAAAGCGAAGCTGCCAATCGGCATCTTTTCGCT
The DNA here is from genome assembly GCF_014200725.1 of Janthinobacterium silvisoli. GTDB lineage: Bacteria > Pseudomonadota > Gammaproteobacteria > Burkholderiales > Burkholderiaceae_D > Janthinobacterium. The sequence continues at coordinate 10,523 of NZ_JACHCL010000003.1, forward strand.
GGAGACGGGCCGCCTGCACCAGGAAACCCTGGCCGTGCTGGACAAGGTCAAGACCCGTTACGAGCATGACATCACCCTGTACCGTCCGCAGCCGGACGCCGTGGCCGCCTACGTGGAACAGCATGGACTAAACGCGTTTTACAACAGCGTCGAGATGCGCCGCGAGTGCTGCCGCATCCGCAAGGTCGAGCCGCTGGGCCGTGCGCTGGCCGGCAACAAGGCCTGGGTCACGGGCCAGCGCCGCGCCCAGTCGACTACGCGCGCCGAACTGCACGTGCAGGAAGATGACGCGGCACACGCCATGACGAAATTCAATCCGCTGGCGGACTGGTCGGAAGAAGATGTATGGGCCTATATCCGCGCCAACGACGTGCCGTATAACGCGCTGCACGACCAGGGTTATCCATCGATAGGCTGCGAACCATGCACGCGCGCCATCGAACCGGGCGAAGATGTGCGGGCCGGGCGCTGGTGGTGGGAAAACCCCGACTCCAAGGAATGCGGCTTGCACATGGTGGACGGCAAACTCATACGCATCAAATCCGTGGCAGCCTGAAGCAACTCAGTATTCCGCAATAGATTCTGCAGAACAAGAAAGCATCCAATATGAGCAATATTTTGAACCAGCGTCACCTCGACAGCCTTGAATCGGAAGCCATCCACATCTTGCGCGAAGTGGCGGCCGAATCGGCCAACCCCGCCCTGCTGTTTTCGGGCGGCAAGGATTCCGTCGTCCTGCTGCGCCTGGCTGAAAAAGCCTTCCGTCCAGGCAAGTTCCCATTTCCTCTCGTGCATATCGACACGGGCCACAACTTCCCGGAAGTCATTACCTTCCGCGACAAAAAAGTGGCAGAGCTGGGCGAGCGCCTGATCGTCGGCTCAGTCGAAGATTCGATCAAACGGGGTACGGTGCGCCTGCGCAATCCGGCCACCGATTCACGCAATGCGGCACAAGCGGTGACCTTGCTCGAAACCATCGCCGAACACGGTTTTGACGCCTGCATCGGTGGCGCCCGCCGCGATGAAGAAAAAGCCCGCGCCAAGGAACGCATTTTCTCGTTCCGCGACGAATTTGGTGCCTGGGACCCGAAAGCCCAGCGCCCGGAGCTGTGGGACCTGTATAACACCCGCGTCCATCCCGGTGAAAACATGCGCGTCTTTCCGATCTCGAACTGGACCGAGCTGGACGTGTGGCAATACATCGCCCGCGAAAAGCTGGAACTGCCGCCGATCTATTTCGCCCATGAGCGCCAGGTGATTCCGCGCAACGGTTTATTGGTGCCGCTGACCGACCTGACGCCCGTACGCGACGGCGAAACGGTGGAAACGCAGATCGTGCGCTTCCGCACTGTCGGCGATATTTCGTGCACCTGCCCCGTATCGTCGGACGCGGCGACAGTTGACGCCATCATCGCCGAAACGGCAATCACGCAAATTACGGAACGGGGCGCCACCCGCATGGATGACCAGACCTCCGAAGCCTCGATGGAAAAACGCAAGAAAGCAGGGTATTTCTAATGAACGCAGCAGTCCTGAACACCACACTCACCGATAGCGTTGAACGCGGCATGCTGCGCTTTATCACGGCCGGTTCCGTCGATGATGGCAAGAGCACCCTGATCGGCCGCTTGCTGTTCGACAGCAAGGGCATCTTCGCCGACCAGCTCGACGCCATGTCGCGCTCCAAGCACAAGCGCACAGTGGGAGACACGGTCGACTTGTCGCTGCTGACGGACGGCCTGGAAGCGGAACGCGAACAAGGCATCACCATCGACGTGGCCTACCGCTACTTCGCCACGCCGAAACGCAAATTCATCATCGCCGACACGCCTGGCCATGAACAGTACACGCGCAATATGGTCACCGGTGCTTCGACGGCCGACGCGGTGATCATCCTGATCGATGTGTCGAAAGTCAAACTCGGTGACGACGGCAGCGTGGAGCTGCTGATACAGACCAAGCGCCATTCGACGATTGCCCATTTGCTGCAGATCGAGCACGTGGTGGTCGCCGTCAACAAGATGGACCTGGTCGACTACGATCAAACGGTATATGACCGCATCGTGGCTGCCTACCGTACATTCGCCCAGTCGCTGGGTTTGAAAGACATCACGCCGATCCCGCTGTCCGCCCTCACTGGCGACAACGTGGTCGAGCGTGGCGACAAACTGGGCTGGTACCAGGGACCGACCCTGATCGAACTGCTGGAGTCCTTGTCCGTCTACGATGAATCGCACGATGCGCCATTCCGCTTCCCGGTGCAGCTGGTGGCGCGCCACAACGGCCACGAAGCGAACGATTTCCGCGGCTATATGGGCCGCATCGAAGCGGGCAAGGTCAGCATCGGCGATACGCTGGTGGTGCAACCCTCGGGCCAGACGGCCACCGTCAAGGATATCGTCACGCTCGACGGCTCGCTGCAAAGCGCGGTGGTAGGCCAGTCCGTGACCCTGCTGCTGAACGAGTACCTGGACATTTCGCGCGGCGACCTGCTGGCTGGCAGCGACCGCCCTGCCACCCTGCTCAAACAGGTAGTGGCCGATGTGTGCTGGCTGTCCGAAGATGGCCTGGACTTGCGCCGCAAATACTGGATCAAGCATGGCACGAAACAGACTGCCGCCAAGGTAACGGCCATCGACTCTATCCTCGACATCAACACGCAGCAGCGCCACCCGGCCGATGGTTTGAAGCTGAACGACATCGCCCGCATCAGCTTGAACGTGCAGCAAGCGCTGGCGGCCGACGCGTACGCCGATATCCGCGCCACCGGTGCGTTTATCCTGATCGATGAAGTCACGCACCAAACCGTCGCGGCCGGCATGATTCGAGTCGGCTAAAGAAGGTATAGGGAAGGCAAAAACCATGAACAACTCCACATCTCTGCCAGGCAAGGTCTATCTGGTGGGCGCCGGCCCCGGCGCGCAAGACTTGATGACACTGCGCGGCGCGCGCCTGCTGGCGCAGGCCGACGTAGTGCTGCACGATGCACTGGTGACGCAAGAGATGCTGGAGCTGTGTCCACAGGCGCAGAAAATCCTGGTCGGCAAGCGCTGCGGCCAGTTGTCGACGGCGCAGGCTTTCATCAACAAGCAGCTGGTCGACAACGCCCGCAAGCACGCCATCGTGGTGCGCCTGAAAGGCGGCGACCCGATGCTGTTCGGCCGCGCCGATGAAGAATTGCGCGCCCTGGAAGAAGCCGGCATCGAAGTGGAAGTGGTGCCCGGCATTACCACCGCGCTGGCCGCCGCCGCCGCCACATTGCAGCCGCTGACCAAGCGTGGCGTTTCGCGCAGCGTGGCTTTTTTTACGTCGAGTACAGCGCCGGACCAGCCGGAGCAGGCAGCCATCCCCGACTGCGACACGCTGGTCCAATACATGGGTGGACGCGAAGCCATCGCCACCGCGCAACGCTTGCTGGTCCAGGGCCGGCCTGCCGGCACGCCGGTGGTCGTCATCGAAAACTGCAGCCGCCCCGAGCAGCGCATCGTGCGTATGGTGTTGAGCGATCTGGCACAAGGACTGGGCACGACGCAAGGTCCGGTGCTGGTGATGCTGGGCGAAGCGATGGCTACGCGGGTGACGCAGAGCGTGGACCTGCCTAAGCTGGCATTGCGGGCCTAGGCTGATTCCAGCTCGAACGAGGATGGCTGTGGCAGCAACTGCTGCAAGCTAGCGGCTACACGCAGCAGGCGCGGATCGTTGTCTTCCGCCTCGTCGCAGGTATCGTTGATGCAGAAAAAAGGCAGTTCACCAAAGCGCCCCACCAATTGACGCAAAGCCTCGGATGCATCGTCCGCGCCGCTGGCGACATGCAGCGGATCGAGAATCTGCTGATGCGCATAGCCCATATACACCATCCAGCGCGGCACCAGGTCGGGCAGCAAGGCAGGCCGCTGCCAGGTGCGGAACACGGTCTGGCGCACGCTGGCGAACATCCCTGGCGCCAGCGCCTCGAGTTCATGCAAGCGGCTCTTCAGCATGGGCCGCGGTGCATGCGCATACAGGCACGGCGCGTGCTCATAACCGGCATACTTCGCCGACAGCCAGTGCCGCGACAAGGTGGCGCAATTGACAGGCGCCGCCACATCGGGCCGCAAGCTGTCAAACGCCGGCGCTGGCGCACTTTCCGTAAATACGCTCAAGCCATCATCTGCCTCGCCAAACCACAGCGCAGGCTCGAACGGCGCCCCCAGGAATACGTCGTCATTAAAATACAGAAACCGCTCGGACAGGCCGGGGATATGGTGCAGATACGATTCGATATGGCCGGAATCGAAGACGGGCAGCGCACCGGCCGGCATCAGGCTGGCGTGGTCGATCACGCTCAAGCGCGCCGATGCACGTAGCCAGGCCGGCACCTGGCGGTCCGTCACCAGATAGATATGGCCGTGATCGGGGAAGAATTTTTCCAGCGCCCGCAGGTTGTAGCGCAGCTCGCCGTTGTCGCGGTAGCGGCCCGCCACATTGCCATGCAGCGCCAGCTTGCCGGCATGATTCTCGGCCCATACCGCATACGCTTGCTGCCGGCGCGCGCGCCACGCAGGGTCGGCGCCATCGACCCACAGATAGACGATATCGATCGCGCTCAAGCGTCGCCTGGTGAACCGGGAGCGGCCACGCAATAGTCGGCGATGGCGGCCAGCACCTGGGCATTTTCGCCCACGGCCTCGACCACCTTCAGGCGCAGGCGTGGATGATCGTGGCGCAGTTGTTCTGCCAGCAGCGGCAAGTCGCGCAGCACGTGGCCACCCTGCCCCAGGAAGACGGGCACCACGGTGACGTCCAGGGTGGCCTCGCCGGGTAGCGCATCGAGTAGCGACTGCACCAGTTCAGGCAGACGTGGTGTCATCAATTCAAGGAAGGCCAAGTGCACGCTGGTCTCGGGCAGGCGCGCTTGCGTCAGGTCGCGCAGGCGTTCGAATGGCGCAGCCCAGGAAGCGGCGCGCGCGCCATGCGCGAACAGGACCAGCGCCTGCTTTTCGGAGTGAAGTTCGTCCATCAATGCCGCTCCACCCACCATAGCGCCCCCAGCGCCAGCAGCAGATACAGGGTACTCGGCGCCACCGCCGTCAAAAAGGCCGGCCAGGTGCTGAGCAAGCCCAAATGCGAAAACAGGGTATTGACCAGCATGAAGCTCACGCCGATCATGATGCCGATGAAGATCTTCAGACTGATGCCGCCGCTGCGCGTATGCATGTAGGCGAACGGCAGCGCCAGCGCCATCAGCACGAAAATGGCCAGCGGGTCGATCAGTTTTTTCCAGAAAGCGATGCGGAAACGTTCGGTTTCCTGCTTGTTTTCGGCCAGGTGGCGCGTGTAGACCGCCAGTTCGCTGGCCGACATGCGGTCAGGATCGGAGGCCGACACGGTCAGGATCTTCGGCGTCACTTCCGACACCATGTCCTTGCTGGCGCTTTTCACGGTTTTCACCAGGCTGGTTTCCTGGCCATAGTAATTTTCCAGCTTGGGTTCATAACCGGGCTTGACGGTCGCACTGTTCGAGAACGAGGTTTCGGTCACGTCCATCAAGCGCCAGACATTCTGTCCTTGGTAAGTCGCGCTGGTGGCGATGGTCAGCGTGCGCAAGCGCATATTGGCATCGAATTCATACAGCTTGACGTTTTTCAGCTGGCCGTCCGGACGCGCCTCGCCCACGTTGAAAAAGCGCGAACCGGTGACGGTGCCCGTCAGGCCGTCGCTCTTGACCATGTCCTTGGTCCACAGGCCGGAACGGAATTCACTCGATACGGCCGCACCGCTGGACGCCAGCTTGATCCGTTCGGCCAGCGGCTCGGTGCGCGGCGTGATCACCTCGCCAAACAAAAAGGTGATGACGACGAAGACGATACCGATGCGGAACAGGAAACCGGCCGCCATGGCAGTCGACATGCTGGACGCGCGCATGATGGTAAATTCGGAACTGGCCGCAAACTGCGCCATCGTATAAATGGTGCCGATCAGGGCAGCAATCGGCATCACTTCATACACGTGGCCCGGCAACAGCACCAGCACATACAAAAAGGCGTACTGGATGGTATAGCCGTTCTTGCCCACCTTGGGCAGTTCGGCCGTCAGGTCAATAAAAGCCTGCAACGCCAGGAATGCCAGCAGGACGAAGAAGACCGCCTGGAATATCGAGACGGCGAAATAGCGCTGTAAAATCTTCATTTCGGATCCGCTTTTTTACATGTGTTGCCGCTGCGGCGAGCACGCTTGAAGGACGCCAGCAGCACCAGCGGATGATAGCGGTGATTCACATTCAGGCGCCACGCAAACAGGGCCACCACAGCCAGCGCCGCCAGCAGGTGCAAGGGCCACCAGGCCACGCCAAAGCCCACCCGTCCCTGCTTCACGCTGGCCTCGGCCACCTTGATCAGGTTACTGTAGGTGAAGAAGATCAGCAGGGCCACGATCAGGTTGGCCGAACTGCCGGCGCGCGGATTGACGAAGCCCAGCGGAATGGCCAGCAGGATCAGCATCAGGGCGATCAGCGGCGCGCTGAGCCGCCATAACAATTCGGCCATGGTGTAGGGATTCGGATCGCGCACCAGCGCCATGGTGCTCATGGCGCGCACGCCCAGGTCGGCGCCCAGGTCTTGCTGCTTGCTCTCGATGCGCATGATGTACTGCTCGAACTCCATGGTCTGGAAATCGGGCTGGGTCGGCGTCCCCTGGTAGCGGCGGCCATTTTTGAGCACCAGGAAGCGCTGGCCCTTGGGATCGGTATTGATCACGCCTTCCCTGGCGACGACGACCACGGCACTGCCCTTCTCATCGACAGTATTGACGAATACGTTATGCACCAGGTTTTTCTCGCCGCTGGCGCCTTCGACGAAGAAGATACGGTTGCTGCCGGCCGACTCGCGGAACTGGCCCGGCGTGACTTTTTGCAAATCTTCACGTTTTTCAAAGCGCGTCACATATTCATCGCTTTTTTTCTGCGCCCATGGCGTGGCGTACAGGCTCAGGACGGCCGTCAGCAGCACCAGCGGCAATCCAAAACTGAGCACCGGCCAGATCCAGCGCCGCAGGCTCAGGCCCGAGGCGAACCACACCACCATTTCCGATTCGCGGTAACTGCGCGTGACCACCATCAGCACCGCGATGAAACCGGTGAGGATGAGGATCGTGGGCAGCTGCATCAGCGCGGAAAAGACGATCAGGGACAGGACGTCGGACGAGGCGATCTTGCCGCCTGCGGCCTTGCCGAGTATGCCGATCAGCATCCAGGTTAGCAGAATGCTGAATAAAACAGTGAAGGTGGCCCCGGCGGCACTAGCCAATTCACGTCGAAGGGCGCGTTGAAAGATCATTCGGAGTTTATAATTCGGGTCAGTTAGTTGAGTAACACGTTACTAGTAAATGAAAACGGAGAACAAAATGGACTTTAGCATAAAAGCATTCGATACCAAGAGCACCCTGGCCACTGCCAAAAGCGGATGCATCGCGGTTGCGGTATTCGAAAACAAAAAACTGTCGCCAGCGGCAAAATCGCTGGACAGCAAGGGTGCCATTACGGCTGCGCTGAAGTCCGGCGACATTAGCGGCAAACCTGGCAGCACGTTGCTGCTGCGCGGCGTGGAAGGTGTCACCGCCGACCGCGTCCTGCTGGTCGGCATGGGCAGCGATGAATCCGTCAGCGAAAAAAGCTTCGCCACCGGCGTGCAAGCTGCCTTGAAGGCATTCGGCTCGCTGGGCGCTGCGGACGCCATTATCGCATTACCGCTGCAGGAAGTGAAAGAGCGCGACGTCAATTGGGCGATCCGCTGCGTGGTGCAAGCCGCACACGATAGCGAGTATCGCAACGATACGCAAAAGAGCAAGAAAGACCCGGCACCAGCGGGCGTGCGCAAGATCGTCCTGTCAGCCCCTGCCACGGCTGCTACGCGCGGCGCACTGGCACAAGCGACCGCCATCGCCAACGGCTCGGACCTGACCCGCACCCTGGGCGACCTGCCAGCGAACATCGCCAACCCGACCTACCTGGCCAATACGGCCAAGCAGCTGGCCAAGGATTACAAGTTTGAAGTCGAAGTACTGGACCGCAAACAGCTCGAAGCGCTGAAAATGGGCAGCTTCCTGTCGGTCACCAACGGCAGCGAACAGCCGCCGAAGTTCATCGTCCTGAAACACATGGGTGGCAAGGCCAAGGATGCGCCAGTGGTCCTGGTTGGCAAAGGCATCACCTTCGACACGGGCGGCATCTCGCTCAAGGCCGGACCTGGCATGGACGAGATGAAATACGATATGTGCGGCGCTGCGTCAGTACTGGGCACCTTCCGCGCCATCGGCGAAATGAACCTGAAGCTGAACGTGATCGGCGTCATCGCCGCCTGCGAAAACATGCCATCGGGCCGCGCCACCAAACCGGGCGACATCGTCACCTCGATGAATGGCCTGACGATTGAAATCCTGAACACGGATGCCGAAGGCCGTCTGGTACTGTGCGATGCGCTGACCTACGCCGAACGCTTCAAGCCGGCAGCCGTGGTCGATATCGCCACCCTGACGGGTGCCTGCGTGATCGCGCTGGGCCACCACAACAGCGGCCTGTTTACGCGCAGCGATGCAGCGCATGATCAATTGGCCAATGAGTTGCTGGCAGCGGGCAAGCAAGCGAGCGACACCGCATGGCGCATGCCGATCGAAGAGGCTTACAACGAGCAGCTGAAATCGAACTTCGCCGACCTGGCCAACATCGGCACGCCAGGCGGCGGTTCGGTGACGGCAGCGGCCTTTTTGGAAAACTTCACCAAGAAGTACACCTGGGCCCATCTGGATATCGCCGGCACGGCATGGAAATCGGGCGCTGCCAAAGGCGCGACCGGACGTCCAGTCCCTCTGCTGACGACCTTCCTGATCAACCGCGTATAAGCCTTTGATCCAGAAAAAAAGCCGCCATGATAAATAATCATGGCGGCTTTTTTATGTCTGGTGGATTTCAATAAACGACCGGATCCGGCACCGGCGACGGCGTCACCCTGGGCTGAACTACCGGTTGCGGCACCGCTTCAACTGGCGCGGCTGCAGGCTTGGCAGCCACTGGTGCTGGCGGCGGCGCCATGCGCGCCGGGTCTTGCATGATGATGGTCAGGGTGGACGGGTAATCGAAGCCGGCGCCCGTATTGCGGTCGACAAAATAGCCGACGCCCAGGGTCAGGATCACATTGCCCCACACGCTGCCATTGAGCTTGGGATCGATCGTGTTATCGGTCACGACGGCCGGCGAACCGGTCTTCCTGCAATCGACTTTCAAGGGAGCCTGGCTCTTGCGGATGGTGATGCGGCCGGGTGTGGTGACAAACCACTTGCCCACATCATTGCTGAGAATGCACCCGGCGCCATATAGTTCGCGGTTATCCTGGATGGTTTGCACCAGCACCATCTGGTCGGTGTTGCCGGTCAGCGTGGCGCAGCCGCCCAGCGCGGACAGCAATCCAACAGTGGCAATAGCGGTGCGATGGCGCATGGAGGATCAGCGTACGGGGATAGGCTGGTCAGCTGGCACGGCGACGGCAGTGACGCTGTTTTTCGGGCTGCCATCGACCAGGCGGTCTGAATACACGAGGTAGACCAGCGCATTGCGCTTGGCGTCCACCATGCGCACTACGCGCACATGCTTGAAAAAGATGGAAGCGCGCTCGCTGAAGACTTCTTCCTGCTGCGGCAGCTTGCCCTTGAATTGCAACGGCCCTACCTGGCGGCAGGCGACGGCTGCATCCGCCTTGTCTTCCGCCAGGCCGACGGCGCCCTTGATGCCGCCCGTCTTGGCGCGCGACAGATAGCAGCTGACGCCGCCCACCTTGGGGTCGTCATACGCTTCCACCACGATCTTGTGGTCAGGGCCGATCAACTTGAACACCGTATCGACGGAACCGATCGTTTCAGCCTGCGCCGCAGCACAGGCCAAACCGAGCAGCAAGGCACTAGCCAGCAAGGATGTTTTCATGGAGTCCGCCCAGTGAGGCATCAGTTGATGGGAGCAAAACGCTGCACCATGACACCGTCGACCTCGATCAGCTGAAAGAACACGTCTTTCGGCCGGGTCCAGATCGAGCCATCAGCGGCGCGGTAGACGATCATGGGCGTCAAATCAGATTCCAGCGTGGCTTCGCACACCAGTTCGTAAATGCCGCCCTTGTAATGCCGGTAACGCATCGCCGTCCCCTCAAGCCGTGGAATCTTCACTCTTCTCGTCAGTCAGCGCCTTTTGCTTCATTTTCAGGCCCTGGATCACTTTCAAAATGCTTTCCATGCCGGCTGCGCCATCGGCGCCGCTGAAGGCCTCAAGTACTTCATTGAGCACTTTGTTGCGCACGGCGGCTTCGTCGGACGAGATTTCCAGTGCGCGCTGCGCCTGGGCTTTGGCCGCCTTTTCAGCCGCACTGACGCGCGGCTTGGTAGCCGTCTTGCCATGCGTCAAAGCAGCCTGCCAGATCACCCAGCGGCGCTGGGTTTCAAAAATCAGGTACTCTTCCGGCTTGTCTTCTCTTCGCCGCACAATGTGGCCGTCACGCTGCGCCCACGCTTCAAATGCAGTTCGCATTTTCTTCCTTTGCAAATGCTACGCGCAAGTCTCACTATTAAAACTGCAATGTTTCCAGATGGTACCATTTATTGACGAAACAAAATAGTATCCAACATGTAGTACTGCAATTTGCATAACAAGTCTGGCGGCGCCTACGGACGAATTCTGCGATTCGCCCACGGCACAGTGGTCATGTAATTCGGAACAGCAATTACAACTGATTCCTACTTGTTTAGTTATAAGCTGCAACAAAATCTGTGTGACACAGTTGTTACATTCTGCCATTTTAGTAGTTTTTATCGCGATTTAGCGAGAAACTTTAAGCTTTATCGCATGAAAAAGCGACAGGTGGCGCACCAATCACAGCACTTATGCCAAATCAAACATAGGGCTTGATCAATGATACACAAAAACATAATATTTATGCGTCACGATTGGCTAAAAATAAATACTTTTTCTATATTAATTTTACCCTAGGGCAAATAAAATTGCACATATTTTCAGCCTGTGACAGCCCCGGCGAAAAACGGCGAGCAGGCTGGCAGGACGCCAGTAACACGCATGCGGTAAGATTCGCGCCTATCGTCAGCCCATCAAACAAGGATTTACCCCATGAAAATCGCCACCTGGAACGTCAACTCGCTGAAAGTGCGCCTGCCGCAAGTGCTGCAGTGGCTGGCCGACAACCCGGTCGACATACTGTGCCTGCAAGAAACCAAACTGACCGATGACAAATTCCCCGCCGCCGAGATCGAGGCGGCCGGCTACCAGGTCGTCTTCAGCGGCCAGAAAACCTATAACGGCGTGGCCATCCTGTCGAAGCTGCCGATCACCGACGTCGTCAAGAATAATCCCCTTTATGAAGATGCGCAGCAGCGCATCCTGGCCGCCACCATAGCCGGTGTGCGCGTGGTGTGCGCCTACGTGCCCAATGGGCAGAGTATCGACTCCGACAAATATGAATACAAGCTGGGCTGGCTGGCCTCCCTGCACGACTGGCTGGCCGAAGAAGCGCGCCAGCATCCGCAACTGGCCGTGGTAGGCGACTACAACATCGCACCCGATGACCGCGACGTGCATGACCCCGTCGCCTGGGCCGGCCAGGTACTGGTGTCGGACAAGGAACGCGCCGCCCTGCAGCGCCTGTTCGACATCGGCCTGGCCGACGCCTTCCGCCTGTTCGAGCAGGCGGACAAATCGTTCAGCTGGTGGGATTACCGTCAGTTGGGCTTTCGCCTGAACAAGGGCCTGCGCATCGACCATATTTTGCTCTCGCCAGCCCTGGTAGCGCGCTGCAGCGCCTGCATCATCGACAGGGTGCCGCGCAAGTGGGAACAGCCTTCCGACCATGCACCGGTCGTTGCCACCATCGATTAATTAAATAATTAATTAAATAAGCGCCTGCGTTCCAGTAAAGCCTGCGCATTGACTGCAGGCACTGGCGCGGAGAACAGATAACCCTGCGCATAGCGGCAACCGCTGACCTGCAGCAGGGCGAATTGCTCCTCTGTTTCCACGCCTTCGGCCACGGCCGACAACTGCAGACTGTCGGCCAGCGCGATGATGGCCGAGACGATGGCGCGGTCTTCCGCGCTCTGCCCCAGGTCCTTGATGAAGGCGCGGTCGATCTTGACCTTCTTGACGGGGAAACGCTTCAAATACGCCAGGCTGGAATAGCCGGTGCCAAAGTCGTCGATCGACAAGCGCAGCCCCATCGCATTAATCTGCCGCAGGATGTCGAGCGTGTGTTCGCCATGCTGCATCAGCGCCGTTTCCGTAATTTCAAATTCCAGCAGGGCCGGATCGATGCCGCTCTCCTTCAATATGCTCGCGATGGACGCCACCAGGCCCTTGTGCATGAACTGGCGCGGCGACAGATTGACCGCCAGCGGCACCGGCAGCAAGCCCTGCGCCTGCCAGGCCATGCTTTGTTCGCAGGCGCGCCGCATCACCCATTCGCCGACCGGCACGATCAAGCCGTTTTCTTCCATGATGGGTATGAAGCGGTCCGGCAGCACCAGGCCGTGGCCCGGACGGCGCCAGCGCAGCAGCACTTCCATGCCGTGCAGGCTGCGTGTGGCGATATCGATCACGGGCTGATACACCAACTCGAACTGGTCTTGCGCCAGCGCCGTGCGCAAGCTGCTTTCCAGGTCAAAATGCAGGGCCGCCGCCTGGTTCATGGCATGCGTGAAGAACTGGTAATTGTTGCGGCCATTGCCCTTGGCGTGATACATGGCCGCGTCGGCATGGCGCATCAGCGCATCGACATCGCCACCGTCATCGGGATACAGGCAAATGCCGATCGATGGCGTGATGTGCAGCACATGGCCATCGAGCGGAAACGCCGGTGTCAAAGATTCGATGATTTTCTCGGCCACACGCGCCGCTTCATCCGCGCCACGTATGCCGGGCACCAGCACCACGAATTCATCACCGCCCAGGCGCGCAACCGTATCGCTGGCGCGCACCGCGCGGCACAGCCGGCTGGCCACTTCCTTGAGCAGGCTGTCGCCCGTCATATGGCCCAGCGAATCGTTGATGGTCTTGAAGCGGTCCAGGTCGATGAACATCACGGCCAGCTTGCGCGCCGAGCGCTGCGACGCCAAAATGGCCCGTTCCAGGCGGTCCGTCAGCAAGGCGCGGTTCGGCAGACCCGTCAGGCTGTCGTGATAGGCCATGTGGTGCACGCGCGCCTCGGCCTGGCGCCGCTCGATGATTTCATCCTGCAACTGGGTATTGGCGCCGGCCAGTTCGGCCGTACGCTCGAACACGCGCAACTCCAGCTCATCGCGCGCGCGGCGCACCGCGTCGGCAGCCTCGCGGCGCGCCGTCACGTCGTCGACCATCCATACCGAACGCCCATGCACCTGCGCCAGGTCGAACGGCCGGCCTGATAGCCGCGCCCAGAAGCGGCTGCCATCCTTGCGCACCAGCTGGTATTCGGCCATGTGCACGCGGCCAGCCTCGAAATCGCGCGCAGTCTCGCCGCGCGCGACCTTCCACGAAGCCAGGTCCGGATACAGCGCCTGCACGGAAAGGCGATTGACCTCGCCCGGCGCATAGCCGAACAGCTCTTCCATCTTGCTGTTACAGCGCAGGTTGTAGCCGCCTTCGACCACCGCGATACCCAGCACGGCGCTGTCGAGGATAGCCTGGTTTTCCAGCAGCGCATTGCGTAGCGATTCTTCGGCCCGCTTGGCTTCCGTGCGGTCTTCGATGATCCAGATGGTGCCGGCACCAGGATCGTCCGGGTTGACCACGTAGGCGATCAGCTGCGCCCACAAGGTCGTGCCGTCGCTGCGCTGCATGTCCACTTCAGTCTGGAACGGTTTGCCCACCGACAGGAAGGGAAAGGCGGCCGCCCCCAGCATGTCGTAGGAATCCTGCGATACATACAGCGCGCGGCCGGGCAAGCCCAGCGCCTCGTCGCCACGGTAGCGGAACATCTCGGCAAAACCCGTGTTGTAGCGCGTGATCAGGCGCTGCTTGGTAAACAGGATGCTGACCGAGGCGTTGGTCATGATGGCCGCCACTTCCATCTGCGTCTGGCGGCTCACGCTGACATCCTCGAGTATCCAGATGGCGCCCTCTTCGCTTTGCTCCTGGTCGACGGCATTGGCGCGGATACGGCACCAGAACAGGCTGCCGTCGCGGCGGCGGAACTGCGCCTCTTCCTGTTCATACGGCAGTCCCTGGCCCAGCCGCGGCGCCGCCTGCAGGCCGAACTGCGCATAGGCTTCAGACGAAGGAAACAGTTCGGCCGCCGCGCGGCCCGTCAGTTCCTGCTGCGTGTAGCCAAACATCTCGGCGAAGCGGGGATTGCAGCGCAGGATCAGGCGCGAGCGCGAAAACAGGATGCCGACCGAGGCATTGTCCAGGATCGCCTGCTGCTCCAGCATGGCGTGGCGCAGCTGATCCTCGTCGCGGCGGTGATCGCTGATATCTTCGAGTATCCACACCGTGCCATCGTCAGGATGCAGGGGATCGACGGCGCGGCCATGCAGGCGGCTCCAGAACAAGCTGCCATCCTGGCGCCGCAATTCCAGCTCGGTGCAAAAGGATTTGCCTTTCGCTAGCAGCGGCGTAGCCGCCATGCCCAGTTCCTGGTAGTGCTGCGGCGAGCGGTATAGCACCACGCCGGGCAGCCGCGTCAACTGATGGCGCGCATAACCGAGCATTTCGGCTGCGCGGATATTGCACTCCTCGATGACGCCCGCCTTGGTAAACAAGATGCCAACGGCCGCGCTTTCCAGGATGGCCTGCTGTTCCAGAAACGTCTTGCGCAGCGCCTGCTGGTCCATCTGCCGCACGCTGATATCGGCAAACACCAGGGTCGCGCCCATGCTGGCATCGGGGAGCAGCAAAGGCTTGCTCCAGATTTGCACGGCCACGCCGCCTTGCAGATTGCTTTCCCATTGACGCTCGCGCCCTGCCGGACCCAGTGCGCCGCGCAGCATGCTGCTGCTCGACGCCCGGTAAGTGTCGCTGAAGCAGTCTGCCAGCAACTTCCCCGTCACATCCATACCCAACAGAGTATGCAATGCGCTATTGACCGCCAGCACCAGGCCACCCGCATCGCAGGCACAGGCGGGCAAGGCAATCAGCTGCAAGGCATCGTCTAGGGTATTGGAAGAAGTCGGCACACAGTTCATGGTCAGCCATACAGTTGAGGCACCCGGGCACACGGTGCTGACAGATCATAGCCCAGTTTCTGCGCATTCCTCCAACTTCCATCGCTAGAGGAGATGCTCTATGTCCACAAGCAAATCGTTTAGAATAAAGCATGCGCCGCTCCCCTCTTCCACCGCTCGACCACCGCGACAAGCCCGTCATCTGGACTGTTTCTGTTTCACGCCTGTTTGATCTGTTCCGCGACATCACGCTGGAATACGACGACCTGGCCGAGATCGAGCCGATCAACCTGGGCTTCGACGATGCGGTGCGCCACATCCGCGAGCGCATGGCCACCGAGCGCTGCGACGCCGTGATCGCCGCAGGTTCGAACGGCGCCTACCTGAAAGGGCGGCTGTCGGTACCCGTCATCATCGCCAAGGCCAGCGGCTACGACGTGATGCAGGCGCTGGCGCGCGCACGCCGCATCACGCCGCACATCGGGGTGGTGACCTACCAGGACACGATGCCTGAACTGGGCGAATTTGCCGCCACCTTCGGTTTCGAGCTGGCCCAGCGCACCTACGCCACCGAAGAAGATGCGCGCGCACAGATCAATGAACTGAAGGCGGCTGGCGTAAAAGCTGTCGTCGGCGCAGGCCTGGTGACGGACCTGGCCGAAGAGGCGGGCCTGGACGCCGTCTTCGTGTATTCGGCCGCATCGATACGGCGCGCTTTTGACGATGCGCTGGAAATGGCCAGATTGACCCAGCTCGAATCGAACCGCGGACGCCGCGTGGCCGTGGCCGACACCTTGCGCGCCAAGCATGGCTTGCACGACCTGCGCGGCGAATCGGAAGCGATGGAGGCGCTGCGCCAGTCGGTGGTGCTGTTCGGACGCTCGCCGGCGACAGTGCTGATCCAGGGCGAGACAGGCACCGGCAAGGAACTGGTGGCGCAGGCGATCCACCGCGAAAGCCCGCGCAGCCTGGGCGCCAATCGGCCTTTCCTGGCGATTAATTGCGGCGCCATCGCCGAGTCCTTGCTGGAATCGGAACTGTTCGGCCATGAAGATGGCGCATTCACGGGCGCACGGCGCGGCGGCCATGCGGGCCTGTTCGAAGCGGCCAACCACGGCACCCTGTTCCTCGATGAAATCGGCGAAATGCCGCTGGCCCTGCAAACGCGCCTGCTGCGCGTGCTCGAAGAGCGCGAAGTGGTGCGCGTAGGCGGCACGCGCCCGATCGCCATCAATGTGCGCATCATCAGCGCCACCCATTGCGACCTGGAACAGCGCATCCGCGAAGGCCGCTTCCGCGCCGACCTGTTCTACCGCCTGGCCGTGCTGCGCTTGCACCTGCCTGCCTTGCGCGAACGGGCCAGCGATATCATCGGCCTGCTTGAGTGGTCGCTGAAAAACGCACTGGCCGCGCTGGGCGCCCGGCCGCATCCCAACCTGCACGCGGAAATTACCGCCTGCGCCCCGCTGCTGCGCTGCTACAGCTGGCCCGGCAATGTGCGCGAATTGCGCAACCTGGCCGAACGCCTGGCCTTATTTTTGGCGGCCGAACCGCTGCAGGCACTGACCCCGGGCTTCGTGCTGGCGGTGGCGCCCGAGCTGGCCGGCCCAGCGCCCCAGGCACCGGTCCCCACCGTTCCTGTGCCGCCTGCGCCACAGGAAAGCGCCGCCGAAGTACTGGCCCGCTTCGGTGGCCGCCACGACGCTGCCGCACAATATATGGGCGTGAGCCGTACCACCTTCTGGCGCCGGCTGCGCGCAGGTTGAGATCCATGGACGACAACGTGATCCTGCACGGCTTGTGGCAACGCTGCATGCAAGGCGGCACGGCGGCCAACAGCCGGCAGGAAGCCCGGGTGCTGTATGCGCGTGGGATAACACTGGAAGAGACCCTGCAATTCCTGTTTCACGCGCAGCCAGCCGAAGGCGATTTTCTCAGCTGGATAGCGGCTCGCACGCGCCCTTTGCCGGCCGAAGCGCTGCTGCCGCATGAAGACGTGCTGACCGACGCCGATCTGCAGTTCTGGAAAGAGCATGGCTACCTGGTGCTGCGCAACGCCGTACCATATACACAGTGCCTGGCAGCCCAGGCAGCCATCTGGGAATTTCTGGACGCCAGTCCGGACGACCCCGCATCGTGGTACAAAACGCACCCGGGCAAGCGGGGACTGATGCTGCAGTTTTCCGACCACCCGGCCCTGGCGGCCAACCGGCACAACGCACGCATCCGCCGCGCGTATCAGCAGCTGTATGGCAAGCAGGCTATCTACGCATCGGTCGACAAGGCCAGCTTCAATCCACCGGAAACCGATACCTACAATTTCATCGGCAGCCCGCTGCACTGGGACACCAGCCTGCAGCAGCCGATCCCTTTCAAGCTGCAAGGCATGCTGTATTTATCGGACTGCCCGGCCGGGCATGGCGCCTTTCACTGCGTGCCCGGTTTCCAGCATCAGGCCGGAGACTGGCTGGCCAGCGTGCCGCCCGGCCAGGGACCGCGCGAGTGGGCCATCGAGCATCTGCGTCCTGTACCGGTCGAAGGCCAGGCCGGCGACTTCATCATCTGGCACCAGGCGCTGCCCCATTGCGCCAGCGCCAACCACGGCCCGTTTCCCCGCATGGTGCAGTATCTGACCTATCTTCCGGAAGATGGCGAAGACCAGGCCATATGGATCTGAAACGGCCACCGTTCATCCTCGCCGGCCGCCGCTCATCCCTTCACGCTGGCGCTGCGCAAGCTGCAGTACTAGTATCGTGATCAAGGAGGTAGCACCCAATGAAAAAAACGATACCAGCACTGACCTTGCTCGCCAGCGTACTGCTGGCAGGCGCCAGCCAGGCGGCCGCACCTTCGGCGTTCACGGTGAACGTCACCGGCCAGGGCCAGCCGATTATTCTGATTCCCGGCCTGGCCTCGTCTGGCGAAGTATGGCAATCCACGGTGGCCCGTCTGTGCGGCCCGCAAACCACACGCCAGTGCCATGTGCTGACCCTGGCCGGCTTTGCCGGCGTGACTCCCATCGCCGGTGATTTACTGGCGCAAACGGAGCAGCAGCTGAGCGACTACATCGTGGCGCAAAAGCTGGGCCAGCCGGCCATCATCGGCCATAGCCTGGGCGGTTTCCTGGCCTTGAAACTGGCCATCGACCATCCGCAACAAACGGGGAAACTGATCATCGTCGATTCGCTGCCAGCGCTAGGCGCTACTCAATCGAGCAACATCAGCAAAGAGCAGCTGCAGCAATCGGCAAAGCAGATGCAAGACTTCATGCGCAGTCAGGATGGCGCCAGCTTTGCCGCCGGCCAGCGCCATACCGTCAACACCATGGTCACCGCACCGGCCGACGTGGAGCGGATCATGGCCTGGGGCCAGCGTTCGGATAAAGACACCGTGATCAACGCCATGGGTACCTTGATCGCTACCGACCTGCGCCAGGGCGTGGCGCGCATTTCCTCGCCCACGCTGGTACTGGGCACCTGGATCGCCTACAAGGATTTTGCCCCCCGTTCTGCCATCGAACAAACCTTCCGCAGCCAGTATGCGCAACTGCCAGGCGTCAAAATCGAGATGGCGGACACGGCGCGCCACTTCATCATGTACGACCAGCCCGACTGGATGTTCGAGCGCATCGAACAGTTCCTGAACTAGGCCATGGCAGCTGCCGCCGACCAACCGCCCCTGCTGGCACGCATCAACTGGTACTGGACGTTCCAGCTGGCCGGCTGGACTGCGCTAACGCTGTTCAACAGCGTGTACGGCGGCTCTTCACAGCTACGCATCGTCATATCCATCGCCTGCTGGGGTTCGCTGGGCGGATTGCTGCTGTCGCACCTGTGGCACGGCATTTTGCGCCGGCGTGGATGGGCGAAGCATGGCCTGCGCTGGACGCGCATCCTGCCCTCGCTGGCGCTGCTGGCCGCCATCCAGACGGCAAGCGTCACGGCAGCTTTTTACACCATGTATCCCGCCAGCCTGCTCCATGGCGTGGCCTGGCTGCCCGGCGCACTGCTATTCTGGTTTGCCGTGTTCTTTGTCTGGACGGTGTTTTATTTCACAGTGCTGTCCCTGCGCCGCAGCAGCAGGCTCGAAGCAGAAACGCTGGCTTTGCAGCTGCATGCGCGGGAGGCAGAGCTGCGCGCGCTGCAGGCGCAAGTCAATCCGCATTTTTTCTTCAATAGCCTCAATAGCGTGCGCGCGCTGATCTACGAGGACCGCGATGCGGCTGCCCACATGATCGACCAGCTGGCGGGCCTGATGCGCCATGCGCTGCAGTCAGGCCAGCATGCGACGGTGCCACTGGCGGCCGAACTGGAAGCCGTGCGCGCCTATCTCGCTATCGAACAGATTCGTTTTGAGTCGCGCCTGCGGGTGGCCTTCGATATCGCCGATGGCCTGGACCAAGTGCGCGTGCCGCCGATGGCGTTGCAAACGCTGGTAGAAAACGCCGTCAAATATGGCGTGGAGGCGAGTAGCGAAGGCAGCGACATTCGCATCACGGCGCAGCGGACCCTACGCGATGACGGCACGGCTACGCTAAAAATCGGCGTGGCCAATACGGGTAGCTTGCGCAGTGCACCTGGCTCGACCTGCGTGGGCCTGCGCAATGCGCGCCAGCGCTTGCGGCTGGTCTGCGGCGACAATGCCAGCCTGGCATTAGTGGAACAGGCAGGCTGGGTGCACGCCACGATGGAACTTCCGGAGCCACGATGAACGAACGAAAAATCACCGTGCTGCTGGTGGACGACGAACGCCTGGCACGCGCCGAACTGCGGCGCTTGCTGGCGGTGCATCCACAGGTGGAGATCGTCGGCGAAGCGGCCAGCGCGGCAGATGCCATGACACAGATCGGCAAGCTGCAGCCAGATTTGCTACTGCTCGACGTACAAATGCCCGGTGCTTCCGGCTTCGACTTGCTGGCCGCGCTGGACCATGCGCCAGACGTCATTTTTTGCACGGCTTTCGACCAGTATGCGCTGCAGGCGTTTGAAGTGAGCGCCCTCGATTATTTGCAAAAGCCGGTGCAAGCGGCGCGCCTGGCGGCGGCACTGGCGCGGGCAGGCGCGCGCGTGCAGGCGGCGCCTAAGCCGGCGCCGCGCAAGGTCTTTATCAAGGATGGGGAGCGCTGCTGGTTCGTCGCGCTTGATGACATCCGCTTGCTGGAATCGGAAGGCAATTACACGCGCGTGTTTTTTGCGGCGCAGCAGCCCTTGATGCTGCGCTCCCTGAGCCAGCTGGAAGAGCGACTCGATCCTCAACTTTTTTTCCGCGCCAACCGGCGACAGATCGTCAACCTGGCGCATATCAGCAGGGTGGCGCCGAACGCCTCGGAAGGCCTGGACCTGCATCTGGCGGACGCAAACACTACACTGGTCGAAGTATCGCGCCGGCGCGTGCAGCAATTCAAGGCCATCACCAGCCTGTAGCGATAAAAAAACGCCCGGAAAATATCGCGGGCGTTTGGGCCAACATGCACCCGCTTTATTTCAAGGCCGGGATCACTTGCGGCTGGAAGCGTGGCAGCGGCTGGTCCTTGAGCTTTTTCGTCAGCAGGTCCAGCGCCACGTCGAGCTGGCGGTCGCCGCCATTGAAAGTGTCGTGCGGCGGGTTTTCCACCACCACGTCAGGCACCACGCCCACGCCTTCGATCAGCCACTGGCCATCGATGCCGAACTGGCCGTTTTCAGCAACGCGTGCCATGCCGTTATCGCTCAAACGCGTATCGTCGCTGAGCCACACACCGGCACCGGCCGTGCGCTGGCCCACCAGCGGCGCCAGGCCCAGGGCCTTGATGCCGGCAGCAAAAGTCTCGCCATCGGAATACGTCAGTTCATCGACCAGCACCACCAGGTGGCCGCGGAAGCTGTTCTGCATATTCGGCGACGGCTGCACGCCAGGCGGCGCCCAGTATGCCCAAGCCTTGCGCAGCAGCTTTTCTATCACCCAGCTATCGATATTGCCGCCGTTATTGCGGCGCACATCGATGATCAGGCCATCGCGGTTGATATTGGCGTAAAAGTCGCGCGCAAACGAAGCGATGTCGCTATCGACCATGGCCCGCAGATGCAGATAGCCGATACGCCCTTGCGAGGCCTTGGCCACCTGTTCGGCACGGCTCAGCTCCCAGTCGCCATAACGCAGCGCCGTCTGTTTGGCCATATTCACCGGCGTGACGATCAGGGAGCGCGGCGCGGCATTGCCTCGTTTTACCTGCAGCAGCACCTGCTTGTCGGCCTGGTTCAGCAGCAAATCGCTGATATCGCGCGCACCCAGCACGTCCTTGCCATTGACGGCCGTGATCACGTCGCCTTCTTTCACGTCCACCTCGGGACGGGCCAGCGGCGCGCGCCCGGATGGCAGCTCCGGCTCGCTGCGGTAGATGTGTTCTACCTTGTAGCCAGCCGCCGTTTTTACCAGTACCGCTCCCAGTCCCGCCGGCGAGCCTTCAGGTTCCGTGCGGCGCAATTCACCGGGACGGATTTGCGAATGCAGGGCGCCTACTTCAGCCACCATCATGCCCAGCACGTCATTGAGTTCGGCACGGTCGGTCACGCGGTCCACCAGCGGTGCGTAACGGGCACGCGCTGCATTCCAGTCCACGCCGCGCATCCTGGCGTCGAACAGGAAGTCGCGGTGCAAGCGCCAGGCGTCGTTGAACATCTGCTTCCATTCCAGACGCGGATTGGAAATAAAGGTCCAGTCATCGATCTTGACCTTGGCTTTCGACAGGTCGGACGGCAGCTTGGCGCCCGCCTCGATCACCAGCATGTCGCCCGGTCCCTTGTCGGCAGCCGTGCGGTAATATAAATGCTTCTTGTCGCGCGCCAGATCAAAATCGCGCACACCGGCCACCAGCAGTTCCGGCTTGGAGCCTGCATTGCCGATGGCCAGGGTCTTCAGGCTGGCCTTGTCCTCGCCCATCTCGCGCTCGAGGAAATACAGCCGCTTGTCGTCAACATCGAGGCCGCTGTAATTACCTGCGGCCAGCGGCACCTCATACAGGCGGTCGGCCAGGCCCGCATAGACGATGTCGGGCAAGGCCTTGGGGTCTTTTTTGGCTTTGCCGCCGGCTTTTTCCAGCGCCTTTTCGGCGGCCTGTTCGGCGGCCTTTTCATCGTCGCTCTCGGGCGGTTTCACGCCAGGGCGGCTCAGCTCATCGTCGGGCTGGAACGGGAAACGGTTACCCGGCTGCAACGCCAGCGCATACAGACCCGTGCGCTTGTCAAACACGGGCCCCATATTGCGGTCGCCCCAAGGCGAACCATTGGACAATTTAAAATTACGGTCCGACAAGAAATACAGCCAGCGGCCATCCGTCGAAAACACGGGCGAACCGGACATATAACGGTCGCTGGTCACAAAATGCAACTGCTTGGACGCCAGGTTGTACAGGCCGATCTGTTCGCGCTGCTGATCGCTGGCCACGCGCACCAGGGCCAGGTTGCGGCTGTCGGGCGACCATAACACTTCATCGTGCTTGTCCACGCCCGCCTTGCCAGCGTCATCGATCAGCAGATTGGCCTTGCTGGCCAGGTCCAGCAGCCAGAAGCGCCCCTTTTTGTCGGTGTGCGCCAGCCAGCGGCCGTCTGGCGAGGGATACAGTTTCCAGCGGTGGTTATTGTCGCCTTGCGTGGTCAAACGTTCACCTGGACCAGAACCGTCGGCCGCGTACTTCCAGATTTCGTTTTCACCGGTCGTGTCGACGATGGCGAACACGGATTTTTCATCGCTGGAAAAAACTGCGTCGCGCGCCCGTGCACCTTCCGGAATGGCGATATCGACCCGGCGCTGGCTGCCCGTGCCGGCGATGCTGACACGGCCACGCGCCGTTACGATGATGCGTTCATCCTTGCCAGACAGTTGCACGCTGGAGAGGGTATCGAGCGGCGAACGGATCTGGCGCGCGCGCTGCTGGTCAAAATCGGATACCAGGCTGATGGCCAGTGGCGATGATGTAGCAGCAGGCGCGGCGAGGTCCAGCACATGCAGGTCGGCGCCCAGCTGGTAGACGATCTTGCCGTCGCCCAGGGAAGCGTTGCGCACGTCCCATTCCTTGTAGCTGGTCAGCATGCGGCGGTCCGTGCCATCGGGCAGCATGCTCCACAGATTGTCGCTGCCGCCCGCATCGCTGATGTAGTACACGCGGCCCTGCCACCACATGGGGCGCTTGTTATTGCCTGCGCGTACGGCCGCATCGGCGATCAGCGGCACGGCTTCGCCCTTGCCATCGAGATCATAACGCCACAGCTGCGCATGCGCGCCGCCACGGTAGTTGCGCACATTGTCGTTGGTTGCTGCCAGGCCGAAACGCGTGAAATACAAGGTCTTGCCGGCGTCGTCGAGCACGGCGTCATTCGCGTCGGCCACGGGGAACACGCGCCGCGTCTGTTTCACGGGATCGATGGCGGCCACCACGCGCCGCGAGGCGGGGCCATCCGTGTTTTGCGTGCTGATCAGCACTTCGCCCTGCGCCGTCCAGCCCAGCACCACCACGCCACCATTATCAAAGGAAATACGGCGCGGCAAACCACCGGCCAGCGGCATCACATACGCTTCCTGCGCGCCTTCATAGGAAGCGGAAAACGCCATCCACAAGCCGTCGCGTGAAATGGCGGCATTGGTTTCATAGCCGGGATGCGTGGTCAGGCGCTCTGCCTGGCCGCCGCGCACGCTGGTTTTCCACAGGTCGCCCTCGGCCGTGAAGACCACGGTGTCGCCACGGATGGCGGGAAAACGGAAATAGGCGTTGGAGGCGGTGGCGGAAGCAGTAGCGGAGACAGAAGCAGGAGCGGCGGCCAGGGCTTGCGTGGCGGCCGTGCCCAGCAAGCCGGCAGACAATAACAGTAAGGCGAGCGTACGGGAAATTTTCATAGGAGCGATCGTCAATCTTTTTATGAAGTAGCGGTCATGGAAACGACGTGGGACAGCGCCGACATCGGAGCATGATTCTTGCACAGCTTGCGCAATTGCAATACTAATTTTCGGCGAGGTGCGTAAATGCAACACAGTTGCAAAATTGACGATACACGTAAAAAAACCCGCGCCACTTGCGTGGGCGGGTTTTTCTGATACTAACTGCGCAACTGTCTGTTTTATTCTACTTCCACCGTTTCCGGTGCAGCCGTCGGCGCCGCATCAGGCGGTTCCGGGAATTCCAGCAAGACCTGGTCCTTGTCGTTCAGATCGACGGTAACCTTGCCGCCCGAGACCAGGCGGCCGAACAGCAGTTCGTCGGCCAGCGCCTTGCGTATCATGTCCTGGATCAGGCGCGCCATCGGACGCGCACCCATGAGCGGATCGAAACCTTTCTTGCCGAGGAAGGCGCGCAGCTTTTCCGTGAAAATGGCTTCGACCTTTTTCTCGTGCAACTGCTCTTCCAGCTGCATCAGGAACTTGTCGACCACGCGCAGGATGATTTCCTGGTCCAGCGCGCGGAAGCTGATGGTCGCGTCGATACGGTTGCGGAACTCCGGCGTGAACATGCGCTTGATGTCGGCCATCTCGTCGCCCGCCTGTTTCGAGGTGGTGAAACCGATGGAGGCCTTTTGCAAGCTTTCCGCACCCGCATTGGTGGTCATGATGATGATGACGTTGCGGAAATCGGCTTTGCGGCCATTGTTATCCGTCAAGGTGCCATGATCCATCACTTGCAGCAGGATATTGAAAATGTCCGGATGGGCTTTTTCAATTTCATCGAGCAGCAACACTGCATGCGGTTTCTTGGTGATCGCTTCCGTCAGCAGGCCGCCCTGGTCGAAACCGACATAGCCCGGTGGCGCGCCGATCAAACGGCTGACGGCGTGGCGTTCCATGTATTCCGACATATCGAAACGGATCAGCTCAATGCCGAGGATGAAGGCCAGTTGCTTGGCCACCTCGGTCTTGCCGACGCCGGTAGGACCGGAGAACAGGAAAGAGCCGATCGGCTTGTCCGTCTTGCCCAGGCCGGCACGCGCCATCTTGATGGCCGACGCCAGCGCTTCGATGGCCGGATCCTG
Organism: Janthinobacterium silvisoli; assembly: GCF_014200725.1. GTDB lineage: Bacteria > Pseudomonadota > Gammaproteobacteria > Burkholderiales > Burkholderiaceae_D > Janthinobacterium. The sequence continues at coordinate 35,680 of NZ_JACHCL010000003.1, forward strand.
GCCAAACACCACGTTGCGCAAATCGCGGTCGATGGTTTGCAGCTTGCTGCGGTCGTCCTGGTTGACCGTTTGCGGCGGAATACGGGCGATCTTGGCGATGATGTCCTCGATCTCCGTCTTGCCGATGGTTTTCTTTTGCTTCGATTTCGGCAAGATGCGCTGGGCTGCGCCCGCTTCATCGATCACGTCGATTGCCTTGTCGGGCAAGTGGCGGTCGTTGATGAAGCGCGCCGCCAGCTCGGCTGCCGTCGACAGGGCCGAGGCCGAGTATTTCACGCCATGGTGCTCTTCGAAGCGCGATTTCAGGCCGCGCAGGATTTGCACGGTTTGCTCGACGGTCGGTTCATTGACGTCGACCTTCTGGAAGCGGCGCGACAGGGCATGGTCTTTTTCGAACACGCCACGGAATTCCGTGTAGGTGGTCGCACCGATGCATTTGAGCTGGCCATTGGCCAGTGCCGGTTTCAGCAGGTTCGATGCATCCAAGGTGCCGCCCGAAGCCGAACCCGCACCGATGATGGTGTGGATTTCGTCGATGAACAGGATGCCGTTCGGATTGTCTTTCAACTGTTTCAGCACGGCTTTCAGGCGCTGCTCGAAATCGCCGCGGTATTTGGTACCAGCGAGCAAGGCGCCCATGTCCAGCGAATACACGACGGCATTCTGCAGGATTTCCGGCACGTCGCTTTGCGTGATGCGATAGGCCAGGCCTTCGGCGATCGCCGTCTTGCCCACCCCTGCCTCGCCAACCAGCAGCGGATTGTTCTTGCGGCGGCGGCACAGGATCTGGATCACGCGGTCGACTTCGTCTTCACGGCCGATCAGCGGATCGATCTTGCCTTCGGCGGCGGCCTTGTTCAGGTTTTGCGTGAACTGGTCGAGCGGGCTTTCTTTCGGCTGGCCATCGACAGGCGCTTCTTCCACGCCATCCGAGGCTTTCGCGCTTTCGGTCGACTGGTCCTTGCGCACGCCGTGCGAAATGAAATTGACCACGTCCAGTCGCGTCACGCCCTGCTGGTGCAGGTAGTAAACAGCGTGCGAATCTTTTTCGCCGAAGATCGCCACCAGCACATTGGCGCCGGTAACTTCCTTCTTGCCGTTCGAAGCGGACTGGACATGCATGATGGCGCGCTGGATCACGCGCTGGAAACCAAGCGTCGGCTGGGTGTCGACTTCGCCCGTGCCAGGCACGGTCGGCGTGTTATCGCCGATGAAATTGGTGAGGGTCTTGCGCAGGTCATCAATATTGACCGCGCAGGCACGCAATACCTCAGCAGCGGAGGGATTATCCAGCAGTGCCAGCAGTAAATGCTCAACCGTAATGAATTCGTGCCGTGCCTGCCGAGCTTCGACAAACGCCATGTGCAAACTTACTTCTAATTCCTGCGCAATCATACTTCCTCCATCACGCACTGCAGGGGATGCCCCGCCTTGCGCGCATGCGTTAAAACGAACTCCACTTTGGTACACGCTATATCTTTAGAGAACACGCCGCACACTCCTTTGCCGTAGCGATGAACACTGAGCATGATTTGCGTCGCCGTTTCACGGTCCTTGTTGAAATACTCCTGAATGATGGCCACCACGAATTCCATCGGGGTGTAATCGTCATTGAGCAAGGCCACCTGGTAGAGCGGCGGCGGCTTGAGGACTTGCCGCTCCAGCAGGGTTTCTGTGTCGTGCTTGGTTGCCATACGCTTATTCTAATGCTTTCACAGTGGTTGTCATGCGCAATATCTGCGCCTTTCAATTGTTTTCAATCTTACGCGTTTTCTCGATACTGCGCAGATGGCGATACTGCTGTCAAAATCAAGAGTTGCTTTTTTACCGCTTGTGAAGTTTTTGGCAATATCAATGGAAAAGCGCTTGACTTCATTATTTATTCCGCCAACAATGCTGTATCGACTGTTGCAGTAATGTACAGCTTGATAAGAAGTGAGACGTCGAGGAGGGGGCAGGAAGCTTCTTGCTTTTATGGCTCGTGTGATTTGTTTTAATTTTGAAAGTTCTTTTTATGGCAACAGGTACAGTTAAGTGGTTCAATGATTCCAAAGGTTTTGGCTTCATCACCCCAGATGACGGCGGCGAAGATTTGTTTGCCCACTTCTCCGCAATCAACATGAACGGTTTCAAGACCCTCAAAGAAGGTCAAAAAGTTCAATTCGAAGTCACGCAAGGCCCTAAAGGCAAGCAAGCTTCCAACATCCAGGCAGGCTAAGCAATTCCAGCCCTCAGATGTATAAAAAACCCCTCTTTAACAAGTGGGGTTTTTTTTCGCCCGCAGGGCGTGCGCCCTGCCCTCCTCATGCCATTTACATCTGAGCGATCATCGTCTCGCCAAAGCCTGAGCACGACACTTGCGTCGCGCCTTCCATCTGGCGCGCAAAATCGTAGGTGACGCGCTTGATGGCGATCGATTTCTGCATCGCGGAAATCACCAGTTCGGCCGCCTCCAACCAGCCCAGGTGGCGCAGCATCATTTCCGCCGACAGGATCAAGGAACCGGGATTCACATAATCCTTGCCCGCATACTTGGGCGAGGTGCCGTGGGTGGCTTCAAACATGGCCACCGAGTCCGACAGATTGGCGCCAGGCGCAATGCCGATGCCCCCAACTTGCGCGGCCAGCGCGTCTGACATGTAGTCGCCATTCAGGTTCAGGGTAGCGATCACGCTGTATTCGGCCGGACGCAACAGGATCTGCTGCAAAAAGGCGTCGGCGATCGAATCCTTGATCAGGATATCGCGGCCCGTCTTCGGATTCTTGAACTTGCACCATGGTCCGCCGTCGATCAATTGCGCGCCGAATTCCTTTTGCGCCAGAGCATAGGCCCAATCGCGGAAGCCGCCTTCCGTGTACTTCATGATGTTGCCCTTGTGGACGATCGTCACGGAAGGCTTGTCATTGTCGATCGCGTACTGGATCGCCTTGCGCACGAGGCGTTCGGTGCCTTCGATCGACACCGGCTTGATGCCGATGCCCGAGGTTTCCGGGAAACGGATACTGGTGACGCCCATTTCCTTGATCAGGAAATCGATCAGCTTTTTGGCGCCTGCCGAGCCTTGCTGGTATTCGATGCCAGCATAGATGTCTTCCGAATTTTCACGGAAAATGACCATGTCCGTTTTTTCCGGCTCTTTCAAAGGCGATGGCACGCCCTTGAAATAACGCACAGGGCGCAGGCACACATACAGGTCCAGTTTCTGGCGCAGCGTCACGTTCAGCGAACGGATGCCGCCACCCACCGGCGTCGTCAAAGGGCCCTTGATGGACACCACATATTCTTTCAGCGCAGCCAGGGTTTCTTCCGGCAGCCACACATCGGAACCGTACAGCCGGGTCGATTTTTCACCCGCGAAAATTTCCATCCATTGGATCTTGCGCTGGCCGTCATACGCCTTGGCAACGGCTGCATCGATCACCTTGATCATGACGGGGGTGACATCGATGCCCGTACCATCGCCCTGAATATAGGGAATAATGGGGTTATCGGGAACATTGAGCGAAAAATCGGCATTGACGGTGATTTTTTGTCCGTCAGCAGGTACAGTGATATGTTGGTACATCGTAATCTCCGGAGTGGGACGCTCTCTGCAATGGCAGAGTTGTAAAACCATTAGGGCACATAACAGCAACAACGCACTTTAGCAGGGATAGCACACCCAAGTCATGCGCAGCGCAATTCCGGCGCAATTCAGCACAGAATTTCATCAGCACCGAACCATCTACTTTCACCATGCCACTCATCTTATTTAACAAACCGTTTCAGGTCCTGTGCCAGTTTTCCCCACAAGAAGGCCGTGCCACCCTGGCCGACCACCTGTCGATTCCCGGCATTTATCCGGCTGGCCGGCTCGATGCCGACAGTGAAGGCTTGCTGCTGCTGACCGACGACGGCCGCCTGCAGCACGAAATCAGCCACCCGGACCGCAAGGAAGCAAAAACCTATCTGGTGCAAGTCGATGGCGTGCCCGATGCGGCCAGCCTGGCACGCCTGCAGGCGCCGCTGGACCTGGGCGACTTCATCACCAAGCCTTGCCACGCCGTGAGCATCGCCGAGCCGGAATGGCTGTGGCCGCGCAACCCTCCCATCCGCACGCGCGCAGAACAGCCCACATCCTGGCTGGCGATCACGCTCAAGGAAGGCAAGAACCGCCAGGTACGGCGCATGACCGCAGCCGTCGGCCTGCCCACCCTGCGCCTGGTGCGCAGCGCCATCGGACCGTTTTCGCTGGCCAGCCATCCTTTGATGCCGGGTGAGTGGTGCGAAGTACCGGCCCAGGGTATTGGCGCATAGCTTCGGAGAGGCAGCGGCAGGCGGCTGGGGCAACAGGAAACAACAAGAATAGATAGCAAAAAAATATTTACCGATGAGAATTATTTATTTCCAAATAATACGATAAAATCATCGTCATTCTCATGACAAAAAAGGAATGATGATGTCGAAAGTTACACTCAGCCTGGTATTTTCCCTGCTTGCCAGCAGCGCCTTCGCGCAATCGGAAGCACGCGTGGCCTCCTCCGCCGGCACCGATGCGGTGCGTCCTACTCCGCCCGCATCCGCATCGGCCAAATCTTCGGCGGGAACCGATGCTGCCCACCCAAAACGCCCTGCTGCCGCAGCCACTGACTCCTCGGCGGGCACCGATGCGTCCAAACCCCTGATCCCGCAGCCACGCAAGGACAAGCAGCGTCCTGACGCCGCCGACAAGGCAAAGTAAGTCCAGGCTACCCACCGCGCTGGCGCCGACACCTGGCGCCTGTTGCAGCAAGTCCACGTTTCACAGCTTGCCAGGCAGCACTCGCAACAGCATGCGCTTGACGCGCCGCGCGCCAGCATGGCTTAATCGGCGCTTCTCTTGCTACTACGCAAAGGCGCATCCACTCCCCATGAAAAATTCCTTCATCCGTTACAGTCTGGCGATCGTACTGGCAGCCTGCGCCACCGGCGCCATGGCGCAGCAATTGAAAACCACGCAACTGTCAGCCGGCATGCACCTGATCCAGGCTGAAGTGGCCGTCACCGACGACCAGCGTGAAGTGGGGCTGATGTACCGTGAAAAAATGCCTGCCAACGCGGGCATGCTGTTCGTCTTCGGCGCACCGGCCACGCAGTGCATGTGGATGAAGAATACGCCGCTGCCGCTGTCGGTTGCCTTCATCGACGCCGCCGGCAAGATCGTCAACATCGAAGACATGCAGCCGCACACGCTCGACAGCCATTGTTCGACCAAGGGCGTGCCGGTGCGCTACGCGCTGGAAATGAACCTGGGCTGGTTCAGGCAAAAGAATATCAAGCCAGGCATCACGATAGGCAATCTGCCCCCGCTGCGCTAAATCCACTTGCGATACCCGCCGCAAGCGGGTAGTTTTCATAGCAAAAACCGGCACACCAGCGCGAAAAAACCCGCCAGAACGAATCTGCGGGTTTTTGCTTTTTTACCAGTGCCAGCGTACTGGCACAGGCAAGGCCGCCTCGGCGGCTTGCCTGCCGGCGAATATTAAGCGGACAGTGCTTTCAAAGCAGCTGCCAGACGGCTCTTATGGCGAGCTGCCTTGTTTTTGTGGATGATCTTCTTGTCAGCGATACGGTCGATGGTCGACACGGATGCCTGGAAGATTGCAGCAGCAGCTGCCTTGTCACCGCCTTGGATCGCTTTGCGAGCAGCTTTGATAGCCGTGCGCAAGGTCGAACGTTGGGACGAATTGTGTGCGTTTTGCTTAACTGCTTGACGAGCGCGTTTGCGCGCTTGTGCGGTATTTGCCATGGAATTTCCTAAAACAGGGTCAAAGTGCGTTTGCAAACATTAGTGTTTGCCAACCGGTGCGTTCTGTGCGTCTGCCGAACCATGTGTGCCAAACCAGTGCCTGTCAAACATTAGTGTCTGCGTAACAGAATTCTGTACAGCCTTCGATTATAGCGATAATTTGCAGCAGAGGCAATTCAAAAAACCGACTATCGTCGCCAAAACAGCCAAAAACGGGGCTGGCAAGGGCGAATCATCAGTGATTGTTACAGTATTTTAACCGTTAGCACAGGCTGCGCCCAGCTATAATCTGCCCCCATGAACTTGCTTAAAACCCTCGCTGCCATTTCCAGCATGACCATGCTGTCCCGTGTAACCGGTTTATTGCGCGAGAGCTTGTTCGCGCGCGCCTTCGGCGCCGGCGCCTACACGGACGCCTTCATTGTTGCCTTCCGGATTCCCAACCTGCTGCGGCGTTTGTTTGCCGAAGGGGCATTTTCGCAAGCTTTCGTGCCCATCTTGTCTGAATACAAGAGCCAATATGGCCAGGACGCCAGTAAACAACTGGCCGACCACGTGGCCACCACCCTGGTCTGGGCCACCATGGTGGTTTCCCTGATCGGCATCCTGGCTGCGCCCTGGTTTGTGTATGCAATTGCAACCGGCCTCAACAAAGACCCCGGCGCCTTCGATGCAGCCGTCTGGATGACGCGCCTGATGTTCCCGTATATCGCCTGCATGTCTTTCGTGGCGCTGGCTGGCGGCATCCTCAATACCTGGCGCGAATTCAAGATTCCCGCCTTCACCCCCGTGCTGCTCAATGTCGCCTTCATTGCCGCCTCGCTGTTCCTGGCACCTTTTTTGAAACAGCCCGTCTACGCCATGGCGATTGCCGTGTTCGTCGGCGGCTTGCTGCAGGTGGCCATCCAGATTCCCGCGCTGGTGCGCATCGGCATGCTGCCGCGCCTGTCGCTCAACCCCGCCATCGGCCTGTCCGACGGCGGCGTGCGCCGCGTGCTGAAGAAAATGGGACCGGCCGTATTCGCCGTCTCGGCCGCACAGATCAGCCTGATGATCAACACCAGTATCGCTTCGCGCCTGGCCGAAGGCAGCATCTCGTGGCTGTCGTATGCCGACCGCCTGATGGAATTTCCCAGTGCCATGCTGGGTGTGGCCCTGGGCACCATCTTGCTGCCCAGCCTGTCGAAGGCCAATGCCGATGGCGACAAGACCGAATACTCCGCCCTGCTGGACTGGGGCCTGCGCCTGACCTTCCTGCTGGCCTTGCCTGCAGCCGTCGGCATGGCCACCCTGGCCACGCCCCTGATCGCCACCCTCTTCCATTACGGTAAATTCACGGCCGAGTCCGTGACCATGTCGACCGAGCCGTTGATCGCCTATAGCCTGGGCTTGATCGGCATCATCCTGGTGAAAACCCTGGCGCCCGCTTTTTATGCGCGCCAGGATATCCGCACGCCCGTAAAAATCGCCATCGGCGTGCTGATCGCCACACAGCTGATGAACATGCTGTTCGTGCCCCACCTGGCGGTCGCCGGACTGGCCCTGTCAATCGGCCTGGGCGCCTGCCTGAATGCCTGCTTCCTGTACTGGGGCTTGCGCAGGCGCGGCATCTACCAGCCCGAAGCGGGATGGGGCATCTTCTTCCTGCGTTTGCTGCCAGCCCTGTGCATCATGGGCGGCGTGGCAAGCTACGGCGCCTCGCGCATCGACTGGATCGCCATGCAGCACCACCCGCTGCTGCGTATCGGCGCTTTGGCGCTGCTGGTCGCCCTGTGCGGCGTGGTGTATTTCGGCACCCTGTTAGTCGCCGGCTTCCGTTTCCGCGACTTCAAACGCAACGCCTGATAACCGCACCACAATAAGAAAAACCCGCGCAAGGCGGGTTTTTCAACGTTTGAACAGCCGCTTTTTCAGACTGCCTTAGCTGCGCTACGGCGGCGCGCCACGAAGCCCAGCAAGCCCAGACCACCGAGCAGCATGCCATAGGTTGCCGGCTCCGGCACTGCGCTCACCGAGTAGGTGCCGGAATAACCTGCACCATTGAACGCGGTGCCGGCCAGGTCGAGTATGAATGGACCTGTGCCCGAAAACTCCACGCCGAAAAATTGCAGCTTGCCGAACGCAAACGATTGTCCCTGCACTCCATTCAGGTTCGACAAGAGATCGTTGAAGACCAGGTTCTGGCCGCTGACGGTCAAGCCGATATTGTATTTGCCGGCACCCAGGTTACCCAGGGTGATCAGGTCATGGCCGCCAGACAGGATGCCGTCACCTACCACTGCGTCGAAACTATAGGTGTTGCCATCAGCAATCACATTGATCGTCTGATCGCCAGCATAAGCACTGAACGAAGCCACAGCCAGCACGCCTGCAGCGATAAATTTCAATTGCATAGTTTATCCCTTTAAATGTATGGCTGCCCCGTGCATGCCACCGATAGTACTGTTACTAAAAGTACTGATGAGGATGGTAGCATAAAATCACTAAATTACTTATAAATATTTTATCTTAATTTATTTTATGACAATTATTTTTAAGGCGAAATAGTTGCATGCATCACGGAATTTCTATCTGAAAATAGTTCGCAGGACGTGGTTGTTTCTTTTAGATTAAGAAGGTGCAGGTTCCGGCACATCCGCATCTTCAGCGGGATGTACGGCTTCCTGCGGTGCAGGCAAGACCGGAGGCAGCGCTGGCGGCGCGCTGGGAGGTACGCCTGTCGGCGCCGGGATGGGGAGTGGCGCAGGAAGCTGGACTGTGCCTGACGGTGCAAGCAATTCATCCCTCCCCATAAATTGCCATTCTGATAAATGCATTTTGCCTTCAAAGCCCACAAAACGCGACTCGAAGTTACCAACCTTTAACGGCGCCGCACGCGACAGGCTGTACACGCCGATGATGCCATTGCCGCCAGGCTGGTATAGCAAGCCCCATTCGGCGCGGCCGGTAATGGGATCGACAAACAGCTTGCGCAAATGGCGGCGTACTTGCGGGTAACGGGGATCGCGCAGCAGCGCGGCCAGGCTGGTCGGCTGTCGCAGCTGGCCTGCTGGCGTGGCCTTGGCATAACTGCTCAGCGCATCGGAAAACTGTGCGCCGATATCGAGCAACTCCTGTTCGGCCGCCTGGCGCTGCAACAGCGAGCCCATCTTCAGGCCCGCCGCGCCCACCAGACCCAGGATCGCCACCAGGATGATCAAGCCCAGATAAGTGAAGCCGCGCTGGCGGCGGCGAGCGAAACGCATGAGCGCTACCAGTCGGCGAACGGCGTGCCGCTGCGGTCGTTGCCCGGCGCACCGCTCTTCACGTCATACACCTGGCCTGGCGTATCGTCAGGCGGTGCCACGATGGTCCAGCTGGCATCGCTGTCCGTGATGGGGTCGATGGGCAAGGCGCGCAGGTATTTCTTGGTCACCAGTTGCTCCAGCGAATCTGGATAGCGCCCCGTATCGCTATGGTACTGGTCGATGGTGGTGCGCAGATTGCGCAAGTTGTCCATCAACACGGTTTCCTTCGCCTTGTCAAAGCTGGGGAAATAACGCGGTACGGCCAAGGTCAGCAGCAAAGCGATAATGCCGAGCACCACCAGCAGTTCGATCAGCGTAAAACCGCCACGGCGGTGTATCAAAGTCGGCTTCATGTTCACCATTTGCGATAAGGCACGTCATTCAAGCCGATTTTGGCGGAAGTCGAATAGACGTCATACACATCGTCGCCTTCGCGCGGCTCTTCGGCTTCGCTGGCATAGCTGCGCTTGCCCCAGGTTTGCGCGTCGCTCAGGCTCGCGTCGGGATTGAATGGATCGCGCGGCACGCGGCGCAGGAAAAAAATCTTGCTGTGTTTCGGACTGCGCAAGTCCAGCACGCCTTCGACCAGCACTTCGAGCTTTTTAGGATAACCGCTACCGTCGACCGTCTTGACCATGCGGCCATCGTCGTACGCCTTTTTATAGGCGTCGATGGCTTGCCGGATCTCGCGCAAGGAACGGCGCAGCTCTTGCTCCTGGCGCCGCTGCACCGTCACCTGCGTGACTGGCAATACCAAGGTACCCAGCACGCCCAGTATGGCCAGGGTCACCAGCAGTTCGATCAGGGTGAAGCCGGCGCGCAACTTCATTTTGACGGCGGCTGCAGCGATTGCACGGGCACCGGCTGGCCGGACGACAGGGGCACGCCCAGCGGCGCTGACTGACTCTGCTGGCTCGGCTGGCTAGTCGGCAAGGCTGCGGGCGCCTGCGGCTGCTCGGGCGGCGTACCGGCTTGCGGCGCGGGCGCCGGTGCCGCCGAAGGGCTCGGCGTGATGTCCGGCGCAGCTATGCTTTGCGGAAAGGCTGCCGGCGGCGGGGCCATCGGCGATTGCGGCGGCGCCGGCGGCAAGCTGCCGCCACCGCTGCCGCCACGCCCGCTGACGATCACATTGCCGCCGGCGCTTGCACTCGGCATCGCCACGTTGCCCTTGATGCTGAGGTCGGGACGGCGCCGGAAACTGCCCTCGGTGCCGGCCGAAAATTCGGAATCCTGCGCTTCGGGACGCTGCACCTTGCGGATCAGGTGCGGCGTGATCGACAGCACGATCTCGGTTTTATTGTCATCGCTCTTGTCAGTGCCAAACAGCCGGTCCAGCACGGGAAACTCACCGATGCCGGGCACCTTGTTGCTGCCACTGCGCTCTTCGCTGCTCAGCAAGCCGGCCAGCACCTGGTTTTCACCATCCTTCAATTGCAGCAAGGTCGAGGCCTGGCGCGTACCGATCTGGTACACCTTGGAGCCCGAGTTGGTCACAGTCTGCGGCCCCAGATTACTCACTTCCAGCGCCACGCGGATCGCCACGTCGCCGTTCAGGTAAATCGTCGGCTCCACGTTCAGGGTCAGGCCGACGTCGATATAGCTGACCGATTCCGTTGCCAGGCTGCTGAAACCGGGCGAAATGGTCGAGGTAATCACCGGCACCTTGTCGCCGATGACGACCTTGGCCTTTTCCTTGTTGCGCACGCGTATGCGCGGATTGGCCAGCAAATTGACGTCCGCGTCGACCTTGCCGGCATTGATGGTGGTCGCCGCCAGGCCGGTCACGCCGATGGTGCTCTTGTTGATACGGTTCAGGTCATCCAGGGTCAGGCTATTGCCGTTAAACGTGCTCAGCGGCGTCAAGCCCACCGACTGCGGCCAGTTGATGCCGAGGTTGAGCGTGCGGTTGCGCTGCACTTCCAGCACTTCCACTTCCAGCATCACTTCGGCTTCCGGCACGTCTTGCAGGTTGACGATGCGCTCGGCCAGCCGGATGGCTTCCGGCGTGTCGCGCATGATCACCAGGTTGAGCTTTTCATCGACCACGATATCGCGCGTCTTCAGGATGGTGCGCAAGGTATTGGCCACCGTCTTGGCGTCGGCGTTGGACAGGAAGAAGGTCTTCACCATCACTTCCTGGTATTCCTTCAGTTTGGCCGCCACGTTCGGATAAATCAGCACCGTGTTGGCGTCCATCACCTGCTGTTCCAGCTGGTTGGTCATCAAGAGATAATAAATCGCCGACTCGACCGTGCTGTTCTTCAGGAAGATCGAGGTCCGGTTATCGGCCTTGACATCCTTGTCGAACACAAAATTGAGGCCGGAGCGGCGCGCGATCACTTCAAACACCTGCTTCAACGGCGCATCGCGAAACTCGATCGAGATCGGCTGCTTGTACGAGCGGGCCAGGCCCGATTCGATCAGCGGCGGCGCGGTCTTGTCGTTCAAGTCGTGCAGCATGGCACGCGCCTTGTCATTGTTCGGGTTTTCAGTCAGGATCGCATTCAGGCGCTGGCGCGCCGGCTCGTATTGCCTGGCCGCGATGGCAGTGGCCGCTTCCGCCAGCATCCTGGTTTGCCGCAGCCCGATGTCGATGGAACGCAAACCGGCCAGGGCGCGTTCGTTTTGCGGGTCCAGCGCCAGCACCTGGCGGTAGGTTTCGCGCGCCGGCTCGATCTTGCCTGCCGCCGCTTCGGCATCGGCCTGCTGCAGATAGCGCTGGCTGTTGCTGTCGCGCACGTTCAAATAGGTGCTGCGGTATTTGGCATTCCTCGGGTCGGCCGCGATTGCATCCTGGAACTTCTTCAGTCCCGCCTCGATCTGGTTTTTTTCTATCAGATCGTTGCCGTCGCGGTAAGCGATCGGTCCCGCGCAGCCGGACAAAAACATGGCGGCGGCCGCGGCCAGCGCCAGCTTCCTGTACGGCAGGCAGTCGCCGGCGGTCTGTAATGGACTAAGCATCAGTCGAGTGCTCCAATGTTGATCAGTTGAACCTGGTTCAAAGGTAAATACGTCATCGTCATCGATGGCGGGGTGATTTTTTCCACCCGGTAGACGCCATCGATAATCGTGTGTTCGCGCACCACATAGGTCTTGTCGGCACCACGCGACAGGAAGACTTCCCATACACCGCCGCCGACCGCCTTGCCGATATAGGTAAATGGCATCGCTGGCGCCACCGGCGCCGGTGGCGGCGGTGGTGGCCCCGACGGCTGCAGGCTGGCCTTCGGTGGCGGTGGATTCCAGTTCTGGCTCAGGAACACGGCCTCGCCGCCATCGAACACCGCCTCGCCGGCTTCGCCAACCAGTTCGGCGCGCGGACGCAGCGCCACGATCGCCACTTCCTTGTCGCCAGGCTTGCCCGGTTTGACAGCAAGCGCGGCATCGTCACGCGGCGCGGCCGGCGTGCGCTCGACCGCCTCGGACACGTCGGATGCGGCCTGGCGGTCGCCGAACAGGACCAGCGCGGCGGCGCCCGCCAGGGCCAGACCCATGATCACATGCTGGCGCTTCATGGCTGCGCCCCAGCCGCTGGCGGCAGACCATCCTTCAAATAAAACGTCAGCCGCAAACGCGCTTCCAGGCTGGTGTCGGCGATCTGTTCACGCCGGAAAGCCAGTTCGTCGAGCGAAGCGAACGGCACTGCGCGCAGCGCCTGCAAACCAAATGACCACAGCGCCTGGTACGAACCCTTGACCGGCAAGACCACCTGGTAGGTACTGACCCGGCTGGCCTTGTCATAAGCCGACTTGTATTCGCCCTGCGACAGGCTCAAGCCGCTCTTGGCAGCCAGGTCGAACAAGGTCTTGACCTGCTGTTCGGCGTAGCGCTTTTCGCCCAGCGTATCGTAAAACACGGCCAGGTTCTGCTCGGCGCTGGCCGGCGGCGGCGCAACGGCCAGCACAGGCGGCGCACTGAGCGGTTTCACCACCATCTGGCGCAACGCGGTCCGCTGCTGGAATACCCAGCCCCAGCCAGACGCACCGAGCAGACACAGTATGAATACGCCAGCGATCAAAGGGGCTTGTCCGCCGCGCATCAGCGCCAGCCGCAACGGCAGCAGCCATTGCTGGACATCCAATTGCTGCAGCTGCTTCATGGCGCACTCCAGCCGGCTTCAAGCTGGAAACGTATCGGCCGGTTCGGGTCGAGCTGGCTGATTTCATGGCGCAGCAGCTGCACCCCGCTAAATAATTCCTGCTGCTTTAATTGCTCGATATAGGCAATCATGTCATCGCTATTCTTCGTTTCCGCGGTAATTTTCAACACACGCTTGCGTGCATCGGGCTCCAGCGCCAGCAAGGCCACCGTCGGTGGCGTAGCGGCGGCCACCGCCTCCTGCAAATCGCGCCACGGCAAATTCAGTTGCAACACCGCCGCATTGACAAACGCCGCCTGCGCCTCGGTAATCTGCACGGCGCTTTTTGCGGGCTGCCTCGGTTGCGACGCGATCGCCTGGCGCTGCGCTGCACGCTCGATGGCTGCAAATCGCTGTTGGCGCTCTTCAAACACCTGGTAGCCGGCCAGCGCGGCGCCGCCGCACAGCAGCAGGCCCAGCGCGGCGCCGGCCCACACGGCAGGGTGCGTATGAAATACCGTGCGGCGCCAGCTGCGCTGAGCAAAATCGATATGCAAACGGCTCATGCAGTACTCCCTGCCCGCGCCAGCAGCGCACTGGCCGGCCAGTCGACACCGGCCATGGCCGGTTCCAGCCAGACCAGCGGCAAGTCGCCGGCAGTGGCTGACTGTTTGCTCCACGACAGCGGCGCCAGACCGGACAACATCAGTTTCGACGGCGCCGCCAGGTCCAGCAGCAGCGCTTCGCGGCGCAGGCTCTGGTTCAGCCAGTCATGCCCGGCGCCCGCGGGCACCGGCAATGGCCTTACCGCGCGCAGCACGCCTGCCTCGACGGCGGCGACGGTCAGTACGCCGTCATGCAGCAAGCCATACCAGGCGCCTTTGGCCAGCGCAGCTTGCCAGCGGTTCCAGGCGGCGGCGAAATGCGGCACGATGGCGACGATATGCAATTTGTGGGCGGCAGCGGCCCGTTCGATCTGGAATAGCAAGGTGCGCGGCATGGCGCCAAAAAACGGCGCGCCGGCCGCCCATCCCGTGTTGATGCTCCAGGCTGCCGTACTTTCGCCGTACAGCACCTGGAAGCGCATCGCGGCGGCCGCCGCCAGGTCTTGCGGCCGGGTCGCGCCCGTCGGCAGCGCCACTTGCCACAGGCGCAGCAAGTCGTCGTCGAGCACGAAGCTGACCGGCCAGCCGGCATGGCCGGCGCAGGCAGCGCTGCGCAGCACCGTATCGATCGCCTGGCCGATGGCTGCATGGACATCTTCGGCATCAGCCACCACGGCCTGCTCGGCCAGGCGGCTCAGCTTGTCGCCCGACCAGCGGCTGCTGCGCAGCACGGCGACAGCCGACCGCGACACGCCGATCCGCAATGCCTGTCCCCACTTTCTACGCATGCAAAGTCACCCGTTTGATTTCAGTAATGGTGGTGGCGCCGCGCTTGACCAGCTCCAGCGCGGCCAGGCGCAAGCTGCGCGTGCCATTCTGGTAGGCGGCCGCCTTGATCTGGCGTATCGGCCGCTTATCGACGATCAGTTCGCGGATTTCATCGTTCAAGGTCAATATCTCGGCGATCGAACGGCGTCCCTTGTAGCCGGTGCCGCGGCAATCGCCGCAGCCCTTGCCCTGCATGAACTGGTAATCGATGACGTCGGCCCGGGACAGGCCCACGCTGGCCAGTTCCTGGTCGTCGGGCCGGTATTCGGTGGCGCAATGGGGGCAATTGGTGCGGATCAGACGCTGCGCCCAGATGCCGTTCAAGGCTGACACAAACGCATACGGATCGATGCCCATGTGGGTAAAGCGGCCGAATACGTCGAACACGTTATTGGCGTGCACGGTGGTCAATACCAGATGGCCCGTCAGCGCCGACTGCACCGCAATTTCGGCGGTTTCACGGTCGCGGATTTCGCCGACCATGATTTTATCGGGGTCGTGGCGCAGGATCGAACGCAAGCCCTTGGCGAAGGTCAAGCCCTTTTTTTCGTTGACCGGGATTTGCAAAATACCGGGCAGCTGGTATTCGACCGGATCTTCGATGGTGATGATTTTTTCGCGCCCGTTATGGATTTCCGTCAGCGCCGCGTACAAGGTGGTGGTCTTGCCGGAACCGGTGGGGCCCGTCACCAGCAGCATGCCGTACGCTTCCTGCGCCAGGGTGCGCAAGGTCGCCAGCGACGGCGCGTCGAAGCCCAGCGCTTCCAAGGTCAGCGAACCGTAGGCTTCGATCATGGCGCGCTTGTCGAGGATACGGATCACCGCGTCTTCGCCGTGAATGCTGGGCATGATCGAGACCCGCAAATCGATTTCGCGGCCGCCCGCTTCGACCCGGAAGCTGCCGTCCTGCGGCACGCGCCGTTCGGCGATATCGAGTTCGGCCAATACCTTGATACGCGAAATGATGTGTTCCGCCACTTCGATGCCGTTGACCGAGGTGGCGTGGTCGAGCACGCCGTCGACCCGGTATTTGACGGCCAGGCCGCCAGCGGTGCTTTCCAGGTGGATGTCCGAGGCGCCCGCTTTCAAGGCGTCATACAGGGTCGAGTTGACCAGCTTGACAGCCGGACTGCCTGCTTCCGACACCGAAGCGAACGACAGCACGGCGGCCGTCTTGCCATCGCGCCTGGCGTCTCCTGCGGCGCCCGGCAGCAGGTTGTCGACGGCGCGCGCCGATTCTTCCTGCTTCGACAGATAGGCGCCTATATCGGCTTGCAGCGCCAGCCGCAATTGCAGTGGCGCCTGCGGCGAAGTGCGTGCACGCGCGCCCAGCCAGGTTTGCAGGTCGAGGTCGAACGGGTCGGCGATCACGCCGATTATTTGCCCTTGCGCGCCGCGCAACAGCACCGCGTGGCGCGGCAAGGCCTGCGACAGCGGCAGCAAGTCGAAGGCCGGCGTCAATGCCAGCATATCGGCCGTTTCCAGCACGGCCAGGCCAAACGGCTGCGCCAGCGCCTGCACCACCAGGCGCGGCTCGATGCCGGTCAGCCCTTCGAGCTCTTCCACCAGCGAACGTTTCGAGCTGGCGCGCAAGGCCCGCGCACGGCCCAGCAGCGCAGCATCGATGGCCGGCGCCGCGCCGGCCAAGGGAACAACACTCATGAAATATCTCCGGCCAAATCGAAAATCGGCATGTACAACAACACCACGATGGCGCCGACCACCAAGCCGATGGCGGCCATCAGCAGCGGCTCGAAGGTGCGCGTGAAGCGCTCGATCCAGCGGCTGATCTCGCCATCGTAAAAGGCCGCCGACTGGCTCAGCATCGGTCCCATGTCGCCAGTGCGTTCGCCGACACGCAGCATGCGCAGCGAAATGGGCGTGGTCAGGCCATTGACTTCAAACGAGGTTGACAGTGGCAAGCCCGCTTCGATGCTCAGGCGCGCCGCCTGCAGCGAGCTGCGCATGCCGGGCGAAACCATGTCTTGCACCGTGGTAATCGCCTGCACGATGGTGATGCCGCCTTCGGACAGCATGCCCAGGGTCAGGTACAAGCGCGACAACTCATAGATGCGCACCCGTTCGCCGATGCCCGGCACCTTGGCCACCAGGCGGATCGCGCCGCCGTTGGCGGTGATGCGGCGCACCAGCAAGGTGCCCAGCGCGATCACCGTAGCGATACCGCCCAGCAGCATGGTGGTGTGGTTGCTGGCGAACTGGCCCCAGCTGAGCAGCAATTGCGACATCCATGGCAGGCTGCGGCCAGCACCCTGGTATACCTCGGCGAAACGCGGCACCACATAGGTAATCAGGAAAGTGCTGACACCGCCGCCGACCAGCAGCAGGATTACCGGATAAATCGCGGCGCTGACGATCTTGGCGCGCACCAGGTCGATGCGCTGCTGGTAATCGATATAGCGCGACAAGGCGCGTGGCAAGTCGCTGGTGCCTTCGGCAGCACGCACGATGCCGATATACAACGGTGGAAACAGATCGGCCTGGTCGGCCAGCACCGCCGAAAAGCGCTTGCCTTCACGCAAGCCTTCCAGCAGGCGGCCGAGTACGCCACGGGTGCCCGGATTGGCTTCTTTTTCCAGCAGCGCTTCCAGGCCCTCGACAATGCCGAGTCCAGCAGTCAGCAAAGCCAGCAATTCCTGGCTGAACAAGACCAGCGACAGGCTCTTGCCCTGGCGCCGCTTGACGGCATTGAATGGCGTGCCGCGCAACGGCGCGATGGCGCTGACGAACAGGCCGCGCGCCTCCGCCTGCTGGCGGGCGTCGGCTTCGTCGCGACCATCGATGATCAGACTGGATACGGTCATGTCGGCAGACAAGACCCGAACATCGAACTGCATGGCGATGAAATCTTATTGTGAAGTAATGTCGGCGTCTTCACCGCTACCGCCGGGCTGGCCATCCTTGCCCAGGGAAATGATCTCGTACTCGCCCTTGGTGCCTGGCGCACGGTACTGGTATGGGTGGCCCCATGGATCGAGCGGCACGGCTTTCTTCAGGTACGGGCCATTCCACCTGGTGCCGGCGGCTGGCGGCGCGGCCAGCAAGGCGGCCAGTCCTTCTTCCGTGCTGGGATAGCGACCCACGTCCAGACGATAGGTATCGAGCGATTTTTCAAACGCCTCGATTTGCGCCTTGGCCACGGTCACTTCGGACTTGCCCAGTTGCGCAAAATACTTGGGGCCGACATACGCGGCCAGCAAACCAATAATCACGATAACGACCAGCAATTCCAGCAAGGTAAAACCTGCTTGATCCGCTTTTTTATTGCCTTTGCCACATGAAAAACGATGGCCTGCTTGCTTCACTGGCTGGTTATGTACTGCGTGGCTGTGTACTGCGTGCATCCGCGGCGCTCCTTAATTGATCGCTGCCACCCTGCGCCATGATGACGCAATAAAGTGGTCCAATTCGTCAGCCTACCATGCCACGAATGGTTGAGACAATGTTTTATTTTTTCCCTGTGGCAACTTATTTCCATGGAAACCAATTTGAAATACGTCAGGAGTGACCAAGCCAGAATGCAAAAATGGTATTTCATTAAAGGCATGATTTATTTTCAATTCAGGATGCGGTAACTATTGGTTAAAATTTAATAGTAAAAAGAAAATTTTATTCTGTTGTTTTTTGTAACTCGCAAATAAAAAATACAACAATATTTGCAAATTTAATTTCCTATTTTGCTATATTAAAAGCCAACCTCATGCATGCCAGATTCAACGGCGACATAGGGCGATATCCACATAAGCATATTAAAAAAATTCCATCAAAATACACAAGGGAAGAGCTCATGACTCATTTAATGTACGGTACTTCGCAGCGCCAAGCCACCCCATCTGGTTTTCCATTCGCGAAACTGCTGGGTGGCGCCCTGCTCGGCGCCGCGCTGGCCGCAGCGCCCGCCGCCCAGGCAGATGTGATCACTTTCAACAACCTGGACAATCAATTCGTCGGTCACGGCGACAGCCTTGAAATCGGTAATTTCTTGCTGACCGGTATATCCAATGTCCCTGGCGCGGCGCCTGGCGATCTGGTCGGCGCGATCTTCAATGGCGGCGACCCGGCCTCTTGCGGCCAGGCTTGCCCGACCGGCACGACCAATAATTATTACGCTGCTCTCAACGATGGCATCGTCTACCTCGATCCCCTGAAAGCCGGCGGCTCGGTCAGCCTGCAAGGCTTCGACGCCAGCTTCATCGGCTATGCCCAGGGCGCCAGCTATCCGGCGATTGCCGGCCTGCTGCGCGTGCAAGGCTTCTACGCGGACGGCAGCTCGCTGTATGAAACCTACCAGCTGGGCGGCCCCGTGGGCGGCAGCTTCCAGTTCCAGCATTTCGACACCAGCGCCGGCTTTGCCAGCCAGCGTTTTGAGTCGCTGGCCTTCTTCGGCTTCACTTGCAATACCAGCGGCAGTTGCAACGCGTTCAATAGCAACAAAGGCCAGTTTGCGCTCGACAACATCATCGCCTCGGTACCGGAACCATCGACCTACGCCATGATGCTGCTGGGCCTGGCTGGCATCGGCTTCGTGGCGCGCCGCCGCAAGCAAGCCTGATTTTCCTCTTCCGTCCATACCGATACCAGGAAACCCTGACATGACATTCCGTCCCGTTTTACGCCCTGCTGCGCTTGCCGTCCTGAGCCTGTTTGCCAGCCTCAGCATCCACGCCCACGCCGACGACCTGCGCCGTCCGTACATCGTGCAGCTGACCGATAAACCGATCGCCTCCTATGCCGGCGCAGTACCAGGCTTGAGCGCTACCCAGCCGGCAGCCGGCAGCCGCCTCGACCTGGCCAGCACGGAAGTACAGCTGTACACCGACTACCTGGACCAGAAACAGGCGCGCGTGCAAGCCATCGTGACTGCCGCCCCCGTGCAATACCAGTACAAGATCGTACTCAATGGTTTTTCCGCCCTGCTGACCGACGCCGAAGTGCGCCAGCTGCAAGCGAGCGGCGATGTCGCCAGCATCGAGCCCGACGAGCCACGCCAGCTGCAAACGAACTACACGCCGATCTTCCTGGGCCTGGACCAGCCGGGCGGCCTGTGGAACCAGCTGGGCGGCAAACAGCATGCGGGCGAAGACATCATCATCGGTGTCGTCGATGGCGGTGTCTGGCCTGAAAACCTGTCCTATGCGGACCGCGCCGATGCAGACGGCAAGCCGACCTTCGACCAATCGGCCAGCCTGGCCTATGGCGCGGCGCCCGCCAACTGGCGCGGCACCTGCCAGACCGGCGAAGGCTTCACGGAAGCCCATTGCAACAATAAACTGATCGGTGCGCAATACTTCAATGCCGTGCGCCTGACCGAGACGGACAAGATCGCCCACTGGAGCGAATTTACCTCGCCACGCGATTCGATCGGCAATCCGAATGGCGAAGGCGGCCACGGCACGCATACCTCGTCCACCGCCGGCGGCAATAGCGGCGTACCTGTCAGCGTCGGCGGCTCGCCGCTGGGTGCCATTTCCGGCATCGCGCCACGCGCCCGTTTGTCCGTCTATAAGGTCTGCTGGTCCTACAATCTGGCAACCCAGGCGACGGGCGCCAAGAACAGCTGCTGGGGTGGCGACAGCGTGGCGGCGATTGAAAAAGCCGTCAAGGATGGCGTGCATGTAATCAATTACTCGATCAGTGGCGGCACCGTCATCAACGACCCGGTTGAACAAGCCTTCTTG
The DNA here is from genome assembly GCF_014200725.1 of Janthinobacterium silvisoli. GTDB lineage: Bacteria > Pseudomonadota > Gammaproteobacteria > Burkholderiales > Burkholderiaceae_D > Janthinobacterium. The sequence goes on from NZ_JACHCL010000003.1 coordinate 55,942, forward strand.
CATGCCTCGAATGCAGGCGTGTTCGTGGCCGCATCCGCCGGCAACTCGGGGCCCGCCAATACCGTGGCCCATATCAGCCCATGGCTGGCAACCGTGGCAGCGTCGACCCACAACCGCGCCAATCAGGCTACCGTGACCCTGGCCAATGGCGCCAAGTACACGGGTGCGTCGCTGAACTGGACACCGTTGCCTGCCACTGCCCTGATCCGCGCACAAGACGCCGGCTTGCCGGGCGCCGATCCGCAAAAACTGGCCCTGTGCTACCGCGCCGGCGATAACGGCGGCATCGCCCTGCTGGACCCGGCCAAGGTTGCCGGCAAGGTCGTCAGCTGCCTGCGCGGCACCACGGCGCGCACCGACAAGGGCGTGGCCGTACTGGAAGCGGGCGGCGCCGGCATGGTGCTGGTCGACACCGGTATCGGCCTGGTTTCCGATCCGCACGTATTGCCAGCCATCCACGTCAGCGCCGCCGATGGCGCACTGATCAATGCACAGGCGCAAACGGGCGCCTCGACGGCGGCCATCTCGCGTTTCGTCACCAATGGCAATGGCCCGGCAGCACCGGTGGTGGCCGACTTCTCGTCACGCGGTCCTAACCTGTTCGACGTCAACGTGCTCAAGCCTGACGTCACCGCGCCTGGCGTCGACATCCTCGCTGGCGGTACACCAGCGCTGACCCGCGCCCAGCGCGATGCCGTGCAAGATGGCAGCCTGGTGCCGGAGCAAGCGTATATCTTCCTGCAAGGCACCTCGATGGCCAGCCCGCACGTGGCCGGCCTGGCGGCGCTGTTGCGCCAGCAACATCCAAGCTGGTCCCCTGCCGCCATCAAATCGGCCCTGATGACCACCGGCAGCAGCACCCTGCCCGACGCCCAGGCTGGCGATGCGCGCGGCATCTTGCCATGGGGCCAGGGCGCCGGCCATGTGACGCCCAACAAGGCGGCCGATCCTGGGCTGGTGTATGACGCCGACCTGGCCGACTACAAGAAATACATGTGCGGCGCCGGCATGGCCACTGAATGCGCCACTGGCAGCATTGCCGGTTACAACCTGAACTTGCCATCGATCACCATCGGCAACGTACTCGGTACTCAAACCGTCACGCGCCGGGTCACCAACGTTGGCAGCAGCAGCGCCACCTACAACGCCAGCGCCTCGATCTCGGGCTATAGCATCGCAGTGGCGCCTAGCAGCTTGAGCCTGGCGCCTGGCGAAACCAAATCGTTCACCGTCACCCTGACGCGCACCACGGCGCCAGACAATGTGTGGCAATACGGCGCACTGGTGTGGAGCGATGGCGAGCACTCGGTGCGCAGCCCCGTCACGGCCCGCTCGGGACGCTCGGTGCAATCGCCGGCATTGATACAGGCGAACACCGTCAGCGGCTTGCGTTCGCTCACCTTGTCCACCGGCTTTGCCGGCAAGGTTGGCGCAACGACCGGTGGCTTGAAGGAAGTCACGCGCAGCGCACAAACGATCAGCCAGGCCATCGCTGGCAGCGTGGAAACGCTGGCGCAGATGAATACCGCATGCCGTACCGGCGCCACGGGCACCCGCGTGCTCAGCGTGCCAATTCCGGCCAATACCGTAGTCGCCCGCTTTGAAACGTTTGACCGCGACACAACGGAAGGCGCAGGCAACGATCTGGACTTGCTGCTGTTGAACAGCGCTGGCACCACCGTCGCCGCCTCGACCAACTCGGGTAGCAACGAGTCCATCACCTTGAGCACGCCAGCGGCCGGTACTTACCGCCTGTGCGTGATCGGCTATTCGGTGGCCAATAACGTGTCGACCGGCTTCGGCCTGTCGTCAGCCGTCGTCACGACGGCCGACAAGGGCGGCAACCTGAAAGCTACCGTGCCGAGCAAAGTGTATGTGGGCGGCAGCGCCACGGCCGGCGTCAGCTGGTCTGCGCTGGACAGCGGCAAACGCTATCTGGGCGGCGTAGTCTTCCTCGATGGCAGTAACGCAGCAGCAGCCACCACCGTGCTGTCGGTAGAGACCAACAGCCCGCTGCCACTGGCGGCGCCTGCCCTGCGCGAAGCGAAGGTCGATAGCGCGCTCTAATATCACCCGGCAACTGCTACTTGAACGCGCCCTGCGGGGCGCGTTTTTTTATGCGTGCGACACCAGTACAAGGACTATGATTCCTGGTCAGCCTTCAATACAAGGAGTATTGCCATGCAGATAGCATCCGCAGAAAGACACGCGTATATCGTGCTGCTGGCCGAGCCACCGCTGGCGTCCTATACAGTTCAAGGGCAGCATCTGGAGAGCGATAGCGAGGCGGCACGCCGCTATGTACTTGATCTGGAAGAAAAGCAGAACGCCGTGCTGGCATTGCTTGGAAATGTACCTGTGCAATACCACTACACGGTCACACTGAATGGTTTTGCAGCCTTGCTGACAGAAAACGAAGTGTCACGCCTGAAGGTGATTCCAGGCGTGACACAGGTATCGTCAGCCACCGTCGAACAGGTCAACGGTGCGGCGATCAACAACAAGCAACAATAATCAAGCAGTCAAAGCGGCGACGCGGCGGCGGCGCAGGGCAAAGCCAATCAGCGCCAGGCCGCCCGTCAGCATCATCCATTCCGACGCTTCCGGCACGGCCGAGATCGACGCGATGCTGGCGTAAGTGCTGGCGGCGATCGACGCCGGCAAAGCGCCATTGAGCGGCATCAAGTCGAACTGCAGCAAGTTGCCGTTCGGATTGCCCAGGTAGGCCGATGCCGACTGGTCGAGCAAGCCCAGGCTGAAGGTGGTACCCACATTGCCATTCGTGCCCAGGAAGTCGCCGCCAAACACAATGTCGAAGGCAAACCTGCCGCCCAGGCTGACGTTCTGGAACCAGTCGTTATAGCCGCCGCCATTGCCGAACACCAGGGTGCCCGGTGCGCTGCCGCTGACATTTCCTTCCTTGCTGTCGAGCGCGCCAAAGGCGCCCGAGAACTGGCTCAGGGTGGCGGTGGCGCCAGGCGCCGGGCTATTGCCAGCAAGAAAGGCAAAGTCCAGGAAACCAGCGCCAGAGAACTGGCTGGTATCGATTTCCACGTGATAGTGCAGAGGATCAGCCATGGCAACACTGCTGCCAGCGGCCAGCAGCGCAGCCAGCACGGCACGGCGCAAGGTGAGATTCAGATTGAAGGTCGGTGCAAACATGGTAGTCCCCTTAGAAGCTGCCAGCGAAAATGCCGGCGTTATAGTTGATGGTCAGTTTTGAAGGATTGCTAAAGCTGACAGCGAAGGACACTGTCGCGCCCGGCGCCAGGCTGGCTGTCTTGACGCTGACATATGGCGCGCCCGCGCGGCTGCCGCTGGCGTTATCGAGGCTGACACCAGCAGGCAAGCCGCCGAACACCACCTGGAATGGGCCGTTGATGGCGCTCGCGCCCGTGTTGGTGAAGCTGAAGCTGCCCGTGTACTTTTGCGTGACGCGGTTGTAGACCAGACCCGAGCTGGCAAGCGAAACGGCGCCCGTGATATCACGGTAAGACGGCTGCAAGTCGAGGCTGATCACGACCGGGTCATGGTCCGAGGCGCGGTAAGGCAAGGCGTTGTACAAGTCTTGCGGCTTGGCCGAGTCGATGTTGTAGTCGATCACTTCCGGTTCATCGGCATTCAAATGCCATTCCGCCACGCCGGCTACTTGCGGGCTCAGGCTGGCGCTGGCCAGCGCATGGTCCAGATAGCCGCTCAGGCCGCCAAAGATAAACGAATACGGCATGCCCGCCGGACGCACGTAACGCTCGAGCTCATTGACGAAGCCGGCGCCCGTGATGACCTGGATCGGATCTTCCGCGCCATACGAATTCAAGTCGCCGATGATCAGCACGTCGCTGTCGCCGGCGGCGGCGGCCACTTGCGGCACGAAGCTGCCGACCAGGCGCTGCGCCTGCTGCACGCGGGTAGCGTTCCAGCAACTCTGGCTGTCGTTGTTGTCCGCATCAGGACCGCTGCCGGACGGGCAGCTGCCTTTCGATTTCAGGTGGTTGACGATCAGCGAGAATTTTTCGCCATTGGCCGCGCGGAAGGTTTGCGCCATCGGTGGCCGGTTGTTGATGGCCGCCGCATCGGATAGCGCACCGCCCACCAGGCCCAGCTTGGCCGGTTTGTAGATCATCGCCACGCGGATCGCATCCGTGCCAGTGGCGGCCGGCTTGGGCACCACGGCGTAGCTGACGGCACCGATGGAGGCATTGAGCTGGTCGACCAGATAGCTGACAGCCGTTTCGCCATTGTTCTGAATTTCCATCAAGCCCACTACGTCGGCGTCGATGGCTTTCAGTTCGGCCACGATCTTGTCGCGCTGGCGGATGAATTCAGCCAGGTTGTCGGCACCACGGCAATTCGACTTGGTTGTGGACGAGCCTATCGTGCAGCCCTGCCCCGTCTGTCCAAACACCGTATTGCCATTGGTAAAGGTCGTGAAGAAATTGAGCACGTTGGCGCTGGCGACTTTGACGTTGCCCGATGGCAGGTCCGGGGCGCCGGTGCGCGGGTTGTCGCGCGAAAACTGCGGCGTCACGGTCGGCTGCAGTTTGTAGGCAGCGCCACCGCCACCGATGGCGCCGAAGTCGACCACGCCGGTCAGGTCGGCCACCGTGTCGCCACTGCGCACGGTGTTATCGTCGCCGAGGTAGGGTATCGTGGCAGGTGCCACAAAGATGCCGTCGTCGAGCACGATGATATTGCCGGCATTGGCAGCGGCCAGCGCCAGTGCTTCGGGCGAAGCGGCCGGATAGCGGTTGGTCGGCACTTCACGCCGGCCTGCCGACAAGGTCAGCTCGCCACGGGTGCCCAGGAAGGCGTTTTGCGACACGGTCAATGGCTGCGTAAAACGCACCAGCATACCTTCCACCTGGCCCAGATTATCGTTGGGCAACGTCACATTGACCGGCACGATGCTGTGGCCGCTGCTTTGCGTGATGATGGAAGTCACGTCCTTCAATTCCGTGTACGAATTTTTTGCGCCTGATGGCGTGTATTCGAACACCGTACCCGTCACGCGTATCAGGTCGCCCGGCTGCACTGCTGCAACCGTATTGCCCGTGTACACAAAGATGCCGTCCGAGGTGGTGGGATCGCCATCACCGGCCGGATCCTGGATAAAGAAGCCGGTGCCCACTTTCAAGGTCACCACGCCTTCGGTGGTCTGCACCGAATTGGCATACGGGCTGCTCGCGCCAGGCCCCTGGATTTGCGGGATCGTATGGGTAACAGCAGCCAGGCCCTGTACGGCCACATTCACCTGGCAGGTCGCTGTTTGCTGCTGGTCATTGCTGAATTTGACGACGACGGGGTAATTGCCCACCGGCACGCCAGCGGCTACCAGCAAGCTGACGCTGGCGCTCTCGCCCGCCACGCCGGCCGCGCTGAACTGGCCCAGGCTGATGCCGGCCACTGCCGGGGAAGTCAGCACGGCGGCGTTGACAATGCCATCGACGTCGGAGGCGCGCAGCACGGCATTGCCGCCACTGCCGAGCGCCAGCGCCAGGCTGGCCGGGCAGCTGGTAACGATGGGGTACACCACGGCACCGCCGCACACACGGCGCTCGGAAGCCGTATTGCGCGGCGTGACGCTGCCGGTGGCAAAGTCGTTGCCATTGTCATCCGTATCGACGCAACCGCCATTCGCCCGCAGAATCGCCAGGGTATTCGATGGCGCAGGCGCAACAGCGCCTTCAAAACCGTTGGCGGTACCGAAGCCGACCAGGTCCACCACTTGCGAACCAGCGGGATTGGCGCCCGTCTGGGCCGTTTTGCTACTGCTCAACAACACTTTCCCCGCCGTCCCTGACATGGCGATAGTGCCCGTGGCATCCGGCGTCGGCAGATCCTGCGTGCCGCCTGTCCCCTGGGCTTGCTGTACCAGCAGATATTGGCCAGCTTGCAACTCAATTGCTGGCAAGGCCGTTACAGCCCAGCTCGATCCTGCCGCAGAAGCATATTGCACGCTCCAGTTGGTCAAATTGACGGGGCTGGCGCTGCGGTTGAAGATTTCGATAAAATCATTGCGATACAAGGCGCCACTATTGCCACCGCCACCATACACCTGGCTGATGACCACATCGGAGGCGGCCAGCGCGGGCAGGCCCAGCGATGCCAGCAAACTGGCCATGACCGTCAGACGCCATTGTCCGGCACAGCGTGGTTGTCCAGGCGAGCCTGGCGTAAAACAATTTTTCATGAAGATTCCTGATGGAAATTAAAATTTCCGCCCATCACAATAAACAGGCGGCGCTAAAGTTAAGACAACAAAATTAGGTAATTAGATAGGCTTTTTGTTATTAACTCAATCATAATATTCAGCCGTGACAACTTGATGACAAAACTTAACTGGTATGCATGTAGCTGGCAGATGCAGCAGTGGCAACTTGAATAATCAGACAATATTTTGTTGCATAAAAGTATGCACTTATTATCTAAACATAAATGAAAATAAGTTATTGGATATTGCCGGCAGAGCAAGCGTGTTACTATCGGTTGCGGTACCAATAAAACGCTTGCCATCAAGAAGCAGCGATACGCCGGGCGAACGATAGTAGAGACACAGACAGCAGAAACAGGGAATATTGATCATGAGAAAAAATAGCAACCATTCAAACCCGACGCTGTTGCTTGCCGCCGTCCTGGCTACGCTACTGGTATCTCCCTTGCCTGCCCTGGCGAACAGCTACACCGGTTACTATGTGAACCCGCAAGCCGTGCCGCCGGCCAAGAAGCCGAACTGTTCACAATCGATGCAGGATGAAAAAGGCAAGGCGCAGGGACAGAACGCCTCTGCGGTCAGCCTGGAAGGCGTAGCCAGCCCATGCAGCCTGTCCAATGGCGATATCAATTACGATGAATTCAAGAATGATGGTGTCGGTCCAGGCACGGTCAGCAGCCTCGGCGACGATGCTGCCTACCACCGCCCCTTGTCCAGCGACGATGGCAAGACAGCAGTAAAACGATTGCCATCGGATGCGCTGAACTTCCCCAGCGTTGCCAGCCGTCCGCTGGCGTCCGGCAATGGCCCCGCATCCAGCACCGGCACAGACAGTTTCAATGCGGCATCAACCATACAGCCGTTCCAGCCAGCAGCAGCGGTAGGCTGGCCAGCGGGCAATTTTGGCGGCACCGAACGCCTGGCGGCCGCCAGCTTCGTCAGTCCCGGCGGCGTTGGCAGCAATACGGGAGACCCTGGGCTGTTTGGCACCAACCCGCCGGTATCGGGCGGTGTCGCGCCACCCGATACGCCCGATACCGGCACCACGACGCCACCGGTCATCACGCCACCCGTGGTGACGCCGCCCATCGTGACGCCTGTCGATCCGAATATCCCGGCCATACCGGAAGCGTCCACCTGGGCCATGCTGCTGGCGGGCTTGGGTCTGCTCAGTCTGGTCTTAAATCGCCGCCGCAACTAAGGCTTCAGCGGCGGTATGGCGTGCTCAAAGGTTCACCGATAAAAACGCCTTGCGCGGGCCAGGCGACACTTTTCCAATAAGCTTCGATGGCGGTGTCGCCCGATAAATAACGCTGCAGCAGCACTGTCGGCTGCGGAAATTTCTGCCAGTAATTGCACGGTTCGCTGACGCTGCCATAGCTGGCCGTGGCGCCCGCCTCCAGCCAGCGCAAGCTGCTCATCTGTCCCGTACCCAGCAAGTCGCCGCCATACGACGTCAAATGATCGGCCAGTGCGCCTGGCGCAAACTTCAAGGTCTCGAGCTTGCCCACCCGCGCCATTCCCGTCTGGTACACCATGATGTCCGATGCGCCGTCGAGCTCGTCGGCACGCAAGCGCTTGATATTCAATTTCTTCGACGGCAGCCGGCCGGCCGGTGGAAAGAATGGCGCGCGGCTATTGCGTGCCGTTTCACTGGTCATCAGATAATAGGCATTGGCTTCCTGCACCCGGAAACCGGCACTGACGCCACGATCGATCAACTCTTTCGCCTGGGCCACGGATTCGGTGGGCAGCAGCATGCTCAGGCGCATCTTGTAATCGCCATAGGGCAAGCCGCGTGCTGCATTGAAGTAGCTGCTGGGCTGGCCCACGCCACAGCTGCTGGAACACAGGCCTGCATCGAGGCCCAGGGTAAAAGCCGAGGTGATGGAATTGCACTCGACAGCATACGGCGCCGTCCAGACCATCAGCACGGCCTGGATTTCCGGCTTGAGCTGGCTGTCGATCTGCTTTTTCAGGGGGGCGAACTCGCCGGCGCTGAGCTTGCGCGGACGGTTGGGGATGCGCACATGGATGATATTGGCGGCTGGAATATTGCGCGCCTGCCGGTAATACTCGGCAATCGCCACACTGTTCGGCTCATCGTCGTTGACTACCAGCGCCAGTTGCCCGGCGGTCAGCGCGGGAGGCATGGCGGACGAGGCAAATTGGGCATCGGCGTGGGTGTGCATTAAAGCACCGGCGAACAGCAGGGGAAAGAGCAGATATTTCAAAGCGAATAGGAGTAGCCTGTACGGGTCGTAGGGACAAGCGTGCGCTTGCAGCAATTGCTAATTTACCTTGAAATCCCTGCCCTACCAAGCGATATTCCCAGCGCGGCCCTGATCTGAGGCGCAAAAAAAACGGATGCCGCAGCATCCGTTTTCATATTCCACCGCCTGTATCACGCAGTCTTGACGACCAGCTTGCGGCGGCGGGCCACAAAACCCATCACACCCAGGCCAGCGAGCAGCAGGGCGTAGGTTTCCGGTTCAGGCACGGCGGACAGGTTGATGGTGCCCGAATAGCTGGCGGCGGCACTGGTCAATACTGTACCGCTGACGCTCAGGGTGTAAGCGCCCACGGCAAGTTTGTCGACCAACAGATTCCACTCGTCGACCTGGCCCGACTGGATGCGCGTGCCGTTGAAGACATTGCCGAGCGAATCGGTCAGCTTGAAACCCGTCAGTTCCAGCAAGTCGATGCTGGGCTTGGTGGAAATGGAGGTCGTGATACCGCTGAAGCTGCTCAGTTCATCGATGCTGAAAGTGTAGTTATCGATGAACGTGCCGTTTGCATTGTTTTTACCAAAGGTGCTGAAGAAACCGCCCGAACCATCGGTCAGCTCAATGACACTGGTCTTTTTGCTGATATCGGCCGCCAACGCGGCATTCGAGACCAGCGCCGCAGTGGCAAACACGCAGGCCATGGCAGCGGCCCGAAAGGCTTGTTTGCTTGAAGCGAACGCCGATACACCATTCATCTTGTTATTCATCGAGGACCTTGAGGGCTGGCAGATGCCGAAGCACCCACGCGTTGATAAAAATTCCATGACGAAATAATATCACAAAAACCCACAATTCATTACATTAAATATAATAAATAATTACTTAATGGAAACTTATTGGGCTCACTTTTATACCAATAGTTTACGCACAGGGATAACACTAGCTGTTTCCGGCGAGACTGTTTCCCACCAGCATATTCCAGGCTTGAAAATACTGATGGGATCGTACTTAGACTCTCTTGTAGACGTCTTCATAGCGAACGATATCGTCCTCGCCCAGGTAGCTGCCCGACTGCACTTCGATCAGGTGCAGCGGCAAACGGCCCGGGTTTTCCAGCCTGTGCGTCATGCCGATAGGAATATAGGTCGACTGGTTTTCCGATAGCAGCTTGACTTCATCGCCACACGTCACCTGCGCCGTGCCGCTGACGACGATCCAGTGTTCGGCGCGGTGATGGTGCATCTGCAAGGACAGCTTGCCACCAGGATTGACGGTGATGCGCTTGACCTGGAAACGGTCGCCCAGGTCGATGCCTTCGTAGCAGCCCCACGGACGGTACACCTTGGTATGCTGCAAATGTTCGGTACGCCCCGTGCTTTGCAAATGTCCCACCACCTGCTTGACCCGCTGTACCTGGTCCTTGTGCGTCACCAGTACGGCGTCGGCTGTTTCCACCACGACAACGTCATCGAGGCCGATCACCGCCACGATGCGGCTCTCGGCGCGCACCAGCGAATTGCTCACAGCATCGAGATACACATCGCCGCGCACGGCGTTGCCATCTGCATCGTGCGGCAAGACTTCGCGCAGGGCGGACCAGGAACCGACATCGCTCCAGCCGATTTCGGCCGGCACCACCACGGCGTGGCTGGTGTGTTCCATCACGGCATAATCGATGGAGTCGGCGGGACAGGCGGCGAACGCCTCTTCGTTCAGGCGGCAAAAGTCCAGGTCGCGGTAAGCCAGGCTTACAGCCGTTTTCGTGGCATCAGCCATGGCCGGCTGGAATTGTTTCAACTCCTGCAAATAGCTGGCGGCGCTGAACAAGAACATGCCGCTGTTCCAGAAGTAATCGCCGCTGGCGACAAAACCGGCCGCCGTCTGCGCATCGGGTTTTTCCACAAAACGCTCGACCTGGTAGCACGCCTCGCTACCGGCGATGGCCGCGCCGCGCCGGATGTAGCCATAGCCAGTTTCCGGCGCCGTCGGCACGATGCCAAAAGTAGCCAGCGCACCTTGCGAGGCAGGCTGCAGCGCCCGTTCGATGGCAGCATGGAAGGCAGCCGGGTCTTCGATCACGTGATCGGCCGGCAGTACCAGCATGATGGCTTCCGGATCGGTCGCTTGCAGATACCAGGCTGCGGCGGCCACGGCAGGCGCCGTATTGCGGCCCACCGATTCGAGCATGATGGCCAGCGGTTCACGCCCGATATCGCGCATCTGTTCAGCGACCAGGAAGCGGTGCTCGTCGCCACAGATCAGCAACGGTGCCATCATTTCCGGCCGGCCGGCCAGACGCAACACCGTTTCCTGCAGCATGGTCTTGTTTGACACCAGCGGCAACAGTTGCTTGGGCAGCGCGGCACGCGACAAGGGCCAGAGGCGGCTGCCGGCGCCGCCAGACAGGATAACGGGATAAATCTTCATGGTGGACATCCTTTATTTATTTCGATAATGCAAGTTCAACGGGATTGCGGCGCTTGCTGCGGCGGTCGCGCGCATTCGACCATTCATCGGTCAGGCATTCGGACACATGCTTCATGTCGCCGTTACGGTCGACGCTATACTCCTTGAAGACAATGACTTCTTCCAGTGAAATCTTCGGCAGCACGCGCGTATATTCGAACAGCACGCTGCGCACCACGCGCGCATCTGAACAGATGTGGCTGCCATGGCCGATCCAGGTGGGGCCGATAATGGTGGCGCCCGCCTCAATCTTGCAGCCCGAGCCGATATACACGGGCCCTTCAATCTGCGTGCCCTCCCAGTCGATGCGCGTATTCAAACCGACCCAGATACCGTCTTTCAACTGTATACCAGGCACGTCCATATGGGCTACTTCGCCCATCATGACGCTTTGCGACACTTCCCAGTAATCCTTGATATTGCCGATATCGATCCAGTTGAAGGAGCGCGACTGCGCGTAAAAGGGCAAGCCTTTTTCCACCAGCAAGGGAAACAGGTCGGCGCCGATGTCAAACACCGCATCCTTCGGTATCAGGTCCAGCACGGCCGGCTCGAAAATATAGATACCGGTGCTGACATGGTTGGACAGGGCCGCTTCCTGGCTGGGCTTTTCCTGGAAGGCCTCGATGCGGCCATCCTTGTCGCTGACTACCACGCCATAGCTCGATACTTTGTCCCACGGCACCTCGCGCGTGATCACGCTGGCCAGCGCGCCCTTGCGGCGATGCTCGAACAGGGCCGACTGGATGTCCAGATTGATCACCGCGTCGCCGCACAGCACGATCGTGGTGTCGTCAAAAAAGCCGCCGAACTCCTGGATCTTCTTCATGCCTCCGGCTGAACCGATAGGCTGCGGCACCACCACGCTGTCATCGGTCGTATAGCCCTCGAAGGAGTAGCCGATCTGCACGCCATACTGGTGGCCATCGCCGAAATACTCTTCGATCTTTTCATGCAGGTAACTGACATTGACCATGATATCGCGCACGCCATACTTGGCCAGGTGCTCGATCAGATAAGCCATTACCGGCTTGCCCAGGATGGGGATCATGGGCTTGGGTAAGTCATAGGTCAGCGGGCGCACGCGGGTGCCCTTGCCTGCAGCCAAAATCATTGCTTTCATTTCACGCTCCCGTCTATGGATGAACACCGAACTCTGCTGAACTATGCCGAGGCAATAGAATATCACCAATTTAGCAACATTATTACTTTTTTCATACTTTTTTGGCGCACTGCAGCATGCTTGTCAGAATCTTTGAGGCTGGCCTGATCAACGGTATTTAAAACACGCACGCAGGAATACCAGGATATCCCAGGTATAGCGCCGCAGCAGCCGGCGCGGCTCTTGCAGCAAGCGGTAAAACCACTCCATATGGATGCGCTGCACAAACGCGGGCGCACGCCGTTTCCCACCCGACCAGAAGTCGAACAGCGCCCCCACGCCGACCAGTACATTGGCGCTCAAAGCGTCCTGGTGTTCAAGTATCCAGCGCTCCTGGATCGGGTTGCCCATCGCCACCAGCACCACCTGGGCGCGTGTCGCATTGATCTGCTGCACCAGGTCGTGTGCATTGCGGATGCCGGCATGGCCATCGCAGCTGCCCACCACCTCCTGCCCCAGCACCTCGCGCACATACCTTACTGCCTTGGCCAGCACGTCGGCTTGCGCACCGAGCATGAAAACGCGCAGCGGCTGCGGGCTTTGCTGGAACAGGAAAGGCGTGAAATCGGTGCCGTTCAGGTTGCTGGCAAAACGGCGGCCCTGTATCAATTTGGCAGCGATATCCATGCCGATACCGTCATTGACGATCACGCAGCGACGCACGAGTTCCGGCGCCAGCACAAAACGGTTCTTCACGATAAAGTTGGTGTTGGCAAAGAACAGCGCCTGTTTTTCGCCGCGCGCGATAATGCCCAGCAAATGCTGGGCCAGCCACTCGCGCGTCGTGCTCAAGACGGGAAACTGGCTGATGCGGATAATTTCTGGTGCGTCCATGGTGCTAGTAGGCCTTTTTCAATCCGCAGCGGCGCCGCGGTGCTTCAACTTACGTAAATTCTTCAGCAGCGACAGGGGATCGAAATTCCCCTCCGTGCCGCGCCGCAAACGCCCCAGCAAGATCATCGGCAGCAAGTAGGCGACGGCGCCCGCCAGCAAGGCCAGCACCAGCAGCATTACGGCACCGCCCTGCCACCAGCGCGCCATGGCATACAAGGCCAGCAGCAAGGCCGTACTGCCTGCCAGGACCGGTTGCAGCGCCGCTACAAAACGTTTCAGCGGCAAGTCCATGACTTTCAGCGTCAGGTGCTGCGACCATGGCAGCATCAGCACATAAGCGGCGGCAAACGACAGACTCATGGCCAGCAAGCCGTAATGGCTGAAACAGGCCGCCAGGATCACAGCCAGGCTCAGCTGCAAGATGCCCAGCAGCGGCGGCCAGCGGCTGTGGCCCAGGGCAAACAGCACATAATTGTTCAGCTCCGACACGGAAGACAGGCAATACAGCAAGGCCAGGGCGGCGATGGTGCTGCAAGCTGGCAACCATTTCTGGCCAAACACGGTTACGACCAGCGGCTCGGCCAGCGCAGCCTGGAACAGCAGCATGGGCAGCATCAGGAACAGCATCATGAGCAGCAATTGCAGATACGCCTGGCGCAGTTGTTCAGCCTTGCCGACAGCTGCCGCAAACACCGGCAGCGACACACGCAGCAGCGAGGCCGTGATCACCAGGTACACCGCCGACGTGAGCCGTTTGGCAAGGTTGTACAGCCCGGTCGCATACGGCCCCAAAAAGATACTCACCAGCAAGGAATCACCATTGCTGTTGGCAAACGACAATACGCCGGACACGCTGACCTGGCGCACGTCATGCCAGTAGCGGGCCGGACGCGCACGCCAGGCCAGGCTGGGCAGCCAGCCGCTTTGCAGCACCACCAGCAATAGCGCCAATCCGGACGCCATCACTTGCTGCACTACCAGCGACATGGCGCCCCAGCCACGGTAGGCCAGTGCGATGCCAACGATGCCGCCCAGCATCACGGACAGGGTGGAACGGATGGCCAGCTGCTTGAATTTCATTTGCCGCACCAGCCGCGCCTCGTACGAACGCACCATGCCGAAAAACAGGATCGACAAGCTCATGCCTTGCAGCACGGGCGCCAGCGACGGCGCCTGGAACAGGGATGAAACCAGACCCGCGCTCAAGAACATGCAGGCGCACAGCAGCAGGCCGGCCGCCGTGCAGCGCCAGAACAGAGCCGAATACGCACTGTCGTCGGGCTCTTGGGCGCGGATCACGGGCATGGCCAGCGCATCGAGCACGACCAGGCGAGAAAACAGGATGAACAGATGGGCGATGGTCAGCAAGCCGAATTCGGCCGGATTGAGCAGCCGCGCCAAGATGGCGAAGATGATGAAGGACAAGCCCTGCTGGGCAAGATTGTCGAGCACGGCCCAGAACGAGCCGGAGGCCATTCCACCGGATTTGTTTTCACCTTTGTTTTCGCTCATGCCACCACCCCGCTCACCGGCGCGCCTGGTAGCCGGCCACGGTGGCAGTCACGAAGTCGCTGATGCGCGCGGCAATAGAGCCGATATCGAAGCGGTGCGAATGCTGCAGCGCATTTTCCGCCAGGCGCATGCGCGCCGGTTCGTCCGGTTCCAGCACATCGCGCAGCAAGGTGATCAATTCATCGTGCTGGCCCGAGGCAAAGGTGTAGCCATTCTCGTTTTCACGGATGCTTTCGGCGATGCCGCCCGAGCGCGCGCAAATCACCGGTACACCGTAAGCCAGTGCCTCGACCACGATGCGGCCAAACGGTTCTTTCCACTTCGACGGCACCACCAGCACGTCGAACAGGGGATAGACGTCATCGGGCTTGACCCAGCCCATGAATTCCACGTCGGCATCGCCGAATTTCTCGCGCAGGCTGGCCACATAAGCTTCGTCCTCGCCGGTACCGCCGATCAGGAAACGCACATTGCTGTTCGGCCCCATCAAGCGCGCCGCGTCCGCCAGCACGTCGACGCCCTTGTGCGGCGCCAGCACGCCCATATAGCCGACCACCAGCTTGCCGTCGCGCGCCTTCGGCACCCGGCCTGCGATGGGAAACACGGGGCCGGGAATCACGGCCGAGGTAGCTTGCTTGAAATAACCGAGTTGCAGATGCTGGTCGACCACGAAACGGGTTTCGCCAAACACCCCATCGACCAGTTGCGACAAGGGCTTCTTGCCTACCGACAAAACCTTGCAACTGCCGCACTGCCCCGCGCAATTGCTGCCATTCTTGAACAGTCCGCCGCGCCAGCAGGCCAGGAAATAACTCTGGATCACATGCACCACAGGCACTTTGTGCATGCGCGCCAGCAACCAGGTCGCCACATTGGTGTTTTCGATGCTGACTGTCATCACCACGTCAGGCTGGAACGCCTTGACGTGCGGACGCAAACGCCAATAGGCGCGGGGATTGAAGTTTTCCAGCACATGCCAGACCATCTTCAGGGCTGCGGAGCGTTTGGTAAAGAAGTAATCCCAGTACACATTCGGCGAACGCATGATGTGCACGTCCACGCCTTTGTACTGTTCCACGCCGTCGGCATCGCCCACGGTGACGACACGCACGTCATGTCCCTGGGACAGCAAACCACTGGCGATCATGAAGGAGCCTTCCGGCCCGCCGCCCTTGCCGCGCGGAGGAAAGGCGGCACATACAAGCAAAATTTTCAAGTCAGCGCTCGATCAATAAAGAGAAATAAATGGTCTATGGAGAGTACGGCTTCAGCCGGCGGTAGCCCTGTCCTTGACGCCCAGATACATGAACAGGCGTCCGAGCACGCTGGCGTATTTTTTGCCGAGGGTTTTGACGGCCAGCGCGCAGTAGCGTTCGACCGTATAAAAATACAAGGTCGCCAGCGCGATGATCAGCGCAAACGTGAGCGCAACCACCACCGGGTGGGTAATATCGTCCGGATACAGTTTCTTGACCCAGTACAGCACCGGCATGTGCAACAGGTACAGGGAAAAACTCAGGGTGCCCATCAACCGGAGCAAGGGGTTGCCGAACAGCAGGCGGGAGCTAAAGGAATCGAAGGAAAACACGAAAATAAAGAAAGCCACCAGGATTGCCATCACCAGGGTGCTCAGGTTTTCATGGATCATGCGCGCGCTGATCTGGATGATGCCGCATTCGACCGCCAGGAAAATCAGCAGCAAGGCCACGTGGATGATATTGATCAGCTGTGGCTGGCGCAATTCGATATGCATCTTCTTGCGCACCACGCCGGCCAGCGCGCCAAAGACAAAATAATGCAAATTGGAACCCACAAACGTGCCCGGCAGGCTGCGGCGCATCATGATCACCAGGATGGCCACGAAAACAATAAAGATCAGCGGCAAGGGATTTTTGGTGGCCACATAGTGGGCCACCGCGCTCCACAGCACCAGGAACAGGACGTAGAACTGCACTTGCGGGCCGATCGTCCAGAACACCGACTCGTTACCAATGAACAAGATATGGCGCAGCAAGTTATGCGTACTGATCTGGTACACGAACTGCGGGTCGAAAAACGTAAAGATGATAAAGGAGGCCAGGATCGTGAACAGATAGGCAGGGGCGATACGCGTGAAACGGGCCAGGCTATAGGCGGTGACATCTTCGACACAGAACTTCTTGTCGAGATAGAGATAGGCCAGCAGGAAGCCGCTGAGGACAAAGAAAATCATCACACCCAGGTTATGAAAGTGGTGCGACAGGTGCAAAAACCCTTCGCTACCCATGTGGGCATAAATCACCATCAAGGCGGCAAAACCGGCCAGGCCCGAGATTGAGTCAATTTTCTTGTTCACTGAGATAATTCACCGGTTATGAAGGAATAAACATAGCCGTCTCGGCTGCTCTTGCGTATGGCGCTCAAGGCACCATCGCAGAGCATTATTATAATTAAATTAATATTTATTGTCTGCACAATAGGAGTGCAGTGTGAAACAATGGCTTTTACATCATCCTCAAGGCAGGAAAAACCGCACTAGCGCTGCTTGCGCAGCAATTCCTCATAGATATCGACATAGCGCCCGCCGATATGATTCCAGCTGTACTGCTCGGAAAAATCCTGCAATTGCACGCGCCGCGCCGCATAGGCGGCCTGGTCTTGAGCATGCGCAGCGGCAATCGCCGCCACCGTCTGGTCCACCCCGCCCGTATGCAAGATACCGAGCTGCGCTTTCTCCAGCAGATTGCGGAATGGCGGAATATCGCTTAACACGGGCGTCAAGCCGGCGCTCATGGCTTCGATGGCGGCAATGCCAAAGCCTTCGTGGCGCGACAGGCAAACGTAATAGCTCGACTGTGACATCAGCTCGGCCAGCTGGGCATCGCTGGGATTGGCCACTATCGTGACGCGCTCGGCAACGCCTTTCTCGCGCGCCAGGGTTTCCAGGTCGGCGCGGCTGAGGTCATATTCACGGCCGGCAATCACCAGACGCCATTCGGGATGGCGCGCGGCCAGCACCCCAAACAGTTCCAGCGTTTCCTTCAAGCCCTTGTTCGATGACCAGCGGCCGAAATACATGATGCAAGGCGTCTTGGTAGCAGAGCCCTTGCCGCGGTATTTTTCCACATTCACGCCATTTTCGATCACTGTCAGGCGCGGCGCCTTGATGATCTTGCCAAACAGCTGGCCATCGTTGTCGCTGGTGCCGACGACCCGCGCATAGGCGCGCGAAGTGGCGCGCGTGACGGTGTTGAAAAAGATGGTTTTCAGGCGCGAGGCGAAACTGGTATGGAAGAAACCGCCATGGGTGGAGGCCACCAGCGGACGGCCGTGCAGCCACTTGGTGGCAGCCAGGTAATCGTAGGCAAAATCGACGCCGTGTACATGCACCACGTCATACTCGCCCAGCAGGCGCACTACGCCGGGCGACAATGGATAACGGGTCGAGCCCTTGTAGGGAATGCGGATCACGCGCACGCCGTTGACCATTTCTTCGGCGGGCAGGATTTCAGCCTGGTTCACAAACACGCGGTTGAGCGTGATGATGGTCGGAATGTGCCCATGGCAACGGGCTTGGTAATGCGCAATATTTTGTACGACATCTTCCATGCCACCGATCGATGGATAGTACTGGCGAACGACGTGTGCAACTTTAATCGGCATAATGGACTTTTCCAGCAACAGGTTGGGCAGAACGCAAGGGGGTGGCGAGCCATTTCTTGTCGCGCACGGCGTAGCAGCCGAGCAGGAACCACAGCACGCCGGCCGACTTCAGCGCAAACAGGGAAGTACCGCTGATGCACAGGATCAGCGACATATAGATAACGATGTAGGTACGGAAACGCTCGCCGCGCTCGTCGCGCATCTTGATCATCCACAAGCCGATCCACAACACGGCACAGCCGAACAGGCCAAAGCGCGTCAGGACGATGGAATAGCCCATGTCGCCAAAATTGATGTTATAGCCAGCCAGGCCGAAAATTTCAGCGGGACCGAAACGCACCATGGTAATGCCGCTCAAATACAGGCGGCCAGGGATGTTGTCGCTATAGCGTCCATCGTAATACAGGCCGAACAGGATCAGGATGACGGCGCAAATAAAGGGCAGCACCATTACCATGCGGTTGCCGCGGCCGGAAATGAGCAGGCGCACCAGCACCATCAGGGCCACGGTAACGAGGCCATAACGCGAATCGGCCAGGGTGATCATGATGGCGGCGGCGGCCAGGAAGAAGACCATATCGCGCCACTGCTCGCGGTCCTTGGACAGGCCCCAGGCCGCCACGATCACGGCAAAGTTGCCGAACGATACCGGTTCCAGAAAGATGGACGAGACCCGGTGATTGCCCAGCAGGAAAGGCAGGATGGTGCGGCCGATGCCGGCCGGCCGGATGCCGTTCAGCGCCAGGGTGCTGCCTTCGGCCCAGTTGGTGCTGGTCGTGATATTGCCTTGCGCCAGATAATACGAATAAACATTGAACAGCTTCGAGTACACATCGACAAACAGCAGCTCAAAAAAGCCCACCACCAGCACCAGATAAACAATGATTTTCAAGAAGCGGTCGGCAAATTTCTCGTCGCCAAAATTACGCCCAAGAAAATAGAACAGCACCAGGATGATCACGTCGCGGAAGCCCTTGGGATCGAGCGAACTGCGCAGCAAAGCCAGCAACAGCAGGTACGAGGCGATCAGGGTCAGGATCGCCACGAACGACAATTCGATGCGGCGGAACAGCAGCACGGCGCAAGCGGCGTAAATGCACAGCTCTGAAAACGCCACCAGCGCCGTCGACGCCTTGAAAAAATGCGTGTGCACGAAGCACAGCACGGCCTGGTAGACCGTGGCGGCGATCAGGATCGCCAGCAACAAACGGCGCTTGTTGCTCTCCTCGCCGGCGTCGCGCAGGCTGGCAGGTGTTTGGCGGGCGTAAAGAGTCATGCTTGTTTCATCGCTGGTTAAGATGGAAATACAGTACAGAACGGGCTAGTCGTCAAACTTGCCGGCCAGCTTTTCTGTCGGCGCCTTGCCGATATGGTCAAACAAGGCGTTGACGAATTGATCCTGCAGCGCATACGCCGCCGCCCTGTCCGGCTGTATGGTCGAGACGCGGAACAGCAAGCCATCGGGCACCTTGCCGCCCAGGCCATAAAACAGTTGCAGCAGCTTGCGGCCCACGCCAGGCAAGGTGGCGCGGTCGCCCACGGTCACCCAGTAAGTAATCGGTTCGTTGCGGCTGCCACTGACGGCCACCAGGCGGCGCACCGGAATATTGCGCTGGGCCGCCTTCAAGACGCCCACATCGTTGCGGGTGATGGCAAAGCCTTGCGCCGTATAACAAATTTCCGGGCGGTGGGCCTGCGTCGCTTCGCCGCGCTGGTCATCGCCGTAAGCGACCGATAGCAGGACGCGGTCGCCCGCCGCATTGACGTAGGTGCGCGCCAGGGTTTGCGTGTAAATCTTGGCGATCGCCGCCTCGGTTTCCGGATTGACGACGGCGGCGGCCGCATTGCGGTCCTCATGCCACTCGCCAAACTCGGACGGCACCAGCGCCGTCAAATCCAGCGCGGGCTTGCCTTCTGACATTTTGACCGTGGGCGTCACCACCTTGGTCAGCACCGAGGTCGACACCATCAACAGGCCCAGCAGCACACTGGCGAACAGCGCCTTGCGCGGTATGGTTTGCAATACATCACGCATGTTTTTTCTCCCGCCGCTGCACATATGCCTGCAACAGCCAATCGACGCCCAGGATCAGCAGCAGGGCGGAAATGAACAGCACCATGCCGGCAAAACCATGCAGGAAGCCCTGCCCTGCCGCATCGCCAAAATAATAGGTAATCAGGGTCAAGGTCATCACGCGGATCACATTGGCCGTAAAGGAAATCGGCACGATCAGCACGGCCAGCACGCCATTGCGCAAGGCCGAAGTATGGCGCACCAGATTGAGATAGAACAAACCCAGCGCTTCCAGGGTGAACAGCGTATGCAAACCGGCGCAGGCATCGGCTACCATCAGCTGATATTGGCCTATCTGCAAAATCACGCCGCTGCGGGCGATCGGATAACCGAGGAAAAACAGCACCTGCTCGGTGACATACGACACCGCCGTCTTCATCGGCATCGTCAGCATCGCCACCAGGATACCGGGCAAGGGGATCATGAACAGCATGAAAAACAGGGGAAACCACAGGATGCGCAAGGCCAGCGTACCGCGTTTGATCAGCAGCACGGCAGCCAGCAAGACGATGTAAGAGCCGATTTCAAAGATCGAGAACTGCTGCGAGCGGCCCAGCACATACATGACCAGGCCCAGCGCGGCAACTACCCAGCCCGCCTTCGACGAAGGCTGGCCTTCGGTCCTGGCCATCATCTCCGGCCATTTGCGGTACAGCAGCCAGGTCGACAGGATCAGGATGATCGGCCCATGCGCCTGCTCCTCGCTCATCCACAAACCGGTGATCAAGTCATAAAACGAGGGAACGTAAAGAGCCAGCAAACCGATCACGACCGGTCCCCATTCGGGAATGGCGGACTTCCACCAGGGCGTCGCGGCGGCGCGGGAGCTTAAGGAAGAGGTTTGCATCAAGACCCCATGAGTGACTGTCGTATAAAAAGCGTTTGCATCACCAAAATATAGTACTGCACCGCATCGTCGGCATCGGCCAAAAACACCCGATTATCGCCTTTGCCAGATAGCCCCCAAAGAAACCTTTAAATGATAGGAAACTATTTTAACAAAACACTAAGATTATAACGGAGCAGCAACGATGGTCAAGCTCAATACTGCATTTGGGCAGGCTATTTTTTTGTCCATGCAAAAATATCCGCAAAAGAGACAAATCCCTATGCAATCAATAACTTGCTGCGTGGAAAGGTAATTCTTTTGATCAACCTTAATATGCGCTGACCGCCCTGCACAGCATCCGGCGCCACGACACAAGTGGAAGGAAAATACAGGGAAAAACAGGCCACGGCGGGAGGCTCGCGCCCATCTGGTTGGAAGGATCTCCAGGAGCCGGACTGGCCGGCTCCTGAAAAGATCATGGACTCGCTGGCAATATGCTGGCTTGCGCCTGACTACTTACGCTGAACTACTGGCAAGCAATTACTGGACGCTTACTTGACAACGGCTTGCTGCTTTTGCAGGATCTTGTTTAAATCAAGATCCTCGTTGTTCCAGGCAGCCTGCAGCAGGCTCACGGAATTGCGCGTCACGCCAGTGATAGGCTGCACATTGAAGATGTAGGTCTTGCCCCACCAGGCGCCTGCCGACCAGTAAGTCCAGCCCGACCATGGCGCGCCGCGCATCGCCGTCAGCGCCGCCTGCAGGGTCGGCAAGCACTCTGGCGTATCGGCAACGCCGAATTCCCCCATGAACAGCCGCTGCTTGTTCGCCACGGCCCAGACCTTGACCTTCTCGAGGATATCGTTCAGCTTGGCCGGCGAGATGCAATCGGCCTTGGTGCCGGAATAATTCGAATCGACATACTGATGCACCTCGATCATGGTGCGGGTCAACGGGTCTTTCAAGGTGGCGAATGTGCTCGCATTGGAGACGCCATCGCGCAAGGTCGCCCAGTCGTGTGCGCCGCTATACGTGCCGCCGGCGATGACGACCAGGTGCTTGGCGTTATTTTCACGCAATTTTGCCAGGGTAGCCTTGGAGGTTTCGCCCCATTGCTTCAAGCTGGTCAGCACCGGTTCATTCATCAGGCCCAGCGCCACCGTATCGACATCGGGGAAGGCGGCCGCCATGCGCACCCAGAAGTCGGCGAAGTTTTCCGTCGTCGCGCCCGGTTTGCCCAATGGAATGCCTTTGTAGGCGCCATAGTTGTGCGCATCGAGCAGCACGCACATATTGCGCGACTTGGCCGTCTCGATCACCTTGGCAATGAACTTGACCTGGGTCTGGTCGAGCGGGCCACCGGCTACCGGCTGCAAGCGTTCCCACAGGAAGGGCAGGCGTATCATGTTGGCGCCCAGGTCCGCAAAATAAGTGATGTCGGTCGCGCTCGGATACATATAATCCTTGAACACGGTGCCAGGAATCTTGCTGCCGTTGAACTCTGCCCCGGCCAGATTGACACCCCGCAAAGGCAGCTTGTTCAGGCAAGTGGCGCCAGCGGGCACGGCAATCGCCGTGGCGGCGCCCAGCAACACGGCCAGCGCGCCCCAGCGGCGCACGCGCCCCGCCACCGTGGTCACGCCCGCTTCAGGCAGCCCAGATTTACTTGTCCATCCGCGGACTTTCTCGATCAAAAATTTCATGCTCCCATTCCTTCCATTGTGGAATACACCGTTGGACCACTATACATTCCCAATAGTTGCCGTCAAGAAAAAACCGAGAGTTGCTTGATGTATAGGCACATGGTTACGGAGATCGTCTCGATTTCAACACGGCAAATTTGTGCGGCAGGAAACCATTAATACACTCACTACGCACGCTCACCCTTTCTTTTTTTACATGTCGTTTAAGCACTATATACCCCTGATAGTTGCAGTCAAGAAAAGACCGACAGTTACTTTCCACTTTAGGGGCGACGTAGCGATTTCGATACGGAAATTTTTCCTCACGTGGTGAACCATAGCTTATCGAGCAAAAGTTGCCGAGGCAAAAGTACATTCGGCCGCACAAGGCGGCCGAAGCAGGGTCAGCAAAAACTTGAAAACTTAGAACTCTTGCAGCACCGTCCCGACAATCTCCACACCGTTGCGTTCCAGCTGTTCGGCGAAGGTTGCCAGGTCCGCCAGTCCGGTGGCGTTCTTGCGCGCCACCAGCAAGACGCCGCCCACGCGTGCGGCAATCGCCAGCGCGTCCGAGCCGCTGGCGAATGGCGCCACATCGTACAGCACCACGTCATAGCGCGAGGCCACTTGTTCATTGAGCGTGGCAAACGAAGTACGGCTAAGCAATTCCTGCGGATTCGGCGGCAAGGTGCCCGCGCTCATCACCGACAGGGCGACGAAGGAATCGATCCTGGCAATCGCGTCCAGGTCGCCGCGGCCGGCCAGCAGATCGGACAAGCCCTGGCGCCCTTTCAAGCCAAACACTTCCTGCTGTTGCGGTGTACGCAAGTTGCCGTCAACCAGCAGGGTTTGTTCGCCCAACTGTGAAAACACCACCGCCAGATTAGCGGCAAAGATGGCCGCGCCGTCTTCCGGATTGACGCTCACCACCACCAGCGCCTTGCGGCCGCGCGCAAACCAGCGCAGCATCAGCTGGCTGCGGATGGCGCGCAGGGTTTCGACTTGCTGGCCGAACGGCTCGTAGGCCGCGATCAGCTTGTCCGAAAAAGCGCCCGTGCCGCGCGGCAGATAGGGATAGTTGAACTGCTGGGCGAGTACCTGTTCGATATCGGCTTCGGTAATCAGGCCCAGGCGTTGCGCCGCCTCGCCAAAACGGATACCGAGTTCTTTCTGCATGCGCAGCACGCGTTCGGCATTTTCCGGCGTGATCTTGCCCGACTCCAGCAGCAAGCCGCCGATGCTGGAATCGCCGGTGTGCGCCGTGTTGGCGTTGGACGCTGGTACGTGGCCAGCCAGTGCAGGATGATTCATGGTGTTTCCCATCTTATTAGTTCAAACGCAAGCGGTTAGAGAACACCGACTTCAGGGACTTGAAACGGCGGCGCTTCGGCGCTTGCCAGGAAATCGAACCCAGCACCGGGATTTGCAAGGCGTCGAACAGGTCGCGCTCGGAACGCACGCGGCGGTCCAGCATTTCCAGCACAATACTCAAGCCCAGGCCCAGCAAGCCGCCAAAGAAGAAGGCCAGCACTGTGTTGAGCAAGACTTTCGGACCGGACGGCACGACTGGCGGCACGGCAGGATTAAGGATCGAGATATCGGACTGTTCCGCCTGGCCTTCAATGCTGGTCTGAGAGAAACGCTGCGAGGTGGCGTCGTAGGCGCGCTGGGCGCTTTCCACATCCTTCATCAGCACGCCCATTTCATCGCGCGTACGGTTCAGTTCCAGCACCTTGGCTTTTTGCGCCGCCATCGCGGCACGGATGGCGCCTTCGCGCTGCTGCAGGATCTGCGCATTGTTGCTGACGCTGCCCGATGTCACCTTGATGGCGGCAGCCAGATCGCTGCGCAATTTATCGAGTTCCGCCTTGGCGCTGATGTATTGCGGGTGGTTTTGCGACAGGCGCTGCGAAATGTCGGCAAATTTCGATTCGGCCGTGCCCAGCGCGATCTTCAGATTCTGGATCATCGGGTTTTGCGCTACGTCTGGCGATTCCAGCGTCGAGGCGCCTTGCGCCATACGCTGGCGCGAAGTCGCTTCCATCGATTGCGACTGCGCAATCACCAGCTGTTGCGACAAGTCGTTCAAACGGTTCGATTCCACATCCACCCGGTTATCCAGGCTGACGATGCCATTTTCCTGCTGGTACTTCGACAAACGGCTTTGCGCTGCTTCCAGCACATCGCGCATCTGGCGGGTCTGGTCATTGAAATAGGCGGAAGCCTTTTTCAGGGGATCGACTTTCAATTGAATACTGACGCGCTGGTATTCTTCCGCAAAAGCATTCGCGATGGCCGCCACGAAGTGCGGATCCGAACCACTGAAACTGATTTCCACCACGCTGCTTTCACGCGACGGCACGACATCGAGTTTCTTCAGCAGCAAGTCGGCCAGCCAGTCGCGCACCGTGCCTTCGCCACCGGTGGCGGCGTTGAACTGGGCGATGACGGCCGGATTTTGCGCCAGTTTCAACGAATCGACGACATGCAGCGCCACGTTCTTGCTGCTGATGATATCGATTTGCGTGGCCATGTAGCCTGCCATCAGCTGGCCTGGCATGGCCAGGCCCGTGACGGTATCGACGCCCTTGTAGTTGAGCAGCACGGAGGCTGTACCCTTGTACGTCTTGGGCAAGACCAGGCTGATCGCCAGGGTTGCCACCACCACGATCACCAGGGTGATCCAGATGACGCGCTGGCGGGCGCGCAATATCAGTAGGAACTGGGAGAAATTCATAGACACCGTCTCATATCATCGCAAAACAATCAGTACAAAATGCGGCAGCAAGTCTCTGCTGCCACTGCTTAAAACCAGCTTTCCTTCACATACACCACGTCGTCGCTCTGCAGCAGGTCATCGTGCTGGGCGTCGATGATTTGCAGCTTGCCGTCAGGGCCACGGCGCTTGATGCGAATGCCGCGTTCGGTACCGCGCTGCGTCAGGCCACCGCCGGCCGACAGCGCCTGCAGCACCGTCATAGAACGCTCCAGGCGGATCACGCCCGGGCGCTGTACTTCGCCATAAATATAGATGCGGGGCGCACGCTCGACGAACACCACGTCATTGGCGGACAGGTCGAAATCGCGGTTCAGGTCGGCGGTGCGCACCATGTCCACGATATCGACCACGTCGGTGGTGGTCTTGCCATCGCGCTTGCGGATCAGGCTAGCCGTGTCGCCGCCTTCAGGGCCGATACCGCCGGCCAGCGCCAGCAAGTCCAGCAGGCTGCGGCGGCCATCGACCGGATAACGGCCCGGACGGTTCACCTGGCCCAGCACCGACACTTGCTGGCTTTGCAGCAAGGTGACGATGATGTTGACTTGCGGCTTTTTCACGAAGCCGCCCGTTTCCAGTTTATTGGCGATTTTCTTTTCCGCCTCGGCGACAGGCAAGTTCATCACATTGACCTGGCCAATCAGCGGAAAGGTGATATCGCCCGCTTCGCTGACGCGCGTTTCCACGCCCAGGTCCTGGTTGCCGTACACGGAAATTTTCAGTACATCGCCAGCACCCAGCAAGACTTCACCGGCGTTGGCGCTGCCCACCGTGAAGGCCAGCAGCGCAGTCATCATCAAAAGTATCAGTCGTTTCATCATCAGCTCAATCTCGTCGGTCACGCGGTTTAGGTAGGCAAAATAGCGAAAAATAAATCGGCTTATTTCAGGCCGGCAACGCCCCGTTCGGTGGCGCCTGCACCTGCCGAAGCTGCCGACGCAGCACCCGAGGCGGCAGCAGCGGCTGCAGGTGCGGCCTGGTTCAGGTATTCGATCTTGGCGGCTGCGCGCAAGCGGTCCATTTCCTGCTTGGCGGCATCCTTGGTGCGGGTGTTGACCAGGTATTGCTCGATCTGCGGTCCGGCCACGGCCAGGGTCAAAGGCACATCCTTGACGTCGACGATAGTCATCAGCATCGAACGCTCGCCTTCATTGATGATAAACAGCTGGCCCTTCGGCATGCCCTGCAGCTTGGCGCCCAGTTCCGGCGCCAGATCGGTGCTGGTGCGCGAGACCTGGCCACGGGCAAAACCCACCTTGTTGCTATCCATCCAGGCAGCGACTTCTTCGAGCGACTTGCTCTTGTCGATCACTTGCTTGAGTGCATCGTTCATGTCCTTGCTGGCGATCAGCAACTGGCGCATGTCGAACTGCTTGCGATTGCTGAACAACTCAGGGTGCTGGTTGAAGTATTCTTCCACTTCCGCCTTGGTCGGACGGGCAATCGTGCTCAGTTTCTTTTGCATGTAAGCCTGGCTGATGATCAGCGCCTTGGCACGCTCGATGGCTTGCATGACTTTCGGGTCGCGGTCGATCTTTTCCTTGACCGCCACGTTCTCGACCACCTGGCGATCAATCAGCGCTTCGAGCAACTGTTTGCTGGCCGCTTCCTGCTGCGCAGCCGGCACGCCGGCACGCTGCAATTCTTCATTCAATTGTAGTGCCGTAATTTCCTGACCATTCACGCTGGCAAGCGCCTGGCCCGTCTTCTTCGCCTTGTCGCCGCCGCAGGCAGCCAGGCCAGCGACGGTCAGCAAAATAACGCCAGCGCTCAGGACACGTTGTTGCAAATCAGTTCGTTTCATTTTCATCGGGCTTGCCATCTTAAAGGGTTCAACATGTTTTCAAACGCTGCCGCAACACTGGGCGCAAGCACGTCAAAAGATGTATGCGTGTACATAGTTTCAGTACGCTGGATTGAGAACGCTATCTTACAGGCCATCATGAAGTTTGCGTACGCAACAGGTACAAATTATGCAACGAGATTACAAAAATTACAAATGATGCAATCACTTTTCTGCTGTCAACATGAATGCCGGACGGCAGGCCGCGGCTGCAGTTGTCGCGACGCCACAATGTGTATCCGCGCGGCAATCGAATTGATACCCGCTATCGCCGCTTCTGTCATCAGCACCTCCTCAGTGCGCGTTTTCACGCTTCAACACCACTTGCACCGTGCGCACCACGATCCACAAATCGAGCCATAGCGACCAGTTGCGCAGATAATCGAGGTCGAAGCGCACCCGCGCTTCCATCTTGTCCAGGGTTTCCGTCTCGCCGCGCAAGCCATTGACCTGCGCCCAGCCTGTAATGCCCGGCTTGACCTTGTGCCGCAACATATAGCCCTTGATCAGCTTGCGGTATTGCTCGTTGTGCGCCACTGCATGCGGACGGGGGCCGACGATGCTCATGCGGCCTTGCAAGACATTGATGAACTGCGGCAACTCATCGAGCGAACTGCGGCGCAGGAAAGCGCCGATGCGCGTCACGCGCTGGTCATTCCTGGTAGCCTGCACCACCTTGGCGCCATCTTCGGCCACCGTCATCGAACGGAATTTATAGACGATGATTTCTTCGCCATACAAGCCATAGCGGCGCTGCTTGAAAATCACGGGCCCCGGCGAGGTCAGCTTCACGGCAATTGCGATGACCAGCATGATGGGCAGCAAACACAGCTGGATCAAACTGCCGATCACCAGGTCGCTCATGCGCTTGATGGCGCTGTTCCAGCCCGTAAAAGGCGATTCGCAGATGGCGATCACCGGCATGCCGCAGACATTGTCAAACCGCGCCTGCATCAGGTCAAACACGTAGATATCCGGCAGGAAATATACCGAGGTGGTGGTGTCCTGCAATTCATCGAGCAGCTTGCGGATGCGCGGCTGCGCCGAGATCGGCTGGCTGATGAAGATCATCTTGGTCTGGTTGGCCCGCACATAGGCGGCAATCTCATCCATGCGGCCCAGCATCGGCTGCTGCATGTCTTCCGGCCAGCGCTCTTCTTCGCGGTCATCGAAATACCCTTCCACCTGCATGAACAGGTTCGGGTGCTTGCTGATGGCGTCGGCAAAGCGCACGCTGACACTATTGGCGCCGATGATGGCCACGGAACGTACTTCATTGCCGCTGCCGTGGATGGAGCGCGCGCGGCGCACTGTCAGTTGCAGAAAGATCAGCAACAGCGGCGTGATGACGAACCAGGCCAGCACGACAGAGTCACGGTAGTGCTGCGACAAGCCGCTGACCGAACCGAGCATTACCAGGATCAGCGCCGTGATGCCCCAGCCGACGATCACATCGCGCGCATAAGCCCACATGCGGCCGGCGCGCCAGGCGCGGTAAGGGTCGACATGCTGGTAGATGGTCGATGAAATAAAGAACGCCAGTATCATCAATACCAGCGCATAGCCGTCAAACGAGGAACCGAAGACGAGCGAGCAGACATACAAGGTCAACATGATGATCAGCGGGTCGAGTACGCGCTGAAAAAAAGAAATCAGGGGTATATCGTTAATCGTCATTTTGCTTTTCAGAATTGAACATTGGCGGAGAACGAAACACCTTTGGCACGGTAGGTATTACTGCCCACGATAGGATTGCCACTGCGCCGGTCACGGAAGGCATCGAGTTCCAGCTGGATATTGTTCAGTGGCGTATACGTCAGGCCCAGCGAACTGCTGGTGCTGGAATCGGACAGGCCACTCAAGGCCGAGAAACCATTGATGGTGCTGAAATCACGCTTCTCGCGCCGTATCTGGGCGTTGAGGGCCACTTTTGCCGTGGCAGTCCAAAAACCCGCCACGCTGGCGCCCTTGTTCAGGCTGCTACCCACGATACCGCCTTCCACCACCTGGAATTCGCGCCACAGGGCTGCATTGAAGCGCAGCTTGCCAGTGGCAATCCAGTCACCGATCAGGCGGCCATTGGCGCCGCTGCTGCTGCCGCCCGACACCGACTGCGGATGCGTGCGGCGTACCCAGCCACCCAGGAAGGACAACTTGGTGGGACCGCTCACCAGCCACAGCACGTTGGCCTTGATTTCATCTTGCGTGTAATCATTGTCAGGCAAGCCCAACAGGGGATTGCCCTTGAATTGATAATTCGATTTCAGCTGGCGCAGCTGTATGCCGACCTTGCTGCCGCTGGTGGCCAAATAATCGAGGCCGAGTTCGGTCGCATCTTCCGTACGGTTATTGATTTGTTGCGCGGGCAATTCATAGTCGGCCATAAAGCGCGAAAAACCCGCGCGCACCTGCCAGTTGGGATGGAATAGCCAGGTGGCGTCGGCATAGTGATGGCGCTGGGTGCGCAAATTGCGCTGGTCCGAATTGGTGTCGGTAAATGGCGCCAGGGTTTCCAGGTAGCTGGTGCCCAGATGGCCCTGCCACCGGTTGCCCAGCTGCCAGGCCCAGTCGACCAGCGCGTCCTTGCCGTTGTAATCGAGCTCGGTAAAGCGGTTAAAAGTGACGTGGCTCAATTTGGCGTAGCCCGTGAATAATTGCCGGCCAAGCGGACGTTCGAACAGGAAACCGCCCTGCACAGTGCGGCTGGTATCGCTCAAGTCCGGTATCTGCCCCGGAAACTCGCTCAGGCGCAGCAAGTTGTCGTCATAAGCGAAAGTGGTCTGGATAAACGGATGGATGGTATCGCTGATTTCCGCATGGACACTACCGGCACAGAGCGAGCCGATCAACAATGCCAGCGCGGCGCGGCGCGGCGCACGGGGGCGTGCCGCATCACCGGCAGCGCGCAATTCTTCAGTCAGGCTCAACATTCTTCTCATCTTTGTGATTACTGCATTATCTAATGACACCAATGACGTTATTGACGCGAATGCTGCGTCTACCAATAAGCCCACTGCCCGGTCATGAGTACCCAGGCACCCAGCAAGCCATTCGTCACGCCGTGCGCAATGATGGCCGACCACAGGGTGCGAAAACGCACGTAAAGCCAACCATATGCCAAACCAGCCACAATGCCTGCAAACCACAAATTATGTTCAAAGCCAAATAGTATCGCCGTAACAACAATATAGCGGAACTTCAGCAGTGACGGGTCCACCGTTAGAAAATTTGGCGATTGTAACCAACGCAATAGGAATGAACGCCAGAACAACTCTTCCATGACGGGTACCACCAGTGCCGCGCCGGCAATGCGCACCACGACCAGCAGCCAGTCGGTTCCGCCACCGGAACGGGGATCAAAACCGGCCGGCTCACCGACCACCATCCAGGAAGCGCCCAGATTCAGCCATAGCAGCAAGACAACCACACCTGCCAGTACCGACCAGGCGATGGCCGGCCATCCCATAGTGGCGCGACCGGGCCAGGCCAGTTCCGAGTAATGGCGGCGGTAACACCAGAGCAGCGCCAGGACGGCGGCTATCTTCACCACATACAGATAGCGAAGTTGCTCCTGAGCATAGCCCGCCCATATTAACACATCAGCAATAAGAATGAAAAAGAGATAAGTAAAAAAAGGCAGTACGCGCGGCAGTGCGAGTCGGTCAAACATGCAGGCGCTCCTCCCGTGCAGACGGTCAAGTGGCGTGGCTAAAGCGATAGAAATGACACCGGGTAGTGTCGCTACGGAGAAACTGACAATGAGCGGCAATATTGTCTTGTGATCAATATTTTAGCAGAAATGTAAAAGCGGTTTGTGGCAGATGTTCTGCAGTGTGCGGGTCGTGGGGGGATGGAACGATTGCCGCCGGTAGCGGCAATCGGATAAGCTCAATTTATAAGGATCAGCCTTTGGCGCGTGCTTCGATGGCTTCCCATTTTTCCAGGGCAGCCAGCAGTTCATTCTCGATTTCCGCCATGCGTGCGTTCAGGCGTTTGCCTTCGGCTGGCGTTTTTTTGTAGAAATCGGGATGCGACAATTGCCCGGCCAGTACGGCTTGCTCATCTTCCAGCGCGGCCATGATATTTGGCAACTCATCGAGTTCGCGCTGCTCTTTATAGCTGAGCTTTTTCTGCTTGGCGACCGGCGCCGGGGCCGGGGCGGCTGCGGCAGGCGCGGCGGCGGCTTTCGGTGCGCTGCGCGCCGTGGCTGCTGGCACGCTGGCGCGCTGGCGCTCCCAATCCGTGTAGCCGCCGACGAATTCGCGCCACTTGCCTTCGCCTTCGGCCACGATCACTTGCGTGACGACGTTGTCGAGGAAAGTACGGTCATGGCTGACCAGGAAGACGGTGCCGGTGTACTCTTCCAGCAACTCTTCCAGCAATTCCAGGGTATCGATATCCAAGTCATTGGTCGGTTCATCGAGCACCAGCACGTTGGCCGGCTTGGCGAACAGGCGCGCCAGCAGCAAACGGTTGCGCTCGCCACCGGACAAGGTCTTGACGGGCGAACGGGCGCGCTCGGGAGCAAACAGGAAATCGTTCAGATAGGTCATCACGTGACGGCGCTGGCCATTGATCTCGACCCAGTCGCTGCCCGGCGCGATGGTTTCCATCAGGTTAGCCTCTTCATTCAGCTGCGTGCGCATCTGATCGAAATATGCCACTTGCAACTTGGTACCCAGGCGCACGCTGCCCGTGTCCGGCGTCTCTTCGCCCAGGATCATTTTCAGCAAGGTGGTCTTGCCGGCGCCGTTCGCGCCGATCAGGCCCACTTTGTCGCCACGCAAGATGGTGGCCGTGAAATCCTTGACGATGACCTTGCTGCCATAGGTCTTCGAGACGTTTTCCAGGTCCGCCACGATCTTGCCCGAGCGTTCGCCAGCCGACACGTCCAGCTTGACTTGCCCTTGCTGTTCACGGCGCGCATTGCGCGTCAGGCGCAGCGCTTCCAGGCGGCGCACGCGGCCTTCATCGCGCACGCGGCGCGCCTTGACGCCCTTGCGTATCCACACTTCTTCCTGCGCCAGGAACTTGTCGAACTTGGCGTTTTCCACTTCTTCGATTTCCAGCTGCTCGGCCTTGCGCACTTGATAGGCCGTGAAGTTGCCTGGATACGACAGCAAGCGGCCACGGTCCAGCTCGATGATGCGGGTGGCCACGTTGTCGAGGAAGGAGCGGTCATGGGTAATGAACAGCACGCTGCCCTTGAAGTCTCGCAACAAGCCTTCCAGCCACAGGATGGAGCTGAAATCGAGATGGTTGGTCGGCTCATCGAGCAGCAGCACATCGGGTGCCGACACCAGCGCGCGCGCCAGCGCCACGCGCTTTTGCATACCGCCCGACAGGGTTTTCATCAGCATGTCGCCCGTCAGGTTCAGACGGTCGAGCACGGTTTCCACCTTGTTCGGCAAGCTCCACGCATCGGCCGCATCCAGTTTGACCTGGATATCGTGCATGCGTTCCATCAATTCATCGTCATTGCCCTGGCCAAACTGGCCCGTCAATGCATCATATTCCTTGAGCCAGGCTTGCGACTCGCCCATGCCGGAGGCCACCGCGTCGAACACGGACATGTCCGGGTCGAATTGCGGCTCTTGCTCTACATAGGCAATCTTGATGCCTTGCTGCATCACCAGCAAGCCGTCGTCGAGCTTGAACTTGCCCGAAATGACTTTCAACAGCGAGGACTTGCCCGTGCCGTTACGGCCGATCAAACCGACCCGCTCCGAGGTTTCCAGTGAAAATTCCGCGTGATCGAGCAGCGCGACGTGACCGAACGCAAGTTGCGCCGATGAAAGAGAGATGACAGCCATAATGATGAGTAAAGTGCTCGGGCGCCGTACCTTGCCTACCAAATATACCGCGTGGTAGGCAACACAGCCGCCGATCAGATGATGAAAGAAGCACGCATTGTACCGATAGTCGCGCAAGCATAGGCATATCTTGCAATCTGTCGGCTATAATTGCGCTCGCTTCACAGCGTAGCAGAGGCTTTTTATCGCTGCGCGCTGCCGAAGGCGGCAGGCCCAGCCCGCCGACAGCGTCCTCCCCGTAGCACAATGGATAGTGCACATGCCTCCTAAGCGTGGGATACTGGTTCGATTCCAGTCGGGGGGACCAGCTTCAATACGCCGCATACATTGCAGTTTCGTCTACGATACTGGCCATGCACCCAAGCAAACATCACTCACCACGTACAGTGCACGCCAACAAACAGCGCGGCGCTGCACTGCTGCTGCTGGTCACCGTGCTGGCCCTGGGCGCGGCCACCCTGCTGATGACAGGTTTCAGTGCGCAGGTCATGGAGCAGCGCCGGGTTGAACATACGCAGCAAACCCTGGCGCAGTCGCGCGATGCCTTGATGGGGTTCGCCTTGCAGCATGGACGCTTGCCACGGCCCGCCATGTCGGCCCAGGATGGCCGAGAGAGCGCGCAGCCGTGTGCCAGCGACGCCGATTGCAGCGGTTTTTTGCCGTGGGTGGCGCTGGGGGTGGAGGCGGCCGATAGCTGGGGACATGTGCTGCGCTATAGCGTGACACCGGGCTTCACGCAGACGCCGATCAAGCGCAACGAGGTGCTGGCCAGCAAAACCATACAAACACGCTACACCGACGGCAGTGTGCGCTATGTGTATGGGGATGACTTGTGCGGGCGCGGCGCCTGTTCGCCGGCCGTAATTTTCTCGACCGGCAAGCACAATTTCGGCACCAGCGTGCAAGGCGTGAAACAGCGCAGCGGGAACGTGGAAAATGCCGACGAGCGCAGCAACGACCAGGCGACGCAGCATTTCATCGTCCGCCAGGCTACCGACAACAGCGCCCTGCCCGGCGGCGCCTTCGACGATATGCTGGTGTATGTGCCGCTATCGACCTTGCTGACGCGCATGGTGTTTGCAGACAAGCTGGACTAGCTACCGCAATTTTTACTGCAAGCCCGATGCCTGCAGGCTGCTATCTTGCACCAGCAATTCTTCCTGCCAGAGCACCGACTGCCGCAGTTGCGCCAGCAGCGCATGCAGCGCGGGGGCATCGGGGGTATCGATCAGCGCCGTTTGCACGGCCTCGGCCGCGCCGCTCAGTCCCAGGGTAGCGCAGCCGACGTGCAGGCGCTCCAGCTGTACCCGCAGCGCACCGGCGTCGCCCACGGCCAGGCTGCCGATCTCGCCCGACAGGGCAGCCAGCTGCGCCTCGAACCCTTTTAAATACGCTTGCAGACGCTCCGCCCCCACGCCCAGGCGGACCCGGGTTTGGCCAGGTGGCTCTGCCGCCCAGGCGATGGCGGGGGCCCGCATGCGCTGCAGGAAAGGCCGCACTTCGTCGCCCTGGAAAGGCTTGACGATATAACCGTCAGCCCCGGCGGCACTGGCGCCATCGACGGTGTCACGGTCGGTAGCCGATGAAATGAGCACAAAGGGCATGGCCTGCAATTCAGGATTGCCCTTAACTCGCTGCAACAGTTCCATGCCCGACAAACGGGGCATGCGCAAGTCGCAAAAACACAGCGCCGGACGCAAGCCGGCTTCCAGTTGCTCCCACGCGGCGGCGCCATCCTCGGCCTCCACGATGTCATGCACGCCACAACTGTCGATCAGGTGCATCAACACCATGCGCGATACGACATCATCGTCCACCACCAGTACCTTCATTATTACGCTCTCCACAATTTTATTGGCCGTACCAAGCTGTTTGAGCGTATTTTACCGGCTTTCAGGCGGATTTTAATGATTAATCTTGCATATTTTGCACTTCGTTGACGGAGGCAGCGATCTCCGCCAGCAAGCCATGCAGGCGCGGCAGGTGCACGGTGACCTGCTGCCATTGCCCGCTATCGGCCGCTTCTTCCAGCTGCGTGCACAAACCATGCAGCTCGGCTTCGTCCAGATAGGCGGCGCTGCCCTTCAAGCCATGCAGCAAACGGCCCGCTTCCTCCTTGTTCTGCGCCGCCATGGCTGCATCGAGTTCATGCAGGCGGCTCGACAGGTCGCCCACGAAGGCGGCGCGGATGCGGCGCTTCAGGTCGCCGCCACGGCCATCCTGCAAGGATGAGGAAGACGAAGCAGACGAAGGCGGCGGCACCGGCGGCACGCCAAACAGCATATCGAGTTCGGCCTGGCCCGGCGCCGCGCTGCCCGGCGCGGCCACGGGCATACGCGGCAAGGGGCGTTCACGCTCAAGCTGGTGTTCGATCGCGTGCTCGAGCAGCACATGCAAGGCCATTTCATCGATCGGTTTGCTGAGGAAGTCATCCATGCCGGCGCCAAGGTAACGGATGCGGTCTTCTTCGCTGGCATTGGCAGTGAGCGCCACGATCATCACTTCCGGATCGTGGACGGGATGCTCGGGCAAGCCACCTGCGCGTATCAGCCGGGTCGCCGTGGCGCCATCCATCTCGGGCATGCGTCCATCCATCAGCACCAGGTCGTACGGCGTCTGGGCGCAGGCGGCCACCGCCAGGGTACCGTTGGCCACCACGTCGACCCGGTGCCCCAGGTCTTCCAGCATCACGCGGATGATGATCTGGTTGGTCGGGAAATCTTCGGCGCACAGGACATGCAGTTGGTGACTGTGCGGCGCCAGGGTCACTGGCGGCACCAGCGGTGGCGCCTCGCCATCGGCCAGCGGCAAGATGAAGGTAAAGGTGCTGCCCTGCCCCTGCACGCTGGTGGCCGTGATGGTTCCGCCCATCAGTTCGACCAGCTGGCGGCAAATCGCCAGGCCCAGGCCCGTGCCGCCATAGCGGCGCGTGGTGCTGGCGTCGGCCTGTTCGAATTTCTGAAACAAACGTGCCATCGCAGCGGCATCGATGCCGATGCCGCTGTCGCTGACACTGAAACGTATCAAATTAAGCTGCCCAGGCGCCACGCCGGCGCGCTCCACGCGTACGCTCACGCCGCCATGCTGGGTGAACTTGAAGGCATTGCCGACCAGGTTGACCAGTACCTGGCGCAAACGGCTGGGGTCGCCCACCACGAAGGGCGGCAAGTCCGGCGCGAAATCGATGGAAAAGCCGATACTGCGCGCGGCCGCCTGCTCTTCGAACAGGCTGACCACATGCTCCATCGCCGCGCCGAGGGCAAAATCGATATTTTCAATACTCAGCTTGCCGGCCTCGATCTTGGAAAAGTCCAGCAAGTCATTGATGATGGCCAGCAGGGACTCGGCATTGGCCTGGCCGCGCAGGATTTGCTCGCGCGTCGACGCATGCAATTGCTGATCGCGCAAGGCAAAGCCCAGCATGCCTATCACGCCGGCCAGCGGGGTGCGCATCTCGTGGCTCATATTGGCCAGGAATTCCGATTTCTGGCGCGTGGCATCTTCGGCCTTGCGCTTGGCCTGGCGCAGGCTTTCCTCGTTTTTCTTCAGGCTGCTGTTAGCCAGCGCCAGCTCGTGGGACTGGGCCAGCACTTCGATTTCCTTGCCGCGCAATTCGGCATTCTTTTGCGATACCTCGGCCGTGCGCTCGGTGACCTGCCGCTCCAGCTTGCTCTGCTGGCGCCGCAGTATGTGCATGCGCTGCCAGTACACGCCGTAGATCAGCCCCAGCGACAGCAAGGCCATCAGGCTGCGGAACCACCAGGTTTTCCAGAACGGCGGCAAGATGGTGATATTGAGGGTCGTGCCGCTTTCATTCCACACCCCATCCTTGTTGGCCGCCTTGACACGGAACACGTACTCGCCCGGATCAAGATTGGTATAGGTGGCAAAGCGCCGGCCCGCATCCGTCATGACCCAGTCCTGGTCGAAACCCTCGAGCCGGTAGGCAAACATATTGCGCTGCGGGGCGGCAAAATGCAGGGCGGCGAATTCCAGCGAAAAGACGCTCTCGCGCGAAGTCAGGGTCAGGCTGCGGCTATGGTCGATGGCCGTGTCCAGCACATGGGCAAACTCGCCGCGGCCGATCAGCACGGGCTTGTTGAAGATCTGCAGTTCCGTGACCACCACCAGTGGCGGCACGAGGTTGTCGTGGATATCCTTGGGTGCAAAGGCGGTCATACCGTTAAAACCACCGAAATACATGCTGCCGTCGTCCGCGCGCACACCGGCGCCGTCGAAATAGGAACCCTCGACCGTGCCATCGGCGCTGTCGTAATTGCGGAACTGGCCGCTGCGCATGTCCAGCCGGGTGATGCCGCTGTTGGTGCTGAGCCAAAGCTGTTCGGCATCGTCCTCCAGGATGCTGGCCACCGCATCGTCGGCCATGCCATCCTTGCGCAAATAGCGGCGGAAGCGGATCTGCCCCTTGGTATCGACATCCATCCGGTTCAAGCCATTGGCCGTGCCCACCCACAGCACGCCGCGCTTGTCTTCGTGCAGAAAATGCACTTCGTCGTGGCTGAGGCTCTGCGGATCTGCCGGATCGTGGCGAAAATGGCGGAAATGGCCAGTCGTCCGGTCCAGCAAGTCGAGGCCATGGAAAGTGCCTATCCACAGCTGGCCCTTGCGGTCTTCCAGCACCGGCCGCACCATATTGTCGGACAGGCTGTCCGGATCGGCAGGGTCGTGACGGAAGGTGGTGAATTTTTTCGTGACGGGATCGAAACGATGCAGGCCGCCGCGCGACGACACCCACAGCATGCCGCTACGGTCGCCGGCGATATTGCGGATGGTGTCGCTGTTCGGGTCGCCCACCGCAAAACGCGTGGTGGAAAAGCGCCGCGTGGCCAGGTCGAAACGGTGCAAGCCCGTGCGTCCGCCCACCCACAGCACGCCGTCCGGGGCCCGGTACAGGGTCGACACCTGCTCGTCGCGCGACATGCCCGGCGTCCTGCGCATATCGAATATCTGCGTCGCGCCATCGCGCGTATCGTACAGCTTCAGGCCAGTGGTGGTGCCCAGCCACAGCTTGCCGCCACCCGCATCGGCCAGCGCGCGCACCTTCTTGTCGACCAGCGTGGCGGTATCGTCC
Organism: Janthinobacterium silvisoli; assembly: GCF_014200725.1. Lineage (GTDB taxonomy): Bacteria > Pseudomonadota > Gammaproteobacteria > Burkholderiales > Burkholderiaceae_D > Janthinobacterium. The sequence continues at coordinate 94,106 of NZ_JACHCL010000003.1, forward strand.
TGCGCGCGCACCATGCGTGAAAAACCGCCGCTGCCCAGGTCCACCCGGCTCACGCCGTTATACCAGGTGCCGGCCCAGAAGCTGCCGGCGCGGTCGCGGAACAAGGAGGCCACCTGATTGTCGGCGACGCTGAACTTGTCTCCCGTCTGGTGCCGGAATTGCAGGAAGGTGTCGTTTTCGGGCTGCCAGCGCAGCAAGCCATCGGCATTGCTGCCGACCCAGACGGTGCCATCGATATCCTGGAACAGGCTCGATATGCGGATCGCGTTGAAACCCTGCTTTTCACTCAGGCGCAGGCGCGCCAGCGGCGCCCGGCCTGCAGGATCGAGGCGCCAGCGCTCGGCGCCAGCCATGGTGCCTATCCACAGATTGTCCTGCCTGTCGACCAGCAGCGACTGGATCACATTGAATTTCGAGGCCGGCAGCGCATCGATGGTGTAATGCTCGAAACGGCTGCTGCCCGGCGCCAGCATGTCCAGGCCGGTTACCGTGCCTATCCACAAACGCCCCTGCGCATCGAGCGCCAGCGCCTTGATCTCGTTATCGCCCAGGCTATGCGGGTCCTTGTCATCGTGATGCCAGCTGCGAAAGGTGCCGGTGACGGGATCGAAATGCTGCAAGCCATCCGAGGTGGCGATCCAGAAACCGCGCGCGCCATCTTCAAGAATGGCGTGCACATGCCGGCTGCCATTGCCACGCTTGTTCGTATCGGGCTGCACATAATGCGTAAAAGTCTGGCTGACGGAATCGAAACGGTCCAGCCCATTGTCTGTGCCGACCCAGAGCTGGCCCTGGCTATCGACATGCAGCACGCCGACCCAGTTGTCGGCCAGGCTGCTGCTGTCGCCTTCGACATTCCGGTACACGACGACCCGGTATCCGTCATAACGGCTCAAGCCCGACTGGCCGCCAAACCACATGAAGCCTTGCCGGTCCTGCGCGATGGACAGCACCGATTCCTGCGCCAGGCCATGTTCAACGCTGAGCTGATCGAAACGCAGGCTGCGTGCAGGCGCGGCCCCGGCCCCGCCCCAGGCGCCCAAAAGCAGGCACAGGCACAATATCCATGGCACACCGCAAGCACGTCGAAATCCCAGCACAATCGTCCTGTCAAAAAAAACGCGAAAAAAACCGTCAGCCCGTCTCAGGAACCAAAAAACGCCAGTACATCGTCCTTGCGGGCTTGCGTATCGCGCTGTCCAAGACGGATCAGCTCGTTAGTATATGTCGATTCGAACAATAAATACGAGGCCAAAGCCGCACCACGGGCCTCGGCAGCACCAATTCCCGACAACATGGTACGGATTGGGCGCGGCAAACTGCCGATATGCCGGCTGGCGATGGCATCGAGCCGCTCGGATGGCGCAATCACCAGCAATTCCACCGGTTTCAAGGCCGTCTTGCCCAGCAATTCGGGCGGCAGCATCGACAAGGTCAAATTGATACGGTTCAGGCGCTCGATGTCGACCGCCAGACCATCGAGGAAGATCGACGACAGCGCATGGCCGGCGATTTGCGCCAGGCTGGGGTAGCGCGCCGCATCGCCTGGGCCGGGTGCCGGCTCCGTCATGCGTCCCGCGCCCACCACCAGCACCTTGTTGGCGCCCAGGTGGATCGCCGGGGAAATCGGCGCCAGCTGGCGCATCGAGCCATCGCCACAGTATTCGCGCTGGCCGCCGATATACAGGGGCACGGCCGGAAAGATGAAGGGAATCGCGGCCGACGCCAGCAAATGTTCGACGCCGATCTGGTCTTGCAGCGCCAGCCGCTGGGTGCGCACCCACGGCGCAATCTCTGCGGCCGTCTGGTAAAACGTCATGTGGCGGCTGCCCGAATACGACGAGGCGGTCACAGCCAGTGCATGCAGCAAGCCGTCGGCCAGGGCCGCATCCAGGCGCGGCAAGTCCAGCATGCGGTGCAGCAGGCTGACCAGCGGGGTATTGTCGAGCAGGGAATTGGGCGGCGCGGCATGCCACTTGCGCAGCAGCCAGCCAAACGACAGCAGCGACAGCCAGCGCGCGCCCGAGCGCAGCACGCCCAGCGAGTCGGCGCGGTAGACTTGCTCGACCTCGATATGCTGCCAGACGTCGAGCAGTTTTTGCACGCCTTCGCCGAAATTGTCGGCCCGGCAGGCGAGCGCCGTGGCGTTGATGGCGCCGGCCGAAGTGCCGCAAATGATATCGAAAGGGTTGCGCGCCGGCGGCCAGCCCGCTTCCCACAAGATCGCCGAAATCGCCTGCAGCACCCCCACCTGGTAGGCAGCGCGGGCGCCGCCCCCCGTCAGTATCAAGCCGGTTTTATTTTCCATTCCCATGCCGGCAGATTAGCATGGGTCTTGATGCTTTGTGGAAAAGTTTAATCTCCCCGCACCATGCCTTCACGCCTGGGATCGGCGCCGCCAAACCAGAAGTCATGGCCATGCGCGTTCAGGCGCATGATGCCTTGCAAACCGGAGTTTTGCTCGATCACGCGCACGTCGTGGCCCATGGCTCTCAAAGCAGCGATCTGGGCTTCCGGCGCGCGGCCCGTTTCCAGTTCAGTCGGACCGTTGCGGCTGCCAAAGTTAGGCAGGCTGATCGCCTGCTGCACGTTCAAGCCCCAGTCCATGGTGCCGACCAGCACCTTGGCGACGTAATTGATGATGGACGAGCCGCCCGGCGACCCGGTAGCCAGCACCAGCTTGTGCGTGCCCTTTTCAAACACCAGGGTCGGCGACATGGCGCTGCGCGGGCGCTTGCCGCCCTGTACCCGGTTAGCGATCGGGCCGTCGGCATTTTGCGAGTCGAACGAAAAGTCGGTCAGCTGGTTATTGAGCAGGAAGCCGTCGACCATCTGGCGCGAACCGAAGGCGTCTTCCACGCTGGTGGTCATCGACAGGCCGCCGCCGAACTGGTCGACCGCCACCAGGTGCGACGTCGATGGACGCTGCAGCGCATTGTCCAGGCCCCATGCCACCTGCATGCCGGGCGGCGTGCCCGGCAAGGCCTTGCCCATCGACTTGTCGCCGATCAGCGAAGCGCGCTGGGCCAGATAGGTCTTGTCGAGCATGGCCGAGACGCCCTTGCCCGGCAGCGGGATGAAATCCGTGTCGGCTACATAGCGGTCGCGGTCCGCATACGCCAGGCGCCCTGCTTCCGAGAACAGATGGATGGCTTTGGCATCGAGCACGCCATCGACCGGTGGATACGGGCTGATGTCCTTGACTTCCAGGATGCCCAGCATTTGCGCAATCGCAATGCCGCCCGACGACGGTGGCGGCATGCCGCACACAGTCCAGGCCTTGTAGTCGCTGCAGACCGGATCGCGCTCCTTGGCCTGGTAGCCGGCGATGTCTGCCGCCGTCAGCTTGCCGGGATTGGTCGGATGGGCGGCGACCTTGGCGGCGATATCGCGCGCGATGCGGCCCTTGTAAAAAACGTCGGCGCCGCCACGGGCGATTTCGCGCAGAGTACGCGCCAGTTCCGGATTTTTCAGGAGATGGCCGACCGGCCAGGCCTTGCCATCCTTGTCATAGAAATACGCGGCGGCGACCGGGTCGCGCTTCAGGGCCTGGTCCCAGGCCAGCAAGCCATTCAAGCGCTGGGAAACGGGAAAACCGTTTTGCGCCAGCTTGATCGCGGGTGCGAACAACGTCGCCCAGGCCAGTTTGCCGTGTTCCTTGTGCGCCAGTTCCAGCATGCGCAGCACGCCAGGAGCGCCGACCGAACGCCCGCCGATGATGGCGGCGTTGCGCGACAGCGGTGTGCCGTCCGGATGCTGGAACAAATGTTCATCGGCGGCGGCCGGGGCGGTTTCGCGCCCGTCGAACGCCTGCACGCCTTTGTTGGTCGAATACAACATGAAGGAGCCGCCGCCGATACCCGACGATTGCGGCTCGACCAGGGTCAGCACCAGTTGCGTGGCAATCGCCGCGTCGATCGCGCTGCCGCCTTTTTTAAGCATCTGGTAACCGGCATCGGCCGCCAGCGGATTGGCGGCGGCGACCATGAATTTCTGCGCCGGCCAGCCGGCCTTTTCCACATAGGCGGTGGCGATTTCCGGCGCTTTCTGGGGGACTTCGGCAAAGGCGGGGCTGGCAGCCAGCGCGCCCAGCAAGCTCAGGCTCAACGCCAGCGACTTCATTCTGATCATGGATTCTCCGATAAAAAAAGCGCACAGCCGACCACGGCTGTGCGCCAGATACAGAGGTATCCTACCTTAAATCAACTAATGCCTGCAGTAGCCTCAAAGTGCCGGGAAATGTTCAGGACCAAGCGCAGGGTCGAAGACAGTACGAATATTACAGCGAGGCCCTGCAACAACGTCCTGGACGTTTCTCCGGCGCTTTTACTTAGGCTGCATGCGGATCGCGCCGTCAAGGCGGATGGTTTCGCCATTGAGCATCACGTTTTCCACGATGGCTTTCACCAGTTGCGCGTACTCGCCCGGCTTGCCCAGGCGTGAAGGGAACGGCACCATCTTGCCCAAGGCATCTTGCACTTCGGCCGGCATGCCCAGCAACATCGGGGTTTCAAAAATGCCGGGCGCCACCGTCATCACGCGGATGCCGCTGCGCGACAAGTCGCGCGCCATCGGCAGGGTCAGGCCGGCCACGGCGGCCTTCGACGAGGCATACGCGGCCTGGCCGATCTGGCCATCGAAGGCGGCGACCGATGCCGTATTGACGATGATGCCGCGCTCGCCTTCGGCCGTGGCGTCCGTCTTGCCCATGGCGTCTGCCGCCAGGCGGCACATATTGAAGGTGCCGACCAGGTTGATGTTGACCACGCGCTGGAACAACTCCAATGGGTGCGGGCCATCCTTGCCCACGGTTTTCACGGCTGGCGCGACACCGGCGCAATTGACCAGGCCACGCAAGGTGCCCAAGCCCACGGCGGCAGCCACCACGGCCTTGCCATCTTCTTCCGAGGTGACGTCGCACTTGACGAAGACACCGCCCAGTTCAGTGGCCAGCGCCTGGCCCGCCTCGACCTGCACGTCGGCCAGCACGACCTTGCCGCCCGCGCCCGCCAGCATGCGCGCCGTCGCCGCGCCCAAACCCGAAGCACCGCCCGTGATAATGAATACCTGATCTTGAATTTGCAATGTCGTCTCCTGATGTAGTGATAGCCTGTTATCGGCATCATATTTGACGTTTACGTAAACGTCATATCGACGACAATTTTACCTCAGAAGCATTGAATGAAAGCACCATTCCTTTGGCAGATGTGACCATTGGCATCGAGCGTGCTATTGCCCGCACCGTTGTAGCGCGCGCCAGCGGCGTCACGGCAACCGCCCACATCGCAGGCGCCAGCTGGCACCAATGGCCTGGAAACGACAGCGCTTGAGCCCGGTGGCATGGTTTGAAAGTGCACCACAGGCGGCGCCATCTGCGTGGCAGGCATACGGCCGATCACTTGCGCCACCGCGCGGCGCGTGCCGACGGGCGGCGCTGGCCGGCATGGCTCGACGGCCAGCTTGTTGCTGTCATGCGGATCGAGCCGGCAGACGGGCAACTCTTGCGCCGGCACTGCATCGGGTTCGGCCGCCGGCTGCTCCTGCGCCACAGCACGGCCGCCAGCAACAGCCGCACACAACATCAGCATGGCCAAAGCGGACAGGGAAAAACGGGGCAAGGCAAGGTTCATGGCGGCTCCATAAGACGTCTGCTTTCATTATTGGCACAAGCGACGCCAGTACCAAGTGCCGGTAACAATTTCTCACGTTTCAGGGCAAGACGCAGGACTTCCACTCAGCAAAGCAAGTGGTAACGGTGTTTTATTTTCAGACTACGCTTTCTTTATTGCCAGGATAGCATTACAATAAGAACGATTCTTATTCTCATTTGATGCAAGCGCATTACATCACAACATCTATATCCCCAGCCACCCGGAAGGCAGCCAGGACATCACCACCTTTCGGGAAGCCCACTATGACCAGCCGCAGTTCCGCTTTTGCCGCACGCCACACCTCTTCCTTGCACCGCGCCGCCGTCCTCCTGCCCTGTTTGCTGTCGCTGGCCGTCAGCCAGGCCTGGGCCGAAGCTAATCCAGTCAATACCGATCCCACCATGAGCACGGTGGTTGTGACCGCTTCCGGCACGGCCATCGACATCAAGGATGCGCCGGCCAGCATCAGCGTCATCACGCGCGATGAAATCGAGCGCCAGCCCGTATATGACTTGAACACCTTGCTGCGCCGCATCCCCGGAGTGACGGGCGGCACCAGCCCGGTTGGCGATGAGTCAAAGATCAAGCTGCGCGGCTTGCCCGACAAATACACCTTGATCCTGGTCGATGGCAAACGCGTCGGCAGTTCGGCCGACACTTCTTACCGCCCGGACCTGGGCCGCCAGGACTTGAACTGGATTTCGCCGGACATGATCGAACGCATCGAAGTGGTGCGCGGCCCCATGTCTTCGCTGTATGGCTCGGACGCCATGGGTGGCGTGATCAATATCATCACGCGCAAGGTGCCCGGCAAATGGAATGGCTCGGCCACGGCCAATTACACGCAACCGCAAGACAGCGGCCGCGGCACGGCGCACCAGCTGAGCCTGAATCTGGCCGGCCCTTTGTCGGAAGCGGTCGGCATGCGCATCGGCGTGGCGCAATCGCGCCAGAATCCCGATGAGAAAATCATCGGCAAGGCGGGCGGCATCGGCGGCGAGCGCAATCAAAGCATCACGGGGCAATTGAACTGGGCGCTGAATAGCAAGCACAGCCTATCGCTGGACGCCAGCTACGGCCGCCAGGAAGCGAGCGATTCCTCGACCCAGGATGCCGACGGTTATCCGCTGTTTGGCGCCTGGGGCGCCAGCAAGCTGATACGCAAGAGCGCCGCCATCGGCTATGAAGGCCGCTGGGATTTTGGCAAGACGCGTATCAACCTGTACCACAACGATTACGACAACCAGTACCCGGGTACGGTCGCCAAGTCCAAGGACAATACACTGGATGCGACCCTGGAAAAACGCCTGGGCTGGGGCGTCGAGCAATTGCTGGTGATGGGTGCACAATGGAAACATGAAGAGCTGACCAATACCGACATCATCGGCACGGTGCCGACTGATTACCTGGGCACCCCCGTCAGCGGCGCCACCTTGTCGGGCACCACCTCGGCCCTGTTCGCGGAAGACCAGCTGTTCCTGCGCGAAAACCTGACGGCCACCATCGGCTGGCGCCTGGACCACCATGGCAAGTTCGGCAATCACCACAGCCCGCGTTTATACCTGGTGTACCACCCGGCGCCGGAATGGACGGTCAAGGGCGGTATCTCGCAAGGCTTCCGCGCACCGAGCCTGAAGGAAAACTCGCCAGCGTCCGCCACCAACTCGGGTGGCCGTGGCTGCACCAGTCTGTACCCGCTCGGCTATATCCGCGGCGAGTGCTTTATGGCGGGTAATCCCGACTTGAAACCGGAAACCAGCACGGCGGCTGAAATCGGGATTGCCTATGAAAAAAATGGCTGGGATGCAGGCTTGACCTATTTCAATACGGATTTCAAGAACAAGATCGATTATGCGCCGCTGGGCTTTTACCAGAAAAAATGGTGGACGCGCATGACCAATATCCAGAAAGCGCGCACCAGCGGTCTCGAAGGTACCTTGACCATTCCTTTGAGCAAGCACCTGAACTGGCGCAACAACCTGACCTATATGGCGGAAGCGAAAAACCTGACCCTGGGCACCAACCTGCTGGCCACGCCGAAAGTCTCGCTGTACTCGGCGCTGGGATGGCAAGCCACGGATCAATTGTTTGCTGAAGTATCGGCCCAGTACACGGGCAAGGAACTCGACGCCGACGCGCGCACGTCCACGCGACGTCCACCCAACAAGGCTTATACCATCGTCGATACGGTGGTGTCGTACAAGGTCACACCAAACTGGACCTTGCGCGGCGGCCTGGAAAACCTGTTCAAGAAAGGCCCGGCAAACGATGGCCTGGTCGAGTACTACGTACCCGGCCGGCGCATGTTTGTCGGTTTGACGTCACGCTTCTAAGCCGGCGCCAGAAGACGGTGTATCAGGGCGATACGCTGCCGGGTGCTGCGCTTGTGGGGGCGACTTGCCGCCAGGGCACGCTGCAGCTTTTCACGTCAGGATAATAGCCTTGCGGATTGTCGCAGTAGTAAGAAGCGGGGGCGGCTTGCGTACCGCCCTGCTCCACATACACGGGCGGTTGTTGCTGCACGACGATCGTGCCGGTGTAGGGGTAGTTGTACCAGGGGTCGCCATACCAACCTGGCCCATAGCCATAACCCCATGGCGCACCGAGCCAGACGCCGACGCCCACATGGCCACCGCCATGGTAATAACCGCCGCCGTGATACCCCCCATGGTAGCCACCATGAAAACCACCGCCGTGAAAGCCACCACCGTGGAAACCGCCGCCATGGCCGCCAGGCGCGGCAGCCGCAGTGCCCGCCAAGGCGGCGCAAGCCAGAACCAGTAGCGCCAGCGCGCTACGCCGTTTGATATTACTCAGTTGCGTGTTCATGATTTCTCCTGCCTTGGTCAGCCCGGTCTACAGGCATGATTCATTATTGGCAGACAAGTCCATATATGAAAGGAACCGTAACAATTGCTCACCTTTTATACGCAAGGCATATAGATAGCACTCTCAGCAGCATAAAAAATGCCCCGTTTGCGGGGCATCTGGCTGCAGCCCAATTACTGGGGCGGCGTGATCGGCGCCGGCGCTTGTGGCGCCGGTGGCGTGGCCGGTGTCAGAATGGGCGGCACCGTCGCATGCACGGGTGCTGGCGTGGCGACCGCCAGCCAGCCCGTGGCGGGCAGCAGCGGCACCAGCAGCAGCGCCACGATGTTGATGATCTTGATCAGCGGATTGACGGCCGGGCCGGCCGTATCCTTGTAGGGGTCGCCCACTGTGTCGCCCGTGACGGCCGCCTTGTGCGCTTCGGAACCCTTGCCGCCGAAATGGCCATCTTCGATGTATTTCTTGGCATTGTCCCAGGCGCCGCCGCCGGTGGTCATGGAAATGGCGACGAACAAGCCCGTGACGATGGTGCCCATCAGCAAGCCGCCCAAGGCCGCTGGCCCCAGCAGCATGCCGACCACGATGGGCACGACTACTGGCAGCAAGGAGGGAACGATCATTTCGCGGATGGCCGACGCCGTCAGCATGTCGACCGCCTTGTCATATTCGGGCTTGGCCGTGCCTTCCATGATGCCCTTGATATCGCGGAACTGGCGCCGCACTTCCACCACCACGGCGCCGGCCGCCCGGCCCACCGCTTCCATCGCCATGGCGCCGAACAGATACGGTATCAGGCCGCCGATGAACAGGCCGACGATCACCATCGGGTTCGACAAATCAAAGGTGATGTGCTGGCCCACCGATTCGAGCGCATGCGTGTAGTCGGCAAACAGCACCAGCGCGGCCAGGCCGGCCGAACCGATGGCGTAGCCCTTGGTCACGGCCTTGGTGGTATTGCCGACAGCGTCCAAAGGATCGGTAATCGCCCGCACGGAGTCCGGCAAGCCCGACATCTCGGCGATGCCGCCCGCGTTATCGGTGATCGGGCCGTAAGCGTCCAGCGCCACGATAATGCCAGCCATCGACAGCATGGAAGTGGCAGCTATCGCGATGCCGTACAGTCCAGCCAATTGATACGACACCAGGATCGCCACGCAGACGGCCAGCACCGGATAGGCGGTAGACTTCATCGATACGCCCAGGCCGGCGATGATATTGGTGCCGTGGCCGGTGGTCGATGCTTCGGCAATATGGCGCACGGGCTTGAAGTCGGTGCCCGTGTAGTATTCGGTGATATACACCATCAAGCCTGTGAGCACGATGCCGACCACGGTGGAACCCATCATCTTGTAGCGCATGGTGTCGTCTGGCCACAGCAGCCAGGTGACGATGGCAAAGCCGATCAGTGACAGGCCAGCTGCCCACCACAGCCCCGTGTACAGGGCCGACATGATTTTCGCGCCCGGCTTGGTTTTCACCATCGAGCAGCCGACGATGGAGGCGATAATCGATACCGCCCCTAGCAGCAGCGGATAAATGATGGCGGCGGTAGTCGCGTCGGCCAGCAGCAAGGCGCCCAGCAGCATGGTGGCGATCAGGGTCACGACATAGGTTTCAAACAGGTCGGCCGCCATGCCCGCGCAGTCGCCCACATTGTCGCCCACGTTATCGGCGATGACGGCCGGGTTGCGCGGATCGTCTTCGGGAATGCCCGCCTCGACCTTGCCCACCAGATCGGCCCCCACGTCGGCGCCCTTGGTGAAGATGCCGCCGCCGAGCCGGGCGAAGATGGAAATGAGCGAGGCGCCAAAGGCCAGGCCGATCAGCGGCTTGATCAGATCATGCTGGGTCAGGCCCGGCGCTCCCGTCGTCACCAGCAGCCAGTAAAACAGGGTCACGCCCAGCAAACCCAGGCCGACCACCAGCATGCCGGTAATCGCCCCGCCCTTGAAGGCCACGTTGAGCGCCTGGTTGATGCCCAGGGTGGCCGCCTGCGCCGTGCGCACATTGGCCCGCACCGAGACATTCATGCCGATAAAGCCGCAGGCGCCCGACAGTACGGCGCCAATCAAAAAACCCAGCGCCGTGTGCAAGCCGAGCAAGGCGTAGATGACGATCAAGAGCACCACGCCGACGATGGCGATGGTGCGGTACTGGCGCGCCAGATAGGCGGCCGCGCCCTGCTGGATGGCCAGCGCGATTTCCTGCATGCGCGCATTGCCGGGATCCTGTCGCAAGATCCAGCTGCGCGACACCAAACCATAGATCACTGCGACCACGCCGCAGGCTACCGCAAACCACAGACTGGCTGCCATATCGTCTCCTTCTGTTTTTATCGACGTCATTGCCAAAGGCTGCAGACCACACCGACACAGGACCGGCATGCGCAACCAGGAAAACACGCACTGCAAAAAACTTCAACTACGAAAAAGAAATGACAGGGCCTGTGAAAATCAGGCGCAAAAAAAGCGGACACTGGGGTCCGCTTTTAAGTGATTTATTGCGCCAGGGCGGCAAATGCGCTGTCGCGAATTTGTTCTACCGGACCGACGCCGGCGATGCGGCGGTATTTCGGCGCGCCTGGCAGGCCGGACTGGGCCCAGTTGTTGTAGTAATCGAGCAAGACCTTGGTCTGGTTGTGGTACACATCCAGGCGTTTCTTGACCGTTTCCGCCTTGTCGTCGTCGCGCTGGATCAGCGGTTCGCCGGTGACGTCGTCGATGCCGTCGACTTTGGGTGGATTGAATTTGGTGTGGTACACGCGGCCCGAACCCGGGTGGCTGCGGCGGCCATCCATGCGCTCGATGATCGAGGCGTCAGGCACGTCGATTTCCAGCACGTAGTCGACATTGATGCCGGCGTCTTTCATGGCGTCCGCTTGCGCGATGGTGCGCGGGAAGCCGTCGAACAGGTAGCCATTGGCACAATCGGCGTCTTGCAGGCGGTTCTTGACCAGGCCGATCATGATGTCATCCGACACCAGGCCGCCCAGGTCCATGACTTTTTTCGCAGCCAGGCCCAGTTCGGTACCTTCCTTGATCGCCGCGCGCAGCATGTCGCCCGTGGAGATTTGGGGGATATTGTATTTTTCTTTAATGAAATTAGCCTGGGTGCCCTTACCGGCACCGGGTGCTCCTAACAGTATCAAACGCATGAAGTTTCCTAAAAAGCAGATTTTGGATGGGATCTATGTAATTATTTTTAGATGGTGTTGCAATGACTATCTTTCCCTACGAAACTTACCACAAAAATTCACCGGAACGCCAGTTTGCTATCAATTTGCTATGAGCAGATTGATCGAAGCCAGCTTTTATCGCCTTGGGCGTTTCGAATTGTGGTTTTTGTTGCAGGCACACATAGTCTTTGCCTGACGCACTCACGGCTCAAGTAGCGTGGCGATAGTGCGCTTGTACTCTGGCTAAATCTTCCGGCGTATCCACGCCGGCGGCCGGGGCTGACTCGGTCACATGCACGGCGATGGCATAGCCATGCCACAGCACGCGCAGCTGTTCCAGCGCCTCGATGCTCTCCAGCGGCGAGACGGACAGGCCGGGGTAAGCTTGCAAAAACGCATTGCTATACGCATACAAGCCGATATGGCGCAGCGGCACATAGCCGGCAGGCAGGCTGTCTTTCGCTTGCGCAAAGCCGTCGCGGTGCCAGGGGATGGCTGCACGCGAGAAGTACAGCGCGCGGCCAGCCTTGTCCAGCACTACCTTGACTACATTCGGGTTGAAGGCGTCGGCCGCCTCGTGCAGCGGATGGGCGCAAGTGGCCATCGGCACGTGCACGCCGATCTGCGCGGCGCAGGCAGCCAGCAGCGATGGATCGATCAGCGGCTCGTCACCTTGCAGGTTGACCACCACGGCGTCATCGGCCAGGTCCAGGGTGCGCGCCACTTCGGCGATGCGGTCCGTGCCCGATGGATGGTCGGCGCGCGTCATACACACTTCCACGCCATGCGCGGCGCAGGCGGCGCGGATGTCTTCATGGTCGGTGGCGACGATGATGCGCGAAGCACCCGACAGGGCAGCCTGCTCGGCCACGCGCACCACCATCGGTTTGCCGCCCAGGTCGGCCAGCGGCTTGTTGGGCAGGCGCGTGGATGCCAGGCGTGCCGGGATGATGACGATAAACGACATCGCTTATTCCACTGCGTCTTGCAGGGTGCGCGCTTCGTCGGCCCACATGATGGGGATACCGTCACGGATAGGGTAAGCGAGGCGGTCGGCGCGGCAAATCAATTCCTGCGCCTTCTTATCGTGTTCAAGCTGGCCCTTGCAAACAGGGCATACCAAAATATCAAGCAGTCGAGCGTCCACGACATTTCTCCACAATTTGTTGTGCCAGCGCGTTATCAATATGCGCACTGACCGGGACGACCCACAGTCTCGGGTCGTCTTTGAGATATTCAATTTGCGCACATTTTACTGCATCCTTCTCCGTGATCAATATCAGCTCGGCATCGAGTCCGGCAAATGGCTGATCGAGGAAATCGTGATGGTCGGGCAAAGGCAGTTCGGCAAAGCTCAAACCGGCCTGGCGCAGCATGGTAAAAAAACGCTGCGGATTGCCGATGCCGGCCGCCGCCACGATGCGCTGGCCAGCGTTTGCCAGCTCGGCCAGCGGTTTGCGCTCAGTACGGTCTGCCAGGCGTTCGGCCACGCTGCCGGCCAGTTGCATGGGCACCACCAGCCCGCCCTGGGGCGCCACCGTGGCCGCCAAAGCAGATTCCAGATGCGGCGTATTGATCACCGTCACGTCGCGGCGGCGGCGCGGCGGCTCGCGCAAGGGGCCGGCCGGCAGCAGCCAGCCATTGCCCACGCCGCGGCCATCGAACAGCACGATTTCCACATCGCGCTGCAAGGCATAGTGCTGCAAGCCGTCGTCCGTCACCAGCACATCGACTTCAGGATGGCTAGCCAGCAGCGCCCTGCCCGCCGCCGCCCGGTCGCGCCCTACCATCACGGGACAAGCGCCGCGCTGGAAGATCAGCAAGGGTTCGTCGCCCACCTGCTGCGGCGTCGATGCGGCCGTAACGGGGCGCGGCAGCCTGTCCACGCTGCCGTGGCCACGCGAGATCACGCCCGGACGCATGCCGGCCGCGCGCAAGGCTTGCACCAGCCAGATCGTCAACGGCGTCTTGCCGGTGCCGCCGATAAAGATATTGCCGACCACCACCACGCGCACGGGCAGGCGCGCCGACTTCAATATACCCGCGCGGTACAGGCCGCGCCGCAGGCTGCTCAAGCCACCAAACAGCAGCGATACGGGCCACAGCGCACAGGCCAGCGGCCCGCGTTTGAGCCAGGCGCGGGTGAGGGTGGATTCAAGCTGGGGGGAGTGTTGGGACATCGGTATCGACTAAAAATGAAACCCCGCCACACCTGAAGGCAGCGGGGTTGAAGAGGAACTTACTTGCTGCTGGCCTGCGCCGCAAACGTCAGCTTTTCATAGCCGGCCAGACGCGCCGCTTCCATCACGTGTATCACCATCTGGTGCATGGCGAACTGGTCGGCGTTGACCACCACCACCGGTGTCTGCGCGGGCGGCTTGCCGCCATTGGCAGCCTTGGCCGCTTCCTGCAGGGCGCCGGCCAGGCCGGCCACGTCGCGGAAGGACACCGGCTGGCGGTTGACCGTGTAATTGCCCTTGGCGTCCACCGTCACATCGATCTGCTGCGGCTGCTCCTTGGCTTGCTCGGCGTCGGCCGTGGGCAAGGTGATCTGCAGTTCCGTGAATTTGCTGTAGGTAGTGCTGACCATCAAAAAGATCAGGATCACCAGCAACACGTCGATAAACGGGATCAGGTTGATTTCGGGGTCTTCACGCCCCTTGCCTTTGCGGAAGTTCATTGGCGGCCACTGTGGACGATATCGACGAATTTGACGGCTTGCTGCTCCATGTCGATCACGAAGCTATCGACCAGGGCGCGGAAATGGCGGTAAAACACCAGGGTCGGCATGGCGATGGCCAGGCCAAAACCTGTGTTATACAGGGCCACCGAAATGCCGTGCGCCAGTTGGGCCGGATTCGAACCGCTGGCGTTTTGCGAACCGAAGATTTCAATCATGCCGACCACCGTGCCAAACAGGCCCATCAGCGGCGCCAGGGTGGCGATCGTACCAAGGGTAGTCAAAAAACGTTCCAGCACATGCGCCACGCCGCTGCCCGCTTCTTCGATCGATTCCTTCATCACTTCGCGCGGCGCGTTGACGTTGCGCAGCGCGGCGGCCAGCACCACGCCCAGCGGTGAATTGTCTTCCAGCTTGCTGATGGTATCGGGCGTGATCTTGCCGCCGCGATACACCTGCACCACTTCATCGAACAATTTGCGCGGCAAGATTTTGCTGCGCCGTAAATACAGCAGGCGTTCGATGATCAGGGCCAGGGCCACGATGGAAGCGATCAACAACAGCCAGATGGGCCAGCCGGCGGCTTGGAATATAGCGAGCAAAAGAAACTCCTGGTTTTGTTGGGCAAGGCGCCGTGTCTATCGATGTCCATGATACTGGTCAAGCACGGCAGCCCCTATTGTACCCACCGGCCATATTCACATGGCCAGCGGCAGAATGGCGCAATGTAGCGCGTTGCAGCGCCGGCGGCAAGTGGCGCTTGCGGCAAGTGCTTGTGTGCAGGCGCTTCTTTGCCAGCGGTTTTGCACATATTGTGTGGATAAGATTGTGCGCAAGCGGCAAGCATAAACAATAAGTCATTGATTTCATTATCAATTATAGTGCTGCGCAAAATACAGGCATAGCAGCTGAGCGCCATTAGTCAATGTTGTAAAGACAAGAATTCAAAAGTTCTGCACATTTACTGTGGACAAGATTGTGTGCAAGGCTGTTGAATGAAAGTAAGCCATTGATTATAAAGGACTTGTTTTCATTGTTTAAAAAAGTGGCAGACTTTATTCAAAAGCGGCGATGTGCGTAGGCCAAGTTCTGCACATAATCTGTGGACAAGATTGTGCGCAAGCATACGAATACACGCTAAGTACATTGATTTATATCGTTTTTATTCGACTGCATAAAAATAGGGCAAAGGACCATAATGGCCCGTATGGCACAGAAAACAGGGGGCAATCAGCAGGCTTCGGAGTACTTTTCCACTGCCACGCCAGTTCCACACATAAAATGTGGATAAGATTGTGAGCAAGCCGCCCGACTCGATACAACAGCCTTGATTTTAAACGATTTTTTTATATTGATTAAAAATAAGGCAGATATGGGATCGAGCAAGAAGCAGGAAAACACGGTGCAAACCAGCGCTACCACTGAAACGATTTAGCCAGTTTTGCACATATTCTGTGGATAAGATTGTGTGCAATACCAAGAAATAATCACAAGTCATTGATTTATATCAGCATTAATATATTGCATAAAAAAAAGGCACAACAATCGGAGGCGCTCAACAGATGCGCCCGATGGATAAAATATCGTCGGCGCACAAGTTCTGCACATTTTTTGTGGATAAGATTGTGCGCAAGGCCATGCATGACATACTAAACCCTTGATTTACAATGATTTTATTTTATTGCGCAAAAATACAGCAAGGCATTTTCCTGGCGGTTTCAGGCCCAGGCCGGGCCTGTCTATCGAGCACACAAAGTTCCGCACACTTTCTGTGGATAACTTTGTGCGTAAGTGAGGGCCGCATGACTGATGTGCTTGATCCTAAAGGATTTTTTCTTGCTGCACGCAAATCAGGCAACAATGAATTCATCATAAAATCAATTACTTAGAAATAGAACTTGTTGTTTTGCACGATATATGACATAAGCATGACCTCGCTGAAAATATGTGGACAGTTGCTGCCTTCCCACGCCAGAATGACCGCCGATAATGATAGATAACCCGACTGATAGCGGCTATGCCGCCCCGCCCGTGCTGACCGTCAGCGCACTGAACCAGGCCGTGGCGCGCCTGCTCGAGCGCTCGTTTCCCCTGACCTGGATCGCGGGCGAGATTTCCAACTTTACGCGCGCCAGTTCTGGCCACTGGTATTTCACCCTGAAGGATGATGCAGCCCAGGTGCGCGCCGTGATGTTCCGCGGCCGCGCGCAATTTGCCGGCTTCACGCCGCGCGAAGGCGACAAGGTCGAAGTGCGCGCGCTGGTCACCCTGTATGGCGCGCGCGGTGATTACCAGATCAATGTGGAAGCCATCCGCCGCGCCGGCGTGGGCGCCCTGTATGAAGCATTCTTGCGCCTGAAGGAAAAGCTGGCCGCGCAGGGACTGTTCGACCCCGAGCGCAAGCGCGCCATTCCCCTGTTCGCGCGCACGATCGGCATTGTCACCAGCCCGCAGGCGGCAGCCTTGCGCGACGTATTGACCGCCTTGCAGCGCCGCGCGCCGCATGTGAACATCATCTTGTACCCGACTCCCGTGCAGGGCCAGCAGGCGCCGGAAAAGATTGCCCAGGCGATCCGCACCGCCTCGCAGCGGGCCGAGTGCGACGTGCTGCTGGTCTGCCGTGGTGGCGGCAGCATCGAAGACCTGTGGTCGTTCAACGATGAAGAGGTGGCGCATGCGATTGCCGAGTGTTCCATGCCGGTGATCAGTGGCGTGGGCCACGAAACGGATTTCACCATCGCCGATTTCGCCGCCGATTTGCGCGCCGCCACGCCGACGGCGGCGGCCGAACTGGCCGTCACGCCGCGCGCCGACTGGCTCAATTCCCTGCGCGCCGATGCGGCTGACCTGCGCCGCGCCATGCGCCGCAGCCTGGACGATGCGGCGCAGACGCTGGACCGCCACAGCCGCCGCCTGCTCAACCCGGCAGCACAGATCGGCCAGCAACGCTTGAAACTGCTAGCCCTGTCGACCGCCATGACGCACGCCACGCGCGCGCCCCTGAACCAGTCGCGCCATGCGCTGGAACGCGTGCGCGACCGCTGGGCGGCGCAGCGCCCTGACGTGAGCCTGCTGCGCGCGCGCCTGCACGAAACGCAGCGCCGCAGCGACGCGGCGATCACACAGGGCCTGCTCCAGCGGCGCCACAGCCTGGGCGCGCTGGCGGCGCAGCTGGAACTGCTGAACCCGCAACGCACCCTGGAACGCGGTTACGCCATCGTGCGCGATGAAAAAGGCGTGATCGTGCGTTCGCCCGCACAATTAAAAGCCAGGCAAAACCTCGATGTGCGCCTGGCCGAAGGCAGCGCGCAAATCGGTATTGCCAGTGTGCAAGCCACGCTGGACTGAGTCCGCTGGCAACTCCGCTGGCAATAATTGCCGCGCGTAAAACAGCGCGCGGAAGCAGCATTCAGCCATCCGCTTTACAATCATGGCTCGTTCAGCAAGAATACTTGACTCGACAATCTGGCCGACGGCCAGATTGTCACGATCATTCACATAAAAGGACATCACATGGAACATACCCTGCCACCACTGCCATACGCAATGGACGCCCTGGCGCCACACATCTCCAAGGAAACCCTGGAATACCACTACGCCAAGCATCACCAGGCCTATGTGACGAACCTGAATAACCTGATCAAGGGTACCGAGTTCGAAGAACTGTCGCTGGAAGAGATCATCAAGAAATCGTCGGGCGGCATCTTCAACAACGCAGCCCAGGTATGGAACCACACCTTCTACTGGAATGGCTTGAAGCCAGCAGGCGGCGGCGCACCTACCGGCGCCGTGGCTGACGCGATCAACGCAAAATGGTCGTCGTTCGAGAAATTCAAGGAAGAATTCACCAAGTCTTGCGTCGGTAACTTCGGTTCCGGCTGGACCTGGCTGGTGCAAAAGGCCGACGGCTCGGTTGACATCGTCAACACCTCGAACGCTGGCTGCCCGCTGACCACCGGCGACAAGCCACTGCTGACCTGCGACGTGTGGGAACACGCTTACTATATCGACTACCGCAACCTGCGCGCCAAGTACGTGGAAACGTTCTGGGGCCTGGTCAACTGGGAATTCGTTGCCAAGAACTTCGCGTAAGCGGATTCCTGTCAACGTAAAACAGTCAGGCGCAGCCATTGCCGGACGCGCCTTCCATGAAAAAGCTGATGCTCTTGGGCATCAGCTTTTTTTTGCTTCAAAAATTACGGACTACAACAATACCAATTGAACGGGGGTCAAGCCACAGAATGCGATAGGATGGCAAGAATCGTGCTGATATGCTCACACTTCGTGCATTGCCACCTCTATTCTAAACACCAAGAGAAATGAAAAAACTCATCCTCGCCCTGCTCGTCTTTTCTTCCGGCGCGGCCCTGGCAAATTCTGCATGCGATAGACCCAAGAACGATTTCGACGGCCTGTATTGCCTGAACAAGGTATACCAGGAAGCTGATAAAGAGCTCAACGAGAACTACAAAAAGCTCAGCGCCAAGCTCGACAATGCTGGCAAGCAAGCATTAAAGTCCGGTCAATTATCCTGGATCAATGCACGCAACCAAAGCTGCTCGAAGAGCGATGCAGACGGTTTCTATGTGAACCTCGATTGCGCCACCAGGACCACTATCACGCGCTCGCAATTCCTGCAAGACCGCGTCCGCGAATGCGCCAGCTCAGGATGCCTAAATAGCAAGCTCTAAACGCTCGGCTTGATGTAATAGAAAGTAACACAACGTAAAACAATCACTGTGCATATGGTTCACGCTATATTGTCTGTCCCAATTCCAACAAGGAGTTGTGTCCAATGGTCAACTTAACCGAATTAGCGCTAGCACACTGGGATGACAGTTGCTCTGCAGCACAACAAAGCGCGGCACTGCAGGCGCTGGAGGACGGGCATGTCCTGCTGCTTCCTCGACTTAACTTTGATGTGCAACAAGAAACGAGCTTGCTGGGCGAAATGAATGCCATGGCTGGCAAGGCCAAGAGCATCAGCTGGGACGCCACCCGCGGCGTACGCGGCCACGGTGCCAGCCATGACGCTACATTGCTGGCAGCCATGATGGAACGTTACGCCACGCAAACGCGCACCTTGCTATCGAATCTATTGCCCACTTACGCATCGCAACTGCAGCAAGGCAAGACCAGCTTCCGCCCCGTCGAAATCGCTGGCCGCTCCCTCTCCTGGCGCAAGGACGATACGCGCCTGCATGTCGACAGTTTCCCGTCTTCCCCCACGCATGGCAGACGCATCTTGCGTGTGTTTAGCAATATCAACCAGCATGGCGCACCGCGTGTGTGGAAACTGGGGGCGCCATTCACCCAAGTGGCACAGCACTTCCTGCCCACCACGCCCAAGCCTAGTGCCGCCGCGGCAGCATTGCTGCGGTGGATGAAGGTGACCAAGACCTTGCGTACACCGTACGATCATTACATGCTGCAACTACACGATCGCATGAAGGCTGACCTGGCTTACCAGGCACATGCGGAACAATATACGCATGAGTTCGCGCCGGGGCAGACCTGGATGGTATACACCGACCTGGTCTCCCATGCGGCCCTGCGCGGCCAGCATGCGATGGAGCAAACCTGGCTGCTGCCGGTGGCCGCCATGGCCAATCCGGCCAAGTCGCCATTGGCCATCCTGGAAAACCAACTGGGCCGCCGCTTGGTCTAGCCTGGTTTCGCCTACCTTTGAGGGTGTAGACACTCCCTCAGAGGGGCAGGCGCGCTGAGGTAAAACGCCGCCAGGCCTTGTCCATGCGGCGTTCGTTATCGCCGCCCTGTGCCCGGGCTGCCAGATAGCCGCGGATAAAGGCGGCGTGCACTTGTAAATCCGCCTGGCCATCGGGCAATTCTTGCAATAAACGGTCAGCGACGCGCACGTCGTTCATGGCGCCCAGTTCATCCTGCAGTAGCGACAGCCGCCCCACGTAGGGCAGCACTTTGCCGTTATTCAATAGCGAGGCAAAAAATTCCGTGGCGTAGCGCGTCTTCTTGGCGGCGATGCGCACCCGGTGGCGCTGTTGCGGCGTAGCGTGCAGCAAGCGTTTGCCCCGTTTCATCAAACGGCGCTGGTCGGCGCGCAAGGTACGCTGCGCAAAGCCTTGCACACCGGCATCGAGCCTCTGCAACTGGCGCGGCGTGCGGCTGCTGCGCCAGCCGCGCCCATGCAGCCAGCGCTGCAAACCCAGCATCAGCGCCGTGTAGCGGCTCGAAGCAACCGCCTGCGCGGCAAGGGCGTGCTTTTCGTGTGCCTGCCCTCGGGCCGCCTGCGTCAATTGCGCCAGGGCGCCAGGACCAAAGCCTGCATCGGCGTCGCCGTCAAGCTGGGCCAGGGTATGGCCGGCCAACACGTCCCAGTCGCGCGCCTCGCCCAGCGCGCCGCTAAGCCAGTCCAGCTCGCCCTGCAACTCTACGGGCAAGGCCAGCAAGGATTTGAACATGCCCAGCGCCGAGCGCAAGCGGCGCAAGCCCACGCGCATCTGGTGCAGGCTTTCAACATCCTCGCCCTGTATGACACCATCCTGGTTCGCCCCCACCTGTGCCAGGCAATTGGCGACGATGGCCAGGAACACTTCTTCCACCGTCATCGCGGCATTGAGCACCACCGGCTGGGCCTTGCTTGCCTTCAGGGGCTGCTCCGGCAAAGCCAGCCGATAGCCGCGCTCCGCCTTGCTCATATGCCCCAGCTGCAGCGGCACCTCGCGCAACAGGAGCAGCGCCACGTCAAACAGGCTGGACGCCTGCCCCTCCTTCAATTCCAGCTCGACTTCGCTGACGCTGACCTTGCGCTCTCCACTCTCGATCACGCCCTGGTCCAGCACGCATTCGATGTGGTCGCCCTGCGGCGTATGCAATTGCCACACTGTCCGCTGCATGCGGGTACTAAACACTTCTTGCAAGCTCTCACGGATTTCGGCTTGGCGCAACAGCGCGCGCACGGGCTGCTTGCGGCCGATGGCGGCGTCCAGCGCATCGAGGTCGGGCGTCGGGCCAGCCAGCTCGCCTTCCCATTCATGGCGGCTGTGCAAGCCGCCGCTGACCTGGCCACCGGCCTTCAAAGTCTGCACCCAGCGCCCGTCGACCTGGCGCATGCGCAGGCCTGCCTGGTGGCGGCACAGCTGCAAATCCGGCGTATCGACATAGATATCGTGCATGGCAAGTATCTGTGGCAACTGCGGCGCCTGGCCGCCATTCTGCGCCAGCAGCGGGTGCGCTTGCAGCAGCGGCACATCTTCTGGCGCCAGCAGCAGTTTCAATTCGATTTCCATGATTGCTCCTCGTCAGACTTCTGAACAGCTATTGTAAGACGCCCGGCATGGCGCACAAATGCACATACAGCGCTCGCGCACGCAGAGTTTGATTTTGCGCCAAAATAAGCGATTCACCGATTCACAAATGGAGACAACATGACATATCACGCCGCCGACAATCGCTACGACACCATGCAATACCGCACCTGCGGACGCAGCGGGCTGAAACTGCCGCTGCTATCGCTGGGCCTGTGGCACAACTTTGGCGACAGCAACAGCCTGGACTCGCAGCGCGACATGCTGCGCACGGCCTTCGACCTGGGCATCACGCATTTCGACCTGGCCAATAACTATGGGCCGCCTTACGGCAGCGCGGAAAGCAATTTTGGCAAGCTGCTGCGCGACGATTTCCTGCCCTACCGCGATGAACTGATCATTTCCACCAAGGCTGGCTGGGATATGTGGCCAGGCCCGTATGGCCAGGGCGGCGGTTCGCGTAAATATGTGCTGGCCAGCCTCGATCAAAGCTTGCAGCGCCTGGGCCTCGATTATGTCGATATTTTCTATTCGCACCGCTACGACGCCGACACGCCGCTGGAAGAAACCATGGGCGCGCTGGCCACAGCCGTGCAGCAAGGCAAGGCGCTGTATGTGGGCCTGTCGTCGTATTCGCCGCAAAAGACGGCCGAGGCCGCCAAGCTGCTGCGCGACTGGAAAGTGCCGTGTCTGATCCACCAGCCGTCCTACAATCTGCTCAACCGCTGGATCGAGGAAGATGGCTTGCTCGACACCTTGCAGGACGAAGGCATGGGTTGCATCACGTTCACTGCGCTGGCGCAAGGCTTGCTCAGCGATAAATACCTCGATGGCGTACCGCAAGACGCGAGGGTCAACCGTCCTGGCGGCGGCTCGCTGACCAGCAAGCACCTGAGCGCGGAAAACCTGGCCCGCGTGCGCGCCCTGAATCAAATCGCCCAGCAGCGCGGACAAACCCTGGCGCAGATGGCGCTGGCGTGGGTGCTGCGCGATGCCCGCGTGACGTCGACCCTGATTGGCGCCAGCAGCAGCGCGCAAATCCGCGAAAACGTGGCGGCACTGCAAAACCTGAGTTTCACAGAGGCAGAGTTGCGCGCCATCGATGAGCAGGCGCGCGAAGGCCATATCAATCTGTGGGAAAAACCGTCGCGCGCAAAGTAAGATTCATAGCGAGGGCGGCAGGCCCGGCAGCAAGGCGCGCAGTTCCAGCTCCACCTGCTGGCGCCGCTCATGTGTGCCGTAGCGACCCACCTCGACCTGCCGGCCCGGTGCCGTGATGCGTATCAGCTGGCGCGGGCCGCGCGGCACGCTGATACGCGTGCACCACGGTTCAAACCTGCTGCGCCGGCGGCGCCGTGCACTGACTTGTTCGACAAACAGTACGCCATCGCGCAGGGAAATCTGTTCGTAGTCGCGCGCATGGCGCTGGTAATACAGCAGCGCAGCGGCGACCGAGCTCAGCTCCATCACGGAAAACAGGGAAATATACCAGTAGCCGCGCAGCGCGAAAACCAGGGCGATACTGGTAGAAAAGAAGCACAGCAGGCCATAGGCGCGCAGCAACTGGCGCGCCGTCAACGCGCTGTGGCGGATAAACCGCCATTCAGGTTGTTCTCTTGAGCAATCGCGTGGCATGGCGCCTCCGGCAATAAACTCCTACATCAGCAGCAATGCAGCGCTATCAGCTTCCCAGGTGCACCAGTGCATGGCCCACATGCTGCCACCAGTGCGGGCGCGACTTGACCTGCGCCAGACAACCCGTATCGAGTTCGGTGGGAAACACGCGATCCTGGCACGCCCTGGTTTGCAAGGCATAACGCTGGTTTTCCGCCGCTGACAGGGCCAGCACCAGCCAGAACGCCAGCGCCAGCAAGACCACCAATATGCTCCAGGGCAGATGATTGGTCGTGCTTTTTTCACCAAAGAACTCGCGTGAGCGCGACCCTTCGTACATCGACATCAAACCTTTTTCTTTTTCATCCGTCATCTGCGCTTACATCCTCTTCAGCAATATTGCCCTGCTGGCCATGGCGGCCTGACTACCGTTCGGCCATCATTTTACGCTGACCGCTTCGTCCTTACATGAAAATCATCGTACGCCGCCGCGCAAGGCGATGGCGCACGGCTGCAAAGCATTCCTTCGAGTAAAAATGCGGCAATGCACAATTGCTTACAAATATTTACTTCACAAATGTACTATTCATTGATATAGTTCACTCAAGTAAGCACGCTTCCCATCCAGAAACATGCTTCATCGGCAGCGCAGTACCTATCAGTGAGCCTTGCCGACCCGACCGGTACGTGGCGATCCGGCCCATCCACCCAGCCACTTAGCTCTAGGAGTTTCATCATGCAAGCCAAGTCAGTTTTAGCCGCATTGTTTGCCATTACCGCCGCCAGCTCGGTCTTCGCCCAAAGCGCCCCGGCCACAAAAACCGTCAGCGACAGCCAGGCACAATACATCCAGGCCCGTAACGCCGGCGAGATCCCCACCAGCGTCGCCGCCTACCCGCAGGCACCCGCCGCCGCTCCCAGCAAAGTGACACGCGAGCAAGTCATGGCCGAGTTCTACGCCGCCCGCAAGGCTGGCCAGATCCCGCAAACGGAAGCCGATTTTGATGTTGCCCAAACCCGTCATCAAATCGCCAAGTAAGCCAGCAAGCCTGTCAAGCCAGCCAGTCAGCGGGCGCACTTGACCCAATCGCGCAGTTGCGGCGCAGCAGCATCCGGGCCACTCCCGGCGCTCACCGCGACCCACCGCACTTTATCTTTATTCCACGCCACCGACCCCGCCCCCGTCCTGGAGTTTCCTCTGGAGTTATTATGTCCTTGCACAGCCGTCTCCTTGCCGCCAGCCTGACCCTTGCCTTGAGCGCTTGCGCCGACATGGGCCATATCGCGCCGCAATCGGCCATGCTGGACCCGAACAGCCTGCAAGCAGGCAAAGCCATCGACGATGCCAGCGCCGCCGCCATCGCTTGGCCGCGCGCCTTATGGTGGCAAGACTTGCAAGACCCCCAATTAAATCAGTTGATGCAGCAGGCGCTGGCCGACAGCCCCACCCTGCGCGGCGCCCAGGCGCGCGTGCGCCAGGCTGAAGCACTGGCCGGCGCCGCCGAAGAAAAGACGCGCCCGCAAGGCCAGGCCGATGTCTCCATCAACCGCGAACTGTATTCAGGCAACGGCACCACGCCCGCGCCGCTGGCCGGCAATTACGCCTGGCGCAACCAGGCCACCGTCAGCGCCTCGTACGACCTGGACCTGTGGGGCCACAACCGCGCCGCGCTGGCCGCCGCGCTGGGCGACGTGCAACTGGCGTCGGCCGAATCGCAGATGGCCCGCCTGACCCTGGAAACGGCGCTGGTGCGCACCTACATCCAGCTCTCCTATCAATTCACCTTGCAAGATGTGATCGAACGCAGCCTGGCACAGCGCGCGCACATCCTCGACATCACCCAGCGCCGCCGGCAAGCGGGCATCGGCACCGATGTGGATGTGGCACAGATCGAAACCACCTTGCCGGCCGGCCGCCGCCAGCTCGAGCAATCGACCGAATCGCTGGCCCTGCTGCGCAACCAGCTGGCAGCGCTGTCAGGCAAGGGACCGGCTGCCGGCGCCGCCTTGACGCGCCCCGTGCTGCGCCTGGACCGTCCGCTGGCCATCCCCAAGGCCTTGCCTGCCGACCTGATCGGCCGCCGCCCCGATATCGCCGCCCAGCGCTGGAGAGTCGAGGCTGCCGCGCGCCGCATCGATGCTGCCAAGGCCGAGTTTTATCCCAATGTGAACCTGGTGGCATTTGCCGGCTTGCAATCGTTTGGCTTTGATAAATTCCTCGATATCAATTCGCAGATACGCGGCGTCACACCCGCGCTGAGCCTGCCCATCTTTGCCGGCGCCCGCCTGCGCGCCCAACTGGGCAACCAGACTGCCATCTACGACGGCGCCGTCGAGCAATACAACGCCACCGTGATCCAGGCCATGTCGGACGTGGCCAACGCCGTCACCAGCGCCCAGTCGCTGCAAAAGCAGAACGAACTGACGCGGCAGGCGCTGGCCACGGCGCAGCGCACACGCGACCTGGCTGAAAAAGCCTACAAGGCCGGCATGAGCGACGCCATCAATATGCTCAATGCGCAAGTGGCGCTGCTGGCGGAAGACCAGCAGCAGGCGCAGAACGGCGCGCGTGAACTGGACTTGTACGTTTCCCTGATGAATGCATTGGGTGGCGGCATCGAGACGCATGTTGCCGATGGTCAACAAGCTGATCAGCACACTGACCAACAAGATACAATCAGCGCTTTATCTACAGTAAAGGAATGACATGATTGCTTTTGACGCCACCTCCAGGCGCTTGCAAACTATCAGCACGCGCATGCCAGGCTTTCCGCTGGAGCTGATGCGTTTGCTGCGCATGACTTACAACATTCAAAAGGGCATGAAGGATCTGACCAATGCCGCGCTGAAAAAGCATGACCTGGTCGATGCCAGCTATATGGTGCTGGCCGTGCTGTACGGTACGGACGGTGAAACCTCGAATGCCTGCACCCTGGGCCTGGCTTCGCATGAAAAACCGGCTAACCTGACGCGCGTGTGCAACGACCTGGAAAGCCGTGGCCTGATTCATCGCGGCACCCGCCCTGGCGACCGCCGCTCGGTGATGATTTCGCTGACGGACGCAGGCCGCGCGCTGATCGAAAAAGCCCTGCCCGACGTCTACAAGGAAACCTCCTTGCTGTACGCCGACTTTACGGCCGAAGAACTGCAAGTGCTCGACAAACTGTATCTGCGCCAGTTGCGCAACCTGAATATCCTCAACAGCCAGAACTGACATACACCACACCGATGACGCCAGCCTCCGCACCATCTACCCTGCCCGGCCCATTGCGCCAGGCTGCCCGCTGGCTGGCGCTGGCGCTGACAGACTGGCGCGCAACCGAAGGGGAACGCTGGATCTTTGTCTTCAAGACCCTGGTCGCCGCCTTCAGCGCACTGTGGCTGGCCTACCGCCTGGGCCTCGATTCACCGAGCACGGCGATGACTACCACCATCATCCTGGCCCTGCCCAGCAGCGGCATGGTGCTGGAAAAAAGCCTGTACCGCGTGGGCGGCACCCTGGTCGGCTGCCTGGCCGCGCTGACACTGATCGGCCTGTTCCCGCAACAGCCGGTGCTGCTGTATGCGGGCCTGGCCCTGTGGGTGGGCCTGTGCACCAGCGGCGCCACCCTGTACCGCAATGCCCAGTCCTATGTGTATGTATTGTCCGGCTATACGGCCTGCATCATCGCGCTGCCCGCCATCGACCAGCCCACGCAGGTATTCGCGCTGGCCGTCACGCGGGCGGCCGAAGTCGGCCTGGGGATCATTTGCTCGGCCGCGGTTTCCAGCGTGCTGCTGCCGCGCCACCAGGGCACGCAAGTGATGCGCACGGTCGAAGCGCGCTACGGCAAATTCCTGGCCTTTTGCCAGGACGTGCTGCAGCAAAAGCTGACGCCGGCCCAGGTCGAAGTGACGCATCTGCAATTTGCCGCCGACGTGGCGGCGCTGGAACATGGCCGCTCGGCGGCGCTGTTTGAATTGAGTGAAGCGGTCAGCCACGCACGCGGACAAAACCGCAAGCTGCATGCCTTCAATGCCTCGTTCATGACGGCGCTGACCACTTTCTACACCTTCCACCGCCTGTACGAACGCATGCGGCGCGAGGGCGAATCGCCGGTGATGCAGGCGTGCGCGCCGCTGTACGCCATCGTCGCCGAAGCGCTGCAGGCGACGCCGTCGCAAGACTCGCTCGACACCATGCAGCTGCACCTGCAGGCGGCGCTGACCGAGGCGCGCCAGCAGATCAGGGCGGCAGAGGTCCAGCATGCGCAGCGCATCGATTTCGACACCGCCTGCGAATTGCTGGAACGCTTTGCGCGCGACATGAGCCGCTTTCACGCCGTGTATTTCAGCCTGCGCCACGGCACGGCGCTGGCGATCACCGCGCCGCAAGCCTATGCCCCCAAGACCCCGCCCGCGCTGGTGATCGCCAGCGGTGTGCGCGCCGCGCTCAACGTGGGACTGCTGGCGCTGGGCGCCTACTTCCTGGCCTGGCCGCAAGCCGGTGTCGCCATGCTGATGGCGATCGTGTTTTGCGCCCTGTCCGCGTCGTCGCCACGCCCGATCGCCATGGTGCGCGGCGTGCTGATCGGCTTCGTGCTCGGTTTTCCCCTGTCTTTCATCTGCCTGTACTTCCTGCTGGTGCATGCCGACGGTTTTCCCATGCTGATGCTCAGCTTCGCGCCTTTCCTTGCCGTCGGCCTGTATTTGCTGACCAACCCCGCCAAGGCGGGCATCGGCCTGGGCCTGGCCATCTTCATCACCCAGGTGGCGCCCAACAATGTGCTGCACGTCGATGGCGCCGGCTTTCTCAATACCAGCATCGCGCTGATCGCCGGCCTGATCCTGGCGCTGGTGGTGTCGGCCGTGATCCTGCCCGAACACACCATGGGCAATAAAGAGCATGTGGGCCGCGCCCTGTGGCGCGAAACGCTGCGCGCCTGCACCGCGTCGTTACGGCAGCTACGCCTGTTTGGCCAGCACCGTTTCGACAACCGCATGCGCGATCTGCTAAGCCAGCTCAATGCAGCCGCCGGTCCCACTCCTGGCGAAGAGACGCGCGCCGTCGTGCGCCAGGCCTTGAGCTTGCTGGAAATCGGCCAATCGGTGCTGGAACTGCGCGACCTGATCGCCACCTCCAGCGCCGGCGCCACCGACGAGGCGGTGCAGGCGCTGCAGCGCTGCGTGGACAGTATCACCGGCTGGCTGCGCACGCGCAGCGAAACAGAGCGGCAAACAGCGCTGGCCGCCATCCTGCATGCGGGCAGCGCGGTGCGCGGTGCGCAAGCGAAGTGCGCACCGGAACGGGCCGTTCGCCTGCAGACGGCGCTGGCCGATTTGCACTCGATCTACACTTCATTACTCGACAACATGGCGCATGGCGCCGGAGACCTTCATGCCGCGTGAATTCGCCTTTTTCGGGATTCTGATTCCCACTTTGCTGCCGCTATTCTTCCTCAGCATCGCCCTGCAGGCGGTGCTCGACGCCTGTCTCGGCTGGCTGGGCTTTTACCGCATGGTGTGGCATCCATCGCTGGTGCGGCTATGCATCTTCATCGCCATCTTTGGCGCACTGACCCTGTCGATCTATAAATAACTATTCAATCTGTACATAAGAGATGCTGTCATGGTAAATAAACTGACCCGCTATGCAATCACCCTGCTGCTCCTGGCCGCCGCCGTCTGGATAGGCAAGGCCGTCTGGGACCGCTACATGGAGTCGCCATGGACGCGCGATGGACGCATCAAGGCCGATATCGTCAACATCAGCGCTGACGTGGCCGGCACCGTCACGGACGTGATGGTGCGCGATAACCAGGTGGTGCAAAAAGGCGACGTGCTGTTCATCGTCGACAAGGAACGCTATGCCAGCGCGCTGGCCCAGGCCGACGCCGTGCTGGCCGCGCAAAAGACCGAGCAAGGCCGCCGCGGCAAGGAAGCCCAGCGCCGGGCTGGCCTCGATGACAGCATCGTCTCGGCCGAGAACCGCGAAACGGCCAGCTACGCCGCCACTTCGGCCGGCGCACAGGTGCGCGCCGCACTGGCTGCCCGCGAGCTGGCGCAACTGAATCTGGAGCGCACCGTGGTGCGCGCACCCGTCAGCGGCTACGTGACCAACCTCAATGTGCACAAGGGCGATTTCGCCGCCGTAGGCGCGCCCAAGCTGGCCATCATCGACAGCGCCTCGTATTACGTGGTCGGCTATTTCGAAGAAACCAAGCTCGGTTTGCTGGCGCAGGGCGACAAGGCGGAAATGAACTTGATGAGCGGCGGCACCCTGCACGGCCACATCGAAAGCATCGCGCGCGGCATCACCGACCGCGACGCCGCCACCGGCCATGAACTGCTGGCCGACGTGAACCCGACCTTCAACTGGGTGCGCCTGGCGCAGCGCGTCCCCGTGCGTATCCAGATCGACCAGCTGGCCAAGGACCAGGTGCTGGTAGCCGGCACCACCTGCACCGTGGTGATCACGCCGCGTTCGGCGCCGGCCAAGGCTGCACCTGCAGCGCCAGCAGCGCCAGCAACTGCGGCGCCCAAGGCTTGATCAGCGCCCGCCTGCCACGTCGAGGATACTGCCCGTGATGTAGCTGGCGCCCGGTCCCAGCAGGTACAGAATCGCTTCGGCCACTTCTTCGGGCTGGCCGCCGCGCTGCATCGGCACGCCCGCTTCCAGGCGCGCCACCCGTCCCGGCTCGCCGCCCGAGGCATGGATGTCCGTGTAGATCAAGCCGGGGCGCACGCCATTGACGCGGATACCCTCGGTCGCCACCTCTTTCGCCAGGCCGATAGTCAGGGTGTCCACCGCGCCTTTTGATGCGGCGTAATCGATATATTCTCCGCTGGAACCGATGCGCGCAGCCACCGACGACACGTTCACTATGCGTCCGCCCTGCCCGCCCGTGGCAGTCGACATGCGCCGCACCGCTTGCTGGCAGCACAGGAAATAACTGATCACATTCGTACGCAGCACGCGCTCCAGGCGCTGTACCGAAATATCGGCCAGCCGGCACTTCTGCTCCAGCACGCCGACATTGTTGACCAGCGCCGTCAAGCTGCCCAGCCGTGCATCGATCTCATCAAACAGACGTTCCACCTCAGCCTCCTGGCTGACGTCGGCCTGCACGGCGATCGCCTCGCCGCCTTCTGCATTGACGCGCGAGGACAAAGCCTCGGCCGCCTGGACATCGCGCACATAATTGATGCATACGGCATACCCCTGGCGCGCCGCCAGCAAGGCCGTCGCCGCCCCGATGCCACGGCTGCTACCGGTAATCAAGATCACTTCTTTCATCGTCCCTCCTTGTGGTTTTATGCAGCCATCATACGCGCATGCTCCAGACGTAAAAAAGCCCGCACGCGGCGGGCTTTCAGGAATTAATACCAAATTAACGACACCTGACAAAACCGTAGCGAGCGGAAGGGAGAGGTGGCTAAGAAGCGCAACCGTATGAAGGTAAGGGGAGCATCGCAGGCCGCCTATACCGATGCGCAGTAGGTTTTGACAGGTGTTTTCAAGAACGGATATGCGTCATGGCGTAAGTCAAATGCTGCCACCAGTGCGCACGCGTCTGCACGGTCGCCAGGCATTTGGCATCGACCTCGCCCTTGAACATCGGGTCGGCGCAGGTCTTGCTGACCAGCGCGTTACGCTGGTTTTCGGTGCTGACGACCGCGATCGACAACCAGAACACGAGGGCCAGGGCCAGTACGCATAAAGTCCAGGGTAGCTGTTTCATGACGATCTCCGGTGGGTGAATGAATCTGACTGATTACTTCTTGGCCGGTGCGGCGCCACGTTCCTTGATCACGCGTGCGACCAGTCCATCCATCACGGCCAGGGTGGCTTCCTGTGCCTGGCGCTCAGACTGGCCTGGACGCGACAGCTGCGCCGGCGAGGTAACGAAGCGGCCGTCGACGATGATGGTCGGCGCGCTGTCGATCTTGGCGGCGGCGATCAATTGTTCATTGCGTTTGAGCTTGGTCTGCACGCCAAAGGAATTGAACATCTCCAGGTACTTGGCCTTGTCGATACCGTTTTTCACCAGCAGGTCGAGGATGGCGGCGTCGCTGTTCAGGCGGTTGCGCTCAACGTGGATGGCGCGGAAGATCTTGTCGTGGAATTGATCGAGCTGGCCCATCGCTTCAAGCGTGACATAGGCGTGGGCTTGCGGATCTTTCGGGCCGGAGAACGCCAGGTGCACGCGGCGGAAGGCGATCTTGTCGCCCTGTTTCTTGACCCAGTCATGCATCAGCGGGTCGAGCGCATTGCAATGCGGGCAGGAGTACATGAAGTATTCGACCACTTCGACCTTCTTGCTGGTCTCGGTCGGCACTGGCGTGGTGAGCGTGGTAAAGCCGGTATCGGCAGCCATCGCGCCGGTGGAGGTAGCCATGAAAGCGACAGCGGCCAGCATGGGGGCCAGGAAACGCATGAAACGCATAATAATCCTTCATCATTAAGTGGTCGTGAACAGCGCGAGATTACCACTTTTTGCAGCAGACTTTCAGCGCCAGCAGCAAAAAAGACAGCATTTTTCACTGCCACGCGCGCGATTAAGGCCGCCTTAAGCGCTGGCGGGGAGGTGGCGATTTTAGAAACGGTTTTTAAAAACGTTTTTTAAAAACGATAACGCAGCGAGACCCGCAACTGCCGCGCGTCATTCTGGTAAATGCTGGAGCGGCACGCCGGCGCATCGCCATAGTGGCGGCGATTGGTCAGGTTACTGCCGGACAGCGCCAGCTCCCAGGCGCCCATCTTGCGCGTATAGCGGCCATCGAGCGTGGCAAAGGCTGGCACCTGGGCCAGGCAGCTGTTGTCGAAATCATTGCCATAACGTAGGGCGCGCAGCCATTGCACGCCCATATCCGCGCTGTTGGCACCGCCCGGTGGCGCCCAGTACACGCGCGCCGACAGCAGCGTCTTGGGCACCAGCGCTATATCCTGGCCGTGATACGGGTAGTCGTCGAAGCTGGCATTGACCTGCTGCGCCTGGCCACCGATGCGCCAGTCGCGGTTCAGGTTCATGCCCGCTTCGATCACCAGGCCATCGCGCCGGGTCGGTTCCAGGTTCCCGGCATAACCCTGCTGGCCCAGGCTTTGATCGAAGATGATCTCATTGCGCAGGTGTTCGCTGAACAGGCGCAGCGAGATGCTGCGCGCCGCATTGCCCCAGGTCGCCCCGACCTCGCGCTCCTGGCGCAGCTGGCCCGCCAGTGGACGGTAGCCGGCGCTGGTGTAGCCGTCGTCATCGATGCGGTAGCTGCGCGCCGCCTTGACATAGATGCTCAACAAGGGCGTGTAGTCATAGCTGGCCTGCAGATCCCAGGCATTCTGGTTTTCCCAATCGCTGCCGCCGGCCGGCAAATCGGCCGGGTCCAGGCGGTACTGTTCATGGCGCAGGCCAAACAGCAGGCGTGGCGCATGGGGACCGCCAAACGCCAGTTCCTCGCGCAGCAGCACGGCGCGCGAATGCTGGCGCCGGACCACTTGCTCGGCTTCCTCGGGCGTCTCGCTCCCCGTGCGGCGCTGCCATTGCATCAGGTCGATTCCCAGTTCGGTATCGGTGGTGGCGCCACCCCACTTGCCATAATGGCGCAGGCGCGGCGAAAGCTGCCACTGGCGGCTGTCATAGGCCGAGACATAGCCGCCGTTGTCGCCCACGTAGCTGGTCGAGGCCGTCTTTTCACGCTGCGACACTTCCAGGCCCAGGTCGATATTGCCGATGTAGCGCTGCACGAAGGCGCTGGCGCGCTTGACGCCATACGCATACAGATCGTCGGGACGCCGGTCCAGGGGCGCGATGCTGGAAAACAGGCCGGGTGGCGCCGGATAGCGGGTGTCCTGATCGACGCTATCGGCGCTGAAGCCAAAGCGGCCATGCTGCACCTTCCATTCGGCGCCGCCACTGAAGCTATGCTGGCGGAAGTCGCTGCCGTCGCGGTAGTTGCCGTTGCGTTGCTCTTCCAGCGCGCCATCGAGCGACAGGCCGTCGCGGTTGCGCGCCAGGGACACCCGGCTGTCGCGCTGGTCGAACTCGCCAGCTTCGGTAAACAGCGAGCCGTGCGTGGCGCCGGCCGATGGCTGGCGCGTGACCACCTTGACAGCGCCGCTGCTGCTCACTTCGACCCGCTCTACATTTTCCAGCGGTATCAAGGATAACTGCGCATTAGCCTGCTCAACATTGGCCGGCAGGCTGGCACTGGACGCCGCTGGCGCAGCGTTGACCTTGGTGCTGACGCTGTAGGCTGCAGCGGCAACGCGCAGATCGGGCCGCTGCGATGACTGCGGTGCGCGCCGCACATCGATGCCGGCCAGCTTGCGCAAGGCTTCGACCAGGTCGGCAGCACCCGACTGGCGGATCTCGTCACCACTGAACACGCGCACGCCGATCGAGGTATTAGCCTGCGCCAGGCCATTGCGCGCCCCCGTGACAAGCACCTGCTGCGCCAGCGCCACGCCCGGCACCGCCAGCACGGCCAGCAACACGGCGCGCGCAGCAAGGCGCGGGCGGGCGGTGGCAAACGTCATGGCGGATGGCTTGAACATGCAGGCTTGGCGTGGCCGGATGGCCAATTGAAAATAGGGATAAAGGCGGCCCATTATACGCACGGCAGCTTGGCCGGCAAGCCCGGATAAAAGGCCTAAAAGCCCCCCTTGCCATGCTATTGCCCCAGGCGGCCTTCGCCAGCCAGGAAGTCGATGAAGGTGCGCACCTTGGACGACAGGTAGCGCCGGCTGGTGTAGACGGCGTGCACCGTGCCGCCGGCCAGGCGATAGTTATCGAACAGGCGTTCCAGGCGCCCGGCAGCCAGGTCGGCATCGGTCTGCCAGGATGGCAACAGGGCGATGCCCATGCCGTCCAGCGCGGCCGCGTGCAGCAGGCTTTCATTATTACTTTGCAATACAGGCTGGAACTTGACCGTCTCACGGCCCTGCGCACCATCGAGGCGCAGTTCATTGCCGCTGGCCAGCAGCGAATAGCTGATCATGGCGTGCCGCGCCAGGTCTTGCGGCGTTTGCGGGCGCCCTGCACGCGCCAGATAGGCGGGCGAGGCAACCAGGTGAAACTCGATGCTGCCGATAGGCCGGGCGATCAGGTTAGGCGTGGGAGTGGACATCGCCGGCTGCCATACGCGCAGCGCCAGGTCAAAGCCCTCCTCGACCAGATTGACCACCCGGCCGCTCAGGTCGATATCGAAGGTGACTTCGGGGTAGCGTGTGCGGTAGGCGGCCAGCACCCGCGTAAAGATGGGATGGGCAAACCAGACGGGCGCGCTCAGGCGCACCATGCCTCGCGGCACCACCGTCGTGCGGCCCACGGTCGCCTCCACTTCATCGAGGTTGGCCAGCATATCGCGGCATTGTTCGAAATACACCTTGCCGATTTCCGTCAGGCTCAGGTGGCGGCTGCTGCGGTTCAGCAACCGCGCGCCCAGGTGGCGTTCCAGGTGCATCACATGCTTGCTGACCATGGCCGGCGACAGGTTCAGGCGTTCGCTGGCCCGCACAAAGCTGTCCAGTTCCACCACGGCGCGAAACACGCGCATGCTGAGCAAGGTATCCATGCACTCACCATCATCAACAAAAAGGAAATGATATATCAATAATCCCTGTATTGATCAACTGGCCAGCCATGACTATAGTATGGCTATCACCAGCCATCCCATCGAGGAATCGCCATGCAAGAGCACATCTTCCCCACCTATTTCCTGTCGCACGGCGGCGGCCCCTGGCCTTTCATGAAAGAACATGTCGGCAGCCGCTACGACGTGCTCGAAGCCTCGCTGCAGGATATTCCACGCCAGATCGGTCTGCGGCCCCGCGCCGTGCTGGTCGTCACGGCGCACTGGGAAGGGCCGCAATTCCTGGTCTCGGCCAGCCCGCGTCCCGGCATGCTGTACGACTATTCGGGCTTTCCGCCGCACACCTATCAAATCCAGTATCCGGCGCCCGGCGACCCGGCGCTGGCCGCGCAAGTGAAAGACTTGCTCGACGCGGCCGGCCATCCGGCGCGCCTCGACCATGAGCGGGGCTTTGACCACGGCACCTTCAGCGCCCTGTACCCGATCTATCCGCAAGCCGATGTGCCGCTGGTGCAGCTGTCGCTGAAACACGGCTACGATCCGCTCACGCATATCGAAGTGGGCCGCGCGCTGGCCGGCCTGCGCCGGCAAGGCGTACTGATCGCCGGCAGCGGCCTCAGTTACCACAACCTGCGCCAGTTCGGCCAGCCGGGCGCCGTCGCCTCGCACCAGTTCGACACATGGCTGCGCCAGGCCATGGCGCAGCCAGCGGCCCAGCGGCTGGAACACTTGCTGCATTGGGACGTAGCGCCCGGCGCACGCCAGTCGCACCCGTATGAAGACCATCTGCTGCCGCTGATGGTGGCGCTGGGCGCAGCCGAACAGGAAGCGGCGCATGTCGTGTATCACGAAGATGATTTCGCTGGTGCGCTGGCGGTGAGCAGTTTCAGGTTCGGCGATACCCACGCCGCATAAAAAAAGCGCCGCGACATTGCTGTCGCGGCGCTTTTTTTGAGTCAGGCCTATCAGCTGCCGCGCTTGCCGCGCGCCGCATTGGCCGCCTTCTCGGCTGCCAGGGCGGCGGCCTTGGCTGCTTTTTCCGCCATCTCGGCCGCGTGCTGCGCCAGCAGGGCGGCGCGCGTGTCCGGCGTTTCCAGCGAAATGCGGCCCAAGGTGCCGCTGCGATAGTCGAGCAGCAGGGTGTGCGAGGCTTTTTCGAAATCGTAATCGCCGCCCTTGATGCGGAAACCACGCTTGGCGGCGATTCCTTCGACGACGCCGATCGCATCGACTTCACCAACCTTGGTGCCGTAGCGCGCCTGCAGCAAATGCGGGTAGCGCTTGAGCAGTTCTTCGGCCAGGAACACGGCCACTTCTTCTTCGATCAGCGCGTTCGAGCCGATCGCGTGGCTGGCCGCCAGCATCAGGCCATCGCTGGGGACGGCGATCTTCGGCCACAGCATGCCAGGCGTATCGACCAGGATGGTGTTCTTGTCCAGATAAAGCTTTTGCTGCATCTTGGTCACGGCCGGCTCGTCGCCCACCTTGGCCACGCGTTTTTTCAGCAAGGCGTTCATCAGGGTCGACTTGCCCACGTTGGGGATACCCATGATCATGATGCGCAGCGGCTTGGTCGGCACGCCGCGATGCGGCGCCAAGGACTTCGCCAGTTCCGGTATGCGCGCCACGTCGCCCGGCTTCTTGGTCGTCATCGCGTAGGCGGTCACGCCTTCCTGGGCATTGAAATAGCTGACCCAGGCGGCGGTGGCTTCCGGATCGGCCAGGTCGATCTTGTTGAGGATTTTCAGGCAAGGACGCTGGCGGAACAGGCGCAGCTCTTCCACCATGGGATTGCAACTGGCGGCCGGCAGACGCGCATCGACCACTTCAATCACCAGATCGGTGTTTTCCATGGTTTCGGCGGCCTTCTTGCGGGCCGCGTTCATATGTCCTGGGTACCATTGTATCGCCATGCTCTTGCCTTCAAAATCGTTCAGTCAATCCGCTATTTTACGTGGTTGCCGCCCGTACGTCGCATTTTATGGACGGAAGAGCCAGCCGTGCGACGCAGGCGAGACAATTGGTGATATTTTGGCATTTGCCGCGATGCTAAGATTCGTCAGTATCCGACGCCAGCCATCAATCTCAACTCGATCGTCACCGAACACGCTTTTCATGCCCCTGCGCCCCCATTCCCGCCTTTCTATCCTCGCCGCCCTGGCCGCATGCATGCTGCCAGGGGTGGCTCAAGAGCAGGCCCTAGGCAGCGACGGCACGGCAAGACAGGAAATGCAGAAAATCGTGGATGTGCAAAGCGCGCGCGACCCCGACCTGCGCCCCTACCGCACCATGCTCAGGGGGCTGGACGCATATGCCGACCACCTGCAGCTGGCGCCCGGCGCACCGCTGCGCTTCATGCTGATTCCCTCCGCGCCCGGCGCAGCGATGGGAGACGTGACCTTGCATCTATCGGCCGATAATCTGTCGATTCCCATTCCGCTGGCGCCGGACGGCACGTTTTCCCTGTCGCGCGACAAGACCGCCTATGACGCCAATGCCGACCTGGTCAGCAACAAGAAGCGCGCCTCGCTGCGCTGGCAGCCCGATATCCATACGCCAGGCTTGCCGCCCAATGTGCGCCGGCTGGGCGACTTGCGGCTCGAGTGCGAAGTGCGCTGGGCAGTGGAACAGGACCAGCTATCGTTCATCATGCGCAATTTTTTCCGCATGGCGGGCGGGCCCTGCCACTCTGCACTGATCCACGTGCCGTTTCCCTCGCGCCATCCGCTTGCCTCCGTGGAAGCGCGCTCGGGCGAGCGTTCTATGGCGGTGCGCCTGAAGGAAGACATGCGGCGCTATGTGCCGCCGCTGCATGACCGCAGCTGGGACGACAACACCTTGCTGATACTGACCTATGCCCACGAGCACGTCGCCAGCGGCAAGACGCCGGCCATCAATTTACATTAAGATACAAAATTGGAAATATTTCCACAAAGACTCTTATATTTATTTTCAGCAATAAAAAAATATGCTCTAATACCGCCTCTTAAATGAAAAGCAATGATTTCAGGGGTATGCGCCCTGCGCAGGCCGGAATCAAACGAAGGGAAGCGGTACACATGATGAGGGAAAAGACTGGCGACACGCCGGCACTGGCAAGGGATATCGTCACGGGAGCAGAAAAGACGGGTTGGCGCTATCGCCGGCCAGCGCCAGCCAGGCGCCCGCCGCACAGTCTGGCGCGCCTGAAAAAGCAATATCGTCAGCTGCAACAAAAAATCGCGGCGCTGGAAGACACCTTGAAACGCCAGAGCGCCGACACGTATGGCTTGCAATCGCTGTACGATAACCTGGTCAATGAAATCAAGCATCACCGCGACATGCTGCACCTGGACAGCTTCGATACCGAGAAATCTTCGGCCGTCTATACGCAAGCCTGGCGACGCTTCATGGCTGGCGACGCGCTCGGTTTCCAGACGCATCGGCATACCAACTCGCGCAGTCGCCTGCCACTGTTTTAAAATCAGAACACCTTACAATTCGGCCAGCGCCTTCACATGCGCTGCCACGCTGCGGCCCAGCGACGACAGGTTATAACCGCCTTCCAGGCAGCTGACGATGCGGCCCTGGCCATACTGTTTGGCCACCGCCATCATCTGTTCCGTCATCCATGTGTAATCGGCTTCGACCAGGCCCATGCCGCCCACATCATCTTCGCGGTGGGCGTCGAAACCGGCGGAAATGAACAGCATTTGCGGGCGGTGCCGGTGCAGCGCCGGCAGCCAATGGTCTTGCACCAGTTGCCGCACCACCTCGCCTTTCGAGCGGGCCGGCACGGGTACGTTGACGCGCGTGTCCGTGTACGACTCCACATCGCTGTACGGATAATACGGGTGCTGGAAAAAGCTCACCATCAATATGCGCGGGTCGTGCGCCACCGATTCAGCCGTGCCATTGCCGTGATGCACGTCGAAATCGACGATGGCCACCCGTTCCAGTCCCCGCACGTCGAGCGCATGCTTGGCGGCGATGGCGACATTATTGAACAGGCAAAAACCCATCGGTTCGCTGGGCCGCGCATGGTGGCCGGGCGGGCGGATGGCGCAAAAGGCATTGGCGATCTCGCCATCGATGACGGCGTCGGTGGCCGCCACGGCGGAACCGGCCGCCGCCAGCGCCGCATGATAGCTGTGCGCATTGAGCAGGGTGTCGCCGTCGAGCGGATAATAATCCCCCTCTGCCGGCACATTATCGCGCACCAGGCCAATCGCCGTGGCGCTGTGATTGCGTTCGATATCGGACAATTGCGCACGCGCGCCATCGCGGTGCTCGACCAGGTCGCTGATATGCGCCAGTATCAGTTGATCGCTGATGGCCTGCAGGCGCGCCGGCGATTCGGGATGCCACTCGCCCATTTCATGGCGACGGCAATCGGGGTGGGTGTAAATAGCTGTACTCATTGCTGTACTCTTGGTCTCTGTATCCTCGGACGCCTTCTCGCATAAAATCCTGGCGTGCTTTTACTCTGCATCTGCTCTAATCTACCACGTGCGCGCCGCTGGCGGGCGGCGCGCCAGGCAGGCGCATCGCCGTTCGTGTGACCAAAGTGCAGTCATTGTAAATTAATCAGCCCTCGCCCCATGATGGAAACCCCATGTTTTTGAAAATACACGCGGCCGCGCGCCAGATCGGCGAAGTACTCGTCGGCAAAGAATTGCAAATCCGCCAGACCCTGGCCTGCGTGCTGGCCGGCGGCCATGTGCTGATCGAGGACGTGCCCGGCGTGGGCAAGACCACCCTGGCGCACGCGCTGGCCATCACCCTGGGCCTGCAATGGAAGCGCCAGCAATTTACCAGCGACCTGCTGCCCGCCGACGTGGCCGGCATGTCCGTGTATGACCGGGGCAGCGGCAGTTTCGTGTTTCATCCGGGCCCGCTGTTTACGCAAGTGCTGCTGGCCGACGAGATCAACCGCGCCACGCCGAAGACCCAATCGGGCTTGCTCGAAGCGATGGAAGAGCGGCAAGTGAGCCAGGATGGCGTCACGCGCTCACTACCACAGCCCTTCTTCGTGATCGCCACGCAAAACTGCGCACACCAGCTGGGCACTTTCCCGCTACCTGAATCGCAGCTGGACCGCTTCCTGATGTGCGTCACCCTGGGCTACCCTGACGCCGCCACCGAACGCGCCCTGCTGCTGGGCGCCGACCGCCGCCGCATGCTGCAAGAGCTGCCGGCCGTGATGAACGCGGATGAATTGCTGCAGGCGCAAGCGGCGCTGAAAGACATCCATGCCGCACCAGCGCTGGTCGACTATGTACTGGCGCTGGTGCACGCCACGCGCAATGGCGGCGCGTTTGTCGATGGTCTGAGCCCGCGCGCCGCGCTGGCCCTGCTGCAGGCGGCGCGCGCCTGGGCCGCGTTGGCGGGGCGCGACCACGTCACCCCCGAAGATGTGCAGGCGATGCTGCTGCCCGTCTGCGCGCACCGCCTGCATCCGGCGCAAGGGGTGCAAGGCACACAGCACAGCCGCGCGCTGCTGCAGCAATTGCTGCTGGCCGTACCCGTCTGAGCGCCATGCAGAGCAGCGGCAGACCATGGCGGTCTTATTTGCCCGTGCGGCCCTGGCTCGGTGCGCACCGCGTGCATATCCGCCCTTCGCGCGCCGGGCTGGCATTTGGCGCGCTGTTGCTGGCGCTGTGGATCGCCGCCGTCAATTTCCAGCTGGGCTTAGGGTATGCGCTGACCTGTTTTGCGGCCGCCTGCGCCATCGTCGACATGCTGTTCGCCAGCCGCAATCTGGCCGGCCTGTCGCTGGCCGCCGCGCCGGGCCAGGCCGTATTTGCCGGTGACAGCGCGGTGTTCACGCTGCGCCTGATCAACCGCAGCGGCCGTTCGCGCCACGCCATCACCGTACACCCGGCAATTAGCGAGGCGCAGCAAGCCGATGTGGCAGCCCACGGCAAAAGCGCCATCGCCATCAATGTGGCGACCACCCGGCGCGGCTGGCTGGAAGCGCCCGCCGTGCGCCTGTCCAGCAGTTTTCCACTGGGTCTGTTTTATGCCTGGTGCTGGTGGCAGCCCGAAGCGCGCGTGCTGGTGCTGCCGCGCCCGGAGACGCCCAGCCCTGCCTTGCCGATGCCCGCACGGCAACAGGAAAACCAGCATCAGGAACTGGCCGGCGTGCGTGCCTACCAGCCCGGCGATCCGCAGCAAAGACTGGCCTGGCGCCAGATCGCCCGCCACGATGGCGAACATTTATACAGCAAGCATTTCCAGGATAGCGGGGACAGTCAGGGCGCCCTGCTGTTTGACCTGGCCAGCCTGCCCGTCACCCTGGAGCCGGAAGCGCGGCTGTCGCGGCTGGCCGCCTGGGTGCTGCAGGCGGAACGTGCAGGCTTGCCTTATGGGCTGCGCCTCGATGGTTTGACCCTGGCGCCCGGCCTCGGTCCACGCCATCAGGAAAGCTGCTTGCGCGCCTTGGCGGAAGCGCCATGATGCGCGCCATGAGCCGTGAAAAAACCGACATCGTGCTGCTGTTGCTGGCGGCCGCGATGGTGCTGGCGCCGCATGCGCTGCACTTGCCTATCTGGCTGTCGGCGGCCGTTGCCGCGCCCCTGCTGTGGCGGACCGTGATCACCGTGCGCGGCCAGAAGCAGCCGCCGCTGAGGGTCTTGCTGCCGCTGGCGCTGCTGGGCATCGCCGGCGTCTACCTCAGCTATGGCAGCTTGCTGGGCCGCGATCCCGGCGTAGCCATGCTGGCCCTGCTGCTGTCGTTAAAATCGCTGGAAATGCATGGCCGGCGCGATATCTTCGTGTTTGTTTTTCTCAGTTTTTTCCTGCTGCTGGCCAGTTTTTTTCATACCCAGGGCATCGCTGCCGCCGTCTGGATGCTGGCCACCGTCGTGATGCTGCTGGCGGGATTATTGTCGTCCCAGTACGGCGCCGTGCAAGCGCCACTGTGGCAGCGTTTGCGCTTGCTGGGGCAGATGCTGGCCATCATTATCCCATTTTCAGTGCTGCTGTTTTTTACCGTGCCGCGCCTGAGCGGCCCGCTGTGGGGCGCATCCCATGACGGGGAACAGGCGCACACGGGATTGAGCGACAGCATGTCACCTGGTACGGTCGCCAGCCTGGCCCTGTCTGGCGAGACGGTGCTGACGGCGCGTTTCAGCACGCCAGTCCCGCCGCAGGATCAGTTGTACTGGCGTGGCCTGGTGCTGAACGATTACGATGGCGCCAGCTGGACCCGCGGCACAGAACCTGTCAGCGCCGGCAAGGCCGACATCGCGCTCGATGGCGCGCGCAGCGATTACGCTGTCAACCTGCAGCCCAGCGGCCAGCGCCGCATTCTGGTACTCGACCTGCCCCGCTCCATCGAACGCCTGGCCGGCAATCCCTACCTGGTGTCGCCGGCGCTGGAAGTGTCGACCGTGCGTCCCATCGATGCGCCCGTGCGCTACCGGGCCAGTTCCAGCATGGGCTACCAGTTGCAAACCAGGCTGCCAGCGGTGCAGCAGCAGCGATGGCTGCAACTGCCGGCAGGTTTCAATCCGCGCAGCCTGGTCTGGGCGCGGCAATTACGCGGCAGCGGCGCGCAACAATTGCCGCCAGAGGCAGCGGTCGAAGCCGTGCTCGCGTACTTTCGGCAAGCACCATTCCGCTACACCTTGCAGCCGCCCTTGCTGGGTAAGGATGGCGTCGATGATTTTCTGTTCCGCACCCAGGCGGGCTTCTGCGAACACTATGCAGGCAGCTTTACGGTGCTGATGCGCGCCATGGGCATACCCGCCCGCGTGGTGACTGGCTACCAGGGCGGCGAACGCCATGCCGATGGCAGCTTGATCCTGCGCCAGTCCGACGCGCATGCCTGGAGCGAAGTCTGGCTGGCAGGGCGCGGCTGGGTGCGTATCGATCCTACCAGCGCGGTGGCGCCGCTGCGCATCGAACGCAATCTCGATGCAGCGTTGCCGCCTGCCGTGGCAAGCTGGCGCACGCTGATCGGCCTCGATGGCGATAGCGGCGGCACGGTCGATGCCTGGCGCAGCCAGTGGCAACGCGTCGAACAGGGCTGGAAAAGCTGGGTGCTCGATTACACGCCGCAGCGCCAGCGCGATGCGCTCGCTGCGGCCAGGTCGCTCTCGCCCAGTACCATTGCGATCATCTGCGCTCTGCTGGCCAGCATGGCCGCACTGGCAGGATGGCTGATGCATAGGCGGCAAACTGCGCACATCGATCCACTGAGCGCGCTCGACGCGCTATATGCGCAATTTTGCCGCCAGCAGGCACGCCGCGGCTGCAGCCGTGCGCCGCATGAAGGCCCGCACGGTTATGCTGCCCGCCTGGCCGCTACCACCGCGACACCCGAGGCGCACGCCGCCATGGCACGCTTCCTGGCAATCTATGCCGCGATGAAGTATGGTAATGCCAGTCTGGATGAACAAACCCGTGCGCAGCACACCTTGCGCCGCCTGCTAACCCAATGCCGATGAGACGCTCCTTGCTACCGATCAAATACGCCCCCCTGTCCCTACTGTTCTCGCTCCCATTGTTACTGTCCGGCGTGTGCAGCACCGCCTACGCCGCTGAAAACAGCAATATCTCGGCCGCCGACCGCGCCCAGGCACTGCGCGCAGCCAAGGCGCAAGCCGCCAAGAAGTCCTCCCCGAAAACGGTGGCGCAAAAAGCCCCCGCCAAATTCGACTTCGAAGGCGATGATGTCAACTACGCCAACTGGAAAGAAGTGCGCAGCTTCCTCGACGACATAGCGGCCAGGGACGGATTCGACCGGGCAGCACTCGACGACCTGATCAGCAAGGTGCGGTATGTCGATACGGCCGTACAACTGATGAAACCAGCGCCGCCAGGCAAGCCGAAGAACTGGCAAGCCTACAGCGCCCGCTTCATCGAACCGGTACGCATCAATGCGGGCGTGAAATTCTGGAACGAGAACGCCGACGCGCTGGCGCGCGCCGAACGCGAGTACGGCGTGCCGGCCGAGATCATCGTCGGCATCATCGGCGTGGAAACTGTGTATGGCCGCAATACGGGCCGCTTCCGCGTGCTCGACGCGCTCGCTACCCTGGCGTTTTCGTATCCGGAAAGTCCGAACCGCACCGCCCGCATGGAGTTTTTCAAGGGTGAACTGGAAAACGCCCTGCTGTTCGCGCGCAAGGATGGCATCGATCCGCTGACCTTGCTCGGCTCGTATGCGGGCGCCATCGGCCTGCCCCAATTCATGCCCAGCAGCATCATGAAATATGCGGTGGACTTCGATGGCGATAGTCACATCGACCTGCGTAATTCGACCTCCGACGCCATCGGCAGCGTGGCCAATTTCCTGGTGCAGCACGGCTGGAAACGCGACGATCCGGCCATCATCACCTATCCGGCAACTGTGTCGCCGAACCGCGCCTGGGAGAAATTTATCGGCCAGGGACTGGAGGCAAAATTCCGTCTGGAAGAGCTGCAGGCGGCCGGTGTCAGCAGCGTGGCGAACCCGCCACAAAACATGCTT
Source organism: Janthinobacterium silvisoli (assembly GCF_014200725.1). Taxonomy (GTDB): domain Bacteria; phylum Pseudomonadota; class Gammaproteobacteria; order Burkholderiales; family Burkholderiaceae_D; genus Janthinobacterium. Next base: position 138,363 of record NZ_JACHCL010000003.1, read on the forward strand.
TTTGGCCTGATCGACCTGCAAAATGGTTCCGAAGCAACAGAGTATAGCTTGGCAACCAATAACTTCTTTGCTATAACTCAATACAACAGAAGTTACTTTTATGCCATGTCCGTTATTGACTTGGGCAAGGCAGTTCGCCAAGCGCGCTCTCGCTAACTAAAAGTCGGTGTAAAGTTATAATATTACTTGTAAGAAAGCGTAAGCGATGTTGAAGGCCTTGCCAATCAGGCTTATGGTAGAGACGTCAACATCGTTCTTGCTCTGCTCGCCAGTCTTCGGTGCGACGGGAAATACGGCGTGGTTTTATAATTAACTTTTGTCAAAGTACAATTTTTGATCTATCATAGAGGATAGCAAAGAGTAAATAGGCGTTGCAAATCGACAACGCCTACCAAGTACAAAGCACGATACAGATACTTTCCTGCAAGAAACTGAATCGTGCTGTACAATTGTGTATATATTACGAAAACTGTATCCCGGATCTACCATGTGTGAAATCGTTCCTTTTAGTAAAGAATGAACATGAACGCAGCAAGAGCGAGCTCCGAGTGTTTTTACTTTGCAGTGCAACTACAGAAGGAACAAATAACATCATGACAAATCAAGTCGGCATTGATATGAACAGCGATTCGGATTCCGATGATCTGCTGCAATACAACCCAAACAGATTGCTCGATACCCTGATCGAAAACCTGCGCCTGAAAAATGACGCAGCCCTGTCCCGCGCGCTGGAAGTAGCGCCACCAGTCATCAGCAAAATCCGCCACCACCGCCTGCCGGTCGGCGCATCGCTGTTGATCCGCATGCACGAAGTCAGCGATCTGAGCATTCGTGACCTGCGCTACCTGATGGGTGACCGTCGCAACAAATTCCGCATCAGCGACAAGCAATTCAAGCCTAAAGAAGGCGAAACGCCACAAGGCTGATCCTGCCACTTAGCAGGTTTTCCCTCCCCAGTTCCGGGGAGGGGGTATTTCACTGGCCGTTCTGGCCAAGCAAACTCCCCCCGTTTTATCCTCTATTTAAAAACGCTCTGTAAAGCGCGACGCAGCAGTTTTAGGCTGGAAACACGCCGGTCGACAGATAACGATCTCCGCGGTCGCAGACGACAAACACGATCGTTGCATTTTCCACAGTCTGCGAAATGCGTAGCGCGATTTCGCATGCACCGGCTGCCGATATACCGCAGAACAAACCCTCTTCCGCCGCCAGGCTGCGCGCCATGCGTTCGGCCACGCCCTGGCTCACGTATTCGATCTGGTCCACCCGCGCCTTGTCATAGATTTTCGGCAAATATGCTTCCGGCCATTTGCGGATGCCGGGGATTTGCGAACCTTCCTCGGGCTGGGCGCCGATGATCTGGATGGCAGGGTTTTGTTCTTTCAGGTAGCGCGATACGCCCATGATGGTGCCCGTGGTGCCCATGGCGCTGACGAAGTGCGTCACGCGCCCTTGCGTATCGCGCCAGATTTCCGGTCCCGTGGTTTCATAGTGGGCGCGCGAATTGTCTTCATTGGCGAACTGGTCGAGGATCACGCCACGGCCATCTTTCTGCATCTGTTCAGCCAGGTCGCGCGCATATTCCATGCCGCCCGTCTTCGGCGTGAGCAAGATGTCGGCGCCATAGGCAGCCATGCTCTGGCGCCGTTCCACGCTCAGGTTATCTGGCATCAGCAGCAGCATTTTGTAGCCGCGCAGGGCGGCAGCCATGGCCAGCGCGATGCCGGTATTGCCGCTGGTCGCTTCGATCAGGGTATCGCCTGGCTTGATGAGACCGCGCTCTTCAGCGCGCTTGAGCATGGACATGGCGGCGCGGTCTTTCACGGAACCGGCCGGATTATTGCCTTCCAGCTTGCCGAGGATGACGTTGTTGCGCGCAATTGCATCGGCCCCAGGCAGGCGCGTCAATTGCACCAGCGGGGTATTGCCTATCGTATCTTCAAGTGTCTTGTAAGCCATCGTATCTTCGAGTCTGTCTGAGTAAGTGCAAATAAGTGCAACAAAGGCCCATTCTAATATGAGATGCCAGCCTGTGTACGGCTAATCAAGGGGCACGGCCGGTGCGCCAGCGGGCAAAACAGCCACGCTGCAAGCCGCCTGAGGCCGCATTTTTGCTGTTTTACGGGTGGCGGCGGGTACAATCGCCACACGGCGCGCGCGCATGCGCTAGACTCGCCTCAGTTAGTTATTTTAGTTATTTGCTTATTCGCTTAACGGACTTGCCATGGCCAGCAACACACCTGAATTCATCCCTGAATCCTCCCCCGAAGACGCGATCTCGCCGCGCGCGGCCGAACTGGCCAACCGCCGCCACCAGATCTGGCCAATTTTCAGCGCCGCCGAACTGCGCCGCCTGGAACGCTTCGGCCACCGCGCCTGCTACGCCGATGGCGCCAGCATGTTCAAGGCTGGCAGCAGCGACTTCGGCATGCTGGTCATCCTGTCTGGCAAGGTGGCCATCAGCCGCCACGAAGGCCTGGGCAAGACTTCGCCGATGAGCGAATTGACACCCGGCCAGTTTGTTGCCGAAGTAGCGCAACTGTCAGGCCGGCCGGCCCTCGTCAACGGCCACGCGGTGGGCAACGTGGAAGTACTGATCATCAGTTCGGAATCGCTGCGCGCGCTGGTGGTGGCCGAAGCGGAACTGGGCGAGCGCATCGTGCGCGCCCTGATACTGCGCCGGGTCGGCCTGATCGAAGTCAACTCGGGCGGCCCGGTGCTGGTCGGCCCGCGCGGCAATGGCAATCTGTTCCACATGCAAAGTTTTTTGTCGAGCAATGGCCATCCGCACACGGTACTCGATCCGGCCCAGGATGAAGCCGCCGCTGCGCTGGTCGAGCGTTACCAGGGCACGCCGCCGGAATGGCCGCTGGTGGTGTGTCCCGATGGCAATGTCATGAAAAACCCCAGCCACGCGGAACTGGGGCGCTGCCTGGGCATGCTGCCCGACTTATCGGGCGACCGTATCTTCGACGTGCTGGTGGTGGGCGCCGGGCCATCGGGCCTGGCCACGGCCGTGTATGCGGCGTCGGAAGGCTTGTCCGTGCTGGCGCTGGAACAGCGGGCGTATGGCGGCCAGGCAGGCGCCAGCGCGCGCATCGAAAATTACCTGGGTTTTCCAACCGGTATCTCGGGCCGCGCCCTGGCCGGCCGCGCCTTTGTGCAGGCACAGAAATTCGGCGTCGAGATCGCCACCCCGGCCAGTGCCGCCAAATTGCAATGCGACAGCTGGCCGCTGCGCCTGACCTTGACGGACGGCACCACGGTACGCGCCCGCACGGTGGTGCTGTCGTGCGGCGCGCGCTACCGCCGCCCGTCGCTGGCCAACCTGAAAACCTATGAGGGACGGGGCGTGTATTACTGGGCTTCGCCGATCGAGGCCAAGCTGTGCAAGCAGGAAGAAATCGTACTGGTGGGCGGTGGCAACTCGGCGGGCCAGGCGGCGGTGTTCCTGTCCGGTCACGCCAATAAGGTACATGTGGTGATACGCGGCCCCAGCCTGGCGGCCAGCATGTCGAGCTACCTGATCGACCGCATCGCCGCCACGGCCAACATCAGCGTGCACGCGCACACGGAAATCATCGCGCTCGAAGGCGACGACGACGGCTTGACGAGCGTGCGCTGGCGCAACAACCAGACGGGCCAGGAAGACGATTACGCCGTGCGCCGCGTCTTCCTGTTCGTTGGCGCCGATCCGAACACGGACTGGCTGCACGGCTGCGCCGTGGCCGTCGATGAACAGGGTTTTATCCGCACGGGCTTTGACGTCACGCGCGAGGAATGCCGCGCCCGCATCCGCGCCGGCGACACGCGCGACGACAACTTGCCGGAACGGGCCGCGCTGGAAACCAGTGTGCCCGGCGTCTTCGCCATCGGCGACGTGCGCGCCGGTTCCACCAAGCGCGTGGCGGCCGCCGTGGGCGAGGGAGCAGCCGTGGTTTCCCAAATCCACGGCTTCCTGGCAAAACTGCCTGCAGGCATCGCCTGACGGATTAACGCAGCGGCGTCGGGTAGGTGGCAACGCTGACGTTGCCATCCTTGTCGATCGCCTGGACGCCAAAGAAATAGTTATCTTTCGATAGCTTGATCTTCGCTTGCGTGACATTGCCCACGTCTTTCGCGCCTTGCCACTGGTCGGCCGTGGTGGCCCGCCAGACGACGCGGTAGCCGGCCAGGTCCGGTTCCGTGTTCGGCTGCCAGACCAGTGAAGTGTCGTTTTCCAGCTGTGCCGTGCGCACTTGCACGCCGCTTGGGGCGGCTGGCGCCAGGGCCAGCGAGGCCAGCGCCGCCGCATTTACGCGGGCCACCTTGGCCACGTAGTCATAATCGACGAATTGCGGCAAGTCGCCATACTGCTTGCCACCTTCCTCGCGCACGTTCTGGTGCTGGTGCGCAAAATCCTCGTGCGGTTCCGTAAAACGCAGGGCGGCATAGCCTTGCGCCAGGAAAGGCATATGGTCGCCGCCGCGCAGATAGCGGTCGGCGCGCTGGATCACATTGACCTGGAAACCGGGTACATAGCGCTCGCCCACCTGCTTCACGTGGCGCGCCAGCTGGCGCGAAATCGAGTCGTTTTCGCCCCCCGTCGCCACCAGGCCGCGCACGCCATCGCTCATTTCCTTCACTGCCGGGATGCCTTCGGCAAACAGGCGCACCTGGCCGCCATCGACGGTGCCGTCGTCGGCGCGTGAACTGCCGATGATGTCATTGTTGAGCATTCCGGCAATATTGATTTTTTTCAATTTCGCCTGTTCCGCCCAGTGGCCCGAACCGAGCAAGCCCTGCTCTTCGGCGGCCACCGTCATGAACACCAGCGTGGCGTCAAATTTGTATTGCGCCATCACGCACGCCATTTCGATCACGGCCGCAGTGCCCGAGGCATCGTCATTGGCGCCGGGGGCGTCGCTGGTGGCGTCCATCACGTCGGTGGCGCGCGAGTCGTAGTGGCCACTCACTACATAGATGCGCTCGGCCGATTGCGGCTGGCTGCCCGGCAAGGTCGCCACCACATTGACAATTTCCGTGGGACGAGAAATACGCTTCGAAACCGGTGCGATATGGCTGTCGAAAGCTACCTGCAGGCGTCCGCCTGCCTGAGCGCCGCAGCGCTCCAGTTCCGCCTTGATCCAGCGCCGCGCGGCACCGATGCCCTGCGTGTCGGACACGGTATCGGACATGGTGTGGCGCGTCTGGAAACTGACCAGCTTGCGCACATGCGCCCCGATGCGCTGCGGCGAAATGCCGGCCACGATCTGGGCAATTTCGGGCTGCAGCTGGTCCGCCGCCGGCGCCGCCACCACACCAGACGACAGCAAGGCCGCCGTCATTCCTGTCAACATACGTAACATGTACTGCTCTCCTGATCGTTGTTAGCTGGACATTCTCGCATTTCCAGCAATAGCCGCGTGGCAGAGATCCGCTGAACATGCTTTTTGATGCCATAAAGCAACGCGCCACAGGAATTGAATAGCAAAACGGTAAACTTGAAAAACTTATCAATATTAAATTTCTGTTGTTTTCAAGATATTTCACATGCTCTTTTTTAAACGCTGCTATAATCTGACCAAGAAGACATAATAGTTGTCACATAAATACGAAATACACAGAATCCGGTTCGCTCACCTTACATGGTGCCGAATCATGCCGTTGGCCAAAAAGCTCGCCGACAGTCTGTTACTCAACCTGTCTATATTGGAGCTTTTCATGCGTAAATCTACTCTGCTGGCATTGGCCGCACTGGCATTCTTCAGCGCATCGGCTGCTCAAGCCGATAGCGTCAATCTCGTCAAAAACGGCGATTTCGAACAAACCACCAACGGCACCTCGAAGCAATTGTCGCAAAACGGTGACACCAGCGCCAACCGCACGCAACTGACCGACTGGTCGACCCAGGGCTACAACTTCGTTTTTGGTCCAAACACGGCCGACACCACGGGCTCGAACGGCCTGACCTTGTGGGGTCCGAATTCCTATAATGGCCGTGGCCCGCAAAACGGCCTGACCAATAGCCCAACGGGCGGCAATTTCGTCGCCGCCGACTGGGATTATTTCCCTGCGCCGATCACCCAACAAGTGAGCGGCCTGGTCGCCGGTCAATCGTACACCCTGAGCTTCTCGTATGCAGCCGCGCAGCAAGTGGGCTTCACGGGCGCCAATCCGATCAATTACTGGGATGTGTCGCTGGGTAATCAATCGCAGCAAACCACCGTACTGAGCAACGCCAGCCAGGGCTTCACGGGCTGGAACCAGGCCAGCATGACGTTCACGGCCAACAGCAGCAGCGAATTGCTGTCCTTCATGGCCAAAGGCGGCCCGACGGGCGCGCCACCATTCATGCTGCTCGACGGCGTATCGCTGGTGTCGGCCGTGCCGGAACCATCGACCTGGGGCATGCTGCTGGGCGGCCTGGGCTTGCTGGGCTTTATGGTGCGCCGCCGCCGTCACAACGCAGCCTGATCATCTGCTGTATTGATAAGATCCGGACCGGCCTTGCCCGTCCGGATTTTTTACATCTACCGTCCCTTATCCTGCCATGAGCTTGCTGCAATCGATACAACAACACTTGCCCGGCCTGGCCGTGGATGTGGTGCGCCTGAGCCTGTGGCTGGTGCTGCTGACCTTGTTATTTGTGCCGCTGGAACGCTTTTTCGGCCAGCGCCACGCGGGGCGCTCCAAAGCCGAACTGTTCAGTGACCTGGGCTTTTATTTCCTTAGCAGCCTGCTGCCGGCCATCTTGCTGGCCATGCCGCTGGCGCTAATCGCGGTAGCCGGACAACGGCTGCTGCCCGACGCGATTCCCGCCACGCTGGCCGACTTGCCGCTATGGGCCAAGCTGCTGCTGGGCTTGCTGATCGGCGAAGTCGGCACTTACTGGGGGCATAGGCTCAGCCATGAAATTGCGTGGCTATGGCGTTTTCACGCCGTCCACCACAGCACCGAACACTTGTATTTTCTGGCCAATACGCGCACCCATCCGGTCGACATGATCGTCACGCGCTTGTTCGGCTTGACGCCTTTATATCTGCTGGGCCTGGCCGGCCCTGGCGCGGCCGGCAGCGCGGCGCCCGTGCTGCTGTTGCTGGTCGGCACCGTGTGGGGCTTCTTTATCCACGCCAACCTGCGCTGGCGCTTCGGCCCGCTGGAGTGGCTGGTGGCCACGCCTGCCTTCCATCACTGGCACCACAGCAAATACGACCATATCAACCGCAACTATGCGTCCACCCTGCCGGTGCTGGATCGCCTCTTCGGCACCCATCATTTGCCGCGTGAATGGCCCAGCGCCTGCGGTATCGAAGCAACAATGCCCATCAGCCTGGCTGGCCAGTTGCTCGCTCCCTGGCGCCCCGCGCCTGCCACAGCCCCACCAGCAAACAAAGCAGAGTCAGCAAACTAAGCACCAGCAATAGCCACAATGCCGCTTGAAAGCCCGGTAAAAAAACGGTCTTGCCGCCTGCCGCCTGGAATACGACGGTAGCGATCGTCAGCCCCAGCGCCGCGCCCACATTGTGCAAGGTCCAGGCGGCGCCCATGGCCACGCCCGCCAACTGCGGCGAAACGGACGCCAGCGCCGCCACCGTGGCCGGCCCTAGGATGCAACCCCAGCCTGTACCCATGCAAGCCAGCGCCACCACCACCCAGGTCCAGCTGGTATCTTGCACAAAAACGGCCTGCATGGCCGCCGATACTGCCAGGAACATGAAACCAAGCGCCAGCAGCGGCGCCGTGCCAAAACGGTCGGCGGCGCGGCCTGCCTGCGGCGACACCAGCGCCATCACGGCCGTGATCGGCAGCAGCAGCCAGCCGATCTGGCTGCTGCCCTGCCCCCGCACTTCGCCAAGATACAGGGGCAGCAAGAAGAAGGCGGCGCAATAAAAGAAGGCCAGTGAAAAGTTCGCCAGGCTGGCCAGCAGGAAACGGCCATTCACGAATAAGGTCATTTGCAGCAGGGGCGAGGCCACCGTGCGCTCGACCCACACAAAAGCCAGCAGCAAGACCAGCCCGGCGCCGGCCGTGCCCACGGTGGCTAGCGAAGTCCAGCCCCATGACCCGCCCTGGCCGATAGCCAGCAGCAGGCACGGCAGCGCCAGGGCCAGCAAGACAAAACCGGCCACGTCAAAGCGCTGGTCTGCTTCGCCGCGCGACTCCGCCACCCGGCCCAGGCACAGCATGAAGGCGATAACGATCAAGGGCGCGTTGAGCAGGAACACGGAACGCCAGCCCAGGCTGGCCACCAGCAAGCCACCCGCCACGGGACCGACGGCCAGGCCCAGGCCATTGGCCGCAAACAACATGCCCAGCGCCGTGCCCCGTTCGCTTTCCGGAAACGCATGGGCGACGATGGCCGCCGAGGTGGTGTACAAGGCCGCGCATGCCACGCCCTGCACCAAACGCCAGGCGACGAGGATGGCAATCGATGACGCCAGGCCCGCGCCCAGGGAGGCCAGGCCAAACACCAGCATGCCCAGATACAGCAAACGGCGCCGCCCCAGCAAGTCGGCCAGGCGGCCGGCCGCCACCATGCAGGCCGACAAGGCCATCACGAACACCGTGACGACCCATTGCATCTGGTCCACGCTGGCTGTCAACTCCGTCTGGATCGCCGGGATGGCGGTGTTGACGATGGTAAAGTCGATACAACCCAGAAAGCTGGCGATAGCGATACCGGCCAGGGCCAGCCAGCGGCGGCGGCTCTCAATATGGTTGTGCATGGCTACTCCACTCTTCAATGATCAGACGCTTGATTCTATCTGCGACTGGAAAGCGCCAGTCAAGCCACTCATTCCCATCATTTGATACTAAAATGATCGAATCAACTATCGACAGGACTGGCCATGATCTCCAATGAACGCTTTGCCGGCATACGCGCCTTCGTGCAGGCGGTGGAAGCGGGCAACTTCAGCCGCGCCGCGCAGCAGCTGGGCATGTCGCCGTCCAGCGTGGGCAAGGCCGTGGCCCGCCTGGAACAACGGCTGGACGTGCGCCTGTTCCATCGCACCACGCGCAGCCTGTCGCTGACCGATGAGGGACTGGCCTTTCACGACAGCTGCCTGCGCGCCCTGCGCGAACTGGAGCAGGCCGAAGCGGGCCTGGCCGAGCGGCGCAGCCAGCCTGCGGGACGGCTGCGCATCACCGTGCCCGTGCTGCTGGGACGTGACTGGGTCATGCCGGTGTTGTTGCAACTGGCGGCGCAATATCCTGCGCTGGCGATCGAGGCGCAGTTTTCCAACCGCCCCGTCGACTTCGCCGAGGAAGGCTGCGACCTGGCCGTGCGCATCGGCTTATTGCAAGACAGTGCCAATCTGGCGGCGCGCCAGCTGGGCGTGCAGCGCCTGGCCGTGTGCGCTGCGCCCGCTTATCTGGCGCAGCATGGTGCGCCTGCCACGCCCGATGCACTGGAGCGTCACGCCTGTATCGCCATGCTGCGCGATGGCCGGCTGGAAGCGTGGAAATTTCAGGATCTGCAGGGCAAACCGCGCGACGTCGCGATCACCTCGCGGCTGCGGCTGGGCCATCTGGAAGCCGTCAGGCAAGCGGCGCTGGCTGGCCATGGGCTGGCGCAACTACCTTTATGGCTGGTGGAAAAAGAATTGGCCAATGGCCACCTGCAGATGGTATTGGAACCGTATGCAACTGCGGGCATGCCCCTGTACGCAGCCTGGCCCGCGTCGCGCGCCATGACGGTGCGGCTACGCCTGGTAATCGATACCTTGCGCAGCCATGTACCGCCCGGCTTGCAAGCGAATCAGCCATAAAAAAACCCGCACGGCCGGTACCGTGCGGGTTTCCTGGAATGCTGCGCGGCACCACCACGCAGCATGCGCTACAGCAACAACTTACTTTTTATCCGTAGCAGGCGTGGTTGCATCGGATGCAGCCACCTTGCCATCTTTCTTGGCAGCAGCAGCGGCGGCCTTGGCAGCTTTTGCTTCTTTCTTGGCTTCTTTCTTGGCAGCAGCCGCCTCTTTCTTCGTTTCAGCAGCCGTTTTGGCTGGCGCGGCAGCGGTGTCGGCAGCAGCAGCAGCAGCAGCAGCAGCAGCAGCAGCAGGAGCCGTAGCAGCAGCGGCTGCCTTCGGTGCAGCCTTGGCGGCAGTCGACTTGGCGGCGGCCGGGGCAGCTGGCGCGCCAGACTTGGCCTGACCATTCACTTGCAAGCCCGCTTCCGACAGTTTCACCGAACTTTTCGGCCCCACGCCTTTGACCCTGCTTTCAAAATCAGCCCAGTCCTTGAAAGGACCGCCCTTGGCACGCTCATCGACGATGGCCTTCGAAGTGACGGGGCCGATGCCCTTGACGCTGTCAAGCGCCGCCTGGTCAGCCTTGTTGACGTCAACCTGGGCAAACGCAAAGCCCATCGTCGCGATCAAGGTGATGACCGCCAGCAATAATTTCTTGAACATATGATCTCTCCATGAAGTGGTGTCAAACATCGTTAACAACATTATTTCAAGCTCACTCGAACGCAAGGGAGGACAGCGCCTTAAGGCTTTAACGGCCACAGCGTGAGTTGGTTGACAAGATTGGAGCAGTGCAGAAAAGCGGACCCTGCGCCAGATCAAGCGATCCGGCGCAGCGTGGGGGGAAGTTTATTGCGGGAACAACTCGTCGCGGGTCACGGTAGCCGTACCCAGCTTGCCGACGACGATGCCACCGGCACGGTTGGCCGTGCGCACCGCGTCACCCAGACCCATGCCGGCGCCCAGCATCGCCGCCATGGTGGCGATTACCGTGTCGCCCGCACCGGAAACATCGAACACTTCGCGCGCATCGGTCGGCATGTGCACCACTTCATCGGCCGTGTACAAGCTCATGCCTTCTTCCGAACGGGTCAGCAGCAAAGCGTCCAGGCCCAGATCGGCGCGCACCTGCTGCGCGCGCTGCGTGAGCTGCTCTTCCGTGCTCCAGTTGCCGATGATGCGGCGCAATTCGGACTTGTTCGGAGTAAGCACTGATGCACCCGCATAACGCGAGAAATCGTCGCCTTTCGGATCGACCATGACAATCTTGCCAGCGGCGCGCGCTACCTTGATCATCTCGGCCACGTTCACCAGGCTGCCCTTGGCGTAGTCCGACAGGATCACCACGTCATAGTTGGGCAGCAAGGCATTAAATTGCGCCAACTTGTCACGCAGCACCGTATCGCTGGGCGCTTCCTCGAAATCGATGCGCAGCATTTGCTGCTGGCGGCCAATCACGCGCAGCTTGATGATGGTGGAAATGGCGGCATCGCGCTTCAAATAGCTATGGATACCATCGCTGACCAGCAGCCGCTCAACCTGGCTGCCGGCCTCATCGTCGCCCACCACGCCCAGCAAACTGGTTTGCGCACCCAGCGCGGCCGCGTTGCGCGCTACGTTGGCGGCGCCACCCAGGCGCTCTTCGCGCTTTTCGATACGCACGATGGGCACCGGTGCTTCCGGAGAGATACGGCTGACGTCGCCGAACCAGTAACGGTCCAGCATCACATCGCCCACCACCAGCAGGCGCACTTCGGCCAGAGTCGCTGGCGCGATCATGTCGCGGGCGCTCATGCGCGTGTCAGGATCGAGCGACCGATCCCGTGGTATTCGATGCCAGCCTCGACCATGACGGCCGGCTCGAACAGGTTGCGGCCGTCAAAGATCACCGCCTGCTTCAAGCGCGTCTTGATCTGCTCGAAGTCGGGGCTGCGGAAAGCCTTCCACTCGGTCACGATAGTCAGTGCATCGGCATCCTGCAAGGCATCGAGCGGACTGGTGGCGAAACGCACTTTGGCCAGTTGCTCGGGCGTCAAGTCCAGTTGCAGCACGCGCTTCGCTTCCGCCATGGCGACCGGATCGTAGACCGCCACCGTGGCGCCACGGCCCAGCAGGTCGGCCAGCAAGACGCGGGCCGACGCTTCGCGCATATCGTCCGTATTCGGCTTGAACGCCAGGCCCCACACGGCAAAATGGCGGCCGGTCAGATCCGCGCCGAAGCGCTTGACCACTTTCTCGCCCAGCACCTGCTTTTGCTTGTCATTGACCGCTTCCACCGCGCGCAGGATCAGCAATTCCTGGCCATAGCCGCGCGCCGTGCGCTCGAGCGCCTGCACGTCTTTCGGGAAGCAGGAACCGCCGTAGCCGCAGCCGGCGTACAGGAAGCTGTGGCCGATGCGCGGGTCGGAACCGATGCCGTGGCGCACCGCTTCGATATCGACGCCCACTTTATCGGCCAGGTTGGCCAGTTCATTCATGAACGAGATGCGCGTGGCCAGCATGGCGTTGGCCGCGTATTTGGTGAATTCGGCCGAGCGCACATCCATCCAGTAGGTGCGTTCATGGTTGCGGTTGAACGGTGCGTACAGGGTTTTGAGCAAATCGCGGGCGCGTTCGCCTTCCGGCGTGGAATCGACGCCGATGACGATGCGGTCCGGGCGCATGAAGTCTTCCACGGCCGCGCCTTCCTTGAGGAATTCCGGGTTCGATGCCACCGAAAAGGTGGTCACGACGCCGCGCGCGTCCAGCTCGCCCTGGATCGCGGCGCGCACTTTTTCTGCCGTGCCCACAGGCACTGTCGATTTGTCGACGATGACCTTGTAGTCCGTCATGTACTTGCCGATGCCACGGGCGGCAGCGACGACGTACTGCAAGTCGGCCGAACCGTCTTCGTCCGGCGGCGTGCCGACGGCGATAAATTGCAGCACGCCATGGGCGGCAGCGGCTTCCACGTTGGTGGAAAAGTGCAGACGGCCGGCGGCGCGATTGCGCGCCACGACTTCTTCCAGGCCAGGCTCATGGATGGGGATGCCGCCGCTGTTGAGCAAGGCGACCTTTTTTTCGTCGAGGTCGAGGCAAAAGACGTCATTGCCCAATTCTGCCAGGCAAGCGCCCGTAACGAGGCCCACATAGCCGGTGCCGATAATGGTTATTTTCATTGGATTGCCGTGTTAATAATATTCTGTGTTACATACAAGTACCCGCCCCGATGCCTGGGGCATGGTGGCGGGTAGGATTAATTCATGACGTTAAGCTCTTCTGTACGCCGCGGTGGATAGGTTTCCCACTTATTGCAGCCTGGGCAGTGCCAGTAAAACTGGCGTGCCTTGAAGCCGCAATGGCTGCACTGGTAGCGGGCCAGTTTCTGCGTGTAGCCGTGCACCAGGTTTTTCACCATCGACAGCTCCGACCAGATGGCTGCCGGGGCGTCCATCATGCGCGCTTCCAGCAATTTATCGAGACCCAGCAAGGTTGGCGTACGGCGCAGTTCGGCGCTGACCAATTGCTTGGCCGCGTCCACGCCGTCGAGCTCGATCACCGCCTTGAACACCACTTCGATCAAATCGATCGAGGACGCTTCTTCCAGGTAGGAGCGCAGCAGGTTCACGCCTTCCTGCGGGCGGCCCAGTTTGGTGTAGCCATCCATCAGGCGCTGCGCCACCAGGGCGACATGCGGCACGCTTTGCTGCTCCACCCGGCGCCAGGTCATCAAGGCGCCTTCCACGTCGCCGCGCGCCAGCAGCACATCACCGGTAAGGATGGTGGCGCGCACGCTCTTGCGGTCCGTTTCCAGGGCTTTTTCCAGCAACGGCATGGCGTCGTCCGGCTTCAGATGCACCAGTGCATCATGCGCCAGCTCGCAATAGAACTGGGCGATTTCTTTCTGGCGAGCACCAGCACCCGATTCCTGCAAGCCTTGCGCCGCCTTGATCGCGCGCGGCCATTCCTTTTCGCGCTGGTAAATTTCCAGCAGCGCGCGGCGCGCCTGCACTGCGTATTGCGTCTCGACCAGGCCATTGAAGGTTTCTTCGGCACGGTCCAGCAAGCCTGCCTTCAGGTAATCCATGCCCAGCTCGTAGGCTGCGTGCCCCTGTTGTTCCACGGGAAGGTCTGGGCGCGCCAGCAAGTTCTGGTGGACGCGGATGGCCCGCTCCGTCTCGCCACGGCGGCGGAACAGATTACCCAGGGCAAAGTGCATATCGACCGATTCAGGATCGAGCTTGACCACTTCGATAAAGGCGTCAATCGCCTTGTCGTGCTGTTCATTGAGCAGGAAACTCAAGCCCTTGAAGTAATTGCGGGGCAAGCTGCGCGATTCCGACACCAGCTGGTGAATGTCTACGCGCGCGGCGATCCAGCCCAGTGCAAAAAACACGGGGATGCCCAAGAGCCACCAGAGTTCATATTCCATGCGTTATTTCGAGTAAGAGTAAAAATGTGCCTGCGCTCAGGCCTGTGCGCTCACGCCATCCGGCTGCGGCTGGACAGTGCTGGGAGCGACGACGGTTTGCAGCGCGGCAATGGTGGTTTTTTGTTTGTTCGCTTCGCGGCGATGACGGAACACGGTCGGCGTCAAGGCCAGTACGCCCAGGCTGGCGCCGGCGACAAAAAAGCCCAGCAGCATCAAGACCAGGGGGCCGCGAATTTCATAATTGAGGAAAACATGCAGGTCGACAACCTGCGCATTCTTCAGCGCAAAACTGAAGAACAGGACGAAAAGAACACAGCCAACGATGGTGGTAATAATTTTCATCGATACGCCCAGAAAGTACAAAAAATGCCCGTATGGCACAACCTTGGAATGCCTGACAGAAGCGTAGCGAGCGTCAGTGATTTGTGGCCGAGAAGCGCAACCGTGCTGGCGCACGGTGAGCATCGCAGGCCGCAAAGCGCGACGCGCAGTAGCTTATGTCAGGTATTCCCTGCATATTAGCAAAAAAAAGCGGCATCCAAGGACGCCGCTCTTTATGTCGCCTTCCAGCAGACGATTAATCCTCGATGATCGGTTGTCCGACCATCGCGTCCACGCGCTCGCGCAACTGTTTGCCTGGCTTGAAATGAGGCACCCGTTTTTCGGGCACCATCACTTTGTCGCCAGACTTCGGGTTGCGGCCGATACGCGGTGGCCTGCTGTTCAGGGCAAAACTGCCAAAACCGCGGATCTCGATACGCTGGCCGGTCGACAGGGCCGTGGTCATCGCATCGAGAATGGTCTTGACGGCATACTCCGCATCTTTCGCCACCAGCTGAGAATAACGCTCAGCGAGGCGGTTGATCAGCTCGGACTTTGTCATCTGCCGGTATCCGCGTGGTCTTAGTTCTTGTTATCGAACTTAGCTTTCAACAATGCGCCCAGGCTGGTGGTGCCCGAAGCTGCGTTGTTGTCGGTAGCTGCCATTTTTTGCATCGCTTCCTGGGTTTCAACGTTGTCTTTCGCTTTGATCGACAGTTGGATACCACGGGCTTTGCGGTCGATGTTCAGAACCAGAGCTTCAACGGTGTCGCCGACTTTCAGGTGCGTACCAGCATCTTCAACGCGGTCGCGCGAGATTTCGGAAGCGCGCAGGTAGCCTTCAACTTCTTCGGACAGTTGGATCACGGCGCCTTTAGGCTCTACCGATTTAACGGTACCGGTTACCAGCGAACCTTTGTCGTTCATGGCTGCGAAGTTGTTGAATGGGTCACCTTCCAGTTGCTTGACGCCCAGGGAAACGCGCTCGCGCTCAACGTCGATGGCCAGAACGATGGCTTCCAGCTCGTCACCTTTCTTGAAGCGACGTACGGCTTCTTCGCCGGTTTCGGTCCAGGACAGGTCGGACAGGTGAACCAGACCGTCGATGTTGCCGGCCAGGCCGATGAACACGCCGAAGTCGGTGATCGATTTGATCGCGCCGCGGACTTTATCGCCCTTCTTGTGGGTTACGCCAAAGTCATCCCATGGGTTGGCTTTGCACTGTTTCATACCCAGCGAGATACGACGACGCTCTTCGTCGATTTCCAGAACCATCACTTCTACTTCGTCGCCCAGTTGGACAACTTTGTTAGGAGCAACGTTTTTGTTCGTCCAGTCCATTTCGGAAACGTGTACCAGACCTTCGATACCTTGTTCCACTTCAACGAACGCGCCGTAGTCGGTCAGGTTCGTTACTTTACCGAACAGACGGGTGCTTTGTGGGTAACGACGGGACAGACCGGTCCAAGGATCGTCGCCCAGTTGTTTCACGCCCAGCGAAACACGGTTTTTCTCTTGATCGTATTTCAGGACTTTGGCGGTGATTTCCTGGCCAACCGTCAACACTTCCGACGGGTGACGTACACGGCGCCATGCCAGGTCGGTGATGTGCAGCAAGCCATCGATACCGCCCAGATCCACGAACGCGCCGTAGTCGGTGATATTTTTGACGACGCCGGTCACTACCGTGCCTTCTTTCAGCGTTTCCATCAGTTTCTGACGCTCTTCGCCCATCGAAGCTTCGATGACAGCGCGGCGGGACAGAACGACGTTGTTACGCTTGCGGTCCAGTTTGATAACTTTGAATTCGAGGGTTTTGCCTTCGAATGGGGTGGTGTCTTTGACAGGACGGGTGTCAACCAGCGAACCCGGCAGGAATGCGCGGATGCCGTTGGTCAATACGGTCAGGCCGCCTTTGACTTTACCATTGACGGTACCGACGACGATTTCGCCCGATTCCATCGCTTTTTCCAGAGCCAGCCACGAAGCCAGACGCTTGGCTTTATCGCGCGACAGGATGGTATCGCCGAAACCATTTTCCAGCGATTCGATCGCCACGGAAACGAAGTCACCAACTTTGACTTCCAGTTCGCCGTGGTCGTTTTTGAATTCTTCGACAGGGATGAATGCTTCGGATTTGAGGCCAGCGTTCACGATCACGAAATTGTGGTCGAGGCGCACGACTTCAGCGGAAATAACTTCGCCGGAGCGCATATCTTGACGCGACAACGATTCCTCGAAGAGCGCAGCAAAACTTTCCATACCGGTAGATTCGTTAGTTGTAACAGTAGACATAGGGTTCACACAGGTTATCCAGCAGAGATCGCACGATGCGACTTAAACTGGGTTAGGTTTTTGACACACCCGGACTGGCCAGGAGCCGTCACGGGCACCACATAGCGAAAAAGCAGCTATTTCGTTACAGCGGCATACCATTTCAACACGGTTTCAACAGCTTCATCAGCTGTCATGGCCGAGGTATCGAGGACATGCGCCCCTTCCGCAGGGACCAGCGGCGCAATCGCACGGTGAGTATCACGTTCGTCCCGCGCCTGCAAATCCATCAGAAGGTCTTCCATAGTAGCAGAAATTCCCTTGTCTATCAATTGCTTGTAGCGCCGCCCCGCGCGCGCTTCCACGCTGGCCGTCAGGAACACCTTCAGCGGGGCGTGCGGAAAGATCACCGTGCCCATGTCGCGCCCGTCGGCCACCAGGCCAGGCGCCTTGCGAAAAGATAGTTGCAAGGCAAATAATGCCTGGCGTACCGTTGGCAGGACGGCAATCTGCGAAGCCGTATTACCAACCGCTTCGGCACGGATCTGTTCGGTAACGTTTTCATTCGCCAGCAGGATCTCGCCGCCCGTGAAGTGGCATGGCAAGTGCTCGGCCAGCTTGGCCAGCGCGTGCTCGTCGCGCAAGTCGGTGCCACGGCGGATCGCCATCAGGGCCGTCAGCCGGTACAGGGCGCCCGAATCGAGGTAGTGAAAGCCGAGCTTGTCAGCAACGCGGTGCGCCACCGTGCCCTTGCCGGAAGCGGTGGGACCATCGATGGCAATGACGGGAATGTGAGATGTGGACATTGTTTTATCGGTAAAATTAGAGCTGGGGTCAGACCCGGCGGGACTTGGCGTCCCCGTCTGACCCCAGAATTAGCCTTCGGTTAAATCAGGCTATCCTTTGCAATCCCCGCAAACGCGGCGAAATACTCGGGGAAAGTCTTGGCCACGCACTTCGGATCATTGATGCGCATGGCGTTGCCACGGCGGGCAGCGCCATCCAACGATGCCAGCGAGAAACACATCGCCATGCGGTGATCGTCATAGGTATCGATGGTGGCAGCCTGGATCTCGGCCGGCGGCGTCACGCGCAGGTAGTCCGCGCCCTCTTCCACTTCGGCGCCCAGCTTGCGCAGCTCGGTGGCCATGGCCGCCAGGCGGTCGGTTTCTTTCACGCGCCAGCTGGCGATATTGCGCAAGGTGCTGGTGCCGTCCGCATACAGGGCGGCCACGGCGATCGTCATGGCAGCGTCGGGAATGTGATTGAAGTCCATGTCGATGGCTTTCAGCACGCCATTGGCACGCGCCTCGATCCAGTTCTCGCCCATGGTGATGCTTGCGCCCATCTGCTGCAAGGCTTCGACGAAACGCACGTCGCCCTGGATGCTGTCGCGACCCACGCCTTCCACACGCACGGGGCCACCGCCGATGGCGCCGGCTGCCAGGAAATAGGACGCCGAGGACGCGTCGCCCTCGACATGGATGGTGCCCGGACTTTGGTATTGCTGGCCCGGCTGCACGGTGAACGACTGCCAGCCGTCATGCTCGACCGTCACGCCGAAGCGGCGCATCAGGTTCAGGGTGATTTCGATATACGGCTTCGAGATCAGTTCACCCGTCACGTCGATCGTCACGGCGTGGTCGCGCGCCATCAGCGGCGCCACCATCAGCAAGGCCGTCAGGAACTGGCTAGACACATTGCCGCGCACGGCGATGCGCTGCGCGTGAATGTGGCCGCGGCGGATACGCAGCGGCGGGAAACCCTGCTCGCCCGTGTATTCGATCTGCGTGCCGACGGCGTTGAGCGCATCGACCAGGTCACCGATAGGACGTTCATGCATGCGCGACACGCCATGCAGGGTGTAGTCGCCGCCGATCACGGCCAGGGCCGCCGTCAATGGGCGGATCGCCGTGCCGGCGTTACCCATGAACAGGTCCGCTTCATGGTGCGGGAACACACCGCCGCAGCCTTCCACGTGGTGCACCTGGTGGGCGGTGGCAGGGTCGCCAATCAGTTCATCCTGCTTCCAGTGCACGCCCAGCGAGGTCAATGCCGTCAGCATGACGAAGGTGTCGTCAGAAGCCAGCAAGTCGACGATCCTGGTCGTGCCCTTGGCCAGCGCGGCCAGCAGCAGCACACGGTTGGAAATGCTTTTCGAGCCGGGCAAACGCACCGTGCCCTCGACATGCATCACCGGAGTCAAATCGATATGATGCGGGTATTGTTTGGTTTGGGTCATGCTGATTCCTTTGATTATTGTGCGGGAGGGGCTGGCACTTCGGCCGCCTCGATCGCGCCTATCCATTGCTGACGGGCCTGCTGGGCATTCGCGTACACGCCTTCGATGGCGGCGCCGTCGCCGGCAGCCAGGCTGGCACGCAATGTCGTCAATTGCGCCAGGTAGGCATCCAGCTCCTGCAATAATGCCGGCTGGTTGGCCAGGCTGATGTCGCGCCACATTTCCGGCGACGAGCCGGCGATGCGCGTAAAGTCGCGGAAGCCGCTGGCCGCATACTGGAACAGCAAATCCGCGTGCGGTTTCCGGGCGATGTCGTCGACCAGCGCAAAAGCCAGCAAATGCGGCAAATGGCTGACGGCGGCAAACACCTTGTCATGCTCGGCCGGCGTCAGGACGTGGATGATGGCGCCGCAAATGCGCCAGGCGGCCGCCACCCGGTCCACGCCGGCGGCGGCATTTTCCGCCAATGGCGTCAGTACCACTTTCTTGCCACGGTACAGATCGATAATGGCCGCATCGGGGCCATTCGTTTCGCGCCCGGCAATCGGGTGGCCCGGCACGAACTGGGCGATCTTGTCTTTCAACGCAGCGCGCGCAGCGGCCACCACATCGGACTTGGTGCTGCCGGCGTCCGTCACCACGGTACCCGGCTGCAGATGCGGTGCAATCGACGCCAGGATGGCGCCCGTCTGCGCCACTGGCGCCGCCACCAGCACCAGATCGGCGCCGTGGATGGCATCCATCATGTCGCCGCCGATGGCATCGATGATGCCCAGCTCCAGCGCGCGCGTCATCGAGGCTGGCGAACGGCCCATGCCAACCACCGTGCCGACTGCGCCCATGTGTTTGAGCGCGCGCGCAAACGAGCCGCCGATCAGGCCGACGCCGAAAATAACTACTTTATTGAAGACAGGGGAAGCCATACTATCAAGCCAGCGCTTTCGTCAGCGCGGCGATGAAGATCGCGTTTTCCTGCGGCAGGCCGATGGAAATGCGCAGCCATTGCGGCAAGCCATAGCTGCCCACCGGGCGCACGATCACACCCTGCTGAAGCAGCGACAAATTCACGCGCGCGCCGGCGCCATCGTCGTCGCCTACTTTCACCAGCACGAAATTGCCGTACGACGGCACGTATTCCAGGCCCAGCTGGGTGAACGCTTCGGTGAATTGCTGGTAGCCAGCCGCGTTATTGCGCGCGCCTTTCTCCAGGAATTCCTTGTCGCTCAGGGCGGCAATCGCGGCCGCCTGCGCCATCGAGTTGACGTTGAATGGCTGGCGGATGCGGTTCATCAGATCCGTCAGCACCGGCTGGGCGATGGCGAAACCGATGCGCAGGCCCGCCAGGCCATAGGCCTTCGACAGGGTGCGCGAGACCACCAGGTTGGGGAATTGACGCACCCAGGTGGTCGACTCGTACTGGTCTTCGGCTGACAGGAATTCGTTGTACGCTTCATCGAGCACGACCACCACGTGCTGCGGCACTTTGTGCAGGAACGCTTCCAGCTGCGCCGCCGTCAGGAAAGTGCCGGTCGGGTTGTTCGGGTTGGCGATAAAGACCAGGCGCGTGTCGTCCGTAATCGCGGCCGCCATCGCATCGAGGTCATGACCATACGCTTGCGCCGGCGCCACGATATGGCGCGCGCCCAGGCCTTGGGCAGCCAGGGCGTAGATGGCGAACGAGTATTGCGAGTAAACCACGGACTGGCCGTGCTCGACGAACGCATGCGCGGCAATTTCCAGGATGTCGTTGCTGCCATTGCCCAGGGTGATCCAGTCGGCAGGCACGTCGTAGCGCTGCGACAGCACGGCTTTGAGCTCGAAGCCGTTGGCGTCCGGGTAGCGGCCCAGTTCATCGATGGCGGCGATCATCGCCTGCTTGGCCGATTCCGGCATGCCGAACGGGTTTTCATTCGAGGCCAGCTTGACGATGGCAGCCTCGTCGAGGCCGAATTCACGCGCCACTTCGGCGATGGGTTTGCCGCTCTGGTAAGGAGCGAGGGCGCGGACGTATTCTGGACCGATAGTTTTAGACATAATAAATTCTTTAAAAGTTAAGATCGGGGTCGGACGGGGACGCCTAGTCCCGTCGGGTCTGACCCCAGAATTTTCGGCTTTTGACTGGGTCAAAGGCTGACCGGATACGACCCCAGCACCTTGAAGAAGGCCGCATTGTTTTGCAACTCGGCCAGGGCTTGCGCCACGGCGCCATCCTGGCCATGGCCTTCCACATCGACATAGAAATAATACTCCCAGCTGCCCATGCGCGCGGGGCGCGACTCGAAGCGCGTCATCGACACGCCATGTTTCGCCAGCGGCGCCAGCAACTGGTACACGGCGCCAGCCTTGTTCGGCACGGCCAATACCAGCGAGGTCTGATCCTTGCCCGACGGCGCCGTCTGCAGGGTGCCCACCACGGCAAAGCGCGTGCGGTTATGCGGGTCGTCCTGGATATGGCCTTGCACCACGCCCAGCTGGTACTGCGTACCTGCCAGTTCGCTGGCAATCGCCGCCACTGTGACATCGCCGCCAGCCATGCGGGCCGCTTCGGCATTCGAGGCCACGGCGCGGCGTTCGATATGCGGGTAATGCTGGTTCAGCCAGGCCTGGCACTGGGCCAGCGCCTGCGAATGGGCGCAGATGACGGTCACGCCATCCATGTTGCCGCTCTTCGTCATCAGGCTGTGGTGCACGGCGATCGACACTTCGCCGCTGATGATGAGGCTTGTTTGCAGCATCATGTCCAGGGTGCGGTTGACGGCGCCTTCCGAGGAATTCTCGATCGGCACCACGCCGAAGTCCGCCGTACCTGCCTCCGTGGAGCGGAACACTTCGTCGATGGACGCACAAGGCAAGCCATCGACGGCGCTGCCGAACTGCTGGTACACGGCTTGTTCGCTGAAAGTGCCGGCCGGGCCCAGGTAGGCGACGGTGACGCGCTTTTCCAGCGCGCGGCACGATGACATGATTTCGCGGAAGATGGTTTGCACTTCGCGGTCGCCCATCGGGCCGGGATTGCGCTCGGCCACGCCGCGCAGCACTTGCGCTTCGCGCTCGGGGCGGAACACGGGCGCCTGGGTTTCGGCTTTCACGTGCCCCACTTCTTGTGCGACCAGTGCGCGGCGGTTGAGCAATTCCAGGATTTGCGCGTCGATCGCATCGATCTGTTCGCGCAGCGGTTTTAATTTGTCAGTCATGGTGGGTTTGTTTCGTCAGCTGTATATCAATCATAACCGCACGGCCTGCGCCGGCGGCGGGCCAGCGCGGTCGTCTATGGCGACTCAGCGTCCGGCAAACTCGTTCAAATAATTCACTAATGCTTGCACGCCCTCGATCGGCATCGCGTTATAAATCGCTGCACGCATGCCGCCGACGGACTTGTGCCCCTTCAGTTGCAACAGGCCGCGCTGCTTCGCGCCGGCCAGGAATGCATCGTTCAAACTGTCGTCGCGCAGATAGAATGGAATCGTCATGCGCGAGCGGTATGCGGGGGCGACCCGGGTCTGGTAAAAGTCGTCCGCATCGAGCGCCGCATACAGCAGCGCCGCTTTCTCAATATTACGCTGTTCCACGGCAGCCACGCCACCCTGTCGTTTCAGCCACTGGAAAACCAGGCCGGCGATGTAGATGGAATAAGTGGGCGGCGTGTTGTACATCGACTCATGTTCAGCGACGATGGTCCAGTCAAACGCCGATGGACAAATCGGCAGCGGCTTGCCCAGCAAGTCTTCGCGCACGATGACCACTGTCAGGCCGGCCGGACCGATATTTTTTTGCGCGCCGCCGAAGATGACGCCGTATTGCGACACATCGATCACGCGCGACAGGATGTGCGAGGACATGTCGGCCACGATGGTGGTCCCGGCCGGCACTTGCGGTACGTGCTGGTATTCCACGCCATCGATGGTTTCATTGGTGCAGATATGCAGATAGGCGGCGCCCGGCGTCAGCTTCCAGTCAGACACTGGCGGCACGCCGTCAAAACCGCTGGCCTGCGACGAGGCGGCCACGTTGACGTTGGCATACTTGGCCGCCTCCTTGATCGACTTGCCCGACCAGGTTCCGGTGTGGACGAAGTCGACGGTGGCAGGCTGCGTGGCGCCATGGCCCACCAGATTCATCGGGATGATGGCGTTCTCGCCCAGGCCACCGCCCTGAAGGAACAATATCTTGTAATTGTCGGGCACGGCCAGCAGCTCGCGCAGATCGGCCACCGCCTGGCGATAGATGGAGACGAACTCGGGACCACGGTGGCTCATTTCCATCACCGACATGCCGCTGCCGCGCCAGTCCTGCATTTCAGCGGCCGCTTGCGCCAGCACTTCCTTGGGCAGCACGGCCGGGCCGGCGGAGAAATTGTAGATGTGAGTCACGATACGGTCCTAGTCTGATGGTGGGATTATTGCGATGCGAGTATCTTCTGCACGATTTTTTGAATGACGGCATTAGTGCGCGGCATTAGCACGCGCTGACTGATCGCCATCGAATCGGCTGTCAGCTCAGGTGTGATGCTGACCATTTTCTGACCCAGCGGCGATGCGTAGAACGCAGCCAGGCCGCGCACTTCCTGCACCGTGTAATAACGCGCGTACAAGGGCACCATTTCCGTACGCATTTCAGCGATCAAGGCAGGATCCGTCACCACCTTCCCAATCGCCGCAGACGCTTCCGGAATAAATTTTTCAAGCAGCTCGCTCACTTGCGCCTCGTCCTCGGCACTCAGCTTGCGGCCGGCCTTGGCCGTCTGCAAGGCGCTCTGGCGCAGTATGGCAGGCATCACCTGCATCATCTGACCCATGGTTTTGCGCGCCATGTCATTAAACTGCATGGTATCGAGCAGTTGCTCAACCGCGACCTTCATTTCAGGAGAGACTTCATCCTTGGCCCAGGCCGGCGCAGCGAACAGCAAGGCTATCGAGGCAAGCGAAACGGCAAATAATTTCTTCATGTTTTTAAACGATGGCTAGAAGGGGGAAACCATAAACAATTGGGGCTCCCGAAAGAGCCCCAATGATCTTACTCCGGCTGGGCCGGATCGACAGGATCGGCCGGCTCTGGTGCGGCCGCTACACTGGCCGCCTCCGTCGTCAGTTCGACTTCGTCGATATCGGTCTCTACCACACGCTGCAGGCCCGACAGCTTGGTACCGTCTTCCACGGCGATCAGGGTCACGCCTTGCGTGGCGCGGCCCATTTCGCGGATTTCCGACACGCGGGTGCGGATCAGCACGCCACCGGTGGTGATCAGCATGATTTCATCGCTGGTATTGACCAGGGTCGCGGCAACCACTTTACCGTTGCGCTCGCTCGTCTGGATGGCGATCATGCCCTTCGTGCCACGGCCATGGCGCGTGTACTCGGTGATCGGCGTACGCTTGCCGTAACCGTTTTCGGTGGCCGTCAGCACCGACTGCTGCTCGTTCTCGGCCACCAGCAGCGCGATCACGTGCTGGCCTTCTTCCAGGTTCATGCCGCGCACGCCGCGCGCCGTACGGCCCATCGGACGCACATCGTTTTCATCGAAGCGCACTGCCTTGCCCGAATCGGAGAACAGCATCACGTCGTGCTTGCCATCGGTCAGCGCGGCGCCGATCAGGAAGTCGCCCTCGTCCAGGTCGACCGCGATGATGCCGGCCTTGCGTGGATTGCTGAAGTCTTTCAGCGGCGTTTTCTTCACGGTGCCGAGGCTGGTCGACATGAACACGTAATGGTCTTCCGGGAAGGTGCGGTTCTCGCCCGACAGCGGCAGGATCACGGTGATCTTTTCGTTGTCTTGCAGCGGGAACATGTTGACGATAGGCTTGCCGCGCGAGTTGCGCGAGCCTTGCGGCACTTCCCACACCTTCAGCCAGTACATGCGGCCACGATCCGAGAAGCACAGGATGTAGTCGTGCGTATTGGCGATGAACAGCTGGTCGATCCAGTCTTCCTCTTTGGTCGCCATCGCCTGCTTGCCGCGGCCACCGCGTTTTTGCGCGCGGTATTCGGAAATCGGCTGCGCCTTCATGTAGCCGGTGTGCGACAGGGTCACCACCATGTCTTGCGGCGTAATCAGGTCTTCCGTTTCCAGGTCGGTGGCGTTCAGTTCGATCTGCGAGCGGCGCACGTCTTTCTTGCCGGCGCCGTATTCGTTCATCGCCAGCGTCATTTCATCGGTGATGATGACGGTGACGCGTTCAGGCTTGGCCAGGATGTCGAGCAAGTCAGCGATATGATCCATCACTTCCTTGTACTCGTTGACGATCTTGTCCTGTTCCAGGCCGGTCAGGCGCTGCAGACGCATCTGCAGGATCTCTTGCGCCTGGTCGTCCGACAGCTTGTACAGGCCGTCTTTCTGCATGCCATAGTGCGCCGGCAGATTTTCCGGACGGTAGGCGTCGATGCCTCCTGGCGTATTGCCATCGCCGGTACGGGCCAGCATTTCGCGCACCACGGACGAATCCCAGGCGCGCGACATCAGTTCGCTCTTGGCGATCGGTGGCGTCGGTGCCGCCTTGATGATGGCGATGAAGTCATCGATATTGGCCAGCGCAACGGCCAGGCCTTCGAGCACGTGGCCGCGTTCGCGCGCCTTGCGCAGTTCGAACACGGTGCGGCGCGTGACCACTTCGCGGCGATGCGCCAGGAAGCATTGCAGCATCTGCTTCAGGTTCAGCAACCGTGGCTGGCCATCGACCAGGGCCACCATATTCATGCCGAAGGTGTCTTGCAACTGGGTCTGCTTGTACAGATTGTTCAGCACCACTTCCGGCACTTCACCACGTTTCAGCTCGATCACCACGCGCATGCCCGATTTGTCGGACTCGTCGCGGATGTCGGAAATGCCGTCCAGCTTTTTGTCGCGCACGTTTTCAGCGATGCGCTCCAGCAAGGACTTCTTGTTGACCTGGAATGGCAGCTCGTCGACGATGATGGCGATGCGGCCGCCATCCTTGCCGTATTCTTCAAAGTGCGTCTTGGCGCGCATGACCACGCGGCCACGGCCCGTGCGATACCCATCGCGCACGCCAGAGACGCCGTAAATGATGCCGCCGGTCGGGAAGTCCGGCGCCGGGATCAGCTCGATCAATTCATCGATCGTGCATTCCGGATTGCGCAGCACGTGCAACGCGCCGTTGATGACTTCCGTAATATTGTGCGGAGGAATATTAGTCGCCATGCCGACTGCGATACCGGACGAGCCGTTGATCAGCAGGTTAGGGATGCGCGTCGGCAATACCGTCGGTTCCTTTTCCTTGCCGTCATAGTTGGGCGCGAAGTCGACGGTGTCTTTATCGATGTCGGCCAGCAATTCGCTGGCAATCTTGTCCAGGCGGCACTCGGTGTAGCGCATCGCCGCGGCGGCGTCGCCATCGACGGAACCGAAGTTACCCTGGCCATCGACGAGCGTGTAGCGCAGCGAGAAGTCCTGGGCCATGCGCACCAGGGTGTCGTAGATCGATGCGTCACCGTGCGGGTGGTATTTACCCATGGTGTCGCCGACCACGCGGGCGCATTTGACGTAAGGACGGTTCCACACGTAGTTCGACTCGTGCATCGAGAACAGGACGCGGCGGTGCACTGGCTTCAAGCCATCGCGCACATCCGGCAAGGCACGGCCGACGATCACGCTCATGGCGTAATCGAGGTAGCTCTTGCGCATCTCTTCTTCGAGGGAAATAGGAATTGTTTCTTTTGCGAATTGATCCATTGGCGGTTCGACTGATCTCAGGCTGTGGTTAACTTATCTGTTACGCAATGTATGAGCAATACTGCATATCCTAGGCGGCTGTGGTCGTGGACCCCTGTACCGCGCGCTGCTGGCGTGGCCTGGTGCCCATCCGTGACAGTCAAGCGCACGATTTTAGCATGCGCGCCCTGCGATCAGTACAAATTGCCAGGTCAGCAAAAATTAACAGTTTGCATCAGGACCACGCAGCCGGTGCTGGCTCAGTACGGTGGCCCGTGCTTGTCAAGAGGACACACTAATGCACAATAGCAATATGAGTTCAAGACCCTTGCCCATAAAAGAGGCACAAAAAGTAATCAAATGTTACAGGTGCTTCATAATCGGGCATTTTCGTTGCGCAGAAACAACGGGCGGTCTAAAATCCGGGAAGCTTTGATTTAACCACGGTCGTGCACCCCCGGTGCGTGTGGCAAAATAACTGGGAAGTTAATTGCTAGTTTCACAATCTGAAACGAGCGCATGTGGTCTACATGATAAAATCTCGGCACGTAGCACCAGTAGCGCAGTGTTGTGCTGCGGATATTACCCCCCGAAAGGAAAGAAGAATGAATAAATTTGTAACGCTGTTTTTCGCTGCAACCGCAGTGATCGCCGGCTCGGCTTCGGCTCAAACCCCAACCTCGCCACCGTTCGCGCCAGTGACCACCGATCTGAAAGCACCAAGCCCAAAAAGCGCTTATGTGCAAGATGCTCGCGGCGTAATCGTGCGTGATCCATTCGGTCTGTGCTGGCGTACCGGCTACTGGACACCAGCTGATGCGGTGCCAGGCTGCGACGTTCCACTGTGCGTAGAACCAGAAACCCTGCAAAACGGCAAGTGCGTGGCTCCTCCACCACCGCCAGTAGCACCAGCTCCTGCTCCAGCACCAGCGCCAGTCGTTGTGCCAGTACCAGTTGCTCCTACCTCGGAAAAAGTCAGCTTCGCTGCTGATGCATTCTTCGATTTCGACAAAGCCACGCTGAAACCAGAAGGCAAGGCCAAACTGGACGAGCTGACGGCTCAACTGGGCGGCATCAACCTGGAAGTCATCATCGCTGTGGGTCACACCGACTCCGTCGGCACCGATGCTTACAACCAAAAACTGTCGGTACGTCGTGCTGATGCTGTCAAAGCCTACCTGATCTCCAAAGGCGTTGAAAGCAACCGTGTGTACACCGAAGGCAAAGGCAAAAAACAACCTGTTGCTGATAACAAAACTGCCGAAGGCCGTGCGAAAAACCGTCGCGTGGAAATCGAAGTTGTTGGTACCCGCAACAAGTAATCACTCCACTGCCCGCGCCTGACAGCAGCAGCAAGTCAGGCGCAGCAGATAAAAACCCCGCCATGGCGGGGTTTTTTTTCGTCCGTGGCTGCCCGATTGCGAAATTGCCGCTATCATTCCACTATGAACGCCGACCCTCTTGAAATCCAAAAATTCAGTGAGCTGGCCCACCGCTGGTGGGACCCCACTTCCGAGTTTCGTCCCCTGCACGAAATTAACCCCCTGCGCCTGGAATGGATCAACGCAAAAGTGCCGCTGGCCGGCAAGCGCGTGATCGACATCGGCTGCGGCGGCGGCATCCTGGCCGAATCGATGGCCCGCAAAGGCGCCGACGTGACGGGCATCGACCTGTCCGAAAAAGCCTTGAAGGTGGCCGACCTGCACAGCCTGGAATCGGGCGCCAAGGTGCGCTACAAGCTGATCGCCGCCGAAGCCATGGCCGACGCCGAAGCGGGCCAGTACGACGTCGTCACCTGCATGGAAATGCTGGAACACGTGCCTGACCCAGCCGCCATCGTGAAAGCCTGCGCCACCCTGGTCAAACCGGGCGGCCACATCTTCCTGTCGACCCTGAACCGCAACGCCAAAGCCTATCTGTTCGCCATCCTGGGCGCCGAATACGTGCTGCGCCTGCTGCCCAAAGGCACGCACGACTACGACAAATTCATCACCCCGGCCGAGTTGTCGCAATTTGCCCGCAGCGCCGGCCTGGACGTCAACAGCATGCGTGGCATGGGCTACAATCCATTAACCAAGATTTACTCACTTAATAACGACACCAGCGTCAATTACCTGGTGGCCTGCACCCGGCCAGCATAGGCGGCAAGACCACCACCAGGCGGCTGCGGCCGCCATTTTTCATCCTGATCCAGCCACACGACCGCCATGACCACTGACCACTTGCCAGCGCCGCGCGCCATCCTGTTCGACCTCGACGGCACCCTGGCCGACACCGCGCCCGACCTGGCAGCGGCCATCAACCGCCTGCGCGCCCGCGACGGCCTGGCGCCCACCCCCTACGACATCCTGCGCCCCACCGCCTCGGCCGGCGCACGCGGCATGATAGGCGCGTCCTACGGTATAGCCCCCGGCGAAAGCGGCTACGAAGCCCTGAAAGACGCTTTTCTTTCCAACTACGAAGCAGCCCTGGCGGTAGAAAGCCGTTTATTTGACGGCATCCCCTTTCTACTCGACGGTTTGACCTCCCTGGGCCTGGCCTGGGGCGTCGTCACCAACAAGGCCGCCCGCTTCACCGATAAACTGGTCGGCCCGATCGGCCTGGGCGCGGCCGGCTGCGTGATCTCCGGCGACACCATGCCGCACCCGAAACCCCACCCCGCCCCTCTGCTCGAAGCAGCCCGCCGCCTGGACCTGGCGCCGGAAACGTGCTGGTACGTGGGCGACGACCTGCGCGACATCCAGGCCGGCCGCGCCGCCGGCATGCGCACCATCGCCTGCGCCTGGGGCTACTGCGGCCCGCTCGAGCCACAGCACTGGAAAGCCGACCACCTGCTCGATACGCCACTGGCATTGCTGGAACTGGTGCAGGCTGTGGTGAAGGCAGAGCAAGAGCGACAGATGGCGGCTTGAATTTGATCGCTTGCGCCTGCCAGCGCAAGCCTCCCCGATTCGTCTGGCTCAAACGATTTGAGCATGTGCGCTTGCTTACCTCGAATGCATCATGCAAGAGTGTGAAGATTGCGCTACAATGAAGGTTCTGTGGGGACGACCTGGTTTCGACGTGGGTTGCAAAGCAGCGCAGGGCATACCGAGGGCTGGTTACCTCGTAAATACACCCAGAAAAAACTTAACTGCAAACGATAACTCGTACGCACTGGCAGCTTAATCGCTGCTAGCTCTAGAACACCTCGTCCCTGGGGTGGGCCGTCAAAAGCTCTGGAGTCATTTACAGGGACTCGTCTGATGCTGGGTTACTTAGCATTCGACTAAATAATAGGTGACTCGCTTGTATGTAACGTGCACATCCGTGCCATACCGGTTAAATTAAATGATAGTGCTAAGTATGTAGAACTGTCTGTAGAGTGCTTGCGGACGCGGGTTCGATTCCCGCCGTCTCCACCACTGGATAAAAAATAAAGGCCCCCGAGCGCAAGCGACGGGGCCTTTATTTTTTATCCAGGGCGCCGATAGCCGGGTTCGAATCCGCGTCCGGTACGGACGCGGGGGTTTTGCGGGACTTCGGCGAGCGCAGCTCGCCGCCGCAAAACCGGGTTGCGCTTGCAAGCGCAACCCCCTCCGATTCTTCTGACCAGGTTTTAGGATACTGGCTGCCGTTACTAAAAACACCATCCCATACCCAGTCAGTATCGAACCGGCAGAACTGCCCTGGTTTCGGCCCTTAGCTTCCTGCTGGCGTCACAAGATCGTCGTCGGCAAGCTGATCCCCTGGTTCAGCACCATCATGCGATCGGCGCTGCGCAAGAAAGACGTGCGGGCGAAGCTGGAGCCCATGAATGCGACTAACAAGACCATGGCCAACATTCAGAGCGTGTTGCGCAAGGCACTGGACGACGCGATAGAGGACGAGCTGATCGAGGTCAACCCGCTGGCGCGTTGGTGCTATTCCAAGGTCGAGGCGCCGCAGTCAAAGGACGATATCGACCCGTTCACGAAGGAGGAGCAGGCCGCGATTCTTTCGCAGGCAACCGGCCAGGGGCGCAACCTGTTGCAATTTGCCTTCTGGACCGGCTTGCGCACGTCCGAACTGGTGGCCCTGGACTGGGCCGACGTAGACTTCGTGCGCGGCGTAGTGATGGTGACGCGCGCCCTCACCCAGCATTCCAAAGCGGCAGAAAGCACCAAGACAAACGCCGGCCGCCGCGAGGTCAAGCTGCTGGAGCGTGCCATGCATGCGCTGCAGGAACAAAAGGTATTCACCTGGGTGAAGGGCGAGGAAGTGTTTCAAAATCCGCGCCTGGAGCGGCGCTGGGAGGGTGACCAGCCAATCCGCAAGACACTATGGACTGGCGTCCTGCAAAACGCTGGGGTGCGGTATCGCAACCCATATCAGACGCGGCATACCTATGCCAGCATGATGCTGTCGGCAGGTGAGCACCCTATGTGGGTGGCAAAACAGATGGGGCATGCTGATTGGACAATGATTGCCAGGGTATATGGGCGTTGGATGCCGGATGCAGATCAGGCGGCCGGATCAAAAGCGGAAATTGTGTTCGGTCTTTAAGGATTAAGTCTATAGGCTGGCTGTCATGCAACATTACCTATCCTGACTGAGGGGCAGGAAAGGCCCCAAAGCGGTCATTGTGCAAGCCATGTGAGCGTTCATTTGTATCTAAGAAACTCGACCCTAGCGCCGTGCTCGCCCAGTGCATGGGCCAGCCCAACCGGATTTGCCACGCGACCAACGTTTGAGTAGGAGTACGGTGAAGTAAATGCCTTATAGAAGACAACCAAGGTCTTCGAGCCGTACAGCAAAAGGTCGCCATTGCTGATCATTTCCTTCCTAGTCGCGTTAGCCGGCAGCGCCCCTTGCAGATCTGCATACTTCTCGTTTCCGTTGAGTTCGGCCATATCCAGCGTCAGCGGCAGCATTTTGGCAAATGCATGCCCGGTCAGGTTGTCGGACAAGATGACGACGAAGCGACGTTCTCCAACGACCATCCACATACGCGACGCTTCGGGCCTCAGGGATGCGCTAGCCGCAACCGGGGCAAGAGCGAATGGCATGGAGGCGGACTGCTGTCGGGCTTCGCAAGCACCGAGGATGAGCATGCCAAGCAACAGGCCCAGCCTATGCAGGCCATCAGATAGGCGGCGTTCACTCTTGCTGGCCAATGGGTGCCAGGCGCCTTTAAATACCGCTGGCTTGCGTGTAGTCATTGCTTGCCCCTTCTTTGGTAGACGGATCAGCTTGCCTGCAGCGCTTGCGAGCGCGAGGTTAGGAAGGCAGCCAGCAGCAGTACGGCCGCGCTGGCGATGAACGTGCTCTGATATCCGCTCTTGTCGAACAGCAAGCCGCCAATCGTGGAACCGAGGGCGATGGCGAGTTGCACGACGGCAACCATCAACCCGCCCCCCGCCTCTGCATCGCGCGGCAACGTTGTAGCCAACCATGACCACCAGCCCACCGGCGCAGCGGTCGCGACAACGCCCCAGATGCCCAGCAGTACCGTCACGGCAGCGACCTTGCCGCCAACGAGGGGCAGCGCCACGGCGATCAATGCCATCAGCACGGGAATGGCCACCATCGTGCTGGAAAAATTCCACTTCAGGAACTTGCTGATGACGGTGGTGCCGATAAAGCCGCCTGCGCCAATCGCCAGCAGTATCAGCGACAGCGTGGATATGTCTACGCGCGTCACGCTTTCAAGGAATGGACGCAAATAGGTGAACAAGGCGAACTGTCCCATGAAAAACGTGCTGACAGCCAGCATGCCCAGGGCAACCTTCAGGTCCCGCAGCAGTGTGAAGACCTTGCGCGTACCCGCCGAGCTGGCCTGGGGCGCCATGGAAGGCAGACTGATCCACTGCCAGACAAAGGCAACCAAGGCCACTGGCACCAGGCAAAGGAAGGCACCACGCCAGCCGATGACGGAACCGAGGTAACTGCCCAGGGGCGCGGCGACGACGGTCGCCAGCGCATTGCCGCCATTGAAGATGGCCAGCGCGCGCGGCACCTGATGGGAAGGCACCAGGCGCATCGCGGTGGCGGCCGACAAAGACCAGAAGCCGCCAACCACCACGCCGATTAACGCACGTCCCGCCATGTACAGAAGATAGTTCGGCGCCATCGCGACGACGGCCCCGGAAACGGCCATCAGTGCGGTCAGCCCCAGCAGGAGCGTCTTGCGGTCCATACTGCCAGCGATTGTGGAAATCGACAGGCTGGTGAGCACGGCGAAGGCGCCGGAGATGGCAATGCCCTGTCCTGCCAAGCCTTCGCTGACCAGGAGATCCCTAGCCATGGGCGTCAACAGGCTGACGGGCATGAATTCCGAGGCGATCAGCGCGAAAACGCACAGCGTCATTGCGAAGACCCCACCCCACATGGCCGCTTGCGTAACGGCATCAGTGTGCCCGTGCACGCCATCTGGGGTTGCGTTGATGATTGGTGCTGTCATGGGATGCGCCTACGCCAGATTCTTGTGGAAGAACGCGTTCAGCTTGTCCCAGGGGATGAGCTTGACCCGGTCATACAGGTCGACGTGCCCGGCGCCTGGCACGATCACCAGTTCCTTCGGCTCCGCACTGAGGCGATAGGCATCTTCGCTGAACTCCCGGGAATGCGCCTGGTCGCCCGTGATGAACAACATGGGGCGCGGGGAAATCGTCTCGATATCGTTGAACGGGTAAAAGTTCATGAACTTGACGTTGCTGGCCAGAGTCGGGTGCGTCGTCAGTTCGCGCGACGACCCTGCCGGCGTGAATTCGCCGCGCGCAGTGCGATAAAAGTCGTAGAACTCGCGCTGGATGCGATGCGTATTGGCATCGAGCTGGTGCACAGTGCCGCCGGTGTAGGCGATTGCGCCACCGGCAAACTCCACGTGGCGCTGTTGCGCAGCCTCTGCAATGATCTGCTTGCGCTGCGCTAGCGTCTGCGAGTGGTTCAGCGCGTTGCGGTTGGCGGCACCCATGTCGTACATGCTGACAGTGGCAATGGCCTTCATGCGCGGATCGATTTTAGCGGCACTGATGACGAAACTGCCGCTGCCGCAAATGCCAAGAACGCCGATCCGCTCCCTGTCGACGTACAACTGGGTACCCAGATAGTCCACCGCCGCACTGAACGCTTCGGCGTAGATATCCGGCGCCACGGCATTGCGCGGCTGGCCGGCGCTGTCGCCCCAGAACGACTGATCGATGGCCAGGGTGACAAAGCCCTGTTCGGCCAGTTTCTGCGCGTACAGGTTCGAACTTTGCTCCTTCACCGCCCCCATCGGGTGGCCGATAATGATCGCGCGATGCCTCGCATTGTGGTCGAGGTCCTTGGGCGTGAACAGAATGCCGACGACCTGCATCTGGTACTGGTTGTTGAAGCTGACCTTGCGCGCAGTGACTGTCGCGCTCCTGTAAAAGTTGTCAGCTTTGTTGGACATATCCGGCACTGGCTTGGTATCGGCAGCAAACGCCGAACTACCGGCAATGGAAAGGCTACCCAGCACGGCCATGCCGGTGCCAGCAGTCTTTAAGAAATCGCGGCGCGCTACATCATCTATGTTCATGTCTGTTTCTCCAGTTCGTTCAGTATGGGCTGTGCGTATTACGTTTAGCGACATCGTACGTGGCGGTTAACGCATCGACGCACCGAAAACTCGAACAGGTATATGTGCTACAGCCATGAATACTCTGTATATTTATATCTAAATTCACACATTCCCCTTGATATCATAGGTAGCTGGGCAGCACGCCGAGACATCATCAACTGCAGGTTTCAGGAATCATCAAGATGGCCAGAGACAATATTATTGATATTCTTATATTTTTCGAGGTCGCTCGCCAACGCAGCTTCACTCGCGCCGCCATCAAGCTAGGCATGTCCCAATCAACGCTCAGTCACATCATTCGGGATCTGGAAGCCAGGCTGGGCGTGCGGCTGCTCAATCGAACGACGCGCAGTGTTTCACCCACGGAAGCAGGCCAGCGCCTGCTGACCAATGTCGCACCGCGACTTGAAGAGGTTCATGCAGAAATCGCTGCTGTGAGCGATTTGAATGGCAAGCCGGCGGGCACTGTGCGCATCACCGCCATTGACCATATTATTGATACATTGTTGTGGCCAAGACTGGCGCCGGTGCTGCCTCACTATCCCGACCTACATATCGAGATTCAATCAGATTACAAGCTGATCGATATCGCGGCGGACCGCTATGACATCGGAGTGCGTTATGGAGATCAAGTCGAGGAGGATATGATTGCAGTCAGGCTCACGCCGGACATTCCTACCATGATCGTTGGCTCGCCTGACTACTTCTCCTGGCATTCGCAACCAGTCAACCTAGAAGATCTCTTGAAACACAATTGCATCACGCTGCGGCTCGCAGGCAATGGCGGCATCTACGCGTGGGAACTACAGCATGATGGACGCAACGTGGAAGCTAGGGTGAGCGGCCAGGCCGTGTTTACCAGCGCCGTGCCCATGGTACAAGCAGCCTTGAGCGGCAATGGCTTGGCGTTCGTCACGGAAGACCTGGTGGCGGGACACATACGGGAAGGCCGATTAATCAGCGTCATGAGCGACTGGTGTAAAAGGTTTCCTGGCCTCCATGCGTACTATCCCAGCCGCCGCCACGAATCGAGGGCACTTCGGATTGTTGTCGAAGCTATTCGTCACAAGGAGTAAGCCAAGGAGCTGATAGTCAGATCAGACCGCGCCTAAATTGATGTGTCCGAGGCGCTGCAACATACAGCCCATCTTTCTGGCCGTGTGCTTCTGGCCGATAGCTGCCGTTGCGGGTTGATTGTCTGCATTTTGCCAGTAAAGCCTTCAAGATGCCTAAAAAACCTAAGTTTACGGTAGGTTCGATTCCCGCCGTCTCCACCACTGGATAAAAAAATAAAGGCCCCCGAGCGCAAGCGACGGGGCCTTTATTTTTTATCCAGGGCGCCGATAGCCGGGGTTCGAATCCGCGTCCGGTACGGGCGCGGGGGTTTTGCGGGACTTCGGCGAGCGCAGCTCGCCGCCGCAAAACCGGGTTGCGCTTGCAAGCGCACCCCCCTCCGATTCTTCTGACCAGGTTTTAGGGCACTGGCTGCCGTCACTAAAAACACCATCCAATACCCAGTCAGTATCGAACCGGCAGA
The DNA here is from genome assembly GCF_014200725.1 of Janthinobacterium silvisoli. Taxonomy (GTDB): domain Bacteria; phylum Pseudomonadota; class Gammaproteobacteria; order Burkholderiales; family Burkholderiaceae_D; genus Janthinobacterium. The sequence continues at coordinate 174,111 of NZ_JACHCL010000003.1, forward strand.
ACTGCCCTGCTTTGGGCCCTTACCTATCCTGACTGAGAGGCAGGCAACGCCCCGAAGCCGCCGGTCGATATTTGCTACATACTGAAACCGGAATCCATCTGAATGAAACAATGGCACCAATATAAACTGCGGAATTCGCATGTTTCAACATTAACAAAAATGCTATCCTTGCGTCGGTGCATCTTATTCAACGAAGGAGTGTTAATGAAGTCTTGCATCATCGGCCTGATCATGCTCGTGCCATTGGCTGGCATCGCTGCGGAAAAGAGTGAAGCGGTCGCTTTGCGCAATTATTTGCGTCAGACCTATCCATCACTGGCCTACGTAGAGCGATACCGCTCAGCCTATCCAGAAGAGATTCAAGGCTCCAATGCTCTGTGGGCGGAGGGGCCTCTTCCACCTGCCGCGACAGCGCAGGATTTGGTTTCCGCGCTGGTTGGTCTTGAGGATTATCACGTTTCTCTCAAAGGGACAGCTGTGGGCAGCAACCAGACCCTTGGGGCGCTGTTTCGTACCTCAAGCGATAAGCAGATGATTGTTTGGCGCGTATTCGATACACACGGCGCCGAGCTCAAGTCAGGGGACGCGGTATTGTCCATCGATGACGTGCCGACCGCTGCGTGGCTTGATCGCGTCCAGGCTGTCACCTTTGGCGGCAATCGCCGGTCGCGGGCCGCTCTTGCCGCATTTCAGCTGGGGATGAGCACGCGTGCTAATCATCAGATTCAGGGGCTTGGCGATGCCGTGTCGCTGCTTGTGCAGACCGATGCGCACCCTCCTCGCAAAGTCATACTCAAGTATCAGCCCATGTCCGAGCAGCGTGCTCTGGCAATGGCCAACGCCGTCGAACAACGCGATCTACCGCGCCATTTCTCTGCAGTAGGAACACGTATCGGGACGATGCGTTTAGGACTGTTCGCGCCTCAATATTCCGACACCTTCAATAAAGCAAACGACCAAGCGGAAAAGGTCCCCGGAACTACCGAAGACCAGGCGATGCTGGCAGGCTTCTGCGCTGTCGTGCGCAGCTATATTGCAGAATTTGACGCCGTCGCAGATCAGGCGGACGTGATGGTGGTGGATCTGCGCGGGAACATGGGAGGCTTTGGCAGGGAAGCCAGGCTGCTGGTCGAGGCGATGACATCTGTTTCAACGCCAACCTTCGACGTCTTCGCCTCTGGCAAATCCGGCGTGCTGAAACTGGTTGCACAGCCGACCGATGCGTCTTGCGGACGAGTCAAGAGCCGCAAGCCAATCATTGTCATGACGGATGCGGGCACACGCTCTGCCGGCGAGCATACGGCGGCGTGGATGTGGGCGGGCAACGCGCTGCTCGTTGGTGAGCGCACGATTGGTGCCGGAGGTGGTCTCGAAGCTGGATCGAAAGGGTTCGCGTTACCGAATTCAAACTTCAACGTTCGTGCCAGTGAAAGCTTCGCTTTCTTCGATCCACGTGGAGAGCTACAGGCAGGGGAAGCAAACGAGACGGCATTACTTGAAAAAGTATCCATTGACCGCTTTGCGCCAAGTCGTGCGCGCCCGTTTGCGACTCAAGCAGCCGGCATGCGCCCTGATTTGGAGAGCAAAAGCACGCTTGCTGACTTGCGCGATGGTGGCCGGGCCCAAATTGAAAGGGCGCTCCAGGCTCTTCGAGAGCGCGGATTGCTAAAGTAGCTCGATGTCTTGTTTGGCTTATTGGCTGACATGTCTACAAAACGCTGACGCTGAGGGAGCAAAAGCAGCGCGGGATTTTTCTGCGAGAGGCCAGCCAGACAGCGTGCTATTCCATGCAGGCGGCTAACCGTTAGGGGCCACGAGCCGTCATATCCGTGAAAGTGGGAGTCCATAGTTCATCACGCTCTGCAAGGGTTCCCGCTTGCGCGGGAACGACGGCTAGTGGCCGTTCGCGGCCCAAACTTAACCCGGAAAGATTTGTTCTTTAAACACCGTGAACTTGGTCTATCCAGCTACCGATTCTATGGGCCAAGGCTTCTCAATACTCACCCGTACCAGGCTTCTTCCCAGTTCATTAATCCATTCTTCTTCAAAGACGCAGCCGATGTGCCCTGGGTGGGGGCACGGACGCGGGGGTTTTGCGGGACTTCGGCAAGCACCGCTCGCCGCCGCAAAACCGGGTTGCGCTTGCAAGCGTCCCCCCTCCGATTCTTCTGGCCAGGTTTTAGGGCCCTGGCTGCCGCTCCTGAAAACACCATCTGATACCCAGTCAGTATCGAAATGGCAGAACCGCCCCGGCCTCTCTGACTAACGACTAAATCTACCAGTTAACCTCCATCCAACATCAGCCCCCAATGCTATAGTGCCGGAAATATACACACCGAAAGAAACTGCCATGAAAAACGACGCAACCACCCGCTCGCAAGCAAGCCAACCCCCCGCCAGGCTCAGCAAAGGGGACTTCGTCACCGCCCTGCGCAAGCTGCTGCAAGAAGAAGGAAAGGCCGGCAAGGCCAGCGTGGACGTACGCGCCGCGACCCTGCATACCGACGTCGGCGTTTATCCCGCGCGCGGCCACTCGATGCCCACCTGTTGCACGGTGATGTATGAAGAGATGCAGCCCGGTGACGAGATACTGCTGACGCCACCCGGCGGCAAAGGACCTTCGCTGCTGGTACGGTATAAATTCCCGCGCTGAGAATCGCAGTCTTAGCTACTGGTGGCGATGCAGAGCGCTAATCGGCGCCGTCCGCTTTCGCCCCAAAACGGAGATTGCTCAGGGATTTGTAGGCCGGAGCTTTTCCAGTTCTTCAGTCGCGTGGCGATTGCCTGGATCCAAAGCCAATACCTTGGCATAGCCGGCGCGGGCGCCTTCGCGGTCCCCCGATGCAAGCAGGGCTTCAGCCAGACTATCGTGGACGTTAGGGCTAAGGGGATAGGCTTCTGCATTCCAGCGAAAGACCTGGATAGCAGCTTCCCGCTGGTCCTTGCGTAATAGGCTATAGCCAAAAGCGTTGAGTGCAGATTCGCTTACATCGTACATTGTGGACTCGTGTGCACCTAAGCGGAGGTAGGCCGCACGCATTGCGTCCAGCCCCTCACGAAACAAGATCGGACCGAGGGCAGCCTGCAGGCTGCGTCGCGGCAGGGCCACCGGTTTGCCGTGCACAAGGTCGGCAATGTCTCTTGCCATCGCAACCACCGTCGCCCCTTGCCAGGTATTGTCAAGAACGACGATAGCCACATGATCGGATAAGGAGCGCACAAATATACTCTGGTAGCCAGGAATGCTTCCGGTATGCAACACAACGGGAAGTGGCGTATCTTTGCGTACGGCCCAGTCCTCGACCTCCCAGCCGTAACCATAGCCCTTGCCTCTATTGGCAAACATTTCGCGCTGGGAAGTCTGGCTGAGCAGACGGCCACCCGTCAGCGCCGAGTCAAAGCGCACCAGGTCGAGCGCCGTCGAATATAGGCCAGCCGCAGAATAAGATACGGATGGGTCTATATAGGAAGGCAATACGCGCGTGCCATCGTCGGCCTGGACGGTTCCCTGTGCGAGTTTCGGGATAATTGTGCGGCCATCGAATAGACCACTATCTTGCATGCCCGCCGGCGCAAAAATATATTGTTTCATATTCTCGGCATAGCTTTTCCCGGTGGCCGCTTCAACTATCATTCCAAGCAAGTAATAGCCGTTGTTGTTGTAGCGCCAGATCCCGGGTTCGCTTGCCAGTGCACCGGGAATCCATGCGCTTGCGAATTCTTTGGGCGTGTAATGACGGCGCGCGTCTCGGCTCCAGAATGTATCGGTGTAGCGAGATGGCACATCAGCCAGGCCGGACGTATGCGCCAGCAGTTGTCGCACCGTGATTTTCCCCGCGTCCGTACCTGCATACGCAGCCGGGAGGTAGCTGCCAACGGTTTCATCGAGCTTGATACGGCCAATTTCCACCAGCCGCATGACCAACGTCGCAGTAAGCGGCTTGCTGAGTGAGCCGATACGAAATACGCTATCGTCGGTGACCGCCACCTTCCAGGCTGGCTGTGCCATACCAAAAGCGGCCTGGTAGATGGTCTGACCATCGCGCGCGACCAGCACGACGCCGCTAAAGTCGCGCTGTTCAGCGTAAGCGTGAACGAGCTGGTCAAGCGTGGTTGCCTGGACATTCACAGCGGCACTCAAGGCGAATACGACCGCACATAGTAGACCTATCGGTTTCTGCATTGTTCCCCCTTATTTGGCAGCGTAGCACCCGCCGCTCATGATAAAGACTTAACAATACGCCGTGATTTTTCACCGCTAGACAGGCATGCGACGGACCGCTTGAAAAGAGGCACAGAACGCAAACTGGCCAGATATATGGACAGTGGGCCGCAAGCGACGGGGCCTTTATTTTTTGATCCTACGCGCCGATAGCCGGGACGCAAATCCACGTCCGGTACGGGAGCAGGGGGCGAGAATTCGGCGAGCACAGCTCGCCGCCACAAACCCAGGTTGCACATACAAGCGCAACCCTCTCCGATTCTTCTGACCATGTTTTAGGACGCAAGCTGCTTTTTCTACAAACACCATCTACTACTGATCAGATCGTGTCTAAATAACGGACCTGCCCCTGGCTCGCTAGCTCGTGTGCTGCCTCGTGTAACGACTGCGGCAACTCTTGGCGCCATTGCCGGCGACGCCGACGCCATCATGGTGGCCATGATCGCCTGGCTGAAAGTCCACCAGCTGGACCTGATGGCCAACGAAGAGCGGCGCAAGCATGGCATCAGCTTTGAAGTCGATTTCAATAACCATGAAACAGTCAATATCTCGATCAAGCTGGAACTGACCGAGCGCGTGGCCGTCAAGCGCAGCGAGGCCGGCCGCCTCGATATCCAGCACCTGGCCGAGATGCAGGACACGCCAGCCTATGCGGACGAATTCTGGACACTCTACGCAGGCGACAACCTGCTGGCCGAATGGAGCACGCCCAAGGCGACAGCATGAGCGACGACCTCCACGCCCTGGAAGCCTGGGCCGGTGCTCTGCTAGCCAAGCTGCAGCCAGCCCAGCGCCGCGCCATCAATCACAAAGTAGCCATCGACCTGCGCCGCAGTCAGGCGCAGCGCATCAAGGCGCAGCAGGGGCCGGACGGCGCGGCTTATCCGGCGCGCAAGGAGCTTAAAAGTAAAAATGGACGGATCAAGCGGCAGAAAGCGGCAATGTTTGCCAAAATCCGTACCGCCAAGCACATGAAAGTGAAGGCGACCGGCGGCCAGATCGAAGTTGGCCTCTTTGGCTGAGTGGCGCGCGTGGCGCATGTGCATCAGTTTAGCCGGCAAGACCGATTGTCGAAAAAAGGGCTACTGTACAAGTACCCGGAGCGGCCGCTGCTGGGCTTGAGCGAACCGGATCGAACGTTGATACGCGAGTCCCTGCTACATCACATGAAGAGAAAGCAAGAAGTATCAATGTAAACTTTAACTGACATTAGTTATCAAATGAGTTAGAGTCATCTACGATTTTTCACTATCGAACAGAGTTATATTCAATCAATATTCTTCTGATGTAATTCAGATTTTTTGAAAATTTGGACTTGCAGAAGGGTTCTTTTTTCGATACAAAATTTCCAGAGGAAGGAAAATGAATAAAAAGAAAAGTCAGAAAGAATTATACAAAGATATTTTCACAAAAAATCTAGGGCAACGTCTTGATGAAATGTCTAATTCTGAAAGAAAAGCGTATTGGGGTTTTGTTATAAGTGGAATTATTATAATGATTCTTATTGCTGTTTTCTTAGGATGAGAATGACTTTTCATATTTGCAGTATCTCGTGTTTTTTTGAATAATATATTGGACTATCTAAGAGACGGTTTAATAACTTAGCGGAAATTTAGTCGATGCAGCAGTAACGATCCCATGGCCAGGTAAATCATGTTTTCCGACACATCAATGCGCTGCTCATAGTCGCGCACCAAGCGCCGATAACGCATCAGCCATGCAAAGGTTCGCTCGACCACCCAGCGTCTTGGCTGAACAGCGAAACCTTGCTGCCCCTGCAGACGCCGCACTACTTCCACTGTAAAGTCGAGAAAAGCGGCCTTGTCCATCAACTGTCTGCGGTCGTATGCCGCATCCCCAAACAGATGCTTTACCCAAGGCCAGCGTTTGATCAAGCCGTCGAGCACCATCTGGGCACCAGTGGCGTCGGCGATATCGGCTGGCGTCAGGTTCACCGCCAGCAAGCGACCATCCGTATCGACCGCAATATGGCGTTTACGACCGCTGAGTTTCTTGTTGGCGTCATAACCTCGCGTTCGCGCGCCTGGCGCTTTCACGCTCTGGCTATCGACAATGCCAGCACTTGGAAGCACCTCCCGTTCATTGCATAAGCGATCAAGCATCAGCGCCAAGTCATGGATGGTACGAAACAGCATGTGCCGCATCAGTCGTCGGAACCAGTAATAGACGGTCTGATAAGGAGGGAAATCATTGGGCAACATGCGCCACTCGCACCCGGAGCGCACCATGTAACGCAGCGCGTTGATCACTGCACGCAAATCCGTCTTGCGAGGTCTTCCCGTCTTCGCTTGCCTTGGTAACAGCGGCGCGATCAGGCGCCACTCGTCATCTTTTACATCCGTGGGGTAGCCACGTTTGAGCGCGGTTCTTACCTGCTGGTGCCGGCTTCGATTCTCTTGCGTCCACATCGTCAATCGCTCCAAAACATCAAAAATGATTGGACCCGAAAGTTGCTATGAAGTTTTTAAACCGTCACTAAGTGTGCCATAGTCGCTAATCGGCTTATCAACCCGCCCCCGCGTGCATCCGTACGCGGTCTTCGGCAACATGCCATGCATGAACGCCGACCTGTCCGACATCCTCCGCTTGCTGCAAAACCTGATCCGCCTGGGCACCATTGCCGAAGTCGATGGCGCAAAGGTGCGCGTCCAGTTTGGGCCGAATCTCACCACTGAATGGCTGAAATGGATCACACCTTGTGCCGGTAGCACGCGCACTTGGTCAGTGCCCACCGTGGGCGAACAGGTGATAGCGCTGTCCCCTGGAGGCGATCTGACGCGCGGTACCATCGTGCCGGCGCTGTACTTCAAGGAATTTGACGCGCCCGAAACCAGCAACACCATCCACACCACCCATTACCCGAATGGCGCCATGGTGCAATACGACCATGCGTCCCACGAACTGACTGCCACCCTGCCCGGCGGCACGGCCACCATCACGGTCGACAAGGTCACATCGAACGCGCCCAGCACCATCTGCACAGGCGATCTGACCGTCATGAAAACCTGATCGTCATGCAAGGCGCTACCGTCAAGGACAGCGTCAAGGCTAGCGGCGACGTGCTGGCTGGCTGGCTGGCGATATCAGCCTGGCCAAACACACGCACGGCGGCGTCAAGGCCGGTGGCGACAAGTCGGGCGGGCCGCAATCATGATGGGCATGAACGCCAGCACCGGGCGCAGCCTGACGGGCCTGGCCCACTTGCGCCAGTCGATAGCCGACATTCTCACGACATCTATCGGCTCGCGCATCCGGCGCCGCCGCTACGGTTCGGAAGTGCCCGAACTGATCGACCAGCCCTTGAACGAGGCCACGCAACTGCGCATCTACGCCGCCACCGCCTTTGCGCTGCGCCGCTGGGAACCGCGCCTGTCGCTGTCCAAAGTGCAGCTCAACCTGCCCCGTCCCCCAGCTTCACCATTACAATGATCATTAATTAACAACACCTTCCTAAAATGCGCTTATCTATCCTGGCCTTCACCCTAGCCGCCCTAACCGCCTGCTCCCAAGACCCCGAACCAGCCCCTGCAGCCCCTACCGAAGTACCTGCAGCACCCGCACCCACGCCTGCCCAGGCACCGCCACCAGCCGCAATCAAAAGCCCAACAGAATTCAAAGCCCAGCCACTTTCACCGGCCGAGGAAAAACGCCTCATCAAGGCTGCGCAGAACCAGAAAACAGATGACGGCGCAACCGTTCTGCAAGTACTACAGCACGCAGAAAAAATGCGCCCCAAGCAATTCAAGCTGGCGGGCTTTGATATTTTTTACAAATATGATGGCAAACCGTCGAGCGTCGGTATTTGCTACTGGATCGGCTCGCATCGCCTTGATGACGATAAATACTGTGATATTGGCTATACAATATCCGCCGACCATCAGACTTTGAAACCCGACGTCGGCTCGATCACACCTGAGGAAGAACAAGAGTTAACGGTTTCCAAACTCAATCGTGGCCGTGATAGATTCCTAAAAGATGTCAACGAGCGCTATGAAAATGAATGCCTAGACTACGACACCAAGAAAAAAATTTGCTAACTGTGATTGAGTAGCCCCCTGCCGCTAAAGTCCCCCCATGCTTACCGCCCTCGACACCCACCTCTTAAACACCACACCCCGCAACCGCCTGCGCGGCTTGCCGCGCTTCCTGACCGAATTCCTCTATTTCGGCATCAAGGAAGCCAGGGCCTGCCTGTTCGTGGGGCTGTTTTTCTCTGCCGTGTTCCTGGTGCCGCGCGCGGGGCTTTTTGGCTTGCCGCGCTATGACGTGCTGTTGCTGGTGGCGCTGGTCATCCAGGCGGCGATGGTGTGGAGCGGGCTGGAAACGTGGGATGAGTTGAAAGCCATCAGCCTGTTTCATGCGGTCGGTTTTGCGCTGGAGGTGTTCAAGGTGTCGGGGACGATACAGTCGTGGAGCTATCCCGATTTTGCCTACAGCAAGGTGTTTGGGGTGCCCCTGTTTTCGGGCTTTATGTATGCGGCCGTCGGCAGTTACATCATCCAGACCTGGCGCTTGCTCGATATGCGGATTCGCCACCATCCACCGTACTGGATGGGGGTGCTGATCGCCGTGCTGATCTACGCCAACTTTTTTACCCATCACTACATCGGCGACTATCGCTGGTATCTGGCCGCCTGCGCGCTGGGCCTGTATGCGCGCACCACCGTGGTGTTCCGCCCGCTGGACCGCGACCGCAGCATGCCTTTGCTGCTGGGTTTCGTGCTGGTCGGCTTCTTTATCTGGCTGGCAGAAAACATCAGCACCTTCTTCGGCGTATGGCGCTATCCGAACCAGCTAGGGGCCTGGTCGGTGGTGCATGTCAACAAATGGAGTTCATGGTCGCTGCTGGTGGTGATGACGTTCACCATCGTGGCCCATCTCAAGCATATCAAGGCCAGCATCCACGTCGCTGAATCTTAGGAGTGGCCATCAGGCGCGCTACTGCCCGCCAAACTCACCCGCCACCACCTCCACCACAAACTCGATCACCGCCCTCAGCAACGGTGCATGCCGCAAATCGACATGCACCACCAGCCAGATATCCCTGAAGAACGCCTCGCCATCAAACGGCAAGCGTTGCAGCTCAGGGTCGCTGTCCCCGATAAACGTTGGCAAGTTCGCCACGCCTATCCCTGTGCGAACGGCGGCGTGCTGGGTGGTGATGTCGCTGACCTCGCAGATTATCCGGCGTTTTCCTATCGCCGCCAGCAGCCATTTCTGATTGGGCATGTCGGCGAATTGTGCATCGAAACCGATGAATTCCCAGCTCGCTGGCTCGTCCAGATACGGGTAGTTCCGGTTGGCATACAGGGCGAATGGCATGGTGCCCAGTTTGCGCACCACATTACCCGGTTCGGTAGGGCGAAACAGGCGCACGGCGATATCTGCCTCGCGCCGGCCTAGCGAGACGCTTTGCGCCTGGCTGGCGAGCGATAGCTGTATTCCCGGATGCAGTCGCCTGAATGCAGGCAGATGTTTTGCAAAGAAATTGTTGGCCAGCACGGGTGGCACGCTGAGCGTCACCTTGCCCACAATGGGAGCCTGTTCTGCACGCGCCACCCGCTCTACGGCAAAGGCGGCCGCGTCCATCTCCTTGGCGATGGCGAAGATTCTTTGCCCCAGCGCTGTCAATTGGCATGAACGTGGCAATCGATCGACCAGGCGCACCTGAAGCTCCGCCTCAAGCGCACTCAGGCGGCGGCTGATGGTAGCGTGATCGACCTTCAGCACGCGCGCGGCAGCAGACAGGCTGCCGGCCTGTGCAACGGCGAGAAAGCAGCGCAGGTTTTCCCAGTCAAACATCTGTGCGTTTTCTCCAGTTTGTTATGCAAATATAGGGAATATTCGCACAGATCAAACATTCTTACACTGTGACCTACTTATAGAGAGGTCACCATGCTCAAGTCATCCCTACATCTCCGCTTTATCCAGATCGCCACCTGCCTTGGTTTCGTACTTGTCTTGATCGACGTCAGTGTCGTCAATGTCGCGCTGGAGGCCCTGCGTAACGCCTTCCATTCCGATCTGACCGGCCTGCAATGGGTCGTCAATGCTTATGCGCTAGTCTTCGCGGCATTATTATTGATGGCCGGCGCGCTGGGCGATCGCCTGGGCGCGAAGCGCGTCTTCATGGCAGGTTTTGCGATCTTCACGCTGGCATCGGTGGGCTGCGGCGCCGCATCGAGCCTGCCCTCGCTGATTGCCTGGCGCCTGGCTCAAGGACTTGGCGCGGCGCTGCTGGTGCCCAACTCCCTGTCGCTCTTAAGGCAGGCGTTCCACGATGACCAGCAGCGTAGCCGGGCGATAGGCTGGTGGGGCGCCGGCGGCGGCATCGCCCTTGCCGCCGGACCGGTCATCGGCGGCCTGTTGATCAGCGCGCTGGGCTGGCGCAGCATATTTTTGATCAACCTGCCGGTCGGCCTGATCGGCTTGTGGATGACCTATCGCTATGCGCCAGCATCGCCCACCCAAGCCGGCCGCAGCCTGGATATGCCCGGCCAAATGACGGGAGCAGTCACCCTGGCAACGTTCACGTTTGCCCTGACGCAAGCGAGCAGCCTCGGCTGGCAAAGCCCGATTATTGTGGGGGCACTGCTGCTATCGATCCTGCTTGGCAGCCTGTTTATCTGGCTGGAGGCACACCATCCCTCGCCGATGCTGCCACTGGCATTATTCCGTGATGCGGCAGTCAGCAGCGCAACCGTGATCGGACTGATCGTCAACCTGGTGTTTTACGGCATGGTATTTAGCTTCAGCCTGTTCTTTCAATCGGTGCAGCATAGGACACCGCAGCAGACCGGCCTGGCTTTTCTACCGATGATGGCCATCCTGATGGTGATGAACATTATTGCTGGCAGGCTGGTCAGCCGTATCGGGACACGCCAGCTGGCCGTTACCGGCCTGCTGATCTCTGCCATCGGTTACCTGCTGATGCTGCCGGCGCTGGCGATGCAGTCTTACTTGCCACTGGTCTTGCCCATGCTGCTGGCCGGCAGCGGCATTGCGCTGACGATACCGACCATCACCAATGCAACCCTAGCGGCTGTTCCCAATACGCAGGCCGGTATTGCTTCGGGCCTGTTGAACGCGGCGCGCCAGCTTGGTGGCGTGATCGGCGTGGCCATCTTCGGATTTTTTGTCAGGCAGGGGGAAACAACGCTATTCATGCATGGCATGCATCTGGCGCTATACACTGCCGTGGCATTGCTACTAACCGGTGCAGCCGTGGGATTGGGGGGATTCAAGCGGCGCCAGCAAATTCCATCGCTGTAAGCCCATCAAAACTTTATCGGACACTTCGACATGCTAGCCTGGCCAAACCCGGCCCACCCCGCCTTGGCGGAACCGTTCTCGGCAATACTGGCCTTGTCAGCAAAAAACACGCAATACTCGCCCATTGCCGTTGTCACACGATAGATGCGCTTGGGGTCGTTGGGGGCACTGAACAACTCGATGCGGGCGGCCTCGTTCCACTTGGGGCCCACTGCCGCATGCGCCTCTGCAAATCCTCTGGCCAGGCGCGAACTGGCGGTGTCTGGTGGCGCAGTAAATTCTTGTTTATGTTCCGCACGCAACTGGCGGTCTATCGCGCCAACTGCTTTGAGCGCCCGCTGTAGCATGTCGGCAGGCGGTGTACTGGCTGCCGCTGGCTGCGCACGCTCGTCAAGGCCATCCGCTATCGATGCTGGCGCCGTCTGTGCGGAAGGCGTTACAAGCGGGCTGGCTGGCTGAGGTGTGGCGATGGAAGGCGCTGGCGTATACTGAGGAACAGGCCTGGGCTCCGGGAGCGGATCAAGCTTAGGCTCAACAACGATCTTCCTGGGAATAAATACGGGCGATGTTGGCTGCAGTAATTGTAGCCACACCCGATTGTCAGGCACTGCGGGTATCTGTGACGGCCGGGTGAATATCCAAAGCAGCCCCAGATGCAGCACTACAACGACTGCGATACGGAACACGGCCTGACGCGGCCAGCCTTCTCCTCTATCGCCAAATACGACCGGGCTTACCGTGGAGAACAGCTTCATTAATGGTCCGGGTTTGACTGAAGATGATGCTGGATAGTATGGCATTTTCATTGAGGAAATACTATCCAATTATCACCTTCAAATTGGGAGGAGACGGTGCCATACCTGCTATCAAGCAGGCTGAACTTCAACTGACGCCCCTTATCAATTGCGCTATAGTTGCATCCCATAAGACCATCGTCCAGAAACAGCCTGTCGTCTTGTGGCTACACGCACTCTGGCCTCGCGGAATTTTTTATTCATGCACGTACTTATGGTGCTTACCTCCTCACCCGAAGGGAACTTATGAAGTTTGCAGTCCAAGCCGTACTGGGTTTATCGCTGGCCTTCACCGCCCCCGCATTTGCCGCCAACACGGCGCCCGCAGCACCGCTTGTGGCATCCAACCCCGCCCACGTTCAAGCCGTGCAGAATCTGCTGGCCGCGATGCAGATTGAAAAGGTATTAAAAGGCGTGGCCGCCCGCAGCCGCTACCCGACTGAAGCACAGAAGCAGGCCGTATTCGCCAAGCTCGACAAAATTCCGCCGGCAGAGGTTTATCAGCGTCTGGCGCCAACGTTGACGAGTACCATTTCCGTGGACACCGCAACCGAGATGACCCGTTTCTATAACACCGCTTACGGCAAGCAAGTCATCTACAAGAAGTACAACTCCGGCGCGCAGATCATGATGCCGGGCATGACGGTGGCCCTTGCACCGGAAGAAAAGAAGGAGCGCAAGCGCGCCGCCTATGTCAAGGCAAGCAAGGAACTGGCCGATGCAGAACCGGCAATCGAGCACGAAGCGTTCAAGCTGTTGCAAGTGATTAATAAGGAAAATAATAAGGAAAAGCGCTAAGAACAAATGTTGGAACTCAGTTAGTCCATACAGAATTGGCTATGCCTGAAATCAAACGTCAGGCTATGGCCAGCAAAAAACTTGATGCCCAGCGTGGCGTCGAAGGTCTGATTCGGGACGGGCGTACGCACAACGGCGTGAGTCGAGGTGGTTGTGCCGAGCGTGACATGCGCTGCAAACTCTTCCAGCGGCGTCGTCAGGCCGGCAGTATCCACTCCAAGCACACGCAAGGGCTTGCCCTTTTTCCATGGCATCAAGTCTTTACCGTGTAACAACACATCCATATTGGCTCCCGTATCTATCCTGGCCTTGAACGGTATATCGTCGATCAGGATATCGGTTGCCAGTCCGGCAGGTATGCGATTCTTATCCAGCGCCAGTTCCATGGGGGCACAGTAGCCACGCTCAACCGTGGCAGGATTGAACTGGATCACGCCAGATCGTAAATCCACATTCACAGCATCGAACCTGAGCAAAAAATCATAACCAAACAAGCCCAGTGATTGAATACCTTGTTTAAATACGCTTTCTTTTGTGATCACCATCTGGTTTTTGAGCACGGCATTTCCGATAGCGACCTCTTTGGCGATCAACAGCGCGCTGCTGGGCGCTACTCCCAATGCGCCTGCATTATTCGCTGGAATATCGACTGCATCCAATGTGGTGACGGCTGCAGCGTCCGTCGGCAAGATCAGCGGTGCACCGCTATCAAAGATCACATCGGTGGCGACGCCATTTACCGCAATCTGGATAACAAGGCGCGACTCAACCTCCAGGTCAGTTGGCTCATTTCTGGTTCTGGAAGATTGATTTTTTATCTGAATCTGATATCGCCCATGAAAATGCGCTGGCGTCATCGGCGCCAGTGATTCCAGCTTGCTGACTGCATCAAAATCCTGATGAATGCCTTTTTCTTTCGCGTATTGCTGCATGCCTTCGACCTTGACCCTGCGCGCATACAATCCGACATCGCCGATAGCCATCGCTGGCGCCGCCCAGATCAAATGGCATTCGTAGGAGGCACATGGCGCTGTTTCGCCAGACAGCTTCGCCCATTGAAATCTCTTTAGCTCCGAGAGCAATTGATCTTCTTCTGATGTGGCAGATGCCAAACCTGGCAGCATCAATAAAAAGGGAAATAGCAATATCAAGGACTTCAACTTGAGCATTTTAAAATTATTTTTATCAATCAATATTGGCTTTAGACGATATGCGACACAAACCAACTTGGCTTGCTTTTCGATATCGTCATTAATTGAATTATTGCAAACGAAAAGCTGCTATTGCAATGATTAATTCATTACAAATTGGAGATACTTAAGATAAAAAGTCGGGGACGGGTAATACACACGCGGAGGAAAAATGATTGAATGGCGGCTGTAGCGCCTGGTCTGGCTGGAGTTGAGTTTACTGCAGTAGAGTCATGGGAAAGGCGCAAGGAGGAAGGCTGAAAGAGGCATCACTGCGCGAGCAACCCTCCTATTGTCAAATCAACGCAACACCAGCCCCGCATACCGCTCACCCATACGCCGGTGCGTAGCCGCATCCGGGTGCAAGTTATCCGGCAGCGGCAATTCTTGCGCATCCGCCTCGCCATACAGTTCACGGCCATCGAGGTAAAACAGATGCGCATCGTCCACCGCGCGTAGCTTGACGATTTTTTCCAGTTCGGTCCGGATCACATTGAGGGTCAGTTTGCCTGCTGCCCGTTCGGCCGGGTTGCCGGCCGCGTAGAAACTCAGCTTGCCGCTGCTGAGCGCAGCCATGTCGGGCAGGCTGGGGCCGGGAGTGTCTTCGTGGATGGGGCACAGTATCGGCGAGATGATGTGCAGCGGCGTGCTTGGATGACCCTCGCGGATGGTGTCGATGAAGCCATGCACGGCCGGGCCGAAGGCGCGCAAGCGCATCACGTCCAGGTTGACCAGGTTGATGCCGAGCTTGATGCTGATCAGGTCAGCCCTGGTATCGCGGATCACGCGGGCGACAAAAGGGTCGAGCAGCGCGCTGCCGCCGAAGCCCAGGTTGATCAAATCCACTTTACCTTGTGCTGCCGCCATCGCGGGCCAGGTGGTGCTGGGGCTGGCAGCGTCCGTGCCATGGCTGATCGAGCTGCCGTGGTGCAGCCAGACCTTGCGGCCGTCGTCCGCGATCGCTTCTATCGGTGCATCGGTACGCAGCGCGAGAATTTCGGTCGCCTCGTTATACGGCAGCCAGATCTCGATGCGTTTTTCATAGTTAGGCAAGCCGTCGAAGCGCACCGTGCCAGCCGGGCCGGTGTCCATCTTCATGGAGCCGGCCGCCATGTCGATGGTCATCAGCTTGCCGCCGCTGACACTCTGCTGCGCCACCAGCTGGCCATCGACGATCAAGTCATACAGGCCATCCGGACGCGCAGGCGCGCCCACATACACGCGGCGCGTACAGACGGCATCGAGTTCGATCACGGTCGCTTCGCTGCGAAAGACGAAGCGCACGCCGGCTGGCTGGGCTTCCACCATCGCCAGTTGCGGGTCGCTGCACTGCTGGCGCACCCATACGGGCAAACGATGCGGCAGCACGCCCTGTGCGGTCGCTTCCAGCTCGATGGCGCCGCGTAAGATATCGGTGGTGATGGGATGGTTTTGCATGCTGCCTGCCTGTGAAAAGTCAAATAAAAAAATGCCTGCGATTGCGCACGCATTATAACTTTCCATCGGCAGGCCAGTTGGCAGCCTCAATAATCAAGCGAATACGTCAGGCCGATGCTGCGCCCACGGCCACGATAGTCCAGCGCCTGGGCGGCGATCAGGCTGCCATACAGGATTTTTGAACGCTGGCCCCAGGTCGTCGTGTAGTCGCGGTTCAGCAGGTTTTGCAGACCAAAACTCAATGTCCCTTTCGGCAGCTGGTAGGCTCCCAGCAAGTCGAACAGGGCATAACCGGTCAGGCGCTTGCTGCTGGCGTCAGCCACCGCGAATACCTGCGTGCCCTGCAAGCGCAGCGCCAGCGATGACTGCTTCCAGCCTACATAGGAAGTCAGTTTCGATGGGCTCGACACCGTCACGTCGCGCTTGTTCCAGTCGCCATTGCTTTGCTGCTGCGTAATGATGGCCAGCCAGTTGGCGCCCGCATCCCAGTGTTCATTGACGCTGAAATTGAGCTGGCCTTCCAGGCCGATATTGCGCACCTTCTGATTGACCACGCTGATGTCGAACGTGCTGCGGTTGACTTCAATCGCCTTGTCCGACTGCGAATAAAACAGCGCCACCTGGGCCGACAAAGGCCCGCCGCGATGGCGCCAGCCCGCTTCCAGCTGGCGCGTCTTGATGCCGCTCATCGGCGAACCGCTGACGTTGATGGAGTTGAGCAGATTCCAGCTGCCGGCCGCACCGCCCACCAGCGCGTAATTGCCCTGGCCGTAGTATTTGGCCGGGTCGGCCAGTTCAAAGCCTTCCGAATAATTGGTCCACAACTGCTGTTGCGGCGACAGCTTGTACAGCAGGCCCGCGTTGAGCAAAGTAACGTCGTAGTGGTTCTTGCCGCCGGGGATGGCTTGCGCCGAACGGCCGATACCGACAGCGATCAAACGCTGCTGCGCCGCCTGCACGAAGTCGTCGACTTCAATATTGGCGCGCTGGTGGCGCAGACCAGCCGACAGCGACAAGACGTCGCTGATGCGCCAGTCAAGCTGTCCATACAGCGCATAGATATCCGTCTTGAAGCCAGGGTAGCGGCCCAGCTCTGCAATCTGGTTGAACACCAGGCCACCGCTTTGCAGCGCTTGCGCCGTGTTGAACAAGACTTGATTGCCTTCGAATTTCTCGTGGTCGTAATCGAGACCATACGTCAGTTTTACCGCATCGAACTGCTTGGCGAAGACGGCTTTCAAACCCGAAGTATCCGTATTCTGGCGCGAGGCGGCATAATTCAGCGAGCGGCCAGGCACGCCACCGGCCACAAAATTGTCGATGCCGGGGAACGGGTAAAAGTCCAGCTTTTCACTGCGCGTATAGGCTTGCAGATAAAAGTCCTGGCCGCCCGGCACATTGGCCGCATGGTAGTCCACCGACAGCATATGACGCTTGGTGCGCGGTTTGACGCTAGACGAAAAACCATCGCGGATATCGAGCAGCGCCGGATTGACGGGCGCCGCCGTCAGCTGGATCGCGCCGCCCAGATTCAGTCCCAGGTAGAGCGCCTTGCCCGGCTGGAAACCCGAGTCGTACACCTGCGCCAGCAGCTTCAAATCCTGGCCGGGGGCCAGCTTGATATCGAGGTTGGCCAGCAAGTCGATCGACTGGTTGTATTGCAAATCGGTCTGAGTGATGTCCGGGATTACGGCCTTGCCATTGCCATCGTAGCTGGCGCCCGTCTTGCCATACACGAAACCGAGGCGGCCAAATACGCTGTCATTGCCGCCTGCGACCGATTGCGCCACATGCCAGTCCAGGTCATCGCCATTGCGCAAGCCACTGCGCCCACCTACTTCGCTGGTAAAGGCCAGCGCGCCCGATGCAGCGCGCTTGGTGACGATGTTGATCACGCCGCCGGTAGCATTGCCGCCATACAGGGCGCTGGCGCCAGACAGCACTTCGATGCGTTCGATATTGAAGGGATCGATGGAGTCGAACTGGCGGCTCAGTGCGCGCGAGCCATTGAGCGACACGCCATCGATCATCACCAGCGCGCTGCGGCCGCGCAGGTTCTGGCCAAACGCCGTGCGGCCTTGCGGGCCGATATCGAGGCCTGGCACCAGGTTGCCCAGCATTTCCTTCAGCGGTACGCCGGCGCGCGCCTGGGCGGCGATACTGTCGCTGCCGATGATCCAGGCCGTGCTGGGAATTTCCGTGATCTGGGTCGGCGTGCGCGCCCCCACTACCAGCACTTCGCTCAGCACGGGCGCGGCCACCACATGCGTCTGCGTTACAGATGTAGCAGATGCAGCAGCGGCGCGCTGGATCAGGAAACTGCCACTGCCCTGCACCGCGGCGGCCAGGCCACTGCCTTGCAATATCGTCTCGAAACCCGATTGCAAGCTATGGCTGCCATTCAAGCCTGCCGATACCTGGCCCTGGACCAGCGCCGGATCGAAGGCGACGATGACGTCGGCCTGCTGCGCGAATTTATTCAGTACGCTGCTCAAAGGACCGGCAGCGATGTTGTATTGCCTGTGTGCCGCTGCGGCAGCGACTGGCGCTTGCGCGTGGGCTGCCGGCGCCATGAAGAGCGTGGCGCCGGCGGCGCACAGCAGTGTGAGTCTGGCCGCCAGGCGCAGCGGGTGGAGGGTGTTTTTCGAGGTCATGTCGGTTCCTGTCGTTTCCTGTGGATGAGTGCATGCAATTGGCTCGCTACAGTAACCATGACGAAGCAGAACGGCGCAAGGACAGCGGCGCAGTAAAAAATAGTGAATTATTTTTTTGGCTTGACCGATACCACGGTCAAAAACGGCGTGTAATGCTCGACCGTGATCGGCAGCAGCGCCTGCAAGGTCGTCAGGGTGCGGTCGCCATCGTCGAGCGCAAATACGCCGGAGACGCGCACTGCCTGCATTTGCGCCGCGTCGTAACGGAGCAGACCACGGCGGTAGCGCGACAACTCGGCCAGCACTTCGGACAACGGCGCGTTATCGGCCACCAGGCGGCCGCGTACCCAGCTGGCAGCCTGCCCGGCATCGACAGCTTGCGGGGCACTGACGGCGTTGGCGGTGATGCGCACGCGCTGGTCCGGCAAAACGGTGCGCGATGAGCTGCCATCTGCGCTGCCTGCCCTTACCATTGACTCCAGCACCGTCACCACGGTGGCGCCAGCTTCCCGCCGCACCAGGTAGCGCGTGCCGAGCGCACGCGCCTCGCCGTCTGGCGTATGCACAGCAAATGGCTGTGATGCTGGGTCGGCAATGTGCGCCACTTGCACCAGCACTTCGCCGGCCAGCAAGTCAACGCGGCGCGCATGGCCGTCATAGCGGATGTTCACAGCGCTGCCGCTGTTCAAGGTCAGCGTGCTATGGTCGGCCAGTTCCACCACGCGCCGTTCGCCTGCCGCCGTGCGGTAATCGGCGTTCCAGTATCGGGCCTGCGGCCATTGCGCCAACATGCCACCGCCGGCCAGCAGCAGCGCTACAGTCAGGGCCAGCTTGATGACCTTGCGCCTTGGCCTGCGCTGGCCTTCCAGCGCAGCACGCGCAGGTTCGGCCGGCAAGCCATCGAAACGCGCAAAGATGCCTTCCATACGGTGCGCCGCCAGCGCGTTTTGCGGATGCTGCGCGCACCAGTCGCGGTAGGCGCGGCGTTCTTCCTCGCTGGCCAGGCCCGAACTCAAATGCGTCAGCCACAGGATGGCCTTGTCCACGACCGCGTCGTCGGGTTCCGGCTGCACGCTGTTGGCCATCATGCGGCGGCCGGATACAGCACGCGGTAGCAGTGGCCGAGCGCACTGGCCAGGTATTGCTTGACCATGCTGGCAGACACCCCAAGTTCGGTAGCGATTTCCGCGTGGCCCAGGCCATCGAGACGGCTCAGCAGAAATGCGCGGCGCGGCTTGGCAGCCAGGCCATCGAGCATGCTGCTGATGGTCTCGAGCGCCTGCACGGCCTGCATGATCTGTTCAGGTGTATCGGCGCAGGCAGGGTCATCGCCCTGCAAGCGGTACAGGGCTTCGAGATAAGTCTGTTCCAGCAGGCGGCGGCGCTGCTCGTCGATCAGGATGCGCGTGGCCGTGGTGACCATGAAGGCGCGCGGCTGTTCCAGCTGGCGGGGATCGGGCAGCAGCAAAATGCGGGCGAAGGCCTCCTGCACCAGATCTGCCGCGCGGTGCTGGCATCCGGTCTTCTTGCGCAGCCACGCTGAAAGCCAACCATGGTGCTTGTGGAACAGCAGGCTGATCAATTCATTGCGCTGGATGCTGTCGGCAGACACGCCCTCCTCCCGAATGCCGTTATGGATTGTGATTGCTGCGTTCATCGGGGCCATGCCACTGGGCCCGCATGCAGCGCACCACCACGAAAATCGGTGCAGCCAGTCCCACCCAGCACAGCCAGTCCCAGACACCATCGCCCAGAATGCCGGCGGCCAGGCCGCCCAGGCTCAATGCCGCCAGCAGCAGCGGCCAACCCCAGGTACCGTTCATGTTTGTCCTCCTAATCCATCGGCCAGGGTGGCCTCATTGCGGCGCACGACGACAGCACGCGTGCGTTTCATCCAGACGATAAAGCCGCTGACGGTGACGGTGGCCGTCAGCAGTGTCAGCAAGGCCCACAGAATTTTCAAAGGCAGGCCCGCATAGTCGCCAAAGTGGAAGGGGCCGGACAGCAGCAAGGCTTGCATATACCAGGGCATGCCGCGCGCGTCGGCCACCGTGCCATCCTGTGCGTCAACCACCACGATGCTGAACAAACGCTGTTCCAGCTCGCTGTGGCCGCGCTGCACCACCATGTAATGGCGCTGGGTGGCGTATTCGGTACCGGGATAAAACACATAGGCCAGGTCTTTGCCGGGAGCGCGCTGCCGTGCCTGGGCAATCGCCTGATCGACGGGCACCATGCTGTGCGGCCTGGCGGCCGGCAGGGTGCGGATGATGTCGGCCAGTTCTGTCTTTTGCCACAGGCCGATGATCAGCGGCGAAAACGCCAGGAAGGTGCCGGTCAGGCCCACCACCAGCGCCCACACCATGGTAGTGACGGCGAACAGGTTATGCAGATCGGCCTGCACGATGCGCGCCTGCCGGCCGAAACGCAAGATACCGAATACCAGCTTGCGCGTCAGCGGCGCATAGATCACGATGCCACTGACGATGCTGAGCACAAAGATCAGGCCGACCAGGCCGATGAACAACTGGCCGGGCAAGCCGAGGAACAGGTTGACGTGCAGTTTCAGCAGAAAACCCGTGACCGTTTCGACATTGACGGGCAGCGCCTGGCGCATGCCATTGTCCATATTGAAGATGATGTTCTTGCCGCCGCGCAGGCTGGCCGAACCGCGCTCGCCCAGATGCATGGCCACCAGCGACGGTTCGTCGGGCGGGAAAAACATCGATTGCACGGTATGCTGCGCGTCGCCCTGCACGGCATTGTCAGCCAGTGTTTGCAGACTGGCTTTGGCGGCATTGCCGACCACGGCAGCCACCGGCCGGTGATCCTGGCCCAGCGCTGCATCGATTTCATCATGGAAGACCAGCAGCAGGCCGGTGATGCACAAAAGCAGCAGATTGATCGTGCAAATCAGGCTGCTCCAGCGGTGTACGGCATACCAGCCACGTAATACGGGCGCCCTCATGCGGCGCTCCTGAAAGGAGCCGCACAGGATTGTGCCATCGTTATTTTCATTTTTATCCCCTGCGCTTCCGCCAGCCGGAGCGATGTGGAAGGGGATTATAAATGAGAATCATTACCAATAACAAAAATATTATTGGTATTCAGGCAAAGATCAAGTTGCGCGATGTATCTCTATCTGCGGCTCAAAGGCAGGTACTCTCCGGGCAGATGGGCCACTTCCAGGGCGTCCGCAAAGGCCAGCAAAAACTTGGCGGCGCCGTGTTCAGAAAGCAACAACGAGGCGCCCTTGTGCCGCAGTATCTGCTGCACTTCCTGCAGATGCGACTGGTATTCCTGGGACGTACCATATGAGGCCTGGTACATCTCCAGCGCTTCCATCGCCTTGACCGCCAATATGAATTCCGGCTTGTCCATGATGTCTCCTCCCATTGCGTGGAAAAGTCCATCATACGCCGCATTGCATGTTTTACAGCGCCAGCTTGTAGCCTTCATGACTGGCCACAAAGCCCAGCCGCTCATAAAAGCGGTGCGCGTCGGGGCGGCCCTTGTCGGTGGTCAGTTGTACCAGGTGGCAGCCGTGCGCGCGGCATAAGGCAATCGCCCACTCGAACATGTGCTGGCCCAGGCCCGCACTGCGGTGCGTGGCGGCGATGCGCACGGCTTCGATCTGGCCGCGCCAGGCGCCACGGCGGGCGATGCCGGGGATGAAGGATAATTGCAAGGTGCCGACGACGATGCCGTTGTCGACGGCGACCACCAATTGCTGGTTGGCGTCTGCGGCGATAGCCTTGAAGGCGTCGATATAGCAGGCGGCTGGCGGCGAGCCGGCCGGGGTGAGGGTTTCGCGCTGGGCGCCCAGCGGGTCGTCTGCCAGCAAGCCGATGATGGCGGCCAGGTCGCTGGCCTGGGCAGTGCGGAAAATGATGTGGTCCATGGTCGCTCCGGCAAAGACACGATTGTACGGTCTGCATGGATCAAGCGCCTGCCGTGTCTGCGCTGAAGTCCGGTACCATGCCTGCTTTGCATCACAAATATGGAGTCAATCATGCCCCGTTCCCGCTACGCCCTGCGCTGGCTGCGCGCCGCCGCGCTGGCCTTGCCGCTGGTCGGCCTCACTGCCTGCGCCAGCCAGCCCGCCCACGAGACCCTGTTCCTGGCCACCACCTTGACGGCGCCGCACTCCTTCACAAAAGGTATCGAAGGTCCGGCCGTCGATGCGGACGGCAATGTCTACGCCGTCAATTTCGCGCGCCAGCAAACCATAGGCAAAGTCAGCCCCGACGGCAAAGGCGAAGTGTGGCTGACGCTTCCCGGCACCAGCATCGCCAATGGCATCCGCTTCGGCAGCGATGGCCAGATGTATTTGGCCGATTATGTCGAACACACGATTTATAAAGTCGACCCGGCCACGCGCGCGCTGTCCATCCACGCGCGCGAACCGCGCATGTCGCAACCGAACGATATCGCCATCACCGCTGGCGACGTGCTGTATGCCAGCGATCCGAACTGGAAAGACAACACGGGCCGCGTGTGGCGCATCGATCCCGATGGCACGGTGACATTGGCGCTGGATGCCATGGGCACGGCCAATGGCATCGAAGTCAGCCCCGATGGCAAGACCCTGTACGTGAATGAAAGCGTGCAGCGCAATCTGTGGGCCTACACTATCGCCGCCGATGGCAGCCTGGCGAACAAGCGCCTGCTGATCAAGTTCGACGATTTCGGCATGGATGGCATGCGCGTGGACGTGGACGGCAACCTGTACGTGACGCGCTACGGCAAGGGCACGGTGGTCAAACTGTCTCCCGCAGGCAAGGTACTGCAAGAGATCACTGTGCCGGGCGCGAAACCCAGCAACATCGCCTTCGGTGGCCCCGATGGGCGCACAGCCTATGTGACGGAAGTGGTGCAAGGCCGGCTGCTGCAATTTCGTGTGGACCGGCCCGGCCTGGAGTGGGAACGGGGGCAGCAGCGCAAGGTGAATGCCGCTGCCGCCAGCGCTGCACCCGCCAAGATTAGCGGGGAATGACGCGTTCTTCCTTCAAGCGTTCGAACAGGGCGAAGAAGGAGTCCGGCGTATCCTGGTAATCGAGGAACCCCGCCTTGCGGCTCTTGCCCATGTCGGTCATGGTTTCCATTGGCCGGCCAAGATCCGCATCCGTATGCCACCAGGAAGCGAGGCGGCCGATATCGGCTTCCACCAGCTGATGTTCGGCGGCGATGGCCCGCCATAAAGCGGGCGCGTCGTCCATGCGCGCGGCCAGCGGCGCCATGATCTCTGGCAAGGGCGCAGCCTCGATACCAAAGTAGGCGGCCAGGCGCGGCCACAGCCACTTCCAGCGGAACACGTCGCCATTGACGATATTGAAGTCGGCATTGCGCGCCGATTCGCTGCCCGCTGCCCAGGCCAACTGGCGGGCAATCTGGCCCGCGTCCGTCATGTCGGACAAGCCATGCCACTGCGCCGCTGAACCGGGGAAGATGAATGGCTGGCCACTGGCCTTGCACAGGGTCGCGTACACGGCCAGGGTCAAGCCCATGTTCATGGCGTTACCGAGCGCGTAGCCGATGATGGTGTGCGGGCGGTGCACGCTCCACGTAAAGCCATGGCGCGCGGCCGCTTCAAACAAACGGTCTTCCTGCTCGTAGTAGAAATTGTCGACCGGCTGGCGCCCCTGCTCTTCGCGAAATGGCGTGACGGGCACGGCCCCCTGGGCATAGGCCTCGAATGGGCCCAGATAATGCTTCATGCCTGTCACCAGCGCCGCGTGGCGCAAGTACCCCGATGGTCCCAGCGCGGCCAGCACATTGGCCACCATGGCGCCGTTGACGCGGATATTTTCCTGCTCGTTTTCCTGGCGCGCCCAGGCCGTGAAAAACACGTGGCTCACTTCCATGCCGGCCAGCGCGGCGGCGACTGCCGGACCATCCGTCACGTCCAGGGTCAAGGCCTGGCAGCCTTGCGGTACGGGTGTGCGGCCGCGCGACACGCCCGTCACTTGCCAGCCTTGCGCCAGCAGATGGATGGCCAGCTCGCGGCCGATAACGCCGCTGGCGCCGATGATTAATGCTTTCATGAGAATGCCTGTTCTGTTGAGAGAGTAGACCATGATAGATGCGATTTAAATTCTTATCTGCGATACTATTTCACTCCATTCGTGAATAAAATTCTGCAATCATGTTTTCATCCGACCACCTGAAAGGCATCACGCCCTTCCTGTACACCGCAGACCTGGGCAGCTTTACCAGGGCGGCGGAACATCTGCACCTCAGCAGTTCCGCCGTCAGCAAGAGCGTGGCGCGGCTGGAGGAAAGGCTGGGCGTGATGCTGTTCGAGCGCAGCACGCGCCGCCTGGCGCTGAGCGATGCGGGCCGCGCGTATTACGCGACGTGCAAGCGCGTGCTGCAGGAATTGATGGATGCCGAAAACGTGCTGGCCGAACAGGCGAGCGACCTGGCGGGCAAGGTGCGCATCGCCGTACCCGCTTCCTATGGGCGCCTGCGCGTGATGCCGGCCCTGCTGCAATTGTGCGGGCAGTACCCGAAGCTGCAGCCCAGCATCGCCTTCAGCGATCGCTTCGTCGACCTGTTCGAAGAGCGCGTCGATATCGCGGTACGCATCGGCATGCCGTCGAACTGGCCCGCCGCGCTGGGCCAGATGCACCTGGGCGACGAGCACCTGATCTTTTGCGCAGCCCCGACCTATCTGGCGCGGCGCGGCACGCCGCACACTATCGCCGACCTGGAACAGCACGACTGCATCGCCTACGGCCGCAGCGACGGCACGCCGATGACATGGCTGTTCGCCGCCAGCGACGGCCAGGTCGAACGCCGCGACGTCACACCGCGCATGACCGTGGGCGACGCCGAAGCCCGCACGGCCGCCGTACTGGCCGGCCTGGGCGTGGCCCAGCTGGCGACCTGGCTGGTGCAAGAACATCTGGCCTCGGGCGCCATCGTCGAAGTGCTGCCCAGCTACGCCACGCCGGGCCTGCCGCTGTACCTGGCCTGGCCGCTGGCGCGCCAGCTGACGCCCAAGACCGGCATATTGCTGCAGGAATTGCGGCAGCGGCTGACGATTTAAAATAGTCCATTATTTGCTTGACCCTCACGCAACGTCAGACTCCATGCTGTCTGTACGCCCACAGAAAAGGAGTATTCCATGCTGTTGAAAATCGGTGAACTGGCCAGACGCACGGGTTTGACCGTGCGCACCCTGCACCACTACGACAGCATCGGGCTGCTCTCGCCTTCGGGGCGCACGCAGGCTGGCTACCGGCTGTACCAGCACAGCGACATGGCCCGGCTGCACCGGATCATGGCACTGCGCAGGTTTGGCCTGTCGCTGGCCGAAATAGCAACTTCACTGGCCGGTCCGGACCTGCCGCTGGCGTCTATCGTGGCGAAACAGATCGCCGCACTCGATAGCCAGATCGCGCAAGCCGATACCTTGCGCGGCCGTTTGCAAATGCTGCAGCAGCAGCTGGTGCAGGGGCAGGAGCCGGAACTGGCCGAATGGCTGACCACGATGGAGCTGATGACCATGTACGACAATTATTTTTCACGCGAAGAACTGCAACAGATACCCATGCTGACCGATGCGAAGGTGGAACAGGAATGGAAGGCGCTGGTGGCCCGCGTGCGCGCCGTCCAGGCAAAAGGCGCCACGCCAGACGATGCCACCGCGCAAGCGCTGGCCACGCAATGGATGGTCAAGATAGTGCACGACACCAACGCCCACGCCGGCCTGTTTGCGCGCCTGAACACCATGCATGAAACGGAGACGGCGCTGCAGGTCTCAACCGGCATCGATAACGCGCTGATGCAATTCATTATCCAGTGCTTCAATGCCTCGCGCGTGGCGCTCTACCGCCCTTTCCTCGACGATGCCGAATTTATGTTCCTGAAAGCAAACTATGGCAAGCGCGCTTCCGAATGGCTGCCCCTGTTTGCCGCCATCCGCACCGCCATGGATGCCAATGCCGCTCCCACCGACCCCATGGTGCTGGAATTGGCCAGACAATGGCTGGACCTGTTCCAGTCGTATGCAGGCCGTGATCCTGCCACACATAGAAAATTGCGCACGGCGCACCAGCAGGAGCCGCGTTTGATGGATGGCAGTTTCGTGACACCGGCCATGCTGCAATTCCTGGCGCCGGCAATGGGCGTGCTGGCGCAGCAAGGGGGAGCGTGCGAGTCGTGAGTGCTCATGGTGAATGCAGCATGTAAAATCGGCCATCATTCAACATAGCAAGGAAATACCGATGCGCCGTCTCTTGTTTGCCCTACTCTGCCTGCCCTTTCTCCCCATGATAGGGCAGGCAGCCACCACACCCGACAATGGCGACCTGGCCGGTGTCTGGAAAGGCAAGCTGGGCAATGCCGAGATCACCACCTGTTTCAATTTTCCCAGCACCTACGACAACAAGGGCAACTATTACTACACGCGCCACAAGACATCGATCAACCTGAACCAGCCAGAAGGCAAGCAGCAATGGGTGGAAACCCTGGACGCTGAAAATCCCACCGGCCGCTGGGAATTGGGCAAGCCGCAGGATGGCAATCTGAGCGGCACCTGGCATCACCCATCGAATGGCAAGAGCTTGCCGATTTCCCTGATACTGGTGCGCCCGCCAGCCGGCAAGGAAGAGCCCTGCTCCAGCACCGCCTACAACCTGGCGCTGGAAGATTTTCCTGCACTGGTCACCAGCCGGCCCATGTATCTGAACAATCGGAAAGACGTGTCCTTCCGCAGCCTGCGCATCGCCGACTCGATCACCGTCGAGCTGACGGGGCCGGGCAAAGGCGTTGCCGCCATCAACAGGCAGCTGCGCACCGAGCTGCCGCAGAACAAGCACGACCTGGCCGACTATTTCGAGCGGCGCCGCAATTTCCTGGGCACTTATGGCGTCGCGATGGACGATGAAGTGCACGCCGAACCCACGTTCTGGTCGGCGCGCTATGTGACGATCAATTTCTACCGCTGGGCGGCAGGCATGGGCCGCAACGGCATCAGCATGCGTTTTCGTACCTGGGATTTGCAGAGCGGCAAGGAAATCGATGTGTGGCGCTGGTTCGGCAGCAAATCCGAGGAAGGCAGCTACGACATGAGCGCCCTGCCTCTCAGCTTGCGCCAGAGCCTGTTCAAGGGCGTAACCATCAGCGACGATTGCAAGACCGATTACATGGGACGCGGCCTGTACCACCTGAGCCTGACGGATACGGGCGTGAAATTCTGGGAAGAAGCGTATGGCAGCGGTTGCGAGCAGGAGTTCAGCTTGCCTTATGCCAAGATCGCACCATTCCTGACGCAAGAAGGCAAGGCGGCCCTACTGCCTTAAACAGCTCAGTCCAGCGACGCCGCCACCTGCGCCGCCACCGTTTCGGCGGTGGCGGCTGCCAGGGTCCAGCCCAGGTGGCCGTGGCCCGTGTTGTAGAACACGCCCGGCGCCTTGCCCCGTCCCACTTTCGGCAACATGTCGGGCAGCATGGGGCGCAGGCCGGCCCAGGGCACGACCTTGCGCGTGCTGACGTTGGGGAAACATTGCTCTACCCATTGCAGCAGCGGGCGGATGCGGTCGGCGCGGATGTCGCGGTTGCTTCCATTAAATTCTGCCGTGCCGGCCACGCGCAAGCGGTCTTGCCCCAGGCGGCTGCTGACCAGCTTGGTCGCATCATCGAGCAGGCTGACGATGGGCGCGGCCGCCTGGCTGGCTTCGTCATCCAGCTGCACGGTAATGGAATAGCCTTTCACCGGATACACATTCACATGGTCGCCCAGCATGGCCGCCAGCTTGCGGCTGGCCGTGCCGGCAGAGATGACGACGGCGTCGAACACGCTGTAATCCTGATTGGTAGTGATGCCGATACGATTGTTTTCACTGGCCACCGCCGTCACCGTGGTGCCGTAACGGCAGCGCACACCAAGCCGCAGGCAGGCGGCGGCCAGGCCGCTGGTAAATTTGTGGATGTCGCCGGTGGAATCGCTTTCCGTGAAATAGCCACCGTAAAAATTGCCCATCAAGGCCGGCTCGATGGTGCGCATTTCTTGTGGAGTGACGGGGCGGCGCAGCAAGCCGCCCTGGGATAGCAGACGCGACACGCGGGCTGCCCGCTCGAAACCGGCCCGGTCGCGGTAGATATGCAGGATGCCGGCCTGGCGATGATCAAAATCAATACCCTCTTCTGCCGCCCAGGAAAACAGATGCTTGCGCGCCGCAATCGCCATGCGCACGGTGGCCACCGTATTGTCTTCATACGACGGCATGGCGGCCAGGAATTCGGCGAACCAGCTCAGCTTGTGCCAGCCTGGGCGAGGGTTGAGCAGCAGGGGCGCGTCGCGGGTCAGCATCCATTTCAGGGCGTTGACGATGGTGGCCTTGTGGTTCCACACCTCGGCATGCGAGGCAGACAATTGCCCGCCATTCGCGAACGAAGTTTCCATCGCGGCATAGCGGTGCCGCTCGATCAGGGTCACGTGCACGCCCCGTTTGGCCAAGGCATATGCCGTGGTCACGCCCGTGATGCCACCGCCGATCACCGCCACCCTGCTCATGGCCTGGTCCTCATGGTTTCACCTTGTGCACGAAGGTATCGCCCGCCTGCAGCACGCGGCCGTCTGGCGAGAGCACCTGCAGTGCGCGCACGGGCGTGCCTGAATTGCGCTCCAGCAAGGTCGAATGCATTTCACCCGCCTCGAACAGCTGTGCCTCGCTCCACTGGCGCAGCCCCACCACGATGGGAAACAGGCCCAGGCCTTTTTCAGTGAGCACATATTCCTGATAGGCCGTGCCATCGGAAGCCGGTGCACTGCTAAAGATACCCTCTTCCACCAGGGTATGCAGGCGGTCGGCCAGGATGTTGCGGGCCACGCCCAGGCTCTTCTGGAATTCGCCGAAACGGCGCATGCCATCGAAAGCATCTCGCACGATCAGCAAGGACCAGCGGTCGCCGATCACGTCGAGCGCGCGCGCCACGGGACAGGGATCGGTTTTCAGACTCTTGCGCTTGGCCACAACATTCTCCTTTGCTTGTGGTTGCATTTTAAAACTATTCAGCATAGACTCCAACTAGTTTCATTTTAAAACTAGATTATTCAAAGCCATGCGCGATACCGATATCAACAGCAACAAAACTCTTCCCACGTACCTGGTCTGGCTGTTTGCCGCTGCGAGCGGCTTGAGCGTAGCCAATGTTTATTACGCCCAGCCACTGCTAGCCACCCTGGCGCAGGAATTCGGTTTGACAGAGGCGGCCAGCGGCATGATCATCACGGCCACCCAACTCGGTTGCGCGCTGGCCCTGCTGCTGCTCGTGCCGCTGGGCGATATGTTAAACCGGCGCCGATTGACCCTGGTTCAGCTCGTGATGCTGTGCCTGGTCTTGCTGGCACTGGGCAGCGCCACCTCCACTACCGGCTTGCTGGCTGGCATGCTGATGACAGGTTTGCTGGGCACGGCCATGACGCAGGGCTTGATCGCCTACGCGGCCAGCGCGGCATCAAGCCATGAGCGGGGCAGAGTCGTCGGCATGGCGCAGGGCGGCGTGATGATCGGCCTGTTGCTGGCGCGTACCTTGTCGGGTCTGGTGGCCGATATCGCCGGCTGGCGCGCCGTGTACCTGGTCTCGGCCGCCATCTCGCTGGCTTTGCTGGTCTTGCTGTGGCGCATGCTACCGCCCTCCCCGCAAGCGGAAAAACGCCTGTCGTATGGTGCGCTGCTGGCGTCGATGGTGCATATGCTGGCCCACAACAAGGTGTTGCAGGTGCGCGGTGTGCTGGCATTGCTGATGTTTGCCGCGCTGAGCATTTTCTGGAGCAGCCTGGTGTTTCCGCTGAGTGCGCAAGGCTATACGCACACCGCGATCGGCGCCTTTGGCCTGGTCGGTGTGGTGGGTGCGCTGGGAGCGGCGCGTGCAGGTAGTTTGGCTGACAGAGGCCAGGCGCAATGGACCACGGGCGCAGCCTTGCTGTTGCTGCTGGCAGCATGGTTGCCGCTGGGATTTACCACGCAGGCATTGTGGCCTTTAATCGTCGGCATCATCGCGCTGGACCTGGCTGGCCAAGCCATCCACGTCACCAACCAGAGCCTGATTTTCAAGCAGGAGAGCGATGGGCACAGCCGCCTGGTGGCGTGCTATATGCTGTTTTATGCGGTGGGCAGTGGCTTGGGCGCCATCGCCGCCACCAGCGTGCAGGCGCTGGCCGGCTGGTGGGGCGTATGCGGGCTGGGCGCGTTGGTCAGCCTGGTCGCGCTGGTCTTTTGGCGGCTGACCTTACCCGCTGCAAAAACCTAGTTGAGCAGCGGCGTGCCCGCGCCGTGGCGATAGCTTTTCAAGGCGTCGGACTGGATCTGGATGAGCGAGCCGCTGACCTTAATCAGATGCAAGTCCGTCAGCTGATGCAGCACGCGCGACAGGGTGGCGGGCGCGAGATTCAGGAACGATGCCAGCAGGCTTTTCTTCAAGTCCAGCTTCACCTCGTTCGTGCGCTGCTGGTCCGATGCCTGCAGCAAATACTCGACCACCCTCTGGGTAGCATTTTGCACCGAGCAGCGCTCCACATTGCGGATAAATCCCATCAAATGGTGCGACAGGCTGTTCATCATCTGGCGCGCGATGCGCGGCGACTGGTCCAGCAAACGCAGCAAAGCGTGCGGCGGGATGCGCAGCAGCAAGCAATGTTCGAGCGCTTCGGCGCAGAAAGGATACGGTTCGTCGAGGAAAATCATGGCTTCGCCGAAACTTTGGCCGGGACGGATCAGCTCCAGCACCTTGTCCGTGCCTTCCATCGAAAACACGCTCAGCTTGATGAGGCCAAACACCACCACATACGCGCCTTCCGCCACTTCGCCCTTGCGGAACAGCACTTTACCTTTTTCCACTTCGACACGGACTACATCGTGACGCAATTGTTCAAGTTGGGATGGCGAAATATGGCGGAACAGAGCCTGGCTCGACAGCAAGCCATCGACGTTAACCTTATGCATGACACTCTCTTCTGTGGATTAGCGAATAGCTAAGTGTAGTGTGCCAACAGCGTCAAGACCATACGTCAAAGGAACTAGAATCATCTAGGCAAAAACGCTATCCAGATCAATTATCCACGCATTCTTTTGCGGGTATAAGGTCTAACAAAACCGTCGCGAGCGGCAGTGATTTGTGGCTAAGAAGCGCAACCGTGATAAAGCACGGTGAGCATCGCAAGCCGCAAAGCGCGACGCGCAGTAGGTTTAGATAGACCTTATTTGCCTAAACCACGTTCGACGGCGTAAACGGCGATTTGCACGCGGCTGCTGAGCTTCAGCTTTTTGAGGATGTTTTGCACGTGGATCTTGACCGTGCTTTCCGCCACGTCCAGTTCGCGGGCGATTTCCTTGTTGCTCAGGCCGCGCGCCAGGCAAGCCATGGCTTCGCGTTCGCGTGGCGTCAGCTTGTCGTAGTATTCTTCGGGCGCAGCCTGGCCGGCACGGAATTGCGACACCAGCTTGGCCGTCATGGCGTCGGCGATCACCGATTCGCCGGCGGCGGCGCGGCGTATCGCCTGGCCCAGCTGCTCGGCTTCGATATTTTTCAGCAGATAGCCACGTGCACCGGCGCGCAAGGCCGCGCCCAAGTCGGCGGCGTCTTCCGACACGGTCAGCATCAGCACCACCGTGTGCGGCCATTGCTGCAAGATTTGCTGCAGCGCTTCCAGACCCGAGACACCGGGCATATTCAAATCCATCAGCACCACGTCAGGCTCTAACTCGCCCGTCAGCCTGACGCCGTCGAGCCCGTTCGATGCTTCGCCCACCACCTTGAATTGCGGATTGCGCTGCAGCAGCAGCTTGACGCCGCTACGCAGCAGGGTGTGGTCATCGACCAGCAAAATATTGATAGTTGCGTTCACTATTTCCGTATCTATGTTGATGCTATGTTGAGAGTTCATCAGGCGGCCTGGCGCCGCGCTTCAGGCAAGGCCAGCGACACCGTCGTGCCTTCGCCGGGCGTGCTGTCGACGGTCAATTGCGCGCCCAGGCGTTGCGCCCTTTCCTGCATGATGCGCAAGCCGATCTGCACTTCGGTCTGGCTGTCCCGGCTTTGGGCTTCAAAACCGTCGCCATCGTCGCACACGCGCAGCGCAAAATCGCGGCCATTGTCGACCCGCAACAGTATGTGGCTGGCCTGCGCGTGCTTGCGGATATTCGACAGCGCTTCCTGCACGATGAACAGTACCTGCAATTGCTGTTCCGGCGCCAGCGGCGCACCATGACCGCGCACGTCCAGCGCGCCAGTGATGCCCGTTTGCTGTTCGAAGCGGGCCAGCACTTCGGCCAGTTTTTCCTGCAAGTCACTACCCTGCCAGCGCGTACGGAAATTGACCAGCAATTCGCGCACATCCTGATAACTTTGCTCCACGCCCATGCGCATCAGCGGCAACACTTCGGCCGCTTCGCCCAGTTCTCCCCGGCGCACGGAATCGTCGAGCATCTGCACTTGCAGGCTAATGAAATTGAGGCTTTGGGCTATGCTGTCGTGCAAGCCTTCGGCCAGCAGGCTGCGTTCGCGGGCCACGGCAAATTCTTTTTCACGCGCGATCAGGCGCTGGTTTTCAATCGCAATACCCAGGCTTTGCGCCAGGGTTTCCAGCCAGCCATGCTGCTGTGCGCCCACCTTTTGCGGCCGCGCAAAATGCAGGGAAAAACTACCGACCACCTGCTCGCGCACGATGATGGGAATCACGGTAATCGCACTAAAACCTTCATCCTGGCAACGGAAGCGCTGCTCCGTATCGCCAGGGCGAAACTCGCGGATCTGGATCACGCCTTGCGCCACAGCCGCGCCGCACAGGCAATCGTTATTCGGCATGCAATGCTCTTCTTCCACCATCGCTTCCGAGATGCCCTCGTGCACGATCATGTGCACCGTGTCTTGCTGGGTGTCGAGGATGCGCACCGTGCCGCCTTCGGCCTGGGCAAATTGCATCACGTGGCGCAAGAAACCACGGCACAGGGCATCGATCGCATGCTGGCCCGCCAGCAAGGTGGAAATATCGTGCAGGGTGGCCAGTTGCCGCTGCTGCGCGGCGCTCAGGCGGGCTGGTGTTTGCGCCTGGCGGCGCTGGCGCCAGCGCGAAGCGGGAAGTTGTTTGCGGGAAGGATTACTGCGCGGCGCTTGCATGAAAACTCGAATCAAAGGAAAACATAGCCGCCATGCCGGTCACGGCATGGCGGACAAAAAATAATTACAAACGGATTTCCGTCCCCAGCAGCTTGACGAACTGCGCCAGCCAGGCCGGGTGGGCCGGCCAGGCGGGCGCCGTCACGAACTGGCCATCAGTGACAGCTTCGGTGACGGCGATATCGGCATACTCGCCGCCAGCCAGTTTCACTTCCGGCGCGCAAGCCGGGTAAGCGGATATGCGCTTGCCGCGTATCACGTCGGCAGCGGCCAGCAATTGCGCGCCATGGCAGACGGCGGCGATGGGCTTGCCCGCTTCGGCAAAGTGGCGCACGGCGGAGATCACCCGGTCGTTCAGGCGCAGGTATTCGGGCGCGCGCCCGCCTGCGATCATCAGCGCGTCGTAGCGGGCCGGATCGATTTCATCAAAGGCCGCATTGAGCGTGAACAGATGGCCAGGTTTTTCCGTGTAAGTCTGGTCGCCTTCGAAATCATGGATGGCGGTCTTGATGGTGTCGCCACTCTTCTTGCCGGGACAAACGGCATGCACGGTATGGCCCAGCATCAGCAGTGCCTGGAACGGCACCATCGTTTCATAATCCTCTGCAAAATCGCCCGTCAAAAACAGAATTTTCTTCGCTGCCATTTGGTTCTCCTATGAAAGATCATCCCAGCACTTCAGTTTGCAAGATACATCGCAAGCTCGCATCCAGGCCATATCTTACCGCCACTTGCGTGCCAGTTACGAGAATATCAAGATATTTATCTTGCAATCCCCGCACGATAAGCTCAAAACCGGCTCTCACGCTGCAGCTCAAACCATGGCAAGATAGGCGTTCTTCTCCTTCACACCGGAACTTTCCATGATTTTTGAAATTGCCCATCTCCAGATCAAACCCGATACCCACGCCGCCTTCGAAGCAGCCGTCGCCAAGGCCGTGCCGCTGTTCAAGAACTCGCGCGGCTGCCAGGCCGTGCACCTGGAGCGTTCAATCGAAAACAGCGAAGGCTACCGCCTGGTAGTACGCTGGGCTACCTTGGAAGACCATACCGTGCACTTCCGCAACAGCGACGCCTTCCCCGCATGGCGCGCCCTGGTCAGCGAATTCTTCGCCGCCCCGCCGCAGGTGGAACACATGCAAACCGTGCTGACGGGTTTCTAAGAGAGCATAGTTTTACGCGGCGGGGTGATGGAATACCTGGCGTAGATAAGCGAGGAAAGTTTCATCCTTGCACAGGGTCTTGCCTGGCGAATCAGACAATTTCGCCACCGACTGGCCGTTGCAGCGCACCAGCTTCATGACGATGTTGAGCGGCGTCAAGCCGACGTCGTTCGTGAGGTTGGTGCCGATGCCAAAACCCGTCATGATGCGGTCGGCGAAATGCTGGTACAGGGCAAAGGCCTTGTCCAGGTCCAGGCCATCGGAAAACACCAGGCGCTTGGTATTGGCGTCGATGCGCAAGGTTGCGTAATGGGCCAGCGCTTTCTCACCCCACGCGACCGGATCGCCCGAATCGTGGCGCAAGCCATCGAACAGCTTGGCAAAATACAGGTCGAAATCGGCCAAAAAGGCATCCATGCCGACCACGTCCGTCAGTGCAATGCCCAGATCGCCGCGGTATTCCTGCACCCAGTCTTCCAGCGCCGCTTTCTGGAAATCGCGCAAGCGCACGCCAAAGGACTGGAACGATTGCATGTATTCATGCGCCATGGTGCCGATCGGCACAATGCCCAGCTTTTTCGCCAGGTAGACATTCGAAGTGCCCTTGAAATATTCGGGCACGGCGCGCGCCAGGGTCGACACCACTTCATCGTGCCAGGCGCCCGAAAAACGGCGGCGCACGCCGAAATCGGAAAATTCAAACGGATGCTTGCGGCGCGGCAGCTTGCCAAATTCTTTGACGGCCACCACCTTGGCCGCCAGGCGCTGGCGCCCTTCGCGCATGGCAGCGTCCAGGTCAAAGCGGCGGAAATACAATTCGTTGATGATGTACAGCACGAAAATCTCGAAACCCATCACATGCACTTGCGGGCCAGCCGCATGCACGACCAGGTCATCGCCATCGGTGCTCACTTCGATGAATTTGCGCTGGAAGCGGAACACTGTCAGGAAATCGACGAAATCGCTCTTCATGAAGCGCAAGGTTCGCAGATAGGCCAGCTCGTCCTCGGCAAACGACATCGAACACAGGTGGTCGAGCTGCTCTTCCAGCTCATGTTTCAATTCAGCCAGTGGAAACACGGGCGTATTGCGGCAGACAAATTCGTATTCGGTATGGGTGTTCGGATGACCGTGCAGCAAAGCTTGCCACATTGTAAATTTATACAGATCGGTTTCCAGCAAACTGCGCACTATCGGGGTCATGTGTAATTTTCTCCAACTTC
The DNA here is from genome assembly GCF_014200725.1 of Janthinobacterium silvisoli. GTDB lineage: Bacteria > Pseudomonadota > Gammaproteobacteria > Burkholderiales > Burkholderiaceae_D > Janthinobacterium. Next base: position 210,011 of record NZ_JACHCL010000003.1, read on the forward strand.
CTCAAGCCAAGATAGTACGCCACTGCAAGCATTTCAGCAGAGAGCGCCTTATAAATGCGTCATCGAGCTGCATTTTCCAACAGTTCAGGCAAGACCTCCGCTGCCGTCGCCAAGCGCGCCCCGCGCGCCTGCATGGCGGCCAGGAAGTCGCGCTGCTGAACTTCGAAACCCGTCACCGGACTCATGCAATCGGTCAAGAGCACCAGCCGCGACAGCGCCTGCCTGCCTTGCTGCTGTTCCAGGTAGTCGGCGATATGCTCGGTGCTGGCCTTGACGCAATGGCTGGCCGCCTCGCCACACACATAGATGCGCTCGGCCGGCAGCAGGGTATCGAGGAAGGAAATATTCAACTGCGTGGCGGGATCTTCGTTGTCCGGCACTTCCGCCATGACGGCCGAGTAATGTTCGGTCCACGGATTCGATCCCTTGCTGAGTTTTGCAACCACTTTTAACTGGGCCACTTCCCAGCCGTTGTAGGCGGCGCGCACGGCCGCATGGATATTCTGGCCCCAGGAACCGATCTCGCAATGCACGGGCCAGACCATCAGCTGGTAGCGCCCGGCGGTTTCCAGCGCATCGAGATAAGCGAGCGCGCGCGGCAAGGCTTCGGGCCGGCGCGGCAGGTAGCGGCCACTCCGCACATCGGCGGCGACGATTTGCGTGAACGGCGTCACCACGCCGCCATCGCCGGTAGACCAGAACGTGGGATGGGCGATATCGTAGCGGTGATGGGCGTCCAGGGTCACGCTGATCTGCGTCAGGCCGGCGCCTGCCTGCTCGATCAGGCGCGCCACGCGCAGCATGTCGGCGTGTGCGCCGGGCACGGGCAGCGCAGGCGCGGCGCCTTCAGGCAGCCAGGCGGCAGGCAAGTCGCAAAAATCGTTTTGCGGGTCGATGACGAGCAGGTGCAGCGAGCGTTTCATGGTGATCCTCGGGCGTGGCGGGAAGGAGATGATAAGGGCAAGCTTGCAGCTGTGCAAAGCTCAATACTCGGGTGGGCGACGCAGCCGTTCAAGGACAGCCAGGCCCTCGGCATGCGCTGCCTCTTCCGCATCCGCTTCCGTAGTGAAAACGTGATCGGCCAGCACCCGGTGCTTGGGAAACACATTGTCGCGATGCATGGGACTGTTTGACGGCGTAAAGATGGCGACGTAAGCGCCCCACTGGCGGGTACCCCGCAAGGGTTCCGCCGTGTAATCGACTTCATAGTGATCAACAAATGCTATTGGCACAGCACGCCTCCCAGCTGCCTTCCACTGCAGACTACCACGTCTGGGAAACAGTTTCAGCGCAATGCGCTACCGTAGGCCGGCGGCGTCAGGGATGAAGATAGTAGCGGCGCCGGCGGCGCTCGACCAGCTTGACGGCGGCCTCGCCCGCGACGGCAATGGCGTCGGCTTGCGTGGTGAATTGATGGTCGGCCGAGACCCTGCGTTTTTTCAGGATATTGGTCCTGTGCATGGGGTTGGCCGAAGGGGCATAGACGGCAACGTAAGCGCCCCATAGCTTGCAGCCGCGCAAGGGCTCGGCCATGTAGTCCACTTCATAAAAATCAACATGCTTTATTGGCACGATGTTTGCTCCAAAAAGTGACCGGCTAGTCCGTCTCTGAAAACTGGCCCGGTGGTGGGTTGGAAACCATGCGATCGCGCTTGCTCAGGATACTTAGCTCAGCTATTTATTTTTTATGACGCGGCACAACTGGAAAAATCGACGATCAGTCCGCCCTGCTACATGCAGACACAAGCGAACACAAGCGTGTTGCCTAAATGCATGTAGAAAGTATAAACGATATGAAAAAATTATTGCAACGCAAGCAGCTATTGAATCAGCCCTTACACCGGTGTGTAAGCTTGCGCTGCATCAATAATGGCAGCTGTTTGCCAGGAACGGGAGATGGCGGCGCGGCACGCGCCTGTAGGGAATTTCGGGGCAATACTGCCCTTGCCAGCATCAGCATGAGGATCTTTCATGGCGAACCGCTCGCCGGACTGATGCGGTGCGCATCGCCGGCAAGCTTATGTCAACCATGCAAGGCTGGCAATCCTCCTAAAGAACTAGTGAAGCGGGCTTCAGGCAGCCAGTGCAGCGATCGAGGCGCGGGTCTTGGCCAGCGCATTGGCCAGCGCTTCATCACCGCGCGACACGCCTTCAGTCTGGATGAAGCTGATGTCGGTGATGCCGATGAAGCCCAGCGCAGTGCGCAGATAGGTGCTCAGGTAATCGTAGGCCGCAGCCGGGCCTTCGCTATAGATGCCGCCGCTGGAGGTAAAGATGTAGGCTTTCTTGCCCGTTGCCAAACCGACCGGACCCGTTGCCGTGTACTGGAAGGTGCGGCCCACGCGCGCCACATGGTCGATCCACGCTTTCAAGGTCGATGGCACGGAGAAGTTGTACATCGGTGCAGCCAGTACCAGCACGTCGGCAGCGAGCAGCTCATCGACCAGGGTATCGGACAACTTCACAGCAAAGGCCGCTTCTGCGCCGCGCTGATCTGGCGGCGTAAAGAAGGCGCCGATCACTTCTTCCGTCAGATGCGGCACAGGCTGGGCAGCCAGGTCGCGCTCGACGACGGTATTACCCTGTGCCGCCAGTTTGGCGACGAATTCGCCCGACAGTTGACGCGACAGGGAACTGTTGTTACGTGCGCTGCTATTGATGTAGAGAACCTTGGACATGAATCGCTCCTTCAGAGAAAGTGGATGTGGAATGCCGCAATTGCTGCACTTGCACATATCATAGTTCGGGTCTACTATCGACGAAACCAGTTAAATTTAAATGCTTAGCATCGAATTTGTAGATATCGTATGAAAATGGAGTGGCCATGAGAGAACCAGGACAACCTTCGCTGGACCAGTTGCGCGTGTTTGTCGCCGTCATCGACGCGGGCGGCTTTGCCCACGCGGCGCGCCAGCTGCACCGCACGCAATCGGTGATCAGCTACACCATCGCCAACCTGGAAGAGCAATTGAACGTGGTGCTGCTCGACCGTAGCAAGCGCAAGCCCACCCTGACCGATGCAGGCCAGGCGCTGCTGGCCGATGCGCGCGCCGTGGCGCTGAAAATCGACGCCATGCGCGCGCGGGCCAAGGCGCTCGCTGGCGGACTGGAAGCGGAAGTGTCGGTGGTGGTGGACGTGATGTTTCCCACCTACGTGCTGGTGCGCATCCTGGAAACCTTCCAGGTGCAGTTTCCCACTGTCGCGCTGCGCCTGCGCATCGAAGCCATGGGCGCGGTATCGCAGCAAGTGCTCGATGGCCATTGCCATCTCGGTGTGGGCGGCTGGATGTCGGCCAATTCGGACGCCATCGAACGCCTGGCCATGGGCCATGTGCGCCTGATGCCGGTGGCCGCACCGGGCCATGCGCTGGCGCAGATCGAAGGACCGATCCCCATCGGCCTGGCGCGCGAGCATGTGCAACTGGTGCTCAGCGACCGCAGTTCGCTGACGGAAGGACAAGACTTTGGGGTGCTGGGCTTGCGCAACTGGCGCCTGGGCGACCTCGGCTCCAAGCACGCCCTGCTGCGCGCGGGCCTGGGCTGGGGCAATATGCCCGAAGCGATGGTGCGCGAAGACCTGGCCTCGGGCCGTCTCGTGCATTTGCCGCTGATCGTCGACAAGAGCGCCAACTACCCGATCTACCTGATACAGCGCACCGGCACCCCACCGGGACAGGCCGGCAAGTGGCTGACGGAACGGTTTGCGGAGCAGTTACCACTGCTGCTGGCGCAGGGGTATTAGAAGCGTCGTGCGAAGGGTAGAATCCGGGATCAGACACAATGGAGACAATCACATGGCCGGCATAGACGACTTCGTCAACAAGCAAAAACCTGGCGCGCGTTTCGTCATCACGGCGCAAATGCTGCGCATGACGCCGCAGCAATTCGACAGCGTGGCACAGGAATGGATGGAAGACGGCGGCCCCGGCTTCGACGTGGCCGGCATCCCGCACCGGGTCGTGGTCGATGGCCAGTTTTATATCGCCAGGATCACCGTGCAGCGGCACGGCGATCCTGCCTGAGACTTTGATTAGTCTGCACCGAGCACGTGCAGGCGCCGCCGCAAACGCGCCACCTCTTCGGACAAATCCACCACCAGCGCCGCTAGGTCGGCATTCGCATCGAACACCGATTCGATTTCGCGCAGGCGGCGCGCGCGCACCAGGTCCAGGCTGGTGAAACGCCAGGCGGTGAGCTGCCCTGGCGGCAGCCCATCGTGCAGCAGCACGCCCGTCTGCACCCGCTGCACCACCCAGTCCGGCTCCACGGCGCAGGCGCGCGCCAGTTCTTCCAGGCTCAGGGCCTTGTCTTCCAATAGCACGCCGATTACATTGCTCGTCATGATTTACGCTCCCAGCTTCTGGCGCGGATTGAAAGCCATCTCGCGCGCCATGGTTTCATACAGTTCGCGTGCCTTCGCATCGTTGGCCGGCGGCAGCACCACTTCCAGCAGCAGATATAAATCGCCAGGCTGGACAGAGGGTATGCCGCGCCCCTTCAGGCGCAGCTTGCGCCCCGTCTGCGAATTGGGCGGCACAGTGACGGACACCGTACCCGATGGCGTGGGCACGTCGATGGAACCGCCCAGCGCCGCTTCCCACGGCGTGACGGGCACCGTTTCAAAGACGTCGCGCCCTTCGACCTTGTAGCGCGCATCGTTCTGGAAGCGGATTTCCAGATACAGGTCGCCGGCCGGCGCACCGCCGCTGCCCGGTTGGCCCTGTCCTTTCATGCGCAGCTGCTGGCCTTCCGTCACGCCTTTCGGTATCGTCACTTCCAGCGTACGCTCGCGCGTCACCACGCGGCCTTGGCCATCGGCTTCCGGCACGCGCATGACGATGGTGCGCTTGGCGCCGTGGTAGCTGTCGTGCAGGCTGACCTCGATGGCAGCGTGGCTGTCTTCACCCTGCATCTGGAACTGGCTGTTGGCCCGTCCGCGCCCGCCCACGTGGGCGAACAGGTCGGCAAAAAAGTCGCTGTCGTCGGCGCTGGACGATTCGTAGCCCGAGCCCCAGTTCGGCGGCGGCCGGAACGATCCGCCCTGCCCTCCCTGGGCATTTGGCTGGCGCCCCAGCTCATCGTAGGCAGCGCGCTTTTCCGCGTCGCCCAGCACGCCATAGGCTTCGTTCAGTTCCTTGGTACGCTTGTCCGCGTCCGGTTCCTTGCTGACGTCGGGATGGTATTTGCGCACCAGCTTGCGGTACGCTTTCTTGATATCGGCCTCGCTCGCCGTCTTTTCGACGCCAAGCTCCTTGTAATAGTCCTTGTAATCCACCGTGCATGCTCCCCATGGTTGACCCGCCTGTGGAAAGAGTACACGAATTGAGCGGAACTATCGTTGCGCACAATACAAGGCCAAGGATTAAGGTTTGGCTTTGTGACGGGCAGCCAGCCACGCCCTGACGTCCGTCGTGGGGATGCCTTTTTGTGCATTGTAGGTGGTCGCCTTGTCCCACCACATGCCGTGACCCAGTGCGAACGCGGCCCGGTAGCGCAGCATGACATCGTCCGGCTGCTGCACCAGTTGAAAGGCCAGCTTTTCACGGCGTAACAGCTCGCGCTCAAAAACACGGCCCGTCACGTCGTCGACGATGTCCGCCAGCTGGCCATAGGAAACCGTGTCGCTGGCCACAAAGACCACCTGATTGCGGATGCGCGGCTGCTGCAGCAGGATTTCGGTCGTCAGGCGGCCGATGTCTTCCGGTGTCGTCACCGTCACTTTCGTGTCCCATGTCCCCAGTCCCCGTACGATGCCCGCCTCGAAATCGACCAGGCCCGTTGTTGGCTCGAACAAAAAACTGGTGAACATGCCGGTCGAAATGATCACCCATTCGGTGCCCGTTTGCGACCGCAGCAAGCCCCGCACATCGTACTGTTCATCGAACACGGGCTGGCCGCTGCCCTTGCCAATGACGTCGTAGTCCACGCCGAACTGCCATGGAAAATAGCGGCGCACCCTGGCGGCAATCGCCGCTTTCGTCAGCCTGGTCTGCGTGCCCTTTCCTGCCACGAATCCCGTGCAATTGATCACCGTATGAAATTGTCCCAGCAGTGCGATCAAATCGGCGTTATTGCGCCCCACCAGATCGAAGGGCAGCAATTGCACCCCCATGGCGTCCAGCTCGCGCTGACGCAAAACCTGCATCGCCGTCGGCGAGACCAGCGATTGCAGCGTCACCAGCACGGATAGCCCAGTACCAGTGTGCTGCAGGCGCGGCGCCAGGCTGCGCAAGACCGCCATGCCCAATTCACCGGCCCCCAGCACCAATGTATTTTCTATCTCCGCGTTGTGGTTCATCTGTGTTTCCTCTTCATGGTAGGCAAGCGATTAGTCTGTTTTTTGATTCAGTCCGCAGAGTATAAAACTGGCCTCTCTTCTACATAAGCCGCCAAACGCTGCTTTCAGAATTGCAAAATACGGGATAATCTGAGCACTTATCAGCCTGCGGGAGAGTGACCTTGGACAGAATTCGAGCCATGCAAATATTTGCCCGCGTGGTGGAGTCGCACAGCTTCGCCGGGGCCGCGAAAAGCCTGTCGGTTCCCCGCTCCACCGTCAGCAGGACGATCCAGGATCTGGAAGCGTTTCTCGGCGCCAGCCTGCTGCAGCGCACGACGCGCACGCTCAGCCTGACACCTGGCGGCAGCCTTTACTATGACCACTGCCTGCGTGTATTGAATGAGGTGGAGGCGGTTGAAACCCAGCTCTCTTTCAGCACGAGCCAGGCTCGGGGCAAGCTGCGCATCGATATGACAGCGTCGTTCGCGCGCCAGATAGTGTTGCCTGCGATTGCGCAATTCCAGGCCAGGTATCCCGAGATCGACCTCGTGCTGACCCTGGGCGACCGGACTATCGACCTGATACAGGAAGGCGTGGACTGCGTGGTGCGCAGCGGCGTGCCGGAAAACTCGGCGCTGCTGGTGGCGCGCAAGGTCGGCAGCTTTGCATGGTTGGTCTGCGCCTCGCCTGATTATGTGGCGCGCCATGGCAGGCCGCAGTCGCTGGAAGAGCTGCAGCAGCACCAGCTGATTGAATTTCACTCGGGGCGCAGTGGCCGTTCGATCGACTGGCGATTTATCGCCGATGGTCAAGAGCGCACGATCGCCGTCAAGGGCAAGCTGGCGGTGAACGATACAGACGCTTATCTGGCATGCGCCCTGGAAGGGCTGGGATTGATACGCATCGCCGACTACCTGGCGGCGCCGCACTTGCGCAGCGGACGCCTGGTGCAGGTGCTGCAACAGTACGCGGGGCCAGCCGTCCCGCTCTCCGTGATTTACCCGCAGAGCCGGCACCTGTCATCGACGGTGCGGGCCTTCGTGGGCTGGATGGCTGAGCTTTTAAGCGATGTGGCCGTGCGTACTTAACGCACCCTGCGCACCGAGGAAATGCGGCGCTCCATGCCGTGCAGGCGGCCGTAGCTGCCCGGTCCCATGATCATGCAGCGGCCACGGTAATTGGCGTCGACGCAGAATTCCCAGCGGCCGTAATTGATGACGACGGAAACGGTGCGGTCATTGAAACCGTAGCGGCTCAAGTCGCGGACTTCGCGCTCCAGGCGCACGGGCTGGCCGCGCATGCCTACGTCGGGGAACAGCAGCACGGCGCCACGCATATCGTCAGGCGGACGCGGTTTGGGAGGTGGCGGCGGGGGCGGGCGATGGCCGCCATGGCCAGGCTTGCCCACCTCGCGGACCGAGGAAATGACGTCATTCATGCCCGGCAGGCTGCTGTAGTAGCCGGGACGCAGCACGCGGCAGCTGCCCCGGTAATTGGCGTCGCGGCACACTTCCCAGGAGCCTGAACGCACGATGATGCTCGACGCCTTGTCGTTGAAATTCATGCGCGACAAATCTCCCACGTCGGAACGCACGGTCACGGCGCGGCCACGAAAATCGCTATCCTGGAACAAGGTCATCTCGCCCGCATCGGCAGCGAATGGTGCCAGCAAGGTGGCGGCGCACAGCAGCGCAGGTCGAAACGCAGAGCGCATATCAGCGCACCCTGCGCACGGAAGAAATCTGGTTCTCCATGCCGTTCAGGCGGCCATATTGGCCCGGTCCGATGATCTCGCAGCGGCCGTTGTAGTTCGAGTCGACGCAGACTTGCCATTGACCGTAGTTGACGACGATCGACGAAGCACGGTCATTAAAGCCAAACTGCACCAGGTCATCGGCATTGCGGTCCAGCGCCAGCGGTTCACCGCCCATGTCGCGGTCCGGGAATAGCAGGATGGCGCCGCGCTGCTGGTACTGCGGGTACTGTGGCTGCTGCGGATATTGCGGCTGCTGCGGATACTGTGGGTATTGTGGTGGATCATACTGCTGGCGGCGTCCTTCGCGTTCATCGACCATGCGCGCCGACGACACCTTGCCGGACAGGCCGCGTCCCAGGTCGTCATAGCGGCCAGGCCCGAAGATGCGGCACACGCCGTTGTAATTGGCATCGCTGCACAACTGCCAGTAGCCGTTGTAGATGACGATGCTGGTGGTGCGGTCGTTAAAGCCGATATTGACGAAATCGTCGGTATCGCGGTTGACGCGCGCCGAGCCGCCATTCTGGCCCGCCCCCGAATACACTTCCAGCGTCGAGCCACGGCCGTAGCCGCCACCATTACCCCGGTCAGGATCGCGGCCCGGACGGCCCGGATTGAAACCCATTTCACGCACTGAAGAGAGGGCGTCGTTCATGCCTGGCAGCGAAGGATATTCGCCCGGTTCGAGCACCCTGCAATTGCCGCGGAAACCGGCGTCGGTACAGATTTGCCAGCTGCCCGAACGCACGACGATACTCGACGCCTTGTCATTGAAATTGTAGCGCGACAGGTCGTCCGTGGTGTCGTGCAGGTTCACCGCGCGGCCACGGAAATTCACGTCTTCAAACAAGGTAATTTCGCCAGCAGAGGCGCCCAGGTGGATCAGCAGGGCGGCTGCGCACAGCAGGCTGCGTTTCAAAGGGTACAGCATCTTAAACTCCGTTTATTTATATTCATCGCGCATGCAGGGCGATCTCCCGCATGCGCTTGCATAGTATGGCCAGGTACTGCTTTAATCGATGCGGCGCAGCGAGGAGATGCTCTTGTCGAGGCCATTCAGATCCGGGTAGCTGCCGGGGCCCATCACTTCACATTTGCCGTTGTATTGGGAACCCTCGCACATCTCCCAGGTGCCTTCATGGATGACTATCGAGCTGGCCTGGTCATTGTAATTCATGCTCACCAAATCCCGGACGTCGCGGTTGACGGACAAGCCGGGGCCCCGCATGTCGCTGCGTGCATACAACACCACCAGGTTATCGCCACCGCGTGGACGGTTGGCTTCGCGCGGGTCGACCAGGCGCGCCGACGACACGCGGCCGTTGAGGTCGCGGCCCAGCTCATCGTAGCTGCCCGGCCCGAAGACCCGGCAACTGCCGTTGTAATTGGCATCGCTGCACAACTGCCAGTAGCCGCGTTCGACGCGGATGCTGTTGGCGCGATCATTGAAACCGATGGTGACAAAATCATCGCGGTCTGCATTCACAGGCGCCGACGCGCCCCGCTGGTCACGCTCGGAAAACAGCTCCAGTGCCGGGCGTGAACCACTGCTGCCGTCGCGTCCTGCTTCACGCACCGATGAAATCTTGTCGTTCAAACCGTCAAGGCTGCTGTATTCGCCCGGCCCGAAGCTGCGGCACTGGCCGTTAAATTGCGAATCCGTGCACACTTCCCAGGTGCCTGAACTGACCCGGATGCTGGAGGCCGTGTCATTGAAATTGAGGCGCGACAGATCATCGCTGGGGTCGCGCAATACCACCACGCGCCCACGGAAATTGACATCGGTGTAGAGACTGATTTCCCCTGCCTGCGCGGCAGCGTGGGATAGCAGGATGGCGGCACAGACCAGGGCGTGTTTCAGTGTACGGTTCATCGGCGGGTCTCCAGTGATAAGAACATGACAACTAGCCGCCAGTGTAGCTGTCGCGCAAAAAAAACGTTGTAACAAAATATGGGAAATACACAAGAAATTGTTACTAAAAGCAATAATTGACGTTCAGACAGCAGCATTCATCTGAAAGCGACACCCTGCCCTTTCTACCGGCGCGCGGACAAGTTGCCGCAATGTCAGTAAAATGCCCTGTTCAATCACGTCTTTCCAGCTTAGTCAGGTCTCGTTTCAATGCCCCATACCACCTCGTTCACTATCCCCGCCATCCGCAATGAAGTATCGTCCTTGTGGAAGCTGGCCTGGCCCATCCTGATCGGCCAGCTGGCCACCGTCGGCATGGGCGCGGCCGACGTGGCCATGACGGGCCACACCAATCCCGAAGAGCTGGCGGCCGTGTCGCTGGGCGCAGCCATCTGGTCTATCGTGCTGGTGACGGTGAGCGGCATCATGATGGCGATCAATACGCTGGTGGCGCATGAAATCGGCGCCGCGCGCCACGACAAGGTGCCGCACATCGTGCGCCAGGCGCTGTGGAAGGCGCTGGCCGTGGGCCTGGTCGCCTGCCTGCTGACGAACATCGCCGCGCTGGTGTTCGATCATCTGATGCTGGAGCCGGCCGTGGCGGCCAAGGCCAAGCTGTTCGTGCACATCATCAGCTGCGCGCTGCCGCCGTTTGCCGCCTACCGCGCGCTGTATGGCTACAGCACCAGCATCAACCAGACCAAGCCGGTGATGGTGATCGCGCTGGCCGCGCTGGGCTTGAATATCCTGGTCAACTACCTGCTGATCTACGGCCACTGGGGCATGCCCAAGCTGGGCGGCATCGGCTGCGCGGTGGCCACCACTACCTGTGTGTGGATGATGCTGATCGCGATGGTGCTGTGGATACGCCACGCCCCCGTCTACCGCCCTACCTATCCGTTCAGCCACTGGGAAGCACCGCAGGCGGCCAGCATCGCCCCCATGCTGCGCCTGGGCTTGCCGATAGGCGTGACGTATTTTGCGGAAGTGAGCGCCTTCGGCATCATCAGCCTGCTGGTGGCGCGCTTTGGCGTGATCCAGGTTTCGGCGCACCAGATCGCCCTCAATTTTTCCTCCGTCGTGTTCATGGTGCCGCTCACGTTCGGCATCGCGCTGGTGACCCGCGTGGGCCACGCCGTGGGTGAAAACAATCTGCGCCGGGCGCGCTTCATTTCGTGGGTCGGCGTAGCCATGTCGCTGACGGCGGCCGTGGTCTCGGCCATCCTCATCACCGTGTTCCGCCACCAGATCGCGCAAGCCTATACGTCGGATCCGCAAGTGCAGGCGCTGTGCGCGCATCTGCTGCTGTTTGCCGCCCTGTTCCAGTTGTCCGACGCAACTCAGGTGGCCGCCTCGTGCGCCATCCGCGGCTACAAGGTAACGCGCCAGCCCATGCTGATACAGCTGCTGGCCTTCTGGGGCTTTTCCCTGCCGATCGGTTATGTGCTGGGCCTGGCGCCGCAAGGCTTCTTCCTGTCGCCAGCGGCGCCGATGGCCGCCACCGGTTTCTGGATAGGCCTGGTGCTGGGCTTGACGGTGGCCGCCGTGCTGCTGACCTGGTATCTGAACCGGCTATCGCTGCGCCGCATGCACGCAGCGGCATAAACACCAGGCGGCGCGCAATTTATGCGTGCCGCCTTTGCACCTGGGAATACAAAATATCGCTATCCCTAATCTTTCACCGAAGTAAACAAGGCAATCACGGCCTTATTCCGTGCCCAGCCCTATCGCATTAAATGCCGCGCTCTGGTATCGTTTGTGGTCAAGCTGCGAGCTTGATCACTCTTTTACCATCACCGAGACATCCATGCGTTTTCTTCTTTGTTTTCTGGCCGCGATGGCCAGCGTTCCTGCGGCAGCTGAAAAGCTGACCCTGGAGCGCATCCACGCCGATCCGGCGCTGTCCGGCCCCGGCGTGCGCAATCTGAAGGTATCGCCCGACGGCGAGCGCGTCACGTTCCTGCGCGGCCGTGCCGACAACCAGTTCCAGCTCGACCTGTGGGAATTCAAGCTGAAAGACAAGAGCACGCACCGCCTGGTCGATTCCAAGGCGCTGGTGCCGAATGAAACCATCTCGCCCGAAGAACAGGCGCGCCGCGAACGCGAGCGCACGGCCAGTCTGAACGGCATTCTCAGCTACAGCTGGTCGCCCGATGGCAAGCAGCTGCTGGTGCCGCTGGCCGGCAATCTGTACCTGGTCGATGCGGCCAAGCCGGACCAGGCGCGCCTGGTCGCCAAGGGCAATGTGCTCGATCCGAAAATCTCGCCGAAAGGCCGCTACGTGTCCTTCGTGCGCGACCAGAACCTGTTCGTGATCGACCTGAAAACCAATGCCGAGCGCCAGCTGACCACCGACGGCAAGGGCACCATCCATAACGCCGAAGCCGAATTCGTGGCGCAGGAAGAAATGGGCCAGCGCACCGGCTACTACTGGGCGCCGGACGATAGCGCCATCGCCTACAAACGCTACGACGAAGCGCCGGTGCCGGTGGTGCGCCGCTTTGAAATCTTCGCCGACCGCACCGACGTCGTCGAACAGCGCTACCCTGCCGCTGGCGATCCTAACGTGCTGGTACAACTGCATATCGTGGAGCCAGCAACCGGCGTGCAGCGCCAGGTCGACCTGGGCAGCAATCCCGATATTTATCTGGTACGCGCCGACTTCAGCGCCGACAGCAAGTCGCTGGTGTATCAACGCCAGTCGCGCGACCAGAAAACGCTGGACCTGGTCGCAGTCGATGTGGCCACCCTGGCGCAGCGCACCTTGCTGACCGAAACCTCGAAGACCTGGGTCAGCATCAATGATGACCTGCGTTTCCTGTCCAACGGCACCTTCCTGTGGTCGTCCGAGCGCACGGGCCGCAACCATCTGTACCTGTACGACATGAGCGGCAAGCTGCTGCACGCTGTGACCAGCGGCGAGTGGGGCATCGACAATCTGCTGGCCATCAATGAAAAAACCGGCAAGGTCTACGTCTCGTCGAACCGCGACGCCGTGATCGACAAGCAAACCTACGCCCTGGCGCTCGATGGCAGCACGGCCGACAAGCCGCAGCGCGTGACCAAAGCCGATGGCTGGCATGACACGACGTTTGCCCGCAATGGCGCGGTCTTCGTAGATACGTATTCCGATCCATCGACGCCGCCGCAAGTGAGCATCCGCCGCCCTGACGGTTCGATGGTGGGCTGGCTGGAAGAAAACGCCCTGAACGCCAGCCACCCGTACGCGAAATACAAGGCTGATCACCTGCCGACCGAATACGGCACCCTGAAATCGAACGATGGCCAGACCCTGTACTACTCGCTGGTAAAACCGTCGAACTTCGACGCCTCGAAACGCTACCCGGTCTTCCTGTCGACCTACGGCGGTCCGCACTCGCAGCACGTGGCTCGCCGCTGGGGCAATACCTTTGACCAGTACATGGCGCAGCAGGGTTTTGTGGTGTTCCGCCTCGATAACCGCGGTTCGTCGCGCCGCGAACGCGCTTTCACCGACGCCATCTACCATAACCTGGGTGCAGCGGAAGTAGCCGACCAGCTGGTGGGCATCGACTGGCTGGCCAAGCAAAGCTTTGTCGACCCCAAGCGCATCGGCGTGTTCGGCTGGAGCTATGGCGGTTTCATGACTTTGCGCCTGCTGTCGGCCGCGTCGGACAAGATCGCCATGGGCGTGTCGGTAGCGCCCGTGACCGACTGGTCGCTGTACGACACCCACTACACGGAACAATTCCTCGGCATGCCGAAGGAAGATGCCGACGGCTACCAGAAGAGCACCGTGTTTGCCCACCTCGATGGCTTGAAATCGCCGCTGCTGCTGATACACGGCATGGCGGACGATAATGTGCTGTTTACGAACACCACGCGTTTGATCGATGCGCTGGTCAACCGTGGCGTGCAGTTCGACCTGATGACCTATCCAGGCGCCAAGCACGGCATCTCCTCGCGCGCGGGCCAACGCCACGTGTACGCGAAGATCGCCGGCTTCTTCAAGAAAAACCTGGGCGGCGAAGCGGCGAAGTAAGCTAGGTAGCGCCCAAATAAAAACCGCCGCCTGTCTCGCGACAGGCGGCGGTTTTTTCATGCGTGCCTGGAATTATGGCTTGCGCGTGACGGTCTCGACCGCATCTTTCACATCGCCAACTTTCTTTTGCACTTTGCCTTCAGCCTGGTTGGCCAGACCCTTGGCTTGCTGTTCCTGGCTGCCGACCAGCTTGCCAGCTTGTTCCTGGATTTTGCCGCCGACTTCTTTCAGTTTACCTTCGACTTGATCTTTGTTCATGGTGAACTCCTCGCTGTAGTTGGTACATCTGTGGGTATATCTCTGTCCAGCCACCAGGGCCGGTACCGCGGCTCACACGCTGCTTGCTGCGTGTCGATGTGTCCATACTACGCTTGAGGCTTCATCCGTTCTGTTCGGTCCCTAACACATGCCCAAATGTATTTATTTCTCGTTTAAGCAGCTTTGCGCCAGACGGTCGCCAGCCATGGCTGCTGTTCACGCGGCAAGCCAGCGGGACGGTAATAATGCTCGACCAGGCTGAAACCGGCCGTCTGCAGATGGGCAAACCAGGTTTCCTCATCGTAATAACTGCCATAACGGGGGCCATTCCAGCCTTCCTGGTTCTGGCCACGCGGGTTCGAACTGAACAGCACGCCACCGGGTTTCAAACAGCCGTGCAGCGTCCGCAGCACGCCGGGCAAGGCGGCGCTGGGCACGTGGAACAGCACGGCGTTGGCAAACACACCGTCGAAGTGGCTGGCGGGCAGATCGAGGTCGACGAAGTCTTGCTGCCAGACGGTGCAGCCGCTATACGCGCGCGCCATCTCGACAAAGCGGCGCGAACCATCGACGCCGGTGGCGTGGTGGCCCAGCTCGGTGAACGCTTTCAGGTCGCGCCCGGGGCCGCAGCCCAGGTCGAGGATGGAAAATGGCGCGCTGCGCCCGCCCGCTTGAATGGCGTTCAGCAGCGCGGCTATATTCTGGCGCACGTCATGGTCGCGCGTACCTTCAAAAAACTGCTCGGCGCTGGCGTCGTAATGGGCCAGCGTGCGCTCAGTGATGGCATGCAGCGCATCTTGCGCGTCCTGCTGCGAGGGCGATAGGGAGGGCTGGTCGTTCATGGTATTCCTGTCTGAGGTTTTCCTGTTGCATCAGCCCTCCATTTTACCGTGCTACCAGACTCTTACGCGCTGCTCCGGCGCCAGGTACAGACGCTGGCCTTGCTTGACGTCGAAGGCCGGGTACCATGCATCGAGATTGCGCACGGTGGCGGCGCGGTATTGCGCCGGCGCGTGGCCATTCGTCAGGATCTGCTGGCGCTCGGCTGCTTCACGCGCCTTGTTGCGCCAGCTGATGCCATAACCGGTGAAGAACTCGCGGTCGGCGCCAGGCTGGGCCGGCTTGCCTTGCTGCGACAAGGTGAACGCATCGTAGGCAGCCGACAGGCCGGCCAGGTCGGCCAGGTTTTCACTGAGGGTCAGCTGGCCATTGACAGCCAGGTCAGGGAACGGCTTGTAGGCAGAGAACTGCGCCACCAGCTGTTTCGAGGCAGCCTGGAAGTGGGCCAGGTCGGCTGGCGTCCACCAGTCGCGCCACTTGCCCTGGGCGTCGAACTGCGCGCCCTGGTCGTCAAAACTATGGCTGATTTCATGGCCGATGGTGGCGCCTATGCCGCCATAGTTGGCTGCGTCCGAGGCGTTCGGGTCAAAGAATGGCGGCTGCAGGATGGCGGCCGGGAAGTTCAGCGCATTTTGCAGCGGCAGGTTGACGGCGTTGACCAGTTGCGCAGGCATCGCCCATTCGGTGCGGTCGACAGGCTGGCCCAGCTTGGCCAGTTGCTGCTGATAGTGGAATTGCTCGGCGCGCTGAGCATTGCCCAGCGCATCGCCGCGCACCACTTGCAAGCCCGCATAGCTGGCCCAGTGGTCCGGATAGGCCACGCCCACGTACAGGGTTTTGAGTTTTTCCTGCGCCTGCGCCTTGGTGGCAGGCGCCATCCAGTCCAGCTTGTCGATACGGCGCGAGAAGGCAGCTACCAGCTTGCTGACCATATCCTGCACGCGCGCTTTCGACTCGGGCGAGAAATAGCGCTCCACATACAGCTTGCCGACGGCGTCGCTCAGTGCGTCATTGGTAGCGGCCAGCGCGCGCTTGCTGCGCGCCGATTGCTGAGGCGTGCCACTCAGGGCGCGGCCATAAAAGGCGAAGTGCTGATCGGCGGCCGCGCGTGGCAAGGTGGTGGAAAAATGGTTGATGGTATGGAAAGCGAGAAAATCCTTCCAGGTTGCCAGCGGCACCTTGGACGCCAGTGCGGCGCTGCCCGCCATGGCGCTGGGATGCCAGACGATGAAGTCTTTTTGTTCCGACAATCCCGCGCCTTCAAAAAACGCAGCCCAATCCAGGCCCGGCGCCTTGCTGGCGAAATCCTGCGCGCGCCAGACGTTGTTGCCCTTGGCGACATCGGCCGAATCTTCGCGGCTGGCGTGGCTGGCGGCGATCTTTTGTTCCAGCGCAAACACGCGCGCGGCGCGGCCCTGTGCATCGCTGTAGCCTGCCAGTTTGAACAGGGTAGCGATATGCTTCTGGTACTCGCCGCGCAGTTGCTGCATGCGCGCGCTATTGTCCAGGTAATAGGCGCGGTCGGGCATGCCCAGGCCGCCCTGCAACAGATAAGCCACGTTGCGCGTGGTGTCGTTCAAGTCTTGCGCCACCCACAGGCCAAACAGGTTTTCAGTAAAAAAATTGGTCGAGTTGAGCGGATCGACATCGGCGCGCAAGCTCGCGCCCAGCGCCCGTGCCAGGCTGGCCTGGTCATGTATGCCATCGATTTTCTTCAACAGCGGTTTCAAAGGCGCCCAGCCTTTCGCTTCGATAGCCGTTTCGTCCATATAGGAGCGGTAAAAATCGCTGATCTGGCGCGCTTCGGCGCTTGGATTTTGCTGGGTTTCCAGGCCTTCAACCAGGCCGATAATACGCTTGTTCGTGCTGTCACTCAGGCTGGCAAACGAGCCCCAGCTGCTGCGGTCGGCGGGAATCTGTGTGTTGCGCACCCAGTCGCCATTGACGTAATTAAAGAAGTCATCGCCGGGTAAAACAGCCGCTGGCGCAGTGGCGGTAGCGGCCGTGGCAGGAGCGGCGTGGGCCGGCAAGCCAGCCAGGGCAGCGCCGGCCAGGGCGAGCGCCAAGGCGGCGGAAAGTGGCGTGGTGCGCCAGGATGGGCGGCTAGCGTGCATGGAAATCCTTTCGTGAATGTCTCTGAAATCGTGGCTGAAATCATAGCCTGTTTGGCGACAAAAAGCGTTGTCGAGATTTTTTGCAACAAGATAAAAAAACGGCATATAGTTTCGTGACAGCCAGACCGATTGCCGCGCGAACAAAGGAGAGTGCCATGCAACTTGAAGCGCTGTTTCAACATGCCCATGCCCTGCCCACTGCCCCGAAAATCGTCGATGAGCTGGTCCGCAGCTTCGACAATCCCAGTATTTCCACCGAAGAACTGGCCCGCAAGCTGGGCGCCGACCCGGCCCTGAGCGCCAAGCTGCTGCGCCTGGCCAACTCGGCGTATTACCACGTCTCGCGCAGCATCGGCACGGTGGAAGATGCGGTGCTGATGCTGGGCTTTGTGACCGTGCGTACTCTGGTCATCAGTTCCGGCCTGGTCAGCGGCTTCAAGGCCGTGCCGGGATTAAACCTGCAGCAATTCTGGCGCTACAGCCTGCATAGCGCCGTCTCGGCCCGCTGGATCGCCAAACAGACGGGCGACAATACGGAGCTGGCCTTCACCATCGGCATGATGCATGCCATCGGCCAGTTGGTGCTGCATGCAGCGGCGCCCGAGCAAGCCATGCAACTGGACAAGATCGCCCCACCGTTCGACGCGCGCCGCATCGACGCCGAGCGCGTATCGCTAGGTTACTGCTACGCCGATGTAGGCGCGGAACTGGCGCGCCGCTGGAAGTTCCCGCCCGTTTTTGCCGAAACCATCGCTGCCTTTCCCGATCCGCTGGCCGGCCAGCCCCTCAATCGCATGGCGGCCGTCATCCACCTGGCCGCCTGGCGCGCCCGTATCGAGGAAAATGCGCTGAACAACGAAGAAATCATCGCCTGCTACCCCAGTGAAGTGGCTGAAGCGCTCGGATTACCGCCTTCCATCATGGTCGACAAGATGCCGCCACCTGCCACGCTCAGCGCCGGCCTGGAAGAACTAGTACACTAAATATTACCTGAAGGAAATCTTGCAACCCCAGTATTCATGCGGCTTCCCGGGGAGTTCGTTTGTTTGATGTCTGTTTGAACACTACTTACACTTTCTTTCAAAAAATCACTCAAGTTTTCAGCCGCTTCGCCGTTATGCTAGCCATGTAGCACTTTTCCGTAACTTACCTGGAGAGGCTCATGACTCCCAACGACGTTCTCGCGATGTATGAAAATATTGCCGGACTGACTAATCAAATGGTCTCCGCCGCGCGTTCGAGCGACTGGGATGGTTTAAGTATCCTGGAAAAACAGTGCTCTCAAGAAACGCAATCTATCGAGCATGGTGAGGTTGCGCCACTGTCTGCCGCAGCGCGCAAGCGCAAGATTGACTTGCTGAAACAAATACTGGCGAATGACAGGGTCATACGCGATATCACGGAAACACCGCTGACGCTGGTAGCCAGCCCTGCGGCCACCCGGCCAAACTGACCGATACAAAAAAAGCGCCATGGGCGCTTTTTTTACATCTTGAACCACCAGCGAGCAAATGAGTCACCGCGAAAATGGCGATGGCTCCGGTTCCGCTGGCGCCGCTTCAGCCTCGCCCTCCTCCACCGTTTCCGTCAAGACAGGCACTGGCGCGCGGCGAAATGGTTTGCGCAGCAAAACCCAGTATTTCGATGGCGGCCGGTCGGCGCCTTTTTCCCTGCGCTTGCGCCAGACATACACGATCACCGCCGTCAGCAGCAAAAAGAGCAGGATACCGAGTCCCAGCCACCACAGGCCGCCGCCGGACGGTTTTTTTTCCTTCACGGCTGGGGCTGCATGCAGGGGCTTGGGCTTGGCGTGCGGCGCTTCGGCGGCGGCTGGCGCGGCGGCAACAGCAGGAGCGACAGCAGGCACGGCCAGCGCCTTTTGCAAAGCGCCAACCTTGCCTTCCAACTCGCCCAATTTGTCATTCAAGGCGGCATTCTGTTGATTGAGCGCAACACAACTTGCATCGGGTGCGGCAACGGCTTGCGGCGCGCAGGATGCCGCCGCCGGGATGGTCCGGCGCAGCGGCGGCCGCATCAAAGGTACGGCAGGAGGCACGAACACGGCCGGTGGGCGCACCATGCCTTCCGCACGGACACGGGCTGCCAGTGCGGCCGCATCGGGGGGCGGCGCAAGGGGCTTGGCCGGCAGAGCAGCTAATACGGCAAGAGGCACTGGCGCAGGAACAGGCGCGGCCGGCGCCGGTGTCAGCCAGACCGTTGCCAGGCGAACATTGGCGCCGCTACCGCTGCCCAGCACAAAATACAGGTGTACATGGCCCGCCGTGATTGCCTGTTGCGTACTCACGTGGACATAGCGCCGGCCGTGGCGCACCGCCTGGCTGATGGCCAGCCCTTGCAGTGCCGGATCCATCGTGATGCCGCCGCCCTGGTACACATCGGGGGACGCCAGGCGCACGGCCACGCCAGCGCTTTCATCGGGCGCCAGCGCCGTCAGTTCGATATCGGCTGACAGCGGCTGGCCCACGTGCGAGAGCGCGCTGATATCACCGAGTTCGGCCGCAAAAGCGCCGGGCATGGCCACGCTGGCGGCGGCACAGGAGATCAGGATCCGACGGGAAAATACACTGCTCTGCATGGATGAGTCGCTTTGACAACAGGGAAAATGGGGTACCTCCCTTATTAACGGCAGGAAATACACAAAATAAAGGCCGAGCAGTACCGTATGGCCACGCCCTGTGCGATTTTGTCGTCTGGAGTACACTCGAAGGACCAAAATCGATGAAAGGGATGCCATGAGTAGCAGAATCGAACGCGACAGTTTCGGCCCGATCGACGTACCCGCCGGTCAGTTGTGGGGAGCGCAGACCCAGCGCTCGCTGGAGCACTTCCACATTTCCACGGAAAAGATGCCGCCTGAATTGATCGCCGCCCTGGCTACCGTCAAACGCGCGGCCGCCCACGTCAACCTGGACCTGGGTTTATTAAGCGGCAAGAAAGCCGTCGCCATCACGCAAGCGGCCGATGAGGTGCTGGCCGGCAAACACCACGGCGAATTTCCGCTGGCCGTCTGGCAGACGGGCTCGGGCACGCAAAGCAATATGAACATGAATGAAGTGCTGGCCAACCGGGGTTCCGAGCTGATGGGTGGCTTGCGCGGCGCCGAGCGCCTGCTGCATCCGAATGACGACGTCAACCTGGGGCAATCCTCGAACGATATCTTCCCGACGGCCATCCATGTGGCTGCCGCGCTGGCCGTCGCCAACACCGTCTTGCCCGCCCTGCGCCAGTTGCGGACCACCCTCGATGCCAAGGCCACGCAGTTTGCCGATATCGTCAAGATCGGCCGTACCCACTTGCAAGACGCCACGCCGCTGACCCTGGGCCAGGAATTTTCCGGCTACGTGGCACAGCTGGACTTTGCCGAACATATCATCACGGCATCATTGCCACCGCTGCTGCAACTGGCCGCCGGCGGCACGGCCGTGGGCACGGGATTGAATGCCCATGCCGAATTTGCCGACCGCATCGCCACCGAACTCGCGCGCCTGACAGGCCAGCCATTTGCCAGCGCCAGCAACAAGTTTGCCGCCCTGGCCGCCCACGATGCGCTGGTCGCCTCGCATGGCGCACTGAAAACCCTGGCAACGGCCCTGATGAAAATTGCCAACGACGTGCGCTGGATGGCGTCCGGCCCACGTTCCGGCCTTGGCGAAATCACGATCCCTGAAAACGAACCGGGCAGCTCCATCATGCCGGGCAAGGTCAACCCGACACAGTGCGAAGCGCTGACCATGCTGTGCTGCCAGGTTTTCGGCAACGATGTGGCCATCACGGTGGGTGGCGCGTCGGGCAATTTCGAGCTCAATGTCTTCAAGCCCTTGATTGCGCACAATTTCCTGCAGAGCGCCCGCCTGCTGGGCGATGGCATGCGCAGCTTTGACGAGCATTGCGCACACGGCATCGAAGCAAACCGCGAGCGCATCGCCGAGCTGATGGCGCGCTCCCTGATGCTGGTCACGGCACTGGCGCCGCATATCGGCTATGACAAGGCGGCGCAAATCGCCAAGCAGGCGCAGCATGAAGGCACGACCCTGAAAGAGGCGGCATTGGGACTGGGCTTTGTAACAGAGGAGCAATTTGCAACGTGGATCGTGCCACTGGAGATGACGCGCCCCAACAAAAGCTGAAGCCCTGCCTGCATCCCGGACAGCTTGATGTAAACTAGGCGTAACAGATTGGTAGACGTCGTCATCCAGTGCTAAAAACACATTATTGCAATAAGGGATACAATGCAAAAAGTAAGCTTTGATTTAACCTCCGAGTTCGTCGAGCTGAACCAGCTGCTCAAGCTGGTCGGCTTGTGTGACAGCGGTGGCGCAGGCAAGGTCATGGTCGACAGCGGCGTGGTGAAGGTCGACGGCAAGAAGGAATTGCGCAAGACAGCCAAGATTCGCGCAGGCCAGGTGGTCAGCGTGGCCGACGTCCGCATCACCGTCGTCGGCTGACGATGGGAGCCTGGGGCGCAGCCGCGCTCCAGGGCAAGCACCGCAGCTGAGTGCATGGCTCCAGAGACTGTTTCATATATTCATCGATATGCGGAAGGGGGAAGCCATGGACCATCCCGAGCACGGCACACACGATCAGGAACGCCTGATCGCTGATTTGCGGCAAGTCATAGAGAATGCGGAAGAATTGCTCCGCAACACAGATAAATACACGAGCAGCCTGTATCAAAGCGCCCGCGCCAGGCTGGAAGTCGCGCTGGTAGCTGCCATGGCTGAGCTGAGCCGCTTCGAAGAAGAACAGCTGGCGCGCATGATGGCGGCCACTGAAGCGGCCAACGCACTATGCCACGATCAGACGGGCGAAGCACGCCTGTTGCGCGCCTTTAGCCAGCCTTGATAGCGCTTTAACGCATTTCAATCAATACCGCATGCGCCAGCCAGTGGCGCAACTGGCCACCCAGGTCGAACGCATCATCGAACTCAAACGCCGCATCGAGCGCGGCGCCAAACACCTGCCCCTGCTGCAGCAGCGACAGCGCCGCATGCGCCGCTGCATCGAGTACAACCGCCTGCGCCTTCCACTGTGGCCGGCACACCAGCACATAAGTATCGCCAGCCAATTCCCCGGGAAATACACCCTTGCTGTCACCCTCCTGATGCGCTTGCCACAAGGCCAGCACTTGCCATGGCGAAGCGATCAGGGAGCATGCAGGATGCACGGCAAAGCGGCTCGTTTCGAGCTGGTCCGGCGTCAATGACGCCAGGCTGCTGGCCGGCAAACCGGCCGCATCGGGCGCGTAATGAGCCAGGTGCAAGGCCCATTCCAGGCGCGCCATATCAGGTAGATACGGCAATTCGGCCGCAGGCGGAAAGTCGTCGAGGAAGGTCGAAAAATGGCTGCCGAACTGGTTCAGGTCAGGATCTTGCGAAGGATAAACATTGCCATAGGCGCGCGCCAGGCCGCTAAAAAATTCCTCGCCCACCAGCGCCAGCACGACAGGATAAGCATGGCCCAGGGTGCGTCGCCAGGTGGCACCCAGGTTGCCGCGGTACAAGGCCAGACGCTCGGGGCTCGATGAGCCTGCAAATTGCTGCAAGGCGGCATCGTTGTATGCCATATCGAATAGCGCGGCGGCAAATGCTTGCTGGCCTGCCTCCAGCGCAGGGTCCGGCAGCGCGGGCGCCATCGAACCACTTGAAGCTTGCCATGGCACAGGCGGCCGGTGCGGCGCCATGAGGCTGCGCGCCTTGTCCGCTTCACCCAGCAAGACCTCCAGCGCGGGCACATCCGTATCCCATTCGATCAGGGCCGGTACCTGGCCAAAGCGCTGCAAGGCAGCTTTGTACAAGGCCCAGACGGGTTCAGCAACACGCGCGCCGTGATGGTCGATCACCGCATGCGGCGTGACCAGGTGGCCGGCAAGGTGGAATTCGCCCACGCTGCCCGGCGCGATGGCTTGCATGGCTGCCAGCGCATCTTCGCCGTGGTTGCATTGGTTTACATACAGGTTGTTGATGTCGAGCAGCAAGCCACAGCCGCTGCGGCGGGCCAGTTCAGCCAGGAATTGCGCTTCGCTCATGGTGTCGCCATGAAAACGCAGATAAGTGGAGACATTCTCCAGCAAGATCGGCCTTTTCAAGACATCTTGCACCCGCCCAACCCGCGCGCACAGCAAGTCCAGCGCCACGCTATCGAGGCGCAAAGGCAGCAAATCATTGAATTGATGCTGTGCTACGGCGCCCCAGCACAGGTGTTCCGACACCAGCGCTGGTTCGATCTGCTCTACCAGTTGGCGCACGCGCTCCAGATGCTGCTCGGAAAACCCCTGCGCCGAGCCCAACCCCAGGCCCACGCCATGCAGGCTGAGCGCATAGTCGGCACGCAAGGTGGACAACACTTGCCAATCCCAGCCGGAACGGGCCAGATAGTTTTCCGTGTGCACTTCCAGCCAGTCCACAGCGGGCCGGGCTGCCAGGAAGTCGCGGTAATGGCTGGCGCGCAAGCCAACGCCCACGCCAGCGAGCGCATGGGTGGGCAAGGGCGTGCGTGCAGCGGCGATGATTACTGGGCCTTTTTAGCAGCCTTGGCCGGCTTCAGGGAACCGCCAGCCTGGGTGCACGTGCCCTTGGCAACATAGGCCCATTCGCCAGGCAAGTTATCTTGTGTCGCCTGCCCGGCGCAGGAATGGGCGCCGTCGGCCGAGGCACAGTCATTCAGTCCCGCTTTGGCGACGCCGTAGCATTTTTCCTTGTCGCCAGTAGTGGCGGGCGCATCGTGCGCCGCTGCGCTGACGGTGCTGGCGGCGCACAGGCCTGCGAGAGCAGCGGCGACGAAAGCTTGACGTTTGTTCATGGTGATCCTCGTGCAAATGGTAAGTGATGAGTTCAGGAGCTTGCGCCGCGGCACTGCCCTGCAACTGGCGGCACAGTGATTCTACTGAATTGGCGGCACTATGGCGAACATTCCGTTTTTATGGCCAAAGGAAGAGCAGGTAAAAAAAACAAAAAGCCCACAACACCGTTAATAACGGTGGTGTGGGCAGCTTGAATCTCGTCAGGCGCTGGAAAGCCGCGCCTGATGACGCGCTCAGGCGGTCGTGTTGATACGGTTACCCAGGTGAGCAGGCAGGTTTGGCGCCGCAGGCACAGGTGGCAAAGCGGCCAGCAAGGCGGTCGCCGTTGAGCTCTGCACTTCCTGCGCTTTTTTCAATACGGACAAGCCGACAGCTTGCCGCGTCCCTGTCTCCGCCATCGTGGTTGACAGTTGAGCAATGCTTCCAACGTCCATAGCGTTCTCCAGTGAAGGTCTACCCCTGTTAACGGGTGCTGCTGGCAATACTTTAGTCTTATTTTGCCAGCCTGTCTTTATGCCACTGCAGCAGCCAGGCCAGCACATCTTCGCAGGCATTCAAATCCAGCCAGACCAGGCCCTCGCGCAAGCCGTCTGGCGCAGGGCTGTCCGACGCTACCGCGATTACATGCAAATCATGTGGATACAGCGGCATTTGCCCTACTTCGGCACGAAATACTTCCAGCTTCGGGATGGGATCTTGCTTGAAGCCTTCCACCAGGGTCAGGTCCGCCGGCCCCATGCGGGCCAACTGCTGGGCCAGGGTCGGCTCGGGCGCACCACGCAGTTCATGTACGATGGCATAACGATACGGCGAAGCCACCAGTACCTCGGCCGCGCCAGCCAGGCGCAAACGGGCGCTATCCTTCTGTGGCGGCTCCAGTGACAGGTCATGGTGGCTGTGCTTGACCAGGTTGACGCGCAAGCCGCGCGCCGCCAGCTGCTGCACCACATATTCCAGCAACGTGGTCTTGCCGCTGCCGGAACGGCCTATCACGCCCAGTACCGGATGAGCGGGCATGGATATTTGCATTATTGTCGTCCTCTTTGCTCAGTGACTGTTGCGTATTATACGCAGCCCACCTGGCGCTCTACCTCATCCTTGCCCCTCCCCGTCTGCAGCAGCCAGCATGCCCAAAGACGCCGGCGCCCTCTCATCAAGCAGCCCTTTCCTTTTACGCCGCCGGCCCAGCGACTGCGGCGTGCTCTTGCCGCCGCTATTGCCACTTCTTGCGCTTTTAACATTGGCCGCCAGCGCATTCCTGGCGCCCCGGGCCAATTGCCGGTGGGCCGCGATCGCCCCCGCCTCGGCATCGGACATGGCAGGCGCGGACGATGCAGCCACGCTCACGGGCGCAAAATCGGCGGCGCGCAAATCAGCCTCCCAGACAGCGCGCTGCGCCTGAACACTGTCGGGCACGACAGGCGCTGGCCGTGGCTGCGCCAGCAGCAATGCCGCCTCCAGGCTACCGGCCGCCGCCACGCGCGCGCCCATGGCAGGCAAGGCGCCGCCATCGCCGTGGCAAAAACGCTGCAAGATGGTTTTGATGATGGAGGTATGGTCCAGCACCTCATGACAGACGCTGGCGGGAGCCACCAGTGGCGACACCAGCAGGGCCGGCACGCGCACACCGTACTGGCGAAATGCAGGATCATCATCCTCGGCTGCACCAGGAACCACGTGATCGAACAGGCCGCCGTGTTCGTCGTAGCAAATGATGAGCAGCGTGCGCGGCCAGCCCGCCCCCTGAGACAGCGCCTGGTACACCTGCGCCACCAGCGCCTGGCCGGCGCGGATATCGGCTGGCGGATGGTCGTCATTGGCAAAGAAATGGGGATCGATCCAGCTAACCGAGGGCAAGGCGCCCGCCAGCGCATCACCGATAAAACCGTAGCGGCGCTGGCGCGAACCGAACGGCTCATAACATTCGGATGAGCGGTAATGGTCGTCCGTCAAGGCCAGGCTCCACGGTTTCCAGGCAGAATAAAATTTCCAGCTGACCAGGGAACGTTCCAGCTGGCGTACAAACGATTTGTTGCCATACAGCGGTACACGCCGGCTATCCTTGCTGCCAGCCGCCCTGCCGCTAAGCGCATACAGGCGGTTCGGCCAGGTTGCGCCCGGCACTGAGCTGTACCAGCGGTCACAGACGCAGAATTGCTGTGCCAGGAAGTCGTACGTGGGCAAATCGGCGGCGTTGTAATAGCCCATCACCAGACCGGGGTCAGGGTCGCCCGGATGGGTTTGCGCGTAATCGTCGACAAACCCGCCATTCCTGTTTTGCAGCTGCACCGCCACCGAGGCGCCCGTATGCGATGGGTCTTGCTCAGGGCCAAATGCCGTGCGCTGCAAATGATGGATGGGATAACTCACGCCGGCATGCGTGTTGGCGTGTCCGACGCGCAAGCCATCAATATCGCTACGCCCGCCCTCCAGGCTCAAATAGCCCAGCATATGGTCAAAGGAACGGTTTTCCATCATCAGCACGACGATATGGTCGATCTGCGCCAGATTGCTCGCCATTATTGAACTCCCAAGCCCAGAACTTCCGGCCTGCCTGCGCCCGAGGCGCACAGCGGCGCCAACAGAAGTTCGACCCAGGCTCGGCTGCCGGGTTCCCCTGGCCTTAGCCTGGCTTGATATGCAACAACGTCCGGCCTGGCATCAGTACGGCATCTTGTAGCGATAGCCCTTGAAGTTGAAGATGGCCGCCTTCGGCTGCAGTTTTTCCAGCACCAGTCCAGGCGCCAGCTCCTCGCCTTCATGGCGTAGCACCTTGTCGATCAGCAGCAGACGGTCTTCCGGATTCTTCGAGTAAATATAACCGCCCAGGACTATCGGTGGAATTTGCTGCCGTATCGGTTCGGGCAAGTCGCGCAAGCCGGGTATCACTTCTTCCGCTGGCACGCTGGCTGGCGCCGCCGCTTCAACCCTGGCGACGGGCTGAGGCTGGGGCTGGGGTTGCGGTTTGGATTCAGGCACGGGCGCCATCTTGACGGGTGCAGGCGCCAATGTTGGCGCTGGCGTTGCCGCCACCGTCGCGGGGGCGGAGGGAGCGGCAGGCAAAGGTAGCGGCACAGGCGCGGCAGCCACCGGGGCTGGCGCAGCAATCTTCTGCTGCCAAGGCTGCCACCACAGCAATGCCGCCAGCACGGCCAGGCTGGCGGCGCCCAGCCCCAGCCACACTGGCAAGCGGCTATTGCCAGCCACGCCGTGCACATGGTGCAAGGGAAACTGGGGCGCGTGGATGGATGGCAACTCGCCCAATTGACGCTCGGCCTGCGATTTTTTCAGTGCTTCCAGAATATACGACATCTTATTTCCCCGCGACCATGGCCGCTGTGGCTGCTGTAGCTGCCGTCGCATCCGACAGGCGCGGCTCTGTATTGTTGTCGCCCAGCTGCATCAGGCGCATGAAAGTCTTCGGTCCCGCCAGGCCATCGGCCTTCAGTTGCTGTTCTTGCTGGAAGCCGCGCAGCAGCTTTTGCATCGCATCGTCCAGCGGCAAGTTGTCGGCCGGCGGTGGCAAGCCATGCAATTGCGCCAGGCGGCGCGCCAGCCAGTCCACATCGGGGCCACGCGCGCCGACGGGCACTTCATCGCGCCAGCCGCGCGGCGCGCGCCAGAACGTGACGAAACTGCCATCGCTACGCTGTGCCAGTTCTGCCAGCGGCAAGGTTTGATGTTTGCCATCGACCAGCACACTGGCTTGCTCGCCATGCACACCTGTCAGCAAAAGCAGTTGCTCCGCGCCGCCATCGCCGGACAAGGTCAGCATGGCCGGCCGGTCCAGCACGCGCAGCTCGGCGATACCGCCGCGGCTTTGCAGGCAGCGCAAGCCGGCGCGGGCGCCCGCCTGGCAGGCATCGCCCACTGGCAGTTGCTCGCCCCACAAGCTGGCCAGCTGGCGCAAGACGGCGTCGCGGTCGGGCGCAGCCACTTTGGCGGCCGGCGCGACAGCAGGCGCTGGCTTAACCGCAGCCACCGGCGCCGCCGCATGCAACGGTGCGGAGACTGGCGCGGGCACAAAATGCCAGGCCAGTGCCGCCGTCACCACGGCGCCGGCCAGCACGCCCGCCGCCACTTGCGGCCAGCGCCAGGCCTGCACGGACGATTTACTTCCCTCTTCCGCAAACACTTCCTGCGCCGCCCGGCGCAAGATCTTGCGCGTCACTTGCCGCTGGTTTTCCACATAGGCACCCAGCAATGCACGGTCGCACAGCAAGTTGATGCGGCGCGGCACACCATGGCTCAGGGCATGGATTTGCGCCATCAGGCTGGCAGAGAATGGCTGCTGCGCCGTACTGCCTGCCACTGCCAGCCGGTGGTGGATGTAGCTGGCCGTCTCATCGGCCGACAGGGACCCCAGGTGATAGCGCGCAATCACGCGCTGCGCCAGCTGCTCCAGTTCCGGCCTGGCCAGCATGGCGCGCAATTCAGGCTGGCCGATCAAAATGATTTGCAGCAGCTTGCGCTCGCTCGTTTCCAGATTCGTCAGCAAACGCAACTGCTCCAGCACCGCAGCCGACAGGTTTTGCGCTTCGTCAATGATCAGCACATTGTTCTTGCCCTGTGCGTGGCTGGCCAGCAAATGCGTGTTGATCGCGTCGACATAACCTTTCACGCTGGCCACGCCGGGCGCCAGGCTGATTCGGAATTCCTCGCAGATCGAGTGCAGCAATTCCTCGACCGACAGCTTGGGATTGAAGATATAGGCCAGCTGGCAATTCTCGGGTATCTGCTCCATGAAACAGCGGCACACGGTAGTCTTGCCAGCGCCGATTTCCCCTGTCAGCAAGACAAAACCGCCGCCGCTGCCCACGCCATACAGCAAATGGGCCAGCGCTTCGCGGTGGCGTTCGCTCATGAACAGATAGCGGGGATCGGGGGCGATCGAAAACGGCGATTGTTTGAGCTGAAAATAATGCGTGTACATGAAGACCCTGCAGATGGAGTATCAGGTGGCGCAGTCAGGCGCCGAGTTAACAGACAAAATACAGACAAGCTGCACACTCAGCGGGTATGCTTGGGCGGCAATGGCTTGTATCTTGCGCAATAGACTTTTGCCTTGCGACCAAAGTAGACGATTTTACTGCCAGGCACGGATGTGCGGACAGGAAATGCGGAATTATCGGCCTTGCGGAAACTCATCCCAGACGCGGTGCGGATGGCCGGTTCGAGTTTTTCCGGCGTGCTATCGACCACCACGCCCATGAACACCAGGGGGCTGGTATCGTCGCTGACGATCACCTCATTAACGGGTGCGCCCCACAGGGTGGCGTCGGTACGGAACCAGTAAGCGCCGCCTTCATGCTTGTAGGCCGGGCCGAAGGCAGTCAGCAGATACGCATAAAAAGCCTTGTTGTCGAGATGATCGATACACAGCACCGCATTGCCCACCACCTGGCCGAAGGTGGACGGCGGCGCCTTCTTCTGCGCCATGACGTTGACGGCCGGCAACAGAGCCATGGCGGCCATCAACATAAAACGCGTCAGATGGGGCATGCGCATACGATCCACGCCAGCGCCTATCGCTTGCGCTCTTCCTTCTTGATCTTCTTGGCTTCCTTTTTTTCCTTCATGGATTTCGCCGGCTCTTTCTTGCTTTCCTTCTTGCTGTCCTGTGCCTTACTCATCATCTGCTCCATGCGCCCGGGCGGGGATGCCCTGCCCATTATGACACCGCGCAAGTAAAATGCCACGTCATTTCCCGGCCACTTCCTTGTGCATCCCTCGACGCCCAAACGCGATGCAAGCAAAAAAGCATTTCAAATTTATATTTATTGTGTTTAAATACAAGGAATGTATAAAAAGATATGAACCCATCATGTGCGGGCGCAAACCCGTCGTCGTGGACAAGACTACACGCTGGAGACAGGACATGGACCGACATTGTTTCGGCCATGCGTATTCAGATTGCAGCCTCGGACGGACACACCATGATGAAAAAGTTGATCTTGCTCGCCTCAGCCCTGACCCTGTCGGCCAGCAGCAATCTCGCTGGCGCCGATTCCACGCGGCATCACCTCGGCCAGCTGCCTTTATTGCAACCTTACGAACCGAGTACCCCGGCGCTGCTGCTGATCGCCATTGGCCTGCTGCTCTTGCGCATGCGTAATTCCAACAACGATACCTTCGTCGGCCAATAGCTTGCACACGTGCAAACGGCCGCGCAAGGCGGCCGTTCTGCTTACTGCTGACTACCTGCTCCCGCACTACCTCAGTGCAGGCACAGGCGCCGGCGCGTCTTCTCGAGCAGCGCCGTATCGTAGGGATACAGGCACTCGGTAAACAACATTTCCGTTTCTGCCTCGTCTTCCAGGCACATCGCCAGCATGGTCGGACCATCGTCCAGGCGGCCGAGGAATTCCTTCGGCCAGCGGTTCTTGCGATGGGCGCGCATCACTTCCATGCCCAGTGCCGCCAACGGCGCTGGCACGCCGGCGGCCAGCGCCTCGCTTTGCCACTCGTCCCAATACTCGCTTTTTGCTGCCTTGTCGTTCATCTGCTGTCTTCCAACTGAGGTCTAAAAGGCGGACTGTACTCCTGATGACCGGCCTTGCCAAGCATGCTTCCACGCAAACCTCAAGCCCCAGTGGTCATATCGCCACAAAAAATTGGCATTGAACAAGGCCAATTTCAATACCATTCTCAACATTAAAAAACTCTTTAATAACAATAACTTGCAACAACAAATTCAATCATGCACGCAAACTTGTTGATCAGTTAGTCAATACCACTTAAATACCTGTTGACAAGCCACCGGGCCGACAATATAGTGCCTTCAGCTTTTTCCCGCCCTGCAAATAAAAGTCCGGGAACAGGCGCAACCAACCATAGCCGGACTGCATACACATGATCGAATACATAATCGGCGTCGACGGAGGGGGCAGCGGAACCCGCGTACGCCTGGCGCGCCCTGATGGACAAGAACTGGGGCAGGGACAAAGCGGGCCTTCCGGCCTGGTGCACGGCATCGACCGCGCCTGGACTTCGGTGGCGCACGCCGTCACCCTGGCCTTCCGCGCGGCCGACCTGGCGCAGCCGCCCTTGCAGCAGATGGCCATCGGCCTGGGCCTGGCCGGCGTGCACAACAAACAGTGGGCTGCCAGCTTCATCGAACACAATCCCGGCTACGCCCACGTGGCGCTGGAGTCCGACGCGCTGACCACCCTGCTGGGCGCCCACAGCGGCAAACCGGGCGCCATCGTTGCCATCGGCACCGGCAGCGTGGGCGAAGTGCTGTATGCGGACGGTAGCCGCCATGAAGTCGGTGGCTGGGGCTACCCGTCCGGCGACGAAGCCGGTGGCGCCTGGATCGGCATGCGCGCCATGGGCCATGCGCAGCAAGTGGTCGATGGCCGCGTACCTGGCAGCGCGTTCGCCACCGCCATCATCGACGCGTGCGGCGGCCACCGCGACGCCATGCAAGCCTGGCTGGCCAGCGCCTCGCAGACCACCTTCGCGCAACTGGCGCGGCTGGTACTGGAACATGCACCCAACAACGCCGTGGCGCGCGCCATCCTGGTCGAAGCAGGCCAGCAAGTCGCGCTGATCGCCGGGGCACTCGATCCGAACGCCAGCTTGCCGGTCGCCCTGTGCGGCGGCCTGGCGGCGCCCTTGTCGGCCTACCTGCCGGCTGAACTGCTGCAACGCGTCGTGCCGGCCCAGGGCGACTCGGCGGCAGGCGGCCTGCGCCTGATACGCAACCATCTGCGGGAAACAGCGCCATGCTAGCCAAACTCTCGAGCTTCAAACCCAATCCCGCCAGCGACACGCCGCTCTACATGCAGCTGGCAAACATGCTGTCGGACGGCATCGCCAGCGGCGACTGGCGCGCCAACCAGGCCCTGCCCTCCGAACGCGTGCTGTCGGACCTGCTGGAAATTTCACGGGTCACGGCGCGCAAGGCGATCGACATGCTGTGCGACCGCGGCATGCTGACCCGCAAGCGCGGCTCGGGCACCTATATCACGCCCAAGCTGGAACAGCCGCTGTCGCGCCTGACCAGCTTTTCGGAAGAACTGCGCCAGCGCGGCTTCAAGGCCGGCTCGCGCTGGCTGCAACGCGATATCGGCGCGGCCGCGCCGCTGGAACTGCTGTCGCTGGGCCTGTCGCCGCATATGCCGGTGGCGCGCCTGCGCCGCTTGCGCACGGCCGACGAAGTGGTGATGGCGATTGAAACGACCACCATCCCGGCGCTGTACATGCCGGACCCGCAGCAGGTGAGCGATTCGCTGTACGGCTATCTGGAGTCGCGCGGCACCATCCCGATGCGCGCGCTGCAGCATATCCGCGCCGTCAACGCCACGGCGGAACAGGCCAAGCTGGCCAATATCAAGACGGGGGAAGCCATGCTGCACATCACCCGTGTCAGTTATCTCGACAACGGCGCGGCAGTGGAACTGACCCACTCGTATTGCCGCAGTGATTATTATGAATTCGTAGCGGAGTCGCGCAGATGAGCGATGTATTGAATATCCAAGGCAATATCCTGACACCAGGCGGCTGGATCCACGGCGCCATCGAATTCGATGAGCGCGTCAAGGCGATCAAAGGCGACTCGGTCCACCCATCCCAGAACGGCGACGATTACATCATCCCGGGCTTTATCGACCTGCACGTGCACGGCGGCGCCGGCAAGGACATCATGGAAGGCGGCGAAGCGGTCTACACGATTGCCGCCATCCATGCGCGCCACGGCACCACCAGCCTGCTGGCCACCACCATGACGGCGCCGCCGGAAGATATCGACGCGGCCCTGACGGCGATCGGCATCGCGGCCAGGAACCGCCGGCCGAACACGGCGCGCGTGCTGGGCGCCCATCTGGAAGGCCCATACATCAATTCCGGCAAGCTCGGTGCGCAACCCAACTATGCACGCGCCGCCTCGCTGGCGGAAATCGACCGCCTGCAAACCCTGGCCAAGCTGCGCGTGATCACGGTGGCGCCGGAAATCGCCGGCCACCTCGAGCTGGTGCGCGCTCTGGCCGACGCCGGCGTGCGCGTGCAGATCGGCCATTCGCTCGGTTCCTACGAAGATGGCGTAGCTGCGCTGGAACACGGCGCGGTCGGCTTTACGCACCTGTTCAACGCCATGAGCGGCCTGCATCACCGCGAGCCGGGCATGGTCGGCGCCGCGCTGGCGCACGCCGAATACGCTGAACTGATCCCCGACCTGCTGCACGTGCATCCGGGCGCCATCAAGGTGGCCCTGCGCGCCATCCCGCGGCTGTACTGCGTTACCGATTCAACCGCCGCCACCGGCATGCCGGACGGCGAATACATGCTGGGCCGCCACGCCGTGCAGAAATGCATGGGTGGCGTGCGCCTGCCCGATGGCACCCTGGCGGGCAGCACCCTGACCCTGGACCAGGCGCTGCGCAACCTGGTAGGGCTGGGACTGGACCTGGCCGATGCGTCGCGGCGCGTATCGACCAATGCTGCCGATTATCTGGGCCTCGAAGAACGCGGCCGGCTGGCCCCCGGCACTTACGCCGATCTGGTGGTACTGGATCGCGATCTCAAACTCAAAGCTGTGTATATAGAAGGAGAAATCTGTGACCTCAATGATGCTTAAAGAAGCCGTTTCCGCCGCCGAATGCGTCGCCCTGCAACTGGCCAACGACTCGGAACGCTACGCGGAACTGGGCCGCAAATTGAGGAGCACCGCTTTCTCGACCGCGCTGACCATCGCGCGCGGCAGTTCCGACCACGCCTGCAATTATGTCGCCTACCTGATCATGGCGCGCCTGGGCCGCGTGGTGGCGTCGCTGCCGATGTCGCTGGTGACCCTGAACAAATCGCCGCTGCTGACGCGCGATACCCTGGCCATCTCGATTTCGCAATCAGGCCAGAGCCCTGACGTAGTCGAACCGATCCGCTACTTCCGCGACGGCGGCGCCACCACCGTGGCCCTGGTCAACGACATCGAATCGCCACTGGCGCACGCCGCCGAATGGGCCATGCCGCTGCGCGCAGGTAAAGAACAAAGCGTGGCCGCCACCAAGAGCTTCATCACCAGCCTGGTGGCCGGCGCGCGCCTGGTAGCGCACTGGCAGAATGATCCTGAACTGCTGGCTGGCCTGGAAGCACTACCGGAAGCACTGCAAGAAGCTGCCCGCATCGACTGGTCGCCAGCGATCGAGGTACTGGCGCCTGCCCGCAACATCATGGTGGTCGGCCGTGGCATCAGCTTCCCGGTAGCGCTGGAATCGGCCCTGAAGTTCAAGGAAACCTCGGCCCTGCAGGCAGAGGCTTTCAGCGGCGCCGAAATCAAGCATGGCCCGATGGCCCTGATCGAAGATGGCTACCCGCTGCTGATTTTTGCAACCCGCGGCGCGACCCAGGCCAGCCTGCTGCAACTGGCTACCGAAATGCGCGGACGTGGCGCCAAGGTCTTGCTGGCCGCCCCGGCCGATGTGGCCGAGCGCGACCTGACCTTGCCAGTGACGGCCACGCCTGATCTCGACCCTATCGCCGCGATCCAGTCTTTCTACGTGATGGCAGCCCAGTTGTCGGCAGCGCGTGGCATGAATCCGGATACGCCGCGTCACCTGAACAAAGTGACAAAGACCAATTAAAAGCAGCACCCGGCAGCGCTACCCTCGGCACGGGGTAGCGCTGCCGCCACCCACGATAAACGACGGCAAGGGCATGTACCCGCGCTGCGGATTCATAGACACATGGCGCTGCACGGCGCCAGGACAAGAATGATGATCAAGAGACTGCTGGCAGCCGTTGCCACCGTGGCCCTGTTGGCGCCGCAGGCCTACGCCGCCCAAAAAATCGAATTCTGGACCTTCAGCATGAAGCCCAAGTTCACGCCGTATTTCAATGCGGTGGTGGCCAGCTATGAGGCGCAGAATCCCGACGTCAAGATCGAGTGGATCGACTTCCCCTGGGATGTGATACAGACCAAACTGGTCACGCGCATCGTGGCGCGCACACCGCCCGCGCTGGTCAGCCTGAACGTGCCCTGGGCCGATGAATATGCGCGCGACGGCTTGCTCACGCCAGTCGATGCGCTGCTCGGCGAGGCACGCAGCAACTACCTGCCCAGCGCCCTGGCCGACCTGACTTTCAAGGGCCGCACCTATGGCTTCCCGATGTACAGCAATGTCGCGGTGATCGCCTTTAATACCGCCATTTTCAAGCAGGCCGGCCTCACGCGCGGCCCGGCCAGCCTCGATGAACAGCTGGCGTTTGCGCGGCAAATTGCGCAGCGCACGGGCAAAGCCGGCATCGCGCCGGCGCTGTCGAAAATCGATGGCCTGTTCATGCAGCAGGGCTTATCCGTCATCGTCAACAACCAGGCCGTCTTCAATTCGCCGCAGCATGTGGCGCTGGTACAGAAACTGGCCGACACCTACAAGGTGGGCGGCTTATTGAAAGAAAGCCTGTTCGCCGAAGATAACTTCCCGGCCGTGATCGACGCCTACAAGGGCGGCCGCCTGGGCATGCTGCTGGCGCCGCCGACGGCCATGCAGCGCATCCGCAGCGACGCCAAAGATATCTATGCCATCACCGACGTCGCGCCAGCGCCGCTGGGCCCGACCAGCATCGCCGATGGCGGCTGGCTGGTGCACTTCGCGATTCCAAAGGGCGTATCGCCAGGCTTGCTGCCAGCGGTGGGCAAGTTCGCCCGCTTCCTCACCAACGACGACAACCAGTTGGCTTTCGCGCGCCAGGCCAGCGTCTTCCCGACCACCATCAAGGCGGCGGCCGATCCGTTCTTTTTATCGACGCCAAAGAACGCAGGCGCGGCTGAAAAAGCCGTCGCAGCCGGCGCGATGTCGATGAACCACTCGCGTACCCTGTACGTGGCCGGCATCGACGATTACGATGAATTGCGCCGCTCGCTGGTGAAAGCCGTCGAAGCAGGCGTGACGGGCAAGCAGGATGTGAAGCAGGCGCTGGACCAGGCCGTGGCCATCTGGAACAAGAAGCTGGCCACCCTGGCGCCGCACTGAGAAGGAAGCACATGAAACCCGTTCACCGCCGCACCTTGCAAGCCTGGCTATTTCTGACCCCTGCCCTGCTGCTGCTCGCCGCCTTTTCCTTCTGGCCTGTCGGCTACGGTTCGGTGCTGGCGTTTACCGATTACAGCCTGATACGCGAGACGCGCTTCGTCGGCCTCGATAACTTCCGCTACATCTTCAATAACGAGATGTTCGTCTCGGGCCTGAAAAATTCGCTGCTATTCCTGCTGATGGTGCCCTTCGTGCAGATAGGCGCGATCTCGCTGGCGGTGCTGGTGAATAACCGCCTGCCCGGCATCCGCCTGTTTCGCGCTGCCTTTTATGTACCGGTGGTGACCACCGTGTCGGTGGTTGGCATCATGTGGGGCTTCATGTTCCACGAACAGGGCGCCTTGAACTACGTGATGATGACTTTGAAGCTGGTCAATGCGCCGGTGGGCTGGCTGTCGAACGATAGCCTGGCCCTGTTTGCCGTGATGTTCGTCACCCTGTGGCGCGGCCTGGGCTGGTATATGGTGATGTACCTGGCGGCCCTGCAGGCGATCCCGTCGGATATGCAGGAAGCGGCCATGCTCGATGGCGCCAACCGCTGGCAGCGCTTCTGGAAAATCACCGTGCCGATGCTGCGCCCGACCATCATGCTGTGCTCCATTTTGTCGGTGCTGGCAGCCTTGAAGGCTTACCAGGAAGTCGACGTGCTGACGCAGGGCGGGCCGATGAACTCCACCTTCACGGCGCTGTACTACGCCTACGACCAGGGCTTGAAACACTTAAAACTGCCGCGCGCGCTGGCCGCCAGCTTTGTCGTCTCGCTGTTCTGCATCGGCATCGCGCTGCTCTGCCTGCGTTATCTGAAACCGAAACACCGCTGATAAGGGAATGACCATGAAAATCCGTTCCCGCCCTCTGAAGACGCGCTTACAAGTGCTAGCCCACTATGGCCTACTGTGCGCGATCGCCGTGATCTGCGTATTCCCCTTCTGGTGGACCCTGGTGACCGCCATTTCCACGGAAGGCAATATATTCGCGTTTCCGCCCACCTTCTGGCCGAAAGCGCCGTCGCTGGAAAATTTTGTGGAAGTGTTCAACGCGATTCCCATCTGGTCCTTCTTCAAGAACTCGGTGCTGATCGCCGTGTTCACGGTCTTCTGGAAATTGCTGTTGTGTTCACTGGCCGCGTATCCGCTGGCGCGCCTGAAATTTCGCGGCCGCAAACTGGTGTTTGGCCTGATCCTGGCGACCCTGGTGCTGCCGTCGGAAGTGAACTTCCTGGTCAACTTCATCACCATCACGCAAATGAGCCTGGTCGATACCTACACGGGCGTAATCCTGCCCAACGTGGTGACGGCGGTGGCCATTTTGCTGCTCAAGCAGGCCTTCGAGGAAGTGCCGCAAGACCTGATCGATGCAGCGCGCGTCGATGGCGCCTCCGAGTGGGTGATTTTCAGCCGCATCATGCTGCCGCTGATTACGCCATGGCTGGCGACAGTCGGCATTTTGACAGCGGTCGAATCGTGGAATGAATACATCTGGCCATCGATCGTGATGAGCAAACCCGATGAATTCCCGCTGTCGGTCGGCGTGCTGTATTTGCGCGGCACCTTTGGCAGCAGCACGCGCGTGGTGGCGGCCGGCACCCTGATCACCATCGTGCCGACCCTGCTGGCCTTTTTGTTCACGCAGCGCTTCTTCATGCGCGGCATGGATGGCGCGGTCAAGTAAGCACATTAATTCACCCACTGGATGCACGGAGACCTTGAATGACAGAGTTAAGTAAAAACGGTAAAAGCGTCCGCAGCCCGATCACCTGGGTTCCCACGCTGTACTTCGCCCAGGGCTTGCCGTTTTATGCGGTGGCGCTGGTGGCCGGTCTGATGTTCAAGAGCCTGGGTGTGCCGAACGACCAGATCGCCCGCTGGACGGCGATGATCGGTTTTGCCTGGGTCTTCAAGCCGCTGTGGAGTCCCTTTCTCGAACTGGCGCCCAGTAAAAAAACCATGGTGGTGCTGTTCCAGTTCCTCGGTGGCCTGAGCCTGGGCATGATCGCGCTGGCGCTGCAAACGCCGCTGTGGTTTGCTGCCTGCATCGCCGTGCTGGCCGTGGCTGCACTGGCCGCATCGACGCACGACATCGTCTGCGACGGCCTGTATATCGCCAGCCTGTCGAACAAGCAGCAAGCGGCTTACGCAGGCTGGCAAGGCGCCTTCTTCAACGCGGGCAAGTTCATCTCGCTGGGCGGCCTGGTGATCCTGGCCGGCTACCTGGAGAAAAATATCGGCGTCAAGTCCGCCTGGTCGGTGATCTTCCTGATCATCGGCGCCATCATGGTGTCGCTGGCCGCCTATCACATCTGGTCGCTGCCGCAAGTGCGCAATACCGCCGTGAAGGACAAGAGCATCGCCGGCATCAGCCGCACCCTGTGGGAAGTGCTGGTGGACTTCCTGAAAAAGCCTGGCATCTGGGGCATGATCGCCTTCATCATCCTGTTCCGCGCCGGCGAAGCGCAGGTGCAGACCATCGGCCCGCTGTTCCTGCGCGAAGCGCGCGAACTGGGCGGCCTGGGCCTGTCGACAGTGGAAGTGGGCGCCGTGTATGGCACGGCTGGCACGGTAGCGTTTTTGCTGGGCAGCATAGGCGGTGGCTACTTCACTTCATGGCTGGGCCTGAAACGCGCCATGTTCTTCCTGATCCTGGCCATGAACTTGCCGAACCTGGTGTTTTACTACCTGAGCCACAGCCTGCCGAGCGACCTGACCCTGATCACGGCTGCCCTGAGCGTGGAAATGTTTGGCTACGGTTTTGGTTTCGTCGGCCTGATCCTGTTCATGATGCAGGTGGTCTCGGTGGGCAAATACCAGACCGCCCACTATGCGTTTGCCACCGGCGTGATGCAGCTGGGCTTCGTGCTGTTCAAGATGATCAGCGGCGATATCCAGATGGCGCTGGGCTACAAGAATTTCTTCCTGTGGGTGCTGGTATCGGCCATTCCCGTACTGGTGCTGTCGCGCTTCATGC
This sequence comes from Janthinobacterium silvisoli, assembly GCF_014200725.1. GTDB lineage: Bacteria > Pseudomonadota > Gammaproteobacteria > Burkholderiales > Burkholderiaceae_D > Janthinobacterium. Next base: position 249,005 of record NZ_JACHCL010000003.1, read on the forward strand.
GCGTGGGACCAAAAGAGAGCGCCGACAAGCCGGAACTCGGCAAATCCGAGTCCCCACCAGCGGCAGCCAGCGCAAATTAAGAGTCAACCGGAGTCACGACGTACATGGCACAAATCGTTTTAAACAATATCGTCAAGCTGTATGACGACAAGCACCCGGTCATCCACGGCATCGACCTCGACATCCGCGACGGCGAATTCGTGGTCTTTGTCGGCCCGTCCGGCTGCGGCAAGTCGACCCTGCTGCGCATGATCGCCGGCCTGGAAGACATCAGCGGCGGCGAGCTGCACATCGGCGGCAAGCTGGCCAACGATATCGCGCCGGCCGAGCGCGGCCTGGCGATGGTCTTCCAGAGCTACGCCCTGTATCCGCACATGACCGTGTTCGAGAACATGGCGTTTGCCTTGAACCTGGCGGGCCACAAGAAGGCCGAGGTGCGGGCCGCCGTGGAACGGGCCGCCGACATACTGCAGATTACGCCGCTGCTCAAACGCAAGCCGAAAGACCTGTCGGGCGGCCAGCGCCAGCGGGTGGCCATCGGCCGCGCCATCGTGCGCAAGCCACAAGTGTTTTTGTTCGACGAGCCGCTGTCGAACCTGGATGCCTCGCTGCGCGTGCAGATGCGCGTGGAAATCTCGCGCCTGCATCAGGAATTGAAGACCACCATGATCTACGTCACGCACGACCAGGTCGAAGCGATGACCCTGGGCGAGCGCATCGTGGTGTTCAACGGCGGGCGCATCGAACAGGTGGGCAGCCCACATGAGCTGTATAACAATCCGGGCAATCTGTTCGTGGCCGGCTTCCTCGGTGCGCCGAAGATGAACTTCATTCCCTGCACCGCGATGCAAGGCGAGGCTGGCAAGGTCAGCGTGCGCCTGCCCGGCGGCGCCGTCATCGATGTCGCCGCCAATGGCAGCACCATAGCAAGCGGCGACAGCCTGACCCTGGGCGTGCGCGCCGAACACCTGGGCCTGCGCAGCGCGGCAGATACCCAGGATAACCTGGTCGACGCCAGGGTCAGCCATGTTGAATACCTGGGCGACGTCGCCATCGTCTACGCCAGCATGGAGGGCGTGCCCGAGATGCTGGCCGTAAAACAGCCAGCCGAGGAAGAGTTGCTGCAAGCGGGCAACGCCATGCGGCTGTCTCTGCCACCTCAGCGCTGTTTGCTGTTTGATGCTGCAGGGAAAGCGCTACCGCGTACAGTTTAGCGCCCTGCCGCGGCCGTTTATGTGACAATAGCCGCTGTTTACCATGCTGGCGCCCTTTGACTTGTGCGCCCAGAATGGCAGAATACATGTTTTTCAAGCTAGCCTGGCCCCTTGCGTTGCCACTACGGCAACCAGTGCCGGTGCATACTTTTGTTATTGATTGAAGGATTGACCATGTCCCAATTCCGCCTTGCCCGTCTTAGCCTGCTCCTGGCCGCCATCGGCCTGAACATGCTGCCCGCCCTGTCGCACGCGCAGGATGCGCAACCTGCCGCGCCTGCCGCAGGCGCACCGGCTGCCGCTCCTGCCGACACGGTGCGTCCTGAAGTCTTCAAGCTGCTCGATCCAGCGCAGGTGAAGGCATCGATGGATGCCAAGAACTATGCCGACGTACAAAGCCGCATCGACCAGGTCGCCGCCATCCCGGCCTTGACGCCGTATGAGCTGTTCGTGCTGAACCGCCTGCGCGTAGCGCTCGCATCGACCACCAACAATGCGCCGATGGCCATGACGGCACTGGAAGCGGTGATTGAATCTGGCAAGCTCGACAAGAAAGCCCAGGGCGACTTCATCCAGGCACTGGCGAACTACCACTACAACGCCAAGGATTACACCAACGCCATCAAATGGTTCACCCGCTACCAGACCGAGACTGGCGACGTGGCCAGCGTGCGCCCGTACATCATCCGCGCTTACTACTTCAACAATGATTTTGCGCGTGCGAAACAGGAATTGCTGAGCGACATCACGGCCAAGCAACAGGCAGGCCAGACGCCAACCATCGAAGAACTGCAATTGCTGGCCAATACTGGCTCGAAGAGCAAGGACCAGGCGACCTACCTGATCGCCATGGAAAACCTGGTGCGCTACTACCCGTCGGACGATTACTGGAGCGACCTGCTGGGCCGCCTGCAAGGCAAGGCTGGCTACTCGGACCGGTTCGCGCTTGACGTGCTGCGCCTGCAAAACCAGGCCGTGAAAACCATGTCGCCGGAAGACTATAGCGACATGGGCGAAATCGCCCTGCAAAACGCCTTCCCGACCGAAGCGAAAAAAGTGCTGGATGCCGGCTTTGCCAAGGGCGTGCTGGGTACCGGCGCCAATGCAGCCAAGCACAAGAAACTGCGCGACCAGGCCAACAAGGCTGCCGCCGACGACGTGAAAAACATCGCCACCGGCGAAGCCTCCGCCTTGAAGAGCAAGGACGGTACAGGCTTGATCAACCTCGGTTACGCCTATATCACGATGGACCAGTTCGACAAAGGTATCGACCTGATCCAGAAAGGCATCGCCAAGGGCGGCCTGAAACGTCCTGAAGACGCCAAACTGCGTCTGGGTTATTCCTACGCCATGGCCGGCAAGAAAGATGAAGCCATCAAGGAGCTGGAAACGATCAAGGGTACTGACGGCGTCAGCGACCTGGCCCGCTACTGGATTTTTTGGCTGAACCGTCCGGTGGCGGCAGCGGCAGCGCCTGCAGCAGCACAATAAGTCTTGCAAGCTTAAGTCCCCAAGCGGCTCCCGGCATGTACCGGAGCCGCTTTTTTTTGCGCCGATATTTATCTTTTTTATAATTTTAAAAAATTCAAAACAGGAGATGATCATCACCATGCCGTCCACTACCGCCACGAGCACACAAGAACGCCTGATCAGCCTGGATGCCTTTCGTGGCTTCGTGATCCTGGCGATGATCTGGGTCAACTACCTGGGCGGCATGCCGAACATCCCCTACTGGCTGGAACATGCTGGGCCGCGCGCCGACGGCATCACCCTGCCCGACCTGGTGTTTCCCGGCTTTTTGTTCATGGTGGGCATGGCCATTCCACTGGCCCTGCAGCGTCACTGCGGCCATGTCACGCCTGCCCTGCTGGGACGGCTGCTCTGGCGTTCAGCCAGCCTGATGCTCGCTGGCGTGATGCTGGTCAATGCCTACCGCTACGATGCAGCAGCCGCCCTGCTGCCGCGCGCGCCGTATTACCTGTTGTTTTACGTGGCGATGATCTTGCTGTGGCGCCAGGGTGCGGGACGCCGGGAATTGCTTGCCGGCGGCGCGCTGATGCTGTTCTTGCTGGCCAGTTTCCGCGGCCAGCTCAATGAAGAATTTTCCAGCACCTGGCTGCAACCGAGTTGGTGGGGCATCCTCGGCATGATAGGCTGGTCCTATCTGCTGTGCAGCCTGATCTACCTGGCTTGCAACGGCAACGGCACGGCACTGATGGGGGCGTTTGCCGGCTTGATCGTGCTGTATATGGGCGGCACGGCAGGCAGCCTGGACTTCTTGCCAGCTGGCATCAACAAGCTGGTGAACGTGCCGCAACTGCTCGGCTCAACGGCTGCCAATGTGATGGCCGGTACGCTGGTGGGGCGCTTGTTCCTGCGCGATGCCGCGCTCAGCAACCGTCAGCGCATCGTCTTCATGGCCTGGTTTGCCGCCGGCCTGTTTACCGCCGGCCTGCTGCTGCGGCCGTATCATCAGATTAACAAGATTTTCGCTACCGAATCGTACACCTTGGTGTGCAGCGGCATCGTGCTGGCCATGTTCCTGCTGTTTTACATCGTGATCGATATCTGGCGCTGGCGCGCCTGGGCAGCCCTGCTGCTGCCGGCCGGCGCCAATGCCCTGTTTGCCTACATCGCGCCCGACCTGTGGGAACAATTGGCAGCCGTGCTGCACCTGCCCCGCTTCTGGTGGCCCTGGTGGGAAACGGGCGGCGCCGCCGGCCTATTGAACGCGGCCGTCGTCACCGCCCTGATGCTGCTGCTGACCTTGCTGGCCAGCCGCTACCATCTCAAGCTGAAGTTTTAGTGCTTATACCTTGATATAGATCTTGCGCTTGTCCATGCCGTAGGCGATCAGCCAGCACAGCAGCATAAAGCTGGTCGCAAACAGCAGGGACGCCAGATGCGGCGGCGCCCAGCCCACGAACACGGTGCGGTACAGCCAGTCGTAACCGTTCAGGGGGCCAACGCGCACCGTAAACGAGATGATCACCAGCAGCATGGACAGCAAGTAGATGAACAGGGTGTTCTTGCCAAACACTTCGAAGAAGTAAGTCCAGCCGGTGATACGGCGCACATCGATGATGAACATCAACGCGGCCAGCAGCAGCACATCGAGGCCGATGCCCAGCATCACGTAAGAGCTGGTCCACAGCTTTTTATTGATGGGGAAGACCGTATTCCAGCACAGGGCCACGGCCACGCACATGACGCCCGCCACGGCCAGCAGGTACAGGCTGCGGCGCAGTTGCGCCGGCGCCGTCTGGCGTAAAAAGCTGCCCGCCAGATAGCCGGCGATCACATTGACGATCGACGGCAAGATACCCAGTATGCCTTCCGGATCAAAGGCCATGCCCTCGCCATGGTACAAATGGCCCTCGCCCAGCAAGAATAAATCCAGCCTGGACGCCGCATTGCCCTGCAGCGTGTAGTCGCCCCAGTGCGCGAGGATGGCCCAGTAGCCCAGCAAGGCCACGGCGGAAAACAGTAGCGCGCCACGGATCTTCCAGTAATGCAGGATCAAGGCGGCAGCCAGGTAACACACGGCGATGCGCTGCAGCACGCCGGGGATGCGTACCTGCGACAGCGGTGTCCAGGCAAACTGGCCCGCAGCATCAATCTTAAAGAATGGAAACCAGTACAGGAAAAAGCCCAGCAAGAAGATCAGCGCGCTGCGCCTGAACAGCTTGGCCAGCACCGCGCCATGGCCCAGGTTTTCATATTTACCCAGCGCAAATGCCATGGCATTGCCAACCACAAACAGAAAGCTGGGAAAGACCAGGTCGGTCAAGGTAAAACCGTGCCAGTCGGAATGCAGGAACGGCGCATACACGGTCGCCCAATCGCCCGGTGTGTTGACGACAATCATCAGCGCAACGGTCAGGCCGCGCAAGACATCGAGTGCGAGATAGCGTTGAGAGCTCGGCGTTAAAGTTGTCATGATTCAGCAATGTAAAGAGAAAAACCGGCTCCCGCTTGTGGCAGGGAGCCGTCCAAAAAAACTTACAGTTTGGCGCGCAGGCCAAAATAATATTGACGGCCATTCGAATACAGCGCCGTCGGCTGGTCCTTGTTGGCGCCATAATACTTGAGCACCGGATTGTTCAGGTTCAGCACGTCAAAGGTCAGCGAGTACCGCTCGTCGATCTTGTAATTGATCGATGCGGCCAGGTTGCCCACGCCATTCACATACTGCGGTGAACTGCTGAACAGGCCGGCCAGGAAGCTGGAACGGTAGGTGTAAGCCAGGCGGGCGCTCAGGCGCGCATCTTCGTAATAGCCTTCCACGTTATAGGTGCCTTTCGAGCTGCCCACCACGGCCGCACCATCGGCCGCCTTGCCATTGGTATAGGTGTAATTGCTCACCACGCCGAAGCCGCCCCACAGACCTTGCTGGTAACTGAGTTCCACACCCTTGTTGGTGGCGCCGATATTGGTCGGCGACTGGATCACATAGGTGTTGAATTTCTTGAACGTATTATTGTAATAGGTCACGGGCGCCGTGCCGAAGGTCACATAGGACTTCATGTCCATATAAAACACGCCGGCAGACAACATGGCCTTGGGCGCGAAATACCATTCCAGGGTGGCGTCGTAATTGGTCGAGCGGATCGGTTTCAGATCAGGATTGCCACCCGTGCCTGTCAGCAACTGATCGTTCAGGTTGACCGCCCCCACCAGCGCGCTGTAATCGGCGCGCGCCATGGTTTTCGCTACTGCCGCGCGGGCCACCAAATCCTTGCTCAGGTCAAACTTGAAGTTTGCGCTGGGCAATACATCAGTGTAGCTGTGCTTGACGACGGTCGGCGTGTACGTGCCAAACAGGTTGTCCTGGCCAATCGGATTCGGGCCACCCGGCACATTCGTCACCGTCGTTTGCTGGGTGCGCACCAAGCGCACGCCCACATTGCCGCGCCATTTATTGCCCGACAAATTGGCCATCACATAGGCTGCACTGTCTTTTTCCTTCACGTCCAGTTCGGCTGGCCAGTTGCGCGAATTCGGTCCGCCGGTGGTGTCGTACTGATTGGCCCAGGCCACCAGGTCGGCAGGACTGAGCTGCCAGTAGCGGCCGTAGCCGCCACCGCCGAGGCCCTTGCCATAGTCGCCCGGATAAGTGGCGCCGCTCCATACCGGCAAGGGGGCGTTGGTGGTGCCGTCGCACAGGGCGCAACTGCGGTTTTCCGGCCACGACACATTGCGGTGATGTTCCGCATAACGGGCGCCGAATTTCAGCGATTCCAGCACGCCCATATCCATGCTCAGCTCGCCGTCAAGCTGGCCGTATTTTTCCGTGTCCAGGGTTTCCACGTGCGAGCCCCAGGCCGAGGCCGTGACGACATTGCTGAACTTGGAGACATCGAGGCCAGGGAAATTCATCTTGGCCGGCGACAGGCTGTTCAACTGATACGACACGCCGATGCCGCTCAGGCCCGCCTCGTAGCCCAGGTCGACCGGCGTTTCGCCGATACCGCGCGTGTAACCCAGGCTGCCCGTGATGCGCAGCCGGTCGCTGGCGCGGTAACTGCCATTGAAATCGATATAGGCGGTCGAGGAATTCGAGCCGGGACGGTAGATCTGATCCACCAGGCCCGGATACAGCTGCCCGTTATAGGGCGTGGTGCCGGCAAGCGGATATTGCGAAGCAGGAATCTCTGCCGCCACCAGGGTATTGTTCTTGACCGTGAATGCGCTGGGGATTACGCCCACATGCTTGCCGTCATTGTCCACCGCATTGAGGTTGGCTCCCGGCTGGTTATAAAAGCTGCGGTTGTAATTGGCCGCATCGAGCTTGGAATAAAAGCCATTCACGTCCAGCATCAGGTCGTTAGTCGGCTTGAACTGCAAGTCGATGCTGCCGCCTTGCCGCTTGCGCACCTGTTCGAACAGGGCCGAATTGATGCCCAGCGGGGCCAGCACGCCGGCCAGTTCAGGATACTTCTGCGCGGCCGGGCTGTTGGCATCGATGGCGCCATAACCAAAAAATTCCTGGCCGTCGCGGCGCTCGTGGCGTTTTTCAGAAAACACCTGGAACAGCACGCCCATGGTCTTAGCCTCGTTCTTCCAGTTGAACAGGGCATTCATTTGCGGATCGGTCTTGCCGGGCAAGTCCGCGTAAATCGCCTGCACCGCCAGTTCCGCCGTGAACGGATCTTTAAAACTCAGCGGCTTGCGCGTCTCGATATTGATGGAACCGGCCACGCCCCCTTCCACCAGGTCGGCCTGCGCGCTTTTCTGCACCGTCACGCGGCTGACGATTTCCGACGGCAGCAAGGCAAAGCTGACGCTGCGCCCCACCGTACCGACTTGATCCGTGACAAACCAGTCGCCCGTACCGACCGCATGGCCATTGATCAGGGTTTGCGTCAGGCTGGGACTGGTGCCGCGTATGCTGACCCGGTCATTTTCGGAAAAGCCGCCCTCGCCACCCGCCGACGATGAAATGTTGACGCCTGGCACGCGCTGCACGGCGTCCGCCACGTTCTTATCGGGCAGCTTGCCGATGTCTTCGGCGCTGACCACATCGATCACCGAATCGCTATTGCGCTTCTGGCTCAGCGATTGTTCCAGCGAAGCGCGGATGCCGGTTACCACCACGGCTTGCATAGAAGCATCAGTGGCGGCCGTGGCTGAATCAGCCTGCTGCGCCTGCGCCGCCAGGCTGAAAGACATCAGGGCGACGGCAGCGGCAACAGGACGCAAGCTCGTACGCAAAACGGAAGGGGAAGGGAAAACGGCATGCAAACGACTCATAAGCTCCTCGATTTATAGGTATACCGCCGGTGGCGGGGTGTTTTATATGAATACAGAAGGCAAACACTGCAGTACTACGACAGAACATCCGCCCGGTGGCAGGACGGCAAAAAAAAAGCAAGCTACCTGTAGCAGGAGCTTGCCTCAAGAAAGATCAGGAAAGAGGCCAGCCTGGCGCGCATGCATCAGACTGGCTGGTATTGCTTACAGCTTGCCGCGCACACCAAAATAGTAGGTGCGGCCATTGCTGTAGAACGCGCGTGGCTGATCGCGGTTCTCGGCATACATCTTGATGGTCGTGTTCGTCAAGTTCAGCGCATCGAACGTCAGAGTGAAATGTTCGTTGATCTTGTAGTTGATCGAACCGGCCAGGCCGCCACTGCCTTCAACGTGCTGGCTGGCGCCACGGTCCACGCCCGCCTTGTAGGACGAACGATAGTTGTAGGCCAGGCGTGCGCTCCATGCATTGGCTTCATAGAAGCCCGTCACGTTATACGTGTTGCGCGATGCATTGATCAACTCATCACCGTTGTCCAGCTTGCCGTCGGCATAGGTGTAGTTGGCCAGTACGCCGAAGTCGCCAAACAGCGGTTGCTGGTAGCTGAATTCCGCGCCCTTGTTCTTGCCGGTGGTGTTGAATGGCGACGTGATCAGGTACACGGCATTGGCATTACGCTTGCTGTTGAAATAGGTAGCGCTGACGGTGCCGTTCGACACGACCGATTTCAGGTCCATATAGAACAAGCCCACCGAGAAAGCCGATTTCGGCGCGAAGTACCACTCTGCGCTGACTTCAGCATTGTCGGACTTGACTGGATTGAGCTGGACGTTACCGCCGCTGCCGCTCAATGCATCATCGTTCAAGGAAACCGAACCACCGAGCGCGCTATAGTCAGGACGGGCAATGGTGCGGGCGATCGCTGCACGCACTACCAAGTCGTTGCGGACATCAAACTTGACGTTGGCGCTAGGCAGGTAGTCATTGTAGGTGCGCTCGAACAGGTGCTGCGAGTATGGACCCCAGTCTGAACCGACGATAGGGCCGCCAGCCTGGTTGACCAAGGTCGATTGCTTGGTCTGCACAGCTCGCAGGCCAAAGTTACCGCTCCAGTTATCGCCGGTCAGGTTAGCCATGGCGTAGACGGCCGAGGTTTTTTCCTGCAGCTTGAATTCGTCGGTCCAGTTGTGGCGACGTACATAGTCGAACAGACGGTTGCCTGGCGCCGCGCCCCATGCGCCCAATGCCGAGCCGTCATACTTGAAGTAGTTATTCGACAGGTTGCCACCCAGATTCTTGGCAAAGTCGCTCGGGTACATGGTGCCATTCCATACCGGACCAGGATTGGAAAAGCCCAGGTCGCCCGGACGGGTTTCAAACGGATGCTCTGCATCGCGCTTGTGGTCGGTAAAACGGCCACCGAACTTGACCGAATCCCAGATGCCGCTGGACAAACGCAGCTCTGCATCGACTTGGGCATATTTTTCTTTATCGACGGACTGCGATTCACCGCCACCGGCCCATGCTGTCGAACCTGGTTTATTGGTGGTGCCACCTGGATAGGAAACGGTCGCCGGGCTCATGCCATTCAACTGGTAAACCATGCCGCCATCGACGTTGTTTTGGTAGTACACATCGTCGCGGTCATAGCCTACGCCACGGGTCGAACCGATCTTGCCGGTCAGCGTCAGATCCTTGGTAGCGCGGTATTTGAAGTTAAAGTCGATATATTGCGATTTACCGCCCGCATTAGGACGGTAGATATTGTCGACCTCGCCCGCGTTTTGGGTAAAGGAGCCGCCTATCAGGGTGCCGTTCCTGACCGTGTAGTTGCTCGGCACCAGATTGGCGGTGTTGACCGAGTTGGCAGGTGCTGCCAGCCAGTTGGTGTTTTGATGCGGCGCCTTCAATTCCGAGTAGAAGCCGTTCAAATCCAGGGTCAGGTCCTTGGTCGGACGGAATTCGATATCGAATGCACCGCCTTCACGTTTTTTCTTTTGCTCGAACAGGCTGGCACCGATAAAGGTCGGTACTTTCACGCCGGCCAGTTCAGGATGGGCCACGGCGGCAGCACTGGTAGCGGAAATAGGGGTGTAACCCAGGATCTCCTGGCCATCGCGGCGCACCGTCGATTTTTGCGAGAAGCCCTGCACCATGATACCGAAGGTATTGTCGTCATTTTTCCAGTTCACCAGACCCGAGAATTGCGGATCGGTCTTGCCTGCCAGGTCGTTATAGAAACCCTGGATCGAACCTTCGGCCGTGATCTTGTTCTTGAATTCCAGTGGACGGCGGGTAATCACGTCGATTGTGCCCGAGACGCCGCCTTCAGGCAGGTCGGCCGTGGCGCTCTTGTGTACGACAACGGAGCTCACCAGTTCCGATGGCAGCAAGGAGAAGCTGCTGCTGCGGCCAACGTTGCCGCCGAATTGGTTCAACACAAACCAGTCGCCGGTGCTGATGGCATGGCCATTGAACAGCGTTTGCTGGAAACTTGGGCTGGTGCCGCGCAAGCTGACGCGGTCGTTTTCGCCGAAGCCGCCTTCACCACCGGCCGACGATTGGGTATTCACACCAGGCAAGCGCTGGATCGCGTCAGCCACGTTACGGTCTGGCATTTTGCCGATATCTTCGGCTGTCACCACTTCCACCACGGAATCCGCATTGCGTTTTTGCTTCAGCGATTTTTCCAGCGATGCGCGCACGCCGGTCACGGTCACGGTAGTCAAATCTTCTGCCGGTGCTTCTTGCGCCTGCGCCGAAAAAGCCAGACCAGCGACCATCACGGCAACAGCCATGGCGATCGGCGTACGGCTACGCGACCCGGATTTCACAACGACAGCAGCAGGTGTCAAATTGCTTTTCATGTACTCCCCCTTGATTTTGGTTCCAGAATGGAACCTTTTCATTTTTAACGTAGATCTTCTTGACAGTCGGCTCACAGCTGGCAGCCCCTGTAGATCCTTCTTTCAACCACTTACAAAACCAATTCAACTCCAATATACTACTAACCAATACCACAGCACTACCAGTTGAAACATTTTTTTCATAACGTTGTTTGAAACACACAGACCACTTTGTCTCTAATCTGTGCTTCACTCTGGGAACAGCGATATATACCAGCGATGATTTTCACGCAATTGCTGCCTTGACCATGAAAATTGGTTTTATAACGGCCTTTTTTGGTATTATCCAGCGACGAAAAACACATGCAGAGCGCGTCCATAACGCGCCATAACGGAGACGCCCACCGTATGACTACCCTGGCTCAAATCATGCAAGGCCTGGGGCAGACCAGCAGCCTGCCCCTGTACCAGCAATTGCAGCGCGCACTGCGCGAAGCGATCGACAAACGCATCCTCGGCCCGGACGAAGCACTGCCTGCCGAACGCCAGCTGGCGATGGACCTGGCCGTGTCGCGCATCACCGTACGAAAGGCCATCGATGGCCTGGTCAATGAAGGCTTGCTGGTGCGGCGTCCCGGCTCCGGCAATTTCATCAATACCCGCATCGAGAAAAACTTCGCCAAGCTGACCTCGTTTTCCGAAGACATGCGCGCCCGCGGCCGTACGCCGCGCAGCGTCTGGCTCAAACGGTCGGAAGGCACGGTCACGCCGGAAGAAGCGCTGCGGCTGCGGCTCTCGCCCGGCGCGCCCGTGTACCGCTTTCACCGCATCCGCTATGCGGACGACGTGCCGATGTGCCTGGAATACGCCACCATCGTGGCCAGCTGCCTGCCGGCACTGGAAGCCGTGGATATTTCCATGTACGACGCGCTGGAACAGGCAGGCAACCGCCCCGTGCGGGCCTTGCAGCGCTTGAGTGCGCTATTGCTGACGGGCGAGCAGGCAACCCTGCTGCAAGCCGAGGAAGGCGACGCCGGCTTGTCGGTGGAACGCCTGGGTTTCTTGCGCGATGGCCGCGCCGTGGAATTTTGCCGCTCCTACTTTCGGGGAGACATGTATGACTTTGTGGCAGAATTAAGTACGAGTTAAGTACCAAGTACCAATCAATGCCAGCCGCTACAGGAGATATGCATGCCAGCTCCCTCCCTGCCACCCTGCAACCATCCACTGGTCGAGATCCGGCCCCTGCTGGCGGCCGACATACCACACTGGTATGCGTATCTGCGCGAGGCGGAAGTGATCCGCCACACCAGCTGGCAGCTGCGCGACATCCATGATCTCTATGCGCTGTTCAACAGCTACCAGATCGAGGGACCGGAAACGCCGCTGCGTTTTGCGATTGCAGAACGTTGTGCAGACGGCAGCACGGGCCGCCTGATCGGCACCGTAGGATTCAACCAGCGCTCGGTGCAGCACCGCCAGGCGGAAATCGCCTATGACCTGGCGCCAGCATGGTGGGGACGCGGCATCGCCACGGCCATCTGTCTGGCTGCTTGCGAGTGGGCATTACAATCGCAGCGCTGCCTGCGCGTGCAGGCTTGCGTACTCGACACCAATGCAGCATCGATACGCGTGCTGGAAAAAGCGGGATTCGAACGGGAAGGCTGGCTACGTTCCTACCGCGTGGTGCGGGGTCTGCCGGGGAATTTTTTCATGTATGCCCGCGTAGCGGCATAAAGTCAGATTTCCATGCCCTCCATCTACCACAATGACCTGGACAGATAGTAGATGCATGTTTCCCGTTAAACGAGTTGCAACTCCAGCATTTTCAGGCGAGGGGATTTGATTGAGTGCGCGTTGGCAGTGTGTGCGGACCAACACCACCCTTGCCCACGGACGCGGGCTGGCGGCATTGTCAGAATGAGTGCTTACTTCTCGTCAGGATGCGGCAGGAAACAGGCTTCGACGATTTGCAGGTCGTTATCCTTGGCGAACTCGCGCACGAAGTGAAACGCCATCGGTTCGATTTCACGCAGCTTGGTATTGACCACCACCGATTTCACGCCATTGACCAGGGTCGGGCGTACATAAGGCGAATATTGCAGGTGCGCATTGCGCCCGCCACCTTCGGGATTGAAGCAGGACATCACACCGCACAGGCGCTCGGCCCAGTCGCTGGGGCGAAATTGCTTGCCATTGCTGGTGAGACCTAGGATAAAGAACTCGTCAGAGAGTTCTCCGTTGTTTTGAGATAACTCGGCCATGTGGCTTGTCGGGACTGGATTGCGTGAATGGCCCCGGCAGCGAAGCCGGGCTGGTATTTCAATTGCTGTATTTCAGTTGCGGCATTTAAATTACATCAACTACGCTTGCTACGTCTGCAACTACCTTGTGCTGTACTTGCATCGCTCAGCCAGTATTATATCTTATAGAAGACCTGGGTTCTAGCCCGATCTGAAGTGCAGATGTAAGCAGATATGAACGCACATAAAAGACAGGGGCTGGTGCGCACTGCGCACCAGCCCCTCATTTTACCTCTGTTCACCCTGCAATGCGCATGAAACGGCGCTGCACGGCGAATGTCGTCAACCGAGCCAGACAGCGCCTGACATCAGCAGCAGTAACAGCATCCACAGCAGCAAGGCGCGCCAGACCAGGCCAACCGTGCTCTGCAATGCTCGCGCACCAGGTTCTTCGCCAGGCAGGATGTCGCTTTCGCTATCGCTGTCATCGACCGCCATGTCCGGCGTGACCAGTACGCGGGCCGCCGTTTCCGCAGGCGTACCCAGGCGCACGCCCATGGCGCCGCCGCCTGCCGTCAGGATGATGCCGATCGCCTCATTCTGCCAGCGGTGGGCAAAATTGCGCCAGGCGTAGATCGCATCTTCAAAATTGCCGACCACCGCAAAGGCCACGGCCGTCAGGCGCACGGGGATCCAGTCGATCCAGTAAAAAGCGCGTTCGGCAAACTGGCCAAATGCCTCATTGCGCATGTGTTCCGGCTCATTCCAGGCACGCGCCAGGTATTCTGCCACGCGGTACATCACGGCGCCGGCCGGACCGATCGGCATCAAAAACCAGAAGAAGACGCCAAACACATTGCGATGGGTGGTGATCAAAGCTTTTTCAACGGCGATGCGCGAAATTTCACTCACTTCCATGCCCACCGTATCTTGCTTGGTCCACTCGGCCAGCAAGGTGCGCGCGGCAGCCTCGTCGCCTGCGCTCAGGGCCAGCTGGATCGACGTGAAATAATGGCTGTAGTGCCGGAAACCCAGCGTCAGGTAGACGATCAGGATATTCCAGGCGAAGGCCACGAAGGTCAGCTTGTAGTACGACAAGACCCAATAGATGGCGGCCGTCGGCACCATCAGCATGGCCAGCATCAAAAACCAGCCCATGCGGCCATGGCTGGCGTGGCCGGCATTGAACCAGGTCTCCATGCGCATCGCCAGGCTCTTGATCTCGGCGTAGATCGGATTATCCGCGCGCAAAGGTTTGAGCTGCTCGATCAGCAATGCGCAAAGTATGGAGAGAAATGTCATCAAACGTCCTTTTGTCTTTTTCAGCAATACCGCAATGCCCGCTACGATAGCGCAGTGCCGTGCTGGAATCAAACTTATTACGTGCAGCACGGATTTTCAGCGCAATTTTTTAATCGCGCTCAAGCCCGCAACAGGTGAAACAGGTTGCGCAGCATGCCTGCCGTGGCGCCCCAGATAAAAAACCGCTCATACGGCATGGCATAAAACGAACGGCGCCCGCCCGCCAATTCCACCGACAAACGCTGATGATGCGCCCCATCCATCAGGAAGGCCAGCGGCACCTCGAAGATTTCCGCCACCTCGGACGGATCGGCACGCAAGCTGAACGGCGGCGTGACCAGGCCTACCACCGGCGTGACCCGGTAACCGGTACCGGTCATGTAATCGGGCAGGCAGCCCAGTACTTCGATATGCTCGCGCGCCAGACCCACTTCTTCTTCCGTTTCGCGCAGGGCGGTGGCCACTGGGTTCACATCGTAGAGTTCACTACGGCCACCGGGAAAGCTGATCTGGCCCGCATGGCTGCTCAAATGATCGGTGCGCATGGTCAGCAGCACGCTCAAGCCGTGCGGGCGCTGCACTAGTGGAATCAGCACGGCGGCCAGGACCGGCTCAGCGCGTGGAGAAAACGCCGCCTCGGGCAGCTCTGCCTGCCAGGCAGGTGGTGTGGCCAGGCGCTCACGCAGCCAGTCCGGCGCCATGCGCGCCACATCGAGCGCCGCTTCGCCAGCGATCGCATCGATGGCCAATTGTTGTGGATCAAATGCAAGTGTCGTCATACAGTCCCTCCTGGGCATCCATTCTGCGCCGAAATAAAAAAAGGGGTACCGATGGTACCCCCTTTTTTTACAACGCAGACGCTGAATTACGCGCTTGCTTTCGCCGCAACGCGACGATTTGGCAGTTTTTCTTTGATACGAGCCGATTTGCCCGAACGCTCACGCAGGTAGTACAGCTTGGCGCGGCGAACATCACCACGGCGTTTCACTTCGATCGAAGCGATCAGCGGCGAGTACAGTTGGAACGTACGCTCAACGCCTTCGCCCGACGAGATCTTACGAACGATGAAGTTCGAGTTCAGGCCGCGGTTACGACGCGAGATAACGACGCCTTCGTATGCCTGGGCGCGCTTGCGGGTGCCTTCGACTACGTTGACGTTGACGATAACGGTATCGCCAGGTGCGAATTCAGGAATGGTTTTACCCAGACGAGCAATTTCTTCCTGCTCTAATTGTTGAATCAAGTCCATTTTATAACTCCGAAAACCATCATGCCGGCGCACTGTGGATAGCGCACTATCCGCCCGGTAGAGGATGGGTACTACACATTTGGGCAACATGCCCGCACTACAACCACCCCGCTTGCCTTCCGAAGAAAACTTACAGGCTGGCCAAAAATTGTTCGTCGGCCTTGCTCAGCAAGCCGCCGCTGCGCGCAGCAACCAGCAGGTCGGGGCGCTTTTTCGCGGTCGCTTCCAGCATGCGCTGGCGGCGCCATTTGCCTATCTCGGCATGGTTGCCACCCATTAAGACGGAGGGCACAGCCACGCCTTCATACGTTTCCGGCCGCGTGTAATGGGGCGAATCGAGCAAGCCATTGACAAAGCTGTCTTCGATCGCCGACGCCTCGGTATTCAAGACACCGGGCAACAAGCGGATCACCGCATCCATCAAGGCCATGGCAGGCAATTCGCCGCCCGACAACACGAAGTCGCCGACGCTGATTTCCTCATCGACACAACGGTCGAGCAAACGCTGATCGACCGCTTCATAACGGCCACACAGTATCACCAGGCCAGGCTCGGCTTTTAGCTGCGTCACACGTTCATGCGTCAGCGAACGGCCTTGCGGCGACATGAACACCACGCGCGGCGCAGCCAGGCCAAGTTCCGTCTGGCGTTGCTTGGCGGCATTGATCGTCGCTTCGAGCGGGCGGGCCATCATCACCATGCCGGGGCCGCCGCCATACGGGCGATCATCCACGGTACGGTGATTGTCGGTCGTGAAGTCACGAGGATTCCACAGGGACAAGCCACATTTCTTTTGCTCGAAGGCACGCCGGGTAACACCCGACTGCGTCAGCGCGGCAAACATTTCCGGGAACAGGGTGACGACATCAAACTGCATCGCTCACTCCCATCCCAAAAAACATTGCTCGGCGCAAAGTTAGCGCAATCGGCTTAATAATCGAGACCCCAGTCGACCGTGATCTTCTTGGCGGCCTTGTCAACGTTAATGACAAACTGGCCGACAAACGGGATCAGGCGCTCAGGCGCCTTCTCGGCAGTGTCATCGGGGTTCCCGACCGGAGCGATACGCAATATCGATTGCGGACCATTGCTCATCATGTCGCTCACTACACCGAGGCACTCGCCTTGTAAATTCTCAACTGTCAGTCCGATCAGATCGGACCAATAAAACTCATCGGCATCCAGCGTAGGGAAATGGCTACGCGGAATTTTTACAGCCACGCCTTTCAGCGCTTCTGCGGCATCCCGCCCTACCACACCCACCAGCTGGGCCACGACGTCGCCGCCGTGCAACTTCGCCTGCCTGACATTGACGTCATGCAAGGTCGGTTTATCAAGCCACCAGGTTTTAACGCTTAATAATGCATCCGCGTCGTCGGAGAAAGGAGTGATCCTGACCCCGCCAGCAATGCCATAGGCACCGGAGACATAGCCTACCTGTACCAGGTCATCGGGGACTTTCACCCCGGATGCAGTCTTGACCGTCAAACCAGTGATCTGAAATTAAGCTGCTGCTTTGCCGTTGCTGGCAACCAGACGAGCAACGGTTGGCGACAATTGTGCGCCAACGCCTTGCCAGTAGGCCAGACGGTCTGCGGTGATACGCAGTGGAACTTCGCCACCTTGCGCCATCGGGTTGTAAAAACCGATACGCTCAATGAAGCGACCATCGCGGCGATTGCGCGAATCAGTAGCGACGATGTTGAAGAACGGGCGCTTCTTGGCGCCTCCACGAGCTAAACGAATAACGACCATAATATTTCCAAAAAGTGTGCTGAGGCGGAAAAAGCCGCAAATTATAGCGCGCTTTACCGCCAGGCAGCAAGCGTTATGATGACGGGCGTGTAATTTGGGCTAATCAAACATTATGACCAGACATCGCCAAAGACGCAATACCCGTCTGCGTTTATCAGGCTTGCACGGCCATAAACCGTGCATTTTATCCATATTTCGCATGCTGTTTAATACTATTTACGCTACATAAAAATGCTATGCCTCACGCAGTCTATGCACCATACTGATAATCTTTACCGATAAGCAATCTTGGAGTTCTCATGAGCAGTACAACCATGACGCAATCCGTACACAAGAACAAGGCTTTCACGACCCTGCTGGCGTTTCTGGTCGGCACTCTTGGCCTGCACCGCTTCTATTTACATGGCGGCAAGGATCGCTGGGGCTGGCTGCATCTGGCCGCCCTGCCCGCCAGCCTGGCCTTGCGGCTGATTTTTCCGGATGCCGACTGGTTTTATCAGATCCTGCCCCTGATTACCTCTGCGCTAATCGGCTTCCTGGAAGCACTGGTGCTGGGCCTGATGTCCGATGAAAAATGGGATGCCCAGTACAACGCCATATCAGGCCAGCACTCCGATACGGGCTGGCCTCTGGCCGTGGCGCTGGTCGCTACCCTGATGCTAGGCGCAGGCGTGCTGATCGCCACCATGGCGCGCCTGTTCGATTTACTCTACACGGGTGGCGCCTACGGTTGATTTTTACCGCCACACCGCACGCACAGCGGTGTTGGCAAGCAATTATGCTTTTCCTCTATACTGATTTCAAGACCAGCCTTGCTGGTGTTTCTTAATGGAGAAGATCATGATTCGTCGCCCCTTAATTTTAGTAGCCGCCATCGCCACCCTGTTCAGTGGCCTGGCCACTGCGCAAAACCTGTCACCCAAGGCGCAATATACCTACGATACCAAGCAGGCCAATACGCGCTATGCAGATGACAAAAAGTTGTGCGCCGAAGAGACCACCTCGAAAACGCGCTTGCAATGCCTGCGCGACGCCAAGAGCGAATACGACCAGGCCATCATCAACGCCAAGGCTGCGCAAAAAGCGGCGCTGGCCGGCGGCTCGACGCAATATCAGCCACCACAAGCCCAACACCAGATCTGCGCCGATTGCGGCAAGGTGCTGGCAGTCAATGTGAGCGAAAAAGCAGGTGAAGGCGGCGCGCTGGGCCTGATAGGCGGCGGCGTGGCCGGCGCCCTGCTGGGACGTCAGGTCGGTGGCGGCACCGGCCGCGACCTGGCCACCCTGGCTGGCGCAGCGGGCGGCGCTTATGCTGGCAAGCAAGTCGAAGGCCACTACAAAAACGCCAAGGTGTGGACCGTCACCGTGCAATATGAAACCGGCGCCAAGGCTGATTTCAATTTTGACCAGGACCCTGGACTGGCAGCTGGTGACTTGGTGCGCAACTCAGGCAACGGAATTGCCCGTCGATAAAAATCAGCACAGCAACAACAGGCCCGAGTCCTGAACCAAGGCACTCGGGCCTAGCGGGGAGGGCAAGGCGCAGCGACGCAGACAGTACGCATGTACGGCAAGGAAGCTGCAACGCCGCCATCGGCATTTTCTCAGGCCCGCGCCTCGGGCCCGCTGGTTTAAGATTTAAGATTTAAAACCCTTAAAACTGCTCTTCATCCAGCGCCATCACGCCGGCACTGCCCTCAATAATAGTGGCCCGCAAGCCCGGTGCCTGCGACAGAATATGGTCGGCAAAGAAACGCGCCGTGCCTATCTTGGCCTTGTAGAACGCGGCGTCACCACTACCCTCGCCCAGCTTTTGCTGCGCCACGATGGCCGCGCGCGCCATTTGCCAGCCGCCCAGCACGATGCCCGCCAATTTCAGATACGGCACGCTGCCGGCAAACACCGCCTTGATATCGGTCTTGACGTTCGCCAGCACATACTCGACGACAGCTTCCAGTGCGGCGCTGCCTTCGGCCAGATGGCGCTGCATGGCCTGGAAGTCGGCGCCCGTCAGTTCGCCCAGTTGGGCTTCCGTGGCGCGCACCTGGGCGATGATGGCCTTGGCTACCGCACCGCCATCACGCACCGTCTTGCGGCCGACCAGGTCATTGGCCTGGATGGCCGTCGTGCCTTCGTAGATGGTGAGGATCTTGGCATCGCGGTAATGCTGGGCGGCGCCTGTTTCTTCGATAAAACCCATGCCGCCATGTACTTGCACGCCGTCGCGGGCCACGTCTTGCGACATTTCCGTCGACCAGCCTTTGATAATCGGCACCAGGTATTCATAGGTGGCCAGGCTTTCCGCACGCACATCCGCGTCCGGATGGTGATGGGCAACGTCGCTGATGGCCGCGCCCACATAGGCCAGCGCGCGCGCCGCCTCGGTTTGCGAGCGCATGGACATCAACAAACGGCGCACGTCCGGGTGGTGAATGATGGAAACCGGACCGGGCGAGCCGGCCAGGTCGCGCGATTGCACGCGGTCCTTGGCGAAAGTGACCGCTTGCTGATATGCGCACTCAGCCAGGCCGATGCCTTGCAGGCCGACGCCAAAGCGGGCTGCATTCATCATGATGAACATGTATTCCAGGCCACGGTTTTCTTCGCCCACCAGGGTGCCGATGGCGCCGCCGTGGTCGCCGAATTGCAAGACCGCCGTCGGGCTGGCCTTGATGCCCAGCTTGTGTTCGATCGAGACGCAGTGCGCATCGTTACGCGCGCCCAGGCTGCCATCCGCATTGACGAGGAATTTTGGCACGATGAACAGGGAAATGCCTTTCACGCCAGCCGGGGCGTCCGGCGTGCGGGCCAGCACCAGGTGGACGATATTCTCGGCCATGTCGTGCTCGCCATAGGTAATGAAAATCTTGGTGCCGAACACTTTATACGTGCCATCTTCCTGCGGCACGGCGCGCGTGCGCACGGCGGCCAGATCGGAACCCGCTTGCGGCTCCGTCAAGTTCATGGTGCCCGTCCACTTGCCCGACACCAGGTTTTCCAGGTAAGTGGTTTTTTGTGCATCGCTGCCCGCCGTCAGCAACGCTTCGATGGCGCCATCCGACAGCAGGGCCACCAGCGCAAACGAGATGCTGGCCGAGTTGAGCATTTCGATGCAGGGCGTGGCCAACAGTTTGGGCAAGCCCTGGCCACCGAACTCGGTCGGGTGCTGCACGCCCTGCCAGCCCGCTTCGCCGTACGCCTTGAAAGCTTCTTTAAAACCTTTCGAGGTCGTCACTTCACCGTCGTGCCAGAAGCTCGGCTCCTTGTCGCTGGGGCCATTCAAGGGAGCGACCACGCCGCCGCAGAATTTGGCGTTTTCTTCCAGCACGGCCTCGGCCGTGTCCGGTGTCGCGTCTTCGCAGCCAGGTAGCGTATGGATTTCGGCCAGGCCGGCCAGTTCGTTCATGACGAACAACATATCTTTCAGCGGGGCTTGATAGCTCATCTTATTTCCTCCAAGAAAAAAGCCACGCGCGGCTCGCCGTGGAGGGCGGGCCGGCGTGGCTTTGTAATAAACAAAACCCGAAGTGACTTAAATTAACCCTGCTCTTAGCCCAATTCTTTGACCAGTTGCGGCACGATCTCGAACAGATCGCCCACGATGCCGTAGTCCGCCACGGCAAAGATCGGCGCTTCCGGATCTTTATTGATCGCCACGATGGTTTTCGAATCTTTCATCCCGGCCAGATGCTGGATCGCGCCCGAGATACCGACGGCGATGTACAGCGATGGCGCAACGATCTTGCCGGTCTGGCCTACTTGCCAGTCATTCGGCACGAAGCCGGCATCGACCGCAGCGCGCGAAGCACCCATGGCGGCGCCCAGCTTGTCGGCCAGCGGTTCGAGGATCTGGAAGTTTTCAGCCGAACCCAGGCCACGGCCACCGGACACGATGATTTTCGCGGCGGTCAGCTCAGGACGGTCGGACTTGGCTACTTCGCGGCCCACGAAAGCCGATTTGCCGATATCGGCCACGGCAGCGATGGTCTCGGTGGCAGCCGAACCGCCGGTGGCGGCAGCCGCGTCGAAACCGGTGGTACGCACGGTGATGACCTTGATCTTGTCGCCCGATTGCACGGTAGCAATTGCGTTACCGGCGTAAATAGGACGCTCGAAGGTATCCGGGCTATCGACCTTGGTGATTTCCGAGATTTGCGCTACGTCCAGCTTGGCGGCCACGCGTGGCAAGATGTTTTTGCCGTAAGCTGTGGCTGGCGCCAGGATGTGGCTATAGTTGCCGGCAATCGCCAGCACTTGTTCGGCCACGTTTTCAGCCAGGCCGTCAGCGAAGTGCGGCGCGTCGGCCACGATGACTTTGGCAACGCCGGCGATTTGCGCAGCGGCTGCAGCGGCAGCAGAAGCGTTCGAGCCAGCGACGAGTACGTGCACGTCGCCGCCGCACTGGGCAGCCGCGGTCACGGTGTTGAGGGTGCTGCCTTTTAAGCTAGCGTTGTCGTGTTCAGCAATAACTAATGCGACCATGATATGTCCTGTAAATATTCTGGATAGACGGCGAGGCCGCGCTTAGATGACTTTGGCTTCGGTACGCAGCTTGGCGACCAGCGTGGCCACGTCTGGCACCTTGATACCGGCCGAGCGCTTGGCTGGTTCGGCAACTTTCACCGTTTTCAGGCGTGGCGTGACATCGACGCCCAGGTCTTCCGGCTTGGTGATATCGAGCGGCTTTTTCTTGGCCTTCATGATGTTCGGCAAAGTCACATAACGTGGCTCGTTCAGGCGCAGGTCGGTGGTGATGATTGCTGGCAAGGTCAACGCCAGGGTTTCCAGGCCGCCATCGACTTCGCGGGTCACGGTCACTTTACCGTCTTCCAGCACGACTTTCGAGGCGAAGGTGGCTTGCGGCCAACCGAGCAGCGCCGCCAGCATCTGGCCGGTCTGGTTGCTGTCGTCGTCGATAGCTTGCTTGCCCAGGATAATCAGTTGTGGCTGCTCTTTATCGGCCAGCGCCTTTACCAGCTTGGCCACGGCCAGCGGTTCCAGTTCGGTCGTCGTTTCCACCAGGATGCCGCGGTCGGCGCCGATGGCCATCGCGGTGCGCAGGGTTTCCTGGCATTGGGTCACGCCGCAGGAGATGGCGACCACTTCAGTCACCTTGCCGGCTTCTTTCAGACGCGTGGCTTCTTCCAGCGCGATTTCATCGAAAGGATTCATCGACATTTTGACGTTGGCGGTATCGACGCCAGTGCCGTCACTCTTGACGCGTACTTTGACGTTATAGTCGACCACGCGTTTGACGGGTACCAAGACTTTCATAGCTATGCCTTTGGGAAATTATAAAAATGACGGATCAAGTGCTGATTGTGACTTCGATTATAAGAGAAATTTGAATCTTGAACCGAATTTAAGCACGATCGTGCGATTTTTTGTTAGAGCAATCCATCTAAACCAGAATGTTGCACGGATTTCCAGGGAAGAAACGAGGACGCTGCAGGGCAGCAAAAGCGTAGCAGCAAAGGGGTACAGCTATGCTGGCCAGGCCGTTCTGCGACGGCCCCGGCCCATCAGATTTACTTGCGTTGCATCAAGAAAACAAACTCCGTACCCGTTTGCACATGCGACAGCAGCGCATTGCCGGTTTGTTTGGCAAAGGCCTGGAAGTCGCGCACGGAACCGGGATCGGTTGCCATGATGCGCAGCACTTCACCGCTTTGCAGCTCTGCCAATGCTTTTTTTGCTTTCAGAATCGGCAAAGGGCAATTCAAGCCCCGCGCATCGAGTTCTTTATGAAATTCCATAATCTCGTTATCAAGTAGTGTGTCGCTCATCAATATCCCACCATTGTTTTGTTGTACTGATTTTCGACATAGTACTCCAATTAGCGGCCCATGACGCGCTGCACCAAAATAGTTCAACAGCTGTTGTGGGGTCACAACGAGAGGACAAATAAAATAAGGGCCCGCAAACCTGGTTTGCGGGCCCCTCTGACAGAGCAGCGGGGACTCAACCCCGCATGCCTGCTGGCTTTCAACGTAGATAGCCTTATTTTGCGCGTTCAGCAACCCAGGCAGGGACACCTGCCAGGGCAGTTGACAAACCGCTCGGATCAGTGCCACCAGCTTGCGCCATATCAGGGCGTCCGCCGCCTTTTCCGCCCACTTGTTGTGCAACGAAGTTCACCAGCTCGCCTGCCTTGACCCTGGAAGTGGCGTCTGCCGTCACGCCGGCGATCAGGCTGACCTTGCCGTCATTGACGCTGGCCAGCACGATGGCAGCCGTTTTCAGCTTGTCTTTCAGCTTGTCCATGGTTTCGCGCAAACGGGCTACATCGGCGCCGTCCAGGGTGGCGGCGAGCACCTTGATACCGTTCACATCGACCGCTTGCGTGACCAGCTCATCGCCCTGGCCAGACGCCAGTTTCGATTTCAGCGCGGCCAGTTCTTTCTCCAGCGCCTTGACGTGGTCTTGCACCTGGCCGATGCGGGCAGTCAGCTCTTCCGGCGGCGTTTTCAAGGCGTTGGCGGCGTCGAGCAGGCGGCGGTTGATGGTTTGCACCAGCGCCAGCGCGCCTTCACCCGTCACGGCTTCCACGCGGCGGATGCCGGCGGCAACGCCGCTTTCAGCGATGATCTTGAACAGGCCAATATCGCCCGTGCGCTGCACGTGGACGCCGCCGCACAGCTCTTTCGAGCTGCCGATGTCGAGTACGCGCACTTCATCGCCGTATTTCTCGCCGAACAGGGCCATCGCGCCATGCTTGACGGCGTCATCGAACGACATGTGGTGCGATTGCGTTGCGTGGTTTTCCAGGATCTCTTTATTGACGATGGTCTCCACGGCAGCGATCTGATCGACCGTCATCGGCGCATTGTGGCTAAAGTCGAAACGGGTTTTATCGGGATCGACCAGCGAGCCTTTTTGCGCCACATGGCTACCCAGCACTTCGCGCAAGGCCTTGTGCATCAAGTGTGTGGCCGAGTGGTTGCGGATGGTGCGGCCACGCTTGGCCTGGTCCACTTCAGCGGCCACGGCATCGCCCACTTTCAGGCTACCGCTAGCCAGCACGCCGTGGTGGCCAAACACGTCGGCCTGGATTTTCAGGGTGTCGCTGACGGTAAACACGCCCGCGCCGGACGAAATCACACCCTGGTCGCCCACCTGGCCGCCCGATTCCGCGTAGAACGGCGTGGTGTCCAGCACCACGATGCCGGCGTCGCCCGCTTTCAGTTCCTGAACTGGCGTACCGGCGGCGTACAGGGCCACCACTTTGCTGTTGAAGCTCAGTTGATCGTAGCCGACGAATTTGTTTTTCTCGCCTGCGTATTCCACCTTGCTGTCTTTATGCGTCTTGCCGCCCTTGCGCGACAGTTCCTGGCTTTCTTTCAGGGCAGCATCGTAACCGGCCTGGTCAAACGTGATGTCGCGTTCGCGGCAAATGTCGGCCGTCAAGTCTGGCGGGAAGCCATAGGTTTCGTACAGGGTGAAGGCGGTGGCGCCATCGATGCCCGAGCCATCCTTGGCCAATTGCGCTTCCAGCACTTTCATGCCGGTTTCCAGGGTTTCACCGAAACGCTCTTCTTCGGCTTTCAGCATTTGCGCCACATTGTGTTTCGCTTCTTCCAGCTCTGGGTAAGCGCCGCCCATTTCGATGGCCAGGTCGGCCACCAGCTTGTAGAAGAAAGGCTTGGTCTGGCCCAGCTTGTGGCCGTGGCGCAGTGCGCGGCGGATGATGCGGCGCAAGACGTAGGCGCGGCCTTCGCTGCCAGGAATGACACCATCGACGATCATGAAGGCAGCCGAACGGATATGGTCGGCGATCACGCGCAGCGACTTGTTTTCCAGGTCCGTGGCGCCCGTTTCGCGCGCAGCAGCCTTGATCAAATGCTGGAACAGGTCGATTTCATAGTTCGAATGTACGTGCTGCAGCACGGCCGCCAGGCGCTCCATGCCCATGCCGGTGTCGACGCAAGGCTTGGGCAGCTTGTGCATCACGCCCGCTTCGTCGCGGTTGAATTGCATGAACACCAGATTCCAGATTTCAATGAAACGGTCGCCGTCTTCGTCAGGCGAGCCCGGTGGGCCGCCTGGAATGTCGGCGCCGTGGTCGTAGAAGATTTCCGTGCAAGGACCGCATGGGCCCGTGTCAGCCATTTGCCAAAAATTGTCCGAGGCGTAGCGCGCACCCTTGTTATCGCCAATGCGGATGATGCGTTCGGTTGGTACGCCGATTTCCTTGGCCCAGATGTCATACGCTTCGTCATCTTCGATATACACGGTGACGGTCAGCTTATCGGCGGGCAAGCCGTATACCTTGGTCAGCAGTTCCCAGGCGTAATGAATCGCATCGCGCTTGAAATAGTCGCCGAAGCTGAAGTTGCCCAGCATTTCAAAGAAAGTGTGGTGGCGCGCCGTGTAGCCGACGTTTTCCAGGTCGTTGTGCTTGCCGCCGGCGCGCACGCAGCGCTGCACGGAAGTGGCGCGCGTGTACGGACGGCTGTCGGTGCCCGTAAACACGTCCTTGAATTGCACCATGCCGCTGTTCGTCAACAGCAAGGTCGGATCATTGCCTGGCACCAGGGAGCTGGAGCGGACGATGGAATGGCCCTTGGACTCGAAAAATTTGAGGAACTTGTCGCGGATTTCAGATGATTTCATGTTTTATTGGCAAAAGGTGGCGGCAGCTTTAAAGGCTTGATTATACGTGATATGGGTGCCCGGAATTAAGGGACAGGCAAGGATGCAGGCCGTCAGGCAGGGTCGGCGTGGCTGCACTCGTGCGGTGCCGCCGCTGTCGCAAGCACGGCACTGGCGCCGGTATTGCAGTCGGCACAGCGGCCATACAAGGTCAGCTCGTGGTGCTCGACCACAAAACCTTGCGGCGCCATCCGTTTCAAGTCGCCAGGGCAATCATGCACGTCGAACACGCGCTGGCACTGGGTGCACTGGAAATGATGATGATGGTGATTGGCCACCGCGTTCGATTCATAACGCGGGTTTTCACCGGGCAAGGTCACCACTTGCACCTTGTCTTCCAGCACCAGCGATTTCAGGTTGCGATAGACGGTAGCGATGCCCAGCTGCGTCACTTGCAGACTGGCCTGTTCGAGTATCTCTTGCGCCGACAAGGGGCGTTGTGCCGACTCGATGGCGGCTTGTATAGCGGTTTTTTGACGTGTTGTGCGTTCCATAGCCCACAGAATACACCATCCACCCCCTCTACTTCAGCACCACGTCGGCGACTCTTTATCTTTACTGCATGCAAAATTCACCACCCAGTAATGATAATGCGTTATCATTATCATTTTATGGCACGCCCGATATTTTCTGAAACGCCAGCCATTACTTGAAAACACCGTTATAGATAAAGGAATCCCAGCCCCATGACCGTTACCAAGCACCTGCACCGACCTACCCCGCTCGCCCTGGCCCTGACGCTCGCCTTTGCTGCTCCCGCCAGCGTATGGGCGCAACAAGCTCCTGCCCTGCCCGCCGTGACCGTCTCGGCCAGCGCCCTGGCCTTGGGCAGCGATGACATGAGTACGCCAGTGACCGTGCTCGAAGGCGAAGCACTGGTACGTGCACGCGAAGCAACCTTGGGTGAAACCCTGGCCGGCCAGCCCGGCATTACCTCCAGCCATTTCGGCGCCGGCGCCAGCCGCCCCATCATCCGCGGCATGGATGGCCCACGCGTGAAAATCCTGTCGGATGGCGCCGAAGTGCAGGACGCCTCGACCATCAGCCCCGACCATGCGGTGGCGGCGGAACCGATGCTGTCGGAACAGATCGAAGTGCTGCGCGGCCCCTCGGCGCTGGCCTATGGCGGTGGCGCCGTCGGTGGCGTGGTCAATGTGATCGACAAGAAAATCCCCACCCGCGTGCCGGTCAAGGGCTATGAAGGCAGTGCGGAAGTGCGCGCCAATTCGGCTGCGCGCGAAAAAGCGGGCGCGTTTGAAGTCACCGGCGGCTCGGGCAATATCGCCGTACACGCGGAAGGCGTAAAACGCAACGCCAGCGCCTACAAGGTCGGCAGCGACTGGGAAGGCGGCTCCACCGTGCCCGGCAGCTATAACCGGACAGACACAGGCAGCGTCGGTGTATCGTGGGTGGGTGAGCGCGGTTTCCTGGGCCTGGCTTTTACCAGCCAGCACGCCGAATATGGCTTGCCTGGCCACAACCACGAATTTGAAAGCTGCCATCCGCACGGCACGCATCTGCATTGCGGCGGCCATGAAAGCCACGAAGGCCACAATCATGGCGATGAAGAGGAGCACGATCACGACGAAAGCGGCGACGTGCCCTACGTCAAGCTGAAAAGCCAGCGCTGGGATGTGCGCGGCGAATTGCGCGATCCCGTGCCCGGCTTTGCCAAGCTGCGCCTGCGCGCTTCGTTCACCGATTACCAGCATGATGAAATCGAAGGCACGGAAGTGGCCACCACCTTCAAGAACAAGGCGCACGATGCGCGGCTGGAAATGGAACACCATCCAGTCTTGGGCTGGCGCGGCGTGGTGGGATTGCAAACATCGAAACGCGATTTCTCTGCCCTCGGCGAAGAAGCGTATGTGGCGCCGACCATCACAAAAAAACACGCCGCTTTCCTGATCGAGGAATACAAGCTGGACCAATGGCGTTTCGAAGCGGGCCTGCGCCACGAGTGGCAAGACATCGCCGTCGATAGTCCCACTCTGCAAGACCGCAGCGCCAAGGGCACCTCGGTCTCGCTGGGCGCCGTGTGGAAATTCGCGCCGCAGTATTCGCTGGGTTCCACCCTGTCGCGCACGCACCGCCTGCCCAGCGCCGAAGAACTGTATGCGCACGGCGTGCACATGGCCACGGCAACCTATGAACTGGGCAACCAGGACTTGAACAAGGAAACGTCGAACAATATCGACTTGACTTTGCGCAAATACGCGGGCGCCACCACCTTCTCGGCCAGCGCTTACCGCAACAAGATCGACAACTACATCTTTGGCTCGACCCTGGATAGCCATGAAGGTTTCCAGCTGATCCAGTACACCCAGCGCGACGCCACGTTTACCGGCTTCGAAGGGCAAATCCGCCAGCAGATCAACCCGATGTTCGGCGCCAGCCTGTTCGGCGACACCGTAAGGGCCAGACTGGCCGATGGTGGCGGCGCGGGTAACAATAATCTGCCGCGCATTCCGGCGCAGCGTTTTGGCGTGCGGTTCGATGCCAACTGGCAGGCATGGAGCGGCTTGGCCGAGTTCTACAGGGTCAACAAGCAAGACAAGGTGGCGGCCTTCGAGACGGAAACGCCGGGCTACAATATGCTGAACCTGAGCGCCAACTACGATACCCGCATCGGCACCACGCCTGCCCAGTTCTACATCAAGGCCAACAACCTGACGAATCAGCTGGCGTTCAGCAACACCTCGTTTATCAAGAACGCGGCGCCGTTGACTGGGCGTAACTTGACGGTGGGGTTGCGAGTGACGTTTTAATCAGATCAATACGATCCGTACAAAAGCCGTCCACGCCCCAGGCCAGCAATTCGCTGGCCCGTTCGGGCGTGTTGACGGTGTAGCAGAACAAGCCCAATCCTTCGGCCTTGACCGCCTGTGCCAAGGCCGGCGTCAGTAGCTTGTGGTTGCAATGCAGGGCGACCACGCCCAGTTCCCTCGCCTGTTGCACCCAATCATCAGGAATCTCTTCCACCAGCCAGCCACGCGCCAGTTCGGGCGCGGCCTGGCGGGCCGCCTGTAAAGCTTCGATGCTGAACGACGATAGCAAGGGCAAGAGTGCTCCGGCAGCAATCTCGGCCGCAAAATAGTCACGCGTGGCGCCCGCCACCATGGCTCCCGTCTGTACCTCAAAACCGGGCGCTGGCTTGATCTCGATATTCATCCAGATGCGCTGCGCCTTGCAGTAGGCCACCACAGCCTCGAAGGTCGGCACGCCTTCGCCGACAAACTGGGGGCCGAACCAGGCGCCCGCTTCCATCTTGCCCAGTTGCGCCGCCGTGTAATCGTTGATATGGCCAGTACCGGCCACGGTGCGGCCCAGCTCCGGGTCATGCACCACGACGGGCAGACCATCGCGCGCCAGCATGACGTCGAATTCCACGGCGCGGTAGCCATAGGCCAGGCCGCAGCGCAAGGCGGCGAGCGTGTTTTCAGGTGCCAGCGTGCCGCCGCCGCGGTGCGCCAGGGTGCGTGGATAAGGCCACATGGGATTCCACCAGTCAGGTATGTGTCGAAAACCAGACTATCGCGCCGGCGCAGATAAAAGTAAAGTCCAGCTCGCAGCCATCCCGCCATGCCACCACGATTCGCGCCGCGCACAGCCGGTTTCGTCGCAACAGGCTTGACCGCGTGAGCAGGACGGCCGAGGATAGCCATATCGTCAATTAAAGGTTGCACCATGCATTCCGCTCTGCCTGCTACCCACAAGAAAAAAACGCGCTGGTATCAAATGCTGTACGGCGTCCGCTATGCGCTGGTCATCAGCATTATCTTTACCATCGTGATCACTTACGGTCTTGATCCGGGCAGTGACATCAAACTCAACTTTATCGCCTCGATGTGCATCGGCAGCATCATCTATCTGCTGTTTAACGGACTGCGACTGACCTTGTTGAACGAGCAGCGCAAGCACAAACTCTGGTATATGATCGGCCTGATGCTGGTAGTCGCACCGCTGGGGCAAGTGGCCGGATTGAAACTGTTCAGCTGGCTGACTGGCGTATCTGTCGATAGCATCGCCAGCCTGTTACCCACCAGAATCATCAGCACCCTGACCTTTACCCTGATCGGTGGCGGTGGCGCCGTGCTGTTCTTTGCCAACCGCGAAAAAATCGCCCGCCTGGAAGCGGCGGCGGCCGAGGAAAAAGCGCGAGCCGAATCGGTGGCGCGACAAGCCATGCAGACCCAGCTGCAACTGCTGCAGGCGCAGATCGAACCACATATGCTGTTCAATACCCTGGCCAACCTGCAGGGCTTGATCAGCTTTGACACGGACAAGGCGCAATTGCTGCTCGAGCAGCTGATTCAATACTTGCGCGCCACCCTCAGTTCCTCGCGCGCCGACACCACCACCCTGGGCCAGGAGTTTGCGCTGATGGATGCTTACCTGGGCCTGATGGCGATACGCATGGGTGCGCGCCTGGCTTATACCTTGCAATTGCCCGACTCCCTGCGCGAGACAAAAGTACCGCCGATGCTGCTGCAGCCGCTGGTGGAAAACGCTATCCAGCACGGGCTGGAACCGAAGATCGAAGGCGGCCACATCACAGTCGAGGCCAGCACCGATGGGGCGCGGCTGATCCTGACGGTGCGCGACGATGGCCTGGGGTTAGACCATCCGGGCCAGACCAAGGGCACGCAACTCGGCGTATCGAATATCCGCGAACGGCTGCAAGTCATGCATGGCGACGCGGCCAGCCTATCACTGAATGCCCAGCCACAAGGCGGCGTCATCGCCAGCCTGATTCTTCCCCTGCAATCGACTACAATGAGCATCCCATCATGAGCGAACATACTACCCGCCCCATCCGCGCCCTGATCGCCGAAGACGAACCGATACTGGCCGCCGCCCTCACCCACGCCTTGCGGCGGCTGTGGCCAGAGCTGGAAATCGTCGCCACCTGCGCGAATGGCGTGGAAGCGCTGCAGCAAGGCTTGGCCCTGTTACCGGACATACTCTTTCTCGACATCAAAATGCCGGGCAAGACGGGGCTGGAAGCGGCCGAGGAAATGGCCGAGCAATGGCCGGAAACGCGTCCGTTCCCGCACATCGTATTCGTCACCGCCTATGACGAATATGCCTTGAGCGCCTTTGAGCACGCCGCCGCCGACTACGTCTTGAAACCTGTCAACGATGCACGCTTGGGCAAGACGGTGGAACGCTTGCGCCAGCGCCTGAACGCAGGCACAGTCAACACGCAGGCCGCCCCGCCAGCAGACGATAACCTGGCCCGCTTGCTGACGCAGTTACAAGCGATGACGCCGCCTGCGCCGCGTTTGCAGATGATACGGGCGGCAGTCGGCAACAGCGTGCGCATGATCCCCGTCGCCGACGTGGTGTATTTCGAAGCGCTGGACAAATACATCAACGTGGTGTGCCACGATGGCGAGGCGCTGATACGCACCAGCCTGAAAGAACTCTTGCCGCAACTGGACCCGCAGCAATTCTGGCAAATCCACCGCGGCACCATCGTCAACGCCAGCGCCATCGCCACTGCCGTGCGCGATGACATGGGCAAGCTATCGCTGACCCTGCGCCAGCATCCGGCGCAATTGCGGGTCAGTCCCCTGTATGCCCACCTGTTCCGGCAGATGTGAAATCAGTGCAGCTGATGCTTCAAATCCGATAGTTCATCATGCACCTTCAGCACCGCCTGCTTCATTTCGGGCGTCAGCTGGGTGGCCGCGCCACAGGCCCGCTTGGCGCGGTCGCCCAGCGATTCCAGTTGATCGACCGCCTGGCGGATGCGCGCATCATCATGCGTATCGATGGCCCGGCGCACCGCACTCTTTTGCTGCTCCAGCTGGTCCATGCAATCCTTCAAGTCCATCGGCATGGCTTGCGCGCTGCCGCACATTTTTGCCGCCTGGCCTATCGCTTGTTCGATGGCGCCAAAGCGCCGTGCCACTTCGCTCACTTGCATCATGAGAAGCCTCCTTGTGCTATGGGTTGTCTGTTGTTGGACAGGCAAGCCCACTGGAGGTTCCCCGGCGCGCTTGCGGTAGTACCACCCGATCGGTACAGACACGGCAAAGGGCATGAGAATCTACAAGATCGGCGTTATGCCACCGCCGCGCTTGCCCCCAAGGGCTGCAAATGGCGCAGCCGCAAGGCGATCAGCAGGCCGCCGCCCAAACACAGTCCCAGCATGATGATCACGCCGGTCCAGCCATCGAAGCCCCACATCATGCCGGAGGCCGAACCGATCAGGCTGGAACCGAGGTAATAGAACAGCAGGTAAAAGGACGAGGCCAGCGCTTGCGGAGCGCGGGCGCGGCGGCTGACCCAACTGCTGGCAATCGAGTGTGTAGCAAAAAAGCCGAAGGTGGCCAGCGCCATGCCGGCCACAATCATCACCAGCGAATTGAACAGGGTCAACAAGATGCCGGACAACATCACCGACAGCATGATCCACAGCACGCCGCGCCGGCCCAGCCTATCGACCAGGCGGCCAGCCCAGACGGAGCTGAAAATACCGATCAGATATAAAAAGGCCAGCAAACCTATCGTGCTTTGACGCAAGCCAAACGGCGCGGCCAGCAAACGGTAGCCGATGTAGTTATACAGGCTGACAAAACAGCCCATCAGCAAGAACGCCAGGATAAATAACCAGGGCAAGCCCTGGTCTGAAAAGTGCTGGCGCACCGCATGCGGCAAGGCATTCCAGCCTTTGGTACTGGCTGTAAAGTTTTTCGAGGCGGGCAAGCTGCGCCAGAATTCAATACCGGCCAGCAAGCCGGCCACGCCCAGGGTAGCCAGCGCCCAGCGCCACGACAGGAAATCGCTGAGCACGGCAGCGATCAAGCGGCCGGACATGCCGCCAAACGCGCTGCCGGCTATATACAAGCCCATCGACAGTCCCAGCGATGGCGGATCGATTTCCTCGCCCAGATAGGCCATGGCCACGGCCGGCATGCCGCCCAGCGCAATACCCAGTACGGCGCGGATGGCCAGCAACTGTGTAAAGTCCTGGGCAAACGCGGACAGCACCGTCAGCACGGCGGCGCTGATCATGGAAAACACCATCAGCGATTTGCGGCCGATACGGTCCGACACGGCGCTGAACAGCACCAGCGAGATGGCCAGCAAGCCGCTCGATACCGATAATGACCAGCTGCTTTGCGCCGGGCTCAGGTGAAACTGGTGCGACAGCAAGGGAAACAGCGGCTGTATGCAATACAGCAAGCTAAACGTGGAAAAGCCGCCAAAGAACAGGGCGCGGTTGGTGCGCGTGAATTCAGGCGTACCCTTGGCGATGGCAGGGGCAGAAGGTGCAGCAAGGGCGAGCGATAAATCAGACATGGCCGTGTTCGGTAAAAGCGATTTTTCATCATAAGATTGTCAACTCATATCGTCCAATATATATTTAAGGCCCAACTCATACTTAAAAAAGATTACTGGATATGGAATTGCGCCACCTGCGTTACTTCGTCGCCGTCGCCGAAGAGTTGCATTTCACGCGTGCGGCCGAGCGCCTGCATATCGGCCAGCCGCCGCTGAGCCAGCAAATCCAGGCGCTGGAAGCGGAACTGGGTGCGCAATTGCTGGAGCGAAATAAACGTTCGGTACGGCTGACGGAAGCGGGCCGTTTATTTCTGGACGATGCGCGCCGCATCCTGGCGCTGTCGGAACAGGCCGCCATCACGGCGCAGCGCGCCCAGCGCGGGGAAGCGGGAGAGTTACGCATCGGCTTTACCTTTTCGACGCCGTTCACGCCGTATTTTGCGACCGTCATCAACCGCTACCGCCAGCAGTTTCCGCATGTCAGCCTGACCCTGCACGAGATCGCCACCCTGCATCAGCTTGAAGCGATCGCCGCCCGCACCCTGGACCTGGGTTTCGTGCGCACACCCGAAACGACATTTCCTGACGCCATACAACTGACGGAACTACGGCAAGATCCTCTGCTGCTGGTGCTGCCCGTGCACCACCCGCTGGCAGCCCAAAAAGAGGTGGCGGTGGCCGACCTGGCCGGCGAAGCGTTCGTCATGTATCCGAAAAATGCGGGAACGGGGATTTATATACGGATTTTTCGCCTGTGCCGGGCGGCCGGTTTTATTCCGCGCATTACCCAGGAGGCGGGCGAAGCGTCGACCATCATCGGTCTGGTGGCGGCCGGTTGCGGCATTTCCGTGCTGCCCGCCTCGTTCGACCGCATCCGCATGGACGGCGTGTGCTACCGCCCGATTGCCGACCCGCAGGCGACCACCAGCCTGTTCCTGGCTTTACGGGAAGACGAGACGTCGCCGCTGGTGACGGCATTCGTGAAGCTGGCTGAAGCAGCGGCGCAAGAAGAAAAAAGGCCGGCAAAGCCGGCCCTGGTGGACAACAACAATTACGAGTAATCCGCGTCCAGCTCCGACCCGGCATAGTTTTCCAGGTCTTCGAACAGGCTTTTCATGCTGGCCCGCGTGCGGATTTTCTGCACCACGGTGCAGCTGCGGCGATACGATGCAATCCGGTCTTCCAGCACCGGATGGTGCTGTGCCGGTACCTTGGCCAGCAAGGCAGCCCAGCCTTCTTCGAAGTCGGGCTTGTTCTTGCGCACCGAACGCACGAAACGCTCGAACTCCTTTTGCCCCGTGCGCGCAATGATGCGCCCTCCCCCTTCGATGGCGAAGATGATGGCCAGCGCAATCACGCCTTCGGCATTCAGGTCGCTGTCGCTGACGGGACCGTTGTCGTGGTGGCGGCGCAGCCAGCTGGCCAGGCGCACCACGGCTTGCACTTCCTTGCGCTGCTGCAACTGCAACGCATACTTTTCATAGCCGGCCCAGTTCTGGTTCGGGTCGGCCTGGCAAATATCGATGAACAGCTCGCGCAGGCGCCGCGCCATGTAGACGGGATCCTGGTCATACTCGCCCACCAGTGCATCTTCGGGCAATTGCGACAATTCCTTGATCAGGCGAAAGCCCACCTGGAAAGCATGCTCGGCGCCATGTTCGACCAAAAAGTCCAGCGCGGCCTGGTCGCCTTCGTGATGCAAGGCATGTTCCAGGCCCAGCGAAACGCCGCCCACCGTCAGGTACAAGGCCTTCTGGATGCCGTCGGCCGTGCGTTCATTGGTGAACTTCTCGGCCACCATGGCCGTGATGCCCGTCAACTCGTCGGCCAGGTTCAGCGCCGCATCGGCACGCGGATCGGTCGGCAAGAGCTTGATGGCGCGTATCAGGCGCGGAAGATTCTCTACAACAATTGCTGGCAGCATTAGTGTTTCCCTGCTTTCATCAAGAGAAGATACCGGTGCCCAGGCTGCGGCGGGCGCTGGCGCGCGGTGC
The DNA here is from genome assembly GCF_014200725.1 of Janthinobacterium silvisoli. GTDB lineage: Bacteria > Pseudomonadota > Gammaproteobacteria > Burkholderiales > Burkholderiaceae_D > Janthinobacterium. Next base: position 284,304 of record NZ_JACHCL010000003.1, read on the forward strand.
GCTGCGCGTGCTCGGCACTTGCTTGCGCAGGCGGTACAGCAATTCCTTGGTGCTACGCTGCAACATCGTCGGCTCTTCGTCCGGGTCGTCCGAATATTCGGCGTCGGCCAGGTCGGCGCTGTGGCGGAAATCGGGGAACAGTTCGAACAGCGAGCGGTCCCAGCCGTCTTCATTGGCTTGCGCCAGTTCGATCGCCAGCGGCACGATGTCGTTGTCGGACGACGTCACGCCCGTCACATACGGTCCCTTGATGACGATTTCGCCAGCCACTTCGAGGATTTCCTTGGGCGCCATCGAGAACAGAATGGCAAACGCGGTGGCGCCCCAGTCGGTAGCCGACGCTTCGAGCAGCAATTCGCGGCGGCGCTCGGCGTCATCGGTAGAAAACACCACGCCGTGGATGTGGGCGAACAGCGCTTCGGCGATGCGTTCCGGGTCATCCTCGATCTGGTCGTCGCTCCAGGTGGCGGCGATGAAGGCCAGGCTGTCAGCCCAGGCCTTGGGCGGCACCAGCAAGGTGGCCAGCGACATCTTGCCGCCGTCGAAACCGGCCAGGTGCAAGGCCGTCACTTGCGGCGGAATCGAGCTCAACACCTCCACCACGGCCAGGTCGCCGTACTGGTCCGCCGCATCGGCAAACGCCTGCTCGGCGTGGCCCAGCGAACCGGACAACACCAATTCCGTGACTTGTTTCGTCAGCGCGGGAAGGTTGCTTTTTTTATCTTCATTATCGGCCATGGTCATCTCCATCCTGGTCAAACATCTGGGCGAAATCGTCGGTAGCCTGGTCTTCGTCGTGCTCATCATCGCCATCGTCATTGGCGGCCAATTGATCCAGCGACTGGTCGTCATCGTCCCACAGGCGTGGATTTTTGTGCAGGAATGCCGTGATGATGGCCTGGCGCGCCAGGTCGGGGAAGCTGTCTTCGATGGCAGCATACATTTTCGCCGCTTCCGGCGCAGCGCAGGAGGCCATGGCAAAGACGCGGGCCGGGTCGCCGAACTCGTAGTCTTCGCTCTCGGCCAGCAAGCCTTTCGGGTCGCTGAACGTGATGTGGTCGACCAGCGCGAAAGCCAGCATGTTCACGTCTTCGATGCCGCCGCCGCTGGCGTATTCGCCCACCAGCGCGTCAACCATGCTCTTGTAGTTCTTGCGATTGGGCGGATCGCCCAGAATGCCTTCGATCTGGCCTTCCAGCTCGCGCGACTGGTACGCGAATTCAGGGTGTACTCTTCTCATGTTGTGCTTTCCAATGTGATGCGCAGTGCTCAAAAAGCACCGTTGTTGTTTTTCAAATCATGTCGGGCCACCGCAGCGGCAGCTAAAAGAACTTAGTCGGCCGGCAGTGAGGTGCCATGCAGGCGGAACACCCCGCACCACAGGGCATAGGCTTCCGCATCGGCATCGATGATGATGCGGTGGTTGACGCTTTGGTCATATTCGGCGCGCTTGACCGGATCGGCCAGGATTTCATACGCCTTGGTCACGCTCTTGAAGCGCGCCTCGGCGCCGGGAGCCTGGTTGCGGTCGGGGTGAAAACGCATCGCCAGCGAACGATAGATTTTCTTGATTTCATCATCGCTGGCATTGGGGGCGACACCGAGGACGTTGTATAAATTTTCCATGGGAGGCTCCGGGGAGATGATTTTCTGCTGATATAAAGGCGAATTATCCTATAGAACGGCCGCGGCGTCGCTGGGATGACACTGAATCAAGACATTTGAGGGCAAATTGACAGCGGGAAGACGCTTGCGGTACGGTAAAATGCTCTTTACTGTCACTCTTCCGCATTGATCAATGAGCAACGATAAACATAGTAGCGCTGCCGCCGCACCGGCGCTGGCACCCAATTTTTTGCGTAACATCATCGAAGCCGACCTGGCCGCCGGCACCCACGTGCGTCCCGGCCTGCCCCAGGTGATCACGCGTTTCCCGCCAGAACCAAACGGTTATCTGCACGTGGGCCACGCCAAATCGATCTGCGTCAATTTCGGCCTGGCACGTGATTACGCCGGCCAGTGCAATCTGCGCTTCGACGACACCAATCCGGCCAAGGAAGAGCAGGAATACGTCGACACCATCATGGACAGCGTGAAATGGCTGGGCTTTGACTGGGAAGCGGCCGGCGGTGTCAGCAATCTGCACTACGCCAGCGATTACTTCGACCAGTTATATGCGATGGCTGAATACCTGATCACGGCCGGCTACGCCTATGTCGATAGCCAGAGCGCCGAAGAGATGGCCGCCAACCGCGGCAATTTCGGCCAGGCCGGCAAGAATTCGCCATTCCGCGACCGTCCGCGCGAGGAATCGCTAGCCCTGTTCCGCGCCATGAAGGCGGGCCAGTTCAAGGATGGCGAGCACATTCTGCGCGCAAAAGTCAGCGAAGACGCGATGAGCTCGCCGAACATGAACTTGCGCGACCCTGCCATCTACCGCATCCGCCATGCGCACCACCACCGCACGGGCGACGCCTGGTGCATCTACCCGATGTATGACTACACGCACCCGATTTCGGATGCGCTGGAAAACATCACCCATTCGGTCTGCACCCTGGAATTCCAGGATCACCGCCCATTCTACGATTGGCTGCTGGAAACCCTGTCGGCGGGCGGCTTCTTCCAGCAACCGGTGCCGCACCAGTTTGAATTCTCGCGTCTGAATCTGACCTACATCGTCACCAGCAAGCGCAAGCTGCGCCAGCTGGTGGAAGAAAAGATCGTCGACGGCTGGGACGACCCGCGCATGCCGACCCTGGTGGGCATGCGCCGCCGCGGCTACACGCCGGAAGCGATCCAGTTGATGTGCGAGCGCACGGGCGTGACCAAGTCCGACGGCTGGATCGACTACAGCGTGCTCGAAGGCTGTCTGCGCGAAGACCTGGATCCGAAAGCACCGCGTACGGTGGCCGTGCTGCGCCCGTTGAAACTGATCATCGACAACTTCCCTGAAGGCGAAAGCGTGGAATGCACGGCGCCCGTGCACCCGCACTTCCCGGAACGCGGCCTGCGCACCTTCCCGATTTCGCGCGAACTATGGATCGAGGAAGACGACTTCATGGAAGTGCCGAACAAGGGCTATTTCCGTCTGTACCCGCCTATCGACGACAAGCCGGGCAGCCGCGTGCGCCTGCGCTACGGTTATGTGATCGAGTGCACGGGCTTCGAGAAAGATGCGGACGGCAAGGTCATCGCCGTGCATTGCAACTATTTCCCGGACAGCAAGTCGGGTACCGAAGGCAGCGCCAATTACAAGGTCAAGGGCAATATGCACTGGGTCAGCGCGCCGACGGCGATTGCTGCCGAAGTACGCCTGTACGACCGTTTGTTCACCGATCCGCAACCGGACGCAGGCGGCAAGGACTTCAAGCAACTGCTCAATCCACTGGCCAAGGATGTGGTGCAAGCCTGGCTGGAGCCGGGTGCGGAACTGGCCTTGCCGGAACAGCGTTTCCAGTTTGAACGCCATGGCTACTTCGCGGCCGACCGCGTGGACAGCCAGCCAGGCAAACCCGTGTTCAACCGTATCGTCACGCTGAAAGACAGCTGGCAACCAGCCAAGTAAGCGCTGCCTGCAGTGAACCAGCCCCCGGATTGCCATGCAATCCGGGGGCTTTTTTCATTTCAGCAACAAGATTTTTCTGGGAGAATCTTGCCTATTGACTACAATGTGACTAGTTTTGTATAGTAAGCACCTATTGCGTAATTTGCAATTTCGATAGCGCTTGTGCAAGCCGCTGGGAGCACTCCTGCGGCAGCACCCGATTCCTCTTTTTGATGCGGATTGCAATGTCTGCTACAACCGGCGAGAAACAGCCAATGCCAGAAAAAAGACCACTCTGGGTGCTCGGCGGTGTCATGTCCATGCTGGTTGGTCTGCTGTTCTACATGGGCGCTTCGCTATCGATCGAAAACGATGCCAACGAACTGTTCAAGAATCTGACGCGCAATACCCGGCAAGATATCGATGCAAAGGTGAAGTCGTATAGCGATTTGCTGCGCGGTGCAGCCAGCCTGTTCCAGGCCAGCGACCATGTCAGCCGGGAAGACTTCCACCGCTACGTGAGCAATATGGATTTGCAGCGCAATTTCCCTGGCGTAATGAACCTAAATTACACGCGGGAAATCAACGCAGCGCAGCGCCCTGGGTTCGAAGCGGCGATGCGGCGCGACTATCCGGCCGGACGCGATGGCTATCCCGCTTTCGCCATCGATCCACCGGGGTCACGCGCGCACTATTCCGTGATCGTGTATATCGAACCGATCTCCAGCGCCCCGGAAAAATATGGCTACGACATTGCAGTACGGCCGCCCATCAGCGATGTGCTGGCGCAGTCGCGCGATTCTGGCCAGATGAGCAATTCCGGCATGCCCGTACCGATGCCGAACCGGCCACAACTGACCGGCATGGCACTGCGCCTGCCTATCTACCGTAACGGCATGCCACTCGATACCGTACAGCAGCGCCGCGCCGCCTATGAAGGTTCGGTCGGCATCGGTTTCGACCTGGCGCTGATGGTCGGCAGCGTACTGAACGACATGGCGGTGCGCAATGTGCGCCTGACCCTGTTCGACGTCGGCGCGCAAACCCGGCAGCCACTCGATGTGCCGCACCAGATGCGTCCCCTCTACGACAGTACGGCGGCAGGCTTGCACGCGCCCTGGTGGCAGCCGGCGCAGTCAGGTAAATACCTGAGCAGCACCATGCTGATCGATTACAACGGCCGCGTATGGCAAGCCCTGTTCAGTGTACGCAAGAGTGACCTCTATACCAGCTTCGACGCCTACCTGCCCTGGCTGGCGTTGCTGGCCGGTTTTTGCGGCAGCATGTTGTTGTACACACTATTCCACACCTTGTCATCGTCGCGCCGGCGGGCGATCCAGATGGCCACCGGCATGACGCAGGAATTGCGCGCCAGCCAGCTGCGCCTGCAATCGTCGAATCAGAAATTGCGCCGGCTGGCGGCCCACGCAGACCAGATCAAGGAAGAGGAACGCAAGCGCATCGCGCGTGAAATCCACGATGACCTGGGGCAAAACCTGCTGGTGCTGCGCATCGATGCCGACATGCTCGCTTCGCGCACGGCACAACATCATCCGCGCCTGAATGCACGCGCCCGCGCCACCCTGGGCCAGATCGACGCCACCATCAAGAGCGTGCGCCAGATCATCAACGACTTGCGCCCGACCGTGCTCGACCTGGGCGTGAACGCGGCGGTAGAATGGCAGGTGGCGCAGTTCCGCGTGCGCACCGGCATTGCCTGCGAAGTCATCGAAAGCCACGACGATATCTCGCTCAGCGACCAGTGCGCGACCGCCCTGTTTCGTATCTTGCAAGAGTCGCTCAGCAATATTTCCCAGCACGCGCAAGCCAGCCTGGTACAAGTCAAGCTGGAAAGATGCCGCGATAGCGTATCGATGACCGTCAGCGACAATGGCGTGGGTGCCGCCATCGACGGACGCAACAAGCAGGGCTCATTTGGCCTGGTCGGTATCGAGGAACGCATCAGCCTCCTGGGTGGCACGTTTTTCATCGAGAGCAGCCCCGGCGCCGGCATGCGCGTGCATGTCAGCGTGCCACTGGCGGCAGACGCCTCGGCCTACTCGCAGCGGGAGGAAGCGGATATCAGCGCCTGACGCTGGCTCAGCAGACTGAAACTAGCATCATGCAATGCTTGCTTATTTCTTAATTCAATGCAATATTGACGCAGAACAATCTTTTCACCCTGACAGGAGTTGCCCCCACTAGAACAGTCTTTTCCACATCAGCTGTACAGTCTTTCCAGTTACATTTCTTTTATCAAAGGATATTCATGGATACGAACGACAGTTTCAAGGCAATTGCAGAGTTGAATTTGGATGCGATCAAGGTCAAACTGATGCACCGGGAATCCGGAGAGGGCTGGAGCCTGGAAAAGGCGAATGCAGTGGAATTCGAGTACCGCCGCTTCCTGATCCTGATGAAGCAGTTCCCCCAGGAAGAAACGGCGCCGTTGATGGATGTGGACACCTTCTGGCACTACCATATTCTTGATACGCTGAAATATGCTGCCGACTGCGAGCAGGTATTCGGCTATTTCCTGCATCACTTCCCGTACATCGGCCTGCGCGGCGAAGACGACGAAGCGGCACATCACCGCGTCGGCGAGCGCATGAAACAATTGTATGAACTGACATTCGGGGAAACTTACGAACGCACGGAAACGGCGTTTTCAGGCGCGGCTGTGCAAACGGCATTTTCAGGCATGGCCATCCAGGCCGCTTTTTCGGGTGCAGCTGTCAAGACAGCTTATTCAGGCATGGCGATTCAGGCCGCTTTTTCAGGGGCAACCCAGGTAAAGACGGCTTACTCAGGCATGGCAACCCCGGCAAAGACTGCTTTCTCGGGGGCGGCGCCAACGGCGTTTTCCAGCGCACCGGGCTTGCTCGCCGCAGCGGTAGTCAAATCATCCTTGCCAGAGGGACAAGTCAGCCGTTTCTATGTCGACCGGCCATCGATTGCCATCAGCCAGGATCCATCATCCTGATAGCCAGATCGGCTATGCAAACGTCCTCTCGATACCATATGAGCATGGATTGAGTGTGGGCTGCCGCACGCGGCAAGCCGGATAAAACCAGGCGGCACCTCTCACGTTGCCGTCTGTCTACCGCGCTGAGGCAGCACATTGAAGCAACGTCAGCTACAAAGCCGTCAATCAGGCAGCCATCAATTCACGCAATTCACGGATGCTGAAGTCGCTGATTTCATGCATGCGTATCAGGATCGTGGCGCCGATCGGCAAGGTGTTATGACGAATCTTGCTGATGACGGGTGGCGCAACTTCCAGCGCGCGCGACAGGGCGGCATCATTTTTCAGCTGCAGCTTGTCAATGATAGCGTCGAGAACGCGGTTTGGGTTGTAGGTAGGCAAAGAAGTAATTTGTTTGAGAGACATGATCAAAAATCCGAACTTGTAGTATGACTAAAATAAAATATGTTTATATGACTACTTTGCAATAAATCCTATGGGACACACTAAAAAACGCCATCGGTTATGCGGTTTTTAGTTTGCAGGCCACATAATACACGTTATTGTTGATTTTTGCTTAACTTAAAGCAAATTTGTGATAATTGAATAGATTTGATGCACTTTTGATGTGCTAGAGGATAACTCAATTTGAAAAAGTTTGCTGCAGGCCATCAATTTTTTCGGAGAGCAATTCCGCTGTCCATCAGCCAGGCGATGGCCATCAGGGAACCAAGTTGGGCGAGGTCAGCGGAGAGCTGCCAGCCTTGCGCGGCCATGCTGGCCGGCGAAATATCACACCCGCTGCTAGCCAGCTGGCGACGTATTTCCTCGGGCGCCGGCGGGGCTTTACGGGCATTTTCACGGCGCCGCATATAGGCGCGGACCTGCTCCTTGCTGGGACGAGTCATGGAATGCATCGCATGCTCCTGCAGGTCAAAAATGATAAAAACAATATCAAAATCATCTGCCGCCCACCTTGCCAACAGATGAACATTGCAAACTAACGTTACATGCCGTAATCGCCTGCAAGCCTCATTTTGCACGGCTGGACCGCACGATTGGTAGCGCTACCACCAACGTGATACACAAAGCGGTCAATAAATGAAAAAACTGCTTCACAAGTACTGTAAAAACCAACTTATCAAGCAAGCTGACCTGCAAGACGCTACCAAACCGGATACTCACAATATCGCCACAACGCCAGAGCGCGTTTGCGCCATATCAATAGTGACGTAGCCGCCTGCCCGGCAAATACGGTGCAGGTGGCAGCGGGATGGCCGCCTCCTTACTTCTTCTTTTGCTGGCGCAAGCGCTGTTGCTGCTTTGTCTGGGTTTGCTGGCGGTTCTGCTTATGCTCGTACAAGGTGACGGCATCCTTCTTCGCCTGCTCCAGCGTACGCATCTCGGCGTGATCATCGTGCGCAACGAAAAATTCCGCATCCTGGGCCGCGACCACCAGCTTGATGGCAGCCTCGTCTTCAAGGTCATACAACTCGGTCAGGACGGTAGTGACCTCGTCCAGGTATTCTTCGTAAGTCAGGGTAGTCATGCAATCATCCTCGGTAAATAGCGTGCGGCCACAAGGCGTATTGCGCCTTGTGGCCGCTAAAAAGTACGGAAATAACCGGGCATTTTAACTGATGGCGGGATTCCTGTCTGACAACACCGCCAGTGCGTCACTCACACGCTGGTAGCGCAGGCGCACGCCCAGTTCACGCTTGATGCGGGCATTGTCCATGCGGCGCGACTCGGACATGAACGACAGCAGCATCGGCGTGACCACTTGCCGCAACTCGGTACGCGGCAAACGCGGCGGATGCGGCAAGCCGAAGGCATCGGCGACCAGGTCAAAATACTCGCCCATCTTCAATTGACTGTCATCGCTGGCGTGATACAGGCGGCCCGGCCTGGCGCGCCACAGGGCCCGCGCTATGATGCGCGCCAGGTCGTCTGCATGGATGTGGTTGGTATACACATCGTCTTGCGGCGCCAGCGCCGGCGTGCCCTCGCGCAAGCGTTTGAGCGGCAGCCGGTCATCGGCATAAATACCGGGCACGCGCAGGATGGCCACCGTGCCGGCACGGCGCACGCCCCAGGCGCGCAAGACGGTTTCCGCATCCACCCGGCGATGCGCACGGGTATTTTGCGGTGCCGCTGGCCGCGTTTCAACCACCTTTGCACCGCCGCAATCGCCATACACGCCGCTGGTGCTGACATATACCAGGCGCGCGTGCTCAGGTAAAATGGCGGCCAGATTACGCGTGCGCCGGTCCAGCAGCCCTGTCGGCTGGGGTGGCGCCAGGTGCACGATCCACGGCGCCAGCCCCGCCAGCCGCCGCAGGCTGGCACGCTCATCGAGATTGGCCACGATGGGTACGGCGCCAGCCGCACGCAGCTCGGCACAGCGCGCCGGCTGGCTGGTGACGGCAAACACGCGAAAACGCGCGCACAGCAAGGGTAGCAGCCGCATGCCGACATCGCCGCAGCCAAGAATGAGCAGGCGCGGCAGGCCCAGCGGCTTGTGCAATGGTTGAATTAATATGTTTTTCATCTCAAGGATTGTATGACTTTTCAAGTGACTGTTCAGCCCAGCGGCCAGCAATTCAGCTGCGAAGCGGACGAAACCGTGCTGGCGGCGGCGATCCGCGCCGGCGTGGGCTTGCCATATGGCTGTAAAAATGGCGCTTGCGGCTCCTGCAAGGGCAAGGTCGTGTCTGGCAGCGTACAGCATAAGGCGCACCAGGAACGCGCACTGACGCCGGACGAAGCGGCAGCCGGCTACTCGCTGTTCTGCTGCGCCACTACCGGCGCCGACCTCGTCATCGAAGCGCGAGTGGTGGCTGGCAGCAGCGATTATCCGATCAAGAAAATGCCTTCGCGCGTGACGACCATTGAAAAAGTCGCACCCGACGTGGTCGTGCTGACGCTGCAATTGCCAGCGGCCGAGCGCCTCAACTACCGCGCCGGGCAGTATATCGAGTTCATGCTGCGCGACGGCAAGCGCCGTAGCTACAGCATGGCCAATGCGCCGCAGGACGGCGGCCCCGTGACCTTGCACATCCGCCACCTGCCGGGTGGCCTGTTCACCGACCAGGTGTTCAGCACCCTGAAAGAGCGCGACATCCTGCGCTTCGAAGGCCCGATGGGCACCTTTTTCCTGCGTGACGATAGCGACAAGCCGGTGGTGCTGCTCGCTTCTGGTACAGGCTTTGCGCCATTGAAGGCGATTGTCGAGCACATGATCCACACACAGTCGGCACGCCCGGTAACCTTGTACTGGGGCGGACGCCGCCCGCAAGACCTGTATATGGATGCGCTGTGCCGCCAGTGGGCGCTTGAGTTGCCGCAGTTTAGCTATGTGCCCGTGATTTCCAACGCGCAAGAAGAAGACCGGTGGCAAGGCCGCACGGGCTTCGTGCACCAGGCCGTGATGGCCGACCTGCCCGACCTGTCCGGCCACCAGGTATATGCCTGCGGCGCGCCCGTGATGGTCGAGGCTGCGCGCCACGATTTCGTGCAGCAATGCCAGTTGCCGGAAGACGAGTTCTACGCAGACGCGTTTACCACCGAGGCCGACCTGGCCAAATAACACCCTCCATGCAGCGGGAAGGCGCTGCGGGCGCCGCCCGCTGCCTCTATCGACACCCGCTGCTCTCTGGAAAGTGTTCATGTCCCTCGCTTCGCCCGGCAACGGTTTCAGTGTCCTGCGCCACCGCAATTTCTCTTTCTACCTGTCGGCCCGCGTGCTGGGCACCCTGGCCGTGCAAATGCAAAGCGTGGCCATCGGCTGGCAGGTGTACCAGCTGACGGGCAGCCTGTTCGACCTGGGCTTGATCGGCCTGGCGCAGTTCGCTCCCTTCCTGGTGCTGATCCTGCCGGCCGGCCACGCGGCCGACCGCTACAACCGCCGCAATATCATCGCCTGGTGCCTGACGGCACAACTGGCTTGCGCACTCGCGTTGCTGGCCTTTACGGTCAGCGGCATGAGCGCCGTCTGGCCCGTATTCGCCGTGCTGGTGCTGTTTGGCAGCGCGCGCGCCTTCATGATGCCGGCCACGCAAGCCGTACTGGTCAATATGGTGCCCACCGAAAGCTTCAGCCGCGCCGTCGCGCTCAGCTCGTCGAGTTCGCATGTGGCCATCATCCTTGGCCCCATCCTGGGCGGCCTGCTGTATTACTTCGGCCCCAAGGTCGTGTATCTGGTGGCCGCCTCGCTGCTGGTGTTATCGGTGCTGCTGATGCGCGCCACCACGCCGGCGCCGCAAGTGGTCAAACGCGCGCCCGTCAGCTGGCACACCTTGCTTGAAGGCTTGCGCTTCGTCTGGTCCAAACCGATCGTGCTGGGCGCCATTTCGCTGGACCTGTTTGCCGTGCTGTTCGGCGGCGCCACCGCCCTGCTGCCGGCGCTGGCCCACGATGTGCTGCATACCGGCCCCAGCGGCTTGGGCTTGCTGCGCACGGCGCCCGGCGTGGGCGCGGCCGCCTGTTCGATCGCGCTGGCCTTTTTCCCGATCACGCGCCGGGTGGGAGCCTGGATGTTTGGCGGCGTGGCCGTGTTTGGCCTGGGCACGCTGGCCCTGGGCGCCACCAGCCATGTCGCGGTAGCCCTGGTCGCGCTATTCCTGATGGGCGCTGGCGACATGGTCAGCGTGTATATCCGCCACCTGCTGGTGCAGTTCGAGACGCCCGACGAGATACGGGGCCGTGTCAGCGCCGTCAATTCCGTGTTTATCGGTGCCTCGAACGAGCTGGGCGAATTTGAGTCGGGCCTGACGGCCGGCTGGTTCGGCCTGGTGCGCGCCGTGCTGTTCGGCGGCGCCGCCACCCTGGCCGTGACGGGACTGTGGGCCGTGCTGTTCCCCGTGCTGTCGCGCATGGACCGTTTCCCCCATCACGCCAAGGAAGAAGCGGCGAAAAGTACGACAGGATAAGATGCGCTATCGACCACCACGCCAGCCTGCACCATGAAAATCTCATTCCCCTTGCACGGCTTCATCCGCAGCCGCCCCCACCTGAGCCTGGCGATCGTGATCGGCGTGGCGGCCGGTTTGCTGCTGCCCGATTCCTGGCGCCAGATGACGCGCTTGCTGGCGGCCTGGAACGTGGCCGTCTGGCTCTACCTGATTACCATGGCCTGGATGATGATGCGCGCCAGCCACCAAAAGGTCAGGGCGGTGGCGGCGCGCCAGGATGAACGGGCGGCCATGGTTCTGTCGGCCCTGTCGGTGGCTTCCGTGATGAGCCTGGCCGCGATCGTCTCGCAACTGTCAGCCATGAAAGACATGGCACCCGACATGCGCGCCCTGCACTACGGCCTGACCATATTGACCCTGGTCGGCTCCTGGTTCCTGGTCGGCACCTTATTTTGCTTCCACTACGCCCACTTGTATTACCAGGCCAGCCCGCAGCAAAGGCCGCTGCGCTTCCCCGAAGATGAGAAAAATCCCGATTACTGGGATTTCCTGTATTTCTCATTCACCATCGCGGTGGCCGTGCAAACCTCGGACGTCACCGTGCAGACGCGCCTGATGCGCCAGATCGTGCTGGGACAATCAGTGCTGAGCTTTTTCTTCAACCTGGTGGTGCTGGGCCTGTCGATCAATATTGCCGCCGGCCTGATTAATGGTTGATCAGGGCTAATGAGGTCAATTAAGCATTATGAGGCTCAAAAACATTTCAGCAAGGAAACTTGATCTGGCTGAAGGGTTAAGCCCATCTTAATCGTGTGTAGGCCCTTGAAATAGGGGAAACAGGAGTAAGATAAGTCTCATGCAGGAGGTCATCTGCATGAGGCCGCAACACGGCTGTGATGGTTTTTTTTGAATTGAAGGAGTCAAGCATATGCAAATCAATATCAATACCGACAGCACCATCGCCCACACCCCTGGATTGACCGAACATGTGCAATCCGTGCTCGAAAACGCACTGAGCCGTTTCCGCGACAACCTGACCCGCATCGAAGTCCACCTGAGCGACACGAATGGCCCGAAAGGCGGCGCCGACGATATCCGTTGCGTCATCGAAGCGCGCGTTGCTGGTTATCAACCTATCGCCGTCACCGAACAAAATGCCACCGTGCATCAATCGATCAGCGGCGCTACCGAAAAACTCAAGCGCGCCATCGAGAGCGCCATGGGTCGCCTGCACGGCAACAAGCGCCAGGCCAGCGGCAAGAATGCCGTAGCCGACGCGACGGAAGCGGAAGAAACCGCCGAATAATTCCCCGTGGCTTTATAGAGACCTGGGCAGCCGATCAAGGCTGCCTTTGCATTTGGGGCAGCAGTTTTTCACAACACCCACCATCATTGTGTTTCACACAATTATCATCACAACAAAATAATTGTCGTATTTCACACATAATTTCACTTCTGGAAAGCCTTTTTCATTACAGTCCAGTGCGCTTTAAGCTATCATGAAGCGACTGACCCACTGCTTGCGTGGACCAGCTTCTTGAAAGTGGACTGTGGAAAAGATCGGCAACTTCGGCGCTTCAAACTGCAACATCGGTGATCTACAGCTATTTCGCGATGGGGCGAACAGCCGGACAGCGATCATGCTGGCGCCCTGCCCTGTGATCCGCCTGGAAGCGGGCGAAGCGCTGGCCGATACGCAAGGCGCCAGCCTCTACATCGTGCTGCGCGGCTCGCTGGCCGTTGCCGCCGACACGCACACCGGCATGGACGACGGCACGGTCAGCAAAGTCTTGCCCGGCGAAAGCGTGGGCGAACAATCGGTGCTCGACGAAGCGAGCAACCTGGCCGCCATTTCCGCCCTGGAAGAAACCGACTTGCTGGTGATTCACGCCAGCCTCGTGTGGGAGTTGATCGAACAATCGAACGGCCTGGCGCGCAACCTGCTGCGCCTGCTGTCCTTCCGCATCCGCGCCGCCAACGCCTTGCTGCGCCGGCGCCAGAAACTCGGCGAATTCTATCGCCAGCTATCGATGGTCGACAGCCTGACAGGCTTGTACAACCGGGCCTGGCTCAACGATTTGCTGCCGAACATGATCGTCACAGCCCACAGCAGCGGCGAACCGCTGTCGCTGGTGATGATAGACCTCGACCATTTCAAGCGCTTCAACGATACCCACGGCCACCAGGCCGGCGACCAGGCGCTGCGCATTGCCGCCCAGGTGCTCGGCGCCGCTTCGCGCCCTACCGATTTTGCCGTGCGCTATGGCGGTGAAGAGCTGATGGTGATCTTGCCCGATACCAGCGAACAAGTGGCCATGCTGGTGGCAGAGCGGCTATGCGAACGCCTGCAGCAGGCCGTCATCTTCAACGACATGCGCTGCCCGCTGCCGCATATCACGGGTTCCTTTGGCGTGGCCAGCCTGGCGCAAAACCAGGATGAACACGGGCTGGTCGCCGCAGCGGACACGGCCCTGTACCGGGCCAAGGCGGCAGGACGCAATACCGTTTCCCTGTAGAAAATCAGGCCGCCTTGGTATCCGTTGCCTGCGTATCAGCCTTCTTGCTGCTGTGCGCGGCCTGGAAGTCGGCATAACCCTTTTGCACCAGCGCATAGGTCTTGTCGATATTGCTGGCGATATCACCGCCCAATACTTTCAAGCCACCCAGGATATCGCGCGCTTCCTTGAACCCCTTTTCCATGCCGCCACCGATGGTATCCATGAACTTTTGCAGGGTGGCATCATCGTCTTCGCCGGGATGCTGTTTCTTGTAGGCTTCAAAAAAACCGGTCGACAAGGATACAATGCGGCTCGCCGTCGCCTCGGGACTATTGTCTTGCGATGCCGCGTTTTGCACGGCGTCATCGCCATACTGGCCCTTTAGCGCTTCATTGATGCTGGTAATGGCCGATTTGTAGACCAGCGCCAGCGGATCATTCTGCGAACCGATGGAGACATTGAGCGAGGCCTGCATGATGGACGCGTTCAGTTGCAGACGCGACTTGTCGTTGACGCTCATTTCGGCGCTACCGCCATCTTTTTGGCGGACCTTGCTGTCGTCAGTATTGACGGAATTCAGGGAGCTGGCGGAATTAGCGCCTGCAGCGATGGGAATTGACACGATAGGCCTCCTTGAACGGGCAATATATGACACCATGCGAGAGTGATCTTCCCGCGCTCATATATTATCGGCAAGTATTCAGAAAACTATAGCCACGACTTTTTTAGCGACCACAACGCCACCACCATCAATGACTATCCAGACTTTTCTTTGGCACGATTACGAAACCTTTGGCGTACAGCCGCGCCGCGACCGTCCGGCCCAGTTCGCTGCCATCCGCACCGATGCCGACCTGAATGAAATCGGCGAACCCATCATGCTGTATTGCCAGCCTGCCAATGATTTCTTGCCAGATCCGCAATCGTGTCTGATTACCGGTATTACGCCACAACAATGCTTGCAAGCAGGCGTGCCCGAGCATGAATTCGCCACCGTCATCGAAGCGGCTTTTTCCGAGCCAGGCACTATCGGCGTGGGCTACAACACCATCCGCTTCGACGATGAAGTCACACGCTTCTTGCTCTGGCGCAACCTGCACGATCCGTATGCGCGCGAATGGAAAAACCATTGCGGCCGCTGGGACTTGCTCGACGTGGTGCGCATGACGCACGCGCTGCGCCCCGATGGCATGCAATGGCCCAAGCGCGACGATGGCCAGACCAGCTTCAAGCTGGAACACTTGAGCAAGGCCAACGGCTTGCTGCACGAAGCTGCCCATGATGCGCTGTCCGACGTGCGCGCCACCATCGCCCTGGCCCGCTTGATCAAGCAGACGCAACCGAAGCTGTTTGAATTTTGCCTGGCGCTGCACAAGAAAGACAAGGTCGCCAGCGAAATGGGCATGCACCTGGACGCCAGCCAGCGCCAGCCTTTCCTGCATGTCTCGGGCATGTTCCCGGCCGAGCGCGGTTGCCTGGGCCTGGTCTGGCCGCTGGCTACGCATCCGAGCAACAAGAATGAAGTGCTGGTATGGGATTGCCAGTACGATCCGCGCGAACTGGCGACGCTGGACGCCGACACCATCCGCACGCGCTTGTTCACCCGCAGCGATGCCATGCCGGAAGGCATGACCCGCCTGCCCGTGAAAAGCGTGCATTTGAATAAGTCGCCCATGCTGGTCAGCAATTTGAAAACCCTGTCGCCTGCCATGGCCGCACGCTGGGGCATCGATGTCGAGACAGCGCTGGCCAACGCCAGCCATGCTGCCGCCTTGCCCGACATGTCGGCCACCTGGGCGGCCGTCTTCCAGCGCCCCGCTGGCGAAGGCGCAGTCGACGTCGATGAAGACCTGTATGGCGGTTTTGTCAGCAATGACGACCGCCGCCTGCTCGACTCGCTGCGCCGCAAGGCGCCGGCCGAACTGGCCGCCGCCCGCCCCTCGTTTGCCGACGAACGCCTGCAGGAATTGCTGTTCCGCTACCGCGCCCGCAATTTCCCGCAGACCTTGAGCGAAGCGGAAAGCCTGCGCTGGGAACAGCACCGCGCCGCCCGGCTGTTCTATGGCGAAGCGGGCGCCCGCACCATCGAAATGTTATTTACGGAAATCGATACCTTGTCGGAATCGGTCGATGAGCGGGGCGAAGAGATACTGGGCGAGTTGTATGACTATGTAGAGATGGTCGCGCCGCAACGCGATTAAATGAAAAATGCCGGGCTAGCCCGGCATTTTTCATATTGCGTCGACTTTAAACGCTACGGTGTGCGTTGATCGCGTCGCGCGTTTCAATCGCCACGCGGCGCGCTGCATCGGCAAAATCTTCGCCGTCCTGCGGCTTGGCGTAAATAATGGCGCGCGAAGAGCTGATCATCATGCCCATGCCGCCCGCTGTCTGGCCTGCGCCTACCGTGGCGGCAATATCGCCGCCCTGGGCGCCGATGCCGGGCACCAGCAGTGGCATGTCGCCGACGATGGCGCGTACTTGCGCCAGTTCTTCAGGGAACGTCGCGCCCACCACCAGGGCGCACTGGCCGCTCTTGTTCCATTTACCTGCTACCAGACGCGCCACGCGCTGGTACAGCGGTTCGCCATCGGTTTGCAGGAATTGCAGGTCCGAGCCGCCTGGATTGGAGGTGCGGCACAGGATGATCACGCCACGGTCGGCCCAAGCCAGGTAAGGGTCGAGCGAATCTTCACCCATGTAGGGGTTGACGGTGACGGCGTCGGCGCCATAGCGCTCGAACGCTTCGCGCGCGTATTGCGTGGCGGTGGCGCCGATATCGCCGCGCTTGGCGTCGAGGATCAGCGGAATATGCGGGTAGTTTTCACGTACATAGCGGCAGATGTCTTCCAGCTGTTTTTCTGCGCCCAGCGCGCCAAAGTAGGCAATCTGTGGTTTGAAGGCGCATACCAGATCGGCCGTGGCGTCGATGATGCGGGTGCAAAAGGTGGTGATTCCATCGGGCGCATCGCGCAACTGCGCTGGCAGCTTGGCCAGGTCAGGGTCCAGGCCCACGCACAGCAGGGAATTATTGGCCGTCCACGCGGCGGATAATTTATTGATGAAATTCACGGCACACCTTCTCTATATTCAGTTGCAAACCCCGTATTGTAACGCGGCGCGGGTCCGCAACGACAGCGCCGCGCTTCCTTACAGGCAAGCGCGGCGCTGTTTGAGCGGCTTTACACCCTGCTAGCCTTAGTTGCCATTCCCCGGCCCCGTGTTGCCATATTCAAGCAAACGATTGGCCGGCAAGGCACCAGCCGGCACCGAACTATAAGGGCGCGTGGCCGTCGAATCCGCCCATGGATCTGCCTTGCGGATATGCTCGCCCAGCACCGAGTTGCGGATCAACACTTGTCCATTCGGCGAGGTGGCGCCATACGCAGCCAGGCTGGCAACGCCCTCATCCCAGGCACGGCCCAGGTAGATCTGGCCGGCCGGTGTGCCCGTTTCCGCCGTGAAGCGGCTGTTGGTAATCAGGAAACCATAGGCGTTGCGGTAATCGGTGCTGGCCGCCGTGACATAGCCGGTGCCGTTGCCCGTGTTCAAGGTATGGATAGTGCAATTGTCCAGCACCGCCGTGCCACGGCCGAAGATGAAATCCACATCGCCCTCGATATAGCTGTTTTTCACGTACACGCGCGACACCTGGTCCACATTGCCGCTTTTCATGTAGAAGGTATCCTGATGACCCAGCAGGCGCACATTTTCCAGCACGATCTTGTCGCCCTGCGTCATCAGGGCCACGGCAGATTGATTGCTGCCCGCAAAGCTGCCCTTCACATAATCATTGGAAAAAGTCAGGTTCTTGGCCTGGAAATCGGCCGCGTTCACGGCGAAGGTGGCGCTGCCGCTGGTGCCGATGGGGTTGGCGGGCGAACTATTGCACTTGTTGCCATTGGTCTTGGCCGCATCCACCGTCGGATTGCCGTTATTAAACACGATCACCGTATGAGAGGCATCGCTGTCCACGCTATATAAACGGATGGCCGGCGTTCCGCTGCTGGGCAAACACACCGTTTCGCGGTAGGTGCCGGGCTGTACGCGGATAAATACGGGCGGCACTTTATTGCCCAGTGCGACGGCCGCATCGATGGCCGCTTGCACGGTGACAAAATTGCTGGCGTCGCTCTTGCCCGCCGCATCGACCGTGAACTGCGCCGTGAAGGTGCTGACATCGCCCACGCCAGCCGTCGGGTCCCAGTTATCCACCGGCAAGCTGCTCGCTGGCAAACTCTTGCCGCCTTGCGCCAGATATTTCACAGGCGTCAACCCCGCTGCCGTGGCAGCATCCAGTTGTGGCCGCGTTGCCGTCGAGGCAACGATGGAGGAAGCCACCACCGTGGTGCTGCTGCAAACTACCGTGCTGGCGCAGCTGCTGCCCGTGCCTGGCATCACTGTATTGACCAGGTTGCCAGCGCCACTCGCCACAGCGGCGATACGCACGCTGGCAGACGCGCCCACCGCCAGTCCGGCCGGTATGCTGCAGTTCACGCTGCTGCCCGAAATGCTGCAGCTGGCGCCCGCCGGCGTCACCGTCACGCTGCTGATATTCGCCGGCAAGGTATTGCTCAAGGTTACGACCACCGTCGTCGCTGCGGAACCGCTGTTGACAGCCTTGATCGTCCAGCTAATCGTGTCGCCCACGTTGGCCGTGGCCTTGTCAACCGTGCCCGTCAACAGCACATTGGCGACCGCGGCAGCCGTCACGCTGGTGCTGGTGGTGCAGACGGCCGGTGTGGCGCAGCTGGTATTGGCGCCGGCCGGCACCACAGTGGTGACCAGGCTGCCAGCGGCGGCCGCACTCGCGCTGATCTGCACGCTGGCGCTGGCGTTTGGCGCCAGGCCGGCGGCGATGCTGCAGCTGAGCGTGTTGCCGCTGATGGCGGAGCAAGTGGCGCCCGTGGCCGTCACATTGGCGCCGCTGATATTGGCCGGCAAGCTGGTGCTCAAGGTGACCGCGCCGGCGCTGGGTGCATTGCCGCTATTGAGCGCCTTGATACTCCAGGTCAATTTGTCGCCGACGATGGCGCTGGCCTTGTCGACGCTGGCCGTCACGCTCACATTCGGCAGGGTGGCGGCCGTCACGGTGGTGGTAGCCGCGCAGCTGGCAGCCGCCACGCAGGTGGGAGCATCGGGGCCACTGGCCATCACGCTGCTGGCCAATTTATCCACGCCCGCCGCCGTGGCCGACAATACCACGCTGGCGCTGGCATTCGCAGCCAAGCCTGCGGGGATGGTGCAGGTCAGCGTGCTGACGGCGGGGCCGCAAGTGGCGCCCGTGGCAGTGACGCTGATGCCACTGATATTGGCCGGCACGGTCATGACCAGGGTCACGGGACCACTGGTGGCGCCCGGCCCCTTGTTGCTCGCGCTCATAGTCCAGGTAACGCGGTCGCCCACCGACACGGCGCTGCGGTCGACCGACTGGCTCACTTGCACGGATGCCAGCACAGTTGCCGGCGCGCCCGCATCGCTGCCGCCGCCGCAAGCGGACAGGAACAGCAAGACAGGCAAGGCTGCAGCCCGTCGGAATGGATAGCTATCTATAAACACTCTGGTCTCCTTTTATTATGATGGTCTTGCTGGGGGTAACGCTCGGTGTAGTACATCAACACTGGGATCAAGGCTGGGACATGGGCGCATTGGTCGCCGGAAAGTCAACAAAGGCCGCGCTGCAATCCCAGGGCGTTGCCTGTGCGCTGCGGCGGTCGGTCACGCTGACTCCGTTCGCTCCGGCAGCGGCCGTCAACACGCTGGCAAAAGAGACGGGGCCGGGGCCCATCACCAATGCCGCATTCGATGGCACGGGCTGGCTGATCTTCGTCGTGACCCAGCCAGGCAGGCTGTCGAAGACCACGTTGTCGAAAACGATGTTGTAGAGCGGATAGCTTTGGGTGGCCGACTGGTAGCCACGCAACAGCAGCAGCGCCTTGTCGCCGTTGTAGCGGGAACCTGGCGTGTCGAGGTAGCGCACATTGCGCAGGGTAATGTCGTGGATATTCGGCAGCAGGGCATTTTTGGAATCGGCCGCGTCGCCGTAATAACTGTCGATCGCAATCGGCTGCTGCACCCGCCGCGCGCACAGGCCATCGAGCGTCACGTTCTTGACTACACCGCCGCGGCTGTCGTCCGTCTTGATGCGGAAACCGCTGGTGGCACCCATGTCATAGCCATCGATGGCCAGGTCGTGGATGCTGATGCCATCGACCTGGCTATCCGTTTCACTGCCGATCGACATGCCGTGCGTAAAGTACATGCGGTTATGCCAGATGCGCATGGCCGACACGGGGCCGATCTTGCCCGTATGCGCCTTGACGGCAATGCCATCGTCGCCCACGCTGATATGGTTGTAGGCGATCAAGACATTCTTCGACTGGCCCGGATCGATGCCATCCGTATTTTTCACCGTGTCTGGCGTAAAACAGGTGCTGGGCGTGGTGAAGTTGGCCGTACCGGACACTACCGGCATGCTGCCCGTAGCACAGCGGTAGCCAGCCACGGAATACGCCAGGGTGGGCGACAGCAGCTTGCTGTCCCACACGGTCAAGCCATCGACGCCGCTCGACACCAGGTGGAACTTCGGCCCGTTCTGCAAGCTCAAGCGATAGACGGTGAAGTTGCTGCCATTATTCACTTGCACCAGGCGCGGATTATTCTGGCTGCTCATGGCGCTGCCGCCAGTCTTGGTCAGGGCGCCCACATCCCACCAGGTGAGCCGGCCCGCATAAGCGCCCGACGTCAGCACGGCCCCACCCCGTCCATCGATCACGCCTTCGCCATACAAGCCATTGCCATTTGGCGTGGTGGTGATCAAGGCCAGACAGCCATTGTCGCTGGCAGACGCTTCGCCGCAGGCATTCTTGCCAGCGATCTGGTAATCGGCCGGACGGCGCGAAGCGAACAGGGTCACGCCGCCATCGAGCCACAGGCTGACGCTGGGCGGCAAGGTCAATGGGCCGGACAGAAAGGCGTTTTGTCCCTGGCTACCAGCCACCAGCTTGAGCGCCTGGCCAGCCGGGCAAGCGTTGAGGGCTGCCTGGATGCGGGCCGCGTCTGGCTGCGAATCGGCCGGCGCCGCATCCACGGCTGCATCGAGCAAGCCAGCCGCATTGCTGGCCAGGCTGGCGCTCAGGGTGGCGCAGAGCTTGGCCGGCAAGGCGGGTTCCAGGCCGGCCAGCGCCGCATCGGCACGTGCCGACGCGGGCCACAGCGAGGCCAGAGTGGGGGGAGGCGTTGGCGTTGGCGTTGGCGTTGGCGTTGGCGTTGGCGTCGGTATTGGCGTGGGCACCGGCGTCACGGCGATAGGCGCTTGCGCTGCGGCGCCACCGCCACCACCGCAGGCGACCAGCATCAGGCTGGCTGCGAGGCCAGCCCAGCGCTGGAAAGGGATAGGTTTTTGCAGGCGTCGTGCTCTTGCTACTGGCTTAGGCATCAGTGTCTCCAACCTTGATTTGTTGATATTCTTTTTTCTAATATATCACGATGACATATCTGATATATCAATTATTTCTATGTGGTAATTTACCCACGGTGCAGTGAGACTGATGAAAGCGGCATCTCTACAGATTCAGGTATATTTATCGCATCCCCTCACTACGCACGGAACCCATCATGCAAATCACCAAACAATTCACCAAATGGATGCGCCTGGCTTTGAGCGTCACCGTGCTGGCCGGCATCTTGACGGGCTGTGGCTACAACGATTTCCAAAGCAAGGATGAAGCGACCAAGGCGGCCTGGGGCGAAGTGATCAACCAGTACCAGCGCCGCTCGGACCTGATTCCCAACCTGGTCAACACGGTGAAAGGCTATGCCACCCACGAGCGCGAAACCCTGGAAGCGGTGACCAAGGCGCGCGCCGCCGCCACCAGTTTCCAGATCACGCCCGAAGTGCTGAATGACCCGAACGCCTTCGCCAAATTCCAGCAAGTGCAGGGCCAGCTGTCGTCTGCCCTGTCGCGCCTGATGGTGGTGTCCGAGAAATATCCTGACTTGAAAGCCGACACCAGTTTCCGCGACCTGCAGTCGCAGCTGGAAGGTACGGAAAACCGCATCACCGTGGCGCGCCAGCGCTATATTGCAGCGGTGCAGGATTACAACGTGCATGCGCGCAGTTTCCCGAACAACCTGACGGCCATGATCTTTGGCTACAAGGTCAAGCCATCGTTCACGGTCGATAATGAAAAAGCCATCTCGACGGCGCCTACCGTCGATTTCGGTAAATAAGATGAATGCCCGGGCCTACCTGGCGGCGCTGTGCGGGGCGCTGCTCTTCTGGCTGGCGCTGCCAGCCAGCGCACAGCTGGTGGCCGTGCCGCCGCTGACCGCCCGCGTCACCGACCAGGCCGGCATGCTGGATAACAAGCAAAAGGCGGCGCTGGAAGCCGTGCTGGGCGACTACGAAGCCAAGACCGGCAGCCAGATCGCCGTGCTGCTGGTCAAGAGCACGGAACCGGAAGCCATCGAGCAATACAGCATCCGCGTGACGGACGCCTGGAAGCTGGGCCGCAAGGGTGTCGATGACGGCGTGCTGTTGCTGGTGGCGAAAGACAATCCTTCCGCGCTGCGCCGCCTGCGCATCGAGGCGGGCCGTGGCGTGCAAGGCGTGCTGACCGATGCCCAGTCGAAACGCATCCTGCAAGACGTGATCGCGCCCCATTTCAAACAAAACGATTATTACGGTGGCCTGGTGGCGGGCACGGGCGCCATCGCCACTTTACTGAACCAGGAACAATTCCCTGCGCCGGCGCAGAAACAAGCACCGGCCGCCGCCGTGCAGACAGGCGCCAGCTTCTGGCTGCCGCTGCTGTTCTTCGGCTTCCTGGTCGCCCTGATCGTCTACCGCTCACGTGGCGGGCCGAACCGCTTGCAACGCGGCAGCAACTGGTCCAGCGGCGCGACCGGCGTGATACTGGGCAGCATCCTCAGCCAGGCCTTGAATAACCGCAGCGGTGGCGGTTTTACGGGCGGCGGCGGTTTCGGTGGCGGTGGCGGCGATAGCGGCGGCGGTAGTTTTGGCGGCGGTGGCGGCGGCAGTTTTGACGGCGGCGGCGCCTCGGGAGACTGGTAATGAATCAACATCACGGCACGAAACATCTAACGTTCGGGCAACGCTGCGGACGCACCTTGAAACACTTGCGCAGCACGCCAGCGGCGGCGCGCAAGGCGTTTCCGGAAGCTACCTTGAAAGCCATCGAGACGGCCATCGCCGATGGCGAAACCGTGCACAACGCGGAAATCCGGCTGATCGTCGAAGCAGCCCTGACGCCAGGCATGGCCTATTCGGGCATCAGCAACCGCCAACGGGCACGCGAACTGTTCGCCCAGTATGGCGTGTGGGATACGGAAGACAATTGCGGCGTGCTGATCTACATCAACCTGGCTTCGCACCAGGTCGATATCGTGGCCGACCGCAACGTGGGCCGCCGTGTCAGCCCGGAAGAATGGCAAGCCGTGTGCCGCACCATGACCACCGGTTTTGCCAGCGGCAACTTCCACGACAGCACCCTGCGAGCGCTACAGCAACTCAACACTTTGCTGCAAAGCCATTTCCCCTCCACCGGCCCGCGCAGCAATCAATTGCCGAACGAAGCGATTCTTCTGTAAGCGCCGCGCAGGGATTAAAATCTGCTTTTGCCGCGCAGGATGGCCGTCCAGCCAGCGCGGCGCCACCACCAGCAGAGGAAACACCATGAAATTACAAGGCAAAACCGCTATCGTCACGGGCGCCACGCAGGGCATCGGCCTGGCGTGCGCCAGCCGTTTGATCGCCGAAGGCGCACAAGTCATGCTGGTCGACATCAAGGAGGAAGGCGCGCAAGCAGCCGCTGCGCTGGGTCCGCAAGCACATTTTTTCTGCGCCGACGTGAGCCAGAAAGCCGATGTCGATGCGATGCTGAAAGAAACCCTGGCCCGCTTTGGCCATATCGACATCCTTGTCAACAATGCGGGCGTGACGCATGCGGCCGACTTCCTCGACGTCTGCGAAGATGATTTCGACCGCGTGATGCGCATCAACCTGAAATCGATGTTTTTGTGCGGTCAGGCCGTGGCGCGCGAAATGGTCAAGCGCAACAGTGGCTGCATCATCAATATGTCCAGCGTGAATGCCGAACTGGCGATCCCGAACCAGGTGCCTTACGTGGTATCGAAAGGCGCCATCAACCAGCTGACCAAGGTCATGTCGCTGAACCTGGCATCGTACGGCGTGAGGGTCAACGGCATCGGCCCCGGCACCATCCTGACGGAACTGGCCAAGCAAGCTGTATTGTCCAGCCCGCAAGCGCGCCACACCATCCTGTCGCGCACTCCGCTGGGGCGCTGCGGCGAACCGGAAGAAGTGGCCGGCATCGCCGCCTTCCTGGCCAGCGATGACGCCAGCTACATGACCGGCCAAACGATTTATGTCGATGGCGGCCGCATGGCGCTGAACTACACTGTTGCCGTCAAAGAATGAGAACACCCAGTTATATCAAAAAACGATAATCGATATCTGAAAATACCATTAGACACATATAGTGCGACGCAGCATAATGCATCTGTCTCCACTATTCTCCTCCAAGAAAATAGTTTTAAGCCCGCTTTCACCAGCGGGCTTTTTTTTGTCCTTCGTCTGTGCAAACGGCTGCCACTACTATCTTTTCAACTGCTACAGCCAGCAAAAATTTTCTCTAAAAAATGTTGCGGCGTGTCATGGCCCGGTCATTTTCCCTGCCTATACTAGCTTCATCTGCTGTACACGCAACCGATATGCGCGACGACAGACAGGTGTGCCCCCGTGGTACACCACACCCTCTTCATACTATGGCGCAGGCAACACTTACTGCTGCGACATGGTGAGTACCAGCTCAACTCTTGAACCCTTTTGGGTTTTTGGCCCGCTCAGCAGCGGGCCTTTTTTTTGTCTGTATACAAAGTATTGCGCAAGTATCATCTCTTGCAGCCTTGCCCATGCTATGGTTATTCTTTTCACTACCCAGAACATCCATGCTGGCAACACTGACACGATACTGTTTTTCCGAGCCATACCAGGGCTGGCGCTACCGCACGGCACTGTTCCTGTATGCGCTGGTCATCCTGATCGGCGATATTCCTGGCGCGCGCGCCGATATCGCTCAATATGCTTCCGGTGTGGTCTTGCATTCCATCGGCTACGGCGTGCTGGCCCTGATCCTGTTCAGCGGCACGCCAGGCAGCATGCTGCGCCGCGCCGTGCACACCATGCTGATGGTGGCGGCCATGGGGGCGCTGGACGAATTCATCCAGAGTTTCCTGCCCTACCGCCACGGCGCCGTCTCGGACTGGCTGGTCGACATCACGGCGGCGGCCATCATCGTCCTGCCTTTGACTTTCCTGTGGCCTGGCATAGTGGCCGCCGCACTGGGCTCGCTTGAGGCCCGCGAAAAAAACTAGCCACTCACCAGGCCAGGCGCAACTCAGGCCTGGCTGGCGTCGCTGTCCATCAATGCCAGCGCTAACTGCCCCTGCTCGCCATGCCCCGGCGTAGCGATACGCCGCAGCAGCGCGCGCATTTCGCGGCGGCTGCCCGCCCCCACGGCACGCGCCGCATCGCGCTGAATTTCCAGCAACTGTTCCGACCGCGCCAGGCGCACCAGCCCATGCAAGGCTTGCGCCAGCACATGCCGCGTGCGGGCGTCTTGCTCGGCGCCACGTACACTCAACACCAACTCATCGATCAGCTTTGCGGTAGCGCCTGAGGACATTTCTTCTCCTGGTATGTTGATTGAAAGCATCTATTTATACCAAGCATGCTAATTTCACCACTTGATATGGCGCAAGCGGCCATGACAGGCACTGAACATTCGTCGCGACGGATACTCTTACTTATGCTAGCCACAGCGACGTCCAGGATGCACTATGCAGTATGTAATATACGATCAGCCATCTGCCATCGCCTCGCGGTTATCCCCCTGTCTTTAACCCTATCTTTAGCATAAGGAGACCAAGATGAGATCGAAAAACACCATGTTGTTGACTGGTTTGCTGTGTACCGTATTGGCTGCCTGCCACTCTACCGACGGCACCAGCCTGACGCGCAGCAGCAGCGGCGATAATGCCTACAACACGACTGCTGGCGCCAGTACGCAAAGCAGCATGCCCGGCAGTAATACCAGCAACACTGGCAGCACCGCCACTACCACCTCCACCGCCAGCGATATGAGCACGGGCAGCGATGCCAGCCAGTCCGGCATGAACATCACTGCGGCGACCGTACAAACGATAGAAACCGTGCCACGCAGCATGGATCAAGGCAGCGGCGACATGCAGACAGGAACCTCGGGAACGGGCGGAACAGGAGGTGCAGCGCTGAACAATATGCTGTACCGCGTGACCTTGCGGCTTGACGATGGCTCGACGCGCACCCTCATGCAAACCACCCAGCCCGGCTTTCAGATTGGTGACCGGGTCAGCGTGCAAAGGGGTGCGATACAGCGCTATTGATCACAGCTCATCCCAGCACCAAGGTCAACGGCCGCCGTCGCCCCTGTATCAGGGTTGACGGCCAGGCAGGGTCATAGGTGAGATTACGCAAGTGATCGCCGTCGATCAGGAAAGTGTCTTCGACCATGCCGCAAGGCAAACTGGGATGCAAAGCTGCAGCCATACCACGCTTGAGGGTGATTTCCGTATGGGCACTAGCCATCACTTCCGGCGCGAGATAACCCTGAATGCCGCCCTGGCGATGACGAAGCGCCGTATCGGGGTGGCCGGCATAGGCATACGCGCTATCGAGCGCATGGTAAACCATGCTCAAGGCATTGCCCGCGACACAGGTATCGAGCGCGACAGCCTCCAGGGCAAGTAGGGTCGCATCGTCATGCGCCACACTGCTGTGGTCGGTAATGGCGCCAGTCGCGCCGTTACCGGTGCTGCCAGGAGCAGCGCTATTGCTGCCGTTATCGATATTATTACCGTTATCGATACCGTTATCGATACCGTTATTAGCACCGTTTTTTACGCCGTTTTTTGTAATATTGTGGCCATGACGAAGTATCTGCCCAGCATGTTCGAAACGCACCTGACGGCTCAGGCTGGCACACAAGCCATGGCGCCTCGCACACACGGCCAGCACGGCGCGCGCCCCCAGTGTAGTCGCGCTGGCTGGTGCGCGGCGGTAGAGCGACTGCCGCTGTGCACCCAATGCAATAATATGCACCTCTTGCACCCCCCTCAGCCACAGTGCGCGGACGCAGGCGGCCGCCAATTCCCGCTCGGTCCAGTCCGGGCGCGCCTTGCGCAAGGCCTCGCTTGCCGCGCTGGCCACCAACTGGCCCAGGTGCAGGTAGCGCTGCTGCTCCGCTTGCAGCAAAACCAGGCGTTCTTCACGCATGCTGGTGGGCAAGCCGCATTCGTGCAGGCGAGGCAAGTCCGATAGCACAGATGCACCGCCAGCCGCATGCTGCACGAAATGCTCGCGCAATTCATGGAGCTGCGGCTGCATCCATGGCGACACTTGCCACGTCCACGGTCCGTGCAGCGCGTCCTCGCGCAAACAGGGCGCTTCCGCTTCATCGCTGAGGATATACGCCCGGTCACGCGTAACGAGCAGCTCGGCGCCACCGCACGGGGACATCGGGTTTTGACTGTTCGACGCCCCTGCCGTGGCCCAGGCAAACCAGTCCGCGCCGCGCAAACGTATGCCTCCAGCGCGCTGCTGTTCCAACCAGCCCCGCATCTGCGCCAGCTTGTGCTCCACCTCCAGCTCTGTTGGCCAGTTCATGGCGCCGCCGTGCTGGCCGGGCTACATTCTTGTCTGCCGTAATGCTCCATGGCCGTCCCCTCGAATCACATGGAGACGTATGACTCCAGTCTTCAATAAAGGTTCCAGCTCTCAAGCAAACTCTGTCACCTGCAAAGAACCCTATTTCGCCAGTTCAATCAGCACGGCCGTGTACATCTGCAAGTTCAGCAGCAGCTGTTTTTCCGTGATGAATTCATGTTCGGAGTGTCCCGTGTACACCGTATGCGGCATGGCGGGGCCGAAACTGACGGCGTTCGGGAACAGCCGCGAATTGGTGCCACCGCCGATGGCCACAGGCTGCGGATCAGCCACGCCCGTGTAATGCGAAAACACCCTCAGCAAGGTGGGGATCTGCGGCGCACTGGTTTGCAGCCATGGTTCACCTATCTGCACTTGCAGCTCGGCGGCCACATGGCGCTGCGCCTTCCAGCCATTAAACGCGTCGAGGACTTGCTGACGCAAGGCATACGCCGTCTTGCCTTGCGGGCGGCGCAGATTGATGTTCAGTTCCAGCTCGCCATTATGTTGCTTGAGCACGGTGGGCGCCACCGTCATCGGTCCCATGAAGGCGTCGCGGTAAGCGATCTGGCCGAATTTCTCGCCATAAAGTCCGGTGCCCACCAGCTGGTTCAAAAAGGAGAGCATATCGGCCGCCTGCGTGCCCGTCCATGGCTGCACGTTCAGGGCGTCGGCCAGCATGCTGATGGCATTCACACCGTTTTCCGGTTTCGACGAATGGGCCGATACTCCGAGCGCTTTCACGGTCAAACTCGTTCCCTGGCGTTCAAAAGTGTAGCGCATGCCTTGCTGCTGTTGCGCCCTTGCCCGTATCTGCGCTTCCAGCTCAGCAGTCGCGTGCTCGATGGTGGCCCTGGCGTCTTCCGGGATCTGGCTGCCGAAAAAGCCGCCCGTCAGGCTGCTCAAGACGGGCGCATCACCGCTCGGCAAGGCCGTACCTGCTGGCAGGCTCAGCTTGATCGAGCCATAACCTTTCTCGGCCGTCACCACCGGATATTCCGCGTCGATGGTGATATTGATGTCCGGCGGCGTGTGGGTCTTGAGAAATTGCTTCAACGGTTCCCAGTCCGATTCCTCGGCCATGTACACATACAATTCCACGCGCTTGCGCAGCGGCACCTTTTTATCCTGGATGGCTTTCATCGCATACAGGGCGGTGGCGATCGGCCCCTTGTCGTCTTCCGTACCGCGTCCCAGCAGCTTGCCCGGTTCGCTGGTACGGTCCAGCTCGAATGGCGAACGGGCCCATTTCGTGGGGTCCACCGGCTGTACATCGCCATGCGTGATCACACCCACGCGCTCGCTGCCAGTTCCCATGCCGATCACCACCACGTGACCGTAATCGTGGAAATCAAAACCCAGGCGCTGTGCCTCTTGCTGCAGATAACGTTTGAAATCCGTGTGCTGTGGATTGCTCTCAAACGACACGGCTGGGTCAGCCACCGTATTGAAGCTGACCATCTTCGCCAAACTTCCTATCATCGCTTCGGGATAGGTCGCCAGCGCATAGCGGGCCGTATCTTGCGCTTCAGCACTGACAGCGGCATCGGCAGCGTGGACGGGCAAGTGGAAAGCGCACTGGATCAGCAGCGGCAGCAAGGTACGCAGGGCAAGTTTTTTGAGCATCAGGGTATCGGTCAGGCAGGCAATATCGGGATGGTCACTCTAACATTGCCGTATTGAATTTCCAATCAGCATGAGTTTTTTACCGATCAGTACGCAAAAAGCCGATTCGCATTATCATAGCGTCAGCCTTGTCTTTCCTTTATGGCCGGCGCCAGGTACTACAACCCTGCGGCCATCAGGGGATAGACAAATCGTCCATTGTGATTTACCCCAATAGCCCGATATTGCTCTCATGATTCCATTTTCCATACTCGATCTGGCCCCCATCGCCGAAGGCAGCAGCGCTGCGATTTCTTTCAAGAACACGCTGGACCTGGCGCAGCATGGCGAACGCTGGGGCTTTAACCGCTACTGGCTGGCTGAACACCACGGCATGCCCGGCATCGCCAGCGCCGCCACGGCGGTGGTCATCGCCCACGTAGCGGCCGGCACCAAGACCATCCGCGTAGGCGCTGGCGGCGTGATGCTGCCGAACCACTCGCCGCTGGTGATCGCCGAACAGTTCGGCACGCTGGAAGCGCTGTATCCAGGCCGCATCGACCTGGGCCTGGGCCGCGCGCCCGGCTCCGACCAGACCACCGCGCGCGCCTTGCGCCGCGATTTGCAATCGGATGCCGACCAGTTCCCGCAAGACGTGCTGGAATTGATGGACTATATGTCCGACGAGCCACGCCAGCGCGTGCTGGCCGTGCCAGGCAAGGGCTCCAATGTGCCTGTATGGATACTCGGTTCGAGCATGTTCGGCGCGCAACTGGCTGCCCACATGGGCTTGCCTTATGCCTTTGCCTCGCATTTCGCGCCGCAGATGATGAAGATGGCCGTCGAGTACTACCGCGCCAACTTCAAGCCATCCAAACAGCTGGCCAAGCCGCACGTGATGCTGGGCTTTAACGTATTTGCCGCCGACACCGATGAAGAAGCGCACTTGCGCGCCACCTCGATGCAGCAAGCTTTTGTCAACCTGCGCACGGGCCGTCCATCGCGCTTGCAGCCACCGGTGCCCGGCTACCTGGAGCAGCTGGGACCGCAAGAACGGGCCATGCTCGATTCCGTGCTGTCGTGCACCGCCATCGGTTCGCCGTCTACGGTAAAAGCGAAGATGGCAGCGTTTATCAAGGAAACCGGCGCCGACGAACTGATGATCACCTCGCAAATTTTCGACCACCAGCACCGCTTGCGCTCCTACGAAATCACGGCGCACGTGCATGCTGAGCTGGCTGCGGAAGCGTAACAAGGAATTTATCTGTTTATCCTCCTGGTATATCCCGCTATATACCTTTGTCCCGGCCATCATTCATGATCGCCGGGATTTTTTTGTCTTGTCACGATGACCAGTATCCCCGGCAAAACCAGCCATGCCCGGCAGGAAAACCGCCCGGGCGCTATCATGCTGGTCCAAAAGCGTCATTCCAAGAAAGCCGTACCGCAATGAAATCAGCCAGTTCCAAGATCGACGCCAGCACCCTGCTGACCTCGACCCGCATCCTGTTGTTCGCCCTGTCCGCCGGCGTGCTTGTCGCCAGCCTGTATTACGTCCAGCCGTTGACGTCCATGCTGGCCGCCTCGTTCGGCGTCAGCGTCACCCACGCCGGCTACCTGGTGACCGCCACGCAAATCGGCTATGTATTGGGCATCGTCTTTTTAGTGCCGCTCAGCGACGTGCTGAACCGCCGCAAGCTGCTGACCTGGATGCTGCTGGCCAAAATCGCCGCCTTGCTGCTGGCTGCCACCAGCCAGAACATCTATATTTTCGCCATCGCCAGCGTGCTGATGGGCATCACGGCCAGCGCCCTGATGGTAGTCACGGCAATGGTGGCGTCCTATGCGCCCGACCATAGCCGTGGCCGCATGGTCGGTACCGTCATGACGGGTTTACTGTTGGGAATCTTGCTGGCGCGCACGGTATCGGGCATCGTCGCCCACATCAGCGGCGGCTGGCGCAGCGTCTACGTGCTGGCTGCCATCGTTGTGCTGGCCCTGCTGCTGATGCTGCGCCACATCCTGCCCGATGAAGCGCCAAGGGGCAAACTGCAATACGGCAAGCTGATGGCGTCCCTGGGCGACATCATCCGCCAGGAACCGCTGCTGCGCCAGCGCGCCCTGTTCGCCGGCCTGGGCCTGGGTACCTTCAGTGTGTTCTGGACCGGGCTAACCTTTTTGCTGAGCGGCGCGCCCTATCATTATTCCGAATTGCAGATCGGCATGTTCGGCCTGGCAGGCGCCACCGGTGCACTGGCCGCCAACACGGCGGGCCGCATGGCAGACCGCGGTTATGCGCGCCAGGCAACCTGGCTGCTGGCCATCGCTTCTCTGGCGGGCTGGGCCTTTATCGGCCTGGGCGCATATTCGCTGACCTTGTTGCTGATCGGTATCGTGCTGCTCGACGTGGGCGTGATGGGCTTGCAAGTGACGCACCAGTCCATCATCTACAAACTGGCGCCACAGGCGCGCGCCCGTGTCACCACCGTATTTATCGCCTCCGGCTTTATCGGCGCCTCGGCCGGCTCGGCGCTGGCCAGCGCGAGCTTTGCCGCTGGCGGCTGGATGGCCCTGTGCGCCGTCGGCGGCGCCAT
This sequence comes from Janthinobacterium silvisoli, assembly GCF_014200725.1. Classification (GTDB taxonomy): domain Bacteria; phylum Pseudomonadota; class Gammaproteobacteria; order Burkholderiales; family Burkholderiaceae_D; genus Janthinobacterium. Next base: position 316,209 of record NZ_JACHCL010000003.1, read on the forward strand.
GCCGCTGCTGATGCTGCTGGTATGGGGCAAATACAGTTTTGATCAGCGGCGCCTGGCCCAGGCGTAAAAAGCACCGCGCAAAAAAAACCGCTCAGGTCATACAAGCTGAGCGGTTTTTTACTTATTGAGCTTGCTCGCGCACCTTGCCAAACGCATCGCCCGCCTTCCAGGCTGGCATCTTGGCGGCATTGGCCACCGCTTGCCCCAGGTTCAGGGTGAACTGGGCTTGCTGCGTCATGCCCGACAAATCCCAGCTAGCATCATATTCATCGGTCACCTGATGGTAGCGCGGGCCATAAGCGGCTGCCTTGGCTTTCGACGCTTCCACATCCTTGATGTACTCACGGCCGCCATTGATGGAAAACGCTGGCACGCCGGCCTTGGCAAAACTGAAGTGGTCGCTGCGGAAATAGCCACCCGCCAGGTCAGGGCGCGCTTGTGCGATATGCATGCCCATGGATTTTGCCACCGTGGCGGCCATGGCGCCCAGTTCCGTGCGTTCGCTGCCTTGCACGCCAATGTCGTGCGTGGCGCCCACGAAGTTCAGGCTATCGAGGTTCAGCGCGGCGGCCGTCTTGTTCAAAGGCCATAGCGGATCGGCCGCATACGCGGCGCTGCCCAGCAAGCCCTGCTCTTCGGCCGCTACCCACAGGAAAATCTGCGTGCGCCTGGCCGGCTTTTTCGCCGCTTCCTGCGCCATGGCCAGCAAGCCAGCCGTGCCGGACGCGTTATCGACGGCGCCGTTATAAATGATGTCGGCGCCCGGCTTGTCGCCTTCTTTCGGCTGCATGCCCAGGTGGTCCCAGTGGGCGCTGTAGATAACGGCCTCATCCTTCAACCTGGCATCGGTGCCCGGCACCATGCCGGCCACGTTGAATTGTTCGACCTTGCGCACGGCCGACTTCATCTCGCCGGCCAGTTTTGCATCCAGCGCGACAGCCTGGAAATCCTTACGCTCAGCCTTGGCTCGCAAGGCATCCAGATCTTGCCCGCCAGCGGCGAACAGGCGACGCGCCGCGTCTTCCGTGATCCAGCCCTGCAATGGCGTGCCCGGCGTGCGCTCGGCCAGCTGGAAGCGCTCGGTACCGCTCCAGCTGTTTTGCACCACGCTCCAGTCATACGAGGCCGATGGTTTTGTATGGATCAGCAACACGCCAGCGGCGCCCTGGCGCTTGGCTTCTTCGAATTTATAGGTCCAGCGGCCGTAATAGGTCAGCGCCTTGCCGGCGAAACGGTCCGGTTCCGCTTCGGTTGGCTGCGGATCATTGACCATCATGGCCACGATCTTGCCCTTGACGTCCGTGCCCTTGAAATCATTCCAGCCTTCTTCGGGCGCTGTGATGCCGTAGCCGACAAATACCAGCGGCGCATCGAATGTATGGGTGGCAACCGAATCACCGGTGGCCCACACCCAGTCCGGGCCGAAGGCCAGCGGCACGGGTTTGCCACCGGCAAGCGCTTGCAGGCTGCTTTCGGCAGGCAAGGATTTCACGCCGGCGATCTGCACCGACTGGCGATAGCTGTTGCCGTGCACGGGCTTCAAGCCTGCCATCTGCGCCTGCGTTTCCAGATAAGCCACCGTCAGGTCGGCGCCGCGCTGGCCCGTGCCCCGGCCTTCGAGCAAGTCATTCGACAGGAAAGCCAGGTGGGCGCGCAAGGGCCCTTCCTGGACTAGCGGCAAGTTGGACGGGGTTGCCGCGTGGGCAGGGAAAGCCATGGCCAGGCTGGCGGCAAGCGCCGTGGCGGCCAGGGAAGAAAACAGCTTCTGCATAAAGTCCTTTTGGTAAGAGGAAGTGGTTCTGTCAGCGGACGGCGGATAGCCGAGCCGATGATTGTATGTCATGGTGAAAGATGCATCAAAATGCGGACGAAAAAAATCCCCGCCAGGCGCAACGGGGATGTTGTGGGAAAAGTATCAGACCAGCAAGGCCGCCGCCAGCGATTCGATCTCTTCAGCCGATTCGTCCAAAATAGTGTGCAGGGTGCTGCCGCCGATGCCAAAATCGATCTTGGCCGCTGCCAGCCGCCGCGCGGCGCTCTCGGGCGGATGCAAGGGTGAGCTGACTGGCGCCAGGTCGTTCGCCAGCACCAGGGTTGCGCCCAGGGTGCGCGGCGGGAATGGACTGCCGCCGTGCCACATGCCTTCCACCGCTTGCAGTACCAGGTCCGGTACTTCCAGCTGGCGCAGCACGCCGCGGCCGATCAGCTTTTCGCCGTATTCGATCCAGTCTTCCGTATTATCGTCGAGCAAACCCGGATATTCCTCGGCCCGCGACAGCAGATAAAAGCCGCCCACTTCGTGCACGATAGCGGCAAACATGGCCGTTTCCACATCGACATGCGTGACTTTTTTGGCAATCACCTGGCTCAGTGCCGCCACGTGGGCCGTGTGCTCCCATAACTTGGCGGCCTTGGCGCGCAACTGCGGATCGGTGATCTGGCTGCCCAGCTGGCGCACGATGACAGACGCCACCATCGATTTCAGGGTGGCAAACCCGAGCCGCGAGACGGCTGCGCGCACATTGGCGATTTCATTGCCCGAGCGGTTGTAGGCGGCCGAATTGGCCAGCGCCACGACTCTGGCCGACAGCAGCGGCTCGGCCATCACCATGCGCGCGGCCGCCTCGATATGGCAGTCGGGATCATCGAGCGCATCCTGCAGCTTCAAGGTTGCCTTGACGTTGGCGGGGAAAGTCAGCTCGCCCTTACTTGCCTGCAACGCAATGATTTTAAATACTGCCAATCGTTCCATGAATGACTCTCCGATACGGCCTTTGATGGCTCTGCTGTGCTATGGGGATAGGATGGGAACGCAGGCCGGCTAAGGGCCCGGCTCCCATTGCTATCAATATTACAGCAAGTTGTTATTCGTGGCATTTCCCCTGGGAAACTATGAAGTGATCCCGCGCCAGCGTGGTAAACCCTCATACACAGCGAACGTAAAAAACGGTAATAATGTGGGGGCAACCGTGGCTGCAACCGGGCCACCACCAAAGCCGCCTGCAACAAGATAGGCGGTTGATAACATTACTGAGACTTAAATGACCACCCTCTCCCCTCCTGCGCAGTCGAAGTTCGGCACCGTGATACGTGTCACCAGCGGCAACTTCATGGAAATGTTCGACTTTTTCCTGTTCGGTTTTTACGCCAACTATATTTCCCAGACATTCTTTCCAGCCGGTGATGCCTATGCCTCGCTGATGCTGACCTTCATGACCTTCGGCGCCGGCTTCCTGATGCGTCCGCTGGGCGCCATCTTGCTAGGCGCCTACGTCGACCGCGTCGGCCGCCGCCAGGGCCTGATCGTCACCCTGGCACTGATGGCTACCGGCACCATGCTGATCGCCTTCGTGCCCGGTTATGCCACCATCGGCTACCTGGCACCGTTCCTGGTCTTGACCGGGCGGCTGCTGCAAGGCTTTTCGGCTGGCGTGGAACTCGGTGGCGTCTCCGTCTACCTGTCGGAAATGGCCACACCGGGCCGCAAGGGCTTTTATGTCAGCTGGCAATCAGCCAGCCAGCAAGTGGCGATCATCGTCGCGGCAGCGCTCGGTTATGGCCTGAACCAGGTACTGACCCCGCTGCAAGTCGGTGCATGGGGCTGGCGCATACCCTTCTTTGTCGGTTGCATGATCGTGCCCATCCTGTTCATCATCCGCCGCTCGCTGCAGGAAACCGAGGAATTCAAGCAGCGCAAGCACCGCCCGGAATTGAAAGCCATCTTCCAGTCCATGGTCAGCAACTGGCGTTTGGTGGTGGCCGGCATGATGCTGGTCTCGTTTACCACCGTGTCGTTTTACCTGATCACCGTCTACACGCCGACCTTCGGCAAGACCGTGCTGAAACTGAGCACCAGCGATAGCCTGATCGTCACCTTCTGCATCGGCATTTCCAACTTCATCTGGCTGCCGATCATGGGCTCCTTGTCCGACCGCATCGGCCGCAAGCCTTTGTTGCTGTGCTTCAGCCTGCTGGCCATCCTCAGCACCTATCCTGCGCTGAGCTGGCTGGTGCACGATGCCAGCTTCCAGAAAATGCTGACCGTGGAACTGTGGTTGTCCTTCGTGTACGCCAGCTATAACGGCGCGATGGTGGTGGCGTTGACGGAAGTCATGCCAGTGGACGTGCGCACGGTCGGCTTCTCGCTCGCCTACAGCCTGGCCACCGCCATCTTCGGCGGCTTTACGCCGGCGATTGCTACCGGCCTGATCGAAGCAACCGGCGACAGCGCCGCCCCAGGCTTGTGGATGACCTTTGCCGCCATCTGCGGCTTGATCGCCACCTTGATACTGTACCGCAAGGGTGGTGCAGCGCCAGCCAGCATCGGCGACACCAAGGCGGCATCGGCAGTGGCGCGCAGTGCGTAAATAGAGCGTAGCGCATTTGACACGCCGGAAAGCCTCTACGATACTGGCTCCCGGCTGTCACCCTCCATGGTACAGACTGTCTTCGCAACCGCCTTTTCAGCCTGAATGAATACTCCTGTCTCCAAACGGCCCTACATCGGCCGCTTCGCCCCCTCTCCCTCCGGCCCCTTGCACATGGGCTCACTCGTTGCCGCCATGGCCAGTTATCTGGATGCGAAAGTGCATCAGGGGACATGGTTGCTGCGTATCGAGGATCTGGACTATGACCGCAATGTCGAGGGTGCGGATATGGCAATCCTGGCCAGCTTGCAGCGCTGCAAGATGTTGTGGGATGGCGAGGCGACGTGGCAGAGCCGGCGCTTGCCGCTGTATCAGGCGGCGTTGCAGCAATTAGAAAATGATGGGCTCGTGTATGCCTGCGGCTGTTCGCGCAAGGAAATTGCCGATTCGAATTTGCGGGCGGGTTCGCCAAAAAATGGCGTCGCCGTGTATCCGGGCACCTGCCGGCATGGTCTGGCGCCAGGCAAGGAAGCGCGGGCCTTGCGGCTGCGCGTTCCGCAGGCCACCCACGCTACCTACAGTTTCATCGACCGCTGGCAAGGCCACCAGCAGCAGGATATCAGCGCCGAGGTGGGCGACTTTATCGTGCTGCGCGGCGATGGTTTCTGGGCTTATCAATTGGCGGTGGTGGTCGATGATGGCGCACAAGCGATCACGCATGTGGTACGCGGGGCCGACCTGCTCGACTCCACGCCACGCCAGCTGTATCTGCAAGAGGCGCTGGGCTTGCCCCATCCGCAATTCATGCACGTGCCGGTTGTCAATAACGCGCTCGGTGAAAAATTGTCCAAGCAGACCGGCGCGCTGGCCTTCGATACGGGCACGGACGCGGCGAGCCTGCTGTCGGTGGCACTGCTGCCGGCTGCGCGTTTTCTTGGCCTCGATGTGCGCGCAGACAATATCGACGACTTCTGGCGGCAAGCGATACCCGCCTGGGCGCAACTGCTGTCGCGCTTGCCCAAGTAAAATCAAGCCATAAAAAAACCCGCTGCGGCGCGAGCCAGCAACGGGTTGAATCAAACGCCAGCCGCAATGACTGGCGCTTGTAAGCGGGCTTAGAAATTGCCCTTGAACTGCACACCCCATTGACGAGGATCATTGACGAAGCCGGTCAGGTTGTCGAAGTCGATGGCTCCCGTCACGCGGCGGGTGTTGGTGATGTTGCGGCCGAACAATGCCACTTCATACTTGCCACCATCCCAGTTGTAACCGGTGCGCAAGCCGCCTTCCAGCAGCGGTTTGCCGGTGAACTCGGTCGACTGGTACAGGAAGAAGTTGATTTCGCTGCGGTACGACCAATCCGTGAAGACGAAGAATTCGCCGTTATCGGTCGGGATCGAGTAGCGGCCCGTGGCCGTCAGGGTCCACTTCGGCGCTTGCGGCAGCGGATTGCCATTGATGACGACGTTGCCGGCAGCGTTGATCGGGTTCAGCACCGTGCAGCTGGCGCACTTGGCGACCGCCAGGGTAGGATCCTTGATTTCCGTAAAGTTGTAGCTGCCGCCAAAGGACATCTTCAGGCTAGGCGTCACGAAACCTTCCAGTTCCAGTTCAGCACCGCGGCCATCCGTCTTGGCGGCGTTGATCAGGCGCGTCACGTTCGAATTACCGCCGACCACTGTCAGTTGCTGGTTCTTGATCTGGTAATCGTACAGGCTGAACGACAGGCGGGCGCGGCGGTCGAACAGGTCAGCCTTGATACCGGCTTCATACGAGGTGATCGTTTCTGCATCGGCAACCGTCACAGGCACGCTGGTGCTGGCAGGCGCAATACTTGGCGCACGGAAGCCCGTGGCGATACGGCCGTAGAAGTTCACGTCCTTGTTGTACTTGTAGGTACCGCTCAAGTCCCAGTTGACCTTGCCTTTGCTGACGTCGGCGCTGGTCGGATTGACTTGCACGATGTTATCTGCAGCAACCGTGGTGAAGTCTTTCTTGTCCTTGGTGTAGCGCAAGCCGGCACGCAGCATGAAGTCATCGCTGACAGCATAGTTGACGGAACCGAAGGTCGCCCACGCCGTATTCTTTTGGCGGCTGGCCAAATGATTCTTCAGTAAATGGGTGTCGGTGAAATAGTCGTCCGAATAACCGTTCGCGTCTTCGTTGAAGTAGTACAAACCTGCCTGCCAGTTCAGCGGGCCGGCATTCTTCGATTCAGCGCGGAATTCTTGCGAGTATTGCTTCACGCTCGTGATACCGCCTTGCGTTTCAACCTGGAATGGGATGAAACCGGGACCGTTCGGTGTGCCGCCATCGATGTCGCCATGCGACGCATATTGGCCAACGTGCTCGAAGCCGGTGATCGAATACAGCTTGATGCCGTCCAGATCCCAGCTCAGGCGGGCGCTGGCGCCATTGGTGCTCAGGCTCTGGAAGTTGGGCGCATTGATGCTGATCTTGGTCGGATCGAAACCATCGACGATATCGTTGGTGCCTGGCTTGATCAGGTTCGCGAAGAACAGGCGCGCGCTGCCAGCGGTTGTGCGTTGATGCACGTTGAACAGGGCGTTGAAGCCGCTGCCAGTTGGTGCGTACAGCAATTGCACGCGCTCGGCGTGTTCGTTGTAGCCGTCGAGTGCGTTTTTCTGGCCGGTGTAGGTATTGTCGACATAATCGTCGCGGTGCTGGCGCAGGGTCGAGAAACGCATCGCCCACTCTTTGCTCAGCGGCACGTTCACGGCGCCATCGAAGTTGCTGGTGTTGTGGGTCGCGGTGGAAACGTTGTAATAACCTTCGACCTTGTCCAGATTAGGCTTGACCGATTCAAACTTGACCACGCCAGCGGGAGTGTTACGGCCGAACAAGGTGCCTTGTGGGCCGCGCAAGACTTCCACGCCAGCCACGTCGAACAATGGGTAGCCTTTCAGGATCGGGTTTTCCTGCACCACGTCGTCGTAAATCAGGGAAACGGGTTGCGAAGCAAAGATGTTGAAGTCGGTATTGCCGTAGCCGCGGATGTAGAAACGCGGGAAGGTACGGCCATTCGACGATTCCACGTTCAGGCTAGGCACTTTGCCGGCCAGCATGCGGATATCCTGACCGCCGGAGACCAGCACGTCCAGCTTTTCATCACGCAGCAGGGACACGGAGACCGGCACGTCGCGGATGTTTTCCTTGCGGCGCTGTGCCGTCACGGTCACCGTTTCCAGCTGGCCAGCTGCAGGCGCGGCAGCATCGGTAGCGGCGGCAGGTGCCGCATCGCTGCTAATGGCAGCAGGCGCAGCAGCGACTTCGTCAGCGTACGCCGTACCGATAGGCAAGACTGCCGACAGTGCCAGCATGGCAGCGCTTTTGGCGCATAGCCGCTTGTGCATCTTGGACATTTTGATCATGTTGTTTCCCAGAAGTTTAAATAAAAATGACGTAACCTGTTCTGCAAACTTGTCTCCGGGATTTCTTCTGTGCGGCGCCTTGTATCGGCCTGCACCTTCGTGGTGCGGCAGCGCGAGCGGGTGTCCCCCCACTCTCGGCGTCACTGGCTCTGCCTCAGCTGCCGTGGTCACGGCAGCGGTCCTGGCCGCATCTCTGGGATGTCTGATTGACGCCAACTTTCAAGCAAGGCGCCAATGTAATTCAAGCCGCTTATACGCTGCAAGAATATTGTTATCTGAAATATTCAATCGACAATAAGAAACGGCTAACTAGTGGTTATTCAGCCACAATTTGCACAAAAAATAGGCATTTTGGTGATTTTTACGATTTTTCTTGACAGAAGCTATCAGATATTCATACAGCAAGACATGGTTTGCAGGACAGGCCTGCGGGCGTAAATGGTTGTAATATCAGCATATGTATACAGGCTCAGCCATGCCCAAATCTTGTGCGAAAATAACTGCGTTGCACCAATACCGACCTCTCATGCCCCAATCCAGCCAGCCCGACAGCGCCACCTCCTCACCTGCCTGGTATGCCTACGAGCACAGCGCCGACCCGATGTTCACCATCGATCCCCAAGGCGCTGTCGGCGCGCCCAATGCGGCCGCGCGGTCTTGCCTTTTAGGAACACATTGGCCGCAGTTGTGGACAGGTGACAACCGCGCAGCAGCGGAACAGGCCTTGCAGCGCGCCCGGGAAAGCGGCGCTGCAGAATGGTCGACGACCCTGGCTGGCGATGGCACATACTGGCAAGCGAAATTGACCCTCCTGCCAGCGCCGCAGGAGATTGGCAGCGCCAGCGTGCTGGCCATCCTGCATGACATCAGCGGCCCCATGAATGCCGCCCGCCACCTGGCGGAAAGCGAACAACGCGCACGCCTCTTGCTGGGCGCACACTGCGATATCGTCTGGAGCACGCGCACCTTTGGCCAGTTCGACGCCGACCAGCCCAGCTGGCGCGCCTACACGGGCCAGAGCGAAACTGAAATGCTGGGGCGCGGCTGGCTCAACGCCGTGCATCCCGATGACAGGGCCTTGCCCTACGTGATGCCATCGAACCTGAGCCGCGTATTTGAAGCCGAATACCGGCTGCGCCATGTGAGCGGCGCCTACCGCAACGTCGTGGTGCGCATGCTGCCCGTCTACGCTCCCGACGGCGGCATCCGCGAATGGGTAGGCTCCCATTGCGACGTGACGGAACAGCGCCAGACGGAGCAGCGCTTGCGCCTGGCCATGCAGGGCGGCCGCATGGGTACCTGGGAAATCGACCTGGGCAGCGGCAGCATGGAATGTTCCGATGCCTGCAAGGCCAACTTCGGCTTTCCGCCAGATGCCCGTATCGACTATCGCCACCTGACGGGCGCCATGCTCGACGGTGACCAGACACATTGGCGCGAAGTGGTCCATGCGGCGATCGCCAAGGCTAGCGATTTCGAAATCGAGGTGCGCGTGCGCTGGCCCGACGGCTCGCTGCACTGGGTCCATCTGCGCGGCACTTGCACCAGCGATGGGGCCGGCAACGTGATCGCCCTGTCCGGCATCTCGCTCGACCTCACCATCAGCAAACAAAATGAAGAAGCCTTGCGCCTGACCCTGGCAGCCGGCGAAGTGGCCATCTGGAACTGGGATATCGCGGCCGACCGGGTCACGGCCGACAGCAACATGGCACGCCTGTTTGCCATCGACACCACACAGCCGGCACAGCCGCTGGCGCACTATATGGAGCAGATCCACCCTGACGACCGCGCCAGGCTAGCTACACTGATCAGGCAAGCGATAAGCCAGCACCAGCCATTCGAGGCCGACTACCGCGTGCTGGGCGTTCACGGCCACTACCGCCACGTGCTGGCGCGGGGCCGGGTCGAATACGGTCAGGACGGTACGCCCTTGCAACTGCCGGGTGTGATACTCGACATTACGCGCCAGAAACAGGTAGAAGATGCACTGCGCAGCAGCGAGGAGCGCTACAGCACCTTGATCGCGCTGATGGACCAGGCGTTCTGCATCATTGAAATGCTGTACGACGACCAAGGCCATCCCGTTGATTTCCGCTATCTGGAAGGCAACGCTGCCTTTGTCAAGCAATCGGGCCTGGAAAACGCCATCGGCCGCACGATACGCGAGATGGTGCCCGATCACGACCAGCACTGGTTCACCGTGTATGACCAGGTGGTCAAGACCGGGCAAGCCGTACGGTATGAAAACGAAGCACACGCGATGGACCGCTGGTTCGATATCTTCGCGGCGCGTGTGGGCGACGCGGGCAGCCGCAAGCTGGCCGTGCTGTTCAGCGATATTTCAGAACGCAAACGTTCGGAGCGGCAATTACGCCAGCTGGCCGATAATCTGTCGGAAATGGACCGGCGCAAGACCGAATTCCTGGCCACCCTGGCGCACGAATTGCGCAACCCGCTGGCGCCCATCCGCAACGGTTTGCAAATCATGCGCCTGGCGGCCGACCAGCCCGCCACGGTAACGCGCGTGCGCGACGTGATGGAACGGCAGGTCAACCAGATGGTGCATCTGGTGAATGACTTGCTCGACGTGGCCCGTATCACGCGGGGGCAGATCGAACTCAAGCTGGAACGGGTCGAGCTGAAAACCGTGATCGCCGCCGCCGTGGAAACGGGCATGCCGCTGATCGACGCCAACCTGCACCAGTTGCAGGTCGAACTCGATGAACAGCCGCTGCCGCTCGATGCCGACCCCACGCGTTTGGCGCAAGTGCTGGGCAACCTGCTTAATAATGCCGCCAAGTACACGCCAGCCGGCGGCCAACTCACTGTCAGCGCAAAACGCGATGGTGGTGATGCCGTGATCCAGGTACGCGACAGCGGTATCGGCATCCCTGCCGACGCGCTGGACACTATCTTTGACATGTTCACGCAAGTGGGACAAAACATGGGTCGCGCCCAGGGTGGCCTGGGCATCGGACTGTCGCTGGTGCGGCGCCTGGCCGAATTGCATGGCGGCAGCGCCACGGCGGCCAGCAACGGCGCCGGCCAGGGCAGTACTTTTACCGTGCGCCTGCCGCTGGCCGTCACCTTGCCGGTATTGCCCGACAAGCAGGATGCCACGCCGGCTGCACCAGAACACCATTTCCGCGTGCTGGTGGTCGATGACAATATCGATGCAGCCGACACCCTGGCCGCCGTACTCGACATGATGGGCCATGCGACGCAAGTGGCGAACGATGGCGCGCAGGCGCTGGCGGTGGCGCCGCAATTTGCACCCGACGTGGTCTTCCTCGATATCGGCCTGCCCGGCATGAGCGGTTATGACGTGGCGCGCGCGCTGCGCCAGACGCCTGCGGGCGCGCAACTGGTGCTGGTCGCGCTGACCGGCTGGGGGGCAGAAAACGACCGTAGCTTATCGAGTGCGGCCGGCTTCGATCATCATTTGACCAAACCGGCCAACCTGCAGGCGATCGCCGAATTGCTGGCCACCCTATCCTTATCTCATCATCGAGACCAACATGACTGATACCCTGTCCAACGCGCAACGCCGCCATTATCTGCTGGCCGCCGGCGCCGCCCTCTTCTTCCCATCCGGTCTATTGCTGGCCAGCACCACGCCCGCTTCCGCACACGCACAACTGGCGGCGCTGGAACAGCAAGCGGGCGGACGCCTCGGTGTTTCCGCCTGGCGCACGGATGGCGGCGCGCGCATCGTCCATCGGGCCGATGAGCGCTTTCCCATATGCAGCACCTTCAAGGCCATGCTGGCCGCCGCCGTGCTGGCCCGCAGCGTCAGCGAGCAAGGCTTGCTGGAAAAAACCATACGCTATACGGCGCAGGAACTGGTCACGTATTCGCCGCTGACGGAAAAACACCTGGCGGACGGCATGACGGTGGCCGCACTGTGCGCCGCCGCCTTGCAATACAGCGACAACAGCGCTGCCAATTTCCTGATGAAACTACTGGGTGGCCCGCAAGCCGTCACGGCCTTTGCACGCAGCATCGGCAACCAGACATTCCAGCTGGAACGCTGGGAAACGGAATTGAATAGCGCGATTCCCGGCGAAACGCGCGACACGGCCAGCCCCGCGTCGATGGCGCACAGCTTGCAGCAATTATTATTGGGGAACAGCTTGCCTGCGCCGCAGCGCCAGCAACTGGAAACATGGATGCGCGGCAACACGACCGGCGACCAGCGCATCCGTGCCGGCCTGCCTGCCGGCTGGAGCGTGGCCGATAAAACGGGCTCGGGCGCCTACGGCACCGTCAACGATATCGGCGTGGCCTGGTCAGCCAGCGGATCACCGCTGGTGATCGCCGTGTACTACACGCGCGAACAAAAAGATGCGCCAAGCAACCAGGACATCATCACGGCAGCCACGCGCATCGTGGTGAACGCGTTGAGGTAAAACTTTACTTGGGCAGCGCGGCCATGAAGCCGGAATAGGTAGCCCAGGCGGGATCGGAGGCGCTGCGAATTTCAATCGGGAACTTCGGACGGTCGGCCAGCGCCGTGTTGAGACGGTTGAAAAAGTCTTCGCCCGACTGCGTGTAATAAATCCATTCACGCAGGTTTTCACCAGTCGATACCAGCGCCAGGGTGGCAAAGCCATCTTGCTCGACTACCGGTTCCAGCGCCGCTTCCAGCTCTTCCATGTGCTCGCGTTCGTTCGGCGCCGGCATGCCGGTTTCATCTTCATAACGCCAGGCGATGATGATGCGGTCCGGCTGGGACGACAAGTCCCAGTCCTCATGAAAGGTATCGACATAACGGTAGATGATGGCCATCTCGTCGCTATGTGTCACGATGGTGCCCCAGCTGCGGGCGGAAGTGGAATTCGGGTTCATAAGTGCAAGATTCAGTGTGAGGATCGATAACAGGCACGCAGCTTACAGCATCGGCGGACAAGTCACATTCCAGGCATCATATTGCCCTGCGCTCTTGCGCAGCCAGACCCGTGCATAGCTGTCGCGGTCGCTCTTGAACACCAGCGCATAACGCTCTTCCTCCTGGCGCACGGACGCGCCCACATCGACCGCCGCCAGACTGAACTTCAGTGAGCGCAGCGGCGCGCAGGCTGTATTGCCCGCCATCAAGAGCCGTGCCCGTTCCAGCAGCGGCTTCTGGTACAGCAAGACGCCTTCCAGCTCCGTATCGGGCACCCTCTGCAGCAAGCGCACCGGTTCAGCTACGGGCCGGCACGTGCCCCTGTCCAGCCAGGCGTAATACTCGATGCCTGCCTCTTGCCAACGTTCCTGCTTGCCCGTTCCCTGCAGCACGAATTTCGTGCGCTGCGTACGGCACAGCGCGCCATGTCCGCGATACGGCGCCGTTTCCACGCTGCCGACCAGTTCGCGACCATGACCGCCCACCACCGGCACGCTTTGGAACACCGTGCGCGCAGCCGGCTGGTCCGGGTATTGCTGTCCATAAAATTGCAACAGCGACGCGCGCTCTGCGGCGGTCGCCGTCACGTCATCGGCAACGGCGCTGGCCGATACCAGGGTGGCCGACAAGACAAAAAGCGCCAGCGGGCGCACGAGGCATGCTTGCATATCATTCCTTCAGAACAGGGATCAAAAGCGGGCACGGCCCAGGCGCAGATTATAGCGCCAGCGGATGATGCCGTGACGCCACCTTGCCATGCACTTTATCCGCCTGATGCCGCCGCCGATTTCAGACGCAAGACATCCTGCAGCAACTGGCGTTTGGCCGACAGCGCCGCATCGTCGCGCGTCCACTGATCCAGCCGCGCCGCATACACCGGCGTCATCATCCAGCCAAACACTTCCGCCTTGTCTTCCTCGGGGCCATATTCGGCGTACATGCTGACCATGCCCGCATGCGGGTGGCCCAGGTTCTGGAAGCCTTTGCCATAGGCCGTCACGCCGCCGTGGCCATATTTGGTGTCGGGCGGATTCAGGGCCAGCCAGACGGGGTCGCGGTAATAGAAATCGTTGTATTGGCGGTATTCGATGAAATGGTAAAACTCGTGGTGCACGCGCATTTCCATGCCGGCCGGACATAGCGCGGCCAGCATATTGTCGGCATACACCACGCTATCGATTTCAGGCGCCGGCATGGCCAGGCGGCGCTGGCCGTCCACGCTCAAGTCTTTCACCAGCACCACATGGCGCAAGCCCGTCTGCGCAAACACGCTGACGGGATAACGTTCCAGCGCGGGCAGCACTATGCTCAGCAGCAATTGCAGGCCGGCACGGTCTTGCGCGCTATCGGTGAAGCTGTGCGCCTGGCTCTCGGGCATATCCAGTTGCCAGGCTGGTGTCAGGTGCAAGGCTGCCAGGCGGCTGGTGGCGATCGCCTTTAACTGGGCCACCGTGGCGCCCGGCACTGCGACCGGCGCGTAATGCACGCTCCAGTCGCACTCGGCGCGCATGCTGTCCTGGCTGGCCGCCTGCTCGAAGGCAGCTGCATATTCCGCCGAAGGCGACTCCATGCCGAGACTGGCGCAGCCGCCCAGCAGGAATAAGCACACGGCTAAGGACACGGCGGCAGGCAATAGACGGGAAGGCAACATAACAGCTTTCACATGGATAAGGGTGTCAACCATTGTACCCAGTCTGTGCCTGCCTGCTAAAATCGGCCCGCCCCCACTACTTCCCCAGGTCGACCATGTTACTGCGCCGTCTTTTGCTTCGTTCTTTGCTTCCCCTGTTAGCCGCCACCCTGTGCGTCAACGCATCGTTTGCCGCACCGGCTGTCCAGCCCGCCCATAAAGTCATCGTCGATATGGATATCGGCGACGATATCGACGACGCCTTCGCGCTGGCCCTGCTGCTGCAAAGCCCCGATATCGAAATCGTCGGCATCACCACGGCGTGGGGCGACACGGCCTTGCGCGGCCGCCTGCTGGAACGCCTGCTGCGCGAAACCGGCCATGCCGGCATTCCGGTCGCGCAAGGCATCGTGACCACCAACAACCCTACACCCTTCACCCAAGCGCGTTATGCGCAGCGGGGACAGGCGCCGGCGCCGCAAGTAAGTGCCGTCGATTTCATCTTGCGCGAAGCGGCGCGCCAGCCCGGCCAGATCACCTTGCTGGCCCTGGGACCGCTGACCAACGTGGGCGCCGCCATCGCGCGCGACAAAGCGTCTTTCGGCGCCTTGAAACAAGTGGTCATGATGGGCGGCTCGGTGCGCGCCGGCTACCGCAAATCGCAGTATGTTCCGAGCCGCCCAGCCGACAAGGAATACAACATCGCCTCCGACGTCAAGGGAGCGCAGGCGCTGTTCAACTCCGGCGTGCCCATCGTCATGACGCCGCTCGACTCGACCCAGATACGCCTCGATGAAGTCGAGCGCAACGCCATCTTCGGCCACGGCTCGCCGGTGACGGACGCCATCACCCTGCTGTATCACCAGTGGATAGATGCATATCAACCGTGGTCCAGCAATATGCCGTCGCTATTCGACGTGGTGCCGGTCACCTACCTGATCGACCCTGCCAGCTGCCCCGTCACGCCACTGCACATTACGGTCACCGATGAGGGCTACACGCGCGAGGGCGCGGGCAAGCCCAACGCCCAGGTGTGCCTGGCCTCGGACCAGCCGCGCTTCTTCAATGTCTTCATGCAGCGGCTGCTGAAGTAATTTCTCAACTGGTTCAGCGCTGGTAATTCTTGAAGAAATTCCAGCTGATGGTGGTAGCGTCCGGGCCCAGTTCATCGCTGAAAGGCCAGCCCGGAGGGCCACCGCTCCACGCGTGGTTCATGCCTTCCACCGTGTATTTCTGTGCGACCACAATCCCGTTGGAAATATAGGTGTCGATGGTGTAGCTGCGGCCATACGGCACCGTCTGGCGCACGATGCTGTCGGCCCGGTAGCGCACACTGTCATTGTCCAGGCCATCGTCGCCGTAATCGCTGGTCTGCAAAAATTGCTCGATGGTTTGTTCGCCATTGATCGGATTGACGACGATGTCAAACGTGCCGTGAAACACCATCGTCGGCATCAAGCGGCGCGGTGAACCGGAACAGCGCCAGGCATCCTTGCCACGCACCTTAGGGTCGAAAGAACTGCCGTTGAACAAGGAATCGGCCGCCGTCACCAAGCCCGTAGCGCCCTTGTACATGCCGCCCGAATGCACCATCACGGCAGCGAACACATCGGAGTAGCAAGCCGCCATGATGGAGGCCATGGCGCCGCCGGCCGAAATGCCCGTGACATACACGCGGTGCTCGTCAACGCTGTATTTATTTTTGACCTTGTTCAAGATACCCATGAAGACGGCCGGCTCGCCCGTGCCCCGTTCCTGGTTCAGCGGCAACATGAAATTCCAGCAGCGCATGGGATTGGCCGTGACGTTCTGGCGCGGATAAACGACGATGAAATTCTCGCGGTCGGCCAGTTCATTGTAGCGGCTGACGGCCGCCATGCTGTTCGGCTCGGAACCGCAGCCATGCAGCATCAGCACCACGGGCAAGGGTGTGCCCGACTGGTAGTTGGTCGGCAGCCACACCTGGTATTCGCGCGAGCCCCACAGGCTGGTGTAGAGGCCAAAATCCCATTGGCCTGCCGACGCGGGCATTGCCGCCAGCAAGCCGCAGGCGGCGATAAAGGTGAGAAAAAAGTGACGCAGATGCAAATGCAGATATGCCATGCCAGTCTCCATGATTGTTATTGGTTACGAAAACAGCGACAACAGGCCAGCTTGATGCAAGACAAACCGGCCACTTTTACAACGCTTTAAAACTTATAGCCAGCCTTGGCAATAATCTGGCGCGGTGGCCCATAAAAACCGTCGAGGATAAACAGGGCCGGGATGTTGTAGCCATCCGTGCGGTAGCGCTTATTGCCCAGGTTGCTTCCGTGCAGGCTGAAAGTCCAGTTCTTAGCCCCTTCCCACACCACACCGGCCGTCCACAAGCTGTAGCCGCCCTGCGCCAGCACTTCGCTCAAGTCGGTGGTCGGATACACCTTGCTGCGGTAGCCAAAGCCGACCAGGCTGCGCAAGGTACCACCCAGGACGGCGCGGTCGGTGCGCGTGAGATTCAAGCCCACTTGCCGGCTCGGTGTATTGCTGAACTTTTGCGTAGACGCAATGTTCTGCCCACCGCTGAGGAACTCGCCATAGCTTGCGCTCAGCAGCGCCACGAAACCATTCACATCCCACTGGCGGTTCGGCCGCCACGAGAATTCAAATTCCGCGCCTTTCACGGTGGCCTTGCCCGCGTTCGTGAAGTCGCCATAAAAACCGGGCAAGCCACCGGGCTGTACATAGCTGGTAAACACCGACAATTGAATATCCTTGTAGCGGTTATAGAACAGGGCCACGTTGACGTCCAGGGTGTCGTCCGGCTTGGCGTACTTCAGACCCACTTCCAGCGCATCGAGTGTTTCATCGCGGTAAGGGCGAGCCGAATCGGGCACCACCAGATTGTTGGCGCGCACGTTGTAGCCGCCCGACTTGAAACCGCGCGATACGTTGCCATACAGATTGGTCGTACTCGACGCCTGGTAGCGCAAGGACAGTTTCGGCGAGGTATTGCTGACCGACAGCGACTTGTCGAAGTCGGCCGCCGTCTGGATAGGCCGCGTAAAGCCCACATCGGCAAAGGCGCGGTTGAGCACGATGGCGCGCTTTTCTTCGCGCGTGTGGCGCAAGCCTGCATTCAGGCTCCACCACTGGCCCAGCGGCCAGGTCCAGTCCGTGTACAGCGCCGTGCTGTCGGTCTCTACCGTGCTGACGGCGGCCGTGAATTGCCTACCCAGAAAGTTGTTGTAGATGCCGCCGCCAGCCGTGCCCTCGAAGCGGTACAGGCCAATCACGCCAGCGCCATAATCGCCACTGTACGACGCTTGCAATTCCAGGCTTTTCTGGTCGTCGTGCGAATCGCCAAACACGTCGGCGATCGGCTGCGGCAAGCCATCGAAATCGATGGTTTGTTCGGACGTGCTGCGCCGCTTGGCGCCGATGACCTTCAGCGACCAGTCGTTCGATACCGTGTAATTGGCGACCAGCGAGCCGCCCCGGTTATGCGTAAAGTTATTTCCCGGCATGCCACTCTGGATATCGTAGGCGCTGGTGCTCGGTGGACGCCTGAGCGGATCGAAAGCGCTCACGCCCATGCGCTGGAAGCCGCGCACGCCCGACTTGTCGTCGGTGGCGTCCAGGCTCAGCACCACGGTGAGCGGTAGCTCTTGCGGAAAATAGCCGACGGATATGCGCGCCGCCGTGCTGTCCTGGTCGCTGACCTGTTCGCCGTTAAAGGTGTTGCGGCCAAAGCCGTCGCGGTCCAGCTTGGCGGCAGCCAGGCGCGCGCGCCAGGTGCCGCTCTCGTTGGCCAGATTGAAGGCAGCCTTGAAATTGCGCTGATTGTAGTTGCCGATACCCACTTCCGCCGAAGCGCCGTTTTCCCTGGCCAGCGGACGCGAAATATATTTGATGGCGCCGCCAATGGTGTTCTTGCCGTACAGCGTGCCTTGTGGTCCGCGCAGCACTTCGATGCGCTGCACGTCGAACACGTCGAGCAAGGCGCCTTGCGGCCGGGCCATATAAACGTCATCGAAATAAATCCCCACGCCCGGATCCACGCCCCATACCGGATCGGCCTGGCCCACGCCGCGGATGAACGCCGTCAGGGTGGTATTGGTGCCGCGCGAAGCGTACACGGTGAGGTTCGGCACCCGTTCCTGCAAGTCGGCCAGGTTCTGGATATTCGCCCGTTCCAATGCCTTGGCAGAAAACGCCGTGACCGCCAGCGGCACATCCTGCAAGCGCTCCTCGCGGCGGCGGGCCGAGACTGTGACGGTGTCCATGCGCTCTTGCGCCTGAGCATCGTCGCTGGACGGGGCCGTCTGCTGAGCATGGGCCA
Source organism: Janthinobacterium silvisoli (assembly GCF_014200725.1). Classification (GTDB taxonomy): domain Bacteria; phylum Pseudomonadota; class Gammaproteobacteria; order Burkholderiales; family Burkholderiaceae_D; genus Janthinobacterium. The sequence continues at coordinate 334,804 of NZ_JACHCL010000003.1, forward strand.
CGCTGGCCAGGCTGAAAGCTCCTGCAACAGCCAGGCTTATCGGTATCAGTTGTGTAGCAAGTTTCATGGCGTCTCCTGTTATCAGGCTCGCTGGCAGCAAAGGCAGATGGCTGGGTTGCAAAATCGCAAGACGTAACGGTCCCCGCACGCACCTGGCGAGCACCTTTCCTGCAATGACAAAACCCGATCCCTGCCGTTACAGCAGTGGCCTGTTTATTTATTTTGAATGTGAACTAAGGAAGGACCGCAACAAGGTATTCACACGCTGCGCCTGGTCCAGGGGCGTGGCATGACGCGAATTCGCAATCACCTCGAATTCGCAGTGTGGAAACTGTGCCGCAAAGGCCCGCTTGCTTGCGACAGGCGTGTAATCCTGGTCGGCCGCCAGGATCTTTACCGGCATCAATAAGCTCTCAAAGCATGGCTGTATCTGCCAGTGAAAGATGGCGTCCAGCGCAGCCAGGTAAGCGCGTTTATGCATGCCCGCCATCTGCGCGGCGAAGCGCTCCACCAGCGCTTGCTGCGCCGGATCGGGAAAGAGTTTTTTGCCGATAATCTTGCCCATGGCTTTCAAACCGAAGGTGGCGATCACCGTGCGGCGTAGCCAGTAAGCAAATAGCAGCGCGGGCGGCTTGCTGCCCTGGAACGGTTGCGAATTGATCAGACACAAGCTGGCGATGCGGCCAGGGGCGCGGTTGGCCATTTCCAGGCCCACCATGCCGCCCAGCGAAAAGCCGACGACATGCGCACGCGGTACATCGAGCTGGTCCATCAGATTGAAAATATCGTTGGCAAAGTCGGCAATCTGCCACACGCCATCGGGAGCCGGGCTGCGGCCATGGCCGCGCATATCGGGCACGATCAAACGATAAGTGGGGGATAGCGCCTCGATCTGCGGCTGCCAGTCTTGCGCGCAGGAACCCAGGCCATGCAGCAGCAAGATCGGTTCATGATGCGTGGGCTCACTCTCCGCGCCAGGTTTACCGAGGCCAAGGTCGAGGTAATGCAATGGAACATCGGATGTCGTGTGACGCCGCATTCTGTCTCCTTGCTGTTGAACATGCTTTGTGTTCAGCACAGGGATATTTTTCCCTGCTGTTGGAAATATAATACGGAATCCGAATTCCGATTTCAAGTTAAATCGCTAAATATCTCAAGTCAGGTAATTTAAAGCAACACGCACCAGTTCCTCTTGCAGCGCCGCCGCCGATAAAAACGACAGCGAGCCCGTCAAGGTATGCTGATTCAAAATGCCCAGCAGCACGGGCGGTATCACCATCATCGCTTGCGTAGGATCGGGGTGGCGGATGCTGGCTGATTTACTGGCCAGCACGGCCACCGTGCGTTGCGAAATCAAATGATTGATCTGGTGCACGCGGTCGCGGAATTGCGCATCCTGAGAGGAACGCGTGATCAGTGCGCGCAGCACACCGCGCCGGCCACCGTTGACGCCGACAAACATGGCTACCATGGCGCGGATGAAGTCTTCCAGGCTGCGCCCTTCCCATTGATGCAGTTCCGTCAGGGTTTCGACTTGCTCCACCATATCGGAAAAAAAGCGCTGCAGCAGCAAGCGGCTCAAGGTGTCCTTGTCGCCCAGCAAGCGGTAAAAAGTGCCCACGGACGTTTCGGCCAGCCTGGCCAGGTCAGCCACGCCGATTTCATCGAAGCGGTTTTCAGCCAGCAACTGCTCCCCCACTTGCAGCAAGCGTTCAAACGCCTGCTTGCTGCGCGCCTGCGTGGGTTCCGGTGGAACGATCATTTGCGGGAAAGGAATCGGGGATGGGGGCATGCTCGCCTGTGTCTCGTGATAGTGGAACCGAGGTTCCGTTATGAGGGAGACATATTGTAACGCGAGAGGCGCAAAATGGGGTTCGTTCTGCAAGCGTGCACCCTGCTACCCGCTCAGGGATGGCCGCGCCACTCCATATAAACATCGGCCCGCTGATAATGGACTTCGCCCTCGGGCCGCGCCACATGCACAAAGCCTGTGCTCTCATATAACTGTATGGCAGGCAATAACTTGCTATTCGATTCCAGGAACAGCAGTTTCACGCTGCTGGCTTCGAACGCCTGCAATGCCCGCAGCAGCAGGCGGCGCGCAATACCCAATCCCTGGCAGGCGGGCGTGACGGCCATCTTCGACAGTTCAAAGCTGTCGGCGCTGGCCCGTATCAAGCTGCAAGTGCCGACGATGCGGCCTTCGAGCCGCGCCAGAAATATTTGCCCGCCGCCATCGAGTATGGACGCTTGCGGGTTGGACAGCACCTGGTCATCGAGCGCCTCGACATAGAAATAGCGCTCCAGCCACTCGATATTCAAACGCTTGAAGTCCGGCGCGTATTGCGCTTCGTAATCGATGATATCGACGGCTGCCCGCTCGCGCTGGCGCCGGCATGCCGCGATCACGTCGCCGAAGGCCTTGTCTTGCAAGTGGGCCTCTATCTTCTCCAGATTGGCGATCCACGCATCTGTATTGCCTCCCAACACCACATCGATAGCCGCCTTGACATCGATCCACAGCGGTTCCATGGTATGCAGCAAACCCTGCCCCGCTTCCGACAGCGCCAGCAGCCGGCGCCGCTCATCTTTCGGCTCGAACATTTCCACCACTACGCCAGCATCGAGCAACTTGCGCCCCAGTTGCACCACGACAGGATGCGTCTGCCCTATCTGCGCGGCCAGCACCGTGATCGAGGTGGGACCATTGTCGCGCAGCAGCAATAACAAGGGAAAGCAGCGCGAACTCAGTTCGACGCCAGCAGCCAGATAGCTGCTATCGACACCGGCATACAGTTGATCGGAAAGACGACGCAGGCGGCTGCCCAGCATCAGGGAGCCATAAGTTTGCAGAGTGGACATAGGGTTTATCATAGATACGTAAGAAGTTACGTATACCCTAACGTAAACGGCGATTTGGCGTCAAGCAGACCATCGAGCTCAGTCGTCGCCCGCCACCGGGCCTGGAATACCGTCTCGGCCAGTTCCCCCAGCCCGGGCCAGACCTGCGCCAGCCAGCGCTTGCCCTCTGCGCCGGGCTCCACATACGCTACGCTGCATGTGGCACAGGCCAGGCCAAGAGCGATGACTTGCCCCGCATCTTCCAGGCCGCCGGCGATCATGGCGTCGATCGGCAAGGCAATCAGGGCCGCTGTCAGGTGCGGACGCAGCAGGCAGGCGGATGCGATGATAGCGAATGACGCCTCGACATAGCTCCAGCAATTGCTGGGCCAATGGGCATTTTTGACGGCTTGCACGAAGGCCGCATCGCTGACCGCATCAGGGTGGGCTCGCACATGCTCATAGAAGGCGGCGAGCGCGACGAGTTGCGGTGGGGAAGTCCAGGTGGGCATGATAGATGGAAGCAGGAGGGCTGGCGAACGCAGAACCGAAGTTCCGTGTTCGCCATATTACATCACTTAATTTGACGTGAAGTCTGCGTTATAAACGAAAGACTGCCCCGTTTCCGCCACAAAAAACTTGTAGCTCAGTCTAGCCGTTGCGCCATTTGTCCTTGGCGAGACGAGCGAAAAATTAACGCTGCTACCAGCGGAAATGACCTGGCCCGACACCAAACCAACGATGGCTGGAACAACTCTACCGGTACTGTCGACAGCCGTCACATTGGTAATCATGAAGCTCGTACCGGACGCAGCCACTTTGAAAGTATCCACAGTAAAGTTGGCGGTACACGTACCTGTGCACGTTTGCTGCGCGCCCGCATTGGCAGCGTAGGGCAAGCCGACCTTCGTCTCGATCAGTCCGGCCAGGCTGTCCTGCACCTGATATAAATTGAGCAGATTCGGCGTCGCGGTTACCGTCATATTATCTTCGCTACTGTTCACCGAGCCATCATTGACAATTAATGTAGCGACATAATCGCCTGCCAAGTCAGCGATAAATGTCGGCTGCGCGGCAGCAAGCGATGAAAGCACTGCCTTGCTGCCGGCAGGCTTGGCCTTCAATTGCCATCGATATGTCAATGGATCGTGGTCCGCATCAGTACTACCAAGTCCACTCAAGCGCACAGTCGTTCCCGGCGCGACAACCTGATCTAGGCCCGCATTAGCCATCGGCACCGCATTCGTCAAGCCTGCCGTAGCGATAATGGTAGAGGTCGACGGAGCACTATCGACCGTACCGTCATTGACAACCAGGCTGACGACGTAAGTTCCCGGTACATTTGCCCAAAATCTCGCTACTTCATTAGTGCGAGCCAATTCATTGGAAAACGGCTGCAGCATGCTATTGGGCGGCACGGAGATGAACGTCCATTTGTAGCGCAAACTATCGCCGTCCGCATCCGTACTGCCCCTGCCGTCCAGGAAAACACCATTCGCGCCTGCCAGCACATGCTGATCCACGCCAGCATGCGCCACAGGAGCGGCATTCGTGGACGTCGCCATAATAGTGACGCTTGCCGAAGAACTATAAATAGCGTTTTTCACAAACAACACAGCGAGGTATATGCCAGCCTTGTCGGCAATAAATGAGGGTTTCACCAAATCGACGGAAGACAGGGTGGCGGTACTCCCGTCAGGACGGGAAGCCAGAGTCCAGTAATAAGTCAGGGTATTGCCATTCGGATCGGAACTTGCGCTACCGTCAAGAATGACGGTGCTACCTTTAAGTACGTGCTGCGACACGCCCGCATTGGCCAGTGGCGGAGCATTGACGGCAACCACCGTGACGGTCACGCGCGATACCTCGCTATCCACTTGGCCATCGTTGACCACCAGGCCAACTTCATATGCACCAGGCACATCTACACGAAGGTACGGGCGAGCCGAGGTGGCGTCGACCAATTGTACGGCGCTGCCGTCCGGCTTTGATAACAGGCTCCATTTATAGGTGAGACTATCGCCATTCGCATCGCTGCTTGCGCTACCGTCCAGCATTACCCCTAAAACGCCAGCAACGACGGTTATTGCATTGCCAGCGTAGGCGACTGGCGGGGCATTCGCCACCGATGCGGTAATGGTGACAGACGATAATTCGCTATTGACCTTGCCGTCATTGACAACCAGTGTGGCGACGTAACTGCCAGCCACATCAGCGACAAAAGTCGGTTTCACGGCGGAGAGGGAATCCAGGACGGCGGCACTGGATACGGGTTTGGAGTTTAATACCCATTTATAGGTCAAGGCATCGCCATCGACATCGGAACTGGCACTGGCGTCAAGGGTTACGACGCTACCGGCAATCACACTTTGGGCAAGCCCCGCGTGCGCGACTGGGGCCGTATTAACCACGGTGACCGGAGGCGTCACGGTACCGGGATTTTCCGTCACATCATTCCCGCCACCACCGCAGGCCGATAAGAATGCAACCACGCCCATACACCATAAAATTCTACTATTCATGTAATTCCTATCAGGTTAATTATTTTGCATTTAACCCAATTATTCACGATAAATAATAAATATGATAGACAAAACAATTGAAAAGAAAAATATTTCAATCCCATGTTCCCCCTTCATCTATTTAAAAAAAGAAAAACTGGCGCTCATTGCAAGTATCAAATAATTGAAATTTTTAACGGCGAGTTAGCGATGATGGGGAAATGAATAATAAGCAGAACAGCAAGTAGTGATTTAGCATCGTAAAAAATCTGTCACCATCAAGATAGTTCTACTCAACGACCTGCAAACCATGAAGACCCTCCCGTCGAGATCTTCTCAGTCGCTCTCTGTCACGATCATGCGAACGCAGGAAAATCGTGCATCTCTTAGCGGGCAGGGCAGCACCACATGGTGCTTTGGCTATCACGCTTATTGCAGCGTCCAGACGCACGCATTGCCGCGCTTGATCGCCAAAGTGCGCTGGCGAAGGCTCACGGCTTAGCCAGCGCTGCAGTGCTTGAACACCACAGTAGCGCGCGGCTGGGCATTGCGCTCCAGGTGGTACGTGAGGATCGTGCCATCGGCGCTGATGCTGATGCTCCACACCTTCGTGGCCGCGCCCTTGACCAACCTGGCCGTGTAGTACGATTGCGACAAGGTCGAACCCGTTGTACTGGCCATGCCGCCATACATGGTCACGGCGTCGGGCGTGCCGTCCGCGTGGCGATGGTCGTGCTGCAAGGCCAAGCCCGCCGGCGTGCGGATGATGATCCAGGTGCGCGACTTGTCCGCTCCCACCTGGAATGGCATCTTGATTTGCCGCTCGCTGCAGGCGGCAAAGTCCGCCTGCAGGCGCTTGCCGGCGAAATCATGCTGGGGATCCTTGGGATAGACCAGCACACCTTCGAATTGCTGGCCGCACAGGCTTTTCAGGGTGGCGAAAAATTGACCTCGCCCATCTTTCGCTTGCGCAGCGGCTGGCAGCAGGCCCGGCAAGAAGGCAAAAGTAGCGGCAACCCTGGCCAAGCTGGCCGGCGCTGACCAAGCCTCAATCGACGACGGTGCCGAGCGGCAAGTATCGATCACGCTGGCCGATGGATTAGTCTTTGACATGACGGGCCAGGAATACGCCGTCAACTGGGCCACGCCACAGTTCTATTTCCACCTGGTGACGGCGTACAACATCCTGCGCCACAACGGCGTGCCGCTCGGCAAGGCGGAATATGTGCAGCATATGTTTGCCTATTTACGCCAACCTTGAAGTTTCAGGCTTAACGCATCCATTGATATTGACCATCTCGATGATGGCCTGGGCGGGCGTAGCCATGCCCTCCGCGATCCACTACAGCTTGGCGCCCGCTGCTGGCGCCTGTCACGATGATCTTCATGCTGTCTCCCATTTATTAAATTGATTCGAAGCAAATCATAAAAGTGTTTTGTTCAGTACAACTGGGATACCCGGTGACCCTTGCCACATCAAAAGCTGAAAACCTGTTTCACATCGCGAAAACACGACCACTCATCGACCACACACACGCTCTCACTTTTTGAAAATTCATTCCATATTCTGAAATTTTCATATCAAGCCATTGAAAAACAAGGAATTAATTTAAGTTATATGTCTTATATAAGACTTGATGATCCTGATCGAAAAGCCTACTATTAATTCATGCAGGCGCTACAAACAGACGTGGCGGCACACTCGACGATTTTCTCAAACTTAGTTTTTTTCTTCAGGAGATAGACATGTCCCAATATCAAGACGACATCAAGGCAGTTGCCGGTTTGAAAGAGCAACAAGGCAGCGCATGGAACGCCATCAATCCCGAGTCGGCCGCCCGCATGCGTGCCCAGAACCGTTTCAAGACGGGTCTGGACATTGCCAGATACACGGCAAAAATCATGCGCGCCGACATGGCTGCCTACGATGCGGACCCCTCGAAATACACGCAGTCGCTGGGCTGCTGGCACGGTTTCATTGGCCAGCAAAAGATGATCTCGATCAAGAAACACTTCAACAGCACCGACCGCCGCTACCTCTACCTGTCCGGCTGGATGGTGGCCGCGCTGCGCTCCGAGTTCGGCCCGCTGCCCGACCAGTCGATGCATGAAAAAACGGCAGTCACCAGCCTGATCCGCGAGCTCTACACTTTCTTGCGCCAGGCCGATGCGCGCGAACTGGGCGGCCTGTTCCGCCAGCTCGATGCCGCCGAAGGCAGCGCCAAGCAAGCGATCCAGGCAAAAATCGATAACCACGTCACGCACGTGGTGCCCATCATCGCCGACATCGACGCCGGTTTCGGCAATGCCGAAGCAACCTATCTGCTGGCCAAACAGTTTATCGAAGCGGGCGCCTGCTGCATCCAGATCGAAAACCAGGTGTCCGATGAAAAACAATGCGGTCACCAGGACGGTAAAGTCACGGTGCCGCACGAAGATTTCCTGGCCAAGATCCGCGCCATCCGCTACGCCTTCCTGGAGCTGGGCGTGGATGACGGCATCATCGTGGCCCGCACCGATTCGCTGGGCGCCGGCCTGACCAAGCAGATCGCCGTGACAGCCACGCCAGGCGACCTGGGCGACCAATACAATAGCTTCCTCGATTGCGAAGAAGTCTCGGCCGATGCGCTGGGCAATGGCGACGTGATCATCAAGCGCGACGGCAAGCTGCTGCGCCCTAAACGCTTGCCCAGCAACCTGTTCCAGTTCCGCGCCGGTACCGGCGAAGCACGCTGCGTACTCGATTCCATCACCTCGCTGCAAAACGGCGCCGACCTGCTGTGGATCGAAACGGAAAAACCGCATATCGCACAAATCGGCGGCATGGTCAGCGAGATCCGCAAGGTGATTCCAAATGCCAAGCTGGTGTACAACAACAGCCCATCGTTCAACTGGACCCTGAACTTCCGCCAGCAAGTCTACGACGCGATGAAAGCGGAGGGCAAGGACGTGTCCGCCTACGAACGCAGCCAATTGATGAGCGTGGAATACGACCAGAGCGAACTGGCGGCCACGGCCGATGAAAAGATCCGCACCTTCCAGGCCGATTCGGCCCGCGAAGCCGGCATCTTCCACCACCTGATCACCTTGCCGACTTATCACACGGCCGCCTTGTCGACCGACAACCTGGCCAGGGAATACTTTGGCGACCAGGGCATGCTGGGCTACGTGGCTGGCGTGCAGCGCAAGGAAATCCGCCAGGGCATCGCCTGCGTCAAGCACCAGAACATGTCGGGCTCCGACATCGGTGATGACCACAAGGATTATTTCAGCGGCGAAGCAGCACTGAAAGCGGCCGGCAAGGACAACACCATGAACCAGTTCTGATGTTGTTGTCTTGATCAGAATAAGCTCGCTGCGGCGAGCTTATTTTTTGGGAGTGAAGACTTAGGGCTGCAACGCTTGCGCCACGGCATAGCTGTCTTCCAGCATATGACAGCGCACGATCAAGCCATCACGCACGGTCAGATCAAAAGCAAACGCCGTCTCCATCAGCTTGCCGGTGCTGCGCGCACGCGAAGCCAGTTGCCCCAGCACCACGCCACGCTCGCCTTCGGCCAAAATGGCGTGCAACTCGAAGCGCTCTGAAATGAGCTGGTCGCGTATCTGCTGATAAAACTCGGCCACGCCGGCCCGCCCCACCTTGCGGCCTATCCAGGGCACGCTGGCTACGTCGCCGGCGATATTCCAATCGATATCTACACTAAACAGCGTAGCGATCTGTTCAGGGCTGGCGCCACCGCCCACGGTGGCAAATAAATTCTCGATCGTCTCGCGCGTGCTGCGTTGATTGCTCATGCTGATTCCATTTATGTAGTCAATATTAAACAATTATCCAAGCCCGCCACCACGTATGTCAATGATTTCTGTATGATGCGTTACAAAAATAAAACGATAGAGGAAAAACACGATGACCATCCGAGGCCGCCCGCGCGCGTTTGACCGTGAGCAAGCGTTGCAAACCGCATTGATCACATTCTGGGAAAAAGGCTACGACCTGACCCAGGTTGCCGACCTGACGGCCGCCATGGGCATCAAACCGCCCAGCTTCTACGCCGCCTTTGGCTCCAAGCAAGCCGCATTCAACGAAGCCATCGACCTGTACCTGCGCACAGTCGGCAGCAAGACCATCCACGTACTCGAACAGACGCCGGCAGTCAACGACGCCATCCGCGCCATGCTGGCTGAAAGCATCAACGCCGCCTTGAGCGCGCCCGCTGGCGGCTGCCTGCTGATCCTGGGCGTAATCCACCGCACGCCAGACAACGCCCAGCTGTGCCAGCGCCTGGAAGACATACGCATAAGCAACGTCGATAGCATCCGCAACCGTCTGCAGCGTGCTGCTGAAGAAGGAGAGCTAGCCGCCACAGCTGTGGAGGGATTGACGCAGTTGATTGCGACGGTGCTGCAAGGCTTGTCTTTAAGGGCGCGCGATGGGGCAACGCGGGAGGAGCTGGAGCTGGCTGTGGAGGGGGCGATGGCAGTGTTTGAGCAATTAGCTGGCGGCAAGAGGCAGGCATCTGCACAGTAAGCGTGCGCTGGTCTGAGCATGACTAAGCCGGTGCAAGCCCCCTGATACTTCCTTCACCAACAGGCAACTTTGAGCTGTGCTAATCTTTGCCTCCCCTACTCGGCCCACACAAAGACAGCGTGCTGGCATGTTGCCGGGCTTAACATTATTTCTTCTGGAGTTATAACGTGCCTGATGCAAGCGCCTTACTGATGTTTGGACTCGTCGCGCTGGGCATGGCCTTGACGCCCGGCCCCAATATGATTTATCTGATTTCCCGTTCCATCAGCCAGGGCCGGCGCGCAGGTTTTATTTCACTTGGCGGCGTGGCGCTGGGCTTCCTGTTCTACATGCTGTGCGCGGCATTCGGCATCACCGCTTTTGTATTTGCCGTGCCCTATGCTTATGATCTGTTACGCTTCGGCGGCGCGGCCTATTTGCTGTATCTTGCCTGGCAAGCCCTCAAGCCAGGTGGGCGCTCCGCGTTTGCCGTGCGCGATTTGCCGGTTGACGGCCCACGCAAGCTCTTTCTCATGGGCTTTATCACCAACCTGGCCAATCCCAAGATTGCAGTCATGTATTTGTCGCTGCTGCCGCAGTTTATTAGCCCTGGACATGGCAGCGTGCTAACGCAATCAATAGCGCTGGGCTGCGTTCAAATCATCGTCAGCGTGACAGTCAATGGCGTGATTGCCGTGATGGCGGGATCGATTGCAGGATTTTTGGCGCGGCGGCCAGGGTGGGTGTTGCTGCAGCGCTGGATGATGGGTGGCGTGCTGACGGGCCTGGCAGTGAGGATGGCCTGGGAAGGCAAAAAATAAATCCAGGGATTTTGGCTTTCTCCCTTGATTGCAAAGAACTGTATCACTGCCTGTCTTGCTACTCCTTGCGGCACCATCCATCACGCTCATTCTGTATCCACCGTAAAGGTGGATACAATTCAATATCAAGCCAGCTAGTTAAACCCCAGCCAGACCCTGCAAACTGATACCAGACTTGCTGTGCACAATCTGTTCACCGCTGCGCTTGAGCGAGCCATCGCTGCCGATGGCGTACACGACGATCTTGTCGTTGCCGGCAAAGTCCTGGTACAGGAACTTGCCATCCGGGCTGACCCAGGCATCGGCTGCGAAGCTCGATGTACCAGCGGTAATTGCCGGTTCGACAGCGGCGGCGGCATTGACCAGTGTCAAATGGCCCGCCGCATCAAGCGAGAACTGGGAAATGGCGCCGCTGCCGTTGCTCACATACACAAAACGATTGTCTGGCGTGATGGCGATCCAGCACGGCGCCATCTGGCCCGTCACGGTAATCGGAGCGCCCAGGGAACTGAAGCTGCCGCCAGCCGTAAAATTGTAGGAGCTGGCGGTGGTACCGGCGGCGTCCGCCGTCAGGTACACATTCGATTGCGCGCCATGGCCGAAGACGCCGCCAAACGGGCCCACGCCTACCGTGGCCGAGTTGACTGGATTGGCCAAGGTGCCATCGCTATTGATAGCGAAAACGAGCAGCGTATTGCCCGGCGTGACCGGCGACAATGACTTCAGGAAACCGTTGACGACCACGAATTTATGGTCCGGGCTGATCGACACCTCGGTCGGCAGCGCATCTTGCTGCAGCACGGCATAGGAGCCCAGCTGCGTCAGCTTGCCATCGGCGCCGACACGGTAAGCACCCAGCTCATTGACACCTTGCTGATGCGTCACGTACAAAACACCGTTATTGAAAGCCAGCGAAGTAGGCCGGATACCGCCAGTGGACGACACGCCCAGCAAGGTCAAACCGCCAGTCGGCGCAATCGTGAAGACGCTGACGGTATTGTCGCCTGCATTGGCCACGAACAGCTGCTTGCCATCGTCGGACACCACCACGCTGTGGTTACTGGTCAGCGCATCAGGCGCGACCGTATTGCCCATGAAATAGTTCACGCCATTGGTGCCCTTGCCACCCGTCGCGACTGGCGCCATTGCGGTCAGCGTGCCATCCGTGTTGCGCAGATATTGCACCACCATATTGGTGTTGTCATTGGTCTGGGCAAACAATTGCGAGGCCGCTGGCGCCTGGCTGCTGCTGCCGCCGCACGCTGCCAACAGGGTCGCTACCGCACTGGCGATTAAAAAATTCTTGATCATTTGTTTCTCCGCTAAGTTTTATCTGGCGCAGCCGGAATGGACGACGCCGTTGTGATTCCATGGGCCAAGAGGGGATGGCTTGGGGTTGCGGAGGGTACTTCGGTGGGGATAAGGAATTAGTTACAGGGCGGGAGGAATTTCTTGGAATAATCTACGAACAGCCCACAATTCTTCAATGCCAGCGATACAGCACTGGCATTCAAAAACGCCAACAATATCAGCGTTTTACCAATTCGACACGGCGGTTCTTGGCCCTGCCTGCCTCATTAGCATTGTCTTGCAATGGCCGCTCGGCGCCCAAACCAAGGGCATTGAGGCGCGTGGCATCGATGCCTTGCGCAGTGATGGCTTTCACAACAGCTTGCGCACGCGCAAGTGACAAGGTTTTATTATGCGCGGCGGCGCCAACATTGTCGGTATGGCCTTCGATATTCAATTGCAACTTGCTGTCCGCGCGTAGCAGCTTGACGATCTCATCGACTGCTGTTTTACCTTCTGCCTTGATCACGTCGCTGTCGGTGTCAAAAGGCAGATACAGCGCGACGTGGCCTTGCGTTTGCAAGCTCGCCGCCATGGCATCGGCCTTGATGAAGCCAACGCTTTGCTGCAGCGGTTTTTCTTCTACAGTCAGCAGCCAGGTTAAATTATCGTCATCGAAGATCGACACGACAAACCAGATATTGGTCTTGTCCGTGCGCAGCAGATAGACATGGTAATTCTTGCCACCATTACTAATGCCGGGCAAGTGCATTTTTTGCGCCAGCACACTATCTTGTTCAGGATGTAATTTTCTAAATTCCGGGTCCGCTGGCACGATGTCATTGACCAGCACACCACCCAGCAATTTGATCGCATTTTCGTGATTTTTTACGGAACCGATGGCTGACATTCCTATCGTGTTATGCGGAAAGAAGCGACGGGAAACCTTGCCTTCTACCGTACGCAAATCATGGCCGGCGATCAGCTGGACTTCGTCAAAATCGGAGTCTTGCGTATTGTGCTTATAGCCGTCATCCAGCTTGTCTGGGTAGGCCAGATAAGGAAACGGCGGCAATGCCACGCTCGATACCGGCACACTATTGATATCGAATCCCGGCTTGGCAGCCATGGACGACGCGACCTGGACAGTATCCGCACTACTGACACTGGCAGCGCTGGCGTTACTGGCAGGTGCTTCTGCCGGTTTTTTCTTGCAAGCGGCCAAGCTTAACGCTGCAAGCAGACAGACGGTAAATGACAAAGTATAAAGGCGCATAGTGGATGGGAAGAATAAGTGAGAAAGTCAACGCGAGGGAGTCAGCCAAATACTGAGTAAAGCCTTGCGTGATGTATGAGTGAGAAATTGAATCTCTACATTGAGATACAGTAGAAAATAACGCAATACTTATCGAAACGCCAGTGATAAATGTGTAATGCGGATAGCTGTCTCGGGGGGAGTGGCTGGTATGCCGGGAAGCTGCTTCAATCGCCAGCTGATTTGACAAGAAGATACCTGGTGCAGACGTCAGCCTTCACCAGGTATTAGACGCTGCCCCCCCCCTGCCACACGTGCCAGTGACCGGGGTTTGTAATGGATGGCTTGATGGCGAACTTATTTTGCCTTACCGCGAAAAGTGACGCTTTGACGAGCAATGGTCTGGGTCACAAAATCAGCGTCGTTCGGAATCGGTTCCCAGAAATAAGGATGTTTAAAAAAGGGAATCCACTCAAATTTGCGCGAACGGAAAATCCAGCGGTTTTTCTTGAATTCACTGTAGCGGTCGCCCTTGTAGCGCGGGTCTACCGAAGTAAACGGCAGCAAGCGTTCGGCAATATCGGTAAATTCCAGGGTTGGATGCGCATCTTTGAATTGTTCAAAAACGTCAAATTGATCGCGGCAAATCACTTGTATCGCTGTTTCCGGAAACCGATAGCGCTGCGCCCACAGCACATGCCAGCCTGACTCTGTTTTGTTAATGAAGTCGGCCAGTTTCTGGCTCAAAACAAAAGCATCCGATTCGATATGAATAATCTTGTCGGCGCCGAGGGCCTTGGCCACCTCGATCGAATGCAGAAAACTGCGCCACCAGCCAGGATAAGCCTCGATGCTTTGCCGTCCCAGATTATCCTCGAAACGTATCAGGATATTTTTATCATCCACTCCGGCCAAAGGTGCATCGTGCGCAACGCTCTTGATGACCTCCTGCGGCGGGATGTACGGAGAACCGTCATCGATCAGGATACGTTTGACGACATCGATGGGAACGTCCTGGTAATAATCGAGCCACCGCTGATAACGACTTTCCCAGGAGTGGACATCTCTGGAAAAACTGGTACAAAACATAATGCTTTTCATGGTGGCGATGGGTGATTTTCTTCGGACGTTGCCAGGACTGGGGACTATTTTACGGCCGAGATGAGGGGATTAAAAGGATAGTGATGGGGGCAATCTGGATAGCAACTGGCGTGTTCTTACACCGCTGTTTGTTCGTCTGCTGGCTTGGGCTGGATTGACTGATGTTTGCAGTATAGGCCAGGCGCCGGTCAGTTTCCGGGATGTTATCACAGATGCACTAGGCAACTTTGGGAAAAGTTGTTGGGGGAGTGGGTAACTGGCTGGCTTGTGGGCTGATGAAAACTACGAGCAGGCGCCTGGAGGGTGTGGAGGCTAAGGTACTGAGCAGGCTGTGCATGCATGGCGGAACTGGCCTTGGCTCCTGTTGGCTCCTGTTGGTTTCTGTTGGTTGCTGTGAAATAGGCGGAAACAAGTATCGCATCATCGCTGCGATACACTGCAATCGGCAGCTCCTCTACGTTCGAAACGTGTACACCCATAAGGAATATGACGCATGGCAGCCCTGATGGATCACAAAGTGGTCGAACAAATCACTACGCATTACCAAGCATTATCGACGCTGGTGCCCCTTCACCCACTAAACGATGAGGCAGATTATGAGCGCGCAGTCGGTATCTTGAACGGCCTGCTCGATGCCGGCGCCGCCGATGAAAATCATCCCTTGGCCATGCTCGTTGACACGCTCGGCATGTTGATCAGTAAATATGACGATCAGCACTATCCCGCTCCGCCAGTCTCGCCTGCGGCAGTGATACGCTCGCTGATGGAACAGCATCAATTGACTCAAAGGGACTTGGCTGAGATCGGCAGCCAAGGCGTCGTATCCGAAGTCTTGAGTGGGAAGCGGAAACTCAATATTCGTCAGGTGAAGGCATTGGCTAGGCGGTTTGATTTGCCTGTGGGGGTGTTTGTTGGTTGATGGGGGGGGTGTTGGTGCAACTCGTTATACACAAGTCTGCCAGTCGCGCCGTGGTACTGAAAATCAATTTACTTTCAATGACTTGCCAGCCCCCCTTGTAAAGGCTTGCGAAATCGCGTTTACTTTCGTCCTTTGCGTGGCGTAAATGGCAGGCAAGTCGAGAGCATGGACGGACTCGGAGTTTGAGCAACTCGACTTGGGCGATGCGCGCCTGAACCGGCAAGCGAGGACACTGACGGAAAGTATGGCGGCGACACCGACGGCGAGCGTGCCAAAGGCGTGTAACGGCTGGGGCGAAACGATGGCGGCATATCGTTTCTTCGACAATGAAAGCGTTGAGTGGCGTGCAATCCTGGAGCCGCACTGGCAGCAAACGGAACAGTGGATGGCCGCGCAGACGGCCAGCGAGGCTGGTCCGAAGGAAAGCCTGCGCTGAATCCGTTATGAAAGCCCCGAAAGTTGGCATCCGGCTTTCGGGGCTTTATTCCAAAAAAAGATAGGTTAAGAGACAGCGTTGCCAGCTAGATTGCGCCACAATGAAAAAGCTCGTAGTTATGCGGGCTTGGCGGTGTTTTGCTGCTTGGAATTGCCATTGTTTACGCAACGAAGAGGATAGCCAAGTTTTCAGTGCAACTTAATATCAACGATTAATTGATCTTATTGGCGATCACTGCATCCTGACTGGTCGGCTGAATTTCACCACCTTCAACTTTACCCCCTGCCCCAATTACGGCTCGAAACATTACAGGTGCGATTGTCCCTTTTGACGTATCAAAGCCGAAAAATTGGACATTAAGTGCGTTAGGCAGGCAAGCCACTCCCAATCTACCGTAGAGCGAACGATTATTGATACTATGTCCAAGCGCAGTATCGCTAACATCAACCTGCTGCTGATCTGCCTTAAACCACAGCCTCTTGCTAACTCTCTGAAAACGAATTTCATACTTACGATTGTCGCATTCAGCACTGTAGGCGATTTCATCCGCGTTTGACAGCTTAGGACCAGGTCCACTAGTCACTGATACAGACTCTGCACTGGCGAAATTCGCGCCACCGAACAAGATGGCGACGAGGGTGGCAGCTTTAAAAATTTTCATACAATTCCTGTAAGGTTGATTTACTGGGGGGGATTGCAAGACTTCGTCTCTACAATGCTGATTACTATGCGTTTATGACTGCCAGAGCGGTCTTAACTTGTCTGCTTCAGACGATCAAAGATAACAACACCTTGATCTATACCAATAATTCGATCAGCCGCGTCAATAGTTTCCTTACGATGAGCAACGATAATACGAGTGATAGCTAGCTGTTTTAGTGCGATATTAATGCTGCTTTCGCGCTCGGCATCCAATGATGACGTCGCTTCATCAAGAATCAGGATTTGTGGCTCACGATAAAGTGCGCGCGCAAGCAGCATTCGCTGTTTTTGTCCTCCTGAGAGCGTTGAACCTAAGTCACCAACTAATGTTTCAGCTCGCATTGGCATCGTATTCACTTCGTCGTACAGGGCAGCAGCGCGCAAGCAACGCCATACTTTGTCAATATCGATGCAATCGTCAAAAAATGCGACATTTTCCGCAATAGAACCAGAAAGCAATTCATCATCTTGCATAACTACCCCAAGAGAGCGACGTACAGCACGCGTGCCCCAAGAGCGCAAACTCTGGCCATCTATCAGTATTTCGCCAGCTGCTACCGGATACAATCCACAAATTATTTTAAGCAGTGTCGACTTGCCAGTTCCGGAAGGACCGACAATTGCGACAAACTCTCCCTTTTTAATGCTGAACGAAATATTCGAAAGTATGTACTTTTCTTGGACAGCGTATGTGAAGTACAAACCACGCACATCAACGTTTCCTTCAATGACACGGTCGATCATGCCCCCCCCGGTCAAGCCATCTTCCTGTTTCGTCAGTACGATATCTGCCAGGCGGTAACTATAGATTCCGGTATTACGCCATTTGACGTATTGATCAAATAAAGCATTAGCTTTTGACGAAAATTGCGTCTGGTAGCTTAAGAATGCATATAGCACTCCTATACTCATCTGGTGCTGCATGACCGATTTGACGCCAAGGTAGATAAGAAAAATTTTTACTAGGCCATCAACGAGTGACTGTAATGTTCCGAACCCCAAATTTACTATAGAGAGTGCTTGGTCACGCTTGATTGTTTCTGCAAATTTGTTAGCCCATTCGCTCTCCCGCTCGTTTTCTGCTCCCATTATCTTAATGGTCTGGATCGCACGAATAGACTCAATACGTTTTCCACTCTCCGCTATCTTCGCCATCATTGCCGCCGCACCCAGTTTTATCGTGACTGGTATGGAAATTAATCTCAGGAATATATAACACATGAAACCTGCGATCACGATTAAACCCAAGCGCAAGTCATACAGCAGCATCATTGCCAAAGTTACCAAAGCCAAAGTTCCATCAACGATAGCAGATACCAGACTTCCAGATAGTATATCCCTAACTGGCGAAATGGCATCAAAACGCGACAAGACATCGGCTAACCGCCGTTTTTGAAACCAGGGTAGCGGGAGGCGAATGAGATGCCTGAACAAGCGTAGACTCATGTCCCAATTCAGCAGTGACGTTAAATTAGTTGTTACTACGCCGCGCAAAAATGTAGCTCCGGCATTGAACACGCAGAACATGGCGAATCCAACTGCAAGTGCTCCCAAAATTTTGTCGTCACCTTTCAATGCGGCTTGGTCTATCGCTGTCTGCAAGTAGAATGGCGTGGCTATGACGTATGCCTGCAAGACAAAAGAAAGAAAGATGATTTGTCCAAGGGGGGTCCACATTTCGCGAGAAAATTTGAACCAAGATGAAAGCGACAGTTCGCTTGGCCGACGTCGCCTGACAAAACTTGCGGCAGGTGTTAGTTCAAGTGCTACACCAGTAAATTTGCTAGATATATCTTTGATCGATGGATAATATGTTCCAAAGGCAGGATCAAACACCAGGTATTTGTTGCGTTTAACTTTTTCAAGCACGACGAAATGTTGAAAGTTCCAGTGCAAAATGGCGGGAGTTTTCAAATCAGCAAGTTCATCCACCTCACAACTTACAGCCCTACCTACCAATCCAATATCAGCAGCGATATCCTTCATCTCACGCAGATTTAGGCCTCTATTTGAAACGGGGTACTTCCTCCTTAGCTCATTTAGCGCTTCGTTGCCGCCTAGCTTGCTCGAAACGTGAGCCAGGCAGACTAATCCACACTCAGACAGCTCATCTTGCAGTAGAAGTTTTTTCATTAGTGATCGAGATTTCGAGATGGCCGTTCTGTTAGCCGGCATAACAAAACGGCACGCTCAATTAGTGGTCGGTGCTAATATTATTGCCAAGATGGTTTGTATTCGGGCTCACCGTGTGATCGTACTCATAAGTAGAGTGCGTTGCTTCGTCAACGATATACATCAGCGCATTTGGATCGACGGCAGATGTATTAGCTGTCAAAGTGCGAATGCTCTGTACGTCTGTTTTCGAAGGGAAAGCCTCATTTACACCGGGCGTTTCCGGATGATCGTGTATCCAGGCAACCACCTTTTCGCCCTGGCTCAAATCTGCAGTTGCAGTATTGCTATCTTCATTTCCAGTACTGATTGGTCCAGTGCGGAGAGTTCCGTCAACCGCACGAATAATCAGTGCACCATGTTCGTTACCATCAATTTTTGTCATTGCCGCCAACTGCTTGCCGAGATCATCAGCAACATTACGCAAATGATTCAGATCCACATTCTCAGGAACATGGGCTGGAGCTGGTGATGAGTGCTGCGTGGTGCTACTGCTGCTGCCACCACTTCCATGGTCCCCGCCAGAATCGCTAGGCGAATCACTGCCCGGATCTGGATTCCAACCGCCGTCGCCACCACCGTCGTCGCCACCGTTACCGGATGCCGAGACGGTTACGCTAGGGATACCGGTAGTGTCAGTATTAGCAGCAGCCTGGCGACCGCCAGCTACAAGATCAAGAATGTCGTCAGGAATAATACGCATTGGTTCTCCATCTATTTAAAATCATAAATAAGTAACAGTGCATCATTGACATCACATATCTCCGTCAAATAAAACGTAGATATATTTATGATAATTTTCGCATCAATTACTGGATCATTGGTCCTAATTAATAATTCAAAAATATCTATCTCTGGCAAACTATATCGTATTTCACGAAATAGCGCTCTTAACTCCTCCCCTCTTTCCGAATTAACAACAAAAGTAATAGCCGTGCGGTTTGCATTTTCCTCGAAAACCGAAAGCAGGGAAAAAGCGTATTCTATTTCCCCAAACTCTAGAATCTTTCTGGCAGCCTCTTGGATCAAATCGATAGATTTTGAAGACGGAATCTGTTCGCATAGTTCGCCCCAAGAAATGGTAAATGGTGAAATGGCATTAAGATCAAATTGACGCTCTCGGAAGTTGTTAACCTTATTACTATTAATGAAATCAATAGCAATAGGATCTTTTACACATATAATTTCTGAGGCATACTTAATATATTGCTCAAATAAATCAACAAGAAAAATTGTGAGAGGATAATAGTTACCATCGGCATGGCCACGCGCCAGCATCTCCTCAAATATCCCTTTAGAACATCTAAGAATTTCAGATAGTGGCATGATATGCGCATCGAAACCTGCGCGATCACGTAAAAATGCATTAACTAATACACGTCCTGTTCGTCCATTTCCATCGGAAAATGGATGAGAAACCAACATGATGATAAAAATATTAATTGCATCCCAAATAGGATTAGCACTGTTAAAAACTTTAAATGAATGAAAGACAGGATCGGATTTCCCCGGTGGAGGAATTCGGAGCCATGGCAAGTGCTTTATTGAGAGGTCACTGGTACGAAGGGGCTCACTGGAACCAAAAAGGTGGACCCGTATAGCACAAGCAACATCATAAATTTTCCCATCGCTGAAATTTTGAGGTTGTTTTCTTAAAAGACTGAGAACAGACTTTTCCATTCCAAGTCCGAATGCTGGCTCTTCTTTCAATTTCGCTGTGGCGACTATAGATTCACGAACATCCGGATCGGAAGACTGGATAAATATAAATCCATCAAGTTGCACATACGTCAAGGAAACAGATCGAATCGCCTTGTAATTCTGATACAACTTGTGCAGGCGAGCTTTGGTATGATTATCCAGATCTCTCCAGCGCAAGGGGAAGAATGGTGGACTAATTTTTGATTTCATAATTAATTAAAAAAACGTTTATTTGCCGCACGTAGTGGTTCAAAAAGAAGTTGAAGCAGCGATTGTTTTTCTAAAATCAAATCTGCCTTGAGTAACATACCAGGCGTCAAATTCCAATCTGAACCAAATGCAGTCAGGCTCGACTGCGCAATACGTACTCTCACGCGGAATAACTGCTCTTTCGTTTCAATCGAAGATGGAATTTCCCTGGGCTGGATAGCTGAGCCTGAAATTTCGACTACCACTCCCTCGCCTGCGCCGAAGGTCTCATAAGGAAATGAGTCATACATCAGACGCACCTTATTCCCAGGTTTGACAAAGCCGATTGCACGTGAAGGAGCCCAGAGTTCAACCTCCAGCGGTGTGCTTAACTTGGCCGTCCCGGCAGGGACGATAATCGCAATTGTGTCCTCTGGTGATACAATTGCTCCTTCACGAATTTTTAGTGCTGTAACAAATCCCGAAATTGGCGCGAGTAATTTTTCCGATAAATGAGAACCTGTATTTAGTTCTTTCTCTTTAAGAGACTCACGCGCGCCCAAGGCTTCAGATCGCGCCTGCTCGCCCTCTGCAACCAGACGTCCCAGTTGAGATCCAATCTGCTCTATTTGTGTCTGCTGTTGCGAGCGATCGCGCTCCGCCTGTTCCAGTTGTTGTTGAAGAGCCAGTCCTGCATCTTCCAACTGTCGAATTACGACTTCTGAAACCATGCCCTTCTCAGCAAGTTGCTGATTTGACCGCACGGTGTCTCTTTGTAAATTTATGCGTTTCATTAGTAAAGCCTTGAGATCTTCTAGTTTTTCTATATCACGCGCTAAACCTGTACGCCGAGTATGAAGCTCTTGAATCTGTTGTTCAATTTGAGTGAAGTGAGCAGAAGCTTGTTTCTCCTGCGCAGAACGTTGTGATTCCTGAATAGACTTCAATGCTTCCTCAAGAGAAACTCCATTCCTTAAAGTTTGATTTGCTGCTATCAGAGCAATTGGCGTGCCGACAGATACAAAATCTCCTTCACGCACATAAATATTAGTTGCCGCCCCACTTAACTGAGAAGCAATACGAAAAGATCCGGCTGCTGGCGTAATTTGGCCAGCCACCGTCTCACGCCGTGAGTATTTTGATGAGGCCAAAAATACTCCGGCTCCAATTAATATAAAAACAAAAAACCCAGTTAAAATCCAACCAGATAAAATTAATTGTTTTATAGGTGCACCCTTTATAGCTCTTACCTCATCTAGTGCATTTTTACGAAAAATTGACAACAGTAAGTCTTTCTCCGAGGTTCGGAGCTTTTTCTCTTGAGTCATCGTTAATTAACAAAGTTTTATCGGGATAAAGTCTATCAAACATCCTCTTTAACATTCTCACAAAAAGTCACACAACACAGTACGTTACAAATGAAAGATTATCGAATATTACAATTTCGTAATCTAATACTTGTATGGCTTGAATAAAATAAAATCCAACCCAAGCTACTCAATCTTTGAAAATTCTGCTTATTTATTTTTTCAAAAAAAATGGATGCACAAAGTGATCACCAGACGCGCCCATGGGATGAGGGTCAGTTTGAGCTAGTCCGGTTTTCATGGACATCCTCAGGGGACAATGTTCCCCGGAGGATACTCATGAAGAAAAAACAATTACCCTCGAAGCGGGAGATCATTCCCGCGTCACCGAAATTAGCACCGAAGTCGCGTGTGACATTCACCGATTCGTTCAAGCGCGATGCAGTGGCGCGGCTGCGCGCAGGCAATCAAAGTGCCACGGATCTGGCGGTAGAGCTGGGGCTGCGTCGTAATCAGCTCTATAAATGGGCCAAGAAGCTGGACGAGCAATCATCCGAGGACTCCTTGCGCTCTCCTGGCCGCCCCCCGGCCGGTGATCTGAGCGAAGTCGAGCAATTACGACGCGACCTTGCCAGTGCCCAGGAGGAGCTGGCCATCTTAAAAAAGTTAGATGCGTACTTAACTCTCCTAAAGAAGTGAGGTACGCCGTCATTGATGCGCATCGCAGCGAGTTTTCAGTCAAGTCGCTATGTCGCGTGCTCGATATCAGCCGCAGCCTGTACTACGCCTTCAAACAGGATCGGCCAAGCTTGCGCAGCCAGCAGGATTTGGCCTTGCGTGCCAGGATCGTTGCCATCAATACAGCGCATCGCTGGGCGCCTGGCGCCGTGAAGATGTGGCATTTGCTCAAGGCCGAAGGCATCCAATGTGGGAAGCACCGGGTAATTAGACTGCGCAAACTGGAAGGCATTCAGACGACCCGCATGAAACGTTTCCGTGTCATGCAAGCGAAGGAGCGTGTGCAGCCGCCAGCGCCTGATCTGGTCAAGCGTGCTTTTCAGGTCGATGCCCCAAACAAGGTTTGGGTGGGAGACATCACGTCCTTGCGCACCAGAGAAGGATGGGTTCACCTGGCAATCGTACTCGATTTATTTGCCCGTCGCGTGGTCGGCTGGGCCATGAATAGTACCCAAGCCGCGACGCTGCCGATGGCGGCGTTGAGCATGGCATTAGCTCAGCGGCAGCCCCGTGCAGGACTCATTTTCCACAGCGATCAAGGTACGGTTTATGGGTGCAATGACTACCGTGAACTGCTGCAAAAACATGGTGTGCTGGCGAGCATGAGCCGTAAAGGCAACTGTCACGACAATGCCGTGGCCGAAAGCTTCTTTTCCAATCTGAAAAACGAAGTGATGCACGATCACCTGTTTGCATGCAGAGAGGAAGCGAGGGCGGTGGTAAATGATTACATCGAGATGTATTACAATCGAAGCAGGCTACATCAAACCCTGGGTTATCAAACGCCGGTACAAGTGGAGGCACAGTTTCGTGTGCTTAATTAACTGTCCTGAAAATCCGAACTACCTCAGTTCTGCCATTCGGACACAACCTCATCCATCATAAATCAAAGCAGAACAGCAATATGCCCCGGCCCAAGTCGCAAGCAAGGGTTCTCCGGGCCCAGCGGGTCTGAAAAATGGTCAGGGCAAGGCGCGCGGGCGCAGACAGTACGCATGTACGGCAAGCCCAAGCAACGCAGCCATGGCCATTTTCTCAGGCCCGCGATTCAGGCCCGCACTTCAAGTGCAGCAGAGCCTGTTCTGCCATTCAGACACGGACTGATGCATGGGGCGCAGTAGAAGCTAACTCAGTCGAAACCTGATCAGAACCACGAACGCGCGCCGGAGGCGCGCGAAGCTGCCGCGTAGCGGCAGCAGTTGGTCGATTCGGAGAGGGCCGGGCCGGTAGGCCCGACCCTTCGAATCCCCCGCGCAGGGCGCGCAGGCGCCCTGCTTCTCTCCGCCGGACACAAAAACAAAAAGGCCACCCGAAGGTGGCCTTTTGCTTTTGTGTCTGTGGCGGAGAGAGGGGGATTCGAACCCCCGATAGGCTATGAACCTATACACGCTTTCCAGGCGTGCGACTTCAACCACTCATCCACCTCTCCTGCATGCAATTTCTTGCTTACTGCATCTCGCTTGTCGCGAAGCCGCAGATTATAGCAAAGATTCTACAGAGTGCCAAAGATATTTACCCTAGGGTAAAGTTTGATACGACCAAGCCAGTAACTGCTGGGGTCAGACCCGGCGGGTCTGACCCCGGATGTTGGTTTGGCTTATTAAGACGCCTCTTTGAGCTGCTCCAGAATCGCCGGGTTTTCCAGCGTCGACACATCCTGCGTAATCGTCTCGCCCTTGGCCAGCACGCGCAGCAAACGGCGCATGATTTTGCCGGAGCGGGTTTTTGGCAGGTTGTCGCCGAAGCGGATTTCCTTGGGTTTCGCGATCGGGCCGATTTCCTTGCCGACCCAGTTGCGCAGCTCCAATGCGAGTTTTTTCGCTTCCTCGCCGGTGGGGCGGGCTTGCTTCAGGACCACGAAGGCGCAGATCGATTCGCCCGTCGTGTCGTCCGGGCGGCCTACCACGGCTGCTTCGGCTACCAGCGGGTTGGCCACCAGGGCCGATTCGATTTCCATCGTGCCCATGCGGTGACCGGAAACGTTCAGCACGTCATCTATGCGGCCCGTGATCGTGAAGTAGCCGGTGTCCTTGTTGCGGATGGCGCCGTCGCCGGCCAGATACATCTTGCCGCCCAGTTCTTCCGGGAAATAGCTGGCCTTGAAACGGTCCGGGTTGTTCCAGATCGTGCGTATCATCGATGGCCATGGGCGTTTCACGACCAGAATGCCGCCCTGGCCGTTCGGCACGTCATGGCCTGCTTCGTCGACGATGGCGGCCATGATGCCGGGCAATGGCAGGGTACAGGAGCCGGGCACCATCGGCGTGGCGCCTGGCAATGGGGTGATCATGTGGCCACCCGTTTCCGTTTGCCAGAAGGTGTCGACGATCGGGCATTTTTCGCCGCCGATGTTTTTGTAGTACCACATCCATGCTTCCGGGTTGATCGGTTCGCCCACCGTGCCCAGCAGGCGCAGGCTGGACAGGTCGTAGTGGCTCGGGTGAACTTTCGGGTCCACGTCGGCTGCCTTGATCAGCGAACGGATGGCGGTAGGCGCCGTGTAGAAGATGCTGACCTTGTGCTTTTTGATGGTTTCCCAGAAACGGCCAGCGTTCGGGTAGGTCGGGATGCCCTCGAATACCACTTGCGTGGCGCCCACGGCCATCGGACCATAGGCGATGTAGCTGTGGCCCGTCACCCAGCCGATGTCGGCCGTGCACCAGAACACATCGGTCGGCTTGATGTCGAAACTCCATTTCATCGTCAGCGCGGCCCACAGCAGGTAGCCGCCGCTGGAATGCTGCACGCCTTTCGGGGTGCCGGTCGAGCCGGAGGTGTACAAAATGAACAGAGGATGCTCGGCATCAACCCATTCCGGCTCGCACTGCGCGCTCTGGCCTTCGACCAGATCGTGCAGCCAGGTATCGCGGCCGGCCTGCATCGGCAGCTCGCTGCCCGTGCGTTGGTAGACAATCACGTTTTTGACGGACTCGCAGCCGCCCAGCGCCAGCGCTTCGTCGACGATGGATTTCAATGGCAGCTTCTTGCCGCCGCGCAGTTGTTCATCGCCGGTGATGACGGCCACGGCGCCTGCGTCGATGATGCGCTCTTGCAAGGATTTGGCGGAGAAGCCACCGAACACGACGGAATGGGTCGCGCCGATGCGCGCGCAGGCTTGCATGGCGGCCACGCCTTCAACCGACATCGACATATAGATGATGACGCGGTCGCCCTTGGCTATCCCCTTGGATTTCAGGCCGTTGGCGAATTTGCAGACTTTTTCATGCAGTTCTTTGTAGCTTGCTTTGGTGACGGTGCCGTCGTCGGCTTCGAAGATGATGGCGGTCTTGTCGCCCAGGCCATTGTCGATGTTGCGGTCCAGGCAGTTGTAGGACACGTTCAGCTGGCCGTCTTCGAACCATTTGTAGAATGGCGCGTTGTCTTCGTTCAGGGTGCGGGTGAACGGCTTTTTCCAGCTCAGGTTTTCGCGCGCCAGCTTGGCCCAGAAACCTTCGTAGTCGCGCTCGGCGTCGGCCACCATCGCGTGGTAGGCGTCCATGCCCGAAATTGTTGCTTGTGCGGCGAATGCCGCCGATGGATCAAATACGCGCGACTCTTCTGGTCCTTGCTGCTGCGTGCCCTGCCCTTGGTTTTCTGTACCGGCCATGCTTGTCTCCAGTGTAGTAATTGTTTGCTAACACGATAAGCGCAGTGCCTTACGGACGCCTTACATGCAGCGTTTCCTCTGTCAAGACTAACAGTAATCGCCATCCGCAACAGGCGTCAAGGGGGCGCAACGCAGTATTTTTGATGGAAAATTAAAGAATGTACCGAATAGTTAATACCACTTTGTCTTTCATCAAGGTCAACAATCCAGATCAAGGCCAAGCGCATTGCCCGCCAGCCCGTGTAAAATATCGGGCGTAGCAAAAAATTGCATTAATCTCAGGAAGCCCCCAGATGACAGACCACCAGAAAAAAACCATACCAACTAAATTGCACCCTTTATCCGCCTTCATCTTCATGTCGCGCTGGTTGCAACTGCCGCTGTACCTGGGTTTGATCCTGGCCCAGTGCGTGTATGTATTTCATTTCTGGGTCGAACTGTCGGACCTGATCGGCGCCGTGTTCGGCAATGATGCCGCCTTGCAGCACGTGCTGACGGCTGTTGCCGTGCCGGGTGCACCGCTGCCGACCAAGCTCAATGAAACGTCCATCATGCTGGTGGTGCTGGGCCTGATCGACGTGGTGATGATTTCGAACCTGTTGATCATGGTCATCATCGGCGGCTATGAAACTTTCGTATCGCGCATGCACCTGGACGACCATCCTGACCAGCCGGAATGGCTGTCGCACGTCAATGCGTCGGTGCTGAAAACCAAGCTGGCCATGGCCATCATCGGCATCTCGTCGATCCACCTGCTGAAGACTTTCATCAACGCCAGTTCGTACAAGCTGGATGTGATCATTGCGCAAACGGTGATCCATATGGTCTTCATCATTTCAGCCATGGCGATTGCTTATACAGACCGGATCATGACCGTGACGCAAAACCAGGCGCGTCCCCACTAAACCTCAAACCCACGACCGCCAGCGGCGCGTGGGCTTTTTTTTGATGCAGTAACAAGTCTTACCCTTCTTATCCCTCGCGAGAACACCATGACTGTCATAAAGCAAGAAGACCTGATCGAATCCGTCGCCGCAGCGTTGCAGTACATTAGCTACTACCACCCTGCTGATTACATCGAGCACCTGGCGCGTGCCTACGAGACCGAGCAAAGCCCGGCGGCCAAGGATGCGATCGCGCAAATCCTGACCAACTCGCGCATGTGCGCGGAAGGCAAGCGCCCGATCTGCCAGGATACCGGCATCGTCAACGTCTTCCTGAAAATCGGCATGGGCGTGCGCTTCGAAGGTTTTACCGGCACCGTGACCGACGCCGTCAACGAAGGCGTGCGCCGCGCCTACAATTTCGATGACAACAAGCTGCGCGCTTCCATCGTGGCCGACCCGCATTTCGACCGCAAGAACACCAAGGACAACACGCCAGCCGTGGTCCATATGGAATTGGTCGAAGGAAATACGGTCGACGTGAAAGTCGCGGCCAAGGGCGGCGGCTCGGAAAACAAGTCGAAGATGATCATGATGAATCCATCCGATTCGCTGGTGGACTGGGTCATGAAAACCGTGCCGACCATGGGCGCCGGCTGGTGCCCGCCTGGCATGCTGGGTATCGGTATCGGCGGCACGGCCGAAAAAGCCATGCTGATGGCAAAAGAAGTGTTGATGGAAGACATCGACATGTATGAGCTGAAACAACGCGGCCCGCAAAACAAGCTGGAAGAATTGCGCATCGAACTGTGCGACAAGATCAACTCGCTGGGCATCGGCGCGCAGGGCCTGGGCGGCCTGACCACCGTGCTGGACGTCAAGATCATGATGCACCCGACGCACGCTGCATCGAAACCGGTCGCCATGATCCCAAACTGCGCGGCCACCCGCCACGGCCACTTCGTGCTGGACGGTTCGGGCCCTGCCTACATGACCCCGCCAGCGCTGTCGACCTGGCCTGACGTGAGCTGGGCGCCGGACACGGAAAAATCCAAGCGCGTCGACTTGAATACCCTGACCAAGGAAGAAGTTGCTTC
Source organism: Janthinobacterium silvisoli (assembly GCF_014200725.1). Classification (GTDB taxonomy): domain Bacteria; phylum Pseudomonadota; class Gammaproteobacteria; order Burkholderiales; family Burkholderiaceae_D; genus Janthinobacterium. The sequence goes on from NZ_JACHCL010000003.1 coordinate 362,875, forward strand.
CTGGACGCCAGGCCAGACCCTGCTGCTGAACGGCAAGATGCTGACCGGCCGCGACGCTGCCCACAAACGTATCCAGGACATGCTGGCCCGTGGCGAAGAACTGCCAGTCGACTTCAAGAACCGCGTGATTTATTACGTTGGTCCGGTCGATCCGGTGCGTGACGAAGTGGTAGGCCCAGCCGGCCCGACCACCGCCACCCGCATGGACAAGTTCACCGACATGATGCTGGAAAAAACCGGCCTGATCGCCATGATCGGCAAGGCCGAGCGCGGCCCGGTCGCCATCGAGTCTATCCAGAAACACCAATCGGCCTACCTGATGGCCGTCGGCGGTTCCGCTTACCTGGTGTCGAAAGCCATCAAGGGCGCCAAGGTGCTGGGCTTTGCCGACATGGGCATGGAAGCGATCTATGAATTCGACGTGGTCGACATGCCGGTCACGGTGGCCGTCGATGCCAAGGGTACTTCGGTGCACAACACGGGTCCGAAAGAATGGCAAGCGAAGATCGAGCAACTCAATAGCGTCAGCAAGATTCCCGTGACTGTCGCTTAAACAAGCACTACCATGAACGCCGCGCAGCAACCTAGCGCGGCGTTTTTTATACTCACCAGTTATATATGACTTTGAACACACCTCATGGCGTAAAACTGGGGTCAGACCCGACGGGTCTGACCCCGGCAGTCAAGCTGCCTATCGGCGTCTTCGATTCCGGCGTGGGCGGCCTGTCGGTGCTGCGCCATATCCGCACGCAGCTGCCGCAGGAAGACCTGATCTACTTTGCCGATTCCGGCTACGCGCCGTATGGCGACAGGACGGAGCAGCAAGTCATCGATCGTTCGCTGGCGATTGCCGCCTATCTGCTGGACCAAGGCGCCAAGGCCATCGTTGTCGCCTGCAACACCGCCACCGTGGCCGCCATCAAGGCGCTGCGCGCGCGCTACCCTGACTTACCGCTGGTCGGAGTCGAACCCGGCTTGAAACCTGCCGCAGCGGTCACGCGCAATGGCAAGGTGGGTGTACTGGCGACCAGCCGCACCTTGTCCGGTGAAAAGTTTTTGCTACTGCGCGAACAGATCAGCGCCGCCAGCCAGGCGCAATTCCTGCTGCAGCCCTGCGTAGGCCTGGTCGAGCTGATCGAGCAATGCTCGCTGGGCCAGGACAGCAACGACGCCACCAGCGTCATGCTCGAACGCTACATCGCGCCACTGCTGGCACAAGGCGTCGACACCCTGGTACTCGGCTGCACCCACTACCCCTTCGTGCAAGACGCCATCGAGCGCACGGTGCGCGCCCATTCGGCTAGCCCAATCACCCTGGTCGATACGGGCGAAGCGGTCGCCCGGCAACTGGCCCGCCTGCTCGATGCGGCCAGCTTGCGCCGCGACGGCAACCCTGCACCGCAACTGCACGGCTATACGACGGCCGGGGTCGACATGCTGGAGCAAGCATTTGCCGGATTGCTGGACTTGCATCCCCCGGTGGAACATCTGTCCGTATAGGGAAAAGCAGGGGAATTAGAGGGCTTTCGAGGCAATCTTTCGAATAGTTGAAAAAGACTGGATTTAGATTTGCCACTTTGCCGAATCCTTTGTATAATTCGGCACCTGTTCAGCAAAACAGCTAAATAGCTGAAGTAGTGAAGCAGATTTGTAAGACAGTGGTGGCTGTAGCTCAGTTGGTAGAGTCCAGGATTGTGATTCCTGTTGTCGTGGGTTCGAGCCCCATCAGCCACCCCACAGAATTGTAGGAAAATTAAAGGGTTACATGCTTCGGCTTGTAACCCTTTTTTTTTGCATTTTCCAACGGGTTTTCGTATTTTCCAACGAGATCAAATTTCAGCGCTTCCACTGCGCAGGGCCAGTTCGGGCGGCCGCCGCTTTTTCCAGCTCCGCTTGAGTGGTGATCACCGCAGTTGCCGTATCTCCATCAAATGGCACCAGTACCCATCCAGGCCGCTGATCGGCCAGAATCTCCGCCGCCCCCCCCCCAGGCCATTGCGAAATGAGCCATGGTCATAGGATTAATTTCAAATCCACGCACCCGCAACTGCCCATTCCCCACCCACACAATGGCAGCGTCATACAATGGCGGAAGTATGAAGTCTCTTCCGCCACCAATTGGCATCAATTTCGCCACACGCAAGCTCGGCTTCTGTGCGGCGATGCTCGTGGCCAAGGCCATGATGCTCGCTTTGATTGGCCCGAATGCTGCAAGCGCGGCCGCGGTCGCCGTTTGAGCATAGGCTGACTTGCTCGCCAGATCGAGGATCGACTTGTTCTGGCTGGCGATGGCGCCGCGCAGCTCGCCATTTTTCGACAGTGCCTTGCCGCGCGCGCCCTCGGCCTTAGTCCGCTCCACGACGGCATTATCGCGTTCGCCGACCGCAGCGTGAACGGCGATGGGTTCTTCAATTTTGCCGACAGGTTCTTTACCTCATCGACTACTACCATCTTGGATAGCGACGTTAATGCCAGCGCCGTGGCGTACGGCAGTTGACGTTTAGCGAGGTCATTCAAGCCCCGCTCGAAATCAGCGAGATTGGTACGCACGGACACATCAAACGCCATGGATGCTCCGTTCAGGCTTGTGCAGACGTCTGCACATATGACCCACAAGAAACGCCTTAGGCCGGTGGTTGATACGCACACGGTGGCGCACTATCATCAACACAAATAAAAAAGCACACCGAAGTGGGCAAGCACGAGAAACGAATGTATGCCCCGCTATGGAGCGGATCGAGATAGATCACCTCTTTCGCTGTTGAGAAATTGTCTCGTCAAACGCAAAAAAGCCCGCTTGTGCAGGCTTTAGGCATTAATACTACGAGAATGACAGAAACACACCTGACTTGTAACAGGCACGTCAAGCTTTTATGGACGAGTTCTTATAACGCGCATATGAATGAAATCTATAGTCTCGGAGATTTTTGCAACATCTTTTTTTACTTTAGCAAGCTTTGCCTCCACATCAGAAACGGATATTTCCCCGACATTGCCAAGATTTCGAGAAAAAATCGACTTCAATTGCAACACCCTAATTATCTCCTCAAGAACCACCATCTCCCCTCTTGCAGCAGCAAGGCGATGTCTACATGCGGATTCTTGATCGATAAGCGCTTCAATATATAGAAACCGCTGCCTCTCCAGCTGTTCCTTCATATCCAGGACATCTTCCACATGCCGTTCGGCTCCCGTGGATCGCTTGTTTGCGCTCGCCAAGAGCGTCTCGTGCTGGGACTTAATTACCATAAGTGCACTAGCCTGGTACTTATAGCGTCCCGTCTGTCCTTGGCAGTCAAGCATCCCACCAGGTTGCATCGCCATGACTATGTACGGCTCAGCCTGCCCGCCTGTTAGTACAACCAAGTCACCAATTTCAATGCCGTTATAGCTGCTCATACCGTAGTGCATAGTTGACCTCGTATTTTTAGTTTGCAAAGCATACTTTATAGCAAGAATCATGGAAAAGAAGTAACCGATTACTGAAACCGTAAGCAGTCGCATTACAAAATGTCTGTCAATTATCTTAGGGAACCTCAACACCCCTGTAGTGGTTTAATGTACCCGGACACTGATTTAGGCGAGAATGCTCGCCATGGAGAGGTGTTTGATGAGCAAGCAAAGACGTACGTTTTCCCCTGAGTTCAAAGAGCAGGCCGCATGCCTGGTACTGGATCAAGGATATATCCATACAGAGGCAAGCCGGTCGGTCGGCATCGGCGAATCAGTGCTGCGCCGTTGGGTGCAGCAGCTGCAGTTGGAACGGCAAGGCATCACGCCGCAGAGCAAGGCAATGACGCCAGATCAGCAGCGAATACAGGAACTCGAAGCACGTATTGAGCGTCTCGAGCGGGAGAAGTCCATTTTAAAAAAGGCTACCGCGCTCTTGATGTCGGAAGGGATAGAACGTACGAGGTAATCGATCAGATTTGCGGTAACGAATCAATCGAGTTGATCTGCGCGGTGTTCGACGTAGCGCGGTCATGCCTGTATGCGCATCGGGAGCGCGCCCGGCACATTGATGTTGAGCGCATGGCATTGCATAGCCGCGTGCACGAACTGTTCGTCGAGAGTCGCAGTTCGGCGGGAAGCCGCAGCATCATGGGCATGATGCGCGAGGAAGGCACGGCAATTGGCCGCTTCAAAGTCAGCCGTTTGATGGAAGAGCTAGGGCTGGCCTGCAAACAGCCTGGCAGCCATGCGTATAAGTAGGCTACGGTGGAGCGGGTCGATATTCCGAACCACCTCAATCGTGAATTCACAGTGGAGACGCCAAATCAGGTCTGGTGCGGGGACATCACCTATGTCTGGGCGCAAGGCCGATGGTATTACTTGGCAGTGGTGTTGGACTTGTTCGCTCGCCGAGCGGTGGGCTGGGCATTCTCGCTACGACCCGACGCCGACCTTGTGTTGTGCAAGCGCTGGAAATGGCTTACGAGCAGCGAGGTCGACCGCAGGGGCTGCTGTTTCATTCGGATCAAGGTAGCCAGTACGCCAGTCGAAAATTCCGTCAGCGTTTGTGGCGCTATCGGGTACGACAGAGCATGAGCCGTCGGGGAAATTGTTGGGATAACTCCCCGATGGAACGGCTCTTCCGCAGCTTCAAAACTGAATGGCTGCCGTCAACTGGTTACATGACGGCACAGGAAGCACAACGGGACATCAGTCATTACCTGATGCACCGGTATAACTGGATACGGCCACATCAGTTCAATCACGGATTGGCACCGGCCGTCGCCGAAGAAAAACTTAACGTAGTGTCCGGGATGGGTTGACCACTACAACTTACGGTTTCGTTAATGGCTCACGGGTTCTGTTTAACGCAAATACTAACAATGCTATGGTCGTCGATAAAGCCGGCCAGTTTGTGACCGGATTCAAACTGGCCCCTGGTACTCCACAGTATCAAAACTACCTGGCGAATGGGATACTGCGATGAGTGACAAGCTATTAGCTACGGTTGATTCCTACCTGGCCTCAGAACTGAGTCCTGAGGATTTTGTTGAACAGTTTATTTTGCAGTGGAAGGTTGAACGCGACAGTGGCTTATACAAGGCTGATCCAGCGAATCTGAGCGAACTTCTTTCCACCATATTTTGCTTGGCTGATCTGTTCAATGCTGCAGATGATAGAGAGGACTACGAATTGAATGACGAAAACCTGAGGCTACGGATTCTAGCTTTGTTAAAGGCCGGTGAATGGCGTTGATTAGTGCTCGACTACCAGCGCACCATCCACACGGTGCAGCACCGCGGCAAGGCAGTACGCTACATCGAGGTGACAGCTGACGATATCAGCACCGCTAATCGCCTCGCGCATGACGTGCTGGGGCGTACCCTAGACGAGCTGCCGCCGCAAACTCGTAAGCTGCTGACAACTTTGCACGGCTGGGTCAAGGTGGAGGCAGGGCGGTTGGCGATGAAACCGGCCGACCTGCGCTTTAGCCACCGGCAGGTGCGGGAGCTTACTGGCTGGGGTGATACGCAGCTCAAGATACACCTGGCCAGGCTGGCCGAACTGGAATACATCCTGGCGCACCGCGTGGCCCGTGGCCAGGGACTGAAATACGAGCTGGTGTATGACGGCCAGGGCGATGCGGGTGGGCGCTTCCTGATGGGCTGGCCGACATGGCGCAGCTCGATGGCAAGGCGGTCTTGCCTTACGACGCGCAGCGGTCGGGGGTAAATGGCGAGTGGTCGGCCCCCGGTCGGGGTGTGGTCGGGGTGCAGTCGGCCACTGGTCGGCATGATGAAATTGCCTTGATCGCCAATGCCGGCGCGGCCTGCAATGGATCGGACGAGATTGATGCGCAAAAGCCGCGTCAGGCCATCACGGCGCGCAGCCCGTCGTACCGTAGCGCAAGCGCCGTGCTTGCCACCAGTGCGACCGGCGACGCCTGAGGGCAGCGACCATGGCACGTAAAGGCCAGTCCACCATCAAGCCCGTGACCGGCGACGTGCGCGACCGCGACAGCCTGTACCACCACCTGCTGCGCTTCAACGCCTGGCAGCACGAGAAAAACTACTCGGTGGCCACCATCGAGACCCGCGAGGTCTACCTGCGCTACCTGTTCCTGTACCGGAAGGAGGATGGCCAGCCGCTCACCACGCGCAGCCAGCACACCCGCGTCACGCCGCTGCGCGCCTACTTTAAATGGTTAGCGCGGCATAACCACATCCTGTACAACCCGGCGTCCGAGCAGAAGCTGCCACGGCTGGAGCGCTGCCTGCCCAAGCACGTGCTGACGATCCGCGAGGCCGAGACGGTACTGGCCCAGCCCGACCTGAGCACGTCGACCGGCATCCGGGACAGGGCCATGCTGGAGACCTTGTACAGCACCAGCAAGCGCCGCAGTATCACTGGCGACGCCATCCCGGACAGCCTCGATGGCGTAACGGACAACCGCGGCTTTACGGGCCATGAAATGCTCGACAAGCTCGACTTGGTGCATATGAACGGGCGCATCTACGACCCCTTGCTGGCGCGCTTCATGAGCGCTGACCCACTGATCCAGGATCCGATGCATAGCCAGAGTTACAACCGCTATACCTATGTGTGGAACAATCCGACGAATCTGACGGATCCCACCGGGTTTGCGGGGGAAGATTTGCCGGAAGAGCAACTGAAAAGGCAACTCGATGAACAGCGGCGGCTGAACGAGAAAAAGGCAGATTCGAGCAACCAGAACGGTAAAGGGAACGGCGATAAGCCGAAGCATGGCAAGGGTGACGAGTACGTAAGGCGAAATCCGCTGCCTGGGTACAATCTCGCCACCAACATTTTGCTGGCCGGTGCTGACACTGAAAGGATTGCTACTGGTTCAGCTGTGAAAGCTGCGGAAAGTCTTTCGAAGCCAGCAATTGGAGCAACGGGTAAGGTCGGCGAGGACGCGCTAAAGCTGTTGGGTGGGGATTCTCAAGTTTATTTCCGCACAAGCCAAGGTGGCCGATATATTGACCAACTTGTGAATGGTATCGGGCATGAATCAAAAGTTGGATACACGTCTCTGACTGCTGATATTCGTGTTCAGATTGCCAAAGATGTTGAGTTAATGGCGACGAAGCAAATTAGAGGCTCAACTTGGAATTTCTTTACAAGTCCAGTCACAGAAATAATCGCGATGCACCTGCATCGCCTGCGCGACATAGTGCTCAAGGGTACTGAAGCTCTCATCTTTTTTCAGCACATTCCATTGCCGCGTCTCACAACCGACGATCATGAGACGGCGCCTGGCAAGGTGCAAATTCGATGGCACGCTGGGCAGAAACAGGCCAGACAGGCGCTGTGCATCGACGCGTGGCGCATGGCGGTCCAGCAATTCGACGTTGAAGTCCAGCAGCACCCGGAGATAGCGGTCGGCCAGGCCGGCGGATGTCAACGGTGTGTCTGTCATGGTTTGCGCTCAGAATGGGGAGCACAAACCATAACATGAAGAAATATCATCCCGCCAGCACCGACTCCACCGTCGTCGCCAGGTCTTCCATGCGCACCGGCTTGACGAGGAAGTGGCGGAAGCCTACCGTCAATGCATCGTCCATATACATGGGCAGGCTGTGGCCGGTGACGGCGATCAGTACGGCGTTGGCGGTGTCGGGATTGTTGCGCAGGCGGCGGCCGATTTCGATGCCGCTGATGCCGGGCATTTCGATGTCGAGGTAGACAGCGTCGGGTACGCGCAATTTGACTTGCTCGGCAGCCATCTGCCAGTTGCGCACCACCACCACCTGGTGGCCAAAGGTTTCCAGCAGCAGGGCCAGCGTTTCGCCCACTTCCTGATTGTCGTCCACCACCAGCAGGTGCAACTGGCGCTTGCCTTCTGCCTGATCGGCGCCCGCATGACGGCGCTCAGTGGGCGATACCTGTGGCGTCGTTTCCGCCTTGTTTTCCATTAGATAGCTCATAGCACCTTCACGTCCAACAGCTGCAAAAACGGCAGTATACAAGAAGGACCACTGATACCTCCGCACCCCAGAAGAGTAGCTGAAAGGCAAGCAAAACCCGCATGGAGACTAACTTGCCTGCAAATCTACGTAGTCTGTGTCATTGACGATAAAAATGGGAATCATTATCATTTGCATCCTTTAGCTGCCGGATGTCTACGCCACGCCATGTCACGTTGCGCCGTCTTACCGTCTGCGCAACCTTTCCCATCGGACTCATTGGAGCATATGCATGGCCGCTGCACCTTATACCATTCCCCTGACACTGCGCCCTGCCGCGCTGGCCATCGCCCTCGCCTGCCTGGCCATGCCGTATGCGGCCCAGGCAGAGGACGCCAGCAACAGCAACATCGGCGCCGATACCACTGCCGCTGCCGCAGTTGCCGACAATACCGCCGCGCCGGGCAGTAGCGCCGACAATGCAGGCCCGGTGCTCGAAGCGATCCAGGTCAGCAGCAATCTGCTGGGCACTACCATGTCGGCCAGCACCAAGAACTTTGCCGGTGCGCGCACTGTGGTGCAAAAAGATGCCATCCAGAATTCGGGCGCGACCAGCGTCAGCGATGTAATGCGCCGTATTCCGGGCGTGCAGATCAGCGATAACTCGGGCAGCTCCGGTAGCGCCGTTTCGCTCAATATCGGCGTGCGCGGCCTGGCCGGCCGCTATTCGCCACGCAGCACGGTATTGCTCGATGGCATACCGATGGCGGTGGCGCCATATGGCCAGCCGCAACTGTCGTTCGCGCCCGTCAGCCTGGCCAATATCGAAACGGTCGATGTGGTGCGCGGCGGTGGCGCAGTGCGCTTCGGCCCGCAAAACGTGGGCGGCATCATCAACTTCAAGACGCGCGCGATTCCCAATACGCCAGGCATCACGGGCGACGCCAGCGTGCGCTACAACAGTTATAGCGAGACGGGGCAGAATCAGCAGTACAGCGTGTTTGCCGGCGGCCAACTCGACAATGGCCTGGGCCTGGCCCTGCTGTATTCGGGTGTACGCGGCAGCGACTGGCGCGTGGGCAGCGATGAAAAGGTCAACGACTTCGCGATCAAATACCACTATGACCTGAGCCCGACTTCCGAGATCTATGGCAAGCTGTCCTACTACGACGTCAACTCGCGCACGCCAGGCGGCCTGACCGTGGCGCAGTACAAGGCCGACCCATACCAGAACACGCGCCCGACCGACTTCTGGAGCGGCGACCGCACGGCGTTCGATATCGGCTACCTCAATTCCATTTCCGCTACCCAGGAATTTGAAATCCGCAGCTATTACAACAACAGCTCGCGCCAAAGTACCCTGATCAATGGCCTGAACTTGGGCCACCAGCCGCGCAACTATGAAACCATCGCCATCGAGCCACGCTACACGCAGCGCTTCACGACCGGCAAGGTGTCGCAAGATGTGACCGTCGGCTACCGCTATCTGCGGGAACGTGCTGACGAGACCGTCTACAACACGGTGCTTGCCACCAACGCGCAGCTGGCGCCAACGGCCTTCGCCAATAACTCCACCGATGCGCAATCGCTGTATATCGACGACAAGATCGCCATCGACTCCTGGCGCATCACGCCTGGCGTGCGCTACGAACATATCAAGACGGTACGCGTCAATCACATACCGACCGACCAGGAAATCGCCCTGCTCAACAACAAGGCCTTGCCATCGATCAATGTCGCCTACTTGCTGAACAGTAACGTGACCCTGTTCACCGACTACAACAGCTCGTTTGGCGCCGTCCAAAACACCCAGCTCAACTCGCAGTCGGCAAATAACCCGCTGCAACCGGAACTGGCAAAAACGGCCGAACTGGGCGCGCGCTGGAAAAGCGCACAACTGTCGGCCGAAGCCACCTTGTTCAATATCAAGTTCGACAACCAGATCCAGTCGGTCGGCAGCGGCATCAACACCATCTTTTTCAATATCGGCGCCACCCATCACCGCGGCCTGGAAACAGCAGTCGATTACCACTTCGACGATCATGGCCCACTGGCCGGCTGGAATACCTACGCCACCTACACCTACACCAAGGCCACCTTGCAGGATGGCGTGAATGCGGGCAATGACGTGTCCTTCTATTCGCGCAACACCGATACGCTGGGCGCCCACTACCAGCAAGGCGCCTGGGGCTTTGATTTATCGACCACGCATCAAAGCCGCCAGTTTGCCGATGAAGCCAATACCGTGCTGGAAAACGCGGCAGGCAACCTGGGCATTATCCCTGGCTACCGCACCTGGAATACCCAGGTGAAATGGAAAGTGCCAGGGCAAAAAGGACTGGAGCTGGTGGCTGGCGCGAATAACCTGACGAACAAAAGCTATTTCACGCGCACCTCAGACAGCAACCTGGGCAAGATGGTCGGTGCACCGCGCATGGTGTATCTGCAAGGCAGGTTGGCGTTCTAAGCGAGGGATTTACTGCAAACTGATCAGATCGATAGTCGCCGAGCCACCCGGCACGCCACAAAAACCTGCACCACTGTTGTTTTGGTGCAGGTTTTTTTTCGCCCTCATGTTACAAAATTCCCCTGATGCAATTGAGACAAAAGCGCTGCTTACTCTGAGTCCTCGCCGCAGTTAATTCACTGTGGAAATCAATTTCCACGTAGACATAAAACATTTCACAATTACATTTTTTTTAGCGAGCACCTGTTCTTTTAGTGAGTTTTGGTGATATTCTTTAAATGTCATTTAGGAAATTAAATTAATCATTAAATAAGAGATCGACATATCATGAAGACGCCTGCCATCTTGCTGAAAATCGCCGCATTGGCCACCCTGGCCGCCGCTGGCACCACCCATGCCGCGACCAATCTGGTGGTCAACGGCAGCTTTGAAGATAACCGCATCAGCTCGCCATATGCACAACTGAGCGCCGTCACTGGCTGGTCTTCATCGGTCAGCGGCAATGCGGCATTTGAAATCCAGAAAGGTGCCACCCAGGGTGGCTTGAGCGGCTTCAACCCGGTTGCGGCCGATGGCACGCAATATCTGGAATTGAATAGCGAGCGTCTGACGTCGGTATCGCAGACCGTCTCCACCACGGCGGGCGGTACTTATATCCTGTCGTTTTCCTACTCGGGCCGCCCTGACACGCCAGGCGGTGTCAACAGCTTGATGAATGTATATTGGGGCAACACTCTGCTGACGCCTAGCCCATTGAGCGGCAATACCAACGGCGTGTGGCAAACCTATAGCCAGAATCTCAGCGCCCTGGGTTCCTCGACCGTGCTGCGCTTTGAATCGGTCGGCCCCGTTTCCTCTCCCACGTATGGCTCTTACCTGGACAAGGTCTCGCTGGTATCGGCCGTGCCTGAACCGCAGACCTACGCCATGCTGCTGCTGGGCCTGGGCTTGATGGGTTTCGTGGCGCGCCGCAAACGCCAGGCATAAATTTCCCTGTAGGCCACCTCAGATTAGCCGCCCTGCACATGCTGCCGGGCGGCTTTTTTCCGTCTGGATACATCAGCTCAGCAGCGTTAAAATGTTGCACAAAAGAACTAAATTAGGACTACAATAAGCGTGGCAGATCACGCAAGCATCCAGATCAAGCAATCAGCAATATCGCCAGACCCACGCCGCATCCAGCCTTGCTGGCAGCACACACTATTGAACAGGAGAGGCGGCGCCACCGGCAGCGTTTCCGCTACGGTCCCGGGCGCCCAGCACGCATTATGTCTGTAGAAAAAACCATTACCGAAACTAGCTCCTACGGCAAGGAAACTCCCGTGGGACGTCCTGACGTCGATGGCCGGGCCGGCATCTTTGTACCGACCGCCGACTTTGATATGGCCAATACCACCACCATCCGCAAGGGTGCCGGCATCGTTGGCTTTGGCAATCTGGATGGCACGCTGACCGTCTATTTCGAAGGCAACCGCTTCGACGACAGCAGCCTGCACAAATGGGAAAACAAGGCGCGCAAGGCATATGACCGCATGGTCATGGGTGCACCGACTGTCTCCAAGGCAAAACTGGACGCGCGCATGCTGGAACAGGTAGGCATCATCGATGGCATGGGCATCAATATCAAGCAGCCGGAACGCCTGACGCATTGGCTGACCATTTCGGATCTGCTCGACACAGCGCCGGAAGATACGGTAGTGCGCTGGAAGGGCCGCTAAGGCCTTGCCTCATCGGCGGCGGGCAGTTGTCCTACATGGCGGCGGACATTCATCTGATTCCTGTAGGCATCAATTAATTTTAAGATGGAAACATAGTCACCAGACAAACCGCTAGCCATCAGGAGCACGACATGACCCGCCTCATCCCCATCAGCTTTGGCGCCTTGCAAATAGGTCTGGCAGGCTTGGCGATGTATCTGTTGTGCTCGGTGGACGTGTTGCATCAGGCGTCGATCTACTTTCATTGAGACGGACGCCTGCCTGATGACTGATCACTCCTGACAAAACCGGAACGCAGGTTTTAGCAGCGGTGATTAACGCCAGCGGCCGCGGCCCCAGCCACCGCGATAGCCGCCCCAGCCACCGCGATAGCCGCCCCAGCCGCCACGATATCCGCCCCAACCGCCACGGTAGCCGCCGCCGAAGCCGAATACCAGATCGACCGACACCGGTGGATTATAGTAGTAGGGTTGCGCATACACGGGCGCCGGCACATAGACAGGCTGCTCGACATACACAGGCTGTTGCTGCACATACACGGGTTGATCCGTATATTGCACGCTAGGCGTGCTGACAACTGTGCTGTTCTGCACTACCGGGGTAGACGACACGGTGTGCCACTCGTACGGATTGTATGCTGCTTGCGGGGCACGCGTGCCGTAATAGGCGGGACCGGGGGGTGCCACAGCACAGCCACCCAGCGCGGCCAGCGAAATTACTGCCAACAAGGTTTTCATCGGAATTCTCCTATCTCTAATTAGGTACTATAAGAAATAACGCGCGCCTTTGCTGTGCATTTACCTATTGTTACACCCCTACGCAGAGCGCAACATGAAACGTGGCGGCGCCGCCACAAACGGCTTGCAGCGTGCATTTTTTCAATATTACCCCATACCAAAACAGCATCAGATATAGGGAATCTCACAACGATCGATCACTTTCCCATCTGCATCATAGCGCTGCACACAAACCTGATAGCGTACGCCATAATCGAGATCGACCTGCTCCACTTTGCCATACTTCAGGTTCAAGGCTGGCCGCACCTGGCTTTTGCCGGCCAGCGCAGCGACATCTTGCGGGATCGTCATCGAGGTCTGCACCTCGCCCTGGCACGCTTGCTGACGCCGCGCCACGTCCATCTCCAATGCCAATGAGAGATTGACGCCCCCCTGCGCATAGCTGAACGTGGGGGCGTTGCGCCAGGCGCGCATCACGCCCCAGGCACAAACCTTGGTGTCGGCATCGCATTGCTTCAACTGCGCCAACGGAAAATATTCGGCGGCAACCTTGCCATCCTTCAAGGGCCAGCTGGTGCGCACGCCATCGCGCTTGCCGGTCAGTGGATTATCCCAACTCAGGCTATTGACGACGGCAACGGTCTGCCCCGCCTCCAGGCCAACCGGCGCACCCAGGCTGGCACAGGCCGAGAGCATGGCAGCGATGCTGGCGATCATGGAAAGTTTCAGGACGCAATGCATAATGAACCTCTTCTCGTGGGGGTATAGGCTTAGAGTAACAGAAGCACGCCACGGCGCCGTGCCCTCGCGCACATAAGCGATGTACATAAAAAACGGGCAACGCCTGCCGTCAGACGCTGCCCGTGGATGGGTATAACAAATTACTGCCGCCTTGCAGTTGCTGCGGCAGATGCTGCCAAATTCTTAATCCAGTTTCCAGGCGTAGTCCACCTTGGTCCAGGTTTGCGCTGCTGCACCATCCTTGGTGCCCGGCTTGAACTTGCAGGCGGACAGCGCTTTGATGGCGGCCTTGTCCAGATTCTTGAAGCCGCTGCTTTTCTCGATTTTCGAGTCAGCAACACTACCGTCGGCGTTGACCAGGAAGGACATCGATACCGTGCCCTGTTCCTCATTCATCAACGAGGCTTTTGGATAGTCGGCCTTGCAGTTTTTCGAATCAAACGATGCCGGTACTTCTGCTGCAAATGCAGCGGAAGAAACAGAAACCAGCAGCGCTGCTGCCACACTCATCGAACGCATTTTTTTAAACATTTGCTTCCCCATAATTATCAGACTTATCAAGCACACCAGTTACGCCCTGCATAGCCCGGTGTGCTTGCAACCGAATGTAAAACCAAACTTAGAACTCTTCCCACTCATCATTACTGGTGGTGGCAGCTGCGCGTTTCGGTGCCGGTGCTGGCGCCACTGGAGCGGACTCTTCTGTCTTACGCGCCAGCGACTTGACTGGACGCAATGCTGCTGCCGGCTTGCGCGCGATCACAGGCGCGGCTTTCGGCTCGGCTTGCACAGGCACATAAGCGGCCGGCTTTTCTTCGCCTTCCACCAGCTTGAAGATACTGACCACGTGGGCCAGTTCGGCTGCCTGGTCTTGCAGGCTTTGCGCCGCTGCAGCGGCTTCTTCCACCAGCGATGCATTTTGCTGCGTCATGCCATCCATTTCGATGATCGACAGATTGACCTGGGCGATACCGGCGCTTTGCTCCTGGCTCGCGCTGGCGATCTCGCTCATGATGTCGGTAACGCGGCGCACACTGTCGACCACTTCGCCCATCGTCACGCCGGCCTGGCCAACCAGGCGCGTACCGCGCTCGGTTTTCTCGGCCGAGTCATCGATCAGGGTCTTGATTTCTTTCGCTGCACCAGCCGAACGCTGGGCCAGGTTACGCACTTCGGAAGCGACCACGGCAAAGCCACGGCCCTGCTCGCCGGCACGCGCTGCCTCGACGGCCGCATTCAATGCCAGGATGTTGGTCTGGAAAGCGATGCCATCGATCACGCCGATGATGTCGACAATCTTCTTGGCCGATTCATTGATCGAGCTCATGGTGTCGACCACTTGCGATACCACCGAGCCGCCTTTCAACGCCACATCCGATGCGGTGGCGGCCAGCTTGTTGGCTTCACGTGCATTGTCTGCATTCTGTTTCACGGTCGAGGTCAGTTCTTCCATCGCCGAGGCGGTTTTTTCCAGTGCGCTCGCTTGCATTTCCGTGCGCGACGACAGGTCCAGGTTGCCGGCTGCGATTTCACGCGAGGCCGTGCCGATGGTTTCCGTGCCGACACGTACCTGGCCCACGATATTGACCAGGCTGTTACGCATTTCTTTCATTTCCGCCAGCAGGCTGGAGTTGTCCGACGGCTGGGTGTGGATGCCGATCGACAGGTCGCCATTGGCGATGCTGCCGGCAATCGATGCCGTGTAATCCGGTTCGCCGCCCAGTTGCTTGAGCAAGCCGCGGGTAATCACCAGTGCCGCTGCCACGCCCATCCCGACCGCCAGTACGCCGAGGATGATCATGAACAAACGGGCACTGTCGAACGCCGTGCGGGCATCTTGCTGCATTTGCGCATTCAACTTGTCTTCCAGGGTAGTCAGTTGCTCCAGCGCTTCTATCCATTTCTTTTGCACCGGACGGATTTCCTTGATCATCACGCGCGTGGCGCCTTCTGCATCATTGGCCAGCCACAGTGCCGATGCCTTGCCGATGGCCGGCATGGCCGCTGCCTCATATTCCTTGATCGAAGCGAGCAAGGTTTTTTCCTCGGTCGTCGATTCGAGGGCGAATTGCGCCTCCAGCTTTTTCTGGGCTTCCTGATACGTCGCAGTCTGCGTCTTGATACGCGCCATTTCCGGCTCCATATCACCGGCATCCGTCATCAGGGTCAGGATGCGCAAGGAAGTGATGCGGTCACTGACGTTGGTCCGCATGTCGGTCACCAGGCGGGTCACGACGTTGTTGACGTCGATCACGTGATCGAGACGTTCCTGGATCTGCGCCATGCGCGCGATACCGACCACCGTGACGGCGACCAACAACACCAGTACCAGGGCAAATCCCAGGCCCAGACGTGTACCAACCTTCATTTTTGCTAAATTCATTTCGGCTCTTCGTAAATGAAACTATTGATAAGAATTTTGCCCGGCACGACAAGACGAGGGCTGCGTGTCACCGGTATCGGCCAGCGGCCTGCCCGGCTGCTCGCGGTATCCGGCCGCACGCAGCCCGAGGTGTTTCCTGGTCTTCCCAACCCCCTGAACAAGCAGTGACTGCGAATGCAAATTTGCTCTGCATATTAAATTTTCGACACATTTAGTAGCTGTAGCAACATCAAAAATTCATATGAGAAATATTTGTCTATAATCAATTATAGGTGTAAATTTTGCCTCAAAGCAAGCAATAACTGCCTGAATAATTTGCAGATTAACTTTCTTCGGGGAAATGACAACATCTCCGTTTCTTGCCAAGCAGAAACGCCCCATTAGCGTGCAAGCATGCGATGAAACTGCAAATTTACAACATATAAAAAAGTTATTTATGCCAGTTTTATAAGCAATGGCAGTGAGCCGGAGGTGGCGGAAAATGCGGCGTAGAAGCCGATGGGCCGGGACGAACGCCCGGCCGCACAGGTTAAAGCAGGTGGAGACTAAGCCTCAAACATGGGCAGGCAAACGGGCGGCCGCCTCAAGCAGCAAGCGCGGATCGCCCGACGCCAGCTTCTTCGAATCTGACAAAGTCTGGCGGAAGCTGCGCGCGCCAGGCAGGTTTTGCATCAGGCCCAGCATGTGGCGCGTGATGCTGTTCAATTTCAAACGGCCACCCTCTTTTGCCAGCTGCGCACTAATATAAGGGATCATCGCTTCGAGTACCTGCTCGCGGGTTTTCACTTCGGCAGTGTCGCCGTAATAACGCTGGTCGAACTGCGCCATCACATACGGGTTGTGGTACGCCTCGCGGCCCAGCATCACGCCATCGAGATGCTGCAAGTGCAGGTCGATTTCGTCCAGCGTCTTGATGCCGCCATTGATGATGAATTCGAATTGCGGGAAGTCGCGCTTCAAGCGATAGGCGTAATCGTATTTCAGCGGCGGCACTTCGCGGTTTTCCTTCGGGCTCAAGCCTTTCAGAATGGCATTGCGCGCATGCACGATAAACGTGGAGCAGCCGGCGTCAGCCACGGTGCCGACGAAATCGCGCACGAAGTCGTAGGACTCGCTATCGTCGATGCCGATACGGTGCTTGACCGTGACGTCGATCGTGACTACGTCGCGCATGGCTTTCACGCAATCGGCCACCAGTTGTGGTTCGGCCATCAGGCAGGCGCCAAACGCGCCCTTTTGCACGCGTTCGGACGGGCAGCCGCAGTTCAGGTTGATTTCGTCATAGCCCCATTGCTGGCCCAGTTTCGCGCTGATGGCCAAATCCTTCGGATCGCTGCCACCCAGCTGCAGCGCCACCGGATGCTCTTCCTCGTTGAAGCGCAAATGACGCTCCACGTCGCCGTAGACCAGCGCACCGGTGGTCACCATTTCCGTGTAGAGCCAGGTATGGCGCGTGATTTCGCGGTGGAACTTGCGGCAATGGCGGTCGGTCCAGTCCATCATCGGGGCGACGCTAATCCGGCGACCAGTGTCAACCTTGGATTGTTGAGCTTCCCCTGCTGGGGACTGAAGGTTTTGTTGCATTGGTTTATCGCTGTACATAAGGAATAATCACTTGGCTCATCTCGTGGCGCGGCAGGATGGCGACGAGATGGCTTCAGCAAGCAAGGTGATAACGAATAAGATAGTAGGCTATGGCGCAAGGACTTCCCCCTCCGTCACGAAGGGCAGGCCGTTGGGTGGGCGGCTACGGCCGAGTAGAACATTCTGGCTATAAAACACCAGCAGGTGCGTATCATATCAAAAATGACGCTGGCCGGCGTGCCAGCGATGGCACGCCTATCAGAAAAGAAACAGGAAAACATCGACCATGCCCCCAATGGATCACCTGGCAGAACCGCCAGCCACACGCAAACGCGGCAAGCCACCCACCGCGGAAGCATTGCTGGCGGCCGCCTGCCGCATCGCCGCCACCGAAGGCTTCGCTGGCCTGACCTTGCGGCCGCTGGCAGAAAGTCTGGAGGTATCGGTCACGGTGCTCAGCAATCACTACGGCGCGCGTGCCGATGTGATCACGGCCATCTGCAAGGCCGCACTGGATGAGGAACTGCGCCTGTTCACGACCTGGCGCCGCGACCTCGTCACGCTGGAGATGCTGGCGCCGGCCGTTGCCGCCGACCTGGCGGAAATCATCGTCGAAGAACTGGCGGTGCGCCAGCGTCCGCTGTCGCAGCTGTTTGTCGAAATGGTACAAGCCTCGACCTGGGACGAGACGGTGCAAGCGGCGTTTGCGCCATGGCTGCAGGCGCGCGGGCAGTTCTGGCACGAGTTCGGCACGCGCGCGGGGCTCCCCGCCGCCCTGCTAGACAGCGGCTGGCTGGCCGGCTATTTCATCGACGAACTGGCCTACAGCGTGCTATTGAATCATGCGCCGCCTTACCGGCTGCTGCGCCGTCTGTGCCTGCGCCGGCTGTTTTCCGGACTGGTCCAACGGCCGGACGAGAACAGCGATACGGCCTTGTTCTCCATGCTATTCGATGCGCTGGAGTATCAGCCGGGCGAACCATCTGTCATGCAGGGCGCCGACCTCAGCGCTGGCTGGCCGGGACGCGCGGCCCAGGCCTGCGCCATGCAATTGTCGGCGCGCGGCGTTAGCGGCCTGACCCACCGCGCCATCGCCGCCGAGGCCGGCGTGCCCCATACCACGCTCAGCTACCGCTTTCCGACCCAGCACGATCTGGTGATCGCCGGGCTGGAATACATCATCTCGCACCTGCTGATCGCCGTGGACAAGGCTGAGCTGAGCGGCAAGCAGCTATCAAGCATAGGCGACCAGCACGGACTCGATGTCGGCCGCGCCACCTTTGCCGTCGCCATCGCCGCCACGCGCCTGCCCCGGCTGGCTGCTTGCGCGGCCGACATGCGGCGCCAGCGCGGCATCAACCTGGTCAAACTGTTGCCCCAACTGGCGCCCGAGGCCACCGGCATGGACTGGCTGGCGGCGCAGATCATGTCCATCGGCCTGATCGGCCTGGCCAATACATTGCCACCCGGCGAAACTGCCCGGCAAGCCGTCAATCAAGCCTTCGGCAGCGTCATCAGCTGGGTGCAGCGCACCTAAGCTGATTCGACCATCCGTCTTCCTTTATTCAAATACCCCTACAATTATGAAAAATATTTTCGTACAACTGTAATTTTACGGTCATATTAGCTTGATACAGTAAACGCTTTCATCGACTCATTCCTGAGGAAAGCATGCTGATTTCAACCCCTTACCGCAGCCTGGTGCTCGCTTGTGCCGCCGTCAGCTGTGGCGCCGCCTCCGCGCAAGACCAGTCAGCGACTGCACTGCCGGATGTCATCGTGACGGCGCAGCGGCGCAGCGAAAATGTGCAAAACGTACCGATTGCCGTCAGCGTGATCACTGGCAAGGCGCTGGAAGACTCCGGCTACCACGCACTGACCGACCTGCAATACCTAGTGCCCAGCCTGCAGTACGACCCCACGCAGGGTGCGGCCTTCCAGATTCGCGGCGTCGGCAGCGAAAGCTTCGATTTTTCCAACGCCAAATCGGTCAGCGTGGTGGTCGATGATGTGGTGATGGACGCCCAGCGCGCCAACGGCCTGATCGGACTGGTCGACATCGCGCGTGTCGATGTGCTGATGGGGCCGCAAGGCACGCTGTTCGGCAAGAACGCCACCTCGGGTGTGATGTCGGTCAACACGGCCAAGCCCGAAATCGGCGCCACCAGCCTCAACGCTGGCGTCAGCTACGGCCAGCGCAACGATCATACGTACAACGCAACGCTGAACCTGCCGCTGGGCGACAGCAGCGCCTTGCGCATCTCTGCCTTCAACCAGGGCCAGGACGGCTACGGCAAGTACACCACGCTTGACCGCACATTGGGCAGCGTCAGCGAACGGGGCTATCGCGCGCGCGCGCTGTTCAATCCCAGCCGCGACCTGGAAGTGATACTGTCGAATGACTACCAGCATCACTGGGACAGCAATATTCGTACAGCTGTTTCTGGCGCGCCAGCCGCTGTCACTGCGGCCGAGATCGCCAACGGCGTTATTCCGGGGCCACGCAATGCCGACAGTGCCGATTCCTCGTTCGGCCAGACCACCAGCGAAGAATGGGGCAGCTCCTTGCGCCTGCGCTACCAGCTCGGTAACGGCGCGACGCTGACCTCGATCACCGCCTATCGGGGCACGACCTACGACAACGACACGCCGGCCGATTTGGTGCCAGGCAATATCTTTGCCTACGTGCCGTACAACAAGGGCGCGCTGGGCACCACCAAATACAGTCAGGAATTCCGCCTGGCGTCCGCTAGTGGGCAGTTTGTCGACTATCTGGGCGGGCTGTTCTGGAACCAGCTCGACGCCCGGCAAACCCAGTTGCAATGGGCCACCCTGGGCGCACCGCTGGTGTCGCCCACCGGCGTGCCGCGCACGCAACTGTACGCGCTGACGGGCGCCATCGGTGAAGATGGCAACACGTCCCTGTTCAACACGCGCAACACCACGGCGGCGGCGTTCGGCCAGCTGAAATTCAACTTCACGCCACAAGCGAGCCTGGCGCTGGGTGGCCGCTACACGCAAGACCGCAACAGCCAGTCGCTGCGCTACATCAACACGCCCAGCGAACCGATCACGGGCGTGAACAACACCTTTGTCGCCACCAGTGCGCCGCCGCTGTATCCCGAGGGTTCGGTGTCTGGCCACAATTTCTCGTACCGCATTTCGCCGCAGTACCAGCTCAGCAAGGACACCATGGTGTACGCCAGCTACACCACTGGCTACAAACCGGCCGGGATCGCCTTTGTCGGCAACAAATACGATCCCTACCGCGAAGAGACGGTCAAGAGCTACGAGCTGGGCATCAAGTCGGAACTGCTGAACCGTACGCTACGCCTGAACGCCGACCTGTTTCTGGAAAAATTCAATGACTTCCAGACCACCATCCTCACGAGCATCCCCGGCAGCCCGACCCTGCAGGCGGTGATCGGCAACGCCGGCGGCCTGCGTAGCGGCGGCGCAGAGGTCAGCGCAACCTGGCGCGCCGCCCCAGCGCTGACCTTCAACAGCGCGCTGACCTACACTAGCGCCAAGTTCACCGACTACGTCTACGACAGCAAGACCGACTACACCAATACGGCCCTGACGAATGCGCCGCGCTGGGCCGGCAACCTGGGCGTCAACTACCAGACCGAAGTCGGCGGCAAGCTGACCCTGAAAGCGCATGCGGACTATGCGTTCCGCAGCAAGCTGTGGACCGTGGTGGGCCAGCCGGCCTATTCGGAAGTGCCCGGCTACGGCCTGGTCAATGCGCGCCTGACATTCGCGCCACATGACAGCGCTTTCGAATTCGGCCTGTATGCGCGCAACTTGCTCAACCGCTATTTCTCTACCGGCTACCAGCAATACGGAACACTCGGCCTGCTGCACTACACCTCGCCCAACGCCGTCCGCACGGTAGGCATTTTTGCCAACTACAACTACTAACTTAACTTCCAAGACCTCATGAAACTGCACACACTTATCCTGGCCTGCCTGCTCTGCCAATCCGCCTATGCAGCCGAAGCACATCAACTGCCGGCCGACCTGAAGATCAACCAGTTGCAGGTGCTGGGCACCCACAACAGCTACGGCCAGGGACTCGATCCGCAGATGGAAAAGCTGTTTGAAGAAAAGGCCCCCGACTTCAGCAGCTTTATCGACAAGATGCCACCGGCGGCGCGCGCCCTGTTCCAGGAAGAGCATCCGAACAGCATGTCGGCCTCGGAACTGCTGAAATACAGCCACCCCAGCCTGGAAACGCAGCTGAACTTGGGCGTGCGCAGCCTGGAGATCGATATCAATCCCGATCCCAAGGGCGGCATCTATGCCAATCCGGTCGGCTACAAGATGCTGCGCGACAAAGGCATCACCGATTTGCTGCCGTTTAATTCGGCCGGCCTGGACCAGCCCGGCTTCAAGGTGCTGCATATTCCGGACATCGACTTCCGCAGCAACTGCCCTACCCTGCACCTGTGTTTGCAACAGATACGCGGCTGGTCCGATGCGCATGCCGATCACGTGCCGCTGTTTATCCTGATCGAAGCGAAGAACCAGGACCTGCCCATATTGCCCGGCGCCACCCACACCGTGCCGTTCACGCCGGCGCTGTTCGATGACATGGACAAGGAATTGTTGTCGGTGATGGGCCGCGAGCGCATCATCACGCCCGACGATTTGCGCGGCAACTACCCCACCCTGAATGCCGCCGTGCGCGCCGACAACTGGCCGACGCTGGCAAATGCGCGTGGCAAGGTACTGTTTTTGCTGATGACGGCGAACGGCCCCAGCGGCGCTGCCGGCTACCTGACGGGCCACCCGTCTTTGAAAGGGCGCGCCGCCTTTTTGCGCGCCGAGCCGGGCGAAGACCATGCGGCCTTCTTGCTGATGGACAATGCGCTGGTGCGTGGCAAGCAGATCCGTCAATACGTGGAACAGGGTTATCTGGTGCGCACCCGCTCGGACATCGAAACCTTTGAAGCCAAGACCAACGATATGACGCGCGCCAATGCCGCCTTCGCCAGCGGCGCCCAGATCGTCTCTACCGACTTTGAGCAGCCGGGCAATGCCTACAAGACCGACTATGTGATCAAGCTGCCGGGTGGTGCTGCGGCCCGCGTGCGGCCAGAGCCAGCGTCCGCTCCAAAGTAATAGACCAG
This sequence comes from Janthinobacterium silvisoli, assembly GCF_014200725.1. Classification (GTDB taxonomy): domain Bacteria; phylum Pseudomonadota; class Gammaproteobacteria; order Burkholderiales; family Burkholderiaceae_D; genus Janthinobacterium. The sequence goes on from NZ_JACHCL010000003.1 coordinate 385,520, forward strand.
ATATGCAAAAGGCCACGGATAACCGTGGCCTTGCTGATGCGGCGGGCATGGCCCGCAGGCCATGCGCTACAACATATTAAGAATCGCGCGATGCTTTTTTACGCTCGTGCTCTTTCAGGAAGCGCTTGCGCAGACGGATCGATTTCGGGGTGATTTCCACCAGTTCGTCGTCCTCGATGAATTCCACTGCGTATTCCAGGGACATCTGGATAGGTGGTACCAGGCGTACCGCTTCGTCGGTACCCGACGAACGCACGTTGGTCAGCTGTTTGCCCTTGATCGGGTTAACCACCAGGTCGTTGTCGCGCGAGTGGATACCGATGATCATGCCTTCGTACACTGGATCGTTGTGCGACACGAACATGCGGCCGCGGTCTTGCAGTTTCCAGATAGCGTAGGCAACAGCAGCGCCGTCATCTTGCGAGATCAGCACGCCGTTACGACGGCCAGCCATTTCACCACGGGTGTTGTCGACGGCTGCGTATTCGTGGAATACGTGGCTCATCAAACCGGTACCACGGGTCAGGGTCATGAATTCGCCCTGGAAGCCGATCAGGCCACGTGCCGGGATCAGGTACTCGAGACGCACGCGGCCCTTGCCATCCGATTCCATGTTTTGCAGGTCGCCACGACGGCGGCCCAGTTCTTCCATCACGCCGCCCTGGTTGGCTTCTTCTACGTCAACCGACAGGTTTTCAAACGGTTCCTGGCGCACGCCATCGACCATTTTGAACACCACGCGTGGACGCGACACAGCCAGCTCGAAGCCTTCGCGACGCATGTTTTCGATCAGAATCGTCAGGTGCAGCTCGCCGCGGCCCGATACTTCAAAGATCGTGTCGTCATCGGTTGGCGCAACGCGCAGAGCAACGTTGGCTTTCAATTCTTTTTCCAGACGGTCACGCAGTTGACGCGAGGTCACGAACTTGCCTTCGCGGCCAGCCAGTGGCGAGTTGTTGACCATGAAGTTCATGGTCAGGGTAGGCTCGTCAACGGTCAGCATAGGCAGCGCTTCTGGAGTGTCCAGTGCGCACAGGGTCGAACCGATGCCGATTTCGTCGATACCGTTGATCAGGCAAATGTCGCCGGCAACAGCTTCGTCTACCAGCACGCGCTCCAGGCCTTTGAAGTTCAACACCTGGTTGATGCGGCCTTTGACTGGGGTTGCGCCTGGGCCATTGATGACCAGCACGTCCTGGCCAACCTTGACGGTACCGCGGTTGACGCGGCCAATGCCGATTTTACCCACGTAGGACGAGTAGTCCAGCGAGGTGATTTGCATTTGCAGCGGGCCTTCTGGATTGTCGTCGCGTACTGGCACGTGTTCCAGGATGGCGTCAAACATCGGCTTCATGTCGCCGCCGCGTACGTCTTCGGTCAGGCCAGCGTAGCCGTTCAGGCCCGAAGCGTAAACGATAGGGAAATCCAGTTGCTCGTCGGTAGCGCCCAGTTTGTCGAACAGTTCGAAAGTCTGGTTGATGGCCCAGTCCGGACGTGCGCCTGGACGGTCGATCTTGTTGACGATAACGATAGGTTTCAGACCCAGTGCCAGCGCCTTGCGCGTGACGAAACGGGTTTGTGGCATCGGGCCTTCTTGTGCATCGATCAGCAGCAGAACCGAGTCAACCATCGACAGTACGCGCTCTACCTCGCCACCGAAGTCGGCGTGGCCTGGGGTATCGACGATATTGATGTGGGTGCCTTCGTACTCAACGGCGCAGTTCTTCGACAGAATCGTAATGCCGCGCTCCTTTTCGAGGTCGTTCGAGTCCATGACACGTGTGTCTACCGCTTGGTTTTCACGGAAGGTGCCGGACTGACGCAGCAGTTGGTCAACCAGGGTCGTTTTGCCGTGGTCAACGTGGGCGATGATTGCGATGTTGCGAATTGCGCGTTTTGTATTTGACATGGTCGTAGTAGTTACTGAAAAACTGCGGAGTGCGTACGTAGGTGTACGAGATACCCGAATGCTAATCTATTTCCGGAACCGCGTAGTATAGCATGTTGCGCTGCAACGCTATTCAAAAATGCTGGCGGCTCCAACGGTCGGCGACGGATGGTTTAAAAAAAGCGACACCATTTTGATAGTGTCGCTGACTAATATGACTTTATTGTGACTTACGGCTGCTGCGCCGTGGCGATCAGACGCTCTGGCGCCAGGATGCTGTATTCCTGCAACTGGCCAGTGCCCAGCAGTTTTGTGTCGTGATACACACGCACCCTGCCCGGCTCGCCTGGCACGACAACCTCTTCCTTGCCCAGGGCGATGCGCTGACCGTGCAAAAAGCGTTTTGCCAATTCCTCGGTCAACTGCACGGCAGGGAAACTCGACAGCAAGGCATCGACGGGGGCCAGCAAGCCGAACGGCGCTTCGTGGGCCGTCAGTTCGTCCAGAGTAACCACGCCAGCGAGTGTCAGGCTGCCCACCTGCGTGCGGCGCAAGGCGTTCAGATGCGCGCCGCAACCGAGTGCCGCGCCGATATCTTCACCGAGCACGCGGATATACGTGCCCTTGCTGCACATCACCGACAAGGTCAAAAACGGCGCTTCATAGCGGATGAATTCCAGCTTGTGGATCGTTACCGGGCGCGCTTCACGCTCCAGGGTGATGCCGGCGCGCGCATATTCATACAGTGGCTTGCCGTCGCGCTTCAGGGCCGAGTACATCGGCGGCGTCTGCATAATGGGGCCACGGAACTGTGCCAGCACGGCGTCGATCTGTTCCTGCGTCACATTCACGTCGCGCGTTTCCAGCACCTCACCTTCGGTGTCGCCCGTATCGGTCGTCTGCCCCAGGTGCACCACGGTCTCGTAGGTCTTGTCCGCTTCCAGCAAATCCTGGGAAAACTTGGTCGCTTCGCCAAAGCACAGCGGCAGCAAGCCCGTGGCGAACGGATCCAAAGTGCCAGTATGGCCGGCCTTTTTCGCATTCAGCACGCGTTTGGCCTTGATCAAGGCATCGTTGCTGGACCAGCCGACCGGCTTGTCCAGCAGCAGCACGCCATCGACCAGGTCACGCACCCGCTTGATGCCGGGCGGTCGTTTTGCTCCGGCCACGCTTATTGCTCGTCCGCTTCAGATTTGTCGTCCGGCTCGGCATCAGCCGCGCGCGTGGCGTTGGCCTTGTCGATCAGCAAGGACATTTCCATGCCGCGTGAAGTCGAGCTGTCGTGCACGAAGTGCAACATCGGCAAGGTATGGATGTGCAGGCGCTTGCCCAGCAAGCCACGGATGAAACCGGCCGCGGCGCTCAAGCCTTCGGTGGTGTTCTTGATGGCTTCCTTGCTGTCTTTCAACATCGTGAAAAACACCTTGGCGTGCGCGTAATCAGGCGTGATCTGTACTTCGGTCACGGTGATCATGGTGCCGACGCGCGGGTCTTTGAGTTCGTAGGCGATGATTTCGGCCAGGTCGCGCTGGATCTGGTCAGCCACGCGCAAGCCGCGCGCTGGCATGGTTTTGCTATGTTTAGCCATGATATTTCTATGCTGTCCTAAGTGCCGCAGGGCGCATGGGTCAAACGGTTGCCCGTTGACCAATGCGCCCCACGTGTGTGCGCGGACAAGTCCGCGCGGAGTATGACAATTACAGGGTACGAGCGATTTCCTGAACTTCGAATACTTCCAGGGTGTCGCCAACCTGAATGTCGTTGTAGTTCTTCAGCGACAGGCCGCACTCCAGACCGGCGCGCACTTCTTTCGCGTCGTCCTTGAAGCGTTTCAGGGAGTCGATCTCGCCGCTCCACACCACGATGTTGTTGCGCAACAGGCGGACGGAAGAAGCACGCTTGACCACGCCATCGGTGACCAGACAGCCGGCAATTGCGCCCACTTTCGAGACCAGGATAACCTGGCGGATCTCGACCTGGCCGATAACGGTTTCGCGTTTCTCTGGCGCCAACATGCCCGACAACGCCGATTTGATCTCGTCGATCGCATCGTAAATGATGTTGTAGTAGCGAATGTCCACGCCATTCGACTCGGCCAGCTTGCGTGCTTGAGCGTCGGCACGGGCGTTGAAGCCGATGATGACCGCTTTCGAAGCGACTGCCAGGTTGACGTCCGATTCCGAAATACCACCAACGGCAGCATGTACCACTTGTACGCGCACTTCCGATGTCGACAGCTTCTGCAGCGAACCGACCAGCGCTTCTTGCGAACCTTGCACGTCGGTTTTGATGATCAATGGCAAGTTTTTCACTTCGCCTTCGGCCATCTGGTCGAACATGTTTTCCAGTTTCGCGGCTTGTTGCTTAGCCAGTTTCACGTCACGGAACTTACCTTGACGGAACAGACCAATTTCACGCGCCTTGCGCTCGTCAGCCATGACGACCACTTCTTCACCCGCCACTGGCACTTCCGTCAGACCCTGGATTTCTACCGGGATCGATGGACCAGCTTCGGCAATCGCCTTGCCGTTTTCGTCCAGCATGGCGCGTACACGGCCATACGAAGAGCCAGCCAAAATCACGTCGCCGCGCTTCAGGGTGCCGGACTGTACCAGGATCGTCGCAACCGGGCCACGGCCCTTGTCCAGACGCGCTTCAACCACCAGGCCGCGTGCAGGTGCATCCACCGGTGCCGTCAATTCCAGCACTTCAGCTTGCAACAGCACTTGTTCCAGCAGATCGTCGATACCCTGGCCGGTTTTGGCCGATACCGGCACGAATGGCGATTCGCCACCGTATTCTTCCGGCACGACTTGTTCGGCGACCAGTTCCTGCGTCACACGGTCGACGTTGCCACCCGGTTTGTCGACCTTGTTGATCGCCACTACCAGCGGTACGCCAGCTGCTTTCGCATGGGCAATCGCTTCCTTGGTTTGCGGCATCACGCCATCGTCGGCGGCAACCACCAGAATAACGATGTCGGTTGCCTTCGCACCACGGGCACGCATGGCGGTAAACGCTTCGTGGCCTGGGGTGTCGAGGAAGGTGATCATGCCGCGTGGCGTATCGACGTGGTAAGCGCCGATATGCTGCGTAATGCCACCGGCTTCGCCCGAAGCGACTTTGGCGCGGCGGATGTAATCGAGCAAGGACGTTTTACCATGGTCGACGTGACCCATGACGGTGACCACAGGAGCGCGTGGCTTGGACTCGAAGTGCGCGTGTTCGCCCACGTCGGCCAGCAAGGCTTCCGGATCGTCTTGTTCAGCAGCAAATGCCTTGTGGCCCATTTCTTCGACCAGAATCATGGCCGTTTCCTGGTCCAGCACCTGGTTGATGGTGCACATCTGGCCCAATTTCATCAAATGCTTGATGACTTCGGATGCCTTGACGGACATTTTGTGCGCCAGTTCGGCGACGGTGATCGTTTCCGGCACGTGCACGTCTTTGACGACAGCTTCGGTCGGTGCCTGGAAGTTCGATTCACGCTCGTCATGGTGCGATGGGCGACGGCCCTTCGCGCCACCGCGCCAGCTGTCACGACCCGCCGGGCCGCTATTGCCGCGTGGCTTGGGACCACCGGTGGTGCCGCGTTTTTTCGCGTCATCCGACCAGGTCGACGACACATTGGCCGACTTGATCGATTTTTTGTCTGCAACCGCTGGCTTCTTGTCGCCTGGTTTTTCGCCAGGTTTCTTGTCGGCTGGCTTGTGCAAGGTGCCTTCCGGCGCCTTCGGCTTGACTGGCGCCGGTGCTGGCTCAGGGGCTTTGATGGCGCGACGTGGCGCGTTCATCATGGCCTTGATCTGGGCAACCTCGTCCGCCACGGCCTTGCGGGCGCGTTCGGTGGCTTCGGCTTTTTCAGCAGCTTCCTTGGCAGCAACTGCAGCGGCAGCAGCTTTTTTCTTCGCTTCTTCAGCGGCGGCAGCTTTTTTCGCTTCAGCAGCAGCGTCGTCAGCTACGGCAGGCGTACCTGCAGCAGCGGCAGCGACCACGGTAGCGGCCTTGGCGGCGGCTTTCTTGGCTTCTGCTTCGGCTTCTTTCTTGGCAGCCAATTCAGCCTGTTGCGTGGCTTTCGCCTGGGCTTCTTTTTCTGCGTCGAGCTTGGCCAGACGTTCTTGCTTTTCGCGCAGATCAGCTTCCTGGCGGGCGATCAGTTCAGCCTGCTTGCGGGCTTCTTCTTCGCGACGCGCCACTTCGGCGTGATCGATCACCGGCGCGGCAGGCGCGACCGGTTCTGCTGCGACCGGCGCGGCTTCATCACGCTGGACGAAAGTACGTTTCTTGCGCACTTCCACCTGGATGGTGCGCGATTTGCCGGTTGCATCGGCTTGCTTGATTTCGGTCGTTTCCTTGCGGGTCACGGTGATCTTCTTCTTTTCTGTGTCAGCCGCTGCGCCATGGGTGCGGCGCAGATGATCCAAAAGCTTGTCCTTATCATCTTTCGACAATGGATCTGACGTCGAACTTTTCTCGACGCCGGCAGAACGCAGCTGCGTCAGCAGCAAATCTGCAGGCATCTTCAGTTCGGTGGCAAATTGGGCTACGTTGTTACTCGCCATTCAGTCCTCTTTTCTATGTGTCGCGGAGATGATAAAGATACTCAAATTAAGCCTTTGCGGATTCGGCCAGACTCCATGCCTTGGCTTGCAGCGCCTTGGCACGATCGTCGTATTTCGAGTCAACCAACTTCATCTCATCGTCGGTCACATCTTTAAATTCACTTGTAATCAGTTCACGCGCACGGTCCGCAGACAAGGCCAGGATTGCGCCAAATTCGTCGTATGCCAGTGCTGCAAATGCTTCAACAGTCTTGATACCAGCCAGACCCAGCTTGCCGGCGGTGACACGGTCCATGCCTTCCAGACCCACCAACGCCTCGTCCATGCCTTCCAGACCCTCTTCCGAAGCGATTGCTTCGGTAACCAGCGCATCACGCGCACGGGTACGGAGTTCATTGACGGTATCTTCGTCAAACGATTCGATTTCCAGCATTTCGGAAATTGGCACGTAAGCGATTTCTTCCAGACTGGCGAAACCTTCTTCCACCAGAATGTCGGCCACTTCCTGGTCAACATCGAGCTTTTCCATGAACAGGATGCGCACGGCAGCCGTTTCCTGGGCAGCTTTGTCAGCCGATTCTTCGGCCGTCATGATGTTGATCTTCCAACCGGTCAGGTCAGCAGCCAGGCGCACGTTCTGGCCGGAACGGCCGATCGCGATTGCCAGGTTTTCTTCATCGACTACCACGTCCATGGCGTGCTTTTCTTCATCGACCATGATCGACGAGACGTTCGCCGGCGCCAGGGCGCCAATCACGAACTGCGCTGGATCTTCCGACCACAGCACGATGTCGACGCGCTCGCCACCCAACTCACCGGTCACAGCCTGCACGCGCGAGCCGCGCATGCCGACGCAAGTACCGATAGGGTCGATGCGCTTGTCCGCCGTGTAGACGGCGATCTTGGCGCGTACGCCAGCATCGCGGGCAGCCGATTTGATTTCCAGCATGCCTTGTTCGATTTCCGGTACTTCCAGTTCGAACAGCTTCATGATGAAGTCTGGAGCGGTGCGCGACAGGATCACTTGCGGGCCGCGCATATTGCGGTCGATGCGCAGGATGAAAGCACGCACGCGGTCGCCGATACGCAGATTCTCTTTCGGGATCATCTGGTCGCGTGGCAGACGCGCTTCAATTTTGCCGGACTCGACGATTGCATCGCCGCGTTCCATGCGCTTGATGGTGCCGGTGACCAGCGAATCGCCGCGTTCCAGGAAGTCGACCAGGATCTGTTCGCGCTCGGCGTCACGCACGCGCTGCAAGACTACCTGTTTGGTGTCTTGCGCGAAGCGGCGGCCGAATTCGACGGACTCGATCGGTTCTTCGATGTGGTCATCGACTTCGATATCTGGAATCTGTTCTTTTGCCTCGAAGTGCAGGATCTCCTGATCCGGCAATTGCAGGCCCGCTTCATCAGGCACCACGTGCCAGCGGCGGAACGATTCAAACTCGCCCGAATCACGGTCGATCGAAACGCGGATGTCTACTTCACCCTCATAACGTTTCTTCGTGGCTTGCGCCAACGCGAATTCAAGCGCGCCGAAAACGACATCTTTATCGACGTTTTTTTCGCGCGCCAGCGCGTCAACCAATAATAAAACTTCGCGGCTCATGCTTTGCGTCCCTTAAAATCCACCTTTGGCACCAAGCGTGCCTTATCCACGTCGGCGAGCGTAAACTCCAACATCGCCGGACCATCCTTACCTTCAAATTCCAACGACAAATTATCGCCGACGGGTTCTTGCAACGTCCCCTCGAACGACTTCCGGTTGTTCGTACCCGGCATCGCCACGCGCAGCTTGACGATGATTTCATGGCCTGCGAAACGGACGAAGTCTTCCAGCTTGCGCACCGGCCGGTCCAGGCCCGGGGAAGAAATCTCGAGACGTTCGTAAGGAACGTTCTCTACCGTCAACACATGCGATAACTGGTGACTGACCGTGGCACAGTCTTCGACCGTGATCGGACCTTTTTCAGCGGCATCGGCGGCGCTGAAATCAATAAAGACGCGCAGCAGGCCGCGCTCGGCACGTTCAACATCAACGAGCTCGTAGCCCAGACCAGTGACTGTCTTTTCAATTAATTCCAACTGCTGCAAGAAATTCTCCAGAAATAAGGCCTGTTTCCGCATTGCAGCATCCTTTTAGGCGCTGGCAACATGCAAAAAAACACGCTCTAGTCATTTATGGCCCCTCGCGGAGCCATTACAAACGGTTCAACAAAAAAAAAATGGGCATCTGCCCATCTTCTTGTATTTCCCCAACCAGATGAAAGCACTCCCCACCAAACTACCCTGCGGAGAACTTTTATTAGGCTGCAGATTATAACCTCTTATTAACTGCGCCGCAATGCCGCACGACAGGAGCGGCCCCGCTTACAACAGTCTCAGCAACAAGAGTTGCGCATCCGGCACAAAAAACCGGACGCGCTACAAGCGTATCCCGATCAGCCTTTGCGGCGGCGCGGCATGCCATCCATGCCGCCACGCGGCTGGCCACCGGAACGCACCTGGCCGGCGCCACCGCCATTGTTGCGGCGCGGCGCCGGCGTGGCAAAGCCAAACGCCGTTTGCAGCGGATCAGGCTGGCGCGGACCACGCTGTGGCGCGCGGCCTTCACCACCTGGACGACCCTGGCCGGCTGGGCGCGCCGAACGGCCCTGGCCCTGGCCTTGCCCCTGGGCATCGAACGACGCCGACGAACGGGGACCGCCCTGGAATGGACCTTGTGGCTGGCCACGGCCCGGACCACGGCTTTCGCCAGGACGGCCGGTGCCACCTGGACGACCCTGGCCTTGCGGACGAGCAAACTGGCCTTGCGGCTGGCCACGGCGCGGCGCAACCGGGAACGGATCGGCGTTGCGGTTGCTCACATCGATACGGTTGCCATTCGGCTCGTCATCGCGGGCAGGCTTGCGCGCCTCGCGGCCCTTGGCGGCGGCTGCCGCGCGCGGATCGCCGGAGGCCGGCACTTTCTTTTCAATGCCGTAGGCGGCCAGCAAGTCGCGCACGGTATTTTCATCCATTTCTTCCCAACGGCCACGTTTCAGTCCGCTCGGCAAGGTCATCGCGCCATAACGGGTACGAATCAGGCGCGAAACGGTCAGGCCGATCGCTTCGAACATACGGCGCACTTCGCGGTTACGGCCTTCGCCAATCACCACGCGGTACCACTTGTTGATGCCTTCGCCGCCGCCATCGGCGATCTTCGAAAACTGCGCCAGGCCGTCTTCCAGCTCGACACCGGCCAGCAGTTTCTGGCGCATGCCCTCTTCCAGCTCACCCAGGGTACGCACTGCGTACTCGCGGTCGATGCCGTAGCGTGGGTGCATCAGACGGTTGGCCAAGTCACCGGAAGTCGTAAACAGCAGCAAACCTTCAGTATTGAAGTCCAGACGACCCACAGCCACCCATTTGCCCGCCTTCATGGTCGGCAAGCGGTCGAACACGGAAGGACGGCCATCCGGGTCGTTATGGCTGACGATCTCGCCAGTTGGCTTGTGGTACACCAGCACGCGTGGCGGCTTTTTGCTGACACGGCGCTGTATCAATTTACCATTGATACGCACATGGTCGGTCGGCAAGATACGCTGGCCAATATGGGCTGGCTCGCCATTGACGGACACGCGGCCAGAAATGATCAGGTCTTCCATGTCGCGGCGCGAACCGAGACCGGCTTCGGCCAGCACCTTGTGCAGCTTCGGCGCATCGTCGTCGGACGTCAGGTCACGGCGTACTGCCGATTTTTGTACACGGCCCGTGCCGCCTTCTTCGCTGTCGAACGCGTCGGAAGTGACAAACGAGAATACCGCATCGGCTTCATTGAGCTTGCCTGGCGCGCCCTGGCGGCCCTTGCCTTTTTTACGGCTCTTGCCGGCATTCTTGCCGGTGCCGGGCATATCGTTGCGCTGGCCACGGACTGGCTTGCCTTCGACGCCATCGGCAGGTGCGGCGGCGACTTCAGGCACGGTGGACGCTTCAGCAAGCTCGGCCACTTCGCGCGGCGGCTGGCGCAAGGCGCGTTCGGCTTGCACGCCACGCATCTGACGCGGACCGCGCGGCTGGCGCGCTGCAGGAGCTTCGTCGGCGACGGCTTCAACAGACTCAACAGCTGCCTTGATGGCGGCGCGGGCGCGCGGCGGACGCGGCGCGGCGGGTGCTACTGGTGCGGCAACGGCGTCGGCAGCGGCTTCAGCGGCGGCGGCCACGCCCTTGGCGGCTGGCTTGGCGCGGGTTTTCCGGGCCACTGGCGCAGCATCGGTGTCTACGGCTGCCACAGCAGCGACGGGCGCATCGGCGGCCACATCGGCTTTGCTGCGGCGTTTTGGTTTGGCGGCAACATCTGCAGCCGGGCTGGCAGTGCTGGCGGTTGCGGCTGCGGCTTCTATCTGAGCCTTGGTGCGGCGCTTGGGCTTGGCGACGACGTCGTCGCTGGCGGTATTTGTCTCGGGAGTGTTCGGATTATTCATTATTCGTTTCTTGGCTGTGCTGACCTGGCGCAGCGTCAACCGTTAGTTCTGGCGCAGGGTCGTGAGTGTAGGCTTCATCCAGGGGTGAAGCATCGGGGCCGGCATCAGGGCTTGCTGTCACGTCAGTTACAGCGGCATTGCTACCTGCACCAAGCTGTTGTGCAACGTCATCCGTTGCGTCATTCTTTGCTTTATCAAAATTTTCTTGCAGGGCCGCTTCCAGGGCTTCCATTCCGTTCCCCTGCATCTCGCTGATTTGCTGCAACGGCGGCAGCTGGGACAGCGAACTCAAACCCAGATCATCGAGAAATTGTTTGGTGGTCGCCAGCAAGGCTGGCCGCCCCACCACGTCGCGGTAGCCGATCGCATCGACCCAGCCACGGTCTTCCAGCATCTTGATCGTTTGCGAATTGACGGCCACGCCGCGAATTTCCTCAATATCGCCGCGCGTCACGGGCTGGCGATACGCAATGATGGCCAGCGTTTCCAGGGTCGCCCGCGAATATTTGGGCGGACGCTCCGGCGTCAAACGATCGAGATACATCTTCATTTCCGGCCGGCTTTGAAAGCGCCAGCCTGACGCCAGGCTGACCACTTCAATGCCGCGGCCCTCCCAATCCTGCCGCAGCTCTTCCAGCAATTGCTTGATCGTATCGGCGCCAACGCCGACACCGCGCACGCGGCCATTCTCGTCCGCATCGACGAACAGCTTTTTCAGGCTGTGGATCGTCAACGATTCACGAGCGCACAGCAACGCGGTTTCGAGGACTTTTTTAGCCTCAATTGTATTCATAGCAGTTCTGTGCGGATGTGTGTTGCAATTCGTATGCAGAGAAAGAAATCAAAACGTTCATTTCAACGTAACAATTCAACGTAACATGAGACAGGGCAGACATCGGTAATGACGCCATGCTGGGTTACAAGTTGAGGCTGTTTTTCCGACGCCTTGGCCGATGCGCGCAAAGCGGGAGTGATGCGGATGCGGTGAACGTCCCGCCATCCATGGCGCCGGTCTTAATTAACCTTAACTAATTTAACTAAGTAACCAGCTCTGAAACGAGATCCGGAGCAATCGCTACACCAGCGGCGCAATCAGTAGCGTAATAATAAGCCGGGCAAGTAAGCGACAGTCGTCGTTTCATCCAACGATGCCAATTGTACCTGATAAAAAGCGGAAAAGCGCAAAACCGGGCAAAACACGCGTTTTACCCGGTCACGATGCGAAAAACAGACAAGATAAGCGACTATTTTTCCTGGCCAGCCTTCGCGCCGCCGCCATTTAAAAACATCGACAATAGAAAATCGGCTCCCTGGCGCGCGCCCATCGCCTCATCGGCGATCAGATCAGAGGTAGTTTCCGCCAAGCCCTGCAAGGCGCCGACCAGCCACTGCGCCGGCATGTCCTGGCGAAACACGCCCTGCGCCTGACCACGCTCAAAAAAAGCGTGCAGGCGCTGCTCGATCTTCTCGACTGACGCATCCATGCCCGGCACCAGCTCCACCAGATGCAGCCAGCTATAGCCGAGTCCATAACCGAGGCCCCAGACTTGGCCGATGGCCCGGTAATGCTGCGTCAGCGACTGGAACGCCACGGCAACTGGCTCATCCTCCAGCCTGGCGGCATCGAGCACCGACAAGGCCTCGCCCAGCACCCGTTCGACCAGTGCCGCGATCAATAGTTCCCGCGTCGCAAAGTAACGCGCCAAGGTGGTGCGGCTAAGGCCGGCTGCTTTGGCAATCTGCTGTATCGATGCGCTGCGGTCACGCGACAAGACCATCGCGGCTGCGTCCAGAATATTTTCAGGTGTTCCTGACATGGCACTCCATATGAAACATTTATGTTCATTGTGGCACATTTATGTACCATTAGGTATTTTGATGTAAATAAGGAGTGTAGCATGACGTCCCCACACCGCCGCAGCCTGCTGCGCCATACGTTCGCCGCCATCGCCGCCGCGCTCGCGCCTTCCATCGCCACCGGCCGGACTGGCCGCCGCATGCCGTCCGTCATCGTGATCGGCGCGGGTATCGCCGGCATCGCTGCGGCGCAACGTTTGCAGCGTGCTGGCTGCTGCGTCACCATCATCGAAGCGCGCCAGCGGCTGGGCGGTCGCATCTGGACCGATCACAGCTGGCCCGACGCACCGGTTGACCTGGGCGCTTCGTGGATACATGGCGTCCACAACAACCCGGTCGCGGCGCTGGCCAGGCAATTTGGCATCCAGACCACTGTCTACGATGCGGGCACGCTCAGCAACAACCTCAGCGAGAGCCGTCTGTATGACGCAGCAGGCGCAGCCGTGACGGCCGCGCAGCGCCAGCAATTCGCGGCCGACCAGGATCAACTCGGCGAGCGCATGGCCAGCATCGCTGACAAAACCGATGCCCCACTCTCCATGCGCAATGCCTTGCACCAGGCTTTGCAAGACAGCGGCTTGCCAGCCGAGCGAAAAAGCGCCGCATTTGAACTGTTCAGCCGCAATGTGGAAGACGACTATGGTGCCAGCATCGACGAGATCGCGGCATGGGCGCTGCAAGAGGGATCGGGTTTTGGCGGGCGCGAAGTGGTGCTTCCCGGCGGATACGGCCAGTTGGCCGAACGCCTGGCCCAAGGACTCGCCATCCTCACAGGCCATGTCGTCGAGCACATCGACTATCGCGGCAAGCAGGTCCAGGTACACACCAGCCAGGGCGTGATCAGCGCGGACAAGGCTATCGTGACCTTGCCGCTCGGCGTGCTCAAGGAAGGCAAGGTCGGCTTCTCGCCAGCGCTGCCAGTAGAGAAAGCCGGCGCCATCGCCCGCCTCGGCATGGGCGTCTACGACAAACTGTATCTGCGCTTTCCCAAGGTCTTCTGGGATGCCAGCGACGTCATCACACAACTCAATACCAAACAAGGTATCTGGTCGAACTGGTATGCGCTGGAGCGCGTGACGGGCCAGCCGATATTGTGCGCCTTAAATGGCGGTAACGCGGCGCGTGTATTGGAAGGCATGACGGATGAAGCAATCGTGGCCGGCGCCATGCAGCAATTGCGCTGCATTTACGACAGCGCTGCCGTGGCACCGGACAGCTGGCGCATCACGCGCTGGGCGGCCGATCCCTATGCGCGGGGAAGTTATTCCTTCCCCGGCGCTGGTGCGCTGCACGATGACCGCAAGAAACTGGCGGCACCGCTGCAGCAGCGGCTGTATTTCGCGGGAGAAGCCACCCACAACGATTACAGCGGCACCGTCCACGGCGCTCTGCTGTCGGGCTGGCGCGAAGCGCAGCGGATCTGCGGCTAAGCTTACTGCGTGCCCAGCTTTTCCGACAGGATAGCCGACACGCCCAGGAAAGCGGGATATTGCGCCGTGATCACGAAGGTCGGGATTTGCGAGACATAGTTGGTAAAGCGTCCCTTGCTTTCGAAACGGGCACGGAAACCGGAACGGTCGAAGCGCTCGCCCAGGCGGGGTACGATGCCGCCACCGATATAAATACCGCCCAGCGCACCCAGGGTCACGGCAACGTTGGCCGCCATGGCGCCGAGTACGCAGCAAAACGCTTCGATTGCCTCGTCGCACAGCACTGATGCACCAGACAGGGCGCGGTGCGTGATTTCCGCAGCGCTCAAATTTTCTAACGGCAGGCCGGCACGGTCGGCCAGCGCGCGGTAAATCAATTCCAGGCCATCGCCAGACAATAAACGCTCAGCCGAGACATGTTCGAATTCACGCCAGGCATATTGCAGGATCGCCACTTCCACTTCATTGGAGGGCGCAAAATTGACATGGCCGCCTTCGCTTTGCAAGGCCACCCAGCTGCCGTGCGCAGGGATCAGGCCCGATACGCCCAGGCCCGTGCCAGCGCCGATCAAGCCGATCGCCGTGTTCTGGCGCGCCGTACCGCCGCCGACCTGATGCTTCTCTTCATTCGACAACAGCGGCAAGGCGCGCGCCAGGGCCGTAAAATCATTGACCACGTCCAGGGTCACGAAGCCGCACTCTTCGCGCATGGCACTGATCGAGAAGGACCAGTGGTGATTTGTCATGCTGAGGAAATCGCCATCGACCGGGTTGGCGATGTCGATCGCGGCGTGGCGCACCGATTGTCCGCCGGCAGCGGCCACGTGCGGCAACGCCAGATAGGCTTGCAGGGCGGCGGTCAGGCTAGGGTAATCGGCGCAAGGCAACACTTCTACCAGGCTGATATTGCCAGGAGACAGCTCCAGGGCGAAACGGGCATTCGTGCCACCCACGTCGGCCAGCAGGCGTGGACCATCGGCAAAAGCGGAAAATTGCAGTGCAGGAGAAGACGATGCGCTCATGATTTTAATGTTGAAATGGGACCCATGGGACGCCAAGCTTAAAGGATGAACGAGCTTCGATGCAAGCAAAGTTTGTAGTTTAAGTACATCAAAACTGGCATTTGTTGGTAGTTCCACTCCAAATGCAACATTCCTGAAATAAGTTATCTAATAATTATGCTTTGTTGTGAGTGCACACTATCCGCAAACTCCAGATTAGTATGCTGCACAGCAGCAGAAATCACCATCATCGGACAGAGCAAATTGTCTTCGCGAGCGCGCTAACGCACACGCCCTGCGCACGTATCAGCAGCGTTCAGCCTAGCCGTTGCAGCCTGATTTTCGTATTATTACTACCGGATTTTTATACGCTGCAAGATGAGCATCAAGACGGCAAACCTTCGCTGAGCAGGCTGGAGGAGACCGGTAAATCGGAGCGGTAGGCGGCGTTCCAGGCATCGAGGCCGCCATGCAAAGGCCGGGCACGGTGGAAACCATGTTCGTGCAGCAGCTTGGCCACCTGGGCAGCCGTCACGTCATTGGGGCAACTGCAGTACACGATGATGTGCCTATCCTTGTCCATCGTAATCATGGCAGGCACGGGTTCTTTGCCATTGAAAAACATTGCGCCGGGCACCGCAGGTTCCAGCGCTTGCGCGGTGGCGCTGCGCGCATCGACCATCAGCGGTTCTTCGCCCTGCTCTATCAATTCCAGCAATTCATCGATGCCGATGCGCTCGATTTGCAAGGCCTGGCGGAAACGCCTGCGCTCCAGATATTTATACAGCAGGAACAGGCCCAGCAAGGTCGCCAGCACCAGCAAGGCCGTGCTGCCCATGGTGCTGAGCAAATCCAGCACTTGTTGCACACTGGCATGGAAAATCACACCCACCAGGATGCCGGTGCTGCTCCACAGCAAGCCACCCAGGCCCGCATAAAAGAAGAAACGCTTGGGCGAGGTCCCCATCGCGCCCGACATGGGGGCGGCAATGGTATTAAAACCGGGAATGAACTTGGACACGACCAGCGCCTTGGGGCCCCAGCGCTTGAACTTGTCTTCCGTCTGGCTGACGCAATAATCAGGCGACAGCGAGATACGGCATAGCAAACGCAGGATGCGCTTGCCAAAATAACGGCCCGCGCGGAACCAGGTGAAATCGCTGATCAGGCAGGCGGCCAGCGCTGCGGCCAGCACGGTAGCGAAATGCATATCGCCATCCACCGCCAGCGCCCCCGCCACGATCAGGAGGGGAAAAGCGGGGATCGGCAAGCCGAGCTGCTCCACCAGTACGATACCGAAAACGATCAGCACGCCGTAATGTTCGAGGAGGTGGAGAAGGGTCTGCATGCCCCTATTTTATCGCATCTGACCAGCGCCCGCCTGCAGCCATTATGCATACGACATGGCTTGTGCCAGCGCGCAACACGTAGCGCCAAATCACGCTATATTGATGGGTTCAAACGCCCCCTCACCATCCCGGAGTTTTCATGAGCACCACCCATTTCAGCGCACCAGCCGCCGTTACGCTGCTGCTATTGGCCGCTACCAGCAGCGCCACAGCATCGACTTACGGCCCCGAGCTGCAAGGTTTTACGTATCCCCATCCCATCGAGTCGTTCAACTTCAGCTCGCAAGGACAGACCCTGAAAATGGCGTACATGGATGTGGCGCCCAAGGGCAAGCCCAACGGCCAGACGGCGGTGTTGCTGCATGGTAAAAACTTCTGTGCTGCCACCTGGGACCAGACGATCACGGCACTTTCCGACGCCGGCTACCGCGTGGTGGCGCCCGACCAGATCGGCTTTTGCGCCTCCAGCAAACCGGAACATTATCAATATACCTTCCAGCAACTGGCCGGCAATACCGCAGCCTTGCTGCAACATATAGGCATCACGCGCAGCGTCATCATCGGCCATTCGACAGGCGGCATGCTGGCCACGCGCTATGCGCTGATGTATCCGCAAGCCGTGTCGCGCCTGGTGCTGGTCAATCCGATCGGGCTGGAAGACTGGAAAGCGCTGGGCGTGCCCTACCGCACGGTGGACCAGTGGTATGAGCGCGAGCTGAAACTGAATGCCGACTCGGTGCGTTCGTATGAGAAATCGACGTATTACGTGAACCGCTGGAAACCGGAATACGAGCGCTGGGTGGACATGCTGGCCGGCCTGAACCAGGGTCCGGGCCACAAGCTGGTGGCGTGGAATTCGGCATTGATCTACGACATGATTTTTACACAACCCGTGATCTATGAATTCCCGCAGCTCAAAGTGCCCGTCACCCTGATGATAGGCGACGCCGACACGACGGCCATCGGCAGCGATATCGCGCCACCAGAAGTGAAAGCCAAGCTGGGCCATTACGCCGTGCTGGGCAAGCAAGTGATCAAGCTGATCCCGCAAGGCCAGCTGGTCGAATTCCCCGGCCTGGGCCATGCGCCGCAGATGGAAGAACCAGCCGCTTTCCACAAAGAACTGTTGAAAGCGCTGGTGCAGTAAGTTATTTAGCCGGTGAAGCAGGAGGAGTGGCCATATCGAGATATTGCCACTCCTCCTGCATGATCGGATGCTTCTTGTAGCCCAGTACGCTTTTTTGCGCCAGCATATTGCGGTAGCGTCCATACGCGATCATGGAACCGGCGTTCACTTCCAGCCGGCGCGCCATTTCATGGTAAAGCAGATCGCGCTCGGGGCCGGCCGGCAATTTCTCGCTGGCCGCATACCATTGGTCGTATTGCGCATCCTGGTAACAGCCCGAATTGTTTTGATGCGTGTTCGGGCCGTAAAACAATTGCATGAAATTGCTGCCGTCAGGGTAGTCGGCCTGCCAGGGCGAGGCAAACGCCTGCAGCTTGCAATTCTTTTGCTCCTTGATCAAGTCGCCAAAGGTCAGCATCTGGCTTTCCATGCGAATATTGATCGACTTATAGGTCTTGCGCCACAGCTCAGCCTGCAGCTCGCCGGCGCTGCCCGCGCGCGAGGCAAAATGAATCACCATCGGCTTGCCATCTGGCAAGGTACGCCAGCCATCCTTGCCTACCTTGTAGCCGAACTGGTCGAGCAACTTGTTGGCCAGTGCCGGATCGTATTGCAGCAAGCTCCGGTAATGCGGATCGTGGCCCACCACGCCCGGCGGTATCGGATATTCCAGACGCTGGGCTTCGCCGTTCAAGGTGATGCGGATTTCTTCATTGACATCATGCGCCATCGCAATCGCGCGGCGCAAGGCGATCTTGTCCTTTGAAAAACCACCGACTACCGGATCTTGCATATTCCAGTAATACGCGGTGATTTCCGGATCGAGCAAGCGCGACAACTGCATGCCCTTGGCGGCCAGTTCGGGGCGCAACTTGCCATTCAGCAGCGCTTTCGGCGCCAGTGCCCCACCCAGGCGGAACAGGTCGGCGGCGCCGCTCTGGAAGGACAGCCAGCGCGACTGGTCTTCCGTTTGCACGCTGATTTCAATACGGCCGATTTGCGGCATCTTCTTGCCCTTCATCTGCGACACGATGCGCTGGTCATCGGGATCGTCGCCGGGCGCCACATCCCAGGTTTGCGGCAAGTGATCGGTATTTTCATTGAGCACGATGCGGCTGCCGCGCACCCATTCCCCCAATTTATAAAAACCCGTGCCGACCGGGTTCGATGCCACTTCCCCCTTGCTGTCGCCATATTTCGCCACCACTTCGTGCGCCACAGCCGCCGAGGCCGGCTGCGCCAGCAACATCGGCAAATTGAAATCGGTCTGTTTCAAATGGATGCGCAGGGTGTAGGGATCGAGCAATTCGAAACCGGCGATATTCTTGTTGTAATTAAATGATCCGCCTTTGCTGGCGGCCGCCGCCAGTTCATCGAGGCCAACCACCTTGCCATCGAACAGCCAGCTGTTCGGCGATGACAAACGCGGATCGAGCAAGCGCTTCCATGAATACACGAAGTCCGCCATCGTCAATTCGCGGCGCTTGCCGTTGAAAGCGGGATCAGGCGTAAACACGATGCCTTTTTTCAGGCGGATGGTATAGGTCTTGCCATCGGCGGATATCTCCGGCATGGCGGCGGCCGCCTGCGGTATCACCTTCACGGGGCGGGCCAGGTAATCATAGGTGTAGAGCGTGTCGAAGATGGCTTCTTCGATCATCAAGCCCCCCTCGTCAACTGTGGTGGCGGGATCGAGGCCGCTTTCGGCTGCTTCCATGATATAGCGCAAGACCTTGACCGGCTCCTGGGCATGGGCGGCAGGCAAGAGGGTCGGCAAGATGCAACAGACGGCCAGCGCCAGTTTGCGCATGCGTGGTGATTTCATGGGGAACTCTCAGTATGGGGCGGAGGACAGTAGCGGGGGCGCAGCATCAGCCTGCCCCCTTGATGTGTTTACAGTTGCACGCCGCGCGGAATCGCGCTCAGCAGGGTTTGCGTATAAGGATGGACCGGGTTGCGGTACAACTCGTCCGAATCGGCCATTTCCACCACCTGCCCCTTGTGCATCACCATCACCTGGTCGGCAATGTATTTCACCACCGACAAATCGTGCGAAATGAAAATATAGGACAGGCCGAATTCATCCTGCAAATCCTGCAACAGGTTCAGCACCTGCGCCTGCACCGACACGTCCAGCGCCGACACGGATTCATCGCAGACCAGGATTTCCGGCTGCATCGTCAGGCAGCGGGCAATCGCGATACGCTGCCGCTGGCCGCCGGAAAACTCGTGCGGATAACGGTGGAAAGCCTGTTCCGGCAAACCCACCTTATCGAGCAGCCAGTAAGCCTTGGCGATGCGTTCCTTGTCATTCGCACCGATGTTGTGGATGCGCATGGGTTCCAGCAAAATCTGGCCCACCGTAAAACGCGGATTCAGCGAAGCATAGGGATTCTGGAAGATGATCTGGATGCGGCGTTTATACGGCAGGTATTCCTTGTTCGGCATGGAAATCAAATCCTTGCCGTGGAACATGGCCGTGCCCCCAGTGGCCTGGTGCAGCCGCAGCAGGGTCAAACCGACCGTGGTCTTGCCCGAGCCCGATTCGCCCACCACGCCAAGTGTCTTGCCGCGTGGCAAAGTAAACGACACATCCTTGACGGCCTGGAATTCGCGCTTGCCGAACCAGCCATCACGCAGATAAAAACTTTTACTGAGGTTTTTCACCACCAGCACCGGTTCGTCGCCTGGCGTGTAGCCGCGCGTGCGCTGGGCGATTTCCACGCCGGGGCCCGCCTTGCCTTCCATATAGTCGGCAATCACGGGCAAGCGCCATGGCCGCTCGTCCAGTGATGGGCGGCAATGCAGCAAGGCCTGGGTATAAGTATCCTTGGCAGCCTCGAACACTTGCCGCACTTCCCCCGTCTCGCGCACTTCACCGTGGCGCATGACGATCACATGGTCGGCAATCTCGCCCACCAGGCCCAGGTCATGGGTAATGAACAGCACCGACATCTGGTGTTTCTTTTGCAGCGCGGCGATCAAATCCATGATCTGCTTCTGGATCGTCACGTCCAGCGCCGTGGTCGGCTCATCGGCAATCAACAATTTGGGTTCGCAGGCAATCGCCATGGCGATCATCACGCGCTGCTGCTGGCCGCCCGACATCTGGCTAGGGTAAGCGTCGATCTTGGTGGCCGGATCGGGAATGCCGACTTCTTCCAGCAGTTCCAAAGTACGCGCACGGGCCTGCTTGCGGTTCATGCCCATGTGCTGGCGCAAGACTTCGGCGATCTGGAAACCCACCGTGAACACCGGATTCAATGACGACATCGGCTCCTGGAAGATCATCGAGATATCCTTGCCGCACATGGTGCGGCGTTCGGCAATCGACAATTCCAGCAGGTTGCGCCCGCCGAAATGGATACTCGATTGCGGATCGATGATGGTGTTGTCTGGCGGCAGCAGGCCCATCACGGCCAGCGAGCTGACGGACTTGCCGCTGCCCGATTCGCCCACCAGGGCCACGGTGCTGTTGCGCGGCACATCAAACGAAATGCCCTTGACGGCTTCAAAGGTATTTTTCTTATCCAAGCGGAAGATCACACGCAGGTCGCGCACTTCCAACAGGTTATTCTGGTCCATGAGCAACTCCTATTTCACTTTGGGGTCGAGCGCATCGCGCAAGGCGTCGGTAAACAGCGAGAACGCCGTCACCAGCACGGCCATCGCCGCAGCGGCTGCCGTCAATTGCCACCACTTGCCCAGGATCAGCTCATTTTGTGCTTCGTTGAGCATGCTGCCCCACGACACGGTGCCCACCGGCACGCCAAAGCCGAGGAAACTCAAGATCACTTCAGCCTTGATGAAGCCCACTACCAGGATCGACATTTGCACCAGCGCCACATGGCTGATGTTGGGGAAAATGTGCGAAAACATCTTGCGCCAGTGCGAAGCGCCGATGGCGTCGGCCGCCATCACGTATTCGCGCGCCTTGTGCTTGATATATTCGGCGCGGATCAAGCGGTAAGGTCCGGTCCAGCCCGTCAAGCCCAGGATCAGCACGATGGTCAGCACGCCTTTTTGCTGCAGCACGGCGGCCACCGTCAAGATCATCAAAATCGACGGGATCGAGGTGAAGATGCTGTAGAACCAGTTGAAGAAATCATCGACGATACCGCCGAAGTAACCGGACACGGCGCCAAACACGGTGCCCAGCACGACGGCCAGCAAGGCTGCCACCAGGCCCACCACGATCGACGTTTCGCCGCCCTTGATGGTTTTATCGATCACGTCATGGCCCCATTTATCGGCGCCGAACGGCAAGGTCGATGCCTTGTGGGTAATGACCTTCTTGGTCTTGCCCATGCTGGCGCGCAAGGCCGTCAAGTCGTCGGCCAAAGGATCGGTCACACCGTACATCTCGACACCAGCGGCCGGATTGCTGCCCATCTGGGTCCGCAGTTCGGCGATGTCGTCGGCCAGCGGATCGAGCACGTTGACCGGGGTCGGCGTGCTGTGTTCATCGGAGGCGTGCACCACGCCATCGACGCCATCGATGCCGCCGTCCGTATCGGCGCCGATAAAAGTAGGCGGCGCATAGCTGAGCGCCACTTCATCTTCCCAGTTCGCGCCCACCAGGCCGCTGGCCGAAGCGATCATCAATAAGAAGAAGGCGCCGACGACTGCCAGCGAAACCATTGCCACCTTGTCGCCGCGCAAACGGCGCCACGCCAGTGCCCACAAGCCGGGCGAAGTATGTGTATTCGACATCATTTCTTTCTTACTTCAGTTGTACGCGTGGATCGACCGCCTGATACAGCAGGTCGGTGAGCAGATTGAAGAGCATGGTGGCGGCCGCGACATACACGGTGATCGCCTTGATCACCGGAAAATCGCTGCGCTCGACGGCCAAAATCACTTCGCGCCCGATGCCGGGAATGCCAAAGAAACGCTCCAGCAGGAAGGCGCCGATCAGCAGCGCCGGCAAGTTCGACATCACGTAGGTAATGATCGGGATGGCGGCATTGCGCAGCACGTGGACCCACATGATGCGGCCTTCGGAGAGGCCTTTGGCGCGCGCCGTGCGCACATAATCCTGGTTCGCTTCATCCAGCACGAAGGTGCGGAACAAACGCAGGGTCGGTGCGATCGAGACGGCCAGGCCGATCAGGATCGGCAAGGTGGAATAGCGCAGCAGGTTTTCCCAGAAACTGTCGCCCCAGCCTTGCACGGGGAACAGGCCCAGCTTGTAGGCAAAGCCGTACTGGAACACGATGATGTAGACCAGGATCGAAATCGACATGCCCACCGTGCAGGCGATCATGACGGCGCGGTCGGTCAAGGAGCCGCGCACGAAGGCAATCGCCAGCGCCAGCGCCACGCCGAAAAACGTTTCCAGCACGGTCAGCGGGATCAAGACCATCATCGATGGTCCCAGGCGTGAAGTGATGATGTGCGACACCGTCTCGCCCGTGGCCCAGCTCTGGCCAAAGTCAAAGGTGACGATCTGCTTGATGAAGATCCATAGCTGGATGTAATACGGTTGATCCACCCCCAGCTGGCGGCGGATATTGGCGATGCTTTCCGCATTCGACATCTTGCCGGCCAGGATGTAGGCCGGGTCGCCCCCCACCCAGTTAAACAGTATAAACACCAGCAAGACCACGCCCAGCATGGTAGGCAGCATCTGCCACAGGCGGCGCAGGATATAAGCAAACATTGTATTTCCTTGTTGTGATCAGCCGCGCTTATTTGACCGCAGCCTTGGCAGGGGCAGCAGCTGGGGCGGTGGCAGGAGCATTCGCGTTATCGATGTCCATATACGCCCATTCCTGGAACAGGATAGGGTGCTTTTTGTAGCCCAGCACATTCTTTTGCGCCAGCATATTGCGGTAGCGTGCGTAACCGATCAGGGCGCCCGCATTGACTTCCAGGCGGCGGGCCATCTTGTGATACAGCTCGTCGCGCTCGGGGCTGGCCGGCATCGACTGGCTGGTTTCGTACCACTTGTCGTAGACCGGGTCCTGGTAGCAGCCATTATTGTTCTGGTGCGCATTCGGGCCATAGAACAGTTGCATGAAGTTATCGCCGTCCGGGTAATCGGCCAGCCATGGCGCCGTGCGCGTCTGCATCTTGCACTGCTTTTCCGTTTTCAAAATATCGGAAAAGATCATGCGATCATTTTCCATGCGGATACCGATCGAGTTATACGTCTTGCGCCACATTTCAGCCTGCAGCACGCCATTGGCTTCATTGCGCGAAGCGTAACGTATCACCAGCGGTTTGCCGTCTGGCAAGGTACGCCAGCCATCGGGGCCCTTCTTGTAGCCGAACTTGTCGAGCAGCTTGTTGGCCAGCACGGGATCGTATTGCAGCAAGCTTTTATAGTGCGGATCGTAGCCGACCACGCCAGGCGGGATCGGATAATCGAGGCGCTTGGCCTGGCCATTCCAGATGATGCGGATTTCTTCGTCGATATTGTGCGCCATGGCAATCGCGCGACGCAGGGCAATCTTTTCCTTGCTGAAGCCACCGAGCACGGGGTCTTCCATATTCCAGTAGTAATAACTGATTTCCGGATCCAGCAAGCGCGACAGTTGCACACCCTTCTCTGCCAGTTCAGGACGCAGCTTGCCGTTCAGCAGCGCTTTCGGCGCCAGCGGGCCATCGAGCCAGAACACATCGGTGCCGCCGCTCTGGAAGGACAGCCAGCGCGACTGGTCTTCCGTCATGACGGTAATTTCAATGCGGTCGATGGCGGGTATCGATTTACCCTGCATCTGGCGCACGATGCGCTGGTCGTCGGGATCGTCGCTGGGCAGGAAGTTCCATTTCTCGGGCAAATGCAGCGGATTCTTGTTGAGCACGATGCGGTTGCCGCGCACCCATTCACCCAAGGTGTAATAACCGGTGCCAACCGGGTTGGAAGCGACTTCGCCCTTTACGTCGCCATATTTTTCCACCACCTCGTGCGCCACGGCGGCGGTCGGCACATAGGCCAGGATCATGGGGAAATTGAAATCGGTCTTGGTGAGGGTGATGCGCAGGGTGTAGGGGTCGAGAATTTCCAGGCCGGCCACTTTCTTGCTGTAATCGAGCTTGTTCGTTTTAACGGCGTCCTTGGCCAGATCATCGAGGCCGACGACCTTGCCTTCAAACAACCAGGTGTGTGGCGAAGACAGGCGGGGATCGAACAAACGCTTCCACGAATACACATAATCGGCCATCGTCAGTTCACGGCGCTTGCCGCCAAACGCGGGGTCGGGCGTAAACAAAATGCCTTTTTTCAGATGAATGGTATAGATCTTGCCATCGCTGGACACTTCCGGCATGGCCGCTGCTGCAGCCGGCACCACTTTTACGGGACGGGCCAGGTAATCATAGGTGTACAGCGTGTCGAAAACAGCCTGGGTAATATGGTTGGAATACAGATCGCGCGCGGTGGCTGGGTCAAAACCCGTTTCGGCAGCGGGCAAAATATAACGCAAGGTTTTTACCTGCGTCGCTGCCGACTGGGCATCTGCGGCACTGGCGGCCAGCGGCAACGCTCCCAGACAGGCCAGCAGCGCCAGGCGCCGCATCCATGCTAACTTCATGTCATACCCTTCATCTTGATTGTCTGCTGCACCGTATTGGTGCACTTTACTGGCATCCCCCTGGGATACAGGAAGACACCGCTAAAACCAGTTCATCCTCGCAAGATCTATGCCTTGTTTCCAACCCGACAAGCTGGTGTTCTGACTGCCTGAAAAACGCGTAACGATAACGCATATTTTGCCCGCCGGGCGAAAAGAGCAGCCTCTTCAGGACAATGGCGTCGACACGATCCCCATCACGATATCAATTTGCTGCGTCGCAATAGTGCGGCATTTTTTTCCCTCTGCCACGTATTGGTAAAAACCCTTACACGCAAGAATGGAGATCTTTTTAGCAAAAAGGAATAAAGCGAATATCGCATTGCAGCATAAAAATATTTTCATTTATGACAATGAACAAGTGTTACAAAATTGAGTGTTGTTTTCATCATGAATTGACATAGTTGCTCGTTGACAGCACTTCTCGCCTAGTGGTCTTATGAAAAAGCGGCAACTAAAAAGACGCCGTTTTTTTTCCATAGTGATTGCCGACGCAGCAATCGTCTTTCATACAAATAGTGATGCCAGCGACAGGGCAATCACGCTCACTTCGGGGTTTTTGAGAATGATGATGGAAACAGTAATATCGCGCTCCGTGCGCCTGATTTTTTCGGGCAGTATTGCAGCGTTCAGTCTGGGTCTGATAGCAGCACCGGCAATGGCGCAAGACGCCAATGTGCAACGTGTGGAAATTACCGGCTCGAGCATCAAACGCGCTACGGCGGAAACCGCATCGCCGGTTCAGGTGATCAGCCGCGACGACTTGATGAAGTCAGGCAAGGCCACCGTAGCCGAGTACCTGCAAACACTGACGGCCGATGGCGCCGGCTCCCTGCCGACCGGTTTCGGTAACGGCTTTGCTGCTGGATCAACCGCCATTTCGCTGCGTGGCTTGGGCGCCACCTCGACCCTGGTACTGCTGAACGGCCGCCGCATGGCGCCCTTCGCCCGTGCCGACGATGGTCAAAAAAGCTTTACCGACCTGTCCACGGTACCGATGCAAATCGTCGAACGTATCGAGATCCTGAAAGATGGCGCCTCGTCCACCTATGGCGCAGACGCCATCGCAGGCGTGGTCAACATCATTCTGCGCAAAGACTTCGAAGGCCTTACCCTGAAAGCCGATACCGGCATTTCCGGTGATAGCGACGCTAAACAGCATCGCGCCTCGCTGACCTTTGGCAAGGGCAATCTGGAAGAAGACAAATTTAACTTTGTGATCAATGCCGAATACACCAAGTCGGACATGCTGATGAACAAGGACCGTGCCGACCGTAAGTGGATAGGCAAAGGCGACTTGCGTCCGTATGGCTATCCAATCGGCACGCAGTTCGCCGGCGGCTACATCAATGGCAACAACGATGCGAATGCCGCGCCGACTGGCCTGATCCGCGATCCGAACACGCTCAACTATGTGTCACTGCCAGGCTGCTCCACCCTGTCAGTTTCCTCGCCGCAAGATCCGAAAGGCGGCTGCGTCTGGCATCACGATCAGTTTCGTTCGATGCAACCGAGCATCGAATCAGTCAACCTCTACACGCGCGGCACCTGGCAAGTCAATTCCGATACCCAGGTCTACGCAGAAGCCGGCTACTCGAAACGCAATACCGCATTTACGCTGATTCCGCCATCGATCACGCCGACCATCGCCTTCCCGCCCAACGCATCCAATCCGAACGGCGTGATCAACTATGGCTCGGGCGCCGGCACCACCATCGTGCTGGCAGCGAACCACCCACAAAACCCGTACGGCGTACCGGTGCGCGTGCGCTACCAGGCATTCGATGTCGGCCCAAGCACACGCCAAGCCAACAACGAGTTCAACCGTATCGTGCTGGGCATCAAGGGATCGGCCATGGGCTGGGACTACGATGCAGGCTACACGCATTCGGAATCGAAGCTGCACCTCGATTACAGCAATATGCTGAACATGAAGGTCGTCAAGGATGCCTTGGGCAATCCGAACAGCAAATACTTCCCTTACTACATCGGCGCGCAGGCAGGCAAGAATCCCGCCTCGCTGTACGCGGCCATGGTCACGCATGCCACTTCCGATTCTACTACCAAGCTCGATATCGTCGACTTCAAGGCCTCGCGTGAACTGATGCAATTGCCGGGTGGCGCTATGGGCTTGGCCGTAGGCGCGGAACATCGCCGCGACAAGCTGGATAATCCGTCCCTGTCGGGCACGCAAGATGGCTCGATCAACTCCAGTTATGTGGCAGCCAAAGGCGACAGCAAGGTATCAGCTGTGTTCGTGGAAGTACTGGCTCCGGTGATCAAGACGGTAGAACTATCGGGCGCCTTGCGTTACGATAAATACGACCGTTTCTCGTCGACCACGCCAAAGCTGGGCGCCAAGTGGACACCGCTGAAAACCTTCGCCCTGCGCGGCACTTACTCGGAAGGCTTCCGTGCACCGGGCCCGGCAGAAAGCAATGCCGATTCGCAATCGACCGGCACCTCGACCGTGCGCGATCCTATCCGCTGCCCGAACGGCACGCCGCTGACTGGTGCCACACTGACCGACTGCGCCATCCAGGTCGCCGCCGTGAAGATCGGCGATCCCAACTTGCAACCAGAAAAATCGAAAGGCTATACGCTGGGCCTGGTATGGGATCCATTCAACGATACCAGCCTGTCGCTCGATGGCTGGAAGATCAAGCGTAGCAACGAAATCAACCCGCTGCCGTATAACGAAGCGGCTGCCCTGCCGACCGCTATCCGTGCCGACAACAATTTGACGATTAATGGCGTGGTTGTGCCGAACACGGGCACCTTGCTGATCACCAAGGCGCCATACCGCAATTCCAGCTTCACGGAAGTCAAGGGGATCGACCTGGACGTCAAGCAACGCGTGCGCCTGGGCGACTACGGCCGCGCCACGTTCGGCCTGACCTGGAGCCATGTCGCTTCGTGGGTACGTGCCGAGTCCGCCACGACGAAATACCAGTTCGCCGGCACGCATGGCAACTGCGACACGTCCAACTGCGCCGGTACGCCGAAAGACAAGATTAATGTCACTGGCTCGTGGGACATTGGCAACTGGAATCTCAGCGGTGTACTCAATTATCGCTCCGACATGAAAAACATCCTGTACGAAGGTGCAGGATGCGCTTCCAAACTGGCGAACGGCGCAGATGCACCTAATGGCTGCAAAATCGCTTCCTTCACCACGCTGGACCTGTCGACCCGCTGGAATGTCAACAAGCAGCTGCAACTGTACGCGTCGATCAATAACGTAACCGACAAGATTGCGCCACTCGACCCATTGACCTACGGTGGCATGAGCTACAACCCGATGGACGCCAGCGGCGCCATCGGCCGTTACTTCAAAGTGGGCGCCAGCTACAAGTTCTTCTAACTTGTTTCAAACGTTGCAAGACCAAGGCGGTGAGAAATCACCGCCTTTTTTTATGGCGTAGACATCATGTGCAGAAAAATAAAAATAAGATAAGCTTATTTGACAAATATTTATCCTAAATCATGCTAAATGTCGCCATTTGTTATTTAACTACACAATCTCCATACAGTTATTGACAAGACAATTTTTAATTTATTACATTTGAGAAATTGAAAATATATAAATGGTTTAAAACCACTTTTCAATCTTCTCGGACATGCCTATCTGCATGGCCGTTCTTGCCCCGTTAGCCAACCGCTTAATCAGGAGTCTTGAACATGCTTAGAGAAATATGCTTGTCCCGTTCCATCCGTTTGATCTGTGCCAGCGGGCTTGCCGCCGGTTTGTTCAGCCAGCCGGCACTGGCACAAGACAGCGGCGACAGTTCTGGTCTGCAACGGGTAGAAGTTACCGGTTCATCGATCAAGCGCCTGGTCTCGGAAACGGCTACCCCGCTGTCCATCATCAAGGCCGAGGAATTCGCCAAGCAGGGATTGACCACTGCCCAGGAAGTACTCAGCAAGATCCCTTCGAACTCGTCGAGCATGGGTAGCGGCAACGCCGTCGGCGGCAATACCAGTGGCTTGCCCACGGGCGGCCAGGCCAGTGCCGACTTGCGCGGACTGGGCGGCGACAAGACGCTGGTCCTGCTAAACGGCCGGCGCATCGCCAACCACCCGTATGACGGCGCCAGCGTCGACCTGAACATCATCCCGATTGCCGCACTGGACCGTATCGAAGTATTGCGCGACGGCGCCTCGGCCATCTACGGCACCGACGCGATTGGCGGCGTCATCAACTTCATCACCAAGCGCTCGGTCAATGCCACCAACGTGACGGCTGAAGTCGTGGCGCCGCAGCACAAGGGCGGCGGCGAACACCGCGTGAATCTGTCAACCGGCTTCGGCAAGCTCGACGGCGATGGCTACAATATTTTTGGCGTGGTCGATTACCACAAGCAAAACGTGCTGACCTCGCAAGACCGCGATTTCTCCAAGACCGGCATCATCCCCGCGCGCGGCTTGTCCGTGACCAGCGGCACCACCTTCCCTGGCAATTATTTTGATGCTGCAGCCAACAAGGGCGATGGCCTGGCAGGCAATCCCTATGCAGCGACGGGCTGCAATCCGCCCTTGTCGGTGGCGGCTGCCAACGGCACTTGCCGCCAGGATTACACGCGCCAGATCGATGATTTGCCGGCACAGGAGCAAGTGGCTTTCTTCGGCAAGGGCGCCTTCAAGCTCGGCGATGGCCATCTGGCTACCTTGGAATACTTGCACTCTGAAAACAAGGTCAAGGCGCGCACGGCGCCACCGCCGCAAACCGGCCTGGTCCTGCCGATCAGCAGCAAATACTATCCGGGCAATGGTGGCGGTGTGCCGGCCCAGACTGGCCTGTCGGGCCAGCCGCTGAGCGTCAACTGGCGCCCTGTCGAAGCGGGCCAGCGGCAGATCGATTCGGATGGCAAGGCCGATCGCCTGGTACTGGCGCTGGAAGGCGAAGTGGCGGGCTGGGATTACAAGACGGGCTTGAGCCACGCCGTCAGCAAGTCATCGGAAAAATTCACGGGTGGCTATGTACAGGACGCCTCGTTTGCGGCCGGCGTATTGAATGGCATCCTGAATCCTTTCGGAGTACAAGACGCGGCCGGCAAGGCGTATCTGGACAGCACGGCGCTGCGCGGCGAAGTACAGAACGCCAAGGTCACCACCACCGGTTTCGATATCAAGGGGAGCCGCGAGCTGACGCAACTGGCAGGCGGACCACTGGCCATCGCGCTGGGCGCCGAACTGCGGCGTGAAAAAGCCGACTTCAATGTGAACCGCGATATCGCTGGCCAGGCAGCCAGTTCGGGCTTGTCCGGCTCGCTGTCGAAGAGCGGTTCGCGCGATATCGAAGCTTTCTTTGGCGAGCTCAACCTGCCTTTGATCAAGGATCTGGAAGTGCAGCTGGCGGCCCGCTACGACCACTACAGCGATGTCGGCAGCACCACCAATCCGAAGCTGGGCATACGCTACCAGGCCAGCCCCCAGCTGGTGCTGCGCGGTTCGGCCAGCACCGGTTTCCGTGCCCCTACCCTGTTTGAAAAGAACGCGCCACCGTCCAAGAACGACACCAACGATTCGTACAGCGATCCCGTACTGTGCCCTGGCGGCGTGCCGCAACCCGGTTCCAATCCGCTGCGCGACTGTGAAATTCAGCAATACAAGCTGCAAGGAGGCAATGAAAACCTGAAACCGGAAAAGTCCACCACCTTTGCCTTCGGCATCGTACTCGAGCCGACCAGGGATGTCACTGTCGCCATCGATTACTGGAACATCCACTTGAAGGACAAGATCGCCGCGCTGCCCGAGCAATCGATCTTCGGCGATTACCAGCGCTACAAGGCCTTGTTCCTGCGTAATCCCGATGGTTCGCCATATGCGATTCTCGACTTGAACGAGAACCTGGGCGAGGTCAAGACCGATGGCATCGACATCAGCCTCAACTCCCGCCTGGGACGCAGCAGCTATGGCGATTTCAGCCTGTCGGTCGACGGCACCTGGACCCACAAATACGACTACCAGAACGAGCGCGGCGGCGAATTCATCCACAATGTGGGCCGCTATGCAGACAACAATCCCGTGTTTCGCTGGAAGCACACGGCGTCGCTCAACTGGCGCCTGGGCAACTGGGGTGCAACCCTGTCGCAATCGTTCAAGTCGGGCTACACGGACCAGAACAACGTGGCCGCCCAATACAAGCAGGATGTGCCGACCTACAGCTTGTTCAACTTGTCGGGCAGCTACACCTGGAACGGTTTCCAGCTGATCGCCGGCGTAAAAAACCTGTTTGACAAGCAACCGCCGTTCTCGAACCAGGGCACGCTGTTCCAGAAGGGCTATGACCCACGCTACACGGACCCGATCGGACGCGCCTATTACCTGCGTGGAGGCTACACATTTTAAGGGGAACTTTACTGTAAGAAAATAACGGCACCGGCAAGCAGGTGCCGGTCGCATACGGCGCGCATCAGCGATGATGTGCGCCGTTTTATTTTACGCATCTGAACACGGATGACAAGGGTTCACGATATTTTATTTATGAAGTTTTATAAAAAAACACCGACTTTGTTGCATTCCATCCAAAAAATACAACTGAAATTGACAATGTTAATTGTGAGTGTTTTGATGATGGCCGCTGATCATTTTCCGAATTTTCAGCGGCCAATTTTAATAAGGGCAAATTAATCACTGAGTTACATCTTGTTACAATGAATTAATTGCTGTATTAATCACAAAAAAGGGAATTTTAGAGAATGGTTGAAAATGTAATCGCACGCTCGCTGCGCATCATGTTTGCCGGTAGTCTGGCGTTAGGCATGCACGCGGCATATGCACAAGAAACAACAGATGGTGTCATGCAACGCGTGGAAGTAACAGGTTCGAGCATCAAGCGTTTGTCCTCGGAAACAGCGCTGCCGATCACCTCGATCAAGGCCGATGATTTCGCCAAGCAAGGTCTGACGACGGCACAGGAAGTCCTGGCTACCATTTCCATGAATCAAAGCTCGCAGGGCAGCAGCCAGTCCGTGGGCGCCGGTACCGGCGGCCAGTCCGTAGCCGACCTGCGCGGCATCGGCGGCGACAAGACCCTGGTCTTGCTCAATGGCCGGCGCATTGCCAGCCATCCATTCAACGGTTCTTCCGTTGACTTGAACATCATCCCCGTATCGGCCCTGGAACGGGTGGAAGTGCTGCGTGACGGCGCCTCCGCGATCTACGGCACCGACGCCATCGGCGGCGTCATCAACTTCATCACCAAGCGCTCCGTCAAGGGCGGCTCGGTCTCGGTAGAACATTACCAGCCAGAAAAATCGGGCGGCGGCGATGAGTCGCGCCTGAACCTGTCGGGTGGCTACGGCGACTTGAACAAAGATGGCTTCAATGTCTTCGGAGTGGTCGACGTGCATCGCCAGTCAGCGTTGAACGCCAGCGACCGCGCTTTCTCGTCCACCGGCTACATTCCTGGCAAGGGTGTCAATAACCTGAGCAGCACGACGCCAAGCGCCAACTTCACGACCATCAATAAAGATCCGTCGAAAGTATTCTCGGGCAACCCAGCCTTTGCCGGTGGTTGCGCAGGCCAAAACCAGCGCCCCAACCCGGATGGCAGCTCGGTCTGCTCGTTTGACGCGGCGCCCTACATCGAAAATATTCCAAAGACGAACCAGGAGTCCTTCCTGGGCAAAGCCAGCTTCAAGATCGACGAAGATCATCTGGCTACCCTGGAATACTTGCACGCGCGCAGCACCAACGAGTCGCGCATCACGCCACCGACGCTGACCCGCATCGGCCTGACCATCGACCCGACTTCGCCATACTATCCAGGCGGCAGCGCTGGTGTTCCAAATGTGCCAGGCCTGGCAGGCGAAGCACTCAACCTGAGCTGGCGTCCGATGGAGATGGGCCAGCGCATCGGCTACGACACCAGCACCTCGGATCGCCTGGTGGCAGCGTCGGAAGGCGTGGTCGCAGGCTGGGACTACAACGTCGGCCTGAGCTTTTCCGTCAGCAAGGCCACCAGTGCCTTCGTCAATGGCTACGTGGGTGACAAGCGCATGGTCGATGGCGTGGCCAGCGGCGTGCTGAACCCGTTTGGCCCGCAAAGCGCGGCCGGCCTGGAATACATGAAAAATTCGCTGCTGCAAGGCGAATACCTGAACGCGAAGATGACCAACACGGGTGTTGACGCCAAGATCAGCCGTGAAATCTATGACTTGCCAGCGGGCGCCGTCGGTTTTGCCGTCGGCACCGAGTTCCGCAATGAAAAAGCCGAGTACAACATCAATACGGCACTCGCTTCGCAAGCATCGAGCTCCGGTTATGCCGAGGCAAAAGACCAGTCGGGCAGCCGCAATATCGGCGCCATCTTCTCGGAACTGAGCGTACCTGTCCTGAAGAGCCTGGAACTGTCGCTGGCAGCCCGCTACGACCATTACAACGATGTCGGCGGCAGCTTCAATCCGAAAGTCGGCCTGCGCTGGCAGCCGACCAGCCAGGTATTGTTCCGCACCTCGTACAATACGGGTTTCCGCGCACCAACCTTGTACGATCTGCACGGCCCGATGAGCAAGACCTTCACGGCCGGCAAGTACAACGACCCGCGCCTGTGCCCTGGTGGCACCCCCGTGCCTGGCGCCGACAAGAATACCGCTTGTGCCACACAGCAATATATTCGCACGGGTGGCAATCCGGAAATCAAGCCTGAAAAATCGAAAACCTTCAGCGCCGGTGTCGTCATCGAGCCGATCAAATCCGTGACGGTATCCGTCGACTACTTCCAGATCCGCTTGCGCGACAAGATCGGCACCGTGGCTGAACAGACCCTGTTCGGCGACTATGACAAGTACAAAAACAACTTCGTGTACTCGGCCGATGGCCGCTCGCTGGACTACGTGGTGGCCAACCTGGATAACCTGGGCGAGATGCACACGGCCGGCGTCGACTTGGGCTTGAACTGGAGACTGCCACGCAGCGAGTATGGCAACTTCACCTTTGCGTTTGATGGCACCTGGGTACAGAAGTATGAGTACCAGAATGAACGCAATGGTGACTACGTGCAAAACGTGGGCGTGTATGCCGACAATGGCCCGGTATTCCGCTGGAGACACAATGCGTCGCTGCAGTGGAACCTGGGCAAGTGGAACGCTACCCTGGCGAATAAATACATGAGCGGCTACCAGGACATGAACGATGTCGATGACCAATTCGTACAAAAGGTCAAACCGTATTCGATCTGGTCGCTGTCTGGCATGTATGCCGGTTTCAAGAATACGGAAGTGACGGTCGGCGTAAAGAACTTGCTGAACGAAAATCCGCCGTTCACCAATCAATACAATACCTTCCAGACCGGCTACGATCCGCGCTTTGCCGATCCGCTGGGCCGTACTTTCTACGTGCGCGCCACCTACAAGTTCTAAGCTGACTTCAGCGAAAAACTGACACGCCCGGAAAGCTGGTACAGCTTTCCGGGCTTTTTTTATGACACAACGAAGTGCCTTGTTTGTCGGCGGCGCATACCAGCGATGGTCTGCGCCGTTTTATTTTACGCGACCAACAAGAAATCAAAACATCGCACAACATTTTATGAGTAATGGATTATAAAAATTACAGTGTTTTGTTACTTTTTTTCCAAAAAAAGTAAGAA
Source organism: Janthinobacterium silvisoli (assembly GCF_014200725.1). Lineage (GTDB taxonomy): Bacteria > Pseudomonadota > Gammaproteobacteria > Burkholderiales > Burkholderiaceae_D > Janthinobacterium. The sequence continues at coordinate 420,368 of NZ_JACHCL010000003.1, forward strand.
AAATTGACAATTTAAACTGTGAATGTTGTCATGGGGACTCAAAAAATTTGCCAAATATTCACTGGTCAATATAAAAAGAAGCAAAATTATAATAAGTAAATTGCCAGTTTCATCGAGATAATTGCAACATTTCTCAATAAAATAAGGAATTAACAATGATGGTTGAAAATGTAATATCGCGTTCATTGCGCCTCATGTTTGCCGGCAGCCTGGTGCTGGGCATGCAGACCGCCTATGCACAGGAGACAAGCGATAACACCATGCAACGGGTCGAAGTGACCGGGTCGAGCATCAAGCGCCTGGCGTCGGAAACGGCGCTGCCCATCACCTCGATCAAGGCGGACGATTTCGTCAAGCAAGGTTTGACGACGGCGCAGGAAGTACTGTCGACCATTTCCATGAATCAAAGCTCACAAAGCAGTTCGCAGTCCGTCGGTTCGGGCACGGGCGGCCAGTCGGTGGCGGACTTGCGCGGTATCGGCAGCGACAAGACGCTGGTGCTGCTCAATGGCCGGCGCATCGCCAGCCATCCGTTCAATGGCTCTTCCGTCGACCTGAACATCATTCCCATTTCCGCCCTGGAGCGTGTCGAAGTACTGCGTGACGGCGCCTCCGCCATTTACGGCACCGATGCGATTGGCGGCGTGATCAACTTCATCACCAAGCGTTCAGTCAAGGGCGGCTCGGTGAGCGTGGAACATTACCAGCCACAAAAAGCCGGGGGCGGTGACGAATCGCGCCTGAACCTGTCTGGCGGCTATGGTGACCTGAATCAGGATGGCTTCAACGTCTTCGGTGTCGTCGACGTGCATCGCCAATCTGCGCTGAGCGCAGCAGACCGTGCCTTCTCGGCCAGCGGCTATATTCCCGGCAAGGGCGTCGATAACCTGAGCGGCACCACCTTTCCGGCCAATTTCTACGATACCGGCAACGGCCTGGTCGGCAACCCGGCGTTCGCGTCCGGCTGCGTCGGACCCAATCTGTACAAAAACACTGCGGGCAAGAACACTTGCGCCATGGATGTCACGCCGTTCATCGACGCGATTCCAAAAACCCAGCAGGAATCCTTCCTGGGCAAAGCCAGCTTCAAGCTGAACCAGGATCACCTGGCCACCATCGAATACCTGCACTCGCGTAGCACCAATCAAGCCCATATCTCGCCGCCGCCAATGTCGAACATCGGCTTGCTGATGCCATCGAGCTCGCCTTACTATCCAGGCGGCAGTGGTGGCGTGCCAGCCGTCCCGGGCCTGTCCGGGCAAGATCTCGATATCAGCTGGCGTCCAGTGGCGTCGGGCCAGCGCAGCGGCTACGACACAAGCACCTCGGACCGACTGGTACTGGCACTCGAAGGCGTGCTCGGCGCCTGGGACTATAACGCTGGCCTCAGCTATTCCGTCAGCAAGGCGACGAGCGCCTTTACCGGCGGCTACCTGAACGATCAGCGCATCATCGACGGTATTGCCAATGGCATCTTGAATCCGTTTGGCGCCCAAAGCGCCGCCGGCGAAGCCTACCTGCAGGACTCCGTCCTGAAAGGAGAGTATCTGAGCGCCAAGATGACCAGCACGGCGCTGGATGCGAAAATCAGCCGTGAACTGTTCAACTTGCCTGCAGGCGCGGTCGGCTTCGCCGTCGGCACCGAGTTCCGCAATGAAAAGGCGGAATACAACGTCAACCGGGAGCTGGCCAGTCAGGCGTCGAGCTCCGGCTATGCCGATGCCCTGGGCCAGTCAGGCAGCCGCAACATCAGCGCCCTCTTTTCAGAGTTGAGCATTCCTGTCGTAAAAGATGTGGAATTGTCGCTGGCGGCCCGTTACGACCATTACAACGACGTTGGTGGCAGCTTCAACCCGAAAGTCGGCCTGCGCTGGCAGCCAACTAATCAGGTCTTGCTGCGCAGTTCCTACAACACGGGCTTCCGTGCCCCCACGCTGTATGACCTGCATGGCCCGCAAACCAAAACCTTCACGGCAAATAAGTACAACGATCCGCGTTTGTGCCCGAATGGCGTGGCCATTCCTGGCGCCAACGATAACGTCGCTTGCCGGGCGCAGCAATACATCCGCTCGGGCGGCAATCCGGAGGTCAAGCCGGAAAAATCAAAGACCTTCAGCGCCGGTATCGTGCTCGAACCGATCAAGTCGCTGACCATGTCGCTCGACTACTTCAATATCAAGCTGCGTGACAAGATCGGTACCGTGGCCGAACAAACCCTGTTCGACAACTACGCCAAATATAAGGACAGCTTCGTGTATTCGGCCGATGGCACCAGGCTTGAATACGTGCTGGCGACGCTGGACAATCTGGGCGAAATGCACACGGCGGGCCTGGACCTGGGCCTGAACTGGAAACTGCCACGCAGCCAGTACGGCAATTTCACCTTTAACTTCGACGGTACCTGGGTACAGAAGTATGAATACCAGAACGAACGCGATGGCGAATACGTGCAAAACGTGGGCGTGTACGGCGACAATGCACCGGTGTTCCGCTGGAGACATAATGCGTCTCTACAATGGAATCTGAACAAATGGAGCACCACCCTGTCGAACAAGTACATGAGCGGCTACCGCGACCAGAACTATGTCGATCCGGAATTCGAACAAAGCGTCAAGGCGTACTCGGTCTGGTCGCTGTCGGGCGCGTATTCGGGTTTCAAGAATACGGAAGTAACCGTCGGCGTGAAAAACCTGCTGAACCAGGATCCACCGTTCAGTAACCAGATCGGTACTTTCCAGACCGGCTACGATCCCCGCTTTACGGATCCGCTGGGCCGGACTTTTTACGTGCGCGCTACCTACAAGTTTTAAACTGAGCTAAGTTTAAAAGCAAAAAATCCGGAAGGCTGACTCAGCTTGCCGGGTTTTTTCCTATGCCAAAGCGGAGTTTATTCCTTATCGCCCTGCAGACGGCGCTGTTTCACGGCGGCCGCCAGGTTTTCCAGCACGGCCACGCTGGCGCTCCAGTCGATGCAGCCGTCGGTGACGGACTGGCCATAGATCAGTTCCTTGCCTGGCACCAAGTCCTGGCGGCCGGCCACCAGGTGCGATTCAACCATCACGCCCACGATGCGGTCATCGCCCGCCGCCACCTGGGCGGCGATATCGGCGCAGACGGGAATCTGGTTTTCCGGCTTTTTCGAGCTGTTCGCATGCGAAGCGTCGATCATCAGGCGCGACGCCAGTCCCTGCGCCGCGATGGCCTTGCAAGCTTCGTCGACACTGGCTGCGTCATAGTTAGGCGTCTTGCCGCCTCGCAAGATGATATGGCAGTCTTCATTGCCATTGGTCGACACGATGGCCGAGTGGCCGCCCTTGGTGACAGAGAGGAAATGATGCGGTTGCGACGCGGCCTTGATCGCTTCCACGGCGATCTTGACGTTGCCATCCGTGCCATTCTTGAAGCCTACCGGACACGACAGTCCCGACGCCAGCTCGCGGTGTACCTGCGATTCGGTGGTGCGCGCACCGATCGCGCCCCAGCTGATCAGGTCGGCGATGTATTGTGGACTGATCACATCGAGAAACTCGGTACCGGCCGGCAAGCCCAGTTCATTGATATCACGCAGCAGTTCGCGCGCCATGCGCAAGCCATCGTTGATGCGGAAACTGTTGTCCATGTAGGGATCATTGATCAGCCCTTTCCAGCCCACCGTGGTGCGCGGCTTCTCGAAATACACGCGCATGACGATTTCCAGCTCGCCGGCAAAGCGCACACGCTCCTTGACCAGCAGGCGCGCATACTCCATCGCGGCCTTGGTATCGTGGATGGAACAGGGCCCAATCACCACCATCAAGCGGTCATCCTGGCCATGCAGGATGCGATGCAGGGCGACGCGCGATTCGGCAGCGGTCTGGGCGGCCAGTTCCGAGCAGGCAAATTCGCGGATCAGGTGGGACGGCGGGGTCAATTCCTTCATTTCGCGAATACGCAAATCATCGGTGCGAGGCATCATTTTCTCCAAAAAATTGAACAGAGGTAAAACTGTAGGGGTAAAAAAAAACCGCCATCAGTGGCGGTTTTTTAGAATTTGCTGGGATCTCGTTTTTGCTGCTACGTGAACCGACCGCTACTCCACCGCCGTTGGGTTGGAATTGCTAAAGTAAAAGTAGGCGGTAAAAAAGCGAGCGAACATGCGAGTCATCCAGTTGGTGTTAATTCACTATAACGCCAAATTGGAACGCTTGGCAAGCATATTTGTGCTGCTCGGCATAGTGCAACACGTTTGCATCGTGTATGCTTTGCCATCGGATATGCGTTTTTTTCCGCGTCATCATGCTGTCACTACATAACTTTACAATTGAAAAGTAAGCTATCTCCAGCTTGCCCGGCATAACGATTCCTCACAAACGTTTCAATTTGTAAGCGACCTTGTCGCCCCTCTCCAAATCCCATCGCAAGCATCCATGCGGGCTCAAGTAATCAGCCCGCGCGCAACGACGCACAAGCACGTTCCAGATGCATCAATACCTCTTTACATCTGTAATTAATCATTACTGTTGGTTATTTTCACTCTTGTCTTTTTGGTTCTTGACCCTGCTACCGGCAAGGTGATTTGATGAATACGTCTCCTGCATAAAAAAACAGCGAGGCATCTCTGTTACAGGCGTAAGGCCACCCCCTTGCTTGTAGACAAACACAAATCACAAAAAATTATTGACCAGGAGTTTTGCCATGATGATAGAAAAATTGCTGTCACGGTCGTTGCGCGTCATCTGCGCCAGCGGCCTGCTGTTAGGCATGCACGCGGCAGGCGCGCAGAGCGTAACGGACAACAGCACCGATGACTCAGCCAGCATGCAGCGCGTGGAAGTGACCGGCTCGAGCATCAAACGCCTGTCGTCGCAGACGGCACTGCCTATCACCTCGATCAAGGCCGACGACTTCATCAAGCAAGGCTTGACGACGGCGCAAGATGTGATGAATACCATCCCGATGAACCAAAGCTCGCAAGGCAGCAGCCAGTCCGTCGGCCTGGGCACGGGCGGCCAATCGGTCGCCGACCTGCGTGGCCTGGGCTCCGACAAGACCCTGGTCCTGCTGAACGGCCGTCGCATCGCCAGCCACCCATTTAACGGCTCCTCGGTCGACCTGAACATCATCCCGCTGTCGGCACTGGACCGCGTGGAAATCCTGCGTGACGGCGCTTCGGCCATCTACGGCACCGACGCCATCGGCGGCGTGATCAACTTCATCACCAAGCGCTCGGTGCAAGGCGCCACCGTCAGCGTCGAAGGCTTCACGCCGACCAAGAGTGGCGGCGGCGAAGAATCGCGCATCAACCTGACCGGCGGTTATGGCGATCTGAACAAGGATGGCTACAATGTCTTCGGCGTGGCCGACCTGCACAAGCAATCGGCGCTGTCGGCCATCTCGCGCGGTTTCTCCGATACCAGCCTGATTCCAAGCAAGGGGGTTGACCGCACCAGCGGCACCTCGCAACCAGCGAACTTCTTTGCCGATAACGGCTTGACGGGCAACCCTTACTTCGCTACCGGCTGCCAGGGCCCTGGCCTGGTCGCCAACAGCAAGACCGGCACTTGCCGCACCGACACCACCACCTTTATCGATGACATTCCAAAAACGCAGCAAGAGTCGTTCCTGGGCAAGGCTACCTTCAAGCTCAACGAAGACAATACCGCCAGCGTGGAATACCTGCATGCACGCAGCAGCGACACGACGGCCATCGCAGCATCGCCACTGATCGGTATCTCGATGCCATCGACCAGCCCTTACTATCCAGGCAATGGCAATGTGCCTGGCGTGGCCGGTTTGAATGGCAGCGACCTGACGCTGAACTGGCGTACCGTCGCTGCCGGCAAGCGCGAAGGCTACGACACCAGTATCTCGGATCGTCTGGTACTGTCCTCGGAAGGCCTGGTTGCAGGCTGGGACTACGATGTCGGTTTCAACTACTCGATCAGCAAGGCGGCCAGCGCTTTCGTCAATGGCTACACCAATGACAGCCAGATCATGCAGGGCGTGGCCAATGGCATCCTGAACCCGTTCGGCGACCAGTCCGCTGCCGGTACCGCGTATATCGATGCAGCCCAGCTGCATGGCCAATACCTGGGCGCCAAAATGACCAGCACCGGCGTCGATGCAAAAATCAGCCGCGATATCTACCAATTGCCAGCAGGCGCAGTCGGCTTCGCCGTAGGTACCGAATTCCGCCACGACAAGGCTGATTACGATGTGAACACGGCCCTCGCTTCGCAAGCGCAAAGCTCCGGTTATGCCGATGCACAAAACCAATCCGGCCAACGCAATATCGCCGCCCTGTTCTCGGAACTGAGCGTGCCTCTGCGCAAGGATCTGGATCTGTCGCTGGCAGCGCGCTACGACCATTACGATGACGTCGGCAGCAGCTTCAATCCGAAGGTGGGATTCCGCTGGCAACCGACCAAACAAGTGTTGTTCCGCACTTCGTACAACACCGGCTTCCGCGCGCCTACGCTGTATGACTTGCATGGACCGGCGACTACCACCTTCACCGGCGATTCGTATAACGATCCTAAATTGTGCCCAGGTGGTACGGCCGTTCCTGGCGCCAATGCCAACGTGGTCTGCAACCAGCAGCAAAACATCCGCAGCGGCGGCAACATCAATCTGAAGCCGGAAAAATCGAAGACCTTCGCCTTCGGCGTGGTGCTCGAACCAGTCAATGCCGTCACCTTGTCCTTCGATTATTTCAATATCAAGATCCGCGACAAGATCGGCACCGTGGCAGAGCAAACGCTGTTCGGCAACTATGCAAAATACCAGCAAGACTTCGTATATTCGGCCGATGGCAATACGCTGCAATATGTCAACGCCAATCTGACCAACCTCGGCGAAGTGCATACCTCCGGTGTCGATACCAGCCTGACCTGGAGACTGCCACACAGCAACACCTATGGCGACTTCGGCCTGCAGTTCGACGGTACCTGGGTACACAACTATGAGTACCAGAACGAAACTGGCGGCGCTTACATCCAGAACGTAGGCGTGTATGCTGACAACAACCCAGTGTTCCGTTGGAAACACAATGCATCGCTGAACTGGTCGAAGGGTAAATGGGGCGCCAGTCTGTCGAACCAGTACATGAGTGGTTATGAAGACCAGAATCTGGTCGATGCTCAATATCAGCAGCACGTGAAAGCCTATTCCACGTTCTCGCTGTCGGGTTCGTACAAGGGCTTCCATAACACCGATATCAGCGTCGGCGTGAAAAACCTGTTTGACACCAACCCGCCATTCACCAACCAGGGCACAGTGTTCCAGACCGGCTACGATCCACGCTACACGGATCCACTGGGCCGCACGCTGTACGTGAAAGCCAGCTACAAGTTCTAAACTGTTCACTTAAAGCACGACCATAAAAGGCCAGAAAAGTTCATACTTTTCTGGCCTTTTTAACTGTCGTAGATCAGCTACAAACCCGCATAAAACGTCCCGCATATCGCGCACAACTGATGCAGATCGAATCTGGCGACAGGCGCCCCGGCAAAACTGAGAGTTCAGGCACACACCTGCACATCCAACCGGGAGAACAGCATGTCGCGACATTGCAAGGCAGGACCACTCTTATTTACCTCCTTATTTACCTCCTTATTTACACCCTTACTTCCCCCCATCGTATTCGCATTGCAGTACGCCTTCGCACCTGGCGCCATTCTGCTGGCCCTGCCTGCATTGGCGCAAGCCCAGGATAGTGCCACGGCGGCGCCGATCGCCCGCGTGGAAATTACCGGCTCAAACATCCGCCGCACGCAGGCTGAAACGGCATCGGCCGTGCAAACCCTGAGCGCCGCCGATATCGAAAAATCCGGCAAGTCCAGCGTGGCCGAACTGCTGCAGACGCTGGCCGTCGACAACCAGGGTTCGGTCCCCACCACCTTCGGCAATGGCTTCGCTGCCGGCGCCTCCGGCATCTCGCTGCGGGGCCTGGGCACCGCCTCGACCCTGGTACTGCTGAACGGGCGCCGGGTGGCGCCGTATGGCCTGGCCGACGATGGGCAAAAGGTCTTTGCCGACCTGAACATCATTCCGCTCGACGCCGTCGAGCGCGTGGAAATCCTCAAGGATGGCGCCTCGGCTATTTATGGCTCCGATGCGATTGCCGGCGTGGTCAATGTGATTTTGCGGCGCGACTTCCAGGGCACCACGATCAAAGGCAATTACGGCAAGACCAAATACTGGGATGGCCGCGATGCGCACGCGGCCATCATGCATGGTTTCGGCGATATCGACACCGACCGCTACAACGTGCTGCTCAATCTGGAATACAGTGAAAAGGCACCGATCTGGAACCGCGACCGGGACGGACGCGGCGCCGTCGGCCGCAGCGACTTGCGCGACCTGGGCTTCAGTGCACAGCAGGCGCTGGGCGGCACGGGCGCGATCACCACCAACAATGCGGCCGGCAGCGCCATCAACGGCAACGTGCGCAACCCCGGCACGCTCGATTACTACAACCGCGGCAACCTGGCCGGCGTGGGTTTCACGCGCACCTTTCCGGCAGCGGCCTGCAGCAACTTCACCACGCACCCGCAGGGCGATCCGGGTGGCGGCTGTTTGACTGATGCCGCGCAACAATACGGGCAAATCCAGCCCCAGCAAAAGAACCTCAACTTCTTCGGCCGTGGCGCCTGGCAACTGAGCTCAGAGTTGCAAACCTATGCCGAGGTCAACCTGTATCACAGCGAATCGACCTCGCAAACGACACCATCGACGGTCAGCGGTTCGGTGGGTTATCCAGGCGGCCCCGTCAGCAATGCAGGCGTCTCGCTGGGCGCCACGCATCCGGACAACCCCTACTTTGGCACCGATGCCCGCCTGCGCTACCTGGCAGGCGACGTGGGGCCGCGCGTATCGAACATCGATTCCACCTTCCAGCGCTATGTGCTCGGTATCAAGGGCACGCTTGCCGGCTGGGATATCGACAGCGCCCTGCTGTACTCGCAAAACCGGGTATCGAACGAGCAGAACGGCTATCTGCAGCGCGACGTGGCCTTTGCCCTGCTCAACCCCAGCGCCGTCAACGTGGCTGCCGCCAGCCTGAACCCTGCCTATGCCGCCCTGCCTGCGGGCAGCCTGTGGCGCATCGCGGAAAATGCCGGCCTCAATTCGCCGGCCCTGTATGCGGCGCTGTCGCCCACCATTTCTAACGATGCCAAGACGCATATAGCACAAATCGATTTCAAGGCCAGCCGCGAAGTCGGCAAGCTGGACGGCGGCGCGCTGGGCGTGGCGGTCGGTGCAGAATTGCGTCACGAAGCGACGGAGTTGCAGCCGACTACGGGTACAGAACGGGGCAATATCATCGGCCTCGGCTACTCCGCCTACAAAGGCAGCCGCAACGCCTCGGCCATCTATGCCGAAGTCCTGGCGCCGGTGCTCAGCCAGGTGGAGCTGTCGGGCGCCTTGCGCGCCGACCATTTCAGCGACGTGGGCAATTCCTACACGCCAAAGGTGGGCATCAAATGGACGCCGCTGCGCGAACTGGCCTTGCGCGGCACGTTCGCCAAGGGCTTTCGCGCTCCCAGCGCGGCAGAGAACGGCGTCGGTGGCCTGGCAGCATTCTCCACGGCAACCGATCCATTGCGCTGCGCGCTCGGCGTCGCTGCCGCCTGCAATCCCGCTTCGATCGCCATCATCACCTCGCCCAATCCGAACCTGTCGCCAGAACGCTCGCGCAGCTACTCTCTGGGCGCCATCTGGGACCCGCTTCCCCGCACCAGCGTCTCGGTCGACCTGTGGCAAATCCGCCGCAAGAATGAAATCAACCAGGAACAAACAGATACGGCGATTGCCGAAGGCCATGTGGCGCGCGACCCATCGACTGCCACCGGCATATCGGGCGACCCTGGCGCCATCACGGCCGTGCTGGCCAACTATGTCAATTCGGCGCAGACGACGGTGCGCGGCATCGACGTCGATGGCCGCCAGCGCTTCATCCTGGGCAGCGATTATGGCAGCCTGACCTTCGACGTGAAATGGACCCATCTGTACAAATGGCTGCGCACGGAGCAGGATGGCACGCAGCGCGATTTTGCCGGCACGCATGGTAATTGCGACGTTTCCAACTGCATGGGTACGCCGAGCAACCGTGTCAACCTGGGCATCACCTGGGAGCGCCAGAACTGGCGCGTCTCGACCAACCTCAACTACCGCGGTGCGCTCGACAATGTACTGTTCAAGAACGATCCCGACGGCTGCGCCACGCATTTTGCCGACGGTTCAGATGCGCCGCGCGGCTGCCGCATCGCCTCGTTCACCAGCGTGGACCTGACTGCCCGCTGGCTGGCCACGCCCAAGCTGGAAGCCTATGCATCGATCCAGAACCTGTTCGACAAGATCGCCCCGCTTGACCCATTGACCTACGGTGCCACCGGCTACAACCCGCTCGACTACGCGGGCGCGGCAGGACGGTTCTTTAGCGCGGGATTGAAGTACAAGTTCTGAGGAAAGACTGGCTTGTCCCTGCGCCGGGCTGGGACAAGCAGTTTTGGAAAATCAAGCAGTGCCACCAACCGTGATGCCATCGAGGCGCAAGGTAGGCTGCCCCACACCTACCGGCACGCTCTGCCCTTCCTTGCCGCACACGCCCACGCCCGAATCGAGGCGCATGTCGTTGCCGATCATGGAAACGCGATTCAGCACATCGGGGCCGTTGCCGATCAGGGTCGCCCCCTTGACTGGATAGCTGAGCTTGCCGTTTTCGATCATGTAGGCTTCGCTGGCCGAGAAGACGAACTTGCCGTTCGTGATATCGACCTGGCCGCCGCCAAAGTTCACCGCATACAAGCCGTTCTTGACGGAAGCCAGGATGTCGCCGGGATCCTTGTCGCCGCCCAGCATGTAGGTGTTGGTCATGCGCGGCATCGGCAGGTGCGCGAACGATTCGCGCCGCGCATTGCCCGTCACCGGCATTTTCATCAAGCGCGCATTCATGGTGTCCTGGATATAGCCTTTCAGGATGCCATCTTCGATCAACGTCGTGCATTGCGTGGGGTTGCCTTCGTCGTCGATATTGAGCGAACCGCGGCGGCCCGACAAGGTACCGTCATCGACCACGGTGACGCCCCTGGCGGCCACGCGCTCGCCGATGCGGCCCGAAAACGCGGATGATCCCTTGCGGTTGAAATCGCCTTCCAGGCCATGGCCTATGGCTTCGTGCAAGAGGATGCCGGGCCAGCCCGGCCCCAGCACGATGGTCATCGGGCCGGCTGGCGCGGGGCGCGCTTCCAGGTTCACCAAGGCTGAATTGACGGCGTCGCTGGCATATTGTTCCAGCACGGCGTCGCTGAAATAGTCATAACTGAAACGCCCACCGCCTCCCGAAGAACCCGTTTCACGGCGGCCATTCTGTTCCGCGATCACCGTCAGCGAGAGCCGTACCAGGGGCCGGATATCGGCCGCCAGCAGACCATCGCTGCGCAGCACCAGCACCACATCGTATTCAGCGGCCAGGCCAGCCATCACTTGCACCACGCGCGGGTCTTTGGCACGCGCCATTTTTTCCACGCGCTCCAGCAATTGCACTTTGGCCGTCGCATCGAGCGAAGCGAGCGGGTCGTTCGGCAGATACAGCGAACGGCCGCCCTGGAGCTGCGTCTGGCCCGCTACCTTGATCTTGCCAGCGCCCGCGCGCGCAATCGTGCGCGTGGCCGCTGCCGCTTCCAGCAAGGCCCGTTCGGAAATCTCATCCGAATAGGAAAAAGCCGTCTTGTCACCAGACACGGCACGCACGCCGACGCCCTGGTCGATGGAAAAACTGCCCGTCTTGACGATGCCTTCTTCCAGGCTCCAGCCTTCACTCTTGGTGAACTGGAAATACAGATCGGCGTAATCGACCTTGTGCGTAAACATCGTGCCCAGCGCCTTGAGCAGCTTGTCTTCGTCGAGGCCGAACGGCGTCAACAAAATATCGCGCGCCACGGCCAGGCTGGACAGATTAGGTTCAAATGAGATCATGTCTATCTATTCTTAAAATTCAATTTACATGGTGCGGTGTGCCAGGGCTGGCAGCGATTCGCGCACGCCAGCCAGGAACAGGGTATCGATGTCACCTATCACCACGCCCTCGCCTTCCGGCAATACCGCCTTGATCTCGCCCCAGGGATCGATCAGCATGCTGTGGCCCCAGGTACGGCGCCCGTTCGGATGCAGGCCGCCCTGCGCCGACGCCAGCACATAGCACTGGTTTTCAATCGCACGCGCGCGCAGCAGCACTTCCCAGTGAGCACGGCCAGTCGTATGGGTGAAGGCGGCCGGCAGCACGATCAGCGCGCAATCGCCCATCGCCCGGTACAGCTCAGGGAAACGCAAGTCATAACAGACGGACAGGCCGACCCGGCCAAATGGCATTTCGATGCTGCGTACCTGGCTACCGGCAACGATGGTGCGCGATTCGTTGTATGACTCGGCGCCGCGCGTAAAACCAAACAGGTGGATCTTGTCGTAACGGCCGGCCGGCTCGCCTTGCGGGTCATACACCAGAGTGGTGTTGAGGACCTTGCCAGCTTGCTCCGAGACCAGCGGCAAGGTACCGCCGATCAGCCAGATGCCGTGCCGGCGGGCCATCTGCGCCATGCCATCCTGGATGGGTCCGCTACCGGCCTGTTCGGCATGGGCCAGCTTGTCTGTCTCTTGCTGGCCCATGATGGCCCAGTATTCAGGCAAGACCACCAGCTTGGCGCCGCCAGCCGCCGCCTGCGCCACCAGGCGCTGCGCGGTGGCCAGGTTTTCCTCGACGGAGGGCGAGGAAATCATTTGTATTGCTGCCACTGTATGCATCATGTCACCTATCGTTCAGCTTGGTTCAGCTTGGTTCAGCTTGGTTCAGCTATTGCGCTTACTTCGCGACCGCCTCCGGCGTCGAGGCCGCAGCAGGGACCGGCTCCAATTTACCACCATCGAGCTTGGTCACCACGGGCGACTTCCACGGTCCGGCGATCTGCATATGGTAAGTCAGCGCCTTCATGACCGGCGCGCGCAGAAAGAGTTGCGCCAAAAAGCTGCCAATGCCAATCACCGGGTTGACGGCCAGCGCATACACCAGGGGGCCTGTCCCCAGATTAAATTCCGGTATCACCACCACGTGCAGATTGGTCGTTTCATGGTCGATATCGGCCGTGCCATCCATCAATACCGTTGCCGCCACGCCATGCATCTTCAGATTATCGGTGGTCACCACGCCGCGCTTGATGCTGGCATTGGCCGTGATGCCATCGAAGGCCAGGCCTTCGGAAAACACGTCATGGAAATCGAGTTTCAGCAAACGGGGCAAGGCTTGCAAGCTCAGTACGCCCAACAGCTTGGCCGCGCCCGGGTCTTGCTTGAGGAACTGGCCCGACTCCACGTTCATCTCGATATTCCCGGACAGGGTCGGAATATCGAGCGAATATGGCAAGCCGTTCCAGGCGATGTCGCCGCTCAGGCGGCCCTTGCCGCGACGCAAGGTATCGACAAAGCCGAAGCGGTCCAGCAGCTTGCCGGCGTCGACGATATCGAGTCCGAAGCGCAGGCTGGTGGTGCTCTGGCCATCCTTGAGTATCCATTTACCGTTGCCGCTCAAGGCGCCGTCGGGATTTGATAATTGCAACTTGCCGACACGCCATTCGCGCCCGCCGGCCGCCATGGTGTTATACGCTTGCAGTTCCAGCCGGCCGATCTTTTTATTGAACAATTCAAACTGCTCGGCGACGATATCGAGCGAGGGGATCGATTGTGCGCTGCTCTTGCCTTCCAGCAGGTTTTTCACATCGTTTGCGGCCGATTCGGGAATGATCAGCGACGACAGCCGCGCCGTCATCTTGCCAAGGCCGGAAGGCGTTTCCAGCCAGGTTACATAACCGGATACTTGCTTGGCGTCGATATTGGCTTGCCACACATCCTTTTGATGCGTGGCGCCCACCACCACGTTTTCCAGTTTGCGCTCACCCAGCATCAGCTCGCTGGCGCGCGCCGCCATCACGTCCGGCACCACATATTGCGCAAAATCGGGCGCGTCGCCATCCGCGCCAGCATCGCTGCCCCCGGCCGTGCCGCCGCCCGCGATTGCACTGCCGGCGGCGATCCAGCTGTCCACGTCGAGCGACTTCATGTTCACGTTGAGCATCATGCCGCTGTCCGGTTCAGGCGCCGGCACATTGACGCCGATGCCACCGCGCACCAGGCGCCAGGCTTCCTTGCCCTGTTTCTGGCGCTGGTAGCGCGCGGCGATGCCGTTTGCCAGATTGATGCGGATATCGTCCGTGCGCAGACCGGCCGGGTTGGCGGCATTACCGGTCAAGGTAAAGCGCAGCGGCAGGCTGTCGCCGGCGGCCTTTTTCAGGGGCGCCGGGAAGTCCAGGCCCAGGCCATTCAATGGCGATTCGACATTGACTACCAGCAAATGATCACGGGCGGTGATCAAGCCGTTATAGCGGGCGCCGCCATTCAAGTGTTTCGCCAGCCGCTGCACCACAGGTGTGGGATAGGTTTTGCGCAAGCCATCGACCGTCATGTTGCCGGCGATCTTGACCTGGATGGAATTGTCGGGCTGCGTACCGCCCGAGACAGCCACCAACCCACCGAGCAGATTGCCGTTCAGACCGTTCAGGTTCACGCCCTTTTCGTTGAACTCGATCTTGCCTTGCGTGCCCAGCACAGGGGGCATGTCATGGAACAACACCACGTCATTGCCGGCCAGCTGCAAACTGCCCTGCACGGTCGATTCCAGCAAGCGTTCGATCGGCAAGTGCAGTTTCAGGGCCAGCTTGGCGTTGCCGGTGGCCGTCGTTTCATCGGTGAAATGATCGATCCAGGCCAGCACCGGGCTGTCAGTCACGTATTTGAGAAATTCCTGCATCGGGCCGGCGGCGTTGCCATCGATATCGAGCAGGGTGTCGAAGACGGTCAGGTCCGGTATCACGGCTTTGACATTGCTCAGGGCCACGCCACCGGTGGTGGCCGTGTCGCCGCGAATTTCCATGCGCGCGCGCTCGAACAGAAAACTGCCCTTGATCTTTTCCGCCTGCGGCCACAGCGGCGCCTTGCCGGCCAGCGGCCCGCTTTCGGCAAATTCGCCAGGCGCGTAGTTGAGCTTGCCATTGTCGATCTTGCCGGCCACACGGAATTCACCACGGCTACGCTCTGCCGCCGTGTCGGCCTTGAACGGGAAATGATCGAGTTCGCCGCGCAGGCGCAAGGTCACGTCGCGCGCCACGCCGCCTTCCAGCGCGCCAGTCAGCCAATGGCGCAAGTGTTCTGGCGTTTGCACCGGCAGGTAGCGGCCGATGGTGTTGACTTCAAAATTATCGAGTGTGCCAGTCAGGTCCACTTCGCCCAGGTTGCTGCCATCGAGCGGCATGCGGTGCGTGCCGTGCAAGCTGGCACGCAAGCCTTGCTGGTTGAAGTCCAGTTTGTCCAGGTTGACTTGCAGCATGTTGTTCGCTTCGAAGTCCCAGCGCGCCTGCATCTGGAACTGTTCGAACGGCAAAGCCGGATCACTGAGATAACTGGGCAATTGCAAGACCAGGCCGTGGGCATCGATATCGATCTTGCCGCCCTTGTCGCTGGCGTCTATCGTGCCGCTGAGCTTATCGAAACCGGGAATCGCGGGCGCGGCAGCCTGCGCCGGGCTGGTGGCGGTTTTGGCCATGGCCAGGCGGGCCGGGCGCGCATTCAAGCCCAGTTCCACCAGGCGGCCGCGCACACGGTAGCTGCTGGCGGTGGCGAAATCGCCGTCCCATTGCGCCGAAAAATCCTGCAAGCTGCCGCGCGGCGCCATCGCTTCGAGATTCTCGCGCTGCTGTTGGCCAAGCGGTAATTTGTCCGCCAGTGCGGCCAGGGTTTGCAAGTCGAGCGTCTGGGCCGTAATTTCCGTATGCGCCGGCTTGCGTTTGGTGGCGGCTGTAAACCGTTCGGACAAGGTGGTCGGCGGCAAACTCAAGCCATCGCGCGTCTGCAGTGCAAAGTCAGTCAACTCGACTTGATGGCCGTTGGCGCCAAAAGTCGGCTTGCCAACTGGCGTTTGTGCCGACAGCTCTTCCTTTGCCGAAACACGGCCGCTGACCGACAGTAAATCGAGCGGTGCAATATGCTCGCCCAGCCTGGCCTGCACATCCGTCAACCCCACGTCAGCCGTAAAACCGGCCAGACGCGCATGGTCCAGGTTAAGCCAGGCGCGCACGGCGCCCTTGCCCTGGCTCAGTTCAAACGGGTAATCGAGATAGCGGCGCCAGGCGGCCAGGTCAGCATTCTTCAGGTCGGCATACAGCTCGCCCTTCCACATGCCGACATCGGAAATGTGCGTACTGAAAGGCGGATGCACGAAGTGGGCGCGCACATCGATGGGCGCGGCCAGGCTGGCCGGCGGCGTCGCTTGCAAGCCCAGGCGATGGCTGCGCCAGCGATTGCGCAGCAATAAATTGACTTGCTCCAGCGCCAGCTCCGGCGTACCGCGCAACTCGTCCGTCCAGCGCACCTTGCCGTCGCGGATAATGATCTCATGCTGCGCCAGCAGCCAGTCGGCGCCCTTGCCGTCACCGCCCTGATTATTGTCGACCAGCACGCCAGCCACATACAGCTTGCCATCTGCGCTGCGGCGCACGTCCAGGTCGGGGCGCGTGATTTCCAGTGTATCGAATCGCACTGAACCCAATAAGCTCCACCACGAGAGGGTGGCAGACACGCTGGGCAAACTCAGCGCCTGTCGGCCTGTCTTGTCGCGCAGGGTGACATCGCCGAGAAAAAGATTCGGCCGCAAGCCATGCCAGGAAGCATAAATACGGGCAATACTGACGGGATTGCCCAGCGCATGGCTGGCCGCCTGCTCGATATCGCTCTTGTAATAATCGATATTGGGCAGAATGAGGTAACGCAGGGACAGGAACAGTACAGCGAAAACAAAATAGACCAGCAACACAGCCTTGACCGTAAAGCCCAGCACATGGTGTGTGGCCAGATTGGCCATGCGATAGGCGGCACGCAGCCGCTGCCAACGCTGGGCCAGTGGCACATGCTCGGTCTCGCTTGCTTCTGGCGGTTTTTGCATCAATAAGCTAATAAACTGGCCTGGCGTCAAATAATGGCAAAAATCGTCTGAATTCTCAGTCTGCGGGCACGCCGCGAGGGCGTTTGCCGGCCTGCTTGCGCTTGCGTCTGCGCCTGGCCTCCCTTACCATCGTCCGGGAGGACCTGCCTGCAAGCAGGCAGCAAACTACCGGCGGCCCAATTTTACCGCATCCCCCGGCGTTCGCCGCCACTTTACGCGTCTATACCCTGACAGAAACGATAGAAACCGCCACCATGAGTCCTACGCCCCCGATCTCTGCCTCGCGTTTTTACCAGCGCTGGCTCAATGCTGCTCCCGAACGCGCCGCACAAGTAGCACAGTTAGTGCTTACTGCGCTCGATAAGACTGACTTTGTAAGCGCCCTGGCGGAACAGGCAAACGTTGTCAATCCGCCGCTGCCGGCCGAGCGCGCCATGCGGCGCCTGCGCAATCTGCTGGTGTGCGGCTTGATCGAACGCGACCTGTCCGGCCAGGCTGATTTGCATGAAGTCGTCACCACCATGACAGGCTTTGCCGATTTCGCCATCCGCACGCACGTGCACGCCATCATGGCCGAGATGGTGGCCTTGCACGGCATGCCGGTGGGCGAGGAATCGGGGCAAACCCAGGAGTTGATGGTCCTGGCGATGGGCAAACAGGGCGGCGGCGAACTGAATGTCTCGTCCGACATCGACCTGATTTTTGTCTACCCTGAAGACGGTGAAACGCACGCCACGCAGCCTGGCCAGCGCAACCTGTCCAACCACGAATTCTTCATTCGTATGGGCAAGAAACTGATCGCCGCCCTGGCCGAAATCACACAGGATGGCTTTACTTTCCGCGTCGATATGGCGCTGCGCCCGAATGGCAACTCGGGACCGCTGGCCGCCAGCCTGAGCATGGTGGAACAATATCTGATCGTGCAGGGCCGCGAATGGGAGCGCTATGCCTGGGTCAAGGCGCGCGCCGTGACCGGCAAACCTGAAGATATCGCCGCGCTGGACGCCATCGTGCGCCCCTTTGTGTTCCGCCGCTATCTTGATTTCGGCGTAATCGACGCTATCCGTACCATGCACGGCCAGATCCGCGCCGAAGTCAACCGGCAAGAGCGCTTGCATCCAGACCGCAGCAATAACGTCAAGCTGGGCCGCGGCGGCATCCGCGAAATCGAATTCCTGGCGCAAGTCTTTCAATTGATACGGGGCGGGCGCGACGCCGATCTGCGCGACCGTTCCACGCGGACCACCCTGCGCACAGTTGCCGACAAAAATCTGCTAACACCAGCCATCGTCGACCAATTACTCGCTTCCTACACTTTTTTACGCAACCTGGAACACCGTCTGCAATATCTTGACGATGCGCAAACACATACCCTGCCCGCCAATGACGCCGACCGCCTGCTGGTGGCGCACATGATGGGCTTGCCCGATACGGCCACCCTGCTGGCCCAGTTGGAAGCGCACCGCGTATTTGTCGCCGGCCAGTTCGACGAAATGTTCAGCGACAAGAGCAGTGGCACGCCGCCCGCCGACACCGGCATCGATCCGCAAAGCTCGAACGACTCCACCGCCTCGGACCAGCAGGAAGCCATCGAAGCGCGTTTTGCCGCCTTGGGTTTTGACGAACCGGCTGATTGCGCGCGGCGCCTGCTGGCCACCTGGCAGGCGCCGCGGCTGCAATCACTGCCGGAAGCGAGCCGCACACGCCTGGTCGCCCTGGTAAACTCTGCCCTGCCCCTGATTGCCGACTGTTCGATCAGCTCGGGAAAAGCCAGCCAATTGTCGACGTTAGGGCGATTACTGGACTTTTTAGAAGCCATTGCACGCCGTTCGGCGTATTTGTCGTTGCTGACAGAATACCCGCACACACTGGAAAGAGTGGTGCGCATGGTCTGCGCCAGCGGCTGGGCAGCCACTTTCCTCACCCAGCATCCGATACTGCTCGATGAATTGCTGGACGAACGCATCCGCCACAGCGTGCCCGATCCGGCTGCGCTGGCGCTGGATTTGCAACGCCAGCTCGATGACGCAGCGGGCGACACCGAGCGGCAAATGGATATCCTGCGCGAAATGCACCACGCGCAGCTGTTCCAATGTTTGGCGCAAGACCTGGCGGGCGACCTCAGCGTGGAAAAACTGGCCGATTACCTGTCGCAGCTGGCCGACATCATCGTCGCCGCCACCATCCCGGCCGCCTGGAAAACCGTGGCTACCCGCCACCGCGAAGTGCCAAAATTTGCCGTCATCGCGTATGGCAAACTGGGCGGCAAGGAACTCGGTTATGTTTCCGACCTGGATGTGATTTTCCTGTTCGACGACGATGACCAGGAAGCGCCCGCCCTGTACGCCAGGCTGGCGCAACGCTTCATTACCTGGATGACCTCGCATACCTCGGCCGGCATCCTGTTCGATATTGACATCGCGCTGCGCCCCGATGGCGCCTCCGGCATGCTGGTGTCCAGCGTGCAGGCGTTCGAGCGCTACCAAAGCAGCGCAGCCTGGGTGTGGGAACACCAGGCGCTGACACGCGCGCGCTTTTGCGCCGGCGATGCCGGCATCGGCCAGCAATTCGAACGTATCCGCGACACCATCTTGCGCAAGGAGCGTCCAGAAAATGGCCCGCTGAAGGGCGAAGTGGTGGCCATGCGCAAGAAGATGCTCGACGCCCATCCACCGCGCGCCGGCTGGTTCGACCTGAAGCAGGATGCGGGCGGTATGATCGATATCGAATTCATGGTGCAATACCTGGTGCTGCAACATGCGGCCCGTTATCCGCAACTGACGTCCAACATGGGCAATATCGCCCTGCTGCGCCTGTGCGGCGAACTGGGACTGATCGACGCCAGCCTGGCCGCGCTGGTCGCCGACGCTTACCGCGCGCTGCGCAAGTTGCAGCATCAGTTGCGGCTGCAGGGACAAGACCTGGCCCGCGTGGAACCGGAGCGCGTACGCGTGCATGCGGACAACGTGCGGCGCCTGTGGCAAACGATTTTCCAAGAAACGCACTAACCCCCTTCCAGCCCCCACCGCGCCTGCCTGCAGGCGATCAATCAAAACACTTGGCAGCGGTTTAAACAGCCGCTGGCGCTCCCGCGCGCCTGCCGCATCCGGCGCAGGCAAACGCCGAATAAAAAATGCACGGATACAATTGTTCGTCAAGCATATTTTTCTCTGACCAAGGGAAAAATTACCGTTCAAGGCCTGTCGCTGGACGATCCTGGCCAGCACCTTGTCAAACGGAAAATCAGAGTCCCATGCCCCGCAGCATCGGCAATCCACGCCATCGGCAATCTCTTTTTCAGTTACTAATAATTACACAAAAAACCTTGAACATTACAAATGCGACACATTCCGTTACACATCGAGTGTTGTTTTTGTAATTGACTATTCGCAATTTTGCTCTAGCGATAAATATAATCAAACTGCAGTTACACGATCTGTAACGCATAAAAACTTATATATAACTAAAGTTAAATCGGGAGTTTGGGTGAAAAAAATCGCACTGAAACAAGGTGTTATCGCGGTTGCGTTAACGCTGGCATCCTCACACGTCGTATTGGCGCAAGACACCGACGCAGCGGGCAAACCGCTGGAAAAAGTCCTCGTGACAGGCTCCAACCTGAAACGCATCGACACGGAAACCGCAACGCCGGTACAGATCCTGAAACATGAAGACATCGTCCGCCTGGGCGTGAACTCGGTCAAGGAAGCGCTGGAAACGTTGACCGCCTCCACCGGCAGCCTGTCCGATATCGGCGGCTCGAACTCCTTCGCTGGCGGCGCATCGGCTGTTTCGCTGCGCAACCTGGGCAAGCAATCGACTCTGGTCTTGCTCAACTCGCGCCGCGTCGCTCCATATGCGCTGGCAGACTACAACGAGGTCTTCACCAACCTGGACTCGCTGCCGCTGGACGCCATCGAACGCATCGAAGTACTGCGCAACGGCGGCTCGGCAATCTATGGCTCCGACGCCGTGGCCGGTGTGATCAACATCATCACGCGCTCCGATTACCAGGGTGTGCAGGTACGCGCTGGCTACGACCAGTCGGTCGCCCATGAACAGTTCAACACCAAGACGGCCAGCATCACGGCCGGTGTGGGCGACTTCAGCACGGATAAATACAATGTGCTGGCCAACCTCGAAGTGTTCAAGCGCGGCGAAGTGATGTGGCGCGACGTCGTCGACCACATCAACCCTACCTACGGCCAGAAATTCTCCGCTGTGGCACCCGGTAGCGGCCTGATGTTTGGCAACCGCGGCGCCCCATCGACCTTTTCCTATCCTGGCAACCTGATCGGCCAAGGTGCCGTACCGGGCTGCACCACGCTCAATGCAGCAGGCTTGTGCGTATATGACCGCTTCTCGCGCTTTGAAGCCGTGCCGCAGGCGGACCGCGTGAATGCCTTGCTGTCGGGCAAACTGAATCTGGGTGGCGGTACCGAAAGCTTCTCCGAAGTGCTGTTTTCGCACACCAAGACCACCTACACCAACGCATTTGGTACTTACGGCTCAACCAGCCCAGATACGATCTGGGGCAACCCCAGCACTGGCCAGGGCAAGGACTTCACTTACCAATACCTGCCGAGCACGAACCCGCTCAACCACAGCGGCCAGGATATCGAGTTCCGCTACCGCTGGGCCGATGCACCGGCCTACCGCGAAACGAGCAGCGACCAGTATCGCGTACTGACGGGACTGAAAGGCCAGTGGAGCACCTTTGACTGGGAAAGCGCGGTCGGCGTGATGGGCAGCAAGACCAAGGACCGTACTTACGGCTCCCTGAGCGATAGCGGCTTCATCAAGGAAGTGGGCGACTATACCAAGGTTGACCCGAATACGGGTAGCGTGCTCGATCCGAACTTCTTCAATCATGGCTACAAGATTGGCCAAAAGAATTCGGCCGATGTGCTCAACACCTTGTTCCCCGCGCAAGGCTATGATGGCAAGATCACCCAATACTTCGCTGACGCCAAACTGAGCGGTGAAGTGGGCAAGATCGGTGACCGCGCCATTGGCCTGGCGGTAGGGATGGAACTGCGCCACGAGAAGTTCCAGATCACGCCTACGGACAATCTGCTGTCCGGCGATATCGTCGGTTATGGCGTATCGTCGGCCGATGCCAGCCGTACGACGGAAGCGGCATTTACCGAAATCAACCTGCCGCTGACGTCTACCCTGGAGGCAGTGGGAGCAGCACGCATCGATAAATTCCCGGGCTTTAAAACCCATGCTTCGCCAAAAGTGTCCGCACGCTGGGAAGTCACGCCCACCCTGTTGTTCCGCGGCACCCTGGAATCCGGTTTCCGCGCGCCCAACCTGACCGAAAGCGCGCAGTCGACCAAGTTCGCCTTCGACAACGGTGTCGTCGATCCAAAACGCTGCGATCAGGCGCAAGCCTTGTCCAACGACTTGCAAGCGCAAGCCAAAGCCCTGCCGGCCAGCGATCCGAACAAAGCACTCTTGCTGGCACGCGCCGATACGGTTCAGGGTAGAGAGTGCGCTGCGGGCGTCGCCAGCATCGTGCGCAATAACCCGAACCTGAAGCCGGAAACCACGCATAGCGGCACCATTGGTTTCGTGATCGAGCCAATCAAGGGCACCAGCATTTCGCTGGACTACTGGAATATCCAGCGCAAGGATGAGATCGGCCTGAAATCCACGGACGACCTGCTGGCCGCGGAAGCGGATCAGGCACCGGGCGTCATCAACCGCCTACCGCTCTCGGCCGACAAGACCTTCACCGCCGCCGAACAAGCCAAGTACGGCGTCACCGCCGGCCCACTGGCATCGACCTCGGGCGAGTTCCTGAACGTGTCGCGCACCAAGACCAGCGGCCTGGACCTGAGTGCCAATAGCCGTATTCCTACCCGCTTCGGCCGCCTCGACCTGAGCGCCAACGCGACCTACCTGTTGGATCTGAAAAACTTCAGCAGCACGCTGAACGGCTTCGGCGACAACCTGGCAGGCCGCTATGGTTACTCGAGAGTCTCGGCTAACGTTGGCGCATCCATGCAGACCGGCAACTTCAGCAACAGCCTGCGTGTGACCTACCAAAGCAAGACCTCGCTCAACACCGACTACTTCGACACCACCTATACCATGGCGGGTTGCAGCGCGAAGAAATGGTCGGCCGATGATTGCCAGGTCAAGGCTTACGAGCGCCTGGACTATAACGTCAACTACACCGGCATCAAGGATCTGACCTTGTCGATGTTTATCCGTAACGTCACCAACCGTCGTCCACCGGTGGACCTGCGCGCCTTCAATGCCAGTGGTGGCGGCGTGATTCCGCAAGACACGTCCGACGTCAGCGGCCGTGCCGTGCGCCTGACCGCGGAATACAAGTTCCGTTAATCGCATCAGCCCGAAAAAAAACCCCTCCCGGTGCAAGCCGGGAGGGGTTTTTTTATGCTGCACCGGCGTCGCCGTCGCCGTTGCGCCTTGCTTGATTACTGCTGGGCAGCCTTGCTGCCGGCCGCCTGACCAATGTAGCGGTCGATGAAGCGGTAGACGGCTTCGCCCCATTTGATGTTATTGCTTTCCTTGGACCAGCCGTGGCCTTCACCCGTCATGACCATCCATTCGACGGTATTGCCCTGCTTGAGCAACTGATCACGCATTTTCTCGCCGTGGATCAGCGGCACGCGGCGGTCTTCACTGCCATAAGCCATCAGTACCGGCGCCTTGATCTTGTCTGCGTGCTCGATCGCCGACACTTTCTTGAAATAGGCTTCGTCGGTTTTAGGATCGCCATGCATTTTCGTGCCGATGTTATCCATCACCGGACCGGCCACATCCGACCAGTTGACGGTAAACAGCATTTTCACATCGGTCACGCCTACCCAGTTAATGCCGCATTTATACAAATCCGGATTTTTCACCAAACCATACATGGTGGCGTACGGTCAGCAACGGAAGCCATCTTACTGACAAAGACAGTATCTGCCGATAGCGCATATGCTGCTTTTCTCCAGGCCAGACCCAGGTTGGCCTGTACCGACGGAGTACCGCGGGTACCGGCGTACTCGATCAGGTCGTCTGTCGGCGACGGTGCATTCTTGAACGACTGCATATGGCTGACGTTCAAGGTTGGCTGCAAGGTGCCGTACTCGCCCATATTGATACGGCCAGTCAGTTTCAAGTCCACGCCGCGGATTTGCGTGACAGCGACGTTGGTCAGCAACATCTTGATGTTGGTGATTTCACCAGCAACTGCACCAGCAGCCTTGTCGGCGGCAGTCAGATCAGCACGCGTAATGGCAACGGCTGGGTCACCAGCGTAACGGCCCGGATCGGACAACACCTTGTCCAGATCATAGGTGCCGATTTCATTGACACGCTTGATCTGCCACAGGTCGACCGTTGCCAGGAACGAGGAGCTAGGCTCCCATGCCAGACCCAGGGTGTAGCTCTTCGCCGTTTCAGGTTTCAGGTCTGGATTGGCGCCGCTTTGATACGGGCTGGAAGTAGAGCAGCCCAGTTTGTATTGGGCGTTGCAACGGAACGGATCGCGGATCGAGACGAAGGCATTACGCACGTCGGTCGAGTTCTCTACCAAGGTTGGCGCACGGAAACCTTCGGCGTACGTACCACGTACCATGAAGGCTGGCGTAACACTCCATTTCAGGCCCACTTTCGGTGTAGTCGAATTACCATAGTCCGAGTAGTGGTCGTGGCGCACCGCCAGTTGCGCTTCGACAGACTTCAGCAGAGGCACTGTCGATTCTGCATAAATCGACGCAATGCGGCGGCTATTCGAGAAGCCTGGCGGCAATTGCGCCTGGTGATAGAACTCACCCTGGACAGCAATCGGATCAGGATTGGTATCGAGCGACTCGCGACGGAATTCAGTACCGACGGCCAGGCCGACGGCGCCAGCTGGCAGGTTGAACAGTTCGCCGGAAATCTTGCCATCGATTTGCGTCAAGCCTGACTTGAACAGATTCGTGGAGTCGGCCGTGATCGAGTCATACAAGACCTGGTTGGCAGCACCGCTACCAAAGATAACGGAAGGCTTGAACGCAGCGGTAGCGATAGGGGCACCTGACTCACATTCAGACGGCAAAAAAAAACCGCCCTGGCATCAGCCAGGGCGGCATTACACCCCGCAGGGCGTGTTCAGCAATTGCCGGAAATTACTTGGCAGACATCAACGCCACGGTGGTGTCCAGCATGCGGTTCGAGAAACCCCACTCATTGTCATACCACGACGATACTTTGACCAGACGGCCCGAGACTTTGGTCAGGGTCGAATCGAAGTTCGACGAAGCCGGGTTATGGTTGAAGTCGATCGATACCAGCGGTTCGGTCTGGTACGTCAGGATGCCTTCCAGCGCGCCTTCCGAAGCAGACTTCATCAGGGCGTTGACTTCTTCCACGGTGGTGTCGCGCTTGGCGATGAAGGACAGGTCGACCAGCGACACGTTGATGGTCGGCACGCGGATAGCGAAGCCGTCCAATTTGCCATTCAGCTCAGGCAGTACCAGGCCAACCGCAGCGGCGGCGCCGGTCTTGGTCGGGATCATGCTCATGGTGGCCGAACGGGCGCGGCGCAGGTCTTCATGCATCACGTCGGACAAGACCTGGTCGTTGGTGTAAGCGTGCACGGTGGTCATCAGGCCCGTTTCGATACCGATGGCGTCGTTCAGGGGCTTGACCAGCGGCGCCAGGCAGTTGGTGGTGCACGATGCGTTCGAGATGACGGTATCGGTGGATTTCAGTACCGAGTGGTTCACGCCGAACACGACGGTAGCGTCCACATCCTTGCCGCCTGGGGCAGAGATGATGACTTTCTTGGCGCCGCCTTTCAGGTGGGCCGAGGCTTTTTCTTTGGTGGTGAAGAAACCGGTGCACTCCAGTACCACGTCCACACCCAGCTCGCCCCATGGAATTTCAGCAGGGTTGCGTTGTGCAAACACACGGATCGGATCGCCATTGACGATCATGTTGTCGCCTTCGACCGTGACGGTGCCCGGGAACTTGCCGTGGGCAGTGTCGTAGCGGGTCAGGTGGGCGTTCGATTTGGCATCGCCCAGGTCGTTGATGGCAACGATCTGGATATCTTGTTTCTTGCCGCCTTCGTAGAAAGCGCGCAATACATTACGGCCGATGCGGCCGTAGCCGTTGATTGCAACTTTGATCGTCATACTTTGCTCCTGATAGAAAAAAACCTGACACATTAAACATCTGGAAAAACCTGCTGCGCGTCGCGATTTGCGGCCTCCGATGCTCACTGTGCATCCGCACAGCTCCGCTTCTCAGCCACAACTCACTGCCGCTCGCTACGGTTTTCAGGTGTTACCAAAAATGCGTGCCGCCGCGCCCATCTGCGGGGCGCTGGCGGCAGGAACTTGCAACTAACTTCAATTAGCCGGCGATAACAGCCTTGACCTTGGCCACGACGTTATCAACCGTGAAGCCGAAGTGCTTGAACAGCACGCCAGCCGGGGCCGACTCACCAAAGGTGTCGATACCGACCACGGCGCCTTCCAGGCCCACGTATTTGTACCAGAAGCTGGTCACGCCCGCTTCGATGGCCACGCGTGGCACACCTTTGGTCAGCACGCTGGCCTTGTAGCCTGCATCCTGACGGTCATACACGTCGGTCGACGGCATCGACACTACGCGCACGGCGATGCCTTCGGCAGCCAGCGCGCTGGCGGCCGCCACTGCCAGTTCCACTTCGGAACCGGTGGCGATCAGGATCGCCTTGGCATCGGCCACGTCGTTCAGCACATAGCCACCGCGGTAGATGTTGTTGATCTGTTCGGCGCTACGTTCCTGGTACGGCAGGTTCTGGCGCGAGAAGATCAGGGTCGATGGACCATCCTTGCGGCGCACGGCGGCGCCCCAGGCAGCAGCCGACTCGACGGTGTCGCATGGACGCCAGTTGTCCAGGTTAGGAATCAAACGCATCGACGAAACGTGCTCCACCGATTGGTGGGTCGGGCCGTCTTCGCCCAGGCCGATCGAATCGTGGGTGAACACGAAGATCGAACGCAGCTTCATCAGGGCTGCCATGCGCAGTGCATTGCGGCTGTAGTCGGAGAACGTCAGGAAGGTGGCGCCGAATGGAATGTAACCACCGTGCAAGGTGATACCGTTCATGATGGCGCTCATGCCGAATTCGCGCACGCCGTAGTTGATATGGTTGCCAGGCTGGCCCGAACGCACGGCTACGCACTCTTTCCAGTTGGTCAGGTTCGAGCCGGTCAGGTCGGCCGAACCGCCCAGGAATTCTGGCAGCGACGACGCCAGTGCCTGGATGGCGTTCTGGCTAGCCTTGCGGGTCGCAATGTTTTCTTTCTTTTCCACGCAGGAAGCGATGGCAGCGCTCAAGGCCGCTTCAAATGCTTCTGGCAGCTCGCCCTTCATGCGGCGGTTCAGTTCAGCGGCTTGCTGCGGGAACTCGCGGCTGTAAGCGGCAAAACGGTCGTTCCAGTCTTTTTCCAGCAGGGCGCCCTGCTCTTTCGCATCCCAGGCGCCATACACGTCAGCTGGAATTTCAAATGGTGCGGCGTCCCAGCCGATGTATTCACGTACGGCAGCAATTTCCTTGTCGCCCAGCGCGGCGCCGTGGACCTTGTCGCCGCCTTGCAGATTTGGCGAACCCTTGCCGATGATGGTTTTGCAGCAGATCAGGGTTGGCTTCGTCGCGGTTTTCGCAGCGGCGATGGCGGCCGAGATGGCAGCAACGTCATGGCCGTCGACGGCGCGGATCACGTTCCAGCCGTAGGCTTCGAAACGGGCCGGGGTGTCGTCGGTGAACCAGCCTTCGACTTTACCGTCGATGGAAATGCCATTGTCGTCGTACAGGGCGATCAGTTTGTTCAAGCCCAGGGTGCCGGCCAGTGCGCACACTTCGTGCGAAATACCTTCCATCAGGCAACCGTCGCCCAGGAAAGCGTAGGTGTAATGATTGACAATGTCGTGGCCAGGCTTGTTGAATTCAGCAGCCAGCAATTGTTCCGACAGAGCCATGCCGACGGCATTGGCAATACCCTGGCCCAGCGGGCCGGTGGTCGTTTCCACGCCTGGCGTGATATCGACTTCCGGATGGCCCGGGGTTTTCGAATGCATCTGGCGGAAAGCCTTGATGTCATCCATCGACAGGTCGTAGCCGGTCAGGTGCAGCAAAGCGTAGTGCAGCATCGAGCCGTGGCCGTTCGACAACAGGAAACGGTCGCGGTTTTGCCATTTTGGATTGATTGGATTGTGGCGATAATGACCACTCCACAGGGCAACTGCGATCTCGGCCATGCCCATCGGCATGCCAGGATGGCCGGAATTGGCCTTTTGTACAGCGTCCATTGCCAGTGCGCGGATCGCATTGGCCATTTTGGTAGTCGGGAGCGTAGTTGTCATGATGATGTGGGTCAGTCGCGAGTTTGGAATTCGTTTGCAGCAGCGCAGACAAGGAAGCCGGCTGCTTTCTGTAGTCAACTATTTTACCAGACTGGGGGGCTGCAAATTAGAATTGCGGCGTACTGGCCCGCCAACTCGCTATACTTTCACGTCTTTTACCCACTTTACCGCTGTCGAGGATTTGCATGCCGCGTTTTTTCTGCCCCCAGCCGCTCGTCGCCGGCACCACCGTCGATCTGCCTGAAGCCGTTGCCCACCATATACAAGTGGTGCGCCTGGTTCCCGGTGACATCATTACCCTGTTCAATGGCGAAGGTGGTGAAGTGCAAGCTAGCCTGGTCAGCGTCGCCAAGCGCAGCGTAACGGCTGAAATACAAGCGCATGTGGCGCGCGAAGCGGAGCTGCCTTACGCGGTAACGCTGGCGCAAGCCTTGCCGGAAGCGTCGAAAATGGACTGGATTATTGAAAAAGCCATCGAACTGGGCGCGGCCGGCATCGTGCCGCTGGCGGCGCAGCGCTGCGTGGTGCGCTTGTCCGCCGAACGAGCGGAAAAGAAACTTGCTCATTGGCAAGGCATCATCGTCTCGGCCTCGGAACAGAGCGGGCGTAACCGCCTGGCCCAACTGGCGCCGCTGCAAGATTTTAATAGCTGGAGCAGCCAGCAAGACCTGCACAAACGTATCATTCTGACACCGCGCGCGGACCAGTCGCTGGCCGACTGGGCGCGTCACCAGCCGCCACAAGCCATCACCCTGATGGTAGGACCGGAAGGCGGTTTTTCGGAAGCGGAAGAAAAGGCCGCACTGGCCGCCGGCGCCATCGGTCTATCGATGGGACCCCGCATCCTGCGCACGGAAACGGCGGGATTGACGGCGCTGGCGACCTTGAGCGCGCTGTGGGGCGGCATGTAAGGCACAGCCAGCTCAGCAATAAAAAAAGCCATCCGGAAGAAAACCGGATGGCTTTTCATATCATGCATTCAGGTTGGCCAGCGTGCTGCCACGCCGGCCACTACGTATTACATGAAGTGGTAGTTGGCACTGACGCGGAAGTAACGGCCTTGGCCGTTGTGCAACTGCGTGTTGAAGCCTTCGGTTGGGTAACGTGGGTCGTATGGCGCTTTCACGTCAAAGATGTTTCTGACGTTAAACGACAAGGTCAAATCCTTGAAACCCGTGTAGGAATACGCCACACCCGTGGTAGTCCAGCTTTTCACATCGCAGCTGCTGATGTAATTGCTGAACTTCGGCAAACCACCGAGCTGGTATGCGGTCGATGGCTGGCCAGTACCATACTGGCAGTACGGTTCGGCGTAAGTCACATCATTGTCACTGCGGCGCAGCAAGGAGACAGGGCCGACGAAGTCTACCGAGGTGGTCAGCGAATGATCGCCACGCGTCCAGTTGACGGACAGGTTGCCGCGATTCTTAGGATTGTCGCCAACCGACGTCGACCAGTCCGAAATACCACCAGCGGAACCAGCGGTATTGGCCGCTACCTCGCCTGGGCGCTCAGCGCGCCGGAAACTGATCAGATAGCTCCAGTTCAGGTTGGCGGTCAGGCGGCCCATGTCACCCAGGGACTTGCGGAACGCTACTTCAAAATCGACGCCCTTCACTTCCGTGCTGCCCTGGTTCACATACGAACGGTTGACTTGATAGATCGGGCCGCTATTCGGAATAGGGTTCCCCTTGCCGTCGACCAGCTGGTTGGCCGGGTTAGGATCGCGAACCACGCTGGTTGGGTAGCTGCTGCTGTGATCGATCATGTATTGCGCGCTGAACAAGGCGGTTTCATCCACCTTCTTGATACGGTAGTAATCGATCAGCACATCGATGTCCTTGGTCGGCGCCAAGATCAGGCCCAGGGAGTAGCTCTTGGACTTTTCAGGGCGCAGGTCAGGGGTAGCCGACGACAAGCTGGAAATACCCTTGGCGCAATCGGTACGGTCCGCACCGGCCACTGGGTTAACACCGTCCGGGCAGCGAAGCGAGTCGGTGACCGTCTGGAAGGACTGCACACCACCCGGCGACACTTGCGTCAGGGCTGGGGCCCGGAAGCCTTCAGCGTAGGTGCTGCGGATCGCTACCTTATCGTTGACCGTCAGTTTGCCGCCGACTTTCGGGACGAAATTACCCTTCAGTTGCGGGTATTTATCGTAACGGCCAGCAAAGTCCATTTCAAAGTTCTTGGTCCATGGCGTACGCACTTCGAAGAAAGCGGAGCTGACGTTGCGCTGGCCATCGGCCAGCGAATTGGCCAGGCCAATGATATCGCCACGCTGGGTTGCGTCGTCTGGCGTCAGGCCGATTTTCTCTTGACGGAATTCGGCGCCGAATGCCACGCCGACCTGGCCGCCGTCCAGTTGACCGAAGGCCGAGCTGGCTTTGGCGTCAACTTGCGACACTTGGGCATAACCACGGTTGACCAGGTCGCGCGTCACGGTAGGATCCGCATTAACCTGGGCCAGGGTCCAGCCTTGCGTCATGACCTTTTCCAGGGTTGGGCGATACAGCATGCCCTTCCACTCTTCCTTGCGCTCCGAGCGGTTCCACAGGATGCCGGTCTCCCAATCCCAGGTACCGACGGTGCCGCGCAAGCCGGCCAGCAAACGGTAGCTTTCATTGGTATTGACTGCACCGCCAGGCGCGCTGACGCGGTAGCCGACAGCGGAACGCTGGTTCGGGAACGGATTGTCAGGATGGCCCACCGGCAAAATCAGCTGGAATTGCTGGGGAGCACCGTCCAGCATGAACACCGTGGTCGATGCCGTACTGCGGAATGCCGATGGCGGGCGCAGGTAAGTACGCTCCGAACGGCTATAGCCGGCTTCAGCAAAAGCGGTCACATCCGAATTGATTTCAAATGTGGCGCGCGACAGCACGTTGGCGTCCTTGCCCGCGCTTTGTACTTCGGAATAGTCGTTGAGATTGATATTACAGAAGGTGCGGCCAATCAGGGTATCGGTTGACGACAGGTTATGCAGGGCGCGGTCGCCGGTGATCTGTTCCGATGCGGGGCAATCCAGGCGGTTCTTGACCAGGTCGCGCAAGGCATAGGTATTGGCAAAGTTCTTGCCACCTGGCGTACGCTCGGCATAGAAGAATGGCGAAGTGGTCAGGCTGCTCGAGAACGGGTTCAGGCGGCCGTTGATGTCGGCATACATGCCTTTTTCAACGTCGTTGACGTTCTTGATCAGGGTGCTGTCACGCTTGGCGACGTCGAAACTGACGAAGCCATTGAAACGGTCCTGGCCGAAACCGAAGATACCGCTGAGGTTTTGACGTCCGAACTCGCCATCATCGTTGGCACTGACACTGGCAGTCAGTTCGGCGCCCGTGTACTTGGTTTTGGTAATGAAGTTGACCACGCCGGCGATCGCGTCGGAGCCGTACACAGCCGAAGCGCCATCCTTGAATACTTCAACGCGTTCGATTGCGGACACGGGAATGCTGTTCAAGTCATACACCGCCGATTTACCCTGGTTCGGGTCGGCATAAGCGGAAGCGGTGATGCGGCGGCCGTTCAACAAGATCAGGGTAGACGAAGAACCCAGGCCACGCAGGGAAGCCGTTGCCGCGCCGCGCGAAAAGCCGCCATCGGTGATGTCAACCGACGAACCCGAGCCGAAAGCAGGAATCGAGTGCAGCAGTTCAGCCACGGTATTGGCACCGGTGGCAGCGATCTGCTTGGCATTGAAGATTTGAACCGGCGATGAACCCTCTTTTTCCGAGCGCTTGATGTTTGAACCCGTAACCAGCACTTTTTGTACCGCTGGTTCAGTGGACACTTCTTGTGCAAAAACTACATGGGACGAGGACAGTGTCAGAGCCACCGCCACGACGCTACGCTTCAATACGATTTTTTTAATCATTTTTCTTCTCCGTACAAGCCATTCTCAGAGCTTGTCTTTTTGCAGACAAAACTGTTGAAACAGGAAAATTGTGGGTGCAATCACCTGTCAACCCGACCTAGTTTTTCGCCGTTCATACCCGGCTTTTTTTGCAAAATGTGATAAACAATTTGCCTAGAAACACATGAAAACATTTTTGTTTTAATTCTGTCAAATAAATCCAGCGCCGTTACACTTTTTTACAACAGTAAATTTTTTTCCAACAAAAAATGCAAAGGCGATAAGCTAAATAGCCTTGCATTAACGTCCGCAGAGGGACGACAGGGAAGAGGATAAGAGGAGTGATATCACGCAGGATCGACCTGAAATTACTTTCATGACAGTAGCTAGTCCCGCAGGAAGAGTTAATCATGCAGCAATAACAGCGTCAACGAAAAAGAAACGTTGTTACCCATAAGTTTCTATAAAACAACAGTTTTTCACCGGCATGCACGCCTTGTCGCAACATCGCCGGCGCGCAGAAAAAACAGCACCCGGCACCGGTCAGTACAGGAAAAACCGCCTTTACACGCCGGAGCTTCGCGAGGAGGCGGTTAAGCTGGTCTTGGCCCAAGGCCTGACGCTTGAAGATACGGCAGCGCGCAGCACCATTCCGAAGGGGACTTCAGCCAATTGGGTAAGTGCAGCAAAGCTCGGGATAACGCCCAGCGCCGCGCCGAGAAGCTGCACTGTGCCCGAGTTGGAAGCGGAGAATGCAAAGCTGCGTAAGGAGCTCGCTGAAGCCCGTATTGAGCGAGATATCGTAAAAGGCGGCAGCGTACTTTGCGCGGGAGTCGCTGCCAAGTACGCGGTGATGAGGGCGATGATACTCGAATATCCGATTACCGTTATGTGCCAAGTGTTTAGGGTTTCGCGCAGTGGCCACTAAGCTTGGGCGAGTGGCGCATTGCCACCGCGTGTGCAGGTCGATGAACGTCTGAAGGTCGCGATCAAAGCAGTCCACTGCGTATGCAGCCAGAGCTTGCGGCACAAGGCTTTAAGGCTGGCCGTGACCACATTGCCCGCCTGCGCCGCGAACTGGCCTTGCGCTGCAATCAGAAGCGCAAATTCAAGGCCACGACGAACTCGAGCAATGACCTGCCAGTGGCCGACAATTTGCTGAACCAGACGTTCACGCCCACCCGACCGAAGCCTGGGTGACTGATATCACGTACATTCAGACTGGCGAGGGATGGTCCTACCTAGCCGGCGTGAAGGACGTGTTCATCTGTGAAATCGTCGGCTATGCCATGGGTGATCGTATGATACAGGCCCTTTGGCGCGCCGCAACCAATATGCGGCCAGCGCCAGGATTGACTCATCACTCAGACCGAGGGAGCCAAGGCGGATTCAACAGGTCCTCGCAACACCTTTAATCGAGGAGGTGTTTATGGGTAGACCGGCAAGGTGGATGAACAAGTTGACTGGTCGAGCGGCGGTTCTGGGAACAAATAGCAACGGGGATTACAAGCGAAAAAGCTGCTGAAGCAGTTGGCGTGTCGCAGGCAGTCGGGACGCGTTGGTTTCGTCATAATGGCGGCATGCCACTTTCTATGTTGAGCCCAATATCTGGAAGGTAAGAGCCTATCCCAGTAGATGAATACGCCCCCTGCAGGCGCCCCTCAGAAGCGGGGACTGTGTTGCTCGTCGTCGCATGGCTAGCCATGCGTCCTCCTCATGCCTTGCCCGCGCTCCCGATGAGCTGCCGGCAGAAGGTGCTCACTACTGGGATAGGCTCTAAATCGGTCTGCGATCGGACCGCTAATTGAGCGCTCAAGCAGATTCACCATACTTGTCCACCTACCTCGCGAGGAAGGCTACGGATTGATACCCAGGACGAAAAATGGCCCTGCGTTGGCTGGCTACGGAGCTGTCACGATGACTAATACGCTCAAGAATACTGTGACGGACATGCCCACCCTTTTGTGGCAGTCATTGACCTGGGATAGCGGCAAAGAACTGTCTGAGCATGCCCGCTTCACGGTCGAGTCCGGGGTGAAGGTATTCTTCGCAGACCCGCATAGCCCATGGCAGCGCGGCGCTAAAGAAAACACGAATGGCCTATTGCAGCAGTACTTCCCAAAGGGTACAGACTTGTCTCGGTGGAGCCCTCGAGAAATCCAGACCGTTGCCAATGCACTGAATTCTAGACCCCGAAAAACGCTTGGTTGGAAGACCTCGGCAGAAGTACTGGACGAATACCTACAATTTGTTCAACAATCTAGTGTTGCGAGGACCGGTTTAATCCGCCTAACCGCCAGCGGCGTCATTCACGCCTTGGTAATGTTCCGCCAGCGTTGTTCGCTGAATCCTTCAGCAAACAGCTGCAGGCGCCTTAAAACAAGAGTGTCCGCTATTGACAGTACACCTCAGTCCATATCACTTGTCCTTTTTAGTACATTGGATATCGTTTCAAGACGCCTGACAAATCCATGGTGCTTGAACATGAGCCCTGCAAAGGCACTGAGTCCTGCGCCACCACCTCTCCCACTTCTGCATAGCAAGCGACGGTCCGCTCCTCACTTCATCAATATGCAGCGCAACAGGTAAAATAGCATCCTGATGACACTGCCCAAGCGGTCTCTCACAGACTCTCCGCTAGATACGGAGCCCGACATCTTTACAAAGACATACCATGTTGCGACTCAACGAAGTAAAACTCCCCCTTGAACACGACGAAGCGGCCCTGCCCGCCGCCATCCTGGCGCGCCTCGGCATCACTGCCGCCGACCTGGTCAGCTACACCGTTTTCAAGCGCAGTTATGACGCGCGCAAGCGCAGCGCCGTGGTGTTGATTTACTCACTGCACGTTGAAGTCAAGAATGAAGCAGCCGTACTGGCGCGCCTGCAGCACGATATCCATCTGATGCCTGCACCGGACACCGACTATAAATTCGTTGCCGGCGGTGAACAATTGGCGGGCCATACCAATCAGCCACGTCCCATTGTCATCGGCACCGGTCCCTGCGGCCTGTTTGTGGCGCTGATCCTGGCGCAGATGGGCTTGCGTCCGATCATCCTGGAACGGGGTAAGCAGGTGCGCGAACGCACGGTCGACACCTTCGGTTTCTGGCGCAAGCGCGAGCTGAACCCTGAGTCGAACGTGCAGTTCGGTGAAGGCGGCGCGGGCACGTTCTCGGACGGCAAGCTGTATAGCCAGATCAAGGACCCGAAACACTATGGCCGCAAGGTACTGACGGAATTCGTCAAGGCCGGCGCGCCCGAAGAAATCATGTATGTGAGCAAACCGCACATCGGTACCTTCCGCCTGGTCAAGATGGTGGAAGAAATGCGCGCCAATATCGAGCAACTGGGCGGCGAATACCGCTTTGAAAGCAAAGTAGTCGACCTCACTATCGAACCTGGCAGCGATGGCGGCCAGGTGCGTGGCGTGGTGCTCGCCAGCGGCGAGACCCTCGCCAGCAACCATGTGGTGCTGGCGATCGGCCATAGCGCGCGCGACACCTTCGAGATGCTGCATCAGCGCGGCGTCTACATCGAGGCGAAACCCTTCTCGATCGGTTTCCGCGTGGAACACCCGCAATCGCTGATCGATAGCTGCCGCTTCGGCCCCAGCGCCGGCCACCCGATTTTGGGTGCAGCCGACTACAAGCTGGTGCACCACGCCAGCAATGGCCGCTCTGTCTACAGCTTCTGCATGTGCCCGGGCGGCACGGTGGTGGCCGCCGCATCGGAACCGGGCCGTCTGGTAACGAACGGCATGAGCCAGTATTCGCGCAATGAACGCAACGCCAACAGCGCCATCGTGGTTGGCATAACGCCGGCTGACTACCCTGGTGGTCCGCTGGCCGGCATCGCCCTGCAGCGCGAACTGGAAGAACGCGCCTTCGCCTTGGGCGGCGGTAACTACGATGCACCAGGGCAACTGGTCGGCGATTTTGTGGCAGGCCGCGCTTCGACCGAATTTGGCGGCGTAGTGCCATCGTACAAGCCGGCCGTGCACTTGACGGACCTGGCACCATCACTGCCCGAATACGCGATCACGGCCCTGCGCGAAGCCTTCCCGGCATTCAACAAGCAGATCAAGGGGTATTACAAGGCCGACGCCGTGCTGACGGGCGTGGAGACGCGCACCTCATCGCCGATCCGCATCAAGCGCCGCGATGATGACTTGCAAAGCCTGAACACGCGCGGCCTGTTCCCGGCTGGCGAAGGCGCCGGCTACGCAGGCGGCATTCTGTCGGCGGCCGTCGATGGCATCAAGGTGGCCGAAGCGGTGGCGCTGTCAATGGCAGCACGCGGCTGATACCTGAGACCTGATACACAATAAAAATGGGCACCCGAAGGTGCCCATTTTTTTATTGCTGGCACATTGATTTCCTGTGCCAGACCTGTATTTCCCTAATACAACATTCCGATTAGAACGTGTAGTTCGCGCCCAGCGAGAAGAAGCGGCCAACAGCGCCAGCTTGATGCAAGGAAGCGTTGTACGAAGTTTGAGGACCGGAATTGCCGTAGGTTGCAACGTCGAATGGTGGCTGCTTGTCGAACACGTTCAGGATCGAAGCGCGCAGGGTCAGATTCGGCGTAGCTTTGTACTGCACGTTCAGGTTCGTGGTGGTGAACGACGATACGCGGCAGAAGCGACCTGGCTGGACAAGGTTCTGGAAGTATGTACGACCGCCTACATCTAAGCCACTCGAATCGCAGCTATCGCCACCGATCGAAGGATCCAGCGTCGAGAACGAACTGACGTAGTTCATCGTACCGGTGATATCGAGCGGACCACGGTTCCAGTTCAGGGTGAACTGGGCACGGTCTTTCGGATTGCCGGTAGCACCCGACACGCTCGATGGACCCTGCGTACCGGCCAGCTCATAGCTGACACCACCCGATTCAGTCTTATAGCTCAGCACGTGAGTGACGTTCAGGCCCGCTTTCAGCGTACCCAGGTCACCCAGGCGCCAGCGATAATTGATATCCGCTTCCAGGCCATCGGTCTTGGTCGAACCGGCGTTGACATATGGTGAAATCGCGTAAGCGATCGGGCCAACGCTAGGCGTACCAAGCGCCGTGCCAGTACCTACGCCAGTGGCGATATCGACAGGCGTTGCTGGCGTGCGCACAAAGGTTGGAACGAAGCCTGGCAAACCACCAGCGGCCGTCACGATCTGGTTGTTCACTTCGATGCGGTAGTAATCCAGGGTCGCGTTCAAGCCTTTGACTGGTTCGAGAATGATACCGAAGGTGTAGGACTTCGATTTCTCAGGCGACAGATCCTTGTTGGTGGTCTGTACATAGGTCGGGTTGATCCCACAAGCGGCAGGTACGTTGCCCTTGGTAGTTTGCTTGCCGTCGGCGCACAGAATCGGATCGTTGATCGCGTTAAACGTGAAGAACGAACCGGCATTGCCCACTTCGGCCGGATTCGGCGCACGGAAACCACGTGCAAACGAGCCGCGGAAACCCAGTTCCTTCATCGGCGCCCACTTGAAGCTGGTCGCAGGAGTAAACGAATTGCCGTAGGTATCGTAATGGTCATAACGACCCGACAGGTGCAATTCCAGATCCTTGATCGGCGTCGCTTGCAACTCGGAGAACAAAGCGGTGTTCGTCTCATTACCAACCGTGAAGGCGGTCGTATTGGCAACCTGGCCAGTCAGGGTAGGACCTGGCGGCGGCGAGTTTTGTTCACGCTTGTGCCAATGCAAACCAACCGCCAGCGCTACCGGGCCTGCGCCCCACTGAAACACTTCGCGCGAACCTACTACGTCACCGTAGTTCAATTTTGACGTCAACGAATTGCTGAAAGTCGGCGAAATAGCTGCCAGCACCGCTGGAGAATTGTTGCCCAAAGGATTGAAACTACCGTTGTTGAGCGCAGTGTACAGCGCGCCGCGATCGATATAACCACTGTAGTCGATATTGGTCTTGACTTCGGTCGCGCCAATACCGCCATTGATATCCCAGCCATATGCCGTGCCGTGGATGTCGGCGGCGAAACGGGTGGTTTTCGACGTGTTGTCTTGCGTTTGGTTGGCAGCGATACCAGGAATATAACCGTACAGGCGGGCAGCGCCACCCAGGCCATTGACTACACCAGGTCCCAGCGCAGCGCCCGGCTGGAACAGGGTGGTCGGTACGCGATTGACACCCGTCGTCAAGACACCGTTAACCAAGGTGGTGTTACCAGCGAAGGTACTCGGCGAGAAAGTTAATGGTACGCCACGGTCATTGATGCTGTTACGCTGGAACAGCGAAGCCTTCAGGTTCAGTTCCCAGTCCTCGCCCAGCTTCTTGGTCACGCCCACCAGGACGTTGACGTTTTCCGTTGGCGGCTGGATGTTCGAAACCGTATCGCGCACCGAGCAGGCACCGGCACGGTACTTTTGGAAATTGCAGCTTGGGTCGAGGAATTGATAGTTGGCCGGATTATTGACGTTAGACACGCCTGCCGGATTGTTCGGGTTGGCCGGGTTGTACAGGAAAGGCGAGCTAGGCGCGACCAGGAAGCTATTCAGGTTGGTTGGCACGCCCAGGGTCAGGTCGTTACCGCCGCGCGAGCGCCAATCGCGGTTGGCCCACGCGTATTGATCACGGTCAGAAATCTTGATCGCGTCCTGGCGGCGCCACTCGGCGCTGATGAAGGCATTGTAGCCATCATTATCCAAATCGCCGGTACCTACACTGATCGAGGCACGGTTGGTCTTGCCACCACCATGCTGGGTCTTGCCCGAGTCTGCATTGAGGCGCACACCGGTCAGGTTCTTTTTCAGCTTGATGTTGACCACACCGGCAATCGCGTCCGAACCATACAGGGACGAGGCGCCGCTTTTCAGAATTTCAATGCTTTCGATGGCATCAAATGGAATCGATGAAACGTCGACGAAGGAGCGCTGGGAGTCATCCGACAGTGGGTACGGTGCCAAACGGTGACCATCGACCAGTACCAGGGTTGCGCCCACGGTCAGGCCGCGCAGCGAAATGCCAGAGGCGCCATTGGCAAACGCGCCGGAGAATCCACTACCCAGGGTACCGGCGCCGTTGGCAGCGAGTTCACTGAGCAATTCAGCCACAGAGGTTTTACCACTGCGTTGGATATCTTGCGCGGTCAGCACTTGCACCGGCGTCGCGGTTTCAGTGTCGGTACGGCTAATCAGCGAACCGGTCACAACGACCCGCTGAGGCTCACTGGTTGCTGTTTGCTGAGCCATTGCCGGAGCAAGGGCAGCGACGGAAAACGCACCACTTGCAATAACTTGCAAGATCGCAACTGGCATAGGTTTGACACGTAACTTCATGTAAAAACTCCTTCTGAGCATGGCCCTGATTTTTTTGTAAGAAATCCCTGGGTAAAGGATTTCCTGATAAATGTGTCCACATGTTACAGATGTGACGCAGTGGTTACATGGAACCATACGCATAATACGAATGTCAATTTATTGGCTTGAAGACACCACAGCAAAACAACACATTAATTTTCATAAGAGGTTTTACGCCATAGCTTATTCGAAAATCCCTCAAAAAATCCCCAAATAAGTGCTATAGCGCCCATTTTTGGTGCAGTGATATTTATATTGCAATGCAGCAAAAAAATATTAATTCTCAACAAAAATCGTTACAACTTGATCGGAAAAGGGTATTTTTTCATCTCTTTCATATTGCGGATAAAGTTAGTCTTTTTAATAATTTAAATTGTGCAAACGCAGCAAAAAGAAATTCTTCCGCACCAATATGTGGCAACCCAAAAAGTGCTGACAGCAGCACAGGCTACGTGTTGTTTTTTAGCATCAAAATTTCGTCGATACCGAAGTACACGGACCTGCCCATCTTGAGTCATGCAGCAATGTGCTATCCATGCAAACAACAAAAAACCGGCACGCATGCCGGTTTTTTTGGGGCTGCGCCAGGCACAGCCGTTCAAGCAAGCTTAGAACTTGTACGAAGCATTCAGGTAAGCGGTGCGGCCACGTGGATCATAGTAGCGGTCGTCATAACCAAATTGCTGGCCGCGATTCGCGCCTGAAGTTGACGGTACAAACGGTGGGCTCTTGTCAGCCAGATTCAGCACGCCAGCCGTAATCGCCCAGCTTTTGCCCGGTGTCCAGACCGTTTGCCAGTCCAGGGTGGAATAAAAGCCGACGCGCAGACGGATATCTTCCTGGCCCGTCACGGCGCCAGAGGCATCGAGCACATCGACTGTCGTTTCCTGATCCTTGTAACCTGACTGGAAATTGACGGTCAGCGAGTTGGCCCAATTACCCGTTTTCAAGGTATTGGTCCACTGGCCACGGGTACGGAAGGTGACGGTTCCCAGTTCCGCAAAGTTGCCTAAAGCGGAATAATATGGGCCATTGCGTTCAAGCTGTATCTGTTCGCGCAGCATCTGCGTTGCCGTCAGCTGCGACGTGAACAGGCCGATACCGGAACGATAGCGGGCACTGATATCGATATCGACCCCCGTGGAGAAAGATTTACCCAGGTTCTGATTGTCTGCCAGGAAAGCCAGATACGTGGCGCCCGTTCCTACGTCCGTATTAACGCCCCAGGATTTGGGATAAGCGGCCGGGTTGGCAAACACCAACTGCTCGCTCAACTGGCCAAAGGAATCCCTGATCTGCACATGCCACAGGTCGGCGCCCAAGGTAATGGCGCTAATGGGCTCATAACGGAAGCCCAGGGTCGCCTGCTTCGATTTTTCCGGTTGCAAATCACGGTTACCGCCAGCCAACTGATCGTATTGCCGGCTACCTGGCTGACATTGTGCATTCAGCCGGGTGGCGATGGCTTGCAATGCCGGCGTACACGCGTACTTGTCGCTGGTCACGCCATAGCCACGCTGCGAGGCGTTGACCTGTGGCACTGTCGGAGCGTGAAAACCATTCCCCACCGAACCACGAATGAGCAAGGTCGATGCCGGCGTCCACTTGAAGCTGGCCTTGCCCGTGGTAGCGCCGCCAAAGTCAGAAAACTCATCGAAGCGCAAGGCGGCCCCCAGTTCCAGCTCTTTCAGCACTGGGGCGATAATTTCGCCAAAGATACCCTTCGAAGTCCGGCTGGCACTGTACGGCGAACTGCTGGCGGCATCGCCAAATCGCTGATCACATTCCAGCCCCGTCGTCGGGCCACACAAGGTGCCTTTCACGGGATCGGCCAGAATACCCTGCGCAAACGGGCTAGGCTGGGCAGAGAATTGCTCGCGGTTGATATTAGCGCCCAACCCCAGCATCATGGCGCCACCAGGCAAGCGCCGGATTTCCCTCGATCCATTGACGTTAATGGTGTTTAACTTCGACGTGCCGCCATCCCAGTAACCGGAAAAAGTGGCCGCCTTGATGGCTGCCTGTGCAGCAGCAGATTGCTGGCCAGGGCCGACGAAGGGATCGAGCAAGCCGCTCGATGTCAGGTTATTCACGGCAATCGCGCCAGGATAACCAGAGATATTGCCTTTTACGCGACTTTCAGAGAAGTTGTAGGATGCATTGTAGTCCCAGCCGGCGGCAATCCCGCGCGTGCCAACGACGACACTGGCGAAATCAGCCGTGTCGTCAGAGGTACGCGGCCCCATGTCGAACAGTCGGTAGAAGGCGACGCTATCACCGGTGATGCCAATTGGCAGCAAATACTTGTCGTGCAAGGCCGTTCCCGCATCGACAGCAATCGCGCCAGGCACGGGAGCGATGCGCGATGTCTGCTTGGTGCGCGACAACAAGACATCGGAATATACTTCGTGACCGGCGATTTTGAACGTCCCCGATGCCATGAAGTTGTCGCGCTTGCGTTCCGGATAGATTTCCAGATCCTTGGTGAAATCATAGCCGCAATAATCATTCAGCCGTGGCGTGCCATCCGTATCCTGATACGGCTCCAGCACGCGGAAAGTCTTGACCGGACAAGCGCCGGTGGTTTTTTGATAAGGACTGATCAGCTGTCCCACGTCATCGAGGGCATTGGCCGGAATGGGACTACCCGAAAACTGCTGCTTGAGGTAACGTTTCCCGTTGGCCGAGAACTCCACCTGGCCCGTGCTGGCAAACGAGCGATCCACCGAGTTCAGCTTGGTACGCTCGTCGTGGCCAAAGGTCAGCACCACATTGTAGCCATCATCATCGAGATTACCGAAGCCCTTGGTGGCGCTCATGCGTTTCTCACGCGCACCATTTTTCGGTGCGGAATAACCGATGGTCACGTCGCCTTCTGTCGTGTCGTGCTTGGTAATAAAGTTGACCACGCCGGCAATGGCGTCTGCGCCATACAGTGCCGACGCGCCGTCCGTGAGCAGCTCCACCCGCTCAATCGCCGAAATAGGGATGGAATTCAAGTCGAAGCCAGCCGCGAAACCCGTCAGTGTCTGGCCACCAAATTGGGCCAGGCGCTTGCCGTTGAGCAGTACCAGCGTGCGTGTTTCACCCACGTTGTGCACCGAGATGCCCGAGAAACCAAAGGTACTGCCACCGACCGATGCGCTCTCGCTGGTTGCCCCCTGGGCGGCGGACAGTTTCTTGACCAAATCCGTGACCGAGGTCGCGCCGGAGGTACGGATGGCGGCAGCGGTCAGTACCGTAACTGGCAAGGCGCCTTCGGCGGCGATACGTTTGATGGATGAGCCGGTAATTTCCACACGCTGTATCTGCGGATCAGTACTCTGTGCATCTTGTGCGATTGCCGACTGCGAGGCAATGGAGACGGCGGCAACCATACCACTGGTGCACACCATGCGAACGGCACGGGAGATGACGGTTTCTTTAAGCATATCGAACCCTTTTCATTTTGTACGTT
Source organism: Janthinobacterium silvisoli (assembly GCF_014200725.1). Taxonomy (GTDB): domain Bacteria; phylum Pseudomonadota; class Gammaproteobacteria; order Burkholderiales; family Burkholderiaceae_D; genus Janthinobacterium. Next base: position 463,387 of record NZ_JACHCL010000003.1, read on the forward strand.
GTATAAGTTCCAGATTTGGTATCCGGATTACATGCATTGATCCAAAGGCACTATCGCATCGCATGCCTTGCAGCGGACGCCATCCTTGCAGTGACATTCATACAGGCGCATGACGATGCAAAAAAGTTCTGGTTAGCTATATATCAACCAGGAAATCCCATAGGATCACGGAGGCAATCTTGATGTCAATTGAACTCGCCACCGTATGGCATATATACAACATTGCAAAAAAAAGAAACGATATTTGGCAAGCTGATGACAGGCGCGGGGACAGGTATGTCCTTCAGCTTGCCAGTGGCAGTCTGATGTGAATGTGGCAACCAGGCGCGGCGTCGGTGGCGCGTACCTGGCCACCGAGTTGCTGCACGATGGTGTAGACGATATGCATGCCCAGGCCGGAGCCGCCCTGGCCCCGCTTGGTCGTGAAGAAGGGTTCGAACATATGCTCGCGCACGGCAGGCGCCAGGCCGACGCCGTCATCGGAAAATTCCAGCGACAGCCATTGCCGGCCATCACTTTCCTCAGTCTCGATTTGTGCGCGTATCGTGATCCGCCCCGGCCCGCCTTGCGGATAGCCGTGGCGGGCGCTGTTCATCAGCAGGTTCGACAGGATTTGCGACAGCTTGCCGGCCGCCAGGCGCACGCGGCAATCTGGCGCAATATCGAGCTCCACGCGCAAAGCCGCCTTGCGCAATTCCGGGCTGTGCGCCGACACCAGGCCGTGCACATATTCATGCAGCGCCAGGTCGGCCACGTACTCGCTGACCTGGTCCACTGCCAGCTGCTTGAAATTGCCGATCAATTCAGCGGCCCGCGCCAGGTTGCGCTCGACCAGCGCGGCCGCCCCCTTCAAGGCGTCGGCAAGGTCGATCAATTCGGCGCGGCTGACCTTGGCGCCGCCCAGCAGTTGCACCATCTGGTCGGCATAACTGCCCATGCTCGACGCCGCCGTCAGCGCCACGCCGACCGGCGTATTGACTTCATGCGATACGCCAGCCACCAGTGAGCCGAGCGCGGCCATCTGCTCCTGTTCGATCAGGTTAGCCTGCGCCGCCAGCAACGATTCGGTACGCTGGCGTACCATGTCTTCCAGTTGCCGGGTCTGTTCCTGGTGCTGCAGTTCCGCCGCGCCGCGCGCCGAAAAGATCGACAGCAGCAATAGTGCCAGCAGGCGCTTGTTTTCATCGATAGGGCGCGTGTCGATGGCCGAAAGGATGCCCAGAATGTTGCCGTCGGTATCGACTAGCGGCATGCCGACATAGCTTTGGGCCCGCATGTCGACCAGCATCGTATCGAGGGGAAAGCGCAGCTGGATATCGCTGCCGTGAAAACACATACTCTGCTGCGTCACATCCTCGCAAGGCGTGTGCCGTAAGCTGTATTCCACGTTCGGCTGATAGGTACCGCCGCCCCACAGGGCCAGGGTGCGCACGCCTTCGCTGCCATCGTCCAGCTTGACCAGCCGCCCGGCGAGCACATAGTGCACATCGAGCGCTTCGGCCAGTTCCTTGACGAGGATGCGCAGGAAATCATCGCCGCGCGCCCGCGCCGTCGATGCCGTGATCGATCGCAGGGCCGCTTCCGCCAGGGTGCGCCGCTGCTCGGGATCGAACAGGGGCTCTTGCGAATTCACATCGAATAGCGGAATACTCATGAATGCTCCTGCGCAACATGGCAAGCGCAAGCAACACTGCCGGCGCGGCAATCCTCATCATAGACCCGCTACTGCAAGCCTGCCGCGATTGTACCCCCGGATATTGCTTAATAATACAGATTCATGTGAAATTTTTATAGCCAGCCAGCACGTTTGAACTTGGTATACATATAACCACAAACGCAGGACATGACAGCCACGGCGACCGGATAACCATATTTCCAGTCCAATTCCGGCATCACCTTGAAATTCATGCCCCAGACACCGGCAAAGGCGGTAAACACGGCAAAAATAGCCGCCCAGGCTGCCAACTGCTTGTTCACTTCGCTTTCATCGATGGCCACCATCGACAAATTGACCTGGATGGCCGTGCTGATGGTGTCGCGGATGGTGTCGAGCGTGCCGTTGATGCGGGCCAGGTGATCGTGGACATCGCGGAAATACTCCTGGGTATCGTGGCACAGCGGCGGCACCCGGCCGCCATGCAGCTTGCCCACCGCTTCCATCAAGGGCGACACCACATGGCGCAAGACCATCACCTTGCGCTTCAACTGATACAGCCGCTCGATGTTGTCGCGCTCGCTGCCGCGGTCAAAGATGCGGTCTTCGATCAATTCCAGTTCCGATTCCAGCGCGTCGAGCACGGGGAAATAGCGGTCGACGACGGCATCCATCAATGCATACAGCACGAAGGCTGACCCTTGGCGCAGCAAATGCGGTTCACGCTCGGCGCGCGCGCGGACACCCAGGAAACCTTGCGAACTATTGCTGCGCACGGACAGCACGTAATTGGCGCCGACAAAGATATCGACTTCGCCCAGCACCAGCTCGTCATCGACCATTTCCACGGTTTTCACCACCGCAAACAGCGAATCGCCATATTCCTCGATCTTGGGACGCTGGTGACCCCGCTGCGCATCTTCCACGGCCAGCTCGTGCAAGTTGAACTCGTGGCGCATCTCACCGAGTTCATCGGGCGTGGCGTCGCGCAGGGCGACCCAGACGAAGCAATCGGGCCGCTCGACGTAATCGCTGATGTCCGCAATCGGCAAATCGGCCAGTTTTTTGCCATCCTGATAGGCTACACAGTTAATCAGCATACAGTTTCACAATTCATGAGTAAGGACAGGCCGGACGAAACAGCCCGGCAAGCGCCAGCTTACCTTATCGTGGGAAATTGTTGTGCCTTGTAGAGAGCAATAGCAGGGAAATGGACGGAGCGAACGCCCCGTCCGGGAACAGCGTCAGTCGTCCTTGGCGCCGTCGATGCCCAGTTCCGATATCTTGCGCGTGATGGTGTTGCGGCCTATGCCCAGGCGCACGGCGGCGTCATTCTTGCGCCCATGCGTATGCTTGAGCGCCGTCTTGATCAGCGCCGATTCAAACTGGCGGCCCAGCACGGCCATGACTTCCTGCTGCCCCGCACCCAGCATGCCGGCGGCCTGCAATTCCAGCAAACCAATCCAGCCTGGCGGCGCGCCATTGGCCGGTGTGGCCACGTCGAACACCTGGCCACCCTGAGTATGCCCCTGCGCAGGTGCTGCGGCCGGCTCGCCAGCGACGGACGGCGCCACGCCGTCCCCCTTGCCTTGCGTCAAGTCGAGTGGCAAGTCCTTCACTTCTACCGTCTGGCCTGGCGCCATCACGGTAATCCAGTTGCACAGGTTTTCCAGTTGGCGCACATTGCCCGGCAAATCGAGGCCGCTTAAAAATTGCATGGTGGACTCGCTCATGCGTTTCGCTTCGACACCTAGCTGGCGCGCACTCTGCACCAGGAAATGACGCACCAAAATGGGGATATCTTCGCGCCGCTCCCTCAAACTGGGCACGCGCAAGCGGATCACGTTCAGGCGGTGATACAAGTCTTCCCGGAACAGGCCATCGCGCACGCGCTGTTCCAGGTTTTGATGGGTGGCCGTAATCACGCGCACGTTCGCCTTCATGGGCTGATGTCCGCCGACACGGTAAAAATGCCCGTCGGACAGCACGCGCAACAGCCGCGTCTGCAAATCGAACGGCATGTCGCCGATTTCGTCTAAAAACAAAGTGCCGTTTTCAGCCTGTTCAAAGCGACCCCGGCGCGTGGTTTGCGCGCCCGTAAAGGCGCCGCGTTCATGGCCAAACAACTCCGATTCCAGCAAATCCTTGGGGATGGCGGCCGTATTGAGGGCGATGAACGGTTGTGCGGCACGGGGGCTGTGCTTGTGCAGCGCGCGTGCCACCAATTCCTTGCCGGAACCCGATTCACCCGTGATCAGCACCGTCACATTCGATTGCGACAAGCGGCCGATGGCGCGAAACACTTCCTGCATGGCGGGCGCCTGGCCCAGGATTTCCGGGGTTTCCGAGGGACCCGACTCGACGCTGGTCTCGCGCAGGCTTTCATCGAGCGCGCGGCGTATCAATTCCACTGCCTTGTCGATATCAAACGGCTTGGCCAGATATTCGAAGGCCCCGCCCTGGAAGGCGGCGACGGCCGAATCGAGGTCGGAAAAGGCCGTGATGATAATCACCGGCAAGCCCGGAAAGCGGGCCTTGACCGTTTGCAATAGTTCCAGCCCGGATGCGCCCGGCATGCGGATATCGGACACGAGCACTTGCGGCGTGTCAAATTCCAGCGCGGTGATGGCATCGCGCGCATTGGCAAAACTCTTGGTGGCGAGGTTTTCCCGCGCCAGGGCTTTTTCCAGTACCCAGCGGATTGATTCGTCGTCGTCGACTATCCAGATTGGCTTCATTAGTGTGTGCGTCCCGCAATGGATTTCATGGGTGGGATACTCCCCCGCTTATGGCAAAGGTAAAACGATCCTGAAATCGGTGTATCCAGGCCGGCTTTCGCACTCGATCACGCCCAGGTGCTGTTGCACGAAGGTTTGCGCCAAAGTCAGCCCCAGGCCGCTGCCACCTTCCCGTCCCGACACCAGCGGATAGAAAATGCGGTCACGGATCTGGGGCGCGATGCCCGGTCCATTGTCAATGATATGCAAGTCTAATGCCAGCCCGTAGCGAACCTTGGCCAGGGTCACCTGGCGCGCTACCCGGGTCTTGAAAATCAGTTCGGCATCGCCCGCTTCGATGCGTTCGCACAAGGCTTGCGCCGCGTTATGGGCGATATTAAGCACGGTCTGTATCAATTGCTCCTTGTCGCCGCGAAACTCGGGGATCGAGGCGTCGTAGTCGCGCAAGATGGTCAGGCCAGTGGGAAACTCGGCCAGGATCAGGCTGCGCACCCTTTCGCACACTTCATGGATATTCACGTCGCCCACGATATGCGGCCGCCGGTGCGGCGCCAGCAGGCGGTCGACCAGCGTTTGCAAACGGTCTGCTTCCTTGATGATGACCTGGGTATATTCGCGCAGCTCGCTCAGGTACAGCGCCGGCAATTCCATTTCCAGCAACTGCGCCGCGCCGCGGATGCCGCCCAGCGGGTTCTTGATTTCATGCGCCAGGTTGCGAATCAGTTCCTTGTTGACCTGGCTCTGGTCGAGGATACGTTCCTCGCGGTCCAGTTTGAGCTGCTGCACGTTTTCGCGCAGCTCGATCAGGATGCTGTCGTCCGGACCATCGAGCGCGCTGATGATGCTGTGCACGCGCAATGGTTCGCGTCCCAGGCGCTCCAGGTTCAAGTCCTGGCGCAAGTCGGAAAATTTATGCTCGAGCGCCTGCGCGCATATACTGGCCAGCTCATCGGAATTGAGGAACAGCGCCGTCAGCTTTTGCCGCGATAGCGCTTTCAAGGAGCTTTCCAGCAGGTTTTCTGCCGCCGCGTTGGCGTAGCTGATGCGGCCATCGGCGTCGAGCACGATCACGGCCGAAGCCAGCAAATCAAGGCCGGCCAGGTGGCTGGGACGGCTGGAGTGGGGTTCTGTCGTCATCGGATATTGGCGATCTCGCGTTTCAGCGCTTCGACGTTTTGCTGCGTCCGGTTGATATTGTCTTTCATTTGCGCCACCCGTTCCTGATACTTGGCATAGTTGCGCTCATTGCCCTGGCGTTCGGGCTGGCCTTCATTCATTTCCTGGCGCTGCGCCGCCAGCTTCTGTTCTTCGCTGCGCAATTCATCCTGCAAGATCTGGCGCCGGTCCAGGTCGCGTGCACGCTGTTCGGCGCCATCGACGCGGGGAAAGGCGCCGGGTGCTGGCGCCACGCTGCCAGCCGCCTGTACCGCTGGTTTGGCCGAGCCCGCCAGCGGCCCCGTCTTGCGTGGCGGCTCCGTGATGGCGCCAGGCAAGTCGAGCAGCTTGCAAGCGGGATTACGCCGCACATCGGTCAATTCCTTGTGGCCTTGCGCATCGGTGCACATGAAAATCTGCGCCTGGGCCGGCGCTGCCATGCAGAGCAACACTGCGGCCCAAGCCATTCTGCCTTGCTTCGTCAATCTTTACTCCTGTCAGCTCTCATCGCGCTCGCGCGGTCCCGGTCCATCGGTCCTGGACTGACTATACAACATCGCACTGGCCCGCTAATGAAAAAACGCGGGGAAGACCATCGCCTCACCCCGCGTTTTTTATACCCTACCGGCGTACCGGCAAGCCGCCATTACAGCGAATAGTACATATCGAATTCGGCAGGATGCGTGGTCATGCGCATGCGCTGCACGTCTTGCATTTTCAATTCGATGTAAGCGTCGATCATGGAATCGCTGAATACGCCGCCACGGGTCAGGAACTCGCGGTCTTTATTCAGTGCGTCCAGTGCCTCTTCCAGCGAAGCGCAGACGGTAGGGATCAGTGCATCTTCCTCAGGCGGCAGATGGTACAGATCTTTCGAGGCTGCTTCGCCTGGATGGATCTTGTTGGCAACGCCGTCCAGGCCGGCCATCAGCAGTGCTGCGAAGCACAGGTATGGGTTAGCCAGTGGATCCGGGAAACGTGCTTCCACACGACGGCCTTTTGGATTGGCAACGTGTGGAATACGGATCGAAGCGGAACGGTTTTTCGCCGAGTAAGCCAGTTTCACTGGAGCTTCATAGCCTGGCACCAGGCGCTTGTACGAGTTGGTGCCCGGGTTGGTGATCGCGTTCAGTGCCTTGGCATGCTTGATGATGCCGCCGATGTAATACAGGGCGAAATCGGACAGGCCGGCATAGCCGTCGCCAGCGAACAGGTTTTTGCCATCTTTCCATACGGATTGGTGCACGTGCATGCCCGAACCATTGTCGCCAACGATAGGTTTTGGCATGAAGGTAGCGGTCTTGCCATAGCTGTGCGCCACGTTCCAGACCACGTATTTCAGGTTTTGCGTCCAGTCGGCGCGCTCGACCAGGGTCGAGAACTTGGTGCCGATTTCATTCTGGCCAGCGCCAGCAACTTCGTGGTGGTGCACTTCGACTGGAATGCCCAGCGATTCCAGGATCAGACACATTTCCGAACGCATGTCCTGGAAGCTGTCTACTGGTGGCACTGGGAAATAACCGCCTTTGACCGTAGGACGGTGGCCGCTGTTGCCGCCTTCGATGTCCTTGCCGGTCGACCAGGAACCTTCGTCCGAACCGATCTTGACGAAGCAGCCCGACATGTCGATTTTCCAGCGTACGTTGTCGAAGATAAAGAATTCTGGCTCAGGGCCAAAGTAGGCGGTATCGCCGATGCCCGACGATTTCAGGTAGGCTTCAGCGCGTTTCGCGATCGAGCGCGGGTCGCGGTCGTAGCCCTTGCCGTCCGACGGCTCAATCACGTCGCACTGCATGAACAGCGTCGTTTCTTCCATGAATGGGTCGATATTGGCGGTGTTTGGATCCGGCAGCAAGATCATGTCGGATGCTTCAATACCCTTCCAGCCAGCGATCGAGGAACCGTCGAAGGCATGGCCCGATTCGAATTTGTCCATATCGAAGTGCGACACGGGAACCGTCACGTGCTGCTCTTTACCACGGGTGTCGGCAAAGCGGAAATCAACGAATTTGACTTCGTTTTCTTCTACCATCTTCAAGACTTCTGCGGCTGTCATTGCCATGCGTATCTCCTAAATGAATGTGGGGTGAGCCGACCAAGTGCGTCTGGGCTGATGAAGCGAAGCAAACATTGCGTGCCACCAAAACTCAACAAGGATCATAGCAGATTCCATGCCAGCCTCTGATGGGCCCCGGCCGGCAGCGGCAAGGCGCTGAAATCACAGTGGAATTGTCCATCCTGCGATTTTTTTGAGTCGCATCTGCGATGCATCAAAAATGCACTATGCAAGTGCGAAAATCAAATAACGCACCATTATCGTGCATTTCATCAGAAAAACCCACTGATGTACCATTCTGGTGCATCTGCTTTTCACCGTTGCATGCCATCGATGGCGCACTATAATCGTTCACACCTTTCCACTTTCATCGAGGACGCCATGACTACCGCCGCCGATATCCTGAACACTGCCCGCAGCCGCGCCAATGAGGGGATGCCCTACGCGGGCGCCGTCACGCCAGAGGAAGCATATGCATTGCTGCAAGTCGATGCCGCCGTCAAGCTGGTCGACGTGCGCACCAATGCCGAGCGCGACTGGGTAGGGCGGACCGACATCGCCGATACCCAGCATGGTGCGGTGCAATGGGCCACCTATCCTGGCGGCGTGCCCAATCCCGACTTCCTGGCACAGCTGGCCAGCTGCGCCGGCAAGGATGAGGTGCTGCTGTTCCTGTGCCGCTCCGGCGTGCGCTCGCGCCACGCGGCCAAGCTGGCGACAGAAAACGGCTATACAAACTGCTACGACATCCTCGAAGGTTTCGAAGGCGACAAGGATGCAGACGGCCACCGCAAGCAAGTAGGTGGCTGGTGCAAGGCCGGCCTGCCGTGGCTGGGCGCCTGACCTGAAATTTAACTGCACCGTGTTTGATCTGGCGGACCCCGCCCCCGCCTGACATCGTTTACAACAATCCATGGCCGCTTTTTGAATAGCGGCGCAAATTCTCCTTGCGAGTAAGTACCTTATATAGTACAACATAGGGGTGCGCCATGGATGCTTCCGACTTACGGCAGATTAATCTGCTGTTTTATGCCAATGGCAATGGCGGCGAACCCGTACGGGACTGGCTCAAAGCGCTGCCTGCCGACGAACGCCACGCCATCGGGCAAGACTTGATGCACGCGCAATGGCGTTGGCCCGTGGGCATGCCGCTGTGCCGCCACCTGGGGCAGGGTTTGTCCGAAATACGCAGCAGCCTGCCCGGCAACCGTATCGCCCGCGTACTGATTTGCCAACATGGCGCTTGCCTGGTGGCGCTGCATGGCTTTATCAAGAAAACCCGCACTACCCCAGACGACGATCTGGCACTGGCCCGGAAACGTTTAAAGGAACTGTGATGGAAACGACAAACAGCCATATCGGCAGCAGTCTCGACGACTTCCTGAAAGAAGAAGGCATCTTCGAGCAAACCCAAACCCAGGCCGTCAAGGAAGTAATCGTCTGGCAACTGACACAGGCGATGGAACAGCAATCGCTGTCAAAAACACGCATGGCCGCCATGCTGCAGACAAGCCGCTCGCAACTCGACCGCCTGCTCGATCCGCACAGCGACGTGACCCTGTCCACCCTGGAGCGGGCCGCCGCGCTGGTAGGACGCAAGCTGTCAATTACCCTGGTGTAAAAGTTAAGCCAGGGCGTCCAGCTCGGCCACAGGCGATTCGCCCATCAAAGTCAGAATGCGCTTGCGCACGAAATTGATATGGCTGCGCAAGCCATACAAGCCATCGGCAAATGACAAAGGAATTGAAATCTGGTTGACCATGTCTTCGATCTGGTCCAGCCGCTTCAATTGCTCCGCATACACTTGCGCACGCCGCTCTTCCGGCACGTCTTCCAGCGCCTGTTCCACCGTGCGCAACTGGCCATACCAGCGATACACGCGCGAACGGATGCGCCACACATACAGCGGCGGCACGACCCGCGACAGCGGCAGGATCAAGGCGCCCAGCGCCACCACCAGCACCCACATGCGGTCAAAGAAATTGGCCAGCCAAAAGCTCATGTAACGCTGCAGCACCGGAGCGCCATCCTTGTAGAATTTCAAGGCTTCCGGCGCCACGGGAATTTCCGTGTAGCGGGCCGAGGGGAATTGCCCCTGTTGCTGGAACCAGCCCGTGCCGCCATGGATACCGGCCGCGGCCTGCACGAACAGGTCGATCAGGGCTGGATGCAAGTCTTCGCGCGCCACCAAAGTGGCCGTCGGTGCGATCAATTGATAATCCTGCGGCGGCAAGTCGCGGCCCAGATCGACGATGCCGCGCGGCAGCACCACATGGGTCAGGAAAGGCAAACGCCGCGTGTACGCTTCTGCCTGGGAAAAATCGAACAGCTTGATGCCCGGCGTTTGCAGCAACATCTGGATCAGCGGCGCTTCCGGCGCCGAACTGAACACCAGCCCATCGATGCGCCCTTCCAGCAACTCCACCGTGGCCGGCGTGTTTTGCAAGTCGCTGACGGTCAACTCATTGGCTTCGACACCATTGACCGATAGCAACTGGCGAAACAGGCTGGGTACGCCCGTACCCTCCGGCCCCAGGTTGATCTTCAAACCCTTCAATTGCGTCAGTTCCGTCACGGCCTTGTCTTCGCGCATGAACAGCCATACAGGTTCCGTAAACAAGCTGCCCAGTGAAATCAAGCCATGCCGTTCCGCCTCGGCGTGTTCGGTCGAACCGCTTTGCACGAAGGCGATATCGGTGCTGCCACTATTTAAGCGCTGCAGGTTTTCCTGCGAACCCAGCGATGGCTTCAAGGTCACCTTGATGCCGTGCTTCGCCAGCGCGGCCGCGTATTTCTTGCCGAATTCTTCATAGGCGCTGTTTTCCTGTCCGGTCGACAAGGTCACCTGGCGCGGCGGCGCCGGATCGACCAGCCAGTACGCCAACGCGCAGACGGCGGCGATCAGCAGCAAGGTGGGGCCAGCCGTGGCGAGGAAATCACGCACGGAAAAACGGCTGAAGGTGAGGATTTTGGACATCTGGTCGCGCATAGGTTTCATGGCGGCTACGATGCCAAGAAAAACTCAACTATGCAAGGCACTTTCGCATGCACAGCACCCTTGCTTGCGCTAGAGTGGCATAAAAAACCACCTATCACGGAGCCGCGCATGTTGAAAATTCTTGGAAAAGCCGCCTCGATCAATGTCCACAAAGTCATCTGGACTTGCGACGAGCTCAATCTGCCTTTCGAGCGCGAAGACTGGGGTGCGGGTTTTCGTGCCACCGACGACCCGGCCTTCCTGCGCCTCAATCCCAACGCCATGGTACCCGTGCTGATCGATGATGAGCTGGTGCTGTGGGAATCGAACACCATCTGCCGCTACCTGTGCGCCAAAACCGGCCGCGACGACTTGCTACCCAGCCATCCCCGCGCCCGGGCGGAAGTGGAAAAATGGATGGATTGGCAGATGGGCGACCTGAACAACAGCTGGCGCTACGCCTTTATGTCTTTGGTGCGCAACAGCCCCTCGCACCAGGATCCCGCACAACTGGCGGCTGGCATCGCGGGCTGGAACAGGATGATGGGTGTCCTGGAACAGCAGCTACAGCAAACGGGCTCCCATGTGTGCGGCGAGCAGTTCACACTCGCCGACATCGTGCTGGGCCTGTCCGTCAAGCGCTGGCTGAAGGCGCCCATGCAGCGCCCCGGGTATCCGGCGATTGCCGCCTACGGTGCGCGGCTGGCCGGAAAAACAGCCGCATTCAACGGCTAATCAATTACCGCACTGCTTGAGTACTGCATCCTTCTGGGCCGGCGGCTCGATCAGCGGCATCAAACTGGGCGCCAGCGAGACCAGCAATTGCACCGGCAAGGCGCTGGTGAAGTCATAGTTCTTCGATTCCGGTCCCCGCACATAGGCCGTCATGCTGCCATAGAAACGCTCGCCGATATTGAACACAAACGTCGCCGAGCGGTTCACATAACGCGACTCGATCAGGCGGCCGCCTGCGCCATACACATCGAAACGCTGGTCGCCGGTGCCCGTCTTGCCGCCCATCGGAATAGGCTGGCCATCGGTGCCGATAAACGCAGTTTTCGCCCGCTTGGCCGTGCCGTCCGACACTACTTCGCGGATCGCCTTGGCCACGGCACGCGCCACGTCCGGCGACAGCACTTGCTCTGCCTTCGCCTTGGCGTCGCGCTTGACCAGCGTGTCGTACGGCGTATCGGCCGCAAAATGCATGGAATCGATGCGCACGCTCGGTTTGCGCACGCCGTCGTTGATGATGATACCCATCAACTCGGCCAGCGCTGCCGGCCGGTCTGCCGAAGCGCCCAGGGTGGTGGCGTACGATGGCACCAGGGAATCGAATGGATACCCCATCTTTTTCCACTGGCGGTGAATTTCCAGGAAACCTTCGACTTCCAGCAAGTTGGCGATGCGTCGGTCCTGCGCATGCTTGCGGTGCGTATTGAACAGCCATTTGTACACTTGCTGGCGCTCCTTCTCGCTGGCCGCCACCATCTGCGCCAGGGTCGAACCTTCATGCTGGCGCAAATAGGCCACCATCCACAGTTCCAGCGGATGCACATTGGCCAGGTAACCACGGTCGGCCAGCGACCAGTTTTCCATCGCATATTGCTGGTACATCTTGGCCACGCGCTCGGGCGGCACTTCATTTTGCGATGGCAGGTTGGCGCCGAGGAAATCGCTGAACTCTGCCAGCGTGCCTTGCGGATTGATGGTGCGGTAAATATTGGCCAGACGCACTGGCGTCGGACGTATGCTGGCCAGCAAGACTTTCTCTTGCTCATCGACACTCTTGCCACGGTACTTCTGATAGAAGCGGTGCAGGAATTCGCGCCCTTCCTTGTCGGCAAAACGACTCAGGTATTGGGCGCGGCGCGGATCGTCGGCGTCGGCCAGCAGCGAGGCCGAGGAATCGGGACGCGAGAACATGTAGTAGCGGGCCACGTCGCGCATCAGGCGCACGAACACCAGATTGGTCGACTGGCGCAACGCTTGCTGCACCGTCAGGATACGGCTGTCGTCGAGCTTAGAGAAGTTGCCGAAATGATGCAAACCGCCGCCCGTGAAAAAGCCTTCGTTGGGGCTGCCAGAATACTTGCGCTCCATGGCGGCGGCCAGCATGGCTGGCAAGTTGCGCGCCTCGCCCAGCGGCAAGGGTTTGAAGTAGGCAATCGCCCATTGCGACAGCAAGTCTTTTGGATCGACGGCGACCTTGTTCAGCTCGGCGGCGCTCATGCCGCTGTAGCGCTGCTGCAACTGGTCCATGATGTCCAGATACGTGACCAGGGTGCGCAGCTTGGCGGTGGAACCGAGGTCCAGCTTCGCGCCTTCATTGATGTCAAGCGGCTGGTCATAGTTATCAGTCTGCACGCGCAGCAAGTTGGCCTTGTCGCCTTTTTGCAGCAAGGTAAAGCTGTAGACCACATTGGCCGGATCGCCATTGCCCAGCATACCCTTGCCCGTCAGGCCAGCCGCTTTCGCCGCTTCCGGGTCGCGCAACTCGCGCAGCACTTTGGTGACGGCATTTTGCGCTTGCGCATCAAGCGTACTGACCACGTTCAAGTCCAGACGGTCCAGGTTATACAGGCGCGGATCGCCCAACATGCTGGCCAGGTGATTGCGCACGGCGTTCGAGGCCTTGCGCGTGACAAACGAAGTGGCCGCTTCGGACTGCACGCCGCTGGCCATCGACGGGTGCAGCGGCTGGGCAATGGCGGCGTCGCGCAGTTGCGGCGAAATCACACCTGCCTGCGCCAGCAAGCGCAAATGGCTGTTGGTCAACGCTTCCAGGTCGGCGCCACCGGCCACCAGATAATGCGAAGGTCGGCGCTGGGCGATCAGCAAACTCAGCGCTTCCTTGTAGGCCAGCGCACTGCCCGGCTGATCGAGCTTGCCGTTGAGCAAGGTTTTCACCTCGTCGAACGGGCGGCCATACCAGACCCACATGCCGTCGCCAATGCCATTGACTTCACCAAAACCACTTTTTGCCGATAGCGGCACCGTATTGAGGTAGTTGACGACGATCTTGCGACGCGCCGCCACCGTGTTCTCGCCGTCCTGGTAAGAACGCAGGCTGGCCGACATCATCTGGAACAGTTTGTCTTTCATCGAGCTGGTGCGGCCATCCTCGGAATGGCGGTATTTCTCGATCTGCGTGGCCAGGGTACTGCCGCCGCCACCGCGATGGCCGCCAAACAGATTCAGCGCCTTGTCGAGAATCGCCTTGCTCAGGCGGTCCCACTCGACGGCGGGATTACGCTGCGGCGTGCCGGGATCGAGCAATTCGCGGTTTTCAATGAACAGCAGGCTTTGCACCAGCGCGGGCGGCGCTTCGTCAAAACCATTGAACATGCGTTCCGGATAACTGGCGGCAAACAAAGGCTGGGCGCGGCAATCGAGAATGGTCAAGCCAGCCCGGTTTTTCTCGTGATAGGTGGCAAAGACGCCCATATCGGCCAGTTGCACCATCTTGGCCGACATGCGCGCCTGCGCCGTGACGGCGTAGTCGCGCGCATTCAATTTGCTGAGGTAGTCGGGCAGGCTGGCATAGCCGAGACGCTCATCGTAGGGGCCATGCTGCGGATAACGTACGGTGCCCTCAGGTGCGGGGCCCGCTTCAACCTTGTACGTCAGTTGACGGCTGAGGCGATTGAAGAACTCCGCCTGCAGGGCCGAGGTGCGCACTTCGCGCAGCACGAACCAGGCCACGCCGGCGATCAGCGCCAGCAGCAGGATCAGGAAGATCGGCCAGATCCTCGAGCGGCGCCGCTTTTGCGGACCGGCAGGCGGTGGCGCATCAGGCCCGGATTCGGGTTCGGAATTTGGCCGCGCTTGGGCATGGGCCAGGTGTACGCCAGTGTCTTTCATGGGATGCACGAGAAAAGTGGGGTGTGGACGGCGTCCGGTATGCCCTCGGCAACAGCAGTGGCAAAGGCGGTGCAAGGTGCGGCGGCCCAATGGGGCCGGAGGAAACTAAACTTGCTCAACATGATGTCCAGACCGGTGATTCAAACGAACTATTTCAGAGTCAGCCAAGCAGTAAAGCACGCAGGCGCTGCAGGACAAGTCTGATTTTTCTTTCAAGAAGCCCTACTTACCATTGCACCACATCGGCGCGAAAACGACGGTCGAGCGCACACAAAAATCATGCTTCTGTGCAGATTTTCGCAAAAAAACAACGTCTGGGGTCGCGCGCCTTGGAAAGTAGCGTTGACGGAGCGCAAAGCGGGCTACGCGCCGGGCAGCAAACTGCCGGCGCGGGACTGGCGGAAAGTCAGATTTTGACGTATTCGGCGTGCATGCTGTCGAGCTCGGCACACATCTCGGTGTAGGCGGCGGCGGCCTGTGCCGGCTCGCCTTTTACGCCCAGTTCGATATGGCGGCGGGTGACGGCATCGCCCACGCTGGGCAAGCTGAACACCTTGATCAGCGGATATTGCGCTTCCAGCCGCACCATCAGCGGCGTCAGCAACGATTCGGCCGTTTCATACACCAGCAAGGCGTGTTCCGCATGCGCCACCTGGTTGAACAAATGCGCGTAATGGGTATCGAGCACCCATTCGATCATCGGCCAGGACATGACGGGAAAGCCCGGTACAAAGTAATGCTCGCGCACGGCAAAACCGGCGATCTTGTTGTAGGGATTCGGAATCAGGTCCGCGCCCTGCACGAATTCGGCCATTTTCAGACGGTGCAGGTTTTCCGGCGAATTCAAATCGGCCGGCACACCCGCCTCCAGGCCCATTTCCGTGATGCGCTGCTCGATATTGAGCTTGCCCTGCGGATGCAACACCAGCGGCAAGCCCAGCGCGTCGGCGGCGGCCTGGCGCGTATGGTCGTCCGGCGTGGCGCCGATACCACCAAAACAGAACACGATATCGCCGCTGGCGAAGGTGCGCTTGAGCAAGGCAACGATGCGCTCGGGCTCGTCGCCCACATACTCCGCCCAGTTCAAATGCAAGCCGCGCGCCTTGAGCATGCTCACTACTTTCGGGAAATGCTGGTCCGTCCGCTTGCCTGACAGAATTTCGTCGCCGATGATGATCAGTCCGATAGCCATGAAACTTCCTTAAATTTTGTAAACTAAGTTCTATAAATTAAGTTCTGTAAATTCAGATCAGAGGTCGGCCGGCGCCACATCCCGCATGCCGCGCAGACCACGCAGGGCCGACAGCGCTTCCAGGCAGTAATACTGGAACCACAGGCCTGTAAAAATAAAGATCAGCACATACAGCCAGATCGCGAACGCCGCGATAAAGGGGAAAAACACCACCGACATCACACCGCCCATCCATAGCAAGCCCGGTACGGAACCAGCCGCGCCCGAGACCATGCCAATCGCCAGCAGCGGCCAGCGCCGCGCGCGCGTGACAGCCTGCCGCTCTTCGGTAGTAGCGTAATCGGCCAGCGCGTCATACGCCATCACGCGGTAAGTGAGCCAGCCCCACAGCACAGCCTGCGCCACCAGGGCGGCCGGCGGAAACACATACAGGGGCAGCAAGACCAGCCACGCCAGGATAAAAATCACAAAAGTGGCCAGGGCCGTGCCCACACTGCCCAGCAGGCTGCCACCATGCTTTTTTTCCAGTTGCGGAAAATGCCGGCCGCCCACATGGCGCGAAATCACCGGCATGGCGAACAAGCCCATGAAGATCAACGCCGTCAATATCATCAGCGGCAACAATAAAAACATGGCGATCAGGGGCACGACCACGGTTTTCAGCATGCCCAGACCCACCATGGCCAGTATCTGGCCACTGGCATGGAAGAAATCATGGTCGGTAAACAAGGCGTGCAAGTTGTCGATCAGCGGTTGCAGCCCCACCCACAACAATGCGCCCCACAATACCAGCGACAGCAGGAATGGCAACACGCTCAGCAGCAGCATCTTGCCGTGCAGCTGAGACAGAAAAGCGCGGCCATAGGAATTAAATACATTGCGCATCAAGAACGTCCTTTTTTTCTTGCAAATTCCACCATGCGGCGTAGGCCCAGCCATTGTTGTTGCCAGAAGCCGCGTCCATAGTTGCGCCCCGGCCGGCCGATGCCATTGCGGTCGATGCGGGCCAGCTGGTCGCGCACCCCCGTACGTGCATAGTCGGTGGAGAAATTGGCGGTGCCCAGCAGCATATCCCAAATTGGCAGGACGACGCCAAAGTTGCAGCCGCCCATGCTGCCTTTGCCCTTCGATTCATGTCCTATTCCAATCGCATGGTGGGTGCGGTGAAAACGGGGCGATACCAGCAAGCGCTCGCCAATGCGGCCGAAGTGCATCCTTACATTGGAGTGCTGCAAGCTTTGCAAAATGCGCGAAATCGATACCAGCAAGATATATTGGCCAGGCGGCACGCCGATGCCCAGGGCGATCACAGCCATCACCACATCGCGCAGCAAGTCGTCGAGCAAGTGGTTGCGGTTATCACTCCACAGATTCAGGTTTTGCTGGCTGTGGTGCAAGCTGTGCAAGCCCCACCACCAGCCGAAATGGTGGGAAGCGCGGTGGTAGCAATAGTCGACAAAGTCCAGCAGAACAAAATAAATCAGGAAGCTGGCGAGCGGACTGATGCCAGGCAGCAGCGTTTCCAGATGCAGCGGACGTACATTGTCGAAGCGCAAGGCGCCAGCCAGGCTATCCATCAGCGGATCGAGCGTGAAGAAAATCAGCACGGAAAACAGGCCGATACGGTGCAGCACGGTATAGATAAAATCGTTCCAGCGCGCACGCGGATCGGTGATTTTTTGCGCGGGGATCAAGGCTTCCATCGGCCGCAGCACCAGGAATAGCAGTAGCAACTCGCAGATGCCGATCAACAACCACTCCGTGCCTTCGAATGCTTCCTCGGTAAATTCGCCAAAGCCCAAGTGATACACGACAGGATTGACGACATGCTGGAATAGCCAGCCTTGCGCTTGTCCAAAGGTATCGACCACCGCGGCAACGATGGGAGCAAGCAAGGCATCTATCATGGCTAATCTTTCTTTTTTACATAGTCAGGGTGTTCACGCAGGGTGGCGAAGCAAAAACCCCGGTCTTGCAAGCCCGTGACCAGGGCATCGAGGTTGGCGGGCGCCCACGCATCCTTGCGCGACCAGATACCCATGTGGGCAATAAAAATATCGCCGCTGCGCAAGTTCGCCAGGGCTTTTTTCAGCAGCATGGCGTTCGGATACTTGTCACTGGGCAGTTCATCTCCCGAATAACCGGCTGGCGCCCAGCCCGCGTGGCGATAGCCGCAAGTATTACCCGCAGCCAAAGTGCGGGGCGAAGTATAACCGCCAGGCGCGCGCCAGAACGGATCGAGCGGACGCCCGGTCAATTCCTTGAACCGTGTATCGACACGGCGCAACTCTGTACAAAACTGTTCTGGCGTGATGGATGCCAGCTTGCCGCCATCCTTGCCAAACTGGGGCTTGACCTGGATCAAGCCATTGGGCAGATCCTTTTTCCAGTACACGTGGTCAAACGTATGCGTGCCAAATGCATGGCCTTCGGCTACGCGGGCTTGCCAGTACGGCGCCCAGCTGGGATCGAGCGAATAATCTCCGCGCGTGGTTTTTTCATTGGCCAGGAAAAAAGTGGCTTTGACATGGTACTTGTTGAGCACGTCGGCAATCAACTGGGCTTGCGACTGGCTGCCAGTGTCGAAGGTCAGGTAAATCGTGCCCTTGCAGACCGGCGCGGCCGCTTGTGCCGGCAGGCTGGTCAACGCCAGCGCCAGCGAGACGAAGGAAAGGGAGCGCATGCTGACGGACTGCCTACTTACATACGCGGCGAATGGCGCGAGAAATACACGCCGTGCGGCGAGCGGCCCACGGGAATCAGCTTGATCACCTTGCGGCTGGGAATATCGATCACGGCCACTTTCTTGATCCAGCGCAGGGTTACCCACATGGTCTTGCCATCGGGCGTGATTTCCATGCAATCGGGGCCGCCCGGCACATTGATGGTGCCCACGTTTTCCAGGGTGGTCTGGTCGATGATATTGATGGTGTTCGACACGCGGTTCGACACAAACGTCATGCGCCGGTCACCGAGTGCACGGAAATTATGCGCGCCGGCGCCGGCCTTGATGCGCTTGATGCTTTTTTGCGCGCGCCAGTCGATCACTTCCACATAATCGCTGCCCATGATGCCGACCAGCAGATACTTGCCGTCCGGCGTCACCGTAATGCCGGCCGGCGCGGGGCCGACGGGCATGGTCCATTTCACCGTTTGCGTGGCCAGGTCGATGGCGCTGACCTGGTTGCTGCCCTGTTGCGTAATAAAGGCCATGGTACTGTCTTCCGTAAATGCCATATGGCTGGGCATTTTCGGCAGCGCAATACGCTTGGCCAGGGTCAGATTGGTGCCGTCATAGCGATACAGGTCGATACGGTCCAGGCGCAGGGAATTGGAGATGAACCATTTCTGGTCTGGCGAAAAACCGATCTGGTAAGGGTCGAGGATATTGCCGATGCGGCGCTGGATCTGACCCGACACGGGGTCGAGGAAGATCAATTCATTGCCGACAGCACTGGCGACGATCAGCGACTTGCCATCCGGCGTCTCCATCAAATGGTGCGGCTCCTTGCCAACGGAAAAGGTCGACAGCGATGCATACGTCTTTTGATCCAGTAGTTGCACCGTGGCGTCACGGGAATTGAGCACCACCACGACTTCGGCTTGCGCCGTGGACAGGAAGCAAAGCAGGCACAGTACGGACAGGCGGCAAAGGCGACGGAGCATGAGGAGTCACTGTTAATTACAAAACAGCTATTTTACGTGGAAACACTGTTTTTTTTGAATAAATTCCCCTGCTGTGCGAATGATGGCCGGGCAGCACGTCCGTTCGTGTTATTTAGCGTACCAGGGCCTGTCTTGGCGCTTTGGCGGCGCTTGCACTACAATCTGAAGCTTTTATCCGAACCATAAGGAATAGTATGTCCACCATCACCACGGCCTCCGGCCTGCAATACATCGACACCGTCATCGGCGAAGGCGCTGAAGCCCAGGCGGGCAACAATGTTGTCGTGCATTACACGGGCTGGCTGCAAAACGACGATGGCAGCGCCGGTTCGAAATTCGATTCGAGCAAGGACCGCAACGATCCATTCGAATTCCCGCTGGGCGCCGGCCGCGTCATCCAGGGCTGGGACGAAGGCGTGCAAGGCATGAAAGTGGGCGGCACCCGCCAGCTGATCATCCCATCGGCACTGGGCTACGGCACGCGCGGCGCCGGCGGCGTGATTCCACCGAATGCAACCCTGATTTTTGACGTCGAACTGCTGGGCGTCTAAGCGTTGACTGTATCGAGCGCCGCCAGCAGGCGGCGTTTTTCATGGAAGCGCTGTTTTGAGTGTCCCCTCTAATGCAGGACACGTTTTTTTCACTATGATGTCAAACATGCGGCACGCACGGTGGCCACTCCGCCGGGCCTGCGCAGCCATATATCACTACGATACATCACAGCGATTCATCCAGCCCACAGGAGATACCATGAGTCTACAAGAGCAATTCGAACAGGCGCAGCTCGATTCCAAGACCTTGTCCGAACGTCCGGACAATATGACCTTGCTGAAAATCTACGCACTGTTCAAGCAAGCCTCCAGCGGCGACGCCACCGGCGAGCGCCCTGGCATGACCGATTTCGTCAACCGCGCCAAGTTTGACGCATGGACAGCCCTGGCTGGCACCTCGAAAGAAGATGCGCAGCAACAATACATCGATCTGATCGAAGATTTGAAAGACTGATCTCAGTTTTACCTGTCCCGGCGGCACCGCCTGGGCAGGTTTTTTAGTATGTTGTATGAACCAGCACACCATCACACTCGCCCAAGCCACCGATCTGCCACGACTGTTCGACGTCTGGCATCGCGCCGTCGTCGCAACCCACGATTTCCTGAGTCCCGTCGATATCGACTTCCTCAGTCCCTTTGTACGCATCGAACTGGAGCGCGTCGTGCGCGAACAGTTATTGCACGTATTGCGCGATACCAGTGATGAGGTATACGCCTTTTTATGCGTCGAAAAACACAAAATCGAGATGTTATTCGTGCATCCCGAGCAGCGCGGCAACGGTGCTGGCCGTCACCTGGTGACGTTTGCCATCGCATCTTTGGGTGCAATGGCCGTCGATGTGAACGAACACAACGGTTTAGGCCACGGTTTTTACCTTCATTTGGGTTTTATCGAGGAAAGCAGGTCCGAATTGGACCCTTTTGGCAAACCTTTCCCCATTTTGCACCTGGAATTGGCCAAAAAAGGCTAAAAAATCACCAAAAACCACAAAAACAGCAGAAAACCACCATAGTGACTACCGAAACAGTAGGTACTGAATCAGCACTTTTTCAGGCTGTTTTTCACTTTTTGGCGTAAAACGGCTAAAAACAGGCTGAAAACAGTAAAAAAATCACCAAAAACCACAAAAATAGCCTGTAAACGCAAAAGTGGCTACCGACCCGGTAGCCACTCAATGCTGATGCTAAAGAAGCTGTTATTTCTTCGCAGCCTCTAACGCCTGGGCTATCCAGCCGTCGAACGTTTTCTGGTGGAACTTGATCCAGCCATCCGTGTGCCGTGCGATATCCTGCTGCGTGTTTTCGCCGCTGCGCATGCGCTCGTTTTGCGCATTGATGTCGGCCACCGGCAATTGCATCACCTCGAACAGCTTGGCCGCCGCCGGGTTTTTCTCTACCCATGCTTTATTGGCCACGATACGGGCCGTGTTGACGGCAAAACCGTAATCGCTGCCATCATCGAGGCGGGTATTCACATGGTCCGGATTGGCGGAAAACGGCACCTTGAGCCAAACCACATCGCGCCCCGGCACCAGCACGCCACTGACCCAGTACGGGGTCCACGTGTAATACAGGATCGGTTCGCCACGCTTGTAACGGCCCAGGGTGTCGGCGATCAGCGCCGCATAACTACCTTGCACGTGCTTGACCGTGTCGCGCAATTTATACGCATCCATATGGTGCTCGATCAGCGCTTCGCAGCCCCAGCCAGGGTTGCAGCCCGTCAAGTCAGCCTTGCCATCGCCGTCATGGTCGAACAGCTTGGCCAGGTTAGGGTCGCGCAACTGGTCGATATTGGTGATGTTGTACTTTTCCGAAGTCGCCTTGTCGATCAGATAACCTTGCGCGGCCGGGCCAGCATATTGCCCGGTGCGCGACAGCTTGGCGTCGCCGCCCGCATTGTTATAAAAATCCTTGTGCATCGGATCCCAGTGCACGGCCATGAAGGTCGCGTCGCCATTGGCAATGGCGATATGCGCGGTCGGATATTCCACCTCCTTGATTGGCTGCACATCGTAGCCGAGCTTTTCCAGCGCGCGGTCAACCAGCATGGTCTGGAAAGTTTCTTCCGCGATCGAGCTTTGCAGCGGCTGCACCTTGATGCCAGCGCCGGGCAAGCTGGCATTGGCTGGCGCCTGCGCCATGGCCAGGCTGGTGGTCAGGGCCAGGGCGGCCAGCGCCAGGGCCGAAATCCATTTGAAGCGGCGTTGCGATTTTTGCGTTTCTTTAAAATGTTTAGTTTGATGCATGCGGTTCCTTTCTTATTGTGCGTTGGCAAGCGTCGCTTGCTGCGTAGTTTGTTCTTCACGGCGGGCCGGGTTGCCGCGCACCAGGCGCAGCACAAAACCGGCTGGGCCCGTCTGGTACCAGTGGCGCACGCCACGGCGTGGCTGGCCCATGGCTTGCGTCAGGCGGTCCAGCGTAATGGCCAGCAGCACGATGCCCAGGCCACCCACCGTTGCCAGGCCCATGTCCAGGCGGCCAATGCCGCGCAATACCATTTGACCCAGGCCACCAACGGCGATCATCGAAGCAATCACCACCATCGACAAGGACAGCATCAGCGACTGGTTAATACCGGCCATAATCGATGGCATGGCCAGCGGAAATTGCACGCGGGTCAGCAATTGCCACGGCGAGGCACCATATGCGCGGGCCGCTTCGATCAGGTCGGGACGCACCTGGCGGATACCCAGGTTGGTCAGGCGCACCAGTGGCGGCAAGGCAAAGATAATCGTGACGATCACGCCAGGCGCATTACCGATACCAAACAGCATCACCACCGGCACCAGATACACGAAGGCGGGCGTAGTCTGCATGGCGTCCAGCACCGGGCGCAGGAAATTTTGCGCGCGGTCGCTGCTGGCGAGGAAAATACCCAGCGGCAAACCGATCGCCAGGCAGAAGGCGAGCGAGGTCAGCACCAGCGACAAGGTCACCATGGCTTCCGGCCAGATACCCAGCATCGACACTACCAGCAGCGCCAGCACGGTGCCGACGGCCAGGGTGCGGCTGGTAAATTGCCAGGCCAGCAGGCCGATAATGGCGATCAGGCTCAGCGATGGCACTGCCATCAGCACATCTTGCACACCGTTCAAGGTGCTGTCGATCGGCGCGCGCACGGCCTGGAAAAACGGGCGGAAATGGGTCACCACCCAACCCAGGCCCTGATTGATCCAGCTTTCCAGTGGCAGCGAACCGTCAAAAATTTGCGTCAAATGGAAACCGGAAACATGTTCTGGCGATACGGCAGGTGTCGCAGCATCGAGCCAGGCAGTGCTGCCGGCCGGTGGCGGCGTCATGGCCCAGGGGTTGATTTGCGGTGCGTGTACAACGGCAGTGCTTGCTTGTTCGACGACGGGTTCGATTACGCTAACGTTATCTGGATTCATGCTTGTCCTTTCTGTAATTGTGGCTCGGCAATGGCTGGCGTATCGCGGTCGAGGAACTTCAGCAAAGTTGTCTTGCTGATGGCGCCGCGGAAGCTGCCATCATTGGCCACCACAGGCACGGCGTACGGCAGTTGTGCCACCTGGCCAAACAGGCCGGCTACGGGTTCATCGGCATTAATCGTCTGTACTTCAGGCAGGTAGGCATGCTGCAGGCCCAGCGGTCCCACGTGGCCGTCGAGCGCGTCGCGCAGCGAATCGGCCGACACCACGCCCAGGAATTTTTTCTGCGGACAAACCACATAAGCATAGGCCCGGTCCTGGTCTTCCAGCATCGTCAGCGCGGCGCGCGAACCGCGGGTCGGCGATTCGGAGACCACCACCTGGCTCTTGCGGGCAATATCGCTGGCCTTGAAGACCGCCGCCGCATCGACACCGCGCACAAAGTTGCGCACATAATCGTTGGCCGGTTTGCGCAGGATTTCTTCGGGCGTGCCCACCTGTACCACATGGCCATCTTTCATGATGGCAACACGGTCGCCAATGCGCATCGCTTCATCGAGGTCATGCGAAATGAAGACGATGGTGCGGCGCTTGATCTGCTGCAAACGCAGCAGTTCCGATTGCATTTCCGTACGGATGATGGGATCGAGGGCGGAAAACGCTTCGTCCATCAGCAAAATCGATGGATCGCAGGCGAGCGCGCGGGCCAGGCCCACACGCTGCTGCATGCCGCCCGACAATTCGTCGGGATAGCTGGCGCCGTAGCCAGCCAGCCCCACCTGTTCCAGCGCCTGCTGGGCCAGCGCATGGCGCTCGGCCTTGGGCATCCCGGCCAGTTCCATGCCGAAGGCGGTATTGTCGAGTACGGTAATTTGCGGCAGCAAAGCGAACGACTGGAACACCATGCTGATGTCCTTGCGGCGCAGCGCGCGCAACTGGGAATCGGGCAAGGTATTGATATCGTTGCCGTCGATCAGGATCTTGCCCGCCGTCGGCTCGATCAGCCGGTTCAGCATGCGAACAAGCGTGGACTTGCCGGAACCGGACAGGCCCATGATGACGAAAATCTCACCTGCTTCAATCGTAAAGCTGGCGTCGAACACGCCGATGGTACAGCCGGTCCTGGCCAGGATGTCTTGTTTGCTGGCGCCCTGGTGGACGAGTTCCAGTGCAGTATCGGGCTGGTCGCCGAACACCTTGAATACATGGTCGATAATGATTTGTTTTGCCACGTTGTGGTTCTCCCTCGATTTGACGAATGGAATGACACCTTGCAAGCATGCAAGCTTGCGCCAGGTATCAGCAAACCCTGCTCCGTCGGCTACGCAACGGCGCAATGCGCACGGGAGCGACAGATGGCAGGGATGACACGCGTGTGACCGGCATATGGATAAGCCATGCCGGGGTGCCCAGTGCGTGCTAAAAGAGGCTGTGGTTCAGGACTTTTAGCGACGCTGGCGCCATAAATACATGGCACCAAATGTATCTAACCGAAAAAATCGGTCAAAAACGATTAAGCGGATGCGGGTGTTATAACCCGAAGAAATATTAACCAAACGACTATGAAAAGTCAGTGGAAAAGTACTGCGAAGCAGAAGATGATGCGATGAAGCTGTTGTAAATATGCGTCAAGTATAACGCAAAAAGACAGCAAAGTCCAATGGCTTTCTAAATTGAAACATGGTAGTAATGTGCGGCAACGCACAGTCAACCGTAAAAACCTCACTAAAACGGGCGGATGGCACGGCCAGCCGCCTGCTGATTAACTACCTGCCTTTACCATTGAACATGGCGTCAGACAAGGCCTCAAGCCTGCTCTGTAAACACCTTGCGCATCTTTTCAGCGATCTTGCCTTCGATCGTGGAAGCAAAGGCGCTGAGCATGAAACCGAGCTTGATTGTCAGCTGGGCCTGCTCTTTGCCCAGGGTCAGCGCACCGTCGACACCACTGCGCTCGAAGCGCAGCACATCACCATCCCATGCACACGCCAGATCAAACTCCCGCGCCAGCTTGTCAGCCACTTGCTGCGCCGCTGCACGGGCTTTTTCTGCTGTCAGCTGATGCTGCTGAACTATATTGATATCCGCCATCAAACTATCCTTTTATTAAAAACGGGTACGACACGGCCAGCATGATAACAGCCGGAAAGCCGCCCTCTCCGACATCCGCTTGCGCCGCATCAAACCTGCCAGGGCCGTGCGGGCAGATGATTTGACTTCCAGCTGTCGCTTGTCGTGTTGTCGTGGAGAGTCGCCATGGACCAGAAAGTCATCGTGCCGGTCGAAGCCGTACTGACCCAATGCGTTTCCCTGCCCATCGGCTACGTGCCCACGCCGTCGGCGCCCTACCGCCAGCACCGCAAGAACGCCCAGCTGACCTTGCAGCCTGGTCCGCCACGCCTGAACGACATCAGCGGGCGTGTACTGGCTGCCGTGCCCGTCGGCTCGCGCATGCTGATCTGGAAGCAAGACCCGTCCGTGAGCGAGCTGGGCACGCGCAAGGCCTTCGTGCCTGGGCTGATACTACAAGGCCCGCGCGATGCGCGTATCACGTTTGGCGAACCGGGTATCGCCCAGGTCAGCCCCAACGCCTTCGGCGACTTCATCGTCTCGCCCAATACCGACCAGTTCGACGCCGTGCACACCTTTGCCATCGTGCGCATGACCCTCACCATGTATCAGCGCGCACTGGCCAGCATAGGCACGCCTTCGCCACTGCCCTGGCAATGGAATAGCGCCAGCAATACCGCCCCCTTGTCCGTATTTCCGCACGGCTTGCCCAACGTCATGAACGCGTATTACAGCCGCAGCGACAAAGCCCTCAAGTTCGGCGACTTCATCCCCAGCGGCGCTACCGAACGTGTGTACACTTGCCGCTCGCTCGACATCGTCTCGCATGAAACGGGGCACGCCGTGCTCGATGGATTGAAACCACAGTGGCTGCTCAGCAACAACCCGCCGCAGACGGGCGGCTTGCACGAATCGTTCGGCGACCTGACGGCCATCTTCCTGGCCCTGTCGCAGCTGGACCAGGTGGAAGCAGTGATCGCCCAGACCAAATCCGACTTGCACGATAAAACCTTCCTGGCCGACCTGGCCGAACAGTTCGGCCTGGCGCTGGGCCGCCCGAATGGCTTGCGCAACGCCGACAATGACATCAAGCTGTCTGAAGCGGGCACGGAAGTGCATGCGATTTCACAAGTCTTTACGGGCGCCATCTATGACATCCTGGCCGACATCTTTTCCCATGAACGCCAGCCGCAGGTGGAAGACGACGCCGCCGTGCTGCACCGCTGCGGCGACTACCTGCGCGGCCTGGTGCTACGCGCCCTGCTGGCCTCCCCCAACCAGGCGGCCAGCTATGCCGATGTGGCAAACCATATGCTGGCCATCGCCAGCGCTGACGGCAAGGGTGGCTATCTCGATTTCATCCACAGCAGTTTCACGCGGCGCGAAGTACTTAGCGACACGCTCAGTGCAGGCGTGGGCGTGGACATGGGCGGCGAACATACAGGCTATGCTCCTGGCATCGTCGATGAAGCCGGCGCCGTACAAGACCGGCGCGCCTGCTGCGGCACCATGAACCACGCCCAATACAGCACATCGGACGAGGAACTCGATGCGGAACGGGCCGCGCTGGCCGCCTGGTGCCGCGACTATGCCTGCAGAACCGAGTAACCCACCCATCACAGGGAGCGCCATGAAAATCTCAGCAAGCAGCAGCGGCGGCTTTGCCGGCCTGCATGAACACTATGAAATCGATACACAAACCCATCCTTCCGGCCACAAGCTCGAAGCAGCGCTGGCCAGCAGCGGTTTCTTCAATGGCAGCATGGCAAGCGAAACCGCCGTGGGGGCAGACATGGTCCATTGGCGCATCACCGTCGACGCTCCCGATGCACGCCGCACGATCAGCTTTGCCGAAGATGGCAGCGCTGAAAATACCCGCTGGCAAACCCTGGTGGCGCAAATCCGCGCCGCCAACTGAAATACCTGCCCATCTGCACGTACAGCCGTGGCGCCAGTGAAAAAAGAATTTACTTATGCGTATTGTATCTAAGCCCGATTTGTGAGAAATAGCGAATTGCCTTAAAATACGAGGCTTTGCTTTAGTATGCGCCGCCGACGTTCCTTCAGGCGCTACAGCACCTCCCAATATTGATAGGACTGTTATGACCCACGTTGTCACCGAATCCTGCATCGCTTGTCGTTACACCGACTGCGTCGATGTCTGCCCGGTAGATTGTTTCCGGGAAGGCCCCAATTTCCTGGCAATCGATCCGGACGAATGTATTGACTGCGCAGTATGCGTGGCAGAGTGCCCGGTGAACGCGATTTTTGCGGAAGAAGACGTGCCTGGCGACCAGCAAGCCTTCATCAAGATTAACGTCGACCTGGCCCGTAACTGGCCGTCGATTACCAAGACCAAGCCTGCATTGCCGGAAGCCGAGCAATACAAGGACGTCAAGGATAAACTGGACATGCTGGTACGCTAAGACGCATCGATGCAACAATATGAAAAAAGCAGCGGAAACGCTGCTTTTTTGCTTTAAAAACATGATTAATGATCTTTTCATACAAGTGTGGCGCATAAACACACTAGGGCGCAAAGTGTGGCCCTGTGCGCGGTAAAGCACATTTTGTCCTCTCCATCTATCGTAGAATTAGATTATGATATTTGAGCCGATATTGGCGCTTGGAATTAAACAAGGACTCTATATGCTTTACCAACTGCACGAACTGCAACGCTCCTTCCTCACCCCGGTGATGCAATGGGCAGACATGTCCTCCAAGTTATTTACCAACCCGGTTTCCCCTCTGGCCCACACCCCGTTTTCGCAACGCATCGCAGCCGGTTACGAGCTGATGTACCGCCTTGGCAAAGACTATGAAAAACCGCAATTTGACATAAAATCCGTGCTCGTCAAGGGCGAGAGCGTCGACATCCTCGAACACGTTGTCGTGACCAAACCGTTTTGCCGTTTGATCCATTTCAAGAAAGAAGCCACTGGCTTGCAACAGCCTAAGGTTTTGCTGGTTGCCCCCCTGTCCGGTCACCATTCAACCCTGCTGCGCGATACGGTGCGCAGCTTGCTGGCCGAGCACGATGTCTACGTCACCGACTGGACCGACGCGCGCATGGTTCCGCTGACGCAAGGCCCGTTCCACCTGGATGATTACATTTACTATGTGCAAGAGTTCATCCGCCTGCTGGCGCCCGACCTGCACGTGATCTCTGTCTGTCAGCCAACCGTGCCGGTGCTGGCCGCCATCTCGCTGATGGCGACTGCCAACGATCCGCACATGCCAAAGACCATGACGATGATGGGCGGCCCGATCGATCCGCGCCGCTCGCCCACGCAAGTAAACAACCTGGCGACGGAAAAGAAATTCTCGTGGTTTGAAAACACCGTGATCTACGCAGTGCCGCCGAATTACCCGGGCTTTGGCCGCAAGGTCTATCCGGGCTTCCTACAGCACGCGGGCTTTATCGCCATGAATCCCGGCCGCCACGCACAAAGCCACCGCGAGTTCTATATGCACCTGGTGACGGGCGACGACGAACCGGCGGAAGGCCATCGCCAGTTCTACAATGAGTACAACGCGGTGCTGGACATGCCGGCCGAATACTATCTGGAAACGATTAAAACTGTCTTCCAGGAATTCAGCCTGCCGAAAGGCACCTGGAAAGTAGGCGGCCAGCTGGTGCGTCCGCAAGACATCACCAACGTGGCGCTATTCACGGTAGAAGGCGAGCTGGACGATATTTCCGGCGCTGGCCAGACACAGGCGGCCCACGATCTGTGCAGCAGCATCCCCGCACACATGCAGCAAGACTTCGTGGCGCCGAAATGCGGCCACTACGGCATCTTCTCGGGCCGCCGCTGGCGTGAAATCATTTGCCCGAAAATCGGCGAATTCATCCAGAAGCATGGCTAATCTGGAGCACTGAAAAAACGGCACGCCAGCGCAAGCTGACGTGCCGTTTTTTTATGCGCGCGAGGTTTCTACCTTTACCGTCGGGCGCGTATTGACATAGATCTGTTCCACCCGCGGCTCACCCGGCCCCGGCTTCTTCATCGCGTAACCATTCACGGGTTGCGAGCGGTTCACCCACAGCGCGTAATACAAATGGTCAGCGCGCGGATCATCGGTGTTCGGATGGATCAGGATAGTCAGGCCCAGGCTGTTCAATTGCAGCCATGGCACGATCACGGGCAGCAAGTCATTGGTGAAACCAAAATAAAACGACGGCGTCACGTGCGGGCCGCGCGGCTCCAGGTTCCAGTCGCCCAGTTCGACCGAGAAACGCTCGGCCGCCCATTTTCGTATCAGCGCCGCCTTCTGGTAAGTATCTTCGTCAAAATAGATATGCGCGTGATAGCTCTCGATATCGGTATAGGCGCGCGGTTTCGTTGGCAAGGTTTCTTCGCCAGGGCGTACGCTGACGGGGCGCGGCGTGGGTGCCGTATCTGTATGTTCGCCCCACGGGCTTTTGCCGGGCGCCGGTTTCACGCGTGCAGGCTTGGCCTCTTGCGCCAGGGCCGTGCCCGCCAGGCCGGAAGCGGCCAGGGCCGCCACCAGGCCGCCGCCGCGCAATACCTTGCGGCGTTGCGGCGATAATAAATTAGCCCATTCCAGGTCGATGGCGGCGTGTTCAGTATGGTCAGACATGTGGTTTCCTGTTCTTGATTATCAGTAATGGAGGAATAAATTAAAAACGGACGGTGGCGCGGGCGTAGTAATAGCCGCCCAGCACACCCAATGGTCCCGAGTTGTCATAGGCGCCCGTGTATTGCGCCAGATTCGAGGCGCTGCGCGCTTCACGCGGCACCTGGCTCGGCTTCTGGTTGAAGACGTTGTTGGCGCCCACAGTCACGTTGATGCGCTTGCTGATGTCGTAGCCCAGGCTCAAGTCCGTCACGAACGCCGCTTTCAGCTGATAGTCGCCACCCGTGATGGCGTTCAGGCGTTTCAGCTTGCCGTAGCGCGTCTCGCGCAGATTGAAAGTCCAGCCTGCCTTTTCATAGGCCATAGTGACGATTTCCTTGTCGCGTGGTGCGCGGTACAGCAAATCGTATTCGGCCGATTTGCTGAGCGTGCCGATATTGGGCAAGCCTTGCAGCACGGCCGGCAAGTCTGCCTTGCTCACCAGGCTCGTATGATTGAAATTGGCGGCCGCCGTCCAGCGCAGCTTGCCATCGGCCAGGCGCAGCACATCTTCCGCCGTCAGATCGATGCCACGCGTGCGTGTGTCGCCCACGTTGGTGAAGTAATGCGCGACCAGGCCATTGCCGACCGTCAAGCCCGCCGAGCGCAGCAGGTTTTCGATGGTGGCCGCCTGCGCCGCCGTCAGCGGCCGTCCGCTGCCATCGAGCGCCACGCCCGAACTGCGGTCGATGCCAATATTCGACGATACGCCCAGGCGATCGCTGACCTTGATCTGGTAAGCATCGACGGCAAAGCGCAGGGTCGACGTCGGGTTGAAAGTCAGGCCAGCCGAAAAATTGGTCGATTTTTCCGGTTGTAAAGGCTGTGCTCCCAACGCCTTGGCGGCAGCCGAGCTCGGTTGTGCAAGGGTATAAGGCACGCCCGCGTGGTCCGAGGTATTCGAATACGACTGCGTCACCAGGCTGGGCGCATGGAAACCATTGCTGACCGTGCCGCGCACGGCAAACGCGGGATCAATGTCATAGCGCGCCGACAAGCGGCCCGTACTCTTGCTGCCAAAGTCCGAGTATTTTTCCGCACGCAAGGCGGTATCAACCAGCAACTGCGGCGTGACCTTTGTTCCCAGGCCGATGTAGGCGGCGTAGCTGTGGCGCGCCGTGTCCGATGCATCGACGGGCAAATAACCGGCCAGCGCCGAGGAACCGCTGCCCTGGTAAGAAGCCGGTTCGCCGGGACTGCGCTGCTGCGTTTCATGCGAGTATTCCAGGCCGATGCTCAAATCTGCAGGCTCGGCCAGGCCCAGCGCCACCGGGCGGCGCACGTCGAAATTGCTGGTCGAACGGCTATAGCGCTGGTTGCCGATATAAAAACTGGTTTGTCCACCCGGGTAGCTGAGCGAGTAATTGGCGGAACTCTCCACGCCGACATCGATATCGTCACGGCCATAGGTGGTGCTGAAATCCCAGGCCCAGCCCGCCGCTTCGCCCTTGAGACCACCCGTCAGCGAAAAATCGTCTTCGCTGGTGGTTTCATAGGGCGTAAAGCCGTCCGGATAGACGGACAGCAAGCCACGGTTGTTATTGAAAATGGTGTTAGGCAGGCGGAAATTCTGCGCCGAGCGGGCATTGCGGTGGGCATAAGTGCCGAAACCGTAGACTTGTACCTCGTCCGACACCTCATACCCGAGGTTGGCGCTGAGCGAGGCGGTGCTGCTTTCCGGCACGCCCGTATTGCGCCACGGGTTGCTGTTGCGCGTCGCTTCGGCCGGGTTCGGCGAAGCGCCGGCCGGCAAGCTATTGTTCGGTCCCAGGCGCACCAATTGTCCATCGCTGTTGCGCAAGGCCGGGTACGACAGATAGCCAGGATTCAAGCCGAAATTGCGCACGGCAATACCCTGGCGCTGGTATTCGGCGCCGAAGTGGGCAAAGCCCCGCTCGCCTAAACGCGTGCCGCCATCCACACGCACGTAGCCGTTGGCGCCATCGCCCGCATTGGTGGAGCCCGCTTGCGTACTGGCAGTGAAGCTGTCATCGGATTTCAGGATGATGTTGATCACGCCGGCAATCGCATCGGAGCCGTAGATGGCCGAGGCGCCATCGCGCAAGATTTCCACCCGCGCAATCGCGCCCGTGGGTATCAAGGCCAGATCGGTGGCCACCGAACCCGGGAAGCCATCTTCATTGACGATAGCCGTCGTATGCCGGCGCTTGCCGTTGACCAGCACCAGAGTATGCGAAGGATCAAGATTGCGCAGCTGGCCGGCGCGCACGATGCTACCCAGGTCAGGCTGCACCCTGGCCGGTAAATTAAACGAGGGCAAGGCCGAGTCGAGCGCATCGAGCAAATTGAGCTTGCCGGTCGCCACCAGCTGCTGCGCGCTGATCACATCGACAGGCGCGGCACTGTTATCGACGGTGCGGCCCGAACCACGCGCGCCGGTGACGATCACGGCATCGAGCGGGTTGGCGGCGGTATCGGCGGATACTTGCGCATGGGCAATACCAACCTGCGCCAGCAACAACACGGCGACTGACACCGCCTCTGCCAGCCGCCGTAAACGTGGTGCGGAGGAACGCACGGAATCAGACAACACTTGCATACAAACATCCTTTTTAATAGTCAACAAGACAATGTCTGCAGACTAAGGGATGGACAAACAAACAAGAACGAATGGTTTCGTATTAGGTTATTTCGTTTTGGCAAGACGCAACAGTTGGTGAGAATTGAGTGGTGCACGCAGACGGCGTATTCCCTTCCATACAACAGGGTTTTTTACTTGTGTTTACTTGTATATGGCCCGGATGGCCGATAATGGCGTTTTAGCGTATTGAAGAAGACCGTGCCACACCCAGCTCCCCCATCACTTGCCGACCAGATTGAAGACTTGCTGCCGCAAACGCAGTGCACCAAATGCGGTTACAGCGGTTGCCGCCCGTATGCCGATGCAATCGCCGCAGGCAGCGCCGAGATCAACCAGTGCCCGCCCGGCGGCGCACAGGGCGTGGTCCGCATGGCCAGCCTGCTGGGCAAAAAAGTCATTCCCCTCAATCCAGTCAATGGCTATGAACGCCCGCGCTCGCTGGCCTACATCGATGAGTCGCTGTGTATCGGCTGCACCCTGTGTATCCAGGCTTGCCCGGTTGACGCCATCGTCGGTGCGGCCAAGCAGATGCATACGGTGGTAAGCGAGCTGTGCACGGGCTGCGACCTGTGCGTGGCGCCCTGTCCCGTCGATTGCATCGTCATGTACCCGGTCAGCGGCGAGGCCACCGGCTGGGACGCCTGGAGCCAGGCCGAAGCCGACGATGCACGCGCGCGCCACGACTTGCGCACGCAGCGCTTGCGCCGTGAGGCGGAAGAAAACGAAGCGCGCCTGGCCGCCAAGGCCGTCGCCAAGATGCAGGAAGTGACACAGGAAGTAGCGGTCACGCCCGAAGAAACCGCCGAAAAGGAACGCAAGCGCGCCATCATCGCCGCCGCCATGGAGCGCGCGCGCGCCAAGGCCGCCGCTGCAGCAACCAGCGCCAGCACGAACGAACCGCCAGCCCCTGACGTATCCACCGTACCGAAAAAAGACGCATGAACGCTGCCAAACGACTGGAAATTTTTACGCGCTTCCGCGCTGCCAATCCTTCGCCCAAGACCGAGCTGGAATACACTACGCCATTCGAACTGCTGATCGCCGTGCTGCTGTCGGCGCAGGCCACCGACGTCTCCGTCAACAAGGCTACGCGTGTGTTGTATCCAGTGGCCAATACGCCAGCGAGCATACTGGCGCTGGGCGTCGATGAATTGACGCAATATATTCGCACCATCGGCCTGTTCCGCACCAAGGCGAAGAACGTCATCGCCACCTGCCAGATCCTGCTCGACCAGCATGGCGGCGAAGTGCCGCGCGACCGCGCCTCGCTGGAAGCCTTGCCCGGCGTGGGCCGCAAGACGGCCAACGTGGTGATGAACACAGCG
The DNA here is from genome assembly GCF_014200725.1 of Janthinobacterium silvisoli. Taxonomy (GTDB): domain Bacteria; phylum Pseudomonadota; class Gammaproteobacteria; order Burkholderiales; family Burkholderiaceae_D; genus Janthinobacterium. The sequence goes on from NZ_JACHCL010000003.1 coordinate 497,267, forward strand.
TTTGGCGAGCCGACCATGGCGGTCGACACGCACATCTTCCGCGTCTCGAACCGCACCGGCATTGCACCAGGCAAGAATGTCGATATCGTCGAGCAAAAGCTGCTCAAGTTCGTGCCCAAGGAGTTTCTGCACGATGCCCACCACTGGTTGATTTTGCACGGCCGCTACACCTGCATCGCCCGCAAACCCCAGTGCTGGAATTGCATGATCGCCGACCTGTGCGATTACAAGGATAAATCGCCGATGCCGGCATTGACATAAGTTTTACCTCACGGTAAAAAGCGCCTTCAAAAAACTTTCTATCTATCAATGTATATTAACGTAGCTCCATGTAAGCTTTTGTAATGTGGGTCAACGGACTTGCCTATGATCACGTTTTTGCGCACAGCGGTATGAAATCACTACCACCAATCAGCACAACAACGCCGATCCGGTAAAACAGTCTTTTTATAATATGTTAAAAAAAACACTAGACCTGCTTGCCTGTCCCGCTTGTCGTATTGGCCTGCAAGCACCTAGCCTATCTGATACCGGCAAACGCTTGATGCACGGCTGGCTTGAATGCCCGCAATGCGCAGTGCAAGTGCCGGTAGTGCAGGGCTTTGCGATGTTTACTGAAGCCACTCCAGCCGGAAATACAGGCCTGACGCAAAAACTGGCCGCGCTGGACCAGCAACTGAATCCATCGCGCGATTACATTTCCTTTGTCCATCACCGCCATATCCGTCGCATTCCCGACCGCTATGCGGCATTTCAGCCATTCAATGAATCGACCCGCGCTTTTTATGCGCTGCTCGATCTGATACGCGGCCAGCTACAAGCGGGCGACGTGATACTCGACACATGGGGACGTACTGGCTGGAGCGGTGAAATGCTGGCGGCAGCCTTTCCCGAACAACATGTGGTGTCTATCTGGGAGGGCAATTTCGATGTGCTTGGCTACGCCGGTTATGGACATTGGCTGCCGGCCGCGCGGCGCGCTCCCAATCACGATATCGTCTTTGCCGCAGCAGGCGCCGGTCTGCCTTTCCTGGATCACCAGTTCCACCTGATACATGGTCTCGATTCCCTGCACCGCTACGCGCCGCTGAGCTTTGCCGGCGACGTGCTGCGCGTGGCGCGCGGTGATGCGGTGATCGTCTTTCCCCATGTACATATGGCAAATAGCCAGCCTCAGCCGTTTTTCGAGCGCGGCGGCGCCATCGTGCATGGCAGGGCTTATCAGCAGCGTTTCGAGCGGGCGCAAGCGCGCCGCGACCGCGAGGTAATGGTGATGGCCGAAGTGCAGCTGTTCAATGCCGAAGGGCTTCTCAACACCGATCCGGATACGCCCCATTACAACGGGGTGGTGGCGCTGCTGCCGCCGGTATGGCAAGGCGCGCCACTGCGCAGCGCCAACCTGGACATTTGCCTGCCGCAATCGCGCGCGGCAAGCAATGCCTTGCTGCGTATCGACAGCCTGGCCGGCAGCGCTAAGCCTGACGCCTCGGCGCTGGGCGGCCTGATGGAAGAATTATTACTACGCCACCCATGTTATGCAGAGCGGCTGGCGCAACTGGGACCGATCGCGCTCAATCCACTGCAATTACAGTTGTTATTCCAATTGGGCCAATTACGTACACTGCAGGAAACGGCGCGGCAACTGGACTTGCCATTTGATACGGTGGCGCACGAAGCGGCACAACTGGTAAGCAAGGAATTGCTGCAACTGGCGCCGCTCAGCGACGCCATGATACGGCTGCAATCGTATTATGCCAACCAGATCGTGCGACCGCTGCCAGGCGAGGAAACTTTCGAATACCTGTGGCAATTGCTGCCGGCGCTGTACGGCGAACGGCCTCTGCTATTGTCAGGTGCCGATGGCAGCGCCTTCGGCTGGAACGAGGTGGAACTGCTGGTCGGCGCCTTGCAGCGCGGTTTGAGCGCCAGTGGCGTCAAGCCGGGCGACCGGGTCGCGATGCTATCCGCGCCCCATCCTGAAGCCATGTTGCTGAGCTGGGCGGTATGGCGCAACGGCAGCGTGCTGGTACCGCTGCGCAAAGAGCTGGCCGATGCCGGCACCAGCCTGGAAACCCTGCTGCAGCATATTTCGCCTGTGCTGCTGGTGCTGGACCGGCCGCGTGTCGGTGCCGCCAGCGTGGCGGCCTGTCCGGTGCTCATGCTAGACGATGCCAGCGACGAAGCGGCCCCGGCTGACGACGGCTGGCCGGTACTGGCCGATTTGCTGGGCACATGGATGGACTTGCCCGCCACCGCAGCAACTGCCGTGGCGCCAGACGATGCAGCGGTGATCCTGTTTACGTCCGGCAGCACGGGCCAGCCCAAGGGCGTGGTGCTGGATCAGCGCGCACTCTTGCAAAGCGGCCAGCTGGCGGCCACCGAATTCGGCTGGCACGACCAGGATGTCTTGTTGTCGCTGGGCGACAACCACACCATGAGCGGCTTGCGCAATCCGGCGGTGGCCGCCCTGTTCGCTGGCGCCACGGTCTATATTCCTGAGGATGCCGAACGCCTGAATGTCGGCAAGACCTTGCAGGCGGTGGCCGAGCACGGCGTCACCTTGCTGGCTACCGGCCCGGCCTGGCTATCCATGCTGGACTTGCTGCCACCGCATCTGACCCCGCATCCGGCCAGCTTGCGGCAAATCCTGTCCACCGGCTCACCACTGCAATCGGCGCTATACGCTGCGCTGGCCGCGCGCATGCAAGTGGCCATCATCGATTATTACGGCTTGACGGAAACCGGCGGCCTGTGCCTGGTGTTCGAACATGACACCAGCGCCTTGCAGGCGCCAGCGCTGGGCCGGCCAGTCGGCGCGCTGCTGCAAATCTGCGATGAACACGGGACACCCGTCGCAGCGGGCGTGGCCGGCGAATTGCGCGTGCACAACAACCAGTTAATGTGCGGCTACTGGAACAATCCTGTGCATAGCGCAACCGTCAAGCGCGGCGGCTGGCTGTACACCGGCGACATTGCCAGCCACGACGGCGAGGGCCGCATCAAGCTGCTGGGTCGGCGCGACGACCAGTTGAAAAACGAATTCGGCGAGATCGTCCATCCATCGCACCTGGAGCGCATCATGGCCAGCCATCCGCAAGTGCGCGAGGCCGCTGTCGCGCAAGGGCCGCAAGGCCTGGTCGGCTTGCTGGTGACGCAAGATGGCTGCGACTTGCCGAACTTTTCCAGCGATTTTGTGGCCTTTTGCCGTAGCCAGCTTGCCGGACATTATTTACCACGCGAGCTACGCCAACTGAGCGCACTGCCTTATACCCCCGCAGGAAAACTGGATCGCCAGGCATTGGCGCAGTCGATTCCGCAATAAAAACTAGAACAATAGGAAGAGATTATGTTTCAAGCACGTCCCAGCGCCGCCCAATTCCTGCTCGGCCCTAAGAACCTGTCCTACGCCGAACTGGAAGCAGCCATATTGCAAGTTGCCGCCCAGTTGCTGCAGCGCCAGCTAGCCGGCAAGCGCATCTTGTTCATGGTGCGCGACGATCATCCTTACGTCCCGCTGCTGTTGGGTTGCATGCGCGCCGGCGCGGTGCCGATGCTGCTCGATCCGGGCACGCCGGCGCAGCAAGTGCGCGATATCCTGGCACACAGCGGTGCCGAGGGTCTGATCGCCGATGGCGATACGATAGACCACTGGCAGGCGCAAGGCATCGCCTTGCCGGCGCAGCAAGTTCGGGTGCAGCCCGCCGCCGCCAAGGGCATGCTGCTGAACAAGCTGCTGGGACGCCGCGCACCGGTCGACCTGGACAATTGGCCGGGCTTGCTGTCCGGACCGAAAGCGCCGCCGCTACCACCATTCAGCGAGGATGGCATCGCCTATGTGGTGTTTACTTCCGGCAGCACGGCGCGTCCGAAAGGTGTCCAGATGCGCTGGCCTGCACTGCTGAGCCATCTCGATACCATCGCCACGCAATATCAGTTGCAAGACGATGCGCGGCTCATGAATCTGATGCCGCTGTCGCACGCCGATGGCCTCGTGCAAGGTTTGCTGCTCTGCTACCGGCGCGGCCTGACACTGGTGCGTCCGGCGCCCTTCAGCATCGTCGCCATCGAAAACATCCTGATCGCGCTGTACCGAGAACGGGTCAGCCACCTGATCGTGGCGCCAACCGCCCTGGCGCTGATCCAGCAATACGGCGGCCACCTGGCGGAAAATTTCTCCAGCGACAGCTTCCGCTTTGCGATTTCCTGCAGCGCACCATTGAGCAGCGCCGTCTGGAGTGGCTTCAGTACACGTTTTGGCGTGCCCGTCGTCAATACCTATGGCTTGAGCGAAACCGGTACCTGCGGCTTTTATGCCGGTCCCGACGCGGCCAGCCACAAAATCGGCAGTATCGGCATGCCGCGCGACATGATTGCAAAAATCCTGCGTGAGGACGGCAGCCTGGCCGGTGATAATGAGCCTGGCGAATTGTGTGTGCAAGGCAGCAACCTGATGTCCGGCTACCTCGACGATCCGGCCGCCACGACCAAGGCGCTACGCGACGGCTGGCTGCATACGGGCGACCAGGCCAGCCGCGACAGCGACGGCGTGTACTGGATCGTCGGCCGCATCAAGGACCTGATCATTTGCGGTGGCTACAATCTGTCGCCGGAAGCCATCAACGGCGTGCTGATGCAACACCCTGCCGTGCTGGAAGCGGCCACGGTCAGCATGCCGGACGCTATATGGGGAGAAATCCCCGTCGCCTGCGTGGTATTGCGCCCGGGCCAGGAAAGCGATGCATCGCAATTGCTGGCCCATTGCGGTCAGTATCTGGGTACCCATGAATTACCGAAAAAAATACATTTCAGCAGTCAATTGCCGCGCACGCCATCGGGCAAGGTGATCACGGCGCAATTGCAACACGCACTGGCGCAGGACAAGGCTGGCCCTGCAACCGGCGATTTTCAGGAACAAATCTATATGCTGGCGGCGCAACTGTTCAACTTGCAGCCCGGCCAGCTGAAGGCTGATTCCGGCCCCGCCAATACACCGGGCTGGGATTCGCTGGCGCACATCAATTTCGTGATCGGCCTGGAAACCATGTTTGATATCCAATTAAAACCATCCGATGTGGTACGCATGGAATCCATGGATGCGACGGTGCAACTGATCAAGCGCCTGGTGCATTGATGCGCCCCGCACCACCATTATGGATTTGGCCGCTGGGAGCCGGGCTGGCGGCCGGTGCCGCCTTTTTAATGCAGTTGTGGGCGGCTCAGACTGTGCAACAGGAAGCAGAACCGTCCGGCCGCGCGGCCGCTTATGCCAGACAAGTTTTAAACGCACCGCGCGCGCCGGGCGACATCCGCGTATTGGGCATGGGTTCATCCTTGTTAATGGCAGCAACGCCACCAACAGATCAAACAAAAACACATTTGCACTGGAAACGCTTGAGCAATCCTGGACTGGGCGTGGACTTTCTTGGCGCCAGCCTGGTAGAGGTGGAGCAACATCCGCCGGATATTCTGGTGATTGAAAAAAACCTGCTACTGGTCGATCCGCAGCGTCAGGCAATGGCCCTGCTGCGCCGCAATGTCTGGCTGAGCTTGAGGAAAATAGCTGCTATCGCGATCCCGTCACTGATCCAGACTGATCCAAGGGGTGAAGTCTTGCAGCGACAAAATGAGGAACTCACTTGCGAGCAAATCCCTAAACCAGCCAATGCCTTTGATTTTAACAAGTATCTACATCTTTTAAATACGAGCTATAGCAGCCTGCAAGTGGATTCTTCTTTATTAGCCGCCTTACAAGAGCTGTCTAAGCAAGGTGTCACCATCGTGATCCTGGATATACAGCGCTCGATGCAAATCGAACGTATGACTGCCGCAGCCAAACAAACCTGGTTTACGCATCTGCGACAACTACTGCCAGCCGGCGCCAGGGTCGCCTATCGCACCTCGCCTTCGTATGACAACGGGGAACTATATTGTGACAGTAGCCATTTAAATGACGCAGGCCGGCGCCTTTTCAGCGCCTGGTGGTCGCAGGAACTAACACAAATACAGAAAGCAATGCACTGAGATGGTATGGCTGACAAATTTCGGCATGCTGTTCATTGCCATCACGTGCGTGCTGTACTGGCTACTGCCGCAAGTGTGGCGGCCATGGCTGCTGACGGCCGCTGGCTGTCTTTTGCTGGTTCACGATGGTTGGACCAGCTTGCTGGTCTGGGTCGCGCTGATCGCCTGGCTGGCCTTGATCTGCGGTCCCGGCTGGCGACGCCACGCACTGGTACAGAAAATCGGGCTGGCTGGCTTGCTGATCGCGTTTGCCGGATATCAATACGCCAAGGCATGGCAGGGACTGCTGCCCTACCTGGGCTTTGCCTTCGTGACTTTGAAAGCCTGGCACTTGATCGCCGAACATGGCACGGGCGCCTACCGGCAAGGCCGCATGGTCAGTTCAATGTCGTATCTGCTGTTTCCGCCCACCCTGCTGGTAGGGCCGGTGCAGCGGTATGACGCCTTTCGCATGGAAGCGCTGCGTGCGCGCTGGGATAGCCAGGCAGTATCGCGCGCGCTGGAACGTATGCTGTACGGTTATTGCAAGATCGTCTTGCTGGCGAACTATCTGCTGGCGAATAAACTGCAAGGCCTGCATGATCTGACCGGGCATGCCTGGCTCGATACCTACCTCGGCTTGCTGGCCTATGGCCTGGACTTGTATTGGCAATTTTCAGGGTATTGCGATATCGCCATCGGTTTCGCATTGCTGCTGGGCATACGCGTACCGGAAAATTTCAACTTCCCGTTCGCTGCCCGCAGCCTGCCGGACTTTTGGCGCCGCTGGCATATTACGGTATCGGAATGGTGCCGCGATTTTATGTTCCGGCCCATGTTTGCGCGCAGCAACAATTACCTGGCGGCCAGCCTGTGCGGCATGATGGTGCTGGGCCTGTGGCACGAGCTGTCACCGCGCTACCTGGCGTGGGGCTTGTTCCATGGCGCCGGCCTGGGCCTGGTGCACCTGTGGTCAAAATACGCGCCACTCGCCGAAAAATTGCGCGAATACAAGGTATGGCGCGTGGCCAGCTGGTTTTTCACGCTGCAATTCGTGATCCTCAGTTTTGCGCTCACGTCCAGTCCGACCATCGCTGAAGCGATGCACAAACTGGCCATCCTGGGCGGCTTGCACTTTTAAAGAAAGGCAATGGGATGTACACATTTTTGCTGCGCTGGCTGCCGGCCCCACTGGCCAATCTGATCATGGCCTTGTGGTATGGCGGTTTGCTGATGATGTTATGGCTCAAGCTACCAGACGCCCTGGGCATCGGTTTCCGCTACGGCCAGATATAGAAAACGCTGCCAGCACGCCATGCTGGCAGCGCTTCAATCTGCCATCACAACAAAACCATATTGTCGCGGTGTATCAGCTCGTGGCCTTCCATATAGCCGAGGATGGCTTCGATCTCGGCGGAAGGCTTGCGCATGATGCGGCGCGTTTCGCCGCTGGTGTAGTTGCACAGGCCACGCGCGACGGGCGTACCTTGGCCGTCGACGCAGGTAATGATGGCGCCACGGCCAAACTCGCCCTGCACCGCTGTCACGCCGATCGGCAATAAGGACTTGCCTTCCTGGCGCAGCTTTTGCACGGCACCCGCATCGAGCACCACCGCGCCGGCCGTATGCAGATGGTCGGCCATCCACTGCTTGCGCGCCGTCAACTGCCCCGTCTGCGCGCGCAGTTCCGTGCCGATCGCCTCACCCTGGGCCAGGCGGCTCAGCACATCGCTGTCGCGGCCCCAGGCAATAATCGTATGCGCGCCCGACTTGGCGGCGCGCTTGGCGGCCAAAATTTTTGTCAGCATGCCGCCGCGGCCGAGGCTGCTGCCAGCGCCGCCTGCCATCGCTTCCAGCGCAGGATCGCCGGCGATGCCCTGCGTAATCAGGTAAGCGTTCGGGTCCTTGCGCGGGTCGGCCGAGAACAGGCCATGCTGGTCGGTCAGGATCACCAGCGCGTCGGCCTCGATCAAGTTGGCCACCAAGGCTCCGAGCGTGTCGTTGTCGCCGAACTTGATTTCATCGGTAACGACCGTATCGTTTTCATTGATGATAGGCACCACGCCCAGGCGCAGCAAGGTGGTCAGGGTGGAGCGGGCGTTCAGATAGCGTTCGCGGTCGGCCAGGTCGGCATGCGTCAGCAGCACTTGCGCCGTACCCAGCTGGTGGGCGCGGAAACTGCTTTCATAGATTTGCGCCAGCCCCATCTGGCCGACGGCGGCGCAAGCCTGTAATTCGTGGATATCGGTGGGGCGCTGCTCGAAACCGAGGCGCAGCATGCCTTCGGCGATCGCGCCGGAACTGACCAGCACGACTTGCTTGCCCAGCGCGCGCAAACCGGCGATTTGCGCTGCCCAGCGGGCGATGGCGGCATGGTCGAGGCCGCGGCCATCGTTGGTGACCAGCGAGGAGCCGACTTTGATGATGATGCGGGTGGCTTTTTGAATCACGGAATCCATGGAGGCTCTTTATCTGTCAGCATGCAGTACACGGTAGTAGCAAGATTATGCCTGCCAAGCACACAATTGCACACATGAACAACACAAAACCCTGGGGCGAGCAGAAATGCAGGAGCGCGACATGCGACCGGCTGGCTGCGCCAGGACCAACAATGCAGTGATATCGCCAAGGACGGGCGGTTTGCCCTGTCGTGCTGCGAACAGCGCCAGTAGCGCGATAGCGCCCAGACACTGGAGGATGGCGTCAAACTGGCGGTAGCCGCTGACACCATGAAGGCCTATGAGACCCTTGAAATGATGACCGCAGCTACCTTGCAGGCAGCCGCGGTTAGTCAGCGTTAATCGAGAATCTTGAAACGCGGATCATCCGGGTCGATCGACGAGATACCGCGTGCTTCTTCGGTCATCTGCGTTTCTTCGGCACGGCTTTCGCTGTGTTTCTTCTCTTCCAGATGCTGGTAAATCGCATTCACCAGTTCCTGGCAACCGTTATGGTTCAGCGCAGAAATCTCGAATACAGGACCTTTCCAGGCGAAACGCTTGATGAAATCCTTGACGATTTTCACGCGGGTTTCGTCCGGCACCATGTCGAGCTTGTTCAGCACCAGCCAGCGCGGCTTGTCGACCAACGACTCGTCGTACTTTTTCAGCTCCTTGACCAGTGCCTTGGCTTCCTTGACAGGATCGACATTGGTTTCGAACGGCGCCAGGTCGACGATGTGCAACAGCAGACCGGTACGCTGCAAGTGACGCAGGAATTGATGGCCCAGGCCCGCGCCTTCGGAAGCGCCTTCGATCAAGCCGGGAATGTCGGCGATCACAAAGCTTTTCTCGTGCGACACGCGCACCACACCCAGGTTCGGGTGCAGGGTGGTAAATGGGTAGTCAGCGATCTTCGGACGCGCGTTCGATACGGCCGAAATGAAGGTGGACTTGCCAGCGTTCGGCATGCCCAGCAGGCCGACGTCGGCCAGCACTTTCAATTCGAGGCGCAGTTCGCGGCGTTCGCCTTCCTTGCCCTCGCCTTTTTGGCGTGGTGCGCGGTTGGTCGAGGACTTGAAGTGGATATTGCCCCAGCCGCCTTCGCCGCCCTTGGCCAGCAATTCGATCTGGCCGTGCTCGGTAAGGTCGGCCATGATCTCACCGCTCGCGTTGTCGACGATCAAGGTGCCGACAGGCATGCGCAGGTGAATATCGTCAGCGCCCTTGCCGTAGCAATCCGCGCCGCGGCCAGGCTCGCCATTGCGCGCCTTGTGCATTTTGGAAAAGCGGAAATCGACGAGCGTGTTGATATTGCGGTCGGCCACGGCCCAGATGGACCCGCCCTTACCGCCATCGCCGCCATCGGGACCGCCGAAAGGCCGGAATTTTTCACGGCAGAAAGAGGCACAGCCGTTGCCGCCATCGCCCGCGATGACTTCGATTTTTGCTTCGTCGATAAACTTCATAATTTTGCCGCCATAAAACTAAAAAGGCTCTACCTTGGGCAGAGCCTTTCGATTGAAGGCTTGCGCCTTACATCATGCGATCACAGCGGAGCAAACGCCCCGCGATGAATTACGCTGGTACTGCTTCGTTTGGTACAACGGTCACGAATTGCTTCGAGCCAGCACCTTTGACAACGAACTTCACTTTGCCAGCGATCAACGCGAACAGAGTGTGGTCCTTGCCCGTGCCTACACCTTCGCCGGCGCGCACTGGGGTGCCGCGTTGACGAATGATGATGCCGCCTGCATTGATCGATTGGCCGCCGTAGACTTTAACGCCCAGACGTTTTGATTCTGAATCACGGCCATTTCGCGTAGTGCCGCCGCCTTTTTTATGTGCCATTTAAAACTCCTTGATAACTGATTAATTCAAACAGCGGCGATTAGCCGTTGATCGAAACGATTTGGATTTCGGTAAAATTCTGGCGATGGCCTTGATGCTTTTGGTAGTGCTTACGACGACGCATCTTGAAAATTTTGACCTTATCATGGCGACCGTGCGCCACAACCGTAACCAGTACCGTTGCACCTTCGACCAATGGAGCACCAAACTTGATGCTGTCGCCCGCGCCTACGGCGAGAACTTGATCGATGGTGATTTCGGAACCAATGTCTGCCGGTATCTGTTCTACTTTAAGTTTTTCGCCAGCGACAACTTTGTATTGTTTGCCACCGGTTTTTATGACCGCGTACATGATTTGAAACCTCATCAAATGTTGAAAGAATTTGTCCCGCTGCGATGTTCAGCAAGCCGTACACAACAGGGGGAACCTGCAATTATACATGGCTCGTGAAATTGCGTCAAAAACTATTCACAAATGCGGATGATCGTGGTATGTCGACAACCTGGACACGATGTCAGGCCTGCTTTTACTGGCCTTTTTACTGACCATGGCGGGCAATACAATCAATTATTCAACACTCATAGTCAAACTATAGGCAAACGCCACGCAGGCGCAAGCCATGTCGTATAATCGCGGCACCCACAATCTATTGCAGGTTCGCCTTGTCTGACGCTAACAACCACGTTAACCAAAACACCATCGTGCAAACGATTGCCGCCGATATGGACGCAGTCAACACGGTGATCCGCCAAAAACTGCACTCCGAGGTGATACTGATCAATCAGATCGCCGAGTACATCATCAGCGCAGGTGGCAAACGCATCCGTCCGGTGCTGATCTTGTTGGTGGCCAACGCCCACGCCTATCGCGGCACGGCGCACCACGAACTGGCTGCCGTAGTCGAATTCATCCACACCGCCACCTTGCTGCACGATGACGTGGTCGATGAATCGTCGATGCGCCGCGGCCGCCAGACAGCCAACGCCCTGTTCGGCAATGCCGCCTCGGTGCTGGTGGGCGACTTCCTGCATTCGCGTTCGTTCCAGCTGATGGTGGCGCTGGACAATATGCGCGTCATGCAAATCCTGTCGGACGCCACCAACGTGATCGCCGAAGGCGAAGTGCTGCAATTGCTGAATATGCACGATCCGGATGTGACGCAGGAAAGCTACCTGAAAGTCATCCGCTCGAAAACGGCCAAGCTGTTCGAAGCATCGGCCCAACTGGGCGCCCTGATCGCCGGCGTCAGCGAAGCCGATATCGAAGCGGCAGCCGAATACGGCCGCTCGCTGGGCACCGCTTTCCAACTGATCGACGATGTGCTCGACTATGCAGGCGACGCCGCCGAAATCGGCAAGAACGTGGGCGACGACTTGCGCGAAGGCAAACCTACCCTGCCGCTGATATGGCTAATGGAAAACGGCACGCCGGAACAGCGCGAACTGGTACGCAGCTGCATCGAGCAAGGCGACGAGCAGCATTTCGACGCCATCCTGTCGGCAGTCACCAGTAGCGGCGCGCTGGACTACACGCGCAAGGAAGCGGAAATCGCCGCCCAGCGCGCGGCGGACGCCATTGCCGGCTGGCCCGACAGCGTCTATAAGCAATCCTTGCTGCAACTGTGCACGTTTGCCGTCGACCGCAATCACTGATCGCGTGTCACCGCAAGTACAACGGCGCCAATGGCGCCGTTTTTTGTTGCGTGCTTATAGCCGCTCGTGCGCCATGGCCGCGCCTGCCAATGCCTGCACGATGGCCGGCTCCGCTTCCAGCCGTTCGCTATAGCGGCTGCCCAGATAGTCGCGGCGGTCGCGCACCAGCAAGGTGAATTTATACAATTCTTCCATCACATCGACCAGCCGCTCATAATAAGGCGACGGCTTCATGCGGCCCGCATCGTCGAATTCCTGGTAAGCCTTGGCCACCGATGACTGGTTCGGTATAGTCACCATGCGCATCCAGCGGCCCAGCACGCGCAAGCCGTTGACGGCGTTAAACGATTGCGAACCACCCGATACTTGCATCACGGCAAGAGTACGCCCCTGCGTGGGCCGCACGCTACCCGTTTCCAGCGGCAGCCAGTCGATCTGCGATTTGAACACACCCGTCACCGCGCCATGCCGCTCGGGGCTGCACCATACCTGCCCTTCCGACCACAACGACAATTCGCGCAACTCCTGCACCTTCGGATGATCGGGCGGCACGCTATCGACCATGGGCAAGCCAGCCGGATCGAACACGCGCGTGTCGGCGCCGAAATGGTGCAGGATGCGTTCCGCCTCCAGGGTCAGCAGCTTGCTGTAGGACCGCTCGCGCAAGGAGCCGTACAGCAACAAAATGCGCGGCGCGTGCGTGGAGTGCGTCACCGGCGCCAGCTTGTCCAGGCTGGGCACATCCAGGTGGGCGGCACTGATGTTGGGTAGGTCGTCCATTTCAAACTACCGGCTTGCCGTCGGCGCCCACCACCGCCTGCCCGTCTTCCTTGTTGAACGCGCCCTGCTGTGGCAGCGGCAAGATTTCCAGCACCTTTTCCGACGGGCGGCACAGGCGCACGCCCAGTTCCGTGACGACGATGGGCCGGTTGATCAGAATAGGATGGGCTTGCATGGCGTCCAGCAGTGCCGAGTCAGGCAAGTCCGGATTGGCCAGGCCCAGTTCCTCGTACAAATTACCCTTGTCGCGCATGACTGCCCGCACGGAAAGGCCAGCGCGCGCGATCAGGTCGACCAGTTCCTCGCGCGTAGGCGGATGCTTGACGTAATCGATGATGACGGGTTCCACACCCGTGTTGCGGATCAGGGCCAGGGTATTGCGCGAAGTGCCGCAAGCGGTATTGTGGTAAATCGTGATGCTCATCTAAATATTCTCCTTTGGTCAAGATGGTTCAGTGGGCGCAGTAACGCAGCACGGCGCGCCCGCGCAGCAGTTTTCCGTCAAAAAGGCCAGCAAGCCATTCATGCCCGCATAGTTGGCAGCGTAGATGATGGAACGCCCAGCCTTGCTTGCCGTCACCAGATCGGCATGCGCCAACTCCTTCAAATGAAACGACAGCGACGAAGGCGCGATGCCCAGCGCCTCGGCAATTTTGGTGGCGGCCATGCCTTCCGGCCCCGTCTGCACCAGCAGGCGGAAGACGGCCAGCCGCGATTCCTGGGCCAGCGCGGCCAGCGCTGCAATGGCGGCCGTGCTCGTCAGGGCCAAAGCGGGCTGCTTGCTCAGTGTGTTTTCGTTTTCCATATTTCAATAATAGTCGAATTATAGAATCAATACCAGCTTCTATCTGTTCCTACGTAACCCAGCGCACCGACAGGCATGGAAGAATTGTCTATCTTGGCTAAAAATTCAAAACAATGGGCCAACCATGACACGCACAACACCATTCAAAATCCTCGGCTGGTCGCTCGCCGTCTTGCTGGCCCTGATCGCCATCTTCGTCATCATCATCGCGACCTTCGACTGGAACCGCGCCCGGCCCTACATCAACCGCAGCGTCTCGGAAAGCACGGGCCGCGAGTTCGCCATCGGCGGCGATCTGCAGGTGAAATGGACGCAGGGCCTGGCAACGGAAACTGGCTGGCGCCGCTACGTGCCGCGCCCCGTGATCAGCGCGCAGGACGTACACATGAGTAATCCGGACTGGGTCACGGCCGGCCCGCAAATGGCCAGCGCGCGGCGCATCGACCTCTCGCTGCATCTGCTGCCCCTGCTCCATCACCAGGTGGTGCTGACCGACCTGGCGCTCGAAGCGCCGCAAATCGCCCTGCAGCGCCGCGCTGATGGCAGCAATAGCTGGACCCTGAAAGACAATGGCCCGTCGCAATGGGAGGTGGAAATCGACCGCCTGGCTTTTGCCGATGGCACCATCCGCTATCTCGATGAAGCCATCGCGCTCGATCTGCGCGCCAAGGTCAGCTCGACGGCGCCCGGTACCGCAACTGCAAACGCAGCGTCACAAAAATATGGCATCGCGTTTACATTAGGTGGCAGCTACCGCAAGGCGCCCGTCACGGGAGGTGGCAAGGCGGGCGCCGTACTGTCGCTGACGGATAACCATACCATTTATCCGGTGCAAGCCCATGCCGTGCTGGGCAAGAACAAGGCCAGTATCAACGGCACCCTGACGGACCCGCGCACCTTGTCCGGCATCGATTTGCAGCTGAGCCTGGCAGGCGCCAGCATGGCCGACCTGTATCCGCTGACAGGCGTGCTGCTGCCCGAAACGCCGGCTTACGCCACCACCGGCCGCCTGCTGGGCAAGAAAGATGGTCAACTCTGGACCTGGACTTACCAGAACTTCAAGGGCACCCTGGGCGCCAGCGACCTGGCCGGTACCTTGCAATATTCTCCGCGCCAGCCCCGCCCCTTGCTGCGTGGCGAAGTCCGTTCGGAGCAATTGCGCCTGGAAGACCTGGGCCCCACCATCGGCGCGGAAAGCAACGCCAGCAAACAGGCGCGCGGCAAGAAAGCGAATCAGCCCGACAGCAAGGCCTTGCCGGTGGAACAGTTCAATACGGCGCATTGGGATGCCCTCGATGCAGACGTGAAATTCACCGGTAAAAAACTGGTGCGCACGCACGATATTCCACTCGACAATATCGTCGCCAACATCCAGATGAAAGACAAGGTGCTGAGCCTGACACCCCTGAACTTCGGCATGGCGGGCGGCGAAATCACCACCAATATCACGCTCGACGGCCGCCAGAAAACCATCGCCGCACAAGCCAAGGTGGCCGCGCGCCACTTGAAAGTGCGCGAACTGTTTCCCAAACTGCAATCGATGCAAGCGAGTTTCGGCGAAGTGTATGGCGATGCGGCACTGACGGGCCACGGCAATTCCGTCTCGTCCATGCTGGCCACAGCCAATGGCGAACTGGCGGCCACCGTCAGCGAAGGCACGGTCAGCCAGTTCGTGCTGGAACTGGCCGGCCTGAACCTGGCCAATGCCGTCTTCGTGAAAGTATTTGGCGACAAGCAGGTCAAACTGAACTGCATGGCCAGCGACTTTGCCGTCACCGATGGCCTGGCCCAGGTACGCCGCTTCGTGCTCGACACGGACAGCGCCGTCGTCGACGTGACCGGCAACGTCAGCCTGGCGAAGGAAACCCTGGACCTCGACATCCGCCCGAAAACCAAGGGCGCCCGCATCATTTCGCTGCGCACGCCGCTGTACGCGAAAGGCACCTTCAAGAACCCCGACGTGGGCCCGCAAAAAGGCCCGCTGGCCCTGAAAGCAGGCGCCGCCATCGCCCTCGCTACTGTGGTCGCCCCCGTCGCCGCCCTGCTGCCCCTGGTCAATATCGACAAAGCCCCCGACACCGACTGCGCCGCCATCATGGCGCAAGCCACCGCTACGCGCCAGCATCCGACTTCGCCAGCCACGAATGCGCCAGCAAAAAAGGTGAGCGAAGCGGAAATCAAAAAGGCGCAGAAGGAGAAAAAATAAGCCGCCATGAAGCTGCCACATGAGCCTGGTAGAGCTCTACGTGCGGGACGCAGAGGCCGCAGCTTCGAATCCACTCACATCGACCAGATTGATCGAGCCCGATTCTGGATGCCAAATAATGAGCAATGAAAAATGGGAGTAAGTAGCGCGCTTGCGTGCAATCTCCTGAATTTGCATGATGAAGTTGTGTCACAGTAGGTTGACACAGAGCTCTGACCGTTCACGCGGGCGAGCCCAAGAGGGTCGTCAGCAGCGCGACACAACGCATAAACAATCTCAACTGCACTCCTCTGGCTCGGTGTGGCCGGAATCGCCCTCAACACCAATCGGCCGGCTTCGGCTGATAGCACAAATAAAAACACTACCACTAAACATCGATGCATCAGCCTGCTAGCACCAGAATGCGGCCATGAGGACAGGTGTTCCATGAGTCATCGTGGTCCGCCGTTCGCCAGCATGACGGCAGTAAGCTGATCCATCAATGCCCGAGAGTGGGGGAACTAATGATGATATTGTCCAAAATCAAGATGGGTTCGGAACTCGCAAAGCAAAATGGCATCTCGGAATAGACAGTCCGTACACCTGCAGCTTGGCTTGGTTAGCAGCCTCATCTGGATTGAGTTGAGTGGCTGGCCGCGCAACGGTGCGCCGATTTGACCAATTAACGGCCCTCGTCTTGTTTGGGCAATGGACATCAATATGCCGCATGAACAGGTCGCCGCGCGTACCGCGCTGGTATTGGAAACGAATAACCTGCGCGGCGGTGCCGGCTTGGATGCGGCCGGCACCAGCCTGCTGCATGTGATCGGCCTGCTGGCGCAACAGAGTGTAGCACTGAGCGCACTCGCGCAACTGGTTGTCACGCACGACGGCCTGTCCGAGCGAATTCGCACAAGCGCGGAGCGCCTGGCAGGTCGCGGCATCGACTTCGTGCGTATCAATGCCAGCACCGGCTACTACCAGGCCAAGAACGACGGTTTCGACGCAGTCCATGCCGACCGCTGCGACTACGTCTGCTTCGCCGACGCCGACTGCACGCCCAAACAAGACTGGCTTGAACAGCTGATCGCGCCGCTGACAGAGGCAGCGCCACCGGCAGTGGTGGCCGGCCGCACCAGCTACGCCGCCACCGTGGCAGGCACCGCCCTAACCACGATTGACTTCATGTATTTCCCCAGCCAGCTACAAGCTCGCGCGACGCGCAACTTCTACGCCAACAACGTGGTGTTCTTGCGCGAGGTGTTCGCGCAGCACCGCTATCAGCCACTCGACGGCGTGTACCGCGCGCACTGTCAGGTGCTGGGCCTGCGCCTCCAAGCCGCAGGCGTGGTTCTGCACTACGCGGCGCGGGCGCACACCGAGCACAAGCTGCCCGATACCCGCCTCGAGCTGCTCAAATTGCGCTGGATGCGCGGACAGGACACGCTCGGCCTGACGCCCCACCTGGTACGCACCTATCTGCCAAGGTCCATGCAATGGCTGAGTCACAGTGGCCCTGTCGGACCGCTCTGCGTGCTGACGGCGCGACTGTGGTACAGCCTGCGCGCACTCAACCATCAGGATGCAGCGCCGGTGCGCGGCCTGCGCTGGATGTCGGCCGTCGTCCTGATCGGGATTTTTTCTGGGCTGGACATGCTTGGCGCACTGTGCCGGGGCCTGGGTATCCGCAGCGCAGCCGCCGAGGGGGCCGACGCACAATCGCTGTCCTACCATGAACGCTAACCACGGGAAACCCTACCATGACCTTGCACCGTTCCTACACCACTTTACAATGGGCAGCCTTGAGCGCGCTGGCGCTGACCTTTAGCGCCGGCGCCACCGATCTGGAGGGACGTGGCGTTCACTATTTTGCATCAACCAGCGGCTGCCCGCTAACCGAGGTGAGCATGCGCACCGAGATGTGCAACCGCATCGGCCTCGACGACCAGGCCACCACGGCAGCAGTCGACACCAGCTCGCATCAGATTCACTTCAACAACGCCCGCAGTTATGACAAAAAGACCATCGTCGGCGACGTGCTGTTGCAAGGCTCGGCACTGGATGAAGCGGGCCGCCGCGTACCGGTAAGCGTCCATCTGATACTGAGTAAATCCGGAGACGCCTGGTCTGTCAGCGGCCATGCGCATACACCTGTTAAGGGGGCCTTCAGCGCGGTACACATTGCCCCCTATCTGGTGGACGTGCCGACAGCAAATGGCCGACGTGTGCTGGTAACGTTCGAGCAAGTCACAAAGCTGGTGTCCGATCCGGCCCTGGCATCGCGCCTGTCCAGCCATCTGGTGCAGGTACGTGACAATCGCGGCGCAAACAAGGGTGATGCCGACATCATCATCGCGCTCGGTGCAGGCAAGGTAGCCAAGCCTGTGATGCGCGCAAGGCTGCGCACCGATCCGCCAAGCGCCGGCAACGCCGGCGGCCTGCTGGCGCACGGCACCTGGTCATTCGAGCTGGAAGCGCTGACCGGGAAAATTCCCGACCGCGTGGTCCAGCGCGAACTGTTCCTGTACGGCCTGAGCGAGCAGCCGCTGCTCAAGCCGCTGATGAAGCATGGCTTCGCCGCGCGCGAAAAGCTGACCATCGGCGCTGTGCACGGCCAGGGCTACCTGCGCTACGGCGATCAGCAACAGGCCTTTGCCGGGGCTGGCGATGCGGCGTCGGACTTCCTTCAGCAAAGCTTCATCGGGCTCGTGTTGGGCAATCAGCTGGCGGCGGGCGATGCGCTTGCACGCTGATGGAAAGCCGCTGCCGGCCAGCTTGGCAACGCCGCCACTACGCGGCTTGCCGGCCATGCAGGCGCGCTGGGTCGACAGGATCAAGCGTGTCGCCCTGCGCCAACTGCATGCCAGCGTGGCCGGTGAGCGGCTGCTGTTACGTATCTACCTGATCGGCGAGGAGGCCAGCGAAATCGCGCTGCAATCTGACCTGCTGGGCCAGCCGCCGGTCTGGCTGGCGCGACAAATGGAAAAGCACCTGGCGGACGAACGGCGTCATGCTTCGCTGTTTGCGGCGGCGCTAACGGCGCGGGGCGGGATAGCGCCGATACCTTTGTCCGCGCGGCCCGATACGCTCACCCTGCGCAAGATAGCGCAATGGCGCACACTCGCGCATCGCTACGGCACCAGCTTTTCTGCGGGCCACATCATCCCGGCGTTCGCTATCGGCTTGTGTGCCGAACAGACGTTCACCCGCGTTCTGCGGCGCCATTGCGCACTAATTGGCGCAGTTCATCCGCTATATCCCCTGTTGGTTGGCGTGCTGGGCGATGAAGACCGCCACGTTCGCTTGTGCCAGCATACGCTGGCACGTCTGGTGCTGCCGTCCGAACACGGGAGTCTGGCATCGCTGCTCGATGAGATTCGCGCCATCGACCGTGCCTGGGGCGTCTCCAGCGCGCTCATCATGTGTCTGGCAGGCGCAGCATTGCGACTATGGCCTGCACGTCCATGAATACCATCAAGATCACCTATCTGGCAACGGCCGACGCCCGCGGCCACCTGATGCGCGCACAACTACTCACGCATGCGTTGCGCAAATATGGCGCCGATGTCGATGTACTGACCACATCGGACGAAGGGGTCGCTTTTCTGGCCGGATTCGGAATCACTGCGCACGTACTGTCGCGCCACTACGCAGTCCAGTTCGACGCCCGGCAAAACATGCTGCCCGCAGAAACCGACGCAAATATCGCCAACTATCTGTTCCGACCGTCGCGCATGTACCGCGACATTATGCAACTACGCGCCGCTCTGCGCAGCGCGGACCTGATCATCAACGACTCCTTTCACCCGGCACTGCTGTTCATGGGCTGCATGCCCGCATGGCGGGGCAAGGTGGTACACGTCTACGGTGCCGGCTTGCGGCAGGCGGTCCAAAACAATTTTTCCGGGCGACTACCAGCTATCCTGTCACGCCTGTTCCATCGTATCGTTGGATGGCAGATCAACGCCAGCTTAGCGCGCATTGAGCACGACTTTAGCTACGAGGCGACTTGCGACGGCGCCACATTCCGCCTGCCGACTCCGGTCGTTGTGGCTGCGCTGTTTGACGACGCAGTGCCGCGCGCCCAGGCGTGCGCAGCCGTCTACCTCAATCCCCATTTCCGCGACCCCTGCCTGGCCGATGGCGTCGAAACCGGCTTGGGCCTAGCCTGCATGCACGCAACGCTGGTCGGCGAGGGCTATGCCGGGCGCGCGCGATGGGAGGCGCAGGATGCCGACTGGGTGCGGCAAGCTGCCGCCAGCAACCTGATCGTCTCGGCACCCGGCATGGCGGCGTTGTCGGTGGCGCTGGTCTACGGTCGACCCATCGTGCTGGTGCTAACCGAGCAGCCTGAACAGAAAATCAACGCAGCGCGCGCGGCGGCGCTAGGGCTGGCACATCGCATCGTCATCTGGCGCGGCGACGCGGCAACGTTCGCCCAAGACCTGTGCAACGCGTGCGCCGGCCTGCTACAAAACGTCCCCACCTTGCCTGCGCCGGACGGCCGCGCGGTAGCCGGCGCACGCCTGCAGAGCTGGGTAGCGGTGCTGTACGAGCTGGCCGCGCGGTCTATCCACCGATGAGGCGTCCATCATGAGGCCTCTATTACCGGCACATCTCACAACGATCAGCAATCCGCGCGCACTACTCGCCGTCGCGCTTGACTGGGCGCTGATTGCTGTCTGCTTCGCCGCGGCTATCCGCTTTTCCCATCCGCTGGTGTTTCTGCTGAGCGCGATCCTGATCGCCCGCACCCAGCTCGCGCTAGCCGTGCTGATGCATGAAAGCGCTCACGGTACCCTGCTGTCGTATCGGTGCCTGAACGACATCGCAGGCCAGCTCTTCGCGGCAGCGCCACTGCTGCTGGTGATGGACTTCTATCGCAGCGGACACTTGCAGCATCACCGCGCGCCGATGGTGGCCGACGATCCGGTCGCCACCATATTCGGCATCGACGACTACCCCGTAACGCGTAGGGAATTGGTGTGGCGTTTGTTCAAAGATGCCACCGGCATTGGTTACTTCCTCAGCGCGCGAAATCTGGTCCGCACCAGGCAGCGTGACCGCAATCCGCACAAGGCTGCCGGCCACAGCAAGGGGCTCTGCGCAATCGCCAGCATCGTTGCGGTGCAGGGCGTGATGATCGGCCTGCTCGCGGCGGCGGGACATGCAGCGCTGTATTTCGGGCTTTGGATCTTGCCAGCGCTGACCTTATTACCGCTGTTCGGGCGCATACGCGCGATCACCGAGCATGCCGGCTACCGGGCATCGGAAGATCAGCGATTCAGTGCGCGTACCGTCGTACGGCGCAGCTGGCAAACTTTTTTCGTCGGACCGCATCGTATCCATTACCATATCGAGCATCACGAATATCCACGCGTACCCTTCTATCGCCTGCATCAAGTGCATGCGCTCATGGCGCAACAAGGTCGCCTGCCGGCGGCCAACTTGTATCGATCGTATGGACAGGTGCTGAGGGACGTCAGCCAACTCAAGCAAACTGCTAAACACTGACCGCATGCTTTGCGTTAGTACACGATCAATTACTGAGCTAAGCGTCTATGCCATGATGAATCATTTGCCTGAGCAACCAGCAAATAAGAAGAAAGCATATCTCCTTGGGCTGCTCATCGGATTTCTCCCGATCCTCGCCTTTTTCCTGCTCATCATCGATCACTCGACTGAATTGATTGAGATATTCACAGGTATCAAATAGTAAGTTATCTCCCGCTGATTGACAGCCGGCGGTATTCCGGCGACCGTCGATGGAATCAAGACGGCGTGCGGATGCTCGCTCATCGGCAAGGTCAACGCCACAGTGGGATAGCTGGCCGTTAGCATCTGTATCTACGCCCAATCCTTGACCCTGCGCGTTGGTGTGTTTCTGAAAAGTATGATATTAATTACATCACTAATATCTTGCTCACCCACTTCGCGCAAGGGCCTGACCGATGTCTTTCCTGATAGTTCTGGCCGCTCTGGCTTTCCTCATGCTGGCCGCCTACCGCGGCTACAGCGTCATCCTGTTTGCCCCCGTCGCTGCGCTGGGCGCCGTTTTGCTCACCGATCCTGCCGCCGTGCCTGCCGTATTCAGCGGCATCTTCATGGAAAAGATGGTGGGGTTTATCAAGCTGTATTTCCCCGTGTTTTTGCTGGGCGCCGTGTTTGGCAAGCTGATTGAACTGTCCGGCTTTTCGCAATCCATCGTGTTCGCGGCTATCCGCTATATCGGCCGCTCGCGCGCCAATGCCGTGATCGTCGCCGTCTGCGGTGCGCTGACTTACGGCGGCGTGTCGCTGTTCGTGGTGGTGTTTGCGGTGTATCCGTTTGCGGCCGAGCTTTATCGCCAGAGCAATATCCCCAAGCGCTTGATGCCGGGCGCCATCGCTTTGGGCGCGTTCTCGTTCACCATGGATACCCTGCCCGGCACGCCACAAATCCAGAACATCATCCCCACCACTTTCTTCAATACGACGGGATGGGCTGCGCCCTGGCTGGGCACGATAGGCGCGATATTGACGGTGGTGTTTGGCCTGGCCTTCCTGGAGTGGCGCAGACGCTCTGTGATGGCGACCGGCGAAGGCTATGGCGCAGAGGCAGAAAAGGCACAGGCCGACGCCAGCAATCTGCCCCATCCGCTGCTGTCGGTCGCGCCTTTGATACTGGTCGGCGTGGCCAACTTTGCACTGACCCGCTTGATACCGCAGTGGTACGGCGCCAGCCACGTGCTGGGCACCGATGAACTGCCAGGGCTGCATGCGCCCGTGACGACCAAGATTGCTTCCGTGACTGGCATCTGGGCCGTGGAAGGCGCCTTGCTGCTGGGTATTTTGCTGGTGTGTCTGACGGCCTTTGGCCGCATCCGCAGCGCCTTTGCCGAAGGCACCAAGGTTGCCGTGGGCGGCGCGCTGCTGGCGGCCATGAATACGGCGTCGGAATACGGTTTTGGCGGTGTGATCGCTGCGCTGCCCGGTTTTCTCGCCGTCAGCAATACCTTGCGCAGCGTGCCCGATCCGCTCGTCAACGCGGCCGTGTCCGTGACCACGCTGGCCGGCATTACCGGTTCGGCCTCGGGCGGCATGAGCATTGCGCTGGCCGCCATGTCCGACAGTTTTATCGCGGCCGCCAATCAAGCCCATATTCCGCTGGAAGTGATGCACCGCATCGTAGCAATGGCCAGCGGCGGCATGGACACCCTGCCGCACAACGGCGCCGTCATTACCCTGCTGGCTGTCACCGGTCTTACGCACCGCCAGTCCTATCGCGATATTTTCGGCATCACCATCATCAAGACGGTGATCGTGTTTATCATCATCGGCGTGTACTACATGACGGGCCTGGTCTGAGGTCTGGCTTTTTAACGGCGGCTGCCAGCAATGGCAGCCGCCTGCTTGTCCTTGAACAGATGGCTGATGCCCATCGTCAGCAGCGGGCCAGCGAGGGCCAGGTAAGAGCTGTCGACGCCATACGGATTACCGGCCAGGAACCAGCCGATGGTGGCGATCACGGAAACGATCACGCCGACAAAGGCGCCGCGCGGCGTGCCGAACTTCGGCGCATAAAACGCCATCAATACCAGCACGGCCAATGTGGCGCGCAGGGCCTTGCCGAGGAAGGCGATCATCAGCAGTTTTTCCGCATATAGCGCCAGCACCAGCGGCAGCAGGCCGGCCACCACGATGGCGATGCGTAAAAAGGCCAGCGACTTGGCATCGTTCTTCGCCTTGTTCAGCCACGGATCGTAAAAGTCTTTCATGGCCAGCGTGGCCGACGCCAGGGTGGTCGCGGAAATGCCGCCAAACAGCGCGCCGGCCAGGCCCACCACCATCACGCTGGCCGAAAAGGCGGGCATATGGGCGATCAGGGTCGGGAAGGCGTCGATCGACTTCATGCCCGGGTACAGCACGGCGCTGCACATGCCGATCAGGGCCGCCATCAGGCCGAACGGGATCATCAGCGAGGACACGTAATAGCAGGCGCGCTTGGCCACCGCCGGATTGTCAGTGCTGACCAGCGCCTGGATCACATACTGCGTGGCGAAGATGGAACCGATGCCGCCTATCATCCAGGCGATGATCTGGCCCCAGCCGATCTCGATCCAGTTGAACATCGTGGCCGGCAATTGCGCCTGCAGTGCGCCAATGCCGCCTGTTGCTTCCAGCGCATACGCCAGCGCCAGGATCACGCCCAGGTATTTGACGATGGAATGGGCGAAATTGGTGTAGACGACCGAGCGCATGCCGCCCAGGCTGACATAAATCACGGTAGTGGCGCCCACCAGCAGGATCGCCACCGTTTTATTGATGTGCAGGACGGCCGCCAGCACGGCGCCGCCGCTGGCATACAGCGCCACTGCAACGATGCCCAGCGCGACGATGGTCAAGACCGAGGCGGCATAGCGAACCGGTTCGCCATAGGTTTGCGCCAGGATGCCGGAAATGGTCGACTGCCCGCTTTCCTTGTATTTTTTGACAAGCACGAAGGCCAGCAGCAAAAAGCCCAGCGACAGCGCCACCAAGTTCCATGCGGCGGAAATACCGAGTTCATAACCTTTCTGGGCCGTGCCGATGCTGACGGAGCTGCCGATGAATTCGGATAGCAGCAAGGCGCCGATCAGGTAGGCGGGGAAATTGCGTCCGCCAGCCGTCATGCCTTCGCTGCTGTTGGCATGCTTGCGCACGCTGTAGGTAATGTAGCTCATGATGGCGAAATAGCCCACCACGACCGCGGCGATAATGATTAATCTGGTTTCCATCTGTCTCTACTCCAAGTCCGGTTTTATTATTTTTATTTTTAAAAAAGTGGCTCCCGCCATATCTCGGGGGATGCCGGCACAAGCTCAAAACTAATCCAGCAAAAACTCCCGCAGCAGTGCCGTAAAGGCTTGCTCCGCCTCGATGTTCGACAGGTGCGAAGCAGGCACGGTAGCCAGGCGGGCAGCGGCGATCTGCTGCTGCAGCCAGCGCCCGTCGGCAACGGTCGTGACGGGGTCAGACTCACCTGCAATGACCAGCGTGGGTACCGTAATCTGCGCCGCGGTGCTGCGCAAGTCCGCCTGCGCCAGCGCCTCGCAGCATGTGGCATAGGCGTTGGCATCCTGGCTGCGCAAGGTATGCACCATGCGCGCCACCATCGATCCTTCGCGGGCGATGAATTCAGGGCTGAACCAGCGTCCGGCAGCGCCATCGGCCACCGCTTCCATGCCCGCCTCGCGCACCTGTTTTGCGCGCGCCAGCCAGGCCTCGCTGCTGCCGATGCGTGCCGCCGTATTGGCCAGCACCAGTTGGGTAAAGCGCTGCGGATGCTGGTACCCCAGCCACTGCCCCGTGAGGCCGCCCATGGAAATGCCGCAAAAGGCGGCCTGCGCGATTTCAAGGTGATCAAGCAAAGCGATCACGTCGCGGCCCAGATCCTCGATGGCGCATGGTTCACTGCCACTGGTGGAGCGGCCATGTCCACGCGTATCGTAGCGCACGATATAAAACCCTGAAGCCAGTCTGGCCACCTGCGCATGCCACATGTGCAGGTCCGTTCCCAGTGAATTCGACAGCACCAGGCATGGGTGCGTGCGGTCTCCATCGCTGCGGTAATGCAGGCGTATAGGCTCTCCGGCGCCGCTCTGGTTCACGTCCAGATACTGATGCATGCTGTTCCCCATGCCGTGCTCAGAAATCACCATCGCGCACGGACGATGGGTGGCGGCACAGCGCCATCACCTCGATCTGCATATAGGGAAACAGCGGCAGGGAAGTAAGCAAGGTATGCAATTCATCCACGCTGGCGACATCGAAAATGCTGATGTTGGCGTACTGCCCGGCGACGCGCCACAAGTGGCGCCATTTGCCTTCCTGCTGCAGGCGCTGGGATAGCTCCCTTTCCGTGCGCTTTAGTTGTGCCGATTGTTCTGCCGGCATGGTCAAGGGCAGGTTCACATTCATACGTACATGGAATAACATCGTTCTCTCCTTATTGGCGCTGCATGGAACGCAGCTTGTCGGTATCGATTTCCACGCCCAGGCCAGGACCGGTCGGCACTTGCAGCATGAAGTCGCGGTACACCAGTGGCTCGCGCAAGACTTCCTGCGTCAGCAGCAGGGGGCCGAACAGTTCCGTGCCCCAGGCCAGTTCGGCAAAGGTGGAACAGACGTGGGCGGTGGCGGCGGTGCCGATGCCGCCTTCGAGCATGGTGCCGCCGTACAGGCCGATGCCAGCCAGGCGCGCCACCGTCGCCACTTCCAGCGCGGGCATCAAGCCGCCCGATTGCGTAATCTTCACCGCGTACACGTCGGCGCAATCGCCATGCGCCAGTGCCAGCGCATCATCGGGGCCATGCAGCGCTTCGTCAGCCATGATGGCAACGTCGAAGCGCTGCTTCAAACGTGCCAGCGCGGCGCGGTTGCTCGCCTTGACCGGTTGTTCAATCAAGTCCACGCCGCCCGCTTCCAGTGCGGCGATGCCGCGCACGGCATCCATCTCGCTCCAGGCCTGGTTCACATCGACGCGCACGCTGGCGCGCTCGCCCAACGCGCGCTTGATCGCCAGCACATGGGCCACATCGTCCATCACTTCGCGCAGGCCGATCTTCAGCTTGAAGATGCGGTGGCGGCGCAGATCCAGCATTTTTTCCGCTTCTGCGATATCGCGTTGCGTGTCGCCGCTGGCCAGGGTCCACGCCACCGGCAGCGTATCGCGCACGCGTCCGCCCAGCAATTCCGAAAGCGGTACATTCAAGCGGCGCGCCTGTGCGTCGAGCAACGCCGTTTCAATTGCGCACTTGGCGAAGCGGTTGCTCTGGATGACCTTGCGCACCTTGGCCATCGCCCTGGCGACCTGGCTCGCGTCCATGCCGACCAGCAGCGGCGCGATATAGGTATCGATATTGGTCTTGATACTCTCCGGACTTTCCTCGCCATAGCTCAAGCCACCGATAGTGGTCGCCTCGCCCCAGCCAACGATGCCGTCGGCGCACTGCAGTTGCACCAGCACCAGGGTCTGCGTATTCATGGTGGCGACGGACAGCTTGTGCGGCCGGATGGTAGGCACATCGACAAGGTAAGTCACGATATGTTGAATCATATTTATTCCGTATAATTTCAGGCAGTGATGCCACGATATTCCCGGAACAAGCTGGCGTCCAACACCAAGTTGGTATGAAACCTATACCTGAAAGGTATGAAGATGGAATTGCGGCATTTACGCTACTTCGTGGCGGTGGCAGAGGAAAGGAATTTCACGCGGGCCGCCGAACGTCTGCATATCGCGCAGCCGCCACTGAGCCGGCAGATGCAGCAGCTGGAAGACATGCTGGGCGTGGCGCTGATTGAAAAGGGCACGCGGCCATTGCGACTGACGGAAGCGGGCACGTTTTTTCTCGCGCATGCGCGCCCGCTGCTGGCCCAGGTGCAAGACCTCAAGGCCATGACCCAGCGCGTGGGCAAGCTCGAACGCACCTTGTCGATCGGCTTTGTCGCCTCGACCCTGTACGGCGAACTGCCCGACATCGTGCACCGCTATTGCGAGCGCCATCCCGAGGTCGACGTGACCCTGCATGAAATGACGACCATCGAACAACTCAGGGCGCTCAAGGAAGGACGCATCGATGTGGGCTTCGGTCGCCTGAAAAGCGAAGACCCCAGCATCCGCCGCATCGTGCTGCGCGAAGAGCGGCTGGTGGTGGCCCTGCCGCCCGGACACCGGCTGGCGCAAGGCACGGATGGCCTGCGCCTGACGGACCTGATCCATGAAACCCTGCTGGTCTATCCGAAGGCGCCGCGCCCCAGTTTTGCCGACCAGGTGCTGGCCATGTTCAGCGAAGGCAATGTCACACCCGGCCCCATCACCGAAGTGCGCGAGCTGCAGATTTCCATGGGGCTGGTGGCGGCCGGCCAGGGTATTTCCATCGTGCCCGAGAGCGTGCAGGCCATGCATCACCGTAACGTGGCCTACCGCAAGCTCGACGACAAGCACGCGTTTTCACCTATCCTGTTCAGCGTGCGGCATATGGACCATTCGCCGGAACTGGAAAACATCCTCGCGGCCGTGTATTCGATCTATGATGAACTAGGTTTCGCCCACATCAAGGAAAGCCTGTAGCGAACTACAGCGGGGCGTCGGCCAGCAGTTCCGGCCGCAGCGCGCGGATGCGCAATTCCGTGAAATAGCCGCCTGCCTCGTTGTAGCGCAGGTAGTGGCGGCCGCAGTTCAGGCAGCGCGACACCTGGCTCAGGTTGGCGGGAAAATAGCGCGGGGCGATGGGGGCATCGGCACTGTCGTAACGCGTACCGTTTGGATGGTATTCGGCAAAGGTCGGCTCTTCGTACGGATCTTCGCGCAAGGTACCCACTTCTTCGAAACGGTCCAGTTCCAGCGAGGTTGGCAGGCGCTGCCAGGCATCCAACGGCACGCTGCAGCAGCTGCACGGTTGCGTCACGCGGGCCGATACGGCGGCCAATTCAGATAAAGCGGAAAAATCGATAAATAACATGGGCAGACCGGTACAAGGAAGCGGCCCGTGGCAGCAAGCCGGGCCGTACCTGCCTATTCTAGCGTCAAACCGCCATTCAGTGCCCCATGAAGTCATTCCATTTCGGTAGCAGCACGATGCTGTTCGGATTCAGCCCCTTGTTTTTCAGGGTATCCACGCTGCCCACCACCAGCTCTTTTTTCAGGTCGATCACGGTGATGGAACCATCGCTCATGCCCGGCAAATTGAGCAGCGCATTCTGCACGAAGCCGTAGCGTCCATCCTTGGTGAAGGCCACGTGGTGCGCACCTTCGGCAGCGGGAATCGACTTCAGCAAACTGGGCTTGCCGATGCCAGCCGTCAGATCAAAGATGTGCAGATGTCCGGGCTTGGCCGTGGTCAGATACAGCCTGGTGGCGCCTTTGTTGAAATACAGTTCCAGCGGCACGCCCGCCTTTTGTTCGGCAAAGTCATGCACCTGGGCCGTCTCGAAATCCTTGGTTTTCGGATTCCAGGTGGCCGTCCACAAGGTGCCGCCATACATGTTCGCGATATAGGCGACGGGCGGACTGCTGCCCGGGACGAACAGCACTTCCACCGGCGCCTCGCCTGACGGCGACGGTTTTTTCGACAGCTTGTGGGTACCGAGCACCTTGCCCGTGCTGGTCTCCACCACGCTGATCACCTCGCCCGCATCACCCAGGTCGGTCGGCCGGATGGTACTCGTGAGCAGGGTGCGGTCGATGCCGTCGTGGACGGCCAGGCCATGTGGATAAGGCGCCGGCAATTTGATGGTGCGCACGGGTTTGTCGTGCACGGCGTCGCCTTCCAGCATGGCTTGCGATCCCATGCAGCTCAGATACCAGCGCTTGTGGTCATCCGAAAAAACGATGTCCTCGCCCACCTGGCAAGTCGGCACCTCGACCACCTTGATGGGCAAGTCCTTATGGTGCATATCCATCACGCGCAGCTGCGTCTTGCCCAGCGCCGTGATATAGGCCTTGCTCATGTCATGGTTATAAAAAATGTGGTGCGCCACCAGATCCGGCGGCAGTGGAATGTCGCGCATGATCTTGCCGAAATTTTTCGATTCGGGGTCGACATCGATGATGGCGATGCCCTCCTTGCGCGAGGGTGGCGCGACGGGGCTTTTCAATGACTTCAACGATTCCGGCGACTTGCTTTCGTAATTGACCATGGCCAGGATTTCGGCCGACGCGGGCAAAACGGCATAACAGGCTAGCGCCAACGCCAGCATCTTTTTCTGATGATTCATCGTCTCCTCCGCCTTTCTCTGATGGGATAGGAAACCTCGGACAAACAAGGTTTGCGGCCTGGCCGCGCCAGTCATTCTACGGTGGCACTTTTTCAAGCTGGCGTTTTTTTCCAGATGGCCAATGAGGGAAATATTTCCTAGAATTTAAGAATGAAAAAAATCCTCACACCCCACTCCGCAGCCGGCGCCAGCCTGGCTTTCTTTCTTGCCTGCCTCGCCCCGCAAAGCCAGTCGCAGAGCGCTTCCCCCGCCACATCACAGGCTGCGGAACGGCAGGTGGCGCTGGCGATCGTGCAGCGCAAAATCGCCGCCAAACCACCCACCATCAGGGTCAGGCAACATGAAAAAATCAGCCTCGTCTGGACTAGCGACGAGATAGTCAATATCCACTTGCATGGCTACGACCAGCTCCTGATCGTAAAGCCGGGCGAAACCGTCTCCATGCGTATCGACGCCAGCGTGCCCGGACGTTTTCCTGTTTCCGCGCACGGCTACGGCGCCGCGGCAGAGGACAAGGGAAAACAGCACAAGCATCAGCACATGGCGCCGCTGATGTACCTGGAAGTGCTGCCGCAATGAGGATCCGCGCCCTGCTGGCGGCCGGCTTGGTCGCTATGCCGTGTGCCGCACGCGCGCACGGTTTCGGCCAGCGCTACGATTTACCGCTGCCGCTGTGGCTATACCTGACAGGCGCGGGCCTGACGGTAGCGCTATCGTTTGGCTTGCTGGCGCTATGGCGGCGCGATGACGCATCGCCGGCATACCAGGGCGACTATGCCCGTCTTGTCCTGCGCCGCATTCCCGGTGCGCACGCCATCGCCGCCATCCTGCGCCTGCTGGTGCTGGCCCTGTACATCCTGGTGATCGTGGCGGGGTTCACCGGTGCGCAAAACCCGGTAAAAAATATTGCGCCGGCCATGGTATGGGCCATCTGGTGGGTCGGCATGGCCTATGTATCGGCGCTGGTGGGTGACCTGTGGGCGCTGGTCAATCCTCTCGATACAGTGGCGCGCGCAGTACAGCGCCTTTTTCCGCACTGGCGCGCGCCCCTTCCCTGGCCGGCATGGCTCGATAGCTGGCCGGCCACGGTGCTGTTTTTCTGCTTTATCTGGATGGAACTGAACTGGGAAGGCAGCGAGCAGCCAGCTAGCCTGGCACTGGCCATGCTGCTCTATTCAGTCCTGGCGTGGACAGGCATGGCGCTGTTTGGCCGCACCGTCTGGCTACGCCACGCAGAAGTATTCAACGTTGTCTTTGGCCTGCTGGCACGCTTCGCGCCCAACACCATCCGCGATGGCGCCTGGTATGTACGCCCCTACGCGGCAGGCTTGCTGACGCGGCAGCCCGTGCGGCCCGCGCGCCTGCTTCTGGTGATGCTGATGCTTGCCTCGGTCAGCTTCGACGGCATGATGGAAACGCAGGCGTGGTACGACATCGTCGACGCAGTGCTTGCCATCTCGCCGGGCGCGCTCGGCTGGATCACCACGGCCGCCCTGCTGCTGTTGCCCGCACTGTTCCTGCTCGTTTTCCTGCTCTTTTGCGCGTTGATCGCACGCTGCGGCGCCAGCACCAGCCAGCCTGCGCTGCCGCTGGCGCGCGTGGCCGGCCACTTCGTGCTGACACTGGTTCCCATCGCGATCGCTTACCACTTCGCCCACTACCTCTCCTTTCTGGCGATGGCGGGCCAGTACCTGATACCGCTGGCGTCCGATCCACTGGGCCTGGGCTGGGATTTATTCGGCACCACGCTGTACTTCATTCGCCTCGGGCTGGTCGACGCCAAGGCCGTGTGGTATGTATCGCTGTTCGCCATCGTCGCAGGCCACGTGGCGGCCGTCTGGCTGGCCCACGTGTGCGCGCTACGCCTGTTCGGCAGCCGCAGCGCAGCCCTGCGCAGCCAGTACCCGATGCTGGCACTGATGATCGCCTATACCCTGCTCAGCTTGTGGATCATCGCGCAACCGATTGTCGGCGGCTAGCCTGCGCCAGGCCCAACTCCAGCAGCGCCAGCATGGCGCCAGAGATTAATAGCAAGGGCATCAGCGCGCACATGGCGGCCGCCACCAGCCAGGCCAGCGGCGAAGGCGAGGTCCAGGCGCCCGGCAGCAATTTTGGCAAGCCCAAAGTACCCGGCGCGCGCCGCTTGAAGAACATGATCCAGCCCGACACCAGCGAAAACAGCACGCTGGCGCCAAACAGGAACAGCAAGGCCTGGTTCCACCAGCCGAATTCGCCGCGGTGAAAGGGAATGCCGATGGCTGTCGCCTTGCCGAACGCCGTCTGCTCATCCCATCCCGCGTAATACAGGGGCTTGCCGCTGTAGGCGTCAAACTGCAGGTCGAAGCGTTTCAAAGGCTGGCTGCGGTCCGCCATGGTGACTCTCCAGACATCTTCCTGGCTGGCCGGCGCCGTCAATTGCAGCGCGATGGCCGGTGCGTGGCTGCGCGCCACCTGCCAGGCGCCCTGCCAGTCCAGCGGGCCGCCATTGACATCTTCGCGCGAATGCAGCCCGCGCGGCACCGGTGGATTGGCCTGGCCGCTGATATCGCGCAAGGTGCGGATGCGTCCGCCCGCCTGCTGGCTCCAGGTCAGTCCCGTCGTCAGGATCACGAAGCTGACCAGGCCCAGCGCCACGCCCAGAAAGGCGTGCCACTGGCGCCAGCCATTGCGGCCCGTAGCGCCCTTCCTCGGCACGCCCGATTGCGCACCACGCGGCCACCACAAGATCACGCCCGTCACCAGCATCACCATCAGCCAGCTGGCTGCCAGCTCGATCATCCAGCGCCAGCCATCCGTTTGCAGCAGCCGCGAATGCAGCTTCCTGGCCCAGTTATTAAACCGCTGGCTGCTGGCCAGGCTGCCCAGCACCGTGGCGTCATACGGATTCATATATACCACCACCGCTTGCGCGGGCGGCACGAAGGCTGGTTTTGCGGCCGGCGGCTTCATGCCCGGCATATTGTGGCCCGCATGTTCATCGGCCTGCGCACCTGGCGGCGCAAAGACCACCTGCACCGAGTCGGTCGCCTGAAACGGCGGCACCACGTTCTGCACCACCCAGCCCTTGGGCGCGGCTTTTTCAGAGGCAGCCACGGCGGCATCGAGCGGCTGCATCGCACCGTGCGGCGCCACGTGATCGAGGTGGCCGTACAGGACGGACTCGATCTGCGGCGTGAACACATACAGCATGCCCGTCAAGGCTGCCAGCAAGGCAAACGGCGTGGCGATCAAGGCTGCCCAGAAATGGATGCGCCAGTACAGGCTTTTACGGCGCGCCAGGCGCCGGGATTGCATATTGTCGGTCATAGTATTCTTGTTTAAATTAGCGGGCGCAGCACCTCACGCCGAAGGCGGAAAGCGCAAACGCAAAAGATGAAGCTGGATTTAAACGAGGCCGGGAGGGGCGCGCGACTGCGCCGTGGACCAGACAAATAAGGGGCTGGGAGACTGGTAATACAGGGACGGCTGCATGGCCGTGCCGACATCGACCGGCAGTGGCAACACGAAGCTGGTAGGCGGCAAGCCCACGGAACCGGCATGCATGGAACAGAAGGCGCAATGCTCCATCTGCATGGCCTTGCCGTCCGGCTGGCCAACGCCGGATTTACCCGCCTCGGCCTTGACGAAACGGATGCCGGCCATCGAGCAGATTTCCACCCAGCCGGAGCTGGACTCTTGCTTGGCATGGGCCACAGCCTGGGAAATCGACGGTGCAAGCGCAGACAGCAGGATCGCAAAACAGGCGATCCAGGCGGCAAACCTGCGTGTGATTGATGTCATTCCCATGCCGGTATTTTAGCATCCGCTAGCCAGCTTGCATGGTCGGGCAGCCGCTATTGCCGCTATTGAAACCGCGTACCACGGTCGACATATCGGTGGCGATTTTCTGCACGGCGCGGCGATGTCCCAGCACCAGTTCATAGTAGCCGCCGCCCACCTTTTCATTGGCGACCGTGCGGCACGTCACCACCTTGTTGTTTGACAGCTGGCGCACGCTCCACACGGCGTCGATCAGCGCATACTGGCCCATCACGGATTCAAAACGCTGCACATTCGTGCTGATGCGGTAGACAGGAAGTTTTTCCGGATACGGCGTGCGGAACACGTCGATCGCGCCCAGCTCATTGGTCACTGCCGTGGACAGCGACTGGCCAATTTCACCAGCCAGCGGTCCCGCCCAGCGCTGCTGCTCCAGCAACTCGATGCGGCCCGACGGTGCAGTCACCACGAACTGGTTGCGGTTGACCTGCTGCGGCACGCTGACGGCCAGCACTTCCACGTAATACTGCACCGGCTTATCGGAAACGGCGGAGCCGCCGCTGAGGGTATAGAAATACTCGGGCTGCGGCGTGGAGCAGGCGCCCAACAAGACCGCGAGGCTGGCGGCGGCCGCCACCTTCAAGATGGGTTTCATCATTTTTCATCTCCTTTTTTGCCACGGATCAGCGATTCCGGGTGGCGTTCCAGGTAATCGGACAGCGCGTTCAGCGATTGCAGGGTTTGCGTCAGCTGCTGCAATGCCTGGCGCACATCGGACTGCAGCGGCGAATCCTTTTGCAATACCTGTTCGGCCGTACCAAAGGTCTGTTTCGCGGCTTTCAAGGTGTCGCGCACTTCCGGCACTACCTGGCCATCGAGCTGCTTGAACAGGGCATTGCCTTGCTTGAACAGCGCGTCGGCCTGCTTGATGGTGGAATTGAGGTTATTGCCGATCTCGTCAAACGGCACCTGGTCCAGCTTCCTGGCGATGCTGGCGATCTGCGTCTGCAATTCGTCCAGGGTATTGGGCACGGTCGGCACTTCCATCGGATACTTGTTCACGTCCAGCTCGACCTTGGGTGCTTTCGGGAAGAAGTCCAGCGCGATATACAGCTGGCTGGTGAGCAGGTTACCGGTACGCAGCTGGGCGCGCAAACCACGGCTGACCATGCGCTCCAACAGCTGGTGGCCGGCCGATCCATCGGGTTGGCCCACAGCCGCCTTGAAACGCATGCCAAGACGCGCCGGATAGAGATTGACCGTCACCGGCATGCGGAAATTCTTTTTCACGGGATCGAACTCGATGCCCACCGAGCGCACTTCACCGAGCACGATGCCGCGGAAATCGACGGTGGCGCCAGGCTGCAGGCCGCGCAGCGACTGGTCAAAATAAAACACGCTGGTGATCGCCTCGCCATCGGGTTCGCGCATGGCGCTCGCCTCGTCGGCGGCCAGGCGGTAAATGGTGCCTGCCGGCGCCGGCTCCTGCGGCTTGCGGCCATTTTCCGCTTCAAACGCAATGCCGCCCACCAGCATCGCCGCCAGCGATTGCGTATTCAATTTGAAGCCATTCGAATCGAGGCGCACATCGACGCCGCTGGCATGCCACCAGCGCGCATCCTTGCCGACAAATTGATCGTAAGGCGCGTTAACGAAGACCGACATGGTGATGCCATTACCATCCTTGTCCAGCGCAAAGCTGACCACCTTGCCCACGCGCAGTCGGTGGAAGAACAGGGGTGAGCCCACGTCGATGGAACCGAGGCTTTCCGCATGCAGCGTAAACAGTTTTCCCTTCTGGTCGCCAGCGATGGCAGGCGCCGTTTCCAGCCCCACGAAACTGTCTTTTTTCGCTTCCGACTTGCCCGTATCGACGCCGATGTAGGCGCCCGACAGCAAGGTACCCAGGCCCGTCACACCACTGGCGCCGATTTGCGGGCGCACCACCCAGAAACGTGTATCGGCAGTGGCGAAGCGGCGCGCATCCTTGCTCATATCGATGGTCACCAGCACCTTGCTCAAATCGTCGCCCAGGCTGATGGCGCGCACCTGGCCGATATCCACGTCCTTATACTTGACCTTGGTCTTGCCCGGCTCCAGCCCTTCGGCGCTCTTGAAGCTGACGGTGACCGTCGGCCCCTGGTCGAGGATGGACTTGGTCACCAGGGCTGCGCCGATCAACGCTGCCAGCAAAGGGATCAGCCATACCAGCGACGGCAGCCAGCGGCTGGCCTTGTCCACATCGGGTTCGGCCACCACGCTTGCGCTTTCACTTTCTTTTTCAGACATGTTGCTCTCCAATCGCCAGTTTATTTTTTTCTGCATCGTTGCGTGTCTTGTCGTCGACCGGGTCCCAGATCAGGCGCGGGTCAAACTGCATCGAGGCCAGCATGGTCAGCACCACCACGGCGCCGAACGCCAGCGCGCCAGGGCCAGCCGTGATCACGGCCAGCGATTTGAAGCGCACCAGGGCCACCGTCAAGGTGACAACGAAGATATCGAGCATGGACCAGCGGCCGATGAATTCGACCATGCGGTACAACACCGTGCGCTGGCGCGGCCGCCAGCGCGAACGCCGCTGCGCCGTCCAGGCCAGCAGCGCCAGGGTGCCCAGCTTCAGCATGGGCACCACCACGCTGGCGATGAAGATGATGATGGCCAGTCCCTTCGAGCCGCTATTCCAGAACAGCGCCACGCCGCTCATGATGGTGTCGTCCTGCGCGCCGAACAGCGAGTGCGTCACCATCACGGGCAGCAGATTGGCGGGAATGTACAGGATGGCAGCGGCGATCAGCAAGGCCCAGGTACGGCTGATGCTATTCGGTTTGCGCGTATGCAGCGGCGTGCCGCAGCGCGCACACTCCAGGTGATGGCCCTTGCCCACGGGCGGCGCCACCAGGCCACAGGCGTGGCAAGGCAGCACCTTGGCGCCAGGCGCAAGCGGCTTGTAGCGCAGTCCGGGCAGGGATGCTCGCAGCAGATCATCGCCCACATTCCACAGGGTCTTGGGGTCGAACGAGACGACGATGGCCAGCATCACGGTCAGCGCGCCAAATGCGAACAGGCCCGGTTGCGGCACCACGGTGGCCAGGCTGGTCATCTTGACGACGGTGATCAGGATACCGATCATCAGCACTTCCGTCATGCCCCATTCACGCGCCGTCTGTACGGCGCGCAGCACGCGGTTAAAACCGGGCACCCTGACCTTCATGCGCAAGCCCAGCGCCACATACAGCAGGGAACCGAGCTCGATGGCGGGAAACAGCATGGTAAACAGGAAGACCATGGTCGCCACCACCTGCATCTGCTCGGACCACAGCACGCGGATGGAGCCCAGCAAGGTGGCGCTGGACGTCAAGCCATTGATGTCGAGTTCGACGATGGGGAAAAACTGGGCGATCAGGAAAACAAAGGCGGCGCCCAGGGTCAGGGCCACCACCTTGTTCAAGTCGGCGGAACTGCCCCGGTACAGCACCGAGCGGCAGCGGATGCAGCGCGCTTTTTCACGCGGGCGCAGCGGGCGTTTGCGGTACAACACGCCGCAG
This sequence comes from Janthinobacterium silvisoli, assembly GCF_014200725.1. Classification (GTDB taxonomy): domain Bacteria; phylum Pseudomonadota; class Gammaproteobacteria; order Burkholderiales; family Burkholderiaceae_D; genus Janthinobacterium. Next base: position 534,022 of record NZ_JACHCL010000003.1, read on the forward strand.
TCATGACAGCTGATCAGGTCATATCGGTGCACAGTAGGGAGTGGGCCGCTTAATAAGTGTCAAGTTGATAATTATTAATCTATCTCAAGAGCACCTATCATACGACAAACCGGCCCGATTACTGCACAGCAGCATTATTTAGTTACCTGTGTACATGAACCCGCAACAAAGTCTCTACTGCGCGGCCCAGCCGCAGGATCTGTGCATCCTGGCCAGCCAGCCCACAAATCCCCAGTCCCACGGGCAGCTCGCCGTCTGCCTGGCAAGGCACAGACAGCGCACAGCCATCGAGGAAGTTGATCACGCTGGTATTGCGCAGCACCAGGCCATTGGTGGCGAAAAACGCCGCATCATCGTGTTCCAGCGGCGCCAGTTCAGGCGCCACGATAGCCACGCTGGGCATCAGCCAGGCGTCATAGGGCGCCAGGCGGCTGCGCGCTATGGCGATCAGGCGGCGGCGTGCATCGAGCAAGTCGATATAGTCGGCCGCGCCCTGCTGCTGGCCACGGCGGATACGGGCCGCCACGCGTTGGTCGTACTGAACACCCTTCTGTTCCAGCAGCGCGCGGTGCCAGTGCCAGGCTTCGGCCGCCACCAGGCCTCCGCCGCCATTAATGGTGGGCAGCTCCAGCAGTTCCGGGAAGTCGAACTGTTCCACCAGTGCGCCCGCTGCGCGCAACTGGTCCAGCGCCGCATCAAACGCTTGCTGCACCTGCGCGTCGACATTGGCGCCCACATAGTCGCGGGTAAAACCGAAACGCAATCCTTTCACTGCCGGCGCATCGAGGCTGATGTCCTGGCCCGACAGCGCCGCATGCAAAATGGCGCAGCAATCGACGCTGTGCGCGATAGGGCCAGCCGAATCGAGCAAGCGCGATAGCGGCACGGCGCCGGTGAGCGGCACGGTCGACGCCGTCGGCTTGAAGCCCGTCAAGCCGCAAAATGCGGCGGGAATGCGGATTGAGCCGCCCGTATCCGTACCCAGCGCGCCGGCCGCCATCTGCAGCGCCACCGTGACGGCGCCGCCCGAGCTGGAACCACCGGCGATGCGGCTACGGTCAAGCGGATTAACGGGCGTGCCGTAATGGGGATTCAAGCCCAGGCCGGAAAACGCGAATTCGCTCATATTTGTGCGGCCCAGCAGGATGGCGCCAGCTGCGCGCAAACGGGCCACGGCGGTGGCGTCTGTGCTGGCGGGCGCTGCGTCGGCCAGCGCCAGCGAAGCGGCGCTACTGACCTGGCCCTGCACGTCGAACAAATCCTTGATGGAGATCGGGATACCAGCCAACGGCGAAGCGACGATGCCAGCCGCACGCGCCGCATCGCTGGCGCGCGCCTCGGCTAGCGCCTGCTCGCCATCGAGGCTGACATAGGCCACGCCGCACTGTGCGCGATGGGCTTCGGCCCGCGCCAGCATGCGCTGCGTCAGTTCCACGCTGGTGATGCGGCCGGCGGCCAGGTCGGCGGCCAGGTCGCGGATAGTCTTGTGCTGCTTGCTCATTGTTATCCTTCCACGGGCAGGGTTTGCACCGCATAACGATGCTGCAGGCGACGCTGCAAGACTGGATCATACAGCTCCAGTGCAAAGGCGTCGCCGTGGCCCATCTCGCCGATAATCGGCTGGGTGCCGCAGAACATGGCGCTGCCGACCGGCAGTGCCGCCTGGCCCGTATAGCGCTGGATCAAGTCTTGCGGCGCCAGCATGCGCGTCACAGGGCCTTCCTGATACAAGGCTGGCGCGCCATCGCGCTCACGCCAGGAACGCATCTGCAACTGGTCCCAGTGGGCCGCCACATCGTCGTAACGCCACAGGGTATCGCTGACCGGCTTGCCGCACATCTGCTTCGACACCGTCACGCCATAACTTTCCACCTTGCGGTCCGTATGGTCGGAGCCGATGCCCACCAGCAGGCCGAATTCGGTGGAAAACAGCACGAATTCCGCCTCGCCCGACGAGTCCCTGCCCGGCACTTCGATGGCGCCGTCGCTGGACAACAGCGCTGCCGACACGCGGTAAAACGTCGGCACGCTTTTCGGCCGCGCCACGCCAATCGCTTCCAGTTCGGCGATATGGTGTTCGACCATGGCCATGTCGCGCCCTGTCCAGCCGGCGATGATCAGATTGTCGATGTTGAAGGTGACAGGGCCATGGCCCGTCAGTTGAAAGTTCAAGGTCGTCATATTTTCTACTCTTCTAATGGGCCACGGCCCGTTTCACGTGCAGCAAACACCGAGATACCGGTGATCAGCAAAGCCGCCGCCACATACAGCGAGACAGCCATGGTGCTGGCATAGGAGCGGTACAGGCTGGCGATCACCAGCGGGGCAAAGCCACCGCCGATCACGCCGGCCAGCGTATAGGCCAGCGAGGAACCCGCATAGCGCACCTTGGTGGGGAATTGTTCGATCACGAAGGCTGCCTGCGGGCCATACATGATGGCGTGGATGATCAGGCCGACGACGACGGCGATGACGATGGCAGCCGGGCTGGCCGTATCCAGCAAGGTGAAAAAGACGAAGGCCCAGATCAAGCCCAGCACGGCGCCCAGCGCATACACGGGGCGGCGGCCGATCTTGTCCGACAAGGCGCCAAAGACAGGCACGCTCAATGCATTGCAAGCGGTGCCGAGCATGATGGCGGTCAGCGCCAGGGTTGACGACAGATGCAGCACGGTCGTTACATAGGTCAGGGTGAACACCACCACCAGTGCATACAGCACGTCCGAGCCGATGCGCACGCCACCGGCGATCAGCAAACGGCGCCAGTAGATACGCAGCACGTCACCGATCGGCGCTTCCGCCTTGGCATCCTTCTTGTCGAGTTCCTGGAACAGCGGCGTTTCATCGATGCCGCTGCGTATCCACATGCCAAAAACCACCAGCAGCAGGCTGGCGATAAATGGAATGCGCCAGCCCCAGGCCATGAAGGATTCATGCGGCAGAAAATACGTGATCAGGCCGATGCAACCAGTCGCCAGCAAGGTGCCGAACGATGGCCCCACCTGCGTCCACGAGGCATTGCGTCCGCGCTTGTCGGCCGCTCCGTGCTCTACTGAAATCAGCACGGCGCCCGCCCACTCGCCACCGAGCGCGATACCTTGCACGAAGCGCAGCGCCACCAGCAGAACCGGGCTCCAGATGCCGGCCGTTGCATACGTGGGCAAGAGCCCCATCAGGCCTGTCGTCACGCCCATCAGCATCAGGGTCACGACCAATACCCAGCGGCGCCCCAGCTTGTCGCCCAGGTGGCCGAAGATCACGCCGCCGATCGGGCGCGAGATATAGCCGACCGCGTAGGTGGAAAAGGCCAGGATGGTGCCCGTCAGCGGATCGAAGGAAGGGAAAAACAAATGGTTGAAGATCAGCGCAGCCATGGTGTTGTAGACGGTGAAGTCATACCATTCCAGGGTCGTGCCGACCATGCTGGCTGTGGCCAGGCGGCCGGTTTTCGGCTTTTCGGCTGGCGCCGCTGTGCCGTCATGCGCGGGAATACGCGCGGAGGTGTAAGTGCTCATTGCCTGTCTCTCTCGTCAGTTTATTGCAGGCCCGGCGCAGGATGCATGCCCTGCGCCGTGGCCCGTGTCTCGTTTTATCAGTGCGACCAGAAGCTTGCGCAATCAGGCGGCTTGCAGGTCCGTCTCGCGCAATTGCCAGGACAGCTGCAAGATGGCTGCTTCATCGGCATCCAGTCCCAGCGCAGTACTCGCCCTGGCAACCGCCGCCAGGGCAGCCGCTTCCGAGGAAGTGTCGATCAGGAAGATGGGGTCCAGTACGCGTCCTTCCTTCTGTTCTGCCGGCAGGGGCCCCGACAGCTTGGTGTCCGGCGTCAGCAGGCGCGAGGCGATCACGCCATCGATCTGCAGCAGTTCACGGCCCAGTGCCGCCAGGCCAGCTACCGCCTGCGCATCCTGGCCGATGGTCTTCGCGCCCAGGCGCAGCACGGCCAGCCAGGCGCCCGTGCCAAAACCTGTTTCCGCCTCGATGGCGCACACGCGGCGCATCGGATCGCGCATGCGGCCCAGATTCGTTACCGACCATGGCGTCTGCTGCTGGAAGGCCTTGAAGTAATCTGGCGTCTGGAAGGCGTCCAGCGACACGGTGCGGTACAGGCCCAGATATTTGCGCGGGCCGCGCACGCTCTGATAGCGCGTGCCGCTGACGAAGCCGGGAATGCGCACGCGTTCTTCCACATGTTCGCGGTCATACCAGCGGTTGAAATCGATCTCGTGTTCAGGGTCGGCGCTGGTCCAGACAAACAGGATGCCAGGCAAAGTGGTGGGGGACGTCGTCATGATGGTTCCGTTCTGCATTGTAAGTGGAGTGCTACCCTAGAATAGGTGGCGCCCCACTACATGGCAAACGGGTTATTTTGAAGACGACTGATAAGTTTTTCTTGTGGAGTGAGGCCTACCCGACTCCATACTCCGCCCCCAGGCCAACGGTAAACCGCGCCGCCTCTTCACAGGCCAGCATGGCCACCAATTGAATCGCTTCCGTCGTCAGATCTTCGCTATAGCTGATCACGATACGCTGCGGCGCCAGGGTGCCGGTACACGGGATCAGGGCGATATTGCCCAACTCGATTTCTTCGCGCAGGGGTGCCAGCGGCAGCACGGCAATGCCGAAACCCGCTTTCACCAGGCGCACGATGGCCGATATCGAACTGACGCAATGCACGCGGCCCAGCTGCACGCCTTCGTCCTGGAACAGCGCCTTGAGCGCGGAATGCGGCTGCGAACCCCGGTTCATGGTGATGATCGGGTGTTCGGCCAGCTGCGCTACCGTAAAAGGCGCGCTGCCAGCCGGCCAGTCGGCCGCACGGCCCGCCCAGCCCATGGCGATGGCGCCGCTACCGGTGCTGCGGATATGGTCGCCCGTCAGCATGTCCGTCTGCAGGGCGATATCGAGTTCCCCCTGCTGCAGCTGCTCGTGCAGGCGGCGCGTCGATTCCGATGTCAACTGGATTTCAATGCCTGGATAACGTTCCTGCACCCGCTGTAAAAATGGCAGCAGCCAGGTATGCACGATGGTTTCGATCACGCCGATGCGCACTTCGCCGGTGATTTGCGAGGGCGAGGAATTGGCTGCATACATGTCGCGGCACAGTTCGAGCATGCGTTCGGCATAGCCGAGCAGGTTGCGCCCGGCGAAAGTGAGGCGGATTTCACGCGTATCGCGGTCGAACAACCGCGTGCCGAAGTCCTGCTCCAGCGAGGCGATGCGATTGGAAATGGCAGCCTGCGTGATATTGAGCTTGTCGGCGGCAGTACGAAAACTGCCCAGCCGCGCAGCCCAGACAAAGGCTTCGAGAAAACGGGTATTCAAATGGGGCTTCTTCACTAGTCTTCACAAAACGTGACGTCGCCCCATTGTAAGCCAAATCAGCTGTCTGTTATTTCTGCGCCAGGAAGTCGTACAAGGTCAGCGCCACGATCTTGCTGGCCTTGCGCAAATCGTCCAGCGCCAGCCTTTCATCGGCCTTCTTCGCATTCGATTCCGGCACCGTGCGCGGGCCGGCGCCATACAGCACGGCCGGGATACCGTGTTCGCCGTACAGACGCGCGTCGGCATACAGCGGCGTGCCCTGGGCTGGAATTTCCTCACCGAGGATAGATCGCGCGTTTTTCTGCAAGCTGTCCACCAGCTGCTGCGAACCAGGCAAGGGCCGCAGTGCATGCGACAGCAGCAAGCGGCGTATCTCCACGCGGATGCCGTCCTCGCCCCGCACGGCGTCCTCGATCAGCGCGCGCACCTGCGCTTCCACCTGCACCGGATCTTCCTCCGGGATCATGCGGCGGTCCATCTTCATGACTACCTTGCCCGGCACCACATTGGTATTCGTGCCGCCATCGATGCGGCCCACCAGCATGGTCGGCGAATCGATGCTGGACACGCCGGACTTGATCTTTTTCAGTTCCGGCAGCTGGCCATAGATGGCGTTGAGGATCTTGCTGGCCGCCTGCAGCGCATCATGCCCTGTTTCCGGCATGGCGCCGTGGCCGGACTTGCCGTGCACGGTGATTTCCAGCTGCAGACAGGCGTTGTGGGCGGTGACGATGTTGTAGCTGAAACCGGCCGCAATCACAAAATCGGGGCGCGTCAGCTTCTGTTCCAGCAGCCAGCCCGGCCCCAGCAAGCCGCCGAATTCTTCATCATAGGTGAAGTGCAGTTCCAGCTTGCCCTTCAACGGTACGCCCAGCGCTTCAAGCGCGCGCGCAGCAAACACGTAAGTGGCGAAATCGCCTTTCGAGACCGCCGTCGCGCGGCCATAGATATAGCCATCGGCCACCTGGCCACCGTACGGCGGATACGTCCAGTTGTCGCCGGGCGGCACCACGTCGCCATGCGCATTCAAGGCTACCGTCGGCCCGCCCGGTGCATACGGGCGGCGCACGATCAGGTTGGTGATGCTTTGCATGCCATAGGCTTCCACCTGGTCCTGCGGCACCACGTGTTTTTCCGCCTGCCAGCCATAGGCAGACAGCAGTTGCGCCACCAGCTCCGCGTGCGGCGTGTTATTGCCTGGCGGGGTATCGGTAGGCTGCTGTACCACGCGCTGCAAGAAGGCGATCTCCTCGTCGAAATGCGCGTCGATCCAGGCGCTCAGTTGTTCGGCATGCGCAGTCATGGTGTCCCTTTCATTGTGCTCCCTGCAGTGTGTGTTGCAGCCAGGCGCCCAGCTGCGCGCGTTCGGCTTCCGTCATGTTCGTCAGGTTCCCGATCGGCATGGCTTTGAGCTCAATCGCCTGCTTGTAGATTTGCGCCGCATGCTGGCGTATCAGCGGTTCGCTATCGAGCATGATACCGGATGGCGCGGTCGCAAAACCGGGCTGCGTCGGATGCGCCGAGTGGCAGGTGGCGCAACGCTGCGTGATAATAGCCTGGGCCGCCACAAACTGCGAGGCCGCGTCCGACGCGGGCGTCGCCGCCACCGGCGCCGGTGCTTTCGGCGCAATCGCTATAGCCACCGCTACCAGCAATGCCACGCCGATGACGGGATAGTGCCACTCAACACGTCCCTTGTGGCGCAGGTTGAAAAAGTGGCGAATGAACACACCGGCCGCCATGATCATGGCTAGCACCAGCCAGGCGTGGTCATTCCGATAGGTCATCGCATAGTGGTTGCTGATCATGATGAACAGTACCGGCAAGGTAAAATAATTGTTATGCACGCTGCGCTGCTTGGCCTTCTGGCCATGGCGCGGATCGGGCAGTTTGCCGGCCGCCATGGCTTCAACCATCTTGCGCTGGCCGGGAATGATCAGCATCAGCACATTAGCCACCATGATGGTGCCTATCATGGCGCCAACATGGATGTAGGCGGCGCGCCCGCTCAGCAAATGCGTCAGCACATACGCAGCGCCGACGATCAGGGCAAACACTGTCACCCCAAACCACAATTCATGTTTGGCCAGCGGCGAGCGGCACAGCAGGTCGTACACGGTCCAGCCGACGACAAGCGTGGCGATGCCGATGCCGATAGCCTGGCCGCTGCTGATATCGGCCACGGATTTATCGATCATCATGGCTTGCGCATTGAAGTAATACGCGATGGTCAAGAGCGCAATGCCCGACAGCCAGGTGGTGTAGGCTTCCCATTTGAACCAGTGCAGTTCCTTGGGTAGTTCGGCTGGCGCCACCAGATATTTTTGCGGATTATAAAAACCGCCACCGTGCACAGCCCATAGCTCGCCCGAAACGCCCTTCTTCGCCAGGTCGGAACCGGGCGCCGGCGGGCGGATCGAATTATCGAGCCAGACAAAATAAAACGAGGCGCCTATCCAGGCGATGCCCGTGATGACGTGCAACCAGCGCACGATCAGGTTCAGCCATTCCAGGCCATAGGGAATCAGATAGGCAAAGACTTCCATACATTTCCTTGAATGAGGCAGTAAGTGAAGCAGTAAGCGGCGAGCGCTGACCGGTGAGCGCACTGTCAACACTGTTGCGCCAGTGTCCACAAGATAAACCGATTCACGTCCCATCACATGAAAAATGCCGTATATTTGACATATCCGTATCCATATACCACCGCAGTACAACCAAGCCGCCGCCACATGTCCAGCCTGCCGCAACACCTCGACCTGCACCTGATCCGCATCCTGTATCTGCTGCTGGTGGAAAAAAACGTGTCGCGCGTGGCGCTCAAGCTGAACCAGCCGCAGCCCTCGATTTCCGCCTCGCTGCGCAAGCTGCGCGAACTGACGGGCGATCCGCTGCTGGTGCGCGGCGCGCGCGGCATGGTGCCCACCCAGCATGGTGAAAGCCTGCTCAATCCGGCCAAGCGCATCCTCGACCAGACGGAAAGCCTGTTCGTCAAGAAGACGCCGTTCGTGGCGCAGGACGAAGCGCGCACTTTTCATATCGCCGCACCCGACTATCTCGATAGCCAGTTCCTGCCGAACGTGGTGGCGCTGTTGCGGCGCGGTTCGCCCAGAAGCCGTGTGGTGCTGCATAGCCTGGGGCCGGGCATCGACCATATCCGCCAATTGTCCGACGGTGGCCTGGACCTGGTGATCGCCAACTGGGATGAACCGCCGGCCCATCTGCATATCTCCAAGCTGTTCGAAGACCCCATCATCTGCGCCATGCATGCTGAAACGGCCTACGCGCGGCGCACGGCCAGCGACGCCATGACCCTGGACGACTATCTGAGCCTGCCCCATGTGGCGCCCTCGCCCATGATGCCTGGCTACCACGGCGTGATCGACTCCTTCCTGGAACGGCAAAACCTGCAGCGCAACGTGGTGGTGGAATCGGCCTATTTCGGCCTGATCCCCTATATGCTGACGCAGACTGACCTGGTACTGACGACGGGCCGCCAGTTTATGCGCTTCTATGAAAAGAGCCTGGCGCTGAAAAGCTATACGGTGCCGCTGAAATTTCCGCCGATGCGCTTTTACCAGCTGTGGCACCAGCGCGTGCACCAGGCGCCCGAACATAAATGGCTGCGCGACCAGGTCACGGCGGCCGCCAAGGCACTGGTGCAGCGATAGGCATTATGCGCGCATGCATATAATGCAAGCATGGCCGGAACGCTATCATCACTGCTTGCATGATGGGATAAGCACGATGGAGACAAGCATGACGACACTTTCAGACTTGAACAGCAGCAGCGACATCGGCTTCGTCGATCTGCTGCACGGCATTTATGAACACTCGCCCTGGATCGCCCAGCGCGCGGCGGCAGCACGGCCCTTCGGCAGCATCACCGCCCTAAAACGCGCCTTGCAGAACGTACTGGCGCAAGCCTCGCCTGCCGAACAGTTGGGCCTGATACGCGCCCACCCCGAACTGGCAGGCAAGGCCGCCATCGCCGGCCAGCTGACGGCGGAATCCACGCGCGAGCAAGCCAGGTCCGGGCTGAACCTGTGCAGTCCCGAAGAATTCTCTACACTGCAGCGCCTCAATAGCGACTACAACGCAAAATTCGGCTTCCCCTTTATCCTGGCCGTCAAAGGTCCGACCGGCGCCGGCCTGACGCGCCAGGAGATTATCACCACCTTTGCGCGGCGCCTGAAAAACCGCCGCGCAGATGAACTGGCCGAGTCGCTGCGGCAAATCAAGCGCATCGCCGAACTGCGGCTGAACGATTTGCTCGACGTGCGCCTGGTTTTCGGCCCCGCCATCATGCAGCATGCGGAAACCCTGGCTAGCTGGAGCGACAGTGCTTATAACCTCACCTGCGCCTATATGACGCCGGCCCATCGCCAGACGGCCGATCAACTGGCCGAGTGGATGCGGGAAGCCGGCATGCAGGTGCATATCGACGCGGTGGGCAATGTGGTCGGGCGCTATCTGTCTGACGAGCCGGGCGCGAAAAGCCTGATGACGGGCTCCCATTACGACACCGTGCGCAATGGCGGCAAATACGATGGCCGCCTGGGTATCCTGCTGCCAATCGCCGTCGCGCGCCATCTGCATCAGCGCGGCGAAAAACTACCGTTTCACTTCGAGGTCGTGGCGTTCGCCGAAGAGGAAGGCGTGCGTTTCAAGAGCACTTTCCTGGGCAGCACGGCCGTCACGGGCAAGTTCGACCTGTCGCTGCTGGAACAGCGTGACGCCGAGGGCGTGAGCATGCGCGATGCACTATCCGCCGCCGGCCACGACGCGACCGCTATCGCCGCCATCGCACGCGATCCGGCCGACCTGCTCGGCTATGTGGAAGTGCATATCGAGCAGGGCCCCGTGCTGCTGGAACGCGATCACCCGCTGGGCATCGTCACGGCCATCGCGGGCAGTTCGCGCTACCTGCTGAAGCTGGGTGGCCTGGCCAGCCATGCGGGCACCACGCCGATGGGCATGCGCCGCGATGCGGCCAGTGCAGCGGCCGAAATCATCCTGCTGGTGGAACAGCGCTGCAGCCAGGGCGAGGCGCTGGTGGGCACCGTGGGCCAGCTGCACGTGCCCAACGGTTCCGTCAATGTGATCGCTGGCGCCTGCCAGTTGTCGCTCGATATACGCGCAGCCAGCGATAGTGTACGCCAGGCCGCCGTGGACGATATCCTCGATGGCGTGGCAGCCATTTGCGCGCGGCGCCAGATCGATGTGGACATCGAGCTGCTGCTATCGGCCAGCGCGGCGCCGTGCGCACCGTGGCTGATGGCGCAACTTGGCGAGGCGGTGGAATCGGTGGGTCTGGAACCCTATCGCTTGTTGTCTGGCGCCGGCCACGACGCCATGGCCATGGCCTCCATCACCGACGTGGCCATGCTGTTTACCCGCTGCGGCAATGGCGGCATCAGCCACAATCCACTGGAAACCATGACAGCCGACGACGCCGATATCGCCGCCCACGCACTGCTGGCCTTCTTGCGACAGTTCCAGCCCAAGGCCACATAACATGGCGAACGAAGACAAGGCCGCCGAACTGCGCCGCAGCAAGCGGCTGGCCCTGTTTTTCCTGCTGGCGGCAGGCGCCGTCTTTATCGTCACGGCCTTTTTGCCGCGCAGCCTGTGGACCGACGGCTTGAAAGCCGTGTCGGAAGCGGCCATGGTGGGTGCGCTGGCTGACTGGTTCGCCGTCACCGCCCTGTTCCGCACCATACCGATCCCATTCATTTCACGCCATACGAATATCATCCCGCGGGGAAAAGACAGGATCGCCGTCAACCTGGCCAGCTTCGTCAAGGAAAAATTCCTCGACACGGACTCGCTGGTGACGCTGATCGCCAAATATGATCCGGCCAAAATGATAGGGGAATGGCTGGCGGCGCCGGCCAATGCCGGCCTGCTGGGCGACTACCTGGTGAAGATGCTGTCAGCCGCGCTGGACATGACGGACGACGCGCGCATACGCCCCTTCATCAAAAAGGCTTTCGATGAGGCGCTGTCGAATGTGGATCTGTCGCAGTCGACGGGGGCGATCCTGGAAACCCTGACGGCCAACGGCCGCCACCAGGACTTGCTGGACGAGGCCATCGCCAAGCTGGTGGCCGTGCTGCGCGAACCGGATAGCCGCGAACTGATCGCCGACAGTATCGTCCATTGGCTCAAGACGGAACACCCGCGCAAGGAAAAAGTGCTGCCGACATCGTGGTTGGGCGAACACGGTGCGGAACTGATCGCCAGCGCGTTAGATAGCAGCATGCGGCGCATCGCGCAAGATCCCGAGCACCAGTTGCGGCACAAGATAGACGCATCGGTGCACAAGCTGATCCAACGCCTGAAAACCGACCCGGTATTTCTCGCCAGGGGCGAAGCGCTGCGCGAGCATATCAGGAATGATGTCGTACTCACTTCCTATGTGCATGGCCTGTGGGAGCAATTGCGCGACTGGCTGAAACAAGACCTCGTAGACAACGACTCGATGCTGCATGCGAAGGTGGCCGCCATGGGGGGCTGGCTGGGCCAGGAGCTGGCACAGAATCCGCAACTGCGCGACTCGCTCAATGAACGCTTGCAGGAGGCGGCGCGCGCGATGGCGCCCGACTTCGCCCTGTTCCTGACGCGCCATATCGGCGACACGGTGAAAAACTGGGACCCGCAAGACCTGTCGCGCCAGATCGAACTGCAGATCGGCAAAGACCTGCAATTCATCCGCATCAACGGCACCATCGTGGGCGGCATCATCGGCCTGCTGCTGTTTGCCTGTACACAGCTGACTGCCGCCCTGCGCGCCCTTTAATTACACCGCGACGGCGCGCTCCAGCATGGCATGTAACAGCACATTGCATCCTGCCTCCAGGTGCTCCGGTTTCGCATCCTCGATTTCATTGTGGCTGATGCCATCCTTGCAGGGCACGAAGATCATGCCCGCCGGCGCCAGCCGGGCCGCATAGATGGCGTCGTGACCGGCGCCGGACACCACATCCATCACCGAGTAACCCAACTTGGCCGTGGCGTTGCGCACGGCGCCCACGCAATCGGGATGGAAGGGGCAAGGCGGATAATAAGATACCCGTTCCAGCGTAATGCCCAGGCCCGTCCTGTCGCGCGTGGCATCGATAAAGGCCGTGATTTCGCCATGCATGATGTTGAGCAGTTCATCGTTCACATTGCGCAGGTCGATGCTGAACTTGACTTCACCGGGGATCACGTTGCGGCTGTTCGGGAACACCTGCACCATGCCCACCGTGCCGCGCCCGTACGGCGGGTAGCGGTTGGCGATGGCGACGACCTCCTGCATGATGGTGGTGGCCACCTGCAGCGCATCCCTGCGCAAGCCCATGGGCGTGGGGCCGGCATGCGCTTCCATGCCCGTTACCACGCAGTCGTACCACGACAAGCCCATCACGGCCGGCACCACGCCGATGACTTTATTGGCGTCTTCCAGCACGGGACCCTGTTCGATATGCGTTTCAAAGTAGGCGCCGATCGGGTGGTCGCCCGGTACCTGCTCGCCTTTGTAGCCGATGCGCGCCAGCTCTTCGCCCACCGTCTTGCCTTCCGTGTCTTTCGCTGCATACGCCGTTTCCAGGGAAAAAGCGCCGCAAAATACGCCCGAGCCCATCATCACGGGCACGAAGCGCGAGCCTTCTTCATTGGTCCAGAAAGCCACTTCGATCGGCGCCTGCGTCTTGATCTTCAAATCGTTCAGGGTGCGCACCACTTCCAGGCCGGCCAGCACGCCGTAATTGCCATCGAACTTGCCGCCCGTGGGCTGGGTGTCGATATGGCTGCCCGTCATCACGGGCGGCAAGGAATTGTCGACGCCATCGCGGCGCATGAAGACATTGCCGATCTGGTCGATGGTAATGCTCATGCCTGCTTCCCGGCCCCAGCCCACCACCAGGTCGCGCCCCTGCTTGTCGAGGTCCGTCAGGGCCAGGCGCTTGACGCCGCCCTTGGCCGTGGCGCCTATCTGCGCCAGTTCCATCAGCGCTGCCCACAGCCGTTCACCGTTGATGCGTAGTTCACTCATTGTGTTCTCCTGTTATGCACTTACAGCGGAAAAAGCGGGCCGTTCCACATAGCGCCCTGCCCCTGCCACCGCCATCAATTCACCGCGATGGAATACCACCTTACCGGCAGCGATGGTGGTAGCCGGTATGCCGCGCACGGTGCGCCCTTCAAACACATTGAAACCGCCCCTGGCAAATTGCGTGGTCGCCGAAATCGTGCGCGTCGCCTGCGGGTCCCACAAGACAATATCGGCATCGCTGCCGGCGGCGATGACACCCTTGCGCGGATACATATTGAAAATCTGCGCTGCATTGGTGGATGACACCTTGACGAATTCCGATGGCGTCAACAACCCCGTATTGACGCCGGCATCCCACACCACAGCCATGCGTTCCTCGACGCCGCCGCAGCCATTCGGGATGCGCGTGAAGTCCTGCTTGCCGGCGGCTTTCTGCTCGGCGCAAAAGGTGCAGTGGTCAGTAGCCGTCGTGTGCAGGTTGCCGCTTTGCAGGCCGTGCCACAGGGCCGCCTGGTGGTGCTTGCTGCGGAATGGCGGACTCATGACGTGGCCTGCCACGTAATCGAAATCATCGCTCTGGTACACACTGTCATCGATCACCAGGTGGCCCGCCAACGCTTCGCCGTAGACGCGCTGGCCATTGGCGCGCGCCCGCGTGATGGCATCCAGCGATTCGGCGCAGGAGACGTGCACGATATACACGGGCGTATTCAAGACATTGGCAATCGCGATGGCGCGGTTGGCCGCTTCCGCCTCCACCGCCGGCGGGCGCGATAGCGGATGCGCCTGCGGCCCGGTGATACCTTTTTTCAGCAAGGCTTGCTGCAGCTGGAATACCAGCTCGCCATTTTCCGCATGCACGGTAGGCAGCGCACCCAGCTCCAGCGAACGGGTAAAGCTTTTTACCAGCGTTTCATCGTCGGCCATGATGGCGTTTTTATAGGCCATGAAGTGCTTGAAACTGTTCACGCCATGCTCGCGCACCAGGGTGCCCATCTCTTCATGTACCTGTTCGCTCCACCAGGTGATCGCCACGTGGAAGGTATAGTCGGACGCCGCCTTGGCCGACCACTCGCGCCACTGTTGATAGGCCTCGATCAGCGACTGCTTCGGCGCGGGAATCACGAAATCCATGATGGTGGTGGTGCCGCCCGCCAGTCCGGCCGCCGTGCCCGTGAAAAAATCGTCGGAGGTCACCGTGCCCATGAAGGGTAGATTCATATGCGTGTGCGTGTCTATCCCGCCCGGCATCACATACTGGCCGCCCGCATCAATCACGGTGGCGCCCTCAGGTACGGCCAGGTTTTCGCCGACTGCGGCGATCTTGTCCCCCTCGATCAGTACGTCGGCGCGAAAGGCACGGTCGGCATTGACGACGGTGCCGCCACGGATAAGCGTAGTCATATTGCTGTCTCCTTTATTAATGGGTCAAGCCAGTGGTGCGTGCTGCACGTGCGCCGCTGCCTTACCCTTCATCATGACGCCGTAGACGACTGCGGCGATGGCCACGCCCACGAACCAGGCGTAGGTGTACAGCGTCTTGAAACCTTCCGCCACGTCGGTGAAAGTAGCGGGGAAAGCGGCGTTCAAAAATCCCGGGATATTCGGCAGCACGGCGATCACGAACGCGGCAATGGCCGCCATATTCCAGCCATTGCCATACGAGTACAGGCCATCGTCGCGGTACAGCTGCGCCACGTCGAGGCGCGTCTTGCGGATAAAGTAGTAGTCGACGATCAGGATGCCGGCGATAGGCCCCAACAGTGCCGAATAGCCGATCAACCAGGTAAAGATATAGCCCTGGGTAGATTCCAGCACCTTCCACGGCATCATCACGATGGCAATCGAGGCCGTGATATAGCCGCCCATCTTGTACGAAATCTGCTTGGGCGCCAGCGAAGAAAAGTCATATGCCGGCCCCACCAGATTCGCCGCCAGGTTGACGCTGACGGTATCGATCAAGAGAATGATCAGCGCGATCAGCACGGCGGCGCCCGTCATGCGGCTGGCCAGGTCGACCGGGTCCCAGATGGCTTTGCCGAACATCACCACCGAGCCTGCCGTGACGATCACGGCCAGCATGGCCAGCAAGCCCATGGGCACGGGCAAGCCGATCGACTGGCCGATCACCTGGTCGCGCTGCGTCTTGGCGAAGCGGGTGAAGTCGGGAATATTCAGCGCCAAAGTGGCCCAGAAACCCACCATGGCGGTCAACGATGGCCAGAAGACACTCCAGAACTGGCCGGCTTTTTTACCACCGGGGATGAATTGCGATGGCTGGTCCAGCAGCGCGTTCACGCCGCCGGCCCGCGTATGCACCCAGTACAGCAGCACAAAACAGATGAGAATCTTCAATGGTGCCGTATAGGTTTCCAGCTTGCGGATCGCTTCCATGCCATGCAGGATGTAATAGAACTGGATGGCCCAGAAAGCCAGGAAACATAGCAACTGGCTACCGTTGATGCCCAGGCCCGCGATCTTGTCGCCGCCCAGTTCATGGCCCGCCAATACGCCCATCAAGGTGTAGATCATCTGGCCGCCGAACCAGGTCTGGATGCCATACCAGCCGCAGGCGACGATGGCGCGCATCAAAGCTGGCAAACGGGCGCCGGTAGTGCCGAACGAGGAGCGTGCCAGCACTGCATACGGGATGCCGTATTTTGTGCCTGCGTGACCGATCAGCAGCATGGGCAGCAGCACGATGGCGTTGGCAAGGAACACCGTGAGCACCGCCTGGTAACCGGACATGCCGCTGTCGATCAGACTGGCCGACAAGGTGTAGGCCGGGATGCACATCACCATGCCGACCCACAGGGCGGCGAAGTGATACCAGCGCCAGGTGCGCTGCGCGGCCGTGGTGGGGGCCAGATCTTCATTCCACAGCTGCGTGTTGCCAGAGTAGTCGTGGTTCACAGGTTGCTCCATCGGTTAGACCGCTGGCGCGCCAAGGCGCCAGGGATACGGCAGTGGAAACGGCTCGGCTAGTCGGTCTAGCTTACTGCAAAGTCGGGCCGCTGTTTATAAAAATAAACGCACGCAATAACCGTGCCCTATGCCGTCTCCGCCACAGCTCTTGGATTCCTCGGGTCCTGCGTCCAGTTCATGTACGGCTTGCCCGTGGTCTGCGGCACCATCGTGATGCAGCCTTGCACCGGACAGGTGATTTCGCACAGATTGCAGCCCACGCATTCATCCTTGATGACTTCATAGCTGCGCGTGCCAGCAGCATCGATCAGCTGGGCGATGGCCTGGTGCGAGGTGTCTTCACAAGCCACGTAGCACTTGCCGCATTTGATGCAGTCGTCCTGGTTGATCTGCGCAATCACCTGGTAATTCATATCCAGGTATTTCCAGTCCGTCGTGTTGGCCACGGCCTTGCCGGAAAAGTCGCTGATGCGCTCATAACCCTTTTCATCCATCCAGCGCGACAAGCCATCCTTCATCTCTTCGACGATGCGGAAACCATGCAGCATGGCGGCCGTACAAACTTGTACGCAGCCGGCGCCCAGGGCGATGAATTCGGCCGCGTCGCGCCAGTTACCGATGCCGCCGATGCCGGAAATGGGCAAGCCGCGCGTCTGCGGATCGCGGGCGATTTCGGCCACCATGTTCAGCGCGATCGGCTTGACGGCAGAACCGCAATAACCGCCATGCGTGCTGGCGCCGCCGACGATGGGCAGCGCCACCATGCGGTCCAGGTCCAGGGAGGTGATCGAGTTGATGGTGTTGATCAGCGAGACGGCGTCTGCCCCACCCGCCTTGGCAGCACGGGCCGGCATGCGCACGTCAGTGATATTGGGGGTAAGCTTGACGATGACGGGCAGGCGGCTGTATTTCTTGCACCAGGCGGTGACCATCTGCACGTACTCGGGCACCTGGCCCACGGCGGCGCCCATGCCCCGCTCCGGCATGCCGTGCGGGCAGCCGAAATTGAGCTCGATGCCATCGGCGCCCGTGGCCTCCACCTTCGGCAGAATGTCGGCCCAATAGTGTTCTTCGCAAGGCAGCATCAAGGAGACGATCATGGCGCGGTCAGGCCAGTCCTTTTTCACTTGCGTGATTTCGCGCAGATTGATTTCCAGAGAACGGTCGGTAATGAGCTCGATATTATTGAAGCCCACCACCTCGCGGTTCTTGCCATACAGGGCGGAATAGCGCGACGAGACATTCACGGCGGCCGGGTCTTCGCCCAGGGTTTTCCATACCACGCCGCCCCAACCCGCCTCGAAAGCGCGCACCACGTTATAGGCCTTGTCGGTCGGCGGCGCAGACGCCAGCCAGAAGGGATTGG
The DNA here is from genome assembly GCF_014200725.1 of Janthinobacterium silvisoli. Classification (GTDB taxonomy): domain Bacteria; phylum Pseudomonadota; class Gammaproteobacteria; order Burkholderiales; family Burkholderiaceae_D; genus Janthinobacterium. Next base: position 551,676 of record NZ_JACHCL010000003.1, read on the forward strand.
GCGACTTGATGCCGCAAAATTCGATGCTGAGATCAGCCATTATGCAGCCTCCACTTTGAAAATAAGATCATGATGGATGGCCAGTGCGGCCAGCTTGCCATGCTGGACGGCCTGCACCGTCAAGTCCTGTCCGGGCACCACGCAATCGCCGCCCGCATAAATCCCCGGCAGCACCGTGCGAAAACCCGCATCGACAGCTATCTTGTCGCCATCGCGCTTGAGCAGCGCCGCCATCGGGTCATGCAAGGCGTCGCTCGCCAGGCTTTGGCCAATGGCCTTGAAGATGGTTTCGGCCGCCACATCAAAGGTCTCGCCAGTACCCGCCAGCCGCGCGCCTTCCAAACGCGTTTTTTCGAAGCGCATGCCCGCCACCTTGCCTTCTGCATCGAGCAACACTTGCTGTGGCTGTGCCCAGGTCAGCATGCGCACCTGATTCGCCTTGGCGATGTCCTGTTCATGGTGGGTGGCCGTCATGGCGTCGAAACCGCGCCGGTACACCAGCGTCACTTCCTCGGCGCCCATACGCTGGATTTGCACAGCCATGTCGATGGCCGTGTTGCCGGCGCCGATCACGATGGCCCGTTTCGGTACAGGGAGCGAGCTCAGATCGTCGGCCTGGCGCAGCGCGGCGATATAGTCGACGGCAGCGAGCAAGCCTGGCGCATCTTCACCCGTCAGCCCCAGCTTGCGGCTGGCGCCCAGGCCCAGGCCCAGGAAGACGGCGTCGTACTGGGCGTGCAGATCACGCAGCTGCAGGTTTTCGCCCAGCACCTGGCGACATCGGATTTCAATGCCGCCTATGTCCAGCAAGAATGCCACTTCCTTTTGCGCGAAGTCGTCGGTCAGCTTGTATTTGGCGATGCCGTACTCATTCAAGCCGCCCGCCTTGTCTTCCTTTTCAAAGATCACGACGTCATGGCCCAGCATGGCCAGGCGGTGTGCGCACGACAGGCCGGCCGGACCGGCGCCGACGATGGCGATCGTCTTGCCGGTGGCCGCCGCCCGCTTGAATGGGTGGGCAGCGAAATGCGCGTGATCGACGGCGTAGCGCTGCAGCAAACCGATTTTCACCGGCTGGCCTTCGGCGTCGTGGTTACGCACGCAGACGTCTTCGCACAGGATTTCGGTGGGGCAGACGCGGGCGCAGCTGCCGCCCAGGATATTCTGTTTCAAGATGCCGGCTGCCGCGCCATTGATATTCTTGTCGTGGATATTGCGGATAAAGCTGGCCACGTCGATTTCAGATGGGCAGATGCGGCTGCACGGCGCGTCATAGCAATACAGGCAGCGCGCGCTTTCTATCGCCGCCTGGCGCGCCGTCAAGGGCGGCGCCAGATCCGTAAAGTGACCCGCCAGCTCTTCGCTGGGCAGGGTGGGATGCGGTAAATAACTGAGGGATTCGATCATCATCATTCCTTTTCTTATGCCTGCAATGGACTGCCAGCCCTACTTCATCTGTGGAAAAGCAAATTCCACACCAGCGCTGGCGGTGTTGGGCCAGCGCTGCATCACGGCCTTGTGGCGCGTGTAAAAACGCACGCCTTCGGGGCCATATGCGTGGTGGTCACCAAACAGGCTACGCTTCCAGCCACCGAAACTATTGAAGGCCATGGGCACCGGCAAAGGTACGTTGACGCCAACCATGCCCACCTGGATCTGGCGCACGAATTCGCGCGCCACGCCGCCATCGCGCGTGTAAATCGCCACGCCATTGCCATACTCATTGGCGTTGATCAGGGCCACCGCATGCACCACGTCGGGCGCGCGCAGCACGCACAGCACGGGGCCGAAAATTTCTTCCTTGTAGATGCTCATATCGGGCGTGACATGATCGAATAAAGTACCGCCCACGAAGAAGCCGTTTTCGCGGCCAGCCACCACATGGTTGCGGCCGTCGACCACCAAAGTCGCGCCTTGTTCCACGCCTTCGCCTATCAGTTTCTCGATACGCTGTTTGGCTGCACTGGACACTACCGGCCCCATTTCTGCACCATCTTCCATCCCGTCGCGTACTTTGAGTGCAGCCGTGCGCTGTGCCAGCGCATGAATCAATTTGTCGCCCGCGTCGCCCACGGCCACCACCACGGAAATGGCCATGCAGCGCTCGCCGGCCGAACCATAGGCGGCGCCGATCAGGGCGTCGACGGTCATGTCCATGTCGGCGTCAGGCATCACCACCATATGATTTTTTGCACCGCCCAGCGCTTGCACACGCTTGCCGCTGGCACTGCCACGTGCATAGATATATTCGGCAATGGGAGTGGAGCCGACAAAGCTGATCGCCTGCACCACAGGATGGTCGAGCAAGGCGTCGACCGTCACCTTGTCGCCCTGCACCACGTTGAATACGCCATCGGGCAAGCCTGCCTCTTTCAGCAGTTTTGCATGCAGCAAGGAGGCAGATGGATCACGTTCTGAAGGTTTGAGCACAAAGGTATTTCCGCAGGCGATAGCGACGGGGAACATCCACATCGGTACCATCACGGGGAAGTTGAATGGCGTGATGCCAGCCACCACACCCAGCGCCTGGCGCATCGACCAGGCGTCGATGCCGCGCGAAATCTGGTCCGTGAATTCGCCCTTTAATAATTGCGGGATACCGACGGCGAATTCCACCATCTCGATGCCGCGCGCCACCTCGCCCTGCGCATCGGCAAAGGTCTTGCCATGTTCACGCGTGAGCATGGCGGCAAATTCATCGGTGTGCTGCTGGCACAGCTGCAGGTAGCGGAACAGCACGCGAGCACGCGTCAGCGGTGGCGTGGCCGACCAGGAGGGAAAGGCAGCGGCAGCGGCCTGCACGGCCGCATCGACTTCACCGCTGCTGCCCAGCGCCACGCGGGCCACCAGCACACCCAGGGCCGGGTTATACACATCGCCATAACGGCCGCTGCTGGTGTCGACTTTGGCGCCGTTGATAAAGTGAGTAATCGTATCGAGATCAGTCATCGCTTTTCCTTAATCAAGGTTCTTCAACACCGTCGCCAGCTTGCCGAACAGTTCATCGATATGTTTTTTCTCCAGCACCAGCGGCGGCGACAGGGCGATGATGTCGCCTGTGGTGCGTATCAGCACGCCGTCGGCGAATGCCTGCTTGAAGGCGTTGAAGGCGCGCGTGCCAGGCTTGCCGGCGATGCCTTCGAGTTCAATGCCGGCGATCAGGCCGATGCTGCGCAGATCGATCACATGCGGCAGCCCTTTCAAGGAATGCACGGCGTCGCTCCAATAGGCCTGCATGCTTTTGGCGTGGCCCAGAATGTCCTGTTCCTCGAACACTTCCAGGGTCGCCAGCGAAGCGGCGCAAGCTAGTGGGTGGCCGGAATAGGTATAGCCGTGGAATAGTTCGATGCCGGCCGGCGCGTCCATGAAGGCGTCGTGGATATACTGTTTGCTGAACACGGCACCCATCGGCACCATGCCATTGGTCAGGCCCTTGGCGGTCGTCATCAGGTCCGGTTCGACCTCGAAATAGTCGGCGGCGAACGGTGTCGTCATGCGGCCGAATCCCGTGATGACTTCATCGAAGATCAACAGGATGCCGTGCTTGGTGCACAGTTCGCGCAAGCGTTTCAGATAACCTTTCGGCGGGATCAGCACGCCGGTGGAACCGGCTACCGGTTCAACGATCACGGCGGCGATCGTCGAGGCGTCGTGCAGGGCGACGATGCGTTCCAGTTCATCGGCCAGGTGCGTGCCGTACTCAGGCTCGCCCACTGTGTAGGCGTTCTTTTCCAGGTTGTGCGTGTGCGGCAGATGATCGACACCTGTCAGCAGCGGGCCGAAGGTTTTGCGGTTGCCGGCGATGCCGCCCACGGAAATCCCGCCGAAGCCCACGCCGTGATAACCGCGCTCGCGGCCGATCAATCGCGTGCGCCCGCCCTCGCCGCGCGCCTTGTGGTAGGCCAGCGCGATTTTCAAGGCCGTATCCACCGCTTCGGAACCGGAGTTGGTATAGAACACGTGGCCAAACTTGTGGCCAGTGTAGTCCATCAGTTTTTCCGCCAGGTCGAAGGCGGCCGGATGGCCCATCTGGAAGGTGGGCGCGAAGTCCAGCTGACCCACCATTTCGCGGATGGCGCCGACGATCTTCGGCTGTGCATGGCCGCAGGGCACGCACCATAAGCCGGCCGTGCCATCCAAAATGGTGTTGCCATCGACATCCTTGTAATACATGCCTTCCGCCGAGACCAGCAGGCGCGGGTGGGCCTTGAAATCACGGTTGTTCGTAAATGGCATCCAGAATGCCGACATCGATTCCGGCTTTGCAGTATTCATGACCTTCTCCTGGGAGTGGGGCTAGCGTGTCGTCAATCGTTTTTGACGAAGCGTAAAATAATTTACCAGTTGGCAAAAAGCTGGTCTAATCATAGTCAGGCCATCCGCAATGGCACAGATACACAAACGGCAAAGTTAGCCAACCGTACAGGTCAAGAAACCACTACAGTTTTTGTGCAAGGCAGCATAAGGAGCCACCGGTGAAGCACAGTGACAACATGGAAGAGCCATCCTGCAACGTCAGCGGCTGGCCCGTGCTCGAGATAGGCCGCCACAAGAAGGGCGGCCTGGTCGAGCAGATCGTGATTGCCGTCAGCGTCATGGTGGGTAGCCGCGCCTTGCGTATCGGCACCAAGATGCCGTCCGTACGCCAGTTCGCCAAATGCAATGGCGTCTCCACTTTTACCGTGGTCGAGTCGTATGACCGCCTGGTCAACCTGGGCTTGCTGTCATCGCGCCGCGGTTCCGGCTACTTTGTGGCCCGCCATGATGTCGCCAGTTCCCCACAATCCGCCGTGCAAAGCAGCCCGGCCGCCATCGACGCCCTCACGCCGGACCTGTATTCAGGCGTATCGGAGGCGCTGCCGGTGGGTGCGGGCTGGCTGCCACCGGAAATGTATGGCGAAGCTACCGTGCTCGACGCCGTGCGCCAGGCCATGCGCATTCCGGCCAGCCGGCTGCGCGGTTATGGCCATCCGCTGGGTTTTCCGTCGCTGCGCCAGCATCTGGCCGCCACCTTGTCGGAAGACTTGTTCCAGGTCGAGGCGGACCAGATTTTGCTGACGCACGGCGCCACGCATGCGTTTGACTTGATCTTGCGCAGCCTGACCAAGCCGGGCGATACGGTGCTGGTGGAAGACCCCGGCTACAGCAACCTGCTGTCGCTGATACGCCACCACGGCTGCATCCCCGTCGGCGTCAAGCGCGGCGAGGCGGGACTTGATCTCGATGCGCTGGCGGCCGAAGCAGCACGCAGCCAACCGAAGCTAATGTTCGTCAACACGGTGCTGCAAAATCCGCTGGGCACCTCGCTGTCCCAGGCACAGGCGCACCGCTTGCTGGCACTGGCCGAACAATTCGATTTCTGGCTGGTGGAAGACGATATCTACCGCGAACTGGCGACGCGCGGCGACGCTTCGCTGGCGGCCATGGATGGCTTGCGGCGCGTGATCCGCGTAGGCAGTTTCTCGAAAACCTTGTCGCCGGTACTGCGCGTGGGATCGATCTGCGCTTCGCCATCCCTGCTGGCCGAACTGGTACGCGTAAAAATGCTGACGGGCTTGACGACCTCGGAAATCAACGAGCGCGCCGCCTATCACGCCGTCTCTGCGCGGCCTTACAAGCGCATGATAGAAAAGCTGGTTTCCCAGCTCGACGACGCCCGCGAACGCAGCATCGATGGCCTGGCGCAAGCGGGCATGACGCCGGTGGCGCGCCCGCGTGGCGGCATGTTTGTCAGCGCTGGCTGGCCCGACATCCAGACGCCGGAATGGAATGGCAAGCTGGTGGCCGACATGGCGTTGAAGGCAGGCATATTGCTGTCGCCGAATGAATTTTTCATGCTGCGTCCACCCGAAACGGTGTGGTTCCGTTTCAACGTGGCTTACACCGACACACCCGTGCTGCAGGCCTTCCTGCAATCGATACGTCCCCGCTAGAGAGACACCATGGATAGCGAAAAATCCCTTGCCACTCCCGTTAAAAGCGCCAGCGGACGGCGTTTGCAAAACCGCGACCGCCTGGAGGCCGACGTCCTGGAGCAAGCCGTGCGCGTGTTTGCGGAAAGCGGTTACGAAGGCGCATCGATCGCCACCATCGCCGAACGGGCGGGCATGTCGAAGCAGAACCTGATGTACTACTTCCCCACCAAGCAGCAGTTGTACCAGCGGGTGCTGGACGACGTACTCGATGACTGGCTGGCGCGCATGGACAAGCTTGCCAGCGCAGCCGACGGCGAAGGTGATGAGGACAAGCATGCGCCGCAGGATATGCTGCGCGCCTACATCGCCGCCAAGCTGCGTTTTTCACGCGAACAGCCATGGGCTTCGCGCGTGTATGCGCTGGAAGTGATCCATGGCGCGCCCCTGTATGGCGCGCAAATACGCGAGCGTGTCGTGCCCTTGCTGCGCAAGGATATCGCCATGTTTGAGGCATGGAGCAAGGCCGGCAAGATCGCCCCTGTGAACGCCACGCATCTGATGTTCGCCATCTGGGCCATGACGCAATCGTATGCGGATTTTTCAGCGCAAATGACCTTGGTGCTGGACCGCGAGGAACTCACGCAGCAGGATTTCAATGAGGCCGAAGCGCTGATCGTGCAAATGGTGCTGGCGGCGGTGGCGATGAAACCGCAAGGCGAAAAAAAACCGCCGTGATGGCGGTTTCTTCAGCTAAGCCAGCTAATCAGGCAGCCTTGTCTTTACGGCGGCGCGCCATGAAGCCTATCATTCCCAGGCCCGCCAGCAGCATGGCGTAGGTTTCCGGTTCCGGCACGGCCGACACCAGGCCGGCCACGTTGGTCGGGTTGAAGTAATGGTTGGAATTGACCTGGATATTCGAATTCCAGTTACCCACCACCACGTTGCCATTGATCTGGCCATTGCCACCGGACACCGTCGCCAGTGGCGCCAATATACTGCCGTACAATCCCACGCCATTGAGCGTGATGTTCTGCGCTTCGTAGAAGTTGTACAGCACATTGTATTGGCCAAAGTTGCCGTAGCCTCCACTCAAATTCACATTGCTACCGCTGATGTTGAGGATCAGCGTGTCGTTCGCATTGAGGTTGCTGAAATTGAAGTAGTTCACAGAACCCAGGGCGGAAGAGGTCAGGTTGAACACTTGCACACCGCCAGTGCCGCTGCCGCCAGTCAGAGTCATGCCACCGTACTGCACGTTGCTGCTACCGGTGGCCGCCACCGTCGACAAAGATGTCGAAGTGCTTTTCAGCTGGGCCGAGGTCGAGGCGAACGAGACAGGCGAGGTGGTCGATTTCGACGCCCCGTCAAAACCCGTGCTGCTGGTCGTCGTGCTGCCACCGACGTAATAACTGCCATTCTTGATCGAACCGGAGCTGTAGTTCAGGTTGCCGCCAACCACCAGCGCATAGCCATTCGTGCCATACGCATCCTTGTTGTTCTGGTTGATCGAATAGCTCGATGCGGTCAGGTTGCCGCCAACCAGCACGGCGCCTTCCACATCGCTGCTGTTGGCGGTGAAATTATTCAGGGAATACAGATTGGCGCCGCCGATGCCCAGATCGACGACCGCTGCCTGGGCAGCACCGGCAACAAACACGGTGGACAGCAAGAGTAACAGTGGTGCTTTGGACATGGTTGACATTTTGTTTCCAAATTGAAAATTAACTTATACGGAGAATATCATAAATGCTGAGCTTGATATGTCTCAAAACTACAACTTTTATAATAAAAATTGAAACTATATTGCATTATGAGAATCATTTTCACTTGCCCATCTTTAACTTATTTATAGGCGGCAACAAACGAAACCATCGGTGGCGTAATATCATTCTCATCGGCAACTGATATAGTGTTTCGATCTCGGGCGAACTTGATGATACGATCGCGCCAGCGCCAGCAATGGCATCAGCTTTAACTCCCAAGCGGGAAATTTAAGGATAAAAAGTGCAATGAAACGATGGTCATTTGGCGTATTGCTGCTGGCTTATGCCTGCGGCGCGCAAGCAGACGTATTTAACGTGATTGAAAACAAGCCGCTCAGTGAAACCTGGCTCAACGCAGGCTTTTATTCGTACCACTTCCAGCGCGACAAGGATCTGAACGACAGCAATCCCGGCCTGGGCGCCGAATACCGTTTTTCCACCGTGGCCTCGGCTACCGCTGGCCGCTTCTACAATAGCGACCGCGCGTATTCGAACTACCTGGGTGTGTACTACCAGCCTATCCAGATGGGTCCGCTGCGCCTGGGCGCCGTGGTCGGCGGTTTCAACGGCTACCCAAAAATGCGCGATGGCGGCTGGTTCCCTGCCCTGATCCCCACCGTCAGCTATGAATACCAGCGCGTGGGCGTGAACATCGCCATCGTGCCGTCCTATAAAGACAGGCTGTATGGCGCACTCAGTTTTCAGCTCAAGCTGAAGATTTTTGACTAACTGTTTATCGGGGCATACCGCAGTTGATGCCGCCAAATCCTCCATTCGTCGCAGACCCGCTGTGCCCGCGCCTTGGCCGGACTACAGTGCAGTCATCGCCAGGCCGCAAACGCGGCGGGCACATCGACGATAACAGGAGAGCAGCATGAAAGACATCAACTCGGCACCCGGCAGCAATTCCTTCTCGGCCTTCTGGCAAGACCTGTGCGGCTATGCGCGCCAGGGCCTCGATGCCTTGAACGCCATGCCATGGCCCATGCTGCTTGCCTGCGCCATCGGCCTGGCCTTCATCATTACCATCCTGCCACTGGTGCTCACCCTGTTCGTCATCTTCCTGTTGCTGAAATGGGCCAGCAATATGGGCGGTTCCAGCTGGGATAAAAAAACGGCCACGGCGGAACAGCCAGGCAAGCACGAATAAGCGGGAAGACTGCTTGTGGCTGGGATGCCTGTGGACTATAGTAAGACACCATCATGACAGGCATCAACTCCATCCACATGGAGCGCACGGATACTGAACGCTGCGCGGCATGCATGATCGAAGTTACTCCATCCCCGTCACAGGAGTTTCCGTATGTCCAATACCGCAAAAGCCACCCGGGCAACCACCATCCCTTGTGTCCGCTACCACGACGCACCAGCAGCAATCGACTGGCTATGCCAGGCATTCGGTTTTGAAAAGCAATTGGTCGTGCCCGACAACGATGGCGGCATCGCCCATGCGCAACTGAGCTTTGGCAACGGCATGATCATGCTGGGCTCGGTCGTCGACAGCGAATATGGCCGGCTGATGAAACAGCCAAACGAAATCGACAAGGCAAACACGCAAGGCTGCTACCTGGTCGTCGAGGATGCCGACAGTGTTTACCGGCGCGCTATCGAAGCGGGCGCCGAAATCGTGCTCGATATCAAAGATGAAGATTACGGCGGACGCGGCTTTACCTGCCGCGACCTGGAAGGCCACGTCTGGAGTCTGGGAACCTACGATCCATGGTAAAACGCAAAACCATCTTGATCGGCGCCAGCGCCATCGGCCTGCTGCTGATCGGCGGCGCCCTGGCTGCGCCCATTCTTGTCGACCGCTCGCTCAACAAGGTGTATCCACCTTTGTCCAAGCCCGTCTCCAGACAGGCGCTGGCCTTGCACCAGCGCCTCTGGATCGCCGACCTGCATGCGGACAGCCTGCTGTGGCAGCGCGACCTGAACCAGGCCAATGGTCGCGGCCATGTCGACTTCCCCCGCCTGATCCAGGGTAACGTGGCGCTGCAAGCGTTTTCGGCCGTGACCAAGACGCCGCGCCATATGAATATCGACCACAATGGCAGCGGCACGGACAACATCACGGCGCTGGTTATTGCCCAGCGCTTGCCGCCCGCTACCTGGACCAGCCTGCTGGCACGCGCCACTTACCAGGCGCAGGAACTGCATCAGCTGGCCAGCCGCAGCGGCGGCAAGGTCACGGTCATCGGCAGCCGCGCCCAGCTGCGCAATTTCATCACGGCGCGCGAGGCCACTCCCGGGCTGGTGGCGGGCTGGCTGACACTGGAAGGCGCTCATGCGCTGGAAGGCAAGCTCGATAATCTCGACGTGCTGTACCGTGCCGGCTATCGCATGGCCGCGCCCACGCATTTCTTCGATACGGAAATCGGCGGCTCGCAGCACGGCTTGCACAAAGGCGGCTTGACGCCGCTGGGCAAGCAATGGCTGGTCGCCATGGAGCAGCGCAAGATGATCGTCGATCTGGCGCATGCCTCGTCGGCGACCATCGACGACGTATTGAACCTGGCCACGCGGCCTGTGATCGTCTCGCACACGGGCGTGCGCGGCACTTGCGACAACGGGCGCAACCTGTCGGACGCACAATTGACAAAGATCGCCGCGCAGGGTGGCCTGGTGGGCATCGGTTTCTGGAGCACGGCCGTCTGCGGCAAGGATGTCACGGCCATCGCGCGCGCCATCCGTTACACGGTAAAGCTGATCGGCGTGGAACACGTGGCCTATGGCTCGGACTTCGATGGCGCCGTCACCACGGCGATAGACGCGGCCGGTTTGCCGGCATTGACGCAGGCGCTGCTGGACGCGGGATTATCCGAGGCGCAGATACGCCGCATCGCCGGTGAAAACGTGCGCGACTTTTTACTGAAAAATTTACCGGATGACGATGCCTGAACGGCAAAACACCTAGCCGATGGCGGCCACCAGCGCGCGGTCGGCCACTTGCGTGGGGCGGATCCGGATGATATTGCGGTATAGCGGCGGCATGGCGCGGCACAGCGCCAGCAATTCCGCTGGCGGCATGGCGGGCCGCACATACTGGAATTGTGCCGGGTTGTTTTCCGGTAGCGCGCCTTCCATCGTCGAACCATAAGCGCCCAGGGTCATGAAACTGGCGGCGCCCGCATCCGGGCCTATCGCCAGCACGAAAGTGCCATGCTTGGGATGCCCCAGATAGCGCTTGATTTCATCCTGTCGCGTAGCATCAGCGGCCGCCATCAATTCATAGCGCAGCTGCGCATATTGGCGCGTGCATTCCATGAACGGCGTGCGGATGACAGACTTGGCCAGCTGGCCCGGCATGCATAGCAACAGGTTGCCAAATGCATCGAGCAAGGCGGCAGCATCGCCCTGGCCGCCATCGCGTTTGTCCTGCTCCATGGCCGCCTGCAGGAACGGCGCCAGGCCCGCATCGGGCGCGTGCGGCGCGCAGCGGTAAGTGAGCGCATCGGGGTAGCGGCGGCGCAAGGCGCGCACCACCACGTGCTCGGGCGGCAAGCTGGCCGGGTCCAGCAAGGCGGCATCATCGCCCGCATGCAGCAAGCGCATCACCTCGGCCGAAGTGGATTCGAACACCAGCGAGCACAAAGCCTGCGTCGCCTCTAAGATGCTCTTGCCGATAAAAAAAGACTTGGGCGCAGCGCCCGAAGGCAGGCGCGCATATTCGGTAGCACCGCGCACGCTGGGATAAGCAAAGCGCTGACCTGCCAATGCCTGCAGCGGCTGGGGCAGAGCCGTGAAACTGGCGGCGCCATCGTAATTGATGCCGGCCTTGGCGTCGGGCGCTGCCACCACTACATTGAAGCCCGCTTCCAGGATCGCGCCCGTGCACATGCAGCACGGGTCCAGCGAGGTGACAATGGTCAGCTCGCAAGGTGGGGGCAAGGGCGTGCCTTTGGCCCGCTCCGCAAAATACCAGTCGACCAGCTGGCGTTCGCCATGCGCAGTCGGATCGAATACCAGGCCCTGGCGCACGACATTGTTATGCATCGATTGCAGCACATTGCCTGCGCCATCGAGCAAGACGCCGCCCACGCCGAACGTGCCCTGCGTCTTGGCGGCCATGGCTTCGGCTGCCGCGATGGCCACGGCAGCCTGGATATCGATCGTCTTGTTCAAGATAGTCCTAGCGCTGCATGTCCAGGTCGGAATTGCCAAAACCATGGGGCAGCAACCAGCCCGCCGTCACTTCCATGATGTCGTTTTTCAGATTGGTCAGCACCACTGGCAAATCCTTGCCGCCCAATTCGAAAATCACCTGGCGGCAGGCGCCGCAAGGCGAGATAGGTTCGGCGGTATCGCCCGTAACGGCCAGCATGGCGAAGTCGCCTGGCTTGCAGCCCTGGGCGACTGCGCTGAAAAATGCCGTGCGCTCGGCGCAATTGCACAGGCCATACGCAGCGTTTTCCACATTACAGCCACGGAACACGCGACCATCCTTGCACAGCAAAGCCGCACCAACCTTGAAGCGCGAGTACGGCGCATACGCCAGTTCGCGGCCGGCGTTGGCTTCGGCGATCAGTTCTTGTTTGTTCATTTTGTCTCTTCTAAATCGGGGTCAGACCCGACGGGTCTGACCCCATAGCTATCTTACGGACGTATCGTACGGTAAATCACCGGATTGGCAGCCAGCGCCACCGGGCTGATTTCATACGCAGCCTGGATTTCCTTGACGGCCAGTTCGGCTGCTTGCTGCGTACGCGCGTGCACCATCGCCAGCGGCTGGCCGGCGCTTACTTGCTGGCCCAATTCAAGCAGTTCCGTCAGGCCGACGGCAAAGTCGATGGCGTCGGTTGGACGGCGGCGGCCGCCGCCCAGTGCCACCACGGCCAGGCCGATGCCGCGGCAATCGCGTACATTGGCAAAACCTGAGGACAGCGCTGGCGCAGGCACCACGAATGGGGCTTTTTCCAGGTGCTTGTCCGGATTGTCGATCAGGTCGGACGGGCCGCCCAGGGCGCTGACCATGCGCGAGAAGCGCTCGGCCGCTTCACCGGAAGCGAGCACCGCTTCAAGCTTGGCACGTGCCTCTTCTTCCGTGGTCGCCACACCACCCAGCACCAGCATCTCGGCGCACAGCGCCAGGGTCACTTCGTGCAGGCGTGCAGGACGCGAACGGCCCGTCAGGTAATCCATGGCGCCGCGCACTTCCAGCGCGTTACCGGCGTAAGGCGCCAGCGATTCGTTCATGTCCGTCAGGATGGCCGAGGTCTGCATGCCGGCGCCATTGCCGACGGTGACGATGCTTTCGGCCAGTTCCACCGATTTTTCGTAGGTCGGCATGAAGGCGCCGCTACCCACTTTTACATCCATCACCAGCGCATCCAGGCCAGCCGACAGTTTTTTCGACAGGATGGAGCCGGTGATCATGGCCACCGATTCCACCGTGGCGGTCACGTCGCGGATGCTGTAGAAACGCTTGTCGGAAGGCGCCAGCTGCGCCGTCTGGCCGATGATGGCCACGCCGACTTCCTTGACCACCTTGCGGAACAGTGCATTGTCCGGCACCGTGCAATAGCCGGGAATCGCATCGAACTTGTCCAGCGTGCCGCCCGTGTGGCCCAGGCCGCGGCCCGAGATCATCGGCACGTAGCCGCCGCAGGCAGCGATCATCGGGCCAAGCAGCAAGGAGACCACGTCGCCCACGCCGCCGGTCGAATGCTTGTCGACCACAGGGCCAGGCAGGTTCAGCGAGCGCCAGTCCAGCACCTCGCCGGAATCGCGCATGGCCAGGGTAAACGCCACGCGCTCGTCCATGTTCATGTCGTTGAAAAAGACAGCCATGGCCAGTGCCGCAATCTGGCCTTCGCTGACGCTGCCGTCAGTGATGCCGCGCACGAAAAACTGGATTTCTTCTGCGCTCAAGACGCCCTTGTCGCGTTTTTTACGGATGATTTCTTGGGTTAAAAACATGGAATAACTCCAATAAAAATAGGTTTGGGGCCAGACCTGACAGGACTGACCCCAGCTTTGCGAAACTAATTGTCCACCGCTTAGACGCCGTAGGGTATCCAGACGTTTTTCACTTGCGACGCATGCGCCAGCACGGCGCGGCCACCGCTTTGGGCTGCGCTATACCAGTCGCGGCCTTTGGCGCCACCGACCCAGGTGCGCTTCAGGGTGCCGGCCGACAGGCGCTCGACTTCGGCGCAGCCTTCGCTTGAGCCATCATGGCGCCAGACGGCGTCGATGTCAGCGTGGGTAGCCAGTGTGCGCGCCAGTTCATCGGCGTTGCCGCTGATGATGTTGACCACGCCACCGGGCAGGTCGGACGTATCGAAGACCTGGTACAGGTCCAGCGCGGACAGCGGATGCGCTTCCGACGGTACCACCACCACGCGGTTGCCCAGCGCGATGGCAGGCGCTACCAGCGAGATGAAGCCCAGCAAAGGTGCTTCGTTCGGGCAGACGATGCCGATCACGCCGACCGCTTCGTTCAGCGCCACGGTGATGCCCTTGGTCGGTGGCTGGTGCGCCAGGCCGTCATATTTGTCGGCCCAGGCGGCGTAGTAGAACAGGCGTTCGATCGAAGCCTGCACTTCTTTTTCCGGATTCTTATTGCCGGTCATGGCGGCGATGCGGGCGGCGAATTCATCAAAGCGGGCAGCCAGGTTTTCAGCGATGTAGTACAGCACTTGCGCGCGGTTGTGCGCCGTGGCGCTGGTCCAGCCAGACGCTTTATGGGCGGCTTCGACGGCGTTGCGGATATCCTTGCGGCTGCCCACGCCCACCTCGGCCAGCAAGGCGCCATTGGCGCCGAATACTGGCGTGCTGTAAGCGCTGTCAGGACGTGCCTGTTTGCCGCCGATGTACATCTTGGCCGTGCGGTCGATCGCAAATGGATCGGCTGCCACCGGCTTGGTCGCGGCCTTTGCCTTGACTTCCACCACCGGCGCGGCAGGGCGCGCATCTTCGGCCAGGGCCGTCATGTATTCGAGCATGCCTTCGCGGCCGCCTTCACGGCCGAAGCCCGATTCGCGGTAGCCGCCGAAGCCGCAAGCGGCGTCGAACTGGTTGGCGCTATTGATCCACACCACGCCAGCCTTGATGGCCGGGGCGATATCCAGCGCCAGGCTGATCGACTCGGTCCACACGCTGGCAGCCAGGCCATACACCGTGTTGTTCGCCAGTTGCACCGCTTCAGGCGGGGTGCGGAAGCTCATGGCGACCAGCACCGGGCCAAAGATTTCAGCTTGCGCCACGGCGGCCGAAGTCGACGCGCCCGTGATCAGGGTAGGCGGGAACCAGGAGCCGTCGGCTGGAATCTCGCAGACCGGCTGCCATACGTCGCAGCCTTCGGCGCGGGCCGAATCGACCAGGGCGGCGATGCGCTGGCGCTGTACCGGATCGACCAGCGCGCCCACGTCCATCGATTTATCCAAAGGCGAACCCAGGCGCAGGTTTTCCATGCGCGCACGGACCTTGTTCAGGAAGCGCTCCTGTATCGATTCCTGCACCAGCAAACGCGAACCGGCGCAGCAGACTTGGCCCTGGTTGAACCAGATCGAATCGACCAGGCCTTCCACGGCGCCGTCCAGGTCCGCATCTTCAAACACGATGAACGGCGACTTGCCGCCCAGTTCCAGGGAGAGCTTCTTGCCGCTGCCAGCCGTGGCCTCGCGGATCAAGCGGCCCACTTCAGTCGAACCGGTGAAGGCGATCTTGTCGACGCCAGGATGGTTGACGATGGCGCTGCCCACGCGGCCGTCGCCGGTGACGATATTGACCACGCCAGCCGGCACACCCGCTTGCAGGCACAATTCGGCAAACAGCAGGGCCGTCAGGGACGTGAATTCAGCTGGTTTGAAAACGACGGTGTTACCGGCCGCCAGGGCCGGGGCGATTTTCCAGGACAGCATCAGCAGCGGGAAATTCCAGGGCACGATCTGGCCCACCACGCCCACGGCGCGGTAATCGGCGAATTCTTCCGATTGCAGCTGCGCCCAGCCGGCGTGATGGTAGAAATGGCGGGCTGCCAGCGGCAGGTCGATATCGCGCGTTTCGCGGATGGTCTTGCCATTGTCCAGGGTTTCGAGCACGGCGAACAGGCGCGAGTGCTTTTGCAGCAAGCGGGCCAGCGCGTACATGACTTTCGCGCGGCCATGGCCACCCATGCCTTGCCACACGGGCAGTGCGCGGCGCGCCGCTTCCACTGCGCGTTCCACGTCGGCGTCCGACGCTTGCGTCAGCTCGGCCAGCTGGACGCCGTCGGCAGGATTGGTCGAGGCGAACAGGTCGGCCGGCTCGCTCCAGGCATTGTCGATGAACAGGCCAAATTTGCGCTGATGGCCGTCCAGCCAGGCCAACGCTTCTTTTTGACTTTCGGGGGCGGGGCCGTAGTCCATAGTCGTGAGGATCTCGTTAATTGTAGGCATGACGAATATTCTTTAAGGTTGTGCGTGACGATGATTAGCCGAGTAGCTGCCGGTGACGTAGTGCTCGAGCTGGCGCTCGATGTCGGTCAGCAGGCTGGAAGCGCCGATGCGGAACAGGTGCGGCTGCAGCCATTCATTGCCCAGTTCTTCCTTCATCAGGGTCAGGTACTGCAGCGCGCTCTTGGCCGAGCTGACGCCGCCAGCCGGCTTGAAGCCCACCTGGAAACCCGTCTGCTCGTGATATTCGCGGATCGTGCGCACCATCGTCAGGCCCACGGGAATGGTGGCGTTCACGCCTTCCTTGCCGGTGGACGTCTTGATGAAATCGGCGCCCGCCATCATGCATACCCACGAGGCTTTTGCCACGTTTTCCAGGGTCAGCAAGTCGCCGGTGGCCAGGATCGCCTTCACGTGCGCTTCGCCGCACGCCTTGCGGTAGGCCAGCATTTCGTCGTACAGCACTTGCCAGTTGCCGTTCAAGACATGCTGGCGCGTGATGACGATATCGATCTCGGTGGCGCCCGCAGCGACCGACAATTCGATCTCGCGCAGCTTCGTTTCCATGCTGGTCAGGCCAGCCGGAAAACCGGTCGACACGGCGGCGATCGGCAAGCGGCCCTGGATCACCTGCACGGCAGGCTTGATCATCTCGTGGTACACGCACACGGCGCCGGTGCTCAGTTCCGTCAAACCCAGCGCGGCCATCAGGTCGGCACGCAGCGGGCGCATGGCTTTCATGCACAGGCGCTCGACGCGGCCCGGCGTATCGTCGCCGCCCAGGGTAGTCAGGTCGATCACCTGGATGGCTTTGACCAGCCAGGCGGCCTGGTATTCTTTTTTCACCGTGCGGCGGTTCGCCAGGCTGGCCGCGCGGCGGTCCGTTGCAGCGCGGTTCACGCGGATCTGGTTGATCCAGCCCAGGTCGAGGCCGATGGCCTCGTTACGCTTGAAGTCGGGGTGCATAAGTGTCATAACAAGCTGCTTCCATTCGCAAGTGGTGGTACGCCAAGGTGCTTGGCGAGAGTCTGACCGATATCGGAGAAGGTCTCGGAAATGCCCAGCGAGCGCGCAGGCACGCCAGGGCCGAAGAAGATCATCGGGATATGTTCGCGCGTGTGGTCGGAACCGTGCCAGGTCGGGTCGCAGCCATGGTCGGCGGTGATGACGACCAGGTCGCCTTGCTTCAGTTTAGCGATGAATTCAGGCAGGCGCGCGTCCATTTCGCGCAGCGCATCGGCATAACCTTCGACATTGCGGCGGTGGCCGAAAGCCTGGTCGAAATCGACGAAATTCACAAAAGTAAGCGACTTGTCCTGCACTTCATCGGCGGTTTTCAGCAGCGCTTCGAACAGGGCCATATTGTCGACGCCCTTGACCACGCGCGAGATACCCTGGGTAGCGAAAATATCGCTGATCTTACCCAGGCCTACGACTTCGCCGCCCGCGTTTTTCACATGGTCGAGCAGGGTCGGCGCCGGCGGTGCGACCGCGTAATCATGGCGGTTGCTGGTGCGCGTGTAATTGCCGTTGCTGCCAGTGAATGGGCGAGCGATGACGCGGCCGATGTTGTACGGTTCGACCAGTTTGAAGGCCATTTCGCACACTTCATACAGGCGCTCGAGGCCGAACGATTCTTCGTGCGCGGCGATCTGCATCACCGAGTCGCCCGAGGTGTAGATGATCAGCTTGCCGGTGGCGACATGTTCGTCGCCATGCTTGTTGATGATGTCGGTGCCGGACGCGTGGCAATCGCCCAGGAAGCCGGGCACGCCCGCCAGCGCTTGCAGCTTGCCGGTCAGGTCGGCCGGGAATGAGGGCGTGGTGCGGGGGAAGTAGCCCCAGTCGAATTCGACGGGCACGCCAGCGATTTCCCAGTGGCCGCTCTGCGTATCTTTGCCGGTCGAGCGCTCGCGCGCGGCGCCGTAAGCGCCGGTAAAACCGTCGCGCTGGTCGAAGCCGACAGGCCATTCGCCGCTGGCGAGATGAGCGGCAGCGCCCAGGCCCAGGCTTTCCATGACAGGCAGTTTCAAGGTCTTGCCGCTTTTGGCGACAGTGCTGGCAATATGGCCAAGGGTATTGGCGCCTGCGTCGCCATACTTGGCGGCGTCTGGAGTCGCGCCGAGGCCGAAGGAATCAAGCAGGAGGATAAATGCGCGTGACATGATAAGGCTCGCTTTATGGAATGATGCAAAGATGATGCGGTCAGTGTAGGCCGGATTTTCCCGGCCTGCCGCGCGGCAGCGCCCATGAATGGCGCTGCCGCTGATGCTTAAAAAATAAAGCAGTTACACGCCTGACAAAACCGTAGCGAGCGAAAGTGAGTTGTGGCCGAGAAGCGCAGCTGTGCTTCAGCACAGTGAGCATCGCAAGCCGCAAATCGCTACGCGCAGCAGGTTTTGACAGGTGTGCTTAGGCTTGCGGTTTTTCTGCCACTTTGGCCAGGAAAGCCAGGATCAGGGTGACCAGGTCTTTCGCGCCGATGGCCGCGTATTTCAGGGTTTGTTCGTGCGACAGGGCGAATGGCGACAGGCCTTCGGCCAGGTTGGTGATGACGGACACGCCCACCACTTTCAGGTCGCAATGACGGGCCGACACCACTTCCGGCACCACCGACATGCCAACCGTGTCGGCGCCCAGGCGCGACATCATGCGGATTTCGGCAGCCGTTTCAAAGTTCGGGCCCGGGTAGGCGACAAACACGCCTTCGTGCAGGGTGATGCCGTTCGATGCGGCGGTTTCTTTTACCAGATTGCGCAGGTCGGCATCGTAGGCGTTGGCCATGCTGAAGAAGCGCGGGCCGAAACGGTCGTCGTTCGGGCCGACCATCGGCGTGCCTGGCAACAGGTTGATATGGTCGCTGATGGCGACCAGGCTGCCGGCGTCCACTTCAGGGCGCAGCGAACCGGCGGCATTGGTCACGAACAGCATTTCGCAGCCCAGCAGTTTCAGGGTGCGGATGGCGCTCGTCATGACGCCCATGCCGTAGCCTTCGTAGAAATGGCCGCGGCCTTTCATGCAGACGACAGCGACGCCCGACAGGGTGCCGATCACCAGTTCGCCGGCGTGGCCGTGCACGGTGCTGATCGGGAAACCTGGCAATTCGTCAAAGCTGATGCTGACGGAATCCGTCATTTGCTCGGCCAATACGCCCAGGCCGGAACCGAGAATCATCGCCACGCGCGGCTTGAAATTTTCAGGGGCGCGGGCACGGATGATTTCGGCGGCGTGGAAAGGGGCGTTG
Source organism: Janthinobacterium silvisoli (assembly GCF_014200725.1). GTDB lineage: Bacteria > Pseudomonadota > Gammaproteobacteria > Burkholderiales > Burkholderiaceae_D > Janthinobacterium. The sequence goes on from NZ_JACHCL010000003.1 coordinate 570,973, forward strand.
TTCGACATGGTGATCCTCTGCTGGAATAAGGTAATAGTTAGGTGCTCGTCGGTCTGCGGCGCTGTTATGCCCGCGAATCGGCGATACAGGCGTGTCTGAAGGTGTTCTGAGTGCGCTGCCGGAATGCTTGAATTGCCATGGTCGCCACTATGCATCAGGCGATTATGTATAGCAAATACCATTTTTCTTGCGCATTTATATCAAACACATATAAATGGCCAATATTATAGTGCATGCATGAACCTGCCTGCCAGCGGCTTCAGGCAGCGATTGACAGCAGCAAAACAAATGTTTACAGTTGCAGACAATTGTTTTCAACTAATGGCTGCCGTGACCGATACTTCCAAAAAAGACCAGCTGTATGCCCTGATACGCGGCAACCCCTTCATTTCACAGCAAGACCTGGCGAGCGAACTGGGCCTGTCGCGCTCCGCCGTGGCCGGCCACATCGCGGGCCTGATCCGCGAACGCCGGCTACTGGGGCGCGCGTATGTGCTGCCCGACAGCCGTCCTGTGCTGTGCATCGGTGCAGCAAACCTGGACCGCAAGATGCGCACCCTGGCCACGTTGCAGATGGGCACCTCGAACCCGGTGCGCTCGGAAGAAGTATTTGGCGGCGTGGGCCGCAATATCGCCGAAAACCTGGCCCGATTGTCCATCCCGGTCGCCTTGCTGACGGCGCTGGGCGACGATGCGGCCGGCCACGCGCTGCAAACCCATGCAGAAGAAGCGGGCATCGACATGCGCGGCAGCTTGCACTTGAGCAACACCGGCAGCGGCACTTATACCGCCGTGCTTGATGAACATGGCGAAATGCTGCTGGCCATGGCCAACATGCAACTATATGAAGAACTGACACCGGCCTTTTTGCAGAGCCGCCAGCCGCAGCGCGCCGCCGCCGCCCTGACCGTGTGCGACCTGAACCTGGGTCATGACAGCGTGGCTACCCTGCTGGCCGACGCACGCCATAACGATGCTGCGCCACTGGTGATCGTCGCCGTCTCGCAGCCGAAGATGGCCCATTTGCCGCAAGAGCTGACGGGCTTGCGCCTGCTGATATTGAACCGTGGCGAACTGGAAACGCGCGTGGCGCGGCCCCTGCCGACGGCTGCCGAGCTGCGCGCCGCCTGCCGCGAAGTGCAGCGCCAGGGCGCCCGCCAGGTGATCGTCACCTGCGGTGGCGAAGGCGTGTACTTTACGGATGGAGACACCCTGGACGCGCCGATTGCCCACCTGGCCGCGCGCGAAGTCGATGCCGTCGACGTGACGGGCGCCGGCGACGCTTTCTCTGCCGCCGTCTGCTGGTCGCTGTATCACGACAGCAACGACTTGAAACTGGCGTGCCGGCGCGGCTTGAAGCTGGCCGCCATGACCCTGGAATCCGACGCCACCGTATCGCCGCTGATCTCGGCCGATGCGCTGGACGATATCGACGACGCCGACCTGGCGCCACCTCCCCCTACCCTTTTTCAATAGGACTAAATAATGAGCTTACTGCCGATGACACAACTCAATACCTTCCTCTCGTTCTCGCAAGAAGTGCTGGACGCGCGCGCCGCGGGCAAAGCCATCGTGGCGCTGGAATCGACCATCATTTCACACGGCATGCCTTACCCGCAAAACGTGGAAATGGCGCGCGAAGTGGAACAGATCATCCGTGACGGCGGCGCCGTGCCTGCCACCATCGCCATCATCGACGGCAAGATCTGCGTAGGCCTGTCGCCGGAACAACTGGAATTGCTGGGCACCTCGCCTGACGCCATGAAGGTCAGCCGCCGCGACTTGCCTTTCGTATTGTCGCAAGGCAAGCTGGGCGCCACCACCGTGGCAGCGACCATGATCTGCGCCGAACTGGCCGGCATTTCCGTATTCGTCACCGGCGGCATCGGCGGCGTGCACCGTGGCGCGGAAACCAGCTTCGACATTTCGGCCGACTTGCAGGAACTGGCGCACACCTCGGTGGCCGTCGTCTGCGCAGGCGTGAAATCGATCCTCGACATCGGCCTGACCCTGGAATACCTGGAAACGCATGGCGTGCCGGTCATCAGCGTGGGCCAGGAAGGCTTTCCTGCCTTCTTCACGCGCGAAAGCGGCTTCAAGGCTGATTTCCGCCTCGATACCGCCGCCGAGCAAGCTGCCTTCATCGCCACCAAGTGGCAGCTGGGCTTGAAGGGCGGCGTGGTGGTCAGCAATCCGGTGCCGGCCGCGCAAGCGATGCAGAAGGAAGAAATCGACGCCATCACGGCACAAGCGTTGCAGGAAGCAGACAAGGGCGGCGTGAAAGGCAAACAAGTCACACCATTCTTGCTGGCACGCATCAAGCAATTGACGGATGGCCGCAGCCTGGCCACCAATATTGCGCTGGTCAAGCACAATGCCAAGGTCGGCGCGGCATTAGCCATTGCCATGCCGGCGGTGGTGGCCCGATAATAGGACTGCAGTACGCGCCGGCCTTCCAGGACCGGCGCGCCCTTCCCGAGCATCAAGTAAAGCCAAGGAAAGCATGTCCATCGATCTGAAACAGTTAAAGTATTTTCTCGCCGTGGCTGAGGAGAAAAGCTTCAGCCGCGCAGCGGAGCGCCTGCACATCTCGCAGCCGCCCCTGAGCCAGCAGATCATGAAACTGGAAAGCGAACTGGGCGTGCGCCTGTTCGCGCGCACCACGCGCACGTTCGAGCTGACCGTGGCGGGCAAGGCGCTGATGAATGAAGCGTCCGACTTGCTGGCCAAGATGCGCATGACCATCGACACGATCCGCCAGATCGACCGTGGCGAAGTGGGCCGCTTGCGCGTAGGCATCGTCGGCTCGGCTATGTGGGGGCCCATCCCCAGCCTGCTGGAAGAATTCCAGACCAAGTTTCCCCGCGTCACCTGGACTTTGCATGAGTCCGGCCCCAATGCCCAATACGAAGCGCTGCGCGCCAAGCAGATCGACGTGGGTTTCTGGCGCGAACCCAAACTCAACGATGATGACTTGCGTCACGACAATCTGCGCCAGGAACTGTGCTTCCGCGAAAATGTCTGCGTGGCCATCAATGAACATCATCCACTGGCGAAACAGACGGCCATCGAGCTGATCGACATCGCCAACGAACCGCTGCTGACCCTCAACCTGGACAAGTCGGCCTTTCCCCGCTACCTGGTGCAGTGCTGCGTAAATGCAGGTTTTGAACCGGTAATTTTCCAGGAAGCAAGCGAGCCGCAAACCTTGCTGGCCATGGTGGGCGCAGGCTTGGGCGTGACCCTGGTGCCGGAAACCACCAGCCGCATCGGCTGGCCCGGCGTAGTGTTTTTACCTATTAAAACCAATCCGCCATCGGCCAATCTGTATATCAGTTACACCACGCTCGATGATGCGCCGGTGGTGCGGGCGTTTTTAAATATCCTGAATCCACCTGCAGCTTGATCTGGCCTGATGATTTATACGTGATACATATAAATCCATAAATAAAAACGTATTTGTCATACATATCTGGCATGATGCATAGTGGTCTGGACGCCCATTGCGGCGCCGGTGCTGCGTTTGCCTTCCAGCCAGTTCCGGCGACCGATACGATGTTGTAAGCATAAAAGAGACGCGGGCGACTGTTGCATGAGCATCACACTGTAGACATAAAACCATGCTGGAGCTGCAATGTTCTTGCCTGATACGGTGCAATGTTGATAAGGAATCATTTCCTTGTGTATGAAAAACAGCTTAAATCGGCCCCAAATTAGATGTTTCCCCTATAAAAAATATACAATATCGGTCTTCCAGGAGCCAATTCATGAAACTTACACAATTTAGTTTGACGATCGCAGCCGCGTTGCTGGCTGCTCAAGCGTCCGCGGCTACCCCTAAACTGGGTATCGTGTATGACGCGGGCGGCAAGTTCGACAAGTCGTTCAATCAATCCGCTTTCGAAGGCGCAGAGCGCTTCAAGAAAGATACCGGCATCTCGTTTATCGAAGTGCAGGCATCCAGCGACACCCAGGCCGAGCAAGTGTTGCGTGGCCTGGCGCGCAAAAAACTCGACATGATCGCTTCGATCGGTTTTTCCCAGACACAAGCTGTGCAAAAAGTCGCCAAGGAATTTCCTAACGTGAAATTCGTGCTGATCGACGGCACGGCTACTGGCGCCAACGTCAACTCGGTACTCTTCAAGGAAGAAGAAGGCTCCTACCTGGTCGGCGTGGCTGCGGCCATGGCCAGCAAAAGCAAAAAAGTCGGCTTTATCGGCGGCATCGACATTCCTTTGATCCGCAACTTCGCCTGCGGCTACGCGCAAGGCGTGAAATCGGTCAATGCGAAAGCAGATATCACACAAAACATGGTCGGCACCACGGCCAGTGCCTGGAATGACCCGGCCAAGGGCAGCGAACTGGCCCGCTCGCAATTCGAGCGCGGCGTTGATGTAGTCTTCGCCGTTGCTGGCGGTAGCGGCCTGGGCACCTTGCAAATGGCCAAGGAAAAAGGCAAGCTGGCCATCGGCGTCGATTCGAACCAGAACGCGCTGTATCCAGGCACCATCCTGACCTCGATGGTCAAACGCGTCGACAACACGGTCTACGACAGCTTTATGGAAGTCAAGAACGGCACCTGGAAGGGTGGCGTCGTTGCCAAGGGCTTGAAAGAAGGCGGCGTGGATTGGGCGCTCGATGCGAACAACCGCAAGCTGATTACGCCGGAAATCGAAAAGCGCGTGTTGGGTGCGCGTAAAGATATTATCGATGGCAAGGTCAAAGTGATCGACTACCGCGTCGGCAGCAGCTGCCCGGTCTAAACTCACTCTTCATCACTAAGCGCGCCGCCGGGGCTGGTCCCCGCGCGGCGCGTTTCCATGAAACTATCCAGTTATGAACCTATGCAGCCAGCAGTAGAATTTCGCAACATCTCCAAGCACTTTGGACATGTGAAGGCGAACACCAACGTCAATTTTTCCATCGCCAAGGGCAGCATCCACGGCCTGGTGGGAGAAAATGGCGCCGGTAAATCGACCTTGATGAGTATCCTGTACGGATATTACCGTGCCGACGGCGGAGAAATCCTGCTCGACGGTCAAGTACAGCCTATCCGCAACAGCCAGGAAGCGATCAACCTTGGCATCGGCATGGTGCACCAGCATTTCATGCTGGTCGAGAACTTCACCGTGCTCGACAATATCATGCTGGGCACGGAAGGCGGTTTCCGCCTGGCCAGCCACCGCGCCGAAGCGGAAGCCAAGCTGCGCGAGATTTGCGAGCGCTATCGCCTCGACGTGGACCCGCTCACCAAAATCGAAGACTTGTCGGTCGGCGCGCAGCAGCGCGTGGAAATCCTCAAGCAGATTTACCGCAGCGCCAATATCCTGATCCTCGACGAGCCGACGGCCGTGCTGACGGCGCAGGAAACAGCATCGCTGTTTGAAATCTTGCGTCTGTTCAAGGAACAGGGCAAGACCATCATCCTGATCACGCACAAGCTGCAAGAAATCCTGGAAATCACCGACAACGTCACCGTCATGCGCGGCGGCACGGTGGTCGGCGCTGTTCCCACGGCGGGTACATCGAAGGAAGAGCTGGCCAATATGATGGTGGGCCGCCCTATCCAGAGCCATTTGCCGCGCGCGCCTTACAATCCGGGCGCCACGGTGCTGGAAGTAGCCGACTTGCAACTGGCCGATGAGCAACAGGTGAAACTGCTGGCCGATATCGGCTTCAATTTGCGCGCCGGCGAGATCGTCGCGATTGCAGGCGTATCGGGCAACGGCCAGAGCGAACTGCTGGAAATCCTGTCGGGCATGCGTTTGCCCACTTCCGGCAAGCTGCGTTTCCTGGACAAGGACTTGCCGTTTGGCAAGCGTACCGATGCCGACGGTTTGCCGTTGACCTTCCGCAACCTGGGCATCGCCCACATTCCGGAAGACCGCTTGCGCGATGGCGTAGTGAAAAATTTCTCCGTCATGCACAACACCATCCTTGGTTACCAGGACAGCTTGAAAAACCGCTGGGGCCTGTTCAACTTCAAGGCCATCGGTGCGCGCTGCGCGGAATTGCTGAAAACCTTCGACGTGCGTCCGGCCAACCCGGACCTGCGTATCGGCTTGCTATCGGGCGGTAACCAGCAAAAAGTGGTGATCGCGCGCGAAGTGCTGGCAAAACCGAAACTGATGCTGGTCGGCCAACCGACGCGCGGCGTCGATATCGGCACGATTGAAAGCATCCATAGACAATTGCTGGCCCTGCGCGACAGTGGCGTGGCCATCCTGCTGGTGTCGGTCGAACTGGAAGAAGTGCGGGCGCTGGCCGACCGTATTCTGGTCATGTGCGGCGGACGCATCACTGGCGAACTGAAAATTGAAGAATTCGATACCACCCGCATTGGTCTGTTGATGGGGGGAATGCATAAATCATGAATAACGACTTGCCACGCTGGGCGACAGCCTTTGTCATGCCCATGTTAAACCTGCTGTCGGCCTTGCTGGTCGCAGCCCTGGTGATCCATCTGCTGGGTGAAGACCCGCTCGAATCGCTGTCCATCCTGCTCCACAGCGCCGTGCTCAATCCGGAAGGCTTGAGCTACACGCTGTTCTACGCCAGTACCTTTATCTTCACCGGCCTGTCGGTCTCGGTGGCGATGCAGGCTGGCCTGTTCAATATCGGCAGCGAAGGCCAGATGTATATCGGCGGCCTGGGCTTGACGGTAGCCATGCTGGCCTTCGACCATACCCTTCCCGCCTGGCTGTTGATACCAGTGGCCATGATAGGCGCGGCCCTGTTCGGCGCACTGTGGGGCTTGTTGCCCGGTTATCTGCAAGCCAAGCGCGGCAGCCACATCGTGGTGACCACCATCATGTTCAACTTCATCGCCGCAAGCCTGATGAACTTCGTGATCGTGAAATACCTGATCCCGCCAGGCGAGCAAAACACGGCCAGCCGCGTGTTCTCGGACGCCGGCGCGATGCCGCTGCTCAATACCTGGTTCCCGTCGCTGGGCGACACGCCGCTGAACATCAGCTTCCTGCTGGCGATCGTTGCGCTGGTCATCTACGGCGTGATGGTGTCGCGTTCTTCTTGGGGCTTCAAACTGCGCGCCACCGGCTTGAACAAGCACGCAGCCCACTATGCGGGCGTGTCGATCAGCAAGATGATCATCATCGTAATGCTGATTTCGGGCGCGCTGGCAGGCCTGGGTTCGGTCAATTCCGTGATGGGTTCGACGCACTATTTGTCGCTCAACTTCGTGGGCGGCGCCGGCTTCGTCGGTATCGCGATTGCCCTGATGGGCCGCCAGCATCCGGTCGGCATCTTCTTGTCGGCAGTGCTGTTTGGTGCGCTGATCCAGGGCGGCTTCGACCTGTCGCTGGAAAAACCGAATATCCCGACTGAAACTTTCATCTTTATCCAGGGCTTGATCATCCTGTTCTGCGGCGCGATGGAAAACTTCTACGCCCCGGCGATTTCCGCCCTGCTCAAGCGCATCAAAGGCTAACACCATGACACTCGACGACTTTCATTTCGCCAGCATCCTGGTCTCGACCGTGCGCAATGCGCCGGTGCTGATCTTCGCCGCCATGGCCGGCCTGTTCGCTGAACGCAGCGGCATGATCGACATCGGCCTGGAAGGCAAGATCCTGGCCAGCGCCTTTGCTTCAGCCGCCGTGGCCTACACCACGCAAAACCCGTATTACGGCATGGCTGTCGGCATGCTGGTCTGCGTGGCCCTGGCCCTGCTGCAAGCCTATGTCAGCATCACGCAAAAGGGTAACCAGCTGGTGGCCGGCATGGCGATCAACATCGCCATGAGTGGCCTGACGTTTGTACTGGCGCAATTTTTCTTCCAGCAAGGCGGCCGCACGCCAGACCTGGGCAATGCGCGCCTGTTCGACGTGGTCTTGCCGGGCACCCAGTATGTGGAACACATCCCGTTCATCGGCTGGGTGTATGCCCACCTGATCGGCGGCCATTCCATCCTGGTCTACCTGGCTTTCCTGCTGATCCCGCTGGTGCACTGGCTGCTGTACCACACCCGTTTCGGCTTGCGCCTGCGCGCCTGCGGTGAAAACCCGCATGCTGCGGACTCGGCCGGTATCAGCGTGGAAGCCACCCGCTACATGGCCATGCTGGTGGCAGGTATCCTGTGCTCGTTCTCGGGCGCCTATCTGGCCATCGTGCAAAGCGGCTTCTTCCTGCGCGACATGTCGGCCGGCGCCGGCTACCTGGCTTTGACAGCCATGGTGTTCGGCAACTGGCGCCCGGTGTACACCTTCCTCGGTTGCCTGATGTTCGGCTTCTTCAGCGCCATCCAGATCCAGATCGAAGGCGTGGACTTGCCTGTCGTGGGCCGCATCCCCGGCTCGCTGATCCAGATGGTGCCGTATGTGGTCACCGTGATCGTGCTGGCGGGCTTGATGGCCAAGTCGGTCGCACCGAAGGCGATCGGGATTCCTTTTGTGAAATCCCGTTAAGCGTCAGCTCTTGCAGTCAGAAAGCGAAGCCCACGGGCTTCGCTTTTTTTACGCCTGTGTTATCTCTTCCAGCGAAAAATACACAGCCAGTCCCAGGCTACGCGCAACGACCACCATCTGGTCTGCGCCAGCCGAAGCACCACCGATGCGCAGCACAGCGTCACAATGGCTGAGCAAACGCGTCGCATGCGGGTGGAATAATTCCTCGTACACAGCATCCCCCACCTGGCGCGAACCGGCCAGCGCCAGCATGGGCAAGGCCAGCCATTCACCGAGCACCGGCAAATGCCCTTGCGCATACAGGGGCAGGCAGACGGCTTCCATGGCAGCCACATTGGCCGCCATCAACGCTGGATCGTCGCCCGTACCCGAGCGATACGGGCCAGCGATCAATATTTGCAAACCGCGCTTGACCGGCATCAAGTGCAGTTGTGCATGCTGCAGCAGCATGATGGTCTTGCCGTCGCAGATACGGCCATCGGCCACCATCTGCATCGCCTGAGCGAGCGGCAACTCCAGCACTTCGATATCTTCCCCTTCATGGACCAGGCCACCACCATCGCTGACACGGCTCGATGGTTCATATTCAGCCACGAAAAAATGCAAGCGCTCCGTCACCGAACCGGGGCTCATGAAGGCGTCGAATACCTTGTGCACCTGGCCCACCTTGTAGCCGGTTTCCTCCTCGACTTCGGCGCGGATGCGCTGTTCCGGGCTGGCCTGTTCCAGCAAACCTGCCGCCGACTCAATCAGAAAGCCATCATGGCCCTCGCGATAGGTGGGAAATCGAAACTGGCGTATCAGGATCACCGTACGCTTTTGTCTGTTGTAGAGCAGGATGGTGGCGCCATCGCCGCGGTCATAGGTCTCGCGCGTCTGCGTCTGCCACTGGCCATCGCGGCGCAAGTAATCGAAGGTCGTTTTCTGCAATAAATACCAGTCGTGCGACAACGTCACCACAGCCTGGATACGTACCCGTTGTTGCTCTGTATTTTCTTCGCGCATATCGTCTCCTGTGCTTGCGTCGAATGACTTTATCATGCAAACTCGTGCAAATTCAAGAAAAAACGAGAAAAATGCTGACACATCAACGCAAACAATATCTGCTCGACTTGCTGCAAAGCGAAGGCCAGATCATCGCCAAGGCCGTCAGCGACAGCCTGGGATTATCGGAAGACACTATCCGCCGCGACTTGCGCGAGCTGGCGAAAGAAGGATTACTGGAAAGAGTGCACGGCGGCGCCCTGCCCCTGCTGAGGCGCTCGCCCGCGCTGGCGCCGTTTGCGGGCCGCGAGCAAATCTCAACCGATACCAAGATAGCCATCGGTCGAGCAGCGGCCACCATGATACAAGCGGGGCAAGTGGTGTTTATCGATGGCGGCACCACTGCCGTACAGCTGGCACGCCAGTTGCCACGCGACCTGCGCGCTACGGTTGTCACCCACAGCCCCTCGATCGCCGTCGAACTGGTGGAGCATCCCCACGTCGAGGTGCTGATGCTGGGTGGCCGCCTGTACAAGCATTCCATCGTCGGCGTGGGCGCCGCCACCGTGGAAGCCATCGCCCGCATCCGTGCAGATCTATACTTTATGGGCGTGGCCAGCCTGCATCCGCAAGCGGGCATCACCACCGGCGACTATGAAGAAGCCTGCGTCAAGCGCGCCTTGAGCGATGCAGCAGCCCGTACCGTAGTGCTGGCTTCACCGGAAAAACTGAACACGGCCTCGGCGTTCCAGATCGCTCCCTTGAACCAGGTCAGCGATATCGTCATGCACCGCGAGGTCGATGACGCACTGGTGGCGCCTTACCGCGAGATGGGCATCAACATTATCCTGGCGTAAAAAAAGCGGCCCGCAAGCCGCTTTTCTAATCTCAACATATAGTTACTGTGGCCATATCGCTTGCAACAGCGATGCCAGGTGATAACCGCCTTCGATCAGCTGCTGCTTCGCCAGCGCCGAGCTGGGCACCGGATAATTGTCCGGCACCGTCAAGGCCCACACATTGTAGACATCGCCCTTACGGCTGGTTTGCTGCGTGGCAGGACCGGCCACCACATCGGCATACGCTATCTTTGACGCTGCCAGCGACTGATCTGCCCATTGATATGGCCAGGTGACGGGGTCGCCTGTATTCACGCTCACCTGCGGGCCGCTGGCGATCACTTTACGCGCAAATTGCTCTGGCGTGCGCGTGCTCAGACGGCGCATGGCGTAATCGACCACCGTGCTATCCCAGTAGGAATGCAGCGGCCTGGTCGCCGATTTCGGATACGTGCTGGCCGGCTTGGCGGCGTCCTCGTCCACAGGCAAGGGTGCAGGGATGCTGGCGTCCGACAGGGCCGTGATTTTCGCGTCGTCCAGCAGCAGGTTGTTGCCGCCGCGCGCATCGAAAATGGCGGCCTCATCAACCTGTGCCTGCGTGGTGGGCACGACAAAACGGCCATCCCGGGCCACAAAGGCGGCGCCCACGTGCAGCGGCTGATGGATATCGCCCACCAGGTGCGTGATCAGGATCAACGCCTGGCGCTTGGTGAACTGATGCGGATTGGTCACCGCATCATCCTTGCCTTGCAGTACCAGAATTGCCTGCTTCAAGGTTTGCACGATATCGTCGTCGGCGCTGCCCACATCATGGTCATGGTAGTGCGCGTTCTGGAAGGGAATATCCGTGTAATGATATTCGCTATGCTTGGGATTGGCCGCCACATAGGCCAGCATTTCCGGTGTTTGCGGACCGCAATACGTACCCTTCACGCAATCTGGCCAGTTGGCGATCTTTTCCAGGCTTTCGCCGGGCAGCAGCAATTTGCTGATTTCCAGCTGCGCCACACTGCCCTTGAGCAATTGGTCGGCGATGGCGCCCACGGCGCGATGGCCATCGTTGCCCCAGGCCAGTACATTGCCTGTCGCGAAAGCGGCGCCCAGCGCCAGCACACATGCTATTTTCTTCATGCTCATTCCTTCCCAGCTAGCTGTGGCGTGCCTTTGGCAGGCTTCGGATAGTGTTTATTGATATCGATAGGCTGGGCGTACGGCGAACTCCAGGTCTGTTCATGCAGGGCCGCCAGACGTTGCGCCATGGCTTCGTTGCGCATCACCACTTCCAGGTTGCGCGACAAATCCATATAGCCGCCCGACCAGTTGCTGGTACCGACCCAGGCCAGCTTGCCATCGATCACCATGGTCTTGCTATGGATCACGCGCGCAAACGGAATAAAACCGGTCGAGGCGGTGGGAATCGTGACGATGCGGATTTCCACGTTCGGCACCAGCGCCAGGCTCTTCAGGTAAGCCATGGCAGGCTCTTCCGTGTTCCAGGCGGACACCATCAGCTTGATCTTGACGCCACGCGTGGCGGCCGCGCGCACGGCATTGTCGATCACGGCGTAGTAAGGACGCGTGCGGTTCGGGCCATACGACAGTGGCGCGTAATCGAGCAGCTGAATGCGCACTTCGCTTTTCGCTTCCGCCAGCAAGGCAGGCAAGCCCGTTTGCGAATCGCCCACGCCAGCCGGGTTATACGCATTCGGGCTGGCCAGCAGGAAAGCATTCTGTGCGTAGTTGGCGGGCACTTCTTTGCTGTTGAGTACTGTGGCGCGGCCGCCTTGCGAGGTCAAAGCCTGCGCCTGCCAATCCTGTTCAAAGATGGCTTGCACTTGCTTGACGATGGTCGGTTCGGTGATTTTCAAGCCCGTCTCATGGATGTGCTCGAACGAGCGCCAGTCGAAGTTCTGGCTGCCGACATACGCCACCTGGCCATCGACGGCCAGGTATTTGGCGTGCACGATGCCATTGCCCGTCACTTTGTTGTAATCGATGATGCGCAATTCCAGGTTCGGGATCGCCTTGATGCGCTCTATCGTCGGCGCTTCCGACAGGCCCACGCCTTTTTGGTCGAGCAGGAAGCGGATTTTGACGCCGCGCTGGCCCGCCGCCGTCAGGCTGGCCAGCACTTTTTCAAAGGCAGTGCCGGGCTTGCTGACGGCGTAAAACTGGGCGATGACGATTTCTTTTTTTGCAGAATCGAACAGCTCGCTCCAGACCACGGCCGGTTCGCGCAGGTCGGGATTGGTCAAGCTCGTTTCGACGGGCGAAGTGTGCACCAGCTCAAAACCGGGTATCGTGAACTCGGCGTGGGCGCTGCCTGCGAACAGGCTGGACAGAAGAACGGAGAAGAAGAGACGACGCATGGTGTTTTCCTTGAATTAAATTATTTGACGCGCACAATGCGGCCTGCGGCGGTGGTGCTGCCAGCCGGTTTGCCGCTGCGTGCGCGGTCGATCAGATAGTCGCTGAAGGCGTCGATGTCGCGCACGCCCGTGTCAAGCCGGCGCGTGCCAGCGGCCAGCACGCTGAAACGGTCGCCGCCGCCGGCCAGGAAGTTGTTGGCGGCGACACGATATTGTTGATTGTCATCCAGTGGCACACCATTCAACATGATGCTGCCCGGCACTACGCGCTGGCCTTGCGGGCGCGTGCTGTCCCAGCGGTAGCTGAAGCCTTCCGATACTTGCAGCAAATTGCCATCCTCTGCATCCGCATCGAGCCATTGCTGTTCCAGCAGGGCGCGGATTTGCGCGCCGGACAGGCTGACTATCGTCAGGGTGTTACCGAACGGCAGCACCGCCTGGTTCTGGCCCACATTGGTCATCAGATCCGCGCCCGCCTCCAGGTCTTTGCGGATACCGCCATTATTCATCAAGCCAATTTGTGCGCCGGCAGCGCGCGTGCCAAACAAGGTACTGTCAGCCACCATATCGCCCAGCGGCGACTCGCCACTCCCCTTGGTCTCGCGGCCGACGACAGGCACGGTAATGGTCGCTACAGGGCGCGACAGTGCTTGCAGGCTACGCTCCTTGACAGTTGCCAGGTAAGCAGCCACGGCTGGATCAGGCGCATAGGCGCCTGGCAACATGACGACGTTCTGTGCACCGGTACTCAGCACGATATTCTTGACGGGATCGACCTTGAGCTTGATGCGCGTCAACATATGTCCGCCCATCTCTGCCTGCGTCACCAGACGGCCATCGACACGGCACAAATAGCCCTTGTGCGAGTGGCCGCTGATGATCACTTGAATCGCCGGATCGAGGCGTTTGGCGATGTCGACTACCGGGCCCTTGAGCTTGCTGCAATCAGCCTGGTCAACCGCTTCTTCCGTCTCGCCGCCCTGATGCAGCAAGACCACGAATACGCCCACGCCCTGCGCCCGCAAGGCGGGCAAGGTAGCGTTGATGGCGTCGGCTTCATCGCCGAACTTCAAGCCCACGATACCGGCCGCCGTGACGACTGCGGCGGTATCTTGCAGCACGGCGCCGATCAGGCCCACCTTGACGCCATGCGCTTCTTCAATCTGGTAGGCAGGCAATAGCGGCTTGCCCGTTTGCGTGTCGATCACATTGGCGGACAGATACTGATATCGCGCGCCGCTAAAATCAGGCGCAAACTTGCAGGCTTTGTCCGTGCGGGCAGACACGCATCCGCCGCGCTGCTGGCGCAGCAATTCCGCCTTGCCCTGGTCAAATTCATGGTTGCCCACGGAACTGGCCTTCATGCCAAGCATATTCATGGCCACGATGCTCGGCTCATCAGCCCACAGCGACGACATGGCAGGACTGGCGCCTATCAGGTCGCCATTGCCAACAAAAATCAGTTGCGCATCTTCACGCCGCCACGCACTCAGGGCGCCGGACAATGTATCGATGCCGCCCGCATCGACCGTCTTGCTGGAGGTGTCACTCACGCTGGTGTAGGTAAATTTGCTGCGGTCAAGATTGCCATGGAAATCGTTGAGCGCGACCAGGTTCACTTCGATAGGGCCGCTGCGCGCAGCAAGCGGGACAGGAGCAAGATTGCTGCAGGCCGACAGGGCCAGGATCAGGGCCGCGCTGGCGACCGGTGTGCGTAGGAAGTGAGCCATGGAATTCGTATTCTGTAAAAAAGGGAAAGAGTAAACCATCTCGGCTATAAAAAAAACGGCTGGTATCGCTACCAGCCGTTTTTCAGGTCACACCGACATTACGACATTAGAATTCGTACTTGACGGTAGCTTGCACTGCCCACTGCGATTCACCCGCAGTTTGACGGGTTTGCAGGCTCGATACAGGACGAGTGTTGTAAATGTAATGACCGTCTTTATCAATACCCATGTAGTCAACAAAGCTACGTACCAGACCACCGGCACCTTGGAACGGCACTTCTGTGATATGGCCCCAGTTACGGTTGATCATGTTGCCCACGTTCAGGAAGTCCAGGGTAACGATACCTTTATTACCCTTGAAGAAGCCTGGTACTTCCTGGCTCAGACGCATGTCGAAGCTATTGGTCCATGGTGCAAAGCTCTTGTTGCGGCCGACAACGCCACCTGTGGAATTGCGCAGATCGCCATTGGCGTTAACAACAGCCCAGAAAGCGGCTTCGTTAGCGGCGCGCGCAGCTGGCGTTGCGCCATAGAACGATACTTCGCCAGAGCCCGGTGCTTTCGGAATGTACAGCAAATCATTACCAGCCAGGCCGTCACCATTCATGTCGTTATTGAACGTCCAGCTGTATGGCTTGCCGCTACGGCCTTCATAGAACAGACCAAAGCTGGTGCGATATTCGCCGAAGAAACGTTTTTGCCAAGTAACGTTGGCAGTGAAGCGATCCTTGACCAGGTAGTTAGAGTTAGATGCGACGTTTTCGTTAGGATTGAATACGGCACGACCACCCCAGTTCGAGCTGGAAGTCGATGAAGTCAGCGGCGACACTTCAGTAGCGTCGGTATAGGTGTACGACGTACCCCACGACAGACCGTCACGCATCGGGCTGCGCAGCGACAGGGTCAGCAGATTGCCTTCGCCCTTGTCAGTCTTGGTTGCTTGCAATACCTGGCCAAAGGCAGCGTTATTAGCGCCTTTGGTACGAGTGGTGCAGCCAGTGCCACCGGTCAAGGCACCCGAAGCATTCCAGCATTTCGGATCGTAGCCATTATCCGAGTAGTACAGAGGACGGCCATCGCTACCAACACGGTTCGGTGCGCCCAGGTTCAGCTCTTGGTAGTAAATCGCATCCTTGGTCTTGGTGCGCAGGTATTCCGCGCCCACTACCAAGCCATACCATGGCAACTCATGTTCGAACGCCAGGTTGGCTTTCCAGACCGATGGCTGCGCCAGGTTGGTCGCCAGTGTATCGACCTTGGCAGCAGGAATCGTGCTGATCACGTTGGTAGGCTGTTTGCTTGGGTCAGGACTGAAGAAACCACCATCAGCCGGGCAAGTGCCAGCAGCATAGGTGCAGCTAATGTTACGCAGCACGACACCGGTGTTCTGGAAAGGATTACCCAGCCAGACTGCCAGCGCAGCGCCCTGGAACAGTCCGAAGCCGCCGCGTATCTGGGTTGGGCGTGCGGTGTCGAACTTGTAGTTGAAGCCAGCGCGTGGCTGATACAGATTCTGACCATCGATAGTGTGGGTATTGTCAATGCCGAAACCACCAGTTTGACGGCCATTCACCAATGGGCCAACTGGCAAGGCAGCGGTATCATTACGCAGCGGCTTGTCGCCGATGCGAGTACCGTCAATGCGCAGACCGGCACTAACTGTCAGCTGTTTGTTGACAGTCCACGTGTCTTGTACGAACAAGCCGACGTTTTTCAGATTGAAGCGAGCGACCGCATCATCAAGCGTGCTGCCTGGAACGGCTGCTTGCAAGTTGTATACAGTCGGACGGCCAAGGCTAAAGTTTTCCAGGATAGCAGCCTGAATGCGGGCAGCAGTTGCGGTCGTGCCTGTGCACTGGAATTTACCGCTTGTATCGAAGGAATACTTGATATTGTCGATACAGCCAAAGGTGTAGTTACCGTTGACGTTTTGCAAGAACGCATTGTAAATCTTGTTCTCGCTGTAATCCGTACCGAACTTGATTTCATGGTCGCCCAAGTTCCAGTTGGCGCCAAAGTAGGCGTCACGGGTATCGGTGCGCAGCACGTTCATTTGACGGCTTTGCTCGGTACCGAAGTTCAGGAAGCGGTCAGTACTATTGAGGCCAGTCGCACCGTCCGGTACTGGACCGGAGAAGCGGAAACCGATCGACGGCAGCTTGGCGTTATTATTCGGTACGCTATTATATTTACGGCTCGATACCTTGAACTCGGTCGAGAAGGTTGGGCTCCACTCGGCAGTCCATTGTCCGACAACGGTTTCCAAGCTCTTTTGCTGGGAATACCAGTACGAGCTCAACGAAATACCGGTCGGGCTGAAGCCGACGAAAATCGGCTCAGCCTGATCACTCTTCGAGTAACGCAACATCACGCGCTGGGTATCGGTCAAGTTCCAATCGAGCTTGAGCAACTTTTCAGTGGCGGTGAATTCGGTACCGCTCGGGATGGCCGAGCTGCCGATATCCATACCATATTTGTCTTTGGCAATCCCAATCGCGCTATCAATCGCCGATTGCGAAATGGCGACGTTGGTGGCCGAGCTACCGATCGGACCGAAGGATGGCGAGCTGCGCGAGCTTGCCGTTTTTTCATAGTTGGCAAACAAGAACAGCTTATCCTGGATCAAAGGCCCACCCATGGTGATACCTTTGGTGGTGTCCTTCGACGATGGTGCTGGGGAATACGTGCCAGCGGTATCGTTGTAACGGTCGCCTGCCAGTTGGTCGTTGCGGAATACATAGTACACACTGCCTTTGACAGTATTGGTACCTGACTTGGTCACAGCATTGATGTTGGCGCCGGTATAGCCTTTTTGGGTCACGTCGTAGTTGGCGACGTTCACTTGCACCGACTGAATCGCTTCGATCGAGATCGGCTGTTTGCCGGTAGCAGTGCCGGAAGCTTCCAGACCGAAGGTGTCATTCACGGCCACGCCGTCGATGGTCATCGAGTTGTAGCGCGAGTTTTGGCCACCCATCGAAATTTCGCCACGGCCTTTGTCGGTTTGCGACAGGCGGGGATCGACGCGGGCGTAATCTTGCAGGCTGCGCGAAATCGAAGCCTGGGTTTGCAGATCGGTATTGCTGATGCTGGTGCCGGCACCCATATTGGTGCTGTTGAAAATCTGTGCACGGGCGGCGTTGCCACTCACTTTAACGACTTGCATTTCAGGGGCGCCCAGGGTGGCGTCCACGTTGGCCGTTTCAGCCAGTTGCAGGTACACGTTTTCACGTTTTTCCACTTCACCGTTTTTGGTGATGGTGATGGTGTAAGGACCGCCTGCACGCAAGCCGCGAGCAACGTAACGGCCTTCCGCATCGGTCGTCACATTGCTGACGGAGCCCGATTCGGTGTGCACGATGGTGACGATAGCGCCAGCAGCAGGCTTGCCATCACCAACGGAAATACGTCCGCCGATAGCAGACGTGGTGTTCTGTGCGAACGATGGTGCCGCCGCCAGTGCAATAGACAGGCTTAACGCGATTTGCGTTAGCCGAAGTCGTTTGTGATTGATCATCTTTAACCCCAGAAAAGACTATTATTGTGAAAATCCTGGCTTGCCCTGCTATCCGGGATCACCGCACAGCAACACAAACACAAGATTCCCTCTTTACTATGCTGCAACTGTTACGCCGGCTGGACGGGCGACGGACCTTGACGGGGTCCGGCCTGGCTGCGGGCCTCTGCTGGACCCTGCAATACCTGCGCTTCCTGACACAAACCATCCATATTCAAGCAAAAAACGAATGACTCACTTGCTTCATTCGCAATAACGCAGGGCGCTAGCTCCTTTGTCATTCACTTAACAAACTTGACCGGACGTACAGGCCAGGCGGCAGTGTAATTGTTAAATATGTCAGGACTGTGACACGGCTATGACTCGTTGTGAATTTCGACACATCTCTGTGCGACGAATTATTTCATGCAACTTGCCACCTTGATCTACTGCAAATGCCCGATAAAGACCACCTCGAAGAGGTGAAATGTGACTTTTTAATATCAGTCTGATCTCACTATGCATCATCAAAAAATGGATGACAAATACGTTTTACTTTAGATATTTATATACAAAAAGTATAAATACCAGGGCAGAAAACATGAATTTGATATCGTCTTCGGATGGTCCGAGCCTATGGCGCGAAATTATAAATGAGCAATATGTGCTTGAAATTGATTCAATTAGGAAATCAGATAAAGATATGCATCTGCCGTTAATTGTGTCGCTTGGCCGCCACAGATTTGCCAATCAATCATCAATTAAGGTAAAAGGAAGAAAGAAAAACGGCCGGAAAATCCGGCCGCAGAATCACGCAAATTTTAACTATCAAGCAACTTATGGCTTACTGCCTTTAATGGGCTGATCGGACGCAGCCACTTGCGCCTCAAATGTGGCAAAGCGCGCATCGAGTGCTTTCAGCAAACGTTGTTTATCCGCATCAGCCAGGAAGGAGTAACGCAGGCTGTTGTAAGACAGCTTCTTGATTTCCGCGTAATCGGTCTTGTACTGGCTGGCAAACAACACATACTCGTTCGACAAAGTGTTGCGTGATACGCCCGCATCATCGGTGGAAATGACAAACGGCACGCCATACTTGCGGTACAACGTCACGGGATGAGCCTGGCCCTTGATACCCAGGATGTAGTCGTTGCTGGTCAAGTTCACTTCCACGGGAATGCCGCGCTCGCGCATCTTTTGCATGGTAGCCAGGGCATTGTGCTCATAGGCAATATCCATGCCGTGGCCGATACGGTCAGCGCCAGCCACATCAACGGCTTCGGCGATATGGAAAGCCAGGCCTTCCGGCGGTACCATGCCCAGCGCCAGCTCACCGGCATGCAGGGCGATCTTCACGTGTGGATACTTGGCCTTGAGGAACTTGAACATTTCCATATGCAAGCTGTAATCGCGCATCGAGACATTCACGCTTTCCTGGCCCACGATATTGACGCCCACCACTAGCGGATTCAGGCTGGCGGCCTTGAAGGCGGCGACCATCGATGAAAACACTTGCGATGGCGACAGGAAACGCAGCACGTAAGCCTGGTAGCGCATGGTGAAGTTGGCATCGTCGATGCCGACGCTGCTGGTGTTCACGTTATCGTTGTAGGCGGTGATGCTTTTCTGGAAGGCAGCATCCTGATCCAGGCTTTGCGTCCAGCTGGCCAACAGGGTTTGCAGCGCGGCCGGCGTCAAGCCAGGCGCCAGCGCCTGTTGATCGAATTGCGGATTCGACACGAAAGGCGACAGCTCGAAAATCGTTTCGATGTAGCTCAGGTTTTCAGCGATTGCACGCTGCTTCAGGGTTTTCAAGCCATCGGCCGTATTGGTCGAGGCAACCGGGCCGAAATAGCCGAAAGTATCAAAGAAGGTACGGTCAGGCGGCGTCTGGATGCCTCCATGGTTGTAGAAATCCTTGGTCGACCAGCGCTGCAGCAATTCCGCATACAAGCCAGGATCGGCAAACACCTCGGACGAGGACAGGCAGTTGCGCTGGCCAGTCGGCTTGGCGCGCTCGGCGGCGATCACGTCTTTCTGGCTTTCGATACGGTAGGTGGTCTTGTTGACGCAATAGTTTTCCTTGTCGACCCAATCGAGAAACTGCTCGGCATAAATAGCACCCGAGTAATGATGATGCAGGTCGCCGCCCTTGGGCATCATGGAAAAGAACAGGCTCAGTTCGGCCGTCTTCGGCTGCGCGCCCGATACCAGCGTGGCAAAATGACGCGCGGTCGCTGCTTCGTTGGCAGCCGGGGTGGCGGCCGGGGTGGCAGCATGAGCGACGCCGGATAGCGCCAGCATGGCGGCCAGGGTCAGACCAGGAATTTTCTTTTGCATCAGCATTCTCGATAAGTGGGTGTTCAGGGGAAGGTTCAGCCCGCTCCACGCACATGCACGCAGTGGCCTCCCGAATAAGTAGCGGATACGGCGCGGTCGTCGCCCAACAGGGCAAAAGCAAACAGCAGCTCTTCCAGACTCTGGCAGGCAGCTGTGCGCCGTTCCAGCAAGGGCGTGGCTTTCTTGTCGAGCACGATAAAGTCCGCTTCCGTGCCCGGCTTGAAATTACCGAGCGTGCCTTCGAGCTGCATGCTGCGCGCCGCGCCCAGGGTCGCCAGGTAAAACATGCGCATGGCGGGCAGATAACTGCCTTTCAAGCGTGCTACTTTATAGGCTTCGTTCATGGTTTGCAACATCGAGAAACTCGTGCCAGCCCCCACGTCGGTAGCCAGCGAGATCAGCATGCGCGCCGCATCGGCCTGTTCAAAATCAAACAGACCACTGCCCAGGAACAAGTTTGACGTAGGGCAAACCGCCGCTGCCGATGCCGTTTCAGCCATGCGCTCACGGTCGCGCTCGTCGAGCCAGATGCAATGACCGAACATGGCGCGCGGGCGCAGCATGCCGTAACTGTCATACACATCGAGATAGCTGCGCGCCTGCGGGTGCAATTGTCGCACCCAGCGGCATTCATCTTCGTTTTCCGACACGTGGGTCTGCAAATAAGTATCGGGATAGGCGCGCGCCAGTTCACCCGCCAGTAACATTTGCTCATTGGTCGAGGTAGGCACGAAGCGTGGCGTGATCGCATACAGCGAACGGCCATGCTTGTGCCAGCGCTGTATCAGCTCTTCCGTTTCGCGTGCGCCCGACTCGGCCGTGTCGCGCAGGAACTCGGGGCAGTTGCGGTCCATCATGACCTTGCCTGCCACCATGCGCAAGCCGCGCGCCTCGCTAGCCGTAAAGAAAGCATCGACCGATTGTGGATGCACGCTGCCATATACCATGGCCGTGGTAGTTCCACAGCGCAGCAGTTCATCAAGGAAAAACTCGGCTACATCGCGCGCATGTTCCGGATCGGCAAAGGTCCGCTCGGTAGGGAAGGTATATGTTTCCAGCCACGGCAAGAGGCCGGGCGCGGGAGAAGCGATCATTTCTGTTTGCGGGAAATGCAAGTGGGTGTCGATGAATCCCGGCACGATCAGTTTGCCCCGGTAATCGATAATGTTCGTGCCGATCGGCAAGCTGGCCTGCAATTGTGCAAAATCACCGGCTGCGACAATCTTGCCGTCGGCTACGATCAGCAAGCCATCTTCATGCCAGGCATGGGCCTGCTCGCTGAAAGCGGGATCGGCGTGAAAGTGCAGCAAGCTTGCTCGGTAAGCTTGCGATGATACGGGTACTGTCAACATGAACTCTTTCTATAACTGGTGAACTGCGCGCTTTTTGCGGCGCGCTGGCGGACTGGCAGAAACCAGCCGCAGCGGTGTAGCAAGGGCTGTTTCAGCAGCTTGCTCCCACACCATTAATAATTGGCAGGCAACCGAGGCGGCAATCACGGCCGGCGCCTTGTTGCGGATACCAGGCATGCCGATAGGACACACCATGGCGGCGATACGTTCGGCGGGCACACCGCGCGTTTGCAAGCGGTGCTCAAACTGCTTGCGCTTGGTGTGCGAGCCGATCAAACCAAACCAGCCGCCATCCTCGCGTGCCATGATAGCTTCCGTCAAGCGCTGATCGAGCGCATGGCTATGCGTCATGACGAGAAAACTGCCACCAGGAGGCGCCATGGCCACGAATTCTTCCGGTATGTCCGTAGCGGCGATACGTACATTATCGGGCAGATGCGCGGGGAACATATCCTCGCGTTCATCGACCCAGGTGATATTACACGGCAGCTCGGCCAGCGCGCGCACGATGGCGGCGCCCACATGACCGGCGCCAAACAAGGTCAGATGGGCGCGTGGCGCCAGGCAAGGATCGATCAGCCAGCGCCGCCCGCTGCCATCTTGCGCCACATGCGTACCCCGCTCGCGTGAAAATGTGTCAGGTGCCTGCATCGGCATACCCGCCAGCAAGTTGGCCTGTGCATCGAACAGGGCCGGCACTGCCTCGCCATCGAGCGCCGTCACGCGCCAGCTGTCTTGCTGGCGGCGCTCGCGCAACATCTCCAGCACCTGTGCCAGACTTGTATCGACCGGTTCGAACGCAAGGTACACCACGCCGCCGCAACACTGGCCCAGGCTGGGGCCCAAAGCAAAGCGTTCCAGGCGCGCAGTATTGACACCCGTCATCAGCATGGTCTTGGCAATTTCCACGGCACGCAATTCCAGGTGGCCACCGCCTATGGTATCGACCTGGCCATCGAGACTGACGCGCATCTTCGCGCCCGCTTCGCGCGGCCCCGAACCTTCCACCAGGGCGACCGTTACCAGCACCGACGCCTGCGTGCCTTCGTCGTTCGCCAATGCTGTCAGCCAATCGCTCATCACTGCTCCTGCACCAAAGCGCTGGCCACTTGCACGGCCATCACCGCCTTGAGGATTTCTTCGCTGGTGGCCGGCGCGTTCAACGGCGGTTGCACGCGATGGCCAGCCACGCTGGAAATAGCGTCGCGGATGGCAAAGAAGACGGAAAATGGCAACAGTAGCGGTGGCTCGCCCACAGCCTTGGAGCGGTGAATGCTGTCTTCCACATTGCGGTTGTGGAAAAGTTTCACGCGGAAGTCTTCCGGGCAATCGGAAACGCCGGGAATTTTATACGTCGATGGAGCATGCGTCATCAGCTTGCCTGCACCATTCCACCACAGCTGCTCCGTCGTCAGCCAGCCCATACCCTGGATAAACGCGCCTTCCACCTGGCCAATATCGATGGCAGGATTGAGCGACTGGCCGGCATCATACAAGGCGTCGGCGCGCAGCAGCTTCCATTCACCAGTCAGGGTATCGACCACCACTTCGGCCACCGCCGCGCCATAGGCGTAATACGAAAACGGGTGGCCCGTCATCGTCTTCGCATCCCAGTGCAAGCCGGGCGTGGCATAAAAACCGTCTGACCAAAGCTGCACGCGCGCCAGATAAGCCTTTTGTACCAGTTCTGCAAACGCCACCACGTGGCCATTTACATGCACGTGGTTATCGAAGAAGCGCACTAACGCGGCATCGCCGCCATATAGTTTGACCGCGTAATCGCCGAGCCGTTCACGGATCTGGCGCGCTGCATCCTGCGCCGCCTTGCCGTTCAGGTCAGCGCCGGTCGAAGCGGCTGTGGCCGAGGTATTGGCCACCTTGCTGGTATCCGTGGCCGTGGCCCGCACATGATTCAAATCAAGACCCAATTCATGCGCCACCACTTGCATGACCTTGGTATTGATGCCTTGCCCCATTTCCGTGCCGCCATGGTTAACCAGCACGGAACCATCCACATAAACATGCACCAGCGCACCAGCCTGGTTCAGATGGGTAACGTTGAAGGCGATGCCGAATTTCAGCGGTGTGAATGCCAGGCCTTTCTTCAGGACAGGACTGGCTTCGTTATAGGCATCGATGGCGACGCGGCGCGCGCGGTAATCGCTGCTCTCTTCCAGTTCAGCCACAATCTCGTGGATCACGTTATCGACGATCTTCTGCCCGTAGGGCGTGACATTGCGCCCCTCCGTATCGTTGCGGCCATAAAAATTGAGCAGGCGGATATCGAGCGCATCGCGCTGCAAGTGGCGGGCGATTTCATCGATCACATACTCGATGGCAATCGCACCTTGCGGGCCGCCAAAACCACGAAAAGCCGTGTTCGACTGCGTGTTGGTCTTGCCGCAGGCAGCGCGAATGTCCACATCGGACAAATAATAGGTGTTATCGAAATGGCAGACGGCACGCGTAGCGACGGGGCCAGACAAATCGGCCGAGTAACCGGCGCGCGTGGTCATGTCGACCCTGGCGGCCAGAATTTTTCCGTCATCGTCGTAGCCCACTTCATACTCGTAATAAAAACAGTGGCGCTTGCCCGTCACCAGCATATCGTCGTCGCGGTCGGCACGCAGTTTGACGGGGCGTTTCAATTTCGCTGCCGCAATCGCGGACGCTGCAGCCCACAGGGCCGATTGCGATTCCTTGCCGCCAAAGCCGCCCCCCATGCGCCGGCATTCGACCGTGATGTTATGCGAGTGCACGCCCAGCGCATGCGCCACCACGTGTTGCATCTCGCTCGGGTGCTGGGTCGAACACAGCACCAGCATGCCCTGCGCCTCTTTTGGAATCGCGTAGGAAATCTGTCCTTCCAGATAAAACTGTTCCTGTCCACCGACATATAACTGGCCCTGGACCACATGCTGCGCCTTCTCAAAGGCGGCCTGTGCATCGCCACGCGTCAAGCGCATCGGTGGCAACACATAAGACAAAGCCGCTTTCGCCGCTTGTGGCGTCATGATGGCAGGCAATTCGTCATACGTGACTTGCGCCAGACGGGCGGCGCGGCGCGCATGGTCGTGCGTGTCGGCCACCACGATAAAGATGGGTTGGCCTACATACTGCACCAGGCCAGGCGCCAGGATGGGATCATCGTGAATGATGGGGCCACAATCATTGGTGCCGGGAATATCTTGCGCCGTATAAACAGCAACGACCCCGCGCGATGAACGTACAGCCGACAAGTCCATGGCCGTGATGCGTGCATGGGGCTTTTGTGAAAGGCCCAGTGCTGCATGTAAGCTTCCCTGCAACTCGGCAATATCATCCGTATACGTGGCCTGACCCAGCACATGCAGTTCGGCCGATTCATGCGGGCTGGGCTTGCCCACGGCGGCCCAGTTGGCAGCTTGTAATGGAGGCGTGGCAGGATGGTTCATGCTCTTCCTCTCAGGCGCGGCAAGCGTAGGCATTGACGGCGCTAGATAACAGCGGCGTCTCGGGCCGCGTTTCCAGCCAGAAACGGCGCAACAGGTTTTGCGCCGTCGTCATGCGATAGGTATTCGAGGCACGCATGTCCGACAGCGGTGCGTAATCGTCGGCCAGCAAGCGCATGGCGATGACCAGGTTTTCTTCCGACCATACTTGTCCGCGCAAAAACGCTTCTGTTTGTACAGCACGCTGCGGCGTGGCCGCCATGCCGCCGAATGCGATGCGCGCATCGAGAATCTGCGCGCCATCGAGGCGCAAGGCAAACGCGGCGCAAACGGCCGAGATATCCTGATCGAAGCGTTTCGCCAGTTTATACGTGCGGAAATGCACGTCGGCACGCGGCAAGGGAACATGCAGCGCTTCGACGAATTCACCGGGACGCAAATCTTTCTTTTGATAGCCCAGATAGAAATCTTCCAGCGGCATGCTGCGCTGGCCATCAGCACCGCGCAGCACGATCTGCGTACCCAGCACGATCAGCCACGGCATCGAATCACCAATCGGCGAACCATTCGCCACATTGCCGCCCAGAGTACCCGCATTGCGGATGGGCAAAGAAGCAAAGCGCTGCCACAGCTCGGATAATTGCTCAGGATAATGCTGGCACAGGGCCGCATAAGCATCGTTCAGGCTGGCGCCAGCGCCTATCAACAATTGATCATCGACAATCGCAATGTTTTTCAAGGCGGCGACATTGCCGATATAAATGATGTCGCCCAGGTCGCGCATCTGCTTGGTCACCCACAGGCCCACATCGGTGGAACCAGCCAGCAGGCAGGCTTGCGGTTTGTCAGCGCGCAATTGCACCAACTCTTCAAGCGTGCGCGGCGCATGGAATTGCTGCCCGCCTGCAATATAAGTCAACAAGCTGTCGCGCTGCAGGGCTTGCAACTGCGCCGCCAATGCCGCCCGATCAAAGCTGACTAGCGGCAATTCGCCCATGCGTTTTGCCGCATCGATGATGGGACGGTAACCGGTGCAGCGGCACAAATTGCCCGATAAACTATCGTCTATTTCGCAGCGGGTCGGTGCCACGCCATGTTTGTTCAAATACATGCCCCATAGCGACATCACGAAACCGGGCGTGCAAAATCCGCACTGGGAACCGTGGCACTCCACCATCGCCTGCTGTACAGGGTGTAATGCGCCATCGGGCTGCTGCAAGTCTTCGACAGAAAACAGGGCCTTGCCATCGAGGGTGGGCGTTAGCTGGATGCAGGCATTGACGGCCTTCATTTCCACCTGGCCATTAACCAGGCTGCCGACGACGACCATGCAAGCGCCGCAATCGCCTTCGGCGCAACCTTCCTTGGTGCCGGTGCAATGCAGATCCTCGCGCAGATGCTGCAAGACAGTCTGCGTGGGGGCGGTGTCGCGCACTTCTTGCACGGCGCCACGGTAATAAAAACGGATAGCTTCTGACATGCTGGCCTCGGTATGGTCCCAGTCTTGAAGATTAACACCCGCACATGGGGCAACTATATGCAAAGACTGATGTTACTTATCATACCAACTCAATAAAGCGAATGTTTAGTCAAGATGATTCAAAGGGGTGGACCGCATGCCAGTGTTCTGCAATATCGATGCGGCGCGTGATCCACACCTGTTCATGTCCTTGCACATAATCAAGAAAACGCGCCAGCGCCGCCGCCCGACCAGGCCGCCCGACCAGGCGGCAATGCAAGCCTACCGATAGCATTTTTGGCTGGTTCAGGCCGTTCGGATCGCCTTCGGCATATAGCACATCGAAAGCATCCTTCAGATAATCAAAGAACTGTGTGCCCGAATTAAAACCTTGCATGGCGGCAAAGCGCATATCGTTGGTGTCCAGGGTATAGGGCACGATCAATTGCGGCTGCACGGCAACAACACCGGCGGCATCCGTGTAGCGCACCTTTTCCCAGAAAGGCAGGTCGTCGCCATAATAATCAGCGTCGTAGCGAAAACCGCCATGCTCGACCACCAGTTTGCGCGTATTTGGCGAATCGCGCCCGGTGTACCAGCCTTGCGGGGCAGAACCGGTCAATTCGCGGATGATGTGCACGGCCTCGCGCATATGTTCGCGCTCGGTGGCTTCATCCATATTTTGATAGGAAATCCAGCGCAGGCCATGGCAGGCAATTTCATGGCCCAGTTCCTGAAACGCCGCCACCGCTTCGGGGTTGCGTTTCAACGCCATCGAAACACCAAACACCGTCAGCGGCAAACGGCGCTCTTCGAACATGCGCAGCAAACGCCATAAACCGGTACGCGAACCATATTCATAAATGGATTCCATGCTCAGGTGGCGGGCAGGAAAAGCGGCGGCGCCTATCATTTCCGATAAAAACGTCTCGGAAGCCGGATCGCCATGCAGCACACTGTTTTCCGCCCCCTCTTCATAATTGAGGACAAATTGCAGTGCAATCCGGGCCTTGCCCGGCCATTGCGGATGGACAGGCGTACGGCCATAGCCGATCAAGTCACGCGGATAATCGTCATAGCTGCTCATGGGGTGCTCGCCTTGGTGGGAACTATATGAAATATATCCCCAATCATATCGCCGGGCACCGACAGCGGTATATGATTTGCACGATAAGCACATTCACCTTGAACATATAGGATAGCAAATGGGAAAACTCAGCACGCATGTACTCGATATCGCCCACGGCAGGCCCGGCGCCGGCGTCAAGGTGGCCCTGTTTTCCGTCGCGCCGGAAGGCAAAGTCTTGCTGAAGATGGATATGACGAACAGCGACGGCCGTTGCAGCACGCCATTGCTGGAAGGAGACAGCATGAAAGCCGGCCAGTATGAACTGGTCTTCAACGCCGGCGACTACTTCGCCGCCCAAGGCGTCGAACTCCCCTCTCCCCGCTTCATCGACCTGGTCACCCTGTCCTTCGGCATCGCCCATACCGATGAAAATTACCACGTACCGCTGGTCGTATCCCCTTGGTCGTATTCGACTTATAGAGGCAGTTAAAATCTGGGGTCAGACCCGCCGGGTCTGACCCCAGCCCTTGCCGTAGGGGTTAATCCCAGCAAAACCACCAGACGAAAAAAAACCCCACCGGATACCGGAGGGGTTTTTCTCTACTACGAATAACAAGCCTGACAATAACCTACTTTCACACTGGTTGCAGCAC
>NZ_JACHCL010000004.1 GCF_014200725.1 Janthinobacterium silvisoli
CCGCGACCCGAGATCGAGAACACGTCTTCTACTGGCATCAGGAAGGCACCGTCAACAGCGCGCTCTGGGGTTGGGATGTAAGCATCCAGCGCATCGGCCAGACGCAGCACTGCGTCCACGCCCATTTCGCCTTCTTGGCCTTCCAGCGCCATACGGGCCGAACCTTTGATGATAGGCAGATCGTCGCCTGGGAAGTCATATTTCGACAACAGCTCGCGCACTTCCATTTCAACCAGTTCCAGCAATTCTGCGTCGTCGACCAGGTCGCACTTGTTCAGGAACACGATGATGTATGGAACGCCAACTTGGCGGGCCAGCAGGATGTGCTCGCGGGTTTGTGGCATTGGGCCGTCTGCTGCGGAGCAAACCAGGATCGCGCCGTCCATTTGTGCTGCGCCGGTGATCATGTTTTTGATGTAGTCGGCGTGGCCTGGGCAGTCAACGTGAGCGTAGTGACGGGTAGCCGTTTCGTACTCAACGTGAGCGGTGTTAATCGTAATACCGCGTGCTTTTTCTTCTGGAGCAGCATCGATCTGGTCGTATGCTTTAGCTTCGCCGCCGAATTTTTTCGACAGTACCGTTGCGATTGCAGCGGTCAGGGTGGTTTTACCGTGGTCGACGTGGCCGATGGTGCCGACGTTAACGTGCGGCTTGGTCCGTTCGAATTTACCTTTTGCCATTTTGAACTCCTAATGATTTGATTAGATTGCTCAGGCACACGCCCGACGGTCTGGTTGAATTTGCTTCTGTTTATTACTTGCTGCGAATTTGCTGCGAATTCTGGTGCCCTTGACGTGGATTGAACACGTGGCCTCTCCCTTACCAAGGGAGTGCTCTACCACTGAGCTACAAGGGCTGTAATTTGTTGCACGCGATGCATCAAGCATCTGAACGGGGACTGGAGCGGGTGAAGGGAATCGAACCCTCGTCGTAAGCTTGGAAGGCTTCTGCTCTACCATTGAGCTACACCCGCGAGGTATCGTTCACTTCATCTTCACTTACTACGACCCAGTTTTCCGTTCAAAAAACCTGAAAACTTGGTGGAGGGGGCTGGATTCGAACCAGCGTACTCGAAAGAACAGATTTACAGTCTGTCGCCTTTAACCACTCGGCCACCCCTCCGCGGGAACCGCAGAGTATGAAGCATCTACTCACAACTGTCAACCTTATTTACTACTGCTTAACTACCGCATTTGCTTATAAAGAAGAAGTTGGCTGCTTCGGGGCGTGATTATAAGCTTCCGATTTGAGAATGTGCAAGGGTTCGAAGAAAATAATCGTAATTTTTTTTGGCCCCTGCCCGCATCCCGCATTTTTCCGTGAATGTCGCCTTGTTGCACCCGGTTACAGGGCGTCAGGCGGATGCATCCAGGCCAGGCCGCGCGGCTTATACTTGCGCAATATCTGCTGATGCAGGCCCGACAGCACTGGCAATTTCGGGTTGCGCGGGTCCAGCCTGCGCACGCCGGCAATAAAGCTCAGGGCCTGCTGGCCCAGGCGTTCATCCCAGCCTTCATGCTCCAGGCATTTCAAGACCGCCACCGCGGCATTGAACACCACTTGCGGATTGTCGGGCAAACGCGTGACGGCTACACGCATCAGCTCGACGGCGCCACGGAAATCGCCTTCGCCCGCCTTGGCGGCGCCGGCAGCGACCATCTCGGCCACTTCCTGGCGGCTTTGCCGCGCCAGCGCCTTGGCCAGCTCTTCACGCCCGCTTTGCTCAAACACGGCCATCGCCTGCGTCATGGCAGCGCTATCGGGTGCATTGCGCATCACTTCACGCATCACTTCGGCGGCGCCCTCTTCGCGGCCATGCGCCAGGCACAGGCGTGCCAATTCCGTCTTGACGGCGTTCGAACCGCCCCCGTCATGCCGGTTGGCCTGCAAGGCAGCATCCAGCGATTCTTCCAGCCGCGCCTGATTGCCCGTGTGGCCATGCAGCATGGCGCTGCACAGGGCGCTGCATAATTCCACGTTCTTCTGGCCCCCCATGCTTCTGTCCAATTCGCGGATCGCGGCGCCTGCCTGCAGCGGATCGCCCTTGCGCACCAGGGTCTGCACCAGGCGCACATGGTCTTCCGGATCGCGGAATTCAGAATACTTGGCTTTGCTGACCACCAGCTTCTGGGCTTTTTCCGCCACTTCCATATCATCGGCCGCCACGGCCGCCTCGGCCAGCCGGCGCAAGCGGCGCACCGCGTGCGGCGACAGCGCCACCGCCTCACCGAGGGTTTGCTGCGCCTCTTGCGGACGGCCCTGGGCCTGATGCGTGCGGGCCAGCCAGTCGTAGGCGTCGAGAAAGCGCTTATTGTTTTCCAGCAAATCTTCCAGCATGGCCTGCGCGGCCGCATACTCGCCGCGCTGGAACAGGGTCTTGGCCTGGCCCAGGCGCGCCCAGCCGATGGCCTTGCTCTCATACAGGGCGGCATAGATAGGCTCAGCCTCGGCCGCCTCACCCAGCAACAAATGCAATTCCGCGCGCAAACGCAGGAAATCGGTGGCATAGCGCGGATACAGGCTGACGCCTTCGCTGCAGGCGGCAATCGCCGCGCGCTCGTTGCCCACGTCGATCAACTGGTACACGGGCACGAAGGCATTGCGCTTGTCCAGCGCGCGGCCGATGCGCTCGAGCATGCGGTCGGCCGTGAACGGTTTGAGGATATAGTCAGTGGGCAAGAGTTCCACGGCGCTGACCACCTTGCCAAAGCTGCCTTCGCCGGTGACCATGAAAAACATGGTCGAGGCGTGGATCAATTTGTGGTGGCGCAAGTCTTCCAGCATCTGCTGGCCATCCTGCCCGCCCTCGAGCGCGTACTCGCACAGGATCAAGTCATAGGATTTGTTGCCCAGCATGCGGATCGCCTGGCCCGAGCCAGCCGCATCATCGATCTTCGCCAGGCCGCACAGGTTGAGCATATTGTGCAGGCTCGAACGCATGCCCGGATGCGGTTCGATAATCAGCGCCGTAAGGCCTTGCAGTTCTTTCATGTCGGTATCCGAAAACTCAGCGGCGCGCCACACTGGTGCGTGGCACCAGACCGCCTGAGGCTGCCGAGTATATGACGGCGCCGCGCACAAGGGAATGGCGCGGCGCAGAAAGCCGCCGTATCAGGGACTGTTGCGCTCAGGATGCCACAGTGCCGGTTCATCGGCGATCAGCTCCAGCAGCGCGGCCACCACTTCCGGATCAAACTGCTTGCCGCTGCGCTCTTCTATATAAGCGCGCACCTGCGGATAGGGCCAGGGTTCCTTGTAGGGCCGTTCGTGCAGCAAGGCATCAAACACGTCGACCACGGCCACGATGCGCGCGGCCAGCGGAATGGCGCGGCCATGCAAGCCCTGCGGATAACCGGCGCCATCAAAATGTTCGTGATGGCTGCCGGCAATCTGCGCGCCATACGTCAGGTAGCTGACGCCATCAACCATATTCGCCGCCCGCTCAAGAATGGTGCGCCCGACGCTGGCATGCAGCTGCATCTGCACCCTTTCCTCATCCGTATGGCGGCCCGGCTTCAGCAGCACGGCGTCTGGGGTAGCGACCTTGCCCACGTCGTGCAATATGCTGGCCAGGCCTATCATGTCGATCAGCTGCGCCGTCAGTTCGTCGGGATAGGCGCCGCGCTGCTGCATGCGGCGGGCGATCGCGTCCGACAATTGCTGTACCCGCCGTACATGGCCGCCCGTGTCGCTGTCGCGAAATTCCGCCAGGTCGGCCAGCGCCACCACGGTCGCTTCCTGCGCCTTGCGCAACTGGCCGAACATATACAGGTTGTCGAAGGCGGCGGCGATACGCTGGCAAAAAACTTCCAGCAGATCGCGCTGGATTTGCGCCAGCGGCCACGGCGGCGTGACGGAAATGGCCAGTTCGCGCTTGCTTTCCGTATGGATAAACAACACATTGGCCGGATGCTCGAACTGGCTGCGCTTTTCGGCGAAGGCCTTGTCGATGGTGGACGTGAGCGCATGGTCGGGCGGCATATTGGCGGCGTCAGCCAGTGCGGCATAGGAACCGGTGGCGGCCACCACTTCGGGCCGTCCGGAGCCGCACTGCATCAGGCACAGCACACCATCGGCACCCACGTCGAGGATGGCGCTGACCTGGTTCAGTACGCCGGAAGCAAATTCGCGCAAGGAATGGATCTGGTACAGATTGGTGGCGCCCGCCAGGATCTTGCCCAAGCCGATGCGGCTGCGCTCGAGCATCATCAGGCTTTCATAGGCGCGCAGGGCTGAAATTACCGTGGTAAACAGCTTTTGCGTGGTCAGCTCGGTCTTGGCCTTGTAATCGTTGATATCGTATTCAATGATCACGCGCTGCTCGGGCGCCTGGCCCGGCTGGCCCGTACGCAGCACCACGCGCACGATGGCGTTGTTCAGCTCGGCGCGGATACGCCTGGCAAGTATCAGGCCCGCGTCATCCGTTTCCATCACCACGTCGAGCAGCACCAGCGCGATATCTGGCGTGCTGCGCAAGATTTCGTAGGCTTCCTGGCCGCTATAGGCGGAAAACAATTCCAGCTCGCGCCCCTTGAAGCTGACGTTGCGCAGCGCCAGCCGCGTGACGGCATGCACATCGACATCATCATCGACGATCAGCACGCGCCACAGGCGCTGCTCAGGTGCTGTCAGCCCAGTGGGAGCGGCCGCTGGTTCATCCTCGTCGAGCAGCCAATTATCATCTGCATCTGCATCGGCATTGCGGTCAGTCATGGGGGCTCCTGATGGATGGATACGATGATAAATCCTTATCAAGGATAATCAGATTAGATGCTGCTTACAACAGGATTCTGTACACCGTCTGGTAGCGCAGGCGAGACGGGCGGCGGGCTCGGGACAGCGCTGACCGGCTTGGCCGCGCAGCCATCGGCGCCCGGGGCCAGCGACTGGTAGCGCACTTCATATTTGCCTGCGCTCAGTTGTTCCACGTTTAGCTTATCGTGCGCCAGGATATACAGGTAACGTACATTCGAGCGCCGCTCCAGGTCGTACAGTTTGACGAAGACAGGCGCTGCATTCGCGCTATTGTCGAGCATCAATTCCAGTTCGTTGCCTTTGTTACTGACAGGGAATCCATCCACATACCCGGACTGGCGCGGCCACGGTTCGCCATTCGGCGCCACCAGGGCTTGCGCTTGCGCCTGGCTTGGGCCATCGCAGCCCGCCTGACTGTTGCTCAGGATCAGCTGCGACACGGCCAGCACCTTGATCTCGGGCGCCTTGGTCTGCACCGGTTCCGGCGCGGAGAGCTTGCCCACCGCCCAGCTGTCGACGGCCAGCGCTTCCGTCTTCGGCGCTGGCGGCGAGCTGTTATCAGCATCGCCGGGCTTGACGCCATCACGAGCCAGGCCATTCCAGGCCGAAGCCAGTGCGACGGGTACGGTGGGCGGGTAACCCTGCATCAGCACGGCGGCCAGCCAGCCCAGCAGCAGGCAGCCGCTTAAACTCAGCCACCAGCGCCAGTTGCGCCAGGTGGTTCGGCCCCGGCGGCGCGGTCCGCCTTTTGGCGACGGCACATCTTGCGCCCAGCTTTGCGGCTGTGACGCGGCCTGGTCCTTGGGCCGGCCATTTTTGTGTTTAGCGTCTTCCTGCTGGGTACTTTCCAGCCAGGCGATTTCCCACTCCTCGGCTGCGATCCACTCATCGTGTTCGCGGCGCCGCTGCGGATCGGACAAGATGCCATAGGCGCTATTGAGAATCGCCATGATGCGGGCCGCCTTCTCGTCGCCGGGATTCTTGTCGGGATGGTATTTCTGGCTGAGGGCCTTGTACGCGGCACGTATGACTTCCTGCGGCGCCAGGCGCGCCACTTTCAGGTTGTCATAGTGTGTATGTATCTTTCCCATCGTTTTATCTTGAAATCGGTGCGCGGCGACGGGTGCTGGTGAGTGGAAACCGTGCTTTATCAAGCATCATATACGAAATGACAAGATAATAACCGTCTGAGCCAGCGAAAATGCAGGACTGGGCTGCGTCCTGCACTCCTGATCGGCTTACAAACGATGCGAGCGGTCACCCGACAACAAGCTATCCGGCAATGCCACCTGGTGGCCCACCACCAGTACCTTGAACAGTTCGCCCATCTCGGCAGGCGACAGCAGTTTTTGCACGGCGCTGGCCTGCGGCAGATACGTCTGGACCTTGAGCGGATCGCTGCGCAGCAGCAAGTCACCGATGCCCGCCCCTAGCAAAAAAGCTGCCTGGCTCATATAGCTGAGCACATCGAGACCTGCTTCCTGCGCCGCCACGGCCATGGCCGTGAAGTCGACGTGGGCCGTAATGTCTTGCAAGCCGGGCAGATAAAACGGTTCCGCGTGGGCATGGTGGCGGTAATGGCACATCAGGGTGCCGGTGGCGCGCTGTACAAAATAATATTCGTGCGCCGGGAAACCATAGTCGAACAGCACCGCCGCACCGCCCTTGCCACTGGTCAGCATGCGCGCCAGCGAACGCATGAAGCCACAGGCCACGCCGTGGATTTCGCTGACATAGCCGACCGGCAAGTCGTCCGCCTCGGGCACCTGGGCGGCGATCTGCGCCGCCACTTCGCCGCTGGCGGGGCGCTCGATCCAGACGAACTTGCCATCGGCAATGCCGACGTCAAGCTCGCACCAGCCGGCGGGCGTCTTGCTGATCAGGTTGACGGGCATGGCGTCCAGCACTTCATTGCCGAACACGGCGCCTTCGAACGATTCCGGGAAACCATCGAGCCACACCACTTGCGGAAACGCCGCCAGCGCCAGCTCCTGGCGCGCGCGCAGTTCGCCGGACAGTTCGACGATCGCATATTGCTCAATTGAAATGCCGGCACTGGCCGCCTCCGTCAGGATATCGAAGGCCAGCTTGCCCGTGCCGGCGCCGAATTCGAGGATGCGCGGGGCCGTTTGCGCCATAATAGCGGCTGCTACATGGGCCAGGCTGGCGCCGAACAGGGGCGAGATTTCCGGCGCGGTTGTAAAATCGCCATCCTTGCCCAGCTTCGCGGCGCCGCCGCTGTAATAGCCGAGGTCAGGCGCATACAGCGCCAGCTCCATGAAGCGGACAAAGGGAATGGCGCCGTCATTGCGCGCGATTTCAGCGGCAATCAGGTGCTGCAAGGCATGGGACGCGGCCAGCGCGTCGCTATCGGGTTCGGGTAGGGACATTCCGGCATTGTAGCGAATCGGCGGCGCTTGCCGCCAGTCATGGCCCGTACACCTCACTCTCAACTATTAGCAAAGACATGAATCAAGCAAGCACAACGCCCTTAGCCAGCCCCCCGCGCGTCGCCCTCGTCACGGGCGCGGCGCGCCGCATCGGCCGCGCCATCGCGCTGGGCCTGGCGCGCGACGGCTGGGATATTGCCGTGCATTACCGCGCATCACGCGACGAAGCGCTCGCGCTGGTGGCGGAAATTACCGCGCTGGGCCGGCGCGCCCACGCCTTCCCGTGCGACCTGGCGCAGGAAAGCGCCGTACGCCAGCTGCTGCCCCAGGTGCAAGCCGCACTGGGCGCCGTGACTTGCGTGGTCAATAACGCATCGTTGTTTGAATACGACAACGCCGCCGATTTCTCGGTGGCCGCGCTGGACGCCCATATGCACGCCAACCTGGCGGCGCCCGTGCTGCTGGCGCAAGCCTTATATCAGGCCACGCCAGAAGGCGAACAAGCGGTTGTCATCAACTTGCTGGACCAAAAACTGTACAATCTCAATCCTGATTTTTTGTCCTACACATTATCCAAGGCGGCGCTCCTGTCGGCGACCACCATGCTGGCCCAGGCACTGGCGCCCAAGGTGCGCGTGGTCGGCATCGCGCCCGGTATCACCATGGTGTCCGGCGAGCAGACAGAAGCGAACTTTGCCACGGCGCACGAAAATACGCCGCTGGGCCGTTCCAGCACGCCGCAAGATGTTGCCGACAGCGTCTGTTATGTGGCTGGCGCGCGCGCACTGACGGGCACCACCTTGCTGGTCGATGGCGGCCAGCACTTGATCGGCCTGCCGCGCGACGTGATGTTCCTGGCCAAATAAGAGTCAATAAAAAAGCGATCTACCGAATATCCGTAAAAAATTAGCATTCCAGCATTCCCTAAAAGGTAAAACTATGTCGTCCGCCCTGTCTCACCCCCGCTTGGCCGATTGCCGCCGGCTATTCCTGCGCAATTACGAAGTCCTCATCAATATCGGTGTCTACGACTTCGAAAAAAAGGGCGAGCAGCGCGTCCTCATCAACGTCGACCTGTACATACCCCTGGCCCTGTCGACGCCGAAAGATGACCAGCTGGAAGAAGTGGTCGATTACGATTTCATGCGCGAAACCATCGCCAGGCGCATGGCGCAAGGCCATGTGCAATTGCAGGAAAGCCTGGTCGACGATGTGCTGGCCGCCATGCTGGCCCACCCGCAGGTGCGCGCCGCGCGCGTCTCGTCGATGAAACCGGATGTGTATCCCGACTGCGAAGGCGTGGGCGTGGAAGTATTCCAAATCAAGGATGATGTATGAACGATATGAACAACAGCGCCGTACTGGATACGGCAGAGACGGCCGTCGCCATCCCAGCGAACCCGGAAGCGCAGCAGGCTGCGAAGAAAAAGGCGGAAAAGATCGCCCTGGAAAACAACAAGCTGCACAAGCGCTTGTGCCGCCTGGTGGGCCAGGCCATCGGCGACTTCAATATGATCGAAGAAGGCGACAAGGTGATGGTGTGCCTGTCGGGTGGCAAGGATAGCTACGCCCTGCTGGACATTCTGATGACCTTGCGCGAACGCGCACCGATTCACTTCGATATCGTGGCCGTCAACCTGGACCAGAAGCAGCCGAACTTCCCGCCGGAAATCCTGCCGGCCTACCTGACGGAACTGGGCGTGGCTTTCCACATCGAAAACCAGGATACCTACAGCATCGTCAAGCGGCTTATACCGGAAGGCAAGACCACCTGCTCGCTATGCTCGCGTCTGCGCCGCGGCATCTTGTACCGCGTGGCCGATGAGCTGGGCGCGACCAAGATCGCCCTGGGCCACCACCGCGATGACATCCTGGAAACCTTTTTCCTGAATATGTTCTTCGGCGGAAAACTGAAAGGCATGCCGGCCAAGCTGCAATCGGATGACGGCAAGCACATCGTCATCCGTCCGATGGCCTATGTGAAGGAAGCCGACACGCAGCGTTATGCGGAAGTCAAAGGCTTCCCCATCATTCCATGCGATTTGTGCGGTTCGCAGGAAAACCTGCAGCGCAAGCAGATCAAGGCCATGATGCGCGACTGGGACAAGAAATTCCCTGGCCGCGTGGAAAGCATCTTCTCTTCGCTGGCCAACGTGGCGCCATCGCATTTGATGGACCCGAAACTGTATGGTTTCAAGGATTTGAAGGCCGATGGCGTGGCCAGCCCGCTGGGTGATATCGCTTTCGATGAAGAACCGTGCGCGACGCCGTCGCCGTTTGGCGCGACGATTAGCTTGCAAGCAATAACGGACTAACAACGGACTAATCATCCCGCTAATTAGCTGACTGACACGCCCTGTTGTTTCGCCGCCACCGTCCTGGTGGCGGCGTCATTTCCGCACCACATTTTCCCTCGTTTGATGTACCGTAAGTAGCTCTGCCGGTGCAGCCTGCCACACGCATCCCTGCCCCGCGGACCGCTAATATCCTTCCGATAACCTTACTGGAACATCCATGACGTCATCCGCACTCAAGCGCCCCTTGTTTACCATGCTGGCCCTCAGCCTGGCCATCTCCTCGGCCTTTGCCGCCGCGCCGACGCCCGAGCCTACCTCTGCGTCCGTAGCGATAGAGCAGCCAGCCGACCGCTGGGACTTGAGCGAACTGTATAAAAGCCAGGCCGATTTCGACGCCGACGCCACCAAGCTGTCGGCGCAGCTCAAGCAACTGGCAGCGTACAAGGGACAGCTGGGCGCCTCATCGGCCCGTTTGAAAAGCGCGCTCGACCTGTATGCGGATGCACGCAAACGTATCAACCTGTTGAATGTGTACGCCTCGCAATACTATGACCAGGACACGGGCGACAATACGGGCAATCAGCTGAACCAGCGCGCCGCCTTGATGAACAATGAATTCGGCCAGGCCGCTGCCTTCATACAGCCGGAAATCCTCACCATCGGCGCCAAACGCATCCAGGCCATGCTGGCCCAGGACAAGGGCTTGCAGCTGTACCGCTTCCAGCTGGACAACATCTTGCGCAATGCACCGCATACCCTGGACGCGGCCGGCGAACAACTGATCTCGCAATTTGGCCTGGCGACGGGCTCGGCAGGTTCCATCTACCAGACTTTGTCCAGCTCGGAAATCCCGTGGCCGACCGTGACCTTGTCGGACGGCACCCAGGTCAAGCTGGACCAGGCTGCCTACACGCAATACCGCGAACAGGGTAACCGCGCCGACCGCAAGCTGGTGTTCGATGCCTTCTGGGGCAAGTGGAAGGAATTCGAGCGTACCTTTGGCGAAACCCTGTACGGCCAGCTGAAAAGCGATGCCGCTTATGCCAAGGTCCATCACTACCCTGATTCACAAACGGCGGCGCTCGATGGCGACCATTTGCCGCCAGCCGTCTACCAGACCCTGATCGCCCAGACCAATGCCAACCTGCCGACCCTGCACCGCTACCTGAAACTGCGCGCGCGCATGCTGGGCATCAAGGACCTGGCCTATTACGACCTGTATCCACCGCTGATCCACAGCGACCAGACCTTCCCGCTGGCCGATGGCAAGAAAATGATGCTGGACGCCGTAGCGCCACTGGGACCGGACTATGTCAAAACCCTGGACGCCGCCGTCAATGCGCGCTGGATGGATGCCTATCCACGTCCGCGCAAGACCTCGGGCGCGCACATGATCGGCGAAGCGTATGACGTCCATCCGTATGTGCTGCTCAATTACACGGGCAACTATGAATCGGCCACCACCCTGGCCCACGAATGGGGCCACGCCATGCACTCGGTGCTGGCCAACAAGGCGCAGCCGGCGATCTACGCGTCCTACAGCACCTTTGTGGCGGAAATTGCTTCGACCACCAATGAAGCGCTGCTGCTCGACGAGCGCCTGAAACAAGCCAAGAATGACGACGAGCGTTTGCTGTACCTGGGTGCGGCGCTGGAAGGCTTGCGCGGCACCTACTTCCGCCAGGCCATGCTGGCCGAATTCGAAGCGGCCATCCACGCCAAGGTAGACAAGGGCGAAGCGCTGACGGGCGAGGAAATTTCCAGCATCTATGGCGGCATCCTCAAGCGCTACCACGGCGAAGCGCAAGGCGTGATGAAGGTCGACCCGCTGTACACCGTGGAATGGGCCTACATTCCGCACTTCTACAACGCTTTCTATGTGTTCCAGTACGCCACCTCGATCGCCGCGGCACAGGAATTCTCGCAGCGCATCCTGGCCAAGGAACCGGGCGCGCTGGCCGCTTACCTGAAGATGCTCAGCTCGGGCGGCTCGGCCTACCCGTATGACCTGGTGAAAGCAGCCGGCGTCGACCTGGCCTCGCCGAAACCGTACCAGGCACTGGCAGCGCGCATGAACAGCATCATGGACCAGATCGAAGCGATCGAAAGCAAGCGCGGCAAGTAAGCTGGCATATCAGCAAATCAAACGGGGAACGCCATGGCGGCTCCCCGTTTTTTTTCATCCCCGGGATGTACTACGCATGGCCTTACCCCGGCGGACAGCCATATATTAATCATCCAAGCACTCACCGGAACTATGACAACTACCGCGCTCAAGCGCCCTATGCTTGCCTTGCTGGCCATCAGCCTGGCGCTTTCCTGTACCTTCCCGGCCAGCGCCGCACCAAGTGAGGCCACGGCGCAAGTCCAGGCCGGCCACAGCGCCAACAGCTGGGATCTTTCCGATCTGTACCAGACCCCGGCAGGCTTCGACAGCGACGCCAGCAAGCTGGAGGCGCAATTACAGCAGTTTGCCGGCTGCAAGGGACAACTGGGCGCATCGCCGGCGCGCCTGAAAAGCTGCCTGGACCTGTACAGCGAGGTGCACAAACGCCTGGACCGGCTGAAGATGTACGCCTCGCTGTATTTTTACCAGGATACCGGCGACAAGCTGGGCAACCAGCTGAACCAGCACGCCGACCTGCTGGACAATCAATTCAGCCAGGCCACTGCCTTCGTGCAGCCGGAAATACTGGCGCTGGGCGCCAAACGCGTACACGCCATGCTGGCCAGGGACAAGGGTCTGGGCCCGTACCGCTTGCAGCTGGACACTATCCTGCGCAATGCGCCGCATACGCTCGATGCCGCCGGCGAACAGCTGGTGTCGCAATTTGGCCTGGCGACCGGTTCGGCCAGCGCCATCTACCAGACACTGTCGAGCTCAGAAATGCCATGGTCGACCATCAAGCTGTCCGATGGCACCGAAGCGACGATCGACCTGACTGCGTATGAACAATACCGCGAAGTGAGCAACCGCGCCGACCGCAAGCTGGTACTCGACACTTACT
Organism: Janthinobacterium silvisoli; assembly: GCF_014200725.1. Taxonomy (GTDB): domain Bacteria; phylum Pseudomonadota; class Gammaproteobacteria; order Burkholderiales; family Burkholderiaceae_D; genus Janthinobacterium. The sequence goes on from NZ_JACHCL010000004.1 coordinate 12,451, forward strand.
GGGGCAAATGGAAGCAATTCGAGCATACCTTTGGCGAAACCCTGTACGGTAAGCTGAAAACCGACGCCGCCTATGCCAAGGTGCGCCACTACCCGGACTCGCAGACGGCCGCGCTCGATGCCGACCATCTGCCGCCGGCGGTCTACCAGACCCTGATCGCCCAGACCAACGCCAACCTGCCAACGCTGCACCGCTACTTCAGGCTGCGTGCACGCATGCTGGGCATCAAGGACATGGCGTATTACGACCTCTACCCGCCGCTGGTCAACAGCACGCGCACGTTCACGCTGGCAGAGAGCAAGCAGATGATGCTGGCCGCGGTGGCGCCGCTGGGAGCGGACTACGTCAAGACGCTGAGCGCAGCCGTCAATGCGCGCTGGATGGACGTCTATCCGTCGCCGCACAAATTACCTGCCGCGCTCACGCTTGGCGACGCCTATGATGTGCATCCCTATGTGCTGCTGAACTACACCGGCAACTATGCATCGGTCACCACCATGACCCATGAATGGGGCCACGCAATGCACTCGGTGCTGTCGAACAAGGCACAGCCGGCCATGTATGCCCCCTACAGCATCTTCATCGCTGAAATCGCCTCGACCACCAACGAGGCGCTGCTGCTGGAGCATCAATTGACAGTAGCCAGGGATGACGACGAACGCCTGCTGTACCTGGGCGAGGCGCTCGATGAACTGCGCGGCGTCTTCTTCCGCCAGGCCATGTTCGCTGAATTCGAAGCGGCCATCCACGCCAAAGTGGATCAGGGCGTAGCGCTGACCGGCGCGCAAATCAGCGCTATCTACCTCGACCTGCTCAAGCGCTACCACGGCGTAGCCCAGGGCGTTATGACAATCGATCCGCTATACAGCGTCGAATGGGCCTACCTGCCGCACTTCTATGAAAACTTTTATGTGTTCAAGTACGCCACCTCGATCGCCGCGGCACAAGAGTTTGCGCAGCGCATACTGGCCAATACACCGGGCGCGCGCGAGGCTTACCTGAAGATGCTGTCCTCGGGCAGTTCGGCCGATCCGTATGCGCTGGTCAAGGCGGCCGGCGTCGACCTGGCGACACCGCAGCCGTACCAGGCGCTGGCCGCGCGCATGAACAGCATCATGGACCAGATCGAAGCGATTGAAAGCCGGCGCGGCAAGTAAGCTGGCGTATCAGCAAACCAAACGGGGACGCCATGGTGGAAGCTGTGCTTAGTTGTCCTGGCGCCCCCGAAATACCTCGCCATCGCCACTCGGAGGGCGTCCAAAAAAACGCCGGTATTCGCGGCTGAATTGAGAAGGGCTGTCGTAACCGACCGCATGGCCAACCTCGGCGACACCCCGGTGAGAAGACACCAGTAATGAGCGTGCGATCTGCAGCCGAACCTGCTTTTGGAATTGCATCGGACTCAGGGATGTCACGGCCAGGAAATGCCGGTGGAAGGACGTCATGCTCATGCCCGCTATGCTGGCCAGGTCTTCGATCAGGATGGGCTCAGCATAGTGGCTCCGAATCCACTTGATGGCACGCGATATCTGCATGGTGCGGCTGTCTGAACGGCCAAGCTGCCGCACCATTGCGCCTTGCTCCCCATTCATGAGCCGCCACAAGATTTCGCGTTCAATCGACTGCGCTAAAACGGGAATATCGTCTGGGCGGTCCAGCAGCCTGACGAGCCGGACGACTGGATCAAGCAAATCACCACTCAAGTCGCTGACGGCAATGCCGCGCTGCTCAGGGAATTTTTCCGGCGCAGCATTGCTTTCCAATAGTAGCGACGCTATGAGCTCGGGTTTCAAGGCCAGTCCGATGCCCAGCAGAGGTTCTTCTTCGCTCGCCTCGATCACATTGGAACTCAGCGGCAAATCAACCAGATAAATAAGATATTGGCCTGGGGAGTAGCGGAAGACATGTTCACCCAGCACAAGCTGCTTGCTTCCCTGTACCACCAGCGCCAAGGCAGGTTCACTCATGTATAGCACAGGCTGGGTCGGCATTGTATAGGACGACAACACCAGGTTGGGCAGTGTGGGGCGCGCTGCATACGGCGCCGCATGCCGAAGGATGAGCTCCCTTAACTCATCCCTCAACTCATCCATCAAGTGGGTGTTCTCTCGCATGCCATCACTATACCCCGCATGCAAGCAGCCGCGTGCATGGCAAAAGAAACTTTGGAAGGATTATGCATGCCTCTGGTTGTTTCGATCTACCTCTGCACATCGCTGCCCTTTTAGACTGTCGTCAATGCCAGTCGTCTGGTTTCAGACGGAGCATGCATCTCAACCACGCTTGGAGGGCTCTATATGGAGCGCCGAACCTTTCTCAAAAGCACCATCATTGCTTCGTCAGCCATTGCGCTCAAGGTGCTGGCGGAATCTCAACCCTTTAGGAGAGTCAGCATGAAACAACACGCCGTAACATTTGAAAGTGCCGGTCTCAAACTTGCCGGTATTCTGTATATCCCGGATGCGCTGCCAACTGCGGCGAGTCCGGCCATCGTCGTCAGCCACCCCGCCAGCGGGGTAAAAGAGCAGACCGCCGGCTTATACGCCAGGCATCTCGCAGAACAAGGCTTCATTACGCTCGCCTTCGATGCCGCGTATAACGGCGAAAGTGCCGGCGAACCACGCGGCCTGGAAGATCCCGCACATCGTGTTGAGGATATCAAGTCCGCAGTCTCTTTCTTGACTACCCGTGCCGAGATCGATCCCGCGCGCATAGGCTTGCTGGGCATTTGCGCCTCTGGCGGCTATGCCATCCCGGCGGCGGCAACAGACCATAGGATCAAGGCAGTTGCCACCGTCAGTGGCGTCGATGTCGGTACTTTCTTCCGGCAGGGCTATGACGGGAAACAGTCTCCCGCAGTACTCCAGGCCATGCTGGATAACGCTGCGAAGGCACGCACTGCCGAAGCGCGTGGCGAAGGCCCCCAGTCCTTTCCGATCTTTCCAGATACCGAAGCCGCCGCGCGGGCGCTTGGTCAATACAATTACGAAGGATGGGAATACTACGCAACTGCCCGCGCCTATCATCCTAGGTCGACCAAGCGCATGCCCTGGATCAGCGTCGACAAGATGGCGACCTTCGAAGCCTTCCGCTACATTGACTTGATCGCGCCACGCCCGTTGCTGGCCATCGTCGGCACCAAAGCCGACACCAAATGGATGGCAGAAGAGGCATTGCCAAAAGCGGGGGAGCCGAAGGAACTGTTCTGGATAGAGGGCGCGAGTCACGTCGACCTGTATGACAAGGAGCAGTACGTCACGCCAGCGGTTGCCAAGATGGCCGATTTCTATCGTAAGAACCTGATCGGCTGACCCGCACGGTTTGATCTCAAGCAATGAGATCAAACCGTGCGCACAAGTCAGTTCCAAGCTGGCCCGGCATCATTCTCCAGCAGCCGGTGGTGCGGATCCCGCCTTATCCGCTTCCTCGGCCGCATAGGCAGCCGCATCGCCTTCAAACATATCTTCCAGTTCCTCGCGCGCCTGGCGTGCCAGCGACAACACTTTTTGCTGGTCCTGGAAGTGCGGCGCTACTGCCAGCAGGGTTTTCAGGTTGTGCGCGCGGAAGATGGCGGCTGCGCGGTGCGCCCGCTCGGGCGGATACCCCACTTGCAGCAAGGTCTGTTCGCCCAGCAGCAGCGCCGCCTCGAAGGTTTCGCGTTCGATCAGGGTCACGCCCCGCTTCATCAATTCATAGTAATGCGTGACGTTGCGCGCCCGCGCCAGTATCGTCAGCTGCGGCAGGCGCAGCCGCACGGCGTCGACCAGGGCCAGGCTGTCATCGGCATTGTCGATGGCGATCACCAGCGCCTTCGCCTTTTCAATCCCGGCCGCCACCAGCAAGTCCACCCGCGTGGCGTCGCCATAAAACACCTTGAAACCGAACTTGCGCAGCAGGTCGATCTGGTCCGGGTCGTGATCGAGCACCGTCACGCCGATCTTGTTGGCCGCCAGCAAACGGCCGATGATCTGGCCGAAGCGGCCGAAACCGGCGATGACGATGGGATTATCCTGTGCCTCGATATGGTCATCGGGCCGGCGTTTCTTTTCGCCTTGAAAACGGGGCGCCACGAACTTGTCGTGCAAGAGCAGCAGCAAGGGCGTGGCCACCATCGACAAGGTAACGACTACCACCAGCAGGGCCCCCGTCTCCGGCGCAAATACGTGCGCGGCCACCGCCGTGGCGAACACCACGAAGGCAAACTCGCCGCCCTGCGACAGCAGCAGCGCAAAGAACAGCTGCTGGCCACGGGGAATGTCGAACAGCTTGGACAAGCCATATAGCAAGGCTATCTTGATGGCCAGCAGGCCTGCCACCAGCGCCAGGATCAACAGCGGCTGCGCGCGCAGCACACCGAAATCGACGGACATGCCGACGGCAATGAAAAACAGGCCCAGCAGCAGGCCCTTGAACGGTTCCAGGTCGCTGATCAGCTCATGCCGGTATTCCGAATCGGCCAGCAGCACGCCGGCAACAAACGTCCCCAGCGCCATCGACAAGCCCACCGATTCCATCAGCACGCAGATGGCGATCACCAGCAGCAGCGCAAAGGCCGTGAAGATTTCGCGCAATTCCGTTTTGGCGATAAAGCGCAGGATGGGATTGACGAGGAAGCGCCCGCCGATCACCAGCGCCGCCAGCACGCCGGCCAGCTTGGCCACGCGCAGCCAGCCCGGTTCGCCCGCGTGCGTGACCAGGCCGCCGAGCAGCGGCACCAGCGCGATCATGGGAATGGCCGCGACATCCTGGAACAGCAAGATGGAAAAGCCGGCGGAACCGGCCGGGGTGGACATCAGCTTGCGCTCGCCCAGGGTGGCCAGCACGATGGCCGTCGACGACAGCGACAAGCCCAGCGCCCCGACCAGCGCCGTGCGCCAATCCACGCCAAAGGCCATGGCCACGGCGCACAAGCCCGCGCTGACGAGCGCCACCTGCGCCCCGCCCCAGCCAAAGATGGGCCGGCGCAGCAGCCACAAGCGCCTCGGCTCCAGCTCCAGGCCAATTAAAAACAGCAGCAGCACCACGCCGAATTCGGAAAAATCGAGGATGACTTCGACATTGCTGATCAAGCCCAGGCCCCACGGTCCGATGATGACGCCGGCCACCAGGTAGCCCAGCACGGCGCCCATGCCCAGCCGCTTGGCCAGCGGCACCATGACGATGGCGGCGACCAGGTAAAACAAGAGATTAATTAAAAAGCCGTGGTGTTCCATAGGAGTAATCCGGGAAAACATATGTAAAACGTCATGATGCCTGAAGTCGTCGCTGATCACAGAATTTGCAGAATCAGGCAATCTTCGCACAGCTTTGGTCTACCGCCAGCCAGGCGCACAGGTTCAAGATGGAACCCTGAATTCACATTTAGCGGAGCTAACATGAAGACCATCGACCAGATCTACATCAACGGCCAATTCCTCACCCCACACGGCACGCAGCAGCAGGAATTGATCAATCCCAGCACCGGCCAGGCAGCTGCCCGCGTGGTCCTCGGCGACGCCACCGACGTCGATGCGGCCGTCGCCGCCGCCAAGGCGGCCTACCCTGCCTACTCGCGCAGCAGCAAGCAGGAACGCATGGAGATCTTGCAGCGCCTGCATGAAGCCGTGGCCGCCCGCAGCGAAGAACTGGTGCAGGTGATGGTCGAAGAATATGGCGGCACCCTGGCATTTTGCCGCGCCAGCGTACAGCGCGCATCGAACACCTTCCTGCAAACCAAACAGTTACTGGAAACTTTTGATTTTGTGCGCACGGCCGGTTCGGCGCGCGTGGTGCTCGAACCGCTGGGCGTGGTCGGCATCATCACGCCGTGGAATTCCAGCTACGGTTTTATCTGCAGCAAACTGGCCACCGCACTGGCCGCCGGCAGCACGGCCGTCATCAAACCCAGCGAATTGAGCGCCGCCCAGACCCAGATCCTGACCGAATGCCTGCATGCAGCGCAGCTGCCGCCCGGCCTGTTCAACATCGTCAACGGCAGCGGCGAAATCGTCGGCAACGCCATCACGGCCCACCCCGACATCGCCAAGATTTCGTTTACGGGTTCGACGGCCGTCGGTAAACACATCGCCCGCGGCGCCGTCGATACCCTGAAACGCGTGACGTTGGAGTTGGGCGGCAAATCGCCGAATGTGCTGCTGGACGATGCGGACCTGGATCTCGCCATTCCCACTGCCGTCGCCGCCTTCACCTTCAACAGCGGCCAGGCCTGCCTGGCGGGCACGCGTCTGATCGTGCCAGCCAGCCGCCTGGAAGAAATCAAGCAGCGCATCAAGGTGGCCGTCGATGCCTTGCACGTAGGCGACCCGGCCAAGGCCGATACGCAGATCGGGCCGCTGGTCAACGCCGCCCAATATGCACGCGTGCAGCGCTATATCGCGCTGGGTACAGAGCAAGGCGCCACCTTGCTGACGGGCGGCGCCGGCCATCCGGCAGGGCTGGAAAACGGCTATTTCGTCAAGCCGACCGTGTTTTTCAACGTGCGCAACGACATGGCCATCGCACGCGAAGAGATCTTTGGCCCGGTACTATCCATCATCAGCTACGACAGCGAAGCAGAAGCCATCGCGATTGCCAACGACACAGTCTATGGCTTGCAAGCCTATGTCAGTTCAGGCGACCCTGCGCGCGCCAACCGGGTAGCGGCGCAACTAGTGGCAGGCCGCGTCTTCATCAACGGCCTGTATGACGAACCGCTGGCGCCTTTCGGCGGCTTCAAGCAATCGGGCATAGGCCGCGAATTCGGCACCTATGGCCTGGAAGCTTACCTTGAGCCGAAAGCCATGATGGGCTACTCTGCTAGCAATGAAACCGATTGATTCCACATCCGCTTCCACCACGCTGGCCATGCTGCGTGCAGAAGCGCTCGCGCTGTTCCAGGGTCTGCCCGTGGCGCAGCGCGAGCTGCCGACGGCGCTGCCCTACCTGTCCTTCATCCGCTTTACGCAGACGACGGAACTCAATCGTGGCATGCTGGAGCCGTCGATGTGCCTGGTGCTGCAAGGGGAAAAGACGATCCTGATCGGCCAGCAGATCACCAATTACGGCGCCGGCAGCTATGTGGTGTCGGCGATCGACTTGCCCGTCTCGGGCCAGGTGTCGTTAGCCACGCCGGAACAGCCGTATATTGGCCTGCGCATCGCCCTCGATGCGCGCGAACTGGCGGCGCTGGTGATCGACATGCAGCTGGCCGTGCCCGACAGCCGGCGCAAGCAGCCTGCTCCAGCCTATGTCGAAGAAGCCGATACGGAATTACGGGAGGCGTTTTTGCGGCTGCTGCGCATGCTGAAAAAACCGCAGGACCTGGCGGCCATCGGCCCCCTGCTGAAACAGGAAATCCTGTACCGCTTGCTGACGGCGCGCGGCGGCGAAGCGCTGTACGAGAGCGTGACGGCGCACGCGCAAGAAAAAGGCGTCAGCGAAGCCATGCTGTGGATCAAACACCATTATGACCAGCCCTTGAAAATCGAGCAGCTGGCGAAATCGGTCAGCATGAGTGTATCGAGCCTGCACCACCGCTTCAAGGCGCTCACCGTGATGAGCCCCCTGCAATATCAAAAGCAGATCCGTTTGCTAGAAGCGCGTAAACTCCTGTTGACGGGAAAACTGGAAGCGGCCACCGTGGCTTACCAGGTAGGCTATGAAAGCCCGTCCCAGTTCAGCCGCGAATACCGGCGCCTGTTCGGCGCCCCGCCGCTACAGGATATGCAATACCTGAAGCATCACGAACCGGTCTTGTAGAGCGCCGGGGCCACATCAGTGCGCAGCACCGGATACAGATTCAGACGCTCGTCCCAGGAACTGTGGCGGCGGGCGAAAAACTCCAGGCGCGCGCGCGGGTTGGCCGCAAAAGCCGGGTCGCTGGCCAGCTTGGCCTTGAAGGTCGCGGCCAGTGCAGGGTCGGCCGCCATCTGCGCACGCGCCACGTCTTCGGCCACATAATCCTCCATGTATTCCTTGCGCTCGAAGGCCGTATTGAAACTGCCCCAGGCCAGCAGCGAATCGGGTGCGCGCGGCTCCAGCAGCGCCATCACCAGGCGCGCCTTCGGCTGGGCAATCGGTACATACAGCGAACCTGCACCGATCTCGCGTTCTTCTTTTTGCCATTCACCCTCGACGCTGGCCGTCTGGCGGCTCTCGAACGATTGGGCGCCAAATTTCACTTGCGTGGCGCGGAAGGTTTGCACCGGCTGCTTGCCGAATCCTGTTTTCAGCACTTGATAGGACACGCCATGCTGGCGCAGTTTTTCCGCCACCATGACCGCTTGCGCGGCTGGCACCAGGTAGCCGGCTTGCGGCGCCTCGACCTGTAGCTTGGGCACGATTTCGTCGCGCAGCGGCACAGTCCACAACTGCGGCGTCTTTTCATCGTAGCGTGTCATCAGGGCGCCCGATACGTCGGACAAGGTACGCGTGTAGGCATAACCGCGAAACTCGATCTGGTGGCTTTTTTCAGTGGTCGTGTAACTGAGAGGCACGGTGGCGCCAGCCAGTGCGCTGGCGCGCACATCGGCTTGCTGCGTGATGCTGCGCCACTGCGCACCGTGCGCGGCCATTTGCGACAGCAGCGAGACGATGGTGTTGTGCGTGATGCGCACGCGGGTCGGATAATCCTTCCACGAGTGGGTTTCCACCAGCATGCCGAAGCGGTTGCGCAGCAAGAAGTAGCCGTGCGAAAAGCGCGGATTCGGCGTCGAATCGACAAAACCCGATTGCGGATTGTCTTCTTCGGCAAACGACATATAAAACGGCTTCGGGTCCGAGCCCTGTTTCGCCAGGTCGGCCAGCACATTGTCGCGCAAGGCCGTGCCGGCTACGCGCAAGTCGGCGTCGCCCGCATGCACGGGTTCGACCTGGATCGAGATATCGGGTTCGAACTGCGCGCCATCGGTGACGTGCAAGTCCACATAGGCCAGCGGGTCCCATTGATTCACCAGCGCCAGCATATGCTGCATCTCGGGCGCATCGGCCTTCATGTAGTCGCGGTTCAGGTTAAAGTTTTGCGCCGTGCTGCGCCAGCCCATTTCCACCGGGCCGCGCTGGTTGGGACGGTTCCACTGGCCGAAGCGCTCATGGCCATCGATATTAAACACGGGCACGAACAACAGCACCTGCTTGTCGAGCGCACCGGGCGCTACCTTCCCTTCCAGTACTTCGCGCAGCGCCAGGAAACCGGCATCCTTGCCATCGATTTCGCCGGAGTGGATGCCGCCCTGCACCAGCAGCACCGGCAGCTTGCGGCGCGTCGCCTCGGCAGCCGTCAGGGCACCCGTATTGCTGACGGCCAGCGCCAGCATGGGACGGTTTTCCGGCGTGCGGCCAAATTCAAAGCAGCGTACCTGCTTCGGGTAGGCTTGCTGGAAGGCGCTGCACAGCTTGACCACTTCATCGTAGCGGCCGGTTTTCAGGAAACCGGAGCGTTCGGAAATCGTGGTTAGCGTATCGGATGCGGCATGGGCCAGCGGAGTGGCCAGCATGGCCAGTAACAGGGCGGAACGTAACATGGGTGAGACTCCAGATCGATGGCAAACAAGGTAGCCGGAAATTATAGACCGCTTTGCCACGATAACCGGCATGCCACGGTCCATGTATTGAAGTATGAAACAAGTACAAGAAAGCTATTCAAGCAATACAAACATGTAAAAAAGCGCCCGAGCCGGGGTGGCCGGGGCGCTTTTTGAGGATGGCTGGCAAGACCTTACGATCGATACCAGGCCGTCAGACAGGCATCAGAAGTGGTAATTGAACTCTACCCAGCCCTGGCGTCCTTGCGGGCTGTAGCTGCCCACCGGGTAGTACGGCCAGCCGCCCGTATCGTCACGCTTGATGGTGTCGAGCACGTTATTGACGATCAGCGATACGGTGGCGCGGTCGTTGATCTGATACACGGTGCTGATATTGGCCAGCGCCGTCGGTGTCAGGTAAGCCGTGCCGGCACCGTTAGGTATCTTGCCGTAGCGGCTGACCAGCAAGGTATTCGACCACTTTCCCGCGCTCCAGTTGACGCTCAGGTTCAGCTTGTCCGGCCAATCCGTGTTGGTCAGGTCTTTGGTGCCGTCGATCACTTCATCGCCCGCAAACTGCTGCGATTTGTTGGTCAACACTTTCGAATAATTGGCCTTGAAGGCAAAGCGGCCATAGTTATTTGTAGGTACCAGATACTTCAGGCTGATATCGATACCGCTGGTGCTTTGACTGGCAGCATTGATCGGGTTGACGGTGATGGTCTTGATCTCGCCGGCACGGTTCAATGCGTCGCTTGCGTAGCGCTGGACGCGCGCCAGGGTATCGACGCAGGTCGGCGACGTGATATCGAGTTTACCCAGACGGCAATCGGCTTCGTCGCGCAAGATCTTGTCGGCGCTCAGGTTGGTCACCAGGTCCGTGATCTTGATGTTCCAGTAATCGACCGAGACATCGAAATTGGTGCTTGGCGACCAGACGGCGCCCACGCCGAAGGACTTGCCTTTTTCCGACTGCAGATCCTTGCTGCCGTTCTGGATGTAATCGGCGCCAGGCGAGAGGTTGGCGTAATCGCACTTGTCGATATCCTGTTTCGCGGCACCGCAGCGGTAGTAGTCGGTGGTGCTCGAATAATAGCCCGTGCCGCGCGCCTTGTAGATATAGTTCATGTCCGGTGCGCGGAAGCTGGTGGCGTAGTTGGCGCGGAACAGCAGGTCTGGCGCAGGACGCAGCTCCAGCCCACCGTTATAGGTGAACTTGCCATCGTTGCGGCCGGCAAAGCTGTAGCGGTCATAACGGCCAGCCAGGGTGGCGATCAGCTTTTCATGCAGCGGCAAATTGAGCTCGGCGCCCAGTGCACCGCGGGTACGCGTACCGGCCGTGATGTCGGACTGGGTGGCGACGTTGAAGTAGCCGGCGTTCAGGCGCGGGTCAGGCACATTGCTGAAGCCTTGCTTGCCCAGTTCTGCGATGGTGGCCACTTTCGCCACGCCGCCCGGCAGCTGGAACAGGTCGCCATTGGTGGACAGGCTCAGGGTATTGGTCCATGCCTTGTCGTCGCTGTCCGAATTACCCGTGATGCTATTGAATTCGGCCGGCGTCAACCGGCGCGACAGGCGCGCAGGATCAGGTGCATAGATAGGCACGCCATTGGCGTCGGTGCCCAGTTTCGGCCCCAGGAAGAAGGTATCGATATTGGCCAGTGCGCGCGGCGTATGGCTCTCGCTCTTGTACAGGGACGCGTTGTAGTTGGCTTCATACTGCCAGGACGCGGTGCCCGGAATACGGCCCTTGGCGCCGATCGAAATAGCGGTAGCCAGGTCGTCCCACTTGCGGTTGTAGCGCGATACGCCGCCGATTTCTTCTGGCGAGATGTAGCGCGTCCATGCTTCGTAATTACCCGTGTTCTGGTTCTTGAAATAGCTGCTGCCCGTCGACGACGACGTCCACGACGGTCCGCGCGTATTGTTCTCGGTGGCGTTTTTGCCGATCAGGAAATCGGCGAACAGCGTGGTCTCCGGCGACAGCTCATAATTGGCGCTGCCGAATACGTTCTGGCTCTTGTTCTTGGTCTGCGTGGTCCAGTAGGTCGGGCCTACTTTCGGGCTGGCGCAATACGTACCGTTCTTGGCCTGGTACTTGACGACGCTGCCGCCAAACAAGTCACCGAACTGGTTGCAGGTGTCGCCCAGGTCCTGGTAGGTACCCGAGGTACCCGCTTTGACCACGCGGCGCGAAGCGATATTGGTTGGCGTGCCGCCTTTGGTGGCCATGAAATCGCGGTCCAGGCTGGACAGCGGATCGCGCTGGCTCAGTTCCACGCTGAACAAGGTATGCAGCTTGTCGAAATTGCCGCCGCCCGTCACCTGCACGCGCTGGTTGCCTGCGCCACCGCGCGTGGTGCCGCCGGCCTTGACGTTGACATCAATGCCTTCCGTCTGTTTTTTCAGGATCACGTTGACCACGCCGGCAATCGCATCCGAACCGTAGATGGCCGACGCGCCGCCGTTGAGGATCTCGATGCGGTCGACGATGCTCGACGGGATATTGGCCAGGTTGGTGAAGTTGACCGTACCTTCATAGGCGACCGGGAAATCGGCAAGACGGCGGCCGTTCAGCAGGATCAAGGTATGGTTCGGGCCCAGGCCGCGCAGGCTGATGGTATTGGCCGATGGCGTAAAGGTATTGCCGAAGTCTTCGCCTTGCGTAAAACCGCTGTTCTGCACCTGGTTGCTCAACGCATCGAAGACGTTTTTATAACCCTGCCTGGTGATCTCTTCACCGGTCAGGATGGTCACCGACGACGGGCCTTCCAGGCTGGCGCGCGGAATGCGCGAGCCGGTCACGACGACGGCCTGGGGAGTGGTTGCGGATACTGTGTCGGCGGTGGGCGACTGCGTCTGCGCGTGCACCTGCCATGTAGCGCCACTCAGCGCGGCCAGAATGACCACGCTGAGGGGTTTTAGTTTGAATTGTGTTGACATTTTTGCGCTTCTCGATGTTGGAGAAGGGCGAAGGTATCAAAATGCCAGTGACTTCAAAACGAATGGTTTCACTTATGTATATATCGTTATTGTTATATAGAAATATTTCTCTACATCTAAGGGTACGGCCTCCAACAACGGCATGCGCATAAAAAAAACGCCGGGATAAATCCCGGCGTCATGCTCGCAGCCTAAGGTTTTCCAGCGTTACGGGACCGATTACCGCACCGAAATCTCGCGGTATTGGGGACGCAGCAAACGCATGGCCGTGGCGCTGGATTCGACCGATTGGCTCAGCAGTTGCGCCTTACCTGTAGGCAAGCTGCAACTCTTGTTGTTGCGGTATTGCAACGCCAGCGCCAGCATGCCTTCCGCCGGATCGCCCAGTGCGTGCTGGTAATCATCGCTGGCCGCACAGGTGGGTGCGATGCCGTCGGCATAATCGCCAAAGCCCTTGGCGTTGACACCCTTGAAGTTGATGGCGAAATAGGTGGTGCCGCAATTGGGCTGAGGATAGAAGCCGTACGGCTTGCCGCAGGTAGTGCCACCGATCAAGTTCACTTCCACGTCCACGCCACGCAGGCCGTTGATGATCGCTTCACTGGCCGAGCAGGTTCCCGCCGTGGTCAGCACGGTGACCTTTTTCAAGCCCAGGTAAGGCAGGGCGATGTTTTTCTGCACCGGATTCGGCGCGGCAAAGCCGATGCTGCGTGCATGGAAAGGTACGGGCGCATCGGGTTTTGTCTTGTCGTTATAGACAGTTTGTTCAAACGTCTTGCCTGTCGTTTGCTGCGGTCCGGCAATCATGTAAGCCAGTTCGCTGGCCACGTCAAGCAAGCCGCCGCCGTTATAGCGCACGTCAAGCACCAGGTCGCTGACACCGGCCGTCTGGAACGATTGCATCGCTTCGATCAACTGACGCTCGGAAACATAGTTGTGCGTGTTAAAGGTCAGATAACCCACCTTGCCGGTCGGCGTCGTGATGACTTTCGTGTTTTGCACGGCCGTGGTGCTGATATCGCCGGCGGTCATGGTGGCACTGATCGGGGTGCCGTTACGGCTGAACACCAGGGTATGGCTGACTTTCTGGTCGGGGAAGATGCCTGCATTGAGCGTATCCACGCTGGCCGTATCGCCAGCGTTGACGAAATCGACACCATCGACGCGCTGCAGCACATCGCCCCGCTGCAAACCGGCCAAGGCGGCCGGCGAGCCTGGCTCGATCATGGCCACGACTGCCTTGCGTGGCGGACTCAAGCTGTCGTAAGCCATCAGGAAACCGTAACCGAACTCAACGCCACTCTGCGACGCTTCCCACTCGGCCGTTGTATAAGTGAAATGGAACTGGTCTTTTTGCTTGCCGGAAGCCGTGGTGGCATAGGTTTTCAGCACATCGAAATAGGCGGGCGCGGTGCTGTAGTTTTGTGCCAGATAAGTATTGGGAACTTCGTTGTACCACAGATAACTTTCATCGATCCAGCTGCGGACCCAGTCCTGCTCGTTGCGCAAGGTGCCTGGCTTGTCGGTGCTATTGCCGGCACGGGGCTTTTCGCAGCGGTTGGCCAACGTGGAGGAAGGTGCCAGTACCGTAGCGCCACCGTTGTTGCCACCATTGTTGCCACCATTGCCGGTGCTGCTACCATTGCCCGGCGTACTGGTCGCTGGTGCGGAACTGTCGCCGCCACCACCGCAGGCGGCCAGCATGAGCAGGCTCGCCAGGCTCAAACATTGCAACGCTTTCATTCCAACACCTTTCCACATAGAAACAATAATTATAGTGGGGCTGAATATAAATGTGTTACCAAATTTAATACTTCAAAGGCCAATACAATAGCCCGTTCGCCGCTATGCGGGCCAGACGTAAAAATGGCGCCCGCAGGCGCCATCTCGTACTTCAACTTGCCAGACGGATCAAACCACGGGCGTTGCCACGGCAGGCACAGGCACGACCGTCGAAGGCACGGCAGGTGGGGCATTGAAGGCGATGATCAGGCTTGCCTCCTTTTCCTTGGCTGCCGTCAAATGACGCTCTTTCACGTGGCCGTAACCACGGATGTCTTCCGGTATGCTGGCAATCGCCACGGCTTGCGCCAGCTTGGCTGTCGTCAGTTTCGGCAACAGCGCACCCACGGTTTGACGGTACTCGGCGATCAGCGCGCGTTCCATCTTGCGCTCGGCTGTGTAGCCAAACACGTCCAGCGCACCGCCACGCAAGCCCTTGAACTTGGCCAGCAGACCAAAAGCCTTCATCATCCACGGGCCGAATTCCTTCTTGACCAGATGACCCTGGGCATCCGTCTTGGCGAACAGCGGCGGCGCCAGATGGAATTTCAGCTTGACGTCGCCTTCGAACATGGCGTCGATCTTCGCCTTGAAAGCGCCATCCGTGTACAGGCGCGCCACTTCATACTCGTCCTTGTACGCCATCAGCTTGTAGAAGTAGCGGGCCACAGCTTCCGTCAGGCGCAGATGCGGGCCATTCAGGGCGCTTTCAGCGGCGCGTACCTGTTTGATGAAGTCCAGGTACTGCTGCGCATAGGCGCGGTCCTGGTAAGCCGTCAGCAATTGCACGCGTTTTTCGATGATGTCGTCCAGGGTTTCGATGCGCTTGAACTCGACCACCTTGGCAGGCGTGGTCATGCGTACCAGGCTGGCGGCATCATGGGCGCCTGCGCGGCCCCAGTTGAAGGCGGCCTTGTTGAACGCCACCGAGACGTTGTTCAAGTCGATCGCTTTCATGATGGATGCTTCGGTGAGCGGCACTTTGCCCTTTTGCCAGGCGTAGCCGAGCATGAACATATTGGTCGCAATCGAGTCGCCCATCAGCGCCGTGGCGATCTGGCCCGCGTCGATGAAATCCACATGGTCGCTGCCACAGGCCTTTTCAATTTCCAGGCGCGCACCGGCGCCGGGGAATTGCCAGTCCGGGTTTTTCACGAAGGCGGCCGTCGACGAGCTGGTCGAGTTGATCATGGCCCAGCTGCGGCCCTCGCCCATGCGCGACAGGGCGTCGCGGCTGGCCGTGACGATCAGATCGCAGCCGATCACCAGATCGGCCGCACCGGTGCCGACGCGGGTCGAGTGGATGTCTGCCTGACGGTCTGCCAGGCGTACGTGCGACATCACGGGGCCGCCCTTTTGCGCCAGGCCGCTCATGTCCAGCACGGAACAGCCCTTGCCTTCCACGTGCGCCGCCATCGCCAGAATCTGGCCGACAGTCACCACGCCGGTGCCGCCGATACCGGTCACCAGGATACCGAACGGTTCGGCGGTCGATGGAATCTGCGGCGTCGGCAAGGCCGGCACGGCAGGTCCGCCTTTATCGGCGGCAGCTGCTTTCTTCGGCTTTTTCAAGCCGCCGCCTTCCACCGTCACGAAGCTTGGGCAAAAGCCCGTGGTGCACGAAAAATCCTTGTTGCAGGACGACTGGTTGATCTGGCGCTTGCGGCCCAGATCTGTTTCCAGCGGTTCCACCGACAGGCAGTTCGATTGCACGGAACAGTCGCCGCAGCCTTCGCAGACGGCTTCGTTGATCACGGCGCGCTTGGCCGGGTCCGGGTATTCATTGCGTTTCCGGCGGCGGCGTTTTTCCGAGGCGCAGGTCTGGTCGTAGATCATGGCCGACACGCCCGGCATGTCGCGCAGTTCACGCTGCACATCCATCAATTCCGAACGGTGGCGCACGGTGACGCCTTCTGCCCAGGCGTAATCGGATGGGTATTTTTCAGGTTCGTCGGTGACGACGATGATCGGGCCCACGCCTTCGGCCGCGATCTGGCGCGAAATGATGGCCGGCGACAGCGGGCCATCGAATTCCTGGCCGCCCGTCATGGCGACTGCATCGTTGAACAGAATCTTGTAGGTGATATTGACCTTGGCCGACACCGCGGCGCGGATCGCCAGGATGCCCGAGTGGAAATACGTGCCGTCACCCAGATTGGTGAACACGTGTTTTTCATTCGTGAACGGCGCCTGCCCGACCCAGGTCACGCCTTCGGCGCCCATATGGGTAAACGTCGAGGTTTCGCGGTCCATCCACAGCACCATGTAGTGGCAGCCGATGCCGGCCAGCGCGCGCGAGCCTTCAGGCACCTTGGTCGAGCTGTTATGCGGGCAGCCCGAGCAGAAGAACGGCGTGCGGTCTTTTTGCGGATCGGGTTTGACGCTGATCGCCTTGAGCACGTTTTCCTTCGCTTCCAGGTAAGCGATGCGTTCCTTGACGCGCTGCTCGACCGGATGGCCCGCGTAGTAGCGCGAAATGCGGCTGGCAATGGCGCGGGCGATCATCGCCGGGTTCAGCTCATAGGTGGCCGGCAGCAGCCAGTCGCCGTGGCCGGTGCCCTTCTGGTTGCTCCATTCGCCCGTGTCGTCGAACTTGCCGACCACGCGCGGACGCTCGCCATCCTTCAGGTTATACAGTTCTTCCTTCAGCGCGTATTCGAGGATCTGGCGTTTTTCTTCCACCACCAGGATTTCGTCGAGGCCCTTGGCAAATTCATGCACGCCATCCGCTTCCAGCGGCCAGGTCATGCCGATCTTGTACAGGCGGATGCCGATGTCGGACGCGGTCTGTTCATCGATGCCCAGGTCGGCCAGCGCCTGGCGCGTGTCCAGGTAGGATTTACCGGCCGTGATGATGCCGATACGCGCTTTCGGGCTGTCCCAGATGATTTTATTGAGCTTGTTGGCGCGCGCATAAGCCAGCGCGGCATACCATTTATAGCTGTTCATCCGCACTTCCTGCTCCAGCACCGTGTCTGGCCAGCGGATGTTCAAGCCGCCTTGCGGCATTTCAAAGTCGGTCGGCAGGGTGATTTGCACGCGGTCCGGATCGAAATCGACGGCGGCGCCGGACTCGATGATGTCGGTCACGCATTTCATCGAGACCCACAAGCCCGTGTAGCGGCTCATAGCCCAGGCGTGCAGACCGTAATCGATGTATTCCTGCACCGACGATGGGTACAGCACGGGGATGCCGCAGGCGTTCAGGATATGGTCGGACTGGTGCGCCGTGGACGAAGATTTCGCTGCATGGTCATCACCGGCCAGCACCAGCACGCCGCCATGCTTGGCTGAACCCGCATTGTTGGCGTGCTTGAAGACGTCGCCGCAGCGGTCTACGCCAGGGCCTTTGCCGTACCACATGCCGAACACGCCATCGTATTTGGCATCTTCAAACAGATTGGTTTGCTGAGTGCCCCAGACAGCCGTGGCGGCCAGGTCTTCGTTCAAACCAGGGTGGAATTTGACGTGGTGTTCGTCCAGGTATTTCTTGGCTTTCACGGCCGTCATGTCGACGGAAGTGACGGGCGAACCACGGTAGCCGGTGATGTAGCCGGCCGTGTTCAAGCCCGCTTTCAAGTCGCGTTCACGCTGCATCATTGGCAGGCGTATCAACGCTTGGGTACCCGTCATGAAGGCGCGCCCGCGCTCCAGGGTATATTTGTCGTTCAGTGAGATTTCAGCTGCGTGCGTGCCTGGCTCTAGTTCCGAGCCTTTTAGGGGTGCGTTCATTATGTGTCTCCATTATTCTCTGTACTACGCCGTGCCAAGTCGCTTGAACTCAGACGTACCGGCCTTGCCTTGTGGGCAGGCCAGTGCGGAAAAATGACTGATAGTCATAGACTAGCACAGGAATGCGCACAGTTCTTTGCTGCACTGCATTCCTGTCGGGCGCTCTTTTACTACTTGTTGTTACATCAAACGAAAGCCGGGGTCAGTTCTGAGGAATCGGAAGGTGAGCCACTGGCACGCCTTCCCCCGCCGGGTCTGACCCCAGTTTTAAGCTTCAGTTTTATCCTGCAACACGCCACGCTTGATCTGATCGAGTTCGATCGATTCAAACAGCGCGCGGAAATTGCCTTCGCCGAAACCCTGGTCGCCCTTACGCTGGATGATTTCAAAGAAGATCGGGCCGATCACTGTCTGCGTAAAGATTTGCAGCAGCAGTTCGCGCTCGTTTTCCGTGCTGTGGCCATCGATCAGGATGCGCAGACGGCGCAATTCTTCCAGCTGCTCGCCATGATTCGGCAGGCGGCGGTTGACCAGTTCGTAATACGTCTCGATGGTGTCCTGGAAGTCGATGCCAGTGTCGCGCATGCCTTGCACCGACGCATAAATATCGTCCGTACCCAGGGCGATGTGCTGAATACCTTCGCCGTGATAGGCGTCCAGGTATTCGGCGATCTGCGACTTGTCGTCCGACGATTCATTGATCGGGATGCGGATCTTGCCACATGGCGAAGTCATGGCTTTGGACTTGAGGCCCGTCAGCTTGCCTTCGATATCGAAGTAGCGCACTTCGCGGAAATTGAACAGGCTTTCGTAAAAGCTGGCCCATTCCTTCATGCGGCCACGGTGCACATTGTGCGTCAGGTGGTCGATATAGGTCAGGCCATGGCCGACCGGATTGGCGACGGCGCCGGGAATGGCGACGAAGTCCACGTCATAGATGCTGATGTCGCCGATGCCGCCCGGCGCTGCCGCGCCTTCCTTGTCCGCGCCCTTGCCGCGCCAGCGGTCAACGAAATACAGCAAAGAATCGCCCACGCCCTTGATGGCGGGGATATTGAGTTCCATCGGGCCGGTTTTATTGTCGAAACCCCAGGCGCCCAGTTCCAGCGCGCGGCGGTACACGAAGGCGGCGTCATCGACGCGGATGGCGATGGCGCACACGGACGGGCCGTGATGGCGGGCAAAACGCTGCGCGAACGAATCTTGTTCGGCATTGATGATGAAATTGATGTCGCCTTGACGATACAGGGTGACATCTTTGTGGCGGTGGCGGGCGATGGCCGTAAAGCCCATGTTTTCGAACAGCTTGCCCAATGCTTTTGGGTCTGGTGCTGCGTATTCTACAAACTCGAAACCATCGGTACCCATCGGGTTATCCCAAGGCTGAAATTGCATGATGTCTCCTCCAAGAAGTAGCGCACAGTATAGGCGCGGTCTTCGGGCATTAAATGCCAAAGATCTCCCGATGTATCATGATTTGCGCAATAATATTGCGTGAAACTCGAACCACCGGAGGAAGCATGAGCAAAATTACGCTGGATAAAACCGACCGCAAGATCCTGTCTGTCTTGCAGGCCGACGGCCGCCTGTCCAATCAGGACGTGGCCGAGCAGGTCAGCCTGTCGCCATCGCCATGCTTGCGCCGGGTAAAACGCCTGGAAGAAGCAGGCGTGATCCGCCAGTACGTGGCCCTGCTGGACCCGGAAAAGATCGGCCTGGGCTTGCTGGCCTATGTCAACGTGCGGCTGGAAAAGCATAGCGACGCCACCGCCCACAGCACGGCGCGCGTATTGGCGCCCAATCTGGTGACGAATACCTCGCCGCGCGCCGACTTTGCTGTTGCTGTCGCGCAATGGCCAGAAGTGGTGGCCTGTTACGCGATGACGGGGGAAATGGATTATCTGCTGCGCGTGCATGTGGAAGACATGGAGCATTTTTCGCGCTTCATGATGGCGACCTTGCTGCGCCACCCGGCCGTGCTGGACGTGAAATCAAGCTTTGCCTTGCAGCGTATCAAGGATACGACGGCCCTGCCACTGCTGTAGGTTTGCAGTAATTACTGTGGCGGCGCCGCTTTCTTGCGGCCCGGCAAGCGTTCCAGTAGCTTGTAGGCAGCGCGCGCGTTGGCCTTGAAGGTGTAATCGAACATGGCGAACTGCTCCTGAACGGCTTCTTGCAGCATGCTGGACGGATTCGGCGGCAATACTTTCAAATAAGCATCGGCTTCGCCATAATCGCGCTGGATCTCCATGCCCGCCTTTTTGGCGATATGCATCATCGTCTTGTTGGAAGATAAGCAATGCATATACAGGGTATCGACATCATTGTTACGGCAGTGTATCGCCGCCCGCTGGAACAGCTTCGAGCCCACGCCCATGCCGCGCATGGATTTCGACACCGACACGCCAAATTCCGCCACCTGCTCCTTGGTCGTCACCACATGTTTGGACGGCGCCTTCTCTTTGGGCGCAAACGCCAGATGCCCTACGCCCACCAGCTTGAAGCTGCTGCTATATACGCCAAAAATCATATCGCGTGAGAAATTCATCTTTTGCACATACTGAGCGACCAGTTCATCGGGCAAGGCGCTGCCAAACCGTAGTAAGCGGTCACTCTTCTCCAGCGACAGGAAATGCTTCATCATGCGTCGGCGGTCGCGCTCATGCAGCTGCTTGACCAGCACGGTCGGACGCTCGCTGCCAGCGCCAGTGTTACTGAGCCAGCGCCTGAACGGGTTTTGAAATAATTTGGGTAAGCTCACGTCAACTCCTGGGGGGCGGTGCCACAGCACATTATCAAATAGCATTATTGTGCAGTGCAACATCCAGCGATTGTAGCCTATTCCCGAAGTTCAGGCTGACCGGCCATCGGCCAGCCCCAGGCGGGTCTTGACGGCCGCCACGCGCGCTGCATGGATGACGGCCGGGATGCTTTTGGGATCAGCACAGCCCTGCGCCAAGGCGCCCGCATCGACGGCGCGGGCAGCGTCCAGCCCTGCTTGCAGGAATGTAGCTTGCGGAAAATCATCACCCGCTCCACATTGCAAGGATTGCAACATCTGGCTAAACCGCTGCGGCTTGCGAAAACCGTCGCAGCGTTCGAACAGGCTGACCAGTTTTTCCGCCGGCAAGTTCAAGGCCATGCCAACAGCATCTGCTTCGCGCGCCACCATCACAGCCAGCTCGCGGCATTCATTGGGCACGCGCAAACGCAAGCTTATTTGATCAATCAAGCTGGTATCGACCTCCCGCATCAGCACGGCAAAGCGCACAGGCAAGTCGAGGCCGCGAACGGCCGCCTCATCGATCACCTGCAGCAAACGGGCATCGATGGGCAGTTCGGGCATGATGCGGACCAGCGCGCCACATTCTTGCAATACCATCAACATGCGCGAAGGATGGGCTTCCAGCAAGCCCTTGGCCACTTCCTGCCACACGCGCTCGGCCACCAGGGCGTCGACTTCGCCACCGGCCACCATGCTGCGCATCAACTCCATCGTCGCGGGCGCCACCGTGAAGCCGTCGAAACGGGCGGCAAAGCGGGCCAGGCGCAAGATGCGCACGGGGTCTTCAGCAAAGGCCTCGGATACATGGCGGAACACCTTGTTCTGGATGTCAGCCACACCGCCAAACGGATCGCTCAGGCTGCCATCATCGGCCTGGGCAATCGCGTTGATGGTCAGGTCGCGCCGCACCAGGTCCTCTTCCAGGGTCACGTCGGGCGCCGTATGAAACACAAAACCCCGGTAGCCGGGAGCCGTCTTGCGCTCGGTACGGGCCAGCGCATATTCTTCCTGCGTCTTCGGGTGCAGGAACACGGGGAAATCCTTGCCGACCGGGCGGAAACCCTTGCGCAGCATATCGTCGGGCGTAGCGCCCACGACCACATAATCGCGGTCCTTGATGGGCAAACCCAGCAGCTGGTCGCGCACCGCGCCGCCGACCGTGTAAATCTTCATCATATTTCTTCTTTAATCGGGTAAGGCAGCGTCGTGTCTGGGCGCCGTTTCCGTTTCCGCCAGTGCTTCGGCTATCCAGCGGGCCACGGCCGGTTGCGCCTTTACGCGCTCGCAATAGGCGTTCAGGGCCGGCGCCAGGCTCACGCCATAGGTATGGAAGCGCATCACGACGGGCGCAAAATAGGCGTCGGCAATGGAAAAGTCACCGAACAGGAACTGGTGGTGGCCAAAGCGCGACAAGCACTCTTCCCAGATTTCGCTGATGCGGCCGATATCCGCTTGCGCGGCAGCCGTGCGGCCACGGCCAGGCAAGCTGGCCTTGATATGCATCGACATGTCCGTACGCAAACCCGCAAAGCCCGCATGCATTTCGGCGCAGATGCTGCGCGCCATGGCGCGCGCGGCCACGTCTTGCGGCCACAAATGTTTATCGGGAAACTGCTCGGCCAGGTATTCGCAGATGGCCAGGCTGTCCCAGATGGTCATTTCACCGGCTAGCAGCACGGGCACCCGGCCGCAAGCCGAGTATTCGGCAATTTTATTCACGGTATCGCGCTGGTCGAGCAAGACGCGCACTTCCTGGAACGGGATGCCGAACGCCGTCATGGCCACCCATGGGCGCATCGACCAGGACGAGTAATTCTTGTTGCCGATGATCAGGGTCAGGCCTGGCTCGCGCGCAGCGGCCAGCGCTTGCGTCAGGCTGGGGTCGAGGATGGTGGTTTGCATGGATCAGCTATCTTTAGTTGGATGCCGGCAAGTCGGCGGAAATGGCGCTGTTTTTCGGTCCGACTGTCCCCAGGCGCGATTTCAGCGATTGCGGGCTCTTTTCAAACAGGGCGGCGTAATAGGTGGCGTTGGACATCACGTTTTTGACATAGCCGCGCGTTTCCGAATACGGAATCGTTTCCGCAAAGACGGCGCCTTCCAGCGGCCCCGTCATGGTGGCGCGCCAGATGCGCAAGCGGCCTGGTCCCGCGTTGTAGGCAGCGCTGGCCAGCACTTGCGAACCGTCGAGGCCGCCCAGCACCATGTTCAGGTAATTGGTGCCCAGCATGACGTTGGTGCGCACATCGCTCAAAGCTTCCACGACGAAATCCGTCAAGCCTATCTTCTTGGCCACGTAGCGGGCCGTCGATGGCATCACCTGCATCAGGCCGGAAGCGCCCACATGCGATTGCGCATCCATGATGAAACGCGATTCCTGGCGTATCAAGCCATATACCCAGGCTTTATCGAGGCCCAGCATTTGCGTGGCGGGATGCATCACGTCATCGTGCGGGGTCGGATAACGCTGCGTGTAATCGATTTCCAGGCGCGTGCGGTCCGAGGTATTGACCATGCGGTCGAGGATATTGTTTTGGCGTGCAAATTCGGCGGCAGCCAGATACTGGCGTTCCGTCATGCCGCGCAATTCCCAGTTCCATTCGCGCGTGCCTTCGAAACGCAAGCGCATATTGAAAAACTTCAGCGCCCGCTGCAAGCCGGGATTGGCGGCCATGGCGGCAATTTCTGTCGGGCTGACCGGTTTGCCGGGCGGTGGCAAGATCAAATGGTTGCCCAGTTCTTCGTTGGACAGCAGGCCATAGAAATTCGATTGGTCGGCAATCGTGCGGTACAGCGCCTCAGCTTGCGCATTCGGCCGTCCCGGCGTTTCGGCCTGCAAGGAGCGCGCCAGCCAATAAATCCAGGTGGGATCGTCGCGCAAGGCTTGCGGCATCGACTGGATCACGGATTTCACCAGCGGCCAGTTGCCTTCACGCAAGGCAATCCGCGCCTTCCACTGTATCTGTTCCGAGCTCAACGGTGCGCCCGCTGCTTTTTGCCAGTAGTCGGACGCTTCCGGCGCCAGCGCATACGAGGCTTGCAAGGCCAGGCTGGACCAGCCGATGGCGCGCTCTTGCGCCGTCAGCTTGGGGCTGGCTTTTTCCAGCGCCACCACACCCAGCTTCAAGGTGCTCCTGGCCATGCGGCCCACGGCCACCAGGTACATTTCATGGTCGGCGCGGCTCACGCCAGGTCCCTTGGCCAGCACCAGCGCCGGCAAGTCGATCGCTTGCGCCATTTTTGCATCGGAGGCGCCCAGCAGCAGCGCGATGCGGCGCGCCGGACCGGTGGCGTTGGTCTGGCCCGCCAGGCGGATCTGCGCCCATAAATCATTGCTGTCGAACTGGCCGCTTTGCGCCAGCGCGCCGATCAGGCTGCCGCACGCTTCGCCATAACCGGGCGGTGACAGCAGCAATTTACGCGCATCGGCCGCCACGTTCTGGCCCTTGGCCACTTTCGACATCAGCGCATAACATTTGAGCTGGGTATCGTCGTCGAGCACGAATTGGGGATATTGCTCGTCAAACACGACCCAGTCGCGCTTGCGGCCCAGTTCCAGCAGCCAGTCATTGCGGAAACGGTCGGCAATGGCGCTACCCTGGTAGCGGTTCAGGTAATCGCGGAACTGCGCTTCAGTGAGCTGCTTGATGCGCGGTTTCAGCCGATAATAGTCGACATACGATGGAATCTGGTAATTTGTCAGGCGGTCGGCATAAAAGTCCGCCTTCTCGATGTCGTCCTTGCGCGCGGCGTCGCGCAGCAGCAGGAAAGCATCGTCATCACTGCGCGTATCGGTGGCAAGCACCGGCGCAATGGCCGGTACGGCGCCTGCAGCGGCAGGGGTGGCAAGGGCCTGGGCCATGACAGCCAGGGGTGATATGGCCGACGCCGCACACAGCATCGTACCGGCAATCCATTTTAATGGCGAAATCAATGTACGACTCTCAATTCTAACTTGATGGCGATATGAACAGCGACCCTAGAATAACATGCGATCCGGCTATACGGCCACCCATCGCACCAGAGGAAAAAGCGCACTTGCGCAAGACGCTGCTGGCCACGCGGCGCAGCTTGCCGCAAGCCACGCGCATGCAATGGGATGCCGCCATCGCCCAGCGCCTGCTGGACTGGTGTGCACAAGAAAACATCACGGAATTGGGCGTGTACTGGCCGCTGCATGGCGAACCCGATTTGCACGCTGCCTATGCGCAGCTGGCCGCCAGCGGCGTGGCCTTGGCCTTGCCGGTAGTGCTCGAAAAACATGCGCCGCTGGCATTTTCTGCCTGGACACCTGGGGAGGCCATGGTAAAAGATGGCATGGGCGTAGCCGTGCCCAGCCAGCTGCGCTTGCGCCCGGCACCTGCTGCGCTGCTGGTGCCCTGCCTGGGATTTAATCCCCAACGCTATCGGCTCGGTTATGGCGGCGGTTATTACGACCGTACCCTGGCGCAAGGACCGCGTCCGCGCACGGTGGGTATCGCCTATGCTTGCCTGGCGGCCGAGTTTGCCTGCGGCCCATACGACATCGCCCTCGATCACATCGTGACCGAGGGCGATATTGTGTAAAACAAAACTGATTTATTTGACCAGGCGCTGCCACAGGGCCGTGGTAGCGGCCGCCTGGTTCAGACTATAGAAATGCAAGCCGGGCGCGCCACCCTCTAGCAGGCGTTCGCACAAGGCAGTCACCACATCGAGGCCAAAAGCCTTGATGGACGCGCTGTCATCGCCGAAGCTGGCCAGTTTCAGGCGCACCCAGCGTGGAATTTCCGCGCCGCACATTTCTGAAAAGCGCAACAATTGCGTGTAATTCGTGATCGGCATGATGCCGGCCACGATAGGCACGTTGATGCCCACCTTCTGCGTTTGCTCGATAAACTGGAAATACGCATCGGCATTGTAGAAGTACTGGGTGATGACCGAATCGGCGCCAGCCTGCACCTTGCGGACCAGCGCCTGCAGGTCGTCTTGCGGCGAACGCGCTTGCGGATGCATTTCCGGATAGCCAGCCACTTCGATATGGAAATGGTCGCCCGTCTCGGCGCGGATGAATTCCACCAGCTCATTAGCATAGCGGAACTCGCCCGCTGCGCCGTAACCACTGGGCAAGTCGCCGCGCAAGGCCACGATACGCTGCACACCAGCATCCTTGAAATCAGCCAGTACCTTGCGGATCGACTCGCGCGTGCCGCCCACGCACGACAGATGGGGCGCGGCTTCTTCGCCGTCCGCCAGAATATCGCGCACGGTATCGAGCGTACCTTGCTGGGTGCTGCCACCGGCGCCAAAGGTCACCGAATAATACTTCGGATGCAGTTCGGACAGTTTTGCCCGCGTGGCACGCAGCTTTTCCGTCCCTTCCGGGGTTTTCGGCGGGAAAAACTCAATACTGAAGTTATGGTCTGCCATCGGTTTTACTCAAAAGTAAGGTCGACAGGGCCCAGGAAATGACGCTGTACAACAATGCGCCGCCCACGGCCGCCCAGAAACTGGTGACATGGAAACCATCGATGACCTGCGCCACCAGCCAGAACAGAAAGCCATTGACGATCAGGATGAACAGTCCCAGCGACAACACGGTCACCGGCAAGGTCAGCAAAATCAGCAATGGACGTATCAGGGCGTTGACCAGACCCAGCAAGGCAGCAGCCAGCAGCGCAGTCCAGCCACTGCTCATGGACACCGAGTGCATCAGATAAGGAACGGCAAACAGGGCTGCCGCGTTGATCAACCAAGTCAGTAGCAAGCGCATTTCTTTAGCCTGTCAAAAAGAAGGGTCAGGCCGGCGGCAGGCGCCGGCCTTCAGAGGGTGATGTACAGCCCCGGACTACCGATTAATAGCGGTAGTGCTCTGGCTTGTACGGACCTTCGGTACGCACGCCGATGTAAGCGGCTTGCTCTTCAGTCAGTTCCGTCAGCTGCGCATTCAACTTTTTGAGTTGCAAGCGAGCGACTTTTTCGTCCAGGTGTTTTGGCAAAGTGTACACGCCGACCGGGTAGTTGGCCGTGTTGGCGTACAGTTCGATCTGGGCGATGGTCTGGTTGGCGAACGACGAGCTCATCACGTACGACGGGTGACCGGTACCGCAACCAAGGTTGACTAGGCGGCCTTCAGCCAGCAGGATGATGCGGCGGCCCGATGGGAAAATGATGTGGTCGACTTGCGGCTTGATGTTTTCCCACTCGTATTGTTTCAACGAAGCGACGTCGATTTCATTGTCAAAGTGACCAATGTTGCAGACGATGGCCTGGTCTTTCATGCGCGTCAGATGATCGTGCGTCAGGATGTGGTAGTTGCCGGTGCAAGTGACAAAGATATCGCCATGTTCGCAAGCGTAGTCCATGGTCACCACGCGGTAGCCTTCCATCGCCGCCTGCAGTGCGCAGATCGGATCGACTTCCGTGACCCAGACTTGCGCCGACAGGGCGCGCATGGCTTGCGCCGAACCTTTGCCGACATCACCGTAACCGGCGATGACGGCCACTTTACCGGCGATCATGACGTCGGTAGCGCGCTTGATACCATCGACCAGGGACTCGCGGCAGCCGTACAGGTTGTCGAACTTCGATTTCGTGACGGAATCGTTGACGTTGATTGCAGGGAAGGCCAGCTTGCCTTCTTTATGCATCTGGTACAAACGGTGCACGCCGGTGGTGGTTTCTTCGGTCACGCCGAGGATTTCCGGCAGACGCTTCGAGTACCAGGTAGCATCGACCAGCAAGTGTTTCTTGATCGAGTTGAACAGGCAGATTTCTTCTTCCGAGGAAGGGTTGGCCAGTACCGACAGGTCGGTTTCGGCGCGCACGCCCAGATGCAGCAGCAAGGTTGCATCGCCACCGTCGTCGAGGATCATGTTCGAGTAGACAGCCTTGCCGTCCGCATCCGGCCATTCAAAGATGCGGTGCGTATATTCCCAGTAGTCATCCAGCGATTCGCCCTTGACAGCGAACACAGGCGTGCCAGCGGCAGCGATGGCGGCAGCGGCATGGTCTTGCGTGGAGTAAATATTGCACGACGCCCAGCGCACTTGCGCGCCCAGTGCTTCCAGGGTCTGGATCAGCACGGCGGTCTGGATGGTCATATGGATGGAACCGGTGATGCGCGCGCCTTTCAAAGGCTGCGCAGCGGCGAATTCTTCACGGATGGCCATCAGGCCAGGCATTTCCGTTTCAGCGATCTTGATTTCCTTGTCGCCCCAGGCGGCCAAGGTGATATCAGCGATGGTGTAGTCGTGTTGCGATTTGAGTACGGCGTTCATCACGCCCTCCTTTCAGTGTGAAAAAGGTACGTGAGCGCGGTTGCAGGATATTCCGAGCCTGGCGAATTTCTTCGTCGCAACGCTCCTCGGACCCGATATCTTACCATTGGCGCACACGCTTCGCCAACCGATTCGGCATAGCCAGGCAAATGTAAGCGTTTGTAATGGTCGTCAACGCATCAGTCCGCCACCGCGTTTTTTGCTCAGTGACACGGGAATCATCCCAGCACGATTAAACAACCACTTGAGGATTGCATCATGAAAAAAGTTATCGCTACCCTGATCGCCGGCCTGTTCGCTTCCGCTGCATTCGCTCAAGCACCAGCGCCAGCCGCATCGGCTCCTGCCGCTTCCGCTCCAGTCGCCATGAAAGCGGCCATCAAGCCAGCAGCCGAAGCCAAGCCAGCTGCCAGCACCGAAGCCAAAGCTGACACCAAAGTTGCTAAACCGAAGCATCACGCTAAAAAAGCCAAGGCCAAAACCGAGGCAGCAAAAACGGAAGCAGCACCAGCAGCCGCTCCTGCCGCCAAGTAAGCTTTAGCCGCAATAGAAAAAAGACAGGTCCGCCTGTCTTTTTTTGTTTTCCAGACATAAAAAAGCACCCGCAGCCTTGGCCGGGGCGCTTCTCTATATCAGCTGGCAGATTACTTCAGGCCGGCAGCGTCACGCAGCAGGGCGACCTTGTCGGTGCGTTCCCAGGTGAATTCCGGCTCTTCGCGGCCGAAATGGCCGTAGGCGGCGCTCTTCTGGTAAATCGGACGCAGCAGGTCCAGCATTTGAACGATACCTTTTGGACGCAAATCAAAGTGTGCTAGCACCAGCTTGGCGATTTCCGTATCGGGAATCACGCCCGTGCCTTCCGTGTAGACGGTGATGTTGATTGGCTTGGCCACGCCGATGGCGTAGCTGACCTGCACCTGGCATTGACGCGCCAGGCCGGCGGCGACGATGTTTTTCGCCACATAGCGGGCAGCATAAGCGGCCGAACGGTCGACTTTCGATGGGTCCTTGCCCGAAAACGCGCCGCCGCCGTGCGGCGCTGCGCCACCGTAGGTATCAACGATGATCTTGCGGCCGGTCAAGCCGCAATCGCCTTGCGGGCCACCGATAACGAAACGGCCGGTCGGGTTGACCAGGAATTTGGTGTCCGTCAGCCATTCGCGCGGCAGGATAGGCTTGATGATTTCTTCAATCACCGCTTCTTCGATCTGCGAGTGCGAGATTTCCGGCGCATGCTGGGTCGACAGCACCACCGTGTGCACACCGACCGGACGGCCATCGACGTAGCGCAGGGTCACTTGCGATTTTGCATCCGGACGCAGCCATGGCAGACGGCCATCCTTGCGCAGTTGCGACTGGCGCTCGACCAGGCGGTGCGCGTAGTGGATGGCGGCTGGCATCAGCTCGGCCGTTTCATCGCAGGCATAACCAAACATCAAGCCCTGGTCGCCAGCGCCTTGATCCAGATCAATACCAACGCCTTCATCGACACCTTGCGCGATGTCTGGCGATTGCTTGTCGTAAGCCACCAGTACGGCGCAACCTTTATAGTCGATACCATATTCCGTATTATCGTAACCGATGCGTTTGATGGTTTCGCGCGCAACTTGAATATAATCAACATTGGCATGCGTGGTAATCTCGCCAGCCAGTACCACCAGACCGGTGTTGCACAGGGTTTCGGCAGCCACGCGGGCGGTCGGGTCCTGGGTCAGGATGGCGTCAAGGATGGCGTCGGAAATTTGATCGGCAACCTTGTCCGGGTGGCCTTCCGAGACGGATTCGGAAGTGAAGAGATAGTCGTTTGACATTGCAGGCTCCTGATTACGATATGAATGTTCTGTCGCAGTAAAGAGGATTTTGCCTGCGACGCTTTAGCGATATTTATATTCCGCTTCGCAAGTTGTCTATTAACTCGGCGGTACTGCATACGTGGTATTTTACGCTTCTTAAAAAATTTTGGCACGGCAACGCGTCAACCGTAGAAAACAGATTATTCATGCTAGTCCCCATTTTCCGCTTTTTATCCCTCTTTCCCCTGCCTGTTTTGCATGCTCTGGGAAGTACGCTAGGCTGGGTAATTTACGCCATTTCACCGTCCTATCGGCGCCGCATGCGTGAAAACATGCACGGTGCGGGCTTTTCGCAACACTTGCACTCTGCCGTGTCCGAAGCAGGCAAGAGCGTGCTGGAGCTGCCCTTCATCTGGTGTGCGCCAGCCGAGCGCGTGGCGCGCCATGCCACGGTGGAAAACTGGGAATTGGTCGAGCGCGCGCTGGCGCATGGCCGCGGCATCGTGTTCCTGACGCCCCATTTGGGCTGTTTTGAAATCGTCGCGCAGCAAATCGCCCTGCGTACGGCCTTGACCGTGATGTACCGCCCGCCCAAACGGGCCGCCCTGAAACCGTTGATCGAAGGCGCACGCGCACGCGAAAACCTGATGCTGGCGCCCGCCAATATGTCGGGCGTGCGCATCTTCGCCAAATGCCTGAAGAAAGGCCAGCCGATCGGTTTGCTGCCAGACCAGGTGCCGCAAGAAGGCGAAGGCGTGTGGGCCGATTTCTTCGGCCGCCCCGCCTACACCATGACCCTGCCGGCCAAGCTGGCGCAGATGGGCGGCGCCGAAGTCATCATCACCTATGCCGAGCGCCTGCCGGGCGGGCGCGGGTACCGCGTGCATTTCGTGCCATTCACCGAATCGCTGGACTGCCCTTCG
Organism: Janthinobacterium silvisoli; assembly: GCF_014200725.1. GTDB lineage: Bacteria > Pseudomonadota > Gammaproteobacteria > Burkholderiales > Burkholderiaceae_D > Janthinobacterium. The sequence goes on from NZ_JACHCL010000004.1 coordinate 43,168, forward strand.
GCGCAGCAGGCACGCACCATCAACGCAGCCATGGAGCAATTGATCGCGCGCAGCCCCGCACAATATCTGTGGAGCTACAACCGCTATAAAGTACCGCGCGGCGCACCGCCACCGAACGCCGCCAGCAGCGATGCAGGAGAACAGGCATGAGGCTGCTGCTCGCCCTGATGTGGCTGCTGCATTGGCTGCCCCTGCCCATCCTGGGCCGCTTTGGCGTCGCCGTCGGCAGCCTGCTGTTCATCGCCATGCCGCGCCGGCGCAAGATCGCGCTGACCAATTTGCGCCTGTGCATGCCGGAATTATCGGAAAAGGAAAGAGTAGCCCTGGCGCGCCAGCATTTCCAGGCGTATTCGCGCAGCGTGTGGGAACGCGCTATTCTGTGGTGGGCCTCGGAAGAGCGCCTGAACCGCCTGATCAAGAAAGTGCCAGCGTTCCCGGGACAACTGATCGCCTCCAAACCGACCATTTTGCTGTGCCCGCACTTTGTTTGCCTCGACGTCGCCGGCGCGGCCACGGCGATGGAAATTTCAGCCTCGTCGATGTATGCGCAGCAAAAGAACGCCGTGTTCGACAAGGCCTTGCGCGACGGCCGTTCGCGTTTCAAGCCATCGAAACTGTTTACACGCCAGGATGGCATCAAGCCCATCTTGCGCGCGCTGCGTGATAACTTGCCCTATTTCATGCTGCCGGACATGGATTTCGGCGAAAAGGATGCGGAATTCGTGCCCTTCTTCGGCGTGCCGGCCGCCACCCTGACAGCCACGGCGCGCCTGGCGCTGGCCGCCAGGGCCCAGGTAATCCCGGTGATCGCCACCTTCCTGCCCGATTACCAGGGCTGGAAAGTGACGTATTACCCGCCGTGGGACGATTATCCTGGCGAAGACATCACGGCCGCCACGCGCCGCATGAATGACTTTATCGAAGAGCGCGTGCGCGAAACACCGGCCGAGTACTTCTGGACGCACAAGCGCTTCAAGACGCGCCCGGAAGGCGAGCCCTCGTTCTACGACAACCAGCAACATTGATTTGATCGCCCTACCATGAAACTCCAGTTCACCAAGATGCATGGCGCCGGCAATGACTTCATCGTCATCGACGCCATCAACCAGCAGGTCGATTTCACGCCAGCCCAGTGGCAGCGCCTGGCCGACCGCCGTTTCGGCATCGGCGCCGACCAGATCCTGGTGGTGGAAAAGGCCCGCCTGCCCGGCTGCGACTTCCGCTACCGCATCTATAACAATGACGGCGGCGAAGTCGAGCAATGCGGCAATGGCGCACGCGCCTTCGTCAAGTTCGTCAGCGAAAAAGGCTTGTCCGGCCAGACCTCCATCAGCGTGGAAACCATGGCCGGCGTGATCACGCCACGGCTGGAAATCGACGGCAGCATCACGGTCGACATGGGTGCCCCGGTGTTGGAACCAGCCCTGGTGCCCTTCGATGCAAGCGGCCTCGACGGCGTGGCGGAAGGCAGCGACACCTTGTGGCCGCTGGACCTGGCATTGCCTGGGCTAGCTGCCACGGTGCTGGTGTCCGTCGTTTCGATGGGCAATCCGCATGCGGTGCAAGTGGTCGATGATGTCGATGGGCTAGACCTGGAAAGCTCGGGCCCGCTGATCGAACACCACCGGCGCTTTCCGCGCAGGGTCAACGCCGGCTATATGCAGGTACTGGATCGCCAGCACGTGAAACTGCGCGTGTATGAACGGGGCGCCGGCGAAACGCTGGCCTGCGGCACGGGCGCCTGCGCCGCCGCCGTGGCCGGCATCCGCCGTGGCCTGCTCGACTCACCCGTGCGCATCAGCGCGCGCGGCGGCGAACTGTCGATCGCCTGGCAGGGCGAAGGCAAGAGCGTGCTGATGACGGGCCCGGCCGTGACAGTATTTGAAGGCACGATAGATCTGTAATCGCAACAAGGACTATGCCGCCAGGAATGCCTGTTCCAGCGGTGTTTCCAGCTCTGCCAGATAACATTTCAAGCGGTACAGGCGCTGGCGATAATTGCCTTCCGGACCTTCCACACCGCAATCGACATGTTCGAACACGCGCATGACACGGTCGAGCAGATGGCGTTCCTGCGCCGTGCGGATCAGCACCAGCCGCCGTTTGCCACGGCCGTGCGTGGCACTGATATCGATCAGCAGGCAATGCCCGTGATCAGCCGCATGGATATCGAGCAATAACGCTTCCGCACGCGACAAATGAAAGCAGCGCGCCAGTTCCAGCCGTGCCGCCAGCAAGGGCTGGCTTTGAAGCCATTGACGCTGCTGCGATCCGCTATAGGCTACGCTGCCCTGGCCCCATTCGCCAACGGCGCCGCAAGGGGCGATCTTGACCAGCGCCGCCCCCGCTTCCAGGCAGCCCTGCGCCTGTGCCTGCAACAGCCAGTAAGCGGCGCGCACATCGTTATTGCCTCCCTCACGCCGGTTACGCCATGCATGCATACCGCATTCGAGCTGGGCCGGTGCATGTCCCAGATCGGCCGCGCGCTCCAGGCAGGATTGCGCCTCCAGCACATTACGTTGCGAAAATTCAGGTTTGATATAAATGCGCGACAGCACGAACCAGGCATCGGCCAGCCCCTGCTCGCCCGCCTGGGTCAGCCAGCGTACGGCGCGCTTGAAATTGGCCGTGCCACTGCGCGTGGCCAGCCGCCTGCCCTGCGCATCCATACGCGCATAGCCCAGCCCCAGTTCCAGCTGTGCCGTGCGGTCGCCGCCATGGGCCGCCAGCTCGCAGCATTGCCAACTTTCCGGCGCACACGTCAGGGCCAGCGCCTGGGCACAGCGCGACAGCAGCAACACTTGCGGTGCTGCCAGAGTGATGCGGCAGGCACCCTGCACCGCCTGGCGCCGCAACAAGTCTCGCGCCAGCGGCAAGGCGCGCGACACATACGCGCTGCGGTCACCGCTGCTCCACGCCTGCTCCAGCCAGGCATACAGCGGTGCGCCATACACGCCGGCTAGCTCGCAGACCTCGCCGCTCCCCTGCCCGGCCGTGCTCGCCATGCCATCTTGGCGGGAAAGCAGCCATTGCGCATCGGGCAAACCGGCACGCACTGCCGCTTCGAGCGCCTGCCTGGCCTTGCTCCGCAGGATCTCGCAATCAACATTGGCATTTCCCAACACTAATTGGGCCAGCACCAGTCCCGCTTGCACCAGCCCGGCGTCAAATGCCTGTTGATAATAGGGGATCAAAGTCTTGGCCGACGATAGGGCCACCTCGAACGGCACGTGCATGCCGATCAGCAGGCAAGCTTCCTCGCTCTGCTCCTGCGCCGCCCGCGCCAGCCAGTGCAGGGCGGTCGGTACACTTTGCGGCACGCCCTGGCCAAACAGATAGACCCTGCCCAGTGCCAGCTGACAGCTGACATTGCCCGCGCGGGCCCCCTTGATCAAGCCTAGTATTTCGCGATTTGCCATCGATTCTCGATATTGAGTCAATGATTCTAATAATGTGCGTGTCTCCCGGCCTGCTCGCGTCTGGCACCCAAACAACGATGTCATATTGATCAGTCCTTACGACAGTGTAACGTCCCCATCTTGTGAAATCGTCAAAAAGAGACGAAAAAATTGATTTAGCGCAATATTTTCTGCCCGACACATCCTCTTGCTGCTATCATTTTACCAATGGCAAAACAGCCAACTACAGCGGGAACACGCTGGCTCCGTCACCTTCCGCAGCGTTACAAAAATACAACAGAGCAATGCCTTTATGGTGATTTTCACCAATCTTTTCACGCCTATTTGACCAATCCCATGTGGCTGGCGTGCTGAACACTTAAGGTTCATTCATCGGAATGCAGTATTTGCCGCGTTCCAATCTGCTCGGGACTCTGACGGAAATCACTTTTACATAGGGAATAAGACATGAAAAAATCACTCGTTGCTCTCGCCCTCTTCGGCGCATTCGCCGGTGCCGCACAGGCACAGTCGTCCGTCCAGATCTACGGCACGGTCGATGCCGGCGTCGCCAAGGCAACTGGCACCACTGCCCAGGTCACGAAACGCGACAACAACAAACTGGGCTTCAAGGGTGCGGAAGATCTGGGCGGCGGTTTGAAAGCAATTTTCCAACTGGAAATCCGCTTCGAACCCGATACCGGCACCATTGAAAACACGTCGGGTGTCAATTCCCGTCCCTTTTTCCAGGGCCAAAGCCGCGTCGGCCTGCAAGGCGACTTCGGTACCGTGCGTCTGGGCCGTGGCTTGACCGCCTTCCAGGAAACGAGCACCTACTTTGAGCCATGGTCGGGCATGCCAACCCCAGTCGGCTTCCAGACCGACCTGCAAGTGGCCGGCTACACCAGCGATCCGCTGAGCCCACCGGGCAACTCGCGCAACCGCTTCTCGAACGCCGTGTTCTATAACTCGCCGGTCATCGCAGGCTTCCAGTTCAACGCCACCGTGGCGTCCAAGGAAGCGCTCGGCAATATCGCCGTACCGTTTGCAGCGCCATCGGCAACGAATGCCAGCGGCAACTACGCCCTGGCAGCCAACGTGCAAGCCGGCTCGAATCCGTACTCGGTTTCGGTGACCTACACCAACCCGCTGTTTGCCCTGATGGGCGCTTACGAGCGTAATGCCGTGCAAGCAAAACTGTGGTCGGTCGGCGGCTCGGTCAACCCGCTGGACTCGGGCCTGAAACTGATGGCTTCGTATCAGCATCAGAATGACGATAAGTTCAAGATCATCAACACCAACACCAAGGCGTGGCTGGTTGGCGCCAACTACGACGTGGGCCCGGGCAAGATCCGCGCTGGCTACGGTCAAAAAACGCCGGATGGCGTCACCAAGACCAAGCAGGCATCGCTGGGCTACGATTACAACCTGTCGAAACGCACCTATCTGTACGCAGACATTTCGAACAAGAAAACCGTCAGCTCGGCCAACTACATCGGCGTCGGCGTGCACCACAACTTCTGATGCCGGCAAGGGGCGCCCAAGCGGGCGCCATTTGCAGCGCAGAAAACAAAGCGGCATGGGTTACCATGCCGCTTTTTTCATGGCAACAAGCAACAGCGCCAACTTTGCCCCGTCCACAGCGCACTCTCGGTTAGAATCAAGCGTTCATCTTTCTTCCTGACACTAACCATGACTGCCACACTCGATTCAAGCACCGTCGCCCAGTATCTGAGCGAGCACCCGGACTTCTTCGCAGAACACACCAGCCTGCTCGGTGAAGTTAAACTCAGCAGTCCGCTGACGGGCCGTACCATCTCCTTGCAGGAGCGGCAGATGGAAGTGATGCGCGACAAGTACAAGGCGCTGGAACTGCGCATGTCCAGGCTGAGCCGCGTCGCCGAAGAAAATGGCGCGATTGCCAACAAATTCCACGGCTGGAACCAGGCCATGCTGCAGGTGCGCGACGATGCCGCCATGCCGCGCGTGCTGGTCGACGCCTTGCAAAGCAATTTCGGCGTGCCCCATGTCAGCCTGCGCCTGTGGCAACTGGCGCCCGAATACGCCGACGCCTGGTATAGCCAGAACATCACGGCCGATGTGCGCATGTTCGCCAATGGCTTGCAAACACCGTATTGCGGCAGCAACCACGACTTTGAAGCGGTGCAATGGCTGCAGGCAGACAAGGTGGAATCGACCGTCATGATCGCCCTGCGCACGCCGGGCACGGGCGACACCTTCGGCCTGCTGGTGCTCGGTTCACCTGACAGCGAACGCTTCACGTCCAGCATGGGCACCGATTTCCTGGTGCATATCGGCGCCACCGCCAGCGCTGCCCTGCATGCGCTGGTGGCAGCCAAGCTGCACTGATATGCTTGCCTCGCGCAGCAAGGCGGAATGGCTGGAGACCTACCTGGCGCAGCTGGCCACGCAGCGCAAGCTGTCGCCACACACGGTGGCCGCCTATGCACGCGACCTGCGCGAGCTGCTGACGCTCAGCGCAGATATCGCCTGGACCGCGCTGGCGCATAATGAAGTGCGCCGCTACACGGCCAAGCTGCATGCAGGCGGGCTGGACCCGCGTTCGATCGCACGCAAGCTGTCGTCGTGGCGCGGCTTTTTTGCCTGGCTCAGCGGCGAAACGGCGCTCGACGCCAACCCGGTGGATGGCATCCGCGCCCCCAAGCGGGCCAAGAGCCTGCCCAAGGCCTTGTCGGTCGACGACGCCGTGCGCCTGGTGGCGCCCGCCACCCACCCGCAAGGCAAGCCGGAACCGGAACAGCTGTGCAACCGCGCCATGTTCGAACTGCTGTATTCGAGCGGACTGCGGGTGTCCGAACTGACCAGCCTCGACACACACTATTGCAAGGCGGAAAATGGTCTGCCCGCCTCGCTGGGCTGGATCGACATGGCCAGCTTCGAAGTCATCGTCACCGGCAAGGGCAGCAAGATGCGCAAGGTGCCCGTCGGCAAGGCCGCCCTGGTCGCCCTGTCAAGCTGGCTGGCCGTGCGCCCGCCTGCCAGGGATGGCAGCGCCGCCCTGTTCCTGAGCACGCGGGGCACGCGCATCTCGCCCAGGGTGCTGCAATTGCGCCTGAAAGCACACGCGCTCAGTTCGGATATCCCTGCCAATGTGCATCCGCACGTGCTGCGCCACTCGTTTGCCTCGCACGTGCTGCAATCGTCGGGCGACCTGCGTGCCGTGCAGGAAATGCTGGGCCATGCCAGCATCACCTCGACCCAGGTCTACACGGCGCTCGATTTCCAGCACCTGGCCCAGGTGTACGACCAGGCCCACCCGCGGGCCAAGCTCAAATAAGCAAACCCGCAGCCTGATCCATATCAAGCGGATAGTGGCTGTTTGCAAGCATTTGCAAAATTCCGGCATAATCGTCCGGATTCGCCGGCTTGCACGGCGACACCACCGACACACAGCATAGGCACTCTTCATGGCACTGATACCAACCACCATCCTCACCGGTTTTCTGGGCGCCGGCAAAACCACCCTGCTCAACCGCATATTGCAGGAAGACCATGGCATGCGTATCGCCGTGATCGAAAATGAGTTTGGCCAGGAAAATATCGACAATGAAATCCTGGTGCAAGACAGCAGCGAGCAAATCATCGAAATGAATAACGGCTGCATCTGCTGCACCGTGCGCGGCGACCTGATCGTGGCCCTGACGGCGCTGGCGCAAAAGCGCGACGCCGGCTTGCTGGCATTTGACCGCATCGTCATCGAAACCACGGGCCTGGCCAATCCCGGTCCGGTGGCGCAGACTTTCTTTGTCGATGAAGAAGTGGGCAGCCATTACATGCTCGACGCGATCATTACCGTAGTCGATGCACGCCATGCCATGAAACAACTTGACGAATACGAAGAAGCGCAACGGCAAGTGGGCTTTGCCGACAAGCTGCTGCTGTCGAAAACCGACCTGGTCAGTGAAGATGACGTAGCTGCGCTGACGCGCCGCCTGAAGCGCATCAATCCACGCGCACCGATCGGCAAGGTGGATTTCGGCCGCGCACCGATTGCCGAAGTGCTCGATATCCGTGGTTTCAACCTGAATGAAAAGCTGGAGCTGGACCCGGATTTCCTGGCTACCGAAAGCGCCCATGTGCATAACCATGACCATGACCATGCGCACGAGCATAAACACGATCATGAGCACGCCCATGAGCACAGCGACGCCTGCGCCACTGACTGCGGCCATCACGATCACCACCATGCCCAGCACAGCGACGATATCGCCGCCTTTGTTTTCAAGAGTACGCAGCCGTTCGACAGCGCCAAGCTCGACGAGTTCCTTGGCGGCCTGGTACAAGTGTATGGCCCCCGCATGCTGCGCTACAAGGGTGTGCTGCTGATGCAGGGCGCCGAGCGCAAAGTGGTGTTCCAGGGCGTGCACCAGCTGATGGGCAGCGACCTGGGCGCCAAATGGGGCGAAGACGAGGTACGCGGCAGCAAAATGGTGTTTATTGGCAAAAATCTACCAAAAGACATTTTTATTCGCGGACTCGAACAATGTTTGGTATAAACTAGCCGGGTTTTGCAAAAGGCCCGTTGCAAATAGGAAAGGGAAAGAAAACACGCTTTCCCGCTGTCTGACGAGAATTTTGCTGGAACTTGCTGGAATAAACCAACAAGTGGCCATATCTGATCGGCTCGTCAACAAATCGGGATGGCAATATACGGCAAAGCGTGCCAAAATCAGCGACGAAAACGGCCCTTGTCGTTAACCTGTCATGAAATGCTGGCAAACTGCCGCTGGCCGCATGCCAGGCATGAAATCGCTCCACCCCACTACGCAGGTCGACGCAAGCAATAGCGAGACTGGCATATAGCGGTAAAAAGTTATCAACATGGCAAATGCAGCCGGACAGCAGTCTGCCGGCAAGCCTAGGTCGCAAGCAGTACAGCCGGACAGCAATGCCAAGCGGAACCTGTACAGTTGCTCGGCATCGCCGCAGTAACTGATCAATTTGAAAACTCTGTCGTATCGAAGGTAAGCGAAGTTATGACCAAAACTAATAAATCGACCCCGGCCGCCAACCAAGAGATCCCTCTCATCAGCGAAGAGCAAATTCGCGCCATGAGCGAGGACGACTACATGAATGCAGCCCAGCTGGCATTCTTCAAGGCGCGCCTGCAACAGCTCGAAAAAGACTTGCTGAAAAACGCAGGCGAAACCACCGAACATTTGCGCGAAACGGTGCTGGTACCCGATCCGGCCGACCGCGCCACGATCGAGGAAGAGCATGCGCTGGAACTGCGCACGCGCGACCGCGAACGCAAACTGCTGAAAAAAGTTCAGCAATCGATCGCCAGCATCGATGCCGGCGATTACGGCTGGTGTGAAGAAACGGGCGAGCCTATCGGCATTCCCCGCCTGATCGCCCGTCCAACCGCCACCCTGTCGCTGGAGGCCCAGCAACGGCGCGAACTGAAGCAAAAACTGTACGGCGACTGATCGCCCGGCCCTTGGGGGCCATCCTTGAAAAAGCATGCAAATATCCTTGCATGCTTTTTTTTCGTCCAGACCTAGCTACACTGGAACAAGCACATCTATCCTGAATCTGGCTTGCAATTGCCTTTTCCATCCCCATTTTTGAACAATCGGTGCGCAATCGCACGGCTTTGCACGAACTTTTGAGGTCAATATGGAACAATTTCACGGCACCACCATCCTCTGCGTACGGCGCGGCAAGCAAGTCGCCCTGGGCGGCGACGGCCAGGTAACACTGGGCAATATCGTCATGAAGGGCACGGCCCGCAAGGTACGCAAGTTGTATCAAGGTAAAGTCCTGGTAGGTTTCGCCGGCGGCACCGCCGACGCGTTTACCCTGCTCGACCGCTTTGAGGGCAAGCTGGAAAAACACCAGGGCAATTTGCTGCGCGCTTCGGTGGAACTGGCCAAGGACTGGCGCACCGACCGCGTGCTGCGCCGACTGGAAGCGATGCTGCTGGTGGCAGACAGCGAATCGACCCTGGTCATCACGGGCAATGGGGATGTGCTGGAGCCGGAAGACGGCATCGGCGCCATCGGTTCGGGCGGTAGCTACGCGCAATCGGCCGCCAAGGCGCTGCAGGAAAATACAGACTTGCCGCCGGCCGAAGTGATCAAGAAATCGCTGACCATCGCCGCTGAACTCTGCATTTATACCAACATGTCGCACATCATCGAAACGTTAGATTAAGTACGAAAGCCGAGCAGAATATGATCATGAACATGACCCCATTGGAAATCGTCGCTGAACTCGACAAGCATGTGGTGGGACAAGGCAAGGCCAAACGCGCCGTCGCCATCGCCTTGCGCAACCGCTGGCGCCGCCAGCAGGTGGCCGAGCCGCTGCGCCATGAAATCACGCCTAAAAATATCCTGATGATCGGCCCGACGGGCGTCGGCAAGACTGAAATCGCGCGCCGCCTGGCCAAGCTGGCCGACGCGCCCTTCATCAAGATCGAAGCGACCAAATTCACGGAAGTCGGTTATGTGGGCCGCGACGTGGACACCATCATCCGCGACCTGATCGACATCGGCATCAAGCAGACGCGCGCCTCGGAAATGAAGAAAGTGCGCGTGCGCGCCGAAGATGCCGCGGAAGACCGCATCATCGACATCCTGGTGCCGCCAGCGCGCGACTTCGGCTTTACGCCAAATTCGGCAGCAGCCGTGGACACGGGCAGCGGCGACAGCACGCGCCAGACTTTCCGCAAGCGTTTGCGCCAGGGCGAGCTGGACGACAAGGAAATCGAGATCGAACTGGCCGAAGCGGGCCCGCAAATGGAAATCATGGCGCCGCCTGGCATGGAAGAAATGACGGAGCAGATCAAGTCCATGTTTTCGGGCGCGGGCCAGGCACGCAAGAAGGCGCGCAAGGTCAAGATCAAGGAGGCGTTGAAACTGCTGGTCGAGGAAGAAGCGGCCAAGCTGGTCAACGAAGACGAGCTGAAACAAAAGGCCATCCAGAACGTGGAGCAGAACGGCATCGTTTTCCTGGACGAGATCGACAAGATCGCTTCGCGCTCGGAATCGGGTGGCGCCGACATCTCGCGCGCCGGCGTGCAGCGCGACCTGCTGCCGCTGGTCGAAGGCACGACGGTGAACACCAAGTACGGCATGATACGTACGGACCATATCCTGTTCATCGCCTCGGGCGCCTTCCACTTGTCCAAACCGTCCGACCTGATCCCGGAATTGCAAGGCCGCTTCCCGATCCGCGTGGAGCTGGAATCGCTGTCGATCTCCGATTTCGAGCGCATCCTGACCAGCACCGACGCCTGCCTGACGATGCAGTACGAAGCCTTGCTGGCGACCGAAAACCTGAAGCTGCAATTTGCGCCGGAAGGCATCACGCGCCTGGCTGAAATCGCCTACTCGGTCAACGAGCGCACGGAAAACATCGGCGCGCGCCGTTTGCATACGGTGATGGAAAAGCTGCTGGAAGAAGTGTCGTTTACGGCCAGCGAAGGCAGTAGCAGCAGCGAAAACCTGCTGGTGATCGATGCCGCGTACGTGAACCAGCGCCTGGAGGCGCTGTCGGTCAACGAGGACCTGTCGCGCTACGTGTTGTAACTGCGTGCTGTAATCACGGCAAAGGAGGAAACGGTGGCAAACAAGGCCCTGGCGACGCGGCAGAAAATGCAGTTCCGCGTCGAACCTTCGCAAAAGCCGCGCAACCCGGTTGCCGCCGCCGCCAAGCAGCGCGCGGCCGGGGCGCATGTCAAAACCGTATCAGGCCAGCGCCAGCAAGAAAAACGCTTGCTGGCGAAACTGCTGCTGAAAGTGGAAACTTAAAAGCGGTAAGACGCGCCGAGCGAAAACATGTCAGCTTTGGTTTTCTGGCTGCCGCTGTACTTCACCGGTACGCGGTCCCAGTCGAGGTGCAGCGACCAGTTCTTGTTCAGCGCATAAGCCGCGCCGAGACCATACATCAGTCCCGCCTTGTTCTCCTTGTCCGACCCGCCTGTGGCGTAATCGACCTTGCCCTGCGTGTAAGCCAGACCGGCGCGACCGCTCAAGGTAAACGCGTCGAACTGGTAGCCGAGCACGCCTTGTACGCCGGCGCCGTTGAACTTGCCGCGGCCCGCGACTTTTCCCGCCCCGGTATCGAAACCCGATGTGACGCTGCCGCTGGTGTAGCCCACCAGTTCAATCGCAGGCACGGCAACGCCGCCCTGAAAGGGCAGTGCGTCGAAACTGTAACCCACGTAGGCCTTGCCGTTACGCTTGCTGCTCTTGTCGCAGTTTTGCTGGCCTGGCGCGCAATCGAGGCCGGTGCTGGCACGGAAGCCGTAGCTGGCACCTGCATACACTGGACCCGGGTTGGCGCCAGGATTGGCGTTGGTGTCTGCCGCCGAAGCGTGAAAAGGAGCGAAGGTGGCGAGCGCCAGCATCGCTGCTGGAATGATGTGTTGTGGTGACATGAATAACCTCTACAAGTGATGGGATTTCCTGGTGCTTGCGCGCTATGCGGGCGAGCAGATGCAGTGTCTGCTGTTTTGCAAAAAAGTACTACCTGCTTGTGCAAAGTTCCTTTAGAGGCTACATTTAGTACCGTAATCCACGACCAGATTTGCAAGACAGACATCCATGAAAGAAGCTCCATGAGTTCACCCGAACTGGTTTTACGCGTGCTGCGCACCCAGCTGCGCGCCGCCGGCATCACCTACAAGGTGCTGGCCGAGCGCATCGACATGAGCGAATCGAGCGTCAAGCGCATGTTCGGCCAGCACGACATGTCGCTATCGCGCCTGGCCCTGATCTGCAAGGCAGCCGGCATCGCCATGGAAGATGTGCTGCGCGGCGCGGCCGACATCACGCCGCATGCCGACACGCTCACCCTGGTGCAGGAAAAGTCATTGATCGCCCACCCGCGCCTGCTGCTGGTGGCGATCTGCTGCCTGGGGCACTGGAACCTGGAACAAGTGGTGGAAACCTATGCGCTGAGCGAAGCCGAATGCATCGGCTATCTGGCGGAACTGGACCGCCTGGGCCTGATCGAACTCAAGCCGCTGAACCGCTACAGCCTGCGCGTTTCGAACGCCTTTCACTGGCTGGCCGACGGTCCCGTGCAGCAGTACTTCCGCGAACACGTGGTGGCCGATTATTTCAGCGGCCATTTCGATGGCGCCGGTGAAACCCTGATGTGCATCCCGGCCCGTTTGTGCCTGCCCAGCGCGCAGGAGATGGTGCAAAAGATCCGCCAGCTGGCCGAAGAACTGGCGCGGCTGCACCAGAGCGACCGGCGTTTGGCGCCGGCCGAGCGCGATGGATTTACCCTGCTGCTGGGTTTCCGCTCATGGGAATTTGCCGCCTTCACAGCCCTGCGCCGCAGCGCGCCAGCCGGCACGCCGGCCACGCCGCCTTACCAGACGGGACCCAGGAACAGGTAAACGGTGCCCGTGTTGCCCTTGCTGGAGCCGGTCGCCAGATAGGCAGGGCCAAAGCGCGTGTCGACGGCCAGGAACACGCTGGACGCCTGCGTGAAGACGCTGCGCCGCAGCGGTTCGCTCTGATCAAAACCACCGCCCATCTCCACCGAAAAGCCAGCCCGCACGGCGCCGCCAAACGTAGTGGGCAGGGAGCCGATACGGCGCGCCATGACAAAGCGTGCCAGCGCAATGCTGCGGCCCGTGACCGAATCGGAAGGTGTGCCGGACAAGCGCAGGAAGCCGCCCAGGCTGAGTGGCGCTTCACCGCGCTGCGCACGCGCCCATTCGCCATAGATATGACCTGCCCAGTTACCACTGCCCAGCGCCTTCATGGCGGAGACCGACGACTGCCCGAGCGCTTTTTCGGCAGATCCCGTGGTCGACGACTGCGTCCAGGTGGCATCAAACAGCATGCCGCGCGTGGGGAAGCCCGGCTCGTCGAGCGTATCGGCGCGGAACTTGACGAACTTGGTGGTACCGAGCGCACGCACTTCAGGCACGGCCAGGTCAGCCGGTATCGACACATTGGCCTTACTCTCGCTGCGCGCCACGCCTATCTGCAAATCGCCCCAATAGCCGAACTGGCGGCCCAGCGCCAGGAGGCCGCCCTGGCCGCTGTACGCCATGCGTGCAGTACGCCGGCCCTTGTCGAACAAGTCGAGCGAGGAAGAGTTGTACTGGATGGTCGGCGCCACATACCACGGGCTGCCAGCGCCCAGCGGCTGGAAATACTGAAACGCCAGATTACGATCGCTGCCGATCTGCACCAGGGTGCGCAGCTCGCCGCCCCAGTCGTTCAGGTTGGAGCGCACATGCATCAGCTTGATGGCAAAGGTATTCTTGTCATTGAAATCGCTGGCCAGTTCCAGGCCCACGCGCAGGCGGTTGCTGGCCCACGGCGCTTCCGTCGCTTTCAGGGTCACCTCGCGCTGCTCGCCCGCATCGACCACTTCCGACTCCACGCGCGCCACGTCGCCGCGGCCATACAGCTTGCTGGCCGCCTTGAGCACGTCTTCCTGGCTCACCAGCTGCCCTTCGACCAGCCCAGATTGCGCCTCGAGGATGCGCGGATTGATCTGGCCTTCACTTTCCACCGTCAAACGGGTCAGCGGCAGCGCTACATCGAGCAGGGCCGGCGCCGCCAGGCGCAACTGCTCCCTGGCCGCATACTGTTCCGGCGGCAGCGCCAGCGGCGCCAGGCGCGCGGCCAGCGCCTGCGCCGCCTGCTCGCCGGCGCGCATGGCGCGTCCGTAATTCTGGAAGTCGAGAAAACTCACACCGGCCAGATCAGGCGCCACCAGGATATCCTGCGGATGCAGCTCCTTGATCGAGCGCTGCACATTCTGCTCCGTGAGGATTTGCAGCATCTGCTGCGCCACGCCGATGGCGCTGCCCAGCTCTTTTTCCGGCGCCAGCGGCGTGCCCACGTTGACGGCGATGATGATATCGGCCCCCATGGCCCGCGCCATGTCGACCGGCAGATTGCGTACCAGGCCACCATCGACCACCAGGCGGTTATTCACGCGCACCGGTGCAAAGACACCGGGCACCGCCAGGGAGGCGCGCATCGACAGGAACAACGGCGTGTCGACCAGTTCCACCAGCTCGCCGTTGACCAGATCCGACGCCACCGAGCGGAAAGGCACGGGCAACTGGCTGGCAGGCCGGTCGCGCATGCCAGCGGGCAGCAAGCGGTTCAAGGCCATTTCCAGCGCCGCATTGCTGGCCGCGGCCGGCGGCGTGGAAATGCCATTGCGGCTGACGCCGAACTCGATGCGCGACGGCAGCAGCAAGTCTTCTTCGCGGCGGCGGAATATCAGATCATCGCGCGCCGGCCGGTCCGCCAGCACGCGGTCCCAGTTGGTTTCACGCGCCATTTTTTCCAGATCCGCCACGGAAGCGCCGGCGGCATACGCGCCGCCCACCACGCCGCCCATGCTGGTACCAACCACCATATCGATAGGGACATGCAATTCTTGCAATACTTTCAACACGCCGATATGGGCGAAGCCGCGTGCACCGCCGCCAGACAAGACCAGCGCGATGCGGGGCCGGGCCGGCGCAGCGGAAGTGGCGACAGCGGCGTTCGTCGGCTCAGGCGGCGTGGCCGCCTGGGTGGCTGCAGTGGTCAGAGTGGCTGGCGTGGCGGCGAAGGCTGGCAAGGCGCACAGTGTCGCCACGCAGCCCACCAGCAGGGCGCGGATCAAGAACATAGAAACTCCTGTGGCGACGGCGGAACGGCAGCCGTCGGTATGATGCATCGCTGCGATCGTCAATTCGTCGGTGGCGTGCCCGGTTGTGGCTGCGGCTGCGACACCACGACACCCGCCGCCGGCATCAGCACACCACCCGGACGGTGCTGCGCTTCGGCTGGCATCGGTGGCGGCACCAGGCTGGGCGCCGGCTGCTGTGGCGCCGGCATGGGCACCGGTCCCACGGCGCCCGGCAGCGACAGCGCCTTGTCGTCGGCAACCAGCTCCAGGCGTTTGCTCACGCCGCCATCGAGTAGAACCACATAGCGTGGCTGCACTTCCTTGACCGTCACGCCAGGCGCCACTTCCGCGCCGGCCGGCAAGGCCACCGATGGTTTGCCATCTGTAGCGATGATGGCCACGCTGCCGCGGCCATTGCCGGCGGCGACCACGCCGCGCAACTGATAATTGCTGACGCTGGCCACGCTGACCTGGCCGCCGAACAGCGACGCGCCGGCTTCCACGCTGGCATCCTGCACCACCGGTACGGCCGGTGGATTGATCGGGCGCTGCGGCGCCTTGAACAGCTGCATGGCCCAATAGGCCAGCGACACGGACAGCGCCACGACGGCGATCAGACTTGTTAATTGAGGCAAACGCTTCATGGCTTCCTTGAATTCTTGTTAGCGTACCAGCTGGTTGATCTCGATAATCGGCATCAGCACGGCCAGCACGATCAGCAGCACCACCACGCCCATCGCCAGGATCAGCACCGGTTCGAGCAAGCCGGCGATCGTCAGCGTGCGGCGCTCCAGGTCCTGCTCCTGCGCGCTGGCGGCCCGGTCCAGCATGGCCGGCAGTTCACCGGTGATTTCACCGGCGCGTATCATGTGGATCAGCATCGGCGGGAAATGCTTTTGCGCCGACAGCGCACGCGCCAGGCTGACGCCTTCGCGCACGGCGCTGCTGGCCTCTTCCACCAGTTCCTGCATCGCTACATTGGTCAGCGTGTCGCGGCTGGTGTCGAGCGCGCGCAAAATCGGCACGCCGGAACCCGTAGTAATGGCCAGCGTGCTGGCGAAACGGGCCGTGTTCAGGCTGCGCTCGAACTTGCCGTACAAGGGAGCCGTCAGCAGCCAGGTATGCCAGCGCCGCTTCAACGCCGGCTGCTGCAGTGCGCGCCGCCAGGTCACCCAGGCGCCGATCAGGGCGATGGCCACGATGATGCCGTAATGGCGCACAAAGTCGGACAGCGCCAGCATGATCACGGTCAGCACCGGCAGCTTTTGCTTGGTATTGGCGAATACGGAAACGATCTGCGGCACCACATAGGTGAGCAGGAAAATCACGATGGAAAACGCCACCACCGTGACGATGGCAGGATAGGTAAAGGCCAGTTTGACCTTCTGCACCAGCGCATTGCGCCGTTCGATGTAATCGGCCAGGCGCGACAGCACGCGCGACAGATGGCCGATCTGCTCGCCCGATGCCACCAGCGCGCGGTAAATTTCGGCGAAGTCGCGCGGGTGGCGCGACAGCACGTCGGAAAACGCGGCGCCACCGATCACTTCGGAACGTATCGAGGCGATCAGGTCGCGCAGGTACGGGCGTTCTGCCTGCTCCAGCAGAGCGGAAAACGCCTGTTCCAGCGGCAGGCCCGCTTCCAGCAAGCTGGCCAGCTGGCGCGTAAACAACGCCAGTTCGGTAGTGGTCAGGCGCTCGCCGAAACCGCGCCGCCTGGTAACGCCAGCCGCATCGACCTGGGCAGCGATCAGGTCGACAGCCAGTGGCACCAGGCCTTGCAGGCGCAGCTCGGCGCGCGCGGAACGGGGACTGTCGGCATTGAGCACGCCCTTGCGGGTGGCGCCTTGCGCGTCGACGGCTTCATAACGGAATGCGGGCATGGTAGCGGGCCTAGTCTTTGGTCACGCGCAGCAGTTCGGCTTGCGTCGTCGTGCCATCGCGCAGCCAGCGCTCGCCGTCTTCGCGCATGCCCGTCATGCCGTCCTGCAGGGCCACGGTGCGCACTTCCGCTTCCGAAGCACGGTTGTGGATCTGTGCGCGTATCTGTTCGGTCGTGCGCAGCAATTCATACACGCCGACCCGCCCCTGGTAGCCCGTGTGGCCGCACTGTTCGCAGCCAACCGCCTGCCAATATCCGCTCTGGCTATCGAAAGTTTTACAGGAGCCGCACAGCTTGCGCACCAGGCGCTGCGCCAGCACGCCGAGCAGGGACGACGACAGCAGGAACGGCTCGATACCCATGTCGAGCAAACGCGTCACGGCCGCCGAAGCGTCGTTGGTATGCAGGGTTGCCAGCACCAAGTGGCCCGTCAGCGAAGCCTGCACGGCGATCTGCGCCGTTTCCAGGTCGCGGATCTCGCCGATCATGATCACGTCCGGGTCTTGCCGCAGGATCGCCCGCAGCGCTTTCGCAAACGTCATGTCGATACGCGAATTGACCTGCGTCTGGCCCACGCCAGCCAGGTCATATTCGATCGGGTCTTCCACCGTCAGGATATTGGTGGTGGTGGCGTTCAGCATCGACAGGGCCGCATACAGGGTCGTCGTCTTGCCCGAACCGGTCGGCCCCGTCACCAGCACGATGCCGTGCGGCTGCGTGATCAAACCATCGAACTGTTTCAGCATCGGCGCGCTCATGCCCAGGTGCTGCAGGTCGAGGCGGCCCGCTTCCTTGTCCAGCAGACGCAGCACGGCACGCTCGCCATGGCCGGTCGGCAGGGTCGAGACGCGCACGTCGACCGGTTTGCCGCCCACGCGCAGGGTGATGCGGCCGTCCTGCGGCAAGCGTTTTTCAGCGATATCGAGCTGCGCCATGATCTTGATACGCGAAATGAGCGAACCGTGGATGGCCTTGCGCGGGCGCACCACGTCGCGCAGGCTGCCGTCGATGCGAAAACGCACGACCGACGTCTGCTCGAACGGTTCGATATGGATATCGGATGCGCCTTCGCGCAGCGCCTGCGTCAACAATGCATTGATCATGCGGATCACGGGCGCGTCGTCGGACGATTCGAGCAAATCCTCGATGGCCGGCACATCTTGCAGCAGCTTGGTCAGGTCCAGGTCGGCGTCGAATTCATCGGCCATCTGCGACGCGTCGCCGCCGCCGCCCGCGTAGGCGCTGGCAATGGCCGCATCGAGTTCACCGCGCGGCAAGACCGTCAGCTGGATCTGGCCGAAACGGCGCGACACTTCGGCAATCGCGGCTGGCGCGGTGGCGGCAGCCACCAGCACTTCGACCGCATCGCCTTCCTGCGCGCCGGGCCGGGCCAGCAAGCTGAAATCGCGGGCGTAGGCGTAAGGTAAAAGATTACTCATGTCGGCGATCAGTTCTGCGGCTGCGGTTGCAACTGCGGTTGGGCTTCGGCGGCCGGCGTGACCGCGTTGCCTGGCGCGCCCAGTGGCGCCGGTGCTGGCGGTACCGGACGCGAAACCATGCCGCCACCGACCGGCTGGCCATTCTGCAAGGCTGGCAGCACGGGAGTGCCCAGGTCTTTCAGCATCAGATTGCCCGTGGCCGGCACGGCCATTTCTTCAGCCGCGCGCATGTAGTCGTAGCGGTCCGACGCCAGGCTGCCGCTCTGCTCCTTGCTGCGCACAATGACCGGACGCAGGAAGATCATCAGGTTCGTTTTCGTACGCGAACGCGTCTGGTATTTGAACAGGTTGCCCAGCACGGGAATATCGCCCAGGCCGCGCACTTTCTCGGCATTGTCGCTGGTGCTGTCTTCGATCAGGCCACCGAGCACGATGATCTGTCCATCGTCGGCCAGCACGCTGTTTTCAATCACGCGGTTGTTGATGGTGATACCGCTGACGGCCGACGCCGTCGATTTATCCACGCTGGAAGTCTCATGGTAAATGCTCATCTTGATGGTGCCGCCTTCGGAAATCTGCGGACGCACCTTCAGGGTCAAGCCCACGTCCTTGCGGTCGATGGTCTGGAACGGGTTCGAGTTGGTGCCCGCCGTGCTGGTGTACTGGCCCGTCAGGATAGGCACGTTCTGGCCTACCTTGATGGTCGCCAGTTCATTGTCCAGGGTGATCAGGTTAGGCGTCGACAGGATGTTGGCGTTGCCATCCGATTCCAGCGCATGGGCCACGGCGCCCAGGCCCAGCGCACCATTGATCTGCTTGAAAATGCCCACGTTCAGGCCGTCCGTCGGCAGGACGGCGCCCTTGCCGGTGGCGATGGCGCCGATATTGTTGCTGGTGCCGCCAGCGAACGATTGCAGCACGCCCACACGGTAATTGCTGTTGCTGTTGCCCGACAGGCCGGCCCACTGCACGCCGAATTCGGACGCCTTGGCCGACGTCACTTCGACGATCAGCGCTTCGATGTAGACCTGGGCGCGGCGCACGTCGAGCTGGTCGATCACGGCGCGCAGGTTGCGGTAGACGGCTTCGTTGCAAGTCAGGATCAGCGTGTTGGTCGAGGCGTCGGCCTGGATGAAACCGGCCGCGCCGCCCGACGACAGCTGCTGCGGCCCGTTGTTCAGCGAAGCGCCGCCCGAGGTGCCGTTTTGCGTATTGCCGCCCAGGCCACTACTGCTGTTGATGCCGCCGCTGTTGCTGTTGTTGTTGATGCCCTGGTTGTTGAGACCCTGATTATTCAGGTTGCCGGCGTTGTTTTGCTGGCCGCCAGCGGCCGTGCCGTCGGACGTCACCACCGAGCGCAGGGTTTGCGCCAGCTTGGTGGCGTCGGCATTCTTCAGGTACACCACGTGCACATTGCCCAGCTGCGTGGTGGGCTGGTCGAGTTTCGAAATCAGCGACTTGGCCAGGTTGGCGCGCGCCACCGATGGCGCACGCAGCACCAGTGAATTGGTGCGCGGGTCGGCCAGTACCGAAACCTTGCCCGCATCGGCGCCTGCCGCGGCGCCGCCGCTGCCTTCCATCAGTTTGTTGACCATCGAGGCCAGGTCCGAGGCGATCGCGTAACGCACGGGGATCACGTCCAAGTCGGTCGAGGCCGGCACGTCGAGCGCGGCGATAATCTTCGCCAGCCGCTTGAGGTTATCGGCGTAGTCGGTGATCACCAGCGAGTTGTTGCCGGGGTTGGCGTTGATGGTGTTATTCGGTGAAATCAGCGGGCGCAGCACGGCCAGCAGGTTGGCCGACGATTCATAGCTCAGGTAAAACACCTGGGTGGCGATCTGGTCGCCCTTGACCTGGCTGGCGCCGCCGCCTACCTGGGTCGGCACCGATTGCAGCTTGGCGTCTGCTTCCGGCACCACCTTGGCGTAGCCGTCGCCCGAGACCACCGCGTAGCCTTGCAGGCGCAGCGCGGAAGCGAGCAGGCCGAACGCCTGGGTCTTGGTGATCGATTTTTCCGACACCAGCGTGATCGTGCCCTTGACGCGGGGATCGATGACGAAATTGATATTGGTGTAATGGCCCACCGCCTTGATCACCGATTCGATATCGGCGCCGACGAAATTGAGCGCGGCTTCATCGCCGGGCGCAGACCAGGCAGGCGCCGGCATGCCAGCCACCGAACAGCACAAGAGAGCGGCGGCGGAAAGGCGGCGCAGCGAAAAGGAGGATTTGTTTGGGCTCACAGATGGTTTTTTCATTGTCTAAACTCTAAGGCGATGATGTTTTTTTCGCTATTGCTACGGCGCTGTCCCAGCAAATTCAACAAACTCGCCAAGGTCTCTTCATATCCTGCTGCGGCCTGGGCCTGACCGGAAAACTGCATATGCCCCTGATTCAGGCTGCCGCTGCCATCGAGCAGCAGCGGTCCCTTGATGGAGCGCAGGGTCAATGACGCCTGCTGCCCCTGCCAATCAAAATCGAGTTCATAACTGCCCAGCGGACGCAGCGACGACAGGCGCGACGCCATGTCCGTCATCTGCAAGGTGGTGCGGCCGACCGCCGAAAACTGTCGCTGCGCCAAAGCCAGCTGCAAAGTGGTCCACGACAGGCGCATGCTGCCCGTCGGCGCCACCGTATTGAGCGGCGCTCCCAGGCCACCCAAACCATCGGCCGGCAGCAGCAGCGCCGCCGGGCTCACCTGCCAGTGCGACCAGCCACCGCGCAGATTCACGGTTTGCGACAAGGCTTCGGGATTTTGCAGTTCCACGTCGGCCGATCCCCACAGCACCGAAGGCGAGATGCGCCAGCTGAAGCGCCCTGGCAGCAGCGGCGTCACGGCGCCGTTCGCACTGGCCGCGCCGCCGATAAACGCCGAGCCGCGCCACAGAGTACCCTGCGCATCGCCCAGGGTCAATCGCCCGCCAGTCTGCTGCTCGACGATACTCGCCACCCAGCCGGCAGGGAAAAATACCAGCAGGGTTGCGCCCACGCTGACGATGATGGCCAGCAGCCATACCAGCAGGCGCTTCATCGCACCGCGCCCGGGCTCTGGTGCAAGGTCAAGGTGGCGTCGACCTGGCCAGCCTTGGTCTGCGCCGTGATCTTCGCTTCCTGCACCGCGATGCGGTCTTGACGGCGCAAACCGTCCAGCCACAGCATGACATTCGAAAATGCCACGTCATTGAGCTGCACCCGCACGTATTCTCCCGTGACCGACAGCGATTGCGGCGTCAAGCCCTTGGCCTTCAGGGAGGCGTCGAGGATCTCTTTGCTCATCGGCGCCACCTGCACCGGCGTCTGGCGCGCCAGGTCGCCCGCTTCCAGCGCCAGCGCCTGCAGCTGGGCCGCATTCTGGCGCAGCTGGGGCAGTTTTTCTTGCAAGGCGATGCGGCCGCTCCAGGCCGGGTCGAAAAAGACGGCATACACCAGCGCCAGGCCGGCGACAACACCACCGATCGTCAGCAGCTTGCGTTCTTGCGGCGTGCGCTCGCTCCAGAAAACTTGCAGCGCCTGCTGGCCGCCGGCCAGCGCCACCCTACCCTTGTTGACTACGGCGTTCATATTTTCGCTCCCGTGGCCAGGGTGATCTTCCACACCCCCGGCTCCGTTTCATTCAAGGACAGCTTGCGCGCGGCCAGGCCTTCGCGTACCTGCGCCTGGGCGCTGGCGTCCACCATATCGGGCTTCAGCTTGACGATCAGGCTGCGCTCGCGGTATTCCAGCGAGGCCACCACGCCGCGCCCGGCCAGGCCGCCCAGCGCCTCGCCCAAGGCCGCGCTCAGGCTGGTGAAATCGTCCATGCTGGCTTGCCCGCTTTGCAGCTTGGCGGTGGCGATATTGCGCCGCATCTGCTCCGCTTCCATGCCGTACACCGGCGCTTCATTCGGGTATGCCGCCTTGAAAGTCTGCTGCATCGAGGTAGTCACGGTGGCCGCCTCGCGTTTCAGGCGCGACCATTCGATATTCAATCCCACCAGGTTGACGATCACGGCCAGCGCCGCCAGGCGCAATGGCCAGCGCCAGCGCTGCCAGTCGCGCGCCGCGCCGCCGCTAGCTCCCAGCGCCGGCGCCAGGTCCAGGCCTGCCGCCTGTGCACCGGCGATCCAGTGCGCCCAATGGTCGGCTTCCACCGTCACGCCAGCCATCCCGGTCGCCAGCGCCTGGTAGTGCGCCACGTCGCCCGATGCCACGTAGACCGTCAGGGGCGCATCGCCGGCAAAGGCGCGCGTCGTCATCAAGGCTTGCTGCGGCTGGGCCGGCAGGATCAGGCCCACGCCTTCTTGCGGCGCCTGGCGCAAGGCCAGTTCCAGCCCTTGACTACCGGTTTGCAAAGCCGCCGTCACGCCGCCGGCCTGCAAAGGCAGGCACAGCTGCGATGGCAGCACCGCCACCTTGTGCGCGCCCTGCGCCAGCAAGGCTTTCACCAGGACGTCGATCCAGGCCCGCTGCACCACGGCCACCGTGCGCAGACCGCCTGCATCGGCCACGCCGGCGGCCAGCACGCAGTCTTGCGCGTCGCCGAGAATATGTTCTTCCACCAGGCCAGGCAAGGCTGCGCGCAAACGGGCGCCTGCCAGCGGCGGCGTTTTCAGGCGCAGCAAGGTCACATCGGCCGCCGCCAGCAGCAGCACCACCTGCTTCGCGCCGGCAATCAACTGCCCCAGGTTGCCCAGCGGCGCACTGCCCTGCTGCAGCAGGGCGCCGCCGTCGCCGGCCAGCGCGAAGGGGCAGGCGGCGGCACTGTCAGTGGACGCTTTGGCCGGGTGCCGGATATACAGAGTTGTCAAAGGGACTCGCTTTCAGGTTTTAATTTTCCCGCAACCAGACCAGGCTGGTAGTGCGCTGCGGATTCGGCTGGCGCCACACCAGCGCCTGCGCATCGAGCGCCGCGCGGTCCAGGCGCACCCGGATGACAGCCAGGAAATAGCTGCTTTTTACATCGATATCTACACCGTTGATCCAATTGGCATTGGTATTATTCTTGAAATTATCTTTATCGACAAACTTTTTGCGCGGATTGCTCAAGGTCACGGCGCTGGCCTCGGAAACCGACAGCGACGTCACGGCCGACAGCACTTCGGCCGAGGCGGTATTGACGTTCACGGTCGTGGTGGTCGGCAGCACGATGACGAAGTCGCGCAGCTTCTCGATCACTTGCGGGGTGTAGCCGGGCACGGACAGCAAATCCTCGATCTGCGTAAACGCCACCGGCGCGCTATCGCCGCCCGAGCTCACCGGTGCGGCGTTGGCGTTTTTGCCATCATTGCCACCATCAGGAAGTGCGCTGGGCCTGGGCTGCGAACGCACCACCGCATCGGCGGTCGCCTGCGCCAGGCCGCTGTCAAGCTGCAGGTTAGCCAGCAAACGCTGATACGCCTGCAACTGCCCCGGGTTGACGCCCCCCGTGACGTTGGCCAGGTTGGTGAGATTAAAACGTGCCTGCGCATCGAAGGCACGGCCCGAGACGGTGGCGTCGAATTTTTCCGTATCGACCCTTTCGCGGTCGACATAATCGTCGAGGCGCGCTTCCTCGATCGGCGTGGCCCAGATGCCGTCGGCCGCCGTCAGCGAGGGATTGTCCTGGCGCAGCCAGAAACGGGCAAAGTCGACCATGCCGCGCATGGCCCATTGCGTCTGCAGGCGCAAACGCTGGTTTTCCATCGAACGCACTTGCACCTGCTGCTGCCAGAACAGGCTGGCGACCACCGTGATGGCCAGCGCCGTCAGCAGCAAGGCCATGATGACGGCCACGCCGCGCTGGCGCGCTGGAACGTGAAATGGCTTCATCCCGGGTCTCATCCTGGTCCCAGCAAGAATACTTTGGACAGGCCCGCTTCCTGGCCCGGCATCTGCAGGGTCACTTCCAGGCCAGGCACCTGTGTGGACACGGTGGCGCCCGCCGTCAGCACGCTCCAGACGCCATTGCTGAAGCCGCGCATCACCATGCTGTCGACACCGCGCATCAAGGGCACGTTGGCGCTGCTGGTGTCGGTATCGTCGCGCGCCGCCTGCCACATGGTGTCGAGCACGGCCAGGTCGCGCGTGCCGTTCGACTCGCGCCGCGTCAGCACGCCGTCGCGCAGGCGGTAGGTGATTACCTGCAGCTGCTGCGGCTCCTGCTCCGAGGCAGCCAGGCGCACCAGGGTCAAACGGTCATTGTCGGCCGACAGATTGGTGCGGCCATTGAGCAAATTATTATTCGGGCCGGCGCCGGCCAGGTGGTCACAATCGCTCTGCATCTGGGCAAATGCCAGCTGCATGCCACGCGCCTGTTCCAGCTGGCTGGTCAGCACTTCGCGCGAACGCACGATGCTGTCCAGGCCACGCCAGCCCAGTACGGCGACCATGGCCAGGATGCCGATCGCCACCAGCAGCTCGATCAGCGTAAAACCCGCGGCGGGGGAGGTGCGGCGCGCCATCAGTCGTTAAACGATAACAGGACCAGGCGCACGATGCGCCGGGCCGGGTATTGCGCGTCATAGACGTTGACCCGCACCTGGCGGATGCGGGGATTCGGCGTGGCGACCACTTCTTCCTCGCAAATCAGTTTCAGATCGCCCTGCGGACAGTCTTCCGTGCGCTTGCCCGTCTGCGGAAAAGTCTTCGCCAGGCGCAAGCGCACCAGGTGATTTTCCGCCGACCAGGTAGCCATCATGGCGCTGCGCAAGCCATCGCTGTTCTGCGTCAGGCTGCCGACGGCGCGCAACGACGCGCCCAGTGCTGTGCCGACGATGACCAGGGCGACCAGCACTTCAAGCAGGGTGAAGCCAGACTGCAGGCCACGCGGCCGCCCTGGGCGATGGAGGGGAAAGGAAATCATTGTTCGACCGTGAAATGACCGATGCCGTCGGCGCGGATGGCAACGCTGCGCTCGCCGCTGGCCAGGGTCAGCACGAAGGGCTTGTCGACCGGTTCGCGGCCGAAAATGATGCGCAGCGGCTGGGCCACGCTATTCGATGGCTGCACGCTGAGCAGCATGGGGGTATTGGAAAAGCTGCGTTCGCGCAGCAGATCGTCCTGCGTCACGGGCTGCCACAGTTTTTCATTCAAGACCAGGAAGCGGTACTGGTTTTCATCGGCTTCGAAGGCCACCTGCCGGCTGCGCACGATGGCTTCATCGCGCGCCAGCTGCAGCAGCAGGGCGATGCGTTCGGCTTCCTTTTGCAAGGCTTGCTGGCCATTCGGCATGGCGTTCAGCGACACCAGGCCCAGGGTGACGCCGATGATGACCATCACCACCAGCAGCTCGATCAGGGTGAAGCCGCCGCTACGCCGGCGATGCCCGCCCTGCCTGGTCATGGTGCACATGTAACGGGAAAGCTTACAGTTCCCACGAGCCGATATCGGCGTCATCGCCGGTACCGCCAGGCTGGCCGTCGGCGCCCAGCGAGATGATGTCGACTTCGCCCTTCAAGCCTGGCGACAGGTACTGGTAAGGATTACCCCACGGGTCTTTCGGCATCTTTTCCAGATAGCCACCCGCCTTCCAGCCATTCGCGGCCGGGCCAGAGGTCGGTTTTTCCACCAGTGCATGCAAGCCCTGCTCGGTGGTCGGGTAGCGCTGGTTATCGAGGCGGTACAGTTTGAGCGCCTGCATGATGGTCGCCATGTCAACTTTCGCCGCCGCTACCTTCGATTCACCCGTGCGGGCGATCAGTTTCGGCACCACCAGCGAAGCGAGGATACCCATGATCACTACCACGACCATGATTTCAATCAGGGTGAAGCCACGCGCGAAGCGCTGGCGTATCGAACGGTGTGCTGCGTTTTGCATAAGAAAGAAAAAAAGTAGGTCAGTGGAGTGCAGAGTATAAAGCCGAAATATGACAAAGCCTGTCATATGGGTAAAATTTTCTGTGATAACTAGCAGCCCGACCAGACCACTTGCCGCGCTTGGACGCCGGGCTGTTCAGTCTTGGCCGCAAACAGCGCAGCCAGGATCGCGCGCCACACGCATGCTGCTCCATTCCATGCGCAAGCCGTCGAGCAGCAGCAGCCGGCCCGCCAGCGACTCGCCCACGCCCATGATGAGTTTCAGGGCTTCGGCCGCCTGCATCGCGCCCACCACCCCCACCAGCGGCGCAAACACGCCCATGGTCGAGCAGGCCTCGTCCGTGAAGACCTGGTCTTGCGGAAACAGACAGCAATAACAGGGTTGCGTGCCCGTGCGCGGGTCAAATACGCTGACCTGGCCATCGAAGCGGATCACGGCGCCCGACACCAGCGGCACCTGCTGCGCCACGCACACGCGGTTGACGGCATGGCGTGTGGCAAAGTTGTCGCTACAGTCCAGCACCACCGTGACCGACAAGACCAGTTCGGCAAGGCGCATCTCGTCGACGCGCTCCTGCAAGGCCGTTATAACGATATCGGGGTTAATATTATGCAAAGTTTCGCGCGCCGACAGCACTTTTGGCTGGCCCACGCGCGCCGTCGTGTGGGCGATCTGGCGCTGCAGATTGGTGAGGTCGACCGTATCGTCATCGACCAGGGTCAGCTTGCCCACGCCGGCGGACGCCAGATACATGGCGGCGGGAGACCCCAGGCCACCCGCGCCGATCACCAGCACATGCGCGTCCAGCAAGGCTTGCTGGCCTTCGATGCCGATTTCATCGATGAGGATATGGCGCGAATAGCGCAGCAGCTGGGCGTCGTTCATGGCCGCAACTTACGGTTTTTGCACAGGAATCTTTTTATCGTCGGCCTTGATGTCAGCCTTGACTTCAGGCTTGTCAGCGACTTTCACCTCCGCCTTGGCCAGTTGCACCGGCAAGCCCTGGAAGTGGTTCAGCGCCTGTTGCAGCTGGAAATCGTCCTTGGCGCCGTATTCGAGCGGCTTGCGCTTTTTCGCCGACGTGAGCAGGCGCTGCTCTTCGGCCAGTTGCTGCTGCTCGCTGCCCAGGGTCGGGCCGGCCGCTTCCGGCTTGCCATCGTCGCTGGCCAGGTGCTTGTCCAGGTCGGCTTCACGCACGCGCAAGCTGTTCCAGCCATCGCCATCGGCCGTTTCATCGACCAGCATGTCGGGCACGATGCCGCGCGCCTGGATCGCCCGGCCCTTCGGCGTGTAATACCTGGCCGTGGTCAGCTTGACGGCGGTGTCGGCAGTCAGCTGGCGCAGGGTTTGCACGGAACCCTTGCCGAACGTTTGCGTGCCGATTACGGTGGCGCGCTTGTAATCCTGCAAGGCGCCGGCGACGATTTCCGAAGCCGAAGCCGAACCGGCGTTGACCAGCACCACCAGCGGCACGGTTTTCAGCGCGGCCGGCAGCTTGGCCAGCGGATCGGTCTTGCTGTCGGGCGCTGCATAGAATTCGCGCCGGCCATAGAACACTTGCTGCGATTCCGGCAGCTGCCCCTTGGTCGAAACGATCACGGAGTTGCCGGGCAAGAAAGCGGTCGCCACGCCGATGGCGCCCGGCACCACGCCGCCCGGATCGTTGCGCAAGTCCAGCACCAGGCCCTTGAGCTTGGGGTCTTGCGCGTACAGGGCATTGATTTTCTTGACCATGTCGCCCACGGTCGGGTCCTGGAACTGGGCGATGCGCAACCAGCCATAGCCGGGTGCGATCATCTTGGCCTTCACGCTTTGCACGCGGATTTCTTCGCGCACGATGGGGAACACCAATGGTTTGTCTTCGCCCTTGCGCGAAATCGTCAGCGCCAGCTTGCTGTGCGGCTGGCCGCGCATCTTCTTGATCACCTCATCGAGTTGCAAGCCTTTCAGCGGCACATTGTCGAGACGGGTAATCAGGTCGCCGGCCAGGATACCGGCCTTGGCGGCGGGGCTATCCTCGATCGGCGAGACGACTTTCACATAGCCGTCTTCCATGCTCACTTCGATGCCGATGCCGACAAACTTGCCTTGCACGCTATCGCGCAGTTCCTTGAAGGCATCCTTGTCGAGATACACAGAATGCGGGTCCAGCGAGGACACCATGCCGGAAATGGCTTCCGTCAGCAGCTTCTTGTCATCGACTTTCTCGACATAATCAGTCTTGATGAGGCCAAAGACATCGGACAACTGGCGCAGCTCATCGAGCGGCAGCGGGGCATTGGCGACTTTCTGCGCAATGGCTGGAAACTGCATCGTTGCGCCGATACCGGCCAATACGCCCAAACCTATCAGGCCGATATGTTTTACTTTGATGCCCATGTCTTCTTCGCAATCTACAAATACGATGCAGTCACAATCCTGCAACGATGGCAGGAAATTAAAATTTCACCTTAAAACCTGACCCAGCCTGCAGGGTCGAAGGCGCGGCCCTGATAACGCAACTCAAAGTATAGCCCTGATTCCTCGTTGCCGCCGCTGTTGCCCGCGGTAGAGATGGCGTCGCCCGCCTTGACGGCGTCGCCGACGCGTTTCAGCAAGGACTGGTTATTGCCATAAATACTCATATACTGGCCGCCATGATCAACGATGATCAGGTTGCCGAAGCCACGCAGCCAGGCGGAAAACACTACCCTGCCCGCCGCGATGGCGTGCACGTCGGTGCCTTCGCCTGCGCGGATGAACATACCTTTCCAGGCAGGTCCATCGCCGCGCTTGCTGCCGAAACGCACTTCGACCTTGCCCGCCAGCGGCGCGCCCAGCTTGCCTTTCAGGCTGGCAAAGGCGCCATCGGGCGCGGCCGGCCCCAAACTCGCGCGTGGCGCGGCCGGTTCCGGCTTCGCCGGTACCGGCTCGGGCTTGGACTCCACCTTGGCCACCTGCGGCGGTTCATCGTTATCGATCGGATCGAGCTTGACGGCCGGCGCCGGGACTGGTGCTGGTGCCGGCGTTTGCGGCTTGATCTTGCCGCTCTTGTTCTGTTGTTCCCTGGCGATACGCTCGCGTTCAGCCTGGGCACGGGCTTCCGCCTTGGCGCGCGCGGCGGCCAGGCGCTGGCGTTTTTCTTCGGCAGCCTTGGCGTCCGCTGCAGCCTTGGCGGCGGCGCGCTGGGCCGCCAGCAATTCCTGGCGCTTCTTCTCGGCCGCTTCCGCTGCAGCTTGTTCGGCGATCATCTTGCCCAGTTTATCGACCAGATTGCCCATGCGCTGTTCGTCGCGCTCGACATTACCCGCCTCCTTGCGCTGCGCCACCAGGCGCTGCGACAGGCTGGCCAGCAAGGCCGCGCGGCGCGCCTTTTCCTGCACCAGCAAGGCTTTTTGATCGCGCTCTTCCTGGGCGATTTCTTCCAGCTCATCCTTGGCGTTCTGCACTTCCGCCTGGTTTTTTTCCACTGCCGCCAGGTTGGCGCGCAGCGATTCGAGCAGCCGCGCCTGCGCCTGCGACACATAGGCCATCAGTTGCAGATCACGGTTGATGCGGTTCGGATTGTCGCCCGACAAGAGCAATTTGATGCGGTCTTCATTACCGGCGACATATTGTTCGCGCAGCAATTCGGACAATTGCCCCTTTTGCTTGTTGACCGTGGCCGTCAATTGCTCGCGCTCACGCCCCAGCGCCGTCAGCTTGACGCCAGTGTCATTTTGCTCCTGCGCCAGATCACGCAAGGAACGGTTGGCGTTGGAAATGGCTTCTTCCGACTCGGCCAGGGTATCGGCCGCATCGTCCTTGGCGCTTTCCGTCGCGCTGATGTCGCGCTTGAGCGCCGTCAGCTTTTGCTGCAATCCAGCCCGTTGGGCTTCCGCGGCCGCCTTCTGCTTGCTGCGTTCGGTGGGTTTGGCGCCATGCGCGGCGCCGCTGCAGAGCAGCAGGGCCAGGCATAACATGGCGCCGGCACGCCAGGCCGGCAGGGGTCGTTCAGCAGAGGGGGCGATGGCTGTGCCGCGGAAGAAATACAACAAAGTTACTTGGCCTTCCCTTGGTTCGCCACGGCAGCCTGGGCCGCTGCAATCGCTGCCGGATCGCCCAGGTAGTAATGGCGGATCGGTTTCAGATCGGCATCGAGCTCATATACCAGTGGCTGGCCGTTAGGAATGTTCAGGCCGACGATGTCGTCATCGCTGATGCCGTCGAGCATTTTGATCAGGGCGCGCAAGCTATTGCCGTGTGCCGAGATGATGATTTTCTTGCCGGCGCGAATCGCCGGGGCAATTTCGTCGTCCCAGGCTGGCATCACGCGCGCCACGGTGTCTTTCAGGCATTCGGTCAGCGGAATCGAGGCTTTCGGCAAGCCCGCGTAGCGCGGATCGTTGAACGAAGCGCGATCATCGCTCTCTTCCAGCGCTGGCGGCGGCGTGTCGTAGCTGCGGCGCCATACCAATACTTGCTCGTCGCCATACTTGGCTGCCGTCTCGCCCTTGTCCAGGCCTTGCAGGGCGCCGTAGTGGCGCTCGTTCAAACGCCAGTCGTGCTTGATCGGCAGATACATCATGTCCATCGCATCCAGCGACAGCCACAGGGTGCGGATCGCGCGCTTCAAGACCGAGGTGTAGGCCACGTCAAACGTAAAACCAGCTTCCTTGAGGATTTGGCCGGCGGCCCTGGCTTCGTTGACGCCCTTTTCCGTCAGGTCGACATCGGTCCAGCCAGTGAAGCGGTTATCGAGGTTCCAGGTGGACTCGCCGTGACGCATGAAAACGATTTTATACATAGTTCTATCTTCTCAAGGGGTTCAAATCAAAAAAGCAAAACGTAAAAAGACCTCGTCCAGCTTCTATTTTATAATGCGCGGATTGACTTAAACCATTGGACCCTACGTGAAATTCATTATCGACCACATTTTTCTGTTTGCCATCGTCATCATTTCCGGCGGCGCCCTCCTTTGGCCACTGCTGTCCCTGCGCGGCAAGCGCGCCACAGTGCTGGAAGTCACGCAACTGATTAATCGTGGCAAGACCGTCATCGTTGACGTGCGTACCCCGGAAGAATTCGCCAAGGGCCACTTGCCTGACGCAAAAAATATTGCATTGCCAGAACTGGCAAAACGCTTGGGCGAGCTGGAAAAATTCAAAACGCGCCCCATTGTAGTGGTTTGCCAGAAAGGATCGCGCTCGGCAACGGCCGTCGGCCTGCTGAGCAAAGCCGGTTTCGCCGAAGCAACCAGTCTGGAAGGCGGCATCGACGAGTGGAACAAGCAAGGCTTGCCACTGAAAACCTTATCCCTGGCCAAGTAAGCAAGCAAGTTCATTGAAGGAAAACATCATGACTGTCCCAGTAATTGTATATAGCACCGCCGTCTGCCCCTATTGCGTGCGCGCCGAGCGCCTGCTGGAAGCCAAGGGCGTGACCGTGCAAAAAATCCGCGTCGACCTGGACCCTGAAGAGCGCATCAAGATGATGGAACGCACCGGCCGCCGTACCGTGCCGCAAATCTATGTGGGCGACACCCATGTCGGCGGTTTTGACGATTTGTATGCGCTCGATCAAGCCGGCAAGCTGGACCCCTTGTTAAATGGCACGGCAGCCTGATATAAAGCCGGTTAGCGAAATTGGTTTTAGGTAGTATTGTTTTGATACAATTGCCTCGCACCTGATCAGGCCGCGCCCAGCCGGCGCGGTTTGTTTGCCGCAAACACTATATTTGAACGGTGTGCCGTTCTTGTCCATTACAACGAAAGCGTTCCATGTCTGACGAAAATCTGCAACCAGTCTTCCAAATCCAACGCGTCTACCTGAAAGACATGTCGCTGGAACAACCAAATTCCCCAGCTATTTTCCTGGAACAAGAAGCACCAGCGATCGAAGTCGCGCTGGACGTGGGCGCTGCGCCTTTGGCCGACGGCATCTTTGAAGCGACCGTGACGATTACCGTCACCGCCAAAGTCGGCGACAAAGTGGCTTTCCTGGTTGAAGGCAAGCAAGCTGGTATCTTCGAAGCACGCAACATTCCTGCCGATCAACTCGATCCGCTGCTGGGAATCGGCTGCCCGAACATCATCTACCCTTACCTGCGCGCCAACATCGCCGACGTGATCACCCGTGCCGGCTTCCCGCCTGTGCACCTGGCAGAGATCAATTTCGAAGTGTTCTACCAACAACGCCTGCAAGCTATTGCTGACGCTGCCGCTGCTGCCCCTGCCGCTAGCGAAACGCATTAATAGTTGCAAGCAAGACCCCGCCGGCCCGCTCTGGGCCAGCATGACACGGCGGCTGGACCGCCGTGTTTCGTTAAGGCTCAAAAAATATCATGTTGAAAAATCCGGTCACAAGCAAATTCCGTTGGATCGCAGGCGCCGTGCTGATGCTGGCGACAGCGGCCAGCCATGCCGTCGATTTCAAATCGGTGGGCGCCGCCCCGGTCATCCTGTACGACGCACCTTCCGTGAAAGGTGGCAAGCTGTATGTGGCGCCGCGCGGCATGCCGCTCGAAGTCGTCCTCAGCTATGGCGAATGGGTCAAGGTACGCGACGCCAGCGGCGAAATGGCCTGGACCGAAGCGAAGGGCTTGAGCCCGAAACGCAATGTCGTGGCGCGCACCGCCAATCTGAAAGTACGTGCCAGCCCCGACGATAATGCCTCGCCCGTGCTGCTGGTCGACAAGGGCGTGCTGCTCGAAATGAGCGAACAGCCCACTTCCGGCTGGGTCAAGGTCCGCCACAAGGATGGCCAGACCGGCTACGTCAAGACCAGCGAAGTCTGGGGCCTGTAAACACGACAGGCGCCGATCCCCGCGCCGCGTTCCATCCCCCTGCCCGACTGAGGTTGCATGCAAGTTTCTCCCGACATCATTCCCGACACCATCGCTGCTGGCCAGCGCCGCAAGATCACCGTGCTGGGCGCCGGCGCCTGGGGCACCGCCGTGGCCATGGCCCTGGCGGCCCGCCACGACGTGCTGCTATGGGGCCGCAATGGCAGCGCCATGGCGGCGATGGCGGCCAGCGGCGAAAACAGCTATCTGCCCGGCTTTGCCTTGCCGCCGCAAATGCTTATTTCTGCCGACTTCGATGCCGCCGTGGCGCATGCCGGCGGCGAGCAGGCGCTGCTGATCGCCGCCTGCCCCGTGGCAGGCTTGCGTCCGCTGCTGCAACAACTTAAACACAAGAATATTGCCAACCTGGTCTGGCTGTGCAAAGGTTTTGAAGATGGCAGCGGCATGCTGCCGCACCAGATCGTACAGCAGGAATTGGGCGGCCAGGTGGCGGGCGGCGCCCTGTCCGGCCCTTCGTTTGCGCAGGAAGTGGCGCGCGGCTTGCCGTGTGCGCTAACGATTGCATCCAATAATGCCGAACTACGCAGCAAGGTCGTGTCGGCCTTGCACGGCGGCACCATCCGCGTGTATGCCAGTGTCGATCTGGTGGGCGTGGAAGTGGGCGGCGCCGTGAAAAATATTTTGGCGATTGCCACCGGCGTGGCCGACGGCCTGGGCCTGGGCTTGAATGCCCGCGCCGCGCTGATCACGCGTGGCCTGGCGGAAATCACGCGCCTGGGTACGGCCCTGGGTGGCCAGACAGAAACCTTTATGGGGCTGACCGGCATCGGCGACTTGCTGCTCACCTGCACGGGCGACCTGTCGCGCAACCGCCGCGTCGGCTTGGCCTTGGCGCAAGGCAAGCAACTGGCCACCATCGTGGCTGAGCTGGGCCATGTGGCCGAAGGCGTACCTTGCGCGCGTGCCGTACGCGCACTGGCGCGCACCATGCAGGTCGACATGCCGATCACCAATGCGGTAGCCGGCGTGCTGTTCGATGGGGATTTGCCGCAAGATATGGTGCAGCGCCTGCTGGCGCGTGACCCGCGCGACGAAGCGCAATAAGTAGCCAAGCGGACTTAGCGGCCCGCCTTGGCCATCAGTATAGTCAACAGCAATAGACTGTCTTCCCGTGCTTCCACCGCATGGGCCTGGCCACCGTGCAGGTACAGCATCTGCCCCGGCCCCAGCACTTGCTGGCCGCCATGGGCCTCCACCACCACTTGCCCTTGCAGGCACAGCAGGGTGATTTCACCGAGCACATGATGTTCGGGCATGATCTTGCCCTTGGGCATGCACAGCCGTATCAGTTCCAGTTCGTCCGTCTTGGCCAGGGCGATGGCGGAAAACTGCGACAAATCGCCGCCGTTTCCACGCTGTACGTCGATGACTTCTCCGGATGCTGCATGCGCTAGCGCCATCATGTCCCCCGTTTTCAGACCGTCTCTTCGTCCGGCTCTTTCGCACCGCGCATCCATTCCACCAGCGGGAATGCATCCTTCAAGCCTTCGGCCAGCATAGGCAGCAATTTTTCCGGTGCATTCAGCGGCAGCGGTACTTCGGTCCAGACAAAAAAGCTCTTCAGCTTGATGAATTCGATATGCTCGGTGTCAGCATCAAAACCCTTGGGCGGACGCTGCAGCTTGCCTTCATTCTGGATCGTGTCGTAACGCGCCTTCAAGCGCTTATTCTTGAGCACTTTGGAAAAACCTGGCGCGTCGTTGACCATATGTTCGCGCAGCGCCTTCAGCCGGCCCGGTGGCGGCATGTATTCGCCGGCGCCAAACAGCAGATTGCCCTGGCCATCGATCTGCAGATAATAGGTAGGGCCGCCAGCCTTGCTGGGGCGGCGCATGTCGTTCGGCGCAATCGCCGCCGAGAAACGCGTTTTATACGGGCTCTTGTCGTGGGCAAAGCGCACGTCGCGGTTGATGCGGAACATGGCTTTCTTCGGATTGCAATATTTCACGGCGGGGTCAAACTTGCCGAGCTCACCGATCAATGACGTTACCAGCGCCAGGAATTCTTCGCGCAAGATGTCGTAGCGCGGCTTGTTCATCACAAACCAGGGACGATTATTGTTTTCGCTCAGTTCACGTAAAAATTGGGTCAAATCACGCACATGCATGTGTCAGGTTCCGATACACAACTATTTGGACGGGTCTTTCGGGATGGGCCGCTTGCCCACCACCACATCAAGCACCGCTTCACGGTTCTTGCGCAGCACCGTCATTTTAGCTTTTTCACCGGGCGGCAGTTGGGCGATCAGATTGAGCATTTCTGTCGTGTCGCCCACGCTCTTGCCTTCGACCTTGAGCAGGATATCGCCAGGCTTGATGCCTGCCTTGTCGGCTGGACCATTGCGCACCACGCCGGCAATGATGGCGCCGCTACTGCGCTGCAAACCGAAGCTGTCGGACAGTTCTTTCGTGATGTCCTGCATTTCCACACCGATCCAGCCGCGCACCACGTGGCCGTTCTTGATGATCGCTTCCATCACCGTCTTGGCGGTGGATACGGGAATCGCAAAGCCGATGCCGACCGAGCCGCCGCTTTGCGAATAGATGGCCGTATTGATGCCGATCAAATTGCCGCGCGTATCGACCAGCGCGCCGCCAGAATTGCCAAAGTTGATGGCCGCATCGGTCTGGATGAAATTTTCAAAGCTGTTGATGTGCAGATTGTTGCGTCCCAAGGCAGAGATAATGCCCATGGTCACGGTCTGGCCCACGCCGAACGGATTGCCGATGGCCAGCACCACATCGCCCACGCGCGCCTGTTCCGACTGGCCCAATACGATCACGGGCAATTTATCGAGGTTGATACGGATGATGGCCAAGTCGGTTTCCGGGTCCAGGCCAACCACCTTGGCGGGCGCCTTGCGGCCATCGGCCAGCACGACTTCGATTTCATCGGCGCCTTCGACCACGTGGTTATTCGTCAGGATATAGCCTTCGTGGCTGACGATCACGCCGGAACCGAGGCTGTTTTGCAAATCGTCGTCGGCGCCGTCGTCGTCATTGCCGGGCGTGCGGTCGCCAAAAAAGCGTTTGAAAAAGGGATCGCGCGCCAGCGGATGGGCGCTGCGCTTGGGGGCTTGGGTGGTGAGGATGTTAACCACGGCGGGCATGGCCCGCGCCGCCGCGTCGCGATAGGAACCGGGCGCCAGGCTGCTGGACGCCGTTTCCACTACCGGCACCGGCGTCGCTTGCGAGCCCAGCTGCTGTACCCGGCTGGCCGGGCGCAGCGCGCCATACACAAAGTACAGCGCCAACGCGATCGTCACGGTTTGCGCAAACAATAACCAAAATCGTCGCATGGAGCTTTACCCTGTTCAGCCGGCCTATGCCGGGACAGCTTATTGTGCCAGATCGTTGTTTTTCTGCGCGCCCTTCTGCAGAGAATCGCGGATTTCGCGCAGCAGCACAATGTCTTCCGGCGTGACCGGTTCCGGCGCCGGCGCGGCAGGCGCGCTGCGGCGGGCCTTGTTCATCAGGCGTACCATCTGGAAGATGATGAAGGCGAGAATAATGAAGTTGAGCAAAATGGTGAGGAAATTACCGTAGGCTAAAACGGCACCTGCCTTTTTCGCTTCCACCAGGGTCATGCTGGTGGCCTGGCCATTCAAGGGCAGATAATAATTGGCGAAATCGAGGCCGCCGAAAATACGGCCGATCGGTGGCATGATCACGTCTTGCACCAGCGAGTCGACAATCTTGCCGAAGGCGCCGCCGATAATGACACCGACTGCCAGGTCGACGACATTGCCCTTCATTGCAAATTCTTTAAATTCTTGCATCATTGCCATGAATTATTCTCCTTCGGGTAGATATAAAAAACATGCCGATCATACTATTGATTCATATCATCACCAACTTGCGGTTGTGTGCGCGAACAATTCCGGCATGCTGCAGCGCACATAGTTCAAAAGAACTAGCCACTGCCTGCAAAAGTATATAAATTATGGTACAGGCAACGTTTATCTTTAATTCGTTGTTTGCTTCACTTATAATTTGCGGTTGCCAGAGGCGGCTTTTGCACTTCAGGCACATCAACAAAAAACCGGCACGGGCTGCAATATTGCCCGAAGTTCCGCAGAGATGTTGCCACTTTACCGGACAAAGAGACGGCCTGGGGCAAGCGATGGGAAAGCGCTTCGGCAGCGTACTTTTCGCGGGTGCCACTCATAATAAAGATTCGCATTTTGACTGATTGGGGTTTGCATGAGTAACGAAAAGCAGGTCGATTCAGGCCGTCGCGGCTTGCTCGTCGCCACGTGCGCGGCGGGCAGTGTCGTTGGTTTGGCCACCGCGGGAGCCTTGGTAAGCACCTTCCAGCCGTCGGAGCGCGCGAAAGCCGCCGGCGCGCCGGTCGAAGTAGATATCACCACCTTGCAACCAGGCGAAATGCGCACCGTCGAATGGCGCGGCAAGCCGGTCTGGATACTGAAGCGCACCCCGGAGATGGTCGCTTCCCTCAAAAATACGGACGACAAAGTCGCCGACGCCAACTCGCAACGCAACCCCGACGAATTCACGCCACCGTACTGCATGAATGAATGGCGTTCGATCAAACCTGAAATCCTGGTCGCCGTCGGTATCTGTACCCACCTCGGCTGCTCCCCTTCCTCGAAATTTACCCCCGGACCGCAACCGTCACTACCCGATGACTGGCAAGGCGGCTTCCTCTGTCCTTGCCATGGCTCCACCTTCGACATGGCCGGCCGCGTGTTCAAGAACAAGCCCGCCCCGGACAACCTGCAAGTGCCGCGCCATATGTATGTGAGCGACACCAAATTGCTGATAGGTAAAGACGAGAAAGGCGAGGCTTGATCATGGCAGCTTTTAAAGAAACCAAACTCCCTCCCGACGCCCCCGTGGCCCAAAAAGCACTAGGCTGGGTTGACGATCGCTTCCCCCTCTCCAAGCTGTGGAATGATCAATGGGGCAAATACTACGCCCCGAAAAACTTCAATTTCTGGTACATCTTCGGCTCGCTGGCCATGCTGGTGCTGGTCTTGCAGATCGTCACCGGCATCTTCCTGACCATGCACTACAAGCCCGATGCGGCGCTGGCCTTCAATTCGGTCGAGTACATCATGCGCGAAGTGCCGTGGGGCTGGCTGGTGCGCTATATGCACTCGACCGGCGCCTCGGCCTTTTTCATTATTGTCTACCTGCACATGACGCGCGGCCTGCTGTACGGCTCCTACCGCAAGCCCCGTGAACTGATCTGGCTGTTCGGCTTCGCCATCTTTTTGTGCCTGATGGCCGAAGCGTTCTTCGGCTATTTGCTGCCATGGGGCCAGATGTCGTACTGGGGCGCACAGGTGATCGTCAACCTGTTTGGCGCGATTCCCCTGATCGGCCCGGACCTGTCGCTGTGGATACGCGGCGACTATGTGGTCTCCGACGCCACCCTGAACCGTTTCTTTGCCTTCCACGTGATCGCCATTCCGCTGGTGTTGCTGGGCCTGGTAGCTGCCCATTTGATCGCCCTGCACGAAGTCGGTTCCAGCAACCCGGACGGCATCGAAGTCAAAGAAACCCTGGGCGCCGATGGCCACCCGCTCGATTCGATCCCCTCGCATCCTTACTACACGGTGCATGATCTGTTCGGCGTCTCGATCTTCCTGGTGCTGTTCAGCGCGGTAGTCTTCTTTGCGCCGGAAATGGGTGGTTACTTCCTGGAATACAACAACTTCCTGCCGGGCGACTCACTGAAGACCCCGCTGCATATCGCGCCGACCTGGTATTTCACGCCGTTCTATTCGGTGCTGCGCGCCACCACAGCTGACTTCATGTATGTGCTGATGGCTGCCGTGGCCGCCTACGTGGTATTCATCTGGCTCAAGTCGCGTTTGTCGACCACCGTCAAATCCATCATCGCCGTGATCGCCTTGCTGGCCATCGTCGGCATGCTGCCGCAAGTGCTCGATGCGAAATTCTGGGGCGTGGTGTTCTTTGGCGGTTCCGTGGTGATCCTCGCTTTCCTGCCATGGCTGGACCATTCGCCGGTGAAATCGATACGCTACCGTCCAGACTGGCACAAATATGTGTACGCCCTGTTCGGCCTGTCGTTCCTGACCCTGGGCTACCTGGGCACCCAGCCGCCAACGGATGCCAAGACCATCGTTTCACAAGTGTGCACCCTGTTTTACTTCAGCTTTTTCCTGCTGATGCCATGGTGGAGTGCAATGGGCAAGTTCAAGACCGTGCCGTCGCGTGTGACGTTTCACCCGCACTAAGCCGATCCCACGCCATGCTCAAAGGACCTCACATGAAGATTGCAAAAAAACTGCTCGCCATCCTGGCATTCGTGCCCGCCATGGCATTCGCCAGCGAAGACGGCTTCCCGCTCGATAAGGCGCCCGACCGTTCGACCAATCTGGCAGCGCTGCAACATGGCGCCAAATTGTTCATCAACCATTGCTTAAATTGCCACTCCGCCGTGTCGATGCGCTACAACCGCCTGAAAGACCTGGGCTTGACGGAAGACCAGATCAAGAAGAATCTGTTGTTTACCGGTGATAAAGTAGGCGACCTGATGACAACCAGCCTGGCGCCGCAGGATGCCAAGGCGTTTTTTGGCGTCGTTCCGCCCGATTTGTCGGTAATTTCACGCGCAAAATCATCTTCCGGTGGCACAGGCGGCGACTACCTGTATACTTACCTGCGTACGTTCTATAAAGACGACACTCGTCCGACCGGCTGGAATAACATGGTCGTGCCGAATGTTGCCATGCCGCATGTGTTATGGGAGTTGCAAGGTATCCAGACTGCCAAGTTCGTGGAAGAGAATGATCCGCACGAAGCGGGCAAGAAAATCCACAAATTTGTCGGCTTCGAGCAAGTCAAGCCAGGCACGTTGAACAAGATCGAGTATGACACTGCGGTGGCCGACCTGGTCGGCTACATGGAGTGGATGGCCGAACCGGCACAGCAAACGCGCAAACGCCTGGGCGTATGGGTGTTGCTGTTCCTGTCGGTTTTCGCTCTGCTGGCATGGCGCCTTAACGCGTCGTTCTGGAAGGAAGTCAAATAAGTGAGGCGCCGGCCGAAAGCCGGTCGGTGCCTGTTTCTGCGTTGTCCGCACGAGTGGACAAGCGACCTGGGGTGAGCCGTTCGCGGCTTCACCCCCTTTGTTTCTAAGGAACTATAAAAAATGATGGTTCTCTATTCGGGTACAACCTGCCCATTTTCGCAACGCTGCCGCCTGGTCCTGTTTGAAAAAGGCATGGACTTCGAAGTGCGCGACGTCGACCTGTTCAACAAACCGGAAGACATTTCGACCATGAACCCGTACGGCCAGGTCCCTATCCTGGTCGAACGCGAATTGATCTTGTATGAATCGAACATCATCAACGAGTACATCGATGAGCGCTTCCCGCATCCGCAACTGATGCCGGCCGATCCGCTGATGCGTGCCCGCGCGCGCCTGATGCTGTTCAACTTCGAAAAAGAGCTGTTCGTGCACGTGCACGTGCTGGAAAGCGAACGCGCCAAGAGCAACGACAAGAGCCACGACAAGGCCCGCGCAGAAATCCGCGACCGCCTGACGACCCTGGCGCCGCTGTTCCTGAAAAACAAGTACATGCTGGGCGACGAATTCTCGATGCTCGACGTGGCTGTTGCGCCGCTGCTGTGGCGCCTGGACCACTACGGCATCGAACTGTCGAAAACGGCAGCCCCGCTGATGAAATACGCCGAACGCATCTTCTCGCGTCCAGCCTACATCGAAGCGCTGACGCCTTCGGAAAAGGTTATGCGCCGTTAAGATATACCCGGCAGGCAACGCTTGCCGGTTTATTTTGCAGCAATGACTTTTGCGCTAGTTGCTCTGTCTCATTGAAGTACCGGTGCGCCCGCCTC
The DNA here is from genome assembly GCF_014200725.1 of Janthinobacterium silvisoli. Taxonomy (GTDB): domain Bacteria; phylum Pseudomonadota; class Gammaproteobacteria; order Burkholderiales; family Burkholderiaceae_D; genus Janthinobacterium. Next base: position 83,983 of record NZ_JACHCL010000004.1, read on the forward strand.
ATGCCTGATGGGGGCGCTCCCGCCTCACCGTACCTATCATGTCTGAAATCTCAACCAAACCTTATATGCTGCGCGCCATCTATGAGTGGTGCACCGACAGCGGCTACACGCCCTATCTCGCGGTCAAAGTCGATTCGCGCACCACGGTACCGATGGAATACGTGAAAAAAGGCGAGATCGTGCTCAACATCAGCTTCGGCGCCACCAGCGGCCTGAAGATGGACAACGACGCGATCCGTTTCCACGCCCGCTTTGGCGGCGTTTCGCGCGAAATCTATGTGCCGGTCGACAATGTGATGGCCATCTACGCCAACGAAAACGGCCAGGGCATGGCCTTCGAACCCGTGCTCGGCAACGACGACCCGGACGCCAGCCCCACCAACAGCCCCGCCTCGGCCGACGCCCCGCCGCCACCGCCAGCCCCCGTGGCCAGCGTGCCGACCCTGTCGTCGGTGCCGACTAGCTCCCCCGAACAGCGCGACTCCAACACGCCTGGTGATGACGAACCACCAAAAAAAGGCGGCCGGCCGACCCTGACACGCATTAAATAGCGTATAATTCGCAACGCGCAGTTTTTGCCGACTTAGCTCATTTGGTAGAGCAGTTGATTTGTAATCATCAGGTGGCCAGTTCGAAACCGGCAGTCGGCACCAGAATTATGGAAGGGCTTACAGAGATGTAAGCCCTTTTTGTTTTGGCTCAGTTTTTTATGGGCAGAGCCAAGCTGGCCTCCAAGCCGCCCTCCGCCCGTGGCTTGAGCTCTATTGCTCCTCCGAAGCGGTCGGCAATCGCTGCCACGATAGACAGGCCCAGGCCGCTGCCCTGGCCAGACCCGCGCCGCCAGAAGCGCTGCTTGACCATGGCCAGTTCTTCCGCGCTGAGGCCGCCGCCTTGATCGAGCACGCGGAACACACACGTGTTTCCGGCCAACTGCATTTCCAGCGCAATGTCTTGCTCTGCCGGCGTATGGCGTAGCGCGTTGTCGAGCAGATTACGCAATGCGGTAATGGCCAGGGCTTGCGGCACCGCCAATGGCGCCGACTTGCCTGCGCGCTTGAAAACGATACGGGCGGGTGCATTGCTACTGGCGCTGGCGTCACGGATGGCCAGCCGCGCCACTTCTTCAGCATCGGCAAGCTTGCCATCGTCCCAGGAGAAGGGGCCTTCAATTTGCGACAGCGTCAGCAATTGGTCCAGTGTGCGCTGCAGCCGGGCGACGCCTTCCTCGGCGTAGTCCAGCGCGAGCGCAGCGTCCTTGCCTTGCGTGATACGCGTCACCTGCAAATGCGTCTTGATGGCAGTGAGCGGGGTCCGGAGTTCATGCGCGGCATCGCTCGTGAAGCGGCGCTCACGGTGGATGGTGACATGCACCCGTTGCAATAATGCATTCAGGGTGCTTACCAAGGGCATCAGGTCACGCGACATTGCCCGCTCGGGTATCGGCGTCATGGTTTCCGGCGTGCGCCTGGCAAGTGCCTGCCGCAGCCGCTCCAGCGGTAACAAGCCACTTTTCACGCCCAGCCACAGGACGATCAAGCTGCCTATCATGGCAACGACAAATGGCACGACTGCCGCAATCGCCACATTTTGCAACAGCAAATCGCGCTCGGCCAGGCGATCGGCGGTAGTCACGCGCAAGCTGTCGGTTTCAAACGTATAGCTGCGCCAGCGTTCGCCCTTGATCACACGTTCGGAATAGCCGGGCTTGCGCATCGCGACAGCGTCCACGGTTGCTCCCGGCGTGCGCATGATCACATCGCCGCGCAAAGAAGTAATCTGGCAGTCGAAGCCCTTGGCCATGGACGGCATGCTCAATGCGGATTTATCCTGCGTGTGGCTGCGTCCGTCCCAGGCGGCAGGATTCTGGGACATCAGTCCGGCGACCATTTGCGCCGACATCGCCAGCCGCTGGTCCAGCGTCTGGTGTACTTCATCGTCCAGGCTGCGCAACATCCATATTGCAACGGCGCCCCACAACAGGCTCAGCGAAATCCCGATGAGCAACAACAGCCGCAGCCGCAAGCTCATGGCTTCACCGTGGAAATCTTGTAGCCAAGGCCGCGCACGGTTTCGATCAAGTCCGCACCGAGCTTGCGCCGCAAATGATGGACATGCACGCTGAGGGCGTTGCTTTCAATCTCTTCATTGAAATGATACAGACTGTCCCTCAACTGATCGGCGCTAAGAATGCGTCCGCTGGCGTGTAATAACGCTGCCAGCAGCGCCAGTTCGCGGCGCGACAAATCGACCGGTTGGCCGTGCAGAAAGACTGCGCCACTGCCGGGGTCCAGGCGCAAAGGGCCGTGTTCGATGATGTCGACGCTGCGTCCGGCAGCGCGCCGCAGCAAGGCGTGCAGGCGCGCCACCAGTTCATCGAGATCGAAAGGCTTGAGCAAGTAATCATCGGCGCCGGCACGCAGGCCAGCCACCCTGTCCTCGACGGCGTCGCGGGCGCTTAACACCAGTACCGGCAGCGCCATGCCCGCGGCGCGCAGGCGCGCCAGCAGGCGCATGCCATCTTCATCCGGCAAACCGAGATCCAGGATGACGATGTCGCAATGCAAGGTGGCCAGCGCGGCTTCGGCCTGCGCCGCATTGCTCACGCCATCGGCCGTCAAGCCATGCGCACGCAAGCCGGCCAGGATGCCATGGGCGATCAATTCATCATCTTCTACCAGTAATACACGCATCGTGTTCCTCCATGCCGGCCATTATTTCAGTCGTAGATTATCGCATTGTTAACATAGCCTTAACCTGCATGGAACAGCATGAGAACCTGTCTTATTCGGAGTTGTCCATGTCACGTATTTTGCGATACCTATGGGTATTTTTATTACCGCTGCTGCTGGCAATACCCGCCCATGCCGAGAACAATTTTTTACCGCCGGAACAGGCGTTCAAGTTCAGCGCCGCCCAGGAAGATCAGGGGCGGGTTCGCCTGACCTGGCATATCAGCGAAGGGTATTACCTGTATCGCAAACAATTGACGGTAGCAGCGGAGCCTGCCGACAGCGCATTGCAGATGGTCTATCCCGCCGGCACGATGAAGACCGATGATTTCTTTGGCGAAAGCGAGGTCTACCACGACAGCGTCGAGCTGATCGTCAACGCCGCTGGCGCCCGTGCCTTGACAGTGGGCTGGCAAGGCTGCGCTGACGCCGGCCTGTGCTATCCGCCACAAAGCCAGACCATCGCCTTGCACGCGGCATCTGATGCATCCAACGATGTGCGCGGCGAGGACCAGAGCATGGCCGATCGATTGTCACAGTCCAGCCTGGCCTGGATGCTGCTGGTGTTCTTCGGCCTGGGCTTGCTGATGACGTTTACGCCTTGTGTACTGCCGATGATACCCATCTTGTCCAGCCTGATTGCCGGCAGCGGCGCCGGCCCCAGACGCGGCTTTATCCTGTCGCTGGCCTTTGTGCTGCCGATGGCCTTGACCTATGCCGTGTTTGGCGCGGCCGCGGCACTGGCTGGCGCCAATCTGCAGGCAATGCTGCAAAACCCATGGGTGCTCGGCGTGTTTGGCGCGATATTTGTCGCGCTGGCAATGGCAATGTTTGGTTTTTACGAGCTGCAGCTGCCATCGTTCCTGCGCAACCGGCTGGACCAGGCCAGCCAGGGCCAGCGCGGCGGCACGGTGCTCGGTGCCGGTGCGATGGGGGTGCTGTCGGCGTTGCTGGTTGGCCCCTGCATGACGGCTCCGCTGGCCGGCGCCCTGCTCTATATCGGCGACACCGGAAACGTCCTGGTCGGCGGTCTGGCCTTGCTGTTCATGGGCCTGGGCATGGGAGTGCCCCTGCTGCTGGTGGGCACCGTTGGCGCGAAACTCTTGCCGCGACCGGGCAACTGGATGAACCGCGTCAAGGCCTGCTTTGGCTTCATCTTGCTGGCCATGGCGATCTTGTTCGCCGCCCGCGTATTGCCGGGTTCCGTTACCCTGGCACTGTGGGGTGGCTTGCTGCTGTCATGCGCACTGAGCCTGTCCACGCTGGCGCAGCAGCTGGCCGTCGATGGCGGCCGCTTGCTGATGCGCTGCATCGCATTACTCATCGGCATTTGGGGCGGCATCATGGTCCTGGGCGCAGCCGCCGGCGGACACGACCCGCTGCAACCACTGGCGTTTGCCTCCCGCGCCAGCACCAGCGGGAACGCCAGCGATACGCCGGACTTCATGCAGCGCTTTGCCACCGTCAAGTCGCCGCAGCAACTCGCTGCAGGCATCGCCGAAGCGGGCCGCAACGGACAATGGACCCTGGTCGATTTTTACGCTGACTGGTGTGTCTCCTGCAAGGCGATAGAGCGCGATGTGTTTTCCGATCCGCAGGTGCAACAGGCGCTGGGCGGCATGCGCTTGCTGCGGCCCGACATCACGGCCAACACTGCCGATGACGTCGCGATGCTGCGTGCATATCAGGCGTTTGGCGCGCCGACCATCCTCTTGATCGGTCCGGACGGCAAGGAGCATCGCGCCGAACGCATCATCGGCGAACTGAGCGCCGGCGAATTCCTTGCGCGCCTCAAACGCGCGCGGGACAGAGCCTGATCATGCTCACGGTAAACATAGGACCGTTGGTGCTGCCCGTGCACCTGGCCATGCTGATGGCGGCCGTAGCAGTGGCGTTCAGTGTCAGCCACCTCCTCGGACGGCGCCAGAAAACCCGGGGTGTCGGACACATCCTGTCCGACATGCTGATCGCGGCACTGCTAACGGCGCGCCTGGCCTTTGTGGTGACGTGGTTCGATCTCTACCGGGCAACACCATGGGCGATGCTCGATATCCGCGACGGTGGCTACACCGCTTGGGCAGGCATCGTGGCCGCGCTGCTGGTAGCGGCCTGGCATGGCTGGCGGATTCCGGCAAGCGGCAAGCCGCTGGGCCTGGCGCTGGCCTCAGGAGTGCTGGCCTATGGTGTGTTGTCCGGCGCCAGTCTGACGATCAAAAACAGGCCAACGGCATTGCCGGCCACGGCACTGACGACCCTGGCCGGAGAGCCAACCGGACTTGCCCGCCTGGCGGACGGCAAGCCGCTGGTGGTTAATCTGTGGGCCAGCTGGTGTCCACCGTGCCGGCGTGAAATGCCGCTGCTGGCGCAGGCCCAGAAAGCACAGGGCGATATCGCCTTTGTCTTTGTCAATCAAGGTGAAAAGCAGGACATCGTCCAGCATTACTTGAGTGGGAACAGGGGCGAGAATGGCATCGGCCTGTCCAATGTGGTGCTTGACCGCAACACAGCGCTAGGCAAGGCGGTCGGCTCGATGGCCTTGCCGACCACCTTGTTCTATGACGCCAGCGGCCAGCTGCGCGCCACCCATATCGGCGAACTCTCGGCAGCGTCGCTCGCCGACAAATTACGGCAGCTACATGAGCCTGCCAAACAAGCCAACGTCACTTTGAAAAACCAGGAGTAAATCACAGATGCGCAAACACTCATTTCTGCTAGCCACTGCAATGTATGCGGCAATTGCTACCGCCATGGCCGCCCCCGCAAGCAACTGGCCGGCACCCATCAAGGCGCTGCAAACACAAGGTGTCGAGATTATGGGACGCTTTGATGCGCCAGGCGGAATGCAGGGCTATGCCGGCATACTGCAACATAAACCGATAGGTATTTATCTGACGCCAGATGGCAAACAGGCGATAGTCGGCACCATGCTCGATGCCAAGGGCGCAGATCTCACCGCAGCACCCTTGAAAAAGCTGATCAGCAAACCGATGACAGCGAAAACCTGGAGCAAACTGGAACAAAGCAGCTGGATTGCCGACGGCAACCAGGGCGCGCAACGCATCGTGTATACATTTACCGATCCGAATTGCACGTATTGCAATAAATTCTGGAATGACGCCCGCCCCTGGGTCGACGTCGGCAAGGTACAGATACGCCACATCATGGTCGGCATCATCAAGGACAGCAGCGCTGGCAAAGCCGCCGCGCTCCTGGGCGCCCAAGATCCACCAGCTGCCCTGACGCAACACGAAAAGCAGCATGCCAGTGGCGGCATTCAAGCCATGGCGGCGATTCCAGCAGATATCCGCGCCAAGCTCGACAGCAACAGGAAATTGATGCAGGAACTCGGCTTCTTCGCCACACCCACCATTTTTTACAAAGACCCGGACGGCATCATGCAAACAGCGCAAGGTGCGCCAAGTGCGGCAGCGCTGAACGTGATTCTCGGCACGCGCCAGGCTGGTAGCCGGTAATTTCGGTCACACGCCGGTTTGCCTGTACTTCAGGGCGCCTTGTAGCCATCCGTCAAGGTCTTCAAAAACGCCACCACATCGGCAATTTCCTTTTCGTTCAAGGCTGGCGCCTGGCCAGGTTTACGGTCGAACGGGGCTTCGACGTTGACGTTCGCTTCCATGCCGGGCGGCATGTCGTCGTATTTGTGCACGCTGCCATCAGGATTCTTCGGATACCATTTTTGCGGCGCCGTGTCGCGCTGCACGTAGAAGCGCAGCACTTGTTCCAGGCTGGTGAAGCTGCCGTTGTGAAAGAACACCTTGCGCAGCGCGACGTTGCGCAGCGACGGGGTCTTGAAGCTGCCGCAGTATTCCTTGTGGTCCTTCAAGTCGGTGCGGTCGGGGCCACACAAGCCCAGGTCGAAATAGGCCGGGTCCGCATTGACGGGCAGGTTGCGGTTGCGCGGCACGCCGATGTTGATCAGGCCGTAGTCGGTAAATTGCGGAAAGCCGCCGCCCGCTGCCGGCTGGCTGATGTGGCACGAGGCGCAATTGCCCTTGTTTTCATCGTTGAACAGGGCCAGGCCGCGCAATTCCTGCGGGTTCAGCTGCACCTGCTTGCGCAGGAAAGCGTCGTATTTGCTGGTGTACGGATAGAAATCGGCCGGGCTTTCCTGGAATACTTCCAGCGACATCAAGGCCCAGCGCAAGGCCTGTTCCGGTTGTTCAAAAATATCGTCGCCATAGGTCTTGCGAAACTGCGCCGCCAGCGGTCCGTGCTGCAATTTGGCGATCACGGAGGCGCTATCGGGGTTGCCCATCTCGCGCGATGACAGCAACGGTCCCAGCGCCTGTTCATGGCCCGACTGGGCACGGCCATCCCAGTTGCGCCCGCCAGTCGGACCGGCATCCACACTATCGTCGCCATCGTCGTCATGGAAATGTTCAGTGAATGAAGGTGCGTTCTGGATGTAGCGCAACGATGGCACGGCGCGCGTGCCGGCATCTTTCAATTCAGGGCCGCCCAGCTGCACCGCCAGCGAATTGGGCGGGCCATAAGCGTGGTCAGGGCTGTGGCAGCTGGCGCAGGACATCTTGCCCGATACGGACAGGCTGGGTTCGAAAAACATGGCGCGTCCCATGGCCGTCATTTCCGGCACTGATGGCTGGCGCTTCAAGCTTGGCGCGTAAGCGGCCTTCAGGTAAGCGGGGGCGGAAGCAGCGGCGGCGTCTTTCGGTGCTTCTTTCTGCGGCTGGCAGGCGCACAGCAAACCCATACAGACCAGGCCTAGCAGGGAAGACATCAATTTCATGAACGGGAATCGGCGGGTGCACAGCCGCAAGATGGAGTTGGGCCTGCAGCCTAGCGGGCGAATATGACAGGCATGTGACATGGCGGCCCAAAAACAGATAAATGCAAAAACCAAGGGTTATTTCACAACGCGAACATTACTGAATGTAACGTCGTATACATTTCATCAAGTTGAAATATTTACTCAATAGCATGCAAATCTTTCCACCCCTAAGGCATGAAAAAACATGAATTCGCACGCAAGATTCGCTTTACGCCCCTTGCCATTATTGATCTCGCTAGGACTGAGCGCTGGCCTGGTAGCCTGCGGCAGCAGCGATAATCCTGTCACCACCAAGGGCCAGGTCATCGGTAGCTATTACGAAAACGCCGTGGTGTGCATGGAAAGCAGCACCACCAAACTGACTTGCGACAGCAACGCGCTGCCAGCCAGAACCGCTGCCGACGGCAGCTTCATCATCAATGGCCAGGGTCCCGTGCTGGCCGTAGTCGGTACCGATGCCATACGCCACGACGTGCTGGGCGACGCCGGTACAAAAGTAACGCAGAAACTGATCCTGCGCGCTCCGGCAGGCCATGGCGCCTTTGTCAGCGCCCTGTCGACCGAACTGACACAAGTCATGGACAGCAATGGCGGCGACTTCGCCAGCGCCAGCAGCAAGCTGGCGGCGCGCATCGGCGTGTCGGAAGCCGCCCTGGCGTCCGACTTCAACAAGTCCACCGGTGATGAGCTGACCAAGCTGAAGGCAGAAAACGCCAGCGTGACTTCCGTGATCGCTACCGCCAGCGCCGCCGCGGCACCGGCCGACGCACTGGCCGCGCTCAATAGCGGTCTGGCGCTGAACAATATCCAGACCATCGTCGTGATCTACGCGGAAAACCGCGGCTTCGACAACTTGTACGGCCTGTTCCCTGGCGCCAACGGCGTACCGGGCGTGAACCCGACGTCGAGCTCGGCCTACATCCCGCAAAAAGATGTCGACGGCAGTGTCTTGCCCGTATTGCCACCAACCTGGGGCGGCATGACGGCTGCAGGCCAGAGCACCGTGATCACCCAGGCGCAATCGGCCAACCTGCCGAACAAGCCATTCCAGATCGACAATCCGAACGGTCCGATCAATCTGCCGCAATCGGTGATCACGCGCGACCTGGTGCACCGTTTCTATAACAACCAGATGCAGATCAATGGCGGCGCCAACGACAAGTTCGCGGCGTATTCCGACGCCGGTGGCTTGAGCATGGGTTACTACGACGGCAGCAAGATGCAGTTGTGGAATATCGCCAAGCAATATGCACTGGCGGACAACCTGTTCATCGGCGCTTTCGGCGGTTCCTTCCTGACCCACCAATACCTGATCTGCGCGTGCGCACCGACCTATCCGAACGCCGATACCTCGGTGGCCAAGGGATCGATCTCGAAGATCGACGTCGACGCCAATGGTAACTTCGTGCGCCTGACGCCAGCGGCCACCTCGCCAGCATCGGTCTTGAATGGCGCGCCCGTGTACGCCAACGACAGCACCTTGACGCCAGCCGACAGCACCGGCATGTTCTATGCCGTCAACACCATGCAGCCACCGTTCCAGCCGAGCAGCAACGCCCCGGCCGCCGGCGACAGCACCAAGCTGTATGCCGACACCAGCAAGGCGACCACCTTGCCGCAACAGACGCAGACCAATATTGGCGACTTGCTGTCGGCCAAGAACATCGACTGGGCCTGGTATGCCGGCGCATGGAAAGACACGACCGCATTGGCCACTGCCAGCGCACGCAACAACAACTTCCCTAGCCCGCCGAACTTCCAGTTCCATCACCAGCCGTTCAACTACTTCGCTGACATGGACCCGGTCAAGGCGCCCGCCTACCGCGCCGCCCACTTGCGCGATTTCGACAGCCAGTTCATGAGCGACGCCGCTGCCGGCAAACTGCCTGCCGTGACGTTCTACAAGCCACAGGGTAACTTGAACCAGCACTCCGGCTACGCCAGCGTGGCCGATGGCGACGCGCATATCGCCAGCGTGATCGCCCAGCTGAAACAAAGTCCGCAATGGAAAAACATGCTGGTGATCGTCACCTACGATGAAAACGGCGGCTATTACGACCACGTGGCGCCACCGAAGGGTGACCGCTGGGGTCCAGGCACGCGCGTGCCAGCCATCCTGGTCTCGCCGTACGTGAAAAAAGGCTTGGTTGATCACACGCAATACGATTCGGCATCGATCCTGCGCGCGATTACCCACCGCTTCTCGCTGCCGGTGCTGAACGGTTTGACCGTGCGCGACAAGGCACTGGTCGCCAACGGCGGCAAGCCGATGGGCGACTTCAGCGCGGCACTGGCGCTGCTGCCGCAAGAGTAATGCCTGCAGTAAGGTAGTGATCAGTACCCTAGGGCTGCCGCTGGCAGCCCTTTTTATTTGGCTCTGTCCTCAATAAATAGGGGAATCTTCCTGCAAGGTTGAGGTCTGACTGATCAGATCAATCAAGCAGGGAGAACACCATGCTGCAAACGCAATGGCAGGCATTCATAGGTCAGTTCGTAGCACTGTCCCGGCGGCAACGGCTGGACAGTGTTGCGCTGCTGCGTGATACGCCACCCGGACAGGCAGGCATCGCGCTGATCGAGCGTACGGCACAAGCACGGCTATGTTGCCCGGCATGCCGCTCGCGGCACTTTCACCGGCACGGCCACGCCAACGGTTTGCAGCGCTATCGTTGCGTGCCCTGCGGCAAGACCTTCAATGCCTTGACGGGCACGCCCCTGGCACATCTTCGCCACAAAGCCCTATGGCTGGACTATGCCGACTGCCTGCTGAACTCAAATTCAGTGCGCAAGGCTGCTCAGCAACTGGGCATCCACCGCAATACCAGTTTTCGCTGGCGCCACCGCTTCCTCGCACTGGCGAAAACTGACCGTCCACGCTGTCTGCACGGGATAACCGAGGCCGATGAAATGTATCTGCTGGAATCGGAAAAAGGTGCGCGGCATTTGCTGCGTCCGGCGCGCCGGCGTGGCGGTCATGCCCGTCAGCGTGGCATTTCCAATGAACAAGTCTGCATCCTGATGGCGCGCGACCGCACCGGGCAAACCATCGATTTCGTCACCGGCAAGGGGCAACTGACCAGGAAACAGCTGCTGTACTGCTTGCCGCCCGTAATCGACCGCGACATTTTACTGGTGACCGATAGCCATGCGGCCTACGCCGCCTTTGCCCGCGAGACGGGTATCAGCCATCAAGACGTCAACTTGCGCGCTGGAATCCGCATGCGCGGCGCAGCCCATGTGCAGAACGTGAACGCATATCACAGCCGTTTGCGGGGATGGCTGAGCATCTTTCATGGGGTGGCGACACGCTATCTGCCCAACTATCTGGGCTGGCGCTGGATACTCGACGCCAGGCGCATCCTGTCCGCTGAAGCTTTATTGAAGGCAACCTTGGGAGACTTCCCACACCTGACGGTGACATAGCCTTTTATTTCCCCCCCGCCCGGCCGTCCAGCCACGCGCGCCCGCCCGCTTCCAGCGCGGCCGCGATCACCTCTTCCGGCAAGCTGTACACGGTAGCCCAGCTGGCCCGGCCATCGATGGTATTGGCGGGAAAACTGTGCGTTTCGATCGGCCAATGGTATTTGCGTTTTAACGCCTTGACGATGGCGGCTAGCGAGACGCGGCCCTGCAGCGGTTCGGCGCCTGCCTGGTCGCGGTTCGACAGCAGCACGGCCAGCACCTGGCCGCGGCCGGTGCGCACGCCGGGAAATTGGGGAGTTTTCTTGCTCATGGGGCATTGTAGCGAGCCTGGCCAGCGCAGTGTCGGTGTTTCTTACAATGTCCGCTTCGCCCTGCCAGCAGACGGATGCAAGCCCTTGATCAAAAACACTTTTTTTGCTTGGCACGCAAGCTGCTTAGTAAGCTCAGCAGAGCAGTCCGGGCCAGCATGGCCAGGTTTCATGCTCCCCACAATGACGACGATAACAACGAAGTGAGGCAGCGATGAACGTTTATCCCACACGAAGCAAGACCCTTGGCTGTCTGGGCGCATTGGCTGCGGCTGGTTTGCTGCTCGCAGGGCAGGCACATGCCGGCGCTTATGGACTGGCCGTTAATGAAATCACTAACTTTCGCATTAGCACCAGCGCCGGTACCTTGTCGCTGACGGGCGCCAACCGCAACGCCAGCGACAGCGCGTTTTTTGAAGGCGGCGCTCCCGTCAATCCGCGCGCCGTCAATACCGGACCGACCGCCAATGCCGATGTGCTGCAAGTGTGCTCCGGCAGCGGCTGCGCAGGCTTGCCACAGAATAACTACGCTCCCAGTTCCGTGCTGGAATTTTCACGCGGCGATGCACATAGCTTCGGCAACATGCTGACCGCCGGCGGCGCCACCATGCAAGCCGTGTCGGAAGCGCAGCGCAATACAGTCGGCGCCGCCTCCGCCACGGCAGGCGATACGCTCACCGGCTCGATCAACCTGACCCTGTCGAGCGCCGGTTTCATTACCTTCAGTTTCATGGCGCGGCGCGACCTGCGCACCAGCGTCACGACCCTGGGCGACAAGTCGAATGTGTCGATCATGGATATCTTCAATATTTCCTGCAATGCCGCCAGTCCGGTCGGCTGCGCCTCACGCGCCACGGCCGATGGCGTAATCTTCCAGTTCATACCCGATGGCGACCCGAATAATGGCAGCGACATCAACGGCAACCACGGCGCCGGCAGCCTGGATCCGTTCAGTCTGAACCTGACGGCCGGTACCAACGATCCTGGCACGCCGCGCAACTTCACGAATGCTTTTGCGCAATTTTCACTGACGTCGAATTTCGCCCTGCCCGCCGGCAGCTACACTCTGAACTTTTCCAAGTCCACCCGTACCGATATCGTCGTGCTCGATCCCGTACCGGAACCAGCCACCTTGCTGTTGCTGGCGGCCGGCCTGGCGGCGCTGCTCTGCACACGCAAACGAAATTAAGCCAGGCGGGCCAGCGCCAGGCGCGCCAGTTGCAGCTGCTGCAGATAATAGCGGTGCAGCATGGCGGGGTCGCGGAAATCGCGGCCCAGTATCAGGCGCAAGTCGCAAGACTTGCATTCGGCGGCGATCACTACCACCTGCGGCCCCAATTGCCTGGCCAGCAAGCGCGCCGCCGCTTCTTGCGCGGGCTGATATTCAACCCGCGTGTGCGCCACCTGATACGGCAATTCATTGCCCAGGCGTACTACCTCCACCGGACCACCAGCGAGGCTGCGCGCCATCGCGGCAGCCATGCCGTGCACACCGTTGCCGTTCAGGATTTCCAGGCGTGGGCGCGGCGGCAAGGCAGGTACCGGCGCCGATACCACGATCGGTGCGGCAGCCTGGCGCGCCGGCACGCGCTGCAAGCGTGCGATGCCATCCGTTTGCGTAATCTCGATACGGGCGATGCTGTCCTCCTCTGCCGGCGCATTGGGTTGCTGGTGCAGCAAGGCATAGTCGCTGCGGACATCATGCGCCTGCAGGCTCTGCGCCTGCGCCAGCATCAGTGCGGCGCGCTCGCGCTGGCCCAGTAGCTGCAGCGCCTGGGACAATTGCTGCCAGTTGCGCGCGTTGAGCGGATCGAGCAGGCAGGCTTGTTCCAGCACCGGCAAGGCCTCGGCATGGCGGCCAGCCAGGGAATACGCGTGCCCGAGATTGGCGTAGATATATGCGTACTGTGGCTGACGTAGACCTTCCCTGCCAGTGACCGCATGCCACACGGCAATGGCGGCGGCGACATCGCCCTGCTGCGCATGCAGCACGGCCAGGCCATTGTGCGCATCGACGTGACCAGGATCGCTGCGCATGGCAAGCGTGTAGGAAGCCTGCGCCGCCAGCAGGTCGCCCTGATCGAAATGACGGCGGCCCGCCGCGTAGGCCGCATTGGCAACATTCGCGGCGGCAGCGATGTCAACGGCAGATACAGGCGGCGCATGGGCCGCATTGCTGGCGCAGGCGCCCAGGCTCAGGCAGGCACAGGCGGCGGCGATTCGGGAAATGGAGAAGCGCATGAGATATCCTTTCATCGGTTGGCCATGGCCGGCACCAGCACGCGATACACTTCGATCACGGCCGGTCCCATCAGCACCAGCATCAGGGTGGGAAAGACGCAAAAAATCAGGGGGAACAAGAGCTTCAAGGCGATCTTGGCCGCGGCTTCCTCGGCCAGCAGGCTGCGCTTGCCGCGCAGGTTTTCGGAATGCACGCGCAGCGAATCGCCCATGCTCGTGCCGAAGCGCTCGGACTGGATCAGCATGGCCACCAGGGTATCGACATCTTCCACGCCGCTGCGCAAGGCCAGGTTGCGCAGCGCCTTGTCCTTGCTGAAGCCGGCGCGCATTTCCATCAGCACCAGTTGCAATTCCTGCGCCAGCACCACGCTCTTGATGTGGATTTCTCCCGATACCTTCACCAGCGCCCGCTCCAGGCTCAGGCCCGCTTCCACGCAAACGGTCAGCAAGTCGAGCGCGTCAGGGATATTTTCAAAGATTTCGCGCTGGCGCCGCTTGGCCGTACTGGCCAGCACCATGTTCGGCAGGTAATAGCCGGCGGTGGCGCTGACACAGAGCAGCAGCAACAGCACGCTGCGCATCTGCGCCGTCATGGCGCTGGCCGCGTACAGTCCCAGCAGCGTGGGGAACAGCAGCGCCAGCACGGATTTGGCAGCGAAATACAAGGCCGGCGCACTGGCCTGGCGCCAGCCCGCGTTCATAAAGCGCGTGCGCAGCGGCGAGCGTTCCCAGCCTTCCTCGGGCAAGGAGAGCTTGCTGAACGGCCGGGCCACGCGCGCCACCTTTTCCACCCAGCCATGATCGACTGCCGCATCGCTGGCGGCCGGGGCCATGAAACCGAACAGGCGCTGGCGCAAGGCGCCGGGAAAGAAGACCAGCAACGCCACCAGCACCAGCGCCACCACCACGCCAAATACGATCAACAGAAACAGCAGCTGCTGGCCAGTCATGGTCTTTTCCTCTCGTTTTAAATCCGGATACGAATGACCTTGCGCATCCACACCACACCAAGAAATACCATCCCCGCCGCATACCACAGCAGGCGGATGCCGCTGGGGTCGGTCCATAGCAGGCTGATGTATTGCGGATTGACCACTGCCATGACGCCGATCATCACCACCGGCATCAGGCCGAGCACCCAGGCCGACATGCGCCCCTCGGCCGACAGCACGCGCACCTGGCCCAGCAATTTAAGACGGGCGCGGATGATGCGCGCGATGCTGAGCAGCACTTCGGCCAGGTTGCCGCCCGATTCGCGCTGCACCAGCACCGCAATCACCAGGTAGCGCAAGTCCGTCAGCGGAATGCGCGTCGCCAGGTTTTGCAGCGCCTCGTTCATCGGCACGCCATAGTTGATCTCTTCGTGGGCCATCTTGAATTCGCCGCTGAGCGGTTCGCTCAGCTCCTCACCGACCATTTGCAGCACGTTGGAAAACGAGTGCCCGGCGCGCAAGGCGCGTGCCAGGAAATCGGCGGCCTCCGGCAATTGCGCCTCGATCTTTTGCAGCCGCTGCGTGCGGGTGCGCAACAAAAACATGCACGGGCCACCACCGGCAATCGCCAGCAGCAGCAAGGCGCCCGGCAAGGGCATCGGCCACAGCAGCAGCACGCCACTGGCGGCCAGCAGCAAGCCACCGGCACCAGTCAGGAACTGCGCCACCGACCAGGACAGGCCCGATTGCAGCAGCAAACGGTCCAGCGCAGCGCCATGCGGCGAGCGCCGCAGCAAACGGTCCAGGCCGGGCGACTTCGCATAGCGGCGCTGCTTGAGGATGGAGACCCGCTCGCCACCCGCTTCGCCGCGCGTGGCCATCAGGCGCAAACGCCGGTTGATGCGCTTGGCGGCACTACCATGCGTGCCCGACCACCACAGCCAGGCACCTTCCACCAGCAGGATGCAGGCGGCGAACAGCAATACGGCAAAGCCGTAGAAGACCAGGTCCATGCCGTACTCCCCTTCTTTACTCGTAGATGCGGTCGGGATCAAACACGCTGTCGGGCACGGCGGCGCCAAACATGCGCAGGCGCTCCGTGAAGCGGGGCCGCACGCCGGTGGCGCAGAAGTGGCCCAGCACCTTGCCATCCTTGTCCACGCCCGTCTGCTCGAAGCGGAAGATTTCATGCATCGCGATGACGTCGCCTTCCATGCCCGTCACCTCTTGCAGGCTGACCAGCTTGCGCGCGCCATCGGTCAGGCGCGACACCTGCATCACCACCGTCACGGCCGAACAGATCTGCTGGCGCGTGGCGCGCGGCGTCAGGTTGACGTTGGCCATGCCGACCATGTTTTCCAGCCGCGCCAGCGCATCGCGTGCCGTGTTCGAGTGGATGGTGGCCAGCGAGCCTTCATGGCCCGTGTTCATCGCCTGCAGCATGTCGAGCGCTTCAGCGCCACGCACCTCGCCCAGGATGATGCGGTCGGGCCGCATGCGCAGCGCATTGCGCACCAGCGCGCGCTGGCTGACCTCTCCCTTGCCTTCGATATTCGGCGACCGGGTTTCCAGGCGCACCACATGCGGCTGGCGCAATTGCAGTTCGGCCGCATCTTCGATGGTGACAATGCGCTCGCTGCCGGGAATGAAGCCGGACAGCACATTGAGCAAGGTGGTCTTGCCGCTGCCCGTGCCGCCCGAGATCAGAATATTGACCTTGGCCTGGCCCAGCGCCTGCAGCACTTGCACCATCGGCGGCGTGAGGCTTTTATAGTCGAGCAGGTTGGCGATGGTCAAAGGGTGCACGGCGAAGCGGCGTATCGACAGGATAGGCCCATCGACGGCCAGCGGCGGGATGATGGCGTTGACCCGCGAGCCATCGGGCAGGCGCGCGTCAACCATCGGACTCGATTCATCGACCCGGCGCCCCACGCGCGAAACGATCTTTTCAATGATCTTCATCAGGTGCGCATTGTCGTGAAAGGTGACGTCGGTCAGTTCCAGCCGCCCGCTGCGCTCCACATATACCTTGTCGCAGGTGTTGACGAGGATGTCGGACACGCCGGGGTCGGCCAGCAGCGGTTCGAGCGGGCCGAAACCGAGCATCTCATGCTGGATATCGAGCACCAGGCTATGCCGTTCGTGCTGGTTCAGTACGATGCGCTCGTCTTCGATGATGCGCTGCACCAGCAATGCCAGCTCGTGCTTGAACTGTTCGGTCGTCAGGCGCTTCAGGCGCTCCAGGTCGATACGGTCGAGTATCGTCTGGTGCATGGTTTTTTTCAGTTCCTGATAGGCCTGCAATGCCAGCGCACCCTGCCCATTGCTGGCAGGACGCGGCTGTTCATTGGCGGCCAGGCGTTCGCGTAAGGTCATCTCGGCTCCTGTGATGGCTCCCGGCGGAGCCGCGCTACACTTCGTTGCGGCTGAACAGACGGTCGAACAGGCCGCGGCTTTCCGCCACCCGACGCGCTGTCACCAGTTCCACCAGGTCGGCCAGGCTGCGCGCCACGGCGCTGCTGCGCGACAGCTGCAGCAGCGGAATGCCCTGGTTGACCGAATCGGTGGCCGCCAGATAATCGTTGGGCACCGTATGGACCACCTCGGCGCCCAGCGCCTGCTCCAGGTCAGCCAGGCGCAGCCGGCCGCCTTTTTCATAGCGGTTGACGATCAGCCGCAAACGCTCGCCCGGATAACCGAGCGAGCGGAAAATATCGAGCAGGCGGCGGCCATGGCGGATATCGGGCAAGGCCAGCTGCAGTACCGGATAAATGGCGTCGGCGCTGTCGAGCGCACGCAAGGACAGCGCATCGATCTGGCGTTCCACGTCGAGCACGATGTAGTCATAGTGGTGGCGCGCCACGGCCAGGATGCGGTCCATATGTTCGGGCTGCATATCGACCTTGTGGGCAGGATCGTCGGCCGCCGCCAGCACGCCGAAATTGGGCGTCACGTGTACCAGGCAGGAAGCCAGGAAAGCGCCATCCATGCGCGTGATCTGGGAACAGATATCGGACAGGGTCATGGCCGGCTTCTGGTCCGACACATACAGGGTGGCGTCGCCAAACTGCCCGTGCAGGTCGATCAGCAGTACCTTGCAGCCGGCCAGGGTCGCCAGCGCATAGGAAAAATTGGTCGACAGAAAAGTCGCGCCGCTGCCGCCCTTGCACGAGATAAAGGCCAGCACCTTGCCGTCGCGCATCTGCGTCACGCCAGCATGGATATCGACCCGGTCCATCGCCTCGTGAAAGGCCTTGTGTACCAGCGGCAGTTGCAGCACTTCGCGCGTGCCGGCGCGCATGGCGCGTATCAGCACATCCTGCTGCTGGCCGCGTGTCAGCAGCATCAGCGCGGCCAGCGGATACTGGCGCGCCAGCCGCTCGAGCAAATCGGCCTCGTCCAGTCCGATCCCGCTGGCATCGACAATCACCAGTTCGGGCGCCTCGGCCAGCATATGCTCGACGGCGTCGCGCAAGCCGCTGCGCCGCTCCAGCAGACGCAGCACGGGCATGCGCGCCGCACCCTGCGCCGCGATTTCCTCATGCAGCGTGGCGTCACGGGTAATCATCAAGGCTTTCATCGAGCATCCTCACTTCTGTCAAACATTGCAATGGATAGGTTCAGGGGCAAAACGCGGCATTCTCGTGATAACCAAGCGATTCCGCCACGGCCATGGTGGTACCGCTGGGCAGGCGTACCGTTTGTGCGCCCGACGGGAACATCATGTCGAGCATGGGCAAGATGGGCCGGTAAGGCACCCGTTCGCACTGTTCCCCCGCGCCACCGGGCAGACACAGGCGCACGCGCACAAAACGGATGCAACTGGCGCCGTGCGGATCGTTCAGGCAATTGATGCGGTTGCGCTGCGGACAGCCGGGCAGCACGCTGACGGGCAGCGCCACCGGCGTACTGCCGCTGCCGCCGCCCTGCGCCAGATAATCGATGCGCACATAGGTGTCATTGATGGCGCCGCCCAGCGGCAAGCGCCCCGGTCCGGCGCGCAATATCGCCTGCTCGCGCACGGCCTGCAGCGCGCCCGCATTGCTGAAATCCGTGACGGCCGCAGCACGCGCGGCACGCCGCGTCACTTCATGCACCATATTCCACAGATACACGGCGCGCGCCACTTCCAGCATGGCAAACAAAAAGATAAAGAACAGCACCGCCAGCATGGCGAACTCGACGGCAAAAGCACCGCCCTGGCGCTGGTGCCGCTTGTGCTGGTTAATTGTCATAACGCAAGGTCGCATTGGCGCGCAACGGTATCGAAGACAACTCTGGCAGCCACAAGCCCATCAGGGCGGGCAGGAAATCGATGGGCATGTCCACGGTGAACTTGACGCGTACCTGCAGCGGTTTGGTGGCATAGGCGCCGCAGTTATAGGCATCGTCGGCATACACGCATTCGATAACGACCCTGGAAGCGTCGGCTGCCGGCCAGGTCTCGGCCAGCGCCTGCGCAACCATCTGCTTGGCAAACGCTGTGTTTTGTGTGGCCGCGCCGACGTTGATGATTTGCGGCAGCGGCAAGGTTGCCATGTAGCGCGCCGCGTCATGCGCGCTCTTCTGCATGACCGTATAGGCCAGCAGCGCGCGGCCAAACAGCAGCACCACGGGCAACAAGCCCATGAAGAACAACATGATCAGCGCCAGCTCGATGGCGGCTACGCCCCCCTGCCTGCGCCGCTGTGGGTATGCGCACCTCATTGCAGCAGCTCCGCCGGGCCGGCCAGCGCCTGCTCGAACGCCACGCCGGCAAATTCAGCGCTGAGCATGCCGCTGGCAGCCGGCGCCGTCATGAAGAATCTCCCTATCGCCAGCACATTGACCAATATGTCGCTGCCACCGGGCAGCGGGCAGGCCAGCAAGGCGATATTGAGCACGCGCCGCTGCGCCACGCCCACATTGCCTACCGGCGCCGTCTGCGAGGCAGGCGCGAAGTAGGGCGTGCTGCTGGCCGGATAATAAACGTTACTCGCCGGTGCAGTGGGCAAGCCGGGATACAGGCCCGCCCAGGCGCTGGTGGGAAAGGCCGTGTAGTCGCCGGCCGGTTTCGGAATGGCGTATTGCACCGCCTTGGCGAACGACCACAAGGGACCATAGCTGGCGGCAGGAATCGTGGCAGGCAGCGCCGCCGGCGGCAGGTCGGCCACCGATAACAACGATGCAGCGCTGGCACTGGCGGCGGCGCTGGAACCTGCAGGCATGTTCATCCACCAGTTCGACAAGGCGTTCGGATAGGGCCGGATATTCGTGTCGGGCGGCGCCGTCTGCGGATCGCAGCCATTGCCTGCATACTGGTTGAAACGGGCATTGAATGCCGGCCACAGCTCGGTGGGAAACGGCCGGTGCGCGTGGATGGCGACACCGCTTATGGTGGTCTGCAACATGCTGCCGCTACAGATAAACGGAGTGACGGCAGCGTTGCTTATTTGCGCCGGCGAGCCCACCGCACCGAGCGGCCCCAGCGGATTGAGCAGGAAGTGCGCGGGGGCAGGACCATTCGGGTTCAAATTGAACAGGTTGTAGGCCACCCCGCGGCGAAAACCATATTCGAGCGCTTCCTTGCGCTCGGGTGGCCCGGGATTCGTGCGCAAGCTGGCCGGTGCCGTCGACAGCGCGCAAATCGCCAGCGGCGTCATGCGCAGACTGACCCGGCCCGCCACGGCGCGGGCGCTGGCATTGAGCGTGCGCAAGGCCGGTGACCAGACCCCAAGGAAGGCCGTCGCCACGCTGCCCAGCGACGGCGTATTGCCCTGCGTATCGACGCGTACAAACAAGGCCTTGGCAGGATCGGGCACGGCGCCAGCCGCATACCAGGCGGTAGCGGGTGCATCAGGCGCACTGGCGAAGCGGATACTGTCATCGGACAAGGTCGCGCCCTGCATGCGGCGCTGATAAGCGCTCCTGTCGGCCGCACTGCTCTTGGCTTTTGCCACCGCATTGGCCAGGCCTGCGGCCGTGCCTACCAGTTCCGGCGCAGCCGCCAGCGCTGCGTTGTCGGCCAGGTTTTGCAATTCGGTCTTGCGGCCTATGACTTGCCCCACATCGAGCGCCAGGCCAATAAAGCCCAGCACCACGATCAGCAGAATCGAAAAGGCGATCAGCATGGCGCCGCCCTGGCGATGCGCTCTATTTTCCACTGCCGCCTCCCAGCATGAACTGCACCGGCTGTGCGACTTGCCCATTCGGCTCGACGAACGAGGCGCGATAACGGTCCATGACGGCGCGCGCGCTGGGGCCATCGAGACCGTTGGCCGGTGCCTGGTTGCGCGCGGCCGCCGGGTACAGCACCTGCTGCGCCATGGCCAGGCGCACGGCGTCGCCAAAGCGCTGGTCCAGCTGCGGCGTGCTCTGATATGCGCAGGCGGTCAGCTGCAAGGCCAGGAGCAGCGCCAGCAGGCAACGAAAATAGCTCACATGGGATGTCGGCATGGCGTAGCTCCCTGTCTCATTTCAACTCGAAACCCTGTACAGCGCGCGCTGTCGGAGCAGGCCTGGATACCGGCGGCGGCGGCCCTTCCATCTTGCCGTCCAACATCAGCTCCTTGCGCGAGGGCAGTGTCAGCTGCGCCGTCGGCAGCACGGTGTCAGGTGGCAAGGGCTTCACCAGGTGGGCTGTAATCACGAACAGCAGTTCGGTGCGGTCATGCTGGAAATCCGTGCTGCGGAACAGCGCACCCAGGATCGGTAACTCACTGAGCCAGGGCAGGCCGGCGACGTTGCTGACCTGGTTATTCTTGATCAGGCCCCCGATCGCGTAACTCTGGCCATCGAACAGCTGCACCGTCGTCGAGGCACGCCGGGTAGTAATCACCGGCAAGATGGTGCGGCCGCTGAGTCCGGCGGCGGAAATGCCGACACCTTCGCGCGACAGCTCGGACACTTCGGGCGCCACCTTCAGGTGAATCCGCCCACCGGCCAGCACGGTCGGCGTGAAACGCAGCCCGACGCCATATTCGCGCTCTTCCAGCGTCACCTTGTTATTGTCCTGGCCTACCGGAATGAAGATCTTGCCGCCCGCCAGGAAACTGCCCTCCTGGCCGCTGATGGCCATCACTGTCGGCTCGGCCAGGATACGCACCAGTCCATCCTGCTTTTGCGCTTCGATGGTCAATTGCTGGCCGTTCGACTTGCGCACATCGAGCAAGCCATTCGCCGTGCCGGTCAGGAAGTTCGACAGCAAGGTAGTGGCCCAGCTGCCGGAAGCGAAGCGCAGGGTGGCGCCCACTTCCAGCCGCTCCAGCAGCGACTTCGACACCTCGGCAATCTGCACCGCCAGCATCACTTGCTGCGGTGCGCTGACATCGAGCATATTGATGACACGGTTGGTCTGCGGAGCACCGGCCGGCGCCGCCGGAGCGCTGCCATCGGCCGGTTTCGGCAGCGCCAGCGGCTGCGTTGCACGGCGCACGTAGGCCTGTGCCAGCTCCACGGCGCGCAGCACGGCGCCCGCATCTTGCACCGTGCCCGACAGTACCAAGGTATCGGCAACCGCCGTGACACGGATGGCTTTTTCTTCGGGCATCAGGGACGCCAGCGTGGCTTGCAAACCGGACGGGTCCATGCTGACGATGACATTGACCACGCTGCACGCGCCGCTCTTGCCCTGGATGATCATATTGGTCGACCCGACATCCACGCCCACCACATACAGGGTATCGGCCGCCACCAGGATCGCCTGCACCACACCCGGATTGCCGACGCTGCGCTGCAACACGGCTTCGGGCAGGCGCAGCATGCTCGACTTGCCCAGCTCCAAGTGCAGCTTGCCCGGCAAGGCCGCTTCGCCACCGCAACGCAGGCCGGCATTCCCCACGGGCGCCAGCGGTGCGGCGGCGCCGGCCAGTTGCGGCAGCAGGGCAAGACAGAATATCAGCAGGGCGCGGTTCATATGGAGGTCCATGGTGGTTCGCTGCGGGGTGGCTAAAAGCATTCGCGCGACTGGCGCATACCATCGATCACGGTGCTGCAATGGCGTGCGGCCTCCTGTTTTACTGGCGCCACACGGCGTGACATGGCGGCGGCCACGGCAACGACAACGGCAGGCGTAGCGGGCTTGACCTCTGGCACCTCGCCCAGCAAGCTCAGCTTTGTGGCGCCCGTGGTCACGCCCGGCTGTGGATCGACCTGGTTGCGCAGCACCAGCGACAGGCTGCCCACGCTGCGCGCCAGGTCCAGGTTTTCCGCCTGTTCCGGCGTCACCTCCAGAGTCACCGCATTGACCACGCGCGGCTTGGTTTCATCGCGCCCGACCTCCTGCGCCACGGCCAGCACCAGTATGCGTTCGAGCACGATCTTGGAAATATTACGGCTTTGCGGAAAGGTACGGTCGCCAGCATCCTGCTGGGTGCTGACGATGATATCGACATAGTTGCCCGGCAAGGCAAATCCCGCTACGCCGATCACATCGTTGACGCGCACGGTAATGGCGCGCCGCCCTTCCGTGATCAGCGCCGACAGGCCGCCCAGGGTACCGGCCGGCGCCAGCTTGGCTTCGCTCAGCGGTTCACCGCGCAGCATGCTGCTTTTCAGCACGCGCCCCACCAGTTGCTGAGGATCTTGCAAGGCGCCCTGCGGCAAGCTTTCCGCCGGCCACTCGGCCAGGCGCAACATGTCCGGCGTCAGACGCTGGCCCAGGTTGACATCGGCGGCGGCCACCACGATCTTGCCCTTGCCAACCGGTGTCTGGCGCAGCAGCCAATGCGACGCCAGCAACACTGCCAGCAGGCCCAGCACAATGGCGAGCCCCATCATCAGCAAGGCGCGGCGGTTTTTCATACGATGCTCTCGCACAAGCTACCCAGCGGCACATCACAGCTGGCAAACAGGCTGGCCCAGGCTTGCTCCAGGGTGGCCAGCGTCAGTTGCGGCGGCGTGCCCGCAAAGCCGGCGAAATCGACGATACGCCCCAACAACTCACATGGATAGCAAGCGAGCAAGGGCCGGCCTTCGCCGCCATGCAACTGCAGTACCAGATGATTGAGCACCAGCTCGTCGACAGCGATACCGGCCACCCGGCATTGCTGGCGGAAAAGGGCACGGTAGGCGTTATCGCTGAGCGCTCCCACTGCCACCTTGTAACCCAGGCGGCGCAACAGCGCGGCATCGAACAACTCGCCTGGCGGCAAGTTGGTGGCCAGCACCAGGGCATGATCAACGGGCATGCTGATTGCTAGCCCGCCACGCAAGCTCTGCGGGTCCGTACCCTGCGCCAGCGGCTGCATCAGCCGCGTCAGCACATCGGCCGCGCCCACGCGCTGGCGGCCCAGGTCATCGACGATCAGCATGCCATTGTTGGCACGCACATGGGGCGGCGCATGGTAGCAGCCATTGCTGCTGTCGTAGCGCAGTTCCAGCATGGCCGCATCGAGTTCGGCGCCGACCTGTATCACCGGACGCTGGCACAGCACCCAGCGGATATCCGTGCTGCGCCGCTCCAGTACTTGGCGCGCGTGGCTGACATGCTGCGGCGCCGGCGGCAGGTGCTGCGCTGCATCGTATAACTGGATAATGTCCTGGCCGACGACCACGGCGTACGGCACGGCTACCAGGCCATGCAGCAATTGCCCCAGTTGCCGCGCCAGCGTCGACTTGCCGCTGCCCGGCGCACCGTACAGCAACAGCGAGCGTCCCGAATACAGGGCCGCACCCAGCAAGTCGAGCATGCCCGGCCCGGCATGGGCGCCACCGAGCACGGCCGCCAGGTCATCGCTGGCTATCCGCTGCTCCTGCGCCCGCCACGACTGGCGCGCCACCATGGCGCGGTACGCTTCCAGCGTGACGGGCGCGGCGCCGACATACGCGCAGCGCTCGAGAAAATCGCTCGCACGCTGCTTGCCGGGGCCGGTCAGTTGATATTGCACATCGATATCGGAATCACCGCGCCAGGCCAATTCAGCCAATTGTTCGCCCACCATGAAATCGAGCACTTCGCGCAAGACATTGATCGACAGGCGCAAGCGCGTGGCCAGTACGGACAGATGGGTCTTGCCGCCGAAAAAAATCGCCTTGGCGATCAGTTCGACCACCAGTTGCCGCTCCAGCCCCGTCTCGCGCAGACTCTTCGGTTGCGGCGGCAAAGGCGGCATCAGTTGCGCATCGGCCGGGCGCGGCAAGCTTTCGGTAAGTGGGGAATAGTCGACCTCGCTCATGCGGCTTCTCCAACCAGATTAAGACTGCGGCAATCAGAAATTCATTCTACCGAGCAGCTTCCCGCGCCCATTGATTAAGAGCAATGAATGCGTTTCAGAAATAATCATGGGTTTGCACCACCAGCGTGCCCAGCGCGATCGCCAGGCCATACGGCATATTGCCCACGCTGGCATGGCTGGCGAGCGGCATCGGCGCCAGCGGTACGCCGGCGGCGCGCGCGATCATCGGCCATAGCAGCTGGCGCATATTGCGCAGGCAGCCGCGCCAGCTGCCCTGCCAGAGGATCATCACTACCGCCATCACGCCACCGAACAGGAAGGTAGTAAAGCAGATCAGCATGGCCGGCCAGGGGCCGGCAAACGCACCGACCATGGTCATCAGTTTCACGTCGCCAGCGGCCATGCCGCGCAGCACGTACAAAGGCAGGAACAGGAAGAACCCGGTCGCCATGCCACCCAGCCAGGCCAGGGGCAAGCGTTCTGGCGATAGCCATAGTTGCAGGACCAGCGCGGTAGCAATACCTGCCAGTACCCAGCCATTCGGAATCTTGCGGCGCGCCAGGTCGCTGACGGCGGCAGCCGTCACGAAGAGCAGCAGCAGCAAGTCACACAGCGCCTTGGCGGACATGGGCATACCTCTCGGGAAAAACCGCCACCGGCCGGCCGATGGCGGTACCTGCTTAGTCTTTCAACACCAGGTTGGTCGAAATTTCGGTGAGGACAGACAGCAGGTTGGTCTTGATCAGCAAGAAACCGGCGGTGATGGCTGTTGCCATCAATGCCGCAATCAAGCCGTACTCGATTGCCGTAATCCCGTCCTCATCCTTGACGAACTGCTGTACTGCCGACAGGAAGGTATGCATGACAAGCTCCCAAAAGTGAATCACAAGTCCCTGGCGCAATCCGGTGTGAAACATCGCCCATTCCTGCTAATATGTTTCCTGCCGTAAATTTCTGTGCCATTACAGTGACTATAGGACAGGCGCAGTTCGACAAATTGACGCGCCACAAATTTCCTTGTGGAAATTATCAAGGCCTGCCCAGATAGGCTGCTGGTCGCGATGCTGTTGCGAGAAAGAGTTGCAACTTCTTGACGGCATTTTTTACAACGGCAAGCAAGAATCGCATGCATTTACATGAAATCTTGCATACGTTAATTGCCTATTAGGCAAAAAGACATTATCCTGCTTAGTTCTTCTTTGGAAGGGCTTGTCGCACGGCGGTGGCTGATAAAAACGTGTGGCGCCAGACATAACACCGCCGGGCTGGACAATTTTTCAGGTACGCTGCGTTGTGTCATGCCACCAAATAAATCTTGGCTTCTTGTAGACGGACGCGAACATGCTCTTGCTTGGCGCAATGCTGGTATGACGACATTAGTGTGACTACTTTCCAGAGAACGACAATGGACTCCCTACTGAAACACATGGTGGACATGACGGGACACCGCGATCACACGATGCTCGACATCTCCGTGATCTCGGCGGTCCAGGAACTCGCTTCCGCGTCACAAACCCGTGTGCTGGCGTTGACCACCGTGCGTGGCCAGGTGTTCGTACGCTCGCGCGCCATCATCGTGGCGGGCAGCGTGGCCCGCATGGAAGACAATCCCGATCCCTCCGTACCGGGCGAACCGCTGGCTGACTATCCGGCGCTGGCCGCTTGCATCACACGCCATGAAGCAAGCGCCGACACCGTGTCCGACGATGGCCAACACCTGCTGTGGCTACCCATCTGGATCGGCGACCAGGTCACCACCTGCCTGGAAATCACCAATCCCACGCCGTACACGGGCGCCACCATCCAGGTGATCGGCGGCATCGTCAGCGTCTACCGCAATTTCCAGAACTTGCTCGATTACAGCGAACGCGATTCGCTGACCGGCTTGCTCAACCGCAAGACCTTCGACGACCAGCTGGCCAAGATCCTGCAAAGCCGTGGCGATGGCGAGACCGATAAAACGCGTCCGTTTGACGCCGAACGGCGCCATCACAGCGACACGGAGCGCCAGTGGCTGGCCGTGATCGACGTCGACCATTTCAAGCTGGTCAACGACAAGTTCGGCCATCTGTATGGCGATGAAGTGCTGATCCTGATCGCCAACCTGCTGCAGTCATCGTTCCGCTCGCAAGACCGCATCTTCCGGTTCGGCGGCGAGGAGTTCGTCGTGCTGCTGCGCTCGATCACCCTGGAAAACGCGCAGAAAATCATCGACCGCTTCCGCACCAATGTCGAAGCGCATGATTTTCCGCAAGTGGGGAGAGTCACCGTCAGCGTGGGTTTCGTCAGCATCAGCGCCTTTGAAGCGCCGGTGATCATCCTGGGCCGCGCCGACCAGGCGCTGTATTACGCCAAGAGCCACGGCCGCAATCTTGCCTGCCATTATGATGAGCTGGTGGCGAAGGGCATGTTAACTACGATAGCCTCCAACGACACGGCGGAGTTCTTCTAGGCGTCTGCTAATGACAGGAAGCGCATCGGATCGACCTGCCACTTGGCCGCCGACTCATGGCCGACGATCTTGTCGGCGCCGCCAAAACCGACGCCGCGCGACAGGTCTATCGTCTCGGGCTTGATGTAGGTTTTGCTTTTCGTACTGAAGAATACATTCACCTTCGGCGCCAGCAGATTGCTCTCGTGCGCTTCGATCACTACCGCCAGGCGGCCCGACTCCAGCATCACCATGGTGCCTACCGGATAGATACCCACGCAGCGCATGAAGTCTTGCGCGAACACGGGATTGAAGTGGAATTTGCTCCATTCATAGATCTTGCGCAACGCTTCCGCCGCCGGTATGCCCTTGTGGTAACTGCGGTCCGAGGTCAGCGCGTCATACACATCAACGATGGCCGCCATCTGCGCCAGTTCGCTGATGGCGTCGCCGGCCAGCTTGTCCGGATAACCGCTGCCATCGCGCCGTTCATGGTGATGCAAGGCGATATCGAGCGGTATCGGCCCGATTTCCGGCGACTGGCGCAGGATGTCGTAGCCATCGCGCGGATGGCGCTTGATCAGTTCAAATTCTTCCGGCGTCAACGGCCCCGGCTTGTTCAGCACGCCATCAGGCACCAGCGCCTTGCCTGTATCGTGCAGCAAGCCGCCCAGGCCCGCCTGGTGCGTGGTCGCGGCATCGAGGCCGCGCGAGCGGCAAAACGCCACCAGCAACGCGCACACGCTGACCGAATGCAGAAAGGTGTAGTCATCCTTGTTCTTGATGCGCAGCAAACCTGGCAAGGCGCCCGGGTTGCGCAGGATCGATTCGGTAATATCCTGCACCGTGTGCTGCACCCGGTCCAGTTCGACCGCCTTGCCCAGCCGCGCATCGGCCATCACGGTGCGCACCAGATACGTGGCCTGGCTGCGCACCTGCGTTGCCCTGGCCAGCTCCATGCCCAGCGAAATGCGCGTGACCACCGGCGGCGCACTGACGATCTGCACCAGTTCGCGCTCGGTGGCCGCCCGGGCTTGCGCCAGGGTGGGCGCATCCTGCACGTCGAGCCCCTTGCTGCTGTCGATCACCACATCATGGATGCCAGCCTGGATGATCTTGCGGATTTCTTCGTCGCTGCGCAACAGGAAACGGTTGCGCACGAACGGGTGCGTCATCCAGTCACAGCTCAGATCATGGATGTACATGCCGACTTTTAATTGCGAGGAATCTACTTTCTTGAACATGCAGCCATCCCACAAATTAAGCGTGCTGGTGTACCGGAAGCGCTAGAATGAGTATAACAAATATGCAAGGGCGGGACCCATGCGCGCCAGGCGGCATGTAGCGCGTGTTTTTCCCGCGGCAAAAGCCTGTGGCCAGCGCCTGGCGCACCGCAGATACCGACTTCGCTTGTGAGACTGGCAGCACATGGAATTGCGTCAACTTCGATACTTCGTCGCCATTGTCGACCACGGCTCGCTGTCGCGCGCGGCGCTGAACCTGCACGTGGCGCAGCCGGCGCTGACGCAGCAGCTGCGCCAGCTGGAAGAAGAACTGGGCGTGCAGCTGCTGCACCGTTCGGCACAAGGCGTGCTCAGCACCGACGCTGGCAAGATTTTTTATGAACACGCGCAGGCGATCCTGAAACAGGTGGCCGACGCCCGCTCGGCTGTCACCCAGAGCGCCACCCGGCCATCGGGCAATGTGACCCTGGGCCTGCCGCACAGCATCTCTGGCGCGCTGGCCCTGCCCCTGCTGCTGGCCGCGCGCGAGCGTTACCCCGAGATCACCCTGCAATTGACGGAAGAGATCACGGGCAACCTCAATGAACAGCTGAAATCAGGCCGCATCAACCTGGCCGTGCTATTCGACGATGGCCAGCTGACACCGTTCGCCTGCAGCCCGCTGGTGGAAGAAGAGATGCGCTTCATTTGCCGCGCCCATTCCGCGTTCGCGCCCACCGGCAACGCGCTGTCATTCCAGCAGGCGCTGGCGACAACCCTGATCTTGCCCGGCCTGCAGCATGGCGTGCGTCCACGTATCGCTAGCCGCGCCCGCGCAGCTGGCTTGACTACCAGCAAGGTGATTGAGATCAACTCGATCGCCATCCTGAAATCGGCCATCCTGGCCGACATGGGCGCCACCATCCTGCCCACCGCGCCGCTGCTGGCCGAACTGGACAGCGGCGCCATGCGCAGCTACGCCATCCACAGCCCTGCCCTGTCGCGCACGGTAGCCCTGTGCGCCTCAAAAAACATCCCGCTTACCAATGCGGGCACGGCCGTGAAAAACCTGGTGCTGCAAGTGGCGGGCGAGCTGTGTGCCAGCGGACGTTGGGTCGGCGCGCAAATGCTGTCGGCCTCCAAGCCGGAAAGCGGAGAGCAGCCTGGCTGAGCCCGGCAAGGCTAAATCGCCAGGCAAACCGCGCTACGTGCAGTCATTCTTCGGCAG
This sequence comes from Janthinobacterium silvisoli, assembly GCF_014200725.1. GTDB lineage: Bacteria > Pseudomonadota > Gammaproteobacteria > Burkholderiales > Burkholderiaceae_D > Janthinobacterium. The sequence continues at coordinate 113,459 of NZ_JACHCL010000004.1, forward strand.
GAACAAAATCGCACAGGACTATGCCGCCGGGCGGTTCGATAGCGGCTTGCAGCACCGCTGCCGGACGATGGATGCGCAGGCCGGGCCGGGTCAGCGCGAAATATGCCATGTGATTGCGTGAACCGCTCGACCGGTGAGTGCCCCCCACTTCCGGCAATTGTGACACTACGCAATATGTACATCAATCTGATTGCCATGAATCAAAGCAATCAATTAAAATACGCATTGTGTACATTTATATGGTGCTGGCAATGAGTATTCAACAACAAAGTTTTCTACGAGATACAATGCGTCGGCTGAACCTGACGCGAGAAGCATTTTCGTCACGGATAGGCGTCAGCCGGCGTGCGCTCGATACGTGGTTACTGCCAGCCGAGTCGCAGGAGTTTCGGCGCATGCCGGAAATCGTTGAACGCTTTGTCAGTGAAATCCTAGCCTCCGCCGCCCATACATCTACGCAGAGCGTATACTCCACTTCGGATTTAAGCATTACTCACGAGGGCAAACCCTGCCTGCTTTCCGTCGATCAATTCTCGCGCGGCTCAGCGGAGGCGCTCTTTCGATTGGCGGACGTGATGCAGCCCATCGCCCGCAGGCAGAAAATTTCACGGGTATTGGAAGGCGCGGTGCTGGGGAATCTGTTTTTCGAAGCCAGTACCCGCACACGTGTGAGTTTCGGGGCGGCCTTTTGCCGGCTTGGCGGTTCCGTATGCGATACCACGGGCTTTACTTTTTCCTCGATGGCAAAGGGAGAATCGATCTATGACACCAGCCGCGTGTTGAGCGGCTATGTTGACGCGCTTGTCGTGCGCCATCCGGATCAAGGGTCCGTCGCGGAATTCGCGCGTGCCACCAACATTCCCGTCCTGAATGCCGGAGATGGCCCCGGTGAACACCCCAGCCAGGCACTGCTCGATCTGTACACCATACAGCGCGAATTCTCCCGATTAGGGAAAATTGTCGACGGCGCCCACATTGCCATCGTCGGCGATTTGAAATATGGCCGTACGGTGCACTCACTGAGCAAATTGCTGGCGCTCTATAGCGGCATCAAGTTCACCCTGATCGCACCGGCAGAATTGGAAATGCCGGCACATATCATCGAACGTATCGCAGTCAATGGCAACGTCGTGGAACAGACGTCGGATCTCGTCAATGGACTACGCGGCGCCGACGTTGTATATGCCACGCGCATACAAAAAGAACGCTTTGCTAACGAGACAATTGAAGGATACACCCCGGAGTTCCAGATCAATCAAGCCCTGGTCAATTCTGTTTGCGGACCAGACACACTGATCATGCACCCCTTGCCGCGCGATAGCCGTCCGGGTGCCAATGACCTTGGCACGGATCTTTTGCATGACCCTCGTCTGGCGATCTTCCGCCAGACCGATAACGGCATCCCCGTCCGGATGGCGCTGTTCGCCTCTTTATTAGGCGTCGCTGATCAGGTACCGCATTCGCTGCGTGATGCAAGCTGGAAGGCACCGCGCTTTATCGGACCTGACGATGCACTCTTTCACGGCATGGATGGTTGAACAAGCCGCCGTGTACACGCATTACCGGGAAATGCGTCATCTGATGCTGGCCCCGGCGCTGGACGGCCTTTTCCGGATGCCGGCAGCCAATTTGCCAACGGCTGGCCTTTACGCAACCTTCCCGGTTCTCACCACGCAGCCGGTAGCTCCCTGGCGTCGCCCTGTTCGTCAATCTCAAGTGAGATTCAAGCCCCCATCGGATAACAGGATTTCTCCCGTCAGGTAGTTCGATGCGACCAGCATCGCCACGGCCTGGGCGATATCTTCCGGCTGCGCGGCGCGGCGCATCGGCGAGCGCTCGCGCCACAGTTGCTGGGCGGCCGTCCAGTCGGCTGTCAGCGGCGTATCCACCAGGCCGGGCGCGACGGCATTGACGCGGATCTCGGGCGCCAGCGAGAGGGCCAGCAAACGCGTCATGTGGTTCAGCGCCGCCTTGCCGGCCGCATAGGGTATCGATGCGCCCTTGGGACGCACGCCCGCATGCGAACTGATATTGACCACGCAGGCGGCGCCGCCACGCCGTGCCGACTCGCGCAAGGCCGCTTCCGCCTCGGCAATCAGCCGGAAAGGCGCGATCACATTGATTTCGTGCAGTCTTTGCCAGACTGCCGGGGTGGCCGCCGCCAGGTCGGCATGCGCGATGACTTGGCTGATACCGGCGTTATTGACCAGCACATCGAGCCGTCCCCAATGGACCACCGCCTGCTGCACCAGCCGCACGCGTTCAGCATCGATTGCCAGGTCGGCCTGCACATAGGTCGCCATGCCAAGTTCTGTGGCCAGCGCCTGGCCCGCCTCGTGCGAACTGCGCGAGTGCAGCACCACGGCATAACCGTCCTGCGAGAGCCGGCGCGCGATGGCGGCGCCGATGCCGGACGTGGAACCGGTGATGAGGGCAACAGGATGTGTCATCGGCAAGCTCGCTGGTATGCATAATCAATCGAAGCACCAGTATGCGTCTCAATGGAGCTTGCATCAACTATTGGCATGCCGGCGCGTGCTAAAGCCATGCGTCCTGGCCTGCCAGGCGATGAACAGCGCCAGCAGCAGCAATCCCAGCAGTACCCACGGGATGGTTGCTGCACCCGCCGTTTCCAGCAGCAGGCCACCGAGCACGCCGCTGCCGGCGAACGCCAGATTGAAGACCGTCACCAGCATGGACTGGGCAACATCGGCGCCTTCGCCTGCAGCGTCCGCCAGGGCGGTCTGCAGCAAGGTCGGCGCGCCACTGAAGCTCAAGCCCCACACGGCGACGCTCAGATACACCATGGACGGAGGAACACTACCCAGCGCCAGCACCAGCGCAGCCACGGCAAACGCGCCCAGGCTGAGCAGCACCAGCGGGCGCAGCCAGCGGTCGACCAGCAAGCCGGTGATCCAGATGCCGATCATCGCAGCGGCGCCAAAGACCAGCAGCGCCAGGTTGAGACGGTCGCCCAGGCCGATGGCGGCAAGGAAAGGCGCAATATAGGTGTAGAGCGTGTAGTGCGCCAGGATCCAGGCCATGATCACGCACAGCACGGGGCGCACGCCGGGCGTCGTCAACACATCGCGCATGGCAATGCGTTCTGTGGCCGGCTGCCCCGGATAGTCTGGCACGGCCAGGCGCACCCAGGCCATCAGTAACAGGCTCAGCCCGGACAAGATGGCAAAGATATTGCGCCAGCCGACCAAGCTGCCCAGCCAGGCAGACAGCGGCACACCGAGCGCCAGCGCCAGCGGTATGCCCAGCATGGCCAGCGCCATCGCGCGGCCTTGCAGCGGCGGCGCCACCATGCGCCGCGCATAGCCTGCTAGCAAGCTCCAGGCCAGGCCGGTAGCGATGCCCACCATGAAGCGGGCGCACAAGGTCACACCGTAATAGATGGACCAGGCCGTCACGGCATTGCAGATAAAAAAGCCGGCCAGGGCCAGCAGCAGCACCGCTTGCCGCCGCCAGCTGCGTGTGGCGATGGTCAAGGGTATCGCCGCCAGGCCTGAACCCAGGGCGCACAAGGTCACCAGTTGCCCGGCCCACGCTAACGATATGCCGAAACCCTCGGCGATCTGCGGCAGCAGGCCGGCCGGCACGGTTTCATTCGCGGTCGCAATAAAGCTGGCCATGGTCAGCGCCAGCAAGGCCGCCACCGGCAGGCGCTCGCTTGTTACGGGATGGCAGCTACTGTGATTCATGGTTGGATCTTTCGTGATTGCATGGTTGGTCAATGCATCACTTTGCGCCCGTGTCTTAGATTTGATAATTGGCGTACCATTTGAAAAAATTTCAAATCTACATTGATAATGGCCACTGACCGACTGGGCGACATGCGCCTGTTTGCCGAAGCAGCCGCACTGGGCAGCTTGTCCGCCGCCGGGCGGAAACTCGCGCTATCGCCTGCCGCCGCCAGTGCGCGGCTGTTCAAGCTGGAAGCGGCCTTGCACACCAGATTGTTTGACCGCAGCACGCGTCAGTTGCGCCTGACCGAGGAAGGCCGCCTGTATTTGCAGCATTGCCTGATCGCCCTGCGTGCAATAGACGAGGCAGAAGCGGTGCTGCAGGAAGGAAAGAACGGGGTGCGCGGCAAGCTGCGCATTTCAGCGTCAGCCGACTTTGGCCGCCATCTGCTGAACCAATGGCTGGAGGAGTTCATCAGCCAGCATCCCGACTTGAAGATTGCCCTGACCCTGTCCGATTCCATGTCGAATCTGCTGCAGGACGATATCGACCTGGCGATCCGTTTTGGACGGCCACAGGACGGCTCGCTGATCGCCCGCCCGCTGGCGCCCAACTGGCGTGTGCTGTGCGCCGCGCCCGACTACCTGGCGCGCCACGGCGAGCCCAGCTCCCCGGAGGAGTTGGCCGGCCATCAATTTATCGTGCTGGTCACGGCGGCCGGCCCCTTGAACACCTTTCATTTTGCGCAGGGCGAGCAGCAGTGGAGCCATACCGTGACGATGGAGCAGGCTTGGGAAACCAATGACGGCGCGCTGGCCCGCAGCTGGGCGCTGGCCGGCCATGGCATCGCGCGCAAGACCATCTGGGACGCTGCAGCGGATATCCGTGCCGGCAAGCTGAAAATTCTGTTGCCCGGTTTCAGCGCCAGCGAGGCCGGTGTCCATGCCGTATTTCACAGCAGCAAATACATGGCGCCCCGCGTGCGGCTGCTGCTGGACTTTTTGATCGCGCGCTTTGCCCACGCCACCGAAGAACTGCTGAGCGATATCGCCATGCCAGGGCGGTAACGCCGCCATATCATTTTTTCTTATACCCCCATCGTCAAACCGTATTAGCCACCATACCCCCCTCGCCCTACACTGACCTGGCCGCGCACACGCGGCAATTCCGCCTGCACCGGGCGCGCCTTACCGGGCGCCGTTCTGTGCAGACGTCATCTGAAACACCCTTTTGGAGACAGCCATGTCCGTAACCACGGAAAACGGCTCCGCAGCGTTCGCTAGAAACGCCGGTGCCGCGCCATCTACGCCCCCCGACACTTCCCGTTTGACCACAGTCAGCCTCGACGATAAATACACGGCCACTTCCGGCGCCATCTTTTTATCGGGCATCCAGGCCCTGGTGCGCCTGCCGATGATGCAGCGCCTGCGCGACCAGGCGGCGGGCCTGAACACGGCCGGCTTCATTTCCGGTTATCGTGGATCGCCGCTGGGTGGCCTCGATGAAAACTTGTGGAAAGCCAAGCCACAGCTGGAAGCGCACCACGTGCAATTCGTGCCGGGCGTCAATGAAGACCTGGCCGCCACCGCCGTCTGGGGTTCGCAGCAAGTGGACTTGATCGGCCCGGCCAAGTACGACGGCGTATTTGCCATGTGGTATGGCAAGGGCCCCGGCGTGGACCGCTGCGGCGATGTCTTCAAGCATATGAACCATGCAGGCACGTCCAAACTGGGCGGCGTGCTGCTGGTGGCCGGCGACGACCATGGCGCGTATTCCTCGACCCTGCCGCACCAGTCCGACCATTTATTTTCGGCCTCAATGATCCCTGTGCTGTACCCCTGCAATGTGCAGGAATACCTGGACCTGGGCATCCACGGCTGGGCCATGTCGCGTTTTTCCGGCTGTACGGTGGCCTTCAAGGCGCTGGCCGACACGGTGGAATCGTCAGCCTCCATCGATGCCGATCCGTTCCGCGTGGAAGTGAAAATTCCGCAGGATTTCGTCATGCCCGAAGGCGGCCTGAACGCGCGCCTGTCCAGCATTCCGCTGGGCCAGCAAGCGCGCAACCAGGAAGCGCTGATGCAGGACTACAAGATCTATGCGGCGCTGGCTTACGCGCGCGAGAATAAGCTCAACCACACCACCATCGACAGTCCGAACGCCAAGCTGGGCATTATTGCTTCAGGTAAATCGTATCTCGATGTACTGGAAGCGCTGGAAGAACTGGGCATCGACGAGAAAATGGCGGCAGAGGTCGGCATGCGCCTGTTCAAGGTGGCCATGCCGTGGCCGCTGGAACCGGACAGCGTGCGCGAGTTCGCGCAAGGTCTCGATGAAATTCTGGTCGTCGAAGAAAAGCGGCAAATCGTCGAATACCAGCTCAAGGAGCAACTGTATAACTGGCGCGACGACGTGCGTCCCAAGGTGATCGGCAAGTTCGATGAAAAAGGCGAATGGGTAGCGCCGCGCGGCGAATGGCTGCTGACTTCCAAGGCGGATTTTTCCGTCTCGCAAGTAGCGCGCGTGATCGCCAGCCGCATCGCGCGGCTGATTTCCGATCCTGTCACCTGCGACCTGATCAAGGCGCGCCTGAGCTTTCTCGACGCCAAGGATGCGGTCCTGAAAAAAGCCGTCAACACGCCGTTTCGCCCAGCGTTTTACTGCTCGGGTTGCCCGCACAATACCTCGACCAAGGTGCCCGACGGCAGCCTGGCGCTGGCCGGCATCGGCTGCCACGTGATGGCGACCTCGATCTATCCGGAAATGAACAAGCTGACCACCCACATGGGCGGCGAAGGCGCGCCATGGATCGGACAAGCGGCGTTTTCCAGCATTCCGCACGTGTTCCAGAACCTGGGCGACGGCACCTATTTCCATTCAGGCTACCTGGCCATCCGCGCAGCACAGGCCGCCAAGGTGAACATCACCTACAAGATTTTGTACAACGACGCCGTCGCCATGACGGGCGGCCAGCCGGTCGACGGACTCATCACCGTGCCGATGATGGCGCAACAGGTTGCAGCCGAAGGTATCGCCCGTATCGCGCTGGTGACGGAAGACCTGTCACGCTATGCCGACCGCAGCAATCTGCCTGCGCACCTGACCTTGCACGACCGCAAGGACATGGACGCCGTGCAGCGCGAACTGCGCGAAGTGCCAGGCGTGTCGGTGCTGATCTACGATCAAACTTGTGCGGCGGAAAAACGCCGGCGCCGCAAAAAAGGCGAATACCCTGACGTAGCCAAACGCATGGTCATCAACGACGCCGTCTGCGAAGGCTGCGGCGATTGCGGTCTGCAATCGAACTGCGTGTCGATCTTGCCGAAAGAAACGGAATTCGGCCGCAAGCGCACCATCGACCAATCCTCTTGCAACAAGGATTACTCCTGCGCCAAGGGTTTTTGCCCCAGCTTTGTCACGGTCGAAGGCGGCAGCCTGAAAAAGACCAAGACCGGTGCCGGCAAGAAAGATGAAGTCGATAACTTCGGCCCCTTGCCCGAGCCGGTACTGCCCGTCTGCGACGCGCCCTACAACATCTTGATCAACGGCATCGGCGGCACGGGCGTGATCACCGTCGGCGCGCTGATGGGCATGGCGGCCCACCTGGAAGGCAAGGGCGCATCCGTGCTGGACATGACCGGCATGTCGCAAAAGAATGGTTCCGTCACTTCCCACGTGAAGATTGCCGGTTCGCCGGCCCGCATCCGCGCCCAGCGCATCGCCACCGGCGAAGCCGACCTGATACTGGGCTGCGACATGCTGACGGCCGGCGCGCAGGATGCCGTATCGAAAATGCGTCCGGGCCGCAGCCTGGCCGTGGTCAACCTGCATGAACAACCACCGGGCACGTTTGCGCAAAACGCCGATTGGCAATACCCGACGGCAGAAGTGCGCCAGCTGATCGAGGAATCCGTGGGCGGTGCCGACGCGGCTGACTTTATCGACGCGACAAAATTAGCCACAGCGCTGATGGGCGACTCGATCGCCGCCAACCTGTTCATGCTCGGTTACGCCTGGCAAAAGGGCCGCATTCCGTTGACAGAAGCGTCCTTGCTGCGCGCCATCGAATTGAATGGCGTCGGGATCGAATCGAACAAGAAAAGTTTCCTGTGGGGCCGCCGCGCCGCATTCGACGTACGCAAGGTCACGCAAATCGCCACGCCGTCGCAAGCGATCATCGTGCAAATGCCGCAAAGCCTCGATAGCGTGATCAAGAAGCGCGTGGAGTTCCTCACCAGCTATCAGAACGCCGCCTATGCCGACGGCTACCTGACCTTGGTCAAGCAGGTGCGCGACCGCGAAAACACCCTGGGACTGGGCCAGAAACTGTCGACCGCCGTCGCCAAGTCCTACTTCAAATTGCTGGCCTACAAGGATGAATACGAAGTGGCGCGCTTGTACACGGACGGGCGGTTCGTGGAGCAATTGCAGCAGCAATTTGAAGGCAATTTCTCCGTGAAATTCAACCTGGCGCCACCGCTGTTCGCCAAGAAAGATGCCAAGGGCCACCTCGTGAAAGCGGAGTTCGGTTCGTGGATGTGGCGCGCCTTCCATCTGCTGGCGAAAGCCAAGGGCTTGCGCGGCGGCACCTTCGATGTCTTCGGCTACACGGCCGAGCGCAAGATGGAACGGGCGCTGATCGTCGAGTACCGCGAAATGCTGGCCAGCCTGCTGGCCAATATGACGGCTGAGAACCACGGCACTTGCGTGGAACTGGCCAGCCTGCCCGAAAAAATCCGCGGCTTCGGCCACGTCAAGGAAGCGGCGGTCGCCACGTATCGCAAGGACAAGGCGCGCTTGTTGGCGGTATTGGCGCAAGGCAGCAAGCACGCGGCGTAAAAGCGTAGTTAGAAAAGCAAAAACGCAGAGTCCAGGCTCTGCGTTTTTTTTGCTCAATCGGGGCAGCGTCCCACTGTCGCTCCGGGCAAAAGTACCGGCTGCCAGATTTCCTGCAGTTTTTCAGGCGGCGTGCCGGCCAGCAGCGCTTGCAGCATTTCGACCATCTTGGCGCCCGCGCGCGGCAGGTCGGGCTGGTCGATGGTGGTGACATTGATGCCGATCAAACTGTCTTCCAGGCTGCCCCAGACGATCACGGAGATTTCCTTGCCGATCTTGATGCCGGCATCCATCAGCGCACGCACGGCGCCCATGCCGGATAAATGGTTGTCGACGATGACGGCCGAGGGACGGGGCGAACAGACCAGCAGTTGCTGCATGGCGTGATAACCGCTGCGCCGGTCGAAGGTATTGTCGAGCATATGGCGGGGATCGGGCAACAAACCCGCTTTCGTCATGCCACGGATAAAGCTTTCCTTGCGCTCCAGCGCAAAGTGCACATCCAGCGGCGCGCTGAGCAGCGCGATGCGCTGGTGGCCATGCGCCAGCAGAAACGTCAGCGCCAGGTCGATGCCTGTATCGTTGTCATAGTCAAAATACGCATACGGTGCATCGACGCGCGTGCGCCCATGCGCCACGAACGGAAAACCGACCCGCGTCAGATACGCGATGCGCTCGTCACGCACGCGGGTGCGGCACACTAGCAGGCCATCGACCTGACGGCCCAGCACCAGCGATTCATAGGACGCCAGTTCATTCTCGGGCGACACGGGAGCAATGATCAAACTCATCTTCGCCGCTTCCACGGCGCCCGACATGCCATTGATGATGGATAGAAACAGGCTGTCGCCCAGGTCGCCGGGCAGTAATGGATAAATCGTCCCCAGCACATTGCTGCGGCCGACCGCCAGGCTGCGCGCCAGGGGATTGGGCCGGTAGCCAACTTTCTTGGCGGCGGCGAGGACGATTTCACGGGTGCGGGAATTGACTTCCGGATAGCCGTTCAACGCCCTGCTGACTGTCGTTTTCGACATGCCGAGGGCAATTGCGAGGCTCTTGAGATTCATGTATTAACTACCTGTCTGTCTGACAAATAAAACCAACTATGACCCACGATTATAGCCGAGCTCGTCAAACAAGCGACGCCTCAAGGCGTGTTGGATTGGTAGGAAAACAACGATTTAAACCTGATCGAATAGGACATTTTATGACGACAGCTACGCTTGAGGCCGCATGGTGGGCCATCGTGCATGAATGGTTTTCATAGGGAACAAAAAGAAGCAGGCACTTACTGTCGCCATGATACTTGCCAAACATCGCTACCAGGATGGCGATGTTTTCTGCGCACGATAGAATTATCAATAAAGCACAATTTACTGGAACTATGCGAGAATTTATCCTAATCTTGATTTTGGTAAAGTAAGCAGGCTGGTGTTCCGGCCGATACACATACGCTTGCCGCTCCCGGCCGCTTTCGCCCCACCCTCTACTAAGGTGACCAACGTGGTATCGCTAACCTCCGTCAACAATCTGCAGGCATCGCTGGCAACGGCGCAGCGGCGCGTCGAGCAGGGACAAAACCAGGTGCAGCGCGACAGCGAGCAACTGGCGCAAAGCCGTCAGCAGCTGGTGAAGGAACAGGAACAGTTGCGCGATACCGAACGCAGCAGCCAGCAAGCGCGGGCGGACGCCACGCCGGCCATCAAGCAGCCGCAACTGGACAGGGCCATCGAGATCCCCGTCCCGCCGAAACCGGCGCAGACACCGGCCGGCCAACTCAACAGCATCGGCCAGACGATCGGACGCCTGATCGACGTAACAGCTTAGTTTATTCAGTCAGCTCTTGCTGCAACACGGGCAACCACCATTTCTCGCCGTGGTGCGGCTGCTTCAGATTGAGGGCTTCCCCCATCTGGGGCGTCGTCATGTCCACGCCCTGCTTCTCGGCCAGGCCGGCGATGCGGTCGAACGGCTCGTGCCATACATGCAAGCCCAGGTCGAAGGTGCCGTTATGCACGGGCAGCAACCATTTCCCCTGTAAATCGAGGTGCGCCTGCAAGGTTTCTTCGGGTTGCATATGAATGTCAGGCCACTGTTTATCGTAGGCGCCGGTCTCGATCATGGTCAGGTCAAACGGACCATATTTTTCACCGATTTTCTTGAAGCCATCGAAATAGCCGGAGTCGCCGCTGAAGAACACGCGCACTTCGGGCGCTTCGATAACCCAGGATGCCCACAGGGTCTTGTTGCCGTCAAACAAGCCACGGCCCGAGAAGTGTTGCGACGGCGTCGCCACCAATTTCACGTCAGCAATCGTCGTGCCTTGCCACCAGTCAAACTGCTGCACCTTCTCCTTCGGGATGCCCCACTCCACCAGGGTATCACCCACGCCCAGTGGCGCCACAAAATGTTCGGTCTTGGCCGCCAGTTCCAGCACGGCCGCATAGTCCAGGTGATCGTAATGGTTGTGCGACAGGATCACGGCCTTGATCGGTGGCAAATCAGCGATGCTGATCGGCGGCTGGTGAAAACGTTTCGGTCCGGCCCACTGCACCGGTGACGCGCGCTCGGAAAAGACCGGATCGGTCAGGAAGAACTGGCCATTGAGTTTCAGCAGCAGGGTCGAGTGGCCGAGGCGGAACAGGGTATTGTCGGGCGCGGCCAGCAATTGCGCCTGGCTCAAGGCTTGCACGGGTACCGCCTTGGTCGGCACGGTGCCATCCGGCTTGTTGAAAAAGAAAGTCCACATCAGCTTGGCGGTATCCGCCGTGCCCAGCTTGAACATGGGCACGGGGTTGCGGAATTTGCCTTCATGCTGCTGTGGCGAAGCAAGGATGGCCGCAGGCTCGGCGCGCAGGGTGCAAGAACTCATGATGATCAGGATTCCCAGAAATAGAATATGGTGCAAGAACATATGGTGCCCAGTGGTTGGAAAACAAGATACAATTTACACTACACAGTGTAGTTCCTATTTTCAGCAAAGTAAACCAAGAGGTGTAAAATATTGTTTTCAAAGGAGATTTACCACCATGTCCTCACCGCAACGCTTGACCGACCGCAAGCGCGTAGCCATCGTCGATGCCGCCATCGCCGAGTTCCGCGAAAACGGTTTTGATGCGACCAGCATGGACAAGATTGCCGCCACGGCCGCCGTTTCCAAGCGCACCGTGTACAACCATTTCCCCAGCAAAGATAGTCTATTTGCAGAAATCTTGCAGCGCATGTGGGAAGGCAGTGCGGCACAGCCGGCAGTCGCCTACCAGGCGGATCAGCCCTTGCGGCCGCAAGTGATGGAACTGGTGCAACAAAAAATGGCCTTGCTGGCCGATGAGCACTACCTCGACCTGGCGCGCGTGGCGATGGCAGAAACCATCCATTCGCCGGAACGGGCGCAAGCGATGGTGGCGCGCATGGATGAAAAGGAAAGCAGTCTCAGCCACTGGATACGGGCCGCGCAAAAAGATGGCCGCGTGAAACAGGCCGATATGCACGATGTATCGCATCTGCTGCTGGCGCCCCTGAAAACCTTTGCCTTCTGGCCGCAAATCATCCTGGGCAAACCCATGCTCACTGCCGCCAGGCGGCAGGAAGTGATGGACATCGCCGTCGATATGTTTCTTTGCTACTACAGCGCGACGCCCCACCCCGCATAAACCAACTCAGGAGGCAGGCATGACGATCACCCCGGAGCAGCTCGCAGTGCTGATGCAGGAAGTGGAATTGTCGGACCCCATCGACTTTGCCGACCTGCCCTTCGATGAACAAGAATTGCGCAGCCTGATCGCCAACCACCTGTGCGAAATGGCCGACGCCATGGAAACCTTCACGCCCGAAGACCGCAACCTGACCTTGCTGGCGGTCGCTGCCAAGCTGGTGCTGGAAAATCTCGTGCTGCACGTGCAGCTGCTACGCCGCCACGGCTTGCCGGTAAGCGATAGCGTGGCGGCGCTGCTGCAGCGTTTACAAGACAAAAAATCCTGAACGGCCGGGAAAAGCAAACTCAGGCCCGGCGCACTGCCCGCGCCTGCAAGATGATGTCCGCTTCCGCCACCGCCACGCAGGGCAGGATATAACCATCGAGCCGTTCATCGGGGCTGACGCCGGGCCAGTCCACCGTGTAGCGCACCTGGCCCGTGGGCATATGGCACAGGCAAGTGCGGCAAGTGCCGTTGCGACAGGAGCTGAGCAGGCGGATGCCGGCCAGCTCGGCGGCGGCCAGCAAGGTTGTGCCGGCTTCTGCCGTGAATTGCCAGCCTTGCGGCATCAGGGTAATGGTGTAGGAGCGCATACCCCAGTGTAACAAATCAGCTTGCGAGGCTGGTCCAGGCAGCGCCTTGCCGATGGCTGCGCAGCACCGCTTCGGCAAACGCCAGGCCGGCCACGCCATCGTCAGCCGTCGGCAGCCAGCGCGCTTGCGCTGGTACCGGCTTGCCTGCCTGCAGCGCGCGGATGGCGATCGCCGCATCGAGATACAGCTGCGCAAATGCTTGCAGATAACCTTCCGGATGGCCGGCCGGCACCCGCGTGGCATGCGCGGCGGCGGCACTGTGCACGCGGCCCGGGCGCAGCAGCTGGCGGTTGCCGCCCTGCGGCGTGAACCATAGCGCATTCGGTTCTTCCTGGTCAAAATCGAGTTGCGCCTTGCTGCCGAACAGACGCAGGCGCACCGTGTTTTCACAACCGGTCGCCACCTGGCTGGCCCACAAGATGCCGCGCGCGCCATTGGCGTAGCGCAGCATCACTTGTACGTGGTCATCCAGGGTGCGGTGCGGAACAAAGGTCGACAATTCCGCCAGCAATTGCTCCGGCGTCTGGCCGCTGACAAATTGCGCCAGGTGATAGGCATGCACGCCCACATCGAGCAGGGTGCCGCCAAAACCCGCCTTTTGCGGGTCGTTGTGCCAGTTGCCCTCTGCCATGCCACCGGCCGCAATCGCGTCCGCCAGCCAGTCTTGCGAATACTCGACCTGCACCAGCCGTAGCTCGCCGATCTCGCCCGCTTCCACCATCGCCCGCGCATGGCGCAAGAGCGGGTAGCCGCTGTAAGTGTGCGTCAGCGCAAACAGCAAGTTTTTGCGCTGCGCCAGCGCGGCCAGCGCACGCCCTTCGGCCAGCGAAATGGCCAGTGGCTTGTCGCAGATCACGTGGATGCCTGCTTCCAGGAAAGCCGTCGCCACCGGCGCATGCAAATGGTTGGGCGTGACGATGGCCACCGCTTCGATGCCATCGGCGCGCGCGCTTTCCGCCTGCGCCATGGCTTGGTAATCGCTATAGCAGCGCTCGGGCGCCAGATGCAGCGCGGCGCCGCTCTCGCGGGCGCGCTGCGGGTCGGACGACAAGGCGCCCGCCACCAGTTCATACTGGTCATCGATGCGCGCGGCCATCCTGTGTACGGCGCCGATGAATGCGCCCTGTCCGCCTCCTACCATGCCCAGTCGTATCCGTCGCTGCATCGCGCCTCCCTAGCCCAAGCCCAGCAAATGATTGATCTGTCCCTGATCTACAGCGCTACCGGCAAAATCATCAAACGCGCGTTCGGCCACGCGGATGATGTGCTCGCGGATAAAACGCGCGCCCTCGGCTGCGCCATCTTCCGGATGTTTCAGACAGCATTCCCATTCCAGCACTGCCCAGCCCGGAAAGTTGTATTGCGCCATCTTTGAAAAGATGGCCTTGAAGTCGATCTGCCCGTCGCCCAGCGAACGGAAGCGCCCGGCCCGGTCTTGCCAATCGCCATAACCGCCATACACGCCCTGGCGACCGTTCGGGCGGAATTCTGCATCCTTGACGTGAAAAGCCTTGATGCGCGCGTGATAAATATCGATAAAAGCCAGGTAATCGAGCTGCTGCAGCACGAAGTGGCTGGGGTCGTACAAAATCGCCGCGCGCGGGTGGTCATTCACAGCAGCAAGGAAGCGTTCGAACGTCACGCCGTCATGCAAGTCTTCGCCCGGATGCAACTCATAACAAAGGTCCACGCCAGCCGCATCGAACGCATCGAGGATGGGCAGCCAGCGACGGGCCAGTTCGGCAAACGCCGTTTCCACCAGGCCAGCGGGGCGTTGCGGCCACGGATACAGATAGGGCCAGGCCAGCGCGCCGGAAAACGTCACGTGCGCCTTCAAGCCCATACGCTGCGACGCGGTAGCCGCCCACAGCAATTGCTGCGTGGCCCAGGCCGTGCGGGCCTTTGGGTCACCTCGCACGTGCTCGGGCGCAAAGTTGTCGAACAGCGCGTCGTAGGCTGGATGCACGGCGATCAGCTGGCCCTGCAAATGCGTGGACAATTCCGTTGCCTGCAAACCATAGCGGGCCAGTAAGGCGACCACCTCATCGCAATACTGCTGGCTGGCCGCCGCCTGTTCCAGGTCAAACAAGCGTGGCGCGGTCGGTAACTGCAAGCCCTTGTAGCCCAGGCCCGCCGCCCATTGCGCCAGGTGCTCCAAGGTATCGAACGGCGGCTCTTCGCCGAGAAACTGGGCCAGGAAAATGGCCGGGCCCTGGATGGTTTTCATAAGAATCCTCAAAGAAACAACCGCCGGGGTCAGACCCGACGGGTCTGACCCCAGTTTTTAAAACGGTGATTTTGGAAAATAAAACTGCTTGGCATTTTCGCGCGTAATCAGCACCGAGGGAATGATCGTGTTCGCTGGCAATTTTTCGCCTTTCAGCCGTGCTTCCGTGGTCAGCTTGATGGCGTCGTACATGAACTTCGGCGAGTACGATACATCGGCCACGATCAGCGGGTCCGAGCCATCCATGATCTTCTTGACGGCGCCCTTCGCACCGGCGCCGCCGAACACTTGCTTGATGTCCGTGCGCTTGGCTTGCAGAATGGCTTTCTGCACACCGATGGCCATGTCGTCATCGGCCGCCCAGACGGCATCGATCTGCTTGAAGCGGGTCAGATAATCCTGCATGACCTTGAAAGCATCGTCGCGGTTCCAGTTGCCATACTTGGCGTCGAGAATCTTGATATCCGGATGGCCTTTCATGACGCTGTTAAAGGCGTCGAAACGTTCATTGTCGAGGGTGGTCGGCATGCCGCGCAGCACCACGATATTTCCCTTGCCATTCAAGCTCTTGGCTAAATATTCGGCCGGCAGCTTGCCGAAGGCCGTGTTGTCGCCAGCGATATACGCATCCTGCGCTTCCGTATTGGTCAAGCCGCGGTCCACTACCGTCACGTAGACGCCCTTGTTTTTCACTTGTGCCACCGGCTGCGTCAGGGACGCCGATTCAATCGGGAAGATCACCAGGGTGTTGATCTTGTTGACGGTCAACATATCCTGCAACTGGTTCGCCTGCTCGGGCGCCGTGGCAGCCGTCTTGACGATGATTTTCAAGCCTGGATGGGCTTTTTCCAGTTCCGCCTTGGCCTGGTTGGCCCACCATACGATGCCCGAGGTAAAACTGTGGGTTGCCGTGGGAATCGCCACGCCCACTACCAGCTTGTCGGCAGGCGCTGCCGCCTGCGCGTTCGGCAAGGCCCACGCCTGCATCACCAGCACTGCCATCCCTGCTACACGAATAAAACGTTTCATGCTGCTCTCCTCCAAGGTTGTGGGCGCCCGTTGGCTGCCCGTCAGAAGACCGCTGTTTTTTATTTGCGGCCCCGCTGCAGGAAGGCGACGGCGATGATCACCACCCCTTGCACTGCGGCATTCAGGTAGACGCTGATGATGCTGGTCAAATTCAGGATATTGCTGATCACGGACAGCAGGATGGCGCCGATCACGGTGCCGATGATGCGTCCCTCGCCCCCTTTCAGGGCCGTGCCGCCCACCACAACGGCGGCGATTGCTTCGAGTTCCCACAGCAAGCCCGTGGTGGGCGTGGCCGAACCCAGGCGCGGCACGTACAGTACGGTGGCGATGCCCACACACACGCCCAGCAACATATAGGTAAGGATTTTCACGCGGTCGACATGGATCGCCGCATAGCGCGCCACTTGCTCGTTGGAACCAATCGCCTGCACATGGCGGCCAAAGGTGGTGCGGTTCAAAATCACGGCGCCGGCCGCCGCCACGAATAAAAAGATCCAGATCGGGATCGGCGCGCCCAGCACGCTGGTGTAATACACGGGGCTATACAGGTCGGACAAGGTGGCGTCCAGGGTCAGCGCGCCGCCATCGGCCAGGTACGTCAGCACGGCGCGGAAGATGCCCAGCGTGCCCAGGGTCACGATGAATGGTTCGATATTGCCCTTGCTGATCAACAAGCCATGCATCAAGCCAAAGCCCGCGCCCAGCACCAGGGCCATGGCGATGCCCAGCACCAGCATGGTCAAAGGCGCCAGGTCGCCCGCCACGCCTTGCGCCAGCTGGTTCATGAAATAAATCATGCAGCCGGCGATCAGCGCCGCCATCGAGCCGACCGACAGGTCGATGCCGCCGGAAATGATCACAAACGTCATGCCGACGGCGATGATGCCGATAAAGGCCGTGCGCGTGAGCACGTTCATCATATTGTCGACGGTGGCGAAATCGCCATTGAGCAAGGTGCCCGCGATGCACAGGGCCAGCAAGCCCAGCACGGGACCAAAGCCCTTGATGCGCGCACCCAGTTTGCCCAGGGAATGTACGGTAGTGTCAGTGCGTGCCGGTTGCATGGGCAATCAACTCCTCTTCGGTCAGGTGCTCGGCGCCGAGCGTGGTTTGCAAACTGCCTGCGCGCATCACCGCGACGCGGTGGCACAGGCCGATCAATTCAATCAATTCGGAAGAAATCACGATCACGGCGCGCCCTTCGGCAGCCAGCCGGTGGATCAGGAAATAAATATCGCGCTTGGCGCCCACGTCCACGCCACGGCTAGGTTCATCGAGCACGATGACACGCGGATCGGAATGCAGGTATTTCGCCAGCGCCAGCTTTTGCTGGTTACCGCCCGACAGCATCCGTGCACGGCTTTCCAGGTCGCCCGTGCGGATATTGAAATCCTGCACCGCCGTGGCCAGCGCCGCTTTCTCTGCCTTCACGTCCAGCCAGGGGCGGGCATAGCGCTCCATCGTCATCATGGTCAGGTTTTCACGCAAGCCCAGGTTCACGTGCAGCCCCTTGCCCTTGCGGTCTTCGCTCAGATACGTCAGGCCATGCTGCATGGCTTGCTTGGGCGTGCGGATATCCACCGGCTTGCCATTGAGGGTAATCGTGCCGGCGCTGCGCGGGCGCAAGCCCAGCACGGCTTCAAACGATTCCGTGCGCCCCGCGCCCACCAGGCCCGCAAAACCGAGCACCTCGCCGGCGCGCACTTCGAACGACAATTCTTTGGCCCAGCCAGGCACCGATAAACCTTCGACTTTCAGGAGCACGGGCGCGTCTGGCGCCACCGCTGTTTTGGTGGGGAACATATCCGACAATTCACGCCCCACCATCAAATTGGCCATTTGCTGGCGCGTCAGGCTGGCCGTCAATTCGCGCGTGACGAAACGCCCGTCGCGCATGACGATCACCTCGTCCGTGTTGCGCTCGACTTCATCGAGTTTGTGGGAAATGTAGAGGATAGTGACGCCATCGGCCTTCAGCTGCGCCATCACGGCAAACAGGCGCTGCGTCTCGGACGAGGTGAGCGTGGCCGTCGGTTCATCCATGATCAAAAAGCGGGCCCGGCGCGACAGGGCCTTGGCGATTTCCACCAGTTGTTTCTCTGCGACGATCAAATCGCGGATCTTCGTATCAGGCGATACGTCCAGCCCCACCTGGCGCAGGTAGCGCGATGCTTCCTGCTTCATGGCCGCTTCGTCGAGCAGCCAGCCGCGCGTTTTTTCGTGGCCCAAAAACATGTTCTGCGCCACCGTCAGGTGTTCGGCCAGGTTGAATTCCTGGTGGATCAGCACGATGCCTGCAGCCTCCGCCGCGCGCGAACTGGTGAAGCGCTGCGGCTGGCCGTCGATCAGCAATTGCCCTTCGCTCACGGCCTCATAACCGGCCAGGATTTTCATCAGGGTCGACTTGCCTGCACCGTTTTCACCGAGCAAGCCATACACCCTGCCTGGCGACAAGGTAAACGTGACGCCATGCAAGACGCGCACGGGACCGAAATCCTTGCAGATAGCCTCAAAACCGACAGCAACGCTCACTATGCACTCCCTCGCAAAACCAGCTGATGGTTTAACAGCACACCCGGCACTTGCGCCGCCGGGTCCGCCAGGCGCTGCAGCAGCAAGCGCGCCGCCGTCTCGCCCAGTTCGCGCATCGGTTGCGCGATGGTGGTGAGACCCGGCTCGATTTGCGCGGCGATCGCAATATCGTCAAAGCCGATCACGGCCACGTCTTGCGGCACTCTTTTACCGAGTTGGCGCAACGCACTCAGCACGCCGATAGCCAGGGTGTCTGATACAGCAAAGATGGCCGTGGGCGCGTCTGGCTGGGCCATCATGTCCAGCGTGGCCAGCTTGCCCGCTTCATAGTCCAGGCTTTGTACCGTGCGCAGCCATTGCGGCAACACGGGCAAGCCGGCGCCGGCCAGGGTATCCAGATAACCCTGCTGGCGTTGCCGCGCATACAGGTAGCGCTCATCGGAATTGATCAAGCCGATGCGTCTATGGCCGCGCGACAATAAATGCGCGACCGCCTCGGAGGCCGCCTTGTGGTTGTCGATGCCCACATAAGGCACGGCCACGCCAGGATCGAATTCGCAGCAAGCCACCCATGGCAGGCTGGCCGACTCATGCGACAAGGCATGCTGCACCGTATCGGGATCGAGGCAGATGGCGCCATCGGCGCGGTGCATGCGCAGCAAATCGAAATAGGAACGTTCGCGGCCGGCATCGGCGCCCGTATCGCACAGCAACACGAAATAACCATGCTCGCGCGCCACCGTATCGATACCGCGCACGATCTGCGCATAGAAAGGATTGCCCACGTCCGGCACCATGGTCAGCAACATGCGGCTCTCGGCCGTGCGCAAGCTGCGCGCCAAATGATTCATGCGGTAACCGAGCGCTTCCACCGAGGCCAGCACCTTGTCGCGCGTGGGTGCCCTCACTCCGCTCTGCTCATTCATCACGCGCGACACAGTCGCCACCGACACCCCTGCATGCGCAGCAACGGCGCTGATGGAGACGGCGGATTCTGGCGGCGGCTGGTTCGGTACGACTGGCGGCATGGGATTTCTTTATAAATGTAATCGATTACATTTATAAGCCAGCCAGTAAGAGGATGCAAACATTATCGATGGTGCGATGCGGCAGGATCAGCCTGTTGCAGGCCTTTGAAGAGGCTTATTTGTGGGGCTGGAGCGGCTTTTGCTGCACGGCAAAACCGGCACGCAAGGCCGACACGGCTGCTACCCACAAGATCAATCCAGCGCCCAGGCAGCCGCCCGGGTTGACGGGACCATGGCGCAAGGTCAGGGGGTAGCCGATGGCCCATACACACAGCGCCAAGCCGATGGCCACATGGCGGCGGGCCTTGAACAGCCAGGCCAGTGGAAAGAAATGCAGGCCGACGATGAGGATAAACGCGGGAATGAACCATGCCTGCAGTCCCATATTCTTGAGTACATTGCCGACGATAAAAATGGCGATCCACTGGCCCGCGTTGATGATGTTGAACAGCTTGCCCGAACGTTTTGCCTCGGGCGTGTCTTCCTGCGCCTTGTGGGCGGCACGGTTGCGGCTGAACTGGCGCCAGGCCAGCATGAACAGGAAAGCGGCGATGGCGGCGATCGGCAACACCTTGAGCGGCTGTGGACCATAGCTTTGCACGCACCAGGCCGCCACCCAGGCGCCGCCGAAAATGGAAAAAAACATGGCGCCGATGGCGCTGCCGGCGAGTGCCGCGGATGGGTTCGAGGCTTGCATGGTCATGGCCTGTTGATCGAGTTCAAAGGAAAAGCTTATTCCAGCATCGCGCAAAACGTCTCCGGTGGCCCGTTGAGTATCACGCCGCTGGGCCAGCGGTGGCTGCGCTTTTGTGCGCGCAGCAAAGACGCGGCCAGGGCCGAATCGCCATCGGCGCCGTACACGAAAACGGGCATGTTCAAGGTCGCGGCATCGCCCAGCAAATGCGGGTTGGCATCGAGGCTGCGCGCATCGATGTGCACGCCGATGGGCATGCCGATCTGCTGCTGCATGCGCTGCAGCCAGACTTTGTCCAGCTTGGGCTGGCGGGCACTCTTCGCGGCCAGCCTGCTGACCTTGTTTTCACCAACCGCCTGGGCCTGGCGCGGGTCCGGCACCACCACACCCAGATAGCCTTGCGGATCGGCGCGGCGGGCGCACACGAGGTTGCTCGGCACGCTGGACGTCAAAAACCAGTTGCCGTGCTTGACGTTACTACGCAACTGCGCCACCAGTGACTCCACCGGCGCGCAAGAGGGCGCCACGTCCCTGATTTGCGCATTCAGGGTTTTCTCCGGGAAGGCCGTAGCCAGGTCCGCGATATCGGCCACGAAAGGCGGCGTTTCTGCCGTCAACGCACCGTGGTTTTTCATGCGCGCTGCGCGCCAGTCATCGCTGTCCATCTGCTGGATGGCGCGTGGCTGGCCCGTATCGACCACCCGGCCCGTCAGCAAGTCGTGGTACACCACCCAGTTGCCATCAGCCAGCAGTTGCAGATCCGTCTCGACGCCATCCCAGGTGCCAAAATAGGCATTGCGCAGCGCACTCAGGGAATTTTCCGGCGTATCCCCGGCGCCGCGGTGGGCGTGCACTTGCATGCCCAGGCAATCGGCGTGGGCAACCGTGCTGAACATGCTCAACAGCAGCGCCAGCGCGGCCGCCTTATTTTTTTTCTGGCTGATCAACATAGTTCTATCCCTGTAAGCATGGCGGAAATTTTCTCATATGACTCAGGGAATCCCTAAAGTTTATTTGTTTGACAGCATAGTAGACGGCCCCGGCGCGTTCAGGCTGACTCAGTTACACTGTTCGCTACCCTACATAGGACATAACAACATGGGCGAACAACCATCCACACTTGCCGCGCAACAACTTACAACTGGCCAGCAGCTTCATCAGGCGGGCAAGCTGATCGAAGCCATCAATGCTTACCAGGCAGCCTACAAGCTTGATCCTGGCTTGGCCGAGGCCCAGCATGGCCAGGGACTGGCGATGCTGCAACTGGGCCAGCACGCCATGGGCATCGGGCTGATCAAACTGTCGCTCAAGCAGCAGCCCGGCAATGCCTTGTTTCACTACAACCTGGGCAATGTGCTGCGCGCAACAGACAGCGAGGCAGCGCTGGCCAGCTACGCTACGGCCGCCCAACTGGCGCCAGGCGAACACGATTACGCTATCGTCCATTCCGAGTTGCTGCTGAGTAAACAGCGCTTGCCGGAAGCTATCACCGAACTGGAACGCGCCCACGCCTTGCGCCCGGAACGCTGGCAAAACCTGCAGGGATTGGCTGAACTGTATTACCGCACCGGCCAGAAAGAACTGGCGCTGGCCCGTTATGCCCAAGGTCTGGCGCTGCATCCGGCGATGGCGCAAACCTGCCGCATCGGCTTTGCCAGCCCGCAAGCAGACCGGCCTGAAAAACTGATCACGCTGGAGGTGGCCGATGACTTGCGAGACTTCCTGCTGGAAACGGATTTGCGCATCATCGACGACTTCCTGCCCAACCCCGCTGCCTGGCGCGGCAATGCACTGACCCTGCCCTTCGCGCCACAGCGCTATGCGGGGCAAAACTATCCTGGCAGCCAGACGGAAGGCCAGCCTTGCCAGGACATCATGGAACGCATCGCCACGGCGCTGGGCCGCGAAATCCGTTTCATTTCGCCCGACAACGCGTCCTACCGCATCAGCCATGCCGACGCGACGGCGCGCACCGATATCCACGTGGATAACGAAACGGGCAACAACTTCCAGTTTTATGCGGGCGTGCTGTACCTGAACCCGCCTGAACAATGCCAGGGCGGCACCACCTTCTGGCGCCACCGTCCCAGCGGCTGGACCCGGCGCCTGCCGGAAACGGACGTGAAAGCAGGCGGCTACCCCAGTTTCAAGGAATTCCAGAAACGCTGGCTGCCCAACAGCAAGGTGCAAAAATTCAATGAGCTGCAGGCACAGCGCGACAGCTGGGAAGCCTTGCTGGAAGTGCCCATGCGCCACAACCGATTGATCGTGTACAAGGGGCATTACTTTCACTCGATCAGCAAGGTGTTCGGCGACACACCGGACAATGGCCGGCTGGTGCAGCTATTCTTCTTTGAGGTACCCGAGGCAGACCAGCCGCGCTGATCAGGCGTCGGTAGTAAAACGGTACACCGTTTCCATCTGATATGGCTTGCCTGGCCGCACTATACAGTCAGGAAAATGTGGCTGGTTCGGCGAGTCCGGGAAATGCTGGGTTTCCAGGCACAGGGCGCCGCGACGCTGCAGCGGCCCCTGCTTGCCATGCTGGCTATCGTCCAGGAAATTGCCCGTGTACAGCTGCACTCCCGGCGCTTGCGTGTACACCTCCAGCACCCGTCCCGATGCGGGATCGCGCACGCTGGCCGCCAGGTCCAGCGACGAATCTGCCTTTTTATTGAGCACGAAATTATGGTCATAGCCATGGCCAAAACGCAGTTGTTCGTGCGCAGCATTGATGCCGGCGCCCACCGCCGTGGCACGGCGCAAATCAAACGGTGTACCGGCCACGTCGGCTAAGTCCCCGGTAGGAATCGAGCCGGCATCGACGGGCGTGTAGCGGTCGGCGGCAATCATCACTTCGTGCGCCAGGATATCGCCCTGCCCTGCGAGGTTGAAATAACTGTGATTGGTCAGGTTGACGGGCGTGGCCTGGTCCGTCACGGCGTGGTAACGCAGGCTCAAGGCATTATCATCGTTCAACTCGTAGACCAGGGTCACATCCAGCCGACCCGGATAACCATCTTCGCCATCGGGGCTGCTGCGGGTGAAGACTACGCCTGCCGCACCATCTTTTTGATACGGCTCGGCAGCCCACAGTACCTGGTGAAAACCTTGCTCGCCGCCATGCAGATGATTGACGCCATTATTCACGGCCAGGCGGTAATCGCAGCCATCGAGGCTGAAACGTCCACGCGCAATGCGGTTGGCGAACCGCCCCACCACGGCGCCCAGATACCAGCTATTGCGCAGATACGGCGCGATACCATCGAAGCCCAGCACCACGTCAGCGACTTCGCCATGCCGGTCTGGCGCATGCACGGCCTGGATGATGGCGCCAAAGTCCAATACCTTGATGCGCAGACCCTGGCGGTTGGCCAGGGTGTAGGCAGTCACCTGCGTGCCATCGGGCAACACGCCGAACGGGGCTTTACTGACAGATACAGACGGGGAAGACTCAACACGGGTCATGGCATCTCACAAGGTCATGGTTGATGAATTGCTAGAAACATCATAAACCAAGACCTTGCGGTCAAGAAAATTTAATTATTTAGCAAACAATTGCACCACACCCGTCATATTGATCTCGCCTAAACCTTGTTCGATTGCCTGCTGGAACACGCCCCGCGCGGCCGTGATGGTGGGGATGGTAGCGCTATCGCCCGCCGCCGCAACGGCATAGCCAAAATCTTTTTCGATCAGCGCTATCGGAAATTGCGGGGCGAAATTAGAGCTAAGCATGGTCGAGACCAGATAATGATTGACGGGCGCCCATACCGGCGTGGCCGAGATCGCTTTCAAAGCCGCGTCCACGTCGGCGCCATTGCGCTTGAGCAAACCGATTACTTCAGCCAGCGCCGTCACCTGTATCCCCAGCAAGGCATTGGTGGACAGCTTGGTCAAAGCGCCATTACCGACCGGACCCACCAGGTGCACGGCGGCTCCCATCACCTTGAGCAGCGGCTGGCAACGCTCCAGGGTTGCCGCATCACCGCCGGCCAGGAAAATCAATAACCCCGCTTCAGCCTGCGGACGGGAACCGGCCACCGGCGCTTCGAGCAGCTCGACGCCATGCTCGGCAGCCTGCACACCGAGTTCGCGTATCCAGCCCGGCGTCACGGTCGAACTTTCGATGGCGATGCTGCCCGCTGACATGCCAGCCAGCGCACCGTGTTCGGCATCGAGCCAGACCTGGCGCGATGCCGCATCGTCGCGCAGCATGGCCAGCACGAAATCGGCGCCCGCCACCGCTGCCCGCGGCGTTGCCGCCTGCCGCGCACCCGCCGCAACCAGTGTTGCCGCCGCTTCGGGCGTGCGGTTCCAGATGGTCAGTGTATGTCCAGCCTTGAGCAGATTGGCGGCCATGCGCGATCCCATCGCGCCCAGGCCCAGTACGGTAATGTTACTCATTGTGTTCTCCTTGAAAAATATCAACGTTGGCGCGATGTGCGCTGGCGGGTAGCGATCACCACGATCAATCCCGCCAGGATAAAGCAGGCAGACAGACCGGGAATCGGCGCCGCCCCCGCGCTGTTAATGATCAGTCCGCCGATCCATGCACCGAGGCCGATGGCTGCGTTAAAGACCGCCACGTTGACCGAGGTTGCGGCGTCTGCACCGCCCTCGATTTTGGAGGCATGCTTGAACACCATGGTTTGCAACAATACCGGCAATGCGCCATAGGCCCCGCCCCATACCGCCAGCGTGGCCAGCATGGCGCCGTAGCTGGCCACCGCCATATTCATCGCGACCAGACTGACGGCAAGCAAGGCCGTCACGATGACCAGGCAAGTCCGCAGCGACTTGGCGGCGAAGGGTGCGATGGCAAAGTTGGTGATCACGCCAGCGCCGCCGTAGACCAGCAGCATCACGCTGATCTGGCCGGCAGTCTGTCCCGCGAACTGTTCCAGATACGGTGCAATATAGGTGTAGGCCAAAAAATTGCCCGTCACAATCAGCGCCGTCGTCGCAAACACGGCCATCAAGCGGCCATCCTTGAGAATCGCCGACATGGCACCGCGTGTGGAAGACTTGGCAATCTTGACGGCAGGCACGGACCAGGCAATCACGGCAAACACCAGCAAACTCAGCACACTCAGCGCGGCAAACACGGCGCGCCAGCCTTGGTGCTCGCCCAAAATCGTGCCAGCGGGAATACCGAGCACGGCAGCCAGAGAAACGCCACCGAACACGATCGATGTCGCCCGTACCGCATGCCGGGCAGCAACCAGATGCACGGCCGTCACCACGGCGGTCGACCAGAATACGCCGATGGCTGCGGCCACCAGCATGCGTGCGATCAACACGATAAAGTAGCCGGGCGCCAGGTAGGTCGCCAGGTTGCCCAGGCAGCAGACTGCCAGCAAGGCGGCCATCAACAGCTTGCGGTTGACGGCGCTCAACATGCTCGTCAACGGCGCGGCCGTGAGCGCCACCATGAAGGCAAAGCCCATCACCAGATAACCGGCCTGGCCCAGTGAAACGTGCAAACCCTCGGCCATCGAAGGCAGCACGCCCACGGGCATCAGTTCGGTGCTGACGAAAGTAAAACAGCCCAGGCTGAGCGCGCTCACGGCGGCGGCGCTGCGCGCCCTGTACGTCTTCACGCCCTGCGCATGCGGCGCAGAACTTGAGGTGTGTGTGGTACTCGATTGCATAAAGTATCTCGCTAAAAAATATTCCGATAAAAATCAGGGCATCACAACGCCGGACAAGCGCGCGCAAGCCGATAGAAAACGTTCCTGGATGGCCATATCGCGCGCTGCCTGCAGCACCCCGGCAGGCCGTTGATGGTAAAAGTAGCCGCCCGTCACCTGTGTGGCAGGATCGGTGCCGGCAGCCAGCCAGGCCTGCGTACGCGGCGCCAGGTTCAGGTCATCGGGCGCACTGGCGCCGCCCATCTTGGTAGCCACCCAGCCCGGTTCCAGGCTGTTCGACAGCACGCCGGGCCAGCGGCGCGCAACGGCAAACGCCAGCAGCAGGTTGTGCAACTTGGAATCGGAGTACGCCTGGGTGCCATCCCATGGCCGCTTTTCCCAGGCCAGGTCATCCAGCGAAATATCGCCATGCTGATGCAGCTTCGAGCTGATGTAGACCAGCCGTTTCGGCGGCGTCACCAGCGCCGTCAGGATGTACGGCGCCAGCGCATTGACGGCAAATACGTGCGGCAAGCCATCGACGGTGGCGAGGCGCATAGGTTCCTGATAGCCAACGGCCGCGTTATGAATGAATGCGTCAAAGGCGCCCAGTGCATTGATGCGCGCGGCCAGCGCCGTGGTTTCGGCGATGCTGGCCAAATCGCCCGCCAGCACCGTGTCGGCGCCCGGCACCTGCGCCATGGCATGGGCAGCGCGCGCATCATTGCGGGCATGCAGCACGACCTGGTGGCCTTCGGCGACCAGTTGCCGTGCAGCCATCTGGCCCAGTCCGTCAGAAGATCCTGTGATAAGAATACGTGCCATTTTTTAACTCCAATCTGTCCGTTTCAAGGTGGCGACATGTCAATCTGAAAGTCAGAAGGCGCCGCGTTGGAAGTATTATGGGAGCGTGAAGATCGAATGGCGATAACATGAAAGGCATTACATTTATGCGCGAGAGGCAAGAATGAGAGCACTCAGTTCCCAATTGCTGGAGGGTGTGGACGTGATGGCGGCGGTGGTCGATACGCGCAGTTTCAACGGCGCCGCCGAAGTGCTGGACATGTCGCAATCGGGCGTAAGCCGGGCCGTCGCCCGCCTGGAAGCGCGGCTGGGCATCCGCATTTTCGAGCGGACCACGCGCTCGGTCCGGCTGACGGACGAGGGCCGCCATTTCTATGAGCAAGTCATGCCCCTGCTGGCCGCGCTGAGTGAGGCCACCGGCAGCGCCGCCAGCCATGTGCGCAAGGTGCAGGGACGCCTGCGCATCAATATCGACCCACTGTTTGCCCGCTTTATCCTGGGGCCAAGGCTGGGCACCTTCATGGATAGCCACCCTGAACTCGATATCGAACTGCGCACCCGCGAAGACCTGGGAGATTTGGTGGCCGACGGCTTTGACGTGGCCTTGCGCTTCGGCCACCCGCAACCCTCGTCGCTGGTGGCACGGAAACTGTTCGACACGCGCGTCTTCGCCATGGCCGCGCCCGCCTATCTGGAGCGCTACGGCCATCCAGTGGACCCCACCGAACTGGAAAACG
Organism: Janthinobacterium silvisoli; assembly: GCF_014200725.1. GTDB lineage: Bacteria > Pseudomonadota > Gammaproteobacteria > Burkholderiales > Burkholderiaceae_D > Janthinobacterium. Next base: position 140,963 of record NZ_JACHCL010000004.1, read on the forward strand.
GATCGCACCGCTGCATCCTGTTCCGCGAACCAGTCACCGGCCGGCCCTTCCCGTGGGAATTTCATCAACGCAAGAAAAAACTGATCGTCAAACCGCAAGGCGCCCTCACCGTCAACGACCCCGGCACCCTCTACAGCACCTGCCTGGCCGGCCTGGGCATTGCCCAGTTGTTTGAACTGGGTCTCGAGCAATACATCACGTCAGGACAGCTGATCCGCCTCTTCCCAGACTGGCCCGACCACCGCTTCCCCCTGTACGCCTACTACCCGTCGCGGCATCATGTGCCGGCCAAGACAAGGGCATTGCTGGATTTTGTGGAGAGTTTGGTGCGGTGAGAGTGCGAAGACATGCAGAGGCAGGCGCAACAGCGCGTCACCGTGCAATGGTAAATAATTGATTTATTGAGGAATGTTGGTGCGGCTGGCGGGGATCGAACCCACGACCCTTGGCTTCGGAGGCCAATACTCTATCCACTGAGCTACAGCCGCGTAGGGGGAAACTTGGAGTGATGCGAAGGATACCGTTTTTCTTTACCTACGTCTATGGAAACTGTCGTATCGCGGGCAATTGCATGTCATGGCCTTTTTTTTATGCCTATAATTGGGAGTTTCATAAAGGTTTACATCCAGGCATGTAAAAATGCTACCGTACAAGGCCATCAGTTTCGAATCTGGATTAAGGACATCATGAGCGACGCACATAACGAACAACAATCAGCGATCAAAACTCCTAAGCAATTGCTTGCCGCCGTGGCCGGTTTCTTCCTCGTCACCGTCATCGGCATCATCTTGCTGGTGCAATTTGTCACGACCCAAAAACTGACTGGGGCCGGTTCGGACAGCCAGTCGCCAGACGCCATCGCGGCGCGCCTGGCCCCTGTCGCCGATGACGGTTATACCTTCAAGGACGCCAGCGGCCCGAAAGTGCTGTTAAGCGGGGAAGCCATCTACACCTCGACTTGCGTGGCTTGCCATGGCGCTGGCGTGGCCGGTGCGCCGAAGTTTGGCGATGCGGCCAGCTGGACGGCGCGCCTGGCGCAAGGCTATGACACGGTCTTGAAACACGCCATCGAAGGCTTGCGCGCGATGCCGGCCAAGGGCGGCAATCCCGACCTCGACGATGTGGAAGTGGCGCGCGCGGTGGTCTACATGGCCAACGCTTCGGGTGGCAAGTTCAAGGAACCGGAAGTGCCGGCACCGGCTGCAGCAGCAGCTGAAGGCGCATCGGCAGCAGCCTCCGTACCCGCCAAATAAATACCCTTCCCAATATGAAAAACCGCCTTCGCTGGCGGTTTTTTTTCGCCTCGGAAACTTTCAGCAGGCGTAAAAAAGCCGCCCGGCTTGCGCGGGGCGGCTTTTCACTACAGCATCAGACAGTGCATTACCACATGATGACGCGCTCTTTCGGTGGCAGATACATCTTGTCACCTGGTTTCACGCCAAACGCTTCGTAGTAACCAGGCTGGTTGCGCACGGTGCCGTTGACGCGGAACTGGCCAGGCGAATGCGGATCCGTTTTCAGGTAGACCAGTTGCTGCGCTTCACGCATTTTCATGCGCCATACTTGCGCCCAGCCGCTGTAGAAGCGCTGGTCGCCCGTCAAGCCGTCGATGACCGGGGCTTTTTTGCCGTGCAGCGCCAGCTTGTAAGCCTTGTAGGCAATCGCCAGGCCCGAGTTGTCGGCGATGTTTTCACCCAGGGTCAGTTCGCCGTTGACGAAATAACCTTTGACCGGGCTGAAGCCGTTGTACTGGGCCACCAGCTGCTTGGTTTTCGCGGCAAAGTTTTTATGGTCGGACTTGGTCCACCAGTCGCGCAGGTTGCCGTCGCCGTCATATTGCGCGCCCTGGTCGTCGAAGCCGTGGCTGATTTCATGGCCGATCACGGCGCCGATAGCGCCATAATTGACGGCGTCGTCGGCGTTGGCGTCAAAGAACGGCGCTTGCAGGATCGACGCCGGGAAGACGATTTCATTCATCTCCGGATTGTAGTAAGCATTCACTGTCTGCGGCGTCATGCCCCACTCATCGCGGTCGATAGGCTGGCCCAGCTTGTTCAGTTCGCGGTTATACGACACCAGGTTGGCGCGCTCGATATTGCCGATCAAGTCGTCTGGCGTGACCGTCAGCGCCGAGTAGTCGCGCCATTTGTTCGGGTAAGCGATCTTGGTGGTGAACTTGGACAGCTTGATTTGCGCCTGTTTCTTGGTGGCCGGGCTCATCCAGTCCAGCTTGTCGATGCTTTGCTTGTACGCCGTCAGCAGATTTTTCACCAGCGCTTCCATGCGCACTTTGCGCTCGGCCGGGAAATATTGCTCAACGTACAGTTGGCCTACGGCTTCGCCCAGCGCACCTTCGACGGCGCTTACGCCGCGTTTCCAGCGTGGACGCATTTCCGTCACGCCCGTCAGGGTGGTGCCATAGAAAGCGAAGTTTTCATCGACGAAGGCTTTCGGCAGGTAGCTTGCATTCGCGTGCAGCAAGTGCCATTGGAAATACGCTTTCCAGGTAGCGATCGGGGTCTTGTTGGCGATCTCCGCAAAGCCTTTCAGGTAGCTGGGCTGGCTGACGATCACATAACTAACCTTGCCTGCAATACCGGTGTCTTTCAGGTAAGTCGCCCAGTCAAAGCCTGGCGCCACGTCGGCCAGCTTGGCCAGGTCGACCTTGTTGTAGGCCTTGACCGGATCGCGGTTCTCGACCTTGCTCCATTGCACTTTAGCCAGTTCTGTTTCCAGCGCCAGGATGGCCTTGGCATTGGCGGCAGCGTTCTGATCGCCAGCCAGGCTGAGGATTTTTTCGACGTGGGTCAGGTATTTGGCGCGCGTGTCGGCCTTGCCTTCTTCCAGGTAGTAATCGCGGTCAGGCAAACCAAGGCCGCTTTGGCCGATGTCGGCGACGTATTTGGTGGAATCCTTGGCATCTTGATGGATACCGAAATCGTAAGGCAAGCTCACGCCCAGCTTGCTGAATTCGGCGATGAAAGCTGGCAGTTCGCTGGTATCTTTCAAAGCGGCAATCTTGGCCAACTGGGCGTTCAATGGGGTCAGGCCCAGGCTTTCCAGTTTGGCTTCATCCATGAAGCTGGTATAGAAGTCGCCAATCTTTTGCTTGTTTGAACCGGCGGCGCGGTTCTTGTCGGCAGCGGCGCCTTCTACGATGCCGCGCAACTGTGTCTGGGTGTCATCTGCCAGTTTGGCGAAGCTGCCCCAGCTCGACTTGTCGGCAGGAATGACTGTCTCGGCCAGCCATTTGCCATTCAGGTGCTGGAACAGGTCGTCCTGGGCGCGCACGGCTGGATCGACATATTCGGTGGCGATGCCGGAAGCCAGGGCGGCTGGCGCAGCGGCAGTAGCGACAACTTTCTTGGACGCATCAGCGGCGCCGGCCATGCCGGACACGCCAGCGAGCAAACTCAGTGTCAATGCACTTAACAGATAACGATTCACAGTAGTCCTCAAATATTATATGGAATTATTGTACGAAATATCAGGGTCAGAACGCCTCAGGCTTCTGGCCCGGTTTTTGACTGTAGCATAAGCAATTGAGCGGAAGAAAGAACTTTCTGGGAATGCAAAAAAAGACCACGCAAGGTGGTCTTTTTTTTGCCTAAGCGCATACGTTTATATCATTTACGCATAAGGCTTGCACCAAAGCAGCGCATTACCAGATGATGACGCGGTTTTCCGGGGCGACATACATCTTGTCGCCTGGTTTGACGTCAAACGCTTCGTAGAAGCCAGGCTGGTTGACCATGGTGCCGTTGGCGCGGTACTGGCCAGGCGAGTGCGGGTCGGTCTTGATTTGCACGATTTGTTGCGCTTCGCGCATTTTGCTGCGCCATACCTGGCCAAAGCCCATGTAGAAGCGCTGGTCGCCCGTCAAGCCGTCGATCACCGGAGCAGGTTTGCCGCCCAGCGAGATCTTGTACGCCTTGTAGGCGATCGCCAGGCCGGAATTGTCGGCAATGTTTTCGCCCAGGGTCAGCGCGCCGTTGACGTGGTAGCCCGGCAGCGGGCTGTAGCCATCGTACTGTTTGGTCAGCGCGTCGGTCTTGGCGGCGAAGTTCTTGCGGTCTTCCGGGGTCCACCAGTCGCGCAGGTTGCCATCGCCGTCGGACTGGCTGCCCTTGTCGTCGAAGCCGTGGCTGATTTCATGGCCGATCACGGCGCCGATGGCGCCATAGTTGACGGCGTCGTCCGCCTTGGCGTCGAAGAATGGCGGTTGCAAGATCGACGCCGGGAAGACGATTTCATTCATCGTCGAGCTGTAATAGGCGTTCACCGTTTGCGGCGTCATGCCCCACTCTTCACGGTCGATCGGTTTGCCCAGCTTGGCCACATTGCGTGCGGAAGCGAAATTGGCAGCGCGCATCATATTGCCCACCAGGTCACCCTGGACGATTTGCAGCTTCGAATAATCGCGCCATTTGTTTGGATAGCCGATCTTCGGCGTGAACTTGGCCAGCTTGATTTGCGCTTCTTTCTTGGTTTCCGGGCTCATCCAGTCCAGGGTGTCGATGCTTTGCTTGTAGGCGGCCAGCACGTTTTTCACCAGTTCTTCCATGTGCGCCTTGCGGTCGGCCGGGAAGTATTGCGCCACATACAGTTTGCCTACGGCTTCGCCCAGCACACTGTCGACCGCGCCCACGCCACGCTTCCAGCGCGGCTGGTTTTCCGTCACGCCGCTCAGGGTCGTGCCGTAGAAGGCAAAGCTTTCATCGACGAAGTTTTTCGACAGGTAGCTGGCGTAGCTGCGCAGCAAGTGCCATTCGAAATAGGCTTTCACGGTGTCGAGGTCGGTGGCGGCCAGCACCTTGTTGTAACCGGCCAGATAGCTAGGCTGGTTAACGATGACGTAATCGACCTTGCTGGCGATGCCAGAGGCGGACAGGCCGGCTTTCAGGTCGTAGCCCGGGGTCAGGTCATTGAGCTTGGCAACGTCAGTCTTGTTGTAGCGCTTGATCGGGTCGCGGTTCTCGACCTTGGTCCATTGCACTTCGGCCAGCGAAGTTTCCAGAGCAACCACGGCCTTGGCGTGGGCGGCGGCGTTCTTGTCGCCGGCCATGGACAGCATTTTTTCCACGTGCGCCTGATACTTCTCTTTCACAGGAGCCTGCTTGGCTTCCAGGTAATAGTCGCGGTCTGGCATGCCCAGGCCGCTTTGGCTGACGTAGGCGGCATATTTGGTCGATGCACGGGCATCCTGGCCCACGTACACGGCGTACGGGGTAGCCACGCCAACCTGGCTCAGATGAGCGATCAGGGCAGGCACACCCTTCTTGTCGCGCAGCGAACGGATGCGGTTCAGTTCGCCAACCAGCGGTTTCACGCCCAGCGCATCGAGGTGGGCTTCATCCATGTAGCTGGCGTACAGGTCGCCGATCTTTTGCGCTTCGGAACCGGCTTTTTTATTCTTGTCCTTTTGCGTGGCTTCAATGATGCCGCGCAATTGCGGCGTCGTGTCGTCGCGCAGTTTGGCGAACGAACCCCAGCTCGACTTGTCAGCCGGAATCTCGGCCGTGGCCAGCCACTTGCCGTTCAAATGGGTAAAGAAATCGTCCTGCACGCGCACGGCAGGGTCGATGTATTGCACGTCGATGCCGGAAATGGCGCCGGCGGCCGCTGGCGCAGCAGTCGGTGCAACGGTCGGTGCGGCAACGGTCGATGCTGGTTCGGCGGCGTTGGCAAACGCAGCCAACAGGGTCAGGGTCAGGCTGCTCAAGAGGTAACGGTTCACGAATTGTCCTTATGGGGCATGTCAAAAAAATCGGGCGAATGGCTTTTGGCGGGTCGCCCGCCACGCCAGAAGCTTCAGGAATGTAGCACGTCAAGTCCAGGCTTGACCATCCCGGGTCTGCTGCGGCGCGGTGGCTTTGTTGCTTTACACTAACATTAAAACTTGGTTTCCAGACGAACGTTCCAGACAGTGTTGGTCGGCGAGGTCGTCAATGCGCTTTGCAGCAAACCATTCGTCAGCACGTCGCGGCCATTGATGTAATCATCGTGCAGCAGGTTGCTGGCGGAGATGCGAAGTTGCGTGCGCGCATCAAATTTCCACAAGCCATATACATCGAGCCCCCGCTTGGCCGTGCCATACACGGTTTCCGTCAGGCTGGTCTGGATGGTGGTGGCTGGCGTCCAGTTATAGCTGCCGCCCAGGGTCAGCGGCACTTCCTTGATGCGGTAGTCGAGGCCCAGGTTGGCCGTCTGCTTGGCTTGCTGGTCGAGCCGGTTGTTAGGGCCGGGAATGCCTTCCACGTTCGACCAGAAACGGCTGTAATTGGCGCGCAAGTCGATGGCAGGCGCATTGGCCATCAGTTCCGCCAGCTGGAACTTGGCTTCCAGTTCGATGCCGCTGGTGCGCGCATTGCCGATATTGGTGGGCGTGGAAACCCAGCGCGGACCGGTCAGCGTGTTTTGCAAGCTCGTTTCGCGGCGCATCAGGTTATCAATATTGCGCGTAAAACCGCTCACGCTGAGGATGCCGGCGCGGCCCAGATAATGCTCATAGGCCAGGTCGATACCGGTCGCCAGTTCCGGTTTCAGATTCGGATTGCCGGTACGGTCGGGCCGCGTGGCGTTGTTCAGGCGCGACAGTGATGGCAGGGCGATCAGGTCGTTCAGGGCTGGTGCGCGGTAGCTGCGCGTCAAACTCATGCGTACCTGGTCTTTTTCATGGCCGGGAATACGCCACACGCCGTGCAGCAAGGGGCTCCAGACGCTGCTGGTGTTGCTGATGGTGCCGCTGCTGCGGTCGCTGAGGGTACGGATGCCTTCCCAGCGCAAGCCGAAATACGCGGCCCACTGGGGCGTGATATCCCATTCATCCTGGGCGAAAGCGGCGAAGCGGCGCGTCTCGGCCGTCAGGTTGTCGCCCGAATCGACAAAACCAGGTACGCCATTGTCGAGCGATACGCGGGTCTGCTCGCGCTTGCCCCATTCGGCATCCCAGCCGGCCGCCAGTAAATGGCCCTTGCCCAGCGGCGAAGTGTACTTGCCGCCCGTATTGACACTGCGGTCGCGCGTGCTGTCCGTGTCGAGGAAGTTGTCGAGCAGCTTGCCGCTGGCATCATATTGATTGCGCACTGCATCGCTGTCGCTCTTGCCGCTGCCAAAACCAAACTTCACATCCAGCTTGGCCGCGCCTTCCATCTTGTGCACCCAGTTGCCGAAGCCGCGCAAGAAGGTGCTCGACGAAGTGCTAGTACCAGCGGCAGTGTGGTATTCAGGGGCGATCTGCCCGATGGACTGGTCCAGCAAGCTGCTGGTGCTGCCATCGCTGCGGTTGCTCATCAGGAAAGGCTGGAAGTTCAAGGTATCGCCGCCGTCGAACTTGTAGGACAGGCGCGGCGTCAGGTGCAGCGAGGTGGAGCGGCGCATGCTGATGTCCTGCACCTGCTGGTCTTTTTCCACCACGCCATCGAGCAAATCTGTATCAACATTGTGCGTGCGGTTGATGTCTTGCTGGCGGTTTTGCGACACGGTCGCGGAAAGCAGATAGGTCAGGCCGCCCACCTTGCCCGGCACCATCAGCGACACGTTGGGGCCATGCCGGCCCTTTTCGATGCTGTCGGTCAGTTTCAGCTGAATATCGCGCTGCTGGTAGCCGTCGCGCAAGATGATGTTGATGGTGCCGGCGATAGCGCGCGTGCTGTGCTCGGCCACCGGACCGCGCATCACTTCGATGCGCTCGACCTGGTCGGGCGACAGCGAATCCATGGAAAAGCCGGCCGGCGGCCGCTCGCCATTGAGCAGCACCTGCGTGTAGCCGCTACCGAGGCCGCGCATGCGGATCTCGCCGCCACGGCCAGGCTTGCCACCCATGGTCACGCCCGGCAAGCGTTTCAATACATCGCCCAGGCTGGTGTCGCCATTGCGGTCCAGTTCTTCGCGGCCATATACCTGCTTGCCCGCCGTCGACTGGCGCCGCTCATCCATGTCGCTGGCGCGGCTGCCATTGACGGTGACGGCAGGCACTTCCTTGCCATCCTTGTCTTTCACCATCACGCTGGTGTCGGCGGTTTCAGTCTGGCCAAAGGCGGGCGACCATAGCGCAGTGGAACTCAACAGCGCCAGGCTGGCGGCGGAAATCAGTTTACTCATGGGGGACAGTGCAAGTGAGGGTGACGCTGTGGCTAAATATTGTGGCTTCAGCAATGTAAAAAACGTATTCTAGGTGCGCTGCCCCGGCCATGGCCGGCACCGTCGCCGTTTTTTACTTTACGATACATTTGCACAACAATTAAGCAACAATTCCCTGCCACTGCCTACAACACTTTCAGGCTTTTCCCCTCGCCAGCCCGCTGTCCGCCTCAATGACGGGCTCCATTCACATCTTAGTTCATCGGAATATTCACTCCGCCACCCACATTGCCGGAGCCGGAACCGCCCATGCCATTTCCACCCATACCGCCCATGCCGCCGCCCATGCCGCCACGGCCGCCTCCCTTGCGCCCGCCATGGTCGCCACTGGGCGCGCCTTGCGTTTCGCTGTGCGGCACGACGCCATCCATCACGCGCGCCATCTGGCCGGCGATAAACTGGGCCACGGCGTGGCGCTGGCTTTCATCGAGCGCATCGTTGACGGTCAGCCACCACTCGCGCAACTGCTTTTCTTCGGCCTGGCTGATCGCACTTTCATTGTCAAGTCCCCCGACCAGGTCGCGCAGCTCCAGTTGCGGCGCCGCCAGGCCAGCTTGCACGCTCGCCTGCAAGCGCTCGCGGCGCGCCTTGCGTTCGCGCAGCAATTGCCGTGTTTTTGTTTCCACCTGCTGCCATAAAATGTTCTGATTCGCATTGAGCTTCAATTCAGCCTTGAAATCAGGCGCCATCGGCAGCAAGTCTTCCAGGCGCATCTCGGTGATCGGTATGGCAGATGCCGTCAAGGCAGTCGTACCGAGCAGCAAAGCCAGGCTGAGGCGACGCAAGGAAGGCAACAAAGTCAGGGATGTCATAAGAGCTCCGGATAAAAAAAAGCCTGCGTCCTGAGACGCAGGCAAAACCACTTCGGGTCGAGAATGCGAATTCACTATATGACGGCGTGTGAGACTTTTTTTCGAGTATTACAAATGCTTACTCCCCTCAAGAACAACTATACATCGCATACAAAACTGCAACATATGGCAAGTTATTGGCTGGTTTCTACTGCCTACACTGTGCTTTAAACCCGATTAGCGATGGCGTCCCACGCCAGCCGGGATTCAGGACTATACTTTCAGACAGCGCCGCTCCACAGGGACTGGCGCCTGTGCAACACAGAAGACCAATTCTAGCTAGGTGGACATATGGGCAAACTCAAAAACACAGGCTTGATCGGCCTCGGCGTGGTGGCAGGGGTCGCCGTCTCGCTGCAATTTTCCGCGATGGCGCAAAAAAACGTCGAACCGGCCCTGCCGCTGGAAGAACTGCGCCAGCTGGCCGACGTGTTTAGCCTGATCAAGTCCGACTATGTGGAACCGGTGGAAGACAAGAAACTGTTGACGGAGGCCATCTCCGGCATGGTGGCCTCGCTCGATCCCCATTCCGCCTACCTGGACAAGAAAGCCTACGCCGAACTGCGTGAAGGCTCGGAAGGCAAGTTTGTGGGCCTGGGGATTGAAATCGGCCTCAGCGAAGATGGCTATATCAAGATTGTTTCACCGATCGAAGATTCGCCCGCCTACCGTGCCGGCATCAAGGCGGGCGACCTGATTACGCGCCTCGACGGCCAGCCCGTGAAAGGCAGCAGCCTCGATGACAACGTCAAGCGCATGCGCGGCGAGCCGGGCACCAAAGTCTCGCTGACCATTGCCCGTAAAGATGAACCACAGCCTCTGTCCTTCGTCATCACCCGCGAGGAAATCCACCAGAAAAGCGTGAAGTCGAAGATGATCGCGCCCGGTTACGCCTGGGTGCGCGTGTCGCAGTTCCAGGAACCGACCGTCGATGACATGGCGGCCCAGATCACGGCGCTGTACAAGCAGGATCCCAATATCAAAGGCATGGTGCTGGACTTGCGCAACGATCCGGGCGGCGTGCTGCAAGGCGCCATCGGCGTGGCGGCAGCCTTCTTGCCCAAGGATAGCGCCATCGTCTCGACCAATGGCCAGCTGCCTGATTCCAAGCAAGTGTTTTATGGCCGCGCCGAATACTATTCCCTGCACAGCGAAGGCGATGCACTGGCAAAATTGCCGGAAGCCTTGAAAAAAGTACCGCTGGTGGTGCTGGTCAACACGGGTTCGGCCTCGGCCTCGGAAATCGTCGCCGGCGCCCTGCAAGACTACAAGCGAGGCACCATCATCGGCACGCAAACCTTTGGCAAGGGTTCCGTGCAAACCATCCGCCAGCTGACCGCCGACACGGCCGTCAAGCTGACCACGGCCCGCTACTACACACCGAATGGCCGTTCGATCCAGGCCAAGGGCATCGTGCCCGACCTGCTGGTCGATGAAAACGCCAATAACGACGGCTTGAACAGCCTGCGCATCCGCGAGGCGGACTTGCAGAAACACTTGATCAACGATCGCGACAAGGACGCCGAGAAAACCACGGCCAAGGCGGCGCCCGTGAACGACGAGATGGAAGAGCAGTTGCGCATGATCGCCCTGGAAAAAACCCAGAAGCCGCTGGAATACGGCAGCCAGGATGACTTCCAGCTGAACCAGGCGCTGAATCACCTGAAAGGCTTGCCGGTGCAACTGGCCAAACCGGAACCGGTGGTGGTGCAGGCGGAAGTGAAGCAGGAACCGAAAAAGTAGTGACTTAAGCAGCATCTATTCTTATAGCAAAGTTCAAGGACCTGCCTGCGCGGCAGGTCTTTTTCTGCAACACACGCCATACATCACGCCACCGCTATTTCCCTGCGTGGCACGAAACTCTCTACAGTCGAGTCTGTTTGTGTAAAATTTGCTTCACTTATCGGCGTCGCGTCGATTGCCTAATTTGAAAGATTTCACATGAAACAAGTCGTCATCAGCGGTACCGGCCTGTATACGCCGCCATTCTCGATCTCGAACGAAGAGCTGGTCGCCTGCTTCAATGCCTACGCAGAGAAATTCAATGCCGAGCATGCGGCAGCCATCGCTGACGGCACGGTGACGGCGCTGGACCTGTCGAGCGTGGCCTTCATCGAAAAGGCCTCCGGCATCAAGTCGCGCTACGTGATGGAAAAGGAAGGCATCCTGGACCCGGCGCGCATGGTGTCGCGCATCGCCGAGCGCGCCGATGATGAAATTTCCTTGCAGGCTGAAATGGCCGTGGCCGCCGCGCGCGAGGCGCTGGACCGCGCCGGCCGTACGGCAGCCGATATCGACATGGTGCTGGTGGCCTGCAGCAATATGCAGCGCGCCTACCCGGCCATGGCGGTGGAAGTACAGCATGCGCTGGAGATCGATGGCTATGGCTTCGATATGAACGTGGCGTGCTCGTCGGCCACCTTCGGCATCCAGCAAGCGGTGGCCGCCGTGCAAAGCGGCCAGGCGCGCGCCGTGCTGGTGTTGAATCCTGAAATCACCAGCGGCCACCTGAACTGGCGCGACCGCGACAGCCACTTCATCTTTGGCGACGCCTGCACCGCCATCGTGGTCGAGGCGAAAGAGACGGCCGTCTCGCAGCACCAGTTTGAAATCGTCGGCACGGAATTGAAAACGCGTTTTTCCAACGCCATCCGCAACAACTTCGGCTTCCTCAACCGCTTTGATGAAACCAAAGTGGGCCAGGCCGATAAACTGTTCCGCCAGCAAGGCCGCAAGGTCTTCAAGGAAGTCTGCCCGATGGCGGCCGAGATGATCAAGGCTACCCTGGCCAAGGCCGGCGTGGAAGTGGCGCAAGTGAGCCGCTACTGGCTGCACCAGGCGAACCTGAACATGAATCTGCTGATCGCGCGCCTGATCCTGGGCCGCGACGCCGAAGCCCATGAAGCGCCGGTGATCCTCGACACCTACGCCAATACCTCGTCAGCCGGTTCGATTATTGCCTTCCATAAATATCAAGATGATATGCCTGCGGGCGCCATGGGCGTCATCTGCTCGTTCGGCGCCGGTTACTCGATCGGTTGCGTAGTAGTACGCAAACTTTAATCTGCAACTTTAATATAGATATCTGAAAAAGCGCCTACTGGCAGAATTAGGCGCCGTTCCAGGTGGATAGGCATGCGTTCGCAGCCACCTGGACGAAGATAGGGTATGGATTTTTTGTAAAAAAGCGGCGGGAAAAGTCCCAGCCGCAGCTTTGTTGCGTTTATACTCAAGCGCTCCAATTTATCTTTTTACATCTGCACCATAAGGAACCCATAGCGCATGCCCCACGACATCAGTCTGATTACCACCATCGCCGCCGCCCTCGGTTTCGGCCTCGTTTTTGGCTTTATCGCCACCCGTATGAAATTGCCGGCATTGGTCGGTTATCTGGCCGCCGGCATCATGATAGGACCGGCCACGCCAGGTTTTGTTGCGGATGCTGAATTAGCCGGGCAATTGGCGGAAATCGGCGTGATGCTGATGATGTTCGGTGTCGGCCTGCACTTTTCCATCGAAGACTTGTGGGATGTGCGCAAGATCGCCCTGCCTGGCGCCATCCTGCAGATCGCCGTCGCTACCGCGATGGGCATGGGCCTGGCCCACTGGTGGGGCTGGAGCATAGGCGGCGGGCTGATCTTCGGCCTGGCGCTGTCGGTCGCCAGTACCGTGGTGCTGCTGCGCGCGCTGGAAGAACGGGGCATCCTCGATTCCCTGAATGGCCGCATCGCTGTCGGCTGGCTGGTGGTGGAAGACCTGGTGACCGTGCTGGTACTGGTATTGCTGCCGGCATTCGCCGGCGCGCTGGGCGGCACGGTGGCGCCAGGCGCCGAGAAGGTCAGCCTGTGGTACACGCTGGCCATCACCCTGGGCCAGGTGGCCGGTTTCATCGTCTTCATGCTGGTGGTGGGCCGCAAGCTGTTCCCGTGGATCTTGTGGCAAGTGGCGCGCAGCGGTTCGCGCGAACTGTTCACCCTGTGCGTGATCGCCGCCGCCGTCGGCATCGCCTATGCGGCCACCAAAGTGTTTGGCGTATCGTTCGCGCTGGGCGCCTTCTTCGCCGGCATGGTGCTGCGCGAATCTGAATTAAGCCACCGCGCCGCCGAAGAGTCCTTGCCGCTGCGCGACGCGTTCGCCGTGCTGTTCTTCGTGTCGGTCGGCATGCTGTTCGAGCCGAATATCCTGGTGGAAAAACCGCTGCAAGTGCTGGCTGTCTGCGCCATCATTATCTTCGGTAAATCGATCGCCGCCTTCCTGCTGGTGATGGCCCTGCGCTATCCGCCGAAAACCGCCATCATCGTCTCGGCCAGCCTGGCGCAGATCGGTGAATTCTCGTTCATCCTGGCCGCGCTGGGCTTGTCGCTGGGCCTGATGCCGCAAGAAGGCCAAAGCCTGATCCTGGCCGGCGCCATCTTGTCGATCGCCTTGAATCCGCTGGTGTTCAGCATGGCCAATCCGCTGCTGCGCGTACTGAACAATAGCGACTTTGCGCGCAAGTTCGAACGCACGGCCGATCCGCTGGCCGAATTGCCGATGACGGTGCCGCAAGAAAAACTGTCGGGACAAATCGTACTGGTGGGCTACGGCCGCGTGGGCCGCCGCATCGCCGCCGCGCTGATGGAGCGTGGCATTCACTTCGTGGTCGCCGAGGAAAACCGTGAAATCGTCGACCAGCTGCGCAAGCAGGGTATCCCCGCCGTGGCCGGCAATGCGGGTGAACCGGCCGTGCTGATCCAGGCCCACATCACGCACGCCACCATGCTGGTGATCGCCACGCCGGACACCTTCCACGTGCGCGCCATGATCGAGACGGCACGCGCGCTGAACCCCGGCATCCTGACGGTAGTGCGCACCCACAGCGAAGAAGAAGCCGACCTGCTGCGCGCTGAAAACGCGGGCAAGATTTTTATCGGCGAACACGAACTGGCCAACGGCATGGCCGAGCACGTGCTGCATAGTTTTGAAGAAGCGAAGAAGGCACACAGCGGGCACTAAACCAGCACCGCCAGAACAAGCCTGCCGGGTAGCACCGGCAGGCTTTTTTTATAAGCTGGCGGCCAGCTCCGCCCCTTCCCGTATCGCCCGCTTGGCATCGAGTTCCGCCGCCAGCGCGGCGCCGCCGATTTTATGGAAACGCGGGCCGCCCGCAAGCAGCGGCTTGCCATCCTTGTCCGTTTCCGGCATCAGTTCCGTCAAGCTGTCCTGCCCTGCGCAGATAATCACATTGTCCACCGCCAGCAAGCGCGGTTTGCCGCCCACCGTGATATGCAAGCCCTGCTCGTCGATCTTGTCGTACTGCACGCCCGCCAGCATGGCCACGCCATTGCGGGCCAGCGCCGCCCGGTGCACCCAGCCCGAGGTCTTGCCCAGGCCCGCCCCCACCTTGGACGTCTTACGCTGTAACAAAAACAGTTGCCGCACTGGTTCGGCCACCACGGCAGGCACCAGGCCACCGCCGCTCTGCGCTTGCATGTCGACGCCCCATTCACTCGCCCAGGTCGATACGGATTGCGGCAGCGGATGGGATGGATCGTGCAGCAGGTATTCACCCACGTCAAAACCGATACCGCCCGCGCCGATGATCGCCACGCGCTTGCCCACGGCTGCCTTGTCTTGCAGCACGTCTAGGTAAGACAGGACTTTCGGGTGATCGATGCCGGGGATGGCCGGCAGGCGCACCTTGATGCCGGTGGCCACGATCACGTCGTCGTAGCCACCGGCCAGCAATTGTTCGCGCGTGACCCGCTGGCCCAGGCGCACATCGACACCCAGCAAGTCCAGGCGGCGGGCAAAATAGCGGATAGTTTCCGCAAATTCTTCCTTACCCGGTATCTGCATGGCTACCTTGAACTGGCCGCCGATACTGCCGCTGCCTTCAAACAGGGTGACGTGATGGCCGCATTCCGCCGCCACCGTGGCGGCCGACAAGCCAGCCGGCCCGGCGCCCACCACGGCCACCTTGCGGGCCACGGCTTTCCTGGCATACACCAGGGTGGTTTCATGGCAGGCACGCGGATTGACCAGGCAGCTGGCGCGCTGGTTGGCGAAAGTATGGTCGAGGCAAGCCTGATTACAGCCGATGCAGGTATTGATTTCATCGCTGCGCCCGGAGGCCGCCTTGGCCACGAAATACGGGTCGGCCAAAAAGGGGCGCGCCATCGATACCAGGTCACAGTCGCCGCGCTCCAGGATGGCGTTCGCTTCGTGCGGCATATTGATGCGGTTCGAGGCCACCACGGGGATGCTCACTTCACGGCGCAGCCGTCCGGCCACGCTGGCAAAGGCGGCGCGCGGCACCGAGGTGACGATGGTCGGCACGCGCGCTTCATGCCAGCCGTAACCGGTGTTGAGGATCGTCACGCCAGCTTGCTCCAGCGCCTTGGCCACCGTCACCACGTCATCCCAGGTGTTGCCGCCTTCCACTAAGTCCAGCAGGGAATGGCGGTACATGATGATGAAGTCCGGACCGACGGCGGCACGGATGCGGCGCACGATGTCCACCGGCAAACGCATGCGGTTTTCGATACTGCCGCCCCAGCGGTCGGTGCGCAGATTGGTGCGCGCGCACAAAAACTGGTTCAGCAGATAACCTTCGCTGCCCATCACTTCGATACCATCGTAGCCCGCTTTGCGGGCCAGCCGCGCGCAGCGCACGTAGTCGCAAATGGTGCGTTCGATGCCACGCTCGCTGAGCGGACGGGGACGGAATGGCGAGATCGGCGATTTCTTGGCCGATGCCGAAACCACGAACGGTTGATAACCATAGCGGCCTGCATGCAGGATCTGCATCAGGATCTTGCCGCCCTCTTCATGCACGGCGCGCGTCACCTTGCGGTGATTGGGCACGTCGCCAAGGAAATTCAAGGTGCCGCCGAATGGCAGCAGCCAGCCTTGCCGGTTCGGTGAAATGCCGCCCGTGACGATCAGCCCCACGCCGCCACGCGCCCGCTCGCGGTAAAACGCAGCCAGCTTGCCGTAGTGGTAGAAACGGTCTTCCAGGCCCGTATGCATGGAACCCATGATGACGCGGTTGCGCAAGGTGGTAAAACCCAGGTCGAGGGGAGCGAGCAAATGTGGATAGGAAGTCATGGCCTGATGTCTGAAAGGAAATATACAGACGGTACGGTAACAAGCATTGCCGCCGCCTGCAGCGATTTTCTCTAGACCAGCAGTTCTAAATGTGCGCTAGCGCTCGTTCGATGGCACGCGCATCTTGTGCCCGGCGCAACTTTACCGTAGGCTAGCCGCCATGACGCGACTCTTTCTTTGCCTACTGCTACTGTTCGCCGTGACCAGTTCCACACCGGCACTGGCGCAAACGCCCCGTTTGGAAATGCCCAAGCTGAAAGTCGACGTCAGGCGCATCGAAGTCGATGGGCAGCGCATGTATGAAGTGGACGCCAGCGGCACCGTGCAGGCGCCGCCCGCCTCGGTCTGGAAGACCTTGACCACCTATGAACGCATGAGTGAATTCGTGCCCGACATGAGTTCCTGCCGGGTGCTGTCGCGCAATGGCAATGAAGTCATCATCGAGCAGCAGGGCGTGGCACGCTTCCTGTTCATGAACCACGCCATCCATCTGGTGGTGCGGGCCACGGAAACGCCGCTCTCGGCGATCAACATCGACCTGATTTCCGGCGATATGCGCCACTATGAGGCGAGCTGGAACCTGTATCCGATTCCCGAGACGGGCGGCACGCGCATCGTCTTCAACAGCCGGCTGATGCCGGGCTTCTACGTGCCCGGCATGCTGGGCCCGACCATGATACGCGGCGATATCGAGCGCATGATGAACGCCGTGCTGGCGCGCATCGACAGCCCGCCAGTGCGCTGATTACGCCAGGGATTTACGCCAAATACGTGTCGCGGTCGCGGATTTCAGCGAAGTTTTCCAGGCTGCCCAGCTTGACCGTGACAGGATTGAGGCTAGCTTGCGGCTGCATCGAGCGCCAGGCGAACAGCCATTCCTGCTCCACCGCTTCGGCGCGCGTCTTGGTAAATACGGCGCCCAGGGCGGCGCGCTGGCCATATTCCACCAGGCCATCGATACCGGCCCAGCTGGGCAAGGTGCGCTGCACGGCGCGGTGCAGGCGCTCACCGAATTCTTCGGTGTTATGGATGATCAAACAGCTGTCGGCCGGCGAAAACAGGTCGAACAGTTTCTTGTCCCATACTTGCGAAAAGCTGAGGGTCAAACAGTTGCCGGCAGGTGTCAAACGGAACTGGCCCAGGCTCAGCGCCAGTTCAAGTTCGCTGCGCTGGCCATAACGGTGCAGGGTGGGTGGGCGTTTGTAATCTTGCATACTGGACTCAATCTTTAATCTTTGGGGTGGTCTTGTCAGGTGGTAATACCGGCGTACCCTGCCGCGCGCCTGGCGGACGGACATGGCGCCGGAAAATCTGGGCGGTGGCGGAGAGATAAATCTCGCGCAGCAAATAAGTGAAACAGCCGATCAGGCACAGCACGGCCAGCACGAAAAACACGGCGATATACTTGTCCAGGGTCAGGTTCAATATATCGCCCAGGAACAGCATGGCGATAATGATGCAGACAAAGAAACCGCAGGCCGTGCTCAGCGAAATCGAATAATTGATCAGATGGGTGCGCTTGTACAGGGTATCGAGCTCCAACATGTAGAGATCGTTGTAGCCGATGTCGAGCCGGTCTTCCAGCACGCGCGAGCGGTCGATGATGCGGCCCAGGCGGTTGGTCAGCACGACCAGCATGGTGCCGATACCAGTCAACAGGAATACCGGCGCAATCGCCAGCTGGATGGTATGGCCGATATCGCCGATCTGTATATTCATGGTTAAAAAGTCGTCAGTTCACGCTGGCGCCCGCTCCTGGCGCGGGCACATGCGATAGTGTAGCAGGCTGACAAGCTTTAACGCTCATTGAGCGTCTCATGCAAAACCACGACCCGGTACGAAACGCTCGGTGGCCCGCACCAGCGCCGAGGCGATGCCATGTTCCAGCGCGCCATGGCCCGCATCGGGGATGATTTCCAGCTGCGCGCCAGGCCAGGCCTGGTGCAGACGGTAGGCCGACAGCGGCGGGCAGATGGCGTCGTAGCGGCCCTGCACGATAACGGCCGGCAAATGCGCGATGCGGCCCAGGTCGCGTATCAATTGATCTTCTTCCAGGAAACCCAGGTTGGCCATGTAATGCGATTCCAGCCGGCCCACGCCCAGGTCCAGCGCATCGTTGGGCGTATCTTCCGGCTGCGGCATCAGATACACGCGGCGTCCTTCGAAACGGCTCCAGGCGCGCGCGGCCGGCCAGTACACTTCCGGGTCGCTGCTGAGGATGCGCTTTACATACGCGGCCAGCAGATCGCTGCGTTCGGCGGCGGGTATCGGTGCGGCAAATTCTTCGTACAATTCCGGATAAAACCAGCGCACGCCTTCGATGAACCAGTCGATTTCCGCCTGGGTGCACAGGAAAATGCCGCGCAGCACGAAACCCAGGCACGCTTCAGGATGCGCCTGGCCATACGCCAGCGCCAAAGTGGAACCCCAGGAGCCGCCAAACACCAGCCATTGGCTAATGCCAAACTGGGCCCGCAGCTTTTCAATATCGTTGATCAGCAACTGGGTGGTGTTGTTGCGCCACTCGCCCAAGGGCGTCGACTTGCCGGCGCCGCGCTGGTCGAACAGGATCACGCGGTAGCGTTGCGGGTCGAAGAAGCGGCGGTGCTGGGGCGACAGGCCGGCGCCTGGGCCGCCATGCAGGAACAGCACGGGAATGCCGTCCGGATTGCCGCACTCTTCCCAATAAATGGTGTGCACCTCATCGACCGCCAGCATGCCATGCCGGTTCGGTGACAGGACGGGAAACAAAGGCGATAAGGTATCGGGCATGGCGGTCCTCGGAAAGCGGTCAGGGAGTAGCAACTATGCCCAATTATAGTGCGCGCCCGCGCACTCAGGCCAGCGGCAAGGGCAGTCGGTTCGACGACTTGATTTCGCGCATAGACAGGCTGGACTGGATTTCCGCCACACCAGGCAGGCGGCGCAAGACGGTGGAGACGAATTCGCCATAGGTTTCCAGGTCGCGCGCCACCACTTGCAGGAAATAATCGGCTTCGCCCGCCACATTGTGGCAAGACAGGATTTCCGGGATCGAGAGGATGGCTTGCTCGAACTGGGACGGCTGCTCGTTGCCGTGGTTGGCAAACACCACGCGGACAAAAGCCACCAGGCCGATACCGAGTTTCTTGCGGTTGAGCAGCGCCTGGTAACCGGTAATAAACCCTTCTTCTTCCAGTCGGCGCAAGCGGCGCCAGACGGGCGTTTCGCTGAGCTTCAGGCGCTCGGCCAGGCGCGCGTTGGACAGCCGTCCTTCTTCCTGCAGCAGCCTGAGTATCTGCAAATCCGTGGCATCGAGGCTAACATCTGAAATTTTCATCTAATTATTGTTTTTTTATGGGTTGAATCTACCCCAATACTAGGGCATACCGAGAAGAAATAGCAAGCACATTTCAATTGCGCAAGAACATAATGCGCAGCACTGCACACCCTCTTCCGCAAAACCGCGCCATGTCTGATTCTACCTTCCTGATGTACCTGCTGGCACTGGCCGGCGCATTTTTATTGCCTGGCCCCGATATGGCGCTGGTCCTGGCGACGGGTGCGGCGCGCGGCGTGGCCACGGCGCTGGTCACAGCTTTAGGCATCGCCGGCGCGCGCGCCGTGCACGTGACCCTGTCCGGCGCTGGCCTGGCAACCTTGATGGTAGCCCATCCGCAAGCCTTGCAATGGGTGAAATGGGCCGGTGCCGCCTACCTGTTTTACCTGGCGGCACGCCTGCTGCAATCGGCGCTGACCAAGGGTAGCGAGCAAAGCGATGAAGCAGCGCCGCCGCCAACGGAACAAGGCGCCCGCGCCAGCCTGGTGCGCGGTTTTCTCACCAATCTGCTCAATCCGAAAGCGCTGCTGTTTTGCAGCATGTTCCTGCCGCAATTCGTCAATGCCAGCGCCAGCATGGGCATGCAATACCTGCGCCTGGGCGCCACTCTGGTGCTGATGGGCCTGCTGTTCGACGCCGTCTATGCGGTACTGGCCGCCCGCCTGGCACGCGGCCTGCGCGGCAAACCTTCGCCATACGGCAAGTTCGTGCTGCCCACGGTATTTGTGTTGCTGGCGGGCCGGCTGGTGATGGGTTAAGTAAAAAAACAGGATAAAAAAAAAGACAGCCGCGGCTGTCTTTTTTTTACATCAGCAACGATTACGACATGTGCTGGCCGCCGTTGATCGAGATATTCGCACCGGTCACGAACGCGGCTTCATCAGACGCCAGGTAAGCGACCAGGCCGGCTACTTCTTCCGGTTTGCCCAGGCGCGCCATCGGGATTTGCGGGATGATTTTGCTGTCCAGCACTTCCTGTGGAATCGCCATCACCATCTTGGTACCGATATAGCCTGGCGAAATGGTGTTCACGGTGACGTTCTTGCGCGCCACTTCCAGTGCCAGCGACTTGGTGAAACCATGCATGCCGGCCTTGGCCGCCGAATAGTTGGTTTGGCCGAAAGCGCCTTTCTGGCCATTCACAGACGAGATGTTGATGATGCGGCCCCAGCCGCGTTCCACCATGCCATCGCATACCGGCTTGGTCATGTTGAAAACGGAATCGAGGTTGGTGCCCATCACGGCGTCCCAGTTCGGTTTGTCCATCTTCTTGAAGGTCATGTCGCGCGTGATGCCCGCGTTGTTGACCAGCACATCGACCGGGCCGATCTCTTTTTCCACCGCTGCCACGCAAGCGGCCGCAGAATCGTAATCGGCCACGTCGCAAGGATAAGCCTTGAAGTCATAACCCATGTCCTTGGTGGTCGCCAGCCATTCCGCGACCTTTGGGTTACCCGGGGAATAGGTGGTGACCACGCGATAGCCCAGAGCCGCCAATTTGAAGCACACGGCTTCGCCCAAACCACCCATGCCACCAGTTACCAGTGCTACTCTTGCCATTTTCATCACCTCAATATCGTTTTATTGCTAAAAATTAAAATCTGTTAAGGCTGTCGGAAACCGTCGGTTGACGATGCCTTAATCGCGTTCGATGGCGAGCGCGACGCCCATGCCGCCGCCGATGCACAGTGCGGCCAAGCCTTTCTTGGCGTCGCGGCGTATCATTTCGTGGATCAGGGTAACCAGGATGCGCGCACCGGAGGCGCCGATCGGGTGGCCGATGGCGATGGCGCCGCCGTTCACGTTGATCTTGCTGGTATCCCAGCCCATTTCCTTGTTGACGGCGATCGCTTGCGCGGCAAACGCTTCGTTGATTTCCATCAAGTCCAGCTCTTCATGCGTCCAGCCGGCTTTTTTCAGGCACAGACGCGAAGCCGAGACAGGACCCATGCCCATGATGGCTGGATCCAGGCCCGACGATGCGTAAGCCTTGATGCGCGCCAGCGGCTTCAGGCCCAGTTCCTTGGCTTGCGATGCAGACATCATGATGACGGCGGCGGCGCCATCGTTCAGGCCCGAAGCATTGCCGGCCGTCACCGTGCCATCCTTGGCAAACGCCGGACGCAAGCCCGTCAGGGAATCGAGGCTGGAACCAGGCTTGATGTATTCATCGCTGTCGAACATCACCGTACCTTTTTTATTGGCGATTTCCAGCGGCAGGATTTCATCCTTGAACTTGCCCGCTTTTTGCGCCGCTTCCGCTTTCAGCTGCGACTGCAGGGCGAATTCGTCTTGCTCGGCGCGCGTGATTTCATATTTCTTGGCGACGTTTTCCGCCGTGATGCCCATGTGGTACTGGTTGTACACGTCCCACAGGCCATCGACGATCATGGTGTCGACCATCTTGAAGTCGCCCATGCGGAAGCCGTCGCGCGAACCGTTCATCGCGTGCGGTGCGGCGCTCATGTTTTCCTGGCCGCCAGCGATGATGATGTTGGCGTCACCGCACTTGATGGCCTGCGCCGCCAGATGGGTTGCTTTCAGACCGCTGCCGCACACCTTGTTGATGGTGAACGCAGGGATGCTGCTCGGCAAGCCAGCCTTGATGACTGCCTGGCGCGCGGCGTTCTGGCCGACAGCGGCCGTCAGTACCTGGCCCAGGATCGCTTCGCCGATCAGGTTCGGGTCGATGCCGGTCTTTGCCAGCAGGCCCTTGATTACATGCGCGCCCAGTTCGGACGCAGGAATCTTGGCCAGGCTGCCACCGAATTTGCCGACTGCGGTACGGCCGGCGGCCACGATTACGACATCATCCATTTATTTCTCCGATATGCTGGCCACGATGGCCAAGGTGTTGATCAATCCGGGAAGACACAGCAAGCTGTGCTTTATTTCTCGTGGCCTGGGCCACACTCCAACGCCACATCGTCGTGACTGGCAAGGTCGGCTGCCGTCGGTGATGGGCGCACGACCGGGCGCGGCGGGTAGCCGCAACCGGGCCGAAAACAGCACCGCCTTAGTTTCCAGCGTGCCTGTTTTTATTTTTATCATACCCTTCATCTGGCTTGCTGAAAGGGGTTTTTAGAAAATTATTGAAGGGAATAACGAGGGGTAACGGCGCTTCTTTTACAGCCTGCAAGAGTTCACCAAATTTTTGATGCGCCGCAGCAAACTCACCCTTTGTCACAGCCGAGAAATTCTCGTGCGTTTCGTGGGCAACATCCTTTGCCTGGCGACCATACGATCCGATGCGATCGATGGCCAATTGCGATTGCGCGCGCGACAATTGCAGCAGCTCTTGCGGGTCTTTGGCGGACAGCAGCTGATTGTTCACAACCGTCGCGGCCGCCAGCGTCGTGCGGGCTGCATCGAGGTTCAAATCGACGACCCTGGCGCCGCCTGCGATGGCGGCCTCGACGAACGCCTGGGCACTAATTAACTGGGCTTCATAGACAGCCAGGCTGGCACGCGATACTTGCTCGGAAAATGACACCATCTTCTTTCTCCTCGGGTAAAAGGCGGCGCTTTGTTGCACCGCACAGTACTCAACTTTAAGCGGACGTTCATTAGCAAACCTTGATGTACCTCAAGCTTTTTTTGTTCATTTGTTTCCAGATGACAGCAATCAAGACAATAACTTGATACCGTCCAGCGAAGATGCGCATTGTTCCCGTATCACGCTGACAAAATCGCGCACATAGGCCTTGTCTTTCAGACTATCCGGAACCGATACAAACAGGTCGCTCCACAAGCCGTGATCGCCCACCGGACGCGCCACCACATAATCGTAATCGACATAGTTTTTAATGGCCCAGTTCGGCAAGGCGGCAATGCCGCGACGGCTGGCAACCAATTGCAGTACGGCCACAGTGAGCTCGGCCGTACGGCGCTCAAAATTGACGTTAGCTGGTCGCAGCACTTCGCGGATCAGGTCGATGCGCTCTTCCGGCACCGGATAGGTGATCAAGGTTTCGCCTTCAAAATCGCTCGCCATCAAACGCCGCTGCGCCTGCAAGCGGTGCTTTTGCGCCATCACCACCAGGATTTCAAAACGGAACAAAGGGAATACGCTGAAATCGGGGCCGTACGGCGAGCCGATCACCAGGTCAGCCTCGCCCGAACGCAGCAATTCCGCCGGCTCGCTATGAAAGCCCGACACCAGGTCGATTTCCACTTCCGGCCAGCGCTGGCGGAACGCATCCATCACTGGCATCAGCCAGTCGAAACAGGTATGGCATTCCAGCACCACGCGCAATTGCCCCTTGTCCCCCTGCGACAGCCGCGCCACATCGCGTTCGGCCAGCTCGATCTCGGGCAAGAGCTTGTCGGCCAATTCCAGCAAACGGCTGCCGGTAGCCGTAAAGGCGATCGGCATCGACTTGCGCTCAAACAAAGGAGCGTTGTAGCGCTCTTCCAATAAACGGATCTGGTGCGACAGCGCCGACTGGGTCAGATTGAGCAGTTGCGCGGCGCGCACCAGGCTGCCCGAGGAACGCAAGGCACTCAGGGTGCGCAGGTGACGGATTTCTAGCATGTGAGAAAAGGTGAGTTTGTACGTGAATTATTTTCACGTTATTCGGAAAAATATTTCTTTTTGATTATAAATCAGATTGCCGCACACTCTAGCCTACGCACATGAAATCTCGATGACATCATGACTTTCCACAGCCATATCCGTGGATTTCTCCGTATCGGTGTGGAACGTGAATGACATTTGTGCTCGACCGCCACTGACACGTTGAAATGTCCGAGGCCGCACTGGAAGAGATCGGCAAAACTCTGCGCGCATACTACTGACGCTGCAAAAAAAGATGCGGAATTGGATCACGTTACGGTGGCGAACGATGCCACGCAGATCCACATGCATATGTGCTATTCGGAATTCAACAACATCCTGCCGCACATCGCTGCTATGGACGCCGATGTGATTACCATTGAAACCAGCCACTGAGGCATGGAATTGTTAACCGGCTTAGGCCAGTTCGCATGTCCGAACGAAATCAGCCCCGGCGTGTACCGCATCCACTCGCCGCACGTACCATCTTATGCACCTGCTGCAAAAAATCCAGCGCGGTGATTCCACCAGCCAATCTTTGGATTAACCTCGACTGCGGCTTGAAAGCACGGGGCTGGGATGAGACGAAAGCGGTCGCGCACAATACGACGCAAATGGGGGTAGCGTGAGGGAAGCGCAAGGCTGACAGAGAATTAATATTTTTTCTTTCTCTGAAGGATAACAATAAAAAGGGCCAACTGCAACGATGCAGGAGTCCCTATTTTTGTTTCGTACGTATTAACTATTCTCATGGCTATGACGCAATGTAAGACCTGACATCATCATTATTTTTTTAAATCTATATTAATTAGGACAATTAAAATTCATTTCAAATACATATTTGATTTGCCATCCATTTTTTCCTTGGCCAATATATATTTTCGCGTGTTCCTTGCACCATCCTTGGTAAGAATAAAAAGCATACCGATTATCAAAAAAATCCACCCATGCAACATTCTTTAATGCCCTATCAACTTCTTCAACATTCGGCTTCCCACTTAAAATACATGTCTCAGAAATAACCCCTCCGCTTGTTCCATTACATTTAACAATATAATTCTGCAATGACGTGCCTTTTATTTTTTGTGAAATATAAAAATTTTTTGTCGAAGGCGGCCTATTTTTTTCCTGAAAAAAAAGAAAGGACATCCAAATTAAAATAAATAAAAATCCAAAAATATTTTTTTTCATTTTTCAAAATCATGAACTTTTATTGTTGCCCCGGCAGAAAGTAAGCCTCCCGTCTTAGGCAGCCCTATGTTTGCTTTGCTTCCTAATCCACCACCAATTAAATAAGCTGTATTTGTCTTGCCTGTATTATTGTCATACGCAGTAGATGTTCCAATACATAATCTTTGACAGAGTACAGCTCCTCCCGCTGCGCCTGGCAAAAATTCATCCACGCTCATTGTAGAGGAAGCACTCATATATCCTGCGAGTACTGAGATACTTCCAAGCGATGGAGTTAATTCCACACCCCAAGTGAAGTAAATACTTTGATCAGTTTTAGTCAATGACATCGATGCACCAAAAACTGATATATTAGCTTGATAAAAGTCTGGCGCTGCGGCCTTAATTGCGACATCCTCACTGGCCTTCCACAATTTTCCTATCGGGGATTCTATCAAAGCATCGAATGGATTTCCGATATCAAGGGGATTACATTTATATGTCCTGCATTGATTGAAGATATAAGCAAAAGCAGCCGACTGCGCACCATTACTGAATTTCCCCCCTCCCAGAACAGAAGCCGTCCCACCGATGACTGCACTAACAGATGCTCCTGCCAACATATCATTTTTTGTAAAGGATGATGTTATTGGCGTAAATGCCTTGGCAAGTGCAGCACTCATTGCTCCAGAACCACATTTGCCACCACCTGCAACACTCGATATACAACCAACGACACCATGCGCCGCTATTGCAGTGGCAAATTTGGAGGAATTGATACCGCCAGCGGCATCTTTATAATTGCCAAATTCTTTGCCTACACCATAAAACATCGATGCAGTAAATGCTCCCTGCAAAGCCCCCTTCAAATTTCCAGAACTCACCGCGCCACTGACAAAGCCACTAACGGCAACTTGTGTAAACTCTCCCGTCACACCCATATTTGCCAAGAAACTACTTCCTGGTAAATATACGCTGATCGCGATGGAGGCAATCATAGGTGCATATTGCTTTATATGGTTGTTCCATAGATTGTCCAGAGCGCGAATCTTGATAAGACCATTGAATAAATGACCACTCGGATCCGTGCACGTCATCGGATTGTTATAGCAATACGTGTAGCGGTTGTAGTTCTGCAGATTGGTCGGATCCTGGATGAAAGGATCGCCCTGCAGGAACAAACCCAGGCGCGGGTCGAAGATGCGCCCGTTCATATGGATCAGGCCAACGTCGTCCAAGTGCTCATGTCCCGTATAACCACGGTCGGTACCGCTACTGGTATTGCTCCAGTCATAGACCAGCTTGCCATCCGGATCGTAATTGCCGCTGGCCGTGCGGCGCTTGCCGAATGGGTCATATGAATAGCGCGCCGTTACCGCACCTGCATGGTCGGTGGTGGCCACCAGGCTATCCAGATGATCCTTGTGCCAGTATTCCACTTTCACCAGCACGATACTGCCCAGTGCTGCGGGACCACCATCGCCGGCCGGCAGGGCGGGCATGCTTCCGCTCGATACCAGCACGCCCAGGCTCATGCCGCCGACGGATAAATAATGGCGGTTGCTGACCGCGCTGCCATTCGTTTCGCTCTCGAAAGACAAACCACCTGAGTTGTCCGGATGCAGCATCCAGGTCACGCGCGTACCGCTGGAATTGACGCGCGTTTCCTTGATACGCTGGTGATTCTCATCATATTGCCAGCTGTATTGCACGCCATTCGGGCCGCTGATGCCGCCCTGGCCATCAGGTAAATTAAAGCTGGTATAGCTGATCTTGCGGTAATTGCCCTGGCTGGACGAGATCATATTGCCGTTGTCGTCATAGCCGTAAGGCTGGCTGCCGCCCACCGTCAACGGTGCATGCGGCCGCAGTGCGCCAGGGCCTTGCGCCGGGTAGGTATAGATACCCACATCACTCTTGTACAGGATGCTGCCCAGCGCACTGTACTGGATGCCTACGGTACGTTCTTTTCCGGGGATATTGCCTGCCGCCGTGCGGTATTCATACAGGCGGCCCAGCGCATCGTATTTATACTCGTCGTTGACCGTGCCTGTCGTGCCGTCGCCATTGATATCTTCGCGCACTTGCAGCTGGCCTGTGCGATCCCAGGCATAGCTGTAATTCATCACTGTGCTTGCACCGTTCAAACCGGCAGTCGCCGTGTCGACGCGTCCGCTGATGGCGTCGAAAGCAGCACGGCTGACGACATTGTTGCCGTAGCGCTGCAATTCGGCTTTGCCCAGAGCATTATAGGAATCGGCCTGCCACAACATACTGCCAGCTGGCAAGCTAACGCTGGCTCCCGGCACGCCACCTGCCACAGCCGGCAGGGGATTGACGGTAGCCGCCGTCGCCAGTTTCAGCTGCGACAGGAAACCCTTGGCCGTGTAGACGTAATCAACCTTCAATCCCGTCGGATAGGTCTGGCTTGCCGGACGGCCCGTGACGCTGTCATAGCTGGTAGCCGTGGCAAAACCGGGACCGTTGCTGACGATGGTGCGCGTACTCACCGGACGGCCCTTGGCATCATAGGCGATCTTGCGGCTGATGCCATTGCTGGTACTACTAGCACACAGCTTACCTATGCCATTCGGACAGTTGTCATACACCCAGCTGCTTTCGTATTCGGCCTCGCTACGCGCCGTCATCCGCCCCAGTACGTCATATTGCATGCGCGTGCGGGCCAGTTTTTCGCGCTGTTCCGGACTTTGCTGCGATTCCTGCGCTATCCTGCGCTGGTTCGGACTTTGCTGCCAGACCATCTCGCCAGCAGCGTTATAACCATATTGCCACCAGCCTGTATCAGGGTCGCGCATCTCCACCTTGCGGCCGCGGATATCATAGCTGAGCTTGATGCTGTTCTGCATCGCATCCTTGGTTTCCAGCAGATTACCAAAGGCATCATGCTGATAGGCAATCTGTGCACCCAGCGCGTTCGTTACGCGTACCAGCTTGCCATCGACGTTTTTTTCCTCGAGCTTGCTTTGACCCAGGTCGTCGGTCGTCAAGACCTTCATTCCCGTATAGCTGATCCGCGTCACCGCTGCCTGAAAGCTGCCACGGCTACCAAACTGCACCGTACCCTGGCTACCCTTGGCGTCGCGCACATACACGGCGACCGGCCGCCCCAGAGCATCATAGCTGGTCGTGCTCATGCCATAGCTCTTGGCCGCGCCACCAGCCACCGAAGCTTCGGTATCGAGGAAATAAGGCTGCGTTGCCACGGTAACAACGCCGTATTGATTGTATTCCGTGTCTTGCACGATCAGGCGGTTGCGGCCACCCGCCTGGCTAGCGCCATCGAAGGCTTCCGTCACGCTGCGTATCACGCGCCCGGCACGGTCAATATACGTACGCGTAAAAGGGCCGCTCTTGTTGCCGTTGACATCACGCGGCTCGCCATGCGTCATGCTGGCTGCCTCGGCGGGCTGCTCACCTGCGGCAAACCCCAGCGATGCGCATTCGGCGCTATTGCTGCTGATATCTCTGTCCAATGATGCCAAGATGCAATACGCAGTCACGCTGCTGGTGCCATCGGCACGTAATTCACGCACGGTTCGGCCAAAATCGTCCACCTGCCAGTTTGTCGTCAACTGGTTCGGCCCCACCAGGCTGACAGCCGAGCCAAAGCGCGGGTCAAAACTCCTGCTTTCCGACTGCCCCTTGGCGTTGCTGGCCGTGCCAGGAAAGGCGCCGGCCGGCACGCTGATGCTGACCCCGCCCACCGTGACCGCCTGCGCTGCAAAAGTGCCGCTGCTGCCACGCGCAAGGAACAGGGCATCGCCAGTGGCGCCGGCGCAATTTTCGGTGCGCGACACTTTCTTGTTGCCGAAAGCGTCGTATTCATAAGTCGTCTTGACGCACAGGGCAGGATTGTCAGGCTCTACCGTTTCGCTGGTGAGCAAGCCGCTGGCGGGATCGTATTCGAACGAACTCGACCGGCTATAACTGTAGGGATTGGGCGCGGTCTGGGCTTGAACTTGCCCATTAAGCAATAAAAAGATAACGCTTAGCAGGGAGGGAACGATTTTACGCATCGCTTGCCTTTGGCAAAAATATTCGGGAAAAAGAAGAAAAACGGGCCTGCCGACAGCGCCGGCAGGTAAGCTCAGGCACCGGCAGAAAACCTCCCGCCAGGCCTGACTTCACGGCATCAGTCGTCGTCGAGTAACAAAGACAGAATGGCCGACAGGTCGATGTTGTTCACCGGCGGCTTGGGTGGCGGCGGATTGCTCCCTACGCCATCGACCGGTCCCGTCGTGGCGGTCGCGATCAGCGGCAGGTGATTCGGCACCTCATTGGCAACCGAGGCTTTTTTCAGGCGCCCCAGTATCCACGCATCACCAGCAATGGTGTTCGGGAAATAAGTATTGGTGCTGGTCTTGGTAAACGTCTGTGCCAGTCCCAGCGCCGTGCCGGTGGTCTGCATGACGATCTGCGTCGCATCGCCGCTATCATTGAAGATGTTGGTCGTCGTTACCGTTGGCAAGTCGTTGCCCGCTAAATCCTTGCCGGTTTCCACGCTACGGTACAGATATGGACGGCGCACCTTGGCGCCAGTCATGCAGGGCGCCGTTTCCGTGGCACGGGCTTCCGCACCCGCCGGGGCAGTACGGTCGCAATACACATAACTGCTGCGGCTCAGAACCTGGGCCTGGTCGCGCGGCGTCGCCAGCGATGCCAGCCACGTTTCGCTCCAGGCCGCCATGCCGGTATCCGCGCCATTTTGCAAATACTGGGTCGTGACTGTCATCGGCTCACCGTTGGGACCTTCGCTCTGGCGGCGAATTTCACGGAACCCCAGGAAGCCGCGTCCGTCATACGCCGATTTCATGCCGGCATAGCGGTATTGCGTCGTCTGCTGGGTTTTGCCAACGCCCGTGTCACTCACCGTACTGGCGACCGCATAGGTAGGCACCACCAGATCGACCAGCGGATACGCCGCCGCATTCGCCGTGCCGCGGTCGCTGATATAGCGTGGTCCCAGGGCGCCACTATCCGAATTGCTCAACAATACCCAATTCAAGGTGGTTGTTAATCCCATGCCGGAAGTAACCGAAATCAACTGATCCGCCGGTGTGGGATCGTCCCGCACAAACAGGGTGTTAACAGCGCCGGGCGTAGGGTAGAACAGTCGCAAGATCTCGGTAGTGCCACTGCCCGTGAAGTCGCCCAGCAGCATGGTGGTTCTGCCATTACTGTGCTGTAGCTGTTCGGTAATATTGAAAGTATCCGAACGCCGGAAAGTACCGTCACCGTTGCTCAGGAATACAGCGTTTTTGCTGGTATCGTCACCCCAACGCAGAATATCGGTGCGACCATCGCCATCCATGTCGACGAAATGGGCATTCGAACTGAACTGAATACCGGTAGAAAAAGAGATAAGTTCATCACCAGGATTAATCAGATTGAAATTTGTTACCTGAGGGCGCATCTGGCTACCGTTGGAAAGCCACAATCGCTGGAAACGTGCATTGAGCGCGGTGTCAAGGCAATCGCTCTTGCCATCACCATTAAAATCCATGGCACCTGCGCAACTTCCCGCGGCAGGAGACTCCACAAAATCGCCGTTCCCCAAGGATAGCAAAACACTGAAGCTTGAAGCCAGATCAGATAATCCATCACCATTGATATCCATGGTGATCAATCCAGTGCCCCCAGGCGTCGCATACACAGAAGTATGGATCAGATTGGTCGAGGCTTCCACGAAGCTGCCATTCTGTTGCCCTAAATAAAGACGCGTACATGTTATTTTTGCACATGCAGTCATCTGGTTCGGAAGTTCAGGTTCGTACAAATCCTTATATCCAGGCAAGACGGTCGTAATAATATCGAGAATACCGTCGCCATTGACATCGATCAGATAGAAATTGCGCCCCTCCGTCTGTGTATATCTGGTCTGATGCTCTGACATGCGAGATGCCATGGCAGCAGCCACTGGTGCAGCCGAAGGTGACTTCATCAGCATTGGCTGATCAATGACGTCACAGTTCCTCACGCATGAATCGAACGATGAATTGAATATTGCCTTGGTGGTGAAATCAATATCTGCAGTAACGTCAATCGGCCGGAAACTACCATCACCATTAGACAAATACAACACATTACGCTTGGGACCACACGAAGTATCATTTACCGACGTCGTTACCATCGTGCGTAAAATGTCGCTTAAACCATCGCCATTAAAGTCGGCCACGACGGAGCTATAGCATCCATCACTCTTGAACAGATTCTGGTCGGTGATATTAAACTTGGCGGACTTGACAAAATTGCCTTTTCCCGTACTTTCATACAGGCCGTTTTCCCATGGATTGTCTGACCAGCGCAGAATATCGGTACGGCCACTGCCAAAGAAACTTCCTACCATGGCGCCATAAAAAACTGTTCCCGGTAGCATCTTTTCATTTAGCAAAGGACCGTTCCTGAACAAGGTATTTTGGCTATAGGCAAGACTGCCGCCCTTGCTGTAGGCAAAGGTGGTAGCTGGCAGGCATTTCTGTTCATTGGCGCCCATGCATTCGGCGATGCTGGTCACACGGCTACGGCCGCTACGCGGTCCTTGGTCGTACGACAACTTTATTACCTTGGTGCGGATTGCACCTGCAGGCTGGGTAGCCTGGGCCGCAGGCCAGTTGATATAGGTATGGATCTTTTTCAGCAGCCGCACGCTGACATTCTTGACGCCATTGTGGTATGCCTCTGACCGGTCCTGTGCCTGGTTCGGCGTATCGGGCCTGTCACTGTATTCAAAGACGATGCGGTTCGTCGGCGCCTGCGTGCCATTGCCCGTGTAGCGGATTTCCGTCAGGTTCCATTCATGACCGGCATTGCTTCCCGTCTGACTACCCCAGACCATGTTACGCTGCTCATACTGGAAGTCCATATAGTTACCAACCGTATCGGCAATCCGGCTGACGGGCCAGACTGTCACCACCGGGCGGGTAGTGAGTGACGAGTTGCCATTGGCATCGACCGGTGCATCTGCAGTGATATTCGCATTGGCGCTGGCATTGCCATTAACGCCATACTCATAAATCTGTCCGCTTTTGGTCCAGACCTTGAAATACGCGGGGCCATTCGCCGGGTTGCCTCCGGCCATGCCATAAGCGCGGATACGCGCATACATATCTTTTTCCGTGCGATATTCGCGTACCAAGCCATTGCCGCCCAGGCTATCGCCAGGCTGGAATGGCATGCTGCCGGGATTGAGCACTTCACCGTCTGCGTTCGTCTGGATCAGGCGCTGGCCATCCAGGCATAGCTTGTCATTGCCGTTGAATTTGACCGGCACTGTGCGTCCATCGGTCGCTTTATTGCCTGGGCAGCGGGTAATCATGGAGATCCCCTGCAATGCCCAGCCATAACCGACAGGACCGTTTACGCCGCCACCGCTATATAACAGGCCAATATTCGGCGCCATGCCTGCGATACCTGGTGGCACGGAAATCGGCAAGCTATACGAGGGCGTACCGCCATCTGAAATTGAGACTTGGTCCGCACTACTTGCCTGCTGCGACATCAAGGCCAAGACCACCATCGCCATCCCATACTTAATATTATTTCGTGCTACTTTTTTCCAAGCAAAATCAAGTAAAGATGTCACGCGCTGGTCCTTATTACGGTAAAAAATATTTAAAAATGCGGCGTAATTTGCTACACACCATCTTTCAAGGCATTGGAAATTACGGTGCAATTACCATATTAACAATTCCATACAATTCCCTCAAGAAATATTTCTAATTTATAATTTACTTTGAGAGTGCAGATCCTCGCTTGCGACGTTTTATTCTGATCCCTGTATTGATTTATCGTGTTTAAACAGCGTCCTTGACTTCCTATCAGCGCCATTTATATCAAGAATGCATTATCGAGATGTGCGCCCATGCCGCCCGAGATGTGTCTTGGCGCACACCAAGTTGCTCCCCCACAATCAAGCTTGCATGTGGGTTGCGCACTTTTTTTAGGCAGCTGCGCCGGTTCCTGTTGACAGCTCCCCTTTTCCCGATTTTTTTCAAGTAAAATGCAGAAAATTCGCTGCTTTCAAGGGTTTGACAGCAGGCAAGATACCCGGCTGGCGGCAGGCGCGATGCGTGCCTGCGGCAGGCGCTCTTTAGCAAGCCCTTCTTTTATAACTGTTTATGCCAAAAAGTTCGTCGCAGAAGCCCATCGAAATCAAGATTTCCACCGTCGTCGCTGTCTCTGCCATCCTGCATAGCGCCGATATCCGGGCACTCGACAGTGCCTTGCATGACATGACGGGAGGCGTGGCCGACTTTTTCGAAGACGACCTGGCCGTGCTGGACGTGGCCGACCTGCCTGCCGTCAAGACGCCAGTCGACTGGGCTGCGCTGGTGGCCTTGCTGAAAAAATACCATTTGAATGCCGTTGCCGTGCGTA
This sequence comes from Janthinobacterium silvisoli, assembly GCF_014200725.1. Classification (GTDB taxonomy): domain Bacteria; phylum Pseudomonadota; class Gammaproteobacteria; order Burkholderiales; family Burkholderiaceae_D; genus Janthinobacterium. Next base: position 174,486 of record NZ_JACHCL010000004.1, read on the forward strand.
ATGCGGCGCCGGAATTGCATGAAGCGATCCTGGCACAAGGCTTGAGCCTGGACAGCGGCAAGACGCGCGACGATGCGCCGCCCAAGGATGGCCCCACCATCGCCGCGCAGGCTGGCGCCGAAGCGCAGGTGATGGTAATCGATACGCCGGTGCGCGCCGGCCAGCGCATTTATGCACGCGGCTGCGACCTGATCATCACCGCTGTGGTCAACAATGGCGCCGAAATCATCGCCGACGGCAGTATTCACGTGTATTCCACACTGTATGGCCGCGCACTGGCGGGCGCCTCGGGCAATCCGCAGGCGCGCATCTTTGCACTGGCGATGGAACCGGAACTGGTGTCGATCGCGGGGGTGTACCGCACCTTCGAAGATGGCTTCCCGGCCGAGATGTCGCGCGGCCCCGTGCAAATTCGTTTGGCTGGAGACAGAATCGATATACACTCTGTCAATCCAGTGACCCCCGTGAACCGCTCTTAACAGCTGCTCCATTCAAGAGATATCTAAAAAGGACTATTTGTGGCAAGAATTATTGTTGTGACGTCCGGCAAGGGCGGTGTCGGCAAGACGACCTCAAGCGCCAGTTTTTCCACTGGCCTGGCCATGCGCGGCCACAAGACAGCCGTGCTCGACTTCGACGTGGGCCTGCGTAACCTCGACCTGATCATGGGTTGCGAGCGCCGCGTCGTCTACGATCTGATCAATGTGATCAACAAGGAAGCGACCCTGAACCAGGCGCTGATCAAGGACAAGCACTGCGACAACCTGTTCATCCTGCCGGCTTCGCAAACGCGCGACAAGGATGCGCTGACGGAAGATGGCGTGGAACGCGTGTTGAACGACCTGATCAACATGGGCTTCGAATTCATTATCTGCGATTCACCGGCCGGTATCGAGCATGGCGCGCTGATGGCGCTGACGTTTGCCGACGAAGCCATCATCGTGACCAACCCGGAAGTATCGTCGGTACGCGATTCGGACCGCATCCTGGGCATCCTGCAAGCCAAGTCGCGCCGCGCGCAGACGGGCGGCGAGCCGGTCAAGGAACATTTGCTGATCACCCGCTACTCGCCGAAACGCGTGGAATCGGATGAAATGCTGTCCTTCCAGGATGTGCAGGAAATCCTGCGTATCCCGCTGGTGGGCATCATTCCGGAATCGGAACAGGTGCTGGCGGCCTCGAACCAGGGCAATCCCGCCATCCATTTCAAGGGTACCGACGTGGCGCAAGCCTACGAAGACGTGGTATCGCGTTTCCTCGGCGAAGAAGTCGAATTGCGCTTTACCAATTATGAAAAGCCTGGGCTACTCCAGCGCATTTTTGGGGCCAAGTGATATGGCATTGCTCTCTTTCCTGTTTCCACCCAAGCTGAAGACGGCGGTCGCGGCCAAGGAGCGTCTGCAAATCATCATCGCCCGCGAACGCAGCGGACGTGATGGCCCAGATTTCCTGCCGGCCTTGCACAAGGAATTGATCGAAGTCATCTCGAAATACACCAAGGTCAACGCCGACGATATCAAGATCTCGCTGGACCGCCAGGGCAACCTGGAAGTGCTGGACGTCAACGTGGTGCTGCCCGACGCCTGATGCGCGGGGTGACTACCATGGCAATACGCTAACGCGGCCGTACCGCCGTCAATTCCTGCGCCACCGCGGCGCAGGCGTTGACGTGCTGGTAGCCGATCTGACGAAACACGGCATAACCGAGCGCCGCCGCCACCGCCTGGCCGGCAAACGGCACGAAACGCGCCACTTGCTTGGTAGCTATTTTTACGCCGCTGCGCTTGAGCAAGTGCACCAGCAATTCACGCGTCACCAATTTCCCCACCAGCATGCCGCCCATGCCCACCGCCGCGCGGTAGGCCATCAGCTTGAATTGCGGGTTCAAACGTTCGATCTGTTCCGGCGTCAGGCCGAATTCATGGTTGATATCATTGATCAGCATCGATAGCAGGCCTACGTCAGACATCAAATCGATACCGGGAATCGGGATCGCCGAAGCGCCAGCAGACATCACGGCACGGCGCCGCACCAGGCTGCGGCAGCGCTCGCGCACCTGCTCGATTTCCGCACTACCGGCCGGTATCAGGGTCCAATCAGGGCTAGTCTGTTCGACCATTGCGGCTTCTCCATTTGGAAGGGAACATGTCCAAGTGTAACTGAAACGTGTATTACGCCGAATTCACTGGACACAGTTGCAATCTCTGTTATATTTCACATGAGCATTCCTTGACATTACGATAAGCAGAACAGACCGTCTGTTTGCTGCTACACACTCCAGCCATTATGCGAATTGCCGTACTCGATAACGACCATAGTCAGGCAGAACTGATCTGCCAGGTGCTCACTGCCGCCGGTCACGCTTGCCACGAATTTCAAAGTGGCAAGGAACTGCTGGGGCAATTGCGCAAGGATAGCTGCGACATGCTGATCCTCGACTGGCAAGTGCACGATATCGACGGCGCCGAAGTAGTGCGCCGCGCACGCGAAAAACTGGCGCCCAAGGCGCCCGTGTTGTTTATGACCAACAGCTCCGGTGAGGACGACATCGTCGAAGGCATGACGGCTGGCGCCGACGACTATATGGTCAAGCCGCTGCGGCGCAGCGAACTGGCGTTGCGTACCCAGGCGCTGCTGCGCGTGGCCTATCCCGCCCAGACCGGCGCCGAACACTTGCAATTCGGCGCATACACCTTTGAAACACGGCCCGGACGCCTGCTCAAGGATGGCGAGTTGCTCGATGTGACGCACAAGGAGTTCGCCCTGGCGCTGCTGTTCTTCCGCAACCTGGGCCGTCCTTTGTCACGCGCCTACATCCATGAATCCGTGTGGCAACGGGAGACAGCCTTGCCCTCGCGCACCATGGACACCCACGTCTCGCGCGTGCGCAACAAGCTGCAACTGAAACCCGAGCATGGCTACCGCCTGGTACCCGTCTATAGTTATGGCTATCGGCTGGAAAGACTAAGCAGCCACGACGCAGGCGCCAGACCGTAGGCAAGCCCAAAAACGGCCGGGCTGCTCAAAGATCGGGCACAAAGCGCTATAATGTCGGCATAACGAATTCATATCGCCCGAAATGCAACTGTTAGCCGTCGGCCTCAATCACACCACCGCCCCAGTGTCGCTCCGCGAACAGCTGGCGTTTGCGCCTGAGCATCTGGGCCAGGCGGTGATGGCTGCGCGCTCATGGTTCCAGCGCATCGACGCGCGCGACAATGATGAGGCGGCGATTCTCTCGACTTGCAACCGCACCGAGCTGTATGCGGCCAGCCACGTGCCCAATCCGCTCGACGCGGGCGCCCATTTCCTGGCCGATTATCACAAGCTCAGCTACAGCGAGCTGCGCCCGCATCTGTACATGCTGCCTCAGCACGACGCCGTGCGCCACACCTTTCGCGTCGCCTCCGGGCTAGACTCGATGGTGCTGGGCGAAACGCAGATCCTGGGCCAGATCAAGGACGCCATCCGCACGGCCGATGAAGCGGGCGGCCTGGGTACTTATCTGCACCAATTGTTCCAGCGCAGCTTTTCAGTGGCCAAGGAAGTGCGCAGCACCACCGAAATTGGCGCCCACAGCGTGTCGATGGCGGCTGCCGCCGTGCGCCTGTCGCAGCGTATTTTCGACAAGATTGCCGAGCAAAACGTGCTGTTTATCGGCGCCGGCGAAATGATCGAACTGTGCGCCACCCATTTTGCGGCGCAAAACCCGCACAGCATCACGATCGCCAACCGCACCATGGAACGGGGCGAGGCGCTGGCCCACCGTTTCAATGGCACGGCGATCCGCCTGGCCGACCTGCCCGAGCGGCTGCATCAGTTCGACATCGTTATTTCCTGCACCGCCTCGTCCTTGCCGCTGCTGGGTCTGGGCCTGGTGGAGCGCGCCATCAAGGCGCGCCGCCACAAGCCCATGTTCATGGTCGACCTGGCCGTGCCGCGCGATATCGAAGCGGAAGTGGGCCGCCTGAACGACGTGTTTTTGTACACAGTCGATGATCTGGGCAAGGTCGTGCAGACGGGCCTGGAAAGCCGCCAGGCAGCCGTGGCGCAAGCCGAAGCCATCATCGAGACACGCGTGCAATCGTTCATGAGCTGGGTCGACGACCGCGCCATGGTGCCGGTGATCCAGGATTTACATGAAAGCAGCGAATCCCTGCGCCTGATGGAAGTGGACCGCGCCCGCAAGATGCTGGCCAAGGGCGCCGACATCGACGCCGTGCTCGAAGCGCTGTCGAAAGGCTTGACCGCCAAGTTCCTGCACGGCCCGCAGCAAGCGCTGCACCGCGCGCAAGGCGACGAACGCAAGCAACTGGCCACCCTGCTGCCAAAACTGTTCCGCGGTCGCCGTTAGCTCCGCCCCTTGGCTGCCCGCGCAGCCATGCCCCGATTTGCGCACCGCCTCCGGCATGCCGCTCCCTTACCTTACTTTTTACGCGAATTCCTATGAAACAATCCATGCTGGACAAGCTCGATCAACTGGCGAACCGCCTGGTGGAGCTCGACGAACTGTTGATGCACCCGGACGCCACGTCGAATATGGACAGCTACCGCAAGATGACGCGCGAGCATGCCGAACTGGGCCCGCTGGTGGCCCTGTACCACCGCTACCAGGAAGCGGGCAACGATATCGCCACGGCGCAAGAGATGCTGGGCGACCCGGACATGAAGGATTTTGCCCAGGAAGAAATCGAAGCGGCCAAAGTCACCATGGCCCAGCTGGAACGCGAACTGCAAACCATGCTGCTGCCGAAAGATGCGAACGACGAGCGCAATATCTTCCTGGAAATCCGCGCCGGCACGGGCGGCGATGAATCGGCGCTGTTCGCCGGCGATTTATTACGCATGTACACGCGCTTTGCCGAACGCAACCGCTGGCAGGTGGAGCTGGTCTCCGCTTCCGATTCGGACCTGGGCGGCTACCGCGAAGTGATCGTGCGCCTGGTCGGCAATGGCGCTTATTCCAAGCTGAAATTCGAATCGGGCGGCCACCGCGTGCAGCGCGTGCCCGCCACGGAAACCCAGGGCCGCATCCACACTTCGGCTTGCACGGTGGCCGTGATGCCGGAAGCGGACGAGGTGGAAGACGTGAACATCAACCCGGCCGACTTGCGCATCGATACCTATCGCGCCTCGGGCGCCGGCGGTCAGCACATCAACAAGACCGACTCGGCAGTGCGTATCACCCACTTGCCAACTGGCATCGTGGTGGAATGCCAGGATGACCGCAGCCAGCACAAGAACAAGGCGCAAGCGATGAAAGTGCTGGCCGCCCGCATCAAGGACGTGCAATTGCGCGAACAGCAATCGAAAGAGGCGGCCACTCGCAAGAGCCTGATCGGCTCGGGCGACCGCAGCGAGCGCATCCGTACATACAACTTTCCGCAAGGCCGCATGACGGACCACCGCATCAACTTGACCTTGTACAAACTCGACTTCATCATGGATGGCGATTTGACGGAACTCACTAACGCGCTGGCAGCTGAGCATCAGGCTGAACTTCTGGCTGCTTTGGGCGATTAAAAAGTGTCCATGGCTGCGTTGCAGCGCCTGGCCGTACATTCGTACTGCCTGCGGCGCTGCGCCTTGCCCTGAACACTTTTTAAAGCATCTAACAGCAGCAAGGGTTTAAGTAGCGGCTAAGCAATCAAAATTGCCCGATATGCGAGAATGCCTAGCTAACATCACCACTCACCTCACCGGAACATCCATGAAAAGTTCGCGCCCTGCACTCCTGTTTATTGCTGCCCTCTGCTTTGTCATGCTGGGCGTGGCCATGTATCTGCAGCATGTGGTCGATATGCTGCCCTGCCCGCTGTGCGTGATCCAGCGCTATCTGTTCCTGGGCATCGCCATCGCCTGCCTGTACGGCGCGGCGTCGCAGCGGCCGAAAATCGGCGCCGGTATTGGTTTACTGGCGGCGCTGGGCGGCTTGGGCGTGGCAGGCAAGCACTTGTATGTACTGGCCCATCCCGGCTTTTCCTGCGGCATCGATCCGATGGAAACGATGTTGAATAAAATCTTCCCTGCCATTTACTTGCCCTTCATGTTCCGCGCCGATGGCTTGTGCGAAGATGCCACGGCGCCGTTCTTCGGCTTGTCGATCCCACAATGGTCCTTCCTCGGCTTCGGCATCTTTACCCTCGCGCTGCTGTGGATTTTGTTCCGCCGCCAAAAGTAATCAACAAGTAAGCAACTTATTTCAATGCCAGAAACCCTGATTCCCGCCGGCAGTACTGTCGGCGCTCTGCAAATCCGCCCGCAGCTCGATGCGCTCGACAACCGCATCCTGCTTTGCCATGCGTTGGGCCTGTCGCGCGTGGGTTTGATCACGCAATCGGAGCGAGTACTTACTGGCGAAGAAACACAGCGTTTGAGGGCCTTGCTGGAACGCCGCCTGCGCGGTGAGCCGATCGCCTACATCGTGGGACAGCGCGAATTCTTTGGCTTGCCCTTCGAAGTGAGCGACGCCGTGCTGATACCGCGCCCCGATACGGAATTGCTGGTGGAACTGGCGCTGGACCGCTTGCCAGCCCAAGGCCGTTTGCTCGACATGGGCACCGGCAGCGGCGCCATCGCCGTGGCGCTGGCCCATAGCCGGCCGGACGCCGTCGTCACGGCGCTCGACGTCAGCAGCGCGGCACTGGCCGTGGCGCGCCGCAACGCCAGCGCCAACGGCGTCAATATCACCTTCATGGCCAGCGACTGGTTTGAAGCGCTGGGCACGGAACGCTACGAGCTGATCGTCTCGAACCCGCCGTATATCGCCAGCGGCGACCAGCATCTGGCGCAAGGCGATTTGCGTTTTGAGCCGGTGGGCGCACTGACCGACCACGCCGATGGCTTGTCGGCCCTGCGCACCATCGTCAGCGGTGCCGCGCGCCACTTGAGCGCCGGCGGATGGCTGCTGATGGAACATGGCTACGACCAGGCCCCATCAGTGCGCCAATTGCTGAGCGACGCCGGTTATGCCGATGCGCAAAGCTGGCGCGACCTGGCCGGCATCGAGCGAGTCAGCGGCGCGCGTCTGAGCTAAACCTTGGGCTGAAGTCTTGCCATGCGCATTGCCTGACCAGGCTATGCGCTGCATCCCCCCACAGTTTGTTAAAATATCATCCCATTCCTGACCGAAATGCTGCCCCGTCACAGGGTAGATAAAAGCGGCACGGCGTTTTTTGGAGCTGCGCCGACGCAGTTGCCAATTTTCGGTTAATCTCAGCACAAATTATTTATATGCTGCACAAGAAAGGAAGCTCAAATTGCCCAACCTGTTGACTCGCCGCCTGGCATTGCTGACCGAAGATGCCAACCGCGCGCTGCTGGGCGGCTTGCGTGGCATTGAACGCGAAACCCTGCGCATCGATAGCGCCGGCCATCTCGCTTCCACGCCCCATCCGGCCGCCCTGGGTTCGGCCCTGACGCATCCCGAAATCACCACCGATTACGCCGAGGCACTGCTCGAATTCATCACCCCTGCCGAAAGCGACATCGGCATCACGCTCGACAAGCTCGATACCGTGCACCGCTACGCCTACGGCCGCCTGGGCAATGAGTTGCTGTGGAGCCAGTCGATGCCCAGCCAGTTGCCGGCCGAAGCCGGCATCGAGATCGCCAACTATGGCAGCTCGAACATGGGCATGCTGAAACATGTGTACCGGCGCGGCCTGGCGCTGCGCTATGGCAAGGCCATGCAATGCATCGCCGGCATCCATTACAACTACTCGCTCGACGAACGCCTGTGGCAGCTGCTGGCCAACAACGCGGACACCTGTGGCTGCGAGACCCATGCAACGGCGACCACCAGGGATGTGCAGTCAGAAAGCTACCTGGCGACGATACGCAACTTCCGCCGCTATAGCTGGCTGCTGATGTATCTGTTCGGCGCCTCGCCAGCCCTGTCGACCGGCTTCCTGCGCGACCGGCCGCACAAGCTGGAAACCTTGTCCGACGATACCCTGTTCCTGCCCTACGCCACCAGCTTGCGCATGAGCGACCTCGGCTATCAGAACGACGCCCAGTCCGGCCTGCGTCCGCACGAAAACAGCCTGGAAGACTACGTCAGCGCGCTGACGCATGCCGTCAACGACCCGTATCCGCCGTATCAGGAATTGGGCACGAAAAAGGATGGCGAGTGGATACAGCTCTCCACCAATGTGCTGCAGATCGAAAATGAATACTATTCGACCATCCGCCCCAAGCGCGTGATACGCACGGGCGAGCGCCCGATCCAGGCGCTGTGCCTGCGCGGCGTGCAATACATCGAAGTGCGCTGCATGGATGTCGACCCATTCGAGCCGGTCGGCATCAGCCTGGAAACGGGCCGCTTCCTCGACGCCTTTTTGCTGTTCTGCGCGCTCGACGAGAGCGCGCCGATCACCGCCGAGCAAAGCGCCTGCTACACGAATAACTTTGCGCGCACCGTCAAGGAAGGCCGCACGCCAGGCTTGACCCTGCGCCGCGACGGCGTCGAGATCGGCTTGCAAGCGTGGGGTGAAGAATTGCTGGCGCGTATAGCCCCCGTGGCCGCCCTGCTCGACGCGCGCCAGGGCGGTACGGCCCATGCCGACAGCCTGGCCGCGCAAGCGCGCAAACTGGCCGATCCGGACGCCACGCCATCAGCCAAGGTATTGGCCGAAGTGCGGACCAACGGCGGATCGTTTGCCGCCTTCGGCCTGCAGCAGAGCGAACGCCACGCAGCCTTCTTCCGCACGCATCCGCCCACGGCCGAACAAAGCGCGTACTTCGACCAGCTGGCGGCCAGCTCGCTGGCCGAACAAGGCGCGCTGGAAGCGGCGCCCGCCGGCAGCTTCGACGATTTCGTCGCCGCCTACCGCGCCAGCACCCTGTGTTCCCACACTTGAGTCATTGATACTCCACCAGGCGCCCCATGCTGACCTTCTATAATGAACTGCACAGCCAGCATCGGGGCCGCTTTGAAATGTTCCGCGGCGAGCTGGTGCCCTGTTTCGAAAAACCGGAACGGGCCGACATGGTGGTGGCCGAACTGGGGCGGCGCAACCTGGGCCGCATCGTCACGCCGCACGGCGTACCGCTGACCTCGCTCGAACGCATCCACACGCCGCGCTACCTGCATTTTTTGCGCCATGCCTGGCATGACTGGCTGGCGCTGGACCCTGACAATGCCAGCAAGGATGCGCTGCCCTCCGTCTGGCCCGTGCGCACCCTGCGCAGCGATATCGAACCCGATAATTTCGCCGCCAAACTGGGCTTGTATTCGATGGACAATGGCACGCCGCTGACCAGCGGCACCTGGACCGCCGCCAAGACGGGCGCCGACTGCGCCGTCAATGCCGCCCACGCCTTGCGCCTGGGCGAACGCGCCACCTTTGCCCTGACCCGGCCGCCCGGCCACCATGCGGGCAGTGATTTCTTTGGCGGCTACTGTTTCCTGAACAACGCCGCGCTGGCAGCCCAGCATTTGCTTGACGATGGCGCGCGCCGGGTTGCCATCCTCGACCTCGACTACCACCACGGCAACGGCACGCAGAGCATTTTTTATGCACGCGACGACGTGCTGTTCGTCTCGCTGCACGCCGATCCGCGCAACGAGTTCCCGTTTTACCTGGGCCACGCCGATGAAACGGGCAGCGGCGCGGGCACCGGCTATAACCTCAACCTGCCGCTGCCGGCCGGCACCTCCGCCGCCAACTGGTTCGCCGCGCTGGAAACAGCCTGTTTGCGCATCAAGATGTATGGCCCCGACGCACTGGTGGTATCGCTGGGCGTGGATACGTATGCGGGCGACCCGCTGTCGCACTTCACCCTGCAAAGCGGCGACTTCCTGCGCCTGGGCGAACGCCTGGCCTTTTTGGACTTGCCGACCGCCTTTATCCTCGAAGGCGGTTATGCAGTCAAAGAGCTGGGCATCAATGTGGTGAACGTGCTCGAAGGTTTCGAGACGGCGGAGTAAAAGGCGGCGTTACCAGCTGGTTTGCGGCCAGCAGCAACACTCTCATATTCTCACATTAATATTTTTCACTCTATTTGCAAAATGTGAATATTGGTGAGTATTCAACCCGATCCAGGCTAGTAGAATTTATTTTCCGTGACGAAACATTCATGGTTATTCTGCTTGATAATCTTATAAAATTCCGGGAGAGTCACATGCAAGTATTATCGTTGGAAGAGTTGGAAATTGTTTCCGGTGGCTACTGGTGGGACAATGTTATTAACGAACAGTTCGGCGGCAACAATGGCGGCGGCCATCCTCCAAAGAACGAGGACAGCAAGCCTCTGGAAGAGCCTTGATCATTCAATCGCATCATTCTTGATTGAATAGCTAACAAGAAACTCGCTCCGTAGAGCGAGTTTTTTTATGCGCCGGCGTGTAAAGACAAGGGCGCTACATATTCCTGAACAGGGTCATGAACGGCTGGCTGACGCTCAGCGTTTCCGGCCGCGTTTTCAGGCGCAGCAGACCACGTCCCATTTCATCACGCGTCACCGACGCCACCATCTTCATGTTGACGATGGTCGAGCGGTGTATCTGTTTAAAAATAGCCGGGTCGAGCACGTCGAGCAGTTCGCGGATCGGTTTACGCAGCAGCGCCTCGCCTTCGGCCGTGATCACCGCGGTGTACTTGGTGTCCGACTGAAAATAGGCGATATCGTCGACCATGATCAAACGCGTATCCTTGCCGCTGCTGGCCGTCACCCACACCAGCGGCGGCGCCTTGGCAATCGCTGGCAAGGCGCCCGTCAATTGCTGCAGCAAGCCGGCCAGCGCGGCGTCCGGTGCATCGCCGCGCGCGGCCCTGGCCTGCACGCGCTGCATGGTGGCCTGCAGGCGCTCACTGGCAATCGGTTTCAACAGGTAGTCGACGGCGCCCTTGTCGAAGGCTTCGATCGCATACTGGTCGTAGGCGGTGACGAACACCACCTGCGTGCCCGGGCTGGCGTCGAGCGCACCGGCCGCCACTTCCATGCCGGACAAACCGGGCATGCGGATATCGAGAAAGGCCACGTCGGGCTGCAAGGTGGCAATCGCATCGAGCGCCGTACCGCCATCGTCGCAGACGGCCAGGATGCGCAGGTCGGGCCATACTTCACCCAGCATGGCGACCAGCGCATCGCGCAGCAGCGTTTCATCTTCGGCGATGATGCATGTCATGCCCGGCGTCGTCTTATCCATGTGACGCTCCTTGCGCGCTAACGTCTGGCACCGTGATGGTGGCCGTGACGCCATCGGGAAAATTGGCCAGGATGGAAAACGAGGCGGCAGCGCCATACGTCAGCCGCAGGCGTTCGCGTACATTGCGCAAGCCGATGCCGGTGCCCGTGCCGTCGTCCCGGAAACCCTGGCCATCATCGGCCACCGTAACGATCACCGTGCCATTGCCGCTGCGCGCCATGATCCAGATGGTGCCGCCGCCGCTTTTCGGCTCCAGGCCATGCTTGATGGCGTTTTCCACCAGGGTTTGCAGCATCATCGGCGGCAGTTCCACTTGGCGCAGATAAGCCGGCACCTCGATCTGCAGGTTCAAACGGGCGCCCATGCGGATTTTCAGGATATCGAGGTAAGCGCGCGCCCGTTCCAGTTCCGTACCCAGGGTGGACATCGATTGCTCGGTGCGCGGCAAGGAGTGGCGCAGGTACAAAATCAGATTACCCAGCATCTCATCGGCCAGAGCCGGATCGCTGCGCGTGAGCAGCTGCGCGCTGGCCAGGGTGTTGTACAGGAAGTGCGGCTCGACCTGCGCATGCAGCAGACTCAGCTTGGCGACCGTGAGTTCCTTTTCCGTCACCGTCTGGCGCGCTTCGGCCTGTTCGCCGCGACGGCGCTGCGCCACCCGGCGCGTGATGGCGCGCGTTACCGCTTCCGCGTTTTCCAGGTTGCTGCCATGGTCAACCATAAACCAGTCGGTCCATGCATTGCGCGCCGGCTCGCAAATCAGGGTCACGCTACCCGCTTCGCCATTCGGCGTGATGGTGGCCAGGATCTGGTTCGGCCGCGGTTCCATGAAAGCGAGCAAGCGCATGCGTGGCAAACCGGTGTGCGTGTACGGCGCGGCGCGGCGCACGCGGGCTTGCACCTGCAAGCTGTCACGCGCACTTTCCACCACTTCGCTGCCTGGCAATTCGCGGATGGCCGCATCGATCATGTCGAATGCTTCGCCCGCCTCGAACGGGATCTCGATCTGGCGCCGCTGACGGCTCGACAGGGTACTGGCATTGACTTCATTGGCAATCAGGCGCACGCGCCGCACATGCGAAAAGGCATTGCTGATGACGATAGCAGCGAGCAAGAAGCCCAAGGTGACAAAAAAATCATCGGGATGCCAAAAGATATGGCGCAAATAATTTTCGACCAGGATGGCCGAGACGATGATGTAGCTAATCATCGTCGCCAAGGTCAGGCGCAGAATAAAGAACAGGCTGGTCATGATTTTTCCCTGAATATGGTAGTGCGCCTAGCATAAGCAGTGGCGTCCACGGCGGTGGACATTATGCGACGGAAGGCCTGTGCTGGCGACAAAGGCAAGGAAATAAAGTATTAATGATAAAGACCTCAAAATAAAATCGCTTGCAATTAAATAGTGCGCGATATATATTGAGCACATGGACGCCGCAGCGATAGTTTCAGACGGGCCTCCAGGGGTGCTTAGGCACGCAGCAAGTAGCACACTATTTAGTCGTTATCTATTAAATAAACTAAAGGAAACCATCATGTCGATCAAACAAGTCCTGTATCGCGCTCAAGCAACTGCCACCGGTGGCCGTGAAGGCCGCGCCGTCTCGTCCGACAATGTGCTGGACGTGAAACTGACCACGCCGAAAGAACTGGGCGGTAACGGCGCCGTCGGCACCAACCCGGAACAACTGTTCGCCGCCGGCTACTCGGCCTGCTTCATCGGCGCCATCAAATTCGTCGGCGGCCGCGACAAGATCGCCGTGCCAGCGGACCTGGCTATCGAAGGCCATGTCGGTATCGGCGCCATCGAGACCGGCTTCGGCATCGAAGTGGAATTGAAAATCTCGCTGCCAGGCATGGAGCGCGCCGCCGCCGAAGCGCTGGTCGCCGCCGCCCACATCGTGTGCCCGTACTCGAACGCCACCCGTGGCAATATCGACGTTACCCTGACCATCGTCTGAGGACACCTGGCATAAGCTACTGCGCGCCGCGCTGTGCGGCAAGCCATCGTATCGCCATCAAAACCGTGCTGCCTGCACCGCAGTACGGTTTTTTTTCGCGTGCACCTTTAAAATGATGCTCTTTCGCTGACTTTTCGGAACACGCATGATCAACTGGCAATGGCTCACCTTCGAAGAACTCGGCACCCACACGCTGTATGAGGTGCTGGCCTTGCGCCAGCGCGTGTTTGTGCTGGAACAGCAATGCCTCTACCCCGACATCGATGGCTACGATCAGCAAGCCATGCATCTGCTGGGCTGGCGCACCGTCGATGGCCAGCGCCAGCTGGCGGCGTATCTGCGCTGCCTGGCGCCGGGCGCCAAGTACACGGAAATGTCGCTGGGCCGCGTGCTGACGTCACCCGAGGCGCGCGCCGGCGGTGCTGGCAAGCAATTGCTAAACGAAGGTATCGCACGTGCTGAAGCGCAGCATCCTGGGCACGCCATCCGCATCGGCGCCCAGCATTATCTGGAGCGTTTTTATCAGTCATTTGGTTTCGTCACCGTCAGCGCGCCTTACGACGAAGATGGCATCGCACACATCGACATGCTGCGCCCCGCCTCCAGCGAGGCGGCGGTATGACGACGGCGCTCATTTCCTGGAGCGGCGGCAAGGATTCCTGCCTGGCCCTGTGGCGTGCGCGCGCCGCCGGCATGTCCGTGCCGCTGCTGGTCACGGCGATGGATGAAGATGGCCGCAAGTCGCGTTCGCACGGCGTGCCGCCAGAACTGCTGGCAGCGCAGGCGGCCAGCCTGGGCGCCAGCTTGCAGCGCTATCACGCCAGCTGGGCCAGCTATGAGGAAAAATTTATCGATGTACTGCGCGAAGCAAAAGCGGCGGGTATAGCACACGCCATCTTTGGCGATATCGACTTGCAGCCGCACCGCGACTGGGAAGAAAAAGTCTGTGCCAGCGCCGGCCTGACGGCGCATCTACCGCTATGGGGCGAAGTGCGCCGCACGCTGGTCGACGAATTCCTGGGCGCCGGCTTCAAGGCCATCGTCGTGTGTGTCAATGGCCAGCACTTGTCACGCGACTTTTGCGGCCGTGAATTTGACGCCAGCTTCCTGGCCGACCTGCCGCCCGGCGTCGACGCCTGCGGAGAGAATGGCGAATTCCATACCTTTGTCTACGATGGTCCCGCCTTTCGCGCCCCCGTCGCCCTGCGCCGTACGCAAGTGCTGCAATACGATGCGCCCGCCAGCCTGGGCGGTGCCACCTATTATTTCCAGGAACTGGCGCCTGCCTGAACGATGGCTGAAAACAAAACGGGCGACCCGCAGGATCGCCCGTTGTCTAAATCATCGCTGCTCAAATCAAATGGTCAATTCGCCGAAATCAGTGTCACCTCGAATACCAGGCCAGCATACGGTGGAACCGCCTGGTTGCCATTGCTATCCTTCTGACTGCCGCTAGGACCATAGGCCAGGCTCGATGGAATCAGCAAACGGCGCGTACCGCCAACCTTCATGCCCACCAGGCCCTGGTCCCAGCCAGGGATCACATTGCCACTGCCCAGTACGATAGGACCAAAACTCGCGCCTGGCTTGCTTGCATCAAACTGCTTGCCCTTGCCATCCGGTTGGCCCGAGTTATACAGCCATCCCGTATAGGTCATGGTCAGCGTCTTGCCTACCGTAGCCGTCGCACCGGTACCGACGGTCAGGTCCGTAACGGTTAATGTCGCCACCTGCGTAGCTGGATCGATCACGACAGGTTTCGTGTCGGAAGCGGCGGCGCCGCAAGCGGTCAATACTACGGCACAAGCGATACTAGCAATCAATTGAAATACCGATTTCATGGTTTCCCTTTAAATATTGGAGTGTGACTGAGGTCCGTACGGTGCGAACCGCTGTGTAGCGCAGTTTAACAGGTGTCGGGAAGCCGACTTGTAAGCAGAGGTAAGCACGGCAGAAAATAGGGTGACAATACAACATTGTCAAAATAATTATTCTGCCGTACCCTGCCCGTCAAATTTCCACTTGCGTACCCAGTTCGATGACCCGGTTGCTCGGGATCTGATAGTAGTCGGCTGCCGTACGCGCATTGCGCGACATGGTGACGAACAGATGTTCGCGCCATGGCATCATGCCGGCGCCCGGCGTGGAAATAATGGTCTGGCGGGCGATGAAGAACGAAGTTTCCATCATCTCGAAATCGAGGCCCTGGTCCGCGCACTGCGCCAGCGCCCCCGGAATATCGGGTTCATCCTTGAATCCATAATGCACGTTCACCTGGTAGCACTGGTGGCCCAGGTCTTCTACGCGCACGCGCTCGGATGGCGCCACCCACGGTTCTTCATGCATATAGACCGTCAGGAAAATCACGCGCTCATGCAGCACCTTGTTATGCAGCAGGTTGTGCAGCAGCGCGTGCGGCACGCCGTCGGTCTGGCCGCGCAGGAAGATGGCCGTGCCGGCCACGCGCTGTGGCGCAGAAATGAATAGCGAAGACAGGAAATCGTCGAGTGGAATCGCATGTTTTTCCAGGTTCTGGAAGACCAGTTCGCGGCCACGCTTCCAGGTCAGCATGACGATGAACAGGATGGAGCCCAGCAGCAGCGGGAACCAGCCGCCATGCAGCAGCTTCAAGGCGCTGGCCGAGAAGAACATCACATCGATGGTCAGGAAGAAACCGGTGGCGGCCCAGCACAGGAACAGATTGAGCTTCCAGCGGTAGCGGATGACGAAGAAGGTCAGCACGGTGGTGGCCATCATGGTGGCCGTGACGGCGATACCGTAGGCGGCGGCCAGGTTTTCCGAGGAACCGAAACCGATCACGGCCAGCAGCACCACGGCCAGTTGCAGCCAGTTGACGGCAGGGATGTAGATCTGGCCGATCTCGCTTTCCGAGGTGTGGCGCACGCGCATGCGTGGCAGGAAGCCCAGCGCGATTGCCTGCTTGGTCATCGAGAAGGTGCCGGAAATGGTCGCTTGCGAGGCAATCACCGTGGCCAGGGTCGACAGCACCACCAGCGGGTAGACGCTCCAGGCGCCCAGTTGCTGGTAAAACGGATTCGAAATCGCATCAGGATGCATCAGCAGCAAGCCGCCCTGGCCCAGGTAGTTGAGCGCCAGCGCAGGGAAGACGATCAAGAACCAGGCGACCTGGATAGGCTTTTTGCCGAAGTGGCCCATATCGGCATACAAGGCTTCGGCGCCCGTCAGCGCCAGCACCACGGCGCCCAGCGCAACAAACGCCACGAAGCCATGGTTGAGCAGGAAAGTGGCGGCATACAGGGGATTGAGCGCGGCCAGCACGGCCGGCGCCTTGATGATGTTGATCACCCCCATGATGGCCAGGGCGCCGAACCACAGCACCATCACCGGTGCGAAGAAGCGCCCGATGCCGGCCGTGCCATGCGACTGCACCGAATACAGCACCAGCAGCAGCAAAATCGTCAGTGGCACGACATACGGTTTCAAGGCAGGGGTGGCTACTTCCAGGCCTTCGATGGCTGACAGCACCGAGATGGCCGGCGTGATCACGCTATCGCCATAAAACAGGGTGGCGCCGAAGACGCCGATCAGCATCAGCGCAAAATACCAGCGCGAGCTGCGGTTGACGGAGGACAAGACCAGGGCCATCAAGGCCATGATGCCGCCCTCGCCGCGGTTGTCGGCGCGCAACACCAAGGTCACGTATTTGAGCGAGACGATGATGGTCAGGCTCCAGAAGATCAGCGAGATGATGCCGAGTAAGTTGCCGTGGGTCAGTTCCAGGCCGTGGGCGGGGTCAAAGACAGTCTTCAGGGTATACAGCGGACTGGTGCCGATATCGCCATACACGATACCGACAGCAGCCAGGGTCAAGCCGACCAGGCTGCTTTTTTTATGTTCGGAGGTCAAGGTTGCACCCGATTTTGTTTTGTTGCATCGCACAATATGATAGGTATTGGCAAATAGCAAGTGTAATTTTGCATGGTTCCTGGCTGTCCCAAGGTCGTGTTTTTTGTTGCCCAACGGGCGAATAAAAGCGGGGTATCGCTGATTTGCTGCCATTCTACGCCTCGCCAGCAGTGCCGGGCAGTCCCCCGTGTTTTCAGCGATAATGACAGATTGTCTACTACTCAGCGAACGCCACCATGAATCCAGGCATGTTGTACGCTTCCCTCGCCTTCTTGTGCTGGGGATTGTTTCCACTGTACTTCCATGCCATCGAAGAGGTCGCGCCGCAGGAAATCCTGGCCCACCGCATGGTCTGGTCGCTGCTGTTCCTGGGTGTGGTGCTGACCGTGCGCCGCCAGTGGGGCTGGCTGCGCAGCCTGAAAACCCAGCCGCGCGTGGTGGCCAGCTTCGTTGCCAGCGCTTTCTTGCTGTCCGCCAACTGGTTCATCTATATCTGGGCCGTCAACAACAATCACGTGGTCGATGCCAGTCTCGGCTATTTCATCACGCCGCTGGTCAATGTCATGCTGGGCTTCTTGCTACTGCACGAACGCTTGCGCCGCCTGCAGTGGCTGGCCATCGGCCTGGCAGCCTGTGCCGTGGCCTGGCTGACCTGGCAGGCGGGACAGATTCCATGGATCGCCCTGATGCTGGCGGCAACCTTTGGCGGCTATGGCTTGCTGCGCAAGACGGCCGTACTGGGTGCGCTGGAAGGCTTGTCGTTTGAAACCCTGATCCTGTTCCCCTTGGCGCTGGTCTATATGCTGTGGCTGGGCTGGCAAGGCCAGAGCGGCTTCGTCAATACAGAATCGCACAGCACGCGCGCCCTGCTGCTCGCTTCCGGCCCCATCACGGCAATTCCCCTGCTGCTGTTCGCGGCCGGCGCGCGCCGCTTGCCGCTGGCCGTGCTGGGTTTGCTGCAATACATCGCCCCCACGGGTCAGTTGCTGATCGGCGTATGGGTCTTCCATGAAGCGTTTACGCCGGAGCGCATGCTCGGTTTCATGGTGATCTGGATCGCCCTGGCCCTGTATGCGATCGAGGGACTGTGGACCACCCGTATCTCGCGCAACACCGCTTGAAACTGTTGATCGTGTCCGCTTCGTGCCCATTTCCACAGCGCACAGCGCTGGCCGTAAGCGGGCGTTTACCGTATCCTGTCCGTCTTTGTATATCACCCGAGATTTCTAATGGCTAATTACGTCTACACCATGAATCGCGTGGGCAAAATCGTTCCGCCCAAGCGCCAGATTCTGAAAGATATTTCCCTGTCCTTCTTCCCAGGCGCCAAGATCGGCGTGCTGGGCCTGAACGGTTCCGGTAAATCGACCCTGCTGAAAATCATGGCAGGCATCGACACCGACATCCAGGGCGAAGCCGTGCCAATGCCGGGCCTGAACATCGGCTACCTGCCGCAGGAACCACAGCTCGATCCTGAAAAAACCGTGCGCCAAGAAGTCGAATCGGGCCTGGGCGAAGTGTTTGAAGCGCAAGCCAAGCTCGAAGCCGTGTACGCCGCTTATGCCGAAGAAGACGCCGACTTCGATGCGCTGGCCACGGAACAGGCACGCCTGGAAGCGATCATCTCGACTTCCGACGGCGGCAATTTGAATCTGCAGCTGGAAATGGCCGCCGATGCGCTGCGCCTGCCGGCATGGGATGCCAAGATCGCCGTGCTGTCCGGCGGTGAAAAACGCCGCGTGGCGCTGTGCAAGCTGCTGCTGTCGAAACCGGACATGCTGCTGCTTGACGAGCCGACCAACCATCTGGATGCGGAATCGGTCGACTGGCTGGAACAATTCCTGCTGCGCTTCCCGGGCACCGTGGTGGCGATTACCCATGACCGCTACTTCCTCGACAACGCCGCCGAGTGGATTCTGGAGCTGGACCGTGGCCATGGTATTCCATGGAAAGGTAACTACTCGACCTGGCTGGACCAGAAGCAAGCCCGTCTGAAGCAAGAAGAAGCGACGGAATCGGCACGCCAGAAAGCGCTGCAAAAAGAATTGGAATGGTCGCGCCAGAACCCGAAAGCACGCCAGGCCAAGTCGAAAGCCCGTCTGGCCCGCTTCAATGAGCTGTCCGAGCACGAATACCAGAAGCGCAACGAAACCCAGGAGATTTTCATCCCTGTGGCTGAACGCCTGGGCAATGACGTCATCGAATTCAAGAATGTGTCGAAAGCCTTTGGCGACCGCCTGCTGATCGATAACCTGAACTTCACGATTCCTGCCGGCGCCATCGTCGGTATCATCGGCCCCAACGGCGCCGGTAAATCGACCCTGTTCAAGATGATCACGGGCAAGGAACAGCCGGATAGTGGCGAAGTGGTGATCGGCCAGACGGCGCGCGTTTCCATCGTCGACCAGAACCGCGACAATCTGGCGGACAACAAGTCCGTGTATGAAGATGTGTCCGGCGGCGCCGACATGCTGACCGTGGGCCGCTTTGAAATGCCGTCGCGCGCCTACCTGGGCCGCTTCAACTTCAAGGGTTCGGACCAGCAAAAACTGGTGGGCAATCTGTCCGGCGGTGAACGCGGACGTCTGCACCTGGCAAAAACCCTGCTGATGGGCGGCAACGTCCTGCTGCTCGATGAACCGTCGAACGATCTGGACGTGGAAACCCTGCGCGCGCTGGAAGACGCCCTGCTGGAATTTGCCGGCAGCGTGATGGTCATCTCGCATGACCGCTGGTTCCTGGACCGTATCGCTACCCACATCCTGGCATTCGAAGGCAACTCGCAAGTGACCTTCTTTGACGGCAACTATCAAGAATACGAAGCCGACAAGAAGAAACGCCTGGGTGAAGAAGGCGCGAAACCGAAACGTATCCGCTACAAGCCTTTGACCGTCTAAGTCTGGCTCTGTAAAACAAAAAGGCAGTCACCGCGAGGTGACTGCCTTTTTTTCAGCTAACGCTATTGTCAGCTTATGTCAGCTTAAAAGTTATAGCGTGCGCCCAAGGCCAGGCCGGTAGCCTTGTTGCCTTGATCGGCGCTCTTGCCGAAGTGTTCCAGCTCAGCCGTCAGCGAGACTTTCTCGTTGATCGCGTATTGGGCGCCAACGGAAGCGTACACGCCCGTCTTGTTATCACCCGTGATGCCAGTCGACAGGCCGGTGCCGGTCAGGCCAGTGTTCACGCGGGCCACGCCCAGCTTGCCGAACACGCCCAGTTTGTCCGATACAGGCATGGTAGCCTTGCCAGCCAGGTAATAGCCGTGGGAATCGCTTTTCACGCCGCCACTACCGGCGCTGGTGATGTAGTTATAGTCCTTGCTGCCGAAATCGGCATAGCCGCCTTCCACTGCCCAGGTTTTGTCGATGTCGTAACCGGCATAGATTTTGCCGCCAGCCTGGTAGCCGCTGTGGTTGCCGGCGCTGGTAGCGTCAGGAACATCGAAGTTATAACGGTTGACGGTGACACCGCCACCGACGTAAGCACCATCAGCGTGCGCAGCGCTCATGCCGGCGACTGCAGTAACGGAAGCGATCATTGCAAACAGGATCTTTTTCATCATGTTCTCTCTTTCTCAAATAAGTTGACGTGCCTTGATTCGCAGTTCAGCGAAGTGCGATGAGGGAAAGAGTAACACCGTGAAAAAGCTACGTCCTTCAGTATCCCGTAAGATTTGTGACGAGATGTAAGACACCTCATCAGGACGAAGATGATGCGATTTTGAAATAAGTTGGCAGAACTTAAGCGAAACTTAAGAGAAGTAACGCTCCCGGCAATCTGCTATTTTCAGGCGTAGGCTTCCGCCATCGACATCACGCGCGGTGTGATCGTGATGCCATGTTCCTCGAATAGCGCCGTGATGGCGGCCAGGTTATGCGTGCACTCGTCCGTCTTCCAGCCCTTGAAGATATCCGTGCCATCTTTCTGGAAATGCAGGTCCAGCACCTTGCCCTGGTCCTTGTGCAGGTAGGCCGAACTGTAGGTGTTCTCGAAACCGAGCGACTTCAACTGCCCCAGCAGCGCATGCGGAGGCTGGTCGGGATCGGTGGCGAGAAAAATGCCGAAGGTCTTGCCTGGCGGCTTGGCAGCGATGTCCACCTCATAAATACCGGGGGCCTTGCTCACTGAGGTACTTTTTAGAAACAACATGGAACACTCCTGTGGGCGACGATACCCCAGATAATATTTCCTATTTGCATCTTTGTGTTTCTTTTATATCTACAGTGCACGCTTGCGCCTGGCCAGGTCCGTGGTGGGCGCCACCAGCGCCGCATATAAGTCGCCCGTGGCGCCATCCCATTGCTGCACCGCCTGCTGCTGACGCGCCACCGTAGCCATGTCGCCACGCGCGATCGGGCCGCTCAAGGCGGGCGCCGCACCCAGCCTGAACACATTCGCCACCGCTTCCATCGCCAAAGGCTGCGCAAGTTCGCGCGCCACCGGTTCAGGGATGCCAGCCGCCTGGTAAGCGCGCAAGGCCGCGTCCAGCACCGTCACCAGGTAATTGCTGGCAAACACGGCTGCCGCGTGATACACGGTCTTGGCAGAGGGATCGATAGGCACGGGACGCGCACCGATGGCCGTCAAGGCGGGCGTCAACACTGCCAGTGCCTGGGCATCGCCCTCGATGCCGCAAAACGTGCCGTCAAAACTGGTGGCCACCTGGGCTGGATCGGCAAAGCTGCGGATGGGATGGACGCTGGCGACCAGGGCACCCGTCTGCGTGGCGGCCAGCAGCGCGGTCGAGGCCAGCGCGCCGCTGCAGTGAAACACGGTGGTCCCGGCCAGATGGCCTTCGGCTGCCAATGCGGCGCAGGCCGGGCCGATCTGGTCATCGCTCACGGCCAGCATGGTCACGTCGGCGCGGCGCAAAGCAGCATAACTGTCGATGGGCGTGCCGGCGCCGATAAAATCCACCGCCGCTTGCGCCGACGCCATGGAACGCGTCAGCACGTCTTGCAGAACGATGCCATCTGCTGCCGCCAGCAGATGGCCCAGCACCTTGCCTACATGACCGGCGCCGATAATATTCAGAGTGAAACCCATATTGACCTAAAAACTGGAACCCGGTTGACGCAAAAAGTCTGTTTCTTCCGGCGTGGAGTGCCTGCCCAGGATAGCGTTACGGTGCGGGAAACGGCCGAAACGATTGATGACGTCCTGGTGCCGCAGGGCGTAATCGAGCATGCTGTCGAAACCCGCGTGCTCCTGCGCCAGACGCTGGAACAGCTGCACCGCGCGCGCCTGCATGGCCAGGTCTTCCGCGTGTTCGAACGGCAGGTAGGCGAAAGCGCGCTGCATGGGCAGCAGCGACTGGTCGCCACCCGACTCCGTCAACTGGCGCGCCAGCGCCAAGGCCTGGGTATCACCGGCAAACGCCTGCGGCGTATCGCGGAAGGCATTGCGAGTCAGCTGGTCAAGCACGATGATGCGCGCCAGCATGCCCTGCGGCATGGTTTCCCACTCGCGCAAGCCGCCGGCGATGGCAGTGGCTATCAGGTCGCCAAAGCGCTGGACGATGTGCGCGTCAAAGGCGGCATCCTTGCGGAACCACTCCACGCGCGACTGGCCGTAGCCTGCATCGGTGGGTGGCAAGAACCAGAAATCGAGTACGGCCTGAGCATCCAAAGTTTTCTCCCGCGGTCAGTTCCGGGCATGCGACAGCTGGAAGCCGGCGATGCCCTCGAAGACGGCCAGTTCGGCCGACATATTCGACAGGCTGGCGCCCGTATTCTTGCCATGTGCGATGGCGACGAAACGCCATTCCTGCATGCCGTCCGTGCTGCCGATGGTCAGCGAGCCGCTGGCGATGTCGTAGCCGCGCTTGGCGGCCATGCGCCGCAAGGCGTCTTCGCGTGGAATAAAATCGCGCTTGAAGCGCATGGTGATGGCAATCGCATGGCGCGACGGTAGCCAGTTTTCCAGTTTGGACAGGAAAATCATGGCCATCGCGCACATGAAGGCCAGGCCCATGGCGGACAGATAAAAACCGATGCCGACCATCACGCCGATCACCGACGAAGCCCAGATCGAGGCGGCCGTCGTCAAGCCACTGATATTGAAGCCTTCGCGCATGATGACCCCAGCGCCCAGGAAACCCACGCCCGTGACGATGCCCTGGATCACGCGCGTGGGGTCACTACCCGACACCATGCCATGGCCGCCGTACCAGAACTCGGGATAACCACCGAGCACTGTTAGTGCAGCCGAGGCCATGCACACCAGGCCATAGGTACGCATGCCGGCCGCGCGCCCGTGATACGAACGTTCATAACCCACCAACAGGCCAAGCAACAGCGCGCCCAGCAAATTGAGCAGGATCACCCCATTCGTCGCCAGTTCGGCTGGCGACCAGTACGCGCGCAAGAAGTCGACGGTCGGCATCTCAGGTTTTCTTGGTCAGCTGCTTTTCAAACGCCACATCGAGCTTGCTGACGCGGCGCGCCTTTTGCGGTCCCAGGCCATTGACGAAAGCGACGAAGGCATCGAGTTCCAACGGCGGGCACAAAGGCGGCAAACCCGGTCCTTCCGTCAGGAAGAACAATTCATCGCCGGTACGCGCCATCGAGTACAGACGATTGCCGCTGCGTTCCTTGAGCCGCTCGATGGCGGAGGTGGCGCGGGTCGAGCGCATCAGATGGCTCCCGTACGCTGTTCCAGCCAGGCCAGGGCGCTGCCCGCCAGATGCGGCGACAGCCGCGCACGCACCGTGGCGTGATAGTCGTTGAGCCAGGCCGCCTCGTCATCGCGCAGCAGGCTGCGTTCCACGCAGCGCGTATCGATCGGGCACAGGGTCAGGGTTTCAAAACGCAGGAAGGGGCCAAATTCGCTCTCGCCCGCTGCTACCACTGCTACATTCAGCACCAGGTTTTCGATGCGGATACCCCAGCGTCCCGGACGGTAAATGCCCGGCTCGACGGACGTGATCATGCCCGGCTGCATGGCTGTATGCGCTTCCGGCATGGCGGACTGCGAAATCGATTGCGGCCCTTCATGCACGTTCAGGAAAAAGCCTACGCCGTGGCCCGTGCCATGGCCAAAATCGATGCCTTCGGCCCATAGCGGAGCGCGCGCGATCGAGTCGAGCATGGGCGACTTCACGCCCAGCGGGAACTGCGCGCGCGACAGCGCGATCATGCTGCGCAAGACCAGGGTGAAATCGCGTTTATGGTCGGCCGTGATGGTTCCCACGGGCACCACGCGCGTGATATCGGTGGTGCCGCCCAGGTACTGGCCGCCCGAATCGATCAGCAGCAAGCCATCGCCTTCGATCGTCGCGGCAGTCTCCGCATGGGCGTGGTAGTGCATGATGGCGCCATGCGCATTGAAGCCGGCGATGGTGCCGAAGCTGGGACTGACAAAACCGGTACGGCGCGCACGGGCCGCCGTCAGGTGCTCGTCTACGCCGATTTCCGTCAATGGCGCGCGCTGCGGATCGGCCAGGGTGGCGTCCAGCCAGCTGAAAAATTCGCACAGGGCGGCGCCATCCTGCTCCATGGCGGCGCGCACATGGGCCGCTTCCGTGTCCGTCTTGCGCGACTTGGCAAAAGTGGTCGGGTTGATCGCCTCGACCACGGACACCGCCTCTGGCACGGCCAGGCGCGTGCCGTAGGTGATGCGGCGCGGGTCCAGCAGCAAGGTGGCGGTGGCAGGCAAGGCAGCCAGCGCAGCGGCAGCCTGCTCGTACGGCGCCACGTCCACGCCCTGCTGTTCCAGGGTGGCGCGCAGCGCGGCCGGTACCTTGCCATCGGCAACGAACAAGGTAGTACGTTCCGGGCCGACCAGCGCATGGGCGACAAAAACCGGGTTGTAGTGCACGTCGGCGCCGCGCAGATTGAACAGCCAGGCGATATCGTCCAGCGTGGAAATGACGTGGTGGCTGGCGCCATGCTGCGCCATGGCGGCGCGCAGGGCAGCCAGTTTTTCCGTGCGCGGCAAGGCGGGATACGGCGCGCCATGTTCAAACACGGGCGCGGCCGGCATGGCCGGGCGGTTCAGCCACACCTGCTGCAGCAAATCGGTATCGGTGCGCAGCGTGACCTGCGCGCTCAGTGCCTGTTGCAGAAAGCGCGCATTGGCCAGGCCCAGCACGGCGCCATCGACACCTACCGTTTGTCCCGGCTGCATGGTTTCGCCCAGCCAGTCGATATACAGCACGCTGGCGCCGGACGGGATTTTTTTCAAGACGATGCCGCTGCCGGCCAGTTCCGTTTCCGCCTGTTCCCAGTAACGGCCATCGGTCCACACGCCGGCAAACTCCTGCGTGACGACCAGGGTGCCGACGGAACCTGTAAAGCCAGACAGCCATTCGCGGCCCTGCCAGCGGCCCGGCAGGTATTCGGACAAATGCGGATCGGCCGAAGGCACGATATAGGCGTCGATCTGCTGTTCGCGCATGGCGGCGCGCAGTTGCGACAAACGGAGGGCGGGTGTGCTGAGATCTGAGGTCTGCATGGGATGCGCTGGAAAGGTACTGGTAAGTGCCTATGATACCGCGATTGCGCGGCCACGGCAGGGCCGCTGCCGCGCTACCCGGCTACTCCTCGTAGCGGCGCAAACCTTCCAGGTCCAGGATGCGGATGCCGCCGTAATCCAAACGCAGCAAGCCCTGTCGTTCCAGCACCTGCAAGGCCTGGTTGGCGCGCTGGCGTGACGATCCCGATAACAGGCCGATTTCTTCCTGCGACAGCTGCACCAGCTTGTCCACGCCCGGATACAGATGCGAATTGAACATCGACGCCAGGCAGCGCGCCACGCGCGTATTCAGGTCGAGCAGGCGCTCGTTTTCCACCATGCCGATAAACTGGCCCAGGCGTTCGTTCAGCTGCATCAGCAGGAAGCGCGTAAACGGCAAGCTCGTCTCCAGCAGCCAGTGAAAGGTGGCCGCAGGCAGGCGCGCCACGCGCGTATCGCGCAGGGCCATGGTGTCGTACTTGCGCGGCTCCCGCTTCAGCAGCGAGCCTTCACCAAACCAGCTACCGGGTGGCACGCCGATAAAGGTCATGGCCTTGCCCGAGGCGGAAAAATTATTCATCTTCACCATGCCGCTGATGATGCCTATCCAGTTCTCGACAGGATCGCCCTTGCGGCAGACAAAACCGCCTTTCGGCACGAAGGTTTCAAATAGTTCGGCTTCGACGCGCGCCAATTGCGCGGCGTCCAGCAGCTGGGCCCAATTGGCCGCATGCAGTACTTCCTTGAGACTGGAATCAGCAGTAATCATTGTGCGACGCACCATCGAAAAGTGGGCAAATGTCCCCGAAAAGACAACTCGGTATAGCAACGCAGGCTACTATCATTACACCATATAAAAAAATACAGAGCTACCCACAGGGCAGCCTGAAATCAGCAACCGGAGACACTGGTGCAAACAACGAGAACAGCAGCGATGCCGACGTTTCCGCGACGGCTATTGCAACACGGCTCACTGCGAGCCGACAAGCCCGCCTTTCGTGAAAAATACCTGGGCATCTGGCAAACCTGGACCTGGTCCCAGGTCAACGATGAAGTGCGGTCCCTGGCCTGCGGGCTGGCCGCCCTCGGTTTTCAGCGCGGCATGAACCTGGCCATCATCGGCGACAACCGCCCCCGTTTGTATTGGGCCATGCTGGCGGCGCAAAGCTTGGGGGGCGTGCCCGTGCCGCTGTACCAGGATGCGCCCGCGTCCGACATGGCGTATGTGCTGCAGGATGCGGAAATCCGCTACGCCATCGTCGAAGACCAGGAACAGGTCGACAAGCTGCTGGAACTCAAAGCCCTGTATCCGCACGTCAGCCACATCGCCTACGACGACGAACGGGGCATGCGCCATTACCACCAGCCGGAACTCATTTCCTTCGCCGCGCTGCAGGAACTGGGCCGCGTCTACGACCGCGAACATCCGGGCTTTTTCGAGGCCTCGGTCGATGCGGGCCGGGGTAGCGATACTGCCGTGATCCTGTACACCTCGGGCACCACCGGCAAACCCAAAGGCGTATGCCAGAGCCACGGCGCGCTGCTGGCGGCCGGCGAAGGCTGCGTGGCCTTCGACCAGCTCACCGACGGCGAAGATATCCTGTCGTATCTGCCCATGGCGTGGGTGGGCGACTGCCTGTTTTCGCTGGCGCAAGCCATGGTAGCCGGCTTCACCGTCAACTGCCCGGAGTCCAGCGACACGGTGATGATCGACATGCGCGAAATCGGCCCCACCTGCTATTTTGCGCCGCCACGCGTGTTTGAAAACATGCTGACCAGCGTGATGATACGGATGGAAGACGCGAGCAGCATCAAGCGCCGCATGTTCAGCCACTTCATGGACGTGGCCAAGCGCTGCGGCGCGCAGATCCTCGATGGAAAATCCGTGCCGCTACTCGACAGCCTGCAGTACCGACTGGGCGAGATCCTCGTCTACGGCCCGTTGAAAAACGTGCTGGGCCTGTCGCGCGTGCAGGTCGCCTACACGGCCGGCGCTGCCATCGGCCCGGACCTGTTCCGCTTCTACCGTTCGATAGGCGTCAACCTCAAGCAGCTGTACGGCTCCACCGAAACCTGCGCCTATGTGTGCCTGCAACCGGATGGCAATATCAAGTTCGACAGCGTGGGCTTGCCCGCCCCCGGCGTGGAAATCAAGCTGGCGGCCAATGGCGAAGTGCTGGTCAAATCGCCCACCACCATGAGCGGCTACTTCAAACGCCCCGAGGCGACCGCCGAAGTGATCGACGCAGACGGTTATTTTCATACAGGCGACGCAGGCGTGTTCGATAGCGAAGGCCACTTGAAAATCATCGACCGCGCAGCCGACGTAGGCAAGATGGCCTGCGGCGCCATGTTCGCGCCCAACTACATCGAAAATAAGCTGAAATTTTTCCCCTTCATCAAGGAAGTGGTGGCCTTCGGTCATGCACGCGAACAGGTCTGCGCCTTTATCAATATCGATATCGAAGCGGTAGGCAACTGGTCCGAGCGGCGCGGCATCGCCTATGCGGGCTACACGGACCTGGCCGCGCGCGCCGAAACCTATGGCTTGATCCGCGACTGCATCGAACAAGTCAATGCAGAACTGGCGGCCGATCCGCTGATGGACCGCACGCAGGTGCACCGCTTCCTGGTGCTGCACAAGGAACTCGATCCCGATGACGACGAGCTGACGCGCACGCGCAAGGTGCGGCGCAAATTCATCGCCGAAAAATACGCGGTATTGATCGCCGCCCTGTATGAGGGCAAGGCCACGCAGTACATCGAGACCCAGGTGAAATTCGAGGATGGCCGCACCGGTTCGACCAGCGCCAACCTGCAGATCTGGGACAGTAAAACGTATCGGCCCCAGGGCCTGGCCGCATGAAGGAGCACAGCACCATGCAAATGAATGAGCCTGAAAGCCATTTCGGCACGTCGCGCAAGACCGGCCCCATGATCCTGGACCTGAAAAACATCTCGCTGTCGTTTGGCGGCGTGAAAGCGCTGACCGACATTTCCTTCGACGTGAAACAGCATGAAATCCGCGCCATCATCGGCCCGAACGGCGCCGGCAAAAGCTCGATGCTGAACGTGATCAATGGTGTGTACCGCCCGCAGCAGGGAGAGATCATTTACCGCGGCGAGCACCGGCGCGGCATGGATTGCTATGAAGCCGCCAAGTCCGGCATTGCGCGTACCTTCCAGAACATCGCCCTGTTCAAGGGCATGACGGTGCTGGACAACATCATGACGGGCCGTAACCTGAAAATGAAGTCGAATTTCCTGCTGCAGGCGCTGTACTGGGGACCAGCGCGGCGCGAGGAAATCGAGCACCGCAAGAAGGCTGAAGAGATCATCGACTTCCTCGAAATCCAGGCCATCCGCAAGACCCCTGTGGGGCGTTTGCCCTATGGCTTGCAAAAGCGCGTGGAACTGGGCCGCGCGCTAGCGGCAGAACCGGAAATTTTGCTGCTGGACGAACCGATGGCGGGCATGAACGTGGAAGAAAAACAGGATATGTGCCGCTTCATCCTCGACGTCAACGACCAGCTGGGGACCACCATCGTACTGATCGAGCACGACATGGGCGTGGTGATGGATATCTCGGACCGCGTAGTGGTGCTCGACTATGGCAAGAAGATAGGCGACGGCACGCCCGACGAGGTGCGCAGCAACCAGGATGTTATCAATGCCTACCTTGGCACCAGCCATTAAGCCCCGGGACTCGTATGAATATCAATTTCTTCTTTGAAGTGCTGATCGGCGGCCTGCTGTCTGGCGTCATGTACGCGCTGGTGGCAATCGGTTTTGTGCTGATCTACAAGGCGTCGGGCGTGTTCAATTTTGCGCAGGGGGCGATGGTGTTTTTCGCCGCCCTGACCTGCGTCGGCATCATGGATAAATTCGGCCTGTCGCTGTGGCTGGCGATTCCACTAACCATGGTCACCATGGTGGTGCTGGGCATGGCGATCGAGCGCGTGGTCTTGCGCCCGCTGGTCAACCAGCCCGAAATCACGCTCTTCATGGCCACCATCGGCCTGGCGTTTTTTATCGAAGGCCTGGCGCAGCTGATGTGGGGCTCGCAAGTGCACAAGCTGGACCTGCCCATCGAGGACGTGCCCATGCCCTTTTTGATGGACCACTTCAATATCATCGTCTCGCAATTCGACGTGGTGGCAGCCGGCATCTGCGCGCTGCTGGTGATTTGCCTGGCCCTGCTGTTCTCGAAAACCAAGGTGGGCCGCGCCCTGCGCGCTGTCGCCGACGACCATCAGGCGGCGCTGGCGGTAGGCATTCCGCTGCAGCGCATCTGGGCCGTCGTATGGGGCGTGGCGGGCCTGGTAGCGATGGTGGCGGGCTTGCTGTGGGGCGCGCGCAATGGCGTGCAATTCGCCCTCACCTTCATCGCCCTGAAAGCGCTGCCTGTGCTGATACTCGGTGGTTTTACCTCGGTGCCGG
Organism: Janthinobacterium silvisoli; assembly: GCF_014200725.1. Taxonomy (GTDB): domain Bacteria; phylum Pseudomonadota; class Gammaproteobacteria; order Burkholderiales; family Burkholderiaceae_D; genus Janthinobacterium. The sequence continues at coordinate 204,378 of NZ_JACHCL010000004.1, forward strand.
GCGCCATCGTCGGCGGCCTGATCATCGGTGCGTCTGAAAAACTGGCCGAAGTCTACCTGGGCCCCATGGTGGGCGGCGGCATCGAAGGCTGGTTCCCCTATGTGCTGGCCCTGCTGTTTTTGCTGGTGCGACCGGAAGGATTATTCGGCGAACGCATCATCCGCCGCATCTAGCGACCACCCGACACAACGCCACCGCGCCATCGCAAAGGACAACCCATGATTTATCGTGAAGCAGGACAATTCAAGACCAGCTACCAGGCTGACAACCAGATTTTTCCGATCCGCCAGGACAGGCTGGCCTTGATAGCGGCCTTGATAACCGCCGTCTTCCTGCTGCCATACTTCGCTTCGCCCTACATGCTGTCGGCGATCATGATTCCCTTTTTGATCTTCGCGCTGGCGGCACTGGGCCTGAACATTTTGACGGGCTACGCGGGACAGCTGTCCTTGGGTACGGCCGCCTTCATGGCCGTGGGCGCGTTTGCCTCGTATAACTTCATGGCGCGCCTGCCCGGACTGCCGCTGCTGGTGTCGTTTATCCTGGGCGGCCTGTGCGCCGCCATGGTGGGCATCGCCTTCGGCCTGCCCTCGCTGCGCATCCGTGGTTTTTACCTGGCCGCCTCCACCTTGGCGACGCAGTTTTTCGTCGTCTGGTGCCTGACCAAGATCCCGTACCTGACCAACTACAGTTCTTCGGGCGTGATCACGGTACAAAAGATGACGATTTTGGGCTACCAGTTCGACACGCCGCAAAGCAAATACCTGCTGGTGCTGGCCATCGTGGCCGGCATGGCGCTGCTGGCCAAGAACATGATCCGCTCCAACGTGGGACGCTCGTGGATGGCCGTGCGCGACATGGACATGGCGGCCGAAGTAATCGGCTTCCGATTGATGCGCACCAAGCTGCTGGCGTTTGCCGTCAGCTCCTTCTATTGCGGCGTGGCCGGCGCGCTGTATGCGTATGCCTACCTGGGCACGGTAGAGCCTGAAGCCTACAACCTGGACCTGTCCTTCCGCATCCTGTTCATGATCATCATCGGCGGCGTGGGTTCCATCCTCGGCTCGTTTTTGGGCGCCGCCTTCATCGTGCTGCTGCCCGTGTTCCTGAACACTTTTGCGCACGGCCTGGCGCTGCCCACCAGCGTGGCCTCGAATTTGGAACTGATGGTGTTCGGCGCACTGATCATCTTCTTCCTGATCGTCGAACCACATGGCCTGGCGCGGCTGTGGCAAATCGCCAAGGAAAAACTGCGCCTCTGGCCTTTCCCGCATTAACCGTTCTTCATTCGCATCCGAAACCATTATAAAAAAGGAGACACAATGAACCACATCAAATCGCTTTTTCTGGCTACCGCCATCGCCAGTGCCGCACTCACCAGTTCCGGCAGCGCACAGGCGCAAGACAAGGATCAATATATCGCCCTGCCGTCCTACCGCGTGGGCCCGTATGCGGCCGGTGGTTCGGGCTTTTACGGCGGTATCATCGATTACTTCAACCTGGTCAACCAGGCTGGCGGCGTCAACGGCGTCAAGATCAGCTGGGAAGAATGCGAAACCGAATACAACCCTTCGCGCGGCGTGGAATGTTATGAGCGTTTGAAAACCAAACAGGGCGGCGCCACCCTGGTGGAAACCCTGTCCACGGGCGTCGCCTATGGCATCCTGGACCGGGTCGCGCAAGACAAGATCCCCATGACCATGATCGGTTATGGCCGCTCGGACGCGGCCAATGGCAAGGTCTTCCCCTATGTCTATCCGCTGATCTCCAGCTACTGGAGCCAGGCCGCCGCCATGATCAAATACCTGGGCGACAAGGATGGCGGCATGGACAAATTGAAGGGCAAGAAGATCATCCATCTGTACCACGATTCAGCCTTCGGCAAGGAGCCGCTACCCGTGCTGGAAGCACTGTCGAAACAGTATGGCTTTGAGCTGGTAAAAATTCCCGTCGCCCCGCCCGGCAGCGAACAGCAATCGCAATGGCTGCAAATCCGCCAGGCCAAACCGGATCACGTGATCCTGTGGGGCTGGGGCGTCATGAATTCGGTCGCCATCAAGACGGCGCAACGCAACGGCTTCCCGCGAGACAAAATCCTCGGCGTGTGGTGGGCCGGTTCCGAAGAAGACACCATCCCGTCAGGCGATGCTGCCAAGGGCTACACGGCGATGAGTTTTAACACGCCGGGCAACTACCCGGTGCTGGACGATATCCGCAAAAAGCTCTACGCCAATGGCAAGGGCAACCTGGCCGACCAGTCGCGCATCGGTTCCGTGTACCACATGCGCGGCGTGACGGCAGGCATCCTGTGGGTGGAAGCGATACGCACGGCGCAGGAAAAATTCGGCAAGGGCAAACCCATCACCGGCGAACAACTGCGCTGGGGCCTGGAAAACCTGAACGTGGACGATGCACGCCAGAAGGCCGTCGGCGCGCTGGGCATGTTCCCCACCGTGAAAACCAGCTGCGAAGACCATGAAGGCTCGGGCGCCGTAAAGGTGCAGCAATGGGATGGCAAGAAATGGACCGCCATCACGCCGCAATGGATCGTCGGCGACAAGGCGCTGGTGCGCAAACTGGTCGAAGAATCATCGAATAAATACGCGGCCGAGAAAAAAATCACGCCTGCGTGCCTGAAATAGGCCAGCCATGACCCACACTACTGCCACCCAGGTAGAAACTCCGCCGCCCTACCTGTCGGTCAACAATGTCGAAGTCATTTACGACCATGTGATCCTGGTCTTGAAAGGCGTATCGCTGCAAGTCCCGCAGGGCAAGATCGTCGCCCTCTTGGGCGCGAACGGCGCAGGTAAATCGACCACCCTGAAAACCATCTCCACCCTGCTGCGCGGCGAGCGGGGCGACGTCACCAAAGGCGAAGTCCAGTTCAAGGGCGAGCGCGTGGACCAGCTGACGCCGAACGAGCTGGTGAAGCGGGGCCTGTCGCAAGTGATGGAAGGACGCCATTGCTTCGGCCATCTGACGATAGAAGAAAACCTGCTGACGGGCGCCTACACGCGCAGCATGTCGCGCGGCGAGCTGAAAGACGCGCTGGACAAGGTCTACCACTATTTTCCGCGCCTGAAAACGCGGCGCAGCAGCCAGGCCGGCTATACCTCGGGCGGCGAACAGCAGATGTGCGCGATTGGCCGCGCGCTGATGGCCAAGCCATCGATGATTTTATTGGATGAACCATCGATGGGCATCGCGCCGCAAATCGTCGAAGAGATATTCGGCATCGTCAAGGACTTGAACCACAAGGAAAACGTCTCGTTTTTACTGGCCGAACAGAACACCAACGTGGCGCTGCGCTACGCAGACTTTGGCTACATCCTGGAAAACGGACGGGTCGTGATGGAGGGCCAGGCACAGGAGCTGGCCAGCAATGAAGACGTCAAGGAATTCTACCTGGGCGTCTCCAGCGCAGGACGCAAGAGCTTTCGCGACATGAAGTTTTATCGTCGCCGCAAGCGCTGGCTGGCCTGAAGCATGCACACCGATACAACGATAGCCAATGACTGCGATGACACTGGAGAAGCCCTAATGTTTGACATGCTCGATAGCCTGGAGGCGCGCGCGCCTGACGCGCGTGAACGCGAATTGATGGCCGGTTTGCCGCAGCTGATACAGCGCGCACAGGCGGCGCCGGGCTGGGCCCGCATCCTCGATGGCGTCAATGCAAGCGAGATCACCAGCCGCGCAGCGCTGGCGCAATTGCCCGTCACGCGCAAGTCTGAGCTGAAGCAGCTGCAGCAGGCCATTTTGCCATTCGGCGGCTTGAACACGACGCCCAAAAATAGCCTGTCGCGCGTGTTCGTTTCGCCCGGCCCCATCTTCGATCCGGAAGGACGGGGAGCGGACTGGTGGCGCTTTGCGCGGCCCATGTATGCAGCTGGCGTGCGCGCCGGCGGCTTGCTGCAAAACTGTTTTTCCTACCACTTCACGCCGGCTGCCTTCATGGTCGAAGGCGGCGCCGCGCGCATCGGTTGCACAGTGATACCGGCCGGCATCGGCCAGACGGAAATGCAGGTACAGGCGATGGTGGACCTGAAGCCGGACACGTACATCGGCACGCCGTCATTTTTAAAACTGATCATCGAAAAGGCGCGCGAGATGGGCGCCGACATCAGCAGCGTGACGAAAGCCGTGATGGGTGCGGAAGCGCTGCCCGAGTCGCTGCGCAGCTGGTTTGCGGCCAATGGCGTGCCGCACGTGTTCCAGACTTACGCCTCGGCCGATATCGGCAGCATCGCCTACGAAACGGCCAGCGCTGGCAAGCTCAATCCTGGCATGGTGATCGATGAAAACGTGCTGCTGGAAATCGTCCACCCGGGCAGCGGCATACCCGTCGCACCCGGCGAAGTGGGCGAAGTGGTGGTCACCGTCTTCAATGCCGATTATCCATTGATCCGTTTCGCCACCGGTGACCTGTCGGCAGTGCTGCTGGGTGTTCCTGACTCGCCGTGCGGACGCACGAATACGCGTATCAAGGGCTGGATGGGGCGTGCCGACCAGACCACCAAGGTGCGCGCCATGTTCGTGCACCCGTCGCAAATCCATGAAATCGTGCGCCGCCATCCACAGATCAGAAAAGCGCGGCTGGTGGTATCGGGACGCATGGCCAACGATGAAATGACTTTGCATTGCGAAGTCGAAAACCCGCAAGACGATAGCGGGGTAGACGCCATTGTCGCTGCTATCCGCGAGCTGACCAAATTGCGCGGCGACGTCAAGCTGGTGGCGGTGGGCAGCCTGGCGCAAGATGGCAAGGTGATCGATGATATACGCGACTACAGCTGAGCTACGGTTGAGCTATACGGCTGCCGCTAGCACGCATGGGCCGATTTGCAGGATAATATCGGCATTAATCATCAGCCTTATTCATCGCCATGCAAGAGTCCATGCAAGAATTTCACCACAACCGTGCCCGTGACCTGATCAAGAACGCGGAACTGCTGTTCGACCAGGACGCCGTGCAAGCGTCCATCACGCGCATGGCCGACGTACTCAATACGCGCTTCAACGCCGCAGACTCGAAAGAGTTCCCGCTGGTGCTGGGCGTGATGGGCGGCGCCGTCGTCTTTACGGGCAATCTGCTGCCGCAGCTGAGCTTTCCGCTCGAATTCGACTACATCCATGTCAGCCGCTACGGCGATGATGACAAGGGTGGCGAAGTGGTGTGGAAAGTCATTCCCCGCTCGAACGTGGCGGGCCGCACCGTGATCGTGCTCGACGATATCCTCGACGAAGGCGAAACCCTGGCCCACGTCAAACAGCGCCTGCTGGACATGGGCGCCGCCGAAGTGATTCTGGCCGTGTTTGCCGACAAGGCCATTGGCAAGAAAAAACCCGTGCAAGCCGATATCGTCGGCCTGGTGATCCCGAACCGCTTCGTGGTCGGCTTCGGTATGGATGCCTACGGCTACTGGCGCAACCTGCCTGGCCTGTGGGCAATCAAGCCCGAGGATTTGAAGCAGGAGTAATCGTGTTTTCCGGATGAGCGGCGGCACGCCGCTCATCCGGCACCACCACTGTTACAGCTTCAGCCGTGCGCGCGCCGCATCATATTCCGCCTTCAGGCGCGTCACCATCTCGGCCACCGTCGGCACGTCATCCATCAAGCCCACGCCCTGGCCAGCACCCCAGATATCGCGCCAGGCCTTGGCGCTGCCGGAACCAAAGTTCATCGAGCTCTTGTCTGCTTCAGGCAGCGCATCTGGATCGAGTCCCGCCGCGACGATCGATTTTTTCAGGTAGTTACCGTGTACGCCGGTAAACAGATTCGTGTAGACGATATCTGCCGCTGCGGATTCGACAATCGCATCGCGGTAGCTGTCGCTGACGTTCGATTCTTTCGTCGCCAGCCAGCGCGAGCCGATGTAGGCAAAGTCGGCGCCCATGGCTTGCGCAGCCAGCACGGCGTCGCCGGTGGCGATCGAGCCTGACAGCGCCAGCGGGCCGTCAAAGAATTTGCGCACTTCACCGACCAGCGCGAATGGCGACAGGGTGCCCGCATGGCCGCCGGCGCCGCTGGCCACCAGGATCAAGCCATCGACGCCCGCTTCCAGCGCTTTTTGCGCATGGCGGATAGAGACCACGTCATGCAGCACGATGCCACCGTAGCTATGGATGGCGTCCAGCATTTCCTTCGGTGGTGCGCGCAAGGACGAAATGATGACGGGTACCTGATGCTTGACGCAGACTTCCACGTCATGCGCCAGGCGGTCGTTCGATTGGTGCACGATCTGGTTGACGGCAATCGGCCCAACTTTTTTATCGGGATTAGCCGCCTGGAAGGCGGCCAGTTCGGCTTGCAGGTCGGTCAGCCAGGTGTCGAGCAATTCGGCGGGACGCGCATTGAGGGCCGGGAAAGAACCGACAATACCGGCCTTGCATTGGGCCGCGACGAGCGCCGGTCCGCTGGCGATGAAGAGCGGCGAACCGATAACGGGAAGAGACAGGTTTTGCAACGCTACAGGCAGTGCCATAACAGACTCGCTTAAAAGTTAATCGGATGAAAGCATTAAACACTAGAGCAACGATTATAGTTTAAAAAAAGTACGATCGTGCTGAATTTAATTACTATCCGATTTAAAGTTCATTAAGCAAGTACTCACCCTCGATACAGGCGGCATTGGCCTTGATCAGTTGCGATACGGCCCAGTCAGCCAGCGCCAGCGTTTCCTGGTGCAGGAAGCGCCTGTTCGCCTCGCCGAACAGGGGCATGCCCTGCAGCAGGGCCGGCACGTCGGCGAGCGCGATGCGCTGGCGTTCCAGCAGCAGGAATTTCAACAGCACCTTGATGGCGTTCTGCGCATTGCGCACCGGGTCAGAAGACAGATAGTCCAGCCGCGAATAGGCGCGCTCCAGCGCGCCGCCCACATCGCTAAAAACGCGCCCATGGCCAGGGATCACCACCGACACGTCCAGGCTGGCGATCAGGTCCAGCGTGGCGCGCGCTTCGGCAAAACCGGAGCCGCCATCGAGCTCGGGGAAGATCACGCCGAAGCCGTTTTCCCACAAGGCGTCGGCGGAAATGAGCACGCCTTCCCGGGCGCAGTAAAAAATCAGGGAATGCGGGTCGTGGCCAGGTGCACCCAGCGCCTGCCATGCCATATCGGCCAACATCAATGTGTCGCCAGGCGAGACAGTAGCGTCAAAACCAAAGCGATCGCACTGCTGGCCCGTGGCCTTGAAGCTGAGGGCGTCCACGTCCCAGGCGCGCACCTTGTCCGCTTCCGATACGGGAATCGATGTATGGCAGCCATAATGGGCTTGCAGCAGCGCGTTGCCGCCGCAATGGTCGGAATGCAGATGGGTGTTGAACAGGCGGTCGAGTGGGCGGCCGCCCAGGCTGTGGTGCAGCAGGGCCAGGGTTTGCGGTGCATGCGTCACGTAGCCGCTGTCGATCAGGGCCGCATCGTCGCGCCCGTGCAGCAGGATGTTATTCGACGATAGCCAGCCTCGCTCGAATACCTGTATGGAGTCCGGTAAAAGCGCGGGCGGCATCGTGTCCTCAGTCGAAATCGACCATGGCGTCGCGCTGGGGCAGCTGGGCCCAGACGCTACGCTTGAAATCATCGTCGGCCTTGCCCCAGGCGATGATTTCATCGAGCGTGCGCAAACAGCCTTCGCACAGGCCGCTGTCGCGGTTCATCTTGCACAGACTGACGCACGGCGATGGCACGGGGGATGGCAAAGCGGTGGGAAGCACGGATACGGTATCTGCCATCATCAAAAACATTGTTAAAAGTAAGCAGTCATTATGCCGCTAAATGGTTTTCCAAGGCGGTCAAGTGCGACATGTAGGAACCGACGCCATGCCATCAAAAGCCATACTCTGACTTGACTTGATTTATTTCACTACTATAATACCATCCATACAGATGGCGAATGGATGCCACATGGAGTATATGGAGCACTATGAGCAAGCCAGAACCTAAGCAGGACAGCAAGACCAAAGTTGCGGAATCAGAAAAAATCACCATCAACCTGGGTATGATCGACCTGGGGCAGATTGATCTGCTGGTGCAGGAAGGGTTTTATTCCAACCGCACGGACTTGATACGCACGGCGATCCGCAACCAGCTGGGCATTCATGCGGACGTGGTCAAACAGACCGTGGCCCGCCGCAGCCTGGTGCTGGGCATGCAGCATTATTCGCGCGCCGACCTGGAAGCGATCCAGGCGGCAGGCCAGCGTTTGCAGATACAGGTGCTGGGAATGGCCAGCATCGCCAGCGACGTCTCGGTAGAACTGGCGCTGGCCACGATTGAATCGATCTTCGTACTAGGCGCGCTACAGGCTAGCGCCGTCGTTAAAGCCGCCCTGGCAGGGCGAATTCACTAACGCAGGATGGTGGCGTATCGTCCATCTTCTACGCGGCACGATTAAAGGATGGACATGAAACTAGCTCAAGACATGCTGGCGCAAATGCGCGCGGCAAGCCGTAATCTGATGGGTGGCGCGACTGGCAGCGGGATGGCAAACACGCCCGCCGCGGTGACTGAAACCATCCAGCGCGCACTGGCTGCGGCCGGCCTGGCGCCAGGCGCCGCCGCGCCGCAAACGCCTGACACGGCGCGCACCATGCACGATATCAATCCACCGCCGGCAGGCGCAGCGCAGCCAGAAGCAAAGCCGGAAGCCGCACCGGGAACACCACAATCGGCTGCGCACACCATGGCCCAGGATTTTATGGCGCGCCTGGGCCAGCATCACTTTGATATGCCCAGCTTTGAGATGCCGAACTTCCAGCCGCCCGGCTTTGGTGCGCCCGCCACAACGCAGGCGCCGCTGCCGGCCGGTGCGCAATTTATCGATGGCAGCTACCGCAACCATGCGGGCACGCGCAGCTACAAACTGTACATCCCCAGCAGCTATCACGGCCAGGCCATGCCGCTGGTGGTGATGCTGCACGGCTGCACGCAGAACCCCGACGATTTCGCGGCCGGTACGCAAATGAATGCGCTGGCCGAAGAAAAGCAGTGTTTCGTGGCCTACCCGGCGCAGACCCAGGGCGCCAACAGTTCGCGCTGCTGGAACTGGTTCAATGCGATAGACCAGCAGCGCGGCCAGGGCGAACCGTCGATCATTGCAGGCATTGCGCAGCAGATCATCAATGACTACCCGGTCAATGAACGCGAAGTGTTCGTCGCCGGCCTGTCGGCGGGCGGCGCCATGGCCGTCATCGTCGGCACGCTATATCCGGAAGTATTTGCCGCCGTGGGCGTGCATTCAGGCTTGCCGTTCGCCTCGGCGCAAGACTTGCCGTCGGCGCTTGCGGCCATGAAAGGCGGCGCCATGCCGGATCCGAAACGCAAATCGCCGGCTGGCGGCGTGCCCATCATCGTTTTCCATGGCGACCGCGACACCACCGTCAACCTGCGCAACGGCGATGAACTGATCGCCCAGGGCGTGCGCAGCCAGTCAGGCAGCCAGTCGGCAACAGCGGCGTCCACCGGTGGCAGCGTACCGAATGGCCACCGCTACACGCGCACCACGCACAGCCAGGCCGACGGCTCGCCGCTGGGCGAATACTGGGTGATCCATGGCGCCGGCCACGCCTGGTCAGGCGGCAGCAACAGTGGCAGCTACACGGACGCCAAGGGCCCCGACGCCAGCCGCGAGATGATGCGCTTCTTTAAAACCGTCAGCTGATTTCTGCGGCAAACGGCGCCAGCTGCTTCTGCTTGGCGGCGATCTCGGACACGCCATCCGCATAGCGGTTTGAAATCGCGATGAACTGGTCCTGGATCTGCAAGAAGGCGTCGACGATCTCGGCATCGAAATGCGTGCCGCGTCCCTCGACGATGATGTGCACGGCGTGCGCATGGTCCATGCCCGTCTTGTAGACGCGCCGGCTGATCAGGGCGTCGTAGACGTCGGCCAGCGCCATCAGGCGCGCCGCGATGGGAATATCTTCACCGGCCAGCCCTTGCGGATAACCGCTACCATCCCATTTTTCATGGTGGCTGTAGGCGATCTCCTTGGCCAGCTTGAGGAAATCGACTTCAATGCCCAGTTCCTGTTCGGCCGACAGGATAGCCTTGTAGCCCAGGGTGGTATGGGTCTTCATGATCGCCATCTCGTGCGGCTCGAAGCGGCCCGGCTTGAGCAGGATATGGTCGGGGATGCCCACCTTGCCGATGTCGTGCAGCGGCGCTGTCTTGAACAGCAGTGCTATCGTCTTGTCGGTCAGGAAATCGCGGAAGCGGGGCAGCTCGCGCACCTTTTCCGCCAGCGCCTTCAGGTAGTGCGAGGTGCGGCGGATATGGTTGCCCGTCTCGCTGTCGCGCGTCTCGGCCAGCGACGCCATGGCGTGGATGGTCACGTCCTGCAGCGCCTTGATCTCTTGCACGCGGCGCTCCACTTCAGTTTCCAGGTAGTGATTCTGGTCGCGCAAAAAATCCTGCATGCGCTTCATGGCCAGCTGCGTCTTGATACGCGCCAGCACGATGGGCGCCGAAATCGGCTTGGTGATGTAATCGACGGCGTCCAGCGACAGGCCCAGCTGCTCGTCGGCCACTTCGCTCATGGCAGTGACAAAAATCACGGGGATATCCACGGTGGCGGGATCAGCCTTCAGTGCGCGGCATACATCGTAACCGCTCATGCCCGGCATCATGATATCGAGCAGGATCAGGTCTGGCTGGTCGGCGCCGGCGGCGATCTTCAGGGCGCGCTCGCCATTGACGGCGATCTTGGTGCGGTAGTCGTTTTCCAGCACCGCGCGCAGCAGGTCGATATTGTCGGGTGTGTCATCGACCACCAGGATGGTCGGCTTGCCATGCTTGCTGTTCAAGGCTGTCATGCCCGTCCTTTATTCTTCATAGTCATCCTTATAGTGTCAGCCCAGTGTCAACTTCAGCGCTGCGGCCACTTCATTGAGCTGCACCAGCGCGCCTTCAAAATCGTATAAACCCAGCATGCGCTTCAGGCGGCGCGCATATTCGGCTTGGCCGGCCGCCACCAGCACCGGTGCGATACCTTCCAGGTGCTTGACGGCTTGCGCATCGTCCTGCTGCAGCAGTTGCGACAGCTCGCGCAAGTCCGCTTCCAGAATCGCAAGATCTACCTGCGCCGTACCACCGCCAGTATCCCTGGGCGCGGCGGATAGCTGCATGGCCTGGGCGATCCGCGGCACCAGCGCATCCAGCGTCTGGGAGCAGGTGGCCAGCGCCTGCGGCAAGCCGTCGTGCGAGTCCAGGCTCAGCAAATGTTCCACGCGCGCGGCGCTATCGGCCAGGCTGGCGGCGCCGATATTGCCGGCCAGGCCCTTGAGCGTGTGGGCTTCGCGTATCGCCGTCTCGCGCTGGCCGTGCGCGATGGCCGCGCCTATGCGTTGCATGGCGTCGAACTGGGTTTCGACAAAGCGGTCCAGCAATTTTCGCATCAATCCCGCATTGCCGCCCATGCGGCGCAAGGCGTCTTCCAGCTTCAGGCCGGCAATCACCGGCAAGGCCGCTTCCGGCGCCGCTACCACCACGGCCAATTCCTGCGGCCTGGCCGGCGCGATCCAGCGCGCCAGGGTGCCGAACAGCTGCGCCACGTCGATGGGCTTGGCGATGAAATCGTTCATGCCGGCGTCCAGGCATTTCTCCTTGTCGCCCACCATGGCGTTGGCCGTCATGGCAATCACAGGCAGGCTGGAATAACGGGCATCCTGGCGCAGCTTGCGCGTGGCCTGGTAACCGTCCATCACCGGCATCTGGCAATCCATCAACACGCCGTCATAAGCGTTTTCCGCGATTTTCGCCAGTGCGATGGCGCCATTGCCAGCGATATCGACGCGGATGCCGGCGTCGCTGAGGATTTGCTGCGCCACTTCTTGGTTCACTTCATTGTCTTCCACCAGCAGCAGCCAGGCGCCGCGCAAGGAACGCGCATCATCCTTGTAGCTGCTCTGGCGCTGCGTCTTGCGGCTCTGCCCCGCGCCACCGCCAAACACTTGCACCATCTGGTCGAGCAGGGCCGATGGACTGACCGGCTTATTCAACACGCCATCGAGCAGCAAACTGCGCTGGCTGGCTGACTCCAGCAGTGCTTCGCGGTGATAGGCGGTGACCATGATGCAGGCCGGCGGCGCATCGCCGCCAGCGGCGTCGGCGCGTATGCCGGCCAGCGCGTCGAGGCCATTCATGCCCGGCATTTTCCAGTCCATCAGCACCAGGCCGTACGGCCGTCCCTCGGCGCGCGCCTGCGCCACGGCGCCGATCGCCAGCACGCCGCCAGAGACAGCCTGCGCCTCGAAACCGAGCGCCGCCAGCATGCCGATAAAGATGGCGCGCGCGCTCGGATTGTCATCGACCACCAGCACGCGCAAGCCCTTGAAGGACGACGGTACGGGCAGGCTGTCGCGGCGCACGGCCGCCAGGCCAAAGCGCGCCGTGAAGTAAAAAGTGCTGCCTACGCCCGCCTCGCTTTCCAAGTTGATCTCGCCTTCCATCATCTCTACCAAGCGCTTGCTGATGGTCAGTCCCAGGCCAGTGCCGCCATGGTGGCGCGTAGTGGACGTGTCTGCCTGCGTAAAGGCCTGGAACAGCTTGCTGCGCTGGGCAGGCGTCAAGCCTATGCCGGTGTCGCGCACATCGACGCGCAAGACGGCCGCATGCTGCTCCAATTGCTGCAGGCGGATGCTGACGACGATCTCGCCCTTCTCCGTAAATTTGATGGCGTTGTTGGTGAGATTAATCAGCACCTGGCCCAGGCGCAGCGGGTCGCCCTGCAGCGCATTGGGCACGTCGGCGGCGATATCGAACAGCAGTTCCAGTCCCTTGTCCTGGGCCCGCATCACGGACAGATCGGCAATCTGCGCCAGCACGTCTTCCAGGTAAAAATCGACTTTTTCAAAACTCATCTTGCCCGCCTCGATCTTGGAAAAATCGAGGATGTCATCGATGATGGCCAGCAGGTTCTTCGACGCCGATTCGACCTTTTCCAGATAATTGCGCTGGGTCGGCGTCAGCTCCGTCTGCAACGCCAGATGCGTCATGCCGATGATGCCGTTCATCGGCGTGCGGATTTCGTGCGACATATTGGCCAGGAAATCGGACTTCATCTTGGTGGCGTCTTCGGCCACCTCGACCGCGTGGCGCAGATCCTGTTCCACCGCCAGGCTGGTGCTCATGTTTTTCAGCGCCTGCATCAATTCGCCCGTCTCGTCGCGCGACACGACTTCAATATGGGTACTGAAGTCGCCGTTGGCCACGCGCGTGGCAATCGCCACCGCCTGGCCCAAGGGGCGCGTGATGGAACGGGCCGACCAGGCGAACACCAGACCGACCAATAACGCCGCCAGGCCGATACCGCCCATCAGCAGCAAGGACGTGTCGATATCGCCGCGTATCCTGGTGGCGCTGTCGCGGATCTGCTGCTGCAGCAAGACATCGAGCTGGCCCACGTACAGCAGCACCTGCTCCAGCACGGGCAGGGTCACCGTCTTCATGGCCTGTTCCGCCGCCGTGCGCTGGCCCTGGCCGAGCAGCGCGAACACCTGCTGCAAGGAGGCGTAATACTCGGCGCGCGCACTATGCACCTGCTCCAGCAAACGCTGCTCCTCCGGCAAGGTATCGAGGCTTTCCAATATGCCGACCTGGCGGTCGATAGCGCGCTTGATCGTTTCCAGGCGCGCCTGATTTTCAAGACGCAGTTCAACGCTAGGCTGGATGGGCAGGCTGACGATGCGCGTGGCCGCCTCGCGCGCCAGCGCATGGATCTTGCTGGTGGCCTTGGCGGCGACCCAGTCGCGCTGCAGGATGGCGTCGCTCTCGGCCCGTATCGCATAGATACGGCTGCCGGCGAGCACGATCACGACCAGCATCAGCCCGATCAGGATGGCGTAACCCGCATTGATGCGCACGCCGATCCGGATATCCCTGAAACGCATGATTATTTCCTATCAGAAACGCTTAAAAACGAAGTCTGACCGGATTCTGCTACGCTTTGCAAGCAATTTTGCAAAAAGATTAACAGCGGTAGCGCTTATTTGACAGACGTTGGCGGGATGATAGGCGCAGTCTGGGCCGCGATATGCGCTTGCAGGCAAGCCGGGCACCAGCAGCCGATGGTCGTGCTGCCCGGCACGGGAACAGCTGGGGGCAAAGCCATGCACCAGCATGCGCCAGCGCTTGCGGGGTCAGTCTGGCCGCAATGAAAAGTGGCGCCGCACAGGGTGCACAGGCTCATGGTGGGTAGTGAATTGACAACTGTGTGACGCCCCGATACAAAAGATGACGCAAATGTAAGGAGCAGTAAAAAGGCTGGTCGGGAAGCATATCGATCCAGACTATAGGATGCTCAGGGAAAATACAACAAGATCGTCCTATAATGCCTCCAAGATTTTCGTCTTCCCTGTAAAATCTCACAAATCTATTTTCCGGACTCGCCATGAATCAACTTGCTAACTTGAACCTGGACATGAATGACGACTTGACAGCGGTGGAGCCGCAAATCAAGGCGCAGATTCTGGCCGAGGCCCTGCCCTACATCCGTAATTTCCACGGCAAGACCATCGTCATCAAATACGGTGGCAACGCCATGACGGACGAACGCCTGAAACACGGCTTCGCGCGCGACGTCATCCTGCTCAAGCTGGTCGGCATGAACCCGGTCGTGGTGCACGGCGGCGGACCGCAGATCGACAACGCGCTGAAAAAAATCGGCAAGCAAGGCAGTTTCGTGCAAGGCATGCGCATCACCGACGAAGAAACCATGGAAGTGGTGGAGTGGGTGCTGGGCGGCGAAGTCCAGCAAGACATCGTCATGCTGATCAACCATTACGGCGGCCAGGCTGTCGGCCTGACCGGCAAGGACGGCGGCTTGATCCGTGCACGCAAGATGCAGATGCCGGACCGCGAACATCCGGGCGAATTCCTCGACATCGGTTTCGTCGGCGAGATCGACGCGATCAATCCGGCCGTCGTCAAGGCGCTGCAGGACGACGCCTTCATTCCCATCATCTCGCCTATCGGTTTCGGCCAGGACGGCCAGGCCTACAACATCAACGCTGACGTCGTGGCGGGCAAGATCGCGGAAATCCTGAAAGCCGAAAAGCTGATCATGATGACCAACATCGCCGGCGTACAGGACAAGCAGGGCAATCTGGTGACCGATCTGTCGGCGCGCGAGATCGATGAAATGTTCGCAGACGGTACGATTTCGGGCGGCATGCTGCCAAAAATCTCGTCGGCACTCGACGCCGCCAAGTCCGGCGTGAACACCGTGCACATCATCGATGGCCGCATCGAACACTCATTATTGCTTGAAGTGTTGACCGAACAAGCATTTGGCACTATGATCCGTTCGCACTAAAAAATAAACTCGGCGCGATGTCTGCAGCGCCGATTTTTTACGCCCTTGTAGCTCAGTGGTAGAGCACTCCCTTGGTAAGGGAGAGGCCACGTGTTCAATCCACGTCAAGGGCACCAGTTATCTCTAACTTCCCCGCAGCTGAAAAAATGTCCATGGCGGCGTTGTATCGCTTTGCCCTGAACAGTTTTCCATCTGCTCTGCTATCCGATAGCCAGCGTCTACTCTGGCTTCTGTCTTGCTCTCCCTGTTTAATATACCCGCTCTACCTTCAGGCCACGCTTGCGCAGCAGGTCCGGGACGCTGTTGTCGCCCACCAGGTGCATCACGCCGATCGCTGCCAGGCTGTTCTTTTCACGCGACAGGAGTCTGGCGATGCCGTCGGCCAAAGTCGGGTTGCGGCCGTCGAGCAAGACTTTTTGCATGAACTGGGCGGCGTAGGACGGGTCGGCGGCCATTTCGTGGGCCAGGCGCTCGAAGGCTACCTTGTCGGCGGTGCGCCAGGCTGACGCCAGTTCGCGCGCTTCCTGCTTTTCATTTTCGTCATCGATCGAGGTAATGCCGTCTTCCAGGAAGCGGCACTGCTGGTCGGGCGTCATGGCGCCGAACAGCGCCAGCTGGCCTTCCGTCGATTCCAGTTCCACCACCGGGATCTTGCGTAGCTTGGCCTGCTGCGACAGATAATTATCAACGGCCAGTTCCGAGCTGTAGCCCAGGCTGGAAAACTCGCCGATGGCCAGCATGCTGGCCAGCATCCATGGTTTCATCGGCGCCACCGCCTCAACAGGCATGCCGTATTTTTGCAACAGTGTCGTCAAGCGGGGCATCAGCGCCTGGCGGCAGGCATATTTAGCTTCCTCACCGGGCGCCAGCATGCCATATTTGAGCACGGCAGCGACAGTTGCTTTCTGGTCGCCGGTAACGTCGACTTCCACTGCCAGCGCGCCGGCGTTCTGCAAGGCCTGCGTCACTTGTGGCTCGAGCGGAAAAAAATCGGGCGCGCCAACATGGATGGTGCCGAACAAATACAGGGTGTGGCTGGCGTCCTGCACCTTGAACAGGGCGCCCCGGTTTTGCGCCACTGGCGGCGCTTCGGCAAAGGCTGCCGGCAAAGGCAGCAAGAATAATCCGCAGAACATCACTATAATCTGGCGTCGCATGGTTTTCCTGATCGTTGATTTTTTATTCACTAGCAAAGACTCTTGTGCCCCTGCCCCATCTTAACCGCTCGTCGCCTGTCTGGCTGTTTGACCTCGACAACACCTTGCACAATGCCTCGCACGCCATCTTCCCCACCATCACGGCCAATATGAATACCTATATTGCGCGCGTGCTGGGCGATGGCGTAACGCCGGCAGGCGAGGCCGAGGTCAATGCAGCGCGCGCCGCGTACTGGCGCCGCTATGGCGCCACCTTGCTGGGCATGGTCAAGCATCACCAGGTGCAGGCCGCGCATTTTTTGCATGAAACGCACACCTTCGACGATTTGACCGCCATGATACGTGCCGAACGGGGATTGGGGACTTTACTCAAACGCCTGCCTGGCCGTAAAATTTTGCTGACCAACGCGCCGCAACGTTATTCGCGCGATGTGATGCGCCATCTGGGCCTGCAGCGGCATTTTTCACACCACATTGCCATCGAGGCCATGCATGTGCACCGCCAGCTGCGGCCCAAGCCATCGACCCTGATGCTGCGCAAGTTGATGCGCAAGCACCACATCCGGCCCGGCAACTGCATCCTGGTGGAAGATACGCTGGCCAACCTGAAGGGCGCAAAGAAAATCGGCCTGCGCACGGCCTGGGTCACGCAATACCTGAAAATGGCCGATCCGATCGGTGTGGCGAGATTGCCAAAAGCGTTAAATCGCCCCGCTTACGTCGATGTCAAAGTAAAATCTGTCCGGCATTTGGTACGCCGCCTTCATCGCCTGCGTTGAAGCAGATATGCTCCGCTCCGGCTGACGCCGGAGAGCGGGCCGCTAGCGGCGGTTACGCGTATCTGTCTCAAGGCAGCATTTTTTTTAACTACAAGAGAAAACATGGCAAGTACACCGCCGGGCCAACGCAGGCTACAAATTCTTCAGGCCCTCGCCGCAATGCTGGAGCAGCCGAAAGGCGAAAAGATCACCACAGCCGCACTGGCCGCCAGACTGGCCGTGTCGGAAGCGGCCCTGTACCGTCATTTCGCCAGCAAGGCGCAAATGTTCGAAGGGCTGATCGAATTCATCGAATCGAGCGTGTTTGGACTGATCAACCAGATCGCAGAAAAGCATAGCGACGGCATGACGCAAACGCGCGATATCGTCGGCATGCTGCTCAATTTCGCCACCAGCAATCCGGGCATGACGCGCGTGCTGATCGGCGATGCGCTGGTCAATGAAGACGAACGACTGCAAGTGCGCATGAACCAGTTTTACGACCGCGTGGAACTGGCGCTCAAGCAGTCCTTGCGCGTGGCTGCCGCCGAAGGCCATGGCAAGGAAAGCGAAGTGGCGGCGCGCGCCACCATGATGGTCAGCTTCGTCATCGGACGCTGGCACCGCTACGCCAAGAGCGGCTTCAAGATCCAGCCTTCCCAGGAAGCGGCGCTGCAAATCGCCATGCTGCTGGGCTGATCCCTCTCTCTGGCTGTTCGCATGCATCCCGATTGTTTCGCCCTGCTCGATGACGCCAGCGCCCCCGGCGCCGGCTCGCGCCTCTACACGGGCCTGGTGGAAGTGCTGCGGTGTGAAGAGGCCAGCGAGTGGCCGGCGCTGCTCGAGGCGATGCAGGCAGCCCTGGCGCGTGGCGAGTACGCCGTCAGCGTTTGCAGCTATGAACTGGGGGCGCACCTGCTGGACATGCCGCCGCGCGCTGCTGTAGCTGATGCCCCTCCCCTGGCGCAGATACTGGTGTTTGAACACTGCCAGCAGCTGTCGCAGGACGAGGTGGCGCAGTGGCTGGCAGAGCGCGCACCAAGTACAGATACGCCGGCCGGTATCGCCGCTATCACTGCCAATGTCGGCCAGGCTGAATTTACGCGCGCGCTGGCACGCATCCACGACTATATCGCCGCTGGCGACACGTATCAGGTCAATTACACCTACCGCTTGCGCTTCGATGCATTCGGCTCGCCCCTGGCCCTGTATGCCCGGCTGCGCGCGCGACAGCCGGTGCCGTATGGCGCGCTGGTGCTGCTGCCTGATGGCGGCGCGCTGCTGTCGCTGTCACCCGAACTGTTCGTGCGCCATGTGCAGGGCGAATTGACGGCGCGGCCCATGAAGGGCACGGCGCCGGCCGCAGCAGCCGAACAGATGGAAGAAAACGCGCGCCGCGCGCAAGCACTGTCGCTGGACCCGAAGAACCGCGCCGAAAACCTGATGATCGTCGACCTGCTGCGCAACGATATCGGCCGCATCGCCGCCACCGGTACGGTACACGTGCCGGCCCTGTTCGAGGTCAAACGCTACAGCAGCGTGCTGCAAATGACGTCCACCGTGCAAGCCCGCCTGCGCGGCGGCGCCAGCCTGGCGGACATCTTCCAGGCCCTGTATCCGTGCGGCTCGATCACGGGCGCGCCGAAACGGCGCACCATGGAAATCATCGCCGAACTGGAACCGGCGCCGCGCGGCGTGTACACGGGCGCCATCGGCTGGTTCGATCCACCCATCGTTGCTGGCCAGGTAGGCGACTTTTGCATGTCGGTGCCGATCCGCACCCTGGCCCTGCAGCCGCCTGGCGCAGACGGTGTGCAACGCGGCGAAATGGGCGTGGGCGCGGGCATCGTCTACGACAGCGATGCACTGGATGAATACGCCGAATGCCAGCTCAAGGCGCGCTTCCTGACGGGCCTGGTCAATGAATTCGAACTGTTTGAAACCCTGTATGCCAGCCGCCAGGATGGCTGCCGCCAGCAGGAACGCCATCTGGTCCGCCTGGCCGCATCAGCCGCCTATTTCGGCTTCGTCTGGGACGCCAACGCTGCCCGCGCCGCCCTGCAGGCGGCGTGCGCGGCGCGTCTTGATGATGCGCCCTTCCGCCTGCGCCTTGCGCTGCGCCACGATGGCAAGTTCACGGTGCAAAGCGGTGCGCTGCTGCCGTTGCCGGCAACAGTGAAAGTCATGCTGGCAAGCGAGCCTACGACGGCGGACGACCTGTTCCTGCGCCACAAGAGCAGCGTGCGTACGCGCTATGACGCCGCCTGGCGCGCGGCCGAGGCACAAGGCTGCTTCGATATGCTGTTCTTTAATGAGCGCGATGAATTGACCGAGGGCGGGCGCAGCAATGTGTTCGTCAAGCTCGATGGCTGCTGGCATACGCCGCCGCTGTCTTGCGGCCTGCTGCCTGGCGTGCAGCGCGCCGCCATGCTGGCCGACCCGGCCTGGGATGCGCAGGAAACCATCATCACGCGCACCATGCTGGATCGGGCGCAAGCGATCGTCGTCTGCAATGCCTTGCGCGGCGCGATGCCGGCCGTGCTGATCTAGGCGTCGATCTTCATCTCGTAGCCACCATAAATCATCCGCTTGCCGTCAAACGGCATCTTGGCCGGGTCCATCATGTCGGCCATGCGCGGATCTTTCATGACCTTGTCGTTGATGTCATCACGGCTGGCGCGCGATTCGTAGATGATCCAGGAAAACACCACCACTTCGCCCTCCTGCAAGTCCACCGCCTGCGGGAACGAGGTCCACTTGCCCGGCTTGACATCGTCGCCCACGCATTCGCGAAATTCCAGCGCGCCCAGTTCGCGCCAGATGGCGCCGCAAGTGCGCGACATGGCCAGATAGGCGTCAAGCTTAGCTTTTGGCACGGGCACAACAAATCCATCGACATACGCCATGCTGATCTCCTCGACTGTTGTTTTAAGAAGCAGAACAGACAGCTTAGGACAGCAATAGCAATACAACAAGCACGGCAATGAAATAAAAAAAGCAGGCCAGCGGCCTGCTTCACTATGTTCGCAGGCAGCTTACATCGCCAGCGCTTTTTCCACCGCGCCCACCAGTTTCTTGTCGTCCGGCGTCACCTTGCTGGGGAAACTTTCCACGACCTTGCCATTACGGTCGATCAGGTATTTGTGGAAATTCCAGGCCGGGGTCTTGCCGGTCAGCTTGATCAATTCCGCGTACAGCGGGTTCGGGTTCGGGCCGGACACCACCGATTTCGCAAACATCGGGAACTTCACGCCATAGGTGTTGTAGCAGAAATCAGCAATTTCCTTGCTGCTGCCCGGCTCCTGCTTGCCAAAGTCGTTCGACGGGAAGCCCAGCACCACCAGGCCCTTGCTGCCGTACTTGGCGTACATCGCCTCCAGGCCTTCGTACTGATTCGTGAACCCGCAATAGCTGGCGGTATTGACCACCAGCACGACCTTGCCCGCGTACTGGCACAGGTTTTGCGGCGCTTCATCCTGCAAACGGTTGAAGGTCTGCTTGAGGATGGCAGGGCAAGCAACAGCAGGCGTGGCTGCAGTTGCTGGCGCGGCCGTTGCAGGCTGGGCGGCGGAAGAGGAGAGGGTCATCGTCGCGCCCGCGCACAAGGCGGTCAAAGCGAACAGCTGGGCAAAGGTCTTGGACATGCGGGCACCATGAGTAAAAGAACAAAAGAATCATTCTATGCCAAACACCGCCAACGCGTATCAGGCAAAGGGGCGCAACCATGGCGCCGCGCCCCTTTGAGCGGCATCAAACCGCGTCCAATACTTGCCTAAAGGATTGTTTTTTTGATTATTCTCGACCCTCAGCCTGTTTTCACCCCTCACGTGGAGAGTCCCATGACCAAGCACTACCCTGCTGCCCTACGCACCACCTGCCTGCTGGCCATCAGCCTTGCCTTGCTGGCGCAACTGCCCCTGCCAGCCACAGCGGCCACCACAAAAGCGACTGCGGCCAACAAGGCCGACGTCATCGCCCTGCCCGCCTATCAGGCCGACCTGAGCCAGACGTCCGTTTCCGGCCTGTCCTCGGGCGCCTTCATGGCGGCGCAGTTTGCCGTCGCCTACTCCGGCACGGTGGTCGGCGCGGGCATCGTGGCCGGAGGTCCGTTTTATTGTTCCGGCGCGCCCAGCATCGGCCTGTACACGCCATTCCTGATCAACGCCACCACCACCTGCATGAATCCGGCCGCAAACAATGTGTCGCCGCCGGTATCGAGCACCCTGTGGAAAATCACGCAAGATATCGCGCTCGCCGGCGACATCGACCCCACCAGCAACCTGGCGCGGCAAAAAGTGTATCTCTTCAGCGGCACCCAGGACAACACCGTGACCACCGCCGTGGTCGACCAGACGCGCGCCTTTTACCAATTGGCGGGTACGCCGGACAGCCAGATCCGCTATGTCACCAGCGTCGGTGCCGGCCACGCCATCATCACCGACAGCAAGCAAGACACGGCTTGCCCGCTGACCGAATCACCGTACATCAATAATTGCAATATTGACCAGGCCAAGGACATTCTGACGCAAATCTATGGCCCGCTCAATCCCCCGGCCACCAGCTTGAGCGGCAAGATCATCGCCTTCAATCAGGCCAGCTTCATCAAGGGATTTAATAGTGCGCTGTCGAGCATGAGCCGCACCGCCTACGCCTATGTTCCGCAAGCATGCAATAGCCAAGGCTGCAAAGTGCATGTGGCCTTCCATGGCTGCCAGCAAGGCGCGGAAACCATCGGCAATCTGTTCTATGCCCATACCGGCTATAACGAAGTGGCCGATACCAACAAGATCATCGTGCTGTATCCGCAAGCCAATGCCAGCCTGGCGCCCGCCTACAATCCAAAAGGCTGCTGGGACTTCTGGGGCTACACCAGCTACAACCAGCTGATGCCGAATTTCTATGCCAAGAGCAGCGTGCAAATGGCGGCGGTCAAGGGCATGCTTGACCGCCTTGCTGCCGCGCGCGGCACACGGCTATCCGTCAAAAGCACAGCCAGGAAATAATCAGATACCACCCATGCAGATGTACTTGATGACCAGATAGTCATCCATCCCGTAGATCGACCCTTCGCGGCCCAGGCCCGATTGCTTGACGCCGCCGAAGGGCGCGACCTCGTTGGAAATCAAACCCGTGTTGACGCCGACCATGCCCGTTTCCAGGCCTTCGGCCACGCGCCAGACACGGCCGATATCGCGCGAATAGAAATACGAGGCCAGGCCAAATTCCGTGTTGTTGGCCAGGGCGACGGCTTCATCGTCGGTCTTGAAACGGAACAGCGGCGCCAGCGGGCCAAAGATTTCTTCGGTCGCCACGCGCATGTCGTTGGTCATGTCGGCGATCACGGTCGGCTCGAAAAAGCTGTGGCCCAGCGCATGGCGCTTGCCGCCAGCGAGCAAACGGCCGCCCTTGGCCAGCGCATCGGCCACATAACCTTCCACCTTTTGCACGGCCTTGTCGTCGATCAGCGGGCCTTGCGTGGTGCCCGCTTCGGCACCATTGCCGACCTTCAGCTTGCCGACGGCGGCCACCAGTTTTTCGGCGAACGCCTCATATACGCCGTCTTGCACATAGATACGGTTGGCGCAGATGCAGGTCTGGCCCACGTTGCGGTATTTCGAGGCCATCACGCCTTCGATGGCGGCGTCCAGGTCGGCATCGTCAAACACGATAAAGGCGGCGTTGCCGCCCAGTTCCAGCGACAGTTTCTTGACGGTCGGCGCCGATTGTTCCATCAGCAGGCGGCCAACCTGGGTCGAGCCGGTAAACGTGAGCTTACGCACGATGGGGTTCGAGGTCATCTCGCCGCCGATCTCTTTCGGCGCACCGGTAACGATGCTGAACACACCGGCCGGCACGCCTGCGCGCTCGGCCAGCACGGCCAGCGCCAGCGCGGAAAACGGCGTCGATTCAGCTGGTTTCAAGACCATCGGGCAGCCGGCGGCAAGGGCCGGACCCACTTTGCGGGTGATCATCGCGGACGGGAAATTCCAGGGCGTGATGGCGGCGCACACACCGATCGGCTCCTTGGTGACGATGATGCGGCGGTCTGCCCATGGCGATTGCAAGGTGTCGCCCGCAATGCGCTTGGCTTCTTCGGCGAACCATTCGATAAATGCCGAGCCGAACTGGATTTCGCCCTTGGCTTCGGCCAGCGGCTTGCCCTGCTCTGTCGTCATGATCAGCGCCAGGTCATCGCTGTTTTCCACGATCAGGTCATACCAGCGGCGCAGCACGGCGGCACGCTCCTTGGCGCTCTTCTTGCGCCAGGCTGGCCAGGCGGCATTCGCCGCGTCAATCGCGCGGCGCGTCTCGGCAGCGCCCATCAGGGGCACAGTGCCGATGGTCTCGCCGGTGGCAGGATTGGTGACGTCAAACGTCTGGCCGCTGTCGGCATCCACCCAGGCGCCATTCAGATAAGCCTGCTGGCGCAGCAAGGAGGAATCTTTCAATTGCAGCATATACATCTCCGGTCTGTTTACATATCGACGGGGGATACTATGCCACAGCACACCTGATCCTGCAGGCCTGCGCCACGGCTATTCGACCTTGAACGATGACAGTTTTGCATCGGGCGGCGGATACGCCAGCTTCATGCCTTGCAAGGTTTCCAGCAGCAGGGTCGCTACCGCCAGGTTGCGCTGGGTCTTGGAATTGGAGGGCACGACATACCATGGCGCGTGGTCGGCATCGGTTTCGCGGATCGCCGTTTGATAGGCGTGCTGATAGGCGTCCCACTTCTTGCGCTGGGCGATATCGTTGGGATCGAATTTCCATTGGCGGTCGGGATCGTCGAGCCGTTCCTGCAGCCGTTCGCGCTGTTCCTCTTTCGAGATATGCAAAAAGAGTTTCAGGATGACGGTACCCGTATCGCTCAGCATGCGCTCGAAATCGCGGATATGCCCATAACGGCGCTGGCATTCCGGTTTGTCGATCATGTCCTGCACGCGCGTGATCAGCACATCTTCATAATGGCTGCGATTAAAGATGGCGATCTCGCCCTTGACCGGCACATGCTGGTGCACGCGCCACAGGTAATCGTGCGCCAGTTCGATATCGGTTGGCCCCTTGAAGGCCACGGCGCGTATGCCCATCGGGTTGATGTTGGCGAAAATCGACTTGACCGTGCCATCCTTGCCCGAGGTATCCATGCCCTGCAAGACCAGCAGCACTTTCTTCTTGCGCTGCGCGTACAGCATGCTCTGATACTCGGCGATCTGCGCCGTCAGCGCCACCGTTTCCTCACGGTCCAGCGCCTTGCACTGGGCCGATGTCAGCTTCTTGTTGCCAGCCTTGGTGGCGGCGCCCAGCAAGCGCTTGCCCGCAAAATCTTCATCCAGCTGGTAGTCTTTATGGGCGCGGAACAGGGTGCGCGCCTTCATGCCGCCACCGCCAGCTTGCGGTGCTCGATTTTTGTGCAGTGGTCCATCACCACCTCCAGCCCCGCCGCGCGGACCAGCGCCGCTGCTGCTTCATTGATCACATCCAGCTGCAGCCACAGACAGCCCGCCTTGATCGCGATGGCTTCCTGCGCGATGGGCAGGATGTCGGCCGATTTGCGGAAGCAATCGACGATATCGATACGCGCCGGCGCGACAGCGGCGGCGGCCTCGCCCAGGCTGGCATAGGCGCGCTGCCGCAGCACCTCTTTGCCGGCCAGGGCAGGATTGACGGGCAGCACGCGGTAACCGTGTTCGATCAGGTAGGCGGCCACCTCGTGGCTGGCGCGTTCCGGTTTGTCAGACATGCCGACGATGGCGATGATGCGGCTGTCTTGAAGAATGCGGGCGATGTTGGACATGATGTACTCTGAAAGCGTGCGACATTGCCTGGCAAGCGTAGCAGATTATGGCTGCTTGCTGCGCACCTTCTCCATCGCTGCGACAAAGGCCTTGGCCCTTGCTTCGACGGCTGAAAAATCGCCGCTGGCGCCTGGGCCGCTCAAGCTGCTGCCGATGCCGACCGCCAGCGCGCCGTTGGCAAACCACTCGCCCAGGTTATCCACGGTCACGCCGCCAGTCGGCATCAGCGGTGCATGCGGCAGCGGGGCGCTGAGCGCCTTGATATAGGCTGGTCCAAACATCTCGGCCGGGAAGATCTTGATGATGTCGGCGCCCGCTTCAAGCGCGGTGACGATTTCCGTCGGCGTCATTACGCCCGGCATCGCCAGCACCTGATAGCGCTGGCACATACGGATGGTGTCGAGATTGACGCTCGGTGAGATGATGAACTGGGCGCCCGCCAAAATCGCCAGCCGCGCCGTTTCCGGGTCCAGCACGGTGCCAGCCCCCAGCATCACCGCATCGCCATGGCGCTGGCGCAGCGTCTTGATGACGTCCAGCGTACCCGGCGTGGTGAACGCCACTTCCAGCGCGGTGATGCCGCCAGCGATACAGGCTTCGGCAATGCCGAGCGCAATGTCAGCCGTGCCAGCACGCACGATGCCGACCATGCGCCGCTGCACGATACCCTGGAAGATGGCGTGTTTTAACATGGGATTTCTCTTTACGAAAGTTCTAGGGTTTTCATGTGCCGCATGTCAGTGCAGCTGTCAATGCGATTCGCGTGGCACGGCCGAACCACGACAACCGACCAGGAAATCGAGATCGACACCTTCGTCGGCCTGCGTCACGTGTTTGATATACATGGCCTGGTAACCACCGCGCATGGCCGGTTCCGGCGCCGTCCACTGTTCCTTGCGGCGTGCCAGCTCTTCATCGCTGACATCGAGATGCAAGCGCCGTCCATGTACATCGAGTTCTATCATGTCGCCATCGCGCACCAGCGCCAGCGGCCCCCCCATCGCCGCTTCCGGCGCCACGTGCAAGACTACGGTGCCATAGGCGGTCCCGCTCATGCGCGCATCCGAGATGCGCACCATGTCGCTTACGCCCAGCGCCAGCAGTTTTTTCGGCAAGCCCATATTGCCCACTTCAGCCATGCCGGGATAGCCTTTCGGGCCGCAGTTTTGCAGCACCATCACACAGCTGGCGTCGATATCGAGCTCAGGATCATCGATGCGCTCCTTGTAATGCTCGATGCTGCTGAATACCACCGCACGGCCACGATGCTGCATCAGTTCCGGCGAGGCGGCAGAGGGCTTGATGATGGCACCGCGCGGCGACAGATTGCCGCGCAAGACGGCGATACCACCCTCGTCCTTGAAAGGCTGGGCCAAAGGTGTGATCACATCGGGATTATGGTTTTCAGCGTCGGCCACATTCACCGCCACGCTGGCACCGGTGACGGTCAGCGCCTCGCCATGCAGCTTGCCCAGCAAGTCGCGCATGATCACCGGCAAACCACCGGCGTAATAAAAATCTTCCATCAGGTACTTTCCCGATGGCATCAGGTTCAGCAAACACGGTACATCGCGCCCCAGCCGGTCCCAGTCGGCCAGGGTCAGGTCGACGCCGATGCGCCCGGCAATCGCCAGCATATGCACCACTGCATTGGTCGAACCACCTATGGCGCCATTGACCATGATGGCGTTTTCAAACGCCTGTTTGGTCAGCACCTGCGACAGTTTTAAATCCTCATGTACCATGCCGACCACGCGCCGTCCCGTCAGTTGCGCCTGCAGCTTGCGCCGCGCATCGACTGCCGGAATCGCCGCATTGCCAGGCAAGGTCACGCCCAGCGCTTCAACCATGCTGGCCATAGTGGACGCCGTACCCATCGTCATGCAATGGCCGGTGGAACGTGACATGCACGATTCGGCTTGCTTGAACTGGTCCAGTGTCATGCGGCCAGCGCGCACATCTTCTGAAAACTTCCAGACATCGGTGCCGGAACCTATCGGCTTGCCACGGTAATTACCGTTCAACATAGGCCCGCCAGAAAGCACGATGGTGGGCAAATCGACGCTGGCCGCGCCCATCAGCAAGGCTGGCGTAGTCTTGTCACAGCCGGTCAAGAGCACCACGCCATCGATGGGATTGCCGCGTATCGATTCTTCGACATCCATGCTGGCCAGGTTGCGGAACAACATGGCGGTTGGCCGCAAATTCGATTCGCCGAGCGACATGGCGGGAAATTCGACAGGAAAGCCACCCGCCTCCAGTACGCCGCGCTTGACGAATTCGGCCAGTTCGCGGAAGTGGCCATTGCATGGCGTCAGCTCCGACCAGGTATTGCAGATACCGATCACGGGCCGGCCATCGAAGGAATCACTGGGATAACCCTGGTTCTTCATCCAGCTGCGGTGGATAAAACTGTCTTTATCATCGCCGCCGAACCAGGCGTGCGAACGGAGCGGGCGTTTGGCTGTGGTCATGATGTCTCTGTATTTTTGAGTGGAGGAAGCAGGCCGCGCTCACGGGCGATCAGCATCGCGCCGTGGCCAGCCATGCCGGCTTGCTGTTCGTCGCTGACGACGATGCGCTTGCCATAGAAAAAACCGTTTTCTTCGATCAGCAGGGCCAGTGCCTGGCGCAGCATGGGCTTGCCGGTGATGACGATGCTGGTGTCGGGCCGCATCTGGATCGCGCTGCTGTTTTTCAATGCCAGCAAGTCGCCGCTGAGCACTGCGCCGAGCAGGAAATTGGCGCGCTCATTGCGTTCGACATCGGTGAACTGGCCCAGGGTGCGCACGCTGAAACAGGCGCGCGCCAGCCCCGTCTTTTGCGCGGCAGCGGCGCCAGCGAGCACCATCTGCGGCACCAGCTCGTGCGCGAAGCCCGCTTCCAGGGTCTGGCTGATCAGGGTGTGCTGGGTGATCGCCTGCAGCAGTTCGCCCGCCACGGTGGTGGCGCAGCCGGCGATGCGGCCTTGCTCGTCCACGCTGACCAGTTTGGTATGCGAACCGGGCATGATCAGCATGGCGCGGCCCGTCAATTGCAAACGGTCCAGCAGGCCTATCACTTCGCTTTCCTCGCCGCGCATCATGTCCATCGCTTCGACATTGTGCAAGCCGACGCTGCCGGTCTGGTTGCGCACGCCGGGCACCAGCCACAGCGGCTGTAAAAACACTTCCGGCATCTGCAGTTGCACCATGCCATGCGCCAGTTGTTCGATGCCCGCCGGCGCCGGCGCATGCGGCACTTCCAGCAAACCCAGGGCAGAGGTGATCATGCCGGACGCCAGCGCCAGGCTCACCTCCGCTGGCTCGACACCGGCTTGCGCCAGCGCACCGGCGATGGTGTCGCGCACCGCCTGCTTCAATGCGTATTTATTGCCAGCGATGGCGTTGTCGCGCACGCCCACTTCAACCTGAACCTGGGCCACCTGCTTGCCATGGCTCCACAGAGCACTGCGGGTATTGGTGGTGCCGGCATCGATGGTGACGATATGCATGAGTGTAGGTGTTGAAAATCAGTATTAAAAATCAGTATTGAAAGTTGGCAGCAGGCCAGAAAACAGCTATCAAAGGAGCAAGAAGTCTCATGGTAAAGGGGCGACTAATATCTTACCAATCAATTATTCATGGATTTCGATATCGATTTTGATATGGGCTTCTGCTACTATTTGTGGCATGGATACGCCCAACCCGAACTGGTTTTTAAAGGCCCGCCTGAAAACGCGGCAACTCTTGCTGCTCATCGCGCTCGATGAGCAACGCAATATCCACCGCGCCGCCGAAGAGCTGAACATGACGCAGCCAGCCGCGTCCAAGCAGCTGAAAGACCTGGAAGACATGCTCGATGTCGAGCTGTTCGACCGTTTGCCACGCGGCATGCGGCCGACCATTTATGGCGAAACCATGATCCGCCATGCGCGCATGGCACTGACCAGTTTGTCACTGGCGCATGAAGATATCGTGGCGCTGAAAGCGGGCCTGTCCGGGCAGGTCGATGTTGGCATCATCATGGCGCCCAGCATGTCGCTGATGCCGCGTGCGATTTCCCGCGTCAAGGAAAACGCGCCCCTGCTGCGCATAGGCGTGCAGATGGAAACGAGCAACATCCTGCTGGAACGCTTGCGGCGCGGCAGCCTGGACTTCATGGTCGGCCGCATCCTCGAAGAACAGCCCGATACGGACCTGCAATACGAAGAACTGGCCGCAGAACCGGTGTGCGCAGTGGCGCGGGTCGGCCATCCGTTGGCCAGCGCGCACGGCCTGGACTTGCAGGCGATCGCCGGCGCCGCGTGGATCCTGCCGCCGCCAGGCAGCGTGCTGCGCCACCGCTGCGAAATGATGTTCCGTGGCGCCGGCTTGCCGCCGCCCGTCAACGTGGTCGACACCACCGCCCTGCTGCTGACCACCGCCCTCTTGCAGCACACCGACAGCCTGCACGTGATGCCGGTCGAAGTGGCGCGCTATTACGTGTCGCTCAATATCCTCAGCATCCTGCCGATCGAACTACCCTGCCGCATGGATGCCTTTGGCATCATCACGCGGCGCAGCCATTTGCTGTCGCCAGGTGCGACGGTGATGCTCGATGCAATCCGCGTGGCTGCCAAGGAAATCTATTGATCAATTAGCTCCAGCCTGCATCCACGATAAACTCCTGGGCAGTACACATAACGCTATCGTCCGCCGCCAGGAACAGCACCATGGCGGCGATATGGTCGGGCATCAGTTTGCCCGGCAGGCACTGGTTCCTGGCGATCTCGATTTCAGCCGCCTCGTCTACCCACAGGTCAAGCTGGCGTTGCGTCATGACCCAGCCCGGCGTGACCGTATTGACGCGGATATTGTGCTGGCCCAGGTCACGCGCCAGGCCGCGCGTCAAGCCGACCACCGCCGCCTTCGACGCCGCATACGCGGGATAACCTCCACCCTTGATATGCCATGAAATCGAACTGAGGTTGATGATGGCGCCGCCGCCCTTGCGCTTCATCCCGGCCAGCACCGACTGGCAAGTGAAAAACATGGGTCGCTGGTTGATCGCCACGCGCTCATTCCAGTAATCGACGGTGACGTCTTCCAGCTGGTGGCGCTGGTCATTGGCGGCATTGTTGACCAGCACATCGAAGTCGCCCAGTTCCTGCGCCAGTTCCGCCATCACGCGCTGCAGATCGGCGATGTCGGTGATATCGCAATGGCGAAATAGCGGCGCCGGCAAGCCAGCCGCCTGCAGGCGTTCACACAGGGCGATGCTGGCTTCCCTGGCGATATCGACAAACGCCACGCGCGCACCCTGCGCGGCAAAATTGGCGACCAGGGCTTCGCCTATGCCACTGCCGCCACCGGTGATGAATACATTTTTTCCTCGCAAGCTGGTGTAGCTGCTGATATTGGCCATGCTGTCTCCTGTTTTTTATTCAGTATGCCATCGTCGTGGCATCCGCCTGCTGCATGCACTTATAGGGTAATCACCGCAGTGCTGGTGTCCGCCTGCACTGCCAGCGTATTGCGCAAGGCCGGGCCAAACACGGGCGCCTCGATTTCATAGGTGTCACCGGCCGCCACTACGACGCCATCGGCAAAACTCAGGGTCGCGGTGCCGAAGAAATGGATGTGCACATCGCCGGGCCGGCGAAATAGCGGGTATTTGAAATGGTGGTATTCCAGGTTGGCGATGGTGTGCGACATATTCTGTTCGCCGCTGAGGAAAGGTTTTTCCCAGCGCAGCGTACCTTGCCTGTCATAGATGCGCGAAGTGCCAGCCACGTGATCGGGCAACTCACCGACCAGCAGCGCCGGCCCCAGGCCGCAGGCGCGCAGTTTGGAATGGGCCAGGTAAAGATAGTTCTGGCGCTCGGTAATATGGTCGGAAAACTCATTGCCGATGGCGTAGCCGGCCCGGTAAGGCTGGCCATCGTCGCCGATCACATACAGGCCGGCGATTTCCGGCTCTTCGCCGCCATCGAGCGAAAATGCAGGCATCACCAGAAGCTGGCCGCTGGCCTTGACGATGCTGCCATCGCCCTTGTAAAACCATTCCGGCTGCACGCCGCGCTGGCCAGCAGGTGGCTTGCCACCTTCCACACCCATGCGGAACATCTGCATGCTGTCGCTCAGCGCAGCGGCATCGCCGCCGATTTTCTGATGCATGGCATCGCGCGTATCGGCACTGCCCAGATGCGTCAGGCCGGTGCCGGTGACATGGCAATGGGCGTCATCAAAATGATCCAGCGGCGTCAATAAACTGCCAGCAGCAGCGATGTCTTCAAAACGGTAGCTTGTCTGGCCCAGCGAGGCGCTTGCCAGTTGTGCCAGGCCCGTCTTCGCCGCAATGGCGGCACGAGCCAGTGCATAAGTGCTGGCGTAACCATCGATAACGCGGATCTGTTCCTGTTCCAGCATGCCCACGCGGCGCTGGCCTTGCGGGTCTATGAATTGAACGAGCAGCATAGTCTTTATCCTTAATGCGAGTGCTTGGGTACGGCGGCGCCGCGCTGACCGACCAGGAAGTCGAAATCGCAGCCTTCATCGGCTTGCAGCACGCGCTCGATATACAGTTGCTGATAGCCGTTCTTGAATGGCATGGCCGGTGGTGCCGGCCGCAGCGCCATGCGGCTGGCCAGTTCTTCCTCCGTGATGTCGAGGTTCAAGCTGCCGCCATGGCAATCAAGGCTGATGTAGTCGCCGTCGTGCACGATGGCCAGCGGCCCGCCGGCCGCCGCTTCCGGCGCCACATGCAAGACGACCGTGCCGTAGGCAGTGCCGCTCATGCGCGCATCTGAAATACGCACCATATCCTTGATACCCTGCGCCAGCAGCTTGGGCGGCAGTCCCATATTGCCCACCTCCGCCATGCCGGGATAGCCCTTGGGGCCGCAATTTTTCAGCACCAGCACCGAGCTGGCGTCGACGTCGAGATCAGGATCGTTGATGCGCTGCTTGTAATGGTCAAAGTCTTCGAACACCACTGCCCGGCCCCGGTGCTGCATCAGTTCCGGCGATGCGGCCGACGGTTTCAGCACGGCGCCGCGCGGCGCCAGGTTGCCACGCAAGATGCAGATACCGCCGTCGGCAATCAAAGGCTGCTCCAGCTTGCGGATAACTTCATCGTTATACACAGGCGCATCGAGACAGTTGTCCCACAGCGTCTTGCCATTGACGGTCAGCGCATCCTTGTGCGGCACCAGGCCGCCTTCGCCAAGACGGCGTATCACGCCAGGCAAGCCGCCCGCATAATAAAATTCTTCCATCAGGAAGCGACCCGAGGGCAGCAGGTCGACGATGGTCGGCGTACCCTTGCCGATAGTGGTCCAGTCTTCGAGTTCCAGCGGCACGCCGATGCGCCCGGCTATTGCTTTCAGATGGATCACGGCATTGGTCGAACCGCCGATGGCGGCGTTGACGCGGATCGCGTTTTCAAACGCTGCGCGGGTCAGCACTTTCGACAGGCGCAAGTCTTCCCACACCATTTCCACGATGCGTATGCCCGACATATGGGCCAGGACGTAGCGCCGCGAATCGACTGCCGGAATCGCCGCATTGTGCGGCAGCGAGGTGCCCAGCGCTTCGGCCATGCAGGCCATGGTCGATGCCGTGCCCATGGTGTTGCAGGTGCCGGCCGAGCGCGACATGCCCGATTCGGCTGCCATGAACTGGTGCATGGTGATGGAACCTGCCTTCACGGCTTCGTGCAATTGCCACACGGCCGTGCCGGAGCCGATGTCCTTGCCATCGAGCTTGCCGTTCAACATAGGCCCGCCAGAAACCACGATGGTGGGGATGTCGCAGCTGGCAGCGCCCATCAGCAGCGCCGGCGTGGTCTTGTCGCAGCCCACCAGCAGCACCACCGCATCCATGGGGTTGCCGCGTATCGATTCCTCCACATCCATGGAAGCCAGGTTACGGGTCAGCATCGCAGTCGGCCGCAGATTCGATTCGCCGTTGGAAAACACTGGAAACTCGACCGGGAAACCTCCCGCTTCCAGTATGCCTCGCTTGACGTGTTCGGCCAGCTTGCGAAAGTGGGCATTACATGGCGTCAGTTCGGACCAGGTATTGCAAATGCCGATGATGGGTTTGCCCTGGAATTCATGGTCGGGGATGCCCTGGTTTTTCATCCAGCTGCGGTACATGAAACCGTTCTTGTCTTGCGTGCCAAACCACTGCGCCGAGCGCAGCTCGACTTTTTTCTTTTCAGACATGCTGATGCTTCCTCTGCTGTTTTTTGCTGTTCGATGCTGCTGCGCTGTCACAAGCCAGGCAATGGCCAGAATATAAAGTGTCTATTGATATCTTTCTAATCAATTTTTATTGGTATTCGATATTCAATACGATATCAATATGCCGTCTTTTTGACCTGAAAGTGCCCATGAGGGTTACGCTGGGGTAGTTATGGCCGTGATCGCCCGGCTGATACCTGTTTCGATATCTGATAACGTTTAAAAGTCATTAGAAAGATATCTGTGGACAATTTAGTATCAGCCATCGCGTGGCCCGACGACAGTGTGGAGCCGTCCCGCAGAGGACGCGACTGACAGCAGCATCCAAACCAACAATCAGAGAAGGTGGAGACCTGAAATGAAAACAACCATGAAAATGCTGATCGGCAGCCTGGTATTGGCCGGCATGGCAATCGCACCGCTGGCCAGCGCCGCCGACAAGGGCGCGATCGGTATTTCAATGCCGACCAAATCGTCGATGCGCTGGATCGCAGATGGCGACAATATGGTCAAGGTATTCAAGGAACGCGGCTACAAGACCGACCTGCAATTCGCCGACGACGATATTCCCAACCAGCTGGCGCAAGTGGAAAACATGATCACCAAGGGCGCCAAGGTGCTGGTGATCGCGGCGATCGATGGCACCACCCTCTCTGACGTACTGAAAAAAGCGGCCGACAAGGGCATCAAGGTGATTTCCTATGACCGCCTGATACGCGGCACGGCGAACATCGATTATTACGCCACCTTCGACAACTTCCAGGTTGGCGTGCTGCAGGCAGGCTACATCGAAAGCGCGCTGCATCTGAAGGAAGGCAAGGGTCCGTTCAATATTGAATTGTTTGGCGGTTCGGCCGACGATAACAATGCCCACTTCTTTTACAACGGCGCCATGTCGGTCTTGAAACCGTATATCGACAAGGGCAAGCTGGTGGTGCGCTCGAAGCAGATGGGCATGGACAAAGTCGCCACCCTGCGCTGGGATGGCGCAGTGGCGCAGGCGCGCATGGATAATCTGCTCAGCGCCTATTACGGCAACGCCCGCGTCGATGCCGTGCTGTCGCCGTACGACGGCTTGAGCATCGGTATTCTGTCGTCGCTGAAAGGCGTCGGCTACGGCACGCCGCAACAGCCCTTCCCTGTCGTCACCGGCCAGGATGCGGAAATCCCTTCGGTCAAATCGATCATCCGGGGCGAACAGGCTTCCACCGTGTTCAAGGACACGCGCGAGCTGGCGAAAGTCACAGCCAATATGGTCGACGCCATGTTGAGCGGTAAAACACCGACCGTCAACGACACCAAGACCTATAACAATGGCGTCAAGGTCGTGCCTTCCTATCTGCTGAAACCGGTCATCGTCGACAAGGCGAACTGGAAGCAGGTATTAGTTACGGGCAGCGGCTATTACACCGAAGCGCAAGTCAAATAAAAGACATCTCGCCAAACCTACTGCGCGACGCGATTTTCCGACCTCCGATGCTCACTGTGCATCCGCACAGCTGCGCTTCTCGGTCAGAAACTCGGGCCGCTCGCTACGGTTTTGCGAGACGTCATGAAAGGTGCAGCAAGGTGTGGCGTCATCCCTGATGCCCCACCTTGCCAGAGAGGTTTATATGACGAACACTATCCTGGAAATGCGCGGGATACGGAAGACGTTTCCGGGCGTGGTTGCGCTCGACAACGTCAATCTGCAGGTACGCAGCGGCGAAATCCACGCCATCGTTGGCGAAAATGGCGCCGGCAAATCCACCCTGATGAAAGTGCTGAGCGGCGTGTATGGCCACGGCAGCTATAGTGGCGACATCGATTACCAGGGCCAGACCCGGCAATTTCGCGGCATCAAGGATAGCGAAGAAATCGGCATCATCATCATTCATCAGGAGCTGGCCCTGGTGCCGCTGCTATCGATCGCGGAAAATATTTTTCTCGGTAACGAGCCAGCCAGAAATGGCGTCATCGACTGGGAATACGCGCAAGCGAAGACCCGTGAATTGCTGCATAAGGTAGGCTTGAAAGAGTCGCCCGATACCCTGGTCAACAAACTGGGCGTCGGCAAGCAGCAATTGATTGAAATCGCCAAAGCGCTGTGCAAGGACGTCAAGCTCCTGATCCTCGACGAACCTACCGCCAGCCTGAATGAAAGCGATAGCGATGCGCTACTGACCCTGTTACTGGGCTTGAAGCAGCAAGGCATCGCCTCCATCCTGATTTCACACAAACTGAATGAAATTTCGCGCGTCGCCGATGCGATTACGGTGCTGCGCGACGGCAATACGGTCGACAGTTTTGATTGCCGCGCGGGGCCGGTCAGCGAAGACCGCATCATCGAAAAAATGGTCGGGCGTGAAATGGCCGACCGTTATCCACCGCGCACCCCAGCCATCGGCGATACCATCTTCGAGGTGCGCGACTGGCGCGTATTCCACCCGGAGCATGCCGACCGCGCCATCATCAAGGGCATCAATCTGCATGCAAAAAAAGGCGAAGTGATCGGCATCGCCGGCTTGATGGGTTCCGGCCGCACCGAGCTGGCGATGAGCATTTTCGGCCGTTCTTACGGCCAGCGCATCAGCGGCACGGTATTGAAAAACGGCGTGGAAATCGATGTCAGTTCGATCGGCAAGGCGATTACTCACGGCCTGGCCTACGTCACGGAAGACCGCAAGGGACTGGGCTTGATCCTGGAAGAAGACATCAAGAAAAACACCAGCCTGGCTAACCTGGGCGCGGTGTCGCACCATCTGGTGATCGATGAGGCACGCGAATTTGGCGTGGCCGAGGAATTTCGCCGCAAGCTGAAAATCCGCTGCTCCAGCATCCTGCAAAAAGTCGTCAATCTGTCCGGCGGCAACCAGCAAAAAGTGGTGCTGGCCAAATGGCTGTTTTCGCGGCCCGACATCTTGATACTCGACGAGCCTAGCCGCGGCATCGATGTGGGTGCCAAGTATGAAATCTACAGCATCATTAATGAACTGGCCGCCGAAGGTAAATGCATCGTCATGATTTCATCGGAAATGCCGGAGTTGCTGGGCATGTGCGACCGGATTTATGTCATGAATGAAGGCAGGTTCGCCGCTGAACTGAGCGCGGCCGAAGCGACGCAGGAAAAAATCATGCGCGCCATCGTCACACACGGAGACAATAGTAATGGACACTAACATCACCAGCGCGCCGATCACGCCCGCTCCCGAAACAGCAACGCCCGCGCGCAGCTATACCGGCTTCTTGAAAAACAATATGCGCGACTACGGCATGCTGCTGTCGCTGATCGTCATCATGGGCTTTTTCGAGTACATGACCGAGGGCACCCTGATGCAGCCGCTGAACCTGACCAACCTGGTACTGCAAAACAGCTATATCGTCATCATGGCGCTGGGCATGCTGATGGTGATCGTGGCTGGCCATATCGATTTATCGGTAGGCTCGGTGGTCGGCTTTGTCGGCGCGCTGGCGGCCGTACTGATTGTCAATTACGAGATGAATTTTGTCGCCGCCAGCGTGATTTGCCTGCTTGCCGGCGCCATCATCGGCGGCGCGCAAGGGTATTTCGTGGCTTTCTTCCGCATCCCCTCCTTCATCGTCACCCTGGCTGGCATGCTGGTGTTCAAGGGCTTGACGCTGGCACTGCTGGCGGGTCAGTCGGTCGGCCCTTTCCCACCCGGCTTCCAGATGCTCAGTTCCGGCTTTTTGCCTGACCCTTTCGGCGGCCAAAACCTGCGCGGCCTGTCGCTGCTGCTGGGCGTGGCCGCTGCCGCAGCCCTGATCTTTACTTCGCTGCGCAGCCGCGCCAAGCAGCTCAGGCACGGCATGGAAAACGAACCGCGCGCTTTTTTCCTGCTCAAGAATGGCGTGTTCGCCGCCGTGATGGTGTACTTCAGTTATTTGCTGGCTTCCTACCGGGGTTTTCCGAATGTGCTGGCGGTGATGTCGGTGCTGATCGTCGCCTACACCTTTGTTACCAACCGCACCGTGCTGGGACGGCGCGTGTACGCCGTCGGCGGCAATGAAAAAGCGGCACGCCTGTCTGGCATCAAGACTGAACGGGTCAGCTTCTACACCTTCGTCAATATGGGCATGCTGGCCGCGCTGGCTGGCCTGATCTTCGCTGCCCGCCTGAACACCGCCACGCCCAAGGCCGGTACCGGTTTTGAACTGGACGTGATCGCCGCCTGCTTTATCGGCGGCGCATCGGCGTCGGGTGGCGTCGGCAAGGTGATGGGGGCCGTGATCGGCGCCTTCATCATGGGCGTGATGAATAACGGCATGTCCATCATGGGCATCGGCATCGATTACCAGCAAGTGATCAAGGGTCTGGTCTTGCTGGCAGCCGTGTTTATCGATGTGATCAACAAAAATAAATAAAAACCTACTGCGCGTCGGTATAGGCGGTCTGCGATGCTCACCGCCTCGGCGGCCCCGTACCTAGTACGGTTGCGCTTCTCGACCACCTCTACCTTCCGCTCGCTACGGTTTTTTAGGCATTGCAAGTGAATGCCGCGCCAAAGCGCACTTCAGGCAAACCGCGCACACCAGGCTGGCGTGCGCGGAACAGGCCACCAGCCAGTGGTTCGATTGCCAGTTGAGCCGGCTTGAGGTTTTCCTGCGCCGTGGTGATAAATAATTCATCGTACTGCGGCCCGCCCAGGCTCACGCAGCTGGGCTGCGATACGGGCAGGCTGACGCTACGCTCGATGCTGCCGTCAGGCGCGTAGCGCACCACGCGGCTGGCGCCCCACTGTGCACTCCACAACTGATCATGTGCATCGATGGTGGCGCCATCGGCCGCGCCAGGGCCGGCGTCGAGTACGGCAAACACACGCACCTGGCGGGCGTCACCACCCAGGTAATCGTCCCAGCGGTAAATCGCCTTTTTCAGCGAATCGCAAAAATACATGGCCGTGCCATCGACGCTGAAGCAGATGCTGTTTGAAATGGCAACGGGCGGCAGCGGCAGGCGCTCCAGGCTCAGGTCCAGATTCAAGCGGTAAAAGCTGCCGATGGCTTCGCGGCTGGAGCGTTCATCCAGGGTACCGAATACAAAGCGTCCCTGGCGGTCACAGCGACCATCGTTGACGCGGGTCATGGGTAGGCCAGCCTCCACCGCGTGTAAGGGTGTCACGAGCCCGTTATGCAGCTGGAACCATGCCAGTTGCGTGGCCAGTCCCAGCAACAGTACATCATCGTTGTCCGTCAAGCTAAAACAGGCCAGCCGTTCCGGCATATCCCAGTGCTGGCGCTCACCCGTGGCCAGCACCAGCGCATGCAGCTGGCGGCCTTCGATATTGGTCCAGAAAACGCGGCCACTGCGTTCGCACCAGCGCACGCCCTCGCCCAGGATATTGCGTGCATCGACCAGCAATTCGGCTTGTATTTCCATCATGTCTCCTGATTGATTTTTTCGCTGATGCCCAAGGCATCGATATCGGCCACGCCCAGGCGGTAGACCAGCGTTTGCCGTACGGTATGGCCAGGCAGCAAGTCCAGTGCCGCCGGCGCCAGGAAAAAGCGGCTGGCATCGGTCTGCACATGCAGTTGCCGTCCGCAGCTGAAAAAGCGTAGCACCCTGCCAGATGCCGGGTCGACTATTTTTACAACTTCGCGCAGTTCGCCAATCCTGGCCAGGCAAAATACATGATCAAGACCAGCGGCGCAGCGGGTGCCGGGCCATGCCAGCCGTGCGGCGATGGGAGCAGGCTGGCGAAAATCAAAAGCGGTGCCCGCCACATCGAGCGGCATAGTTCCAGCAGCTTTGCAGGGAAAATAACGGTCGGCGGACAGGCTCAGTATATGGTCACCCACACTGATCTCGTGGCCGCGCAGGTTGAACGCGGGTACAGGCAAGGTGATGCGCGCACGGTTCAGGGCTGTCGCCTCGTAATCGATATGCAGGCAGCCTTCGTCATCGAGACGGTAACGCAAGCGCTCGGCCACGCCATCGCGCTGCAGGCGCAGTAACAAACTGGTATCGGATACTACATCGCATAAGCAGTCCATCGGCAAGCTTGCCCGCATGGGAACGGCCAGCACATCGGCCATGCGGCCATAGCGGTCAGGCGCCCACCAGGACAGCAAGCTGGCATCGCGTGCGCTGATGGTCACGCGCATGCCGCGCCCATTGCGCAGCGTGTGGACGAGATCCACCTCTGCCTGCATCATGCAGCCGGCCCAGGGGTGGTCGCCAGCCGGCTGCGCTGCTGGAATTCGCGCGGCGTACAACCGAGTTCGCGCTTGAACACGGCATGCATATACTGCACCGTGGTAAAGCCGCAGCGCACGGCCACCTCCGCCACCTGGCCCGGTTCGCGCACTAGAAGGGTTTTGGCTGCATCGAGCTTGAAGTGCAGGATTTCATCATGCACGCTGCGCCCCAGCTCATGGCGGAAATGCGCTTCCAGCGAAGAGCGCGATACGCCCACGTAGTCGGCCACCTGTTCCGTCTTGATGCCCTGGCAGGCGTACTGGCGGATGAAATGGCGCGCCTGCATCACCTGCGGATGCTGGAACGGTTGATGGCGGGTAGAGGCCAGCACGTTCAAACCGGCCGGCGGCACCAGGATGCGGGTGGCGGGCAGGCGCATGCCATTGAGCATCTGGTGCAGCAAATGGGCAGCGGTGCGGCCCATTTCCTCTGTACCCTGGATCACGGAACTTAAGGGAATACGCGTCAGCATGCGCGCCAGCGGGTCATTGTCGATACCGATCAGTGCCACCTGTTCCGGCACGGCGATCCCCGCATGCATGCACGCCTGCAGCAACTGGCGCGCACGCGCATCGCTGACCGCGATGATACCAACCGGTTTTTCCAGGCTATTGAGCCAGGCGATTTGCTGTTCCACCGCTTCATCCCATGAGGGAGCGCTGGTGGCCAGGCCACGATAGACATCGGCGCGCATATGGTCGCGCTCCATCAGGGCGCAAAAAGCCGTTTCACGCTCTTGTGCCCAGCGGTTGATAGCAGCCTCAGGCAGGCTGAAACAGGCGAAGCGCGTCAACCCCGCTTCCACCAGGTGGTCGTAAGCCAGTTTGACGATCTTGAAGTTATCGGTGGCCACGTAGGGTATGCCGGCCGGATAATCTTCATCGCGCGCATACGAGCCGCCCACCGCCACCACGGGAACATGGCTGTGCGCCAGGGCAGCGCACACGGCTGGATCGTCGAAATCAGCGATGATGCCGTCGCCCTGCCAGCGTTCAATGCCGGGCAGGCGGCAGCGAAAATCCTCTTCCAGGAACAAGTCCCACGACACGCGCGTGGTGTTCAGATAAGCGGCAATGCCCGCGATGATATCGCGGTCATAAATCTTATTCCCGTTAAACAGCAGCGCAATCCGATGCGCAGTCGGCATCTTCATGGTGTCTCCTCCGTGCCAGTTTTTTCAGGGCTATCGGCGTGCAGAACGTGTACTTACGTCTACCCATACTGCCAGGGTGAGGATACTGCCTTTTACGATCATCTGCCAGTAAGTATCCACGTCCAGCATGGACATGCCATTATCGAGGCTGGCCATCACCAACGCGCCGATCAGCGCGCCGTACACGGTGCCCGAACCGCCCCGCATCGAGGTGCCGCCGATGAAGCAGGCAGCGATGGCGTCCAACTCGCTGAAGGTACCGGCCGACGGCGAACCGGCCGCCAGGCGGCCCGTGTTGATCAGGCCCGCCAGTGCGCACATCAGGCCCATGATGCCGAAGATCCATAGCTTGACGGCCTTGACGTTGATGCCCGACAGGCGCGTCGCCTCCATATTACTGCCCACGGCGTAGATGCGGCGGCCAAACACGGTCTGGCTGGTGATGTAGCTGAATAGGCCCAGCAGCGCCAACAAGAGCAGCACGGGCAGGGGGATGCCTTCATAATCATTCAAAGTCTGCACGAAGGCATACAGCACGGCGCCAATGACGATCACGCGCAAACCATCCACCCATGCTGCCGTCTGCTGCAAGCCATGCTGGGCGCGGCTGGCGCGCTGCCGCCACGTCAGGAACGCAGCCAGCAAGAACAGGACTATGCCGAGTGCTATGCCGGGCAAGGCGGGCA
The DNA here is from genome assembly GCF_014200725.1 of Janthinobacterium silvisoli. Lineage (GTDB taxonomy): Bacteria > Pseudomonadota > Gammaproteobacteria > Burkholderiales > Burkholderiaceae_D > Janthinobacterium. The sequence continues at coordinate 245,648 of NZ_JACHCL010000004.1, forward strand.
GATAACCCTGGCCCAGGTAGACCAGCGGATCAGAGACGGGCGCAATCGTGATGCCGCCCGTGATGCCCAGCAAAATGCCGCGATACGCCAGCATGCCGCCCAGCCCGACGATAAAGGACGGTATGCCACGATACGCTGTCAGGTAGCCATTCAACAGGCCGATCACCAGGCCACAGCCCAGCACCGCCGCCAGGTTCAGCGCCAGCGGCCAGTGCTGAGTCACATCCAGCACGGCGGCGATGCCGCCCAATAGTCCCAGCAAAGAGCCGATCGACAGGTCGATCTCGCCGGCGATAATCACCAGCACCATGCCGCAGGCGAGGATGCCCGTGACGGACATCTGGCGCAACAGATTGGACAGATTGCGCGGGGTGACAAAACTGCCTTGCGTCTTCCACGAAAAAAAGGCCCAGATCAGCGCCACGGCGATCAGCAGGGCCAGCATCTTGTATTGGGTGAACAGCTGTTTTACGCTGATAGCTTTCATGCGGCGGATTCCTTGTATGCAGTGTTGGCGCCGGGCGCCGGATGCTGGGCCAGCGCTGCCGCCAGCACGGTTTCCTGGCTCAGGCCATGGTTGATAAAGTCGCCGCGCAGCCGCCCTTCTCCCATCACCAGCACGCGGTCGGACACGCCCAGCACTTCTGCCAGTTCCGACGACACCATGATGATGGCCATGCCCTGGTCTGCCAGCGCCAGCATCAATTTATAGATTTCATATTTGGCGCCCACGTCCACGCCACGCGTCGGTTCGTCGAGTATCAGCACACGTGGACGTGTCAGCAGCATCTTGGCCAGCACGGCCTTTTGCTGGTTGCCGCCAGACAGACTGGTAATCGGCAAGGTCGGGCTGGCCGCCTTTAATTCCAGCTGTGCGATCTCACCGCGCACGGCCATCCGTTCGGCTTCGCCATCAATGCGCGTGGCGTGTGCAAATTGTCCCAGCACGGCCAGGGTGATGTTTTGCCCTACATCGAGGTCAGGCACGATGCCGTGGTGCTTGCGGTCTTCCGGCACCATGGCCAGGCCCCTGGCAATCGCCTTTTGCGGCGTCGAGGTATCGATGCGTTGGCCATCGAGCCACACTTCGGCCTGGCATGGCCCCTGATAAGCGCCAAACAGGGCAGAAACCAGTTCCGTGCGCCCCGCACCGACCAGGCCCGCGATACCGAGGATCTCGCCCTTGCGCAAGCTGAACGACACATCGTCGACCCGCTTGCGCTGCGGGTTGTCAGCATCGATACAGGTCACGTGGCGCGCCTCGAACAGCACCTCGCCGATGGCTGGATGCGGCCCGCGCTGTGGATACAGCTGGCTCATTTCACGGCCCACCATTTGCGCGATGATGCGCTCTACATTCATCTGTGCCATGGGTGTGGTAGCGATATGCTTGCCGTCGCGGATGACGACGATGGTGTCGCAGATGGCGGCCACTTCGTCGAGCTTGTGCGAGATATAAATGCAGGTGACGCCACGCGCCTTCAAGGCACGCAGGATATCGAGCAATACGGCGATTTCCGACGCCGTCAGCGACGACGACGGTTCATCGAGGATCAACAGGCGCGCGTTCTTGTTGAGCGCCTTGGCGATTTCCACCAGCTGCTGGTGGCCGCCGCCGTAATTCATCACGGGCAGCGCCACGTTCAGTTCCGGTATCTTCAATTCACGCAGCAGCTCGTCGGCGCGCTTGTACATGGCTGCGTAATGCATGCGCCCACCAGGCAGGGTAATTTCGCGGCCCATGAAGATATTTTCGGCCACGGACAGCTGCGGTACCAGCATCAGCTCCTGGTGGATGATGATGATGCCGGCATTTTCCGTGTCGCGGATCGACTGCGCCCGCAGCGGCTTGCCTTCCCACAGGATTTCGCCATCCCAGCTACCGTGCGGATAAACGCCGGACAGCACCTTCATCAAGGTCGACTTGCCGGCGCCATTCTCGCCGCACAAGCCGATACACTCGCCGGCCCGCACCTGCAGGTCGATGCCATCAAGCGCGCGGACACCGCCAAACTGTTTGGCGATGCCTTTCATTTCAAGCAGATAGTCAGACATGCTCACTCTCGTTGGAATTAACAGAAATCGGGGGTCAGACCCGACGGGTCTGACCCCAGCTTTTAGTTACCCAACTGAGCCTTGGTATAAAACCCATCATCCACCAGAATATTCACGTTCGCCTTGGTCAAAGGCGTCGGTTTCAACAGCACGGTGCTGACCTTTTTCAAGCCGTTGTCATAGCTGGAGTTATAGGCAGGTTTTTCATTGCGCGCCAGTTGCACGGCCAGGGTGGCCGCTTCCGAGGCGATGGTTTTCAATGGCTTGTAGACGGTCATCGCCTGCGTGCCGGCGATCACGCGCTTGACGGCCGCAAGGTCAGCGTCCTGGCCCGATACCGGTACCTTGCCCGCCAGCTTTTGCGCAGCCAAAGCCTGGATGGCGCCGCCAGCCGTGCCGTCATTCGAGGCGACGATGGCGTCGATCTTGTTTTTATTGGCCGTCAAGGCGTTTTCCACGATGGACAAGGCTTCGGTAGCGCTCCAGTCCTTCACCCATTGCTGGCCCACGATCTTGATATCGCCCTTGTCGATATACGGCTTCAAGACTTTCATCTGCCCTTCGCGCAGCATCTTGGCGTTGTTGTCGGTCGGTGCGCCGCCCAGCAGATAATAATTACCCTTCGGTTGCAGCTTGACCACGCCTTCGGCCTGCATCTCGCCTACCTTCTCATTATCGAAGGAGATATAGGCGTCGATATCGGCGTTCAATATCAAGCGGTCGTACGACAGCACCTTGATGCCGGCTTTTTTTGCTTCCTTGACGGTGTTGTTGAGCACAGTCGCATTGAACGGCACGATCACCAGCACGTCCACGCCGCGCGAAATCAGGTTTTCAATTTGCGAGATCTGGCGCTGCTCGCTGGCGTCGGCCGACTGCACGAAGACCTTGGCGCCCTGCTTTTCGGCGGCGGCGATAAAGAAGTCGCGGTCGCGCGTCCAGCGCTCCACGCGCAGGTCGTCGATGGAAAAACCGATCTTGGGATTTTTTGCGTCGGCCAGGGCGCTGCTGCTGGCCAGCGCCAGCATGGCGGTCATGAGGGCTGCACTGATGATCTTGTTCATTACGTGTCTCCTTGTTGGATTTTATTAACGACGTTTTTCACTACAGGTGTTGCGGCTTCCTACATCAATGGTTATGGCGTGGCAGCGTCTGCCCCACGGCGCGGTATTTCAGGGCCAGTTCCATGCAGGCACCCGTCTCCAGCTGACCCACGCTGGCGCGGTATATCTCTTGCCACGGCGTCGCGCTGTCATTGATCGGTGGTGGCAGTTCTCCTGCACGGCGGACCAGTTCCTGCGCGTCGACCAGCATGTCGCAGCGGCCCGCGTTCAGGTCAACGCGGATCATGTCACCCGTGCGCAGCAGCGCCAGGCCGCCGCCCACGGCGCTTTCTGGCGAGGCGTTCAAAATCGAGGGGCTGTCCGAGGTACCCGACTGGCGTCCATCGCCCAGGGTCGGCAGGTTCAGTATGCCAGCCTTGAGCAGTGCATCGGGCGGCTGCATATTGACCACCTCGGCCGAACCGGGCCAGCCCACGGGACCGGCGCCGCGCATCACCAGCATGCAGCTATCGTCGATGGCCAGGGCCGGGTCATTGATGCGCGCGTGATAATCGGCAGAACCGTCAAACACGATGGCGCGCGCTTCAAACACGCCCTCGCTGCCGGGGCGCGACAGGTAGCGTTCGCGGAACCGGGCAGAGATCACGCTGGTTTTCATGATGGCGAAATCGAACAGATTGCCCTGCAACGCGAGAAAACCCGCCTTTTCCTTCAGCGGAGCGTTAAACGGACGTATCATTTCGCGATCTGCACTTTCACGCCCCGCCAGATTGACCGCCATGCTGTGGCCCGTGACCGTGAGGCGTTCGGCATGCAGCAAGCCTGCCTGCTGCAATTCCCACATCACGGCCGGCACGCCGCCAGCGCGGTGGAAACGCTCGCCCAGGTATTTCCCGGCTGGCTGCATGTTCAGCAGCAGCGGCACATCGTAACCATGCGCCATCCAGTCGCTCGAATGCAGTTCCACGCCCGCGTGGCGAGCCATCGCCATCAGGTGCGGCTGGGCATTGGTCGAACCGCCAATGGCGGCATTGACGATGATCGCGTCGAGAAAAGCGGCGCGCGTCAAAATGTGTGAGGGCCGCACGTCTTCATGCGCCAGGGCGACGATGCGGCGCCCCGTTTCATAGGCGATCTGGCCCCGTTCGCGGTAGGGTGCGGGTATCGCCGAGCAGCCCGTCAGCGACATGCCCAGCGCTTCCGCCAGTGCATTCATGGTCGACGCCGTGCCCATGGTGTTGCAGTGACCGGCGGAGGGCGCCGAGGCGGCGGCAATCTGCAGGAATTTGTCATTGTCGATGGCGCCGGCGGCCAGCTGGCGGCGGCCCTTCCAGATGGCGGCACCCGACCCCACCAACTCGCCATCCATCCAGCCATCGAGCATGGGGCCACCCGACAGGACGATGGCGGGGATGTCGACCGTGGCAGCGGCCATCAGCTGCGCCGGCGTGGTCTTGTCGCAGCCGGTGGTCAGCACCACGGCGTCGATTGGATAGCCATGCAGGATTTCTACCAGGCCCAGGTAAGCCAGGTTGCGGTCCAGCGCCGCCGTCGGGCGGCGACAGTTTTCAAAGATCGGGTGCAGCGGGAATTCCATCGGGATGCCGCCCGCATCGCGGATGCCGTCGCGCACGCGCTTGGCCAATTCCAGGTGGATGCGGTTGCAGGGGCTGATGTCGCTGCCGCTTTGCGCAATGCCGATGATGGGCCGGCCCGAACGCAATTCCTCGGCCGTGATCCCGTAATTCATGAAGCGCTCCAGGTACAGCGCCGTCATGTCGATATGGTCAGGATTATCGAACCAGTCCTGCGAGCGGAAGCGCCGTACTGGCTTGCTTGCGGTGCTCATGCGCCGTACCAGCCTGCATCGACAAAGTACTCGCGCCCCGTGCACTTGGCGGCGTTATCCGAAGCGAGGAATAGCGCCAGCGCCGCCACGTCATGTGGTTCCACCCGTGTTTGCAGACACTGACCCTGCAGGATCACGGCTTCCGCTTCCGGCGTATGCCACAAGCGCTCCTGGCGCGGCGTGCGCACGGCGCCGGGAATGATGCAGTTGACGCGGATGCCATCGGCGCCCAGATCGCGCGCCAGTCCATGCGTCAAACCTTCGATGCCCGCCTTGGCTGTCATGTAGATCGACAGGTTCGCCTGTGCCAGGTGCCAGGAAATCGACCCCAGGTTGAGGATCACGCCACTGCGTTTGGCCCGCATCGCAGGTGCCACGGCCTGGGCGCAAAAATACTGATGGCGCAGGTTCACGGCGATGCGTTCATCCCAATAGGCTGGCGTCACGTTTTGCAGCTGGTGGCGGTCATCATTGGCGGCGTTGTTGACGAGGATATCGGCTGCGCCGCTGGTATTTTCAATGTCGGTAAACGTATCGACCAGAGCTGTGAGGTCAGTCAGGTCGCAATAGCGAAAACGCGGCGGCTGCGGCAGGTCTGCCAACTGTGCTTCCAGTGCCTGCGAAGCCTCGCTGGCGATATCGAGAAAGGTAACCTGGGCGCCCTGGCGCGCAAATGCTTCGACGATGGCGACGCCGATGCCGGTGCCACCGCCCGTGATAACGACGTGCTTGTTGGCCAGGCTTGGATAGGTTGCATGCTGCATAAGGTAGTCTCTCTTATTTTTAAATCAGATCAGAGCAAGCCGCGCTGGGCCAGGCTTTGGTACAAGGCGCGCACGCCAAACGTCCACGGGGCAATCGCATCGCAGCGCTGCACTTCGTTGACCAGTGCACCCAGCCTGGCGCTGGCGATGGTGACTCTGTCGCCCAGGTGGTGCGTAAAGCCACCACCTGGCACGTCGCGGTCTTTCACGGGCGAGAACATGGTGCCCAGGAAGAGCATGAAGCCATCGGGATACTGGTGATAATCACCTGCCGTCTGGCGTACCAGGTCCAGCGGGTCGCGGCTGATTTCGCGCATGAAGCTGGCGCCTTCCAGCACAAAACCGTCATCCGCGCCTTCGATCAGCAGCGATACTTCCGCCTGGCGCACGCTATCGAGCGTAAAGTCTTCATCGAACAGGCGGATGAACGGGCCGATGGCGCAGGAGCCATTGTTATCCTTGGCCTTACCCAGCAAGAGCGCGCTGCGCCCTTCGATGTCGCGCAAATTTACATCGTTGCCCAGGGTCGCTCCCAGCACCTCGCCACGGCTGTTGACGGCCAGGACGATCTCCGGCTCCGGGTTGTTCCACACGGAGTTCGGCAGCAAGCCCACTTGCGCGCCGCAGCCCACCGAGGACATGGCTTGCGCCTTGGTGAACACTTCCGCATCGGGACCGATGCCCACTTCCATATACTGCGACCATGCGCCCTGCTGCTGCAATTGCTGCTTCAGACGCTGCGCCGCCTCGGAGCCAGGGCGCAGGGCCGACAAATCGCTGCCCAGGGTGTCTTGCAGCGCGCTGCGCAGGCTGGCGGCGCGGGCTGCATCGCCGCCTGCCTGTTCTTCGATCACGCGCTCAAGCAGGCTGACGGCAAACGTCACGCCGCACGCCTTGATCGCTTGCAGGTCGCATGGCGCCAATAACAGGGGCTGATCATATGGCGCTTGCAAGGCTAGCTCCAGCAGCGCCTGTACCGGGCCCAGCGAAACACCTGGCGCATGGCGGGCGATACCGAGTGCATCGCTGCTTTCAAACAGCCCCGACACCGTGGCGACTGTTGGCGTGATGTCGATCACTTCACCGTTGCGCACAACGATGACGCAGGGACCATCGCGCCAGATACGGCCCACCAGTACGGCGGCGTGCAGATCGACAGGCAGGAGGGTGGACGGTGAAATCGGCTGCATGCTGGACTCTCGAAGACATTGTGGAAGAGGTGGAACCGATTCTGCGCGCAGCCCTTGAGCACTGCAATTACGAAAATCACCAAAAGGCTTGATGATTATTCTTATTGCAATGCAGCAAAGGGCTAGCCATGAAAAAAAGGCGCCGCAGCGCCTTTTCTTCTTCCTGCATCTGTATCAGGATTATCCAGGCACGTTATCGCGCAAGGCCTCTGGCAGCAAGGCTAGATCAAAATTCTGGTAGCACACAGGGCGCAGGAAGCGGTAAATGGCCGCCGTGCCTACCGAGGTACTGCGGCCGTCCGAGGTGGCGGGATACGGCCCGCCATGCACCATGGCGCTGGCCACTTCCACGCCCGTAGGATAACCATTGGCGAGGATGCGGCCTACCTTGCGCTCCAGCGCCGGTAGCAGGCGGCGGGCAGCCTCCAGATCGCCGCCATCCATCTGCAGGGTCGCCGTCAACTGCCCTTCCAGCTGTTCCGCAATAGTCAGCATCTCATCAACGTCCGCGCATTCGACCAGCAAGGTAACGGGGCCGAACACTTCGTCGGCCAGCGCGGCGCTGGCAAGAAAGGCTGCGCTCGTTGTGCGGAACACTGCCGGAAATGCCTTGCAAGTATCGGATGCCACCGGTTCCAGCATGGCCCGCACATCGTCCTGGCTAGCCAGATGCGCCACACCGCGCTGGTAGTTGGCGGCGATACCAGGCGTCAGCATGACGCCGGGCGGCGCCGCCCCCAATGCCTTGGCAAGACTAAAACTGAAATGTTCGAAATGGCTGCCGGCCAGCCCGAGTACCAGGCCAGGATTGGTACAGAACTGGCCCACGCCCATGGTCAACGAGGCAGCCAGGCCGGCGGCAATCGACTCACCGCGCGCGGCCAGCGCCTGCGGCAGCAGGAACACGGGATTAATGCTGCTCATTTCCGCATACACGGGAATAGGCTGCGGGCGGGCGGCGGCAATCGCCATCAAGGCCACGCCGCCCTGGCGCGAGCCGGTAAAACCGACGGCCTGGATGGCGGGATGGCGCACCAGCTCGCCCCCCAGCGCATTGCCCACGCCCGTCAGCAAGCTGAAGACACCAGCCGGCAAACCACAATCAGCCACCGCTTGCACGATGGCGCGGGCCACCAGTTCAGAGGTACCGGGATGGGCCGGATGGGCCTTGGCCACCACCGGGCAACCGGCCGCCAGTGCCGCCGCCGTGTCGCCACCCGCCACCGAAAACGCCAGCGGAAAATTACTTGCACCGAACACGGCCACCGGCCCCAGGCCTATCATGCGCAGCCGCAGTTCAGGGCGCGGCGGCGTGCGCTCAGGCAGTGCCTGGTCGACGCGGATATCCTGCCACTTACCTTCACGCAGCAAGTCGGCAAACAGTTTTAGCTGAGCCACCGTGCGGCCCCGCTCCCCTTCCAGGCGCGCGCGCGGCAAGCCGCTTTCCGCCATGGCCCGTACGATCAATGCATCGCCCAAGGCCAGTATCTGCGCACCGATGGCTTCCAGGAAGTCGGCCCGCTGTGCGTTGCTGGTAGCGCGGTACGGATCGAAAGCAGCTTGCGCCGCGCGGCAGGCCTGGTCGATCTGGCTGCTATCGACCGTATAAAAATCGGGCCCGATTTCCACGCCCTGCGCCGGGTCAAACGCCTGGAAAGACGCTTGCGTGCCGCGCACGGCCTTGCCGTCAATGTATGCATCGCCGCTGATACCCAATATTGAACTCATGCTGCTTCCTTTGCAAAGTGGGGAGGCGCATCGCTCAGACCTCAGACCACTGTCAGGCGACACGTATGAGCATGATGGTATGCCGGATAGCTGCCATAACGCCAGCGCCCGGCTACATCGGGCAACGTTATGCTGCATCGCAACACGACAAGCCGTGCTGGTAGCGTGCCGGTGGATCGCTTACACTGTCGGCTCCTGTCCCCACCTGTGATCGCCATGCGCCGCTCTGCTCTACTCGCCCTGCCACTGCTGCTGCTCGTTTCTGCCTGCGACGATTACACGGCGCCCAGCCTGTACCAGGCCACGACGCCCGAGTGCAAAACGTGGACGGAAGGCTCGCGTTTCGAGCTGCCGCGCGGTATCAGCATCTACGCCACGCCGCCCGTCAACCTGAAAGAAGGCGGCACGGAACTGGCATTGATCTTTACGCTCCCCGTCGGTACCCAGGCCAGCTTTACGCGTCTGTCCTTTTTGCTGCAAGAGCCGCACAAGGAACCGTTCGCAACGGCCAAGATCCTGACCATCTACCAGCGCGGCATGAACCAGAAGGCGGAAATCGTCGACGTCATCGAACAGCTGCCCATCATGTTTGCCGCCGTGGGCAACAGCAAGGAGACGCAGTGGCGCATCCGCTTGCAACTGCCGCGCCAGATGCCGCAGCGTTTTGACCTGTCCATGCCCGACATGCTGGTCGGCGGCAAGCGCTACCCGGTGCGCACCTTCACCTACCGCTATTTTGATGAGCGCAAGGCTTACGGCATGTGCAGCTGATGCGATAAGGCAGGCGCATAAAAAAAGGCAGCCCGTAGGCTGCCTTTTGGATTTGCTGCTGGTCTGCAAATTAATGCTGACGCAGCTTCTGGATCGCTGCCAGCTGTGCAATTGCACTGGCCAGCTCAGCTTGCGCTTGCGCGTAGTCGATGCCCGAATCCTTGTTGTGGATATTTTCTTCCGCCAACTTCTTCGCTTCCAGCGCTTTCGCTTCATCCAGGTCGTGACCGCGGATCGCGGTATCGGCCAGGACGGTCACGGTATCGGGCTGCACTTCCAGCAGGCCGCCAGCAACGAAGACGAATTCTTCTTCAGCCTGGCCGACTACCTTGATGCGGACCGCGCCCGGACGGATGCGGGTAATCAAAGGCGTGTGGCGTGGGTAGATACCCAGCTCGCCCTGCTCACCCGGCAACGCGACGAATTCTGCTTCGCCTGAAAAAATCAGTTCTTCAGCGGAAACCACGTCAACGTGAATTGTGTGTGCCATGTCTGTCCTATCGGGTTGAAGAACCCCGCCCTAATCAAGGACGGGGTTAGGCCCAAACCTAACTTAGTTAAGTTTCTTGGCTTTTTCGATTGCTTCTTCGATCGTGCCAACCATGTAGAACGCTTGTTCTGGCAGGTGATCGAGTTCGCCCGAAGCGATCATTTTGAAGCCCTTGATCGTGTCTTTGAGCGAAACGTATTTACCAGGCGCGCCGGTAAACACTTCAGCGACGTGGAATGGCTGCGACAGGAAACGTTGCATCTTACGTGCACGCGCTACCAGCAGTTTGTCTTCCGGTGCCAGCTCGTCCATACCCAGAATCGCGATAATGTCGCGCAATTCCTTGTAGCGTTGCAGGGTCGTTTGCACGGCACGCGCGGTGTCATAGTGCTCTTGACCAACGATCAGCGGATCGAGCTGACGCGAGGTCGAGTCCAGTGGATCCACGGCTGGGTAGATACCCAGGGAAGCGATGTCACGCGACAGCGCAACGGTCGAATCCAAGTGAGCAAACGTGGTAGCAGGCGACGGATCGGTGTAATCATCGGCTGGAACGTAGACGGCCTGGATCGAGGTAATCGAGCCGGTTTTGGTCGACGTGATACGCTCTTGCAGACGGCCCATTTCTTCAGCCAGGGTAGGTTGGTAACCCACAGCCGATGGCATACGGCCCAGCAGTGCCGATACTTCGGTACCAGCCAGGGTGAAGCGGTAGATGTTGTCCACGAAGAACAGAACGTCTTTGCCTTCGTCACGGAACGATTCAGCGATCGTCAGGCCGGTCAGCGCGACGCGCAGACGGTTACCTGGCGGTTCATTCATCTGACCGTACACCATCGCTACTTTGGAGTTCTCCGGGTTTTCCAGATCGACCACTTTCGCGTCAGCCATCTCGTGGTAGAAGTCGTTACCTTCACGGGTACGCTCACCCACACCAGCGAACACGGACACGCCGCTGTGCGCTTTAGCGATGTTATTAATCAATTCCATCATGTTCACGGTCTTGCCTACGCCAGCGCCGCCGAACAGACCAACTTTACCGCCTTTTGCAAACGGGCACACCAGGTCGATCACCTTGATGCCGGTTTCCAGCAGTTCTTGCGATGGCGACAGTTCGTCGTACGCAGGAGCGGTGCGGTGGATCGACGCGATCTGCTCGTGCGACACTGGGCCGCATTCGTCGATCGGGTTACCCAGCACGTCCATGATGCGACCCAGGGTTGCTTTACCGACTGGCACCATGATAGGTTTGCCGGTGTTTTGAATCATCATGCCACGACGCAGGCCATCGGACGAACCGAGTGCAATGGTACGGACAATGCCGTCGCCCAACTGCTGTTGTACTTCCAGGGTCAGTTCCGAGCCTGCCATTTTCAAGGCATCAAATACCTTGGGCATCGCGTTGCGTGGAAACTCAACGTCCACCACAGCGCCGATACACTGAACGATTTTGCCATCAGCCATGTTCGTTCCTTCAATATAGTTAAATTCGTTTAAACCGCAGCCGCACCGGCGACGATTTCGGAGAGTTCTTTGGTAATCGCAGCTTGGCGGGTCTTGTTGTAGATCAGCTTCAATTCGCCGATCACACTACCCGCGTTGTCGCTTGCAGCTTTCATCGCAACCATCCGTGCCGATTGCTCGGACGCCAGATTTTCTGCGACTGCCTGGTACACCAGCGCTTCTACATAGCGCTCCAGCAATTCATCGATGACAGCTTGTGCATCCGGCTCATAGATGTAATCCCACGCGTGGGCACCCTGGTCGGCTTGCATCTTGTCTTCTGGCAGTGGCAGCAATTGCTCCACAACCGGCTCTTGCTTCATCGTATTGATGAATTTGGTGTAGCACAGATAAACTGCATCGAGCTTGCCAGCCTGGAACTCTTCGAGCATGACCTTGACAGGTCCGATCAATTTATCCAGGTGCGGCGTGTCGCCGGTCTGGATCGCGTGAGCGATGACCTTGACGCCGATGCGATTCAAAAAACCCAAACCCTTGTTACCGATAGCGACTGCTTCAACCCGGTTGCCAGCTGTTTCCAGCTCGCGCGACTTGGACGTCACCTGACGCAAGATATTGGTGTTCATGCCGCCGCACAGACCCTTGTCGGTCGTCACAACGATGAAACCCACTGCCTTGGCTTCCGTACCCTGGGCTGCTGCCAGGAACGGGTGCGTGTATTCCGGATTGGCGGTCGCCAGATTGGCGGCGATATTCCGAATCTTGTCACTGTAGGGACGAGCGGCCCGCATCCGGTCTTGCGCCTTGCGCATTTTGGACGCGGCGACCATTTCCATCGCCTTGGTGATCTTCTTCGTATTCTCTACGCTCTTGATCTTGCCCCGTATCTCTTTGCTTGATGCCATGAGTCCTTACTCCTTCTGCGCGTAGGGCGGCGCCGCACTCAAGGTGGGCGCCGCCTGGCCGCTTAATATGCGCCGGATTTCTTGAAATCAGCAATGGCCGCCGACAGAGTTGCTTCGCTGTCTTTGTCGAGTTGCTTGGTTTCTTCGATCTTGGCCAGCAGAGCAGCTTGCTTGGTCTTCATGTAAGCGTGGACACCAGCTTCGAACGACAGCACTTGCTTGACTGGCACGTCGTCCATGAAGCCTTTGTTCACCGAGAACAGCGATACAGCCATCAGCGAGATCGACAGTGGCGAGTATTGGGCTTGCTTCAGCAATTCCGTTACGCGTGCACCACGGTCCAGCTGCTTGCGGGTCGATTCGTCCAGGTCGGATGCGAACTGCGCAAACGCGGCCAGTTCACGGTATTGCGCCAAGTCGGTACGGATACCACCGGACAGGTTTTTGATGACCTTGGTCTGGGCGGCGCCACCGACGCGCGATACGGAAATACCGGCGTTAATTGCAGGACGGATACCGGCGTTGAACAGCGAGGTTTCCAGGAAGATCTGACCGTCGGTAATCGAAATCACGTTGGTTGGAACGAAGGCCGATACGTCGCCAGCTTGCGTTTCAATGATCGGCAATGCCGTCAGGGAACCGGTTTTGCCTTTGACGGCGCCGTCGGTGAACTTCTCGACATAGTCGGCGTTCACGCGTGCTGCGCGTTCCAGCAGGCGGCTGTGCAGGTAGAACACGTCGCCTGGGTACGCTTCGCGACCTGGTGGACGGCGCAGCAGCAGCGAGATTTGACGATAAGCAACAGCTTGTTTCGACAGATCATCATAGACGATCAGTGCATCTTCACCGCGGTCACGGAAGTATTCGCCCATGGCGCAACCGGAGTACGGCGAGATGTATTGCATGGCGGCCGATTCCGAAGCGGAAGCAGCAACAACGATGGTGTATTCCATCGCGCCGTGTTGTTCCAGCGAGCGCACGATGTTCTTGATCGACGAGGCTTTTTGGCCAATCGCGACGTAGATACATTTCATGCCCTGGCCTTTTTGATTGATGATCGCATCAATCGCTACAGCCGACTTACCGGTTTGACGGTCGCCGATGATCAGTTCGCGCTGGCCGCGGCCAACTGGAACCATCGCATCGATCGACTTCAGGCCGGTTTGCATAGGTTGCGAAACGGACTCACGGGCGATCACGCCCGGAGCGATTTTTTCAATAGCAGCTGTCAGTTTGGTTTCGATGGCGCCTTTGCCGTCGATAGGCTGACCCAGCGCGTTGACCACGCGGCCCAGCAGTTCAGGACCAACTGGCACTTCCAGAATGCGGCCGGTGCATTTCACCGTGTCGCCTTCGGAGATGTGCTCGTAAGCACCCAGAATCACGGAACCAACGGAGTCGCGCTCCAGGTTCATGGCCAGGCCAAAGGTATTGCCTGGGAATTCCAGCATCTCGCCTTGCATCACGTCCGACAAACCGTGGATGCGGCAGATACCGTCGGCTACGGAAATAACCGTGCCTTGGTTACGCACTTCAGCGCCGCCGTCAAGACCTTGGATCCGGCTCTTGATCAACTCGCTGATTTCAGATGGGTTGAGTTGCATACTAACTCCTAAAAGTGTTTCTCTCAGCTTGCGCGAGGGGTAAGGGTCTGTCTAAGCTGGCCTGCCGAAGCGCGCGTCTTTCGACACGTTTCACGGCGCGTTTTACGACACCAGTGCAGCGTGCAGTTGCTGCAACTTGGCGCGCACCGAAGTGTCGAGCACCTGGTCACCAACAACCACGCGTACACCGCCGACCAGCGATGGATCTACTGTCACGGCAGGGTTGAGCTTACGACTGAATTTCTTTTCCAGCGTTGCGACCAGCTCGGCCGTTTGGCCTTCGCTCAGATCGAAAGCGCTCGTGATCTCGGCGTCAGCCGCACCTTCCAGGCTGTTTTTCAACACATGGAATTGCGCGCCGATTTCCGGCAGCAGGCTAATGCGGCCATTTTCGATCAACAACGTGAGGAAGTTTTTTACTTCCTCATTGAGCGGCGATTTCAACAACGACAGGATGGTGGCGACGACATCGCTTTCCGAAACTTTCGGATTGCGTGCGTACGCCTGTACCTCGGGGTGGCTGCCGATCTGTGTCAATTCAGACACCAGTTCGGACCACGCCGCGAGGTTGCTTGACTCCTTACCAGCTTGGGCTACGCGGAACAAAGCTTCCGCGTAGGGACGGGCGACGGTTGCGAGTTCTGCCATGATTACAGCTCAACAGCAAGACGCTGCAACATTTCGGCGTGAGCCGTAGCGTTCACTTCACGCTTCAAGATCTGCTCTGCACCTTTAACAGCCAGGTCAGCCACCTGAGCGCGCAATTGTTCGCGTGCTTTCGACAGTTGCTGCTCGGCGTCCGACTGGGCTTGCGCAATGATACGCGCAGCTTCAGCTTGTGCATTTTGCTTGATCTCTTCAGCAACCAGCTGCGCGCGCTTCTCAGCGTCCGCAACGCGTTGCGAAGCTTCTTCACGTGCACTGTTCAATGCCTCTTGCGCACGCTTTTCAGCGACTGCCATCGAAGCCTGACCTTGATCGGCCGCAGCCAATCCATCCGCGATTCGTTTGGCACGCTCATCCAGCGCATTGTTCAGCGCTGGAAATACGAACTTCATCGAGAACCAGACCAACACCGCGAAGGTGATCATCTGGCCGATGAGCGACATATTGATGTCCATACCTTTGCTCCTAACTAAAAGTTTCTCCTAGGGTTGGAGCGAATTACTGAGCAGCAGCGGTCAAAGCAGCCAGGAACGGGTTAGCGAACGTGTACAGCAGAGCAACACCAACGCCGATCATCGAGATCGCATCCAGCAGACCAGCGATAACGAACAGCTTGGTTTGCAGTTGTGGCATCAGTTCTGGTTGACGTGCCGATGCTTCCAGGAATTTGCCACCCAAGATAGCGAAGCCCAGAGCGGTGCCGATTGCGGCCAGGCCGATGATGATTGCTGCTGCCAGAACGGTCATGCTTTGTACTTGTGCGATCAGAGCTTGCATAAAATTCTCCTAAATTTAAAAACGAAAGATACTAAAAAAACAAAATATAAAGTTAATGGTTAGTGCTTCTCAACCGCAAGGCTCAGATACACAACCGTCAACGCCATAAACACAAAAGCTTGCAAAGTTACAATCAAGATATGGAAAATTGCCCATGGACCACCCAACGCCCACTGTGCCCACCAAGGCAACAACGCGATCAAGATGAAAATCAGTTCGCCGGCATACATATTGCCGAACAGACGCAGCGACAGGGAGATCAGTTTTGCAACCAACTCAACCATTTGCAGCAGGAAATTGACTGGCGCCAGGGCGATCATGCCGATCACGCCGTTTGCGTGGAATGGCGCGGTGAACAGTTCCTTGATCCAGCCGCCCAGGCCCTTGGCCTTGATCGAAAAAGCGATAATGCACAGCACCACCGAGAACGACATGGCGAAGGTGTGATTCACGTCGGCGGTCGGTACGGCACGCAGTTTATGCACGCCAAACCAGCTCAATACCTTGGGCAACAGGTCAACCGGCAGGAAGTCCATCGCGTTCAACAACCAGACCCACACAAAAATAGTGATGGCCAGTGGCGCGATGATCTTGCTTTTCGCGTGAAAGGCACCATTAATAGTGTCATTCACGATTTCCATGATCATTTCTACGAAGTTTTGCAGCTTGCCAGGCACGCCAGCGGTCGCGCGACGCGATGCCAGGTAGAAAACACCGAGGAATACAAAACCCAAAATGGCCGAAATCCAGAACGTATCCAGATTGATGGTGCCGTCGGCACTTCTCAGGTGGGACAAGTGATGGCTGATGTATTCTGTGGCGTTAGCCGGGGCAGCATGGCCCGCTTCAATAGCGTGTTCTGTGGTCATAATGAATTTAGATTTGTCGTTTCAAGGCATACACCCCGAAACCAATGATTAAACAGCGAGCAATGAAAACCAGTATGCTAAGGTTGCCACCGCGAAACCCAAGATCAGCCATAACCAGGCGGCCGACTGAAACAACACCAGTGCTGTAATAAACAGCACCGCTGTGATAAATATTTTCACCACTTCTGCGCGCAAATGCGCCCGGAATGCCTTGTTGGCGTCGCTGGAACCGCTGGCGACCAACATGGCATACACCAGGCTGCCGATGACTGCGATAGCGCCGCCGCATGCGGCGGACCAGCCTTTGATACTGCCACCGAAAAACAGGGTAACGGTTGAAAAGCTGATAACGATTGCTAGTTGCAGGGCAACTACTTTGTAGACTGGTTTGGCAATATTTTGTTGTGAATCACTCAATTACCAGGTCCCCAGAAAAATCTACACACGCAAAGACACGGGATTATAGTTGGCTTTGATATATAGAGTCAAACGTTGCCGCACCGCAGCAGGGCAATTGCTGCGTGAAACAGACGGTTTATCGACTATTCGCGGGCATTTGCACCAATATATGACAAAGCCGCTTGTACAGCGGCTTTGGGGCGTGTTAGCAAGAAACCACCACTTGCCTGCGGAAAGTCTTGCCTGGCAGTCCAGACCACCTTTCTGTATCAGGGCGCCTTCTTGCTTACCACTAATTACTAGTGACAACTATATAGATGCGTAATGGTCTGCCTAGCCGCGCAGGCGGGCTAACACTCCATCAAGGACATCAAGGTCGGCAAAATCGATCACCAATTGTCCGCGTCCTTTATTACCCATCTTGAACACCACGGGCGTGGCCAGGGTATCGGACAACTCTTCTTCCAGGCGGGCAATATCACCGGACTTTTCTTTTTGCCGTGGCTCGACCGGATTGGCCGCTTCCTCGATGGTGCGCGTCACCAGCTTT
The DNA here is from genome assembly GCF_014200725.1 of Janthinobacterium silvisoli. Classification (GTDB taxonomy): domain Bacteria; phylum Pseudomonadota; class Gammaproteobacteria; order Burkholderiales; family Burkholderiaceae_D; genus Janthinobacterium. The sequence goes on from NZ_JACHCL010000004.1 coordinate 262,793, forward strand.
TCTGTTTCGCGCACGGACAGCCGCTTGGCCACCACCTGATTGGCCAGATTGATCTGGCTGGCTGCATCGACCGCCAACAAGGCACGCGCGTGGCCCATGTCGATATCGCCGGCCATCAGCATGGTTTGCACAGGCGCGGCCAGATTCATCAGACGCAACAGATTAGAGACCGCGCTGCGCGAGCGTCCGACCGCGGTGGCCGCTTGCTCATGGGTAAAACTGAAGTCCGTGATCAGGCGGTGGATACCCTGGGCTTCTTCCAGCGGGTTCAAGTCTTCGCGCTGGATGTTTTCAATCAGCGCCATGGCCGCTGCCGCCAGGTCATCGACGTCACGTACCAGTACTGGTACTTCCGTCAGGCCAGCCAGTTGCGACGCGCGGAAACGGCGTTCACCGGCGATGATTTCATATTTAACAAGTCCACTCAAAGTGTCTTGCCCGATCGGCCGCACCAGGATAGGTTGCATCAAACCCTGCGCCTTGATCGAGGCAGCCAGTTCATTCAGGGCGCCCTCGTCCATGCGTGTGCGCGGCTGATATTTGCCGGCTTGCATTTGTGACACCGGCAGGTTGCTCGGCGTATTGTGTTCGGGACTGGCGAAGTCGCCACCGCCGCCGCCCAATAGCGCGTCGAGTCCGCGACCCAGTCCTTTTAGTTTTTTCGTAGCCATGCTGTCCTAATTGTCTTTTTTTAAGTAAGCGCTTACATCGAATTACCTCACCGATGCACTCTCTACTGTTTACATATGTTTGATGCGTTCAACCATTTCAGCGCCGAAAGCGATATAGGCCTGCGCGCCTTTCGAGCTGGGGTCGAAGGTCACGCCGGGCAGGCCGTACGATGGCGCTTCGGCCAGGCGCACATTGCGCGGGATGATGGTCTTGAAGACCTTGTCGCCAAAGTGCTGTTCCAGCTGGGCCGACACTTGTTGCGATAATGTCATGCGTGGATCGAACATCACGCGCAGCAAGCCGATGATCTTCAAATCCGGGTTCAGGTTGGCGTGTACTTTTTTAATCGTGTTGACCAGGTCAGACAACCCTTCCAGCGCGTAGTACTCGCACTGCATCGGGATGATCACGCCATGCGCGGCGCACAGGCCGTTCAGGGTCAGCATCGACAATGCCGGTGGGCAATCAATCAAAATGAAATCATATTCGCCATCGACTTCGGCCAGCGCATCCTTCAGGCGGCGTTCGCGGTTGTCCAGGTCGACCATCTCGACTTCGGCGCCGGCCAGCTCGCGGTTCGACGGCAAGACATCGAAGCGCCCTGCTTCCGAACGCTGGCGTGCCGTTTTGACATCGGATTCGCCCAGCATCACTTCATAGGTCGATGACGGCAAGCCTGCCTTGTTGATGCCGGCGCCCATGGTCGCATTGCCTTGCGGGTCGAGGTCGACCAGCAGCACGCGCTGGTTCAATTTGGCCAGGCCGGCGGAGAGGTTGACACTTGTTGTGGTTTTACCAACACCACCCTTTTGATTTGCTACACAAAAAATTTTGGCCATGTATCTTCTAGTTGTAAAGGGATGCACGCTGCAAAGGATGCAAACTGCATGATTGCGCTCCGGCGTCCGACCGAAACAATTTATACTATTTATCTCGTTTATACGATATAAATTATTTATACGGTTTATATGATTTATACCTTATAAACTGTTTATATGATTTATACCGTTTAAATTTTCAATTTCAAACTCTTGTTATAAAGACCAGATGACGCTCTGCATTTAGCCCTGGCACCTGAATAGCCCGTAATTCCGTCACTTTCCACTCTGCTGGCAGTCGCTCGCGCTCGTCTGGCGGTGCCACCCCTTTCAAGGCGATGAATTGACCGCCCTCTTCCAAAACGTGGCCCGACCAGTTGACAAAGTCGGACAGGTCAGCAAACGCCCGCGAGGTGATCACGTCAAACTTTTGCTTCACTTCCAGCTGTTCCACCCGTTTCGTGTACACCGTCACGTTGGTCAAGCCCAATTCCGCTTTCACTTGCGTCAAAAACGCCGTTTTCTTGTGCACCGTATCGATCATCGCCACCTTCACATCGGGCCGCGCAATCGCCAACACCATGCCCGGCAAGCCGCCACCGGCACCCACGTCGAGCACGTTTTTCGCATCGGCGAAGGCGGGAATGGCCGCCAGCGAATCGAGCACGTGCAAGGTCAGCATCTGCATCGGATCGCGCACCGATGTCAGGTTGTAGACGCTATTCCACTTGGCCAGCAAGGCCAGGTAATCGAGCAGTTTTTCCGACTGTTCCGCGCTCAGATTCAAGTCCAGCGCGGCGATACCTTCATGCAAAATCGGGGCCAGTGCGGCCCGGTCAAACTGCTGCTTCATTCAACAACCTCATCCTTTAAAGTCTGCGTTTGCGCGCCGCCGAAGCCGCGCTTTTTCAAGTGGACCAGCAACAGCGAAATCGCTGCCGGCGTCACGCCGGAAATGCGCGATGCCTGGCCCAGGGTTTCAGGACGCTGCTTGTCGAGTTTTTGACGTACTTCGACCGACAGCGCACTGATGTCCAGATAGTTGAAACCCTCGGGCAAAGCAAGGTTTTCATAGTGTTCGTGGCGCTCGATTTCCTTGCTCTGACGCTCGATGTAACCGGCATATTTCAGCTGGATTTCCACCTGTTCGCGCACGGCAGCGTCTTCCACGCCGGGACCAGCCAGGGCCTGGCCTTCGACACCGGTCATGCTCATCAGGGTGTCATAAGCCACGTTCGGACGGCGCAGCAAGTCAGCCAAGGAATACTCGCGCTCGATTGCCTGGCCCACGATGCGCTCCGATTCGGCTGCGGCCAGGATGCGCGGATTGACCCAGGTCGAGCGCAAACGCTCCAGTTCCAGCGCCACCGCTTCGCGTTTTTTCTCGAATGCCTGCCATTGGACGTCGCCCACGCAGCCCAGCGCGCGGCCGATTTCCGTCAAGCGCATGTCGGCATTGTCTTCACGCAGGCTCAAACGGTACTCGGCGCGGCTGGTGAACATGCGGTAGGGCTCTTGCACGCCCTGGGTGATCAAATCATCGACCAGCACGCCCAGATAGGCCTCGGAGCGGCCCGGTACCCAGGCATCCTTGTCCTGCGTCAACAAAGCTGCATTCAAGCCCGCCAGCATGCCTTGTGCGGCCGCTTCTTCGTAGCCGGTGGTGCCATTGATCTGGCCGGCAAAGAACAAACCTGCCACGGCCTTGGTTTCCAGCGAGGCTTTCAAGCCGCGCGGGTCGAAATAATCGTATTCGATGGCATAGCCAGGGCGCAGGATATGCGCGTTTTCCATGCCTTTCATCGATTGCACTAGGGCAATCTGCACGTCGAACGGCAAGCTGGTGGAGATGCCGTTTGGATAGAATTCATGCGTCGTCAAGCCTTCCGGCTCGAGGAAAATCTGGTGCGATTCCTTGCCCGAGAAGCGGTGTATCTTGTCTTCGATCGACGGGCAATAACGGGGACCCACGCCTTCGATCACGCCCGTGTACATGGGGCTGCGGTCCAGGCCGGCGCGGATGATGTCGTGCGTCTGGCTATTCGTGTGCGTGACCCAGCACGGTACCTGGCGCGGGTGCATGGACGTGTTGCCCATCACCGAGAACACCGGCACGGGATCGAGGTCGCCCGGCTGCTCCTGCATCACGGAAAAGTCGATGCTGCGGCCATCGATACGCGGTGGCGTACCCGTTTTCAAACGGCCTTGCGGCAGTTTCAATTCCTTCAAACGGGCCGACAAGGACAGCGCAGGCGGGTCGCCGGCGCGGCCAGCCGAGTAATTATTCAAGCCCACGTGGATCTTGCCGTCGAGGAAGGTACCGGCCGTCAAGACGACGGCGCGTGCCAGGAACTTCAAGCCGATCTGCGTGACGGCGCCGACCACGCGGTCGCCTTCGACAATCAAATCATCGACTGCCTGCTGGAACAGCCACAGATTGGGCTGGTTTTCCAGGCGGGTACGGATGGCGGCCTTGTATAAAATGCGGTCGGCCTGGGCGCGCGTGGCGCGAACTGCCGGGCCTTTCGATGAGTTCAGGATGCGGAACTGGATGCCGGACTCGTCGGTGGCAATCGCCATCGCGCCGCCCATGGCATCGACCTCCTTGACCAGATGGCCCTTGCCGATGCCACCGATGGAGGGATTGCACGACATCTGGCCCAGGGTCTCGATATTATGCGTGAGCAACAGCGTTTTCTGCCCCATACGGGCAGAAGCGAGGGCCGCTTCGGTACCGGCGTGACCACCACCGACAACGATGACGTCGAATTCTGTAGGAAATAACATGAGTATAAATAGAGAAGCAAGTAAAGATGCAGGTAAAAATGCGAGGTGTGAGCTCCGATTATAGAGTCTTTTTGCGAGCGCAACCTTGCGAGGGTCAATTTTTTGCTTAATTTTTACTCAGCAGTAACAACGTCTTGCTCGCAATTCCTGTGTTCCACGTGGAACATGCTGGCAAACTCCCCTCTTTTCAGCTACTATCCTTGCATCGTTTACAAGCGTATTCTCACCACACGCTAACGATGACCAGGAGGACGGCCTCCCCCATCATGGGAACGCACCGGGACGGCCCGCTCTTGCAAGGAGCTTCCCGTGGTCTGGATCTGTTTAGTTATTGCCGGCATTCTTGAAGTCGTTTGGGCTTACTCGATGAAGCTCTCCGAAGGCTTCAGCAAACCCCTCCCCACCCTGATTACCCTCGTCATGATGATCGCCAGCTTCGGCTTGCTGTCATTCGCCATGCGCTCGATACCGCTTGGCACGGCTTACACCATCTGGACTGGCATCGGCGCCGTTGGCGCCTTTATCGTCGGCATCGTCGTGCTCGGCGAGCAACTCACCGCGCTGCGCGTGTGCGCCGCCATCCTTATCGTCTGCGGCATCGTACTGATGAAACTGTCTTCCACCCACTAAGGACTAAAGCATGTTCCTCGAAGCCTATTTTCCTGTTCTGCTGTTTATCGTGATTGGTACATTGGTGGGTATCGTGCCCATGCTGCTGGGACGCTTGCTGGGACCACATAAACCGGATGCGCAGAAACTGTCGCAATATGAATGTGGTTTCGAAGCATTCGGCGACGCCAGGATGAAGTTCGATATCCGCTTTTACCTGGTCGCCATCCTGTTCATCCTGTTCGATATTGAAGTGATCTTCCTGATGCCCTGGGCTGCCAATGTGAAGGAGTTGGGGCTGATGGGTTTCTGGGCCGTCATGCTGTTCTTGAATGTGCTGGTCATCGGCCTCGCCTATGAATGGAAAAAAGGCGCCCTCGAATGGGAGTAGATGTTTCACGTGGAACCATGCGCCTTGCGGCGTATGGTGAGACAGCAGACAGAAGAAGCTATCCTTGCTGCTAAACTTTAGCCATGAATTCCTCCAAGCCGCCCATCTTGCTCGACGCTACCGCGTTTCCGTATGGCGCTTGCGCCGGATGCCATGACAACGCACCGTTACCGTTTGACTTTGAATATGCCTACCAACCCATCGTCAACCTGGCAACGCGCAGCATTTATGGACACGAAGCACTGGTGCGAGGGCCAAACGGCGAAAGCGCGGCCAGCGTGCTATCCCAGGTCAATGATGACAATCGCTACCGCTTTGACCAGGCATGCCGCGTCAAAGCCGTAGCGGGTGCGGCCAAGCTCGGCATGCAAGGATATCTGTCGATTAATTTCCTGCCCAATGCCGTGTACCGGCCTGAAGTATGCATCCGCAGCACTCTGGAAGCCGCGCGCAAACACAACTTCCCCACCGACAAAATCATCTTTGAAGTAACCGAAGGGGAAAAAGTACACGACCGGCCGCACCTGGTCGATATCTTTCGGGCCTACCGCCGCTTTGGCTTCCAGACGGCGATTGATGATTTTGGCGCCGGTTATGCAGGCTTGAACCTGCTGGCCGAGTATCAGCCCGACATCATCAAGATAGATATGGACCTGGTACGTGATATCGACACGCATCCAGCGCGCCAGGCTATCGTGCGCGCAATTGCCAGCCTGGGCCGTGAACTCGGTATTCGTATCTTGGCAGAAGGCATAGAAACCCGTGCCGAACGTGATTTCCTGGCCGCCTGCGATATCTCCCTGATGCAGGGCTATTGGTTTTCCAAACCCATTTTTCAAGCACTGGGAACAATTCCAAGCGAGGCATGGGAATAAGTGACCACGTGAAACGGCCACCTATAACTTCTTCATGCCTTAGGTTCAGTTCGGTATATCCACCACTGTAGCCGTCACCCGTATCACATTGCCCAGCGTTGGCGCCGCGGAAATCGGCGGCACGTTGGTCGTCGTAATGAGCGTATTGGCATATGGCCGCGTTACCGTGCGCACCACTTGCGACGGCGGCAAGCTTAGACCCGAGCGCAAGTGTCCGTACATGGCGTCGAGCGCACGATTGAAATACACGTGCAGCGGCACAATCAGGGTGGGCAAGGTGTTGCTGAAAGAATCGAAGTGGTTGGCGTTCGTCACCTCGATATAGCGCAGCTGGCTGTTGGCGCCTTCGGCCACCGCGTTCCAACCCACATAAGCGCGTGAAGCGTGATTGACGGGTATCAGCGTATCACTGCGGCCATGCACGATGATGGCTGGCTTGCCGCCCAGCTTGCCGCTGGCCTGCACTTCCGCCATACCGGCACGGACGCGCGCGCTTTGCCCGGCCAGGCTACCTTCCAGCCTGGCGCCATTGACGGCATCGACACCCGTTGCCAGGCTGCGCAGGCACAGGAAACCATCGAGTGACTGGTCGGCCAGATTGCTTGATGGCGATACACCGGCCGTGTACACCCTGGCGCCACCGATGGATTTCTCATACAGCACATTGCCGAGGATGCCGTTTTGCGCGGCAAAGCTGGCCGCCTTCTGGGGGCTGCTAAAAGCGGCAGGATTACCCGTGCCATCCGTCTGTGCAAAATTGAAACCGCAAATTTGATCCGTGACGGAAAATTTCCCGTAGGCATAGACATACGTGACTGCCACCAATATATTCGTGCCCGCGTGCGCCGCCTGCAAGGGATCGGAGTCGATCAGCCAGCCATACGCTTGCAGGCGCCGCTTCGCATCATTTTGCTGCGCCACCAGGTCGGCCCCCGTCAACAAGCCTTTCGCCACCAGCGCCGTGCAACGTCCTGAGGCGCCTGCCACGGAAGCGATGCAAGGCTGGTACAGCGCCGCGTACGTGGCATAGTCGAACAGGGCACGGCCCGGCGTCGCAACTGGCACCCCGCCCTGCCGCACGCTGTACGCCGTTGAAGGCCCGGGCTGAACTTGCGGTTCGCTGACGGCCACGCCGCTGATCAAGCCTTTGCTATCCTGCTCCGCCGCCAGCAAGGCCGAGCCTCCACCATTGGAAATACTGGAAGCGATGGTGATCGTGTTCCTCGGATGCAGGCGCACGGTGTGTCCGCCGCCATCGTGCGCCAGCGCACCGTAGCGTTCATTCAGCACGTAATACGCCATCTCGACCGCTTGCAAGGTCACCTTGCCCCAATCCTGTTCCGGGTTCTGTTGTGAATGCGCATGCTTGAAGGCGACACGGTTCGGGTAGGCGCTGGCAAAGGCGCTGCGGTCCGCATCGCTGAGGTCTGGCGCAAAGTTGGCCTGCTTGCCCGCCGCAACACGGCCAGCACGCAAACCATTTTGCAGGTTGACGCTATCGTCCTCGAAGACGTACAGGCCGGTGCCGGAACCCTTGTCGGCATACGCCACGGCGCAGCCATTTTTCAAGCCCCATTCTCCAGAGCTGCCGATGGCGCCATAAATGCCGCGCGATCCACTCGAGGTGCCGGTGACGATGCAGGCGCGCTGGGGATCGAAGCTGTTCGGTATCTGCACCATCAAGGTGACATTCTTGCGGCCAGTGCCATCGTCGGCGTACGCGAGGTATTCGCTGCCGGCAATCAAGCCTTCGCCGCTGCCAGCCTTACCTTGCGCATCGACGTTCGGCCCGTACAGGCTGCCATAACCGCTATTAATGGAGATATCGAGTACGGCGCGATAATTGGAATAAATGGCATTGCGGCGCAGTTCCGGCGCCGTCGGCTGTTCTGGGTCGACATACGCGGGCGTGCCCGCCGCCAGCCCAGTCTTGCCCAGGCCTGCCGTCAGCAGATCATTGCTCTTGCCATCGTAATCGGTACGCGTGATCGTCCCAAGGTAACTGGGCATCTGGTTCAATTGTTCCGGCGCATGGTTGCTGCCGCAGGCTGCCAGCAAGGTACACAGGCCTGCGAGGGTCAACGTCTTTTGCATAGCTGTTCTCCATCAGAAATGAAACAACGCTAAAAATCGCACGTCCCATGCCAATAAAAAACGCCGGACGAATCCGGCGCTGTTTAAGTCATGGGACGGAGTTGGCTCCCCTGCCGCCAAAGCGCGCAATCGCTTCGCCGACTATGCCCCGCCGGAACATCAGCACGCAGATCACGAAGATGATACCGGTAACAATGCCCACCGATTCACCCAGGGTGCCGAACCACTCGATACCCGTATGGGTGGCCAGATAGGTGCCGAAATCGCCGAGCTTGTTTTCCAGCGCGATGATCAACACGGCGCCGATGATGGGACCGGCCAGGGTACCCATGCCCCCAACCAAGGTCATCAGCACCACCAGGCCAGACATGGCCCAGTACACATCGGTCAGGGTTTCAAAGCCCAGCACCAAGGTCTTGGTGGCGCCAGCCAGCGCCGCCAGTGAAGCGGACAGGACAATCGCCATCAGCTTGTACTTGTTGACGTCATAGCCCAGCGAGATGGCGCGCGGTTCGTTTTCCTTGATCGCTTTCAAGACTTGGCCGAATGGCGAGTGGATGGTACGCACGATCAAGGCAAAACCGGCGACAAAGATGGCCAGGACAACATAATACAAAGTGATGTCCTTGCCCAAGTCCAGCGTACCGAACAAGGTTCCACGTGGAACACCCTGCAAGCCATCTTCGCCGCCCGTGAACGGCAAGCGCAAGGCAAGGAAGTACACCATCTGCGCCAGCGCCAGGGTGATCATGGTGAAATAGATGCCCTGGCGGCGGATCGCCAGCGCGCCCATGACCAGCCCCAGCAAGGCGCCGGTAGCGACGCCGGCCAGCAAGCCCAGTTCCGTCGGCCAGCCCCAGGTACGCAGCGCGTACCCCGTTACATAACCAGCGCCGCCAAAGAAGGCGGCGTGGCCAAACGACAGCAAGCCCGTGTAGCCGATCAGCAAATTGAAGGCGCAGGCAAACAGGGCAAAGCACAGCAACTTCATCAGGAAAACGGGATAACCGTAAAACGGTGCGGCCAGCGCCAGCGCCAGGGCGATTGCGTAGCCTATCTTTTTGTTCATCGTCGGTGCTCCAATCTATGTCTGATGAGGATTACTTTTCTTTGCCGAACAGGCCGGCGGGACGCAGCAGCAGCACGATGACCATCACCACGAACACCACGGTGGCCGAGCCTTCCGGATAAAACACGCGGGTCAAGCCTTCGATCACACCCAGCGCCAGCCCCGTCAGGATGGATCCCATGATGGAACCCATGCCGCCGATCACCACCACGGCGAAGACGACGATGATCAGGTTCGAGCCCATCAGCGGCGAGACCTGGATGATGGGCGCGGCCAGCACGCCGGCAAAACCGGCCAGCGCCACGCCGAAGCCAAACGTCAGGGTGACCATCAACGGCACGTTGATACCGAACGCTTCCACCAGTTTCGGGTTTTCCGTGCCGGCCCGCAGGTAGGCGCCCAGCTTGGTTTTTTCGATCACGAACCAGGTCACCAGGCAAACAGACAAGGAGGCGATCACCACCCAGGCGCGGTAGTTCGGCAAGATCATGAAGCCCAGGTCGGTCGCGCCCGACAGCAATTCCGGCACCGCATACGGCTGGCCGGAGACGCCATAAAACGAGCGGAACACGCCTTCCATGATCAGAGTGATGCCGAAGGTCAAGAGCAAGCCATACAGGTGGTCGAGTTTATACAACCAGCGCAACATGGTTTTTTCGATCACGATGCCGAACAGGCCGACGATCAGCGGGGCGATCACCAGCATGGCCCAGTAACTGATATCGAAATAGCTGAGGCCCATCCAGGCTAAAAAGGCGCCCATCATATACATGGCGCCGTGCGAGAAATTAATGACGTTGAGCAAGCCGAAGATCACGGCCAGACCGAGAGACAACATGGCATAGAACGAGCCGTTGACGAGACCGAGCAGCAGCTGGCTCATCATCGCTTGTAATGGAACGCCGAAAATTTCCATGGCAGCACAGTATAAAAAGCACCGCGGGGTACGCGGTGCGGACTGAAGGGTAACGCGCCACCGCAGACAGTTGCGACGGCGCGAGGCAGGCAGTTGCTACAGCCTTACTTCCACAGCGAACACTTCGATTCCGCCTTGGTCAGATAAGCTTGCGAACCAGGCACGGTGGCCACCACCTTGTAGTAATCCCAGGGCGCTTTCGATTCAGACGGTTTTTTCACTTCCATCAGATACATATCGTGCACCATGCGGCCATCGGGACGGATCTCGCCATCCTTGGTAAACATGTCGTTGATTTTGGTTTTTTTCAGGTAGGCCATGACCTTCTCGGTATCGTCGGTACCCGTCGCCTTGACGGCTTTCAGGTAATTGGCGGCGGCCGAGTAGTCGGCGGCCTGCAGCATCGACGGCTCTTTTTTCATCTTGTCGAAATAGCGTTTCGACCAGGCGCGCGTTTCCGGATTCAAATCCCAGTACCAGCCATCGGTCAGGTACATGCCTTGCGTCAGGTTCAAGCCCAGGGAATGGATGTCATTAATAAAAATCAGCAAGCCCGCCAGTTTCACGTTTTTCGTCACGCCAAATTCATTGGCGGCCTTGATGCTGTTGATGGCGTCACCGCCCGCATTGGCCAAGCCCAGGATTTGTGGCTTGGCTGCCTGCGCCTGCAACAGGAAGGACGAAAAGTCGGAAGCGCCCAGCGGATGCTTGACACTGCCCAGCACCTTGCCGCCTGCCTTTTGCACCACTTCGGCCGTGTCTTTTTCCAGCGAGTGGCCAAATGCGTAGTCGGCCGTCATGAAATACCAGTTCTTGCCACCCTGCTTGACGATGGTGCCGCCCGTGCCGCGCGCCAGCGCTACCGTGTCGTAGGCGTAGTGGATGGTGTAGGGCGTACATTCTTCATTGGTCAGGCGCGAGGAGCCGGCGCCGATGGCGATAAAAATCTTTTTCTTTTCCGCCGCCACCTTGGCCATGGCCAGGCTGGCGCCGGAATTGGTGCCGCCGATCAGCATATCGACGCCTTGCTGGTCAAACCATTCGCGCGCCTTGGAGGCGGCGATATCGGCCTTGTTCTGATGGTCGGCGGAAATGAATTCCACCTTCTTGCCGGCGATGACGACGCCGGCATCGGCGATCGCCATCTTGATGGCTTCGGCGCCACCGAGGCCGTCGACGTCGGAATACACGCCCGACATATCCGAGATAAAACCGATCTTGATGGTGTCGCCCGAAATCTGGGCGTGGGCGAAGGTGGAAAAACCCAGTGCGCAAAGGGCAGAGGTGGCAATGGCGATAGCGTTACGTTTCATAGTGTCTCCGTAGGGATTATTGTTGGCTATTTAAACGACGGCTGGCCGACGCTTGAGCGTCGACCAATGACAATCAGCACTACACGCCGAGCAGCTCGGTCAATACCGGCATCTTGGCCTCCAGTTCGGATGCAGCAAAAGTCTCGACGATCTGACCGTGCTCCATCACATAAAACCGGTCTGCCAGCGGCGCGGCAAACCGGAAATTCTGCTCCACCATGACGATGGTGTAGCCCTTGGCTTTCAGGGTGGTGATCATGCGCGCCAGGCCCTGCACGATGACGGGCGCCAGGCCTTCGGAAATTTCATCGAGCAACAGCAAGCGCGCGCCCGTGCGCAAGATGCGCGCCACGGCCAGCATCTGCTGTTCGCCGCCAGACAAACGCGTGCCCTGGCTATGCCGGCGCTCTTGCAGGTTGGGGAACATGGCATAGATTTCCGCCACCGACATGCCCTTTTCGCTGCCGGCCAGCACCGGTGGCAGCAACAGGTTTTCCTCGGTCGACAGCGAGGAAAAAATGCCGCGCTCTTCCGGACAATAACCGATGCCCAGGTGGGCGATTTTGTGCGTCGGCAAACCGATCGCTTCTTCGCCCTGCACTTTGATCGAGCCCGTGCGGGCGCCCGTCAATCCCATGATGGCGCGCAGGGTGGTGGTGCGGCCGGCGCCATTGCGGCCCAGCAAAGTCACTACCTCGCCCTGCTCCACCTTCAGATTCACGTCATGCAAGATATGCGATTCGCCATACCAGGTGTGCAGCTGCGAAATTTCCAAAGCGGGCGTTTGTTTGGCGGTCGTCATCAATGCGCCCCTTCCAGCTCGGTCTGGGTGGTGCCCATATACGCTTCCATCACCAGCGGATTGCGCGACACGTCGGCATAACTGCCCTCGGCCAGCATGGCGCCCCGCTGCAATACAGAAATCTTGTCGCAGATGCCGGACACCACGCTCATATTGTGTTCCACCATCAGAATCGTGCGGCCAGCCGAGACCTTCTTGATCAGCTCCGTGACGCGGTGCACATCTTCATGGCCCATGCCTTGCGTAGGTTCATCGAGCAGCATCATTTCCGGTTCCATCGCCAGAGTGGTGGCAATTTCCAGCGCCCGCTTGCGCCCGTAAGGCATGTCGACCGTGATGGTGTCGGCAAATTCCGTCAAATCCACTTCAGCCAGCAAGGCCATGGCCCGCTCATTGAGGCGGTCCAGCACCCGTTCACTCTGCCAGAAATGAAAGGAAGTGCCCAGCTGGCGCTGCAAGCCGATGCGCACATTCTGCAAGACCGATAAATGGGGAAACACGGCGGAAATCTGAAACGAACGGATCACGCCCATGCGGGCGATCTGGGCAGGTTTGGCGGCCGTGATGTCTTTGCCGTTGAACAAAATCTGTCCGGAAGTGGGCACCAGGAATTTGGTGAGCAAGTTGAAACAGGTCGTCTTGCCAGCACCATTGGGACCGATCAAGGCGTGGATATGGCCACGCTCGACTTTCAAATTGACATCGCTGACAGCGGTGAATCCCTTGAATTCCTTGGTCAAACTTCTTGTTTCCAAGATTACGTCTGGCATCGTGTCTCCTAGTTATTGTACTAGCTAGTCATTTTTATAATACACAACTTAAAATTGGCGCACAATACAGTATAACTACGGGCTTTTTTGACAACCCCGATTGGCGCAAACAGCGCCACTTGAGCGTTTATTTCCAGGCCGTCTGTATCATTACCGCCGCTTTTTCCGCGATCATCACGGTGGGTGAATTGGTATTGCCCGAGGTAATGTAAGGCATGATGGACGCATCGACCACGCGCAAACCGGCCACGCCAATCACGCGCAACTGGCTGTCGACCACGGAAGATGGCTCACTGGCCAGGCCCATCCTGCAAGTGCCGACCGGATGAAAAATAGTCGTGCCGATCTGGCTGGCGGCTCGCGCCAATTCTTCCTCAGTCTGATATTGCACACCCGGCAGATATTCTTGCGGCGCAAATTTGTGCAAGGCGGGCGCGGCCACGATGCTGCGCGTCAGGCGCAGCGCGTCGGCCGCCACTTTCAAGTCTTGCGGCGTACTCAGGTAATTAGGGATAATTTTTGGCGCGGCGTAACTATCCGCACTATGGATGCGTACTTGCCCGCGTGAAGTGGGCCGCAGATTGCACACGCTGGCCGTGAACGCAGGAAAGACATGCAGGGGATCGCCGAACTTATCGAGCGACAAGGGCTGCACATGATATTGCAAATTCGGCGTGGCCTGCGCCGGGTCGGACTTGGCAAACGCGCCCAGCTGCGACGGCGCCATCGACATGGGCCCGCTCTGGAACAGCGCATATTGCAAGCCGATCTGCATCTTGCCCAGCCAGCGGCTGGCCACCTGGTTCAGGGTTTTCACGCCCTGCACCTTGAACACCATCCTTAGCTGCAAATGGTCTTGCAGATTGGCGCCCACGCCGGCGGACTCGCGCACGGGCACGATGCCATGCTGCCGCAGCAAGTCAGCCGGGCCGATGCCGGACAATTGCAGCAATTGCGGCGAGCCGATCGCGCCAGCGGTCAGCAAGGTTTCACGCCTGGCCATGGCTTGCCACAAGGTGCCGCCGCCCGTAAACACGATACCCGTGCAACGAGGGCCGTTTTCCAGGGTGGTAAACAGCAACCGTTCCACGTGACAGCCGGTCATGATGGTCAGATTGGGCCGGCGCGACGCGGGTTTCAAAAACGCTTTCGAGGTATTCCAGCGGATGCCGCGGCGCTGATTGACGTCAAAATACGCGCAGCCGCTATTGTCGCCACCATTGAAATCGCTGGTTTTCGGGATGCCGGTTTGCTGCGCTGCGTCGCGAAACGCGTTCAGGATATCCCACGACAAGCGCTGTTTTTCCACTCGCCACTCACCGCCAACACCATGGTTTTCCGAAGGACCACCGTAATAATCCTCGCTTTGCTTAAATAGCGGCAAGACATGCTCCCAGCGCCAGGACGTATCGTCCGTCAAGTCGGCCCAGTGATCATAATCACCGGCCTGGCCGCGCATATAAATCATGCCATTGATCGAAGAACTGCCGCCCAGCACCTTGCCGCGCGGATAAATCAGGCTGCGTCCGCCCAGGCCGGCATCGGCTTCGGTGGAATACAGCCAGTCGGTGCGGGGATTGCCGATGCAATGCAGATAGCCAACGGGAATGTGGATCCAGACGTAATCGTCCTTGCCTCCCGCTTCCACCAGCAAAACGCTGACGTTTTGATCGCGCGTCAGCCGGTTGGCCAACACGCAACCAGCCGTGCCGCCGCCAACGATGATGTAGTCGTATTCGCCTGCTGATTCCAATGAAGCTCCTATACCTTGAAGGGATCGCGCGGTCTGTCTCCCCACCGCTATCGATCAGAGTCTGTATTCATTCATCTATGCATTACTACTAAACAACAAGTGAGCGTCTCGAGAGTAGCACCAGTCGCAAGCTACGGCGAGCTTAATTTTCCTCGATAGCAACTAAAAACTGACGTTTACAGCAGTAAAAAATGCCAAAAAACGCCCTCTTCTTCTGTGGATAAGCCTATGGATATCCACAAGTACACAATGTGCGTAAACAAAAAAATTTTTTGGATGACTTTTTTTGTTCAGAATCCATCCTTTTCCCATACAACGCTTACTCAGCGTTTATCCGCGAGCCAAGCGATTGTTTACAAGGATAAATCCGTACTTATCCACAGAAGCTTGCAGCGTTAACTACTATTACTATTCTTGTATACGATCTTGTTAGGGTAAACCCGACATCGCCTGCTTTGCCTGGCTCCAACGCTCAGCGTATGCACCGTACTGCCATCAAGAAAAAAACAGTCTCCTGCTTTGAAAAAAAAGCACGCCAACCACGACTCAAAAAATCGTCGAGCCAACACACCAGGCCCTCCGTTACATAACCGTTTTTAAAAGATCAGCACGAAATTGTGCGCGAAGCCGTCCCGCCTGGAGACAGTCAAGCCAGCAGCGTGAGGAAAAAGTAGGGGAAACAGGGGAATTTCAGACGGTTTGTGGATAAGTCGCTTGATATCCACAGGATGACTTGTGCGTAAACACGAAGTTATGCGCAGGCCAGTATTTTATACAATTTTGATCCTGATCTGATACAGCGATTATGCACGCTTTTTTTTGCGCGTAAACAGTTGATCTTGTTGAAAAAAGAGGACTTATCCACAGAAAAAACCGCGTTTACTATCACTACTATTTTTATATATAGATCTATTGTAAACCGATACGAAAACTGCGAACTGCGGGGATACTTTCAGCAGGCATGCAAAAAACGTAAAAAAAAAGCGTCTACGACGGCATCACGTTTCACTGCAAAACTGTTTAGCAGGAATCCCAGGCAGGCGACAACCAACCATGCAAGTTAGCCGCAAGGTAGTCAGCGCTGACCGTCAACGTTGCTCAGCACGCAAGCTTCCCCACACTGAACACCTCAATCACGTCAAAATTTGCTGGCAAAGCATGAAAAAAGCGATTTTTTGATAGCTGATGTGGATAACTGCCTGCATATCCACAGGATGAGATGTGGGGAAACTCGTCTTTTGTCCACACGCGTACTTTTATCCCAAACATGGCCGCCATCGATACAGTCTTTATGCAGCGACTTTTTTATGGCCTAAGTCGATGATTTTTTGATGGTATACCTAGTTATCCACAGAAAAATGGTCGTTTACTATCACTACTATTTTTATGTATACATCTTTATTTAAAACATCTATACAGGCACGGACGGTGGAAAACCACGCTGCACGGCTGTTTCACCCAGTTTTCTGTCTTCAAAACGATCGTTCTCACTTCCATACGAGTAAAAAACAGCAATGAATTCAAGCAAAAAAATGCGTTTAGGCATCATTAGTGCTCTGCACGAAGAACAGCAGGGGCTGATAGAAGCCATGCAAGGGCCTGTAAGGCATTCGCACGGCATGCGTGAGTACACCCTGGGAACCCTGTGGGAAATCGACGCTGTGTGCGTTCTATCGCGTATAGGCAAGGTTGCCGCTGCCATGACAGCTTCTATCCTTGTGGAAAAGTACGGAGTTACCCACATTGTCTTCACAGGCGTTGCCGGCAGTGGAGATCTGACAGTAAACGTGGGCGATATCGTGGTGGCAGAATCGTTGTTGCAGCACGATATGGATGCCAGCCCTTTGTTTCCCCGCTTTGAAGTGCCTTTG
Source organism: Janthinobacterium silvisoli (assembly GCF_014200725.1). Lineage (GTDB taxonomy): Bacteria > Pseudomonadota > Gammaproteobacteria > Burkholderiales > Burkholderiaceae_D > Janthinobacterium. The sequence continues at coordinate 279,533 of NZ_JACHCL010000004.1, forward strand.
ACCGGTTTACAGCGCTTTGGCAGCGATCTGGCGTTGAGTAGCGCACTGGCAGCTGCCAGCGAGCATTTTTTGCGCCAGCAGGCTGAAAAACCCGCTGACAGCGTCCTGGAAATCGAGGAGTTTGGTTTGCAGCAAGCCAGAGTGCACCGCGGCATGATCGCCAGCGGCGACCAGTTCATCAGTAGCGCGGCCCATTTGCGCCAACTCAAGCAGGATCTGCCCGATTTGCTGGCCGTTGAAATGGAAGGCGCCGCCGTGGCGCAAGTTTGTTTTGAACTGGGTGTGCCGTTTACCGTCATGCGCACGATCTCGGACAACGCCAATGAAGAGGCGGCGGTCGACTTCATGCGCTTTGTGCAGACGGTGGCGTCGCGTTATGCGTTTGGCGTCATTAACAACCTGTGCCAGCGTTTGAGGGACTTTTAAAACTTGCATAAAAAAAGGGCAGAACCATCGGTTCTGCCCTTTTGCCTTACGAAACTACAAGCTTACACACTCAACATCATCAAGCTGGCATTCCCACCCGCCGCCGTCGTATTCACGCACAGCGCGCGCTCAGCGACCAAACGCCACAGGGGGATGACACCCTCCTCGGTCGTCTCGATCGTGCCCACCAGCGCCCCATCACGGGCCGCCAGCAGCGGTTTGAGCTGGCTATCGAGTACCGGTTCGATCATGGCGATCTGGAAATCATGTTTTCCGGACTCAATATTGTTGATGACCTGGATACGGTCTTTCAACGCTGGCGGCAGATCGGCAGGAATCAGGCTGGTTGATTGCGCCAGCACCAGGGCCTGGTTGCCCGTCGCCAGCACGGCAGCCAATTGATTCATCAGCACGCCCGTGTTGACGGCGGCGCACAGAATCGTGCCGCGCGCAGCAAAGCTCAGGGTATTGCGCTCGCCCGTCGGGCCAGGCAAGACGATGCTGCTGTCCAACAATGTGGTGCGCGCGTATTCCTGCGCCAGATGCATGACCTTGTCCTGGCCGTGCTGCTTGGCCCATACCGTCAGTGCATCAAGTGCCGGGGACGCCTGGCGCTGGTGCTGCGCGCCTGGTGCTGCATTGCGTTGCAGACGTTTCAGGTACAAGGGACCACCGGCTTTCGGGCCGGTGCCCGATTTGCCTTCGCCGCCAAACGGTTGCACGCCGACCACGGCGCCCACGATGTTGCGGTTCACATAGATATTGCCCACATGGGCGCGGCTGGTAATGAAGTCGATGGTTTCATCGATGCGCGTATGGATGCCCAGGGTCAAGCCGTAACCGCTGTCATTGATCGATTGCAGCAGTTGCGGCAACTCCGCGCGCTTGTAGCGGATCACGTGCAGCACGGGGCCAAAGACTTCCTGCGTCAATTGCCCCAGCGATTTGATTTCCAGCACGGTCGGCGCGACAAAAGTGCCCGTGACAGGTGGCAGATCGAGCGAATAATGATCGAGGGCCACGGTTTTCATCTTGTTGATGTGCGCCAGCAGATTGCCTTGCGCTTCAGCATCGATGACGGGACCAATATCGGTCGCCAGACGATCAGGATTGCCGACGCGCAATTCCTGCATCGCGCCTTTCAGCATCTTGATGGTCTTGTCGGCGATTTCTTCTTGCAGGAACAACACGCGCAAGGCTGAGCAGCGCTGGCCGGCGCTGTCAAAAGCGGACGACATCACGTCTTGCACCACTTGTTCCGGCAAGGCGGACGAATCGACGATCAAGGCATTCTGGCCACCGGTTTCAGCGATCAGGGGAATATCCACCGACTCAGCCACGGCGCGCGCAGCCAGGGTGCGGTTGATCAATTGCGCCACTTCTGTCGACCCCGTGAAAATCACGCCTTTGACTCTTGCATCGTTGCACAGGCCGGCGCCGACCACTTCACCGCTGCCTGGCAGGAATTGCAGCGCGCCTTGCGGTACGCCTGCTGCGTGCAGCAATTGCACGGCGCGGTAAGCGATCAGCGGTGTTTGCTCGGCCGGCTTGGCCAGCACCACGTTGCCGGCGGCCAGGGCTGCAGCCACCTGGCCGGTGAAAATGGCCAGCGGGAAGTTCCATGGGCTGATGCAGGTGACCGGGCCCAGCGCCAGGGTGTTGGGTGCGTGCTCGACCTGGGCCGCATAGTAGCGCAGGAAGTCGACCGCTTCGCGGATTTCAGCGATGGCGTTCGGCAAGGATTTACCGGCTTCGCGGATCGCCAGGGCCATCAGCTCGACATGGTGTTCTTCGAACAGGTCGGCGGCACGCTGCAGCGCTTGTGCGCGTAATAAAGGTTCCGTGGTTTGCCAATCCATGGCGTAGGCGGCGGCGCTGGCCAGCGCCGTTTCCACGTCGGCTGGGCCCGCTTCGGCGACCGTGCCCACGTGGTCTTCGTGGCGGGCAGGATTGCTGATGCGTTGCGTCGCTGCATTGACGCTGACGGCGCCATCGATCAGCGGCGCTGCATTCCACGTGTAGTCCTGGGCGATGCTGCTGGACAAGGCGCGCAGGGTGTCGTCGTTCGACAGGTCCAGGCCTGCCGAATTTTTACGCTCGCTGCCAAACATGGCCAGCGGCAAGGGAATCGATGGGTGCGGCAAGCCGCCCTGCTCGCGCGCCAGGTCCAGCGGATTGCGGATCAGACTATCGATGGCCACGCTTTCATCGACGATCTGGTTGACGAAGGACGAGTTGGCGCCGTTTTCCAGCAGGCGGCGCACCAGGTAGGCCAGCAAGGTTTCATGCGAGCCGACCGGCGCGTAGATACGGCAAGGCTTGTCCAGGTTGGCCGGGCCGACCACCTGGTCGTACAGGGTTTCGCCCATGCCGTGCAGGCACTGGAATTCATAATCGGTAATGCCGTCGCGCTTGGCCCAGGTGTAGATGGTCGACAAGGTTTGCGCGTTGTGCGTGGCAAATTGCGGGTAGATCAGGCTATTGGCGGCCAGCAGTTTTTGCGCGCACACCAGGTAAGAGACGTCCGTGTAGACCTTGCGCGTGTAGACCGGGTAGCCGCTCTGGCCATCGACCTGGGCGCGTTTGATTTCCGCATCCCAATACGCGCCCTTGACCAGGCGCACCATGAATTTACGGTTGCTGCGCTTTGCCAGGTCGATCAGGAAATCGATGGCGAACGGGCAGCGTTTTTGATACGCCTGCACCACATAACCGATGCCTTCGAAGCCGGCCAGGTCAGGATCAAAGGCCAGCACTTCCATCATGTCCAATGACAATTCCAGGCGGTCGGTTTCTTCCGCATCGATATTGAAACCGATGTTGTATTGCTTGGCCAGCAAGAGCAGCGCCTTGACTTTCGGCAGCAATTCTTCCAGCACGCGGGCCCGCTGGGCGCGGCTGTAGCGCGGATGCAGGGCCGACAGCTTGACGGAAATGCCGGGGCCATTCTTGATGCCGCGGCCATTCGAGGCCTTGCCGATGGCGTGGATCGCCGTTTCATACGATTGATAGTAAAACGCGGCGTCGTTTTCCGTCAGCGCCGCTTCGCCCAGCATGTCGTAGGAATAGCGGTAGCCGCGCGTTTCATTCTCGCGGCTGTTTTTCAAGGCTTCTTCGATGGTTTGGCCCGTTACAAACTGGTTGCCCAGCATGCGCATGGCCAGGTCGACGCCTTTGCGTATCAGCGGTTCGCCGCCCTTGGCGATCAGTTTTGTCAGCGCCGCGCCCAGGCCGGTTTCGCTGCTGGTACTGACCAGTTTGCCAGTAATCAGCAAGCCCCAGGTGGCCGCGTTGACGAACATCGATGGCGATTCGCCCAGATGCTTGCGCCAGTCGCCTTTGCTGATTTTGTCGGCGATCAGGCGATCGGCCGTTTGAGTGTCGGGTATACGCAACAGCGCTTCCGCCAAACACATCAGTGCAACACCCTCTTCGGATGATAGTGAGAACTCATGCATCAGTGCATCGACGCCCGATGCGCGTGTGCGTTTTTGGCGCACGTTGGAGACCAGATTGTGGGCCAGCGCTTGCGCTTCGGCGGTGGTTTCAGCGCTGCTGGCGCGCACTTGTTCCAGCAGCCATTGCACGGCGGATACCTCATCGCGCCTATAGGCAGCAGTGATGGCAGCGCGTTGGGGCGTGGCTGCAGGCAGGATTTCCGCCTGGAGCACAGCAAAAGGAATCGGGGTAATAGCCGAAGGACCTGCAGGGTGCATAGAAGCTCTTTACAAGGAAAAATAAGACGAAACTTGCGCTATTTTTTGCCCCTTTTTGGTGCAAAAATAGACAGAAAGTCGGACGATAAGATGATTCGATTGTAAAGGGGATTCTTATGGATTAATTCTGGTAATACAGGGGGCTAGCAATAGATAGTTTTTGATGCGACAATTTAACCAAATAATATTTATTTGGGGGGTGATGGTAATGCTGGACAAGATCAGTAAGAAAATCTTGATGGAATTGCAGAGCGATGGTCGCATCAGCAATGTGGAACTGGCGGCACGGGTTAACCTGTCGCCTGCCGCCTGCCTGGAGCGCGTGCGCAAGCTGCACGAATCGGGCTATATCATGGGCTACACGGCCCAGTTGAACCCGCAATTGCTCGACGTATCGCTGCTGGTTTTCATCGAAGTAGTGCTGGACCGCACGACGCCGGAAGTGTTCGACGCCTTCAAGCATAGCGTACAAATCATTCCAGAGGTACTGGAATGTCATATGGTCGCTGGCGGCTTCGATTATCTGGTCAAGGCGCGGGTCAAGGATATGGCCGCTTACCGTGAATTCCTGGGCAAAACCCTGCTGCAAAAAGGCGTGCGCGAGACCCACACCTATGCCGTGATGGAAGAAGTCAAGAACACTACCAAGCTGCCCATCAAATAAGTCCAATCTGACCTCAATGTAGCCTGTCTGCTTTTCCGATTGAGCTGACAGGCTAATTGTTGTAGGGTAGGAACTATTATTCTGCTACCCGGTAGCCGCTGATACGCCACGCAGAGGGCGATTCAAGGTGTGAGGTGATGCATCGTGCCCACCCACACTGGCTGCAGCGCATCCTTCGGGGTGCGCGCGGGATTCCGCAGCGGGGGACACATGAAGCAGTTGCAGCATCCATGGGTGCGCTTTCTGGTATGCACACTCGCAGCCATCGTCCTGGCCTGTTGCCTGGTATATCTGTTGCAACTGGCAACATCCAGCCTACTTTCCCCTTATCTGATCGCCGCGCTGGCCGCCGTGCCTGGCGCCGCACTGCTGGCGCTGGCTGGCCGTCCGCGTGGCGGCAGCGACGATTTACGCCACTTCGCCGATACGGTCGGGCACGCGATCGACGACATCATGATCGGCGCGGCCGAAACCTCGTACTTTGTCGATTCCGTCAAAAAGAAGGTGGAGCTCGATGTGCAGACGGCCAGCGATATTGCCGACAGTTCCGAACAGAATGCCCGCACCACCGAAAAGATTGCAGCCAATGCTGAACGCGCCGCTACCGTGGCCGCTGGCGTGCGGGTGGAAAGCGTGGCGGCCCGGGCCGAGGTTGATCAAGGATTGAAGCGCATCAATAGCGCGCGCCAGCATGCGCAAGATGCGTCCAGCGCGATGCTGAGCCTGCAGGAAAAATCCAGGCGCATCAGCGGTTTCACGGAAGCCATTTCCGATATTTCCGCGCGCACCAATCTGCTGGCGCTGAATGCCGCCATCGAGGCGGCGCGGGCCGGCGAACATGGCCGTGGCTTTGCCGTGGTGGCCGGGGAAGTGCGGCAACTGGCGCAGCGCACCAAGGAAGCCAGCGATGAAATCAGCGTGATGGTGCGTGAAATTACCGAGCAATCCGAAAAGGCCGCGCGCGGCATGCAATCGCTGGCCGCTGGCGTGACGGAAGCGGCGCGCAATGTGGAAAGCGTGCACGGTTCACTGAGCCATATCGAGCAATCGTCGGGGGTGTCGGAAGACGAGATCGGCCAGATTGCCCGCGCTTCGCGTGAACACGTCGATACCACGCAAGTGATCGCCGACGCCATCGTGCAGATACGCGACAGCATGCTGTCGACCAATGAGCAATTGCCGCGCGCCACGCAATCGGCGATGGCGCTGGCGGAACGGGCTGAAGTGATCGCCAGCGCCATGGGTGATTCGTCGATCGCCACGCCGCACGACGCTATCCGTATCGCCGCCCAGCGCGCCGCGCACGAGGTGGGCCGCTTGTTCGAGCAAGCGATAGCTTCCGGCAAGATTACAAGTGCAGCCTTGTTCGACCGCCATTACCGCGCCATCCCGAACACCAATCCGCCCAAGCACAACACCCAATTTGATGCATTTACAGACCGGGTGCTGCCTGAGCTACAGGAAAGCTTGCTTGCTGCACTGCCGCAACTGGCGTATGCGGGCGCTGTCGACAACAATGGCTATTTCCCTACGCATAACAAGAAATTTTCACAGCCGCTGACGGGCGATTACGAGCACGACATCGTGCATAACCGCACCAAGCGCATCTTCAGCGACCGTACGGGCAGCCGTTGCGGCAGCAATACCAAGGCATTTTTATTGCAGACGTATAAGCGTGACACGGGCGAAGTCATGCATGACCTGTCGGCGCCGATTTATGTCGATGGCAAGCACTGGGGCGGCTTCCGTGTAGGCTACCGCTCCAGCGAGGGCTGAGGAACATCTGATTAAATCTGCTGCGCGTTGTAATTTGCGGCCTGCGATGCTCACTGTACTAAATGTACGGTTCCGCTTCTCGGCCACAACTTACTTCCGCTCGTTACGATTTTCTCAGATGTTCGTTGAGGTAGCTGTTTCTCAGATTACTCGACGTGCGGCTTGGCGGCCACGCCGCCGCCTGCGGCCGTGGCCGAGCGCAAGGTGGCCGTATTCATGCCTTCCAAGTGGTTGCGCAGCCATTTGTGGGCCGGGCTGCGGGCATCGCGTTCATGCCACAGCATGTCCAGGTGGACGGCCGGCAAGGCCAGCGGCAAGTCCTTGTATAACAGGGAATCGGTCATGCCGGTCGAAGCGATCAAGTGACGGGGCAAGACGGTGATCAGGTCGGAGTTGGCGACGACTTTGCCGGCAGTAAAGAATTGATTCACCGTCAGCAAGATGCGCCGTTCGCGGTGGATTTGCGCCAGCGCTTCATCGACCAGGCCATGGGCGCGGCCAGAAAAACTCACCAGCAAGTGATTCGCCGCGCAATAGTTATCCAGGGTCAGGTCGACCTTGGCCAGCGGATGGCCGCGCCGCATCACGCACACGTATTTACCGGAATACAAACGCTCATGGCGGATCGGCGAGCTGGTCTCGTACGATAATTGCGCCGCCACCCCAGGAAAGAAGCCCACCGCCAGGTCGATATCGCCGCGCAGCAGCATCGGACGCGGCTCGCGCGTAGTCAAAGGCATCATGCGCACATTCACGCCCGGCGCTTCCCGTTCGATCGAACGCATCAGCGACGGCAGCCAGAACGCGGCCGTGGCGTCGGCCATGGCCATACGGAAGGTTGCATGGGTTTTCGACACATCGAAGGTTTCCGGCGTGACCGCTGCTTCCAGGCTGGCCAGGGCCGAGCGCACGGAAGGCCACAGCGCTTCGGCGCGTGGCGTGGGTTTGACGCCATAGGCCGTGCGGATCAGCAATTCATCCCCTAGGCTTTCGCGCAGGCGCTTGATGGCGTTCGATACTGCCGGCTGCGTCATCGCCAGGTGGCCGGCTGCGCGCGTCAGGTTTTGCTCCGTCATGACGGCATCGAAAACACGCAGCAAGTTCAGGTCCAGCGTCAGGAAACTCATGGAAAGCCCAGGTAAAGAAAGTTGAAATCAGAGAAATAATGTATATGTGTAAACCGGAGTGTAAACCGCGCCGGGGGCGAATGATTTCACTCGTGAAAAAATATTACAATTCTTCATTCATGAACCATATAATTGGTATCAGGAAATGGAATTAGATTTATATGTTGCACTGCACTATAGTACGTCAAATTCTATAATGCACTGGAACAGTATGTCTACCTTCGCCACCGCCTTCTACGCAGTATCCGCACCCGTGCTGGATATTTCGCTGCTGAACGTCTTGCAGATCGCGCTCGCGATGGTGGCCATTGGTGCATTCGCGCTGCTGTTCAAGCCCTTGCTGGTGGGTATTGCACGCGCCATGGTGCTGGTGGTACGCCCTAAGCTGAGCCGTGATGAGCGTCTGGCCCAGCAGGAATTGAAATTCCGCCAGCGCGCCTGATGCCTCAGCTGGCGTCACCGAGCAGATGCGCACGCAAGGTGGTGTCTGCCGGATGGGCGCCGATCCAGATTTTCAGTAGCGCATTGTAGAAAGCCAGGTCGGGCACCGCATCGCCCAGTTGCTTGCCGTTCAGCCTGCACACCGTTCCCCCCTCTTCCGGCAACCAGTCCACCGTCAGCACATCGCCTTTTTTCAAGCCTGGCACCATGCCAAATAGCGCGCCGAATTGCATGGTTTGATTGAGCAGCCGCGTACGGTCGGCCTGGTCGGAACTGTGATCGAGCCCCTGAGTGAACGCATGTCCCAGATCTTCCGAGCTGATATCGCGCAGCATGACGATTTCCAGCCGGCGCGGGCCGGGCAGCGCCAGCACGTCGGCCAGCTGGGTTTTCTTTTCCGGTAAGTACAGCGCGATGGTGTACACCTGGAACACGATCTTGTAGCGTACGCCAGCGCCATTGAGTTTCAGCGCATGGCTGCCCAATTGCACGGTGTCATCGAGTTTGACGCCGCCAACTTCCACCGCCAGCGCGGGTTGCAGCATGGCGCCGCACAGGCACAAGACCGCCAGGTGGCGGCCGAACAGGGACTTGTTGCCGTGCATCTACTGCCTCCAAAGAAATCACTGCGCTGAGTAAATCAGTCTACAGTGTAAAACAGTTGGCAGAAGCTGGCGCGATGTTGCGGTAAGGAACGCTGGCGCTGGAAAGCGGATCAGGTTTTCTCTGCTGTCAGCCGCTCGTACTTGGCCATCAGCTCGTCGCGGCTTTCGCGCCAGGCGGGATTGAAGGGAATGCAGCTGACGGGGCATACTTGCTGGCATTGCGGTTCATCGAAATGGCCCACGCACTCGGTGCATTTGTTGGGATCGATCTCGTAGATTTCTGCGCCCATATAGATCGCGTCATTCGGGCACTCAGGCTCGCAGATGTCGCAATTGATGCATTCGTCGGTGATTAATAAAGCCATGATTACACTCTTACTTAGTCGGGCAGCGCGGCATTGGCGGCAATCTTGTTTTGCAGCCAGCGGTTGACCGAAGGGAAGACAAACTTGGAAACGTCGCCGCCCAGCGCCGCGATTTCGCGCACGATGGTGCCCGAAATAAACTGGTACTGGTCGGACGGGGTCAAAAACATGGTTTCGACATCGGGCAGCAGGTAGCGGTTCATGCCCGCCATCTGGAATTCGTATTCGAAGTCGGACACGGCGCGCAAGCCGCGCACGATGACACGTGCTTCATGCTTGCGCACGAAATCCTTGAGCAGGCCGGAAAAGCTTTCCACCTGCACATTCGGATAATGGCCCAGGACTTCGTTGGCGATTTCCAGGCGTTCGTCGAGCGAGAAAAACGGTTTTTTGTTTTTACTGTCGGCGACACCGACGATCAGCTTGTCAAACAGACCCGATGCGCGGCGCACCAAATCTTCATGACCACGCGTGAGCGGATCGAATGTTCCTGGATAAACTGCTACAACCATTGCGGCTCCCTGACGATGCACCAATATAGACGCGCATTATGCCTCAAATTGGGGTACCGCCTTGGGCCAGGGCCTGATTTTGCCTAAATTATAGGCAGAAAATGGCAGATTCAGGCAGTTGCCGCCACTTTGTTGTAAGTTAGCAAATGATAGTAGACCGTACCCGCTTTATCGGCGCGGATGACTTCCCACGGCGCCATCCAGTCCGGTTTCTCCAATTCACTGTTCTCATCAAAGACCAGCGGCAAGCCCGATTCCGCATACACGATGCCGCCTTCTTTCAGCAGCGAGCGGCACAGGGGCAAGGCCTTGGCCAGGAAATCCTGCTGGTAAGGCGGGTCGAGGAAGATCAGGTCAAAACGTTGGCCGCGTGCCGCCAGGCTTTGCGCCGTCAGCAAGGCGTCGCCGCGCAGCAACTGCACATTGTCGGCACGCAATTTTGCCTTGTTTTCTTCCAGCTGGCGGATCACTGGCGTATGCGTATCGACCATGGTGACGGAGGCGGCGCCACGGCTGGCTGCCTCGAAACCGAGTGCGCCGCTGCCTGCGAACAGGTCGAGCACCTGGGCGTTGGCCCAGTCGCCATCGCGCAAGTGGTTGATCCAGTTAAACAAGGTTTCGCGCACCCTGTCTGGTGTGGGGCGCAAGCCCAGTGCCTGTAAAACAGGCAGCACTGAGCGTTTCCATTGTCCGCCGATGATGCGTACCTGGTTCGGTGGCGGCGCGTGGTGGACGGGGACTTTGGCGGGTTTTTTGATCTTCTTTTGCATGGGGATTTCTTCATTCAATGGCGGCCACTATAGCATATGGCCCCTCGCCCACCGGCAGCGCCCCCTGCTGGCGCTGCTTGCCGTTCACCCTATTTGGCTTGCGTGGCCAGGCTATTGAAATCGTCGATCCAGCCCTGCATGCGCTTGATGGCGTGAGCCTTCTGCGCAGGTGTGGCCAGCTGTATGGCGGTCAAGACAAACTGCGCCGTGCTGTTTTCATAGGCGTCAAAGAAAGCCTTGCGCTCGGAATGCTCGAGACGCTCGAAACTATCCTTGATCAAGCCATTGATCAAGGTCACGGTGGCGTCCTTGCTGAGCTTTTCCTGCTGCACTTTCTTGACCAGGGTCAGCACATTTTGCTGGCGCCGCATGCGTTCATCGAGCCAGATGGCGTTATCGAGCGGGCGCGCATCCGAGGCCTTGCGCAAGACGGCCTCCTGCTCGCTGCTGAAGCTGCCGAACCAAAGCTCGAATTGCTCCATGGCTTTTTTGTAGCGCAGCTTCTGGCGCTGTTCCTGGTCGCCGCTCAGGTACTTCTTGCGGTAGTCGTCATTGTTGGACTTGAATTTCTTTTCCATTTGCACGATCTGCTCGGGTTTCAGCGATCGCGCCAGGTCGGCCAGTTCCGGCGCCGCCTTCAGCAGCAGGGTTTGCGTGCGCTGCTTGACTTCCGCATAGTCGGCGATCAGGTCTGCCTGCGTGACATTGCCCTGCAATTGCTTCTGGCCGGTACGCAAGATCTCCACATAATCCTTCAGCTGCGTCTTGCGGTGCCAGTCGAACAGCTTGCCGATATCGTCGCGCACCCAGTCCTTCTGGTCGCGGTCCAGGTCGACATAGGCGTTCAGCCACCAATACAAGACGGTATCGCCATTGTTATAGGCCAGGCGCAAACCGCTGCAAGCCGTCATGGCTGCCAGCAGCAGCGCCAGCACCGCATAAGTAAAGCGCCTGGAGTATGGGGCCTGCGTGTTAAAATTTTTCATATTCTCAACTGGTAAATTCGGACTATGAACGTTGTCATTCTCGCCGCCGGCATGGGCAAGCGCATGCAATCTGCCCTGCCTAAAGTACTGCATCCACTGGCGGGCAAGCCGCTGCTGTCGCATGTGATCGATACGGCGCGCAGTCTGGCGCCGTCCAAATTATGCGTGATTTATGGACATGGGGGCGCAGCGGTGCTGAAACTGCTGGAGCTATACAATGCCACGCATGAATTACCGATTGCCGCCGCGGAACAGGCGCAGCAGCTGGGTACGGGCCATGCCGTGCAGCAAGCGCTGCCTTTGCTCGATGACCACGTGCCCACCTTGATCCTGTATGGCGACGTGCCGCTGACCAGCGCCGTTTCCCTGCAGCATCTGGTGCAAGCGGCTGGCCGCGACAAGCTGGCAATTCTGACGGTGGAACAGGATGATCCATTCGGCCTGGGCCGCATCGTGCGCGAGGACGGCGCCATCGTGCGCATCGTCGAGGAAAAAGACGCGACGAATACCGAACGTGCCATCCGTGAAATCAATAGCGGCATCATGGTCGCGCCGACCGTGCAACTGAAAAAATGGTTGTCGGCCTTGTCGAACGACAATGCGCAAGGCGAATACTATCTGACCGACATCGTGGCCCAAGCCGTGGCGGACGGCGTGAGCGTCACCTCGGCCCAGCCTGGCTCCGTATGGGAAGTCGCCGGCGTCAACAGCAAGGTGCAACTGGCCCAGCTGGAACGCATCCACCAGAACAATATCGCGCAAGCCTTGCTTGAGCGTGGCGTGACCCTGCTCGACCCGGCCCGCATCGATGTGCGCGGTGAACTCATTTGCGGCCGTGACGTGACCATCGACGTCGGCTGCGTGTTCGAAGGCCTGGTGGAACTGGGTGATGGCGTGCGCGTGGGCGCCAATAACGTGCTGGTCAATGCCAAGGTGGCGGCCGGCGCGCACATCAAACCGTTCTGCCATATCGAAGACGCCGTGGTTGGCGCCAGTTCGGTGATCGGTCCGTACGCGCGCTTGCGCCCTGGCACCGTGCTGGCGGAAGACGTGCATGTCGGTAACTTCGTCGAAGTCAAGAACAGCCAGATCGCCGCCCACAGCAAGGCCAATCACCTGGCCTATATCGGCGACGCCACCATCGGTTCGCGCGTCAACGTAGGCGCCGGCACCATCACCTGCAACTACGATGGCGTCAACAAGTTCCGCACGGTGATCGAAGACGATGCCTTTATCGGCAGCGATAGCCAGCTGATCGCGCCCGTCACGGTGGGCAAAGGCGCGACTCTGGGCGCAGGCACCACCCTGTCGAAAGATGCACCGGCGGGCAAGCTGACCATCTCGCGCGCCAAACAAATCACCATCGACGGCTGGACGCGTCCCATCAAGATCGCCAAGTAATACTGTCAGGTAATACTGCTAAGTAACTGAGTACAGCGCCGCCAACCTTCACGGGCTGGCGGCTTTTTTTTGCCTTCAGATTACCTGTGGATAAGCTTGTGGAAATAATACTGGCAAGTCGGGATAACTGAGCATGGTTAGTGACTCTTTCTCCTAAGTATTATTTTCCCATTGTGGATAAACATGTGAACAAGCCCTGGTACAAGTGCTGGATAAGGCCTGTATAAGCACTGTAAAAGTGGTGTAGAAGCAGTGGAAAAAACGGGATAAGTTTACTGCTGTTCGTCCGCCAGTAGCCTTGTCAGCCTTGGCATAGTCATCACAAAATTACAGCCTGAATTTATATGTCTGTGATGTGGATAAGCCTGTGCGTAATCGCTGGATAATTGATGGATAACTTGTAAGCTATTGAATTTTCTGTTTATTTTGACTTTTTTGGCGTATCGGCCTTGTGGGTAAATCTGTGTACAAGCCTGTGATTAGCATGTGGGCAAGCAGCTAACAAGATGGGATAAGTGATTGCTGCCAGCTTACGCATGATTTTTCCACAGGACATTTTTTACATGGCTGATGTTGTGGTGTCGTGAGCCGGTGGCAATGCTTGTGGATAAGATTGTGTATAAGGTGACTAACAAGCCGGGATAACTTGTCAGTATTCCTGCTTGCACGGCGATTACACGGCGATACGGGTCTCGAACTTGCTGCGGAAGGTAGAGAAATACGCTTTCACATTGCGCACATTGGCGTGCGTGGCAAACAGCCGGTGCGCCAGCGCATGGTAGGCGGGCATATCGGCCACCTGCACGATCAGCACGAAGTCGGGCCCCGGCGAAACGCGGTAGCATTGCAGTACGGCCGCTTCCTGGGCCACCAGCGCTTCAAATTGCTCCATACGCTCGAACGCCTGCACATCAAGCGTGATTTCCACGATGGCGCTCAAGCGTGCCCCCACCATGTGCGGCGCGACGATGGCCACCTGCCGTTCGATCACGCCGGTTTCCGTCAAATGCTTGACGCGCCGCAAACAAGTTGGCGCCGACACATGAACTTCCTGCGCCAGCTCACTATTGGTTTGCGTTGCGTCAACTTGTAAGGCATTCAGAATGCGACGATCAATATCGTCCAGGGTGATGGCGGTCTCGTTCATGGATTTGATGAATTTAAAAAAAAAATCACATTAAATGAAATAATATTTCATCGTCAAATATACATGAAATATTTAGTCAAAAGTAGATGGATTTAGAAAGCTTATTTCATGCGCTCTGCTTTAGCATGCCTGCATTCACCATTTTCTAACACGAGGTTTCCATGTGCGGCATCGTCGGCGCAGTAGCGCAACGTAATATCACTCCCATCCTGCTCGAAGGCTTGAAGCGCCTGGAATACCGCGGTTATGATTCCTGCGGCATCGCCCTGCATGCCGATGGCCGTTTGCAGCGTTCGCGCTCCACTTCGCGCGTGGCCGAACTGGAAAAGCAGATCGCCGAAGAAGGCTTGGGCGGCTACACGGGCATCGCCCACACGCGCTGGGCCACGCATGGCGCACCCGTCAACTTCAATGCCCACCCGCACTTTTCCCCAACGGAAGAAAACGCCCGCGTAGCGCTGGTGCATAACGGCATCATTGAAAACCACGACACATTGCGCGCCGAACTGACGGCCCTGGGTTATGTGTTCCAGAGCCAGACCGATACCGAAGTCATCGCCCACCTGGTCGAGCACATGTATGACGGCGACTTGTTCGACACCGTGCAGCAAGCCGTGAAACGCCTCGATGGCGCTTACGCAATTGCCGTTTTCTGCCGCGACGAACCGCACCGCGTGGTTGCTGCGCGCCAGGGCTCGCCCCTGATCGTGGGCCTGGGCAATGGTGAAAACTTTGTCGCCTCCGACGCCATGGCGCTGGCCGGCACCACCGACCAGATCATTTACCTGGAAGAAGGCGACGTGGTCGACCTGCAACTGTCGCGCTGCTGGATCGTCGACGTCAACGGCAAGCCAGTCGAGCGTGAAGTCAAAACCGTGCACGCGCATACGGGTGCGGCCGAGCTGGGCCCGTACCGCCATTATATGCAGAAGGAAATCTTCGAACAGCCACGCGCCATTGGCGATACGCTCGAAGGTGTCACGGCCATCATGCCCGAGCTGTTTGGCGACAATGCCTATAAAATCTTCAAGCAGATCGACCGCGTGCTGATCCTCGCCTGCGGCACCAGCTCGTATGCGGGCATGACGGCCAAGTACTGGATCGAATCGATTGCGAAAGTGCCCGTCAGCGTGGAAGTGGCCAGCGAATACCGCTACCGCGACAGCGTGCCGCACCCGAACACCCTGGTGGTGACCATCTCGCAAAGCGGCGAAACGGCCGACACTCTGGCCGCCCTGAAACACGCGCGCAGCCTGGGCATGCAGCACACTTTAACTATCTGCAACGTGGCCACCAGCGCCATGGTGCGCGAATGCGCTCTGGCCTACATCACCCGCGCCGGCGTGGAAGTGGGTGTCGCCTCGACCAAGGCCTTCACAACGCAGCTGGCCGGCCTGTTCCTGCTGACCCTGTGCCTGGCGCAAGTGAACGGCCGCCTGTCCGAAGAGCAAGAAGCCGCCCACCTGAAAGCCATGCGCCACTTGCCTGTCGCCATCGCTTCCGTGCTGGCGCTGGAACCGCAAATCATCGCCTGGTCCGAAGAATTCGCCCGCAAGGAAAACGCCCTCTTCCTGGGTCGCGGCATGCACTACCCGATCGCCCTGGAAGGCGCGCTGAAGCTGAAAGAAATTTCCTACATCCACGCCGAAGCCTATCCCGCCGGCGAGCTGAAACACGGCCCGCTGGCGCTGGTCACCAATGAAATGCCAGTCGTCACCATCGCCCCCAACGATGCGCTGATCGAAAAGCTGAAGTCGAACATGCAGGAAGTGCGCGCCCGCGGCGGCCAGCTGTACGTCTTCGCCGACGTCGACTCCCGCATCAGCTCCGGCGAAGGTCTGCACGTGATCCGCCTGCCAGAACACTACGGCGATTTGTCACCGATCCTGCACGTGTGCGCACTGCAATTGCTGGCGTACCACACGGCGCTGGCACGGGGCACGGATGTGGATAAGCCGAGGAATTTGGCTAAGTCGGTGACGGTGGAGTGAGGGTAATCCCCCCATTTTTATGATGTGGACGAACAATAAACTCGAACACAAAACAATAAAGTCGGACACAAAACAATAAAGTTTGACACAAGTGGCCCATGCTACTTGACATTCGCAGAAGCCCATGTGTGCCGTGATCTGGCCACGTGGGCTTTTTTAATGCCGCGACGCTGGTGTTTCAATGACTCCACGGTGAGTTGACGAGAGTAAATAAAGTTGGTCGAACCGGAATAAGGTGGTCGGACAAGGGTGACTTTAGCGAAGGTAACGCACGTCCGCTTCCGATCTCGGCCTAACTATTGTTGAAAAAAAATGGGAATTGCAGTAATGTCATGCTAGGAGAGCACGCTAGACCATCAGGACCCCTTTCCGGGGTGACTCTAATCCCACGATGGCCCTGTCATCGGCCTCGGCTGTCCCCAATTCATCGGGGAGTTTAACCTTGCATAAATCCCGTGCTCTCCCCCTATTTGGATAAATCTTGACGACTTCTGAACGCGCAAGCAAATTAGCTAACAATGTTGTCTGGTTCACTCGTAAGGCGTGGATCAATGCAGAAAAACGCCTTCTGAAAAACGACTTTCATACGCAACTATTGATGGTGGCTTACGCCGCTTACACCAGTTGCCTTTCGGTCGTGCTACTCAAATATGAGCCACCTCCAACAGATAAAAATTACATCGACAGCAGCTTGGCGGTGCTTTCTATCGTTTTGTTGGCTCTTTCCCTTTACCTCAATACTAAATCGTTCAAAGATCGTGCGGCACGGTTCAAAAGTGGCTACCATGATCTGCAAAGTATAGAAGTGTAGTGGTCAACCCATCCCGGACACTACGTTAAGTTTTTCTTCGGTGACGGCCGGTGCCAATCCGTGATTGAACTGATGTGGCCGTATCCAGTT
>NZ_JACHCL010000005.1 GCF_014200725.1 Janthinobacterium silvisoli
GTTAATTGTTAAAGAACTCAATTCGGTTACTGCTTTCGCGCTATCGACAAAGCGTTGTGTTTGTCAGCTGCGAAGAAGGAAGAGTATGAAGCAATCCACTACGTCTGTCAACTCCTTCTTTTTCTCTACTTCACTCTGCATTTGCATGCGTCGTTCAGCGAGGGGGCGAATTATAGCCAAGGCCCGCAGTCGCCGCAAGGGCTATTTCAGGGACTGATCAATATTGCCTTGTGCTATCGTAGCGCTGGCAACTACGCCGCCTCTTCTATCTTGATCCCATGCCTATCCCACACATCTTCCCTACTGCCAATCCCGCCCTGGCCAGCGAACTCGAACACGCCATCAACAGCAAGACCAAACCCCTGGGTAGCCTGGGACTACTGGAAACACTGGCGCGCCAAATCGGACTGATACAGCAAAGCACACAACTAACCCTGCGCGATCCCGCCATCATCGTGTTTGCAGCGGATCACGGCGTGGTGGATGAAGGCATTTCCGCCTATCCACAAAGCGTGACCTGGCAAATGGTGGAAAACTTCCTGGGCAATGGCGCCGCCATCAATGTTTTCGCCCGCCAGAACAATAGCGCCTTATATATAGTCGATGCGGGCGTAAAGCACGACTTCGGCCCACGCGATGGGTTGATCGACCGCAAGCAAGGCCCTGGCACGCGCAACTTTGCCCAGGAACCCGCCATGAGCCACGAACAATGCCTGGCCGCCCTGCAGGCGGGCATGGATCTGGCCGCCACCTTGGACGGCAATGTGCTGGGCTTTGGCGAAATGGGCATCGGCAATACGACCGCCGCCGCCGCACTGATGCACAAGCTGACGCAAACGCCCGTCGTACACTGCGTGGGTGCAGGCACGGGCCTGTCTGCCGAAGGCATCCTGCACAAGCAAAAGGTGATCGAAGCAGCCGTCGCGCATCATGCAGGCGTTAGCGATCCGCTCGACGTGCTGGCTACCTTTGGCGGTTTCGAAATTGCCATGATGGCTGGCGCCATGTTGAAGGCCGCCGAGCGGCGCATGATCTTGCTGATCGACGGTTTTATCGTCAGCAGCGCATTATTGGTGGCGGCACGGCTGCAACCAGCCATCCTCGACTACTGCGTGTTTTCACACTGCTCCGATGAAAACGGCCATCGCCACTTGCTGGCCAGCCTGGCTGCACGGCCGCTGCTGCAGCTCGATTTGCGCCTGGGAGAAGGCACCGGTTCCGCGCTGGCCTTGCCGCTGCTGCACGCGGCCGTCAATTTCATGCGCGAGATGGCGACGTTTGCCTCGGCCCAGGTCAGCGAAAAGTCCACGCCAGACTGAACATGGCCAATCCCGTTTCTGCCGCCCTCCACCAGTGCCGATTGTTCTTTATCGCTCTGCAGTTCTTCACGCGCTTGCCGATACCGCGCTGGGTAGGTTTCGAGCCTGACTGGCTGCAGCACGCGTCGCGCTACTTTCCGCTGGTGGGCCTGGTGGTGGCGGCAATTTCCAGCGCCGTGTATCTGCTGGCCAGCTGGTGCCTGCCTTCGGGCGTGGCCGTGCTGCTGGCCGTCGCATCGGGCATCTACCTGACGGGCGCCTTCCATGAAGATGGCTTTGCCGACATGTGCGATGGTTTCGGCGGCGGTTATACGCGCGAGCGGGTACTGGACATCATGAAGGATTCGCGCATCGGCGCCTATGGCGCCATCGGTATCGTCTGCCTGCTGGCCATCAAATGCGTAGCACTGGCCTCATTGCCGCCAGCGATGGTAGTGGCAGCGCTACTGATCGCCCATCCACTATCACGCCTGGCCGCTGTCTCGCTGATCTGGTGCATGGATTATGCGCGCGATGAAGGCAAGGCCAAGCCGATGGCGCAATCGATGAGTACGGGCGAATTTATCATCGCCGCCATCTGCGGCCTGCTGCCCGCCATCGTGTGCGGCGCAATGGGGCTACTCGCCTGGAGTGCACTGCTCACCGCCGTACTGGTAGCGGCCGGCGCCGCCTGGTGGCTGGGCCGCACATGCCAGCGCCGCATCCAAGGCTACACGGGCGACTGCCTGGGCGCCGTGCAGCAAGTGGCCGAAGTGCTGATTTACCTGGCCATCCTGTCCGGCTTCCAGCCAACAGTACACTTGTATTAGCATGCGCCTGATTCTTGTCCGCCATCCTGCGCCGCAAGTGTCCAGCGGTATTTGCTATGGCCGCAGCGACGTGGCGGTAGCGCCCCATGAAAGAGAAAAGATCCGCGCCATTCTGCGGCATAACCTGCCGCCTGATATACCGATCTATACCAGCCCCTTGCTACGCTGCGCCGACCTGGCACAACAATTAGCTGAAGACTTGCCAGCCAGTACCCTGCATATCGACGCCCGCCTGGCAGAGTTGGATTTCGGCGACTGGGAAATGCTGTCCTGGGAAACCATTCCTCGCGCAGAAATCGATGCCTGGGCAGCCGACATGGCGCACTATCGGCCCGGTGGCGGTGAAAATGTGCTGGACATGACAGCCCGCATTCTGGCCTTCCTGCACGATCTGTTGCGCGAACAACACGCCGAGGCGATCCTGATTTGCCATGCCGGCACCATCCGCCTGTTATGCGCGTTGCAAGGGGGGTTGTCATTGGAGGAAACGGCCGCGCTGGCCGCTTCCTCCGCCCACAAAATCGGCTATGGCGCGGCAATGACTGTCATCTTTGATGATTAAGTGTCAAGTCTGACATTTCAGACCCACGGCACCCCACGTATAATGAAGGGGTTTTGGTGCCCGCGCTCATGTCCATGAGCGCAGTTAAACGGGAAACACGATACCGCCAGCGCGGTGAACGTGTGCTGCCCCCGCAACGGTAAGCAAGTGTCATTCATCTCAACAGGATGTAAATGACTAGCCATCCCTGACAACCACTGTGCCTATGACGGCATGGGAAGGTGGGATCGCCATACTTGCCAGCCCGGATACCGGCCAGAACAGGTGGAAGTGTGCGAACGGGAATATTCACGATCTGAATGGCCATGGCCATCTTCGATGATCATTCCCAGTTTCCCGCTTCTGTTCAATCTGGCCAACGGGGACCTGGGCCGGTTGCAAATTACTTACTGAAAATTATCATGACTCATGCTGTTTCCCGCCATGCGGCGCTCACGTCGCTGGCGCTAGCCATTGCTGCGCCTGCCGCCTTCGCCCAAACCACGCCCGACACTTTCGACCCTGTTGTCGTTACCGCCAACCGCTATCCGCAGCACCTGAGCGAAGTATTGAGCGATACCGTGACCATCAGCTCGGAAGAAATCGCGCGCTCGGGCGCCGGTTCACTGATCGATCTGCTGCAAAAACAACGCGGCATCGAGGTGACCCGCAACGGCGGCCCAGGCACGGCATCGAGCGTCTTTATTCGCGGTGCAAACAGTAACCAGAATATCGTACTGGTCGATGGCGTGCGTATCGGTTCATCCACCCTGGGTACCGCCAACTGGAGCGCCCTGCCGCTGTCGAGCATCGATCACGTTGAAATCGTCTATGGCCCAGCCAGCACCATGTACGGTGCCGATGCTATCGGTGGCGTGATCCAGATTTTCACTAAAAAAGGTGATGGTCCGGCACGCTTCTCCGCTTTCGCCGGCTACGGCAGCTACAACACCCGCCAGGCAGAAGCAAGCGTGGCTGGCAGCGCCAGCAACTTCAATTACTCCCTGACCGCAGGCAAGGAAAAATCGGACGGCTTCTCGGCTTCCAAGCTGG
Organism: Janthinobacterium silvisoli; assembly: GCF_014200725.1. Lineage (GTDB taxonomy): Bacteria > Pseudomonadota > Gammaproteobacteria > Burkholderiales > Burkholderiaceae_D > Janthinobacterium. Next base: position 3,723 of record NZ_JACHCL010000005.1, read on the forward strand.
GCGCATCGTCGTTCACCTACAACCCGGACAAGGACGGCTACGACAAACAAAGCGCCAGCGGCCAGTTCAGCTACCAAATGGCCAAAGGCCAGGAAGTCGGCCTGGTCTTCCTCAATTCGCAACTGAAAGCACAATACGACGCAGGCCCAGGCTACGATGCACGCAGCAACCAGAAGCTGGAAAACGTTTCGGTCTTCACGAAGAACCAATTCCTGCCTAACTGGACCAGCGAACTGCGCTACGCTGAAGCACGCGACAAGTCGGGCGACGACAGCAGCGCGGCATCGTATGGCAAGAGCGAAATCGACACCAAGCAAACCGATATCACCTGGCAGCACGATATCCGTATCGGCAGCGACAACCTGCAATTGCTGGCGGACTATCGCAACGAAGACGTGACGTCGAGCAGCACGCCAGAAGTGAGCCGCGGACGCAATACCAAGTCCTACGCCGCTTCGTACAATATGGTACGCGGCGAGCACCTGGTCAGCATCAGTGCGCGCAACGACGATAACTCGAAATTCGGCTCCCATAACACTGGCAGCGTCGCTTACGGCTACCGCTTCAGCAATACCCTGCGCGCCAACGCCAGCTACGGCACCAGCTTCCGCGCCCCGACTTTCAATGAACTGTTCTACCCAGGCTATGGCCTGGCGTCGAACAAGCCTGAAACAGGCCGCAATGCGGAAATCGGCCTGCACTACAACGATGGCGTATCGCAGCTGAGCGCAAGCTACTACCACAACAAGGTCACCGACCTGATCGTCAATACCACCCCATGCCCTGATCCGACCTTCAACGGTGCGTTTGGTTGCGCCTATAACGTCAACAAGGCATTGCTGGAAGGCCTGACCCTGGCCGGCAGCCGCAAGTTCGGCGCGTTCAACGTCAGCGGCAACATCGACCTGCAAGACCCACGCGATGAAACCAAGGACAAGCAGTTGCAGCGCCGCGCCAAGAAACACGCTACCTTCAACGCCGACTATACCGCCGGCCCGCTGACCGCTGGCACAGAATGGCAGTTGTCGGACAAGCGTTTTGACGACGCCGCCAACAAAACTACACTCGGTGGCTATGGCTTGCTGAACCTGTACACCACCTACCAGTTCGCACGCGACTGGTCGGTGCTGGCGCGCTGGAACAACATCACCAACAAGAACTACGAACTGGCACGTTTCTATGCAACGCCACGTTCGAACTTGTTCGTCGGTGTACGCTACGGCATGAAATAAACACCTTGTAATGAGGTAAGCTGCGGGCGGTGGCATACTGCCATCGCCCGCAGCTGCAGTTCCCGATTTAAAGGCAGTACATGCATCCATTTTTTCGCAATCTGCGCCACCGCGCCATCCTGATACTCACGATGCTGAGCGTGTGCGCGATGGCCAGCCTGATTTTCTCCGGCATGACCGGCTCTGTAGCGATTCCGCTCGCCGACCTGCCTTCCGCCCTGCTCCACTTGATCCAGGGCAAAACCGATACCCTTGCCGCTACCCTGCTCGACCTGCGCCTGGGCCGCGCGCTGACCGCCTTCGTCACCGGCGCGGCGCTGTCGCTGGCCGGGGTGATGATGCAGGCCTTGCTGCGCAATCCACTGGCCGACCCGTATGTGCTGGGCATTTCAGCCGGCGCTTCCGTGGGCGCACTGGCTGCCCTGTTGTTCATGTGCGCGCTGTGGATGGTCGATGCGGCCGCCTTCGCCGGCGCCGTCGGTATTTCCATGCTGCTGTACCTGTTTGCCCGGCGCGACCTGCGCGGCGGTACGGCGGCAGAAGGCGGCACTTCGCTATTGCTGCTGACAGGCGTGATCCTGTCGTCGGCCTGCATGGCCATCGTCACGCTGATGCTGTCGATCGCGCCCGAGAGCCGCTTGCGCAGCATGGTGTTCTGGATGATAGGCGACCTGTCCGGCGCACCGGTGCGGCTGATGCCCTGGCTGGTACTGGCCGCCGCCCTGGTCTTCGCACTGCGCAGCGCGCGCGCCATGAATGTGATGGCCCTGCATGCGGAAGCGGCCAGCACCCTGGGCGTGCGCGTGGGCGCCCTGCGCAAAGGGCTGTTCTTTTGTTCAGGCCTGCTGACGGCCAGCGCCGTTACCAGCGCCGGCAGTATAGGTTTCGTCGGCCTGATCGTGCCGCATGCGCTGCGCTTTGCCTTCGGCCCCGACCACCGCCTCTTGACCCCGGCCGCGGCACTGGTTGGCGGTACTTTCCTGGTACTGGCAGACACCCTGGCACGCACCGTGCTGGCGCCGCTGCAGCTGCCCGTCGGCGTCATCACGGCGATGATAGGTGCCCCCGTCTTCCTGTACCAGCTGCACCGCTTGCGCCGTGGATGACACAGAGAATGAGCAAGCTATGATACGTACAGACCAACTGAATTTGAACGCGGGCACGCGCACGCTGGTGGACAAGCTAAACTGGGTCATCAACGCAGGCGAATGCTGGAGCGTGATCGGCCGCAATGGCGCCGGCAAGAGCACCCTGCTGCGCACCCTGGCTGGATTGCGTGAGCCAGACGCCGGCCACGTCACAATACAGGATCGCGCATTGAACGACTGGCCGTTGGCGGAACTGGCGCGCGAGCGGGCCTTTCTGGCGCAAGCGCGTCACGACGCGTTTTCGTATAGCGTGATCGAGACGGTGCTGTCGGCACGCCACCCTTATCACGACAACCATTACTGGGAAGGCAGCGACGACCAGCAGATCGCCCTCGCCGCCCTGGCTTCGATGGAAGTCGACCACCTGGCCGCGCGCGATGTGCGCAGCCTGTCGGGCGGCGAGCGCCAGCGCGTGGCGATCGCCGCCATGCTGGCCCAGGACACGCCACTGCTGCTGCTGGACGAACCGGCTAATGCGCTGGACCTGGCGCACCAGGTCAGCGTGATGGGCTTGCTGGCAAAATTGTGCCGCGAGCAGAACAAAACCGTGGTGATGGTGGGCCATGACCTGAACCTGGCGCACAGCGTCTCAACCCACGCGCTGCTGCTGATGGAAGATGGCGGCTGGCTGGCCGGCCCCGTGGCCGAAGTGATGCAGGCGTCCATCCTGGGTCACTACCTGGGCCACCCGATCGACATCATCGAACATGGCAAACGCAAGATATTCATACCGAAAGAGGACATAGCATGAGCGAGAACAAAATCATCGACGCCGAGACGGCGGCAATCAACGAACGCCACCGCGTGCGCATGGAACGCAAGAAGGCCATCATCGATGCAGCCATCGCCAAGGCCGACAAGGAAATCGGCATCATCATCGTCAACACGGGTAATGGCAAGGGCAAGAGCTCCAGCGGTTTCGGCATGGCGATACGCGCCATGGGCCATGGCATGAAAGTAGGCGTGGTGCAGTTCATCAAGGGCGCCATGTCCACCGGCGAAGAAAAATTCCTGCGCCGCTTCCCCGACGAAATCAGTTTTCACGCGATGGGCGAAGGCTATACCTGGGAAACCCAGAACCGCGAGCGCGACATCGAAAAAGCGGAACTGGCGTGGGAACAGGCAAAAACTTTTTTGGCTGACCCCAGCTACGGCCTGGTGCTGTTCGACGAACTCAATATCGCCCTCAAATACAAATACCTGGACGTACACAAGGTCATCGCCGACTTGCTGGAACGCCCGGCCATGCAGCACGTCGTCATCACGGGCCGCGGCGCGCCCGAAGAACTGATCGCGATTGCCGACACCGTCACCGAAATGGCCGTCGTCAAGCACGCCTATGCGGCAGGCATCGGCGCGCAAGCCGGCACCGAATGGTAACAGCAGCATGACGCGCACCCTGGTCTTCGGCGGCGCCCGTTCCGGAAAGAGCGCCTACGCCGAACAGCTGGCCCGCAGCTCGGGCAAGGAAGTCATCTACATCGCCACCGCGCAAGCCGGCGATGGCGAGATGGCCACACGCATCATCCACCACCGCCTGCAGCGCCCGGCCGAATGGATCACCTTGGAAGAACCGCTCTGCCTGGGCGAAGTCATCCTGCAACAAGCACACCCCAAGCGTTTGCTACTGGTCGATTGCCTGACTCTCTGGCTGACCAATCTGCTGTTTTCCAATGGCGAGACGTATCCGGAGGTGGGCGATATCGTCCTGCCCGAACGCTTTCACAGTGAGCGCGCATTGCTGCTGTATGCGCTGGCCGACCTGGAAGACACTGGCTGCGACATTGTGCTGGTATCGAATGAAGTCGGCATGGGTATCGTGCCCTACGGCGCCATTTCGCGCTGCTTCACCGATGAAGCGGGACGCTTGAACCAGGCGGTGGCGGCCATCTGCGACAAGGCCGTGTTGGTGGCGGCCGGCTTGCCGCTGCATCTGAAGGGTGGCCCATGCTGAGTGGCCTGTCCCTGCCCATGCTGGCCGCGCTGATGACGGCCGGCGTACTGCTCGACATCCTCCTCGGCGAGACGCGCCGCTGGCATCCGCTGGTCGGTTTTGGCCGCCTGGCCAACGCCATCGAACGTTTGCTGAACCGGGGCCGCGCACGCTTTATGCGCGGTGCGCTGGCGTGGACGCTGGCCGTACTGCCGATGACGGCGCTCACCGCCTGGCTATGCGGCTGGGCTGGCGCAGCGCTGCACGTATTTTTGCTGTATCTGTGCCTGGGACTGCGCAGCCTGCGCGACCATAACCAACCGATCGCCGATGCGCTGGCCCAAGACGACCTCGATAACGCGCGCCTGCTGACGGCGCGCATCGTCAGCCGCGATACAAATAACGCCGATGCGGCCAGCCTGGCCAAGGCCAGCACCGAGTCCTTGCTGGAAAACGGCAACGACGCCGTCTTTGGCACCCTGTTCTGGTTCGCGGTGGCGGGCGGCCCTGGCGCCGTGCTGTTCCGCCTGGCGAATACGCTCGACGCCATGTGGGGCTACCGCAACGAACGTTTTGACTGGTTCGGCTGCTGCGCCGCCCGCATCGACGATCTCCTCAACTACCTGCCAGCGCGCTTGACGGCCCTGTCCTATGTTTTGCTGGGTAAAACCATGGCGGACAAAAAACGCGCCTGGCTTTGCTGGTGCACGCAAGCACCTGCCTGGGGCAGCCCTAACGCAGGACCTGTGATGGCCAGCGGCGCTGGCGCCCTCGGTTTGGCGCTCGGTGGCGACGCCATCTACGACGGCGAGCTGGAAAGCCGCCCGCCATTGGGCATTGGCCGCCCGGCCGAAGCACGCGATATCGACCGCGCCTGGCGCCTGGTGGCCGAAACAGCCGTACTTTGGCTGATCTGGATGGGATTGCTGGCGGGCCTGGTTTATTTGCGCGGGGCAGTTCATGCTTGAACATGGCGGCAATCTGCGCGACGCGGCCCGCGAATATGGCCGGCCGCTGGCAGACTGGATCGACCTGTCGACCGGCATCAACCCGCACTGGTATGCAGCGCCAGCACCGAACGCCAACGCCTGGCACCGCCTGCCGGAAGCCGACCCGGCGCTGGCCGCCGCTGCTTGCGCCTATTATGGCGCGCCGGCCATGCTGCCGGTGGCAGGTACGCAGGCAGCCATCCAGGCCCTGCCCCGCTTGCGGCCACCATCGCGCGTGGTCGTGGCCGCACCGTCGTACGCCGAACATGCGCACCACTGGGGCCAGCACGGCCACCAGTTGCGGCAAGTGCCGTATGCGCAATTGGCCGGTGCCGTCGACAGCTGCGATGTACTGGTGATCTGCAACCCGAACAATCCCACCGGAGAACGCATCGCGCCCGAGCTACTGCTGGACTGGGCCGGCAAGCTGGCGACACGCGGTGGCTGGCTGGTCGTCGATGAAGCGTTTGGTGATACGGAATCGGCAGCCAGCCTGGGGCAGCACACCAACAGGCCTGGCTTGATCGTACTGCGTTCAGTCGGCAAATTCTTTGGCCTGGCCGGACTGCGCCTGGGCTTTGTCGCCGCCCATCCTACCTTGCTGGCAACGCTGGCCGACTTGCTGGGACCGTGGACGGTCAGCGGCCCTGCGCAGCAAGTGGCGCTGGCGGCGCTGTCGGACACGACATGGCAGGTGGCGATGCGGAGCCGCTTGCAGCAGGAAGCTGCGCGGCTACGGCAATTACTGGCTGCGCATGGCATCAGCAGTCAGGGCACGGATCTGTTTCAATGGTGGCCCGAAACGCATGCCGAAGACTTTTGGCGGCACATGGCGCAGCGCGGTATCTGGGTGCGGCTATTCCGCCATGCCGAACGCGGCATCCGCCTGGGTTTGCCACCGAACGACGCCGCCTGGTTAAGCCTGGAACAGGCACTCACCGCATGGAACAAGGACAACACATGAAACGCTCACATCTCGCAGCCCTGCTGGCCACTCTGACTACGTTCGCCTCGCTCAACGCGCACGCCGCCATCACGGTGCGCGATGACGATGGCAATGCCGTCACCATCGACAAGCCGGCGCAACGCATACTGGCGCTGGCGCCGCACATCACAGAATTGCTGTTTGCTGCTGGTGGCGGCGACAAGATCGCCGGCGTGGTCAGCTACAGCGATTATCCGGAAGCGGCAAAAAAACTGCCTCAGGTAGGCGATAACCGCCAGTTCGACATGGAGCGTATCATCGCCATGAAGCCCGACCTGATCGTGGTCTGGATGCATGGCAGCGCCGAGCGCCAGATCGCCATGCTGCGTCAATTAAAAGTGCCGATCTTTCACAGCGAACCGCGCAAGCTGGCCGACATTCCAGACAGCCTGGAGCGCCTGGGCCAGCTGATGGGCACGGAAAACGTGGCCAAGCCCGTCGCCGCCCAGCTGCGCAGCAAACTGGCCAGCCTGACGGCGCACTATGCGCAGCGCCCGCCCGTGCGCATGTTTTACCAGGTGTGGGACAAGCCGCTATACACATTGAGCGGTGCCAGCATCGTCAGCGACGCCATGCGCGTGTGCGGTGCGCAAAATATCTTTGCGACCTTGAAGGTGGTGGCGCCCGTCGTCACACAAGAAGGCGTGCTGCAGGAAGATCCGGAAGCGATTTTCGGCACCAGCGAAAAGAGCGATCCGCGCAGTGAAGGCGGACTGGCGATGTGGCGCGCCTTCCCGTCGATGAAGGCCGTGCGCAACAATAACCTGTTCCGCCTGAACGGCGATTTGCTGAACCGCGCCGGTCCGCGCATGATCGACGGCACGGCCGCCCTGTGCGAAAAAATCGAACTGGCGCGCCAGCACCGCACCAATCCGACGGCACAAAGCGCACCATGAGCAGACCATCGTTATTTTCCACCCTGATGGTGCAGGGCACGACCTCGGATGCAGGCAAGAGCACCGTGGTTGCCGCCCTGTGCCGGCTGCTGAAACGCCGTGGCATCTCCGTAGCGCCGTTCAAGCCGCAAAACATGGCCCTGAACAGCGCCGTCACGGCCGATGGCGGCGAGATAGGCCGCGCCCAGGCCTTGCAGGCGCTGGCCGCCGGCATTGCGCCACACACGGACATGAATCCGGTGCTGCTGAAACCGTCGTCGAACACAGGCGCACAAGTCATCATCCATGGCAAGGTGCGCGCGGAAATGAACGCGCGCGATTATCAGCAATACAAAACCGTGGCCATGGGCGCCGTGCTGGAATCGCATGGACGCCTGCGTTCACAATACGAGGCTATCATCGTCGAAGGCGCGGGCAGCCCGGCTGAAGTGAATCTGCGAGCGCGCGATATTGCCAACATGGGTTTTGCCGAAGCCGTCGATTGCCCGGTGATCCTGGTGGCCGATATCGACCGTGGCGGCGTGTTCGCCCATATCATCGGCACGCTGGCCTGTTTGTCCGACAGCGAACGGGCGCGCATCATCGGCTTCGTCATCAATCGCTTCCGTGGCGATATCTCGCTGCTCACGCCCGGCATCGACTGGCTGGAACAGCAGACGGGTAAACCGGTACTGGCCGTGCTGCCGTATCTGCAAGGCTTGTTCCTCGATGCGGAAGACGCCGTCGAAGCGATGCAGGCAGAACGGGGCGCGTTCAAGGTGGTCGTGCCGCAACTGCCGCGCATCAGCAACCACACGGATTTCGACGCCCTGCGTGCCCACCCAGGTATCGACCTGCAATTCATCCAGCAGGGACAAACGATACCGCCATCCGACCTGGTCATCCTGCCCGGCAGTAAAAATACCCGTGGCGACCTCGATTGGCTGCAGCAGCAAGGCTGGCCGGCGTACCTGGCCAAACACCTGCGCTATGGCGGCAAGGTGATCGGCATTTGCGGCGGTTTTCAGATGCTGGGACTGGCCGTGCACGATCCGCTGGGCGTGGAAGGCGCAGCCGGAAGCTCGCCGGCACTGGGCTTGCTGGAGATGGCCACTGAACTGACACAGGATAAACGGCTGGAACAGGTCGGCGGCCATTGCGCGTTTGCCAGCGCTGAGGTCAACGGCTATGAAATCCATATGGGCGTGTCGCAAGGCACGGCGTTGTCAATTCCCGCCTTTGTTATCGATGGCCGGCCAGAAGGCGCCATATCACAGGACGGGCAAATCCTCGGCAGTTATTTGCACGGCATGTTCGATACGCCCGGCGCCTGTTCGGCGCTGCTGCGCTGGGCCGGACTCGACTCGGAATATACGGTCGATACCGCCGCCTTGCGCGAAGCCAGCCTGGAGCGCATCGCCGATGCGGCGCAACCCTTGCTCGATGCACTGGACAAGTTAAACCAGGTTTAATGATCAAACGCGCACGGATGGCGGCGCGCAAGCGCCTTTTGTGTAACAATTCAGGGCACTGTTGGCTCCGTTCCAACCTACTCAGGCTCCGCATCCATGTCCAGTTCTGCCGTTAAAAGCTACCTTCCCTGGGTAGTCGCCACCGCCCTATTCATGGAGCAGCTCGACTCCACCATCGTCAACACCGCCATTCCCGCCATGGCCGCCAGCCTGAACGTGACGCCGCTGAGCCTGAAGGCGGTCGTCACCAGCTACATCCTGAGCCTGGCCGTGTGCATCCCGGTCAGCGGCTGGATGGCCGACCGCTTCGGCACGCGGCGCGTGTTTTCCGCCGCCATCGCCATTTTTACCGTCGCCTCCATCCTGTGCGGCCTGTCCGTCAATTCACCGATGCTGGTGGCGGCGCGGCTGCTGCAAGGCGTGGGCGCGGCCATGATGATGCCGGTTGGGCGGCTGGCCATCATCCGCACCTTCCCCAAGTCGCAATTGCTGGCGGCCATGAATTTCGTCATCATCCCCGCCCTGATCGGTCCCTTACTGGGACCGACCGTAGGCGGGCTGATCGTGCACTGGCTGTCGTGGCGCGAAATTTTCTTCGTCAACGTACCCGTCGGCCTGACGGCGCTATACCTGGCGCACCGCTACATGCCCGATTATTACGGCGACAAGCAGCGTCCGCTGGACTTGATCGGCCTGGTGCTGTTTGGCACCGGTATCGCCTTGCTATCCTGGCTGCTGGAAATTTTCGGCGAGCACAAGCTGGACCCCACCTCGGCCGCCGTGCTGCTGTTCATTTCCATCAGCCTCTTGGCCGCCTATGCCTGGCATTCGCGCGAAGTGCTGCATCCGCTGCTGCGCCTGACCCTGTTCAAGATCCGCACTTTCCGCGTTTCGGTGGTGGGCGGTTTCGTCACCCGTTTGGGCGTGGGCGGCCTGCCTTTTCTGCTGCCACTGTTGTACCAGCTGGGCCTGGGTTTGCCCGCCTGGCAATCAGGCTTGCTGATGATGCCGTCAGCGGCCGCCGCCATGTTCATGAAATTCATTTCCGCGCGCGTGCTGGCACGCTTCGGCTATCGCCAAGTGCTGGTCATCAACACGGTGCTGATCGGCGTCACGATCGCCATGTTTTCGCAGGTGGGCGCCAACACGCCGATTTATGTGATCGTCGCCATCAGCCTGTGCCTGGGCTTCTTCAATTCGCTGCAGTTTTCCAGCATGAACACCATCGCCTATGCAGACGTGGACAAGAGCGACTCCAGCATGGCCAGCACGATTGCCAGTTCGATGCAGCAACTGTCTATGAGCTTTGGCCTGGCCTTTGGTTCCCTGATCACGGGCTGGTTCCTGGGCGACATGCCACAATCGGACCGGGTCCAGCTCACCAGTGCCTTGCACCACGCCTTCCTGGCCTTGGCCGCGCTGACGATATTGTCCTCACTGACTTTCTGGACCTTGCGCCGCGACGATGGCGAAAGTATCAGCAAAGGTTCGGAGAGCGATGACGACGATGCGGACGAGGTCAAGGCTCAGGCCGTCGTGCAAACGGAAGTGCAGACAGCGAAGAACTGAACCACAAGCTGAGCCGCATCAAACCCGCCGGCGTACGCGCTGGCGGCGCCTATCGTACCAGTGCTAAGGTGAGCGCTGGGGGCGCACATGACGGGTGAACGGCAATTTGCGTGGGAGGGCACTGACCGCCACGGCAGGCGCGTGCAAGGCAGCCTGCGCGCCGCCGATGCCGCCGCCGTCACCCTGGCCTTGCGCCGCCAGGGCATACTCGCTACCCGTGTACGCGCCCGCCGCCATGCACCGGGCAAAGCCATCACGCACAAGGATATCGCCCTCTTCACGCGCCAGCTATCGACCATGATGGCGGCCGGCGTGCCCCTGCTACATGCTTTCGACATCGCCGGCAAGGGCCACGCCAAGCCGGCGATCACCGAGCTGATGGCAGATCTGCGCCACGATATCGAAGCAGGCAGCAGCCTGCAACAGGCATTCCGCCAGTTTCCCAAGCTGTTCGACAGCCTGTATTGCAGCCTGGTGGCTGCCGGCGAGCAAGCCGGCATCGTGCAGGAATTGCTGGCGCGCCTGGCCACGCATCAGGAAAAAACCATTGCCCTGCGCCGCCAGTTGCGCGGCGCCATCATGTATCCGCTGGCTATCGTACTCGTTGCCGTCTTCGTCACCGCCATCATCATGAGCTGGGTCGTGCCCGCCTTTCGGCAAGTCTTCGACAGTTTTGGCGCGCCCTTGCCCCTGCCAACCTTGATGGTAATGGCCATCTCGGCCTTTCTGGTGCGTTACTGGCTGACCATGCTGGCTGTGCTGGCCGCGCTTGCTTTGCTGTTGCATCTGGCGTGGCGGCGCTCACCCGCCCTGCGCAGGCAGGTGCAATTGCAGGCACTGCGCCTGCCACTATTCGGTCCGCTGCTGCGCCGCGCCGCCATCGCCCGCTGGACGCGTACCCTGGCCGCCATGTTTGCCGCTGGCGTGCCGCTGCTCGATTCGCTGTCACTGGTCGGGGCCGCCTCCAACCACCCGCTATATCAAGACGCCACCTTGCGCATCGAACGCGAAATCCGCGCCGGCGGCAGCCTGGCCCTGGCCATGGACCACAGCGGCGTATTTCCCGAACTGCTGACGCAACTGGCCCTGATCGGCGAAGAGTCAGGCGTGCTCGACACCATGCTAACGCGCGCGGCCGACATCATCGAAGCAGAAATTGCCGCCACCGTCGCCATCCTGTCCTCGCTGCTGGAACCGGCCCTGATGGTGGTGCTGGGCGTGCTGGTGGGCGGTCTCGTGATTGCCCTGTATTTGCCGATTTTCAAATTGGGGGCGGTCATTTAACGGATGCAGATGATTGATACCGATCAAGCTGCTTTTATCGTGGTGGCTGCATGGATGTATAAAATTTGATACAATCAAGGAGTTGTGATGGAAGAAAAAGCCATCGACTGGCGCGGCAGCTCCCTGGCCGACCTTAAAAATGATCATATTTTTACTATCGACGCGCGCAGGGAAGCTGGCCACCAGCTGAGCCAGGTGCAAGCCGGACTAGAACCGGATCGCTGGAAACCTTTTGACGAAGTCGGCACTGGCACCAAGGAAATCATCATCAATCTCGATGATGGCTGGTTCAGGGTAATGTATGTCGCCAAATTTCCCGAAGCTGTCTATGTCTTGCATTGTTTTAAAAAGAAAACAAACACCACCTCCAGACAAGACAAAGAAATCGCCAGCGTCCGCTACAAGGCCGTGGTCAACATGAGGACACAGCAATGAACACCAAGCTCAAGCCACACAGTGACAGCGAATCGGCGCACATCACGCCAGCCGGCGGCAATATCTTTGCCGACCTGGGCTTTGCCCCACAGGAAGCGGCCGCGCTGCAGGCGCAGTCCAGGCGCATCATCTCCGACAAGATCGCCATCAAGGAAAAGCTGATGGACGAACTGGCGCTGTGGATAGCTACAGAAAACCTGAAACAGGCCGATGCCGCGCAGATATTGGGCGTCAGCCGTCCGCGTGTTTCCGACGTGATCAACAAAAAAACGCCCAAGTTCACGATCGACGCGCTGGTCGATATGCTGGCCCGGGCAGGCCGGCGCGTGCAATTCCAGATTGCCTAGCTTTAAATCACGATATCTGCCGTGACATCCCCTGAAAAGATCGCCATGCCCTGGCGGATGTTTTACACTGCGGCAGTGCCAGGCAATGTCTGCGCGGCACTACTTCCTCGGACCACACCACCATGCTGCAAGACACCCTGCTGTTCGCCGCGCCCGGCAATTTGTTCGTCACCCTTGTCGCCGCCCTGTTCGGTCTGATCGTTGGCAGCTTCCTCAATGTGGTGATACACCGCATCCCGACAATGATGCAGCGCGAGTCTGATAACTATGTGGCGGTGGAAAGTGGCTTGCCGCCGCCGCATACCGGGCGCTATAACCTGATGCTGCCCCATTCGCACTGCGGCGCCTGCGGCCACAAGATCACTGCCATGGAAAACATTCCCGTCATCAGCTATCTGCTATTGCGCGGTAAATGCCGCGCCTGCCAAGCGCCTATCTCGGCCCGCTATCCCCTCGTCGAACTGCTGACGGCCGCCCTGTCGGCCGTGCTCGTCTGGCACTTCGGCAGCGGCTGGGCAGGACTGGCCAGCCTGGTGTTTCTGTGGCTGCTGATCGCCATGACCTTTATCGATGCCGATACGCAAATGCTGCCCGACGACCTGACCTTCCCCCTGCTGTGGGCGGGCCTGTTGGTTAATATCAATGGTACTTTCGTGCCGCTGCAAGACGCCGTGATCGGCGCGGCCGCCGGTTACCTGGCCCTGTGGAGCATTTACTGGGCCTTCAAATTGGCGACAGGCAAGGAAGGCATGGGGTATGGTGACTTCAAATTGCTGGCGGCACTGGGCGCCTGGCTGGGCTGGACGATGTTGCCCACAATTATATTATTGTCGTCCCTGGTCGGCGCCGTGGTCGGCATCGCCCTGATCGTCGTTGCCAAGCACGGCCGCGACAAGCCGATACCGTTCGGCCCTTACCTGGCGGCTGCAGGCTTGATTGCCCTGCTGTACGGCACGCCGTTATCGCACTTTACGTTAACCCTGATCAGCTAAGGGCATAGGGATGAACATGGATGCACCTTACTTCAGCATAGGATTAACCGGTGGTATCGGTTGCGGCAAGAGCACGGTGGCCGATATGTTTGCTACGCGCGGCGCCTCGATTGTCGATACCGACCAGATCGCCCACAGCCTGACGGCGCCCGATGGCGCAGCCATGCCAGCTTTGGTGGCGCAATTCGGTGCGGAGTATGCCGACGCGAATGGCGCGCTGGACCGGGCCAAGATGCGGGCACTGGTGTTTTCCGATGCCAACGCCAAGGCGCGGCTGGAAGCAATACTGCATCCGCGCATCCGCCAGGCGACCTTGACGGCAGCGGCCGAAGCGAAAGGCGACTATGTCATCTTTGCCGTGCCGCTCTTGGTCGAGTCCGGTGGCTGGGTGGAGCGGGTCAACCGCGTGCTGGTCATCGACTGCCTGGAAAGCTTGCAAGTATCGCGCGTGATGGCGCGCAATGGATTATCAGAAGAGCAAGTCAAGGCTATCATGGCGACGCAAGCCACGCGTGCCATGCGGCTGGCCGCAGCCGACGATGTGATCGATAACAATGGCGATTTGGCAGCGCTGGAGCCGCAGATAGCCCAGTTGCACGATGTATATCTGGCATTTTCAAAAAGAATCACTGGAATGGGCTCGCAACGTTTGTAATTTGTCGACGCTTGGTTCAAAATCACGGAATTGTTTGCGGGTCCATATTCACCGCATTTTCAGACGTACTTACAGCAACTGGCAACATATCGCTTTGCCAGCTGTTACCAAAGGGATGTTATTTTGATTGTCTACGAATACCCTTTCAACGAACGCATACGTACGCTGTTGCGGCTGGAAGACCTGTACGACAAATTCAAGTTCTTTATCCAGCAAGAACACGCCATGCAACACCATGTTGCCTTGGCAACAATCTTCGATATGCTCGAAGTGGCCGGCCGCGCCGACCTGAAATCGGACCTGCTGCAAGAACTCGAACGCCAGCGCCAAAGCCTGCTGGGCTATCGCAGCAATCCCAATGTGGAACCGCATACGCTGGACGCGATACTCAGCGAGCTCGACAGCGTGAGCGGCGCTTTGGTATCGGCGCAAGGCAAGACGGGCCAGAATATCCGCGACAATGAATGGCTGATGAGCATACGCGGACGCACCATCATTCCTGGCGGCGCCTGTGAATTCGATTTGCCGTCCTATTATGCGTGGCAACAACGCAGCTCCGAGCAACGCCTGGCCGATATCCATGCCTGGTTTGCCCCGCTGGCGCCGCTGTTTGCCGCCTTGGCCCTGGTGCTGCGCCTGCTGCGTGATTCGGGCGGTCCCGTCAAGTTGATCGCCAGCGCCGGCAGCTACCAGCAGATGCTGCAAGGTAAGGTTTACCAGATGCTGCGCCTGACCCTGGATGAAAGCAGCGGCGCCATCCCGGAAATCTCCGCCAACAAATACATGTTGTGGGTGCGTTTCACAACTCAGGGCGGCGACTTGAAACCGAAGCCGCTGGAAGAGGACGTGCCCTTCGAGCTGACGCTCTGTAATTTTTAATTGATTTTATTGCACTCTTTATGACCGTCGTTAATTGCCCTACCTGCGCCGCCAAAGTCGAATGGACGGAAGCCAATAAATTCCGCCCATTCTGCTCGGAGCGCTGCAAACAGATCGACCTGGGCGCCTGGGCCGAAGAAAAATACACGATTCCAGCGGCCAATCCGCTGGACGACCCTTTGGATGAAGATGGCCTGAAGGAATAGTCTCAAGGTCCCGTCTGTAAGGACAAACGGGACCGCACCGCCTTTCTGCGGGCCAGCCACAGATATACGCCGCTGCCCAGCACGATCATCGTGATCAAATCGAGCACCGCCCACAGTAGCTTCAGCGGTAAACCGCTATAATCGCCAAAATGCAATGGCCGCGCCAGTTCCAGCGCACGCAAATACCACGGCATCCGCACTTTCGCCGTCAACTCCCCCGTGCGCGCATCGATCATCACCGGACTGAATAGCCGCGACGTCAGCGGCGTCTTGCCCTTGGCCCAGATCAGATAATGGTAGGGCGTGGCAAACAGATTGCCCGGATACTCAACGCTGACGACGCGCATATCCGGCAAAGCCTTGCGGGCCGTGTCGAAAGCCGCGTCGAGCGAATACAGCGCACCGGGCGCCAAGGCTGGCTTGCCTTGCCACGGTTGCAGCATCGCTTCCACGTCTTGCCGCTGCCATAGGGCAAACAATGGCGTCGTCAGTTCATTGAGCGCCCCCGTCGCCCCCACCAGCAAGGCCCAGGCCATCGTCGTGATGCCCAGCAAATTGTGCAGATCCAGCCATTTCACCCGTGCCGAGCGGCCGTTGCGCACGGTGCCGAAGGCCAGCTTTTTCATGAAGGGGCCATATAGCACGATGCCGGAAACTATCGCTGCCAGGAATAGCAGCGCCATGGCCGCGAACAGCAATTCGCCAGTGATCCCGGCAAACAGGTCGGTATGCAAGCGCCGCACGAATAGCATGAACTTGAAACTATGCGTTGGCTTGCTGTGCAGCGAGTCTTCCAGCAGCATACCGGTACGCGCATCGAACTTCAGGGCATGTATGCGCTGCGGGGCATCGACCGCCAGCTGATACGACGGCGCCAAACGCACCCGCACTTGCGGTTCCGCATCATCCATGAAGGCAGACAGGATCACGTCGGCCGGATAACGCCGCCGGCTTTCCGCGATCAAGCCGTCGATGCTGGCCAAGGGTGTGTTGGCTGGTAGCACCGCGTACGGCGGCCCCTCATCCAGCCACTGTGCGATCTCCTCTGAAAAGATCAGGGGCAATCCCGTCAGGCAGACCAGCAGCAGGAACAGCGAACACAGCAAGCTGCTCCAGCGGTGCACCAGGCCCCAGGCGTGCAAACGGCTCATGTGTCCGCCCTATGGATCATGTTTACCATTTGTATTTCAAATTGGCCAGGATCGAGCGCTCCATGCCAAAGATGCAAGTGGCGCTGCTGGAACAGCTGGCAATGAAGTTCTTGTTGCTCAGGTTGCTAGCGCTCAAGGTCGCGCTCCAGCCTTGCCAGCCTGGCGACAAATGCGCCAGATCGTAGCGCAGCGACACATCCAGCAAGGTAACGCCCGGCACCTTGAAGGAATTGACGCTGTCGCCATAGCTGCTGCCCGAGTAACGCAGACCACCGCCCAGCTGCAAGCCGGCCAGCGGTGCAGCCGTGAAATCATAGTTCAGCCAGACTCCCGCCATGCTGCGCGGAATGCCAGCCGGCACCTTGTCCAGGTTATTCGTATTACTGCGGGTATTTTTCAAATCCGTGTAGGTGTAGCTGGCAATACCTTGCAGATTGGCCGTCAGATTGGTGCGCGCCTCGATTTCCAGGCCCTGGGAATGCACTTCGCCCGTCTGTATCTTGAAACCCAGCTTGTTTGGGTCATTGGTCAGCACATTGGTTTGCGTCAAGTCAAACACGGCAGCGGTGACCGAGCTGTCGGAACCGGGCGGCTGGTACTTCAGGCCTGCTTCGTATTGTTTGCCTTCCGTCGGCTTGAAAATATTGCCGGACGCATCCGTGCCGATGGCGGGCTGGAACGATGTCGCATAGCTGACGTAGGGCGAGACTCCATTGTCGAACAGGTAGACGGCGCCCGTGCGCCAGGTAAATGCATGGTTGTCCTGGCTGCTGGTCTTGCCGCTGGTATAGGCCAGCGAACTGCTGCTGACCTGATCTTGCCGTCCCCCCAGCAGGAAGGCCCAGCGTTGCCAACGGATCTGGTCTTGCGCATACACGCCCAGTTGCCGAGAGACATCGTCGGTGGAACTGCCATACATAAAGTCGGGCTCCCCTATAGGCTGGCCATATACCGGATTAGCGATACTGATGGACGGCGCCAGCGCATCGCCCTGGCCTATGTATTTGTGGTCGTAATGTACGCGCTGGTAATCGAGGCCGACAATCGCCGTATGCCGCACGGCGCCGGTATCAAAAGTCGCTTGCAGCTGATTGTCGGCCGCCACTGTATTGACGCTACCGTCATGGCGGTAGGCTTCCCGCCCTATCGACAAGCCGTCAGGATTCAAGCCATAGCTGGCGTCGAGCATGCGGATATGCAAGCTGTTGCGCAGCACGCGCAGGTTTTGGCGGAAGGTCCAGGTCTCGTTCAGCTTGTGTTCGAATTCGTAGCCGATGGATTCCTGTTCTTTTTTATACGAGTTGTCATCAGGGTCACCCACGAAAAAGTTGCGTGGCACTGTCACTTTGCCCGGCAATACCGTGCCGGCCGCCGGCACGAAGTTGTAGACGCCCGCTTGCGGATCTTGTTGATAATTTAAAAAGGCCGTCAGATGCGTGTCGCTATCGGGCCGCCAGGTTAGGGCCGCAGCAATCGCGGTACGCTGTTCGCGCACGAAATCGGTTTGCGTGCCCGTATCGAAAGTATCGGCCGTCAAACGGTAGGAAAACTTGCCGGCTTCGTCCAGCGGACCGCCGAAATCAAAGGCTGCCTGCTTGCGACCGTGGCTACCTGTCTGCAACATGATTTCATGCAAGGGCGTTGCCGTCGGGCGCTTGCTCACCAGGCTCAGCAAACCACCGGGCGAAGTCTGTCCATACAGTACCGAGGCTGGGCCGCGCAGCAATTCCACCCGCTCGAACATATACGGGTCCATGCTGGTGATATTGAAACCGTTGTTGGGCAGGCGCAAGCCATTCCAGTACTCATCGATCTGGAAACCGCGCGCGTAGATATATTCCAGCGAATCGGTATTCACGCCACGCTGTTCCGATACCACACCGGGCGTGTAGCGCAGTGCTTGCGGCACGCTTTGCACGTTTTGTCCATCCATCTGCTCGCGCGTGACCACCGAGATCGATTGCGGCGTTTCCAGCAGCGAACTATCGGTCTTGGTGGCGGTGGCGCTGCGCCGGGCTACATAACCGGCCGCCGGACCGGTGGCCGTTTCGCGCTCCGCACTGGCGTTGACCGTAATGCCAGGCAAGGTTTTCTCACGCCCTACCGCGTTGCCGTTGGCGGCACTGACCGGCACTTTTCTCAGCAGATAGCTGCCATTGGCTTGCAGGCTCGCTTGCAAATCGCTGCCCACCAACAAGGTTTCCAGTCCGACATTGACTGAATAGCCGCCCTGCAAGCCGCTACTGTGCAAACCGGCCGTCATTTCCGGCGCAAACGACAGGGTGATGCCCGCTTCGCGGCCAAAACGGCTCAAAACGCTTTCCATGCTGCCAGCAGGTATGGTGTAGAGACGCTGCGGCGCCGCTTGCGCCAGCACCACTTGCGGCAGAGCAAGCAAGGCGACGGCGGTCAAAGTGCCGGCACTGAAACGGCTGATGGCAGACGCCAGTGTCTTGCGGACCAGCAATTGTTGGGATGGGCGCTGTGGCGCGCTAGGGTGGCTCATGTTCAACCTTTCGTGGATACTCAGCATGGGATAAGGAGTGCTTACCTGCCATGTCCCGCGAAAAATCCAAAAGGGCCACCTCGGCGGCATTTTTTTGAAAAAAAACTGAAACAGCGGTTGGCGCGCTTAACTTATCCTGCTGCGCGGGCGCAAACGGATGCCCGTCACTTGCCGGCCCCAGAAGCGGGTAATGATTTCCTGTTCCAGTTGTAGCATGGCGCTGACGGTATCAAGCAATTTATCGATGTCGGCCAAGGCGTACGAGCCAGATACGCGCCGACCGGCAATAGTTGGGTCACAACTGAGCGCGTAAGAACAATAGCGGCCGACGTCTGCCAGGAAGTCATCGAGGCGCAGGCCCAGCGCGACGATAAAACCGTCGGTCCAGGCCGTGCTGCCTTCGCTCACTGGCAATACCGGCAAGATGGTAGATGTCGTAAAACTGGCTTGCTGTCCCGCCTGCAGGGTCACAGTGGGACTGCCTGAAACAGGGGCAATTTCTACCGCGCTATGCAAGACCTTGACGCAGGTCGCGTCATCCAATTGCTGCACGCTGAAGCGCGTACCCAGTGCCCGCGCCCGACCATGCCGGGTTTGCACCAGGAAAGGCCGGGGACTGTTTTGCCTATCCTTGGCAGTAGTGACCAGGATTTCGCCTGCAATCAGCTCGACCAGGCGCCGCTCGGCATCGAAACGGATGTTCACGGCGCTATTGGTATTCAAGATCATTTGCGTGCCATCGGCCAGCACCACCTTGCGACGTTCTCCCACGGCCGTGCGGTAGTCCGCTGACCAGCGCCGCCATGGCGTTTGTTCCTGGACCACCCAGCCCGCGCCGCCGGCAAAAATCAGCACAGCCAGGGTCTTGACGGCCTGGCGCCTTTTGGCCGTCGCGGGACGCGCCAGGGTAGCGTGGGTAATCGCTGAATGCACGGGCGAGGATAAGTCGTGCAACTGGCCATTGAACGCTTCGATGCGTTGCCAGGCACGCTCATGGTCGGGATGTTGCGCGCGCCAGCGCTGGAAGTTTTCCAGCGCCCTGGGCGGACGGGGCGTGCTTTGCAAGTCGACCAGCCATTCCAGCGCGCGCTGGGCTACCGCCTGCGGTATCGGCCCGTGCCCGCTTACCGCAACCATCAGATCAGCTCCGCGGCGGTCGAACCGAAATAGCATTGCAAGCCAGCCTTGACGATATGGCGCTTGACGGTACGCACGGAAATACCCAGCAAATCGGCCGTCTCGGCATGTCCCAGGCCATCGAGCTGGGTCAGCAAAAAAGCCCGTTTAACGAGTACCGGCAAGCCATTGAGCATCTGATCGAGTTCGATCAGCGCTTCGAGCAAGATACTGCGTTCTTCGGAGGAGAGTTCAAACTGCGGCGGGGCCAGCGCCAAGGCTTCCAGATACGCCTGTTCCAGTTTCTGGCGCCGCCAGTAATTGGACAGTACGCGCTGGGCGATGGTGGTCAAAAAGGCGCGCGGCTCATTGAGTGCCGGCAAGGCTTGCTGCGATGACAAGACACGCAAAAAAGTGTCTTGCGCCAGATCGGCAGCCTGATCGACACAGCCGAGTTTCTTCCGCAACCATGCACGCAGCCAGGGATGATGGTCGGCATACAGAGTGCCGATGGCCTCTGGCCGTATGGCGCTGGAAATGGTCACGATGGAAGCCGATCTGTCGAATATAAATGAGAATCAATCTCATTCTATAGTGATCGACTTCCGTTTGCAATGCGCGAAAACGGCGTCAGGACCGGATTACACCGTTGCGGGATTACATTTCCCGGCGCACCTCGTCCAGCCATTCCAGCAACGGTATGGTGGCTGGCAACAAGGGTTCCACACCCACCGTACCTTGCCAGGCGAACGCTTGCCCTTCCAGGCTTTGCGGCTCGCCGCGCCAGTCGCGGCTGATATAGAAATGCAGGCGCACGTGGGCGTGCGGATACACATATTCCACGCCACACCAGGCTTCGGCACTGTCGATATGCAAGCCCAGTTCCTCGACAAACTCGCGTTTCAAGGCGTCGAGGATGGTTTCATCGGGTTCGACTTTTCCGCCAGGAAACTCCCAATAACCGTCATAGGGCTTGCCAGCCGGGCGCTGACCCAGCAATACATCGCCATTCGGCTTCATCAGGATGCCGACGGCCACGTCGACCGGTTTGATGATTTTATCGTTCATTGTGGCAACTTTCCTGCGTAATCACGTGCAAATTGCCAGGCCACCCGGCCCGAACGCGAACCGCGCTGCAAGGCCCAGCGCAGGGCGTCGCCGCGCGCCTCCACGACTTGTTCCGGCGTGCAGCCGAACGAAGCGAGCCAATGGGCCACGATATCGAGATAATCGTCTTGCTTGAATGGGTAGAACGATAGCCACAAGCCAAAGCGTTCGGACAGCGAGATTTTCTCTTCCACCGTTTCGCCCGGATGCAAATCGCCATCGTCGTCGGTCTTGTAGCTGCTATTGTCGGACATGCGTTCCGGCATCAGGTGGCGCCGGTTCGAGGTGGCGTAGATCAGCACATTGTCCGATTGCGCGGCGATGCTGCCGTCGAGCGCCACTTTCAGCGCCTTGTAGCCACTCTCGCCTTCTTCGAACGACAGGTCGTCGCAAAAGATGATGAAGCGCTCGGGGCGCGCCGCCACCAGGTCGACGATGTCGGGCAAATCGGCCAGGTCGGCCTTGTCCACTTCGATCAGGCGCAAGCCCTGGCTGGCAAACTGATTCAAACAGGCTTTGATCAGCGACGATTTGCCGGTGCCGCGCGCACCCGTCAGCAGCACATTGTTGGCCGGACGGCCAGCGACGAACTGGCGCGTGTTTTGCTCGATCTGCGCTTTTTGCGTGCCGATATTGTGCAAATCATCGAGCGCGATGGATGACACGTGAGCCACCGCCTGCAAATGGCTGACGGCGCCCTGGCGGCGGCGCCAGCGGAACGCAAAGCTGTTCCAGTCTGGCGCAGGCGCCGCCTGCGGCAAGATCGCTTCCACGCGTGCCAGCAAAGCTTCGGCACGGATCAGGAATTGATCGAGGTTGCTCATGAGCGGTAGTCGGCGTTGATCGACACATAGTCATGCGACAGGTCGCAAGTCCACAAGGTCGCTTGCGCATCGCCGCGCGCCAGTTTCACGCGGATGGTGATTTCGCTTTGCTGCATCACGCGCTGGCCATCCTGCTCTTTGTAGTCGGGATTGCGGCCGCCATTCTTGGCTACCCATACATCATCCAGGTACAGGTTCAGTTTTTCCACTTCCAGGTCGTCCACACCGGCGTAGCCGATGGCGGCCAGGATGCGGCCCAGGTTAGGGTCGGACGCAAAGAAAGCCGTTTTCACCAGCGGCGAATGGGCGATCGAATAAGCGATCTTGCGGCACTCTTCCACGTTGCGGCCGTCTTCCACGGTCACCGTCATGAACTTGGTCGCGCCTTCGCCATCGCGCACGATGGCTTGCGCCAGGAAGGTCGACAGCTCGGTCACGGCAGCGGCCAGGGCCGCGTATTCAGGAGAGTCGATGCTATCAATCTTCAGGCTACCGGCACCGGTGGCGATCAGCATGAAGGAATCGTTGGTCGAGGTGTCGCCGTCGATGGTGATGCAGTTGAACGATTTGTCGGCTGCCTGTTTCACCAGCTGGTCCAGCACAGGCTGGGCCACGGTGGCGTCGAGCGCCAGAAAGCCCAGCATGGTGGCCATGTTTGGCTTGATCATGCCGGCGCCCTTGCTGATGCCCGTCAAAGTGACCGTGTGGCCGGCGATGGTCACCGTGCGCGAGCCGGCTTTCGGCTGCGTGTCGGTGGTCATGATGGCTTCGGCGGCCGAGAACCAGTTATCCGTCGTCAGCGCGGAGACGGCTTGCGGCAAGCCGGCGACCAGGCGCGGCACCGGCAGCGGTTCCAAAATCACGCCGGTGGAAAACGGCAAAATCTGTTGCGGCGTGCAACCCAGCAACTCGGCCAGCGCGGCGCAGCTTTCCTGCGCGGCCGCCAGGCCCTGCTCGCCCGTGCCCGCATTGGCGTTGCCCGTGTTGACCAGCAGCGCGCGGATAGGCGCGGCGCCCTGGGTCACGGCCGCCAGGTTGGCCTTGGCCACTTGCACCGGTGCGGCGCAGAAGCGGTTCAGGGTAAACACGCCAGCGACGGTGGCCGTCGGCGCCAGTTTCAATACCAGCAAATCCTTGCGGTTCGGTTTCTTGATGCCTGCTTCGGCAACACCGATTTCAATGCCGGGAACGGCTTTCAAGTCGGCGGCGACGGGCTTGGGAGAATTGACGGCCATATGAGTTCTTCTGCTAGGGGGAAATGGAAGCGCTATTGTAGCGCCTTCATAGTGTCATGGAAAATGCGGGGCGCAAAATGTGCAGGCATAAAAAAAACGGAGACCGCAGTCTCCGTTTTTGTTCAAGCCGGCGAAGCTGGTTTAAGCCAGTTTACCGTGGCAAGCTTTGTACTTTTTACCGCTGCCGCAAGGGCATGGGTCGTTACGGCCCACTTTGACGCCCATGCTCAGGCTCAGGTCATCCACATCCTGATTGCCGCCACCGGCCGTCGGCGCCAGCAGTTCTTCCGGCGCTGCGTTCGGGTCGAACTCGGCGTGCTGGTAGTGCACGTTTTCCACGTGCGACTGCTGCAGCGCCTGTTCGGCCGCATCGACTTCTTCGCGCGACTGGATGCGTACCGTCATCACGTGCTTGGTGACGTCGTTCTTGATCATGTCGAGCATCTGGCCAAACAGTTCAAACGCTTCGCGCTTGTATTCCTGTTTCGGATTCTTTTGCGCGTAACCGCGCAGGTGGATACCCTGGCGCAGGTGGTCCAGCGCCGCCAGATGTTCGCGCCAGTGGCTGTCCACGCTTTGCAGCATGACATTGCGCTCGAAGCCGCCAAACGATTCCTTGCCCACGATATCGATCTTCGACTGGTACACCGCATCGGCAGCCACCAGTACTTTTTCAACGATCTCTTCATCGTTCAGGGTCGGATCGGCTTCCAGCATCGCTTGCAAAGGCATGTCGATCAGCCATTCGCCGGCCAGGACTTTTTCCAGGCCCTTGATATCCCACTGCTCTTCCACCGATTCAGGCGGCACATAGCCATGTACCAGGTCGGTGAATACGCCATGGCGCAGGGAAGCGATCATTTCCGAAATGTCGGTGGTTTCCAGCAGCTCATTACGCTGCTGATAAATCACTTTACGCTGGTCGTTGGCCACATCATCGTATTCCAGCAATTGCTTGCGGATGTCGAAGTTGCGTGCTTCCACCTTGCGCTGGGCCGATTCGATCGAGCGCGAGACGATGCCCGCTTCAATCGGCTCGCCTTCCGGCATTTTCAAACGGTCCATCACAGCGCGCACGCGGTCACCGGCGAAGATCCGCAGCAGCGCGTCGTCCAGCGACAGGTAGAAGCGGGATGAACCCGGATCGCCCTGGCGGCCGGCACGGCCACGCAGCTGGTTATCGACCCGGCGCGATTCGTGGCGCTCGGTGCCGATGATGTGCAAGCCGCCTGCCTCGACCACGTGGTCATGCAAGGACTGCCATTCGTCGCGCAGCTTTTGCGACTGGGACGACTTGTCGCCATCGCTCAGTTCAGCATTCGCTTCGATGAACTTGATCTGGTTTTCCACGTTACCGCCCAACACGATGTCGGTACCGCGACCGGCCATGTTGGTGGCGATGGTGATGGCTTTCGGACGGCCTGCCTGGGCGATGATTTCCGCTTCGCGTGCATGCTGCTTCGCGTTCAGCACGTTATGCGGCAGTTTTGCCTTGTCCAGGATGCCCGACAGCAGTTCCGAGTTTTCAATCGAGGTGGTACCCACCAGCACCGGCTGGCCACGCTCGTAGCAATCGCGGATATCGATCAGCATCGCATTGTATTTTTCGGCCGACGACTTGTAGACCTGATCCTGGCGGTCCTTGCGCTGCAATGGACGGTTTTGCGGGATCACGACCGTTTCCAGGCCGTAGATTTCCTGGAATTCGTAGGCTTCGGTATCGGCCGTACCGGTCATGCCGGCCAGCTTGGCGTACATGCGGAAGTAGTTCTGGAAGGTGATCGAGGCCAGGGTCTGGTTCTCGTTCTGGATCTTCACGCCCTCTTTCGCTTCGACAGCCTGGTGCAGGCCATCGGACCAGCGGCGGCCCGTCATCAGACGGCCCGTGAATTCATCGACGATCACCACTTCATTGTTCTGCACCACATAGTGCTGATCCTTGAAGTACAGCGCGTGTGCGCGCAGGGCGGCGTACAGGTGGTGCACCAGGGTGATGTTAGCCGAGTCGTACAGCGACGCGCCTTCGGGCAGCAAGCCCATTTGCATCATGATGCCTTCGGCTTTTTCGTGGCCAGCTTCGGTCAGCAGCACCTGGTGCGCTTTTTCATCCTTGGTGTAATCGCCAGGTACTTCAACCTTGCCCTTGCCGTCCGGCGTTTCTTCGCCGATTTGCAGGGTCAGCAGGCCTGGCACTTCATTGATCTTGTGGTACAGGTCCGTATGGTTCTCGGCCTGGCCGGAAATGATCAGCGGCGTACGGGCTTCATCGATCAGGATCGAATCGACTTCATCGACGATGCCGAAGTTCAGGGCACGCTGCACGCGGTCGCGCGCTTCGTAGACCATATTGTCGCGCAAGAAGTCGAAACCGAATTCATTGTTGGTGCCATAGGTGATGTCGGAGTTGTACGCCTGCTGCTTGGCGCTGTGCTCCATTTGCGACATGTTCACGCCGGTCGACAGACCCAGCCAGCCATACAGGCGGCCCATGGTTTCCGCATCGCGCTGTGCCAGATAATCATTGACGGTCACGATATGCACGCCCTTACCCGACAGTGCGTTCAGGTAGGCTGGCAGGGTTGCCATCAGGGTCTTGCCCTCGCCGGTACCCATTTCCGCGATCTTGCCGTAGTGCAAGACCATACCGCCTATCATCTGTACATCGAAGTGGCGCATGCGCAAAACGCGCTTGGACGCTTCGCGGCAGACTGCGAACGCTTCAGGCAACAAGGCATCGAGCGATTCGCCAGCGGCGATGCGTTCCTTGAAGGCTGGCGTCTTCGCTTGCAGCTCGGCATCCGACAGCTTTTCGATGACCGGCTCGAGCGCATTGATCTCGCGTACCGTTTTTTGGTATTGCTTGAGCAGCCGCTGGTTGCGGCTACCGAAAATCTGGGTCAGTAATGACATGCTTGAATTCTTGAAAAAACGCCGTTAAAAAAAGCTCGGTAGCTGACAGCGAGGTGATAATCGCGTGACCGCACGGAGTTCGACTATGGCAAAAGACGATGATTTTATCATGCGTTCCCGCCAAGGTTGGGGTAATGCACCATATAACAATAGCGGAAAGACAAACAAATACGGGAAAATACGGACATTTTCCATACTGTAAGGAAATATGCTGGCGCTCCGCACTCGCCGCCGCATCCACCGCAGTCCTCGCCATGCGCAGGCCAGTATGCTATGTTTCGGCCATGCGAACTCCCACTTACTCTCCCGCGCCGCGCCGCAGCTACGGCTTTGCCCGCTCGGGCCCGGCCGTCACGGGCGCGACTGACTTTTTGCGCGGCAATGCGACGATGGCGGCATTGATGCCCACCGTCACGCGCCTGGCCGCCCTGCAAAAAGATTGCGCCAAGGCATTGCCAGTGATGTTCGAGCATTGCGACATCCTGCAATTCGAGAGCGGGCAACTGGTGCTGGCCACGCCCAACGCGGCACTGGCTGCCAAGCTAAAACAGCAGCTACCGAAACTGCAGACGGAACTGGAAAAAAAGGGTTGGCAAATTTCAGGCATCAAGCTGAAAGTGCAAGTCATCAAGAGTATCGCGCCCATCGTGCATACGCGGGCGCTGGTCTTGCCTGAAAAAGCCATGTCGGCGCTGGAAGACCTGAGCACGGCCCTGCCCGCGTCGAAACAGAACGAGCAATTGATCGCGGCGCTGCGCAATATGGTATTGCGCCACCGCGAACCGAAGGATTAAATCAGGTCAGCGACCACTCACGTTCCATCTGGCGCAGGTAAGATTGCGGCGCTTCCTCGTTGGTGGCAAACGAGACAATTTCATAAGAGTCCGGCTGTTCCAGCAACGCCAGCAGCAGCAGGTTATTGAGCGCGTGGCCCGATTTGTGCGCCGTGTAATAGGCCAGCAGCGGGTGGCCCACCAGATACAGGTCGCCGATGGCGTCGAGAATCTTGTGGCGCACGAACTCGTCTTCATAGCGCAAGCCGTCGGCGTTGAGGATGCGGTACTCATCCATCACGATGGCGTTTTCCAGCGAACCGCCACGGGCCAGGCCCATGCCGCGCAAGCTTTCCACATCCTGCATGAAACCAAAGGTGCGCGCACGCGCCACGTCGTGGATATACGACACGTCGCCGAAATCGACGGAAGCGCGCTGCATCGTGCCATCGACGGCCGGGTGGTTGAATTCAATGAAGAAATCAAGCTTGAAGCCGTCATATGGCGTCAAGCGCGCCCATTTCTCGCTATCGCCCTTGCCCTGGCGTACTTCCACCGGCTTGATGACCTTGATGAATTTCTTCGCCGCCGCCTGCTCTTCCACCCCAGCCTGTTGCAGCAAATACACGAAGGAGGAGGCAGAACCATCCATGATGGGAATTTCTTCCGCATTCACGTCGATATACATATTGTCGATACCGAGGCCGGCCGCAGCCGACATCAGGTGTTCCACGGTGGAAACCCTGGCGCCATCCTTGATCAGGACTGAAGCCATGCGGGTATCGCCGACCGCCATCGCGCTGGCAGGAAACTCCACCACGGGGTCGAGGTCGATGCGGCGAAACACGATGCCGGTGCCGATGGCGGCCGGGCGCAAGGTCAGTTCCACCTTGGTGCCGGAGTGCAAGCCGACACCGATGGTGCGGACCAATTGTTTGATAGTGCGTTGTTTTAACATCCCTCGATTATAGCGATTTGCCGGATTATCGTTGCGGCGCGGCCTGGTCCACGCCAAAAAAGCCACACTCGCGGCTCAAGGATGCTCGCTTTCCGCATGGACTGCTTCCCGGCGCACCAGGTAAATGCCGCTGCCGATAATGATGGCGGCGCCGACCAGGGTGTATTGGTCGGGCAAGGTGCGCCACAGCAGCCAATCGAGGCCCATGCCCCAGGCCAGGGCCGAATATTCAAACGGCGCCACGCTGGAGGCCTTGCCGATACGAAACGCTTCCGTGATGGCCAGTTGTCCCAGGAAACCGCTGACCGATAGTCCCAGCAACAGCAGCCAGTCTGCACGGCGGATGTCCACCCACTCATGCGCCGACAGCGCTACGCCACCGATGGCCATCATCACCATCAGCCAAAACACCATGCTTTCGCTGGCGTCCGTGCGGCTGAGGATACGGCCCGTAATGGCCGAAACGGCATAACAGCTAGCTGCACCCAGCACGGCCAGGCCGGCGATCGAAAAGAATTCACCGCCATCGGGACGCAGCACTACCAGCACGCCGCCCATGCCGACGGCGATCGCGCACCAGCGCGCCAGGTCCACCCTTTCCTTCAGGATAAAAACGGACAAGGCCGTAATCAGCATTGGGGCAATAAAAAACAGGGAATACGCCTCGGCCAGCGACATGCGCTTCAAGCCAAACGCAAACAGGGTGATCATCGCCACGCCCAAGGCACCGCGCAGCAAGTGCAGCGGCCAGCGCACCTTCAGCACATTTTTAAACGCGCCGCGGTACAGCAAATACAGGCAGACCAGCGGCAAGGACGACAGCGCGCGCAAGGCCGTCACCTGCATGGCGGGATAATGTTCGGATAGCAGCTTCATGGCTGTATCCATCAGGGAAAACATGCCGGCGGCCGTCAGCATCGCATAGACGCTGCGCAAATTTTGGGAACGGGAAGTCAGGGAAACTCCTGGCGAGGTGACAGAAGATCGTCATCATGGCGACGACCGGAGCCAGGACACGCTGGCAAGAAAAGCACACGCGGTCGTGGCGATTATAACAAGCGCGACTTCCTTATGGCACAGGCAGCAGCATCACCAATTTAAGCTCATGCTGGCGCGCCAGGTGCAAGGTCACCTGGTGAAAGGCCAGCGGACCTTGCTGCGGATGCAGGAAACGGCGCAGGCCGCCATCACGCCCCTGCACCTGCTGCGCTAGCCACCACTGGCGAAATTCACCGCTCGCGTGCGACAGTTCGGCGATCAGGCCAGCCAGCGGGACCTGGTCTGCATGGCGGCCGATATCGGCCCGAAACTCGGCCACCAGCCGCCGCGCGCGCTCGGGCCAATCGTCCACCAAGATGCGCGCACAAGGCTCCAGAAACATGAAACGCAGCTGGTTGGGCGCCTCCGCCTCTGTGTTCAACCAGGTTGAAAACAGGCTGGCCGCCTGCGTATTCCAGGCCACGGCATTCCACGTCCGGTCGAGGATATAGGCAGGAGCATCGATGGCAGCCACGATGGCAGACAACTCACTGGCAGCGGCGCCATCGCCCTCGCCTTCCCTATGGTGCGGGTCAGCCTTGTCGGCCACTTCGAACAGATAGGCGCGCTCGGCCACGCTCAGCTGCAGCACCTGCGCCAGGCGCGTCAGCATCTTGGCTGAAGCTGACACGGGCCGGCCCTGCTCCAGCCACGTCAGCCAGGTGGGACTGACCTCGCACAGCTGCGCCAGCTCTTCGCGGCGCAAACCCGGCGTACGGCGCCGTCCACCACCGGGCAAACCGGCCATGGCCGGTGTGACGGCTTCGCGCCGGGCGCGGATGAATTCAGCAAGTTTGCTCGACATGGCCGCCTCTTATTTTTCGTTCATGGTAGTAGTTATACCAGTATAAGTTCTTGTCTTGTTACAGGATAAAAATGCTTCTATTCTGCATGAACTCATCCATCCACAGGAGAAAACCATGCAACAGCACGATGTCGTCGCCGAACAATTTGGCCAGACCGCCAACGCCTACCTGAGCAGCGCGGTCCACGCGCAAGGCGCCGACCTGGTGCTGATGCAGGAGTGCGCGCGCCGCCATGGCAAACCGCAAGTGCTCGACCTCGGTTGCGGCGCCGGCCACGCCAGTTTTGCCATCGCGCCCGTGGCGGCATCGGTAGTGGCGTACGACCTGGCGCCACAAATGCTGGACGTGGTCGAGCACGCCAGGGTACAGCGCGGCTTGCACAACATCAGCACGCAACAAGGGAACGTGGCCACACTGCCGTTTGCCGATGCCAGCTTCGATATGGTGGTCACGCGTTTTTCCGCCCATCACTGGAATGATGTGGCCGGTGCGCTGGCCGAAGTGTGGCGCGTGCTGCGCCCGAACGGCAGCTTGCTGGTGATCGATATCGTGGCGCCAAAAACAGCGCTGTTCGACACCACTTTGCAAGCGGTGGAATTGCTGCGCGACGCCTCGCACGTGCGCGACTACCGCACCTGCGAATGGGGCGCCAAGTTCGACAACGCGGGGTTCACGCACCAGTTGCGCAGCGTGTGGAAACTGCCCATGCGTTTTGACGACTGGGTAGCGCGCATGCGCACGCCGCTTGACCGCGTGGCGGCCATCCGCAACCTGTTCGACGCCGCGCCCGAAGAAGCGCGCCGCTACTTTGCGCTGCAGGATGACTATTCGTTCAGCATTGATGCGGCCATGTTCGAGGCGACCAAACCGCAAGTACAATAAAAAAACGGCACCGAAAGGTGCCGTTTTTCATACGAACGAAAAACGCTTAAGCCAGCTGGCCCAGCAGGGTTTCTGCGTTCGATACTTCAAATTTGCCGCCTTGCTCGATATTCAATTGCGTCACGACGCCATTGTCGACCAGCAGCGAGTAGCGCTGCGAGCGCGTGCCCATGCCGAACTTCGAGAAATCAGCGTCCAGGCCCAGCGCCTTGCTATAGGCGGCGTTGCCGTCAGCCATCATGCGTACCACGCCGGTGGCTTTCTGATCGCGGCCCCAGGCGCCCATCACGAAAGCATCGTTGACGGAGATGCACCAGATTTCATCGACGCCTTTGGCTTTCAGGTCGGCAGCGTGCTGCACATAGCCTGGCACGTGCTGTGCGGAGCAGGTTGGGGTGTAAGCGCCTGGCAGGCCGAAGATGGCGATCTTCTTGCCTTTGACCAAGTCTTGTACATTGAACGTGTTCGGGCCCAGTGCGCAGCCTTCGGTTTCGTTTTCGATAAATTCAGCCAGGGTGCCTTCTGGCAGGGTGTCGCCGATTTTGATGGTCATGTTTGACTCCTGTAAGTCGAGGTTCATGGAAGCGCGCCCGTGCATTGCACGGACACGCGTGGAAAGGGTTTTGCCGGACTATGCCAGCACTGCGCGATAGTATGCCTGACTTGCCACCTTTGTGCAGAAAATAGCCAGGAAGACAAAGAAAAACACAAAGGCAGAGATCAAGGAAATACAAAAAAAACGGCGGCCCGAAGGCCGCCGCTAGTATTGCTGACATCAGATCACCTCATCAGGCAATCAGTCTGCCTGCTTGCGCAAGAACGCTGGAATATCGTACGTTTCCATGCCATTTTTTTCCATCGCGCGTACTTGCTCCGAGGCCGATTCACGACGCCATACTGCCGGCGCCTTCATGCCATCAAAGCCAGCCGCTGGCGTCGCCGCGCCCACCGAAGTGGCCACGGTTTGCGCGCCGCCCAGTGCAGCCGATGGTGTCAACGGGCTGTTGTGCGTACCGGTGCGCAGCACTTGCTGCGGTACCAGCTGGATGTTTTTCTTGGCACGGCCCAGGCCCGTCGCCACCACGGTGACGCGGATATCGTCGCCCATGGCGTCGTCGTAGGCGATACCTTGCGCGATCGACGCGTCCGGAGCGGCAAAGGCGCGCACGGCAGCCATGACTTCCTTGATTTCCTTGCCCTTCAGGCCACGGCTGGCAGTGACGTTGACCAGCACGCCGCGCGCGCCAGACAAGTCGATGCCATCCAGCAGCGGCGAAGCGACTGCCTGTTCGGCAGCGATGCGTGCGCGGTCCACGCCGGACGCCGTTGCCGTACCCATCATGGCCTTGCCCTGCTCGCCCATGATGGTTTTCACGTCGTTGAAGTCGACGTTGATATGGCCAGGGACATTGATTATTTCAGCGATACCCGCCACCGCGTTGTTGAGCACATCGTCGGCGTGCTGCATCCACTCCAGCATGCTTTCATCTTCGTAGATCTCTTCCAGTTTTTCATTGAGGATGATGATCAGCGAATCGACGTGCAGGGACAGCTGCTCCAGGCCTTCGTCGGCGATGTCCATGCACTTCTGGCCTTCGTACGAGAATGGCTTGGACACCACGGCCACCGTCAGCGCGCCCAGTTCCTTGGCCACTTCGGCCACGATAGGCGCCGCGCCCGTACCGGTGCCACCGCCCATGCCGGCCGCGATGAAGACCATGTGCGCGCCGCGCAGCGAATCGGCGATGCGCGTGCGCGATTCCTCGGCCAGCTGGCGGCCAACAGCAGGCTTCATCCCTGCGCCCAGGCCGGTATCGCCGATCTGGATGATGTTGTGGGCCTTCGATGTCGACAGGGCCTGTGCGTCGGTATTGGCGGCAATGAACTCCACGCCCGACATGCCTTTGTTAATCATGTGTTGGACTGCATTGCCACCCGCACCGCCGACGCCAACGACCTTGATGACGGTACCTAAAGCTGTGTTATCGACCATATCGAACTCCATGATGTGCTCCTATCAGAATGCGGTTTCCAAGCGCCAGGCCTCATATTAGGTAGGAGAACTGGAGATTGAAAACTGCGGTTAAATATAAAATAAAATATGTTTGTATGTACCTGCGATGCTGCTGAAAAGCCTGTCCTGCCGGGCGAAACAACTGCCCTTAAAAATTCCCTAAAAACCATTCCTTCATGCGCTGCCAGACTGCCTTCACCGAGCCGTCCTGACGCGTCACGATGTGACCGCGCAGGTACTGCTTTTTCGCTTCCAACAACAAACCCAGCACGGTGGCGTAGCGCGGGCTGCGCACCACGTCGGCCAGCTGGCCGCGATACTCCGGCGTGCCCAGGCGCGCCGGTTTCAAAAAGATGTCTTCCGCCATTTCAACCATGCCCGGCATGATGGAAGTGCCGCCCGTGAGCACGATGCCCGACGACAGCACGCCCTCATAACCGGATTCGCGCACCACCTGGTGCACCATCGCGAACAGCTCTTCGACACGCGGTTCGATCACTGCCGCCAACGCCTGGCGCGACAGATTGCGCGGGCCGCGGTCGCCCAGGCCAGGCACTTCCAGCGATTCGCCCGGATCGGCCAGCACCTGCTTGGCCACGCCATAACGCATCTTGATTTCTTCCGCTTCCGCGGTCGGCGTGCGCAAGGCCATGGCGATGTCGTTGGTGATCTGGTCGCCGGCAATCGGGATGACGGCCGTGTGGCGGATCGCGCCATCGGAAAACACTGCCACGTCGGTGGTGCCGCCGCCGATGTCGATCAAGACCACGCCCAGTTCTTTTTCATCGGCCGTCAGCACGGCATCGGCCGAGGCCATCGGCTGCAGGATCAGGTCCGATACTTCCAGGCCGCAGCGGCGCACGCACTTGACAATGTTCTGCACGGCAGACACGGCGCCGGTGACGATGTGCACTTTCACTTCCAGGCGGATGCCGCTCATGCCGATCGGCTCGCGCACATCTTCCTGGCTGTCGACGATGAATTCCTGCGGTACCGTATGCAGCAATTGCTGGTCGGTCGGAATGTTAACCGCTTTGGCCGTCTCGATGACGCGCGCCACATCGGTCGCCGTCACTTCCTTGTCCTTGATGGCCACCATGCCGCTGGAATTGAAGCTGCGGATATGGCTGCCCGCAATACCCGCATACACATTGCGGATCTTGCAGTCGGCCATCAGCTCGGCCTCTTCCAGCGCGCGCTGGATAGACTCCACCGTGGCTTCAATATTGACCACCACGCCTTTTTTGAGGCCCTTCGATTCGTGCTGGCCCAGCCCGATCACTTCGTGGCGCCCGTCGGACATCACTTCGGCTACCACCGCCACCACTTTCGAGGTGCCGATGTCGAGACCGACGATCAGGTTTTTCGCGTCTTTTGTCATTTCTGTCGCCTAATGTATGGGCTATTAATGTGTTAATTGCTTGTTCGAATTAATTATTCGGTCAAGCCGGTTTCTTGATCGGACTACTCGTTTTCTTGCGCATCACGGGCCGGCCATCCTTGCCTTCCGGCGGTATCACCAGCCCGGCGGAACTCAGTGCCAGGCCATTCTGGTAACGCATATCGATCGTGTCGATATTTTCCAGCCTGCTCGCCAGTTGCGGATAAATCCCCACCAGGCGGTCGACCCTTTCCTTCAGGGTCGTATGATTCTGTTCGCGTCCCAGCGCCACGCTCATGCCGTTATTGAGCTTGACGGTCCACGCATAGCGGCTCGACAGGGTCAGCTCTTCGAGCGACATTTTCAGCGGCGCAAACCACTTCTGCAGTTCCCAATACGTGGACAGCACCTCTTTCTCGCTGCCGTCCGGTCCCGAAAAAGCGGGCAACACATGGTCGTCCTCCGCCTCGGCCACGTTGGCGGTAAACACATCGCCCTTGACCGACAGCAAACGGCCATCCTCACCCCAGGTGCCCAGCGCGTCGTGTTCTTCCAGCGCCACGATCAGCTGGTTCGGCCATTCGCGGCGTACGCTGGCGCGGCGTACCCAGGGTACAGCCTCAAACACGCTGCGCACACTCTCCAGGTTGGCCGTGAAAAAATTGCCCTTGATGCGGCCCAGGGTACCGCTGCGCAAGGTCAGGTAATTCACATGGCGCAGTCCCTTGTCGTCCACGCTCTCGACCTTGATCGAACGCAGGTCGAACATGGGCCGCTGCGACACCCACCAGACGCCGGCGGCCACGCACACGACCAGAACCGCGGCGAGCAGGCCGTTGGCTGTCGTATTGAGGCTTTTAGCGTCGTGCCACATATCAGTTCTGTCCCTTGACCATTTTCAGGCGCGCCGCCGCCACGATTTCCAGGCACAGCTCTTCATAGCTGATACCCACCGCGCGCGCCGCCATCGGCACCAGCGAATGCGTGGTCATGCCAGGCGAGGTATTCACCTCGAGCAGGAACAGCTTGCTGTCCGCATTGCGCATCAGGACATCCACCCTTCCCCAGCCTTCGCAACCGAGTGCACGGTAGGCTTCCACCGCGATGCGCTCCATCTCGGCCACGATCGCCGCGTCCAGCTGCGGCGGGCAGAAATACTTGGTGTCGTCCGTGAAGTACTTGTTCTGGTAATCGTAATTGCCTTGCGGAGCGACGATTTCAATCGGCGGCAGCGCGCGCGCCGTGGCGCCCTGGCCCAGGATCGCCACCGTGAATTCACGGCCCGTGATGAATTCCTCGGCCAGCACGGAGTCATCGAGACCAGCCGCAATATCGTAAGCAGCCTGGAAGGCCGAGCCTTCATGGACAGTGGTGATGCCGATGCTCGACCCTTCATGCGGCGGCTTGACGATCAGCGGCAAGCCCAGTTCAGCGGCGACCTTCGACAAATCGGCGCTGTCGTTCAGCACTGCATATTTCGGCGTCGGCAACTGGTGCATCAGCCAGATCATCTTGGTATAAACCTTGTCCATGCCGACCGCGCAAGCCATCACGCCGCTGCCCGTGTACGGAATACCCAGTTGTTCCAGCGCGCCCTGCAGGCTGCCGTCTTCGCCGTAGCGGCCGTGCAGCGCGATAAAGACGCGGTCAAATTTTTCAGCGGCCAGTTCGGCCAGGCTGCGCTCGCCCGTGTCGAACGCATGCGCGTCCACGCCACGGCTCAGCAAAGCGGCCAGCACGCCGGTGCCGGACATCAGCGACACTTCGCGCTCGGCAGAGCGGCCGCCGAACAGCACGCCGACTTTACCCAGTTGTTTTACATCGATAGCTGAAGCTGCGTTCACGTCAGGCCTTTACAGTGTTGGTTTGGTACTTGGTCAATTGGTTCGGGATGCCGCTGATCGAGCCGGCCCCCATGGTCAGCACGACGTCGCCGTCGTGCGCCACACTCATGATGGTGTCGGCCATGTCCGTCATGGACTCGACAAAAATCGGTTCGATCTTGCCGCGCGCGCGCAGCGCATGCGCCAGCGAACGGCCGTCGGCAGCCACGATAGGCGCTTCGCCAGCCGCATAGACTTCGGACAGCAGCAATACATCGGGCGCACCGAGCACCTTGACGAAATCTTCGAACAGGTCGCGCGTACGGCTGTAGCGGTGCGGCTGGAACGCCAGTACCAGGCGACGGCCAGGATAGGCGGCGCGCGCGGCGGCCAGGGTCACTTCGGTTTCCACCGGATGGTGGCCGAAGTCATCGACCAGCGCGAAGCTGCCGCCATTCGGCAGCGCCACGTCGCCATAGCGCGTGAAGCGGCGGCCCACGCCGGAAAACTCGGCCAGGCCTTGCTGCGTGGCGCTGTCGGCAACGCCGATTTCACGCGCGATCGCCACCGCCGAACAGGCATTCTGCACATTGTGCATGCCAGGCTGATTGAGTACGATGTCGAGGTCGGGATAACCTTCCTGCAGCACCGTGAAATGCATTTCCAGTCCCACGGCGCGCGCATTGATGGCACGCACTTCCGCGTCTTCGGCGAAACCGTAGGTGGTCACCGGCTTGGTGACAAACGGGATGATGGCGCGCACGTGCGGGGCATCGATGCACAGCATGGCGCGGCCGTAGAATGGCAAGCGGTGCGTGAACTGCACGAAAGCCTGCTTGAGCTTTTCAAAATCGTGTTCGTAGGTATCCATATGATCGGCATCGATATTCGTGATGACTTCGATCATCGGCGCCAGGTTCAGGAACGAGGCGTCCGATTCGTCGGCCTCGGCCACCAGGTAGTCGCCCGAGCCCAGCTTGGCGTTCGCGCCGGCGCTGGTCAAACGGCCACCGATCACGAAGGTAGGATCGAGCCCGCCCTGCGCCAGCACGGAAGCGACCAGGCTGGTGGTGGTGGTTTTGCCGTGCGTGCCGGCGATGGCGATACCGCGCTTCAGGCGCATCAATTCACCGAGCATCACGGCGCGTGGCACCAGCGGGATCTTGCGCGCGCGCGCGGCCGCCACTTCCGGATTGTCTGCCGGGACGGCGCCCGACGTGACGACTGCATCGGCGTCGCCGATGTTTTCTGCCGCGTGACCGAGCATGACGGTCGCGCCCAGGCTCGCCAGGCGCTGCGTTGCCGCATTGCTGCCCAGGTCGGAGCCCGACACCTTGTAGCCCAGGTTCACCAGCACTTCGGCGATGCCGCTCATGCCGCTGCCGCCGATGCCGACAAAGTGGATATTGTTTACTTTATGCTTCACAGAGCTAACCTCATGCCAATTTTTCCAATACGTTTGCGATCGCCGCATTGGCGTCGCGCTTGCCTGCTGCCAGTGCCGCCTGCGCCATCTGCTGGCAGGTGTCACGGCCCAGCGACGCCAGCAAGGTGCTCAGCGACGCTGCACTCATTTCATGTTGCGGCAAATGAATCGCCGCGCCTTGTTTCGCCATCCATTGCGCGTTATTGCGCTGATGGCTGGTGGTCGACGCCACCAGCGGCACCAGCACGCTGGCGACGCCGGCAGCCGTCAATTCCGACAGGGTGATCGCGCCAGCGCGGCAAATCACCACATCGGCGTCGGCATATGCCCTGGCCATGTCGTCGATAAAATCGACCACATTGGCGCTCACACCCGCCTGCGCATACGCTGCGCGCAAGGCTTCGATATTCTTTTTGCCCGACTGGTGCGTCACCTGCGGACGTTCGCCTGCCGGCATCAGCGCCAGCGCGGCCGGCAAGCTGTCGTTCAGCGCTTTGGCACCCAGGCTGCCGCCCACCACCAGGATGCGCAATGGGCCGCTGCGGCCAGCGTAGCGTTCGGCCGGTGGCGCCATGTCGAGGATTTCCTGGCGTACGGGGTTGCCCGTGACGACAGCCTTGCCGGCAGCAGCACCAAAGTCGGCAGGAAAACCGAAGCATACGCGCTGCGCCAGGGGAGCGAGCGTCTTGTTGGACAACAGCAGCGCCGCATCCGCATTGACCAGTACCAGCGGCACGCCTTTCAGGCGTGCCATCAAACCACCCGGCACCGTCACATAACCACCCATGCCCATCACCACGTCGGGCTTGCGGCGAGCGATGAAACCACGGATGGCAAAGAAGCTGGCCAGCATCTTGAAGCCGCCCTGAATGGTATGGGCCAGGCCCTTGCCGCGCATGCCCGAAAAAGCGATGGCGTCCATCGGGATGCCGCTTTTGGGCACCAGTTCCTGCTCCATGCCGTGCGTGGTGCCCAGCCAGCTCACTTCCCAGCCGCGCGCGCGCATCGTCTGCGCAATCGCCAGGCCGGGGAAAATATGGCCGCCGGTACCGGCCGCCATGATCATCAGTTTTTTCGCGGGTTTCAAATTCGTTGCATTCTTTACGTCAGTCATAGCCGGCCTCCACGCATCAGGATCCGGTTTTCATAATCGATGCGCAGCAAGATCGCCAGGCCAACGCAGTTGATCAGCACACCCGTGCCGCCATAGCTCATTAACGGCAAGGTCAGGCCCTTGGTTGGCAGCAGACCCAGGTTCACACCCATATTAATAAACGTCTGCACGCCGATCCAGATGGCGATGCCCTTGGCGGTCAGGCCGGCGAAAGTCTGGTCGATCGCGATCGCCTGGCGGCCGATATCGAAGGCGCGCTTGATAATCCAGTAAAACATGCCAATCACGATCAGCACGCCGACCAGGCCCAGTTCCTCGCCGATCACGGCCAGCAAGAAGTCGGTGTGCGCTTCGGGCAGGTAGTGCAGTTTTTCCACGCTGCCGCCCAGGCCAACGCCAAATATTTCACCGCGTCCGAAGGCGATCAGCGAGTGCGTCAGCTGATACGCCTTGTTCAGCGCATTGTCTTCCTGCCATGGATCGAGATAGGCAAAAAACCGCTCACGGCGGAATTTCGACAGCGCGATGATGGTGACGAAAATCGCCGTCAGCATGGCGCCGATGCCGCCGAACCAGATGGCGTTCACGCCACCGAGGAACAAAATACCCATGGCGATGCACACGATCACGCCGAAGGCCCCCAGGTCGGGTTCCATCAGCAGCAGCAAGCCGACAAAGCTGACGGCCAGCGCCATCGGCATGAAGCCCTTGGTCAGCTTGTGCATGTATTCCTGCTTGCGCACCGTGTAATCGGCCGCGTACAGCACCATCACCACTTTCATCAGCTCTGACGGCTGCGGGCGCAGCCCCGGCAAATTGAGCCAGCGGCGTCCACCGTTCACGGATACGCCCAGTCCCGGCACCAGCACCATCACCAGCAGCACCAGGGTGCCGATGAACAGCCACGGCGCGATCTTTTGCCAGGTCGCCACGGGAATGCGGAACACCAGCGCGCCGACGATTACCGAGATGGTGATGAACAGCGCCTGGCGGACAACGAAGTAATTGTTGGTGTAGGCGGCGAACTTGCGCGCGTCGGACAGCGAAATGGAAGCCGAATACACCATCACCATGCCCAGCAACATCAGCAGCAGCACCACCCACACCAGCGGCTTGTCGTACTCCATCATCTTCGATTGCCGCGCGCGGCTATCGAGCGGCTTGCCAGCCGATGGGGTACCGAATCCGAAGGGCAGCTGGAAGGCCATCAGATATCCTGTCCGTTTTCCAGGGCGATGTCGCGCACGGCGTCGACAAACACCTGCGCGCGATGCGCATAGTTCTTGAACATGTCCAGGCTGGCGCACGCCGGCGACAGCAGGACGGCATCATGGGCTTGCGCCAGTTCGCTGGCGCGCTTGACCGCGCCGGGCAAGGTGGCGCAATCGAACAGCTCCACGCCGGCTGGCTCCAAAGCTGCGCGCAAAGCTGGGGCATCGCGGCCGATCAGCAGCACGGCGCGCACATAGCGCGACACGGGTTCAGCCAGCGGCGAGAAATCCTGGCCCTTGCCATCGCCACCGGCGATCAGCACCAAACGCTGCTCTGCACCGCCGAAGGCCTTGCCCAGGCCATACAAGGCCGCCACCGTGGCGCCCACGTTGGTTCCCTTGCTATCGTCGTAGTATTCAACATCATTGACGGCGGTGATCAATTCCACGCGGTGCGGCTCGCCCTGGTATTCACGCAAGCCATGCAGCAGCGGCGCGAATGGCAAGCCGATGGCGCGGCACAGGGCCAGCGCCGCCAGCGCGTTGGCGGCATTGTGCTGGCCGCGGATTTTCAACGCGTCGGCCGGCATCAGTTTTTTCGCCAGGGTCGGCACCGGTTCCGGCGCCGGATCATTCTTGCGGCGTTTTTTCTCGATCACTTCTTCGCTGAGCACGGCTTGCGACAGCCAGAAAATGCCGCGCTCATTGACCAGGCCAAAGCTGTCCACCTCCACCGGCTCGCCCGTGCCGAACGTAACGGTTTCGCGCAGCGGATCGGCCATGCGCATCACCGCCGCATCGTCGCGGTTCAGCACGCGCACGGTCTCGTCGCCGAAAATGCGCGCCTTGTCCTGGCCGTAGGCGGCCATGTCGCCATGCCAGTCCAGATGATCCTGCGACAGATTCAACACCGTGGCCGCATCGGCTTGCAGGCTGAACGTCGTGTGCAGCTGGAAGCTGGACAACTCCAGCACCCATGCTTGCGGCAAGGTGCTGGCGACCGGTTCGGCAGGTTCAGCAACAGCCGTACCCTCTTCTTCCAACACTGCTGCCGGTGCAGGCTCGGCGTCGAGCACCTCGCGCAGCACATCCAGCGCGGCAGGGCTGATATTGCCGGCCACGCGCACGGACAGGCCCGCGCGTTCGCACAGCAGGCCGACCAGGCTGGTGACCGTGGTCTTGCCGTTGGTGCCCGTGATGGCGATGACTTTCGGCGCATAGCCGCGTTCTGCCTTCAGCGCTGCGAGCGCCTGCGCAAACAGTTCGATCTCGCCCCACACGGGGATATTTTTCTCGGCAGCTGCCGGCGCAATCCCGGCCAGTTCGCGCTGCGGCGCCAGGCCGGGGCTGACGGCGACAAAATCGACGCCGTCGAGCAAGTCAGCGCTGAAGGGACCTGCAAAAAATTGTGCTTGCGGCACAGCTGCTTGCAGCGCGCCCAGGCGTTCGGGCGCCTGGCGCGTGTCTGCCACGCGCACGGAAGCGCCGCTGCGGGCCAGCCACAGGGCCATCGCCAGTCCCGACTCACCGAGACCGAGCACCAGTGCAGTTTTAGCGTCGTACATCTTCACGGCGGCATCCATTAACGCAGCTTCAAAGTAGTCAGTCCCAGCAGGACCAACATCATGGTGATGATCCAGAAACGCACGACCACTTGCGTCTCTTTCCAGCCTTTTTGTTCAAAATGGTGATGCAAGGGCGCCATCAGGAAAACACGGCGGCCTACGCCATAGCGCTTCTTGGTATATTTGAACCAGGCCACCTGGATGATCACGGACAGGGTTTCGACCACAAAGATGCCGCCCATGATGAACAGGACAATTTCCTGGCGCACGATGACGGCGATGGTGCCCAGGGCGCCACCGAGGGCCAGCGCGCCCACGTCGCCCATGAAGACTTTGGCGGGGTGCGTGTTATACCAGAGGAAAGCCAGGCCGGAACCGGCCAGCGCGCCGCAGAAAATCACCAGTTCGCCGGCACCCGGAATGTGCGGAATGAACAGGTAGCGCGCATAGGTCGCGTTGCCGGTCAGGTAGGCGAACAGGCCGAGGGCGGTGCCCACCATCACGGTTGGCATGATGGCCAGGCCATCGAGGCCATCGGTAAAATTGACGGCATTGCTGGTGCCGACGATGACGCAATAGGTCAGCGCAATAAAGCCCCACACGCCCAGCGGATAGCTGATGGTTTTAAAGAAGGGCACGATCAGGTCGGCCTTCGGTGGCAAGTCCATCGCAAAGCCCGACTGCACCCAGGCGTAGATCAGGTTCCACACCTGGCCCGCGTTCGGCTCGGAGATGGAGACGGAGAACGCCAGGTAAAACGCGGCGACGATGCCAATCAGCGACTGCCAGAAGTATTTTTCGCGCGAGCGCATGCCTTCCGGGTCTTGATGCACCACCTTGCGGTAGTCATCGGCCCAGCCGACGGCGCCAAAGCCCAGGGTGACGATCAGCACGGGCCAGATGAAACGGTTCGACAGGTCGGCCCACAGCAAGGTGGAAATGCCGATGGCGATCAGGATCAGCACACCGCCCATGGTCGGCGTGCCGTGTTTTTTCAGATGCGTTTGCGGTCCGTCGGTGCGCACAGCCTGGCCGACCTTCATGCGGGTCAGCATGCGGATCACGGCCGGACCGGCGCACAGGCCGATCAGGATCGCCGTCAGGGTCGCGAACACGGCGCGGAACGTGATGAAGTTAAAGACCCGTAGCGGGCCAATGGCGTCCTGGAAATACTGAGCGAGCCAGAGCAGCATGATTAGTGAGTTTCCTTGTTACTGTTATTTGAACCAATCAAATGCTGCACGGCCCGTTCCATCTTCATGAAGCGGGAGCCCTTGATTAATACTGTTGCATCCGAGCGGCCAGCCAGACGCGCATCGAGCGCCGCCAGCAAACCGTCGAACTGTTCGAAATACTCCACGACCGTGCCCGAGTCCGGGCTTGCGCCGGCCTTGACCGCATTGACTGCATAGCGCGTCAAGCCGCCCGTCGCCAGCACATGTTCTATGCCTTTGGCGGCGGCGTATGCGCCGATCTCTTCGTGGAACTGCTGCCCCTGCGTACCGACTTCGCCCATCTCGCCGAGCACCAGGATGCGTGGCGCGGCGCTGGCCGCCAGTACATCGATGGCCGCCCGCACCGAATCCGGATTGGCGTTATACGTGTCATCGATGATGGTGGCGCCATTGGCCGCGCGTTTTTTCTGCAATCGTCCCGCCACCGGCGAAAACGCTTCCAGGCCCTGCCTGACCTGTTCAAGCGCAATGCCGGCGCCGATGGCGCATGCCGCCGCCGCCAGCGCATTGCGCACATTGTGTTCGCCTGCCGCTTGCAGCGCGACGAAGAACTGGCGCACGCCGCCATCCTGGGCCCGCACGCTGACAAACATGTCGCTGCCAAAGTCTTCGGCGGCGCGATGGGTGCAGCTCACATCTGCCTCTTTCGACAAGCCGAAAGTGATCACGCGGCGGGTACCAGCCAGTTCGCGCCACAGTGGTGTGAATTCATCGCCGTGCGGGAAGACGGCTACGCCATCGGCCGGCAAGGCCGACAGCGCGGCGCCATTTTCGCGCGCCACCGCTTCCACGGTATGCATGAATTCCTGGTGCTCGCGCTGGGCGTTATTCACCATCGCCAGGGTCGGCGCGGTGATCGCCGCCAGGCGGCCGATTTCGCCAGCATGGTTCATGCCCATTTCAATCACGGCCGCCTGGTGGCTGGCATCGAGACGGAACAGGGTCAGCGGCACGCCGATTTCATTATTCAGATTGCCGCGCGTGGCCAGGCGCCCTTCTTCGCCAAAGGCGGCCGCCAGGATCGAAGAAATCATCTCCTTGACGGTGGTCTTGCCATTGCTGCCGGTGACGCCAATTACGGGCAGGCTGAAACGGCGGCGCCAGGCGTTGGCGATGCGGCCCAATGCCGCCAGGGTGTCTGACACCACGATAGCGGGCACTTTTGCGCTGTCCCAGCCTTCCGGCAAGCGCTCGACCACCACTGCGGCCACGCCTTTATCGGCGACCTGGGCCAGGAAATCGTGGGCGTCGAAGCTTTCGCCTCGCAAGGCGACGAACAGCGAACCGGGCGGCGCGCTGCGGCTATCGGTGGACACGCCGGCAAACGCCCGGGCGGCATCGCCCGTCAGCTTCGCGCCGTCCAGCACTGGCAGCAGTTCTGACAAAGTAGCGTGCATCATCAATTCGTCCTCATCATGGTGAGGCGAGCCGACAAGGCCAGCTGCGCGTGATCGGTATCCGAGAACGGCAGTTTCTTGCCCTTGATTTCCTGGTACGGTTCATGGCCCTTGCCTGCCAACAGGATCACGTCCGGCTTGGCGGCATGCTTGATGGCCGACAGAATGGCGGCGGCACGGTCTTCGACCGCCTGCGGCTGCGGGCCATCGGCGCGCATGCCTGCCACGATCTGCTTGATAATGGCGTGCGGATCTTCACTGCGCGGGTTGTCGCTGGTGACCAGCACGTGGTCGGCCAGCTGGGCGATGGCGCCCATTTGCGGACGCTTGCCCGGATCGCGGTCGCCGCCGCAGCCAAACACGCACCACAATTCGCCACCGCGCTCCTGCGCCACCTGGCGCAAGGCGACCAGGGTTTTTTCCAGCGCATCGGGCGTATGGGCGTAATCGATCACCACCATCGGCGCTTCCTGGCCGCCCACCTGCTGCATGCGGCCGGGGGCCGGCTGCAGCGATTCGATCGCCTCAATGGCCGCGCGCAAGCCGCTGCCGTGCGCCAGCAAGGCGCCCAGCACGGCCAGTGCATTGCTGATATTGAAGTGGCCGACCAGCTGCGTCTTGACCAGCGCCACACCGAGCGGACATTCCAGGTGGAAGTCGGTGCCCGCGTTACGGCTGCGGAACTGGCTGG
The DNA here is from genome assembly GCF_014200725.1 of Janthinobacterium silvisoli. Classification (GTDB taxonomy): domain Bacteria; phylum Pseudomonadota; class Gammaproteobacteria; order Burkholderiales; family Burkholderiaceae_D; genus Janthinobacterium. The sequence goes on from NZ_JACHCL010000005.1 coordinate 47,887, forward strand.
CGCGCAGCATCAATATGCCCGGCAAATCCGGCACCGCCGCAGCGTCTTGCAAGGTATATCCGATAACGGGAATCTCGCCTGCCAGCTTGCCCGCCACGTGCGCCGCCAAACGTTGACCCATGGCGTCGTCGAGATTGATCACGGCCGTCTTCAGCCCGGGCCAGTCGAACAGCTTGACCTTGGCGGCCTCGTAAGCTGCCATGTCGCCGTGGTAGTCCAGGTGGTCGCGCGTCAGATTGGTAAACATCGCCACATCGAAATGCATGCCGGCTGCGCGCTGCTGATCCAGGCCGATCGACGACACTTCGATCGCCACCGTCTGGGCGCCGGCCTCACGCAGGGCTGCCAGCTTGTGCGCCAGCAGCACGGCGTCGGGCGTGGTGTAGCCGGTGACGTCGAATTCGATCTCGCCGCGCGGCTTGCACAGGCCGACGCCCAGCGTACCGATCACGGACGCGGTCTCGCCCAGGTGCGCGAGCGCCTGCGCCAGCCACAGTGCGCAGGAAGTCTTGCCATTCGTGCCAGTCACGCCGGCGCTGAACATGGCGCTGTCGGGCATGCCGTAAAAAGCGTGCGCGATCGGACCAGCCTGTGTTTTCAGGCCGGCCACGGCCAGGTGCGGTACGTTCCAGCTGGCGTCCCAGGCAAAACCGGTATCGTCATAGACGATGGCGGCCGCGCCCTGGGCGATGGCGGCGCTAATAAAATGCGTGGCGCCGGCATAGGCGAAAAACACGTCGCCGCGCTGCACACGGCGCGAATCGGAGGTCAGCTGCCCCGAGGGCGCAGCTGCCTTGATCCACAAATTGATATCTTGTATGGTCATGAGTGACTTCACATGGCCTCCGGGCCGCCATTGGCCGGGACCACGATTTCGGTAACGGAAGAATCGGGCGGCACGTTCGCTGCACGCAGCGCGTTCGTTGCAATCGCCGCGAACGCGGGTGCGGCAACCTGGCCGCCGTAATGGGCAGGACCCGTCGGTTCATCGATCATCACCGCAATGATGAAACGCGGCGCAGACAGCGGCGCCAGACCGACGAAGGAGCCAATATATTTGCGCGGCATGGCGTACTTGCCGTTTTCAACCTTGTACGCCGTACCCGTCTTGCCGCCCACGCGGTAGCCAGCGACCTGCGCCCGCTTGGCCGATCCATGCGGACCCGATACCACCAGTTCGAGCATGGCGCGCATGTCGGCGGCGGTTTGCGGCTTGATGATTTGCTGGCCCACGGGAAGCTCGGTAACCTTCTGGAAGGACAATGGAATCGTGTCGCCATTGCGCGCAAACATCATGTAGGCGCGCGCCAGCTGGATCAGCGATACCGAGATGCCGTTACCGTAGCTCATGGTGGCCTGCTCGACCGGACGCCACGATTTATACGGACGCACGCGCCCTGCCACGGCGCCAGGGAAACCCCATTTCGGCTGCTGGCCGAAGCCCACCTTGGTAAACATTTCCCACATATCCTGCGCCGGCATGCTCAGCGCGATCTTCGAAGCGCCGATATTGGACGACATCTCGATCACTTCCGAGGCACTGATAACGCCATGCGCCGAGGTGTCGGTAATGGTGCGGTCGGCAATCGTATAACGCCCCTTGCCCGTGTCGATCAGGGTGGTTGGCTTGATCCGGCCCTCGTCGAGCGCCAGCGCCACCGTGAATGGCTTCAGGGTCGACCCCGGCTCGAAGGTGTCGGTCATCACGCGGTTACGCAATTGCTGGCCGGTCAGGGTGCGCCTGTCGTTCGGATCGTAGCTGGGGTAGTTGGCCAGGGCCAGCACTTCGCCCGTGTGCACGTCCAGCACCACGGCGCCGCCGGCCTTGGCGTTGAATTTTTGTACCGCTTCCTTCAACTGCGTAAACGCGATGTACTGGATCTTGCTGTCGACGGACAGGGTCAAGTCCTTGCCGTCATGCGGTTCGTGGATGAAACCGATATCTTCGACGATATGGCCCAGACGGTCCTTGATCACGCGGCGGCTGCCATCGCTGCCGGCCAGGGTTTTCTGCTGCGCCAGTTCCATACTTTCCTGGCCCACGTCTTCCACGTTGGTGAAGCCGACCAGATGGGTCATGACTTCGCCCTGCGGATAATAGCGCTTGTATTCCTTGCGTTCGTCGATGCCGCCGATGCGCAGCTTGGCGATCTTGTCGGCCACGTCCATGTCTACCTGGCGTTTCAGATAAACGAAGCTGCGGTCGGAATCGAGCTTCTTGCGCAATTCGGTGACGTTCATTTCCAGCAGGGCCGCCAGCGCATTGATTTTTTCGGGTGGCGCCTGCAGCACGTCGTCGGGAATCGCCCAGATGGCTTTCACGGGAACGGACGAGGCCAGCACCTGGCCATTGCGGTCGGTGATCTTGCCGCGCGTGGCAGGCAAGTCGAGGGTGCGTTCATAGCGGGCGGCGCCCTGCTTTTGCAGGAACTGCGTCGACACGCCTTGCAGCCACATGGCGCGTGCGCCCAGGCCGACGAAAGAGAAGAACAGCAGGAACAGCACGACGCGCGAACGCCATACGGGCAGGCGTACCGCCAGTACAGGGTTCTTCGAGAATGGCACGCCTTTCGACGCCGCCACCCGGCCATTGCTGTTACCACCCAACTTCATTATTCGCCCTCCGTCAGATACTGGGTGCGCGACGCCGTCAGCGGCGTCATGCTCAGGTCGCGCCGTGCAATCGCTTCGATGCGCTCATGCTTGCCCAGGGTCGACTGGTCCAGCTGCAGCTGCGCCCAGTCGATGTCGAGCTGGCGCGACAGCTGCTGCGCGCGGTCCAGGTCGATCAGCAAATGGCGCGACTGGTACTGCGCATTCACATGCGAGAGGCCGCACACGACCAATAAGGCCGATAGCACGGTGCACAGCTTGCCGGTCATCGCGCGCCACCTGTCGTTGACACCAGCGGCAGGCGCTGCGCCACGCGCATCACGGCCGAACGCGCGCGCGGGTTGGCCTCGATCTCGGCGTCGGACGGCTTCATCTTGGCAATCAGCTTCATTTCCGGCTGCGGCAGGTCGGCCGCGCGGATCGGCAGGCGGCGGTCAGGCTGCTCCACGTTCGCTTTCGAAGCGAAGAAGCGCTTGACCATGCGGTCTTCCAGCGAATGAAAACTGATCACGGCCATGCGCGCGCCGGGCGCCAGGCTGGCATACGCCTGGCTCAGGCCGATCTCGAGATCCTCGAGCTCTTTGTTAATGAAAATGCGTATGGCCTGAAAGGTGCGGGTAGCGGGGTCCTTACCCTTCTCGCGGGTTTTGACGGCGCCTGCCACGATGCTGGCAAGCTGTCGTGTGCTTGAAATTGGCTGGACTGCCCGGCCAGCAACAATCGCCTTTGCAATCTGAAAAGCAAACCGTTCTTCCCCATAATCGCGTATCACCTTTTCTAAATTCTGCTCGGTTTCCACGGCCAGCCACTCGGCTGCGGAAATACCGCGCGTGGTATCCATGCGCATGTCCAGCGGTCCGTCGTTGCGGAAGCTGAAACCGCGCGCCGCATCGTCGACCTGCGGCGAAGAGATGCCCAGGTCAAGCAGGATGCCGTCCACCTGCCGTACTCCACGCGCGGCCAGGCTGGCCGTCATGGTGGCAAAGCTGTCATGGACGATGTCAAAACGTGGATCGGCTATCTGTTCGGCGGTGGCGATGGCTTGCAAGTCCTTGTCGAAGCCGATCAGGCGAGCGTCGCTGGCCAGGCGCGACAAAATCAGGCGGCTATGACCGCCGCGGCCAAACGTGCCATCGACATAAATGCCGTGCGCGCGGTCGCCCGACAGGTCGAGCGCATCGACCGCTTCATCGAGCAGCACCGTGCGATGCTGAAATTCCGGCACCGTGAGTAGTGTCATTACGGAGCCTTAGAAAGAAAAATTGGAAAGTACATCGGGAGTGCCACCGGCGATGGCCTGCTGTTCCTGTTCGGCCAGTCGGGCGGCATCCCATATTTCAAAATGGCTGCCCATGCCGATCATCATCACTTCGCGCGACAGCCCGACGGCGTTGCGCAATTCAGGAGAAATCAGCACGCGGCCGGCCGAGTCCAGCTCGACATCAACGGCGTTGCCGAGGAAGATGCGCTGCCAGGCACGCGCAGACATGGGCCAGGCGGCGATTTGCTGGCGGTGGCTTTCCCACACGGGACGGGGGAAAAACAGCAGGCAGCCATCGGGATGTTTGGTCAGGGTCAGGCGGCCTTCGCATTGAATCGCCAGCGCGTCACGGTGCTTGGCGGGGATAGACATCCTGCCTTTGGCATCGAGATTGATTGCGGACGCGCCTTGAAACACGGAAGACCTTTTTGAGCTTGGTTTGCGACACCGTCGTATCGCGCTGCAGAGGGAAAAATTCCCACAAAAACACACTTTTTCACACAGTTGCCCACTTTAGAGTAAGCAAAGATAGTGGTCAAGCGGTTTCCGATTGGCAAAACAGGAATTTTGTTAATGAAATTAAGGACTTAGCGCATATCGTTGAAGGAGTCTCAAATAAAAATATATCGATAAATTAGATACTTATGGAAGATACTGAATGTGCTACCTCATCTGCACACATGTGTTTTCCTACTATAAACAGCAAAAAATGCGAAATCAAAAAATTGAAATTTTTACAGTTAATTGATACATGACAACATTTGCGTCGTACGAGCACAACGGCAAATACGGCAATGAAAAGTCATGATTAACAGCCAATATTTTGACCCATTCTGTCCACAGCCCAGTCATTCCCGGGGCTGGCTCCGCAGCAGGAAAAATATTTTGCATTGCAGCAATTAATTAAATCTTAGAAACTTTAAGCAATTGTCCATTTTAATTGTATAGACAACTTATTTGTAAACAGTATGCATTTGAAAACAAAAAAGCCCCGCTGCGGGGGCTTTTTGGCATCACAGCGGACTCATCATTCCGCTACGATGGCGTGCATCCTGGCTTGCCAGGATGCTCAGTATTCAAGTGAAGCAGGCCGGTAGGCCGGATTTTGTTACGGCGCTTTTTCTTGCGAATCAGCGCTATGACAGTCATTCCTCTAGGCGCCAAATTACTCGGGCGCTCAAGCTTTCTACCCGCACGCTCCGCGAGCAGCATCATCGCGTGCCTATTTGAAATTGCACCAGGTGGAGGTTACCGCGTTTCACCGTAACTTAATACGCTCGTCTCTGTGGCCCTATTCCTCGCCTTATACCATGGGCTTGCGCTTGCGGCTTTCAGCGGACGGCCGTTAACCGTCACCCCGCTCTATGGAGTCCGGACCTTCCTCCCGCCAGTGCATTGCTGCACCGGCCAGCGACTGTCTGGCCTGCTTCACCCGCCATTGTACCGCGCCGCAGCATGATTCTGCAAAAGCTGCGTGCCATGCGGCTGCCGGGCGATTGTGAAATTCGGTGTCGCCATTTCAAAAGCCGCCATAAATCACCTCACATAGAATGGCCCAAGCTGCGCGTCCACACGCGCCCGCCCCGCGCTTGATCCTGTTTTTTTTGACGATACAACCAGAATAAAGAGCCAACCATGACGCAACAATCCCGTACCGGCGGCCAGATCCTGGTCGATGCCCTGCAGATCCACGGTGTCGACACCGCCTTTGGCGTACCTGGCGAAAGCTACCTCGACGTGCTCGACGCCCTGCACGACTCCGGCATCCGTTTCATCATCAACCGCCAGGAGGGTGGCGCCGCCTTCATGGCCGAAGCCTACGGCAAGCTGACGGGCAAACCGGGCATCTGCTTCGTCACGCGCGGCCCGGGCGCCACCAATGCCTCGATCGGCGTACATACGGCGTACCAGGATTCGACGCCGATGGTCCTGTTCATCGGCCAGGTGGGCAACGATTTCATCGACCGCGAAGCGTTCCAGGAAATCGATTACCGCCGCATGTATGGCCAGATGGCCAAGTGGGTGGCGCAGATCGACCGCGCCGAACGCATCCCCGAATACCTGGCGCACGCTTTCCAGGTGGCCACCAGCGGCCGCCCTGGCCCGGTGGTGCTGGCCTTGCCTGAAGATATGCTGACCTCGCTGGCGACCGTGGCCGATACGCGGCCCTACCAACCGGTGCAGGCCGCGCCATCGGCGCCACAGATGGCGCAGCTGCGCAGCATGCTGGCATCGGCGCAGCGCCCCCTGTTGCTGCTGGGCGGCGCCACCTGGACACCGCAAGCCTGCGCTGACTTGCAACGGTTTGCCGAAGCCAACCATTTACCGGTCGCCTGCGCCTTCCGCTTCCAGGATTTGCTCGACAATGCACACCCGAACTATATCGGCGACGTGGGCATCGGTATCAACCCCAAGCTGGCTGCGCGCGTGAAACAGGCTGACCTGGTGATCGCCATCGGTCCGCGCCTGGGCGAGATGACGACTGGCGGTTACACGCTGTTTGCCTCGCCCGTGCCGCGCCAGCGCCTGGTGCATTTCCATACGGATGCGCTGGAACTGGGCAGCGTTTATCAGGCCGAACTGATGATCAACAGCGGCATGCCGCAAGCGTGCGCCATGCTGGCCGCGCTGGAACCGGTCGATGCATCAGCCTGGCAGCATACGCCAGCCGAAGCCAGGGCCGAACTGGCCGCCTGGCAGCAACAGCCGCCCGTCTTCCAGGATGGCCAGGCGCCGCTGGACTTGTGGCAAGTCACGCAAGACATCATGGCGCACGTGCCGCACGACACCATCGTGACAAATGGCGCCGGCAATTACGCCTCGTGGGCGCACCGCTTCCACCGCTACGGTGGCCTGCGTACGCAACTGGCGCCCACCAACGGCGCCATGGGTTATGGTCTGCCATCGGGCGTTGCCGCCAAGATCGTGCACCCGGAACGCACCGTGATTACCTTTGCCGGCGATGGCGAATACCTGATGAATGGCCAGGAACTGGCCACTGCCGTGCAATACAAGGCGGGCCTGGTGATCATCGTCTTCAACAATCAGATGTTCGGCACCATCCGCATGCATCAGGAACGCGATTATCCGGGCCGCGTGTCGGGCACCACCCTGCACAACCCGGATTTCGCGGCACTGGCGCAAGCGTATGGCGCGCACGGTGAAATCGTCAATACAACGGCAGAGTTCGCCCCTGCCCTGCAACGCGCGCTGGCCCATGCAACGGCGCACAGCCTGCCCGCCCTGATCGAGTTGCGCTATGACGGCAACCTGATCACGCCAAACACGACACTGGCCGCCATCCGCGCCACGGCGGAAAAGGCCAGGGCGGAAAAGTAAGCTTGCAAGCATCGCAAAAAAACAAAGGCCCGGTCAATACCGGGCCTTTTTCCTGAGCATGACGGACTCAGCCGACAGGTGCGCTGGCATTCTCGGGCTCTACCGGCCCAGCGGGAGCAACCGGGCAAGGCGTGCAGTTTTTCAATGCACGGCCAAAGTCGCGTATGCGGCTCAGTTTCATGGGCATATGCACATTGCCGCCGCAATAATCGCCTTCCAGCGTCAGGGTTTGTCCATCCTTGGAAAATTTGCCTGCCAGCTTGCGTTCTTCGCCATCGGCAGCCTGGATGGTGAAGTCCAGGGCGCCCGTGGCCGCATCGAGGTTGACGTCGTTGGCAACGATAGGCCAGCTCAGGGAACCTGCCGTGAATTCATAGATGACCGTATCGGCCTCGGCAAAACGGTGCAGGGTGACGCGCTGTCCGCCGATCTCGCCGCTATCCTTTTGCACGCACAGGTCCGAATACACGGCCACGCCATAGCGCTCCAGGCCGGCCGGCTTCTTTACCTTGGCGCCCGCGTTCGCGAGTGCGGCGCCCGCGGCGCCGGTCAGCAACAGGGCGGCCAGCATGGCGGCGGCGCGCGGCGATTTCATTTGGTACATGGGATTCCCCCTACTTTAGTAACAGCAACATTGTAAGCGAAATGCAGATGCAAAAACGCGCCACCAGACTATAGCCTGGTGGCGCGTTTTTTTTGCTGACAAACATCCCCGGAGGGATGTTTGTGGCAGATCTAAGCTTCGTATAAACGAATATTAGAACGAGTGACGCAGACCAACGTTGAAGGCTTTGTCGCCCGAACCAGCGTCGCTGTTGCCACCAACGGTGTAGACTGCACCGTTTTTGTTTTTGATTTTAGCGTACGAAGCGTAGGTGCTGGTGCGCTTCGACAGAGCGTAGGAGTAACCCAGTGCCCATTGATCAGCATCAGCGTTAGCGATACCTTTGTCGTTGGCTTTGATGTACGAAGCCATCACGGTGCCCGACTCGCCCACTGGTACGGTGGTACCGATCAGGAAGGTGGTGCTGTCAACGCTAGGAGCAGCAGCTTGGTAAGCGTAGGCGTTCAGGCTGCTCGAGCCGGTGTTCGCGCCACCGTTAGCAGCGAAGTTGGTGTTGCTCAGGCCCGAGTTGTAAACATTGCTGTTCACGCCTTTGTTCACGCCGTATGCCAGGTAAGCCTTGGCAACAACGAAATCGTAGTTAGCAGCTGCCAACAGGTTACGACCACTGCCGATGGTGCTAGCAGCCGAAGTTTGGTTGTTGACCAGGTTGTACACCAGGCGTGCGTTCAGAGGACCGTTCGAGTAGCCAGCCGATGCGCCGATTTGACGACCGGATTTGTTCGAATCAGCTTGTTCGCCGAAGGTGTAAGCCACGTCAGCGTCAAAGCCGTTGAACTTAGGCGTGGTGTAGTACACGGTGTTGCTGGTGCGGGTGTTCGATGGGAACAAGTTTTTAGCGGAACCAGCGTAGCCAACTGCGAACGGGTCAGCAATTTTCGACAGCGTGTTGTAGTACGGGGTGTATTGACGACCCAGGGTCAGCGTACCAGCATCTTTGCTGCTCAGGCCAACGTAGGCTTGACGATTGAACAGGGAACCTGCTTTGTCTTGTGCGCCGGTGTCAACGCTGAAACCCGATTCCAACAGGAACAGAGCCGACAGGCCGTTACCCAGATCTTCATTGCCTTTGAAACCGATACGCGAAGCCGAAGCCGTACCGCTGCTGATTTTGTTAACCGTGCCTTGAGCACCGCCACGCTCGCTGACGAAAGCTGCGTCAACGGTACCGTAGATGGAAACGCTCGATTGAGCGTGAGCGATGCCGGTGCTAGCTGCTGCCAGAACTGCCAGGGAGATCAGAGTTTTTTTCATTGCATGTTTCCTTTAATTTTGAAGCAAAAAGTAATACGGCCTATGCATCTCGTGCTGCGTTCTACAAGAACGCTTTTTATGAGTGAGGGCAAGGTCTCCACCTGCCGCTGTACTGTTCCGGTCAGAGGAACATTCATATTGGTATCGGCACGCTATTGCACCGATAAGCAAGAAGGCTGCATGACGACCGTATTTCGTGCGCCGGTTCGGTGCTCAAGTGGCACCGGAAGCGGCACTATAACGACCGTTTCACATTCCATCAAGTTCCAACATGTTACTTCCAGTACCAGGCCAGGGGCCATTTTCAAGCATCCCGACCATCGCTAACCAGACTGCACGACAGACCCAGTGCCCCTTGCCAAACTATGCATTGGCCTGATTGACCCTTCCATCATAACGCAAGCCATGTCGGCGTCCGTTGTATTAGCGCAACAGTAACACGGTCATGATCAAAAAGCCAATATGCTTAAGCCATCATTTCCTTTACACAATTTACGCGACAAAGCACACAATTTGTAAGCTGATAATGGATAAACGGAACGAAGCATACACCGCATCCCGAATCTTTGCTGCCGAGCGCTCAAAAATGGCCAACAGTATGCCCTAATTTGGTGCAAGTCCGCATTGTTCAGGGGCGTAGTGCGCGATTTTGGCGTTGACTCAAGGAGTGTATATATAGACAGAGTCGCAATTGAATTACTGACTCTTCGGTAATTTAAATTGCCGCTCTAGAAATGTTTTACCGGCCTTCCATTTCGCCTAGCGCGTATGGCGATGGCGCCAGCTGCGATGACTATTGCTGGTAAATCTCGCACCAATTGAAACAATTCCTTACAATCTTGCTTTCTAAATATCATCATTTCTTTGTGTCGAAAAAACGACACTCAGGCTATCAACCGCAATTTAAGTGAAAATATGACAATTTTTTGCTTGAGACACCACCATATGCCACGCTAACGCTGGCTTGCGCGCCTGAGCAAGCGCATCAATCCACCGAGTACCGGCAGTTTCTGATACAGCTCTTCCGCCACATCCCAATAGTCCCGATGCACCGCCACGCGGCCCTGCGCATCAAAACGCACATGCGTTGCCCCACGCACGCATTGTTCACCCGCCACAAAACGCCGCATATGAAAGCGGAATTCCCAGGTCAGGAATGCCTGGCCCTGCTGCTGCATGCATTCGAGCACCACGAAGCGCGGCCTGTCGACTTGCACGAACATGTGTTCAAAAATGGCCAGGATAGCCGCATGGCCCTGCACTTCATTGAATGGATCCTTGAAACTGGCGTCTGGGGCATACACGGCACCCAACTGGGCCAGGTTTTCCAGGCTGAGGTTTTCATAAAACGCCACCAGGCGCGCCAGGGCGTGCTCGCCATCGAGCGGTGCCGCCGCTACTGTACTCATCATTGTTGCGTCACCTTATAAACCCGTCACCTTGTTGATCAGCCAAAAATATGCGCGATACGGCAATAGCCTCGCCAGCCGCATGCTATTCGTAAAACGTTTGGGAAAGTGAATATGAAACTGGCCCCGTTCGATGCCCCGCAGCATGGCGGCAGCCGCATCGTGCGCCGTCATCAGGGCCGGCATCTTGAAATCATTGCCAGCGGTCAAAGGCGTATCGACGAAGCCAGGATTGATCTGATACACATCGATGCCGCGCGGATGCAAGTCCAGGTACAGCGATTCCGTCAGGTTGATCAGCGCCGCCTTGCTGGCGCCATACACCAGCGCCTTGGGCAAGCCGCCATATCCAGCGACTGAAGCAACGATGCCGATACCGCCCGCCCCCTGCTTCAGCAGCAGCGGCAAGACCGGCGCCAGACAAGCAAAGACGCCGCCCACATTCAAGTCCATCAAACTCTGCGCTTGCGCCAGGTCAAAATCATCGGCGCGCATGGCGGTATAGCCACCGGCCACCACCAGCACCAGGTCGATGCGCGACCATTGCTGCTGCAGCGCCCCGCACACGGCCTGCACTTGCGCAGGCTGCGTGATATCGAGCGGCATGGCCAGCGCCAGCGGCTGCCCTGCGCATAGCTGTTCCAGCCTGGCCTGATGGCGCGCCGACAGGGCCACGCTGGCGCCCTGCTCGAGCAGCAAGCTGGCGCAGGCGGCGCCGATGCCGGTCGATGCACCGATGATCCACACCCGCTTGCCTACCCAGCTATCGATCTTGCGGTTCATGGGGCCTTATCTCCTTATATATATGTTGTAACGGCGCCCGCCACAACAGCAGCGCAGCGGCAACCTTCAAAATGCAGGGCAGCAAGGCATAGGCGGCGGACAAGGCGGGCAGCCCGCCGCCCTGCCCCGGCACATAGCCGAGCCAGGCCAGCAGGGGCAAGGCGATGCCGGCCGCCAGTGCCAGGCTCATCTGCACGCCCCAGTTCCACCAGCCAAAATACGCCGCTTCATGCCGGCCCGCGTGACCGGCCGCACCGATCAGGCCAGCCAGCAAGGCAGGAGGCAAGGCCAGGTCGGCGCCCAGCGCCAGACCAGACAACAGGCAGATGGTGCCAAAACCCCACATAGCTCCTGCATCCAGGCCATATGCCCAGACAAATACCAGTGCAGCGGCCAGCATGCTGGCCGACCAGGCGCGCGCCTCGCCATAGCGGCGGGCCAGCGCTACCCACAACGGCATCGAGGCGGCGGCCGCACAGAAATACACGATCAGAAACAGGCCGGCATAGGGACCCAGGCGCAGATAATCGCCGGCAAAGAACAGGAACAGGGTGGCAGGGATGGCGGCTGCCACACCGTTGATGAGCAGGATGGCAAACAGATGCCGGAAAGCACGCTGGCGAAATGGCACGCTCCAAGAGGTGGCCAAGATGTTGGGGGGCGCCACCGGCCGCGGCGGACGGGGTCCATAGCGCAGCAATACCGTAGCGCAAGCGAGCAGGCACACGGCAAACACCAGCGACAAGCCTTCATAGCCGAGTACGGAAGTCAGCCCTGCCGCCAGGATCACGCCCACCAGGCCACAGCCCTCGCGCACCGCCGTCACTCTGGAACGCTGGTCCAGCGCCTGGCTCAGCGCCGCCCCCCAGCTCTGGTGCGCGATGCTGGCCAGGCCGTAAGCGGCATACACCAGCAGCAAGGAGGCCAGGAACCAGGCCAGGGTGGCGCCTTCAGGCATGACAGGTGGATGAAACAGGGCGCCAAAACCCAGCAAGAGCAAAGGCAAGGCCAGCGCGATGCAAAGGGCATAGCTGCGCGCGCCACGGGCGATCCAGGCGCCCAGGGCAGGATCGATGAAGGCGGCAGCGATGCGGGCGGCCAGCAACACGGCGCCGATCTGCGCCAGGCCCAGGCTGCTGCGCTGCGTATAAAACGGCGCAACATATATATAGATAGGCAAGGCCAGCATGGCCAGCGGCAGGCCAAACAGGCCATACGAGAACACGGCAGGCAGCGCCAGCGGACTGCCTGATGTGCTCATGACATACTCATGGCAAGGCAGATGCCTGCGGCAGCGCATTCTGCAGCAAGGCGCTACGCAGCTTGGGCGCCGTGGTGTCGGGCGAGAGCCAGATGGCAAAGAAGGCGCGCGCAAAATCGCCATCGGTCACATCGGCCATCACCTTGCCGTCCAGATAGAAGCGTACGCCAGGCGCCACGCCGGCACGGTAGGCGCCGGCGATGCGCTGGCCTTGTTTCACGTCCGGGAAGATGCGCTGCATGGTACGCAGCCATTCCAGGCGCTGCGCTTCCGTGCCGGCCTGGATTTTCTGCATCTGTTCATAACTGGCTTCGGCGATCTTGCTGCCATCGAGCCCGCGCGCATAACGCAATTCCAGCACGAACGGTGCGGTGGCCGACGCAAGGCCCTGATAGCCTTGCGGTCCTACCCACAGCTGCGCCTGGTAAATACGCATGCCAAACCAGGTATAGTCGCCTTCGCCCGACAGACGGGCTTCGGGCACGTCGGCACTGATAAAAGCGGCAGGCGATGAGGGGCTTGCTGGCGGCGCGGCATGGGCCGCCACCGACAGGAATGAGAATAGAAAAACAGACAGCAAACGGCGCATGGTCATCCTTTCAGCAGGGTAAATTGCATGACATCCGTATTATGAGCCTGAAAGGCTGCCTCGCAATAGGCCAGATAAAATTCCCAGGTCAGCAGGAAACGGCCATCGAAGCCCTGTTTTTCCAGCGCCACGCGCTGGGCCAGGAAACTGGCGCGCCACTGGCGCAGGGTTTCCGCGTAATCGAGACCGAAGCTAAAGGCATCGACCACGCGCAAGCCCTGCGCTTCCGCGCCGCGGCGAAACTCGGCAGGCGAAGGCAGCATGCCGCCCGGGAAAATGTATTGCTGGATAAAATCAGTGCTCTTGCTATAGCGCTCAAACAGTTCATCGGCGATGACGATGGTCTGGATGCAGGCGCGTCCGCCCGGTTTCAGATTACGCGCGACACACTCAAAATAGCCGGGCCAATAACTTTGCCCCACGGCTTCAAACATTTCTATCGAAGCGATGGCGTCATACTGGCCGGCGCTGTCGCGGTAATCGCACAGCTGCAAATCAGCCTGCTCAGCCAGGCCGGCTGCCTGCAAGCGCTGGCGCGCATAAGCCAGTTGTTCGGTAGACAAGGTCAGGCCCGTGACATGGGCGCCCTGCTCGCGGGCCGCCGTTTCTGCAAAGCCACCCCAGCCGCAGCCGATTTCCAGCACCTTCGCGCCGGGATGCAGCTGCAACTGGCCGGCAATGCGGCGGTATTTGGCCAGCTGCGCCTGCTCCAGGCTATCTCCTTCGCTGAACAGCGCGCTGGAATACGTCATCGATGGGTCTAGCCACAGCTGATAAAAGGCATTACCGATATCGTAATGGGCGTGGATATTTTTCTTGCTGCCCGCACGCGAATTGCGATGCAGCAGATGGCGCAGACGATACAACAGGTTGCCCCACCAGCTGCCATAGATCAGCGATTCGATCTGGCTGCGGTTGCGTATCATCAATTCAATCAAGCCGGGCAGATTGTCGGTACGCCAGTCGCCGGCGATAAAGGTTTCGGCAAACCCAATATCTCCCGAACGCAAGACGGCTGAACACATATTCCAGTTATGCAAGTCCAGGTGGATGGGTGCGCTGCCGTCGCCATACAGCAGCACGGCGCCATCTGGGGTGCGCAGGCGCAAGGCGCCAAATTTCAATTTATCGAGCAGCGACAAAATCATGCCCGCGGGGGCGGACAAGTCCAGGTGCTCGTACGATGCGCTACTGCGCGCATGCAAGCCGTTGGGCAGGGATTCCGTATTCATCGTACACCTTTCATCGTGACAGCTTTTCTTGGGGAGGATGGGGTTTGCTAAAAAACGGCACGCGTCGTAGCCACAGCCGCAGCGCCTGCCAATGGATGCGGGCCATCACGCCGAACGTCATCAGCGGATAACGCAACAGGGCGCGGCCCAGCGCGCGGTCGCGCAAGGGCACGGCAATACCGGACAAACTCGTTTGCAGCAAGGGACCGCTGGTATCGTCGTAATCGACGCAGGCCAGGTGGCGTTCGCCCTGCCCTGCGTCATCCTTGCTGCGCAGAAAGCGGAAGCGGTAACCGCCCTCGACCTTGCAAAAGGGCGAAACGTGAAAGATCTTGTTGGCGCGCAACTCGCTGCCATAAGCAATCGCTGCGCCATGATCGAGCAGGTACAGATGACGTTCGCCAAAGGTATTGCGCACATCGCACAGCACGGCGCGCAAGGCGCCATCGGCACGGTGGCAAAACCAGAAACTGACGGGATTGAATACATAACCGAATACGCGCGGCATGGTTTGCAGCCAGATTTCGCCATCGGCATCGCTCACGCCTTGCTCATGCAGCAAGCCATCTATCCAGTCCAGCAAGGGCGTTACACCATCGCCATGGTCGCTATCGCGAAACGACAGCACATTGGCGCCGTTGCGCGAAATAAGCCGCGCGCTGAAATCCTGCCCCCCCATGCTGCGCAAGGGCAGGCGCAAGTAATAGATGCCATAACTAAAGAAATGCCGGCGCGGCCGCAAGCGCGTATGGCGTACTTGCCCCAGACACAGCTGCGGCTGCGCCATGGCGGGCAGCGACGAATCACGCGGCATGGTCCAGCTCCGACGCCGCCAGGCTCGCCAGGGTGGCAGCCACGGCCAGGCCCGATTTCAAACCATCTTCATGGAAGCCGTAACCGGTCCAGGCGCCCGCGAACCAGGTGTTTTGCATGCCCTGGAAGTTGGCCAGCCGCATTTGCGCCGCAATCGCCGCGCCATCGAACACCGGATGCGCATAGGAAAATTCAGCGATGACCTTGGCTGGATCGGGTTCGTCGAGCGGGTTCAAGGACACCATGACGGGCGTACTGAAGGGCAAGGGCTGCAACTGGTTCAGCAAATAATGCACGCACACTTGCGGCGCGTCGCCTTCTTCCACCGCCGGGCGGCCCTGGTAATTCCAGGCCGACCAGGCGCGGCGGCGTTCAGGCAAGCACGAGGCGTCCGTATGCAGTACAGCCCGGTTCGGCTGGTAGCGTACGGCTTGCAGCACCTTGCGCTCGTCGTCGCGCGCATCCGACAACAAGGCCAGCGCCTGGTCGCTATGGCAAGCCAGCACTACATGATCGACATGCTCCACACCGTGCGCCGTCAACAGTTCAACCATGCGCGCACCGCCCTGTGGCTGGCGGCGCACGCCCAGCACGGGGCAAGCCAGGCGCTGCTGGGGGATACCGGCCAGCAATTTCTTCACGTACACGCGCGAGCCGCCGCGCACGGTGCGCCACTGGGGCCGGTCATTGACTTGCAGCAAACCGTGGTTGTGGCAGAAACGGATGAAGGTGGCCAGTGGAAAGGCCAGCATCTGGCGCGCCGGGCAAGACCAGATACAGGCAGCCATCGGCAGCAGATACCAGTGGCGAAACTCAGCACCATAGCCATGCAGGTCGAGAAAATCACCGAGACTCATGGCCGGCGCCGGCAACTGGGCGGTGGCGATGGCGCTGGCCTGGCGGTTGAAACGTAAAATGTCGCGCAGCATGCGCAGGAAGGCAGGCCGCAGCAGATTGCTGCGCTGGGCAAACACGGTATCGAGATTGGCGCCCGCCCATTCCAGCACGCGCGCGCCAGGTTCACTACCGAGCGGCATCTTGACGGAAAAAGACATGTCGCTGTCGGCCGCCTCGACACCGAGTTCATCAAACAGCTGCACCAGCTTCGGATAGGTGGTGTGGTTAAACACCAGGAAACCCGTATCGACGCCGTGCGTGACGCCGTCCAGGGTGACATCCACCGTATGGCTGTGACCACCGAAATAATCTTCCGCCTCATACAAGGTGACATCCTGCCCCCCTTGCGCCAGGCGATAAGCACATGACAGCCCTGCAATTCCCGCTCCGACGACCGCGATTTTCATATCAGCACCTGTGTGATGTTAATCCTGGGAAAGATGGGCTGCATCAATAATTAATAGTCAGATAATTGTTGATCTATGTCAATGCGTGTTCCAGGAGTTCACAAACTTATACGCAGGCAACTTTCAATCGGATTCAGCTATTTCATAAACGCACTGCGGATACCGGTGCAATGTTGCTAATCGAACAGTAAAGAGGGTGGTCCGCTGTGTGCTCTGGTAGAATACCCAGTCCAAGTGTCCGGCGCCGCCGGGCCTAGCGTAAGCACCCGCCACCATCTATCCATGTTTAGTTTCTTCAAGAAAAAACCCGTAGCCCCTGAAGCCGCACCCGCTGCTGCGCCCGCGCTGCCGCCTGCAGCCGTGCCCGACACTGCGCCGGCCAGCCCACCTTCTTCCGCCAGCCTGAGCGGTGCTCCGGCCGAACTTGTACCCGCCATCGTGGCCGTCGAGCCGGAGAAAAAATCGTGGATGACGCGCCTGAAAGCGGGCCTGTCGAAGACCTCGTCCACCTTGTCAGTGCTGTTCGTGGGCGCGAAAATCGACGATGCGCTGTATGAAGAGCTGGAAGCGGCGCTCTTGATGTCCGACGCCGGCATCGACGCCACCGACTATCTGCTCACAGCACTGAAGAAAAAGGTCAAGGAAGACAAGCTGCTCGATGCGAGCGAGGTCAAGGCCGCCTTGAAAGCGCTGCTGATCGAACTGTTGAGGCCGCTGGAAAAACGCTTTGAGCTGGGCCGCCACAAGCCGCTGGTGATGATGATTTCAGGTGTGAATGGCGCTGGCAAGACCACCACCATCGGCAAGCTGGCCAAGCACATGCAGTCGAACAATCAATCGGTACTGCTGGCTGCGGGCGACACCTTCCGCGCCGCTGCGCGCGAACAGCTGATGGTCTGGGGCGAGCGCAACAACGTTACCGTCATCTCGCAGGAATCGGGCGATCCGGCCGCCGTGGCCTACGACTCGGTGCAATCGGCGAAAGCGCGCGGCATCGACGTGGTGATGGTCGACACGGCTGGCCGCCTGCCGACCCAGTTGCACCTGATGGAAGAATTGAAGAAGATCAAGCGCGTGATCGGCAAGGGCATGGATGGCGCACCGCACGAAACCCTGCTTGTCATCGATGGCAACACGGGCCAGAATGCGTTGACGCAAGTCAAAGCCTTCGACGATGCATTGCAGTTGAGCGGCCTGGTAATCACCAAGCTGGACGGCACCGCCAAGGGTGGCGTGCTGGCGGCGATTGCCCGCGTGCGTCCCGTGCCCGTGTATTTCATCGGAATCGGTGAAAAGATTGAAGATTTGCAGCCTTTCGTGGCTGCCGAATTTGTCGAAGCGCTGCTCGGATAAGCCTACATGATTGAATTTCAGCACGTCTCAAAGCAATATTTCCCCGATGCAGTGGCGCTCAGCGACATTTCGCTGAACATCGCCAAAGGCGAGCTGGTGTTTTTGGCCGGCCCCTCGGGCGCCGGCAAATCCACCCTGCTGAAAATGATTGCCGCCATGGAACGCCCCACTTCGGGCAAGCTGATCGTCAACGGACAAGATATCGGCAAGATCAAGCCGGCTGGCGTACCTTTTCTGCGCCGCAACCTGGGCCTGATCTTCCAACAACAAAAATTACTCAATGACCGCTCGATCCTGGCCAACGTCATGTTGCCGCTGCTGGTCGTGGGCGCGCACAAGGTAGCTGCAGAGCAACGCGCCCGCGCCGCGCTCGATAAAGTCGGCTTGCTGGACCGCGCACTGGCGCGTCCGCTATCGCTGTCGGGCGGTGAACAGCAGCGCGTGTCGATCGCGCGCGCCATCGTCAACCGGCCACAGATTATTCTGGCTGACGAACCGACCGCCAACCTGGACCGCGCCGCCGCCGACAAGGTGCTCGATGCCCTGAAAGCCTTCCATTCGGTGGGCGTGACCTGCCTCATTTCCAGCCATGACGAACAGATGCTCGATGCCGCCGCGCGCGTGATCCACCTGAAAAACGGTCAACTGGTCTCCATCGAAAAAGCCACGCAAGCACCCGTATTCGCGCCACCCGATCCGAACTTTGCACCAGGTCTGGGCAACATGGAAGGAGAGGCGCCATGAGAGGCTGGTTCCGTCAACACCGCTTTGCGCTCGGCTCGGCGCTGATTCACCTGCGCAAGTCGCCGAGCGGCTTTTTGTTGAATGTGTTCGTGGTGGCGATTGCCCTGTCGCTGCCGTTTGCCGGCTTGACCATGCTCGACAACGTACGCCCGATGTCGGAACAGATGTCGGTCGATCCGGAAATGAGCGTGTTCCTGAAAATCGATACGCCGCGCGAACAGGCCAAGGGCCTGGCTGGCGAAATCCGCAGGATTGTGCAGGGCAACAAGAAAGCCAAGATCGTTTTCATTCCCCGCGAAGACGCGCTGGACTCGCTGAAAAGCAAGAATGGCCTGGCCGATGTCTTGAATACCCTGGGCGAAAATCCCTTGCCCGACAGCTATGTACTGAAACTGGACGCCTTTAATAGCGCCACTGAAGCGCAAGACGTCGATGCGGTAGCGGAACAATTGCGCCAGTTGCCCGGTGTGGAGTCGGTGCAAGTCGATTCAGCCTGGGTCAAGCGCCTGGCCGCGCTGCTGGGCGTGCTGCGCCTGGTACTGTTGTTGCTGGCCATCACCCTGGGTGCGGCCGTGATCGCCGTGGTCTTCAATACCATCCGCCTGCAAGTGATGACGCAACGCGATGAAATCAGCGTATCAAAGCTGATCGGCGCCACCGACACGTTTATTCACCGGCCGTTTTATTACACGGGCGCCCTGCTGGGCCTGTGCGCAGGCGCGCTGGCGCTGGGCGCCGTGGCGCTGGCGTTGCGGCCATTGAATACGGCAATTGCCGAATTTGCCCGCCTGTATGCGTCCGAATTCCAGCTGGCGCCGCTGGCGCCGCTGCCGATGGCGGCTTTGCTGGCGATGAGCGCCGGCCTGGGCCTGATTGGCGCCTTCCTGTGCGTGCAGCGCCACCTGGCGCGTGTCAATTAAATCTGCTGTGAAAGGCGGCGCTGCCGGCGCCGCCTTCTTCCTCCCTACTCCCCACCCATTGCCATAAATTCACTTGATATTTAGCAAGTATTCTTAAGGTTCGCTTCAGGCAAGTCCCGTAGACTGGCCTCATCAAAAAGTGTCTGGCATATGCAACAACGGCTCAGGCTGCGGCTTGCAGGGGCTATGTGGTCTGATTATCAAGTATCACAGGGCCATAGTATTTAGGCTATCAGGGTGATTGGAGGAGCTGATTGGCACTCATCACCAGAGAGTGCTAATATATGGCATACCGTTAGCAGAACAGTCATGCGCACCAGGAGTAAATGGTGGCGCAATCTGCACCGAGCAACACAAACACAGAACACATAATGGCGCCATGTACAACACATGGCCACATGGAACAAAGCAAGACTACGAGGAGTAAACATGACTACGATGTCCGCACTGGTTCCGAGCAAGAGTAATGCACTGGGCCTCGGTTTTACAGGCAATCTGGGCAATATCGACGCCTACATTTCGGCCGTGAACCGTCTGCCCATGTTGACCCACGAAGAAGAAATCTCGCTGGCCACGCGCCTGCGTGAAAAGAATGATCTGGGCGCCGCCCAGGAACTGGTGCTGTCGCATCTGCGCCTGGTAGTATCGATCGCCCGCGGCTACCTCGGTTATGGTTTGCCGCACGCTGACCTGATTCAGGAAGGCAATATTGGTTTGATGAAAGCCGTCAAGCGCTTCGACCCGAACCAGGGCGTGCGCCTGGTGTCGTACGCCATGCACTGGGTGAAAGCCGAGATGCATGAGTACATCCTGAAAAACTGGCGCCTGGTGAAAGTGGCGACGACGAAGGCGCAGCGCAAGCTGTTCTTCAATCTGCGCAGCCACAAGACGGGCCTGGACGCGATGACGCCGAAACAGATCGATGCGCTGGCCAAGCTGCTCGACGTGAAACGCGAAGAAGTGATCGAGATGGAAACCCGCTTGAGCGGCCGCGACATTGCGCTGGAATCGCCTAGCGACGATGAAGATGACAAATTTTCGCCGATCGCCTACCTGTCGTCGGAGCAAAGCGAGCCGACCAAGGTGCTGGAAGCGGAGCAGGTGACGCGTTTGCAATCGGAAGGCCTGGAAACAGCGCTGGGCAAGCTGGACGACCGTTCGCGCCGCATCATCGAAGCGCGCTGGCTGGCCAACGATGATGGCTCCGGCGCTACCTTGCACACGCTGGCTGAAGAGTTCGGCGTATCGGCCGAGCGCATCCGCCAGATCGAAGTGGCGGCACTGAAAAAAATGAAGGGCGCGCTGGCGGCCTACGTATAAGTAATACGCTGGATAGCTAGTAAAAAAGGCGCCGCAAGGCGCCTTTTCCATTGTTCTTCGATATTTAGCAACAGGCCAATATTTCCTGCAGTTATGCTGCAGCGAGGCCCTTGGTCAACACTTCAGCGACGGCTTCATTCAAATCCACGCCGCGCTCCTTGGCCAGGTTTTGCAATTGCAACACCAGCTCGCTGTTGAGTTTGACAGCGAATGGCACCAGGCCCAGAGCCTGGTCGCGCTTGCGCTGCTCGCGGCGGTCGACGACCACCGCTTCCTTGCCGAAGGCGCCAGCGCCGGGAACGTTCATCTTTCCCATCAATTTCTTGGCATCGCTTTTGGCCAGGTCGGTTTTTTTCATGGTTGTTTCCTGATTTTCAAAACAGCCATTCTACGCAGTATTCAAGACGCCGCGTAGCCGGCGCCGCAATTCATCGCCATGGCGCCAGGAGAGCGCCAAAAAAATAACATCTTGTTATTATCATTTTAATCTTATGCGTGCAAAGCACGCCAAGGACGCCTTAGCGATCAGTACCTGAAAGGAAAAACATGTTTTATCTGACCCACACCTATCGCCGCTTGATCTTGCCTTTATGCATAGCCATGCTGGCTGTGCTTGCCGGTTGCGGCGCACCCAGCAGCGCCAGCGACGCCGAAAATACCCCGCGCACGGTGACGCAAGTACTGACACCTGGCCAGCAAGTCGCCATCACGGCCACCGATACACTGAAACTGGAGCGCGTCAACGACAGCCGCTGCCGCAAGGGCGCCGTGTGCGTCTGGAAAGGCTACGTCAGCTACAGTTTCAGCCTGATCGGCAAGAACGGCAGCAGCGACATCACCCTGTCCGACTCCATGCCCGGCGGCGCCAGCTCTGTCACGGTGAACCACCTGACCTTCACCCTGCTCGACGTCGACCCGGATTCGCCACCCGCCATGAATGCGGCGGAGCCTACCTATCGGGTGAAAGTCAAGATTACACAGAATGCCCTACCACGCTAAACACGTTAAGCGCTAAGCCTGGTGGCGCTGGCGGCTGTCTGGTGGCGCCTGCTGCCGGTCTTGCATGCCGTAATCGCGTACCACGCTGGCGATGCGCAGCCGGTAATCATCAAACACACCCTGCCGTCCCGCGCTCTGCGCCGCGCGATGTTGTTCCAGCTGCCGCCATTGCGCCAGCGCCGCCTCATCGCGAAAGAACGATAGCGACAATAATTTGCCAGGCTCGCTCAGGCTGCTGAAGCGTTCGATGGAAATAAAGCCATCGACTTCATCAAGCAAGGGGCGCAAGGACGCGGCCAGGTCCAGATAATGCTGGCGCCCATCAGTGCTGGGCCAGACTTCAAATATCACGGCGATCATGCGGCTTGTCCTTCCATAAATACGGGAATCCGGGCATTCAATGACGGCTGGTAGCACCAGGCCAGCGGCATGGCGGCGAGGACATCGGCCCAGGACTGCAGACAAGCCGCCGCCATCGTTTGCGCCAGTTGCTGGCCCGGACAGGCATGCCTTCCATGTCCATACGTGAGGATCGGCGAAACGGGACGCTGCAGCATGAAGCGGCCCGGCTCTGCATGCACGCTTGCATCGTGGCCGGCGCTGGCCAGCACCACCAGGAGCATCTGCCCTGGCGGCAAGGCCACGCCACCGATCTCGACCGGACATGCCGTATAGCGGCGGGTGTTGTGTATCGATGGATCGTGCCGGCTCACTTCACGCAGCATGGCTGGCCACACGCCGGGGTCGCTTCGCAGTCGTGCGTGCAATCCCGCCTGCGTGCGCAAGGCCAGCACCGCATTGCCGACCAGGCCCGCCGTCGCTTCGCAGGTTTGCGATAGCAAGCCAATCAGATTGGCCAGCAAGCGAGGCTCGCTTTGCCAGCCTGCCATCTTGATTTCAGCCAGCAAACTGCCCGGTACAGTATCGCGCAGCAACAGCGTAAACCGCTGCAATAGCGCGGCGGCCGCGGCTTGTGCGCCAGCCAGCTGATCGCTATTGGACAGTGGCGACAGGCAAGCGACAAAATCACGCGTCCAGGCGGCCAGTTGCGGCCATTGCGCAGGCGCAAAACCCAGTAAGCCTGCCATGGCAAACAGCGGTAGTTCAAACATCGCATTATGCAAGTCCACAGCGTTGCCTGGGATGTGGTCGCGGGCAATCTGCAGCGTACTTTGGTGCAGGCGCACCAAGTCCACCTGGCCCAGCGCACTGGCCAGCACCTGTTTCGGTACAGTATGGCGCGCACCTTCATTCATGCGCACCAGCTCGGCAAAGATCGTCCCGCAGGACGTGCCCGCCAGGTTTTCAGGCACCGCCATGCCGGGCGGGCGCACACGGCAATCGGAGTGAGACAGCACCGCCTGCACGCCAGCGGTTCCCGCAGCGATATAACAATCGAGCTGCGTATCAAAACGCAGCGGCGGGCCTGCCGCCAGGCGCCGATAATAATCATAGGGTGCTGCATGCGTGACGGCTGCGAGCGCGTGGACCGGATCATCAAGATACATGGCGCTTCCATTGCGGTAGGAGATGCTGGCGAGTATGCTGGCTATTCCACCACAACACTTCGCCCTATAACGAATCATGGATGACACGTTTCTTTCCCATACGGCCGACGCCAGCCTGGCGCAACTGGCCGGCGCCATCGCAGAACCGGCCCGCGCGCGCATGCTGTGCGCGCTGCTCGATGGCCATGCGCGCACGGCCACCGAATTGTCGGTGCTGGCCGAGGTGGGAGCTTCCACGGCCAGCGCGCATTTGAGCCGCTTGCGCGACGACGGCTTGCTCTCGGTCGTGGCGCAAGGCAAGCACCGTTACTATCGGCTGGCCAGCGCCGAAGTTGGCCAGGCGCTGGAAGCGCTGCTGGTGGTGGCCGGCGTACCGCGCCAGCCCTTCATGCCCGCCACGCCAGACCGTTTGCGCCATGCGCGCACTTGCTACGACCATATGGCCGGCACGGTCGCTGTCGCGCTGCACGACCAGCTGTGCGCGCAGGGCTGGCTGATCGCAGAGGAAAACAATTACCGTCTCTCGCCAACAGGCGCAGCCGCCATGGCGGCGCTCGGTATCGACGTTAGCGCACTGCAGCGCCAGCGCCGCCGCTTCGCCTGCCCCTGCCTGGACTGGAGCGAGCGGCGTCCCCACCTGGGCGGTGCACTGGGTGCTGCCATCTTGCAACTGGCACTGCGCCAGGGCTGGGCCGAACGCGAACTCGACAGCCGAGCCCTGCGTATCACGGCCAAAAGCCAACAGCGGTTAATAGAAGCATTTGGCAACTAATTTGGCAACAACCAAGTGTCAGGCTATTATCTTGCAACCTACTTATTCTTTCCAGGATGCAAGATGATCGCCTTCGAAGGTTTATCCAAGCAATATGGCAGTTTCGAGGCGCTCAAGCCGCTCAGCCTGCAAGTAGGCAAGGGGGAAGTGTTCGGCTTCCTGGGCCCGAATGGCGCGGGCAAGACCACCACCATCCGCATGATGATGGGCATCCTGGTGCCCAGCGCGGGACGGGTCTTGATCGATGGCCTCGATTGCCACCGCGATGGCGCCGCCGTCAAGCGCAAGGTGGGTTATTTGCCCGACAATCCCATCTTTTATGATTATCTGCGCGGCCGCGAAATTCTGCAATTCGTCGCTGAAATGCATGGCTATCCGCGCGCGGAAGCGGTACAGCGCACGGCGCGCCTGCTGAGCGAATTTGGCCTCGATGAAGCGGGCGACGATTTCGCCGTCAATTACTCGCTGGGCATGAAGAAAAAACTGGGCCTGGCTTGCGCGCTGATCCACGATCCCGCCGTGCTGATACTCGATGAGCCGATCAACGGCCTCGATCCGCGCGCTTCGCGCGAGGTGCAGGAACGGCTGTTGCGCATCGCCGCCGCCGGCACCACCATCTTCGTTTCCACCCACTTGCTGGATATGGCGGAAAAGCTGTGCAGCCGGGTTGCCATCATCCACCAGGGCGCACTGGCCGCTACCGGCAGCCTGGACGATATCCGGCAGCAACTGGCCAGCAAGGGCAGCCTGGAAGAACTGTTCCTGCAACTGACGGAACCTGCCGCATGAACACCGCGCATGTCACGCCCTTGCGCGCCATCTGGCTGCTGACCCGTTTGCGCCTGCAGCGCATGCTCAATGTCGGTGGCGCCCGCTTTGCATTCAAGCGCAAAAAAAACCATGAAAAATCCCGCCCCGCCACGGCCGGCAAGCGCCGCGGCATGTGGCTGGTCAGCGCCCTCGTGCTGGCGGCGATGCTGTTTTCTTTCGGTAATATCGCGCACCAAAGCGTACTGAACCTGCATTGCGGGCTGGACGCCATCACCACCTGCCATGGGCAAGACGGCATGGATGCAGTGGCGGCCCAGCTGACAGGCACACCGTTCAGTGCCGCGCTACTGGCAGGCCTGAGCTTGCAATTATGTCTGCTATGGCTGGTCAGCGTGCTGCTGCCGCTGGGCGCAGGCGACCTGGCCAAGCCGGACTGGGACCTGGAATGGCTGGTCACCCTGCCCACCTCCAAAACCACCTTGCTATGGGCGCGCGTGTTTGAGCGCAGCGTGGCCAACCCGGTCGGCCTGATTGCCCTGCTGCCCTCAACTACCGTGATCGCCTGGTATGGCGGCTATGGCTGGCTGGCGCCGCTGCCGGCCTTGGCCCTCAGCCTGTTGCTGTTGCTGGCAGCGGCCATGCTGCGCACCCTGGTCGACACAGGATTGCGTCTGAAGCTGTCGCCGTCCAGCCTGGGCAATTTGCAAGCACTGATTTCCATCGTCGGCATCGTGCCCATGTATATCGCCATGTCGTTCGGCATGAGCCGGCAGGGCTTTGCCTTCGGCTGGGCCGCCGACATGCCTGCCTGGAGCAGCTGGACGCCACCAGGCCTGGTAATACAACTACTGAATCGCCCCAGCGTGGCCTTGGCCGCAACGCTGCTGGTGCAAGTGGCCGTGCTGCTATGGCTGGGCATGCTGATCTTGCGCCGCCAGCTGCGCGATGGCGTGGTGGGGAGTGGCCAGCGTGCCAGCATGCGTACGGCCCCCAAGGCAAACGCGCCAGCACAGCCGTCCAGCCGCTGGCAGATTGGCACGGTGATACAGCGGCGCGAATTGAGCCTGCTCAAACGTGACCGCAACTTCTTCGTGCAAACCTTGCTGCTGCCACTCGTGATCCTTGGCAGCCAGGTGGTATTTACAGGCCGCCTGCATGATGTGCATAAGTTGCTGGAAAGCCCTGCCCTGCTGGTCTCGACCGGCTTTTTCCTCGGCACCTACACCCTGATGATGTCCGCCTTCCAGACCCTGAACAAGGAAGGTGGTTCGCTGTGGATGCTGTACACCTTCCCTGTTTCTGTCGAACAGGCTTTGAAGGAAAAAGCCCAGCTGTGGGCCGTATTATCCATGGTGTATCCGCTGATCTTGTTTGGAGCAGCCCTACTGTTCATACCGCAATGGCGCTGGGACATGGCTGGCCTGATGCTGCTGGCGCTGGCCGGCATCGCCCTGTATAGCGTGATCGCCGTGGCGCTGGGCGTGTTTGCCAGCGATCCGCTGGCCACCGAGGTGCAAGCGAAAATGCGCCCCACTTATCTGTATCTGTACATGCTGCTGACAGGCCTGTACATCGGCGCCCTGTCGGCCGGCAGCCTGGTGCAGCGACTGGTCTTCCTCGTGCTAACGGTGGCGCTGGCGCTGGCGCTGTGGCAAAAGGCGCGCGACCAGATACCGTATCTGCTGGACCCGGCTGCTTCGCCGCCGGCGCGCGTGTCGGCCTCGGACGGCTTGATGGCCGCCATGCTGTTCTTCGTGGCGCAGGTGCTGATCTTGCTGCTGCTCAAAGGCAAAGGCAGCGCGACCCTGCTGCACATCGCACTGGCCTTCGGCGCCGCCGGTGGACTGACCTATGTGCTGGTGCGCCTGCTGTACTGGCGCAGCAAGACGGCTGGCGTGCCGCGCATACTGAACGGAAAGCAAGCGCTGCGCTGGGGCGGTATTGGTGCTGGTCTGGCAGCCGTCTGCGGCATCGCCTATCTGTTCGCCTTGCAGGCGAACGGCCAGTTGCCGGCCGCACCGCTATTGCATACGGCCGGCTGGAGCCGGGACTGGCTGTGGCTGATCGGCCTGACCGTGCTTGCCGCGCCCTTGTGCGAAGAATTCATCTTCCGTGGTTTGATACAGGGCGGCTTGCGCCGCTCGCTACCCGCCTGGCAAGCGATTACCATCAGCGCCGCCATCTTCGCCATCGTCCATCCACCCGCTTCGATGCTGCCCGTGTTCGTGCTGGGTTTGTGCACAGGCTACGCCTACCAGCGCAGCGGCTCCTTGCTAGCGCCGATGCTGGCCCACGCCGGCTACAACGCCGCGATTTTGCTGTGCCAGCGGTTCTGGATAACGTAAGGATCATCCTCAACCGGCTGCAAAATAAAAAAGCCCGCACGCCGATGTAGACACATCGTTCGTGCGGGCTTTAGCGCAAGGATTTCCTGGCGCCCGGGGGATTTAAATCACCCGACTACGCCTGCGCATGTAGCTGCGGCTTACGGCCCCTTCCAGTTCCTGCTCCGTCTTGTGCTGGTTCACCGTGTGCAGGGCCCACAGGGCCCCCGGCACCCAGCCGATCACAGTGCACTGCAATATCAGGGCGGCGGCACCGGCCAGCGGGCGCCCCAGCAAAAAGAACGTGAGACATGGAAGCAGCAGGGCTATCAGCAAACGCATCACAACATACTCTCCTTCAATCTAAGAGCAGCGGGCAAGGCCCGGTATCCGGTCCGTGTCCCGCCCGCCGCGAACTACTCCTTGGGACGACTCCTTACAAATGCGCCGCGATCTGTGGCATCAAATCGTCAAAGGTACGGCCATTGCCGTTTTCGCCGATCGCGTGCATTTTCCATTCGCCGTTATGGCGGTACAGCTTGGCCATGATCTGCGCCGTGTGGGCGCCTTGTACCGACAGGTTGAAACGCGCGATTTCCTGCTGGTTGCTCGCATTAACGATGCGGCAATAGGCGTTTTCCACCTGCGAGAAATTCTGGCCCGTGAAACTGTTGACGGTGAAGACCAGGCTTTTCACCTGCGACGGCACTTTCGTCAGGTCGACATTGATCTGCTCGTCGTCGCCATCGCCGGCGCCGGTGCGGTTGTCGCCCGTGTGAACGATGCTGCCATCGCGGCTTTTCAGCTGGCGGAACCAGACGATATCGGCCAGCTTGCTGCTGTCATCGAACAGCACGCAAGACGCATCGAGGTCGATGGCTTCCGTTTTCGCACCGAAACCGAAAAAACCCTTGGTCTTGATCGAATCCCAGCCCAGGCCCATGGTGATACGGCTCAGGCTAGCGCCAGCTTCCTTGTCCAGCGAGATCTTCTGGCCCTTGCTCAAATTGACAGACATACGTTTTGCTCCTGATGATTAAATTGAATGTATGACTTACTTACGCCGGCTTGCTTTGTGTCCAGGCAAGGAAGGCTGCACGGTTGCGCGAACACACGAGGATCTTTCCTGTTCCCCTGAATTTCAGCACGATGCCTTCGCCGCTGGTCTGACTATTGATCAGATTGCCCAGGAATCCGCCGCTGCTGCCGGTGGTCATCGAAATTTCGTATTGCAGGCGGTTGTCCCAGCACACCACGTGCGAGTTATCGATCACCACGTCCTTGCCAGGCGCCACTTCCAGTTCGGACATGGCGCCGAAACCGGATACCGCCAACTGGCCGCTGCCTGCCGTCTCGGTGATGAAAAAGCCACCGCTCTGGGCAAACAGCGCATTGCCAAGGCTTTGCGTGCGCACCTTCAATTCCACGCCAGAAGTGGCCGCCACGAAGGCGCCATCGCTGATCATGTATTGCTGGCTACCAATGTCCAACACCCGCATGGCGCCTGGCAAGGTGGGCGACAGCAAACAATCGCCATCGCCGCGCAAGGCCTCGATATGCTGCTGAAAGAAAGACTCGCCGTTGGCAAAGGTGCGCATCAGCGCAGCGCCTATGCCACCCGTCATCTTGCCTTTCAGCTCGAGATTGGTTTCCATCATCACCATCGCATCGGACTCGCAATAAATCTTCTCGCCTTTGGCCAGCGCGATATGCAGAAACGGATCGACCTCTCCGGTCACATTGAAAATTGGCATACAGCAACTCCTTCTTGACGATGGTGACAATAGAACTATTGCAACTTAGACGCCCACACCGAACGATGCCGCTAATGGGCCGAGACCGCCCTTGTAGCCTTGTCCGATGGCCTTGAATTTCCAATCGGCGCCATTGCGGTAGATTTCACCGAAGACCATCGCCGTTTCCGTCGAGCCATCTTCCGACAAGTCGAAGCGGGCGATTTCCGTATTGCCGTTTTCGTTGACGCAGCGCACATAGGCCTTCGATACCATACCGAAATTCTGCTTGCGCGCTTCAGCGTCGTGGATGGTCACGCAGACGGCGATCTTGTCAACGTCGGCCGGCACCTTGGCCAGGTCCACCACCACGCTTTCATCATCGCCATCGCCGGCGCCGGTGCGGTTGTCGCCCGTGTGGGTAACGGAGCCATCGCTCGATTTGAGGTTGTTATAAAAAATCATGTCGATGTCGGCGCGCACCTTGCCGTCCGCCTTCAGCAGGAAGGCCGAACCGTCGATATCGAAGGCGGCGCCATCGGTGACGCGGGCATCCCAGCCCAGGCCGATGATCATTTTGGCGATGCCAGGTGCTTCCTTGCTCAGGTTAACGTTGCCGCCTTTTTGCAGATTGATAGCCATGATGTGTTACTCCTATTTAAAAATAAAAACACCTGGCGCCCTCCACCGGCCCGACTCCCCAGGCCGGCGGCGACGCTTGCTGCCTCATGCTGGCAAACGGGTGTGAACGTTTGCCGCGGTTTGCTTGCGATTAAGCCTTGGCCGCTTCCAGCTCAGGCTGATCCTCACCTTCCAGCAAAGCCATCCTGCGCTTGTAGCGGATCGACGACCACAGCGAAGCCAAAATAAACGCCACGCCGATCAGGCCCGTGAAGATCTCGGGGATGTGGAACTTCATGCTGGCCAACATGATCAGCGCCAGAATGCCGATCGCATAATGCGCACCGTGTTCAAGGTAGACAAACTCGTCCAGGGTGCCCTTGCGTACCAGGAAGACCGTCATCGAGCGTACAAACATCGCGCCGATGGCCAGGCCCAGCATGATGATCACGACATCCTTGGTAATCGCAAACGCGCCGATCACGCCGTCAAAGCTGAACGAGGCATCGAGCACTTCCAGATACAGGAAACCACCGATACCGCCGCGCTTGACGATGTCACCCACATTGCCGTTGCCGTTATCGCCTTCCAGCAAGCCACTGATCACATCCACGCCCACATAGGTCAGCACGCCCCACAAGCCGGCCGTCAGCACCACCAGTTTCTGGCCCGGCTCTATCATGCTCAGGCTAGCCATCAGGGTGCCCAGCGCGATCATCACGGAGATCGACGATACCTTGCCCAGCGCGCCCAGTTTTTCTTCAAAGCGGCCCAGCCAATGGGTTTCTTTCTCGTCATCGAGCAAGAAGTTCAGGAACACCAGCAGCAGGAAAATACCACCGAAGGCCGCCACTTCTGCGTGGTGATTAGTCAGGTGCATTGAATACTGCTGCGGATCGCTCAAGGCCAGGTCCCATACTTGCAACAGGCCCAGGTCTGCCGCCTGCGCCACGATCACCAGCGGAAATAACAAGCGCATGCCGAACACGGCGATGATGATGCCCACGCCCAGGAACAGGTTTTGCCAGAATTTGTCCCAGGTCTTCAGTACCGAGGCATTGACCACCGCGTTGTCGAAAGACAGCGACACTTCCATCACGCCCAGGATCACCGCGATACCCAGCGCCGACATCATGGCCGAGACGCCGCCATGGGTATAACCCCACCAGGCCGCAATGGCCAGGCAGACAAATGTCACCAGGAATGACACCCTGAAATGCTTCATCGAATTTCCTTGTTGTCATGATTGAATGACAGGCAGTATAGGGGCGCGCGATTGATTAAAAAATGGAAGATAATGGAAGCATTACTTCGTAAAAACAGAAGATAGGACGCAGGCATGAAAACCACGGGCTTCAATTACCGGCATTTGTATTTCTTTTGGGTCGTTGCCCGTGAAGGGGGCGTGACGCGGGCGGCCGAGCGCTTGGGGTTGGCCGTGCAAACCATCAGCACCCAGCTGGCGCTGCTGGAAAAGGAACTGGGCAAATCCTTGCTGCAGCCACAGGGACGCCGTCTGGTGCCCACCGAGGCGGGCCGGCTGGCGCTCGGTTATGCGGACCAGATTTTTCTGCTCGGCGAACAGATGCAGGATGCGCTCAGCGACGCCGATGCGGAAAAAATGCGACTGACCGTCGGCATTTCCGACTCGCTACCGAAACTGATGGCCTACCGCATGCTCGACGCCACGCGCAGCCTCGATAAACCCGTCAAGCTGGTGTGCCTGGAAGATGAGTTTGAATCCCTGCTGGCCGACCTGGCCCTGCACAAGCTGGACCTGGTGCTGACCGACCGCGCCGTGCCGGCCGGCGCCAGCTTGCGCGTCTCGAGCCATTTATGGGGAGAAAGCTCGATGAAGCTATTCGGCGCACCCGCGCTGGCGGCACGTTATCGGCCCGGCTTTCCGGATAGCCTGACTGGCGCACCCTTTTTGCTGCCGGCACGCAATAACGCCTTACGCGGGCGCATCGATGAATGGATGGTGCAGCAAGGCGTGCGGCCCGACGTGGTGGGCGAATTCGAAGACAACGCCATGCTGAACGCCTTCGGCCGCAAGGGCCTGGGCCTGTTCTTCGCTTCGGCCAGGCTGGCAGCCGACATTGAGGAACAGTTCGGCGCCGTGCTGGTGGGCGAGGCAGCGACCTTGCGCGAACAGTTTTATGTCATCTCGAACGAACGCAAGATCAGGCATCCGGCACTGGACGTGATCCTGGCGTCAGCAGAAGGGGCACAAATGCATTAAAACCGTTCGCCATCCATTTTCGTTCAAGCACCGGCCACCTGGGCGTAAGCGTCGGCAATCTGGGACTTGAGCATAGCGATGAATTCGCTGCGGGCCTTCAGCAAGTTAAGCAACTCGCTCTTCTGATCGAAGCTGGCTTCATTCAACAATTGCTTGCTCGACGCGGCATTCAGTTCGACGGCTGTTTGCAAGTGGGCATCGATCTGCGAACGAAAGGCGTTGGCCAGCAGTGGACGCACTTTTTGGTATATCTTCTCGGCAGTGGAAAAATCGGCCGTCATCGCACTGACCAAGGTGCGCAGGACGCTATTCGGGTCCGCTTTCGCCTTGTCCAAGTCCAATATCGCTGTTTCAGTAATGGCCAACAAGTCCGTATGCGCTTCACCAAGCCGCTTGGCACGTTCTTGCCTAGCAGAAAACTCATGCTTCAAACGCTCGATACGGGCAGCATTGAAAAAAGTAAAGATGCCACCGATCAAGGCAGCAACTACCGATGACGCTAAAATGACGGACCACCAGTTTGTGAGCATGCGCTGGACTCCTGAAGTAAGGTGAGGTGAACAAAATAATAAGGGGACGCCAGCATGGTAGCCATCGCCTCCACAGTCTATGGCTGCATCATTTGGACGTATTGATGATGATCAAATCCAGGCATGCGCGCGTACTGCCATGTGGAAAAAACGGGCGAGGAGCGTATCAGGCACAGGCAAAATTAGGTTATGCCGCCCTTCGTCGTTTAAGATGACGTTTTTATAGCCCATCTTATTGCGCCCCCATGCACAATGTCTTGCTAGTCCTGCTCGCCCTCTTCCTGGTCGCGCTGAACGGTTTTTTTGTTGCCGCCGAATTTGGCATCGTTACATTACGGCGCACACGCATCCGCGCCATCGCCAAGACACGGGGACTACGGGGACGCATCCTGGCCAAGGTACATGGCGAACTCGACGCCTACCTGTCCGCCTGCCAGCTGGGTATCACGCTCGCTTCGCTGGGCCTGGGCTGGGTAGGCGAACCGGCCTTTGCCGGCCTGGTTTCCCCACTGTTTGCCGCCCTCGGCGTCACATCGCAAGAGCTGATCCACGGCATTTCCTTCGTGCTGGCCTTCAGCGTGATTTCCTTCCTGCACATCGTAGTGGGCGAACTGGCGCCAAAATCGCTGGCCATCCGCAATCCGGAAGCGATCGGCCTGTGGAGCGCCATTCCCCTGTATGGCTTTTACTGGACCATGTATCCGGCCATCTACCTGCTCAACGCCAGTGCCAACTGGGTGCTGCGCGTGGCGGGCCTGTCCGGCAAGGGCAGCCACGACGCCCATTACTCGTCCGATGAGCTGAAGCTGATCCTGCGCACCAGTCAGCCTGGCGAGAAATTCACGCGCGACGAACGCAATATCCTGGCCCAGTCGCTCGATTTCGAACAGATGACGGTGTCCGACCTGATGCGTCCTATCAATGAAGTGAGCGCCCTGTACGCTTCGCAAAGCCTGGAAGAAAATCTGGAGACGGTGCTGCGCAACCGCTTCAGCCGCTACCCGTATTTCGATACCAATGGCGACGACGTGCTGGGCGTAGTGCATCTGAAAGACTTGTTCTTTGCGCAGCAAGCCGGCAAACCGATCACCGCGCTGACGCCGTTTTTGCGTCCGGTGGACATTATTTCCGCGCGCACGCCGGCACTGGAACTGTTCCGCCGCTTCCGCGACGGCGCGCCACACTTCGCGCTGATCGGCGAAAAGAACAAGCGTCCGCTGGGTTTTATTACGCTCGATAACTTGCTGGGCGCCATGGTCGGTGAAATCCGCGATGAATTCCGCCGCAATGAAAACGATTGGCTCAAGCAAAGCGACGGTACCCTGATCGGCAAGGCCAGCCTGCCCATCTTTTCACTGGAACGCATACTCGGCATCGATATCGAAAACGAGGAACTGGGACTGGAAGACGTGGAATCGGTGGGCGGCTTGATCATGGTCAAGCTGGGCGATATCCCGAAACAGGGCCAGCGCATCACCTTTGTCGACTTCGATATCGTCGTCAAGAAAATGAACGGGCCCCGCATCGTGCTGATCAAGGTGATCCCGAAGCAGGAACGGGATCTGGACGCCGACCTGCGCGACTAATTACTTAACCTGCGGCACGGAGGTCTCGCCCACCGTCCAGGTTTGCAGCAGGCTGTACAGCACCGCCAGCAAAGTCGGGCCGATGAACAGGCCCACGAAACCGAAGGCCAGCACGCCACCGAGCACACCGAGCAGCACCAGCAGGAACGGCAGGCTGCTGCCACGGCTGATCAGCATGGGCTTGACCACATTGTCCACGCCGCTGATCAGCAAGGCGCCCCACACCAGCATGAAAATGCCCCAGCCCGTATGGCCCTCGCTGAATAGCCAGATGGCGGCGCCGCCCCAGATCAGCGGAGGCCCTACCGGCACCAGCGACAAAATAAAGGTGGCGATACCCAAGAGGGCTACGGCAGGCACGCCGGCGATCAAAAAGCCCGCCACCGCCACCAGCGCCTGCGCCAGCGCCGTGCCCAGCAAGCCATACATCACGCCGCGCACGGTGCGGCTGATCGTCAGCAGCACGCCCGGCGCGCTGTCGCCGATGATGCGCGTGCTGCCCGTCAGCAAGGCTAGCTGCAATTGCTGGCCATCGCGATACAGGAAGAAGCTGACGAACACGGCCAGGCTGGTTTGCGCCACGCCGCTGCCCAGCACGATGCCGCCGGAAGCGAGGAAATGGCGCGCCGGTTCCAGCATGGTCTTGCCCAGTCTCAGCAATTCTTCGCGGTCGCCGATCAAACGCCGCAGATAGCCATCGATGGTCTCGCCCACCAGCGGAATGCTGGCCAGCCAGGAAGGCGGCTGCAAGCCACCCGCTTCCAGTGCCGCGCGGATCTGGTCATACATGCGGGAAACATTGTCGGCCAGGTTGTAGGTGACCAGTACCAAAGGCAGCACGAC
The DNA here is from genome assembly GCF_014200725.1 of Janthinobacterium silvisoli. Taxonomy (GTDB): domain Bacteria; phylum Pseudomonadota; class Gammaproteobacteria; order Burkholderiales; family Burkholderiaceae_D; genus Janthinobacterium. The sequence continues at coordinate 82,636 of NZ_JACHCL010000005.1, forward strand.
CACCAGCACCAGCGAGACCGTCATGATGGCGGCAGCCAGGTTGCGCCGGCCTTTCAACCGGTGCAGCAGACGCAGGTACAAGGGCCAGCTTGAGATGCTGACGCAGACGGCAAACAGCATCGCCGCCAGGAAGGGCCGCAAAACAAAAAAGCAGCCGATCACCAAAAAGATGATGGCTGCCAGGCGGGCATACGGCTCGAAACGTTTTTCCATAAACCCTTGTATCCTGAAAAAAGCGCCCATCGGGCGCGATCAGCTCAGGATAGCAGAAGTTTAAGATCGTGCGCTACTGCCGCCGGGGTTTCGCCGTGGCGGATGAACAAACGGATCTTGCCTTCGCGGTCAAACACATAGGTGCCGGCCGTATGGTCGACCGTGTAGCTATTATCGGTTTCGCCCTCGACCTTGGCGTAGTAGACCTTGAATTCCTTGGCCACCTTGGCCGTTTCATCGAGCGTGCCATACAGGCCCACGAAACGCTTGTCGAAGGCAGGCACGTATTCAGCCAGCAACTTTTGCGTATCGCGCTCGGGGTCGACGGTGACGAACAGCACTTGTACCTTATCAGCATCCGGCCCCATTTCCTTCATCACCTGGGCCATGTCGGCCATGGTGGTAGGGCATACGTCGGGGCATTGTGTGTAGCCAAAGAACATCAGCACCAGCTTACCCTTGTAATCGGCCAGGGTACGGCGCTGGCCCGTGTGGTCGGTCAGCGAGAATTCACGCGCATAGGCGGCGCCCGTGATATCCATGCTCTTGAATTCCAGCTTGGGCGCGGCCGGCTTGCCGCAGCCTGCCAGCAAGGCGGTGGCGAACAAAGCAGTCAACAGCAGATAAAAACGTTTTTTCATGGTCAGCATATTCAAAAGAAACTCAGAAGAAGAGGTAATGGTCGACCAGCAAAGCCACGAATAAGAGCGCCAGGTAGACGATGGAATAAGCAAAAGCCTTGCGCGCGATCAAATCCGTGTAATGGCGGTACATCTTCCATGAGTAATACAGGAAACCGGCGTTCAAGGCGATGGCGGAAAATAAATAGATCAGGCCACTCATGCGCACGGCGTACGGCAGCAAGGTGGTGGCGGCCAGCGCAATCGAGTACAGCCAGACGTGAAATTGCGTAAACTTCAAGCCATGCGTGACGGGCAGCATGGGCAAGCCGGAACGGGCGTAATCGTCACGGCGGTACATGGCCAGCGCCCAGAAATGCGGTGGCGTCCAGATAAAGATGATCAATACCAGCAGCCAGGCTTGCATCGGCACGTCGTTGGCGACAGCGGCCCAGCCCAGCGCGGGCGGCATGGCGCCGGACAGGCCGCCGATGACGATGTTTTGCGGCGTGGCCGGTTTCAGTATCAGGGTATAGATCAGCGCATAGCCGACAAAGGTGACAAAGGTCAGCCACATGGTCAGTGGATTGACCAGGTAATACAAGGTCGCCATGCCCAGGCCGCCGATCACCAGCGCGAACACCACCGTCTGCTTGACGGTGATATCGCCCATGGCCATCGGACGGCGGGCCGTGCGGGCCATGCGCGCATCGATTTCACGCTCGGCCAGGCAATTGACGGCAAACGCTGCGCCCGCCAGCAACCAGATGCCGATGGTGCCGAACACGACAGCATGCCAGTCCGGCAACTCGTCGCTGGCCAGAAACATGCCGATCACGGCGCAAAATACGGCCAGTTGCGTCACGCGCGGCTTGGTCAGCGCCCAATACTGGGCGATTCTAGGGGCAGGTTTACGGCTGAGTGTCTGAGTAGTCATTTATGGGGTACGGGAAATACTGCCGAGTGCCGGGGGCACTGTCGCGGCGGCGGAAGCGGAGGTCCGCGCAACATCGAGTTGGAATTTAGCCCTGTAGTTTAACATGGTCAGCAACAACACGAGCAGCGCCGCCCCGCCGTTATGCAGCACAGCAATCGCCAACGGCCAGTTCAGGTAAATGGTCGCCAGGCCCGTGCAGGCTTGCACGGCCAGGATCACGGCGATCCAGCGGGCGGGTTTGCGCAGCGACGGCAAGGACCATGCGCGGTAGACCGTGTAACCGATGCCGAGCAGCACGAAAAAGGCGAAATTGCGGTGCACCCAGTGGATCGCCGTCAATGCAGAAAACGGCAGATAGTGGCCGGCAGCCGTCTTGCCCAGTTCGCGCCACAAATGGAAACCGTGTTCAAAATCCATCTCCGGGATCACCTTGCCGCCACACAGTGGAAAATCGGTGCAAGCCAGCGTAGCGTAGTTGGTGCTCACCCAGCCGCCCAGCGCGATCTGCGCCGTCAGCAGCACGGCCGAGAAAATCGCCAGCGCGCGCACCGGGCGCAGCACGGACACATCGGCATCGGCGCGCAATACAGGCGCGACGGCATTATCCTGGCGCCCGCCCAGCCAGGTCAGCAAAGCCAGCAGCCCCATGCCCAGCAGCAAGTGAATAGTGACGATAATCGGCTGCAGCTTCATGGTCACGGTCCAGGCGCCAAACGCGCCTTGCAGGCAAACAAACAGGAATAGCGCTGTCGGCAGTGCGGGAGCGAACTCCTGCCGTCTGCTCTTGCGCCACTGACGCCACGCTTGCACCATCATCGCCACGATCAGCACGCCGATCGCCATGGCCAGGTAACGGTGCGTCATTTCGACCCATGCCTTGAACACCGTCACGGGTCCGGTCGGCATCAAGGCTTCCGCCGCCACGATATGTTCATGGGCCAGGAAAGGATTGGCCGAACCATAGCAGCCAGGCCAGTCCGGGCAGCCCAGGCCGGAATCAGACAGGCGCGTAAAGCCGCCAAACATGATCAGGTCGATGGTCAAAAACACGGCAACCCAGACCAGCTTGCGGTATTTATTCGCGTCGGACGAAATCCAGACGACGGTCAGCGGCAGCAAGGCCACCAGTAAACCAGTCAGACCCAGCTGGGCCAGTGCAGAAAAATGCATCGTAGGCATAGTAGATATCAACCTCTTCTTTAACCGATCGCCGAAGCTTTGAGCAGCTTGGCGATATCTTTTTTTACTTTGCCCGGATCGGCATCTTTCGGGAAACGCATCATCAGGTTGCCCAGCGGATCGATCAGATACAGATGATCCTGGGCACGATCACCGGCTTCCACCGGCAGCCAGGCTTTCAAGGCGTCGCTATTCACGCGCAGCATATTGGTGCCGTCGAATTCGCGCATGATCATGGTTTCCAACGGTTGAGCATCCGTTACCAGCCAGACTCTTTCGATGCGCTCCATTTCCTTGCCTTGCATCAGCCGCAGCTGCTGCATGGCAAACAGCTGCTTCTGGCATGCGTCCTGGCAATCGGACGGCCCTGTTTGCAGCAATATCCACTTGCCCTTGAATTGTGCCAACGGCGAAGCCTTGCCATCGAGTTCGGTCACGTTCAGCTGCGCTTCAGGGATAGGATGCAAACGCGGGTCGATCAGCGCGCCATAATTGTTGCGGCCGGTGGGCTTGATCACGTAATACGTCAGGTAGGAAGCGACAATCGGGAAAGCACACACGGCGATCACGGCCAGCAATTTGAGGCGGCCACTCTTTTGCGCCTGCCGTTCCTGCCTGCCTTGCTGTATTTCAGGGTTGTTTGTTTGCACGTCGAAATCCTGTCAAAACAAAAAATAAAAAAGCCATCAGAGCCAGTGCGTACCACTGGAATGCATAGCCACGGTGCTTGTCTGCTCCCAGGTCGGGCGCGGGCCAGTCGCGTACGGGAAGCTGGCTGGCGGCTGGCGCGTGGTTGGCATCGACTGTTTGTTCTATCAAAATGGGTTGGAAGACGAATCCGCTGGCATGGGCCAGCTGGGCGATCTCGGCATTTTGTACGATGGCGTGCGGTGTCAGCGGCGGTGCCGTGCCCAGTTGCATCACGTGGCCCGCATTCAGGCGGGCAATGCCGGTGATGGTGACGGTGCCTGTGGGCGTCGCGTAGTCGGGGATGCGTGTGCGCTCGACATTGTTACGCGGCAACCAACCTTGTGCCACCAGCACATGCATGCCGGAACCGTCAATCTGAAATGGCGTCAGTACGTGGAAACCAGCCTGGCCCTGGTAGGGGCGGTTGTCCAGGTACACCGTCCAGGCGGGCACAAAGTGGCCGGTCACGCTGACGCGGCGAAACTCGATGGCGCCAGCTTCGCTGGGTGGCAAGGGTGCGGCAGTCAGCATCAGCGGTGCGGCCAGGTTACCTGTTTGCAACTTGGCGGCACGGGCGAGTTTTTCTTCGGCGCGGCGCTGCTGCCATTGCGCCAGCGATACGCCCAGCGCTACCAGTAGCAGCATTACAACAAAGGGGATCCATCTAAAACGGAAGCGTATACGCATTACAATGGAACCTCCTCAAACAGGGCCTTGCCATCCATGAAAATCATTGTCGCGATTGCCTTTATCCTGATCCTGGCCAGCCTGGGTTCAGCCCTGTTTTTCCTGATGCGCGACAAGGGCAAGAGCAACCGCACCGTGCAAGCGCTGGCCATGCGCGTGGGCTTTTCGATCGCCCTGTTCCTGCTGATCTTGCTGGCGTACAAACTCGGCTATATCCAGCCGACGGGCATCCACTAATATTGCCTCATTGGCAAACTTTTCAGACCAAGAAAAAAGCCGTACCCGGGATATCCCGGCACGGCTTTTTTTCGCAGGCGCAAGCTTCAAGCCAGCGCGCCCTGCCCCGTCATTATAACCAATACACGACCACGTACAGGCCCAGCCAGACAACGTCGACAAAGTGCCAGTACCAGGCGGCGCCTTCGAAACCGAAGTGGTGCTCGGGTGTAAAGTGGCCTTTCAGCACGCGATACAAGATCACCGACAGCATGATGGCGCCCATCGTCACGTGGAAACCGTGGAATCCCGTCAGCATGAAGAAGGTGGCGCCATAGATGCCTGACGTCAATTTTAAATTCAGCTCGCTGTAGGCATGTACATATTCATACACCTGGAAACCCATGAAGACGGCGCCCAGAGCTATGGTGGCGAACAGGAACAGCGCCGTGACGCTGCGGTGGCCGGCGCGCAGCGCATGGTGGGAAATGGTCAGGGTCACGCCTGACAGCAGCAGCAAGGCAGTGTTAATCGTGGGTATCCAGAACGGCGTCATGGTGACGAAGTCCTGCACCGTGCCGGCCGGGCCCGTATTGCCCCAGTGGGCCGAGAAGTCTGGCCAGATCAGCTTGTGATCGAGGTCGCCCAGCCACGGCATCGAGATGCTGCGTGCATAAAACAGGGCGCCAAAAAAAGCGCCAAAGAACATGACCTCGGAAAAGATGAACCAGCTCATGCTCCAGCGGAAGGAATGGTCGATGCGTTCGCTATACAAGCCTTTTTCGGATTCCCCGATCGCGTCGCCAAACCAGAAATACAGCACCAGCAAGATGCCGGCAATACCAGCCAGGTTCAGATACGGTCCCCACGACACATCGTTGACCCAGGCCGAGGCACCTATCATGGTCAGCAGCAGGCTGGCGCCGCCCAGCAGGGGCCAGCGCGAGGGCCCGGGCACAAAATAATACGGGACGGCGGCGTGGTTGGAACTCATCATCATCTCCTCAAAAACTTGTAGGGTGGTTTTTATTTGTTATAGAGAACTTATTGAATCACTGATTATGGAACGACAAATTTCACGATGGTGATTAAAATGCCGATCAGGCAAGCCACGGCCAGCAAGGCCGCAATCACCACATGCACAGGGTTGAGCCGGGCCGAATCCGTATCGAAATCGCTCTTGCGGCGCAAGCCCGTAAACGACCACACCACCGCCCTGAGCGAATACAGGAACGAGGCTTGCGGCGGTTTGGCGGGCTTGTTCATGACTGGTCACTCATAAATTCCCCTGCTGCACGGAAGGCGCCGGCGCCTTGCTCAAGCCGGCGATCTCGAAAAACGTGTACGACAGGGTAATGGTCTTGACCTCTTTCGGCAGCGCCGGATCGAGGAAGAACACCACCGGCATCTGCCGCGCCTCGTGCGGTTTCAGGGTTTGCTGCTTGAAGCAGAAACACTCGACCTTCTTGAAATGCGGTGTTGCACTCTGCGGCGCGTAGCTGGGTATCGCCTGGGCATTGACGGTACGGTCTTGCGTATTGACTACTTCATACATGACGGTGACCAGCTCGCCCGGATGCACCTTCATGGACGAGACGACCGGACGGAAACGCCATGGCCCCTGCGCATTGCCATCGAATTCCACGGTGATGCTGCGCGTGGTATCGACCTGGGTATTGTTGTCGTAAGCTACCGTGCCATCTTTTTGCGTCAGCACATTGATGCCCATCACTTCGCAAATCTGCTTGTAGACGGGAATCAGGGCGTAACCAAAACCAAACATCACGCAGGCAATCACGAGCAGCTTGCCCAGCATCTTGCGGTTCAGTCCGCGTGTTTCCTGTTGTTCCGGCGTCGTCACGACAGCCACAGCCGCTTGGCGAACACGGACAGGAAGAAAAAGGCGGCCAGGGCAGCCAGTATCAGTCCGGTGCGCAGGTTGTTCGGTTTTTTACGTTCGGTATTATGGTCGTTCATGGCAGGCACTTTATTCAAAGCGGGCCGGCGCACACGCCAGCCCGTGCTACCTCGATTACTTCACTGTCGGTGGCGTTTCAAACGTGTGGAAAGGCGCCGGGCTAGGCACGGTCCATTCCAGGCCTTCCGCGCCTTCCCATGGTTTGGCTTCGGCAGCCTTGCCGCCGCGTATGGTCGGCAAGACCACGAACAGCAGGAAATACACTTGCATGAAGCCGAAACCGAAGGCGCCGATCGAGGCAATCATATTGAAGTCCGTGAACTGCGCCGGATAATCGGCGTAGCGGCGCGGCATGCCGGCCAGGCCCAGGAAGTGCATCGGGAAGAAGGTCACGTTAAACGTGATCAGCGACAGCCAGAAGTGGATCTTGCCGCGCGTCTCGTTGTACATATGCCCCGTCCATTTCGGGCTCCAGTAGTAGAAACCGGCGAACAGGGCAAACAGCGAGCCGGCCACCAGCACGTAGTGGAAGTGGGCCACCACATAATACGTATCCTGCAGCTGGATATCGATTGGCGTCACCGCCAGGATCAGGCCCGTAAAGCCGCCCATGGTGAACACGAAAATGAAGCCCACCGAGAACAGCATCGGCGTCTCGAAGGTCATCGAACCCTTCCACATGGTGGCGATCCAGTTGAACACTTTGACCCCCGTCGGCACGGCGATCAGCATGGTGGCGTACATGAAGAACAGCTGGCTGGTCACCGGCATGCCGGTGGTAAACATGTGATGCGCCCAGACGATGAAGGACAGGATCGCGATCGAGGCCGTGGCGTACACCATCGAGGCGTAGCCGAACAAGGGCTTGCGGGCAAACGCGGGCAGGATTTGCGAAACGATGCCGAAGGCCGGCAAGATCATGATGTAGACCTCGGGGTGGCCGAAGAACCAGAAGATATGCTGGTACATCACAGGATCGCCGCCACCGGCTGCATTAAAGAAGGAGGTGCCGAAGTGGCGGTCCGTCAGGGTCATGGTGATGGCGCCGGCCAGCACCGGCATGACGGCGATCAACAGGTAGGCAGTGATCAGCCAGGTCCAGCAAAACATCGGCATTTTCATCAGGGTCATGCCGGGAGCGCGCATGTTGAGGATGGTGACGATGATGTTGATCGAGCCCATGATGGACGAGGCGCCCATCAGGTGCATGGCGAAAATCGCCATGTCCATGCCGGGGCCCATCTGCGTCGACAGCGGCGCATACAGGGTCCAGCCGGCAGCCGTGGCGCCACCAGGCACCAAAAAGGAGGTGGCCAGCAGCAGGGCCGCTGGCGGCAGCAGCCAGAACGAAAAGTTGTTCATGCGCGCAAACGCCATGTCGGACGCGCCCACTTGCAGCGGGATCATCCAGTTGGCGTAGCCGACGAAGGCCGGCATGATGGCGCCGAACACCATCACCAGGCCGTGCATGGTGGTCAGCTGGTTAAAGAATTCAGGGTGGAAAAACTGCAAGCCAGGGTGGAACAGTTCCGTACGTATCATCAGGGCCAGCACGCCGCCCGACAGAAGCATGATGAACGAGAACCACAAGTAAAGCGTGCCGATATCCTTGTGGTTAGTGGCAAACAGCCAGCGGCGCCAGCCGCTTGGGTGATCGTGATGCGCATGGTCATGATGTGCGTGGTCGTCGTGACCGCTGTGGTCCAAAGTACTCGTGCTCATAGACAGCTCCTGGCTCCTGATTACTTGCGTGCAGCCACGACTTCGGCTGGTTGAACGATATTTTCTGCGGCCTTGTTTGACCAGTTATTGCGCGTGTAAGTGATCACTGCCGCGATATCCGTGTCAGACAGTTGTTTCCAGGCTGGCATTTCAGCCGGGAACTTGCCGCTCTTTTGCCCGTTCAGCAAGACATGTATCTGTTCCGCTTTCGGACCGTTCACCACAGGCGAACCGTCGAGCGCGGCGAACGCTCCCGGCACGCCCTTGCCGGTCGCCTGGTGACAGACCACGCAGTTGGCCGCGTACACTTTTTCACCCTTGACCTTCAACTCGTCTATGGTCCAGGTCTTGTTCGGATCATCGGCCAGCGCAGCCATTTCTTTTTGCTTCACATCCACCCACGCCTTGTAGTCTTCTGCAGACACGACTTTCACGACGATCGGCATGAAGGCGTGTTCCTTGCCGCACAGCTCGGCGCAATTGCCACGGAAGGTGCCGATATGGTCCGCCTTGAACCAGGTATCGCGTACGAAACCGGGAATCGCATCCTGTTTCACGCCAAACGCGGGCACGGACCAGGCATGGATCACGTCATTGGCCGTGAGCACCATGCGGATCTTCTTATGCACTGGCACCACCAGTTCATTGTCGACCTCGATCAGATAATTTTCGCCGCGCTTCTCGGTTGGCGGCGCGCCCGGCGCACCCACTTGCGAGCGCGGCGTGGACAGGTTGGACAGGAAGGAAATACCCTCGCCTTCGCCCTTCAGATAATCATAGCCCCATTTCCACTGCATGCCAGTCGCTTTGATGGTGAGGTCGGCGTTGGACGTATCCTTCATGCCGACCACGGTGCGCGTGGCAGGCAGCGCCATGCCGATCACGATCAGGAAAGGCACGACGGTCCAGGCGATCTCGACGGTGGTGCTTTCGTGGAAAGTGGCTGGCTTGTGGCCCACGGACTTGCGGTGCTTGAAGATGGAATAAAACATAACGCCGAACACGGCCACGAAAATCACCAGGCAGATGATCATCATCCAGGTGTGCAGATCGTAGATCTCATGGGCGATCTGTGTCGCCGGCGGTTGCAGATTCAACTCGAGCGGCCTGGGACCGCCGGTGCCGGGATAGGTGCTGGCAGCCGGTGCCGCCATAGCCCATCGTCCGACGCCTAGCGCTGTCAGCGACAGCCCGAGCATCAACGATTGAAGTCGCTTTGCATGTTTCATGTTTTCCCCAACCACCCAAAAATAATGATATTTTAAACGGCTGCGGAAAGCTCCGTACTACACCGCTGCCGCTCCTCCAGGAAAGCATCACGGCATTCATGCCGCCGCGAGCGCCAAGCACCAGCAAATCCCATGCTGTTTGCACACACAAAGTCTTGTACGAACAACCATGCTGGAATTCTATTTTTCTTGCACGGCCAATATGGCCCTGCATGCAAGATGGTTACTATACTAATGCAGTAACTTCTAATAATCTTGCTTTGTTTGATAATTTTTTTCTTGCCACTTGTTTTTATGGCTTAACAAGCTGACAAACAATCAACGATTATAAGCAAGAAAAGTTGAATGCATCAACAATAATCAGCGCGCGTGCGCGCACCCGTGCCAACGCCGGCGCGCTTTGCAACACTTGCTACTTGGATCAGGATGGAATGGCGGCGCGAGGCGGCGCCGCCTGCAAAGATCAGGGCTTGCGCGGCGTAAACTGGATGATGGCTTCACCGTTGCGCGTGACGCGCGGCGCCGGGCGGAAGGCATGGCCATAGATGACTTCAAAGCTCAGGCCCAGCTTGCCGTCGGGACGGCGCATTTTTTCCAGCGCGTCCAGCATGCGCTGCCAGGCGGCCTTGTCCATCAGGCCACGGCGGCGCGTGGTCAAGGGATTGCCGCCAAAGGCGCGCACGTCGGCCAGCAATTTTTCCGCCGTGTCATAGGTGACGGTGATGATTTCCATGTCCAGCACGGGCGTAGAAAAACCTGTCTCGACCAGCATGTCGCCAAAGTCGTGCATGTCGACAAACGGCAATGCATGGGGATACAAATCGGCTTGCGCAAACGCGTCGCGCACCTCGCGGAAAGTGTCGGGCCCGAAACAGGAAAACATCAGCAAGCCATCGAGGCGCAAGGCACGGCGCCATTCGGCAAACACGCGGTCGGGCTGGGCATGCCAGTGCAAGGCCAGGTTGGACCACACCAGGTCGATGCTGCTGGCGGCCAGCGGCAAGTCGCCCAGGTCGCCGCACAGCAAGTCCACGCCTGTTTTCGAGGGCAACAGTTTACTGAGAAACTGGTTCAGGCCAGACAGCTTGGAGGCCGGTGCGCGCGCCGCCTGCAACATCGCTTGCGATGCATCGAGGCCGATAATTTGTGCGGCCGGATAATCTTTATGCAATTGCGCCAGGTCAGCACCGGGACCGCAACCGGCATCGAGCACGCGCAAGGGCGTGATTTTCACCAGTTCCAGGCGTTCGTGCATGCGCGCGGACACTTCGCGGCGCAAAAAGTCCGATGGCGCAATCCGCGCCGGACGGGAAAATAAATCGCGTACTTGCACCGCATCGATGGGCGCACTCATTTTGGGCGGACTTGTGGGAACTGACATGGGCAATCGGGTGAGATGAGATAATGTCGGCAGTGTACATGGAACGGGGCCATCGCGATGGGGAGCGGCTTTTACCAGGTGGGAAGCAGCGCATTGCAATCGATCTTGCAAGCGCTGGGCGCCAGCCTGCTGCCGGCCCAGTGCGCACTGTGCGGCGGCGCTTGTGCGCAAGTGCTGTGTACGCCGTGCCGCGAGCAATACCTGGGCCAGCTGCGCCCACGCTGCCGCCGCTGCGCCAATCCGCTCGATGATGTGTCCACCTTGTGCGGACGCTGCCTGCGCCATCCTCCCGCGTATGACGCCACCAGCACGGCGGCCGATTACGCGGCGCCCGTCGACCAGTTGCTGCTGCAGCTGAAATTCGGCGCCCGGCTGGCGCTGGCGCCCTTGTTTGCGCAGCTGCTGGCCGAGGCGGTGCAGCGCCAGGCAGACTGGCAAGCGCCGCAATGGCTGTGTCCCGTGCCGCTGGGCCCTGCCCGCCTGGCTGAACGGGGCTTTAACCAGGCGCTGGAAATTGCCCGTCCGCTGGCGCGCCAGCTGGCCATCCCGCTGTTGCCCCGGCTGGCCATCCGGGTACGCGAAACCCGGGCGCAAAGCGGCGTGGCGCCACGCGAACGCAAAGCCAACCTGGCGCGCGCCTTTGTCGTGGCGCCAGAACAGACCGCCAGGGTGCGCGGCTGCCATGTCGGCATCGTCGACGATGTGATGAGCAGCGGCCACACGGTGGACGCGCTGGCCGCCGCCTTCAAGCGGCATGGCGCAGCAAAGGTAACGATATTGGTGATGGCCCGCACGCCACCGCATTGACTATTTTGAGTCGTACTCAGTTGTACTACAGTTGTACTAATTAGGAGAGCATCTTGTTTCACGTCGTTCTGGTAGAACCTGAAATCCCGCCCAACACGGGCAACGTCATCCGCCTGTGCGCCAACACGGGCGCGCAGCTGCATCTGGTCGAACCGCTGGGCTTTCCGCTCGACGATTCCAAGATGAAACGCGCCGGCCTCGATTACCACGACTATGCCAACATGAAGGTGCACAAGAACTGGGAAGCCTTCCTGGCGGATACCCAACCGGACCCGGCGCGCATGTTCGCCATGACCACGCGCGGCTCGCGTCCGTTTGGCGAGGTCGCCTTTTTACCTGGCGACGTGTTCGTATTCGGTTCGGAAACCAAAGGACTCGATCCTGCCCTGCGCGACGGCTTCCCCGCCGAACAGCGCATCCGCCTGCCAATGCGCCCGGACAACCGCAGCCTGAACCTGTCCAATACAGTCGCCGTGGTTGTCTATGAAGCGTGGCGCCAGTACGGCTATTTGGGCGGTGCCTGAATAACGTTAGCGCAGCGCCAGCTGCGGCGCGTTGCTGTCGGCGTCCAGTATCACCAGCTGCGTGCGCATGTCGCGCGTGGCGGCCAGCTTGCCGTTCACGTACAGATTGGTCTTGACGCCATACATGCCTTGCGACACGCCGGCCGGCAAGGTCAGCTCGAACGAGTTTTCAAAGCGTCCGCCCGTCCTGTTGGTGTTGGACAGTTCTTTCGAGCCTGACTTGAAGGGCTGGCCTTGCGGGTCCAGCACTACCAGTTCTTCGCGCACGTCGGTGACGTTTTGCGTACTGCCATTGACCAGTTCCACCACGGACGTGACTTTGAACGGCTGGCCGCGCTTGACGGTGCCGGCGCTCAATTGCGGCGTGTACGACACCACTTGCGGCTCGCGCGGCAGCGAACCGCGGGCGCGGATATAGTCGCGGTCGGCCTGGGCCGCCGTTTTGGTCTGGCGCGAATTGACATTGAAGGCCAGGCAACCGGCCGCCGCCAGGCCGCCGCCGATGGCTGCGCCTTTCAGCGCGCCATTCTTGCCGCTGACCAGCGCGCCCAGCAAGGCGCCCACGGCCGCACCGGCGGCGGCCGTCTTGCCTACGCTGCAAGGGTCTTCGTCGGTAACCTGCGGATACTGGCTATTGTCCTGGCGCACGCCATTCTGATTCATGGGCGCGGTAGCGCAACCGGCCAGCATGGCGGCCAGGGTCAATGCGGCAGTGGTCCGCACGGTGGTCTTGTTCAGCATAGCTACTCCCGAGTGTTTTTTTATTTGATCGTCGTTTCCGTCTGCAGCACTTGCCGCTCGCGCTCACGGATGCGGCGCGACAGGCTGTCGATGCGCGCATTATTCGGGTCGGCGCGGCGCGCACTGTCCAGATACGTCTTGGCGGCATCGAATTTTCCCTCATTCATCGAGCGCTCGGCATCGCGCAGGAAGGATTGCGCCATCTCGTTGCGCATGGCCGCGCCATTGTCGACGGGCGCAGGGTTAGTTCGTTCGACCACGCGGGGAGGCGCAGGTTCACTTTGTACAGGGCGCGCTGGCGCTGTCTCAATCACGGGCGGCGCCACTGGCTCAGGCGCAGGAGCGGACACGGCCGTCAAGGCTTGCAAGTCTGCCTTCAATTGTGGCAATTCAGGAAATTCGCGGTCCAGCGCTTCCAGCTTGACGATGCCACTGCTGGCCGCCACACTATCCTTGCTAGCTAGCGCCTGGCGCACGCCCACCTGGATCGATGCGGCGGCCGCCTGCTGGCGTGCCAACTGCTTGCGCAACGGGTCCACCGTCGATGCACCCGCGCAATCGCTATCCAATGCAGACAGTGCTTTACTGGCGCTTTGCAAACGGTGGCCATTCAGATCGCGTTCGATGGCGCGCACGCTGCGCTGGCAGCCGCCCGAGGCCACTACGGCTTTGCTGATCGCCGCCTGCAAATCGTCCACCTTGGCAGTGGACTTGCCGGTACAAACATTCTGCGCTTCCGACAGTTTGACGCGCGCCCCATCGAGGCTGCCCTTGGCGACCAGCGCCAGGCCGCTATCGATGGCGTCATTACACAAGGTATCTTGCTTGTTGGAGAACTTGCCATTGATATAGACAATCGCCAACCCTGCCACGATCAAACCGGCCAGCCAGCGCGGCCATTTTTTGGCGGGCACGGGTTCAGGCGGCGGTGCTTCCATCTTGCGCTCAGGCGCGGGTTCAGCCCTGGGTTCGACCCTGGGTTCGACCTTGGCTTCAACCTTTGACTGTACCTTGGCCACGACAACAGGCTCTGGCTTTACTTCGACTTTCGGCTCGGCTTTGACGGGCACAGGCGGCGGCACGAACTTGGGCGCAGCAACGCCGGCCACGGCATGGCCGCAAAACGGACAGAACGGCACGCCCTCCACCAGCGTCTCTTGACACTTGACACACTTGATCACAACACTTCCTTCATTCAAAGCAACGGCGGCGGCGTCATCAAGGGCGGCGGCGCACTGAACAGCAAAGCCGCCAATTCCGGGAACTGCGCCAAGTCCACCCAAGCCGGCAAACCTTCACGCCAGACCTTGGTGGTGGCCGGCACGATTTGCCCGGCGCGCACAAACTGCACGATATGCTGGGCCGTAAATGGGCCCTGCTGCTTGCCATCGACACCGAGGAAATACTGGTATTCCACCAGCGGAGGTGGCGAAAACAGCGGTGGCGGAGCGCTGTTCAGGGACGGTGCAGCAAACAGCGGTGCAGGGGCAGCGACCGGGGCCGGTGCAAACAGCGCTTGCAAGGTTCCCGCTTCCAGCACTTCCGGCTTGAGTGCGTACTTCAGGCGCGGCAAGCCATCTTCATCGGCTTCGCGCACTTCCCATTCATGCGCGTCGGCATCGGAATCGGCAATCACATTGGCCCACAACTTCAAGTTATCCAGCAGCTTTTCTTCCAGTCGCTTGATTTCGCTATCCGTCATACCCTTGCGGCGCGCGCTTTCACGCAAGTCGCCAGCGATTTCATTGGCGATGGCATTGCCGAAACCTTTGTTGTCAAGCTGTCCGCCCCCCGTCATGTCGACCAGGCGCGGCGTATAGACATTGCTGGCGTAATAACTGGCCAGCGCAGACAAGGCCACCGTCTGCACGTCGTCGAATTCGGCCAGGCGGGCCGCCACGCGCTCTTCGATCAAGCCACGGAAGACGGACAGCAAACCGTTCTGGCGTATCGAACGCTCATTGCCGATGCGTCGCATGTCGCCGCGCCCCATGGCAAACAAATATTGCCCCAGCGGCACCACCCGGCCGTTATGGCGCGTCAGCACGCCCAGCATGATGGCTTTCAGGAACAAACTGAAGTCTTCGGCCAGACGCCGAATCTCATCCGTGCTTGGCGCAATCGGGTGATTGAACTGGGTCGAGTCGATATGCGTGTGGATAGGCGCCTTGTCGTTATCGCTTTCCTTGCGATAACTGGTGCGCCAGCCTTCCAGGCCGCGCAGCACCGTCATTGGCACGCCAGCCAGTTCGCAATAAGCGACGGCGCGGCCCTGGATACCGGTTTCCACGATTTCCACCTGGCTGCTGGTGATGCCGGCCTGGGTTTGCACACAGGCATAAATTTCAGCGCCAAACTTGGCCTTGAACGCTTGCGCGCCCGCCACGCCGATCACGCATTTGTACTGGTCTGCCACGACCGTGAATTCGCCGACCATATTGGCGTCGATCCATGGCATGGCGCAGGCCAGCAATTTACGGAAATAATCCTGGCGCCGGCCTGGCTCCATCTGTTCCAGCGCGTCAAACAAGGGGTCAAGCTGGGCAGCGCCGCCATCATTGATGCCCATGCTGGCCAGGCGGTTTTCCGCCATGCGCTTGACCTTGTTCAATATCTCCGTGCGCTGGGCCGGTTCGCCCAGCATGGGGAACAGGGTTTTCGAGCCGCCGATGTCCTGGAACGCTTCGTCAGCCCACTCGCGCAAGGTGGCCGGGGCCGGCATGGCGATGTCGCGCACGGTGACGGGCACCAGGATGGCGGTGGCATGGTCTTTCTTTAAATCCTTTTGCACGATCACATTGGCCGTCTGCAATTGGTCCAGCATGTCGAGCACGCCAGCGCGACCAAGCTGCAATTCGCCCACCAGGCCATTCCACACGGCGCGGCCCTGGGCATCGACACCGGTGCGGTTGCCCAGCCAGCGCGACACATCGCGCAGCAGCAGCACGGCCTCTTCGGCAGCCCGGCCCCGCAAATGGAATTTGAGCGCATTGGCCATTTCCGTGCGCAGATGGTCCATCACCACGCCGGCCTGTTTTTCGCCGCTGCCGAAGAAGCCGCCACGCGTCTGCTCCAGGTTATTCAGCAAACGTTCGTATTCGCGCGTGCGCACGGCTTCCTTGATTTCGCGATAACGCTCGGCATTGGTATCGATCTGGACAATCAAGCCGCTGCCTGGCGCTTCGATGCGGTCCTTGATCTGTTCCACCAGCGACAGCACATACTCCAGGCCGCCGAATTGCTTGTTATCCAGATAGCCATACAACTGGTCGCGCACCACTTTCTTGATGTTCTCGAACAATTCCTGGCGCCGCTTGGCGATGCGGTCTTCCGTCGTGTCGGCCGTGGAATCCTGGTCGCGCACGGCGTCGCGCTCGAGCTGGCGCATGGCGTCGCGCACTTGCGTCGGCCACTCCTTGCGGTCATAGCCCGTACGGATATCTTCGATGCGGCGGTTGACCCGGTCTTCCACGCCACTGAGCAAGCTGCCCTGGCGCTCGGCCAGCAAATCATCGACGATCTGGAAATCCTCGAAAGCGCCGTTGGAACGTTTCAGTTCGATGCTTTTGTCGGAAAATACGGGGAAATCGTTGAATGGCGTGGGACGCATGCCCATGTGGGCAGCCAAAAAGGCATTGCGCTGATCGTCATTGGCGCGGTTCACGCCAGCGTCCACACCACCGACGCCAAAGAAGGCTTTCAGCATGGCCCCGGCCCAGCGGTGGGCCCGTTCGTCGCGCGCCGCTTCCTGGCGCGTATCGAGTACGGCCATGCCGAACGAGGAAAAACGCCGGGAAAAATACAGGCGCATGTCGCCGAAGCGGTTTTGCGGCACCGGCGCCTTGTACATGGAATTCTTGTGCTGCGCCTGGTTGACGGCGATAGAACGCTTGGCGCGGGCAAAATCGGCCGAGGCAAAGTCTTCGAACAGGGAATCGGCCACCATGTGATAGATGTCATCGACGCTGTCCGTGTGCTGCTGGGCCAGATTGCCCGAATCGACCAGGAACACTTCGTTATACGGCACGCGCGCCAGTTCCGGGCGGTCATATTCATCCCAGCGGCTCAGATAATTCTTGTTGCCCATCATCGCCGATTCCAGCTCCATCAGCGCCGCATAGGCATTGCCCTCGGTCCTGTCCTTGTTGTTCTTGCTAAAGCCGCTGGGCAGGAACAGCATCAGCTCCACGTCGGCTTGATCGACTTCATTCTCGGCGATCCAGCGCGCCAGGTAACCCATGTCGAGGAAGGAACCGGAACCGGTGCCGCCAGCTACCGAGCCGACCACCACGATGCGGAAACGGCCCGCTTCCATGCGCAGGCCCAGTTCACTGAGCTGGCGCTCGTGCGACAAACCGGCTTTCAGGGTTTTCAGTTTCAAACGGATCTTGTCGCGCACCTTGCTGTATTTGTCGAAGAAATACAAACGCGAGACGGCGCGCACCTGGCCCGCGCCCGATTGCATGTCGAAATTCAGGTCGCGGATTTTCTGCGGCGTCAGCGGCAGCCATTCCTTGATATGCGGATAACGTTCCAGCGAATCGTCATTGCGGCTATATTTATCGGCATCAAACGAACCGACCACTTTTTCATCGTCGGTAAATTTCAGCAAATCGAACTGCAAATCCTGCGCCTGCGATTCGCCGCTTTCCACCACTGCACCATTGTCGAGGTCAAAATGGATGAACTGTGCCACGGGAAACTCGGTCAGGTTCTCGACGCGCGTGCGGTGGCCGGCATTGCCCCACAGGGTGTTGAGGATGCGCCGGCGCACGCGCATCAGCACTTGCATGCCGGTACCGCCCACGCCGATGAACAGCGTGGGGCGCAAATCGATGATCTTGTCCTGCTTGCGCTCGCCCTGCGCGCCGACGGTCTGGTTCAAGGTGTCTGACATGATGTGTCCTATCGGCTCACTTAATTAGTTACGGCTGGAAGTAAACGTCAGCACCAGCGCCACCAGGCCCACCAGCAGCAGCGGTCCCATGAACAATGGCGCGAGGAATTTATGCGCATTCACGGCAGCCAGCACGACGGCCGTCGCCAGGCTGGCCAGGAAAATAAACAGCCACCAGCCCGAAGCATTGGCCTTGTTGGGCGGCAAGCGCTTGGCCACCAGGCCATTCGCATACGCATTTTTGGCAAAGAAAAAGGCGATGAACAGCACCAGCAGCACGGCGCCGCCGATCAGGGTATCGCGCGCCGAGGTATCGGTGGCGCTGGCCGGGTCCAGCGTAGCAGGCGCATCGACGCTGGCCGTGGTGGCAGGCGTGACGGGCGCGCTGGCGCTGGCATCGGCAGGCGTGCTGGCAGGCGCCGGCAAGGTAAAGCCTGCATTGTCTTTGGGAGTCTCTTGTGCCATCGTCTGCCTCGAAAAATAAGGGTGGTGTAATCAGGGGTAAAAAATAGATGCGGGCTTAACCCAGCGCCAGCGTCTGGCCATCGGCAACGCGCACGATCACGGGCTTGCCCAGGCCACGCCGGATGGTGCCGATCTCGCGCCCGCCATCATCTTTGATGACGAGACTCTTGTATGGTTTCAGCAAAACCTGGCGCGGCAGGCCATTGACCACGATCCGATAGCGCTTGCTGCTGGTCGACAAGAGGCCGAACAGCACGAAAGCCAGCAACAGCAGCAAAATTGCACCGGTGATCAGCAACACCGGCAGCAGCGGATACTGGATGCGCACCAGCAACGGCACCGTGGCTTGCGAGGCGCGCACGCTGTCGGGCGGCGTAAACACTTCCGAAATCGGGTCGCCGGGGAACAAGTCCTGCAATTGCTGTGAAAATTCGGGCGACAGGGCAAGTTTTTGGTCCGCCAGCCCCACCGTGGCCGTCATCGGCAACAGCACCTGCTTGCCCATCGCGGCCAGTGCCTGGGTCGACCAGGGCGAAGGAATCTGTGCCATCGGCAAGTCAAACCGCACTTCCACCTGCTGGCTGGCACCCGGCAACAAGCCGCTGATCTCGCCAGGGCTCACCTGCAGCGGCGCGGCCTGTCCCGCCAGGGTCGCTTGCACGGTGGCGTGTTCGATCACATACGGGAAAAACATGTTTTGCAGGGAGGCCTGCAAGACCACCTTGGGCACCAGTTTCTCGGCGTCCACATCGAGCACGATGGTGCGCCCGTCACGGCCCAGGCTGGCGTGTACATTGGCGCTGTTCTGCACCGATTGGGGCACGATGCGCACGGCGTCCTGGTCGACCGGTTTCAAGCGGGCCGGCGCGCGCGTGAGCACTTGCGACAAGCGGCCTTCTGCCTGGATGCGGTTGAGCGCTTCGGCGGCCGGCTGGCCATACGCCAGCGCATACACCATCAAGCCCTTGGCGCTATAAAGTTTGCCCTGCACCGGCATGCGCAAGGCATACACCAGGGTCTTGGTGATCGACGGTTCCAGATGCAGCAAACGGTAAAAGTCGCGGTTGCGCTCGGCCGTCTGGCTATCGTTGTTCGGGCTGTTCTTGTTGTTCGTAAAGATCCACACGATGCCGGACGCCGAACGGAACGGGCCGGTGATGGTTTTCGTCACGGCTTCCTGGAAATCGGTGTCCGCCAGCGCCTGGCCGCTGCCCTTGCGCGCCAGGCCCAGCGGCGCCAGCTGGCCCGCGATGGCGGATGCGCCACGGCCTTGTCCCAGCAGCAATGGCGAGACATTGCCGCCATTGCTCTGGCTAAAGGCCAGCAGGAACAATGGATCGTCGGGCGTGCTGGCCGCCTGCGCCACGGCGCCCACCAGCGCTTTCAATTGCGATTGCGGGTCCGTATAAAACGGTTCCATCCAGCCCGAGTTTTGCACCAAAAACGCTTGCTGGATGCCTGCCGCGTGCAGCGGCAAGGCCAGCGCGAAAGCTGCCATGGCAACGGCAGAGCGCAACAGACGGGACAGGCGCAGGGAGACCATCATGCCTGCAATTTCCAGCCATCGATGCGGCCCAGCGACGGGTGATACGCCCACAAGGTGCCCTGGTGCGTGAACAAGCGCATACGCCAGGGCTCATCGACCGAAAAGGTGTGGAAAGCCAGGATTTGCGCGTCGTCATCCTGCACCAGGGTGGCATACATGCGCTCTTTCGAACGCAGCACGCTGTCGAGGCTGACGCGCGTGTCGAAGCGTACGCCCAGCACGCTATCGCCCGCCTCCAGCAGCGGCATCACCGACCGGCTGCTGCCGCCATCATCGCCCTGCTCCGGTTCTTGCCATGGCGCATGCTTGAGCTTTCTGGAAAAACGGTAATTAAAGCTGCCCGAGCAAAGGCGCGGCTCCATCGCCACGGCGAATTCGCCCACCGTCCCCAGTTTCAGATAGCCATAGCGGTCGGCACCGCTGTCAAAACACAGCTGCCACAGGTCGCCGTCGCGCGACAGATACGGGCAACCAAAATCAAACTGCGGCAGCAAGCCGGCCGGCCATGGCGTCCAATTCGCCACCATGCTGCCATCCTGACGCTGCTGCAGGCGCAACTGGCCATGTTCGCACGGCCAGATCACGCTGCGGCCATAGGCGACAGGTGCGCTGACCTTGCCCAGCGCAACGGCGCCATCGAGCACCACTTCGGCGCCAAGCGTGTTTTGCACATCGAGGTTAAGGAAACGGATCACCCCATCGTCGCCTTGCAGCGGCGCCCACAGGCGGTTCTGGAACCAGATCGGAGCGGCTGCCGATGGCGCGTCGCCCAGATGCTCGACCTGGTAACTGAGCGAGGGAAAATCGGCGGTGATGCACGCCAGGCCATGGCCACTGGGCACATACAGACGGCTGTTATAGCCACTGGCCATCTCGGCGCGCCAGGCCATCTCGCCCAGCAGGCATTCGGACAGCAAGCCGCCCTGAGACGATTCGAGCGCCAGCCAGTGCTTCGATCCTGGCAGCCAGCCGTACAGCGCGCCCTTGCGCGCATCCAGCGCCAGCAAGGCAGCGCCGGTGGTGCCGAAGCGGGCCGAGAAAAACGCATATTCGCCAGGCGGTGGCGTGGGCATGCTGACATCGGGATCGGCATTCGCGCCGGCGTCGGCAGACCCATCTCGTGCGGCACCGCGTGCCAGCTTCAGCGCCTGGCCCGTCTGGCGCAGGCCGATGGCGCCCGGCACCACGTTGCTATTGATGGGCCGCGCGCCAAACGGCGGCACCCAGGCGCTGGCCTGGCCGCTCTGGATCGGCGTCTTCAAACTGATGCCGGTAAACGGACTAAACTGGAATTCGGGTGGAAAATGCACGTCGGCATCGTCAGGCAGGAGATGCGTACGCATCAACTGGCCGATATCGTCCGCGTTCAGGCGCGGCGATACCGCATGGCCCAAGGCGCTACGCTTCAATTGCAAGCCGGTCTGTGCTTCATCGGCTATCCAGACGCCCGACTGCAGCAGCCATTCTCCCGTGGTTTTATGATCCATTGATTTCTTCTGTCGCAAACGATGACCGCCATGGGACGTGGCGTATGACACAGGGAACAAATAAAGGCGGTACTACGCGCTGCGGCTGATTTTCACTCAGCCGTGGCATGGTGATCATAGTAACGCTTTTTTATCCTTGTGGAAACATTGACCACGTCTCAGCTGATACTGATGCGCTGCCAAACGAACATTCTTTGATATTATAAACATAACAAATAAGCATATCTTTGTGCGCGCGCAAGACGTCAGCCTTGATCTCGCGCTTGTTGAGCTACTTATCTGCTATTTCTCGCCTGCTATTTCTCGCGCACCTTGCTCAGCAGTTTGGTGGTCGAGCGGTCGTGCTTGAAATCGATGGCCACGGCTTGCCCGCCATACGCCAGCACGGCTTTGCCTTCCGGAATCGCCGTCATGTCGTAGTCGCCGCCCTTGACATAGATTTCAGGGGTGATTTCCTGCACCACTTCCAGCGCGCTGTCTTCCGAGAACGGCACTACCAGGCTGACCGATGCCAAAGCGGCCAGCACGGCCAGGCGGTCTTCGCAGCTGTTCAAAGGGCGGTCATCGCCCTTGCCCAGGCGTTTGACGGAAGCATCGGTATTGATGGCAACCACCAGCGATGCGCCCAGCGCGCGCGCCTGCGCCAGATAAGTTACGTGGCCGCGGTGCAAAATATCGAACACGCCGTTGGTGACAACCACCGGTTTCGGCAGGGCAGCGGCGCGCTCTTTTAATGTGTCGCGGCTGCAAATCTTGTTTTCAAAATCAGGCATAAAGATAGTCTCTTTTAATTCAGTATGGGTTTCAGTGCAGGTCGTGGATCAGCGCCAGGACGGCCGGATCCAGGCTATCTTGTTCGATGCTAGTCTGGTGACGGTAAATCATCAGCGCATATACGGTGGCCAGCCGGCTGACGGGCGGCGACAGCGCATATTCGTTGCCGCGTGCCGGTTGCCGCTCCCGCCAGTAATTGATTGCCGCTTCCAATGCCTGCAGACTCAGTTCCATGAACGCCTCCACCGTGACCCTGCCCGCATTATAGGGGCCGATCCGCTACAATACGCCATCCGCGCCACAGTTTGGCGCTTTCGGCAGTATTGGCCACCTTACATTTATTGCAAGTAATTGCAAGTAAGTACATCCTGTGTTTCAATCTCCTTATGACACTGACTGAACTGAAATATATCGTTGCAGTCGCGCGAGCGAAACACTTTGGCCACGCCGCCGAAGCCTGCTTCGTTGCCCAACCTACTTTGTCAGTGGCTATCAAGAAACTCGAAGACGAATTGGGCGTGGTGCTGTTCGAACGGGGCGGCGCCGAAATTTCCGTGACGCCCTTGGGCGCGCAAATCATTGCCCAGGCCGAACGTGTACTGGAACAGACGGCCGCCATCAAAGAACTGGCAAAACAAAACAAGGATCCGCTGGCAGGCCCCTTGCGCCTGGGTGTGATCTATACCATCGGCCCGTATCTGCTGCCGCCGCTGGTCAAGGCGATGATCGAGCAAGTGCCGCAAATGCCGTTGATCCTGCAAGAAAATTTCACGGTGCGCCTGCTGGAACTGCTGCGCCAGGGCGAACTGGATGTAGCCATTATGGCCTTGCCACTGCCCGAACACGGCATGGCCATGCAGACTTTGTACGATGAACCGTTCGTGGTCGCCATGCCGCGCCACCATCCGTGGGCGGCGCGCAAACAGATCGCCGCCCAGGATTTGAAGTCGGAAACCATGCTGCTGCTGGGCAATGGCCACTGCTTCCGCGACCAGGTGCTGGAAGTGTGCCCGGAAATGGCGCGTTTTTCCTCACCCGGCAACGGCATGCAGCGCACCTTCGAAGGCTCGTCGCTGGAAACCATCCGCCACATGGTGGCCAGCGGCATCGGCCTGACCGTGCTGCCGCGCGCCTCCGTGCCCGATATGGATGCCGCCGACGGCATGCTGGCTTACCGCCCGTTCGAAGAACCGGCGCCATCGCGCAGAGTGGTGATGCTGTGGCGCAAGAGCTTTACCCGCAAGGCGGCCATCGACGCCCTGTGCGCGGCGATTGCCAGCTGCAACCTGCCTGGCGTCGATACGATTTGCCTGGAAGCGTAAAAATCTAGCCGTACCTCCTGCAGCGCCATACTATTTGCGATAATCGGCGTTTCTCTTCAACAAGATTGAGTTACCCATGAATAAGCTGGCGCTGTATTTCCGCCTGATCCGGCTCGACAAGCCGATCGGTACCGTGTTGCTGCTGTGGCCTACCCTGTGCGCGCTGTGGCTGGCGCAGCAAGGTCTGCCGGACTGGCGTCTGATCCTGATCTTTACCCTCGGCACCTTCCTGATGCGTTCAGCAGGCTGCGCCATCAATGACTATGCGGACCAGGATATCGACAAATTCGTCAAGCGCACGGCCGAGCGCCCGATTACCAGCGGACGCATCAGCGGCAAGGAAGCGCTGGCGGTGGCCGGCGTGCTGACCCTGCTGGCCTTTTGCCTGGTACTACCCCTCAATACGCTGACCAAGCAATTGTCGGTGGCCGCCGTCATCATCGCCGCCACCTACCCTTACTTCAAGCGCTTCTTTGCCATCCCGCAAGCCTACCTGGGCATCGCCTTCGGCTTCGGCATCCCGATGGGCTTTGCCGCCATCACGGGCGCCGTACCCGTGGTTGCCTGGCTGCTGCTGTTGGGTAATGTGTTCTGGGCCGTAGCCTACGATACGGAATACGCGATGGTCGACCGCGATGACGACTTGAAGATCGGCATCAAGACCTCAGCCATCACCTTTGGCCGCTATGACGTGGCCATCATCATGTTTTGCTACGCTGCTTTCCTGCTGCTGTGGCTTGCCTGCGGCTGGTATCTGGGCTTGCGCGGATGGTTCGTGGCAGGCTTGCTGGTCGCTGCCGGTTGCGCCGTTTACCACTACACCTTGATACGCGCACGCGAGCGTATGCCGTGTTTTGCAGCATTCCGGCATAATAACTGGCTAGGAGCAGCAGTATTTGCGGGCGTAGTCCTCGATTTTGCTTTCCGCTAGCCATCCAAGCTGGCTGACAGCCCGTTTCGACGGTGGCCTAGGTTCCCGTTGAGACGGCGCAAGACAGCGTCGCCGCTGCTGCCTACACTGGTATTTCATTGTGCAGTTTCACTTCCATGAGGTAATACATGAGCTCAACACATACCGGCAAATCCAATAGCGAAAAAGTCCTGGCCGATGCCGACAAGGCACGCGACAAACTGATCGGCGACCTGAAAGACGTCATCGACGAAGCCGAAGGCTGGCTGGACGGCGCTACCGGGCAGACGGGCGAAAATATCAAGGCCGTCAAGGAAAAATTCCTGGCCACCGTGGAAACGGCCAAGCGCGACTTGCGCAAACTGGAAGAAGACCTGGTGCACCACACCAAGAAAGCAGCCAAGGCCACCGACGACTACGTGCAAGACAATCCCTGGAAAGCAGTCGGTGCGGGCGCCGTGGTCGGCGTGCTGTTCGGCTTGCTGCTGTCGTCACGCCGCTAACAACGCATACACAGGCGGCCTGGCCGCCATCTCGACTGGCCTGATTCATCCTGACGCGAAAGGCAGCCCATGGCAATCGCTCATCATGTCGCGCAAGTCGCAGCCACCATCGCCGCCATTGTCCAGACCCGTCTGGCTTTGGCGGCGGTGGAAGTAGAAGAAGAGTCGCTGCGCTTTCTTACCTATCTGGCGCTGGCCATGCTGGCACTACTGTGCCTGTTTGTCGGCCTGGTATTGCTGATCTTTATGGTCATCGTGCTGTTCTGGGATACCCACCGTATCGCCGCCATCGGCCTGACGGCCGCCGTCTTCATCATTGCCGCCATCGCCACCTTGCTGGGCGTGCGGACCAGTTTCCGCAGCAAGCCCAAATTGCTGTCGTTCACCATGGCAGAACTGAACAAGGACCTGGAAGGCTTGCAAGCCTTGACGCGCCGCGGATCGGAGCCATCATGACCACGCATCCCACCAAATTGGCGCGGCTCAGCAGCGCCGCAAGCCTCGCAGAGCGGCGCGATGCGCTGGTGGCCGAATGCGCGCTGCAGCGCCTGGCCCTCGATGTGCAAACCCGCCAATTGCTGGAGCCGCTAACAGCCGGCAATCTGCGCCATACCCTGGCCACCCGCTTCAAGGTGCCGCTGATGATAGGCGGCGCCATTGTGGGCTTGCTGCTGGTGCGGCCGCGCCGCTTCGTGCCGGTGCTGCTGGCCGGGGCGTCGCTGCTGAAACACGCCAACACCGCCCTGCCATTGATACGCACGGTGCTGGAACGCGTCGGCAAAAGAACGCCGCCACGGGTGGAACGGCCGCCGCCATAAATATTTTTTCTGAACTGCATCCAAACGTTCTCCTAGCGGGTAGTACAGGTATCAGCCAACCGGGCTGACATCGTTACCACCGCCAGGAGACCGCCATGACACCACGCGCCAACGTACTGCACACGCTTCCATCCACCTTGACCCTGCTATGTACCGCCGCACTGCTGTCGGCCTGCGCCCCCATGGGTGCGCGCTACTCGCAAGCCCAATTGCCTGCCACCGTACAAGTGCCTGACGGCCATCAGGTGGCATTGCAGACTGTGGGAATCGGCAAGATCGCCTATGAGTGCAGGGCGAAAAAAGATGCTGCTGGCCACGAATGGGCTTTCGTGGGACCGGACGCGGCCCTGAACAACCGCAGCGGCATGCAGGTCGGCACCTATGTCGGTCCACCCGCCACCTGGGCCAGCCTCGATGGCTCCAAAGTAACGGCCACACAGGTGGCGGTCGCACCGGCCGGCGCCGGCAATATCCCGTATCAACTGGTGAAAGCCAATCCGGCCATCGGCAGCGGCGCCATGGTGGGCGTCACTTACATCCAGCGCGTGGCCACCAGCGGCGGCGTGGCGCCGGGCAGCAGTTGCAGCGCGGAAACAGTGGGCGCCAAACAATGGGTGCCCTATCAAGCTGATTATATTTTTTGGAAAGCAGCATAAGGAGTGGGAACTGAACGGTTGGCAAAGTGTTTCTGACCTATAATCATTTTCAATTTACCAACCGTACTACTCCTGAGCGATTGCGCCAACCTTGCCGACACCTGCCGCCAATTTCGATTACGACGCCACCCTGCGCGCCTGTGCCCGGGGCGAGCAGCTGGCATTGCATCAGCTATACCAACAGGAAAGCCGCTACCTGCTGGGTGTGGCTCTGCGCATCGTGCGCCAGCGGGCACTGGCCGAAGACGTGCTGCATGACGCTTTTCTCAGCATCTGGCGCCGCGCCGGCAGTTTCGACGCTACGCGCGGCAGCGGCAAGGGTTGGATCTATGTGGTGGTGCGGCACCAGGCATTGAACCTGATGCGTGCCCGCGCCCATGAAATGTCGGCCGACGAGGATACCGTGGAAACCCTGCTGCAGCAACGCCAGGATGATGACCCCGGCGAGAGCTATGTCTTGCAAGCCGGGATGGGCAGGCTGCACGATTGCCTGGGCCATCTTGAAGCATCGAAGCGCCATTCCATCCTGTACGCCTATGTCGATGGCTGTTCCCACAGCGAAATTGCGCAACGCCTGCAAGCGCCGCTAGGCACCGTCAAGGCCTGGGTCAAGCGGGGCCTGGCCGCCTTGCGGGAGTGCATGGGATGACTGACAATGATGATCTGCAAGGCCTGGCCGGCGAATATGTACTGGGCACCCTGCCACTGGATGAACGGACCGCAGTGGCACAACGTTTAGCAAACGAACCCGCCTTGCGCGAGGCTATCGACGCCTGGGAACAGCGCCTGCTGCCCTTGACGGCGTTGGCGCCGCCACAAGAACCGTCAAGCCAGTTGTGGCCACGCATCAGCGCCAGCCTGTTCACGCCAGAAAAAGTACGCCAGGCAGGCGGCTGGCAAGCATGGTGGAATAATCTGGCTTTCTGGCGGATACTGGCCGGCGGCGGCCTGACAGCGGCACTCGCGCTGGCCGTGACGTTGACCTTGCAAACGCAGGATACGACCGGTCCCGGCTATCTGGTGGTGCTGGTGGCGCCGCAAGACAAGGCGGCCGGCTGGATTGTGCAGGCCGGTAGCCGGGGCGGCCGCGATCTGAGCCTGATCCCGCTGGGCTCAACTTCCGTGCCGCAGCAAAAAGCCTTGCAGTTCTGGACCAAGGGCAAGGATTGGGGCGCGCCTGTCTCGCTGGGCCTGGTACAACCGGGCCAGACCGTCAAGATGAATCTGGATAAGCTGCCGCCGCTGCAAGCGGAGCAATTGTTTGAAATCACCCTGGAGCCGGCCACCGGTTCGCCGACGGGCCGGCCGACGGGGCCGGTGCTGTATATCGGCCGCGCCGTCAAAGTGATGTGAGGAGTTACTTTCCCAGTTCGTCGCCCATTTCGCGGCCCCGCTCGGCCGCCGCCTTGACCGCCTTGACGATGGCCGCCTTCACGCCGCTCTCTTCCATGCTGGTGAGAGCGGCATAGGTGGTGCCGCCTTTCGAGGTGACGCGCTCGCGCAAGAGCGACACGGCTTCCGTCGACTGCGCCGCCAGCTGCGCTGCGCCGGTAAACGTGGCGATCGCCAACTGCGTACCCTGCTCCGCCGTCAAGCCCAGTTCGCTGGCCGCTTGCTGCATCGCTTCGATAAAGTAAAACACATACGCCGGGCCGCTGCCGGACACCGCCGTCACGGGGTCGATCTGCGCTTCGTCGTCGAGCCAGACGGTGGCGCCCACCGCCTGCAAAATGGCGTCGGCCTGGGCTTTTTGCGTAGCCGTCACGCCGCTGCTGGCCACCAGCCCCGTGATGCCCATGCCGATCAAGGCGGGGGTATTGGGCATGCAGCGCACGATGGCGGGGTAATTACCTAGCCAGCGCGACAGGTCCGTGGCGCGGATGCCGGCCGCGATCGACAGCACCAGCGGCTGTTTTTCCGCATGAATGAATGGCAGCAATTGTGCCGTCACTTCTTTCATGCTTTGCGGTTTCACGGCCAGCACGATCACGTCGACGGCACGTAAAGCATCGCCGGCGCTGCTGGCCGTGCTGACGCCGAATTGCGCCTGCAGTTTTTCCAGCGCCGGGGCATGCGGGTCGATCACGTGGATATTGGCGCCAGCCGTCAACTTGCCGGCCAGGCCCGCGATCAGGGCTGCCGCCATATTGCCGCCGCCCACAAATGCTATTTTCAATGCTGTCGTCATGGCTACTCTTTCAAATCAGGAATAATTTCGGGAACCAAAGATCGCGCTACCCACGCGTACGATGGTGGCGCCTTCCAGCACGGCGGCGGACAAATCGGCGGACATGCCCATCGACAAGGTATCGAGCGCCAAGCCTTCTGCGCGCAACTGTTCATACAGCGCGCGCAGCCGGGCAAACGCGGCGCGCTGACGGGTCAGATCCGTTTCCGGCTCCGGTATCGCCATCAAGCCGCGCAGCCGCAGTTTCGGCAGTTGCGCCACCGCACGCGCCAGCGCCGGCAATTCCGCGGGTGTGACGCCGCTCTTGCTGGCTTCACCGCTGATATTGACTTGCAAACAGATATTCAAGTCTGGCAAGCCATCGGGGCGTTGTTCGGATAAGCGCACGGCAATCTTTTCGCGCTCGACCGTATGCACCCAGTCAAAATGTTCGGCGATGGGACGGGTTTTATTACTCTGGATGGGGCCGATAAAATGCCATGTCAGTACCGTTTGCGGCAAGCTGGCTTTCACAGCGGCAATCTTGTCGAGCGCTTCCTGCAGATAGTTTTCGCCAAATGCCGTCTGGCCTGCTTGCACCGCTTGCAGCACGGCGTCGGCACCAAAGGTTTTCGATACGGCTAGCAGAGTGACGTCTTGCGCTGGGCGCTGCGCCTCGTCAGCCGCCTGCGCGATACTGCCGCGTACGGCTTGCAAGTTCTGTTCGATTGTGGACATAATCATTTTCTAGTGGATTCGGGCAGAGGCTAGCTTCATCAGCCAGGTCGACAGCCCATATTGCAGGCACAGGGATTATAAATGGACATTTCCGAACTACTCGCATTCTCCGTCAAGAACAAGGCATCCGATTTGCATCTGTCGGCCGGCTTGCCGCCGATGATACGGGTCAATGGCGATGTGCGCCGCCTGAACGTGGCGCCGCTGGAGCACAAGGAAGTGCACGGCATGATCTATGACATCATGAACGACAGCCAGCGCAAGGCCTATGAAGAAGCGCTCGAATGCGATTTCTCATTCGAGATTCCCGGCCTGGCCCGCTTCCGCGTGAATGCCTACAACCAGGAACGGGGCGCCTCGGCCGTGCTGCGCACGATCCCGTCGAAAGTACTGACCCTGGAAGAACTCAATAGTCCGCGCATCTTCGGCGAACTGGCGATGCGCCCGCGCGGCCTGGTGCTGGTGACGGGGCCGACCGGTTCCGGCAAGTCGACCACCCTGGCGGCAATGGTCAACCATGTCAACGAACGGCTCAACCATCACATCCTGACGATAGAAGACCCGATCGAGTTTGTGCATGAACCGAAGAAATGCCTGATCAACCAGCGCGAAGTGGGATCGCACACGCACTCGTTCAGCAATGCCTTGCGCTCGGCCCTGCGCGAAGATCCGGACGTCATTTTAGTGGGTGAATTGCGCGACCTGGAAACCATCCGTCTGGCGCTGACGGCGGCGGAAACAGGCCATCTGGTGTTCGGTACCCTGCATACCTCGTCGGCGGCAAAATCCATCGACCGCATCATCGACGTGTTCCCGGCAGAAGAAAAGGAAATGGTGCGGGCCATGCTGTCCGAATCCTTGCAGGCGGTGATTTCGCAAAACTTGCTGAAAACCAAGGATGGCACGGGTCGCGTGGCCGCCCATGAAATCATGCTGGCCACGCCAGCCGTGCGTAATCTGATCCGCGAAGCCAAAGTGGCGCAGATGTATTCGGCCATCCAGACGGGCAGCAGCGTGGGCATGCAAACCCTGGACCAGTGCCTCTCCGACCTGGTGCGGCGCGGCACGATTTCGGCGGAAACGGCGCGCACGGCCGCCAAGTCGCCTGAAAACTTTCCAGGGTAAGCCGCATGGACGATAGTTTGCAAACGATGCATAGCTTGCTGGCACAGATGCGCGAACGCGGCGGCTCGGACCTGTTCATCACAGCCGGCTTTCCGCCCGCCATCAAGCTCGATGGCAAGCTGACACCGCTGTCTGCCGAACCGCTAGCTGCTGCCCAGGCCAGTGCCTGCGTGCGCGCCGTCATGAACGAGCGGCAAGCGGCCGACTTCGAAACCAGCCGCGAAGCCAATTTCGCCATCAGCCCGGATGGCCTGGGGCGCTTCCGCGTGTCGGCTTTCGTGCAAATAGGACAGGCAGGCATGGTATTGCGCACGATCAATACCGCCATCCCCAAGCTGGACGCGCTGGGCTTGCCCGCCATCCTGCAAGACGTGGTGATGAGCAAACGAGGGCTGGTCATCATGGTAGGCGCCACCGGTTGCGGCAAGTCGACCACGCTGGCCGCCATGCTGGGCCACCGCAACGAACACAGCCACGGCCACATCATCACCATCGAAGACCCGGTGGAATTCATCCACCCGCATGGCAATTGCATCGTCACCCAGCGCGAAGTGGGCGTCGATACGGAAGACTGGGCCACGGCCCTGAAAAACACCTTGCGCCAGGCGCCCGACGTGATACAGATCGGCGAAATCCGCGACCGCGACACCATGGACCACGCCATCGCATTTGCCGAGACAGGCCATCTGTGCCTGGCCACCTTGCACGCCAACAACGCCAACCAGGCGCTGGACCGCATCATCAACTTTTTCCCTGAAGAACGGCGCCAGCAATTGCTGATGGATTTGTCGCTCAATTTGAAGGGAGTCATCTCGCAGCGCCTGATTCCAGCGAGCAATGGCAACGGCCGCAAGGTAGCGATGGAAATCCTGCTCAATTCGCCGCTGATGAGCGAGCTGATCTTCAAGGGCCAGGTGCATGACATCAAGGAATTGATGAAGAAATCGCGCGAACTGGGCATGCAAACGTTTGACCAGGCCCTGTTCGAGCTGCATGAAGCAGGATCGATCAGTTACGAAGACGCCTTGCGCAACGCCGATTCTGTCAACGACCTGCGCCTGGCGATCAAGCTCGACGGCAAATCCAGCTCTGCGTCCAATGCGGCGCAAGGCCAGGCATCGTGGGGACTGCTCTGAGATGACGAACATTCATGATTTCCAGGCAGATAGCCTCGACGGCAAGCCTGTCGACCTGGCACAATACCGGGGCCAGGTACTGCTGATCGTCAATACGGCCAGCGCCTGCGGCTACACGCCACAATACCAGGGGCTCGAAGCGCTCTACCGCCGTTATCACGACCAGGGCCTGGTGGTGCTGGGCTTTCCCTGTAATCAATTCGGCGGCCAGGAGCCCGGGGCCAACGCAGAGATCGGCGCCTTTTGCGAAAAAAACTTCGGCGTCAGCTTTCCCCTGTTTGCCAAAATCGATGTGAATGGCAGCGACGCCCATCCCTTGTTCCAGCAATTGAAACAGGCGGCGCCCGGCATCCTGGGCACCAAGGCCATCAAATGGAATTTCACCAAATTCCTGGTGCGCAGGGATGGCAGCGTCTTTGAACGTTATGCCAGCGCCAGCAAACCGGAAAAATTGGCAGCAGATATCGAAAAATTGCTAGCGGAATAGGGGGCAATTAGATTAATTTTAAACAACTATGATGCAAAATCAATAAATTTGATTTTATTTAAGGATTGCCGTCAATATTGTGTTCCAAATGGCAATTTTTCGGTGATAATGTTTGCACAATTATTCGCAGATATCGATCAAAATAACGATGCCAGTCTTCGGGAAAATACTATCTTCATGGATGCGGATGGGGTCTTATTCCCGCCTCTTCATTCCCATTTCCCTGTTGATCATTAGCGTATCGGCGGTTCGCTATCAAGCCTTGCTGAATCAGGAAACGGCGCTGGCCACTTCGCACTATCAAAGCGAGGCGCGCCAGCTTGACCTGTACCTGGCCAATACGGTGCTGCCGCTGGCAGTGCAGACGGACTTGCGTAGCGTGCCGCGCGTGCTGCGCAGCGCCCTGCCGCTAAACCACAACCTGTCTTCTATCCGCTGGGACAACGCTGGGGAACATACCGAAGTGCTGCCCGACACCTCGCCCGAGGAACAGCTTGCCGCCAGCGTGCCTGCATGGTTCGCGCGCCTGACGGGCATCACGGCGATTAACAGCAGGCTGACGGTGGCACTGCCCGGTGGCCAGGATGCCATCCTCGATGTGCATTACAGACCCGACCTGCCCTTGCTGCAGGTATGGAACCGCGTGCGCCACCAGGCCGTGATCAGCGCCATCAATATCACCCTGATCTTTGTCTTGCTCAGCCTGATACTGGCCTCGCATCGCAAGCTGCTGGCGCGGCTGACCATGGCCACCGAACGTTTCCGCAGCGGCGACTTCACGATCCGCATGGCGGACGGCGCCACGCCGGAAGAGCAAGCCGTATCGCGCTCGTTCAACAGCATGGCGGGCGATATCGGTAACATGCTGTCTTCGCTGCAAGCGAGCCAGAAACGGCTGGGCGAGCAGTTGAACGAGACGGTGCACATGCAGAAGGCGCTGCAAAAGATGTCCTGGCAAAACTACAATGATGTGCTGACCGGACTGCCTAACCGGGCTGCGCTGGCGGCCCGCTTCGAGCAGGAACTGTTCATCTCGCGCGAGCGCCAGCGGCTGCTGGCCGTGTGCCTGTTCGATCTCGACCATTTCCAGAGCATCAACGACCGCCATGGCGCCGAAGCAGGCGATGAAATCCTCAAGCAGGTGGCGGCGCGCCTGCATGACTTCACGGGACAGGTGCACTATGCGGCGCGCCTGGGCGGCGATGAATTCGTCATGCTGCTATGCGGCCAGGCCAGCATCGCCACGATCGAACAGAATGTCACCTTGCTGATGCAGGAATTGAGCCGGCCCTACCAGTGCGACCAGCAAGCCTTGCACATGACGGCCAGCGCCGGCATCGCCGTCTACGCGGGCAAGGAACTCAATGCAGAAAGCTTGCTGCGCCAGGCCGACCACGCCGCCTACCAGGCCAAGCTGACCGGACGCAATCAATACCACTTCTTCGACACCAACCTGGACGAGGAAGTACGCACCCACCACAACCAGCGCACGGAAGTGCGCCATGCCCTGATCAATGGCGAACTGCGTCTGTATTACCAGCCCAAGGTGAATATGCGGGCCGGCACGGTGGTGGGCATGGAAGCGCTGCTGCGCTGGCAGCATCCGCGCCGCGGCGTGCTGGCGCCGGCGCAGTTCCTGCCGCTGGTGGAGCAAACCGATCTGATCATCGATATCGGCGAATGGGTGCTGCGCCAGGCCCTGTGGCAAATGCAGCGCTGGATCGCTGCCGGCCAGCACTGGGTGGTCAGCGTCAATATCGCGGCGCGCCACTTCCAGCAGCCCGATTTCGTCTCGCGCCTGAAAACCATCCTCGGCGAATTTCCCGGCGTACGCCCCAGCATGCTGGAACTGGAAATCCTCGAATCGTCCGCCCTGCACGATATCGAGCACGTGCGCCGCATCATCCGCGCCTGCCAGGCGCTGGGTATCACCTTCGCGCTGGACGACTTCGGCACCGGCTATTCCTCGATGTCCTACCTGAAGCGCCTGCCGGCCAACATCGTCAAGATCGACCAGAGCTTCGTGCGCAATATGCTCAACGACCACGACGACCTGCACCTGGTGCGCGCCGTGATCGGCCTGGCCCGCTCGTTTTCGCTGACGGTGATTGCCGAAGGGGTGGAAAGCATCGAACACGGCGCGCGCCTGATCCAGCTGGGCTGCGACCTGGCGCAAGGCTATGGCATCGCCCGCCCGATGCCGGCCGACGCCGTGCTCGATTGGGCGGCCAATTTCGTGCCGGCGCCGCAGTGGCGCGTGGCCCAGTTCACTGAAACGCCGGTTTAAGAGCGGCGTCGATCAATTCTATCCAGTGCCGCACGGGCGTCTGCGTGCCCGACTGCAGATGGTTCAGGCAGCCGATATTGGCCGACACGATCACGTCCGGCGCACATTGCGCCAGGTTCGCCAGCTTGTTGTCGCGCAGTTGCTGCGACAGCACCGGCTGCAGCATCGAATACGTGCCGGCCGAACCGCAGCACAAATGGCTGTCAGCGCACAGCACCACATCAACGCCGACGGCGCGCAGCACCTGTTCCACCTTGCCGCGGATTTGCTGGCCATGCTGCAGGGTGCAGGGCGGGTGATAGGCTACGCGCCCGGTGATCTTCCCCTGCACCAGCGCCGCCAGTTCCGCCTCAAACGCCGGCATGATTTCGGATAAATCGCGGGTCAGCGCCGCAATGCGCCGCGCCTTGTCCGCGTAGACCGGATCATGGGCCAGCAAGTGGCCATATTCCTTGACCGTCAAGCCACAGCCGGACGCCGTCATGACGATAGCTTCCACCGGCGCGGCAGTGTCCACATACGGCCACCAGGCGTCGATATTGCGGCGCATATCGTCCAGCGCCGCTTCCTGCTCGTTCAAATGGTGGCGCAGCGCGCCGCAGCAGCCAGCCTTGGGCGCGGTGATCAATTGCACGCCCAGCGCATCGAGCACACGCGCCGTGGCCGCATTGATATTGGGCGACATGGCAGGCTGCACGCAGCCATCGAGCAGCAGCATGGTGCGGACATGGCTGCGCGTGGGCCATTGCCCCGGCGCCGCACCGGGGCGCAATTTGTCTTGCAAGCCTTTCGACAGCAAGGGCCGCAGCGCCTGCCCCACTTTATAGGCGGGCGTAAACAGCCAGCGGCGCGGCAAGGCTTGTGCCAGCGCATAACGCAGCGCCCGTTCACGCAGGGGCCGCTGCACCCTCTGCTCGACCACGTTGCGGCCGATATCGACCAGGCGGCCATACTGCACGCCCGAGGGACAGGTCGATTCGCAGTTGCGGCAGGTCAGGCAGCGGTCCAGATGCGTCTGCGTCTTGCTGGTGACTTCTGCGCCTTCCAGCACCTGCTTGATCAGGTAGATGCGCCCGCGCGGGCCATCAAGTTCGTCTCCCAGCAACTGGTAGGTCGGGCAAGTGGCGGTGCAAAAACCGCAATGCACGCAGGCGCGCAAAATCGCTTCAGCCTCCATGCCTTCGCGCGTGTGCTTGATGAAATCGGCGAGATTGGTTTGCATGCGCCCTCAGTACATTCTGTGTCGGTTGAAGATGGAAGCGGGGTCAAAAGACAGCCGCAAGCGCTGGTGTATCTGGGCCACGGCTGGCGCCAAAGGGTGGAACACGCCCACTGACTTGTCGCCGCCACGGAACAGCGTGGCGTGGCCACCGGCGGCCGCCACCGTCTGGCGGATACGCTGCGCGCCTGCCACATCGGCATCGCCATCGAGTTTCAGCCAGCGCTGCGCCCCGCCCCATTCGATCAATTGCCGCCCTTTCAGGATCACGGCGCTGGCCTGCGGCGGCAAGGACAAACGCCACAAGCTGCCCGCACCGGAAAAGAAGGCATGTGTCTGTTCGCGCAAGGCAGCCCAAAACAGCAGCGCCTCGGATGACTCCACCACCTCGCCGCCCAGGGTGTGCAGCGCTTCGGCCACGGCCGCGTCGGCGCCCGACAGGCGCACGCTCAGGACATCGTCATGCCAGCAGCTGGCGGCAATCGGCAAGGGCTTGCCGGCCCATTCATTGAGCAGGCGCAACGCCGCGATCTCGGCGCATTCCAGGCGCACGGTGGCCTCGCGCAGCGGCAAGGGCAGCACTTTCAATGACACTTCAAGGATCAGGCCCAGGGTGCCCAGCGAGCCGGCCAGCAGGCGCGAGACATCGTAGCCGGCCACGTTTTTCATCACCTGGCCACCGAAAGCGAGGCGTTCGCCCCGGCCATCCATCAGCACGGCGCCCAGCACGAAATCGCGCAGCGCGCCGGCCGAGGAGCGGCGCGGACCGGACAAGCCGCTGGCCACCACGCCGCCGATGGTGGCGCCAGGACCGAAATGCGGCGGCTCGAAGGCCAGCATCTGATTGCGCGCGGCCAGCGCCGCTTCGATCTCTGCCAATGGCGTGCCGCAGCGGGCCGTGATCACCAGTTCCGTCGGCTCGTAATCGATGATGCCGGCATACGCGCGCGTATCGAGCAGCTCGCCTTCCAGCTGCTGGCCATACCAGTCCTTGCTGCCGCCGCCGCGCAGGCGCAACGCTGTACCGGCGGCGCTGGCGGCCACGATGGTTTGCCTGAATTGTTCCACTATCGCTTGCAAAGAAGTCTCCAACACAGTTAAAAACGCGGCAAGCCGGCAAACGGCAGGCGCCCCGCCGTGACATGCATCTTGCCGAATTCGGCGCAGCGGTTCAGGGTCGGTATCGCCTTGTCGGGATTGAGCAAGCCATGCGGATCGAAGGCCCGCTTGACGGCAAAAAACGCGTCCAGTTCGGTCCGCGTAAATTGCAGACACATGGAGTTGATCTTTTCCATGCCCACGCCATGTTCGCCCGTGATGGTGCCGCCGACGGCCACGCACAGGGCTAGGATATCGGCGCCGAACGCTTCGGCCCGTTCGAATTCACCAGGCTGGTTTGCATCGAACAAAATCAGTGGATGCAGATTGCCATCGCCCGCGTGAAATACGTTCGCGCAGCGCAAGCCATGCATCTGCTCCATCTGCGCGATGCCCGTCAAGACTTCGGCCAGTCTCTTGCGCGGGATGGTGCCATCCATGCAGTAGTAGTCGGGCGAGATGCGCCCAGCGGCCGGAAACGCGTTCTTGCGGCCCGACCAGAAACGCATGCGCTCCGCTTCCGACGTCGAGACGGTAATCGCGCTGGCGCCCGCCCCTTCCAGCACTGCCGTCATGCGGGCGATTTCCTCTTCCACTTCGGCGTGCGTGCCATCGGCTTCGCACAGCAGGATGGCAGCTGCATCGGTGTCGTAACCCGCTTTGACAAACGGTTCGACCATGCGCGAGGAAGTCTGGTCCATCATTTCCAGGCCGGCCGGGATGATGCCGGCAGCGATCACGCTGGCCACCGCATTGCCGCCCGTGACCACGTCGCCGAAAGACGCCATGATGACCCTCGCCGTGGCCGGTTTCGGTATCAGCCTGACCGTCACTTCGGTGACGATGCCCAGCATGCCTTCGGAGCCGATCAAGACGGCCAGCAGGTCGAGGCCCGGTGCGTCCAGCGCTTCGCCACCCAGTTCAATGATGTCGCCAGCGATGGTGGCTACCCGTACGCGCAGCACATTGTGCACCGTCAGGCCATACTTCAAACAATGTACACCGCCCGAATTTTCCGCCACGTTGCCGCCGATGCTGCAGGCGATCTGCGACGAGGGATCGGGCGCGTAATACAGCGCGTATTGCGCGGCCGCCTCGGAAATGGCCAGGTTGCGCACGCCCGGCTGCACCACGGCGATGCGCGCATAGGCATCGACACGCACGATGCGGTTCAGGCGCGCCGTCGATAGCACCACGCCATCGACGATCGGCAAGGCGCCGCCGGACAGGCCCGTGCCGGCGCCGCGCGGCACAATCGGCACGCCAAGTTCGCGGCACACGCCCAGGATGGCGATCACCTGTTCTTCCGTGTCTGGCAAGGTGACCACCATCGGTAACTGGCGGTAGGCGGCCAGGCCATCGCATTCATACGGGCGCGTGTCTTCGGCGTCAGACAACACGCAGCGGGCGGGCAGCACGGACAGCAAGGCGGCGACCACGGCTTGCTGGCGCGCAGCTGTACTCAATGCGTTCAGTTGCGGAGCTGGTACGGCATTATGCATAAGATAGTCCGGCAAGATGATCTTGCAACGATTGTAAGCACAAAAGCTATAGTCATCGCATTTTTTTGCGCAGATGCCGTATGCTGCCCTCATTCTTCACAACACAAGGCACAAGATGGGCAAGCGACTCTCGAAAATCGCCACGCGCACGGGCGACAATGGCAGCACTGGCCTGGGCGACGGCAGCCGCACCAGCAAGGACAGCTTGCGCATCCACGCCATCGGCGACGTGGATGAACTCAATTCCCACCTGGGATTGCTGCTGTGCGAAGCCATGCCCGACACCCTGCACGGCGAACTGGTCGCCATCCAGCACGACCTGTTCGACCTGGGCGGGGAACTGTGCATCCCAGGCTACCAGTTGATCAAGGAAGAACATGTGTTGCGCCTGGACGCCATGCTGGCCCACTACAATGCGGACCTGCCCGCCTTGACGGAGTTCATCTTGCCGGCCGGTACGCGCGCCGCCTCGCTGGCCCACGTGTGCCGCACCATCTGCCGCCGCGCCGAGCGCAGCATCGTGGCGCTGGCCAATGCCGAAACCATCCACGAGCATCCGCGCCAATATGTGAACCGTTTATCGGATTTGCTGTTTGTGCTGTCGCGCGTGCTGAACCGTTTTGGCGGCGGTGGCGATGTGTTGTGGCGCCATGAGCGCACACGGGGATAATCGGGGAAGCTGGCCTGTCCAGCGTACTGGCAGGCCCGCACAATCTTGATTTACGGCAAATACGGATCGCAACTCTTGTAGCAGATCTGGTGAATCTTGGTGCAGGCACCGGTCGACTTTGGACGGTCAATCGTGCACTGTATCAGATCATCATCGCACTGCGAATAACATGCAGCCTCACCGCCACCAGCGATGGCATACGAGGCACTGACACCCATGGCAAATAGAAAGAAACCCAACTTTTTAAACATGATATCCCTTTGTAGTAGTGGCGAAGAAAAAATCGCAACACGCCGCCTTTTTCCATGCTGCGACTAAAGATCAATAGGGCAGCTGGAATCAGCCGGCGATTTTCTTGAGGGCAGCCTGCAACGCATCGGCGTTATAGCCCTGGATCTTGCGGTTGCCGATCAGGACCAGCGGTACGCCGCCTCCGCCCAATGCTTCGTGGGCTTTCTTCGCTTCCGGCGATTTTTCGATATCGAGATCGACGAATTCAATCTTGTTTTCTTTGAAGTAAGCGCGCGTCTTGGCGCAATAGCCGCACCAATCGGTGCCATATAAAACCACTTTGCTTTGCGGATTCGGGAAATAGGCGGCGTAATTGCCTTCCACGTAATTCGACTTGAACAAGCCAGGCAACAGGGACAAGCCATAACCGCTGCCCAGGCCGGCAGCAAGTATTACGATATACAGCGCTGTGGTTTTTAATTTTTTCTGCATCATGCTTGTTCCTGAAAAACAATATGCAACAGCCATATGCAATGGCCCATACCAGATTTATTTAAAAGAAAATAGGGAATAATGCTAATTATTAGCACATCATTCCCGCCTGCCTAGAAGACAGGCATCTTGATTTAGCCGCAGGTTTTCAAACAAGCCTGGTAGTTATGACTGCAGAAGGGAGAGCTGTCACCATAAATCATCTTGCATTCTGTCAGTTCTTCCTCGCAGACATAGCAGTTGTTAGTCGCTGCCATGGCATACGAAGCACTCAATCCCAGGGTAAAAATAAAAGCTGCAATCTTCTTCATTCATTCCTCGCCGTGTTTTAGCCATGAACAGAAATCAATCATGATTTCATCTTATTTTCATACTACAAAAACAAATATAGTCCTCACTTATTTTAGAGTCAATATTTCTTTTTCAGATAGAACGTTCATGAAAATATTTTTTCAACAAGAGAAAAATGTGATGTTTTGAGAGATTTAAAGGAGAGTATGTCTATACAATAATGCGCGTCTTGCAATGAAAACAGGCTGCAAAAGCAGCCTGTTTACTCACCACGTATTACCCTGCTGAAAGACGAGCCTATTCGGCACCGTAACTTGCCGCAGCATGAGGCGCCATCTTTTTCGCGTGCAGATGTTCACGCAGCAATCCTCGCAGCAATTGCACATGTGCCACGGCATCAGCTTGCAAGGCCGTCAAACTTTCCGTATTGCATAGGTCAGGCGCCAGCGCATCGGCATCGCCGCGCAGCAGCGCGTCGATTTCGCTACTGACTACGCTGATCCAGCGCTGCAATTCTGGCGGGGCTGGCTCGGCCTGCGGACTCAGACTGATACGCGCCGTGCTGCCTGCCACGCGGCGCAGCAAGGGCAAGGTGGACATGGCGGCCAGGCCCATGCCCGCGCTGCGGCCCAGGCGGCGCTCGATGCGCAGGCGCTGCACCACTTGCTCTGCATTGTTGCTGGCCAGCCCCGCTTCGCGGCGCAAATGCGCAATCGATTTGTCCCATTTGCCGCCGGCCGCCATCACGCCCAGCAGGTATTGCAGATTCGCCGACACAGCCTCGGTCAGGCGCTGGTCCAGGTCGTCTGCCTCGCGGTCTGGCCACAGGAAAAACGTCGCCAGCAGGGCCAGCACGCAGCCGAGCACGTTGTTGCCCAGGCGGCTCAGCGCATACACCATCTCATTGGCAGGCGCCGCATAGTCGGCCACCAGCACGAAGGCCGGCGTCATGAACAGCACATGCAAGCCATAGTTGACGCGGCGCAAGGCCATGGTGGCCACGATCAAGGGGAACACCACCAGCGAAATGGCCAGCGGCGTATGGATCACCAGGCCGATCAACACGGCCAGCAAGGCGCCCAGCACACTGCCCGCCACCCGCTCGATGCCGCGCGGCCAGGTGGTCGACACGGAGGGCTGCAATATCAGCAAGGTCGCCATGGTGGCCCAATAGCCAAACGGGAT
This sequence comes from Janthinobacterium silvisoli, assembly GCF_014200725.1. Lineage (GTDB taxonomy): Bacteria > Pseudomonadota > Gammaproteobacteria > Burkholderiales > Burkholderiaceae_D > Janthinobacterium. The sequence continues at coordinate 123,506 of NZ_JACHCL010000005.1, forward strand.
ATGCAGCATTTCGACCAGCATGAAACCGGCCGTGGTCGCCAGCGACACGCGCGCCGCATGGCGCCAGCTCAGGGAACGGGGTGTGGCGTTAACCTTCAGCGTTTGCCACGCTTGTCCCAGCGACAGCAAGGCTTGCTCGCGCCATGGCAGCTCGGTGGCGCGCGCCATGCCCAGGTCCATGAATTCCACGTTCAGGCGCAGGGGCAACAAGGCGCCCAGCGCCGCTTCGAGGCGCCGCCCGCACGCGGTCAGGCGGCGCTGCAAGTCCAGCGGCGCCACATCGGGCTGGCGTTGTACCGACAAGCCCAGTCGCCGCAGCAGCACCGCCATCGCTTCCAGGCTGCGCCGCGCACGCGGATCATGGCGCAGGCGTGGGCGTTCGCGCTCGCAGGAATGCGTGACGGCGATCAGGTAGGCGAAGATGCGTTCGGCGTCGCTGAGCGCCAGCAGCAGGTTGTCGTACAAGTCGCCACGGCCCGCGCGCGCTGGCGGCACGGCGGCCAGCGCCACCCGCGCCGCTTCCAGCGCGGCGCGCGCCTGCGAACGGTAGCTGGCGCCATGCGCGCCAGTGCCGTCCTGTTCAGTGTCCCGTTCCAGATAGCGCGCATTGTCGCGCGCGATACCGGCCAGCCGTGAATAGGCAGCGGCCACGGCGCGCCGGGCCGGCACAAACGGATGGATGCGCCAGACGGTAAAACTGAGTACGGTAGCAAACACGCATCCAAACAGATACAGGCCCAGGAATGGCGCGCTTTGCGTCAAGGAATGCAGCGGGTGGGTGACCATCACCACGCAGGCGGTGGCCGCCAGGATAGACACTTGCGCCGTGGCCGCGCCCCAGATGCGGGCCAGCGCGCCAGCCCAGGAAAACAGCAGTACGGCGATGGCCGCCATCAGCAGGCCATGGCCGGCCGCCAGCGCAGCCAGTCCGCCCACCACGGTCGATAGCAAGCCGAATCCCAGCATCGACACGAAACGCATGCGCCGCGTGCCGGCCGCGTCGGCCAGGCAAGTCCAGAAGGCGCCGATGGCGGCCCAGGCAAAATCGGGGTGGTTCAGTAGCAGCCCCAGCAGCAACACGGCGCTGGCGGCGCACGCGGCGCGCAAGCCTTCGGACAGATTGGTTTCGTCGATGGCCAGGGTCACCATCCACAGGGGACGGCGCTGTGCCAGTTTGTCGCTCAATACATGCAGCGCCGTCACAAGCCGGCTAGTCGAGGTGCGCGCGCGGCGATGGAGTTTCCTGAGTCGCAAGGTCAGCTTCGTTTAGGATGAAAACAGGATCGTATCATTGCCGCGACACAAAATGTTGCAGTGCAGCGTAAACGTGGAGCCGATGCGAAAAAAAAGCGACACCGCAGTGCCGCTTCCGTTTGATCAGCTGACCACCGCCAGCCGTGGCGCCGTGTCGCCAAAGCGCTGGGTAATCGATGCCGCGATACCCGCGCCATCGAGGCCCACGCTTTTCAGCAATTGCACAGGGTCGCCATGGTCGATGAACTGGTCGGGCAAGCCCAGCATCAGGACAGGCTTGACGATGCCTTCCGCCGCCAGCGCTTCGGCCACGGCCGAACCGGCGCCGCCCATGATGCAGCCCTCTTCCACCGTCACCAGGTAATCATGCTCGGCGGCCAGTTGTTTCACCAGCGCTACATCGAGCGGCTTGACGAAACGCATGTTGGCTACCGTGGCGTCGAGTTGCTCGCCCGCTGCCACACCAGGCGCCACCATCGAGCCGAAGGCCAGGATGGCGATGCGCTTGCCTTGGCGCTTGAGCTCGCCCTTGCCGATTTCTATACTCGTCAACTCAGGCACGATGGCTGCGCCAGCACCGGCGCCGCGCGGGTAGCGGATCGCTGCCGGGCCCGGATAGTGGTAGCCCGTGGTCAGCATCTGGCGGCATTCGTTTTCGTCTGACGCAGCCATGATGACCATGTTTGGAATGCAGCGCAGGAAGGCCATGTCGTAGTTACCGGCGTGCGTGGCGCCGTCCGCGCCCACCAGGCCGGCCCGGTCCAGCGCAAACGTCACGTCCAGGTTTTGCAGCGCCACGTCGTGGATCAGCTGATCGTAGGCGCGCTGCAAAAAGGTCGAGTAAATGGCGACCACCGGCTTCAAGCCTTCGCAAGCGAGGCCTGCCCCGAAGGTCACCGCGTGCTGCTCGGCGATACCGACGTCAAAGTAGCGGGCCGGGTATTGCTGCTCGAACTTGACCATGCCCGAACCCTCGCGCATGGCCGGCGTGATGCCGACCAGGCGTTTATCGTGCGCCGCCATGTCGCACAGCCAGTTGCCGAACACTTCGGTGTAGGTCATCTTGGCCGGCGCCGTGGCCGGTTTGATACCCTCGGCCGGATTGAACTTGCCGGTGCCGTGGTACAGGATCGGTTCCGCCTCGGCCAGCTTGTAGCCTTGGCCTTTTTTAGTGACCACGTGCAGGAATTGCGGACCTTTCAGCTGCTTGATGTTTTGCAGGGTCGGGATCAGCGAATCGAGGTCGTGGCCATCGATAGGGCCAATATAGTTAAAACCGAACTCTTCGAACATGGTGGCAGGCACCACCATGCCCTTGGCGTGTTCTTCAAAGCGTTTCGCCAGTTCCAGCACAGGGCCGGGCAGCACGGACTTGCCGACGTTTTTCGCGGCCGCATAGAACTGGCCCGACATCAGCCGTGCCAGATGGCGGTTCAGCGCGCCCACGGGCGGCGAAATCGACATATCGTTATCGTTCAGGATCACCAGCAGGTTGATGTCTTCCTGCACGCCCGCATTGTTCATCGCTTCGAACGCCATGCCGGCCGTCATCGAACCATCGCCGATCACGGCAATCGCGTGCAGCGGATCGCCCTTGATCTTGGCTGCTTGCGCCATGCCCAGGGCCGCCGAGATCGACGTCGAGGAATGCGCCGTGCCGAAGGTGTCGTACTCGCTTTCATCGCGTTTCGGGAAACCCGAAATGCCGTCGCGCTGGCGCAGGGTATGCATGCGGTCGCGGCGGCCCGTCAAAATCTTGTGCGAATAGGTCTGGTGGCCCACATCCCACACGATGCGGTCGTGCGGCGTATTGAATACGTAATGCAGGGCGACAGTCAGCTCGACCGTTCCGAGGTTGGACGACAGATGGCCGCCCGTCTTGGACACGGAATCGAGCAGGAAACTGCGCAATTCCTGCGCCAGCGGCGTCAGTTGCGAACGCGCAAGCTTACGCACTTGCGCCGGTTCATTGATGGTTTCTAACAGTTTCATTTATGCCTTCCGCTGCACGACCAGGTCTGCCATCTCGCGCAGGCGGCGTGCCTTGTCCCCAAATGGCGCCAGCGCCGCATGGGCGTCGCACCGCAATTGTTCTGCCAGGGCTTTCGATGGCTCCAGCCCCAGTATCGATACATAGGTCGGCTTGTTGGCCGCCGCATCCTTGCCTGCCGTCTTGCCCAGGGTGGCGGAATCGGCAGTGGCATCGAGCACGTCGTCGACCACCTGGAAAGCCAGGCCCACGGCGCGCGCATACGCGTCCAGCGCCGCCAGTTCATCTTGCGTGACATCCTTGCCGGCCAGCGCACCGAGCACCACGGCTGCGCGCAGCAAGGCGCCGGTTTTCAACTGATGCATCTGTTCCAGCTGCTGCAAGCTCAAGGCCAGGCCCACGCTATCGAGGTCGATCGCCTGGCCACCGCACATGCCGGCGGAACCCGAGGCTTGTGCCAGCAGCCGTACCATCGCCATTTGCCGCGCCGGTGGAATCGCCGCGCCTTCGGCCAGCAGCATGAAAGCCTGCGATTGCAGCGCATCGCCTACCAGCAGGGCCGTTGCTTCATCGTAAGCGATGTGCACGGTGGGTTTGCCACGGCGCAATGCATCGTCATCCATGCAAGGCATATCGTCATGCACCAGCGAATACACGTGGATCATTTCCAATGCGCAAGCAGCGCGCGCCAGAGTGTCCACATCGGCGTCAAACAGTTCGCCAGCGGCGCGCACCAGCAAGGGACGCACGCGCTTGCCACCGCCCAATAGCGCATAGCGCATGGCAGCGTGCAGCTTGTGCGGCACGCTGTCCGCCGATGGTAAAAATTGATCTAACTGGCCCTCTACCTGCGACTGGGTCGCTTGCATCCAGTCGCCAAAGGTCAAACCAAAGTTATCCGGGCTGGCCGTCATTGTGCAGCCTCGCCATTATCCGTAAACGGTTTCAACAAATCGGCTTCCAGGACTTTGACCTGGGCTTCGACACCGTCGAGCTGGGCTGCGCAATACTTGACCAGTTCCGAGCCGCGCTGATAGGCCGCGACCGACGCTTCCAGCGGCAGCTGACCCGCTTCCATTTGCGTTACCAGCTGCGCCAATTCAGCCATAGCCTCTTCAAACGAGGCCGGCGGGGCGGCAGCGGCAGTTAATTTCTTCGACATAAACTCTGTTCTCTTTGTGGCAAGCAGGGACTGATCAGTAGACGGCGTGGATGCCCGGCCAGCATGGAAGCGTTATTTTAGAACAAACCACAGTCTTAAGTGAAAACTAAAGCGTGAATGCAGCGTGAACCACGCTCCCGTGTCACGCTAAAAAGAAGAGATAGTTTCATCTTGTGCATGGATTTTAGCGTAAGCGCCCCCACTTACAGGAAATTGGCAGCTTGCAGTACAAAAGGTGCGTATTTTCTGCAGGAAAAACATGGACAAGCTATCGGTTTTGGCAATCTTGACGCCAATCCGCGCTATAATCTCCGGTTCTGTCCGAAATACTGTTTCAACAAATTCGAATTCAGGTCTTTGCGGTTTCTTTCTCTCTGTAGCGCTTGCCGGGGGATGACTTGGCAATCTGCTGACCGTTGTACATTTATGGGGGGTTGGGATGTCCGATCTGGCTACTCACGCCAAGCTAGCGCGTTCAAACGCGCAACTTCCGGTCCACGTCTATTTTGACGAAACGCTGTTGCAGCGTGAAATGCAGCAATTATTCCAGGCCGGCCCGCGCTATGTCGGGCATGAACTGATGGTGCCCGAAACCGGTGATTTTGCGACCCTGGCGTCTGAGAACGAAGGGCGCATGCTTGTGCGCAACGCCAATGGTATCGAAGTGTTGTCCAACGTCTGCCGCCACCGGCAGGCGCTGATGTTCAATGGCCGTGGCAATGCCAACAATATCGTGTGCCCGCTGCACCGCTGGACGTATGACCTCAAGGGTGAATTGATCGGTGCGCCGCATTTCCCTGAAACGCCGTGCCTGAACCTGTCGAAAACACCGCTGCAAAGCTGGAACGGCTTGCTGTTCGAACAGAATGGCTACAACGTCATGGACAAGCTGAAACAGCTTTCCGTGTCGAAAGACCTCGATTTTTCCGGGTATCTGTTCGACCACGTGGAAATCCACGAATGCGATTACAACTGGAAAACCTTCATCGAAGTCTACCTTGAAGACTACCACGTCGAACCGTTCCACCCGGGCCTGGGCAGCTTTGTCAGCTGCGACGACCTGCGCTGGGAATTCGGCAAGGATTACAGCGTGCAAACGGTAGGCGTGCACCGAGGCTTGCAGCAGGCCGGCTCACCCGCCTATAAGAAATGGCAGGAGCAGGTGCTGAAATTCCGTGGCGGCGAACCGCCACCGTATGGCGCCATCTGGCTGACCCTGTATCCCAACATCATGGTCGAGTGGTATCCGCACGTGCTGGTCGTGTCGACCCTGTGGCCGATCGGTCCGCAAAAGACGCGCAATGTGGTGGAGTTCTATTACCCCGAGGAAATCGCCCTGTTCGAGCGCGAACTGGTCGAAGCGGAACGGGCAGCGTATATGGAAACCTGCGTCGAAGACGATGAAATCGCCCTGCGCATGGATGCCGGCCGCAAGGTGCTGATGGCGCGCGGCGTGAGCGAAGTGGGCCCTTACCAGTCGCCGATGGAGGATGGCATGCAGCATTTCCACGAGTGGTACCGCAGCAATATCGAACTGTAATTCTCCAAGGGCCGCCGTGTGCGGCCCTTTTCATTGACGTCGCCAGGATTCCCTCATGCAGTCTTTATGGATGTTATTTGCCAGTTTTATGTTCGCCATCATGGGCGTGTGCGTGAAACTGGCCTCGGATATGTATTCCACCTCCGAGATCGTCATGTATCGCGGCATCATCGGCATGACCATCATGGCGTCCACCATCTTGTACCAGGGCGGCAGCTTCAAGACCAGCATGCCGGGCCAGCATCTGTGGCGCGGCGTGGTCGGTGTAATCGCCCTGTGGTTATGGTTTTATGCGATTTCCATCTTGCCGCTGGCCACCGCCATGACCCTGAACTATATGGCGCCCATCTGGATCGCCGTGATCTTGCTGGTCGGTGGCTGGTGGAAAGGTGGCAAAGTGGCGGAATGGCCGCTGGTAGCGGCAATTGCCATGAGCTTTGTCGGCGTCACCCTGCTGCTGCGTCCCGTGTTTGAGACAGATCAATTAGGCGGCGCCATCACGGCGCTGGTCTCGGGCATGCTGTCGGCCCTCGCCTATCTGCAGGTACGTAAACTCGGCTTGCTGGGCGAGCCTGAATACCGGGTAGTGTTTTATTTCTCCGTGGTCAATTTCTTTGCTGGCGTGATCGGCCATGTGGCCAGCGCGGGTACCGGCCCCGTCGTCTGGCATGCGCATACCAGCGGCTTTGGCATCGGTTTATTGGCCGCCATCGGCCTGTGCGCCACCATGGCGCAAATGGCCATGACGCGCGCCTATCGCCTGGGCAAGACCCTGGTCGTGGCCAACCTGCAATACACGGGCATCATCTTTTCCAGTTTCTGGGGCGTAGTGATCTTTGGCGACCTGTTCGACTGGCATGGCTGGCTGGGCATCGCCATCATCCTGTGCTCTGGCAGCGCCGCAACCTACTACAATAGCCGTAGCCGGAACGCGCCCGCCACCTCGGCCACGCGCACCGATCCCATCGCCAGTGAAGTCTGAAGGAGTTTGTTGTTATGTACACGACCTTGATCAGCGCCAGCGAGCTGGCCCAGCACTTGAATGACAGCCAGTGGGTCATTCTCGATTGCCGCCATGACTTGCTGAACCACAACGCCGGCAGCGATGCCTTTGCCGCCGGCCACATCCAGAACGCCCAGTTTGCCGACATCGACACGGCCCTGTCCGGCCAGAAGGCGGCCTTCGGGCCGCAATTCACGGGGCGCCACCCCCTGCCCGACCGCGCCACCCTGCTCGCTACCCTGCGCGCCTGGGGCATCAACGATGACACGCAAGTGATCGCTTACGACGCCCAGGGCGGCATGTTCGCGGCCCGTTTGTGGTGGCTGCTGCGCTGGATCGGCCACCCGGCAGTCGCCGTACTCGACGGCGGCCTGGCTGCCTGGCAAGCAGAAAACTTGCCCCTGGTCACGCCTGTCGCACCAGCGCGCGCAAGCGGCAATATCACCGAAAAAGCCAGCCTGACCCGCAGCGTCACCGTAAAGCAGGTGGTGGCAAACCTGGAAACCCAGGCGGCGACCGTGCTCGACGCCCGCGCACCCGACCGGTTCCGAGGGGAAAATGAAACCATCGACCCGATCGGCGGCCATATCCCCGGCGCAAAAAGCCGTTTCTTCAAGGATAACCTGCAAGCCGACGGCCGCTTCAAGAGCGCCGAAGCCTTGAAACAAGACTTCGAGGCCCTGATCGCCTCGCCAGAATCGGCCATCATGCAATGCGGCTCGGGCGTGACCGCCTGCCACAACCTGCTGGCGCTGGAACTGGCGGGCTTGCCGGGCGCCGCGCTGTATCCGGGATCGTGGAGCGAATGGTGCGCCGATCCGGCACGACCAGTGGCGACAGGAAGCGTATAACAATCATTGACAGGCAGGCAGTCTGAAAAGTTTCCATATGGCACATTATTCTTATACAATAATTATTCATTTAATATAATTATTGATATAGGAATATCTTCATGCGGTTCTTGTTGATCGCGGCAGCCGTAGCATCGTTCTTGATGTCGTCTGGCGCCCATGCACAATCCCCCCAGGCAGAGCCCGCTTACCGGGAAACGCAGGTACGCCAGGGCGCTTACGCGACCGGTCCTGCGCCAGCGTGGGTCACGCCCGCCGACATTCCCGAGAGCACCTTGAGCGGAGATGCGATACGGCGACTGTCGGAAACCCACTTTCTGGCAGGGGCAGTGCCTGCGTTTTATATCCGCCAGGTTATCCAGATCAACAGTCCGGCTGGCATGGCCAACCTGGGGCCGATCATCATGAACTTCGTGCCGGAATATCAGAGCCTGACCTTGAATACCTTGCGCATACTGCGCGGCACTGAAGTCATCGACGTGCGCGACACAGCCAAGGTACGCTTCCTGCAAAGGGAGACAGGCCTGGAACAAGGCGTATACCAGGGTGTCGTCACTGCATCCATACTATTGGACGACTTGCGTGTCGGCGACATACTGGATTTCGCTTCCACCACCACCGGCATCAATCCTGTATTTGGCGGTAAATACTTCGAATCCGCCGCCTGGACACCTCCGGTGCCAACAGAAATGCGGCGGGTAGTCTTGCAATATCCAGACAAGCGTCCCGTGCACTACCGTTTCCTCGGCCCCATCCCCCAAGGCGAGGCAAGCAAACCGCTACGCAGTATGGTCGGCGACATGGTACGACTGCAATTCGAAGAACGCCGACCAGCCATAGTGGCGGCAGAACTCTTTACGCCCCCATCTTACGATGCATCAACGTCATTGGAATTTTCCGAATATGGCTCGTGGAATGACGTCGCGCGGTGGGCAGCCGATCTGTTTGTCAACAAGGAAACGCCAGACACACAATTCACACAGCGTGTCACCGCTTTGCAAGCCGCGCCAACAGAAGAAGAGAAAATCCTCCAGGCTATTCGCTACGTGCAAAATGAGATACGCTATTTCTCGGTATCTTTCAATGAAAGCACCCATCGGCCCGCAGCGCCCGGGCTGACGCTGCAACGCCGCTATGGCGATTGCAAGGATAAATCGCTGCTGCTGGTGAGCCTGCTCAAACAACTGGGCGTGCGCGCCGACATCGTTCTGGTTGCCTCAAAACGCTACAAGAATATGGATGCGCAACCACCCTCGCCCGGTGTGTTCGATCATGTGATCGTCAAGCTGGCACACAATGGCAAAGAGTATTTCGTCGATCCGACACGGGTCGGCCAGGCGGGAACGCTTGAAACCATGGGGCAATACCTCACGGGTGCCGAAGTACTGGTGGTCGACAAGGCAAGCCGCTCCTTGGTGACGATCCGCAATACCGATACCTATGCCGCTACGCCGAACAGCGAATTGCATGAAACCATGTCCTGGCCCGATTTCGACAAGCCCGCCACGTTTGAAAGCAAGCTGATCGTTCGTGGCAAATATGCCGAATCGATGCGCCAGGGTGCGCAGAGCCTGCCTGCGCAATTCGATACGTTTCGCACGCGCTACCTGGCACAGCGCTATCCCGAGGCACGCCGCATCGGCAATGCCGAGCTCAGTGACGACCTGCTGGCAAACCAGCTGACCATTATCGACCGCTACACCATCGACAAGCCGGGCGAAATGCAACAGGACACCAGGCTCGTCACTTTCGCGCCATCCAATTTTTTTGATGCCATCCGTGTCATCAGTGGCGCGCAACGCAGCACACCCATGGTATTGCCCGACGCTCCGCAAGAGCTGCGTTATTCGTTTGACCTGAACTTGCCCGCCAACGTCAGCGCCATGTTCGATCCACGCAGCGAGAAAATCAACAACGATTACTTCAAGTTCAAACTCAATGAAAGATTCCGTGGCAATACCATGCATATGGATCTGGTATTGAAAGTCGTGGCCGACGCCGTGCCGGCAACGGGCATGAAAACCTATCTCGGCGATCTGAAGCAGATGGGCGAACTGATACGTGGCGTGGTACCGATACAGCCCAGACTGCTAAAGGCTACGGCGCCTGCCAATAGCGACCCGGCGCAAGTACTGGCGCAAAGGCTGCGCGAGCAGCAGCAGACGGAAATCGGCGTCTATTCCAAGGTGATCAAAGATAACAAGCTCACCGGCAAGGATCTGGCGGCCGTGTATGCTGCACGCGCTGTCAGCCATAGCAATCTGATGCAGATGGACGAAGCGCTGGCCGATATCCTGCAAGCGAGCCGGCTCGATCCCTCCGAATCTGATCATCCACTCGACCTGGCCATCATCTATGAAAAACGTGGGCAAAACCAGGCTGCTATCGAGCAGGTCAAACGCGCCCTGGTGCTGGGCGCCGATCCGTATCGCATCTACACTCTGCGTGGCCAGATCTATTCCCATATGGGAAAATACGAAGATGCCCTGCGCGATCTTGAACAGGCGGCACTATCGCAGGATAACAAGCCAGGCCTGCCCTATGCCAGACTGTGGTACTTGTGGACATTGGGCCAGGCGGGCTTGCCAGTGCCAGCAACATTGAAACAGCAGCTGGATCAGGAGTTGACGGGCCCCTGGCCACGTGCAGCGTATGGCATGTTCACCGGCGCATCCACACCCGAAACGGTGTTGGCACAGGTACAGAAGATGCAGGGCGAGGAAAGGCTGATGGCCTTGTGCGAAGCGTACTTTTACGTCGGAAAATACTATCTGGTCAAAGGCAACAAGGCAAAAGCCAGAGAGTATTTCGAGAAAACCAGGGCTACCGGTCTGACTATCTATACGGAATATGTCGCCGCGGTACAGGAACTTGAACGCATGGACCGGCCGGAGCAGCCGGCGGCAGGCAGCCAGTAACAGACAGTGATACTGGATGATGCTGCCAAAGAGCAGCATCATCCACAAGCACTCGCTTAGGCGCTGATGCCCAACGCCCGATTCAGCTGATCCAGTTCTTCCCGCCACACCCGCTGGCTGGCCAGCTTCTGATGCCGGGGCTTGCGGGCCAGGTCCTCAGCCAGCAATTGTTCCAGTTCGCACAAGCGTTCCAGTTGCAGGTCTACCTCGCTTTGCACAGGCACCAGCACCGGCGCCTGCTTGCTTGGCTGAGGGGCGGGTGATACGCCGTCTGCCGTGCTCAGCCTTGCATACGCGCTGGGTGCATCGGGCCACTCTTCCAGCTTGCCATCGGCCACCACCCAAAAGCGGTTGCACGCTGTTTCGATCAAGTCGCGGTCATGCGAGACCAGCAGGCAGCCGCCTTCAAAACCTTGCAGCGCCCATCCCAGTTCGGCCTTGCCTTGCATATCGAGGTGATTGCTGGGTTCATCGAGCAGCAGTAAATGATAACTGGCCAGCGACAGGCCGAGGAACAGCAGCCGCGCCCGTTCGCCCCCGCTCAAGGTCGCCACCTTTTGCCCATGCCGGGCATAGCCAAAACCAGCCGAGATCAAGGCTTGCCGGCGCGCCAGCTGGCTGCGGCTGACTTCATTCTGCACGGCAAACGGATACAGGGCATCCGATAAATCGGCCTCGTCGGCCAGTTGCTGCAAGGACTGGTCGTAGTAACCGACGTTGGCGGCCCGATGAAAACGCAGATCCAGGCGTTGATCTTCCTCCCCGGCTTGCATCGCTTGCCAGCACAAGCGCAGCAAGGATGACTTGCCACTGCCGTTGGCGCCCAGCAAGGCGACCCGGTCGCCCGGTTTCAGCCACAGCTGGCCGACATGGAACAGCACGGGCGACTGCGGCACGGCGCGCACGGCAAGCGCGTCCAGCACCAGCAACTGCTTGGCGGCCAGCGCCTTGCCGCGCAAGCTCAAGCGCCACGGCGCGCCATCGCTGACAAAAGCTTGCTCATCCTTCAGCTTGGCGATGCGCCGCTGCATGGTCTTGGCCTTGCGCGCCAGGTTTTCATTGTCGTAGACCTGTCCCCATACGGCCAGGCGCTTGCTGCTGACGGCCAGGCGGTCGATTTCCTTTTGTTCCGCCGCATGGCGGGCGGCGGCAGCCACATCGGCCTCGGCCAATGCGGTCAGTGCAGGGCCGCAAGGCAGCTCGAAATCGTAGATGCGCCCGTCGCGCAAGATCCAGCTGCGCGTGGTGACGTTATCTAACAGACGCTGGTCGTGCGAAACAAGGATGAGGGCACCGCGCCACTGCGCCAGGAATCGCTCCAGCCACAGCAAAGATGGCAAGTCCAGGTGATTGCTCGGTTCATCGAGCAGCAACACGTTCGGCTCTTGCAGCAGGGCGCGCCCCAGCAGCAAGCGCGTGTGCTGGCCGCCGGACAGCGAGTGCACCGGCACTTGCGCCGTAGCGGCATCGAAGCCCAGTTCGGCCAACAGGCTGTCGACCCGCCAATGCCATTCGGGACGATCGAGCACGGGCGCCAGCAAGGCGTCGTACAGGCTCAGGCTGGCGAGCCCGGCCGGCAGATGTTGCTCCACATGCTGCAAGCGGCAGGCGCGCGCAGTGTGGATGCTGCCGGAGGTAGCCTCCCGTTTGCCGCTGAGCAGGCCTAACAAGGTGGATTTGCCGCAACCATTGTGGCCGATCAGACCGATGCGGTCGCCCTGGCGCAAGGTAAAGGCGAGTTCAGTGAACAGGAAACCGTCGTGGGATTCCAGGTGTAAAGCTAGGGTAGAGATAAGGGTAGTCATGGCTCTTGTCTTTGATCGGGATGCAAGCATCCGCGTTAACAGGAGCGCTAACGACAACCATGAGCCGAGGAAAGACTCTGAAGGGAGATTTACTTTGCTCTGACCAAGTTATCGCAGCGCGATAGAACGAGGGCAAGAGCGGGCAACTATACCAAAGGCACGTACGCCCCAAACGGCATACTTCCAGTCTTCCATGATTCCTCCTTTCTTTAACAAGTTGTTGAAAGAATCAATATAGCATTCACCATGCGATACATCAAATACCGTGCCGGTGCCGCGTCAAGAACAGCACGATGCACACGCCCACGGCGATCAGGATCACTTGCGGGATGGTTTCGCGCACGGTGGCGCGGCGCTGCATCTGCGGCATCAGATCGCTCAAGGCAATATAAATGAAACCGGATGAAGCAAACACCAGTACGTAGGGGATCAGGTTGCTGGCGCGGTCCAGGGTGAAGTAGCCAAGCAAGCCGCCGGCGACTGCCATCAGGCTGCACAGCAAGTTGAATACATAGGCGCGCAGGCGCGAGAAACCGGCGTTCAAGAGCACGATAAAGTCGCCGATTTCTTGCGGGATTTCATGCGCGATGATGGCCAGGCCCGTCACCAGGCCCAGTTTCGGGTCGGCCAGGAAGGCGGCAGCGATCAGGATACCGTCCGTAAAGTTATGCATGCCATCGCCGACCAGTATCATCCAGCCAGCCTTGCCCGCCTCATGCTTGTCGTGCCCGTGGGCATGGTGGTGGCCATCGCCTTCATGGTGGTGGGAATGGCGCAGGATGGCGAATTTTTCCAGCAAGAAGAAGGCCAGCAAGCCGATCAGCAAGGTGGCAAACAGGCTGCGCGGGTCCGCATGCGACTCGAACGCTTCCGGCAAGGCGTGCAGCAAGGAGGTCGACAGCATGATGCCCACGGACAGGCTGACCATGCGCTCGACTACCTTGGACAAGAATGCAAACGAAAAGATCGCCGCCGCGGTAATGCTGAACAGGCCCGCGATGGTGGTCGCGAGCAATATGGATAAAAGGACGGGATCGATGATTTCTTACCTCAAAATGGGCGCCGGGTCACGGGCGCCCGCTGTGCTGGCGTCTGGCCTGATGATGACGGTATTGCCAATTATTTTGCGCGCTTGGCGGCAGCGTAGCGCAGGGAAGATGCAATTGTACTGCATTGAGGCGCGCTTGAGGCACCACCGGGCATTTTCAGCCCGGTTCGCTTGTCATATTAAATAACGGAAAAGAAACGTTGTGGGGCTTGCCAGATCAGGCGACACCGTGTTGTTTGAACCACGCCAGGCAGCGCGCATAACCGTCTTTTGCATCGGCCGCGATGTAGCTGGGGCGATAATCGGCGTTGAAGGCATGGCCCGCATCGGGATAGACCACGAACTCGGACTGGTTGCCGCCCTTGGCCAGCGCTTCCTTCATCTTGGCAATCGATTCCTGGCTGATGCCCGTATCCTTGCCGCCATACAAGCCCAGTACCGGCACTTTCAATGTCGGAGCAATATCGATGGGATTGGTCGGCATCAAGGGGCTAGGTTCGCCTACCAGGCGGCCATACCAGGCCACGCCCGCCTTGACGGCCGGGTTGTGCGCCGAATACAGCCAGGTGACCCTGCCGCCCCAGCAAAAACCGGTGATGCCCAAACGGCTGGTATCGCCGCCATTCTGTTTAGCCCAGGCAACAACAGCGTCCAGGTCGGACAAGACTTGCGCATCGGGCGTCTTGGCGATGATGCCTTTCATTAATTCCGGAATGCTGCTGACCTTGGTCGGATCGCCCTGGCGCACGAACAGGTCGGGCGCCAGCGCCAGATAACCCTGCTTGGCGAAACGGCGCGCCATGTCGGCGATATGCTCGTGCACGCCGAAAATCTCGGAAATCACCAGCACCACGGGCAGGCCCGTCTTGCCTTCCGGCTGGGCTGCATACACGGGCACGGCCTGGCCATCGACCATTACCGTCATGGTGCCAGTCACCAGACCCACGGTATCGGTCTTGATGACGTTTTGCGCCGCCACCGGCAACACGGCCACGGCAAAGCCCGTGCCCAGTGCTACTTTCAGGAAACCACGGCGGCCATCGGGCCCGGACAAGCTGCTCTGACCCAGCAAACTCTCACAATCCTTGATCATGTCATGCATGCGTTTCTCCTGAAATATGACGTTCATAAAAAAATGTCGGCTTACGCTGCGCTAAGCCGACCTGTAAAGCATTACTCGTGATGACTTTTAATGGGCTTCATCCCAGTTGCGTCCTACGCCTACCTCGGCGGTCAGCGGCACTTTCAGCTGCGCCACGCCCGCCATCAATTCCGGCAGCTTGCGCTTGACCAGCTCCAGTTCCGCGGCCGGCACTTCCAGCACCAGTTCATCGTGCACCTGCATGATCATCCTGGTTTGCAAGCCATCCTGCTCCAGCCAGCCTTGCACGGCGATCATGGCCAGCTTGATCAGGTCGGCGGCCGTGCCTTGCATCGGCGCGTTAATTGCCGCCCGTTCCGCCCCCTGGCGGCGCGGGCCGTTCGGCGAGTTAATTTCAGGCAACCACAAACGGCGGCCAAACACGGTTTCCACGTAGCCGCGCGCCTTGGCTTGCTGGCGCGTGTCTTCCATATACTGTTTCACGCCGGAAAAACGGGCAAAGTAACGGTCGATATAGCTTTGCGCTGCCGTGCGGTCCACGCCCAAGTTGCCTGCCAGGCCAAACGCGCTCATGCCGTAGATCAGGCCAAAGTTAATCACCTTGGCGTAGCGGCGCTGCTCGCTTTGCACTTCGTCTGCCGGTACGCCAAAGATTTCAGCAGCGGTGGCGCGGTGAATATCGATGCCGTCGGCAAACGCGCGCAGCATCGCTTCATCACCCGAAATATGCGCCATGATGCGCAATTCAATTTGCGAATAGTCGGCCGAAACGATGCTGCTGCCCGGTGGCGCGATGAATGCTTCGCGGATACGGCGCCCTTCCGCACTGCGAATCGGGATATTCTGCAAGTTAGGATCGTTCGACGCCAGGCGCCCCGTCACGGCCACGGCTTGCGCATAGTTGGTATGCACGCGGCCCGTGGTGACGTTGATCATCTTCGGCAATTTATCCGTGTAAGTCGATTTCAGCTTGGCCATGCCGCGGTATTCCAGCAGCACTTTTGGCAGCGGGTAATCTTCGGCCAGCTTTTGCAGCACTTCTTCATCGGTCGATGGCGCGCCGGTCGGGGTTTTCTTCACCACCGGCAATTTCAGCTTCTCAAAGAAAATTTCACCGATCTGCTTGGGCGAACCCAGGTTGAAGGGCTGCTCGGCCAGTTCATAG
This sequence comes from Janthinobacterium silvisoli, assembly GCF_014200725.1. Taxonomy (GTDB): domain Bacteria; phylum Pseudomonadota; class Gammaproteobacteria; order Burkholderiales; family Burkholderiaceae_D; genus Janthinobacterium. Next base: position 139,344 of record NZ_JACHCL010000005.1, read on the forward strand.
GCTGTCTTTTCCAGCTCCAGAATTTTCACGGCCAGTTCGGCCGACTGGATATTAAGCAAGGCGTCGTCGATCAGCACGCCGTTGCGCTCGATCTTTTGCAAGACGATTGCCGTCGGCAACTCGATCTTTTCATAGATAAAGGTGAGTTTTTCATCACCAGCCACGTTGCCCCACATATTGTTGTGCAGGCGCAAGGTGATATCGGCATCCTCGGCCGCGTATTTGGCCGCCTGCTCCACTTCCACCTGGTTGAACGTGATTTGCTTGGCGCCTTTGCCGCATACGTCTTCAAACGGAATCGTGGTGTAGTTCAGGTGGCGCAGGGCCAGGCTATCCATGTCGTGTTTCTTGTGCGACTCGAACACATACGATTCGAGCAAGGTATCGTGCTTGACACCGCGCAAAGTGACGCCGTGATTGGCGAAGATATGGCTGTCGTATTTCAGGTTCTGGCCCAGCTTGGGCTTGCTTCCGTCTTCCAGCCACGGGCGCAGCTTGTCCAGCACGTGTTCACGCGACAGCTGTTCCGGCGCACCCGCATAATCGTGGGCCAACGGAATATAGCAGGCCGCGTGTTCGGCCACGGACAGCGAGATACCGACCATTTGCGCCGTCATCGGTTCCAGCGACGTCGTTTCCGTATCGACGGCCGTCAGCGGCGCCGCAGCGATCAGGGCTATCCATTTATCGAGCTGTTCATCAGTCAGCACCGTTTCATACTCGGCGGCCGGGGCTGGCGCAGCGTCGGCAAACATATCGCCCGTTACGTTCGAAGCGGCGGCTGGCGCGCCCACCGGCGACATCGGCGGCGGCGTGGCGCCCAGCTCGCGCAGCAAGGCCTTGAAACCATAACGCTGGAAGAAGGCCAGCAAGGCTTCCTTGTCTTCACCCCTGGCTTGCAGCGAATCGGCAATCGTCGTCATATGGCCGGCCAGGTCGCAATCGGTCTTGACGGTGATCAAGGCGCGCGCCTGTGGCAGCCATGGCAGGGCAGTACGCAGGTTTTCACCGACGGCGCCCGTGATCTTGGCGGCGTTTTCCATGATGCCTTCCAGGCTATCGTATTGCGTCAGCCACTTCACGGCCGTCTTCGGACCGCATTTCGACACGCCAGGCACGTTGTCGACCGTATCGCCGATCAGCGACAGATAATCGATGATGCGGTTCGGAGGCACGCCGAACTTGACCAGCACGGCCGCTTCGTCAAGCTTTTCATTGCTCATGGTATTGATCAGGGTCACCTGGCTATTGACCAGCTGCGCCAGATCCTTGTCGCCGGTGGACACCACCACGTCCATGCCGGCGCTCGCTGCCTGCACGGCCAGGGTGCCGATCACATCGTCCGCTTCCACGCCTTCGACCATCAAAATGGGCCAGCCCATGGCGCGCACGGCTTCATGGATCGGTTCGATCTGCAGGCGCAAGTCGTCCGGCATCGATGCCCGCGTGGCCTTGTATTCCGGATACATATCATCGCGGAAAGTCTTGCCCTTGGCATCGAACACGCAAGCGATATAGGCAGCCGGGTAGTCGGCGCGCAGACGGCGCAGCATATTGACCATGCCGTGCATGGCGCCTGTAGGGTAGCCGTCCGGGCTGCGCAAGTCAGGCAGCGCGTGAAAAGCGCGATAAAGATAACTGGAACCGTCGACCAACAGCAGGGTATTTTGCATAATGCCAATAAAATAAGGTGAGCCGCACCTGCTGGAAGAAAAATGGCGCAAAGCCGCAGGCGGGTGGAATATCACACAATTATCGCAGAGTTTAGGGCTGCACTTATGGCCATCCTGCACCCGGTTTTTAGCGATACTATCGTTGTAAACCTACCCTGGCGGGCAACTGACGGCCATTTCAGCGTTTTAAAACAGCATTGCGTACCAGTTTGTTACAATGCCCTGTAGACAAATTTATCGCATCGCATTTAATAAACTGAATAACACTGCACTGCTGCAGTCCACACACGGAAGCGAACCCATCATGATGCGTACCTCCACATTCTGGCAAATTCTGGCCCTGCCCCTGTTGGCAGTTTCAGCCATTGCGGGCGCCCAGACGCCAGCCAAACCCAGCGATGCACCACCGAAGCTGGAACAGATCGAGGAAGTCGGCGACGCGCCCATTACCGTCGCGCCAGTAGCTCCCCGTCAACAAATTACGGAAAAACGCGAAGCTGGCGTGGTCAGCGAAGTCAAAGTCAGCACCGGCGGCAGCACCTATTACATGAAACCGGGCACACCTGGCGACCCGACCAATAGCCAGCTGCGCGGTCCGCAATGGAAAGTACTGGAATTTGACCTGGGCAAGAAAAAGCAGAAACAGCGCGACGACGATGCGGCCGATACCACGCCAGAACCGCCGCAACCGACAAAATAAACCAGCACCTTCTGTTGCCCTGCCCCGCCCATTTGCGGGGTAGCAGGCTTTTTTTGACTTTTTGGACGACACCTCCTCTTTCCCATGGCAGTTTTTACCGCGCTACACCTGGACGATATCGGCCAGTGGACGATACAGTTTCCACTCGGCAAGCCTCTGGCGCTCAAAGGGATTGCCTCCGGCATCGAAAACAGTAACTTCTTCTTGAGTACCGAGCGCGGCGAATATGTGCTGACGATCTTCGAGAACCTGAGCTTTGAACAACTGCCGTTTTATCTGCAGCTGATGCGCCACCTGGCAGAACGTGGCGTGCTGGTGCCTAATCCGATCCCGAATGCCGATGGTCAACTGGTGACAGCCCTGCAAGGCAAACCGGCCGCCATCGTCAGCAAACTCGATGGCAGCTCGCAGATGGACCCGCAACCCGTGCATTGCACGGCCGTGGGCGCCATGCTGGCGAAGATGCATCTGGCGGCGCAAGATTTCCCGCTGCAGCAACCCAACTTGCGGGGCCTGGACTGGTGGAACGCCACCACGCCGCTGGTGCTGCCTCATCTGGATACCGACAAGGCGCACTTGCTACGTTCGGAAATACACTTCCAGGATGCCTTTGCTGCTTGCGACACCTACAAAGCCATCCCACGCGGCCCCGTGCACGCCGACCTGTTCCGCAACAATGTCATGTTTGACGGTGAACAGCTGACGGGCTTTTTCGACTTTTATTTTGCCGGTTGCGACACTTGGCTGTTCGACGTGGCCGTCACCGTCAACGACTGGTGCATCGACCTGGATACGGGCGTGCTCGACCAGGCACGAGTGCGCGCCCTGCTCGACGCCTACCAGGCCATACGGCCGTTCACGACCGAAGAACACGCGGCATGGCAACCGATGCTGCGCGCCGCCGCGCTGCGTTTCTGGCTGTCGCGTTTGTATGATTATTATCAGCCGCGCGAAGCGGAAATGCTGACCCCGCACGATCCGGCACATTTCGAACGCATTCTGCGCGAACGTATCGCCACACCTGCCCCTGAATTGTTTTAAAAAATGGAAAAATTACCTGCAAGTACAGGCTGGTCATGGGTGAAACAGGGTTTCGCCCTGTTTCGCAAGCAACCCGGCGGCATGTCGATGCTGTTTCTCGGCTATATGTTTTGCATGCTGGCCGTCAGCATCATTCCCCTGCTGGGCCAATTGCTGCCCGTGATACTCGTGCCCGTCTTCTCGGTAGCCTTCGTGCAAGGTTGCCTGCATATCGACCAGGGCAAGCGCGTCTTGCCCAGCCTGCTGTTGTCTGGCTTCCGCAAGCCTGTCTTCCCGGTGCTGTTCGCGCTGGGCGTACTGTATATCATCATGGCCATCGTTGCCATCGGCGCTTCATCGCTGGTCGATGGCGGCGCCTTGTGGCAGTTGCTAACGGGCCAGTTGAACAAGGAAACGGCCGAGGATGTCATCCGCAACTCGAATATGGGCGCCTCCCTGCTGCTGACCATCGCACTGTATGTGCCAGCCGCCATGGCATTTTGCTTTGCTGCGCCGCTGATCTACTGGAAAAAAGTCAGCCTGGGAAAATCGCTGTTCTTCAGCTTTTTCGCCGTCTGGCGCTCGCTGTCTGCCTTCCTCGTGTTTGGCGCCAGCTGGTTCGCCATCAGCATGGTCACCAGCCAGCTGCTGTTCCTGATCGCCGGCCGCGGGATGGGCGTGCAACTGATGATGCCACTGTCGATGATTTTGACAGTCGTCATGCACTGCTCGTTTTATGCGGCCTACCGGCAGATTTTTGGTTTGCCGGTGGATGAGAGCAAGAAGGTATCGCTGGAAAAGCCGGAAGAGTGATGTCATAGATACCCACATATAAAAAGGGGCAGCCTTTGCAGGCTGCCCCTTTTTTATGGCCGTGAATACTATCTTCCCAGCTTTTCCAGCTTGGCAATGCCTAGGTCCAGCACCTTCATGCCGTGCTGGCCGAAGTTGATCTGGGCGCGGGCATTGCCACCGCCGCCTTCGATATTGACGATCACGCCTTCGCCGAACTTGGCGTGGGCCACCGATTCACCGATGCGCCAGCCCGGACCGGCTGATTTTTGCACGATCTTTTGCGCAATCGCATTGTCCGTGCCCAGGCTGCCCACCGTGCGCGGGACTTCATCCCAGGCCGATTTGCGGTTGCCGAACCAGTTGGCCTGCACTTTCGGCGACAGCCACTTCAACGATTCTTCCGGCAATTCATCGAAGAAACGCGATTTCATGTTGTAGCGGGTCTGGCCGTGCAGCATGCGCGTTTGCGAGAAGCTCATGTATAAACGCTTGCGCGCGCGCGTAATGGCCACGTACATCAAACGGCGCTCTTCCTCCACGCCGCCATCTTCCTTGGAACTGCTTTCGTGCGGAAATAATCCCTCTTCCAGGCCCGTGATGAACACGTTGTCGAATTCCAGGCCCTTTGCCGAGTGTACCGTCATCATTTGCAAGGCATCCTGGCCCGCCTGGGCCTGGTTGTCACCCGCCTCCAGCGAAGCGTGCGACAAAAAGGCGGACAGCGGCGACATCACGGCTGGCAATGGCGCATCGGCGTCCAGAATTTCGATACCATCCTGGTTGAGCACGGGTGCACCCGATTGCGCCTGCGCGGCCGGTCCCAGATGGGCTGGTGCGCCCTGGCCAAAACCTTCTTCGGAGATAAACTGGCTGGCAGCACTGACCATTTGCTCCAGGTTTTCGATGCGGTCGGCGCCTTCTTTTTCATTCTGATAATGCTGCAGCAAGGTACTCGCTTCGAGCACCACGCGCACCATTTCCGGCAGGGACAATTGCTGCGTTTCAAAACGCACGCCTTCGATCAGCTTGACGAAACCAGCCAGCGAACTGCCTGCCTTGCCCGATACATACGGTACGGAAGCGTACAGCGAAATGCCATACTGTTCGGAGGCCGCCTGCAATTGCTCGATCGAGCGCGCACCGATGCCGCGCGTGGGGAAGTTCACTACACGCAAGAAAGCCGAATCATTGTGCGGGTTATCCATCAATTGCAAGTAAGCAATTGCGTGCTTGACCTCGGCGCGCTGGAAATAACGCAGGCCGCCATACACGTGATACGGCATGCCGGCCGAAAACAGCGCATGTTCAATCACGCGCGATTGCGCATTCGAGCGGTACAAAATAGCGATTTCACTGCGCGAGGCGCCATCGGCGATCAGGCTTTTCGATTCTTCAATGATCCACTGCGCTTCCTGCAAATCGGAACTGGCTTCATACACGCGCACCTGCTCGCCATGGCCCGCATCCGTGCGCAGATTCTTGCCCAGGCGCTTGCTATTATTAGCGATCAGCAAGTTGGCACTATCGAGGATGTGACCATGCGAGCGGTAGTTCTGCTCGAGCTTGATCAAGTTCTGCACCTGGAACTCATGCTCGAAGGCGCTCATATTTCCAACGTTGGCGCCACGGAAAGCATAGATACTCTGGTCATCGTCGCCGACGGCAAATAGCGCGCCGCCATCGCGGCTGCCATGGCCAGCCAGCAATTTGAGCCAGTTATATTGCAGATTATTGGTATCCTGGAACTCGTCGACCAGGATGTGCCGGAAACGCGCCTGATAGTGTTCACGCAGCGGCTGGTTGCGGCTCAGCAATTCATAGGTGCGCAACAGCAATTCCGCAAAATCGACTACGCCTTCACGCTGGCACTGGTCATCGTAGAGTTGATACAGCTCCACCATCTTGCGTTCGTGTGCGTCATACGCTTCCACGTCGCTGGCACGCAAGCCCTGGTCCTTGGCATTGTTGATGAAATACATCACCGTCTTCGGCGGGAATTTTTCATCATCGATATTGTTCGCCTTCAGCAAGCGCTTGATCACCGATAACTGATCCTGCGAATCGAGAATCTGGAAGGTTTGCGGTAACGCTGCATCGCGGTAATGCGTGCGCAGCAAGCGGTTGCACAGGCCGTGGAAAGTACCGATCCACATGCCGCGCGTATTGATCGGCAACATGGCCGACAAGCGCGTCAGCATTTCCTTGGCCGCTTTATTCGTAAAAGTCACGGCCAGGATACCGGGCGGCGACACTTGCTGGGTCTGGATCAGCCAAGCGATGCGGGTGGTCAGCACGCGGGTCTTGCCCGAGCCGGCGCCTGCCAGGATCAAAGCATGTTGCGCCGGCAAGGTGACGGCGGCCAATTGTTCAGGGTTCAGGTTGTGAAGAAGATTTTGCATGCCGTGATTATACCGGCACGCCGCTCAGGATTTTTTCCTGCCCGCGTCTTTATTGCCGATCAAGTGCCAGGCGCACAGGGCGCTGGCCAGCGCCAGCCCGGCCGATAGCCACATCACCCAGCGAAAACCGGCCACATACGATAGATCAATAACATGTTTCAGTGCGGCCGCGTCCTCGGCACTGGTGTGTGCCGGCAATTCAATGGCCGCCATCCGTGCCCGCTGCGCCCGCACCTGTTCGATCACGGCCGGCTTTGCTACTACCGTGCTCAGGTGGCTGTCCAATACGCCATTGAACACCAGCGCCATGACAATGCCGAACACGGCGATCGCCAGCAAGGCCGCCACGCGCGACACGGCATTGTTAATACCGGAAGCAACGCCGGCCAGGCTGGCGTCCAGCGCATTCATCACCGTCGTCGTCAGCGGCGCCACGGCGACCGACATGCCCAGGCCCAGTATCAATACCGCCGGAAAATAGGTGGTCCAGTAACTGCCGTCTATACCGGGCAGCGCGAATAAGGCAAACCCGAGCGCCGCAATCGCCGGGCCCAGTACCAGCGGCAACTTGGCGCCGTAACGGTCGACCAGTCCGCCGCTCCAGCGCGACAGGAAAAACATCAGCAAGACAAAGGGCAGCAAGGCGGCGCCCGCCGCCAGCGCCGAATAGCCTTGTACCTGGATCAAATTAAGAGGAAAGAAATACAGGCCGCCACCGAGCGCCGCATATAGCAGCAAGGTCAGCAGATTGGCGCCGCTGAAATCACGCGAACGGAACAAGCGCATCGGCAACATGGGCGCCGGATGGCGTAGTTCGACCATGACAAAAGCGGCCAGCAGCACCAGTGCAGCACCCAACGCCGCCAGTACGCCAGCATCACCCCAGCCCTGGTTCGACGAAGCGATCAAGCCGTACACCAGGCTGGCCAGCCCGGCGCTGGCCAAGGCCGCACCCGTCCAGTCGAGGCGGGCAGGCGCGTTCGGATCACTGCTTTCCGGCACATAACGCCAGGTCAGCGGCAAGATCAGCAAGACCAGCGGGATATTGATCAGGAAAGCCCAGCGCCAGGAAAAATGTTCGATCAGGAAACCGCCCAGCACCGGCCCGATAGCCGCCGTGATGGCCGTATAGCCAGACCAGGTGCCGATCGCCTTGCCGCGCTGGTTTTCCGGAAACGAAGCGCTGATCAAGGCCAGGCTGCCCGGCACCAGCAAAGCGCCACCGATGCCTTGCACGGCGCGGGCAACGACCAGTTGGCCCACGCTGCCGCTCAGCCCACAGCAGACCGATGCAGCGGCAAACACCATCACGCCCAGGCCAAACACGCGGCGCCGGCCATAACGGTCGCCAGCCGTGCCGCCCACCAGCAACAATGCCGCCAGGAACAATGCATACGATTCCACCACCCATTGCACGTTACTGGCGCTGGCCTTGAATTCTTGCTGCAACGCCGGCAAGGCCACATTCACCACCGTGCCATCGATAAACACCATGCTCGACGCGAGTATCGTGGCGGCCAGCACCCAGGGGCGCGCAGCGACCGTGCAAAGGGAAGCGGGCTGCGCTGCTATCGTGGTCGGGGACATCATGCTGGGCACTCCCATCTTGACTGCTCATGCCCCCAGCATAGCGTAATGACACCAGCGCGGCGCCGCTTAGGTGCTGAGGTGCTGAGGTGCTGAGGCGCTTACCCTTGGCGATCAGGTCGGGGTATCGACGTCGTCCCAGTCCGCATTTTCAAAGCGGGCCAGCCAGTTCAGCGCATGATGCCGTTCCAGCACCACGCCAGGAATCACGCCGTCCGGTGCATTCTTGCCATCGATATCGGCTTGCCTGACGGCCCAATGCAAGCGGTAATGCAGGTCCAGGGCATCGATCAATTCGGCCGCCGGGCGCAATACCGCGCGACTGATCAATTCTTCAGCATCGGCATCGAGCACCAGGCTGGCCAGGTGACCGACGTCGCAGATTGCATCCGGAAATGGCAGCTTGTCGATCAAGCCAATCGCCCAGGCCAGCAGATTGACGCCTTCGTAGCGCCAGCCGAACTGGGCCAGGTCTTGCGCTGCCGGCGTTGCCTCCTGCAGGAAGGCCAGCTCGCGCGGCGTGGCGGCGGCCAGCGCCAGCGGCAAGCGCGTGCCGATTTCGTCAAGCGACAAGTCTTTATGCTCGGACAGGAATTCGGCGCGCAAGGCCACGGCAAACAACGCCAGCACGCGCGCGGCGACCTCTTGCGGACTACGCAAGCTCACTTCCGGCACGGCTATCACCGGTGGCAGGCTGGACGGCACATGGATAGCCCGTTCCGCCAGCAAGCGGTCCGTGCGGGCTTTGCGCTCAAACGCTTCCTGGGGATAAGGTATTTGCGCCGCCGGATCTTCCTGCGCACCATCGGACGCCTGCAACAGCAAGCCGGCCGGATCGTGGATATTGCCATTTTGCAGGAACAGGATGGCATTCGCCTCTAGCGCCCAGGCATGGAAAGCGGCCAGGTGTTCGGCCGGCACTACCACGCTGACATGGCGCCGCACTTTTTGTATGTGGCGCAACAGGTGGTAGCGCGTGCGGGTCATCGCGCCATCGCCACGGCTTTGCACATAGCCCATAAAACCGTCGAGGTGCTTGCCGAGTTCGGGATCGCCATGATCGCGGTCGCCCAGCAAGTCGTGCGGGAAAGTCATAGTCGGCGGATCGCCGTTGGAACAATAGGCATTCAAAAGAATACGGTCATCGGCAGCAGTGTCTTTCGGCGGCGCCGCTTTCTTTTCGGCAAAAACACTTTTTAATATGTTAAGCATGGCAAGTCCAGGTAATACGGTGTGATTGGCTGGTGAAACATCTATCGATTACAGTTGCTTGAAGATATTAGCAGCCAGATCAAAAACACCGTGTCCCCTAGACATATGCGTCAGGCAAGCCAGGATATCAGACAGGCCTGGCTTTGCCACTGCGCAAAGCTTCTTCGATAATGGCGCGGGTCGCCTTGTCAGCTGCCTTCGACGCTTGCTCTTGCTGCTTGCCCAGCGTCTGCATCTGCTTGCCCAACGCATCCATGGGTTTGCCGTTTTCCTTCATTTGCTGCGACAAGGCTTGCATCGAGGCAGCATCGCGGTCATGGATCGCGGCAAGGCGGTCGCCGTGCTGCTCCATCTGGTCTTGCAGGCTTTCCATCTTTGCCTGCAATTTCTCCACCTCGCGGTCGGCCGCTGCACGCTCGCTATCGCTGCTGGCCAGCGCCTGGCGGCGTGAGGCCTGCCCCAGTTGACGCCCCACGTCCCCTTGCTGGCGGCCCAGTGCATTCATCTGCTCGCTCTCGGTGCGCGCTGCGGCCGATTGATTGCGGCCCTGTGCACTCATCTGCTTGCCCAAAGCGCCCATGCTCTTGCCCTGAGCCCCCATTTGCTTGCCCAGACTGCTCATTTGTTTGCCGAGTTCCTGCGTAGGCTGCCAAGCCGCATCAATCCTGGCCAACAGGGCAGGATCTTGCAGCAGATATGCCTTGCCCTGATCGCGGAACCACAGGAACGATCCCTTGACCGAGCTTTTCAAACGTTTGACCTGCTCGCCATCAAGATTGCTACCCACCATGGTGATGCTGTCTTTGCCGCCATCGACCAGTGCATAGCCCTCACCGCCTGTGTTCGTGGAATAGTTGACCCGTGTACTGGCCGCTGCAGGCGCGACAGCAGGCTGGGGTGGCTCCGGCGGCTGCACGGCCAGCACGCTGCCGCTGATAAGGATGCCGGCCAGGCTGAGGATCAAACGGTGGGGAGTGCTCATGGCTGCCTCGTTAAAAAGTGATAGAGCCTGGACTGTAGCGCTGGATGGCATGCATCTCCAGCAGTGCGCGATGGAAGGTCAAAACGGATGGCTGGACGGCATGTTCATGCGATGGATGGCAAATCGTCCAGGCAAAAAAAAGCGGAGGTGGGAGCCCTCCGCGGAAAGTGCCGTGGTACGGCATGGACAAGATAACGCAAGCAAACATGCACATCGAGCGCCACGCGACGAAGCGTCAAAACAAAGGACTGAACTGCATGCTGGCGCGACGGATAGCAAGCAGATAAAAAAACGGAGACCCGAGGTCTCCGCAAAAACGCCGTGGTACGGCGTAGCTTGATACAGTCTTAATACAGTACGACGGAGCGTATCGATTCACCGCTCTTCATCAAATCAAAGCCCTGGTTGATATCATCGAGTTTCAAGCGGTGCGTGATCAGGTCATCGATATTGAGTTTGCCTTCCATATACCAGTCGACGATCTTCGGCACGTCCGTGCGGCCGCGCGCGCCGCCGAAAGCCGAACCCTTCCACACGCGTCCCGTCACCAGCTGGAATGGGCGGGTCGAGATTTCCTGGCCGGCCGCCGCCACGCCGATAATAATGGACTGGCCCCAGCCCTTGTGGCAGCACTCGAGCGACTGGCGCATGGTGGTGGTATTGCCGATGCACTCGAAGCTGTAGTCGGCACCGCCATCGGTCAGCTGGATAATCGTGTCGACCACGTTTTCCACTTCATTGGCGTTGACGAAATGCGTCATGCCGAACTTGCGGGCGATTTCCTGGCGCGCCGGGTTGATGTCGACGCCGATGATTTTATCGGCGCCCACCATCTTGGCAGCCTGGATCACGTTCAAGCCGATGCCGCCCAGGCCGAACACCACCACATTGGCGCCCGCTTCCACCTTGGCCGTAAACAGCACGGCGCCCACGCCGGTGGTCACGCCGCAACCGATGTAGCAAACCTTGTCGAACGGTGCGTCGGAGCGTATCTTCGCCAGCGCGATTTCCGGCACCACGATGTAGTTGGAAAACGTCGAGGTGCCCATGTAATGGAAAATGGGCTTGCCGTCGATGGAAAACCGCGAAGTCGCATCCGGCATCAAACCACGGCCTTGCGTGGAGCGGATCGACTGGCACAGATTGGTCTTTTGCGACAGGCAGAATTTGCACTGGCGGCATTCGGGCGTGTACAGCGGGATGACGTGATCATCTTTTTTCAGGCTTTTCACGCCAGGGCCCACGTCAACCACCACGCCGGCGCCTTCATGGCCCAGGATGGCGGGGAAGATACCTTCCGGGTCGGCGCCCGAGAGTGTGTAGTAATCGGTATGGCAAATGCCGGTGGCCTTGATTTCCACCAGTACTTCGCCTTCGCGCGGACCGGCCAGGTCCACTTCCTCGATCGTCAAAGGCGCGCCCGCCTTCCATGCCACTGCTGCTTTGGTTTTCATGTCTGTCCTGTCGGTGATGGGATCGGGCGCTTGAACTTAACTAAAACACGCCACATCCCCGCATGATAGCAAACGGGCACGCATGGCAGGCGCCCATGCAGCAGACTTACTTGGTCTTGGCGCGGTTCAAAAAAGCGCCATGCAAGCCGTTCAGGGTTTCCTCGGCCAGCAGCAGCTGGTTGGCAATCTCATTGATCTTGCGGCGGCTGGAACGGGCATGGTCGCGCAGCACTTCGAACGCCGTGTTGCGGTCGGTCTGGAACTTGCCCATCAAGAGGCCCACCGCCAGGCTGGTTTCGCGGCCAGCTGCCAGCGCCGCATTCAGGTTCAATTCCGTGCGGCGCAGCTGGCGGATATCGTCCGCGCGCGCCAGACCCGCTTCAAACGCCGGCATCAAGCGGCCTTCATCGACCGGTTTCACCACATAACCGACGGCGCCGTAAGCGGCCGCCTGCTTGCCCGATTCGCTGTCGCCGCTACCGGACAGGAACATGAAGGGTACGGCCGTTTCGCCATGCAGGCGCTTGGCCAGTTCCAGGCCGGACATGCCGGGCATATGGATGTCGAGCAGGGCCAGGTCAGGCTCGCGCTGGGCGATCAATTGCAGCGCCACTTCGGCCGAATTGGCCAGCGCCGTTTCATAACCGGCATGACGCAGGACTTCGCCAAGGAATTCCAACAGGAGCTGGTCATCGTCAACGATCAGGATAAGGCGTTTCGCGGCGGCTGGCTGACTCATGGGTAAAGAAACCTCGGTAATGAATGATGTCCTTATTATATGCCGATTATCTGCAAAAACCGCCGCTCCGCAGCAATGGTCACGCGGTGATTTCAAGCGCTAAACAAGCGATTGAATTGCCCCACTGCAACAATAGGATCGTCCGCCTGGTACACGCTGCTGATGGCCGCCACCATATCGGCGCCGCGCGCAGTCAGCGGGGCCGCATTGATCGGCGTCATGCCGCCGATCACCACGCATGGCAAGGCGATCTCGCGCCTGGCTTGCAAGACGATATCGGGATCGGTCGTGACCGCATATTTTTTCACCAGCGACGGGTAAAAGCCGCCAAAGGCCACATAACTGGCGCGACCCTTTTGCGCCGCATGGGCCAGCGCCAGGTCGCCATAACACGAGGCGCCCACGATCTTGCCAGCGCCCAGCTGCGCCCGCACCTGCGCCACCGAAGCGTCGGTGCCGCCCACGTGCACGCCATCTGCATCGAGCTCTTCACATAGCTCGACGAAATCATTGATGATAAAGGGTACCCGGTACTTGCGCGCCAGCGCCAGCAAGGCGCCCGCCTGCTCGCGCCGCTGCCCCGCATCAGCGTTCTTGTGGCGGTACTGCAGCAGCGCCACGCCGGTACGCAAGGCTTGTTCGCTCACCTCCAGCAATTTTTCAGTGTCATCCCAATTGGGGGTGACCAGATACAGTCCACGCATTATTTCTCCTGTAGATAGTTGAGCCGCTGCGGCATGGCCTGCCCCGCCGCCACGGCATAAGCACCAGCCAAAGCAGCATGGCAATAGCTTTGCGCGCCATCGAGTGCATCGTCCATAGCCTGCCCCTGCGCCAGCCGCGCCGCGATGGCGGCGGCCAGGGTGCAGCCGCTGCCATGAAATTCGCCTGGCAGCCTGGGCCAGGCCCAGGCGCGGCACATGGCGCCTCCTTCAAACCAGCGGTTGACGACCACCTCGCCCTCGCCATGCCCGCCCGTCACCAGCACATGCTGACAGCCTTGCGCCTGTAAAAAAGCGGCCTGGTCCGCCACCGCAAGCTGCCCGCTGAGGCTCAAGGCTTCCGGTCCATTCGGTACTAACACGGTAGTGATGGGCAGCAAGGGAGAGAGTGCCTGCACCGCATCATCGCGGCTGAGCACGTCTCCATGGCCGCTGGCCAGCACCGGGTCCAGCACCACGGCCAAGCCCGGCTGGCGCTGGCGCAATTGGGCGATCAGTTCGGCGACCACGCGCGCATTGGCCGCGCTGCCGGGAATGCCGATCTTCACGGCGTGGATGACCATTTTGTCTATCAAGACCTGCGCCTGGCGCCGCAACAACTCGGGCGCCACCGGTTCGACGCCATACACACGGTCGTTGTCCTGCACGGTCAGGGCTGTGATCACCGGCAGCGCATGTGCGCCCTGCGCCGCGATGGCGAGGATATCGGCGGCGATGCCGGCGCCGCCCGAAGGGTCGACGCCGGCAAACACCAGTACCGTCTTGCGGCTAGCGGCCATCACGCCAGGCGGCCCGCCATCGGCGACGACGGCGAGGCCGCAAATTTCTTCGGCATCCGTCCCGCCAAAAACGCCTCGCGCCCTGCCCGCACGGCCAGCTTCATGGCGCGGGCCATGCGCACGGGATCGCGCGCACCGGCAATGGCAGTGTTCATCAGCACGCCATCGCAACCGAGTTCCATGGCAATCGCCGCGTCCGACGCCGTACCCACGCCCGCGTCGACCAGCACCGGCACCCTGGCCTGCTCGATGATCAGCGACAGATTCCACGGATTCAGAATACCCATGCCCGAGCCGATCAGGGAGGCCAGCGGCATCACGGCCACGCAGCCGATGTCTTCCAGGATTTTCGCCTGGATAGGGTCATCGCTGCAGTACACCATCACGTCAAAACCATCCTTGACCAGCGCTTCGGCCGCGACCAGGGTTTCCGGCATATGCGGGAACAGGGTCTTTTCATCGCCCAGCACTTCGAGCTTGACCAGATTGCGCCCACCCAGCAGCTCGCGCGCCAACTGCAAGGTGTAGACGGCGTCCTTGGCCGTGTAGCAGCCGGCCGTATTGGGCAAGATCGTGTAGCGGTCGGGCGGCACGAAGTCGAGCAGGCTGGGTGCGTGCGGGTCCTGGCCGATATTCACGCGGCGTATCGCCACGGTGATGATTTCCGCTTCGGCCGCATCGGTGGCCTCGCGCGTCTGCGGCAAGTCCCGGTATTTGCCGCTACCCACCAGCAAACGCGATTGATACTGCTTGCCTGCGATGGTCAGCAGGTCGTTCTGTGTTTCCGTATTCATGTGTTCTTCCTTATTCTTTCAGCCGCCACCGATGGCGCGTACGATTTCCACTTGATCCCGGGTTTCCAGGACTCTGTCAGGCCACACTTTGCGCGGCACGACGCTGCGGTTGACGGCCAGCGCCAGCGCCTGGTTTTCCAGCGACAAGGTGGCGATCAACTGGTCCAGGGTTAGTCCCGGCGGCACCTGATGCGGTGCGCCGTTCAAGACGATCTCTATCATTGCAGTGCCTCCTGATTCAGACCTTGCGATACAGCTCGGCGCCGTTCTTGACGAATTCGATGGCTTTCACTTCCATGCCTTTTTTCAGCGCCGCATCGTCCGAGATGCCGATGCCGGCCGCGTACTCGCGCACTTCCTGCGTGATCTTCATCGAACAGAAATGCGGGCCGCACATGGAGCAGAAATGCGCCACCTTGGCAGAATCCTTGGGCAGGGTTTCGTCGTGGAATTCGCGCGCCTTGTCCGGGTCCAGGCCGATATTGAACTGGTCGTCCCAGCGGAATTCAAAGCGCGCCTTGGACAAGGCGTTGTCGCGGATCTGCGCGCCCGGATGGCCTTTCGCCAGGTCGGCCGCATGCGCAGCGATCTTATAGGTGATGATGCCGTCCTTGACGTCGGCCTTGTTCGGCAAGCCCAGGTGCTCCTTCGGCGTCACGTAGCACAGCATGGCCGTGCCATACCAGCCTATCATGGCCGCGCCGATGCCCGAAGTAATATGGTCATAGCCGGGCGCGATATCGGTGGTCAATGGTCCCAGGGTGTAGAACGGCGCTTCGCCGCACTGCTCCAGCTGCAAGTCCATATTCTCCTTGATCAGCTGCATCGGTACGTGGCCCGGGCCTTCGATCATCACTTGCACGTCGTGTTTCCAGGCGATCTGCGTCAGCTCGCCCAGGGTTTTCAACTCTCCCAGTTGCGCTTCATCGTTGGCGTCGTAGATGGAACCGGGGCGCAAGCCATCGCCCAGCGAAAACGATACGTCATACGCCTTCATGATTTCGCAAATCTCTTCGAAGTGCGTGTACAAAAACGATTCCTGGTGGTGCGCCAAACACCACTTGGCCATGATGGAGCCGCCGCGCGAGACGATGCCGGTCAGGCGCTTGGCTGTCATCGGCACATAGCGCAGCAGCACGCCCGCGTGGATGGTGAAATAATCGACGCCCTGCTCTGCCTGCTCGATCAGGGTGTCGCGGAAAATCTCCCAGGTCAGGTCTTCGGCCTTGCCGTTGACCTTTTCCAGCGCCTGGTAAATCGGGACGGTGCCGATCGGTACGGGGCTGTTACGGATGATCCATTCACGCGTCTCGTGGATATGCTTGCCGGTCGACAGGTCCATCACATTATCGCCGCCCCAGCGTATGGCCCAGGTCATTTTTTCCACCTCTTCGCCGATCGAGGAGGTGACGGCCGAATTGCCGATATTGGCGTTGATCTTGACGAGGAAATTGCGGCCGATGATCATCGGTTCGACTTCAGAGTGGTTGATATTGGCGGGGATGATGGCGCGGCCGCGGGCGATTTCCTCGCGCACGAATTCGGGCGTGATCTCGGCCGGGATGCTGGCGCCAAAAGACTGGCCAGCATGCTGGCGGCCCATCAGCTCGGCCAGGCGTTCGCCCATGGCGCCAGAGGCGCGCAGCTCGCGCAGATACTCCTGGCGGCGCATGTTTTCGCGGATGGCGACGAATTCCATTTCCGGCGTGATGATGCCTTGGCGCGCATAGTGCATCTGCGTGACATTCTTGCCGGCGATGGCGCGGCGCGGCTTGCGGTGCAGATTGAAACGCAGCTCGGCCAGCTTGGGGTCGGCCAGGCGCGCGATACCGTATTCCGAGGTCGGACCGGGCAATTCTTCCGTGTCGCCCCGTTCTAATATCCACGGCAGGCGCGGTGTGTCCAGGCCCGAGCGGATATCGATCTGTACATCAGGGTCAGTGTACGGGCCGGAGGTATCGTAGACGTAGATCGGCGGGTTTTTCTCGCCGCCGAACGAGGCTTCCGTATCGGACTGGCTGATTTCGCGCATGGGCACGCGGATGTCGGGGCGGCTGCCTTCGACATAGATCTTGCGTGAATTCGGTAGCGGCGCGATGGCGGCTTGGTCCACCGTGGCGGTGGCGGAAAGGAATTTCGGATTGGCGTTCATTTTGGCTCCTTGGCTAGACTGTTTAAAGCCTGGAGCCAGCTAAGGAGGTTCGGATGTACCCAGCGCGCGCTCAATGAATGAATCAAACAAACAATCAGGCGGGTGTGCAGCATCCTAAAGCTTCCCTTCGCTGGCATTATCCAGATCAGGTTCGGAGGGTATTTCTCACCCGCGCTTCACCGTGTTTCCACAGTCAAGGCAGGACCCCTAGCGTTTGCCGCCTTGCGGCAGCGGAGCAATTATACGCTTTAACTACAGCGTCTTTCAAACAAAGTGAGGGCTATTTCTTCTTGCCCCATTGCCAGCGCGTCGGTTCACCCTTGCGCGCGCAGATACCGATCAACAGGGCAAAGACGGCCACTTCGTACACGATGTAAGCCACCAGTGATTCCTGTGGCGGAAACAGAAAGGCGCCGCAGGCGAACAGCAGCAGCGCAGCGAGGAACACCAGCCAGCCCTGCCAGGCGATGGGCAAGCCCCAGCCCATGCCGTAGCTCTTGGCGGGGAACCAGTATTTGGGAGGCGATTTTTCAGCCATGATCACTCCTTGTTAATGAATACACACAAGGCACAGTCTACATCAGGCGTGCCGCAAACGCAGGCGCTCGCTCACATCAAGCCCGATGCCGCGGTAGCCGATAAAGCGGCTGCCATTGTCAAACATCGGTTCGCCACTGACTTGCAGGTACTGCATGCTGCCGTCAGGGTTGCTGCGGCTATAGATAAAGTCGAGAAACGGTTCGCGCGCGGCGATCTTGGCGTCGAGCATAGCCCGCTCATCGGCATTCCAGCGCTGCGGTTCCTCGGCGCTGCCGATGCCCAGCATCTCGGCCACGGGACCGGAAAAGCGCGTCAGATTACCGTGTGCATCCTGCTCCCAGTACCAGTCCGACGACAATTCCGTGAAGCGCTGGAAGCGCGCTTCGCTGGCGCGCAATTCCGCCGTGCGCTCATCGACCATCAGTTCCAGCGACTTGCTGTAGTCATTGAGTTTCTGGTACAGCAGCCGCACTTCCAGCATATTGTGGATGCGCGTTTTCACTTCCACCAGGTCGAAGGGCTTGCTGACGAAATCCTTGGCGCCCGCCTGCAGCGCGCGCAGCTTGTGGCCCGGCTGGGCGGTGATCACCAGCACCGGCAGATAACTGCCCGCCTCGATGTCGCGCAAGCCTTCCATCACTTCGAAGCCGTCCATTTCAGGCATCTGCAAATCGAGCAGGATCAAGTCGTAGCGGTGTTCCTGGTGCAGCGCGCGCACGGCTTGCGGGTCCATGGTGGAACTGATGCGGCTATAGCCGGCATTGCGCAGCATCTGCTCGAGCAGCATGACATTGGCTTCCTGGTCATCGACGACGAGGATGCTGGCGTTCAAAATCTCGGTAGCTTGCAACATGGTGTGTTCCTAAAAAATGCTGAATCAGCGTAGTGCGTGAATGTCGTCGGCCAGGCCGTGGGCGGCCGCGTGGTGCAGGGCTACGTCCAGCGCATCCATGAACTCTGCCACTTTGATCGGTTTGGTCAGATAGCGGAAGAAACCCGCTTCCAGGCCTTTTTCTATGTCGCGCGGCACTGCGTTGGCCGACAGCGCCATGACGGGAATATGGCTGGTCAACGGATCGTCGTGCAGCAGGCGCAAGGCGCCAAAACCGCTCAGGCCAGGCAAGTTGATATCCATCAGGATGATGTCTGGCTGATAGGTGCGCGCCAAATCCATGCCCAGGTGCGCATCGATGGCCGTCAGCAGTTTCAAGTCGCTGCGGCGCGCGATCAATTGCTCGACCAGCGCCAGGTTGGCCGGATTGTCTTCCACGTACAGCAAGGTGCGCTGGGTTTCCTGGTCTTCCTGTACCACGGGCAGTACTTCGCCCTGGCCCAGCACCAGCTCGGGCGCACTCGAGGCCTTGAACTCGACCCAGAAAGTAGTGCCCACACCGACCGTGCTGTCGACGCCGATCTCGCCGCCCATCAATTCGACCAATTGACGCGTGACGACCAGGCCGATGCCCGTGCCCTCTTCCGTCCCGCTTTCCTGGCCCAGGCGGTTGAAGGGCTGGAACAGCTGCGCCATCTGTTCAGTGCTGAGGCCAGCGCCGCTATCGGTCACGCTGGCGCGCACGCGGTTGCCGCGCTGGCGGCATTCGACGCGCACGCTGCCGCCGCCCTGGTTGTACTTGATCGCATTCGACAGCAGATTGATCATCACCTGCTTGACCCGCGTGCGGTCGGCATGCACATAAAAAGCCTTGCCGCAGCGGGGGAAATACATATTGATGCCGCGCTTTTCCGCCTGCGGCGCGATCATCGCCTGGCAATCCTGCAGCACGTCGAGCAGCGACATCGCCTCTTCCGACATGGTGACCTTGCCCGACTCGATCATGGCCAGGTCGAGAATTTCATTAATCAGGCGCAGCAGATACCAGCCGCCCTTGAGTATCTGGTCCAGGGAGCGCTGCTGCGGCACGGTCGGCGGCGGCACATCGGATGCCATCAGCTGTGCAAAGCCCAGCACGGCGTTCAGCGGCGTGCGCAATTCATGGCTCATGCTGGACAAAAATTCGGACTTGGCGCGGTTGGCCTTTTCCGCCACCTGGCGGGCCTTTTCCAGTTCCGCATTGTTCGATTCGACCAGCGAACGCGTGTACTGTTGCTGCTCTTGCAGGCGCTGGTCCAGCAATGCCTGTTCCGCCTCGTCCTGCTTGCGGGCCGTATTGTCGGTGCCGATCAGCAGATAGCCGATCACCTTGCTTTGCGCATCGCGCAAGGCCGTCACGGATAGCATGGCGGGAAAGCGGCTGCCATCCTTGCGGATGTAGGTCAGCTCATAGATATCTTCGATGCCGCGCTTGGCCTTGAATACCAGCGCTTCCACGCCCGGCGTGATCGGCGTATCGAGTTCAAGGCTCAGCGCCTGCGCGCGCGCGATGATTTCCTGGGCGTCGGAAATACTGGCCGGCGTCAGCTTGTCGACCAACTCACTGGCCTGATAGCCCAGCATGCGTTCGGCGCCGACGTTGAATATCTGGATCACGCCCTGCGCATCGGTGGCGATGCAGGAAAAATTGGCGCTGTTAAAAATCGCATCCTGCAAGGCGCCCGCCTTCAATACCTGGCGCGGCAAGCCTGCCGCGACCGTGCGCCGGTACAGCGCGATCAACAGCAGCAGCAAGAGCAAGACCAGCGCATCGATCACGATCGCCGTCTGGCCCGAGTCATGCCAGGCCAGCAGACCCACGGCCAGCAGCACGATGGCGCTGAAGGTGAAGGCCAGCGCCATGGGCCAGCGCGAGGGTATGTTGGCAGGATTTTTTTCAGCTGTGTGCATGTAGAACCCAAGCGGTGACAACGGTTAAAAGAGCAAGGCGCTCAAGTGTTCTGGCGGCGCCGCACATCCGACAGCAAGCGGGCAAATTCCTTCTTGACCACGCCATAACATTCGCAGACATGGCCTTCCAGCCCGGCCCGGTCCTGCACGGTGATATGGCCGCGCCGGTAACTGATGAAACCGCGCACCTGCAAGCGGCCCGCCGCCTCCGTCACGCCTTCGCGGCGCACGCCCAGCATATTGGCGATCAATTCCTGCGTCATGGTCAGTTCGCGGTTCGGCAAGCGGTCCATGGTCAGCAAGAGCCAGCGGCACAGTTGCTGCTCCACCGAGTGATGACGGTTGCACACGGCCGTTTGCGACATTTGCGTGATCAGGGCTTGCGTATAGCGCAGCAAGAGGCGCATGACAGGGCCGGAGCGGTTGAATTCATCCATCAGCACATGCGCTTTCAGGCGAAAACCGATGCCGCCCGTCTGCACCACGGCGCGGCTGGGCGTGGAATCGCCGCCCATGAACAGCGACACGCCGACCACGCCTTCATTGCCCACGCCGGCGATTTCAGACGAACCGCCGTTTTCCAGTAAATAATGCAGCGAGACGATGGCCGTGGTGGGAAAATACACATGGTGCAGCTTGTCGCCCGAGTCATAGATCACGTCGCCCAGCAGCATGGGCACTTGCTCCAGATGCGGCGCCAGGCGCGCAAAATCCTCGTCGAGCATGGCGGCGAGCAAATGGTTTTGATTCGGATTGTGTTTCAAAGCATGCGGACTCGACATGGTCAGGCTTCCTGGTTTCCAGTCGTCAGCTAGGGGATGAGGTGAAAGGCGTCGGAACGAGAGCCGCCACACGATGCAGGGTAACACGCCAGCTGCAAGGCGTGGCTACTATATTCCTCTGCTGCCCAACTGTCCGTTCGGCAGCGAACGGACAGTTGGGCATTCAATTTAAAACGTGTGACGCAAGCCTATATTCAAGGCGCGGTTGCCGCTGCCCACTTCGGTGGCGTTACCCACCATATAGGCGGCGCCGTTGCGGTTGCGGATATGTGCATACGCGAGGTAGATCTTGCTGCGTTTCGACAAGGCATAGGTCGCGCCTATGGCAAGTTGCTGCGCATCGCGGTTGGCGGCATTGCGGTCATCCTTGTGAATGAAGGAAGCCAGCAAGGTGGTGGCGCCCAGCGGCACTGCCACCCCGACAAGGGCGTCGCGGCTATCGGTCGATACCGTGGGCGCGACTGGCGCGCCATAGGGATTTTCGGCAAAGAACATGGAACTGCCCTCGCCCGTGTTGCTACCGTAACCGGCAAAGGCCGTGGCCAGACCAAAGTTGTAATTGCCAGCCAAAATGGTGTTATTGACATTCGCCTTGCCCGGTTCGCCGCCCCGGCTCTGACGCGCCAGGCGCAAGGTCAAGGGACCGTTCACGTAACCGAGCGAGAGGCCCAGCGAGCGCTGGTCGGCAGCCAGGCCCGAATGTTCGCCCGCGCCAAACATGGCGATCGCCGTCAAGCCGCGCCATTCCGGCGAGGTGTAGCGCACGGTATTGTCGATACGGGTAGCTGAATAACCGGCGATATTGGTCGAGGCGCCTGCCATGCCGCCCTCGAATGGGTCGGCCACATCCGTCAGCGCCTGGCTTTGCAGATTGTACTGGCGGCCCACCGTCAGCATGCCCAACGGGCTTTTCAGACCGACAAAGGCCTGGCGGCCAAACAATTGGCCGGCCTGGTCGGAACCGCCCGTGTCCGTCAGCAAACCTGCTTCCAGGGTGAATACGGCTTGCAAGCCATTGCCGATGTCTTCCGTACCACGCAAGCCCAGGCGCGATCCGGCCGATACGCCACTGGTGAGCTTGCTGATCTTGCCAATACCACCGTTTTCCTGCACCAGCGCTGCATCCATCAAGCCATATACGTCGACCGACGATGCAGCGTGGACAACCTGGGCATGGGCGGTGGCGAGAGCAACACTGAGCGAGAGCGCAATTTTCTTCATGGTAGTTTCCTTAATGCAAGCGAAACCAGGAAAGCTGGCGGCCATGGCGCAGCCACAGGCGCGCTGAAGAAACCGCCATGCGGATTGCCGTATCGAAAGACGACGGGCCAGATATCCTGGCTAAGCTGTGGCGGCGCGGCAAATAAAAACAATCGCGCGCGGGTGTCCGCCGTGAATGGTGCACCGCTGGCGGTGCGCGTGGCTCAGGCGCCCAAAGGGCAGCTGAAATGGCCGGGACCGCTGCTGCGGCCGGCACGAATGATGCGGGCAGATAGTCAATCTGACCATGCGCCGCTGGCACTGTCCAGCAAAGCTGGGAGGCAGTAGCTAGGCCGTTATGATAACACCGGGAACCGATTACCCCCCGTTCTGTTGCCATCCGATGGGCCGCCAAGCCGCCAAAAGACTGAAAAACAGGGTCATCCACGGCGCAGGGCTTGCCGTGTCATCTATAATGGTTCCTTTTGCCAAACACACGCCAAATCATGGAATTAGCCAAGTCTTTCGAGCCCGCCGACATTGAACAATTCTGGCGCACCGAGTGGGAACAGCGCGGTTACTACACCGCCACCCTCGATGCCGGAAAACCTTCCTTCAGCATCCAGTTGCCGCCGCCGAACGTCACCGGCACCTTGCATATGGGCCACGCCTTCAACCAGACCATCATGGATGGCTTGACGCGCTACCACCGCATGCTGGGCCACAACACGGCCTGGATCCCGGGCACCGACCACGCGGGCATCGCCACGCAAATCGTCGTGCAACGCCAGCTGGACGCGCAAAAGATTTCGCGCCATGACCTGGGCCGTGAGAAATTCGTGGAAAAAGTGTGGGAATGGAAAGAAAAATCGGGTTCCATCATCACTGGCCAGATGCGCCGCCTGGGCGCTTCGGCTGACTGGAAGCGCGAATACTTCACGATGGACGAGCCACGCTCGAAAGTCGTGACCGACGTCTTCGTGCGCCTGTTCGAACAAGGCCTGATCTACCGCGGCAAGCGCCTGGTCAACTGGGACCCGGTGCTGGGCACGGCCGTGTCCGACCTGGAAGTGGTGTCCGAAGAAGAAGACGGCTCGATGTGGTACATCAAGTACCCGCTGGCCGACGGCAGCGGTTTCCTGACGGTGGCGACCACCCGTCCTGAAACCATGCTGGGCGACGTGGCCGTAGCCGTCGATCCGACCGATGAGCGCTACACGGCGCTGGTCGGCAAGATGCTGACCCTGCCATTGACGGGCCGCGAAATCCCCATCATCGCCGACGAATACGTCGACAAGGAATTCGGCACGGGCTGCGTAAAAATTACGCCAGCGCACGATATGAACGATTACGCCGTGGGCCAACGCCACAAGCTGGCGCAAATCGTCATCCTGACCTTGGACGCCAAAATTACCGACGACGCGCCGCAAGCGTATCGCGGCCTGGACCGCTTCGCGGCCCGCAAGCAGATCGTGGCCGACCTGGACGCGCAAGGTTTGCTGGAACAAGTCAAGCCGCACAAGCTGATGGTGCCGCGCGGCGACCGCACTGGCGTAGTCATTGAACCGATGCTGACGGACCAATGGTTTGTCGCCATGAGCAAACCGGCCCCGGAAGGCACTTTCTTCCCAGGCAAATCGATCGCCGAGACGGCGCTCGACAAGGTTGCCAGCGGCGAAATCAAGTTCGTGCCGGAAAACTGGAGCACCACTTATAACCAATGGCTCAACAACATCCAGGACTGGTGCATCTCGCGTCAACTGTGGTGGGGCCATCAGATTCCTGCCTGGTACGATGACAAGGGCAATATTTTTGTTGCGAAAACCGAAGCCGAAGCACAAGCCAAGGCGCAAGCGGCTGGCAGCACCGGCCCATTGAAACGCGACGACGACGTGCTCGACACCTGGTTCTCGTCCGCACTGGTACCGTTCTCGACCATGGGCTGGCCGGAAGAAACGCCGGACATGAAGGCCTTTTTGCCTTCGTCCGTGCTGGTGACGGGTTTCGACATCATCTTCTTCTGGGTCGCGCGCATGGTCATGATGACGGCGCACTTCACGGGCAAGGTGCCGTTTGAAACCGTGTACGTGCACGGCCTGGTGCGCGATTCGACGGGGCAAAAAATGTCCAAGTCGAAAGGCAACACCCTGGACCCTATCGACCTGATCGACGGTATCGGCCTGGAAGACCTGATCGTCAAGCGCACCACCGGCCTGATGAATCCACGCGATGCGGAAAAGATTACCAAGGCCACGCGCAAGGAATTCCCGGACGGCATTTCCGCTTACGGCACGGACGCCGTGCGCTTCACCATGGCCAGCTACGCTTCGCTGGGCCGCAACATCAATTTCGACCTGGGCCGCTGCGAAGGCTACCGCAACTTCTGCAACAAGATGTGGAACGCCACCCGTTTCGTCATGATGAATACGGAAGGGAAAGACTGCTCGCCGAACGAGGCGGACCTGTCGCAAGCCGATAAATGGATCATTTCCCTGCTGCAAAAAGCCGAGCTGGACGTGGCCAAGGGCTTCGAAGACTTCCGTTTCGACAATATCGCCGCCAGCATCTATAAATTCGTATGGGATGAATATTGCGACTGGTATCTGGAAGTGGCCAAGGTACAAGTACAACAAGGCACGGAAGGCCAGCAGCGCGCCACCCGCCACACCCTGCTGCGCGTGCTGGAAGTGGTGCTGCGCCTGGCCCACCCGATTATTCCGTTTGTGACGGAAGCACTGTGGCAAACGGTGGCGCCATTGGCTGGCAAGACACTCAAGGCCGAAGGCGATTCCATCATGATGCAGCCCTACCCTATCGCCAACACCGACAAGATCGATGAGTCGGCCGAAGCGTGGATGCAGCAGCTGAAAGCCTTGACGGACGCCACCCGCAACCTGCGCGGCGAAATGCAGATTTCGCCATCGGTAAGAGTGCCGCTGACCGTCGAAGCAGGCAACGCCGAAGAAAAAGCAGCGCTGGCTTCCTTTGCACCGTACATCGCCTCGCTGGGCAAGCTGGCCGAAGTGCAGATCGTCAATGCATTGCCTGATTCGCCTGCCGCGGTTGCCATCGTCGGCACCACCAAGCTGATGCTGAAAGTGGAAATCGACGTGGCCGCTGAACGCGAGCGTCTGTCGAAAGAAATGGCCCGCCTTGAAGGCGAGATCAACAAGGCCAACGGCAAGCTGTCGAATGAAAGTTTTGTCGCCCGCGCGCCGGCGGAAGTGGTGGCGCAGGAAAAAGCCCGCGTGGCGAACTTCTCTGCCACGCTGGACAAGATGCGTGAGCAATTTTCAAAGTTGCCAACCGCGTAATATGACTTAATCAAGGCCGCTCACTGAGCGGCCTTTTCTTTGGGCGCCAGCGCTGCTGGCATAGCGTTCGATCATGAACACATCACAGACAGGGAAGTAAACAGATGCACCCGAATCTTATCTACCGCACCATCGTCGCCAGTGCCGCCGCACTGTTATGCCAGGCCGCTGCTGCCGCCCCAGCTCCCCAGCAACTGCCGTTTTCGTTTGACGCCGCACCAGGGCACCTGCCGAAAAACGTCGTCCCCATCGACTACACGGTCGCCATCGTGCCCGATGCCAGCAAGCGCAGCTTGCGCGGCAAGGAAAGCGTCAAGCTGCTGTTCCGCGAAGCCAGCTCCAGCATCAAGTTCAACGCCATCAACATGCAGTTCCAGCAAGTGCGCCTCGATGGCAAGCCGGTCAAGAGCACGGTGATCGATCCGAAGCGGCAGATAGTCACGGTGACGCTGAGCAAACCGGCAGCAGCGGGTGAGCACACGCTGACGCTGGACTACACCGCGAAGATAGAAACCGGCCCACGCGGCCTGTTCGCCCAACCATTCAAGAAACCCGACGGCAGCAAGGACTTGCTGCTGTCGACCCAGTTCGAAGCGACCGATGCGCGCCGCATGTTCCCCTGCTGGGATGAACCAGCCTTCCGCTCGACCTTCCAGCTGAGCACCACCACGCCGGCCAAGTGGGTATCGATCTCGAATATGCCGGTGGCGCAGCGCACGGTGCATGGCAGCAGCGCCACCACCACCTTCCAGCGCTCACCCAAGATGCCGTCCTACCTGGTCGAACTGACCAGCGGCGACATGGCCAGCATCGGCACCAAGGCTGGCGCGACCGACATCAACGTCTGGGCCGTGCGCGGCCAGGAACAGTACGGCGCCGTTGCGCTGAATAACGCGCGCCAGATTCTGCTCGATTACAACGACTATTTCGACCATCCCTATCCACTGCCCAAGCTCGATCTGATCGCCGTGCCGGGCGGCTTCCAGGGCGCGATGGAAAACTGGGGCGCCATCACGTATAACGACCAGACCTTGCTGGTCACGCCGTCTTCCACCATCGACAACCGCCAGACCGTCTTCAGTATCGAAGCACATGAAATGGCGCACCAGTGGTTTGGCGACCTGGTAACCATGGGCTGGTGGGACGATATCTGGCTCAACGAAAGCTTTGCATCGTGGTTCGCCGCCAAGGAAATCGACTTGCGCAATCCGGGCTGGCATGTGCGCGAGCAGGAAGACGCCAGCAAGGAAGCGGCGATGGGCGTCGATGCGCGCGTGGACTCGAAACCGGTGCACAACCCGGTCATCGACGAACTGGCGCCGGAAAATGGCGCCGATAACCTGATCATCTATAACAAGGGCCAGGCGGTACTGCGCATGCTGGAAGCCTACATCGGCCCGGACACCTTCCGCAGCGGCATCCGCGCCTATATGAAGGACCGCGCCTATTCGAACGCCACCAGCGCCGATCTGTGGAATGCGCTGAGCAAAGCCAGCGGCAGCGATATCGGCGCGCTGGCGCATAGCTGGATCAACCAGCCGGGCTTCCCCATCGTCTCGGTGAACGCCAGCTGCGACGCTGCGGGCGCGCGCACCATCAAGCTGTCGCAGCAGCGTTTCCTGATGCAAGGCAGCGATACGGCACAGCCGCACTGGAGCATCCCGCTGCGCCTGCGCATCGGCGCCGGCGGCCAGCCGCAATCGCTGCTGCTGACCGAGGATGGACAAACCGTGGCCGCCGGCCGCTGCGACGAAGCGCTTTCGCTCAACGCCGGCGCCGACGGTTTCTACCGCACCACCTACGATGCGACCACCCTGGCCACCAATACGCGGCAGTTCCACAGCCTGCCGGCGGGCGACCGCATCGCCCTGCTCGATGACCAGTGGGCGCAAGTGGAAAACGGCACGCAGCCGCTGGCCAGCTATCTGGCGCTGGCTGGCGCAATGGGCAATGAACTCAATGAACGCGCCTGGAACCAGGTCATCGACGTGCTGTCGACGATCGAGCGTATCGAACGCAATACGTCCGGCCACGCTGCCTTTGTCGCGTATGCGAGCGGGCTGCTCAAACCGGTCGCCACGCGCCTGGGCTGGCAGGCTGCCAGCGATGAAACGGCCGGCGTGCAGCGCCTGCGCCGCACCGTGCTGTCGCGTCTGGGCGCCTGGGGCGACCAGGAGGTAGTGGCCGAGGCACGCAAGCGCTTTGCCACGTTCGTCGCGGACCGCAACAGCATTGCGCCGGATGACCAGGCAATGATACTGACCATCGTCGCACAGAATGCCGACGCCGCCACGTTCGAACAACTGCACGCCATTGCCAAGGCGGCAGCCAATGAGACGGAAATGCGCCGCTACTACGCGCTGCTGATGCGCGTGCGCGATCCGCAGCTGGCGGCACGCGCTGCGGCCATCGCGCTGTCGCCGGAAATCCCGCCGCAGGCAGATGTACTGCGTCTGGGCATGGTGTTCGGCCTCAATGAAGAAAATCCACAACTGTCCTGGAAAACCTTCACCGAGAATATCGAGGTCCTGACCGCGCCCAATCCGGGCGACCGTCCGAATGTGCTGGCGAAGCGTGCACCGGCCATCTATTGGAACAGCGTGCCTCCCGAGCAGATGTCCAGCTGGCTCAAGGCACACCTCGACGACGGCATGACGCAGATGCTGGCAGACAATATGGCACATGCACGCTTCAAGCTGGACGAGAAAAACCGCTTGCTGCAGGCGGCCAATGGGATTGCCAGTTCCAGCAAGCAGTAAGCGATTCACAACAAAACGAGCGCTTGCTCAGTTTTTCGGCGACAATTGAATCATTGCCCAAGCAGTTTGCTAAACTAGCCTGTGCATAAGGCAAGTTTGGATAGTTTGCGCGGCGTCAACTGCTGGCGCCGCGCAGTACTGCTAATCTTGTCTTGGTAGACCAGAGTTCGTATAACGATCAAGAAAAACCAACAGGAGACTAGCGATGCGTAACTTATTGAAAACAACTGTATTGGTGACCGCCCTGGCCATCGCCGGCACGGCCGCCGCAGCCGGTGACAACACCAGCCCCGTGGGCACCTGGAAAACCATCGACGACGCCAGCGGCAAGCCGAAGTCGCTGATCGTCATCACCGAAAGCAATGGCGTCTTGCAAGGCAAGATCGAAAAGCTGTTCCGGACTCCGGAAGAAGATCAAAATCCCAAGTGCGACAAGTGCACGGGCGCCAACAAGGATCAGCCCATCGTCGGCCTGACGATCCTGACGGGCTTGAAAAAAGACGGCAAGGAATGGTCCGGCGGTGAAATCATGGACCCGGCCAATGGCAAGGTCTACAAGAGCAAGGCCGAGCTGACGGACGGCGGCAGCAAGCTGCAAGTGCGCGGCTACGTGGGCGTGCCGATGTTTGGCCGTTCGCAAACCTGGGTGCGCGAAGAGTAAGTCCTTCGCTCCTGCCATGACGAAGCCGGCCGCTGCGCCGGCTTTTTTACGCGCCTCCCCCGCCATTCGTTGTTTTCCAGACCGAAATAGTTTCCTTTGAAAATATTTTCATATTGCCCAAGGCTGTGCGCGCCACCGCACATACCCAGGATTTCCTAAATGAAATAGTGCATGCCAGTCCATCGCCCCGTAGCGAAGGGCGACATGGCTCTGGCGGATGACCTCATCCCCGGATGCCCGGCAAGGTTTTGCCTATGCACAAAGGAAACACATGAACATCTTCAAGCGCTATCTGACCCCGCTGCTCGTCTCGGCAGGTTTATTGGCCATGGCCACCCTCGCCGGCTGCGGCGGTGGCGGCGACCAGGGCCGCGCACCCATTCTCGGCTTGCCGGGCGCGACCCTTTCCAGCCTGGCGGTCACGCCAGCCACGGCCACCGTCGCCATCGGCGCCGGCCAGCAATTTTCTGCCATCGCCACCTACAGCGACGGTTCGTCGCAAGACGTCAGTGCGAAAGCCGCCTGGACCTCTGCCACGCCGGCCAGCGCCAGCGTCAATTCCGGCACCGGCCTGGGCACCGGCATTGCGGCTGGCGGCTCGGCCGTCAGCGCCACCTTCGGCGGCAAGAGCGCCACGGCGCAACTGACCGTGTCGCCAGCCGTACTGAAGGCCATCGCCATCTCGCCACTTGCGCCATCGGTCGCCATCGGTGGCACGCAGCAATTTACCGTTACCGGCACGTTCAGCGACAGCAGCACGCATGACGTCACGGCGGTCTCCACCTTTGCCTCGGCCACGCCGGCCACGGCAAACATCGCCGCAGGCGGCCTGGCACTGGGCAAAGTGGCCGGCGCCACACAGATCACCGCCACCACCGGCACCTTGAGCGCCAGCACCGTGCTGACCGTCACGCCAGCCGTGTTGCTGTCGATTGCCGTCACACCACAAAATCCGACCGTACTGATCGCTGCAACGCGCCAGTTGACCGTGATCGCCACCTATTCGGACGGCACCACGCCGGACGTCAGCGCCACCAGCACCTACAGCACGGCCAACGCCGCCTCGGCCAAGATCGGCGCGAATGGCCTGGTCACCGGCGTCGCCGCCGGCAATAGCGTCATGACGGCCAGCTTCGGCGGCAAGACGGCCAACACCACCGTCACCGTGCCTGCCGCCACCATCATTGGCATCGCCGTCACGCCAGCCACGGCCAGCGTCGCCGTCGGCGCCCAGCAGCAATTCGTCGCTACCGCCGCCTATTCGGATAACTCGACTGCCAACGTCACCGCCGGCGCCCTGTGGACCAGTACCGCACCGGCCAAGGCGACCGTGCTCAATACAGGCGCCGCCACCGGCGTCACTGCCGGCGTGGCCAATATCACTGCCACCTCGGGCGGCCTGTCAGCCAGCGCCGTACTGACCGTCACGGCGATAGTGCCACCACCGCCGGCAGTACTGGTGTCGATTGCCGTCACGCCGCAAAACCCGACCGTACTGATTGCTGCGACACGCCAGCTGGCCGTGGTCGCCACCTATTCAGACAGTAGCACCGCGGACGTGACCGCTGGCAGCAGCTTCGTTTCCGCCACCCCGGCCTCGGCCAGCGTCGCCGGCAGCGGCCTGGTCACCGGCGTGACTGCCGGCAATAGCCTGGTCACCGCCAGCTTCAACGGCATGCAGGCCAGCACCACCGTGACCGTGCCTGCCGCTACTCTGGTCAGCATCGCCGTCACGCCGGCAAACGCCAGCATCGCCGTCGGCGGCGTGCAGCAATTCATCGCCACGGCTACCTATTCGGACAACTCGAACGCCATCATCACGAGCACTTCCACCTGGAGCTCGGGCAGCATCGCCAACGCCACCGTACTGAACACGGGTATCGCCACCGGTGTGGCGGCCGGCACCAGCACCATCACCGCCACGGCGGGTGGCCATTCTGGCAGTGCGCTGCTGACCGTGACCGCTGCCGCCATCCCGCCCGTGCTTAATCCCATCGATCTCGGCCGCGCGGCGTCCTTCGGCGTGCTGGCAGGAACTTCGATCACGAATAACTCGGGCGGCACCACCCTCATCACCGGCGATGTCGGCTCCCCTTCGCAAACGGTCGACCCGACCCAGGCAGCCGGCTTCAATAACTACAAATCAGGCGCGATCCTGGCCGGCGCCATGACCGACCTGCAAGCGGCGATTACCGATGGCAACAGCCGCAACTGCGACGTCAGCTTTGCCGGCGGCGTTGACCTCGGTGGCTTGACCTTTGGCCCAGGCGTGTATTGCTATGCTGGCGCGATCAGCATCACCGGTACGGTGACGCTCAACGGTCCTGGCGTGTATATCTTCCGCACGGCATTGACCCTGAACTCGACCGTCAACTCGGTTGTCGCCCTGAACAACGGCGCCACTGCCGACAACCTTACCTGGCTGCCTGTCGGCCCGACCACCCTGGCCGCGAACAGTGTCTTCAAAGGCAATATCCTGGGCCAGTCCGCTGCCATCACGGTGGGCGACAACACCACTTTGCTCAACGGCCGCGTGCTGACGGCTGCCGCCGTTACCCTGCGCAACAACCAGATCACCAAATAAACGGGATGACTATGACGATCGCAAAAACACTGGGCGCCCTGGGCGTGATGACCGGCGCGCTGCTGGCAGCGCAAGCGGCGCAAGCGCAGGACAACACCTTTATCAACCCGGACTGGGCCAACAGCGCCTGGTACATCGGCGCGGGCGTGGGCCAGTCGCGCGCCACCATCGACGAGCCACGGCTGCGCGCCAGCCTGGCCGCGAATGGCGAAACGGTGACAGGTTTCAGTAAGGACCAGCGCGATACCGGCTATAAACTGTTTGTCGGCCGACAGCTGAACCAATACCTGGCCGTGGAAGCGGGCTATTTTGATCTGGGCAAGTTCGACTTCAAGTCGACCACCAGCGGCAACGGCGCGCTGAACGGTGAAGCGGGCTTTCGCGGCGTGAACCTGGACTTGCTGGGCCAGTTGCCGCTGTCCCAGCGTTTGTCCCTGCTGGGCCGGGTCGGCATGCATTACAGCAAGACAAATACCGAGTTCGGCGGCAATCGCCTGCTGGGATCGGCGAATACGCAAGCGGGCGAGCGCAAGCTCAATGCCAAGCTGGGCCTGGGCCTGGAATACAAATTCAGCGAAGCGCTGGCCTTGCGCGGTGAAGTCGAGCGTTATCGCCTGAACGACGCCGTCGGCAACCGCGGCGATGTCGACCTGTATTCGGTCAGCCTGGTCTACAAGCTGGGCCGCCCGGCCAGCGCCACGCCGGCCTACCAGCCGCCGCCACAGGAAGCGGCGCCAGCCCCTGTCGTCATGCCGGCGCCAGTCATCGTGGCCAAGCCGGCGCCGGCCCCCGTATCGGAAAAAGTCAGTTTTGCCTCCGAAGCCCTGTTCGATTTCGACCAGTCAATCATCAAGCCGCAAGGCAAGCTGGCGCTGGACAAGCTACTGGGCCAGCTGCAAGGCATGGATCTGGAAGTCATCGTTACAGTGGGCCACACGGATGCCGTCGGTTCAGACGCCTATAACCAGGGCCTGTCGCTGCGCCGCGCCAATGCCGTCAAGGCGTATCTGGTGATGCAGGGCGTGGATGGCAGCCGCGTCTATACGGAAGGCAAGGGCAAGACGCAGCCGGTGGCCGACAATAGCAGCAGCGCCGGCCGCGCCGCGAACCGCCGTGTGACGGTGGAAGTGGTGGGGACGCGTAAGGTTGCGAACTAAATCGAACCATGCATGAAAAAACCGGCTTGCGCCGGTTTTTTTTCCCCTGGCGATTACGCCAGCTTGCGGTGGTGCTTGCTTAAATGCCTATCCAGGCTATTGGCAAAACTTTGCCGGTCCGACTGGCTGAACGCGGCCGGCCCACCCGTATCGACGCCGCCGCTGCGCAGCTCTTCCATGAAGGCGCGCATGGTCAATTGCTGGGCGATATTGTCCTCGGTATAAAACTCGCCACGCGGGTTCAGGGCAAAACCACCCTTCTTCAATACATCGGACGCCAGCGGAATATCGCCGGTGACCACCAGGTCGCCGGGATTGAGCAGGCGCACGATTTCCTGGTCCGCCACGTCTGCGCCGGACGGTACTTGCACCGTGCGGATAAAGCGCGACGGCGGCACGCGCAAGCCCTGGTTCGCCACCAGGGTCACGGACAGTTCCAGACGGTCGGCCACGCGGTACAGGATCTCCTTGATGACGACGGGACAGGCGTCGGCGTCGACCCATATCTGCATAGCCGGCATGCCCTCCAGGCTCGCCTCGGGCATCACACTTCCCACGCTTCGCCGTTCGGGCCGATGCGCGGTGCGGCCACGCCAAAGTGTTGATAAGCAGCTGGCGTGGCGACCCTGCCACGCGGCGTGCGCTGCAAGAAACCTTGCTGTATCAGATACGGTTCCAGCACGTCTTCGATGGTGTCGGCTGCTTCGCCGATGGCTGCCGCCAGGTTGCCGATGCCGACCGGGCCGCCGCCAAACTTGAACAGCACGGCTTCCAGCAGCTTGCGGTCCATCACGTCGAAACCGACGGAATCGACGTCGAGCATGGCCAGTGCGCGGTCGGCCACCAGCTTGGTGATCTCGCCATTACTTTTTACTTCGGCGAAATCGCGCACGCGGCGCAGCAGGCGGTTGGCGATACGGGGCGTGCCGCGCGCGCGCCGGGCCACTTCATGCGCGCCTTCCGCATCGATCGGCGCCTTTAACAGCGCCGCGCTGCGGCTGACGATCTTGGTCAGCTCGCTGGTGTTATAAAACTCCAGGCGCGCGACGATGCCGAAACGGTCGCGCAGCGGATTGGTCAGCATGCCGGCGCGCGTGGTGGCGCCCACTAATGTAAACGGCTGCAAATCGAGTTTCACGGAACGGGCGGCCGGGCCTTCGCCGATCATGATATCGATCTGATAATCCTCCAGCGCCGGATACAGAATCTCTTCGACCACCGGTGACAGACGGTGGATTTCATCGATGAACAGCACATCGTTCGCTTCCAGATTGGTCAAAATAGCCGCCAGATCACCGGGACGCTCCAGCACGGGGCCGGATGTCTGGCGCAGGTTGACGCCCATTTCGCGCGCAATGATGTGGGCCAGGGTCGTCTTGCCCAGGCCAGGCGGACCAAACAGCAAGGTATGGTCGAGCGCTTCCTTGCGCTGGCGCGCCGCCGTAATAAAAATTTCCAGCTGGTCGCGGATTTTTTCCTGCCCCACGTACTCATCGAGCTGCTTGGGCCGCAAGGCCCGTTCGATCGCCTCTTCGTTATGCGAAATAGGCGCGGCATCGATGATGCGCTGTTCCGTGAAAATATCAGTCTGGATGCTCATGCTCGCCCTAGCCTTTCGACAGCGCTTTCAGCGCCAGTTTGATGCCGTCCGAGACACCGGTGCCGGCTGGCATGTTTTTCACGGCTGCCAGCGCTTCCTTCTCCGAGTAACCGAGCGCCAACAAGGCGTTCAGGATATCCGAGTGCGCATCGGGCGCAGCATGCGCACCCAGCGGGCCCAGATCCGCACCGATCTTGCCCTTCAGTTCCAGCAGCAAACGCTCAGCCGTCTTCTTGCCGATGCCGGGCACTCTCACCAGGCGGCCCGAGTCTTGCAAGGTAATCGCCTGCGCCAGGTCGGCGATCGTCATGCCGGACAGGATAGACAAGGCCATGCGCGCGCCCACGCCCGTGATCTTGATCAACTGGCGGAACACGGCCCGTTCGGCGGCATTGCCAAAGCCGAACAGCAAATGCGCATCTTCGCGGATGGCCTGGTGCGTGAACAAGACCACTTTTTCACCCACATGGGGCAGATTGTAAAACGTGCTCATCGGCACATCGACTTCATAGCCGACACCCTGGCAATCGACCAGCAATTGTGGCGGATTTTTTTCAAGCAAAGTACCGGAGAGACGGCCTATCATCGTGTGTTCCTAAATAATTATGAGTAATGTTACTTTAACCGACCAGGCGGCCACGCTTCATGCGCAATCCCTGCAATTGCGGCGCCACCGTACTCAGCATGGCCAAGGTATCGACGCTGTTGGCATGACAGATGGCCACGCCCAGCGCATCGGCCGCATCGCTGCCGGGCAAGCCTGGCAGTGTCAGCAGCCGGGAAACCATATCCTGGACTTGTTCCTTGGCCGCCTTGCCATGGCCCGTGACGGCTTGCTTTACTTGCAGCGCCGTGTATTCGGCCACCGGCAAATCCGCATGGACCAGCGCGCAGATGGCGGCGCCACGCGCCTGGCCCAGCAGCAAGGTCGATTGGGGATTAACGTTGACGAAGACTTTTTCGATGGCGGCGCAATCGGGTTGATAGGTGCGCACAATTTCGCCCACGCCCTGCAGGATGATCTTCAGGCGTGGCGGCAATTCGCCCTCGGACGCCGTCTTGACGGTACCCGACGCGATATAGCGCAGCTTGTTGCCGAGTTTTTCGATGACCCCGAAGCCCGTGGTGCGCAGGCCAGGATCGATGCCGAGAATAATCATCGCCAGATTCTATAATGAATACGGCAGGCACCGGTGGAAACCGGTGCCTGCCGTAAAGTTAGCGCTCGCCTGGGGTCAGACGGGGACGCCGAGTCCCGTCGGGTCTGACCCCGGCATTTATTAATGGCGGAAGTGACGCGTACCCGTGAGCAACATCACCACGCCGCGCTCGTCCGCTGCATCGATCACTTCCTGGTCGCGCATCGAGCCACCCGGGTGGATGACGCAGGTCGCGCCCGCATCAACGACAACGTCGAGGCCGTCGCGGAACGGGAAGAAGGCGTCCGACGCCACCACCGAACCGGCCAGCGACAAGCCGGCGTTTTGCGCCTTGATCGAAGCGATGCGGGCCGAATCGATACGGCTCATCTGGCCAGCGCCCACGCCCAAGGTCATGTTATTGCCGCAGAAGACGATGGCGTTCGATTTGACGAATTTCGCCACTTTCCAGGCAAACATCAGGTCTTGCAATTGCTGTTGTGTCGGTTGCAGCTTGGTCACCACGCGCAAGTCGCCGATGGCAACGTTTTTAGCATCCGGCGCCTGCACCAGCAAACCGCCGCCGACACGCTTGAAGTCCATCGCATTGACGCCGGCGCCGAGCGGGATTTCCAGCATGCGCACGTTTTGCTTGCTCGACAGGATCTGTTTCGCTTCGGCCGAGAAAGATGGCGCGATCAGCACTTCCACGAACAGCTTGGCGATCTCGCCGGCGGTGGCGCCGTCGAGTTCGGTATTGAAAGCGATGATGCCGCCAAAGGCCGAGGTCGGGTCCGTTTGCAGGGCGCGTGCATAGGCTTCTGCTGCATTCTTGCCCAGGGCTACGCCGCATGGGTTGGCGTGCTTGACGATCACGCAGGCGGCGCTTTGCTCGAAACCGCCCAGGCTCTTCACGCATTCCCAGGCTGCATCGGCGTCAGCGATATTGTTGTACGACAATTCCTTGCCTTGCAACTGGCGGTAATTGGCCAGCGCGCCTTCGGTCGTGACCAGGTCGCGGTAGAAGGCGGCGCTCTGGTGCGGGTTTTCACCGTAACGCATGTCTTGCACTTTTTCAAATGCCACGTTCAGGGTTTGCGGGTAGGCGCCACGCTCGGCGTGTACCTTGGTCGGGCCCAGGCTGGTCAGGTAATTGGTGATGGCGCCATCGTATTGCGCCGTGTGCGCAAAGACTTTTTTCGCCAGCATGAAACGGGTGTCATAGCTGACCGTTCCAACTGCACCGTCAGCGGCCTTGATTTCTGCCAGCACGACGTCGTAGTCCGATGGATCGCAGATCACGACCACGTCCTTGTGGTTCTTGGCTGCCGAACGCAGCATGGTCGGGCCGCCAATATCGATGTTCTCGATCGCGTCTTCCAGGGTGCAGCTATCCTTGGCCACCGTGGCCTGGAACGGGTACAGGTTGACCACCACCATGTCGATGGTCGGCATGTCGTGCTCGACCAGTTTCGACATATGCTCAGGGAAATCGCGGCGCGCCAGGATACCGCCATGCACTTTCGGGTGCAGGGTTTTTACGCGGCCATCGAGCATCTCGGGGAAACCCGTGTAGTCGGCGACTTCCGTCACGGGAACACCGTTGTCTGCCAACAATTTGGCGGTGCCGCCAGTCGACAGGATGTTGACGCCGAGGGTAGACAGGGCGCGCGCAAAATCGAGGACGCCGGTCTTGTCGGAAACGGAGATGAGAGCTTGTTTGATCATGGCTGAGGCTAGGTGGTTAAGTGTTCTTGGCGAATGCGCAGGACCCCTTCAGGCCACTGCGGCGGATTCAAATCTTGGCGTCACTTGCAAGCCAGCATTACAGCAAACCGTGCTCCTGCAATTTCTTGCGCAAGGTATTGCGGTTAATGCCCAGCATTTGCGCGGCATGCGACTGGTTGCCATCGGCGCGTGTCATCACGACTTCCAGGATGGGCTTTTCCACGGTCAACACGACCATGTCGTAGATATTCGATGCTTGCTGTTCGCCCAGGTCATTGAAGTAATCTTCTAGACTTTTCTGTACGACTTCCTGAATGCTTTCTTTGCTCATTTTGCTGTTCAACCGGCTAATTAATTTGTCGTGATGCTGTCAATCATGACGTCATCATCCGCGTAACGCGAGGCGTTCGCCCTGGTTCTGTCTTATCTTCTTGTCTTGTCTTCTTATACTGCTGCTGCGGCTGCTTCTATCAAACCGCTATCGCCAACTTCGGAGAGGCGGTATTGTAACCGTTCGCCAAATTTCCATTGCGACTCAAAAAATTGATCGACGGCCAGCAACTGCGCGTCCGTCGACTCCAGCAAATTCATTTGCTGCCGGAACTCTTCACCGCCTTCCAGGTCTTTCACATACCAGCCGATATGCTTGCGCGCCGTGCGCACGCCGAGGAATTCACCATAAAACGCATAATGGGCGCGCAAATGCTCATCCATCAGGGTGCGCACTTCATCCACATACGGCGCCGGCAACAAAGTGCCGGTGCGCAAGAAATGGTCGATTTCGCGGCAAATCCACGGCCGGCCCTGCGCTGCGCGGCCTATCATGACGGCGTCCGCCCCCGTCTGGTCCAGCACATAACGGGCCTTTTGCGGGCTGGTGATGTCGCCGTTGGCGACCACCGGGATACCCACCGATGCTTTCACGGCGGCAATAGTTTCGTACTCGGCGTCGCCCTTGTAGCCATCGGCCCGCGTGCGGCCATGCAGGGTCAGCATCTGGATGCCAGCCTGCTCGGCGATACGGGCAATTTTCAGGGCATTCTTGTTTTCACGGTTCCAGCCCGTGCGAAATTTCAAGGTGACGGGCACATCGACGGCATTGACCACCTCGTGCAAAATCTTTTCCACCAGGCTTTCGTTTTGCAACAAGGCCGAACCGCACCAGCTGTTGCAGACCTTTTTCACCGGGCAACCCATGTTGATATCGATGATCTGTGCGCCACGGTCCACATTGAACCTGGCGCAATCGGCCAGGTCTTGCGGATCGGCACCGGCGATCTGCACGGCTTTCGGCTCCATCTCACCATCGTGGTCGGTGCGGCGCGAACTTTTTTCCGTCGCCCATAGACGCGGATTCGACGCCGCCATTTCCGACACGGCATACCCTGCGCCCAGCTGCTTGCACAACTGGCGGAATGGCCGATCCGTCACGCCCGCCATGGGAGCGACGAAAACGTTGTTACGCAGAATGTGAGGGCCGATTTGCACTGAGGGAACCTGAAGGGGACGGAGGAACCTGCTATTTTAACCGATTATCTGCCTAAATAATAAGCACTATTTTTCATGGCACAGTGCGTCTGGGCGGAAAACGTCTTGTGCAAAGCAGCAAAATAGTCGCCTGCCAACCTTAGCCCAGCTCGTCCATCGCGGGCGTTTGCAAATGCTCCACATCGCCCCACTGCAGCAGATGCAATTGGCCATCGGCAAATGAAAAACGGTTCACGCTGGCATTTTTTACCTGGAAGTCGCGCGGGCTGTCGAGCGACATGCCGACCGCTGCCCGGTACGCGCATTCGAGCACGCCACCGTGGGCCACGATGGCGATGGTCTGGCCCGCATAGCGGCTAGCCCACTCGGCGATGGCGCCCGTG
Organism: Janthinobacterium silvisoli; assembly: GCF_014200725.1. GTDB lineage: Bacteria > Pseudomonadota > Gammaproteobacteria > Burkholderiales > Burkholderiaceae_D > Janthinobacterium. Next base: position 178,469 of record NZ_JACHCL010000005.1, read on the forward strand.
CTGCGCGCATAGAACTGGCGAAAGCTCTCGGCCTGGCGCTCGCCCGATGGCATCACGGCATCGATCTGGCGCGCCTGCCATTGTGCATATTCATGCGGGTAGCGCGCGGCGATATCGGCATACAGCAAGCCTTCAAAAGCGCCATAACAGCGTTCGCGCAGCAGCGCATCCGTCTGTACGGGCAGATCTTGCAAGCCGGCAATGGCTTGCGCCGTTTGCTGCGCGCGCGACAAGTCGCTGGCGATCACGGCCGTCAATGGCTCGTCTGCCAGCGCCTGGCCCAGCGCGGCCGCTTGTGCCAGGCCCGCAGGATTGAGGGCGATGTCGATATGGCCCTGCAGGCGGCGTTCCGCATTCCAGGCCGTTTCGCCATGGCGTATCAATAAAATCGTGGTGGTCATGAAGTCTTATTTTTTGAGGGTAGAGGCCACGGCGGGATTCAGGGAATAAGCGGCGATCAGCTGCGCTTCATCGATGATATGGCCATAGATGGCGTCGTGCGCATCGCGCGCCGTGAAGCGTTCAGGCAAGGCCAGTTGCGGCACATCGAGCGCATACAGGCGAAAGATGTAGTGGTGCAAACGCTCGTCATTCCACGGCGGACAAGGGCCATCGTAGCCATGATAGTCGCCCGCCATGGCCGGGTCGCCGCTAAACCATAAGGTGTAATCGTTGATACCCTGACGCAACTGGTACGGGCCGCTGCCATCGAGCCAGCCGACCGTGGCCGCCTGCTTGCCGCGCGCCGTGACGCCGCTGGAAAACTTCCCGGCATCGAGAGCACCCATTGCAGAAGGAATATCGAGCAGGCTCCAGTGAAAAAAATCGCCGCGTGGCGCTGTCAAGGGCAGCATGCTGTCGGCACGGTTGGCCAGGCTAGTCTCTTGCGGCGCATCAGGGTCCAGGCAGAACAGGGCCAGCGATTCGGTGCCGTTCGGCACGTCATCCCAGGCCAGATGCGGATTACGGTTGCCCGCCAGGCGTACGCGATTGACCGGATCGATCTCGGCAAACGCGCACTCGGCGGGCATCAGGCCGCCATCACGGAATGTTTCGCTCCACAATTTCATCTGCCCATCTCCCTTTATTATTGTATTTTTTAGCACCGCTTTATTTGCCGCTCACCTGCAGCCAAAAGGTGACAGGGCCGTCGTTTGTCAGCGACACTTGCATATCGGCACCAAACTGTCCGGTCTGCACTGTCGCATGACGGCTGCGCGCCTGGCGCACGACATGTTCAAACAGACGCAAGCCATCTTGCGGGGCAGCTGCTGGCGTGAACGATGGCCGCGAACCGGACTTGGTGTCGGCCGCCAGGGTGAACTGGGGCACCAGCAGCAAGCCGCCAGCCACGTCCGTCACGCTGAGGTTCATCTTGCCGGCGTCGTCGGAAAATACGCGGTAGGCCAGCAGCTTGGTCAGCAGGGCGTCGGCGTCTCTTTCCGTATCGCCCCGCTCCGCGCACAGCAGCACCATCAAGCCGGCATCGATGGCGCCGATGGTGGCGCCATCGACCACCACCTTTGCCTGGGTGACTCTTTGCAGCAGCGCGATCATGCCGTCAAAGTGACGCGAGCAAACTTGCGCTTGCCAACTTGCAGCACGAATACGCCAGTCTCGACTTTCAATGCCTTGTCGCTGATGACGGTGCCGTCGATGCGCACGCCGCCCTGATCGATCATGCGCGCCGCCTCCGAGACGGATGGGCACAGGCCAGACTGTTTCAGCAATTGCGCAATCGCCAGCGGACCGCCAGCCAGGCTCACTTCCGGCACGTCGTCAGGGATACCGCCTTTCGAGCGGTTGACGAAGTCGGCCAGCGCATCTTCGGCCGCTTGCTGCGAGTGGAAGCGGGCAACGATTTCTTGCGCCAGAGCCACTTTCGCATCGCGCGGGTTGCGCCCTTCTTCCACTTCGCGTTTCAGCTGCGCCAGTTCGGCGATCGAGCGCCACGACAGCAGCTCGTAGTAGCGCCACATCATGACGTCGGAAATACTCATCAGCTTGGCGAACATGGTGTTGCCAGGTTCCGTGATGCCGATGTAGTTATTCTTCGACTTCGACATTTTCTCGACGCCGTCCAGGCCTTCGAGCAGCGGCATGGTCAGGATGCACTGCTGTTCCTGGCCGTACTGCTTTTGCAGTTCGCGGCCCACCAGCAGGTTGAACTTCTGGTCGGTGCCGCCCAGTTCCAGGTCCGACTTCAGGGCCACCGAATCGTAGCCTTGCATCAGCGGGTACAGGAATTCATGCACGGAAATCGGCACGCCCCCCTGGAAACGCTTGGTGAAGTCGTCGCGCTCGATCATGCGCGCCACCGTGTAGTGCGAAGCGAGCTGGATGATGCCGCGCGCGCCCAGCGGATCACACCATTCCGAGTTATAGCGAATTTCCGTCTTGCTCGCGTCCAGTACCAAAGATGCTTGCGCAAAGTACGTCATCGCGTTAATCTCGATCTGTTCTTTTGTCAACGGTGGACGCGTGACGTTGCGGCCCGATGGGTCGCCGATCATCGACGTGAAATCGCCGATCAGGAAAATGACTTGATGGCCGAGGTTTTGCAACTGGCGCATCTTGTTCAGTACCACGGTATGGCCCAGGTGCAAATCGGGTGCGGTTGGGTCCAGGCCCAGTTTGATGCGCAAAGGCACGCCAGTCTGTTCGGAACGGGCTAATTTTTGCGCAAATTCGCTTTCGATCAAGAGTTCGTCGACGCCACGCTTGGTAATCGCGAGGGCTTCTTGTACTCTGTCCGACAGCGCAAGCGCCGGTTGAGTGGCGTTAGCCTTGGCAGGCGATGCGGTGGTGTTGATTTCCATAAAATTTGACAGTAGATCTCAAAATGGTAGTAGGTTTGCGGAGTTTGTTATAATGCCCGATCCCATCAATCTTGCCGTATGAAAACGAAACAAAATAACAATAAAGAGCGCTAGTTCAGGCATCGTTCAAGGGCAAATTTTAACTGATTGCATGAACCCTATACATAAAATCACAGGCTCGCGCCTGTACACACAGCTGGCGACGACCCGCAAAGCACGCATTATCGGCGTCTCTGCGGTGCTGCTCGCCGTGGTCGCCTTTGGCGCCGCTGGTGTTGCTCCACTGGCGCCCGACGCGTCCGACCTGCCGGTCAAGTCGATTGCCCAGAACCTGGAAATGCCCGATCTGTCGGCGCAAATCTCGGCAATGGAGCAGGTAGACCAGAATTTCACCCACGAAGAAAAAGTCCGCGCCGGCGATACCCTCGCTACCTTGCTGACCCGTCTTGGCGTGGATGATGCGGCTGCCACCAACTTCATCAAGTCCGACAAGGTCGCGCGCGGCGTGATGTTGCTGAAAACAGGCAAGCGCGTGCAAGCGCAAACGGCCGAAAACGGCGAGCTCAACTGGCTACGCGCCACCCTCGTCGACAGCACGGATAAATCGGTCAAGAACATCCTGATCACCCGCAAAGGTGACAAGTTCGTGGCCTCGGAAGTACCAGCCCAGCTGGAACGCCGCGTTGAAATGCATGCCCGCAAGATCAATTCCACCCTGTTTGCCGCCATCGATTCCAGCCTGGACGGTACCCGCCTGCCAGATTCGATTTCTGCTCAAATCGTGGAAATGTTCTCGACCAATATCGACTTCCGTTCCGATATCAAGCGCGGCGACAGCTTCAACGTGGTCTATGAAACATTCTGGCAAGATGGCGAATTCGTACGAGCGGGCCGCATCCTGGCCGGCGAATTCACCAACCGCGGCAAGACCTACCAGTCCGTATGGTTCGAAGACCCAGCCAGCAAACAAGGCGGCGGTTATTACAGCTTCGACGGCAAGTCCCTCAAAAAAGCCTTCCTCAAATCCCCACTGGAATTCTCCCGTATCTCGTCCGGCTTCTCCATGCGTGTGCACCCGATTTCCGGCAACTGGAAACAGCACAAGGGCATCGATTTCGCCGCAGCAACGGGTACGCCTATCCGCGCTTCCGGCGATGGCGTGGTGGACTCGGTCGGCATGCAAAATGGTTATGGCAACGTAGTCGTCCTGAAACACTGGGCCAACTACAGCACCGCTTACGCCCACATGAGCCGCTTCGCAGCCGGCCTGAAAAAAGGCCAGCGCGTCAGCCAGGGCGATGTGATCGGTTATGTCGGCACCACCGGCTGGTCGACGGGCGCCCACTTGCACTATGAATTCCGCGTCGGCGGCGTGGCGCAAGACCCAAGCAAAGTGAACGTACTGGCGCAAGCGCCATTGACGCCAGCCGAACTGTCGCGTTTCCGCCTGGTGTCCAACGACATGATGCACCGCTTCACCCTGCTGCGTCCTAACGACACGGCAATCGCTTCGCGCTAAGCGCACCGCACCCCACGGGGTAGAGAACAAGGCACCGCCCGTTTCGATGGCCGGTGCCTTTTTTATTGATCTACCTGATTACGAAGGAAGAATATGCTTTATATCGGTCTGATGTCCGGCACCAGCCTCGATGGGGTCGATGGCGCCCTGGTTGATTTTTCGGACGATGGCGTGCGCAGCCTCGGTGACGCCTACATCCCATTCCCTGCCAGCTTGCGCAGCGACCTGATGGCGCTGCAAGGCCCGGGCCAGAATGAAATCGAGCGCGAAGCGCTGGCTGCCAACGCACTGGTGCGCCACTACGCCGACTGCGTGGCCATGCTACTCGAGCAAGCAAACATCGGCCCCGACGCCATCACCGCCATCGGCGCGCACGGGCAAACCATCCGCCACCGCCCCGAACTGGGTTTTACGCGCCAGCTGAATAATCCTGCCCTGCTGGCAGAACTGACCGGCATCGACGTGATCGCCGACTTGCGCAGCCGCGACGTGGCAGCTGGCGGCCAGGGTGCGCCGCTGGTGCCGGCCTTTCACCAGGCAATATTCAATCAGGCGGGCCAGACGCGCGTGGTGGCCAATATCGGCGGCATCAGCAATATCAGCGTGCTGCATGCCGATGGCGCGGTCACGGGCTACGATACGGGCCCGGGCAATGCCTTGATGGATGGCTGGATCCTGCAGCACCAGGGCCTAGCGTATGACGCCGGCGGCGCCTGGGCGGCAACGGGCACGGTGATCCCTGGTTTGCTGGCCGACTTGCTGGGCGAGGCGTATTTTGCCTTGCCTGCGCCCAAAAGCACGGGCCGCGACCTGTTTCACGCCGAGTGGCTGGCCGGCAAGCTGGCCAACTACCCGAACGCCCTGCCCGCCGACGTGCAGGCGACCCTGACGCGCTTGACAGCTATCAGCCTGGCGCAAGCCATTACGCGCGACGGCGCACAAGCCGATGCCGTGTATGTGTGCGGTGGCGGCGCGTACAACGCTACCTTGCTGCAGGAGCTGGCGAAAGAGTTGCCAACGATGGGAGTCGAATCGACGCAGGCCCTGGGCGTGGCGCCCAGCCAGGTCGAGGCGCTGGCGTTTGCCTGGCTGGCCTGGCGCTTTACCCAGCGCAAGCCGGGCAATTTGCCGGCCGTGACGGGAGCGCAGGGATTGCGCGTGCTCGGTGCGCTGTATCCGCGCTGAAGGCTGATCGAAACTGATTTTAGAAACACAAATAGCGGATCAATGATCCGCTATTTTTTCACCCGCTCAGTCTGCTTTTAGACGGAGAACGAGGAACCGCAACCGCAAGTCGAAGTCGCCGTTGGGTTTTTGATCACGAATTGTGCACCCTCCAGGTCATCCTTGTAGTCGATTTCCGCGCCGACCAGGTACTGGTAGCTCATGGAATCGATCAGCAGCTGGACGCCGTTCTTGACCATGGTGGTGTCATCTTCGTTGACGATTTCATCGAAGGTGAAGCCGTACTGGAAACCGGAACAGCCGCCACCCTGCACGAAAACGCGCAGTTTCAGGTCGGGATTGCCTTCTTCTTCGATCAGCTGCGCAACTTTGTCAGCGGCGCTATCGGTGAAGATAATAGGGCTAGGGATCACATCTTGCATTTCAGCGACGGCATTCATTTCAGACTCCTGAGAAAACATGGCTTCATTATAGACGGTTGGCGCAAGTCGCGCTGTGGCCGGCTTGGTCACGGCCAGCGGCCGTTGTTATTTCACATTTCAGAGACGGCCAGGTGCAGCACGGGATCGGCACCCTCGTGGCGGCTCAGCTTGCCTTGCACCAGCGCACCGCTGTGCATCTCCAGCACCTTGTAATAGACTTCCCCACAGATGCGGGCTTTGGGCTGGATTTCAAGCATTTCAGACACATACACCGGGCCGTTGATCTCGCCGCTGACCACCAGGCTGGAACAGCGCACCTCGCCATCGATGCGTCCGCCCTCGCCCAGCACCACATACGTGGGTTCGCCCGGTTCGCCCGTCACATTGCCGCGCACATGGCCATCGATGCGCAATCCGCCGGAAAACAGCAAGTCGCCCTGCAGCTGCGTCGAGGCGCCGATCAGGGTGTCGATGGGGTTTTTAGCGTTGCGCTCGAACATGAACGCCATCCTTTCGGTAAACGTGACAGTTCAATCTATCACAGGTCCGGGATTCAGGCCCCGGACCCGCACAACAGCCGTGCCGAAGCGGCTACTTACGGCAGCAGGGCAATATGTTGCAAGCCAGCCGTTTCTTTCAAGCCAAACATCAAGTTCATGCACTGCACGGCCTGGCCCGAGGCGCCCTTGACCAGATTATCCTGCACCACCAGCACGATCACGGTATTGCCGCCTTCCGGACGGTGCAAGGCCAGACGCAACATGTTCGAGCCGCGCGTGGAGCGCGTTTCCGGGTGTGAGCCGAATGGCATCACGTCAACAAAGGGCTCATCCTTGTATTGCTCTTCGAACAAGGATTGCAACTCTTCATTGCTGACATCCTTGTTCAGCTGCGCGTACAGGGTCGAATGCATACCGCGTATCATCGGCACCAGGTGCGGCGTGAAGGTCAGCGCGACTTTTTCATCCGTGAAACGCTGCAATTGCGCCGTGGTTTCCGGCAAGTGGCGGTGGCCCGCTACGCCATAAGCCTTGAAGCTGTCGCTGCTTTCCGAGAACAGGATGCCGATCTCGGCCTTGCGGCCGGCGCCGGACACGCCCGATTTGCAGTCGGCGATCAAGCCGCCCGCATTGACCAGGCCAGCCTTGAGCAGCGGGCAAAAGCCCAGTTGCATGGTGGTTGGATAGCAACCCGGGTTGGCGATCAGCCTGGCTTGCTTGATATCTTCACGGTTCAATTCCGGCAAGCCGTACACGGCTTCGGCGATCAGTTCTGGCGCCGTGTGGGGAATCTTGTACCACTGTTCGAACCTGGCCTGGTCTTTCAGGCGGAAATCAGCCGCCAGGTCGATCACTTTCACGCCGGCAGCCAGCAGGGCTGGCGCTTGCGTCATGGCCACGCCGTGCGGGGTGGCAAAAAAGACCACATCGCATTGCTCCAGGTTCGCCTTGTCTGGCGACGAGAAAGCCAGTTTCACGTGGCCACGCAAGGAAGGATACATGTCAGCAACCGGCAAGCCATCTTCCTTGCGCGAGGTAATCGCCGTCAACTCGACATCGGGATGATTTGCCAACAAACGCAGCAATTCCACGCCCGTGTATCCAGTGCCGCCGACGATGCCAACTTTGATCATTTTCTTTCCTTGTGTGTATAAATTCTATGAATAAATAAGGGTGCTGCAGCATATGCCTGGATGGCAATGTGCATATTTTACAGCGCAACGGCATGTCACGCTGAAATGCAAAAAAGCCGCCAGACCTGCGTCCAGCGGCTTTTCGACCAGCGCCAGAGAGGCGCTGTAGCGTGAAAATTAACGCTTCGAGAATTGTTTTGCGCGACGTGCTTTGCGCAGACCAACTTTTTTACGCTCAACTTCACGTGCATCGCGGGTCACGAAGCCGGCTTTGGCCAGATCCGATTTCAACGCTGCATCGTAGTCGATCAGTGCACGGGTGATACCGTGACGCACTGCGCCAGCCTGGCCGGACTCGCCGCCGCCGTGAACGTTGACTTTGATGTCGAAACGCTCAACATTGCCGGTCAGTTCCAGTGGTTGACGAATGACCATCAGACCGGTTTCGCGCGAGAAGTATTCGTTTGCTGGTTTGCCGTTAACAACGATCAAGCCTGTGCCAACTTTGATAAAAACGCGAGCCACTGCACTTTTGCGACGGCCGGTTCCATAATTGTAATTACCGATCATGTCAGTTCCTTAGAGAACAAGTGCTTTAGGTTGCTGAGCAGCGTGCGGATGGGAACCTTCCGCGTACACTTTCAGCTTCTTGATCATTGCGTAGCCGAGTGGGCCTTTAGGCAACATGCCTTTGACCGCTTTCTCAAGCGCGCGACCTGGAAAACGCTGTTGCATTTTCTGGAAGTTGGTTTCGTAGATGCCGCCTGGATAGCCAGAGTGACGGTAGTAAATTTTCTCAGTAGCTTTGGTACCGGTCACACGCAGTTTGCCTGCGTTGATGACGACGATGAAGTCGCCGGTATCGACGTGAGGAGTAAATTCTGGTTTGTGTTTGCCGCGCAGTCGGAGTGCCACTTCGCTGGCAACACGTCCGAGGACTTTGTCCGTCGCGTCAACCACGAACCAATCGCGCTGGACTTCATGTCCTTTAGCGGAAAATGTTTTCATGTTGACTTCCTAATAGATTACACGCTCAAATGGTGGTTCCGCCGGTAAAACTGTGCGGACTCTGCCTTATTTACTTTTCCTGAGCGAACGGAAAGCCGACAAGTATAAGCGGCTTTGCCGTGCCGCGTCAAGCCCAAAGACAGCGCTGCCGCGGCCTGGCGGGCCAAACATGGAGCGGCCTTCCTCTATTACAATACAAAACGCTTATAACTTCGGAGAGTACGATGGAATGCAAAGTTAGCTGGAATGGCCCGTCGGGCATGAGTTTTCGGGCTGAAACCGGCTCCGGCCATCTGGTGACCATGGATGGCGCGCCCGATGGCGGCGGCCACAACCTGGCGCCGCGCCCCATGGAAATGGTGCTGCTGGGCACAGGCGGCTGCACCGCATATGACGTGGTACTGATCCTGAAACGGGGCCGCGAAGCCGTCAGTGGCTGCGAAGTCACCCTCAAGGCCGACCGCGCCGACACCGATCCGAAAGTGTTTACCAAGATCCACTTCCACTTCACCGTGCGTGGCAAAGCCTTGAGGCAAAACGTCGTGGAACGGGCCGTAGCCTTGTCGCATGATAAATATTGCTCGGCTTCTATCATGCTGGCCAAGACCGCAGAGATTACGCACTCGTTTGAAATCATCGAAGAAAGCGCCTGACCAAACCTACTGCGCGTCGGTATAGGCAGCCTGCGATGCTCACCGTACTAAAGTACGGTTGCGCTTCTCGACCACCTCTCCCTTCCGCTCGCTACGGTTTTGTCAGACGTTTCACGACGTAGGTAGGAATGAAAAAGGCGCTCTTCGAAGCGCCTTTGTTTTAAATGTAATAAGCAGTCTTGGTCATGACTTTGCCCATCAGCCCCATCAAGGCCTTCACCGGCGCTGGCGTATCGATGGCCCCCAGCCGCTGCGCTGCCGCGCCATGCTCCACCTCATCGATCTGCATCTGACGCACGATGGCGCGTGACTTGGCGTCTTGCGGCGGCAATTCTTCCAGGTGGCTGGCCAGGTGCGCTTCCACCTGACGCTCTGTTTCCACCACGAAACCCAGGCTGCGGCCGTCGCCCATGCGGGCGGCCAGCGTGCCGAGCGCGAACGACCCGGCATACCACAGCGGGTTGAGCAGGCTCAAACGCGAACCCAGTTCCGTCAAACGCTGCGCCGTCCAGGCCAGATGATCTTCTTCTTCCCGGCCCGCTTCATCGAACTGGGCGCGGATCGCCGGGCTGTGCGCATAACGCGCCTGCGAGTTGTACAGCGCTTGCGCGCACACTTCACCGACATGGTTGACGCGCATCAAGCCGGCACTATGACGCTGTTCGGCGGCGCTCAGGGTGGCGTCGGGCGCTTGCGCGGCAGGCGTCGGACGCGAGGCTGAAGCGACCCCAGCCATCACGCGCAAGGCCTTGTCGGCGCCAACAATCAAACGATCCAGGGGGTGAAAGTAACGGTTCGCGGTCATCGTCGCTATGCTCATGTGTGGGAAAACATGAATTATAGGACGATCAAGGCCAGCCGTCGCCACGCCGGCAACAGGGTGACTGGGGCTTTATTGACCTGTGCGCGCTTTTTCCTGCTCGATCCAGTCCACCACGGGGCCGATGGCGTCGAGCCCGGACAGGCTTTTGGCCACGCCCAGGTTGAGCGAAATCAAAAAGGAAATACTGTCGATGGGAATATCGGGACAGTGTTCGGCAAACGCAGCCAGGAAGCGTTCCGATTGCAGCACGCGCAAGACTTTCTCGCCGCTCATGAACTGCAGCACGCTGGCGATGCTGTGCCCGCCACCGAGGCTGTGATAAATAAAACGGTTGTACTGGGCGTCCACCTGCTTGAAATCGATCTCTTCCTGCCGCATCAGCCCCGCCAGATAATACAGTCCCAGGCTGACACGAAAGAAGCCGATAGCTTCCGCGCTGGTCATGCCGGCGCGCGCCACGGCCAGCACTTTATCTTGCGTGGCCTGATCGATGCTATTCATGGTCCTGCCCTCCTTATGCGCCAGCTGGCAACGCTCTCTGAACCAGCTTGCATGAAGACGCTGATTTTTTCAATAAGCTTTTCGATATTTCCACCTTGCAAGTTACATTTTTCACATGCTACTCTGTCTTCCCTGACAACTTGGATACATCCCATGATAGAGGTCAAGCATCTGGCAAAACGTTTCCGCATGCCTCCCAACAAGGGCAAGGCACCGCAGGCACGCGATCCCCGCGAACACGAAGGCTGGTTCCATGCCGTGCGCGACGTCAGTTTCAGCTGTGCTCCCGGCGAAGTGCTGGGCTTGCTTGGCCCCAACGGGGCAGGCAAAACCACCACCTTGCGCCTGCTCTCGACCGCCTTGCAGGCCGATGCCGGCAGCGCCTTCGTCAATGGCGTCGATGTGCTGCAGCAACCGCTGGTGGCGCGCCAGAGCATCGGCTTCCTGTCGGGCTCGACGGGATTGTACGGCCGCCTGACGGCGCGCGAGAATGTCGAATATTTCGGCCGCCTGCACGGCATGCCGGCCGATCAGCTGAAGCGGCGCTGTGATGAATTGTTCGCGCTGCTGCAAATGGAAGAATATGGCGACAAGCGCGCCGACCAGTTGTCGACCGGCATGAAGCAGAAATGCGCAATCGCCCGCACCGTCGTGCATGCACCGCAAGTGGTCATCCTCGACGAGCCGACCACCGGCCTCGATGTGATGTCGTCCAAAATCTTGCTCGATTTCATCGCCAGCTACAAGGCGCTGCGCGTGCCGCTGATCTTTTCCACGCACCACCTGCACGAAGTGGAAAAGCTGTGCGACCGCGTCTGCATCATCAACCGCGGCACGACCGCCTTCAACGGCACGGTCGACGAGTTGCGCCACCTGGGCGGCAGCCACGATTTATACGATGCCTTTGTCGGCGTCATCAACCAGGGAGCTTGAGCGCATGTGGACGATTTACCTGAAAGAATTGCTGGAACTGACACGTGACCGCAAGACCCTGATCTTCACCATCCTGATCCCCATCTTCGCCATGCCCTTGATTTTTGGTGGTTTTGCTTATGTATCAAGCAATATGTTCAAGAACGCCAAGCTGGCGGACATGAGCTACGCCATGTTCGGAAAGCAACACTCGCCAGGCTTGAGCGAGCGCTTCAGCCAGCAGGGCAATCTGCACGAAGTGAGCCTGACCAGTGAAAGCGAGATCCGCCAGGCGATTGCCGACGAACGCATCAAGTTCGCCGTGGTGATCCCGCCCAACTTCGATACTGCCCTGCAACAGCAGCAGCAAGCGCGCATCACCCTGCATTACAACAGCGCCAGCACGGTCGATGTGACCCAGCAGCGCGTGCGCGAGATCGTCGATGCCTACAACACCAGCCTGCGCTCGACGGCGTTATCAGCCTTGGGCCTGAACGCCGATCAACTGGCGTTTGCGCTGAACCCCATCGTGCTCGACAAACAATCGACGGCCAACCAGCGCGAACAGATGGGCGCCATCGTCGGCGGCATCCTGCCCTATCTGCTGCTGATGGTGTGCCTGACGGCCGCCATGTACCCGGCGATCGACCTGGGCGCTGGCGAAAAAGAGCGCGGCACCCTGGAAACCCTGCTGCTGGCCCCGGTGCCGCGCGGCGCCATCGTGCTGGCCAAATTCCTGGTGCTGTTCACGGTCGGCATGACCTCGGCCGTCCTGATGGTGGGCAGCATGGCCGGCTTGCTGCTGTACTTCGGCAACTCGCTGGAAGGCAACCTGGCCTTGCTGGTGCGCAGCATCGGCTTGCCGGACCTGGCCATGGTGACCTTGATGCTGGTGCCGACGGCCGCCATCTTCGCCTCGCTGCTGCTGTCAATCTCGATCTATGCGAAAAGCTACAAGGAAGCGGCCGGCATGATCACGCCGCTAATGCTGCTGATCATCCTGCCAACGGTGGTGGCCATGCTGCCTGGCGTGGAGCTGAACTGGATGTGGTCGATGGTGCCGCTCACCAATGTCTCGCTGGCCATGAAGGAATTGGTCAAGGGCACCATGGATTACCGCATGTTCGGCGTCATCCTGGCCTCGACCACCGTCATCGCCGGCGCCCTGCTGCTGCTGTGCCGCTGGTGGTTCAAGCGCGAATCGGTCTTGTTCAGGAACTGAGGATCACCGGGGCGGCCACGGCGCGCCGTCCGCCCCCGCCCATTGCACTCTGGACCCGCGAAAATACCGTACATCGCATGCAACTGCCCAGTACGTCTTAAATTCAATACAATGCCACCATACGATAGCCCCGCGTCACTTGTCTGGCGCCGGGCTGCAACACAGCATGAGTAAGGAGTTGTATGGAATTGCAGATCCGCAAATTATCCAAGACCTACGCCAATGGCGTGGTGGCGCTGGATAACATTTCGCTGACGATCCCGCCCGGCATGTTCGGCTTGCTGGGCCCGAACGGCGCCGGCAAGTCGACCCTGATGCGCACCCTGGCCACCTTGCAGGAGTGCGATTCCGGCTCAGTCTTCTTTGGCGATTACGATGTCCTCGACGACAAGGACGAGGTACGCCGCATGCTCGGCTATCTGCCGCAAGACTTTGGCCTGTATCCAAAAGTGACGGCCTATGAGCTGCTGGACCATTTTGCCAACCTGAAAGGCTTGTCGAACCGCGCGCGCCGCCGCGAAGTGGTCGACGGCTTGCTGCAGCAAACCAATCTGTTCGATGTGCGCCACCAGCGCCTGGGCGGTTTTTCGGGCGGCATGCGCCAGCGTTTCGGCATCGCGCAAGCCTTGCTGGGCGACCCGAAACTGATCATCGTCGACGAACCGACGGCTGGCCTCGATCCGCAGGAACGCGTGCGCTTCCACAACCTGCTGTCCGACATCGGCGAAGACAAGACAGTGATACTGTCGACCCACATCGTCTCTGACGTGGCCGACCTGTGCGCCAACATGGCCATCATCAACAAGGGCAATCTGCTGGTCTGTGGCAAAACGCAGGACTTGATCGATGACGTCAGCTGCAAGATCTGGGCGCGTTTCGTCGACAAGAAAGAGCTGGCCAGCTTCCAGCAGCGCCACGCCGTCATTTCCACCCGGCTGCTGTCGGGCCGCACCCTGATCCACGTGTATAGCGATGACGACCCGGGCGATGGTTTCGAGGAAGCCATCGGCGACCTGGAAGACCTGTATTTCGCCACCATCACGGGGCGCCACCACGTCGACCCGGCGTGCGATTAAGGAGCGGCCATGTTTGCCATCGCCAGCTTTGAAGCGCGACAACGGCTCAAGCTCTTGTCCACCTGGGTGTATTTCCTCATGTTCCTGGCGCTGGCCATGCTGTGGATGGCCACAGCGGGCGGCGTCTTCAAGGAAGCCACTATCTCATTCGGCGGCAAGTTCCTGATCAACGCGCCCCGCTCGCTGGCCTTCACCAGCAGCATCCTGGGCTGCTTCGGCGTGGTAGTGGTCGCTGCCATGATGGGCCGTTCGGTGCAGCAAGACTTCGAATATGGCATGCAGCACTTCTTCTTCAGTGCGCCGCTGAAGAAATATCAATACGTGTTCGGCCGCTTCCTGGGCGCTTATGCCGTGCTGGCCATCATATTTTCCAGCATCGTGCTGGGCGCCTGGCTGGGCAGCTACCTGCCCGGCATCGATCCAGACCGCCTGGGACCGCAGCGCGCGCAAGCCTATCTGATGCCGTATGTCTTCACCCTGCTACCCAATCTGTTCATCTTCGGCGCCATCTTTTTCATCATCGCGGCGCTGACGCGGCGCATGCTGCCGGTCTACATCAGCTCGGTAGTCATGCTGATCGGCTACCTGGTGGCGCCATCGCTGGCGCGCGACCTCGATTTCAAGACACTGGCCGCCCTGATCGACCCGTTTGGCACCACGGCCCTGATACGGCTGACGGAATACTGGCCGAATGCGGAACGCAACACGCGGCTGATCACGCTCGACGGCGTGTACCTGCTGAACCGCGTCATCTGGTTCGGTTTCGCGCTGGTGGCGCTGCTGCTGGGCTACTGGCGTTTTCACTTCCATGCCGCCCCTGACAGCGGGGCGGGCAAACGCCACGGTGAAGGCGAAGTGCCGCTGCGCCTGTCGAACGCCTCACTTGCCACGCATGAAACGCCGGATTTTGCGCAGCGCAGCCTGGCTGGCTTGCTGTTCCAGATGAGCTGGCTGAACTTGCGCGAAACCATCAAGAATATTTATTTTGTCGTCATCGTGCTGGCCGGCGTGCTGACCATGTATGCGGGCGCGATCGACATCGGCTCCATGTATGGCACGAATACCTATCCCGTGACGGAAGCGGTGCTGGAACTGGTGCATAACTCGTTCACCTTGTTCATGCTGGTCATCACCACCTTTTATGCGGGCGAACTGGTATGGCGCGAGCGCGAAGGCAGCATCCATCTGATGCTCGACGCCCTGCCCGTGCCCAACTGGCTGCCATTGCTGTCGAAACTGCTGGCCCTGATCGGCCTGCAAGCCTTGCTCAGCGTAGCCATCATGCTGTGCGGCATGTCGATCCAGATCGTCAACGGCTATTACCATCTGGATCCAGGCCTGTATCTGCAGTCGCTATTGCTGACCTATTTGCCGTCGTATGCGCTGACGGCCGTGCTGGCCATTTTCGTGCAGGTGCTGTTCAACCAGAAATACCTGGCCTATTTTGCGATGATTCTGTACTACATCGCCAGCATCACCTTCTCGTCGCTGGGCCTGGACGACCCCTTGCTGTTATATGGCAGCACGCCTGGCTTCATCTATTCCGCCATGAACGGCGCCGGCCACTACCTGTTGCGCGAACGCTGGTACTTGCTGTACTGGAGCGGCGCGGCCGTGATGCTGACCGTGCTGGCCCTGCTGTTCTGGCCGCGCGGCGCGCAAGACAGCTGGCGCATCCGCCTGCGCCTGGCCCGCCATGCACTGACGCAACCGGTGCTGGCCAGCTTCGCCGCCGGTTTGATCATCTTCCTGGGCGCCGGCGGCGTGCTGTTTTACACCTTCCACGTGGCCAACGATTACAAGTCTGACTACGCCGTCGATGCAGACCGGGCCAGTTTCGAGCGGCAATATAAAAAATTTGCCGCCACGCCACAGCCGCGCATCACCGACGTCAAGCTTGACGTCGCCATCTACCCGGACCAGCGCAGCCTGGCTGTCAAGGGGCGCTACCTGCTGGAAAACAAGACCAGTGCGCCCATCAGCCAGATTCTGGTACAGCAAGATCCGAAGGCCAGCATGCGCCTGCGCTTCGATACGCGCGTGCACCCGGGCCTGGACGATAAACGGCTGGGCTTTTACAGCTACCGCCTGGCCGCGCCGCTGGCGCCTGGCGCCACCCTGGGTCTCGATTTCGACATCGATTATGGACCGCGCGGCATACTGGGACTGGGCCAGGAAACGCCGGTAGTGGCCAATGGCACTTTCTTCACGAATGCCGTGCTGCCGCATATCGGCTACCAGCCGCAGCTGGAGCTGACGGATGCGCGCGACCGCAAGAAACATGGCTTGCCGGCGCAGGAGCGGGCCTTGCCGCGCAACGATCCACGCGGGCTGGCCAACAACTACATCGCCAACGATGCCGACCGCATCCGTTTTGACGCTACCGTCAGCACGGTCGATGGACAGACGGCCATCGCGCCAGGCATGCTGGACAACGACTGGATCGCCAGGGGCCGCCATTACTTCCATTACACGATGGACCAGCCCATGCTCAATTTCTATTCCATCCAGTCGGCCCGCTATGCCGTACGGCATGAGCGCTGGCAAGACGTGGCCATCGACGTGTATTACCAGCCTGGCCACGAATACAATCTGGACCGCTTTATCCGCGGCAGCAAGGACGCGCTCGAGTACTACACGAAAAACTTTGGCCCTTATCAATACAAGGTCTTGCGCATCGTCGAGTTCCCCCGCTACGCCAGCTTTGCGCAATCGTTCGCCAACACGATTCCTTTCTCGGAAGGGCTGGGCTTTATCGCCAAGGTCGACGACAAGAATCCCAAGGATCTCGACTACCCGTTCTACGTGACGGCGCATGAAGTGGCGCACCAGTGGTGGGCGCATCAACTGGTAGGCGGCAATACGCGGGGCGCCACCGTGCTCAGCGAAACCCTGGCCGAATATTCAGCCTTGATGGTGATGAAGAAAACCTTCGGCCCGGACAAGATGCGGCGCTTCCTGCGTTATGACCTGAGCCAGTACCTGATGGGCCGCAGTGGTGAACGCAAGAAAGAATTGCCGCTGGCCGAGAATGAAAACCAGGATTACATCCATTACAACAAGGGCAGCCTGGCCATGTATTTGCTGCAGGATATCGTCGGCGAAGACAAGATCAATGGCGTGTTGCGCGACTTGCTGCTGAACTACGGCCAGAAGGGTCCGCCCTACGCCAGCGTGACGGCGCTGATCGATGGCTTGCGCAAGGTCACGCCGCCCGACCAGGCCTACCTGATTGACGACCTGTTCGAAAAAATCGTGCTGTTCGATAACCGCGCACTATCGGCCACGGCGCACAAACGGGCCGATGGCAAGTATGACGTCACCATCAATGTGCAGGCAGGCAAGCTGCATGCGGGCGAACAGGGAGAAGAGCAGGAAGTGCCGCTGCACGACCTGATCGAGATCGGCGTGGACGACAAGGATGGAAATTCCTTGCTGCGCGAACGCAAGCTGATCACCACCAAGCAGAATAGCTACACGGTGGTAGTCAATAACCGGCCGGGCAAGGCGGGCATCGATCCCGACAACAAGTTGATCGACCGCAAGCCGGACGACAATATGATGACCGTCGACGTCAGCGACAAATAAGCAGGGTAAAAACAAAATGGCCGCCTCATCATCAATGAGGCGGCCATTTTTACCACTGCGTCAGGCGGGGCGCGTCAAGATGGACAGGCTGATGCCCATCTCCGTCAGTGCCAACAAATCGGCCAGGGAAAAGTCCAGTGATTCCTGGCCAGCATCGGCACGCAGTTCCAATTGCAATTCAGCCACAATGCGCGGCATATCGAAGCTGACGCCACGCGAGGCGCACTCAGCCAGGTAGCTGCGCAAGCGCGAAGGCAAGACTTGCGATTGCGATGCCTGCGCCACCAGCACCTCGAAACCGGAATCGAGATACACGCGGCCCCCCTCCTTCGTCTCGCCCTTGCGCCACTGGCGTTCGGGGTCACTGGGCAAGACTTCGATTACCGATGTCAGGGTGGCGTCATCACCGTGCACGATCAACTTGGCGATATTCATATTGCAAGACTTTCTTTTCGCAGCGCCGCCAGGGTTGGCGGCGCCGTCATCCATCCGACAAGTCTACGCATGCATGGCAAATATGTCTGCAAGGCAATATTTGATGCCGCTTAGAATCTTCATCCTGAGGTCACGATTACACTGCAATAACGCCTAGTTAAACGCTGATTAATTCAGGACGGACCGTCCCCTGCGGCAGTCCGACTTGAGGCAATATCGGTATCACCAACGTCCGAGATCGACCATGTAAAAAAGCTTTTCCGACCTTGAATACGCCGCCAAGAAGAAGCTGACGCGGCGCGACCGCTTCCTGGCCGAGATCGACAGCGTGACGCCATGGGGCAAACTGCACAAATTGATCGCACTATTCTACCCGAAGGTCGACGGCGCTGGCCGTCCGCCGATTGGCTTGGCCCGCATGTTGCGCATGTATGTGACCCAGCAATGCTTTGGTTTGTCGGACGAAGGCATCGAAGACGCGATCTACAACAGCCAATCCATTCGCGCCTTTGTTGGCATCGATCTGGGCCATGAGTCGGCGCCGGACGCGACGACTTTGCTGAAGTTTCACCATCTGCTGGAAGCGAACGGGCTGACGCGCCAGATCTTCGACACGATCAATGGGCATCTGGCCGAAAAGGGACTGATGATGCGCGAAGGCACCATCGTCGACGCCACGCTGATCGCCGCGCCGCCTTCGACCAAGTAAACTGGGGGGCTGGACGGAAAAGCTGGAGCATTTGAAGGCCGGCGTCCGAGCAAAAGTCGAGCATCCGTTTCATGTCGTCAAGAACCTTTTTCGTCATCGTAAGACGCCTATCGCAGCCTGGCCAAGAACACTGCACAGCTCTTTACGCTGTTCGCCTTTGCCAATCTGGTGATGGCCGGTAGGCGCTTTACGATCACCGAATCGCGCAGTCCGTCCAGATGACAGAAAGACGCGAAACATCGCGTCGAATGGAGCGAAAAACGGTCTTGAGCGACTCGCCGGTCGATGATTTGGCACGCCAAACTCGCTACGAAAACGAATTGATCAGCACTTCCCTAGTGAGCCATTGAGCAATTCATTTTCTGAGATAGGAATTGAGCTCCGAAGGGGCGAACATCCTTCGAACTTATCGCGTTAACCAAACTCCTTCAATTTCCTGGAGACTATTACAATCAACTTTATCTGCACTATGTCGGACTGTTATATCTTTTTGTGTATTTATAGCAAGCAAAAGAAGCGCATAAATTGATTTGAAGTCTGCGCTGTTCTGGTTTATTTTTGCTTGTCCACCGGCTTGAAATACAACCCATGCAAGACCATCACCCACATATATCGAAATCGGCGTTTGCCTGCACTCTGTAATTGCGGCGGCTGGTAATGCAGCAAAAGTCAATGCAAGTCCGGCAAGCACGGTACACAAAGACCTCACAAGAGATCTTTTTTTCGTCATGATATTTATCATATTTATTGATAGTTCAAGTGATGATTTTTATAAAATATTTTACTTAAATCGATTGTACACTTTAAATATCATAAAACAACAAGGACCAGATAAATATTGAATTCATATGTACCCCTTCATCGGCGAGCGAGCGGCCTTCCGAATTTAAAATGGCTCACTAAGCTGCTGTGTTCCATGGCGTCATGTTTTTGTCGACCTCGTCAAAAGCGTCAATTTCTCTCTGGCGGCGCAAGCAAGGGCGGAAATGCTCTGGCATGCTCAATCGCTGGCGGTGAAGTCACTACCATGTTCTTTGTCGGAGAAAGGTAAAAACCAACGCCAGGGAATGCATGACTGCCTTTAACCATCGATGCCGCGTGCCTTCAACGCTGCCCGCACGCCGGCGCCGTAGGCTGGGTCGGCCTTGTCGAAGTGGCCCAGTTGACGCTGCAAGGTTTCTGCCCGCACCTGGCTCAAGGGACCAGCCAGGTTGTCGAACAGGTTTTGCTTGCCCTGCGGCGTCAGCAAACGGAACAGATTACCGGCTTGCGTGTAATCGTCTTCCACACCACGGCCATCGTAGCGCGCCGCGCCGCCATGCAATTCCAGCGTTGGCTCGCCATTGCCCAGGCCTTGCGGGGCACTGCCGGACGCCGCCACGTTGGCATAGTTTTGCGCCGCGCCGCCATTGTGGATCGCCATGCTGCCATCGCGCTGCTGGTTGTGGAAGGGGCAGCGGGCTGCATTCACCGGCAAGTGCTGGTGGTTGGTGCCAACGCGGTACAGCTGGGCGTCATGGTAGCCAAACAAGCGGCCTTGCAGCATTTTGTCGGGCGAGTAACCCATGCCCGGCACGGCGTTGGCTGGCGAAAACGCGGCTTGCTCCACTTCTGCGTGGTAATTGTCTGGATTGCGGTTCAGCTCAAACACGCCTACCGGCAACAGCGGGAAATCCTTGTGCGGCCAGACCTTGGTCAAGTCAAACGGATTCCAGCCCGTACGCGCTTCCCATTGCGCCAATTGCTCTTCCGTCGCCACTTGCAGCTTGACTTCCCATTGGGGGAAATCGCCGCGTTCGATGGCGCCAAACAAGTCGCGCTGGGCGTAGTCGGGGTCGGCGCCGGCCAGGCGGCCTGCTTCTGCCGCACTCAGGTTCTTGATGCCCTGGCGGGTTTTCAAATGCCACTTCACGTACACGCGTTGGCCATCGGCATTGATCAGGCTATACGTATGGCTGCCGAAGCCATCCATGTGACGGTAGCCGTCTGGCGTGCCGCGGTCCGAAAACAGCATGGTGACCTGGTGCAAGCTTTCCGGCGCATGGCTCCAGAAATCAAACATCATTTCAGCCGATTTCAGATTGCTTTGCGGATCGCGCTTTTGCGTGTGGACAAAGTCCGGGAACTTGATCGGGTCCTTGATGAAGAACATCGGCGTGTTATTGCCCACCAAATCCCAGTTGCCTTCTTCCGTGTAGAAGCGCATGGCAAAACCGCGTGGATCGCGTTCCGTGTCGGCACTGCCGCGTTCGCCGCCCACCGTGGAAAAACGCACGAAGGTGGCGGTTTTTTTGCCCACTTCGGAAAACAGCTTGGCCTTGGTCAAGCCGGAAATGTCATGCGTGACGGTAAAAGTGCCGTAGGCGCCAGAACCCTTGGCGTGCACCACGCGCTCAGGAATACGCTCGCGGTTGAAATGCTGGAGTTTTTCGATCAGATGAAAGTCTTGCAGCAGCAAGGGGCCGCGGGAACCGGCGCTGATCGAGTTTTGATTATCGGCGACGGGGATGCCCGAGGCGGTGGTGAGTGGCGGCTGTTTGCTCATGGCGGCTTTTCCTTCGTTGTTAAGTGATTAGCTGATGGACTCAGTGTACCGAGCGCCACAACAAAGGAAAAGCTAATTGATTTTATTGATTCGATAGGTATTTACAATGAACAACTATTTTCATCACAAGTCTGGCCCAGCATGGCCGTCCATTTGTCGGCCTGGCCCAGGTAAGCACCCACATCGATCTGCCCTACCGTACCGTTGCCATCGTCGAGTACAAAAGTAGGGAAACCCTGGCCGCCCGCCTT
Source organism: Janthinobacterium silvisoli (assembly GCF_014200725.1). Classification (GTDB taxonomy): domain Bacteria; phylum Pseudomonadota; class Gammaproteobacteria; order Burkholderiales; family Burkholderiaceae_D; genus Janthinobacterium. Next base: position 199,770 of record NZ_JACHCL010000005.1, read on the forward strand.
GGCCAGCAAGACGCGGCTGGTAGCGATATGGCTGGCAGTAGGTCCACCGGCCAGCAAGCCATATTGCGACTCGAACGCGGCGCCGCCCAGTCCCAGTTCCTGGGCCAGCGCCACCAGCACAGGCAGGTCGGCAATGCGCAAGCCATCGACATAGTGGGCGCGCTGCACCTTGTGCAGCATGTCCAGGCCCTTGCCGGCCAGTGCTTCGGCCGCCAGGATGGCGGTGGCCGGCGGTTCGGAATCCATCATGGCAGTAGTGTCGTTCAGCAAACCATTCATATAAGCATCGCCAAACGGCTGGCCCGTCAGCTGGCCGATACGGCGGTCGTGCGGCAAGACATAGCTGCGCCATTCCGGCGTGATCTGGCGGCGATTGCTGCCCGTCATCATGCCGCCGCCGTGAAAGACCACCGTCAGGCCGGGCACGGCGCGCGCCGCCGCCACCAGCGGCGCGGCGGCATAACACCAGCCGCACAGGGGATCGAAAATGTAATGCAATGTGGCCATGGATTTATCCTTGAATGGTTGAGTATCTTGAAAACTGGGGGCTTACCACTTCATCTCGCCCTTGGCGACCTTGGCGCTGATATCGAGTCCGCTATCGAGCCCCAGGTTCGGGTAGTGCTGTTTCATGGCTGCAATCAGGGCGGTGGCATTGGCTGCCTTGGCCGTTTCCGCGTCAAACGTCACCAGATAGTCGCGGGTAAAAGCGATGCTGTCGGGCGTGAATGGCGAACCGGGCTTGAAATGGCCAGGCACCACGGTGACGGGCTTGAGTGCGGCGATGCCGTCCAGAGTCTTGATCCAGTCCTGGCGCGATTGCAGGGTTTGCGTATCGGCCGTCCACACGTGCAGATTGTTGAACAGCACTACGCCGCCGACGACCGCCTTGATCGACGGTATCCACACATAGGTGCGCGCTGGCGTCGGGCCGGCAATGTGCAGCGACTGGCCTTCAAGCGTGATGCGCTTGCCTTGCAAGGCTTGCGGAATCACGATGGCTTGCGGCGCATTGTCTTTCAGGATGGGGCCCCAGTACGCCACCTTGGCCTCGGCCTTGCGCTTGATCTCGGCCACGGTGTCGGCGGTGGCAACAATCTTTGCCTGTGGGAACGCAGCCTTGATCACATCGAGGCCAAAATAATAGTCGGGGTCGCTGTGGCTGATGTAGACGGTGGTCAGTTTCTTGCCACCGGCGCGTATCTTTTGCACCAGCTTTTCCGCCTCGCCGCGCGAAAACTGCGCATCGATCAGCACGGCGTCGTGCTGGCCGCTGACCAGTACGGACGCGACCGGGAAGATGGCCGCCTCGCCGGGATTGAAGACGTCCAGTGTCAAGGGAGCAACAGCGGCGGCGTGGGCTTGCACGGCGAAAACGGCGCTGCCCAGGATAAGGGTCGAAAAGAAAGCTTTCATGGTCTTGCCTTTGCGGGTAATGGGATGAGCACATCTTACGTTGCTCAAACCGAACGAAAAACCGGCTTATCCGCAATGGTTAATTGCATGAATCGATCTAATTGACATTGCTTTCCAGTATCTGCGCCAGACGCTGCAGCCAGCCACCCGCCTGATTGCGGTTCCACACCAGCGCCACTTGTTCACGGCATTCAAAGGCGCAATCGTCGACCTGGATACGCAGCAGCTCCTGGTCTTCAAGCGCAAACTCGGGCAGGTAGGCCAGCGCGTCGCCCGACTTGACGAAACCGAGCAGCAATTGCAGGTCGTCGCTCCAGTAGCGTATCTTGCGCGGCAATGCATCGTCGCGCCAGCCATCGGAACGGGAGCCGCGCTGGGCGCCGCAAAACAGCGAACGGGACGGGCAGGCAAAGTCATGCTGCAGCACCTCGGCGCTGCTGGCGTGCAGCAAGCCATCGTCACCGTTTGACAACTGCGCCACCAGTGGATGCGAACGGCCCGCCACCAAGTGCAAGGTCACGCTACCGAGCGGCGTGGCTTGCCACTCTGGCGACCAGTGTTCGCCGCGCCCATCGAGCACCTCGCCCGTCACCAGCGCCGCATCGATATCGCCACGGGCCAGCGCAGCGAGCGCTTCTTCTTCAAACATGGCCAGCATGCGCAAGCTCGCTTGCGGATAGTCGCGCAAAGCGCCAGCGAGCACTTTTCCCTGGCGCCACAGCAGAATGGCCGGGCCGCCGAGCCGGCAATCGAGCGTCGCTTTTTCGCCCATGATGTCGCTGCGTGCCTGATCGGCCAGCGCCAGCAAGGTGGCGGCGCGGTCCAGCAGCAGCTGGCCGCTGGTATTGAGCACCAGTTGCTTGGCGGAACGGTCGAATAGCGGCGTGCCCAGGCTGTCTTCCAGGCGCTTCAAGGCTTTCGAGACAGCCGAAGGCGTCAAATGCATTTCCAGCGCAGCCGCGCCCAGCGAGGGGCGGCGCGCGGCGCTGACGAAAATGCGCAAGTCAGACAAGTTCATAATGTCCTGATGGGATACGAATAGTGAATTTAAGTTGCTTTACGGGATACAAACAACAGTCTACCATCAAAGCATCCGAATTTTTAACGAGACCGCCATGTCCCTGATCCAGCAACAATGGATATACCGCCAGCAGCCACTGGCCGCCATTACCCCAGAACACTATGAACTGGTCGAACAGACCCTCGACACCAGCCTGGCGACCAATGAAGTGCTGATCGCATCGCGCTACTTCAGCGTCGATCCGTATATGCGTATCGGCCAATCGAGCAAACCGACCTACGATACGGAAGCGCATCCGCTCGATATCGTGCAGGCAGGCGCCGTGGTGGCGCAGGTGCTGGCGTCCAACAGCCCCGCGTTTGCAGAGGGCGACTGGGTCAGCGCCTACACCGGCTGGCAGACGCATGCCAAGGTCAACGCCAGTATCTTGACGAAAATCGATCCGCAACAGGCGCCCGTCACCACCGCGCTGGGCGTGCTGGGCATGCCGGGCCGCACGGCCTGGTTTGGCCTGACCGAATCGGGCAAACCGCACGCGGGCGAAGTGGTGGTCGTATCGGGCGCGGCAGGCGCCGTGGGATCGCTGGTGGCGCAATTTGCCAAGCGTCATGGCGCGCGCGTGCTGGGCATCGCCGGTGGCGAGGCCAAGTGCGACTGGCTGCGCGATACCTTAAAGCTGGACTGGGCCATCGATTACAAGGCGTTCACGGATGCCGATACCCTGGGCGCAGAAATCAAGCGCCTGACAGGCGGCGTGGACGTATACTTTGACAATGTGGGCGGCATGATCACGGACGCCATCATTCCGCTGATCAACCGGCGCGCACGCATCGTGATTTGCGGCCAGATCAGCCAATACAGCGGCGGCCTGGAAACCCCGGAACTGGGCCCCCGCCTGCTGCACCATCTGCTGTACCAGCGCGCCACCATCCAGGGCATGCTGGCGCGCGACTATCTGCACCGCATGGATGAGATGCGCCGCATCGTGGCGCCATGGGTACAGGCAGGCGAAATCGTGTTCGAGGAAACCATCATCGAAGGCTTCGAGCAATTGCCGAACGCCCTCAATTCCCTGTTCGGCGGCGAACACCGCGGCAAACTGCTGGTGAAGGCATGAAGAGAGCCGTCTTGATGCTGGGCGGCGCGCTGCTGTCGCTCAGTGCGCTGGCGGCCGAACCGGCCGTATCGAACATGATGGGTATGAGCATGCCGGCCGACAATCAGCACATGCCGACCTGGGGCACGCATGGCATGGCCATGTTTGGCGGCAAGAGCGAACTCTACGCCGCGCACTTGCCGATGGCCCATCCGCCGCACGATTACCAGGCCATCTTTACCTTCCATGTGGCCGACGCGAAGATCGATGCGGCGCTGCGCCAGCGTCTCGCCGCCAGCCATACCCTGTGGACCATTGCGCCGGAGAAGTTTGAGCTCAACAGGCTGGACCCGGCCTCAAAAAATCCCTTGAAGCAGTTCAAGGCGGATCTGGTGCTCGGCCATTTCGAGCAGGATGGCAAGACCGAATACCATGACGTCACCATCGTCGTCGATCAAATCGAGTTTTATTTAAAACTATAAAAATATATACTTATTTAGATATTTTAAAATAATAAAACCGGAGGCGTGAAACAGGCATTGCATTATAAACAGCATTGCAAATTGGCGGGACTAGGAATACAGTATAAAAAGCATAGCGCATTATCGGACCATGATGAATGCGCCGCAAATATACGTATTACTACATAGTCAGAACAATTAAACACTCACGCCTGAATCGAATGAAAACGAAAACCACTTTAGCTATTTTCTCCTTAATGTCGTTGCTGAGTTTTGGCGCGGCTTCGGCCAAAGACATGAACGCCACGACCACGGTCGGCAACCAGACGGCGGCCAGCCACCACGAAGAAGAAGCGCCAACTTACCTGAAAGCCGTGCGCCTGATCAACCTGCCCAATGGCGACTGCGCCTTTGAGTATGGCAAGCTGGAAACCAAGGTCCACATGCCGGCCACCAGCTTCTTCGCGCAAACCAAGGTTGACGCCTATGAAAAAGTGGCCCACCCGGCGCCACGCATGCAGTACGTCGTGACCCTGAAGGGCAAGCTGCAGTTCAAGGTCACGAATGGCGACACCTTCATCATCGAACCAGGCACCATCCTGATCGCCGAAGACGTGAAAGGCAAAGGCCATACCTGGGACTTGCTGGACGGCGACAAGTGGGACCGTTTGTATATCCCGATCCCAGCCGGCGCGGATGACCATTTCATCGCCGACAAAAAATAAGATGATCTGACTCAACTCAGACTGTCATAGCCTCAAAGCCTGAAGTGAAAACTTCAGGCTTTTTTTATTCTCGAAACAAAACCCTGATAATCACCATTATTTATAATGCCCATTCACGAAATGGCATAATCAGTTTTTATTTTCACGATTTTCAGATAATATCCATATTACTTATAAATCATATCAATCAGCATAATATGTCGAACTCCATTTCTCCCGTACCAAAGTCTTATCAGGGTATCTGGCGGCGCACCGGTATTTTCCGCAGCGATGGCCGCGTCGATTTGACGACCAGCGTCTGGTGGTTCCAGTCAGCGCTGTTCCATATCGATTTGCGCATACCGCAAGACCGCCCCCGCGTCGACGGCCCGGCCGCACTGGCCAGCCTGCCGCCCGCACAACTGACCCGCTTTGGCGCCCAGACCGGCTTTGCCGGCGTGACCGTGGTGGAAAAAGACCGTTGCGAGTGGCGCCCGGAAATCGCCTTCCCCGCCATCAGCGATGAACTCGATGCTGGCCTGATGCGTTTCGACACGCCGGACAATCTGCATGAAAGCGGCATCGACGCCAGCTACCAGGAAGACTGGCTGCGCGTGGTCTCCGGCCCCGTCACAGGCGTGCGGCTAGATAGCCTCGACCACAGTGGCAAGGTCGCTTACCTGATCATCAGCGGCCAGCAGGCAGCCTGGGCTTGCGGGATCGCGGATGCGCAGTTTCCGGCCACGGCTGGCAGCGAATTTTCCTTGCTGCGGCGCGCCCACGCGGCTGGGCCATGGCGCATCGTGGCCTCGAATCATGGCTGGCTGGAACATGGCGCAACGATGATGCTGCCTTCCTTGGCCGACAGCCAGCCTGGCCAAGTGATCAGCGTAGGCAGTGAACGTTGGCGTATCGATAAAATCGGATAGTTGCGGACGCCATAAAAAAATACAGTGTCATTATTACGTAACAAATAATTGTTATCTTGCCAGCTTCTTTAACCGAGCTGGATCGATCACATGACACGCAGAAAAACTTCCGTCGCTGCCTGCAGCGTCGCAATCACCTTGATGCTGGCCGCTTGCGGCAGCGACAATAAAGAAGTCGTGGTGGAGGCCCCACCGAAAAACGTCATCTTCTTCCTCGGCGATGGCATGGGACTGACCACCATGACGGCGGCGCGCATTTACTCGGTGGGCGAAGAAGGTTCGTTGACCATGGACACCTTGCCGGAAACGGCCTTCGTCAAGACTTTCTCGAACGACGCGCAAGTGACCGACAGCGCGCCATCGATGGCTGCCTACATGACGGGCGTCAAGATGAACAATGAAGTCATCTCCATGTCGGCCAATACGGTCGCCATCGAACCAGGCGTGGACGCCAACGGCAACAAGCTGGTCAACAAATGCGGCACCGGCAACGGCACGCCAGCGACCACCCTGCTGGAACTGGCCAAGGCCAAGGGTTTTGCGGCAGGCGTCGTCAGCACGGCGCGCGTCACGCACGCCACGCCAGCGGCCACCTATTCGCATATCTGCCACCGCGACCTGGAAAACGATATCGCTGCGGCACTGGTGCCAGGCGGCGCAGGCTACAACAGCGCCCTGGGCACGACCGGCCTGGAAGTGGTGCTGGGCGGCGGCGCGCAATTCTTCACGCCATTCAAGAATGGCGGCAAACGCGCCGATGGCCGCGACCTGGTGGCCGAGCTGAAAGCGAAGAGCTACACCATCGCCAGCACGGGCGCCGACTTCAAGGCCGTCGATGGCACGAAAACCGACCGTCTGTTCGGCACGTTTACTTCCAGCCACATGAGCTATGACCTGGACCGCGATGCTGCCAAGGAACCTAGCCTGGCAGAAATGACCACCAAGGCCATGGACGTGCTGGCCAAGAACAAAAAGGGCTATTTCCTGATGGTCGAAGGCGGCCGCATCGACCATGCGCTGCATGAAACCACCGCCAAGAAAGCGCTGCAGGACACCGTCGCTTTCGACAACGCCATCAAGGCTGCCATCGACAAGGCCAAGCTGACCGACCCGACCCTGGCCAATACCCTGATCGTCGTCACGGCTGACCATGACCACACCCTGGTGTTGAACGGCTACGCCAAGCGCACGGGCAAGACGGCCGCCGGCAATCCTGGCGTGCTCGGCCTGGTGAAAAACTACGTCACCGGCGCCATCGAGAAAGACCTCGACGGCGCACCGTATTCCATCATCGGTTTCGGCAATGGCGAAAACCGCACGCAAGCGAGCCGCGCCACCATGGTCGGCCTCGACGAAACCGTCACCAGCGCCAATACCTACCACCAGGAAGCGGTGATCCGCGTCTCGGCCGGCAATGAAACGCACGGCGGCACCGACGTCTTCCTGGGCGCCATCGGCAAGGGGGCAGACACCTTCCTGGGCACCATCGACAACACCAAAGTATTCGGCCTGGTCAAGAGCGCCGGCGGTCTGTAATCCCCAAGATAAAGAATTGGACTAGCATATGAAACTCGCATTGAAATCCGCCTTGAAACCTGCCTTGAAGCTCTCCTTGCTGACCACCCTGGTGGCCGCCAGCGTGGCCAGCGCCTACGCCGCCGACGCCAAGAACGTCATCTTCTTCCTCGGCGATGGCATGGGCCCATCCGTCGTGACCACCGCGCGCATCTACAAATACGGCGAAGATGGCAGCCTGAACATGGACAAGCTGGAACGCACCGCGCGCATCAAGACGTTCTCCAACGATGCGCAAACCACGGACAGCGCGCCGTCGATGGCCGCCTACATGACCGGCGTCAAGATGAACAATGAAGTCATCTCGATGTCGCAGGACACCATCGCCAAGGAACCCAGCCGCGACGTCAACGGCAACCTGGGCGTGGACAACTGCCCGGCCAGCGGCAATGGCAAATCCGTGCCAACCATTTTGGAACTGGCGAAAGCCAAGGGCAAGGCCGTGGGCGCCATCACCACCACGGAATTGACGCACGCCACACCGGCCACCACTTTCTCGCACATCTGCAACCGCAATGCGCAATACGCGATCGCTGCACAAAGCGTACCGGGCGGCGCCGGCTACAACACCGCCCTGCTCGATGGCGTCGATGTGCTGATGGGTGGCGGGCGCAACCACTACACGCCATGGTCGGCGACCAATAAATATGGCCGCGCCGATGGCCGCAACCTGCTGACCGAATTTGCCGCCAAGGGCTACACCGTGGCCGCCACCAAGGCGGACATGCAAGCGGCGCCAAACAACAAGAAATTCATCGGCCTGTATTCCACCCGCAGCCACCTGGAATATGAACTGGACCGTACCGCCACGCCACCGCTGGGCGAAGGCGCGACCCAGCCTAGCCTGTCGGAAATGACGGTCAAAGCCATCGATCTGCTGTCGCAAAACAGCAATGGCTACTTCCTGATGGTTGAAGGCGGCCGTATCGACCACGCCTTGCACGGCATCAATGCCAAGCGCGCGCTGAGCGACACCATCGCCTTCGACGACGCCATCAAGGCGGCCATCGACAAGATCAAGCTGACCGACCCGACCCTGTCGAACACCCTGATCATCGTCACAGCCGACCATGACCACACCCTGGCCTTCAACGGTTATGGCAAGCGCGGCAATCCTATCCTCGACATCAACCGCGACTACAAGTCCGGCCAGCCGAGCAAGGATGCCGATGGCAATACCTACACCACGCTGGTATTCGGCAATGGTCCGAACCGTCCCAACCTGCGCACCAACGTCGACAGCGCCACCGCACTGGCCGACAACTACCTGCAAGAAACGGGCGTGCGCCTGGCCAGCGAAACCCACGGCGGCGGCGACGTCAAGCTGCTGGCCACGGGCGCCGGCGCCAAGACCTTCAAGGGCACGCTGGACAACACCAAGGTCTTCGACTTGCTGAAGGCCGCATTCGGCTTTTGATGGACATCAATAAATAGTCAGACCGGGGCGGACAGCAGAAATGCTGTCCGCCCCCTTGCACATGTAAAGGAAGACCATGAAAGCTACTTTGATCGCCATCGTGCTCGCGGCCGGCTTTGCCGGTGCAGCACAAGCCGCCCCGGTGGATCTGGACCTGGGCATCAGCTATTACAACCGCGTGCTGACGCCGGAAGGCGTGACGCGTGAAAGCCGCTATGAAGAAAAGATGCTGCGGCGACCCGGCCACGTATGGGTAGAGCGCGTCTTGCCGGCCGCCCATGGTTCGCACGATGAGCATGGCGGCAACAAGAAAGTCGCGCTCAAGAGCTCTCAGCATGAACACAAGCATTTCAATCCGGTCGTGATACCGCGCCATGTGATGCTGGAAAAAAACATCGTCAAGGTGGAATACATCGATGCCCATGACAAGGTGGTGGTGGCGATCCCGAAAGCCGAATACGAGAACGTCAATTTCGACGGTTCCTGGGAAAACAGCTTTTATTTGCTGGACCCGAAACTGGTGGCCGCCATGCCGCTGTCGAAACAGGTCTCGAACGTCGCGGGCGCGCGCTGGCGCGAGGTGGAAAAGAATGGCGTGTTCCAGCGGGTGCTGTGGGATGAGCAAAAACAGATTCCGCTGATCATCGAAAGCGGCGACCGCGCCAACACCTTTTATCGCCGGGTCGACGTCAAGCTGCAGCCCACTGTGAGCCGGGCCCAGCCCTGGGCCAATCTGAAAAATTACGCCCAGCGCGAGTATTCGGATTATCTGGATTAAGGAAACGTAAGGACAACAAAAAAGCCAGGGTAACTGACGTTCCCTGGCTTTTTTTCTGACAGCTGGCTAGCGGATTACTCGGCCGCCACCGCCTTTTTCGCCGGCGCCTTCTTGGCTGCCGGCTTTTTCACGGCCGCCGCTTTCTTCGCCGGTGCTTTCTTGGCGACCGCCTTCTTGGCTGGCGCCGCGCCTTCTTCACCTTCGACCTCGGCAGCCGCCGCCTTGCCCTTGGCTGGCGCCTTGGCGCCCGGCTTGGCCTTGCGCTCTTCAAACTCGAAGCTCACCTTGCCATCCTTGCCGCGTACCAGGAAAGCCTTGAATGGACGTCGCGTGCGTTGCGAGATAAAGCCAGGCAACAGATCGGTCTTGCCATCGTTGAGCAGTTTTGCCATTTGTTCCGGCAAGATTTCCTGCTGCAAGATGATGCGGCCGCTGCGGAAGTCGCACGTCTTCGGCTTCGCCACGCTGTGTTCGCAAACATAGGCCAGACCCATTTCATACACGCCAGCGGCGCACTTGGGACAAGGTCCCAGCGCTGTCTGGCCCGTGAAATCGACGCCTTCGCCATCTTCGCTGTCATCGTTTTGACCGAAATCAAATTCCAGCTTGAAGTTCTTGATTTCTTCATCGCGCACGATGCGCAGGATGGCGGCGAATGGACGGCCCATCTTCGAGCGGAAACCTTGCAGCGGGCCGATGGTGCGGTCCTTCAGCAATTGTTCCACTTCTTCGATTTCAAACTGGCGCGAACCTGGCGTCTTGCTCATCGAAAATTCGCACTTGGTGCAGGCGAAACGGCGGTAGTTTTCCTTGACCACGCCGCCGCAATTCGGGCATGGCGTGTGCAGGGTGGCGTAATCGCCAGGAATCGTGTCGTTGTCGTATTCCTTGGCGCGCTTGACGATGATTTGCGTCATTTGCGCGATTTCACGCATGAATTCGTCGCGTGAAATCTTGCCCTTTTCCATCTGCGACAGCTTGTATTCCCACTCGCCTGTCAGTTCCGGCGCCGTCAATTCATTGACGCCCAGGCCTTTGAGCAAGGTCATCAGCTGTGAAGCCTTGGCGGTCGGCATCAGTTCGCGGCCTTCGCGCAGCAGATAGCGTTCCGTCAGCAAGCCCTCGATGGTGGCGGCGCGCGTGGCTGGCGTGCCCAGGCCCTTGCCAGCCATCGCATCGCGCAGCTCGTCGTCGTCGATCAGCTTGCCAGCGCCTTCCATGGCCGACAGCAAGGTCGCTTCCGTGTAGCGTGCGGGCGGTTTGGTCACCAGGCCGTTGGCGCTGACGCTTTCCGTCTGCACTTTTTCGCCCTTGGCGACTGGCACCAGGTTGCCATTGCCATTGTTTTCCTTGTCGGCGTCGGTCGACGCTTCCTTGCCATAAATAGCCAGCCAGCCCGGATTGGTCATGACCTTGCCTTCAGTCTTGAACTGATGGCCGGATACTTCCGTGTAGCGCGTGGTGACCTGGAATTCTGCCGGCGGGAAGAATACGGCCATGAAACGGCGCGTGACCAGGTCGTACAGCTTTTGTTCCGGCTCGGACAGGTTTTTTGGTGCGATCGTGGTCGGGATGATCGCAAAGTGGTCCGAGATCTTGGTGTTGTCGAAGATACGCTTGTTCGGCTTGACCCAGCCCTTGTCCAGGATTTGCTTGGCAAACTGGTGGTAGTTGCTGTTTTCCTTGACCACTTCCAGCGCCTGCTTGACGGTCGGCATGTAGTCTTCCGGCAAATGGCGCGAATCGGTACGCGGGTAAGTCAGCACCTTGTGCTTTTCATACAGCGCCTGGGCCAGGCCCAGGGTATTCTTGGCCGAGAAACCAAAACGCGAGTTTGCTTCACGCTGCAGGCTGGTCAGGTCGAACAGGCCAGGCGCCATCGAGGTGGTCGGTTTCGATTCTTCCGTGACGATGCCCTGGCGGCCGCGGCAGGCGGTGGCGATCGAATCGGCAGCCGTCTTGCTCCACAGGCGCTCGGCGCGCTTCTCGGGATCGTTTTCGTCTTTCTTGAACTTGGTGTCGAGCCAGCGGCCTTCATAGATACCGGCTGCGCAAACGAATTCGGCGCGTACTTCCCAGAAGTCGCGCGGCACGAATTTCTTGATCTTGTCTTCACGCTCGACCACGATCGACAGGGTCGGCGTTTGCACGCGGCCCACGGTGGTCAGATAAAAGCCGCCCTCTTTCGAGTTGAAGGCCGTCATGGCGCGCGTACCGTTGATACCGATCAACCAGTCCGCTTCCGAACGGCAGCGGGCCGCATCGGCCAGCGGCAACATTTCTTCATCGCTGCGCAGATTGGAAAAACCGTCGCGGATGGCGCCCGGCGTCATCGATTGCAGCCACAGGCGCTTGACCGGTTGCTTGGCCTTGGCGTTTTGCGCGATCAGGCGGAAAATCAGCTCGCCTTCGCGCCCCGCGTCGCAGGCGTTAATCAGGGTGGTAACGTCTTTGCGCTTGATCAGCTTGTTTAATACTTTGAGGCGCGCTTCCGTCTTGGCGATCGGATTGAGCGCGAAATACGGTGGAATCATCGGCAAGTGCGCGAAACTCCATTTGCCGCGCTTCACGTCGAATTCTTCCGGTACGGCGATCTCCAGCAAGTGGCCCACCGCCGACGACAGGACGTAGTCATCCGATTCAAAGTACTCATCGTGCTTGGTAAAGCCGCCAAGCGTCTTCGCGATATCGTTCGCGACAGAAGGCTTCTCGGCGATGATGAGGGTTTTTGTCATATTTTTTAGTCTCGAAAAATGCTCTAGGATAGTTTCAGCATGCGCATCATACAGTGCATTGCCCGGCGTCGACGCTTTTGTCTTTACCTGGCATTGTGACTTGTGGTCTTGTCAAGCGGCCAATGATAAGCGCGTAGCCAAGAATTCGGCAAGTTATCTACAAGCAAGAATGCGCAAGAACAAATGCGATTATCTAATGCTTGTGACAACGACTGTCCACATGCATGGCATATTAAAGGGGATGCGGCGGGAATGGCGCCGTGATCAGATAAAAAAGTTCATGGCCAGGCTTTGCAATGCCGCCATGAACACTTTTTTAGTGTAGCAGGCGGGGCGGCAAGTCTTCGTCGTCGATAAACAGATCGTCAAACATCAAGGCATCCGGCTCCTTGCCCTGGCTCCACAACAGCATCAGCACGATCACTTTCAGCTTGCCCAGCGACACCGGCGCTTCATCGAGCGCCAGCGCGCGTTCGATGACGATTTCGCGCTGCAGTGGCGACAGTATCCTGGCGCTTTCAAGGAACTGGATGAAGCCGATGGCGTCCGCGCCCAGCACGTCACTTTCTTGCTGGACATAGAAACGCGTACCCGTCGAAGTCGCTGTCAAGGTGTGCTCGACACCGGCCATGGCCGTCAGGTCGGTCAGCCAGACCAGGGCTTCGGAAATCTCCACATCGTCAAAACCGACGGCCGACAGTTTGCGCGCCAACGCAGCCGGCTCGGGGCAGGCATCGGGGCGGTAATAGGTCTCGTAGAGGTACACCAGGATATCGAACATGGCTCTACTCTATCAGCTAAGCTCGCCACGACACAAGGGTGCATCCCGACAAAGCGCGCCCATGCGGCGTAGCCGCCACACTAGTGGCAGACTGTCATTTGCAACGCTGAAATAGTCCACCAGGCAAACGTTCCACCAGGCCCGCCATCTCCAGCGCCAGCAACTGCCCCATCACGGCCCCCACGGCCAAACCACTGCGCTCGGCCAGGGTATCGGCGCCGTGCGGATCGTGGCCCAGCGCGGCCAGCACCTCATCCACAGGCTCGGGCGCTGACCCGGCGGCCAGCGCCGGGAAGGCGCCCTGCCACTGCAGTTCCTGCAAGACATCCTCGACCGACTCGACCAGCTTGGCGCCCTGCTTGATCAGCGCATGGCAGCCCTTGGCCAGGGTCGAATGGATGGAACCGGGCAAGGCATAGACATCGCGCCCCTGCTCGCCCGCCAGGCGGGCCGTGATCAGGGAACCGGACAGGGCAGCCGCCTCGATCACCAGCACGCCGCGCGCCAGGCCGCTGATCAGGCGATTGCGTCGCGGAAAGTTAGCCGGCATAGCGGGCAAACCCAGCGCGTACTCGCTGACAACACAACCTTGTTCGGCAATCCTTTGCGCCAGATCAAGGTTACGCTTCGGATACACGAGATCGGGACCGGTACCGATCACGGCCACCGTGGAACCTGGACCGCGCAAGCCGCCTTCATGCGCTTGGGTATCGATGCCCAGCGCCAGCCCTGAAATGATGGTCAAGCCTGCCCTGCTTAGCGACTCGGCAAACGCGGCCGCGTTCTGCATGCCCTGCGCGCTGGCGTTGCGGCTGCCGATAATGGCGATCCCCGGGCGCGACAGCAGTTCGGCCCGGCCCCTGACATATAAGAGCAGCGGCGGATCGGCAATTTCCAGCAGCAAAGGCGGATAAGCGGCATCGGCCAGGGTCAGCACGGCATTGCCGGGACGCTGCAGCCACTGCAAGGTCAGTTCCAGCTGGCTGTTGGACACGCGCCGGGGCGGCTCGGTAATCGTGCGCGCCAGGCTGGTCGACACCACTTCGCGCAAGGCTTCGAACGAGGCGGCAAAGATTTGCCCCGGCAAGCCGAAACGGGCCAGCAAGGCGCGCGCCGCCACCGGCCCCACGCCAGGCAGATGCTGCAGGCGCAGCCAGGCCGCCAGGTCGTTCGCTGCCTGCTCGTTTTCCACACTTGCTTCTGCATGCATGACGCGCTCGCTTTTTATCAGGATCTGCCCTGTTCATGGTAGCGGTGCGGCAGGCAAGCGATATCGAACCGCACAAGAAGTCGCCGCAGTCCTGGCTGAAAAGCCCGCCCGCCACAGCGGCATGGGCTCTGTGATAAAATTTCTCTTTACTGCAGACATTTAATGCAGGCATCAAGACGCATCACGGCGGACTAGCGCAAGCTGGTACAGCACGCAACCGCCCCCTTGCGCCTTGCGCGCACTGAACAAGCGTACCAATAAGACCTCGCCGCGCCATCACCGGCATGGTCCAGGCATCAACAACCCGGCGCACCGGCGCCCATCTGCACCGGCGCCAGCCTTAACCAGTTATCAACAAGTTAACCAGTCGAATTCGTATGTCCATATTAAATATCTTGCGTTACCCCGACCCGCGCCTGCACACGGTCGCCAAACCCGTCACGGCCTTCGATGAACGCCTGCAAACCCTGATCGCCGACATGGCAGAAACCATGTACGACGCACCTGGCGTTGGCCTGGCCGCTTCGCAAATCGACGTGCATGAGCAATTGCTGGTGATCGACGTGACGGAAACCAAAGACCAGCTGCAAGTGTTCATCAACCCGGAAATCATCTGGGCCAGCGAAGAAAAGCAAGTCTATGACGAAGGCTGCTTGTCCGTGCCTGGCGTGTATGACGGCGTCGAACGTCCATCGCGCATCAAGGTGCGCGCGCTGGACCAGCACGGCAAGCAGTTCGAACTGGAAGCCGATGGCTTGCTGGGTGTATGTATCCAGCATGAGATGGATCACTTGATGGGCAAGGTTTTTGTCGAATACCTGTCGCCGCTCAAACGCAACCGCATCAAGACCAAGATGATCAAGGAAATCCGTGGCCTGGAACGCGAAGCAAGCCTGCGCGCCCAAAACCGTCGTTTCTAAGCCAGCCTCATACGAACAGGAAGCATATGAAAGTGATCTTCGCAGGCACGCCTGAATTCGCCGCCACCGCCCTGAAAGACTTGCACGAAGCCGGTTTCACGATTCCGCTGGTATTGACCCAGCCGGACCGCCCGGCCGGACGCGGCATGCAGATGCACGCCTCGGCAGTGAAGCAGTACGCGCAAGAGCATGGCATCGAAGTGCTGCAGCCATTGTCCTTGCGCATGGATAGCAAGGACCCGCAGCGCGCCGCCGAAGCGAAGGCCGCCCATGAGCGCCTGCTGGCGACCGACTACGATGTGATGGTGGTGGCAGCCTATGGCTTGATCTTGCCGCGCAGCACACTCGATATTCGCCCCTGCATCAATATCCACGGCTCCCTGCTGCCGCGCTGGCGCGGTGCGGCGCCTATCCACCGCGCCATCGAGGCGGGTGACGATGAAACGGGCGTCACCATCATGCAAATGGAAGAAGGCCTGGACACAGGCCCCATGCTGGCCATCGAGCGCACGCCCATCGAAGCCGGCGATTCCACCGCCACCTTGCACGACAAACTGGCCGCGCTGGGCGGCAAGATGATCGTCGAGACCCTGCGCAAGATGCAGCAAGGGCCACTGGAAGCCGTGCCGCAGCCGGAAGCGGGCGTGACTTACGCAGCCAAGATCGCCAAGGAAGAAGCGGCGCTGGACTTCAGCCTGCCCGCGCTGGAACTGGGCCTGAAAATCCGCGCCTTCAACCCCTTTCCCGGGGCCAGCGGCCAGGTCGATGGCGTCACCGTCAAGATCTGGGCTGCCGATGTCCTGGAAGCGGATAGCAAGCAGGAGCCGGGCCAGGTGCTGGCGGCCGACGCCCAGCATGGCATCGTGGTTGCCTGCGGCAATGGCTCGCTGCGCCTGACGCAACTGCAAAAACCGGGCGGAAAACGCCTGCCCGCTGCCGAGTTTATCAAGGGTTTCCCGCTCGAAGGCAAGCGTTTTACCTGATTTTCACAACCGTCTGTAGCATGAAAAAAGGGCTTGCCGCGGCAAGCCCTTTTCTTTATCCATCACCTTGATCAGCGGCGCTGCACCTTCATCAAACGGGCGCGCACCGACGACGACAGGCTGACCTCGAAGCGGCCGCCGGCGGGCAAGGCGCTCACGTCGACACTGGCGCTGCCACCGGTCAAACCGCTGGCAACGACTTGCTTGCGGCCATCGGCGCCCACGTACAGCACCGCTGCGTACGGTTCCGTTTGTGCATCCCACGTCAAGGCCAGCTTGCCATCGCCTTGCGTGGTATCAAACGTCACGGCGCTGGCGGTCACGGCTACCTTGCTGCTGCGGGTCGCTTTGTCCAGCTTGGCCAACGGCTTTCCTTGCGACAGTATTTCCACATCCTGGATATCGCCAGGATTGGCCAGGGTGACACGGAAGTGGCTGACGACGCCGCTATGGTCAGCGATTTTCATGCTATCGAATGGCACGTCGATAGTTTTGCCGGACGCCGTCAGCACGCGCAGCGTATAAGCAGCATTCGCACTGGCAAGCGGCAAGCTGGCTGTGGTGGATGCTTCAGCGGGGCGCAGTTGCACGCCGGCTGGCGTGATGCGGCCGGAAATGGTCAGGTAGCCATTCTCCGGTGGCAAGGTGCTGGCGCCGATTTGCACACTGCGTGCAAGCAGAACGTTACGTTTTTCCAGGAATTGCTGGACGCGCGTATAGCTATAGTCCGAGAACCAGGCACCGCTGCAATAGCTCATCACGTCTTTCATCTGCTTGCTGGTATTGCCGCTGGTATAAGCAGCCTGGCTCAGCTGGCCGATGGTGCCCGCATAATTGCTGTTGTACAGTGGTTGCGGTCCCAGATCGCCGTTGTTGTACGGATAATCGGTCACGGCACCGGCCGGCGAGCCACAATTGACATGGTACAAGCCATGGTTGTGCCCCAGTTCATGCACCATGGTGGCCAGCCATTGCGGCCAGGCATTGCCGAAAGGATCGATCGACGCCGTACCCTGGAAGGTGGCGTCCAGGCCAAGCGCGGATGGGTTGGAGCCGCCCGTCGTGCGGTCGCTGATGTAAGCCAGGCCAGCCGTGCGGCTGGCCGACAGCTTCGATACAAAACCAAAGTAGAACGCCGTATTGTTTTCGCTGGCGCGCGCCGCTTCCAGTTTCTGCAACGTATCTTGCCACCAGCTATCGACGCTGCTGCTGCCGGCAATGGCCAATGGTGCACGGGTGCTGATCGTAATGTTTTCCGCTGCATAAGGATAGACGCGGGTCAATGCCGCACGGATCACATCGGCATCAGGCACTTGCGAAACGCCATCGTCGGTACTCAGGGGCACCAGCACCAGATTGATTGCTGCCGCACTCGAGATGGCCGGTGTGGCTTGCTGGCTCACTTGCGTGCCATCGTTACCCACCGCCGTCACCCTTACTTGCAAACCCGGAGCGATCCAGCTCGCCGGCAAGACAGCGCTGAAATTGCCATTGAAACTGTAGGTATTGAGTGCCGTTGGCAAAGTTGCAGGGCCGCTCATGGCGATGCTGCCCAAATTGGCGCCAGTGGCCGAAATAGCGTTCAAGGTTACAGCCGGGCTGCTGCGGCCCGCTTGCGTGCCAAGCACGGATACGCGCACGGCTGCTGCCTTGCCGCGCGTCAGGTGCAAGGACGTATCGGTGGCGTTAAAGTCCAGCACCTGGGCAAAGTCGATGCTGCCCAGGGTAAAGGCCGCTACCGTACCGGCATTGACGGCGATGCGCGACGGCGCTGACAGCAGCACATTGCCGGTCGCCGTGGCAGGTACACTCAAGACCAGCTGGCTGGCAGTGGCGCTGACGATGGTCGCCTGCGTATTGCCGACCGAGGCCGTACTCACCTGATCGAGATTGCTTCCGAGCACCGTTACCGACATGGTCGCGCCGTTGACCGCCGTCGCAATCGACGTCACGGCCACCGTCGGCAAGATCGTAAAGCTATCGCTGGTGATGACATCGTTGTACGGGCCACGCACCGTCAATGGCCCCGTTGCCGCCCCCACGGGCACCACGAAGACCACGCTATTGGCGCCCTGGCTTTGCAAGGTAGCCGCCGTGCCATTGCTGAACAGCACCGCCGTCACAGCACCCATGCCATTACCCGTCAAGCTCACGCTGGAACCGACGCCACCAGTCGCTGGCGCAATACTGCTCACCGTCAGCGGCACATACACATTCACGTTATAGCTGGTCGTTGCCGTAGCGCTGGCAGTCACCAGGCTCAGCACGCCTGACACCGGCACGCCAGGCATCATCAGGGTGGCGCTGGTATCACTGACGGCGCTGGTCGACACCGTCACGCCAGCAATCTGGAAAGCCGTCACCCGGCTCAGATTCGTACCGGTCACGACCAGGCTGCCACCGACGGCGACATTGCTTGCCGACACAGCCGTGGCAGTGGGCGTGACGACAGGACTGGTCGAGCTGGTTGCCACCACGGTATCGCCACCGCCACCGCCGCCGCCACCGCATGCGGCCAGGCCGAGCGCGACGAACAGACAAACTAGCAGACGGTATTTCATTGCTGCCCCCTGGTTCCGCGTGGCGCGCAGCCAGGCAGCAAACATAAGAAATGTGACATATTGGTGACTTTTGGTGAGAATTTGAATTCAGAAAGCCATTATTATCCGCGAATTTAATTCCAAAAGACAACTATCAGTGCTTTTGGTTTAATGAATTTTAATAATGAGTTACATGAAACAAAAAACAAAGTTTATTTAAAACATGCCCGTTCTCACTCTGCATTGCCATACATCAAGCTTGGTTTTTTTATCGGCAATGCCATAAAAAATAAATGCCGAAAATCATGAAGTGTGGAAGATTTTCCACACAGCAAAACTACAATCTTGCCTCATACGCCAGACGGATAGAACTGAAATAATTAACATTTTCAGGAAGACAATATCGAATCGATAGTCGGCAATCAGAAAGGAAAAAGAGCGGCGCGGACGGCCGGGAGATAAACTATATGTGGCACGGCAACATCAGCTACGGCGAGTATCGACAGCCGCAATTGCCGGACGGGAAACCAAAGCAGTCTGATGCCGTATAATTTTAGACCCGGTGTCTCCAGGCTTGCCCGCATTTGCCAACCCTTGCCAGCCTACCCGGCCGGCACTCTCCGTCAGCCGATCAGGCTAGCCCGCAAGCACCTTGCCGCCGCGCCACACCGCCCGTTGCCTATTGAAAGCTTGAAATGAACGATACCGTGATCCCTGCCCTGTCCCCCACCGAAGCCACCTTGCGCGCCATCATGGCGCGCCGGATCATGATTCTGGACGGCGCCATGGGCACGATCATTCAGCAATACAAGCTCGACGAAGAAGCCTACCGCGGTGGCCCGCAAGGCCGCTTCATCGATTTCACGGCGCCCGCCGACAGTGGCGCACGCGAACTGTTCGTCAAGGGCAATAACGAGTTGCTGACCCTGACCCAGCCGCACATCATCCAGGAAATCCACGAACGCTATCTGGCAGCCGGCGCCGACCTGATCGAAACCAATACCTTCGGCGCCACCACGATCGCCCAGGACGATTACCACATGGCCCACCTGGCCTATGAAATGAATGTGGCAGCAGCCAAGCTGGCGCGCGCAGCCTGCGATAAATATTCCACGCCAGACAAACCACGCTTCGTCGCCGGCGCCCTGGGGCCCACGCCGAAGACAGCTTCGATCTCGCCAGACGTCAACGACCCCGCCGCGCGCAATATCACCTTCGACCAGTTGGTGGCGTCCTACCTGGAACAGACGCGTGGCCTGGTAGCCGGCGGCGCGGATGTCTTGCTGGTGGAAACCATTTTCGATACGCTCAACTGCAAGGCAGCCCTGTTCGCCATCGACCTGTTCTACGAGCAAAACCCGGAGGTGGTGCGCCTACCCCTGATGATTTCCGGCACGGTGACCGATGCTTCGGGCCGCATTTTGTCGGGCCAGACGGTGCCGGCCTTCTGGAATTCCGTGCGCCATGCGAAACCGCTGACCATCGGCCTGAACTGCGCACTCGGTGCGGCCCTGATGCGTCCGTACGCGGAAGAACTGTCGAAGATCGCCGACACCTTTGTCTGTATCTACCCGAACGCGGGCTTGCCCAACCCCATGAGCGATACGGGCTTCGACGAGTTGCCAGCCGACACGTCCGCCCTGCTGCGCGAATTCGCCGATGCGGGTTTCCTGAACATGGCCGGCGGCTGCTGCGGCACCACGCCCGAGCACATCGCCGCCATCAGCGAGTTGCTGTCCAAGAACACGCCGCGCACCGTGCCAGCGCCCTCGCACGACCTGCGCCTGTCCGGCCTGGAACCGTTCGTCGTCAATGACGAGTCCTTGTTCGTCAACGTGGGCGAGCGCACCAACGTCACGGGCTCGAAGGCGTTTGCACGCATGATCCTCAACGAACAATACGACGAAGCTTTGTCCGTGGCGCGCCAGCAAGTGGAAAACGGCGCGCAGGTGATCGATATCAATATGGACGAGGCCATGCTCGATTCGCTGGCCGCCATGACGCGCTTTTTGAACCTGATCGCCTCCGAACCGGATATTTCACGCGTGCCCATCATGGTCGACTCGTCCAAATGGTCGGTGATCGAGGCAGGCTTGAAATGCGTGCAGGGCAAGGCCATCGTCAACTCGATTTCCATGAAGGAAGGCGAAGCGGAATTCCTGCGCCAGGCCAGATTGTGCCGCCGCTATGGCGCGGCCGTGATCGTCATGGCCTTCGATGAAAAAGGCCAGGCCGACACCTTCGAGCGCAAGATCGAGATTTGCGCGCGCGCCTATCACTTGCTGGTCGACGCGCTCGATTTCCCGCCGGAAGACATCATTTTCGATCCAAACATCTTTGCCGTGGCGACCGGTATCGAAGAGCACAACAATTACGCCGTGGACTTTATCAACGCGACGCGCTGGATCAAGGAAAACCTGCCGTACGCGAAAATCTCGGGCGGCGTGTCGAACGTGTCCTTCAGTTTCCGTGGCAACGACCCAGCCCGCGAAGCCATCCACACGGTCTTCCTCTACCATGCCATCAAGGCCGGCATGACCATGGGCATCGTCAACGCGGGCATGGTGGGCGTGTACGACAACCTCGATCCGGAATTGCGCGAACGCGTGGAAGACGTGGTACTGAACCGTCGAGAAGACTCGACCGAACGCATGATCGAATTTGCCGGCACCCTGAAAGCGGGCGGCAAGGCGGAAGCGCAAACCCTGGCCTGGCGCGAAGGCACGGTACAGGAACGTTTGTCGCATGCGCTGGTGCATGGCATCACGCAATTCATCGTGGAAGACACGGAAGAAGCGCGCCAGCAATTGCTGCACAATGGCGGCCGCCCGATCCACGTAATCGAAGGTCCGCTGATGGCCGGCATGGATGTGGTCGGCGACCTGTTTGGCCAGGGCAAGATGTTCCTGCCGCAAGTGGTGAAATCGGCGCGCGTGATGAAGCAGGCCGTGGCCCACTTGATACCGTTTATCGAAGAAGAAAAGCTGTTAGAGGAAAAGCGCACCGGCATCGTCGCCAAGCCCAAGGGCAAGATCATCATGGCGACCGTGAAAGGCGACGTGCATGACATCGGCAAGAATATCGTCACCGTGGTCTTGCAGTGCAATAACTTCGAAGTGGTGAACATGGGCGTGATGGTGCCGTGTTCGGAAATCCTGGCCCGCGCCAAGGTGGAAAACGCCGACATCATCGGCTTGTCGGGCTTGATCACGCCATCCTTGGAAGAAATGGCGTATGTCGCCAAGGAAATGCAGCGCGACGAACATTTCCGCATGCTCAAGATTCCCCTGTTGATCGGCGGCGCCACCACCAGCCGCGCCCACACGGCCGTCAAGATCGCGCATAACTACGAAGGCCCCGTGATCTACGTGCCGGACGCCTCGCGTTCCGTGTCAGTGGCGCAATCGTTGCTGACGCCGCAACAGCGCGACAAATACGTGGAAGAAATCGAACTCGATTACGCACGCATCCGCGAACAGCACGCCAACAAGAAGGCGCTGCCCATATTGCCATTGGCGCAGGCGCGTGCCAACCGCATGATCGTGCCGTTCGATGGCGCCAGCACGCCCGTGAAACCGAAATTCATCGGCCGGCGCCTGTTCAGGAATGTCGATCTGGCCACCCTGGCAAACTATATCGACTGGGGTCCGTTCTTCCAGACGTGGGACCTGGCCGGCCCCTTCCCCGCCATCCTGACCGATGAAGTGGTGGGCGACGCGGCCACCAAAGTGTATGCGGAAGGCCAGGCCTTGCTCAAAAAACTGATCGACGGCCGCTGGCTGACGGCCAATGGCGTGGTGTCATTGCTGCCCGCCAATACCGTCAACGATGACGATATCGAAGTCTATACGGACGACACGCGCACCACCGTGGCGTTTACTTACTATGGCACGCGCCAGCAAGGCGTGAAACCCATCGTCGATGGCGTGCAGCGGCCAAACCAATGCCTGGCCGACTTTATCGCGCCGAAGGACTCGGGCATCAAGGATTACATCGGCATGTTTGCCGTCACGTCCGGGCTAGGCATCGAAAAATATGAAAAGCGCTTCGAAGATGCGCACGACGATTACTCGTCCATCATGCTCAAATCGCTGGCCGACCGCCTGGCCGAAGCGTTTGCCGAATACCTGCACGAGCGCGTACGCAAAGACTTGTGGGGCTACGCGCCCGACGAGCACCTGAGCAACGACGACATGATCGCCGAAAAATACGTCGGCATCCGCCCCGCCCCCGGCTACCCTGCCTGCCCCGAGCACACCGTCAAACGGGAAATGTTTGAGGTCATGCAAGCCGAGGAAATCGGCATGCTGCTGACCGAATCGTATGCCATGTTCCCCGGCGCGGCCGTGTCCGGCTTTTACTTTGCCCACCCCGAGTCGAAATACTTCGTGGTCGGCAAGATTGGCATGGATCAGGTAGAAGACATGGCCAAGCGCCGCAACGCCAGCATCGACGATGTCGAACGCTGGCTGGCGCCGAATTTATCCTGATCTTTGTTGCCAGCGGCGCGTGGAACTTTCTGCGCGCCGCAGACACTAACGCAGTATGCCGGTCGGCATGCTGCATGCCCGCTCCGGCCCGTTCACTCAACGTCAAGGAGCTACCATGGCAAACAATTTCACATTCAAACGCTGGCAGGATCAGGTGATCCTGCTGCTGGGCCTGTGGCTGATCGTGTCGCCATGGGCATTTTCCTATCCCGACGGCTCGGCGCAGATGCTCAACGCCATCATCTCGGGCCTGGTAATCGCCGTGCTGGCCGCCTTCGATTTGTACAAGACTTACTTCTGGGCCGTCGTCGTCAATCTGCTGGTGGGCGTCTGGGTCGCCGTTTCGCCATGGATATTACAGCTGGCCAATCAACGCGTGATGATGTGGAACGAGCTGATCGTCGGCATCGCCGTCGCCATCCTGGCGCTGTGGGAACTGCGCACCGACCCCGAACTGCACAAGCACTGGCCCGGTGCAGCCGCATAAGTAAAAAGCCCCGCTGGACAATGCCGGGCGGGGCTTAAAATGCATATTACGAACGCCCTCAGAGAGCGTATCTGACGACGTTATCGCTCCATTCGTAGGCAGCCATTTCCAGTTCGACCAGGTCGTCCGGCGACATCGCCAGGTCGCGCAGGGTCGGCACGATTTCGCCTTCCAGGTCTTCGATGCGCTCGATGCATTCGGCCAGGCGCAGTAGGTCGCCATAGAAACCACTGCGCGACAGCAAGGCTTCGCCCACTTCCTCTATCACTTCGATCTGGGAAAGGATTTCCGACATCGGCACGCCGAACAGGGTATCCATCAGCGACATGATGCCGACCGTAAAGGCGATGTCGGCAGAGTGCGCGTGGTTGGGACGTAGCTTGTGGGCCAGCAATTCCAGCAGACGGCCGCGCGTGGTGGCCAGCATCAGCAGTGGCGTCATGCTATGGCCGCGCTTGCTTGGCTCAGCGTACAGCATGATTTGCAGCCAGCGCTGCAGTTGGCGGCGGCCCAGCACGGTGACAGCCTGGCTCAGCGAATCGATGCGCTGGCGCGCGCCCACGGCTGGCGTATTGACCAAACGCAACAGATTCAGGGCCAGCGAGACGTCGCGCTTGATGGCGCGCTCGATATCCATATTGTCGGCGTCGGAGGTGACCAGGGTCATCAGCTCCATCACGGCCAATTGTGACGGCGACAGTTTTTTACCAGTGATAATGGCGGGCTTGGCGAAATAATAGCCTTGGAAATAATCGAAGCCCAGGTCCAGGCCCGTCTTGAATTCTTCGCGCGTTTCAACCTTTTCGGCCACCAGCTTTTTCTGTTCCTGCTTGAAGCGGGGCGCCAGGCTGGCCAGCACTTGCGGGTCAACGGTGCGCATGTCCATCTTCACGTAGTCCACCAGCGGCAGCAATTGCTGCACCTGATTCGTGTCCGAGACCACATTTTCCAGCGCAAAGGTGTAGCCGTGGCCCACCAGCTCGCTGATGCGCGTGCGCAGTTCCGGCGTCACCGTCATCGACTCGACGATTTCCAGCACTACTTTTTCGCGCGGCAGGAAAACAAAGATATCGCTCATGATCACATCGGCATCGACATTCACGAAACCGAGTGCATCGCCGATGACCTTTTCCATGCCCAGCTGCGAGGCATGCGCGATCACGGCAGCGGTGGCGGACAGGTCGCTGCTAATATTGGCAGGACCGACCGGGGCGTTGCGGAATAGCAACTCATAACCGAACAGGGCCTGGTTACGGTCCAGTATCGGTTGGCGGCCCAAATAAAACTCGCGTACACGCAAGGGCTTGGGAGAAATATCGTTGCTGGAAATATCGATCATTAATTAGTCATCAATCACGTCGAGTGACGCCGGCCTTGCCTCATGCGCCCGCATCTAGGTTCAATATTGACAATACTTTACCGGAATTTATTTGTTTCGGATGTATTTTGGCAGCAATTGCTACTATTGTCGTCAACAAATTATGCGGATCACCGCTCCTGTACTGCCCCATCGACAAATAACTTCAATTCGCCCGGCGCAAATGCCGTCCATGACTCATTGGTGGTCAAAGGCTGGGTAACAATGACGGCGACCCGGTCCTGTGGCGTGGTGACCTGGGAAAAGTCCACGCTCAAATCATTGTCAGATAGTTTAGCAGTGGGAAACGGATGCTGTCGCACCAGATAGTGCAAGCTGGTAGAGCAATGGGCAAACAGCGCTTCGCCGCTGGACAACATCATATTGAAGGTGCCATGGGCAGCGATGCCAGGTAGCAGCTCGGCCAGTGCCGTGTGCAGCTGCGGCAAATCTGGCGGGGCATCGCCAAAGCGCGCGTGCAGTTCTTGCAGCAGATAGCAAAAAGCCCGTTCGCTATCGGTGCAGCCGACGGGGCGGTAGCTGCCCGTCAGCACGGGATTAAAATCTTTCAGGTCGCCATTATGGGCGAACACCCAGTAGCGGCCCCACAGTTCGCGCACGAAAGGATGGCAATTTTCAAGCGCCACCTGGCCTTGCGTAGCCTTGCGGATATGCGCGATGACATTGCGTGACTTGATGGGATAGCGTTTGATCAGTTCAGCCACCGGCGAGGCGATGGCTGCCTGGTGGTCGACAAAATGGCGCACGCCGGCGCCTTCGAAAAAAGCGATGCCCCAGCCGTCATGGTGGGTATCGGTCTGGCCGCCACGCATGGCGAAGCCGGTAAAACTAAACACAATGTCGGTAGGGACATTGCAATTCATTGCTAGGAGTTGGCACATGGTCTGTTTGCAGCGAGGTAACGCCACCACCATACCATGCCCGCTTGCCAATTGGTATGGTGGCGATCGCCATCAAACAACGTCACCTTAGTGCAGCAGCACGGGCTGGCTCATCAGGGAGTCGTAGCTGCCCAGGAATTCATCGATCTCTTCCATGCTGGGCTCGCTGGCGATCAGTTCCGTGACATCGCGGCGGAAGTTTTGCGCCAGCACGCCGGCGATAAAGGTTTCGCGCTTGCCGCCCTTGTCGACGATTTCATAACCGCCAAAACGCAAGGCTTCAAGCTCCCGGTCGGCGCCGAATTCGACGACGCTATATTGCTCGCTGTTATAGATCAGGTTCATTTTGCGTCCTTCGCTCAAGCAGGAGAAACTCCTGCGGTTTCAGAACTGAGGTGGGGTCCACCCGGCGCCATTTCAAGCGCCACACCCATCTCTACGGGTCACATTTTGTAACGAGATGCAAGAACGATCAAAGTAATGAGCAACGGTTTATGTCAGTAGCAGATCTTGCTCCAGCGCCAGCCAGACGTCGTAGGGACTGGCGGACAGCCAGGTGCGCAATTGTTCGATATGCGTGGCGTCTGCCAGGCTGATGAACAGGCGCGAAGGTGGATGGCGCAGGAGACGATTCAATGTTACACGCAATACCAGATTGCCGCTGCAGCACAAACAGCCTGGTGCAATACGCAACAGTTGCAAGGGTAACGATGAAGAAGGAGAAATTTGCTCGGCCAGGTCGGCCAGTATCGAGTTACCAGTCGCCATGCCTTCCAGGATGACTGCGGTGGCTTCTTCGGGCATCCAGGCTTGCGCAATGGCGGCCTCGCGCTCAATGGCGCGCCCGCCGCTGACCAGGGTCAGCCGCGTGGCGCGCTGGGGGAGATTACTCAATGTGAATCACACCGTTTATCACAACATGAGTCACAGGTTTTTCTTGGCCAGCTTGCCCGGTTCTACGCCCAGCTGTTTCAGCTTGCGGTACAAATGGGTACGCTCCAGGCCCGTTTTTTCCGCCACGCGCGTCATGCTGCCGCCTTCACGGCCCAGATGGTGCTCGAAATACATGCGCTCGAAGGCGTCACGCGCTTCACGCAAGGGCAGGTCAAACGACAGATTATAGCCATGGCCTTCTGCGGCCACCGGCGCTGCGATGCCAGGACGCACCATCATTTGCTGTGGCGCACTGCCGCCAAAACTGGGCGCTGGGTGGTGGCTGCTTTCCTCGACCGGCGCCGGTATGGCGGGACGTGGCGCAACGCTCGGGGCACGGACGGTTTCCTGGGCCCGCGTCAAGCCTTGCTGGACTGCTTTCAGCAGCTTTTGCAGGGCAATCGGTTTTTCCAGGAAGTTGAGCGCACCGATGCGTGTCGCTTCGACGGCGGTATCGATGGTGGCATGGCCCGACATCATGATCACGGGCATGGTCAGCAAGCCATCGCGCTGCCACTCCTTGAGCAAGGTGACGCCATCGGTATCGGGCATCCAGATGTCCAGCAACACCAGGTCGGGTGCACCGGCCGCACGGGCCTCGCGCGCCTGCTGCGCATTCTCGGCCAGCTGGATCGCATGTCCTTCGTCGCCCAGTATCTCCGAGAGCAACTCACGGATACCCATTTCATCATCCACTACGAGTATGTTTGCCATTCGTGTATTGCCTTCCTCATTTCGCCGCCCCCCGCACACAACAGGCGCACGGCGGACAGCTATGATTTTATTAGTGTTTTAAATACTAAACCAGACTTCCCGTACAGCAAATGCTAGGCCGGGGTGTCGGGAGCTAACTTTAACAGCAAAATGACCACGGAAGCGCCATTGCCGTCCTCGCGATTCTCGATATCGATGCGCCCCCCATGCTCATCGATGATTTTTTTCACCATCGCCAGGCCCAGACCCGTGCCACGCGCCTTCGACGTGACGTAAGGCTCGAAGGCGCGCGCCAGGATCTTCGGCGCAAAACCCAGTCCATTGTCGGTGATTGCCAGGCGCACGGCGATATTGACGCCGCCGTCCGCACTGCGATAATGAATTGCTTCCGTCCTCACGTCAATGCGGGGATGTGGGGAGTGCGGTGGCAACTCCGCCATGGCGTCCTGTGCATTCTGCAGCAAATTGTGGATTACCTGGCGCAATTGCGTGGGATCGCCCATCACCAGCGGCAGATTCGGCGCCAGTTGCGGGTGGATGATATCGCCATCATCGCCACGCAAATACAGGTTCAGGATTTCTTCGATCAATTCATTCAAGTGCAGCGGCGCCAGTACGGCAGGCGGCGTGCGCGCATAGTCGCGGAAATCGTCGACCATGCGCTTCATCGCATCGACCTGCTTGACGATGGTGCTGGTGGCGCGGCCCAGCAAATCGGCATCGGGCTGCTCCAGCTTGCCTTCCAGTTTCATCTGCAGGCGCTCGGCCGACAGCTGGATCGGCGTCAGCGGATTCTTGATTTCATGCGCCAGGCGGCGCGCCACCTCGCCCCAGGCGATCGAACGCTGGGCGGAAATCACGTCCGAAATATCATCAAAGACGACGATATAGCCGCTACCCGATTCCAGCGGCAAACGCGAACCGCGCGCCAGCAGGGTGATATCGTGCTCATCGGTGGTGCTGCCCATGCGGCGCGGAATTTCAATCTGCTGCTGCCAGTGCAGGCGCTGCAAATTGCGGCCCGAGGCCGATTGCGCGCTCTGCGCCGTGAAGGCGTTAATGATGGCTTCGCCAAACACTTCCATTCCAGCAATACTTGCCAGTGGCAAGCCCACCATGCTGATGCCCGAATGCTGCAAGATGCGCTCGACCGACTCATTGCAGGTCACCAGTTTGAAGTCGCCATCGAGCACCATCACACCTGCCGACATATTGGCCAGCACCGATTCCAGGTGGGCCTTGGCATTTTGCAGCGCGGCGCGGTTGCTTTCGACCGAGGTGCGGGCATCGAGCAACTGGCGCGTCATGATGTTGAACGACTGCGTCAGGGTGCCCAGTTCATCCTTGGTGGCGACGATGGGGCGCGGCGACAGATCGCCTTCGGCCACGGCGCGCGTGCCTTCGGCCAGCAGCAGCAAAGGCTGGGCCAGCTTGCCGGCGATCAGGAAGGCACTGCCGATGGCGCCAAAAATAGCCAGCAGCAAGGTCAGGGTGAGGATTTCGATATACATCTTGCGCAGTCCCACGCGCGCGACGAACCGTTCCTTGTATTCGCTGTAGGCGGCGCGCAGCATTTCGCCGTTCGTGGCCAGCTTGGGCGGCACCGATTGCAACAATTGCAGATAACGCGGCGATACGGATGGCCCCGGCACAGCCACCAGCACGCGCAGGCGCAGGCTGGCGGCCGCATCCATGGCTGTCGGCGGCGGCCGCGTGGGGCCAGGTTCCATGCTTTCATCATGCAATTCCAGGCCGCCCTCGGCGGACGCATAGCCAGCCGGCAAGGCTGCCTGCGCCAGCATGGCCGGCGTCGGCAAGTCCGCCTCGCTGTGCGGGCCAGCGCTGGCCATCAGCACGCCATCGCCGCTGACCAGCATGACATTTTGCATGCCCTCTTCGCGTAGCAGGCTGGTCAGCACAACAGGCACGGCGGCCGGATCGCCCGCCAGTTCCTCGACCACCTTGTGGCCGCGCTTGTCCAGTTCCACCAGCGCCGTATCGAGCGCCTCGCGTCCCAGTTCCACGCCAGAAAACAAGGCCGACTCAATCTTGACGTTGAACCATGATTCGATCGAATGGGAAACGAATTGCACCGACACGAAGAAAATCACCAGGCCGGGCAAGATGCCGACGATGGCGAACAGCATCACCAGGCGCGCCATCAGCTTGGAGCCGAACTTGCCGCTCTTGTAGCGGGCATACAAACGGCCCAGCGAAATGCCGACCAGGGTCAGCAACGACACAGCCACCGCCGCGTTCAAGCCCAGCAGCCAGGAATAATAACGGTCAAAGAAGCCGGAATTGTCCGAGGCGGACGCCAGCAGGAAGAGCAGGATACTGACAATGCCGCCGCCCACCACCAGCAGATAGCGCAATGCTTGTGTCACTACTCCGCCGTATACAAGAAGGTTTTTTTATTCGACGCCAGACGCCAGTCGCTATTATTGAAGGCGTTGACCTGGATCGGCTTGGGCAGGTAGTCACGGTCCATGCCCATGCGCAAAGTGACGTTATACGTCTGCCCCGGCTTCAGCGCACCGCGCGGCGCCACCAGCCAGCGGCTGGGCCGCCGGATCAGGAATAGCGCATCATCGAGACTGGGGAAGCTTTGCTGCAAGCCGCCGATGGAGACGTGGTATTGCCGGGTCAGCACGTTATACGACAGCCGGCTGGTCTGGCGCGCCACGATGGCTTTTTCATCGAACCAGTACCAGCGGGGCCGGGTCAGCTCGATTTCCGTGGTGAAAAACAGCGGCACACCATGCTGCACGGCGTCATCCAGATCGTGATTCAGATCAAAGGAATAGGCGGCAGCCAGCTTGTAACCATCTTCACCGGACTCGATATAGGCGCGCGTGATCTCAACCACATCCGCGGCATGCGCACGTGGCATCAGACATGCCAGCATCAGCAGCAAGGCCAGGAGTCGGAAGAGTCGTTTTGTCACAAGTGTGCCGGTGTAGTCCGTAGGAAAAAAATCGACGTATCGTTCAAGCCGCATTTTTTTGGAATAGCGCATAGAACAAACCGTCATGGTCCTGTTCCGCGCTGCCGGTGGGCAAGAGCTGGCCAGGGGCTGTCAAACGGGTCGCATTATTACGTACCGCAAAGGCCGCCGCTTGCGCTTCGGACTCTTGCGGCCACAAAGAGCAAGTCACGAACAGCAATTTACCATCGGGGCGCAGCATCTGCCACAGGTTGTCCAGGATTTTCGATGAAAGTGTTGCAAGTTGGAACGCGTCACCCTTGCGGCGCAGCCAACGGATATCGGGATGGCGGCGCACGATACCGGACGCGGTGCACGGTACGTCGGCTAGAATGCGGTCGTATTGCTGGCCATCCCACCACGCGTTTGATTGCGCATCCTGCGCCTTCAAGGTCGCAGTCAAGCCCAGCCGTTCAAGGTTTTCGGCGATGCGCGGCAAGCGCTTGGCGTCCGCGTCGATGGCGGTCACTTGCACGTCAGCCATCTCCAGGATATGGCAAGTCTTGCCGCCCGGCGCCGCGCAGGCGTCCAGCACGCGCATGCCATCTTGCAAGTCCAGCAAGGGAGCAGCCAGTTGCGCGCCGGCATCCTGCACCGACACATGGCCTTGCTCAAAGCCGGGGATCAGGTGCACGCCGATCGGTTTTTCCAGGCGCACGGCAAACGGCCCCACCTGGCGCGCCGCGATGCCGGCCTCAGCCAGCACGGCCAGATACGCTTCCACCGTGCTCTTGCGGCGGTTCACACGTAAGGTCAGTGGTGGCGCAGCATTGCCTGCGGTCAAAATTGCTTGCCAATCGCGTGGGTACGCCAGGCGCAAGGAATCGATCCACCACTGCGGATAGTTCCATTGTGCCAACGGTTGCTGCAAGGCTGCTTCCAGCAAGGACTTGCGTTCACGCAAGAAACGACGCAGCACCGCATTGACCATACCCTTGGCGTGCGCCAGGTCCGGATGCGACGTGGCCACCGTGACGGCCTGGTCCACCACCGTGAATTCTTCATACGGCTGCTCGCCCGGCTCGGGCGACATCAAGGACAGTGCACAGCACAGCAACGCGGCCAGCATCGGCGGCTCAGGCGCCTTGGACGTCATCAAGCCGACCAGCGTTTCGCTGCGGCCCAGCTGACGCATGGTACGGTAGGAAATATCCTGGATCGCGCCGCGCGCCTGCGGGCTGGCGTTCGATTGCGTAAACACCTTGGCCAGCGCTTGCGGCAAGGCGGTGCCGGTGCGCACTTGCGCCACCGCATTGGCGGCGCCCAGCAGGCAAAATGCCAGCGAATCGGCGCGCAGATCAGGCTGGAAGCCAGGCTGCAAGACGGGTTTCAAATCGGGATGGTAGCTGGGGCGCAATTTCGGCGCCGTCGCCGGGCCTGGCGCCGGCTTGGTTTTCAGTTTCAGCGTGGGGCGCTTGATCATAGAGTATCCGGTGTGGCTACGCGCGGCGGGCAGCATGGTGGCACTCGCGGCCGCGCGTCATCAATAAAGGGTCGATTGTAGCGTTTGTGGCGCGCTCTGAACCAGACGATTGCAGCGATCCGGGTAATTTGCGGCAAAAAACTGCATATATACAAGCAGAACAACAAGCGATGATGTTTTCTCGCATCGCTGTCAAATAGAAAAAATGCCAAACAAGCAATGTCGATGCCAGCATGCCGCTCTGATAAGATAGTGAAAAACACCAGCACACGGGCGCCATGCGCTTGCGTATTGTTCCTGACAGCAAACCAGTATAATTAAGCTGTCCGGGCGGCGGCGCATGCCAGCCGTCCGTTTGCTTTTGTTGCACCTTGTTGCTACATCCTTATTCATTCTATTCATTCTTAACGCGGTTCCGCCGCCATCCTGCTCATGCTCGCCCAACAGAAACAAGAAATCATCGCCCTGTTCCAGGCCGCCCTCGCTCCCGTCCTGGCCGGCACCTCGCTGACGCCAATCGTGGTGCTCGAGCGACCCCGCGATGCATCGCATGGCGACGCCGCCTGCAATATCGCCATGCAACTGGCCAAGCAGCTGAAACAGAATCCGCGCGAACTGGCACAAACCATCGTCAACGCCGTGCTGGCCAATCCGGCCGGCAAAGGCTTGATCGAAGCGGTGGAAATCGCCGGTCCCGGCTTCATCAACGTGCGCGTCTGCGCCGCCGCCAAGCAAGCCGTGGTCAAGACCATTTTGGCTGAAGGCGATCGCTATGGCCGCAGCACGGCAGGCGCAGGCAAGCAAGTCATCCTGGAATTCGTCTCGGCCAATCCAACCGGACCGCTGCATGTGGGCCACGGCCGCCAGGCAGCCCTGGGCGACGCGCTGTCGTCGCTGTTCGACGCGCAAGGCTATCAAGTGACGCGCGAGTTTTACTATAACGACGCCGGCGTGCAGATCCAGACCCTGGCCAATTCCGTGCAGGCGCGCGCGCGCGGCTTCAAGCCCGGCGACGCCGAATGGCCAGAGTCAGCCTACAACGGCGACTACATCGCCGAGATCGCCGAAGACTTCAAGGCCGGCAAGACCGTATCGGCCAGCGATGGCTTGCCCGCCACGGCCAATGGCAACGTGGACGATATCGATTCGATCCGCCCGTTCGCCGTCACTTACCTGCGCAACGAACAGGACATCGACCTGCAGGCCTTCGGCGTGAAGTTCGACAATTACTACCTGGAGTCTTCGCTGTACGCCGATGGCAAGGTCAACGCCGCCGTGGAAAACCTGGTCAAGGCCGGCCACACCTACGAGCAGGATGGCGCGCTGTGGCTGCGCACCACCGACTATGGCGACGACAAGGACCGCGTGATGCGCAAGACCGACGGCGGCTACACCTATTTCGTGCCGGACGTGGCTTACCACCTGGTGAAATGGCAGCGCGGCTACCACCAGGCCATCAACATCCAGGGCAGCGACCACCACGGCACCATCGCCCGCGTGCGCGCCGGCCTGCAAGCGCTCGACATGGGCATTCCGCAAGGCTACCCAGACTACGTGCTGCACAAGATGGTCACCGTGATGAAAGACGGCGAAGAAGTGAAAATCTCCAAGCGCGCCGGCTCCTACGTCACCGTGCGCGACCTGATCGAATGGTCGGGCGGCGGCGATATCGCCAAGGGCCGCGACGCAGTGCGCTTCTTCCTGATCTCGCGCAAGGCTGACACCGAATTCGTGTTCGACGTCGACGTGGCCCTGAAAACCACCGATGAAAACCCGGTGTATTACGTGCAGTACGCGCATGCGCGCATCTGCCGCATCCTGGAAAACTGGGGCGGCGATGAAAGCACCATTACCGGTGCCGACCTGTCTGCATTGACGGCGCCGACCGAAGCGACCTTGCTGGCGACCCTGGCCTCCTACCCGGAAATGCTGGCCCGCGCGCAAAGCGAACTGGGGCCGCACCAGGTGGCGTTCTACCTGCGCGACCTGGCCGCCAACCTGCACAGCTTCTACTTCGCCGAAAAAGTGCTGGTCGAAGATGAAGCCGTCAAACTGGCCCGCCTGGCGCTAGTGGTGGCTGCACGCCAGGTGCTGCGCAACGGCCTGGCACTGATCGGCGTATCCGCGCCAACCAAAATGTAATCGCGAAAGTCTAACCGCCAATGAACCACGCCTCTCCTTGTGCTTCCCGTTTTTCTCCTGCCCGTCGCCAGCGGGGCAATACCCTGGTCGGCATCATCATCGGCCTGGTCGTCGGCCTGGGTATCGCCGTGGTGGTCGCCCTGATGATCACCAAGGGCGCTTCGCCCTTCACCGACAAGTCGGGCGGCAAGGCCGGTAAATCGGCCGAGCCGACAGCTGGTCAGATCGCCGACCCGAACAAGCCGATGTACGGCAACAAGGAAGCAGCCAAGGAGGCGGCGCGCGATTTCTCGAAAGAGCCACGCGAACTGTCCACGCCCGGTACGCAGACCGCCACGCCAGCCGTTGTGACGCCGGCAGCGCCGGTACCCAAGGCGCCGCCGGCCGATCCGCTGCAGGAACTGATCGGCACACTGAAAGACAAGCCGGCGCCGAAAACGCCGGCCGCCGCCCCGGCGCAGCAGGCCAAGGCCGATGTGAAGACCGAGTCCAAGGCAGCCGATGCAGCCAGCGACAAATGGATTTATTATCTGCAGGCTGGCGCCTTCCAGAACATGGCAGACGCCGAAAGCACGCGCGGCAAACTGGCCTTGCTGGGCTTTGAAGCGGCCATCAGCGACCGCAGCACCGATAACGGCGTGCTGCACCGCGTACGCATCGGGCCCTTCAACCAGGTCGATGCAATGAACCGCGCGCGCACCAAGCTCTCTGAAAACGGCGTCGATGTCGCCGTCGTCCGTAACCAAAAATAAGGAATCAGCATGCGTTTTCTGAATAAAGTCTTGCTCGCCGCCGCCCTGTGCAGCGCCGCTCTGGGTGCCCATGCCTCGCCGGCCGATCCAAAAAACGGCGTCGAGTATGAAACCCTGGCCACGCCACAGCCAACGGATGCGGGCAAGAAGGTCGAAGTCACGGAGTTTTTCGCCTACTACTGCCCACATTGCAATGCGCTCGAACCGCAACTGTCGGCATGGGTCAAGAAACAGGGCGACAATATCGTCTTCAAGCGCGTGCACGTGTCGCGCGATGAAAGCGTCGCGCCGCAACAGCGTTTGTTCTTCACCCTGCAAGCCATGGGCCTGGTCGACAAGCTGCATGCCAAGGTTTTCCAGGCCATGCACGTGGAGCGCAACCGCCTGAACACCGATGAAGCCGTGTTCGACTTCATCACCAAGCAGGGTGTCGACCGCCAGAAATTCATCGACACGTACCGCTCGATGGGTATCTCGGGCCGCATCCGCCATGCCGACTCCATGATGCAGGCCTATAACGTCACCTTCTGGCCGATGATCGCCATCGATGGCCGCTACATCACCTCGCCGTCGCAAGCCGACCAGGGCAGCAAGACGGCAAAGAATGAAGAGCAGTTGAACACCCAGGCCTTGACCGTGATGGACATCCTGGTGGCGAAAGCCAAAGCGGAAAAGAAATAAGCATGCACACCACCCTGGCGCGCCGTGCGTAATAACGTATTTAGCGTATTCATCACCGGCGCGTCGAGCGGACTGGGCGCCGCCCTGGCGCTGCAGTACGCGCGCCAGGGCGCCCGGCTGGGCTTGCTGGCCCGCCGTGGCGAAAGCCTGGCCCATCTGATTTCCACCCTGCCCCAGCCTGAACTGCACCGCGCCTACGCCGTCGATGTCTGCGACCACCCAGCCCTGAAGCTGGCGGCCGAAGATTTTTTACAAGCGGCTGGCCGCATCGATGTCGTCATCGCCAGCGCCGGCGTATCCTACGGCACCCTGAGCGAACACGCGGAAGACCTGGACGCGTTTGCCAAACTGATGGCCATTAACGTCACGGCCACTGTCGCCACCTTCGCACCGTTTATCGCGGCCATGAAAGCCCAGGGCAGCGGCCGCCTGGTCGGCATCGCCAGCGTGGCTGGCATTCGTGGATTGCCCGGCGCCGAAGCGTACAGCGCCTCGAAGGCGGCCGTGATCAGCTACTGCGAATCGCTGCGCCTGGAATTGAAACCGGCCGGCGTCAAGGTGGTCACCATCACGCCCGGCTATATTGATACGCCGATGACGCGCCATAACGCCTACCGCATGCCCTTTCTGATGCCGGCTGAAAAATTCGCCGCCCGCGCCGCGCGCGCCATCGCCGACGGCGACAGCTACCGCGTGATCCCGTGGCAAATGGGTCTCGTCGCCAAGCTGCTGCGCGCGCTGCCCAATACCCTCTATGACCTGGCCTTCGCCAATGCGCCGCACAAAGCGCGCAAGCCGCCAGGCGCAAGCAAGTAATACCTGACACCATGACCAAGCATACTGACCTGACCAGCGCAGCCATTCGCGCGCATTGTGCCACGGGCGCCTCCCACGTGGCCATCGAAATAGTCGATGAAACCGGCTCCACCAATGCCGACCTGCTGGCCCGTTGCGCAAGCCTGCCTGGCCCTACCCTGCGCATCGCCGGCCAGCAAACGGCTGGCCGTGGCCGCGCAGGCCGCCCATGGCTGTCGCAGCCCGACGCCACCCTGATGTTTTCGCTGGCCTGGCGCTTCAAGGGACCGCTGCACCAGCTGGTTGGCTTGCCGCTGGCCGTCGGCGTGGCACTGGCCGAAACCATGTGTGCACTGGGCGTACCGGTGCAATTGAAATGGCCGAATGATCTGATGAAGGATGGCAGCAAGCTGGCCGGCATCCTGGTCGAATCGCAGCAGACGCCCGATGGCGTGTGGGCGGTGATCGGCTGCGGCATCAACCTATTGATGCCCGACGCGCTGGAACAGCAGATCGGGCGCAGCGTATCGGCCGTGCCGTGGCTGGCGCAGATGGAGCGCAACACCCTGGTGGCAGCCCTGCTCAGCCGCCTGGCGGGCGTGCTGGCCGAATTCGACGACACCGGCTTCGCGCCATTTACGGAACGCTGGAACGCCCTGCACGCGTGGCAGGGGCAGCATGTGAAAATACTCGATAATGGCCAGCTGCTGCAGCAAGGCATCGCCAGCGGGGTCGACCATCTGGGCCGCTTGCTGCTGCGTACCGACGCGGGTTTAACCGAGATCATGTCCGGCGATATCTCGCTGCGCCTGGGCCAGGAGTAAGCCATGCTGCTATTGATCGACGCCGGCAATACGCGCATCAAATGGGCCCTGGTCTCAGCCGACAGTGCGGCCGGCGCCTGGCTGGCCAGCGGCGCCGTGGAGCACGCGCAGCTCGACGCATTACAATCGGCCTGGGCCAACCTGGACATCTCGGAAGTGCTGCTGTCGAATGTGGCGGGAGCGGCCATAGCCGCGCGCCTGCAAGCCATGCTGCCCGTTGCAGCGCAACTATTTGCTTCGCTGCCGCAGCTGGCCGGCGTCGTCAACGCCTACCGCGACCCGTCACAGCTGGGCTGCGACCGTTTTGCCGCCGCCATCGGCGCCTACGCGCTGGCACCCGGCCAGGCCGTCATCGTCGCCAATTGCGGCACCGCCACCACCATCGACGCCATCACGGCTGATGGTGTATTTTTGGGCGGGATGATCTTGCCCGGCCTGGACTTGATGGCCAGTTCGCTGGCCCGCAACACGGCGCAACTGCCGCAGATCGGTGACGGGAACAAGGCGCCGCACGGCTTTGCCAACAATACCGATGATGCTATCCTCAGCGGCTGCCTGGCCGCGCAGGCGGGCGCCATCGAGCGGGCCGTGCGCATGCATGGCGCTACCGCCTGTTTGCTGTCGGGCGGCGCGGCGCCGCGCATCGCTTCAGCCCTTTCCACTGTCTTCCAGCTGGTGGACAATATCGTCATGATCGGTTTGCAAACGGCCGCGCAGGCGGGCTTGCAGGCAGACTATCAAGGAGAGCAGGCATGCTGAAATTCGTCTTCTGGCTGCTGGCCGCCATCAACCTGCTGGTGCTGGCCATCGGCCAGGGCTACCTGGGCAGCTTTCGCAGCGAGACGCGCGAACCGGCGCGCCTGCAATCCCAGCTCCAGCCCGGCAAGATCAAGCTGCTGAGCGAAGCACAGGCGCAGGCGATCGTCACGCCGCCTGCCGCCACGCCAGAAACACCTGCTACACCGGCCGCACCGCAAAGCTATGCCTGCACTGAAGTGGGCAACTTCGTGCTGGCCGATGGCCGCCGTTTTGAAGCGCAACTGGACGCGCTGGCACTGGGCGACCGCCAGTCGCGCCGCAATGTCGCAGGCCAGGAAATTTCCAGCTATATGGTGTACATCCCGTCGCAAGGCAGCAAGGAAGGCGCCGACCGCAAGGCCGGCGAATTGAAGCAGTTGGGAGTCACGAATTACTTCGTCATGGGCGAAGGCAGCCCCATACGCTGGGGGATTTCGCTAGGCGTATTCAAATCGGAAGACAGCGCGCAAAGCCAGCTGGCGGCGCTCAACAAGCGGGGCGTGCACAGCGCCCGCGTCGGTCCCCGCTACAGTTCCAGCAAGCTGCTGTCCTACCAGTTCCGCGACCTCGATGCGGCCACGCATGCGCGCCTGGTAGAGATCAAGGCGAAGTTCCCGGAGCAGGAACTGCGCAGCTGCAAATAATCAGCGTTGAATGACAATCGGCTTGACACCCGCCGATTCCGGCAAGCTGGCCGCCGCCCGTGCCGCATCGGCGCGGCTGGCGAACGGTCCGCCGTATAAACGGAACAGCGGGCCGGCCGGCACCACTTCCAGCTTGCCCAGGCTGGACGCATACGGCGCCAGCAGCGAGCGGCCCGTTTCCGCATTGTCGGCGCGCGAATACGCCCCCAGCTGCAGATAAAAACCGCTGGCCAAGGCGGCCGGTGCGGGCGCAGCGACGGTAGCGTCGACCGCCTGCGCAGTCACTTCCGGCTGCACCACGGCGCTCGTCTCGGGTGGCGTATCGATGGAAATGGCCACCACCGACGGCGTTAAAGGCGCTGGCTTGGGCGCCGCGCGCGACGCCAGGATCGCGTCGATATCGGCCGGCAGCAAACGTTCGACGATCACTTCGTGGCTACCCTTGCCCAGGAAGCCCAGTTTCAGCGCCGCCGTGTACGACACGTCGATCACGCGCGTGGCGTGGAACGGGCCACGGTCGTTGATACGCACGATCACCTGCTCGCCGCTCTCGGTACTGGTCACGCGCGCATACGACGGGATCGGCAGGGTCGGATGGGCCGCCGTCATCTTGTACATATCGTAGATCTCGCCCGACGAGGTGCGCTGGCCATGGAATTTCTTGCCATACCAGGTGCCGATGCCGCGCTGTGTGAACGGCTGGTTATCGGTCATCGGCGTATAGGTTTTGCCGAAGACCACATACGGACGGTTGGCGCGCGTGGAATAAGGTTCATTGCGCACTTCGGCATCGGGCACGTCGCGCAGGTTGGGCGGCGGATTGTCGCCAGGACCATCATCCTTGTAATAGCCGCCACGGCCAGAGCCTGCCGCCGGCAGCGCTGGCAAGGTGGGGTCCTGGCGCACGGGTACCTTGACCTTGCCGCCACCAGGCGGCAGCGGCACATTGGACGACTTTTGCGGCGTCGTGCCGCAGGCGGTCAATACCAGCACGGACAGCACCGCGGCAGCGTTTCGGATATTACTTCGGTTCATAGGCATGTCCTTATTGTTTTTCCGGCCCGCCGGCCATCAGGTCTGCACCAGCTTGCGGTGGCGCTGTATGCTCATCAGGATGCCTGCGGCCACGCCCAGGGTCAGCAGCGCGGTGCCGCCGTAGCTGAGGAAAGGCAGCGGCACGCCGACCACCGGTACGATGCCGCTGACCATGCCCATGTTCACAAAAGCGTAGGTGAAGAAAATCATGGTCAGGGCGCCGGCCAGCAAACGCGTGAAAAAGCTCGGCGCGTTGGCGGCGATCATCATGCAACGTCCTATCAGCAGCAGATACATCAGCATGAGGATCAGGTTGCCGATCAGGCCAAATTCTTCCGAATACACGGCGAAAATGAAGTCGGTCGTGCGTTCCGGGACGAATTCCAGGTGGGCCTGCGTACCGTGCGTCCAACCCTTGCCCGTCATGCCGCCCGAGCCAATCGCGATGATGGACTGGATAATATGGAAGCCTTTACCCAGCGGGTCCTTGGTCGGATCGATCAGCATCATCACGCGGTCGCGCTGGTAGTCGTGCAGGTGCGACCAGACGATAGGCAGGCTGCAGACTGCGGCCAGCAGCAAACCGGCCATGACTTTCCACGACAGGCCGGCCAGGAAGATCACGGCAAAACCCGCCGCCACCACCAGCAGCGCCGTGCCCAGGTCAGGCTGGCGCGCAATCAGGTAGACCGGCACCAGCAGCAGTACGGCTGCCGCCACAAAGGACTTCCAGCGCAGCGCACCGGCACTGTGCTGGAAAAACCAGGCCAGCATCAGCGGCGAAGCAATCTTCAGGAATTCGGATGGCTGGATATCGATCACGCCGATATGCAGCCAGCGCCGCGCACCGAGCTTGATGGTGCCGAACAGGGCCACGGCGACCAGCAGCAGCACCGATATCGTATAGGCAGGCACGGCGATGCGCATCAGCATTTGCGGCGTGACATTGGCCGCCAGCCACATCACGAAAAAGCATAGCAGGATGTTGCGCAGGTGGTCTTCGATCTTGCCGGGGATGCCGATACTGGCAGAGTAGAGGGTCACGAGACTGGTCGCCAGCAGCATCAGGATGATCAGCATGAGCGGCAGGTCGAACACCATCAGATAGGGCTTGGCGCGCCGCCACAGCGAGCGCCTTTCGTTAATGGACATGTATTTCCTTATTGCCTTGGGGTCTGGCGCGCCGCCATAGCGCGCGCCTCTCGTAATGAGAAACGCTTCATTGTTGCCTGGCAGGCGGCGGGGCGGCCTGCTCGTCATTGATTTCTTCCAGCGTGCGCACTTCATCGACGTCTTCCTTCGGCACCTTGGTTTTGTCTTTTTCCTTGTCGCTCGGACGCTTGCCCAGCAGGTAGTAATCGAGCGCCTTGCGCGCAATCGGGGCCGCCACGCCGGCGCCGAAACCGGCGTTTTCCACCACGATGGCAATCGCGATGCGCGGCTTGTCGGCCGGTGCGAAAGCCGTGAACAAGGCGTTGTCGCGCAGGCGTTCAGCCAGCAGCTTGGCGTTGTACTTTTCGTTTTTCTTGATGCCGACCACCTGCGCGGTACCCGTCTTGCCACCCACCGTGTACGGCACGCCGGCGAAGATGCGCGCTGCCGTGCCGCCCGCTTCGCTGGTCACGCCGACCATGGCCTTCTTGATGATGTCGATATTTTCCTGCTTGAGCGCAATGCGGTAGCTTTCCTTCGGCACCGTCAGGGTGCGCGCATGCGTGCCGCCATCTTCGATGATTTTCACCAGATGGGGTTTCATGACCACGCCATTGTTGGCCAGGTTGGCAACCGCGTGGGCGATCTGTAGCGGCGTGTACGAGTTATAGCCCGAGCCGTTACTGACCGAAATCGTGTCGCCGCCCTGCCATTTTTTCTGCGCCGCCGTCTTGAAGCGGTTGCGTTTCCACTCCGTCGATGGCAACACGCCGGTCTTTTCATTACTCAGGTCGATACCGGTCAACTGGCCGAAACCAAACGGTTTCATGAAGTCGTGGATGGCGTCGATGCCCATGTCGCGGCCCAGCTGGTAATAATAGGTATTGCACGAAACGACGATGGATTTATGCATGTCGACGATACCGTGGCCGCCCACTTTATCGTCGCGGAACATATGCCCGCCCAGCATGAAGTAACCAGGGTCGACGATCGACTGGCTCGGCGTGCGCTTGCCCAGTTCCAGCGCGGCCAGCGCCATGAAGGGCTTGAAGGTCGAGCCAGGCGCGTAGGTACCGGAAATCGGCCGGTTCACCATCGGCCGGTCCAGCGAGGTATTCAATTCATTCCAGCTTTGCTGGTCGATGCCGTCGACAAACAGGTTAGGGTCGTAGCCGGGCTTGGAAACGTAGGCCAGGATATCGCCGGTTTCCGGGTCGATCGCCACGGCCGCACCGCGCCATTCGCCAAACGCTTCTTCCAGTACCTTTTGCAGTTCGATATCGACCGACAGGATCAGATTGCTGCCGGGGATGGCCGCCGTGCGCGACAGGGTACGCATGGCGCGCCCACCGGCCGACACTTCCACCTCTTCATAACCGGTGGTGCCGTGCAGCTGCTTTTCGTAGCTTTTTTCCAGCCCCTCTTTACCGATATGGTCGGTGCCATTGTAGTTGGCGGCGTCGTCGCCCTCTTCCAGCGCCTTCGATTCATTGCGGTTGATGCGGCCGATAAAACCGACCACGTGCGAGGCGATCTCGCCCATCGGATACTGGCGGAACAAACGCGCCTGCACTTCGACGCCAGGAAAGCGGAAGCGCTGGGCCGTGAAACGGGCCACTTCCTCATCGGTCAGGCGCGTGCGCAGCGGCACGCTGACGAAGTTCTTCGATTCTTCCAGCAGTTTCTTGAAGCGGCGGCGGTCCTTGATGTCCACCTGGATCAGGGTCGACAACTCGTCGATCACCGAGTCGAGGCTGGCGCTGAGTTTCGACGGCGTGATTTCCAGCGTATAGGCCGAATAATTACGCGCCAGGACCACGCCATTGCGGTCCAGGATCAGGCCACGCGTGGGCACGATGGGCACCACCGAGATGCGGTTATCCTCGGCCTTGGTCGCATAGTCTTCGTGCTTGATCACCTGCAGCCAGATAAAGCGCGCCAGCAGCAGCGAAAAGCAGATGAAGACGAGCGCGCCCAGCGCGGTCAGGCGCATGCGGAAAAAATGCAGTTCGCGCTCGGTGTTCTTGATTTCAGTCATGGCGAGGTGAGCGCTTAAATCGGCCGGTTATGGTCGCGGTCCACGGCACGGCGCTGCGGCGCCAGCAAGACCCAGGTAATCACAGGCCACAGGAGCACGGCCACCAGGCTCTCGATGAAATTGAGCCAGCCGGGGAAACGCCCGGAAACGATCAAGCGCGTCACCATTTGCAGCAGCTGCGTCAGCAGCAGCAACGGCAGCACGTGCAAGGCTTGCGTCATGACGGGGAACCACAGCACGCGGCGGTGCATCATGATGGCGAAGTAGGACAGCAGGGTGTAGGCCAGCGCATTCTCGCCCATCAGGGTCGAATCATGCACGTCCATCATCAAGCCCATGAAGAACGCCACGCCGATACCGACCTTGCGCGGCTGGTGGATGCCCCAGAAGACCAGCACCAGCGCAACAAAATCGGGCACGCCGACAGTCTGCCCCCAGGGCAGCAGGTTCAGCAAAAATGCGCACAGCAGGGAAAAGCCGATAAACACGGGGCTGACCGGCAGCAGGATGTAATGCGGGCGGTTCATGGTGTCGTTTCTTTCGGTGCAGCGGTAGCGGGCGCAGGTGCTGGCGTTGGAGCCTGAGGTTTCTGTGCCGCTGGTTTCTGTGATGCGGGCGGTGTCGTGGCCGGCGTAGCGGCCGGTGGCGCCGCAGCCGTTGCGGGTGCAGCAGCATTGTCCTTGATCGGCGCCATCTTGCCGGCGATCTTGCGGCCCGTCTTGATGTCTTCCGCCGGTGGGCGCGGTGCAATCTGCGGCGACGTCATCAGGATCAGCAACTGGGTATTGCGTTCGATGCCTGCCAGCGGCTGGCACACGACGCGGCCAAACGGGCCATGCGCATTGCGCTCGACCAAAGTCACGCGCGCCACGGCCAGGCCGGCCGGATACAGGCCGTCGAGGCCAGAGGTAATCACGATGTCGCCGATCTGGATGTCGGCGCTGGGCGCCGTGAAGCGCAATTCCATGGTGCCGGACTTGCCGCGGCCATAGGCCACGCTGCGCACGCCATTACGCAACAGCTGCACCGGTATCGCCTGCTCTTCATCGGTCAGCAAGGTCACTTCCGACGTAAACGGGAACACACGCGTAACCTGCCCCACCACGCCCAGGTTGTCGATCACCGGGCGCCCCAGTTCGACGCCATTCTGCGTGCCGCGATCGAGCACGATCTTGCGGGTGGCGGCGTCGCGCGTGTCGTACAGCACTTCGGCCAGCATGGTCTTGACTGGCACGCGCTCGCGCGCATCCATCAATTTACGCAAATGGTTGTTCTCGACCAGATTCAACTGCGCCTGCTGCAACAGCTGCGCCGAAGTGATCTGCTCCTGTTTC
Organism: Janthinobacterium silvisoli; assembly: GCF_014200725.1. GTDB lineage: Bacteria > Pseudomonadota > Gammaproteobacteria > Burkholderiales > Burkholderiaceae_D > Janthinobacterium. Next base: position 243,823 of record NZ_JACHCL010000005.1, read on the forward strand.
AGGTCGCGTACCTGTTTTTCCAGCACGGACAGCGAAGAAAAATAATTACCCACGCCCTGGGCCACGTCGCGCGGCATCAGGGCCAGCATTTGTACCGGATACAGCGCGGTACCGACCGCCTGGCGCACGGCGGTCAAGGCGTGCATGCGGGAATCGACCAGCAGCAGGGCGATCGAAATGCCGGCGAACACCATCATCTTGACGCGGGCAGAGGCGCCTTGTTTGAAAAGTGGCGGAGGACTGTATTCCATGACATCCAATAATCAGGCGCAGTGCGCCAACGTGCGGACCCCGGTCAAACGCCGGAGCCAAAACCAAAAAAAGGCCGGAAACATATCCGGCCCTTCTGTCAGATTATTCGTAGGAGAAGATCGAGCCGAGCTTGTCCATACGCTCCAGCGCCATCCCGGAACCGCGCACCACGCAGGTGAGCGGGTCCTCGGCCACCAGCACCGGCAGGCCGGTTTCTTCCATCAGCAAACGGTCCAGGTCGCGCAGCAAGGCGCCACCACCGGTCAGCATCATGCCTTTTTCGGCGATGTCGGCGCCCAGTTCCGGCGGCGTCTGTTCCAGCGCGTTCTTCACGGCCGAGACGATGTTGTTCAGCGGGTCGGTCAGCGCTTCGAGGATCTCGTTGCTGGAAATGGTGAACGAGCGCGGAATACCTTCGGACAGGTTGCGGCCCTTGACTTCCATTTCCTTCACTTCCGAACCAGGGAAAGCCGAACCGATGGCCTTCTTGATCGCTTCGGCCGTTTGTTCGCCGATCAGCATGCCGTAATTGCGGCGGATGTAATTGACGATCGCTTCGTCGAACTTGTCGCCGCCCACGCGCACCGAACCTTTGTAGACCATGCCGCCCAGCGAGATGATGCCCACTTCGGTGGTACCGCCGCCGATGTCGACCACCATCGAACCGGTCGCTTCCGACACCGGCAAGCCGGCGCCGATCGCCGCAGCCATCGGCTCTTCGATCAGGTACACCTGCGATGCACCGGCGCCCAGTGCCGATTCGCGGATCGCGCGGCGTTCAACCTGGGTCGAACCGCACGGTACGCAAATGATGATGCGTGGCGATGGACGGAAGAATTTCGAGTCGTGCACCATGCGGATGAATTGCTTGAGCATTTGCTCGGTCACGGTGAAGTCGGCGATCACGCCGTCTTTCATCGGGCGGATGGCTTCGATATTACCCGGCACCTTGCCCAGCATCTGCTTGGCTTCCTTGCCGACTGCCTGAATGGTCTTTTTGCCATTCGGACCGCCTTCTTGACGGATTGCAACAACGGACGGCTCGTCCAGGACGATGCCCAGGCCGCGTACATAGATCAGTGTGTTGGCCGTGCCCAAGTCAATGGCCAGATCGGTGGAGATATACCTGCGTAAAAAACCAAACATGAGTGTCCTGTAGCGCATCGAGCTGCGCAAAAGCTGTTTATAGGGAGTTTCAAAGCGGGCGCTTTCCGGCCCCTTAAAAATCCGATAAGGCGATTTTTCCGGGTTTCACTTGGCGCTTGCGCAATCTTTTCTATGCTGCGGCAGCAGTCCATCAGCGCCGACAACGCATTAACCCGCCATTCTACCTTATAATTTGAATGCGATTTGCTCAAAAACCATGGAAAAGTGCGACGCTTGCCGCCGCGAGTTACGCGGCATTCCAGAGTTTTTGTGAGCAAAAGAGCAGTAAATACCCGCGTTTTATCAAAGCGCCAACTTAATATTATCTGCGCGGCACTCCGCGCCATTCGACATGTCCCTGACACTATCCGACGTAAAACGCATCGCCCATCTGGCACAACTTGACATGGCCGACGAGCAGGCGACGGCGTCGCTCGAACAATTGAACAAAATTTTTGCCTTGGCAGAACAAATGCAAGCCGTCAATACGGATGGCGTCGCCCCCCTGAGCCATCCGCTGGCCGCCCACATGGACAAGATCGCCCTGCGCCTGCGCGAAGACGTGGCCACCGAACCGAACCGCCGCGACGACTATCAGACCGTGGCGCCGAAAGTGCAAGACGGCCTGTATCTGGTACCGAAAGTCATCGAGTAATCGATACGCCGCACCTCGATACCCACCTTCGCCGAATAGACTAAATAGAAACGCCATGCATACAAAATCCATCAAACAGCTGTCCACGCTTTTGCAGAACAAGGAAATTTCCGCCGTTGCGCTGGCGACGCATTTCCTCGACCGCATCGAAGCGGACAGCTCGAACGCCTTTTTGCACGTCGACCGTGCGCTGACCCTGGCCCAGGCCGCTGAGGCCGATGCGCGCATCGCCAACGGCACGGCCACACCGCTGACGGGCGTGCCGATCGCCCACAAGGATTTGTTTGTCACCAAAGGCTGGCGCACCACGGCTGGCTCAAAGATGCTGGGCAATTACGTCAGCCCGTTTGACGCCACCGTGGTGGAAAAATTCCAGGCAGCCGGCATGGTCAGCCTGGGCAAGGTCAATTGCGATGAATTCGCCATGGGTTCGGGCAATGAAAACTCGGCCTTCGGCGCAGTGCAAAATCCGTGGGACAAAAACGCCGTGCCTGGCGGCTCGTCCGGTGGTTCGGCTGCTGCCGTGGCCGCCGGCCTGACGCCAGCAGCGACCGGTACCGATACGGGCGGCTCGATCCGCCAGCCGGCTGCCTTCTGCGGCATCACCGGCATCAAACCGACCTATGGCCGCGTCTCGCGCTTCGGCATGATCGCGTTTGCCTCATCGCTGGACCAAGGCGGCCCGATGGCCCGCTCGGCCGAAGACTGCGCCCTGCTGCTGACCGCCATGGCCGGCTTCGACGAGCGCGACTCGACCAGTCTGACGCCGGAGCAAGGCGGCATAGCGGAAGATTTCTCACGCGACCTCGATCAACCATTGACGGGACTGCGCATCGGCGTGCCGCGCGAGTACTTCGGCGAGGGTTTGTCCAAGGATGTGGAAGCGGCCGTGCGCGGCGCGCTGGCGCAATATGAAAAGCTGGGCGCCACCCTGGTCGACATTTCGCTGCCCAACACGGCGCTGTCGATCCCTGCCTACTACATGATCGCCCCAGCCGAAGCATCGTCCAACCTGTCGCGCTACGACGGCGTGCGCTACGGCCACCGCGCCAGCGAGTACAAGGACTTGCAGGACATGTACAAGAAGACCCGCGCCGAAGGTTTTGGCGCCGAAGTCAAACGCCGCATCCTGATCGGCACCTATGTGCTGTGCCACGGCTACTACGACGCCTACTACCTGAAGGCGCAAAAAATCCGCCGCTTGATCGCGCAAGACTTTGAGGCTGTACTGAATGGCCCGAACGCCGTCTGCGACGTCATCATGGGACCGGTCGCACCGACCGTGGCCTGGGACCTGGGCGACAAGACGGACGACCCGGTCGCCAACTACCTGGCCGACATCTACACCCTGTCGACCAGCCTGGCCGGCTTGCCTGGTATGTCGATTCCTTGCGGTTTCGGCAGCGGCGAGAAAAATAGCGCCCGCCCGGTGGGCCTACAAATCATCGGCAATTATTTTGCCGAAGCCAAGCTGCTCAACGTCGCCCACCAGTTCCAGCAAGTGACGGACTGGCACACGCGCAGCCCTGCCAGCGTTTAACACAAAGAACAGATTCGCGCCGCCCAGGCGGCGCCACCAAACTAAGCGAGAACACTATGCAATGGGAAGTCGTCATCGGTCTTGAGAACCACGTGCAGCTCACGACCGACTCCAAAATTTTTAGCGGTTCGCCGATCAAGTTCGGCGCCGACGCCAACACCCAGGCCAGCCCGGTCGACCTGGCGCTGCCAGGCGTGCTGCCGGTAATGAACAAGCAAGCCGTCGACCGCGCAATCCGCTTCGGCCTGGCCGTGGGCGCCACAGTCGCGCCGCAATCGGTCTTCGCGCGTAAAAACTATTTTTACCCTGACCTGCCGAAAGGCTACCAGATCAGCCAGTTCGAAGATCCGGTCGTCATCGGCGGTGCGCTGACCTTCGGCTACGAAAAAGATGGCGAATTCGTCACCAAGACCGTCAACCTGACGCGCGCCCACCTGGAAGAAGACGCTGGCAAATCGCTGCATGAAGACTATGCGGGCATGAGCGGCATCGACTTGAACCGCGCCGGCACGCCGCTGCTGGAAATCGTCTCGGAACCGGAAATCCGCAGCGCCGCCGAAGCCGTGGCCTACGCCAAGGCCTTGCACTCGCTGGTCATGTGGCTCGGCGTTTGCGACGGCAATATGCAGGAAGGCTCGTTCCGCTGCGACGTCAACGTCTCCGTGCGCCCGGTCGGCCAAAAGGAATTCGGTACCCGCTGCGAAATCAAGAACCTGAACTCCTTCCGTTTTATTGAAGAAGCCGTGCACGTCGAAGTGCGCCGCCAGATCGAGCTGATCGAAGACGGCGGCAAGGTCGTGCAAGCGACCCGTTTATACGACCCGGACCGCAAGGAAACGCGCGAAATGCGCAGCAAGGAAGACGCCCAGGATTACCGCTACTTCCCCGATCCTGACCTGCCGCCGCTGACGATTTCGCAAGAGTGGATCAACACGGTCAAGGCTTCGATGCCGGAACTGCCAGCGGCCATGCGCGCGCGCTTCGTCAGCGAGTACGCGCTGCCGGAATACGACTCGCTGGTGCTGACGCAATCGAAAGCGATGGCGACCTATTTCATCGCCGTAGTGGAAAAAGCCGGCAAGGAAAACGCCAAGGCCGCCGCCAACTGGCTGATGGGCGACGTGGCGTCGACCCTGAACCGCGAAGGCGTGGACCTTGATGACGCGCCCGTCTCCGCCGCCCAGCTGGCCGCGCTGTTGAAACGCATTGCCGACGGCACGATTTCCAACAAGGCCGCGAAAGAAGTCTTCGCCGGCATGTGGGAAGCCAAGTCGAGCGACGAAAACCTGGTCGACACCATCATCGATGCCAAGGGCCTGAAGCAGATTTCCGACTCGGGCGCCTTGGCAGCCATCGTCGACGAAGTGCTGGCAGCGAACGCCAAATCGGTCGAGCAGTACCGCGCCGGCAAGGAAGCAGCCATCAACGCGCTGATCGGCCAGGCCATGAAAGCCTCGAAAGGCAAGGCCAACCCGGCCCAGCTGACGGAACTATTGAAAGCCAAGCTGGCAGGGTAATTCCTACCTCCTCTCCCCAAAAAAGACGCTATGGCGTCTTTTTTTTCGTCTGCAATCTAAACAAGCTTGTCTAGAATTTTTATGCTTCAATAAAAGGAACTTTCGGCAAATTTGAAATTAAAGTATACATTTCTGTCTACAACGATTAATCTAGCCATATTGAAATTCCAGCAAGATGAAAACAACATGGCCAAGACTTCCGACATTCCAAAACCGACAGCAGCCGAACTCGACCTGCTGCAAGCACTGTGGCCCCTGGGCGCGGCGACGGCCAAGCAGGTGCATGAGGCGATGGCGCTGGCCAAGCCGGCCATCACGTACGGCACGGTGCTACGTCTGATGCAGATCATGCATGGCAAGGGTTTGCTGATACGCGATGAGAGCCAGCGCTCGCATGTGTATGCGCCGGCCCAGGCGCAGGACAGCCTGCAGACCAATCTGCTCAAGGATCTGATGCAGAAGGCCTTTTCCGGTTCGGCCAAGGCGCTGGTGCTGGCGGCGCTGCGTACGGGCGTGTCGCGTGCCGAGCGCGAGGAAATTGAAAAAATGCTCAAGGATGAACAATCATGAGCACCCTCGTGCAAGCGCTGGGCTGGACCCTGCTGCACTTCCTGTGGCAAGGCTTGCTGATCGGCTGCGCCACTGCGCTGGCTTTGGCGGCCCTGCGTAACGCCCGCCCTGAATCGCGCTATGCAGTCGGTTGCGGCGCCCTGCTGGCCTGCCTGTGTTGGCCAGCGGTAGGGCTGTATCTGCGCCTGGCCAGCGGCGACGCCGCCAGCCCTGCGTTTGCCGGTCCCTTGCTGTCCACAACACTATTGGCGCCCGAAGGCTGGCCCGGCCTGCACACCGCCCTGAGCGTCATCGTCGGCGTGTGGGCACTGTGCGCCGCCGCACTGGCCTTGCGCATGGCGCTGGGCATGCTGTGGATAGAACGCAGCGCCAGCCGCACCGGCGTCACGCACGCCGCGTGGCAAACACGCTTGTCGCAGATGGCACAAGCAGCTGGCGTGCCGCAAACCGTGCGCTTGCGCGTACTCGATGGTATCGCCAGCCCTGTCACGGCCGGCGTCTGGCGCCCGGTGGTGCTGGTGCCCGCCTCGCTGATCACCGGCATGCCGCCCGACCTGCTCGCTGCGCTGCTGGCGCACGAACTGGCGCATATCCGCCGCCATGATTATCTGTTCAACCTGCTGCAAAACGCCATCGAGGCGCTGCTCTTCTTCCACCCTGCCGTCTGGTGGATTTCACGCGGCGTGCGCATCGAACGCGAACATATTGCAGATGATTTCGCAGCAAGACAACTAGGCGAACCGCGGCGTCTGGCTCTTGCACTTTCGGAACTGGAACGTCTCCAGTTCTCACACCACCACCTGGCCCAGGCGGCCAACGGAGGAGATCTTATGTCACGTATCAAACGATTACTGCGCCCCGCACCACAAGCATTGAACTGGAAGGCAGCCATGCCGCTGCTGGCCCTGGCCGGCGCCTGCCTCGGCATCTACGGCCAGGCCATCGCCGCAGCCAGCGCGCCAGTCATCCAGAGCAAGGCCATCGTCGACTTTGGCAGCTGCGCCAAACCCGTCTATCCAGCCGCATCGATACAAGCCAGGGAAACGGGCACCGTCCGGTTGTCCTTCGATGTCGCTACCACTGGCAAAGTCCAGGGCTCGAGCGTGGTCAAGAGCAGCGGCCACCCTGCCCTCGATGAGGCAGCGCGCAGCGGCATCGCCAAGTGCATCTTCAAGCCGGCACTGGCCGACGGCAAGCCGGTTGATTCCAGCGTGCAAGTGCAATACGTCTGGACACTGGATTAATGCAACGGCGGCGGCATCGCAGCGCATCACGGCAACGATGCTGCCGCCCGCTTGCAGGTATGATCATGGATTCTTCCACGCCCTGAACATGCCATGAAAAAGATCAAAATCGGCCTGGTTGGCTACGGCTTTGCCGGCGCCACCTTCCACGCCCCCGTCCTGTCCACCGTCGCTGCCCTCGAACTGACGGCTGTCGCGTCCAGCAAACCCGAACTGGTGCACAAGGATTGGCCACAGACCACCGTGTACGCCGATGCGGCGCAGCTGTTTGCCGATCCCGAAATTGAACTGGTGGTGATCGCCGCGCCCAATGAAGTCCATTTCAGCCTGGCTCAGGCAGCCCTGCAGGCAGGCAAGCACGTGGTGGTAGACAAGCCTTTCACGATTAGCAGCGCCCAGGCGCAAACCCTGATCGATCTGGCGACAGAACGCAAACTGGTGCTCAGCGTGTACCACAATCGTCGCTGGGATGGCGATTTCCTCACCCTGAAAGCGTTGCTGGCGCAAGGCACCTTGGGCCGCATTGCCAGCTTTGAATCGCATTTTGACCGTTTCCGCCCCGAGATCCGCCAGCGCTGGCGCGAGTCGGCAGCACCGGGTGGCGGCTTGCTGTACGACCTGGGGCCGCACATGCTGGACCAGGCCATGCAGCTGTTCGGCACGCCGGAAAAAATCTATGCCGATATCGATCTGCAGCGCGATGGAGCGCAAGCCGTCGACTACATGCATATCGTGTTGTACTACGACCGGCTGCGCGTGGTGCTGCAGGCAGGCTGCCTGGTAAAAACGCCCACGGCGCGCTTCGCCGTGCATGGCGACCAGGGCAGCTTCGTGAAGTTTGGCCTCGATCCGCAGGAAGACGCCTTGAAGGCGGGCGGCAAACCGGGCCAGCCTGGCTGGGGACTGGACCCCGTGCGTGGCGCGCTGCATCTGGGCACGCAGCCCGATGGCCAGTTCGACCATCTGCAAATGCAGGCGGGCCGCTACCAGGATTTTTACCAGGGCATGGCCGACGCCATCAGCCATGGCGCGCCGCCACCTGTCGCGCCGGAAGATGGACTGGCGACGATACGCCTGATCGAACTGGCTTTGCAAAGCTCACAGGAAGGCCGCGTGGTCAGCCTAAAGTAAAGTTCAACTCACCAGAAAGGCCAGCACCACCGCGCCCAGCGCCAGCATGGCGAGCGAGCAAATGAAAACCAGCTCGCCCCACCATTCGTAGCGCTGGCGCGCATGGCCGGGGCGCAGCGACATGAAGGACAGCACGGCGCTGACCAAAAATAGCAAGGCGTCAGCCGCCAGCAGCTTGTCGACAATCACGCGCAACTCGCCGCGCGGCCCCAGGTGGCCGATCGACAGCACCGTCATGCACACGCCGATCATGGTGGCCGACGTTGGCAGGATATGCGCCGACAAACCCCGCTCGCGGGCCTTGGCCGCGTCGTCCGGCGTCAAGGCTACCCCTGGTTCGTCCCTGCCGGCCATACCAGCTCCACGCGCGCCGAACTGCCCGCCTTGACTTCCACCTTACGTTCCAGCGTCTTGCCCGCCAGGGTGGCGTGCAGGCTATAGCTGCCCGGTGCCAGCCGCGCCAGCAGGTACGGTCCGCTGGCGGTGGTCTGCAGCACGACCGCGCCCTTGGCGTCGCGCACTTCCAGCTTCACATCGGAAGCGAATTGCGCACGTCCCGCCGCCTGCACGGAAAACACCAGGCTCAATGGCCACTGCCGGCTGGCGTTCTTGATGGCGGTCGATTCATCGAGGCCGATGCCGCCGCTCAGATACTCGACCGTGCCGCTTTTATGTATGCGCGGCAGTGCGCTGTCGTTCTGCGCGTAAACGATACCGGCAGCCAGACTGGCGACCAGAAACAGCGCAGCCAGCCCAGAACTCTTGTTGCGTAGATTGCTTTTCATCTCACTCTCCTCACGTCATGCGGTTTGGATCAAAGGTTTGAATCAAAGGTTGGACTCAACATACGCAGCGAAGCTTAGGCCGGTCTTACGGTCAGGCTTGAAACCGGCTTAACGGCGGCGCAGCGCGTCAGCGATCTTCTGGTCGGTCTTGTACTGGCTCAGCGAATATACGGCCCATATCGCGGCAGGCAGCCAGCCGATCAAAGTAATCTGCAGTATCAGGCAAATGATGCCGGCGATGGGGCGGCCGATCGTGAAAAAAGTCAGCCACGGCAGTATCAGGGCGATCAGCAAACGCATAGTTATCCTTTGATATCCCCCGGTACCGCGGGGGCCGGTCCGGCGAACGCCGACAGTAAATCCCTAGCAATCATTATAACAATAGTAATGATAGCGGCCACTTAAATGGCGGCTGGTTTTTGCCATTTTTCCATCCAGGCCAGGATGCCTGCAAAGATGATATCCCGGTTCACCTCATTGAAATTCTCGTGAAAATTGGCCGGATATAAATGGTAGTCGAGCAAGCCGTCCGGCACGCTGCGCAGCATGGCTTCGGTGGCGCGGCTGCTGGCCAGCTTGTCGTCGCCAGCCACGACCGCGAACAGGGGAAACGACCAGGCCGACAAGCCGCCGGACAAGGCTTTTTGCGCCGTCGTCAGGGCATGGGCAAAACGCACGGTCACTTCGCTGGCGCGGATGCCGTCGCGCTCATCCTGGAAGTGGCGCTCGGTAATCGCCTGGTCGTGCGTGAGCAGCATGGTCAAATTCCCCAGCGGGACTTTCATGGTGGGAAAGCGGCTGGCCAGCCAGCCGGAGAGCATCTGCAGCACTTTCGGCACGGGAATCGCATTCACATAGTAGGGCGACGAGATGATGAAGCCGGCAATCGCCGGGTCGCCGGCGAAACGCTGCAAGCCCAGGTGCGTGGCGATCAAGCCACCCATCGAGTGGCCCATGACGAAGATGGGCAGACCCGGATAGGTCTGTTTGACCCAGGCCAGGAACAGTTCGGCGTCGTCGAGAAAGGCATCAAACGATGGGATATCAACCCTGCGCTGGCCATTGTGACCCACCATGTCGAAGCTGACGGTGGCGTAACCATGCTGGCGAAAATACAGGGCTGGCGTGACGTAGTCACCCGCATGCGCCATGCCGCCGTGCAGCGCCAGGATCACGGCGCGCGGCTGCGCAGGTGCCGGCGGCTGCCAGATATGAATCGGGCGCGCTACCTGGTCGCTGCACAGCAAACTGTCCATCTTGTCTTCTGAAAACCGCATCATGACTCCTGTTTTCCCCGTCACGCCTTCAAATGCTCGATCAACTGGCGCGCATACAGGGGTAGTTCACTGAACTGGCGTACGCAGATGGTGAGATTGCGTACCGACCAGGGATCGGATAATTCCAGGCAGCGCAGCGCCATCGTCTGCTGGCAGCGGCGCGCCGCCGCCAGCGGCACCACGCTGATGCCCACGCCATTGGCCACCATGCGGCACACCGCATCGAAACTGCGCAGGCGCACCCGCACCTTTAGCGGGCGGCCCGCACGCGCCGCGTGCGAAATCAGGTACTGCTGCATTGCGCTGTCATCGGCCAGGCCGATAAAATCGTGGTCGAGCACCGTGGCGAAATCAACGGCGCCGTGCTGGCCAATGGCGCGGTGATGCAGACCATCGTCCGCAGCGATCACCACCAGGCGGTCGGGCCGGAACAAAAAGGTTTGCAAGCCGCGCATGTCGACCGAATCGGAGACGATGCCCATGTCGGCCAGCCCTTCCGAGACAGCCTTGACGATATCGTAGCTGAGACGCTCTTCCAGGTCGACCGTCAGGTTGGGATGGCGGTCCAGGAAAGTACCCAGCGCCTCGGGCAGGAATTCGCTGAGCGCCGCCGTATTGCATAGCAGCCGCAACTGCCCTTTCAAGCCGCGCGCAAACTCGCCAAGTTCGCCGCGCATTTTTTCCATCTGCTGCAACACCAGGCGCGCATGGTGCAGCAAGGTTTGCCCCACGGGCGTAGCCTCCACGCCACGCCGGCCGCGCAGCAGCAGCGGCATGCCCAGCGCCTCTTCCATGCCGCGCACGCGCGCACTGGCCGAGGCCAGCGCCAGATGACTGCGCTCAGCGCCCGCCGTCAGGCTGCCCGCTTCCACCACGTGCACGAATAACTGCAAATCGACCAGATCAAAGCGCATCGTTCCTCCATGACCTCATGCTATCAGACTATGGATTTCACTGAGGCTGACTCAAGATAATCCATCTTTGCAATTACAACAAGGAAGCGCAAAATTCGGCCATTCTCATTCTTTATTCAAGATCATGGACACGACGTTCCTGCTAGTAATCTGCGCCAGCTTTCTGCTAGCTGGCTTCGTCAAAGGCGTAGTGGGCCTGGGCTTGCCGACGGTGGCCATGGGCACGCTGGGCCTGATCATGCCGCCGGTGCAAGCGGCCGCCCTCTTGATCGTGCCATCGATGGTGACGAATGTGTGGCAACTGGCAGCCGGGCCGGGCCTGCGCGCCCTGCTGCGCCGCTTGTGGCCGCTGCTGCTGTGGGTGATGGCGGGTACGATAGCCGGTGGTGCGCTGCTGCCGCGTGACGGCGGCGACTGGGCCGTGGTCGCCCTGGGGGTGGCGCTGATGCTGTATGCGCTGGCGGGGCTGCTGTCGCTGCGTTTGCACGTGCCACCACGACATGAACGCTGGCTGGCCCCGCTGGTGGGCGCAGCAACGGGCCTCGTCACGGCCGCCACCGGCGTGTTCGTGATACCCGCCGTGCCTTATCTGCAAGGGCTGGGACTGGCGCGCGACGAACTGGTGCAGGCGCTGGGCCTGGCGTTTACCGCGTCGACCATCGCGCTAGCGGCCAGCCTGGCCCTGCAGGGCAATTTCAGCCTGGGCGCGGCAGGCGCTTCGGCCTGGGCCCTGCTGCCGGCGCTGGCCGGCATGCTGGCAGGCCAATGGCTGCGCGGACGCATCGCTCCCGATCTGTTCAAAAAATGCTTTTTTATTGGCTTGCTCGCCCTGGGTCTGCATGCAGCCCTGAAACCATGGCTGGGGTGATGAAAATAGATTGGCAGAGCGATCACGCCCTGTGTGCATGGATCGATGGCCAACAAGTGGCCATGCTCGATATCAGCCAAGAGGCGGATGACGTGACAGTCAATATGCTGTTCGTGAAACCGCCGTTTCGGCGGCGCGGCATCGGCCGAGCGCTGTTGCAGCAACTACTGTTATGCCATCCGCAAGCGGGATTGGTTTGCAGCGACCCGCGGCTGCGGGCGCTGCTGGGTAAGGCTTAAATACCGTAACGGGTGCGGTAAGCCGAAACTGCCTCTTTAAATTTCAGCAGTTCCGGATCGGCGCCGTCGCCATTCAAATAGCCGAACAAATCGTCCAGGTTACCGATCGAGATAACAGGAATGCCATACTGTTTCGACACTTCCTGCACTGCCGAACTAGGCGACAGCTGGCCGTCCGGGCCCGAACGTTCCATGCGGTCCAATGCGATCAGCACGGCGCACGGTTCGGCGCCAGCCGCGCGTATCATGTCCACCGATTCACGCACCGAGGTGCCGGCCGAGATCACATCGTCAATAATGACAACCTTGCCCTGCAATTTGGCGCCGACGATGGTGCCGCCTTCGCCATGGTCCTTGGCTTCCTTGCGGTTGAAGGCAAAAGAAGTGTTGCGGCCCTTGCCAGCCAGCGCCACGGCGGTGGCCGAGGCCAGGGTAATGCCTTTGTAGGCGGGGCCGAACAGCATGTCGAATTCGACGCCCGAATCGAGCAGGGTCTGGGCATAGAACTGCGCCAGCTCGGCCAGGGTAGCGCCGTCGTGGAACAAGCCGGCGTTGAAAAAGTAAGGCGATTGACGCCCGGCCTTGGTGGTGAACTCGCCGAACCGCAAGACTCCCTTGGATACTGAAAACGCGATAAACTGCTGGCGTAAATTATTCACATGAGCCTCATTATTTGAAAGTGCCTGTATTTTAATCCGCGCGCACCGCCGAGACAATCCGTTCCGCCGCCCTGCTCCGCCCCATTTTTCCTGAAGACCTATGCCAAAAATTATCTCCGCCAACCTGAACGGCATCCGTTCCGCCGCCAAAAAAGGCTTTTTCAACTGGATGGGCACACAGACGGCCGATTTCATCTGCGTGCAGGAATTGAAGGCGCAACTGCCGGACATGACGCCGGAATTCCTCAACCCGCACGGCTACCATGGCCATTTCCACTACGCCGAGAAAAAAGGCTATTCCGGCACGGGCGTGTACAGCAAGGTCGAGCCGGACGCCGTGCATATCGGCTTCGGCAGCCCTGAATTCGATGCCGAAGGCCGTTATGTGCGCTGTGATTTTGGCAATCTTTCCGTGATTTCCGTGTACTGCCCCTCCGGTTCATCGGGTCCGGAACGCCAGGAAGCCAAGTTCCGCTTCATGGACGTGTTCCTGCCACACTTGCTGCAATTGAAAGCAGAAGGCCGCGAAATCGTCATTTGCGGCGACTGGAATATCGCCCATCATGAAATCGACTTGAAGAACTGGAAAGGCAACAAGAAAAACTCCGGCTTCCTGCCTGAAGAGCGGGCCTGGCTGACACGCGTGTTCGACGAACTCGGTTACGTCGACGTGCACCGTGGCCTGGACAAGCGTGAAGAACAATACACCTGGTGGAGCAACCGCGGCCAGGCGTATGCGAAAAACGTGGGCTGGCGCATCGACTACCACGTCGCCACCCCCGGCATCGCAGGCCAGGCGCATACGGTCAGCGTGTACAAGGACGAACGTTTTTCAGATCATGCGCCCTTGATTATCGATTACACGCCCAGGGCCTGATCGTCTCGCACGTAGGTCGGCTTAGCGCATAGCGCGTAAGCCGACATGCACGGCTTAGGCCTGGAGTTTGCGCTTGCTTGTAAAGCGGCGTGCTGCTCCCGTCAAAGGATCGGTAAACGCAATCGCCCGCGCCAGCAGTTGCAGCGGCTGCGACATATCGTCTTCCTTGCACGGCAAAGCCACCGGGTAAAAGACATCGTTGACAATCGGGATGCCCAGCGACGCCAGGTGCACGCGTAACTGGTGCTTGCGGCCCGTATGCGGAAACAATCGGTACAGATTGAATTCGCCGCGCTGCTCGATCACGTCGATGATGGTTTCCGAATTCGGCTCGCCCTCTTCCTCACGCATCAGGAAAAACTTGTCGCCATCGACCATGCGGCTGCGATAGGTGAATGGAAAAGCATGATCCTGCAGGCGCGGCGCCAGCGCTTCGTATTCCTTGGCGATTTCACGGCGCTGGAACATTGATTGATACGCGCCACGGCTGGCCTGCTGGCGCGAAAAAATCACCACGCCAGCCGTCTCACGGTCTAGCCGGTGGATAGGCGTCAGCTCGGCGATGCCCAGCGTCTTTTTCAGCCGCGTCAGCAAGGTCTCTTGCACGAAGCGTCCGCCCGGGGTCATGGGCAGGAAATGCGGTTTGTCGACCACTACCAGATGCTCGTCCTGGAACAAAATCTCTTCCTGGAATGGAATCGGCGTTTCATATTCCAGTTCGCGGTAATAAAAGATGCGCATGCCGCGCTGGTAAGCGCTGGCAGGTGTCAGCACTACACCCTCGCTACTCACCACTTCACTACGCGCCATGCGGTCTATCCACTGCGCCGCACTGATTTGCGGATAACGTTCGACGAGAAAGCTCAGCATGTCTGGCCACTGCCCTTGCGGCAGCCACAGATAGCTGGGCGCGACACCGTCGCGTACCGGCAAGGGCGGCACCAGCTGATTGCTACGCGAAGACATGCTAGCGTGTAGCGACCACGTTGCTGCGGTATGGCGGCAAGGCGTCCACGCTGACACCCTTGGTGCGCGCGTACAGCGGCAGCACCTGCGCCATATGGTTATTCATTTGCGCGATACGATCGTTGCCCGACGGGTGAGTCGACAGAAATTCTGGTGGCGCACCCTTGCTCACCGCTGCCATTTTCTGCCACAGCACCACGCCGGCGCGCGGGTCGAAACCAGCGCGGGCTGCCAGGTCCATGCCGATCAGGTCCGCTTCGCGCTCGTCGTCGCGCGAAAATTTCAGCATCACGCCTTGCGCCGCCATATTGGTGGCGGTGCTGGTGAGATTTGGATCCACGCCCAGCCAGGCAGACAGGCCAGCGCCAGCCAGCTTGGCGCCGACAGCGGCCAGGTTGCCCTTGCCAGCCTGCGCCTGCGCATGTTCACGCAGCGCATGCGAAATTTCATGGCCCATCACGACGGCCACTTCATCGTCAGTCAAGTTCAGTTTATTCAGGATGCCGCTGTAAAAAGCGATTTGCCCGCCTGGCATGCAGAAGGCATTCACTTCATCCGAGTTCAGCAAATTGATTTGCCACTGCCAGCTGCTGGCCGCATTGTTCCAGCGGGCCGCAAACGGGATGATGCGCTGGGCGATGGTCCGCAAGCGTTTGACTTGCGGATCGTTGTCGCTGACCAGCGTATTTTTATCCTTGGCCTCGCGCAGCAGTTGTGTGTACTGAAGTTTTGATTTTTCATTGAAGTTTTCGCCACCGGCGAAGATGCGCGTGTTCGACAGTGGACGCACCTTGATGCCATCCTGGACCGTCGCCTGCTGGGCAAAAACAGGCAGCGGCGCCAGCACCGTGGCCGCGCACAGGCTGGCCACCAAGGCGAGATGTTTAAACGGGTGTCGTGTCACGTGTCCTCCATGGAGCAATTTTTGGCAGCATCATCATGGCCGGGAAGGCCAAAAAGAAGCAGACGATAAAAAACGAAAACCAGCCCAGTTCCGCGACCAGAAAGCCCACCGAGGCATTGATCAGGGTGCGCGGCACGGCGCTGAGGCTGGAAAATAGCGCATATTGGGTGGCCGTGTAGCGCGGGTCCGTGCTGCGCGACAGGAACGCCACAAAGGCGGCCGCGCCCAGGCCCAGGCTGGCGAAGGCTTCAAAGCCGATCACGGCACTGAGCAAAATGGTATTCGGTCCCACATGCGCCAGCCAGGCAAAACCCAGGATGGCGCAGGCTTGCAAGGCGCCGAACACCCACAAGCCACGGTTGATGCCCAGCTTGAGCATCCACACGCCGCCGACGATGCCGCCAGCCAGGCTGGCCCAGAAACCGGTGGTGTTGGCAGCCAGGCCGATCTGCGTCATGCTGAAACCCAGGTCCAGATAAAACTTGGTCGCCAACGCGGTAGCCATGCTGTCACCGATTTTATACAGTAGCACAAACGCCAATATCCACATGGCGTTGCGCCAGCCATCGCGCGCGATGAATTCCTTGAATGGCAAGATGATCGCTTCGCGCATGGTGCTGGGCGGCGCACCATACACGCTCGGTTCCCTGATCAACAGTGTGCACAGCAAACCTGGCAGCATGAAGGCGGCCGTGATCCAGAATACGGCTTGCCACGGCATGCGGTCGGCCAGGATCAGCGACAGCGCGCCCGGCACCATGCCCGCCACCTTGTAGGCATTGACGATGACAGCCGCGCCCAGGCCCTGCTCGTTATCGCTGAGGATTTCGCGGCGGTAGGCATCGATGACGATGTCCTGGCTGGCCGACAAAAAAGCTACGCCACCAGCGGCAGCCGCAATCAAGCCAATCTGCGTAAGCGGATCGAGCATGCCCATGGCACCGATGGCGAAAAACAACGCCAGCTGGGTCAGCGCCATCCAGCCACGCCGCCGTCCCAGCCCCAGGATGGGGTAGCGGTCCATCAAGGGCGCCCACAGGAATTTCCAGATATACGGGAACTGCACCAGGGCGAACAAGCCCAGCGCCTTGACGTTCAGCCCCGACTTGGCCAGCCACGCCTGCAGCAGGTACAGCAAAATAAACAGCGGCAGGCCGGAACTGAAACCCAGCACCAGCACGGCCAGCATGCGGCCGTTGGCGTAGCTACGCCAGCCTGGCGCCGGGCTGTTTGTCATCAATGCACCGCTTTTTTACGCAGGCGGAACACGGCCAGGTCGCCGCGCAGATTCGGCAGCACGGATACTATCTTGCCTTCGGCCAGGGCCACGCACTCGATCACTTCCAGGCCGCATTCCTCGGCCAGTTCGCGGAAATCCTTGATGGTTGCGCAGCGCACGTTCGGCGTGTCATACCACTGGTAAGGCAGCGATTTCGACACTGGCATGCGGCCCTTGAGCAGCGCCAGCCGGTGCGGCCAGTGGGCAAAGTTGGGGAACGATACGATCGCTTCTGTGCCCACGCGTACGATGTCGCGCAACAACGGCTCGACCTGCTTCATCATCTGCAAGGAAGACAGGCACAGCACCGTATCGAAGCTGTTGTCGCCAAAGATGGCCAGGCCCTTTTCCATGTCTTGCTGGACCACGTTCACGCCGCGCTGGGTACTGGCCAGCACCTTGTCGTCGGCGATCTCGATGCCGTAGCCACTGCATTCCCGGTCGCTTTGCAGGTATTCGAGCATCACGCCGTCGCCGCAGCCGACGTCGAGCACATGGGCGTTTTTCGGCACCCAGTGGGCGATGAAAGCCAGGTCGGGACGCAGCGCGCTCAATTCATCAAAAGTCATGCTGTCTCCTTCTCGCCCTGGCGGGCCGTCTGCGATTGCCGTGCCGAGGCGGGCGTACCTGCCTCGATGTCATTCCATACCTGGCCATAATAGGCGCGCACCATGTTCATGTAGCGCGGATCTTCCAGCAAAAAGGCGTCGTGGCCATGTGGCGCGTCGATCTCGGCATATGTCACCTGGCGGCGGTTGACCACCAGCGCTTCGACGATCTGGCGGCTGCATTCGGGTGAGAAGCGCCAGTCGGTGGAAAACGAGGCCAGGAAAAACTTGGCTTTGGTGCCAGACAGCGCCTTGGCCAGGTCGCCGCCATGGGCGCGCGCCGGATCGAAATAATCGAGTGCCTTGGTGATCAGCAGATAGGTGTTGGCGTCGAAGTATTCGGAGAATTTGTCGCCCTGGTAGCGCAGATAGGATTCAATTTCGAAATCGATGCCGAAGCCGAATTTGTAGTCGCCCGTCTGCGCCGCATCGCGCAGCTTGCGGCCAAATTTTTCAGCCATGTCGTCATTCGACAGATAGGTGATGTGGCCGACCATGCGCGCCACGCGCAAGCCGTTTTTCGGCACCACGCCGTGCGCATAAAAATCGCCGCCCCGATAATCAGGGTCGGACAAAATCGCCTGGCGGGCGACGTCATTGAAAGCGATATTCTGCGCCGACAGCTTGGCCGTCGAAGCGATCACCACGCAGTGGCGCAGGCGCTCGGGGAACATGATGCTCCAGGCCAGCGCCTGCATGCCGCCCAGCGAGCCGCCCATCACGGCCGCAAACTGGGTGATGCCCAGCTGATCGGCCAGGCGCGCCTGCGCACTGACCCAGTCTTCCACCGTCACGACGGGGAAGGCGGCGCCATACGGCTTGCCGGTAGCGGGGTTGGTGTGCATCGGGCCCGTCGAGCCAAAGCAGGAGCCCAGGTTGTTAACGCCGATGACGAAGAATTTGTTGGTGTCGAGCGGCTTGCCGGGACCAACCATATTGTCCCACCAGCCTGCGCTTTTCGGTTCGTCCGCATACACGCCAGCCACGTGGTGCGAGGCGTTCAGGGCGTGGCAGACCAGCACCGCGTTCGATTTGTCCGCGTTCAGGGTGCCGTAGGTTTCATACATCAACATATAGTCCAGCAGCGATGCTCCGCTTTGCAGCTGCAGGGGTTCCGCAAAATACATGGTTTGCGGTGAAACGATTCCAATAGATGACATGTTCGTGTCGGTTTATAAAGGGGGTTGGCCCCACGGGCCATGATCGATGCAAAACCGCGATGATAGGCTCTGCAACTTTGACACCCGGGTACGGCTTGCCGCGCGCGCTGTACCCGGGTGCTGATAAGCTGACAGTTTACATGAGCTGCAACTGTTGTACCGCCTCGGCGATTACATTTGGCTCCATCGAGCGCATAATTTTGCGTATTTGTGGCGCAATCAGCCCCAGATCGCTGTTCAGGATCTCTTGTTTGACCGCCAATAGCTGCGCCGGGTGCATGGAGAATTCCCGCAAGCCCATGCCGAGCAGCAAACGCGTGAGCTTGACGTCGCCCGCCATCTCGCCGCAGACGGCCACGTCGATGCCCGCCTTGTGGCCGGCGGCGATCGTCATCGAGATCAGTTGCAGCACGGCCGGATGCAGCGGATTGTACAAATGCGCCACTTCATAATCGACCCTGTCGATCGCCAGGGTGTACTGGATCAGGTCATTGGTGCCGATCGACAGGAAATCCATGCGCTTGACGAACATGGGCAGCGCCAGCGCAGCTGCCGGAATCTCGATCATGGCGCCCACTTCGACTTCTTCATCGAATTTGACACCCTCTTCGCGCAAGCTGGCCTTGGCTTGCTCGATCATCGCCAGCGACTGGTCGATCTCGAACGCGTGCGCCAGCATGGGGATCAGGATGCGCACCTTGCCAAAGGCTGAAGCGCGCAAGATCGCCCGCAACTGCGTCAGGAACAGCTGCGGTTCGGCCAGGCAGTAGCGGATCGCGCGCAGGCCCAGAGCAGGATTGAGTGCCGTGTGGTCGGACTGGTCGAGCGGCTTGTCGGCGCCGATGTCGAGCGTGCGGATAGTCACCGCGCGCCCCTTCATCGAGACCACGGTATTGCGGTAGGCCTCGAATTGCTCGTCCTCGGACGGGATCTTGTGGGCGCGGCCCATGAACAGGAATTCGGAACGGAACAGGCCCACGCCGCTGGCGCCCGACTCCAGCGCAAACGGGCAATCCTCGGGCAGTTCGATATTGGCCAGCAGGGTAATCGGCGTGCCGCACTTGGTGACGGCCGGGGTTTTTTTCAGCTTGCCCAGCTTTTTGCGCGCACGCTGCATGGCCAGCTGGCGCTCGCGGTACTGTTCCAGCACCAGCGCACTGGGGTTGGCGATCACCACGCCGGCGTCACCATCGATGATGATCCAGTCGTCCTGCTCGATCAGGGTCGATGCCTGCGACATACCGACGGCCGCCGGAATGTCCAGGCTGCGCGCGACGATGGCCGTGTGCGAGTTTTGTCCGCCCACGTCGGTGATGAAACCGATGAAGGAGCGGTCGCGGAACTGCAGCATGTCGGCCGGCGAAATATCATGCGCGACGACCACCATCTGCGCCATCAATTCATCTTCGGCAGCGGCCACGGGCAGCAATTGTTCTGTGCCCAGCAAGACCTTCAACACCCTCTCGGCCACTTGCTGGATATCGGCCTTGCGCTCGCGCAGATAAGGGTCTTCGATTTCATCGAACTGGGCCGACAATTCATCGATCTGCGTCAGCAGCGCCCATTCGGCGTTGTAGTGGCGCGTGCGGATGATGTCGAGCGGCGCTTCGGAAATCATCGGGTCGGACAGGATCAGCGCGTGCACGTCGATGAAGGCGCCCAGCTCGGTGGGCGCATCCTTGGGCAAATCGTTCCACAGGGTTTGCAGTTCCTTGTGGACGGTAGCGAATGCATGTTGCAAACGCAGTACTTCGGCTTCGATCTGTTCCTGGGCGACCAGGTAATGTTTGACGTCAAGGGCGGCCGGCGCCAGCAGATGCGCTCGGCCAATGGCGATCCCGCGGGAGACCGGGATGCCGTGGAGCGTGAAGGATGCCATGGGTTGACCTGTCGGGATGCGGCTGCGGCTGCGTTCGGCGGGCATTACTCGCCTTCGCCAAACCTGTCGTTAATCAGGATGGTGAGCGCGTCGACGCAAGCCTGCTCGTCTTCGCCATCAGCCTCCAGTGTCACTTTGGCGCCCTTGCCGGCGGCCAGCATCATCACGCCCATGATGGACTTGGCATTGATGCGGCGCGCGTTGCGGGTCAGCCACACATCGCTCTTGAACTTGGCGGCCAGCTGCGTAAATTTGGCGGAAGCGCGTGCATGCAGTCCCAGCTTGTTGATGATTTCGAGTTCTTTTTGAATCATTTTTGTATAGTCTCTATCCCTGAATACTACGCTGATGACAGTTCACTTATAAAATCCGCCGCCTTCAGGGCGGCGGCCATGGCACTTCCTTCCTTACTCGCCGACGCGAATACGGTTATCGACGCGCACGGCGCCGCTTTGCGCACCGGCCAACGCCATTTCCACCACCACATCGAGCGTATCGCGGCGATACGTGATCGCGCGCAGCAGCATCGGCAGGCTGATGCCGGCGATGACTTCCACCCGGCCAGCGTCCGCCAGCTTGTTGCAGCAATTGGACGGCGTACCACCCTTCACATCGGTAATCACCAGCACGCCTGAACCATCATCGAGGCGGCAAATCGCTGCCGCGGCCAATTTCTGTACTTCGGCCAGATCCTGATCGGCCAGCACATCGATTGCTTCAAAACGCTCGGTCGGCCCGCGGAACACATGGGCGCAGGCGGCAACAAAAGCCTGTCCCAGTGGGGCGTGGGTCATGAGCAAGATCCCTACCATAATCATTTCACCTTATTAACTTTGCTGGGCAACGCCGTGCTCGACCGCATCGATAAACATGGCAGCCACATCAAAACCAGTCTGCTGCATGATTTCCTGGAAGCAAGTCGGGCTGGTGACATTGACTTCCGTCAGGTAGTCACCAATCACATCCAATCCTACCAGCATCAGGCCACGGCCGGCCAGGATAGGGCCAAGCTTTTCAGCGATTTCCAGGTCGCGCGCCGTCAATGGCTGCGCCACGCCCGTGCCGCCCGCGGCCAGGTTGCCGCGCACTTCGCCCGCCTGCGGGATACGCGCCAGGGAAAACGGCACCGGCTTGCCGCCGATTACCAGGATGCGCTTGTCGCCCTTGGCGATATCGGGAATAAAGCGCTGGGCCATGATGGTTTGTCCACCATTTTCCGTCAGCGTTTCGATGATGGCGCCCAGATTCAAACCATCGGCCTTGACGCGGAAGATGCCCGTGCCGCCCATGCCGTCGAGCGGCTTGAAGATCACATCCTGGTGCTTGGCGTGAAAAGCACGCAAGCGCGCTTCGCTCGACGTCACCAGGGTCGGCGAGGTGAATTCGGAAAACTGGGCAATCGCCAGCTTTTCATTGTTGTCGCGGATGGCAGACGGCTTGTTGAAGACGCGTGCGCCCTGCTTTTCCGCCAGTTCCAGCAAATAGGTGCCGTACACATATTCCATGTCGAACGGCGGATCCTTGCGTTCGATGATCGCGTCCAGGGTCGACAAACGCACTTCCTCGCGGGACACGACCTGGTACCAGTCGTGCTCGTGACCCGTCAGCACGATGTGTTGTACCTCGGCCGTCACGATGCCTTCTTCCAGCGCCATGTCCTTCTGTTCAAATGCATAGATGGCGTGACCGCGCCTGGCAGCCTCGCGCATCATGGCAAAAGTGGAATCTTTATATGTCTTGAAGCCCGCCAGCGGGTCGGCAAGGAATGCGATTTTCATGTACGGTCCAGTCGAGATGCTTGAGATGAATGCTTGATTCTAGCCGAGATCGCCAGGCGGGGTTGCGCCGCGCCTGGCGACCCCGGCTGCAAGGATCGATCACCCTCGATCAATACACCTCGGGATTCGGGTCGGTGCGTTCCATTTCCAGCGACGCCGCCAGCAAGGCCAGCCGCGCTACCACGCCATACACATAAAAACGGTTCGGCGCCGCCGTGCCCGGCTTGGCCTTCAAGTCCGGTACCGCGTGCTGCTGGGCAAATGCCAGCGGCACATATTGCGAACCGGGAGCGTTAAGGTTCTGGTCCACGCCCTTTTCCGCGTGCACACGGTAGAAACCGCCCACCACATAGCGGTCTATCATGTAGACCACCGGCTCGGCCACGGCATCCTTGATGCTTTCAAAGGTCGGCACGCCTTCCTGGATGATCACGTCGGTGACCACCTTGCCATCCTTGACGATGGACATGGTGTCGCGCTGCTTGCGCGACAGATCACGCACTTCGCTGGCGTCGCGCACGGTCATGATGCCCGTGCCATAGGTGCCGGCGTCGGGCTTGACGATCACGAATGGTTTTTCCTTGATGCCGTATTCCTTGTACTTCTTGCGGATCTTGGCCAGCAGCACGTCCACGCTGGCGGCCAGCGCATCTTCGCCCTCGCCTTCCTGGAAGTTGATATCGCTGCACTTGGCGTGGAAGGGGTTCAGCATCCAGGGATCGACATCGATCATCTTGCCGAACTTTTTCACCACTTCATCGTAAGCCGTGTAGTGATTGCTCTTGCGGCGCAAGGCCCAGCCCGCGTGCAAAGGCGGCAGCAGGCTTTGTTCATGAATATTTTGCAAGATATCGGGGATACCGTCCGACAAGTCGTTATTCAGCAAGATCGTGCAGGGGTCGAAATCCTTCAAGCCCAGGCGGCGACCATTGTTCAGGCGCACCAGCGGCTCGATCACCAGCATATTGCCATCTGGCAACGCCAATGGTGTCGGCTGGGTAATTTCAGGCGACCAGGAACCCAGGCGCACATGCAAGCCTGTCTGGCGGAAAATCTGCATCAGCCGCGCCACGTTTTGCAAATAATGCGGCGTGTTGTTATTCAACTCCGGAATCATCAGCAGATTGCGGGCGTCCGGACAATATTTGTCGATGGCGGCCATCGCTGCCTGCACCGACAAGGGCAGCATTTCCGTGGCCAGGTGATGGAATCCGCCAGGGAACAGATTCGTGTCGACGGGCGCCAGTTTATAACCGGCATTGCGTAAGTCGACTGAGCAATAGAAAGGCGGCGTGTGCTCTTGCCACTCCATGCGGAACCAGCGCTCAATGGCCGGCGTCGCGGCCAGGATCTTTTTTTCTAGGTCGAGCAGCGGTCCAGTCAGGGCCGTGACGAGATGGGGAACCATAGTTACATCCTTAAATTATGTGCAGTCATCGAAAAGCACACAGAACTGCCGACTATATTACCGTGTAAGTAGCCCAAATCGGGGCAAAAGCCTTGTTTTAAAGACCTTTTGCATTCGTATAAGGAAAAAAAAGGCGCCTCAATGAGGCGCCCTTACAAGCAAAACAACGTTGACACGGTGCGCCGGGGCGCCGCCATATCAAAGAATTAATAATTATCCGTGATAAGCCTGCTCACCATGGCTGGTGATATCGAGGCCTTCGCGCTCTTCTTCTTCCGGTACGCGCAGGCCGATGACGATGTCGACCAGTTTATAGGCGATCAGGGATACCACCGCCGACCAGATGACGGTCGTGCCGACGGCTTCCGCCTGCACCAGCACCTGGTGGCCGATCGAATACGGGTCAGCCGACATCTTGTTGGTGACATAGTCGAAAATGCCCTGTCCGCCCAGTTGTGGTGCAGCAAAGACACCGGTCAGCAAGGCGCCCAGGATACCGCCCACGCCGTGAACGCCGAACACGTCGAGCGAATCATCGACGCCCAGCAGACGTTTCAAGCCATTCACGCCCCACAGGCACACCACGCCAGCAATCAAGCCGATCACCAGGCCGCCCATCGGACCGACGAAACCGGCTGCCGGGGTGATTGCCACCAGGCCAGCGACGGCGCCCGATGCGCCACCGAGCATGGAAGGCTTGCCCTTGGTGATCCATTCGCCAAACACCCATGACAAAGTGGCGGCGGCGGTCGCCAGCAAGGTGTTGACGAAGGCCAGTGCCGCCACGTCGCCAGCTTCCAGGGAAGAGCCGGCGTTGAAGCCGAACCAGCCTACCCACAGCAAGGAAGCACCGATCATGGTCATCGTCAGCGAGTGTGGCGCCATCGATTCACGGCCCAGACCGACGCGTTTGCCGATCATGATGGCGCCCATCAGGCCGGCGATAGCAGCATTGATATGCACCACGGTGCCGCCGGCGAAATCCAGCGCGCCTTTCTGGAACAGCCAGCCCGCTTTCAAGGTTTCACTGGCCGAGGTCGCTGCATTGGTGATGGCGTCAGGGCCGGTCCAGAACCAGACCATGTGCGCCACTGGCAAATAGCCAAAGGTAAACCACAGGACAACGAAGGCCAGCACAGCGGCAAACTTGGCGCGCTCGGCAAAGGCGCCGACGATCAGGGCGCAGGTGATGGCGGCAAACGTGCCCTGGAAGGCAACATAGACGAACTCGGGAATCACCACGCCCTTGCTGAAGGTAGCGGCGGTGGCAAACGTGCCTTTGACCGGATCCCAGATCCCGTTCAGGAACAGGCGGTCAAAGCCACCGAAGAAGGCGGTTTTTTCCGTGAAGGCGATCGAATAGCCATAAATGCACCACAGCACCACGATCAGGGCAAACACCATGAACACTTGCATCAGCACCGACAGCATGTTCTTGGAACGCACCAGGCCACCATAGAAAAGGGCCAGGCCGGGGATCGTCATCAAGATCACCAGCAAGGTGGACAGCATCATGAAGCCGGTATCGCCTTTATTCGGAACCGGTGCGGCTGCAGGGGCCGCAGCGGCAGGGGCTGGCGCAGCAGCGACAGGGGCAGCATCCGGTGCAGGCGTCACGGCAGGCGTAGCGACAGCCGACGTGGTGGCAGCAGCCGACGTGGTGGCAGCAGCCGGCGCATCGGCAAAACTGGGCGCGGCCACGCCAAAGGCAAACAGACAGGCTATCCCAGCAAGTACTTTTGTTATATTTTTATTCATTAAGATTCCCCTTAGAGCGCTTCGTTGCCGGTCTCGCCGGTACGGATGCGGATAACTTGTTCCAGGTTGTAGACGAAAATCTTGCCATCACCGATTTTACCGGTGCGCGCGGCGCCCTCGATCGCTTCGATGGCCTGGTCGACGATGGCATCATCGACGGCAGCCTCGATTTTGGTTTTTGGCAGGAAATCGACGACATACTCGGCGCCGCGGTACAGTTCCGTGTGGCCTTTCTGGCGGCCAAAGCCTTTGACTTCAGTGACAGTTATCCCTTGCACATTGATAGCCGACAAGGCTTCACGTACTTCGTCCAGCTTGAACGGTTTAATGATCGCGGTAATCATTTTCATGGCGGTCTCGTTTAAAAGGTTTTGGAAACAGTGAGTACTAGGCCGGTTTTGGCCAGATTTTTGCCGTTGGGCGCCAGCGAGGTGATATTGGCCTTGACAGCAGCCAGCGATACGGTGGCAAAGCCGGTGAAATCCTTGCTCACGCCCAGCTTGTAGTCGTAATAACTGAGCGAGTCATTGTGTTTCACGCTTTGATGGCCCACATGCAGGTTCAGCGTATAGTCGTCGTACACGGGCCAGTTCAAACCGGCATCGAGATAGCCGCTGTGCTTGCTATCGGCCACGCCGAACAGATTCGTGGTTGCATGCGAATACTTGATGTAGGCCGGACCGTAACTGAGCTGGCCATAAAGTTCAAAGGTATTGGCATTCGTGCTCAAGCCATTCGAAGGATAGTAGTAATACAATCCACCGACATCGTATGTGATCCCCGACCCGAGGTCGCCCTTCTTGCCGCCATAAATATCCCACTCCAGGTTGTCATCGCCACCACCGTCCTTGATCCACTTGATGCTCGACAGCCACGTACCCACATACAGTCCGGTGGGATTATGCGTATAGTCGACACCACCGCTGACGGCTGGATCGAGACGGCTTTGCGAGATTCCGCGATAACGGTAATCGCTGGTCAAGGCCACGTTATAGCTCACCACGTTATCTGGCACAGTTTCCGCTACGGCAGTTGCAGGGCTTGTTGCCTCCTGCGCCATAGCATTACCGCACAGGACAGCCATGGCCGATGTCAACGCTGCTAGAGTCATGCTGTGAGACAGATTCTTCATGGCGATTTCCTTTTATTGAGCTTTTAAAGCGGTTGAGGTTTAAAATCTTGCCTGGAGATCACAAAGCGTTTATGAACTCTTTAGCAGAATGTGTGCCAGCTACCTTGCCACCTTGACAGCTGTGTTTATGCCCATACATGGCTCACAAGCGCGATGAATAGCGGACATGGCATGCTGAAGCGTTATAAATTTGCTCAGCTGCGCACCAGATTAAGGCTGAAGTGCACCGCAATGGTGCGATGCACCTGCCGCACCCCGAAGAACACCTAAAGGATTCACCATGGACATGAATAATTTCTTTAATGATTTGCAAGGCAAAATCCATCAAGCCATCGAAAACTCGCCGGCCAAGGATATCGAAAAAAATGTGAAATCGATGATGACCCAGGGCTTCGCCCGCCTGGACCTGGTCACGCGTGAAGAATTCGATATCCAGGCGCAAGTGCTGGCCAAGACCCGCGCCAAGCTGGATGCACTGGAACTGCGCGTGGTAGAACTGGAAGCGCGCCTGAACGAGCCGAAGGCTTAAGCGGCTTCCTTTCAACGGCCTTGCTGGCGCACCGCAAAACCTGCGCCACCACGACCGCTAGACTGAACCTGCCCGCTTGCTGCGGTGCAGGGAGTCAAAATGAGCCTGGCAGTCCTGAAAAGCCGCGCCCTGGCCGGCATGGATGCGCCAGAGGTAAACGTCGAAGTCCATCTGGCCAATGGCTTGCCCTCGTTTACCATCGTCGGCTTGCCCGATACGGAGGTCAAGGAATCACGCGACCGCGTGCGCGCCGCGCTGCAAAACTGCGGCTTTGACATGCCCGCGCGTCGCATCACGGCCAACCTGGCGCCTGCCGACCTGCCAAAAGAATCAGGACGTTTCGATCTGCCGATCGCACTCGGCATCCTCGCAGCCTCGGGCCAACTGGCTGGAGATCAATTACACCGCTACGAATTTGCCGGCGAACTGTCGCTGTCTGGCCAATTACGCCCTATCCGTGGCGCGCTGGCCATGACCTTTGCCATGCAGCGCAACCATGATGGTGCAAGGCGAGCCTTTATCCTGCCCTTTGCCAACGCCGACGAGGCGGCGCTGGTGCATGACGCCTGCATCTATCCAGCCCACACCCTGCTTGAGGTGTGCGCCCACTTTGCCGCGCGCGACAGCCAAACCGTCTTGCAACGCCACCAGCCGCAACTAGCGCAGGCGCCCTTTCAATTTCCCGACTTCATGGACGTGAAAGGCCAGCAGCAAGTAAAACGGGCACTGGAAGTTGCCGCGGCAGGTGGCCATAGCCTGCTGATGGTAGGTCCGCCCGGCGCCGGCAAAAGCATGCTTGCCTGCCGTTTTCCCGGCATCTTGCCGCCCATGAGCGAGGAAGAAGCACTGGAATCGGCGGCGGTGCATTCCTTGAGCGGCAATTTCAAGGTAGAAAACTGGAAGCGCCGGCCCTATCGCGCCCCTCATCAAACGGCGTCCGGCGTGGCCCTGGTAGGCGGTGGCAATATACCGCGGCCAGGCGAAATTTCACTGGCGCATTGCGGCGTGCTATTTTTAGATGAAATCGCCGAATTTGACCGCAGGGTGCTGGAAGTCTTGCGGCAACCCATGGAGTCCGGTCTCATCAGTATTTCGCGCGCAGCCCGCCAGGCCGAGTTTCCAGCCCGCTTCCAATTGATTGCCGCCATGAATCCTTGTCCCTGCGGCTACCTGGGCCATGCTTCCGGCCGCTGCCGTTGCACGCCCGACGCGGTGCTGCGCTATCACGGCCGTTTGTCGGGCCCCTTGCTCGACCGCATCGACATGCAGATCGAAGTGGCCGCCATGCTGCCCTCGTCACTGGCACGCCAGTCGGCCGGAGAAAGTTCCGCCATCATCGCGGCCCGCGTGGCAGCCGCCTTTGCCTTGCAGCAGGAACGCCAGGGCAAGAGCAACCAGCAACTGTCCAGTATCGAAATCGAGCAGCACTGCCAGCTCGACCAGAGTGGCGAGCAACTTTTGTTGAGCGCCATGCTGCGTCTGCACTGGTCAGCCCGCGCCTATCACCGCGTCTTGCGGGTCGCGCGCAGCATCGCCGACCTGGAAAATAGCCGCAAGATTGCTCAGCCGCATGTAGCCGAAGCGATACAGTACCGGCGCGTTCTGCGCGAACATTGAAGCGTGATTGCCAGTTGTGTATGACACTGCTACCATGAAGTGATGAAAAAAACATCAATCGCCACGGTTTTTGCCGCGCTGGCCACCGCCAGCATGCTGTCCGCCTGCAGTCCGAAATTCGACTGGCGCGACTATCGCAGTCCTGACGGGCAATTTAGCGCCCTCTTTCCAGGCAAGCCCTCGCGCCTGACGCGCGACGTGGACCTGGATGGAACGAAAGTCGGCCTGACCATGACCGCCAGCGAGGCTGAAGGTAGTACTTTTGCCATTGGCAATGCGTTGATGCCGACGCAAGCACAAGCCGAGGCAGCGCTGCCCGCCATGAAGACCGCCTTGCTTAACAATATCAAGGGCAGCGTGCGTAGTGAAAAATCAGCCTCTGCGGCCAGCAGCACGCCGGCGGGCACGCGGCAACAAAGTTCATTGAGCATCGAGGCAACAGGCACGCAGCAAGGCAAGCCTACCGTACTGATAGCGCGCTTCATCGCACAAGACAAACGCATCTTCCAGGTCGTCATCATCGGCGATGAAAAGAAACTGCCACGCGAAGCGATCGATACTTTCATGGATTCGGTCAAACTGGAGTAAAAAATTAACCAGAAAGCAATACTTAGTTTTAACTTAAAGAAAGAGTTATTGCTGGTCGAAGGGCTTGTAAATAAGTACGCTGTCCAACAGATAAGCTCAGCTGGGTTACCAGCATGCGGGTTCAGTGAGCCGACGCCCTGTGCGAATTTTCAAGTCGTGCTACTGTTTCGACACCAATAACAAGTTTCAGAAAGTTCTTATGTTGATCTCATTCAAATCCAAATCCTCCCCTGCCGTCCTGATGTACCAGGAACATGCCCAGCGTATCCTCGACATCCTGCACAAGAACCCGACCCGCGGCGTAATCACTCCAGCGGAAGCAGGTGAAGCACTGGCCTTGCTGGAACAGGAAGTGGCGGAAACCAAATTACACCCGGAAAATGACGTCGAGCATGATGTGCATACACCAGAGACGCGCGAAGCTGGTGAAACAGCCGAGCACGCACTCGCGCAAAGAGTCCATTTCTCGCAACGTGCTTATCCGCTGATGGAAATGCTGCGTTCGGCCAAGGCCGAAGGCGAAAGTATCGTCTGGGGTATCTAGGCAGATGAAAGTTGCAGACGAAAAAAAACCCCGCATCTAGCGGGGTTTTTTTATATAACAAGCCTGACAATAACCTACTTTCACACTGGTTGCAGCACTATCATCGGCGCAGAGTTGTTTCACGGTCCTGTTCGGGATGGGAAGGGGTGGTACCAACTTGCTATGGTCATCAGGCATAACTTTTTCGACAGCCTGCTCCCAACTGGGCAGCAAACCATCTGATCTGAGGAGGCGAATTATATAGCAGTTTGCCTGGCTGTGGTGATAAAACTGCTGTTTATACTAAAAATTCTCGACTAAAAACCACCAGACGAAAAAAAACCCCACCGGATACCGGAGGGGTTTTTCTCTACTACGAATAACAAGCCTGACAATAACCTACTTTCACACTGGT
>NZ_JACHCL010000006.1 GCF_014200725.1 Janthinobacterium silvisoli
CATTTGATATTTTAAGTTTTACGCTGCTTGCGCAGCGCTGCACTTCCATCAAATGCCCACACTTATCGACTGTTAATTGTTAAAGAACTCAATTCTGCTACTACTTTCGCGCTATCGACAAAGCGTTGTGTTTGTCATCTGCGAAGAAGGAAGAGTATGAAGCGTTTCGCACATTTCGTCAACCTTCTTTTTTACTGCATCATCGTTTCCGGTGACCCCTTTAGTGCCGCAAACTAGTGCGTCTCATCGGGGAGGCGAATCATATCAAAGACCGTCGAAGTTTGGCAAGCGCTTTTCCAGGAAAGCGTGCATACCTTCTTTCTGGGCTGGCGTACCGAAAGCAGCCTGGAATAAACGGCGCTCGTAGGCGACGCCATCGGTCAATGTCGTCTCGAAGGCGCGGTTGACGCAATCCTTGATCATCATGGCCACCGAGACCGGCATGGCAGCGATGGTCCTGGCAGCAGCCAGGGTTTCTTCCAGCAGCTTATCGGCAGGCACCACCCGCGACACCAGGCCGATGCGTTCAGCTTCTGCCGCATCGATGGTGCGCGCCGTCAGCAGCAAGTCCATGGCCTTGGCTTTGCCGATGGCGCGTGGCAGACGCTGCGTGCCGCCCGCGCCTGGTGTGACGCCTACCTTGATTTCAGGCTGGCCGAATTTGGCGCTATCTGCGGCGATCAGGAAATCGCACATCATCGCCAGTTCGCAACCACCGCCCAGCGCATAACCGGCTACCGCACCAACCACGGGTTTGCGCACGCGCAGTATATGTTCCCAGTTGCGGCTGATATAACCACTGGTAAAAGTATCGGGGTAGGTGTAGTCCGCCATGGCGGCGATATCGGCACCAGCCGCAAAGGCTTTTTCGCTACCGGTCAGTACGATGCAGCCGATCTTGTCGTCGGCGTCGAATTTAAGTAAAGCATCGCCCAGCTCATTCATCATGTTTTCATTCAGCGCATTGAGCGCCTTCGGGCGGTTGAGGCGAATGACGGCGACGCGGTCCTGGATGTCGATGATCAAGTCTTCATATTGCATGGTGTCTCCTCTCGATAGTTGGTGATCAAATACGGCGATTAAATAGTGACGTCGATTGTAGCGGCTGCATTGCTCACAGCACACTGATATTATTGTCTACTCCCCCATCTTATATAGCGTGCCGTATTTACTCTTCCCTGTTCCAGTATTGCGCCCGCCGCCTGCGCGGTGACGGCAGCCCCGCCACCATCAACTTTCGCCGGCTGTGGTTCAGCAATGGCCTCAATTGCTTTGGCGCCCAGATCACCTCACTGGCCCTGCCCTTGTGCGCAGTGCTGCTCTTGCATGCAACGCCAGAACAGATGGGCTTGCTGGTCGCCCTGCAAGCCCTGCCGTTTGCCCTGTTCGGCTTGCCGGTAGGCGTGTTGCTGGATAGGCGCAGCAAACACCCGATCATGTTGTTCAGCGAAAGCATGTCGGGCCTGGCACTGGCCAGCGTGGCCATCGCCTACTGGTGCGGTCTGCTGTCGATGCCGTGGTTATATATAGTGGGTTTTATTATCGGCACCGGTTTTGTGGTGGGCGGTGGCGCAGAACAGGTTTTCCTGACTTTCCTGGTGGGGCGCGATGGCTTGATCGATGCTCAATCGAAATTTGCCGCCACGGAATCGGCTTCGCGCCTGATCGGCCCTGGCCTGGCTGGGGTACTGGTGCAAATACTGTCAGCGCCAGCCGCGGTCTTTTGCACTGCTTGCGGCTACTTTATTTCCGTATTGAATTTGCGCGCCATGAGCGTGCGCGATCCGCGCCCGGCTCCGTCCAACAAGCATGCGCTGCGCGATATCGCCGACGGCCTGGTATTCGTCTGGCACCAGCCGCTGCTGCGCGCACTGGCCTGGGGCGCCGGTATCTGGCATTTCTTGTTTTATGCCAGCATGGCGCTGACCATCTTGTTTGCCACCCACAACCTGGGCATGAGCCCTGGCGTCCTGGGGCTGGCGCAAATGCTGGGCGGCGCCGGCATGTTGCTGAGCGCGATCATCGTCAAACCACTGACGCGCCGCTACGGCACTGGCCCCACCATCCTGATCGGCCTGGCGTCGACCTCGCTATGCTTTGCCCTGACACCTGCCATCCCTGCCGCCCTGTTTGGTAGTGCGCATGCCAGTGCGGCCGCCTATGCCGTACTAATGTTCTTTTTCGATTGCGGCGTGATGCTGTTCTTCATTCCGTATATGGGCTTGCGGCAAAAAGTTACGCCCGACCCCATGCTGGGTCGGATGACCTCGACCATGCGCTTCCTGACGGTGGCCACGGCGCCGCTCGGTGCGCTGGCCGCCGGCTGGATCGCCGAACACTTCGGCGTGCGCAATGGCATGGCGTGTATCGCCGCTGGCAGTGTTTTACTGACCATCGCCATGACCTGGGGCACGCCGCTGCGTGGCGTACGCGCCTGATCCGTAGATCAGGCATACACTGTCATATCGTTAAGTCAAAGCCTGACAGATTTGATGTACATCAATGTTTTGCTTGGGGGAAATCCATAAGCTAGCAACATCACTTGAGGAGCATGCCATGTTTAACACCATCTTATTTCCTACCGACGGCTCGCCGTTGTCCGACAAGGCCGCTGAGACGGCGCTGGCCTTCGCACAATTGAACAAGGCCAAGCTGGTCGCCATCAGCGTAGTCCAGCCTTTCCCGTTTTCGCCGATGGCCGACGGTGGCGTGGTGCTCGATGCAGGTTTATATGAAGAGCAGATGCATACGGCTGCGCAACACGCCGTCGACAAGCTGGGCCAGGCTGCGCGCGCTGCCGGCCTGGAATTCGAAGGCCTGGTAGCCGTATCGCCCAGCCCCTACGAAGAAATCGTCAATACCGCAGCCAGTCACCATTGCGACATCATCCTGATGGCCTCGCATGGCCGCAAGGGCTTGAACAAGCTGTTCGTAGGTAGCGAAACGCAAAAGGTACTGGGCCACACCCAGGTGCCCGTGC
The DNA here is from genome assembly GCF_014200725.1 of Janthinobacterium silvisoli. Taxonomy (GTDB): domain Bacteria; phylum Pseudomonadota; class Gammaproteobacteria; order Burkholderiales; family Burkholderiaceae_D; genus Janthinobacterium. The sequence continues at coordinate 2,981 of NZ_JACHCL010000006.1, forward strand.
TGGTCTTGCGCTGACAAGACCAGCTGCGATGCCCGCGCCTTAGCGGGCTGGCACTTGCTTCGGCAATAAGATCCACACCTGGCCGCTCTGCTTCATGCGGCCAGCGTTCTCTGCCGCTTCGGCGCCAAAACCAAAGAAATAATCGACACGGATGGGGCCACGGATGGCGCCGCCCGTATCTTGCGCCATCACCAGACGTTGCATGGGGATATCGCTATTGGCTTGCGTGGTTGCCAAAAACAGTGGCGCACCCAGCGGCACGAAACGCGAATCGATGGCGACCGAGCGCTGCGGCGTCAAAGGCACACCCAGTGCGCCCTTCGGCCCCACCTTGGGATCAGGCAAGCGCTCTTCCTTGAAGAACACATAACTGGGGTTGGCATTGAAGAGCTCGTCCTTGCGCGTAGGATGGCCGGCGATCCAGGCCTTGATACCCTGCGCAGAGGCCTGGCTCATGGTCAGCTCGCCCTTGTCAACCAGGTAGCGGCCTATCGATTTGTACGGATAACCATTTTGGTCGGCATAAGCCACGCGCACGGTTTCCTGCGTATCGGTCAGTTGCACGCGGCCGCTGCCCTGCACTTGCAGGAAGAAGGCTTCGACTTCATCGTCAACCCACATCAGTTCCTTGCCCACCACGGAAGTGGCGCGCTCGATATCGGCACGGGTGGCATAAGGCACGACTTTCTTGCCGACCAGCTTGCCCCGCAAGCGCATATTTTTCAATTCCGGATACACGCTGGACAGATCCACCGTCACCAGGTCATCCGGCACTTTATACAGCGGCGTCTGGTACGGGCCGCCACGCTTGCGCGCGCCATGCAGCAAAGGTTCGTAATAGCCGGTGACCAGGCCCGTGCTGGCGCCATCGGGGGCGACGATTTGATTTGGCACAAAGAACGCTTCAAAGAACTGGCGGATGGCCTTGTCGCTATCCGCATTGACCTGGCGCGCGATGGTGCAAGACTCTTTCCAGTCAGGGCGTTTGGCCAGCACATTGCATGACGCCATGAAGGCTGGCCAGGCGGCGCGCATATCGTCACGGCCCCAGCCCGGCAAGGCGGAAAAGCTCACGGGCATAAACGTGGGCGCCTGTGCATCCTTGCTATCCTTAGCCTCGGGCGTCGCCGGTTTTGCCGACACAGGCTTGCTCAGCGGCGGTGTTTGCCCCGCGGCCACATTGGTCGGCGCAGGCGGCGTGGTACAAGCTGACAAGATGAACGCGACGGCGCCCAGGGGAACGAGTAGACTACGGCGTGTCAAAGAACTTTGTGTAAATAACATAGGGGTGCGTATGTGGGTCTTGATGATAGAAGCGCTGGTGGCGTTTTTCCTGCTGGTATTTATTGTCTGGTGGACCATGTATCAGGGCAAGGGCACAGGCAAAAAGCCTGCGCCACCAGCGCAGAAACAGGTCGGCACGGAAGAACAGCAGACCGACAAGCTGAAGTAGCGCGGTAGTTTAGTGCAGGGTGCGCGGCAGCGACAACACGAACTCAGGTATAGTCGCTTCGAACTGATGGCCGTCTTCGGCCACGCAGAAATATTCGCCGCGCATGGAACCCTGCGGCGTGGCCAGCACGGTACCGCTCGTATATTCGAACTGTTCACCGGGCTGCAGCAGCGGCTGGTGGCCGACAGCGCCCAGGCCGCGCACTTCTTCCACCTTGTTATTGGCATCCGTGATAACCCAGTGGCGCGCAATCAATTGCGCGCCGGCACTGCCCGTATTCTTCACATTGATGGTGTAGCTGAACACATGGCGGCCCTGCTCCGGCGCCGACTGCTCAGGCAAGAACTGCGTCTTGACCGTTACCGTAAATTCATAAGTCGCCATCATCATCCTTATCTGTTCGTCATTTTTCTGTATTTCAAAAGGGCATGGCAACGGCGGCAGGCGTAAAATAGCGGCAATCGCAATTTCTACACTCTAGCCCACTCGCCATGACTACATTCCGTATCGCTCCCAGCATCCTGTCCGCCGACTTTGCCCGTTTGGGCGAGGAAGTGCGCAACGTCGTCACCGCTGGCGCCGACATCATCCACTTCGACGTGATGGATAATCACTATGTGCCCAACCTGACGATCGGCCCGCTGGTCTGCGAAGCGATACGCCCGCATGTACAAGTACCCATCGATGTGCATCTGATGGTCAAGCCAGTCGATCGCATTATCCCGGATTTCGCCAAGGCCGGCGCAAACATCATCACCTTTCATCCAGAAGCGTCGGAACACCTGGACCGCTCGCTGCAACTGATACGCGACAACGGCTGCAAGTCCGGCCTGGTCTTCAATCCTGGCACACCGCTGCACTACCTGGAACACGTGATGGACAAGATCGACATGATCTTGATCATGTCCGTCAATCCAGGCTTCGGCGGCCAATCCTTCATTCCCCATGCACTGAAAAAAATCGCTGAAGCGCGCCGCATGATCGATGAGTCGGGCCGTGACATCATGCTGGAAGTGGACGGCGGCATCAAGATCGACAATATCGCTGCCGCTGCCGCTGCCGGCGCCGACACCTTTGTTGCCGGTTCCGCCATCTTCGGCAAGCCTGACTACAAGGCCGTGATCGATGCCATGCGCGCCGAATTAGCCAAAGTGGCAGCCTGATGAATACGGGCACAGTGAAGAGCGGTGTGCTGGCTGGCGTGCGCGCCGCCATCATCGACCTCGATGGCACGATGCTCGACACCGTGCCCGATTTCCATGTCGCCATCAACGGCATGCGCAGCGAGTTTAATCTCGCGCCCATCAGCGAAGCCACCATCAAGAATATGGTGGGCAAAGGCTCGGAAAACCTGATCCGCAGCGTGCTGGCCCTCGATTTCGATGCGACTGGCGTGGAACAGCGCTTTGAACAGGCGATGGACGCCTACCAGCGCCATTATCTGGCCATCAATGGCGACTTCAGCACCTTGTACCCGGACGTGCTCCAGGGATTGGCAGCGATGAAGGCGGCCGGCCTGCGCCTGGCCTGCGTGACCAACAAGCCGGTGGCCTTCGCCCTGCCCCTGCTGCAACAGAAAAATCTGGCTGGCTATTTCGATATCGTCTACGGAGGCGACTCCTTGCCGAAGAAAAAACCGGACCCCATGCCGCTATTGCAAGTATGTGCAGATTTTGACCTGGCGCCCGCCAAAGTGGTGGCCATCGGCGACTCCTCGAATGACGCGCAAGCGGCCCGGGCTGCGGGCTGCCCCGTGTTGACAGTGCCGTACGGATACAATCACGGACACTCTATACACGACACCGATTCCGATGGTATAGTAAATACGCTGCTCGAAGCAGCCCATTTCATTCGCATGCAAAACTGAACAAACTGATACGCATACTGACTGACTACACACCATCGTGAACCCGTTTCTCATCAAAAAATACAATGTCACCCAAACCGGCTCGATTGAGGCCTGGCTTTGGCGACGCTGGCAATCCTGGCAGGCTTAAGGCCGAGCCGTGTAACGATTGCTGTCGGCTGCCCGCGAGCATCCGGCAGGTTTTTTGATTAACCTCCGCCAGATTGGCGCATTGCGTAATTGCATGCCTGTAGCCCCTGGCGGCATGGAGAGAAACATGACCGAACTCGAATTCAAATCGCTGGCCCAGCAAGGCTATAACCGTATCCCATTGGTCTCGGAAGCCTTCGCCGACCTGGAAACTCCGCTCACGCTGTACCTGAAACTGGCGCAAACCCAGCAAGGCGGCAAGAATACCTTTTTGCTGGAATCAGTCGTCGGCGGCGAACGCTTCGGCCGCTATTCCTTCATCGGTTTGCCCGCCACCACCGTGTTGCGCAGCCATGGCAGCCGCACCGAGATCGTCAAGAATGGCGAAGTGATCGAAGCACACGAAGGCAATCCGCTCGATTTCATCGAACAGTACCAGTCCCGCTTCAAGGTGGCCCTGCGCCCTGGCATGCCGCGTTTCTGCGGTGGCCTGGCTGGTTACTTCGGCTACGACACGGTGCGCCATATCGAGAAAAAACTGGCCGGCGGTGCGCCGAAAGATGACCTGGGCCTGCCCGACATCCAGCTGATGGTGACGGAAGAACTGGCCGTGATCGACAACCTGTCCGGCAAACTGTATCTGATCGTCTACGCCGACACCACCCAGAGCGAGTCGTTCTCGAAAGCGCGGCAGCGCCTGAAAGACTTGCGCATGATGCTGCGCCGTGGCCTCGACGCCCCCGTGACTAGCGCCTCGGTGCGCACGGAAACCATCCGCGACTTCCCAAAAGAAGAGTATCTGAAGGCTGTCGCCCGCGCCCACGAATACGTGATGGCCGGCGACTTGATGCAGGTGCAAATCGGCCAGCGCATCCGCAAGCCTTACGTCGATTCGCCCTTGAGCCTGTACCGCGCCCTGCGTTCGCTGAACCCGTCGCCGTATATGTATTTCTATAATTTCGGCGACATGCAGATCATCGGCGCCTCGCCTGAAATTTTGGTGCGTAACGAGAATATCAAGACGGCCGACGGCGAGAACAGCAAAAAAGTTACCCTGCGCCCTATCGCCGGCACCCGCCCACGCGGCGCCACGCCCGAGCGCGACGCCGAACTGTCGGCCGAACTGCTGGCCGATCCGAAAGAGATCGCCGAACACGTGATGCTGATCGACCTGGCGCGCAATGACATCGGCCGCATTGCCGAAACCGGCAGCGTGCAAGTCACCGACCGCATGGTCATCGAAAAATACTCGCATGTGCAGCACATCGTCTCGAACGTGGAAGGCACGCTGAAAGCAGGCCTGTCCAACCTGGACGTGCTGCGCGCCACCTTCCCCGCCGGCACCCTGACGGGCGCGCCAAAAGTGCGCGCGATGGAAGTGATCGACGAACTGGAAATCAGCAAGCGCGGCATCTATGGCGGCGCCTGCGGCTACCTGTCGTTTGGCGGTGAAATGGATGTGGCAATCGCCATCCGCACGGGTGTGGTCAAGGACGGCATGCTGTATGTGCAGGCTGCGGCCGGCATCGTGGCCGACTCGATTCCCGAAATGGAATGGCAGGAAACCGAAAACAAGGCGCGTGCCGTACTGCGCGCCGCCGAACAAGTGCAAGATGGACTGGATGGGGAGCTCTGAGATGCTGCTAATGATCGACAACTATGACTCCTTCACCTACAACATCGTGCAGTATTTCGGCGAGTTGGGCGAAGACGTACGGGTCTACCGCAACGATGAAATCAGCATCGCTGACATCGAAGCGCTGAACCCGGACCGTATCTGCATCTCGCCTGGCCCGAAAGCGCCAGCGCAGGCAGGCATTTCGGTGGAAGTGCTCAAGCACTTCGCCGGCAAGAAACCGATACTGGGCGTTTGCCTGGGCCACCAGGCCATCGGCGAGGCGTTTGGCGGCAAAGTCATCCGCGCCAAACAAGTCATGCATGGCAAAACTTCAGTTATCGCGCATACGGGCGTGGGCGTTTTCAAGAACTTGCCCAGCCCCTTCACAGTGATCCGCTACCACTCTTTGGCGATCGAACGCGCCTCGCTGCCTTCCTGCCTGGAAGTGACAGCGTGGACGGACGACGGCGAAATCATGGGCGTGCGCCACCGGGAATACGATATCGAGGGTGTGCAGTTTCACCCTGAATCGATCCTGTCGGAGCACGGCCACGCCCTGCTGAAGAACTTTCTCGAGCGCTGATTGCCTGCGTGCGCCACTGGGCGCGCGCCATCAGTGTCCTCCTGCGCCATCATTGAAGAAGGAAGCATCATGCCGATCACCCCACAAGAAGCCCTGCTGCGCTGTATCGAACACCGTGAAATTTTTCACGACGAAATGCTGTACCTGTTCCGCCAGATCATGTCCGGCGAAATGTCGCCCACCATGATCGCCGCCCTGACCATGGGCTTGCGCGTGAAGAAGGAAACCATCGGTGAAATCGCCGCCGCCGCGCAAGTCATGCGCGAGTTTTCCACCAAGGTGCCGATGGCCGACACCACCCGCTTGCTCGACATCGTCGGCACGGGCGGCGACGGCGCCCACACGTTTAATATCTCTACCGCCTCTATGTTCGTCGCCGCCGCCGCCGGTGCGCGCGTGGCCAAGCATGGCGGTCGCAGCGTGTCGTCTTCGTCCGGCAGCGCCGACGTGCTCGACTCGCTGGGCGCCAACATCAACCTGCAGCCCGAACAGATTGCCCAGTCGATCGCGCAAACCGGCATCGGCTTCATGTATGCGCCGAATCACCACGCGGCCATGAAGCATGCGGCGCCCGTGCGCCGCGAACTGGGCGTGCGCACCATCTTCAATATCCTGGGGCCGCTGACCAATCCGGCCGGCGCGCCGAATATCCTGATGGGCGTATTCCACGCCGACCTGGTCGGTATCCAGGTACGCGTGCTGCAGCGCCTGGGCGCACAGCATGCGATCGTGGTGTATGGCCGCGACAATATGGATGAAGTCTCGCTGGGCGCCGGTACCATGGTCGGTGAATTGATCAATGGTGAAATCCGCGAATATGAAATCCATCCGGAAGACTTCGGCCTGTCCATGATCGCCAGCCGCAACCTGAAGGTGGCCGACGCCGCCGAATCGAAGGCGAAAATGATGGAAGCGCTGCGCGGCGAGCCAGGCGCCGCTTCCGATATCGTCGCCCTGAACGCGGGTACGGCGCTGTATGCGGCCGGCGTGGCCAGCTCGATCGAAGATGGCCTGGTCCGTGCTCGGCTGGCTGTCAGCTCGGGCGCCGCGCTGGCGAAACTCGATCAGTTCGTGCAAGTGACGCAGCAGCTGGGCCACCCGGCGCAAGCGTAAACTATCCACAACCTACACTGGAATAGCGACCATCATGTCCGACATACTCGATAAAATCCTGGCCGTGAAAGCCGACGAAGTGGCCAAGGCCAAGGCTTACCGCAGCCTGGCCAGCCTGCGCAGCGAGGTGGAAAACGACAGCGCCCTGCGCGCTAACCTGCGCGACTTTGAAGCGAGCCTGCGCCAGCATATCGCCGACGGCAAACCCGGCATCATCGCCGAAGTGAAAAAAGCCTCGCCATCGAAAGGCGTGATACGTGCCGATTTCCGTCCGGCCGAGATTGCCGCCAGTTACGCGGCCCATGGCGCGGCGTGTTTGTCCGTGCTGACGGACGAACAATTCTTCCAGGGCTCGGTCGACTACCTGCAACAGGCGCGCGCCGCCTGTTCCATCCCCGTGCTGCGCAAGGATTTCATGGTCGATATGTACCAGATCTATGAAGCGCGGGCCATGGGCGCCGACTGCATCCTGCTGATCGTGGCGGCGCTGGACCATGGCTTGATGGCCGAGATGGAAGCCTGCGCCCACGAACTGGGCATGGGCGTGCTGATCGAAAGCCATGATGGCGCAGAACTCGATGCGGCGTTAAAACTCAAGAGCGCGCTGATCGGCATCAACAACCGCAATCTGCGCACCTTTGAAACTTCGCTCGATACCACCATCAATCTGCTGCCGCGCATCCCGCAAGACAGATTGGTGATCACCGAATCGGGCATTGCCGGCAGCGCCGACGTGCAGCGCATGCGTGCGGCCGATGTACACAGCTTCCTGGTGGGCGAAGCCTTCATGCGCGCGCCAGATCCCGGCGTGGAACTGGAACGCCTGTTCAGCTGATGCCTATTACGCGGGCAGCCATACCGTTTGCCATCGTACTGGCGCTGGCTGCTTGCCAAAAGGCGCCGGAAACCGCTGCGCCGGCGACGGCAAGCGCGCCCGCAACACCCACTCCTCCAGTCGCGGCTCCCGAACCGGCGCCGCCGGCAGACACCATCACCGCCTACAAACTGCTGGTGGCGCAGCAAATCGTGGCGGCCAATCCTGACAACACGTTTGATGGTCCGCTGCCGGCCATGCTGCCGGCCATCGTCGTGCTTGATATCAGCATCGACCGCGATGGTAAGCTCAAAAAAGTGCGCGTGCACCGCTCGCGCGACAGCGAGGCCTCGGCAGCGGCGCTGGCAGCAGTGCGCCGCGTCGAGGAACCGTTTCCCCCCACGGCGCAGCTGATGCGCAAGCGCGACAAGACGCTCGATTTTTCCGAAACCTTCCTCTTCAACGAGCGTTATCAGTTCCAGCTGCGGACTTTGTCCGGGCCACAGTAGGGCCGCTGGCATCGAGTTCGATGCGGTCGCGGCCATTGGCCTTGGCCAGATACAGCGCGGCGTCGGCGCGCGACAGCAACTGCTCCAGCTCTTCTTCCGTCGACGCCTGGCACGCCACGCCGATACTCACCGTGCACGGTGGCAGCCCCACATCGGCCGGTTCGCGCAGCAGGCTGCGGATACGCTCGGCCACGCCCAGTGCATTATGCGGCGACATGTCCGGCATCAGCACGACAAATTCCTCGCCGCCGAAACGGGCCACGCAATCCGATTCGCGCAGGGCGCGGCCGATGATGCCGGCAACGTGCGCCAGCACCTGGTCGCCCACCATATGGCCATAGCGGTCATTGATGTTCTTGAAATAATCGAGATCGATACTGAGTAAGGTGAGCGGGCGGCGGTGGCGCGAAAAATTCGCCTTTTCGCGTGCATAGGCGTCGCCGAAGCCGCGCCGGTTCAACACCTGCGTCAGCGGATCATGGGTAGAGCGGCGCTCGAGTATCGCTTGCAGGCGGCGCGTGGCCACTGTCATGAAGCCCACCGTCAGCAGCAGGGCCATGAAATTGGCGACGGCCAGATAAATACTGGCCTGCGTGGTTGACACCATCAGGTCGACGCTGGCGCCGCCATTGCGCAAGGCAGCCACGCCGCGCGCCAGTACCACGCAAGCCTGTACCGCCATCAGGGAACCAAAGAAAAAACTGGAAAAATGCCGTTCGCCATGGCGCACTACCAGCTGCGCCTGGCGCGCATAGAAAATAAACACCAGGAATGAAAAGAGCGCCACGCGACGGGAGAAATCGGGTTGCACCAGCAGCCACCATGCGATGCCGCCAGTACCCAGGCAAAACACCAGCCAGTACAGGCGCAGGCTGGGAGGCTGCCCATAGAATTTTTCGGTGCCCAGCATGGCCAGGCCGATACCGGCTATCAGGGCCGCATTAGCCCCCACCAGCACCAGCGCATCGTGCAGCATGCCGCGCGCGCCAAACAGCATCGAAGCGAACACCAGCAGCAGCAAGCCAGCCGACCAATGCCCGAGGCCATGCACCTCGCGCCGGAAGCTGCGATACACCGAGAACATGACGATGCTCATCGCCCCGCACATCAGGGTAGTCATGAACACGATGGTGCGGGGATCGAGGGTTTCCACGGTCAGCCTGGAGAATCAAACATGCTGCAATTCTAGTGCAGTTATCGCCCACTGGGTCTGCCATCATGGGCCAATGACACATGTTTATCGCCGGTCACGCTCAGGCATGCCAGGCTTAAGCCACCGCAGGATGGTCTTCGCCTGTCTCGATGCGGTCGCGTCCCGCCTGCTTTGCGCGGTACAAGGCCCGGTCGGAACGCAGCAACATGGCCTCCAGCGGCTCACCGCTGCCGTTCTGGCTCGCGATGCCGATGCTAACGGTATAGCGCGGCAAGTCCATAGCGTCAGAGGGGCGTGGCTGATGCAGCACTTGCTGGATGCGCTGCGCGATCAGGGTGGCGCGTTCCAGGTCCGTATCGGGCAGCAGCACGACGAATTCCTCGCCGCCGAAACGGGCGACAAAGTCACCCGCGCGCAAGGCTGCCCTGATCACACCCGCCACGTCGACCAGCACCAGGTCCCCCACGGCATGGCCATGGGCGTCATTGATGGCCTTGAAAAAATCCAGGTCGATGCTCATCACGGCCAGCGGCAAGCCGCCGCGCTGCAGACGCGCGCTTTCCCTGGCATGCGCGTCGGCGAAACCACGCCGGTTCAGCACGGACGTCAGCGGATCGAGGTTGGAGCGCTGCTCGAGCAGCAGTTGCAAGCGCCGCGTGGCCACCGTCATGAAACCGACCGGCAGCAGCAAGGTCAAAAAGGCCATCACCGTCAAATACAGATCGTGATACCGGCCGCCCTGCACCAGGTCGACACCGGCGCCACCCTGCAAGGCTGTGACACCGCGATGCAATACCGATAATACTTGCAGCAAGCTTAGGGTCGCAAAGAAGGTGGTCGACAGATGGCGCTCGCCATGGCGCACAATCACCAGCAATTGCACCAGGTTCAGGACTAGCACGAGAAAAGACATCAGCGCCACGCGCATGGCGAAGTCGGGCCGCCAATACAGCCAGACCACCATCACCAGCAGGCCCAGCAGCCAGACGGCATGAAACAGCCGCCAGTTGGGTCGCACGCCATAGAATTTTTGTGTACCTATCAGTACCCGTCCCATTCCCCACAGGAACACAGTATTAGCCAAGGGCAACAGGATTTCCGGCATCACCACGCCGCGCAAGGCGAATAGCGCGCTAGACACCACCAGGGTCAGCATGCCGCCGCCCCACTCGCGCAAGCCTTGTACATCGGGAGGAAAGCTGCGCTGGGCGGCAAACATGACCACGGACATGGCTACCGTCATCAGGGTAGACATCAAGATGACAGTAGCGGGATCAATTTTCACAGAGGAAACGGTACGGTGGGCGGATAGCCCTGAGGCATGCCAGTAAGCACAAAAAAGTTGCGTTCTGGAAATTGTACCGTGAAAGAACAGCTTGGTGAGCCTGGCGGGGCAAATTCTCACGCCGCCAGGCCGGCCGTTGTGACTACGCAGCCGCCTGATTACTGCGCTGCGCTAGGACGTTTCAGCCCTGCCGCTTTTTTCGGCGCCGGCAAGACGGTCATGCTGACACCGGGTACGCGGTCGCCTTGCAGGGTGGCTGTAAACGTCATCAGCTCATCGCGGCGGAAAGCGTGGATGGCCACCTTGGCGCCGACCGCGTAACGGCCCAGCAAGGTATCGAGGTTGGCCGGGCTGCCCGTCACGCGCAAGCCATCGATGGCTACCAGCACATCGCCCGCCGACAAGCCCGCCAGGTGGGCGGCGCCGCCCTGGTGTACCTGCGCCAGCTTGGCGTCATTACCGTCACGGCCCAGGTTCGCGTCCAGGCTGGCTTTTTCCGATTTGCGCGCATCGCTGTACTTGACGCCGAACGGCGCCAGCAAACGCGCCAGCGGCACGTCGTCGGTGCCGCGGATATAACGCTCGAAGAAGGGCTTCATGCGCGTGCCGGAAATCTCGTCGAACAGGGCTTCGACTTCGGCTGGGGTCACGCCGCGTGCCTTGCCCTTGTAGAAATCGCGGCCATAACGCTGCCACAGCGCCTGCATCACGTCGTCCAGCGATTTTGCGCCATCGGTCTTGCTGCGCAATGTCAGGTCGAAAGCCAGCGCGATCAGCGAACCCTTGGTGTAGTAGCTGACGATGGCGTTCGGCGCATTTTCATCCTGGCGGTAGTATTTGCCCCAGGCGTCGAAGCTGGAATCGGCCACGCTTTGCTTGGTACGGCCGCTGCCGCGCAAGACGCTGTTGACGGTTTTACCCAGCAGCTTGAAGTAGGCCGCTTCGTCGATCAGGCCGGCGCGCACCAGCATCAGATCATCGTAGTAGCTGGTGAAGCCTTCGAACAGCCACAGCAACGGCGAATAGCTTTCTGCCTGCAGCTGGTAAGGCGCGAACGCGGCCGGCTTGATGCGTTTCACGTTCCAGGTATGGAAGTACTCGTGGCTGCACAGGCCCAGGAATTTCAGGTAGCCGTCACCGATTTCGCTGCTGTTCGATGCGGTGGTCGGCAAGTCGGCGCGCGCGCAGATCAGCGCGGTCGAAGCGCGGTGTTCCAGGCCGCCATAACCGTCGCCGACGGCCATGGTCATGAACACGTAGCGGTCCATCGGCGCTTTTTTGGTCTTCGGTTCAAAGAAGGCGATCTGCGTTTCGCAGATGGCTTTCAAGTCGCGGCACAGGCGGTCCAGGTCCAGATTCGGTACCTTGCCGGTAACGACGATATCGTGCGGCACGCCATGCGCCTTGAAAGTGGCCAGCGCGAAGTCGCCCATCTCCACCGGATGGTCGATCAGCTCATCGTAGTTGGCGGCCTGGTAGCTGCCGAAGCCATAACGCCTGGCCTTCAGTTCCGGCAAGGTGGTGGCCACGCGCCAGGTTTTGCAAACGGCGTCTTTCGGCTGCACGATGTTGACTTCATGCGGCTCGGATTCCTGGCCCAGCACACTGAGAAACACGCTGGTGCCGTTGAAGAAGCCGTGGTTCTGGTCCAGATGAGCAGCGCGTACCGACAAGTCCCAGGCGTAGACGTCGTATTCCAGCGTCAGCGGCCCCTGGCATGGCGCCGCTTGCCACGAGTGTTTATCCAGCTTGGTCAGCGCCACGGCCTTGCCTTCGGAGGTGGCGGCGATGCTGACGATATTGCGCGAAAATTCGCGGATCATGTAGCTGCCCGGTATCCAGGCCGGCAGCGAGAATACCTGGCCGATGGCGGCCGGCGACTTGACGGTCAAGCTCACCTTGAACATATGGCCGGCCAGGTCGGCAGCGGCGATGGTGTAGATGATGCCAGCGGCGCTCTTGGCAGCACTCTTGGTGGCTGGCTTGGCCAGGACTTTTTTAACTGCTGTTTTTTTCATGGTTTCCTCGTATCTGGCCTGTCTTCCCGGGAGCGCCACTGCCCCGCATGACAAATCTGTTGGCGTATCACAATCGCACAGGATATCGATTGTAGCCGCTCCAGGACCAGCCGAAAAAAAAGCGCGCCTGGCTAGGGGGCGCGCTCTTGACTCTTCCTGGCGATAGCCCGGCTTACTTGCTTATTTAATGGTCGAAAATTTCTGTTCCAGCGCCTTGGTATCGACGGCGCCTGGAATCCGGCTGCCATCGGCAAAGAAGATGGTCGGCGTGCCCGAAACGCGCAGCTGCTGGCCCAGCGCCAGGATTTTCTCGTGCGGATTGGCGCAAGTGGTGGCCACGGTGGCCGGCAGTTTACCGTTCAGCATCCAGTCATCCCAGGCCTTGTTGCGGTCTGGCGCGCACCAGATATTGCGCGACTTGACGATCGAATCAGGCGACAGGATGTTGTACATGAAGGTGTAGACGGTGACGTTGTCGATTTCCTTCAGGGTGGTCTGGCGGAAGCGCTTGCAGTAGCCGCAATTCGGATCTTCGAATACGGCGATCACGCGCTTGCCATTGCCCTTGACGACCTTCATCGCCGAATCGAGCGGCAAGTCCGAGAACTTGATGCGGTTCATTTCGTCCAGGCGCTCCTTGGTCAAGTCTTGCGAGGTCTTGGCGTCGAACACATGGCCGACGAACAGATATTGCGCATTCTTGTCGGTGTACAGGATGTCGCCGCCCGTGCGTACTTCGTACAGGCCGCCATACGGCGTTTCCTTGACCGAATCGACCTTGACGCCCTCACCGAGGCGCGGTTCGATGAGCTTCTTGATATTGACCTCGGTCGGCGTTTCCGCGCCAGCGCACGACATCATCAGGCCCGAAGCCAACACTAATGCGATTCTGCTCATTTTTATCACTATCACTTCTCCACTTGAAACGCCTTGCAGCCTGTCCAGATTAGCGGCGCCGTTACGTCTTTAACAAAACAATCGCCGCAGACCAGCTGCGGCGACCTTGAATTTTCACCAATTATCCAGCGCTAACTTAAGATAGACTGATGCAGATTTACTGGCTGCCCAAGGCATGCGAAATCATTTTCCGCTTCAGGCCCGGCAATTTATCCAGCAAGTTTAATCCCAAATTGCGAACCACGCGCAACGGTTCCAGATCGGCGCCAAACAAACGGGCCAGACCATCGGTGGCCAGCTGCATCAGCAGCACGTCTTCCTTGCGCGCGCGCGCATAGCGGGCCAGCACGCGCTCGTCGCCGATGCCACGATGCGTTTCGCGTTCGGCGATGGTTTTCACCAATTGCGCCACGTCGGCAAAACCCAGGTTCATGCCGTGACCAGCCATCGGATGGACCACGTGCGCAGCGTCGCCCACCAGGGCCACGCGCGGCGCCACCATGGCGTGCGGACGCATCAAAGTAAGGGGAAAGGCGCGCACCAGTTCCGGCTGCAGCGGCGTGAGTGTACCCAGCTTGTCGCTACTCCAGGCGGCCAGGCGCGCGGCCAGCTGTTCGGCCGATTCGGACAACAAGGTGTCAGCCAGTGCATCGGGCGCCGACCAGACCAGCGACACGCGCTCGCCCGGCAACGGCAGCAGCGCGATGATGCCTTCGCTACCTGTAAACCACTGGTGCGCCGCGCCATGGTGCGGCTTTTCGCAAGCGAAGTTGCTGACCACGCCGCGCTGTCCATACGAGCGGTAATCGAGGCCGATATCGCACTGGCCACGCACCCACGATTGCGCGCCATCGGCGCCAACGACCAATGCAGAAGTGATGGTGTCGCCGCCTTCCAGGTGCACGACGGCAGCATCGGCCGTCCATTCCAGACGGCTGGCGCGGCCCTGCACCACGTTGACGTTTTGGGCAAATTTCAGGGCCGCGTCCAGCGCCTGCCCCAGGTTGCGGTCTTCGACGATCCAGGCCAGTGCGCCCACATGGGCGCCGTAGGCGTCAAAACCCAGGCCACCGGCCTGCGCCCCATCGCCGCTGACCAGCATGGCGTCCACCGGCGCCACACGCTCGGCCGCCAGCGCGCCCCATACCTTCAGGGACGACAGCAGCTGATGGGCCGTATGATTGAGCGCATACACGCGCACATCCCAGCTGGCCTCGGCTTCAGGCTTGCCGTTCGCCGGCGCCGACGCCGGGCTGAGCAAGGTGACGCTTTGCCCGGCCTGGGCAAGCGCCAGCGCCGTGGTTTTCGCGATGGCGCCATTGCCAACGATGCAAACGTCGCTGTGGCTATGCATGAAGCGCCGCATGGTGGGGGAAGATGGACTGTTCATGCAGCCATTATAGCGTTTGCCGCCCCTGTTTCAGCATCTGGCCTCGCCAGCAAAACAGGGGCTAATGCGAAGATTTTACTTATTTTTGATCCTGACGCAGAAAATCCTGCGCCCGCTCCAGTACTTCGTCGCGCCCGGCGCGCAAACCGGCCACGGTAGGTGCTACCACGATATGCGGCTGCACACCCACTCTTTGCAACTGGCGCCCGTCCCCATGGCGCACTTCCAGTCCGGAATAGGACACACGGACATTCCCTGGAAGCACAATGAAGCGCAAATTTCCGTCCGCGCCCGCGCTCGGCGTACCGATGAAGGTGACGGGCGCGACCGCCTCTATCATCAGCGCCGTGTGTTCAGCCTGGCTTTGCGCATATTCGTTGATCAGCATGACGACCTTGCCGCGATAGAGCGGCCCGGCAACTGGAAACAAGCGCTCTGTTTGCGCGAACTGCACCCCGCTCGCCACTTCCTGCGGCAACGCCAATTGCTGGTACGTTGTGCTATAGCTGGTGGCATGGCGCACATTGAGCCGCCCGGCGATAGCACGCCCCGTTCTGTTCGGATAGCCACGCATATCGAGTATCAGCGCGCGGCTATTCCTGATGGTCTTGAACATGGCATCGACTTCGCCAGGCATCAGGCGCCCCAGGTCCACGTAGGCGATACCCTGCTCCACTGCCACCACCGGCCGCTCATGGCGCAGCGGCAGTTCATCTTCCCACGGCGTGGAAGGCACGGTCACATTGCGCTTTGCGCCATCGGCGCCTGCTACCAGCAAATTGACGCTGCTACCCGCAGGTACGATCAGCATCTCATCCATGGCATTGCGCCAGCGCCTCGCCTCGGTCGAGGCGGAAATCATGGCACCCAGACGCGCCAGGCGCACGGCGACGTCCTCGCCATCGATGCTGAGGATCTCGTCACCCGGGTGCAGCAGGCCGGAATGCTCGAGCGAAGACGCGCGTAGTGTAGCGACGACGATATGACCATCTATCCGGGCAAGCCACACGCCGATAAACGCCGTCAAATCGTTAAAACCCAGCGCCCGGCTATACACTCCCACATGGCTATCGTCGAGATTTGCTACCATCGCTTGCAGCGCCAAACCATATTCGCGCGCATCCTGCACGTCTTCCATACGCCGCAAACAGGTGCGCAAGGCGTCATCCCATGAAGCATCCATCAAGTGTTTGGCAGGGAAATATTTATCCATGTTCGCCCATAGCTTGATGGCTGCCAGCATACGCCATTCGCGCTGCGGAAAAGACATCTCGCGATAGCGCTCATCATCATGCCGCACAGGATAAATGGCCATTTGCGAGGCAGCAGACTTGCCAGCTGCCCTTGCCGGCGTTACCAGCTGTGCCAGCGCCGCCGTTACTGCAGCGCTGCCCTGCCCTGTGGCCCGGTCCTCGGGCAAGGTCACATCAGCATGCAGGCTGGCGACACTGCCATCGGGCCAGACCAGCTGGCCGGCCGCAAACTCCACCAGCAAGCCGTTCTTCAGCCACAGCGTCTGCAGGGGGCCCGCGCGGCTATGCCAGCGTCCTTCTTCAGTCACGATGCGCGCGCGCCCCGCTTTTTGCAAGGCCAGCACAATGTCAGGGACCCGCTGCGTATCGTTGACGATCACGACAATAGGCAAGGCGCGTGCACCCGCTGCAGGCAACAATCGCGCTACTTCCATCTGCATGAAGCCAGGCGTAAAACCATCCCATTCTGCTGGATTTTGCTCATGGGGACCGGTGGAAAAACGATAACGTTTCGCCGGCGGTAGCAAGGGTGCACTGATCAACTGCGACAACACGGCCAGCAACTGCGTGGGCGGCTGCTCCAGTACGGGCGGAGTGTCAACAGGACGCAAATCGAGGATGACCCGTTTGGCGCGGGCTGGCAGCACAAACGGCGCCACACTGGCCTGCATGCCAAAGTGCAGATGCAGCAGTGCGGTGTCATTGGGCAGCCACTCCAGCACGGCGCCATCGGCGGGCCAACGCACGAAAGTGACGTCGTCTTTAGCGATGCGCAGCGTGCTGTCGTGCAGCGGCGCCATCAGGGTAACGGCCGCGCGGCGCAAACTGGCATCGCTATCGGCGCCCTGCACTGCCGGCAAGGCATCGACCAGCGCGCGGTCCCAGTCGACACTACCGTCTGCCAGGGATGGATGAATGGCCCGCACTTCGCTCCATAAGCGCGCCAGGGCCAGCACGTCGCCCTCGCCCCCATAGGCTGGTGTGACGGTGGCAGGCAACAGCGCCAGCAGCAATATCCTTAACGCCTTCAATCAAGACTCCCCGCCAGCAATACCGCTATCAACATCATCAGCCATTAAAAAAGCTGGCTTGCGCCAGCTTTCACATCACGATAATACATCGTTCATTTTGATTATCAGGCAATGCCCTGCCTTATACAAGCGGTATCAAACTGCGGCAGCACGTACTCGGCGATTTCCTGCATCGTCTCGGCCAGGGGACGGCGGTTTTGCCGCAGCTGCAAGCCGATATGCTGCACGCCGGCGGCACGCATGGCCTGCAGTTCCGCGATCAAGCCCTTACGCCCCGTGCGTCCGCCGAAGCGGAAACGCTGCAGCGGCATGTCGGCATCGGCATCGAGATCCAGATGGATGAAACTGACGTAAGGCTTGCCGCCACCGGAAACCGTGCGCCATTGCGCCGAACGCCGCGCATGGTCTTCCGGCATCCCCGGATACGCCAGCCAGCCATCCATCTGTTCACCGATCCACGCGGGCGACTGCTGCGCCAGCCCCGCCACCAGCAGCGACAGGGGCGCCGCCGGCTGCGGCAACAAGCGGATGCCGGGCGGCAGATGCGTGTCGCCCCAGTCGCGCAGCATCGCTACCTGCTCGCGAAAAGCCGCGCCGCGCTGGTCGAAATCGCGCCCAAACACCGGATATTCCACGGGCCGGTCGCCGCTGGCCACGCCCAGCAGCAAGCGTCCACCACTCAACTGGTCGACGCTGGCTGCCGATTTCAGGGTCAGTACCGGTTCGCGCAGCGGCAGCACCACAGCGGCCGTGCCCAGCAAGATGTTATCCGTAATGCCCGCCAGGTAACCCAGGTAAGTGAATACCTCGAAAACCTGGGCCGCATCGCCGAACGACGGGTCATACAGAGGCACGTCGCGCAGCCACAGCGCGCGAAAACCCAGGCGGTCGGCCAGCCTGGCCAGTTCGGCATGGCGCTGCAAATCAGGCTCGCCCGCAACGCGCGATGAAGCGGCATTGGCTTGCCGCCCGCTCGATGACCAGTCGTTATCGAGCGGTAGTTCCAGGCCGATGCTGAAACCGCCCTGCCCCAGTTTGTTCAGGGCCGGCATCTTAATCCCAGGCTGGCGCCAGGCCGTCCGGGTTGGCCAGGCGTTCGCCGCGCTCCAGGGTGGCGATCTGCGCCATCTCTTCCGGCGTCAGGACGATGCGCGTGAAATGCAGGTTCGCTTCCAGGTTGGCGCGCTTGGTCGACGATGGAATCACCGCAAAGCCCTGCTGCAGCGACCAGTTCAAGGCCACTTGCGCCGGCGTCACGCCATGTCTGGCGGCGATGGCGGCGATCACGGGGTCCGTCACGACCTTGCCGTAGGCGAGCGGCATATAAGCCGTGATGTGGATGCCCTGGCTGCGCACGAAATCGATGACCTTGCGGTTTTGCAGGAAAGGATGGATCTCGATCTGCTGCGTGGCGATTTCCGCCGCGCCGACCGTATCGATGGCCTGCTGCAGCTGCGCATTGGTGAAGTTCGACACGCCGATGGTGCGCGTCAGTCCCTGCGCCTTCGCTTCGGCCAGCGCCGCCATGTATTCGGCGACGGGAATCGCATCGTTCGGCGACGGCCAGTGGATCAGGGTCAGGTCCAGCTGTTCCAGCTGCAGCTTGTGCAGGCTGTCTTTCAGGCTGGGGATCAGTTTGTTGCGCTGCAGGCTGTCGATCCAGATCTTGGTGGTGACGAACAAGTCGTCGCGCGCCACGCCGCTGGCAGCAATCGCCTGGCCCACTTCGGCTTCATTGCCATAGATTTGCGCCGTATCGATATGGCGGTAGCCCACTTCCAGGCCGGTGGTCACGGAATCGATCACGACCTGGCCTTGCAGGCGGAAAGTGCCAAGGCCAATCTCAGGGATAGCAGGGATGGCGGATTGAATGGTGTTCATGCGGTATTCCTCTCGATGGTGAGTAAGACGGGGCGGACATCAAGCTAAGTGCCGCCGATCAGCACACTATGCACCCATCCTTTGTTGAGAAAAATACCTGCACACGCAAATAATATTTGATTCATGCGCAAGTAAGCAAACCAGCAAAATAGCGCCACGATCCGTCCCGTCCGGGCTAGGACCGATAAAAATCGCAAAAAATCGCTGCCAACCCTTGCAATCGCGTTTTGGTCTGCTATAATCCGCCACCTTGGCCTGGTAGCTCAGTCGGTAGAGCAGAGGATTGAAAATCCTTGTGTCGGTGGTTCGATTCCGCCCCGGGCCACCAAGAATTCAGCAGTACATACAAAAAAACCAAGCCTCGCAGCTTGGTTTTTTTATTTCCGTTCCCTTTCCTCTCCTCTCATCAGCGTCCCAAGGACTTGCTGGCCGCCATCGACACCACACGGCTGCGCTTGGCGGGCATGCCACGGCCATTACTGCGCCATTTCGCCCTGCTAGGCTGGCCAGGCAAGGATGTCTTGCCAGCGCCATCTCTGGAAATGGGCAACGGCGCCGGCCTGACCTTGAACAGCTCTGCCTGCACATCAAGACCCGCTTCATGCACGGACAATAGCTGATGGCCAGGTAACATCTCTTGCACGCCATCGGCCATCGCATCGACACCAGCCTGCCATTGCCCCGCATGCTGGCGCACGGTGCGCTCGACCAGCTGATGCACATCGGCCACCTCCTGCCCGATAGCGTCCGTGATTCCGCCACTGAGCTTGCGCAGTTCGTCGAGCTGCATTTGCTGCGCGACTTCCTGCTGCACGCTATTGAGGTAGCGCTGGGCGCGTCCCAGCAGCGTGCCCAGGGTGCGCGCGACACGCGGTAGCCGTTCCGGGCCCAGCACCACCAGTGCCACCGTGCCGATCACGGCCATTTTTGAAATATCCAGGCCAAACATATTCCCCTCCCCTCTCATTCACTCCAGATGATGGCGGCAGCGCCATGCATCATTGTTTCGGCGTCGCGTGTGTCTGCTGCGCATCGTTCAAGGCCGCAACAGGCTTGACGGTACCGGCTTTTTCCTCCGGCCCCGCTTCTGCTTCCCGTATGCCGTCCTTGAAACCCTTGATCGCGCTGCCCAGGTCAGAGCCGAACGAGCCGAGCTTCCTGGTGCCAAAAACCAGCGCAACAATGACCAGGACGATCAGCCAATGCATCGTGCTAAAGCTACCCATGTTATCTCCCTTGCATCCATAAAGTTGACCCGCTTGGCAAACATGCACGCCGGGCCATGCGGCGATCTTAATGCGCTTGGCCAGCGCCATGCATCAGACATTCTTATGATTTCCCCAAAGGAATATTGAATATTTGTTTATGCCATCCGGTTCTACGATGCATGGCATGGAACCGATCCCACACGCCGGTTTCTGCCCATGCCATCGCTGACCAGGGCTTCCCTGGGCAGCGAGGATTTTCGTAGTCCCTGCAAGACCATCAAGGAGAAGCAAGCATGACTGATATGAAACGTCGCC
Source organism: Janthinobacterium silvisoli (assembly GCF_014200725.1). GTDB lineage: Bacteria > Pseudomonadota > Gammaproteobacteria > Burkholderiales > Burkholderiaceae_D > Janthinobacterium. Next base: position 23,498 of record NZ_JACHCL010000006.1, read on the forward strand.
GTGTACTCGCCGGAGCCGCTGCCGGCGCTGCCGCAATCGGAGCAACCGTGGTCGCCAAGGCGGCCGAATTCGGCAACCCGGACCGTCCTGCGCAGGGCGCAATCAACTCAAGCGCCATCGCCAATGCGGAACCGGGCCCGCAAAACCCGCAACTGCGCGACGTACTGCCATCGTTTAACAATCCACCGCCAACTGACGTCGGCGGCATGCCGATTCCATGGGCCTCATTCAACCTGGCGCACAAGCGCATCCAGGATGGCGGCTGGGCACGCGAAGTGACCACCAAGGCATTCCCGATTTCGAAGGATATCGCTGGCGTCAACATGCGCCTGGGACCCGGCGGCGTGCGCGAACTGCATTGGCATCAGCAAGCCGAATGGGCCATGATGGTCAGCGGCGAAGTGCGCATCACCACCATCGACAGCAAGGGCCGCGCTGAAGTGGCGGACGTGCAGGCCGGCGACCTCTGGTACTTCCCGCCGGGCCTGCCGCACTCGCTGCAAGGCCTGGGCGCGAATGGCGGCGAATTCGTGCTGGCCTTCGACAATGGCGCAGCGGGCGAATTCAATACACTGATGGTGTCGGATTGGCTGGCCCATACGCCACCGGACATCCTGGCGCAAAACTTTGGCGTACCGGCCGACAAGTTCAAGAATATCCCGCTCGACCAGCTGTGGATTTACCAGGGCGCCAACGCTGGTCCGCTGGCGGCGCAGCAAGCGTATGTCGCCTCGAAAGATGGCCGTCCTGACCACCCGTTCATTTTCCGCATGGGTTCGATGACGCCGACGCTGGCGCAGCCGGGCGGCGAAGTACGCATCGTCGACAGCAGCAATTTCCCGATTTCCAAGACCGTGGCAGCGGCAATGGTGACCTTGCGTCCGGGCGGTTTGCGCGAGATGCACTGGCACCCGGATGCGGATGAATGGCAGTACTTCATCCAGGGCACCGGCCGCATGACGGTGTTCAACAGCGGGCCCGCAGCGCAAACGGTGGACTTCAGTCCGGGCGATGTGGGTTATGTGGAAAAGAACCTGGGCCACTATGTCAAGAATACCGGCACCACCGACCTGGTGTTCCTGGAACTGTTCAAGTCGGACCATTTCTCGGAAGTGACGCTGTCGCAATGGCTGGCCAATACGCCGCGCCAGCTGGTGCGCGAGCATTTGCGCGTCGACGACGCCACGCTCGATGTGATCCATAAATTGAAAAACCGCCGCGACGTGATCGCGTAAGCGACGCAGCACGCATGGCGCGCCGCGTGCCTCCCTGCACGCGGCGCACTATTCTGTTTTAATCGATACCATCAGCAGCCTGAAGGGGCCTCTCATGTTCGCAGCCATCAAACGCGGCGCCAGCTATGCGCTGTCCGAGGACGCAACCACGGATACCGTCGCGGCGATGCGCGACGTGCTCGACAACCAGCGCGGCAGCCTGCGCTCCTTGCTGTCGTTCGCCGGTCCGGCGGTGGTGGCCTCGGTCGCTTACGTGGACCCTGGCAATTTCGCCACCAATATCCAGGCCGGCTCGACCTACGGCTATGAACTGCTGTGGGTAGTGCTGTTATCGAGCCTGGTGGCGATGCTGTTCCAGGCCATGTCGGCCAAACTGGGCATCGTCACCGGCCGCAACCTGGCGGAAATCTGCCGCGACGAGTTTCCCCGTCCGCTGGTGATCTTCATGTGGATAGGTTCGGAAATCGCTGCCATCGCCACCGACCTGGCCGAATTCATGGGCGGCGCGATCGGCATTTCGCTGCTGTTCGGCCTGGCGATAGGCTGGGGGCTGCTGATCACCGGCATCATCACCTTTGCCATCCTGTCGCTCGACAAGCAAGGCTTCCGGCCGCTGGAAATCGTGATCGCGGCGCTGGTCGCCGTGATCGGCCTGAGCTATCTGGCCGAGCTGCTGATTGCGCCGCCGGACTGGCAAGCCGCGATTTTTCATACCTTCGTGCCGCAGCTGCATGGCAACGACGCGCTGATGCTGGCCGTCGGCATCGTCGGCGCCACCATCATGCCGCACTCGATTTACCTGCATTCGGGCCTGACCCAGCATCGCGCAATGGCGCGCAACGACCAGCAGCGCCGCAAGCTGGTGCAGTTTTCAAACCGCGAGGTGGTGGTCGCGCTGGGATTGGCCGGCCTGGTCAATATGGCGATGGTGGCCATGTCCGCTTCGGTATTGAGCAAGACGGCGCCGGGCATCGCCGATATCGCCACCGCCTACCACACGCTGGCGCCTGTGCTGGGCGCCAGCGCGGCCACCGTGTTTCTCATTTCGCTGCTGGCGTCGGGCATTTCCAGTTCCGTGGTCGGTACCATGGCCGGTCAAAACATCATGCAGGGCTTTGTCGGCTTCAAGATACCCGTGCTGGTGCGCCGCCTGATTACGATGGTGCCGGCGGTACTGGTGTGCATGGTCAGCAATCCGATGAAGGCCATGGTCGATAGCCAGATCATCCTCAGCATCATCTTGCCCATGCCGCTGATCGCACTGGTGGTGCTGTCGTCGCGGCGCTCGGTAATGGGACGTTTTACCGCGTGCCGCAAACTGACCGTCGCAGCGGTGATCGCCACGACGGCAATCGTGGCCCTGAACTTAGCACTTATCTGGCAGGCACTGGCTGCCTGAGGGAGCCAGTGCCCGCAAGGCGAGGTCGGGCAGCGCGTGCATGGGGTGCGTGGTGCCGCCAATGCCGAGATGCCCGGCGCCCAGGTCATCACTCAGGTCATCATAATCCGGCAGCCGCTTATCCATGCTCACATGGATGCCGTCGATGCCCGAAAAATGCTGCAGCCAGGCGCCCGCCTCGGTCAACAGGAATTGGCGGAAGTCGCGCGCCGCCGGCGGCAGCGGCCGGTCTGCCCGGTGCACCACGTTCCAGTGGCGCGTCAAAGGAAAACCTTGTACATCAAGCACTTTCAGCAAGCCGGCGCGCACTTCGGACTGCACCTCTTGCACCGCCAGCAGGCTGATGCCCATGCCGGCAATCACCGATTGCTTGATCGCCTCGGCGCAGCCCAGTTCCATGAAACGTGGCGGCGCTTCCTGGTTGCGAAAGGTTTCGTCGGCCACGCCGCGGGTATCGGTGCCGCTCTCGCGCACGATCAGGCATTCGGAGGCAATCCGCGCATACGGAATATTCTGTTCGAAGGCCAATGGATGCGATGCGGCAGAAACCAGCGCGTAGGGATTGGCGCCGAAGGGCCTGGCGACGATATTGGGAGATTCCGGCGGATGCACCATCACGGCAAGATCGATCTGCTCGTCGCGCAGCATGGTGAGCAACTGGTCGCGGCTACGCACCTTCATATCCAGTTCGATCATCGTCTTGCCCTGCATGAAAGAGTGCAGCAGGTGCGGAAAAAAATGGCTGCCCGAGGTAATCATTCCCACCCGCAGACGCTGGATGCCGCCGGTCATCAGGTTTGCTAATGATTGCTCTGCCGCATTCAGATCCGCAAGTATCACGCGGCAGTGCTGCAACACCAGGCTACCGCCCTCGGTCAAGGTGATGCGCTTGCCGTGATGCTGGAACAAGGGCAAGCCAGCCTGCCCTTCCATCTGCTTGATCTGCATCGATACCGCCGGCTGCGTCAGGTGCAGGTCCTCGGCGGCGCGGGAGAAACTCAGATTGCGCGCCACACTTTCAAAAATCTTAATCTGGCGAATTGTTATGTGTCTCATATGAAGCACTATCTCCTTGACGAATCCAACAACGTCGACGAAAAATTTCAGCTCTACAACAGCCCAACTGGATGATCGATGTATTCACTGCGCCGTTCTATCCGATAACAATGCTTTGCCGCGCTGAAACACACGCAACAGCAGGTCTGTCGCCATCATTTGCAGGGCCTGGCTGCCCGGCATTGCTTGATCATATACTTATTGGAGCAAGCATTCAGGCGCCTTATTTTGTCATCAACTATTACATTAAAATATAAACATGGTTTTCATGTATTGGCCTGCCGCTGGCGTATGGTCGATCAGAAAACGCTTGAATATAGTCTTATATGAGACTATATTGAGTTCCATCAATTTGAATACAGTAAAAACCCATGGCCTCTCCCATCGATGAGCAAGCGGTTGGCCGCTGCAACAACACGGCCGTGCGCAAGGCGGCGCGCCATTTGACGCGCTTCTACGATGCCCATCTGTCGCGCGTCGGCTTGCGCGCCACCCAGTATGCGATTTTGAACTTGTTGGCGCAGCATGGTCCCACCACCATGGCAGCGCTGGCCGCACGCCTGACGATGGACAGGGCGACAATGGGCCACAATCTGCGCCCGCTGGAACGTGACGGCCTGATCACCATTCGCGTAGGCCAGGTGGACCGTCGCGAACGCGAAGTGGGGTTAACTGAACTGGGTGAACAGCGCGAACGGGAAGGCCGCACCGAGTGGACTGCTGCGCAAATCCTGTTTGAAGAAGAGTTCGGTCTTGAAGATGCGCTGGCCATGCGCCGTATCATGGGCCGGATCACGCGTCTGGAAATACCCGCGCTGTAAGTTGGCAAGGCAGACCCCGCTGTGGCGGGGATAAACAATCCCAAATACGGGCATATAAGTCTATATTTCAAGAAAGGTTGTATGCATACTTTTTCCAAAAAATTGGCGATGGCGATCGCCTTCGCCAGCGCGCTATGTGCGGCCACGCCGGCCTTAGCAGCATCCAACATCGACGCTAATGATATGCAAGAGATACGCGCCCTGTTCCTGCGCCAGGCGGCCGGTGCCACCGCGCATGACATCGGCGTGATCGACAGCGTGCTGGCCCACGCCGCACCGGGCCAACCTGACCCGGTCAGCTTTATCGCCCGCGCTTACCAGTTCTGGGGCCGCGCAGCGGTACTCGAGCATTTTCGTACCACCTTCCAGGGCACCTGGGTGTTCGAACCGCAACAGGACGCCATCCGGATTACACCGCTGGGCCCCGACACGGCGCAGATTTACGCGCCCACCCGCATTACCTTGGGTCCGGCCGGCCAGTCCGCCAGGCAAGAAACTTTTTTGATGTATGAGACGGCCATCCGCACGCCGCAAGGCTGGCGCATTGCCACCATGGTGCCAGTCCCGGCCCAATAAGCTTTTTTCCCTGCAAGGTGCCCTATGAAACGTCGTGATGTGATGAAACTGGCCTCGCTGGCCCTGCTTCCTGTGCTGCCTGGCCTGTCCCGGGCGGTCGATAACAATCCGGTCTTGCAATACAAGGTGTTGACCGTAAAACGGCCGGGCCTCAGCCGCGATGTGCCGCCTGGCAAGGAAGCGCTAAACTGGGTCGCCAATTCCTCGACCCTGATCTATGGCCAGCGCGAAGCGGTGCTGGTCGATACCTTTCTGACGGTGGAACAGACCCAGGGCCTGGCGGACGCGATTGTCGCCAGCGGCAAGACCTTGAGCACCATCTATATTACCCACGCCCATGGCGACCATTTTTTTGGCCTCAGCATACTGCAGCAACGTTTCCCGAACGTGAAGGCGGTGGCCACGCCCACGGTGGCGGCCAAAATGCTGCAGCAAATCACACCCGACAAATTGAACAGCCGCTGGCGCAAGCTGTTCCCGAACCAGATACCCGAGATCATCACCACGGCCGAAGCCATGCAGGGCAATCAGCTGACACTCGAAGGCCAGCCCTTGAACGTTATCAATGTCGGCCATACCGATACGGATGACAGCACCTGTTTGCACGTGCCATCGATCGGCCTGGTGGTGGCGGGCGACGCCGTGTATAACGGCATCCACCCTTTCCTCAACGAATCGAACCGGCAAACCCGGCTGGAATGGCTGGCCGCACTGGACAAGATCGATCGATTGAAACCTCGGGCGGTGGTGGCTGGCCATAAAATCCCGGAGAACGATGACAACCCAAAAATTGTCGATGAAACGCGGCAATACCTGCGCGACTTCATCCGCCTAAATGACGCCACCAGCACCGCACGCGAACTGTACGACCAGATGCTGGCCCTGTACCCGGACCGCGCCAACCCCGGATCGCTGTGGAGCGCCGCCAATACGGCCAAGTCGCAAGCCTAGGCTGGCGCGCGGGGGCTAGCAGACCGATTTCCCATCTGCTATAATCGGCCGCCTTGGCCTGGTAGCTCAGTCGGTAGAGCAGAGGATTGAAAATCCTTGTGTCGGTGGTTCGATTCCGCCCCGGGCCACCAAGAACTCAGAAAAACATATCAAAACGCCAACCTTAGGGTTGGCGTTTTGCTTGGTGGCATACACCGCAGGGCCTGTATTACGCCCTACATGCAAGCTTATCCATCAGTTGCCAGAGATTTTTTCGATAATCCTGACGGCGGTTCCGCCACCGGGTAGCAATGCACTGGCCAGCTCAGAGCCCAATTCAAACAGCATTTCCCGCGTGGTAATCGCCTGCAGCGTGTCCCTGAACCACTGACCATTTTCGAGTACCTCCCCGGTCAGGCCATCGACTTCAATCACCCCTACTTTGTCCTCAGTCGTCCAGGTAAATTCAAACGCAAACACGGGGCGATAATACAGGTACACTTTTTCAACTGTCACAATATCTTCCTGAAACTCGTGGGCATTGATCACCTCAGCATCCAGCGTCTGCCGTATTTTTCGCAACAGCATCGGCAATCGTAATTGCGGGACAATTGCTTCAGGCAATTCGAGTACCGTCTGTTCCTGCATCTTGTATTTATTGATGTAATTGGCCAACACGCCTTTTTTCAGGTCACGCGACAGGCCGTCGAGATAATCGTCGTAATGGATCTTCCGGTGCGAGTACTCGACTGCCTGCAGGTTGATCAAGCGTTTGTTTCCCTGTTCGGCGATTGAATATTCCTTACAGTTGATCAGCACCTTTTTCGCATACGCGTTACCGATCTCTACCGGATAGGTAAGCTCGCGTGAATAATCGACTGAGCGGGTAGTCACCACATGCCAGAAGGGTTCATAACGCAAAACGTGCTTGGAAAGAAGCACCGTTTCATCCTTGGGACGCTTGAAAGGATTGAATTTCGCCAGCAGCCCGAAAGCATTCAATTTTTTCTGGTTTGCCTGCTCGGTGGCAGCACTCAGTGGATATACCTGCTCGAACACAAATACCTTTTCGGCATTGTCCAGGTATTGAAGAAGTTCCGCCATATGAAGCCTTATAGAAATAATTTCAATATATTAAATACTTAAGTACTTTACATATTAATTCATTACCTCTGATTTGCGTTGATTCAAATTAGTTCCAAGTTTAAAAATTTTCCACATTAATTATCAAATAACTTTTTTCGATACTGAATTTTTATGCAAAAAATATTATCGAAAAGCACTTTGCACTTTGACAGGCAGCAGCTCCAGCACCGCCTGGGCAAACGTCAGCGGCGCTTCCTGCGGCAGATTGTGGCCCGCACCCGGCACGATGCGGTGGGCTTTGCGCGCAGGGAATTTATTGGCGTACGACAAACCATCTGTCGGCAAGACCACGGCATCGTTGGCCCCGTCCAGGGTGATGGTGGGCACGGTTATCACGGGCAAGGCCGCGAGTCGCCGGTCCAGTTCGGCATACGCGGGATCACCCGCCACCTGGTTGTAGCGATGCCGGTAGGAATGGATGGTGACCTCGATGTAATCGGGATTGTCAAACGCGGGGGCCGTGCGCTCAAACGTGGCGTCGTCGAAATGCCATTGCGGCGACCAGAGTTTCCACAGCAGCTTGTTTGTTTCGCGCCGGTACCTGGTGTAGCCCGCCTTGCCACGCTCCGTGAGGAAATAGAATTGATACCAGGCCGGCAGTTCCCGTTCTGGCGGCACGGGAATATTCATGCGGCTCAGGTCGAGTAGCGCGTAGCCGTTGACCGATACCAGGGCGTGGCAGCGCTCCGGCGACAAGGCGGCGACAGCGCAAGCGGCGCGACCGCCCCAGTCATACCCGGCCAGCACTGCCCTGGGTATCGACAAGGCGTCAAGCAAGGCAAGCAGATCGGCGCCCAGCGCGGTTTGCTGTCCCGAGCGTGGCGTGGCGGCGTCGAGAAAACGCGTCGCGCCGAAACCGCGCAGATAGGGAACGATCACGCGGCAACCACGCGCCGCCAGCATGGGCGCAACCTCGGCATAGGCATGGGGGTCGAAGGGAAAGCCATGCAAGAGCACCACCGGGATGCCATCGGCGGAGCCGCTTTCATGGTAGGCCACATCGAGCACGCCCGCCTTGACCATCTTGAGCGGGCCCAGGCCGATGGCTTGCTCCTGCGACAGCGCCAGCGACGGCATCAGCAGCACAAATTCTGCGGCCACCACGCCGAGCGCGGCGGTGCGTAGAAAGGCGCGGCGGTTCGTCTTGATTTCATGGTCCAATCTATTCTCCAGTGCCAAGTTTTCAGTGCCAGGCGCCACAGCGTCAGGCAAAACGATTGCGCAGTGTGCCGATGCCGTCGATCACTACCGAGACGCTGTCGCCCGGCTGCAGGAAGCGCGGCGGCACCATGCCGATGCCGACGCCGGCCGGCGTGCCGGTGGAAATGACGTCGCCCGGCTTCAAGGCCATACCGGCCGAGATCGTGCTGACCAGTTCCGGAATGCTGAACAACAGGTCGGCCGTATGACCGTCCTGGCGCAGTTCGCCATTCACCCAGGTCTGCACGCGCAGCTGATCGGCCTGCAGCTCGTCGGCCGTCACGATCCATGGCCCCATCGGGCAAAAGGTATCGAGGCCTTTGCCGAGTAACCACTGGCGATGGTTTTTTTGCCGGTCGCGGGCTGTCACATCGTTGATGATGGTATAGCCCCACACATGCGCCATGGCGTCCGACACCGCGATATTGCGGCCGGGTTTGCCAATGATGACGGCCAGCTCGCCCTCGTAATCGACTTCCGAAGTAATTCCAGCATGCAGGTCGACCACTGCTTCCGGCCCGACCACGCTGCTGCCGGGCTTGGTAAATACGGCGGGATAGGCATCGATTTCCGCCCCGGCGACCGCCCCCGCCTCATATCCGCTGCGGGAAAATTCCTGCGCATGGGCACGGTAATTCTTGCCCACGCAAAAGATATTGCGTTCGGGCCGGGGCAGTGGCGCCAGCAGTTGCACGTCGCCAAGCGCAATGCCGGCGCAGTTGTCACTGGCCGCGCTGCCATCGGCGGGATAAAGGGCAATCGCAGCGAGCATGTCCCGCGCAGCCAGGGGATGGACGCGCCCGGCGTCCAGGTCAACCACGCCGACCTGCTCGACGCCGGCGTGGATAAAGGTAGCAAATTTCATGGCTATTCCAGCATCGTAAAGGGATTAAACCGGTGCGAATGGCATGTCGCCATTGCCGAACGACCAGTTTTCACGCTGGACTTCCACCAGGTTGATGATGATGTCTTCCTTGCGCAAGCCGGTCTTCGCCTGGATGCCATCAGCAATGGCGCGGTAAAACGCTTTTTTGACTTCCGTGCTGCGCCCCTCGTTCCAGGTGATCTGGATGAAGACGATGTTGTCGCTGTAGTTCACGCCAAGAAATCCTTGTTCCGGGTACACCAGTTCCCCCTTGGCATGGCGGCTGAGGATCTGGAACTTGTCATTCGCAGGCACGTTGGCCACCGTGACCATGGACTCGTAGACGGTGTCGCTGATGGCGCGCAAGGCTTCGGCTGTGGTCTCCTGGGAAACACTGATACGGGCTAAAGGCATAAAAATCTCCTGATATGGATACAGCATGGGTGGCCGGCATCGCCGGAGGCATGCACCATATTAGGGCTATACTATGAATGATACAAACGCATAATTTTCATAACTAATATGAGTAATCAGCATGCTATTTGAAGACTTGAGGGCCTTTATTGCGGTCATCGACCACAATTCCCTGACCCGCGCCGCCGACGTGCTGTCGCTGACCCAGTCTGCCGTGTCGCGCCGGCTACAGCACCTGGAAGAAGTCATGGGCGTGGAATTGTTCGATCGCAACAGCAGGCCGCCGCAACCGACGGCATTGGCGCACCGGGTCTACGAGCAGGCACTGCCGCTAATGCTGGGGGCAAGACGGCTGCTCGATATGGCACGCGACGATATGGCGCCCACCGGCACGTTCCGGGTGGGCATGACGCAGGCCGTAGGAGAAATGGTGCTGTTCGATGCGGTGCAGCGCCTGCGTGCCAGCTTTCCGGCGCTGGACTTGAAATTGCATACGGAATGGGGCGCGGCGCTGCAGCAACAGTTGCTGCACGGGAGCCTGGATGCGGTGGCGATGATGCTGCCCTCGCCCAGCACCTTGCCCGCGCGCATGGATGGACGTCTGATCAGCACGCTGCCAGTGGCCGTGGTGCAGAGCAGGCAAAAACCCTTGGTGGAGGGCAAGGCCGACATCCTCGCGCTGGCGCAGCAGGAATGGATACTCAACCCGATCGGCTGCGGCTATCGTGCCGCGCTGGAGCGCGCCATGGGCGGCGCCGGCCAGACACTCAAACTGCGGGTCGATACGATAGGCACCGACCTGCAGTTGCAACTGATTGCAGCCGGCGCGGGACTGGGGCTGGTGCCGCGCAGTGTCTTGCAGCGCAGCGCAGTGGCCGGGCAGTTGATGGTGGTCGATACACCGGGCTTTTCCATGCAGCTCGATGTCTGGCTGGTGCACGCGCTGCAGATGGGAAACCTGAAGCGCGCGATAGATGTGCTCGGCGAGGTGGTGACGGATAGCCTGGCAAGCCTGGCAGCGCCGCCGCAAATGATTTAGCGCAACTGGGCGCCGATCGCTTCGACAAACGGCACCAGGTCGGTCGGTGCGCGCGACGTGATGATTTTGCCATCCACCACCACCGCTTCATCGACAAAGGTCGCGCCGGCGTTGGTCAGATCGTTTTTCATGGCCCACCATGCCGTGGCGCGGCGGCCCTTCAGCAAGCCGGCGTCGGCCAGTATCCAGGGGCCATGGCAAATCGAGGCAACAATTTTTTGATTTTCCGCAACCGCACGCACGAAGGCAAGCACCAGCGGGTCGGCGCGCAGCGCATCGGGATTCCAGGCGCCACCCGGAATAATCACGGCATCGTAGGTTTCAGCCTGGGCGTCATCGATTATTTTGTCGAACTGAACCCAGCCAGCCGTCTCGATATAATGAATCGTCAAGATATGCGTTTCGCGGATGGCAGGAATCTGCAAGCCGAACATGGGTGGATACGATGGCTTCTTGGGCGATATCAGGTCGACGGTGGCGCCGCGCGTACGGAAAAAATGCAGCACCGTCGTCAGCTCGATTTCTTCCACGCCATCGGTCGCCACCACGGCAATACGGCGGTTCCTGTAGACGGTGGGATCGGTGGGTGCTTGCGTCCACAGCTCGTAGAGTGCGCGGTTTTCCGGCGCGTTGAACATCGCTGCCGCAGAAATACGGGGGACTGCCGCGGAGGTTTCGGTACTCAGTAATGCACGAAAATCGCTGGAAATGCTGTTCATGGCCTGCTCCTGAAATAAACTTATCAACGTCAACCGGATGGTGACTTCAGACAACAGGATGAGCGTTTCTTGCAGCAGGAAACAGTAGGCAGCGGTATATGCAGTTTTCATTTTCGCTTAAAAGCGGCGAGCGTTGAACGACATTAAAACTTTTAATATGGCAATGTTTAGCCACCTGGAGATCAAGGCAGCGCATGAAACCCGTCCGATTTGAAGACCTTGAGATTTTTGTGCAGGCAGTCAATGCGCGCAGTTTTTCCGGCGCCGCCCGCCTGCTGGGCATTTCGCCCGTGGTGGCCAGCAATGCCGTCAAGCGCCTGGAAGACGCCCTCGGTGCGCGCCTGTTCGAACGCACGACCAGAAGCCTGCGCGTAACGGAAAATGGCGTGAAATACGCGGTACACGCCCAGGCTGCGCTGCGTGCGATGAAAGATGGCGAGGCACTGATGTCTGCATCGACAGAGTCGTTCAGCGGCAGCTTGCGGCTATCACTACCTTCCGACCTGGGCCGCAACCATCTGCTGGGCTGGATCGAGCAACATCTGGCCGAGCATCGGCTCGATATCGATATCTCCATCTGCGACACCCTGTCCGACCTGCATGCCCAGCCGGTCGACCTGACGATACGCTATGGCGTGGCCAAGGACAGCAGCCTGATCAGGCTGCCGCTTGCACTAGACAACCGCAGAATATTGTGCGCCTCTCCCGCCTACCTGGAAAAGCATGGTCCGATGACGCGACTGGAACAACTGGCCCAGCATAATTGTCTGCGGTTCAAATTGAATGGCATTGCGCACAGCCGCTGGAACTTCGGTTCCGGGGCCGATAGTATTTTCATGGTGGTGGACGGCAACCGCGTCAGCGATGACGCCGAACTGGTCCGGCGCTGGGCAATAGATGGACTGGGAATCGCCTGCAAATCGCAGCTCGATGTCGCCGCCGATTTGCAGGCCGGGCGCTTGATCCACCTGCTACCCGAGGTGATGGGTGAAGCGGCCCCGCTATCGATGTATGTGGTCCACCGCTCCCTGCTGACACCAGCGGTGCATGGCCTGGTGCGCTACCTGAAAGAGTGCTGCCACAGGCATATGTCGGCCCAAGAGAAAACATAGGGCCGCAAAAGCCGTCTTACCACATCAAATCATCGGGAATCTGGAACGCTGCATAGGGATCGTCCTCGTCGACTTCCGTGCTGGCTTGCTTGACGCGCACCACGATGGCGGGATCGCGTTCGGCGATCTTGTCGGCGATGATGCGCGGCACCAGTTCAACGGCGCCGCCCAGGCAGATGATCACCAGGCGGCCGGCGACCAGATGGGCTTGCACGGCGGCAGTGACGTAGATGCGCTCGATCTTGTTGTTGAAGGTGAAGTTATACGGCACGTCACCGTTGTTACCCTTGCTCTGGCGGTTCTTTTGCACCATTTGCGCGATTTGCGCGACGATGGCTTTCTGGTTGGCGGCGGCGTCGCGCTGGGCGTTCAGTTCGCGCGCGCGCTCGGCGTTCTTGCGCTGGATTTCCAGCGCAGCGATGCGCACTTCATCGACGCTTTGCGTGCCGCTCTTGCGCTCATCCTTCTTTTGCTTGCTCTTGTCCTGATTGGCCAGCTTGACCTTCTTCTTGTCGACCAGGCCGGCCTTTAAAAACTGCTCTTGCAGGGAGACCATCTGTGCTACTCCGTTATGCCCATGAAAGCCGCTAGCATAGCATCGGTGCCAGCGGCAGTCACTCCTTCAGGCCTCAATAGCCGATGGCAGCACCGGCCGGACGGCGCGCGTCGTTGGCGCCGTACAGCCAGCCGGGGCGTACCTTGCCCGATACGCCAGAGTCATTACCCGAGCTGGCAGGTCCGGCGCCAACGGCGGCCGGCAGCCCCTTGAGGATCAGCTCCGTGGCGCCCCACGGCGTCTGCTCGGTCATGCTGTAGCCCATGTTTTTCAGGATCGCCAGGGTATCGGGCGAGACGCCACGCGTTTCGTAATACACCTGGTCGGGCAGCCACTGGTGATGGATGCGCGGCGCATCGACCGCTTCCTGCGGCGCCATGCCATAGTCGATCACGTTGATCGCCGACTGCAGCGTGATGCTGATAATGCGCGAACCGCCGGGCGAACCGAGCACCATATAGGTCTGGCCATCCTTGTTGACCAGGGTTGGCGCCATCGACGACAGCGGCCGCTTGCCCGGTGCAATCGCATTGCTGGCGCCCTGCACCAGGCCATACATATTCTTCGCGCCGATCTTGCTGGTGAAGTCATCCATCTCGTCATTCAGGAAGAAACCGGTGCCCGGTGCAATCACCACGGCGCCGAAGCGGCCGTTGACGGTATAGGTGGTCGAGACGGCGTTGCCGTCCTTGTCCAGCACCGAATAATGCGTGGTTTCCGGTTTTTCGCGCTGCATGGTTTCCGGCGGTACCAGGCTCGACGGCGTGGCGCGGTCCGGCAGGATCTTGCTGCGAATTTCAGCGGCATAGGATTTGCTGAGCAAATGCTCGACCGGGTTATTGATGAAATCCGGATCGCCCAGATAACTGTTGCGATCCTTGTAGGCGTGGCGCATTGCCTCGGTCATGTAATGTATGCTGGCCGCCGACTGGAAGCCGAACGCCTTCATGTCGTAGCCTTCGAGGATATTGAGCGTCTGGCACAGCGTCACGCCCCCCGAACTTGGCGGCGGCGCCGAGACGAACTGGTAGCCGCGATAAGTACAAGTGAGCGGCGCTGTTTCGGTGGTGGTGTAGGCGGCAAAGTCGGCCGCCGTGATGATGCCGCCAGCCGCCTTGGCGGCCTTTTCCACGGCCGCCGGAATGGCGCCCTTGTAGAAAGCGTCCGGGCCGTGGCGTGCAATCGATTCGAGCGTGCGCGCCAGGTCTTTTTGCACCAGCCGGTCGCCCGGCTGCAGCGGCGTGCCATCCTTGCGCAGGAAGATGCGCGCCGCTTCCGGGTCTTTCTTGAAGTAGGCCACCGTGGTGTCGATAATGTCGGTGTCGCCGCGGTTGAGAATGTAACCCTCGCGCGCCAGCTTGATGGCCGGCGCCATCACCTGGGCACGCGTCAGCTTGCCGTACTGGCGCTGGGCGCGCTCGAAACCGGCCACCGTGCCTGGTACGCCCACGGCCAGGTAGCCGTGCAGGCTGGCGCCAGGCTTGATTTTGCCATCCGCATCAAGATACATGTCGGCGCTGGCGGCAGCCGGCGCCTTTTCGCGGAAGTTGATGAACGTATCCTTGCCATTGGCCAGGTGGATGGTCATGAAGCCGCCGCCACCGATATTGCCGCAGCAGGCATTGACCACCGCCTGCGCGTAGCCGACAGCGACTGCCGCATCGACCGCATTGCCGCCCATTTTCAGGATATCGACGCCGACCTGGCTGGCCAGGTGCTGCGACGACACCACCATGCCGTGCTGCGCTTCGACGGCCGGCAGGGACACCGCCTGCGCGCTGCCGGCCAGGGCCAGCGTGAGTAAAGCCGCTGTCATCAAGGGCTGGCGTTGGTATGTGGGGCGATGGCTGAATGTCATGGTACTTCCTTGTAAAAACGTCTGTTCAAAACAAACAGGGGATGGCGGCGCAATCTGGCCAACCCTCCCCTGCACGCACACTGCTGCGTGAGCAAGCTTTTTTAATGATAGCCTGAAGCGCGCAAATGGCGCAGCAGGGCGTCCGCCGCCACCGCGAAACACCACGGCGCGCTTGAAGCCGGGCGCCAGCAGTTTTCTGAATGTGGGGGACATGCTGGTTCCTCGGTGCGGTGATGAAGCCCCAAAGCAAGCCTTGGGATTAAAACTTAAAACTTGTAGCTGGCCCGCGCATACACAAACCGTCCGCCGCGGCCAAACGGCGCGCGGTTGGCGTACGGCACGGCGCCGGTGGTGTTGAGTGTAGCCGGTACGGCATCGGGATAGATGTCGAACAGGTTGTCGGCGCCAAAGGCCAGCTGGGTCGACTTGGTCAACTCGTAACGGCCTTCCAGGTTGACGATGGTCTTGGGCGAGATCACGAAATCGGTGGCAGCCGTACTGCCAGCCGAAATCGTCTCGCCATAGCGGGTCGCGCTGGCAGTCACGCCGACGTCTTTCAGCTTCCAGTTGACCGACGCGGTCACCTTGTTTTTCGGCTGGCCCCGTTCCAGACCGATCACGTTGGAGCGGCCGAACAGCACCGGTGCAGGATTAAGCGCCGCCAGTTCGGACGTTTCCGGCACACGCGTCACTTCGGTCTTGTTGTAGTTGCCAGCCAGCGTAAAGTCGAAGCGCCCTGCCGCAGCCGCCTTCCATGGCCAATTGACCACTACGTCCAGGCCCCTGGTGTTGGTATCGACACCGTTGATAAAGAAGCGCGCACCGCCCACGCCGGTAAAGCCTTGGCTGGTCAGGTAATTGCGCACGGCGGCCGAGGTCAGATTTTCCGACAGCACGATACGGTTGTCGATATTGATGCGGTAAGCATCGGCAGTCACACTCAGGTCGCCAAAGCGCAGCACCGCGCCGAGCGAGAAGTTGACCGATTTTTCAGCGTCGAGCGGCTTGGCGCCCAATGCCACGGCCGCCGCGTCGTTCGGGCGGAAGGTGGCAATATTGTAGGCCACGCCATCGATAAAGGTCATCGAGGTGGAGGTATAGAACTGCTGCTGCGGCGATGGCGCGCGCAAGCCGTTCTGCACCGAACCGCGCAAGGCAAACGACGGCGTAAAGTCATAGCGGGCGGCGGCCTTGCCGGTCAGGTTGTTGCCGAAATCCGAATAGCGTTCGGCGCGCGCCGCAAACGAGGTCAGCAGTTTTGATGTCAGCTTGGTTTCCAGGTCAACAAACGCGCCCGTCGAATGGCGGCCCTTGTCGATCACATTGTCCGGCGTATAGCCGGGGAAGACCTGCGCGCCGGCTGCCGCTGGCGTGCCGTTAGCCAGCAGCTGGCCGCCGTAGCGGTAGGAATCGGGTTCGCCAGCAAACAGTTGGTAGTTTTCATAGCGCACTTCAGCGCCCACCGCCACGTTCAGCGGCGCCGGCAGGAACGAAACCGGCACCGGGCGCACGGCGGTGAAGTTGGCCGCTACCTGCTGGTAGGCAAAGCCGCCAGCGTCGAACGAGGTCTTGCTGCTTGCGCCTATCGAACGGTTCAGCGAGTCTTCCACCTCGAACGACATCTTGTTGCGACCATAGGTCAGCGACAAGTCGTAGTCCCAACCTTGACCACTCCAGCTGGTGCCGATGGCGCCACTATAGTCATCGACCGTCGGCGCGATGATTGGCAGATAGCCGTTCGGATACACCGACAGGATGTTTTCATCTTGCAGCGGACGGCGGAAGAAACCGGCCGATTCGGTCTCGCGGCGCTGATAACTGGCCCAGCCGTAAATCTTCTGGCCGTCCGCCAGCGTCTGGCCGGCATTGGCAAACAGGGTAGCCTGCTTGAGCTCCGGGTCGCCCGACCAGGTGTCATAGCGGTTGACGGTCAGTTCGCGCGGATCGAAAGCGCCGTTGACCTTGGCATAGAACTGGCGCGTATCGTAGCCGCTGCGCTCGGAGTGCTTCTGCTTTTTCAACTCTGCCGCGACCGTCAGAAAACCGTCTTCGCCCAGGCTGAAGCCTTTCCAGCCGCCCACCGTCAGCGTTTCGCCATCGGTGCGGCTGCGGGTGGTGGGCGCCGTCAGCGCCAGTCCGGCCGGCAGGGTGCCGGGGTTGAAACCGTAGGTGGTATTACGTTCGCCGCCATTGATAAACAGCGCACCGCCGCTGCTGTTTTCACGCAGGCGCATATTGATCACGCCGGCAATGGCGTCGGAGCCATATTGCGCGGCAGCACCGTCGCGCAGCACTTCCACGCTGTTGATGATGCTCGAAGGAATCGTGTTCAAGTCGGCCGACGCCGAACCGCGACCAACCGAGCCATTGACATTGACCAGCGCTGATGAATGGCGGCGCTTGGAGTTGACCAGTACCAGCACCTGGTCTGGCGACAGGCCGCGCAAGGTGACCGGACGTACCGAGTCGGTAGCGTCCACCAGGCCCGGCCGTGGAAAGTTGAGCGCAGGCAGCGCATTGGCCAGCGACTGGCTCAGTTCGGTCACGCCGACATTGTTGAGTGTTTCGGCCGATACCACATCGACCGCCGACGCGGTATCGAGCACCGAACGGTTCGAGACGCGCGTCCCTGTAACGATGATCTGGGTCGCGGCCACGTCGGCAGTGTCGGTTTGTTGCTGTGCGTAGACAGGCGTCTGCATGGCCGCACCAGCGCACAGTACGCCGATTGCATAGCTTAATGGTGTCAGTGGCGTGCGCCGTAAAGAAAACCCTGATTGTTGCTTGCGATTGATGTGCTGAATCCCTGACATGATTGCCTTTCGTTATTGTGTGGCGGCAATATAAAGGCCTGCATATCAAAAAAGAACGAACAATAGCAAATAAGCTTGCGTAAAAATTTCAAATACAAACAATAATTTGGCAGCGATGCGTCGATATATATAAATATATGGCACCAAGCAACGCACGACGCACAAAACGATATCAGTGGCGCAATATGCCGAAAATGCATATAGTTAATTGCCGGTCTCACATTGATCATTCACTCTCGCCTGTCAAAAGGATACGCCATGAAAACCACGCTTACCGCTAGTATCACCGCCACCCTGTTCGCTCTTTGCTGCAGCACGGCAATGGCGGCCGATGCCCCCAAGGCAGCCAACAGCCAGCAATCAAAGATGGCTGCCTGTAACGCCGATGCCAGCGGCAAGAAGGGCGATGAACGCAAGGCGTTCATGAAGGAATGCCTGAGCGCCAAGCCAGCCCCAGCCGTCGCCATGACACAGCAAGACAAGATGAAAGCGTGCAATACCGACGCTGCCGGCAAGAAGGGCGATGAGCGCAAGGCCTTCATGAAAACCTGTTTGAGCGCACCGAAGAAATAAGCGCTGTCGCAACCCAGACCACGCCAGCCGCCGAGCTGGCGTTTTTTATGCACGCTGCTCTCCTCGACCCGGCTGCTACTTCCGGTTAAAACGCAGCTTCCCCATCCCAGCCGGGCTTAGCTTTCCGGCATTTCCGCAACGAAATTCCTACGCTAGAATAGTCCGCTTCTGGCCCCGCCACCTACGCCACCCTCTCTTTTTAAAGCGATTTTCCATGCGTCTGGCTCTTCCTGCTCGTCCACTGCTGCTGACCCTGCTGGCAGCCTTTTTTCCCGCCGTCCATGCAGCACCTTCCGCTACTACGCCAACGCCGATTACACTCGATCAGGCCATGGCCAACCCCGACTGGATAGGTTCGCCTGTCGAGGCGGCATGGTGGGGCTGGAATGGCCAGATTTATTACAAGCAAAAACGCCTGGCCTCGCCTTTGCGCGACACCGTGCACATCTCGGGCGCCAACGCCAAGCTCAATAGCGGCAAGCAGGTCGAGGACAGCCAGCTGGCCAATCTGGATGGCCCGCAAATGGTCTACAACCGGGCCGGCACGCGCGCCATCCTGCTGCGCAATGGCGACCTGTTTGAACGCGACCTGAAAAGTGGCGCACTGACGCAAATCACGCGCGGCGTATTTGGCGTCGGCGACCCGCAATATTCTGCCGACGGCAGCGCCGTGCAATACCGCAGCGGCAATGACTGGTTCAGCTGGAGCCGCGCCGAGCGCCTGAGCGCTCCTGTTGCACTGCTGCGCGCGGTCAAGGACCCAGACGCCAAACCCGACGCCGACAGCCAGCGCGATCTGCAACTGCGTTTGATCGTCAACCTGGCGCGCCAGAAGGAAGACCGCGACACCAATCGCGACCGCCGCCAGGAAGAGCGCCGCGCCGACGCCACGCGCGCGCCCGCACCGATCTACCTGGGCGACAAGGTCACCATTTCCGGCAGCGCTTTGTCGCCGGACGGCCGCTGGCTGCTGTTCGTCACGCAAGACAAGAGTGCCGACAAGGGCAAGGTTGGCAAGCTGGCCCGCTACGTCACGGAAACGGGCTATCCGGAAATCGATGACGAACGCACCCGCGTGGGCCGCAATATGCCGATCGCGCAAAACCTGAAACTGGCTGACCTGCGCAGCGGCACCGTGCGCGAGATCGTTTTCGACAGCCTGCCCGGCATCGCCACCGATCCACTGGCCGCTTTGCGCGTAGAACAAAAACTGCCTGCGCTGAAAGGCAACCGCCCCGTCACGGTCGATGCCCAGCGCGACGGCATCGCCTGGACCGACGACGGCAGCAAGGTCGCCGTGCTGGTGCGCGCGATCGACAACAAGGACCGCTGGATCTCAACCGTCGACCTGGCGAAGGGCGAACTGGTGCCGGCGCACCGCATCAGCGACGTGGCCTGGGTCAACCGCCGCGCCGACGAATTCGGCTGGCTGCCCGACAACGCCACCCTGTGGTATCTGTCCGAGGAAACTGGCTACGCCCATCTATACACGAAGACCGGCGCCGCCCCCGCGCGCGCACTCACCCATGGCAACTGGGAAGTAAGCAATGTGGAATGGAGCCGCGATGGCAAGAACGCTTATTTCGTCTGCAACCCGCAAGCGCCCGGCACCTATGAAGTCTGCGCCACCACCGCGAAAGAGGGTGGCGAGCGTGAAGTGACGTCCTTGAAAGGCGTGGAAAACTTTGGCCTGTCGCCCGACAACAGCAAGCTGCTGGTGCGCTACTCCAGCAGCTATGTGCCGCCGCAACTGGCCACCGTTTCTGTTACGGGCGGCAAGGCAAACCTGCTGACCGATACCCGCAGCGACGCCTTCAAGGCGCGCAACTGGATCATGCCGCAACTGGTGCAAGTACCGTCCACGCATGGCGCAGCGCCGATCTGGGCCAAGCTGTATCGCCCGGCCCAGCTGGAAGCCGGTAAACAATATCCGATCGTGATGTTTGCCCACGGCGCCGGCTATTTGCAGAACGTGACGGAACGCTACCCAGTCTACTTCCGCGAGCAGATGTTCCACAACCTGCTGGTGGAACAAGGTTTTATTGTGCTCGACGTCGATTACCGCGCCTCGCTCGGTTATGGCAGCGCCTGGCGCACGGCCATCTACCGCCAGATGGGCCACCCGGAACTGGAAGACTTCGTCGACGGCGCCAACTGGCTGGCCGCGACGCAGCAAGGCGATATCAAGAACGTGGGCATCTATGGCGGCAGCTATGGCGGCTTCATGAGCCTGATGGCCCTGATGCGCGCACCGGAAGTGTTCAAGTCCGGGGCCGCCCTGCGCCCCGTGACCGACTGGACTACCTACAACCACGAATACACGGCCAATATCCTGAACACGCCGGAACTCGATCCGCAAGCCTACAAGACTTCGTCGCCTATTGAATACGCCGACAAGCTGACCGGCAACCTGCTGATCGCGCACGGCATGATCGACGACAACGTGTTTTACCAGGACTCCGTGCGCCTGTCGCAGCGCCTGATCGAGCTGAAAAAGTCCAAATGGGAAATGGCCAGCTACCCGATGGAACGCCACGGCTTCGTGCAGCCGGAAGCGTGGTATGACGAATACCGCCGTATTGATGAGTTGTTCCAGCGCACCTTGAAGTAATTCTCAAGTAGTTATCAGTAAGAACGATGCCCGCCCCGCGCGGGCATTTTTTTGCCGCGCCCCGTTGCGAATCGTGCTTGCCATTTCCATAAGCGTGGCACATGATGAAGGCATGAAAACACATACCTTCCCTGCCTTGCTGCGCTTTCTATGCGTCGGCACCCTGCTGCTCGCCACCAGCGCCTGCAGCGCCCCCGCGCAAGATTCGGCGACGCCAGCCACGCCAGCGCCAACCCAAGCTGCGCTACAACAACAGATCCAGGCGGAAGTGGGCAACGCCGCGTGCGACTCCACCGCGCAATGCCAAACCATCGCCATCGGCGCCAAGTCCTGCGGCGGCCCGGAAAGCTATCTGGCCTGGTCCAGCAAGAATAATGACGGCAAGAAACTCAAGGCCCTGGCCTACGCACAAGCGGAGGCGCAGCGCAGGCAACAGCAAAACGACGGCATGCTGTCGACCTGCTCCATCATCACCGACCCGGGCGCCAGCTGCGTAGCGGGACGCTGCGAGCTGCAAAAGCCAGGCTTGAATCGCGGCTCGGCTTTATAAGAGTGTCAAAAGAGAAAGCTCTGGCGATCTGTTGCATTTGAACACAAGATCCTCTGGTCAGGTCTGGAGTCTTTCTGTTATAATTCGCCGCCTTGGCCTGGTAGCTCAGTCGGTAGAGCAGAGGATTGAAAATCCTTGTGTCGGTGGTTCGATTCCGCCCCGGGCCACCAAGAATTCAGCAGTACATATCAAAACGCCAACCCTCAGGTTGGCGTTTTTGTTTTTGCCCGTTTATTTCCCTCCCCTCAGCAACACTCCCTCGACTTTTTGTCACCCAGCAAGACAACCAATTGTTGCCGTCCATGCAATGTAGAATGCAGCCGCAGTCCGCAATCTGTACGACCAGCGGCTGGCCACGAGCTAGCCGCTTGCCTTACGTGGCGCCCTTATCGCGCGCCATGACACACACTCTTTGCCTGAGGGAATTGAATGCCTCCTGTTACCACTGCTTTGATCACCAATGATGCTGTCGTCCTCGGTTTGCTGGCCATCACGCTGGGCGCCGTTTTCTGGACGTCGTCGAGAACCACCGGTTTCTGGTCCAGGTTTTATACCTACGTCCCTTCGCTGCTGATGTGTTATCTGATTCCTGCCCTGTTGAACACGGCCGGCATCATCGATGGCAATGCCTCGGCCCTGTATGGCGTGGCACGCGATTATCTGCTGCCGAGCGCCCTGGTTCTGCTGTGTATCGCCATCGATTTCGGCGCCCTGATGCGTTTGGGCCCCAAGGCCATCATCATGTTTTTGACCGGCACCGTGGGGGTGATGCTGGGCGCAGTCGTCGCGTTCGAAGCCTTGCGCCTGATCCATCCAGAAACGGTGGCTGGCGAAACCTGGCGCGGCATGACCACCGTGGCCGGTTCCTGGATAGGTGGCGGCGCCAACCAGGCGGCGATGAAGGAAGTGTTTGAAGTCGACGCCACCCTGTTTGGCCAGTTCGTCGCCGTCGACGTGCTGGTCGCCAATGTCTGGATGGCCGTGCTGCTGTTCATGGCCAGCCGGGCCAAGGCCTTCGACCGCTGGACGGGCGCCGACGTGTCGGCCATCAATGCGCTGAAGGACCGCATCGAAACCTATAAAGCCCAGCATGCGCGCATTCCTGGCCTCAACGATGTGATGATGATACTGGCCATCGGCCTGGGCGCTACCGGCCTGTCGCACTTTTTGGCGGCCCCGACAGTGGCATGGATCGCTACATTGCCAGCCGAATGGCGCTTGCAGGATTACAGCCTGACCTCCGGCTTCTTCTGGATCGTCGTGCTGGCCACCACCATCGGCTTGCTGCTGAGCTTTACTAGGGCGCGCAGCCTGGAAGGCGCGGGCGCCTCGACCATTGGTTCAGCCATGCTGTACATACTGGTCGCCACCATCGGCATGCACATGGATCTCAAGGCGCTGTTCGACAAACCTTTCCTGTTCCTGCTGGGCTTGATCTGGATCGCCGTGCATGGCGGCCTGATGCTGCTGGTGGCAAAGCTGATACGCGCGCCGCTATTCTTCATGGCCGTCGGCTCGCAAGCCAATATCGGCGGCGCCGCTTCGGCTCCCGTAGTCGCCAGCGCTTTCCATCCGGCACTGGCTCCCGTCGGCGTGCTGCTGGCCGTGCTCGGTTATGCGCTGGGCACCTATGGCGCTTACATCACGGGCTTGCTGCTGCGCTCGCTGGCAACTTAGAGCAGTCGGGCGGCGTTGCCGAAGACGCCGCCTATGCGCTTTACCGCACAGAAAGCCCGGCCGCATCGGCCTACCCTGTTCTTATTAAAACAGGGAGACGCTCATGCTGACGATTATTCTGATGGCGATAGTGCTGATTGTGCTTTGCCTGATTGCACTGTTTGCCATCGCCCCCCTGCGCCGTGCGCTCATCACGCCACATGTGCTCGCACTATTCAAGCGCATTCTGCCCAGCATGTCCGATACCGAACGCGATGCGCTCGAAGCGGGCACCACCTGGTGGGATGCGGACCTGTTTTCCGGCCAGCCCGACTGGCCCAAACTGCTGGCCCATAGCGGCCCTGTGCTCACCGCCGAGGAACGCCACTTTCTCGACCATGATGTCGATCAATTGTGCGACATGGTCAATGACTGGGACACCCAGCAAGGGCAAGACTTGCCGCCGCAAGCCTGGTCCTATATCAAGCAGCAAGGCTTTCTGGGCATGATCATTCCGAAGCAATATGGCGGCAAGGAGTTTTCCGCGTATATGCATTCGCAAGTGGTGATGAAACTGTCGACGCGCTGCTCGGCGCTGGCCGTCACCGTGATGGTGCCCAATTCGCTGGGACCGGCCGAACTGCTGCTGCACTATGGCACCGAAGAACAGAAAAACCATTATTTGCCGCGCTTGGCGGCCGGCCTGGAAATTCCCTGCTTTGCGCTGACCAGCCCATATGCGGGTTCCGATGCGGCGGCGATTCCCGACCACGGCGTGGTCTGCATGGGCGAGCATGAAGGACGGTCCACCGTAGGCATACGCCTGACCTGGAACAAGCGCTACATCACCCTGGCGCCGGTGGCCACCTTGCTGGGACTGGCATTCAATACCAGCGACCCCGACCGTCTGTTATCCGACGATGCCGCGCCCGGCATCACGTGCGCGCTGATCCCCGCCAGCCACGACGGCGTGGTGATCGGCCGTCGCCATCATCCGCTCAATGCGGTCTTCCAGAATGGCCCCACTTCCGGCAAGGATGTGTTTATTCCTATCGAGTGGGTGATCGGCGGCAAGGCACAAGTGGGCAAGGGCTGGCGCATGCTGATGGAATGCCTGGCGGCCGGGCGCGCCATTTCGCTCCCCTCATCCAGCGTGG
Source organism: Janthinobacterium silvisoli (assembly GCF_014200725.1). Classification (GTDB taxonomy): domain Bacteria; phylum Pseudomonadota; class Gammaproteobacteria; order Burkholderiales; family Burkholderiaceae_D; genus Janthinobacterium. The sequence continues at coordinate 47,784 of NZ_JACHCL010000006.1, forward strand.
GCATGGCCAAGATGGCCGTGCGTGGCACCAGCGCGTATGCGGCAGTGCGGCGCCAGTTCAATATGCCGATCGGCAAGTTCGAAGGCGTGCAGGAAGCGCTGGCGCGCATGGGCGCCAATTTGTACCTGATGGATGCGGCGCGCAGGCTGTCGGCGCGGGCCGTCGACCTGGGTGAAAAGCCGGCCGTGATTTCCGCCATCGTCAAATACCACGTCACCGAACGGGGGCGAGCGCTTGTCAACGATGGCATGGATATCCTGGGTGGCAAGGGCATCTGCATCGGCCCCAATAATTTCCTGGCCAACGCTTACCAGCAAATCCCGATTGCCATCACGGTCGAAGGCGCCAATATACTCACCCGCAGCCTGATCATCTTTGGCCAGGGCGCCATCCGCGCCCACCCGTATGTGCTCAAGGAAATGGCCGCCGTCAAGGAAACTGACCACCGCAAAGCCCTGCAAGACTTCGACCAGGCATTCTTTGGCCACGTCGGCTTTGTGTTTGGCAACATTGCACGGGGACTCTGGTATGGCCTGGGCGGCTGGCGGCTGGCCGCCGCACCCGAGACCAGCGCGCCCGAACTGGCACCCTATTACCGCTCCCTCACGCGCTTGTCGACCGCCTTCGCCGTGATGACCGATATGGCGATGTTTGTGCTCGGCGGCGAACTCAAGCGGCGCGAACGGATTTCTGCGCGCCTCGGCGATGTGCTGTCGCAGCTGTACCTGGGTTCGGCCGTACTGAAACGTTACGAAGATGATGGACGGCCCCAGGCCGACCTGCCCTATGTCCACTGGGCGCTGCAAGACACGCTGCTCAAGGCGCAACAAGGCTTGAGTGGCGTGCTGGACAATTTTCCCGCGCGGGGACTGGCAGTCTTGCTGCGCGTCTGGCTGTTTCCTTTTGGCCTGCCGCATCGCCCACCTTCCGATGAGTTGGGCAGCGCCGTAACGCAAGCCATGCAAACACCGGGCGCCGACCGCGAACGCCTGCTGGCCGATTGTTACGTAGCCAACGATGCGGGCGATTCCTTGGCCCGCGGCGAAATGGCGCTGGACTTGCTGTCCCAGGTCGTGGCCATCGAAAAACGCCTGAAGGATACACCGCAAGGCGCGGCCCTCAGGCATCTGCCACAAAGCGTATCGGCCATGCAGGAGTGGCTGAGCGCGGCGGCAGCGGCGGGTTCGATCAGCTGCCAGGAGCACAATACCTTGCTGGAATTTACACGCCTGGTCGACGCAGCGATTCAGGTCGACGATTTTCCACCACAGACATCGCAGCAGCCAGCGGACACCGGCGTGCTGAAACCTGTTCTGGATGAGCATCGCCTGGCCAGCGAAAGGCATGGCGTCGAGGCTTGATCAAGCTGACAGTTCCTCGACCAGGAAATCGATAAAGCGCCGCACCCTCGGCTCCAGCAGCCGCCGGGTCGGGTAGATGGTGACGATTTTCACTTCGTCGAGCGGCAGCTCTGGCAACACCTGCTGCAAGCGCCCGGCCTGCAGGTCGCCAGCGACCAGGAAATCGGGCAGCAGCGCGATGCCGTCACCGGCCAGCACCGCATCGCGGATGGCGTCGCCGCTATCGAGGCGCAAACGGCTGCGTCCAGGCAACTTGCCCGTGCTGTCGTCGCCGAAGATCCGCCAGGGTTGGCGGCGGTTGCGGCTGCTGAAGATCAAACAATCGTGTCCGGCCAACGCATCGCTGTCGAGCGGCAGCCCTCGCTCCGCCAGGTAAGTGGGGGACGCACACAGCACAGCCTGGTGGCGGGCAAGCACGCGCGACACCAGCCGCGTATCGGGCGGGGCTTCACCGATGCGTATCGCCAGGTCAAATCCTTCTTCGACGATATCGGCCTGGCGGTCCGTGAAACTGACTTCGGCCTGCAGCTCGGGCCAGGCGGCCAGATAGCGGCGCAGCAGCGGCAGGATCACCAGGCGGCCGTAAGCATCGGGCAAGGTCAGCCGCAGCACGCCACGCGGCGTGCCACCACCCGCCCCCACAGCCACGCTGGACTCAGCCTCGTCGACGGCCGCCAGGATCTGCAAGCCCCGCTCATAAAAAACGCGGCCTTCATCGGTCAGGCTCAAAGCCCTGGTCGTGCGGTGCAGCAGGCGCACGCCCAGCCGTTCTTCCAGCCGGTGCACAGCCTTGCCGGCAGCCGAGCGGCTCAAGCCCATGGCCGTGCCGCCCGCAATAAAACTGCCTTCATCGACCACAGCCATGAAGACGAGAATTTCGTTCAGGTTCGCGCGCAGCATACGTTCATGTCTCTTTCTCCAGCGCCAGGCCAGCCACTATATCCACAGCAATGAGGATGCTTGATCCCCTCTGTGTCGCCCTCCGTTCGCCTATTTTCTGGCGATGGCTCGCTATACTTTTCCCACTTCGCCAATCTCCGGCCGAGCATGACAACAGAGGGAAAACAGCATGACACAAACAGCCACCACCTACAATCACGGCGTTTCCTGGGAAGAGCAATTCGGCGTCACCCAAGGCTACAGCATCAACGGCACCATCTATATTTCCGGCCAATTCTCGCATGACATGCAGGGCGCTTTCGTCGGCGAACACGACTTCGATCTGCAAGCACGCACCACCCTGGAAAACCTCGACCGCGTATTGGCCGGCTTCAATGTGGGACGTACGCAAATCGCGGAAATGGTGATCTACCTCGCCAACCCCGCCGAACATTTCCAGCCCTGCGTAGAACTGTTCAAGCAATACGTGGGCGATCATCGCCCGGCCGCCACCCTGATCGGCGTGTCCGGCCTGGCCTTCCCGCATCAGTTGATCGAGATACGCGCCGTGGCGCATGCGGGCTGATCTGCTGCCCTGTCACAAGGTATGGCGGTGCTGCTGGAACCGCTGGTCAGGAGTAACCATCGGTATGCGCTGACCGGCATCATCCAACAAGATACAAGCACCTGAACAACGCCCAGCCCACCTGCTGGCGTTTTGTTTTTCAGTCGTTATTTGCACCAGACCAATCCTGTTTTTCTGCGAAAAATATTCCTGCGATACTGCATTAAAAAACAGCAGAAAATTCTCCAAACCAAATTTTCGCACCATTTTTGTGCAAAATCTGAGAAGATATATGCTCAAATCAGCAATTAACTCTAGGGAATTTTGATGAAATACGCATCTGCTCACGAGTATGTCCAGCAAGTCGCCGCGCGCAATCCAGGCCAGCCCGAGTTTCTGCAAGCCGTCACCGAAGTCATGGAGAGCTTGTGGCCATTCCTGGAACAGCATCCGAAATACGCGGAACAAGGCTTGCTGGAACGACTGGTCGAGCCGGAACGCGTGGTGATGTTCCGCGTGTCGTGGGTGGACGATCATGGGCAGGTGCAAGTCAATCGCGGTTATCGCATTCAGCACAGCATGGCCATCGGACCGTACAAGGGCGGCATCCGTTTTCACCCATCCGTGACCCTGTCGGTGCTGAAATTCCTGGCGTTTGAGCAAACCTTCAAGAATGCGCTGACCACCTTGCCCATGGGTGGTGGCAAGGGCGGTTCGGACTTCGATCCCAAGGGCAAGAGCCAGGGCGAGGTGATGCGCTTTTGCCAGGCCTTTGTCAGCGAACTGTTCCGCCATGTGGGTGCGGACACGGACGTGCCGGCAGGCGATATCGGCGTGGGCGGACGCGAGGTCGGCTATATGGCTGGCATGATGAAAAAGCTCAGCAACCGTGCCGACTGCGTATTTACGGGCAAGGGCGCCAGCTTTGGAGGTTCCTTGATGCGGCCGGAAGCGACCGGTTACGGTACCGTGTATTTTGCCCAGGAAATGTTAAAGACGCGGGGACGCTCGTTCGAAGGCATGCGCGTATCCGTCTCCGGCTCGGGCAACGTGGCGCAATATGCGGTGGAAAAAGCCATGGCCATGGGCGCGCGCGTGCTCACCCTGTCAGACTCCAGCGGCACCATCATCGACGAAGAAGGTTTTACGCCGGCCAAGCTGGCCATTTTGATGGAGGTCAAAAACCACCTGTATGGCCGTGTCAGCGATTACGCCGAACGCACCGGCGTACGTTTCGAAGCCGGTGTATCGCCATGGCATGTGCCAGTCGATATCGCCCTGCCCTGCGCCACGCAAAATGAATTGACCATCGATGATGCGCGCACCCTGATCGCCAATGGCGTCGTCTGCGTAGCCGAAGGCGCCAACATGCCCACCACCATCGAGGCAGCCAAGGCATTCGAGGTAGCCGGCGTTTTATACGCGCCGGGCAAGGCCAGCAACGCGGGCGGCGTGGCCACCTCGGGACTGGAAATGAGCCAGAACGCAGCCCGTATCGCGTGGCCCAGCGAAGAAGTCGACGCGCGCCTGCTGCAAATCATGCAGGGCATCCATGCTGCCTGCAAACAATACGGCACGCGCGCCGATGGCACGGTCAGCTATGTCGATGGCGCCAATATTGCGGGCTTTGTTAAGGTCGCCGATGCCATGCTGGCACAAGGCGTCATTTAAGGTGGCCAATCGCGCGACGTCTTTGACGTTGGGTTATCACCTTAAAACTAACGACACCTAACAAAACCGTAGCGAGCGGAAGAGAGAGGTGGCTAAGAAGCGCAACCGTACTTTAGTACGGTGAGCATCGCAGGCTACCTATATCAACGCGCAGTAGGTTTTGTTAGGTGTCTACGATATCTCAGGCTTCATCAGACTCTTGCGGCTGATGGTACGCCCCGATACCATAAACTCGCCATTGCCCCGGTAATGCAGGGTTTCGGGCAGCTTGGGCGAGGTGGCCACGTGGGCTTTCACGCATTCCAGGATGAAGAAGCCACCGCGCGGATTACCGGCCACCTGCGCCAGCTTGCATTCAAAGTTGGCGTAGCATTCGGCGATCAGCGGTGCGCTCACCTGTTCGGCCGGCTGTGCCGTCAAGCCGAAGGCGCTAAATTTATCCGTGTCTTCACCGCTGCAATTTCCTATCGCCACTACCTGGTCGACCATGTCTGCCGTGGGCAGGTTGATCACGCACTCCATGCTGCGCTTGATCATTTCATGGCTATGGTTCGCGTCGGAAATAAAGCAGCCCAGTAACGATGGCGTAAATTCCATCAGCATATGCCAACCCATGGTCATGATGTCGCTCTCCCCCTTCCAGCTTGAACTGACCAGCACGACGGGGCCAGGCTCCAGGAAGCGCCGGATATCGGCGACAGGATAATCTTCTTTGTGATAATTTTTCATGCCGTCTCCGTGGACTGTCTACGCCATAGCATAGACCAATGGCGGCCAGTTGGTCGCGCGGATGGCGCAGCGCTTGCGCCCCATCCATGTTGCGATTTGTGCAGTTCGTCGCAAATTTCTTTCACGCGAAGAAGTTGCACCCTAGAATACACTTATCAACAACTCAAGGAAATCGCCATGCGCCGTCTAGCCCTGTTTGCTGCCTTGTCCCTTGCATTCTTTAGCCCCGCCCATGCCGGCGAACAAACGCGCGTAGTCGGCGCCTTCAATGCGATCGATATCCGTGGCCCCATCAGTATCGAGATCGAGTCGGGCAAGGAGCAGAGCCTGACCTTGCGCGGCGATCAACAATTTCTCAGCGGCGTGATCACGGAAGTGGTCGATGGCGAGCTGAAAATTTCGATGAAGGACAAGAACATCAAGAAGACCGAGGGCGACCCGCGCATCATCGTCACCGTACCGGCCTTGCGCAAGCTGATCGCCGAAGGTGCGGGTGAAAAAATCCTGACCAAACTCAGTGGTCCCCGGGTCGATATCAGCTACAAGGGCGCCGGACGCTTGAGCGCCGATGGCCAGGTGGACTGGCTGCGCCTGAAGGCGCAAGGCGTGGGCGAAGTCGATACCAAGGCTTTATTGGCGAAAAACGTCGATGTCAATTTCGACGGCATCGGTTCCGTGAAAGTGTATTCCTCGGGTGAGTTGAATGCCGTAGTGCGCGGCATGGGCGAGCTGGTGTATTACGGCAAGCCAAAGATCGTGCACAGGTCGATCAGCGGCATCGGCAGTGTCACCGCTGCCAAATAGGCGATGGCCATGCCGCACGAATCCACCGATGCGCTGGTGCTGCGCGAAGATGATGGTCATCTGGTCACCTTGCGCCTGAACCGCCCTTCGCAGTTCAATGCCCTCTCTAACGCCATGCTGGCCGCGCTGCAGGCCGAACTGGACACCATCGCGCAGCAGCCGAATGTACGCTGCGTGGTGCTGGCCGCAGAGGGCAAGGCTTTTTGCGCGGGCCACGACCTGCGCGAAATGCAGGCCACGCGCCGCCTCGATTATTATCAAGCCCTGTTTGCGCAATGCTCGCGCGTGATGTTAGCCATCCAGGCGCTGCCCGTGCCCGTGATCGCCAGGGTACACGGCATCGCCACGGCAGCCGGCTGCCAGCTCGTTGCCAGTTGCGACCTGGCGGTGGCGGGCGAAGCGGCCCGCTTTGCCGTATCCGGTATCAACGTGGGCTTGTTCTGCGCCACGCCATCGGTGGCCCTGTCGCGCAATGTGTCGCCCAAGCGGGCCTTCGAGATGCTGGTGACGGGCCGCTTCATCGATGCCGCCACGGCCGCCGACTGGGGCCTGATCAACAGCGCCGTGGCTGACGACGCGCTCGACGATGCGGTCGCGCAACTGGCCCGCAGCATCGTGGAAAAAAGCCCGACCGCCGTGCGCTATGGCAAGGCGATGTTTTACCGCCAGCGGCAACTGGCCCTCCATGACGCTTATGCCTGCGCGGGCGACGTCATGGCCCACAATATGATGGAAGAAGATGCCGATGAAGGCATCAACGCGTTTCTGGAAAAGCGGCCGCCTGCCTGGCGGCCGCGCTGAACACCGCAGCTATCGCGCCAGCACCGGCTTGCTGGCGCGCGCATTGCGCAACAGGGGCACGGGATCGGTGGTGTCGACCTCGATCACGGTCAGCCCCTGCAGCATACCCGCCACCTGATACCCAAGCGCGCCCAGGTAACGCTTGCCAGGCGCCAGGCCGGACCAGGACAACGCGACGGATGCCGTGCCGCCGAGGTAGGCGGTGCCCGGCATCAGCGCCTTGAAATTGCCTCCGCTCAGGCCAGGCGCCAGCACCCACGACGACAAGGTGTAGTCGGCGCGGCCGTCCTGCGGCGCATAGCCGATCAGGCAAACGCGGTAGGTACCCGCCGGCGGCAAGCGCAGCTCCACCTGTTCGTTCGAGCCTTCATTGCCGCTGCTGCCCACCAGTTCACCGGCGGCGTTGTACACCTCCATGTCGATATCGGTGTTTTCGCCACCCGTAGTGTCGTCATCGTAGGTGGCAAAACGCGCCGCCAGGGTGCCGGCCGGGATGAGCACATCATGCACGTTCACGCCCGCCGCGCCGCCCGTGGTGCAACTGCCTGACGCCGTATTGTTGTCAGCCTGGCCGATGGAACGTGTTTCGCGTACCGCTGCCAGCAAGCCTGATTTGACGGCGACCAGCGGTCCGGAAAAGCCCGTGCCCAGGGTCAGTATCTTGCTGCCCGTGAGCGCTACGCTGCCGACCAGCGGCGAGACGGCCAATACGCTGCCACGCGCCGTGAGCGGACTGCGCACGGTATGCACACCATCGCTCCAGCTCAGGGCGCCATACACCCAGGTATCGACCGGTGCCGTGGTGCGCGCCAGCCTGACTTGAAACTGCGCGCTGGCTCCCGGCGCCAGCGACAAGCTGGCCGGCGTGACCTGCACGCTAAAACCTGGCAAGCTGGCCGAGGCGTTGTAGACGGCGCTGCCGGTCCCCACATTGGTCACCGTGCGTTGCAAGGTCAACGCGCCCAGCACGTCGGCCGCCGTCAGCGACGCCAGGTTCAGGTTGTAGGGTGCGATGATGCCGGTGGCGCTGCAATCGGCCGAATACGGCGTGCGGAGATTCAAGCCGCACAGGAAGCGCGCATAATCAAGCTCCCCCGCGTCATACACCAGACCGGGATCACTGGCGCCATTGGGCGCGATATGGCCGGCGCCCTGCCCCCATGGCAACTGGCCTGAATTTTTCGCCGTAGTATCCCATGGCAGGCTGCCGTTCAAGCCGTCAGCATAGGTGCCGTACGCGGTCGTCATCAGCGCCGACTTGATGGCTGCCGGCGACCAGTCCGGGTGCTGCTGGCGCAGCAGCGCCGCCACGCCCGCCACGTGCGGGCTGGCCATCGAGGTGCCCGTATAAAAATCCCATTCCACCACGGGCGCCACGCCACCAGCCGCCACCGCATCGCGCTGGGCCTGGGTCAGGTCGGCCGATACGGCCGCCAGGATATTCGTGCCGGGCGCCGACAGGTCGGGTTTCAGGATATTCGCATTGGCCACATTCGGCCCGCGCGAAGAACTGCCGTTGACGATGGGCGCCAGCACGCTGGTGTCGGCAATCGCATGCACTTCGCCCAAGGCCGCCGTCGCCGAGGGCGTGGCAGCCATATAAGCCTTCAGGGTCTCGGCCTGGACCAGCGCCAGCTGCACGGTCGACAGCGCATACGATTGGTTGACCAGGTTGGTGGCGCCGCCCGCCACGTTGGCGATGACCACGCCGACGGCGCCCGCCGATTCAGCATTCGTGCTCTTGTTGATGAGAATATTCGCGCCCCGGTCGCACACCAGCACCTTGCCCGCCACCTTGGCCGGATCGAGATAAGCCGGGCTGCCATCGGCATCGCCAAAGCAGCGCAGCAGGTTGATATCGGTAGTCGCCACGCCAGGCAGGCCCGCATCGCGCGCGCGTATCAGCGGCGAGAGCAGTGTATTCGCATTGCTCGATGCGCCTTCCAGCCGGCGGCCATCGCCAAGGATGACATAACCCACATACAGGCGGTTGTGGGTGGAGTTGGCCATCGTCGCCAGCCAGGGGCTGATGTGCGACACTGGCGCTTGTGTATCGGGCGGCAGCGTGGATGGGCCTGAGTTCCCTCCGGAGGTGGCTACGAACACGCCCGCGCTGGCCGCGCCCAGGAAGGCCTGCTCGGTTGGCTCATCGAAGGCGCCGCCGCCAGCATTCGGGCCAATCGAGAAATTGATGACGTTAACGCCATCCTTCACGGCCTGGTCGATGGCGGCCACGCTGTCGGCCGTGGCGCAGCCATTGCGGCCCGTCGATGCCGCCGTCCAGCAGACTTTATACACGGCCAGGCGCGCGCGCGGCGCCATGCCCGACACCGCCCCCAGCGCCACGCCGTCTACGCTGGCCACCACGCCATGATTGCCGCCCGCGGTGGACGCCGTATGCGAGCCATGGCCGCCGTGTCCCGTGGCGCCGGCCACGGAATCGCGCGGCGAACGGAACTCCGTCCAGTGCAGCGCCGCGCCGGACACGCGGTAGTAGCGCGCGCCGATCAGCTTATTGTTGCAGTTGCTGGCACTAAAACCTTCGCCCGCCTGGCAGATGCCTTGCCAATTGGCAGGCGGTGGGCCATACACCACATTGCTGCCACTATGGCTGGGCAATCCATTGTCGTCGAGGCGGTCGGCAAAAGAAGGGTTTTCGGGCCAGATACCGGAATCGACGATGCCGATGATGATGTCTTCGCCGGCATGCGCCGTGCCTCCCAGCTGATCCCACAGGCCACCTGGCTGGGTCAAGCCAAGGAAGGTAGGCGTGTAGCTGGTGTCGACCTGCAGAATATTGTCGGCGCTGATGTTGGCCACGCCGCCATTTTTCTTCAAGGCCCGCACTTCGTCATCCGTCAGCAGGGCTGAAAAACCGTTGAAGACCACGTTGTAGCGGTGCGTGACGGCGGCGGCCGGCACGCTACTGACGACAGCTGCCTGGCGGCTATCCAGATAAACCAGGTACGCCTGCACATCGGCAGCGCCCACGTTAAGGCGCGCTCCCGGCGCGGGCTTCGTGGCGGCCAGGCCAGCGAGCTGGCCTGCGTAGCTGGCGGCCGGTTTGTCGATCAATTGCACGATATACGAGCGGCGTTCCTGTGACTGCGCCGACTGTGCCAGGCTGAAGACCAGCAGGCAAATGGCCAGCGAAATGGGATGGCGTATCATCTCAGGCTCCTTGCAAACGATGCAGTGTGCGGCGGCGCGACAGCATGCCGATGGCGGCCAGGCCCGCCAGCATCAGCATCGATGTCGCGGGTTCGTCCACCGCGTTGATGCTGATGTTATTCAGTGCGAACTGGGCCTGGTTGAAAGCAGGGAAAGCCACGGAATTGCTGCACAGGCCAGCGTCGTTATAAGTGCACGCATTGAAGGTCAGCGCCGTGAAAACCTGGTTGCGCAAGGCGCCCGGCAAGGACGCGCCCAGGAAATAGTAATTGCCATCAATGTCCTGCCCGGGAAACGCCAGCGACGCCGTCACCACTTGCCCGCTGGCCAGCACGCCGCTCAGTTGCAGCAGCCCCCATTGCTGGTCTGGCAAACCGCTCACCGGCGCAAGGAAGGAATAATCGAAACCGGCCAGGGTAAATGCATGCAGGTCGCTGCGCACAATCTGCACGCCGCCATCATTGAGGATCGCCAGGTAATTGCCGGTGGCGCCTTGCGGACAGGCCGCGATATCGCATGACGAATTCGTGCGGCCATCGAGAATCGCACCCACCCCGCTGGACTGGCCATGCACAGCCGAAGTGGGGTCGGCCAGGAACAGCAAGTTATAAGCCGATACCTGCAGCACATCGCCGCTGCTGTAAATATCGGGGCCGATACTATCGAAATTGATCACCGCCGCCATGACGGGCGCGGCGCAACAGAGTGACAAGGCGGCAGCCAGCCGTCTTCCGACATGCGATAAACGATTCATTCTGCTTCCCCTGAAGATGATGTTGAATCGATGGCGCGGCTGAAGGCGGCGCCATCACGGGATACAGAAAATGAATAGCATATACACAATAATCTCTATTTATTTTTCCTCATCTTCCTGGTATTCAGTCCGGTTTTCTCGATGCGGCATGCGCATGCTCAACGCTGCAGCGGCAGATAACTTTGCTTTAATTGCCGCAAGACAAAACTCGATTTGCTGTGGCGGATACCGGGGATCTTGTACAGGCGCTCGCGCAGCAAACGTTCATAGTCGCGCGTATCGCTGACGGCAATGCGCAGGTAATAGTCATAGTCGCCCGACACCAGAAAGGCTTCCAGCACTTCGGGAATCATCGCCAGCGCGTGGCCGAACTCGAACAGGGCCTGGTCCGAATGGTCATCCAGCGTCACTTGCACGATGACCGTGTCGGCCAGCCCCACCTTGGCCGCGTTCACGTTCACCGTATAGCCCTCGATGACGCCATCGTCTTCCATGCGCTTGATGCGCGCCCAGCACGGCGACGACGTCAGGCCCACCTGCGCGCTCAAGTCGTGCAGGCTGATGCGGGCGTCCTGCTGCAGCGCCGTCAGGATGGCGAGGTCGAATTTATCTAGCTTCATTCTGCATTTCCTTCACTTTGCAGCAAATTTTGCTGAAGTAGCGATTTTATACGATAAATCCAGCAGCCTTTTCTGCTGCAACAGATAGACAATAAACGCATGAAACCTGACCACGCCACCCTGCTCGCTCCCGCCGTCGACCTCCCCTCCCGCAATGGCGCCAGCATGCTGATTGACACCCTGCTGTCGCTGGGCGTCGATACCGTGTTCGGCTATCCGGGTGGCGCCGTGCTGCCCCTGTACGATGCGCTGCATGCGCAGCCGCGCCTGCGCCACGTGCTGGTGCGACACGAACAGGCGGCCGTGCATGCCGCAGAAGGCTATGCGCGCAGCACGGGCCGGCCAGGCGTGGTGTTCGTCACGTCCGGCCCCGGCATGAGCAACACCACCACCGGCCTGCTCGACGCGCTGTGCGATTCGATCCCCCTCATCTGCATCAGCGGCCAGGTGGCAACAACATCCATCGGCACCAGCGCCTTCCAGGAATGCGACGCGCTGGGCATTTCGCGCCCCGTCACCAAATGGAACCGGCAAATCCGCGACGCCGAAGAAGTAGCAGCCGTGGTGCAAGCGGCGTTTGCGCAGGCGACACAAGGCCGGCCCGGCCCCGTGCTGATCGATTTCCCCAAGGATCTGCAACTGGCGCCCGTGCATGGCGCCCCGCCAGTTCCGGCAACACCGGAGCCGGCACGCCTGCCCGAACAAGCCGATATCGAGCGCGCCGCCAGCCTGATCGCCAGCGCGCGCCAGCCCGTGTTTTACGGCGGTGGTGGCTTGATCAATTCGGGCGGCCCCGCCTGCGCGCTGTTCCAGGCGCTGGCCGCCATGGCCGGCGCGCCATGCACCTTGACCCTGCTGGGCCTGGGCGCCTTCCCCGCTTCGCATCCTGCTTTCCTGGGCATGCTGGGCATGCACGGCACCCTGGAAGCGAATCTCGCCATGCACCATGCGGACCTGATCGTCTGCGTGGGCGCCCGTTTCGACGACCGGGTCACGGGCAAGCTCGATGCCTTCAGTCCCCACGCGCAAGTCATCCACGTCGATATCGATCCGGCATCGATCGGCAAGGTGGTGCAGGCCGATGTGGCCTTGCGCGGCGATTGCGCGCCCGTGCTGGCGGCGCTGATGGGCGCCTTGCAAAGCCAGGCCAGGCAGGATTTATCCGCCTGGTGGCGCCGCATCGATGGCTGGCGCGCGCAGAACAGCCTGGCGTTCTGGGACACACCGGACGTGATTGCGCCGCAAGCCTTGATGCAGCGCCTGCAGGCGGCACTCGATGGTCACGACGCCATCGTCGCCACCGACGTGGGCCAGCACCAGATGTGGGCGGCCCAGCATTTGCGCTTCGAGCGGCCCGGCCGCTGGCTCACGTCAGGCGGCGCTGGCACCATGGGTTACGGCCTGCCGGCCGCCATCGGCGCGCAGATCGCCCATCCCGATAAAACGGTGGTGTGCGTCAGCGGCGATGCATCGATCCTGATGAATATCCAGGAACTGGCGACCGCCGTGCAGCATCGCCTGCCCGTCAAAGTGGTGTTGTCGAACAATGGCTACATGGGCATGGTGCGCCAGTGGCAGGAACTGATACATGGTGGACGCTATAGCCACAGCTACACGGAAGCGCTGCCTGATTTCGTCGCCCTGGCGCGCGCCTTCGGCTGGCAAGCGCGTACGGTGGAACACCGCGCCGGCCTCGACGCGGCACTGGCCGAGTGCCTGGCGACGGATGGTCCGTATTTTCTCGACGTGCGCGTGCATGGCGAGGAAAACTGCTTTCCCATGATGGCGCCCGGCGCGTGCCACCATCAAATCACGCTCAGCAAGGGTGAGGTCTACGCGGAATAAAATATCCGCTTAACTCCAAATCCTGTAGATCCAGTAGCTTTCGTCCTCGCGCATGGCCCGCGTCAGCTCGGTCGGCGTCAAGCCGGTGATTTCACGCGTCTCGCGGCAGAAATGGGCCTGGTCGGCATAACCGCCGCTGGCGGCCACTTCGGTCCATGACACCGTGCCCTGCAAGATGGCTTCGCGCTCGTCGAGGAATACCTGTTCTGCGCGGCGCATACGGCGCAAGGTGCGCATGGGCTGGCCGGCCCAGGCCTTGATGCGGCGCTCGACATTGCGCGCACTGCTGGTCAATCCTGTCGATGCAGCCTGCACACCCAGGCGGCGCACCCAGTCGTGCATGGCGCCGGCCGGATGGTCTCCAGCCTTGCGGACCGCTTGCCAGCGCGGCGCCAGAAAAGCTTCCAGCAGACGGATGCGGGTCTCATCGTCGGGCGCGGCCAAAATGGCATCGGACAGCACCTGCCAGTCGGCGTCGAACACGCTCTCGAGCGGGAGAAACTGGTCCAGCAATGCATCCATCGACACGCCCGTCAACGCATATAAGGCGGCCGGATAAAACATCACCACGAACGAGTGCACAGGACCGGGGTTGTAGCTGACCAGCGGATACGAGCGGGGGCCGCCGAACAAGGCGGGCGGCATGCGTACGTCCGCCAGCGACAGGCCAGGTCCGGCCGCCTCCAGCTCGCCCGCGATAGTCCAGACGATGCAACACATGGGCACGGAAGGAAAACGGTTCAGGCGCTGCGCGGGTGGCAAGAGAGAACAGCCGGTGGTGTCGCGCACGACGATGGCGCGCACGCAGGACGCCAGCGCCAGGCGCGGTGCAATCAGGCGCGTGCTCGGTGTGGCGGCGATTTTCGAGGCAGTCGGCATGGCGTATATTGTACAGATAGTGGCGAAATTTGTAACACCAAAAAAATACCGGTAATGATGTCGTAAACGTTCAATACGCGGCAACCCACGGCGGGTACAGTGATGCCATCCTCAGCACCGCATCGTCACTGCATCGTTACCATTGGAGCAAGCCATGCCGCCACTCGATCATACCGCTACACCATCGAACGTACGTCCGCTGCGCCAGATCCGCCAATTGCCGGGGCCTCGGGCCCTGCCCTTTATCGGCAATAGCCTGCAAGTCAAACTGCCGCGCATCCACCTCGATATGGAAGGCTGGGCACGGCGCTATGGTCCCTTCGTGCGCGCCTGGTTTGGTCCGCAATTGATGCTGGTGGTCTCCGATAGCGAGGCAATAACCGCCATATTGCGCGACCGCCCCGATGGTTTTCGCCGGCCGCTCAGCAGCGTTATCGTGGCCGAAGAAATGGGTAGCCAGCCTGGCGTGTTCCTGGCTGAAGGCGCCGCCTGGCGCAACCAGCGGCGCATGGTCATGGCCGGCATGGCGCCCGGCGCGATCAAGGCGTATTTTCCCTCGCTGGTGACGGTGGCGCAGCGCCTGCAGCGTCGCTGGGCAAGTGCGGCCACGCGCGGCCAGGCCATCAACCTCGATGACGATTTAAAGCGCTACACGGTCGACATCATCGCCGGCCTGGCCTTCGGCACCAAGGTCAATACCCTGGAAGCGGGCGACGACGTGATCCAGCGCCACCTGGATGCCATTTTGCCTGCCGTGGCGCGGCGCAGCCTGTCGCTTGTGCCCTACTGGCGCTACGTCAAGCTGCCGCGCGACCACCGCCTGGACCGTGACATGGCGGCCCTGAAGCTGGCGATAGCCGATCTGATAGCACAGGCACGGACCCGCATGGCGCAAGACCCGTCGCGCCGCGAGCGTCCGCCCAATCTGCTCGAAGCGATGATAGTGGCCGCCGATGAAAAAGACAGCGGCGTCAACGATGGCAATGTGGCGGGCAATGTGCTGACCATCCTGCTGGCAGGTGAAGACACGACGGCCAATACGATTTCATGGATGCTGTATCTGTTGCAGCGCAATCCGCAAGCCTTGGCCAAGGCGCGCGCAGAAGTGCGCAGCCTGGCGCCCGATGTTTCCGCATTCACGATCGAGCAAATGGATAGCCTGGACTATCTGGGCGCCTGCGCCAGCGAAGCGATGCGCTTGAAACCGGTGGCGCCGTATATTCCACTCGAAGCGCTGCGCGACACCGTCATCGCCGACATCGCCATCCCGGCCGGCACCATGATCTGCTGCCTGATGCGCCACGATACGGTATCCGATACGCACTTTGCTGACGCGCAAGCATTCAAGCCCGAGCGATGGCTGGCCGAGGGCGAACAGGAAACCAACAATAAACGGGCGGCCATGCCTTTCGGTTCGGGCCTGCGCACCTGTCCCGGCCGCTATCTGGCCTTGCTGGAAATCAAGATCGCGATGGCCATGCTGCTGGGCAGTTTCGACATCGCCGGGGTCGATACGCCCGATGGTGGCGAGGCGCAGGAATTGATGGGCTTTGTGATGTCACCGATCGGCCTGTCGATGCGGCTGCAGAAGCCGCAGTGATACCATGGGGGAATTACACTTTATGTACTTTCTCCATGCAAATCCATCTTGAATCGCCACAACAAGCCGATGTCTTAGCCCTGATCGCCGAACTGGACGCCTACCAGCAAAGCCTGTATCCGGCCGAGTCTGTGTACTCGCTGGACCTGGCCTCATTGCCAACGGACACCCTGCTGTTTGCTGTCGCGCGCGATGGTCAAGGCGTGGCGCGCGCCTGCGGCGCCATCGTCGTCACGCCTGAATTTGGTGAAATCAAGCGCATGTATGTGCACCCGGACAGCCGCGGCCTGGGCCTGGCCAAGCGTCTGCTGGCCTTGCTGGAAGACAAGGCGCTGGCGCGTGGCTGCCGTTTGCTGACACTGGAAACGGGCATTCACCAGCCTGAAGCCATCGCCCTGTATGCCCGGCACGGCTACCAGCGGCGCGGACCCTACGGCGACTATCCGGACGATCCGTTCAGTGTCTTCATGGAAAAACCTCTGGCGCTGGCAGCATGAGTACGCCTGCTGACAGCCTGCTCGACATCCGCACCCGCCTGCGCAGCTTCGCCGATGAGCGTGACTGGGACCAGTTCCATACGCCAAAGAACCTGGCCATGGCACTGTCGGTGGAAGTGGCGGAACTGGTGGAACATTACCAGTGGCTGCCAACCGGTGCCGACGCGGAACTGGACGAGGCGAAACGCACGGGCATACGCCATGAACTGGCCGATGTGCTGATGTACCTGGTGCGCCTGGCCGACAAGAGCGGCGTCGACCTGCATGCGGCCGTGCTGGAAAAGATGGAACTCAATCGCTTGAAATACCCGGCCGAGCAGGTGCGCGGTGACGCCCGCAAATCGACCGAATACTGAGCTGCCGGCATCATTCGTGCGTGGCGGCTGGGCGAAACAGCGTAGCATGGCCCCATGCGCGCCCTCCTTTCACTGCTATTTGGCTCACTGCTCCACAGCACGATTGCGCTGGCGCAAACTGCGCCCACGCAACAAGTACAGCAAGTCAAGGTGGACGCCACGCGCGACCCGGTCGACAAGTCCTACCGCAAGATGATGTTGGGAGTGGACCGCTTTGAGCGCGACCATGCGCTGGCGCCGCAAGCCAGCCTGCGCTTTCGTCTGCTGCCGCGCCAGCCCGACATGGACATGCGCGGCGTACAGTTGCGCATCGCCGGCGACACCGTCAGCGTGCCGCTGCCCCTGGCTGCCGACAATAGTTTTGCGCCCGTGCGCAATCAACAGGCCTTGCGCGAAGACGCCGTATTGCTCGCCAACCGCAAGGCCAGCACCATGAGCTGGCGTGCGCAAGTGATCACGCCGGGCTTGCCGCCCGATACGCGGCGCCTGGGCGACTTGCGCCTGGAATGCCGCGCCGGCATGGATTCGGGCTTGATCTCGAATGACCCGCAAATCATCGCCTGGCTGTCGAGCATGCTGTACAGCACCGACAAGGTGTGTAACCAGCCCGATGGCAACTACCTGTTTTTCGCGGACCGGCCCCTGTTCGGCGTCACGTTGGTGCATGGCGAGCGCAGGCTCGCATTGCCCTTCAAAATGCTGTACGCGGGCGGCGAACAGACACCCGCGTCGCTGCCCTATTGCGATTGCCAGGTCTTGTTGGACCACAGCTATTACGCCCCCCTGTGGGACGCCAGCTGGCCCGACGACAGCTTGCTGGAATTGCACTATATGGACGAGGTGGCGCCATGAAGTGGCTGAGTCTATTGCTGTTAGTCACGCTCACCGCCTGCTCGGGCACGCGCGCCTTGCAGGCGAGCAAAAATGTGCCGTACGCAACGTTGGAACAGACGGTGCAGATAGGCGCCAGCAAGCAGCAGGT
This sequence comes from Janthinobacterium silvisoli, assembly GCF_014200725.1. Taxonomy (GTDB): domain Bacteria; phylum Pseudomonadota; class Gammaproteobacteria; order Burkholderiales; family Burkholderiaceae_D; genus Janthinobacterium. Next base: position 65,298 of record NZ_JACHCL010000006.1, read on the forward strand.
GCGCACGGCCCTGGGCGACAGCACGACCATTCGTTTCGATAGCGGTAATGAAGTGTGGATGTACACCTACCCGACGCAATCCGGTGCGCAGGGCGAGTTTGTGATTTTGTTTGGGGAAGATGGGGTGGTGAAGCAGGTGCGCAGCGGGGAAGTGTATCAGGCGGGGAAATAACTGTGGGGTCAGACGGGGACGCCGAGTTCCGACGGGGCGATACGTTCGAATGGAACGTATCGCGTTCACGAAGTGACTGGCCTTTCTAATTACCTCGCCTTAAGCAAAGCCCGCGTCCCCACACCAACCCCACGCCCAACACCCGCACTCTTGCGCTTCGGTGAAGATTTCAATTTAAAGATGCCGATCGACTTGGCCACGCTGTCAGTGCGCTGCGCCAGGTTGGTGGCCGCTGCCGCCGCTTCTTCCACCAGCGCAGCGTTTTGCTGGGTGATGCCATCCATGTGGATCACGGCTTGGTTGACCTGGCCGATGCCCTGGTTCTGCTCGCGCGTGGTCGAGGAAATCTCGTCCATGACTTCCGTCACGCGGGCCACGGAGGCGATCACTTCCGTCATGGTCGCGCCCGCATTGCTGGTCAGCTCGGTGCCCGCATTGACGGTGGCGATCGAATGGTCGATCAGGTGCTTGACTTCCTTGGCAGCCGTGGCCGAGCGCTGGGCCAGGCTGCGCACTTCACCGGCCACCACCGCGAAGCCGCGGCCATGCTCACCGGCGCGCGCCGCTTCGACGGCGGCGTTCAAGGCCAGGATATTGGTCTGGAAAGCGATGCCGTCGATCAAGCCGATGATGTCGAGAATCTTGCGCGAGGAACTGCTGATCTCATCCATGGTGGTGACCACTTCCGTCACGATGGTACCGCCCTTGGCCGCGATGCCCGATGCTTGTTGCGCCAGGTCATTGGCCATGGCCACGTGCTCGGCGCTGTTTTGCACGGTCGAGGTCAGCTCTTCCATGCTGGCTGCCGTCTGTTCCAGGCTGGACGCCTGCGACTCCGTACGGCTGGACAGGTCCATATTGCCAGTGGCAATTTCCGCCGTGGTGATGCGGATATCCTCGAAATTGGCGCGCACATCGCCGATGATGCTGTGCAAGTTGATATTTGTCTGGCGCAAGGCCGCCATCAATTGACCCATATCATCGTCGCGCACGTGCTCGATGGTGCCCGTCAAGTCGCCACCGGCCATCTTGCGCGCCACCGTGATGGCATCGTTCAAGGGTGCTGCCAGCGAATTGTGCAAGTGCGACCAGAAATACAGGGCCAGCGCCACGCCTACGGCAGCCGCACCGCTGAGCCAGCTGCGCGTGGCCGTGCTGGTATCGCCATCAATATTCCACACGGCGCAACCGAGGATGACCAGGATCAGGCCAAAGATCACGCAATGCAAGGCAATATCCTGCGGCAGGCTCAGCTTGCGCCATTCGACCAGCCTGGCAGCCCAGCCTTGGCGCACGAGTCGGCCATTGCGGATCGCCAGATTGGCCGTATTACCCTCTTTAAAACCCTTGTACAGGGCTGCCGCCTCGTTGATCTGCTCGCGCGTGGGCTTGGTGCGCACGGACATATAGCCGATCGGGCGGCCGTTTTCAATCACGGGGGTGATATTGGCCAGCACCCAATAGAAATCGCCATTCTTGCAGCGGTTCTTGACCATGCCCGTCCACGGCATGCCATTCTTGATGGTTTCCCACAGGTCGGCAAAGGCTTCGGCCGGCATATCGGGGTGGCGCAAAATGTTCTGGGGTGCACCCAGCAATTCCATTTCTGAAAATCCGCTGACTTCAATGAAATACTGATTCGCATAATTAATGTTTCCCTGTAAATCCGTAGTGGAAACAATCGTCATGCCTTCATTTAATACGTATTCATTTTGCGTAATAGGCGTGTTGACCCGCATTGTCGCTCCTCTATTTTTCTCGACTAGCATAACAAAAACATAAAAACAATATACCACATCAAGCACCTGCCAGATGCTGCCGCAGAGGATATGACGCCCATCAAACAATATAATAAAAGTTAATTTCGCTATCTTTTAATATTTACTTTAATTCAATTTAATTGACTTTATTAAAATGAAAATAAATGACTGAGTTTTAGTATCGGAATTATTTAAATATTATTTATCGTTCAAGTCATTGTTAAATCAGGGAAAAGCGCAGGGTAAAAGATGGAGCATGCGGACGCATACGGAATCGGTATGGGGCTGTCTTCAGCAATGGTAACGGAAGATGGAGAAGTGTTTCTTGCGGGAAAATAAATACCTGGCGTGATCACGCCAGGTACACAGTTGTCTCGAATCCGAGACACAGGCGCCGGGGAGACGCCTGTGAGGCTGCTGTTACTTGAACTTGCGCGGCGCCTTGTGACGCGGTGGCTCAGGCTTGCGCTCCGTGGTGCCGTCATCGAGGCTGATACGCAGTTTCTGGCCCGAGACGACGACCGTTTTCAGGTGGTCGAGGATCTCCGGTGGCATGCCTTCCGGCATATCCAGGATGCTGAAGTTGTCATAGATATCGATACGGCCGATCAGCTTGGCTTCCAGATTTGCTTCGTTGGCGATGGCGCCCACGATGTTGCTTGGCGTTACAGCGTGTTGACGGCCCACTTCGATGCGGTACGCCGTCACGCCTGGACGTGAACGTTCTTTCTTCGGTGCCCGTGGCGCGGCGTCAAACGCTGCGTCCGGTGCGGCGGCTGGCGCAGCCTTGGCGGCCTTGCGCGGGCTCGCTGGCGCCAGGTCCGGTGCGTCGCCGTCACGGCTGATGCGCAACTGCTGACCTGCAACCCAGACGGATTTCAGCTGATCCAGCAATTCTTTCGGCATGCTATCGGGCAAATCGAGGACGCTGTAATCGTCATAAATTTCGATGCGGCCGATATTTTTCGAATCGATGCCCGCTTCATTGGCGATGGCGCCCACGATGTTGCCAGGCTTTACGCCATGCTGATGGCCCACTTCGATGCGGAAAGTTTGCATGCCGGCGTCAGCAGGACGCGAGATGCGTTCCTTTTTCGGGAAGGCTGGACGCTCGCTGCGCTCGCCACGTTCAAAGCGGTCGTTACGCTCAAAGCGGTCATTGCGCTCAGGACGGTCAAAACGGTCTTGGCGTACTGGACGGTCGTCTTGCCAGGTGCTTTGCTCGCGCTGCTTGTTCTTGTCCAGCAGCAAGGGCACATTGCCGCGTGCCATCTTCGCCAGGGCGGCGGCGATTTCGATGGCAGGAATGTTTTGCTCGCGCTCGTAGTCTTCGATCAGCGACTGGAATTGTTCCAGTTCACCCAAGGCCAGGGTTTCCGTGATCTGTTCCTTGAACTTGGCGATACGCACGTCATTGACAGCCTGAATGGTCGGCAATTCCAGCATGCCGATCGGCTGGCGCGTGGCGCGTTCTATGGATTTGAGCAAGTTCTTTTCACGCGGGGTGATGAACAAAATCGCTTCGCCGCTGCGGCCGGCGCGGCCGGTGCGGCCGATACGGTGGGTATAGCTTTCCGGATCGTGCGGCACGTCATAGTTGACCACGTGGCTGATGCGCTCGACGTCCAGGCCACGGGCGGCCACGTCGGTCGCCACCAGGATGTCGATCTTGCCGTCTTTCAACTGCTGGATCGTACGCTCGCGCTGGGCTTGCTGGATATCGCCATTGATGGCAGCCGCCGAGAAACCGCGTGCCTGCAGCTTGCCAGCCAGCTCTTCCGTGCCCAGCTTGGTGCGGGCAAAGATGATCATGCCGTCAAACGCTTCCGCTTCCAGGATACGGGTCAGTGCATCGAGCTTGTGCATGCCCGACACCAGCCAGTAGCGCTGGCGGATATTGTCGGCCGTACCGGTCTTGGCAGCGACCGTGACTTCGGCCGGCTGGTTCAGATAGGTGGTGGCAATGCGTTTGATGACGGACGGCATGGTGGCCGAGAACAGGGCCGTTTGATGGCCTTCCGGCGTTTCTTGCAAGATGCGTTCAACATCGTCGATAAAGCCCATGCGCAGCATTTCATCGGCTTCGTCCAGCACCAGGGTTTTCAGCTTGGACAGGTCCAGCGAACCTTTGTCCAGGTGATCGATGACGCGGCCTGGCGTGCCGACAACGACGTGCACGCCACGGCGCAGCGCCGACAATTGCGGACCATAGCTTTGGCCGCCGTAGATCGGCAGCACGTGGAAACCAGGGATGTGGGCGGCGTAGACCTGGAACGCTTCAGCGACCTGGATCGCCAGTTCGCGCGTCGGGGCCAGCACCAGGGCTTGCGGTGAGCTTTGTTTCAGATCGATGCGCGACAGGATAGGCAAGGCGAAGGCAGCGGTTTTACCGGTACCCGTTTGCGCCTGGCCCAGCACGTCGCGGTTGGCGAGCAATAATGGAATCGTGGCCGCCTGGATAGGCGACGGTGTTTCGTAACCGACATCCTTGAGCGCGCGAACCAGCGGCTCGCTCAGGTTAAGGTCGGAAAATAAGGAAATTGGTGTATCAGACATGAAATCACTCACAAGTTCGCTCGAATCGCCCAATGCGAAAGAGTGTATCCTCTAGTTTACTCTTTACTGGAGCATACCGGGTGGATGCCAGCCGGATAACGCCGTTTTTTGCGTCTTAAAACGCAGAAAAATCGGCGATCCGCACGTAATTGGTGCAATATCGTGTCAATATTGAATCTTTTGCAAGATATTTGGCAAACCTGCCGGCCCGGACATTACGTTGCGCCAGGGTTGGACAAAAAAGCCAGCAAGTCCTGGTTCAATCTATCCTTGTGTGTGGTTGCCAGGCCATGCGGGGCGCCCGCATACACCAGCAGCTTGCTGCCAATAATCAATTCCGCAGTGCGCCTGGCTGAGGCGGCAATCGGCACGATCTGGTCATCGTCGCCATGGATCACCAGGGTCGGCACGTCAAACCTGGCCAGGTCCGGCGTGAAATCCGTTTCAGAAAATTGCTTGATGCACAAGTAAGCGGCCGGCATGCCCGCCTGCATGCCTTGCCGCCAGAAACTGTCGCGCACGCCTTGCGACACCTGGGCGCCGGGCCGGTTGTAGCCATAAAACGCCTCGCTCAAATCGCGGAAGAACTGGCTGCGGTCCTTGTGCACGCCAGCGCGGATATCGTCGAAGGCCGATAGCGGCAAGCCCACCGGGTTGCTGTCCGTCTTCAGCATCAATGGCGGCACGGCACCCACCAGCACCGCGCCAGCCAAACGGTCCGTACCGTGGCGGCCGATATAGCGCGCCACTTCGCCACCACCCGTGGAATGCCCGACCAGAGTAGCGCCCTGCAAGTCCAGCGCATCGATCAGGGTGGCCAGGTCGTCGGCATAGGTATCCATGGTATTGCCCTGGAAAGGCTGGCTGGAACGGCCATGGCCACGCCGGTCATGCGCGATGACGCGGTAGCCGTGCTCAGCGAGGAAAAACATCTGGTCTTCCCAGGCGTCGGACGACAAGGGCCAGCCGTGGCTGAAGACGACGGGCGCGCCACTGCCCCAGTCCTTGTAGTAAATCAAGCTACCGTCGGCGGTCTGCACGGTATTGCCGGAATGATGGTGGCTCTCTGCTGCGCTCATGGTGACACTCCCTGTGCTGGGGCCAGCCGGCTGGCGGCCAGCCTGCATTGTGGCCCGGATCGTTGCAGCCGCGCCGCACGCCTCGCGCCGCCGCTTGCGGTAGAGTAAGATTGCCGCTGATGCCAGACCTTGATCCCGGCATCGCCTTCCCGTTTTCACTTTTGGAGTCTTCATGCGTTCTTCCCTTGCCCTCGCTGCCGGCATCGCTTTACTCAGCAGTTACGCCCATGCCCAGTCCCTGCCCGTCGTCGCCGAGGCGCCGCTGCGCGCCCATCTATCATTCCTGGCGGACGACTTGCTGGAGGGCCGTGGCACGGGCCAGCGCGGCGGCGACCTGGCGGTGCGCTACCTGGAAACCCAGGCAGCCCTGATCGGCCTGCAACCATTGAAAGATGGCACCTATCGCCAGGGTTTGAAGATCGTTGGCAGCAAGGCCTTGCCTGACAGTACGGTCAGCTTCACGGCTGGCGGCAAGACTTTCTCGCCCGTGGTTGGCAAGGGCATCGTGTATGGCGCTTCGAATGGCCAGGAAAAAGTGGTCTTCGACGCATCGGTGGTGTTTGTCGGCTACGGCATCCGCGCGCCCGAAGAGCAATGGGATGACTTCAAGGGCATCGACGTCAAGGGCAAGCTGCTGGTGATGATGGTCAACGACCCGCAACCGACGGCGGCCGAGCCGAACCGCTTTGCCGGCAAGTCGCTCACGTATTATGGCCGCTGGGTCTACAAATACGAGGAAGCGCTGCGCCAGGGTGCGGCTGGGGTATTGCTGATCCACACCACGGAATCGGCGTCCTACCCATGGAGTGTGCCTGCAAACGGCTTCAGCCATGAACGCTTCAACCTGGCAGGCGCCGGCAATGCCTTCGAAGGCTGGCTGCAGGAAGACACGGCCCGCGAACTGTTCCAGGCGGCCGGCCAGGACCTGGACGCCCTGCGCACCAAGGCCGAAACGCGCGAATTCCAGCCCGTCGCCCTGAACGCCACCGTGCAAGTCAAGCTCGACAGCAAGATCCGCAGCATCGAGCAATTCAATGTGGCCGGCATCGTGCCGGGCACCGATCCGAAGCTGAAAGACGAAGCGGTGATTTATTCAGCCCACTGGGATCACCTGGGCATCGATGAAGGCGGCCAGGCGCGCGGCGACAAGACTGACCACATTTATAACGGCGCAGTCGACAACGCCTCGGGCGCGGCGGCCTTGCTGGCCATGGCGCAAGTAGCCGTGAAGCAACCGGCGCGCCGCACGCAAATCTTCCTGTGGCCGGCCGGCGAAGAAACCGGCATGCTGGGCAGCACGGCCTGGGTACGCTCGCCGCTGTGGCCGCTGGACAAAACCGCTGCCGACCTGAATCTGGACAGCATGAACTTTGTCGGCAAGACGCGCGACATCGGCGTGGCCGGTGCCGAGCGCAGCAGCCTGTATGCCAGCGCCGGCAAGGTCGCCAAGCGCATGGGCCTGCGCCTGGCGCCAGCGATTCCCGATTTGTCGGGCGCTTACTTCCGTGCCGACCATTTCAGCTTTGCCAAGGCTGGTGTGCCCGCCTTCAACGTGGGCTCGGCCGTGTTCTCCGGCGACGGTTACTTTGATTTCGTAAAAGATCCGAAAGCATCTAGCGAGCGCATGGTGGCCTTCAAGAAGGTATATCACCAGGTGACCGATGAATACAATCCCGCTTGGGATTTGTCGGGCATGGTGCAGCAGGCGCAATTTACCCTGAACCTCGGTTATGAAGTGGCCAACGACAAGACCATGCCGACCTGGAACAAGGGTGAGGCGTTTGGCAAGGTGAAGCGCTAAAACAACAAGGGCAGCTCCAGGAGCTGCCCTTGTTGTTTAGATTGCCATAATGCGCTTGAGGTCAACGAAGGCCGTTTCATACAAATGTTGAAATGCGGCGATCATGACGTCTTCCACGCCTTCGGCTGCGTCAAATTCGCTGGACCATTCGGCCACGCACGAGGCTGCGCCCGGTTCGCCGGTAACGCGCAGGGTGGAGCGGTAATTCTTGACGGGAATCGGTCCCGATACGATGGTGTAGCTATAACTCTTGTCTGCTTCGCTGAAGCTTTGCAGACGTTCGGCGATGATGGCGCCGTCCGTGGTCTTCAAGCGGCGCACCCGGCCGCCCTGCTCCGCCAAACTGGTCTTGATCGAGCTTGACCATTCAGCCAGCGACTGGAAGCCGCCAATAAAATCCCACACTCTTTCGGCGCTTGCCGCCAATGTCACAGAAACAATTACTTGGGCCATCTTTAATTCAACATCCTAGTCTGGGTTTGCGGGGCGCTTTTACGTAGCGCCGTGCCCGCCTGCCGGGGAGGCCCGGCACAGGCGCTATTGTAGCGCCCGTGCGGCTTTGCTGCTCAAGGGACAGCGCTTGCTGCCCGCTTTTTCAACAATCGATTACAGGTTTTCCGACAGGAAGATCAGCGAATTGCCATGCGCCTGGGTGGCTGCGCGCTGGTGGTAGCTGGAGCGGTGGGTGCAGTTGAAACCGTGCTCCGCGCCCGGATAGATATGGATTTCCACCTCTTCACGGTCTTCAAAGCGCTGGGCGATCTGTTGCACGGCTTCTGGCGGAATATGGCTGTCCTGGCCGCCGAAATGCATCAGCAGCGGCACCTTGATCTGGTCTGCCAGGCTCAGCTGGTTCTGGATGCCGCCGCCATAATAGGCGATCGCTGCATCGACAAGGCCGGCAGCAGCCGTGCGGTAGGACAAACGGCCGCCGAAGCAATAGCCGATCGAGGCGATCTTGCCTTCCACTTCAGGGCGCGCGCGCAGAGCGGCAACGGTGGCCGTGATGTCTTCCAGTGCGTGCTCATTGTCAGTAGCCTGCATCAGTTCGAGGGCGCGTTTCCAGCCCGCTTCCTCGTAGCCCAGCTCGATGTGCGCGCCTTCGCGCCAGAACAGGTCCGGCACCAGCACCACGTAGCCATCGGCGGCGTACTGGTCAGCCACGGCGCGGATATGCTCGTTGACGCCAAAAATTTCCTGCAACAGGATGATGCCGGGGCCTTTGCCGATATGCGGCACGGCCAGGTAAGCCTGGAAGCTGCCATTCGGGCTGGCGATGTCGATCCACTGCGAAGTTGTGCTCATAGGGTGTCCATTCAGGTGAGGGAAGAATGCATAACGCGGAAAGCATGTTACTGCGTTTTTTCCGAGTCTGCGCTGCCCGCCCTTTTAGCTTGATGGCTTGTTAATACATCTCTCGCAAATAAATCACCGGCCCCGATTTATAGACGCCGAAAACGGCGCGGCCGATGGTGCTGGGCAGATAAGGAAAGCCGCCCACCGATACATCGACACTGCCCGCCAGACCAGGCGCCAGCAACACCAGTTGCCCATTCGGCAGCGGCAAGACACCCGTGCTGACGGTGTACGTACCCTGCGCCGCCTTGACGGCGCCATTGCAGCTATTGCCGCTGGACGCCAAACCTTTGCTGCAATTGACCAGGATCACCGCCGCCTGGGTAAAACTGCTGACGCTGTCCGAGGTAGTGGTTTTCCAGCCGCCATCCCAGTACTGCACTTGCACCGGCAAGCGGATAGGCAAGCGCTCCGAACCATAGCTATTGGGCACCATGATGCGGCCCGTCACCACCGTCAGCTTCGCTTCCACACCGCCCCCGCCCGAAGGAAACGCAGGCGCTGAAACCGAGGATGAACTCACCCCCATGCCATTCGAATACGTGGTGGTGGCGCGAAACAGCACGTCCGTGGGCGGCGCCAGCGCTGTAGTGCCAGCGGGCACGGCATAAGCACCAGGAAAACGGTAAGCGATTTGTGTGTTGGCAATGCCCGCCGTAAAGCTGGCTGGCGCGATGCCGGTCACCGTATTTTGTGCGGTGCTGCCATCGGTCAAGCGGCTGCCACTGGGGTTGCTTGGTGGAAAAGCCATCGTGCCGCTGGCCGCATCGTAGCCTTGCAAATTCACCTTGGCCGTCAAGCTGCTGTCGCGCCCGTCGTAATTGGCGGTGGTGCCGTTAAGCGCATTTTGCGCCGTGATCCGCAAGTTCAATGGCTGGCCGGAATACACAAAACCCGCTGGCGAGCCGACGCAGTTCAAGGGCGACTGGCATGCCATGGGCGGCGTACCGACAGTTTCGGTGATGAAATGGTGGGGAATAAACTGCACGTTGGCGCTATTGCCGGTGGCCGGTAAAGCGGCGCCCTGGTAAGCGCTCAAGTTGGCCGTAAATTGGATAGTGCCCGTTTCCGGCCAGCTCAGGCCACTGGCCGTGCCCACGCCATTGCCATTGTTTGCAAACAGCACACTGCCCACGACGGGAGGATTATTGTTACCCGAAAAAACTGGCGACACCAACAGACGGTCCAGGCTCACCGCCTGCGTGACCGATTCGTGGCCAAAATTGGCTGTCACCTTGTTCAACGCATTCAAGGCGGACACATTGATGACGGTGGCTGGCGACACGGGCGTCACGGCCAGGCCCGAGCGCTGCGGCGTGGCGATGGCGCTGAAGGCAAAACTTTTCGGCGCCACGATGACATTGCCGCTGCCCGTCATCGTCAAGCCGCTATCGCTGCCGCTGGTGGAAGCATAGGTGGCGCTCAAGCCCAGGGTGCCCACGTCCGCATACAGCATCGATGGCGTGGCGACGCCATTGGCGTTGAATGCCAGGCTGACAGGCGCACCGGCCCCGCTACAGGCGCTGCCGGCATTGACACCGAGCGGTATCAGATTGCCATTCGCATCCCTGATGCGCGCAGGCAAGGTTCCTGAAGACGGGTCGGCATAACTGCACTTCAAGGTGATCGTCTTGTTCTGTCCGGCAAACAGGGGCACGCAGGCATTCGGATTCGACGACGACGCTTGCAGGGCGCTGATGCTGATGGCGGCCGTACCGTCGTCCTGTTCAGCATAACGGGGCGCGCCACTGACCTGCAAGGCGCTGCTGACAAAAGCCATCCTGCAATTCGTCGTGCTGTTGTCCACGCTGCTCTTGCACACCAGCGCGCCAGTGGTGGCCGGCGTACTGCTCAGCCCTATCAAGACATTGCTGGCAGGCGTGGTCTGCGACACGCTGGAGGTGGCAATGCCCGTCGCCGGCGTGCTGGCATTGATTTGCGCCGTGGCGCCGCCGGGCGTCAGCGTCACTTGGGCGGCGCCCGTATAGACAGTGCTGCACGCCGCATCGGCGCAAGCCGTCACGGTGACGGGTGCAGGCGAGCACGTCAGCGCCGTGGGCGGATGCGTGATCTGGAAATGGTCGGGCCCGGCCTGGGTGCCGGCGCCGCATTTCGGTCCCAATGGGTCGGTGTAGGCATAACCGCTGTTATTCGTCACGCAGCTGCAGGGGTTGGCTGGCGTATAGGCTTTGCAAGTGATGGTTTGCTGTACCCGGCCCTGCCAGCCCAGGGTGATATGGTCGACCAGGGCATTGCCGGTGATGTAAGCGTTCGAATCATTGAGGGTGACGTTGCCGCCCTCCACATTGCCCTTGATGTTATTACCAGAAGCAATCGTCAAGGAATTCAAGGCCTTCACATTGCCCGTGACGGACAGGCTGGATGCCTGCAGGTTGACGGTGGGCGCGGTCAGGTTGCCCTTGACCTGGCTGCCCGAACCGACAGTGATGGCAGTGACCGCCGTGATATCGCCCGTGATCTGGCTATTGGCCGCCAGGATGTTGACGGTGTCGCCGCTGATCGGCCCCTTGATGGTGGAACCGGAAGCGATACTCACCTGGCCCGTGGCGCTGATGCTGCCCGTCACATTGACATTATTCGAGCCCATGTTGATGCTGGCTGCGGAAATATTCGCGCTGATGGTCTGCGCCTGTGCGCCCATGCTGAAGGTGTAGCCCGGCGCCGCCAGGCTACCACCCGATATCCTCAGGTTATTGGGATTGACGTTGGTGATATCGAAGTTGCCCTTGACCGTCAAGGCGGCGCTGCCGCTCATCGTCAAGCCCTGGTTATAGGTGATCGTCAATGCACTGTTGACGGTAACGGCCGCGCCGCTGGCTATCACGATGGCGTCGGTATCGGCCAGTGATAATGATGCGCAAGTGTATTGCGAGCCGCTACGGCTGCAACCGGTCACATCGGTGCCATTGAAATTGAGCGTTGCAGCCTGGACCAGGCCGGTCCACAGCAAGAAGAATAAGCCGGCAAGAAAAGTGTATATGCGCACGGTATCGGGAAATCTGATGAGTGGGAGGGCAAAACGCCGGTAGAGTATTCCATGCTAATCTACGGCCTCGCTGTTGTTGCATTATGGCAGTATTTTTTACCCTCGCGCATATCGCATGATCAAGCAAACCCCCACTGACACGCCGCTGCGCACCGTCGACATCATCGTTTATCCCGGTTTCAAGGCGCTCGAAGCTATCGGCGCCATGAAGGTGTTTGACTACGCCAACACCCATTTGCGCCTGCGTCAGTTAGCTGGCGGCTATGACGTGCAAATCGTCTCGACCACCGTTGGACCTGTCGAGTCCGATACTTTGATGTCTCTGCACGCCAGCAAAGCTTTGGATAGCACCCGCCTGCCGGACCTGGCCGTGATCGTCGGCTGCCACAACGTGGAAGAGGTGTTGCAGGAACTGCCCGCCATCGCAACCTGGGTGACCGAGGCGGCGCCCCGCATCCCTACCCTGGCTGCCTTGTGCACGGGCTGCTTTTTCCTGGCCGAGGCCGGTATTCTGGACGGAAAGAGTGCCGCCACACACTGGAGCGCGGTAGACAGCCTGCGCCAGCGCTACCCGCAGATCAAGGTGAATGCCGATGCGATTTTTGTGCGCGAGGGAAACTTGTGGACCTCGGCCGGCGTCACGGCAGGCATCGACCTGGCCCTGGCGCTGGTGGAAGACCATTTCAGCCGCGATATCGCGCTGGAAGTGGCGCGCGACCTGGTGGTGTATCTGAAACGGCCAGGCGGCCAGTCGCAATTTTCCGTGCACCTGGCCAGCCAGATGACGACGCACCCGGGCATGCGCCAGTTGCAGGGCTGGATCATGGAACATTTGGCCCAGCCGTTGACGATACCGCTGCTGGCGGCCAGGCTGGCCATGAGCGAGCGCAATTTCACGCGCGTATTCCAGCGCGAGACCGGCGCCAGCCCCACGGAATTTATCGAAACGGCGCGCTTCGAAGTGGCGCGCCGCCTGCTGGAAGATAACGTCACGTCACTGAAACAGGTGGCCGCGCAGACGGGTTTGCACAGCGAAGAACGCTTGCGCCGGCTATTCCACAAGAAACTCGGCATTACCCCACGCGATTACCGCGAACGCTTTTCCAGTACCAGGCGGGAATAAGCAGTTTTTAGCGCAACTTTTTAGCGTAACTTTTTACTGCGAACCTGGCGCGTCGCCAGTTGCCGGCGATGCAAGGCCAGCGGCGTAAACATCAGGGCCGACAGCAGGAAAGTGGCCAGCAGCGCCAGCCAGATGGCAGGCGTCGCCAGGATGGCGGCGCCGCTGAACCAGAAGGCGATCAGGGAACCGGCTGCAGCGGCCGCAAAGAGGGGCAGCATGCGGCGCAAGGTGGAAAGATAGGCAGTGGCAAACATCGTAGACTCCCGCGGCAACGTTCACAATATGAAAACCATATATGGACACTAGCAGGGGCGGCGGCCAAAGTACAGCAGACCGCCCCGCATAGCCGCGCAAGTGTTGCGCGCTTCGTACAATAGAACTAGTACAGCACCACCGAGCGGATCGATTCGCCGCTCTTCATCAAGTCAAAACCTTCATTGATGCGCTCAAGCGGCAAGCGGTGGGTGATCAGGTCATCGATGTTGAGTTTGCCTTCCATATACCAGTCGACGATCTTCGGCACATCCGTGCGTCCACGCGCGCCGCCGAATGCCGAGCCGCGCCATTCACGTCCCGTAACCAGCTGGAATGGCCGCGTGGAAATTTCCTGGCCAGCGGCCGCCACGCCGATGATGAACGATTTGCCCCAGCCCTTGTGCGTGCACTCAAGCGCCTGGCGCATCAGGGTCGTGTTGCCCACGCATTCAAACGAGTAATCGGCGCCGCCATCGGTCAGTTGCACGATAGCATCGACGACATTTTCCACTTCGTTCGGGTTGATGAAATGCGTCATGCCGAACTTGCGGGCGATTTCCTGGCGCGCCGGGTTGATATCGATACCGATAATCTTGTCGGCGCCCACCATCTTGGCCGCCTGGATCACGTTCAGGCCGATGCCGCCCAGGCCGAACACGGCCACATTGGCGCCTGCCTCGACCTTGGCCGAAAACAGCACCGCGCCCACGCCGGTGGTCACGCCGCAACCGATGTAGCAGACCTTGTCGAAAGGCGCATCGGAACGGATTTTCGCCAGCGCGATTTCCGGCACCACGATGTAATTCGAAAAGGTCGAGGTGCCCATGTAGTGGAACAGCGGCTTGCCATCGAGCGAAAAGCGGCTGGTGGCGTCCGGCATCAGGCCACGGCCCTGCGTGGAGCGGATCGCCTGGCACAGATTGGTTTTTTGCGACAGGCAGAATTTGCACTGGCGGCATTCCGGCGTGTACAAAGGAATCACGTGATCATCCTTTTTCAAGGTCGTCACACCAGGCCCTACATCGACCACCACGCCCGCGCCTTCATGGCCCAGGATGGCAGGGAACAAGCCTTCCGGGTCGGCGCCCGACAAGGTGTAGTAATCCGTGTGGCAAATGCCGGTGGCTTTCAGCTCGACCAGCACTTCGCCTGCGCGCGGGCCGGCCAGGTCCACTTCTTCGATGGTCAAGGGCGCGCCCGCCTTCCATGCCACGGCTGCTTTGGTTTTCATCTACAACTCCTGCTCGGTTTCGAAAAGGGCCATTATCGGTCGCCTTCCCGCCCTGCACAGGCGCGCAGGCCGCGATTGTCTGAAAACGCGGCGCAGTTGTCCGATGCTGCGCACGGTGCAGCAGCGCACGGACGTGCTCGCTTATCGGATTTAGGCTGCACAGGCTATATGTTCGTTTGCGCTGCCTCAACTTTAGCGGCTAAAAAACGCGCACCCTGAACACGGCACACTTTCTTTCGAGTCGCCATTCTGTCCTTCCTGCAGGAGACTGATATGCGCAAGCAATTTTCCTTGAGTTCCCAAAGCTGGCCTTGCCTGCTACTGGTTTGCTGCCTCGGCTTGCTGGCCGCTTGCGGTGGCGGACATCACGACCACCCTCCGGGCACGGGGCCCACGCCCACGCCGCTGGCGCTTGCCCTGCAACCGGTCGCCAGCGGCTTGAGTTCCCCCATCTTCCTCACGGCGCCGCCAGGCGATAGCCGTCTGTTCATCGTCGAACGTCAAGGCCGCATCCGTATCGTCGACCATGGCAATCTGCTGACCACGCCCTTCCTCGACATCAGCGCGTTGACCACCAATGATGGCGAACGGGGGCTGCTGTCGATCGCCTTTCACCCGCAATACGCCAGCAATGGCTATTTCTTTATCTATTACACGAATTTGGCCGGCGATATCGTCATCGAACGGCGGCAGGTGTCGGCCGGTAACGCCAACCTGGCCGATCCTTTATCCGCACTGACCATACTTACCATCGCTCACCCCACATTCAACAACCACTACGGCGGCCTGCTCAGTTTTGGCCCGGACGGCTATCTGTATGCGGGCACGGGCGATGGGGGCAGCGGCGGCGATCCGCCCGGCAATGCACAAAATACGAATGTGCTGTTAGGAAAACTGCTGCGCATCGATGTCAACAACAGTAGCGTGGCCCAGCCTTACGCCATTCCGGCTGGTAATCCCTTCGCCGGATCGGCTGGCCAGCGCGGCGAAATCTGGGCCTATGGCTTGCGCAATCCATGGCGCTACGCCTTCGACGTGCCGGCCCAGCTGTTGTATATCGCTGACGTGGGGCAAGCCAGGGTGGAAGAGGTCGATGTCAGCCCGGTGGGCCAGGCTGGCAACAACTATGGCTGGAACATCATGGAAGGCAACTTGTGCTACAACAGCAGCACATGCAGCCAGGCGGGGCTGGTCTTGCCCGTGATCACCTATGGTCATGACAGCGCGGGTGGCTGCTCGATCACGGGAGGTTATGTGTACCGCGGCACGGCCTTGCCGGAATTGACAGGGCAATACCTGTATTCCGATTATTGCAACGGCTGGCTGAAAAGCTTTAGCTACAGCAATGGCACGGCATCGCCAGTGACGGACTGGGGCATCACGAATGTGGGCAATATTTTATCTTTTGGCCAAGATGCCCAGAACGAGCTATATATGCTCAGTGGTACGGGTACGGTTTACCGGATTGCGCGCAAGTAAATGGTAGGGATGGCATGCGCCAGGGTGTTTTTCGATGGAATTCGTGGAACCGGCTAAAATTAACTTTTTAGCCGCGCTTTGCGCACTAGCTCAAGAGAATACTATGGCCCGTTTGAAACTTGAATTTCCTGAAGACCAATACTGCTATTCGTCGCAATTGACTGTACGCACGACGGACATCAACGCAGGCAATCATCTCGGCAACGATTCCATGATTTCCATGATTTCCGAAGCCCGCGCGCGCTTTCTGTTTGAATTTGGCGTGCGCGATATCGAAGCGGACGGCACCGGCATTATCGTCACCGACCTGGCCACCACCTATCGCGCCGAAGCCCATGCGCGCGACCAGCTGCTATTTGAAGTGGGCGTCATGGACTTCAATAAATATGGCGGCGACATTACTTTCCGCATCACGCGCCCACGCGACAATACCCTGATCGCCATGGCCAAGTCAGGCTTTGTGTTTTTCAACTACAAGCTCAGCCAGGTGGTGCCGATGCCGGAAGATTTCGGCAGCAAGTTTCCACAGGTGAACTGGGTCGATTAAAACCGCAGGCCTTGGCCAGATGGCGCGCCTGGCAGCCAGACTACCGCTTTGCCTGGGCATCGATGCCGAAGGTATTGGTGAACCAGTCATCGATCATCAATTTTTCATAGCGCAAGCGGTCACCGCTGGAATAACGGTTGATGCGGCTCAGGTATGACATGTCGGACAAGGACGAGTCGGCGCTGCTGATCACCTTGCCATTCTGTTCCAGCACATAATGCAGGCGTATACGCGGCCAGTCGACACGGCCATTCATGACGCGGATATCGCTGATACCGCGCAGGCGTGGATCTTCCCGGCCGGCCAGGTCGATATCAGTAATGTTGATCTGCAGGTTTTGGCCTGCCGGCAGTTTCTTGCCCAGTTGCTCGAAATGCGCCGTCAAGTCTTTCAAGACGCTGTCACGCTGGCTTTGGTCAAAAGGCAAGTCAGTAAATTGATCAGGCTTGTCATACTGCACCTGCGTATCGGCCCAGGCAGCGCTGGTGGCCAGCAAGACCATGCCCGCGAACAGGGTGCGCGTCAACTTCTTGTTCATGATGATCCCTTTCAAGGAATTCGGTGGCACGCATGCCACCTCAGTTCTTTAAACTACGCTTTACTATAAACGCATCTTCCCCATCTTTTTGCAAAATTCATACCTTGTTACGATCTTTCTGGTCAGCTTACACAATTTCCCACACACACGCTTTTTTACAGTTTCATTAGCAATATTAATCAAAATAAAGTATTGTCTTGAAAATATAGTTGCCTAAGCGATAAAATAAAAATGCTGTCAAATCAAGGTTTTTAAACTCAGCCTTACATGCAGCAGGACATGCATTATTGCCTGTTGTTAATACTTAGCTGTCAGTCTACAATCGACAAAATGCGCCCGAAAAACGCGCAACGCCGGTAGTGGCGCACAGGAATTCCTGGCGCAGGGCGTCTTGCATTGCGTCAGTTATGCCTTTTAGCGGAACTCGCCCTCATGTCTTTTTTGTCTTCAGCATCGCCCAAGTTACCTCCCTGGAAAGTCTTGCTCGTCGATGACGAACCGGACATCCATGACATCACTGAACTGACACTGAGCCGCTTCCGCCTGGAAGGCCGCGCTCTCAGCTTCCTGCACGCCTACAGCGGAGCAGAAGCCAAGCAGGTGCTGGCACGCGAAAACGATATTGCGCTGGTGTTTCTCGACGTGGTGATGGAGCGCGAAGACAGCGGCCTGGAAGTGGCGCGCTGGATGCGCGAAGAGCTGGGCAACCGCTTTACGCGCATCGTGCTGCGCACCGGACAACCCGGCCAGGCGCCCGAGGAGCGTGTGATCGTCAATTACGACATCAACGACTACAAGGAAAAAACCGAGCTCGACCGCACCAAGCTGTTCACCACCACCTTTGCCGCCCTGCGCGCCTACCGCGACATCATGAAGGTCGAGGAAGCGCGCCTGGCCCAGCTCAATTACCGCGAAGGCCTGGAGCGCGTCATCGCCGCTTCCGCCCACATCTTCAAGCAGCGTAATCTGCGCGACTTCGCCAGCGGCCTGCTGCAGCAAGTCGTCGCCCTGCTGCGCCTGGAAACGAGCATGCTGCTGCGCCTGCGCGGCGCCAGCGCGATTACGGGCGAGCAAGACTATGAAATCCTCGCGCAGATCGGCGATACGGACGACGGCATCCTCAGCCCTGCCCTGCTGTCGCAGCTGGACGATGCCAAGAGCAATAAAATCTCGCGCCTGCAAGGCGATACCTATGTCGGCTACTTTCCTAACAGCAGCGGCAAGGCGTCCTTGCTGGTGCTCAAGGGCGTGGAAGAAATTTCCGACCTCGACGCGCAGCTGCTGGAAGTGTTTTGTTCGGGCGTGGCGATCGCCTTCGACAATATCCTGCTGACCCAGGAAATCACCGATACCCAGGCGGAATTGATCCTGCGCCTGGGCGACGTGGTCGAATCGCGTTCTCACGAAGGCGGCAACCACGTGCGCCGCATGGCCGAAGTGTGCCAGCTGCTGGCGCAGGCGTCCGGCATGTCCGACGAAGAAACCATGGTGCTGCGCCACGCGGCACCGATGCACGACATTGGCAAGATTTCCACGCCCGACGCGGTGCTGCTGAAACCGGGCAAGCTTGATGCCGCCGAATGGGAAATCATGAAACAGCATCCGACGGTGGGCATGTCCATCCTCGACGGCTCGCAGCGCCCGCTGTTGAAGGCAGCCGCCGTGATCGCCCACCAGCACCATGAAAAATTCGACGGCAGCGGCTACCCGCAGGGCTTGGCCGGCGAACACATCCACAAATACGCGCGCATCGCCGCCGTCGCCGACGTGTTCGACGCACTGATGCACAAACGTTGCTACAAGGATGCCTGGCCCTTGGAAAGAGTCGTCAGCTACCTGCGCGAAGTCAGCGGGAGCCACCTGGACCCGCAATATGTGGAATTGCTGATAGCCAATCTGGATCAGGCCTTGGCGCTGAATCAACGCTTCCCGGACTAGCCGGGACTGCCCGGATACGTAAGCCAGGCGCAGCACGGGCAATGCAGCCACGGCTGATCTCGTCACGCACAGCTTGCAAAAGTGGAGGGAATCGGCGAACGTCGGCAATTGGCCAAGAGGCAGTTTGAACGCTGTTGCGTCCCTTGGTTGTAGGCGTTGTGCCGTTCTTGGCGGATGCTTTGACAGTACAAAAAAGCGCAAGGCCGCGTGGCTCTCGTCTTTCATGCGATCCGTTTTGCACGCATTTCACAGACTGCATTCGAACTGGGTATGCGGGCAGTTCATTCTGCACCGTCAATCCGGAAGACTCCGCTTTGTGATGATGACGCTGCTTACGGCCAGAAGCCGACGCTCCTAACGACAGTTTAAACTTTTGACTCATTCACTGACCACCCTGATCGGACCACACTACTATGTTCTTCCGTCTCGCCTTCCTTGCCGCCACCCTGACGCTCGGCGTCGCCGATTCGGCCGTCGCCGATACCGCCGTCCTTGAAAAACTCACAGCTAACCGGCTCGCTATCACTGTTGACAAAGGCACGTTATCGGGACCCGGTGCGGCACTGCTGCTGCAGGCTTCGCGCCAGGCGCAGTACGTTCTCCTCGGCGAGGATCACGGTGTCGCCGAGATCGCCCAGTTCTCATCCGCCTACTTCAATGCCTTGCCCCCTGCCGGCTTCACGACCTTGGTAGCTGAAAATGGTCCAGCCGTGACGAGCGCGCTCGAAGGGATGCTCAAGGGCGCCGACGCGGTTACTGCTATCGCCAGATTCAACGCCACCTATCCGGACTCCGTTGCTTTCTACACCATGCGCCAGGAAGCAGAGATGCTGGCCGGCTTTGCCGTGGCCGCAGGACCGCGCTTCGAGCAGTGGGGCATCGATCAGGAATTCGTGGGTGCGGCCAAATACCTGATCAACCTGATGCTGGCCCAGCCGGTTAATCCGGCCGCCCGCGCGAAGCTGGAAGCCTTGCGTCAAATGGAAGCTGTCGCGTCTCAAAAGGCGGCAGCCACCGGCAATCCCTTTGAGTACTTCATGCTATCGGCCTCAACCGAGGAACTGACCTCGTTGCGCCCGCTACTTGCTGGCCCCAAAGAGAAAACCGCGCTAGGCCTGCTCGATGCATTGCTGGCCACCCGCGCCATCTATCAGAAAAGCGCCTCTCAAGTGCCCGGCGATCGCGACCTATCCAACCGCTTACGTTTGACGCTGTTAAAGCGGACCCTGGAAACCCGGCTCGGCATGCAAGAGCAAAAACTGGTGGTCAAGGTCGGCGCAAATCACGCATACAAGGGTATTAATCCACTCAACAATCGTGACATTGGCAACTTTCTGGCTGAACGCGCCGAAGGCCACGGCCATACCTCGCTGCACCTGATCGTGCTGGCGGCGAAGGGTACGCAACTGAGATTCGCGGGCGCGGGCAAGCCATATCAGCCGGCACCAATCGAACTTGACAGCTCGGCCTTCAAGCTGCTGGCCAGTGCAGGCGCCACCGACGGCAGTTGGTCTCTATTTGATCTGCGGTCACTGCGGCCAGGCTCGCGCAAACTGGCGGGGGGCGACATTGAAATGTTTAACCTGATCAACGGCTACGACTTTGCCCTGATGATCCCCGAAGGCAGCGCTTCTGCGCAGCTCGTGACACCGTAGAAGGAGTGGAGGGCATCTCAATAATTTCAATAAAAAGGTTCTATGAGCGATTCACCCGACAAAAAACATGGCAAATTCATAGGCGTTGGCATTTGTTTAGGAATAGCGATTGGATGTGGAATTGGCGTCGCGATCGGCAATCTTGCTTAGGCATTGGTCCGGGGATCGCAATTGGAGTTGTTATCGGCGCCTTAATGTCGAAGTCCCGGCGCTAATAGCCAAGTGCCCCTGGCCGATACGCATACCAGCAAAACATGCTTTGGCCCAAGACGTCAAGCTGGGTGCTACGGGCCAAGCGGGCCTGAAAAATGTCGAGGGCAAGGCGCGGCGACGCAGACAGTACGCATGTACGGCAAGGAAGCTGCAACGCTGCCATCGGCACTGTCTCTGGCCCACATCTCAGGCCCGCGTCTCCGGCCCGCTGTTCAGGCTCCAAAATTTCAAGCACTCTTGGGTTCTAAAGGAAATCTGATCTTGTAGTGCAAGCCCATCCCCGGTGCGCTGACGACTTTTACCGTGCCGCCCAGCGGACCCGTCACCAGGTTGTACAGGATGTGCGCGCCCAGGCCGCTGCCGCCGGAACCCCTTTTGGTCGTGAAGAAGGGATCGAACAGCTGGCCAAGGGTAGCGCTGTCCATGCCCAGGCCGTCGTCGCTGTAATCGAGCGCCAGCATGTCGCCCTCGCTCCGGGCGCTGAGCGTGATCTTGCCCGGTTCGCCTTCCGCAAAACCATGTACCAGTGAATTGACCACCATATTGGTGACGATTTGCGAGACGGCGCCCGGATAGCTGCGCAAGTGCAACTCGGTAGCGCAATCGATCTCCACCGTCACGGGCTTGCCTTTCAGCTTGGGCTGCAGCGACAGCAGCACTTCATCGAGATATTTGCGCAAGTTAAAACTGCGCAGCTCGTCCGACGACTGGTCCACCGCCACCTGTTTAAAGCTGCGCACCAGCGCGGCCGCGCGCTGGGTATTGGTGGTCATGATGCGCAGGGTCTGGTCGATGATGCCAAAAAATTGCTGCAAGCCATCTTCATCAAGCTGGCCGGCCGCCAGGTCTTCACGCGTCAGTTTCAGCTCTTGCACCAGATGGCTGGTAGCCGTCACGCAGATGCCCAGCGGGGTATTGATTTCATGGGCGACACCGGCCACCAGACGGCCCAGCGAAGCAAGTTTTTCCTGGCGCACCAGTTCCGATTGCGCTTCCTTGAGTGCGCTCAAGGCGCTGTTCAGCGCGGCATTCTGTTCTTCCAGCGCTTCCTTGGCCTGGCGCATGGCCACGTCAGCTTGCATGCGCGCAATCGCCACCGCCACGTGGCTGGCCATAAAGGCCAGCACGTCCAGTTCGGCCTGGCCATACACGACGGAGGCGTCATAGCTTTGCACGATGATCACGCCATAAGCACGCTCGCCCAGCAGCATGGGCGCGCCCATCCAGCTGGCGATGCCCACATTGCCCAAGGGTTCATTCATCTCGCCGCTGGCCACCAGTGCTGCATAGCTGTCTGCATCCAACAGGCAAGCTTGGCGGCGCGCCAGGATATAGGAACTCATGCCGATGCCGTAATGGAAGCGCTTGACAGGCGCCTGCGCATCTTTTTCATCGACAAAATACGGAATCGTGATGTCCTTGCTGTCCGGGTGATACAAGGCGATCAGGAAGTTTTTCGCCGTCACCAGTTCGCTGATGATGAGATGCAGGCGTGCATACAGGGTGCCGGCGTCCGAGGCCTGCGCCGATAGATTCGCGATTTCATACAGCGCATGCTGCAGGTTTTCCGCGCGCCGCCGTTCAGCCACTTCATGCGCCAGCAGGGCCGTGCGCTCCTGCACCGCTTTTTCCAGCCGGTCCATGCTTTGCATGCCTTGCAGCGCGCTCGACACATGGGTCGCGATCAGCGCAAACAGGGCCTGGTCTTCATCGCTGAAACGGTGCTCGGCGGTATAACTCTGGATCACGATGGCGCCCAGCGCCTGGTGCTGCTGGTCCAGCAGCGGACAGCCTATCCAGTGCTCGGCGGCCGTGCCACCACCCCAGGAGCCGCCATCGATGGCGCGCATGGCTTCGTCGCCGGCCGACATCACCAGTTGCTTGCGGTTCACGATCACCCATGCCGTGGGCGACTGCGCGGCGCTGGCCAGGCGCACGCCGGCATCCGGCAACGGCGAGGCGTCGAATTCGTCGACAAAATACGGAAAGCGCACCAGGCCATCGTCATGGTCGCTCAAGGCCACATAAAAATTGGCCGCATACATGATGCGTCCCAGCGCCGCGTGCACGGCTTGCAGGAATTCTGAGATATCGCTGCACGTGCTGGAGCGCTGCCCGATTTCCAGCAAAACAGTTTGAACGGCTTCGAGGCGGCTGAGACGGCTTTCCATGCTGATCCTTGTACTGACTTGTTTGCCTGCTTATATTGCTTTATGTACACATATTGAGCGCATAGTAGCAGTTCAATTCCCGCTTGGCACCACTAAAAGGCAAGTCCTGACAATTACTATGCGCACACATTTGCCAGCCAGGCCAGACAGTGGCAGACTAGGCACCCTCTAACGACCAGCCCCACTTCCTTCCCCCATGACCGCACCGCGCCGCTCTTCGCTCCGCCCTTACACCCTCGCCGGCTTGCTGCTGTTTGCCGCCTTGGGCATGCCGCCGCTGTGCGCAGCGCCGCCGGCCCGCCCGCCTGCGGCAGAAACGGCCGATGGCGGACGCTATTTCGGTCCGCTGGTCGACGGCAAGATGCAAGGCCAGGGCCGGCTGGAATACGCCAGCGGCGCCTACTATGAAGGCGGATTCGAACGGGGCGTGTTTTCCGGCCAGGGCCATTTACGGCAAAGCTCGGGCGTGGACTATGTGGGCGCCTTCCTGCAGGGCGCCTTCGATGGCGAGGGGCGCTACACCTCGCCCAAGGGAGAGGTCTATACGGGCAGCTTCAGCAAGGGCAGTTTCGAGGGCAGCGGCAGTTTCGAGAGCGCCGATGGCGGCAGCTTCGTGGGCACCTTCAAGAACTGGAGACCGCATGGCGCAGGCAAACTCACCGACACCGACGGCACCGTCTTCGAAGGCCAGTTCGTGCAAGGCCAGCCGCTGGGCAAGGTCACCGTCACCACCAAAGACGGCATCCATTACGAAGGGCCGCTGAAAGACTGGAAATTCGAAGGTACAGGCTTGCTGCGCACGGCCGATGGCGATGAATACCGGGGCGGCTTCAAAAATGGCGTATTCGATGGCAAGGGCGTGCTGCGCTACGCCACGGCGCAAGCCGATGGCCGCAAGGAAGACAGCGGCAACTGGACCGAAGGCCAGCTCGACGACCCGGCCGGCGACCGTCTCACGCGCGACAATGTGGAACTGGCCCTGTATAGCCAGCACAGCTTGCTCGAGCAGGCGCTGGGCAAGCTGAAAGCGCGCGATCCGGCGAAAAAAATCAATCTGTATCTGCTGGGCGTGGCAGGCGACGGTTCGCAGGAAGTCTTCCACCGCGAAACCAATTATGTGCAGCGCCAGTTCGACCGCGATTACGGCACGGCAGGCCGCTCCCTGATGCTGGTCAACAGCCGCAACACGGTGGCCAAGCAGCCGATGGCCACCATCACCAGCATCCGGTCCAGCCTGGACGCCATCGCCGGCAAGATGGACAAGAACAACGATATTTTGTTCCTCTTCCTCACCAGCCATGGTTCGCCCGAACATGAACTGTCGCTGGCGCAAAATGGCATGGACTTGCGCAGCCTGCCCGCACAAGAGCTGGCGGACATGCTGAAAAAGACCGGCATCCGCTGGAAAGTGGTGCTGGTGTCGGCCTGCTATGCGGGCGGCTTCATCGATGCCCTGAAGGATGACCATACCCTGGTGATCACGGCGGCGCGGCGCGACCGCACCTCGTTCGGCTGCGACGACCAGAACGAATTCACCTACTTCAGCGAAGCGTATTTCAAGGATGCCCTGCCCCACAGCGCCAGCTTTGGCGAAGCGTTCGACAAGGCCAGGGTGCTGGTCAACGCGCGCGAAGAAACGGAATTCCAGGAAAATGGCGTGGTGGCGCCGGAAGACCATTCCGAACCGCAGATCTACCGGGGCAAGGCCATCGAAGCGCAATTGCAAGCGTGGCGCGCACAGCTGCGCTAGCGCGAACTTGGGTACAATACGCTCACCGATGAAAAAATTCTTCCTGCTCCTGCTGCTGTTCGTGCTTCCGCTCCAGATGTCCTGGGCAGCGGCGAGCGCCTATTGCCAACATGAAGAAGGCAAGGCGGCCCAGCATCTGGGCCATCATAGCCACCAACACAAAGCGGAGGCAGACAAGCAGGCATCGGCGGACAAACAAGCCAAGGGCCAGCCGCATAGCGACTGCAATGTCTGCCATGGCATCGGCCACGCCTGGCTGCCCGCCAGCACCAGCATGCCCGTGCTGGACACGGCTTCGAAGGCCATCGCCAGCGCATCTCCCCTCTACATCTCGCATATCCCGGACGGACCCAAGCGGCCCGACTGGTCTCCGGTCGCCTAGACCGACGGGACATCCTTCACTCTGGCGCCAGCAAACCACGCTGATACAGCGTAGTAGGGCTATGCGCGTCCCGTCGAATTCCTTTGCTGTTATCTGGAGAATTCGATGTACCGGACTATTTTTTTACTGGCCGCCGGCTTGCTTGCCGGCGCGCATGTGCATGCGCAAGAAGCTGCGCAAGAACCCGCAGTACCACTGACCTTGGCGGCCGCGCAAGCCTTGGCGGTCGGCAACAATCCCACCCTGTCGGCCGCCCGCCATGAACTGCAAGCCCAGGGCGGCGCCCTGCAACAGGCGCAAACCTTGCCCAATCCCGAACTGCAAACCCTGGTCGAAGATACCCGCCGGGCTACGCGCAGTACCACCGTGCAGCTGAACCAGCTGATCGAACTCGGTGGCAAGCGTGGCGCCCGCACCCAGGTGGCGCAGCGGGGGCAGGAGGTGGCCGAGGCTGCGCTGGCGATGCAGCAGGCCGATACGCGCGCGGCTGTCACAAAAGCCTTTATCGACGTGCTGGCCGCCCAGGAAGGCTTGCGGCTGGCCGATAGTGCGCAAGCGCTGGCCGCCCGCGCCAGCGACATCACGGCGCGCCGGGTCACGGCCGGCAAGGCTTCCCCTGTCGAGGAAACGCGCGCCCGCGTGGCCGAAGCGAGCGTCAGGCTGGAGCTGAATCTGGCGCGCGGCGCGCTGGCTAGCGCCCGCAAGCGTCTGGCCGCCCTGTGGGGCAATCCCGCGCCCCGCTTCAGCGTAGCCGAAGGCCGGCTGGACGACTTGCCGCCCTTGCCAGCCAGCAGCGAACTGGCGACGCGCCTGCAGCACGCGCCTGCCCTGCGCCAGGCGCGCAGTACCTTGGCGCAGCGCCAAGCCATGCTCGACGTGGAACAGCGCCGGGCCACGCCCGATATCACTGTC
The DNA here is from genome assembly GCF_014200725.1 of Janthinobacterium silvisoli. Classification (GTDB taxonomy): domain Bacteria; phylum Pseudomonadota; class Gammaproteobacteria; order Burkholderiales; family Burkholderiaceae_D; genus Janthinobacterium. The sequence goes on from NZ_JACHCL010000006.1 coordinate 91,223, forward strand.
AGCGTAGGCATGAAGCGCTCGGAAGAGCTGGGACGCAGCCAGGCGATTATCGGCTTGTCCGTGCCGCTGCCGCTGTTTGACCGCAATGCAGGCAATAAACTGGAAGCCCTGCGCCGCAGCGACAAGGCCAGCGATGAGGTAGCGGCCACCACCCTGGATGTGCAGACGGCGCTGGCCGATGCCCGCGAGCGCCTGTCCACGGCCCGGCTCGACGTGGAAAGCTTGCGCCGCGACATCTTGCCCGGCGCACAAAGCGCCTATGACGCGGCAACCAAGGGTTTCGAGTTTGGCAAATTCGCCTTTCTCGATGTGCTCGACGCCCAACGCACCTTGCTGCAAGCCAAAAACCAGACCCTGCGCGCCCTGACTGAAGCGCAACAGGCCGCCGCCGAAATTGAACGCCTGCTCGGCGCGCCCGCCCTTTAAGGAACACATTCATGAAGACAAATCTCAATAAAAAACAAACCATTGCCATCGCCGCCATCGCCGCAGCCGGCATCGTGCTGGGCGCCTTGATACTGGGAACAGGCGGTAGCAAAGAAACACCGCCGGCCCCCAAAGCGCAGGAACAAGCGGCCAAGAAAGATGATCACGGCCACGGCCACGAAGAGGTGGAAGGCAGGCTCGAATTGACTGCTGCGCAAATCCAGGCGGCCGGCGTGACTATCGCCGAAGCGGGCCCGGCGCGCATCAAGACTACCGTATCGCTGCCCGGAGAAATCCGTTTCAATGAAGACCGTACGGCCCATGTCGTGCCGCGTCTGGCTGGCGTGGTGGAAGCCGTGCAGGCTGACTTGGGGCAGTTGGTGAAGAAGGGACAGGTACTGGCGGTGATCGCCAGCACGGAATTGTCGGAACAGCGCAGCAGCTTGCTATCGGCGCAGCGGCGTTTGTCGCTGGCCCGCTCCACCTACGAGCGCGAAGAAAAACTGTGGCATGAAAAGATCTCGGCCGAGCAGGATTATCTGCAGGCGCAGCAAGCGTGGCGCGAAGCGGAAATTGCCGTGCAGAATGCGGGCCAGAAACTCAATGCGCTGGGCGCCACGGGCGGCGGCAAGGGGCCGCTGAACCGCTATGAAATCCGCGCACCGTTCGATGGCATGGTGCTGGAAAAGCATATTGCGCTCGGTGAAGCAGTCAAGGAAGACGCGAATATCTTCGTCATTTCCGACCTGTCCAGCGTGTGGGCGGAAATCGCCGTGCCGGCCAAAGACCTGGCCACCGTGCGCGTGGGCGGCAAGGCTGAAGTGAAGGCGTCGGCCTTCGACGCCAGCGCGAAAGGCGTCATCACCTATGTCGGCGCGCTGATCGGCGAACAGACGCGCACGGCCAAGGCCCGCATCACCCTGTCCAACCCGGACATGGCCTGGCGCCCCGGCCTGTTCGTGACGGTGGCGGTGGTGTCTGGCGAAGCGGACGCGGCCGTCACGATAGCGAGCGAGGCGATCCAGAGCGTGGAAGACAAGCCCACGGTGTTCGTCCAGATCAAGCAAGGTTTCCAGGCCACCCCCGTGAAGCTGGGACGCAGCGACGGCAAGCTGACGGAAATCACCCAGGGTCTCTCCACCGGCACGCCGTACGCGGCGCAAGGCAGCTTTGTCTTGAAGTCCGAGCTGGGCAAGGATGCCGCCGGTCATGAACATTAAAAACATCGTCAAGTTAAAACGAGGAAACCATCATGTTTGAACGCTTGATACGCTTCGCCATCGCGCAGCGCTGGCTGGTGATGCTGGCCGTGGCCGCCATGGCTGGCCTGGGTATTTACAGCTATCAAAAGCTGCCCATCGACGCCGTGCCCGATATCACCAATGTACAGGTGCAAATCAATACCCAGGCCAGCGGCTATTCACCGCTGGAAACCGAGCAGCGCATTACCTTCCCTATCGAGACGGCCATGGCCGGCTTGCCTAACCTGGAACAGACCCGTTCGCTGTCGCGCTACGGGCTGTCGCAAATCACGGTGATTTTTAAAGATGGCACGAATATCTATTTCGCGCGCCAGATGATCAATGAACGCCTGCAAGAAGCCAGGGAAAGCTTGCCCTCCGGCATCACGCCGAAGATGGGTCCCGTCTCCACCGGCCTCGGTGAAATCTATCTGTGGACGGTGGAAACCGAGCCCGGCGCGAAAAAGCCGGATGGCACGACCTACACGCCGACGGACTTGCGCGAAATCCAGGACTGGATCATCAAGCCGCAATTGCGCAATGTCACGGGTGTGACGGAAATCAATGCCATCGGCGGTTATGCCAAGCAATACCAGGTGGCGCCCAGCCCGGAAAAACTGGCTGCCTACGGCATCAGCCTGCAAGAGCTGGTGACGGCGCTCGAACGCAATAACAGCAATGTGGGCGCCGGCTATATCGAGCGCAAGGGCGAGCAATTGCTGATACGGGCGCCGGGGCAAGTGGCGTCGAAAAGCGATATCGGCAATATCGTGGTGGCCAATGTGCAAGGCGTGGCGATCCGCATCCGCGACGTGGCCGAAGTGCTGATCGGACGCGAACTGCGCACGGGCGCCGCCACGGAAAACGGCCGCGAAGTGGTGCTGGGCACGGTCTTTATGCTGATCGGCGAAAACAGCCGCGCCGTCTCGCAGGCGGTGGATAAAAAGATGGTGGAAATCAACCGCAGCTTGCCCGCGGGCGTGCATGCCGTCACCGTGTATGACCGCACGGTACTGGTCGACAAGGCCATCAATACGGTGAAGAAAAACCTGCTGGAAGGCGCGGTGCTGGTGATCGCCGTGTTGTTCCTTTTCCTGGGCAATATCCGCGCCGCCGTCATCACGGCCATGGTGATACCGCTGGCCATGCTGTTCACGTTTACGGGCATGGTGCAATACCACGTCAGCGCCAACCTGATGAGTTTGGGCGCGCTGGACTTCGGCATCATCATCGATGGCGCCGTGGTGATCGTGGAAAACTGCGTGCGCCGTCTTGCTCACGCGCAAGAAAAACATGGCCGTCCCCTGACCTTGCAGGAACGCTTTCATGAAGTGTTTGCGGCCTCGCAGGAAGCGCGCCGTCCGCTGCTGTATGGCCAGCTGATCATCATGGTGGTTTACCTGCCCATTTTCGCACTGACGGGTGTGGAAGGACGCATGTTTACGCCGATGGCCCTGACGGTGGTCATCGCCCTGCTGGGCGCCATGTTGCTGTCGATTACTTTCATTCCCGCCGCCGTGGCATTGTTCATCGGCAAGAAAGTGGCGGAAAAGGAAAACGCCCTGATGCGTGCCGCCAAACGCTGGTATGCACCGGCGCTGGACAAGGTGATGGCCAACACGCCGGTGGTACTGACGTTTGCTACCGTCGCCGTACTGCTGTCGGGCTTGCTGGCCACGCGCATGGGCAGCGAATTCGTGCCCAGCCTGAACGAGGGCGATATCGCCATCCAGGCCTTGCGCATTCCCGGTACCAGCCTCACGCAATCGCTGGCCATGCAGCAGCAGCTGGAAACGAAGCTGATGGCGAATCACAAGGAAATCGCCCGCGTGTTTGCCCGCACGGGGACAGCCGAAATCGCCTCGGACCCGATGCCGCCGAATATTTCCGATGGCTACATCATGCTCAAGCCGCGTGAGCAGTGGCCGCAGCCGAAAAAGTCGCGTGAGCAATTGCTGGCAGAAATCGAAGCCACGGCCAACAGTCTGCCGGGCAATAACTACGAGTTTTCGCAACCGATACAGCTGCGTTTCAATGAACTCATTTCCGGTGTGCGCAGCGACGTGGCCGTGAAACTGTTTGGCGACGATATGGCGATACTCGACAGCACGGCGGCGAAGATCGCCAGCGTGCTGGGTGGCATTTCCGGTGCGGCTGAAGTGAAAGTGGAGCAAACCACGGGGCTGCCCATGCTGACGGTGCAGATCGACCGCGAGCAGACGGCGCGCTACGGGCTCAACATTGCAGACGTGCAATCGGCGATTGCGACGGCCATCGGCGGCCAGGAAGCGGGCACCGTATTCCAGGGCGACCGGCGTTTCGATATCGTGGTGCGCCTGCCGGAAAACCTGCGCAGCGACCTGGAGCAATTGCAGCGATTGCCGATCGCCCTGCCCCAGGAAACCAGCACGGAAGCACGCGCGCGCTTTATTCCACTGGGCGAAGTGGCCAGCCTGCAGATGGCGCCCGGGCCGAACCAGATCAGCCGCGAAGATGGCAAGCGCCGCATCGTCATCAGCGCCAATGTGCGCGGGCGCGATATCGGCTCGTTTGTTGCCGAAGCGGAACAGCAACTGCAGGCGCAGGTGAAGATTCCAGCCGGCTACTGGACCAGCTGGGGCGGCCAGTTCGAGCAATTGCAGTCGGCCACAAAACGGCTGCAACTGGTGGTGCCGGTGGCGCTGGGCCTGGTGTTTGTCTTGCTGTTTGCCATGTTTGGCAATGTGAAGGATGGCTTGCTGGTGTTTAGCGGTATCCCGTTCGCCTTGACGGGCGGCATTATCGCGCTGTGGCTGCGCGATATCCCCATGTCGATCTCGGCGGCAGTGGGCTTTATTGCACTGTCGGGCGTGGCCGTGCTCAATGGCCTGGTGATGATCGCCTTTATCCGCCAGTTGCGTGAACAGGGGCTGGGCTTGCAAGATGCCATCCGCGAAGGGGCGATCACCCGCCTGCGCCCCGTACTGATGACGGCGCTGGTGGCCTCGCTGGGCTTCGTGCCGATGGCGATCGCCACTGGCACGGGCGCCGAAGTACAGCGCCCGCTGGCCACCGTGGTGATCGGCGGCATATTGTCATCTACCGTGCTGACCTTGCTGGTGCTGCCGCTGCTGTACCGGCTGGCTTATCGCAAGCAAGGCAAAGAAACTTAGTTAGGTTTCCTGTAGCCGCCTTCGATCCAGTTAGCCGCTGCCGTGGCGTTGAATTTGAAGGCGGCCGAGGTACGTACCTTGGCAATCTGCTCGCCATCGGCGTCGTAGGCGCTCAGTTCGGCATAGGGGTGGTCTTCGTCGGGCACGATGTCGAACATCACCTTGACCTGGCCGTCGTCGGTGGCCACATACAGGCTCTTGTGTAATTGCGCGTGCAGCTGCTGCTCATGGCGGCGCAGCACTTCCGACGCCGTCTTGACCAGCGTATTGAAGGCGTTGACGTCGAGCGGCTTCGGATTTTTCTTGTCGCGGCCCATGGTCCACGGCCCCACCAGGGCCGGTTCAGGTTCGCCATCCTTGATCATGGCCACGGCCCAGCCTTCATCTTCCTCATTCTTGATCACACGGGCTGTCCAGCCATTGCCCACCCACAGGCGCGGCTCCTGGATCGGGGCGTCATTGTCTGGTTCGGAAGCGGGGTCGGGGAAGGTGGAAAACTCGGTGCTCATGGCGATGCTCGTTCGATGGTTGGGGCTAGCATGATAGTCGAAAACGCCGTTGCATGATGGCCTTCTTTGCGCCTGTTCCGCGCGGCAAAGACGATGGCCATGGCATCGCCCTATAGGCGAACTCAGCAGAAATGCAAGCTATCAATTTAGTAGGCAAATTCTAATAATACGGCTTTGATATTTCTCAATACAACCTATTATTACATCGCAATATAGTTGTGTTTTTTGAATTCAAATATTGCATTTAATAATGCTTGATTGCAAGCAACCATCAACCCGCGACGCCCCTCGACCCCGTACGCCGCACGGTCTGCATGTCCACCAGCACCAGGCATCTCCCGTGAAAAAAGCAGCGTACATATCAACTAGAGGGAATAAAAATGAAACTACTCGCTACCATGGCTTTCGCCACGCTGGCCGTCGCTGGAACGGCCAGTGCCGTTCCTGTCTTTACGGCGGGCGGCACCACTGTCGCCGGTCAAGGATTGGTGTCGTCCGTTGCGGGCGCCACCACCATCGACTTCAACAGCGGCATCCTGCCCGCCAACTACACGGATGGCTCGCTGTTTACGGGAACGGACGGCAACCATGCCGCGCCCCCCGGCGACACCAGCTTGTATCTGTCGGCCGGTATTTCTTCCGATCAGCACACCCCCGTGACCGCGACCTTTAACGGTGGCCTCAGCTATTTCGGGTTTTATATGGGCTCGCCGGACACCTACAATAGCGTCACCTACACCTTTGCCGACCACACCAGCACTACCTTGACGGGCACACAACTAGCCACCCTGGCCGGTGATTTGCCCAATGGTAACCAGGCGGTCGGCCTGTACGTGAATGCCTTTGCCGGCGCAGGATCGAAGATCACCTCGATCGCCTTTGCTTCTGGCCAAAACGCTTTCGAGACGGACAATCACGCCTTCATCAGCGCCGTACCGGAACCGGAAACTTATGGCATGCTGCTGGCCGGTCTGGGCATGATGGGTTTCATGCTGCGCCGCAAGAGCTGACATCTTCTGCTGTCACGCACAAAGCCCGCAATGCGGGCTTTGTTAACGCCAACCAAAAGGACCAGCAATGAAGCTAGCACATGTGCATGGCAGGATGCGCAGGCCAGGTCAGCGGCGGGCCGGGAGGTATCCAGCGCGGATCAATGGCTGGCAGCGGCACGTGGTAATTGTAGGGATTGATGATGATCGGCGGGATGGCCGATGGCGCACCGACGGGCTCGGCGAAGGACTGCTGGGCGCTACGTTGGCGCGTAGTATCATGGTCATGCAGGGATAACGATTGATCCCCGGTATCTGCAAACAAAAGCATGTTGCCCTCCTTGCTAGACTGAGGTATTCAGTATAGGACGGCTGACGTATATTTCAAGAAAAGAAATCTTGTTGATCAACAGGACAAGCAGGCCAGTCCGCTTTCCATACCGCGAAAATGACCGTCTGTCGCACGCCGCTGGCAGCCATGACGGTGGGCCATTACAGTGTGACCATGCTACACAAGAACACTACCCACTGAGGCCTGCCATGAAAAAAATTCTCACCTTCGTCTTTATCGTCATCCTTGCTTGTCTGCTCCTCGACAAGATTAGCGGCAACAACATGACGATGGAAATCAATGGCAATGACGTCGATGGCCCGCTGGAGTTTCTGTTTGGCATGATTTTCGCTGGCGGCGGCTTGCTGATCGCCCTGGTCGCGATAATCTGCGCTGCGGTGATGGTGGGCCTGGTGATGGCCGGGGTGGGGGTGCTGATGGTCGCCATCGTGGCAGGCTGTATCGCGCTGGGACTGCTCTTCAGCGCACCGTTCATGGTGCCGCTGCTGATTCCTATCGCCATCATCTGGGTTCTGGTCAGCCGTAACCGCAAGCACAGCAAATCCAACTAAAGCCCCTACGCCGGCGCCTAGCGGGTCATGAACTGGCTCAGCACGCCGTCGGCGCCACCATCGTTCTGTTCTATCCGGTTGCGCCCACCCCGCTTGGCGCGGTACAGGGCTTCATCGGCCCGCGCCAGCACCGCGTCGCAATCGGCATCCGTGCCCGCCATTGCCGCCATGCCAATGCTGACCGTGCTGTTGATGCGCACGCCACCATCGGTCGTCAAGACGCCGTCGGCCACGCGGCGGCGCAAGCGCTCTGCAAACACGGCGGCCGCCGCCAGGTCAGTGCCGGGCAGCAAAATGGCGAACTCTTCACCACCCACCCGGCCAGGCACGTCGACCTTGCGCAGCTCCTGGCACATGAGCGTTCCCAGGTGGCGCAGCACGGCGTCGCCCACCGCGTGGCCATGTTCGTCGTTGACCCGTTTGAAATGGTCGAGATCAAGCATCAGCACCGTGGCACAACTGGCCAGTTCGCGCTGCAGCCTGGCATGCTCATTTTCCAGCGCCGCCATGAAGTGACGCCGGTTCGGCAAACCGGTCAGAAAGTCGGTGGTGGCCAGTTGCAGCAATTCCGCATTCATCCGCTTGCGCTCGGTAATGTCCAGCGACGACACCATCACGAAGTCCAGGCTATCGACATGGCCCGGCATCACCAGCAAGCTCAATTCATTTTGCCGCACCGCGCCATCGAGGCGCACAAAACTGCCTTCGCATTCAAACAGATGGGCGCCGCCGGACAGCGCCAGCAAGGCATCGCCAAAGCAGCTCATCGCGTCGTCATCGAAATTTTGCGCCAGGCTCAGTGCCCCGCGCCGCTGGTCGTCCAGATTGGCGCGCACTTGTGCCAGCGCGGCGCCATTCGCATCGATGATGCGCACCAGGCCAGCCAGGCGTTTCAGTTCGCCCGGATGGGCTTGCCAATACGCGGCCAGATCGCCTACGCCCGACTGCAGCAGGGTATCGAGCGCATCGCGCACGGCCGACCAGTCCTGTTCCCACAAGGCCACCGGCGCATGGTCGTACAGGCTGCGGAAACGCGCTTCTCCCGCGCGCAGGGCCATTGCCACATGGGCTTGCTCGATCGCCATGCCGGCCAGATGCGCCGCCTCGCCCAGGCGCGCCAGATGGGTGGCGCCGGGCAACATGGGCTGGCGATGGTAGGCCATCAGCACGCCCAGCACCTTGCCCGAACCACTGCGCACGGGCTCGGCCCAGCACGACTGCAAGCGGGCGCGCCAGGCCAGCTCCATCGCGCCCGGGGGCCCGCCATCGGCCTGCAAGTTGCCCACGGCAATACGCTGGCCGCTGCGTACGGCTTGCGCCGCGATACCATGCACGCCGATCAGAGTATCGAGGTCATGCCCATGGCTGGACAGGTTGAAAAAAGCCGGCAGGCTGGGCGCAGCGCCCAGCACCAGGCGGTGGCGGCTATCATCGAGCAGCAAGATGCTGCACAGCATGGCCGGATGATCAGCCTGCACGCCCAGCACCACGCTCTCCAGCAACCTTTCCAGCGGCGCGCCCGTGGCCAGCATTTCCAGTACCTGGCGCCGCGTCGTTTCGCGCCGCTCCAGCTGGTTGCGCTCGCTGATATCGCGGAAAGTCCACAGCCGCGCACGGTCATTACCGAGCTGCATGCTGCGCACATATTGTTCGATCACCCTGCCATCACGCAGGTGCAGCACGTCGCGCCGCTCACGGTGTCCCTGCGGCGCATCGCTACGCGCGCCCAGGAAAGGCGCGGCCTGCTCCAGCTGCCCTTCCACATGGCGCACCAGTGCCTCGCCGTCCGCCTGCCAGTCGAGCGCATCGGGTACCTGCCACAAGTCGCGAAAGCGCCGGTTCGATGTAAAAATGTGGCCCGCCAGGTTATCGACCAGGATACCGTCGATGGTGGCATCGAGGATATTGCGCAGCATCGCCTGGCTGCGCTGCGCCGCTTCCGCCATCGCCAGCACGCTGGCCTGGCCCTGCGCCAGCTGCACCGCCATCTCGCTGGCGCGGGCCAGCGCCAGCCTGGCCCGCGACCGGCTGGCCGCCAGCAGCCAGGTGGATAGCGCCAGCAGCAAGCTGATCATTACACCAGCCGCCGCCACCGCGCGCGGCCGGGCCAGCTCATCGCCGCCGAAGCCGGGCATGGCCCGCACGCGCAAAGTCCAGGCATGGCCGGCAATGGTGATCAGGCGCGTCGATACCAGCGTGCCGGACGCCTGCGCCGACAGCGTTCCCGGCAGACTGTCGTACATCAGCGCTGCGTCGGCAAGCTGCGGGCCATCGTAGATTTCCAGGTCCAGCAGGCGCGACGCTTCACCACCCACGCCCGCCATCAGATCGTGCATGCGGAATGGCGCAAATACCCAGGCCCGCAAGGCGCTGCGGCGCTGCTGCACGTCGGCAAGCGCCAGGCCATGGGCATACACAGGCAAGATGATCAGGAAACCGGAGACCTCCTTGTGATAGCCATCCTGTACCAGGTGGATCTTGCCCGTCATGGCCGCCTGCCCCGTGTCGCGCGCCTGCTCCAGCGCCGCACGCCGCACCGGCTCGGACAGGATGTCATAACCAAACGCCAGCAAATTGCTGTCGCTGACAGGTTCCAGATAGGTAACTGGCGCGTGCGCGGAACGCTCGCCGGGCGGATGGATGACATAGTCAGGGTAGCCTTCGGCGCGCATCTGCGCTTCATGCCGGGCGCGCGCCGACCCGTTCACCAGCGGCAGATAGCCGATGCCGTGGATGCCGGGAAAATGCAGGTCTACCTGCTGCTGCGCAAGGTAAGTATGGAATTCTTCACGCGTGACTTCCTGCGAGCTGGCGTACAAACCCTGCACGCCGTGCAGCACCTGGATATAGGTCTGCATCCGGCCAGCGATATTGCCCGCCAGCTCACGCACGCGAAAATCGAAATCGGCTTGCACTTGCTGCCGGCTCACTTCGCTGGCATTGCGCCAGGCGCCGTACGTGAGTCCCAGGCACAGGAGAAATACCAGTGCGGCCAGCAGGCGCGGCCCCACCCAGTCCGACACCGGCTTGGAGAACCACGACGAAAACGTGCGTGTATGCATGAGGGCCAGGAAAAACAGTCGATAGCTCGGCAATCTGGGGCTGCGGCGAGCCTGGCTGCGGCTTGCAGCCTCATCGGCAACGACCATCAGTCGCCGATAAAAATGATACTACGTTACAGACGGCGGGCTGGCAACCACGCCATATGTATCAAAAAGACCACATAATCCTGCACAACGCGGGAGCAAAGAATCGCGCTGCGGGAGCGGTGCGCACAGTAGTTGGCCGGGCTATACCCGGCCTTTACAAGAAGATAGAGACTACTTACTTGACAGCCTTGCGCGCCGCATATTGCTGATAACCGTTGGCGCGCAGCGCGCAGGCGGGGCAAGTGCCGCAGCCATAACCCCAGTCATGCAGTTCACCGCGCTCGCCCAGATAGCAGGTGTGCGTGCCGCTGCGGATCAGATCGACCAGCGGCTGGCCGCCCAGGTCTTCGGCCAGGTCCCAGCTTTGCGCCTTGTCTAGCCACATCAGCGGCGTTTCCAGCTTCAACCGCGTATCCATGCCCAGGTTCAGCGCCACTTGCAGCGCCTTCATCGTGTCGTCGCGGCAATCCGGGTAACCGGAGAAATCCGTCTCGCACATGCCGCCGACCAGCACCGTCAAGCCGCGGCGATACGCCACGGTGGCCGCCACCGTCATGAACAGCAGGTTACGGCCAGGCACGAAAGTATTCGGCAAGCCATTTGCCTGCATCACGATTTCCACATTCTGCGTCATCGCCGTATCGGAAATGGCGGAAATCAGCGACAGGTCTATCATATGGTCTTCGCCAAGCCGGCTGTTCCACTCGGGCGACTGCTCGCGCATCTGCTGCAGCAAGCCGGGACGCACGGTCAGCTCGATCGCATGGCGCTGGCCATAGTCAAAGCCGATGGTTTCCACGCGGCTATAGTGTTTCAAGGCCCAGGCCAGGCAGGTGGTGGAGTCTTGCCCACCGCTAAAGAGCACCAGTGCGGAGTCGGTTGCTAGCATAATCTTTATTCCTTCTGTTTATCTGTTGCAATAGTGCGCAGGGAAACATGTTCCCTGCGCAAAAGATACTTATTCGTCCGCCATCAATTTACCTAATCCGGTAACATGCAGTCAGCATTTACTCATCTGGAGCACCATGTTTTCTGCACGATCACCAGGACATATAGCGGCCGACAAGGCGATACGACCACGAATTTTGGCACAACTGGTGACAAAAGTAATGGGACAACTGACGCTGGCCGTCGCAGGCGGCGCCATCCTGATGTTTCCAATGAGCTATGCCCAGGCGCAAACGGCACAGGAAACGCCTGCGGACGATGCGACAGCCGGGCAGCCGGCCGCCGAAGTAGCCGCCGAAACAACAGCGCCTGCCCTGCAATACGACGTCAAGGTGAATGCACCGGGCGACCTCGATGAGCTACTGGAAAAAAACCTGGAACTGGAACGTTTCCGCGGCAACCCGCGCATGGACCGCGAACAATTGCAGCGCCTGGTCCGTGATGCGCCCGAGCAAGTCAAGAACCTGGTGGCTACGGCCGGCTTTTACACGCCCACCGTCAAGGTACGGGTTGATACCACCGGTAGCAAGCCGGTCGTCATCGTCGATGTGGAACCAGGGCAGCCCGTCACCATCGACAAGGTCGAGCTGGAATTGCGTGGTTTCGACTCCACGCCGCCGCTGGCCGCCAGCGAACCGTACGATACTGAAGCGCTCAAACGCAGCTGGGCCTTGAAAACGGGCGAGGTGTTCCGCCAGTCGGACTGGGAATCGGCCAAGCGTGCCCTGCTGCGCGAAGTGGTGCAGACGCGCTACCCGCGCGCCCAGCTGCTCGACACACAAGCCGTGGTCGATCCCGACACGCACAAGGTGTCCTTGCTGGTAGTGCTGGACAGCGGCCCCGAGCTGCGCTTTGGCGAGCTGCGCATCGAGGGCTTGAAGCGCTATCCGGAAAACATCATCACCAATCTGAACAAGATACACGCCGGCGACTATTACAGCGAGACGGCCTTGCAAGCCTACCAGGCCGCCTTGCAGGATACGGGCTACTTTGCCAGCGTGGAAGTGAGCGCCGACATGAGCAGCATCCTCAGCGAACAGATCGAGGCAGGCCAGGCCAGCCAGGAGGGCGCCGAGGCGCCTGCCGGCGCGCCAGCAGCCAAGCCCGTGTATCGCGGACCGGCGCCGCAATTGCCGCTGGTGGTGCGCGTCACGGAAAACAAGCAGCAAAACGTCAGCGCCGGTATCGGTTTCAGTACCAATACGGGTAACCGGGTCCAGCTCAACTATGACAATCTGAACGTCTGGGGCACGCGTTTCAAGAGCGCGATCACGATGGAAACCAAGAAGCAGGCGGCGCACACCAACTTCTATCTGCCCACCACCGCGCGCGGCTATAGCGACAGCGTGGGCGCCTCGTTCGAGCGCAGCGATATTTCCAACGAGATCACGGCCGTGTCGGCCATCTCGGCCAAACGCAACTGGGGCGGCACCAACCTGGAACGCAGCCTGACCTTCGAATTCCTCAAGGAAGACAAGACGGTGGTGGGCCTGGAACAAACGCGCAGCAAGAGCTTGCCGCTGACCTATTCCATTACCAAGCGCGACCTCGACAGCCTGCTGTTCCCCACCCGCGGCTACGTCATCAATGCCCAGGTGGGTGGCGCGCTGTTGCCCGTGCTCACAGACGAGCGCTTCGTGCGCGTGGCCGCCAAGACGGTCTGGTACCGTCCGCTCGGCGAAAAAGGCGAAGTCATCCTGCGCGGCGAAATGGGCGCGCTGGGCTCGAAAGATAAAAAAGGCGTGCCGGCCGTCTATCTGTTCCGTGCCGGCGGCGACCAGTCCGTGCGCGGCTATGCCTACCAGGAACTGGGCGTCAAGGAAGGCGACGCTACTGTCGGTGGCCGCTACATGGCCACCGCCAGTGCCGAATACCAATACTGGTTCTTGCCGAAATGGGCGATTGCCACCTTTTATGACGCCGGTAATTCGGCCGATACAGTCAAAGGCGCACTGACGCCGAAATCCGGTTACGGCCTGGGCGGACGCTACAAGAGTCCTGTCGGCCCCATCAACGTTGACGTGGCCTATGGCCACGCCGTCCACGCCTATCGTTTGCACTTTTCCCTGGGATTCACTTTCTGATGTCTGAAATCACTACCGAGTCTCCCGATACTCCCGGCACCCCGCCGCCAGCGAAAAAACCGCGCCGCTGGCCCCGTTACCTGGCCATCGGCATGGCTAGCCTGGCCATACTGCTGGGCGCCGCCTTCTGGTTCCTGGGCCGGGAATCGACCTTGCAGCTGCTGGTGCAAAAAGTGGCCAGCGCCAGCGGCGGCGAAATCGAAGTGAGCGGCGTGTCCGGCTCGCTGTACAACCGCATGCACCTGGGCCATGTCAGCTACCGCAGCAAGACGCAACACATCACGGCCGAGAATATCGACATCAACTGGTCGCCGTTCCAGTATTTCTCGGAAGGCATCGCCATCAGCGAATTGCATGTGGCCAGCCTGTCCGTGGAAAGCACGGGCCCGTCCGACGAACCAGCCACCATGCCCACCAGCCTGGCATCGCCATTCAAGGTCGGCATCAGCGATGCGCGCCTGGACAAGCTGACCCTGGTCAGCGCGGGCGGCAACACGGTGCTGGAAAAAATTCACCTCACCTTGTCGGGCGACAAGAATGAATGGCGCTTGAGCGATGCCTCCGTCAGCACGCCGTTTGGCCTGGCCAAGGCGGACGCCACCATCGGCGCCACGCAGCCATTCAAACTGAAGGGCACGGCCAGCCTGACCCAGCTCAACCCGGCTACCGGCGAAAAACCGGCCGCCGTGGCCCTGCAACTGGGCGGCGACTTGAATCTGCTCAATATCACGGCCAAGGGCAGCGCCGGGCCCGCCACGGCGGATGCGCGGCTGGCACTGGCGCCGTTCGACCCGGTGATCATCCTGCGTTCGGCCAATATCCAGGGCCGCAACATCAACCCCGGCCAGTTTGACGCCACCCTGCCGCAAGCGGACCTGAGCCTGGACCTGGACGCTGCCATCGGCGACAAGCAAACTGTCTCCGGTAAATTGTCGGTGCTGAATCACGCCACGCCAGGGCCGATCGATCAGCACAAATTGCCGCTGCGCCAGCTCGATGCGCACCTGGGCGGCACCCTGACAGCCACCACGCTGGAATCGGCGCTGATCGACCTGGCTGCTGCCGGTAAATTTACCGGTAGCGGCAAGCTGGACCGCGAGGCCGCCGATGGCCCGATCGGCAGCGCGCACCTGTCCTTGCATACGGACAGCATCAATTTGCAACATGTGTACAGCAGCATCAACAGCACCAAAATCGTGGGCGACATCGTGTTGGACAGCGACGGCAAGACACAAACCCTGCGCGCCAAACTGGGCGAAGCCAAGCTGCGCCTGGACCTGGAAGCGAGCATGGCGGACTCCCTGGTGCAACTGAGCAAGGCAACCTTGCAAGCGGGCAAGAGCCAAATCAACGCCACCGGCCAGATCAGTCTCAAGGATGAACAAGCCTTCAAGGCGGTGGCCAGCGCCAGCCGTTTGAACCCGGCCGATTTTGGCGCCTTCCCCGTGGCTGACCTGAACCTCGATGTGCGGGCGAATGGCCACGTTGCGCCGCAATGGCTGGCCAATGCGGACTTTACCGTGCGCCCCAGCAAGTTGCTGGACCAGCCTTTGTCCGGCAAGGGCAAGCTGACGGCCGATGCCCAGCACTTCAGCGGCATCGATGTGGCACTGGCGCTGGGCAAGAACACCATCGCGGCCAAGGGCAACTTTGGCGGCGCCGGTGAAAAACTGAACTGGAATGTCGATGCGCGGCAACTGTCCGCCGTGCAGAGCGACTTGCTCGGTGCAATCATTGCCAGCGGCGTCGTGCAAGGCAGCTTGCAGCAGCCGCGCAGCACCTTTGTGGCCGATGCCAAAGGACTGGGCTTGACCAGCGGCAAGCGCCCCGTGGCCGACAGTCTGATCCACGCCAGCGGCGAAGTGGGGCTGACAGGACCGAAGAAGGAAGCCGAGCTGAAAGTGGCCGGCAGCGTGGAAAAAATCAACCCGGCCGCGTTTGGCGCCCTGCCGGTCGGCAATATCAACGCCAGTTTTGATGGCAGCGGCCGCCTGACCAGCGACTGGAAAGTCGCCCTGAACCTGGCCTTGCGCGAATCGACCTTGCAAAACGCGCCGCTGGCCGGCTACGCCAAATTGTCGGCCAATGCCAAAAGAGTCGACAACGCCGACGTGGAATTGCGCCTGGGACCGAACAGCCTGCTGGCCAAGGGCGCGCTGGGTGGCGCCACCGACAAGCTGGACTGGAAACTCGATGCGCCGCAATTGTCCACTCTGGGCCCGCGCTTTGCCGGCGTGCTGCGCGCCTCCGGTTCCGTTTCCGGCAAGATGGAAGCGCCCGCTGCGCAACTGTCGCTCGATGGCAAGGACTTGACCTTCTTTGGCGACCAGCAATTGAAAACCGTCAAAGGCAGCGCCAGCGTGGGCGCCGGCCAGGGCGCACAAGACGCCATGGCCAGCGACCTGGAAATTACCGGCTATAGCACGCCCACCTTCAAGCTGGCTGGCGCGCGTTTGAAATCGACAGGTACGCGCGGCAGCCACACCATCAACCTGGCGGCGCGCAATGACGATTTCGACGCCAGCGTGCAAATCCACGGCAGCCAGAGCGGCGCCAACTGGACGGGCAGCATCGACAGCCTGCAAAACAAGGGCCGTTATGCGCTGGTCTTGCAAGCACCGGTGCCCGTGCGCGTGGCTGGCCCGGCCGGCAGCGGCGTGGCGGGACTGGGCCAGCCGGAACAGATTTCCGTCGGCAACACCGTCATCAAATTGCCAGCCGGCAGCATCACCATGCAAAACCTGAACAAGGACGGCGCCCGCTGGACCAGTTCGGGCCAGGCGGCCGGCGTGGCGTTGACGTATCTGTCGCAAGTCATTCCTGCACTGCAAGCGAACACCCGCAGCGACCTGACCCTGGGCGCGCAATGGTCGCTCGACATGACGGCGGCGACTGCCAAGCAGAAAGAACCGGCCTTGGCAGGCATGCTGCATGTGTACCGCGAAAAAGGCGATGTGACGGTGGGCGTGGATGCGCCGCTGGCACTGGGCCTGCGCACCCTCGATGCGCGGGTCGATATCGCCAACCAGCAGTTGCGCCTGCAAGTCAAACTCGACGGCGCGCGCGCAGGCCAGAGCGATATCAATGCCACCGTGCGCATGCTCGATGGACGTATCAGCAATGACAGTGCGCTCAGCCTGACGGGCACCACCAGCATCGCCTCGCTGTCCTGGCTGGCGCCGCTGACGGGACAGCCGGGCCTGGAACTGGGTGGCGGCGTGACGGTGGCCCTGACAGGCAGCGGCACCATCGGCGCGCCGAAATTGAATGGCGATATCAACGGCAGCAAGCTGCTGGTGAGCTGGGCCGACCAGGGCTTGAAGCTGCGCAATGGCGTGCTGCAAGCCAAGCTGGCTGGCGACCAGTTGCAATTGCAGCGCCTGAGCTTTGACGGCGGCGACGGCAAGGTGCAGGCAGACGGCTGGGTGCGTTTTGCAAATGGCGAAGCCAGCCTGGAATTGAAATTGATGGCCGACCGCCTGCAAGCGTTGTCGCGTCCCGACCGCACCCTGGTCTTGTCGGGTAATAGCACCCTGGTGCGCAATGACAAGCGTTTCAGTTTCGACGGCAAGTTCAAGGCCAACCGCGCCCTGATCGAACTGGCGCCGCAAGACACGCCCACGCAAAGCAATGACGTCGTCGTGCTGGGCAAGAAAACCGCGGCCAGCAAGGAAGCGCCTTCATTACCCCTGAATATCGACCTGGAGTTTGACCTGGGCAACGCCTTCCATTTGCGCGGCATGGGACTGGACGCCGACCTGGAAGGCAATGTGCGCGCCCGCGTGCTGAACCGCGCCGCGCCGCGCGTGACGGGCAGCATCCGGGTCGCCAGCGGCGTGTATGCCGCTTACGGCCAGAAACTGTCGATCGACCGGGGCGTGATCAATTTCACGGGCGCCTACGACAACCCGGCCTTGAATATCCTGGCCGTGCGCAAGCGTCCGGAAGGCGATACCTTGTCGGAAACCAACGTCGAAGCAGGCGTGGAAGTGCGCGGTACGGCCCAGGCGCCGACCGCCAAGCTGGTGTCCACGCCGAACGTGTCCGACAGCGACAAGCTGGCCTGGCTGATCCTCGGCCACGGTGCGGAAGCGGCGGCCGGCGATGAAATGGCCTTGCTGACGACCGCTGCCGGCGCCCTGTTCGGCGGCACGGGCGGCGGCCTGCAAGGCAAGCTGGCCAGCTCGCTGGGCCTCGATGAAGTAGGCTTGTCGCAAGCCCAGGGCCTGGAAAGCACGGTCGTCACGGTCGGCAAGCGCTTGTCGTCGCGCGCCTACCTGACGTTCGAGCAAGGCACCAGCACGGCCAGCAGCCTGGTCAAGCTGCGCTACAAACTGGACCGCCGCTTCACCCTGCAATTCCAGACCGGCACCAATAATGCGCTGGACGTGTTGTATACGTGGGCGTTTGATTAATTTAAAAGACAAGCACCGACAACAAAGGGCGCCTCGGCGCCCTTTTCTTTACTTGCTTCAAACAGCCTTACTCAGCTACATCCAGGCCGCGCTCTATCATGCCTTCGACATAGGCGCTCAGATACTGTTCCAGCGCCGGGCCGGACAGTACGTTGGCTGTCAGTGCGCCGTGCGGCGAGCCTTTCAGTACGCCGTCGTGGTACACGCGCGCGATCCAGCCCACGTCCGCTCCGGGCGTGTAATCGATTTCGTAGTCAAACGACTCTCCGCTGACTTTGCGCGTATAAACTTCCTTGATAATTGCCATCTAAAACAGCCTTTCTTGACGAGATTAACTGGGGTGCGGATCGGGTACGGGATCGTCCTGCGGCACCGGATGCACGGGACCGGGATGGTGGCCTGGCGACGTGTCTGGCGCCCATGCGGGTTCATGAGCAGGTTGGGGCTCATCGGCAGGCGCCGGATCGGGCGCGCGGTGGGCATCGATAGCGATGGCTGGCATGGCTGGCCTCCTTGACGGCAAAGGAAGACCATACCACGCAATGCCCACCTGTTGCCTTTATTTCACGGCTTGCCTGACTTCCGTTTCAGTCGGCTTGGCGTTCTTTACATATTTCTCCAGCCAGTTGTTGCTTTCATACAGCATCTGCATGATCGATTCGCGTGCGCGGTAGGCGTGGCTTTCATTGGGCAACATGACCAGGCGCGCCGTGCCGCCCAAGCCTTTCACGGCCTGGAACATGCGCTCGCTCTGGATCGGGAAGGTGCCGGAGTTGTTGTCCTGCTCGCCATGGATCATCAACAGCGCATCCTTGATCTTGTCCGCATAGTTAAATGGCGACATGGCTTGATAGACATCCTGCGCCTTCCAGAACGAGCGGTCTTCCGCCTGGAAGCCGAATGGCGTCAACGTGCGGTTGTAGGCGCCGCTGCGGGCGATACCGGCACGGAACAGCCGCGTGTGCGCCAGCAGGTTGCCCGTCATGAATGCACCATACGAGTGGCCGCCGATGGCGATGCGGTTACGGTCGCTCACGCCACGCTTGACCACCTCGTTGACCGCCGCTTCGGCGTCAGCCACCAGCTGCGTCAGATACGTGTCGTTCGGTTCCTGCTCGCCATTGCCGACGATGGGGAACGATGGATTATCCAGCACGGCATAACCCATCGACAAAAAGGCCGCCGGGCCCCAGTAGCTGACGGCATTGAATTTAAACGGCGAGCCCTTGGTCTGGCTGGCGGCGCTGGCCGATTTGAATTCCTGCGGGTAAGCCCACATCAGGGTCGGCAGCGGGCCGTCGCGCTTGACGTCATAGCCAGGCGGCAGCATCAGGGTAGCGGTCAAGTCCACGCCATCGGCGCGCTTGTAGCGTATCAACTCTTTCTGCACCTCTTTCAATTGCGGCAGCGGATGCGGGAAATGCGTCAGCGCCGTCAATTGGGCCGCGCCCTGCTGCTTCAGGTTGCGCACATAATAGTTCGGCTGTTCCGTTGGCGCTTCGCGCGTGGACAGCAAACGGCTGCCGTCTTCATCAAGCACGGCCACCACGTTTTCATAATACGGCGCGGTGCTCTGAAACAGGCGCTCGGTTTTTTTCGTCGTCAGGTTGAAGCGGTCGATGAAGGGGCGATCGCCTTCGCTCGAAGCCCCCTGGCCGTCGAGCAGGATGGAGTTGTCGGCAGCGATCAGCAGGCGCGGCAAACCAGCCGCGTCAGCACGCATCACAGGCTGGCCCGGATCGTTGTAGCGGTCTTCCAGCGAACGGGACGACAACAACTCGGCTGGCGTAGCTGGCTGGTCTGGCGTGATTTTCCATTGCTTCACAACCCGCGTCTTGTACCAGCCTTCCGTCAATAGCGCCAGGTCGCCCCGGCCCCAGGCCACGCCCAGATAGCGCGAAGCCAGCTTGGCCAGCACAGCAGGTTTCACCGTGAACGGCGCCGCCTGCGTGTAGACGATATCGCGGATATCAGCCGCCTTGGCCGGATCGCCGCCATCCTGCGCTTCGGCCCAGACCAGGGTAGCTGGTGCATCAACGCGCCACGTCACGTCGCGTACGCCGACAGACACGGCGTCATTGCCGGGTGGCAGGCCCTCTTCCAGCGGCAAGGTCGCCACCGTATGGGTGACCTTGCCGGCCAGGTCGCGCACTTCGATCTTGTGGCCGAAATCATAGGCCGGTACGATGTAGGAATACGGGCGCACGATGCTGGTCGTCAGCAAGTTCTTGCCATCAGGCGAGCTCGATACGCGCGAGAACTGGCCAGGCTGGCCCACCAGGCGCTGCTTGCCTGTCACGTCGAGCAAGGCCAGCTGCACGGTGATGTAGTGTTCAAACAGTTTCGCGTCTTCTTCGTTCTTCAGCAGATCGGGATAGGTGCGCAATTGCTTCACGCCACCGCCCGGATTGCTATCCTGCGTGGCAGGCCCCGTCGGTATGCCGGACGGCTGCGGCGCGGCACCCAGCTTGGCCGGTTTCAGCTGCACCAGCAAAGTTTTGCTGTCTGGCAGCCAGGAAAAACCCCGGCCATACACAGCCGACAAAGGCTGGCTGCCCAGCTTGCGCGCCACTTTCGTTTGCACGTCGAGCAGCCACAGTTCCACGCCGGACTCTTTGACACCCTTGGCCGGATCGGCATAGGCGATATGCGTAAACGCCAGGTAATGCTGGTCAGGCGACCAGGCCAGATCGGCGATGCGCGGCGTTGCCGGCAAGCCGCTGACCTTGATCTCTTTCTGCGTATCGATGTCGAGCAGGCCCAGGCCCGTGTAGAAGCTGAAACGGCTGGACGAATAGGTGCGTGGATTGATGCGCAGGCCGGCCAGCTTCAGTTCCGGCTGCGCCACTTCGCGGATGCTGGGCAATGACGGCGTCGGCAGCACGGCCGCCAGGTTGCGTTTCGGGCTCAGGCTCAAGGTTGGTGCACGCGGTGCGTCAACGATGGCTTGCAGGGGAGCGGGAGGCAGTTGATAACCGCTATCTTGCGCCATCGCCATTGAAGACGAGGCCAATAAGCCAACAGTGATAGGCAGTAACGGCAGCGGCGAACGTGTAGACATGGAACTCCAGGAATGGTGATTGATCAATAAGAGTGGTCAATAAAGATGCTGCACCGCGCCGCTCCTGGCGGCACTGTGGGACAGAGCATATTGATGACATGGCATGAAAATGTCAATAAGCAACTTTTTCCGCCTGCGCGGCAACGCCGCAGGGACAGTGATCTGGCTTACAATCGCTGTTTTATCCGCACCCGAACGCATCCATGGAAACCACCACCCTTGCCCTGCTCTGCCTTGCACCGCTGCTCGTCTGGCGCATTTATTCACGCCTGAAAAAACTGGTGGCGCGCCAGCAATCGCATCTGTGGCGCCACTGGCTGGTGGCGATCGGTTTTCCCGTGCTGATTTTATTCCTGGCAACGACGACCAAATTCGACATCCTGCCCCTGTCCAGCCTGGGTGCGGGCGTGCTGGCCGGCGGTTGGCTGGGCGTGCTGGGCCTGAAGCTGACCCGCTTCGAACAGGTCGGCAAACATTTCTTTTTCACCCAGCACCGCTACCTGGCCCTGGCGATCACCATGCTGTTCGTCGCCCGCCTGCTGTACCGCGGCATGGAAATCTACCTGAACACGCGCCTGGCGGTGCCCGTACCGCCACCGCCTTTCGGCCAAAGCCCGCTGACCATGGCTGCCTATGGCTTGTTTACCGGCTACTACGCTACCTATGCATGGGGCTTGATTCGCTGGAGGAAGCGCAACCAGACTTTGCAGAGCTCTGAATAACTAGAAAAAACTAGAACAGCTCGCACAAGCCGACGCATTCCGTCATCGCCAGCGGCCTACGTATTATCAGCAGCGCTGCTGCCAGGGAAGGATCAAGGTCGGCATCAGCGCCGGCTATACTGTTTAGCAAGAACTGACGCAGGAACGGCGGCATCAGGCGGGCATGCGCTACGGCATGCTCTGCCGCCGCCTCCAGCAGCACTTTCTTTTGTTGCACGTTCCAATGAGGTCCGTTAACAGACTGCACCACGCCGCTATAAGCCACGATCGAGCTTTTGACGAAGTCGCGTACACGCAAAGATTGGCTAACGCTCATCTCCTGTGTTTGCCTGGGAACGAACTCGGCTTCCATCAAGCCGATCAGATGCGCATTGCAATGCAGGCCAAACGCAATGAAGGCACTGATTTCATCGCCAAAGTCTTCTAACAGTGCGGCTTGTAGCTGCTCTGGCTGCGTGCCGGCAAATGGCCGGGGATGCTTGACATGGAAGTCGTAATACATTTTGGCGAGGTCATTGACCTGATCGCAAATGGCCGTACTCTGCGCTACATTTTTCAGCGCGGTATCAGACGCCTGGTAAAAAATCTGTCCATCCGTCAGGCGTGCAAACAAGGCAGCCACATCAGGATCGTACATGCGCGGCATCCGGCCTTGCTCCATTGCCGCCGACGCCAGGGCACGAAACCGGGCGCTATCGTCCTGATAATCTCTCAAACTATCTGCCCAGGCGGCTGGCGCAATGAACGCAGCCACAAGACAAAGCAGGCGACCGATGCGGCGCACCGGCAAAGCAATCAATTCATTCATGGCATCCATCTTTAATCGAAACAAGACATAGCAACTCAGGCTGCCCGATGCAGCCGGAACGGGTGGGCCGCCATATAGAACAGGCCCAGCGATTACCCTGGCAGACGATGGCAAAGCTGCCCCCCCCAGTTTAATCGGCAGCATCAATATGCCGGTCGCCAACACCGGTGAGATAAAGAATAATTTTGCCAGACACAGCAAGAAAAACGATCAGGCTGCAACAGCCCAGGCTACGCTTCAAAGTGTGCAATGGTGGGATTGGTGCCAAGGAAGTTAAATAATTTGCAATTATGGATTAAATATATCCACAGGGCAATAAAATCATCTTCTAGCGGATGATCGTCAGTCGAGGCCAGCGCTGCACATCATATTTCTCGACTAGTCGCCTGGCGTAACCGTCCGCACTAATGCGTACTGGATTGTGCCGTACCAACATATTGAATAAATCATCCAGACCATACGGTGCGATAATATTAATATTGCCGTTAGCTTCCAGATAAACACCAACCGCCGTCGCATAGTCCGGCCAGGAAGCAATGGCATCCTCCAGCGACAGCAAGGGCGATACGGCATAGCCGAAATAGGCTTCGAACCACAAATGTACGCCAGCCTGATTGCACACTTCCCACGGCATTCCAGGCGAGAGCATTTCCAGGCGTTCACGCAACTGTGTTTCACACTGCGGCTGTAGATTGCCAGCATCAAAATAGGCAACATCAATATCGCTGAGGGCCGACGGTACTTCAAAGCCGTGCAAGGCATCCCACACCAGATTGCGCACGGCCCCCGCGCCGATGCAGCAGGAAGGCAGGTCTAATTGTGCAACGGCTTGCAAAGCCCGCATGAACCAGGGGGTATCGTTGACCAGACTGCGCAGGCGCTCGGCCAATGCTTCCTGGGTAGTCAAACGTTATGGCCTGATAACAGGCGCCACGCCGCCATGCTGGCCCATGCCTGCGACATTACCAAAATACACATCCAGATCCTGCCGGGGCCGGAAATGACGCAGCCTGACTTGCAAGGTAGTGGGATTGATCCTGGTAAATGTGCCGGGAAAGCACAGGCTGACCAATTCGTCGGGCTTGCCCTTGATCAGGTTCAAGGTAAAGTCTTCGATGCCATTCTTCCAGGTGTTACCGGTCGTCAAAATATAAGAGACGGCCACGGCATTGACCACACCGTTCTCACCGGCCCTGGCGGCCAGGCGCTGCCAGGTTTTCTGGAAGCCCTGATCGGTGCAGTATTTCTTTTCAAACTCTTTGTCATCGCCCAGGTAAGTAGCGGCGCTACCAGCCGCGACAAACGGCGCATATTGGTGGCGCACCCATACGACTTTACCGGCGGGGAATTTCTGCTGCCACAGGTAAATGACTTTCACCGTCCAGGCTGGCACCCATTCTTCGTCGTAGAGCTGGCCCAGCAGGCCCTCCTTGATCATGGCCGCGCGCTGGGACTCGCTCAAGGGCGCGATCTTTTTATCGAATGGCGTGTGCGAGGGGAAGTAGGCAATTTGCGGGTCCGTCAAGCCCAGTGCACGCAAACGCGCCGTCACATCCTTGCCATCGACCTCGACGGAGAACTGCTGCGGCTGGCCATAATACGTGGGTGAGCCGTGGTAGCCGGCCGCGTATTCGGGCAAGGGGAAGAAGATGGTTTCTTCCACATCCTTGCCTGACTCGTTCAGGAACTCGTAGTCCACCTTGATCAAATCGGCGCTCACGCTGAGCACTTCCTTTTTCATGGCCACGGCGTCCGTCTTGCCAAACACGATGCCGCCCGCGCTTTGGGCGGCGATACCGTCGTTGGCCAAGGCTGGCGCGGCAAACAGCAACGCCAGTGTGGCCACCAAGGTGCGCACGCCCATCAGGCGGCCTTGCCCGATGCCGGCTCCTGGCGGCGCTGCAAGACGAAAATCGGCTGCGCCCATTGCGTATCCTTTTTCTTCTTGCTGGTGATCAGGGTCAGCTCCGACGGGTCATACACATCCGTATTGTGCGTCAGCGGCGTGGTCATCAGATACTGCGCTTCCGTATTTTTCAGGAACTCGCCCACCAGCTGGATGTTGCGGATGTCGAGGTGGGCAAACGGTTCGTCGATAAAGACAAAGCCGCCGGAACCATCTTCCGACTTCAGCAAACCGATCAGCAGCACCAAGGATTTCATGACTTGCTGGCCGCCCGATGCCTCGCCATCGTTCATGCCGATCACGCCCTTGCCATCGAACTTGAAGCGCACGTGCAAGCCTGCCTGCGACAGCTGCACATCGTCGTTTTCCAGGCGTACGGGGTCGGCATGCACTTCGATACCGGCCAGTTCGCCCAGCTCCTTGATGTTCTTGCTGTAAGTCTTGATGGTGTAGCGCAAGCGCTCCATATAAGCGCCACGGGCATTGCCGGTCGCTTCGATGGCGCGGTTGTTCTGGTAGCGGCGCTCATCGGTTTCCGACTGGCGGCCATGCAATTGGTCCGACAGGCGGTGATGCTGGTCGATCACGGTGGCGTCCAGCTCCCAGTCGTCGCGCGCCAGGCTGCTTTGCAGGCTGGCCACGCGCAGGTCGACTTGGTGCGAGTTTTGATGCTCGGCCACCAGCGCGGCGCGGCGCGACGGCCGGCGCCAGCTTTTCGGCAAGTGGCGCCAGGTGCGGCGCAAGGCCAGCAAGGCGCGTGCGTGTTCGGCGCGCTGCTCGATCTGCTTCTTGTAGCCCAGGCGCGAACCGGCTTCCGCTTCCGACAGGGCCAGGCGCGCGTTTTGCCACACGGTATCGGCACGCGTGCGCACCACGGTGGCGTTCTTGGTGAGATTTTGCAACTCACCCAGGCGGCTGCCCACCTCCAGGCGCTCTTCTTTCAAGGGCTTGGAATTGCGCAGCGCTTCGGCGAATTCTTCCTGGCGTGCGCTCAGTTCCTTGGCTGCGTCGACGCCGGCGATACGCGCCTTCAAGGCGCCCACTTCGGCTGCCAGTTTCGAAATCGCCAGGGTCAAGGTATCTTCCTGCGCTTCCAGGCCAGGCAGGGAGCGCAGCAGCGCTTCCAGGCGGCCGGTGCGGCCAGCCTGGCCAAACCGATAGCGCGAGGCTTCCACGAACAGCGAGCGCCCGCCGCGGCGTTCGCGGTGATACGCCTCGGGCGTAATCCACTCTTCATGGTTGCCCAGCTTGAAACCGGCTTCCACGGAATCGACGCGGGCGATGCGCGACAATTGTTCGATCAGCCAGCTAGGCACGGGCGCGGAAAATTTGACGACCGCCAGCAGGCTTTCGTCTTTCGCCGTCGGCGCCGTGACCAGCTCGGGCACGATGAAGTGGCGATAGCGTTCTTTCTCGGCCAGACGATAGGCGGCGGCCGCATCCTTGGCCTTGTCCAGCAAGACGACCGAAGCGTAACCACCGAGTACGCCTTCGACGGCGCCCTGCCAGCGGCTGTCCGTCACTTCGACGATATCGGACAGCATGGCGTGGGCGATGCCCGCGTCGCGCAGCGCACGGCGCATGCCGCGCACATTGTCCGGTTCCGGCATGGCCGTCTTGCCCTGCAGCGCGGCGATGGTCGCCTGCTCGCCGGCGATACGCGCCGACAAGGCATCGCGCTGCTGGCGTTGACGCAGCAAGTCCGCTTCCTTCTGTTCCAGCTGGGCCGCCACTTCGGCGATATCGCTGCCGGAGTCCGCCGCCAGCTTTTGCAGGCGTTCTTTTTGTTCCAGCAGGCTGTCGAGCGGCTTCAGTTTCGCATTGATCAGGGACAAACGGCTTTGCAGGCCGATCGATTCCTGTTCCAGCAGGGTTTCATTCATTTGCGCATCCGACAGCGCCTTCGCTTGCGCGGCCAGCGCATTGCGCTTTTCCGTCAGCTGCTGGTCGGCCTGGGCCATCGGCTTGCGCGTTTCACGCAACTGGCGGCTGGCGGTGGCGGCTTTTTCGCGCGCCTCGTGGTACTGCAAGCTGGGCAGCACTTCTTCGAGCAGGTTACGGCGCTCCTTGTGCAAGCCTTCCCATTGATGGTAATTGGCCACGCGCAGGCGCAAGCCTTCCAGATTGGTTTTCGACGCTTCCAGTTCCGTTTCGAAACGTTTCAGCTCTTCTTCCGTATCGCGCTGGTGGCGCTTGGCTTCATCGTAGGCGTCCAGCACTTCCTTGTCGCCAAACACCTGGAACACCAGGTCGAGCAGCTGGCGCGGCGCGTATTCGCA
Source organism: Janthinobacterium silvisoli (assembly GCF_014200725.1). Classification (GTDB taxonomy): domain Bacteria; phylum Pseudomonadota; class Gammaproteobacteria; order Burkholderiales; family Burkholderiaceae_D; genus Janthinobacterium. The sequence goes on from NZ_JACHCL010000006.1 coordinate 117,815, forward strand.
CAATTTGTCCGTCTCGCCCTGCTCCAGCGCCAGCACTTTCGACATGGCCGGCGACAGACCGGCATTGGCCAGGCGCTTGCGGTAGTTTTCCACGCCCAGCCAGTCGTTGGCATCAGTGATGTCTTCGATCTGCACATTGCCCGGACGCATCAGATACTGGCGCTTCCAGTCGCCGCCATTCTTCTGGATCTGGCAAAACAAGGTCACTTCATCATCGCTGAAGAAGCCGGAGCTGCGGAACGGACGGTTCGACAGCTGCTTGCCCATATTCTTGTTGTCGACCACGGCGCGCAGCCAGGCCGTCTGCTGGCCCGAATGGCGCGCATAGTGCTTGTACGTGCGGCCCATCGAGCAGTCGAGGCCGAACAGGGTGCGCAGCGCGTCGAGCAAGGTGGTCTTGCCTGAACCGTTCTGGCCCGCGATGGTAATGATCTTCGCGTCGAGCGGAATATTCTTGATGCGCTGCCAGTAATCCCAGTGCACCAGTTCAAGTGATTTGATATGAAACATGGGCGCTTTCAGTGAGGGATGTCGGACGAGGTGTCATCGTCGGTATCGACGGCGAGGTCGGCGTCCGCGTCGAGCAGCGGATCGCCGACTGCCACCAGGCGGGCCGGCGCGCGCTTGAACACGTCGGCCAGCGCGCCATTGATGATGCGTTCCTTGAGCACGTCGGTATCCATCATCAGGTCCAGCAGCGGGCCTTCGAGCAGCACGTCGCCGCGCCGTTCGATAAAGCCCAGCTTGGCCAGCGTGCCCAGGTTCATGTCCATGCGCGTCTTCTTGCCCAGCTTGTCGCCGAAGTCCGACAGCAGCGCCTTGTAGGAAATGCCGATCGAGGTATCTTCCGCGCGCGGCAGCGGCTTTTCGGTGCCGAACATATCGTTCTGGTCATCGTCTGCATGCTGGTGCGTTTCCTGGCGTTCGCGCTTGGGCAGGATGATCTGCGCCCACAGCACCACCAGCAAGGCCACGCCATCGCGGGCCAGGCCAAAATTATTGTTTTGCCAGACATCGCGCGCGCCGAAAATCTTCGGTTCGATGGTGCGCGTCAGGGCCAGGGTCACATGGTCGGCGTAGACGTTGTCGAGCAGTTTCAGGCCGCAGGCGAGCAGGCGCGCATCGACTTCGGCGCGGAACAACTCGTCGGACAGCACGCGCTTGACCAGCTTCTCGTCGCGGCGCAGGGTTTGATGCGTGAGCAGGCGCGCAATCAGGATTTGGGAATCGTCATTCATCGGCTGGGCCGCTATCTAAATCAAGTGAAACATTCAGTGAAAGCGAGGCGATCGACATGGCTGCCACATGGGGGTCGGCCAGTTGGACCATCTCGTCGGTCGGTGTAAAGGTGATCGGCAAACGGGCCAGTTCGGCCGTCGCGCCCTGCAAGCTCGCTTCGGATACATCGCCCAAGAGCGGCAGCATCGAGGCGCGGTACGAGGCCACGGCAAAGCTGGCTGGCAGCAGCGAATCCTGCACCGGCACCGACTTCGGTCCCTCTTCGCCGATGCTGGGGAAATTGCCCAGGCTGGCGAAGTTCGACAGGCGTTCGAGCAAATCGTCGAGTTCGAGCTGCATGGCCGGGCCATCGCTGATGGTGGTCGGCGCATCTTCGCCGCTGGGCAAGCCCGTATTGGCCACGCCGGCCGCGCGCTCGGCCAACAATTCTGTTTCCGCCACGTCGATCATTTCGGCTGGTGTCGAGAACAGCGGCACCACCGGCTGGTCGATGGCGCCTTCGGCCAGGCTCGCCAGGTCTTCATGCAACAGCAGCCAGCGCTTGATATCGGTAGTCGACAAGCCCGACTGGCCCAGGTGCACGCGCTGGCGTTCGATCTGGTTCAGCGCGCGCGAGAACATGCCTTGCATATTAAGCAATTTACTTTGCGCGCGGCCGATCGCTTGCGCTGCCTTGTGGGTGGCGCCATCCGCGTTTTCATCCGACGTAATCGCCAGCAAGATTTCGGACCCTTTCTCTACCCAGTCGCACGCCATATTCCACTTCGCCTGCGCCGTGCGCAAGCGGAATTCGGAACCGGAAGCGATGGCGTCGGAAAATTCTTCCGTCAAATCCACCAGGCGCCCCAGCAAGTGCTGCAATTGCTCCACCGACACGCCGCCCACGGCTTGCGCGCCGGCCACCTGCGACAGCAAAAAGCCCATTTCAGCTTCATCTTCCGTCTGGCCCAGGCCCAGCAAGCTGTCGATGGCAGACAAGACATTGCGCGCCATCGGCGTCACGCGGTACACGCCCTGCTGTGCATCCCAGGCCAGCAACTGGTTGGAACGCAAGCGCAGCAAGACCGTTTCCAGGCTTTCTGGCAACAGATACGCGAGTTTCTGGTTGATGTCGGCGCGCGTGTAAGCGGACGTGGCAACGTCGGCCGCCAGCTCGCGCAACACCAGCAAGCGCACCAGCACGCCGTCGAAACCGCCATGAAACAGGGCCGTAAACACTTGCAGCAGCGGCTGCGCCCGTTTCAAATGGAATACCTGCTCGATTTCATCAGCTGAAATATTCGGCTGGAAATGCGCCTGCAAAGAATCGTGATGCTCTTGCTCTGTCTGATTTGCATCCGCAGCCACGGCTGCACTTGCCATTATATCAATCATTCTATTCCGGATGAGTGTTCAGCGGGCGGCGCAGCGGGCGAAAGCGGCGCTGCGGGGCGGGGGCGTCAGTATATCAGTTCTGACATGCAATTCGACGCATGGGAGGGGCTAGCGCGGACAAGACGCAACGCCGTAGACATACAGCCTCACGCAGAGAGAACTCAATCTGTGGCCAGAACTGCCGAGTCTGACCTCAGATTGATAGCAAGCACTTACTTTTTAACGATCTTTTGCAAGGTCTGCTCGACATAATCGCCATCGACGTCGGCAAACGTCACTTTCACGGGGTACCATTCCAGCGATGGCGCCAGCCACAGGTCTACCTGCTGGCCCTGCTTGTTCGGCGGCGGCGCCTTGATTAGATGCAAAGCCGTGACGTCGCCCTGGCCGGTAGCCACGGTTTCTTCCTTGATCACCTTGAAAGTCCATGGCTCGGCGTCGCGGCGGCCAGCCACAAAGAAGGTCCATTCGGAACCGGGCACGAATTTTTCCGGTGCGGCGCGGGCCACGCTGACCAGTTGCCAGACGGTGCTGTTGCGGTCTTGCTCGCCGCCCTTGAGCGGGTAGCTGTCATCGCCTTCGCTAAAGACGATGGTCTTGCTGTCGCGCTTGAAGGTGGTGGTCGCCGCATCCTGACGGAAACGCTTTTCCACGAATTGCGACGGCGCCAGGCCAAAATCATCGACCGCGCCATCGCTGCGCTGTTCCAGGATCTTGCCAAACAGGGCCACCTTGGTTTCCGCCAGCAGTGAATACTTGCCATCGCCGGCACGCCAGGCGCTGACCGACTCGCCTGCCAGGGCAATGCCGCGCTGCTTGGCCTTGATCGTGTAGCTCAGGTCGGCCGATGGCGCCAGCTTGAAGGCGCGCTTGATCACGGGGTGGTCGACTGGTGCATCCGCCATGGCGGGCGCCATGGTCGCAGCCAGCAAACCGGCTGCCAGCAAATGTTTAAAAGGGGTCAAAGGTTTCATTTATTTTCCTGTTGCATAGTTGTCGAGGGCGCAGCGACGGTAATTTTGGAGACGGTTTGCGTGGTCAGCGCGCCGCTCGCTTCAGTATTGCGTATTTGTACCGGATACCATTGCAAGGACGGCGCCAGCCAGATATCGAGCTGCGACGAATACGAACCCGGTTTCGGTGGCCGGCTCAGATGCCAGGTCACCAGGCGGCCCATCTTCGTTTCAATCTCTTCCTCACCTACCAGCTTGAAGCGGAACACGGTTGCATCAGCCTCTTCGCCGACCAGGATATCGATATTGCCGGCCAGCTGATTGACGTCGCCGCGGCCGATGGCGGCCAGCTGGAACGGCACGCTGGCCTTGTCCTGGGCCCCTGGCAGCCAGGGCACGGAAGCGGTGCTGGCCGAAAACGTGATGGTTTTCTGTGCTGCATTGAAATGCGTGGCCGTCTGCGAACGGCCCTTGCGTTTTTCCGTCGCCGTGACGGGCACGATACCGCTGTCGTCAATGATACCTGTACTGGTCAACACCAGCAGATTGATGCGTGTAATGAGCATGCTCAAGCCCACTTCCAGCTTCAATTGGTAGTTGTCCCCCTTATTTTGCCATGACATGGCTGCCACGCCTGTCCATTTGGTGCCATCGGCGTCACGCCGGTCCACCTGCATGTCAAATTCGGCCGACGCGGGCACGTTGATCTTGTAGTGCAGCGGCGCAGCCGGTGGTGGTAGTGCCGGCGCGGGCGCCGGCTCAGGCGCAGCCGCCGCTTGTGGCGGCGCTGCCGGAATGACCGCTGCAGCTGGCGGCGCCACGGGGCCTTCGGGCACATCGCTGGGCGGCGCCGTCAATTCAGCCGCCACGCTCGATGGCAGCGGTACTTCCAGCGGCGGCGGTGGTGGTGGCGGCCTTCGCTCGGCTTGCGGCTTGCGCCTCGGCGGCGGCGGCGGCGGTGCAGGCGCGACGGGCAAGGGCTTGGGTGGTGCGGCGATCAATTCCATGTCCACCACACGCGTAACGTCCTGCGCTGGACGTGTCATGCCAGCGTGCGAATTGAGCCAGTCGAGCGCCAGCACGTGCAGCAGCACGATCACGACGATAAAAACAACGGTGCGGCGGCGCGGCGGCGAAAAGAAAGGGGCGGGCGTCATGGCTGCTAGTGTAACGCCTCTTGCACTAATTCTGCCGCAGAGCGCCACGCTACAGATCAGCTTTTATGTAAGAAAATGTAGATGAAAAATGTACGCCAGATTGTGTCAGTTGCAAGCTGATATCTGCTAGGCTAAGGGTATAAACCTACCAGGAGACTACCGCATGGACTACCCGCAAATGCCCCAGATGCCCGGTGCAGCAGTTGTGAGCGATACACTCGACTTCGTCAAAAACTTGTGGGGCAGCATGAGCGTGCCTGGCATGGGGGTGCCCGGCATCACCGCGCCCACCCTGTCGGTGGAGGAACTGGACAAGAAAATCAATGACTTGAAGGCGGTCGAAGCCTGGCTGAACTTGAATACCAGCATGCTGCGCGGCAGTATTCAGGCGCTGGAAGTGCAGCGCGGCACCATCGCCACCTTGAAATCGATGGGCGCTTCGCTGGCGGCAGCCATGAGCCAGCCTGACGCCAGCGAAAAGTCGCTGTTTGAATCGGCGCCCTACGCATCCGCCTTCTTCCAGCAGCCTGCGCCACCGGCGAGCGCCCCTGCAGCGGCGCCTGTACCAGCGCCAGCGCCCGAAGCAGCCCCGGCAGCTAGCGAGGCCAGCAGCCATGCAGCGGCCCAGCTGGCTAATCCAAATGCTTGGTGGAATTTATTGCAGGATCAATTCAAACAGGCCGTCTCGACCGCCATGTCGCCCGAAACACCCAGTAGTGCGGCGGGTTCGGGAGATAACGCCAAAGCACCGGCCAGCAAACGGGCCAAACCGGCAGAGTCAGGTACGGGCGCGAACATAGGAAGAAGCGCAGGGAAAAGCACCGTCAAGGCCAAGGCACCAGCCCGCAAGGCAACCGTGAAGCGCGCTGCGGCCAAGCCTGCGGCGACAAGCAAAAAGTAAATAGCAAACAGCTAGTCAGCAGGCAGTGCTGCCGTCAGCACATGGTCAGGCGATGCGGTGAATGCGGATCGCCTCGATCAAATTGTCTGCCTGGCGTTTGACGTCACCGATGGTGATCAGGCCTTCGTCGGCCAGCGCCTTGGCATGCTCGTACGAGCTCTGGAATGTTTCCAGCGTGTCACCCTTGGCGGCTACCGGGCGTACCCAGGCGATGCTGCCGACTTTCATTTTTTTGTAGACTTCATTGACCACATCACGCATATTTTCATCCTTATTGTTATAAAGCAACTCCAGCGCGGGCAAGCCGACGCTGGCCCCTAGTTTATCATCCGACACGGCCACGCACAGGTTTTGCGGATTTTTCCGCCACAGCCACGGCTTTTTCAAGCACCACGGCCTCCCCTTCTGGCGCGGGCGGCGGAGTCAGTTGCAACAGTTGCTCCATCAATTGGGCGAAACGTTGCTGTCCCGGTGCAATTTTGTCTACATATAACAACACTTCCATCGCCTCTTCGGAAAGCGCCTGCTGGTAGCCCCGCTGCTGCAAAAAGGACACGATGATTTGCGCCGAGTTGAACAGGATGCGCAGATTATTCGGCAGTTTTTCACGCGCCGCGCGCATCCATTCGACCGCCTCGTTGAGCTTATCGGTTTTCCATAGCAGCACACCCTTGTTCATCAGATCCGACGCTTCCTTGCGTGCCGCATTGATCAGGCTAGCGCCCTCATCACCCATCTTCGCCTTGTCGAAGATCTTTTGTACTTCATCCTGCACCACCTGGTTGTCATGGTTATTTTTGACCACATAGCACAGCAGGCCGGCCGGCGCATCCTTGACGCCGACGGCAAACAGCAAGGTGGCCAGCTCCATGCAGATGCTTTTTTCGGGCCGCACGGGGTCCTCGGCCAGCATCGCTTCAAGTTCATCACCGCACTTGCGCGCGCGCCGGTAGTCCCCGGTTTCGTGATGCACCATGCCTTCCGTGATCTTGGCCCGCAAGCCGATCTGCTCGGGCGGAAATTCGCGCTGCGCCAGCAACAGCCATTGCAGCGCTTCCTTGGCGACGTTTTTCATGCCGCAGACGCGCGCCAGGCCCAGATAGGCATCGGGCGTCTTCATGACAGAAAACTCGCCGATGGACACGCATTTGCGGAAGGCCTTTTCCGCCATCGGAACATTACCGATCTTCAGCGCCGCCAGTCCCAGGTTGCGCTGGCGCGGCACGGAATTGGGCGACAACCGGGCGGCTTTTTCCAGCACGCCGCAGGCTTCTTCATGCTGTCCCATCAACTGGTAGGCGACCGCCATCTGGTCGTAGGCGTCGATGTAATACTTGTTTTCAACGATCACGCCCTGGAAGATCTGCCGCGCCGCCTCATGTTCGCCGTTGTTCATGCGGATCTTGCCCAGACCCGCCTTGGCCCAGCTGTAATCACGCTCGGCCAACACTTTTTCATACACGGCACGGGCCTTTTCCGGCTCGCCGCTTTTCAGCAGCAAACTGGCCTTCATGCGCAGCAATTCCAGCTCGTGCAGCTTGTTCAATTCGATCTGCGCGTCGCACAGCCTGGCCGCCCGCAGATAATCCTTTTCCAGGCAAGCCTGGTCGATTTCGCGGAACACCTGCTTCTTGTGCCACACGCGGTTCAAACGCGTCAGCAGCACGCCTTCCGTGATCGGCTTGATCAAATAAGCATCGGGCTGGTGTTCGGCCGCGCCCATCACCGATTCCACGCTTTTTTCGGCCGACACCATCAGCCACACGCTGGACGGCGCCGTCAGGTTGCGCACGCGCGTCTCTTCCAGCACTTGCTGGCCGTTCTTGCCCTCGCCCAGATTGTAATCGCACAGCACCACGTCGTAGCGCGTCTTGGCCAGCAGCTTCATGGCTTCGCCGCCGCTGGCCGCCTGGTCGATATGGCGCGCACCCAGGTTGCGCAGCGATTCACGCAGCAGGATGCGGATGCCGATGAAGTCGTCGACCAGCAGATAATGCTTGTCGGCCCAATCAGTGGACCCGGCCTCGATGGCGCTGCCCTTGTTTTCCGTCGTCATGGTGATAGCTCGCTCAGGGCAAACGCAGGATGAAGCAACCGCCGCCCAGGGCGCCGCCATTGGCCAGCGCGATGCTGCCGCTCTGGCCCCGGTACTTATGCATCTTGGCGACCTCGCTGGAAAAATACAGGCCCAGCCCGGTGCTATTGGTAGAAAAATCCACGCCTGCCTGCATGCCGTTCATGGCGGCGCTGCCTGCCTCGATCAGCGCCTGCGAATAGCCTTCGCCATTGTCTTCCACGCGCAATTCGAGCACCGCGTCCACCTCCCGCGCAGACAGGCGTATCGTGTCTTTGGTATAGCGGATGGCGTTGTTGATGGCGTGCGCCAGCACGCCGATCACCAAATCTTCATCGAGCGTCCAGATCAGCTCAAGAGGGAAATCGGTTTCCAGCCGTATGCCCTTGGAGGCGAGCAGGATTTTTTCCTGGTCCACCACCTGCTCGACCACTTGCGCCACCAGTTGCGGCTGCACATCGAAGGGGTAGCCGGGCTTGCCTACTTCCTTGTACAGGGCCAGTAGCTGGATCAGGTTATCGTTGAGGCGCTTGGTCTGGTACAGCATCTGCGCCATCTGCAGGTAGGCCGGAGCATTCTGCGCCGCGTCGATATCCGCCCTGGCCTGTTCGGCTGCCAGCAGGGATTCCAGCGTGCCACTCAAGACGCTGATTGAATTTTTCATGTCGTGCACGGTCGACGCCAGGAACAGGAAAAGCTCGGGCGAGCTGTGTTGATCTTCCACCGGATATCTCCTTGGGCGCCAGCGGCACCGCGCCGCGGCTCAAATGTTGCCACAAGCAAATTATACCGCCCGTGATAGCGCATCAGCCAGCATAGCGCAGAAGTCGGTGAGATAGCACAAACACCATAAAAAATGCCGCCCCGCGTACAACACGGGACGGCATCAAGTAATGCATGCTGGCGGTATCAGCGCCGTGCGCCAGCCAGGCGCCGCACCACCGTGATCAAGCGGTCGATTTCCTCGTAGGTGTTATAAAACGCGAACGAGGGGCGCACCGTCGCTTCCACGCCGAAGCGGCGCAGAATCGGCTGGGCGCAATGGTGGCCAGAACGCACGGCAATGCCTTCTTCATTGAGCGCGTGGCCCACTTCCGACGGCTCGTAACCGGCCAGCACGAAGGACGCCACGCTGGCCTTGTCCAGCGCCGTGCCGATCAGGCGCACGCCCGGTATCGCTTGCAGGTGGTGCGTGGCATATTCGAGCAGGGCGTGTTCGTAGGCGGCGATGTTTTCCAGGCCGATGCGCTGCACATAATCGATCGCTGCGCCCAGGCCCACGGCGTCGGCGATATTACCGGTGCCCGCCTCGAAACGGTTCGGTACGCCCTGGTAGACCGTGCGCTCGAACGTCACGTCGGCGATCATGTTGCCGCCGCCCTGCCATGGCGGCAATTGCTCCAGCAAATCGGCCTTGCCGTACACGGCGCCTATGCCCGTCGGGCCGAATACCTTGTGGCCCGAAAACACATAAAAGTCGGCATCGAGCGCCTGCACATCGACCCGCAAATGCGAGACCGCCTGCGCGCCATCGACTACCACGCGCACACCAGCCGCATGCGCCAGCGCAATGATCTGCGCTATCGGCGTGACGGTGCCCAGCGCATTCGACACCTGTGTCACGGACACCAGTTTGGTGCGGCCGTTAAGCAGTTTGCGGAATTCATCGAGGATGATCTGGCCGCTGTCGTCGACGGGAATGACGCGCAGGGTGGCGCCCTTTTCCGCCGCCAGCTGCTGCCACGGCACGATATTGGCGTGGTGTTCCAGCTGCGAGACGATGATCTCGTCGCCGGCGCCGATGAACTTGCGCCCGAAGGTATTGGCGATCAGGTTGATGCCTTCGGTAGCGCCGCGCACGAAGATGATTTCATTGGGCGAGCCAGCGCCCAGGAAGTTGGCCACCTTGGCGCGCGCCGCTTCATACGCATCGCTGGCGCGGGCCGCCAGTTCATGCGCGGCGCGGTGAATGTTCGAATTTTCGTGCGCGTAAAAATACGCGATACGGTCGATCACCGATTGCGGCTTGTGCGTGGTGGCGGCATTGTCGAACCAGGCCAGCTGCTTGCCCTTGACCCGCTCGGACAGCACGGGAAAATCGCGGCGCACGGCATGCACGTCGAAAGCAGCCGGTGTCTGGTGATGCGCCCTGGCTTCCTGCCTTGCCGGCAGCACGGTCTGGAAATAAAACTCGGGCTGGCCCCCCGCTGGCGTGAGCGGCAACTGGCGCGCGGGCGCACGCTCGGGAGCAGAAAACAGGCCGCGTAAATCATGGTCGCCAGTGTTCCCCTGCCCCTGTCTTGCCAGTCCATCGAGATTGCCGTTCGACGCAGGATAGCCATGCGCGCCACCGAGAAAATAATACGGTGACGGCGCAGCAATCGCAGAAGCGCGCGGCGTCGGCACGGAAGCCGGCGCAGGCGCTACCGGCACTTCCAGCGGCGGCGTGACGGGTGGCACTTGCGCCGTCGCCACGCCAGGGGCGATAGCCGCAAACGATGGTCCCGGCTGCGGCGGCGGACGGTTGGCATAACGGGGCGCAGCATCGAGCACGCTGCCCGAGCCGCCCAGGCTGGGCGACTTGTCCAAGGCAGTGGGCAGCCCTGGCAGGCGCGCGAAAAACTCGCCTGCCAGGCGGTTCAGGGTCGCTTCGTCGGGCAGCAGGGATGCAGGCGGTGAAGACGGCGCCAGCGCCGCCACACCATTACTTGTAGGTGTCTGGGTAGTCATGGTATTTACCGATCTCCACGTCTTCCAGTACGGCCACCGCATCGTCGGTCAGCACGGCCAGCGAGCAATACAGCGAAATCAGGTAGGACGAAATCGCATGGCGGTTGATGCCCATGAAACGTACCGACAGGCCAGGGCTTTGCTCGCCCGCCAGGCCAGGCTGGAACAGGCCGATCACGCCCTGGCGCTGTTCGCCCACGCGCAGCAGGATGATCTTGGTCTTGCCGTCTTCGATCGGCAGTTTATCGGACGGCACCAGCGGCACGCCTCGCCAGGTCAGGAACTGCGAACCGAACAGGCTGACGGTCGGCGGCGGCACGCCACGGCGCGTGCATTCGCGGCCAAAGGCGGCAATCGCCAGCGGGTGGGCCAGGAAGAAGCCAGGCTCTTTCCATACCTTGGTCAGCAATTCGTCGAGGTCGTCCGGCGTCGGCGCGCCCGTCAGGGTGAAGATGCGCTGGTCGTCGTGCACGCTGGCCAGCAGGCCGTAATCGGGGTTGTTAATCAGTTCGCTTTCCTGGCGTTCCTTGATCGTCTCGATCGTCAGGCGCAGCTGTTCCTTGATCTGGTCGTGCGGGCTGCTGTACAGGTCCGACACGCGGGTGTGAACGTCGAGCACGGTGCTGACGGCGTTGAGGAAGTATTCGCGCGGCTGTTCTTCGTAGTCGACAAAGGTTTGCGGCAGTTCCGACTCGTCGCGCTGAGAGCAGGCGACGCGCACGTCTTTCGGATTCTTGACACGGTTCAGGCGATAGATACCTGCTTCCACGGGCAGCCACTGCAGCAAATGCACGAGCCAGCGCGGCGTGATGGTGGATAACTGGGGAACGCTCTTGCTTGCATTGGCCAACTGGCGCGCTGCGTTATCGCCAAGCGCAAATTGACTCTCGGGTGCTTCTGCCATGAATACTCCTAATGAGGAAAATGAATATGCTTATCTGAAAAACAAATAAAGTATCGACGGCCTCCCCATTTCTCTCAACATGCTATCGCCACCAAGTCTGGCCTTACACCAAACAAAACCTACTGCGCGTCACGATTTGCAGTCTCCGATGCTCACTGCCTCGGCGGCCCCGTGCGACGCACAGCTCCGCTTCTCGACCACAACTCGCTTCCGCTCGCTACGGTTTTGTTAGGTGTCGTTACGTCTCGTATTAATCCACCAGCTCCGGTTCGCAACGCTCCATCAGGCTGGCCAGGCCGATGCCCAGGGCGCTAGCCAGTTTTTCCACCGTCAGCAGCGATGGCGTGGCGGCGCCCCGTTCGATTTCGCCGATAAAGGAGCGGTTCAAGTCGGCCGCTTCAGCCAGCCGCTCCTGCGACCAGCCATGTCCTTCGCGTAACTGGCGCACGGCCAGTCCAAACTGTTTGATCAGCATCGTGTCCTCAAGGTTGATGGGTATAGGAAGCGGCCACGGCATCGGTTTCGCGTGGTACTTCCTGGTGGTTCTGCGCCTGTGTCACATGGCTGTGCGGCGCCACGTTACGCGTCAGCCAGACATTGCCGCCGATGACGGAACCCTGGCCTATGGTCACCCGGCCCAGGATGGTGGCGCCCGCATAAATCACGACATCGTCCTGCACGATAGGGTGGCGCGCCAGGCCTTTTTTCAGCACGCCGTCGCTACCTGCAGGGAAGCGTTTGGCGCCCAATGTCACGGCTTGGTAGATGCGTACGCGCTCGCCGATGATGGCCGTCTCGCCGATCACCACGCCAGTGCCGTGGTCGATGAAAAAACTGGACCCGATGACGGCGCCCGGATGGATATCGATGCCCGTCTGCGAATGCGCCACTTCGGCGATGATGCGCGCCACCAGCGGCGCACCCAGCACGTGCAGGCTGTGCGCCAGCCGGTAATGGATGATGGCCAAAATACCGGGATAGCACAGCAGCACTTCATCGACACTGTGCGCGGCCGGGTCGCCATGGAAGGCGGCCTGCACGTCGGTGTCGAGCTGGGCGCGGATGCGCGGCAAGGCTCGGGCGAAGCGCTGCACGATGGCCAGCGCCTGCTGTTCGATGGGCACAGTCTGCTGCAAGCCATGCTGGCGCGCGTGGTAACTGAGCTCGCGCCGCACCTGTTCATGCAGATTGGTCAAGGTCGTGTCGAGCGTGTGGCCGACAAAAAAATCTTCGCTTTCCTGCTGCAGGTCGAGCGGTCCCAAACGCATCGGGAACAGCGCCGCGCACAGGGCAGCGACGATATCGCGCAAGTGCTGGCGCGAAGGGAATTCGCGCGCGCCGCATTCCTGATGCCGTAGCAAACCTTCGCGCCAGCGCTCGCGCACCGTGCGCAATTCATCGACAATCTGGCGCAATTCCCACTGCGGCTGCGCAGGGAGGGAGGCGGTGGCGCCCGTAGGCAAGGCACGCTGGTTCATGATGGTCCTGGGTGGAGGGGGAAAGAACGGAGGGAGCGATTAATCCTGTAACCAGGGTAAGGCATGCCAGCGCCAGCCACCGCTGTGGCCACGCTGCTGCTGGTCGTCGAGGTCGCCCTCGAAGCCTTGCGCGATATTGAAGACGTTCGTAAAGCCGGCCTTGGCCGCGGCTTCGGCAGCCAGCGCCGAACGCTTGCCGCTGCGGCAAAGCAGCAGCACCACGGCCGCCTTGTCGCGCACCTTGGCTTCCAGTTCACGCGTGAAACGGGGGTTGCGGTTCATGGACGTGCCGGTGGCCCATGCCACGTGCAAGGACTCGGGTACATGACCGACAAAGATGCGCTCTTCATTCGTTCGCACATCAACCAGCAGCGCCTTGTTGGCCTGTACCAGCTGCCAGGCGTCTTGCGCGCTGACGATGCCGGCATACGGCAGGTTTTGCGCTTGCGCCTGGGCGCGCGCAGCATTGAGCACTGCCTCAAACGCCCCGTCGCCATGGATGGCGCGGGGATCGAAATTCAATTCTGTTGCTGCCACTGTTACGGCCATGATTCCACCTCTTTACGTCATCAAAAAACCAGCACGAGCCCACTGTAGCGAACTTGCCTTGTTCAGAAAACAAATAAAAAAGAGAATGGAAAGATGAAAAACGTATATGACTAGGCTGCGCCGCTGCGCCGCCGTTCGCGTAACAAGAATCTACCCGGGTCTAACGCTTCAGCCAGTTGGACTTCGACCGGCAGCGGTTCACCTTCCAGCTGGCAGGCCAGTAATTCGGCCGCCAGCGGCGCCCAGATCAAACCGCGCGAGGCATAGCCCAGCAAACCGAACAGGCCCGGCCAGCGCGGCACGTCGCGCAGGCGTTCACAGCGGCCCGGCACGGAAGGATTAGGCAAGGCACCCGCCAGCGGCAAGCGGTCCGGCGCCACGCAGCGAAAACCGGTGCGCCCGGCCAGCGGGGCATCGAACGATGGCACGCCCAGGATATCGGCGACCTTGCCGATATTTTCCTGCTGGCTGGTGGCGCGCAAGGAAGCGTCACCGTCCGCATCGTAGGTGGCGCCCACGCAGACGATGCCTTGGTGGGCCGGCGTCATATAGGCTTCACGGCACAGCACAAACGGCAGCTCGGGCAAGCTGCCTTGCGCCAGATGCGTGACTTGTCCACGCACCGCATCGAGCGGCAGGCTGGCCGCCTGTGCCAAATGTATGGCGCCATTGCCGGCCGCCAGAATTACGGTGGGCGCCTGGGCGATCAAGCTGCCATCGCCATCGCGCACCAGCCATTCATCCTGTTCTCTTTGCAGAGTGACGGCGCTGCGTGAAAAACGCCGCGTCAGCAAGCTACCACAGGCGTCCAGCATGGCTGCGCATACGCTGGACGGGCGCGCCCAGCCGCCTTGGGCAAACCACCAGGCGCCGTGTGGCGCCGGTGAGCCTAGCATGGTGGACGCTTCAGGTGCTTCCAGCCAGCGGGCAAATTCGGGGGGTGGCAAGGCGGTGGCGGCGATCTGCCGCTGTACCTGCGCGTGCTGCGCGTCGCGCGCCAATTGCAGCACGCCGCATTGCTCACCTTCGTATCCCGTGCCCACGCCTCCCAGGGTTTGCCAGTGGCGCAGCGCATACAGGTAGGCGGCGCGCACCAGGCGCGTGGCCACGTTATCGTCTTTCGACAGTTGCGGCATGAAGATGCCGGCCAGGTTGCCCGACGCCTCGCTGGCCGGCTGGCCATGGCGTTCAATCAAGGTCAGTCGCCAGCCGCGCGCCGCCAGCCGCTCGCAGGCGGCGGCGCCGGCCAGACCCGCGCCAATCACGATGGCGCGCCGCTCCGGTTTGACAGCAAGCGCCGGCCCTGCCCCACGACGTTGAAACACGGCGCGCAAACGGCTGTCGTCAAACACAAAACCGGCCTTTTGCAAGGCCGCGCGCTGCCCATCGCCCAGCTGCGCGGCGTACAAATGGGCGCCATCGGCCATCAACCGCGCCAGCACCGTCAAGGATGACGGCACAGCCGCCAGCCAGATTTCATCGATGCGCGCAGACAGTTGCGCCAGGCCGGCATCCACGTCGCCGATCAGCAAGTCGAGCGTGACCAGGCCATCGGGCGACAGCATGCGGTGCAGGCCTGGCACAAAGGGCGGCCACTGCTTGCGCCACGGTTCCGGCAACTGGCCGGCATCGACGGGACGGGGCGCCAGCGCAATGAAATGCAGCCGCTGCCCGCCATGGCGGATGCAAACGGCGCCAAACCGCGCGCTGTCGAAATCCGTATCGAGCGCGACGATGGTGTCGAACGACATCAGGCAGCCGTGCGGCAAAAACAGCTAGGCGCGTGGTCATTGACCATGCCGATGCCCTGCATATAGGCGTAGATGATGGTCGAGCCGACGAACTTGAAGCCGCGTTTGGCCAAGTCTTTCGAGAGGCGGTCCGACAAGGCCGTCTTGGCGGGAAACTCACCGGGCTGCCAGGCATTGACGATGGGCTGGCCATCGACGTAGCTCCACAAGAAGCTGTCGAGCGTCAGTCCTTCCGCGCGCAGGCGCAGGTACGCTTGCGCATTCGTGATGGCGGCCGCAACTTTGAGGCGGTTGCGCACGATGCCCGGGTCGGCCAGCAATTGCGCCACCTTGTCCGGGCCATAGGCGGCGATCTTTTCCGCATCCCAGCCATCAAAGGCGGTACGGTAGGTTTCGCGTTTATTGAGGATGGTTTCCCAGCTCAGGCCCGCCTGCGCGCCTTCCAGGTTCAGCATCTCGAACAGCCGCCGCTCATCGTGGCAGGGCACGCCCCATTCTGTGTCGTGGTACTCGACATAGCGTGGATTGGCCGGATTGGCCCAGGAGCAGCGGGTGATGGTCATGGTATTTTTTCCTGATTAGGCAGGCCGTCAGTATAGATTATCGGCCGCGCAGTATGCGCCCCAGCTCGCGCAAGCCATGTTCGATCTCGGCCGGTGGAATGGCCGCAAATCCCAGCAGCAGTCCGGGCGGCGTGGCGCATGCAGGGCCGGCAGCAGGATCGGCGTAGTGGCCCAGCGGACGCAGTTCGACGCCGCGTTCCAGGCCCGCGCGCGCGACGGCTTCTTCCTCGTGGTGCGCATGGCGAAAGTAGGCGCACAGTTCCAGGCCGCTGTCGGCCGGGCCGCACGCCAGCTGGTCGCCTAGTTCGCGGGCGATGCCGCGCAACAGCAGGTCGCGCCGCTCGGCATTGCTGTCGCGCGTGCGCCGGATATGGCGGCCGAAATGGCCTTCGGCGATAAAGTCCGCCAGCGCCATCTGCGGCACGATGGCTGTGTGGCGGTCAGCCACGGCCTTGGCCTGCACCAGCGCCTCGGCCAGCGCGGGCGGCGCCACCATGTAGCCGAGACGCAAGCCAGGAAACAGCACTTTCGACAAGGTGCCCACGTACACCACGCAGCCAGCCCGGTCCAGGCTTTGCAATGACGCCAGCGGCGCACCCGTGTAGCGGTATTCGCTGTCGTAATCGTCTTCCACCACCCACGCTTTCTGCTGCGCGGCCCAGGCCAGCAAAGCCAGGCGGCGCGGTAAACTCATGCTCACGCCCAGCGGCAGCTGGTGCGACGGCGTCACATATAGCAGTTTGGCTTGCGGACAATGCATCGCGCCATAGGCCACGTCCAGTCCCTGTGCATCGACGGGTACGGGAAACACCTGCGCACCAGACGCCCGCAGCGGCCCGCTGGCGCCACGATAGCCGGGCGACTCCATCCAGGCGCTATCGCCAGGCGCCAATAAAATCGTCGACAGCAAAAACAGCGCCTGCTGCGAGCCCGAAGTGATGACGATCTGCTGCGGCGTGCACTGGACGCCGCGCGACGCTTGCAGGTACACGCACAGCAGCTCGCGCAGCGGCAGATAGCCGGCCGGATCGCTGTAGCCAAAATGATGATCGGGATGGCGCCAGCGGCGCGCTTCCAGCCGGTTCCACACATCGAATGGAAAATGGTCGATGCGCGGCATGCCGACGCGGAAAGCCCGCAATGGCCCCCGGTGAAACGCCACCTGGTCCATGGCCCTCACCACGCGCTGCCCCCGTTCGGACAGGGGCCGCAGCAAGTCCGGCGCCGCCGCTGCGGGTGCAATGGATACGCGTACATCGCGGCTGACAAAAGTGCCCCTGCCTACCGCGCCATCGAGATAGCCTTCAGCCGTCAACAGCGCATAGGCGTTGAGCACGGTCTGGCGCGATACCGCCAGCAACTGGCAAAAGTCGCGCGTGGGCGGCAGCTGCATGCCGGGACCGATGCTGCCATCGAGAATGGCGGCCTTGAGGCCCGCATACAGCTGGCGGAATAGCGGCTCAGGTAGTGCGCGGTCCAGCGGCAGCGCGGCGATCATGGTGTGTAAATGGGAGGCTTGCATCAGCGCGATATCAAATTGGTAGCTTCAAGATAGCATTTATTGGTTATTTTAAATAGCCAAAACTGGGGCTAAGATATGTCCTCTCTCCTTACACCGTGGAGTTATCCATGCAAGAGTTTTTCGCCACCGTCAGTTGGCAGCGTGCCGGCCAGGATTTCGCCAGCCAGCGCTACAGCCGTGGCCATGAATGGCAATTCGATGGCGGCCTGCGCGTGCCCGCCTCCTCGTCGCCCCTGTCCGTGCCGCTGCCGATGTCGGTGGCCGCCAACGTCGATCCGGAAGAAGCGCTGGTGGCGGCAGCCTCGAGCTGCCACATGCTGTTCTTCTTGTCGCTGGCTGCCCAGCGCGGCTACACCATCGACGATTACCGCGACGACGCGGTGGGTGAAATGGGTAAACAAGCTGATGGCCGCACCGGTTTTACGCGCATCGTGCTGCGTCCCCGCATCATCTTTGCCGGTACGCCGCCCACGGCCGAGGCATTGGCGGCGCTGCACCACGACGCGCACACGCGCTGCTACATCGCCAATTCCCTGAAGGCCGAGATCGTCGTCGAGGAGCCCAACTGAATGTACACGCCCGCCAGTTTTCGCGAAGAGCGCCTGGACGTGCTGCATGGGCTGGTCACTGCGCACCCACTGGGCGCGCTGGTGCACCAGGATGCAGATGGCTTGACGGCCGACCACCTGCCGTTCGAGATCGCCGCCCCCACGCCCGAGGCGCCGTTCGGCACCTTGCGCGCCCATGTGGCGCGCGCCAATCCGCTATGGCATGCAGCCGCGGCAGACCCTGCGCAGGAAGTGCTGGTGGTTTTCCAGGGTCCGCACAGCTACATCACACCGGCCTGGTATGCAGAAAAACAAGCGAGCGGCAAGGTCGTCCCTACCTATAATTATGCGGTAGTGCATGGACACGGCCCGCTGCGGACCATCGACGATCCTGTCTGGCTGCTGGCCCTGGTCAAACGCCTGACAACCCGGCATGAAGCGCAGCAGGCCACGCCATGGGCCGTGGCCGATGCGCCAGCCGGCTATATCGACAAGCTGTTAGCAGCCATCGTCGGCATCGAGATTCCCCTCACGCGCCTGACGGGAAAATGGAAGCTGGGACAAAACCGCACGGCAGAAGACCAGTCGCGCATGGCGGCCGGATTAACCGCCAGCCACATGCCGGATGCTGCGCAGGCATTGGGAGCGCTGATGACAAGCCAGGTGAATATCTAAAAAAAAAGGCCGCTTGCGCGGCCCCAAGGAGGTTCACAGGAGACACCATGACGCCGCGAGGCGACACTCTTGCTTAAGCCAGATGCCCTTCCGCCACCCAGCCGCGGTTGGCGGCAGGCGCTTTCGGCTTGGGCACGAAACCGCTGCCCTTTTCCGCTTCCAGGATGATGTTGCGCATGCTGTCGCTGGCGGCAGGTCCCGGCGCAAATGCATAATACTCGTCGTTGATGGGCAAGCCGGTGGTAGCGTCGACCAGCACCGGATCGGCGGCTAGGCCTGTGTCGCGGCTGGCGATCACCAGGCTGGGGCCCTCGGGGGCGAAGTTTTCATTGCCCCAGGCGATAAAGGCCAGCAGCACCGGCTTGAAGGCACGGCCGGACTTGGTCAAGACATAATCGTAGCGTGGCGGCTTGGCGCAATACAGGCGACGCGTCATCAAGCCGCCCTCCACCAGGTCGGCCAGGCGCCGCGTCAAGATGGTGGGCGCAATCTTCAGGCTTTTTTCGAACTCGTCGAAGCGCGTCTTGCCATAAAATGCTTCGCGCAGAATGAGGATGCTCCACCACTCGCCTACCTTGCCCAGACTGCGTGCGATCGGGCAAGGCAAGTTGTTAAAGTTGGTATGTTTCATGATCATCTCCTCGCGTAAATTCCAACACAACAATCGAAAAAAGTTTTTTACCGGCAACATCAAACTTCAGTTACTATCAAATAAAGAGTCATCGCTGCGCCATGGCGACTGCTTGAAAATACACACAAAATCACACTTTTCTGGTTTCCGTACAATGACGGCTGTTACAGATACTTCTCTCTTACAGACCCCAATCCCGCTACGAAAGACGGTGCCAGCGAAGCTGCATTACGCTGCCCACGCCCGTTTTTCACACGATGTGTACACAATGAATGCTTTAAAGTTTGCTTTTCTACCTGCCCTGCTCGCTCTCTCCGTCTGCCAGACCACCAACGCCGGTACCGCCACCGCCTCGTTCCAGACCAGCCTGGTGATCCAGGAATCCTGCACCATCGTCTCGCAGCGCAATAGTCACCAGGTACAATGCCGCCACAACACGCCTTATCTGATCCATCAGCAAGCTATGCCTTCCGGCAATGGCCTGACTGTGATTACCTTTTAAAAATAAATCGTCGCCATCACGGTATCCTTGTAATCACCCGGGCTGGGCGAAGCCTGCGCCGGCACCAGGCCATACACGGTCAGCGGCACGGTGGCGCCCGTGCCCGTGCCCGTGACCATGCTGGTACCGGCCGTGCCATCGCCCCATAAAGTGGCGCCATCGAGCGTCGCCGCCAGGCGATAGCCGATCGTTTCCCCGGTGGCCGTATTGCGCATTTGCCGGTTGGCCACGTTGCCCGTCACGCTGCCACCGTTCAAGGCAATCTGGTAGGAGCTGGCATTGGCGCAGCGCACCGATAAACTGCTCGTGCTACGCACATTGCTGCTTAACACGGAGGTACTGACGAATGCCATCGGGCTGGCAAGGATGGTGCAATTGTTGATCACCGTCGCAGTGACGTTAAAACTGGCGCTGCCAGTGCTCACGGGACAACCGATAATACTCAGCAGCCCGCAGGCGGCGGCGGAATAGGTAGCGACCAGGGTCGACGTATAGACGGTGTTGTTATTGTTCCCCACCACGGGCACGGATGGCAGGGTAGTTCCGGCCGGAATCTTCGCGTACACGGTAAACGGCGTGCTGAAGGTACCGATACCCAGCAAGCTCGAAAAGGTCGGGCTGATCGTCGACGGTGCGCCCGGCACGCTGGCGCCGCCCCAGATCTTGGGGGTCGCATAACTACCGTCCACATACAGGTTGTATTCGATACGGTTGCTGCCATTGCCCAGATTGCGCGGCAGGGCCGAGGTCGAATTCGTGCCCAGGCCCAGGGAAACGACCGTCGTCACCGTTGGAATAAGCAATGGTCCCAGATCGAGCAAAAAAAACTGGCAGGTCAGGGTACCTGTCCCCGTGGTCGTATAGTCTGTGGTGGAAATCGGACTGATATTGCCGAAATCGATATTGTTGATGCTGACCGAACAGTTCCATGCGGACGCCGTAGCGCTCCAGCTGCAGCCGATTATCGTCAGCAACACCATCAGCAGGCGGCGCATCACTGGCCTCCTTGCGTGACAGGCATGCAGCGCAAGGGGCCGATCACCGGCAGGCCGGTCGCCGGGCGCTGGTAGGCAAAGTGTACCGTGCACAGGCTGTCGCCCTCACCGATGCGCAAATCGTTCTCGGCCTGCAAGTCATCGACAAAGGTCACGCCGTCAAAACCCACCAGGGTTTTCTTGCCGCTTTGCACATGCAATACAGGCAGCCCGGTTCCCATGAAATGGCCGGTGCTGTCTTGCACAATGATGGTGGCGGCGCTATAGCGTTCGATGGGGAAAGACGCCAGCACGCCGGACAGCGACCTGGGCACCACATTGATATTGGAGACCGGCACGCGCGCATCGACATTGAGGTCATCCGTGTTGATGCTGATCTGGTTATTACCGTAAGCATTCAGATTCGGCACCAGCAGATAACCACTGCCGCCCGTCACGCCAATCTGCCGGTTTTCACTGAGCACAGGCACATCCGCCACGCCGCCGGTGGACACCAGCGCAAAGCCGTTGCCCACCTGCCGCGTCATCGCTACGTGGCCATCCATCAGCACCAGTGCGCCAGAGGCGCCCACGGAACTCGCGTTGCCCGCATCACCGCCTTGGACGCGCGCCGTCAGGCGGCCATCGTTGCCCAGGTAATCGACCTGGGCCTGCCGATAATTCACGCTGCCCGTCGCTCCCGACTGCACGGCCCACCCCACACCGCCGCCGAAGTCTGCAGCGCGCTGCGCACCGATGCTGCGGCTGTTCACACCGTTCTGCCGGCTGGTATTCGCGTTGACCGAAGCATTATTGTCAAACGCCATGCTCAGACCAAAATAAAAGCCCCGTTTTTCACGCTCGCGCAAGTCCTGGAACAGGCTGGCATTGAGGAACAGACCGTGCAACAGCGTAGCCGAATAACCGAGCGTGGCAATCTTCGATGCAGGCTGGCCTTCTGTCGTATAAGCGATATAGCTGAGACTGACACTTTGTCCCGTCAGCACCGGCAGATTCAGCGAAACGCGGTCGGCCGTACGCACGATGGGACTGCCGTCGCGCGACGCCAGGTCGCCGAAGCCGGAGGTGGCGCGCGTGGTTTGCGCATCGATGCTGAAGCGGGAACTCAGGTACTGGTAGCCGGCGCTGAGCTGCAGGCCGCTGCTGCTGCCCGTGCTGGCCGACAGCGAACCATTGAGTACACCCTTCTGCCCCATGCGCCACAAGGCGCCCGCGCCCGCGTGGTACAGGCCCGCCGACAATTCCGTATGTCCTTCGACGGTCAGGTCGTCGCTGACGCCATAACGCCCCGTGGCGCTGGCCACCGGCCTGCTTTCATAGCCGAACATACGCTGTCCATAGTCGCGCCGCAAGACGCCCGCCTCGACCGAATAATCGCTCAATCCCTTGGCCAGCATGCGCGTGTCCACATACAGGGGCAAGGTGGTCGACACGCTGCGCCCCAGCGCATCATGCGTGATGATAGTGGCTTGGCCAGCGCCGTTGATGCCGGTGACTTGATTGAGCACGAAGGGACCGCTGGGCACGCTGGCCGTATATTGCTGTATCCCATTGACATACAGGCTCAGGGACGAAGGCACGAGCGCCGTGCCATCGACCGAGGCGACCGGAAAGGTCAATAAGTCAGGGCGCAGCTGAAAATTCTTGCGCCATTGAAAGCCACCGATGCGCACCGAGCGGCTCCAGGCCAGCGACGACGAAATCAGGTCGCCCAGCTGCCACATTTCCAGGGTGTCGGGATTGGCGTGATTCCAGAAAGTGTCAAAGCGCATGTATTTTGACGCGCTGCTGCCCAGATTGATCGTCCCGGTATTGCTGAACACGCCGCTGTCATTGAAATAGCGCAAGTCGTTGAAAATGGCCGTGCGGCGGGTCTGGCCCAGTTCGGAATACAGTTCGTAATTGAGCACGGCGCCGGGCGTGACCTGGGATGGCGGGATCCGCCCCGTATTGCGTGCATTGACCAGATTAGGGGCCCGCACCGCATCGCTGACGGTCAGGGACAGGCTCTGGCGAGCGGCATCATACTCATAGCTGAGACCGGGAATCGCGTCGAGCTCCACCTCGGCCTGGCCCGGTGCGCCAAGGCGCGCGGCATCCAGTCCCAGCTGACGCAAATCGTCCACATTGCCGCGCAAGCGCTTACCCACTTGGGTAAAGCGCAAGATCAGCCCGGTTGACTCAGCATTCACACTCACCTCCAGATACAATTCATTCGATACAGCCGGATTACCCGGCAGGCTGGCCGGGCCGGGGTCAGCTCCCGATACCGCCCCAGAAACGATTCCTGATGCCGCCGCCGCGTCATCGGCCCTGGCCACTGGCGCCCCCATGAGCAGCAGCGCAGTCCAGCAGGCCCGCCATGTCAGTGACCGTTTCATGGTTTAACCAGGTAAAGCCTATGGTGATGGCGCACAAGAAAACCGCAGGCCATGACCGCAATGTTATAGAGTCGAATTCTTGGCAATGATCGCCTTTGCATTCACGTTGACCGTAATGGCCAGCACGCCATCGAGCGCGGCGTCATTGTCCACAGGCAAGCGCCACTCGCGCATGCGTCCCGCCAGCACATAGCCAAACAAGCCCTTGCTGATCAGATAGTCCGTACCGGCCGCATTCTTGAACGTCATGGCGCCTATCTGCGCATGGAAATTGCCGCTATTTTTAATTCGCAACATCCATTCGCCGTCCTTGCGAAATACTTGCCACTCCAATACCTCCTTGCCTGCGCCGGCAGCCGGCAGCACGAACACGGGTACCGAATAACGCAAGCGGATATCGACGCCACTGCGCTCAGGATCGACTTCGCGCGCCACCTCGTCGATCAGCACGCGGAAGGTACGTTCCTGGGCCAGCGGACCGGACGCCTGGCGCACCAGGCGGATGATCTGGCGGCCATTGGGGGCGACCTCAACGATAGGCGGGCTGGCGATCAGTTCCTGCGTGGGCGACAGCGCTTCTTCACCATTCGCCTGGTCCCAGGAAAACACGCGTACCTGGCCATACAGGGGCTTGTCACCCATATTTTGCAAGGTAATACCAGCCGAATTCTGCTCGGCCCGCATTGTGATGGTGACGGGAGAAATCTGCAGATTGGCTGCTGTCGCCGGCATGGCGCCGAGCATGTTGAGCATCGGCGCCAGAGCCAGGAGTAGCCAAAAGTTATTCAATGAGCGGCGTACCGTCATATGCACCCTGCCTAGAAATACACGGTTGCGGTAATGGTCGATTTATAGGCGTCGGGAGCCGGTGTCGCCTGCGCAGGCACTTGTCCATACACGGTCAGCGGCTGCAGCGACCCTGAACCAATGCCACCCAGGGTATTGGTCCCCTGCGTATTGCCCCACAGGGTAGCGCCGGAAGTCTGGAACAGGTTGAACGCCACCGTGCCCGTATTCACACCGGTACCGCTCATGAAGCGCGCGGTGCCAGACGAGCCGGTACCCGTGCCTGCGTTCAGGCCCACGTTATAGGGCGTGGTATTGGTGCAGGTCACGTTGACGGTGGTATTGACGTTCACGGCAGTACTCAGTACGCCCTGAACTGAACCGAAGTTCAAAGGAGTCGCTGCGATGATGCAGTTGGCCACGATGGTCAGCGTGACATCGAAATTGGCGGTGGCGCTGCCGTTCAGATAAGTGGCGGCGTTGACAGGAATGGCCAGCGAAGTAGCGCCGAGGCAAAGACCGGCGGCGATGGCAAGGCGGGAAAATTGAGCGCGTAACATAAAACCTCCTGATGATGAAACATCATGAAATGGCCCTTGTTATCAAGGGCGCTGAGGATAGTCACGGTATTGCCGGCGTTTTCTAGGGCACGCAAACCAAGACAGCATTACTACTTTTAAGATGGCAGACGAGTTGGGTAGCCAGCATGTTTACATCGAAGGCAAGGCAGATTTTTTTGCAATCGACATTGCTCTAAATCAATGTATGGCCCGATTATTAGCTATCTAAAAAAAAGTCGCTTCTGCTGGCGGTGAAACGACTTTTGAAATACGCGAAAACCAGAAAAAAAAATAAAAGCAGGGCATAATAAACCACAGCTTGCCTTTTGATTAAGCCAACCATGCCATGCCAGGGCCATGCCATTAACCAGCGAAACTGTCAAAAAGAACATCTTGATCGTGGACGATTCCGCGTTTGAGCAGCGCATGCTGACCGAGCTTTTAAGCGAGCAGCCCTACCGTTTCAGCGTTGCCTTCAATGGCTACCAGGGCTACCAGCTAGCGCTGGCCACGCATCCCGACCTGATACTGCTCGATGTGCGCATGCCTGAAATGGATGGCTATACGGCTTGCCGTTTGCTCAAGGCCAACCCCGAGACGGAACCGATACCGGTGATTTTTCTCAGTGGCGCCGATGCCGCCAAAGAACGTGTAATGGGACTGCAGGTGGGCGCGGTCGACTATATCGCCAAGCCATTCACGCCGGAAGAACTGGCCGCGCGCATCCATATTCACCTGGGATTGATGCGCAGAAACAACACCGTGCCTGCTTCAGGGATGGAGCCGTCCGACAGGCAGCAGCATCCAGACCTGGTGTTCGTCAACGCCGTCAAACAGCTGATCCTCGACAATCTGGGCGACTTGCCCAACCTGTCGGAGATTGCCCGCAGCGTGGGCACTTACCGCGAAAAGCTGACCTTGATGTTCCGCGAACAGACGGGCATGACGGTGTTTGCCTTTATCCGGGAAGCGCGCATCGCCCGCGGCGTGGACCTGCTGCAGCAGACCGATATCGATGTACAGGATATCGCCCTGCTGATCGGTTTTCACAATGCGGGTAATTTCGCCACCGCCTTCCGCGAACGCATGGGCATGACGCCCAGCGCCTACCGGCAGCGTCTGCAGGAGCAGGCGTCGGCGCCGCACTGACGCCTGGCTCCCCTTTAGAACTTGTAGTTCAGCTTCAAGGAAGCAAAACGTCCGCGCGGGTCGGCCTGTGTGTAGTCAAAGCCGGTGGCCGAGTAATCCCATGGCGCGCGCTTGTCGGCCAGGTTTTGCACGATCAAGCTGACGCTCGCCGCTGGCGTCACCTGCCAGCTGGTGCTGATGTCAAACGTGCTGAAGGCAGCCACGGATTCGTCGAGGTGCGTGCTTTGCGCATAGCTGCCCACATAGGTCCAGGTCAGCGTCGACGACCACTTGCCCTGCTCCCAGGTGGCCGACGACACGCCGCGCCATTTCGGTATCGAACCAAAGTAATTGGTACCGGCGCCATCGGTCAGCGGTGCGCCGTCAGACAGCGGTTCGGCAAAGCGCAGCACGCGGCTCAACTGGCCCGCCAGGGTCAGCTTGCCCCAGTCGGCGCTGGTGAAACGCTGGCGCAGGTCCAGGTCGATACCGGACACTTCACGCTGGCCCTGATTGCGGTACTGGCGGTACAAGGTGGTGATACGGCCAGCGGCGTCGCGCGTGATGTTTTGCGGTCTGATCGCTTCATTGTCCAGCGTGGTGACCGAGCTTTCCGTGCCGATCACGCCATCTTGCTTGATACGGTAGTAATCGATACCGATGCTGGAACTGGCAGTCGGCGAAATGACCAGACCAAGGTTCAGGTTTTTCGAGCGCTCAGGACGCAATTCCGGATTGGCGGCCGTGATGACCGTCACGCCGCGCGCCTGGGTCGGCGTCAGCGGATCCTTGGCATCGATCACGTTGCCATAGCTGACCGCCGTACTGTTGGTGATTTCCGGCAGCGATGGGGCGCGGAAGGCGCGCGACACGGTACCGCGCAGCAGCAGCCATGACGCCGCCTGATAGCGGGCGCTGGCTTTCGGAGAAAACGCATTGCCAAAATCGCTGTAATGGTCGGCGCGGCTGGCCAGGTTCAGAGACAGATCTTTCACCACCGGCACATTGAATTCGGCGAACAGGGCCGATACATCGCGCGAACCGTCGATAATGTTGATCGCCGGGCGCAGCTCGGTGCCCGACAGCACGGCGGTCGAGGTTTGCGAATCCATTTTTTCGCGGCGCCACTGGGCGCCGGCGGCAAAGCCCAGCGGGCCGGCCGGCAATTGCCACAGCTCGCGCGAAGCGGAGAAGTCCAGCGTATCGAGCGTCGAGACGGCCGGGCGCAGGGTCGACAGGCGCAAGCTGTTGCGCACTGCATCGCTGTTTTGCGCAGTGTCGAAGAAGTTGTAGCTGCCATTGGCCAGCACCGTCTGGAAGGCATAGCGGTTGACGAAGTTCTGCACGGTTTCTTCCAGCTTGCTGCTGGAGTGGCCTACCGACGCATCCCAGTCCCAGCCTGCCTTCGTCCCCTTCAAACCGGCCAGGGTGCGGTAAAACGTGACCTTGTCCTGCTTCATGCGCGGGCCCAGGTCAAATAAAGTCGACGTGAATGGCAGCGGGGTGGCGCCCGTGTTGTAGGGATTACCGACTGGCAGCGCGACGTTGATCGTGTCGAGCGACTGGGTGCCATTGTTCCAGGCGCGCGTGGCGTTGTTGACGGTTAGTGGCGCGCTGAAAGTCTGGTCGGCACGCGAATAGCTGTACAGCAGGTCGACATACGCTTCCGTGTCTTCGTTCACCTTGATGGTGGCGCGTGCCGACGAATGGATGCGCTGGATGCCAGGTATCAGGGTTTTGTAGGGGGCAGGATTGTAGGCCAGCACCTTGCCTGTCTTGTTTGGCGAGATATCGCCGTAATTCACCCATTGCAGCGGACCGTTGGCAGTACCCAGCGTCTGGGTAGGATCGATGCCCGCATAATTTGTGGGTACCCAGGCCAGGGCGCCGCGCTGCTGGTTGCGGTAATCGGAATCGCGCATCCATGCCACATCGCTTTGCTGCAGCTTGTCGCGCTGCTGCGCGTCGACCGAAAAGACCACGCTGTAGCCATCGTCCTGCAGCTTGCCAAAACCCGTTTGCAGCGCCGCGCTCTTTTCATGCTGGCCCGTGCCTTCGGTCGAACCGCCCCATTGCGCCGTCAATTCAGTGCCCGTGAATTCCTGGTACAGAATGATGTTGACCACGCCGGCCACGGCGTCGGAACCGTAGATGGACGAAGCGCCATCCTTGAGCACCTCGATGCGCTGCACCGCCGCCATCGGAAGGCTATTCAGGTCGACAAAGGTTTCTTGCAGGTTTTGCGCAGTGGCATAGCTGGCCACGCGCTTGCCGTTGACCAGGATCAGGGTATTTTTCTGGCCGATGCCGCGCAAGGACAGGCCGGCCGTGCCAGCCGAAAAACTGCCGGTAAATTGTTCGTTGTAGCTGTTGCCGCTGTTGGCTGAAATGGAGCGCAGCACATCGGCGATACTGGTCTTGCCGCTGGCCTTCATCTCTTTGGCGGTGATGACCTGGACGGCGCTGGCGCCCTCCTTTTCGCTGACGCGGATATTCGATCCGGTGACGTTGACGCGGGCCATTTCCTCCTGGGCGTGAGCGAGGACGGGAAAGGCGGCGGCTATGGCAAGACTGATGGCGAGTGGTTTAAACATGGTTTCCTCTTGATGGGATTGCAGCCTTTTACATTCGAAAGGCCGAGCAGCAGCACGCTGACCGGGGCGGTCAACGGATACAGGCAGCGTGGGGAGTTACTGAATTACTGAATTACGAATGATCTGGACGCGCCTGCATCGGCATGCACATACACATGCAAGACATGTTTATGTGCAGCCGAGTGGCGGAAAAAATGGCAGAATTCGTAAAATACAACATAAAAAACACCGGTGAGCGGAGAAATTCCACTATATCGCGGTGTTAACATGATGTGAACGAATTAAAAATTGGTTACATATATGATTTGAATCTAAGGCTAACCTCGACGGCGCTTCAAGCCTCAGCGCTTGTTCCCGATAACACCTCAGGCGCCTGCGCCATACGGCGGGCCTGGATGCGCCACCAGTACCACGACACCAGCGCATTGATCCAGTACGCCGCATACAGCACGGCCGTCAGGGTCAGGCCACGGCTGTAGTACAGCGGCACGGCCACGGTATTGACCATCAGCCAGAAGGCCCAGGTTTCCAGGCGCCGGCTCATCAGCAAGAATTGCGCGATGACGCTGAACACCAGCACGGCCGAATCGATGAAAGGCGCATACGCATTCGTGAAACGGTGCAGCAGCAAACCATAGATGACGACGGCGGCCACGCCGGCCGGCACGATCCAGGCCAGGCTGGACCATCCCGCCCGGCTGATCGGCAAAGGTTCGCCGCCAGCGCCGCGCCGCCATTGCAGCCAGCCGATGATGCAGGTAACGATGAAGAACAATTGCAGCAGCACGTCGGCGTACAGGTTGACTTGATAGAACAGCACGGCAAACAGCACGCAGCCGACGATGCCGATCCACCAGGAATGAATGTTATTGCGGCCAGCCAGGATGATGGAAGCGGTCATCAGCACGTTGGCGGCGATCTCGAGCGGGGGAGTCAAGCGGTCTTCCTTTGCGGTGGGGGTGCCGCAACTATAGCCGATTTGAGGCGCTGGCGAGCGGCTGCCGCAGCGCGCTGGAACACACGCTGCGGCAAAACATCATGGTGCGATGGCGGCGAAACGGCCTTGCCGGAAATCGTCAAACGCCTGCACGATCTGCTGCTCGGTGTTCATCACGAACGGGCCATGGCCGACGATGGGTTCGTCGAGCGGCTGACCACTGAGCAGCAACAGCACGGCATCGTTATTGGCCTCGATGCGGATGCCATCGCCATCGCGGCCCAGCAGCGCCATCTGCGCTTCGCGCACCACGCTCTCGCCATTGACCAGAACAGTGCCGTGCAGGACGATCAGCGCGCCACCCCAGCCTGGCGTGAGCGGCAAGTGCGTCACCGAGCCCTGCGCCAGACGCATGTCCCATACCTGCATCGGCGAAAAGGTGCTGGCTGGCCCCTGCTGACCAGCGAATTCACCGGCGATCACGCGCAGCGAACCGGCGCCGTCCGGCAGCGCCAGCGTCGGTATCGTGGCGCTGGTGATGGCCTGATAGCCGGGCGCCGTCAGCTTGTCCTTGGCCGGCAGGTTCACCCACAGCTGCACCATTTCCAGGGTGCCACCCGATTGCGTAAAGGCGGGCGAATGAAACTCTTCATGCAGGATACCGGCGCCGGCCGTCATCCATTGCACGTCGCCGGGACCGATCACGCCGCCCTGCCCCGTCGAATCGCGGTGCGCCACCTCGCCCTGATACACGATGGTGACCGTTTCAAAACCACGGTGCGGATGCGAGCCCACGCCCGGTGGACGCGTGCCAGGCGCAAATAGCGCGGGGCCGGCATAGTCGAGCAGCAAAAAGGGGCTCAGCTGCTTGCCGTGGCCCTGATACGAAAACATCGAGCGCACGGGAAAACCATCGCCGACCCAGTGCTGACGCGGTGCGCTGTAAATTCCTGTAACGGTGTTCATGATTCTCTCCTCGTGTATGTTCAAACTGCATAGACACAGCATATCCCTGCAACGATGATCACGGTAGACGGTAAAATTGACCATCAGCGTTCTTTAAATAGAACAGTCAAGGAGTCAATATGCAGGATTTGAACGACTTGTATTACTTTGTGCAGGTGGTCGAACATGGCGGTTTCGCACCGGCCGGACGGGCGCTGGGCATGCCGAAATCAAAGCTGAGCCGGCGCATCGCCGTGCTGGAAGAACGCCTGGGCGTACGCCTGCTGCAGCGCACGACACGACATTTTTCCATCACCGACGTGGGCCAGTCCTACTACGAGCATTGCAAGGCGATGCTGGTGGAAGCGGAGGCGGCGCAAGAGGCGATCGAGCTGACGCGGGCCACGCCGCGCGGCACCGTACGGGTGTCCTGTCCGATCGCCATGCTGCATACCCTGGTCGGCCCCATGCTGGCCAGCTTCATGCGCGACCATCCACAAGTGACCCTGGAACTGGACGCCACCAACCGCCGCGTGGACCTGGTGGCCGAAGGCATCGACGTGGCGATCAGGGTGCGCCCGCCACCGCTGGCCGACAGCGACCTGGTGCTGCGCGTGCTGGCCGAACGCAGCCAGTGCATGGTGGCCAGCCCACTGCTGTTCGCCGGTGCAGCTGCCCCCATCTCACCGGCGGACCTGGCCGACTGGCCCAGCCTGGCCTTGGGATCGCCGCAGCAACACCACCAATGGGATTTGCACGGGCCCGACGGCGCGCGCGCCCAGCTGCGCCATACACCGCGCTTCATCACGGGCGACATGCTGACCCTGCGCGACGCGGCCGTGGCCGGCGTCGGCCTGGTGCAACTGCCAACCATGATGATCGTCGACCAGCTGGCCGACGGCAGCCTGTTGCCTTTGACTCCGCAATGGCGGCCGCAGCCCGAAATCATCCACGCCGTCTTCCCCTCGCGGCGCGGCCTGCTGCCGGCGGTGCGCGCGCTGATCGATCACCTGGCGCACAGTTTTGCCGCGCTCGACGAGGAATAAAGCCTCAGCTTTCCTCTTTCAGGCGTCCCGCCAGCAGCTGGTGCAAGCGCTGCTTGCCGGCCCGGCGCGCCACGCGTGGCGACAGTTCGGACTGGTGCGCACCGGCACCACTGCGCAGTTTGGTCGCCGCCACCAGCACATTGCGTGGTTTGACGGCTTTGATCTTGAGTTTCATCTTGCTTCCTTTCAGCCTGTGATACCGGGGCTAAAAAGTAAAAACCCCGGCGAGTTTCCTCACCGGGGTTTTCCTTGGACACCGGCTCGGGATCGGCAACGTTGCCGATGGCCCCGAGCGCATGCACGGGGCTAGAAAAATTGTGCTGTCAAACTAGCCTGCTGGTACATCTGGTGTCCTTTCGTAAAGTGGGTTGATCTGTCGTGCGGACAGCCATTCTGCGCCGTCTGCCGGGATGCGTCAATCTTCCGCGTTGTTATTTGGCCGCGGCCTTTTCCTTGGCAATGCGCTTCTCCAGCCGCGCCTCGAACGTGGCGGCCGCCTTGCGGCACGCTTGCGGATCAATGAAGGGATTCGGTTTGGCGCCCGCCAGCAATTGGACCAGCTTCTGGTCGGCGCCCGAATGGTCGGGGTGGGAGGTGATCAGGATATCGCAAGGCAGGCTGGAAAACTTGTTGATGACGCGGCGAAAATCCGGCGTCAAATCACCGTGGTTCGCATCGGCCAGGAAGTGAAAGTCATCGGCCGCGACGGCATTCAGGCTGGCGCCAAACACCACGTTCAGACAGGTATTCGGGTTGCCGGTGCTGCTGCCGCCCGCTTCGCACGAGACCCAGGTCCAGCTGGTGCTGCCCGGCGTGTGGCCGGGCATATGGTGGGCCGTGATGGTGATCGCGCCCAGTTTCACCGTGCCGCCATCGATGATCTCGCTGACCTTCGCCACTGCCGGCATGGGCTCGATATCGCCCGCCTGCGGGTCTTGCTCGAGTACCCGGCCCGCACGCAGCGCCTGTGCACCCAGCGGGCTGGCGACCACCACGGCGCCGCTGTCGCGGGCCAGTGCGGCGATACCGCCGGAATGGTCGAAATGCGCTTCCGTATTCAGGATGTACTTGATGTCTTCCACCCGAAAACCCAGCTGACGGATGCTCGCTTCTATCATCGCCACCGACTGCGGCAGCGCGCCATCAATCAGGATCAAACCCGCTTCGGTATGGATCAGCACCACGCTCAAGCCACCCACGCCCACGTAATACGTGTTGCCATAAATACGCGCCGGCTGCTGCGGGCGGTTCCATTGCGCCTCGTATGGCGAGGCAATGGGCTTGGTCAGCGGATCGGGCGGCGTCAACGGCGTAACCGGGACGGCAGTGGTGGCGGCATGCGCCGGCGCCAGCGACAAGCCGAACAAAATGGAAAAAAAGATGGTGCGAGCTTGCATGGGCTTCCCGTGTGGATGAAGGAATTTCAAACACACAGGGTAGCGTTATCAAGCCGCCAAGGTCAAGCCTGCTGGCGCGTGGCGGCCAGCACGATTTCGCGGATGCATACGCCCTGCGGCTGCTGGTAAGCGTAGCAGATGGCGGCGGCCACATCGTCGGCCGACAGCACCACGCCGCCCATGCCTTCTTTCCAGGCTTGATAACCGGTCTTGATGCTTTCATCGGTGGTGTGGCCCAAGAGTTCCGTTTCCACCGCGCCCGGCGCAATCGTTACCACGCGCACGTTGTGCGCCGACAGTTCCTCGCGCAGGTTTTCCGTCAGGCCGTGCACGGCAAATTTGCTGCCCACGTAAGCGACGTGGTTGGGGAACGTCTTGTGGCCGGCGACGGAACCGACGTTGATGATGGTACCCGAGCGGCGCGCCACCATGCCGGCGCTGACGGCGTGCACGCCATTGAGCAAGCCTTTCACGTTGACGTCGAACATGCGGTCCCATTGCTCCGGGTCTTGCGTGCTGAGCTCGCCCAGCAGCATCACACCGGCGTTATTGATGATGGCGTCGACCGGGCCGAACTGCGCCTCGGCGCTGGCCACGGCGGCAACGAAGGCGGCGCGGTCGCAGATATCGAGCTGCACGCACAGCGCATTGGGCAGGTTCAGCGCTTGCATGCGGTCCAGGCGGCGCGCCAGCAACAGCAGCGGATGGCCCAGCGCGGACAGTTTCTGCGCCGTCGCCAGGCCGATGCCGGAACTGGCGCCGGTAATCACGATCAGGCGCGGCGAGGAAGAAGTGGTGCTGGACATGAGGCTTTCCTTATTAAAAAATATGATGAATCCTGTTAAAAATCCAGTATATTCATGGGAAGCCACGGTGAAAAATCGTGTTTTCTTTTCACAGCCATCAAAAAAAACTATGGATTCCCGCCAGCTCAACGCCTTCCTGTGCGTCTTTGAAGAACGCAACATCACTGCCGCCGCGCGCCGCCTGCACCTGACGCAGCCCGCCCTGTCGGCCACCATCAAGGCCCTGGAAGATGCGCTGGGCACGCAGCTGTTCCTGCGCCTGCCGCGCGGCGTGGAAGTGACCGGCGATGCGCGCACCCTGTATCCGCAGGCGCAGCGCATGCTGGCAGAAGCCCAGGCTTTGACGCAGCAATTTCGCCATCATCGCGACCGGCTGCCCCTGTCGATCGGCATTGCACACGATATCGCCGAGGTAGATATCGCCGCGCTGGCTGCGCGTTTGCAGGCACTGGAACCGCGCTTGCTGCTGACCCTGGAGCCGGGCTGCAGCGGCCATGCGCGCCTGGCGCCTGAAGAGGACCGCTGCGAAGATGAACTGTTCTTGCCGCTGCGCGAAGAAGCCTATGCGCTGGCCGTGCCACTCACGCATGCGCTGGCCGGTGACGCGCCGCCTCGCCCGGATGACCTGGCCAGCGCCAGATGGATCACTTGCCCCGGCGATTATTCGCACCAGCGCCTGCTGCCGCTATACGGCGCCATGGCCGCCTTCCCCGCCGCGCAGGCCGGCACCTTGCATTTGGTCCTGAGCATGGCGGCGGCCGGCATGGGCCTGGCCATCGCGCCGCGCTCGCTGATACTGCAGCATCCCGCATTGCGCGCCTGCGCCCTGCCCGGCGGACAACTGACACGCCGCCTGGGGCTATGTTATTCCGTGCCAGCGCTGGCCCACCCGGTGCTGGCGCGGCTGGCGCAAGAAGCTGCCGAGGCGCCAATGCTTGCGTTAGGATAGAGGTCCATCCACTCTTGCGCGCCTTGCCGGCGCCACGTCAAGCTATGCGCTTGCTGATACTGTCCGACCTGCACCTGGAAGTCTGGCGCGACGATGCGCCCGCCATCGACCTCACCATCTGCCGTCCCGACGCCGTGATCCTGGCCGGCGACATCGACACAGGCAGCAAGGCCATCGCCTGGGCGGCGCGCACCTTTGGCGCCCTGCCCGTGCTGTACGTGCATGGCAACCACGAAGGCTATGGCCATCAACTGGAACAGATGCAGGATGCCGTGCGTGACGCCTGCGCCAGCGCCAATGCGTACGGCGCCAATATCCGCCTGCTCGATGGCGACACGGTGGTGGTGAATGGCGTGCGTTTTTTGGGTGCCACCCTGTGGACAGACTTTTTGCTGTTCGGCGCGCAGCGTCTTGAAGAAGCGATGACTGCGGCGCAAAGCTATATGCCCGACTACAAACATATCAGCACGGGTGGTACTGAACCTCGCCTGCTGTGCGCCAGCGATACGGCGCAACTGCATGCGCAGCACAAGGCCTGGCTGGCGCAGCAACTGGCGCAGCCCTACGCTGGCCAGACCGTGGTGATCACCCATATGGCGCCGTCGATGCTATCGGTGGCCGAAGAGTATGCGGACAACCTCGGCTCGCCCGCTTTTGCCTCGCAGCTCGACGAGCTGGTAGCCCAGGCCGACCTGTGGGTGCACGGCCACATGCATGCTTCGCTCGATTACCGCATCGGCGGTTGCCGGGTCGTCTGCAACCCTTGCGGCTACAAACGGCCCGACGGCACGCCGGAAAATGAGCAATTCAATCCCGGCTTGATTGTCGAACTCGATGGCCCCGTATCAGGCCAGCAGCTTTAGCAGCGCCTGGGCGGCCGCTTCCGACGAAGCAGGATTCTGCCCGGTGACCAGCAAGCCATCGGTGATGGCGTAAGGCTGCCAGTCGCCCAGCTTGGAGTAGATACCACCGTTTTGCTTGAGCATATCCTCGACCAGGAAAGGCACGATGGCCGTCAGGCCTACCGCCTCTTCTTCGGTATTGGTAAAGCCCGTCACTTTTTTGCCGCGTACCAGTGGCGTGCCATCTGCCGCTTTTACGTGACGCAGCACGCCCGGTGCATGGCAGACAGCGGCGACCGGTTTGCCGGCGGCGATCATCTGTTCGATCAGGGTGATCGAGTGGCGGTCTTCCGCCAGGTCCCACAGGGGTCCGTGGCCGCCCGGATAAAACATGGCGTCAAAGTCTTGTGCCTTGACCTCGGACAGCTTGCCCGTGTTGGCCAGCACGGCTTGCGCCGCAGGGTCAGCCTTGAAGCGGCGGGTGGCATCCGTTTGTGAGTCCGCTTCATCGCTTTTCGGATCCAGCGGCGGCTGGCCACCCTGCGGTGAGACCACCGTCAATCTGGCGCCCGCTTCCTGCAGCGCGTAGTAGGGAGCGGCGAATTCTTCCAGCCAGAAGCCGGTCTTGCGGCCGGTATTACCGAGTTGATCGTGCGAGGTCAGTACCATCAGGATGTTCATTGTGTGTCCTTTACGGTGAGGTTCAGAGTGCTGCTTCGAGGATGCGGCGGCTGCGCGCGAGATCGATATCGCGGTGTTCTCCCAGGGCGGTCATGCCATGGGCTTCCAGTTGCTTCAATACGGCTTCTACTGCGTCCTGGCCCAGCTGGTATGCCGACAAGCGGGTCGGGATGCCCAGGCCTTCAAAAAAGGCGCGGGTATGGGCGATGGCGGCGTCGATGCGCTCTTCGTCGCTACCACTGCGGATATTCCAGACGCGCTCGCCATACTGTAGCAACTTGCCGCGTTTCTGCTCGCGCTGTACGTCCAGCAGGGCTGGCAGTACCAGTGCCAGGGTGCGCGCATGGTCGATGTCGTACAGGGCCGTCAGCTCATGGCCGATCATGTGGGTGGCCCAGTCTTGCGGCACGCCGGCCCCAATCAAGCCATTCAAGGCCAGGGTGGCGGTCCACATCAGGTTGGCGCGGGTTTCATAATCGTCAGGCGAAGCGACCGCCTGCGGCGCGATCTCGACCAGGGTTTGCAATAAGCCTTCGGCGAAGCGGTCCTGCACCCGTGCCTGCACCGGATAGGTCAGATATTGTTCGGTGGTGTGGACGAAAGCATCGACCAGGCCATTGGCGACCTGCCTGGCCGGCAAGGTAAAGGTTTTGCTTGGGTCGAGGATGGAGAATTGCGGATAGACCAGCGGGCTGCGGAAGCTCAATTTGGCTTGCGTGGCTTTTTTGGTGACCACGCCGCCGCTATTCATTTCCGAACCGGTGGCTGGCAAGGTCAGCACCGATCCAAACGGCAGCGCCTGGGTGATATTGGTGCCGCCGCGTTCAGCGATCTCCCACGCCACGCCATCATACAGCGCGGCGGCCGCGACGAACTTGGTGCCGTCGATCACCGAACCACCACCGACCGCCAGCAGGAAGTCCAGCCTTTCACTGCGTACCTGTTCCACCGCACGCATCAGGGTTTCATAGCTGGGATTAGGCTCGATGCCGCCAAATTCCTGCACGCTGCGCTGGCCCAGGGCAGCCCGCACTTCGGCCAGCGTCCCCGTTTTTTCCGCACTGGCGCCACCGTACAGTATCAGCACGCGCGCGCTCTCGGGCACCAGGGCAGACAGTTTGGCAATGGTATCGCTACCGAAAACTATTTTGGTCGGATTGTGAAATTCGAAATTCTTCATGCTCTTGCTCCATATTATTAGACTGGTCGTCTAGTGAGTCATTCAAAAAAAGCGGATGGTTATCATCCGCATGTGTCTGTGCGCCTGCTCAGCGCGCCGCCACGCTATCTGCCGGTAATTGCAATATGCCCAGGGTTGCGTGCCAGGCCGCCTGTAAGGCGCTGGCGTCGCGCCGCAGCTTGGTCAGCATGGCCGCGCCCAGCCACAGCTGGTACAGGGTCAGCGCCGTATGGGCCGGGTCGCTAATCGCGGACAGGGAACCGTCAGCCTGCGCCCGCCCGATACTCACAGCTAACCTGGCGACGATACGGTTGGTGCCACCCAGCAGGGTGACGCGCATGGCTTCCGACATGTCCGCCACTTCACTACTCAGTTTCACGACCAGGCAGCGGCAGTCACACGTGCTGCCATCCGGCTCATAACTGCTCCAGCTGGCCCAGTAATCCATCAGCGACTGGACCGCGCTCTGGCCAGGCTGGCTCAGCACCGTATCCATCTCAGCCAGATAACGCGTCATGTAATCGGCCAGCATCGCCTCGCCAAACAATTCCTTGGACTTGAAGTAATGATAAAACGATCCCTTGGGCACATCGGCCGCCGTCAATATCTCGTTCAGGCCCACGCCGGCAAAGCCTTTGCGCGTGATGATGGCCTTCCCCGTATCGAGGATATGCTGACGAATGTCGGTGTACTGAGCGGTCTGTTGAGCTTTCATGGAAGGTATTCTAGCACAATTAGACCAGTCGTCTACAATTCATTTAGCGGCCTGTGGTAACGCAGTTGCACCACACCGCTGGGCAGGCTATGTGTTGATGCCAGCCGCCAGTCGCTGCGCGGCAGCTCGCCATCGAACAGGCGCACGCCCTTGCCCAGCACCACCGGCAAGATGGACAAGGTCAGACTATCGACCACGCCTTCACGCAGCCCCGCGCGGATCACGGCGCCGCCATCGAGATACACATGGCGGCAGCCTTCCTCGGCCAGCTGCGCCAGCACCGTCTTCACACTGCCCTCGCAACGCTGTTCGCCATGGCGTGGCGCAAAGTCGCGATGGCTGAGCACCACCACCCGCTTGCCCGTATACGGCCACGGTTCAAAATCCAATACCGAGTCATACGTGGTGCGGCCGACCAGCATGGTATCGACCTGCTCCATCAGCGCCGTATAACCCGTGGCTTCCGGCGAGTCTGGCGCCAGTTCGGCCAGCCAGGACAAATCGCCCTCCTCACCGGCGATACAGCCATCGATACTGATACCCAGAAAAACACTGACGTGTACTTGCTGCATGAAATCTCCATCTATTAATTCTACGGTGTAGAATTATGCCCATGAAAATGAAAAAACTTCAAGCCGAAGAAAAGCCCGTACGCCGTGCCGGACGCCCACGCCGCATCGCCCCCGCCCTGGATAGCGGCACCATCCTGCAAGCCGCCCTGCCCCTGCTGGAAGAAAAAGGCGAAGCATTCTCCATGCGCGCGCTGGCGCACAGCCTGGGCGTGGACGCCATGGCCCTGTATCACTACTACGCGGGGAAAGAAGAATTATTACAGGCCCTGATGCTCCAGCGCTTCGCCGCGCTCAACCCGCAGCAACCGCCATTTACAGCGCGCCAGAAGGCGCCACGGCGCTTGCTGGCCTTGTGTGCGCTCTACCTGGAACTGATCAGCGCCACGCCGTATTTCGTGCGCCTGATGGCGCGCGGACTGGTCAGCCAGTCCAATATCGCCGAACGTTTTACGGCCTTGTTCGAGATGGCGCTGGAGGGACTCGCTCTGCCGAAAAAAAACCGGCTGCGTGGCCGGGATGCGATCGTCGATTTCCTGCACGGTTATGCGCTGGCGGGGCGGCCCGCCAGCGAAACGGCATGGCATGCATCGGTGCAGTTGATACTGGCGGGGATGCAAATCACACGCTGAGCTTCATTGCGCTTGCAATACCTGCAGACGTTCGCTGGCATGGGGATTGCTACGACTGAGCGCCAGCGAGCGCGTGTAGTTGGCGATGGCGCCCGGCTTGTCGCCCGCCTGTTCGAGGATTTCAGCCAGGCTGTCGTACGCATTCCAGCTATCTGGGTGCAGGCTGGCGTTCAGGCGCAGGATGGCCAGGGCCTGCGGCAACTGCTGCTGGCTGCTCAATTTATAGCCCCAGATATTGAGCGCCTCTTCACCGGGCAAGGCCGCCGCATCGCGCGTCTTTAATTCTTCCCACGCCTGCTTCGCCTGCCCGAAGCCGCGCTGCAATAGCACCTTACGCAAGGGCAGTACTTCCGGCGGCAAGCCGAAACCCGTCGACGGATGCATGGCCGGCACATAGAAACCGGCGATGTCATCAATGAACAACTCGGGATTGACGCCCTGCAAATTGGTCAGCACCACCACCGACAGATCGTCGTCGGGATACACAAAAAAGGCCGAGCGCATGCCGCCGATGGGACCAGCCGCGCGGTGCCCGCTGCGCACCGTCACGGGCCAGCCCAGCGCCGAACCATTGAGCAAGTCATTCGGCCCCTGCGTCTTGCCGTTATTGAGCACATACGGACTCCACATCGCTTGCAGGCTGGCCTTGTCCTTCAACAGCGTGCCATTTTGCAGGGCGATCAGCCATTGCGCGATATCGCCGGCATTCGAGACAATCCCGGCAGCGGTACGAAAGTAGCCGGGAAAGGTGACGTAGGCGGTCGACAGGCGCGTGCCAGTGAGCCATTTGCCGCCCTCGTTATGCAAATACGTGTACGCGCCCGCCGAGTGGCGAATCACGTCGGAGGAATCGCCGAAGCGCGTATGCGTCAGACCGGCAGGCTTGAACTGGTGGTTTTCCACGAAATGCACGAAACTCTCGCCGCTGAGCTTTTCGATGATCTTGCCGATGAGGACATAACCGGTCTGGTTATAGCGGTAGCGCTCTCCCGGCGCGAACTCGAATGGCAGGGCCTTGACCCTGCTCCAGGACAGCGCCTCATTATCGCCGCCCAACAGGTTTTCCTGTTCGTCGATGATGTTGGGCAGGCCAGACGTGTGCGTCATCAACTGGCGTATGGTCAGCGCGCGCCAGGATGGCGGTAAGTCGTCCAGGTATAGCGAGATGGGATCGCTGAGCTTGAGCTTGCCCGCTTCCACCAGCTGCATCACGGCCACGCCCGTAAACGCCTTGGTGCAGGAATTGA
This sequence comes from Janthinobacterium silvisoli, assembly GCF_014200725.1. Taxonomy (GTDB): domain Bacteria; phylum Pseudomonadota; class Gammaproteobacteria; order Burkholderiales; family Burkholderiaceae_D; genus Janthinobacterium. The sequence goes on from NZ_JACHCL010000006.1 coordinate 157,756, forward strand.
TCGAGAACATGCTCTCATTGGTGGCAGGCACGCCGTTTTCCACGTTGGCGATGCCAGCTGCGGCCAGCTCGACGACCTTGCCATGCTGGATCACAGCCACTTGCAGCGCAGGGATCTGCTGCTGCACCATCTTTTGCTTGAGGAAGGCCATCACGTCCTCGGACGTGCTTTGCACACCCTGCGCCCACACGGGAAAAGCCAGGCACAGGCCACTGATCAACGCCAGCACTTTCATTTTGCATCCGTTCACATAGGCGGGCGCCAGGTACAGGAAAGCGAACGTGAAACGCCACGGCAGTAACGTTACCGGATTACTGCACTTTATGAAACAACAATATTATTCTGCTCCCCATACAAAACAGGCGCCCGCAGGACGCCTGTTTCATATGCAAGGACAAAGATCGTGTTTATGCAAACTTAGAAAAATCCGGCTTGCGCTTTTCAAAGAACGCGGTAAACGCTTCCTTCGCTTCCGGCGCGCCCAGCATGGCGCTGAACTGCTGATTTTCTTCGGCGATGGCAGCCTTTATCGGCGCTGTGCGGCTTTGCTTCATCAGGCGCTTGGTGGCGCGGATGGAGGCGGCTGGCAGGGCGACCAGCTTGGCGGCCTGGCCGCGGGCAAACGGGATCAGTTCTTCCAGCGGCAAGACCTTCGAGATCAAGCCCATTTGCAGCGCTTCCTGGGCCGGGAAGGATTCGCCCAGCATCAGTTTTTCAGCGGCGCGCGGGTGGCCGGCGATTTGCGCCAGCAGCAGGCTGGAGGCGAATTCCGGGCACAGGCCCAGTTGCGCGAACGGCATCGAGAACTTGGCGTTGTCGGCTGCGTAGATCAAATCACAGTGCATCAGCAAGGTGGTGCCGATACCGATCGCCGGACCGGCTACCGCAGCCACTACCGGCTTGCTGCTGCCGTACAGGGCGCGCATGAACTGGAACACGGGGCGCTGCTCATCGAGCGATCCGTCTTTCGGGCGCGCCGTTTTCATGAAGTCATCGAGGTCATTGCCGGCCGTGAAAATCTCGGGTTTGCCCGTGATCAGAATGGCGCGTACGGCGTCATCGGTTTCAGCGGCCACCAGCGCATCGGCCAGGGTTTGGTACATCGCGCCCGTGATGGCGTTCTTGCGTTCCAAACGGTTGAATTCAAGCGTAAGGATGCCCTCGCTCTTGCTGCACAAAATATCCATATCGTCTCCAAAAATAAAGGGCGCCGAGGAAGATCCTGAAGCGCCCTTGGTTTTAATTTTTATCGTTGAACGTTATACGCGTTCGAAAATGCCTGCCGCGCCCATGCCTGCACCGACGCACATGGTGACCATGCCGTACTTTTGCTTGGTGCGCTGCAGCGCGTGGATCACGGTGGCGGCGCGGATGGCACCGGTCGCGCCCAGCGGATGGCCCAGCGCAATCGCGCCGCCCATCGGGTTCACTTTCGCCGGGTCCAGGCCCAGGTCGCCGATCACGGCCAGCGCTTGCGCGGCGAACGCTTCGTTTAGTTCGATCCAGTCCAGCTGGTCTTGCGTGATGCCGGCGGCGGCGCAAGCGGCAGGAATCGCGAACTTCGGACCGATGCCCATGATTTCAGGCGGCACGCCGCGCACCGCGAACGACGAGAATTTCGCCAGCGGGGTCAGGTTGTGCTCGCGCAGGATTTTTTCGCTGACGATCAAGAGCGCACCGGCGCCGTCCGACATTTGCGAGCTGTTCGCAGCCGTGACAGTACCTTTGGCGGCAAATACCGGTTTCAGCTTGCCCAGGGATTCCAGCGTCGAATCGGCGCGCGCGCCTTCGTCGGTATCGACGGTGCGGCGTTTTACGTCGACCTGGCCGGTCGCCAGGTTAGGCGTGCGGGTGATGATCTCGACGGGCGTGGTTTCCGCCTTGAAGAAACCGGCTTGCTGCGCAGCGATGGCGCGGCGGTGCGATTCAACCGAGAACGCGTCTTGCTGTTCGCGCGACACTTTCCATTGCTGCGCCACTTTTTCAGCGGTCAAGCCCATGCCGTAAGCCATGCCGATGTTTTCGTCGCTGAACATGTCCAGGTTCATCGATGGGTGGTGGCCCATCATCGGCACCATCGACATCGATTCGATACCGCCAGCGATCATCACGTCGGCTTCGCCCACGCGAATGCGGTCAGCCGCCATGGCGATCGCGGTGATACCCGAAGCGCAGTAGCGGTTGACGGTCACGCCGCCCACGGTTTTTGGCAAGCCGGCCAGCAGCACCGAGTTACGGGCGATATTGAAACCTTGTTCCGCTTCCGGGAACGAGCAGCCGATGATGGCGTCGGTGATCAGCGCCGGGTCCAGGCCAGGCGCTTGCGCCAATGCCGATTGCAGTACGCGCACCAGCAGATCGTCCGGGCGGGTGTTCTTGAACATGCCGCGCGGCGCCTTGCCGATCGGCGTGCGGGTTGCGGAGACGATGTATGCGTCTTGAAGTTGTTTGCTCATTATGTTCTTTCGATTAGTTGCGCACTGGCTTGCCGGTTTGCATCATGCCCATGATGCGTTCCTGGGTTTTTGGATGGTTCAGCAATTCCAAAAAGGCCTTGCGTTCCATATCCAGCAACCACTGCTCGCTCACAAAACTGCCTTGGTCCACATCGCCGCCCGATACGATCTCGGCGATCATTTCGCCCAGTTTGAAATCGTGCGCGGAGATGAAGCCGCCGTCGCGCATATTGACCAGTTGCGCCTTGATCGTACCCCAGCCGTAACGGCCCGTAACCTGGATCAGCGACGGCAGTTGCGGACGGAAGCCGGCATCGAACAGTGCTCGCGCTTCGACCTTGGCCACGTGCAGCAGCTCGTAGGCGTTGAACACGATCACGTCGTCTTCTTTCAGGTAGCCCATCTTCTTCGCTTCCAGCGCCGATTTCGACACGTTGGCGGTAGCTGCATTGGTGAAGCCGACTTTCAGGAATTGCAGAATGTCGTTGCCCTTGGCTTCCTTATAGGCGCGCTGCGCTGCTTCTTTCAAGCCGCCACCCGCAGGAATCAGGCCCACGCCCACTTCTACCAGGCCGATGTAGGATTCGATCGAAGCCACGCGTTTCGATGCATGCAGCGCCAGCTCGCAGCCGCCGCCCAGCGCCAGGCCCGCCACTGCGGCGATCACCGGCACGTTCGCGTATTTCAGCGACATGAAGGTTTTTTGCAGTTCGGCGATGATAGGGTCAACCGCTTTCACGCCGCCTTGCATGAACGCTGGCAGGGCCGATTGCAAGTCTGCACCAGCCGAGAAGGCGCCGCCTTCGGCTGCATCGGCGTGCCAGATCACCAGGCCCTTGAAGTTCTTTTCAGCTTCGGCCAAGGCCAGTTTCAGGCCATTGATGACACCTTCGCCGATCACGTGCATCTTGGTCTTGAACGAGATGATCAGGACGTCGTCGCCCGTATGCCATACGCGCACGGAGTCGTCTTCGAATACGGTGGTGCCAGCGGTCTTGCCGTCGATGGCGCCGCTGCCCAGTACGGGTGCGCGGAATGGCTGGCGGTCGTAGACGGACAGGGTCGAGCGTGGCACGAAGCTGTTCGAAATGGCCGAATAGGAACCTTCCGGCGTATGCACGCCGCCTTTTTCAGCGACTGGACCTTCGAAGACCCAGGCTGGCAACGGTGCATTGCAGAGAGCTTGGCCCGCATCGATATCTTCCTTGACCCAGTTCGCCACTTGCAGCCAGTTCGATGCCTGCCACGTTTCAAACGGGCCCACGTTCCAGCCGAAGCCCCAGCGCATGGCGAAGTCGATGTCGCGCGCATTGTCGGCCACGGTGTCGAGGTGAATCGCGATGTAATGGAAAGCGTCGCGGAAGATCGCCCACAGGAACTGGCCTTGTGGATTGGTCGATTCGCGCAGCGCCTTCATCTTCTTCACCGGATCCTTTTCTTTCAGGATGCGGGCGATGATGTCGGCAGCCTTGCCGCCGCCGGTCACGTATTCGCCGGTGGCAAAATCGAGGCGCTGGATCTCCTTGCCGACTTTTTTGTAGAAGCCTGCGCCGCTCTTCTGGCCCAGCGTGCCTTTTTCTACCAAGGAGGCCAGCACGGCCGGGGTCTTGTAGACGCCGAAGAACGGGTCGTCCGCCAGGTTGTCCTGCATGGTCTTGATCACATGGCCCATGGTGTCCAGGCCAACCACGTCTGCAGTGCGGAAAGTGCCGGACTTGGCGCGGCCCAGCTTGGCGCCGGTCAGGTCATCGACCACGTCTACCGACAGGCCGAATTTTTCCGCTTCATGCATCGTCGCCAGCATGCCGAAGATGCCGACGCGGTTGGCGATGAAGTTAGGCGTATCCTTGGCGCGCACGACGCCCTTGCCCAGGGTGGTGGTCAAAAAGGCTTCGAGCTGGTCGAGGATTTCCGGCTTGGTCGAGGTGGTCGGGATCAATTCCACCAGGTGCATATAGCGTGGTGGATTAAAGAAGTGCACGCCGCAGAAATGCGCTTTCAGGGTGGCGTCAAAGCCGTCAGCCAGCTTGTTGATCGACAGGCCCGAGGTGTTCGAAGCGAAGATCGCGTTCGGTGCGATATGCGGTGCGACCTTTTGGTACAGGTCGTGTTTCCAGTCCATGCGCTCGGCGATGGCTTCGATGATCAGGTCGCAACCGGCCAGCAGGTCCAGGTTGTCTTCGTAGTTGGCGACCTGGATCAGCGATGCATCATCCTTGTTGCCCAGCGGCGCAGGCGACAGCTTTTTCAGGTTCTCGATGGCGCGCAGCACGATGCCATTCTTCGGCCCCTCCTTGGCTGGCAGGTCGAACAGCACGACCGGCACTTTCGCGTTGATGCAATGGGCCGCGATTTGCGCGCCCATCACGCCGGCGCCGAGGACGGCTACTTTTTTAACGATGAAATTGGTCATATTTTCCTCAAGTCTTAGAACAGGTCTGCGTCGAGTGCCATCAGGTTGGCCGAACCGGAACGCGCCTGACGGATCAGGGTTGCCGTCTCAGGTTGCAGGCGGGCGAAATAGAAACGTGCGGTAGCCAGTTTGGCGGTGTAGAACTTGTCGCCGCTGGATTCTTTTTCGAGGGCGATCTTGGCCATCTGTGCGAACAGGTAGCTGTAGATCATGTGACCGACGACGCGCAGGTAAGGCACGCAGGCCGCGCCCACTTCGTCCGGATTCTGGAATGCCTTCATGCCGATTTCCATGGTCAGCTTGGTGACTTTGTCGCCCAGGTCGCCCAATGGGGTGACGAATTCGCTCATCGCTTCATCGGTGCCATTGTCTTCGACGAAGGCCTTGATCTTTTCACCGAACTTGCGCAGCTTGGCGCCGTTATCGCCGAGGATTTTGCGGCCCAGCAGGTCCAGCGACTGGATGGTGTTGGTGCCTTCGTAAATCATGTTGATGCGCGCGTCGCGCACATATTGTTCCATGCCCCACTCGGCGATGTAGCCGTGGCCGCCGAACACTTGCATCGCGTCCGAGGTGGCGATCCAGGCGTTGTCGGTGATGAAGGCCTTGATGACTGGGGTCAGCAGCGCCACCTCATCGGCGGCTTCCTTGCGCACGTCGGCGTCAGGGTGGTGCAGTTCGCGGTCGATCTGCAGCGCCACGTAGGAAGTGAAAGCGCGCGCGCCTTCGGCGTAGGCTTTGCCGGTCAACAGCATGCGGCGCACGTCAGGGTGGACGATGATGCGGTCGGCTGGCAGTTCAGGATTCTTGATGCCGGACAGCGAGCGCATTTGCGTGCGGTCCTTGGCGTAGATCAGCGCGTTCTGGTAAGCGATTTCGGTCAGGCCCAGCGACTGCATACCCACACCCAGGCGGGCTGCGTTCATGAACACGAACATGGCGTTCAAGCCCTTGTTCGGCTGGCCGATGATCCAGCCCTTCGCGCCGTCCAGGTTCATCTGGCAGGTCGAGTTACCGTGGATGCCCATCTTTTCTTCGATGGCGCCGCAGGTGATCGGGTTGCGCGCACCAACGGAACCGTCTGCGTTTGGCAGGAATTTCGGCACCAGGAACAGCGAAATGCCTTTCGAGCCTTCCGGTGCGTCTGGCACGCGGGCCAGCACCAAGTGCAGGATGTTTTCCGACATATCGTGCTCGCCGGCCGAGATGAAAATCTTGTTGCCGGTGATGGTCCAGGAACCGTCCGCCTCAGGCAGCGCTTTCGAGCGCAGCAGGCCCAGGTCGGTGCCGCAATGCGGTTCGGTCAGGCACATGGTGCCGGTCCATTCGCCCGATACCAGTTTCGGCAGATAGGTCGATTTCTGTTCTGGCGTGCCGTGCTCTTTCAGGCACTCGTAAGCGCCGTGCGACAGGCCAGGGTACATGGACCAGGCCTGGTTCGACGAGTTCAGCATTTCATAGAACGAGTTGTTCAGTACCACTGGCAAGCCCTGGCCGCCGTATTCGGTATCGCAAGCCAATGCCGCCCAGCCGCCTTCGACGTACTGTTTGTAGGCTTCTTTAAAACCTTTAGGCGTGGTCACGGTTTTCGTGACAGGATCATGGTGGCAGCCTTCGCGGTCGCCGGAGTGATTCAGCGGGAACAATACTTCGGAAGTGAATTTGCCGCCCTCTTCCAGCACCTGGTTGATGATGTCGGCGTCGACGTCACCGTAATGCGGCATTTGCTTCAATTCTTCTTCCACTTGCAGGAATTCATGCAGGACGAATTGCATATCCCGGATTGGCGCGACGTATTGACCCATAATTTTCTCCTGAAGACGTTTAGCTAAAGTGTTGTACTTGTGAACTGCTTGTTCTGTTGCTGCTATTCTTGACTGACGGCTGCCGGATTCTGGTAAGAATCGAGCAGGCGGACAAAGCCCGCTTGCGCCCGTTCTATGCTGCCTGGCACGCGCAGGAAACGCGCATCGTGGTGCAGCGCCAGGATCAGACCATACATTTCATAGACCAATTGCGGCGCATCGGTGCCGGGTTTCAAATCACCCGTGGTGATCGATTGCTGTACGCAGCGCAGCAAGGCGCCTTGCCAGGCTTGCACCATGGCCACCAGTGCTTCGCGGATCGGGCCCGGACGGTCGTCATACTCGACGGCGCCGCTGATATAGATGCAGCCGGAAGCGATTTCCACGCTGACCCGCTTGACCCAGCGCGCAAACATCGATTGCAGGCGCTGGATACCGCGTGGTTCTTTCATGCTGGGGAAAAAGACTTCTTGCTCGAAACGGTGGTGATAAAGCTTCAACACCTCCATCTGCAAGTCTTCGCGCGAGCCGAAGTGGGCAAACACGCCCGACTTGCTCATGTTCATTTTGTCTGCGAGCAGCCCGATGGTCAGGCCTTCCAGGCCGTCGCGGCTGGACAGGTCCAGTGCCACGTCGAGGATGGCTGCACGGGTCAGTTCGCCTTTGCGCATGAATTTGACTGAGGTATTCAAAAGTACCGTTCCATGTTGATGTTGCCGATCTGGCGGAACTTGCATGGAGAGCAAAAAAAAGCACGCCATGAAAAAATCCGAACGCTCGTACTATTATCCAGTACAACATAAAAGTCAAACGGGAACTTTAGAGTCGCTCTTCTATTGGTGCGGCGCAGCATTGCGGGCAGGTGTATTCCTGCCCCACAACACCAAGTCATGGCGGCCTCAGGAGAGGTCGCCCGCCTTGCTCAGTTGACGGCGGTCGCGCTTGGTCGGCCGCCCTTTGATGGTCTCGCCCGGTTCACGGAAGAGCTTTCTATCTTCAGCCACCTGCTCGCGGCGGGCGATGCTGGCCGGCGTTTCTGCATACAGCAAGCGGGCAACTGGTGCGGCGCCGCGTTTGTCGGACAAGCCCAGCACGGCCACTTCCCAGGTCTCTGCGCCATTGTCGATGGATAATTCATCGCCCACCTTCAAGCCGCGCGCCGGCTTGACCCGCTCGCCACCCACTTTCACCTTGCCGTTATCGACGGCGTCGCTGGCCAGGGTGCGCGTCTTGAAGAAACGCGCCGCCCACAACCATTTATCGATACGGAGATTACTCATTTCACTCATGCATACTTCCCTACTGAAAAAATGCGCATCACCAGCCGGTACGCAAAAAAAGCCACTTCGTAGCCGAGGCGGCGGAAACGGCCGATGTGCTTGAAATCATCCTGATGGATCACGGTGCCGTCGGCAATACCCTGTTCTATATGTTTGCGCAAGCTTTGCGCGAAGGCCACATCCTTGATCACTACGTTCGCTTCCTGATTCAGGAACAGGCTCAGCGCATCAATATTGCTGGAACCCACCGTCGCCCAGTCATCATCGACCACCGCCACCTTGGCGTGCAACTGTGTCTTGCGGTATTCGACGATTTTCACGCCGGCCGCCAGCAGTTTTGGGTAAAAAGAGTGCGCCACGGCATCTTGCATGCGGAACTCGCCCACGCCAATCAAGAGCACCACATCCACGCCCCGCTGGGCAGCCTGTGCCAGCGCCCGGCGCAGCTTGTGGCCTGGCGCAAAATACGGGTTGGCCAGCAGCACGCTCTTGCGGGCCTGCCCCAGCGCCTGCAGATAGGCGCGCTGTATCGTGCGCCGGTTGCGCAAGTTGTCGCGCACCACGAAACCAGCCACCACAGGGTGTTTCGCCAATTCCTTGCTGACCCGGCGCATCTTGCTGTACAGCTTGATACGGCGCACCAGATTCATCTTGCCCAGGCGCGCCCACTGCGCATGCGCTTCTTCATGGATGGCGGCCACCAGCGGTCCCTTCACTTGCACGGCGAAGTCCCAGCGCGGCGCGACCAGGCTGATGCTGTGGTCGTAGTCGCAAAACATGTCATCGTTGATATTGATGCCGCCCACCAGCGCGACCTCGCCATCGGCCACGCAGATTTTGCGGTGCGTGCGTGTAATACCGCGCCGAAACCAGGCGTTGAAGATACGGTGGTGTACACCCGCCGCTTCCAGCTCGGCATGCATGGCGTTGACACGGCGGTTGCCCGTGCCGAACCAGTCGGTAATCATGCACACCAGCACACCGCGCGCAGCCGCCCGCTTGAGGGCGTCCAGCACCAAAGCGCCGGTCTCATCATCGGCAAAGATATAGGTTTCGAAAAAGACTTCGATGCGGGCGCCATCGATGGCGGCAATCAATGCGGGGAAATAATCGGCGCCGCAGTGCAGCAGGGTAATGTCGTTATGGGCAGTGAAATTGACTGATCGCATGCGGGCAGTCTACGCCAGTTTCAGTACGGAGACGATGGGCGCGTGATCCGACAATTTCGCCCACAAAGTGCCGTGCATCACTTGCGCGCCTTCCACCTGAAAACCGCGCACATAGATGCGGTCCAGGCGGAACCAGGGCAAGGCGGCAGGAAAAGTACGCGCCGGCACCGGCGCTTTCGCCTGCCGCCGCGCCAGGGTGCGCACCAGGTCGCCTAGCGCCGAATTCGACGCGCGCTGGTCGAATACTTCCACCACGCCCAGCGCATTGCGCAGCTTGTCGCTGAGCGTGTTGCGCCAATCGTTGAAGTCGCCAGCGATGATGACCGGTTCACCATTTGGCGCCGAGGCCAACACCGCTTCGATCAAGGCCTGCGTCTGCCGTCCCCGCCCCGCTTCGAACAAACCCAGGTGCACTACATAACAATGCACATCGGCTTTCGGCGTGTTCAGCACGCAATGCAAGATGCCGCGTTGCTCGTAAGCGTGGTCGGAAACATCGTGATTGGTTTGTGAGGCGATGGGGTATTTGCTGAGCAAGGCGTTGCCGTGGTGGCCATGGTCATACACGGCATTCATGCCGTAGGCCGTATGGTGTTCCGGGCCGGCAAAAAATTCATGCTGCGATGCCTCCGGCCAATGCTTGTGGCCATGCTCCTCGGCGCCAAAGCGGGCCGCCTTGTGGTCATGCTTGCCCTGCACTTCTTGCAGGAAGACTACATCGGCATCGAACAGGGTAATAGCCTGCTTGAGGGCATGCACCCTGGGCAGGCCCCGCACGGAAGAGACACCCTTGTGGATGTTATAAGTTGCTACGCGGATTTTCATGCACCGATTCTACTCCCACACCTAGCTTGCACGGCGCCATGCTAGGTGCGCGTGCGCACCTACGCGGGCAAAAAACTTGCACATCACGCCATCATGCGCGCCACGCCAGCCGAGACGCTGATGCACAGGGCCGCGATACCGCCCGCCCACACCACCTTGACCAGCAAGGGCGCGCCGCGCCAGGCCACCGTGCGCTTGCCTGGGACAAACGCGCCCGGATGCAGCAACCAGCCTATCGCCATCAGCGGCAAGCCGATCGAGGGCGTGCGGCCGGGAGTGGCAAAGCTAAACAGGGCCAGTATCAGACACAGGCAAAAAATAATGCCCGCGACACCGCCCAGTTTTTGTTGGGGGGTCAATTTAATCCAGTTCAACATGAGATGCTTTCTTGAAAATTCAGGGATGGCGTGCCAGACCTGTCATGGCCGGCAATTGCAAAACGGCTTCCGCATTGGAAGAGGAAAAACAGCGGTCGGCCGCCTCCAGGCAAGGCAGCCACGCGTATTGCAAGTGTTCGCGGGGACTCAAGGTAATCACCGTATCGCGCGGCACTTGCACGCTGAATACATGTTCCGTGTTGCGCGTCACGCCAGGAGCATAACGGTGGCGCCAGATCGGGTAGATCTCGTACACATTCGACAGTTGCCAGTCTCGCAGCACAATGTTGTGGCCATCGGCAACGATACCGGTTTCCTCGAACAGTTCGCGCGCAGCCGTCTGCAGCAGCGGCTCGTCGATGGCGTCGACGGAACCAGTCACCGACTGCCAAAAGCCGGGCTGGCCCGCGCGCTCGATCAGCAGCACTTCGAGGTCGGCCGTATGAATGACGACCAGCACGGAAACGGGAATTTTATGGCTCATATCAAGAATGAAAAAGGCGCCTCTTCAGCGCCTTTTTTGCATAGCTTCAGCTTGGGCTAGTGCTTAGCCTGCTACTTTAGGCTCGGCGCCGCGCAAACGGATGTGCAATTCGCGCAGTTGCTTCTCGTCCACTTCCGACGGCGCTTGTGTCAGCAGACACTGGGCGCGCTGGGTTTTCGGGAAGGCGATCACGTCGCGGATCGATTCGGAACCGGTCATCATGGTCACGATACGGTCCAGGCCGAATGCCAGGCCGCCATGCGGTGGCGCGCCGTATTGCAGTGCGTCCAGCAGGAAGCCGAATTTCAGCTGCGCTTCTTCGGCATCGATCTTCAGTGCACGGAAGACCTTGCTTTGCACTTCTTCACGGTGGATACGGATAGAACCGCCGCCCAGTTCCCAGCCGTTCAAGACCATGTCGTAGGCCTTGGCGATGCAGGCGCCTGGATTGGTTTCCAGCATGTCTTCATGGCCGTCTTTAGGCGCCGTGAATGGATGGTGGGTCGCGGTCCAGCGGTCCGACTCTTCGTCGTAGTCGAACATCGGGAAGTCGACTACCCACAATGGTTTCCACACGTCGTCGAACAAACCCGACTTCTTGCCGAATTCGCTGTGGCCGATTTTCACGCGCAGCGCACCGATGGCGTCGTTGACGACTTTTTCCTTGTCCGCGCCGAAGAAGATCAGGTCGCCGTCTTCTGCACCGGTTTGCTCAAGGATCGTGGCCAGCACGTCGGCAGGCAGGAACTTGACGATAGGCGATTGCAAGCCTTCAGGACCCTTGGCTTTTTCATTGACCTTGATATAAGCCAGGCCCTTGGCGCCGTAGATGGCGACGAACTGGGTGTAGGCGTCGATTTCCGAACGCGGCATGCTGCCGCCTTGCGGTACGCGCAGGGCAACCACACGGCCACCCTTCATGTTGGCGGCACCGTTGAATACCTTGAACTCGACCGACTTCATGACTTCGGTCAAGTCGGTAAAGGCCAGCTTGACTCGCATGTCTGGCTTGTCGGAACCATACAGGCCCATTGCCGTGGCGTAATCCATCACCGGGAATGGGTTAGGCAGGTCGATATCGAGGGTGTTTTTGAATACAACACGGATCATGTCTTCGAACAGGTCGCGGATTTCCTGTTCCGTCAGGAACGAGGTTTCGCAATCGATCTGGGTGAATTCTGGCTGGCGGTCAGCGCGCAAATCTTCGTCGCGGAAGCACTTGGTGATTTGGTAGTAACGGTCGAAGTTAGCAACCATCAACAGTTGCTTGAACAACTGTGGCGACTGCGGCAAGGCGAAGAAGTTGCCGGCGTTCACACGCGACGGCACCAGGTAATCGCGCGCGCCTTCTGGCGTCGACTTGGTCAACATCGGCGTTTCGATATCGATGAAACCCAGGTTGTCCAGGTACTTGCGCACTTCCATCGTCACTTTATAACGCAGGCGCAGGTTGTTTTGCATTTGCGGGCGGCGCAGGTCCAGCACGCGGTGCGTCAAACGCGTGGTTTCGGACAGATTGTCGTCATCCAGCTGGAATGGCACAGGCACGGAGGCGTTCAACACTTCCAGCTCGGAGCAGACCACTTCGATCTTGCCCGATTTCAGGTTGTTGTTGATGGTACCGTCGATACGTGCGGTGACCACACCGGTCACGCGCAGGCAGAATTCATTGCGCACTGCTTCGGCGACCTTGAACATTTCCGCTTGTTCAGGATTGCAGACGATTTGCACCAAGCCTTCGCGGTCGCGCAAGTCGATGAAAATCAGGCTGCCGTGGTCGCGGCGGCGATGCACCCAGCCGCACAGGCTGACGGTTTGACCAAGCATGGCTTCGGTGACGAGGCCGCAGTATTGAGTACGCATAGACATAAGATTCTCAGTTCAGGTTAATGAGTGTTCGATCCGGCCACGTCCCCCATGGGACGCCTGCCTTTATTCTTTGGCTGCCGGGGCCGCCGTTACAGCGATAACTTCCGCAGGCGCTACCACGCCCATCGAGACGATGTACTTGAGCGCAGCATCCACGCTCATGTCGAGTTCAACCACATCGCTGCGCTTCATCATCAGGAAGAAGCCAGACGTCGGATTCGGCGTCGTCGGCACATACACGCTGACATAGTCACCAACAAGGTGGTTCGCCGCATCGCCGCCCGGTACGCCGGTCAGGAAAGCGATGGTCCAGGAATTCTGGTGCGGATATGGCACCAGCACTGCCTTGCGGAAAGCATTACCGGACGAGGAAAACAAGGTATCCGACACTTGCTTGACGCTCGAATACAGGGAATTGACGATGGGTATGCGCTGCAGCAGCTTTTCCCATAGTTTCACCACGTAATTGCCGACCAGGTTATTGGTTAACAAGCCCGTCAAAAACACGATGACTATCGTCAGTATCGTGCCCAGGCCGGGAATGTCAAAGCCGAACAGCTCTTTCGGACGATACTGTTCCGGCACCAGCAATAGCGACTGGTCCAGGGTACCCACCACCAGATTCAATACCCACAGGGTAATGGCCAGCGGCACCAGGATCAGCAAGCCGGTAATAAAATATTTACGCATCGGTCTCTCGGTAATGGAAGTGCGCCACGGCGGCTACGCCCGCTCCGCCTTGTTTCAGTCCGCCTTGGGGGCTGCAGCCGGCGCCGCTACAGGAGCAGCAGGAGCGCTCTCTGCTGCAGGCGCTGGCTTGGCCGCATCGGCCGGGCCCGTCGGGATGGCCGTCGTGGGCGCCGTGCCGCCACGGAAATCGGTTGCATACCAGCCGGTGCCCTTCAATTGGAAACCGGCGGCGGTCAATTGTTTCTTGAAGCTGGGTTTGCCGCAAGACAGGCAGACCGTCAACACAGGGTCGGAGATCTTTTGCAAGACATCCTTGGCAAAACCACACTCTTCACAGCGGTAAGCGTAAATCGGCATCACAACTCCGCAAAAATCATCAAAAACCCTGAATTATAAAGCTTTTCCGTTACGCTCAACGGAAATTGACCCGCCCGCCATCAGCCAGCCCGGCGGGACCAGGCCATCCAGCGCTCCTTGCCAGCAAACACGGCGATGGAATCGGTAACGGCCTCATCTTCCAGGCAGTCGAAATACGGCGATAGCAGTTCTTGTAGTTGCTCACGAGAAACGCCAAATGGCGGCCCCTTAGCATTGTCGTCAAAGAAAAAGTAGCCTGCCAGCACAGCGCCCGGCGGCAGCAGCTGCGCCCAGCGGGCCGCCACTTGCGGCCACATGGCACGCGGCATGGCGCATAAAAAGGCCCGCTCATAGATCAGGTCCAGCGGCGCGGTGGGCTGCCAGGCAAAGAAATCGGCTTCGACCACCTGCCCTGCCCGACGTTCGCCGACCACAAGGCGGGCCGCTGCCACGGCAGCCGGTGAAAAATCGATGGCGGTGGCGTCCCAGCCGGAGTCAAACATGAAGACCAGTTCGTAGGCGGAACCGCAGCCGGGGATCAGACAGCGCAGTGGCGCCGGGCTGTCCTGCACAAACTGGCGCAGCCGGGCCGGAACGCCACCGTGGTCCCACGGCATAAATTGCTTGTCAAAACGCTCATCCCAAAAGGCGGGCGAGCGTGGATCGCGCGTTTGAAAATCAGCCATCAGTCGCTCCCCGACACTTAAAACGGCAGCTGGTGCCAGCGCATGAACACCTGGAAACCCAGCGCACCCAGGGCGAAGGCACCGACGAAGTAGACGATAAAGCTCAGCAATCGATTCGTTTGCTGCTGTTCCGCCAGCAAGGTTTTCATCAGCTCCACCTCGTTTTCACGCGGCTCGCCATGCACCGTCAAGGCTTGATGCAGCAAGCGCGGCAGTTGCGGGAAGATATGCGCATAGCGTGGCGCTTCGGCGCGCAGCTTATCTATAAAACCTTGCGGGCCCACTTGCTGGCTCATCCACTTTTCCAGGTAGGGCTTGGCCGTTTGCCACAGGTCCAGGTCCGGATCCAGCTGGCGGCCCAGGCCTTCGATATTGAGCAGGGTCTTTTGCAGCAGCACCAGTTGCGGCTGCACTTCCACGTTGAAACGGCGCGACGTCTGGAACAGACGCAAGAGCACCTGGCCAAACGAAATATCTTTCAGCGGACGGTCAAAGATCGGTTCGCAGCAAGCGCGCACAGCCGCTTCCAGTTCATCGACACGGGTTTCCTTGGGCGCCCAGCCCGATTCGATATGCGCTTCGGCCACGCGCTTGTAGTCGCGGCGGAAGAAGGCCAGGAAGTTTTGCGACAGATAATCCTTGTCGTAATCGTTCAGGGTGCCGACGATGCCGAAGTCGAGCGCGATATAGCGGCCAAACGATTCGGGCGCGATGGAGACGAGAATATTGCCTGGATGCATGTCAGCATGGAAAAAACCATCGCGGAACACTTGCGTGAAGAAAATTTCCACGCCATCGCTGGACAGCTTGCGCAAGTCCACGCCGGCCGCTGCCAGGCGGTCGATCTGCGACACGGGAATGCCATACATGCGTTCCATCACGATCACGCTGCTGGAACAATAGTCCCAGTGCATTTCGGGCACCAGCAGCAAGTTTGAATTGGCAAAGTTGCGGCGCAGCTGGCTGGCGTTGGCCGCCTCACGCATCAGGTCCAGCTCGTCGTGCAAATACTTGTCAAATTCGCCGACGACCTCTTTCGGCTTCAGACGCTTGCTGTCAGCCCACAAACGGCTGGTCCAGTCGGCGGCGATATGCATCAGCGCCACGTCTTCATCGATCAGCTTTTTCATGCCTGGGCGCAAGACTTTGACCGCCACTTCCTTGCCATTTTTCAAGGTGGCGAAATGCACCTGGGCAATCGAAGCGGACGCCACCGGCTCGCGCTCGAAGCGCGCGAACAGTTCATCCGGGTGGGCGCCCAGCGACTTGGTGATTTGCGCGATGGCCAGGTCGGAATCGAACGGTGGCACCCGGTCTTGCAGGCGCGCCAGTTCGTCGGCGATATCGGGCGGCATCAGGTCGCGCCGGGTCGACAGCACCTGGCCAAACTTGACGAAGATGGGGCCCAGCTCTTCCAGCGCCAGCCGCAGGCGCAAGCCGCGCGGCGAGGACAGGTCGCGCCAGAAAATCAAGGTATCGATCAACTTGGCCGTGCGGGGAACTTTCAGGCCGGAAATGGCAATTTCATCGAGACCGTACTTGATGGAAACCCGAATAATTTTGAACAGGCGCAGGAATTTCAAGATCATGTAGAGACATCCGGTGTAGTTTGCGGCGGCAGCGCCTTTTCCAGCCTGGCGATGCGCTTGGCCAGGCGTTCGACATCATCGCGCATGCGCGTCACGCCGGCCGAGTAGTCGTGCAAGGTGGTGGGACGGATCAGCATCGGCTGTTCGTCCAGGAAATATTCGGCCACATTTTCGGCCAATTTTTGATGCCCCGCGCGGACGGCGGCAACAGCCGACTTCGCGCCCGCCACCAGGCGTGTGGCAAAGATCGGGCCCAGCACTTTTTCCAGGTCGTGCTCGGCTTCCCAGCGCAAGCCCTTGCTCAATTGCGAAATCGCATTGGCAAACTCGGCATCGCCTTCAATCTTCACATAGGAAAATGCCCGCTCGCGGTTTTGCGCAATCAGCGGCAAGTCTGACAGTTTGACGCGGATGGTGACATTGGCCGGCACATCGCTAGCGGCCGACGTCAGCATGCCGGCGCTGTCGACTTGCAGACGCAAGGCCACGGCGCCCGTATCGATGCAGGCGATCTTGCCGGCGTGCACAGCCAACTGCTGGCGCGCCCATGGCTCTTGCGCCAGCAGATGATTGATGGCGGCGACGGCAGGCGCCATCAGCAGGGATTGGTCTGGAATCGGAGAAATCATTACCTTGCGCCTTGTGGCGCCCTTAAAAAGAAAAAACCGCCCGTTAATCATACGGGCGGTTTCGATCTTACCAGTTCAGCAGGAAATATCCCTCAAGCAGCATGAATTCATTCTGTGCTTAAGCTGCCGCTCAGGAAAAAATTGCCATTAATTCAATTGCTGTATGCCAGCCAAGACCCAGCCGCCATTGCCATTAAGCGGTTTGGACATATTCCACACTTCCGCGAACGGCTCGGCCGCCGCATTTGGCGCCGAACGGATCAGACCGGTGAATTTCACGCTGGCCAGGTAATCATTGGCCGCCGTTTCTATGCCCAGCAATTCGCCATCGATGGTGACCACGTCGGTGAAGTCCGCCTGGCCGCCACGTTCCTGGATTTGCATGCGCAGTTCTGCATACACTTCCGGCGAGGTGAATTCACGGATGTCATTGACGTCCGACTTATCCCAGGCTGCTTGCAGGCGAATAAAATTGCTTTTCGCATGGCGCAGGAAATTATCCTTGTCGAAATCGGCAGGCACACCCCATGGCGCTGCAGCGGCAGGCGCTGGTTTATCCAGGCCTACGCCGGACGAGACTGGCTGCAGCGGCGGCAGCGGTGGAATGCGCGAGCCGATGTCCGGCACATTGCCAGCCGGCGCAGGCGTGTTATTGAAATTGCCACCAAAATTGGCAAACGGATTGTTGCCGCCGTTGTTGGCATTCGCCGTACCGCCGTCGCGCTTGCTGCGCACCATGCGGTAGATGAAGAAAATCACGCCAGCGATCAAGGCCACCATCAGCAAGGAGCTGATCATGCTGGCCAAAGCACCGCCCAGGCCAAAATGCGACAGCAGCGCGCCCAGGCCCAGACCCAGCAAGGCGCCGCCCAGGATGCCTTTCCAGCGGCTAGGCGGTTTCGCTGCAGCAGCCGGAGCAGGCGCTGGCGTTGGTTGAGCTTGACGTGGCGCCTGGCTAGGCGCAGGTGTCGGAGCCGGAGCGGGTGCCTGACGACCTACGTTTTGCGACTGGCGGCCAATGGAACGGCCACCTCCCATGGGACGCGCCAGGGCTTCGCCCAGCATCGATACCGTGGTCGCGGCCAACATCATGCCAACCAAAAATTTCTTCATCTTCATTCCATCTCCTAAAGTGCCGGCACCACTACATCTTGATGCCGGTATGCAAAGCGGCAATACCTGCCGTCAAATTGTAATATTGCACACGCTCCAGGCCCGCCGTTTCCATCATGGTCTTCAGCGTTTCCTGGTCAGGGTGCATGCGGATCGATTCCGCCAGGTAACGATAGCTTTCCGCGTCGCCCGCGATTTTCTGTCCAAACCACGGCAGCACCGAGAACGAATACAGATCGTAGGGTTTTTGCAGCGGCGCCGCCACCTTGGAAAATTCCAGGACCAGCAGCTTGCCGCCCGGTTTCAGCACGCGGCGCATTTCTGCCAGCGCCACATCCTTGTGTGTCATATTACGCAAGCCGAAAGCCACGCTGACACGGTCAAAATAGTTGTCAGGAAAAGGTAGCTTTTCAGCATCGCACAGCAGAGTTGGGGTCAATAAGCCACGATTCAAGAGGCGATCGCGGCCTACGCGCAACATCGACTCATTAATATCGGTCAGCCACACTTCACCGGTCGGGCCAGCCTGCTTGGCAAAGGCCTTCGACAGGTCGCCCGTGCCGCCGGCTATATCAAGCACCTTGAAGCCGGGGCGCACGCCCGCGTTGGCAATCGTAAACGTCTTCCACAGACGGTGCAGCCCGCCCGACATCAAGTCATTCATCACATCATATTTGGCAGCGACGGAATGGAACACCTTGGCGACTTCGCGCACTTTGTCGTCTTCTGCAACTGTTTTATATCCGAAATGGGTGGTATTGGTCATGGTAGGCAGCCTGTTTGAACTAAGTGCATTATACAAGCGCAAGCTGATTTCACCCTGCTTGCCATAGGGACAAAAAAACGGACAAAAAAAACGGGCTGCGCCGGAGCGGTGTCAACCGTCCGGCGCAGCCCGTTTCTGCAGCGGAAACGTTTAGTGCTTGTGGCCGCAGCTGGGGCCGTGAACGTGACCGGAAGATTGCTTGATCGTCATGTCGGCCAGCGCATCGCGGCCGCTGTCGCCCGGGTAGCCGGCTGCCGTCAGGCGGTCCAGGTAGTCTTGCCACAGCTTGGCCTGCTCGGCGCCCAGCTTGTACAGATAGCTCCAGGTATACAAACCCGTGTTGTGGCCATCGCTGAAGGTCGGTTGCAAAGCGTAGTTGCCGACTGGTTCCAGATTCGTCAAGCCCACCAGACGTTTGCCCAGTTGCAAGACTTCCTGGCCCTTGCCATGGCCCTGCACTTCGGCCGAAGGCGAATACACGCGCAGGTATTCAAACGGCAGCGCGAACTGGCTGCCATCGTCGAAAGCGATGTCGAGCACGCGCGACTGGTTGTGGACGGTAATGCCGGTCGGTTGCGGAGTGGCGATTTGGTTCATGAGTAACTTTATGCAGATAAGCGTTGAATAATGGCGGTGCGCAATGCCGGCAACAGGGCGCGGCGCGCCGCCAGCACCTCGGCCGGCGTTTCGCGCTGCACCACGGCCCAGCTCGGATGCGGAAAATGCGCATCGTCACGGTAGCGGGGGATCACATGCCAGTGCACATGCGGCGTCATATTGCCGAAACTGGCGACATTGACCTTTTCCGGCTGCATCACTTCGCGTACGGCCAGCTCGACTTGCCAGACCACTTCCATCACGTAATTGCGCTCGCCTGGAGTCAAATCCGTCATTTCCTTGACGTGCTTGTTCCAGATCACGCGGCAAAAGCCGGGATAGGCAGCGTCATCGACGGCCACCACGGCCAGCCGATCGCTGCGCCACAGCAAGGTTTCCAGACCCTGCTTGTTGGCGTAGCCATCAAGCAAGGTGCACAGATCGCAGTGCACGGAACTCACACCAGCACCCGTTCGATGCCGCCGTCATTGGCGCGTTTCACATAGTCTGGCATCCAGTTTTCTCCCAGCAAATGTTTGGCGATCTCGACGACGATATAGTCGGCGGTGGTGCCTGAATCGTCATTGTAGCGCGACAAGCCTTGCAGGCACGATGGGCAGCTGGTGAGGATTTTCACGTCGCCCGTAAAACCGTCGCCGCGCAGCTTGTCGGCGCCCTTGACCATTTCTTCTTCCTTGCGGAAACGCACTTGCGTGGAAATATCAGGACGCGTCACGGCCAGCGAACCCGATTCGCCGCAACAACGGTCATTCTTTTCGATCTTAACATTATCTACCGTGCTGATCAGGGAATTGATGGTCTTGCCCGACTCTTGCAGCTTCATCGGATTGTGGCAAGGCTCGTGGTACATATAACGCGTGCCGTTCACGCCTTCCAGCTTGACCTGTTTTTCCAGCAGGTATTCATGGATATCCATGATGCGGCAGCCGGGGAAAATCTTTTCAAACTGGTAGGTTGCCAGCTGGTCATAGCAGGTACCACACGATACCAGCACCGTCTTGATATCGAGGTAATTGAGCGTGTTGGCCATGCGATGGAACAGGACGCGATTATCCGTCATCATCTTTTCAGCCTTGTCGAACTCGCCGGCGCCGCGCTGCGGATAACCGCAGCACAGGTAGCCTGGCGGCAAGACGGTCTGCACGCCCACTTCCCACAGCATCGCTTGCGTTGCCAGTCCCACTTGCGAGAACAAACGCTCCGACCCGCAACCGGGGAAGTAAAACACGGCTTCCGTATCGGCCGTGGTGGTCTTCGGATTACGGATGATCGGGATCACCTTGTCGTCTTCGATATCAAGCAAGGCGCGTGCCGATTTCTTCGGCAAGTTGCCCGGCATCTTCTTGTTGATGAAGTGGATCACCTGCGCCTTGACCGGCGGCTTGCCCGTCGATGGCGGCGGCGCCTTGGTCTGCTTCTTGGCAAATTTCTTCAGCAAATCATGGCCCAGGCGCTGCGCCTTGTAACCCCAGCCTATCATGACCTTGCGCGTCGCATTGATCGTCACGGGATCGGTGGCGTTGAGGAACATCATGGTGGCCTTGGTGCCCGGATTAAAGCTTTTCTTGTCCATCTTGCGCAGCAGGTTGCGCATATTCATCGACACGTCACCGAAATCGATATTCACGGGGCAAGGCGTGACGCATTTATGGCAGACCGTGCAGTGGTCGGCCACGTCTTCGAACTCTTCCCAGTGCTTGATGGAAATGCCGCGCCGCGTCTGCTCTTCATACAAAAACGCTTCGATCAGCGAGGAAGTGGCGAGGATCTTGTCGCGCGGCGAGTACAGCAAGTTGGCGCGCGGCACGTGGGTCGAGCACACGGGTTTGCACTTGCCGCAGCGTAAGCAATCCTTGACGCTGTCGGCAATCGCGCCGATATCGCTTTGCTGCATGATCAGGGACTCGTGCCCCATCAGGCCGAACGATGGCGTGTAGGCATTGCGCAAGTCGGCGCCCATACCCGGCAGGTTCAGCAGCTTGCCCTTGTTGAAGCGGCCTTCCGGATCGATGCGCAGCTTGTAGCTGCGGAAGTCGCCAATCTCTTCTTCCGTCAAAAATTCCAGCTTGGTAATGCCGATACCATGCTCGCCGGAAATCACGCCATTCAGCGAACGGGCCAGCACCATGATGCGGCCCACTGCTTCGTGGGCGTCTTGCAGCATTTCGTAATTGTCCGAGTTGACGGGCAAGTTGGTATGCACATTGCCGTCGCCCGCATGCATGTGCAGCGCCACGAAGACGCGCGAACGCAAGATGCGCGCGTGGATCGCCGTTGCCTCGTCAAGAATGAGCTTGAAGGCGGCGCCATTGAAAATCTGGCGCAGCTGGGCGCGGATTTCCTGCTTCCAGCTAATGCGCACGGTACGGTCTTGCACTACATCGAACAAGGTCGCTTCAGGCTGCGTCTGCAGGCGCGCTACGAACACGGGCAGCAAGCGCTCCAGGCCCAGTTCGGCCAGCTCGCCTTGCACGTCCTTCAGCGGACGGTCCAGCTGGCCCAGCAGATAGGTCCAACGGGCGGTCACATCAGCCAACAGCTGCTGCGCCTGCTCGGCGCGGTCGCCCAGCATTTCCGCGTCATCGACCCGGTCATCCAAAGCGTCGTCGCTCTTACCGATAGGCAGGTTGCCCTTGCCAAAGAATGCGCTCAGCGCTACGGCCAGTTGCAGCTTGTTCTTGATCGACAGTTCGATATTGATGCGCTCGATGCCATCCGTGTATTCGCCCATACGATTGAGCGGAATCACTACGTCTTCATTGATCTTGAACGCATTGGTATGCTTGGCAATCGCCGCCGTGCGGGCACGGTCCAGCCAGAATTTCTTGCGCGCTTCCGGGCTGACGGCAACAAAGCCTTCGCCCACACGCGTGTTGGCGATGCGCACCACTTCCGAGGCCGCTTGCGCGACGGCATTTTCATCGTCGCCGACGATATCGCCAAACAGGGCCATCTTCGGCAACACGCCGCGCTTGGACTTGGTGGCGTAACCAACGGCGCGCAGGTAGCGCTCGTCCAGATGTTCCAGGCCAGCCAGGCGCAGGGTCGTGTATTGCTCGCCCTTGGCCGGCAAACCGTCCAGGTAATCCTTGATTTCCACGATCGATGGAATCGCATCGCGCGCCTGGCCAAAAAATTCCAGGCAGACGGTGCGGGTAAATTTCGGCATCTTGTGCAAGATCCAGCGCGCCGACGTGATGAGGCCGTCGCAACCTTCTTTCTGGATGCCCGGCAAGCCGGCCAGGAATTTGTCGGTCACGTCCTTGCCCAGGCCTTCCTTGCGGAATTTGCGGCCAGGAATTTCCAGGATTTCCGTCTTGAATGGGGTGTTCGGTTTCGTCGCATCGCGCGTGCCCGGATGACGCCATTCCAGCTGGAAACGCGCCAGCGCAATATCGTGGATCTTGCCCAGGTTGTGGTCCAGACGGGTGACGTCCAGCCAGTCGCCATTCGGGTCGACCATGCGCCACGAGGCCAGGTTATCCAGCGCCGTACCCCACAGCACGGCTTTCTTGCCGCCCGCATTCATGGCGACGTTGCCGCCGATGCACGATGCATGGGCCGAGGTCGGGTCGACGGCAAACACGAAACCGGCTTTTTCCGCCGCTTCCGAAACCTTGTTGGTGATCACGCCGGCGCCCGAATTGATCGTTGCGTATTCATGCGTCAAGCCGGGCAAGACTTGCATTTCCACCGCACCCAAGGTGATCAGCTTTTCTGTGTTGATCACGGCCGACATCGGCGTCAAGGGTATCGCACCGCCCGTGTAACCGGTGCCGCCGCCGCGCGGGATGATGGTCAGCCCCAGCTCGATACAGCCCTTGACCAGGCCCGCCATTTCTTCTTCCGTATCGGGTGTCAGCACGACGAAAGGATATTCGACCCGCCAATCGGTGGCGTCCGTCACGTGGGCCACGCGGGTCATGCCGTCAAAGCGGATATTGTGTTTTTCCGTGTAGCGGCCCAGTACCTTGACGGTGCGCTTGCGCAAGTCATAGGTCTTGCGGAACTCGTCGCCAAAATCGGCCACGGCCTTGCCGGCCGCTTTCAGCAGGGATTCGACATTGGCGCTGCGCTGCTGGGTGTCTGCCGCCGTATCGGCGGCAGCATCGGCTGCGCTATCGACCGTCAGGCGGCGCTTGTCAACTTCGGTCAAGCGGTGATGCAAGGCGTCGATCAAGCCCTGGCGGCGCTTGGGATTGTCGAGCAAATCATCTTGCAGATAGGGATTGCGGCGCACCACCCAGATATCGCCGAGCACTTCGTACAGCATGCGCGCGGAACGGCCTGTCTGACGCACGCCGCGCAGCTCATCGAGCAGACGCCAGGAGTCCTCCCCCAACAGCCGTATGACGATCTCGCGATCGGAAAACGACGTGTAGTTATACGGGATTTCGCGCAGTCGGCTGGCTGCTGGACCATTCGGTGTTTCTGCCAATAAAGCTTGAATTTGTGCGGGAGCGTTCATGGAATATGGTGGCGTGTAGACTTACCCTAAACGTCCATTCTAGCTTATTGCGCCGCACCATGCCCTAACAGCCTTAGCCCGCCCAAGGTTTATGCAGGGTCTGGCAAGCCATATCAAATATGGCCAAGCCAATTTTTATGTGAATAAAAAATGATTCATACGCCATTTTTTAAAGAAAAATGCCAAGAATCTGTTCTAGCCACGAATTATCAAACTGTTAAAAATGGATGGAAATGGGCTTGCATTTGATCTCACTCAAGACAGCAAGGTGCCTATCCAATGCCAGGTACCATCGGGTACATACAGCAGTAATATCGTCATGGTTAGGTAGCGTGCGCACTTGCCGATGGCCATATACACAACGCAAGGCCAGAACGGCAATTTGAGCCAGCCGGCCAGGGTGCACAGGGGGTCGCCGATACCGGGCAGCCAGGCCAGCAGCATGGTTTTGGCGCCATAGCGGGCCAGCCAGCCGAACCAGCGTGTTTCACGCTCCTTGGCAAATGCCTGTTTGGCGCGATAGCCCATCCAGTAGTCGACCATGCCACCCAGGGTATTGCCCACGGTGGCCACCACGATCACGGCGCCGAACAGCGAGGGATTGGCCTTGATCACGGCAAAGACGGCCGGCTCTGAGCCGAGCGGCAACAAGGTGGCGGAGATAAAGCTGATCAGAAAGACCGATGTCAGCCCGACCTCCGGCGCTGCAATCAGGTGCAGCAACCAGGCGATTGCAGATTCGATCATTGAACACTATTCGATGCTATAAAGCTCTACATTATAATGAAGCGCAGACTTCGCCGGGCATCAACCGTGCGCAGCCACAAAGGCCTACCGGCCTGCTGCTTCAAGGCATCGATCTATCCTGGCTTACCCGCTACGGCAAGACCGCTATCGACGTACACGTTCCAGTAAGTTCCTGGCCCAGAATCACTCGCTTGTAGACTATGAACATCGACTACCTCAAGAAAATCCTGACCGCCCGCGTCTATGACGTCGCCTCTGAAACACCGCTGGAACTGGCCCCTGCCCTGTCGCAACGCCTGGGCAACCAGATTTATTTCAAGCGCGAAGACATGCAAAGCGTATTCAGCTTCAAGATACGCGGCGCCTACAACAAGATGGCTAAGCTCAGCGATGCGGAACGCAAACGGGGCGTCATTTGCGCTTCGGCTGGCAACCACGCCCAGGGCGTGGCCCTGTCGGCGGCGCGCATGGGCTGCCGCGCCGTCATCGTCATGCCGACCACCACGCCGATGGTCAAAATCGAGGCGGTCAAGCAACGCGGTGGCACGCAGGTGGAAGTGGTACTGCACGGCGAGTCCTACACGGATGCGTTCAACCATGCCAAGACGCTGGAGCAGGAACAGAAGCTGACCTTTGTACACCCGTTCGACGATCCCGACGTGATCGCCGGCCAGGGCACCATCGGCATGGAAATCCTGCGCCAGCACGCCGGCCCGATCCACGCGATTTTCGCACCCATCGGCGGCGGCGGCTTGATCGCCGGCATCGCTGCTTACGTGAAACAGATTCGCCCGGACATCAAGATCATCGGCGTGCAAAGCGTCGATTCGAACGCCATGGCCCGCTCGCTCAAGGCCGGTGAGCGCGTCACCCTGAATGACGTGGGCTTGTTTGCCGATGGCACGGCCGTACGCCTGGCCGGCGAAGAAACTTTCCGCCTGGTGCAAGCGTATGTCGATGAAATCATCACCGTCGATACCGACGCCATCTGCGCCGCCATCAAGGATGTGTTTACGGATACGCGCAGCATTCTGGAGCCCTCGGGCGCACTGGCCATTGCCGGCGCCAAGGCCTATGTGGAACGGGCCAGCCTGTCGCGCCACCCGGTCAACAATGAAACCCTGGTGACGATCGCCAGCGGCGCCAATATGAACTTCGACCGCCTGCGTTTCGTGGCCGAACGGGCGGAGCTTGGTGAATTCCGCGAAGCTGTATTTGCCGTCACCATGCGCGAGCAACGTGGCAGCTTCAAGCGCTTCTGCTCGCTGGTCGGCGCGCGCAACGTGACGGAATTTAACTACCGTATCAGCGATGAAAAACAGGCCCACGTGTTTGTCGGCATCCAGATCGCCAACCGCGACGAGTCTGCCCAGGTGGCGAGTATTTTCGAAGAACACGAATTCAAGACCCTGGACCTGACGCACGATGAATTGGCCAAGACCCATTTGCGCCATTTAGTGGGCGGCAAAAGCCAGCTGGCGCAGGACGAATTGCTGTACCGCTTCGAGTTTCCCGAGCGCCCGGGCGCGCTGATGCGCTTCCTCGACAGCATGGCGCCAAACTGGAACATTTCACTGTG
Source organism: Janthinobacterium silvisoli (assembly GCF_014200725.1). Lineage (GTDB taxonomy): Bacteria > Pseudomonadota > Gammaproteobacteria > Burkholderiales > Burkholderiaceae_D > Janthinobacterium. Next base: position 183,676 of record NZ_JACHCL010000006.1, read on the forward strand.
CCATTACCGCAGCCAGGGTGGCGACGTGGGCCGCATCCTGATCGGCTTGCAGGTGCCGCCCGAGGAAATGCCGGAATTCGCCCGGTTCCTCGATACCCTCGGCTATCGTTATTGGGATGAGACCAGCAATCCGGTGTACAAATTATTTCTTGGCTAAATTATGGGGTCAGACCCGCCGGGGGCATGCGGACCAATGGGACGCATGCCGATTCCGAAAGAACTGACCCCAGCCTTGCCGTTCGGTTAATTTAGGCTACCATGCGTGCTTGACTGAACTATGCGACACGACCATGACCACCACCAACGACCTTGCCGGCCTGTCTCCACTGGGCAAAAACTCCGCTTACCGCACCGATTACGCGCCGGAATTGCTGTTTCCGATTCCGCGCCAGGGCAAGCGCGATGAATTGGCGCTGCACGGCACCCTGCCCTTTTTCGGCCTCGATATCTGGAATGCCTACGAATTGTCGTGGCTCAACCTGCGCGGCAAGCCGCAAGTGGCTATCGCCAAGGTCAGCGCCCCGGCCGATTCGCCCAACATCATCGAATCGAAATCGTTCAAGCTGTATCTGAACTCGTTCAACCAGACCCGGCTGGCCAGCGCCGACGCCCTGCGCGCCTTGCTGGTACAGGATTTATCGAACGGTTTTGGCGCTCCGGTGCAGGTGGAACTGACCTTGCAGGAAGATTTCGGCAAGCTGAAGATGGGCGAATTCGATGGTCTGCTGCTGGACCGCCTCGATATCGAGATCACGCAATACACGCCCTCGCCCCTGCTGCTGAAAGCGGCCAGGGACGAAGCGCCGGTGGAAGAAGTGCTGGTCTCGCATTTGCTCAAATCGAATTGCCTGGTGACGGGACAGCCGGACTGGGGCAGCGTGCAGATCGAATACGCGGGACCGCAAATCGACCAGGAAAGCCTGTTGCGCTACCTGATCGGTTTCCGTGAACATAATGAATTCCACGAACAATGCGTGGAACGCATCTTTGTCGACATCCTGCGCCAGTGCGCACCGCAAAAACTGTCCGTCTACGCGCGCTACACACGCCGCGGCGGACTCGATATCAACCCGTGGCGCAGTAACTTCAGCACGGGCAAGATGCCGGGCAATTTGCGGAATGCCCGCCAATAAGGCACGTCAATAAAGCATATAAAACGCAAAAAACATGCCGGCAGGAATGTCGGCTGTGTTTTAAAACAACGTGGCAGCGATACCGGGTGGTACGAAAAAAGCACGGAAAAATCGGAAATTTGCTTTTCTGCGACGGAAAAACCGGCAAGATATTCGTTTTCAATCAAGAAATAGCTAATTCACCTTGATATTGTTTTTTTATTAAAATGAAGATGACTCGTACACGAGCGCCCACTGCGCTGCAAGCGGGCGTATACTGTCGAGAATTGACGTTACAGGCCACCAAAACAGGCCTATAATTCGGCTCGCAAGCCCTCTGCGCATTGCACCATTTCACTGAGTGTCATGACTAATCTTAGCAAAATATTATCCATCGAAAACGTCCTGCTCGATCTGGAAGTCTCCAGCAAAAAGCGCGCTTTCGAACAAGCCGGCCTGATCTTCGAAAACAACTACGGCATCGCCCGCTCCACCGTGTCGGACAATCTGTTTGCCCGCGAACGGCTGGGCTCTACAGGTCTGGGACATGGCGTGGCCGTACCGCATGGCAGGGTCAAGGGCAGCAAGACCCTGAAAGCGCCACTGGGCGCCTTCGTGCGCCTGGCCGAACCGATCCCATTCGAATCGCCGGACGGCAAGCCCGTCAACCTGTTGTTTTTCCTGCTGATTCCAGATCATGTAACGCAGCAACACTTGGAAATCCTGTCGGAAATTGCTGAAATGTTTTCGGACGATGCGTTCCGCACGGCCCTGGCCACCGATCCCGATCCGAAATCGGTGCATAACCGCATCATCAATTGGCAACCCAGCTTGCAGGCGGCGGGTTAAACTTCAGGTATTCCTCCACTCCTGAAGAAGACCGCCATGTTGCAAACGCCGCTGACGATACAACGCCTGTACGACGATAATCGTGAAAGCCTGCAACTGGGCTGGTTCGCCGGCTTCCCCGGCGGCGAACGCCTGATCTCTGGCGATGTCTCTTCCGCAGCCGACCAGGTCGGCCACTTGAACCTGATCCATCCGGGCCGCATCCAGGTGTTCGGCCACCAGGAAATCAATTATTACCAGCGCCTCAAGGTCAACACGCGCACCCACGTGATCGGCGAACTGATCGCTGGCGGCCCGCCGGCGCTGATCATCGCGCAAGGCCTGGAAACGCCGCCCGACATCCTCGCCATTTGCGACGAGCAAAATATACCCTTGTTCTCGACCCCGCTGCCGGCCGCACAGGTGATCGACTTCCTGCGCGTCTACCTGTCGAAAAAACTGGCGCAACGCATCATCATGCATGGCGTATTCATGGACGTGCTGGGCGTGGGTGTGCTGATCACGGGCGACTCGGGGCTGGGCAAGAGCGAGCTGGGCCTGGAACTGATCTCGCGCAGCCACGGCCTGGTAGCCGACGACGCCGTCGAGTTTTCGCGCATCGCGCCGAACATGATCGAAGGACGCTGCCCGCCGCTGCTGCAAAACCTGCTCGAAGTACGGGGACTGGGTTTGCTCGACATCAAGGCTATCTTTGGCGAAACGGCCGTGCGCCGCAAGATGCGCTTGAAACTGATCGTGCACCTGGTGCGCCGCAATGCGCTCGAAGAAGAGGTCGAGCGCCTGCCCTTTTTGTTCCCCACCGAAGACGTGCTGGGCCTGCCCATCCGCAAGGTCGTGATCCCCGTCGCCGCCGGCCGCAACATCGCCGTACTGCTGGAAGCAGCCGTACGCAACACCATCCTGCAATTGCGGGGGATCGATACCTTGCAGGAATTTATGGAGCGGCAACGCCTCGCCATGAGTGGCGATTAACGTTGCAAGGAGTCCTCGCTCGTAGGCGAGGACCGTTACGCAGGCGGAGAGCGATGCACTCCGAAATCCCTGCTACACCAGAGATTAGCAATGAGCGGGGATTAGTCTGCAGTGGAGTTCGCCCTTACATGGGCGAACCGTTACGCAGGCGCGAAGCGCCGCTTCGCGAATTCCCTGCTACACCAACGCCTCGCCATGAGTGTCGATTAAATACTGAAATCCTGTTTGCTTAACGACGCGTAACACAACCGTAGCGAGCGACAGTGAGTTGTGGCTGAGAAGCGCAACCGTACTTTAGTACGGTGAGCATCGCCAGCCGCAAATCGCGACGCGCAGTAGGTTACGTTAGACGTCATCAAGTTGCAAGAATTTGTAAAGATAGTGGCTGACGGGGCAGAGCAACGATCTTTATTGTATGATCGCCCCTATGCATATCGTCCTTATCACCGGAATATCCGGCTCCGGTAAATCTGTCGCACTCAATGTGCTGGAAGATGCTGGCTACTATTGCGTCGACAACTTGCCGCCTGCCCTGCTGCCCAGCCTGGTACAAACCCTGCTCGATGAAGGCACGCCGCAGCTGGCCGTGGCCGTCGATGCGCGCAGTGCCGAATCGCTGGTCAGCCTGCCGCACAATGTGGCCTTGCTGCGCGACCAGGGGCATGACGTCAAGGTCATGTTCCTGACGGCCACCACGCACGCGCTGGTGGCGCGTTTTTCTGAAACGCGGCGCAGCCATCCGCTGTCGCACGAATTGCGTCCCAACCAGAATCCGGCCAGCCGCCGCACATTGATCGAATGCATTACCGAAGAGCGCGAACGCCTGTCGGCCATCGAACAGCTCGGTCACCTGATCGACACCTCCGAATTGAGCGCGAACAAGCTGCGCGCCTGGATCAAGGATATCGTCGCCTCCGAGCGCGCACCGCTGACCCTGTTTTTCGAATCGTTTGCCTTCAAGCTGGGCGTGCCGCTCGACGCCGATTTCGTCTTCGATGTGCGCGCCCTGCCTAACCCCTATTACGACCTGACCTTGCGCCCCCTCGATGGCCGCGATGGACCCGTGATCGCCTTTCTCGACGCCCAGCCCAGTGCGCTTGAATTGCTGGGCGACATACGTGCCTTCATCGAAAAATGGCTGCCATCCTTCAAGTCCGACAACCGCAGCTACCTGACCGTGGCCCTGGGCTGCACGGGTGGACAACACCGTTCGGTCTATATGGCGGAACGACTGGCGCAGTATTTCGGCGAGAAAGAACGGGTCGTATTGCGTCATCGCGAACGCACATGATGAGGTAAAAGACGCGCGCAAAAAAGGGCGCGATATGCGCCCTTAGTTTGATCACAACGGTAGGAAGCGGCTGGCCTTAGACGGCGATGGCGGCTTCTTCTGTGTTGTCTGGCAGATGCTTGATCGCCGCTTTACCGTGCCCTTGCACTTTGGTTTTGTATTTCATTACCTGCCGGTCCAGCTTGTCGATCAGGGTATCGATGGCGGCGTACAGGTCTTGCGCCAGGCTTTCCACATACACGGTCTTGCCGCTCAGGCGCAGATTGACTTCAGCCTTTTGGCGTTTTGCTTTCTCTTTGAGGTTGTCGACAGTCAGAATCACGGCAATATCGATGACTTGATCGAAATGACGTTTCACACGCTCCAGTTTCGTTTGTACATATTCACGGATGGCCGGTGTCACTTCAAGATGATGTCCGCTGATGGTGAGATTCATACACACTCCTAAAGATGATCGGGTTCGTGCGGAGTTCATCGTATCTGCCCCGTAGAGGAACCGAAAAAACTACAAAGACTTACGCAGGCTCACTGGCGGAATTTTCAACGCTTCCCGGTATTTGGCAACAGTACGTCGCGCAATCACCATGCCTTGTTCCCCCAGCATGTCCGCAATCTTACTGTCGGATAAAGGATTTTTAGTGTCTTCTGCTCCTGTCAGTTGCACGATCAGCGCCCGTATTGCCGTTGACGATGCCTCGCCCCCCGCTTCGGTGGCAACATGGCTACCAAAGAAATATTTCAACTCAAACATGCCATGCGGGGTCAGCATGTACTTTTGGGTTGTTACCCGCGAGATAGTACTCTCGTGTAAACCCAGTGTATCAGCTATTTCACGGAGCACAAGGGGGCGCATGGCGACGGCGCCATGCGAGAAAAAATTCTTTTGCCGTTCCACTATCGCCTGGGCCACGCGCAGTATCGTGTCGAAGCGCTGGCGCATATTCTTGATCAGCCATTTGGCTTCCTGCAACTGCACGCCCATCGCGCCCTCACCCTTGCCCTGCTTGAGCAGGTTGGCATACATGGCGTTGACCCGCAGGCGCGGCATGACGTCATTGTTCAAGGTGACTTGCCAGCCATTGCGGCCACGCTTGACCACCACGTCCGGCACCACATAGTCAGACACGTCGGAAGCAAATACGGCGCCCGGATGCGGATTGCACTGGCGAATCACTGCTTGTGCTTCACGCAAGTCTTCCTCATCGCAATTGAGGGCTTTTTTCAGCTTGTTGAAGTCGCGCTGGGCAAACCAGGCCAGGTGTTTTTCCACGATGGCCAGCGCCATGCGCCTTGTTACCAAAGCAATATTTGGCAGGCGGCGGATTTGCAGGGCCAGACATTCGGCGGCATTGCGCGCGCCCACGCCGGGCGGATCGAAACTCTGCAGCAGCACCAGCGCCGTGCGCAGCTCGTCGGCATCGATATCGAGCTCTTCAGGCAGGCGCGCCAGGATATCGTCGAGCGGCTCATCCAGGTAACCATTGTCGTCGAGCGCGTCGATGATCAGTTCCACCAGCGCACGGTCGCGCAATTCCAGCACCGTCACGCGCATCTGTTCCATCAGATGTTCGCGCAAGGTGCAGTGATGGGCTTCGAGTTGCGGGCGCGCATCGTCATCCTCGGGCGCCTTGCCCCGGCTCGCTTCGCTCCAGTCGTTGTCCCCGCTGTCCGGCGCAGCCGTGCCTTCGCCCGCATCGCCATCGTAGCCATCGGTCTCGGCAGGCGCTGCCGGTGTTTCCTGGCTCGGTGGCTGGGGCGGCGCTTCGGCCGGCGTGGCCGTCGAACTCAAGGCGCCATCGGACAGCAGGCGCAGCGAACGGTCGAGCGGATCGTCGAGGCGCTCGAGCAGCGGGTTGTCCGTCAGCAGTTGTTCCAGCTCTTGATGCAATTCCAGTGTGGACAGTTGCAACAGGCGTATCGATTGTTGCAACTGCGGCGTCAATGCCAAGTGCTGCGAAGTGCGCAGCTGCAATGATTGTTTCATTCGCTCACATACGGAAGTGTTCGCCCAGATAGACCCGGCGTACCGACTCGTTGGCGATGATGTCATCGGGACGTCCCGACGCCAGCACAGAGCCCTGGTTGATGATGTAGGCGCGGTCGCAAATACCCAGCGTTTCGCGCACATTATGATCGGTGATCAGCACGCCGATATTGCGCTCCTTCAAGAAACGCACGATGCGCTGGATCTCGATCACGGCGATCGGGTCGACGCCGGCAAACGGTTCATCGAGCAGCACGAAACGGGGATCGGTCGCCAGCGCGCGGGCAATTTCCACCCGACGGCGTTCGCCACCCGACAGTGACAGCGCCTGGTTCTCGCGCAGTTTCTCAATCTGCAAGTCGGCCAGCAAGGTATTCAGGCGCTCTTCGATTTCCGCCTTTTTCAGGGGACGCCCTTCGACGGTCTGGATTTCCAGCACGGCGCGGATATTGTCTTCCACCGTCAGCTTGCGGAAGACTGACGCTTCCTGCGGCAGGTAAGACAAGCCCATCTGCGCGCGACGATGGATCGGCAGGCTGGAAATGTCCACGCCGCTGATATCGATGGTGCCGCCATCGGACGGCACCAGGCCGACGATCATGTAGAACGAGGTAGTCTTGCCAGCGCCGTTGGGGCCCAGCAAACCGACCACTTCGCCGCATTCGACTTGCAGTGAAACATCATGCACGACCTGGCGCTTGCCATAGGTTTTTTGCAGCCCTTTCACGATCAGGGTGCTGCCGCAACGTATATTTTCCATTATTTCTTTCCTGGCGCAGGCGTAGCCGGGGCCGATGCTGCCGGCGCAGACGCGGCTGGCGCCTTGTTCTTCGGCTGGATCACCATGCGCACGCTGCCACCGCCCGGGGTGGTATTGCCGCTATCCGTATTTTCCATGTTGAAGAGTTCATTGCGGCTGTCGTAGGAAATGAAGGCGCCATTGGCCACATCGGTCGGCTTGGTGCCTTCCAGGCGCGTCAGCTTGGCTTTCGAGAACAGCTTCACCACTTCCGTCTTGTTATTGTATTCCACGCGTTCGGCTTCGCCCTCTACCCACAGGTCGCCTTCGCCATCGCGCTTCTGGCGGAAGGTGGCCAGCTTGCCGGTTTCAGCCCAGAAAGTGATGAACTGGTAGCCCTGCGGGTCTTCCGTGATCACGGCGCGGCCTGCTTTCATGGTCAGCGTGCCCTTCACCAGCACCACATTGCCCGTCAGGGTACGCACCTGCTTGACATCATCGACCTGGCCGCGCTCGGCGGTAATCACGGCTTCTTTCTCCGAGTCAGCCTTCTCGGCGCGCGCCGCACCGATTACAGCTAGCGAACATACGGTCGACAACAAGGTCAACAGCAAGATTTTTTTCATTTTATGATTTCCTTATTTGCATTCTGTCATTTTGCTGCCGCAGGCTTGCGCGGCGCTGGCGGGTAGACGATACGCAGATTCTGCTGCACGTCCACCACGCCGGTCGCGTTATTGGCCTTCATGCCCACGCCCGTCACATGCGAAGTCCCCAGCAGCATATCGACCGGCACCGCCGTTTCCATGCGTTCTTCATCGGGAAAGACCGTCAAGGCCTCCGTCTTGAGCGTCATGTTCTGCGCCTTGGGACTGGCCACACGGTCGATCACCACATTGCGGTACAACTGCAGCCGCGTATTGCCCTGGTCGATATGGGCCAGTTCGGCATTCATATTCAAGGGCGGCAGGTCAGGACTGATCTTGCGCACGAAAGGATGGTCGATATCGGACGAATCATCGGCCGGGTAATGCGTGAGCTTGGTGCCAGACACGATATAGCTGGGTTTCCCCTGCAAATCCATGCGTACCACACTGAAATTGGTAACGAAATAGTCTGGATCATTCACCTGCTTGCTGGCATTGATCTCTTCAGCACTCTTGTTCGCCAGCTCCAGCAGCCAAAAGCTGCCGAGCGCAAACACGATCGCCCCCAGCACGGTCCACGCCATGCGCCAGCGATGGGCGCCTCCCGACTTGCTCATAGTGCGATACTTTCCATGATGATGCTGCTTGCCCAGGCCATGGCCTTACTCCAGGAACGGCGCCATGACGCGCTCGTAATTATCCTGGGCACGCAGCAGGAATTCGCAAATCTCGCGCACCGCGCCCTTGCCACCACCCGCCTGCGTCACGAGATGCGACAGCGCCTGCGCTTCCGGGCGACCGTTCGGCACGCTGACGGCAAAGCCGACGCGCTTGAGCAGCGGTGCATCGACGACATCATCGCCGATATAGCCGCACTGTTCTTCGGTCAAGCCCGTCAGCGCCAGCAGTTCGCGAAATGGCGTCAGCTTGTCGTGGCCGCCCTGATGCACATGGGTAAAACCCAGGTCTTGCGCGCGGCGCGCCGTGATCGCCGAGCGGCGCGCGCTGATGATGGCCGTCTGCACGCCCGATTCCTGCAGCAGCTTGATGCCCAGGCCATCGTGCACATTAAACGTTTTCATCATTTCACCGTCCGGGCCGAAATGCAGGCTGCCGTCGGTGAGCACGCCATCGACGTCAAAAATCATCAGTCTGACCTTGGCGGCCCGCGCCAGGTTGTCTGCCACGCTATCCATCAAATCACCTTCGCTTGCGTCAAGTCATGAATATGCAGGGCGCCGACCAGCTTGCCGCCGGCATCGACCACCAGCATCTGGTTAATGCGGTACTGCTCCATCACGGCCACGGCATCGACCGCCAGGCGTTCCGGCGCGATGCTGCGCGGCTGCGCATGCATCACGTCGCGGATAGCCACTTGCGTAAAATCCTGTACGCGCTCAAACATGCGGCGCAAATCGCCATCGGTAAATACGCCGACCGGGCGGTTGTCGCCATCGACGATGGCCGTCATGCCCATGCCTTTCTTCGTCATTTCTTCCAGCGCCTGCAGCAGCGATGCTTCGACCGCCACCTTGGGCACCCGCTCGCCGCTGCGCATCACGTCATGCACATGGGTCAGCAAACGGCGTCCCAGGGCGCCGCCCGGATGCGAACGGGCAAAATCTTCTTCCTTGAAACCGCGCAAATCAAGCAAAGCGACGGCGATCGCATCGCCCAGGGCCAGGGTCACCGTAGTGCTGGCCGTCGGCGCCAGGTTCAGCGGGCAAGCTTCTTTCTCAACCGAAATATCGAGATGTACGTCGGCCAATTGCGCCAGGCTGGAATGGGGTTTGCCCGTCATGGCGATCAGTACGCCACCCATGCGCTTGACGACCGGCATGATGGCCATCAGTTCTGCCGATTCGCCCGAATACGAAATCGCGATAAACGCGTCTTCCGAAGTGACCATGCCCAGGTCGCCATGGGCCGCTTCTGCAGGATGCACGAACATGGCCGGCGTGCCCGTCGAGGACAAGGTGGCGGCAATCTTGCGCGCAATATGGCCCGATTTGCCGATACCGGAAACGACCACGCGGCCTTTGCATTCCAGCAACAGCGCCACGGCACGGCCCACGCTATCGTCCGTGGCCAGGCGCGCATCGAGCGCAACGATGGCGTCGGACTCGATCTGCAAGGTCGTACGCGCCAGGGCCACGGCACGCTCGGTTGTGGCTTTCATGTCAATTCGATCAAAAGCTTTCAGCATTGTTTTTTCATGGGTTACACTCATGCGCAAAGTATAAACGAATTAGGAAAGCAAAAAACTTGCCAGTCGTAACAAACAACGATTTCCACTGACCATCCAGGGCAACCTCATGTTTTCCTCGCTAGAACTGACCCTGATGCTACTCGGCAGCGCCGTACTGGGCGTGGTCGCTTTCAGAATGTTGCATTTGCCACCCATGCTGGGCTACCTGGCCGTCGGCATCGTGATCGGCCCCCACGCGCTGGGCCTGGCGGCCGAAAACGAGGCCAGCCATACTTTGGCAGAGTTCGGCGTCGTCTTCCTGATGTTTTCCATCGGACTCGAATTCTCGCTCCCCAAGTTTCTCGCCATGCGGCGCATCGTGTTTGGCCTGGGGATGGCGCAGGTGGTCACCACCATAGTCGCCACCGTCATCTTCGGCTGGATCGTGGAACGTACCCTGTCGGCCTATATCCAGATGAGCTGGCAAGCGGCGTTTGCCCTGGGCGGCGCGCTGGCCATGTCGTCGACCGCCATTGTCTCGAAAATGCTGACGGAACGGCTGGAACTGGAAAGCGAACACGGGCGCAAGATCATCGGCATCCTGCTGTTCCAGGATCTGGCCGTGGTGCCGCTGCTGATCCTGATTCCCGCCCTGACCCGCGATTCCGAAACCCTGGCCGAAACCCTGCTGTGGGCAGGCGGCAAGGCGCTGATCGTGCTGATCATGCTGCTGTTCATCGGCCAGAAACTGGTGCGTGGCTGGCTGACCATCGTGGCCAAGCGCCGCTCGCAAGAGCTGTTCATGCTCAACCTGCTATTGATCACCCTGGGCGCAGCCTGGATCACCGAGCGGGCCGGCCTGTCGCTGGCCCTGGGCGCTTTTGTGGCTGGCATGTTGATTTCCGAGACGGAATTCAAGCACCAGGTGGAAGAAGACATCAAACCGTTCCGCGACGTGCTGCTGGGGCTATTCTTCATTACCGTCGGCATGCTGCTCAATATCCGCGTGGTGGTGGACAATTGGGCGCTGGTCTTGCTGCTACTGTGCGTCCCCGTGCTATTGAAATTCGCCCTGATCACGGGCCTGGCCAAGCTGTTCGGCTCATCGACCGGTGTATCGATGCGTACAGGCCTGGCGCTGGCCCAGGCCGGCGAATTCGGTTTTGTACTGCTGAACCTGGCCGGCGGCATCAAACTGATGGACCCGTTCGTGGTGCAAGTGGTGCTGGCGGCGATGGTGCTGTCGATGCTGGTGGCGCCATTGATTATCGCCAAATCGGACGCGATCGTCATGAAACTGGCCGCCAACGACTGGATGATGCAATCGCTGGCCCTGACCAAGATCGCCACGCGCACGATGGCGGCGCAGCAGCACGTGCTGATCGCCGGCTTTGGGCGCAGCGGGCAAAGCCTGGCGACCTTGCTGACGGAAGAACACATCGAATACCACGCGCTGGACCTGGACCCGGAACGGGTGCAGGAAGCGCAGCTGGCCGGCGCCCATGTGTCCTATGGCGATGCGGGCCGGCGCGAAAGCCTGGTGGCGGCCGGTATTTACCGGGCCAGTGCAGTCGTGATTACCTATGCCAATACGCCGGCCGCTTTGAAACTGCTGCACCTGCTCAATGACATGGCGCCCACCGTGCCCGTGATTGTGCGCAGCTATGATGATAGCGACCTCGACCAGTTACGCGATGCGGGCGCGGCCGAAGTGGTGCCGGAATTGATGGAAGGCAGTCTGATGCTGGCCTCGCATGCGCTGATCATGATGGGCGTGCCGTTGCGGCGCGTGGTGCACCGCGTGCAGGCGGCGCGCGAAGAGCGCTACGCCTCCCTGCGCGGCTATTTCCATGGCACCAGCGACGCAGGCGACGATGCCGACTTGGAACGTTTGCATACGGTAACGGTCAACGATGGCGCGCAGTGCGTGGGATTGCCGCTCAGCACAGTGGACGTGGCTGCCTGCGGCGCTGCGGTGACAGCCATCCGCCGCGGACGGGGCCGGCTCGACATCACGCCCGAGACACAGTTGGCCGTCGGCGACGTAGTGGTGCTGCGCGGCAGCGCCGATGCGGTGGCGAAGGCGGAAAACCTGTTGCTACGCTGAGGCCATCATGAAATCGGCGCCTGCCAGCTGACCACCTGGTTGCGGCCCTTGGCCTTGGCCTGGTACAGGGCCAGGTCGGCATTGGCTACCAGTTGCTGGGCAACCGTTTCCATCGGCTGCAAGATCGCTTCCCCATCGAGACTGGCCACGCCGATCGAGACACTGACCCAGGTTTCCGTACCACCGGGCAAGTCGAACATGGTGTCGGCAATGCTGGCGCGGATGCGTTCGGCCACGAAGGTGGCGCTATCGAGGTCCGCATCGATCAGCAGCACGACGAATTCCTCGCCACCAAAACGCCCCAGCGCATCGGAACGCCGCAATTCGTGACGGATACGCGCCGCTACCTCGCGCAATACTTCATCGCCGCCCTGGTGGCCATGCGTGTCATTGACCAGCTTGAAGTGGTCAATATCGATATACATACAGGAAATAAAATAATTCTGGCGGCGCGCGCGCGCAATCTCTTCCAGCAGGCGCCGGTCGATATAGCGGCGGTTGTAGACGCCCGTCAGCGAATCGGTCAAGCCGATGTATTTCAGCATTTCATTGCTGATCACGTTTTCCAGGCAGATGGCGATAATCGAGGCCATGTGCTTGATGAAATCCGTGCCCAGCGCGGGCGTAAAACGCGTCACGTCGCTGCTGGCCAGGTTCAGGCTGCCGATCAATCGCTTGTTGCGCAGCAAGGGTACCAGCGCCACGCTGCACAAAGGCACCCCTGCGCCAGGAAAGCGCTTGCCGTGCAGCTCGGTATCGAAAGCCCCCAGCAACGGTAGCGGCGGCAAGGCAGGCTCTCCTTCCAGCGTGGGCGCTGGCGGTGCAAAACCCAGTTCAGCCGGTTCATGCACAAACAGCAATTGCGGAAAGATGCTGAAATCGACGCCCAGCTTTTCCATCACCAGCAAGATATCGTCTTCCTCGTCGAGCAGGCTCAGGGTCACGCCATCGAGGTCGGAAATCTCGGGCAAGGTGCGGAAAATCGTGCCGATCAGTTCGGGAAAGGTGGACGCGCCCACAATTTCCAGGTCAAACGCCTGGTGCCGGCACATGATGTCGTGGTTGCGCTCGACCTGTTCCAGCAGCAAGGCCATGCGTGCGCGTAAAGTCTGGTTTTCGGCTTCGAGGCTGCTCAGCTGTTGCTGCAATGATTGCTGCAATTGTTGCGGCTCAGCATCATCTGCAGCCTGGCCTGGCACTGGCGAACTCGGTTGATTCATCTCAAACACCTCAAACCCTTCTGTGCAGGCGCGGCACTAAAATGCCAGTTCGAAACCGACTTCCTGGCCCACGACGATGCGCTCATCGCCGCCCTCGGTGACGATGGCGTTCATGCCGAAGCAGACCGCACCATCGAGCTCAGGCTTGGCTCGGTAACCCTGCATGACATCGAGCGGATCGGGGCCCGGCACACCCGTGGCCTGGTCGACAGAAGGTATCGGGCAGCGCGAGCACGGTTTGACGGGTTTCAGTACGGTGGCGCCAAATTGCAGGAAGTCTGCATAATCTTCCTCGAAGGCGCCGATATCGCCGATCACCAGGTTAGGCCGGAAACGGTCCATCGGCAGCGGCGTACGGCCGGCGGCGCGCAATTTTTCATTGACGTCGTCGAGTGAAGCGGCGCCCGCGATCAGCACCGGGTAGCCATCGGCAAACATGGTCGAAGCGGCAACACCAGCTGTCCACTTGGTGCTGGTGGCGCGCACCACGTCCGGGTGGAAGCGCACCAGCCGGCACGGCACGCCGATAGCGTTTGAAAACCAGGTGGCCGTCACTTCATCGCAATCATAGGCGCGTAGCGTATCGTCCCACACTTGCACTTCCAGGGTGGGCGCCAGTTGCGGGTGGGGCAAGCCCAGTTCCACTTCCAGGCACAACATGCCCGGCGCGCGCAGTTCCAGGGTCGTCGCCTTGATGCGCGGCACGATCAGCGCCATGCGCGGATGTTCGCGCTGGGTCAGGAAATGGCCCTGTGTATCGACCACCATCCATTCCCGGTCATACACGTGCTCGCTCATCAGGCCTGAACGCGTCAGGACCGCCTCGCGCAAGCTGATGCCGGCGCAGGACTTGATCGGATAGAGGGTGATGTCGGACAGGAAGGCCATGTGACACGGGGCAGTGCCGCAGCGTCTGCCAATGAATTGTTCAAGGGCGAAGTATGGCAGCAAAGCAGGCCAGCGTAAATCTGCCTGATGAGGCAGAGGGGCCGCTGGCCTGACAAATACGTCAATATGTGTAGAAAATACGCTGGATCTCTTGCGTACTGTTGGTTTTTGTCAAAGCCAGCATCAGCAGGATGCGGGCTTTTTGCGGGTTCAGGGTATCGGACACCACACTATCGAGCTCATCATCATTGGCTTCGCCATTGCGCGCCACGATGCCCTGGCCGACGCGGCTGGCGCGCACGATCAGCACGCCTTTTTGACGCGCTTCGATCAAGGCTGGCTTGATTTGTGCAGCCACGCTGCCATCGCCCACGCCCGCGTGGATAATGCCCTTGGCGCCGGCGGCGATAAAGGCGTCGATGGCCACGCGGTTCATATTGGCATAGCCATACACGATGTCCACTTGCGGCAGGGAATCAAGTTTGCTGATATCGAATTCGCTATCCGCCGTATGCTTGCGCGTGGACTGGCGATAGAAAAACGGTTTGCTGCCCTGGATATAGCCCAGCATGCCCAGTTCGGTCGACTTGAAAGTGTCCGTGGTCGAGGTATTCGTTTTCGTCACTTCGCGCGCTGCATTGATCTGGTCATTCAAAGCTACCAGCACGCCCTTGCCCACGGCTTCCTTGCTGCCAGCCAACAACACGGCGTTGTACAGATTGATGGGGCCGTCAGCCGAAATGGCCGTCGATGGACGCATGGCGCCCACCACCACTACCGGTTTGTTGCTTTTTACGGTCAGGTCCAGGAAATAGGCGGTTTCTTCGATGGTGTCGGTGCCGTGCGTCACGACCACGCCATCGACGTCTGGCGAGGCCAGCAGTACATTGATGCGCTTGGCCAACACCAGCCAGTGTTCATTGCCCATGCTTTCGCTGGCGATCTGGAATACTTGCTCGCCTTTCACATTGGCAACCTTCTTCAATTCCGGCACGGCTGCGATCAAGCGGTCGACTCCCACCGTGGCCGAGGTATAACCCACCGTGGTGGTGCTGTCGGCGCCGCTACCGGCGATGGTGCCGCCCGTGGCCAGGATCACCACATTGGGCAATTTGGCGGCGACCGCTTCGGCGCGCGCAGGCGCCGTGGCGACAAAACTGATCAGCACAGTGGCCAGCATCAGCTGCGCGCACGATTGGAATTTGCGTAAAAACATGGTGCTCCTGTTGATTGATATGGCAAAGATAACAAAGTCGTGGGCAAATTATATGTCATCCATGGCAAGGCAAATCCTAATTTGCCCGTACTGTGCAAACGTGTGCCTGTGACACTCGGCTGCAGTTGCGCATGGCGGCAGAGCAAGTATGAAGTACTCCCGGAGCAAGCTTACAGGCAATAAAAAACCCGCCGTAGCGGGTTTTTCTTGAAGCGGATAATCGCTGGCGATCAGACTTAGACGTTAAACAGGAAGTTCAGCACGTCGCCATCCTTGACGATGTATTCCTTGCCTTCAGCGCGCATCTTGCCCACTTCCTTGGCGCCGGCTTCGCCCTTGAAGGCGATGTAGTCGTCATAAGCGATGGTTTGGGCGCGGATGAAGCCGCGTTCGAAGTCGGTGTGGATCACGCCGGCTGCTTGTGGCGCGGTTGCGCCGACCGGCACGGTCCAGGCGCGCACTTCCTTCACGCCTGCGGTGAAGTAAGTTTGCAGGCCCAGCAGTTTGTAGCCGGCGCGGATCAAGCGGTCCAGGCCTGGCTCTTCCATGCCCATGTCGGCCAGGAAAGCTTCCTTGTCCGCATCGTCCAGGTCGGCGATTTCCGCTTCCAATGCCGCGCAGATGGCGACGATAGGGGCGTTTTGCGATTTCGCGTATTCGGTCAGCTGGTCCAGCAGCGGGTTGTTGGTGAAACCCGTGTCCGATACGTTGGCCACGAACATGGCTGGCTTGGCCGTGATCAGGCACAAAGGCTTGATCAGTTCCATTTCGTCGGCATCCAGGCCCATGGCGCGCACTGGCTTGGCGTCGTTCAGGTAAGGCATCATGCGTTCCATGATGGCAACCAGCTTGGCAGCGTCCTTGTCGCCCGAACGGGCTTTCTTGTTTTCGCGGTGAATGGCTTTTTCCACGGTGCCCATGTCGGCCAGGGCCAGTTCGGTCTGGATGACTTCGATATCGTCGAGCGGGCTGATCTTGCCAGCCACGTGGATCACATTGTCATCTTCGAAGCAGCGCACCACGTTGACGATGGCGTCCGTTTCGCGGATGTGCGACAGGAACTGGTTGCCCAGGCCCTCGCCTTTCGACGCGCCAGCTACCAGGCCGGCGATGTCGACGAATTCAACGATGGCGTTGACCATGCGTTCCGGTTTGACGATGGCAGCGAGCGCATCCATGCGTGGATCCGGCACTTCAACCACGCCGACGTTAGGCTCGATGGTGCAGAACGGATAGTTTTCAGCCGGGATGCCGGCTTTCGTCAGTGCATTGAACAGGGTGGACTTGCCGACGTTCGGCAAGCCGACGATACCGCATTGGAGACTCATGAAAAACCTTTAATAATCAAAGCACATGGCGCCGTTGATCGGCGTGCTTGCCGTGCTGTTAGGGAAAACGGGGCGTACGCTCATCGTTTTCCGGGGATGGTGCATAGGATGCATATCAGGCGTCCATTGTACCCTTGCTATGCGTGCGACAAAAGCCTGATGATAGGCAAGTAGCGCCAACGCAGGCGCATCTTGCTGGTATCAGACCGGTATCAGGCCGTATGCAGCTTCATCGTCGCTGCTTCAAACTTGCCTTCAACAATCTGCGGCATGACTTGCAAGGACTTCTCGATAGCCTGGTCGATCAGGTCCTGGTCTTCGCGGCGCGGACGGTGCAGTACGAAATCGGCCACTTGTTGCTGCAGGCTCAGGCTGCGCGGATGGCCAATGCCCAGGCGCAAGCGCCAGTAATCCTGCGTGCCCAGCGCGGCCGTGATGTCTTTCAGACCATTATGGCCACCGGCCGAACCGCCTTTTTTCAGGCGCGCGATGCCGGGCATCAAGTCCAGTTCATCATGCACCACCAGCACCTCGTCGGCGGCAATCTTGAAGAAGCGCGCCAGGGCGCCCACGGACTGGCCCGAACGGTTCATGAAAGTCAGTGGTTCAAGCAGCCAGACTTCGTTGCCGCCGATGGAGGTCTTGGCCAGCATGGCGTTGTAGCGCGAATCGCGCTGCAAGCGGGTGCCGGGCAAGCTGTTGGCAAGATTGTCCACCAGCCAGAAGCCGGCGTTATGGCGGGTTTGTTCGTATTCGGGGCCGGGATTACCGAGACCGACGATCAGGCGTATGGGCATGATGTTGTCTGCAATGAAAATTTATCGATGAAAACATTATCGGTGATAACAGGCAGAAAAAAACCCGTCCGGTGTGAACCTGACGGGTTTTTCCTTACCACAACCGCATTGCTGCGGCGGCGATATTACTTCTTGTCGGCTTCAGCAGCAGCTTCGGCTTCAGCAGCAACGTGGCCAGCTGGTACCGATGCGGTAGCGATGGTCAGGTTGTTGCCGTGGGTAACTGCGGTCACGCCAGCTGGCAGAACCAGGTCGCCGACGTGCAGCGAGTGACCAACGTCGATGTTCGACAGGTCAACGGTGATGAATTCTGGCAGCTGGCCTGGCAGGCAAGCTACTTCGATTTCGTTGGCAACGTGGCTGATGGTTGCGCCGTGCAGTTTGACTGCTGGGGAAACGTCAGCGTTTGCGAAGTGCAGAGCAACTTTCACGTGGATAGGTTGCGATGCGTCAACGCGTTGGAAGTCAGCGTGCAGAACCAGTTGTTTGTATGCGTGGACTTGGAAGTCGCGCAGCAGAACTTGTTGCGAAACGCCGTCGATTTCCAGATCCAGGATCGACGAGTGGAAAACTTCTTTTTTCAGCGCGTGGTACAGGGCGTTGTGATCCAGCGAGATCAGCACTGGGGCTTCAGCGCCGCCGTAAACGATACCAGGGGTTTGGCCGGAAGTGCGCAGGCGGCGGCTCGCTCCGGAACCTTGCAATTCGCGTTTAAATGCGATAACTTTCATGTGAAACTCCAAAAAGAACAAGACTTGCGTCTTGTGTTATGAAGACTCCCGCGACCAGGAATCTTCGAAAATGGGCGCGGATGCGCCCCGAAAACTAAAACACTGCGGCGCAACAGGCAAAAAGCCGGTCGCGCCGCAGGTGACGTTTGTTACGGTCTATCGTATCAGTCGATAAACAGGGAGATCACTGAATCACCCTTGATGATGCGTTTGAACGTCTCGGCCAGCAGTGGCGCGCACGTCAATTGACGGATCTTGCCGCAAGCCAGGGCCGCTTCGGACAGCGGGATCGTATCGGTCACGACCAGCTCATCGAGTGGCGAAGCGATAATACGGTCAATCGCCGGGCCCGACAGCACTGGGTGGGTGCAATACGCCACCACGGTCTTGGCGCCGCGCTCCTTGAGCACTTCGGCAGCCTTGGTCAGGGTGCCTGCGGTATCGACCATGTCATCCATGATCACGCAGTTACGGCCTTCGACTTCACCGATAATGTTCATGACTTCCGACACGTTCGCTTTTGGACGACGCTTGTCGATGATGGCCAGGTCGCAGCCCAGGCGTTTTGCCAGGGCGCGCGCACGTACCACACCGCCGACGTCCGGCGACACTACCAGCAGATCCTGATAGTTTTTCTTTTGCAAGTCGCCCAGCAAGATAGGCGATGCGTAAATGTTGTCGACTGGAATATCGAAGAAACCTTGAATCTGGTCAGCGTGCAAGTCCATGATCAGGACGCGCTCGACACCAGCTTCTTCCAGCATGTTCGCCACTACCTTGGCCGAAATCGCAACACGCGCGGAGCGTGGACGGCGGTCTTGGCGGGCATAGCCGAAATAAGGAATGGCGGCGGTAATGCGGCCAGCGGAAGCGCGTTTCAGGGCATCAACCATCAGCATGATTTCCATCAAGCTGTCATTGGTTGGAGCACAGGTGGATTGCAAAACAAAAACATCCTTGCCGCGCACGTTTTCGTTAATCTCGACCATTACTTCGCCGTCGGAGAATTTCGAAACGTTTGCCTTACCGAGAGGGATGCCGAGATTTTTTGCGACCCCCTCTGCTAACGCTGGATTCGCGTTGCCGGTAAAAACCATCAGGTTTTCGTAAGCCATGGGAGTCCCAAGAGGTGATAGAGTAGTCTTGAAAGCACTAACCGGGCAGTAGCCCGGTCAGTCTGTGTTTAGCATGGACCGCGTAGCGGATCATGTTTTTGCTTCCCGTACTGGACGCCAACTTCGCATCGACAGACTACGGTGAAACGGGTGGCAGGGGAAGAAGGATTCGAACCTTCGCATGCTGGAATCAAAATCCAGTGCCTTAACCAGCTTGGCGATTCCCCTACGCAACTGACTGCTTGCCGTCATGTTGGCCAGTATTATACCGACTATTTTGAAGCTAAGCAAAATCTTTTTTACTCTCTACAACACGGCGAGCATCGGGTGGCGGCTCAGCGCTTTTGCTTTCCAGGCTATCCAGATATCAGGCACATTACTGAGCACTGCATCCGCTTCTTCGCTACTGGAAAACGCGCTAAACACACAAGCACCGGAACCAGTCATCCTGGCCTCTCCGTAAGCATTCAGCCATTCTACCGCATCTGCTACCGGCTTGAAAAGACTGCTTGCTACTTGCTGTAAATCGTTTTTACCAAACCCGCTCACGCTGTTACTTTTTGTGAGGTGCCTGGAAAAGTCCGCTATTGTGACGGGTTCGCTATCCCTCGTCAAGCCTTCTGCAGAAAAAATTGCAGCAGTAGGAACTTGCACGCCCGGCTCGATCACCACATACCAGCAATCAGGCGTGGTGACGGGCTGCAAGGCTTCCCCCACGCCTTCGGCAAAAGCGTTTTCGCCAAAGATGAAAAACGGGATATCGGCGCCCAGCGGCAAGCCCAGCGCCATCAATTCTTCGCGCGTCAACCCGGCTTGCCACAGGCGGTTCAAGGCCATCAGGGCCGTGGCCGCGTCGGAGGAACCGCCACCGAGGCCGCCGCCCATGGGCAAGACCTTGTCGATGGCGATATCGACGCCGCGCGGCAAGGCGCCCGTGCGGTGCAGCACTTCGGCCTGCAACAGCTTGGCGGCGCGGATGATCAAGTCCTGCTCTTCGGGCACGCCAGGCAAGATGGTGGTGCGGCGGATCAGCTGATCGCCGCGCAGGGCAAAGTGCAAGGTATCGCCATGATCGACCAGCTGGAATACCGTTTGCAGCAAATGGTAGCCATCATCGCGGCGGCCGTTGATGTGCAAAAAGAGATTCAGCTTGGCGGGAGCCGGGCAATTATTCAAAGAAGTGAGCAGGGAAGTGGGTGTCATTGTGCTTGGGACGATGGAACGGGATCGAGCACGATGCGCAGCGACACGGCATCGGCCTGGGCGCTGGTAGTGCGTTCGGCATCGATACGCCGCGGTTGGGGCAATGCGCCAGTAGTATTTTGCCCAACATCTTGCCACGACACATAACGCAAGCGCCAGCCATCCTTCGTCGTCACACTGTCATTACCGGGCGAAGCGACGAAACGCTGGCCATCGGCGCCGTCCGCATAACCCTGCAGCCAGTCGCGCAAGCCCGACACGGGCAAGGACCAGCCCAGCAGCTGTGCGCTGAGCGTATCGATATCGGGTGCACGGCGCGGCGCCTTGTCGCTTTGCGTCAGTACCGCTTCCTGCGGCGTGACGGCGATCGTGGCCAGGGTGCTGCCCAATGGCGTGTACAGGGTCACGTCCGTGCGCTGCGCCGTTTGCTGCCAGTTGAAATTGACGGTGGCCGATTCGGGCTTGTCATTCTTTTGATACGTCACGTTCAGCCGGCCCGTCAGTTCCACCTGGTCGCGGTACGGCGCCACCGTCTGGGCCGATGGCGGCGCGCTGGACGAAAACGGGGATGGCAAGGTGGAACAGGCCGAGAGGGCCAGGCAGACGATGGTCAGGGGGAGGAGGTGTTTGGGCATAGAGGACCAATCAACGTGACAAAACCCAAGAGCGAAATCTGGGGTCAGACCCGGCGGGTCTGACCCCGGCAGTATGCCGTTGGGTTTCAAAAACTACAAACTGACATTCAAGCGTGTCAGCGTGCTTTTCAGCGCTTCGTTTTTCGGGTCCTTGCCTTGCGCATCGCGCCACAGTTTTTGCGCTTCTGTCTTTTCGCCTTTTTGCCACAGCACTTCGCCCAGGTGGACGGCGATTTCAGGATCGGCGCGCAGGGCGTAGGCACGGCGCAGCGCTTCTTCGGCAGCGGGCAGATTACCCATGCGGAACTGCACCCAGCCCATGCTATCCATGATGAAAGGATCATCGGGCGCCATCTGCAAGGCTTTTTCGATCAGGGCATACGCTTCGGGCAGGCGCACGCCGCGTTCGGCAAACGAATAACCGAGCGCGTTATAGGCGTGCTGGTTATCAGGCGCCAGCGCCATCACGCGGCGCAAGCTCGTTTCCATCACATCGGTATGATCGAGGCGCTCGGCCAGCAAGGCATAGTCATACAGCAGTTCCGGATTGTCGGGGAAGCGCACGATGGCATTACCCAGCACGGTGAACGCGCTTTGCGCATAACCGGCATCGCGCAGCAGCTGCGCATCGACCAGCAGCACCTGCGCCTGGCTGGCGGGATCGTCGACTTCGATTTCCGTCAGCGCCTTGCGGGCCGCATCGAGGTCGCCATTGCGGGCAATCAGTTGCGCGCGGCGCAAGCGGGCATCGAAGTAGCCGGGCGAATCGCGGTTATCGACCTTGTCCAGCCAGGCGATGGCGCCAGCCGTGTCGTTACGCGTCTCGGCGATCTGCGACAGTATCATCAGGGCCTTCGATGGGTCGCGCGTATCGCCAGGCGCTTTATCGAGCACGGCCAGGAAGCGCTTGAAATACTGCTCGGCGCCCTTGGTGTCGTCCAGCTGCAATGTAATGATGCCCAGCGCATACAGGGCGGCCGCGTTGTCAGGCTGGGTTTTCAGCAGTAGCAGGAATTGATCGCGCCCCGCTGCCAGCTGCTTTTGCTCGACGAGCAGGCGTGCGTAGGCGGAGCGCACTTCGATGCTGTCCGGGTTCTTGTCCAGGAAAGCTGCCAGCACCTTGCCGGCCGCATCAGGCTCGCCACTCACCTGCGCCAGGGTCAGCGCCGCCAGGTCGGACGCGGGCTTCATCTGCAGGGCCTTGCTGGCTTCGTCGATGGCGCGCGGACGCTCGCCGATAGACAAGGCGCCCTGCGCCAGCACCAGGTGTGCTTCAAACATGTCCAGGTAAGGCTGGGTCAGGCGCACCACCATGGAATAGGCATACAGCTTGTCATTTGCGCGCGCCAGGATTTGCTGCATCTGGAACAGCGCTACGCCGCGCGAGCCAGGTGGCGCACTGGCCAGGCGCTGGGCGAAGATCGGTTCGGCTTCTTCGATGCGGTCCGTCAGCACCACAAAACCAAGGAAGAATTGAGTCGCCTCGTCGGAATCAGGCGCCAGTTCGCGCCACAAACGGATACCCGCCAGTGCTTCGTTGCCCTGCTTAGCCGCCAGCGCCATTTCGGAAGCACGGCGCGCCAGGCGCGGATCGCGCGTCTGCTGCGCCGCCATCATCATGGTCACATACGGTCCCTGCCACTGGCCATTCTTGAATTCCAGCTCCGCCTTGGTCAGCTTGTACAGCAAGTCGCTGCTCAGATTGACATTCGGCAGCGCTGCGCCCGCAGCAGCGTCTGGCTTGGCGTCTGGTTTGGCGTCTGCTGCACCGGCCGGCTTGGCCACAGGAGCGCCTGCCGGTATATCGGCAGGCGCAGTTTGTGTCTGTGCCATGGCATGCGTAGCCATCAGGGCGGACAAGGTTACAATGGCGAAAGCGTTTTTCAAAGGCGGATCCTGGCTGAACGGCAAAGTTTGATTCTACGCCCAACGCGTAGATCGCGTACTTCACGTATGTAACGAAATATATACGAGAATAACCGAGTTAACGATACGCGATATCGCCATCACGGGCCGCAGCCGGCCATACGCCCGCAACCCTGCTGTTTTCATTGTCGAGTCCTATGCCAGAATTGCCAGAAGTCGAAGTCACACGGCGCGGTGTCGCGCCCCATATCGAAGGGCGCACCGTGCGCTCCGTCGTGCTGCGCCGCGATGGCCTGCGCTGGCCCTTCCCCCCTGCCCTGGGCGAACAGTTATCGGGCCAGACCATCGGCTTGACGGGGCGGCGCGGCAAATACCTGCTGATCCACTTCCAGCATGGCAGCCTGATCATTCACCTGGGCATGTCGGGCCACCTGCGCGTGCTGCCTTCCGGTACCGAAGCGCAAAAGCACGACCATATCGACCTGGTGGTGGAAGACGCCGAAGGCACGTTACAGGTACTGCGCATGACAGACCCGCGCCGCTTTGGCGCCGTGCTGTGGCACGACCAGGCCGACGGCCCGCTGGACGGCCACGCGCTGCTGCGCGGCCTGGGCGTGGAACCGCTGGAAGGCGGCTTCACAGGACAACTTCTGTTCGAAAAAACGCGCAACCGCAATACCAATATCAAGCAGGTGCTGCTGGCCGGCGATATCGTCGTCGGCGTGGGCAATATCTATTGTTCCGAAAGCCTGTTCCGCGCCGGGATCAATCCGAAGACGCCAGCCAGGCGCATCGGCCTGGCGCGCTACGAAAAACTGGCGCAGGCGATCCGCGACGTGCTGGCCGAAGCCATCGTTCAGGGCGGCAGTACCTTGCGCGACTTCATCGGCGTCAATGGCCAGTCTGGCTATTTCCAGCAAACGTATTTCACGTACAACCGCACGGGCAAGCCATGCCGCGTGTGCGGCGCGCCGATACGCCAGATCGTGCAGGGGCAGCGCTCGACGTTTTATTGTGTGAACTGTCAAAAGTAGCTCACTCACAAAGGATGCAGATGGTCAGGGACTTGGAACAATACAGCGCTTGGCGCCAGGATGTACTGGCTGCCCTGCAGGCTTACCAGCAAGCCGCCCAGGGCGCCGGCCTGGTCGATGGCGCTTCTGCGCTGCGCCTGGCACGCTGTCTGTCGCGCCTTGCTGACGACCGCCTGTCCGTGGCCTTCGTGGCGGAATTCTCGCGCGGCAAATCCGAACTGATCAACGCGATTTTTTTTGCCGATTATGGCCAGCGTATCCTGCCGTCGGGCGCGGGGCGCACCACCATGTGCCCGACCGAACTGCTATACCACGCGGCATGGCCGCCGTGCATACGCTTGCTGCCGATCGAGACGCGCGCGCACAATCTGTCGACCAGCGATTACCGCGACATGGAGTCGGCGTGGACGGTGCTGCCCCTGAATATCGAGGCGGGCGGCGACATGCAGGAAGCCATACGCCAGGTCAGCCTGACCCGCCGCGTAAGCGTGGAAGACGCGGCCCGTTACGGTCTGTTCGACGCCGACGATGCCGACGCGCCAGCCATCGTCGGCGAAGACGGCCTGGTGGAAATCTCCATGTGGCGCCACGCCATCATCAACTTTCCTCATCCGCTGCTGAAACAGGGCCTGGTCATCCTCGACACGCCCGGCCTGAACGCCATCGGCACGGAACCGGAACTGACCCTGAACCTGATCCCGAATGCGCACGCCGTGCTGTTCATCCTGGCGGCCGACACGGGCGTGACGCGCAGCGATATCGAGGTCTGGCGCAACCATATCGGCGCCGGACCGGGGCGCCTGGTGGTGCTCAACAAGATCGACAGCATGTGGGATGAATTGCGCGGCGATGCGCAAGTGGCCGAGGCAATCGAACGCCAGCAAGCCAGCGTGGCGCAGCTGCTGACCCTGGACCCTGGCCAGGTGTTTCCCGTCTCGGCGCAAAAAGCCCTGGTGGGCAAGATCAACCACGATGCGGCGCTGCTGGAAAAAAGCCGTTTGCAGGCGCTGGAAACGGCGCTGTTCGACGAATTGATACCGGCCCGCAAGCAGATCATCGGGCGCCAGCTGGTGTTCGACCTGGACGCCATCGTCGCGGCGCAGCAGACGCAGACCACGGCGCGCGCGCGCGGCATCGCCGAGCAATTACACGAACTGCATAGCCTGCGCGGCAAGAACCAGGGCGTGATCGCCCACATGATGCGCCGCATCGATATCGAAAAAAAGGAATTCGATAGCAGCCTGTTCAAGCTGCAGGCGACGCGTTCCGTGTTTACGCGGCTGTCGACGGAGCTGTACACCAGCCTGGGCATGGAAATCGTGCGTGACGATATCGACGCCGTACGTGCCGCCATGCAGCGCAGCCGCTTTTTTACGGGGCTGCGCGACGCCATGCGCCAGTATTTCGAGCGCATCGGCCAAAACCTGGACCGCTCGGAACGCAAGACCGCCGAGATCACTGAAATGATGGGCGTGATGTACCGCAAATTCGCTGCCGAACATGGTTTGGCGCTGGCTATGCCGATGCCATTTTCGCTGGAGCGCTACCGCGAAGAGATCGAGACCATCGAAGCCATTTATCATAAACAGTTCGGCACGGCGACCCTGCTCACCACCAGCCGCGTGGTGCTGATGGAAAAATTCTTCGACACCATCGCCTCGCGCGTGCGCCGCAGTTTTACGCAAGCCAATGACGACGCCAGCGCGTGGCTGAAGGTCATCATGGCGCCGCTCGAAGCGCAAATCGCCGAGTACAAGGAACAGCTGAAACTGCGCTTCGCCTCGATCCAGCGCATCCACGATGCGACGGGCAGCCTGGAACAGAAAATCGCCGCCTTCGATGCGAACCTGGCCGCGCTGGAACGCGACAAGGCGCAACTGGCGCAGCTGGCTGACGCCTTACGCGCAGCCATCGCTAACTAAACACATTGGAATACACTGGAAACCTGCATGAAACGCTTGCTGCATCCGCTATCGCCCGCACCGGGCATGGCATCGTCTGAAAATTATAGTGACCCCAGCTTTTCCGCTACCGTCATCGCCTGGCAAAAACAGCATGGCCGCCACGCGCTGCCATGGCAAAACACGCGCGACGCCTACCTGATCTGGCTCTCCGAAATCATGCTGCAGCAAACCCAGGTGACGGCGGTGCTGGGCTATTACGCGCGCTTCCTGGAACGCTTCCCTACCCTGCGCGACCTGGCGGCAGCGCCCGTCGAAGACGTGATGGCGCAATGGAGCGGCCTTGGCTACTACACGCGGGCGCGCAACCTGCACAAGTGCGCGCAGCGCGTGGTGGCCGAATACGATGGCGTGTTCCCCAGCGACCCGCTGCTGCTGGCCGAGCTGCCCGGCATAGGCCGCTCGACGGCCGCCGCCATTTCCGCTTTTTCCAGCGGCACGCGGGCGGCCATCATGGATGGCAACGTCAAGCGCGTGTTTGCGCGCACCTTCGGCATCGATGCGTATCCCGGCGAAAAAAAGGTCGAGGAAGCGATGTGGCGGCGCGCTGAGGCGCTATTACCAGAAACCGGCATCGAAGCTTATACGCAGGGCTTGATGGATTTCGGCGCCACCCTGTGCACGCGCAGCAGCCCCGATTGCGGCCGCTGCCCCTTGCAGCCGCGCTGCGTAGCCTACGCCACGAACCGGGTCAAGGACCTGCCCGTGCGCAAACCCAAAAAGACCAGCCCGGAAAAACACGCCGTGATGCTGGTAGTGATCGACAACGGCCAGGTATTGCTGGAACAGCGCCCCGCGACCGGCATCTGGGGCGGCCTGCTGTCGCTGCCCGAACTCGATGGCCATGTGCTGCGCGATGGCAGCGCCTTACCCAGCGTCGACGATGAACAATTGGCGCGCGCCATACTGCCGTTTGGCGAGATCGAATCGCGTACAACGCTGCTGCCCATCGTGCACGTCTTCACCCACTACAAGCTGCATATCATTCCCTGTCGGATCACCCTGGCACGGCGTTTGTCGCTGGCCGGGGAAGCGACCCACGTCTGGTATGACGGTAGCAAGATCGCCGACGCGCCGCTGCCCGCCCCCATCAAGAAACTGCTGCTCGAGCTGTTCGGCGATGCGCAGGCGGCGCAGCGCAGCATGTTCTAGTGCGGCTGCGGCGGCTTTTCTTCCTGCCTGCCTTTGCGCTGGCGGCGTCATTCGCCAGTGCGGCCGACCTGCCCGAGATCCGCATCGGCGTGCTGGCCTACAAGGGTGCGGACGCCGTGCGGCAAGACTGGTCGTATGTCACGCGCCATCTGCAGGCCAGCATCCCCGGCGTGCGCTTCGTACTGGCCGATTACGACCAGGCGGGCTTGACGCGCGCCGTGCATGGCCTGGCCATCGATTTCGCCATCACCAGCAGCGGCCATTACGTGGCGCTTGAGCACAGCGATGGCGCCAGCCGCATCGCCACGCTGGAGTCGCCCTGGACAGACTCGCCACGGTTCGGCATCGGTTCGGCCATCGTCGTGCGCCAGTCGGCGCCGCTGCATGACCTGGCCGACCTGAAGGGTAAAAACGTAATGGCGGTGGCGTCCGATGCGTTTGGTGGCTACCAGATCGCGGCGCGTGAATTGAAGGAGGCGGGCATCGATCCTGCCCGCGATTTCGCCAGTCTGCGTTACAGCGGTTTTCCCTCGCAGCAGATCATCGCAGCGATCCGCTCAGGCACTGCGGACGCGGGCATCGTGCGCACCTGCCTGCTCGAACAGATGATGGCGCAGGGCCAGGTAGCGGCGAACGAACTGCGCGTGATCACCACGCGTCCCATCGCGGGATTCCGCTGCGCGACCTCGTCGCGTTTGTATCCGGACTGGCCCTTCGTCACCTTGCGCCAAACATCGCCGGCGCTGGCAAAACAGGTGGCGCTAGCCTTGCTTGCCATGCCGCGCACTGAACAAGGCTACAGCTGGACGGTGCCCAGCGATTACCAGAGCGTCGATGAACTGTTCCACGAACTGCGCATCGGTCCCTACGCCTATCTGAACAAGCTGACGTTTGATGCAGCGCTGGAGCGCTACTGGGGCTGGATGCTGCTGCTTCTGGCCCTGCTGGTGGCCTGGGCCGTGCACACGGTGCGCGTGGAATACCTGGTCAGCCGGCGCACGCAGCAATTACGCACCCTGCAAGAACAGGCGCGCCAGCACCAGGCAAGACAAGACCATACGGCGCGCCTGGCCATCCTGGGCGAGATGGCCAGCGCCATCGCGCATGAGCTGAACCAGCCGCTGGCGGCCATCGGCAATTTCGCACGCGGCATGGTGCGCCGTATCGACGCGGGCCGGCTCGAACCAGCGCCGCTGTTTGAGGGCGCGCAGGAAATCGCCACGCAAAGCGAACGCGCGGGCGCCATCATCCGGCATATACGGGCGATGGCGCAAAAGCGCCCCGCGCAAAGCACGAAGTTCGCCTTATCGGACACCGTGGAGCAAGCCGTGGCCCTGTTCCGTGCCGCCCATCCGCATGCACAGATAGTCGCCGAAATGAACGCCGGCCAGGCGCAGGTGCTGGCCGACCCGCAGCAAGTGCAGCAAGTACTGCTCAACCTGCTCAAGAACGCGCTCGATGCGCAGACAGAAAACGGCAATCCCAATCACCGTGTCAGCGTGCTGCTGCAGCGCGACGATGGCGCTTGCAGCGTGACGGTGCGCGACGCTGGCTGCGGCCTGGACGAGGCACATTTTGCCCGCCTGTTCGAACCCTTTTTTACCACCAAGGCCGAAGGCCTGGGGCTGGGCATGTCGCTCAGCAAAAGCATCATCGAATCGTTCGGCGGCACCCTGTCGGCGCGCGCGAACGATGACACTCCCGGCTTGACGGTCTGCTTCCGCCTGCCGGAAGCCACCCACGTGGAGACACCCCATGATCAATGAAACCGACGCCGTGATTTTTATCGTCGACGACGATGATGCGATGCGCCGTTCGCTGGCCTATCTGTTCGATTCAGCTGGCTGGAAAGTGCAGGTATTTGGATCAGCACGCGATTTTTTGGATAGCTATGACGGTCATGTACCGGGCTGTTTTCTGCTCGACGTACGCATGCCGCTGATGAGTGGACTGGAACTGCAACAAGAATTAGGACGCCACGCCATCACCCTGCCTGTGATTTTTCTCAGTGGCCACGGCGACCTGGCCATGGCCGTGCAAACCATGAAGGCAGGCGCTTGCGACTTCCTGGAAAAGCCGTGCAAGGATCAAGTCTTGCTGGACGCCGTCACGCGGGCAGTGGCCCGCAGCGTAGAGGACAGCCGGCGTGCCAGGCAGTCCAGCGCCGCAGCATCGGCATTGGCCGCCTTGACGGCGCGCGAACGTGAAGTGGCGCTGTTGATGGCGGAAGGAAAAGCGTCGAAGATCATCGCCCGTGAACTGGGCATCAGCGAAAAAACCGTGCAGGTACACCGTCACAATACGATGGCAAAACTGGGCCTGCATTCGGCGGCGGAAGTGACGCGCTTGCTGATGGCCAGCGGCGCCTTATAGGCGCTACAGCTCGTCGAGCGAATACAGGCGGCGATGTTCACGGATCGCATAACGGTCCGTCATGCCGGCGATATAGTCAGCGATCTTGCGCGCCTGTTTGCTGGCATCCCCTTCTTTCAGTTGGTAGTCGGGGGGGAGCAGGGCCGGATCGCCCATGAAAACGTCATACAGCTCGCGCACGATGCGGCTGGCCTTTACGCGCATGCGGTTGACCTGGTAGTGGCGGTACAGATTGGCCCGTAAAAGGCGTTTCAGCTCGGTGGCGTCGCGGCGCATGGCGTCTGAAAAACGAATCAATGGCGGGCTGGTGCGCACTTCGTCCACACTGCGCGGCGCCGCATCTTCCAGCAATGACGTCGAAGTGACGATCAAATCGTCAGCCAGTGCCGTAATCAATCGGCGCAAGGTTTCATAGATAGCGCGCCGGCCCGACAAGCCTGGGAATGCGGTCTGCACGTCGCGCCACAGACGGCCAAAGAATTCCACTTCTTCCAGCTGTGCGATGGTGATCAGGCCGGAACGCAAGCCATCGTCGATATCGTGGCTGTTGTAGGCAATTTCATCGGCCAGGTTGGTCAACTGCGCCTCCAGCGTCGGCTGGGTGCGGTCGATAAAACGCTGGGCCACCGGCCCCAGTTCGCGCGCATGGGCCAGCGAGCAGTGTTTCAAGATGCCTTCGCGCGTCTCGAACATCAGGTTCAAGCCGTCGAAGGCGCCGTAGTGCTCTTCCAGCGTATCGACCACGCGCAGGCTTTGCAGGTTATGCTCGAAGCCGCCATGGTCCTTCATGCATTCATTGAGCACGTCCTGGCCCACGTGGCCGAATGGCGTGTGGCCCAGGTCGTGCGCCAGCGCGATGGCTTCCACCAGATCTTCATTCAGCCGCAGGTTGCGCGCGATCGAACGGCCGATCTGCGCCACTTCCAGGCTGTGCGTCAGACGCGTGCGGAACAGATCGCCTTCGTGGTTGAGAAAAACCTGGGTCTTGTATTCCAGGCGGCGAAACGCCGAGGAATGGATGATGCGGTCGCGATCGCGCTGGAACTGGCTGCGCGAGGCATGCGGCGCCTCGGCAAAACGACGTCCCTGCCCCTGTGCCGAATGGGCGGCATAGGGAGAGAGGAAGTCTTCGGGTAGCATTTACGCCACTCCGGCGGCCAGGGTGGCCAATACCAGTTCGTGCGGCGCCGACGTAATCTGCGGGCTGCCCAGCGGTTTGAGCAAGATGAACTTGATGGCGCCGCCTTCGTTCTTCTTGTCCACTTCCATCAGTTCCAGCCAGCGCTCCACGCCCAGGTCCGGCGCCTTGACCGGCAGGCCGGCCGCAGCGACCAGATTGCGCACGCGATCGACAGCCGCCTGGTCGATATAACCCATGCGGCACGACAGGTCGGCCGCCATCACCATGCCGCAGCCGACGGCTTCGCCGTGCAGCCAGTGGCCGTAGCCCAGGCCCGCTTCAATGGCGTGGCCGAAAGTGTGGCCAAAGTTCAGGATGGCGCGCAGGCCGCCTTCACGTTCATCCTGGCGCACCACGTCGGCCTTGATTTCGCACGAACGGGCGATCGCGTACGCCAGCGCGCCCTTGTCGCGCGCCATCAGCTTGGCGATATTGGCTTCGATCCAGTCGAAGAAGGCGCTGTCGATGATGGCGCCATGCTTGATCACTTCAGCCAGGCCAGCCGACAGTTCGCGCGCCGGCAGGGTTTCCAGGGTCGAGGTATCGGCGATCACGGCGCGCGGCTGATAAAACGCGCCGATCATGTTCTTGCCCAGCGGGTGGTTGATGCCCGTCTTGCCGCCGACGGAGGAATCGACCTGCGCCAGCAAGGTGGTCGGCACTTGCACGAAACCGATGCCGCGCATATAGCTGGCCGCCGCATAACCGGTCAGGTCGCCGATCACGCCGCCGCCCAGCGCCACCAGGGTGGTCTTGCGGTCGCATTTGTTGGCCAGCAGCGCATCGAAGATCTGCATCAGGCTAGCCCAGTTTTTATATTCTTCACCGTCAGGCAGGACGATGCTGATCACTTCGCGGCCATCGCCGGCCAGGGCTTTTTCCAGCCGCTCCAGGTATAGCGGAGCGACCGTGGTATTGGTGACGATGGCCACCTTGTGGCCATTGATATGGCGTACCAGTGCATCGGCGTCGGCCAGCAGGCCGGGGCCGATAGCGATCGGATAACTGCGTTCGTCGAGATCTACGCTCAACAACATTTTGGATTGCTCGTTCATCGAAGGCTCTGCATGAATGACGCAGTTGGGCGAAGCCTCGCATTCAAGGCTGGCCAGCTGCATCAGGATAGTCTGAACCATCGATTGTACGTTAGGACGGCCGGTGTCGATCACGATGTCGGCCACTTCCATGTAATACGGTTCGCGTTCAGCCGTCAATTCTTCCAGTTTTTTGCGCGGGTCGGCCGTTTGCAACAGGGGACGGTTCTTGTCATGGCTGGTGCGGACCAGGATGTTGTTGACGCTGGCCCGCAGGTAGACCACAGTGCCCCGCTCCTTCAAAAAGGCGCGGCTCTCGGCATTGAGGATGGCGCCGCCGCCCGTGGCCATGACAATACCCTCCTGCCCGCTCAGGTCGCGTATCACCTCCGCTTCGCGGCGGCGAAAGCAGGGTTCACCCTCGATTTCAAAGATCCACGGTATCGAGGCCCCGGTACGGGCTTCGATCTCGTGGTCGGAATCGACAAAGCGCAAGCCCAGCTTGCGGGCCAGGATGCGCCCGATCGTGGTCTTGCCTGCGCCCATGAGGCCGACAAGGAAAATATTGCTGTTAGAAATTTCGGACACTATTTGTATTCACTCAGGCGATAACCCTGTCTTTCCGCTATCGCCCTGTGGCTCCATTATTGGCATGTGAACGTCAGTTTAAACGGATAGCTGGTAGTTAGTAAATGCGGGGTTGTTACATTCACATTGAATGTAGCCACTCCCGGGGTACATGGCTGGCCTGCCGGACTGGTGATGGTCACGAGGTGACTCGTTCCCTGATAAGTAGCCGGTGGCACAGACCTATCCGGGAACGCTTTCTGCACGGTTGCAGGCGAGACCCCGCCACTGGCTGCGCGCACGATATTGGCGACCTCAACAATAGTTCCACTCGGCATGGGATTATTGTTGACATCATTGATCTGCAAGCTAAATACCAGCGGCACGTTCCAGTTCACGGGGCCCAGGTCATTCACAACGCTCCCCGACGTCAATACCGTGCCGCCATTGAGGAAAATCGTTCCCGGAGAGCTACCGCTGATAAAGAAATTCGTTTTGGCAAAGATGGGCGTGGCCGTGCCGTCGCTGGTACTGGCGCAAATCGTGGCAACCCCAGTACGCGGATTGTCATCGCTACCCAGGGGTCCATTGCAGACCGTGGCTGGCGTGTTCTTCGTGGGGTTACGCGGCGCCTGTGCACGGAAATCCACCGTACATGAACCATTGATAGAATTACAGCCGCCTCTGCTTGCGCTACCCACAACACCGATATTGCTTTGGAATACCACAGGCGTGCCATCGGCAACGGGATTGCCGAACTTGTCGCCCATCGCAACGGTCACCAAAGCGGACGGAGTGGCGCCATTCGCATCGATAGTCCAACCCTCCACATTGCTGTCGCTGATGGATATCGAAAACGCTTTCTGCACGGGCGTACCCGTCGAGACGACAATAGAGTCCGACAAGGTGGAGACGTTCGTATTATCTATCTTGGCCTGGATACGGAAAGATAAAGGCGTAGAACCCGACATGACGCTGGTAGTCACTTCGCCATTCGCATCGGTGGTGCCATAGAGAGGACTCAAGCCGATATCTGCATTCTCATCTGTCTTGGCAAAGCGCACCGTCAAACCAGGCAAGGGATTGTTGAAGGTATCGAAAACACGGAATTTCAAGGTCGCGCTTTCACTGCGCAACAAGCCGCCCTGGCCTTTGATGACGATGGATTTATCGGTTGGCACAGCCGAATAGAACTGGATGGACGCTAGCTGCGGTGCGGCAATCTGCAGGGTCGCGCTACGGCTGCCTGCCACGCCGCTGGCGGTGGCTGAAATCACATCGCTTACGCCGCAGCCCTGGTCGCGATAGACGGCGCGGGCACTGCCATTGGCCGTTTGCACGACGGCAGCAAAAGTGGCTTTGCCAGCGGTCACACAAGACGAGCTGAAATTGACGGCCAGGCTTTGATCCGTATATTTCGCGCTGCCGGATAATACGTCCAGGGAAACCTGGGTCGAACCATAGGCATCCAGCGATGGCGTATCGAAGACGATATTGCCGAACGTCAGCGTCGTGGCGCCCACGACAAAGTTGATTGTGCTGGTCGAGGTCGTTCCATTCAAGACGACGGCCGCTGTCAGGCTACCTGCACCACCCACAGCCAGGCTGACGGGGCGCAATATCACGCGCGCTTCGCCGTTAGCATCACTTAATGCAGAACCGGCGGAAGGCGACAAGGTCGCCAGATTATTATCTGCGGCAAACACAACCAGGGCATTTGGCAATAATTTGCCATCCTGATCCTTGACGGTAGCTACCGCCGTCAAGGGCGTGGCACTCGACAGCGCGTTACTGGTACCACCCGCTGCATTCAACAAGGCGACGCTGATGCTGGCTTTGGAAGCGACCGTGGCAGCAATTTGATAATTGGCTTCGGCACTCACCGCCACGCCTGCAGTGGTCACGCTGGCCGTCACTTTACCGGCGCCGCTAGCCGTATTGCTGGCAGGACGCATGGTGACCGTAGCGATACCCTTGGCATCCGTCAAAGCCGTACCGCTGCTGGGCGCCAACACGACCAGGCTGGCATCGGCGACAAAGGTCACCAGCGCATTGGACACGCCCGCTCCGTTCTTGTCCAACACCGCTACCCTGGCGGTCAATGGCGCACTGCTGCTGATGGTATTACTGCTTTGCCCTGTTGCATTGAGCAAGCTGATAGCCATTGTTGCCGGAACACCAGCCGCCGTACCACCACCACCACCACCACCGCTGCCACCATCGAGGGACGGATCACCGCCGCCACCACCACAGGCGGCAAGAAAAGCGCTCAGGGCCAGCAAGGCCAGCCAATGTATTGCCTGATTCCAGTATTTATTCCGCATGATCAACATCAGTCCGCTTTCGTCTGTATTGTTACTTACTGCTTATTAACTAAACGCAAAGACGAAACATTAACGCTTTGGTGGCCGATCTGCTACTATTTTCGGCGTAATAAACACCATCAGCTCGGTTTTTTCCTGGCTACGGCCCGTACTGCGAAAAAAAACACCGAGCAGCGGGATGTCGCCCAGCAGCGGCACCTTGGTTTCCGTGCTCCGTTCGGACTGCTGATAAATGCCGCCCAGCACAACCGTGCCGCCATCTTCCACCATCACCTGCGTCTTCACGTGCTTGGTGTCGATGGCGAAGCCGGAACGCGTTTCCTGACCTACGCTATCCTTGTTGACATCCACTTCCAGCACCACATTGCCATCTGGCGTGATGTGCGGCGTCACTTCCAGGCGCAGATTGGCCTTGCGGAACGTGATCGAGGTAGCGCCGCTGCTGGTGGCCACCTGATACGGCAATTCGATGCCTTGCTCGATCAGCGCCAGCACTTTGTCGGCCGTCACCACGCGGGGGCTGGAAATGATCTTGCCCTTGCCATCGGCTTCCAGCGCCGACAATTCCAGGTTCAGGAAACGGTTGGCGCCGGCTGAAAACAGGCTCAGGGCAAAACTGGAGGCCGGCAAGCCGTTGATGCTGGCTGCAGGCAAATTGACAAATTGCGTGTTGGGCACAAATACACCATTGCCCGCCACCGTTTGCCCGGTCGCCTCGCCCACGCCCACATAGTTGCCGCCCACCACCACGCGGCGTCCGTTGGAACCGATTGGAAAACCAGCTAACCCTCCCTGCGCCAGGCTCTGGTCGGAAAACCCCAGGCGGGCACCGAGGTTACGGCTGAAACTATCGTTCGCCTCGACGATGCGCGCCTCGATCAGCACTTGGCGCGTAGGGATATCGGTCTTGCTGATCAAGAGGCGTATCTGTTCCAGACGCGCCGGTACGTCGGTGACGAACAGCTGGTTGGTGCGCGGCTCGATCAGCACGCTGCCACGGCGCGACAGTATGCGGCTGCGGCCCTCGCCCGCATCGAGATTGAACACGCTGCGGAACGCCTCGGCCTTCTGGTAATTGAGCTGGAAGATGGCCGATTCCAGGGGTTCCAGTTCCGCGATCTGCGCGCGCTGTTCCAGTTCCAGTTTTTCACGCGCCAATATCTCTTCACGCGGTGCAATCCACAACACATTACCGCTGCGCCGCACATCCAGTCCCTTCGCTTGCAACACTACATCGAGCGCCTGGTCCCAGGGGAGGTTGCGCAAACGCAAGGTGATATTGCCGGCCACGCTATCGCTGGCGACGATGTTTTGCCCGGACACATCGGCCAGCACATGCAGGGCCGACCTGACGGCGATGTTCTGGAAATCGACGGAAATGTTTTCTCCCACATACAGCCGCGGCGCCGTGACATGCACCACGCCTTCTTGCGCAGCGGGAACCACGCCATGCAGCGCCAGCAGCAACATGAGCAGACAGCGCGGCGTCATGGCTGCGCCTCCGCGATGATCGGCTTGATCACCTTGCCAGCTTGCACCTCGATGCCGCCGCGCCGCTCGCGCCAGGCGCCGTTTGCTTCCTGCAACACTTCACGATAGCGCAGGCCCTGCTCGCTGATCTCCGTCACCAGGCCATGGTCGTGGCCCAGGTGCTGGCCAACAACGACCACATGCACGCGCCCACCCGCTTGCAGCAGCGCACTCAGGCGGCCTTCGTGGCGCACGCTGCCTACCATGGTCATCTCCGATAACGCCACGCTTTCCAGTGCTTCGCGCGGGCGCTTCAAATCGGGCGCCGCAACGGCATTCTGCGTAGCGGCCACCGCCTGCACGGCGGCACCGAAGGGGTCTGGCAAGTCGGCAGCATCGTAATCGAGCGCAGGCGCCACTACGTGCGGCACTGGCATGGACTGCGTCTTTACCGGAAGCAATTTAGCCTGCGCCGCCAGCTCAGTTGCATCGGGCAGGCGGTAGGCGTGCAGCACCGCATCCAGGGTCAATACGCCGTCATTTCCTGCGACCAAGGCCAGCTCGTGCACCGTGACGATGCGGGGCAGCCGCGCCAGATCCGCTGTAAAAGCGCCAATGGCGTGGTAGCCCCCGCGCAACTGCACGGCGATGGGCAAAGCTACATAATGGCTTGGCAGCGTTGCCGGTATCGCTGGCCCCGGTTTGAACAGCGCAAAATGCAAGCCCCTCGCCAGGCCCGCCTGATTGATGCTCGATAGCAAGTCGGCCATCTCTTGCTGGCGCGGCAGTTGCTGCTCCAGCCTGGCCAGCGTGGCAGCGGCCTGCCGCTGCCCGGCGCGCAGTGCTGGCAGCCGGCCTGCCTTCACTTGCGCCAGCTGATGCGCCACGCGCAAACGTGCCTCCTCTGCCTGCGCCGCCTGCAAGGTCTCGGCCAGGCGGCCGAGCCAGGCCACATACACGACTACAGCCATCAAGGCGCCCAGCAAACCGGCGCACACCAGGCGACTCGACAACGGCCAGCTAGCCGCTACTTTCAGGCTCAACATATCGTTCCTCCTGTTAGTGCTACGGGCCGGCCAGTTTCAGCTGCACCGTCAGCTCCACGGCGCCCTCGCCCATGCCTTGTTTCGCATGCGCCGGCACGCGCACTTCCAGCAACTCGGGGGCAGAGTGCGGCGCCGCCTTCCCCAGCGCCAGCAGCAGGGCCGAGACTTTTTCCTGCGATACGGCTTGGCCCTGCAAACGCAAACGGCTTCCATCCTGATGCAGGCTGTGCAGGACCACGCCCTCGGGCAGTACACGCGCCAGCATGGCAAACATGGCGACCCAGGCATTGCGCTCTTCTTGTAGCTGTGCAATCGCCGCCTGGCGCGCCGCCAGCGCTTGCGTTTCGCGCTGCACGGCTTGCCCGGTGGCGATGGCCTTGTCCGACTGCTGCATGGCTTGCCGCCACCCTTCCTGGCGCTGGGTCATGCGCTCCAGGCTGAACTGCATCCACGCGCCCGTGCCCAGCGCCAGCAGCAGGCCCAGCAAGGCACCACCGCCCAGCAGGCGCAAGCAAGCCTGCTCGCGCCGCTTGCGTGCCATGGCCCGGTGCGGCAAGAGATTGATATGCGCGCCCTGCGTCGCCGCCTTCATCCTGCATACCTGTGCATGGCCAGCCCCCAGGCCAGCTGATAGGCTGCACCATCGGGCAGATCGCGCCATCCTCCCTGGGCCACGGCCGCCTGCAGCGCCAGCACTTCGCTATCCATGATGACCGCATGCAAGCCTGCTACCTTGACCGCGTCGAGGCGGCGTTGCACATTGGCACGCCGCGCAATCACCAGCAGCACATCGATTTCCTCGCCGCTGCCAGCAGGCCCCAGTATGCAAAAATCCAGGCTCGCGTCTTCGAGGGCAAACGGCATGTATTGCGCCGCTTCCAGTTCCACCAGGATTTCCAGCTGCTCGTCCGGCAAGCCGGCCGGCAGGCGCACCGTCTGCGTGATCAGGGCCGCGCCCGGCATGGCCAGCGCCACCCGTACGCAGGCGCTGCCGCTGCTGGACCAGGCCTGGCGCACGGCGGCAGCCATGCCATCGATATCTTCCACGCTGCCCTCATACATCACGCCTGGGTCTACCTGCGCCACGCCGCGATGAGGGCAAGTCCAGCGCCCGCGCCGTCTATGCAACTCAACCACGCGCACGGCTTGCTCTCCCATGTCCATGCCCAGCAAGCTTCCCCCCATGAGGGCACGCATCGTTCGCCACAGCCGTCTGTAATTGCTGCTTTCTGGAATGATTTTCATAGGAGAAATCACCACACAATAGTCGTCAACGTCAGAAATCCTAGTCTCTGTGGCCCGCGGCTGTAAATGGAATTTGCGCCTGCGGCTGCGG
Organism: Janthinobacterium silvisoli; assembly: GCF_014200725.1. Classification (GTDB taxonomy): domain Bacteria; phylum Pseudomonadota; class Gammaproteobacteria; order Burkholderiales; family Burkholderiaceae_D; genus Janthinobacterium. The sequence goes on from NZ_JACHCL010000006.1 coordinate 222,041, forward strand.
CACGTGACGGCTATCTGGCTCAGCCGTGATCTGGCGCAGATGAATTGTTACCAAATCCTTGTTGCCAGCGGGCGCAGACCAGCTTATATAGAGTAACGACAACATTGCACGCACCCTGCCAGGCGCCCAAGGTGCGCCGTGGCGCTGGCTAGCTCGCTTATAATTGCCCCGCACAAATTGGCGCGCAAAATCAAACGAAAGACATGACACGCATGACATCTTCAACCTCCGCTGGCAACGCTGGCTCGAAACCGCCCCCGAAAGGCAGCAAAACCAAACGCTTTTTCCTGATGGCCCTGTTCTCCGTGCTGGGCCTCGGGGTAGTCGGCGTTTTGCTGGTGGTGTTTGGCCTGGCGATGGCGTACCCGAACCTGCCTGCGCTCGATACCCTGACCGACTATCGGCCAAAGATGCCGCTGCGTATCTTCACGTCCGATGGCGTGCTGATCGGTGAGTTTGGCGAGGAGCGCCGCAATATGGTGCACATCAAGAATGTTCCTGACGTGATGAAGAAAGCCGTGCTGGCCATCGAGGATGACCGTTTCTATGAACATGGCGGCGTCGATTACCTGGGCATTACCCGCGCAGCCCTGCACAACCTGACGGGCGGCGCCAAGCAAGGCGCCTCGACCATCACGCAGCAGGTGGCGCGCAATTTCTTCCTGTCCAGCGAACAGACCTTGAAGCGCAAGGCCTATGAAGTCTTGCTGGCATGGAAGATCGAGCAAAATCTCAGCAAGGACCAGATCCTGGAAGTCTATATGAACCAGATTTATCTGGGGCAGCGCGCCTATGGCTTCGCCTCGGCCGCGCAAATCTATTTTGGTAAGGATATCAAGGACATCACCGTGGCGGAAGCTGCCATGCTGGCCGGCTTGCCGAAAGCGCCGTCGGCCTACAACCCGGTGGTCAATCCGAAACGCGCGCGGATGCGCCAGCAATACATCCTGCAACGTATGGCGCAGCTGGGCTACATCACGCCAGCCCAGTACGAGACGGCAAAAAATGAAGAGCTGAAGGTCAAGACCGACAGCAGCTCATTTGGCGTGCACGCCGAATATGTGTCGGAAATGGCGCGCCAGCTGGTCTACGAGCAATTCAAGGAAGACACCTATACGCGCGGCCTGAACGTCTACACCACCATCACCAAGGCTGACCAGGATGCCGCCTATCTGTCCTTGCGCAAGGGCGTGATGGATTACGAAAAGCGCCACGGCTACCGCGGCCCGGAATCGTATATCGAGATTCCAAAAACCAAGGCTGAGGCGGACGATGCGATTGAAACGGAACTGGCCGACCACCCTGACAGCGACGACATCATCGCCGCCATGGTGCTGCAGGCATCGCCCAAGTCGATCCAGGCCGTCACCTCGGCCGGTGAAGAGATCAGCATCACCGGCCCCGGCCTGACCTTCGGTGCCGCCTGGCTGTCGGACAAGGCTGCGCCTAACCGCCGCATCAAGCGCGGCGCCGTGATCCGCGTCTCGCAGGAAGGCAGCAACTGGGTCTTGACGCAAATGCCTGAAGTGCAATCGGCCTTCATCTCGGCCAGCACCAGCGACGGCGCCATCCGCGCCATGGTGGGCGGCTTCGATTACAACCGCAACAAGTTCAACCACGTGACGCAGGCATGGCGCCAGCCGGGCTCGTCCTTTAAACCCTTCATTTATTCCGCTTCGCTGGAACGCGGTTTGTCGCCATCGACCATCATCAACGATGCGCCTATTTCGTTTGACGCAGGCCAGACGGGCGGCCAGGCGTGGGAGCCGAAGAACTACGACAGCAAATACGAAGGTCCGATGACCATGCGCAAGGGCTTGATGAAATCGAAGAACATGATTTCCATCCGTATCCTGCACAAGATCGGCGCCAAGTATGGCCAGGAATACGCCACCCGCTTCGGCTTTGATGCAGACAAGAATCCGCCCTACCTGACCCTGGCCTTGGGCGCCGGCAACGTGACGCCGCTGCAGATGGCGGGCGCGTATGCCGTGTTCGCCAACGGCGGCTACAAGATCAATCCCTACCTGATCGCCAAGGTGACCGATAGCGATGGCAAGATCTTGTCGCAAGCCAACCCGGACAAGGCTGGCGATGAAGCCCACCGCGTGATCGACGAACGCAATGCCTTCCTGATGAACAGCATGCTCAACGACGTGGTGCGCCACGGCACGGCCATCAAGGCGATGTCATTGAAACGCACTGACCTGGCCGGCAAGACGGGCACCACCAACGATTCCATCGATGCCTGGTTCGCCGGTTATCAAGCCAAGCTGGTGGGCATCGCCTGGATCGGCTACGACCAGCCGCGCAACCTGGGCAACCGAGAAACGGGCGGCGGCCTGGCCTTGCCGATCTGGGTCAATTACATGGCCACGGCGCTGAAGAATATTCCAATCGAGGAACGCGCCGTGCCCGATGGGCTGATCCTCGTGGGCGACGAGTACTACTATGCGGAAAACCCGCCGGGCACGGGCGTGGGCAGCCTGGAAGGCGCAGCGCGGGGCACGCCGGAGGAAGAGAAAGCAAAAGAGGCCGTGAAGAACGAGCTCTTCTAAAAACACCCAACAGTACCTACTGCGCGTCGTGCTTTGCAGCCTGCGATGCTCACCGTACTAAAGTACGGTTGCGCTTCTTAGCCACAAAGCACTGCCGCTCGCTACGGTTCTGTTGGGCGTTTTAACATAAAAAAGGCAGACTTTTTCAGTCTGCCTTTTTATTGTCTCTGCAAAAACCTAGGCACAGAGTTTATTTCAACACCACCTTGGTACCCGCCTGCTCGCTGGCCATGGTCGACAAGGCGGCGAACAGTTCGCTGTCGTCGCGCGTATTGCGCCATTCGTCGCCGACGCGTTTGTAATGGAAGCCACCGGAACGGGCGGCGATCCACATTTCGCGCATGGGGGCCTGGCTGTTGACGATGATTTTCGTGCCGTTATCGATGAACTCGATTTCCAGCACATTGCCGCTGCGGCTGCATTCGACGTCGAGCACGTCCTCATCGTTCAGCCGGTCCAGCGCCGCCTCGATGTCTGTCAGGGTGGCTTCGGCCAGGGCCAGGAATTCCGATTCGCTCATGCTACACTCCAAAGATCTTAATCAAACCGTGATTCTAATCGTGAAGTCATCCTCAGCGTTTTATATCGGCACCGCCATTGTGGTTACTAGCCTGCTGGCAGGCTGCGGCCAGCCCGGCCCCCTGTACCTGCCCAAGCCACCGGCCGCCAAACCGGCGCCAGCCAAGGGCCCGATCCAGCCGGCCGCCGTGCCGCCGCCACCGGAAATCGTTCCTTAAATCGAACGCGCCGGGGTGCTTGCCGCCCTGGCGCTTTTCGCCCGCTTGCTCCAGGCGTAATACACGCGAATTAACAGCAGTAACAAGACGATGCCACCAAACAGCGTCGGTTGCGCAAAATTATGCTTGCCTGCCTTCATCCACCAGAAGTGCAGGATGCCCAGCGGCGCGATCACATAAATTAGCCGATGCAACCACTGCCAGCGCTTGCCCCCCAGGCGCTTGACCATGCCGTTCGTGCTGGTCAGGGCCAGCGGTATCAGCAAGACAAAGGCAATAAACCCCACCGTGATGAACGGGCGCTTGAGCACATCAGCCCACATTTCCTGGACATCAAAGAAATGATCGAACCATAAAAAGGTCATGAAGTGCAGGAAGGCGTAAAAAAACGCAAACAGGCCCAGCATGCGACGCAGCTTGATCAGCCAATTCCACTGCGTGAGGCGCCGCAAGGGCGTCACGGCCAGGCTGATGCACAGCAAATACAGGGTCCAGTCGCCGGTGCCGCGCGTAATGAATTCCAGCGGCTCGACCAGCTGCCCTGAATACGTCAGCCAGACCATGCGTGCAAACGGCAGCAGCGCCAGCACGAAGATCAGGCTTTTCAGCCAGCTCAGCTGCCTGGGCGTAGGGTTAAGGTTGAAACTGAGGGCCATCGGCGTCCTTAAAAGAATTTCTTCAGATCCATGCCCGCATACAGTGGCGCGACCTCGTTATAGCCGTTGAACATCAGGGTCTTGCGCTTGCGTGCGAAGAAACCGTCTTCGCCGATGCGCCGTTCGCTCGCTTGCGACCAGCGCGGATGATCGACGTCCGGGTTTACATTCGAGTAAAAGCCGTATTCGGCGGGGGCCGTCAGATTCCAGGCCGTGCGCGGCTGGTCCTTGACGAAACGGATCTTGACGATGGACTTGGCCGATTTAAAACCATACTTCCACGGCAATACCATGCGCACGGGCGCTCCATTCTGGTTCGGCAAGGTTTCGCCATACATGCCCAGGGTTAGCATTGCCAGCGGGTGGTTCGCCTCGTCGATGCGCAAGCCTTCCACATACGGCCATTGCAGCACGCGGCTGCCCACGCCCGGCATCTGCTTCTTGTCGGCCAGGCTGATGAATTCCACATACTTGGCGTTGCCGGTCGGCTCGACTTTCTTGATGATTTCCGAAAAGGAATAACCGATCCAAGGGATCACCATCGACCAGCCTTCCACGCAGCGCAAGCGGTACACGCGCTCTTCCAGCGGCGCCAGTTTCAACAGCGCATCGAGGTCCAGCGTCATCGGCTTTTTCACTTCGCCTTCGATACTGACCGTCCACGGACGCGTGCGCAAAGTGCCCGCATTTTGCGCCGGATCGCTTTTATCGGTGCCGAATTCGTAGAAATTATTGTAGGTGGTGGCGTCTTTGTAGGCGGTCTGCTTGTCCTGCACCGAATACGCGGGATTGAGCTTGGCGGCCAGCTTGGGATTGCTGCCTTGCGCGTAGGCGTCGCGGCTGAGCATCTCCAGCAGCGCGGCGCTGGAGATAGAGCCGAGCGCAGCTTGTTTGATGAAACTGCGGCGCGCTTCAAACACGGCGCGCGGCGTAATTTCAGAAGAAAAAGGCAAATTGATGCCGTTGGGACTGCGTTTGATCAACATGGAAACTCCGGAAAAAGTGCAGGTCTCTTGGTCTACAACCGATGAGACTACCTTACACCAATTCCGAAATGCCGTTTATAAAGCTTCCGTGATACTTCTAATGTGAGCAAAAAAAGTTCAGGGCAAGGCGCCTTGCCGCAGGCAGTACGAATAGTACGACCAGGCAAGGCAACGCCGCCATGGGCTTTTTATCGGACACATTACAGCTTGCCGTAGGAGTGCAGACCGGAGAGGAACATATTTACGCCCAGGAAAGCAAACGTCGTCACCAGCAAGCCGACCAGCGCCCACCAGGCAGCCACGCGGCCGCGCAAGCCCGTCACCAAGCGCATGTGCAGCCAGGCGGCATAATTGAGCCAGACGATCAGCGCCCAGGTTTCTTTCGGATCCCACGACCAGTAGCCACCCCAGGCTTCAGCCGCCCACAGCGCGCCCAGGATGGTGGCCACAGTGAAGAACGCGAAACCGATGGAAATCGCCTTGTACATGACGTCGTCCAGCACTTCCAGCGATGGCAAACGGTCGACCAGGTAGCCACTCGATTTCAGCAGATAGGCGGACGCCACCATGGCCGACAGCGAGAACGTGCCGTAGCCGATGAAGTTGGCCGGTACGTGGATCTTCATCCACCAGCTTTGCAGGGCCGGCACCAGCGGCTGGATATCGGCCGCATCGCGCGTGACCGTGTACCACAGCAGGAACACCACGGCGGCCGTTATCACCAGCATGACGAAGGCGCCCAGCTGGCGCGTGGCGTAATGCTGTTCGTAGTACAGGTAAAACATGGCCGTGATCAGAGAAAACAGGATGAACACTTCATACAGGTTCGACACCGGGATGTGGCCTACGTCAGCACCGATCAGGTAAGACTCGTACCAGCGCACCAGCATGCCCGTCAGGCCCAGCACCACACCGGCCCAGCACAGCACGGAACCGATGGACGAACCGAAGTCCGTGCGTGTAATCAGGCTGATCCAGTAAAACAGGGTAGCCAGCACGAACAAGGTGCCCATCCACAGGATGGCCGATTGGCTCGACAACATGTATTTCAGGAAAAACTTCTGGTTTGCCATGTCCAGCTGGCCACCGTACAGGCTGATGGCAAACAAGGACAGCAAGGCAGCGGCAGGAATCAGCCAGCGCACGGGTTTCCAGTACCAGCCCAGCCAGGCAAAGGTGGGCGCGGCCGCCAGCAAGATGGCTTTTTCATAGATATCCATGAATTCGCCATAGCGCGCCAGGCCGAACAGGGCCGCCGCCAGCAAGCCAGCACCGTACACCCAGTCAACCAGGCTCAGGCGTTTAAAGAAACCCGGCTCCTGGGTATATGTTTGCTTATCTGCCAATTCCATCATTTCTCTCCATGTCAGGCAAAGTTGCCCTTAGGCAATTATCTCTGTGCGCAGCTTACGCCGATTGTGGCAGTTTGCGCTTTAATATCTCAAATTCTTTTTCAAAGTCCAGGGTCTTGCGTTGCGTGCTCATGGCCATTACTGCCTCGCTGCCGCCCTTGCCCTCTTCATCGCCTGCCACATCGCGTATCCAGACCCACAGGCGGCGCTCACGGATATAGAACATGGAAAACACGCCGATCACCAGGAACAGGCAACCGAGGTAGACCACGCTCTTGCCCGGCGAACGCGTCACCTGCAGCACCGATGCCTTGATTTCCGTGAAGTCTTCCAGTTGCAGATACACGGGCGCGCCATAGAAGAAGCTGTCGGACAGCGCATTGGTGGCCAGTTGCAAAAAGCGGCCATGGGCTTCATCCGCCTCGACGCTCTTCAAGCCATCCTTGACCCGTGCCACCTGCCACAAGTCCCACAGGCTGCCGTTCAGGATCTTCATGAAGATATCGGCAGCCTTTTCCTGCTCAGCGGGTGGAACTTTTTCCAGGAAATGCGAAATAGCCAGGAAGCCGCCCTCCTTTCCATTGCCGGCAAAGATGGCCAGGCTCTTGGCGGCCGATTCCTGCAGCTGGACACGCAAGGCTGCCGCGTCCGCCTGCGGCATGGCCCGCTGCGCATATTGTCCGGCCGCCTGCTCGCGCAATGCCGGATCTTGCAGCGCGGCGCGCAAGCGCATCCATTCGCTCACGCCATGATTGTCATCGGCGGGAATACGCAGATAGCTGAACGGATCGCCAGGATTGACGCGCATGCCGGCCAAAAAGACGGTAGCGCCGTCGACTGTGACGGGCTGCATATAATTCTGGTACTCGCGCGCCTGGCCCGTCTTGTCGCGCAGAATGTATTGCACGCTGGGGCCCACATTCTTCAAGTCCTTGTTATGCGCATTCTTGGCAGCCGAACCCAGGCGCTTGTCCAGGCCCACGGCGAATTTCTCGTTGAAACTTTCCGACTTGTTGACCGCGCGCACATCCTGGCCCGCGCTGACGTTTTCCACGTTGAAAGGACGGAAACCGGTCCACTCCACCGTGTAGGCATTGTCGTCGCCACCGGCCAGCGGCGTCTTGCCGCCCACCGCGCCATTGATGTCGAAACGCTGGTCCATCTTGCCCGTCATGGGAAAGCCTGTCAGCTTGAGCTTGCTGCCGCCATCTTCAAAGCTGGACTGGTACAGCGCCAGGCCCTTGTAGATCAGCGGTTCATTGACCTTGATGGTGGCCGGGAAAGACTTGCCCGTTTCATGGTCGGTGATCACCACATCGCTGGCGAACAGCTTGGGCATGCCGGTGCTGTAAAAATCGATATGGAATTTTTTCAGCAAAATGGTGATGGGCAAATCCTGGATCAGCACGCCATCGGCCTGGGGAATGATGGCGGTGGTGCTCGACGAGCCTTCCGGGATCATGGTATTGCCACGGAAGGTAGGGTTGGCCAAGCTCAAACGGTGCTCGGCAGGAATCTCGGCGATCACGCCGTCGCCGGCAAACGGCGTCTTGCCGAACACCCATTGCTGTATGCGGATCGGCATTTCCGAATCGAGCAAGCCGCCCACGCAAATGACGACGATAGCGCCATGGGCAAAGATATACCCCCATTTGTTGGCGCCGCCCCGCTTCGCCGCCACCAGGGTAGCGTCCCCTTTGGTCACCAGCTTGGTCTGGTAACCGGCATCCTTCAGGCGCTGCGCCGTCTGCTGCGCCAGCTCGGCACGCGCCAGCGGCGTTTGCCATTCCATCTTGTGGTGAAAGTTGCGCAGCGATTGTTCGCGCACGTTTTCGCGCCAGCTGCGCATATCCTTGAGCATCTTGGGCCCATTGCGCACGATGCACAGGGAGGTGGAGGCGACCAGGAAACCCATGATCACCAGGAACCACCAGGCCGAATACACCGAATACAGGCTCAGCTTGTCGAAGACGGCAAACCAGAACGGACCGAACTGGTTGACATAGTTGGGCATCGGCTCATTCTGCTTGAGCACGGTGCCGATAATGGACGCCACGGCGATCAGGGTCAGCAGGCTGATGGCAAAGCGCATCGACGATACCAGCTCGACGAATTCGGCAAGGCTGCGGCGCTGCGTTTTTATTTCGATTCCGGTCGTGCTGGTGCTCATACCTTGATACTCATACTGAATCTGCAATCTTTGAAGGGGGATTTCGGGTGGTTGACAGTAGCCCGCGCAAGGGGGCAGCATACTCCTGTTTGCGCCGCATTTTGTAAAAAAGGGCAGCCTGTGCAGGCTACCCTTTCGTATTATCCGCACAAGCGTGCATGAGAAGCAATACTATGAAATTATTTCAAGCCGGCAATATAATCGGCCACGGCGGCGATCTCGTCGTCGGACATACGGCTGGCGATGGTATGCATCGGTGCACTGTTCTTGCGGGCGTCCGCCTTGGTGCTGCGGAACAGGGTCAGCTGGGCAACCGTATAGTCCTGATGCTGACCGGCAATGCGCGGATACTGGATGGGGATGCCATTGCCCGTCGCGCCATGACAGCTGGCACAGGCGGCTATTTGCTTGCCGGCGATGCCACCGCGGTAAATCTTCTTGCCCAGATCGATCGTATCCTTGTTCTTGGCGGTGCCCGGCTTGGCGACTTGCGCAGCCAGATAGGCAGCGATATTTTTCTTGTCGGCGTCGCTGAGCATCTTGGCGTAGGTCGACATCACGGCCTGGTTGCGCTCTGGCGTCGTGAAATCGACCAGCTGCTTGTACAGATAGCTTTCATGCTGGCCAGCCAGCTTGGGATTGGCGACGATGGTGGAATTACCGGCAGCGCCATGGCAAGACATGCAGGCAGGCAAGCCGCGCGCCGCATCGCCATCGCTGTACAGGGTGGAACCCTTGCCAGCGTCAACCTTGACGGCAGCGGCAGGAGCATGGGCAGGTTTCGTTTCTTCGACCGCGGAAGCAGTTGCCGATACAGCCAGCAAAGCAAGCAGCATGGATTTGACAAACGGTGAAAACGCACGATTCATTCAAGCACCCTGGGACAGTGAGAAATTAGTGGTGGACCTTGCCGCGCTCCTGGGATTTTTGCTTTATTTTCAGGGCCGCAAGCCGCATCGCTGCTACGCCGGCAACAATAAGCAACCCCTTATTGTACAATAGCTTTTTAGCGTTATCGTTCTCTTATCGCTCCCTTTTGCAGCTTTACTACTCCCATGTCAAAACTCTGGCAAGCCCGCTTCTTTACGACCGTCAACCAACTGCGTGACCTGCCCGATACCACGGTGCCGGAAATCGCATTTGCCGGCCGCTCCAATGCCGGTAAATCGACCGCCATCAACATCTTATGTAATCAGAAAGGCTTGGCGTTCGCCTCCAAGACCCCTGGCCGTACCCAGCACATCAATTACTTCTCCATCGGCGGCGCCCACGTGGGCCAGCACCGCAAGGACGCCACCATCGTCGAGGAGATCGAATGCCTGCTGGTCGACTTGCCTGGTTACGGCTATGCGGAAGTATCGGGCTCGGCCAAGCTGCACTGGCAACGCTTGCTGGGCGACTATGTGCAGCGCCGCGAGCAATTGGCGGGCTTGATCCTGATCATGGATTCGCGCCGTCCGTTCACGGACCTGGACATCCAGATGCTGGAATGGTTCGCGCCGACCGGCAAGCCTATTCACTGCATCCTGACCAAGGTCGATAAGCTCAACCGCAATGAATCGGTGAACGCCCTGCGCCAGGCCAAGGCTAAGCTGGACAGCTACGTGGATGAAGACGGCATCGGCTTCCCATTCACCGTCCAGCTGTTCTCCGCCCTGAAACGCGTCGGTATCGACGAAGCCAATGACAAGATCATGGAACTGGCCGGCATCAGCGAAGACGGTGCGGCTCAGATGGTCGAGCTGATCGAGATGGAAGACGACGTGGAACCGGAGTCGGACAAGCCAGCCTGATCATCCTGATTGATCAGCGCAGCATGAAAAAAGCGGCCACTGGCCGCTTTTTTCATGGATGACAGCAGGTTAGCGCCGTCTTGGGGCCGAGGTCTTCTCGGAAAAGAATTCCTGGCGCAGGAAAGCCGTCAGTTCAGCCGTATCTTCCACCCTGGCGCTGAGGTTCACATTGCGTCCCAGGCGGCGCGATTCCCAGACGAAATCACCGGGTTTTTCCGCGCGGATCAGCTGGATCATCTTCTTGATGATGGCCGATTCGATGTCCGGTTCGTTGCCGATATCCACTCTTTCCTGCTTCAGCCAGTTGCGCTTGAAGTTGCCATTCCAGCCCCGGAACTTGACTTCGGCACTGAACGACGTCTGGTTGACGATGGAAAATACGCCGCCCGAATCCTCGCTGTCACTACCCGAGTTGCGGCCTTGCGCGCCGGCGATATTCGCCTTGGCGATGCGGATGGCGCGGTCGTTATCGCTTTCCTCGGCTGGCGGCGCCGGCTGCTGCGCCTGGCGCTGCTGGCGGCGCTGCTCGATCATGGTGGCCATGTCTTCCGCTGGTGGCGGCGGCAACGGCACTTTCGACACCACCGGTGGCGTAAAGGTTTCCAGCTTCGGCTTGGTGCTCGGCGTATTTTTTGTCACCACCGGCTTGCTCGGCGACGGCGGCGGCTTCACCTTGGCCACCTTGGTGTCCTTCGGTTTCGGCGTAGGCTTCGGTTTAGGCTCGGGCTGCGATGGCGGCGTGTTCTTCATTGGCGTGATATACACCATCGCGCTTTCTTTCTTCGGCGTCAGAATTTTTTCAATCTTGTCACTATGAAACACGGCATACAAGGCCACCAGCACGTGCAGCAACACCGTCACACCCAAGATAATCTTGCGATTCTTGTTCGTCTCAGATCCGTAGGCGGCTGGAGGCTGTATCAATTGACCGCAGGTAGGACAATAGTCTGAATCGGCAGCCATCGGGTGGGTCGTGTCATGCAAAATGAATCGTGCTTTCTTTGTAGCAGTAATCTTAGCGGATAACCAGTGTGCCAGAGTCACTGGCATTTGGGAACACTTCCAGTCGCGATGCAACCCGAAGCGTACAGGATCACGGCATTCCTTGCAGCGACTACCAGAGTACCCCAGTCGCCCCTTGACGGTTGTTACCGTATGTATCATGGGACCTTACAAAAATGGCGCCCCGTTCATGCAGAAAGGGGCGCCAGCCAGGGCAGATACACCACTCAAGCCTTGCTGTCGAGCACCAGCAATTGTTCATCCGTTAATGGTCCCGTACCGCTGTATTTATCGAGGAACAAGTAAATGACGGGTGTGATGAACAAGGTGATAACTTGCGAGAAAAGCAAGCCACCTACGACCGCCAGACCCAGCGGCTGGCGCAGTTCCGCGCCCGCCCCCAGGCCCAGGGCGATCGGCAAGGCGCCCATCAGGGCGGCAGCCGAGGTCATCATGATCGGGCGGAAACGCAGGATACACGCCTGGCGGATCGCTTCGGCCGGACGCATGCCTTCATTGCGCTGCGCATGCAGGGCGAAGTCGATCATCATGATGGCGTTTTTCTTGACGATGCCGATCAGCATCAGGATGCCGATGATGGCGATCATGGTCAGGTCCATGCCGAACAGGCGCAGGGTCAGCAGTGCTCCGACGGCCGCCGACGGCAAGCCCGCCAGGATGGTCAGCGGGTGGATATAGCTTTCATACAATACCCCCAGCAGCACATAGATCACCGCCAATGCCGCAATGATCAGGATAATCTGGCTCGCTTGCGAATCCTGGAACACGGCAGCATCGCCGCCATAGCGCGTGATGATGGATGGTGGTAAGTTCATTTCCTTGCCCAGCACATCGATCTTGCCGGTGGCGATACCCAGCGGCACGTCCGGCGCCAGGTTGAAGGCGATCGTCACGGCTTGCAGCTGGCCCTGGTGATTGACAGCCGTGGGGCCGATGGTGCGTTCCACATGGGCAATCGAAGACAGTTTCACCAGCTCGCCCGACTTGCTGCGCACCGACACACGCGTGAGCGCATCGTCGTACTGGCGGTCCGGCGTGGCCGCTTCCAGGATCACGTAATAGCTGGCGGCCGAGGAATAGATGGTCGACACTTGCCGCTCGCCAAAGGCGCTGTACAGGGCCGTGCGGATATCGGACATTTGCACGCCCAGCATATTGGCCTTGTCGCGGTCGATCTTCAACGACGCTTGCAGCCCCTTGATCTGCGAATCGCTGGTGACGTCGCGGAAAGCCGGATCGGCGCGCATGCCGGCGATAAACTTTTCAGCCCAGTCATTGAGCGCATCGGGGCTGACGCTTTGCAAGGTGTATTGATAACGGCTTTTACTTTGGCGCCCACCCAGCTGCAAGTTTTGCACGGGACGGAAATACACGGCCATGCCGGGCACGGTACTGCTTGCGCGGCGCAGGTTTTCCAGCACCACCGGCATTTTCGGCCGTTCGCTGCGCGGTTTCAAGACCATGAACATGCGGCCCGTATTGCCGCCGCCCACAAACGAGGTCACGTCCTGCACGCTGGGGTCGGCCTTGAGCACGGCGGCCACCCGGCCTTGCAGGGCTTGCAGCGCCTCCGATGAAATATCTTCCGAGGCTTCCGTATTGACCTGGATCTGTCCCAGGTCTTCTTCCGGGAAGAAACCTTTCGGGATGGTGGCGTACAACACCACCGTCAAGGCAAAAGTGCCCACGGCGATCAACAGCACCACGTTGCGGTGGCCCAGCGCCAGGTCCAGCAGACGTACATAGCCATTGCGCAAGCGCGTAAAGCCCGCCTCGAAGTGACGGCCGATAAACGTCATTTCGCCATGGCCCGCTTCGTCGCCGTGGTGTTCGCGCGAATCAGCCGGCAAGAAGCGGCTGGCCAGCATCGGCACCAGGGTCAGCGAGACGATGGCCGACACCAGGATCGACAGCGAAACGACGACGGCGAATTCGTGGAACAGCAAGCCGATCACGCCCGGCATGAAAAAGATGGGGATGAACACGGCCACCAGAGAGACGGAAATCGAAATAATGGTAAAACCCATTTCCTTCGCGCCCACCAGCGCCGCCTGGATCGGCTTCTTGCCCATCTCGATATGGCGCACGATGTTTTCCAGCACCACGATGGCGTCATCGACCACCAGGCCCACGGCCAGGGTGATGCCCAGCAGGGACACGTTGTCCAGGCTATAACCGAGCCAGTACAGCAGGGCCAGCGCGCCCAGCAGCGAGATCGGCATGGTGACGGCGGGAATGAAGGTGGCGGCGACGCGGTGCAGGAACAGGAAAATCACCAGCACCACCAGGATCACCGTCAGCGCCAGCGTCAGGTTGACGTCGTGAATCGCTTCGCGGATCGACAGCGAGCGGTCATTCACCAGGCTGATCTGTATCGATTGCGGCAATTGCGCCTTGAAGCCAGGCAAGAGCTTGCGCACGCCATCGACCACCTGCACCGTATTGGCGTCCGGTTGACGCTGCACCATCAGGCTGATCGAACGCTCGCCGTTGAAACTGCCGGCCGCCTTGATCGACTGGAAGCTGTCTTCCACTTCGGCCACTTCCTTCAGGCGCACGGGCTGGCCATTACGCGTGGCAACGATCAGTTCGGCAAAATCGGCCGCCTTCATCATTTGCGGATTGCCCTGGATAGTCAGCGTCTGGCTGGGGCCATCGAGTATGCCCAGTGGGGAATTCGTATTGGCCGTACGTAAGGCAGCAGCCAGCTCATCCATCGTCAAATTACGCGCGTTCATCATGTCGGAACGGGCGCGCACGCGCACGGCAAAACGTTTCTGGCCATTCACGCTGACCTGGGCTACGCCAGGCAAGGTCGACAGGCTGGGAGCGATCAGGTTTTCTGCGTAATCGTTGAGGTCCGACAAGTTCAGCGACGGCGAGGTCATCTGGATGAACAGTACCGGCGCATCGGCCGGATTGACCTTGCGGTAGGACGGCAAGTCCGTCATTTCCGTCGGCAACTGGCGCTGTGCGCGCAGCAAGGCTGCCTGCACGTCGACGGCTGCCTCGTTCACGTTGATACTGGGGTCGAACTCCAGGGTCAGCGAGGTATTGCCCAGGGTACTGGTCGACGTGATCAGGCTCAGGCCGGCAATTGTGGAAAACTGCTTTTCCAGCGGCAAGGCCACCGACGACGCCATCGTGTCGGGGCTGGCGCCGGCCAGGTCGGCGCTGACGTTGATGACGGGCGTGTTATAGCTCGGCAATGCGGCCACTGGAATCTTGCCATAGGCCAGCACGCCAGCCAGGATCACCGTCAGCGACAGCAGCACCACCATGACGGGGCGGCGGATGCTCAGTTCGGATAAATTCATGCTGCTTTGCCCGATGCTGTGCTGGCCACCGGTTCAGCACCGGACGCGGCCTTGTGTTGTTCGGCCAACCTTAGCTTGCTGCCCGGACGCAAGTTCTGCTTGCCATCGACAACCACCTTTTCATCGCCGTTCAAGCCGGTGACGACGGCATTCAAGCCAAACGCATAGACGCGCGTGATAGTGCGCATCTTGGCCGTGCCGTCCGCTTCCATGGAATACACGAAAGTGCCTGCGGTGGTGGTGATGATGGCGTTTTGCGGTATCACCAGCGCGTCTTTCAGCGTATGCACGGTCAGTTGCGTGTTGACGTACTGGCCTGGCCACAAATCGGTGCCGCCATTATTGAAACGGGCCTTGACCTTGATTACGCCGGTAGCAGGATCGACGGCATTGTCGATAAAGCTGAGCTTGCCCTGCAACTGCTTGCCGCCCGCATCCGACAACAGCGCGGCAACCGGTACATCGCCCGCCTTCTGCGCCGCCAGCAAGCCCGACAGGCTGCTTTCCGGCAAGGTAAACGATACGTCGATCGGATCGAGCTGGGTAATGCTGGTCAAGGACATGGTCGGCTGCACCAGGCTGCCCGGGTACACGCCGATGCCCCCCACGCGGCCCGCTTGCGGGGCACGCAGCACGGTGTAGCTGGAATCGACCTGGGCCGCGCGCAGGGCGGCCTGGTCCGCTGCCAGCAAGGCGCGCGCCGCATCGAGCTGGCTTTGCAGGGTATCGACGGCGCCCTGGGCGATGAAATTCTTGCTCAGCAAGTCCTGACTGCGCTTGAGCTGGCGTTCGAAGTCCAGCACCGAAGCGCGGTCGCGCAACACTTGCGCCTGGGCTTTCTCGACATTTGCGTGTTCGCTGCGAGCATCCAGCGTGAACATCAGCTCACCCTGCTTGACGAACTGGCCTTCGCGGATATGCACCTTGGTAATGGTGCTGGTGGTTTGCGCATGCAGGTCGACACTGCTGATCGGCATTACGCTGCCATTGGCTTGCAACACCATCGGCACGTCCTGGCGCAATGGCATCACCACGCTGACCGTGGTCGGGGCTTGGCCACCCTTGCTAGCCTGGCCGCTTGCCGCTACGCCAGGCTGATGATTGAAATACCAGATGCCGCCACCGATACACAGGGCCGCACCCACCAGGATTACCAGGCTAGTTTTTTTCATTGTTCCGTCACGCTGTCGCGACGCGGGGCCGCAGATTGAATTAATTGCCACGTGGCATTAAGCGCAATATTGTCGCATGAAAAGCATCACTTTCCTGCGTAATATTGCGGCACAATCAGCGTTACTTCCAATCCACCATCGACATGGTTGGACAACAAAACGGTGGCGCCGTGCTGCTCGGCGATGTTACGGGCGATCGTCAGGCCCAGTCCGGTACCGCCCGATTCACGCGAACGCGAGGTTTCAATGCGGTAGAACGGTTCGAATACTTTGGCCAGCTGGTCCGGCGCAATACCGGGGCCGCCGTCGCGGATGCGGATGCGCGCCGCACCCGTGATGCGCTCGACCGTGACTTGCGCATACTGGCCATATTTGACCGCATTGTCGATCAAATTCACCAGGCAGCGGCGCATGGCGATCGGCCGCCCCATCAGGGCCATGCCCGCATGGCCGGCCAGGGTCACTTTCTGGCCCGCATCGGTGGCGTCCGAACATACGCTATCGAGCAGGGAATCGAGGTCGAGCGCCTGCATCGCTTCCGTGCTATCCATCGAACGGGCCAGGTCCAGTCCTTCCTTGACCATGCTTTGCATGGCCGACAAGTCGCCTACCAGGCGGTCGTACAGTTCCGAATCGGCCACTTTTTCCAGGCGCAAACGCAAGCGCGTGAGCGGCGTCTGCAAGTCGTGCGTGATGGCGGCCAGCATTTGGGTACGCTGGAAAATATGCTGGCGGATACGCGCCTGCATGGCGTTGAAGGCGGCGCTGGCCTGGCGAATCTCGCTGGCGCCCGACAGGGCCAGCGGCGGATGGTTGATATCGTTACCCAGGTCTTTCGCAGCCTGCGCCAGTTGCTTGAGCGGGCGCATGGTCATGCGCGTGACCAGATAAGCGAGGATGGCGATGCTGATCAGGAATGGCAGCAAGGTAACCCAGTCGCTATGCTCGCCAAACGGCGGCTGCTGGCGCGGTGGCAAGACCAGCAGGCGCAGCACATGGCCGTCCTGCATGCGCACGTCGAGGTTTTCGCAAGTGCCCCCCCATTGTTTGGGTGCAAACAGGCCAGTCGGCTTGCGCGGCTTGGCGCAGGCTGCCGGGCGGTCAGCCAATGGGGTGACCTTGAACGCCTCGCCCAGCTTGGCTTGCAGGGCGGTAGAGAATTCCGTGGCCTGGCCCGGCTGCTGTTCAGCTTCGGGACGCAGTTCAAGACGTACGCTACCCTTGTTGGCGACCTTCAGGTAGGCGGCGCGCGACGCCAGCGGCACCACGTCGGCCGCCATCACGAGCTGTTCAGCCCGTTCAACGGCGTGAAAGTCACGGTATTGTTCCAGCGCCCGCTGGCGTTCGCCCACGGCCAGCCACTGTGTCAGCGCGGCCGAAGCGACCACACCGAACAGCAGCACCATGAATACTCGTCCTGTCATCGAGCCGAAGAAGGCCCTCATGCGTGGGGCTCCACATTTACCTGGCCTGCCAGGACGTAGCCTCCATTGCGGACGGTTTTGATAATTTGCGGCAAGCGCGCATCTTCACCAAGCTTTTGCCGCAGGCGGCTGATCTGGATATCGATCGAGCGGTCAAATGGGTCGGCATCACGGCCCTGCGTCAGGTTCAGCAACTGATCGCGGTTCAGCACGCGGTTGGGATGCTCAAGGAACACGCGCAGCAAGCGGAATTCTGCGCCCGACAGCATGATCACCAAGCCGTTCGGGTTAAGCAAGTGGCGCGCCGTCAAGTCCAGCGTCCAGCCCGAGAAGCGGATCTGCTGCGCCTTGTCCGATGGTGCATTCGATGGCATGGCGTGGCTGCGGCGCAGCACGCTGCGTATGCGGGCCAGCAACTCGCGCGGTTCAAACGGTTTCGGCAAATAATCGTCGGCGCCCATTTCCAGGCCCAGGATACGGTCCAGTGGCTCATTGCGCGCCGTCAACATAATCACGGGCACGGCCGATTGCGCGCGCAGCTTGCGGCACAGGGTCAGGCCATCGTCGCCGGGCAAGTTCAAATCGAGCACGATCAGGTCGGGACGCGTTTCGTCGAGCACTTTCCACATGGCAGTGCCGTCGGCCGCCCCCAGGGTACGGTAGGCGTTCGTTTCCAGATAGTCGGCCAACAAGGTGCGAATGTCGCGGTCGTCGTCGACGATGAGAATTGTAGAAGTGGATTCCATATGGCGAATTATCCCCACTTCAGCCCCCTCTGCACAGTGCATTTGTATCGTCTTGTATATAGAAGACCCGACGAAACATATAGATACAAACTGTCGGGGACCGGACACTTCGTTGAAACATGCGCCATTCAACATGGCTTCATGTGCACTCACATGTACATCTTCTCAATTATAAAGGAATCAAGATGAACACCTCATTTAATAGCCTAAGCAAAAAATTGATCATCGCCATGAGCGTGCTCGGCATGGGTGCCGCATCGCTGACCGTCCACGCCCAGGAAGCAGCCGCTGGCGCACCTGCCGCCAGCGCCAATGTCGCAGGCCAGCATGGCGGGCACCGTGGCGGCAACCCTGCCGAACGCATGGCCAAATACCAGGCACGCCTGCATGACAAACTGAAACTGACCGCTGCGCAAGAACCGGCCTGGGCCACTTTCACGGCCGCCAATGCGCCGAAAGCCCCGACCGGCGACTGGAAAGCCAAGCGCGAAGCGTTTGCCAAACTGTCGGCGCCTGAACGCATGGAGCAATGGATCGCCATGTCGAAAGAGCGTATCGCCAGCCAGGAAAGCCGTCTGGCTTCGCTGAAAACGTTCTACGCAGTACTGACGCCAGAACAGCAAAAAGTGTTTGACGACAGTGTTCCAGGCGGCAAACATGCGGGCTGGCGCGGCCAGCACCGTGGCGGCATGCAGCATAAAGCCGGCTAATCGTTCAGCCGTGCAGTAAAAGAAAAGGCCTGTTATGCAGGCCTTTTCTTATTGGTAGCGCGAGTGGATGCTTACACTCAGTTCAGCTTGGACAAGGAAGCAAGGAAAGTTTCCGCGTTCTGGAAGCCGATCACGCGCGAGTGCGGGATCTCTTGTCCTTGTGCATTGAACAAGATGATGCCCGGTGGGCCAAACAGCTGGAAGCGTTTCAGCATGGCTTTGTCATCGGCATCGTTGGCCGTCACATCGACTTGCAGCAAGACCGATTGCGCCATCTTGTCGCGCACGGCAGGGTTTGTGAAGGTCAGCTTTTCCATTTCCTTGCAGGACACGCACCAGTCCGCATAAAAATCCAGCAAGGCCGTCTTGCCATTCAGCTGCGCCAGCGCTGCGTCGAGCTGGGCCACGGTTTTCACGCGCACGAAGGCTTGCTCATGTGCCGCCTGGCCACCGCCCAGGTGCGACAACGGCGACAGCGGGTCGCGGCCACCGCTGGCCACGCCCACCAGCTGCAAGGCGCCCAGTACGGTAATGGCCAGCGCGAGCGCCTTGCCGACCCAGGCGTTTTTACTGGTGCTGTGGCCGGTCAGCACATACATGCCGTAACCGATAAAGAGCACCGTCCAGCCCAGCATTTGCACAGCGCCAGGCAGTACCGGCGACACCAGCCACCAGGCCACGCCCAGCAGCAGCACGCCAAAGAAGCGTTTTACGGCATCCATCCAGGCGCCTGCGCGCGGCAGCAAGGTACCGGCCGACACGCCCACCAGTATCAAGGGCACGCTCATGCCCACCGCCATCGCAAACAAGGCGCTGCCGCCGATCACCACATCGCGCGTCTGGCTGATGTACAGCAAGGCGCCAGCCAGCGGTGCCGCCACGCAAGGGCCCACGATCAGCGCGGAAATGGCGCCCATCACGAACACGCCGGCCAGGCGGCCCGAGGATTGATTATTCGATACAGAAGTGAGCTTGCCTTGCAAGAAAGCCGGCACCTGTAATTCATAAAAACCGAACATGGACAGCGACAGGCCTGCCATCAGCAAGGCGAAGCAGCCCAGCACCCACGGGTTTTGCAGCTTGGCTGCCAGGCCTTCGCCCGCCAGGCCCGCCGCCACGCCCAGCGCCGTGTAGACGATGGCCATGCCCAGCGCGTAGGTCAGTGACAGCAGCAAGCCGCGAGTACGGCTGACCTTGGCGCCATCGCCGACGATGATCGACGACAGGATAGGCACCATCGGCAGCACGCAAGGCGTAAATGCCAGGCCAAGGCCGAGCAACATGAACAGCGGCACGATCACCAGCAGCTTGCCGCCTTTCAGGGCCGATTCGATCTTGCCCATCTCGCCAGCGGGCGCCGCCGCGGCATTGGCCACTGGAGCGGCCGGCACGGCGTCCGGCGTGCTGGTGATATCGGCTTGCGGAATACTCAGCACGGATACGCCAGGCGAGGCTTGCGCCTGCGGGCCATTCACGGCCGCCGTATCGACCGCCGGCGCGCCAGGCAGCGCAAATTTCGACGCCACGGCGCCTGGTACCGTACTTTGCCCGCCGCCACCACCCACCAGCTGGGCTTGTGCATCTTGCGGCGCATAACATAAGCCCTTGTCGGAACAGCCCTGGCCAGTGACTTTCAGGGTAAAGCTGCCTGCAGCTTCAACCGGAATGGTGATGGTCACGCTGTGGCGATAGGTTTCCACTTTTTTCTGGAACGTCTCGTCGAATTTGACCTTGCCGGCCGGATACACCGGCGCACCCAGCTTGCCATTCACGGCCTGGAACTTGAAATGCTCGCGGTACATATAGTAGCCATCGGCAATCTCATACGTCACGGCAACGGTAGACGGATCTTGCATGCGCGCCGAAAACTTGAAGGCCAGCTCGGGATCGAGAAATTCGTCATCGGCGGCATGGGCGGCGCCGGCGCCAAAGATCAGCATAGCCAGGACCAGGCAGGCGCTCAGCCAGGCCATCACAAGGTGCAAGGGAGAAGAGGCGCGCGCGGCAGCGCGGCGAGGGAAACGGGACATGGACTACCTTTTATCTACCATTCGACAGGAGACGCGCGGAACAGGGAGTACGGGCGAAGGTCGTACGAAGGGCCGGCGCGAAAGGAGAATAGTACACTGCAGCAAGGATGACTGCAGCAGAAAACAAAAAAGCCAGGCTAGGCCTGGCTTTCAATACTGCAGTTGTTGCTCAGCGATTACTCGCCAGCGACTTCAACAGCTTCGGTCGTGTCTGGACGATCCATCAGCTCAACAAAAGCCATAGGAGCGTTGTCGCCGACGCGGAAACCCATTTTCAGGATACGTACATAACCACCGTTACGGTTGGCAAAACGTGGGCCCAGTTCAGCGAACAGTTTCACAACCATTTCGCGGTCGCGCAGACGGCTGAATGCCAGACGCTTGTTTGCCAGGGTGTCGGTTTTGCCCAGGGTCAGAATTGGCTCAACAACGCGGCGCAGTTCTTTTGCTTTTGGCAGGGTGGTTTTGATCGCTTCGTGACGCAGCAGCGATACTGTCATGTTGCGCAGCATTGCCAGACGGTGGGACGAGGTACGATTCAGTTTACGGAGGCCGTGACCATGACGCATGATAAATCCTTTTAATAAGAGTTTTAATCCAGTTCTTCGATCGGTTCAATGAGACTTTCGTCTTCATCAGCCGCGGACCGGTTGGGTACTTCAAAAATAAAAGCCTGGGACACCTGTCCCAGGCAGTTTGCTACAACTACGTATTACTTTTCCAGGCCAGCAGGCGGCCAGTTTTCCAGCTTCATGCCCAAGGTCAAGCCGCGCGATGCCAGCACTTCCTTGATTTCGTTCAGGGACTTGCGGCCCAGATTTGGCGTTTTCAGCAGTTCGTTTTCCGAACGTTGGATCAAGTCGCCGATGTAGTAGATGTTTTCCGCTTTCAGGCAGTTTGCCGAACGCACGGTCAACTCCAGGTCGTCGACTGGACGCAACAGGATAGGATCGACCAGCGGAGCGCGCGATGGCGCTTCGGCGGCGGCTTCCGTGCCTTCCAGGGCAGCGAACACATTCAACTGGTCTACCAGAACGCGAGCCGATTGACGGATCGCTTCTTCCGGCGAGATCACGCCGTTGGTTTCGATGTTGATGATCAGCTTATCCAGGTCGGTACGCTGTTCGACGCGAGCCGATTCAACGAAATACGACACGCGGCGCACTGGCGAGAACGACGCGTCCAGGATGATGCGGCCGATGGTCTTGTTCGTGTCTTCCGACAGGCGACGCACGTTACCAGGAACGTAGCCGCGGCCTTTTTCAACCTTGATCTGCATGTCCAGCTTGCCACCAGCGGTCAGGTGGGCGATCACGTGGTCAGGGTTGATCAGTTCGACGTCATGCGGCAGGTCGATGTCGGAGGCCAGGATGGCGCCTTCGCCTTCTTTTTTCAGTGTCAGGGTTACGGAATCGCGGTTGTGGACTTTGAAAACCACACCCTTCAAGTTCAGCAACAGATCGACGACGTCTTCTTGCACGCCATCGAGGGAAGAATATTCGTGTACGACGCCAGCGATCGTCACTTCGGTCGGCGCGTAGCCTACCATCGACGACAGCAAGACGCGGCGCAACGCGTTACCCAATGTATGGCCATAGCCGCGTTCGAACGGCTCCATCACTACTTTAGCGTGGCCGGCGCCCAGCGCCTCTACATCGATAATACGTGGCTTCAACAAACTGTTTTGCATGAAATGTCCTTTTCAATACCCTCGGCTCATTACACCGATAAGGCTGATGGCATTAGTAAAACGCCCACTCGACTGAGTGGGCGGGAGTCTTGCTAACTACTATTAACGCGAGTACAGCTCGACGATCAGCGATTCGTTGACGTCGTTAGCGATTTCGTTACGCTCTGGCAGGGACTTGAAGGTACCTTCCATTTTCTTGGCATCAACCGAAACCCAGCTAGGCATACCAACTTGTTCAGCCAGCGACAGTGCTTCAACGATACGCACTTGCTTTTTCGACTTTTCGCGAACAGCAACAACGTCGCCTACTTTGACCGAGTACGAAGCGATGTTGACAACGATACCGTTCACGGTGAACGCTTTGTGGCTGACCAGTTGACGCGCTTCAGCGCGGGTCGAGCCAAAGCCCATGCGGTAGCAAACGTTGTCCAGACGCGTTTCCAGCAACTTCAACAGCGTTTCGCCGGTGTTGCCTTTACGACGGTCAGCTTCAGCGAAGTAGCGGCGGAATTGACGTTCCAGCACGCCGTACATGCGTTTTACTTTTTGCTTTTCGCGCAGTTGGTTACCGTAGTCCGAGGTGCGGGCGCCGGATTTAACACCGTGCTGGCCTGGTTTGACGTCCAGTTTGCACTTGCTGTCCAGCGAACGGCGTGCGCTCTTCAGGAACAGGTCTGTACCTTCACGGCGGGAAAGTTTTGCTTTAGGTCCGATATAACGTGCCACGATACTTCCTTTTTTTAAATGATAACGCCCCAGCCACATGCATGATCAAACACACTGATGCGGTTAGGCGCTAGTCTGATTTGGTTTCAATCAGACGGTGGCTGAAAACGAAAAACCCGTCAAACAGGATTTGACAGGCAAGAACAGCCGGGCAGTATAACCGTTTCCGGCTCCCTGCTCCAGCGTTTTCACACAACTGTACTGTTTACTGCATACAGCAAAGCAGCTGGCGCCGAGGCGCCCTCTGCAACACTGTCTTAGATACGACGACGTTTCGGTGGACGGCAACCGTTGTGCGGTACCGGCGTCACGTCCTGGATCTCGGTGATCTTGATGCCCAGGTTGTTCAGCGCGCGAACAGCGGATTCACGACCAGGACCTGGGCCCTTGATACGTACTTCCAGGTTCTTCACGCCACACTCAACAGCAACTTTACCAGCGGCTTCTGCGGCGACCTGCGCTGCAAACGGGGTCGATTTACGCGAACCCTTGAAGCCAGCACCGCCCGAAGTGGCCCACGACAAGGCATTGCCTTGACGATCGGTGATGGTAATGATGGTGTTGTTGAACGATGCGTGGACATGTGCGATGCCTTCAGCGACGTTCTTTTTGACTTTTTTACGCACGCGTGCTGATGCGGCGTTATTTTGCGACTTGGCCATAATTATTCCCTAGCGGATTATTTTTTCAGCGATTGAGCGGCTTTACGCGGTCCCTTGCGGGTACGTGCGTTCGTACGCGTACGCTGGCCACGGCAAGGCAGACCCTTGCGATGACGCATGCCACGGTAGCAACCCAGATCCATCAAACGCTTGATGTTCATCGAGAGTTCACGACGCAGATCGCCTTCGACGATGAATTTACCTACTTCATCGCGCAGCTTTTCCAGTTCGCTGTCGTCCAGATCTTTGATCTTTTTGTTGGTTGCTACACCGGTCGATGCACAGATTTTCTCTGCGCGTGGACGGCCCACACCGTAGATGGCTGTCAGGCCGATAACGGTATGCTGATGATTTGGGATATTAACCCCTGCAATACGTGCCATTTGTTATTCCTCGATTAACCTTGACGCTGCTTGTGACGTGGCTCTACGCAGATAACGCGAACTACGCCTTTGCGCTTGATGACTTTGCAGTTGCGGCAGATCCGCTTGACTGATGCGAGAACTTTCATTTTAGGGCTCTTTCTTTCGCTTCTTTGGTTTGATTCAGTGTGTTACTTGGTACGGAACACAATGCGGGCTCGGCTCAGGTCATACGGTGTTAACTCTACCGTCACCTTGTCTCCAGGGAGAATGCGAATATAATTCATCCGCATTTTACCTGAAATATGCCCGAGCACCACGTGTCCGTTCTCCAGCTTCACTCGAAATGTTGCATTTGGGAGATTCTCAAGAATCTCGCCTTGCATCTGTATGACGTCGTCTTTTGCCATTCGGTGTGTTTACCGCGCTTAACGCGTCGGAATTCCGCCCTTGAAATTTGCTTTGCGCAGCAGCGAATCATATTGCTGCGACATCACGTAGTTCTGTACTTGCGCCATGAAATCCATGGTGACAACTACAATAATCAATAAAGAAGTACCGCCGAAATAGAATGGTACTTTCCACTGGGCTTGCATAAATTCCGGCAATAAACATACCAGGGTGATGTAGACTGCGCCGGCAAGTGTCAAGCGTGTCAGGATCTTGTCGATGTAACGGGCTGTCTGTTCGCCTGGACGGATCCCGGGAATGAACGCACCGCTCTTCTTCAAGTTATCCGCTGTTTCTTTGCTGTTGAAAACCAGCGCGGTATAGAAGAAACAGAAAAACACGATCGCCACTGCGTACAACAGCGCATGGATAGGCTCACCAGGCCCCATCGATGCTGCCAAATCTTTCAAGAACCGCACCGCAGGGTTAGCGTTGTCGGCGCCCTTTGAAAACCAGTCCACGATAGTGGCTGGGAACAAGATGATCGAAGAAGCAAAGATCGGCGGGATCACGCCGGCCATGTTCAGCTTCAACGGCAAATGGCTGGTTTGACCGCCATAAATCTTGTTGCCTACCTGGCGCTTCGCGTAATTGACCAATATTTTGCGCTGACCACGTTCGACGAATACCACGAAGAACGTTACCAGTGCTACCAGGATCACGATGAAGATCGCACCCAAGCTACCGATCGAACCATTCGACACCAGGCTGAACAAACCACCCAGTGCGGTCGGCAGACCCGCGGCAATCCCGGCAAAAATGATGATGGAGATGCCATTACCCAAGCCACGCTCGGTAATTTGCTCACCCAACCACATCAAAAACATTGTTCCGGTCAACAAAGTGACGACCGTTACGAAGCGGAATGCAAGACCAGGCTCCAATACCAGACCAGCTTGCGACTCCAGTGCGACTGCAATACCTAACGCTTGAAACAGGGCCAGGGCCACCGTGAAATACCGGGTGTACTGGGTGATCTTGCGACGGCCTGCTTCGCCTTCTTTTTTCAACGCTTCCATCTGCGGTGACACGATCGACAGCAACTGCATGATGATCGAGGCCGAGATATAAGGCATGATACCTAACGCAAACACTGTAAAACGAGACAAGGCACCGCCCGAGAACATGTTGAACATGCCCAGGACGCCGCCTTCGTGCTCCTTGAACAGCGCGGCTAATTGTGTCGGATCAATCCCGGGAACCGGGACATGAGCTCCGATACGATAAACCACCAATGCGCCAAGCAAAAACCAGAGCCGCCCCCAAGGGAAACCGGCCGCTGCACTTTTAGCAAGTTGTGGATTAGTCGCCAATTTTCGCTCCGATCAAGCTGTTAGCGGTCAACTCAGGCTACTGAGCCGCCGGCTGCTTCGATGGCTGCTTTCGCGCCAGCGGACACTTTCAAGCCCTTCAAATTCACCGCTTTGGTGATTTCGCCGGACAAGATCACGCGCACGTCACGGGCCAACACGCCCAGAACGCCAGCTTGCTTCAAGACCAGAATGTCGACTTCGCCAACAGCCAGGTTGTTCAGATCGGACAAACGCACTTCAGCTTTGAAAGTGGCGTTCAGCGATTTGAAACCACGCTTAGGCAGACGGCGTTGCAGAGGCATTTGACCGCCTTCGAAACCGACTTTATGAAAGCCGCCCGAACGCGATTTCTGACCTTTGTGACCGCGACCCGAGGTTTTACCCAGGCCGGAGCCGATACCGCGACCGACGCGACGCTTGTAGTGCTTAGCGCCTTCGGCTGGTGCAATAGTATTCAATTCCATGATTTGCTCCGTTCGTGTAAGCCCGAAGGCTTACCCGACAACTTTAACGAGATACGATACTTTATTGATCATGCCGCGTACGGATGGGGTGTCTTGCAATTCGGAAACCGAATTTACACGACGCAGACCCAGACCGCGCACGGTAGCGCGATGCGATTCGCGCGTACCGATCAAGCCCTTGACCAATTGCACTTTGACTGTGTTTGTCATTTTGTCCACCTTAAGCCAGAATGTCTTCAACCGATTTGCCGCGTTTAGCAGCGATATCGGAAGCAGTACTCATTTTCGACAGGCCGTCCAGCGTAGCGCGCACCAGGTTGTATGGGTTGTTCGAACCGGTGGATTTCGCCACCACGTCCGTCACGCCCATCACTTCGAAGATAGCGCGCATTGCGCCACCAGCGATAACGCCGGTACCAGGCTTGGCTGGGTTCATCAGAACCTTCGACGCGCCATGACGACCGACTACCGTGTGATGCAGAGTACCGTTTTTGAGCGGCACTTTGATCAGGTTGCGACGTGCTTCTTCCATTGCTTTCTGCACGCCAACTGGCACTTCTTTCGACTTGCCCTTGCCCATGCCGACGCGGCCATCGCCATCACCAACTACGGTCAGCGCGGCGAAACCCATGATACGACCACCCTTGACCACTTTGGTCACGCGGTTGATCGCGATCATTTTTTCGCGCATGCCATCATCCGGCTTGTCGCTTTGCATTTTTGCTTGCATTTTTGCCATGATTGATCCTTAGAACTTCAGACCGGCTTCGCGTGCGGCTTCTGCCAACGCTTTCACACGGCCGTGGTAACGGAAACCGGAGCGGTCAAACGCAACTTCGGTAATTCCTGCTTTCAATGCTTTCTCAGCAACGCGCTTGCCGATCAAGGCTGCAGCAGCGGCATTGCCGCCTTTGCCGGATTGGCCTGCCAGTTCAGCGCGTACTTCAGCTTCAGCAGTCGATGCCGAAACCAGGACTTTAGCGTCCGGGCTGATCAGGTTGGCGTAAATGTGCAGGTTGGTGCGATGCACCGACAAGCGATTTACTTTCAATTCCGCGATCTTGATGCGGGTTTGGCGTCCGCGGCGAAGCCGTGATTCTTTCTTATCCATCGTCAGCCCCTAATTACTTCTTCTTGGTTTCTTTAAGCTTAACCACTTCGTCCGCATAGCGAACGCCCTTGCCTTTATAAGGCTCAGGAGCGCGGTAAGCACGAACTTCGGCAGCTACCTGGCCAACCTGTTGACGATCGATACCTTTGATCAGGATCTCAGTCGGGGTTGGTGTTGCGCAGGTAACGCCGGCTGGCATGTCGTGCACTACAGGGTGCGAGAAACCCAGGGACAGATTCAGCTTGTCGCCTTGAGCTTGCGCCTTGTAACCCACGCCTACCAGGTTCAGCTTTTTCTCGAAACCCTTGGTGACGCCAACAACCATGTTGTTGACCAGAGCGCGCAGCGTGCCGGACATGGCATTGGCTTCGCGGCTGTCGTTCGCCACGTCGAAACTCAGGGTTCCTGCATTGTTTTCTACTTTGACCTGGCCGGTGAGGGCCTGGGAAAGCACGCCCAGCGGGCCTTTTACGGTGATCGCTTGTGCGGAGATGGCGACTTCGGCGCCAGCTGGCACTACGATAGGCATTTTAGCTACTCGAGACATGTGTAACTCCTTAAGCCACGTAGCAAATAACTTCGCCGCCGACACCGGTAGCGCGTGCTTTGCGGTCAGTCATGACGCCTTGCGGAGTCGACACGATCGCCACACCCAAGCCATTCATCACAGTAGGGATCTCGTCTTTACCCTTGTAGACGCGCAGACCCGGACGGGACACGCGCTCCAAGCGCTCAATAACGGGACGGCCAACATAATACTTCAAACCGATCTTCAGTTCCGCCTTGCCACCAGCTTCGGCAACAGCGAAATCTTCAATGTAACCCTCGTCCTTCAGGACGTTGGCAATCGCAATTTTGACTTTCGACGATGGCATGGCCACGGTCGTTTTTTGCACGCCTTGTGCGTTGCGAATGCGGGTCAGCATATCGGCGATAGGATCGCTCATACTCATTGCATATTCTCCTATTACCAGCTTGCTTTTGTCATACCCGGAATTTCACCACGCATGGCGAATTCACGGAGCTTGATACGACCCAGACCGAATTTACGGAATGTGCCGCGCGGACGACCGGTGATTGCGCAACGGTTACGTTGACGCGTCGGATTCGAGTTACGTGGCAGCGCTTGCAATTTCAGGCGCGCTTCGTAACGCTCTTCTTCCGATTTCGACTGGTCATCAACGATGGCCTTCAGCGCAGCGCGTTTGACGGCGAATTTCGCAGCCAGGTCTACACGCTTTTGCTCACGGTTAATCAGTGCCAATTTTGCCATGATCTCAGTTTCTGAACGGGAATTTAAAGGCGGCGAGGAGCGCTTTCGCTTCATCGTCGGTCTTAGCGGTTGTCGTGATGCTGATATTCATACCGCGCAACGCGTCAATCTTGTCGTACTCGATCTCAGGGAAAATGATCTGTTCCTTGACACCGATGTTGTAGTTGCCACGGCCATCGAATGCACGACCATTTACACCACGGAAATCGCGTACACGTGGCAGAGCCACGGTGATGAAGCGATCCAGGAACTCGTACATACGAGCGCCGCGCAGGGTAACCATCGTACCGATTGGGTAGCCTTCACGGATTTTGAAGCCCGCGATCGCTTTACGCGACTTGGTGGTCACTGGCTTCTGGCCGGCGATCTTGGTCAAGTCAGCAACAGCGTGCTCGAGTACTTTTTTATCCGCGATTGCCTCACCAACACCCATGTTCAGGGTGATCTTGGTCAGGCGTGGAACTTCCATCGACGACTTGTAGCCAAATTTGGCTGTCAGGTCGGCGACGACTTTTTCTTTATAGAATTCTTGGAGACGTGCCATGATTTCTTAAGCCTTCACTACTTCGCCGGAGGATTTAAAGACGCGGACTTTTTTGCCATCCACTTCTTTGAAACCCACGCGATCTGCCTTGCCAGTCGCTGCATTAAACAATGCAACGTTGGACACGTGAATTGGCATGGTCTTGTCGACGATACCACCAGTTACGCCAGTCATCGGGTTAGGCTTAGTCGCTTTTTTAGCGATGTTAATGCCGTCAACCACGATATGTTCAGCATCGATACGCTGCTGCACCACACCACGTTTGCCCTTGTCTTTCCCGGTCAGAACGATGACTTCGTCGTTTTTACGAATCTTATCCATTACGACTCCTTACAGGACTTCCGGTGCCAGGGACACGATTTTCATGAACTTCTCAGTGCGCAGTTCGCGCGTGACAGGTCCAAAAATACGGGTACCGATCGGTTCCAGCTTGGCGTTCAACAGAACGGCGGCATTGCCGTCGAACTTCACCAGGGAACCGTCTTGGCGGCGAACACCTTTAGCGGTGCGCACAACCACGGCGTTATAAATTTCACCTTTTTTGACACGGCCACGTGGCGCAGCAACCTTAACGGTTACCTTGATCACATCGCCAATGCCAGCATAACGGCGCTTGGAGCCGCCCAATACCTTGATGCACATTACTTCTTTGGCACCGGTATTGTCAGCCACTTCGAGCCGGCTTTCAGTTTGAATCATAGTATTCTCTTTCCCAACTTAAGCCGAAGAATCCACACAATGTAGACCCGCGGTCAGTCTTGGTCCCGCCAGAGCCGCCCTGCTGGGCTTCACTGTTTGGGTGCATGACCTTCATACATCAACTGACCGCGAATGCTACTGTCTGTGGCCAGACACTTTGCGGCGTTACATGAACGAAGCCCGCAAGTATTACATACAATTTGCGGGCCTGCAAGTACTAATTAAAACCCACCGCCGAAGCGGTGGTTTTTATTTAAACGATGGGTGCGGCTTGAACCACACGAGTCACCGTCCATGCCTTCGTTTTGGAGATCGGACGACCTTCCTGGATCTCTACCGTATCACCGGCTTTGACCTGGTTGGTCTCGTCATGCGCGTGATACTTGTTCGAACGCATGATGATCTTGCCATACAAAGGATGTTTCACGTGGCGCTCGATCAGAACGGTAACGGTCTTGTCCATCTTGTCGGATACCACTTTACCGATCAGCGTGCGCTTGAGCGACTGTTTCACTGGTTCGTTCATTTGGCTTCCTTCAGATTCATTACCGTCTTCACACGCGCGATATCGCGGCGTACCTTCTTGAGCTGCGAAGTGTTGCTCAGCTGTTGCGTAGCGATTTGCATACGCAGGCCGAACTGTGCCTTCAACAGATCATTCAGCTCTTTTTGCAGAGCCGGCTGGTCCTTGCCGCGGAGTTCAGATGCTTTCATATACAACTCCAATTATTGGCCGACTTGACGTACGACAAAAGTCGTAGCCAGTGGCAGTTTAGCGGCGGCAAGACGGAAAGCTTCCCGTGCCAGCGCTTCATCAACGCCATCCATTTCGTACAGTACTTTACCTGGCTGGATTTCAGCCACGTAGTACTCAGGATTACCTTTACCGTTACCCATACGGACTTCAGCCGGTTTGTTCGAAATCGGTTTGTCCGGGAAGATACGGATCCAGATACGGCCACCGCGCTTGATGTGACGCGTCATTGCACGACGCGCCGCTTCAATTTGACGCGCAGTGATACGACCGCGCGCAACTGCCTTCAGACCGAATTCGCCAAACGACACGGCGGTGCCGCGGCTGTGCGAAATACCGGTATTACGGCCTTTCTGCTCTTTACGATACTTTCTGCGTGCTGGTTGCAGCATGATTATTCTCCTGCTTTCTCAGCTGGTGCAGCGGCGGCCGGTTTAGCGGCGCGCACACGAGCAGCACCTGGTGCTGTGGATGGTTTCGCACCCGCTGGACGTGGGCGGCCGGCTGGCTTGCCATCGTCACGGCGTGGACCGCGGCTTTTCTTCTCGTCAGCTGGAGTATCGATTACTGGTGCGTCGCCGTTAGGAGCGCGGTCGCCTTTGTAAACCCATACCTTGACGCCGATGATGCCGTAGGTGGTCGATGCTTCGCTGGTACCGTAGTCGATATCTGCGCGCAGGGTATGCAGAGGCACGCGGCCTTCGCGGTACCACTCTTTACGAGCGATTTCGATACCGTTCAGACGGCCGGACGACATGATCTTGATACCGAGAGCACCCAGGCGCATTGCGTTTTGCATTGCGCGCTTCATGGCGCGGCGGAACATGATACGTTTTTCCAGCTGCTGCGAGATCGAATCGGCGATCAGTTGCGAATCGATTTCCGGCTTGCGGATTTCTTCGATATTCACGTGTACTGGCACGCCCATGATCTTGGTCAAAGCGGACTTCAGTACTTCGATGTCTTCGCCTTTTTTACCAATGACCACGCCTGGACGCGAGCTGTAGATCGTGAAGCGCGCGTTCTTTGCTGGACGCTCGATAACGATGCGGCCAACCGAAGCGTTCTTCAGTTTCTTTTTCAGGTAAGCACGTGCTTTCAAGTCTTCGTTCAGCATGGCAGCGAAATTGCCGTTGCCTGCATACCAGCGCGAAGCCCAGTTACGGGTGACCGCCAGACGGAAACCGGTTGGATGAATTTTCTGACCCATCGTGGCTCCTTAGTTACCGACAGTCACGTAAACGTGACAGGATTGTTTCGAAATACGGTCGCCACGGCCTTTTGCACGCGCGGTGAAGCGCTTCAGGACCGGACCCTTTTCGACGTAGATCGTTTTCACGAACAATTCGTCGATGTCGGCGCCATCGTTGTGCTCAGCATTCGCAATTGCGGATTCCAGAACACGCTTGATGATCGCAGCACCTTTTTTCGGGCTGAATTGCAAGATGTTGAGTGCAGCGTCAACTTTCTTGCCACGGATCAGGTCCGCAACCAGGCGGCCCTTTTGGTCCGACAGGCGCACACCTTTGAGGATAGCTTTAGTTTCCATTATTTCTTAGCCTTTTTGTCAGCTGCATGGCCCTTGAACGTACGGGTCAGTGCGAATTCGCCGAGCTTGTGACCAACCATGTTTTCGGAAACATAAACTGGCACGTGCAGCTTGCCGTTATGTACCGCGATCGTCAGGCCGATGAAGTCAGGCATGATTGTCGAACGACGCGACCAGGTTTTGATTGGCTTTTTGTCTTTGGCAGCTTGCGCAGCTTCAACTTTTTTCACCAGGTGGGCGTCACAGAACGGCCCTTTTTTCAATGAACGTGTCATGTGCTACCCCTTATTTCTTGCCGCGGCGCGAGACGATCATGGAAGTAGTACGCTTGTTGCTGCGTGTCTTCTTACCTTTAGTCTGTTGGCCCCAAGGCGAAACTGGATGACGACCAGCTGCTGTTTTACCTTCACCACCACCGTGCGGGTGATCGACCGGGTTCATGACCACACCGCGAACGGTAGGACGAACACCGCGCCAGCGCATCGCACCAGCTTTACCGATCTTACGCAGGCTGTGCTCGGCATTGCCGACTTCACCCACGGTTGCACGGCACTCGATGTGCACGCGACGTACTTCACCCGAGCGCAGACGCACTTGAGCGTAGGTACCTTCACGGGCCATCAGCACAACGCCAGCGCCGGCGGTACGTGCAATTTGTGCACCTTTACCTGGCAGCATTTCGACGCAATGCATCACGGTGCCGACTGGGATGTTACGGATTGGCAAGCAGTTACCCGATTTGATCGGTGCTTCCGAACCGTTCATCACGCTGTCGCCAACGGACATGCCTTTGGTCGCGATGATGTATTGGCGTTCGCCGTCGGCGTAGCACAGCAGAGCGATATTCGCGGTGCGGTTTGGATCGTATTCGATACGTTCCACTTTCGCTGGAATACCATCTTTGGTGCGCTTGAAGTCGATCAAGCGGTAGTGTTGCTTGTGACCACCACCGATATGACGGGTGGTGATGTGACCGTTGTTGTTACGACCAGCGGTCTTGGATTTCTTTTCAACCAGGGCAGCAAATGGACGACCTTTGTACAGGTCGGCATTCACCACCTTTACCATGCCGCGACGGCCTGGCGAGGTTGGTTTCATCTTAACGAGTGCCATTATGCAGCCTCCTCGGAGAAGTTGATTTCCTGGCCAGGTTTCAGGCACACGAAAGCACGCTTGGTATGGTTACGACGACCGTTGAAACGGCCAGTGCGCTTTTGCTTACCTTCACGGTTCGCGGTTTGCACCGACAGGACTTCAACTTTGAACAGCAGTTCAACTGCTGCCTTGATCTCAGGCTTGGTTGCATCCGGCAATACGCGGAATACAATTTGCTCGTTCTTTTCCGCGACCATGGTGGCCTTTTCGGAAATGACCGGCGCCAACAGCACCTTCATCAAGCGTTCTTCGCTATGTTTCAAAATCGCGCTCATGCCAGCATCTCCTCAATCTTAGCCAGTGCAGCTTTGGTGACCAAGATCTTCTTGTAGAACACCAGGGACATCGGGTCTGCGTGACGTGGCTCAACGACGAGTACGTTAGGCAGGTTGCGCGATGCCAGTTCCAGGTTTTCGTTCAGAACGTCGGTGATGATCAGAACCGAATCAAAGCCCAGGCCGTTCAATTTTTGCGACAACAGCTTGGTTTTTGGCGCGTCGATCGTCAGATCGTCGATGACGATCAGGCGCTCTTCGCGAGCCAGCTGCGACAGGATCGAGCAGATACCTGCGCGATACATTTTTTTGTTCACTTTGTGGGTGAAGTTTTCGTCAGGCGAGTTCGGGAAAATCCGACCACCGCCGCGCCACAGTGGCGACGACGACATACCAGCACGAGCGCGGCCGGTACCTTTTTGGCGCCATGGCTTTTTGGTCGTGTGGTGAACTTCTTCACGGTCTTTTTGCTTGCGGTTACCGCTACGTGCATTCGCTTGATAAGCGATCACGACTTGGTGGATCAGCGCTTCATTGTAATCACGGCCGAAAACAGTATCAGCAGCGACGACGTTGGAGCCGGCTTGACCTTGCGCATTCAGAAGCTTGAGTTCCATCGTTTAAGCTCCCTTCTTGGCTTTGGTTTTGATGGCTGGCG
The DNA here is from genome assembly GCF_014200725.1 of Janthinobacterium silvisoli. Taxonomy (GTDB): domain Bacteria; phylum Pseudomonadota; class Gammaproteobacteria; order Burkholderiales; family Burkholderiaceae_D; genus Janthinobacterium. The sequence continues at coordinate 256,400 of NZ_JACHCL010000006.1, forward strand.
AGACAACTACCTGGCCATTTTTCGCGCCTGGAATCGCGCCTTTGACCAGCAGCAGCTGACGGTCGGCATCGATACGGGCGATCACGAGGTTCTGGATCGTACGGTTAACGTCACCCAGATGACCGGTCATGCGCTTACCAGGGAAAACGCGACCTGGATCTTGTGCCATACCGATGGAACCTGGAACGTTGTGCGAACGCGAGTTACCGTGCGTTGCGCGGCCAGAAGAGAAGTGGTGACGTTTGATGGTACCGGCATAGCCTTTACCAATGGTAACGCCTTGCACGTCGATCTTTTGACCGACTTCGAACAGGGAAGCGGCAACAACATCGCCAGCTTTCAGTTCGGCGGCTTTAGCAGCGTCAACGCGGAACTCTTTCAACAGAGTACCGGCTTCAACACCAGCTTTAGCGTGATGACCAGCAACAGCTTTGGTCACGCGGGAAGCGCGACGTTGACCGAATGCGACCTGAACAGCGGAGTAGCCATCTGTTTCAGGGGTTTTGATTTGCGCAACACGGTTGTTCGATACGTCCAGCACGGTGACAGGAATCGAATCCCCTTCATCCGTGAAAATGCGCATCATACCAACCTTGCGACCGAGAAGGCCTAGGCTCATTTTTTCTCCATTCCCACCTGCGATTGGGCGGGGCTTGTTTAACTACAAAGTAACGTAGGACTCAAAAAAGACGAATCCATACCGAAGCCGGCTAGTATATAGCACAAAAACCCTTGACGCAACAAGTTAACACGAGGTATGTCAAAGTGTTGCTCAGCGCCCCTGCGGGAGTTGGAAAAGGCGGCTGAAAATCATGCCGGATGGCATGAAAATGGCAGGAAAGGCTGATTATAGGCCGGCTGGACGCCTGACTGAAAATACATCGCGGCGAGAAAACAAACGGGACACGCGCCTACGCACCTGCCCCGCTTTTTATTCCAGGATTGCCTTATTTTTGGCAGTTGGCCAGGCAATGGTCGTACATGTCCGAGCAGATCGGACTGCCGCCCAGACTGGCCTGGCAACGCGCCACTTTCTGGCCGCACTCCATATAGCACTGCGTCACATCGCCGGCCGCAAACGCGTACGAAGCGCTCAGGCCGAGGGCAAACAGGAAGGCACTGGCTTTCTTGATCATGATTCGTCTCCTTTTATATGGATGGAAGAACAGACAAGGCTGCCGCGCCACCCTCGCCGCAGCCCCTGGCACACCTCTACCGGCCTGCCATTGAAAGAAAAGCAATTCCAATAGAATACCGTAAACAATACCAACTCAACACCACTTTGCATAAAAAATGAATTAGCTTATGCGCCAACACATCGCCTTCAGCATTCGGCACCCCATGCAGGGCGCCATGGGGCAACGCCAGATGTTGTGCAGCACAGTGACCAGCTCAAAGCGCGTCCGGGCGATGCAGACGGCGCTGGTGCTCCACCGCGGCAGGCGGCAAGGAAGGCGATATGTTTTCTAGCCGCATTATCGAGCGACTTGCCCAGCGCCTGGCAGGCGTTGTAGCAGCTATCGTCATGCCAGTCTTGCGGAAGGCGATTGTAGCGCCGGCGCGACGCAGGATCAGACTGATACGAGCCACCGGCTCACGCGCTGAAAACGGCCTGGCGACGCCATCATCAGCGCCGATTTCCAGGCCGCGATGCGCTTGCCCCCATCGCTGTGCGCCGCCAGCAAGACCGCTGGCGCCGCAGAAAACCGGCGCTGCTTGCGGCAGGCTGCGCGACCACTCCCCTCGGGCAAAACGACGTCGGTACTCCGGCTGGATCCAGGCAAGATTCCAGGCGCCCCTGAAGCGGCAAACCGGCGCTGATCGGACGCGCGCGCGGCTGACCGCGAAACATGCCGCAGGCGCGCAAATACTGATAGCATCGTCATAGAAATACTTCAATGAGTCACGCTTCCCGCCAAAGGTTTGCCCACGCAAATACGAGGAGATCATGAAGATACATACTATCAGCCTGCTATGCGCCGCCGCCCTGCTCAGTGCCTGCAGCACACCCGCAACGCTCCTTACCACCTCCAATGAGCAGCACGATGCGTGCAATAACGCCGAACTGAAGGGGCAGCTGGCCGAGGCCGATCTGGCCTGCACACAGGCGCTGCGTACGGCCGAACAGGCGAATGCAGCACCTGAGCTGCTGTCGCAACGCCAGTACAACCTGGGACGCATCAAGCGCCTGGAAGGCAAGAATGTGGAAGCCGAGCAGCTCTACCGTCAGGCCCTGGCCACCGAGGAAGCGGCACAGCCGCGCAGCGATGCACGCATTGGCCGGCGCACAGTAGAGCTGGCGTCCGCGCTGGCCGCGCAAGGCAAATGGCAAGAGGGCAGCAATTACCTGGAGCGCGCGCTGCCTCTGCTGCCGAACCTGTCACCGCCTTCGCGCACCTATTCCGCCGATGTGCTGCGCCAGTACGCAAAACAGTTGCAGGGCGGCCCGCAGGCGGCGCTGGGCAAGCGCTTTGAAGTGGTGGCGGCCAACCTGAAATAAGGCAGCCATCTGCTGAACGACAGCACAAAAAACAAGGCCGGGCGTGCTCGCGATCGCGAACAGGCCCGGCCTCATTATGCATTGGCGAGAGGGGCATTCCCCACACGCCAGCGCGAAACAATTATTGCAGTTTGATTTCTACATCAACACCAGCTGGCAGGTCCAGCTTCATCAGCGCGTCAACGGTTTTGTCCGTTGGATCAACGATGTCCATCAGGCGTTGGTGCGTACGGATCTCGAACTGATCGCGCGAAGTTTTGTTGACGTGCGGGGAACGCAGCACGTCGAAACGTTGAATACGGGTAGGCAGTGGTACTGGGCCTTTGACGACAGCGCCGGTGCGCTTCGCGGTTTCAACGATTTCCAGAGCGGACTGGTCGATCAGTTTGTAATCGAAAGCCTTCAGGCGGATACGGATTTTTTGGTTTGGTGCCGACATGATATTTCCTTAAAAGAACGAACCGCGCGGTCTGCACGGCAATGAGGTAATACGGGAATTTCTGACGCAACAACCGTCAGGGTCGACATGATAGCACCAAAATGCTTGCCAACCCCGGCAGTCGAAAAAAAAGAGGGGCGCCGGGCGACGACGCTTCCTCTTTTATGCAGGCTTAAGAATTAAGCCAGGATTTTTGCAACAACACCAGCGCCGACGGTACGGCCGCCTTCGCGGATAGCGAAGCGCAGACCTTCTTCCATCGCGATCGGGTTGATCAGCTTGACGGTGATCGACACGTTATCGCCTGGCATAACCATTTCTTTGTC
>NZ_JACHCL010000007.1 GCF_014200725.1 Janthinobacterium silvisoli
CCCTTCCCATCCCGAACAGGACCGTGAAACAACTTTGCGCCGATGATAGTGCTGCAACCAGTGTGAAAGTAGGTTATTGTCAGGCTTGTTATTCGAAAAAACCCCTTCCGGTGACCCGGTTGGGGTTTTTTTACGTCTGGTGGTTTTGCTGGGATGAACCCCAACGGCAAGGGCTGGGGGCAGACGGGGACGCCGAGTTCCCCGTATAGCCGCTGGTGCAATCATGCTGGCTGGTGTGGGGGCTGACCCCGGGGATATTTCATGGTGTACAGACGAAAAAAAGCAGCGCTGCGCGCTGCCTTTTCATTCCAGCTTCGATCGATCAGAAGTGGTAAGCCGCTTTGATGTTCAGGAAGTTCACGCCGGTGTTCGGCTTTTTGTAGCCGCCGTTCGAGAAATGCTGGATCTTCATGCCGACTTCCCATTTATTGTTGAACACGTAGCCAACGCCGACGTGGTCGCCAAACTGGAAGTGGGTCGACAAACGGTAGGTTGCATTGTCATACAGTTTCGACAGCAAATGCACGCCGATGCCGCCTTCTGCATAGAAACCCTTTTTATCGTCGCGTTCAAAGCGGAATACCGGGGTGAAGCCGATATCGTACAGATTCTGCTTTGCACCTTCGACGTTTTGGTAGCGGTTGGCTTGCCATGCGCCAGCATTCGCGTCCCAGTAGCCGCTCAGGTGCGTACCGTTCGATTGGAACCAGCGTTGGCTCCAGTCGGAAGTGACGCCGGCGCGTACCATCTGGGTTTGCGTGCCGGTGGCGAATTCGCCGTAGACCGAGTCGATCAGCTTGTCGTCGGACGCGAAGGCGGCATGGCTGGCCAGCAAGGCAGCGCCTAGTGCCAGGGATTTTAATGCTTGATTCAGGTAGGACATATATTCTTTCATCGTAAAATTAGCCATCGGTGCGCACTAACCATCGGTAGTGCGCCGCTGATTGTAATGAAATTATCAAATATAGAAACCATTATTACTTAAGGCAATAGGATCTACAGTGACATTTTCTACAAAGATCGCCTTCTTGGGTATAGGTCTGATGGGCGAACCGATGGCGCGCCGTTTGCTGCAAGCTGGCTATTCTGTCACAGTTTGGAATCGCACGCAGAGCAAGGCCGAATCGTTGTTATCTTGTGATGCTCTACTTGCTAACACCTTGATGGATGCGGTCTCCGGGGCCGATATCGTGATCTCGATGCTGGCGGCAGGGCCTGTTGTCGAACAAGCCATCATGGCTGCCTTGCCGGCGCTGGCGGCCGATACTTTGTGGGTCGACATGAGCTCGACCAGGCAAGTTGAAGCTCAGCAATTTCATGCACTTTTGGTAGCGCAAGGCTATGGTTTTGTCGATGCGCCCGTCTCCGGTGGCGTGGCTGGCGCGCAAGCGGGAACCCTGGCCATCATGGCCGGTGGTAGCGCTGCCGATTATGCGCGCGTGGAAGCGATCCTGGCGGTGATGGGGCGGCCTACCCTGGTCGGCCCGGCCGGCAGTGGCCAGGTGGCCAAGCTGTGCAATCAGCTGATCGTAGGCGCTACCTTGAATATCGTGGCGGAAGCCTTGTTGCTGGCGCAAGCGGCGGGCGCCGATCCGGCCGCGGTGCGCACGGCAATACGCGGTGGCTTTGCTGAAAGCCGCATCCTGGAAGTGCATGGGCAGCGCATGCTTGAGCGTAACTTTGTTCCCGGTGGCCAGGTGAAAACCCAGCTCAAGGATATGCGTAATATTCTGGATGCGGCTGCCGCCGCCCAGCTCAGTCTGCCTGTCACGCAATTGGTGACGCAGCGCTATGAAGCGCTTGCCGAAAGCCACGCGCTGGCTGACCATTCGGCGGCTTTGCTGGCCCTGGAAGCATTGAATCCGGGCCAGCGTCTGGGGAGTGGCCCGGATAAACTGAGTTAGCGCATTCTAGTCTTGCGGCAAGCTCTCTTCGACCAGCTTGACCCAGAAACTGGCGCCGATCGGCAACAGATTGTCATTGAAGTCGTAGCTGCCATTGTGCAGCACGCATGGGCCCAGGCCGTGGCCGCCATCGCGGTGGTCGCCGTCGCCATTGCCGATGAAAATGTAGCAGCCAGCCTTTTCCTGCAAGAAGAAGGCGAAATCCTCCGCGCCCATGGTCGGTTCAACCTTGTCGTTGACTTTGTCGGCGCCGACCACGGCCTTCATGACTTCCACCGCAAACGCGGTTTCCTTGGCGTGGTTGACCAGCGGCGGATAGTTACGTTTGAACTTGAACTCCACTTCCGCACCAAAAGCGGCGGCCGTGTGGATGGCGATTTCGCGCATGCGCTCTTCGATGAGGTCCAGCACGGGCGTGGTAAACGTGCGCACGGTGCCGATCAGGCTGGCGTCGTCGGGAATCACATTGGTGGCGCTGCCGGCATGGATTTGCGTGATCGATAGCACCGCCGTATCGAGCGGGCTCTTGTTGCGGGTGATGACGGTTTGCCAGCTTTGTGCGATTTGCACGGCCACCATCACCGGGTCGATACCCTTGTGCGGCTGAGCCGCATGGGCGCCCTTGCCTTTGACGGTGACATAGAATTCGTTGCTGGAGGCCATCATTGGCCCTTCCACCACGCTCAGGGTACCTGTTTCAGCGCCTGGCCAGTTATGCATGCCGTAGATGGCATCCATGGGGAAGCGGGTAAACAAGCCGTCGTTGATCATTTCACGCGCGCCGGCGCCACCTTCTTCGGCTGGCTGGAACACCAGGTAGACGGTGCCGTCGAAATTGCGGTGCTGTGCCAGGTGATAAGCGGCGCCCAGCAGCATTGCCGTATGGCCGTCATGGCCGCAAGCGTGCATCTTGCCTGGATGGCGCGAGGCATGCTCAAAAGTATTAATCTCCTGCATGGGCAAGGCATCTATATCGGCACGCAGGCCGATGGCGCGCTTGGAACTGCCATTCTGGATAATGCCGACCAGACCGGTGCGCCCCAGGCCACGCACGACGGGGATGCCCCACTCCGTCAGCTTGGCGGCGACGACGTCAGAGGTACGCTGTTCTTCGTAGCACAGCTCGGGATGCGCGTGCAGGTCGCGGCGGATACGTTGCAGCTCGGATTGAAACGCTATGATAGGGTCCACCAGTTTCATCGAATTCTCCTGTGTATGCAGGCACGCAACTGTGTATGGCGCACCGGGGCTGGCATATTTGATCGAAAACATGCGCGGCCAATGGGGCATTGTAGCCCGTGTTCGCTTTTTAAATCCAGCGTGTGCAGAGTCCGCTATGAGGATATCTGCAAGCACGTGGAAATCGTTTACAGTATTACCTTCCTCTCACGTTTTTTGATTGCACCATGACCACCACCCAAGTCCGCGCCACTTGCCCGCTAGACTGTCCCGATACCTGCGCCTTGCTGGTGACGGTGACCGATGGCGTGGCCACGGCAGTCAAGGGCGATCCCGACCATCCGACCACGGCTGGCGTGCTGTGCACCAAGGTGTCGCGCTTTACGGAGCGCACCTACCATGCTGACCGCTTGCTGACCCCGCTGCGCCGGGTGGGCAAGAAAGGCGAGGGCAAGTTTGAAGCCATCAGCTGGGAAGAAGCACTGACGACCATTGCTGCGCGCCTGAAACCCATCGCAGCGCGGGCGCCGGAAGCGATCTTGCCCTACAGCTATTGCGGCACCATGGGGCTGGTGCAGGGCGAATCGATGTCGTCGCGTTTCTTTAACCAGCTCGGTGCATCGTTGCTGGACCGCACCATCTGCGCTTCGGCCGGCGCCACAGGTTACCGCTACACGGTGGGCGCCAGCATCGGCACGGACATGGAGCAGTTTCAGAACGCCAAGTTGATCATTATCTGGGGTGGCAACCCGATTGCATCGAATTTGCATTTCTGGATGCGGGCGCAGGAAGCGAAACGCAATGGCGCCACCCTGATCGCGATCGACCCATATCGTTCATTGACGGCCGAGAAATGCCACCAGCATATCGCCTTGCTGCCTGGCACCGATGCGGCGCTGGCCCTGGGCTTGATGCATGTGCTGATCGCCGAAGAACTGGTCGACCATGACTATATTGCCCAGTACACCCTGGGCTACGAACAATTGGCACAGCGCGCCGCCGAATGGCCGCCCGAACGCACGGCAGAGGTTTGCGGCATCAGCGTCGCGGAAGTGGTGGAACTGGCGCGCTTGTATGGCCAGACGGCGCGCAGCGGCGAGGGCACCGCCATCCGCACCAATTACGGCGTACAGCGCGTGCATGGCGGCGGCATGGCCGTGCGCAATATCGCTTGCCTGCCCGCATTGACGGGCGCCTGGCGCCATGCGGCCGGTGGCATACAATTATCGAGCTCGGGATCTTTCCCCATCCAGCGCAAGGCCTTGCAGCGCCCGGATTTGTTGAAAGGCACGCCACGCACCATCAATATGAGCACCATCGGTGACGATTTACTCAAGACCAGCTCGCCCAGGTTCGGCCCGCAAATCGAAGCCGTGATTGTCTATAACTCGAATCCGCTGGCTGTGGCGCCGGACTCATCCAAAGTGGCGCAAGGTTTTGCCCGCGAAGATTTATTTACGGTGGTGCTCGAACATTTTCAGACGGACACCGTTGATTACGCCGACATTGTCTTGCCGGCCACTACGCAGCTGGAACATATCGATGCGCACGCCACCTATGGCCATCTGTATATGATGGCCAATAACGCGGCTGTGGCGCCGTTGGGCGAGGCCAAGGCGAATACGGAAATTTTCCGCCTGCTGGCGCAACACATGGGTTTTGATGACCCTTGCTTCCAGGAAAGTGATGATGCGCTGGCGGCCCAGGCTTTTGATGCGGGCGATGTGCGCGCCGTGCATTTCGACTGGGAATCGCTGAAACGGACAGGCTGGCAAAAACTGGCCATGCCCGATGCGCCGTTTGCCGAAGGCGGTTTTCCCACGCCATCGGGGCGCTGCGAGTTTTATTCCGAGGCGATGGCGCAGGCGGGGCTTGATCCCTTGCCTGCCTATATTGCGCCGTATGAATCGCCGGCCAGCAATCCTGCGCTGGCGGCCCGTTATCCGTTGGCGATGATTTCGCCGCCAGCCCGCAATTTCCTGAATTCCACCTTCGTCAACGTGAAAAGCTTGCGTGCCTCGGAAGCCGAACCGCATCTCGATATCCACCCCGATGACTGCATGGCGCGCGGGATTGTGGCTGGCGACATGGTGCGCATCTTCAATGACCGTGGTTCGTTTGTGGCCAAGGCCAGGGTTACGGATAAGGCGCGTAAAGGGCTGGTGGTGGGCTTGTCCGTCTGGTGGAAAAAGCTGGCCAGTGACGGCAAGAACGCCAATGAAGTCACCAGCCAGCGCCTGACCGACATGGGCCGCGCGCCCACCTTTTACGATACGCTGGTGGAAGTGGAAAAGGCGGTGGCCTGAGATGCGCCGCGCGCTCGGTTTGCCTGTCGCGCTTGCGCTCTGCCTGAGCCTGGGCGGCTGCACGCAATTGCGCTACTACACCCAGGCGGCGCAGGGGCAATATTCCTTGTGGTCCAGCGCACGCCCCGTCGATGATTGGATGAAAGACCCTGCCACCGATCCCCGCCTGAAGGCGCGGCTGGCCAAGGCGCAGCAGATACGCCGTTTCGCCGTCGATGAACTGGGCTTGCCCGACAATGGCAGCTACAAGAATTATGCTTCGCTGCAACGGTCCTTCGTGCTGTGGAATGTGGTGGCCACGCCAGAGCTGTCGCTCAAGCCGCTGCAATGGTGTTTTCCCATTGCCGGCTGCGTCAATTACCGCGGTTATTACAGCAAGGATGATGCGTTGGCCTATGCCGAAACCTTGCGTGAACAGCATTACGATGTGCAGGTAGGGGGCGTGCCCGCGTATTCCACTCTGGGCTGGTTCGACGATCCTCTGCTATCGACCTTTATCAATTACAACGATGCCGAACTTGCGCGCATGATCTTCCATGAACTTGCGCATCAGGTCGTTTATGTGCAGGGCGATTCCGCTTTCAATGAATCGTTTGCCGTTGCCGTGGAAGAAGCGGGTGTGCAGCGCTGGCTGGCCCACGAAGGCAGTGATGCCATGCGCGACGACTACGCCCGGTATGCGGCGCGGCGCAAGGAATTCCTGGCGCTATTGCTGAAGTACCGGGGGCAACTGGAAACGGCTTACGCCAGCGATGCCAGCGATGTCGAGAAACGCGCGCGCAAGGCGCAGGTGTTTACGGGCTTGAAGGCCGAATATCAGGTTTTGAAACAAAATTGGGGCGGTTATGCCGGTTATGACCGCTGGTTCGAACAGCCTTTGAGCAATGCGCACTTGGCTTCCGTCGCTACCTACAATGATTTCTTGCCAGCCTTCGAAAAATTGCTGGAAGAAAAAAAGAACTTTCGTGCTTTTTATGCTGCAGTGCACACAATGTCTCTGTTGGACAAGCCCGAGCGTCGGCGCGTGCTGCAGCAATTGTCCAGCCCGTGACCCGTAAAGATTGTTGTATATGCCAAGCCGGCATATTGTACTAGGCCGTATTTTTCATGCTGCAACGCAGCACAAAATGCCTCTGGAATACATACTCAAATACCGTTGAAAGCGCTTGCATGGAAGCGCCGCGCCCGATAGCATCGCGTTAGTAGCATAGAGCAATTGCTCTTTAGAATGCTCAATGACTGCAGGACACTAGAATCCGCAGCAATAATCCGCGCCGGCAATGTGCGCCGGCTACACCAACGATTATTCGAGACAAGAGGCACAGGATGGACAAAATTTGGCTGAAGTCGTATCCCCCCGGCGTTCCCAGTGACATCAATCCTGATCAATACCGCTCCTTGGTGCACTTGCTGGAAGAAGCGTTTCAAAAGTATGCAGACCGTAACGCTTATGTCTGCATGGACAAATTCCTCACCTATGCCGAACTCGAACTGTATTCGCGGCAACTAGGCGCCTTTCTGCAAAGCCGGGGACTGAAAAAAGGCGCGCGGGTCGCCCTCATGATGCCCAATGTGCTGCAGTATCCGGTGGCCATTGCCGCCGTGCTGCGCGCCGGCTACACGGTGGTCAACGTCAACCCTCTTTACACGGCGCGCGAACTCGAGCACCAGCTCAACGATTCGGGCAGTGTAGCGATCATCGTGCTGGAAAATTTTGCCCATACCGTCGAGCAAGTGCTGAGCAAGACGGCCGTGAAACATATCATCGTCGCCACGATGGGGGACATGCTGGGCGGCTTGAAAGGGACGATCGTCAATTTTGTCGTACGCAATGTCAAGAAGATGGTGCCCGCGTATTCCTTGCCGAACGCCATGCGTTTTAACAGTGCTTTGTCGCTCGGCAGCCGCATGAAGCTGACGCCCGTCGACGTCACGATCAATGACGCTGCTTTCCTGCAATACACGGGTGGCACCACGGGCGTGTCGAAAGGCGCAACCTTGAGCCACCGCAACGTGATCGCCAATGTGTTGCAAACGGAAGCCTGGTCAGGCGCGGCGCTGGATCCGAACAGCAAGGAGCAACTGACCGTCGTATGCGCCTTGCCGCTGTACCATATCTTCGCGCTGACGGCGTGCGCGCTGTGGGGCACGCGCGTGGGCGCCCTGAATATTCTGATCCCGAATCCGCGTGACATTCCTGGCCTGATCAAGGAACTGGACAAGTACACATTCAACTTGCTGCCGGCGGTCAACACCCTCTACAACGCGCTGGCCAATCATCCCGATTTTGCCAAGCTCGACTTCTCGGGCTTGAAGATCGCCAATGGTGGCGGCATGGCGGTGCAGCAAGCTGTCAACGACAAGTGGCAACGCATCACGGGCGTGTCCATTATCGAAGGTTATGGCTTGTCGGAAACGTCACCCGTTGCCACCTGCAACCGCGCGGACAGCACGCAATTTACGGGCAGCATAGGTTTGCCTATCCCGTCGACCGAGATTGCCATCCTCGATGACGATGGTCAGGAAGTACCGCTGGGCCAGACGGGCGAAATCGCCATCCGTGGCCCGCAAGTCATGTCCGGTTACTGGAACCGTCCGGACGAGACGGCCAAGGTGATGACGGCCGACGGTTATTTCAAATCAGGCGATGTGGGCATCATGGATGAACGCGGCTTTGTGAAGATTGTCGACCGCAAGAAAGACATGATCCTCGTTTCCGGCTTCAATGTGTACCCGAACGAAGTGGAAGGCGTGATCGCGGCCCATCCTGGCGTACTCGAGTGCGCTTGCATCGGCGTGCCGGACGAACATTCGGGCGAGGCCGTGAAAGTGTTTGTGGTGCGCAAGGATCCCAACCTGACCGTGGCCGACTTGATGGCGTACTCCAAGGAGCAGCTCACCGGCTATAAACGGCCGAAATACATTGAATTCCGTGAGGAATTGCCGAAGACCAACGTCGGCAAGATTTTACGCAGGGCCTTGCGCGATGAACCCAAGGTGGCAGTCGCAGCATAGATCAGCAAGTGACATTGCAACAGTACCGGGTGCGCCAAAGTGGCGCCCTTTTATACAGATAAAGATGAGGCAAGATGGACAAGATTTGGTTGAAGTCGTACCCGGACAGTGTGCCGGCAGAGATTGATTGCACGCAATACCGTTCCGTGACGCATTTGCTGGAAGAGTCGTTCCAGAAATATGCTGACCGCAACGCGTTCGTTTGCATGGACAAGTTCATGACGTACCGCGAGCTGGACAAGCTATCCCTGCAAATGGGCGCCTGGCTGCAAAGCAAGGGCTTGCAACCGGGTGCGCGCGTGGCCATCATGTTGCCGAACGTCTTGCAATACCCGGTGGCAATGGCAGCGATTCTGCGTGCCGGCTATACCGTGGTCAACGTCAACCCGCTGTACACGCCGCGCGAATTGCAGCACCAGCTGACCGATTCGGGCAGCGAGGTGATCATCGTGCTGGAAAACTTTGCCACCACGGTGCAAGAGGTGTTGCCGCACACGCAAGTCAAGCATGTGATCGTTGCCACCATGGGCGACTTGCTGGGCGGTTTGAAAGGCACCATCGTCAATTTCGTCGTGCGCAAGATCAAGAAAATGGTGCCTGCGTTTTCGCTGCCGGGCGCCATCAGCTTCAACAAGATGCTGTCTGAAGGCGCCGGCATGACCTTGACGCCAGCTAACCAGGGCCACGACGATATCGTCTTCCTGCAGTACACGGGCGGCACCACGGGCGTGTCGAAAGGCGCCATGCTATTGCACCGCAACGTGATCGCCAACGTACTGCAAAACGAGGCATGGATTTCGCCCGTGATGACCCGCGAAATGCGCGCCACCTCGATGGGTTTCGTGTGCGCCTTGCCGATGTATCACATCTATTCGCTGACGGTCAGCGCGCTGATGGGCATGCGCCTGGGCGGCTTGAACTTGCTGATCCCGAACCCGCGCGACATTCCCGGTTTCGTGAAGGAATTGGCCAAGCACAAGATCGTCGTCTTCCCGGCCGTCAATACCTTGTATAACGCCCTGCTGAACAATGCCGACTTCGCCAAGCTCGATTTCTCGAGCTACAAAGTATGCAACGGCGGCGGCATGGCCCTGCAGCGTAATGTGGCCGAGCGCTGGCTGAAGGTCACTGGCTGCCCCTTGATCGAAGGTTATGGCATGTCGGAAACGTCACCGGTGGTGACGGGCAACCGCGTCGATATCACGGAATTTACGGGCACCATCGGTTTGCCTATTTCGTCGACGGAAGTGATCATCGTCAATGATGATGGCGTGGCGGTGGCGCTGGGTGAACCGGGCGAGATCGCCGTGAAAGGGCCGCAAGTGATGGCCGGTTACTGGCAGCGCCCCGATGAAACGGCCAAGTCGATGACGTCTGATGGTTTTTTCAAGACGGGCGACGTGGGTATCATGGATGAGCGCGGTTACGTGCGTATCGTCGACCGCAAGAAAGACATGATCATCGTGTCCGGCTTCAATGTGTATCCGAATGAGGTGGAAGACGTGGTGGCGTCCTGCCCTGGCGTACTCGAGTGCGCCTGCATCGGCGTGCCGGACGCCAACTCGGGTGAAGCCGTGAAAGTATTTGTCGTACGCAAGGATCCTAACCTGACGGTAGAGCAGATCCGCGAGCACTGCAAACATGAATTGACGGCCTACAAGAAACCGAAGTACATCGAGTTTCGCGATGAATTGCCGAAGACCAACGTCGGCAAGATCCTGCGCCGTCAATTGCGCGATGAAAAGAAAGCTGCTTAATTCACTGGTAATACTCTGTCCGCCACCAAACGCCTGTTTGGCTGGGCGGGCAAGCCGAAGCAGGGACGCAGCCACCACACCTTGCTGATCAGTAGCGAGGTGCCCAGCCAGTACACCATCACCGTCCCCGTCAGTATCAGCAGCGGTTCCAACACCGGGCCCAGCTTCAATGGCACCAGCCAGTAGGCCAGCAGGATGATGGCGCTCTGGTGCAGTATGTACCAGGGAAACACGGCTTGCCGCGCCCATGGCAGCCAGGCAAATGGCCGGTTCAATAGCGTATGCGACCAGCCCAGGATGGTGCAGATGGCTAGCCACATATACAGGTTGCGCATGGGCCAGGAGCCCAGCGACGCCCAGGTCAGCAAGTGTTCCGAATGGATCTTGTCAAAAAACATATATGCGGCAAACGCGCATAGTCCCAAGACCAGGGTATGCCAGCGCAGACGTGCCAGTTCCATCCACAGCCCCTTGTCATTGCCCAGCCACCAGCCATATAAAAACATCGTGAAGTAGATGGCGTGCGCGTACCAGTCATGCACCACCGCATGGGTTTCCGGATAGCGCATCCTCAATAACACCATTGCTGCCAGCGTAGGCAGGGTTGGCAAGACCAGCAGACGCCAGCCGCGTGGGCGCTGGAACATGGCTTGCATGCGGTCCAGCAGCGGCAATTACGATGTCGGTGCGTGGTGGCGCGAACTGCCGTATGAGTATCTGAAAGATGTGCGCTCTTATTTCGAGGTCTTGCTGGTGCTGGGTTTTTATCGCTTGTTACTGATGCGCTGGCAAGGCGAGGCGAGCTTGCTGGGGGAACCCGACGAAGGGCCAGCCGTGGAACCGGTGCAGCAGCCTGAACGTTTCCTGGTGCGCAAGCTGGGCAAGGATTTTTTGTTGCCAGCCTTTGAAATCGAATGGATACAGGCTTGGGGCAACTATGTAAACCTGCATGTGCGCGGGCATGATTATCCGCTGCGCTCGACCATGGCCGCCATCGAGCGGCGGCTCGACGGCAAGCGCTTCGTGCGCGTGCACCGCAGCTACATCGTCAACCTCGATTTCGTGCAAACGATCACGCCACTGGAATCGGGCGATGCACGCGCCAGCCTGCGGACGGGTGGTGAAGTGCCGGTCAGCCGGCGTTATCGCGATGCCTTGAAAAACCTGTCGATGGCTTCTTAGCCACGCTGCAAGCCTGGCTTGCCGTCGTGCACCGTAAAGCTGGCCAGGGTAGCGATGTTCGATGCGCTATCGCGCACATTGTCCAGGCCCAGGAACAGCGTCGTGGTTTTCTCTGGCGTGATGTTGAGCAACATGTAACCACGCTTGTCACTGCGCCCGTAGCGGATATGCGGGTTCATCGCCACGTACTCGGCCGTGCGCGCTTGCGGGCGCGAGCTGGACGTGATCGAGGTGCCGCAAAATTCGGTGGCGATCACGGGATTGTCGCGGCTGGCTGGCCGCATGGCGTCCTGGCTCAGTTCGGTGGCATAAAAAGTGTGTACATCGCCCGACAATACCAGCGGATTGCGCGCGCCGCTGCTCTGCAAGCTATTCAATAAATGCTGGCGCGCCATCGGATAGCCATCCCAGCCATCGGTCCAGATCCGCTCGTCGCCGGGCCGCAAAATCGGCACCTGGCTCGACTGCGCCATCAAGGTTTGCTGGGCCAGGATATTCCAATGCGCGGGAGATTTGTCCAGCCCGGCTTGCAACCAGCGCTGCTGCTCTTCGCCCAGCATGGTGCGTTCCGGTTTCAGCAGATCGGGGCAACTGCGCGTGGTGACGGAATTCGAGCCACCGCGCCCTGGCCGTGCGCAAGCGTGGTGGGCGCGGTATTGCCGGTCGTCCAATACATGGAAGCGGGCCAGGCGGCCCCAGTCATAGCGCTGGTAGATGCGCATGTCGACGAAGCCGCGCCGGCCCAGCGGCAGCAGGCGTAGCGGCATGTGTTCATAAAACGCCTGGTAGGCAGCCGCCCGGCGCTCCATGAAATTTGGCGTGAGCAATTCGTCGCGGTCATTCGCGTAATCATTGGACACTTCATGGTCGTCCCAGGTGACGATCCATGGTGCAGCTTCATGCGCACCCTGCAGGTCGAGATCGCTCTTGTATTGCGCGTAGCGGGTGCGGTATTCATCGAGGGTAAAACTTTCGTTGCTACGCACGGCCCGGGCCGGGTGTTGCAGCTGATACGGGCCCCACTCATAAATATAGTCGCCCAGAAACGCCACCAGGTCGGGTGCGGCGGCCGTAATATGCCGGTGCGCGGCATAGGCGCCAAATTCCCAGTGCTGGCAGGAAGCCACCGCCAGTTTCAAGGAGCCGGGCAGGGTATCGGGGACAGGCGCCGTGCGCGTACGGCCCACCGGGCTGACGGCGTCGCCAAGCATGAAGCGGTACCAATACCAGCGCCCGGGCGCCAGCCCACCCACGTCGACGTGCACGCTGTGCGCCAGTGTTGGCGTGGCTTGTACCGATCCTCGCGCAACGATGCGCCGAAATGCTTCATCGTCGGCTATCTCCCAGCGTACGCTCAAGGTGATGGCTGGCGTGGCGCCGACATGCAGCGGGTCGTAGCAGATGCGTGTCCAGAGCACCACGGCGTCGGGTAGGGGAGAACCGGAGGCCACGCCCAGCGCAAACGGATAGCCGGCGCCATTCAGGCGTGCCGCCGCGCTGGCGCTGGAACCGGATAGTGCGCCGCCTGCGGCCGCCAGCGCGGCGATGCGTGCCGTGCTGAGCAAAAAGATGCGGCGCTGGCTATCCACGGCAGAAGCGGGGGATTAGTGTGATAGCAGGGTTTCGATAGGCGGCACTTTGCGCGGCTTGCGGTCTGAATCGGTAGCGACGTAGGTCAGGGTGGCTTCCGTGACTTTCACCGTACACGCCTGCAAGCGGTTGCGCTCGGCATATACTTCCACGTTGACGGTGATCGAGGTATTGCCTACCTTGACGATATCGGCGTAGAAGGAGAGTAAATCGCCGACGAACACGGGGTTTTTGAAGACGAAGGAGTTGACGGCTATCGTGGCTACGCGGCCGTTGGCACGCCGCGTGGCTGGCAGCGAACCGGCGATATCGACTTGCGCCATGATCCAGCCACCGAAAACGTCGCCGTAAACATTGGCGTCCGATGGCGCGGGCATCATGCGCAGTTCAGGCATTTTGCCAGCGGGCAGCCCGGAGGCGAGGCAGTTATCGGGGCGGGCGGGGGAGGTACTCATCGTTTATTCTCATGAAAGGCTACAATTGCCCCGATTGAACCATAAAAAGCCAACCTTCGCCATGCGCCGCTCCCCGAATACCTCTCCTACTCGCCCGCCAGCTAGCGCCAGCCGCAGCGATTTTTCCACCATCAAGACCCTGCTGCCGTATCTATGGGTCTATAAATGGCGTGTCCTGCTGGCGCTGCTCTGTCTGGTGGGGGCCAAGCTGGCCAACGTGGGCGTGCCGCTGGTGCTGAAAAAACTGGTCGACGCCATGACCATCACGGCTGCCCATCCGCAGGCGCTGCTGGTGTTGCCCGTCAGCTTGCTGGTGGCGTATGGCTTGCTGCGGCTGTCGACCACCTTGTTTACGGAATTGCGCGAATTCCTGTTTGCCAGGGTTACGCAGCGCGCCGTGCGCACCATCGCGCTGCAAGTTTTCCGCCACTTGCATGCCTTGTCGCTGCGCTTTCATTTGAACCGCCAGACGGGCGGCATGACGCGCGATATCGAGCGCGGCACGCGCAGCGTCGGTTCGCTCATTTCCTACACCTTGTTCAATATCTTGCCGACCCTGGTGGAAATCACTCTGGTGCTCGGCTACCTGGTGCTGCATTACGACATCTGGTTTACCGTCATTACGGCGGTGGCGCTGGTGTCGTATATCGCGTTTACGGTGCTGGTGACGAATTGGCGCACGCATTTCCGCCGCACCATGAATGACCTCGATTCGAAGGCAAATACCAAGGCCATCGATTCGCTGATCAACTATGAAACGGTGAAGTATTTCGGCAACGAAGATTACGAGGCGCAGCGCTACGACGAAGGTTTGAAACGTTATGAAACGGCGGCCGTGAAATCGCAGACATCCTTGTCGCTGCTTAACACGGGCCAGTCGCTGATCATCGCCACGGCCGTTACCTTGATTTTGTGGCGCGCCACGGTTGGCGTGATCGCAGGCAGCATGACCCTGGGCGACCTGGTGCTGGTCAATGCCTTCATGATACAGCTGTATATTCCGCTCAATTTCCTGGGCGTGATTTACCGCGAAATCAAGCAAAGCCTGGCCGATATGGAACGTCTGTTTTCGCTGCTCGATGAAAACCGCGAAATCGCCGATGCACCCGATGCTGCGCCGTTAGTCACGCGCGGTGCAGCCGTGCGTTTCGCCCATGTTGATTTCCACTATGAAGCCAAGCGGCAAATCCTGTTCGATGTGGATTTCCAGATCGCCGCCGGGACTACCACGGCCGTGGTTGGCCACAGCGGTTCGGGCAAATCCACCCTCTCGCGCTTGCTGTTTCGCTTCTATGAAGTCGATGGCGGCAGCATCACCATCGATGGCCAGGACTTGCGCCACGTTACGCAGGATTCCTTGCGCGCCGCCATCGGCATCGTGCCGCAGGATACGGTGCTGTTCAACGACACCATCGAATACAACATCGCGTATGGCAAACCGGGCGCCAGCAAGGAAGCCATCGTGGCGGCGGCCAAGGCCGCGTCCATCCACGACTTCATCGAGAGCTTGCCTGATGGCTACAACTCGATGGTGGGCGAGCGCGGCTTGAAACTGTCGGGCGGTGAAAAACAGCGCGTGGCGATTGCCCGTACCTTGCTGAAAGACCCGGCCATTCTGATCTTCGATGAAGCCACTTCGGCGCTCGACTCCAAGGCGGAGCAGGCGATCCAGTCGCAGCTCAAGGAAATCGCCAAGGACCGCACCACGCTGGTGATTGCGCATCGCTTGTCGACGGTGGCCGACGCCCAGCAAATCCTGGTGCTCGACCATGGCCGCATCGTCGAGCGCGGCACGCATCCGCAACTGCTGGCCGCCGATGGCTTGTATGCGCAGATGTGGCAACGCCAGCAGGCGAGCCAGGATGAGGAGCAGGACGAGTTGATTGAACTGCTGTCTACCAAATAACAGTCGGAAAAATGCCACAGCAGCGGCGATGCGCATCAGCGTATCGCTGCTATTTGTCACGCAATCAAGGAAAACGGTTAGTCTTACGATAAAAATGAAATAAAATTAATGCCATTGGTGGCGTCTGCACCAGCGTTGTTTCGTACGGGGTTCACCCCGGTTTGTCCGTCCAGGAGAATGAATGAAATTAACCAGAATAGTCGCCACTGTGCTCAGCATTGGCGTCCTCAGCAGTATGTCAGCCGCTAATGCACAGGACTTGACGGGCACCTTGGCCAAGATCAAGAAAGCCGGTTCCATTACCCTCGGCGTACGTGACGGTTCCGTGCCGTTTTCCTACCTCGACGATAAACAGCAATACCAAGGGTATTCGATCGACCTGTGCATGAAGGTCGTCACGGCCCTGCAAAAACATCTGGGGCTGAGCCAGCTCAAAGTGGTGATGAATCCTGTTACTTCGGCCAACCGTATTCCCTTGATTGCCAACGGCACCGTCGACCTTGAATGCGGTTCGACGACGAATAATCTGGAACGCCAGCAGCAGGTAGCGTTTGCGCCCACCATGTTTGTGATCGGCAACCGCATCCTGTCGAAAAAGACGGCCAATATCAAGACCCTGGAAGACTTGCGCGGCAAGACCCTGGTCGCCACGGCCGGCACCTCGACCGTCAAGCAGATGACGATCTTGAACAAGGAAAAAAACCTGGGCATGAATATCGCCATCGCCAAGGACCATCCTGAATCATTTTTGATGCTGGAAACGGGGCGCGCGGTGGCCGAAGCGAATGACGACATTCTGCTGGCTTCGCAAGTGGCCAACTCGAAAAATCCCAATGATTATGAGATCACCAAAGAAGCGCTGTCGGTAGAACCGTACGGCATCATGCTGCGCAGAAACGACCCAGCCTTCAAGAAGGTGGTCGACGATGCCTTGATCCGTTTGTACAAGAGCGATGATATCAACCGCATCTACGCCAAGTGGTTTACCTCGCCGATTCCACCCAAAGGCATCAACCTGAACTTCCCCATGCCGGCGCAATTGAAGGCTGTGTTTGCCAATCCGACCGACTCCGGCGACCCGGCCGCCTATGCCGCCGTGCCGGAAGCGCAAAAGACCTCGGACAAAAAGAAAAAATAAACACGCTGCCTGCAAAACCGGGAGGCGCAAGCCTCCCGTTTCATTTGCAGGGACATCTTGCGCTGCATGAGAAGGAAAAGCATGAATTATCATTGGAATTGGCATATCTTCGGGGAGATGTCGCCCGATGGCGTGCACACCTATATGGACACCCTGTGGGCCGGCTTGACGTGGACCCTGGCCACGGCTGGCGCGGCCTGGATCATGGCGCTGATCCTCGGCATGGTGATCGGCACCGTGCGCACTTTGCCGAATAAATGGATCGTCGGCCTCGCCAATGCTTACGTCGAATTGTTCCGCAATGTGCCGCTGCTGGTGCAAATGTTTTTATGGTATTTCGTGATGCCAGAATTGTTGCCGGCGGAGCTGGGCAACTGGGTCAAGTCGCTGCCCAACGCACCGTTTGTGACGGCGGTGTTATGCCTGGGATTTTTCACGTCCTCGCGCGTGGCCGTGCAAGTGACGGCCGGCATCGAGGCGTTGCCGCGCGGGCAGAAACTGGCCGGTACGGCACTGGGCTTGACCCTGCCGCAAACCTATCGTTTCATCTTGTTGCCGATGGCGGCGCGCGTGATTTTGCCGCCCCTGACCAGCGAGTTTTTGAACATCATCAAGAACAGTTCTGTGGCGCTGACCATCGGCCTGGTGGAGCTGACGGCCAGCGCGCGCGCCATCCAGGAATTCTCGTTCCAGGTTTTCGAGGCGTTTTCGGCAGCCACCATTATCTATGTCGTCGTCAACCTGGCAGTCGTTGTGTTGATGCAGCTGATTGAAAAAAAGGTGGCGATTCCCGGTTTTGTGGTCGCGGGTAGCAGGACAGGAGGACACTGAGATGTTCGCCAATTTCGACTTCGATGTCATCTCGCGCTCGTGGGTGTATCTGTTCAAGACCGGCATGGTCTTCACCCTGCAACTGACCGTGCTGGCCATGCTGGGCGGCATCGTGCTGGGTACTGCACTGGCACTGATGCGCTTGTCCGGCAACCGTATCGTCTCGGGTGTGGCGGCCAGCTACGTCAACCTGATACGCTCGATTCCGCTGGTGCTGGTGATCTTCTGGTTTTACTTTCTGGTGCCGTATATCGCTGCCTGGATCATCGGCGCTGCCGAGCCGGTAAAAGTGGGGGCGTTTTCTTCTGCGCTGATCACCTTCATCATGTTCGAGGCGGCCTATTATTGCGAAATCATGCGTAGCGGCATACAGTCCGTATCGCGTGGTCAGGTATGGGCAGGGCAGGCGCTGGGCATGAATTACCGGCAAACCATGGCCAGTATTGTGCTGCCGCAAGCATTTCGCAATATGATCCCCGTGCTGCTGACGCAGACCATCGTGCTGTTCCAGGATGTGTCGCTGGTGTACGTGCTGTCGATTCCCGATTTCGTCGGCGCCGCTTCGAAGATCGCACAGCGCGACGGCCGCCTGGTGGAGATGTATGTGTTTGTCGCCGTCGTGTATTTCGTGCTGTGCTATGCGCTGTCGTGGCTGGTGAAACGCCTGCAGAAACGCGTGACCATCATTCGCTAAACCGGAAAGAAAGAGCAAGATGATAGAACTGAACAATGTAAGCAAATGGTATGGCCAGTTCCAGGTGCTGACCGACTGCAGCACCAACGTTGCCAAGGGCGATGTGATGGTCATTTGCGGCCCGTCCGGTTCCGGTAAATCGACCTTGATCAAGACCGTCAATGGACTGGAACCGATACAGCAGGGGCAGATCGTCGTCGATAACACCACCGTCAATGATCCGAAGACGAATCTGTCGAAACTGCGCGCGCGCATCGGCATGGTGTTCCAGAACTTTGAACTGTTTCCCCATTTGTCCATCCGTGACAACCTGACCATCGGCCAGATCAAAGTGCTGGGGCGCAGCAGCGATGAAGCCAACGCCAAGGGCTTGCAATACCTGGACCGCGTGGGTTTGCTATCGCAGCAGGACAAGTTTCCAGGCCAGCTGTCGGGCGGCCAGCAGCAGCGGGTGGCAATTGCGCGCGCGCTGGCGATGGACCCGATCGCCATGCTGTTCGATGAGCCGACCTCGGCGCTCGATCCGGAAATGATCAACGAAGTGCTCGACGTGATGGTGGGCCTGGCGCAGGATGGCATGACGATGATGGTCGTCACGCACGAAATGGGTTTTGCCCGGCGCGTGGCCAACCGCATCGTCTTCATGGACCAGGGCAAGATCATCGAAGATTGCAGCAAGGATGACTTCTTCAATACCACGCGCTCGGACCGTGCCCGTGATTTCCTGGCGAAAATTATCCACTGATTTCGCTGTCTTTCCAGCTTGAAAAACGGCCGGCGCACACCGGCCGTTTTGCCGTCTGGACCACGCTTGTGCTTGGCTTGCCGCAAGCGCAGGCCAGCTAATCGGCTTTACGCTCACTCTCTAACATTCTTTTCTTCCTTTTTATACTAATAAAGGTATAATTTATGAAGATTATCCACAAACCGCTGGTCTGGGTAGGCGCCACCAAGAAAGAATTGATGGCCTTGCCATTGGAGATACGCGCGTTTTTCGGCCACGCGCTGGATCTGGCGCAACGCGGAGACAAGCACGACAGCGCCAAGGTATTGCATGGTTTTGGCTGTGCCGGGGTGCTGGAAATCGTCGAGGACGATGCAGGTGGCACTTACCGGGCCGTCTAT
The DNA here is from genome assembly GCF_014200725.1 of Janthinobacterium silvisoli. Taxonomy (GTDB): domain Bacteria; phylum Pseudomonadota; class Gammaproteobacteria; order Burkholderiales; family Burkholderiaceae_D; genus Janthinobacterium. Next base: position 19,083 of record NZ_JACHCL010000007.1, read on the forward strand.
ACGGTGAAGTTCGAGGAAGCGGTGTTCGTATTGCACTGTTTTTAAAAGAAGAGCAAGAGCGGCATTGCGACGCCCAAGCAAGAGATGGCTCTGGTGCGGGCCCGCTTGCATAGCGCACAACTGTGGATCGAGGAGTTAAGACATGAAAAAACGCATCGTTGATGGCATCGAGTTTGAACCATCCAGCGGCAACGTGTTTGCCGACCTGGGCCTGCCCGACGCTGAAAAACTGCAAATCAAGTCCGGCCTGGTGGGGGAAATCCGCAATGCCATGCGCAAACTGGAGCTGACGCAGGAAGAAGCCGCACGGCGCATGGGCATCGTGCAGCCGAAAGTGTCGGGCATGCTGCGTGGCGATTTCTCGGGTTTGTCGGAACGCAAGCTGATGGATTGTTTGAACCGTCTCGGCTACGACATCGAGATCCGCATCAAACCTGCCAAAAATGCCATCGGACACCTGAAACTGGCCCTGGTCTAGGCATCGGGGTCATGGGTACGGCGGCCCGGTGACTGGTAAAATGGCGGTATCCGCAATGACAGCCTAAGAGCAGCCGCCATGTCCACACCCGAGCAAACCCCTGACAGTATCACCATCACCCGTCCAGACGACTGGCATTTGCATTTGCGCGATGGCGCCACCATGGCCAGCGTGCTGCCGCACAGCGCGCGCCAGTTCGGCCGCGCCATCGTCATGCCTAACCTGAAGCCGCCTGTCACCACCACGGCCGACGCCATCGCCTACCGCGAGCGCATTTTGGCTGCCGTGCCGGCAGGCGTGCAGTTCGATCCGCTGATGGTGCTGTACCTGACGAACAACACCTCGCCCGATGAAATTCGCCGCGCCCAGGACAGCGGCGTGGTGCAAGCCGTGAAACTGTATCCGGCCGGTGCCACCACCAATTCCGACCTCGGCGTGACGGATTTGAAAAACTGCTACAAGGTGCTGGAAGTGATGCAGGAAGTGGGCATGCCTTTCCTGGTGCATGGCGAAGTGACGGACCCTGAAATCGATATTTTCGACCGCGAAGCCGTCTTCATCGAACGTGTGATGCGTCCGTTGCGCAGCGCCTTCCCGGCCCTGTCGGTAGTGTTCGAGCACATCACCACCAAGGACGCGGCGCAGTACGTGGCCGAGGCGGAAGGTCCGATCGCCGCTACCATCACGGCCCATCACCTGCTGTACAACCGCAACGAGATTTTCAAGGGCGGCATTCGCCCCCACTACTATTGCCTGCCTATCCTGAAGCGCGAAGAACACCGCCTTGCGCTGATGACGGCAGCCGTCAGCGGCGATGAGCGCTTCTTCCTGGGCACCGATTCGGCGCCGCATGCGCAGGGCGCCAAGGAAATGGCCTGCGGCTGTGCTGGCTGCTACACGGCCTTGCACGCGATGGAACTGTATGCCGAAGCGTTTGAACGGGCAGGCGCGCTCGATAAGCTCGAAGGTTTCGCCAGCTTCCACGGCCCGGCCTTCTACGGCCTGCCGCGCAACACGGACACCATCACCTTGAAGCGCGAAAGCTGGACCTTGCCAGCATCGCTGCCGATGGGCGACAGCCATGTCATCCCGCTCAACGCAGGCGAGCAAATCAACTGGAAGATGGTGTAAGGACCGATGCTGCCATCGATAGACTGGACCCGCCCCTGGTATGCCTCGGTGCTGCCGGCGCGGGGCCGGCTGGACCTGCAGCGCGACACGGTGATCACCGCGCTCAACCTGCAGGCGCGCGCGCTCGATTTGCGCAATCCCGCTGGCTTGCCGCTGGGCTTCGTGCCGCAAAGCGATTTGCCCGAAGGCGTGGCGTATGAAGAATTCATCGGCGCCACGGGTGGCGTGCCCACGCGCGACAATCTGCACGATTTTTTCAATGCGCTCGTATGGCTGACTTTTCCCCTTATCAAACGGCAGTTGAACGCCTTGCAGGCGGCGCAGATCGCCCTGTCCGGCGTCGGTAAATCGCGTGGACCGGCGCGCGATGGTGCCACGATTTTTGATGAAAATTCTGCCTTGCTGGTGCTGCGTGACAGCGACGCTGGCCGCGCATTGGAACAGGCTTTGCGCGGGCATGACTGGCGCAGCGCTTTTATTGACCAGCGCGACAAATTTGCAGCAGGCGGCGACGCCGAAGTCTGGCTGTTCGGTCACGCGCTGATGGAAAAACTGGTGACGCCCTACAAGGCCATCACCGCGCATACGCGCGTGGTTTTTGCTGGCGACGCCTATTTTGCACTGGACTGCGCCGCACGGCGCACCTGGCTCGATCAGCGTGTAGCGCAAGACCTCGCGCAGCAAGGTTTGAGCACGGCAGATTTTACCCCCTTGCCCGTGCTGGGCCTGCCCGGCTGGTGCGATGGGCAGGACGATGATTTTTATAACGATACGGCGGTGTTCAGGGCGAAACGCAAGTCTTGATCCGTCCAATTAAAACAAGCCGCGCAGCGGCGACAGAACCGGGGAGACAGGCATGGATAAAGTGATACGCTGGGGTATTCTTGGCACGGGCAAGATCGCTCGTGCGATGGCAGAAGGCTTGCGCGATGCGCCGGGTGCGCAACTGGTGGCGGTGGCTTCGCGCAGCAGTGATGGCGCCCAGGTTTTCGGCGCCGAATTCGATATCGAACATCGCCATGCGTCTTACCAGGCGCTGGCCGACGATGTCAACGTGGACGTGATCTACATCGCCACGCCGCACACCCAGCACGCAGAAAATGCCCTGATGTGCCTAGCCGCAGGCAAGCATGTTGTGTGCGAAAAACCGTTCACCATGCATGCGCGCCAAGCGCAAGCCGTGGTGGCGCTGGCGCGCGAGAAAAAGCTGTTTTTGATGGAAGCCATGTGGAGCCGCTTCCTGCCGGCCGCGCAGGAAGCCAAACGCATCATCGCCAGCGGCGAGATCGGTCTGGTGCACCAAATACAGGCCGATATCGGCTTTGTGGCCACCTTCCCGCCCGAACACCGCATGTTCAACCCTGACCTGGGCGGCGGCGCCTTGCTCGACGTCGGCATTTATCCCTTGTCGATGGCGGCCTTCTTTCTTGGCCCCGTGTCGCAAGTGCAGGCACTCGCTGAAATGGGCGCCACCGGCGTCGATGAGCAAGTGGTGTTTTCACTGCGTCATGCAGGCGGCGGCACTTCCTCGTGCGCCTGCAGCGTGCGTACGCTGACGCCGACGGAAATGACGATTTCCGGCTCGCTGGGCCGCGTCCGCTTGCCGAACCGTTTTTATCGGCCGGACCATTTGATCGTCGAACCGATGGATGGTGAACGCCGGGTGATCGATACGCCGTTTACCGGCAATGGTTATACGCATGAAGCCATCGAGGCCATGCGCTGCATCCGCGCCGGCCTGCTGGAAAGCCCCATCATGCCGCACGATGAGAGCGTGGCGCTGATGGCCAATCTCGACGCCATGCGCGGCCAGATCGGCCTGGTCTACAGCGCCGACCAGGCTTGAACGGAGCGATGATGACCACACTCTCTAGCCGTCCCAGCCTGAAAACAGTGTTAATCGCCAGCGGCGTCGTGCTGACACTCGCCATGGGCGTGCGCCATGGCCTGGGCTTCTGGATGCAGCCGATTTCTTTAGCCCATGGCTGGACGCGCGAAACCTATTCGCTGGCGCTTGCCATGCAAAACCTGATGTGGGGTGTATTCGGCCCGTTTGCCGGCATGGCCGCCGACCGCTACGGCACCATGCGCATCGTCATTTTCGGCGCCTTCAGCTATATGGCGGGTTTGTTGTGGATGGCGCTCGTGACCCAGCCCACCTTGTTCATCATCGGTTCGGGCGTCTTCATCGGCCTGGCCCTGGCGTGCACGGCGTTTGGCGCCATCAGCGGCATCGTCGGCCGTAGCGCGCCGCCCGAGCAGCGCTCCTGGGCTTTCGGCATTTCCTCGGCGGCCGGCTCCTTCGGCCAGTTCCTGATGATGCCGGTCGAACAGCAGCTGATTGCTGCAGTGGGCTGGCAATCCGCGTTTTACGTGCTGGCCGCGCTGGTGGTGCTGGCGATGGTGCCGATGGCGTTTTATTTGCGTGAGCCACCCGTCACGCATGGCGCCGGGCCGCAGCAAAGCGTCGCATCTGCATTTGGCGAAGCGGTCGGCAACCGCTCGTTCTGGCTGCTGCTGACCGGGTATTTCGTCTGTGGTTTCCAGCTGGTGTTCATCGGCGTGCACTTGCCCGCCTACCTGAAGGACCAGGGTTTGATCAATCCGAATATCGCCGTTACCGCGCTGGCGCTGATCGGCTTGTTCAATATTATCGGTTCCTACTATGCGGGCAAGCTCGGTGGGAAAATCGCCAAGCGCCATCTGCTGTCGGCCATTTACGTGATCCGTGCTGCCATCATTGCGCTCTTCCTGCTGGCGCCCGTGTCAGCGTGGTCGGTGTACCTGTTCGCTGCCGGCATGGGGTTGTTGTGGCTGTCGACCGTGCCGCTGACGAATGGCATCATCGCCGGCATCTTCGGCGTGAAACACCTGTCGATGCTGGCTGGCTTGGTGTTCTTTTCGCACCAGGTGGGCAGCTTCCTGGGCGCCTGGCTGGGCGGGTATCTGTATGAACAGCAAGGTAGCTACCACGTGGTCTGGATGATCACCATCGGCCTGGGTCTCCTGGCCGCGCTGATCAATCTGCCCATCGATGAACGAGCCGTCAAGCGCGGCGCGGTGGCTGCATAATGGCAAGCAGGCGCGTCTGGTTATGGCGTGTGATTGGCGCTGTACTGCTGGCCGTGATTTTCATGGCGTATCTGCGGCCGGACTTCATGTTCGACCTGGCGAACCGGCTGTGGCTGTGCATGTAAGGCGGGTCGTTCAGACCTTCAAAAACTCTTCCTTGTTGCCCAGCCAGCGCGCCAGATGCGTTTCCACCACGGCGGCGCTGGCGGGCGAGCTGTCGTGCAGCAGGTCGTGGGCCACGTCGCGCGCCTGGTCGACCAGCCATTGGTCTGTTTCCAGGTCGGCGAAGCGCAGCATGGCCTGGCCGGACTGGCGCGCGCCGAGAAATTCGCCGGGGCCGCGGATTTCCAGGTCGCGGCGGGCGATTTCAAAGCCGTCCGTGGTTTCTCGCATGGTCATCAAACGCTGGCGCGCCACGCCGCCCAGTGGTCCCTGGTATAGCAGCAAACAGACGCTGGCCGCCGAACCGCGGCCCACGCGCCCGCGCAGCTGGTGCAGCTGCGACAAGCCGAAACGCTCGGCGTGTTCGATCACCATCAGCGAGGCATTGGGTACGTCCACGCCCACCTCGATCACGGTGGTGGCCACCAGCACGTGCAAGTGGCCAGCGATGAAGGCGTCCATCACTTCCTGTTTTTCCGCCGGTTTCAGCCGGCCGTGCACCAGGCCCACCTGCAGCGCGGGCAGGGCTTCGGCCAGCATCATGTAGGTGTCGGTCGCCGTTTGCAGCTGCAGCGCTTCCGATTCTTCGATCAGCGGGCAAACCCAGTACACTTGCCTGCCTTCCAGCGCGGCCGCATACACGCGGGCGATCACTTCGTCGCGCCGGTTCTGGTCGATGGCGCGCGTGACAATCGGGCTGCGGCCGGGCGGCAGCTCGTCGATCACCGACACTTCCAGATCGGCGTAATAGGTCATGGCCAGGGTGCGCGGGATCGGCGTGGCCGACATCATCAGCTGGTGCGGCACGGCCGCGCTGTCGCCCTTGTTGCGCAGGGTCAGGCGCTGGCCCACGCCGAAGCGGTGCTGCTCGTCGACGATCACCAGGCCCAGTTTGGCGAACTGTACGTTATCCTGGATCAGCGCATGCGTGCCGATCACCAGCTGCGCTTCGCCCGATTCGATCAGGGCCAGCGCCGCCGTCTTTTCCTTTTTCTTCAGGCTGCCCGTCAGCCAGGCTACTTTCACGCCCAAGGGTTCCATCCAGGCGGCGATCTTGCGGAAATGCTGTTCTGCCAGGATTTCGGTGGGCGCCATCAGCGCGGCCTGAAAGCCGCTGTCGATCGCTTGCGTGGCCGACAGGGCCGCCACCACCGTCTTGCCGCTGCCGACATCGCCCTGCAGCAGCCGCTGCATCGGGTAGGGCTGGCGCAGGTCGGCGCGGATTTCATCGAGCACGCGTGCCTGTGCACCCGTCAGCTTGAACGGCAAGGCTGCCTGGAACGTTTGCGACAGGGCGCCGATCACGGGTAGGGCGGCCGCCCCTTTCGAGCGGCGCGCGCGCTGGGCGCGTTTCAGCGACAGTTGCTGGGCCAGCAGTTCATCGAACTTCATGCGTACCCAGGCCGGGTGCGAGCGGTCCATCAGTGCGCTTTCATCGATAGCTTGCGGCGGATAGTGCAGCAGGCGCACGGCGGCCTGGAAGGGCGACAGCTGCATCTCGCGCAGCAACTGGTCCGGTAAAGTATCTTGCCAGTCGATGCGGCGCATGGCGTCGGCGATCTCGCGCCGCAAGACGTGCTGCGACAAGCCTTCGCCCGACGGGTACACGGGCGTCAGGGCGGTCGGCAGCGGTGCTCCCTCGTTGACGACCTTGTAGGTCGGGTGCACCATTTCTGCGCCAAAGAAGCCATGTTTGAGTTCGGCCCTGGCCCGCACACGCGTGCCTTCGGCCAGTTGCTTGACCTGGCTGCCATAAAAATTCATGAAACGCAGCAGCAGATTGCCCGTTTCATCGGCGATGGTTACCAGCAATTGCTTGCGCGGCTTGAAATTGACTTCGCACTTGGTGACCACGCCTTCGACCTGCCACGATTCGCCGCCGTGCTGGCAGGCGTCGCGTATGGTGTAAACCTTGGTCTCGTCTTCATAGCGCATCGGCAAGTGCAGCACCAGGTCCATATCGGTGCGCAAGCCCAGTTTTGCCAGCCGGCTTTCCGTAGTGACCACCTTTTTGGCGGCTTTCGGCTTGGCGGCGGGCTTGGCTGCGGGGGGAAGGTCGGGCTTAGGATCGGACTTAGAATCGGGCATATGCAAGGTTTTGGCGCCGCTAGCGTAAAATAGAGGGTTGTCCGGCACATCCCTGGCGTACCGCGATCAGATGATCTTGCGGCTGATTATTGTAATGCCTGTATAGGCACACAGTATAGTGCCAGATGGTCAGTTGCGCATTTCTAATCATTTTCACGTACTTTTTGAAGCAAAACGCATGTATTCGCTCTCCGATTTCGATTTCAATTTGCCGCAAGAAAACATTGCGCAAACTCCGTTGGCCGAACGCAGTGCGTCGCGCCTCTTGCATCTGGACGGCGAGACCCTGGTGGACCGCCAGTTTGCCGACATCGTCGGCCTGCTACAGGCGGGCGACCTGCTGGTGATGAACAACACCCGCGTGCTCAAGGCGCGTTTCTTTGGCGTCAAGGAAAGCGGCGGCAAGATCGAGGCGCTGGTCGAGCGCGTGCTCGATGACCGCACTGTGCTGGCCCAGGTGCGCGCCTCGAAATCGCCGCCACCGGGCTGCCGCATCCGCCTGGCCGACGCCTTCGATGTGACGGTAGGCCAGCGCGCCGGCGAATTTTTTACCCTGCACTTCGATGCCGATGTGTTTGAACTGATCGAGGCGCATGGCCGTTTGCCGCTGCCGCCGTATATCGAGCACGATGCGGATGAATTCGATGAAACGCGTTACCAGACGGTGTTCAATAAAGTGCCGGGCGCCGTGGCTGCGCCGACGGCCGGCCTGCATTTCGACCAGGCCCTGCTCGACCAGCTGAAGGCCAAGGGCGTCAATTTCGCCTATGTGACCCTGCACGTGGGCGCCGGCACCTTCCAGCCCGTGCGCACCGAAGTGCTCAGCGAACACAAGATGCATACCGAGTGGTACACCCTGCCGCAGGAAACCGTGGACGCCGTACGTGCCGCGCAACTGGCAGACCGCGACGTGGTGGCAGTCGGTACCACCAGCCTGCGCGCGCTGGAATCGGCTTCGCAAACGGGGCAACTGGTGGCTGGCAGCGCCGATACGGCCCTGTTCATCACGCCTGGCTACGCGTTTAAAACCGTCACGCGCCTGATCACCAACTTCCATTTGCCGAAATCGACCCTGCTGATGCTGGTGTCGGCCTTTGCAGGCTACGAGCCGATCCGCAGCGCCTACGCGCATGCGATCGCACAAAACTACCGTTTCTTCAGTTATGGCGATGCGATGCTGCTGACCACGCAATCGCGTTCTCCGCTCCCGTTTCCGCTGAATTTAAACTCTATCGCTTGAACCCGACAAAATAAGAAAGAAACCGCATGCTCGAATTTACCCTACTCAAGACTGACACGAGCGGCCTGACCAATGCACGCCGTGGCACCTTGAAATTGAACCATGGCGTCGTGCAGACGCCGATCTTCATGCCAGTGGGCACTTACGGCTCCGTCAAAGCCATGTCGCCGCTGGAACTCAATGAGATCGATGCGCAGATTATTCTTGGCAACACTTTTCACCTTTGGTTGCGTCCAGGCAACACCGTCATGGAGAAATTCGGCGGCTTGCATGGTTTCATGGGCTGGAACAAGCCGATTCTGACCGATTCCGGTGGTTTCCAGGTGTTTTCGCTGGGCGCCATGCGCAAGATCACGGAAGAGGGCGTGTATTTCAATTCGCCGATCAATGGCGATAAACTGTTCTTGTCGCCAGAAGTATCGATGCAGGTGCAGCGCGTCTTGAATTCCGACATCGTCATGCAATTCGACGAATGCACGCCGTATGAGATTCAAGGCCGTCCGGCCACCATCGAAGAAGCGGCGAAATCGATGCGCATGTCCCTGCGCTGGGCGCAGCGCTCGAAAGATGAATTCCACCGTGGTGAAAATCCGAATGCGCTGTTCGGCATCGTGCAGGGCGGCATGTATGAAATGCTGCGCGACGAATCGCTGGCCAAGCTGGAAGAGATTGATTTCCCTGGCCTGGCCATCGGCGGCCTGTCCGTTGGCGAGCCGAAGGAAGACATGATGCGCATGCTGGCCCACGTCGGTCCGCGCCTGCCTGCCAACAAGCCCCATTATCTGATGGGCGTGGGCACGCCGGAAGACCTGGTGGCCGGAGTTTCGAACGGCATCGACATGTTCGATTGCGTGATGCCGACCCGCAATGCCCGTAATGGCTGGCTGTTTACCCGCTTTGGCGACATCAAGATCAAGAATGCCAAATACAAGGAAGACCAGGCGCCGCTCGATGAAACCTGCAGTTGCTACGCCTGCCGCAATTTCTCGCGTGCTTACCTGCATCACTTGCACCGCTCCAAGGAAATTCTCGGTGCGCGCTTGAATACTATCCATAATCTGCATTACTACCTGGACTTGATGCGTCAGATGCGTGAAGCGCTCGATGAAGACCGTTTCCATGCATTTACCCTGCAATTCCATGCGGAACGGGCCCGTGGCGCCTGAGTTAATAGCAAGGCAATGATAATTTAGTATCAAGTTGACGCTTGGTGAGGGCGAGAAAGCATTGCATAATGCATTTTTAGCCCCATTTAAAGCTGCCATGCCTGCAAATAAGGGTATGGCGTAATAAGCCAATGCTAGAATACAGCGCTATTTTTCAAACTGATTAGAACTGGAGTCACCGTGTTATTCATTTCCAACGCTTACGCGCAAGCCCCTACCGAAGCCCTGGGCCTCGGCGGCAACCTGACCAGCTTCCTGCCGCTGGTATTGATGTTCGTGGTCATGTATTTCCTGATGATCCGCCCACAGCAAAAACGCGCCAAAGAGCAAAGGGCAATGATGGACGCGCTGGCCAAGGGTGACGAAGTCGTGACCGCCGGCGGCTTGCTGGGCCGTGTTGTCAAGGTCGTCGACACCTATGTCACCATCGAAGTGGCCAGCGGCACCGAAGTTCTGGTGCAAAAAAGCTCGATCACCACTTTGTTGCCAAAAGGTACCCTGAAGGCACTGTAATTCTTCGCTGTCCTTACGTTTCCATTGCTATCGTAATGACTGACCAGGGCGGCCATCCGCCGCCCTACGCGACGCCTCCGACGCTCAACACTGAACGCTGAATCAATATGAATCGCTACCCTGCCTGGAAATACATCATCATTGCCGTCGCCTTGTTCCTGGGCGCACTGTACACGGCACCCAATTATTTCGGTGAATCACCGGCACTGCAAGTGACCAGTGCCAAGTCGACTGTCAAAGTGACGAGCGATCTGACGGCGCAAGTCGAGCAAATATTGACGAAAGAGAATGTCAACTCGGAAGGTGCAACCTTCGACGGCGTTGGCAACCTCGCTTCGGTGCGTGTGCGCTTCGCCGATCCCGATACCCAGTTCAAGGCCAAATCGGTATTGGAAAAAGATCTGAATACAGATCCTAGCGATCCGACCTATGTGGTCACGGTCAACTTGCAAGCCAATACCCCGAAATGGATGCAAAAACTGCATGCCTTGCCGATGTTCCTGGGCCTGGACTTGCGTGGTGGCGTGCATTTCCTGATGCAGGTCGACAGCAAAGCTGTATTGACCAAAAAAGTACAAGGCATCCAGTCCGGCGCGCGCAGCCTGTTGCGTGACAAGAATATCCGTCACGCCGGCATTGCACGCGTGGGCGACAATATTGAAATCAGCTTCCGCGACGCCGATACGCGTCTGAAAGCCAAAAACCTGCTGTCCGACCAGATGCAAGACCTGGTATTTGCCGACGCAGGCGATGGCAGCGACTTGAAACTGATCGTCAGCCTGAAACCGGCCGCCCTGAAATCGACGCTCGACGAAGGTGTGAAACAAAATATCTCGACCTTGTCCAAGCGCGTTAACGAACTGGGCGTGGCCGAACCGTTGATCCAGCAGCAAGGTGCGGACCGCATCGTGGTGCAATTGCCTGGCGTGCAAGATGTGGCCCGCGCCAAAGCCATTATCGGCCGCACGGCTACGCTGGAAGTACGCCTGGTCGATGAAACCATCGTGCCTGGTACCGAACTGTCGAGCGCGATCCCGTTCAACTCGGAATTGTTCACCGTCGGCAAGGGCGTCCCTGTGGTGCTGTCGAAAGACGTGATCCTGACGGGCGACTATATTTCCAGCGCTACGGCCAGCTTCGACCAGAACCAGCAAGCGGCCGTATCGATTGACCTGAACGGCGACGGCGGCCGCAAGATGCGTGAAGCGACCCGCGAACGCGTGGGCAAACGCATGGCCATCGTGCTGTTCGAAAAAGGCAAGCCTGAAGTCCTGTCGGTCGCGACCATTCAGCAAGAACTCGGTTCGCGCTTCCAGATCACCGGCATGGGCGGCGCTGAAAACGCCAATGAACTGGCGCTGCTGCTGCGTTCGGGCGCGCTGTCGGCACCGATGACGGTCATCGAAGAACGCACCATCGGACCGCAACTGGGCGCTGAAAACATCGCCAAGGGCTTGCATTCGACCATGTACGGCTTCCTCGCGATCGCTGTGTTCATGATCATCTACTACATGATGTTCGGCGCCTTCAGCGTGCTGGCCCTGGCTTGCAACCTGTTGCTGCTGATCGCCTTGCTGTCGATGATCCAGGTGACCCTGACCTTGCCAGGTATCGCCGCGATTGCGCTGGCGCTCGGTATGGCGATTGACGCCAACGTGCTGATTAACGAACGTATCCGCGAAGAGCTGCGTGCCGGCAGTACGCCGCAGGCCGCCATTTCGGCCGGTTTCGACCGCGCCTGGGCCACGATTCTGGATTCGAACGTGACTACCCTGATCGTCGGCGTAGCCTTGCTGGCCTTCGGTAGCGGTCCGGTGCGCGGCTTTGCCGTGGTGCACTGCCTGGGTATCCTGACCTCGATGTTCTCCGCCGTCTTCGTGTCGCGCGGCGTGGTCAACCTCTGGTATGGCCGCAAGAAAAAGCTGACCACGCTGTCGATCGGCACGGTCTGGGTGCCTGGCATCACCGGCAAGTAAGCCACCAGCCAGACTCACTCAATAGCGTCAAAGCGATAGCGTCCGGTGGCACAGCCACCGGACGCACAGAACAGAATACAGAGGATTTCATGGAATTTTTCCGGATCAAAAAAGATATTCCCTTCATGCGCCATGCGTTGATTTTCAACGTGATTTCGGCCCTTACCTTTGTTGCCGCCGTATTCTTCCTGGTGCACAAGGGCTTGCACCTGTCCGTGGAATTTAAGGGCGGCACCGTGATGGAGGTCAAGTACCCGAAAGCGGCCAACCTCGAAGGCATCCGTAACACCCTGATCGGCATGGGCTACGAAGAGCCGGGCGTGACCAGCTTCGATACGGCGCGCGACGTGATGATACGCCTGCCGGTAGAAAAAGACGTCAGCGCCGCCAACACCTCGCTGCGCGTCTTCGACGCCCTGTGCAAGGCTGAAAACGGCACCACCAAGGGTATCGATACGGTGACCGACAAAGGCGAGCACGTCGTCAAGAACGCTTGTCTGGATGCGGCCGGCAATGAATCGGTCGACCTGCAGAAAGTGGAATTCGTCGGCCCGCAAGTGGGCGAGGAACTGGCGCAAAACGGCTTGAACGCACTGGTGATGGTGATCATCGGCGTGATGATTTACCTGGCCATCCGCTTCGAGTGGAAATACGCAGTCTCCGCCATTTTCGCCAACTTGCATGACGTGGTCATCATCCTGGGCTTCTTCGCCTACTTCCAGTGGGAATTCTCGCTGACGGTGCTGGCGGCGATCCTGGCCGTGCTCGGTTACTCGGTCAACGAATCGGTGGTTATTTTTGACCGTATCCGTGAAAACTTCCGCAAGCAGCGCAAGGCAACCGTGCATGAAGTGATCGATAACGCGATCACCAGCACCATTTCGCGTACCATCATTACCCACGGCTGTACCCAGATGATGGTGCTGTCGATGCTGTTCTTCGGCGGCCAGACCCTGCATTATTTCGCCGTGGCGCTGACGATCGGTATCTGCTTCGGTATTTACTCGTCGGTGTTCGTCGCTGCTGCCATCGCCATGTGGCTGGGTGTGAAGCGCGAAGACTTGATCAAGCCGGTCAAGGAAAAAGATGAAACCGACGGCGCCGTAGTCTAAGCGCTCGAGGCCATAGCGATGCCGCCCCGCGCAAGCCGGGCGGCATTTTTTATTCAGAACACCTAACAAAATCTACTGCGCGTCGGGATAGGCGGCCTGCGATGCTCACCGCCTCGGCGGGCCCGTACTTCGTACGGCTCCGCTTCTCAGCCACCTCTGCCTTCCGCTCGCTACGATTTTTTAGGTGTTGTAAGTAATCAGGAAGCGAGCGTTTCATGAGCCGTAGCGGCCGTTTATTTCTGCTGATGGATGCCATGCGCGGCAAACGCGTGCCGGTGACGGCTGCCGCGCTGGCGCAGCAACTGGGCGTATCGGAGCGCACCATTTACCGCGATATCCAGACCCTGGCCGAATTGGGCGCGCCGCTGCAGGGCGAGGCGGGCATCGGTTATGTGCTGCGCCGGGGAGCTTTCCTGCCGCCGCTGATGTTTGGCGCCGACGAACTCGAAGCCTTGGTACTGGGCGCCCGTTGGGTGCGGCGCCAGGGCGATGCGGGGCTGGCGCAGGCCGCCAATAATGCGCTGGCCAAGATCGCCGCCGCTTCACCCAGCGATTTGCGCGACAGCATGGCGGGCACCAGCTTGTGGGTGCCGCTGGGCCGGCCCGCCGATGGCAGCGAGGTGGCCGACCGCTTTGTGCAGCCGGTCCGCGAAGCCATCCGCCACGAGCAGAAAATCACCCTCGGCTATGCCGATGAGCACGGTGCAGCCACCGAGCGCACCGTGTGGCCATTTGCCCTGGCGTATTTTGAAGGCAAGCGCTTGCTAGCTGCCTGGTGCGAATTACGCGGCGACTACCGCCACTTCCGCATCGACCGTATTGCCAGTGTGGCCAGCGTGGACAGCTGCGAGCGTTATCCCACGCGCCGCCATGCGCTCTTGAAGGTTTGGCGTGATAAATATGACATTAAGCCGGAGGATTGAAGTGACTGACAAAAACTGTCAGTCCCAGATTCTACAATGGCCTTTTCTACACAGACCGGTGTGTGCGTCATGCCTTTGTATCACCACCGCATGTCTGCCATATCTGCGCAACAGTCCCCGACGCTTACCTGGCGGGGCGTGAATGGCTGTGCGGCGATAGCTTGAGCCTGGCTGATTTTGGCGTGGCCGCGCCGTTGATGTACAGCGAGCGCCTCAACTTGCCGCTGGCGCAGTACCAGCATCTGCTGGCCTGGCAAGCAACGAAAGCGACCCCGATTCCAGCATGAATGTATGCGCTAAGTGTGCCAACGCACGGAGACGGCCGTTTGGCGCGCATAAGATAGGGCTGTCTCTTTCAGGACATCCCTAGCTTTGGACTTTACCCGCTTTCGAGCGGGTTTTTTTTGTCTTCAAATCGGAGCTTATAGGCTTGAAAGTTTGATAAGTGCGCCACATGTGGATCGCACCTTCATTCAAGCCGGAATGCCATGTTCACGCCACGCCACCCCAAACCGCTGTTGAGTACCCGCGCTATCGCCACGCAAGTCGTCCAGCAACAGCAGCGGACCAAGGCGGTGGACAAGCATGTGCTGATCGTGGAGACAGTCAAGCCGGTACCAGCGCCAGTACCGTCCAAGGATGAGCTAAAGCCAGATTAGTGCATCAGCACTTTGAGCAGCGATTGCACCTCGTCGTCCGACTCGGCCAGGATACTCGACAAGGTGGCGTCGTCGCCGATCACGCAATCGATGCTACGGGCGGCGCGGGCGGCCCGCACGGCGATGGCGGCCGGGCTTTCATTGAGGGGGGAGGCGACCGGCGCCAGGTCGTTGGCCAGCAGCAGGGTGTCGCCCAGCGATTCGGGGGGAATCGCGCGCAAGCCTTCCCATAGCGAGGTGATGGCCTGCATCACGGCTTCCGGCACTTTCAATTTGGTCAGCACGCCATGGCCGATCGCTTGTTCGCCGTGTTCGACCCAGTCATGCGGGTCGCCGTCCAGAATGCCGGGAAACTCGGCTGCGCGCGACAGCAGATAAAAGCCGCCCACTTCATGCACGATGCCGGCAAACAGCGCCGTATCCGGGTCGACTTTGGTCACACGGCGCGCGATCACTTGCGACAGCGCCGCCACGTGGGCCGTATGCTCCCACAACTGGTTGGCCTTGGCCTGCAGCAGCGGGTCGCTGATGGTGCTGCCCAGCTGGCGCACGATCAGCGAGGCCACCACCGATTGCAAGGTGCGCACGCCGAGGCGCTGCACGGCATTGCGCACGCTGGTGATTTCATTGCCCGAACGGTTGAACGCCACCGAATTGGCGATCGCCACCGTACGCGCGGCCAGCAGCGGGTCGGCCTGCACCAGCTTGGCTGCCGCCTCGATATGGCAATCGGGATCGGCCAGCGCCTGCTGTAATTTCAGCGAGGCATCCACATTGGCAGGGAAGGTCAGCTCGCCACGAGCAGCTTGTGCGGCGATGCTTGTAAAGGCGTCGAGTCTGTTCATTGAAAAAATTATACTCGCAATATTTCTTCACAGAACTTTTTAAATGTGATCTTTTCGCAAACAGCCTGTCCGCAGGCAGTAACTGCCCCGTTAACGAAAAAATGGGCATGCCGCGCTCAGCACGGGATGCCCATTTTTGCAGTATTACTATTTTTGTTGCTATTTAGTTAGCTTCGCTGAAGATTGCGTCGCAGCCTTCGACCAGTTCGTCGCTGCCTTCAAGCTCATCCGTCAGGCCCAGGTCGAACAGTTCTTCGACGGCGTTCATGAAGCTGTTGTGTTTGGTTGCACCGATCAGGCGGTAGATTTCGCCATCTTCATTGCGCACGCCGATGATCAGTTTTTCCTGGCGTACCAGTTCCGGCGTGCTGGCGTTGAGCAAGAGGTTGCCGATGATGTGTTTATCGAAATGTGCCGGTTTTTTGCCGTCGAGCAGGGTGGTTTTCAACTTGGTTTCCTTTGTCTTGTTTGAATCTGAGTCTGTTTGATACGTTGTCAGCTACGGCTATTGGCGATAGCATGTTTCAGTCCCGCCAGGGTTGTTTCCAGGCGGACAAAGTCGTCTTCTGTGTAGCCGGTAAATAAACCCTGACCTTGCTTGGTCAGCTTGGGGAAGACCTCGTTAAACAGGCTTTCACCCTCGCAGCTCAGGCGCACGAAGTATAAGCGCTTGTCGCGCGTACAGCGCTTCCTGACGACTAATCCCTTTTGCTCGAGCCGGTCGACCACACCCGTCAGCGTGCCCTTGGTGATCAGGGTTTTCTGGCCCAGTTCCTTGAAGGACATGCCGCTGGTGTTGCCCAGCGTGGCGATGATATCGAATTGTGCATGCGTCAAGCCATACCCGCGCACGAAGTCGCTCGCAAAGCGTTCGAAGTCTTGCATGCATTCGGCCAGCAGCCGGATACTTTTTAAATATCGTTCACCCATAGGCCATGATTATATCCTTCCGCCCCGTTTTTTTCCGGGACACCCGGCCGCGCGTATGACGGGTATGGCAATCAAGAACTCCGTGGTCCAAAATGGTGCGAACCCGAGTATCATAGCCGGACCCTAGCCATTGCCCCGACCTGCCCCTGCCGATGTCCTTCGCTAACCTTGCCCGTATCGGCCTCGACAAACCTTTGCGACTGTTGCTGATCCATGCCGGCGATGCCGAATCGATCACCTGGGCGGGTCTGGTGCAGCCGCTGCGCCTGTGCGCACGTGCGTTGGGGCCGGACGCGCTGCAACTCGATATCCGCACGCCGGAGCAGGTAGCCGGGCAGGGCGGCAACTGGCATATCGCGCTGCTGGTGGCCGATGAAACGGAAACGCCCTTGCGTCCTGAACTATGCCGGGCCGTGATCGAACGCTGCCGTTCGGCGCCGTTCTGGGGCGGCGTGGGCGCGGCCGTGCTGTGGCTGGCCGACGCGGGCGTGATGGATGGCGTGCGGATCGCCTTGCCCTGGGCCTTGTACGCCGACGCGGAAGCCAAGGCCGAACGGGCCATCTTGACACCGCATCTGTTCGATATCGATGGCCCCCATATCACCTGCTGCGGTGGCGCGGCCAGCATCGACTTTGCCCTGACCCTGATCGAGACCGTGTTTGGCGCCGACGTGCAGGCGCTGATCAAGGAAGCCTTGTGCGTGGACAAGGTGCGCGGCAAGGAAGAGCGCCAACGCGTAGCCTTGCAAGCGCGTTTCGGCCTGCTGCAGCCGAAATTGTCGGAAGCGGTGACCTTGATGGAAGCCAATATTGAAGAGCCCTTGTCGACGGACGACATCGCCAGTCTGGTGGGCTTGTCGCGGCGCCAGCTGGAGCGGCTGTTCAAGCAATACCTGGGCAGCCTGCCGTCGCGCTACTACCTGGAGCTGCGGCTGCAGCGTTCGCGTCAATTATTGCTCGATACACATTATTCCATCGTGCAAGTGGGACTGATGTGCGGTTTCTCGTCGGGATCGCACTTTTCCACGGCCTTTGGCACCTTGTTTGGCAATACGCCGCGCGAGGAGCGGCAAAGAAAGCTGATGCCGCCCATGTGAAGCCGTGATCAATTGTGAAAATCCTTGTCGCAGATTCAAAAGAGTTTTAGCATCCCGCTTTTTATAATGCCGTACACGCGTAGCTGTCGTAGCTGCGGGAGTACCTAACATACTGATGGGGAAATGCTATGAATGCCAAGCTTGATTCGACCGTAACCGCGCGCCCAGTCACCCGGGAAACCTTTGACCAGTTCCTGGTGCCTACCTACGCTCCCGCCGCCATGGTGCCGGTGCGTGCCGCTGGCCTGGACCTGTGGGACCAGGCCGGCAAGCATTACCTCGATTTCACTTCCGGTATCGCCGTGACCAGCCTGGGCCACTGCAATCCGGTGCTGGTCGATGCCTTGACCAAGCAAATCAACTCGCTGTGGCATTTGGGCAACGGCTACACCAATGAGCCAGTGCTGCGCCTGGCGCAAGCGCTGACGGAAGCGACCTTCGCCGACCGCGCGTTTTTCTGCAATTCCGGCGCGGAAGCCAATGAAGCAGCCCTGAAACTGGCGCGCAAATATGCGCACACCAAGTTTGGCGCGCATAAATCGCGCATCATCTCGTGCTTCAGCTCCTTCCACGGCCGCACCCTGTTCACGGTGTCCGTTGGCGGCCAGGCCAAGTACACGGAAGGCTTCGAGCCGCTGCCGCAAGAAATCAATCACATCGCCTACAACGATATCGAAGCAGCGCGCGCCGCCATCGGTGACGACGTCTGCGCGGTGATCGTCGAGCCAGTACAAGGCGAAGGCGGCGTGGTGCCTGGCAATCCAGAATTCCTCAAAGAGCTGCGCGCCCTGTGCGACAAGACCGGCGCCCTGCTGATTTTTGACGAAGTCCAGTGCGGCATGGGCCGCACCGGCGCCCTGTTCGCCTACATGGGTTATGGCGTCACGCCAGACATCCTGACGGCTGCCAAGGCCCTGGGCAATGGTTATCCTATCGGCGCCATGCTGACCACCGAAACCCTGGCGCAAACCCTGGCCGTCGGCACCCACGGCACCACCTATGGCGGTAACCCGCTGGCCGCTACCGTAGCCCTGAAAGTGCTGGAAACGATCAACACGCCAGCCTTTTTGGCCCGCGTCAAGGAAGCCAGCGTGGCCACCATCGCCATGCTGCAAGGCTTGATCACGGACTACCCGCAAGTGTTCTCGGCCGTGCGTGGCAGTGGTTTGCTGCTGGGCCTGGTTGTCAGCGATACCTATAAAGGCCGCGCGAAAGACATCCAGAAAGCCGCTGAACTGCAAGGCTTGATGGTGCTGATCGCCGGCATGGACGTGGTGCGCCTGGCGCCAGCCCTGATCGTCTCGGACGAACAGATCGCTGAAGCGGGCCGCCTGCTGCGCGCCGCCGTGGAAAGCCTGATCAAGGCGTAAGCCCTGATCCTCAAGTGATAACACCGGCCCGCAGCCTGAGTTACCTGGCTGCGGGCCGTCTTGGTTTTGCCTCAGTATCATCTGCATTGAAGGAGTATCCATGTATGTTGTCCGTCCGGTAGAAATTGCGGATATCGCAGCCCTTGAAGCGCTGGCCGCGGTAACCATGCCGGGTGTCCATACCCTGCCGAAGACGCGCGAGAAAATCGCCGCCTCCGTCGAGCGCTCCATCGCCTCGTTTGCCGCCCACGTCGACATCCCCAGCGAAGAGTCGTATCTCTTCGTGCTTGAATCCCTGCTCGACAAGAGCATTGCCGGCACGGCCGCCATCTTTGCCTCGGCCGGTTCGAACGGCACCTATTTTTCCTTCCGCAACGACGTTATCCAGCAAGTCTCGCGCGACCTCAATATCAGCCACAGCGTACATGCGCTGACACTGTGTTCCGAGTTGACGGCGTACTCGCAGCTGTCCGGTTTCTTCGTGCGCAATATGGACCAGGCAGGCCTGGAAGCGGCCTTGCTGTCGCGCGCGCGGCTGCTGTTTGCCGTCCTGGCGCCGCACCGCTTCGGCGACCGCTTTTTCGTGCCGCTGGCCGGCATCACGGATAGCGATGGCCAGTCACCATTCTGGGATGCGCTGGGCCGCAAGTTCTTCCAGATGGATTTCCTCGATGCCGAAAAAGTCATCGGCGGGGCGCGCAACCGCACCCTGATCGTCGAACTGATGCCGCATTACCCCGTGTATGTGCCGCTGCTGCCGGGCGACGCGCAAGCAGCCATGGGCCAGATCCACCCGAGCGGCGAACTGGCCTTCAATTTGCTGACAGAAGAAGGCTTTGAAGCGGACGACTATATCGATATTTTCGATGGCGGTCCTATTTTGCAGGCCCACAAGAATTCACTGCGTTCGTTTACCGGTTCGCTCACGCGCCGCGCCGTGCTGGGCGCTGCGCCCAGCCGCACGGGCTTGAAAGTGAACTATGCGATCGCTTCCGGCGCCGAGCGCAATTTCCGCGCCGTGACGTTTACGTGCGATGCGCTCGAAGCGCAGGACACGGTCGGCTTGCCGGCCGAATTGCTCGAAGCGCTGGCGGTGTCCGCCGGCGACAGCGTCATTTGCGTACGCATCTAAGGGAGACATCTTATGCTAGTAGTACGCGCCATCAACGCCAATGACCTCAATGCCCTGTACGACCTGGCCAGCCAGGTCGGCACCGGCATGACCACCCTCAAGCCAGACATGAAAATGCTGGGCGACCGCCTGGAAATCGCCTGCGCCTCGTTCGCCGAAACCATCCCTGTGCCCCAGCGCGACTATATGTTCGTGATGGAAGACACCGACACGGGCCGCCTGGCTGGCGTGTGCGCCATCAAGGGCGCGGTCGGCCTGGAAGAGCCGTTTTATAACTACCGTATCGGCACCCTGGTGCATTCCAGCCGTGAGCTCGACGTGTTTACGCGCATGGAAACGCTGTACCTGTCGAATGACCTGACGGGCAGCACCGAACTGTGTTCGCTGTTTTTGCACCCGGACTACCGCAGCGGCAACAACGGCAAGCTGCTGTCGAAAAGCCGCTTCCTGTTCATCGCCCAGTTCCCGCAGCTGTTCACGGAAAAGCTGATTGCGGAAATGCGCGGCTACCAGGCGCCGGACGGCAGCTCGCCGTTTTATGAAGGCCTGGGCCGCCACTTCTTCAAGATGGATTTCCACCACGTCGATGACTTGACCAGCCTGGGCAAAAAATCCTTCATCGCCGAACTGATGCCGCGCCAGCCCATGTACGTTGCCTACCTGCCCGACGAAGCGCAGGAAGTGATCGGCAAGGTCCATCTGAGTACGGCGCCGGCGCGCCGTCTGCTGGAACAGGAAGGCTTGCACTTCGAAGGCTATGTCGATATTTTCGACGCCGGTCCCGTGCTGCAGGCGCGCGTGTCGGAATTGCGTGCCATGCGCGACAGCATGCCTGCCGTGCTGACTGACGCTGTAGCGCTGTCTGATGATGCTGAAGCCGAACCCTATCTGGTATCGAATACCGATTTACAGGATTTCCGCATGATCGTCACGAACGCGTATCCGCACGGCGGCAAGCTGACCTTGTCCGACGATGAACTGCAGCTGCTGCGTTGCCACCATGGCGACACCGTGCGCACCTTGTCACTCAACCCGAGGAAGAATCCCCATGCCTGATCTCAATAGCACGCAATCGAACTTCATCAACGGCGCCTGGCTGCCAGGCAGCGGCCGCGAACTGGTCACCATCGACCCATCGAATGGCAAGCAGACCTGGGCCAGCCTGGAAGCGACACCAGCGCAGGTGGAACAGGCTTGCCAGGCTGCCCGCGCCGCGTTTGAAGGCTGGGCCGACACGCCGGTGGAGGAGCGCATCGCCATCTGCGTGCGCTTTCGCGACCTGCTGAAGGAACATGCCGAAGAACTGGCGCTGCTGATCTCGGAAGAAGTGGGCAAACCGCTGTGGGAATCGCGCACGGAAGTGGCTACCATGGCCAACAAGATCGATATCTCGGTGCAGTCGTACAACGCGCGCACTGGTGTCACGCAAAGCAAGATCGCCGATGGCGACGCCGTGCTGCGCCACCGCCCGCATGGCGTGTTCGGCGTGTTCGGTCCGTATAACTTCCCCGGCCACCTGCCCAATGGCCATATCGTGCCAGCCCTGATCGCCGGTAATACCGTTGTCTTCAAGCCCAGCGAATATGCGCCGCGCAGCGCCGTGAAAACGGTACAGCTGTGGCAGCAGGCCGGTCTGCCGAATGGCGTAATCAACCTCGTCAACGGCGGGCGCGACACGGGCGTAGCCCTGGGCGCGCAGCCTTTGCTGGACGGCGTGCTGTTTACCGGTTCTTGCCAGACGGGCGTCAGCCTGCACCGTCAGTTCGGCGGCCAGCCGGGCAAGATGCTGGCGCTGGAAATGGGCGGCAATAATGCGCTGGTCGTGTGGGATATCAAGGACGTGGACGCCGCCGTGCACCACGCGATCTTTTCCGCTTTCGTTTCAGCCGGCCAGCGTTGCACCTGCGCGCGCCGCCTGGTAGTACAAGACAATGCAGCCGGCGCCGCCTTTGTGGCGCGCCTGGTGGAAGTAGCGGGCAAGCTGGGCATCGGCGCTTCCGACGCCCAGCCGCAGCCGTTCATGGGCCCTGTGGTGTCAAGCGCCGTGGCTGCGCGCCTGGTGCAGGCGCAAGCCGATATGGTGGCCAAGGGCGGCGTCAGTTTGCTGACTATGCGCCAGTTGAATCCGCAGGCGGGTTTTGTCACGGCTGGCATCGTCGACGTGACCAACGCCGCCGGCATCCCTGACGAAGAGTGGTTTGGCCCCTTGCTGCAAGTGATACGCGTGGCCGATTTCAAGACTGCATTGACAGTGGCGAACGCCACCGAATTTGGCCTGGCGGCTGCCTTGCTGTCCGATGATCCCGCCCTGTGGCAAACCTTCCAGGTACGCGCCCGCGCCGGCATCATCAACTGGAACCGCCCAACCACGGGCGCGGCCAGCACGGCGCCATTTGGCGGTATCGGCAAGTCGGGCAACCACCGTCCGAGCGCCTATTACGCGGCCGATTACTGCGCTTACCCGGTCGCTTCGATCGAGAACGGCGCACTGGAAATGCCGGCCAAGCTGTCGCCCGGCCTGAATTTTTAAGCTTTAAGTTAGGTTGATAAGGAATACCCATGCACAGCACGCGCGAATACAACTTTGACGGCCTGGTCGGCCCATCGCATAACTATGCGGGACTCTCGTTCGGCAACGTGGCCTCGTTCAGCAATGTGAAAAGCGCTTCGAATCCGAAGCAGGCCGCCTTGCAGGGCCTGGCCAAGATGCGCGCGCTGGCTGCGCGCGGTTTTGCGCAAGCCTTGCTGCCGCCGCAGGACCGGCCCAATTTCCGCCTGCTGCGCAGTATCGGTTTCACGGGTAGCGACGCCGAAGTGCTGGCGCGTGCCTACAAGGAGTCGCCGGTGATCCTGGCGTGCGCGTATTCCGCTTCGCCCATGTGGACCGCCAACGCCGCCACCGTCAGCCCGTCGGCCGACACGCAGGATGGCCGCGTGCATTTTACGGCCGCCAACCTGAATAACAAATTGCACCGCGCGTTCGAGCACGGACAATCGGCCCGCAGCCTGCGCGCCATTTTCAAGGACGAACAGCACTTTGCCGTGCACGATGCGCTGCCATCGACGCCTGCCTTTGGCGACGAAGGCGCGGCCAACCATACGCGCCTTGGCGCGTCCCACGGCGCGCCATCGGTGGAACTGTTTGTGTATGGCCGCGTGGAGTTCGACCCGTCGGCGCCGTCGCCGAAACGCTATCCTGCCCGCCAGACCCTGGAAGCATCGCAAGCCGTGGCGCGTTTGCATGGCCTTGATACGAAGCGTACCGTCTACGTGCAGCAAAATCCCGACGTGATCGACCAGGGCGTATTCCATAACGACGTGATCGCCGTCGGCAATGGCAATGTGCTGTTCTACCATGAGCAGGCGTTTGCCGATGAAGAAGCCAGCCTGTCGCAGCTGCACCGCGCCGTGGCGGCCACTGGCGCCGAACTGCAGGCGCTGCGCGTGGACACGGGCCAGGTGCCGATCGCGGACGCCGTCAGCAGTTATCTGTTCAACAGCCAGCTGTTGACCAAGGACGATGGCAAGATGGCGCTGGTGATTCCGCAGGAATGCCAGGAAAACAAGGCTGTCTCGCGTTATCTGGACGGCCTGGTGGCCAGCGGCGGGCCGGTCGATGAATTGATCCATTTTGATCTGCGCCAGAGCATGCGCAATGGCGGTGGCCCAGCGTGCCTGCGCCTGCGTGTGGCGCTGACGGAAACAGAAGCGCGCGCCATGCACCAGGGCGTGATCATGACGGAAACGCTGTACCATCGCCTGGTGGCCTGGGTCGAGCAGCATTACCGCGATCACCTGGAACCGAGCGACCTGGCCGATCCACAACTGGCGCTGGAAGTGCATGCGGCGCTTGAAGAATTGACGATCATCCTCAACTTACCGGGATTGTATGATTTGTAGGCGATAGAAAAAAACAGAAGAAATCAGGGACAGACTATTCGTAGCACAGACAGAATTGGACGGGCGACCCCCGTCTCTTAACAGCGCTGCCGCCCAGCCACAAGCCCGAACGACAGCGTTGGACATTCACATGACCGTAATGGAGATGCAAGATGAATCAAACGCCACAAGATTTGCGCACACAAACGCTGGAGCTGGTGACTAAGGCCGGCAATGCGGCCGCACCGGTTGTACAACTGGTACAAGCCTGGCTCGACTCGCTCGACGCCGAAGACCTGGCCGATATCGCGCCCGAAAGCCTGGCGCCCGTACTGGTCGACGGCTTCACGCAGGCAGCGCAGCGCACCGGCAGTGGCTGCCAAATCGCGACCTTGCGCTATGCCGATGGCCGTGGCGGCACGGCGAGCGCCTTGCTGATCCTGAACCAGGACATGCCTTACCTGGTCGACTCCATCGTCATGGCCATGCGCCGCCAGCACCTGGCCGTGCGCGGCGTGATGAATACCGTGCTGCCGGTGCGCCGCGCGGCCGACGGCAAGGTGGAAGCCGTGCGCCAGGCTGGCGATCCGCTCGAATCGTATGTACTGTGTTTGCTCGATGAAGAATTGTCGCCAGAAGCCTTGGCTGCGCTGGTTGCCGCAATCGATCTGGTGGCGCGTGACGCCGCCATCGTGCGCCGCGATGCCGGCGCCATGAGCGATCGCCTGGCGTCTGTCGCCGCTGCCCAGCATGGTGAAGAAGGCGCGGAGGTGGCGGCCTTCCTGGAGTGGGCGCGCGGCGGTGGTTTCGAAGTCTTCGGTTATGCCTATTACCGCGTCAAGCCGGGCGTGCGCGAACTGGAACGCGATATCCCCAGCCGCGTCGGCGTGCTGCAGGATACAGCCCACCCCGTCTACGGCAGCTGCCTGGCGAATATTCCCGGCGATTTCGATACCCTCTCCAAGCGCGAGTCGGCGCTGTCCATCGTCAAGGCCGACGTGGCCGGTACCTTGCATCGCGACCAGCAGCTGGACTTCATCGGCGTGCGCGACACCGATGCGCAAGGAGCGATTTTGGGCGAGCATTGCTTCGTCGGCTTGTTTACCCGCGCCGGCAATTCCACCCCGCTGGCGGCGCTGCCATTTGCACGCGGCCGCGTGGCCAAGGTATTGAGCCTGGCCGGCGTGCGCCAGCAAGGCTTCCGCGCTGAAAAATTCCGTGAAATCCTTGAATCGCTGCCGCGCACCGAAGCGCTGGAAGCAGACCTCGACTGGCTGGCGCAAGTGTGCGGCGCCGTCGTCTCGCTGTACAAGCAGCCACGCACCAAGGTCTTTGCGCGCCGCGACGTGTATGCGCGCCACCTGAACGTGCTGGTTTACCTGCCGCGCGAGCGCTATAGCGCCAGTGTCGCCTCCAGCCTGGCCAAGGCCCTGCAACGCAGCTCGGGCGCGACCCACGTCAGCACGCAAACGCTGGTGGCCGACGGTCCGCTGGCGCGCGTTTACCTGATCGCCCACGCGGCGCGCTACCCGCTGGACCTGGAAACGGATATCGAACAACCGCTGCTGGGCGTGCTCGATGGCTGGCACAATGGTTTCTCTGCCGTCGCCGACGCCGTGCCCGACGTGGCGCTGCGCACCCGCTTGCGCAAACTGTGCGCCACCTTGCCGCTCGATTATGTGGCCGCCACCGCGCCCGCCGTGGCGGTGCGCGACCTCGACACCATCTTGCGCAATGGCGATCCGGCGCATATTTCGGCGCGCATCGAGACGGGCGACATCACGACTATCCGCCTGTACTCGGCCAACAGAGTGCCATCGCTGTCGACCATCTTGCCAGCGCTGCATAACGCAGGCGTGGCGATCGACCGCGAACAAACCTATTCAATTTCGTCCAGCGATGGCACGCGCTACTACGTCACCAGCCTGACGGTCGATGCCGCCAGCGCCGCCAAACTGGCGCAGCCGGAGGTCGTGGCCGTGGCGCAGGAATTGTTTGCCGCCCTGTTCAACGATAGCGCCGAAGACGGCCGCCTGAATGGCCTGGTCATCGAAGGCGGCTTGTCGACGCGCGAAGTGCAGCTGGTGCGCGCTTATACGAGCTACTGGCGCCAGACGGGCAGCCGCTTCTCGGTGCGCTACATTGCTGAAAGCCTGCGCAAGCAACCGGCCCACGTCAAGGCTTTGGTCGACGCTTTCCTGCAGCGCTTCAATCCTGCGCTGCCGGGCGAGCAGCACGCCGCTGCGCTGGCGTCGCTGGCTACCATCAAGGCTGGCCTGCCATCGATCAACCATGCAGATACCGAAGAAATCCTCGGCGCGCTGGCCGATTTGATGAGCGCCACCTTGCGTACCAACTACTTCCAGAATGATCAACAAGGCGACAAGATCATCTTCAAGTTCGACACCAGCAGCCTGGCGCTGGTGCCGGAACCGCGTCCTTACCGTG
This sequence comes from Janthinobacterium silvisoli, assembly GCF_014200725.1. Lineage (GTDB taxonomy): Bacteria > Pseudomonadota > Gammaproteobacteria > Burkholderiales > Burkholderiaceae_D > Janthinobacterium. Next base: position 45,304 of record NZ_JACHCL010000007.1, read on the forward strand.
AAATCTTTGTCTTCTCGCGCCGCTTCGAAGGCGTGCACCTGCGCGGCGGCCCGGTCGCGCGTGGCGGCTTGCGCTGGTCTGACCGCATGGAAGACTACCGCACCGAAGTACTGGGTCTGGTGAAAGCCCAGATGGTGAAAAATGCCGTCATCGTGCCAGCCGGCGCCAAGGGCGGTTTTGTCTGCAAGATGATGCCGCAGGACGCCGTGCGTGAAACCATCGCGGCCGAAGGCGAAGCCGTCTACCGCCTGTTCATTTCCAGCCTGCTGGAAGTGACCGACAACCGTTCCTTGGGCAATATCGTGCCCCCAAGCGACACGGTCTGCTTCGATGAAGCCGACCCTTACCTGGTGGTGGCGGCCGACAAGGGCACGGCGACCTTCTCCGATATCGCCAACGGCATCGCCGTGCAGCGCGGTTTCTGGCTGGGCGACGCATTTGCCTCGGGTGGTTCGAACGGTTACGACCACAAGAAACTGGGCATCACGGCCAAGGGCGCATTCGAAGCGGTGAAACGCCACTTCTATGAAATGGACCACAACCTGAACACCACCCCGATCACCATGGTCGGCGTGGGCGACATGTCGGGCGACGTGTTCGGCAACGGCGTGCTGCTGTCGCGCCAGCTGAAACTGGTGGCCGCATTCGATCACCGCCATATCTTCCTTGATCCGACACCGGACGTCGCCGTCTCGTTTGCAGAACGCGCGCGCCTGTTTGCCTTGCCGCGTTCTTCGTGGGACGACTACAACAAGGAGCTGATCTCCGCTGGCGGTGGCGTGTACCCACGTTCGGCGCGCACGATCGCGCTGTCGCCGGAAATCCGCGCTGCGCTCGATATCAGCGAAACCTCGCTGGCGCCCGAAGAACTGATGCACCGCATCCTGAAGGCGCCGGTGGACCTGTTCTACAACGGTGGTATCGGTACTTATATCAAGGCGTCCACGGAAAGCCACGCGCAAGTGAAAGACCGTGCGAATGACCATATCCGCGTCAACGGCAATGAGCTGCGCGTGAAAGTGGTGGCCGAAGGCGGCAACCTCGGCGCGACCCAGGCGGGCCGTATCGAGTTCGCGCTGGCGGGCGGCCGTATCTTTACCGATGCGATCGACAACTCGGCCGGCGTGGATTGCTCGGACCATGAAGTCAACGTGAAGATCTGGCTGGACGTGGAAGTCAACGCCGGCAAGCTGTCCGAAGCGGACCGCAACCGCGAGCTGTATGCGATGACGGACGACGTGGAACGCCTGGTCTTGCGCGACAACACGCAGCAGACGCATTTGCTGGTGCGCGAACTGCAGGCGCAAAGCGAAAGCGCGGTGCAGGATGGCTACGCTGCCCTGATCGCCAGCCTGGAAGAAGAGGGCGCCCTGTCGCGCGAGCTGGAGCAGCTGCCATCGGTGGCTGAACTGGCACGCCGCAAGCTGGACAACCGTGGCTTGACCACGCCGGAACTGGCGGTGGTGATCGCCAACGTGAAGAACCGCTACAAGCGCATCCTCTCCAGCCTGCCGTTGACGGATGAAACCTGGGCCGCGCCAGTCCTCACGCCATACTTCCCATCGTTGCTGGTGGCGACCCGTTCTGCGCTCGATCACCCGCTGGCCAACGCCATTCTGGCGACCGTGCTGGCCAACGAAGTGGTCAACCGCTGCGGTCCATTGATGCTGCGCGAGCTGGCGGCAGAACATGGCGTGGAAGAGTCGTCCGTGATCCTGGCCTGGGGCCAGGCCTGGGTGGCCTTGAACCTGGCGCCCGTGTTTGATGCGCTCGATGCGGACGCCTTGACGATTCCACGCGCCGTGTCGATCAAGGTCGATGCACAAACGCGCGCGCTGCAGCAAACCATGATCGCCGGCGTGCTGGCGATTCCGGCCGAACAATTGCGTGGCGCCGGCCTGGCTGAGCTGACCCGTCTGTTTGGTGCGGAAGCCAAGCGTGACTTGCTCAAGGCCGTCGGCATCAAGTCCGAGGCTGCGCTGGTGCCAGGCTTGAACCCGGCCTTCGTGCAAGCGTGGGATGCGGTCGATGCGCTGGAAGTCGTTGCCGGTTTCCTGTTCCCTGCGCTGTCGGTGCAACGTCCGGCCTCGATGGACCTGGCGGCCTTTTTGCAAGTGGGCCTGGCCCTGCGCAGCCAGGCCGGTATCGATACCCTGGAGCGTGGTTTGAAGCTGGCTGCGTCCGGTAAATCGCAGGAACAGTTGCGCAGCTATGCGCAGCAAGCCCTGCGCCGCACCCAGCAGCGTCTGTTGACGCAGGTGCTGGCCAGTGCTGGCGCTGGTAACGCAAGCCAGGCTGTCGATGCGGTGACCGGTGCGCTGGGTTTGTCGGCGTATGTGGCGGCGACGGAGCTGGAGCAAGCGATGCTGGACGTCTGGACCTTGTCCGAGGCGGTCAATAAAGTCACGACGGAAGCGGCCGTGTAATGACGCAAGACGCTTTTGAAGGTGCACAGTCTGGCAGCTTGCCGCCGGCCGTGCAGGCGCTGGCCGAAGCAGACTTCAGCGCCGTGGCGCGGCTGTTTGCCGACGCCGGCTTCGCCGTGGCCCTGCCGGCACCGGGCATGCTGCAGGTTAAGCATGCCAGCGCCGATCTGAACCGCGCCAGCGTGGCGGTCTCGGTCGGCGTGCATGGCGACGAGACGGGGCCGATCGAAGTGCTGGCCTATTTGCTCGATGCCCTGTCGCGCGATGCGTCTGCGCTGGCCGTCGACTTGCTCGTTTGCGTGGGCAATGTCGATGCGATCCGGGCTGGCAAGCGTTTTATCGATGCCGACTTGAACCGCATGTTCCGTCCCGTGCGTGGTTCGCTGGCCAGCGCGGCGGAAGCAGCGCGTGCCGACGACATGATCGCCGCCACCAGCGCGTTTTTCAACGGGGCCGGTCCCGTACGCTGGCACCTGGATCTGCACACGGCCATACGGCCTTCCGTGTATCCCACGTTTGCCATCGTGCCAGACCTGGTGCCGGACGTGGCCAAGGCACAGCTGATCGACTGGCTGGGCCAGGCGGCCATCGGCGCCATCATCATGAATCCGCAGTCGGCTGGCACTTACAGCTATTACTCGGCCGAGCATTTTGGCGCAGCCGCCAGCACAGTGGAACTGGGCCGCGTGGGCACTTTGGGACAGAATGATTTGTCGCTGTTCGATGAAGTGTCGCGATCGCTCGATGGCTTGCTGCGCGGCGCCCCTGCGCAGCCCATCAAGGCGGCTCCCCATGTGTTCAAGGTGGCGCAGGAAATCATCAAGCATAGCGATGATTTCCGCATGGCTTTTGACCGCAACACGCAAAATTTCACCTCTTTACCGCAGCATGCGCTGATCGCCAGCGATGGTGATGTGACTTATACGGTCAAGCATGCGGAAGAGCTGGTGGTATTCCCGAATCCTGACGTGCGCGTGGGCTTGCGTGCAGGCTTGATGGTGGTGCGCGTTTCCTGATTTTCTTGCGTTTGATTGGCACATGGCGCCGGCCGGGGTAACCCGCCCGGCGCTTTTTCATGGCAAAAATGCTTTTTGGAAATAATTGTGCATCAGTCAATCGTGCGTGGTTTAGAATATTTCTCTTTTGAAAACTTCCAAATTCATCATGTTGAAACGCTTATTGACTGCACTCCTGTGCCTGACCCTTTCCAGCCTGGTGGCGGCGGCCCCGCCTGAGGAGGCCGCGCCTGCAAAGACCATGACTGCCGAGCAGTTTTTAGCGCAGCTACACTTCCAGCGCGGCAAGATTACCTTGCCTGGCGGCATAGCCACCCTCGACTTGCCTGCCAATTTCCGTTATCTGTCGCCGACGGACGCCGAGAGCGTGCTGGTCGATGCCTGGGGCAATCCACCTGGCTTCCATTCCTTGGGCATGATCGTGCCTGCCGGCATTAGCGTACTCGAGCGCGAAAGCTGGGGTGTCATTGTCACCTATGAAAAGGAAGGCCATATCAAGGATGACGATGCAGACAGCATCAAGTACGACGAGCTGCTGAAGGATATGCAGGCGTCCGTGTTGGACGGTAACGCCGAGCGCAAGAAGCAGGGCTACCCCGGCATGCAACTGGTGGGTTGGGCGGAAAAGCCCAGTTATGAGAAACAGTCGCACAAGCTGTACTGGGCCAAGGACCTGAAGATCGATAGTGGCGAACATTCGCTCAATTACAACGTGCGCGTGCTGGGCCGCGAAGGCGTACTGAATTTGAATGCGATTGCCAGTATTCAACAGATCGAGGCTATCAAGAAGGAAATGAAGCAGGTGACGGGCTTTACGGAATTTACGGAAGGCAACCGCTATACGGATTTCGACAGCAAGACAGACAAGGTGGCCGAGTATGGCCTGGCGGCACTGGTGGCTGGTGGCGTGGCCAGCAAGCTGGGATTGTTTGGCAAATTGCTGGCGCTGCTGCTGGCCTTCAAAAAGGCCTTGATACTGATTGTGGTCGGTGCGGGTGCGGCCATCGTCAAATTCTTTGGCAGCATCTTCAAGAAGAAACAGCCAGTCCAGCCTGAACAGCGTGAGCAGCCTGTACGGGAAGACAAGGTCAACCTGGACAAGTAAGCGCGCGTGCCTGTGCACATGGTGTCGGGTACACTGGCTCATCATCAATTCTGAGGAGTCAGCCATGTCCGTATCCATGTATCAGGCAACCGTCCCCGTATTTATCCGTGGCTTGCGCGTGGTATCAAACTTGCTGGAAAAGGCGCAATCGCATGTCGAAGAAGGGGGCATCGTGCCCGAGATCGTATTGGGTGCGCAGCTGGCGCCCGATATGCTGGACTTGACGGCGCAGGTGCAGCGCGCCAGCGATACCTCAAAACTGTCCATCGAGCGCCTGAGCGGCGTGGCCGCACCCAAGTTCGAAGATAACGAAGTCTCGTTCGAGCAATTGCAGGAACGGATCGCCAACACCATTGCGTATATCGAGAGTGTCAATGCAGGCCAGCTGGCCGGCAGCGCCCAGCGCGAGGTGGTGCTGAACTGGAGCGATGAAGGCAAGAAGTTCTCGGGCGACGATTACCTGCTCAGCTTTGCCTTGCCCAACTTCTATTTCCACGTATCTATCATCCACGCCATCCTGCGCAGCAATGGCGTGGCGATCGGCAAGCTGGACTTTTTAGGTCCTTACGACTGACCTTCAAAAACCGTAGCGAGCGGCAACGAGTTGTGGCTGAGAAGCGCACCCGTGCGGAGGCACGGGGAGCATCGCAGGCAGCAAATCGCGCCGCGCAGTAGGTTTTTAACGCTGCGGTTGTTGCACTTCGTTCTGCACAGCATTGCCCAGCATGCCGCCGCCGATCACACCGGCAACCGTCGCCAGCGCCTTGCCGCGGCCACCGCCGACGTGGTTGCCCAGCAAGCCACCGATGACGGCGCCAGCGCCAATGCCCACATAATTCGGTTGTGCCGGCGCTTGTGCCTGCACTGGCTGCTGCTGGCGCACCGGTTCGCGGTAGCCATTGTCATCGTTATAGACAGGGGCTTGCGCCACTTGCGTATGGTGGACTACTCTTTTGTGTACCACTGGCGCTGGTTCGGGTGCCACTTGCGCGACCACTGGCGCCGCGACAGGCGCTGGCATTGGCGCCGCCAGTGCCGAGGCGCTGGCCGGTGTCATGGCGGCCACGTCGGCAGGAATGGCTGAGGCTGGCGCGGTGGCGCTATGCGAACTAGGCAGCCAGCCGGCCATGGCGGCGACGCCGACCAGGCTGGCGACGATGACGGAAACGGCAGCGCCGGCCACCAGTGGGTGGATGCGGCTGGCGGTAGCGGTGGTGGCGACGGTGGTATTCATATGCTTTCCTCGGGTGTTGTTGTTATTGATGTGCTCAGATTAACGGTACTGTTTCCGCCAAGCTAGGTGCGCGCCTGTATCAGACGTAAGCAGGTGTAAGTTCCTGCGCTCCCACCAGCTTTGATAAAGCGCAGTAAAATCAAGCCTCCCCCATGCCGGAGTCATCCATGAGCCAGTTATTCACGCCCTACGCCCTCGGGCCCTTGCCGGTGGTCAACCGCATTGCCATCGCGCCCATGTGCCAGTATTCGGCCGAAAATGGCAACGCCACCGATTGGCATATGATCCACCTGGGCCACTTGGCGCTGTCCGGTGCGGGCTTGCTGATGACGGAAGCGACGGCTGTTTCACCGGAGGGGCGCATCTCGGCCGATGACCTGGGCTTATGGTCGGACGCCAACCAGGCTGCCTTGGGCAAAGTAGTACAGGCGATCCGCCGCCACTCGACTATGCCATTGATCGTGCAACTGGGCCATGCTGGCCGCAAGGCGTCGAGCCGCGCGCCATGGCAGGGCGGCGCTTGCGTACATTTGTCCGAGGGGGGCTGGCAAACGGTGGCGCCGTCGGCGATAGCCCATGCACCTGGCGAAACGGTGCCCATCGCGCTCGACGAAATGGGCTTGCTGCAAGTAAAGGGCGCTTTCGTTGCCGCCGCGCAGCGCGTGCAGGCGCTGGGCATCGAAGGCATCGAATTGCATGCTGCCCATGGTTATCTGCTGCATCAGTTTCTTTCACCGCTATCCAATCATCGCAGCGATGCCTATGGCGGTAGCCTGGAAAACCGCATGCGTTTCCCGCTGGAAGTGCTGGAAGCCGTGCGTGCGGCCGTGCCGGCCAGCGTGGCGGTGGGCGTACGCATTTCCGCCACCGACTGGGTAGACGGTGGCTGGGAGATCGAACAAAGTGTCCGTTTTACGCAAGAGGCCAAACGCCTGGGCGCTGATTTCATTCATGTTTCCAGCGGCGGTATTTCGCCGCAGCAGAAAATACCGCTGAGTCCTGGCTATCAGGTGGCGTTTGCCGAACGCATCAAGCGCGATGCGGGTTTGCCCACCATCAGCGTGGGCTTGATCACGGAAGCGCAGCAAGCCGAAGATATTATCGCCGGTGGCCAATCCGATATGGTGGCGCTGGCCCGCGCCATTTTGTTCGACCCGCGCTGGCCCTGGCATGCCGCTGCCCAGCTGGGTGCACAGGTGCAGGCGCCACCGCAATACTGGCGCTCGCAGCCCCGCGAATTGAAAGACCTGTTCGGCGACACGACCCTGGGCCAGCGGTGAACGGGCCAGCTCTGCTACACTAATGTTTCTTTACTTCATACTTTCAGGACGAATCGACATGCGCCATTGATACTGCCGTGCTGTGCACGGCCCAGCCCTTCCCGCCAGCACTAGCTGCTGTACGGGTTCGCTTGCCTTGTACCAGGAGTATTCATGTCTGCAGTATTACAACTCGACCGTCTTTCCCACGTCTTGCCCGATGGCAGGACTTTGTTTTCCGATCTGCAATTTACGTTTGCCCCACACCGTATCGGCCTGGTCGGCGATAACGGCGTGGGCAAGAGTGTGCTGGGCCGTTTGCTGGCGGGCCAGCATGGCGGCATGCATTATGTGCCGCAAGATCTGGCCCCTGAACATTACCCAACGGTTGCGGCCCTGGCTGGCGTAGCCACTGTGCTGGCCGCGCTGTCACGTATCGCTGACGGTTCGCTTGATCCTGACGATTACGCGCTGGTGGGCGATCGCTGGGATGCCGCGACCCGCTTGCGGCAGGCGCTCGACGAGATTGACTTGCCTCATGTCGGCCCTGATACCGCTACGGTGAATCTCAGCGGTGGCGAACGCCAGCGCATTGCCCTGCAAGGAGCATGGTTGTCGCAGGCCGATTGGCTGCTGCTTGATGAACCGAGCAACCATCTCGATGCGCAGCAGCGTGGCCGCCTGCTGGCGCAGATGGGGCGCTGGCCGCGTGGCTTGCTATTGATCAGCCACGACCGCAGCCTGCTGGTCCATGTGGACGAGATCGTTGAATTGTCGGCCCAGGGCTTGCGCAGCTACGGCGGCAATTACGATTTTTACGCGCAGCAGCGGGCGCTGGAGCAGGCCGGTTTTGCCGTTGCCTTGCAGTCGGAAAAAGCTGGCGCCCGCCGCGCCCGGCGCGAAGCGCAGCAGCAGGCGGAACGCCAGCAAAAAAGAGTGAGCCGCGGTGAGCGGGAAGGGCGGGAAGGCAATCAAAGCAAGCTGCTGCTGGACGCGAAAAAGGAAAAAAGCCAGGCTAGCCAGGGCCGGCTGCGGCTGCGCGCGCAGCAAGCAGAGCAAGAGCGCCGCATCAAAGTAATGGAGGCCAGTGCCCGCTGTGCGCCGGATGCTGAGCGCTTGCTGCTGGCGCCCGACAGTGTGGTGCCGAACGGCAAGCTGATGTTGGAGTTGTCTGATCTCGTCTTGCCGCATGGATCAACGCAGCCTTTGAACCTGATACTCAGCGGTCCGTGCCGGCTGGCCGTGAGGGGAGACAATGGCAGCGGCAAATCGACCTTGCTGCGCGTGATCGCCGGGCAACTGGCGCCAGCCAGTGGCGAGCTGCGTTGTCATGCGCGGCTGGCCTGGCTGGACCAGCATGCGGGCGGCTCTGATGGCGGCTTGAGCGCTATTGCGCGCCTGCAAGCACGCAATAGCCTCCTCAGTGAAGGTGAATTGCGCACGCGGCTGGCGCTGCTGGGTATCAACGGTGCGCGCGCCACCGTGCCCAGCCGTTTGCTCAGTGGCGGCGAGCGCATGAAAGTGGCGCTGGCGGCGGAACTGTACGCGCAGGCTCCGCCGCAACTGTTATTGCTCGATGAACCCGATAACCACCTGGACCTGGCCAGCTTGCAAGCCTTGGCCCAAATGCTGCGCTTATACCGGGGCGCCTTGCTGGTGGTGTCGCACGACCAGGCATTCTTGCAGGAATTGCTACTCGATGATGGGAGTATCCATTTATTGAAATAACAATTTAATCAAAAAATTAAGCTGTTATAAAGCAACAGTATGATGCGTGTATACGTGCTGGATACGCTTTGATTATCGGTATAATCCACTGAATAACCGAATCTATTTGTGAACTAAAACTGGCGGTTCACCAATATGATGTTATTTAGTATTGTACGGTTGTCATTTATATTGTTTCTTGGAGAAATAGCATGTCGTTTTACGAAAAACTCAAAGCCCTCAACATCGAATTGCCAGTCGTTGCCGCGCCAGCTGCCGCGTATGTGATGCATGCGCGCACGGGCAACACCGTGTTCCTGTCCGGCCACCTGGCCAAGAAGGATGGCAAGATCTGGGTCGGCCAATTGGGCAAGGACGTGACCACCGAAGAAGGCAAAGTGGCCGCCCGCGGCATCGCGATTGAATTGATCGCTACCCTGCAAGACGCTTGCGGCGGCGACCTGAACAAAGTCAAACGCATCGTCAAGGTCATGAGCCTGGTCAATTCCACCTCCACATTCACGGAACAGCACCTGGTTACCAACGGCGCTTCGGAACTGTTCGTGGAAGTGTTCGGCGACAGCGGCAAGCATGCCCGTTCCGCTTTTGGCGTAGCGCAAATCCCATTGGGTGCATGCGTTGAGATCGAACTGATCGCTGAATTGGCTGAATAAGTACATATCTGACCTGACGGTCTGACTACGCGCCGGCGATCACCCGCCGGCCAGCCGCCCATTCTCCCCTGCAAGAGCGGAACCGCCACGGGGGCGGGTGCGTCGGCGCATCGAAAAATCACGGAGACACGGTAATGAAAACGAGTGAACACAGCTTGCACCGCGGCCTGGGCGAGCGGCAGATACGCTTGATGGCGCTGGGCGCCGCGATCGGCGTGGGCCTGTTCCTGGGCTCGGGCAATGCGATCAAGATGGCCGGTCCCGGCATCATGCTGTCCTATATTATTGGTGGCGCGGTGATCTTCATGATCATGCGGGCCCTGGGTGAAATGGCCGTGCACAATCCCGTCGCTGGCTCCTTCAGCCGCTATGCGCAGGATTACCTGGGCCCTTTGCAAGGTTATCTGACGGGCTGGAACTACTGGTTCCTGTGGCTGGTCACTTGCATCGCGGAAATTACCGCAGTCGCCATTTACATGAGCATCTGGTTCCCCGGCGTGCCGCACTGGATCTGGGCCCTGGCCGCCCTGGCTTCCATGGGCGCCATCAACCTGCTGGCCGTGAAAGCCTATGGTGAATTCGAATTCTGGTTTGCCCTGATCAAGGTCGTCACCATCGTGCTGATGATCATTGGCGGCGCCGGCATGATCATCTTTGGTTTCGGCAACGGCGGCGTGGCGATCGGTATTTCCAACCTGTGGACGCACGGCGGCTTCTTCCCGAATGGCGCGCAAGGCGTGCTGATGTCCTTGCAGATGGTGATGTTTGCCTATCTGGGCGTGGAAATGATCGGCTTGACGGCTGGCGAAGCGGCCAATCCGAAAAAATCGATTCCTGACGCCATCAATTCCGTGTTCTGGCGCATCCTGATTTTTTATGTCGGCGCCTTGTTCGTGATCCTGTCCATTTACCCATGGAATGAAATCGGCACCACCGGCAGTCCTTTCGTGATGACGTTTGAACGCCTGGGTATCAAGACGGCGGCCGGTATCATCAACTTCGTCGTGCTGACGGCAGCCTTGTCGTCGTGCAATGGCGGCATCTTCAGCACGGGCCGCATGCTGTACAACCTGGCGCTGCAAGGCCAGGCGCCGAAGGCGTTTGCCGAAACCACCAGCAGCGGCGTGCCGCGCCGGGCCATCATGGTGTCCGTGCTGGCGCTGCTGGTTGGCGTGTTGCTGAACTACCTGGTGCCGGAAAAAGTGTTTGTCTGGGTCACCTCGATTTCCACCTTCGGCGCCGTCTGGACCTGGGGCGTGATCCTGGTAACGCAGATGCAGTTCCGCAAAACCTTGAGCCCGCTGGAAATCAAGAACCTGGCCTTCCGCATGCCGTTCGCGCCGTATGGTTCCTGGATTTCGCTGGCTTTCCTGGCCCTGGTGATTGGCTTGATGGCGTATTTCCCCGATACCCGCGTGGCCCTCATCATCGGCCCAGCCTGGCTGATCCTCTTGACCGTGCTGTACTACGCTCTGGGCTTGAAGCCGAAAGACTTGCGCGATGAAGTACGCGATGAGGTGCCACAAGGTTACGAGGCAGGCTGGCCGCCCGCTGATGCACCGCAGCACAAAAAATAAGCATATCTGAATAGTCATGTCCGGGCGCGCCCCTGCTTTTGCAGCGGCGCGCTTTTTCATTTCTACTCAGCAATATTGTCATCCTTTTGTTGCGCCGGCCCCGTTTGTCGTGGGCAGCCAGCGTTGTATCCATACATCAAAGTTCTGTTTGGCTGGATCGGCGAAAGCCCTATAATCGCTTAGTTTTGAAAATGGACACGATGTTTCCAGCTTTTTGGCAGACAGGGCCGGAATGCCAAATCGTGCGTTTTCAGTGGTCATGCCGATGAGCATGTCTGATGTTGTAAGTCCCATAAGAAGAAGGATGTCTAGTGAGCCAAACCCTGGTCCAGAAACTCTGCCGCACCAAGCCGATCGATACCACGGTCGACCATGGTGAAGGCCTCAGCAGCAGCGGCCTGAGCCGCTCCATCGGCCTGTTTTCCCTGACCATGATCGGCGTGGGCGCCACCATCGGCACGGGTATTTTCTTTACCATGGTGGAAGCCGTGCCCAAGGCGGGGCCATCGGTCATCCTGTCTTTCCTGATCGCCGCCGTCACGGCTGGCCTGACAGCCTTGTGCTATGCGGAACTGTCGTTTCGCATCCCGGCATCCGGTTCTTCCTACTCGTTTGCCTACGCCACCGTCGGCGAATTCCTGGCTTTCATCATGGCCGCCTGTCTGTTGCTGGAATATGGCTTGGCGGGCAGTGCGGTGGCCATCGGCTGGTCGTCCTACCTGAATAATTTCCTGCAAAACGCCTTCGGCTGGCATATTCCGGAAATGCTGCGTTCGCCGATGATCATATCCGGCCCGCATGGCGTGGAATTTAATTTCGGCCATATCAACCTGCCGCCCATCTTCCTGATCGCCATGTGTGGTTTCCTGCTGTTGCGCGGCGCCAAGGAATCGGCCCTGATGAATGCCATCATGGTTTTGATCAAACTGGCCATCCTGATCTTTTTTATTGTCATCGCGTTTTCCGGTTTCAACGCCGATAACTTCTTCCCATTTTTCAATGCCGACAATAGCAAGGGCTTTGCCGGCATGACGGGCGTGACCGCGGCGGCCGGCACCGTGTTTTTCTCGTTTATCGGCCTCGATACGGTGGCCACGGCCGGTGATGAAGTGAAAAATCCCCGGCGTAATGTGCCGCGCGGCATCCTTGGCGCTCTGCTGATCGTCACCGTGTTTTATCTGCTGGTTGCCGTAGCGGCGCTGGGCGCGCAACAGGCCAAACTGTTTGACGGCCAGGAAGCGGGCCTGGCGGTGATCTTGCAAAACGTGACCGGCCAGGCCTGGCCTGCGCTGGTCTTGTCGGCTGGCGCCGTGATTTCCGTCTTTAGCGTGACCCTGGTGACGATTTACGGCCAGACGCGCATCCTGTTCGCCATCAGCCGCGACGGCCTGATTCCGAAATCGTTCCAGAAAATTCATCCGCGCACCCTGGTGCCGGTCAGCAATACCATCATGGTGTGTCTGGTGGTGGCCGTGGTGGCCGGCACGGTCGACGCTACTTATCTGTGGGATATGGTCAGTATCGGCACCCTGACCGCCTTCATGGTGGTGTCGATTGCCGTACCCGTGCTGCGCCACAAGCAGGGCAGCAACCGCATCGAGGGCTTCAGCGTGCCGTTCGGCCCGTATGTAATCCCTGGCCTCAGCGTGCTCGCTTGCCTGTATATCATGCGCGATTTGCCGCACACCACGTTTGTGGTCTTCAGTGTGTGGATGGCCGTCACGGTCGCCATCTACTTCCTGTACAGCATACGGCACTCGCATCTGGGCAAAAAATAAATATGCTGTGTAGTTCCGAAACCGCCGCGCCTGCCGGCGGTTTTTTATTGATGACTGGAGTGATAGGATGAAAATAAGAACTTTGGCTGTATTGGGCAGTGTGTTGCTGGGCGCTACCGTACAGGCTGCGCCTGCGCAAACGCCTGTCTTGCGCGACTACCGCGCCGTGGCCTTGTCCGGCAATGGCCAGCGCATCGCCGCCATCGAAGCCAACAATGAAGTCAGCCAGCCCGGCGGCCAGCTGCAGCGCCCGCATGGCGCCATCATCGTGCGCGACGCAGCCAATGGCGCCATCGTGCAGCAATTCGACCCCTGCGCCGTTTGCTCCTACGATAAACCGAGCTGGTCGCCAGATGGCAAGCGGCTGGCCTTTATCGGCTACGATGGCAAGGTCGGCAAGGCGAGCGTGTACCTGGCCAGCCTGGAGCAGGGCCAGTCGAAAGAATTGCTGAGTGTAAAAGGCGTGGCCAGCACGGCCCGCTGGTCTCCCGATGGCAAACAGCTGGCCTTGCTGGCTACCGTGGGGGCGCGCAAGCTGGCCGGCGCGGTGGAAGCGGGCGCGCGCCAGGTGGGGGAAGTCGGTAGCGAAGATGACGCCCAGCGCATCGGCGTGGTGCCGGCTGCTGGCGGCGAGTTGCGTTTACTGTCGCCGGCCGACACCTATGTCTATGAATACAACTGGACGCCCGATGGCCGCGGTTTTGTCGCCACGAGTGCGCAAGGCAATGGCGACAGCAACTGGTGGGTTGCCAAGCTCAGCCATATCGACGCCACCACGGGCGCCTTGCGCGTGATCGCCGCGCCCGCCATGCAAATGAATGCGCCCTCGGTGTCGCAGGACGGCAAGACGGTGGCCTTCATCGGCGGCCTGATGAGCGACTTTGGTTCGGTTGGCGGCGATATCTACACAGTACCGCTGGCGGGCGGCACGCCGCGCAACCTGACGCCCGGCTATCGCGGCACCTTCAATGGTGTCGTGTGGCGCAGCAATGGTTTGCTGGCCACCGCCCTGATCGACTCACAATTGGCCGTGGTGCCGCTTGATGCACAAAGCGGCCCGGCGCAGCCAGTCTTGCTGGGCGCCATCAGCAGCGGTGCTCTTGACGGCCGCTTGTCGTTCAGCGCCGATGGCAAGCAAGCCGCCGCGGCACAGGAAGATTTTATCCATGCCTCGTATCTGGTGGCTGGTCCCTGGCAGCAACTGAAAAAAATCACCCACGATAACGAGCAGTTTGCGCCACAGGTAAGCGTACAGAATGTGGGCTGGAACAATGAAGGTTACAAAGTGCAGGGCTGGCTGCTGGGTCCGGTGAAGGTAGAGGCCGGCAAGCAATATCCGATGATCGTCAATGTGCATGGTGGCCCGGGTGCTGCAGCTTCGCCACGTTATGTGGACGCCAGTTCGCAAATCCGCGAGTTCGCGGAGAAGGGTTATTTTGTCTTCCTGCCCAATCCACGCGGCAGCTTTGGCCAGGGCCAGGCATTTACGCGCGCCAACATGGCGGACTTTGGCGGTGGCGACTGGCGCGACATCCTGACCGGTATCGATGCGGCGCAAAAAGTGGCGCCCATCGATGGCCAGCGCCTGGGGCTGATAGGCCACTCCTATGGCGGCTTCATGACCATGTGGGGCGTCACGCATAGCGAGCGCTTCAAGGCGGCCGTGGCCGGTGCCGGCGTGGCCAACTGGATCAGCTATTACGGCCAGAACGGCATCAACCAGTGGATGATTCCCTTCTTTGGCGCTTCCGCCTATGACAATCCGGAAGTCTACCGCCGCGCTTCGCCGATCGAATCGATCAAGGCAGCCAAGACACCGACCCTGATCTATGTGGGCGAGCGCGACGTGGAAACCCCGGCTGCCCAGTCGCTGGAATTCTGGCATGGCTTGCGCGCCATGGGCGTACCATCGTCGCTGTTCATCTACGACGGCGAAGGCCACGCCTTCCGCAAACCCGAGCACCAGCGCGACTTGCGCCAGCGCACTCTCGCCTGGTTTGAACGCTATTTGAAATAAATGTGTGGTTTAGCGCGACGATGTAATATGCACGATCGCAGCGCTATGGATCACGATCTTGTCCGCATCTGCCTGCAACAAGCGGATGCGGCGCTGTACCAAAGGCCAGCCCGACCATGTGCCGTCAGCACTGACCGGCGCCGGCTGGCTGGCCAGCGGTGTGCTGATACTGGCCTGCTGGTCCAGCTGTTCCAGCGCGCGCGACAGGGTAGCGCACACTTGCGTATGGCTGTGCGTCAACAAGGCATTCACCTGTGTTCCGGGCAATTCGTGCGCGTGGCGTCCCAGGATGGAGCGCAGCGCCGCTACATGGGCCACCAGCAAATAGTTTTGCACGATGAACAGGTTGATGTCTTCCACGGCCCGCTGCTTGCTGGCCGGTTCATCGAGCATGCGCACCAGCGCCGAGCTGAGCGCTGCCAGGCTATCCATCAGGCGCTTGCGCTCGATGCGGTAGGCAATATCATCGAATGTTTTTCCCTGCAATAACTCGAAACTGGCTTGCATATAGGCCAGGTTGACGTTGAGCACCTGGCGCACCAGTCTTGGCAGGCTTTGATACTCCCAGCTGGCCAGCACGAAGCTGAAGATAGTGGCCACCACCGCGCCGATGAAGGTGTCGATCAGGCGTTCCGTCACCAGGTGCGGATTGCTGGGCGCTACCAGGTGCAGCTGCAATAAAATCATCAAACTGACGGCAATCGCCGTATAGCGGTAGCGCAGATAAATGAAGGTGGGCATGGCGATGACGGCGAGGAACAGTATCGCCATCAGCACAATGTCGCTGTGGACAAAACGGATCACCAGGGCTGTCAGCACGCAGCCGATAAGGGTGCCGATGATGCGGTCGGCCCGGCGCTGGCGCGTCATGCTGAAGGTAGGCCGCAAGATGATGACGATGGTCAACACGATCCAGTAGCTGTGGGCCGCGTAGGGCAGCCAGTGGGCAATCGCCAGGCCCGCGCAGATGGCCATCGAGACGCGCAGCGCAAAGCGGAACACGGGCGATTCCATGCGCATGCTGGCAAACAGCGTAGTCAGTTCGTATTTCGGTTGCGACAGGAAGGGCGCCATGTCGGCACCGCGCCAGAAGGGCACGTGTTCGGAGACTTTCTGGCTGGCGACATGCAGTTCAGCAATCATTTTCAAGAGTGCGCGTATCTTGTTGCGCTGGGCGCGCAAGGTCGCCAGCGCTTCCTGCGCACTCTCGCCCCTGGCTTGCAGGCGGGCGATTTCCGCTTCGATCTCGGCCCATTCCTGTTCATACTGAATTTGCGCATACGAAGCGCGCTTGCGCGTGACGGCGTAAGCCACCGATTCGATATCGCGCGCGGCCTTGTAGGCCAGGTCGTGCAGCGACTTCAAGACGTCGGAGTCGGCCAGGTGCTGGCGCAGCAGCGCGTAATCGGTGTGGGTGGACAAGATCAATTCATACAGGTCCAGCATGCACACATGCACTTGCACGACGATGGCATCCTTGCTGTTCTTGTGGCTGCGCAAGATCAAGTCGCGCGACGCTTGCTGGCGGTCCGCCAATATGCTTTGGTGGCGCACCAGCTTGTTGAACTGTTCCGTCAGATTGAAGCGCGTGTCGTAGAAATCAGCCTTGATGTCGATATAGGCGGCCAGTTCAAACAGGGCTTCGGCCAGTACTTGCTGCTTGATGCGGTGGCGCAAGAACCAGGCCACGCCCATGGCGTAAGCCAGGTAAGCGAGGCCACCGAGCATGAACAGGCCCGCATGGTGCAAGGCTTGCTGCCACGTCATATGATGCTCCATCGACATGGTCATGATGAACAGGGCTGCCAGTTGCAAGGGCATCGATTTCTTGCCATATACCACCATCATGCTGGCAAAAAAGCTGACGATCACCAGCACGGCCATCAGCAGCCACGGCACTTGCGCGCATAGGCTGATCAAGAGGGTGACAGCGCTGCACAGCAATACCGAGGACAGCATTTCATTGAACTTGTGGCGCAATGGACTGGGCATGTCCATCAGGGTGGTGCACAGGGCGCCGATGCAGACCGTCATGGCGGTATCGCTGTCGCTGATGGCCAGGGTCAGCAAGGTCAGGCCGACCAGGCCGAAGGCCACCCGCAAGCCCAGGTAAAAATAGTGGCTGTAAATAAAGGTGCGTAGATTGAGTGCGTAGTGCATGGTTGACCTTGTGGGCAGGCACAAAAAGAAGCGCCGCACCGGGATCTCCGATGCAGCGCCGTGTTACCGCAAATCTGGCCCTGGTTTTACACTAGGGCAATGACTGGATAACGCCGCCATTCAGGCTCGGCGAAGCGCTGGCAATGTTCAAAGATGAAATCGAGCACGGCTTCCTGATTGCTCAGCAAGGCCGGATTAGCGGCTTTCCACTCGGCGAATTTGGCTGCCAGCGCTGGTTCGTCGCGCAGCAGTTCGGACGCCATGTCTTCGAACACATAATCGGAAAACGCTTCTTTTTTCTCCAGCACGCTATTGAAGAAGCCCCAGCGGAAGAAGCTGTCGTGCGCTTGCGGTTCCAGCGTTTCCACCGCGTAGCGGGCATTGTCCTGGTCCAGCGAAATGACGTAATCGCCAGCCTGCAAGGTGAATTGCCCTGTGCGCGCCTCGACTTCTACCTTGTCGTGGAACATATGGCCTTCATAGGCGGTGGCTCGCGTACCGACGGAAGCGATATGGTAGTAGCGCGCCGTTACCGTCTGTTCTTCGGTGATGCGGTGCATTTCAACGCCATTCCAGCGCAGGCGTTCGATCACTTCGCGCCAGGCTTGCGGCACCACATACGATTTCGGTGCTGGCACGACCACATCGGCATCGAAGCGGTTGTAATAGGCAATATCGCATTCCCACGGCTGCGAGCGGTCGTACGAGAGGCGCTGGTAGTCGCCCAGTACGCTAGGCGTGTATTTGGCGGCATAACCCTTGAAGCGGAAAGTCGACGGCTGCGCTTGATTCATTTTCCAGCTGACGGGCCAGGCTGCTTGCGTGCGGCCGGCGGCCTTGGCTTGCGCGCGCAATTGCTTGATCTGTTCGCCGTGCTGCACGGTAAACGCCATGGTGATGTCGAGCAGAGCGCGCATCGAGGCATAGCGGTCGGCAAATGGTTTGAGCATATGTGTTTCGGGCATGAAACCGATCACGTTGTGCAGGGCGGCAAAACCGGTCGAGAAGCGCGGCACTTCGAGGAATTCGGCGATGCCGTGGTCCGGGCTATCCTTGACGGGATTGACGTATGGGCAAGTCGGCCAGCCAGCTTGTTGCATCTGCGCAAAGATATGCGGCAGCATGGTGTCTTGCAGGAAGGGACCCAGGCCATTACCGAGTTTATCGGTCTGAGTGTGGATCAGGGTCATGGTGTACGGGTAGTCGGCGCCGTTCGACGTATGCGTATCGACCATCACATCAGGGTCCCAGCTGCTCAGCAGGCGGTTGAATACTTGCGCATTCAGGCTGTCGCACTTGATGAAGTCGCGGTTCAAGTCCAGGTGGCGGCTATTGCCACGGAAACCGAATTGCTCCGGCCCATCCTGGTTCACGCGCGAGGTATTGGCGCGGTTCAGGCTGCCATCGACGTTGTAGATGGGCACGAACAGCAAGACTGTCTTGCCCAGCGCCGCCAGGCGCGCCGGTTCGACGCACAGGTCGCGTACGATGGCCATGCAGGCATCGATGCCTTCCGGTTCGCCCGGATGGATGCCGTTATTGTTGAAAAAGACGGTGCGGCCTTCTCGCTTGATTTGCTCGCGGTCAAAGACGCCGTCCGCGCTGACGACGCCAGCGTGGATTGGCACGCCCGAGTCGGACAGGCCGATCTGTTCGAAATGCAGCACTTGCGGGTAGCGTGCGGCGAGTTCTTTATAGAAAGTAATGCATTCCAGCCAGGTCGTGGTCTGGTTGTGGTTACCGAGTTCGTAAGTTGTACGCAAATCTGATGGCATGGCGGTGTGATTCCGGAAGGCGTGAAAAGCGCGCTGGGTCAGCACGCCGGTAAGATGGTAATTGTAGCACCGGCCCCCGGCCTTGATGTGTGCTGGCGCTCTCTGCTGTTACTTGTGCTATGTATAGGGAATATTGACTCTGGGGGACGCCATGTGGAGCAAAGCGGTAATGGTCATGTGTTGCAGCATGCTGGCAGTGGCCGCCAGCGCCGCACCGCCAACTGGGGCCGATGGCGGCAGCGTCGTGGCGGTAGCGGACGGGGCATTGATACGCTATCGGGGCTGGCTGCTGGCGCTCGATGGCGCGCAAGCCGGTACGGCTGCCGATGTGCGCTTGCTGTCGGCCGATGGTGTGCAAGCAGCGAAGGTGGTGACGGGCAAGCTGAAGCGCGACTTGCCCGTGTGGGCGGCGGTTGAATTGGCGAAGGATGGCACACGGCTGCGTATCACCTCGTTACCCGGCTTGGGAGCCAGTCGACCTGCAGCCTTGCTGCTCGATTTTGGCGCTGGTGATTACCGCATCGTGATACCGGCCAGCAGCCTGGCGCGTCATGAACACAGTTTGCTGGCGCAACATTATCCCGGCGCCGACCTGGCCTTGCTGTTGCAAGACAGTAAGCGCGTGATGCTGCCGCTGGGCACTTCCACGCCGCAGGTGTTTGGCCAGGAGCAGGCGGCGCCCTATTTATTTTCCAAGATGAAACGTTAGGCAAAAAAAAAGCCACTCCCGCAGGAGTGGCTCAGCTTACAACCGCCCGTTGCCGGGCTTGTTGTTATTGTTGTCAGGCAATTACTCGACGCCCATTTCTTTCAGCAGATTGTCTGCGTGATCGACGTGTTTCATGTTCCACAAGATGTAGCGTAGGTCGACCTGGATCGAACGCGTGTTGGCCTTGTTGTAATCCCAGTCGGAAATGATCGAGTCCAGGGTGCCGTCGAATGCCAGGCCGATGAATTCGCCTTTCGAGTTCAGCGCTGCCGAACCGGAATTGCCGCCAGTGATGTCCAAGGTTGCCAGGTAGTCGACTGGTACGGTTTTCAGCTTGGGATCGACGTATTTACCGAAGTCCTTGGCCTTGATCGCTGCCAGTTGTTTCGCTGGTGCATTGAACTCGCCTTCGCCGGTAGCTTTTGCCACGACGCCATTGACGGTGGTAAAGGCGGTCCAGGTGGTGCCATCGGCGCCATGGTCGCGGCCGGCGACGCGGCCGAAGGTCACGCGCAAGGTGCTGTTGGCATCAGGGTAGACCGCCTGGCCCTTGCTCTTCATGTAGGCGATTTTCGCTTTCATGTAGTTGGCATAGGTTTGCTGGATCTTGCCGGCCAGTTCTTCATCTTCTGCTTCGTTTTTCAGCGAATCAGGGTACAGGGCAACAGCAGCCTGGATGAAGGTGTCGTGGCTGGCCTGGAATTCGGCTGGCGTGCGTTTCAGCCACGCTGCGCGCTCTTCCTTGTCCGCCAGTTTGCTGCCGGCATACAGTTTGTCCAGGGCAGCGGCCAGGTCGGCTTGCGACATGCCGTCCTTGATGCCGATGGCGGCGTCGAAGCTGGCGCGGCGTTGTGCTGCTGGCTCGGCGGCGTACTTGGTCAGGCTGTTCAGTACCAGCGCCTTGTCGACTTTTTCATCGTAGGTGCGCTCAACCGAAGTGATGCTCGACGTCAGGCGTGGCAGGTCGCGCGTCTGGTAGCCGGACTTGCGCTCGGTATCAGGCTTGGTGCTTTCATTGGCCAGGCGGTACAGGCTGCGCGCCGTGTTCAGCAGGCGTGGTTGCGAGTAGCCAAGGAAGAAATCGCGCTTGGTTTCAGCATCGCGCTCGGCGATCAGCTTTTCCACTTGCTCGATATCGTTCGCGTATTCAGCCTTGCGGGCCGGATTGGCATTGACCCAGGCTTTCAGCTCTTCATGTTCCTTGGTCTTGCGTGCCAGGAAGTCGCTGCCCGCGTAGGAATCGATCATGCCCTGGCGGTTTTTGTAGTAATTGTTCACGCCAGCCACTTGACCCGCGTATTTCAGGGCAACATCCTTGTTGTCCTTGGTTTCGCGCGCGATGATGGCCAGGGTTTCGCCCGATGCTTTCACGAATGCCGGGTAGTTCCAGTCAAAGGTGTAAGCCACTTCCGATGGCAGGCGGTGACGGTTGGTGCGGCCTGGGTAGCCCAGCGCCATCACGAAATCGCCTTCTTTCAAGCCGTCCTTGGCCAGTTTCAGCACGTGTTTCGGGTGGTAAGGAACGTTGTCCTTGCTGTAGTCGGCCGCTTTGCCGTCTTTGCTGACATAGGCGCGGTAGAAACCGTAGTCGCCCGTGTGGCGTGGCCACATCCAGTTATCGGTGTCGCCGCCGAATTTACCGACGCCCGCTGGTGGCGCGTGTACCAGGCGCACGTCGCGGATTTCCAGTTGCTTGATCAGGTAGAACTCCAGGCCGCCGTAGTAGGCCGATACGGTGCAGCGGAAACCGGCATCTTTTTCGCATTCTGCAACCAGGGACTTCTGGTTTTTCTCGATCGCGTCGATGCGTTCCTTGCCTTGCAGCTTGGCGACGTCGGCAGTGATGATCTTGTCGCTGACATTGGTCACGGCGGTGGTCACGAAGATGCGGCTGCCTGGGGCGGCTGGCAATTCATCAGCGTAAGTTTTTGCCAGGAAACCATTGGCCAGGTAATCGTGTTCCTTGGTCGAATTGACGGCCACGCTGTTGTAGACGCAATGGTGGTTGGTGGCAACCAGGCCTTCCGGCGAGACGAACGATGCCGAGCAGCCGCCCAGGCTGACGATCGCGCCCATCGGGAATTCGGTCAGCTTGGTCAGGGTAGCCGGGTCCAGTTTCAGGCCGGCCGCTTTCAATTCCTTGGCTACTTGTGGCAGCTGTTGTGGCATCCACATACCTTCATCGGCGTGTGCGAAGTTGCTCAGGATAGCGAGCGCAATCAGAGATTTTTTCATTCGAGTTCTGTTCTTTTACGTGTAGGGAAGTCGGAATCAGCGTGTTGCCCGCTGATAAAGACAGCGGGCGATATAGAGTATCCCCACCGAATCGTGACTAGTCAATCACATTTTCCGTATAGCATGGGAAATATTGGTATCAAATACACAATAACCATGCCTTTTTCCTGTGCAATATCACCGTGTAAAGCCGCATTTTTCCTTGCGATGGCTGTGGTATTGTCCAGACAACTTTCTTGAGCGCAATAAAAAAGCCGGGACTGAGGAAGACCCGGCCTGGTCCAGGGACATGGACTCTTAGCGAAGTTTGCCGCGGCGTAAAAGATTCACGATACCGAGCAGGATGACGGCGCCCAGGAAGGAGACCAGCAGTGAAGACAGGCTGAAATTGTCGCTATTGATGGTGCCGGTGCCAAACAATGGCGCCAATAGCCAGCCGCCCAAAAAGGCGCCCACGATGCCGACCACGATGTTCAGGAAGATGCCTTGCTGCGCATCGGTTTTCATGACCATGCTGGCCAGCCAGCCGATCACGCCGCCGATAACAATCCAGATAATGAAGTTCATATACTCCTCCGTGCAATGGTGAAGATGATGACGATGGTGAAAACGCTGATACCGGTGCTAGTCTGGTAGTGATTTGATATTGATGCCGCACGATAGGAAAATTGGGCGAAAAAAAGCCCGCCTGGCTGCGGACAGCGAAGCGGGCCTGGCGGATTTTTCTATACGCAGGAGGGTAAAACTTAGTCTGCCTTGATGGCTTCCACCTGGATCGCCAGTTTGACTTCCGGCGAGAACGCCGGCATGCCGTAGTTCAGGCCAAAGTCGCTGCGCTTGAATTGGGCCGTTGCATTGGCGCCGCATACTTCGCGCTTGAAGCGTGGGTTGACCGCGCATTTAAAACGGTCCAGCGTCAACGTCACAGGCTTGGTGACGCCCAGCAAAGTCAGTTCGCCATCAACTTCAGTCAATTGATCGCCGTTGAATTTGAACGATTTGCTCTTGTAAGTGATTTCAGGGAATTTTTCGACGTTGAACATTTCCGCTTTTTTCGCGTGCGCGTTCATCGCTTCGAGACCGAAATCGATCGAGCTGGCATCGATCACGATGTCCAGGCTACCCGTCTTGGCAGCGCGGTCCAGGGTGACGGTGCCCTTGGTCTTGTCGAACTTGCCGCGCCAGAAAGACATGCCGCCGTGGTCCGCTTCGAAGCTGGGATAGGTGTGGGTCGGGTCGATGTTATACGTATCGGCGGCCATGGCCGAACCCGCGCTGGCGGCTGCCAGCATGGCGATCATCAAGTGCTTGAATTTCATGGATATCCTAGGATTGAACAGTTTTTGGGTTGTTTTGAATCAAGTCTTACTGTGTTACCACATGGAACTTAATTGTGACCTCGTCGGCGACCATGCTGGTGTCTTTCCACTCGCCTTCGCCGATGTTGTAGGTCAGGCGCTTGATTGGCAGTACGCCGTCAAACGTGTACTTGCCGCCATCGGCTTTCACGCTCAATGGGAAGGTCACGTCGGTGGCTTTGCCCTTGATATTGAGCTTGCCCGTCACCGTCAGCTTGCCGGCGCCGGCAGCCTTGATGCTGCTCGATACAAAGGTGGCTTTCGGGAACTGCGCCGCGTTGAACCATTCCTTCTTCGCTACTTCCTTGTTGTATTCCGGATCGCCGATATCGATGCTGGCCGTTTCGATTTCTACCGTGGCCTTCGAGGCGTCTGGCGTGGCGGGGTTGTAATCGATGGCGGCAGTGAATTTCTTGAACTTCGCTTCCACCGGGACATTCATTTGCTTGAAGGTGGCCGACACGCTGCTCTTTGCAGTGTCGGCTTTCAGCAGGGTGGCGGCCGTGGCGGCGACGGACAGGCCCATCAGGGAGGCCAGTGCTACTTTATGGGTAAGTTTCATCGTGAGTTTCCTGGGTAGTCAGTAAGCAAGGTAGGGGCTGGAAATACTAAGGGTTACGGCAGCATGCGCTTGAGCACGCCGTCGCGGTCGATGAACTGGTGCTTGAGCGCTGCCAGTACGTGAGCGGCCACGGCGGCAGCCATCGTCATGTTAAGAACATAATGAATTTCTTTTAAAAGTGGCTTAAGTTCCGGGTTCGGTCCCATGAAGACGGGCAGTTGGAACAAACCCAGGTACACCACGGGCACGCCGGCGGCCAGGGTGTACACATAACCAGAAACAGGCACGGCGAAGATCAGGATATATAGCAGGATATGCATGCCATCGGCAGCTTTCTTTTGCCAGGCAACCATGCTGGCCGGATGCGGTGGCGGCACGTTGGCTTTGCGCCACAGCAAGCGGATGGCGGCAATCGCCAGCACCGTCACGCCTAGCCATTTATGCCAGGAAAAGTATTTCAGTTTCGCGGGCGTCAAGCCCGGAATGTCGGTCATGACCAGGCCCAGGGTGAACGCGCTGATGATGAGCAGGGCGGTCAGCCAGTGCAGGATGATGGCGGTGGTGGTGTAGCGTTGCATCGGTGGCTCTCTTGAAATAGTACGTGTTAGGACTAATTCGGCCTAATATACCAAAGAAAAGCAAATTGCGCTGCGTGCTGGAGATTCTACAAGAAAGATTAAAAATAAACCGCCTGGCAACAATTTATGTTGTCAGGCGGTTTGATATGACGGGGAATCAGCTAGAAATTCCCGTGAAAAGAGACTGTGTTTTAAATAGCCTTGGCCAGCTGTGCAGCTATGCCAATATAGTTCGCTGGCGTCATCGTCAGCAACACGTCTTTGGCGTCTTGCGGAATGGCCAGGCCGTTGACGAATTCCTGCAGCGCTTCCTTCGAAATGCCCTTGCCGCGGGTCAGCTCTTTAAGCTGTTCGTAAGGATTTTCGATGCCGTAGCGGCGCATTACCGTCTGTACCGGCTCGGCCAACACTTCCCAGGTGGCATCCAGATCTTGTGCCAGACGCGCATGGTTCACTTCCAGCTTGTTCAGGCCGCGCAGGCAGCTGTCATAGGCCAGCAGGGTGTAGCCGAGGCCCACGCCGATATTGCGCAGCACGGTCGAATCGGTCAGGTCGCGCTGCAAACGCGATACCGGCAGTTTTTCCGACAGGTGTTTCAGCACGGCGTTGGCCAGGCCCAGGTTGCCTTCCGAGTTTTCAAAGTCGATCGGGTTGACCTTATGCGGCATGGTCGAGGAACCGATTTCGCCTGCCTTCAGTTTTTGCTTGAAGTAGCCCAGCGAGACATAGGTCCAGATATCGCGGTTCAAGTCCAGCAAGATGGTGTTGACGCGGGCAAAGGCGTCGAACAGCTCGGCCATGTAGTCGTGCGGTTCAATCTGGATCGTGTACGGATTGAACACCAGTCCCAGGCGCTGTTCGATGACGGCTTGCGAAAACGCTGGCCAGTCAAAGTGCGGGTAGGCGGACAGATGCGCGTTGTAGTTACCCACTGCGCCATTCATCTTGCCCAGGATTTCCACTTGGGCGATGCGTTTCACGGCGCGCTGCAAGCGGGCCACCACGTTGGCAAATTCCTTGCCCAGGGTGGTCGGGCTGGCCGTCTGGCCATGGGTGCGCGACAGCATCGGCACGTCTGCATTGTCATGCGCGATTTGCGTCAGCTTGGCGATCACGCCTTGCAGCGCTGGCAGCATCACGCCATCGCGCGCCGCTTTGAGCATCATGCCGTGCGAGGTGTTGTTGATGTCTTCCGAGGTGCAGGCGAAATGGATGAATTCCGAGGCGGCTACCAGTTCCGGCACGTCCGCCACTTGTTCCTTGAGCCAGTACTCGACCGCCTTGACGTCATGGTTGGTGACCGCTTCGATAGCCTTGATGCGGGCCGCGTCGGCTTCCGAGAACTCGGCTGCCATCTTGTCGAGCAGGGCGTTCGCTTTTGCCGAGAAAGGCTGGATTTCAGCGAAACCGGCTTGCGACAGCGCTTGCAGCCAGGAGATTTCCACTTTCACGCGGTGGTGCATGAAACCGGCTTCGGACAGGATCGGGCGCAGCAAATCGGTCTTGCTGGCGTAGCGGCCGTCGAGCGGAGACAGGGCCGACAGCGTGGAGTACGGAGTAGTAGAAGTCATGAGAGCGGACGCAAGTTAAAGAAACGGTTGGTCTGTGGTGCGCAGGGGAACGGATACAGCGATGCTGCGATCGGCACCACGATAAAGCGAGATTTTACCACTGCTGGCAGCGCGTCAGCCTGCCGCCTGCGGCTTTTAGGCCCATCATGGGGCGCCCCTCGCCAAAATGCCGGCTCCCCCGATGCTATACTGATAGTTGTTCCTTCATCATAAAGTGTCCATGAAACTGATCGGTTCCCTCGCCAGCCCCTATGTCCGCAAAGTCCGCATCGTGCTGGCAGAGAAAAAGCTCGACTATGTATTCGAGCTGGAAAACGTCTGGGTGCCCGAAACGCGCATCGCCCTGGCCAATCCGCTGGGCAAAGTGCCCTGCCTGGTGATGGAAGATGGCAGCGCGCTTATCGATTCGCGCGTCATCGTCGAATATCTCGACACGCTCACGCCCGTATGCAAGCTGCTGCCGGCTGGCGGTAATGGCCGTGAACGGGCCGAAATCAAGTCTTGGGAAGCGCTGGCCGACGGCATCATGGACGCCGGCGTGCTGGTGCGCCTGGAGCGCACTTTGCGCCCACCCGAACAGCAGAGTGCAGACTGGATAACACGTCAGCTGAGCAAGGTCACCCTGGGCCTGGCGGCCATGGAGCAGCGCCTGGGCGAACACGCTTATTGCGCGGGCAAGAACTACACCCTGGGCGACGTGGCCGTGGGCTGCGCGCTGGGCTGGATCAGCTTCCGTTTTCCCGAGATCGACTGGCGCGGTGAACATCCTGGCCTGGCGCTCCTGTTCGATAAATTGTCCGAGCGCCCGTCGTTCAAGGACACGCTGCCGCAGTAAGCGGCTGCGCACCAGCACCCTCTCCATGCAAAAAAGCACCGATACCAAGGCGCAGCAGCGCTTGCAAATGGCCGACATTGCGCGCCTGGCTGGCGTGTCGACGTCGACAGTCTCGCGCGCCCTTAGCGGCAGTCCGCTGGTCAATCAAGAGACCCGCACGCGGGTGATGGAGCTGGCGCGCTCGCTCAATTACTCGATCAATATCGGTGCGCAAAACCTGCGCCTCAAGCAAAACCGCACGGTGGGCGTGGTGGTGCCGTATGACGCGGCCACGCGCCAGCATCTGTCCGACCCGTTTTTCCTTGGCATGCTGGGCAGCCTTGCTGACGCGCTGACCGAGCAGGGTTTCGACATGCTGGTGTCGCGCGTGGATGCGGAAACGCTGGACGCGGCGGCCCTGTCGTTCGACAGCGGCCGCGTGATCGGCATTATCCTGATCGGCCAGTGGCGCCACCACGACCAGTTGAACCAGCTGGCGGCGCGCCAGGTACCGATTGTTGTGTGGGGCGCGCAGCTGCCGCAACAGCTGTATTGCACGGTAGGCGGCGACAACGTGGCCGGCGGCCGCCTGGCTACTGAACATTTGCTGACGCAAGGCCGGCGCCGCATCGCTTTTTTTGGCGACATCAACCTGCCCGAAGTGGCGCAGCGCCACCAGGGGTATCTGGACGCGCTGGCCGCGCACGGTGTCGCGCGCGATGAAGACTTGTATGTGGCCGGTTCCTTTTTGCCGCAGGGCGGCACGCTGGCAGTGCAGCAATTGCTGGAGCGCGGCCTGGCCTTTGACGCCATCTTTGCCTGCAGCGATTTGCTGGCCATGAGCGCCATCAGCGCCTTGCGCCAGCACGGCTTGCCGGTACCGGAACAGGTGGCCGTGGTCGGCTACGACGATATCGAACTGGCCGCCTATTTTCACCCACCGTTAAGCACCGTGCGCCAGCCGATGCGCGCGGCCGGACGGGCACTGGTGTCATCCTTGCTGGCGCTGGTCGATGGTGCTCCGCTGGCATCGCAGCAATTGCCGACTGAACTCGTGGTGCGTGCGTCGAGCACAAGTTAGTCGTTGCAACCGATTGCAATAAATCTCAAATTTCTCCGATATTTTCATGCTGCATCGCAGCATGAAAACCTTGCCATTTCCCGCAAGCGATCATATTTTCCCTAGGTAAATTGCCGAAGTTTTGCGTAAAAACAACGCAAATCACATGTTGCGGCGCTTATATGCAATCGATTGCAATAAATTTCCATTCGTTGAATAATGGCATACCTGTTCAGCGTGTGCGCCCGGTGCGTAACGGACTGGACTGATAACAGAGGCCGCCATGATGCGGCCGCGCACAACAACGGAGACAAAGATGGACACACGTATTGCCAAACTTGGCTGCATGGCCGCGGCCGTCGCAGTCGCGATGCTGCAAATGGGCGCCGCACAGGCGCAGCAAACTACCGACACCTCTTCAGCCGCCACGCCAGCCGCCCCGGCTGCACCCGCCGATGGCCTGAACCTGGAAAGAGTCGTTGTCACCGGCACGGCCGTGGGCGCATCGAAAATGAAGTCCAGTAATTCGGTCAGCACCATGGAACTCGACACCATCCTCAACAACGCCCCCACCAGTGCAGCGGAAGTCTTGCGGGCCGTGCCAGGCTTGCGTGCCGAGTCGTCGGGCGGCGAGGGCAATGCGAATATCACGGTGCGCGGCTTGCCGATTTCAGCGGGCGGTTCGCGCTACGTGCAAATGCAGGAAGACGGCTTGCCAGTGCTGCAGTTTGGCGACTTCAATTTCGCCACGCCCGACAGCTTCGTCAAGATCGATGGCACGCTTGATCACCTGGAAGTGGTGCGCGGCGGCGCCGCCTCGACCCTGGCGACCAACTCGCCGGGCGGCATCATCAACTTCATCAGCAAGAATGGCCAGGACAAGGGCGGCAGCATCGGCATCAGCCGTGGCGTCGGCTACGATGAAACACGCGTCGACTTCGATTACGGTGGCCAGATTTTCGACCGCACCCGCTACTTTATCGGCGGCTCCTATCGTACCGGCGAAGGCATCCGCCATACGGGCGTGAACAGCGAAGATGGCGGCCAGGTGCGCGGCAATATCACGCATGAATTCGACAACGGTTTTGTGCGTGTCTCGTTCAAGCACCTGGATGACAAATCGCCGACTGCACTGCCCGTGCCGGTGCAGGTGACGAATGGCCAGATTTCCACCATCCCCGGCATCGATCCGCGCACGGCCAGCTTTTATTCGCCGTACTGGGTACCGGACGTGGTGCTGAACAAGGACAACAGCCATAGCGCCACCAATGTCAACGATGGACTGCGAGTGCGCAGTGATTCGATCGGCCTGGAATCGTCATTCAATCTGGGCAATGGCTGGAAGCTCAGCGAAAACTTCCGCACCTCGCAAAACTCGGGCCGCTTCACGGGCATCTTCGCCGGCGATAACGGCCAGGTCGGAAACTACGTTTTTGCCAGCGGACCGAACACAGGCCAGGCCTACAATGGCCGTGCGTTTTCTGCCGTGGTGTTCAACACCTCGATCGACAAGGCGGGCAATACCCTGAGCGACACCAAGCTGGCCAAGACATTCGAGGTCAGCGGCGGCAAGCTGACCACCACCGCCGGCCTGTATCTGTCGGACCAGAAGCTGGGACTGACCTGGAACTTCAACCAGTATTTAATGCAGGCGACGGGCGACAAACCTGCGCTGCTGCAAACGGCCAGCGCCACGCCAGGCCTGGAAGGCCCGGCGTTTGGCGCCTGCTGCTCGCGCGCCATCGATGTCGATTACAAGACCACTTCGCCGTATTTGAACCTGGGGTGGGAAAGCGGCCCGCTGAACTTTGACGCCAGCGTGCGCCAGGACCGCCAGCGCGCCAGCGGCACGGCCAATATGGCCACTGCCAATGCCAGCGGCGCTTTGCAGTATCAGCCTGGCACGGTGGAACGCGTCGATTATTCGCTCAACCACACTTCGTATTCGGTGGGCGGCAATTACCAGTTGCAGAAAAACCTGGCTGTATTTGCCCGCGTCAGCGAAGGCGTGGCCTTCAATGCCGACCGCATCCTGTTCGGCACGCCGCTCGACGGCACCGCGCCCGTCAACATCAACACCGTCAAGCAAATCGAAGGTGGCGTGAAATGGCGCCAGGGTCCGCTCAGCGCTTTCGTGACCGTGTTCCAGGCGAAGACCAAGGAAAGCAATTACGAAGCGACCACCCAGATCACCACTGCCAACGATTACGACGCCAAGGGCGTGGAACTGGAAACGGCGTATAGCGCCGGCGCCTTCCACATCACGGGTGGCCTGACCTACACCCATGCGCGCATCACGGGCACTGCCCCTGGCGATGAGTCGGTGATCGGCAATAGCCCACGGCGCCAGGCGCCTGTGGTGTATCAGCTGGCGCCGACCTATGAAATGGGCAACGCTACCTTCGGCGCCACCTATATCGGCACGGGCAAATCGTGGGGCGACGATGCGCATACCATCATCCTGCCCGCCTACCAGGTGCTGAACGCCTTCATCAATTACCAGATCACGCCGCAAACCCAGGTCTCGCTGAGCGCCAATAACCTGCTCGACAAGATCGGCTACACGGAAGTGGAAAGCGATGGCCATGCGGCGCGTTCGATCACGGGCCGTTCCGCCAAGATCAGCCTCAAATACACGTTTTAACCGCTGTTTTAAACCCTGTTTTACACTGGATCGTATCTATGATGTCTGACCTGACGCCGCTTGAGCGTTTGCTGGAGCACCTGCCCACCGAGTTGCGCGCCGAGGCGGCGCGCCGCTATGCGCGGCACGAGACTGTGCTGTTCGAGCGCCTGGCGCGGCTGTATGGTGGCCGCCGCGATTTTCTGCCCTGGTTTTGCGACCTGATGGAAAACCTGGGCCGCTTGCATGCGGCCCGTCCGGCGGCGCTGCTGCAGCTGGACGCCGAACGGCTGCAGCAGCCAGACTGGTTTGCCAGCCAGTCCATGCTGGGCTACAGCACGTATGTGCAGCGCTTTGGCGGCAGCCTCAATGGCGTAGCAGGGCGGATTGCCCATTTGCGTGAGTTGGGTGTGACTTATCTGCATCTGCTGCCATTCCTGCGCCCCCGTGCCGGTGAAAGCGATGGCGGTTTTGCCGTGGCCAGTTTCGATGAAGTCGATCCTGAACTTGGCAGCAATGCCGACCTGGAAGCACTGACGGCGCAACTGCGTGCAGCCGGCATCAGCCTGTGTTCAGACCTGATTTTGAACCACGTGGCTGACGACCATGCGTGGGCGCTGGGCGCAAAAAATGGCGATCCGCTGCTGCGCGAATTCTTCCACACCTACCCCGACCGCGATATGCCGGACCGCTACGAAGCGACTATGGGGCAGATATTCCCGCAGGCGGCGCCCGGCAATTTCACGTTTGATCCATCCTTGCAGCGCTGGGTCTGGACCACGTTTTACCCGTATCAATGGGATTTGAACTACGCCAATCCCGCCGTGTTCACGGCCATGATGTGCGCCATGCTGGGCCTGGCCAACCGCGGCGTGGAAGTGTTCCGCCTCGATTCCACTGCTTTCTTGTGGAAGCGCGAGGGCACCGATTGCATGAACCAGCCGGAAGCCCATTGGCTGCTGCAGGCGATGCGCGCCATCATCGACATCGTCGCGCCGGGCGTGTTGATGAAGGCCGAAGCCATCGTGGCGACGCCGAAACTGCCCGCGTATTTTGGTAGCGAGGGTAACGGTGGCGCACCTGAATGTCACATCGCTTACCACAGCAGCCTGATGGCGGCGGGCTGGGGCGCGCTGGCCGAGCAGAATACGGACTTGCTGCGCGAGGTGGTGCGCGCCACGCCGCCATTGCCGCCATCGGCATGCTGGCTCAGTTATGTGCGCTGCCACGACGACATCGGCTGGAACGTGCTGCTCAATGAAGCGGGAACCGATGGCCCGGCGCGCCTGGCACGCATCGCCAGCTTTTTCGCGGGCGCCAATGGCAGTTATGCGCGCGGAGACGCCTTCCAGAGCAGCAGCTTGGATAAGGCGCATGGCAGCAATGGCATGGCCGCTTCCTTGAGCGGCCTGGAAAGCGCGGCCGATACGCAGCAGACCGAGCTGGCGCTGCGCCGCCTGCTGCTGCTGCATGGCCTGGCCCTCAGTTTCGGCGCCTTGCCGATGCTGTATATGGGCGATGAACTGGGCATGACCAACGACTATTCCTATATCAAGCGACCCGACCGCGCGATGGATAGCCGCTGGCTGCAGCGCCCACCGTTTGACGACAGCCTGCTGGCCCTGCGCCACGACAGGGACAGCGTCACGGGACGATTATTTTCAGGCCTGCGCCAGTTGATCGCCTTGCGCAGCCGTCACGAGGCGCTGGCCGCCGATGCGCCGCGTAGCTTGCTGCCTTCCAGCGATGGCGCCGTGCTGGCACTGATGCGCGGGCCGGACTTTCTGAACCTCAGTAATTTCAGCGGCCATGATGCGGCCTTCGAGCTACCTGCAGGCCGCTGGCGCGATGGCATCAGCGGTGCTGAATTGTCTGGCAAGGTGAGTCTTCCATCATGGGCTATGCTGTGGCTTGAGCGTACCGTTTAATTTATCGGGAACCATATGAGCGCCAAGGGATATACGACGACGCTGCACAAACCGCAGTTGTCGTTCTGGCAGATCGTCAATATGAACATCGGGTTTTTCGGCATCCAGTTCAGCTTTGGCCTGCAGCAAAGCAGCATGAGCCCGATCTACAACTACCTGGGCGCCGATGCGGCCAGCTTGCCCTATCTGTGGCTGGCCGGTCCCATGACCGGCTTGCTGGTGCAGCCTATTATCGGCGCCATGAGCGACCGTACCGTGACGCGCTGGGGGCGGCGCACGCCATACTTTTTGATCGGCGCCATCCTGTGCAGCCTCGGCTTGCTGGCCATGCCTTTCAGCCCGACCCTGTGGATGGCGGCCAGCCTGCTGTGGATACTCGATGCAGCCAACAATGTGACGATGGAGCCATACCGCGCTTTCGTCAGCGACAAGCTCGATAAAAAACAGCATTCGCTCGGCTTCCTGACCCAGAGCGCTTTCACGGGCCTGGGGCAGACGCTGGCTTATCTGACACCGTCATTATTGGTCTTGTTCGGCATGAACAAGGATGCCGTCAACAGCAGCCATATACCGCACATCGTGATTGTCGCCTTCATGATAGGCGCCTTCTTTTCCATCGCCTCGGTGCTGTGGACCTTGAAGACCACGCCCGAACACCCGTTGACGCCTGGCGAGCTGCAAGAGATACGCGCGCGGCCACCAGGCTGGCGCCATATGCTGGGCGATATCGTGCTAGCCGTGCGCGAAATGCCGCCGACCATGAAGCAGCTGGCAGTCGTGAAATTGTTCCAGTGGTATGCGCTGTTTTGCTATTGGCAGTACATCACCCTGTCGCTGTCGACCACCATGTTCCACACCACCGATCCCGCTTCGCAGGGTTTTCGCGATGCGGGTTTGCTGACAGGGCAGGTGGGGGCGTTCTATAACTTCATCGCCTTTATCGCGGCCTTTGCGCTGGTGCCATTTACGCGCCGTTTCGGCCCGAAGATCATGCACAGCATCTGCCTGACGGCGGCCGGCGCGGGCATGCTATGCCTGCCGCTGATCCATAGCGAAGCGCTGCTGCTGATACCGATGGTAGGCATCGGCCTGGCCTGGGCCAGCATCATGGGTAATCCCTACATTATGCTGGCGGGCAGCATACCGCCCGAGCGCACGGGCGTGTACATGGGCATCTTCAATATGTTTATCGTGATCCCGATGATCATCCAGATCTTTACCTTGCCGCTGTATTACCACAGCTGGCTGGGCGGCAATCCGGAAAACGTGATCCGCCTGGCGGGGGCGTTGCTGCTGTGCGCCGCGGTGGCGGTGCTGTTTGTCAAGCTGAAGGCGGCAGCACAGCGGGCGTAAAAAAAACCGGCTTGAAGCCGGTTTTTTCTGTGCATCGGACAGGCGCGGGGATTATTCCTCGACAGCCATCTGGCTTTGCAGGTAGTTCTGGATGCCGACTTTGGCGATCAGGTCGATCTGCGTTTCGAGCCAGTCGATATGCTCTTCCGTGTCTTCCAGGATCATCAGGAACAGGTCGCGCGAAACATAGTCGCCTGCTTTTTCGCAGGTGGCGATGCCTTCCTTGACGGTGACGTGCGCGGCGCGTTCCAGTTTCAGATCGCATTCCAGGATTTCTGGCGTGTTTTCACCGATCAGCAGCTTGTGCAGCGCTTGCAGGTTAGGCAGGCCGTCGAGCATCAGGATGCGGTCGATCAGTTTGTCGGCGTGCTTCATCTCGCCGATCGATTCTTCGTACTCTTTCTTGCCCAGTTTTTCCAGGCCCCAGTGCTTGTACATGCGTGCATGCAGGAAGTACTGGTTGATGGCGGACAGTTCGTTGGTGAGCTGTGCGTTGAGCAAGCGGATGACTTCTTTATCGCCCTTCATGGGATTTCCTTTGTTCTGTGCTGCGTTCGATGATGAAACCGGCTGCTGTGGCGGCCGCTGCTGGGTGGCGCATGGGCTGCCTGGCGGCGCATTCCACGCCGGTCTCGCTATGCCCGCATCATAACGCAAAATCTTGCGCGTTTTTGATCTAAAACGACGATTTTCCGTCTTTTTAACGTAAATAACGTGCGAATAAAACCCATTCTCAAGTAGTTCGCCACATTTCACGAATTTAAATTTGTTAAAGAAAATGAGGGATATTCTCATTTGCGTTTATAACAACTTCCTGGCAATGTTTTGCCCTATTCACGCTGCCGATAAATGCGAATCGTTACCATTTTCTGTGTTTGCAGCAGGCTCCGCGATGCGATAATCACAGGGCGATTTTTCTACAAAGGATAGCAAGATGATGCTGCATATTCCTGGCGTGCTCACGCCAGAGCAGGTGACGCAATTTCGCCAGCGCCTGGCGCAGACGGACTGGGTCGATGGCCGCGCCAGCGTCGGTGCGCAAGGGGCGCAGGTCAAGCGCAACCGTCAGTTGGCGGAAGGTTCGCCGCTGGCGCTGGAGCTGGGCGAGACCGTCAGCCGCGCCTTGCTGGCCAACCCGCTGTTTTTTGCCGCCGTGCTGCCGCTGCGCATCCTGCCGCCATTCTTCAACAGCTATTCGGGCGGCGAACATTATGGCTTGCATATCGATGGCGCCATCCGCACGCCGAAAGGCGGCATGCAATCGATGCGCGCCGATGTCTCGTCGACCCTGTTCCTCAGCGAACCGGACGAATATGAAGGCGGCGAACTGGTGGTGGTCGATTCCTACGGCACGCATGAAGTCAAGCTGCCGGCCGGCGACCTGATCGTCTACCCGTCGAGCAGCGTGCACAAGGTGCTGCCCGTCACCAGCGGTGAACGTATCTGCTCTTTCCTGTGGACCCAAAGCATGGTGCGCGATGACTGGAAACGCTCGATGCTGTTTGAGCTGGACCAGAATATCCAGCAGGTGCGAGGCGCACATGGCGATTCGGAGGCGACGGTGGGACTGACCGGCCACTACCATAATCTCTTACGCATGTGGGCGGAGCTGTAAGGTGTAACGTGCATGGCGGCGTTGCTTAGGCTCGCCGTACATTCGTACTGTCTTCGCCGTCGCGCCTTGCCCTGCGCGTTACACGATACAGCTCAAAAATACGTAGGCAAAAAAAAGTCTGCCGGGCCCGGGGATGTAGGCTGGCAGACTTGAAACAAGCAAATCGCTTGACAAAAACAGGTACGAAAACAGGGCGTAAAAAAGCAAGCAGGGCACAATGAGGTGCAATGCTTGCGGGCTGGCTGGGCGGTTGGGCCACCAGAACTGGTGGCGGCGCTTTTAGGCTAGCTGAGCTGGAAGGTCAGGGGCAGCAGCACGTACACGGGGACGGCCTTGCCGTTTTCTATCATCGGCTTGAACAGGGCACGCTGCGCAGCCTGGCGGCCCGCTTCATCGAGGTTGTTGTAGCCGGTCGATTTGTGAATCAGGATTTGCTCGGGCAAGCCTTTTTCATTGATCAGCACGCGCAGGACCACGGTGCCGCTTTCGCCCAGGCGGCGCGACAAATTCGGGTAGATCAGTTGCGGCGGCTTGATGTATTCCACGCTGCTGACGGTGCGCGGCGCGGCCGGTGCCGGCGGCGAAGGCGCTGGTGTCGATGGCGCAGCCGGTGCGGTGGTGGCAACGGGCGCCGCTTCGGAGCGCGTCGGTTGCGGCAACGTGATGGTGGGTTCGGTCTGCGCCACGGCTACCAGCGGCAGCGGCGGGATGATGGCTTGCGGCACAGGAGCGCTCAGCTCCACTGTTTTCGGTACGGCAGGTGCGGGCGGTTGTGGCGGCGCCGGTGGCGCAACGATGCTGACGGTGGTAATCGTGGGCATGGCCGCGCTCACCACGCGGCTCAGCAGGCCGCTCTGGATTGCATAGAAACCGGCGATATGCAGGGCGAGGATAGCCGTCAGGGGCACCAGCTTGCTGCGCTTCTTGTCGAAGGTGGCAAATTGTTGCACAGCCTGCACCGTTACGGGTGGTGGCATCATCGTCATGGCGTTCATCGCTTTCTCGTTTAAGTGGTCAGGACGGCTCGCGAAATTACGGTTTCGCGCAGCACGGCAGTCGCATCCAGATGGTCTTTGAGCACTTCCCGTGCACAGGTATGGCATTTGCCACAGCAGGTGGCCACGCCCAGGTCACGCCGCAATTCGGCCATGGTGGACAGGCCAAGATCGACGGCTTGACGGATTTCACGATCAGATATGTTGTTGCAGACACATACAATCATTGATGCACCTTCTGGCTAAATAAACCTATACGGGAAGAAATTAACTCTTACTGGACTGCGTTTTGAACTGCATTCTTGCTCTCGTTTTAATGAGAATCATTATCATTTCGTTTAATTGTCTCGCAAAGAGCCGAACTTTGCAAGCGATTTGATGCAGTTTGCGCTGAAAAACAGGGTCTGGCGACGGCATGGCATGCAAGGCAGATACCGCATGTTTGCAGGCTTGCAAGGGTTTTTTGCCATGAAAAGGCGATCCTGGCCGCAAATAAAAACAATTCGCATTCATGTTTATAATGCTGGTATTGTTTTGCACGGTCGACCCCTGCATACTTCCGCGTTGGCCCGGTTGTCGGTATTCCACAACACCACAACAGGCGATGGAATACCCCTCTCTATGAACGGAATTGCCCATGACTCAAGTTCCACCCCTGATGACGCTCGATGCGCTGGCAGTCGGCCAGAGCGGCACCGTGTTACATATCACGCCCGTTGCGGCAGACCAGATGGAGGGCGGCGTCGACCTGGCCCGGCGCTTGATGGAGCTGGGCTTCGTTCCCGGCGAGCATATCCGCATGCTCAAGCGCGGCATTCCCGGTGGTGATCCGCTGGCCATCAAGGTCGGTAACGCCACTTTCGCCCTGCGCCGCTTCGAGGCAGCGCTGATTACGATTCAACCGTTGCTTCAACCGGAATAAATATGGGTGCCGTAGAAACTAGCATAGGAGCAGGTGTACAGAAGTCGCCGCAGCATCCGCAAATCGCCCTGCTGGGTAATCCGAACTGCGGCAAGACTGCCCTGTTCAACCGTTTGACGGGCGCGCGCCAGAAAGTGGCGAACTACGCCGGCGTGACCATCGAACGCAAGGAAGGCCATTTCACTTCGCCCGCCGGCAAGCCGGTGCGCGTACTCGACTTGCCAGGCGCTTACAGCCTGTCCGCCACCACCCCCGATGAAGCGATCACGCGCGACGTGGTCGGTGGCATGCGCAAGGGCGACCCCCGTCCCGACGCCATCATTTGCGTGGTCGATGCCACCAATTTGCGCCTGAACCTGCGTCTGGTACTGGAAGTCCAGCGCCTGGGTTTACCGATGCTGCTGTCGCTGAACATGACGGACGTGGCGCGCAAGCGCGGCATGGTGATCGATGCGGCCCGCCTGTCCGAGGAACTGGGCATGCCCGTGGTCGAGACGGTCGCGGTGCAGCACGATGGCGAAAAGGCCCTGCTCGCAGCGATCGACGCCATGCTGCCGCTGCCGCAAGTGGAAGCCAAGCCGCTGTCCGCCATCGACGCCGTTTCGGTCGAAGAAACCCAGCGCGAAGTGCGCCGCATCCTGTCCATCGTCAGCAATGACGTGCGCGACAGCGGCAACCTGACGGAAAAAATCGACAACGTGGTGCTGCACCCGGTGTTCGGCCCCATCATCCTGGCGATCCTGATGTTCCTGATCTTCCAGGCCGTGTTTGCCTGGGCTGCCACGCCGATGGACATGATCACGGACGGCATGGCCCGCCTGGGCGCGCTGCTGACGGCGAACATGCCTGACGGTCATTTGAAGAGCTTGCTGGTGGAAGGCGTGATCGGCGGCGCCGGCAGTGTGCTGGTGTTCCTGCCGCAGATTCTGATCCTGTTCTTCTTTATTCTCAGCCTGGAAGATTGCGGCTACCTGCCGCGCGCAGCGTTTTTGCTGGACCGTATGATGGGTGGTGTGGGCTTGTCGGGCCGCGCCTTCATCCCGCTGCTGTCGAGCTTTGCCTGCGCGATTCCCGGCGTGATGGCGGCGCGCACCATCCAGAATCCGCGCGACCGCCTGGTCACCATCATGATCGCGCCCTTGATGACGTGTTCCGCGCGCCTGCCCGTGTATGCGCTGATCATCGCCGCCTTCATTCCTGAACGCGAGGTATGGGGTTTCCTGAGCCTGCAAGGCCTGGTGCTGTTCGCACTGTACTTCGCCGGTATCGTGTCGGCCATGGCCGTGGCCTGGATCATGAAGCGCGGCATGGGCGGCACCGGCAAGCAGGCGCTGTTGCTGGAACTGCCCAGCTATCACTGGCCGCACCTGCGCAACCTGGCGGTGAGCCTGTGGGAACGTGCCAAGATCTTCCTGACGCGCGTCGGCACCATCATCCTGACCCTGATGATCATCCTGTGGTTCCTCAGCACCTTCCCTGGTGCGCCGGACCACGCCACCCATCCGCCTATCTACTACAGCATGGCCGGTATCCTGGGCCGCGGCCTGGAAGTGATCTTCGCGCCGATCGGTTTCAACTGGCAAATCTGCATTGCGCTGGTGCCGGGCATGGCCGCGCGCGAAGTGGCGGTCGGCGCCTTGGGCACCGTGTATGCGCTATCGCAAACGGGCGATTCCCTGGCCACCGCACTGAGCCCCTTGATCTCCCAATCGTGGCCGCTGTCTACCGCGCTGTCCTTGCTGGCCTGGTATGTGTTTGCACCGCAGTGCTTGTCGACCTTGTCGGTGGTCAAGCGTGAAACGGGCGGCTGGCGTTATCCGCTGATCATGGCCGGCTATATGTTTGCGCTGGCCTACGGCGCATCGTTCATTACCTACCGCGTCGCCCTCATGTTTGGAGCCTAGGAGCTAATTATGTGGCAAACCATTATTGTCGCCCTGATCGTCGCAGCCGCCTTGCTGCATTTTTCAACCAAGTATTTGCCGGCGGGTGTGCGCCGCGCCATCGTGCGTGGCCTGGTGCGCTGCGGCCTCGATGAGGCCAAGATGTCGAACCTGTTCAAGGTCGCGCCAGGCTGCGGCAGCGGTTGCGGTTCCTGCGGCTCCTGTGATACGCCGGAGCCGCCAGCGAACACGCCGCCAGCCGATGGCAGCACCAAGCGCGTCATCATGATGCAGGTGCAGCGCTAAATTGCCGGCAAGGGTAGCCACGGACGAGTCCGTGGGTTATCCTTGGTTTTTCAGTCCTGACAAGGAGTGGCAATGGCGATACTGTTGACGTTCATGTTTCTGTTTGCGATTGCCACCTGGCTGCTGGCCAAATGGCGCGGCCGGAATGGCGGCGTGTGGTTTGGCATTGGTCTGTTCCTGGGACCGTTCGCCTTGCTGGCGGTGGCGACCCTGCCGGCAGTACCCACTGCGCCACAGGCTTGATTGCTTGCCTGACTCGAAAAAAAACCCGCAACTTGCGGGTTTTTTTACGTCTGCAGGTTTTATGCTTTGCCAGCCAGTTTTTCCACTACTGGCGCCAGTGCGGCGGGGCGGCAGCCGAACGAGGCCAAACGGCCTTGCGCGCTTGGCGCCAGGTCCAGGTCGTAGGGCAGGCGGCCCGCCACCAGCCACAGCTTGTCTTGCGGCAGGGCTTCGACCAGGCGGCGCTGGCCATCGATGAACATGGCGTTATACGTCTGCAGCACGATTTGCTGCGCGCCCTGGGCAAAGGCGATGGCGGCATCGACTTCATCGCCCTGCGCTTCGGCCGACAGCGCATATTCGCGCACGTCCAGGCCCGCTTCCAGCAGCGCCGGCAGCATGGAGCTGCGCGCTTCCTTGTTGCGGCCCAGCGCCACTTCATCGATTTCGCTGCGCGAACGCACTTCCACCGTGATCAGGGTAACGGGCTTGCTGGCGTCGAGCGCACGGAACGGACCTGGCACGCGCAGCGCCGCTTTTTGCAGTTTGTGCGACAGTGCCATCGCTTCCGGCTGCATCAGCGCAGGCGGCGCCACCGGACGCTCGCGCCATTTGTGCACGGCCTGTACGCGTTTGAGTTCAGCCACGCGGACCAGCGCTTCATCGATGCGGGCGATATCGATCTCGCCCTTTTCCACCGCTTGCAGCACGGCCTCGATGGCGGCGTGCTGCTGTTCTTCACGGTGCGAAATGAGGACGATGTCAGCGCCCGCCTGCAAGGTGGCAATCGCACCCTTGGGAATGCCGATGCCTTCCGAGATGGCGGCCATTTCCAGGCAATCCGAAATCACCACGCCCTGGTAGCCCATTTCGCCGCGCAGCAAGTCGGTCAGCACGGCCTTCGACAGGGTGGCCGGCACGCTGGTATCGGCTTCGAACGCGGGGAAGACCACGTGCGCCGTCATGATGGCGTCGACGCCGCCGGCAATCGCTGCGCGGAATGGCGCCAGTTCGACTGCGTGCAAACGCTCTTTATCGTGCGGCACCAGCGCCATCGCGTAGTGCGTGTCGACGGCCGTGTCGCCGTGGCCAGGGAAGTGCTTGGCTGTCACGGCAATCCCGCTGGCGCGCTGGCCGCGCATGGCGGCCGTGCCGTATTCGATGACGGTGCCGGCATCTTCGCCATAGGCGCGCACGCCGATCACCGGGTTCAATCGGTTGTTGTTCACGTCGAGTACGGGCGCGAGCAGCATGTTGATGCCGATCTGGCGCATCTCGTCGCCGCTGACCCGGTTCATGCGTTCACAATCTGCGACGGAACCGGCCGCCTGGAAGGCCATCGCTGCCGGGATCGGCGTGACGCCCTGTTCGATGCGCATCACCATGCCGCCTTCCTGGTCGATGGAAATGAGCAGCGGCGTGTCGGACACTTCCGCATTGATTTCCTGCAGTTCGCGGCACAGGGCCGACACTTGCGCCGGCGTGTGCACATTGCGGCGGAACAGGATCACGCCGCCCACTTTCTTTTGCCGTATCAAGGCCTTGATATGGTCATTCGCCTGCAGGGCGTCGAAGCCCACCATGAATAACTGTCCTACCTTTTCCCGCAACCCCTGCTCCATGTTACTGCTCCTCCGGTCTGTGTTTTATGCTATCGGTGATGAATGTGATACTACGGTCAGTCTTGCCAGTCGCGCAGGCCCAGCAACTGCTCTCCCAGCGGACTCAATTGCGCCATATGATACTTTTTTTGTTCCCACTGGCGGGGATCGCCGTGCAGGCTGTAGCCTTCGGGCGCCAGCCGTTCGCGCCATGCGTGGATACGCCAGTCGCGCAGGGCCGTATTGTCGGGCTGCGCAGGCATCATGGAAATGTATTGTGCCAGCCTGACCTTGTCCTTCGACGTATTTTGCCGTATGCCGTGGCATAGCTTGCTATTGAAGATCAGTAAATCTCCCTTTTGCAGCGGCACCCGGACCTTCTCCAGTGCAGTCACGTCGGGCCGGTACCAGTCCCAGTTCGCAGGCTGGTCGCGCCGCCATGTTTCATAGTTGCGGAACAGTTCGGGGATGCAGATGAAGCCACCCACTTCCTCGTCCGTCTGGTCGCTGACCGACAGCACGCCTTGCACGTTTTGCGGGTCCGTATCGGGATCATAATCCCAGTGCATGAAGCTCTTGAATTCAAAGCCCGGTTCCGGCGGCAGGTTGAAATTCATGCGGTCGATCGAGACCCACAGCTTGTGCGTGCCCCACACGTCGGCAAAGGCGTCGTGGATGCGCTGCGTCTGGCGCGTGTCCCACAAATACTGGTGGTGATACAGCTCGATCATGCCCGCGTTGAAACTCAGTTCCGTCTTTTTCAACAGCGATTTCGCGGGCGGATACCAGGTCGACGGGTCGGCCGGATCGAGTTCCTCGAATTCCCACATCAGCTGTTCCAGGCGCGCGATCTTGTCCAGTTCCGCCGCCTGCTTGATGACGATATAGCCGTTGTGGCGCCAGAAGGCCCAGTCCTCTTCGGACAGCACGCGCAGGGGCCCGCCGTCGTCGCGCGTATTGAGGCGAAACGCCTGTTTGGCTACTGTCGACAGATTGCGCGTGGCGATGCTGTTCTTGTCGATATTGTCGATTGTGTTCATGTCACGTTCCTCCGTGCTGTCAGGTCATAGGCAAGAAAATGCAGGCGGTCAAAGAATATGGGATAGGCGCCGTCGTAGCGACCCAGCGACACAAAACCCTGTTTCAGGTAGACGGCCAAGGCGTCTCCCTGTTCCCATACTGCCAGCACGATGCGCGGACTGTTCTTTTCCTGCGCCAGCGCGCGCAAGCGGGCGAACAATACATGAAACAGGCCCTGTCCCCGAAACCCTTCCTCGATGGCCAGGCTGGCCACGAACAGGTCGTCGGGACGGGCATGGGCATCGATAAAGGCTTCGTACTGCGCATCCATGCTGCGCATCTCGTCGCGGTAATATGAAATGGCAGGCAGCGCGGCGTAGTCGGCGATGGTGGCTGCGTTATAAAAGCCTGCGAAGCGCTCTTCTCCATCGAGCATGGCTTCGATATGGGCCAGGTAGGGATCGATATTCTGGCGCTGCTGCAGGGCCACCAGCGGCAGTCCCAGCTTGTTGGCGTAAGAGCAGTATTCCAGGTAGCTGGTGGCGAACAGCAGGGATGCCATGCGTGCGCGCTGCGCTGCGCTGGTGGCGCCGCCAGCGATAAAATGGGTGGTCGTTGTCACTGTTGCCTCGCCCCTTCGGTATGTCCATGGCCGCGCGTCTTGCGCCAGAAATTGCCGCGCTCGATATGTTCGGCATTCTTGCTGATCAGGTAAGCGCCGAACAGGGCGTTCACCCGGTCCAGCTTTTCATCGTCGGACAGGAAGGAATAATAATGGCAGCTGGCCGGTTCCGCACGCAGCTGCGGTGCATAAGCCATGCGCGGCACCTCCTCGCTGCGGCAGATGTGCACCAGCCGCTCCAGCTCCATCGCGTCCTCCAGCTGCCAGCCGCGCGCTTCCAGGGTGGCGATGCAGGTTTCATAGCTGCGCTGCTCGTCCTGGTCCAGCGGCACGGGGGCATTGGTGAAGGCGTCGACCACCAGGCGCATGCCATGCACGCCGCTGATCATGGTTTCGGTGTGCGGCTCGTGCAGCACGGAATGGGCCTGGGCGATGGCGTCGTAGCTGACCAGGCTTTCTCCCAGGCTTTGCTTCCATACGCCATACGTGGCGTCATGCAGGGCCGTGGCGTAGCGGCGCGCCGCTTGCGGCTGCAGTCGCTTGTCAGGCACATCCGATGGCATGGCTAGCAACTGCGTGCACATCTGGCGCACGATGGCGCGCACGGAGGGATCGTTCTTTTTGGCCACCAGCACGCCGTTTTCATCGTTGATCAAATTCATCCAGCTGACCACGCAGCGCCGCAGCTTGCCGCTGCGGCCATCGCGCCGGAAATGCGTATAGTCGGGCACCTCCGGCTTGGCCAGGAAGATGGTGGCCGACTTGTAGGGCATGGTATCGACATCGACATAGATTCCGCCATATTCCTGCAGGATCAGCAGGCGGAAAAAATCGGCCAGGTTGACGAAGTAACGCTGCGCATGCAAGCTGCGCAGCAAGGGAAGCTGGGCTGGCGCCATGCGTGCGGCCAGGGCTTCCAGGCTGCAGACGCGGTGCACATGGCGGCCCGCCGCATAGTGGCCCAGCTGATAGTCGGGGCCGGTGTCGGGGGTAAAAGCCGGGTCGACGCGCAGCTGTTCGCCATCCCACACCCATAGCTTGAAGCTGTAGTGGAAGTCGTCGGCGGGCATTACGTCATCGATGGCTGCCTGCCATTGGTTGACCGCTTGCGCGGCCACCGGCGGCAGGCTGCCGCCCATCCAGATACGGTGGATCAGGCGTTCGTCCTCATCCATCTGCCGCGTGGGTATGCCCAGCAGCGAAGACGTGCGCCGGGCATCGAACAAATGAAAGTGCTGGCGCACCTGCTGCTGCAATTGGGCCAGGTGGACCCGGTAGCGCTCCTGCAGGGTGCGCAGCCAGGCATGGCCATTATGCTGGCTGACGTACTGCAGGCCGCAATACAGTTCCCACTTTTTGCAGGCGAGGAAATCGGACTTCAGGTTCTTCATCAATACTTCGTACTCGAGATCGAAATGCGGCATGCATGCTCCTCTCTGTCGGCGTCAGTAAAAAAGTCAGGCTCCGGAGGCGGCATGGGCCAGGCGCGCCTGCTGCGCTTCGTGCCGGCGCACGAATAGCTGCAAGCCGAAATAGATGCACACGGCCAGCGGCACATTGAACAGCGCGTAGGTGGAGATCGAATAGCCGTAGCGGTCGCAAGCCAGGTTGTACAGTTCCAGGCCGC
The DNA here is from genome assembly GCF_014200725.1 of Janthinobacterium silvisoli. Classification (GTDB taxonomy): domain Bacteria; phylum Pseudomonadota; class Gammaproteobacteria; order Burkholderiales; family Burkholderiaceae_D; genus Janthinobacterium. Next base: position 89,636 of record NZ_JACHCL010000007.1, read on the forward strand.
CCGCGATATACACGCAGTACAACAGGCTCATGGCCGAGGAGGTCAGGCTCATTGAGACACCGGTAGCCATCAGCGACAGGCGGATCAGCGAACCGTTGAACAGGCCGAAGCCGGCGGAAAACACAAACATGCAGGCGATGAACAAATGGCCGGAATCGCGCAGCAAGCCTGCGCCCAGCAAGCCGACGATGGCCAGCGCGCCGCCCTGGCGTATCAGCCGTTCCAGTTGCAGCTTTTTGCCCAGGCGCTGGATCGCCACGCTACTGACGATAAAGCCCGTGAAGATCACGCACTGATAGACGATGTAGGTGCTGTAGGACGCCTGAATATGCTCCATGACCAGTACCGGCGACAGGCCGATCCAGGCGGTGAGCGGCGTGATCGAGATGGCGGCAATGAAGATGCCGAACATGAATTTGCGGTTGCGCACGATGGTCAGGTAGCTGTCGCGCACCTTGGCCAGTTCGAATTTGCCCGGCGAGATCAAGCCCGTAGGCATGAATTTATACAGGCCGATCCAGGCGATCGTCCCCAGCAGCAGCGACACTCCAAAGATGGCTTGCCACGGCAGCACGTGGATGATGCCGCTGCCGATCACGGGGCCGATCAGTGGTGCAAATACGGTGGTGTTCGACAAAATGGCGGTCAGCTTGACGGCGTCGCTGTCGTCGAACAGTTCATGGATCATGGCGTAGCCGATGAAGATGAAGCAGGAACCCATGCCCTGGAAAAAACGCGCGATCAGGAATTGGTTGATATTGCTGACAAAAGGAATCGCCAGGGTGGCCACCAGGAAGAGGGCATTACCGACCAGCATGACCTTGCGCTTGCCGACTTTGTCTGCGATGGGGCCGAGGAAGATCTGCAGCATGCTGCCGCCCAGGATATACAGGCTCAGCGAAAAACTGATGTTGCGGTTGGAAGCGTTGAACTCTTTGACCACTTGCAGCATGGCCGGCATGATCATGTCGTTCGACAGATAGACGGTGAGCTCGTACAAGATGAAAAACATCGCGAAGTACAGCAAATGCTTCTTTTTTTCGAACATTTTTTACCTGCAAGAGTAGTCCCAGCGATCGTCTCCCCTGCCGCACTACCCTGGAAGTGGTATTAAGGTGGCAGGATTTACCTTATATTTGGTATTTGATTGGATTCTATAATAACTCAAGTGGTTATTAGGTGGTATTAATTTTAGGCACGCGAAAACAGGCCGCCGAATGGGCCATACCAGCGTCAGGCCAGAGGGGAAATGGGAAAGAGAGCGGGAGGAGACAAGCTGGGCAGCGTGGCTGCCCAGCAACAATCAGGTGAGATTTTTCAGATGCTTCAGGCTAGCTGTTGAAACGATTCTGCCTGGGCCTTGGGCCAGTACAGGCCAAACACGGGTGGCAGCTGCGGCAACTGGCTAGGATCGAGCAACTGGCCTGCATCGAGGAAGGGCAGCAGGGCCGAGACCAGCCGCACCTGGTTGGGCGAGATGCGCCGCACTAGGTGATGCGGGCGCAGGTCTTGCGGATGCTGCAGGCCGGCGGCGGCGATCAGTTCGGCCAGCGCCTTCATGGTGTTTTGATGGAAGTGGGCTACGCGCGTGATCTTGTCGTTCACTACCAGCGCGCGCTGGCGCTGTGGATCTTGCGTGGCCACGCCCGTGGGGCAGCGGTCCGTGTGGCAGCTTTGCGACTGGATGCAGCCTAGCGCAAACATGAAACCGCGCGCCGAATTGCACCAGTCGGCGCCCAGCGCCAGCAGGCGGGCGATGTCGAAGGCGGTGATGATTTTTCCCGAGCAGCCGATCTTGATCTTGTCGCGCAAGTTGGCGCCCACTAGCGTGTTATGCACCAGTACCAGCGCTTCCTGCAGCGGCGTTCCCACGTGGTCGGTGAATTCCACAGGAGCGGCGCCCGTGCCGCCTTCGCTGCCATCGACCACGATGAAGTCAGGCGTGATACCGGTGGCCAGCATGGCCTTGACGATCCCGAAAAATTCCCAGGGATGGCCGATCGCCAGCTTGAAACCGGTCGGCTTGCCGCCCGACAGATTGCGCAGGCGCTCGATAAAATGCAGCATTTCCAGCGGCGTGGAAAACGCGCTGTGGGCTGCCGGCGAGACGCAATCCTCGCCCACCATCACGCCGCGCGTGGTGGCGATTTCTATCGTTACTTTCGGCCCTGGCAGCACGCCGCCATGACCGGGCTTGGCGCCTTGCGACATCTTCAGCTCGATCATCTTGACCTGATCGGAACTGGCGTTGGCGATGAAGCGCTCTTCGGAAAAGGTACCATCCTGGTTGCGGCAGCCGAAGTAGCCGGAACCGATTTCCCATACCAGGTCGCCGCCGTTTTCGCGGTGATAGGGGCTGATGCTGCCTTCGCCCGTATCGTGCATGAAGCCGCCGCTGCGCGCGCCGCCGTTCAGCGCCAGGATGGCGTTGGCCGACAGTGCGCCAAAGCTCATCGCCGAGATATTGAAGACGCTGGCCGAATACGGCTTGGCGCGCGGGCAGTCCGGATGGTTGCCGATCTCGATGCGGAAGTTATGGTCCGTCACCTTGGCGGGCGCGATCGAGTGGTTGATCCATTCATAGCCGGCTTCGTACACATTCATCTGCGTGCCGAAAGGCTGCTTGTCGGTCTGTTCCTTGGCGCGCTGGTAGACGATGCTGCGCTGGCTGCGCGAGAACGGCGTCGCTTCCGTATCGCTCTCAAGGAAGTACTGGCGGATTTCGGGACGGATGCTCTCGAACAGGAAGCGGAAATGGGCGAGGATGGGATAGTTGCGGCGCAGGGCGCGACGCGTTTGCAGCATGTCGCTGATGCCCAGCAGGGTCAGCGCACCGGCCAGCACGGGCAGCCAGTAATGATCGTAGAAAAACAGGGAAAGCACAAAGATGGCGGCCGTCGCAAAAAAGGTCAGGTAGCGAAATGATACAAGGTGCATGGGCACTCCGGTAAGGTCAGACTGATAATGCTGAGTGTACCGGTGATTTGCATTTCTTGCCGCCACAGCCAGGAATCAGGCCGTGGCGGATGTGCAGCTTGCTTATTGGGCGGCGCGGATGCGTGCGATGCGCTCGGCGCTGGCAGGATGGCTGGACAAATAAGGCGGCGCATCGCCCAGCTTGCCCAGGGCGACAAACACTTGCGCCAGGTGTTCCAGCGCGATGCCGTTCTGGCGCAGCATGGCGATCGCGTAGTCATCGGCTTCGCGTTCAACGTCGCGCGAATACTTCAGGTCCAGCAGCAGCGGCGGCAGGGCAGCCACCACGGTCGACACGTCGCCGAACAACAGCGCCGCACCGGCGCCGACGGCCGACGCCTGAATGATGCGCCGCGTCAGGTGGCGCTTTTGCAAATGCCCCAGTTCATGCGCCAGCACGCCCATGACAGCGTCATCATCGGGCATCAGTGCCACCATTTCATCGGTCAGCACGATATCGCCGGAAGGCAGGGCAAACGCGTTCGGACCGATTTTACTTTTGCGGAAAACGATGCGGTGTTCCGGCATGCCATCGTCTGGCACGGTCAGGCGGGCAAACCTGGCCCGCAAGGCTTGCTGGCGCGCGCCATCGAGTTCGCTGGGGGCGAATACGTGGCGGTCCAGCATATCGAGCACGCCCTGGCCCAGTTGCCGCTCCACCGATTGCGGAATTGCATACGCGACGCCCTTGGCCACCAAGGGCAGCAGATACAGATAGCTGAGCCACAGGGCCACGATGGTAGCGAGCGTGGCGAACACGGCGCCGCGCCAGCTTTGCTGCAGCCGTACCACCCAGCCGTCGCGGTGGCCCGTGTCGTGCAGCAGGCGGTTGAAGGCTGCCTGGTCGGCGATTTCCAGGTAGGCGCCATCGGGAAAACTGACCTTGCGCACGGCGTGGCTGCTGCGCTCGGACAAGCGCAGCTGGTCCAGCGGACAGCGGCGTTCGATGTCGCCCGCCAGCACCGCCACGCCATCGGCCACGGTCAGCGTCACCTGGTACAGGCGCGAGGTCTGGCCGTCGAAATAGCGGGCCGGCACGGCCCCCGCGTCGTGTTCCATGGACGTCACAGCGACAGGTCGAAGTCCAGCAGGTCGACCATGCCTTCGCCGGTGGCCGATACCTGTTCTCCGGTGGCGGCGACAAACTCGTCCAGGCTGCCTTGCGCCAGCAAGCTGGTCGCTTGCAGCCGGTATTTCAGCCAGCGCACGTGGGCGAAGGGCGTAAACAAGCCCAGGGTGATGACGATACCCACCAGGTTGGTCAGCATGATGAAGGTGCTGCGGCCCCAGGTCAGTTGCGACTGGAACTGGTGCTGCTGCAGGCGCGTGTGGTTCCAGATCAGGTTCTGGATCATGGTCAGGAACAGCGGCAGCACGATAAAGGCCCACGCATACAGGGCCGCGATGGCGCCGAAAATGCTGCCCGCCTTGGCTGCAGCGCCAGCATTGCTGGCGAAAGCGGCAAACACGCTGCCAAACACAAAGGCGATCAGCACGATGAAGCCTCCCAGCAGCAGCGCAAAGAACAGCAGATAGGTTTTGTAGAAGCTGCCGACGCTGGCGTCAAAGCTGAAGTGGCTGGTGCCGAAACGGCTTTGCGTGTGCTGGAAGCGTTTTACGCGCTGGTGCAGGAAAGGCGTCAGCAAGCCGGCCGTGAAGGTATTCAGGATGGGCAGCAGCAGGAAGTATTTATAGGCTTCCCTGGCCGTGCCGCCAAAGCCGAAGCGGATGCCGCGGTAGCTGGTGTTGTACAGCTTGAATTGCAGGCTTTTCCAGACCAGCCAGGGTAGCACGGCCATCATCAGTATCAGCATGACAAAGCCGATCAGGGGCGAAATCTGGAAGGCGATGTTGTAGCCGGCGATCAGCACCAGCGCGGTGATGCGGCCCTTGAGGATGGCGATGGGATTGCCGTGGTATTCGAAGCTGCTCCCAGCCAGGTGGGTGCTGGAATAGAAATAGCGGTTGCGGCGCACTTTGGCCCAGGCGGAATAAATGCCCAGGGTGACGATGCTTAAGAGCAGGTTGACGATCCAGATACGGAAGTATTCGCTGCCGGTAGCGCTGAAGGTGATGGCTTCGCGCTGGGTATTGTTGTTGACATCGACATCCACGGGAGTTTCCTTACTTGTTGGAAACAAATAAGATAATCCAAACTTGAAAAGTTATCAATTGTAAACTTGCCTCGATGGCCATGGTGCACTATGCCGCGCCACACTACAACCGTCCCGGCTATACTGGCTTTTCACTATTGCCGAGGCCAGCGCCATGATCGTCGTCCACCATTTGAACAATTCGCGATCGCAGCGCGTGCTGTGGCTGTTAGAAGAGCTGGGCCTCGAGTACGAGATCAAGCGCTATCAGCGTGATCCCAGGACCATGCTGGCGCCTGCCTCGCTGAAGGCCGTGCACCCGCTGGGCAAGTCACCCGTCATTACGGATGGCGCCAATACGATTGCCGAATCGGGCGCCATCATCGAATACCTGCTGGAGCGTTATGGCAATGGGCGCCTGGTGCCGCCGCCCGGTACGCCGGAAAAGCTGCGCTGGACCTACTGGCTGCATTTCGCGGAAGGCTCGGCCATGCCGCCGCTGTTGCTGAAACTGGTGTTCGACAAGGTGGAATCGTCGCCCATGCCCTTCTTCATCAAGCCGATCGCGCGCGGCATCGCGCAAAAGGTCAAGAGCAGTTTCATCCTCCCCAACATCAGCAGCCAGCTGGCGTATATGGAAGCGGAACTGGAAACAAGTACCTGGTTTGCCGGCAATGCATTCACCGCCGCCGATATCCAGATGAGTTTTCCGCTGGAAGCGGCCGCCTCGCGCGCGGGACTCGATGCGCGCCTGCCGAAACTGACGGCGTTTTTGCAGCGCATCCATGCACGTCCAGCCTATCAGCGTGCGCTGGAAAGAGGCGGCCCTTATGACTTTGCCAAATAGCCTGGGCCGCATCGTGGGACCATACGGTAAAATGAACGATTCAATCAGCACCCAACTACCGCATGGCCCGACTCCTCGCTATCGACGGCTTGAATATCGTACGCCGCGTCTACGAAGCCAGTCCTGAACCCGATTCCGACCTGAAGGCGGAGATTGCGCTGCGCCATGCGCTGTCCTCGTTCCGCACCCTGATCAACGACCACGAACCGACGCATATCCTGCCCGCCTTCGACTTTGGCGGCCCCACCTGGCGCCATGCGCTGTATGCCGGCTACCGCGAAGGTCGCCAGCCGATGCCGCAAGTGCTGCGCGATGCCTTGCCCGGCTTTTATGACACCCTGGCCAGCTTCGGCATGCATGTGGTCAGCATTCCTGAAGTCGAGGCCGACGACGTGATTGGCACTGCCGTCATGCGCTGGCTGCATCAAGGGCGCGGCGCCGCCGTCATCGCCACCACCGACAAGGATTTACATGGCTTGATCGCCCACGGCGCGCTGGTGTGGGACCACTTCAAGGGCGTCTGGCACGACCACGCCTGGGTCGAGAAAAAATTCGGCGTGCCGCCCGAACTGCTGCCCGATTTGCTGGCGCTGATGGGCGACGTGACCGACAGCATCCCCGGTGTATCGAAGATCGGCCTGAAAACAGGCGCCAAACTGTTGCGCGCCTACGGCAATATCGACGCCGTAATGGCAGGCGCCGGTATTTTGCCGGGCGCACTCGGTGAAAGCCTGCGAAATGAGCGCGAAATACTGTATCTTTCAAGAAAGTTAGTGGCGCTCAAGACCGACGTCACCCTGGGCGTCACCTGGAACAAGCTGGCCTGGGAAAAGTAACGCTGTGCGGTAACCGGCAATAACAAGCAAGGAAAGTAATCATGATGTTAAAGGCAGTCCTGATCGATAGCAGCGCCGTGGCGCGCGGCCTGCTCAATACGGTCTTGATCGATGGCGGCTACGATGTGTGCGGCCAGACGCATACCAGCGCGCTGGGGCTGGCACTATTGGTCAAGCACCGCCCGCATTTCGTGTGCATCGCGCGCGAACAGGTCGAAGATGGCAGCAATGTGGTGCAGACCATCCGCGAGCAGTATCCGAAGACGCTTATTTTCATGGTCTCGGGCGGCATCGACGCCGCCTCGTTGCAGGCGGCGCACGCGATGGGCGTGTCGGGCTTTATCGTCAAGCCCTTCATGGCCGACACGGTCTTGAAAACCGTGCGCAATACCGTCATTGCGATGGTGCGCAAACAGCAGGCGCTGGCTGCCGCCGCGCAGGCGGCAGCGCAAGCATCACAGGAATCAGGCCAGGCCGGTTGAGCTGGCGATAATCCCGCCACCCAGGCACACGTCGCCGTCGTACAGCACGGCCGACTGGCCTGGCGTCACGGCCCATTGCGCCTGGTCGAAGGCCAGGCTGAAGTGTTCCAGTCCCTCCGGTTGCAGCTGGCAGGCCACGTCGGCCTGGCGGTAGCGCGTCTTGGCAGACAGGGCGCCCGCCTGCGGCGCCACGCCGGCGATCCAGCTGGCCTGGTCGGCGGACAGCGCCGGCGACAGCAGCCACGGATGGTCATGGCCCTGCACCACGTACAGGGTGTTGTTGACGATATCCTTGCGCGCCACATACCAGGCGTCGCTGCTGCCATCGGCGTTCTGGTACGACTTTACGCCGCCGATACCGATGCCCTTGCGCTGGCCCAGGGTATAAAAACTCAGTCCCACGTGTTCGCCCACGGTCTTGCCGTCCGGCGTTTTCATCGGGCCCGGCTTGTACGACAGGTAGCGGTTCAAAAATTCGCGGAACGGGCGTTCGCCGATAAAGCAGATACCGGTTGAATCCTTTTTCTGCGCGTTCGGCAGACCCAGTTTCTCGGCGATCTTGCGCACTTCCGTTTTCGGGATTTCACCGAGCGGAAATAAAGTTTTAGACAGTTGCGCCTGGTTCAAACGGTGCAGGAAGTAGCTCTGGTCCTTGCTGGCGTCGACAGCCTTCAGCAGTTCGTAGCGGCCCGCATCCGTCGGCGACTGGCGCACGCGCGCATAGTGGCCGGTGGCGATCAGGTCGGCGCCCAGGGTCATGGCGTGGTCGAGGAAAGCCTTGAACTTGATTTCGGCGTTGCACAGCACGTCCGGGTTCGGCGTGCGGCCGGCCTGGTATTCGCGCAGGAAGTCGGCGAACACGCGGTCCTTGTATTCGGCGGCAAAGTTGACGGCTTCGATATCGACGCCGATCACGTCGGCCACGCTGGCCGCGTCGATCCAGTCCTGGCGCGTCGAGCAGTATTCGCTGTCGTCGTCGTCTTCCCAGTTTTTCATGAACAGGCCGATCACTTCATAGCCTTGTTCTTTCAGCATCCATGCCGCGACCGAGGAATCGACCCCGCCTGACATACCGATCACGACTTTCTTCTTGCTCATCTTGCTTTCCAGTGTACTTTAAATAATATTGCCATGCGCCGGTCTACGCACTATTGAACACCGACGCATGCGTATGCAGCAGCGCCAGCGGCGCGCGCCTGCCCGCCAGGTATTCGTCCACGCACTGCAGCACCAGCGGGCTGCGGTGGCGTTCCTGGCATGCGGCCAGTTCGTCGCGCGTCATCCACAAGGTGCGGATGATGCCTTCGTCCAGCGGCTGGTCGTGCTGGGCACCGGCAGTGCCGCAAAACGTGAAGCGCAGATAAGTCACATCCTCGCCCGTGCGCAGCGAGCGGTAGCGCGACATATACATGCCGACCAGCGCCGTGGGAATGAAATCGTAGGCCGCTTCTTCCAGCGTTTCGCGTATCACCGCCTGCTCCAGCGACTCGAACGGATCGAGGTGGCCGGCCGGTTGATTCAGCTTGATGCCTTCGCTGGTCTCTTCTTCAATCAGTAAAAACAGGCCGTCTCGCTCGACGATGGCGGCGACGGTGACAGAGGGTTTCCAGATTCTCGGCATGATTCCATCCTTGAAAGAGCCGACATTTTATCTTGTTCTGCGCGCGCGGTTTGAACCCGGCGTTTAGTGGCGCGGACATATTGATAAATGACAACGTTTTAGCAAATAGCGGCGGGAGGCACTGACGGGCAGGCCGGTGCTTGCACTAGCATGTGGCAGCTGGCGGCAAGGCGCCCGTTGCGCCCGTCAATATAGGCGCTCCGCGTGCTCAAAACAAGCGCGCACACATAGTAATTTGTGGTGAAATTGACACAAATTTTCTTGGCCGAAGGGAACCGCTGCCTGCCAGAACCGCTGCAGTGTTGATGCAGGAAATTAGTGCCAGATGTCTAGAAGTTGCTGGTTGATAAACGTTTTGTGTACAGGTTTCCATGTTAGATTCTACTCACTTATCACTAGCGGAGGCGTCATGAGGATAGGAATACCGGCTGAAACACGGCCAGGGGAGACGCGGGTGGCGGCAACGCCCGAGACAGTCAAGAAATTGGCAGTCAAGCATCAGATCGTTGTGCAGTCGGGAGCGGGCTTGCATGCCTCGATCCCCGATGAAGCCTACCTCGCCGCTGGTGCGCAGATAGGCACCGCGGCCGACGCCTATGGCAGCGCCATCGTGCTCAAGGTGCGCGCACCCGACGCCGGGGAACGCGCGCTGATGGCCAGCGGCACCGTATTGATCGGCATGCTGAACCCGTTCGACGCAGACAATATCGCCGCCATGGCCACGGCCGGCCTGTCCGCCTTTGCGCTGGAAGCCGTGCCGCGCATCACGCGCGCCCAGTCGATGGACGTGCTGTCGTCGCAAGCCAATATCGCCGGCTACAAGGCGGTGCTGGTGGCGGCCAATACCTACCAGCGCTTCATGCCCATGCTGATGACGGCGGCCGGCACCGTCAAGGCGGCCCGTGTGCTGATCATGGGCGTGGGCGTGGCCGGTTTGCAGGCGATCGCCACGGCCAAGCGCCTGGGCGCCGTGATCGAAGCGTCCGACGTGCGCCCGCCCGTCAAGGAACAGGTGGAGTCGCTGGGCGCCAAATTCATCGATGTACCCTTCCTCACCGATGAAGAAAAGGAAATCGCCAAGGGCAGCGGTGGTTATGCGCGCGCCATGCCGGCCGACTGGATGCGGCGCCAGGCTGAACTGGTGCACGAACGCGCAAAACAAGCTGACATCATCATCACCACCGCGCTGATCCCCGGCCGCGCCGCGCCCGTGCTGATTTCAGAAGAGACGGTAAAAGCCATGAAACCCGGTTCCGTCATCGTCGACCTGGCGGTGGAACAGGGCGGCAATTGCCCGCTGTCGGAGCTGGGCAAGACTGTGGTGAAACACGGCGTGCATATTGTCGGCCAGCCTGATCTGGCGACCCTGGTGGCAGCCGACGCCTCGGCCCTGTATGCGCGCAATGTGCTGGACTTCCTCAAGCTGATCATCGACAAGGACGATCAGCTGCTGATCGACCGCGAGGATGAAATCATCAAGGCTAGCCTGGTGTGTGCGGATAACACCATCTTAAGAAAATAATGAGTACAGGGAGAAGCGCGTCATGGAAATCAGTCACACCATCACCAATCTGATCATCTTCGTGCTGGCCATTTATGTGGGCTACCACGTCGTCTGGACCGTTACGCCGGCGCTGCATACGCCGCTGATGGCCGTCACCAACGCGATTTCCGCCATCATCATCGTCGGCGCCATGCTGGCGGCCGGCCTGACGGAAGGCTTGCTGGCGCAAGTGGCCGGCACGGTGGCCGTGGCGCTGGCCGCCGTCAATGTATTTGGCGGCTTTTTGGTCACGCAGCGCATGCTGGAAATGTTCCGCAAAAAAGAGCCGAAGGCCAAGCAGGGAGACAAGGCATGAGCGATCCCATGAGCTTCATCAGCATGAACCTGGTGACGATGATGTATCTGATCGCCTCCGTGTGCTTTATCCAGGCCTTGAAAGGCCTGTCGTCGCCATCGACGGCGCGCCGCGGCAATGCCTTTGGCATGGCGGGCATGGCGATTGCGGCGATTACCACCGTGGCCCTGATCCTGAAACTGAAGGAACAGCAAACGGGTGGCCTGGGCTTGCCGCTGGTCGTGCTGGGCATCGTGGTGGGCGGCGTGATCGGCACCTATCTGGCAAAAACCGTGGAAATGACCAAGATGCCGGAACTGGTGGCGGCCATGCATTCGCTGATCGGCCTGGCCGCAGTCTGCATCGCCGTGGCGGCCGTGTCGGAACCGTGGGCCTTCAATATCGCCCGGCATGGCGAAGCGCTGCCGCTCGGTAACCGCTTCGAGCTGTTTATCGGCACCTTTGTCGGCGCCATCACGTTTTCCGGTTCCGTGATCGCCTTCGGCAAGCTGTCGGGCAAATACAAATTCCGCCTGTTCCAGGGGGCGCCAGTCAGCTTCAAGGGGCAGCACCTGCTCAACCTGGTGCTGGCGCTGGTGATGGTCGCCCTGGGCCTGGTGTTCTGCTTTGCCGATGGTGTGCAGCCTGCGTGGACGCCGTTCATCATCATGGCCCTGATCGCCTTTGCGCTGGGTGTGTTGATCATCATCCCGATTGGCGGGGCCGACATGCCGGTGGTGGTGTCGATGCTGAACAGTTATTCGGGCTGGGCGGCGGCCGGCATCGGCTTTTCGCTGAATAACTCGATGTTGATCATCGCCGGTTCGCTGGTGGGGTCCTCGGGTGCAATCCTGTCCTACATCATGTGCAAGGCCATGAACCGTTCGTTTTTCAATGTCATCCTGGGCGGCTTTGGCGGCGATGCGCCGCAAGCGGGCAGCGGCGCGGCGCAGGAACAGCGGCCCGTGAAATCGGGTTCGGCAGACGACGCCGCCTTCATCATGGGCAATGCGGAAACCGTCATCATCGTGCCCGGCTATGGCCTGGCTGTAGCGCGCGCCCAGCATTCCCTGAAAGAGCTGGTGGAAAAGCTCACCCACAAGGGCGTCACCGTCAAGTATGCGATCCACCCGGTAGCGGGGCGCATGCCGGGCCACATGAACGTGCTGCTGGCCGAAGCCGAAGTGCCGTACGACCAGGTGTTCGAGATGGAAGACATCAATGGCGAATTTGGCCAGACCGACGTGGTGCTGGTGCTGGGCGCGAACGACGTCGTCAACCCGGCCGCCAAAGACCCGAAATCGCCGATCGCCGGCATGCCCATCCTGGAAGCGTACAAAGCCAAGAGCATCATCGTCAACAAGCGCTCGATGGCTTCCGGTTATGCAGGCCTGGACAATGAGCTGTTTTACCAGCCGAACACGATGATGGTATTTGGCGATGCGAAGAAGGTCATCGAAGATATGCTGAAAGCGGTCGAATAAGACGCCATCAGCTACAGCCAGCGGCCCGCCATCGTGCGGGCCGTTGACTTTATGCTCGATCTTTAGCGGCGGCCGTACATCATCAGTTCCGCCAGCGTCTTGCGCGCGGGGCTGACGACGTCGAGCAATCCCAGCGACAAACCCAGCAGCCCTTGCACCGGTGCCGCGCCCGTGAAGATGCGCGCCATGATGTCGGTGATGCGCACGGTCATGCTGCGGTCGGCCTGGCGCAAGCCGGCATAGCGTGCCAGGCCTGCCGGACTGCCATCTTGCGCCAGCACGCGAGCCAGCACGGCGGCGTCGCGCAAGCCCAGGTTCAAGCCCTGGCCAGCAACCGGGTGCAGGGTTTGCGCAGCATTGCCGATCGCCACCGTGCGCGTTGTGCCGCCTGCCTGGGCGTTCAGGCCCAGTGGATAAGCCAGGCGCGGCGTGGTGTGCATGAAGCGTCCCATGCGGCTGCCGAAGGCGGTGTCCAGGCGTGCCAGAAAGGCGCTATCGTCGAGCGCCAGCAATTGTTCGGCGCGCGCCGGTGGTACGCACCAGACCAGTGCATAGCCATCGTCTTGCGGCAGCAGGGCCAGCGGGCCTTCATCGGTAAAACGCTCGTAGGCGCGATGGGCGATCGGGCTGCTGGCGCGCACATGGGCGATGATGGCGCTTTGGCCGTAGTCGCGGCTGAGGCTGCGTTCCTGCTGCTGGCCGAACAGGCCACCCTCGGCCTGCACCAGCAGCTTCGTGCGCAAGCTTGATGCGGCGCCATCCTGTTCGATAGCGATGCTGACGCCATCCGCATCTTCCGCGTTGCCTGTCACCCGCGCCGGGCGCAGGCTGGCGATGCCCAGCTGCGCAGAGACGTCGGCCAGCACGCTGACCACCGCGCCATAGCGCGCCACATAACCGAGTGCTTCGACTCGATGCTCGCTGCGGTCCATCAGGCTGCGGCCGAAATGGCCGCGGCGCGAAACGTGGATCTGGTGGATCGGCGTGGCCTCGACAGGCCAGGCGCCTGCCGCTTCCAGGATCTGGCGGCTGCCGTGCGACAGGGCGATGGTGCGCGGATCGCGTTTGGCTTGTTCGATTGATTTCGCATCGAGCAGGGCGATGCCGCCGGCGCGTGATCCGTCTTGCACCAGCAGCGCGGCCAGCGCCATGCCGACCGGGCCGGCGCCGCAGATGGCGAGATCGTAATCGTAAGAGGGCGGTGTATGCATGCTACGGCTTTAATCCTGTGACATCAGTTGTTCGATTTCAGCGATGCTCTTGGGCGCCGTACTGAGAATTTCATGGCCTTGCGGCGCGACCAGCACATCGTCCTCGATGCGGATGCCGGTATGCCAGAACTGCTCGGGCACGCCGGGGCCGGGGCGCACATAGATGCCCGGTTCCACCGTCAGCACCATGCCTGGCTCCAGGGCGCGCCACGGCTTGCCGGGCGCATCGGTATCGCGGTAGGCGCCCACGTCATGCACGTCCATGCCCAGCCAGTGGCTGGTGCCGTGCATGTAGAACGGCAGATAGCTTTTATCGGCGATCACGTCTTGCACGCCGCCATGCTGCTGCCGGTCCAGCAGGCGCAAGTCCAGCATGCCTTGCGCCAGCACGTGCACGGCCGCTTCGTGGATGGCGCTTTGCGCGCTGCCGGGGCGTATCACATCGAACGCCGCCTGCTGCGCCGCCAGCACCAGCTCATACAGGGCCTTTTGCGGTCCGCTGAAGCGGCCATTGACCGGCCAGGTGCGCGTGATGTCCGAGGCATAGCCATCGAGTTCGCAGCCGGCGTCGATCAGCAGCAGGTCGCCATCGTTCAACACCGCGTTGTTGGCGCTGTAGTGCAGGATGCAGGCGTTGGCGCCGCCCGCCACGATGGACGAGTAGGCCGGGAACTGCGCGCCGTTGCGGCGAAATTCGTACAGCAGTTCCGCCTCGATCGCATATTCATGCAGGCCGGGGCGCGTGGCGCGCATGGCGCGCGCGTGGGCCGCGCTGGAAATATCTGCTGCACGCCGCATCAAGGCTTGTTCTTCGCTGTCCTTGTATAAACGCATGGCGTCGAGCATGCCGCTGATGTCATGTGCGCTGCCTGGTGCCGTGATGCCGCTGCGGGCTTTTTGCCGCACCTGTTGCAGCCATAGTTTGACTTGGGCATCGAGGCTGCCGCCGAGCGCGTAGTACAGGGCTGGCGCATCGGCCAGCAGGCGCGCCATTTCCACGTCGAGTTCCTCGATGGGAAAGGCGGCATCGAAGCCAAAGGTGAGACGTGCCGCTTCCGGTCCATGGCGGAAGCCATCCCAGATTTCACGTTCGGTATTCTTGGCGCGGCAAAACAAGATGGCCCGCGCAGGCGCCGTGGCGCTGGCGGCGACCAGGGCCAGCGCGCTGTGCGGTTCCGTAAAACCGCTGAGATAATAAAAATAGCTGTCGTGGCGATACGGGTAATCGCAATCGCTGTTGCGCGGCACTTCGGGCGCCGTGGCGATGATGGCCACGCTGCCTGGCAGCATCTGTGCCATCAGCGCTGCGCGCCGTGCCGCGTAGTTGGCCATCATGATGCGCTGGCCTTGGTTTTAGTCTCGGCTTTGACGCCGTTGAGTTCGTCCAGCTGTGCCGGCGTGCCCACATTGGTCCATTCGCCGGGATAGACTTCGCCGCCGATACGGCCCTGGTCCGCATATTTGCGCAGCAGATCGCCGAGACCGGCATGGCTGCCGGGTGCGATGCCGTCGAACATTTCGGGCCGGTAGACGCCGATATTGCCGAACGTCCATTTTGGCGTACCCGTATTGTTGATCGAATACAGGGTCAGGCCGAAGTCACCCTTGGGGTGATGGTCGGGATTGGGCACCAGATAAGTCCAGGCAATGTCGCGCTGGTCGGCCGGATACGGCGTGCCCAGCACATCCTTGTCAGCCAGCACGTCGAGCACTTGCCTGAAGTCGAAATAGGGGCAATAGATATCGCCGGAAATGGCCAGGAACGGTTCTTCCCCCAGCAAGTGGCGCGCCTGGGCGATCCCGCCGGCCGTTTCCAGCGGCGTGCTTTCCGGCGAATAGACGATATGGGCGCCAAACTGGCTGCCGTCGCCCAGCGTTTCTTCGATCAGATGGCCCAGATGCGAGTGATTGATGACGATCTCGGTAATGCCGGCGCGCACCAGGTTCAGCACATGCCAGACGATCAATGGACGCCCGCGTACTTTCAGCAGCGGTTTGGGGCAGGTATCGGTGAGCGGACGCATCCGTTCACCGCGGCCTGCGGCGAAGATCATGGCTTTCATGGTGGTACTCGTTTCTGATTCGTTTGATGAATGAGGCGCGGCTTGGGCCGCGCGGTTTGCTTAGAAGGTATAACCGACTTGCGGTGTTTTGTTCTCTAATGCATCGAGCAGGCGCACCAGCGGTTTGAGTTCCGTGTAGCGGTTGGCCGTCTTGCGCACGTAGTCGAGCACGGTTGGCAGGTCGGCCATATAGATATCCTTGCCATCGCGGTAGTTCAGGCGCGCGAACAGGCCGAGGATTTTCAGATGGCGCTGCAGGGCCGTGAATTCGAAATCGCGGTAAAAAGCGTCGATATCGGGATTCACCGGCAAACCCAGCTGCTTGGCGCGCTGCCAGTAGCGGATCACCCAATCGAGCACCAGTTCTTCATCCCACTGGATATAGGCGTCGCGCAGCAGCGAGGCGATGTCATAGGTGATCGGACCAAACACGGCATCCTGGAAATCGAGGATGCCGGGATTCGGGATGGAACCGTCGTTAATATGCATCAAGTTGCGCGAATGGTAATCGCGGTGCATGAAAACTTGCTGCTGCGACAAGATGTTCGCCGTGATGGCTTCAAACACCTTGTTCAACTGGGTTGCCTGCACGTCCGTCAGGGTGGCGCCCAGGTGCTTGCCGATAAACCATTCGGGGAACAGATTCATTTCGCGCAAGATGAAGGCGCGGTCGAATTCGGGCAGCACACCTGGTTCGCTCGCTTGCTGGATTTTCATCAAGGACTCCAGCGCTTCGGCGTATAGCACGGCAGCGTTGTCATGGTTCAGCGCGTCCAGATAGGTGGTCGTGCCCAGGTCGGACAGCAGCAGGAAACCGTTTTCCAGGTCTTGCGCAATGATTTCGGGCACGGAGACGCCAGCTTTTTTCAGCAAACCTGCCACCTTGATGAAGGCGGGCACGTTTTCGCGCTCGGGCGGCGCATCCATGGCAATCAGTGTACTTCCTGGTAAGTTGGTGGCGCCGGGCAAGACGTCCAGGCGGAAGTAGCGGCGGAAGCTGGCATCGCTGGAAGCGGGGCGGGCGGAATCGGCCGAGACGAGGTTAAGCGAGGTCAACCAGGCTTTCAACAGGGTCAGGCGAGCGTCGGTCTGGGCCGGCGCGGCAGGGGAATTGGAAGAGAATGACATTAAGCGGCCTGTGGAATCGGGTTGATGATGCAGATTCCCATATAATAAGGGATTCAAATCAAAAAATCGCCTGTCAATGGTGCTTACCCCGTCCAATTCATGAGCTGGTTTTCGGCCTCCCCCCCCTCGCAGCGCTGGGCTTTCGCCATCAGCGCGCTCGTCGCTGCTACGGCGGTGCCTGCTTACGCCCAGAAAGCCCAGCGCCCGGCCGTTCAGCGCCCGGTGCATGTGGAAGACCCGAATGCGCCCACCGTCATGACGGCGGAAAGCATGGATGGACGACCGGAAAGGGAGCTCAATCTCAACTCGGATGTGGTGATTGAGCGGGGAACCACCACAAAAATGACCTCCGATACAGCTTGTTACAAACAAGTTGAAGATGAGTTCGATGCAGACGGCAATGTCAAGCTGAAGCGTTTCGGCGACTACTACACGGGCGATGTGCTCAAGCTGAACATGGAGACGGGCAAGGGTTTCCTGCTCAATCCCACCTACCGCTTTGAAGTGGGCCATGGCCAGGGCAAGGCGGAGCGCGTCGATTTCATCAATCCCGACGAAGCCAATGTGATCGACGGTACCTACAGTACCTGCGAAGGGCCGAACCCGGACTGGTATCTGAAGTCCAGCACCCTGAACCTGGACACGGGCCGCGACGTGGGCACGGGTAGCAAGACCATCATCTATTTCAAGGGTGTACCGATTCTCGGCACGCCCGGTATTTCGTTTTCGCTGTCGGGTGCGCGCCGCTCGGGCTGGCTGGCGCCTACGCCAGGTTTTGCTTCGAAGAACGGTTTTGAGCTGACGGTACCGTATTACTTTAATATCGCGCCGAACCGCGACCTGACCTTGTATCCGAAGTACATCCAGCGGCGCGGTATCCAGCTGGGCGCCGATGCCCGTTATATGGGCGAAAGCGATGACGGTTTGCCATATCACGGCGAAACCTATGTCGAGTATTTGCCGAACGACAAGCAAACCAAGACCGACCGCTACATGATCCGTTCCTCGCATGAGCAAACGGTCGCCACGGGCTGGACCTATGGCTGGGATTTGCGCGATGCGTCGGATAATAATTACCCCAACGATTTTTCGAAAAACGTGGCTACCGCCACCGAGCGCCAGTTGCTGCGTGAATTGCGCACCGATTACCGCACCGAAGACTGGAGCCTGACGGCGCGCGTGCAGAATTATCAGGTCTTGCAAGATCCTGCTGCTGCTACCAACCCCAGCCTGCTCGTCCCGCGCCCGTATGACCGCTTGCCATCGGTCAATTTCCACGCTGGCAAATATGATGTGTGGGGCGGCTTCGACTGGTCGTTCGACAGTGAAGTGACGCGCTTCGCGCACCCGACGGAGGTGCAGGGCACACGCGTGGTCGCCGTGCCGCAAGTCAGTTTCCCCATCGTTCGTCCTGGTTATTTCATCACGCCCAAGCTGATGTTGAATGCCAGTGCGTATCAACTCGATAACAATCCAGGCTCGGCGGTGCAGTATTCAAAGACTTCGCTGACGCGCACCGTGCCGACGGTGTCGGTCGATAGCGGCCTGGTGTTTGAGCGCGACACGAATCTGTTTGGCACCAAGGGCGGTACGCAAACGCTGGAACCGCGTTTGTTCTATGTCTACACGCCTTACCGCGACCAATCGCAATTCCCGAACTTCGATACGGCCCCTGGCACGTTCGACCTGACGCAAATCTTTTCCGAAAACCGCTTCATTGGCAGCGACCGTATCGGCGACGCCAACCAGGTAACGGCGGCGGTGGTTTCGCGCTTTTTGCAGCCCGATGGCGCAGAGCGCATGCGTTTGACGTTTGGCCAGCGTTTTTACTTTGCCGACCAGCGCGTGCAGCTCGATTCCACCACGCCGGTCAACCAGACGCGTTCGGATATCTTGCTGGCGGCAACGGGCCGCGTGTCGGAGACTTGGACCGTCGACAGCCTGGTGCAGTACAATCCCTCCGAACACCAGTTGACCAGCTCGAGCTACTCGCTGCAATATCAGCCAGCCCCGAAAAAGGTGGTGAATATTGCTAATCGTTATCAAAACGGCAGTTTCCGCAATACGGACGTGTCGACCCAATGGCCGCTGACGGATCGTTTGTATGGCGTGGGCCGCATCAGTTACTCGCTGATGGACCGCCGCCTGATCGAAGCGTTGGTCGCCCTGGAATACAAGGGTGATTGCTGGGTGTTCCGCATGGGGGCACAGCGTTTCGTGACCACGGCCAATACCTCTTCGACGCCTATTTTCTTCCAGCTGGAATTGACGGGCCTGTCGAATGGCCTGGGGCTGGGTGCAAATGGCTTGGAAACATTTACCAAAACTATCCCTGGCTATCAGCCATTGAGCTCGCCTATCCGTTAAGATGGGCAGCGCTGCCGCCGCCAGTGCCCCTGGCGCTGGCGCAAACCGGTTTTTTTATTCACTTGAACTCATGAGCGCTCTACACATTATGCGTAATGCCAGTATGCACCAACTCAAAATTGCAGCGGTTTTGTTGTGCGCCGTTTCCGGCGCGACGACCAGTAGTGTCTGGGCGCAAGAGGCTGCAACCCCTGCCACACCAGCCGCTCCCGTAGCGGCGCCGGTCGCGGCGCCTGCCGTGCCGGCACCAGCGGCGCCAGCGGCTGCAGCACCCGTCAAGGGTTTCACGCCGCCTGCGTCGAGCAGCGGCCAAACCATCGATTCGATCGCTGTCGTCGTCAATGACGATGTGATTACGCGTAATGAAGTGGCAGCGCGCATCAAGAGCGTGGAACAGCGCATGAAGGCGCAGAACGTTCCTTTGCCTGACCCTGCCGACCTGCGCCGTCAATTGCTGGAACGCATGATTGTCGAGCGCGCGCAAATGCAGCTGGCCAAGGAAATGGGCGTGCGCGTGGATGACATCACCCTGGACCGCGCGATTGGCCGTATTGCTGAACAGCAAAAAATGACGGTGCAGGACTTGCGCAACCAGATGGAAAAAGAAGGCACGCCATTTGCAACGTTCCGCGAAGAAATCCGTGATGAAATCATCATGCAGCGTTTGCGCGAACATGAAGTCGATGCCAAGATCCAGATTTCCGACGCCGAAGTGGATAACTTCCTGGCCGGTGAAAAAGCCGCTGCCAGCGAACAGATCGAGATGAATCTGTCGCAGATCCTGGTGCGCATCCCGGAAAATTCGAGCCCTGAACAAATCGCTGCACGCCGCGCGCGCGCCGAAGAGGTCAGCCGTCAATTGCGTACGGGCGCCGATTTTGCCAAGATGGCAGCCACCTATTCCGACGCCAGCGATGCGCTAAGCGGCGGGGAGATCGGCTGGCGCAATAGCGACCGCCTGCCACCGCTGTTCACGGAACAGCTGTTGAAATTGAAGGCGGGCCAGATCACGCCCATCATCAAGAGCAATACCGGTTTCCATATCCTGAAACTGGTGGACCGCCGCACGGCGGCCGAAGCGCAAGCCGTGGCTGCCGTGCAGCAGACGCATGCGCGCCACATCTTGCTCAAAGTCACGCCGACCATGTCGGCCGCCGATGCCAAGCGCAAGCTGGCGGATTTCAAGGAGCGCATCGAGAACAAGACGGCCACGTTTGAAGAGCTGGCTCGCCAGTTCTCCAACGATAGCTCGGCCAGCAAGGGCGGCGATGTGGGTTGGTTGTCGCCAGGCGACACCACGCCGGAATTTGAAACAGCGATGAATGCCCTCAAACCTGGCCAGATCAGCGATCCGGTGGAATCGAGCTTTGGCTATCACTTAATCGAAGTGTTGGAACGCAAGACCGACGACGTCTCGAAAGAGAAAGAACGCAACGCTGCCCGCAATGCCTTGCGCGAGCGCAAACTGGAAGAAGCAACGGAAGACTGGGCCCGCGAAGTGCGCGACCGCGCCTACGTTGAAATTCGCCCTGACGACCAGTAAGCAAAGCAAAGGAACCGCGCGTGAGTGCCCAGCATCAATCATCTCCTGTGGCGCCCGGCGCGGCAGTACGTCCTGTTGTCAGCCCCGGCTTGCGTCCGGCGATTGCCATTACCTGTGGCGAGCCGGCCGGTGTCGGTCCTGAAATTTCGATCCGCGCCGCCTGGGCCATGCGCCATGAGGTCAATTGCATCTTGCTGGGCGACGCGGCCTTCCTGGCGCTGACGGCCAGCCTGATCGACCCGGAAATACGCCTGGCGGCGCTGTCCTTGCAAGCCGTGCGTAACAGCGGCTTGCCGCATTTCGGTCCCGGCCGCCTGGCCGTGATCGATATTCCTACCGTCAATAATGTCATCCCTGGCGTGCTCGACAAGGATAATGGCCGTGCCGTGCTGGCCACGCTGGATGCCGCCGTGGAAGGCATACAGGCGGGCTGGTTTGGCGCCATGGTCACCGCGCCGCTGCAAAAAAGCACCATCAATGACGCGGGCGTGGCTTTTTCGGGCCACACGGAATACCTGGCTGAAAAGACGGGCACCCAACAGGTGGTGATGATGCTGGCCGGCGAACCGGGCCATGGCGAGCCGACCTTGCGCGTGGCGCTGGCGACCACCCATCTGCCTTTGAAAGACGTGCCGGCAGCCATCACCCTGGACAGCCTGGCTGTGACGCTGGACATTATCCATGCCGACTTGCAACAAAAATTCGGCATCGCCGCGCCGCGCATCCTGGTCACCGGCCTGAACCCGCATGCGGGCGAGGGCGGTTACCTGGGACGCGAGGAAATCGACGTGATTGCTCCGGCGATTGCCGCGGCGAAGGCGCGCGGCATCGATGCGCGCGGACCGTATCCGGCCGATACCTTGTTCCAGCAGAAATATTTGGCTGACGCTGATTGCGTGCTGGCCATGTACCATGACCAGGGCTTGCCCGTGTTGAAATACGCCACCTTCGGGCGCGGCATCAATGTCACCTTGGGTTTGCCGCTGATACGCACCTCGGTCGATCACGGCACGGCGCTGGACCTGGCCGCACAAGGGCTGGGCCTGGCCGATTGCCACAGCATGCAGCAGGCCTTGAGCACGGCGCTGGACATGCTGCAAGCGAGTTCCCGTACCTGATCTTTCCGCTTCGTTACACCCTGCCTTACCGCATTTATAGAAAAACAGCATATGAAACACGTAGCCCGCAAACGCTTTGGCCAGAACTTCCTGCATGACCGCTTCGTCCTGGACGACATCACGGCCGCCATCGCGCCGCAAGCAGACGATGCCATGGTCGAGATCGGCCCTGGCCTGGGCGCCATGACGGAACAGTTGCTGCGCCACTTGAAGCAGATGCATGTGGTCGAGCTGGACCGCGACCTGATCGTGCGCCTGGAAAAGACGTTCAATCCAGCCAAGCTGACCATCCACTCGGGCGATGCGCTGAAATTCGACTTTGCGAAAATTCCCGTGCCGGCCGGCCAAAAGCTGCGCATCGTGGGTAACTTGCCATATAACATCTCCAGCCCGCTGCTGTTCCACCTGGCGGAGTTTGCGCCGCTGGTACTGGACCAGCATTTCATGCTGCAAAAGGAAGTGGTCGAACGCATGGTCGCCGAACCGGGCAGCAAGGCCTATGGCCGCTTGTCGGTGATGCTGCAATGGCGCTACAACATGTCGCTGCTGTTCATCGTGCCGCCGACCGCCTTCGATCCGCCGCCGAAAGTGGAATCGGCCATCGTGCGCATGATTCCTGTGGCCAAGCGTTTGCCATGCGACCAGGAAACCCTGGAAGCGGTGGTGATGAAAGCGTTTTCGCAGCGCCGCAAGGTGATCCGCAATTGCCTGGCAGGTATGTTTACGGAAGAGCAGATCATCGCTGCCGGCATCGATCCTACCCTGCGTCCGGAAACCGTGAGCCTGGAGCAGTATGTCGCGCTGGCCAATCTGCTCAAAGCACCAGTTGCCGATTAAAACCAGTGGTCGACTTGCTGTAAATCTTGCCGCAACGCTGAAAAACAGTCGTCCACATGGTGGTTGCGGCTGATTTCATTGCGCCGCATCAGGGCGATCTTGCGCTTGCAAGTGGGTTGGCGCAGCGGTGCCACGTGCAAGTCTTCGTCGTTGAGAAAGGTGGTGTACAGGCTGGGCATGATGCCGACCGCGATGCCGGCGCGCACCACGCCGTACAGCGATTCGCTGTGCACCATCTGATACAGGGTGGTGGGGTTTAAACCATGCTGGTGCAGGGCGCTGGAAGCGAATTCCCAGATACTGCCCTTGGTAAACACCACGATTTCCTGGCCCGCCAGTTGCTCCCAGCGTATTTCCTTCAGGGAAGCGAGCGCATGGCGGCCGGCCGTGACCAGCACCAGCTCGTCTTCGAACAGGCCCACCGTTTCCAGTGATGCCGAGCCCGGCACTTCGATGCCCACGCAAAAGTCCAGCTGGCCCGAGTGCAGCGCATGCAGCAAACCATCGTTGGGCATGTCCGACAGGACGATTTCCACTTCATCGCCATGCTGTTCGTTATAGCGGGCTACCACCACGGCCGTCATCGCCATGGCGGAAGGAATCGCGCCGATGCGGATACGGTGCCGCCCGCTACCGATGGCGCGCTGGATATCGGCAAAGGTATTGCTGGCCGTATTGAGCAAATGCGTGGTGTAGTCCAGCGCCAGCTTGCCTTCGCGCGTCAATTCCAGCTGGTGAGTTGTGCGATTAAACAACTTCTTTCCCAGCTGATTTTCCAACAGTTTGATCGATGCGCTCAGCGCCGGCTGGGTCACGCACAATTCTTGTGCAGCCTTGCTAAAGCTGTTTACACGGGCCAGCGTGGAAAAAGCTTGCAAATGTCGCAATGAGATTTTCTTGCTCAGTTCATGCATGCGTTTTGCTTATTAAAAAAAGTAATGGATTTATAAAAATAAACAAATTTTCTTATCCCGCAATTTACCATATTCTGGACTGGTCTTTACTTATCATGAAAGCAACAAATTTCAGATCAGTACTTGAAATGCGGTGCCGTCACCGTCGGCATCCGCGGATTCAAGCGACGTAATCATAAAAATCACAAGAACTCAAAAAAATTCAGCGGATAAACTCTCAAGGGCGGCGGCGATGAACAAATGGATGACTGGAACGATGGTGTTGGGTGGCTTGCTGGCGGCGCAAGCTGCAGCGCAGGCGCAAGAGCAAAGCAGTGTGCAAGTGTATGGTTTGCTGTCGGCCGGTATCGGCTACACCTCGGATGAAGGCGGCCATGCCTTGACGCATGCCATCAGCGGCAGCAACCAGAATCCCCGCATCGGTTTTCGCGGCCAGGAAGACCTGGGTGACGGTTTGAAAGCTTTATTTGTGCTGGAAAACGGTTTCAATGTGATGACAGGCACTTCCGCGCAAAGCGGCCGCCTGTTTGGCCGCCAGTCGTATGTCGGCTTGTCGAGCGTCGACAAGGGTACTTTGACCCTGGGCCGCCAGTATGAAGCCGTCAAGGATTACCTGGGCCCGGTGGTGATCGCCAGTAACGGCGTGCATATCGGCGACAACGACAATGGCTATAACAATCTGCGCGTGCAGAACGCCATCAAGTATGTCAGCCCGACCATCCGCAACCTGTCGTTCACGGGCCTGTATGGCTATAGCGAAAATGCAGAGAATTCCAGCCAGAACCGGGCCTACAGTGTGGGTACCGGCTACAAAGTCGATGACTTCAGCTGGGCCCTGGCCTACACCAAATTTGACTACCCGAATAATCCCGCTGCACCGGATGGCGCACTGGGCAACGATTACGCCAGCCCCCTGCTGATTTTCAACAAGAGCGCACTGAAGGGCGCGGCCGGCGTACGCAGCCAGGCGATCGCCGGCACGGGAGGCTTTTATAATGTGGGCAGGACCAAGTTTGGCTTGCTGTACACCAATGTACGCTACCACTACCTGGACCAGAGCAGTCTGACCTTGCAAAACGTGGACTTGAACATGAACCACAAGCTGACGGAAGCGCTGAACCTGGGCGCCTCGTATTTCTTTACCACCGGTAAATACGATGTGATCAACAAGTCGCCGAAATGGCATCAGGTTAACTTCCAGGCCGACTACTTCCTCTCCAAGCGCACGGACGTGGCCGTCACCTGGAGTTATCAGAAGGCGGCCGGCGACGCCACGTTTGCGCGCGTGTTCGGTTTCGGCGCATCACAAGGCAAGACGCAGAGTGTGTTGATTGTCGGCATGCGACATTATTTCTGATATCGAATCATCTTTACAGGCGCTGTCTTGTAGCGCCGCCCCTTGAAAGGACGCACCTTGAAAAAGCAACTTTTGCTGGCCTTGAGCCTCGGCCTGCTGGCCCATGCCGCCCACGCGGAAAAACGCGAGCTGGTCATTTCGGCCTATCCGATTGCCCAGCCCTTGTTCATGAAATATGTGTACGAGCCGTTCAAGGCCAAGTGCGGTTGCGAAATCAAGGTGGAAACGGGTAATAACGCCGACCGCATCGCCAAACTGGTTGCTCACCGTAACAACCCGGTGATCGACCTGGTGCTGCTGTCCGATTCCGGCATGCTGGAAGCGGCGCAAAAGGGGCTGATCCAGCCCATGGAATACAGCAAGCTGAGCAACTACGGCCAGTTGTACGATGTGGCGAAAAACCCGATCGGCGGCAATTTCGCCGTCGGCTACACCCTGTATTCGGTGGGCCTGGTGTACCGCAGCGACAAGATCGCGCCGCTGACCTCGTGGAAAGACCTGTGGCGCCCTGAACTGAAAGGCCGCGTAGCCTTCCCTGACGTGAGCACCACGCAAGGTCCGCTGATGCTGCGCATGGCCGACGCGGCCTGGGGCGGCAAGACCGACGACTACGCCACCGGCTTTGCCAAGATCGCCGGCATGAAGGGCAATGTCGTGACGTTCTCGAAAAACAGCGCGCAGCTGGCAGCGCTGTTCGCGCAAGATGAAATCTGGGCCGCACCGGTGGCCCGTTTCACCTGGTCGCAAATGCTCAAGACGGGCTTGCCCCTGAAATGGGCAATTCCCGCCGAAGGCCAGGCGGCCGGCATGAACGTGATGGGCATCGTCGCCAAATCGAAGAATGCGGACCTGGCTTACCAGCTGATGGATTTCTGGCTGTCCAAGGAAGTGCAGACCCAGCTGGCGACCAACCTGGTCGACTCGCCCGTCAACAAGGAAGTGCGTTTGTCGGTGGCGGCGGCGCAATTCAATACCTATGGTCCCGATCAAATCAGCTCGCTCAAGTTCGTCAAGCCTGACGTCATCCTGAAACAGCGTTCGAACTGGATGGAGAAGTGGAACAAGGCCATGAGCAAGTAGTGGTGACGAAGAGAGAACCGCATGTTTGCTGATCCTAAAAAACGCCTGGGCCTGTTGCTGGTCCTGCCAGCGCTGATCTTTATCGTCGTCTGCTTCCTGCTGCCGGTGCTGGCGCTGCTGGTCGACGCCTTCCGTGTCGGCGACGGCATGCAGTGGGGCTTCGACCGTTTCATCGCCTTCTTTTCGGAAGAGTTTAACCGCACCATCTTTTGGCGTACCCTGCGCATCGCCGCCATGGTGACCATTGCGTCGGTGATCCTCGGCTACCCGGCCGCGCAGGCGATCGCCAAGGTCACGCCGCGCTGGCGCGGCATGGTGGTCGGCATGATGATCTTGCCGCTGATGGTCTCGCCGATTGCCCGTACCTACGCCTGGATCGTGCTGCTGGGCCGTAACGGCGCCGTCAATGCTGCCCTGGTCAGCATGGGCTTTACCGACGAGCCTTTGCGTCTGCTGTTCAGCGAATTTGCCGTGTTTGTCGGCTTGCTGCAATTGCTGCTGCCGCTGATGCTGATGTCGCTCTCGGGCGCGCTGGAAAACCTGCCGCGCGACGTGGAACCGGCTGCCGCCACCCTGGGCGCCAATCCCTGGCAAGTGTTTTGCAAAGTCACCCTGCCGCTGACGCAGGAAGGCCTGGTGGTCGGTGGCACGCTGGTATTTACGGGTTGCGTCACGGCCTATGTCACGCCAGCCCTGCTGGGTGGCACCAAGGTGCTGATGCTCGAAACCCTGCTGTATCAAAAGGTCAGCGTGGAGAGCGACTTTGGCGCCGCCAATGTGATCGCCGTCATCCTGGTTTGCATGACCCTGCTGGTGAATGCGGTCCTCAAACGTATCTCGTCTAGCCGGAGTTCTGTATGAAGCAAAGTCTGTTATCGCGTTTGATGCTGTGGCTGGTATTCCTGTTCCTGCTGGGGCCATTCGCCATCGTGGTGCTGGCCGGTTTTTCCGGCGGCGAAACCATGGTGTTTCCGCCGCCCTCGTATTCGCTGCGCTGGATCTTTGAAGTGTGGGCTGCGCCAGACTTCCGCCGCGCCTTCCAGACCAGCCTGGAAATCGGCCTGATCGCCACCGTGGTGGCGCTGGCGCTGGGCATTCCCGTGGCGTATGCGTTTTCGCGCATGCCGCCACCGGGCATCGGTGTGATCCGCCAGGTCTTGACGTCGCCGCTGATCATTCCCGCCATCCTGGTTGGCCTGGGTTTGTTGAATCACCTGGTGCTGACGATTAATGCGCCCGTGTATCTGGGTCTGCTGATCGGCCATATCGCGCTCTTGATACCGTATGCGGTGCGGGTGGTGTATGCCAGCCTGGTCAATCTGCGCGTCGATATCGAAGATGCGGCCATCACCCTGGGCGCGTCGCGTTTGCGCACCTTCGCCATGATCGTGCTGCCGAATATCCGCAACGCCGTGATCGCGGCCTTCTTCCTGGCCTTTGTCACCTCGTTCAACCAGGTGCCTGTCTCGCTGTTCCTGACGGGCCCTGGCATCAGCACCTTGCCGATCGAGATGCTGGGCCATATGGAAAACAGCTTCGATCCATCGATCGCCGCCATCTCCACCTTGCTGGTGCTGTTCACCATGGCCTTCGTGCTGGTGACCGAGAAGGTGCTGGGCATTTCAAAATACATGTAAGGACACCATGAGTTATCTGGAACTGCACAAGCTGAACCTCGGCTACGCAAAGAACACCACCTCGGTGAAAGACCTGGACCTGAAAGTGGAGCAGGGCGAACTGATCTCGCTGCTGGGCCCCAGCGGCTGCGGCAAGACCACCACCATGCGCGCGATTGCCGGCCTGATGCCGCTGCAGTCGGGCAGCATCGTGTTGAATGGCCGCGACATCGGCAAGCTGCCGCCCAACAAGCGCAATATCGGCATGGTGTTCCAGTCGTATGCACTGTTCCCGCACCTGAATGTGTATGACAACGTGGCTTTCGGTTTGCGCTTGCGCAAGGTCGCTCCCGCCGAACTGAAGACCCGTGTCGAAGCGGTGATCGCGGCCGTGGGCCTGGCCGGTTTCGAGACGCGCCTGCCGGCGCAGATGTCCGGCGGCCAGCAGCAGCGCGTGGCGCTGGCGCGCGCCATCGTGGTCGAACCGGCCTTGCTGCTGCTCGATGAACCGCTGTCGAACCTGGACGCCAAGCTGCGCGTGCAGATGCGCGCCGAACTGCGCCGCATCCAGCGCGAACTGGGCATCACCATGCTGTACGTGACGCATGACCAGGAAGAAGCGCTGGCGCTGTCGGACCGTATCGTGGTCATGAATGGCGGGCGCATCGAGCAGCTAGACGTGCCGGAAGCGGTGTTCAATACGCCATCGTCGCGTTTCGTGGCCAACTTCATGGGCGTGGAAAACCTGTTCGATTACCGCAACGGCGCGCTATGCCACGGCGATACGCGCATGGCCTACACGGCGCCAGTGGCGTCCGGCACCACGGTACTGGGCTGGCGTCCGGACAAGGTACGCGTCTGCGCCGCCGACGATGCGGCTGGCCAGTATCCGGGCACGGTGCTGGCGCGCGGCTTCCTGGGCGATACGGTGGAATACCTGCTCGATACGCCACTGGGCCACGTCAAGGGCATCAGCACCGCCGCCAGTGCTGCCTGGCGCGAAGGCACGGCGGTCAGCTTCGCGCTGCCTGCTGACAGTGCCCTGTGCCTGCAAGCTTGATCTTCTTTTGATGCGACTGGACACTCCATGGACAAGACCCTGAAAAAGATATGGCTCGATACCGATCCCGGTTTTGACGACTGGCTGACGATGCTGCTATTGGGTAGCAATCCCGATATCGAATGGCTGGGCGTGAGCGTGGCGACTGGTAATGCACCGGTCGACATCACCTACGACAATGCCTTGCGCATCAAGGCCAATGACGGTTTGACGGTGCCCATGTACCGCGGTTGCGAGCAGCCGCTGGTGGGCGAGATCGAAACGGCGCAGCGCATCCTGGGCGACACGGGCATGCCGACCACCGGCACGCCCTTGCCGCCCGGCGCGGCCGGCGATGCGCCTGGCCATGCCGTCGATGCCCTGATCGATGCCGTGCGTGCGCATCCTGGCCAGATCACGATACTGGCGATTGCACCGATGACCAATCTGGCGACGGCGCTGTCCAAGGCGCCGGATATCGCCGGCAAGATCGTGGAAATCATTTTGATGGGCGGCTCGACCGACCAGGGCAATCACACGGCCGCCGCCGAATTCAATATTTATTCCGACCCGGAAGCGGCGGCACAAGTCTTCCAGGCCGGTATCCCGCTGCGCATGTTTGGCTTGAATTTGTGCCGCCAGCTGCTGGTGACCAACGTGGAAGTGGCGCGCCTGCGTACTATCGGCACGCCGCGCGCCCTGACCCTGGCTGGCTACCTGGAAGCCTATGTGCGCATCCGTAGCGCCGACGGTTCCGTGCCCATGCCCATGTATGACCCGGTGGTGGCCCTGTACCTGGAAGCGCCGCAGCTGTTCCAGTTCCAGCCTGCCCATGTGGCCGTCGAATTGAAGGGCGAACTGACGCGTGGCATGACGGTGTGCGAATTCCGCGTGCCGCGCCGCGCACCGATCAACACGCAGGTGGCGATGCTGGCCGATGGGCCGCAAGCCATCGAGCGATTGATGCGCCGCCTGACGGCAGTTTTGCTGTGATCCTGCTGTAAGCCCTCTACTCTTAACGAATCGAGTTTCATGAGCACCGACATCTTGCCTGCTTCCTCCCTGACCACTGCCTTGACCATTGAGCAGTTTGTCCACGCCATGCCCAAGGTGGAGCTGCATTGCCACCTGTTCGGCACGGTACGCCAGGCTACTTTCCGCGCGCTGGCCGCGAAGAGCGGCAATGTCGTCACGCCCGAGGAAATCGACGCCTTTTATACGCGCGGCGATAAACCGGTGGGCGTGCTGCGCGTGCTGCGCGCGCTCGATGCACACCTGATCATTTCGCCATCCGACCTGTATTGCCTGGCCTATGAATACCTGGAAGACGCGCACAGCCACAACGTGCGTTATGCCGAGTTTTTCTGGAACCCGACCGGCACCGTGCGCGTGTCGGGAATCCGCTACGAGTCGGCGCAAGACGCCATCGTGGCCGCCATCCGCGATGCGCAGCGCGATTTCGGCGTCATCGGCCGCTTGATCCCCAGCATAGACCGTGAAGCCAGCCCTGCTGAGGCAGTGCAGATGGTGGAATGGATGAAGGCCTACCGCGCACCGGAAGTGATCGGCATCGGCATCGATTACCGTGAAAACGACCGGCCGCCGGAACTGTTCGCCGAGGCCTACCGCCTGGCGCGCGAAGCCGGTTTCAAATGCACGGCGCACGCGGGTGAATTCGGCATGCCGTGGATGAATGTGGAAACAGCGGTCGACCTGTTGCAGGTGGATCGGGTCGACCATGGCTACACCATCGTCGACAATGCCGCGCTGGCGCAGCGCTGCGTGGAACAGGACCTGATCTTCACGGTCGTGCCCACCAATTCCTATTATCTGCGCACCCTGGCGCCGGAGCGCTGGGCGCTCGATCACCCGATCCGCACCATGGCCAGGCTGGGCCTGCGTCTGCATCCGAATTCGGATGATCCCACCCTGCACCATGTGACGCCGACGGGCGCCTGGCTGATGATGCGCGAATTCGGTTTCGGCCTGGACGATATGCGCGGCTTTATGCTCAATGGCCTCGATGCGGCCTGGATCGATGACAGCATGCGGCGCGACTGGAAAGTGGAATTTACGCGACAGTTCGATGTGCTGCGTGCGCGGGTCGCCGAATAATCAATCCTCTTCAGGCCGATGGCGGCGGTGGTGCCAGCAGCAGCGATGGAAACGCCCGCTGCGGGCACGCCTGCCGCTCGCACACCTTGCAGCCCGTGCCGATCGGCGTGGCGCCAGCCGGGTCGTGCAAATCGAGTCCCTTCGAATAAATCAGCCGGTGCGCCTGCGAGATATCGCAGCCCAGCGCCACCGCGAAGGTCTTGCCCGGCGCCCGGAAACCCGGTGATGCCGTACTGACCTGGCGCGCGATCCACAGATGGGTGCAGCCGTCCGGCATGCTGGCCACTTGCGTCAGCACCTGGCCCGGATGGCTGAAGGCGTCGTAGACGATCCACAGCGGACAGGTGCCGCCCACTCTTGAAAAGTGAAAGTCGGTGGCCGACTGGCGTTTCGAAACATTGCCCGCGCGGTCCACGCGCACGAAGAAGAACGGTAGCCCGGCCGCGTCGGGGCGCTGCATGGTGCTCAGGCGGTGGCACACGGCTTCAAACCCCACGCCAAACTGGTGCGCCAGGCGTTCGATATCGTAGGCGCGGCTTTCGGCCGCCTGCAAGAAGCGCTGATAGGGCATCAGCAAGGCGCCTGCAAAATAATTCGACAAGGCCAGGCGTGCGCTCGTTTGCGCGCCCGCGCCCGAAAAACCGGCCGCCAGCACCAGACCATCGATCAGGGCACTGTGTTCCAGCAAGCTGATTTGCGCCGCCATCTGGAAGGCGCGCTGGCCGCCCGTCAAGGTGTCGGGCAGCCACAAGATATGCTGCTGGGCATCGTAGCGGTGCTTGCGCACCATGCCCGCATCGCCATCGGATAATTGCACGCGGATGCCGTGGCGTTCCAGCAAACGGGTTTGCAGCGCATCGTGGGTGCGCTGGCCGCCAGGCAGCTCTTCGGCCACGGCTTCGGCTGCCCGGTCCAGTTCATCGATATAGTTTTGCCGTCGGTTCAGGTATTCGCGCACCTCTTCGTCGGTGGATGGCGCGGCCGAACTGGCGCCCCGGCTGCCATCGTCCAGGCGCGCGGCCAGGGTGTCGGCCCGCTCGGCCATGACCCGGTAGCGGCGCTGCAATAGCAGGATCGAGCGGGCCAGCTCGGGCATGTTTTCCACCAGCATCTTCAGTTCCGCCATCGAGGTGGGCGGCGCGTCGGGCAATTCGCCAAACACGTCGCGCACGTCGGCCACCAGGCTTGCGCTGTCGTGCTCCGAGAAGATCTGTGGATCGACCCCCAGCACGCTGCCGATGCGCAGCAAGATGGGCACCGTCAGCGGGCGCTGGTTGCGTTCCATCTGGTTCAGATAGCTGGGCGATATACCCAGGGCCTTGGCCAGCGCCACCTGCGTCATGCGCCGCTCTTCGCGCAGCCGCTGCAGGCGCACGCCCATGAAAACCTTTGCCATCGCTGTCTCTCTTCCTCGGCTTGTGGAATCTGCAAATTTACAATATTTGCAGATTAACAGATTCAGCTTTGCATTATCTCGCATTTTCACGCCTTGTTCGCACGGGGGAATGTGCGAATAATGCAAACAGACCTATCCTTAAAATCAGGAGACACCGAGTGACTACGCAAAACAATATCCCTACCGTTCCCTTATTGATCAATGGCGAGTGGGTGGAATCCAAAACCACCGTCTGGCGCGATGTCGTCAACCCGGCCACCCAGGAAGTGTTGGCCCATGTGCCGTTCGCCACGCCCGATGAAGTCAATGCCGCTATCGGTGCTGCCCAGCGCGCCTTTAAAACCTGGCGCAAGACGCCGATTGGCGCGCGCGCCCGCATCTTTTTGAAGTTGCAACAACTGATACGCGAAAACATGGCCGACCTGGCCGCGACCCTGACCATGGAACAGGGCAAGACCTTGCTCGACGCGGAAGGCGATGTGTTCCGCGGCCTGGAAGTGGTGGAGCATGCAGCCAATATCGGCACCCTGCAAATGGGCGAGTTTGCGCAAAACGTGGCCGGTGGCGTCGATACCTACAGCGTGCTGCAGCCGCTGGGCGTGTGCGCCGGCATTACGCCGTTCAATTTCCCGGCCATGATCCCGCTGTGGATGTTCCCGATGGCGATTGCCTGCGGTAACACCTTCGTGCTGAAACCCTCCGAGCAAGATCCGCTGGTGACGGAAAAGCTGGTGCGCCTGGCGATTGAGGCAGGCATTCCTGCGGGCGTGCTGAACGTGATCCACGGCGGCGAAGACGTGGTCAACGCCCTGTGCGACCATCCGGACATCAAGGCGATTTCGTTTGTCGGCTCCAGCAAGGTGGGCACGCATGTCTACCAGCGCGCCAGCCTGAACGGCAAGCGTGCGCAATGCATGATGGGCGCCAAGAACCACGCCGTGGTCTTGCCAGATGCCAACAAGGAACAAACCCTGAACCAGTTGCTGGGCGCCGGTTTTGGCGCGGCTGGCCAGCGCTGCATGGCCGCCTCGGTGGCCGTGCTGGTAGGCGAAGCACGCGACTGGTTGCCGGAACTGGCCGCCAAGGCGCAAACCCTGACGGTGGGCGCGGGCAAGGATAACCCGGACCTGGGCCCCGTGATTTCCTGCGCGGCGAAAGAGCGCGTATTTAGCCTGATCGCCAAGGGCGTGGAGCAGGGCGCGACCTTGACCCTCGATGGCCGCGACGTGAAAGTGGCGGGCTATCCGAACGGTAACTTCGTCGGCCCCACCATTCTGTCTGGCGTGAAACCGGGCATGGCCGTGTATGACCAGGAAATCTTTGGCCCTGTGCTGATCGTGGTCGAAGTCGATACCCTCGATGAAGCAATTGCCCTCGTCAACGCGAATCCGAACGGCAATGGCACGGCGCTGTTTACGCAAAGCGGCGCAGCAGCGCGCTACTTCCAGGAAGAAATTGACGTGGGCCAGGTGGGCATCAACGTGCCTATCCCCGTGCCGGTTCCCCTGTTCAGCTTTACCGGTTCGCGCGGTTCGAAACTGGGCGACCTGGGCCCGTTCGGCAAACAAGTCGTGCTGTTTTACACGCAAACGCAAACGGTCACGCAGCGATGGTTTACGGATGCGGCTTCGGTGGGCAAGGTCAATACCACCATCAGCCTCAAGTAAGGAGTTGCAACATGGACTTTGAACTGAGCGACGATCAGCGCGAGTTCCAGCAGGCGGCGCGCGCGTTTGCCGAAGGCGAGCTGGCGCCCCACGCGGCGCACTGGGATGCAGAGTCGATTTTCCCGGTGGAAACGATTGCCAAGGCGGGCGAGATGGGCTTTTGCGGCCTGTACACGCCGCAGCGCTGGGGCGGCCTGGGCTTGTCGCGCCAGGATGCGGCCATTGTCTTTGAAGAGCTGGCCGGTGGTTGCACCTCGACCACGGCCTACATCACCATCCACAATATGGCCACCTGGATGCTGTCGCGCTGGGGCCAGGAAGCCCTGTGCGACGAGTGGGTGCCAGCCCTGGCGGCGGGCCAGAAACTGGCCAGTTATTGCCTGACGGAACCGCAATCGGGGTCAGACGCGGCTTCGCTACGCACCAAAGCCGTCAAGGATGGTGACTTTTATGTACTGGACGGTACGAAAGCCTTTATTTCCGGTGCGGGCCAGACCGATATGCTGATCGTCATGGCACGCACGGGCGGCGAGGGCGCGGCTGGTATTTCCGCGTTTGCCGTGCCGGCCAACTTGCCCGGTATTGTGTATGGCAAGAAAGAAGAAAAGATGGGCTGGAATAGCCAGCCCACGCGCATCATCAGTTTTGACCAAGTGAAAGTGCCGGCGGCCAATCTGCTGGGCGCGGAAGGCGAGGGCTTTGTCATTGCCATGAAGGGCATCGATGGCGGCCGCATCAATATCGCCACGTGCTCGGTGGGAACGGCCCAGGCTGCCTTGACGCGGGCGCAAGCCTATATGAAGGAGCGCACCCAGTTCGGCCGCGAGCTGGCCCAGTTCCAGGCCTTGCAATTCAAGCTGGCCGACATGTTGACGGAACTGGTGGCGGCGCGCCAGATCGTGCGCCTGGCGGCCTGGAAGCTGGATCAGGAAAGCCCGGACGCCACCGCGTATTGCGCCATGGCCAAGCGTTTCGCCACTGACGTCGGTTTCAATGTGGCCAACGATGCGCTGCAATTGCACGGTGGCTACGGCTATATCCGCGAGTATCCGCTGGAGCGCCATGTGCGCGACACGCGCGTACATCAAATTCTGGAAGGGACCAATGAAATCATGCGCCTGATCGTCGCGCGAGCGATCTTGAAAGACGGCGCCACGGAGACCTTACGATGACTAAAACTTATAGCAATCTGCTGCTGGAGCGGCGCGAACACACGGCCCTCGTCACGCTGGACAATCCACCGGCCCACACCTGGACACTGGCCAGCCTGCGTGCCCTGAAGGAACTGGTCACTGACCTGAACGCGGACCCGGACGTGTATGCGCTGGTGATCACGGGCGGTGGTGCCAAGTTTTTCTCGGCCGGCGCCGACCTGAAAGTCTTCGCCGACGGCGACAAAACCATGGCCTTTGACATGGCGGCCGCGTTTGGCGAGGCCTTCGAGGCGCTGTCCGCGTTTCGTGGCGTCAGCATTGCCGCCATCAATGGTTATGCCATGGGCGGCGGTCTGGAATGCGCACTCGCTTGCGATATCCGTATTGCCGAAGAGCATGCGCAAATGGCCTTGCCGGAAGCGTCCGTCGGCTTGCTGCCCTGCGCGGGCGGCACGCAAAACCTGGCCTGGCTGGTGGGCGAAGGCTGGGCCAAGCGCATGATCTTGTGCGGCGAGCGTGTCGATGCGGCCAAAGCCCTGTCCATCGGCCTGGTCGAAGAAGTGGTGGCCACCGGCCAGGGCTTGACGGCCGCGCTGGCGCTGGCGGCCAAGGTGGCGCGCCAGAGTCCTGGCAGCGTGACGGCGTGCAAGACCCTGATCCAGGGCGCGCGCAGCAAACCGCTGGCGCAATCCTTGCCCGATGAACGCACTTTGTTCCTGGGCCTGTTCGATACGCAAGACCAGAAAGAGGGCGTATTGGCTTTCCTGGAAAAACGCCAGGCGGAGTGGACCAATGGTTGAGATCGTGAATAAACCCGTGCTTGATACCGTCAAGATTGAAGAACGCAACTGTCCCGGCGGCATGAAATTGGGCGTGATCACGCTCGATGCGCCGAAGTCCTTGCATGCCTTGAACCTGGACATGATACGGGCCATCGATGGCGCGCTCGTGCGCTGGGCCAACGATGAGGCTATCGCTTGCGTGGTGTTGCAATCGTCCACCGACAAGGCCTTTTGCGCGGGCGGCGACGTACGCAGCCTGCGTGCAGCGGTGGTGGAACAGCCGGGCGTGGTGCCCAATCCGCTGGCGCTGGCCTTCTTCGAGGAAGAATACCGGCTCGACCACCGCATCCATACCTATGCCAAACCGCTGCTGGTATGGGGCGGCGGCATCGTCATGGGGGGCGGCCTGGGTTTGATGGCGGGCGCCAGCCATCGCGTGGTGACGGAAAGCACGCGCATCGCCATGCCTGAAATTACGATTGGCCTGTTCCCCGATGTGGGCGGCAGCTGGTTCCTGGGCCGCATGCCAGGGCGCAGCGGCTTGTTCCTGGGCTTGACGGGCGCTCCCATGAATGCGGCCGACGCCCTGTTTGCGGGGCTCGGTGATTATTTCCTGCAACAGGAAGAGCGGGCCATGGTGCTCGAAGCGCTGATCCTGGCCCAGTGGCAAGCCTCGCCGCAGGAAAATCACCAGCAGCTCGACCGTTTGCTGCGGGGTTTCTCGGCGCCAGCCTCTTTGCTACCGGTGTCGGAAGTGCGTGCCAACTTCGATACGATTGCCGCATTGACGCAAGCGCCGACCTTGCCGGAAGTGGTGGCCGCGATTGCTGCCTACGATGGCGATGTGGCCTGGCTGCAAAAGGCCGCCCACTCGCTGGCCAAGGGCGCGCCCACGTCGGCCGCGCTGGTGTGGGCCATGCGCGAGCGCACGCGGCACCTGAGCCTGGCGCAAGTATTCCAGCTGGAATTGATCGTGGCCGTGCAATGCTGCGCCCATGCCGATTTTGCGGAAGGCGTGCGCGCCTTGCTGATCGACAAGGACAACGCGCCTGTATGGTTGCCGGCCAGCCTGGACGGCATCAGTGAGAAGTATCTGGACGAATATTTTGCCGCGCCGTGGACACAGCATCCACTGAACGACCTACATTAAAAGAACAGAGGAGAGTTAACGATGCAACATATCGCATTTATCGGCTTGGGCAATATGGGCGCACCGATGGCCCGCAACCTGGTGGCTGCCGGCTTCCATGTTTCCGTGTTCGACCTGGCGCCGGCCGCCGTGGCGGCGCTGGTGGAGGCGGGCGCCACCGCTGCCGCGTCCGCCAGTGCGGCCGTGCAGACGGCCGACGCCGTCATTACCATGCTGCCAGCCAACAAGCACGTGCAAGAGCTGTACCTGGCCGAAGGCGGTATCCTTGATAGCGCCAGGCCCGGGACTTTATTGATCGATTGCAGCACCATCGCTGCCGATGTGGCGCGCCAGGTGTCGGACGCGGCCGCCAAGCGGGGCTTTGCCATGATCGATGCGCCCGTGTCGGGTGGCACGGCGGGCGCGGCGGCCGGCACCCTGACGTTTATCGTCGGTGGCACGGAAGCAGCCTTGCAGCAGGCGCGGCCTTTGCTGGAAAAAATGGGTAAAAACATTTTTCATGCGGGCGAGGCCGGTGCGGGGCAGGTAGCTAAAATTTGCAACAACATGCTGTTGGGAATTTTGATGGCGGGCACGGCCGAGGCTTTGAACCTGGGCGTGGCGCATGGCCTCGATCCGAAAGTTTTGTCCGATATCATGGCCAAGAGCTCGGGCCGCAACTGGACGCTGGAAGTGTACAACCCGTGGCCCGGCGTGATGGATGGTACGCCCGCCTCGCGCAATTACAGCGGCGGCTTCGGCACGGCGCTGATGCTGAAAGACCTGGGGCTGGCCCAGCAGTCGGCCCTGTCGGCGGGTGCCGCGACACCCTTGGGCGGCCTGGTGCGCCAGCTGTATCAGATGCATGCCCAGTCCGGTTATGCACAGCAAGACTTTTCCAGTATCGTGCAAATGCTCAAACCCGATCTGGACAAACCAGTCTGAGCACGGTAAAGCAGACAGGCAAAAAAAAGCCCGCTGGTGAAAGCGGGCTAAATCCAATTCTTGGAAGAGTTGGAGGAGACAGATGCATTATGTTGCATTGCCACATATAACTCCAATTTATCTTCCAAATAACAGTTATCGATATTGGTGATATAACGGGCAGCATGCACATGCTGCCCGTCGTGCTTGCCACCTTATTTGCTACATTATGCCGGGTTGCAGGCGACCTTGACGGAAGTGACTGCTGCTGCACCCATGATGCCCACGCCGCTGGACAAGCCGGTCGTTGGATCAGGCAATACCGAACAGGCCAGGCCGGTCGGATTGGCGGTAACGCTGATGCCGAACGCCCGGCCATCAGGCACGGCCGTCGGCATGGTAAAGGCCAACGGGTCGGCTGCCGTATTTTTCGTCAGTGTCAGGATATCGCTGCCGTTGGACAGCTGAAGGCCGTCGACCGTCAGGCCTGTCACCGTGCCGCCCACCGTATAGACATTTTGCTGGCAGCTGACGCTGGCCTGGATGCTGACGTAATGGCCAGCCGTATCCGAACCGCCAACGACGGTGCAATTCATGTGCGCCGGCGGTGTTTGCACCACGATGTTATAGGACGCGCCGTAATCGATCTTGTTGGCAAAAGTGAAGGTGGTGGCGCCAGCGGGCACGCTGAGCGTATCGGCGCCGTTGGCCAGCACCAGGCCGCTATTGTTCAAGCCGATGATGGTGCCGCTGACATCGTAGGTGGCTTTGCCGCCGCAAGCCGCGAGGCCGACGGTAATGAGCAGCGCAAGCAGCGGGCGCAAGCAAGATGACTTCATGTATTTCTCCAATTAAATAAAGAATCGCAGCGCCAGGCTTACTTCGGCACGCAACTGGCGACGAGACTGGTGTTATTGCCTGAACCCATGGTGCCGTTCGGATTGCTGACGCTGCAAGTCAGTCCAGGTGGGTTTTGCAACACGTTCACGTTGTAAGGCGCGCCATCGCCGACGGTGCCACCAAATACGAAGGTGGTGCTGCCTGCCAGCGGGCTGCTGGTGTTCGAGCCGATGTTCAGTACCAGGCCATCGGCCGTCAATCCGGTGATGGTGCCGCCCAAGGTATATTGGTTGGTGAGGCAGCTGATGCTGGCCAGGCCCACGCTATACGCCGATGCCTTGCCGCTGCCATCGATGACCGTACAAACGGCGCCTGTTGGCTGCTGCTTGATGGTAATGTTATAGCTGTCGTCAGTATTGAGCAGTTGTGTAAAGGTAAAGCTGGTCGCGCCGGAGGAAACCGGCAGGGATTCGCTGCCATTCTGCAGAATCAGTCCATCTTTTGCCAAACCGCTGACACCGCCGGTCAGATACAGATTACCGCCGCTGCCGCCGCAGGCTGCCAGCGTGACAGCGCAAGCCGCCGCCAGCATCGAGCGCAGGTACAAATTTTTCATACATTCTCCAAACGAATTAAGTAGGGTAGCGCAATACGGACGCTGGCGCCGCATTGGAATGGCGCCTATTTTAGTCTATCTGGCAAGCCGATTGATCTCGCCTTGTATCTCCCTGTAACAATTTTTCGCGTCAAATCGTGTGTGGAGCCCGGTTCCGCCCCCATTTGTCAAGGACATCAGCACGCCATCGGCCCGATCAATGCGACAATAACCATAAGCTGCGCAGTTGCGTGCGGCACTTTTTGTGAATGATCTGATGTCTGTTGCTAATAAGAAACCTGTCGTGCCGCCTAAAGCCATCCTGTTTGACCTCGATGATACGCTGTGGCCCATCGCCCCCGTGATCGCGGCGGCGGAAGTCTTGCTGCACGACTGGCTGACTGCCCACGCGCCCAAGGTGGCGCAGCAATTTTCCATCGAGGCCATGCGCCAGCAGCGGCTGGTGTTGCTGGAGGCCCAGCCGCAACTGCATGGCAATCTGATCGAAGTGCGGCGCGCCGGTCTGCGTTCAGCCTTCGCGGCGGCCGGTGAAGATCCTGCGCTGATCGAGGCGGCGCTGCGGCATTTCATGGCCGCCCGTAACAAGGTCACGCCTTATGATGATGTGTTGCCTGGCTTGGCCTGGCTGCAGCAGCGTATGCTGGTCGGTTCCATCTCGAATGGCAATGCCGATCTTGAAATTATCGGCCTGGCGCCGCATTTTAAAATATCGATCGCTGCCGCCGATTTTGGCGTGCCCAAGCCCGATGCCACGATTTTCCTGGCGGGCTGCGAAGCGCTGGGCGTGGCGCCGCACGAGGCCGTGTATGTGGGCGACGATCTGTATTTCGATGTAACGGGTGCGCAAAATGCAGGCATGCGCGCCGTCTGGATGAATCGGCGTGGCAGTGATGCCCACCTAGCGGCCGGGGTACGGCCTGACGCGATTTGCGCTAACTTTGATGAATTGCTGCTCTGGCTACAGGGGCAACTGGAAGATTGATGACCACAGGCCGGGCGAACGTGCATAATAGCTACTTCAGGGCCTGCTACGCCGCCCTTGCCTAACGAAGCTTGGTAACTAAGCTTGTTTAAATAAACAACATCATGCAACTCGATAACCGTGCCCAAACACTGCTGAAAGCCCTGGTCGAGCGATATATCGCCGACGGCCTGCCGGTCGGTTCGCGCGCCTTGTCGAAGATTTCCGGGCTGGACCTGTCGCCGGCGACCATCCGCAACATCATGGCGGATCTGGAGGAGCTCGGCTATGTGTCCAGCCCGCATACCTCGGCCGGCCGCATTCCCACGCCGCGCGGCTATCGCATCTTTGTCGACACCTTGCTGACCGTTAAGCATCTGGACGAGCATTTGGTGGAATCGCGGCTGCAATTGCAAACGCCGCAAAAAACCATCG
Organism: Janthinobacterium silvisoli; assembly: GCF_014200725.1. Lineage (GTDB taxonomy): Bacteria > Pseudomonadota > Gammaproteobacteria > Burkholderiales > Burkholderiaceae_D > Janthinobacterium. Next base: position 130,105 of record NZ_JACHCL010000007.1, read on the forward strand.
CCAATGCGGCGCAGATGCTGTCGTCGCTATCGCAATTTGCCGGCGTGGTACTGAGTCCGCGCCGTGAATCGGTGTTTCAGCAGATAGAATTTTTGCGCCTGTCGGAAAAACGTATCCTGCTGGTCATTGTGGGACCGGGCGGCGATGTACAAAACCGCCTGCTGTTGACGGAAGCGGACTATACGCCGGCGCAACTGGTGCAATCGGCCAACTATATCAACCAGAATTATGGCGGACTGTCGTTTGACGTGGTGCGTGTGCGCCTGCAAAGCGAATTGCGCCAGTTGCGCGACGACATGGGGTGCCTGATGCAGGCGGCCGTGGAGGCGGGCAGTGAAGTGATGGCCGACCATAGCGACGACATGGTGATCTCGGGCGAGCGCAACTTGCTCAGTGTGAGCGATCTGTCATCGAATATGCATTCGCTGCGCCAGATGTTCGATATGTTCGAGCAAAAGACGGGCTTGATGCAATTGCTCGATGTATCGAGCAAGGCGACGGGCGTGCAGATATTTATCGGCGGCGAATCGAACCTGGTGCCGATGGATGAAATGAGCGTTGTGACGGCGCCATATGAAGTCAACGGCAAGATCGTGGGGACCCTGGGCGTGATCGGTCCGACGCGCATGGCGTACGAGCGGGTCATTCCCATCGTGGATATTACGGCCAAGCTGTTATCGAACGCATTGAGCCATCACTGATCTGTATCAGCACTGCGCCGGCCGCGCCCTTGCGGGAACGGCCGGCATGCGTCAGGCTGCTTTATGCGGGCAAGCCGTCTTGATGCAGTTGCCGTAGATGGCCAAAGCGTGTTCGGCGATTTTGAAGCCGCGCTCTTCGGCGACTTTTTGCTGGCGGATTTCGATTTCTTCGTCGAAGAATTCTTCCACTCGGCCACAGTCGAGGCAGACCAGATGGTCGTGGTGGGAACCTTCGTTGAGCTCGAAAATTGCCTTGCCTGTTTCAAAATGGTTGCGGTTAAGCAAGCCAGCTTGTTCGAACTGGGTCAGGACACGGTAGACAGTTGCCAAACCGACATCCATATTGTCGGCCAGCAGAATTTTGTAGACGTCTTCTGCTGTCAGGTGGCGTACCGGGCTACTCTGGAAGATATCGAGTATCTTCAGCCGTGGCAGGGTCGCTTTCAGGCCGCTTGCCTTGAGATCACTAGGATTGTTACTCATGTTTGTTGCTCGTATGTGGGTCAGGTGCTTTATCATATAGCGTTTTAGCGGGGAGTGCCAAAATATGCATTTTTTGGCGGGCCGGTCACTCCTGGCGTTTTGTTCATCAAATTGAGGTCATTTATGCGCGTAACACCGGCTGTATTGCCATCTCCCTGGCACCGTATTTTATTTCGAGCACCAGTCGTGGCAGGCATGGTCTGTGTTGCGTTGGCAATGTCTGGCTGTGCCAGCCGCGGCATTCTGGGCGAAAAGCCTGTGCCATCCCTGAAGGAAGGCACCGAAGTCGTTCCTGATAGTGGCGCGCAAACCAACACGATTACGCCGCTGCAGAAATTCATGTGGTTTTTCTCGCCCTATCGCCCAGTCATTCAGCAAGGCAACTTTGTTTCTGAAGAAATGCTGGCCCAGCTGAAAGTGGGCATGACGCGCGACCAGGTCCGATTCATCCTCGGCACATCGCTGCTGACCGATATTTTCCATGCAGACCGCTGGGATTACCCATTCCGTTTGGCCAAGGGCAATGGCGAAACGACCAGCAGCCGCGTGGTCGTGTTCTTTGACAAGGAGGGCAAGGTAGCGCGCTTCGAAGGCGGCAATTTGCCGACCGAGAAAGAATACATCGACCGCATCGCTGGCCCGTCGCCATTCGCCAAGATCGCCAAGGCGGATGCGCCTGCCGCCGTCGTGCCATCGCCCGTGGCGCCTAGCGCCGTACCGGTACCGGCCGATGCTGCACCTGGCATTCCAGTGAGCAAGCCTGAGCCTGTGCCCGCGCCGGAAGCTACCCCTGCCCCAGCGCCGGAAGCAGCCCCTGCACCTGCGTCTACGCCGGCTGCGGAACCCACCAAATAAGTAGCAGCAAGAGAAACAAGATGACTCAACTGAAAATTGCAATCGCCGGCGCCAGTGGCCGCATGGGCCATATCCTGATCGAAGCGGTGGGCAGCGCGCCCGACGCCGTGCTGGCGGGCGCGCTCGATATCGCCGCCTCGCCCGCCGTAGGCCAGGACGCCGCTGCCTTTCTGGGCAAACCCGCTGGCGTGCTGATCGAATCGGACCTGGCCAAGGGCCTGGCCAATGCTGACTACCTGATCGACTTCACGCGTCCGGAAGGCACTTTGCAGCATCTGGCTTACTGCGCCGAACACGGTATCAAGATGATCATCGGCACTACCGGTTTCGATGCGGCAGGCAAGGCGGCGATTGCCGCTGCGGCCGAGAAAACCGCCATCATGTTCGCGCCGAATATGAGCGTGGGTGTGAACGTCACCCTGAAGCTGCTGGAACTGGCCGCAAAAAGCTTGTCAGAAGGTTATGACATTGAAATCGTCGAAGCCCATCACCGCCACAAGGTCGATGCCCCGTCGGGCACCGCCCTGCAAATGGGCGAAGTGGTGGCTGGCGCGCTGGGCCGCGACTTGAAGGAATGCGCCGTCTACGGCCGTGAAGGCGTGACCGGCGAGCGCGATCCTTCGACCATCGGCTTTGCCACTATCCGTGGCGGCGATATCGTGGGCGACCATACGGTGCTGTTTGCCGGCATCGGCGAGCGCATCGAGATCAGCCACAAATCGAGCAGCCGCGTCACCTACGCCCACGGCGCCCTGCGCGCTGCGCGTTTCCTGGCCGACAAGCCGACCGGCCTGTTCGACATGCAAGATGTGCTGGCGCTGAAAAGCTAAGGCTAACGATCATGGCGCCAGGCACAGTGAATCACTTGAGTCTGGCGCAATACTGGAACCAGGGCGACGCCGCCAGCCACTGCGTAGCCTATGTGCTGCTGGCCATGTCCCTGCTGAGCTGGTATTTGATGCTGAGCAAAGGTGTGTCTGCCTGGAAGGTGCGCCGTGGCGCCCGCCGCCTGCCTGATTTTTGGGCGGCGCCCAGCTTCGATGATGGCCTGGCCGTGCTGGCCCTGGGCGATACCGAAGCGATTTATCTGCCGCTGGCCCAAGTCCAGGCCAACAAGGGGGCAGCATCGCTGGATGCCACGCTCCCGTTTGCCGATCAATTGACCCGTTTGTTACGCGATGCCATACAGCATGCCACCGTGCGCCTGGAATGGGGCTTGACCACCCTGGCGTCGATCGGTGCCACGGCGCCATTTGTCGGCTTGCTGGGCACGGTATGGGGCATTTACCATGCGCTGGCCGCTGTGTCGCAAGGCGGAGCCTTGCGGGTCGAGCAATTGGCGGGTCCGGTCGGCGAAGCCTTGATCATGACGGCGGCTGGCTTGCTGGTGGCCATCCCTGCCGTATTGGCGTATAACGGCTTGAACCGGGTCAACCGCCTGACGCTGGCCGAACTCGACGCCTTTGCGCATGATTTGCATGCGTATGCCCTTGCACACAAGGAGGCATGATGGCTTTCGGTTCTTTCCAGCAAGGTGGGCATCACGATGCAGCGATGAGCGACATCAATGTCACGCCCATGGTCGACGTGATGCTGGTCTTGCTGGTGATTTTTATCCTGGCCGCGCCCGTGTTCACGCAAGCGCTGCAGCTGGAATTGCCGCAAGCCAATGTCTATGCTGCAGCAGTGCCTGGCGACACGGTCACCGTGGCGCTCGATGCAGACGGGCGTCTGTTCTGGAATAATCAGGCGGTGACTTCGGCAGTGCTGGAGGTCCGCCTGGCGCAGGCGGCGCGGCAGGCCACACCGCCGCAGCTGCAATTGCGCATCGATAAGCATACCCGCTATGAAGCGGTGGCCCAGCTGATGGCCGCCGCCCAGTCCCACGGGCTGCACCGGCTTGGGTTTGTCACCGATCCGGCGCCGCCTCATTTGATAGAAAAGAATTGATATGCCTACAGCCGTACTGAATGGAAAAGACATCACCGACGAAGCCAGCTTTCACGCGCAGTGCGTGCAGGTTTTCGGATTCCCCGAGTTTTATGGCAATAATATTGACGCCTGGGTCGATTGCCTCAGCTATCTGCGGGACGATGAAAACATGACGAAGTTCCGCCTGAAGCCGAGCGAAGTGCTGGAAATCGTGCTGCAGGATGCGGAAGGCATGAAAGCGCAAGTGCCTGACTTGCTGGAAGAAATCACCTTCTGCGTGGCCGGCATCAATGAGCGCTATGAAGATTACGGCGAAAAGCCTGCGCTGAAACTGGTACTGAAGTAAAAAACGCGGAACAGTTTTCACTGTTCCGCGTTTTGCTTTACACGACCTTGCGTTCCCGCAAGCCGTCGATTTCCTGATTATCCAGGCCCAGCCACTGCTGCAGCACCTCGTCCGTATGCTGGCCCAGCAACGGTGGCGGCCGCTGGTATTGCACGGGTGACGCAGACAGGCGTACCGGGTTGGCCACCAGCGCCACCGTGCCTGCCGTCGGATGCGGCATCTCCACTTTCAAGCCACGTGCGATGACTTGCGGGTCGGCAAATACCTGGTCGATGCGGTTGACGGGGCCGCAAGGTACGGCCGCCGCTTCAAACGCGGTGATCCATTCGGCCGTGGTGCGCATCACCGTGGTCTGGCGCAACAAGGGAATCAGGATAGCCCGGTGTGCCACGCGCTGCGGATTGGTGGCGAAGCGCTCATCGCTTGCCCATTCCGGGTGGCCGGCGATGGCGCAAAAGCGCGAGAATTGGCCATCGTTGCCGATCGCCAGAATCATGTCGCCATCGGCTGTCGGGAAGTCCTGGTACGGCACGATATTCGGATGGGCATTGCCCATGCGCTGAGGCACCTTGCCGCCGCACAGGAAGTTGGCGGCCTGGTTGCCCAGGGCAGCCACTTGCACGTCGAGCAAGGCCAAGTCGATATGCTGGCCCAGGCCGGAACGTTCGCGTTCGGCCAGCGCCGCCTGCACGGCCACGGTGGCGTACAAGCCCGTCATGATGTCCGTTTGCGCTACGCCCACTTTTTGCGGCCCGGCGCCCGGCTGGCCATCAGGCACGCCGGTGATGCTCATCAAGCCGCCCATGCCCTGGATCAAAAAATCATAGCCGGCGCGCGCCGCGTATGGGCCATCCTGGCCAAATCCGGTAATCGAGCAATATACCAGGCGTGGATTGAGTTCCAGCAAGCTGGCTGCATCGAGGCCATATTGCTTCAAACCACCCAGTTTAAAGTTTTCCAGCAGCACATCGGCTTCCTGTGCCAGCCTGCGCACCAGCGCCTGGCCTTCGGGTGCGGCCAGGTCGATGCATAGCGAGCGCTTGTTGCGGTTGGCGCACTGGAAATAGGCGGCTTCAAAAGTATCGCGGCCGTCTTCATCCTTCAGGTAGGGCGGGCCCCAGGTACGGGTATCGTCGCCACGGCCCGGTTGCTCGACTTTGACGACATCGGCGCCCAGGTCAGCCAGCAATTGTCCGGCCCACGGCCCGGCCAGCACGCGCGACAGGTCCAGTACGCGTAAACCTGTTAGCGGCGCGGGCCGCAGGGTGGAAGCGAGGCCCGTCATCAGTTGAAGGCGGCGATGCCGGTGATGGCGCGGCCGATGATCAGCGCGTGCACGTCGTGCGTGCCTTCATAGGTGTTGACCACTTCCAGGTTGACCAGGTGGCGGATCACGCCGAATTCGTCGGAGATGCCGTTGCCGCCCATCATGTCGCGCGCCATGCGGGCAATATCGAGCGCCTTGCCGCAGCTGTTGCGTTTCATGATGGAGGTGATTTCCACGGCGGCCGAGCCTTCATCCTTCATGCGGCCCAGGCGCAAGCAGCCTTGCAAGCCCATGGTGATTTCCGTCAGCATGTCGGCCAGTTTTTTCTGGATCAGCTGATTCGCGGCCAGCGGGCGGCCGAATTGCTGGCGGTCCATCGTGTACTGGCGTGCTTTCAGGTAGCAGTCTTCGGCGGCGCCCAGGGCGCCCCAGGCGATGCCGTAGCGAGCACTGTTCAGGCAAGTGAACGGGCCTTTCAAGCCGCGCACGTCGGGGAAGGCGTTTTCTTCAGGGCAAAACACTTCATCCATCACGATTTCACCGGTGATGCTGGTGCGCAAGCCCACCTTGCCGTGGATCTCGGGCGCGGACAAGCCCTTCCAGCCTTTTTCCAGCACGAAGCCGCGGATCGCGCCTTCGTCATCCTTGGCCCACACCACGAATACATCGGCGATCGGGCTGTTGGTGATCCACATCTTGGCGCCCGACAAGCTATAGCCGCCCGGCACCTTGCGCGCGCGCGTGACCATGCTGCCCGGATCGGAACCGTGGTTCGGTTCGGTCAAGCCGAAGCAGCCGATGAATTCGCCGGTGGCCAGTTTCGGCAGGTATTTCTGCTTGGTGGCTTCATTGCCGAAGGCATTGATGGGCACCATCACCAAGGACGATTGCACGCTCATCATCGAGCGGTAGCCCGAATCGACGCGCTCGACTTCGCGCGCGGCCAGGCCGTAGCAGACGTAGTTCAAGCCAGCGCCGCCGTATTGTTCGGGTATCGTCGTGCCCAGCAAGCCCAGTGCGCCCATTTCGCGGAAGATGGCGGCGTCGGTGCGGCCATGGCGGAACGATTCGAGCACGCGCGGGGCCAGGCTGCCCTGGCAATATTCACGCGCGGCATCGTGCACGGCGCGTTCGTCGCTCGTCAGTTGTTCGTCCAGCAGCAGGGGGGAATTCCAGTCGAATACAGCTTTGCTCATCACAGGCCTCGCAGGTGAGCGCCGATGATGGCCGGCGCAAGATTGAATGTGGCTCATGGTAGATTTTCATCGTGCCCGAGGCAAACGATTTTTTCGCACCCAGACATGCGTGTGACGCATATCTTGCGGCATACTGGTGTTTTCTTTTGCTCTCACCGCCATGTCGCGAAAAATTCCCATGCTGCAAGCCTTGCATTGTTTCGAGGCCGCCGCCCGCCACCAAAGCTATACCCATGCGGCGCGCGAACTGTCGCTGACGCAAAGCGCCGTCTCGCGCCAGATTTCATCGCTGGAAAGTTTTTTGGGCGTGCAATTATTCCAGCGTACGCGCCACGGCGTTCTGCTGACGCCGGCGGGCGCCTCGTATGCGCGCCAGATCGCCGCCCGCCTCGACGGCCTGGAGCGCGATACCCTCGATACCATGGCGCGCCAGGGCGGTGGCGGGGCTTTGCAACTGGCGTCGGTCCCGACCTTTGCCACCCGCTGGCTGATGCCGCGCCTGCCTGGCTTGGCGGAGCAGCAGCCCGATATCATTGTGCATATCGATGCCTATACGAAACCATTCATGTTTGCCGATACGGAATACGATGCGGCCCTGTATGCGGGCACGCCCGAACAGCTGGCGCGCTGGCCCGGTACGCGCGCCACTTTGCTGATGCATGAAGATATCGTGCCCGTGGCCAGCCCGCGCTTGCTGGCGCAGCGCAGCAGCTGGCAGCCGCAGGATTTGCTGGAACTGACCTTGTTACAGCAAAGCACGCGGCCCGGCGCCTGGCGCCAGTGGTTTGACGCCATGCAGGTCGATGGCGCGCTGGCCCGTTATGGCGCCCGCTATGAATTGTTTTCCATGCTGTCGATGGCAGCCGCGCAAGGCCAGGGCGTGGCCTTGCTGCCCCGCATGCTGGTGGAAACGGAGCTGGCGCGCGGCGAGTTGCTGATCGTCTGCGACCGCCCGCTGCGCGGCAAGCGCGCTTATTATCTGATTACGCCCGAAGCGGCGCATGAAAAGCTGGCTTTGCAGCAATTTCGCCTGTGGCTGCAAGGCGAGGCCGCTTAAATCACCTTGGAAGTGTCGAAATGCGGGTTGTCGATCAGGCCGATCTGGTTACCGAACGGGTCAAGCAATTCCACCGTACGGATGCCGTCGCCCACGTCCGTAATCGGGTGGTGCAGGGTGGCGCCCAATTGCAGCAGCCGCTCGGTTTCCGCTTCAATGCCGTCCACGCCCCAGTAAGTCACGCTGCCTTGCGTGCCAGGTGTGCCGCCCGGCAGCAGGCCCAGCTCAAAACCGCCGATGGCAAAGCCCACATAAAACGGTTGGTCGAAATACGGTTGCGTGTTAAACACCTGGCTGTACCAGGCTTTGCCTTGCTCCAGGTCGGGGACGGGGTAGGTGACGGTGCGCAAGCCTTTGATCATGTTTTACTCCTTTTTAGTTGACGAATTTATTAGTGCGTGATGCCATCATGCCAGCGGCGCACAAAAGACGATTGTAAAAATGGAAGGTGCTCAAAGTTGCTTGCCGGCCAGCCAGGTTTCGGGCGCGCTGTGCGCGAAATCCTGGAAGTCGTGGATCAGGTGCGACTGGTCGAAATAGCCATGTTCCAGGGCAAGCTGCGCCCAGTCCGGTGCACCATGCAGGCGCTGCAAGGTGGCATTGGCTGCGCGAAAACGGCAGATGCGGGCAAACAGCTTGGGGCTGAGGCCCACCTTGTGGCGGAATTGCAGGGCCAGGTGCTGGCGCGAGACCTTCAATTGTTCGGCCAGGCTGGCGACGCGTAGCCTGCCCTGCGTCTGTTCTATCAGTGTTATCGCCTGGCCCGTGATGCCAGCAGCGGACGGCGGCGGCCCGGAACGCAGGCGCTGCAACAGATGATCTTGCAAGATAGCAATTCGCTGGAGATCGTCGAGCGGGTCGCTCCACAGTGCGTCCGTCAGGCGCATCGCCATGTCGCGGCCCCACAGTGACTGTAAATCAGTACGGCCATCGTTCAGCTCGCACAGGGGCAGGTCAAAGAAGCTTGCCGCCGCACCGGGCTTGAAGCGGGCCGCCACCGTTTGCACCAGGCCCTGGCTGACGACGTTGATCGGCGCCGTCATCATGCCGACGGCAAAGCTGGTTTCCTGCTGGTCCTGGCACAGGATGTCGATGCAATTATCGGGCAAGACCTGGTGCCTGAGGACGGTATTGCCGGCCTGCACGCGGCAAGTCCAGACGCAGGCCAGCCACGGCCGCAAGGCGGGAAGCGGGGCATATTCCTGGTAGACGATCATGGCTGAACTGTGTGCAAAGAATAAGATTGCTACATATTACACATGGCAGGCCAAGGCCAGGACATGGTGTTTATTGGACACATGCAAAAATATGCCGGGCCGGGCAGGCGGCGCGCCGCGCTATCGGGCGGCGACAACCAGTATAATGTTCGGTTCATATTCACTATTGGCCGCACATCATGCAAGATAAATATAGTCCCGCCGACGTCGAACAAGCCGCCCAATCGCACTGGAAGGCGATCGACGCCTATAAAGCCGTCGAACACGACCCGCGTTTCCCAAAAGGCAAGTACTTTGCCTGCTCGATGCTACCTTACCCTTCGGGCAAGCTGCACATGGGTCACGTGCGCAACTATACGATCAATGATGTGATGTACCGTTACCTGCGCATGAACGGCTACAACGTGCTCATGCCGATGGGCTGGGATGCCTTCGGCATGCCGGCGGAAAACGCGGCCATGGCCAATAACGTGCCACCGGCGCAATGGACGTATTCGAATATCGCCCACATGAAGCAGCAGATGGAATCGATGGGCCTGGCCATCGACTGGTCGCGCGAAATGACCGCCTGCAAGCCTGAATACTACAAGTGGAACCAGTGGATGTTCCTCAAGATGCTGGAAAAAGGCATCATCTACAAAAAAACCGGTACCGTGAACTGGGATCCGATCGACCAGACCGTGCTGGCCAACGAACAAGTGGTCGATGGCCGCGGCTGGCGTTCGGGCGCACTGATCGAAAAGCGCGAAATCCCGATGTACTACGCGCGCATCACCGATTACGCGGAAGAGCTGCTGGCCTATGTCGATGACAAGCTGCCGGGCTGGCCCGAGCGCGTGCGCACCATGCAGACCAACTGGATCGGCAAGTCGACCGGCGTGCGTTTCGCTTTCCCGCACCAGATCAAGGATGCCGCCGGCTCGCTGATCGGCGACGGCAAGCTGTATGTCTTCACCACCCGTCCGGACACCGTGATGGGCGTGACCTTCTGCGCCGTGGCTGCCGAGCACCCGCTGGCGATCCATGCCGCACAAACCAATCCGGCACTGGCCGCGTTTAACGCCGAGTGCAAGCTCGGTTCCGTGATCGAAGCGGACATGGCGACGATGGAGAAGAAGGGCATGCCGACCGGCCTGTTCGTCACCCATCCGTTGACGGGCGCGCAAGTGGAAGTCTGGGTCGGCAATTACGTGCTGATCACCTACGGCGACGGCGCCGTGATGGGCGTGCCGGCGCACGACGAACGCGATTTCGGCTTCGCCAAGAAATACGATCTGCCGATCAAGCAAGTGATCGAGATCAAGGGCAAGGAGTTCTCGACGGACGCCTGGCAGGAATGGTATGGCGAGAAGGAAGGCGTGTGCATCGCTTCCGGCAAATACGACGGTCTGCATTTTGCATCCGCTGTGGACGCAGTCGCTGCCGACCTGGCTGAACTGGGCCTGGGCGAAAAGAAAACCACCTTCCGCCTGCGCGACTGGGGCATTTCGCGCCAGCGCTACTGGGGCACGCCGATCCCGATGATCCATTGCGCCGATTGTGGCGTGGTGCCGGTGCCGGAAAAAGACTTGCCGGTGGTGCTGCCGGAAGACTGCGTGCCGGATGGCACGGGCAACCCGCTGAACAAATATGAAGCGTTCCTGCAGTGCGATTGCCCGCAGTGCGGCAAGCCTGCGCGCCGCGAAACCGACACCATGGATACCTTCGTCGACTCGTCGTGGTACTACATGCGCTATACCTCGCCAGGCGCGAACGAGTCCATGGTCGACGAACGCAATGATTACTGGATGCCGATGGACCAGTACATCGGCGGCATCGAACACGCCGTCATGCACTTGCTGTACGCGCGTTTCTGGACCAAGATCATGCGCGATTTCGGCCTGGTCAAGTTTGACGAACCATTCGTCAACCTGCTGACGCAAGGCATGGTGCTGAACGAAACCTACTTCCGCAAGGATGCTGCCGGCAAGACCACCTGGTTCAATCCGGATGACGTGCGCCTGGCCCTGGACGACAAGGGCCGTCCGCAAAGCGCGATTCTGGTGGCCGATGGCGAACCGGTGGAAATCGGCGGTACGGAAAAAATGTCGAAGTCGAAGAACAACGGCATCGACCCGCAAGCGCAGATCGAACAGTATGGCGCCGACACGGCCCGTTTGTTCACCATGTTCGCTTCGCCGCCGGAACAAACGCTGGAGTGGTCGGGCAGTGGCGTCGAAGGCGCCAACCGCTTCCTGCGCCGCGTGTGGAACTTCGGCTATGCCAAGTCGGCCACGATCCAGGCTGCACTGGCCGCCGGCCCTGCCGCCGCGACGGGCGAAGTGCAGAAAAACCTGCGCCGCGAATTGCACAAGATCCTGCAGCAAGCCGATTACGACTTGAAGCGCATCCAGTACAACACCGTCGTATCGGCCTGCATGAAGATGCTCAATACGCTGGAATCGGCCAAGCTGGATGCTAGCCCCCAGTCGAACGCGCTGATCGCCGAAGGCTATTCGATCTTCCTGCGCCTGCTGAACCCTGTCGCGCCGCACATCACCCACGTGCTGTGGCAGGAACTCGGTTACGCTGGCGTGCACGGCGATCTGCTGAACGCCGCCTGGCCGCAAGTGGACCCGCAAGCGCTGGAGCAAGCCGAGATCGAGATGATGATCCAGGTGAACGGAAAGCTGCGTGGCTCCATCACGGTGGCCAAGGATGCGGACAAGGCCAGCATCGAAGCGGCCGCGCTGGCATGTGAAAGTGTGCAGAAGTACATCGAGACCACGCCGAAGAAAGTGATCGTCGTGCCTGGCAAATTAATCAGCATCGTGGTGTAACACTATGACGACTTCTTCTTCCGTATCGTTGTTGGGCGGGCGTGCATGGCGCGCCATGCTGGCGCTGGGCTTGACGGTCCTGCTGTCGGCTTGCGGCTTTCACCTGCGCGGCACGAATGGCAGTTTCATGCTGCCGTTCGCGACCATGCATATCTCGCTGCCTGATTCGTCGCCGCTGGCGATCGACTTGAAGCGTTATATCCGCGCCGTTGGCAGCACGGAAATCGTCGATACCAAGGATGCGGCCGACGCCGATTTCGAAGTGATCAGCGATCCGGAGAAGAATCGTACGAAAACAATTCTGACCCTGAACAGCACAGGCCAGGTAACCCAGTACCTGCTTGCGTATACGATTATTTTCCGTGTGACGGACAGGGCGGGTAACCAGTTGCTGGGTCCAACGACCATCAGCCTGGTTCGTCCGATCAACTTCAACTCGGCGCAGCTGCTGGCCCAGGAAACAGAAGAAGCGGGCCTGTACCGCGACATGCGCAACGATCTGGTGCAGCAGATCATGCGCCGCCTGGCCGCGATCAAGCCGGTGCTGCCGGCCATGTCGGTGGCGCCTGTAACACCAGTGACGCCGGTGGCTCCTGTGACGCCGGCCGTGCCGGTTGTGCAGAAGTAAGCGGAACGGGAGCAGCATGCAATTGCGGATAGAAGCGCTGGATGGGCATGTAAGCAAGCCGCTGGCGCAACTGTATGTGATCACCAGCGACGAACACTTGCTGGCGCTGGAAGCGGCCGACAAGATCCGCCGCGCCGCGCGCGCGCAAGGTTATTCCGAGCGCGATGTGCTGACGGTGGAACGCAGCTTCAAATGGGGCGAGCTGCTGGCCGCCAACCAGGAGCTGTCTTTGTTTGGCGACAAGAAGCTGATTGAACTGCGCATCCCCACCGGCAAGCCGGGCAAGGATGGCGGTGCAGCGCTGCAAAGCTATGCGAAAAATCTCAGTCCCGACAACCTGACCCTGATCACCCTGCCCAAGCTGGACTGGGCAACGCAGAAGGCAGCCTGGGTGGCCAGCCTGCAGCAGGCGGCCGTCTATATCGACATTCCCAATGTGGAAAGGGCGCAGCTGCCGGCCTGGATAGGCCAGCGCCTGGCGGCGCAGGGGCAGAGCGCCGAACGCGCCAGCATCGATTTCATCGCTGACCGGGTGGAAGGCAACCTGCTGGCGGCGCATCAGGAAATACAGAAACTGGGCTTGCTGCATGAAGCGGGCAAGCTGACGTACGAACAAGTGCAGGATGCGGTGCTCAACGTGGCCCGCTATGATGTCTTCAAGCTGTCCGAAGCCATGCTGGCCGGCGATCCGGCGCGCCTGGTGCGTATGCTCGAAGGTTTGAAGGGCGAGGGCGAGGCGCTGCCGCTGGTCTTGTGGGCGGTCTCCGAAGAAATCCGCACGCTGTTAAAATTGAAGGCGGGCATGGCGCAGGGGCGGCCACTGGGCGCCTTGCTGAAAGAGTACCGCATCTGGGGACCGCGCGAGCGCATGATGGAGCCGGCACTGCGGCGCATTTCGCTGCCCGTGCTCGATGCGGCGCTGCAGGAAGCGGCGCAGGTCGACAAGATGATCAAGGGCTTGCGCGCCAAGGGGCACGCGGGCGACGCCTGGGACGCCATGCTGCAACTGGCGCTGCGGGTCGCGCGGGGCTAGGTTTTTATAATAATACAGACAAGAGCGTGGATAAGAGCATGGACATCAATCAGTATATGCAGGACGTAGGCACGCGCGCCCGCGCCGCTTCGCGCGCCATGGCGCGTGCAGATAGCGCCACGCGCAACCGCGCCCTGACCCTGATCGCCGCTGCCATCGTGCGCGATGCTGGCCTGCTGCGCGAGGCCAACCAGCGCGACCTCGATGCTGCGGCGGCTGCCGGCTTGGCGCCGGCCATGCTGGATCGCTTGACCTTATCCAATGCGGCGATTGACACCATGGTCGAAGGCCTGACGCAGATCGCTGCGCTGGCTGACCCGATCGGCGAAATCTCGAACATGAAATACCGCCCGACGGGCATACAAGTGGGCCAGATGCGCGTGCCGCTGGGTGTTATCGGCATCATTTACGAAGCGCGCCCCAACGTAACGGTGGACGCGGCCGGCCTGTGCATCAAGAGCGGCAACGCGACCATTCTGCGCGGCGGTTCGGAAGCCATCCATTGCAACCGCGCGCTGGCCAGGCTGGTACAGGAAGGCTTGCTGGGGGCAGGCCTGCCGGCCGATGCCGTGCAAGTGATCGACACCACCGACCGCGCCGCCGTCGGCGCCTTGATCACCATGCCGCAATATGTGGACGTGATCGTGCCGCGCGGCGGCAAGGGCTTGATCGCGCGCCTGATGCAAGAGGCGACTGTGCCGATGATCAAGCATCTGGACGGCATTTGCCACGTCTACATCGACGCCAAGGCCGATCTGAAGAAGGCCTTGGACATCGGTTTCAACGCCAAGTGCCACCGCTATGGCACCTGCAACACCATGGAAACCCTGCTGGTGGCGCGCGCCATTGCGCCGCAAGTGCTGCCGCAGCTGGCCGAACTGTATCTGACCAAGCAAGTCGAGCTGCGCGCCGATCCTGAAAGCCATGCGATCCTGGCAGGCTACCCGCACCTGGTGGCTGCCACCGAAGAAGACTGGTCGACCGAATATCTGGCGGCGATCTTGTCGGTGAAGGTGGTCGACGGCATCGATGAAGCGATGGACCACATCAACCAGTACTCGTCCAAGCACACGGAAGCCATCATTACGGAAGACTACAGCGATGCGCTGCGCTTCCTGCGCGAAGTCGATTCGGCTTCCGTGATGGTGAACGCTTCCACTCGCTTTGCCGACGGCTTCGAATACGGCCTGGGCGCCGAAATCGGCATCTCGAACGACAAGCTGCATGCGCGCGGCCCGGTCGGACTGGAAGGCCTGACCTCGCTCAAATACGTGGTCTTCGGCCATGGCGAAGTGCGCAAATAGGTTACGCAAATAAGTTACGCAAATAAGTTACGCAAATAAGACATCCCGGACGGGCCAGCCGGCCCGTTACTCCTTTCGATACCTCTGATACTGGAAACACCATGCTCTGGATTAAAGCGCTGCACATCATCTTTGTGATGTCCTGGTTCGCCGGCCTGTTTTATCTGCCGCGCATTTTCGTGAACCTGGCGATGGAAACGGAAACGGTAGCCACCGAGCGCTTGCTGCTGATGGCGCGCAAGCTCTACCGTTTCATGTCCCTGCTGATGCTGCCGGCGATGGTATTTGGCCTGATCCTGCTGTGGATGCAGTATGGCGGCGAAGGCAGCTTCAAGATGCCGGGCTGGATGCACGCCAAGCTGACTTTCGTGGTGCTGTTGATCGGCTACCACCATGCTTGCGGCGCCATCCTGCGCAAGTTTGAGAAGGGCCTCAATAAACGCAGCCATACCTGGTTCCGCTACTTCAACGAAGTGCCGGTGGTGATGCTGCTGGCCGTGGTCGTGCTGGTCGTGGTCAAGCCTTTCTAACGGAGACAAAATGAGTAGCAGCCAAAATAAGACAGTGCAGTATTTTTTTGCACCCCATTCGCCATGGACTTATCTGGGCCACGCGCGCTTGATCGAAATCGCCGCCAGGACTGGCGCGCAGATCGACGTGCGGCCCTTCGACCTGGGCAAGGTCTTCAGCGTATCGGGCGGCCTGCCGCTGGCCAAGCGTGCACCGCAGCGCCAGGCCTATCGCCTGACCGAGCTGGCGCGCTGGTCGGCATTTTTGCAAGTGCCCATGAACCTGCAGCCGAAGTTTTTCCCGGTCTCGCCGGAAGCGTCGGCCAAGCTGATCATCGCTACGCGCCTGGCGCATGGCGTGGATGCTTCTTTGACGCTGGCGCATGCCATCATGCGCGGCCTGTGGGCCGAAGAGCGCAATATCGGCGATGAAGACACCCTGGTGCAGATCGCCACGGACGCGGGTTTTGACGGCCGCCAGTTGCTGAAAACTTCGGCCACCGCCAGCGTGCAGGCCGAGTACGACGCCAACACCGAAGCGGCTACCGCCGCCAGCGTCTTCGGCTCGCCGTGGTACATCGTCGATGGCGAAGGCTATTGGGGCCAGGACAGGCTCGATTTTGTTGAGCGGGCGCTGGCAATAAAGTAAATAGTGCTGGGGTCAGACCCGGCGGGTCTGACCCCAGTTTTTGTTTGTGGGTTTTAGTAAATTGTTTTTCAACGGATAAAAGGTATCCTAATTATGGCTTCATATTTTTGCCCATGCCCGCGCGGCATGGAAGCGGCGCTGGCCGAGGAACTGGGCGAGATCGCCCAGGATAGCGCAACCCTGAAGGTACACAACCAGGTACCGGGCGGCGTGCACTGCTCGGGCGATTTGCTCGATGCCTACCGCATCAACCTGCATTCGCGCATCGCTTCGCGCGTGCTGATGCGCATGGCCCATTCCGGCTACAAGACGGAAAACGACATTTATGACCTGACCCTGGCGCAGCCTTGGGAAGACTGGTTTGGCGTACATCACACCATCCGCGTCGATGTCACGGCCGTCAAATCGCCGCTGCGCAGCCTGGAATTCACCACCCTGAAGATCAAGGATGCGATCTGCGACCGCTTCCGCGACCAGTTCAACGAGCGTCCATCGGTCAACACCAAGACGCCGGATATGCGCATCGTCGGCTTCCTCGACGCGCACACCTTTACCGTTTACCTCGACACCTCGGGCGAGGCGCTGTTCAAGCGCGGCTGGCGTGAAGAGACGGGCGACGCGCCGCTGCGCGAAAACCTGGCAGCCGGCCTGCTGCGCGTGTCGGGCTGGAAGCCGGGCATGGTGCTGTTCGATCCGATGTGCGGTTCCGGCACCATCCTGGCCGAAGCTGCGCAAATGGTGCAGGGCATTCCGCCGGGCGCCGCGCGCCAGTTCGCCTTTGAAAACTTTCATGATTTTGACCCGGCGCCGTGGAACGCCATGAAGAATGCCATCAAGGCAAATCCATTGCTAGCCGAACCGACGATTTTCGGCAGCGATATCTCGGGTGACATGGTGGCCATGACGCGTCACAACCTGCGTTGCGCCGGTGTGCGTTTTGACGTGCCGCTCAAGCAGATCGAGGCGCAGGAAGTCAAACCGCCGAGCGACGTGGCCGGCATCATGCTGACCAACCCACCGTACGGCGAGCGTATCGGCGTGCGTGGCGACAGCACCATCCCGGAAGATGAATTGTCGACCTCGTTCTACTCGGCCATGGGCACTACCCTGAAGCAGCGCTTCGCCGGCTGGACGGTATTCCTGTTCACGGCCGACCTGGGCTTGCCGAAGCTGCTGCGTCTGAAGGAAGCACGCAAGACGCCATTCTTCAACGGTGCGCTGGAATGCCGCTTGTTCCGCTTTGATATGGTGGCGGGCTACAACCGCCGTGAAGAAGCAAAGCCCAAGCCACAGCAGTAAGCACTTGCCACAATAGTACACTCGCAGCAAAACCGCGCGGGCCGATCCCGGTCCGCGCCGCCACTTTGGATTTAGCATGTTTCCCACCCCGCCGGCCAATGTGCCGCCAGATCCGGTCACGCCGGTGCCGCCTCCGACTCCCAGCCATATGGCGCCGTTGAGCAGGGGGGCGCTGGCGACGATGCTGGCCGGCTTGTCGATGCTGGGACCATTGTCGATCGACACCTATCTGCCCGCCTTCAGCAATATCCAGAGCACCTTGCAGGCGTCGCCGCTGGAAGTGCAGCAGTCGCTGACGTTTTACATGCTGGCCTTTGCCGGCATGGTGCTGTGGCATGGCGCGATCTCCGATACCTTCGGCAGGCGCAACGTGATCCTCGTGTCGCTGGTGATGTTTGCCATCGGCTCGCTGGGCTGCGCCTCGGCCCATACCGTGCATTACCTGTGGTTCTTCCGTATTTTGCAGGGTGTGTCGGCAGGGGCGGGGGTGGTGATCAGCCGCGCCATCATCCGCGACCTGTATGCAGATACGGCGGCGGCGCGCCTGCTGTCGCTGGTAACGATGATTTTTTCCATCGCCCCGGCCGTCGCGCCCGTGCTGGGTGGCTGGATCGTGGTCTGGTTCGACTGGCGTACGATTTTCCTGTTCCTGGCGGCTTACACGGTGATCCTGCTGGCGTTCTGCTACTGGCGCCTGCCCGAGACGCTGCCTATGGAAAAGCGCCAGCCTTTCAATCCGCGCTTCCTGGCGTCGAGCTATGGCGAGATCCTGCGCTCACCGCTGTTTCATATCAAGGCCGGTATCGTGGCCCTCAATTTCGCCGGCCTGTTCCTGTTCATCACGGCCGCGCCGGAAATGCTGCCCAAGCAGTTGGGCCTGGCGCCGCCCCAGTTTGGCTGGATGTTCATTCCCTGCGTCAGCGGCATCTTCCTGGGTGCGCTGGCGGCCAACCGCATCGCTGGCAAGATCACGTTTGCGCGCCAGATCGGCATCGGCTTTGCCTTCCTGCTGGGTGCTTCCAGCGTCAACGTGGTATTCCACCTGTTCTTGCCGCCAGCCTTGCCATGGACGGTGCTGCCATTGTTCTTCTACACCTTCGGCATGTCGCTGGTGGGGCCGGGCGCGACCTTGCTGGCGCTCGACCTGTTCCCGCATATCCGCGGTACGGTGGCGTCGTGCCAGTCGTTTGCCAGCACCCTGCTGGGCGCGGTGGTGGCCGGCGTCATCTCGCCGCTGCTGTCCGGTTCCGTCCTGTGGCTGGCGTCGGGCCAACTGGCGTTTACGGGACTGGCTTTGGCGCTATGGATGATTTCGCGCCGCTTCCGCCACCGCTTGCTGGGCTCCGTCAAACGATAAAGGTTTTGTTGGATAACGGTGGATTTATTTCAACTTGGTTTTCTATATTGCAAGTAATGTACGGCGCTTAATGATACTATGGCTTTTTTACGGCATCCTCTCGGGCAGTAGATTTTTGGCAAGCAGGAGTGGAGGATTCCTCTGAACGTGGCCGCGCTTCGCAGCTGAGCGCTCTTCCTTTTTGAACCGGCAATGCCTGATACGATGCATCAATCCGATCAAGATATACGCAATCGCCTGCTGATTGCCCGTCTGCCGGCCATGCCGCAGATCCTCATCAAACTGATCGCTCACCTGCAGGCCGACGATGCGGGCATGCCCGAACTGGCCGCCCTGATCGCCAAGGATGCTGGAATGACCAGCAAGATCCTGGGCGTGGCCAACAGTTCGGCGTATCACCGCCTTGGCCGCAGCGTCAGCCTGGAGCAGTCGCTGGTTTCGCTGGGCACCGACATGATCAAGACCCTGGTGATCAGCGAATCGGTATTCCAGACCTTTAACAGCTTCCCCCATTCCGGCAGCACCGATCTGCGCGCCTTCTGGAAAAGCTCACTCTCGGCCGCGGTCATGGCGCGTGCGATTGCCAAGGCCATGGCTTATCCGCAGGCCGAGGAAGCCTATCTGGCGGGCCTGCTGCACAATGTGGGCCGATTGGCCCTGCTGGCCACGGCGCCCAAGGAATATGCCTACAATTTCACGGCGCGCGACGATGCGGCGCTGTGTG
Organism: Janthinobacterium silvisoli; assembly: GCF_014200725.1. Classification (GTDB taxonomy): domain Bacteria; phylum Pseudomonadota; class Gammaproteobacteria; order Burkholderiales; family Burkholderiaceae_D; genus Janthinobacterium. The sequence goes on from NZ_JACHCL010000007.1 coordinate 149,481, forward strand.
CGGTGGAGCAGCGCACCCTGCAAATCACGCATGCCGAAGCGGGCGCCTGGCTGATCGAACGCTGGCGCCTCGATTCCTTCCTGGCCGACAGCGTGCTGTATCACCATGAGCCGCTGGCGCGCCTGGAGGCCAGCCATCCCTTGATACGCATCGTGCGCCTGGCGCATCTGCTGTGCTGCCACGCCGACGATGCCGAATCGATCGCGCAGGCACGCCAGTTGTGCGGTGTCGAGGAAGAGGTGCTCGATGCGATTGCCAGCAGCGCCGTGCGCCAGGTGGAACAGTCGGCGCAGCACCTGGGGATCGATCTGGCCGGCGCCGACGATATCGCCACGCCGCCCGCTTATGCGCCGCCGCCCGTCGACCCGGTGCAGCAGCGCCTGTCCGAAGACGTACGCAATATGGTGCTGGTGTCCGAGGTGGGCCAGACCTTCGCCCGGCAGCAGGGCGAGACCAGCCTGTTCGAGGCGATCACGCGCTCGGCGCGCATCCTGTTCGATTTCGAGACCACCGTCATCCTGCTGGAAAACGCCACCGGCCATGCGCTGGTGGGCGTGGCGGCTGGTGAACAGCAGCAGCGCCTGGCCGGTTTTTCAGTGCCGCTGGCGAACAGCGGTCCGCTGGCCGCGTCGGCACTGGAATGCCGTTTGACCTTTTTGAAGCGCGATATGCCGGGGCTGGGCATCGTCGAAGAACAGTTGTTCCGCATTCTCGGTACCGATAGCCTGGTGTGCCTGCCTTTGGTGTCGGGCCAGCGCAGCCTGGGCGTGCTGATTGGCGGCGTGGCGGCCTGGCAGATTCCCGCCAGCCAGAAGCGCGAAGGCTTTTTGCGCGCCTACGGCAACCAGGCCGCCAGCGCACTGGAAGCGGCCGTCAGTGCACGCGGCCATGCGCGGCGCCAGCTCGATCACGTGGCTGAGGAATACCGCGAAGCGTCGCGCCGCGTGGTGCATGAAGTCAATAATCCGCTGTCGATCATCAAGAATTATTTGGGCGTACTCGATAACAAGCTGGCGAAACAGGAGCCGGTGGTGGGCGAGATGGCGATCCTGAATGAAGAGATCGACCGCGTTGGCCATTTGATCCACGGCCTGGCCGACCTGCAGCCGGTGGTGGCAAACGGCGTGAGCAATTGCGCGCGCGTGGTCGACGACGTGCTGCGCCTGTTCCGCGCCACCGACTTCCTGCCGGCGAAAATCGAGGTGCTGACGCATATGCACGATGCACCGTGCGACGTCGCGGCGGACGCCGACACCCTCAAGCAGATTTTGCTGAACCTGCTCAAGAACGCCATCGAGGCACTGCCCGATGGCGGGCGCATCGAGGTGCGCAACCGTGGCCACGTCAACCGCGACCGGCGCTTGTATCTGGAGCTGTGCGTGAGCGATAACGGTACTGGTCTCGCGCCCGAGGTGCTGGCCAATCTGTTTTCTCCCGTGCGCAGCCATAAGGATGGTGCACACCATGGCTTGGGCTTGTCCATCGTGCATGAACTGGTCACCCGCCTGCATGGCGTGATTGGCTGCCGCAGCAGCAAGTCCGGTACCTCGTTTGAAATCCTGCTGCCACTGGCGCAGAACGGTGTCATTGCCTTTCCAGGCACTGGTGCTGTTGCCGTGCCAGCACTCGGTAACACCGCCCTGTTTTCGTAACGTCCATGAACTCCACCGCTACCCCGCTCGACCTTGAGAATTGCCCGCGTATCCTGCTGGTCGACGATGAACCCCGGCTGCTCGCTTCCCTGCATGAATTGCTGAAGGACCGTGGCTATCAGCTTTACACGGCGACCTGCGGCAGCGAGGCGCTGGCGCAGCTGGCAAAATTGCGCTTCGACCTGATTCTGCTGGACTTGCGCCTGCCCGACATGAGCGGCCATGAAATCATGGACCACATCAACCGGCGCGGCATCGAGGGCGATGTGATCGTGATGAGTGGCGACGTCGGTATCGAGGCTGCCATCGGTGCGCTGAAGCGCGGTGCCTATGATTATCTGCGCAAGCCCTACAGCCATGAGGAACTGCTTAAAACGGTGGAAAATGCGCTGCAAAAGCGCAAGCTGGCGCAGGAAAACGCGCGCATCGCCTCGCAGCTGGAAACCTCGGAAAAGATGTACCGCTACCTGGTCGACAGCTCGCCCGATATCATCTATACCCTGAACCATGAAGGGCGCATCACCTTCATCAATGACCGCGTGCAGCAGATCCTGGGCTTTAGCCGCGAAGAGCTGATCGGCAGCCATTATTCCATCCTCGTGCACGATGAAGACCAGGAGCGCGCGCGTTACGCCTTCAATGAAAGGCGCCCGGACGACCGCGCTTCGCGCAATGTTGAACTGCGCCTGAAGTGCCATAGCGGCGGCGGCAGCGACCGCACTTTCAACAATACCCTGATGACGATACCGCTGACCTCGATCGGCGTGCATGGCGCCGATCACGAAGCGCGCAAGCAAGAGTATTTCGGCACCTATGGCGTGGCGCGCGACATCACTGACCGCAAGCGCGCCGAAGAAGTCATCTCTTACCAGGCTTACCACGATATCCTGACGGACCTGCCGAACCGCATGCTGTTCAAGGACCGCCTGGGCCTGGCCGTGATCCAGGCGCGCCGCAAGCTGACGGAACTGGCCGTGATGTTCATCGATCTGGACCGCTTCAAGCTGGTCAACGACACGCTGGGCCATGTGAAGGGCGATGAATTGCTGCAGCAGGTGGCGTTAAGGCTGAAGGATTGTTTGCGCCGCGGCGACACGCTGGCGCGCCAGGGCGGCGATGAATTCACCATCGTACTACCGGAATTGCGCGACCGCCAGGATGCGCGCACCATCGCCGACAAGTTCCTCGAATGCCTGCACCAGCCTTTCGACCTCGATGGCAACCAGGTGCATATCTCGGCTTCGATCGGCATCGCCATCTATCCGGGCGATGGCGAAACCATCGACGAACTTCTGCGCCATGCCGACATCGCCATGTACCAGGTCAAGGCGCTGGGCAAGAATGGCCATAGTTTTTATCACGAGTCGATGCTCGATGTGTCGCACCAGAAGATCGCGCTGGAACAAAGCCTGCGCAAGGCGCTGGAACTGAACCAGCTGGAGATGTATTACCAGCCGCAGGTGGACGTGACGACGGGCCGCATCGTCGGCGCGGAAGGCTTGATGCGCTGGAACCACCCGCAGCGCGGCTTGCTGACGGCGGGCGAATTCCTGCCGTTTGCCGAAGACAATGGCTTGATGCTGCCGATCTCGGACTGGATGCTGGGCGCGCTGTGCCGCGACCTGCTGCAGTGGAATGCCGCCGGCGGCGAATCGGTGCGCTTGTCGCTGAACCTGTCGCCGCAATATCTGGACCGTGGCGACTTTTTCGAGAAGATGCGGGGCGCTTTGATACGCTATGGCATCGCACCGGAAAAGATCGAAGTGGAAATCACCGAAAACATCTGCATCCGCAATCCGCAGTATGCGATCGAACAGTTGAACAAGCTGTGCCAGTTGGGTGTGTCGGTGGCCATCGACGATTTCGGCACCGGTTATTCTTCGCTGTCGTACCTGCACCGCTTCCCGATCCACACGATCAAGATCGACCAGTCGTTTGTGAAGGAAATCCACGACGAGCACGGGCACTATCCCGTCATCCTGGCGATCATCTCGATTGCGCGCGGGCTGGGCTTGCACCTGATTGCCGAGGGCGTGGAAACGGAAGGTCAGGCGCGCTATCTGCAGGACAAAGGCTGCACCACGATGCAGGGCTATCTGTATCACCGGCCGATTTCGCTATCGAGTTTCATGGCCGTGCTGGAAGAGCAGAACCGCCTGATCGCCGGTGCGGCACCAGCGCTGCAGCCGCCGCTGGCCATCGAAGCCTGATGTATGCCGGGAACTGAGATGGCGGAGACCGAGGCGACGTACACTGCAGACTATCTGCGCCTGAAAGGCCTGGCCGAGAAGGGCCACGCGAATGCCCAACATAGCCTGGGCTTCATGTATTTCAATGGACAGGGTATCGCGCAAAGTTATGCGCAGGCCCTGCACTGGTATGGCCTGGCGGCTGCGCAAGGGCTGGAGCACGCGCAGTACAACCTGGGCGTGATGTGCCAAAAGGGGCAAGGCGTAGTCCAGGATTTCGCGCAGGCCGCGCACTGGTACCTGAAGGCGGCCGAGCAAGGGTATGCCGCGGCCCAGTACAACCTGGGCTGGCTGTATGCCAAGGGCCAGGGCGTGGCGCAAGACAGTAGTCAGGCCATGCTCTGGTTCAGCCGCGCGGCAGAGCAGGGCGACGCGGGCGCGCAAAACAATCTCGGCATGATGTACGACAACGGCAAGGGCGTGCCGCAGGACTTTGTGCAAGCCATTAACTGGTACCGCAAGGCGGCGGAGCAGGGGTATGCGCGCGCGCAGTTTAATCTGGGGCTGCGCTATGACAATGGACAAGGCGTGCCGCAAGACCGGCAACAAGCCACCGGCTGGCTGCGCAAGGCTGCCGAGCAGGGTTATGCGCCAGCCCAGTTCAACCTGGCGCTGCGCTATGAAAATGGCGAGGTGCTGCCGCAAGACGACCGTCTCGCCATCGCATGGTACCGGCGCGCGGCAGAACAGGGCCACGCCAGTTCGCAATTCAACTTGGGCCTGATCTATGACAATGGCCGGGGCGTTCCCAGCGACAAGCAGGCGGCGCTGGACTGGTATGGCAAGGCGGCAGGCCAAGGGCATGCCGCGGCGCAGCATAACCTGGGCCTGCATCACGAGCATGGCACACAGGATTACCTGCGGGCGCTGGTGTTTTACCGCCAGGCGGCCGAGCAGGGTTTTGCGGCCGCCCAATACCAGCTGGCGCATCTGCATGCGCAGGGGCTGGGTCTGCCGGCCAATGAACAGGACGCCGTGTTCTGGTACCGCAAGGCGGCCGGTCAGGGCCATGTGCGGGCCCAGTTCGACTTGGGCCTGCGCCATGAAAATGGGCAGGGCGTACCGCAGGATTTGCGCCTGGCGCTGGAGTGGTACCGGCGCGCAGCCGAACAGGATTATGCGCCGGCACAGTATATGCAAGGCGTGCTGCACGACCGCGACGATGGTCCCGCGCCCGACAGCGTGCAGGCCTGTGCCTGTTATCGCCGGGCCGCCGCCCAAGGCCACAGCATGGCGCAGTTTTCGCTGGGCTTGCGCCACGATAATGGGCAGGATGTGCCACAGGATTATGTCGCTGCCTGCGCCTGGTATGCGCTGGCCGCGCAGCAGGGCCATGCACGCGCTCAGTTCAATCTTGGACTGATGGCCGCCAGCGGCCAGGGCGCGCCGCTCGATTTGCAGCAGGCGTATCTGTGGCTGTCGATGGCCGCCGCCGCCGGTGTGGCCGGTGCGGAAAAAGCCGTCCTGCAGATTGCGGCGCGCATGCGTGAGACGGAACTGACGCAGGCGCGCCAGCGCCTGGAAGCTTTGAGCGTTTAGCATCCCCTGAAAAATCATTGCACAAAGGCAAGCTGCGTGCCAGCTTCTTTCGTGCGTGAATACAACAGAGTTTGTTGTATATTCCCTTCCCCGTGCCCGTACCGCTTGTCCTTGAGGCAGGCGCCGAAGAAAATGCTGCAGTACGGAAGTTTTGATGTGCTAAGGTTTCAGGCGAAGAAGATTTGTCTGTTCACCGCCATTTGTTCAATTACCTTCCACAAAAGGAAAGATATGCGCCTGAACTCTCGCCTTGGTCTGCTTGTGCCCTTGTCATCCGTACTGATTTTGTGTGCAGTGCCTGCCATCGCCGCCAATCCTCTGGACGCTTTGAGTAACCAGGACGCCAGCAATGGCTTGAAAGCCGCACTGGACGCGGGCTCGGCGGCCGCCGTTGCCAAACTGGGCGTGGAAAATGGTTTTCTCAATAATGACAAGGTCAAGATCAAGCTGCCCGGCATTCTGGAGCAGGCCAAGCCCTTGCTGAAAATGACGGGACGCGGGCAGCAGCTCGATGACCTGGTGGTGTCGATGAACCGCGCCGCTGAATCGGCCGTGCCGATGGCCAAGCCCTTGCTGATCGATGCGGTCAAGTCGATGAGCGTTACCGATGCCAAAAATATACTGTCCGGCGGTGATACATCCGTCACCGATTTTTTCCGGCAAAAGACTGCCGCGCCACTGGCGGTCAAATTCCTGCCTATCGTCAAGTCGGTCACCGACAAGTCTGGCCTGTCCGGCAAATACAACAGCACCATGAGCCAGATCGGCAAGACCGGGCTGGTGCCGCAGCAGCAAGCGACGGTGGAAGGTTATGTCACCGACCGCGCGCTCGACGGCCTGTATCTGATGATCGGTGAAGAAGAAAAAGCCATCCGCCGCGATCCCCTGTCATACGGCAGCAAGATTATTGGCAAGGTGTTTGGCAGTTTGAAATAGCCGCTATCCCGGAAATCAGTTAATTAAGAAAAAGACGGTATCCACGTAATAACGATGCTTGTTGTGGCAAACACGGAACAGCGTAAGGATTTGACACTGGAAAAAATGTTAAAATCTTGCGGCACAGATTTTTTGGCGGCGTACATAAAAACCGTCAACTCATGATTATTCTTTAGCGGCGAACTTATGTGGGGCATTCATTCATGCTTTACAGTTTGCCTTTTTTTGTTTCTCTCAAGTCCCTCAGCCATGTTCTTCTCTGAGTATCTTGTTAGGAATTCCAGATGCAGGATATATTAGGTAGTCGGATTTGTTAAGCGTACTCAAAAAATCAATCAAAACAACCTGGTGTGGATGCCTGATTCTCGGCGCGCCCAGCGCGATGGCTGCCACGCCGAACCAGGGTGGGCAATCGGGCTATATCAATATGCCCAGCGCCGTAGTGGAAACCGACGGCACTTTCAGCGTAGGGTATAGCTACAACAGCCCGTATGGTCAAACATGGGTAACGTCGAGCATTTTGCCTTTCTTGCAGGTGACCGGACGTTATGTGTCGATTACGGGCATTCCGGCATTTGGTGATGGCGATCCCGCATATGGCAAAGGTTACGGCCGCTATAAGGATAAAGTGCTCGATGGTAAGTTGCGCTTGTGGGCGGAAGGCGATTGGCTGCCCTCAGTGGCCGTCGGGGAAACAGATATCTTCGGCACGGAATTGTTCAATGGACAGTATATCGTTGCCACCAAGACTTTTGGCGCGAGCAAAAATATCGAAGCGAGCCTGGGGTATGCCCGCAAGCGCCCGGATGGTCTGTTTGCCGGTGCGCGCTGGACACCGGCAAGCTTGCCACGCTGGTCGGTAGTGGCGGAGTACGACACAACGAACTATCTGCGTGACATCCGCGCCGGCGAAACCGGAGCTAACCGGCGCAGCAAGGGTCCTGCTATTGGCCTGGAGTATCGCTGGGGCTGGCTTGGTGTGCAGGCGGCGCGCAGCCGTGATCAGTTCAGCATCAATGCCTTTGTCAGCATCCCGTTTGGCGAGCGTGAGTTCATTCCCAAAATATTTGAACCTGCCTATTTTGTCGATGACAAGAATCCGCCGCCGCGCCCCAGCAAGGAGGAATGGCATCGCGATGCCGGTTATGGCGCGGACCTGGTCAATGCCTTGGTGAAACAGGATTACAAGAACGTGCGCGTCGAGCAGGAAGGCAATACTCTTGCACTGAGCCTGACCAATAGCCGTATCTCGAATCTCGGCCGCGCCGTGGGCCGGGCCGCGCGCACGGCAGTCGCGTTCACGCCAGCGGGCACCACCACCATCCGTATCACGTATACCAAGCTTGACCAGCCGATCGCTACCTATGAATTTTTCGATTTGCCCAAGCTGAACGATTATTTTGCCGGCAAGATTGACCGCCAGGCTTTTCTCGAAACCGTGCTGCTACGCTATCCGGAAAAGAGTGATGTGATTCGCGACGACCAACAAGCCTGGTTGAAGGAGTTTCTTGACCAGCCAGCGCCGCTCAAGCCTGCCGTTGTAAGCACACCGGCGGCCACTGTCGCGGCACCTGTCGTTGTACCAGTTTTGCCCGTCACTGCTGCCCAGTCACCGGTCATGGCGGGAACCCCCTCCGATCAGGTCGTTGATACTCCTGTGCCAGCGGTCGTCAAGCAGGCCAATGCCGTTAATACTGTTAACAACGATGGCAAGCTGGCTGTTGGCCTCGGCGTCGACGGCGATGTGGTCCAGGTCAAATCGCTGGACCGTGAAGCGAACCGCTTCAAGATCGCACCCAAGGTCGGTTTCTTTTTCAATGATCCAAGCGGCGCTTTCCGTTACTCGATTTCCGCCGTGGCCAATTATGATCGCCGCCTTGCCGATGGCTGGTACCTGAATGCCGCCGCCGGCCTGCAATTGCTGGAAACCGTTTCAGGAGTGAAGCAGCCCTCGAACAGCAACTTGCCGCACGTGCGCACCGATGTGGCGGAGTATCTGCGCGGCAACCGTTTTTCGCTCAGCCGTGTCTTGCTGAACAAATATGACCATCCTGCCGAAGGGGTGTATACGCGCCTGTCGGCTGGCTTGTATGAAGACATGTTCCGCGGCGCCGGTGGCCAGGCCTTGTATCTCCCGAAAGACAGCCGTTGGGCCGCCGATCTGTCCGTGGACGCCCTGCAGCAGCGCGGCTTCAAGGGCTTGCTCGATAGCCGCGACTACAAAACGGTAACGGCAATTGCTTCCTTGCATTACCGCTTACCGCATGACATTACTGTGACGGCACGTGCCGGCCGCTTCCTGGCGAAAGACACGGGGGTGCGTATGGAATTCAAGCGCCGCTTCCAGTCCGGCATCGAAGTCGGCGCCTGGTACACCCATACCAACGGCAACGATATCACTGCGCCCGGTACACCCGACAAGCCTTATCAGGATCGTGGCGTCTTCCTGTCGATACCATTGAACAGCATGTTGCCGATGGATACGCAATCGATCGCTGGCTTTGGGATTTCGCCATGGACCCGCGACGTAGGCCAGATGGTGGCTTCGCCCGGCGACTTGTACGATATGTTCGAACGCCCGCGCGCCGACATGAACAGCTACGATGGCTTGGGTAATTTTGCGGAACGTCCCGATGAGCAGAACCTGCCGGCCGTCAATCCTCCTGACCGCCCCTTTGTCAGTCCATGGCCCGCCATGCGCGCGCGCCTGGAGCAATCGGCGTCCGCCGCTCCCAGCGTCCCCGAATGGCTGCAGGCCACGGCAGTGGTTGGCGGCGTGGTACTGGCCTCGGCGCTGGCTGACAAGCCCGTCGACCGTTTTGTCAAGAAGCATCAGAATTCCAGTTCGTTCCGTAACTGGGACAAGCTCGGTAAAGCGACGCCGTATGTTCTGGTGGGCGCGGCTGGGGCTGCGCTTGCGTTTGGCGACGAGCGCTTGCAAAATATCGGGCTCATTTCCATGGAGTCGGTGGCAGCGGCAACGGGCTTGGCGTTGGTGGGGAAATATGCGATTGGCCGCTCTCGACCGGATGAAGACCGCGGTCCGTGGACCAGTGTGGGCAGTGGGCAATCCCGCTCGGATGCGTCCTTTCCATCGACCCATTCGGCGATCGCCTTTGCTGCCGTGACACCGTTTGCCAAAGAATACGATGCGCCATGGCTGTACAGCGTGGCCGCGCTCGGTTCGGCCGGGCGCGTTGCAGGCCGCAAACATTGGGTGTCCGATACGGTCGCTGGCGGCATCCTCGGTTACGCCATGGGTAGCTGGCTGTGGAGTGCGCAGCGTAACCAGAGCAAGTCGGGCCTGTCGATCAACCCGGGGCCGAAAGAAGTAAGCGTGACCTGGCAAACAAAATATTAACGTGACAGTATCCATTTTGCTGGCAGGTATGTTTCTGGCCGAATACGGTCGTATTAATATTAATTAAATGCCTGTTGCATCAAACTGAGGCGGAGTAAATCCGCCGCATCGGCCGTTGGAAAGGAAAATCTTTCTGGCGTGGCCGTGTACGCACCTGTTGATTCTTGCCGTTAACATTTTATTTTTTAATGCATGAGAATAGTCGATTTGGATTGCAGTAGCAGGCGCGAAGACTAAGGTAAAGGCACCACATATTACCGGCGTAGCACGGTCATGAATATGTAGTATTTTTCCTATAAGTATTTCTGCCGTTCGAAGAACTGCTGTAATATAGCCGACTCAAGAAACATGCCCCCTGCAGACCACTATTTACACATACAGCTTAATGTCAAAACTCACAAATTGTTTCATAGCCGTTGCTCTGGCATCGGCTTCCATGGCCGTATTTGCGCAAAGTGTCCAAACCCAGAGTGATCTGCTAGGTCAGGAACGGGTCACGGAAACGGTCGCACCAGCAGCCGCGCCTAAGCGCGTGAATATCACCAATCGGCCGGCAGCAGCCGATCAGGATGTAGAGGGTGACGCAGGCGGTGCAGCGGTCAGTACGGCGCGGCAGCGTACGGTGAGCGAGGCTGCGCGCAAGACCCGCGCGCCTGCGCCTGTGCCAAGCGAATTCCAGAAATTTGTTTTTGATAGTACCGGTACCAACTTACCGATTTTTGGCTCGGAGTTTTTTGCTAACGCGCCATCCACTTTTTCTCCTGTCGCCAATGCGCCGGTGGTGGCCGATTATGCACTCGGCCCTGGTGATGAGCTGATGATCCGTGGCTGGGGCAGTATCGATATCGATTATCGCGCCACGATTGACCGTAATGGCTTGATTTCGATTCCAAGCATCGGTTCGGTTCCTTTGGCCGGTGTGCGTGCAGGAGATGCCGAGGGTGTGATTCGCAATGCCATCGGCCAGCTATACAAAGGCGTGACGGTCAATGTCAACTTTGGGCGCTTGCGCTCGATTACCGTCTACGTGGTCGGCCAGGCCAGCCGTCCGGGCACCTACAATGTGTCGAGCCTGTCGACCCTCGTGACTGCGCTTTTCGCCAGCGGCGGCCCGAATGCCAACGGCAGCATGCGCCATGTGCAGATCAAGCGGGGCGGCAAGGTTGCCGCGGAACTGGACCTGTACTCCTTCATCGGCAAAGGCGATAAGTCGACCGACATGAAACTGCAAGACGGCGATACTATATTCATTCCGACGGCGGTGGGCCATGTTGCGCTGGTCGGCAAGGTGAATACCCCTGCCATCTACGAACTGAAAACTGCCAACGACAGCATCGAATCGTTGCTCGACTATGCCGGCGGCATGCCGGTCGTGGCCGATCCGCGCCGTGCCTTTCTGGAGCGTATTGATGCTAGCAGAAACCAGCCGCGCAGCGTCGAGCAGTTCGCCCTGAGCGGCGAGGGGCTCAAGCGTACGCTCAAGGATGGCGACGTGCTCAATGTCACCTCGATCACGCCGGATTTTTCAAACGCTGTCGTCTTGCGCGGTAATGTTGACCAGGCGGTACGCGCGCCGTTCAAGGCTGGCATGCGCATCAGCGACCTGATTCCTAACCGTCAGTACTTGATCACGCGCAATTCGATCAAGCGCCAGAACAATGCGGTGAATGCTGGGGACGAGCGCCAGACCAATGAGGCCGCTGATAATATTGCCACCCGAATTGGCGGTCTGGTCGACGAGATCAACTGGGACTACGCGGTGATCGAACGTGTCAATCGTACGGACCTGAGCGTGAGCCTGGTGCCGTTTAATCTCGGTAATGTCTTCACCAATCCAGCCGGTCCCGACAATGTCCAGCTGCAGCCTGGCGATACAGTGACGATTTTTTCACAACAGGATGTGGCCGTGCCGATGGATAAGCGCCGCATCTTTGTCCGCGTGGAAGGCGAAGTCAATGTTCCTGGCGTGTACCAAATGACGGCAGGCGAAACGCTGCAGTCGATGTTGGCCAAGGCCGGTGGCACGACCAGCAATGCGTATCTGTTCGGCACCGCTTTTTATCGCGAAGACGTGCGCCGACAGCAGGAGCTGAATCTGGAAAAACTCGTGAAACGCCTGGAAAGCCAGGCGCGTGCTGACCAGTCGCGTTCGGTCGCGAATTCCCGTTCGGTGACGGATGTACAGCTGGCGGAAGTGCGGCGCCAGACGGAAGCGACGGCAGCAGCCCAAGCCATAGCGCGTGTCAGCGAACTGAAGCCGACTGGGCGCATTAGCCTGGGACTTGATCCGCGCGACAAGCGTTTCTCGCTCTTGCCGCAGCTGAAACTGGAAAACGGCGACCGCCTGGTTATTCCTGCACAGCCTGAATTCGTCAATATCTTCGGCGCCGTCAATGTCGAGTCGTCACCGCTGTGGCGCCAGGGTGACCGCGTCAACGACTATTTGAAGAAAGCGGGACTTACCTCGGATGCAGACGAGGAAAATATCTTCCTGCTGCGGGTAGATGGCAGCGTGGTGTCGCGTGATTCGGGTAGTTGGCTGTCGGGTGGCTTTGGTGGAACCGAGGTCATGCCAGGTGACACCATCGTGGTGCCGGAGAAGTTTGACAAGGAAACGCGATGGACGAAATTCATGACCGGCGCGCGCGAGTGGACGCAGATTTTGGCCAACTTTGGACTGGGTGCCGCAGCCTTCAAAACACTGCGTGATTAATGCCTGACTGGTCTGAAATCAACATCGAACTATCCTATAAAATAAGCGGCTCACGAGTATGAATCAGATGCAACCCACGGCTTTATCGCCAAACCCGGATACGGGCGAGCGCGAATTCAGCGTTCTCGATGTCCTGATCGTTTTGGCAAAATATAAAAAGGTAATCATATGGTTGCCAGTGATTGCGGCGATTGTCTCTGCGGCAATCAGCTTTGTCTTACCGAATGTATATAAGGCGGGTGCCAAGTTGTTGCCGCCTCAGCAGTCCCAGTCCGGCGCTTCGGCCTTGTTGTCGCAGCTCGGCGGCGCAGCAGGTGCCTTGGCTGGGTCGGCGGGACTGAAAAATCCCAACGACCTGTATATCGGGATGCTCAAGAGCCGTACCGTTGCCGACAAGCTGATTGCAAAGTTTGATTTGCAAAAGGTCTACGATGTCGAGACGATGGAAAAAACGCGCAGTATACTTGAGGCTAACACGACCATCGCTGCCGGCAAAGATGGCCTGATTTCTATCGAAGTCGAAGACGAGAACAAGAAGCTGGTTGCCCAACTGGCCAATGCCTATGTCAGTGAACTGGTGTCATTGACCAAGGTGCTGGCTGTTACTGAAGCGTCACAGCGCCGGGTGTTCTTCGAGCGTCAGCTCGAGCAGTCGAAGGATAATCTGGCAAAGGCTGAAATGGCGCTGAAAAGCGCGCTCGATACGCATGGCGTGATCAGCGTTGATGCCGACAGCCGCGCCATTGTCGAAACAGTCGGTCGCTTGCGTGCCCAAATTTCTGCCAAGGATATTCAGATAAGTGCGATGCAGGCATTCGTCACGACCAACAACCCGGAGTACAAACGGGCCCAGGAAGAGCTGATCAGTCTGCGCGCCGAGTTGTCAAAGCTTGAGAATGGCCGTCCTGCCTTGGCAGGTGATGCAGCGCTCAATCCTGGCAAGCAAGTGGGGCTTGAAAATATCAAGATATTACGCGATGTTAAGTATTATCAAATGTTGTACGAACTGTTGGCGAAACAGTATGAAGCAGCGCGCCTCGATGAGGCGAAAGATTCTGCCCTGATCCAAGTGCTTGATCCTGCTATTGATCCAGAACGTAAATTCAAGCCAAAACGTTCTGTATTGATCTTGGTCTCGACCATACTCGCATTGATTGCTGCAGTTGCCTGGGCATTTATGGCAGAGACGCGGAAAAAAATTCTTGCGGATACTGACGGAAAAGCACAGTGGGAACAACTTAAAACGCTGGTTCGAGCAAAGTAAGCCAAGAGCGAGTCGTCAAATTTCGCCTGGCGCGTTAGGTGGGTATGCCAGGCGAGGAAAACTACCCTTGAAACGGATTGAAATCTCATTCGATCGCCAGTGGGTAAAAGAATGGCATCGTGCAACGGTAGAAGAACTTTGGCAGAGCCAGACCGTATTAATTTTAAACTGACTATATAAAAAATGACCAAAAGAATCGCTCTCATCACAGGTATTACCGGCCAGGATGGCGCCTATTTAACCCAGCATTTGCTGGCGCTTGACTACACCGTGTACGGTACCTTCCGCCGTACCAGTTCGACCAATTTCTGGCGCCTGGCGGAACTGGGCGTGGAAAATCATCCGGATCTGCACCTGGTGGAATTCGATCTGACTGACCAGAGCGGCGTGTTGCGCCTGGTTGATCGCGTCCAGCCAGATGAGATTTACAATCTGGCTGCTCAAAGCTTCGTCGGCGTCTCGTTCGACCAGCCTGCTACCACGGCAAATATCACTGGCCTGGGCGCGCTGTACCTGCTCGAGGCTATCCGCTTCGTCAATCCAAAAATCAAGTTCTACCAGGCTTCGACGTCTGAAATGTTTGGCAAGGTGCAAGAGATTCCACAGTTGGAAACCACGCCTTTTTATCCACGCAGCCCGTATGGCGTCGCCAAGCTGTATGCACACTGGATGACGATCAACTACCGCGAATCGTATGGCATCTTCGGCGCCAGCGGCATTTTGTTCAATCACGAGTCGCCGCTGCGCGGACGCGAATTCGTCACCCGCAAGATCACCGACAGCATTGCCAAGATCGTCCTCGGCCAGCTCGATTGCCTCGAACTGGGCAATATCGACGCCAAGCGCGATTGGGGCTTTGCCAAGGAGTATGTCGAAGGCATGCACCGGATGCTGCAGGTCGATGAACCGGATACCTTTGTTCTGGCTACCAACCGTACCGAAACCGTGCGCGATTTCGTCACGATGACGTGCAAGGCTGCCGGCATCACTTTGGCATGGCAAGGCGCAGCGGAAAACGAGTTTGCTGTCGATACCGCTACTGGCAAGACGATTGTGCGCATCAACCCGAAATTTTACCGTCCGGCTGAAGTGGAACTGCTGATTGGTGATCCGGCCAAAGCGGAACGCGTACTGGGCTGGAAGCCTGAAACGACGCTCGAAACGTTGTGCAAGCTGATGTATGACGCCGACTTTGCGCGTAACAAACAGGGCTTTTCGTTTTGAAGATCCTGCTGACAGGCGCGTCCGGTTTTACCGGACGACCGTTTGCCGAGATGGCCCGTGCTGCGGGTCATCAAGTGGTCGTGCTCGATTGTGACCTGGCCGACAAGACGGCATTGCGCCAGCAAGTGTTGGCAGCGGCGCCTGACAGCGTGGTACACCTGGCAGCGATCAGTTTTGTCGGCCAGGCCGATGAAAATGCATTCTATGCCGTCAATGTCGTCGGTACCCTGAATCTGCTCGATGCCGTGCTGGCCTTGCCACAAGCTCCGCAACGGATACTGCTGGCAAGCAGCGCGAACGTGTATGGTAACTGCGATGCGTCGCCGATCACGGAAAGCCAGCCCCCTGCGCCGATGAATCACTATGCCACCAGCAAACTGGCGATGGAGCATATGGCGCGCACCTATGGTGATCGGCTTTCGCTCCTCTTTACGCGTCCCTTCAATTACACGGGGGTAGGACAGGCAAGCCAGTTCCTGATCCCTAAGCTGGTAAATCATTTTGCGCGCCGCGCGCCTGGCATTGAGCTGGGTAATTTGCACGTCGAGCGCGAGTTTAATGATGTCGACATGGTGTGCGCAGCTTATCTGCAGTTGCTCGAGCATGGACAGCCTGGCGAAACCTACAATATTTGTTCTGGCAACGCCTATACCTTGCAGCACGTGATTGCGTTGCTGTCCCAAATTACGGGGCACCAGATTGACGTGACGGTGAACCCGGCGTTTGTCCGCGTCGGGGAGGTGCATCGCTTGTGTGGCAGCCCGGCCAAGTTGCAGGCCTTGCCGGCGCTGCAGGGTGGCCCTCTCCTCAGCCGCAGCCTGGAAGACACATTACGTCACATGCTCGCTGCGGCCGAACGTGAACATCAGGCGCTGCTAGCGGCCGCTCATAATGGCCCTCGCACCTGATCGCTTTTGTAACGGATTAGCTTCGACGCGATCGGTAGATATCGAATTTTCACGAATAATGATGTGCCGTTAAGGGCAAGGGATAATGGAAGTGAATATGAATGAGTTTTTTGTCCATCCGCTTGCTGATGTGCATACCGCCTACATCGGTGCTGGCAGCCGAATTTGGCAGTTCGTTGTTGTTCTGGCAAAGGCCCGGATTGGTCGCGACTGCAATATCTGTTCGCACTGTCTGATTGAGAGCGATGTCGTGATTGGCGATCGGGTAACGGTAAAAAGCGGGGTGCAAATCTGGAATGGCCTGCGTATTGCCAATGATGTCTTTATCGGTCCGAATGTATCGTTTAGTAATGACAAGTTTCCGAAAAGCGGTAACCGGGATTTTGAATGTCTCGAAACCGTTGTGGATGAAGGCGCTTCAATTGGCGCTGGTGCGACGATTTTGCCTGGTATTCATATCGGCGCCAACGCAACCGTTGGTGCGGGCGCCGTGGTCACTAAAAATGTTCCGGCTGGAGCCACCGTGGTTGGCAATCCCGCGCGTATTCACCAACTGAATTCATAATATGACAATTATCACAAACAAAGAATTTAACGTCGACGCCTGTTCGATCGTATCATTGCCGAAGATATCCGATCCGCGCGGTAATCTGACTTTTATCGAGGGTGGCGATCATATCCCGTTCGATATCGAGCGCGTATATTATTTGTACGATGTTCCTGGCGGCGCCGAGCGTGGGGGGCATGCGCACAAGGGCTTGCACCAGTTGATCATCGCGATGTCGGGCAGCTTCGATGTGGTGCTCGACGACGGTTTCAGCAAAAAGCGCGTACATCTGAGCCGTTCCTATAACGGGCTGTATGTATGTCCCATGATCTGGCGAGAGCTGGACAATTTTTCATCCGGTTCGGTGTGCATGGTATTGGCATCCAATCGTTACGATGAAGAAGATTATTTCCGCGATTACGGCGACTTTCTGAAAGCTGCAGGGGTACCAAAATGAATGTTCCATTTCTTGATCTGAAAGCGGCTTACCTCGAGTGCCAATCCGAAATCGATGCTGCGGTACAGCGCGTACTGCACAGCGGATATTACATAGGCGGTCCCGAGGTCGAATCGTTCGAATCCGAATTCGCACAATTTTGTGGTGCCAAAGAGTGCGTCGGACTGGCCAACGGCCTCGATGCCCTGCATTTGGCATTGCGCGCGATGGATGTGGGCCCTGGTGACGAAGTGATCGTGCCAAGCAACACTTATATCGCCACCTGGCTGGCCGTTAGCCAGTGCGGCGCGACAGTGGTTCCCGTCGAGCCAGATGCGCGTACGTTCAATATCGATCCTGCCCTGATCGAGGCGGCAATCACGCCACGTACCAAGGTCATCTTGCCAGTCCATCTGTATGGTCAGCCAGCTGACCTCGATCCGATCCTGGCGATCGCCCGCAAGCATGGGCTGCTCGTATTGGAAGATGGCGCGCAGGCGCACGGTTCACGCTACAAGGGCAAGCGGATCGGCGCGCATGGCGATGTCGTGGCATGGAGTTTTTACCCAGGCAAGAACCTGGGAGCGATTGGCGACGGCGGCGCTATCACGACCGATGATCCGGTGCTGGCTGACCGCATCCGTGTGCTGCGCAATTACGGTTCGCGTGTGAAATATGTTAATGAATACCAGGGTTATAACAGCCGCCTCGACCCCTTGCAGGCTGCCATCCTTCGCGTCAAGCTGCTTCACCTGGATGAGTGGAATGCGCGTCGCAGTGCGATTGCTGCCCACTATCTGGAGCAGCTGCGAGACAGTGGCTTGGGCTTGCCATTCGTCCCGGAGTGGGCGACCCCCGCCTGGCATCTGTTTGTTGTGACGACGCCTGCCCGCGAAGTGCTCCAGCAACAACTGGCTGCAGCCGGCGTAACCACGCTGATCCACTACCCGATCCCGCCGCATCTGCAGCAATGCTATGCTGAACTAGGCTGGCAAGCTGGCGCATTCCCGCTTGCCGAGCAGATGGCCGAACAGGTGCTGAGCTTGCCGATAGGTCCTCAGCTAGAAACTGAAGAGCTTGCTACGGTCGTGCGTGCGTTGAATCGATGAGTCTGGTTAGATCAAGTCTGTTGAACGGTATTGCCGTTGCAGTGAAGGTCGGTGCAGCAATGATCCTGAACAAGGTGCTCGCCGTGTACGTTGGTCCGTCCGGGTATGCCTTGATCGGCCAGTTTCAGAATGCACTCGCGGTTGCGCTCAGCTTGGGTGGTGGGGTGATGGGGCCGGGCGTGACCAAAGGAACCGCTCAGCATTTTGATAACCGTGCACAACAGCATACCGTGTGGCAAACCGCGATCAAGCTAACGCTGTCTGCTACTTTGCTGGCTAGTATTACTTTCATTGTGGCCAACCAGTGGTTGTCGTTCAAGCTGCTAGAACGGAGCGACATGGGGACGGTGTTCATCGGACTCGGTTTGGCGTTGCCGGCGATCGCTATGAATAATTTGTTATTGGCGATTATCAACGGTAAGAAGGACGTAGCAACTTACGTTAGTGCGAATATCATCGGCAGCCTGCTAAGTTTGCTAGTAGTTGGTGTGCTCACTTCGGTATGGGGTTTGTATGGCGCTCTATTGGCCATTGCAATCAGTCCTGCCGCTTTGCTGCTGGCAACGGGGGCACTGGTGTCGCGCCGTGAATGGTTCAAGGTGACGTTTTTGTGGGGTAAAGTCGACCGCACAACGGTGCGCGAACTATCCGGTTTTGGATTGATGGGTTTGACTTCGGCCATCATGTCACCACTCGCTTATATGTTTATTCGTAACTATTTATCGGCGACATTGGGATTGAATGCTGCCGGTTACTGGCAAGCTTCGTGGAAGATCAGTGAAATTTATCTGATGCTAGTGACGTTAACTCTGTCAATGTATTATTTGCCACGTTTGGCCGAGATCAAGGTGCGTGCTGAGCTAGGTAAAGAAATTGTCAAGGTTTACAGCTTGGTACTGCCGCTGGTCGTAATTGGCGCGATTACAATGTATTTATTGCGAGACTTCGTTATAGCGCATCTGTTTTCGCGTGATTTCGCGCCTATGCGCGACTTGTTTCTGTGGCAGCTGATAGGTGACGTAATGAAGATTGGCTCCTGGATATTGAGTTACATCATGTTGGGAAGAGCCATGGTGCGCACCTTTATCCTGACTGAGGTGCTCTTTTCCTTGTCTTTTTATGGGTTGACAGTGGTATTCGTCTCCATTTATGGCTTACAGGGTGTAGCGATGGCTTATGCCGGTAATTACCTGGTGTACTGGATAATGATGGCGTTGCTAGTTAAGAATGAAATGAAAAAAATGGAAACAACGCATGTCTAGCTTGAATTCGAATAGTGGCCGCCAACTGGCATCGGTGCTGATTCCTTTATATAACCATGCCTCTTATATCATTGACTGCCTCGATAGTGTTCTGGCGCAAGATCCAGCAAACATCGAGCTACTTTTGATCGATGATGGTTCGTCGGACGATGGCTTTTCCATCGCTCAACGTTGGAAGGGGGAGCACGGAAATCGTTTCGCCCGCATCGAATTCGAGCGCCAGGTGAACGTAGGTATTACGCAAACCTTCGACCGCCTGATGCGTAAGAGTACTGGTAGCGTGATCCTGATTGTTGCTAGTGATGATGTGCTGCTGCCTGGTTCAGTGACGAAGCGTTTGAGTTTGCTGAATCAACCTGGAGTGATGGCCGTGTTCGGCGACGCAATCCCGATTGACGCGCAAGGAAATGCGACCGGTACCAGCGCGATTGCCGAATTGGGGCAGTCAAGTTCGCGCGCCGCGTTGGTGGACTCGCGGACCTTGCCTTGGGAACTGATTTTCCGCTGGAACGTCTATGGCTCCGTTTTGATGTGTCGCCGAGAGGCTGTACTCAAGTCCGATGGTAGTTCGGTGCTCAACCTAGAAATTTTCAGTGAAGATATGCAGCTATATTATTTGCTGGGATCGCAGGGTTCACTGCGCTACCTGAATCAACCGGTAGCCAAGTACCGCGTGCATACAACGAATACATCGCATACACAAAGCAACGTCGTGAAATTAAGAAAAAATATCTATGAATCGCGTAAGCATGCCATGATCGGTATGCCGGTTTGGCGGCGTGCTGTCGTGGCCATGCAAGCCTTTACCTACCATCGCTGGGGTACCGGCTTGCGTGATCGTCTGTCGCTGCCTATGGTAGCGGTTGCCTACGTGGGTATCTTGGTTGCACGTATTACCTATGATTTTTATCGCACCCGTATATTGGGTCAGGCATATGATGTCTGAGCTGGGACAACTCCCTCCAGTAAAACAGGGCAAATTAGCACGTCGTATCAAGCAGTTTACGTCTGAACCGCTACCTTGGGCCCTCTACATGCTAGCAGTCTGGGCGTTCGCGAAATTTCGTAGTCGAATGTATGCCAGCTTACTCAAAGCGCCACATTTAAATGTCGGTCCTCGCTGCTCGATCCGCGGTACCGAGTGCATCACAATGGGAAGAGACATTTCTATTTACGGCGGGCTATGGCTCGAGGCGGTTCAGCACTACCGGCAGCAGTCGTTCTCCCCCAAGATCATTATTGGCGATAACGTGTCATTTTCGTTGGATGTGCATATTACTTGCATAGAAAGAATCGAAATCGGCAACGGCGTCCTGTTCGGTAGCCGCGTCCACGTATCCGATCACAACCATGGACGCTATGTCGGCTCTGATCAAAGCCATCCACAGCAGGCTCCGGCCGAGCGTGAGCTTGCAGCGCGGGGTCCTGTCATTATTGAAGATAATGTCTGGATTGGCGACAATGTGATTATATTGGGCCCTGTACGAATAGGCACTGGTGCAGTTGTGGGAGCCAATTCTGTGATCAGTACAGATGTTCCTGCAGCGAGCATGGTCGTCGGCGCACCAGCAAAATTAGTAAAGAAATTTGATGATGAGCTGAATGTATGGAAGAAAGTTTAACCATGTTAATCAGAACGCTATTGTCAATTTTTGCGCCACTCAATAGTGGCACAGTTCATCAGCTGTGTGGCGAGATTGGCATAGTCGTTGATATTACTCATAGTTATTCGAACGATTTTTATTTATGTATCCGCAATCAGTTGCCGTTGGGCAGAACTCGGCGTTGCGGTCATATCAAAGCCGTCTAGGCAAACAAACGATTATCCATTGACATGACAACCCTCGAATTTTCCCTGCTGGCTCTCCAGCACATGGAAGTCTATTTAGTGCTATGGCTGGCACTGTTTGTACTGTATCGGCTTTTGTTTTGGAAAATAGTCAAATCAATTTTGGATCCAATTTATTTCGCAGTCATTTTTACAAACTCGATTTGCACAGCTAATGTTCTCTTTCTGGCTATCTATAATGAAATAAAATTGTACTACACGCTTACGTATTTGTTTTCTGAAGCGGCGTTACTTCTCGGTATTCTGATTTTTGCGCGCCCCCAACAGGTATTGCCGCCGCAAATACCCTCGCCTGACTTCGTGAGACGACTTAAGTTTGGCATATTGTTCACCATGGCTATTGCCATCAGCGCAAATATGATGATTTACATTAATAATGGTATTCCATTGTTACTCGACAGCCGTAACGATGCGTCTGCCGGTGGATTTGGTGCCTTATTGCGATTGTCGCAAGTTGCCACTGCCTTGTTCGTACTTTTCTACTATATCAAGAAGAAAATTACCGGTGCCCCTAACTCGAAAAAGGAACGTTTTCTGTTTCTGATAAGTATTATCTTAGGTGCTCTCAGCGGCTATAAAGCATTCTTTTTGTTCTATATTTCTGTTTATTTTTTTACCAATGGCTACACGCTGCCGATGTCATTAAAGAAGAAAATATTTTTTGCTACTGGCGCGTTAATTGTGATGTTGTTCATGTTCTCAGTGGTACTTGAAACAACTGAAATTGGTCTTCTTGTCCCCGCACTGCTGACACGATTGCTTGCCTCCGGCGATGTGTACTATATGGCATTCGTCAAAGATACGATCGATATGTTACCTCCCCAAGGATTCTTCTATCAGCTGTTTGGATCCCTGTTGGCCTCGTTCCGTGTAGTCAGTTGGGATGTAGCTCCACTTAATTACGGCTATGCGATCAACGAGGTGGTCAACAAAAATGATTTACTGTTTGGTCCGACCTTTCGTTATAACGTCTTGTGGCTTTTGTTGACCAAAAGCCCGATACTAACAGTCATGTTGTCATTTGTGGTTGGTGCTATTATCGGTTTGCTCAATCGGGCGCTGTACCGAAGCAAGAAACTAGGGCTCTCGTTTATTATCATCGCATTTTTTTACTTTAAATCATT
Organism: Janthinobacterium silvisoli; assembly: GCF_014200725.1. Lineage (GTDB taxonomy): Bacteria > Pseudomonadota > Gammaproteobacteria > Burkholderiales > Burkholderiaceae_D > Janthinobacterium. The sequence goes on from NZ_JACHCL010000007.1 coordinate 171,654, forward strand.
TTTGTTCATTCTCGGGCCAGATCATGCCATTAACGACATTGTTTTGTCTGCCACTCTTTTTATAATTATCGGCGCGATAGTATTTTTGCCTGTTTATAGGAAGCGGAACGTTCCTGTTGTAAGTGCTGTATTATAAAAATGGCTGCGTAATAGCATGAAATTAAGGTCGATATAAAAATAATGTTTCATTATGTTCATTATTTGATGTATACTTTTTGTGATCCGTAATTTTTTGGAATAATGTATGAAGAATCCTAAGTTGTCCGTTTGTATCCCGGCATATAACAGAGCAAAATATTTGAAACAGGTCTTGGATTCAGTTATTGATCAAAAAGATTATTTGTTTGAGATTGTTATTTGTGAAGATGTTTCTCCTCAGCGCCAAGAAATTGGGGAGATTGTCCAGGAATATAAGGATTTATATGGTGACTTGATTGTTTATCATGAAAATGTCACTAATTTGGGATTCGATCGTAATTTGCGGCAATTATTAAAATCTGCTAGTGGAGATTATTGCGTATTTTTGGGAAATGACGACGTCTTGTGTCCTGGCGCCTTGAAAAATTTGTCAGAGGTTATCGAACGCAATAAAGATGTTGGTGTTATTTTGCGCGGTTACGGCTGGTTTAACGGTAATCCAGAGAATGTCGTGCAAACAGTAAAATATTTCCCCGATGAGCGCTTTATGCCTGCGGGATTGGATAGTCTGTCTTTTTTCTTCCGACGGGCCTGTGTCTTGGCTGGTTTGACGATCGCACGAAAACCGGCACTGGAACTCGAGACTTCGGAATTTGATGGAACACTATTCTATCAATTGCATCTCGTTGGGAACATTATTTTGAAGCACAATGGGGTATTTACTCCGGAGATTATTACTTTGTGCCGTGCTGATGAGGCCCCTGATTTTGGTCATTCTAGTGCCGAAAAAGGAAAATATACACCAGGCGAATACACTATTGATGCACGCATCCATATGATGTCGGGTATTGTTACTATTGCGAAATCGATTGATAAAACGCATAAAGGCGCATTGGCTGGTATTTTGAGGGATATTGCAAATTATTCTTTCCCTTGGTTGTCATATCACGCAGATAAAAAATATGGAATATTCAAGAAATATTATCGTACTTTGGGTGACATGGGCTTGAAATCATTTCCTATGTTTCATGTGTATTATTATCTCATCTTGATCGTCGGTGCTGGACGGGTCGAAAAATTGATTAATTTCGCCCGAAATTCTTTGGGCTATACACCAAAGTTAGGTCACCGAAAGTAGAATGCGGATTGTTTACGTTTTATTAGATAGTCTCGACGCACTGGATATTGATGGAAGGAATGGCCATTGGCGGTGGTCTGCTTCGTGCGTCGATTTTACTTTACAACGTAGCAGTTCCTAATATCTTCAATAGCTTTTAGCCTTGCCTCCACTAATTAATTTTAAAAAATAAAATTATTTATTAATAATTTGGAAATTTTAAGTGGTGGTGTTTGCATAGTATCCATATATAATTAAAATTTCTATCAATGCAAGATGAATTCTGCCGTAAATTACGTTAATAGGTAAACCTTCTTCCTCTTGCTTGAAAGATGGATACTAAGTAATTCTCGGAAAATTATTGTGAATTTATGGTAAACAGAAGTGGATGCAAAGGCGTCCGTTGCGATGCTGTGCTGGCACTGCGAACAGCGGGCAACACTGCAGTAGGCTACTTAGGGGGGCAGTAATAATAATTATTTCTGGGGTTGCTTAGTTAGTCGGAAGCCTATCTATAGTTCTTCAGTCATGCGAGACGAGCATGTACATCTCTCGCACTGCCGCAGCGTTGATGACGGCTGAACGGTGTCGATTGACGTCATGCCGCTACACTGGCGGCAGCGGATCTCGTTTACCGGATGATCAGGTGTGCGCTGTCAAGCAAGACATCAATACCACGCCGCAACGCCACTACCTCTCGGCAACTGCATGTTTAGCGTGCTTTTTTCCGTTTTCTCTCATCTCTGCCACAAAGTCCTTGTATGGCGATATCGTGGCGAATGCACATGATTTTTTATTTAGATAATTCTGTCAGTCAAGAATCTGCGGTATGATGGCGGACCTATAATTTGGTTCCTGCGATATATTGTTCTAGGCAGACTGTTGAATGTCAAAATTTACTAATTGTTTCCGATAGTTTCTCTTATTCGGTCGCAGAAGGAATTCATGCCGGTTTCCTGTGTGCCGTGAGTGACATTTGGGTAGGCCGTGAATGGTTCGCTCCCGCCTGCCGGATGCGCTTTATTTTGCTCCGGATGATCAGGCTGGTATTACATGTCACCCTCGCTGAGGCCTGCGCTGATTTGCTCGGACGAATGGATGCGTGGCTGACCTCATCAGCTTGGCGACGACTGGCTGTATGGCCGTGACGGGTCAGGCTAGAAAAGACTACCGCGCCATGTTGTTGGAGCATCCTGAAAGACGTATTTTTCGAATGGCGCGCGGCGTCTCCTCAACAGTCTCCCGCCCCGTCTGCAATGCTACTGCAGTGTCGTGCAAATCCTAATTAATGATATGTTCTGATGATGATTCTTATATTCAATAATCCGTCCCGCTGCGATACGGGTACCTGTCCCGATTTGAGCAAGGTGTCTTCATGAGAGTCGGTATCGACGCGCGTTTCATCACGCGCCACCCGCGCCGCGGCATCGGCAACTACTCGCTGCATGTCGTTGCCGCGCTGGTCAAGCTGTACCCCGCAGTTCAGTTCTTTTTATATATCGCGATCCCGGACAGCGAAGGCATCCTGCCAAGTGGACCGAATGTTACCGTGCGCCAGCTGAAAATGCCGGCCTACCCGCTGTGGGAGCAAGTGGCCCTGCCGCGCGCGGCGCGCGAGGACCGGCTCGATATTCTGCATGGGCTGGGCAATACCGCGCCGATCTTCGTGCCGGCAAATGTGCGTATGGTGCTGTCACTGATGGATGTGATGTTTCTCCAGACCGGTGAGTTCGTGCCGAAGCCAACCAACCGCTACCAGGCATGGGGGCGTCATTACCGTCGCTTCGTGTCGCCGCGTTGCGCACGCGCGGCCGACCATGTAATCACGATTTCGGATTTTTCGCGCAAGGATATACTCGATCTGATCCCGGGCCTGGACCCGGCCCGGGTGCATGTCACGTTCCTCTCCTGCGACGCCGTTTTTCAGCATCAGCGCAGCGCGGAACCGGTCCAGCGCCCGGCCGGCGGCGGCGCGCGTCCTTACATTTTCACCCTCGGCGCCAATGATCCGCGCAAGAATACGGTGCGTCTCGTGACTGCCTACCTGGCATTGGTAAAAGAGCATGGTATCGAGCACGATCTCGTTATCAGCGGCTACGCCGGCTGGGAACAGAGCGAGGCCTACCAACTGGTCAAGGATGCCGGTGCCGCGGCGCGCGTGAAGTTCCTCGGCTTTATCGATATCCAGGAACTGGTCGCCTTGTACCGTAATGCGGAACTGTTCGTATACCCGTCGCTGTACGAAGGCTTCGGTATTCCTATTCTGGAAGCGTTTTCTTCAGGTTGCCCGGTCATTGCGTCGAATGTCACGTCGATTCCGGAAGTGGCCGGAGACGCGGCGCTGTGCGTCGATCCGCTGTCGGTCGAAGCGATCAAGACCACCATGCTGCAAGTGCTCCAGGACGACGCGCTGCGCGCAACGCTGGCACAAAAAGGCTACGCGCGCGCGCGCCAATTCACCTGGGAAGAAACTGCGCGCCAGACCTTCGCCATTTACGAGGCTTGCCTCAATAAACCTACAGTCCAATGAAGCTACTTGCCATTTCTGGCCGTATTCCTGCAATTGACAGGAATGGCGACCAAGTCATTTCGTATTTCCGCCTTAGTCACCTGGCTCGCAACAACACGGTTGAACTGATTTGTTTTGGCAGCCGCGACCAGCCAGAGGACCGGGCCGCGACGCTGGCCCTGGAGGCGCTGGGCATCGTGGTTCACCTGGTGCCATGGAACAAGTTCAGTGCGGCGCTGCAGGTATTGCAGGCCATTCCGTTTCCGGACATGCCGTTTCAGTGCGCGTATTTTCGTTCGCGTCAGTTCCAGAAGGTGTATCAGACGGTATCCGTCCGCTTTGCTCCCGAGGCGCTGTATGCGGTCATGATCCGGGTATTGCCGAATGCGCGCGGCTACCAGGGGCGGCTGTTTGTCGACATGGTCGACTCGATGGGACTGAATTTCGGCCGCCGCGCCGGTATGGAAAAGGGTGTCAAGGGCTGGCTTCTCGGCATCGAGGCGCGCCGCGTTGCCGCCTACGAGAAGCAGGTTGCTCAACGTGCGGAACACTGTTTCGTGGTGTCGGCCATCGACCAGCAGGCAATCGGCTCGGATCATGTCGGCGTCTTGCCGCTTGGTATCGATGTCACGCGCTTCAATCGTCCGGCCGCCGCAGCGACCGCACCGTTGATCGCTTTCACGGGCAATATGTTTTATCAACCGAACGTGGACGCCATGCTGTGGTTCGCCGAACACTGCTGGCCCGCGATCAAGGCCGCCGTACCTGGTGTGCGTGTGTTGGTGGTGGGCAATCGCCCGCAGCCAAGCCTGGTCGCGCTGGGCAAGGCCGATCCCGCCATCGAAGTGATGGGACGCGTGCCATCGGTCGCTGAAGTCATCAAGACCGCTGCGGTCGCCGTGGCGCCGATGCGTTCCGGTTCAGGCATGCAATTCAAGATCCTGGAAGCGATGGCGTGCGGCGTGCCGGTGGTCGCAACGACGATAGGACAGGGCGACATCGGCTGCGTGGCCGGTGTCGACATTCTGGTGCGCGATGGCGCAGCCGAGTTTGCGCAAGAGGTCATTTCACTGCTCCAGTCGGCCGCGCTGCGCGAGCAGGTCGGCAGCGCAGGCTACGCTTACGTGCAAAAAAACCATAGCTGGGACGCGATCAATCAGCGCTTCGTCCAGGCTTGCCACCTGGCTTGATCATGCAAAAAATACTGGTCACTGGGGCTAACGGTTTTGTTGGCAAAATGGTCTGCGCAGAATTGCTGGCACGTGGTTTCGAGGTCATCGCCGCGGTGCGTAAGGTGCCCGCGGACGCGGACGTGAACAGCGCTGGCTTGCGCTTTGTCGGCGTCGGCAATGTCGATGCCGACACCGACTGGGATACGGCTTTGGCGGGCTGCTCAGGCGTGATCCACCTGGCTGCGCGGGCGCACATTCTGAACGACGATGTGGCTGATCCGCTGGCAGCATTTCGTGCGACCAACGTGGCCGGCACCCTGCAATTGGCGCGCAGTGCTGCGCGCGCCGGTGTGGCGCGGTTTGTCTTTGTCAGTTCGGTGGGCGTGAATGGCAACCAGAACCAGCGGCCGTTTACCGAAAACGATACGCCGTTGCCGGCCGAACCCTATGCCGTCTCGAAGCTTGAAGCTGAACTGGCTTTGCAGGCCGATGCGGCCAACTGCGCCATGGAACTGGTGATCGTGCGTCCTCCGCTCGTGTATGGTCCCGGCTGCCCTGGTAACTTCCTGCGTCTGCTGAAAGTGTTATCGAGCCGGATTCCAATGCCCTTTGGCGCGATGCGCAACAAGCGTAGCTTCATCGGCATCTGGAACCTGGCCGATTTTCTTGCCACCTGCCTGGTACACGAGAAGGCGGCCGGCCAGGTATTCCTGATTTCCGACCTGGAAGACGTCACGCTGCCTGACCTGTTGCGCGGACTGGCGCGCGGCATGGGCAGTAGTGCAGCGTTGTTTTCAGTCCCCCCCAGTTGGCTGGCGAAACTGGCCGGCATGGCAGGCAGGAGCGCCACGTTCGACAAGCTGGGTGGGGCCTTGACTATCGACGCCAGCCGCGCTCGTACCGTACTGGGCTGGACGCCACCAGTCAGCCTGGCCGAAGGATTGCAGCGCACGGGGCGCTGGTATGCGGAACGATAAAGCGCTGCTCTGTGCCGATGCAGTGCTGGCAGGAAAAACTGTTGTGCGAAAATGTGTCATATTTCTGTCGGCGCAACACCGGTATCAAAAGCCGTAGGGAAAGGTTAAAATACTAACTCGCCATTGTATCGTTGTGATGGCGATAGCGAATGGCATGGTACCGAAAAGGCAATATACCTGATGAAGCGTTTTCTCGATTTTTCCCTGGGGCTGCTGGCCTCGCTCCTGTTTTTCATCCCCTTCCTGATTTTGATCGTGCTGGTCAAGCTGACGTCAAAAGGACCAGCTTTGTACTGGTCGAACCGGGTCGGACGCTACAATCACCTGTTCTCCATGCCCAAGCTGCGCACCATGCGGGTCGACACCCCGGTCGTAGCCACGCACCTGTTGACTAACCCCGACCAGTTCCTGACGCCGATTGGCGGCTTCCTGCGCAAGTCCAGCCTCGATGAGATTCCTCAGTTGTGGTGTATCTTGCGCGGCGACATGAGCATCGTTGGCCCAAGGCCAGCGTTGTTTAACCAGCAAAACCTGATCGACATGCGTACCGAGAAGGGCGTGCACGAGATTCGCCCGGGCCTGACAGGCTGGGCCCAGATCAATGGCCGCGATGAGCTGCCAATCGATCAAAAGGTCAAGCTTGACCTCGATTACCTGCAACGCCAGTCGCTGGCATTCGATATCAAGGTCATCGCGCTGACGGTATTAAAAGTGGTGCGCCGGGACGGCATCACCCATTAAGTTCAGCAGGGAAGTATTACAACGACGCGGCCGGTTCGAAAGAATCCGGCCGCGTTGTCTTTGGTGACTGTGTTTGTGAGGCGAGGCGGGCAGCAAGTTGCGTAGCGCATTGCTGTGTGCCTCGATGTACTACCGCAAATGGCGTGATACTGCCGACCTGACGGTGGTCGGCAGCGCTTGACGCGGCAGTGGTCAGGCCGTTACTTCGGCATCCGATGGCGGGACCAGGTTGGCTGGCATGGTCGTAAGTAATATCTTCCACAGGTGATCATCGATATCCGACGACGGTGTGAACTCGGGAACGATTGCTCGCAATTGATCGCGGATGGCTTCATGGTCGCCCTGTTCGCATGCCTGATCGAGCTGCTTGAGCATTTGCTCCAGGATCGGCCAGGCAATCTCCGCCTCTTGGGCGCGCATGATGAGCGGGTGCTCGGTACCGGTGACATTATCTCCGATGAGCAATTCTTCATACAGCTTCTCGCCCGGCCGCAAGCCAACATAACGAATTTCAATGCCGCCTTTGCCTCCGTCACTGCGTACTTCATGCCCGCTCAGATAAATCATTTTCTTGGCCAGGTCGGCAATTTTGACTGGTTCGCCCATATCCAGAACGAACACGTCGCCGCCACGGCCCATGGCGCCAGCTTGCAGCACCAGTTGCGCCGCTTCGGGAATAGTCATGAAATAGCGGGTAATTTCCGCATGTGTCAGCGTAACCGGACCACCTGCTGCAATCTGGCGCCGGAACAGCGGCACGACTGAACCGGACGAGCCCAGCACATTACCAAACCGCACCATGCAAAAGCGCATCTGTGTATGCTGGCGCGAGAATGCCTGCAAGATCAATTCGGCCAGGCGCTTGGTGGAACCCATCACATTGGTTGGCCGTACCGCCTTGTCGGTGGAAATCAGGACAAAGCGTTTTACTTTGGCAGCGACTGCCGCGCGCGCAAGACTGAGTGTGCCGAAGGCATTATTGCGGATGCCTTCGATCGGATTTTGTTCTACCAGCGGTACATGCTTGTAGGCCGCCGCGTGATACACGGTTTCCACCTTGAACTGCTTGAAAATGTTTTCGCATTTTTTCGTGTCGAGCACGGATCCCAGGAATGGAATCAGCTCGACATCGATGCCGTTGGCCAAGGCGATGGCCCGTAGTTCCTGGTCGATGGCATACAAGCCGTATTCGGACAATTCAATGAGTACCAAGCGGCTTGGCGCCTGCATCACGATCTGGCGGCACAGCTCTGAACCAATCGAGCCACCGGCGCCGCTCACCGCTACTGATTTTCCGGTGATGCATACCGACAGCAGCGCACCGTTGGGGGCGACCGGATCGCGGCTGAGCAAGTCTTCAATTTCGATCTCGCGCACGTCTTCCACTCGCAACGAGCCTTTGACCAAGTTCTGAATGGGCGGCGTGACCTTGATCTTGATCTTCAGCGGCGTGAGACGGTCGATGATGGCACGCTGCTCGGCATGGCTAAGCGCAGGCATGGCCAGCAGTACTGCGCCGATCTGGTATTTTTGCAGGATAGCTTCGAGGTGGGTGGGGCACCACACCTTGATCCCGGCTATGCTGGCACCATGCAGTTGGACGTTGTCGTCCAAGAAGATGATTGGAAGATATTCGCTACTCAGACGCAGGGCATTGGCTAGCTGAATGCCGGCCCCGCCTGCACCGTAGATCGCAACACGCATGCGCTGCGGTCCGCGCTGGTCGCCGAGGAAAAACCCGCGTGCCGTGAAGCGGCTGACCAGTAGATAAATGATCAGCAAGGCGGTAAAGATCAGATACGGGATCACGGAAAAAGTGAGATTGGGCAGTACGAGGCTCAGGAGTGCTACGGCAATGACCGACAGGATCGCCCAGGTCGTTATAGTCAGGACAATCTGATGGTCGATGTAGCGGATAACGGCACGGTACAAGCCCATGCGTATAAAGATCGGGATCGAAATGATCGGTGCGGCAATTATTAGCACCGCATAGGCAGCGAGCGACGCAACATCCAATGTGTGCAAATGTAGCGCAAGAGCAGCAATAAAAGTCAATGGGATGCAAACAGCATCAGCTGCCACTGCGACTACTTGTTTATGGAAGCGCGAGAGATTCAGAAATTTCGTTTTCATCGATTAATTCAAGCGTAAGGTGAAGCGATGAACAATCATAAAATGTAACATGACGTTCTCTTGTCCGAGATAAATCGGCAAATGTGTATGTTGTGATTTTTTTGGAAGCTATTTCCAATGTATCTCACTTTGATTTCCCGTCATGTATGCGGGATTATTGAAAATAACAACTTCTTCTATCCACAATCATAAGTCTTTGGCGCGGCGTAGTGGAAAAACAATGAAAACAGTTGCGCTATGTTTTTATCCTGGGCGCGACAGCGGCTTCTTGTGCTGTGAAAATAGTGTAGCGTCCGGCGTAGAATGATCTGGCGCAGATTGCATTACTTTCAAGCCCCGGCCAATTTCATCGCGCACATTGCGCGATGAAATTGGCCGGTGTATGTATGGCAATACGGGTTTAACCCTGGCACAGTCTTAGTGCCTCTTCCCATTGCGGCAACTGGCAAAAAGTATTAATCAAGTGTTGTGAGGACAGCAGCGAATTAATCGGGCGCTTCGCTGGTACCGGATAGTCTTGTGCCAGGATCGCTTTTAACTGTGGTTTTTTTGTAATAGACGCATGCGCCATAATCGCCTCGGTGAAGCCAAACCAGGTGGTTTGCCCTTGAGCGCTCAAATGGTAAATACCAGCGCGTTGTTGCAGCCATGCATAGGGATCCTGCGCTGTCAGGCTTTGCGCGACGATGTGGGCTGTGGTATCGGCGATGGTACGGCTCCACGTCGGTGCTCCATGTTGGTCGGAAACGATACTGAGCGTATCGCGCTCTTGGGCCAGGCGACGCATGGTGAGCAAGAAATTTTTTCCATGCATACTGTAGACCCAGCTAGTGCGCAGAATCAGGTGTGCGATTCCTGTGGCCGCGATCGCCTGTTCACCGGCGAGCTTGCTGCGACCATAGACGTTGATGGGACAGGTTGGATCATCTTCGGTATATGGCGTTTCTTTCGTGCCATCAAATACATAATCGGTACTGTAGTGAATCATGGCAGCGCCTAGTTTACTGGCTTCCTCTGCCAACACGCCAGGCGCTTCCCCATTGATACGCATCGCTAGCTCGACTTCAGTCTCCGCCTTATCGACTGCGGTGTAGGCGGCTGGATTGACGATCAGCGTTGGTTTGATGCGGCGGACCACATCGCGTACCTGATCTAGATCGGCCAGGTCCATCTGGCTGCGGTCAACGGCAATGATCTCGCCCAAACCTTGCAAGCTGCGCTCGAGTTCGTAGCCAACCTGGCCGGTTTTTCCTGTAATTAAAATACGCGTCATGAAGTAATCTCGATAGTGATGAGTACGGCACTGCGTTGCCGTGCCACAGGTATGAATCAGGCGAAGACGTCGGCGTCGGCCAGCAGTGTTCCGAGCTTGTCTTTGCCCGATAGCAGCGGCTCGCTGTCCAAAGGCCATTCGATGCCGATCGCCGGATCGTTCCACAGGACGCAACGCTCAAATTCCGGCGCCCAGTAATCGGTGGTCTTGTAAAGGAACTCGGCGCTGTCGCTCGTTACCACGAAGCCGTGAGCAAAACCTTCCGGTACCCACAACTGACGTTTGTTAGCGGCCGACAGCACGACACCGACCCATTTTCCAAAAGTTGGTGAGCTTTTACGCAGGTCAACGACGACGTCGAATACTTCGCCAGCGGTGACACGCACCAGTTTTCCTTGTGGTTGCTGGATCTGATAGTGCAGACCACGCAATACCCCCTTGGCGGACTTGGAATGGTTATCCTGAATAAATTCGCGTGTCACGCCGGTCAGTTCGGTAAAGCGTTTTTTGTTGAAGCTCTCGTAGAAAAAACCGCGATCGTCACCAAATACGGTTGGCTCGAGTATTAACACGTCAGGTATGGCTGTGGTCTGAATTTGCATGGTGTATTCGTAGGGTATGAACTGGGTGGAAGGCGCGCGGCGCCTTAGAATATCTTGTCGTCGAGTAAATGCAGCAGATATTGTCCATAGGCATTCTTCTTCAACGGCTGGGCCAGTTGCGCCAGTTTTTCGGCGTCAATGTAGCCCTTGCGATAGGCGATCTCTTCCGGACAAGCCACTTTAAGCCCCTGGCGGTTTTCGATCGTGGCGATGAATTGACCTGCTTCCAGCAGCGATTCATGTGTGCCGGTATCGAGCCAGGCCATGCCGCGGCCCATCAGTTCAACATTGAGTTCGTCGCGCTCCAGGTAGACACGATTGACGTCGGTAATTTCCAGCTCGCCACGCGGCGAAGGTGCGATGCCTGCGGCGATCTCACATACCTGGTTGTCATAAAAGTACAGACCGGTGACGGCGTAGTTCGATTTTGGCTTGAGCGGCTTTTCTTCGATGCTGATGGCGCGCCGCTGTTCATCGAAGTCGACGACGCCATAGCGTTCCGGATCGTGTACGTGATAAGCGAACACGGTGGAGCCAGTGGTGCGCGCTGTTGCTTCGCACAATTGCGCCTCAAAGTTGTGGCCATAATAAATGTTGTCGCCCAAGATCAGTGCCGAGGGCGCGTCACCGACGAACTCCTTGCCGATGATGAATGCCTGTGCCAGGCCATCAGGGCTCGGTTGCACGGCATAAGTCAGGTGAATACCCCACTGGCTGCCATCGCCCAGCAATTCTTTGAAGCGTGGCGTATCCTGGGGTGTCGAGATGATCAAGATATCGCGTATGCCGGCCAGCATCAGTGTGGTTAGCGGATAGTAAATCATCGGCTTGTCATATACCGGCAGCAGTTGCTTCGACACCGCCATGGTGACCGGGTACAGGCGCGTACCGGAGCCGCCGGCCAGGATAATGCCCTTGCGTTCGATAGTGCTGGTCATCAGATTGCATCCTTGGTTGTATCGCGCGTCGCGTAATTTTTTTCTACCCACTTCAGGTACTCGCCCGACTGTACTTCGTGTACCCAGGCCTGGTTATCGAGGTACCACTGGACTGTCTTGCGTATGCCGGTCTGGAACGTTTCAGCCGGCTTCCAGCCCAGCTCGCGTTCGATCTTGCGTGCATCGATGGCATAGCGGCGGTCATGGCCAGGCCGGTCCTGGACGTAGGTGATCTGATCACGATAGCTTCCCGCAGCTTTCGGATCGAGTGAGTCGAGAATGTCGCACAAGGTGTGTACGACTTCCAGGTTTGTCATTTCGTTCCAGCCACCTACGTTGTAGACCTCACCCAGTCTGCCGGCTTCCAGCACGCGCCGAATGGCCGAGCAATGGTCGCCCACATACAGCCAGTCGCGTACCTGCATGCCATCGCCATAGATCGGCAGCGGCTTGCCGGCGCGGGCGTTGCTGATGATAAGGGGAATCAGTTTTTCCGGAAAATGGAAAGAACCGTAGTTGTTCGAGCAGTTGGTGGTAAGTACCGGCATGCCATAGGTATGGAAATACGCGCGCACCAAGTGGTCGGACGCTGCTTTCGATGCCGAATAGGGGCTGTTCGGTGCATATGGCGTGGTTTCGGTGAATGGCGGATCGTGCGGCCCCAGCGTGCCATAGACTTCATCGGTCGAGACGTGCAGGAAACGGAACCCATCCTTGTGATCGCCGCTCAGTCCGGACCAGTAGGCGCGTGCTGCTTCGAGCAGACTGAAGGTGCCGTTGACATTGGTTGAAATAAATTCGCCGGGGCTGTGGATCGAACGATCGACATGGCTTTCCGCAGCAAAATGCACGATGGCGCGTGGCTGGTGTTCTGCCAACAAGCGCGCGATATGGGCGGTATCGCAAATATCGCCACGCACGAAGATGTGACGCGGATCTTGTTCCAGGCTCGCGAGATTGCTGAGATTGCCAGCGTAGGTTAGTTTGTCGAGGGTAATGACGGGTTCATCATTAAGCGCCAGCCAGTCGCGTACAAAATTGGACCCGATGAATCCGGCGCCGCCAGTAACTAAAATCATGTTGTTATCCTTTTCTTGCTTTGGAAATTATTAAATATTCTGACGACGTTGTGTTAATGCGCGCCATCTTTTTTGAGATGACTTTCCTGGTTTTCTGCGGGCTGCCCATGTCATTAAAAAAGCGATCAGGTGCTGACCTATCATGCTTCAAGAGAGAGCCGCTATTGTAGCTGTCGCTGTAGTCTTGCCCCACCGCGACTGTCTTGAGCTGTAACATTTCATCCAAGTCAGTCTTGCACAGAAAATAGCCGATTGTGCACGGATCATTTTTAACTGAAACGTCAATATGGGTGCCAAGGGATATGCCAACGCGATACCCCTTTGGCAGGTCTGTTTAAACCCGGCCGTAACGGTCTTCAAACCGCACGATATCATCCTCGCCCAGGTAGCTGCCCGACTGGATTTCAATCAGTTCCAGCGGCACCTTGCCCGGATTGGCCAGCGAGTGCACCACGCCAAGCGGAATATAAGTGGACTGGTTTTCAGTCAGTAAATATTCCTTGTCGCCATTTGTGATCTGGGCAGTACCGGAGACGACAATCCAGTGCTCGGCGCGGTGATGGTGCATCTGCAGCGACAGCTTGGCGCCTGGTTTGACAGTGATGCGCTTGACCTGGAAACGGTCCCCATTACCGATCGAGTCATACGAACCCCAAGGGCGGAACACTTCACGGTGCATGGTGGCTTCGTTGCGCTGCTGATTGATCAGTTGCGCAACCAGCGTTTTGGTATGTTGTGCCTGGTCGGCATCCATGACCAATACAGCATCGGCAGTTTCCACGATAACGGTATTGCGCATGCCTATGGCGGTAACCAGGCGGCTATTGCCATGGACTAGGCAATCGTTGCAATCTTGCATCAAGACATCGCCTTGTGCGCTATTGTTACTGGCATCTTTTTCCGCGACGTCGAAGACGGCCGCCCACGATCCGATATCATTCCAACCCGCATTCAACGCGATGGTGGCGGCATGACCGGTGCGTTCCATCACTGCATAATCGACAGCGATATCGGGGCTGGCGGCATAGGCATCGTGATCCAGGCGGATGAAATCGAGGTCGCTCTTGGCTTTTGCCAGCGCATCGCGGCAAGCAGCGACGACCGCAGGGTGAAAACGTTCAAGTTCTTCCAGATAGCGGCTGGCGCGGAACAAGAACATGCCGCTGTTCCATAAATAGTCGCCACTGGCGATATATTGTTCGGCAAGCGCCAGTGCCGGTTTCTCCACGAATTCAATGATGCGATGGACTTGGCCTGCTTCACGCCCTTCGGCGCGGATATAGCCGTAGCCGGTCTCGGGGCCGGTAGGCGTAATGCCGAAGGTGAGCAGGCTGCCTTCCTCGGCGGCTTTGCGTGCCAGGCTGACTGCCTGGTGGAAGGCCGCGGTATCGAGAATTACATGGTCGGCAGGCAAGACCAGCAGGACCGGATCTTCGCCCTTTTCCATGGCCTGCAAGGCCGCCGTAGCGATCGCTGGCGCCGTATTGCGACGCATCGGTTCGAGCAGCATGCGGGCATCGTTCAAGCCGATTTCGCGCAACTGCTCAGCGACGATGAAGCGTGACGACTCATTGCATACCAACAAGGCGGGTGCTAATCCCTGAATACCGCTGAGCCGCTGCAGGGTTTGTTGCAACATGCTGTCGTTGCCAGAAAGACGTAGAAACTGCTTGGGAAAAGCATCGCGGGAAAGAGGCCACAAGCGTGTGCCGGAACCGCCACAGAGAACAACAGGGATAAGTGGAATATTCATCTAAGCATCAATTCGAATTTAATTATTGGGCAGCGAGATATCAGTTTTTCGCAAAGCGTCAGTGTCGTACTTTATTTTCATTATTCGGGAAGTACGAAAAGTTTTTTGATACTTACTATATTTAAGAAGGCAACATTATAGTGAGATATAAGAAACCATATTTCTCTTTTCTTCATGAATCCCAGTACTGGCGGTGTGCTTGATTGCGCGGCTAATGGGGCTCGCTGAGCGGAAAAGGTACTTGGAAATCGAACCCATGCTGTACTGGTCGTCGCGCATCGTCGTAACGACGGCACATTCCTGGGGCGGGAGGTGCAGCAGATTTTGAGTATGGCGACACCTTGCAGGAGCCGGTGCCGCACCTGGAGTTAGAAAATGCTTCTCATGTTCTATCATTGCATATCAACTTTGTTGCCCAGTCCCTTTATTATTGTAGTTTCTACTGCTGGCCGATTGCCCAGGCTGCGGCCAGTTTCAACTGGAAAAGCAACACACGCATGCTGTATTGCGGCTCAGGATGGATACCGCCCGGTGGCGCTGTCCTGGCGATCCTGAGGCCGTGTGCAGAG
This sequence comes from Janthinobacterium silvisoli, assembly GCF_014200725.1. GTDB lineage: Bacteria > Pseudomonadota > Gammaproteobacteria > Burkholderiales > Burkholderiaceae_D > Janthinobacterium. Next base: position 186,655 of record NZ_JACHCL010000007.1, read on the forward strand.
ATGGATGCAAGTGATCGATCAGATGCTCAAGGGCCGAGTTGAACAGCTTTGCGGCCAGTACCAAACCGCCATCAAGCAGCAGGAGCGCCGAAGGTGGGGACATGGACGGCACGATGATAACTGTCACGGCGGCAAGACATTGCAGGCAAAAACACTTTCCAATGGAAGGCTGCGGCGTGTCCATGCAGGAAGCATCCCATGCGTTCTGCCCAAGGCTGCTGTTTTCATCCGCTGGCAAATATTGGCACTTGCTGTGTCACTGGCATGGCGTTGAGTCTGATTAAAATGCACAATGAACAGTGAAGCCTGAGTGTTATGCCTGGCTTCTGCAGAGAAGAAAGAACGCTGCATTTTTAAACGGTTCAAAAAATAAAAGCCCGTTTTCAATGAATTGAAAAGGGCTTTTATTGTAATACGTATGCTGCCATCTTTTCATCTAAAGACTTTAACTCCAGTCCTGTGAACAGGCTGGAGCCAGACTTATATGTTGCTGCCTAAGCAGCAATCAATTAATGATGAGTAGTAGTAGCGTGGGTAGTGGTCGAATCCGAGCTTGCTGCACCGGCCACAACCGCAACGGCTGCGCCGATTGCGATCAAGGTGCTAACGCTCAGGCCAGCAACGGTGGTGCCAGCTGCCGCGCCTGCAGCAGCGGTACCAGTTGCTGGTGCTGCGGTTGCTGGTGCTGGGGCCGATTGGGCCATAGCTTGTGCGCAAGCGAAGGACAGGATTGCCGAAGCGATCAGAACTTTTTTCATGAGGTATCCTTTGGAGTTGAACAGGGGGAATATTGAAACGTATGAAACTTATGAAACTAGTACATGATTGTAACAACATTTCTCATGTTAGTCTGTGCTGCACAGTTCATAAGAAGAATTATCAACAATAATTCTGATGTATGTTAAAGCATTTTTTACCGTTTTTCACAAATATGTTGTTCTCTATTAACAAATTACCTGAAATGCTATTTATTTCAGCGGATGTTGCATGCTGCGTCCGTTATGGCTGCCGCGTCGTAGGAGAGGCAGCCAGTTTGCCAAGTGTATTCTACCGCGCGTAAAATACAGGCTACGCGGGTGTAGCTCAATGGTAGAGCAGAAGCTTCCCAAGCCCCTCCACCTCGTCAAGAGGCACTGTTCATGCGGCTCTGAAGCGCATGGGTCTGCGATCACACCAAAACGCCACCTTAATCAACAAGTTACGCGCCATCACATTTTCGACCCCACATTGAGTCGAAAAAGCTGCTGATACGCTTGGATGGCAGTCCGCAAATCTGACTGACTGTCTGTGCGAGGTGCTGTCACTTTGTTTGAACAGCAACACCGGTGGCCCAGCTTTTTTGTTGCCTAAACAACAGGTCCTGCGAATCCTTGCATCAAAAAGTCATACGAGACAGTGCGCTGTCGGCCCGAAGCGCACTGTCACGCGTTCATGGTGAAGATATTGGATATCACCTTTATGACAGGATCAGGCATCAACGATTGCTATAGGCTCATTGCCGTCCCTAAGATGCCGCAAAATCCGTTTGAGTAAACGTGTCGCCTCCTTTAGTTCGCTAACATCAATCTGCTCGCGCCCATGAACGGCTTTGTTTCGGACCATCCGTATCCGATCAATCTCGCGTCTCATCTCAGGTTCAATCCCAACGAACCGTTCTAGAACAGAGCGATTCGTAATGAACTGTGGACCTTCCATCCCTTGACTCTTCAAAGCAGCTGATATGTGCTGTTCTAGCTCAATCCATTTGCGCATAAACGCGCCAAGTACCGCTTCCTCGTGTTTAAGTGGCTCAGCATTCGAACCTAACACTTTGGGGTCATGCTCGTACTTACGTCGGACGCCCGCATAGACACGATACCGCGTCGGATCAGATTCCAGGATTTGGTCGACAAGCTGGTCCGAGATCGTTCGCTTCTCGACGTCAGGATGGATGGCGGAGATAAACGGTCGAACATGCTCCGGTGTGTTTAACTCAAGCCGTACTAGTAGTTCATAAAGCGCGTCTACTCGTCCAAGCGCGGACTCGTTCACTTCAGCTTGGAGGATCGGGGCAGCACACCTCTGCAGGAATGCTGCAAGCTCGTAGTGGCTAGTAAACGGTGTACCTTCACGCGCAACCCGCGAAGCGATTGCTCTTTGCAACCGCTCTAGCGCGATCTCCCCAGCTAAAACGAGGCCGTTGAGTTCGTCTAGAATCGCATATTCATCTTCGGAAAGCGAGCCTTGGAGCGGCTTATAAACAAGATCATGTTCAACCTCGGACCATGCATGCATGAGCACAGAGGCAACCTGAATTTCTATCACTGCGTCGGAATAGCGCTTCTGTGGGGTCTGAAGATAGTGATCTCGAAGCCGAACTCGGTAATGAGTTGCCCAATAGCCAGAAAATCGTTTTTCGTAAGTCGGCGTAGATGATGCTTGCGGAAATTTCTTTGGTTTACCAGCGATGTCGAAGTTTGCCTGAATAACCTTATCAACTTCCTCACGCGCGCCGGGAAAGTAGAGCGCAACTCGCACCCCTGCGAAGTCAACAATGTCGTCGTAGATATCTTGGGTGTTCTTGTAGTTCTTCGACTTATCCCTCTGCCTAAGCTTCTGCTCAAGACGATCAGGGCGCTTTGCCCGGTAAGTCACCATCGCTTGAATTCCGCTCGACGCCAGCGCGCTGTCGAGCTGTCCATGGGCAAGGCGTGCGGCTTGGTCGAAGAAGTCGAATTCGCGCCGGTATCGTTCTATGAAACGGTCAATCAGGTCCATCGGATCAGTTCCTTATTTTGCTGCTGTCGAAAAAATGAAGGGTGCGTCCGTTCTTGCCGACGCACCCCCTTTCGATTGCCGTCCTAGGCGGCACTTACGCCACTGACTAGTCCAGCGAGATTTTGATTGCAAATTTTCTAACAGCTTGTATCAATCTGAGCTAGTACATTTGGGACTCTTCAGGCTATTCCGACAGCCAACCATCAATCAGATCGCGGATATCCGATATCATGCTTTTCACATCTGCCGCAGAAAATTCATCGTGTTTGCCATGAGCTGCGCTATTGCCAACGGCCGATAGGGCCACAATCTTCTTTTGCTTTAAGGAGCTGTAGACCGCGGCTTTTGCTAGGTCATCGTTCATCTTTGCCAACCTCTGGCGAGGGATCTTCGGGTTTTGCCGTTCACAAAGGTCTGCTATTGCCGTCTCTAAAACGGTTCTAGCAATCACAGCCGCCGCGATATAGTAGCCGCTACTTAGCAGCTCACTTGCCTGTTCCAGCTCATTGTCGAATACATCAGCTTGAACCAATGATCTGAAAGAAGTGAGATATCCGCCTTCGTAGTCATCTCTGACAGCATTAAACACGGCGCCCAGTCTTTGCATCAGGCTAACAGGACCCTCCATTGTTTGAGGCTTTTCACTCGCAACAAACTCCTTCAAATGAAGTGAGTTTTCTCCACAAGCCATAGAAATCAAGCTTCGGGCTTTGACTCTCCATTCATGAGCCAGACCACTATCCAGAGTGTCATGATTGGATTGTGTGAAGGAATTATAAACAGAACCTTTGGTAGCAAGAACAGCGTCAAATTGTTCCTTCAACTGCTGAAAGCGAACCGCATATTTCTTGACAGTCATTGATTTTCCTAATCCGAGGGGGTAGCAAACAGAACGACTGCTTCTGGCAGAACCAGTCATATAGGAAGTATAGCTTCTTGTTCAGATGGCAACCATGCATTTGTATGCATTGCATTAAATTTTATTTTCTCTGCACCGCCGCGTTGTCCGAATTCCTTTTTGCATGGATGGTTCCCGTATCAAAAATAACGTGGAACCAGCATGGACCTATATCAGAAAAATTACATCAAGCTGCTGCAACTTCTTCCTGGACTGCATGAGATGATCGGGCCTGCAAAGCTCACAGTGGTGGGCCATACCGATGTGCATGTAGAGGTGATCGAGCGCCACAAGCATCGTCTGGTACTGCGCATGAGCCACTACCTCCAGCGACTGCATGGTGCAGCGATACCTGACCCTGATATGACCATCGAAGTGTTTCCTCTGGCAGAGACCGTTGGCGCGCTGACGTACATTGATTGCTTCGGCTCTCGCAAGGTGTTCTGCCTCGAAATGATGGCCTTCAGCCCACTTGCAAAAGCGGAACTGAACAATTTCCTGGGACAGTGGCTAACGAAGATGATTGCTGAGGGCCGAAGTTAGCCGAAGTCTGAACTGCGGGAAAATGCTACATAGCAATGGCTATAATCAGTCAAAATGCTGTTATAGTTTTTAAATTTTTTTAGGCGCTAATGAGCATCCCGCAGGTTACAGTTCCACGTGATAAAAAAACTCTTGAGTTTTTCATTAATAGAGCACTGCTCATCAATCTCGCGCATGTGTATCAGCAACTGGTGCCCGGAAAGACTGTTGATGACTTCTATCGGTCAGTGTTACTTCCACTGGTTGCAGAAAGAGTTTTCGGTGATGAACTACTAAAAAAGGCGTATGAGCATGAAGGCATTCATGACTACGAAATATTTATGATCTCGTGTGGATATTTGGCTGAGGCGAAAATCGCGCTTATTAAAGGAGATCGTCGTCGTGCTTGGTCATGCGCGATGGACTCTATGTCCTTTTGCAGTAGTGCCAAAAATGCTGCCAGCTATGTACGCGATCTTGATGGGACGATAAATGCCCAAGTTGATCAGATTTTGTCACAGAATGCTTCGAACTCAGCCAAACACCGAACTGAACCCTACAAAGACGTTGGCGCAGAAGCGGTGCGCATTATTAAGCAGCGCTGCGAAGCAGGCGAGCGTTGGGATTCTATTAATGCCGCAGCAAGAGAAATTTGTTCCGCTATGGGAGAGCTTGCGATATCTAAAGGCGTGCCGTTTTACGCGCAAGATGGGGGAATCAAGACTTTGAGTAAATACCTCGCTGATGCACCAGATCTTGTACCTTACTTCACGAAAAAACGCGGCCGTCCTAAAAAAAATTCGGCTTAATTTCCGACTGCGCGCTGAGCTGCTTTTTTATCTTAATTTTATGTTTTACCATACTGTCACAGAGTCCTCGATAAGGATTCAGTTCCCGGCATGTATGTGCCTAATCACATTTTGGAGTTATAAAATGAGCACTAATGATGCGCAAGCACCAAGCATCGGAGATTTGCTGAAAAATATCGGCGATGCTTTCGAAACACAACAAAATCGTTTCAATCGCGCAGTTTTTCAATCACAACCACCAAAACAGCAAGATGAAATCTTGCAGAACGGCTACAACAATGGCATGTCTGTTAAGACCCTTGGGAAGATGACTGGGGTTCCAGCAAGTACGATCTACAGCAAAATCAAGGCTAAGTAGCTCCACCGGACCTTGATGTATGCGTTTCAAAGTGAAAAAAGTATGCGTTTCAAAGTGAAAACGGCCTTGGGATACAAGGCCGTTTTCATGTGCAAGTAACAATAATAATGTGACCAATTGTGTAGTTTTTGTGACAACTTGAAGCTATGTGACGGCATGACCTCCAAGCAATATTTGGAGCACGACCTTGACCGTATATAGCTGTCACGCCGAGAACCGTCTGATCAATCCAGCTTCGCTTTGATCAGTTGGTAATAAGTGCTGGCACCCGCTGCGCTCAACTTGGCTTCGGCCACGAACTGTTCAACGATCTGCTTGCGGGTCATCTCTTTTTGCTTCGACATGCGCACGTAGATGGCGGATGCGATTTCCATCTTCGTCGGCGCCTTCGGCTTCTTCTCGGCCTTGGGCGTAGTTGACACGCCGGTATCGGGTTTTCCTTCGCTTCCCGTCGTATCCGCCGTCGGCGTCGATGAAATCGGCGTAGCGGCGTTTTTAATCGGTCCAGTCACGCTGGGCGACGCACTAGCCGTTGTTGTTTGCACCGTAGTGGCAGCGTTCGATGGCATTGCCGGTTGCTGGCTGTTCGTTGTCTTCGGCAGCTCGGTTGAAGTAATCTTTGCATTCATGATGTAGGTTCTCACTTGTTTAAGGAGCCTTTACCATCAACAATTTTCACCGGCTAGGCAACGACCAGCTTGCAGGCCAAAACCTGTTCACCTCGTCACGATCCACTGATGCCAACATCCGCTGTGACAGCAATTTTCGGTGGGCAGCCACCTCATTTCCCATCACACCCGCTGGGCTATCCGCTTAAGGCCCGCATGAATACAGGGCTGCGAGAGCTACGTCAGAAGCTTTGCTGGCTTATAACGGATGCAACCGCCCTTATAGCCTCACACCTATTGATGTCAAATATGCAACTTCCAAAGATCCATGTTTTGATTGCGCCTGAGCTACCACAACTGGCTGTTGCCCGGACAACACACCATTCCTGTCACTAACAAAAATCAATACCTGTTGTCCCGAACATTGGCCGGTACAGAGTTTGGTAGTAAACGATGCAGTCTATGTACAACAGATTAATACTATCACTAACAAAAAATTATATATGTTATACGCATGCATGGTAACTGGGCTACGTGAAACTCTACCACGTAAATTTACGTACAACAGATTAATTCAATCACTAACAAAAAATAATATATGTTATACGCTTGACCCAGCATAGGATAAATTTTATTGGTTAATAGAAGTATGTTTCGGGAATAATATTGGTTAATACCAATAACACCCTTTCACCCTGATGTGTGGCACACACATCAGGGTGAAAGGGTGTTCGTTGCCTCCTGTAGGGAGGCAAGTGCCCATGCTTTTTAGTTTATTATCAGTATCTATTCGAGCTTACGTAACTGCTTCTTAGCATATTTCACTACTTCCTCAAGTGTGGAATAATTAATTGCATGATACCTTACACGTTTTCCATTCAAATCGTAATTTTTTGGTTTATTTCGCGAAATTCCAAGAAGATTTAAAAATATGCCAAGCTGTGTCATTGGCTTTTTATCCAAATCATTTCGTACATCGATCTTGAGTATTGTCTCGATTTCTCCGCGTTTTGAGTTACAAATTTTCTTGAATTCGATTAAATCCTCGTGGCAAATAAGTTTATCTTTAATGAATTTTCCTTCAGCGTCGCACAATTTTGCAGCAATAAATAATTCCTTCAGCAGTATTTTTCTCGTGTAATTAAAATTTCTGTCTGCAGAAAAATTTTGCTGCTGAGGCTTGTCATGATTTATTGATTGGTCCTCATTGCTCAAATATGCGGCCATCATTCTTACTTTTGACTGATATCTTGTTTCATCATCTAATTCAACTAGCGCTGGCGAAATATCTTCATCGTAAAATTTTTCAATCCAGTAACGAGAAATCTTCGCTTCCATGAGTGCTGTCCTACTGCTAAAATTTTTCAAACGTTTTTCTTCTTTGTCAGTAATTTTTTCAGCGTTACATATCATTTCACATCGTAGTCGTGCAATTTCTTCTTTTGATTTTTTGAACGCATCGCTTCCTATTTGAGCCTCTCTTGTATCGGTTTTCACCTCTGTGACATTCCATCCATTATAAGTTTTAAGATCGATAAAATGTTTCCTGATACTATTTTTAGACGCACGGCTTAAAGCGAGTACCTCTGCATATAATGACAACAGAGAGTCGTCCATATCATATATCTTATTATTTTTTTCGTCGTACCCAATCAAGTAGTCTGTAAATTCCCCGTTTTCGACTATATTTCTTTTTATTACATCTGGCTCAATTTCAAAGGAAAACTTTTCATGCGAAATCCAGACTTTTACGAATCCTGGATGTCTTACACGGCAGAGTTGCTGATCGATATCGAAATGTGTATTGATACGTGGCATGAAGAAGCCAAATACTCCATCTATCAAAACCTCGTCATTAGGGAACGTAATATCGATTCCTGTTCAGAGAGACGGCGATGAAATTACAACATCAAATTTTGTAATTTCTGTTTTGATGTTAGCAACGAAGTGTCTTATTTCGTTGCTTTGAGAATTATCTTTTGTTATCAATTGAATTTTAACTTCGCGCATTGCTGTGTCTTCAATTGCTTTCGCAATCTGATCTGCTTTTCTTTTTGAGTTGCATGTCACGTAGAATTTTCCGCCAGTGTTAACTGAAGAAATCAATTCAGATAGCAATTGGTTTTCGCTATTGTAAATCTCAATATCTCTACCACTTTGCTTATGGCGGTTCACATAAAATCTTGTTGGCATTTCACCGTTTCGTGAAGCAGCAATCACTGACAATGTTAAGTAGCTCAAATCGGCGTCGCATGCTATCACTGTACTGGCATTTTTTAAGTATCTTTCGGTTTTAAGAAAACACTCACGACGTTGTCTTTTAAGCGTATCGGCCGTCAGGTGTGAAAAAACTTGTTCGGATTCATCAATAATAATAACGTCAAATTTATGAAAATTGAGATCCAGCTTTTTTGGAACGCTATCTAAGCAAATTGCATAATATTTTGAAACAGTAATTCTCTCGCCATACTTATCTTCCTGATCAAGGTAGCATGTCAGTCCCAGATCAGCAGCGAGTGCCGCAATTAATGATTGACGATGGCCTATCAATAATACCGATTTTTCTAGCACCTTACATTGCTGTACGATTTTTGATAATTGAAATGACTTACCGGATCCCTTTGGGCTACGCACTAAAATAATTCCGTCCGTTAATTCAATATCGGTCAAACGTTTTTCATTTCCCGATCTTATTGTCCGGTCATCGTTTGATAAAAATTCTTTAGGTGCATCGTCCCCGTACATGTTAGAAGGATCTTCGTGGTACTCGATAAAATTCAGGTCTGCATCTATCTGATAGAAGTCAAAATTTTGTAAGTGACGCTGTGAGATTGATTTTTCCCAAAATGTTTCGTTGCATACGGTACAATGTACACCTGTGATATTATTTCTAGATTCAGTGATAAATGCACTCGGATGCTTGTCGATGTGGAATGGGCAATGTACTCGTGTAGGCCGCGGCAACGTTTTTACCTGCTCGAAACTACCCTCAGCAGTTTTTACAATGTGATCCACGTCGAGCTGGCGACTAGATCGAATCGCGCTCGTTCCAGCGTTTGTTTCATCACCTGACTCTGCATTGACCTTTTTAATTTTTCCGTTTTCGATTAAATCATCCAAAATATCATTAGGCAAAGTGTTGCCTAAGATAAATTGCTGACGGCCTTTGCTGCCAAAAAATATTCGACACACATCTTTGCAAGAGTGATCACCCCCGAATTTCCTTATCAACCCGATGAAGGCTGCTCTCATTTCTTGAGCGTCAGTGATTACCCGATTCAGTTCAAATACAATACGAAAACGATTATATGTATCGGTGTGGCTCCACGTAACATAAATTAATGCTGCATATCTTTTTACCCATTCGTTTTCTAATGCTTCTGCAAGAGTCGTACCACTGTCGATATCTACTGCAAGATAGCCTGCACAAATAAAGTTTTCCGATTTTCTGCTACCTTCATGCTGCGCACAAAAAGAGTGCCCCATATTAATATGATGAGCAAGCTCTTCGAGGCTAATATCAACATTGCTAAATTCGTTAGCCAATGACCAAAAGGCAGCTGAGTCTCCATTTTCTGGCTTGTAGTCAATTTTTTCGTTAATGGCAATTTTCATGTAATATCTATAATTTTAAGTTTTTACTTATGCGGCATTGTTGAGTGTCCCTTCAGTGCAGTCTTCCCTACGCCAACGCTGACAGTGAGACTAAGAATGAATACACGCCTTCACAGCTGAGTTTGATGTATTCATTCAGTAGCTCACTTTGCCTATGCCTTTAGTTGATCGATGTGTGCTGGACGAGCGATTCGTTCAATTCATCAAGCACTTTGCACATAACATCGAGTTGGCTGCCGCTATTGACATCAATGCTGCCGCCAAGCTTCTTGTTGATCTTCGGACCACCTAACCCGTTTGCCGTCAACACACCCGAAATGCGGATGTGCATAGGTGCAATGCCTTGGCTGTAGAGTGTCTTCGATACGTTGTTCCACATTTGTTCGAGTTCCTGCCACGAGTTATCGTCAATGTTGGTAGGACGTTTTACGCGGCTCATCAGCGCAGACAGGTTAATTCCCTCTTCAGCCTTGCGGATATTCTTCAAGGTTGGATGCTGTTCAAGATCATCGGCCGTGAAGAACACAGCACCGTTATTGCAAAAAGTACTCAGTGTCTTCGTTGTTACCTCGTTCGGATTGTCAAAGCGAACCTCGAACGTGCCCTTGTAGCGCTGACCGCATTTAGCATTGACTGCCGCGCTTACCTGCGATTCGATTTCGCAGCGGGTCACAGCGAATTTGTTGGCGAGTTGGTAACGCTGTTCATGCTTGGTCATCGATGGTATTGGCAGTGAATCAGCCACTGCCGTGACAGGCTGCAAATCGGTATTGGCGATGCCTGCCACTCCTGGCATATCATGTGGTTGGACTTGCGGTGTGGGCGTCGTCGTGCCAACGTCATCGTTTGCTTCTACTTGCTGGATAGCTTGGTTTTCCATGTGAACTGTCTTTCATATAGTCTGCAAAAAGCAGCTTGATTAAGATTGATTGCCCTACGTGCTTATAGCCACACGTATAGGCAGGGGGACTTAAAAAACCGGCCGGTCAAGAAGTAAAGCTAGTGTATCGGGGGCGTAAGCTTTCGTATATTTGCATCCATTTTTTTAATTTTGATTGTATATAGACATAATTTAGGAGTTCTGAATGGACGAGCAGGTGTACCAACTGTGGTACGAATATTTGAAACGTTCCGTCCTTTATAAAGAATGTTGCTCAAAAGGTGGAGTGGGGGAGTTCAAGCAACACCTGAAGGATGTGTATAGTCATTTCGGTGACGTACACGCGCTGTCTTGGGAAGAATGGTGGCCTACACATCAATTTTTATTTTCAGATATCGAGCCGATGTTTGTGATTAATGAAATTGAAACGAAGGCGGATTTTGATTACATGTTCGATGATTATGCAGATGATCTACTGGGCCTTGTTGTAAATGTTTATGCGCCGAAAGAAGTTATTCTGGCTGAGATTGATAAGGTTCTAAAGCGTCGTATTAGTGAAAGCTTAGAACAAGAGCATCAGCAATCATTAAAAACCAATCCGAACGCTAAGAAGAAAAAACGACATTCAAACTTAGCTCTAGATTTGTACCATCTTTATGGTTTAAATCCTATTCCGAGCAATAAAGAAATTGATGTTTTAAAGAGAAGATTGAAGGTTTATGACGTTCACAAAAATTATCCATCTATCACTCTTGCAGAACTCGGAGGCGCTGAGAAATTAGATAATTCTATATTGGAACAAATGAGCTATGAAGAAAGGAAAGATTACGCTGCAAACAATATTGTGATAGCTAATTCGATAGCAAGAGATGTGTATTTTGCAAAAATTATCATAGAAAATACCGAACGCGGGCTATTCCCCAATATCGCTAAGCCGGAGTCCGATGTCTGTGATGAAGCGGTTTCTACCAGTGAGGTACTGGGTTTATAGGAGGTAATCTATTTAAAATTAGGTGATACCTACAACGTTTCATTGCATAAAATATCACTTTAATGCGAGGATTACACCTGCCAATTTACATGGTATTTTGCTGGATTTCCTGTATCTAACTTTGTAACTCCTTGATGAGCGTTTTAAGCTGTTTTGGAGGGTTTTCAATTACAGGCCTTGTGGGGCGTTACAAATGTTAGGTATGCCTCAGTATGAAGCCGAGCTTTGTAAGGCCGCCAGAGTGTTTCTGATGCATTGTCTTATTGATATCTTTTTTTGGTGTGCTTGTAGCTAATTTGAGTGATGATAGATATATTTTATTATAAATTATTCGGGTGAAATACCTCCGTTGAGCTGTCTGCATAAATAGCTGATGATGTAGTTGTCTATATTAATTCAGCGGAGAGTATTTTGGGATTGCACAAAAGAAATAACAGTAGTAATTGGTATTACGCATTTCAGGCACAGAATAAGAAATACGTGGGCAGTACAGGCACGGGAAATAAAACTAAAGCGTTGCAGGTCGAGCGTGAGATGCGCAACAAAATCCATAGCGAAACTTACCTCGGCGAAGCAGAAGAAATCTCGTTGCGTGATGCTGTGAGCAAGTACTTGGAGCCGCGCAAGCAGTTCTCATACTATCGGGGCATGGAGTCGATCTCGCGCAAGATGTTCGGCAGCAAACGCGATCCGAAAACCAAGAATGAAAATCCTTGCTACGGGCTTCCCGCAACCCTCTTTTTACATGAGATCCAGACCAAGCACATTGAGCGCTTGGTGGCCAAACGGAAGGCCGAAGGTGACAAGCCTGCGACGATCAAGCATGAGATCGGGTTGATTAGCTCAACGCTGCGCGAGATGCAACGACTGGGTTACAAAACGAATCGCGACGTGGTGTTTCCGCAGCTGAAGACGTCATATCGCCTGCGCTATCTGGATTCCAACGATGAGGCTGCATTGCTGCGTGAACTCGACCCGAACACGGTGAGAAGCGGCGTTAAAACGCTGGAAGCACGCACACCAGAAATGCAGCGCAATATTCAAGATAACTACGACCTGGTGATCATGCTCCTTGATACTGGCTGTCGATATTCCGAAGCTGCGAACCTGCCATGGACGGCTGTTAATTTGGAGGCCGGAACCTTAAACATCTATCGCAGCAAGGTTAACAATGAAGACGTGCTGTTCATGACGGATCGGCTGCGCGAGGTCGTACAGCGTCGTCATGCTGATCGTCGGCAAGATGCCCGCTACGTCTTTGAAAACAAATCGGGCACAGCACGCGGCTATGCCGCACAGGCGATCAAGAAGGCGATGGATCGTGCAGGAATGAACGACCCTGATGTGGTGAGGGAGAAGGGCGGAAAGGTCACAATGCACACGCTGCGCCACTCGTATGCCAGCAAGCTTGTAAAGAACGGCGTCAGTTTGTTTGAAGTCTCAGTTCTGCTGGGGCACAGCGATCCGAAGATGACGCAACGCTATGCTCACCTGGCCCCGAACGATGCCAGTAAGAAGGCCGTCGGCATCATTAATGCACTGCAGGGTTAGTTGAAGTCGTGCGGCAAAAAAGTACGATTTTTGCCGCCTTACTTTTTCGTAAGACGCCGCATATTTGCAAGCGTTACCTCGACAAATCTTCATCAATTCCCCTCAATTTAGCTGCCAATGACTGTAGGGGGTAAAAGGGTTTTTTGCCCAGTGATGATGCATCGTCCTTCAAGTCACTGCTCTATAAATACCCCGTTCACTTAACTAGGTAAGCCTATGCCCCAATTTTTGCAAAATATCGATCAAATCGCACGTGCCAAGCAGCGTGACGTGTTGTGTCTGGAGTTTTTTAGTCATGTTGGCGACTATTCCGCGAATCCAATGCGTGAAAAAATCCTCGCTTGGCTTGATCAAAAAGTCATCGCATACCGTGAATGTGGCGGCTACGCCAGCGAGACACGCATGGAGTCGTATAGAGGGCAGATCTACATTGACTTGCCTTATGACTTACAGGACCCGGTTTACTTGGCATTGGAAGCGTATCTGGAAGACGCAGATAGCACGATGCGTTGGGAGGGGGTAAGGTTCACACTCTACACGCTGGGCTACTGCATGAAAAATGCTCACCATGACGCACCTGGGTTTTGGGATCAATGGGCAGATGCGTTCTAGCTTTACTGTGTCTTAGCTACTACGCTGTAAGTTGAGAGATCACGCTGTTAGCGCAATCCTCATTGTCAATGTCTAATTGTTTCTGCCAAGCAGTTTGGACATTCGTAAACTCTTGCAGGGCCAGAAGTCACGTACGCGATCACGGGCAATATGATTAGCCAGAACGGCCACATGGGATAGCTGTTAGCGATGAAAATTACAGCAACTATCAAGGCGATGATGAAGAAGATGAATAAACCGTTTACGAAGCCTTCGGCCAGTGCATACCGAGACAGTCCCGCAGGACCTATGTAGCTACATGTATGGCAAGCAATTAATTCATGTTCAGAGTGCTTGAGCAAATTTGTTCTTATTGATTCCTGGGAATTTTGAATATTGTGTTGATTGTCATGTGTGTTCAACTGATCACCTCTATTGATAATCGTATGCCATTCAGTTGTGACAAGTCATACCGAAATCTGGCATGGGCGTAAGACGGCCCCATCTAAAACGGCAGTGTATAGTAACTTTGCGTTACTTTGCAAACTATATAGTTCTGTAGAGTTACTTTCATAGTAGGTAGCTTCCGGCATCATGGAAAACACCAATGAAAAGCTCAGGCAACAGTTCAGCGAGCGGCTGAAGAAGGAATTAACTCGTGTGGGTCTGCCTATCGCTAGTCCTACGCAGATTGCGCAAGAGTTCAATACACTTTACCCAGCCAATAAGATCGCGGCGCAAACTGTGCGTAAATGGTTGCTTGCCGATGCGATACCTACCCAAGCGAAGTTGATGAACCTGGCGGAGTGGCTAGAGGTTTCAGCTGAATGGCTGCGTTTTGGCACCGGCAAGCGGCGAGCTGCCAAGGCCACTGAAAAAGCTGATGAAAGTGAAGTGGGTGTTGTGGTGGTCGGCAAGAATCAAGCGGCTATCGTGCCGGTGGTGGAGCTTCTTGCAAAACTGTCGCCGAAGAACATCCGTATGGTGGAGAGCATTGTTCGGTGTGTTCTTACTAGCCAGGAAAATGGCTCGTAGCGGGATGATCGGTTAGGCACGCAGATCAATTAGCAACAGGTTACGTTGAGGTTCTCGGCGTTCAGCATTGACGGTATTAGCACCATCAATGATCGAAAGCCCAGCATGACCAATAAAAAGCCCATCATTCGCAAGACTGCTTCAGCTCATCAACCCACGGAACTGGACGGTGCCAGGCTGAGCAATATGGCTCAGCAGCCCGAACCCTCTGACGTCCATGATGATGCCTCCCTTCAAGCGATCATCGAACTGATTACAAAGCTATCGCCATCCAACGTGGATCTTGTCACAAAGATTATCCGTGCCATTGTTGATCAGCTGACGCCTGAAAACTAAGGCCCTATAAATCAATTGCCATGGCTGCTATTGCAGCCTCTGCTGCCCACCGTTCTGTTATCATCGTCGGCAATTTTATCTTTGTGCTGATACGATAAGCGGACGAATTCTATGATTGAACTGAACCACACTGGCCTGGCATTTGATGAGCAAGAACTGATCGATACCATTAAAGCATCTGACAGAAGTTATATCGTGCAGGGCCAAAGAGTCGTGAAACTGGGAAATCACCCCAAGGAAAATTCGTTCGACGTATGGTTACGTAAGCGCTTTCCGAAAAAACGGGATACCAAGCTTGCTGACAATTATGTGATCGAGGCTCTACTAGAGACAGGCAAGTTTATTGCTACCAGGGAGATATGTCCTGACAGCGGACGGCTGTGCAAGGCAATACGTCTTGTCTGACTGAACGCAGAGATTTATCTCACGATTTCAGGTCGTGCCGTACAAACGACTAGAAACGTTTCTACGGCGTGGAACGGATTAAGATGCAGCGACGCGCCGAGTCAAATAAAAATCGATTCTAGGCGTTTTAAAATCGTTTTCTAACATATATGAGGCTATATGCTAGGTGATAAAAATTTACACCTCGGATTCATACTGTAGCCCGTGATTCGTAGGGAGGATATCTAGGATTTTCTTTACGGCGTCTTCAGTACGAAGTCCCCACTGTTTGCTCATCGAGTACGTATGATCATCGACATGGAACAATTCGGCGTCATCGCAGAAGTAGCGTGCTGCTGATCTCCCTGAAGCAGTGGCCATGAGCGCAACTCCAGATAATCTCCCAGGTGCTGAAATGAACATGTTTGCTTGTCGCCAAGGAACAGCATCTAGAATCTCTATCGGCTTGACTCCAAGCTTGATTGCTTCGGCAACTATTTTGTATATGAGCCGTCTTTTTGGTAAATTGGCAAAAGTTTCCCCCTGAGACGTTTGCAATCGATATCGGGTAAGATCACGGCCACTGGTGGCCAAGGCTTCTTGGGCAACTAACTTTTCGCGAATTGCAATTTGAAAAGCAGCTGTCTCAGGCAATGGAATTACCTGCTCAATGTCCAGTAAGACTCGGCCCTGGAACGAATGTGGGCGCATCTTGACACACACTACATCAAGTCCCTGAGCATTCAACCACAAAACAGTTGACGTGATCTCTTTGGAAAAATTGGCAGATGCCAAGATGATGCGTACCTTGTTGCTAAATGCTACTGGTCCGTCAGCAATATCAAGGAATTCGCGAATGATGATCTCAGCAGAAGCGGGAAGTAGTCCACGCGACTCTCTGAACTTTTGATGTGCATCTACAGCTTGTTCAAATGTGAGAGTGGAAACCATTGCCGCGTATCGCAAGGCCTGAAGCTCCATGTGTCCACCATCCTCGGTCCGCTTTAGTTCAATGACAACAAGGCTGCCATCACGGTTCAAGCCGAGCAGGTCAATCCGCCTACGAGAGTCTATCCACTCCCCAAACTCTTCTGCGAGAATAAGCGTATCTGGCGATATAACATCGATATGCTCCCGTAACACCCTCTGGACGTCTTCGCGCTCACGAAGGCCGAGGGAGGCATAGGTTACGGTAGGGATTTCAGCTATCAAATCTGAAGAAAGTTCGTAGAGTGGCATTATGAGAATTTTCTTGCGAAATGTTGCGCTCTACGAAAATTCGTGGAGCGCATAGGTGTTCAAAAGAGTGTGTAGGCTGCAGAGCAGCCTTCATCTTACTTGATCAAGAACTGATTTTTATCCTTACCTTCCAGCCACCTTGGCGGACGGCCACGACCGGTCCAGGTCTCGCCAGTAGCATCATCACGATACTTCACTGCGACTGTACTTGGAGCTTTGACCGTTTTCGTTTTAGTCTCCCTGAGGTCGTCGATGCTCAGACCATACTGCTTCATGATGCCAGCGATTTGTGCTTTTGCACCTGCGAGTTCGTTCTTACGTGCTTCTTCCGCAAGCAACTGCAGTTCTGCGATCTTCGCGGTGTACTCTTGATACGTGGTCATGTGTTTCCCTTGTGGTTTTGGTGGCGGATCATACTTTACCTTAGTTCATCGAAAAAATTGATGCTACAGCGCGTTGGATTTAACGAGACGCTCTGCCGACGATTGTTACGACAACATCCCCTGTTCAAGGTTACAGCGACTAAGGCAGCTAAAAAAACGGCTACAACTCACAGCACACTGCTGCAGACATCGACTTAGATCTGGGAAAAGTCTATAATCCCAGATATGCGTACACTTAAGCCTCAAACACAAGCCCAACTCTCTGCCTTCTCCTCAATGGATGATGAGGTTAGCGTGCCGAAATATACCGAAATCCCACTACATACGGGAACCACCGATGACGCCTTTGATTATTTAGGAAAACTCGATTTAGCTTTTACACATGACGATACCCGTTTTCTTGGGCATGATCTTCATCCATACCCCGCGAAATTCATTCCACAACTTCCTGGCACGTTTGTCTCGTTGCTTAGCTCAAGAGGCGAACTTGTTTTTGACCCATTCGGCGGTAGCGGTACTACTGCTTTAGAGGCCATCCGCCTTGGCAGACGCGCGGTTAGCGTTGATGCAAATCCAATGGCTGCGTTGATAGGGAAGGTCAAGACCGCGCGGGTTGCACCTGAGTCAGCTGCCGAACTCCACTTGCTCCATGGAGCAATGAGAGCACTGCTGGATTCATTGCCATCAGACCCTAGCGAACTGGTCGCCAAGTACAGCGTTCATGCGCCAAAAATTGCAAATTGCGAAAAGTGGTTTGCTGATGCGGCATTTGGTGAACTTGCCCATATCAAATTTCGTATAAAGCAACTGAAGAGTGAAACTGCATCAAACATTGCATTGCTAGCATTGTCCCGTACAGTTCTCTCAGCCTCGTTTCAAGATTCTGAAACTCGCTATAAGAGCGTTCCGCGCGAAGTTGCCGTTGGCGAGACGACTAAACGTTACATTAAAGAATTTGAATCTGTGATGCGATCGGTCGCTAGGAATGCCCCAGCAACACGTTATGGAATTTCTAGCTTCGTCACTGGGGATGTTAGGCGCTTGAACTCTAACGATATAGCTGATAACTCAGTTGATCTCGTGATGACCTCGCCCCCCTATGGAAATGCAACCGATTATCACCTATATCATCGTTTTCGTTTGCTCTGGTTGGGGTTTGACCCGATTGCGTTGGGTAAGGTTGAAATCGGATCGCATCTAAAACATCAACGTGAAGATAGCGGATTTGAGAGCTATTTCGCTGATATGCTGCAAGCTCTTTCCGGAATTGGTCGTGTGTTGAAGCATGGTAGATATGCAGTTCTAGTTATTGGTGACTCCGTTTATAAAGGAGAAACGTTCGATACCGCGCGTCTTCTTGCTGATAGGGCAGTAGAGTTTGGTTTTGAATCAAGCCATATAATTCAAAGATCTTTGCATAAAACAAAACGTTCGTTTTCATCTGCCGGCCGACGTGCTGCCGAAGAATCAATACTGATTCTTAGAAAAGTATCACATCCAACTCATATTTTACTTCAGCCTCCACCCTATAAACTATGGCCGTATGAAAAGTTGTTGCGAGAGGGGGAAAGCAGAGCAGAAGCAATAAATGGGAAATGGGATGTAGAGATTAAAAAAATATCAAATATAGAAGAACTTCTTCATATAAGGAATTTGGTTTTCACACATCAGATTCAGTATCCGGATGGTCGGAAGGAGCCTACATGGCAAGCCATATTAGAAAATGGGATGGCTTCGAATATTGGCGCTCGTAAAGATCCAAAGTATGTCACCCATGGTATACATGCGTATAAGGGGAAATTCTATCCTCAACTTGCAAAGGGTTTAATCAACCAATTAGCATTACTTCCCGGCGCGAAAATATTAGATCCATTTTGTGGAAGTGGGACTACTCTTTTGGAAGGACATCTGAATGGATATGCTACCTACGGATGCGATTTGAACCCGCTTGCAGCACAAATAGCACGGGCAAAAACCTCAGTTGTCGAAGTCGATCCAGACCTTCTTACTGAAGTTGTATCGGCAGTATTAGATTCCATTGAATCAGCTCCAGAGAATTTTTCTAATGAGCTCGATCAGTTCCCAGCGGAGTGCCTTGAAGAAATCCAAAGATGGTTTGCTGATCCGGTAGCACGTAAGTTGAATTGGCTTTTAGCGATCATAAGGAACGGTAGTCACGGAAGTGCACGCGATTTTCTTGAGGTTG
Source organism: Janthinobacterium silvisoli (assembly GCF_014200725.1). Classification (GTDB taxonomy): domain Bacteria; phylum Pseudomonadota; class Gammaproteobacteria; order Burkholderiales; family Burkholderiaceae_D; genus Janthinobacterium. Next base: position 205,818 of record NZ_JACHCL010000007.1, read on the forward strand.
TTTTCAGCAGTATTGTGCGCGATGTTTCTCAACAAGAGCCTACAGATTTGCGAATTCGCTATCGTAAGGTCTTACTGGAAGATGTGGATGTTTTTGCGCTGTACAAGGAGCAGTTGTCAATTCAGTTTGGGCGAATCGAGAAATTTTGGAAAGTACGAGGATACGCGCCGAATCAGTTTCTTAGCTCGCGTGTAGTTTACGGTGACAATCGACTTAAGGAAACCTACGACTTAATGGGCTTGGGTGATGAATCTATTGATTTGGTGTTGACCAGTCCACCGTATGCCATGGCATTGCCATACATTGATACGGATCGGTTATCGTTGTTGGTCTTGTTCGGGATGAGTGGCGCCGAGCGGCGCCCTATAGAACAGACTCTTACAGGTAGCCGCGAACTGAATGTATCGACCCGTAGGGCTCTTGAGACAGACTTTCTTGAGCGGAATGATCTTCCACTGGAATGCCGAGATTTTATCCGTGGTCTACAAAACTCAATCGAAGCATCAACCGATTCTGGATTTAGAAAACGAAACATGCCTGCTTTAATGCACCGCTTCTTGAAGGATATGGATGGTGTTCTGGAGCAGCTATATCGTTTGTGTAAACCCGGCGCTGAGGCAATGATTGTAATTGGCGATAGTAAAATGACAGTAGACGGTTTAGAAGTTCGTATTCCGTCCACTGATTTAATAGAAATTATCGCATCGTCCAGAGGCTTTACGGCATTGAAGAGAATTGACATTTCAGTAACAACGGAAAATCTTTTACACATCAAGAACGCGATTACCGAAAACGTCGTACTTAGATTGCGAAAGTAGTTATTCGGTTAATTGATAATTTCTGTATTAGAACCATCCAAACTTACGCGGTTTCTTGCCCCCTCCTGGCATCGTTTGATTACATATAGCTAACCAATTATTGTAATCAGGGCTATCTGGCGTATAGATTTGAATTTCATAATCGACGCCAGCCTCATCGGAGGGGGTCATTATCATCATTGAGTATGATGGAACGTGTGCGACTAAAGGTGAGGCTGTTACGCGAATCTCACTTTTTTTTGTATAAAATACAGTGTTCAATGCATATTTTTTATCTATATGTAATATCTTGTTGCCTTTTCCATAGACAATAATGTTGCAAATTGGGTCTGGAAAACGCTGTGGGTAACTGGGATTTTTCTTTATTTTCGGCGTAGTTTTCCCAGTGAAAGGCATTCCGAAGAAAGCGGGATTTTGCGTCGCAGCTTTCTTGCTAAGAAAAATTTCACCATTATCATGGGGTGTAATTTGCATCGCTATTCCAATGACAGGTACTAATGGCTTAGTAACATCGACAGTGGCAGCTTGCGCGGTTATAGCTTCAGCTTTTGCTGCCAGCTCCTTCTTCTTAAGCGGCTTTCCAAATACAATATTTACTGGCAGGCTACTAATTGGTTTAACCGGTAGACGGGGAAGCTTAGCTTGAGCTTGTGCGATTTTATACTTGCCGCTGGACGCTCCTCCTGCGCCCTTCTTTGTTTCATCTAATAGCAAGTCTTCAAGGGTCAGTTGCGAAAGCTGCGCGGTGGTTAGTACTTGAGTTGCTGAGCAAGTGCCAGGCAGAAGTGATGTAAACATCGCATGAACCTGGTTGAACATCTTCTCTTCGTCCGGCAATTCAAAGTGTAACTCTACTGCGGCTTCAAAATTCAGCTCCATCCCACCCATGGTAAAGTTATTAGAGCCAATAAATGCAATTGCTTTGGTCTTGCCACGGAACCAGTAGATTTTTGGGTGAAAACTGTTGCCTCTGTGCTGCGTATAAAATACGCTGTCCAGGTGTTCAACCGCGAATTCGAGAGCTTGAACGCTGGTGCCGCAATGATCAATACCAAAGATTCCTACACTGGATTTTCCTGCTGCCCTCCACTGTTGTAATAGCTCTTGAATACGGTAAAAAGGTCCCACCTTTGCGAAGGCCACGACAAAACCGAATTCATGGAGTGCAGGGTCAGCTAGGCAACGTTTGATGTCATCGAGCAATCGACGTGAACCGAGCGGCTGGTCGAGTGGAGCTATCAGCGAAAAATTTGGCATTGGCAACCTTTTCAATTAAGGTGGCCATTATATCAAGCTGTTGCTCACAGGAACCGTTTGTGAATTATATTGTGGTGAATGCCCGATAGGCCATCACACCTCGGTGAAATCGGCCATCGCATTTTCGATCACAGCAACCATGCTGCAGCGTTGCCAACAGCTTGGAAACCCGCGTAGAATGCAGGCTACGCGGGTGTAGCTCAATGGTAGAGCAGAAGCTTCCCAAGCTTACGACGAGGGTTCGATTCCCTTCACCCGCTCCAGTCTCCTGACGTTTCCCCGCCTGCTTACTCCCTGATCTGTTGATAATTCTGCGGATAATTCGCCTGGAATTCCTGCGCCCTGGTTGCCCACACATCATCGTAAGAGAACGAGAAGTTTTGCCAGAACGGGTCGTTGCGGGGGATCGCGCTGTTGGCGTTGTTCAGGATTTCGCCGTCATTGCGCGTCTTGAAGCTGGCGCTGCCGAAGTTGGAGCCTTCCAGGGTCAGACGGTAGTTGCGGTTGGCCTGGTAGCGTGTCCATTCATCGTTGTCCCAGGATGGCAGTGCGCTGTAGTGGCTGATGATATCCGGTGCATAGAATTCGCCCCAGTTGCCGAGGAATTCGACATGTGCCTTGTCCTGGGCGTTGGCGAAACGGAAGGCGTGCGTGCCGGCGCCGTCCTTGTGGTAGACGACCATCGGATGTCCTGATTGGTTCAGGATCTCGTTCAGGCGCTTGGTGGTGAATTTGCCGTGGGCGCTGACGCTGGTGTGGGAAATAAAATCGCCCTGGCCATTGATTTTGCCGGTCCACACGATGACGGTTTCCACGTCATGGCGGTGGCCGCCCAGGAAGGTCAGGCCGACCGCCTGGTCTTTTTCGAAGTACAGCTCATAAAAGTGCGCGCAACGTTCGACCTTGTTGCCGCCTTCGTCCGTTGCCTTGCACAATTGACGGTGTATCGTGTTGGCATACACGCCCCAATGGCTATATTGGCAGTTGCCCGACAGCGAGGCGGTGGCGTTGCGGCCGGGATTCTGGCGCAAGTTCGCATTGCGGTCGAAGGGCGTCGCCGGATAACAGCCATCGGAGTCGAAATCGAATACGGGATGGAAGTTGCGTACTTGTTTTTCATTGTATTTCGTAATCGCCGTATCCCAGCGTGGAAGCTCATCGGCCCGTACCTCCAGGGCATGCAGCGCCAGTAGCGATAGCGGAATGGCCGCCAAGGTGGTTTTTAGAAACTTGGGAAGCTTGAAACTCTTGTCATCGAACGTCTGGTTCATCATATTTCCTCTTATGTAAGTGAAGTGCTGCGACCCGTAGCGCAGGCGTAAAAGCAAGTGAAATAATTCCCATGGGAAACAATATCGGCTTGATATTACAATACATATATGACAATCTGTTGACATTCATGAACTTATAAGTGCTGGAAACCATGGCGGGAAAATGCAATGCAGGCTGCGCGCCATGTTTTCAATGGGGAACTGAGGCGGTTTGGGCGATAGCGCGGCTGTTATAATGCAGCCTGCGCCTTGGGGCGCCTCGACCAGGCTGCTGCGCATGATGGCGCCAAGCAAGCTGACGGTTTGCCGAGGTGTGTCCCGCACGGCTTTTTCTTATCCTGTACGTTTTCTTCATTTCCATGTCTTCTGATACCCCAGCTAACGGCCCGGCGCGGCCGATGATGTACGATCCGACCGAACACCGCATCCGCAGTTTCGTTACCCGCGCAGGGCGCTTGTCCGTCGCGCAGGCGCGCGCGCTTGAAACGCTGGGGCCGCAATTCCTGCTGCCGTTTGCCAAGGAATCGATGGATTTTGAACAGGTATTTGGCCGCAAGGCGCCCGTGATCCTGGAAATCGGCTTTGGCATGGGCGCGACGACCGCGCATATCGCCAAGGCCATGCCGGAAAAGGATTTCATCGGCGTGGAAGTGCATACGCCCGGCGTGGGCAGCCTGCTGAAACTGATCGGCGAAGAATCGCTGACGAATCTGCGCCTGCTGCAGCACGATGCCGTGGAAGTGCTCACGCATATGATTCCTGCCAACTCGCTGGCCGGTATCCACGTATTCTTCCCCGATCCATGGCACAAGGCGCGCCATAACAAGCGCCGCCTGATCCAGTCACCGTTCGTCAAGCCATTGACCGATCGCCTGGCGCCGGGCGGCTATCTGCACTGCGCCACCGACTGGGAAGACTATGCGGTACAAATGCTGGAGGTATTAAGCGCCGAGCCGCAACTGCAAAACAGCGCCGAAGCCTACGCCCCACAGCCAGCCTACCGCCCGCTGACCAAGTTTGAAAACCGCGGCCTGAAACTGGGCCACGGCGTGTGGGATCTGGTATTTATCAAAAAATAATCCGGCAGCACAAAGCAAGCACCCATAAAAAATCCCGCTTCACGATAAAGTGAGCGGGATTTTTTTTGCAGCTAGTTATTCACCAACTGGCAAATGGCGCCTGAAAAATGCCCAGGGTTAGGCGCGGCCCCGAAGACAGTACGTCAGTACGGCGAGGGGCAGGCAACAACGCTCTGGGCTTTTTCTCAGGCAGCCATTAAGGGTACAGGCCGCGTACTTCGCGCGCCTGGAGCACGCGCGTGCATGCCAGGATAAACGTGGCGGTGCGCATCGATACTTTCTTCTCTTGCGACACTTGCCATACCGCGTCGAACGCTTCGCGCATGATGCGGGTCAGGCGGCTGTTGATTTCTTCTTCGGTCCAGAAGAAGCTCGAGAAGTTTTGCGCCCACTCAAAGTAGCTGACGGTCACGCCGCCGGCGTTGGCCAGCACGTCTGGCACGATCAATACGCCACGCTCGGTCAGGATGTCGTCCGCTGCTGGCAGGGTCGGGCCGTTGGCGCCTTCCAGGATGATCTTGGCGCGGATTTTTTGTGCGCGTTCGGCAGTGATCTGCTGTTCCAGCGCGGCTGGAATCAGGATGTCGCTGTCGATGCCCCAGAAATCTTCGCGTGGCAGGAATGCCTCGGCGCCAGGGAAGCCTTCAACGCTGCCTGCTTCGGCCACGTGGGCCAGCAAGCGTGGGATGTCCAGGCCGCCGGCGTGTACCACAGTGGTTTTGTGGTCTTGCACGGCGACGATTTTTGCACCAGCTTCAGCAAACATGCGTGCAGCCACGCCGCCCACGTTGCCGAAACCTTGCACGATCACTTTCGCGCCTTCGATTGCCATGCCGACCTTGACGGCGGCATCGCAACCGACCACGTACACGCCACGGCCGGTCGCATCGCGGCGACCCAGGCTGCCGCCCAGCGAGATCGGTTTACCGGTGACCACACCGGTCGACATATTGCCGCCGATCATGGCGTAGCTGTCCATCATCCACGCCATGACTTGTTCATTGGTGTTGACGTCCGGCGCCGGAATATCCTTGTTCGGGCCGATGATCATGCTGATTTCGCTCGTGTAGCGGCGGGTCAGGCGTTGCAGTTCGCCTTTCGACAGAGTCTTCGGATCGACACGGATACCGCCTTTGGCGCCGCCGTATGGCACGTTGACTGCTGCATTCTTGACCGTCATCCAGGCCGACAGCGCCATCACTTCCGACAGGGTCACGTCCTGGTGGAAGCGCACGCCGCCTTTACCAGGGCCGCGCGACAGATTGTGCTGCACGCGGTAGCCTTCGTAGTGGGCGATGGTGCCGTCATCGCGCTCGATAGGCACGTCGACCGTCAGGATGCGCTTGGGACGCTTCAGCGTTTCTACCCAGCGCGACAGGTTGCCCAGGTAAGGCGTAACGCGGTCGATCTGCTCGAGGTAGACGCCCCATGGGCCCAGGTCTTCAGGATTCAGGTAGGAAGGAAGTGCGTGCTTGCTGGTCATGCTAAAAAGCTCCTGGACAATACGAATACGTTTAGAGGCGCAGCAAGGATGTAGCTGCGCGCAGCGGAACCGCATCGTAGGCGAACACCTCATGCCCCGGCCAATGCTTTGTGCGCATCCGGTTATGCATTTATTGCATAGTTGTCAGAGCTTTGGAACTGAAGGCGTGGCGGCGCGTGATTTGCGGCGGCGTGGCTTGCCGTCCTGCGACTGCACCAGGTATTGCCACAGGCTTTCCACGATAGGCTTGCCAGGGCGCAGGCTTGACGGGCGTTCGCGGTAGAGACGGATTTCCAGCTCGATTTCCCATCCCGGTTCGCCGCCGTCGGCGCGCGCCAGGTGCTTGTATTTGACGTCGCGCATGACGGCCGATTCAGGCAAAAAGGCAATGCCGCGTCCTTCCAGCGCCATCATCTTCAAGCCTTCGGCCATATCCGTTTCGTAGCAGGTGTCGAGAAACAGCGGTGTCTTGGCGTCGGCCACCAGCAATTCCACCATGCGCCCCAGATAGGCGTTACTGGTGTAGGACAGGAAGGGTAGCGGATCACGGGCGGTGCCGGGCAAGACGAAGTCCGGCACCCGGTCCTGGCCGCAGCGGGCATAGGCGCGCAGGGTTTCGCGGCCCATCACCAGCATGTCGTAGCGTCCCGGATCGAGTTGCACCGGCTGGCGCGGATGGTGGTAGCACAGCAGCAGGTCGCAGCCGCCATCGACCAGCTGCAGCACCGCATCGTGCACGTTCAGGGCCATCAAACGGCTGTTGATCGGCGCAAAACCTTCTTCCAGTTCGGTCAGCCATTTCGGCATGAAGGTCAGCGACAGCGTATGCGGCACGGCGAAATCGACGCTGGTTTGGGTAGCTGCGCGCTTGCCGCGCAACAGCGCCCGCACGCCATTGATCTGCCCCAGCATTTCCAGCGCCTGCTCGTAAAACACGGCGCCAGCTGGCGTCAATCGCGTGGGATACGAGGTGCGGTCCACCAGGTCGATACCGAGCCAGTTTTCCAGCGACTGGATGCGGCGCGAGAAGGCCGGTTGGGTGACATGGCGCAGGGCCGCCGAGCGGCTGAAATTATGCGTTTCAGCGAGTGAAATGAAGTCTTCTAGCCATTTGGTTTCCATCGCGTGATGGTACGCCGCCTGGGGACTAAAAGCAAAGCTGGCGCTGTAGTTTCAGCGTGCCAGGCCGCAGGCGCGTAGTTTGCTGCGGTCCAGTTGCCCATCCCATGCAGCGATCGCCAGGCAGGCCACGCCATTGCCGGTCAAATTGCCCAAGGGCCGGCATTTCAGCAAACGCTCGATGCCGACGATGAACAGCAGGCTGGAAGCGGGAATTTCCGGTACCGCGACCAGGGTTGCCGCCAGCGCGACAAAGGCGGAACCGGCGACCCCGCTGGCACCCTTGGAGGTGATCATCGCCAGCGCCACGATGGATAGCAAATGGGTCGGGCTGAGCGTGATGTCCAGCGCTTGTGCCAGGAACACCAGCGCCAGGCCCAGGTAGATATTGCTGCCGTTCAGATTGAAGGAATAACCGGCCGGTATCACCAGGCCGGTCACCGGCGCGGGGCAGCCCGCGCGCGCCATTTTTTCCATCAGGGGCGCCATCGCCGTGATCGAGGATGCGGTGCCGAACACGATCAATAATTCTTCCTTGATGTAGGCGATAAAACGCAGCACGGAAAAACCGCAAGCACGGCAGATTGTACCCAGCACCAGCAGCACGAATACTGCCGTCGCCAGGTACAGCGCGGCCAGCAGTTTGAGCAGCGGCGTGACCGACACCAGGCCGTATTTTCCCACCGACCAGGAGACTGCACCGAAGGCCGCCAACGGCGCTGCCTTCAGCACGACTTTGAGCGCAGCCAGCAAGGCCTGGGCCGCCCGTTCGCATAATTGGGTGGAACCTTGGCCGCGCTGCCCCAGCAGCGCCAGCACGGTGCCGCAGGCCAGCGCCAGCATCAGCGCCTGCAGCAAGGGGCTGTGGGTGAGCGCATCGCCGATGGCGGCAGCCAGTGCCGGCGGCTGTGCGGCGCGTGCCGGCATGTCGGCATCGATATGGAAACCCCTGCCTGGCCGCAGCAGCAGCGCGGCGGCGATGCCCGTCATCAGTGACAGGGCCGACAAGGCTTCGAAATACAGCAGCGCCTTGATGCCGATACGCCCCAGTTGTTTCAGCTTGCCGATGCCGGCGATGCCGCCGCTGACGGTAAGGAAAATCAGCGGCACCACCATCACCTTGATGATGGTGATGAAGATGGTGCCCAATGGGTGCATGGCGACCGCCAGCGGTGGCTTCCACAGGCCGAACAGGATACCGCAGGCAATCGCCGCCAGAATCAGGAAAAACGGGCTGCGCAGCGTCGCCAGCTTCATGCAGCGTCACCTGCCAGCACGCGCCGCGTCAAGTCCATGAAGTGGCGCGCGGCCGGTGAAATATCGTGTTCGCGGCTGGCCAGGGTCAGCGGTGCGCTGAGACCCGGACCGGCATCGGCGATCTTGCAATACACCACGCTGTCGGCATGAAAACCCTTCATTGACGCGGGCACGGCCGACACGCCGGCACCGGCCGCGACCAGGCTGATATTGGTCAGCATGCGTTCGACTTCGATCACCTTCGATGGCGTGAAACCGGCCCGCAAACAGGCATCCATCAGGTTCGAATACATGCCCGGCGCACCATGCCGGCGCACCAGGATGAACGGCTCATTTTTCAAGCTGGCCAGCGCCACGGTCGGTGCATTCTTGCCGCGCTTGAGCGGTAGCGCGTGGTGGCCGCTAGGCAGTACCAGCAGCATTTCCTCTTCCTGCAAATGGGCGAACAGCACGCCCGGCGGACGGCTGACAGGCAGGCGCAAAAAGGCCACGTTGACTTTGCCGGCCGCCACCGCCTCGCTCAATTGCGCCGCATTGTCTTCAGTGAAATCGAGGCTGACATCGGGCCAAGCGGCGCGGTAGGCGCGCACGATTTTCGGGATCAAGGGGTGGGCCGCGGCAGAACTGGTAAAGCCGATCGACAGCTTGCCAGCCGCGCCGCGCGCCGCCTGTGCGGCCCGCGCTGTACCTTGCTGCAAACCGTCGAGCGTAGCGTGCGCCTCCTTCAAGAAAGCATGGCCGCCGGCCGTCAGTTCGGCGCCTTTCGGGTGGCGCCGGAACAGCTCAAAACCCAGTTCGTTTTCCAGTGCGCGTATCTGCAGACTCAAAGGCGGCTGCTGCATGCCCAGCCGTTCTGCTGCGCGCGTGAAATGGCCTTCTTCGGCGACGACGACGAAGTAACGCAAGTGTCTCAGTTCCATGATGGTCTCTTGGGGTGATACCCCATCGTTATATTTTTTTAGTATGGGAATGCGTGAGTCAAGATATTTTACATTAGGTTTAAAACTCCCTACCATGTTTATCAAAGACTATCGGAGACCTGCATGAAACGTATTTTTGGTATGGCACTTGGCGTGACATTGAGCCTGAGTGCATCAGTGGCCACGGCGCAAACGGCGGCTTCCTGCCCGGCCGGCCTGGACCCGGTGGCGCAGTGCTACAAGGGGCAAGATGCGAACGGTGCTTTTTACTGGATCGCGATGCCGAAACAGTGGAACCACACCCTGATCATGCACAGCCACGGTGGTCCACGCCTGTCGGCCATCACGCAAGAGAGCAATATCGAAGACTTGCAGCGCTTTGCCGTGACGGTGCGCCAGGGTTATGCCTGGGCCGGTTCGACCTATCGCCGCCCCGGTTACGGCGTGCGCATGGCGGCCGAGGATACTGAAAACCTGCGCCAGATTTTCGTGGCCCGCTTCGGCCAGCCTGCGCGCAGCATCTTGCATGGCCAGTCCTGGGGCGGCAATGTGGCGGCCAAGGGCATCGAGTTGTATGGCAAGCAGTATGACGGCATGGTGCTGACCAATGGCATGCTGGGTGGCGGCAGTCTCAATTATCTGCACCGCGCTGATCTGCGCGCCGTCTACCAGTATTACTGCGGCAATCACCCGCGCCCGGACGAGCCGCAATATCCATTGTGGATGGGCTTGCCGCTTGACTCGACAATGAAATCGAAGGAGCTGGCGGCGAGGGTCAATGAATGCACCGGCGTGGCCTTGCCAGCGGCCAGCCGCACAGCGCAGCAGCAGCGCAATCTGGACGATATCCTGGGCGTGATCCGCATCCCTGAACGCACCCTGGTGTCGCACCTGAACTGGGCGACATTCACCTTCCGCGATCTGGTTCAGCGCGTGCTGGGCGGGCGCAATCCTTTCTCGAACCGGGGCGTGGTGTATCACGGTTCGCATGACGATGCGGCGCTCAATCGCGGCGTGCAGCGCTTCGACGCCGACCCGCAGGCGGTAGCGGATCTGGCCCACGATTCCGACATGGCTGGCACCTTGAATGTACCGGCTATCAGCCTGCATGCAATCGACGATCCGACGGCGCTGGTCGAGTATGAAAGCGAATACCGCAATCTGCTGCGGCAGGCTGGCCACGGCGACAAGCTGGTGCAGGTATTCAGCGACGAGCACGATCACAGCAAGCTGGCCGACGCCGAGTATGCGGCGGTGTTCGACAGCTTGTCGGCGTGGATCGACAAGGGCAAGAAACCGACGCCGGACAGTATCGCGGCGGACTGCGTCAAACAGTCGCAGCAGTTTGGTGGCGGCTGCCATATCAAGACCGGTTTTGTTCCTCAATCCCTTTTTTCGAGAGTCAACCCACGCAAATAAAGCGTCATAAACCGTTGCACGAAAGGGCCAGCCATAGGCCCTCGGCAGCACCATAAAAAAACAGGAGACAACATGAAATATGCAATCATCGGCATCGCCCTGCTGGGCGGTATGCCTGGCCTCGTGCTGGCCCAATCGAACGTGGAAATCTACGGTTCGGTCGACGCCGGCCTGCGCAACAAGACCAACGTCAACCAGGCTGGCGACAGTGTCGTGACGATGGGATCGAACGGCACTTTCCGCTCCAACCGGCTCGGCTTCAAGGGCAGCGAAGATTTGGGTGGTGGCCTGAAGGCCAACTTCCTGCTGGAGTCGGGTTTTAATACGGCCACCGGCGCCTTGAACAACACCACCGGCGCGCTGTTCCAGCGCGAAGCGCGCGTCGGCCTGGAAAACGCCTGGGGCGCCATCGACCTGGGCCGCCAATACACGGTGGCCTATAAAACCATCCTCGCTTTCGACCCCTTCGTCTATCGCTACCCAAGCATCACCTATGCGTTGTCGTCGACGGCCGGCACACGCCATAGCAATGATGTGCAATACACGGGCCGCTTCAATGAATTCACGGTGCGTGCCGAGTATGCAGCCGGCGAAGTGGCAGGCGATAACAGCAGCGGTACGGCCAAGGCTGTCGGCACGGTGTATTCGCGTGGTCCGTTGAAGCTGGGCGCCTCGTACACGAAGTCCAAGGAAAACGTGGGAACTACCGCGGTGCCTGTGTACAAGGATTACAGCCATGTCGCGGTGGGCGGCGCCTACGCGTTCGGGCCGGTCACGCTGTCGCTCGGTTATGCCGATGAAAAGCAGGCCACCATCATACCCCGTGACGACCGTGCCACCTGGCGCTGGACAGGCCTCAGCTATCAAGTCAGCCAGCGCTTCAACGTGACGGGCGCATGGTATGGCAACAAGGTGCATAACCGCAAGGCCAGCGCCACCGTGGCCGCTGGCGACGGCAAGAAGGATTTGTACATGCTGGGTCTGCGTTACGACCTGTCGAAACGTACCGTGCTATACGCCGAGATCGACCGCAACAAGTTTGACGGCGGCTTTGCCACCGGCGGCACGACGCGCTTGAACCAGCGCAGCCAGACGGGTACTTCAGCCGGCATCATGCACATGTTTTAAGGGGATAGTAGTCAGTTGCGGCGCCTGATGCAGATCAGGCGCCGTTTTTTATTCTGCCGTCTGGTATAACGAAGCGGGCAAGCCGAAAAACGATGGGCTGCCCAGTGTGGTGCCGTCCAGGCTGTTGCCGGCGTTCAGTGCCTGGCTGACAGCGGCCAGCACGGAGCTGCGGTCGGCGATGTTTTTGAGGTAATGACGTGGGCCGTTATGGATGATGTGACTGGCAATGTCGACCGCGACGATGAAGATAGGCTCCTGCTGCAAAGGGAATGCCAGCCACGCGCCCGACTCGTCCTGTGCCGAAAAAGTATCGGGCAAGCTCAGGTTTTCCGCGCCACTCAGATGCGCAGCGACCATCATGCCGAATGCTTCGGGAATCACGTCAGCCAGGCGGCGTACCGTGATTTCCTCGCTTACCAGAGCGCGTAGCTGCGCTTCTTCGGCCTCGCTGGCATCCTCGTTCTCACCGAGGATTTCCACAGCCTGGTAGATCAGGCTGGGGGATAGTGACTCCATCAAATCATCTCCAGAATCATGGCCACGATCTCGTCGCCATACGAAGCCAGCTTTTTCTCGCCTACGCCGCTCACGCCGCGCATCTGTTCCAGCGAAGTCGGCTTGGCCTTGGCGATTTCGCGCAGGGTGGCGTCGACAAAGATCACATACGCCGGCACATTGTGGGTACGCGCCGTCTCCACCCTCCACCAGCGCAGCTTGTCGAAGATGGCTTGTTCGCTGGCTGACAAATCAGTCTCCACGTAGCCCTTCGCCACGCTGGTACTGCGCTTGGTGGTTTTCACCGGTTTCTGGTACTGGCGCAGCTGCACCTTCTGGCCGCCCTTGAGCACGGGGCGCGAGGCGTCCGTCAGTTTCAGCGAGCTGTATTGTTCATGGTCAACCGAGACCAGGCCCAGGGCGATGGCCTGGCGCAAAATCGCTTTCCATTCCGCTTCGCCCAGGTCGGCGCCGATGCCGAAAACGGATAATGAATCGTGGTGCCAGGTCTTGATGCGTTCGGATTCCACGCCGCGCAGCACGTCGATCACGTGGCCGCCCGCAAAGCGCTGGTCGACGCGGTAAATCGCCGACAGCAGTTTTTGTACAGGCACCGTGCCATCGAAGGAAATGGGCGGCACCAGGCAGGTATCGCAATTACCGCAGGGCGTGGCGGGCTGGCCAAAGTATTCGAGCAAGCGCATGCGGCGGCAGCTTAAGGTTTCGCACAAGCCCAGCATGGCGTCCAGTTTCACGCCCAGTACGCGCTTGAAGGTTTCGTCGGCTTCCGATTCATCGATCATGCGCCGCTGCAGCACCACGTCCTGCAGGCCGTACGCCATCCAGGCATTGGCGGCCATGCCGTCGCGGCCGGCGCGCCCCGTCTCCTGGTAATAGCCCTCGATGCTTTTTGGCAGATCCAGGTGGGCCACGAAGCGCACATCGGGTTTGTCGATACCCATGCCGAAGGCGATGGTGGCGACCATGACGATGTTTTCCTCGCGCAGGAAGCGCGCCTGGTTGGCACTGCGCTTGGCGTACTCCATGCCGGCGTGATAGGGCAGGGCACGGATGCCGTTTTCGTTCAGGAAGTCGGCTGTCTCTTCGACCTTTTTGCGCGACAGGCAATACACGATGCCGCAGTCTCCTGGGTGTTCGGTGTTGATGAAGTCGAGCAGCTGCTTGCGGCCGTTGGCCTTTTCCACTATCTGATAGCGGATATTCGGGCGGTCGAACGAGGAGACGAACTGGCGCGCGTCGTCGAGCTGCAGACGCATGGCGATTTCGGCGCGCGTTTGCGGATCGGCGGTGGCCGTCAGGGCGATGCGCGGCACGTCCGGGAATTGCTCGTGCAGCACCGACAGCTTGATGTATTCCGGGCGGAAGTCGTGGCCCCACTGGGCTACGCAATGCGCCTCGTCGATGGCGAACAGGGAAATTTTCGAGGCCTGGAACAGGTCCAGGCAGCGCTGCGTCATCAGTCGTTCGGGCGCCACATACACCACGTCGATCTGGCCGGTGCGCACCAGACGCTCAATGCGGCTGGCTTCTTCGTAGGTTTGCGTGGAATTCAAAAAGGCGGCGCGTACGCCGACTTCTTCCAAAGCGTCGACCTGGTCCTGCATCAGCGCGATCAGCGGTGAGACGACCACGCCGACGCCATCGCGCAGCAGCGCGGGGATCTGGTAGCACAGCGACTTGCCGCCGCCGGTAGGCATCAGTACCAGTGCGTCGCCGCCATGGCTGACATGGTCGACAATGTCAGCCTGCTGGCCACGGAAGGCAGGGTAGCCAAAAACGGTTTGCAGCAAATGCAGCGCGCGCTCGTTAAGATCTTGATTCATAGTGCCTTATTCTGCCCGCAAAAACGGGCCGACATGGCCACGGCATATTGATCAAGGCCATGGCGATATCTGAACTATCCGAACTGAATGGGTATACATGACAGGGAGGGGTCACCGCGCAACGTTTGCATGTTGCGCGGGGTCGAAGCTTACCACGAGAGAGCCTCGCGGTCGTGGTTCAGGCGCTGGCTGGCGCGGTTTTTTACCGTCGCCGCCAGTCAGGGGATGGCTCAGGCAGCCGATTTGGACGCTGTGACCAGGCGCGAGCTGGCGGCAACCAGCAGCAGGGCGGCGCCCAGGATGGTAAAGGAAATGTTCAGGCTTGTCGCATGGGCCACGAAACCGATCACGGCCGGACCGGCCAGGATGCCCGCATAACCGATGGTGGTGATGGCGGCCACGGCCAGACTGGGCGGCATGGCTTTCTGGCTGCCGGCGGCGGTAAACAAGATCGGCACGATATTGGCGGCGCCCAGGCCGATCAAGACAAAACCGACCAGCGCCACGTTGGCGACTGGCGCGATCACTGCCAGGAAGAAGCCGCTGGCTGCGCACAGGCCACCGAGGGTGAGTACCCGCTTGCCGCCAAAGCGGCGCACCACCTTGTCGCCGGTGAAGCGGCCCAGGGTCATGGCGATGGCGAAGGCTGCATAGCCCAGGCCGCCTTGTGCTTCGGCCATGCCGCGCGTGGTGGTCAGGAACAGGGCGCTCCAGTCGAGGATGGCGCCTTCGGCCAGGAAGACGATAAAGCACATCAGGCCGATCAGGATCACGGCGCCATGCGGTAGGACGAACAGCGGCGTTTTTTCACCGGGGGTCGATACCGTCGGCAGCAGATGCGTTTGCGCCGCGGCCAGGATGGCGCACAGCAGCACCATCATCACCACGCACGATAATGCTGGCGTCAGGCCCAGCCATAACAGCAGGGCCATGAAGCCGGCGCCGGCAAAACCGCCCACGCTGAACAAGGCGTGGAAGCCCGACATCATCGAACCGCCATTGGCTTTTTCGATAAACACGGCCTGGATATTCATGGCCACGTCAAAAGTGCCCATGGCGGCGCCGAACAGCAGCAGCACCAGGCCCAGCTCGATGGGAGTATTGGCCAATGCCAGGCCCGGCAGGATCGCGATGAACAGCACGCCAGCGGCGAGGATGACTTTGCGGCAGCCAAAG
Organism: Janthinobacterium silvisoli; assembly: GCF_014200725.1. Classification (GTDB taxonomy): domain Bacteria; phylum Pseudomonadota; class Gammaproteobacteria; order Burkholderiales; family Burkholderiaceae_D; genus Janthinobacterium. The sequence continues at coordinate 221,084 of NZ_JACHCL010000007.1, forward strand.
CGGGCCGCCAGCACGCCTGTAAACGGCATGGCGCACAGGGAGCCGCCGCCCAGGCACAGCAGTAAAAAGCCCAGGGTGGCTTCATCCATGCCCAGGCGTGACTTGGCATAAGGCACGAGTGGAGCCCAGGCGGCCATGCCGAAGCCGGCCGCAAAGAAGACCAGGCGCGTGGCGCGTTGTTGCAGGGTACCGGTAAGTTGCATGACGGACTTTTCAGTGAGAGGGTTAGAGATGACTTGCAGATTACTTGCGCGCGCGCAGGACGTGCACGCCCAGCCGTTCAAACGCATCCGCGTGCACCGCATCGGCGTCCGCTTCCAGTACCAGATGCTGCAGCAGGCCGGTGGCCAGCACGCCAAACGGCGCGGCCGTGCCCAGCTTGTCGCTGGTGGCAGCCACCACCACGGCCTTGCTGGCGCCGGCGATGCTGCGCTTGAACTCGGCTTCGTCATAGTTGAATGCCGTCACGCCCGCGTCCACATCGGCGCCGCAAGCACCGAGGAAACACAGGTCGGGACGCATGCGCTCGACCGTGCGCAACGCTTGCGGACCCAGGCTGGCGCCGGCGCGGCGGTCGACTCTGCCGCCAGCGATGATCAGTTCAATCTCGTTGCGTTCCATCAGTGCCATGGCGATCGACGGGGCATTGGTGATGACAGTGAGTGCTAACTTTGGTAGCGCGCTGGCAATTGCCAGATTGGTCGATCCAGCGTCGATAAACAGCACTTGTCCCGCGCGCACCAGCGTAACGGCCGCCTGCGCCAGGCTGGCCTTGCGTTCGGGGGCTTCATGCTTGCGCTGGCTCAGGGTGCCGCCATCGGGTGACAACGGCAGGGCGCCGCCATACACGCGCTGGCACAGCCCGGCAGCGGCCATTTCGCGCAGGTCGCGCCGTATCGTGTCTTCCGACACATCGAGCTGGCGCGCCAGATCGAGCGCCAGCACGCGGCCATCGGCCAACAACTGTTGCTGGATCAGGGTCTGGCGTTGTTTGAGAAGCAGGGTAGAAGTCATGATTTATATAAACGTGCACGAATGAGTGTAAATATACGCAAACGTGCATATCGAGTCAAGCGTGATGACCTTCCTGTCCAAATTTTTTCATACGAAGATAAATTACTGCTAGAGTTGTGAGATTGGAATGACTGTCGAGAGAGCATCATGTTTTTAAATATCGCTACCGCGAAAAACTTGTTGTTTCGCGCCGTGCGCCGAGGTGGATGGGGCGTGCTCGGCTTGCTGGTGGTACTCAATACCATGCACTGGCAGCGCAACGGCACGCTTGGTCTGGGCGACGTGCGCGATTCCCTGATCGCACTGGCGGCCTATACGGCGGTGGGGCTGTTGATAGAATACCAGCGCATGCGCGAGGAAGCGTCTTCTGGAAAGTGGCGCTGATCAGCCGCGCCAGCGCGTGTTTATTGATGGGCGCCCCGCCATATAATGGCAGCCATGGAAACACTATCGACTTCGCCCAATCAACGTTTTGCGTTGAAAGCTCATGCGTGGGAAGCGGCCAATTCGCAGTGGGTGCTGAGCCCGCAGCTATGGGACGTGCAGCGCGATGCTGCCTTGTTTGTCTTCAGGGAACCGCGCTGGTCGGTGGATGCCGATCACTGGATTTCCGATACCAAGGTGCGCTTATCCTTGAGGAAATATCCTGGCAATCATCGGCCGGAAAGCATCAAGGTCGAGCTCGATTGTGCCAGTCTGGCAGCGACCATACTTCCCGCCACCAGCACCAGCTTGGCGGAGCTCGAAACCGTGCTGGAGCGCATGCTGCCCGGCCTTTGACGCATCAAACTGGCGCCGTCAACCGCTCCAGCTCCCCTAGCCAGTGCACCGCATATTCCCGGCTGTCGCCACACATTTCCTCGGACGGTTGCAAGCCGCCGCAAAATGCTGGCCGCGCTGCCTGGCCGAAGATTAGGCAGCGGTTGTCATCGGCCAATTGCACGCAGCGTACGCCGGCGGGCTTTCCATTCGGCATGCCGGGAATGGGGCTGGTGATGGAGGGCGCGGTGCAGCAGGCGCCGCAGGACGGGCGGCATGCCAGGGTGGCGGATGGCGGCATCGGGTTTATCAGGAAAGCGGGTGAGGGGCCGATAGTATAACAAGCCGCGCCGCTTTTTTGACTGATGAGCGTCAGCGCGGCAGCTGGCCTTCACTGCATGCGCGCCGTTCGGTGAGGACGACGCACAGGCGCACGGTCGCCCATAGAGCTAGGCAGAAGGCGATCAGCGCCAGGACCAGCCGGGCAAGCAGGCCCACGCTGCCTGCCAGATGGAAGATACCCACCGCGAATACCAGTGCGGTGAAGGGCAGCAAGTACAGGAAACACATGGGGCGGCGCAATGCCGCCCAGGCGTTCACGGCCACGAAGGCAGCCGTCAGCAACAGCCAGGTAATGAGGAAGGTCATGCTGATTCCGGCGCTGCTCAAGCAGGCTTAGCGCACGATGCTGACGCGCGTGCCCGACAGTGTTTTCTTGCCCGGATCACCGTGCACGCTGATGCGGCCCGAGCCAGAGGCGCGTGCGTTGACTTCTTTCAGGCTGGTGGCGTCGATGTTGCCGGAGCCGTTGCTGGCCAGGTAGGCGATGTCGCTGTTCAAGGTCGCCAGATTGAGATTGCCCGAACCGTTCAGGTTGGCATCCAGGCGCTGCACGGCGCCGCTGACGCTGATGCTGCCCGAACCATTCACGGCGATGTTGACGCGCTCGCCATGCACATTGCCCAGGTTGATGCGGCCGGAGCCATTGACGACGGCGTCGCTATTGCCACTGCTCAGTGCCGTTGCATTGATGGCGCCCGAGCCGTAGTTGGCGATATCGAGGCGCGCTACCGTGCCTGACAATTCGCTTTTCAGGGAGCCGCGCTGCACCAGGCTCAAGTCCTGGCCATTCAAGCCGGTGGCGACCAGGTGGCCTGGGCCGGAAACACTGATTTTGTTCAATTGCGGTGTGGTGTAGACGATGGTGATGCCATTGCTGCTACGCAGGCTCTTGTCGCTCCAGATGCGCAGGGTGTCGCCGTTGACATTGCTATGAATCAGCGGCTGCAGATTGCTGTCCGCTTCGATTGCCAGCGATGGCGCCGGGCCCACGCGCACTTCAATCCTGAGGTCGGTGCGCGTCATCATATCGATGTCTAGTCCATTCACACTGCTGACGGGACGTTCGTCGCGGATGGTTTGCTGGTTGCCTGCCGTACTGCCTGCATCACTGCTGTAGCGGATCTCGCCATCGTTGGGAGTGATGATGATGCAGCCGCTCAGGGCGGCGGCGCAGCACAGGGCCAGCAAAGTACGCATGGTAAATCCTTTATTTATGATTGTTTTTGGTCTTCACAGATAAAAAAGCCGGCTGCAGCTTTGCTGCTGCCGTGCTGTCGATGAGAATGTAGCAAAGCTGATATGCCTGCTGAGTAGAAATGCGATGAACTGCGAAAAACGGGGGGTGAATTGCAGATCCGCCCGTTTTTTTGATATTTTTTAGCAACCTTTTACCAGTATCCCAGCAGCTTCCACCAGCTCGTGCCGATCACGGCAAAGATCAGCAGTTCGACCAGGCACATCACGAAGCCCACGCGCCACCAGGCGCCCATGGTCACGTAACCGCTGCCAAAGATGATGGGCGAAGTGCCCGTGGCGTAATGGGTCAGAGTCATCATGATGGCCGAGCCGGCCGTCATCATCAGCATGAAGGGCACCATGTATTCGGGCGGTATCAGCTGCGCGCCCACCGTCAGGAAGGCCAGCAGCATGGCGCTGATATGGGCGGTGGTGCTGGCAAAGAAATAGTGGGAAAACACGAACACCAGCACCAGTACCGAGGCAATCGGCAGCCAGTCCATGCCGCTCGATACAATCGCGCCCTTCATGCCGGCCGAGAACCAGGCGATCACGCCCGTCTTGTTCAACTGTTCGGCCATCATCACCAGTGCGCCAAACCACACCAGGGTGTCCCAGGCGCTTTTTTCGGAAAGCACGTCGTCCCAGTCTATCGTGCCAGTAATGATCAGCACGAACAAGCCCACAAAAGCCACTACCGTGGGGTCGAGCGAGAAAGCGTGGCCGAACAGCATGGCGGGCACATTGGCCCACAGCACCAGCAACAGGCCGAAAGTGCCCAGCATGACTTTTTCCGAGGGCGACAGCGGCCCCATCTGTGTCAGTTCCTTTTTCGCGTAATCGACGGCGTTTGGCGTGGCCTTCAGTTCCGGCGGCGACAGCCAATAGATGATTAATGGCATTACCAGCAGGCACACCAGGCCCGGCAGCAGCATGCACAGGGCCCAGGTGGTCCAGCTCAAGTGAAAGCTCTGGTTGCTGACCTTGGCGACATAATCGACCACCAGCGGGTTCGGTGCGGTGGCTGTCAAAAACATGGCCGAGGTGATGGGGTTGGCGTGATAGTTGACCAGCGCCAGGTAAGTACCGACCTTGCCTTGCGTGCCCTTGGCCGGGTCGGAGTCAAAGGCATTGGCGATCGATTTCATGATCGGGTGCACGATGCCGCCGCCGCGCGCGGTATTGCTGGGTGTAAACGGCGCCAGCACCAGCTCGCAGATGCTCAAGCCATAACCGATGCCGATGGTGCGTTTGCCCAGCAGTGAAATGAACATCAGGCCGATGCGGCTGCCCAGCCCCGTTTTCTTCAAGCCCCGCGAAATCAGGATGGCCACCACGATCAGCCAGATCAGCGGATTGGAAAAACTGCTGAGGGCGTCCGTGATGGCGCCCTTCGAGGAAGTCGAGGTCACTTGCGACAGGGACACGATCACGATGGCCATCATGGCCATCACGCCGATCGGCATCACCTTCAAAATAATCGCCACGATGGTGGTGAGAAAAATTGCCACCAGCGACCAGGCCTTGGGTGTCAATCCATCCGGGGTGGGCAGCAGTAACAGCGTTATCAGTACTATCGTGGAAATTATGGCTGGCACCAGCCGGAATGGCACGGCTTCCTTGAAATGCCGCAACATTTCGCTGATCGTCTTGTACATCATTCATCCTTTCAAATGGCAGCCGCGATGGCTGCTGGTCCCCGTAAGCATTCTTTCGGGCAACATCATAAAGGATGATAATGCAAACTTGATAAGTCCAGGGGCACGATAGGCAAGGACTTGAAAAGAACTTTGCCCAGGTCAAATTTCTATCAGGGCAGCGGCAGATAATCGGTTGATTGCGTCACTGGTTCCCATTGGTCGAGTTCGGCGCTCAGCGCATCGATACGGGCGCGTACCAGTTTCAAGGCGTCGCTGCCGAGCAGCAGATGCCGCGGCGCCTGTTCCTCCTCCACTATCTTCAGCAAGACTTGCGCCGCCTTCTCGGGAGCGCCGGCCTGCACGCCGCTCTTGGCCTTGCGCGCATCGCGGATGGGATCAAACAAGGCGTCATAGTCGGCGATGTGACGATGCGCCCGCACCATCGAGCGCCCGGCCCAGTCGGTACGGAAGGAACCGGGCGCCATCGCGATCACCCGCACGCCGAATGGCGCCACTTCCTGCGCCAGCGATGCGCTGATGCCTTCCAGTGCAAACTTGCTGCCACTGTAATAGGCAATCCCCGGTAGTGCGGCAATGCCCGCCATCGACGTGACGTTCACGATACAGCCGCTGCGGCGTTTCCGCATCTGCGGCAAGACCGCCTTGATCATCGCCACTGCGCCAAACACATTGACATCGAATTGGCGCTGCAAGTCTTCCAGCGGCGATTCTTCAAGCGTGCCTTCATGCCCATAGCCCGCGTTGTTGACCAGCACATCGATCAGACCGGTGGCTTGCACCGCTTGCGCTACTGCTGGTTCGATGGCCGCAAAGTCGCTGATATCGAGCACGATGGCATGGGCATGTCCGTCGCTCAGCTCCTCGAACTGCGCGACATCGGCTTCCTTGCGCACGGTGCCAATCACGGTATGTCCCGCGGCCAATGCTGCCTGGGCAAACGCCAGGCCCAGACCGGAACTGACGCCGGTGATCAGCCAGGTGCGGCGTGCATTATGAAGATTCTGGTTTTCCATGGCAGTCATTCTTTCGTTTATTCGATGGCGTGCACGGCTGTCTTGTTCAGCAGCAGATAATTCAGGCCGGCGCCGGCCAGCAGCAGTGCGCTGGTCAGGAAAAATACCGAACGCATGCCTGCCGTGCCGCCCAGGGCGCCACCGAGCAATGGCCCCAGCACCTGGCCTGCGTATTGTGACGATTGCGAATAACCGAGCACCTTGCCGAGCGCTTTTTCCGGCACCGACTGGCGGATGACTTTGGCGATCGATGGCAGCAAGCCGGCCAGCGCCATACCCATCAGGAAACGCAGGCCCACCAGTTGCCACCATTGCGTGACAAACGCTTGCGGTATCAGCAAGGCGCCGGCTGCCAGCAGGCAATAAATAATCACTTTTCCGCCGCCGATACGGTCAGCCAGGCGGCCCAGGCGTGCCGCCATCAGCAGGCTCCCGAAGGCGGAAGCAGCCATCACCACACCGGCGAACAGCACTACCTGGCTGCGGTCGACACCGATTTCGCGCAAATAAACGGTGATGATCGGTTCGATCGACATATTCGAAAACAGCACCAGCATGGCGGTGCCGAACATGGGTGCCACCACCAGCCATAGCGCGCCGCCCAGCCTGACCGGTTCGGCGCGCACTGCGGTCGATGGCGCGGGCTGGAAGTCTTCGCGAACAAACACAATCGTCACCAGCGCGGCCACCGCGATCACGCCGCCACCGAGGAAAAAAGTCTGGCGTATGCCGATCAGCCCGGGCAGCAAGCCGCCGATCAAGGGTCCGATCAAGCCGCCGGACAAGGCGCCGGTCGACAATATGCCCAGCGCCCAGCCGGCCTGCTCGCGCGGCGTCTGGGTGGCCACCAGCACCGTGGCGGAAGAAGCGTAGCCGCCGATCAAGCCCGCAGCCAGGCGCAGCAGCACCAGTTGCCAGACATTATGCGCCAGGCCGATCAAGGGCATCAGCAGCGCCATGCCGACGGCTGCGCGTATCAGCATGGGCCGGCGGCCGTAGCGGTCGCTCAGATAGCCCCATAGCGGCGCCGTGAGGCCGGTGCCGAGGAAGGTCGCGCCGAAGGCGATGCCCGACCATTCGACGATAGCGGCATTGCCATGCACGCCCAGTTGCTCGACATAAATCGGCAGGAAGGGCAGCAATAAAGTCAGGCTGACCAGGGTGGTAAAGGAACCAAACACGCAGATCGCCAGATTGCGCCGCCAATAGCGGGCATTACGCTGCGCGTAACTGTCGCTGTCCGTTTTTGCCAGGGGACTGCTGGCGCTGGTGCTCATGATCGACTCCGTCTATGGTTACCGTTTAGTGCAGACTTACCACTTGCCGTTATGGGCGCCGCCGTCAACGCGCAGCACTTCGCCCGTGACTTGTTTTGCTTCGGTCAGGTAGACCACCGCGTCGGCAATTTCGGCTACGCTGGAAATCGTGCCCAGCGGGTGCAGCGATTTCAGGAAGTCGTGCGGTATGCCCTTCAGCAGCGGTGTGTCGACCGAGCCCGGCGCCACCACGTTGACGCGGATGCCGTCCTTGGCGAACTCCGACGCCAGGCTGCGGCTGACGGCGTCCATGCCGCCCTTGGTCATCATTGGCACGGCGGCGGTCAGCGCAGTGTTGGGTGCATCGACCAGGGTGCTGCTGATGCCGACGATGCTGCCGCCGCGCTGCTGGACCTGCATCTGCCTGATCACCAACTGGCTGACGTACAGATAGCCTTCCAGGTTGGTGCGCACCAGCGCGTTGAAATCTTCCTGGGTGTAGTCGAGGAAAGGCTTGGCGATGAAAATGCCGGCGTTGTTGACCAGGCCGTCAATGCCACCGAATTTTTGCACGGCGGTATCGACAACCCTGGTTGCGGTGGCGGCGTCGGCGATATCGCCGTCAACCAGCGCCAGTCTGTCGGATGGCGCGAAAGCGCCGCTCTGGCTGATGCTGCGCGAAGTGGCGACCACGTTGTAGCCGCGGTTCAGAAATGCTTCGACAACGCCTGCACCGATGCCTTGCGAGGCGCCGGTGACGATGATGGTTTTTTGCTGCTGGGTCATGATGAACTCCAAGTAAGTGATCGCTGAAGTCCGATCCATGCTGATCGGATGAGCTCACTGTACGCCGGAGACGAGGTGGGATAAATACCGATGGGGGATCATTAGTAGTTACATCGTGTTATCAATACGGAGCAATTACGACCGCAACTCACGGATGCCCTTGCCTATCCTGCGCCGCAGCAAGGTGCGCAAGATCACGCCGTCCGCATAGCCAACCTGTTCGGCGATGCGGTCAACGGTCAGCTTGCTGGTCTTGAGCAGGTGCACGGCACGTTCCACCCGCAGATCCTGGATGTACTCGACGGGTGTCTTGCCAAACACGGCATTGAGGTGCCGGGTCAGGGTGCGCTTGCTGGTCGCCAGGGCGTCGGCGACCGTATCGAGCGAGATCGCCGTACCCAGGTGTTCACGCACCCATCGGTCGAAACGCTCGACCAGCGGGGCGGCATGGGCAATGTGGTCGGAAATCGCATACACGCTCTGCGACAGCCGCGTGTCGTAGACCAGGTATTTGGCCACCAGCGTTGCCAGCTCGGGGTTGCTGTTCCGTATCAAACACAGTGCCAGGTCGAGGTGGCTGAGTGCCGCCCCGGCTGTCAGCGCGCCGCCGCTGGGAACAAGGATGCGATGGGCATCGAGGTGCACTTGCGGATAACGTTGCCGGAACAAGGCAGAGAGCCACCAGGTGGTGGTGGCGGCGCGGCCGTCGAGCAAGCCGCTTTCCGCCAGCACGAAGGTGCCCGTACAGGCCGCAGCAACCCTGGCGCCTCCACGATGCCAGCGACGCAAGGCCGCCATGGCGTCGATCACATCGTCACGGCCAAGCACCGGTACCAGTGTATCGGCGTTCATGTGGTTGAGCGCCGGCAAGATGACCCAGTCCGGCGCAGGCGCATCGCCGATGGCGCAGACAGGCACTTGCATGCCCAGCGCCGTGCGTACTTCAGCCCGCACGCCCACCACGCTAATCTCGAAAGGCTCTGCCGCGATGCCCGTCGCCTGCGCCAGGGCGTTGGCTATGCTCAAGCTGTCGAACATCGTGGCCAGGCCCGTATCGAATACCCCTTCGAGGGCAAGAATAAAAATCCGATGGCAGGATCGATACCGTTATTGTCGATCGGGACAATATGCGCCCGCATGCCGGGATCGTATAGTCCTCCTTGCCGCATGCAGTGTGCCTGCGCTGATCGCAGTCCAATCGTATTTACAAGTTGTTATTAAAATGACCTTATCGTCCATTCAAGTTTCTATTACTCTGTTCAAGTTTCTATTCCGACCGTTGGACGACACATCCCTTTGCACCAGCGAATCATGCAAATCAACTACTTAGAACTCTAAACGACACATCGCTTTGCACGGGACGACACAACAGCTTGCACTATGCACGGCAAGCGACATATCCCCTTGCACTGACGTAATCTGGGGCCTGATTGGCCTGCATCCGACGCGATCTCGAGCCGAGCCGAGCCGGTGACTGGCGCATAGATTTCTGGCGCAAATGGTGGAGACAGTTCGCCGCTTCGGCGCCAACAAATGGGGCTCATCAGGTATCATCACCACGGGCGCGCGTGCCACTATCTCCGGAGTATAAGAAATGAGGGTCTACCTCGACGATGAGCGAAATACGCCTGAAGGGTGGACGCGAGTGTACTGGCCTGATGAGGCAGTATCACTATTGAACTCCGGTGCGGTTGTCGAGATCAGCCTCGACCATGATCTTGGCGATGACGAACGAGGCACCGGGTATGACGTTATCTTGTGGATTGAGGAAGCGGTCGCGTTGCGCGGCCTTAATCCTCCAATTATCTTCATTCATTCGGCCAACAGTTCAGCACGTCAGAAGATGGAAGCTGGAATCGCTGCGATCCAGCGGATGGTTATAGAGCGAAAAGTCAGTTGACTTGTTGATTTGCAGCTAAATCTGACCCACTTCACCGCATAATTTGCACACGAAACTGACCCACGTATAAGACACAATCCTGCTCATGACATTGAGTGGGGAATTGGAGTGATCGACGTGGCATTACTAGGCATTATTCGACGCTGGCACATTCGCGACCAGGTCCCTTTGAGAGAGATCGCCAGGCGTTTGGGCATCTCTAGAAACACCGTCCGACGCTATCTGCGATCGGAAACCATTGAGCCAGCCTACTCTGAGCGGCGCTCTACCCGCGCCATCGACAAATATGCGTTCCAGCTTTCTGCGCTCCTGAAGACCGAGGCGGCGCGATCACGCAAGCAGCGGCGTACGCTGAAACAGATCCATGAGGACTTGAAGGAATTGGGATTCGAGGGGTCTTACGACAGAGTCGCGGCGTTCGCGAGAACCTGGAGGGAGGGTCAAACTGAGAGGGTCAATCCGGCCAGCAAACGAACAGCTTGCCGTTTTTGCGTGTTGGAATGATGGCCTGTGCACCACGTAGAGCAATGGCCTCATGGCAAGCCTTGGTGTCGTAAGCGCCATCGCCACTGACGCTCTCGATGGCTTCGTCGGCGCCAATCTGGTCGAGAAGACATGGCAGCATCGGCGCATCGCCGGTGGCGTTGTCCGTGACCTCAATGGCCCGGATTTCCAAGGTCGTAGCATCAATTCCAAGGTGCACCTTGCGTCACTGGCGGCGGTAGTCGGCACCATGCTTCTTCGTTTTCCACTCACCCTCGCCCAACATCTTGATGCCGGTACTATCGACTAGCAAATGAAATCCGGACGTCGTCGTGTTCGCTGTAATCATCACGGCGAGATGCTTTTGTCGGCGGCTCACGGTGCTGAAATCGGGAACCTCCCAATCCAAACCCGCTAACTTAAGTAAGCTTTGCGCCAGGCCTATTGCCTGCCGCAGCGCCAGATTGAACAGACCCATGACGGTCAGGCAGAATTGAATCGCCGCTTCGCTGTACTTCCGGCTGCGCCCACGCTTACTACTAGCACTACCGTGCCAGCACATGTCCTAGTCCAGCCAGATGAGCAGCGACCCACGCGCTTTCAGCGCCGCGTTGTACTCCTTCCAATTGGTCGTTCGATACTTCGGTTTGGCCGGTGCGTTCATCCGGTCAGTTTACCCGAGAGTCGACTCAGCTCACCCTGACAGGGATTTGTGCAACAAAGCCGAATTGAGGACCAAGAGCATCTTTGGCTTTCTTCCTATTACCCTAATGTACCTGTTATTGATAGCCCATGTGGTATCTTCAGATCGTCAAACCTGGCCGAATTGATATTGCGATCTCCGATTGTGCATCGAAATAGCTCCAAGAAAAACCTGTAAGAAGTCAGGTTGCATGAGTCGTTTAAGATGCGGTTTGTAGTGGTCAACCCATCCCGGACACTACGTTAAGTTTTTCTTCGGTGACGGCCGGTGCCAATCCGTGATTGAACTGATGTGGCCGTATCCAGTT
>NZ_JACHCL010000008.1 GCF_014200725.1 Janthinobacterium silvisoli
GGGAAAACGTACGTCTTTGCTTGCTCATCAAACACCTCTCCATGGCGAGCATTCTCGCCTAAATCAGTGTCCGGGTACATTAAACCACTACAGTTTTGTATGGACCCGTGCCTCGATGCCCGGACCGCCAGGCACGACCGCGTACAGCGAGTTGCAGCCCTACATCGTATTCTGACTCTGGAGACGCTTCCAATGCAGGTGCGCGATGTCGGCGGCGTCGAAGCAATCATTACTTGGTCGCGCGCGACTCCCCACGTAAACATAGTTAAGAATGGATGTTTGCCAGCTCTGGTTGCGTATCTCGGTGCCCAACCGATGCCCGACCGTGTCCAAAATATGGCTGACGGCCTTTTAGAGCTTCTGCGCAAGGAGAACAAACCTCATAATAAGCGCGTCGCGGTCTGCTATCGCAATGTAGACGGAGTCGTTGAATTTGCTCCGATGCCTGCATTGACTCGCATCGACCATGATGGCGGCAGTCTGACCAATATCACCACCGTTCTGTAAGAACTAAGGATTAGTTATGACAAGTATGGCAGCGGCACGAGAGGTAGTTTCTCGTCAGTTCGAAAACGTCGTTGAAATTGATGACCAAGTAATCCGCGGAGAGAAGCTTCATAAGGATAAAGCCTACGCAATAGCATATTTCGACCTTGCCGACGACATAGTCGAGAGAGCCAACCATTTGCGGGAGTTCCAAGAACGCGTTCTCGGTGAGGATTTCTTTCAGGCTCCAGAGCAACTTCGCTGGAATAACTACCTCTACATCGTGGCCGGACCGAAGTCTGTTAACAGTGGCGGATATCTGAAGGCAAAATCCACTATCGAGGCGGACAAAGACTACGCACGAAAGCGCGTTGTTTCCGAGGTCGAGCTGGTCGAACTGCTCGGCGATTCCAAGCTATTTGAAGCTGAGGAAGTGACCGCCTCTGCGGACATTATGGCAATTTGGGCGGAAAAACTCACAGAGGGGAACCTTGACCTTTTGATGGACTTGCCGACGCCGCGTACCGCAGTTCTCCAAAACATTGGCAAAGGAACTGCAGCACGCAGTGCTAAGCCCAAAAAACCGAAGCCGTTGAGCTCTGTTGACGAAATATTTTCTACATCTCACTTAAAGAAGCTCGAAGTAGCACAGTTCCGCCCAGTCCATAATGGGCACACGTATAGCTTTGGTGCTGTTACGTTGATAGTTGGCGCCAACGGAACAGGGAAGACGTCACTCCTTGAGGCTATTGAGCTTCTTTACTGCGGTCACAATAGGCGTCCTGCATCCCACTCAAGCCCTAGCGTCACCGGGAGTTTTGCTAACCTTGAATCCGGAGAAGTCATAATGCTTAAATCGACTTCTGACAGCAACCGGATTAAGGGGCGCTGTTTGGCATGGTACGGACGTGCCGAACATCAGGCAAAATCCATTGTCGATGCTTTTACTCGGTTCAATTTTCTTGATACGGATGCGGCTTTTCGTTTGTCTAGTGAGTTAGAACCAGGTGACATTTCAAATGACCTCAGCCGTCTTCTAATCGGCGCCGATGCCGCTACTTTGTGGGACTACCTTGGGAAGACCCACCTAGCGCTGGAGACTGAGTGGGAGAAGTCTACTTCTCAGATTGAGCGCCAACTACAGGCAAACGGGTTTTTAGAGCGTGAACTCGAGCAGCTCCGCAATTTGCCTTCAGAAGCTAAATCGCTTTCCACGACCTACCGCGCAGTACTTAAGACTGCAGGATGGCGGGGTACTTCTCAAGTTGGTGAGCAACTAGTTGTTTCTGGCGAACGGGAGCCACTCGAGGCACTGGTTGCTGAGATTGCGTCATTAATTTCTCTTTCATTGCCCCATTGCGAAACCATTGCCCAGATTCGCGGTCGTGCTGGCTCACTTGCGCAAACGGTAAAAACGCTGGAGCCGATTGAAAAGCAACGCAGAGACGCAAACGTCGCGTTATCTACGCTGGAACAGCAATCTAACGGAGTTCGTAAAGAGATTGATGTTCTTGGCAAGTGGCTAGAATTTTGCGGTGCTAAGTTTCCGCAATCGCTACATATTAAAGAGAAGACCAAGCGTGATTTAGAGACTAGCCGTCAACGGCTAGGTGCATTGATTTCGGTCGCGCCACCGGCAATTGACGACAATCTTAAAGATGTATCGTTGGTAGACGTAGAAGTTGGTACAGACCAGGCTATTGAAGCGATGTCAGCGTCGATTCGAAAACTAGAGTCATCTGAACAGCAATTTGGGCAGTGGGAGACTGCGTACGCGAAAGCGTCACAACAGCTAAAGGATGCTGCCAAGGTCCTGACTGAGCATGCTGAGGCTACTGGCAATTGCCCGGTCTGCGGAACAATCCACAGCCCTGAAAGTCTTGCGGAAAAAATTGAGAAAATTACCGAAAGGCAGGCATCGTCTGCACCGTTAAAAGAGCTCCAGGAACAGTTGAATGCAGAGAGATCCCAGCTCTCAAGCGCCCGTCAGCTGGCCGCCGTGATAAAGACACTTCGACAAATATTCATACAGCTGAAGTTAAGTCAGGATACTACTATTGGGAAAATCATCAACAGTTTTCAAGCACTGAAAGACAAAGTAACTGAGTTAGAGTTGGCAGCTGCTGCTGCAGATGAAACTATCCGAAACCTTGCCTCGAAGGGTCTTGTTGAAGCGGACTTTAACTCGTTGAAGTCTGATGTGAAAGCACTCTTTGACGAAGGCCAAGATATTGAGGCTGTCGCTAGCATTGAATCGTGCAGACAGAAAAAAATCGAAGCCGAAACCGTGCTGGAACTTCGGCGCCAGCAGCTTCAGGCCGAGAGCGCGTCGGCTTTGCAAACAGTTCGTTCTGCAATCGAAGCGTTAGGGCAATTATCTCCGTCAGAAGATCTATCTAATGGAAGCGGTACGTACGAATTTTTATTAAAGACATTGGAGAGGCATGAAACAGCACTCAGCAAAGCTGTTGCTATCGGCCTTACCATTAGCCTAGATGATGACTTGCGATTCGTGGACTTACAGGTGACTTTAAGCGCATTGATTTCCGCTTTAGACCAAGCATTACATGCTGCAGTGACGGAGTCGAACACCTCTAATGCCTTGACTGTGAAAACCGCTGAATTAGGAGAAGCTAAAAATCTGCTGGAACAGATTCGTATCGTGAATAAGAATCAAGGTGCGGCATTAGAAATTCTTCGTTCACTTAGGGCAGAAAGCTCGTTGGAAGGGGCTACCTGCGATGCGCTCGATTCCATTCGCGAACAAATCAACGACGTCTTCAGCCGAGTTCACTCGCCAAGTGAATATGAGTACGATGGCTACGGCGATAATATTCTGCGAACTAGGGAAGGACACGTTTCCCGCTCGCTAGAAGAGGTCAGCACGGGCCAGCGCGCAGCATTCGCGCTGTCAATCTTCCTTGCGTTAAATTTGACGGCACAATCTGCGCCGCCGATAGTACTCATTGATGATCCAATTGCGCACATAGATGATTTGAATGCGCTGTCATTCATGGATTATTTGCGCGACTTATCAGTACACTCAAGAAGACAAATCTTCTTTGCGACGGCGGACTCCCGAGTTGCGGCGCTGTTCGAGAAGAAATTTGCGTTTCTCGGTCAGGAGAAATTTCAACGAATCGACCTGGCAAGACGGCTGAGCGAACCATGAATTGTGTTGGAGATCATCTTATGTGCAAGCCGCCACGGCCTTGGCTAGCCAGCTGGCATCGATGCGGCCCAGGCGGCGCGTGCAGACCTCATGCTCAGAATTCAGTATCACTGTGTATGGCAAGCCACTGATTTGATTACCAAATCTGCCCATCAGGAGGTTCGCTGGCGGGGCCGCGTGGGCCTGTTCATAGCTGGCGGGATGCTGTTGCAAAAAGCTCAGAGCCGCTTGCCGCTCATCGATGGCGATGCCGATCACGGCCGTGTGCCGCTGCCTGGCTGCTTGTGCATTTAGCAAGGGTAATTCGGCTACGCAGGGTACGCAATTGCTGGCCCAGAAATTGAGGATCACGGGGCGATGCTTGAAACTGTTCAGGCTGACCTGGCCTTCGCCGTTCAGCCTGGGCAAGTCCAGAGGCAGCGGCGCCGCGCTGGAGACACTGCCGGCCAATCCTAAAATGCAAAGCAAACGCTTCATTCCGACCCCACGGCCGCATCCGTGATGCGGTAATACAAGCCCATGCTGTCATTGGCCAGCACCTTGAACTTGCCCTGCATGATGATGGGTGCGTAGGTGAACTTGACGGCGGTCTTGCTCTTGATTTCCACCACGCCTTCGGGGCCGGCCGGCAGGCAAAACGGGCAACTGGCGGAGGTCACGGTCAGCAGGAAATGTTTTTGTTTCTGCCCAGGTTCCAGCGGCATCATGAAACCCTGGACTTTCACGTCAGTATTGTCGAGGGCGCTGATTTCCGGCGTGTACTGCGGCACCATGCGGCCTTTCCTGGCTTTCACGGTGGTGGCCTTGCCAAGCAAGTTCCACGATACGACGCCGGGAATATCGGTTAAAGGAGCAAAAAACGAGGGAGGCTGCTCGGTGGCGCCTGCCAAGGCAGAGGCGCTGGACGAGATCGACAACAGGGCGCAAGCCGATAAAACGATGATTTTCAACATGGGTGCTCCTTTAGTGGGATCTGGCCAGGGTGGCGGCGATATCGGTACGGTAGGCGCGCGCGGCGGGCAGGGCGGCTGCCAGCAGCCCCACCACCACGGCGATCAAGGGTAGCCAGGCTTCGCCATCGACGATGCGCCAGGTGTGCAGATGCAATTGCTGCGCGCTGCCCAGGCTGGCCGCCAATACCCCCACGCCCAGGTGGCCCAGCAGCCAACCGATCAGCGCACCGGCCAGCGACAGCAGCAAGCCTTGCGCCAGCAGCAGTCTGAGCAGTTTGGCCGGGCTGGCGCCCAGGGTGCGCAAGATCGCCATATCGGTCTTGCGTTCTTCCAGCGCGCCATACAGCGCCACGAACATCGACAAGGCGGCTACCAGCAGCACGCCGCCGGCGATGGCCCGCAGCACATCCATGCCGATGCCCAGCAAATCGAACAGCCGCGCGGCCTCGAATGCCGGTTGCGCCGCCTGCAAGCGTGGCTGGCTATTGACCCAGCGCGGCATGCTGACGGCCGCCAGCGGCGAAGCATATTCGATCAGCACGGCCGTCAGTTCGCGCTCGGCCGCGGGTTTTTGCGCTTCGTCGGGATCGGTTTCATGCACGCGCCACACGGAATCGACGGGCGTCAGTATCAACCTGTCGAGCACGCTGCCAGTCGGCTGCAAGATGCCCACCACCGTGTACGGCGCATGGTCGTGCAGTTCGCCGCCTGCCGTCAAACCGTGCGAGCCGGCAAATTTGGCGCCGATGGTGGCGCCCGTTTCACGGGCCGCCAAAGCGCCAAACACGGCTTGCATCGGGTGCTCGAACAGGTTTCCCTGCGCCAGCTGCGCGTCGTAGTGTTCGGCATAACTGGCGTTCGTGCCAACGATGCGAAATCCATGGAAATTGTCGCCCAGGGCCAGCGGAATCGCCGTCTTGACCATCGGATGCGTGGCCAGCGCCTGCAAGGTTGGGTAGGGAATGTTGCCAGTCGGAATATCGACGTGGTAGACGGAAGACAAGATCAATTGCAGCGGCGAACCCTTGGCGCCCACCACCAGGTCGATGCCTTCGGCGTCGCGCAGCGCGCCTTCTTCCAGCTGGGTGGAAACGGCCAGGATAAAGGTCATCATGGCGATGCCGATCGCCATCAGCAGCAAGTTCAGAGCCGTGCCCAGCGGCTTGTGGCGCAAGGCTTTCCAGGCCAGTGACAGCGCATTCATGCCGCCACCCGCATCGCAGACAAGCGCAACACGCTGGCGTCTGGCAAGGCGGCCAGCACGCGCGCGTCATGGCTGGCGATCAATAGCGAGGCACCGGCCTGTTCCGCCTGGCCGGCCAGCAACTGCACCACGGCCGCGCAAGCTTCGTCGTCGAGGTTGGCGGTCGGTTCGTCGGCCAGTATCAATTTCGGCCGCATCACCACGGCGCGCGCGATGGCTACCCGTTGCCGCTGGCCGCCACTCAATTGATGCGGGTAGGCGGCCAGCTTGTCGCCCAAGCCCAGGGTATCGAGCAAGTCTGCCGCATGGCCGGGATTGGGGCGCTGTCCGCTGGCATACGCGGGCAGCAGCACGTTTTCCAGTACGGACAGGCTGGCCACCAGCGCCAGTTGCTGCGGCAGCAAGCCGATGGCCCGGCCGCGCCAGCCGTCGCGCTGGCGCGGCGTCAGTTGCGACAGTTCCATGCCGGCCACTTCCAGCTTGCCGGCTTGTGGCGTCAGTATGCCTGCCAGCAAATGCAGCAGGGTCGATTTGCCCGAGCCGGATGGACCCAAGAGCAAGCCATGCTGGCCGGCTGGCAAGTGAAAGGCGTCGACGGACAGCACGGCCTTGCCATGTGCATAGCCATAGGTGAGGGAAGCGAGATGGAGCATGAAGCCTCTGGTCTGATCAAAAAAACACTGTTTAAAGAATGCTGCACAAATGCAAGTGAGCTGCATTATAATTTAAAAACGCAATCGACTTGCATTACTGAATGTATCACTCAAGGCGTATCGCTGCCGTGTATCGCTTATCGCTGTTTCAACTTCATCTCTAGGATTTTCCATGACGCAACATCGCAAACTCCCCGTGACCGTCCTGTCCGGTTTTCTCGGCGCGGGCAAGACCACCTTGCTCAATCACATACTGCGCAACCGCGAAGGCAAGCGCGTGGCCGTCATCGTCAACGACATGAGCGAAGTCAATATCGACGCTTCGCTGGTGAAAGAGAGCGCGGATGCGGCCGGCGCGGCCCTCTCGCGCACCGAGGAGAAACTGGTCGAGATGTCGAATGGCTGCATCTGCTGCACCCTGCGCGACGACTTGTTGCTGGAAGTGCGCCGATTAGCGCAGGAAGACCGCTTCGATTACCTCTTGATCGAGTCGACGGGCGTGGGCGAACCGATGCCGGTGGCGGCCACCTTTGATTTCGAAGATGAAAACGGCGATAGCCTGAACGACGTGGCCCGCATCGACTGTATGGTCACCGTGGTCGACTGCGCCAACCTGCTCAATGACTTCGGCAGCGAAGACACGCTTGAGCAGCGTGGTGAAATCGCCGGCGAGGGCGATGACCGCCAGCTGGCCAACTTGCTGACCGAACAGATCGAATTTGCCAATGTAATCGTGCTCAACAAGGTGGACATGGTCGATGCAGCCGAGCGCCTGCGCGTGCTGGGCGTGATCAAGGCCTTGAACCCGGCTGCGCGCGTGATTGAAACCAACCAGTCCGTGGTACCGCTGGACGCCATCATGGGCACCGGCCTGTTCAACCTGGAACAGGCTGCCAGCATGCCGGGCTGGGCGCAGGAACTGGCGGGTGTGCATACGCCAGAGACGCAAGAGTACGGCATCAGCAGCTTTGTGTACCGCTCCAGGGAACCATTCCATGCGCAGCGCCTGCATGACTATATTTCCCAGCCGATAACCGGCGTTGTGCGCAGCAAGGGATATTTCTGGCTGGCCAGCCGTCCGGAATGGGTGGCCAGCCTGTCCGGCGCGGGCAAGCTGATCAATATCGAACCGGTGGGCCTGTGGTGGGCTTCCGTGCCGAAAGAGCGCTGGCCGACCGACGCGGAAACCCTGGCGGAACTGAAGGCGGGCTGGACAGAAACCTATGGCGACCGCTACCAGGAAATCGTTTTCATCGGCCAGGACATGGACCAGGCGGCCATCGAAGCGGACTTGAAGAAATGCCAGCTGAACTTTACCGAAACGCGCAAGGGCATGGCGGCCTGGCGCACATTGCCCGATCCTTTCCCGCAATGGCAGCGTATGGAAGAGCTGGAAGAATAAGGAAATCAGAACGCCTGACAAAACCGTAGCGAGCGGATGTGAGTTGCGACTGAGAAGCGGAGCTGTGCGCATGCACGGGGACGCCGAGTCAGTGAGCATCGGAGGTCGTAAATCGCGACGCGCAGTAGGTTTTGAAAGACGTTCTTAACCATGAACAGGAAGAAGGCATGACAGAATTGATACCGGTCACCATCATCACGGGTTTTCTCGGCAGCGGGAAAACCACTTTACTGAAACGTATCTTGCAAGCCGATCACGGTTACCGCATCGCCGTGATCGAAAACGAGTTTGCCGCCGAAAGCATCGACAATGCGCTGCTGGTGCAAGACCGCGATGAGCAGATCGTGGAAATGAATAATGGTTGCATCTGCTGCAGCGTGCGCGGCGATTTGATCCGCATTCTCGGCGAGCTGCATGGCAAACGCGAGGCGGGCACGCTGGCTTTCGACCATGTGATTATCGAAACGACGGGCCTGGCCGCGCCGGGGCCGGTGGCGCAAACCTTTTTTGCGGAACCGTCGGTCAGCGAGTTTTACATGCTCGACGCCATTTTGACGGTGATCGATGCCCGTCATGCGCAGCAGCAATTGACGGAGCACAAGGAAGCGCAGGAGCAAGTAGGCTTTGCCGACCGCATCCTGCTGTCGAAAACGGACCTGGTCAACAAGGAAGAACTGGCGGCCCTGCGCCGGCGCCTGGTGGCCATCAATTGCCGCGCCAGCATACAGAAGGTGAGCTTCGGCAATGTGCCGCTGCGCGATATCCTCAATATCCGTGGCTTTAACCTGAACGCCATCGTGGAACTGGAGCCGGATTTCCTCGGCGAACTGGGCCATCGGCATGGCGACGGCGTGCAATCGTTCGTGTACCACCAGCCGCAGGCGATGGATTTGATGCAGGTGGAAAATTTCCTCGATGCTGTAGTGCAAGTGTTTGGCACCCAACTGATGCGCTACAAGGGCATCTTGAATATTGCCGGCACGCCATGCCGTGCCGTATTCCAGGGCGTGCACATGCTGATGGGCTCGGAACTGGGCGCACCGTGGCGCGATGATGAAACGCGGGCCAGCAAGATGATTTTTATCGGCCGCAACTTGCCGCAGGATATGCTGATCCGTGGCCTGGACAAGTGCGTGGCCGGCGTCAGTGCCGGCTTGAGCGTTGCGGAGCTGGCATGAGCGTAGAAGCGGGCTTGCCCGCCCTGGCGCTGATCTTTATCCTCGGCATGCGGCACGGCCTGGAACCCGACCACCTGGCCGCCGTCGATGGCCTGACCATGCGCAGCATGCCGACTCATCCGCGCTGGATGCCATGGATGGGCGGCATGTTTGCCCTGGGCCATGGCATTACCGTGCTGGCCATCATCGCTGCGGCTGCCATGGCATCGAGCGAACTGGCGCTGTCTCCCGAGGTATTCGCTGCGCTGGAATGGCTGCCGATCGCCTTGTTATTGATGATCGCCGTGATGAACGGCCGCTCTTTGCTCAGCACGCAAGGTCCGGCCCTGGCCAGCGTGCGCAGCCGCATCTTGCCGCCGTGGCTGCGCGGCGCATCCGGTCCGGTGGCGGGCGTGCTGGTGGGCATGTTGTTTGCGCTGGTGGTCGATACTGCCGTGCAAGCAGCGGCCTGGGGTTATGCGGCCGTGGCTTTGGGCGGCATGGGGCCGGCTTTGATGACTGGCCTGGTATTTACACTGGGCATGGGCGTAACAGATTTGTTCGACGGCTGGGTGACGGCCAAGGTCATGCGCACCGGCAAGGAAGACGTGATGCGCGCCTTCCGCCGTCGCCTGGGCTGGCCCATCGTCGCCATGTGCCTGCTGATGGCAGTCTATCTGGCCGCCAGCAAGCTGCAGCCTGAACTTGCCTTGTCCGAAGCCTGGTATGCGGCCGTGGGCGTAGCGATGGTGCTGGCGATGGCGGGTTTATATGGTTGGACCCTATACGGTTTGCGCCAGGCCAAACTTTAAGCGTAGTGGATATAATGGCTGAAAACTTTTCCGGCCATGAACATGTCCCTGCCTGATATCACTTTCCGTTTGCTGCATCCCGAAGACGCTCCTGCCTTTTTGGCGTTGCGCCTGCACGCCATCGATGATTCCCCCACCTCGTTTTCATCGTCGCGCGAAGATGAATTGGGGCGCAGCATGGCGGTGCATGTGCAGCGCATCGCCAGTCCCTTGCAACTGGGCTATGGGGCGTTCGATGGCGAGGGGAACTTGCTGGGATTTGCGGGCTTGCGCCGCGAACAGATGTCGCAGCTGTCGCACAAGGCGACCTTGTGGGGTGTCTTTGTCGAGCCGGCCTGGCGCGGCAAGAGCCTGGCGCGGCGGCTGGTGGCCGCCTGCATCGCCCATGCGCAGCGCGAGCCAGCCATCTTGCAATTACACTTGAGTGTGAATACGGAAAACAATAATGCCCGGCAATTATATGAATCGCTGGGCTTCAAGCGGTATGGCACGGAACCGCGCTCCATGCGCGTGGGCGAGCTGTATTATGACGAACACCACCTGGTCTTGCTGATCCGATAATCGCCGTCGTCTTATTTGCAGCGGGGGCACAGTCCCTTGATCAGGTAATCGACTTCGCCGCCGCTGAAACCTTCTGGCAAGGCAACGGGGGCGGGCAGCTTGACTTCATTGAAGCAGGTCACGTCGGCGCAGCGCGTGCACTGGAAATGCGCGTGTTCGTGCGCCTGGTGGCCGGCGCCAGCGCTGAAGCGCCAGACCTGGTCGGCGCCCGCGATGCGGTGCACCAGCTCGTTTTCAGTCAGCCATTCCAGCACGCGGTAGAGGGTGACGGAATCGATATCGCTGTCTTGCGACAACGCTTGCTGGATTTCATGGTGGGTTTGCGAACGGTTGTGCGACAGCAGATAGTCGAGCACTTTCACGCGTGTCTTGGTGACGCGGGCGTTGGTGCTGCGTATCAGCGATTCGGCTTGCGGGGTAGAAGAAGATGTCAACATAATATGGCCTGCATGTGCACGACAAGTCTTGCGGCGCGATCGCCGTGACTTTGTCACGCTCTTTGCCGTATCTTAACATGTGTACTCAGGGCCTGAACATCCAATAGCGCCCGGCAGGGGTATCGACGGGGGCGAGGAAGCGCTGGTCGGCCCGCACCTGGTTGTGGATCAGGTAAAACATGTCGGACAGGGCCGAGCGTTTTTCAGCGAAATACATGTGTTTCACGAAGCCTGTGTCGACCGCAGTGGCATCGATGGTTTCTACACCTGCCACGATCTGCATGCCGGGCCCGCTGTCGCCCGCGCGCGCATAGCCGTGCACGGCTTTCGAGGCGGCCAGCGCCAAGTCGTCCGAGGACGCATACAGGGTGACGGGATTGCGGGCCTTGGCCAGTTGCGGTGCGATATCGTTCTTGAATATGGCCGCATCGATATCGGGTGCGGCGAGGATGATCTCCGTAATTTTTTGCGCCAGCAGCGGCTGGGTGGCCATCAATGCCGCGAGGGCGCGCGCCAGCCCCCGGCTGCCCATGCTGTGGGCGATCAGATAGACATTCTGCGCGGCCGTCTTGTCGAGAAACTCGCTTAAAAAGCCCAGAATATGGGGCGTGCTCCATTCGATATTGTTTTCATCGATGGTGTAGCCAGACAAGTCTCCCTGCGACGGCCAGCTGTAAAATACAGGTGCCCCATCGAAACCGAGGTCGTAAGCCATCTGCCCCGTGCGCCGCGCCGCATCTTCAAACGTGACGTTGTAGCCATGGATAAATAAAAAGGCGTTCTTGCCGGCCGAGGCGGCGACCTGCGCACCCAGGGCCGCATAGAAAGTATCGGCGTCTTGCACATCGGCTGTCAGCAGCACCACGTGCTTGGCTGGATCGTCGCGAAACTCCAGCCGCCACAGCGACGGCGATTCGAGCTGGCCCATGCGGTGGTCGCGCGGGATGCTGATATCGCAATAGCCATAGCTGAGCGTGTCCTGCTCTGCGCTGGGGGCGTTGCGGGCGCCGCTGAAACGCTGGGCCGGTGGCTTGCCCAGGTCGCGCTGGCGGTCCGTGGCGAAATACGTCTTGATGACGGCATAGTTCGAGACCACGCCACTTTTCTGATCTGCTTCGTTTGCCTCGGCTGTCACGGTAGTGGAGGGCAGGTGTGACTGATCGAGCAAGCCTTGCGCAGCAAACAGGCTAGCCATATCATCGGCCACCCTGGCAGCCGACAAGGTTTGCGCCAGCGCCAGGCGCAAGGGTTCGCAGGCAGAGTCCGCTTCCAGCGCCGTGATGGCCGCCAGGATGGCTGCGGCGCTATCGAACTGGCCGATGGCCGTTTTGAGCTGCTGGTAATAGCGGGCAACAGGCTCGGGCGCGTGGTCGGGCGCGCCTTGCCCGATGGCGGCCACGACGGCGGAAGTGATCAGGTCCATCTGCGCCACCTTATGCATGTTAGCTATATTGTCATAAGATCACGCTCCAGGCGGCTTGTCCAGCGGCGCGTGCGCTGCTGGCGGAACTGTATCAATATTGCCGCTCGTCGCCAGCCTGCTGCGCCAGCGATTGCAGCGGCGCCGTTTCCAGGCTGCCACGGTTGACATGGGCGGGGATGGCCACACGCACGGGCTTGCTGTGCATATTGCCGGATGACAAGACGTTCGTCGTGATGTCCGGCGCGGCATTCCACACGGGATCGTCCATGCCTTCGAATACGCGCTTCAGCTGTTCACCCCAGGTATCGCGGATCATGCGGAAATACTGGTTCTTTTCATCGATGGTCACGAAGCGCGTGACGGCCAGGCGGTCTGCTTCATACACCAGCAAATCGAGTGGCAAGCCGACGGAAATGTTGGAACGCAAGGTGGAATCCATGGAGATCAGCGCGCATTTCGCCGCTTCGTCCAGGCCGGTAGCAGGGTTGATCACCCGGTCGAGGATAGGCTTGCCGTATTTGGCTTCGCCGATCTGGAAATAGGTGTTTTCATCGTGCGATTCGATGAAGTTGCCTGCTGCATACACCTGGAACAAGCGGCAGCGCTCTGCACCGATCTGGCCGCCCAGGATGATGCTGACATTAAAGTCGATGCCAGAGTCGGCCAGGGCCTTCGCTTCGCGCTGGTGCACGGCGCGCACGGCGTCGCCGACGATGCGGGCCGCTTCGTACATGCTGGTGACGTTCCAGATGCTGCGTCCATCGGCATCGACGTGTTCGGCCACGATCTGGCGTATCGCCTGCGAAATCGACAGATTGCCGGCAGTCATCATGACCAGCATGCGGTCGCCGGGATTTTCAAATACGCTCATCTTGCGGAAGGTGCCCACCTGGTCCACGCCCGCGTTGGTGCGCGAGTCGGACAGGAAAACCAGGCCTTCATTTAACCGTAATCCTACGCAATAGGTCATCGTAATGCTTGTAAAAAGATTCAAAGGGGGATGATTCTACACCAGGCTGGCGGCCCGCTAACGGGTCGAAATCTTGACCTCCACATTCAGCGTTTCCTGGCCGCCACCCTGGCGCACGCCGCGCACGGGGGCGGCCGAGTCGTAGTCGCGGCCGATGGCCAGGCGGCAATAGGCGTCCGTCATCAGCCGCGCATGGGTCACGTCGATGCTGACCCAGCCCGCGAAATCGCTGTCCACGGCCCAGGCGTCGACCCAGGCGTGGCTGGCTGCGTGGCCGCTTGTTTCCGGATCGATATAGCCGGAAACATAACGGGCAGGGATGCCCCAGGCGTGGCAGCATGCCAGGAACAGATGGGCGTGATCCTGGCACACGCCGCGCCCAAGCGCCAGGGCGTCGTCGGCAGTGGTGCTGACCATGGTGGCGCCGCTTTCATAGGCGACTTTAGCGGCGATGTTTTCGGCCAGGCGCAGCAAATGTTGCGTGTTGGCCGCCGTGTTGCGGTCGGGCAGGCTGGTCGCGGCCAGCGCCACAATGGCTGGCCCCGGTGCGGTCAGCCGGGTCGGCGTGGTAAACAACAGCGGCGACAGGGTGTCCTCCAGGTTCAGCCGGCCCTGGTACGGATAAATGGTTTCCACCACGCCCTGGGCCACCAGGCTCAGGCTTTGATGCTGGCCATTGATGGTGAGCATATGCGACAAATTGCCATACGCATCCGTATAGGCGTGGCATTGCCCTGGCGTCGACAATTGCCAGGACAGCGCGCGCTGCTGCGGCTCTATACGCGGCGTCAGGTGCAACTGCTGGATGGTGTGGGCCAGCGGCGTACTATAGGCGTACCGGGTTTCGTGGCGGATGGTGATTTGCATCAGGCCGCCAGGGGAACGAGAAAGTTGCGGCTGACACGGTTGCCCAGTTCATAAATGCTTTCCAGGAATTCGGTCAGGGTCTGGTGCAAGCCAGCTTTCATGATGTCGTCGATATGGCCGAATTTCAGCTGCGCGTGCAATTTGCCGGCAAACCGTTCTGTATCGGCCGAGACATCGTTGCGCAGTTGACGCAGATTGTCGACCACGTCTTCCATGCAGGCCAGTAATGACCTGGGCATGTCGCCGCGCAGCATCAGCAATTCGGCCACGCGCTCGGGCGTGATGACGTCGCGGTAGACTTTGCGGTAGATTTCAAAGCCGGAGACGGAACGCAGCAGGGCCGCCCAGTAATAAAAATCGCGCTGCGTCACATCTTTGGCAGCATCCTTGGCGCCGTGGAACTTCACGTCGAGGATGCGCGCCGTATTGTCGGCCCGCTCCAGAAAGGTGCCCAGGCGGATGAAGTGGATCGCTTCATCTTTCAGCATGGTGCCCAGGGTGACGCCGCGCGACAGGTGCGAGCGGTATTTCACCCATTCGAAAAACTGGCTGGGATCGGTTTCCAGCAGCTTGCTGTTCAAGCGTTTTTGCATGTCCAGCCAGGTGGCGTTCTGGATTTCCCATACTTCCGTGGTCAGGGTGCCGCGCACGGCGCGTGCGTTTTCTCGGGCGGCCGTCAGGCATGCCATGATGGACGATGGGTTATTTGGATCGCGCACCATGAAATCGAGTACGTCCTGCGTCTGGAATTTGCCACCTGATCGGCCATATTTCTCGTCGTACGCGCTTTGCAGCTCGGAAATGCCCAGGGTGGCGCGCCAGCCTTGCTCGGCGTCGGCCTCGGATTGGGGCAGCATGGCTGTCTGCATATTAACGTCCAGCATGCGGGCTGTGTTTTCGGCACGCTCGGTGTAGCGCGCCATCCAGAATAAATGATCGGCGGTTCTGCTCAGCATTATTATTCACCTCCAAAAGCCATCGCCTGTTCCAGTATCCAGGTATCCTTGGTGCCGCCGCCCTGCGAGGAATTGACCACCAGCGAGCCTTCGCCCAGCGCCACCCGCGTCAAGCCGCCGGGCACCATGGAAATCGTCTTGCCGGAAAGCACAAACGGCCGCAAATCGATATGCCGTGGCGCGATGCCGTTTTCAACGTAGGTGGGGCAGGCGGACAGGGCCAGGGTAGGCTGGGCGATATAGCCGCCCGGATTGGCCAGCAGGCGCTGGCGGAAGTCCTCGATCTGCGCCTTGCTGGAAGCAGGCCCCACCAGCATGCCGTAGCCGCCCGCGCCATGCACTTCCTTGACGACCAGTTGGGGCAGATTGGCCAGCACGTACGACAGGTCGGCCGGTTTGCGGCACTGGTAGGTAGGCACGTTGTTCAATATCGGCTCTTCCGACAGGTAAAACTTGATCATGTCGGGCACGTAGGGGTAAATCGACTTGTCATCGGCCACGCCGGTGCCGATGGCGTTGGCCAGGGTCACCCTGCCTGCGCGGTAGACCGACAGCAAGCCAGGCACACCGAGCGAAGAATCGGCGCGAAAGGCCAGCGGATCGAGGAAATCGTCGTCGACCCTGCGGTAAATCACGTCCACCCGTTTCGGCCCGCGCGTGGTGCGCATGTAGACGGCATTGTCGTTGACAAACAAATCCTTGCCTTCGACCAATTCCACGCCCATTTGCTGGGCCAGAAAGGCGTGCTCGAAATAGGCCGAGTTGTACATGCCCGGCGTCATCACGACCACCGTCGGATCATTGACGCCGATGGGCGCGACCGAGCGCAAGTTGTCGAGCAGCATGTCCGGGTAGTGGTCGACGGGCGCGATCTTGTTGCGTGCAAACAGGTCGGGAAACAGCCGCATCATCATCTTGCGGTCTTCCAGCATATAGGACACGCCGGACGGCACGCGCAGATTATCTTCCAGCACATAAAATTCGCCTTGGCCGGCCCGCACGATATCGACGCCCGCAATATGCGCATAAATGTCGGAGGCCACGTCTATGCCTTGCATTTCAGGCCGGTACTGGGCATTGCGATAGATTTGCTCGGCAGGAATGATGCCCGTCTTGATGATGTTTTGCTCGTGATAAATATCATGCAAAAACATGTTCAAGGCTTGTACGCGCTGCGCCAGGCCGCGCTGCATCTGCGCCCATTCGGTGGCCGGAATGATGCGCGGGATGGTGTCGAAAGGAATCAATCGTTCCGTGCCGGCATCATCGCCATACACGGCAAAGGTGATGCCCACGCGGCGGAACAGCAAGTCGGCTTCGGCCCGCTTGCGGGCAATGGTGTCAGGGGATTGCTGTTGCAGCCAGTGGCTGAATTCACGGTAGTGTTCGCGTACCTTGCCATCCGTACCCACTTCATCCGCAGTCATTTCATTGAAAAAATTTGCCATGTTGTGATTTCCCTTGAGCCGTGGACATGCTTAGCTCAGCAGAAATCGTGCCAACTCCATGCCAGCGCAGGTGCGCTCCAGCATGTTAAAAATGATCACTTTTGTGGCATCTTTCAATTGCGCGCACCGGCTTGGTGCGTAGCCAGTCGCTATTCAGGGCGGGGGTGTCACGAAGGGCCGGCAATCGACGGGAATATCGAAGATGAAGGTGGTACCCGTTTCGGGTGCGCTGTCGACGGCGACGCTGCCGCCGTGGCTTTCGGCCACGTTCTGGACATAGGGCAAGCCTATGCCCCAGCCAGGAGTCGGGCCATGGTTTTCGCGGCGCAGGTATTCGAAGATGCGCGGCGCCTGTTCCGGCGCAATCGGGCTGCCCGTATTGTGCACCGAGATGATCATGCGCTCATGCGTTGCTTCCACGTGCACGGTGATCGGGTCGCCATCGCCATATTTGACGGCGTTGTTGAGCAGATTTTCCAGCGCACGCCGCAGCGAATTCTCGCACCACCAGCCGGTCACGGAAACACCCGATAAGTTGCACTTGTCGCCCTGCGGCAGGGTGACCAGTTCGTTGATCTGGGTGCAAACGGCTTGCGCCAGCGGCAGGATGTCGAATTGCGTCAGCACCAGTGGCAAGTATTGTCCTTGCTGGTAGCTGAGGGTGTCGAGCAATTCCTCTATCATGGTGTCGAGCCGGTGTCCATGGTCGAGTATCTTTTGTCCCAAGTCGGCTACATTCACGCGCTCGGGATAGTGGTGCAGCATCTGCGCCGCCGTGGTAATGACGGACAGCGGGTTGCGCATATCGTGCGACAGGCCGGCAGCGATACGGCGCTGGAAACCTTCATGCATGGCCGTAAATTCGCGTATCGATTCACGGATACCCATGTCGATCGAGGCATTGATGATGTGCCAGTCATTGCGGCGCAAGGCGATCCCTGCTTCGCGCGCGTTCAAGGCAAAACAGTCGCGGAAGATCTGGTATTCCTGAATCACCTGTTCGGGCCCGTAACTGGTCATGCGGGCCCGTTCGTTGCCATGCACGGCGGGAACATTGGTGTTGCTGGTCGCATCCTGGCGCGGATGGCCGGGTGTCAAGGCTTCGGCCAGGTTGTCGAAGAAAGCGGGCAGGGTATTAATCAGTATCGGCGTCAGTAACTGGTCGGCGCCCTGCACGCTGGCGCGTACGCGGTATTCCCAGTCGGTCAGCACGGCCTCGCGCATGGCAAACAGGCGCTGCGCCCGCACGGAGGGGCGGCGCAAGGCTTGCTGATGGTTGTGTGCAATATTCACGCTAACTCCATGATGGGAAAGCTGATGCGTCTTGCAGTATGCGCTGATTTAGCGGCTGGCGGTAATAATGCTTTTTTAAGAGAGCGATGCTCTTATGATCTGTATCAACACCCGCAGCCGCCTGATGAAGGCTACTGCGGGTGGCGGCTTTAGAAACCGACTGTTGCAGAAACCACGAAGGTGCGTGGCGACGCCAGCACCAGGCTGCCGGCGCCAAACGATGAGACGGCGGAGGCCCAGTAGTTACGGTTGGCAACGTTATCGACACGGGCACGTATCGTGACATCGTGATTGGCCACGCGGGTCAGGTAGCGCGCGCCCAGGTCGAGACGGGTCCACGATGGCAGTTGCCTGGTGTTCGCCAAGTCTGCGTACTGGGTGGAAGTATAGATGGTGCGCGCGTTCAAGGAGAGGCCAGGCGCGCCCGGCACATCCCATTCGGCACCAAAGCTCAGCTGCGTTTGCGGTGCGCCGATGACTTTCTTGCCATCATCGCCAGCGACGCCCGTGTCGCTTTGCTTGGTATCGAGCCAGGTCAGGCCTCCCAGCAGGCGCACGCCATTCGCGGGCATGCCGAACACGGACAATTCCACACCCTGGTTGCGTTGCTGGCCAAACAGGCCGGCTTCGGTGCCGCGCACCGCTTGCAGGGGCACGCTGGTGCTGAACAGGGCGGCGCTCGCGCCCAGCTTGCCGCCGTCATATTTGAGACCGACTTCCTTTTGCCGGGCTTTGTAAGGGGCAAAAACCTGGCCCAGATTGGAAACGACATCACCGTTGGCATCGGTACCGCTGGCTGTCGGGCCTTTGACCAGCGCTTCTATATAGTTGGCGTACAGCGAAACGCTTTTATCGAGCTTGTACACGATGCCTGCCACGGGCGTGTTGGCGCTCTGGTCGTAGTACGAGGTAGGCGCCGCCGTGCCATAGGCATAGCCGGCATCGCGGATTTGCTGGTGGCGCAAGCCCACCGTCAGCAGCAGGCTATCCTCCAGGAAAGCCATGGTATCGGCCACGGCAAAGCTGGTCAGGATAGTTTTTTGCGTGATGCGCGGGTCACTCATATCGCCGCCGGAGATTTGTGGCAGGGTAGGCGGCATGGCCACATCGACGGGTTGATAGATATTGGTTGGCAATCCGGCGAAATCGCTGATGGCGTAGGCATTCTTGTCCTCATTCCAGTGCCCCGACCAGCTGGCCACCAGCGTATGCTTGACGGCGCCCGTATTGAGCTTGGCGCGCACGCCCAGTTCGCCCGTGCGGATTTGCTGCTTGCGAGCATTGTCGAAACGGTAGACGCTGGCGTCGCCATTGAGGGAAGTCACGGTGGGCTGGGCCAGGCTGTTCGATTCGTGGGTAGAGCGGGAACCGAAGGCGGCCCAGGCCGTGACATTGCTGGCCAGATCGTATTCGCCGCGCACGGTGCCAAATACATCGTGTTCCTTGGAAAAACTCCATGGCTGGGCAAAGTTGCTGGACGCATCGGGCGCGGCAGGAATGGCGCCCGCTACCAGGCTGTTGACGCTGGGGCGCGGTGTCGTCAGGTCAAAATTCTGGTAGCCCGCATCGGCAGACAGGCGGTAATCGTGGCCACGGTAATCGAGGCCCACGGAAAACATGCCCACATCGTGGTCTTCATGCTTGATGCTGGTTTCTCCCTGGCGCTTGGCGGCATTCACGCGCACGCCAAACTCCTGGTTGTCGCCGAAGCGGCGCGCTATGTCGGTAGCCACATACGTATGGCCGCCACTTTCCACGCCCACGGTGACTTCCGTCAGCGGCGTATTGCCGGCCCGTTTGGGCATCAGGTTGATGGCGCCACCCAGGCCGCTCCCGCCAGGTGCCGCACCGTTCAGGAAAGCGCTGGCGCCGCGGAACACTTCCACGCGCTCCAGCAATTCCGGCGACACATACTGGCGCGGCAGCACGCCATACAAGCCGTTGTAGGCGATGTCGTCCGAGTTCAGCGCAAAGCCGCGTATCACGTACACTTCCTGGAAATTGCCATAACCACGCGACAGGCGCACGGCCGGATCGCTTTGCAGCAGGTCGCCTATGCTGCGTGCTTGCTGGTCAGAAATGAATTGCTGCGTATAACTGGTGCTGCCAAACGGCGAGTCCATCATGTCCACGCTACCGAGGATACCTACGCGGCCGCCACGCGCCACCTGGCCACCGGCATAGGCGCGCGACAAGCCTTCGGCCGACGCATCGGCCGAAGCGTTGACGACGACCGTGGGCAGTGCCTGCGCTGTATCGGCGGCGGGCGCGGTCTGCGCCTGGGCGGCAGCGCTGGCCAGCAAGAAAGCGGCCAGGGCGAAAGGGGTAGGGGTGCAGTGGAATTGACGCATGGTAATGTTGGCTGAATATAAATGAGAATGATTATCATTATATAGCGTGGACATGGCTTGCGTGTATCTGTACCTGCTTTTGCTAAAAAACCGTGTGCCGTACAACACTGTTGCCGGGTGGGCAAGGGTTTGCGGGCTGGGAAGAAAAACTAACGCATCCTCAAGAAACGATTGTGAGTTCTGGCTGTTCTTCATCCCGGCCAAAACGTCGCCAGTCGTCTTCATCCTCAGCTGACCTTGGCTGGCCTTGGCTTTTTCAATAATGGCGGTGATGGCGTCCGAAAATTGCTGGCCATCTTCAAGCATCATCAGATGGCCACAATTTTTTATTACCTGGTATGAGGCGGCTTGCTGTTTGACCCAATCAGGAATATGCCATCCATCGGCTGTTCGCTCTCCCGCAACAAGGTGCAGCGGAATATGCTCAATCCAGTTTTTAATGCCATTCAAATAGGCGGGGGCGCCCGTGATATCCACGACGGAGGCCGCCATGTGTTGTAGCGTGCTGGCAGGCTGGAAGGCCAGAGAGCTTGCTGCAGCCAATAAGGTCGCCTCGGTGGCTTTTACTCCAGCACCGTGCAGCCATTTTTCAGGCTCTGAGCGGTCTTGCGCCAGTGTGGACTCGACGGCTTCCAGCGGCATTTTTGCCAGCTTCTGCGACCAAAAGGCATCATCCAGGGTGAAATTGCCTTCCACGCTGATTTTCATGGAGCGGGCCAATCAAGCCGTGTATCAACAGTATGCGGGTTAATTCAGGCATCTCTCTTCCTCTTGCTATCTATCGTTTCAATTTCCATATATGGATCAATATCCCTGAAATGATTTTAATTTTTTAGTTGATTCCCCGGCAAGGGACAGGTACCGGAATCGGCGCAAAAAGGTGGCGCCAGACGATACCTTGCGAATTTTCTTATTGCTGCTTAAAAGTATGGCTAGAATAGACTATTGCGCGTGGGCATCTATGGAATACAGTATGGATCTGTTGGCAGGGGGGCAAAGCGGTGAGAGCAGGCAGCGGCTATTGAGCCTGAAAAGCGCCGCCGTCGCGCTGATACTGGCCATGCACGGGCTGGGCCTGTACTTCCTGACCTTGCCGGCGCGGCAATTGAAGCAATATACGGAAGTCGCTTTCATGACCTTGATACCACCCCGGCCGGCGACACCGATTGCCGCCGCACAGCTGCCATTGCCCCTGCCGATCACGGCGCCGAGGCAGCTATCGCGCACGCCTGCCTCCCAGGCCTTGGCGCCTGCAAGCGTGCCTGCGCCGGCCCTGGTAGAAACGATCACCTTGCCTCCTGTCGATGAACTTGCGGCAACACCCGCAGCTCCGGTGGCGGCAGATTTGCATACGCGGGCCAGGCTGTCCGCTGGCGCCATCGACAAGGCCATGCGTACCGAAGTGGGCAAGGAAACCCCATGGCTGGCGCCGGCAACGCTGGAAAGCCAGAGCAAATTCCAGAAACTTGCCGCCAGCGCGTTTCGCGGCGGCCCCGTGCTGGCGGTGGAAGATTACCTGACGGCAGACGGACGGCCCGCCTCGCGCGTGCGTAGCGCCGGCGGCTCAAGATGCTACGCCATGGGCGAAAATCCAGGCGCAGGGGCGGATCCGTTCAAGACGGGCGGCAAGCTTAAACAGGTGCCTTGCCCGAGCAACTGACGCAGCGCAGCCCCCGGCCGCTCGCCAAATATGCTAAGTTGAGCTTACTCATCACTCTGCCTGACTTTGCCATGCTACCCGACCTCCTGATCCTCGCCGCCAGCCCCTCCGCTTCCGTCAACGCCCAACTCGAACAAGCCTACACCTGCCACCATGCCTGGAAAGTGGCGCCCGAACAGCGCCACGCCTGGCTGGCCGAACTGGCGCCGCGCATCCGTGCCGTTGTCACTACGGGTGCGCTGGGCTTGAACGCCACTGACATGGGCTTGCTGCCCGCGCTGGAAATCATCGCCATCAATGGCGTGGGCCTCGATGGCGTGGCGCTCGACGTGGCGCGCCAGCGCGGTATTGCAGTCACCACCACGCCGAACGTGCTGACGGACGACGTGGCCGATGTGGCGCTGGGCTTGCTGCTGGCCAGCGTGCGCCAGATTCCCGCACTGGACCGTTATGTGCGCGATGGCGCCTGGGAGCGGCGCGAGCCCCTGAAACCGGCGTCCAGCCTGCGCGGCAAGACGGCCGGCATCTTTGGTTTCGGACAGATCGGGCAAGCAATCGCGCTGCGCCTGGCCGCCTTTGGCGTCCACGTGCGCTACTACCAGCCGCGTCCGATTGCAAACACCACCGTGCCGCGTGCCGATTCCTTGCTGGCCCTGGCCGAACAAAGCGATTACCTGATCGTCAGCGCGCCGGGCACGCCCGCCACCCACAAGGCGGTCGACCGGGCCGTGCTGGAAGCGCTGGGTCCGCAAGGCACCCTGATCAATATCGCGCGCGGCGCGCTGGTCGATGAAGAGGCGCTGATTTCTGCCTTGCAAGATGGCCGCCTGGGAGCGGCCGGACTCGATGTGTTCAGCGACGAACCCCGCGTGCCTGCTGCCTTGCGTGCCTTGCCCAATGTGGTGCTGACGCCGCACGTGGGCAGTCTGACCGTTGAGACGCGTCATGCCATGGGCCAGTTGGTGGTCGATAATCTGCAGGCGCACTTCGCCGGCTTGCCTTTGCCGACACCGGTCAAGTAAGACTGAAAACTTTGGCGCCGCCGCCGTTTGCCGTAAGATGCGCCTCACCGCGCGCATGTCGCGCCTGGCCGGCCCGCTTGTTGCCAGCACGGTCAGCGATGAAATGAAGAAAGAGGTTGTATGGAATTGACAAAATCCCTGCTGCGCAAGCGCGGCGGGCATGAGAGTGGCAAGGTCGGCATGGTCGAGCTGTTCTTCGACCTGGTGTTCGTCTTTGCTGTGACGCAACTGTCGCACGGCTTGCTGGCCCATTTGAGCGCCATGGGCTGGCTGCAGACGGCATTCTTGCTGATGGCCGTGTGGTGGGTCTGGATATTTACTTCCTGGATCACCAACTGGCTGGACCCTGAACGCATCCCCGTGCGCGTGGCGCTGTTCGTGATGATGCTGGGCGGGCTGGTCATGTCCGCCTCGATTCCCGAAGCGTTCGGCACGCGCGGCCTGGCGTTTGCCGCCGCCTATGTCGCCATGCAGCTGGGCCGCCCGCTGTTCGCCTGGTGGGCTGTTCGTGCCGAGCCGGTAGAGCGCCGCCGCAATTTCCAGCGCATCGCCTTGTGGGCTGCATTTGCCGGTATTTTCTGGGTCGCCGGCGGCCTGGCTGAGCCGGAACAGCGCATCTGCTGGTGGGCCGTGGCACTGCTGATCGACCTGGCCGGCCCGTGGATGATGTTTCGGGTACCGGGACTCGGTCGTTCCTCGACCGCCGACTGGGATGTCGATGGCAGCCATATGGCGGAACGCTGCGGCCTGTTCGTCATCATCGCCCTCGGTGAATCCTTGCTGGTCACGGGCGCCACGTTTTCCGGCATGGAATGGAATAGCGGCGCCTGGCTGGGCTTCTTGTCGGCGCTGGTCGGCAGCATCGCCATGTGGTGGATTTATTTCGACACGGGCGCCGAAGCAGGGCACCAGCGCATTTCCCACTCAAAAGACCCAGGCCGCATCGCCCGCGTGGCCTACACCTATATCCACGTACTGATTATTGGCGGCGTGATCGTCAGCGCCGTGGCCGACGAACTGGCCCTGATGCATGCCGAGGAAACCAGCTTTGCCGGCATCAGCGCCATGCTGGGCGGCCCCGCCATGTACCTGCTGGGCAATGCGCTGTTCAAATGGGTCAGCAACGACCGTCCCACGCCACCGCTGTCGCATCTGCTGGGCCTGTTGATCATTCTGGCGCTGATCCCGATGGCGTATGGCCGTCTGTATTCGCCGCTGATTTTGACCTGCATCACCACCTGCGTGCTGGTGTTGGTGGCCGTGTGGGAACATCTGGCGCTGCGCCGTCCGCCGCCTGAAATTGATCCTTGATCCATGCAGCCTTGCCAGGTGCACAGCAGCGTTTTAACTATCGCGTGCGCCAGCAAACGGCCCATATCGACCGGCTTGGCGATGCCTTTGATACTTCCTGCTCTGAGGCATTGCCAAAAGGTGTACGCGGCGGTGCCCGACGGCAGAGCTGGCCGATCTGGCGCTCGATGTTGTTTGCGACGATGTTCAACACCTCGCGCGCAAAGCAGCTCAGGACTTTACGCTAGCGCAGATTGCTCTGAATGCGACGGGCCGTAGGTGGGCCTGCAGTCGCTACAGATTTGGCTGGCGTTTTTTCTGCCGCCGCGCTTTGGATGGGCAATAAAGTTTGACACAACTCACAGGGTTACCTGAATCTCGCGATAGACCGTTTTAGCCGTTAGCGGCTGTTCCTGAGAGCATCGCCACCAGG
This sequence comes from Janthinobacterium silvisoli, assembly GCF_014200725.1. GTDB lineage: Bacteria > Pseudomonadota > Gammaproteobacteria > Burkholderiales > Burkholderiaceae_D > Janthinobacterium. The sequence goes on from NZ_JACHCL010000008.1 coordinate 24,551, forward strand.
CCGTCTTGTGTCAATCTTTACCTTAATCGCCGCTTGCCGCATCCTTAGCCGCTGGCAAGGGGAAGATGGCGGCTGGCAGCACGATGGAGGCGTGGGCCAGGGCGGTCAGCGTGGCGGCTGACGGCGGGGATGATGGTGCAAACAGGTACAGGTGATTGAGCAGGTGGATGGCGCCGAGGAAATGGGGCAGCGTGCTCAGTAGCGCGTTGTCGTGACCTGGCGTGATGATCAGCGCAAAATAGCTTTGCCAGGCCGCTGCGGTCGCGTCGGCGCAGGCAGGGCTGGCCAGCAGTGCGGCGACCTGCTCGTCGGTTTCGGCATGTAGCAGGGTGAAGATGCGCTGCTGCAAGAGTTTTGGCTGGCTGCATAATTGCTGCGCCGCCATCGCCACGTCCACGTAGGAGTGCCAGAGCGCTGGCAGTTCGCCGGGCAGGCCAAGAAACGCTGGTGCGCAAGGGCTTTCGCCCTGGATATAACGCAATGCCAGTGCTTCCATAGACTCGCGGCCGGCAGGGCGTGCGGCCAGCAAGGCCTGGTACAACGTATTGCCCGGAGGGGCCGAAGGGTCCACTATTGCAGGCACATAAGAAATAAAGCGCAGGCGCAGCGCTTCTGCACCGACGGCCAGGCATCGCGCGGAATCGGGCGCATTCACAGGGAGGGGCGGCGCTATCGGCTCGGATGCAGATGACGCTTCATGGCAATTGATGGCGATCATGAAACCTTCGAAATGCCGCTCGTCATGGCGCCCCTGATGGCCATAGACGATGTCGGCAAAGACGGTGACGTGCGCGTCGGCATCGCCGTGATGATTTGACTCGTGGCGCAGCGTGCCCTTGACATAGACCACGCCATCGGGGGTGAAATTGAACTGGAAATCGAGATGGCGCGTGGGGCCGGAAGGCAAAAGCACCTCATGCACGCGGTGCTCGCCGTCGCCTTCGAAGCATATCTTGACGATGCTGGCGCCATGTTCTTCGCTACGATACAGGGTGAAATCAAATATCAGCTTGCCCTTAAGGGCAGTCCAGGTTTGCTTAAACGCTAGGGTGGTCATGGCGGCGGCATTTTCAGTGTAGAGAAGAACTCGACTTCAATCGGTGGCAGAGATTAAACAGGTTTGCCAATTTACCATGATATTCCTGCTTGAAGTGAAGGGAGCAGAGAAGGCGACGGCCGATGATGGATCGTTACAGTCAATTACCCGGCCTGACGCGGCACGATGAACTCTCCCTCGACAATCGAGCCGCGCACGATACAAAACGGCAGTGTGCCGATGCGCAGTTCGCCTCGGCGCCGTTCGACCACCTCGTCGAGCTGTATGCCGATCGGCAAGGCGCGGGCGATCTGCTGGCGTAGCCGGTGGAGCTGGATAGTCAGGTTGCCGGGGTCCAGCCCGAGCATGCGCGCCAGTTGTTGGCGTTCCAGCCAGCCCTGGCTGCCGGGGACGATACCGCGCTGGGCATCGCTGAGCCGCTGGCGTGCCAGCGTCAGCAGGCAGTGGTGGTGCTGACGTTCGCCCAGATCCAGCGTTTGCCCGCCTTCGAACATGATGCCCAGGTAAACGTGTTCTTCGTTCAGGCTCACTTGCAGCCGCAACTGCAGCAAGCTGGCCGGTATTTCACCCGGTATTTCCCCCGATATCTGGCCTGGAATCTCTTCAACACCAATGCTGTTACTGGCAGTCATGCGTTTCTCCCGGTACAGTTAGACCTCTGATCGTCATCAAATTCTATGCCATCGCCAGCGCCGCCGCGCGCAACTGCGTGATAAACAGCCGGGCTGCGGGCGCCTGTTCGTGGCGGCGGAAGGCTGCTGCAATTTCCGAGCTGATCAAGGGGCCGGCCAATTCGCGGTAAGTGACGCCCGGCATATTGACGGTGGCCATCAGGGAATGGGGCACGATGGCGCAGCCTGCCCCCAGCGAGACTTCCGTCAAGACTGCTACCAGGCTGCCAGGGCGCGACACCACCTGCGCCACGAAGCCGCCGCGCCGGCTCACTTCCAGGGTTCCCCATTCCTGTTCCGGCACGATAAAGGCCGCCTGCGCCAGTACTGTGGGGGCAATGGTAGCGCCTGGCAATTGCGCCAGCACACTGTCGGCATGCACGGCCAGCACGAAGCGGTCACGCAGCAGCACTACGCTATCGAGTCCTTCCGGCAAGTGCAGGGGCGGGCGTACGAAGGCCAGGTCCAGCCGGCCCTGGTCCAGCAAGTCGGGCAGCAATTCCATCGCATATTCACGCGCACTGATATGGATGCCGGGGTGGGCAGCGCGGAAACGCGCAAACTGCGTCTGTAGTACGCCGGAATATGCCGCCGAGGCGATATAGCCGATTTCCAGCCGTCCCAGTTCACCACGGCCGGCCCGCCGCGCCACATCTTGCGCCTGCTCCAGCTGGACCAAGGCGCGCCGTGCCTCCAGCACAAATAATTCCCCAGCCGCCGTCAGGACCACTGAACGCTTGCTGCGTTGAAATAGCCGCGTGCCCAGCAGGGCTTCGGCTTCCTGTACCCGCTTGGTCAGCGCGGGCGGGGAAATGCCCAGTTCGACAGCGGCCCGCGCAAAATGCAGGCTGTGCGCCACCGCCAGCACGCAGCGGAAGTGGCGCAATTCCATCTGTTTGTCTGTGTATTCTGTATTCACCATAGGGAAATTATAAGCCGCTTGTCTTATAACAGGAAATAACATACTACTGCCTAAAATACAGGCATGAAAAATCTCAACTGGACCTTATATACCTGCTCGGGGGTGTGCGCGCTGATCATGCTCGACACCAATGTCGTGGCCGTTTCCCTGCCATCGATCGCCCGATCCCTCAACGCCAGCTTTGTCGACGTGGAATGGGTGGTCAGCGCTTATATGCTGGCTTTCGCCTCCTTCCTCTTGCCCGCTGGTAGCATCGCCGACCGTATGGGCCGGCGCAAAGTCATGCTGTTCGGCCTGGCCGTGTTCGCCCTGGCGTCATTGTTGTGCGGCATGGCCTGGACCACCACCGTTCTTAATATCGCCCGCGCCGTCAAGGGCATAGGCGCAGCCTTGCTGCTCACGTCCGCGCTGGCCGTGATCGGCCACACCTTCCACGGCGAGCGCGAACGCACGCGGGCCTGGTCGATCTGGGGCGCGGCCATGGGCGTGGCGATGACGGTGGCGCCCTTGCTGGGCGGCTTGATCACCAGCGCGATCAACTGGCGCTGGATCTTTTACCTGAACTTGCCCGTGGTCGCCATCCTGGTCTGGCTGGTGTCGCGCCATGTGGATGAATCGAAGGACGCCGGCAACGCCAGCTTCGATCCGCTGGGCGCGGCGCTATTCTCGGCTGGCCTGTTTTGCATCATCTGGGGCTTGATCGAGGCAAGCGTGGCTGGCTGGACCAGCAGCATCACCGTGCTGCGCTTTGCGGGCGGCGCCGCGCTGCTGGCTGCTTTCATTGTCTTTGAACGGCGCCAGCGCGCGCCGATGGTCGATTTGTCCCTGTTTGGCCAGCGTTTGTTCGTGGGCGCGGTGCTGGGCATGTTCGGCTACGCCATCGCTGCGCAGGTGCTGATGACCTTTTTGCCGCTGTATCTGCAAAATGCATTTGGCTATTCGGCGGTGGTGGCCGGCTGCGCCATGCTGCCGTTCGCCGTGGCGATGGTGGTGTTTTCCCGTTTGGCGCCTCTGGCCGGGCGGCGCTTGTCTGACCGTGGCATCCTCGTTACCGGCTTGCTGATCGTCGCTGCCGGCAATGTGGCGACGGCACTGGCGGCCGTCAGCCTGTCGTACTGGCTGGTGGCGCAAGGCATGCTGATCACGGGCGCCGGCGCCGGCTTGTTGAATGGCACGACGCAAAAAGCCATCCTGGCCTGCATACCCCGCGAGCGTTCGGGCATGGGTTCGGGCATCAGCACGACCACCCGCTTTGTGGGCATCGTGCTGGCCGTGGGTGGCCTGGGCGCGGTGCTGGCCTTGCGCACGGGGGCGTCCTTCGAGCGCCTGGCATTGGTCCATGGATTGACGTCCTCGCCAGACATGATAGGGCGCATCGTGGCCGGCAATGCGGCCGAAGCATTTGGCCAGTTGCCGCAAGCCATGCAAGCGGTGGCGCAGGCGGCCGGGCGGCAAGCCTTTATCGATGGCTTTTCCAGCGTGCTGTATCTGGCAGGCGCGCTGGCTGCGGTAGTGGCGGCGCTGGTGTTTATCCTGGCAAGGCCTGCATCCCAGCTGAACAGTGAAATGTAACTAAGTAACAAGTTTTGTCTGTGCGCCCCCTGGCTGTAATATGATTCCACCTAGAAATACATGGCAATCATCTAACAAACGCAGTCCAAGGGCAGGAGGCGCGCATGCGCAGGAATCGCATCATCATACTCGGCGTACTGGCCGCGATCGCTGGCGTGGCTGCGCCGGTGACTGTTGCATGGCAATGGTCGCAGCAGCGCGCCGTGGCGGCTGAACAGCAGCGCCTGCATCTGCTGGCCCGCCACGCGCTGATGCGCTCCGAACGCACTTTCCGCGACGCCAGCAACGCCTTGCGCAGCTTTGAACCGCTGATGGAGGCGCCGTGCTCCCAGGTACATATCCAGCGCATGCGCCGTACGACGGTGCGTACACGCAGCGTCGATGATATCGGCTACGTGGAAAATGGCTTGCTCAAATGCACGTCGAGCGGCATCGAACATGACATCATCAAGGTCAGTCCGCCGCAATTCTTGATGGGCAATGGCATGGGTGTGGATATTGACCTGCATCCTATCGTCAGCGGTGGCAAAAAAATGGTGGGCGTGGCCTATCTGTCGCACAAGGCGCTGATCGACCCGGTACGCTTTGCCGACGTGATTACCGACGCAGAGATCCAGCTGGCCGTGGTCGCCGCCAATGGCGCCGTGCTGGGCACCTTGCATGAGCCCGATCCCGAACTGGTCAAGGGACTGATGAACCATCAAGGGGCGGGTAGCGACGCCAATGCCATTTATGCCGTGGTGCCTGGCGACGGCTTGACGGCCATCGTTATCGAACCGCGCAGCAAGCTCGAAGCGCGGCTGCGCAACGAGCAAATCGTCTTGTTGCCGCTGGGCCTGCTATTTGCGGCGCTGATCGTGGCCGGCGTCGTGTGGGTGTCGCGCCGCCGCCTGTCCTTGCTCGGCGAATTGAAACTGGCGGTCGAACAACGCGAATTCTTTGTGCATTATCAACCCATCATCGCGCTCGACACGGGCGTATGCGTGGGCGCCGAGGCGCTGATACGCTGGCGCCGTCCAGACGGCAGCATGATACGGCCCGACCTTTTCATTCCCGTGGCAGAAGAAGGCGGCTTGATCCTGCCGATCACCGACCAGGTGATCGACAGCGTGATCGCCGACATGCGCAGCGCGCTGGTAGCCGACCGCGCATTGCACATCGCGATCAACCTGTGCGCCAGCGATATCGAGACGGGCAGGGTGCTCGATGTGCTGGAGAAATCTTTGGCTGGCACCGGTATCGAGGCGCAGCAGATCTGGCTGGAAGCGACCGAACGGGGCTTCATCAACCTTGATGCGGCGCGGGCCACCATCGAAAAAGCCCGCGCGCGCGGCCATGCAGTAGCCATCGACGATTTCGGCACCGGCTATTCCAGCTTGTCCAGCCTGCAAAACCTGCCGCTGGACGCCCTGAAAATCGACAAATCCTTTGTCGACACCATCGCCACCGATGCCGCCACCAGCAGCGTCACACCGCACATCATAGACATGGCGCGCACCCTGAATATGCAGATCGTTGCCGAAGGCATCGAAACCCAGGCGCAAGCGGACTATTTGCTGGAACGTAAAGTGGAATTCGGCCAGGGCTGGCTGTTTGCCAAGGCACTGCCAGCGGCCGAATTCCTGGCCTTTTACGAAAGCCGCCGCCCTGGATGATCACCGTTCGACCGTATGCGATGGCCGATGCGGCCACCTGCGCCGACATCCTGACCTTGGCCGGCCGGGCAGCTTTTGGCGCCAGCGCCTGGCCCGTGCATGACGTGGCCGCTTTTCTTTCTGTCACGCAGGATGAAACCATCCTGGTTGCCGAGCGCGACGGCGTGGTGATCGGCTTTGCGGCCGTGTATGCAGGCCAGGCTCCGGATAACTTCCTGCATCACCTGTATGTGCATCCTGCCGCCAGTGGCCAGGGCGCTGGAACACTGCTGCTGGCGGCCGTGGTGGCACAGTTCGGGCCAAGGCTGTCGTTGAAAGTGCAAGTGAGCAATACCCGGGCCAGGCGTTTTTATGCGTGTGCAGGATGGGTAGAGGATAGTCACGATACGGGGACAGATCAGATCGGCAGGTGGATACGCATGCATTGCTGGTATTGCGACAAAAGCAGCCATTCGCGCTGTCGTGACAATGTGTGACTATTTCTGTTTGGTAATTCGTTATGCTCTTGAGCCGCTGACTGCCAAGCATATCCACTGGCTTAATTCATTTTGAATGCATCTTTAATGGCAAAAATCATTGTTCGACGAAAGAAGGCAATTTGGCAAGATAGGGGGCGGAAATACATCGTTCTTCTGGATGGGGCCGAAATTGCCAGGGTTTCCAATGGCTCAGAAGTTGCGTTCGATGTCGTACCCGGAAAGCACACTGTGCAGTTGCAAATCGATTGGTGTTATTCGCAAAGTTTTGAAGTTAACGTTTGTCTTGTAGAACCTGTGATACTTGAATGCGGACCGAATGCCGTACCATTCTTGCAGATCTTTTACATTACGCTATGGAAGAACAAATATATCTGGCTGCGAGATTGTCCTAACGTCAACTCACGAGTAAATTGTTAAAGTAATATTTTTTTGTGTTGCGCGGAGTTGTCATAATGGAAAATCAGGAGTAACGATGTTAGTTGGTCCCTGGTGCACAGTATGCCCTGTGAGGTCTTTTGCTATTTTATGAGTACTTAACTATATGATTGGTCGGCTGCTTGATTTTCTCTACGGCTCACGCTAGGCTCAGTTTGAAAGCCAGTATGCTGTTCATGAAGCGGTTTTTCGCCTGGCAGGGGAAGTGACGCCATCCAGATCTTCCTGGGTGCCCGAACAATGTGCGGTTGGCAAGGTGACAGAAAAGGAAGTGTTGATTTATCGGGAAATACCATACTTCAGAAACTCCTGGAAACCAATCTTCGTTGGTTCATTTGAATGCAATAACAATAAAACCATACTGAAGGGGAAGTTCAGGTTCTCAAATTGGACAGTCATATCGATGTTATACGTGTTCCTGTTCACAACAGTCTGGACTATATTTGCTACTAAAGCAGTTATTTCCAGGTCTTTTGAGGACCTTTTTTTCCCCTTGGCTGGTGTGGCAATGTTTGGGTTCACCATTGCGATGATTTTTTATGGCAAGTGGACTGCCAGGAAGGACGTGGCCTGGTTATCCAACGTTATTTCTGCAGCACTCCATACAAATCATCACAACAATTAGAAATTCGCAAGGGAGTGCTTGCTATTGGGCGAGGGCATTTCAAGGTATGCGCTTTCCCGGTATCGCCTGCCCATCCTGCTGCAATACCAGGCCCGTAATAACTCCCTTGCCATCACGCTTGAATTCCAGCTGCGCATCGACGGCCTTGTAGAAAAAACGGTCCCTGGCGCTGGCGTAGACGGGCGCTTCGCCCTGGCCGGTGGCGCCGACCAGCAAGCCGTCGGGGCCCTGGCGCACGGTCAGCACCATTTGTGGCCCCAACGCATAGTCGCCCACGTATTGCGCCAGCTTGGATGGCGCGATGGCGATTTCCTTCGGCAACGGCGTGACTTTTTTCAAGGGCGGCAAGGTGCCCGGCACCAGGCTGGCCAGGCCCAGCGCATCGACGTCGTTGGCTGTGCTGCTGAGGATGATCACGCCCCGCTTGCCGTCCAGCGTATAGCCGGCAAAGCTGGCGTAGCCGCCGGTCTGGCCGTTATGCCAGGCGTATGGCTGGCCTTTGGCCTGGTCGATCATCCAGGCCAGGCCGACCTTTGCGCCATTTCCTCCTTCGACGGACTTTTGCGCTTGCACGGCCAATTGCTGGGCAGCGCTGGTTTTGTTCATATAGGACTGCAGATAAATCAGCATGTCGCGCGCATCCGAGTGGACGGCGCCAGCAGGGGCGATTGCCTGCAAGTCCCAGTTAGGCGTCGGCTTGCCGTCGCTTGTGTGGCCTTGCGCATGACGCGCCAGCATGGCGGGCGTGACGAAGTTGGACGTGGAGCGCAAGCCCAGTGGGCGGACGATCTGGCTTTGCAGCAAGTCTTCATAGCTGCTGCCCGCCTGGGCTGCCAGGGCCGTACCGAGCAAGCCATAGCCCAGGTTGGAGTATTCAAAGACCGTACCCGGCCGGTGTGCCAGCGCATGGCTGCTTAGAAAGGCGCGCATCTGCTCATCACCATACTCGGCATAGGGATTGCTCATGTCGGCTGGCGCCAGGTTGGCGGGCAGGCGTGGCAAGCCTGAAAAGTGGGTCGCCAGGTCCAGCAAGCTGATCTTTTGTCCCTCGAACGTGGGGATGGTGTAGCCGGGCAGCAAGTCTGCCACCGGTTGATCGAGCTTGACCTTGCCGGCCACCACGGCGTCGGCCAGCAGCAGCCCCGTCATGGTTTTCGTGACGGAGCCGATTTCATAGACGGTATCGGCATCGGGCACGGTTTTGCTGTCGGCTTGAGCCCGGCCGAAACCATAGACAGCACTACTCTTGCCATCGGTTAAGGCGATGACGATGCTGGCGTTGCTGCCATTGCGCACCAGCAGTTCAGCACGCTGGCGCACGGCGGCATCGAGTGCTGGAACATTGGCTGCGCTGGCGGCAGTGGCCGCAGAGAGGGGAACGATGGACAGGGCAAGCAGGTGTAAAGATAGGGTACGTAGTTTTAATAACATGGAGGTATCCTTTATGATTGATCTGATAATGTCAATACGGTAGCATTGCTGCATCTGTAGACGGCGTTTGCAACAGGGCAGCCAGTTGGACGCGCATTTCCAGCGCCATCGCTTGCAGCAGCTCGCCACGGCGGCGCGTTTCGGCGCGTTTTTTCGATGGGATGGCGTCCAGGTCTGGCGACCGGTAGGGCAGGCACGGCAAGTGATAATTGCCATCGCGCATGGGCAAGGCGTGCAGTTCGCGCCATGCCAGGTCGTAATCGGCGGCGATATGGCGCCGGCGCCGTGCATTGAGGGCGATGCGGTTGTCGTTGCTGACTAAAAACAGGTTGCTGCAGCCGAAAAAATCGCCAAGGTCGCGCAGGGCGGTGATCATCAGGTTTTTCGGACGGCAACCGTACAAGGCGCGGGTGGCTGACCTGACTATCTCGGCCGCCGCTTCCGAGCGCAAGCCCTGCAGCGCCCCCAGTTGCACGGCCACGCCATCGGCGCGCGGCACGAACAGGAAACTGGCCAGGTACAGGGGCAAGCCGTTGCGCGTCAAGCGCAGACATAGTTCGCCTTCGCGGTAACTGTCGTGGATGGCGCTCAGTTGCAAGCGGTACAGCGCGCCATCCTTGCCGTCGACATGCGACAGTATCAGTGGGCGGCGGGCGGCCAGCTCTACCAGCGGACGGGCGCCAGCTTGCCATAGAAAACGGTAATGGCCCTCCAGCAAGGAGACCCGCGCCGAGCAGCCCAGCTGGCGTGTAGCGTAAGGACGGTATATCTTGTAGCGCAGGCAAGGGTGAACGCGCGCCAGCGCCGCCAGGCCCGGCGTGTCGTCCAGAAAAGCTTGCCAGCGGGCCCGCTGGCGCGGATAGACGAACGCTCCCAGGGCCGCCTTGAGCAGGTGGCGGTTACCGTTGGCGTGTTCCATCATCAACGCTGGCGTGGTGATGGCAGTATGCGTGATCCTATGCGTGGCGAAACTCATGGCCGCTCCCGTGTAGCGGCGCGCAAGCCGGGCAGGTCTTGAATGTGCATGAAGGTGTCGTCCAATCATTGTTCATATTGGCAGGCGCTACCCGATGAGCACCTTGCCGATTTCTATCGTACGCAAGCAAGGTGAATTTCTTATTAAGATGGCGTACTCCTACCTCTTCAAGGAAACCGCATCATGTCGAATCGCGTTTATCTGTGCTGCACCGACTTTTCCACGCCGCCGGCAGAGGGTGACTGGCATGCGTTCGGCGAGCGTTCCGGCACGGAATACGAGGCGGCATATTGCATCCCGCTGTACTGGCTATGCCTGTTTGGGGCTGAAGATATCCGCCTGGCGCGCACGCAGGCCGAGGATGATGAAGAGGCGCGCGACTATGCATATCTGGTGTGTGAACGCCAGGCTGGCCTGGCACGCTTGCAGGCGCGCGCGGCTGCCCTGCAAGGTCCGTTGGGGCTTGAACGCCATGCGCTGTATCTGGAGTGGATCGAGCGTATCGCCCGGGAATCGTTCAGCCATGTGCTGGTGCGCACGGAAGAACTCGATGCGATGGATGAAGAAGGACAGTTTCAGCAGGAATTGCGCACGGCGCTGATGGACCTCGATGTAGCGTGCAATACAGTGATTGTTACGGGCGAGCTGGTGGTCAGCCCGGCCCTGGCCAACCTGGCCGGTTTTCCAAATCCCCCCGAGTTGCAGCACTATGATGCTTTTGTGCTCGCTGGCGCAGCCAATAGCAGCGAGCGCTGGCCGACGCCGTTTGCGCCAGTGCTCCAGCAGCCAGCCGCTGAACATCCGTCATCGCCATGGTGGAAATTCTGGTAGCTTGATCTGATAGCGTGGACGGGTTAACGGTCGGTTTTCCTGGCCGCCCGCACTTCGGCCTGCGCCAGCAGTACAGCGTGTTCGCGCAGCAAGGCGTCGCGCTCCTGCGTGATTTGCTGCTCGCGCAGCAAAGACAGCTTGGCCTGCTCAGCCTGCATATCGAGTTGCCGGTCTTGCGTGGCCAGCGCTATTTTTGTATCGCCCAGCGCTTGCATCGCCGTTTCCAGCTTGGCCAGCAAGGCATCGGCCGAAGCGGCCGCCTGCAGATACTGATATTCAAACTGGTCGCGTTCGGGCCGCAAGGCTGCCAGCGCTACACGGTCGGCATTGGCGGCGACTGCCATGCGGCCATGCTCATCCTGTAATTGCGTTAAACGACCATCCTGTTGCACCAGGGTTGCTTGCTGGCCTTGCAGGCGCTGCTGCAGCTGGGCATTTTCCTGTTCCAGCCGGCTTTCACGCTGCTGCGCCGCCTGGCGCTCTTCGCTGCGCTGGATGGCGGACGCTTCCTGGTAATGGTCGAATTGCGAACGCACTTGCGCCAGCTGGCGGTTCAGGGCGGCGATTTCCTCGCCCCGGTCGCTTAATCGCTGCGTCAAGCCTGCATTGTCGCTATGCAGGGTGGCCAGCGTCACGGCGCGGAAATGGTGTTCTTCCTTCAATTGTTCCAGCGCGTGCTGGGTAGCCCGCAACTCTTGGGTGAGGGCGGCCCGTATTTCCGTCAGCTTCAACCGTTCGCTTTCCGTCTTCTTCAATTTCTCCAGCGCCGTATTCAACTCAGTCCGGTTTTCCTGCATGGCTTGTTCCAGCTGCTGCGCCACATCGCGCTGCTGCTTGTGATACACGCCGCGCATCGCTTCCATCAACTCTGCCGGCAAGCCGGATTCCGTTTTCGGCGCGCCCGCACTTTGAAACTGTTCCTTCCAGCGCTTCAGCAGCGGGGCGATGGTGCTCTTGCTGCCCGTACTACCCAGCGCCTCACGCACATTGTCGACCGTGGGATTACGCCCATCGGCAGCGACGATTTGGGCTGCTTTCATAACGTCAGAGTACAAAATGCCGGCTCGAGCCATAAAATCACCTATGAACGAAATTTAGTAATGTATTACATGATACGTAATATGGAATAATATTACGATATAAATTTCACTAAATATTCAAAAATATAAGTCGTGATAAGATTGCTTATCGCATGTTATAAGCTGGTTTTCAGTGGTATCCTGCGTAGCGCCCAGTACGAAAGCCTCATTTCAATGCTTTTACCCACGATTTTGCCGACCTTATGCCTGTGTTATGCCTGACTTCCCGCTGAAAAAAGCCCGCTCCAGCCCCGCCATCGCCGCCACTCCTTTGCGTAATACGGGTGAGGGCGCCTTGATCACGGCCGAACTGGCCGCCCGCCACCAGGCTTTCCTGGCTGCCGCCACCTCGGACAACACGCGCCGTACCTACCGCTCGGCAATCCGCCACTTCCAAACATGGGGCGGTGCATTGCCCGCGAACGAATCGACCGTGATCCGCTATCTGCTGGCGTATGCGGAAAGCCTGAACGTGCGCACCCTGGCGCTGCGTTTAACGGCACTGTCGCAATGGCATGTATATCAGGGCTTTGTGGACCCGGCATCCACGCCCACCGTGCGCAAGACCCTGGCCGGCATCGCCCGGCTGCACGGCAAGCCGAAAAAGAAGGCCAAGGCCTTGCCTTTGGAAGACCTTGAAAGCATCGTGGTCCAGTTGCATACGCTGGGTAGCCTGAAAGCGCTGCGTGACAGCGCCCTGCTGCAACTGGGATTTTTTGGCGGTTTTCGCCGCAGCGAACTGGTGGCCTTGACGGTGGCCGATGTAGCGTGGGAGCCGCAAGGCCTGGTGATTACCTTGCCCCGCTCAAAGACCGATCAACTGGGGCAGGGTATCGTCAAGGCGATACCGTATGGGGAAGGCATGTGCTGTCCGGCCACCGCGCTGCGCAGCTGGCTGGCCGCTGCCGATATTTTGTCCGGGCCGTTGCTGCGCACGGTGAACCAGTGGGGGCAAGTCAGTGTAAAAGGGCTGCACGCAAGCAGCATCAATACCATACTGGAAGGCTGCGCCCGGCTGGCGGGCCTCGATTACGTGCCGGAACTGTCCAGCCACAGCCTGCGCCGCGGCATGGCCACCAGCGCGCACCGCGCCGGCGCCGATTTCCAGGCCATCAAGCGACAGGGCGGCTGGCGTCATGATGGCACGGTGCATGGCTATATCGAGGAAGCGGGCCGCTTTGAAGAAAATGCGGCTGGCAGTTTGCTCAAGGCCAAGCGCAAGCCGGCGTGAAAGAGTGGGCCGATTGACATTGCGTGACTAATGTCACACACTGATACCCCTTGTCGCAAGCGGCACCTTTACCGCGCTTACTCCTATGACCGTTACAACACTGCGCAATGCGCGCATCGACTTTTTGCGCGGCGTGGCCATCGCTTGCGTGCTGATCCTGCACTTTACGCTGGCCTTTGGCCTGCTGAAAAGCCCGCTGGGAGACTTGCTGGGGCCGGCGGCCATCAAGGCCATCGCTTTTAATGGAAATTATGGGGTGACGATCTTTTTCGTGATTTCGGGTTATCTGATTACCAGCGGCATCCTGATGCGCTGGGGTAGCTTGCGCGGCATTGACGTGATCAGCTTTTATTGGATGCGTGCCGCCCGCATCCTGCCCAGTCTGCTGCTCGCGCTGGCCATCATCGTGGTGCTGGGGGTATTGAATGTGCCGTTCTTCAATAACGGCGACGCCAAGCCGCCGTTGCCGGCCAGCTATTTTGGCATCGCAGTGCTATCCATTTTGACCTTCTGGCATAACGTGCTGATGCAGTCGGCCGGTTATTTCAATTACTGCCTGAACGTTTACTGGTCGCTATCGGTCGAGGAAATGTTTTATCTGGCCTTGCCGCTGCTGTGCCTGGCCTTGCGCCGCACCTGGCTGGTGGCCGCCGTCTGCGTGGCGGCCATCGTGGTAGGACCATACTATCGGGGACTGCATGCGGACAATGAAATCTACTTTATGTATGGCTATTTTGCCTGTTTCGACGCGATTGCCATCGGCTGCCTGACGGCATTATGGGGGCCACGGCTGGCTTTATCGCCGCGTGCCAAGCTGGTCTTGCGTGTTATCGCCGGCCTTGCTTTACCCCTTATCTATCTGCGCGGCATCGCTGGTCATGAAATGTTTGGTTTCAGCATGATCGCTCTGGCCGCCGCCGGCATCCTGCTCGGTTCGCACGGTGAAACCGGGCAGGGTTGGACCACAGGCTGGCTGGCCGCACCACTGCGCTGGGCCGGGCGCCACAGCTATGAACTGTATCTGTTCCATATCATCGTGCTGGCGGCCATGCGCAACGTCGTGACGAAAGCGGACCTGAGCTACGCCATGCGCTTGCCCTGGCTGTGCCTGTTTATCGCCGTATCGGCTTTGGTCGCGACGCTGGTAAGCCGCTACGTATCGGAGCCGGCCAATACCGCCTTGCGCGGTTGGTATCGCCGTCGCAAAGCTGGCGTCGGACAGCAGCCGCGAAGTGCATGAAAAAGTTCTTTGTGCCTCTAGAACTCGCGCAAGCGATCGAATAATTCGCATAGCCGATCCCGCTGGAACTGGCCTTGGCCCGGTTCACCCAGGCCCAGCTCCAGCTGCTCCAGCACATCGACCAGCACGGTATAAATTTCCTCGCGCTCGACCGTCTCGATAACACCGGCACGGCGATCGATAACATTGAAATCCTCGGCATAGGCGGTCACCATGGTCGTCAATAGCTGTTGCACGCTGGCCGCATCCATGTCAACGGTGATAGTACGCGTGGTGGCCAGCAATTTCTTGTAGGCCAGTGCCGCTTTTTTGGCAACAGCCGCAGAAATATGCTCGCGGCCATCCCAGTCGCGAAACGGATTGTGCAGATTTTCCGCCAGCCATTCCGGCTTGCGTGGTTTGCTGATCATCAGGTCCAGCCCCTGCGTCGCCGCCTTTTTGTACGCCGTCTTGACGGCTTTTGCCACGTCGGCATCCACGCTGGTCATCCATAAGGTAGCGAGCTTCGGCAATTGCTGCGGCGATGGAAATTCGTCCGCGCCAAAGCCGAACACATCGAAAGTGGTCAGCATCTGCAACTGCGTCAGTCCCGCTATGCTTTGCAGATTGCTGGCGAGGCCCGGGTTGCCCCAGATGCGCAATTCCCGCAACGATGGAAACCGCTGGACGACCGGCGCGAGGTCGAGTTCCCTGACGCCTGTCAGCGACAGCCCGCCCAATTGCTCCAGCCCCTGAATGGCAGGCATGCCCTGCACACACCGCAAGCTCAGATCGCGCCCCTGCGCTAGCGCCTCCACCTGCAAGCTTGTTGATGGCATGGCGGTCAGCGACAGCAGTTTCAAGCCGGGATTGAGACGCATGCTGGCGACGCCGTCGGGCTGCAGGATAAGGCGGCTCAGGCGGGTAGCGCTGATATCGATCTCACTGACGGACGACGACTGCCAGTGCAGCTCGTTGACGAATGGATGGCGCTGTATATACTCCATCAATTCGCGTGTGCCGTGCGCGGTTTCTATGGTCATCAGGCAAGGCAGCTGGTCCAGCTCGGACAAATCACCGATCGATTGCAGCACGCTGTCGTTGATGCGTGTCGCGTCTTGCGCGAATTCCTTGCCACCGATCATGACCTTGTGCGCCCTGGAAGCGGCTTTGAACTGCGCGCGCCTGGCCGGATCTATCTTCTCCCAGTTGCGCTGGCGCACGATGCCGTCGCCCACATCCCAGCCAAACTTATAGCTGTTGACTTCCGCTTCCACCAAGGGCGGCAGGTTGGCAATGAATACATGATCCGGCGGCACATTGGCTGTGACATAAGCGTGATCGAGAT
This sequence comes from Janthinobacterium silvisoli, assembly GCF_014200725.1. GTDB lineage: Bacteria > Pseudomonadota > Gammaproteobacteria > Burkholderiales > Burkholderiaceae_D > Janthinobacterium. The sequence goes on from NZ_JACHCL010000008.1 coordinate 40,082, forward strand.
CATCTTTAATAAAGTAATAGTTGTAGCGCTGGGGCCGCATGCTGCGTGCGGCATCCGCATCGGGCAGGCAATCGCCAGTCCAGTCCAGCTCCAGCACGGCCGCCAGCGGATTGCCTTTGGGCGTACTGGCTGGCTTGATATGGGTTACCTGGCATGTCACGTACTGCTGCAAGGGCACGGAAAAGACGCTATAGATATCTCCAACATTCGCTAGCAATGAGAGTTCCTTTCGATCTGGATTATTGCGCTAAAGGTGCTGCCAAAGTGCCCGCTTGTATTATTGAGGGCGAATAATCATGCAGGTGGCCGTCGCATGCGCATACACCTTGCCCGCTTCGTCGCGGATGTATCCCTCGGAAATGACCAGGTTGCGGCCCGCATTGATGACCTTGCCTTCAGAATACACGGCCTTGTTGAAGGGCAGGGGACGGCACATCTTGATGCTGAGGTCGGTGGTGGCGTAGGTTTCGCCTGCCGCCAGCACCGTGTGCGTGGCGCAACCGGTGACCGAATCGAGGATGGTGGCGGCAAAACCGCCGTGTACGCCACCCATGGCATTGGTATGGGTCTCGTTGGCCGTGGCCGTAAACAAGACGCGGCCATGTTCTGCTTCCACGCAATCCATCGGCATGGTGGTGGTGATCGCTGGTCCAGGCAGCTTGCCTTGGGCAAAGGCCTGCATCAATTGCAAGCCAGTCATGTCTTTCAAATGCATTGCTACTCCTGTGGGGTGGTGGAATGGTATAGGTCCTGCGTAAAACGCAGGCGCGATGCGTGGATCAGGAAACGGGCAACAATCGCCAGTTCTTCCTCGCTAAAACCTTGTTTCAATTGGGTATTCAAGCTGTCGAGCAGCGGCAGGGCGACGGCCAGCACCTCGCGGCCCTTGCTTGATAAATGCAGCGAACCGGCGCGCGCATCGTGGCGGGACTGGCCGCGCACGATCAGTTCGTTTTCTTCCATGCGCGCCACCAGGCCCGTCACGGCCGAGTTTTTCAGCTGCAGCGCCCGCCCCAGGTCCTTTAATTGGCAACCTTCTTCGCCTTTCAGTGCAAACAGGGCGACAATTTGCGTGCCGGAATAACCGAGTTCATTGGTAAACACGGCATCGGCCGAGCGGAACAGATTCTGGCGCGCCAGTGTCAGCAGGTTGAACAGGCGCGGCGAGCGCTCGCCCAGCGGGCAGGCGTCGACGGGGCTGGAAAGAGGGGCGGTGTTATTACGCATGCGGAGTATATTACTACGCTTGCGTAATAAATGCATGTATCAAATCAAGCGTTTTTATCGTGCCGTGGGCCGTCTTGCAACAATTCCGCCAGCCGGCTGGTCAGCCAAAGACTGGTTTCGCTGAGTTTCTTGCCGTGAATGGACAAACGCCGCACGGGCAAGCGCGACAGGGCCAGCGCGGGGCAGGGCACTTCTTGCAGATAACCCTTGTAATTGTCGTAATTGGCTATGTTCAGGGGCAAGATGGCCCAGCCCAGCTCATCTGCCACCATTTCCGCAATCGAATAAAAGCTGTCGGAATACCAGACGGCGGGGCTGTAGGCGTTTTCACGGTTCAGCTCGGAATCCATGATCAGCTGGCGGTAGCGCGTCAACTCGCTGCGCGTGACTTCCTGTCCATGCGCCATGGCATGGCCCTTGGCCACGAACACGCCTTGCGCCACGCTGCCGATATGCTGCTGTTCCAGCACGGGTGAAATCGGCCCCCGGTCAAAGTGAAACGCCACGTCGGCTTGCTGCTGCTCCACGTAAAGGGCTACCTCGGATGCGGTGGCGTTCAGCATCACCAGCTCCAGCGCCGGGTAGCGGGCTGCCAATTCTTTCATCAAGGTACCTACGGCCAGATAAGGCAGCGCTTCATCGAGCGCCAGGGTTAGCCGCGCTTCGGGCGCCACGCTCAGCAATTGGGCGCGCAGCTGCAGCCGCTCGGCTTGGCGCAGCAGTTCGCACGCTTCCAGGTGCATCACCTTGCCCGCTTCCGTCAGCACGGCGCTGCGCCGCGAGCGGTCGAACAATTCCACACCGAATTCCGCTTCCAGCAAGCCGATGGCCGTGCTGACCACCGATTGCGCGCGACCCAAACGCCGCGCCGCGCCCGAAAAGGAACCAGCTTCGACGGCCGCCTCGAAATAGCGCATTTGTTCCAGTGTCCATTGCATGGCGTGCTCCCATCTGATTTACAGATGGATTTTAACTTGAAGCACAGTCCTGCACGACATAAACTGTGATTCATTATTCAATAACAAGAGATTTACCATGAAAAAGACTCAAGCCATCACCTTCAACTGGTGCCACGACGCCGCCCAGGAAGACGCCCTGTGCGCCCTGTACCTGGACAATGTCAGCCCCGACTATATTTCCCATTCCGAACTGCAAGGCCCGCGCGCCGATGCCCCGGGCAATTGGCGCGCCGACTTGCCCGAGGTGATACGCAGCGAAATCCGCGCCGCGCTGTCGCACGACTGGGAACATGGCGATTCGACTTTGCTGGCCGTGGTCCAGGCTGGCGAGCGCATCCTCGGCATGGCGCTGGTCTCCATCGACACGCGCCAGCGCGCCTCTAAATCGTTTGCCGCACTCGACGATATCGTGCTGCACCCGGACGCGCGCGGCAGCGGCGCCGGCACGGCGCTGGTGGAGTGGGTGGCGGGAGAATTGCGCAGCCATGGCATCGCCCGCTTGTTCCTCGAATGCGGTGCGCACAATCTGAAGGCGCAGCAATTTTTTCAGGGCCGAGGCTTCCAGCAAGTGTCCGTCGTCATGCTGCGCGAACTCGAAGGAGAGAACCATGCTTGACGAGCTGCCGCGACGTACGCCGCACGCGCTGTACCCCCATACCAAGAACTTGCGCGGCAAAAACCTGCGCAACAAGGCTTGTACGCACACCGATAGTTGTTAATTGAAATGAGTTGTCTATGCATCCCATCCAAAAGTGGCTGACCCTGGCCATCGTCTCCAGCGCCCTGTTCCTCATCGTGGTCGACATGACCGTGCTCTACACAGCGCTTCCCGGGCTGACCCGCGAATTGCAGGCCACCGCCTCGCAAAAGCTGTGGATCATCAATATCTATTCCCTGGTCGTCTGCGGCTTGCTGCCCGGTTTCGGCACGCTGGGTGACCGCCTCGGCCATAAACCCGTCTTTCTCGCCGGCCTGGCCGTGTTTGGCGCCGCGTCGCTGTGCGCCGCGTTTTCACCCACGCCTGCCTGGCTGATCGCCGCCCGCGTGCTGCTGGCCGTCGGCGCCGCGCTGATGATGCCGGCCACCTTGTCGATCATCCGCCTGACATTCAGCGACCGCCGCGAGCGCTCGTTCGCCATCGGCGTCTGGGCCGCCATCGCTTCGGGCGGCGCCGCTTTCGGCCCCGTGCTCGGTGGTTTCCTGCTGGAGCATTTCTGGTGGGGTTCGGTGTTCCTGATCAACGTGCCGATCGTGCTGCTGACCGTGGTGCTGGCCGCCTGGATCTTGCCCAAGCGAGCAGGCAACCGCGACAAACCCTGGGATTTGGCGGGGTCGCTGCAAATCATGATGGGCCTGCTCGGTGGCGTGTACGCGATCAAGGAACTGGGTAAATCTTCGCCGTCTTACCTGGTCGCTGTGATCGCCTTGGCCGTGGGCGCCATTTTCACTTTCGCTTTTGTGCGCCGCCAGAACCGACAGGCCAAGCCGCTGATCGACTTTACCCTGTTCCGCGCGCTGCCGTTTTCCAGCGCCGTGGCCGCCGCCATGGTGGCCTCGGCCGCCCTGATCGGCATGGAACTGGCGCTGAGCCAGCATCTGCAGCTGGTGCGCGAATTGTCGCCGCTGGACGCGGGCCTGTTGCTGTTGCCACTGCCGCTGGCGTCCGTATTTGCCGGCCCCATCACCGGCTTCATGCTGCCGCGCGCCGACAAGGCGATGGTCTTGTGGGGTTCCTTGCTGCTGTCAGGCATCGGCATGGCCGCGTATTTGCTGCTGCACAATGCCGCCGTCCCGGCGCAAATCGCCAGTCTGGTGGTGCTGGGCCTGGGACTGGGCGCCGTGATGACGGCCGCATCGAATGCCGTGATGCTGAACGTGGCGTCTCAACAGGCGGGCATGGCCGCGTCGATCGAGGAAGTGTCGTATGAACTGGGCGCCGTCATTGGCGTAACCGTGCTGGGCACCATCTTGTCGGCCGTCTACAGCGCCACCCTGGTGATCCCGGAAAGCGCCGGTCTGATGCCGAACGCCCACGATACGCTGGACGCCGCCCTGATGGCTGCCGAACAATTGCCGGCCGAACTGGGCTTGCAAGTATCTGAACTGGCCCGCTCGGCTTTCGACCAGGCGTTTATCGTGGTGCTGGCCACTGCCTCGGGCATTTTGATGGTGGCAGCGATGGCGATCCGATACTTGAATATCCGGGCTAGTGTAGCAAGGGCGTAACTTGTTCGCGTAACACGCGCCACTGCGCATCGAGCACGGCCTGGTTCGGGTCGTGCCCGGCGCGCGGCACCACTACAAAACTTTTGTGCGGCGCCTGGATGCTTTCGAAGTAGCTGCGGGCGATAGCCGCCGAGCTGAGCAAATCTTCCTCGCCCATCAGCAAATACACGGGCAAGCCAAAGTTTGTGCCCAGGGCCGGCAAGTCCACCCTGGAAAACATGCCGTCGCCTTGCCAGCCCATGAATTGGATATACGAGTAATCATCGCCCGCTTCGGCATCCGCCAGCGCTTGCGGCGTGGCATACAGGGCTGCCGGCTGCCACCAGTGTTTCGGTGGGGCATCCGTCACCAGCGCTTCATATTTGCGGTCAAACCGGCGCAAGATGCCGAAATTACGCGGATCGCGCCATGGCGGGCTACCGAGCGCCGCCAGTCTTTCCGCCGTCGCTGTATCGTTGGCCGCTTGCGCCAAAGTCAAAATCTCGCGGTACATGGAGCTTAGATTGGCCTGGGCATTGACCACCTGCGCCGTGCCGATATACGCATGGAACAAATCAGGACGCGCCTTGGCCATATACACGCCCAGGATGGAACCCCAGGAACTGCCCATCAAAATGACTTTTTGCTGCCCCAGATGCTGCTGCAGATACGTGGCCACGGCAATCCCGTCGTCGCGCATCTGCTCCAGGCTCAGCTTTGTATCCTCTGAAGGGCGATTCTTGCTGTACGTCATGCCCGCGCCGCGCTGATCCCACTGCACCAGCGTGTAATGCTGTTCCCAGCCGGCATAAATGTTATCGGCAAACGGACTGAGTGGATTGCCGGGACCGCCGTGCAAAAACAGGATCACTGGATTGCCGCAGCGCGCACCGTTGATCGTGATCCATTGCTCAATGCCATTGATGGGCACATAGCCTTGCTCATGGATGGTTTGTTTTGGCGCGGCACAAATTGGCTGAGGGGAAGCCGCTTGCGCCAGGCCGAAGCAGGATAGGACGATTAATGCCAGCAAGATCAATACAGGACCAAGTTTGCGCATGGGGGCTTTCATGGTGACGTGACTGCCGGATACATAGGCATAGTCCATGAAGATAACGTGTCAGGTAGCAGTTGTCCAGATTGAAATATTTAACCTGAATTTTGAGGTGTGATAATTTCGCCAGCGCGCAGGAAATCGATCACGGCACGCAGGGCGGCCGGCATCTGCCGACGGCTGGAATAGTACAGATGAAATCCGGCAAACGGCGGGCACCAGTCGTCGAGTACGCGCACCAGCCGGCCTGCGGCTAGATGCCCGGTGACGGTACTTTCCAGTGCGGAAGCCAGTCCTACGCCAGCCAATGCCGCATCGAGCATCAGTCCGGGCGTGCCCAGCACCATGGGGCCGCTGACCTGTATTTCCAGCGCATGGCCATCCTTGGCAAATTGCCAGCGGCACAAGGCGCCGCCTGCCACCAGGCGGTAGCCGATGCAACTGTGCGCCAGTAGGTCATGCGGTGTGCGTGGTGCTGCATGGTGCGCAAAATAAGCCGGGGCGCCGACGATGGCCAGGCGCTGCGTGCCGCTGACGGGCACGGTTGCCATGTCCAGTTCCACGCTGTCGCCCAGGCGCATGCCCGCGTCGTAGCCTTCGCGGACGATATCGACCAAACCGTCGTTGATGGCCACTTCCAGCACGATATCGGGATAGGCAGCATGGAATTGCCCCAGCCGTGGCGCCAATATCATTTGCGCCGCCAGTAGGGGCAGGTTCAGGCGCACGGTGCCGCGTGGCCGCTTGCGAAACGCATTCACGCCATCGATGGCGGCGGCGATGCTGCTGAATGCGGGGGCGATTTGCGCCAGCAAGGCTGTGCCCGCGTCCGTCAGCGACACGGAGCGCGTCGTGCGTTGCAACAGGCGTACGTCCAGCCGCTGTTCCAGTGCGCGCAGGGAGTGGCTGAGCGTGGATGGTGTCAAATTCAGGCGCGCTGCAGCACGCCGGAAACTGCCTTCTTCTGCAATGGCGATAAAGGCTGACAGTTCGGCAAATTCATGAGGGCGCATATAAGTGACTATACCGCAAATGGCAAGCTTGATTGATGAATCAGGGCCAGCAAGGCTATGGTGAAACTATGGCTTATCAGCAGGAATCGATGGCCCTACACTGGATTCCTGTGCTTACTTTTGATAATAGAAAGATCACCCATGCATAACCATTCTTCTACCGAGCAACGTTTCACCAGCAAAGTCGCCCTCGTCACAGGAGGTGGCAGCGGCATAGGCCGTGCCGCTGCGCTGGCTTATGCACGTCAAGGCGCCAGGGTCGCAGTGGTTGGCCGCAAGCTGGAAAAGTTGCAGGAAACAGTCAATTTGATACGCGATGCGGGTGGCATGGCGATTGCCGTGGTAGCCGATGTGTCTGTTGCCGCCGAAGCCGAAGCGATGGTGAAGCGCACATTAAGCGCTTTTGACGGTCTCGATATCGTGTTTAACAATGCGGGTACGGAAGGCGCTTTCGCCCCGATCACCGAATTGACAGAAAACGACTTCGATCATGTGGTGGGCATCAATCTGAAGGGTGTCTGGCTTTCCATCAAGTATGCAGCACAAGCCATGGCCCACCATGGCGGTGATGGAGGTGGCGTCATCGTCAACACCAGTTCGTGGCTGGCGGACACGGCGGTCAGTGGCTCTTCCGCCTACGCCGCCAGCAAGGGTGGTTTGCTGGCCATGACGCGCGCGCTGGCAGTGGAACTGGGACCGCTGGGCATACGTGTCAACAGTATTTTGCCCGGGATTATCGCCACGCCCATGTTCGAGCGCCTGGGCGGCAACGATGCGCTGGCCGACACCTTCGCCGCCGCCACGCCACTGCGCAGGGTAGGCCAGCCAGCGGACGTGGGCGACGTGGCCGTCTGGTTGTCGAGCGATGAGGCACGCTTTGTGACGGGACAAAACCTGCTGGTCGATGGCGGTTATACGGTTGTGGGTATGTAAAGGTGGAGCAGGAATGACAAGCACGTCGTCATTATTTTGTACTATCGATGGCGAGGCTGGGCAGGGTCAGGCATGGCCCGCCATGCGCCGTATGCTTTGCGGTGGATGGCCAGTCACGCGGATGAAGGCGCGCCGCATTCGTTCAGGATCGGCAAAGCCGGAGGTACGGGCAATGATTTCAATCGGTTCGGCGCTGCGTTCCACCTTCAGCCGTGCCACTTCCACGCGCAGCCGCTCGACCGCCTTCGCCGGCGTTTCGCCCGTCTCCATCAGGAAGGAACGGCCGAACTGACGCGGACTCAGGCAGGCGACGGCAGCAAGATGCTCAGTCGACAGCTCTTGCCGCAGATGTTCCCGCATATAAATCAGCACTTGCCGGATGCGGTCCGACTCGGGCTCCATGGCCGCCATGGCCGAGAACTGCGACTGATTGCCTGGCCGGCGGTGATACACCACCAGCATCTGCGCGGCGTCGCGCGCGGTGTCGCTGCCCAGGTCTTCCTCGATCATGGCCAGCGCCAGGTCGATGCCGGAGGTCACGCCGGCCGAAGTCCAGATTCCCTGGTCCTTGGTAAATATACGGTCTCCTTCCACCTTGATCCTGGGATATTGGCGTTGCAGGCGAGCGACATATTTCCAATGCGTTGTTGCCCGCCGGCCATCGAGCAAGCCGGCTGCCGCCAGCAGGAAGGCGCCGGTGCAAACGCTGGCGATGCGGCGGCTGCCGCGCATGGCGGCGATGTTCAGTTGGTCGGAGATGGCAGGAAGGATGGCCGGATCGGACGACATCGAGCCACCCACCACCAGCAGCGTGTCATAGGGCTGGGCCCGGATCTGGCGGGTCACGATTTCCAGTCCGGCCGAACTGCAGATGGCGCCGCCCGCGAGCGACACCACCTCGCACTGGTAGCGGCAGCCGCCGTTGATCGTTGCCGCCACCTCGAACGCCGCCAATGGCCCGCTCAGGTCCTGTATCTGAAAGCCCGGGTACACCAGGAATGCAATCTCGCGTGCGTTGCCGGCGGCGCTATCCAGGGGCAGGGAGGCGGGTTCCTTGAGTTCGTCTATGGTATTCATGGGGCCATGATGCAACAAAATGGTAGTGGCGGCAATGACATATTTCCCTCAAAAAACGTCATGACAGGCATGTGCCAGTCAATGACCAGAAACGAGGGAACTACGTCCTTTGCGTTGCCGCAGCCAGCACTGAGAATTGCGGCACTGCAACTATCTTGTTCAATCCCTTATGTCTCTTTTTTCTTTTTCCCGCTCCAGGATGGCCTCGGCCTCGCTGGTCGCCATCGCCGTGGCCGGCTTGGGCGCGTATGGCGCCCTGCGCGCCGGTACGCCGCCACCGTCATCCCAGGCGACCTTGCCGGAAGTGGATGTGGCCGTCGTGCTGCAACAAACCATTACTGAGCTGCACACCTATTCCGGCCGCCTGGCGGCGGTGGAGCAGGTTGAAATAAGGCCGCAAGTGTCCGGCGCCATCGTCGCAGTCAATATCCGCGACGGTGCGCTGGTGCACAAAGGCGATCTGCTGTTCGTCATCGATCCCCGCCCGTACCAGGCGGAAGTCGACCGCGCCACAGGCCTGCTGGCGGCAGCGCAGGCGCGTGCCGATTATCTGCAAGCCGACGGCGAGCGCGCGCAACGCCTGATCGGCGACAACGCGATTGCCCGGCGCGATTACGACGAGAAACGCCATGCCGCGCGCGAAGCGGCGGCCAATCTGCAATCGGCGCGCGCCGCGCTGGCGGCGGCGAAAATCAATCTGGACCACACGCGCATCGCCGCGCCGATTGCCGGCCGGGTATCCCGCGCCGAAATGACGCTGGGCAATGTCGTTGGCACGGGCGCAGGCGCCGCGCCGCTGACGACGATCGTGTCAGTGTCGCCGATGTATGCGGAATTCGATGCGGACGAACAAAGCTACCTGCAATACAGCAGCCGCAGCCGCCATGGCGGCAAGGTGGCCGCCGAACTGGGACTGGCCGGTGAAAATGGCTATCCCCGCCAGGGTGAAATGCAGTCGGTGGACAACCGCCTGAATCCATCGTCGGGCACGATACGCATGCGGGCGCGCTTCGACAACCGCGACGGCGTGCTGGTGCCCGGCCTGTATGCGCGCATCCGCATGGGCGGCGGCGCGCCGCACGCGGCGCTGCTGGTCGACGATGCCGTCATCGGCACGGACCAGTCCAGGAAGTTTGTTTATGTGATCGATCAGCAAGACCGCGCCATTTACCGGGAAGTGCAGGTGGGCGCCTTGCGCGGCAATCTGCGCGTCATCAATAGCGGCTTGCAGGCGGGCGAGCGGGTGGTGGTCAACGGCGCGCAACGCATCCAGGCCGAGACCAGGGTGCGCGCGCATCTGGTGGCGATGGGCGGCACGCCAGGCGCTGGCCAACTGGCTGAGAGCACAATCCGATGAATATCTCCAGGTTCTTTATCGACCGGCCGATCTTTGCCGGCGTGTTGTCCGTCATCATCCTGCTCGCTGGCCTGGTGGCCGTGTTCCAGCTACCGATATCGGAGTATCCGGAAGTGGTGCCACCGTCCGTGATCGTGCATGCCCAGTATCCGGGGGCCAATCCGAAGGTCATCGCCGAGGCAGTCGCGGCGCCGCTGGAAGAGCAAGTCAATGGCGTGGAAAACATGTTGTACATGCAGTCGCAATCGACCAATGATGGCAATCTGACACTCACGGTGACCTTTCAGCTCGGCACCAATCCCGACCTGGCGGCACAGCTGGTACAGAACCGCGTGAACCAGGCGCTGCCACGCTTGCCGGAAGATGTGCAGCGTCTCGGCGTGACCACCACCAAAAGTTCGCCGACGGTGACCATGTTCCTGCATCTGCTATCGCCGCATGGCCGCTACGACATCACTTACCTGCGCAACTACGCGCTGCTGAACGTGCGCGACCGGCTGGCGCGCATAAAAGGCGTAGCCGAGGTGCAACTTTGGGGCGCCGGCGACTATGCCATGCGGGTCTGGCTCGATCCCGCCAGGATCGCCCAGCGCAAGCTGACTGCGATGGACGTAGTGAGCGCGATCCGCGAGCAGAACGTGCAGGTTGCCGCCGGCGTGGTGGGCGCTTCGCCGTCGGTGCCGGGCGCGCCGCTGGAACTGTCGGTGAATGCGCGCGGCCGGCTGTCGACCGAGGAGGAATTCGGCGCCATCGTGGTAAAGACTGCCGATGGCGCCGTGACTTACCTGCGCGACATTGCCAGGATAGAACTGGCCGCCGCCGAATATGGGCGGCGTTCGATGCTGGACAACAAGCCTGCCATTGCGCTGTCGATCAACCAGAGCCCGGGCGCCAATTCGCTGCAGATCGCCGACGATGTCCGCGCTGCGTTGAAGGAATTGAGCGCCGATTTTCCGCAGGACGTGGAATACAGCATCGTGTACGACCCGACGCGCTTCGTGAAATCGAGCATCGAGGCGGTCATCCACACCTTGCTGGAAGCCATTGCGCTGGTGGTCGTGGTGGTGATTGTGTTCCTGCAAACCTGGCGCACCTCGATTATCCCCCTGATTGCGGTGCCGGTATCCATCGTCGGCACTTTTGCGCTGCTGCTGGCCTTCGGTTTCTCCATCAATGCGCTGTCCCTGTTTGGCATGGTGCTGGCGATAGGCATCGTGGTCGACGATGCGATCGTGGTGGTGGAAAACGTGGAGCGCAATATCGCATCGGGCCTGAATGCGCGCGACGCGACCTATAAAGCCATGCAGGAAGTGAGCGGCCCCATCATCGCGATTGCCCTGACACTGGTGGCCGTCTTCGTCCCGCTGGCGTTCATGAGCGGACTGACTGGCCAGTTTTACAAGCAGTTTGCCATGACGATCGCCATTTCGACGGTCATTTCCGCCTTCAATTCGCTGACCCTGTCGCCGGCCCTGGCGGCATTGTTACTGCGCGGGCATGGCGCCAGGGAAGATGCGGTGACGCGCGCCATCAATCGCGTGCTGGGGCCCTTCTTCAATTGGTTCAACCGGCTCTTCCGGCGCGGCTCGGATCGCTATGGGCGCGGCGTGAAGGGCGCGTTGCGGCACAAGGGCATGATGCTGGTGGTGTATGCGGCGCTGCTGGGCGTGACCGTGTTGGTGACGCGCATCGTGCCGGGCGGTTTCGTGCCTGCGCAGGACAAGGAATACCTGATTTCCTTTGCCCGCCTGCCCAATGGCGCCTCGCTCGAGCGCAGCGAGCAGGTCGCCCGCGCCATGGGCGACATCATCATGAAGCAGCCCGGCGCCGCGCATGCGGTCGCGTTTCCCGGCCTGTCGGTGGATGGCTTTACCAATAGCTCGAACGCGGCGGTAGTGTTCGTGCCGCTCAAGCCGTTCCGCGAGCGCCAGGGCAAGGATTTGTCCGCCGCCGCCATCGCCGCTTCGCTGAACCAGCAATTTGCCGGCATCAAAGGGGCTTTTATCGCCGTGTTTCCGCCGCCGCCAGTGCTCGGCATAGGCACCCTGGGCGGCTTCAAGATGCAGCTGGAAGACCATGGCGCGGTCGGCTATGAGGCGCTCAACCGGGCCAAGGCGGCATTTATCAAGCGCGCCGCCAGCGCGCCCGAGCTTGGACCCATGTTCTCGAATTACGAGATCAACGTGCCCCAGCTCGATGTTGACCTGGACCGTATCAAGGCTAAACAGCTGGGCGTGCCCGTGACCGACGTCTTCAACACGATGCAAACCTACCTCGGTTCGCTGTACGTGAACGATTTCAACCGCTTTGGCCGTGTCTATCAGGTGCGGGTACAGGCGGATGCGCCTTACCGCCAGAACGCCGACGACATCCTGCAGTTGCAGACCCGCAATGCCGCCGGCGACATGGTGCCGCTGGCGTCGCTCGCAACGGTCACGCCGACCTATGGCCCGATCTCGGTGGTCCGCTACAACGGCCATACCGCCGCCGACCTCAACGGCGGGCCGGCGCCCGGCTATTCGTCCGGGGAAGCGCAGGCGGCGGCCGAACGTATTGCGGCCGAGGTATTGCCGAAAGGCGTCAAGTTCGAATGGACCGACCTGACTTACCAGCAAGTGCTGGCGGGTAACGCCGGCATGTGGATCTTTCCCATCAGCGTGCTGCTGGTGTTCCTGGTGCTGGCGGCATTGTACGAAAGCCTGACCTTGCCACTGGCGGTGATCCTCATCGTGCCCATGAGCGTGCTGTCGGCGCTGGCCGGAGTGTGGCTGACCGGTGGCGACAACAATATCTTCACGCAGATTGGCATGATGGTGCTGGTCGGCCTGGCGTCGAAAAACGCCATCCTGATCGTGGAGTTTGCACGCGAACTCGAACATGACGGCCATACGCCGATGGCAGCGGCGATTGAAGCGAGCCGGCTGCGCCTGCGGCCCATCCTGATGACTTCGATTGCCTTCATCATGGGCGTGATACCGCTGGTAGTGTCCAGCGGGGCTGGCGCCGAGATGCGCCAGGCGATGGGCGTGGCGGTGTTTTTCGGCATGCTGGGCGTGACGCTGTTTGGCCTGATGCTCACGCCCGTGTTCTACGTGGTGCTGCGCACGATTGCTGGCGGAAAAATACATGTGGCGCAAAAAGATGCGCCGCACCAGACCGACTATAACAAGGTAGCCTGATGAAGAAACGCAAAATGACGAAACGCCTGCCGTTGCCACGGCTGGTCATAGGGAGCGCGCTGCTGTCGCTGATGGCGGCGTGCTCGGTAGAACAGCCATGGCAGCGGCCCGAGGCCAGCATCCCGGCCACCTTCAAGGAGGCGCAGGCGGAAGACAACGCCGGCTGGAAGCTGGCCGAGCCGGCCGAAGAAGCGCCGCGCGGCCAGTGGTGGGCCATCTTCGGCGATCCGCTATTGGACGAGCTTGAACACCAGGCCATCGCCGCCAACCAGGATGTGCAGGCCGCCGCCGCCCGCTTGCGGCAGGCGCGGGCGCTGGCGCAAGCGCAGGAGGCGGCACGTTTGCCGGCGCTCGACGCCGGGTTCGGCGCTACGCGGCAACGCGCTTCGCCGGCGTCGCAGTCGCTGGCAGACGGCGCGCAAGTGCCTGGCCAGACCTTGTGGCGCGCCCAGGCGGCGGCTTCATATGAAGTGGACCTGTTCGGCCGGGTCGGCAGCGGGATACGCGCCGCGCAGGCCGATGCTGGCCGCAGCGTTGCGCTGTTTCATTCGGTGCTGCTCGCGCTGCAGGCCGATGTGGCGCAACACTATTTCCAGCTGCGTGAGTTTGATGCGCAACTGCGTGTGTATCAGCAAACCGTGGCCCTGCGGGAAGATACGCTGAAGCTGGTCGAGCGCCGCTTCAAGGAGGGCGAGGTCGGCGAACTGGACGTGGCGCGCGCGCGCAATGTGCTGGAGAGCGCGCGTGCCGATGCAGCAGGCGTGGCGCGCCAGCGCGTTGTTGCCGAGCACAGCCTGGCCGTGTTGCTGGGCAAGCCGCCGGCGCAATTTGCCTTTGCCGCCATGCCGCTGGCGCCGGTCGATGTGCCGGTGCCGGCTGGCTTGCCCTCGGCCTTGCTCGAGCGTCGTCCCGATATTGCCGCGGCAGAACGCGCCATGGCGGCGGCCTATGCGCGCGTTGGCCTGGCCCGCTCGGCATTTTTCCCCAGGCTGGACTTGACTGCGATGCTGGGTGTCGAGTCTGCCACGCTGGGCAACCTGTTCCACTGGTCCAGCCGGACTTTCCTGCTCGGGCCGCTGGCCGGCACGGCGCTGTCCGTCCCCCTGTTCGATGGCGGACGGCGCAGCGCCATGCTGGGCGGCGCGCAAGCCCAGCTGGACGAAGACGTGGCCCTGTACCGCCAGCAGGTGCTGGTGGCGTTTCGCGAGGTGGAGGACAGCCTGGCTGACTTGCGCTTGCTCAAGGTGCAGTCTGCTGCCCAGACGGCGGCCGTCACGGCGGCGCAGCGCGCCGGGCAATTGTCGCAGAGCCAGTATGAAGAAGGGCAGGTCAGCTATCTGGAAGTGATCGACGCACAGCGGCAGATCCTGCAGGCGCGTTTGCAGCTGAACCGGCTGGCCGGGGCTCAGGCAGCGGCCACCGTCAGCCTGATACGGGCGCTAGGCGGCGGCTGGGATGCGACGGCGGGGCTGGTGGCTGCGCGCTGAAAGTAGCCGCCAGGGTACGCCAGTTCAAACTGCATGCAGCGCCATGGCCGTGCTGAGCACGGTGACCACCGCGATCGATGCAAAGAAGACCTGGCGTGCCCATCGGGCATCGTCGCAGGCGCGCAGGCCGGCGATGCCGACCGCCAGCCAGCAGGCGCCGGCGGCCAGCATGGACAGCATATACAAACGTCCAGCACCGAAGGCGCCCAGCGACAGCGAGGCAGCCATGAAAGCGATGATATACAGCAGGATGTGGCGCTTGGCCGTGGCATGGCCGCGCACCAGCGGCAAGACGGGAATGGCGGCGGCCCGGTAGTCAGCGGCGCGGAAGATGGCGATGGCATAGGAATGCGGCATTTGCCACAAGCTGAACATCACCAGCAACAGCAGCGCCGTGGCGTCGAAATGGCCCTGCGCCGCGCAATAGCCGGCCACTGGCGGCATGGCGCCGGAAATACTGCCGACCAGCGTGCCGTGCACCGACGTGCGCTTCATGCATAGCGTGTACAAGCCGGCGTAGACGGCATAGCCCAGCAATACCAGCATCAGTGGCAGCCAGCGCTGGGTTGCCGCGTACAGCAAGCCTAGCCCCGCCAGCAATAGTATGGTGGCATAGGCGCACGCTGCGGGTATGCCAATGGCGCCGTTCGCCATCGGCCGCCTGCGCGTGCGCTGCATCAGCTGGTCGATGTCGCGGTCGATGACGTTGTTGACGGTGCAGCCGGAAGCGACCACCAGCGACACGCCGGTAGCCACCAGCGCACCTTGCCACCAGTCAACCTGTCCATGCGTTGCCAGCAGGAAGCCGCCTGTGACGGAAACAAGATTGCCCAGCACGATGCCTGGCTTGGTCAGGGCGAGATAAGCTTTGTACATCAGTATCGCCGGGCGCATTCAAGCGCGAAGCGCGGCGCTGGCGCGTGCTTGCCTTCTGCGGCAAGGCAGGTGGGCTGGTGTTGCCGGGAATCGTACATATCATCCTTTCAAAGTAGGCAAATGGTTGGGCAACTGTTTGTCGCGCGAATATTGTATTGGCGTGCCCGCCTGGAAAGAGGACGTAGTTCCCTCGTTTGCCGCCATTTAAGGGGCATGCCGCCTGATGTCTGGAATGGTGG
The DNA here is from genome assembly GCF_014200725.1 of Janthinobacterium silvisoli. GTDB lineage: Bacteria > Pseudomonadota > Gammaproteobacteria > Burkholderiales > Burkholderiaceae_D > Janthinobacterium. The sequence goes on from NZ_JACHCL010000008.1 coordinate 55,688, forward strand.
GAAATATGGCGCTTGCGGTCTGCTTGAACGAACTAAGATGCCTGCAGTATCGACTAAAGGAAACCAGATGGATTTGGCAACGACCTACCAGGAAGACCGCGCACAACTATGCAAAATGCGCTACATATCGTTATTCGAAGGGTGCACGCTGCTGCTGTTGCTCGGTATTGCCATGCCGCTCAAGCATCTGGGCGGATACCCAGGCATGGTGTCCCTCATCGGGCCGATACACGGCCTGGCCTTCCTGCTGTATTGCTGGATGCTGGTGCAGACGCTTTTTCTTGGCAGCTGGACACGTGCAGAGCGCCTGCGCATGGCGTTGGCGCCCATCATCCCGTTCGGCGCCTTGCTCAACGAGCGGTTGCTGGCGCGCCGCCTGGCGTCGCTGGCACAGGAATAGCCGGCATGGATTATCTTTTGCTGAGAACGCTGCACATTGCGGCAGTCGCCACCTGGATCGGCGGGATGCTGGCCGTCGCAGGCATCCTGGCCTGCCGCAGCCAGCCCATGGCTCCTTTACTTGCCACCCTGCGCGCGTGGGACCGGCGAGTCACCACGCCGGCCATGCTACTGGCATGGATACTGGGACTGGTGCTGGCGTCGACCGGCGGCTGGTTTCCGCAAGCCTGGCTGATCGCCAAATTGTTTCTTGTGCTGTGCTTGTCCGGACTGCATGGCATGCTGGTGGCCCGGCTGCGCAACAGGTCGCCGAACCTGGCGCGGCAAGCCTGGCCTGGCCGCTTCGGCTTTTTTGCAGGCATCCTCGTCGCGACAGCCATCATTACCGTGCTTGTGATTGTCAAGCCGCAAGTGTAGGAAATCGATCGCTACTGAAGGGCAGCGGTGGGCCGGTGAACGCTGGCTCAAGTCCCAGTGCGGGTCGGTTTGCGGCGGCACCAGCGAGCCGAGGATCACGCCTTTTACGGGCAGCGGCCCCAGTTGCAGGGTGCGCAAGACCCGTTGCGTGCCCTGCAAGGTCAAACGGGGCAACAATGTCATTGAGCTACCTTGGTGGCGATGGAAGTTGGCCAACAAGGTAGCGTTTTTTGCATCAGTTGTCTACTTTAAAATATTTCTTCTCAGCCACTTTACAGGCCCAGGCTATCCTGCAGTGCAGATGAATACAGGCGGTGCGGATCATACTTGTTCAGCACGGCCACGGCGCTATCCCAGTTGCTGCCGGCAGGCTGGCCTGTGCGGAAGGCGTTGGGGACCGTCGTTTGCAAGGCGATCGGATCGGCCCAGGCCGCCTGGTTGCTGTAGCCCCAGCCTTTCGACCATTCCGGACGGACGGCCGCATCATTGCCGTTGTAATTGGCTTCCAGCCATTGTTCCACTTCCCGGTAAAACTCGTTCGCATACGGCGTGCCGGGGAAGGTCAATATGTCGAGCCAGATAGCCACGTCCCAGTCGGCATGGTCGGGCCGTGGGCGGATTGCCGACAAGATGGGCGAGACGCCGTTCGCACCGGCCACGTCGCCCGGCTGGTCCAGGCCCGTGACGCGGATTTCCACCGGGCCATTCATCGGATAACGCGCCAGGGCCTGATAGGCGGCCACCCGCGCGCGGTAAAAGGTGGCGAATTCATTCAAGACGCGCTGCACATTGTCGCGCCGGGTCAGCACCGCATAGCCATTGGCGGTGATGCGCAAGGTGGTCGGTTTGACGTACAGCAGCAGGTTCTTGGACCAGCCCCACAAGTCCCAGCCACCGGTGAACGTCAGGCCACCGCCAACCACCGTGAATTGCGTCTGGCCGAACAGCGGCGTCATGCCGCCCTGACCCAGGGTGGCAATCTTGTACGCCAGGTCGTTGAGGTTGGCCGGCAAGTTGTCTGAAAATGTGTAATTGAAAGGCACTGTCGTTTCGCGCGCGAAAGCCGGTTTGACCGGGGATACGCTCCATACCTTGAGCCAGGGATGGTCGGTAAATGGAAACCAGATCGCTTCCGCCCGGCCCGCACTGTCGAGGAAACTGGAAAATGTACGGCCACCCGATCCCTTGGGCGCGAACATCTCGGTGTAGGGGATATTGGTCCAGCTCTGGCAACGCAGGCGCTGGTTGGGCGACACTTGCAAGGTCGCCTCGACGATCAGGGCGCGGCCCACATGGGCCAGCAGGGCGCCGGTTTCCGGGTCGCTGCGCAGAAAGGTTTTCAGGATGTAGGCGCGGCTGACCGTGTCATACACCACGGCCTTGAGCGACAGCACCAGGTTGGACAGCGAACCATAGGTGGCGCCCAGCGGCCGCTGTTCATTCTTGGCAGGCACGGCCGTGCCGTGACCATTGATGGCCAGCACGCCGCCCAGGGTCAGGTCACCGGGCGCCGGCGTCGCCGTCAAACCCAGTCCCGCGTTTTCCAGCGCCGTCAGCAACGCTTCCATGCTGATGCCGGCCTGCGCCGTCACTTGCGGCACAGGCCCGGAGGTATCGATGCTGGCGGCAGTTAAATGCGTGGTGGTGTCGAGCAAGATCACGCTGGGGCAAACGGCGCCGGCCGGCACGGTCAGGGGCGACCAGTTATGCATCATGCCGCGCGGGCGCACCTTGTAGCCATTGTCCCTGGCCCAGTTGACCACCTTCACCACTTGCTGTGCATCGGTGGGTGCGCATGTCCAGACTTCATCGACCTTGATATCGCCAGCCCAGTTCTGGAAGGTTTGTTTATACAGGGGGATATCGAGCGGGAAATTGCCGGGCGTAGCGCAATTGGCGGCCTGGGCGGCGCTGATGCGCGCCAGCGGCAGCCAGCCGGCAAGGGCGCCGGCGGCGGTGAATTTTGCTGTCTTTTTCAGGAAATTGCGACGCCGGGAAACTGATTTCTGCTGATCGTCTCTTGCATTCATTGCGACATCCTCCAGTGTGGTGTGCGTCGATGGTAGTGGCCTCAACCCCGCATATTCAGCGGGTTTGAGGCCGTATGTACCATAACGAACATAGAAGATTATTGCAAAAAATGATAATTATTTATGTCAATTGTGAATAATTGACATCATTGGTGAGAATATCCACGGTTGCGCTATCAGGCATTTTTGGTTCGTAGCAAACGCAAGCCGTTGGCCACCACCAGCAGGCTGGCGCCCACATCGGCAAACACAGCCATCCACAAGGTCGCCATGCCGGCCAGCGCCAAGCCAAAGAAGACCGCCTTGATACCGATCGCAAAGCTGATGTTTTGCACCAGGATGCTGCGCGTGCGCTGGCTCAGGCTGATAAATTCGGGCAGCTTGCCCAGCTCATCATCCATCAGGGCCACGTCGGCCGTTTCGATGGCCGTGTCGCTGCCGGCCGCGCCCATGGCGAAACCGATGTCGGCCTGTGCCAGGGCAGGCGCATCGTTGACGCCGTCGCCCAGCATGGCGACCACACCAAACTGTTGTTGCAAAGCCTTGATTTCATCGAGCTTGTTTTCCGGCAGCAACTCTGCCTTGACCAGGCTGACACCAACTTCAGCACCGATACGCTGCGCCGTGAGCAAGTTGTCCCCGGTCAGCATCACGGTGGTGACGCCCAGCGCATTCAGACGCGTTATGGCCGCTTTTGCCGTCGGACGCAACACATCGGCCACGGCAATCACCCCCAGCGCCTGATCGTTGGTCGCCAGCACCATGGCCGTATAGGCTTGTTCTTCCAGCCGGGCCAGGATGGCTTGCAGTTCCGGGTTCAAGACATTTAACTCTGTCATCAAACGCGCATTGCCCAGGTAATAGGTCTGGCCATCGATATCGCCTTGCACACCGCGGCCATGCAGGGCGGTAAATTGGCTCACAGGCAAGTGGCTGGCTGCGGGCGGGCCTGCCTTGACGATGGCGGCGGCCAGTGGGTGGGCCGAGTTGGCGTCCAGGCTGGCGGCCAGCAGCAAGATGTTCTCGCGGCTGCTGCCTTCAAAAGCCACGACTTCCGTGACGGCGGGCTTGCCCATGGTCAGGGTGCCTGTCTTGTCGACGGCGATGGCTTTCAAGCGGTAGCCGGTTTCCAGGAATTGCCCGCCTTTCACCAGAATGCCGCGCCGGGCCGCCGCCGTCAAACCGCTGACGACCGTCACGGGTGTGGAAATGACCAGGGCGCAAGGGCAGGCAATCACCAGCATCACCAGCGCCTTGTAGACCCAGGCCATGAAAGGCGCGCCCGTCAGCAGCGGCGGCAGCACCGCCACCAGGATGGCGAACACAACCACGGCCGGCGTGTAATAGCGGGCGAAACTGTCGACGAAACGCTGGGTGGGCGCCTGTTTGCCCTGGGTTTCTTCGATTACCTTGACGATTTTCGCCAGGGTGGAGTTGCCGCTATTGGCCGTGACGGTGATGTCGAGTACACCGCGTTCATTGATGGTGCCGGCATATACGACGTCGCCCGTGGCCTTGTCCACTGGCATGCTTTCACCGGTGATCGGCGCCTGGTTGACGGACGACGCACCATTTTTCACTATTCCATCTAGGGCAATGCGCTCGCCCGGTTTGACGCGCAGGGTAGCGCCCACGGCCACGGTGGCCACGGGCACTTGCTGCCAGCTACCCTTGCCATCTTCCACGGTGGCCACGTCTGGCGCCAGTTGCAGCAAGCTTTGCACGGCGTTGCGGGCGCGGTTCAGCGACAGGCCCTCGATCAGCTCGGCAATGGCAAACAGGAAAATCACCATCGCCGCTTCCGGCCATTGGCCGATGGCGATAGCGCCAATCACGGCCAGGGACATCAGGAAGTTGATGTTCAAGGTAAAGCTTTTCAGCGCGATCCAGCCTTTTTTCAGGGTCGGCCAGCCACCGGTGGCGATCGACAGCAGTGCCAGCGCGATAACGGTAGGGGAATGGTCGTTTTGCGTGCTCCATGCCAATGCCTCGGCACCGGCGGCAGCCAGGCCGGACACGACAAGCAAACCTTTTTGCATACCGGACAGGCCGCCTTGCGGCGCGGCGCGCGTTTCGCCTTCCTGCATGGGAACAGCCTGCATGCCGATGCTATGCAGCGCAGACTCGACGGTAGCTAACGTCGGCAAGGTGTGATGCACGTCCAGCACGCGGTTCATCAGGTTGAAATCGAGGCCCACCACGCCCGCCATGCCGGACAGCTTGTTGCGGATCAGCCGTTCTTCCGTAGGGCAATCCATATTGTCGATACGGTACTTGGCCATTTGCGCGCCAGCGATGGGCTTAGCAGGCAAGACCGGAGCGGTGTCGAGCTTTACCGGCGCCGCATGGGCGTGTTTATGGGAGCAGCAGCTATCGTGGGAGTGAGTATCATGCGGCATCGCATCGTCCTTCATGGATTCGTGTATGCTTCCATTAGAAACCCTGTAGTGGCTACAGGGTCAAGCAGAATTTGTACGAAAATATGAAAGAGGGAAACGTCATGCGTATCGGAGAACTGGCCAAGCGCACAGATTGCGATGTGGAAACTGTGCGTTACTATGAAAAAGCAGGCTTGCTGCAAGAGCCCAGCCGCAACAGCGCCGGCTACCGAGAGTATCAGGACGAGCATCAGGAACGGCTGCAATTCATCCGCCATTGCCGCTCCCTGCAGATCGGCTTGACCGATATCCGCGCCTTGTTGGAATTTAAGAATAATCCGGCTGAAGGTTGCCAGAGCGTCAATGAACTACTCGATCACCATATCGAGCGCATCGCTGAACAAATGGCGAACTTGCAGACGTTGCAACAGCAACTGGTGACCCTGCGCCACCAGTGCGACAAACCGCAGCCGTCGCAAGACTGCGCGATTTTGCAGAATTTATCGGAAGCGGCCAGCGGGCATGATTGTGCCTGCCATACGGAATCTGTCGATATAAGGCACTAAGCAGGCACTAAGCAGGAACTAAGCATAATAGCAACAACGCCTCACAAAACCGTCGCGCAGCATGTTTGGTGAGGCGTCCTCCATCAGGTGCATTGGGGAAGTGTCCAGCCCTCGTAGCCCATATCGGTCGGGTAAATCGCCCGCTGATTGCCCCAGCGGGCGTAGTCCTGGATGCCGTCTTCGTGCATGTCCAGCACCCATTCCGTGCTTTCCAGCAAGTTACCTGCCTTGTCATACACGCGGAAGAAGGATGCCGTACTGAGGGCGCGTACGATGTTGCTCGGCAAGCCGTTGCCGTAGTGCGGGATATAGGTCTTGATCACGCAATTGCCGTTCTCGCTCCATTGTTGGGCGTATACAGTCGCGTTGCGCGCCGCACTCAGCTTGATGAACACCCAGCCGGTCAGCATGATGGTGAGCAGGATGGCGGCGGCGATCAGGCCGGTCTTCTTGAGTAGCTGCATGAGGTCACTGCGTCGCTGAAAACAAAGGTGCCGCATTGTATGCCAAGTGTGGAAATACTTGCCGTACGGCACGAACCGCAGGTATTTGGCCGTATTTCCACGCTTACTTTATCTATTTTGCTAAAGTCTCGTGCAAGGTATTCGCCATGTCCAGATGATGCTGCAACGCAGGTAGCGTCTTGGCAGCAAAAGCTTTAATGTCCGGGTCCGTTGCCTTCTGGCTTGCATCGGTGAACAGTTTCACGGCGTCTTTATGGGCCGCTACGCCGATCTTGGCCACATATTCCTGGTCAAACTGTTTGCCAGCAAGCGTATTGAGCTTGGTTAGTTCAGACTTGTGCCGGGCGCCGGGCTGGTCGCTGACGTCGATCTGTTTGCTGCTGGCCAGCTGTTTCAATTCGTCGGCCACCTTGCTGTGGTCAGTGACCATGGCGTCGGCAAATTGTTTGACGTCTGCATTGGCGCTTTTACCTTGGGCAATTTTACTCGCGGCAATTTCCGTGCTGCCCGCGTCGGCCGCCTTGCTGAGGAAGGTACGGTCATAGGCGCCAGGCGCGGCAGCGGCGATGCTGTTGATGGCCATGCCGCTAAGCAGGGCCACGGCAGCGCCGAGAGCCACGTTTTTCAGGGAAAGGGCGCGGGTACTGTTAGTGCTGGTGGTGATAATAGCCATGGGAAATCCTTTCTGAGTGGTTTTTTCTACAAGCTGATAACAATGTTAAGCCAGCAGCTTGCGCACACCCATAGGAGACCTTCGACCATACACGTAGGACTAGTCTTGTTCGCTAGCGCACAATTGAACCTGCTTGAGCGCCAGCAAGGCGCAGATACCCGCATCCTGGCGCCAGTTCGGTAGGCCGATGTCCAGCCATTCCTTGGTCGCTTCCAGATGTGAAGGTTCGGACGCATTATGTTCGAGTTCGTCGAGCACGGTTTCGCGGTCGATATACAGGCTGTCCAGCCAGGCATCGAAAGAAGGCGCCAGTGTGATAAAGCCGTGGGCGCGCCGCCCTGTCCAGTCCGGCAACTCTTGCACATAGGCCAGCACGCGGCCGCCGCCCTCGGGCGTCAAGTCCAGGTAAACCATGGAATTACCGCCATCGCGGGCAAACGGCAGGATTTTTACCGGCATGGCCGTTTGCTGGCGCGCTGCGCGAATTTCGCCCACGAAAGTTTCATCGCAAAAATCGCCTTCATCGGCATTGAAAAAAGTATTGAAAGCCATGTGTTCCACACCGCCCTGGCCATCGGGCACATCGCAGGTGTAATCGATATACGCGCCATTGGCCACTTGCAAAAACGCCAGGAAGGCGGGTGGCAACGGTGCTTCCAGCAAGCTTTCGATGGCCGCAATCTGTTGCGCAGTCGGCGCGGCTTGCGCTTCGGCGATTGCCAGGTGGCGGTATGCGGTGTAATAGCGATAGACGGCGTGGCTGACGGTATTCTTGACGATGTTGTTGACGATATTATTAAATGAGTTGCTCATTGATTATCTTTATGGGCTGGCCGCCAGCATGGCGCGCTTGTTTTCTGCAGTCAAAACGCCATGGTAGCAAACATTGCCAGCACTGCGGCAGCCATCACCAGGGTGCATAGCCATCCCAGCCAACGCAAGCGGCGTGAAATGACCAGGCTGCCCATCACGGCGCGGCGCGTGGCCATCGACATCATGATGGCCATGATGGGCACGGAAATGACGCCATTGATGACGGCGCTCCAGTACAGTGCCTTGATCGGATTGAGCGGCGTGAAGCACAGGGCCGCACCCAGCAGGGTAGCCGCGACGATGATGGAATAGAACTTCTTGGCCGCCCTGGGTGCCAGTTCCAGGCTGTTTTGCCATTGAAAGGCGCCTGCCATGGCGTAGGCGGCCGAGCCGGCCAGCACGGGAATGGCCAGCAAACCGGTGCCGATAATGCCGAGGCTGAACAGGGCAAAGGCGAAGTTGCCGGCGATCGGGCGCAGCGCCTCGGCCGCCTGGGCCGAGGTGTCGATATGCGTGACCCCGTGCGCACCCAGGGTCACGGCCGTAGTCAGCATGATGAAAAAGGCGACCAGATTGGAAAAGCCCATGCCGATGGCGGTGTCCATCTTGATGCGACGAAATTGCCGCGCCGCCTGTTCAGGCTTGCGCCGCAAGGCCTGCGCCTGCGCATCGGCATGCAAGTCTTCCACCTCCTGCGATGCTTGCCAGAAAAACAGATAAGGGCTGATGGTGGTACCGAAGATGGCCACCACCATGGTGACGGCCGCCGTTGACCAGGCCAGTTGTGGCCAGACGCTGCGTTGCAGCACTTCACCCCATGGAATGTGCACCGTAAAGACGGTGGCGACATAGGCCAGCAAGCCCAGGGTCAGCCATTTCAGGATGGTCACGTACTTGCGGTACGGTATGAAAACCTGCAACAGCAGCGAAAACAAGCCGAAGGCAAGGGCATAAAAATGTGTCGGGCCACCCACGATCAGAGTCATGGCGTCGCCCATGGCGGCCACATCGGCGGCAATATTGATGACATTGGCCAGCAGCAGCAAGCCGACGATGCCATATAGCAGGGCAGGGGAGTACTGGCGGCGGATATTCGTGGCCAGGCCATGGCCGCTAACCCGCCCGATCTTGGCGCTGATGATCTGTATGCCCAGCATCAAGGGAAAGGTCAGGAACAAGGTCCACAGCATGCCGAAACCGAACTGGGCGCCGGCTTGGGAATAGGTGGCGATGCCGCTGGGATCATCGTCGGCCGCGCCCGTGATCAAGCCTGGCCCCAGCTTGGCCAGCCAGGTTTCCGTCGGCTCGTCCTTTGTATCGCTAACGATACTGGCGATTTTATCCAGGCTGGACATGACTTAACTCGCCGGCCAGTCGTCCAGATGAGCGGGTTCCTGCATTACATGTCCCGTGCGCTCGAAGCGGAAGCGGGCCGACATCTGGTAAGCCGCCTTGCGCACGCGCATGATGGAGCCCAGCGGCCGGTGCTGCAGCACGCCGTGCCACGGACTGAAGGCCATGCCGTCATCGACCAGGCGCGACAGCGCTTCGCTCCAGCCCGCCTGCGGCAAGGCTGTAATGCGCGCCACTGCAAAATACGGGCTTTCTTCTTCAGACCAGACGACGGAAGCGTCTTCCAGCGGCATGGTTGCTATATTGCGGCACAGCTGCACGCGCACTTCCCAGGTGGCGGAGCGACGGGCAAAAAAGTCCATCACGGCCTGGCGCAAGCCGTTGGGCTTGTCATGCAGGTCGATTAGCGCGCCTTTTAAAGCAGCCAGTTCGGGCGAGACCGGCGCGACCGAGACCTTGGCCATATACTGGCCATACAGGATGGGCACCTGGCTATAGTAGGTATCGCCCAAGACATGGGTTTCGGGATGGCCACCCAGGCTTTTCAAGGTACCGCTTTCGCCACCGACTGCTTCCAGCGCTTTTTCCGCCCCTTGAAGCACGCTCGACAGCGCCTGTTTCAGGCGTGGTACTTTATCCGTGGTGCTGGCCAGCAATTTGAGACTGCCGAGAAATTTCTTGGCGGTCGGCGCCAGGAAGGCCGGGCCGTTGACCAGTACAAAGTCTTGTGTAGTGGCATCCTGGCCAGTGGCATCAGTGTCCAGGCTGGATAGCTGCACGCCCTGCACGCCGATCAGCTTGATCGCCAGCCCGCGCGGCGTGGACACCTTGTCATCGAGAATGTCGCCAGGGATGGTCGAGTAGCGCATGACGACTTCAAATCGGCCGGGCTGGCCAAAGATGCCTTGCGCCAGCTCGGGCGCCAGGCCTTCGAGCACATTTAAATGGCCGCGCAGCAAGCCATGGCTCTTGGCATGCACGCTGCGCGTGGCGTGGCCGCTATCCTTATACGTCGTGGCAGAAATGCCGTGCAGGGTCTGCAGCAACTGCGCCTTGGTGTCTTGCTCGCCTTCCTCTTCGACTTCATAACGGCTATCGTACGGTACTGCTGGCTTTGGAATGGCGGTCATGGCTTTTCCTGTGCGGTGGGGAAGGTAGCCCATGATTGCCGCTAGCGCCATCGGCATCTGTTTGCCAGCGTACGCTTGCAAGAAATAAGTCAGACTATGTTGCAGGGACACTTAAGCTAGTGCCGCCCTTGAATAGCTGAGTAAACAGGGCTATGCTGCCTGTCCTCCATGTTGTTCTTGATGAAGCTTATGCCCAGACTGACCAAAACTGAAATAGACGCCGAGATTATCGACCGTGCCGCGGGCCTGTTCGCCAAGCATGGTTTCGAGCATACGTCGCTACAACAGATCGCCGATGCCGTGAAGTACTCGAAAGCGGGCTTGCTGCACCACTATCCCAGCAAGAAAGCCATTTACGATCAAGTCCTGATCACTTGCCTCGACCAGATGCGCGCGCTGCTGGCCAAGGTCGATGGCATTCCCGTTGGCCGCGAACGCGACCTGGCGGTGGTAGAAACGTCTGTACAGCTCAGCTTTGACTGGCCCGGTATCTCGGCCTTCACCAACCGGCTGGCCGACAATGGCGAAGGAACCACGCCAGAAATGACGCAGATGGGCATGATGATGTACGAGGCGCTGGGGATAGACCTGGCGGCCCTGAACCTGGAACGCCTGATCCGCATCACCAGCGCGTTTTCGGGTCTGGGCGTGTCGGCCATGATTGCCGCCCGGCTCGATTTCAAGCGCGAATGGCGGCCATCTATCGTGCAGGCGGCGATGGATGCATTAGGACATGCCAAGGCTAGCTGATAGCTTTCAGACGAGTTTCTCTGCTACAAAAGCAGCCGTCTGATAGGGCACGGTCACTACATCGCCTTTTAAATCTTCCTCTGACTCGATCAGCGTGCGTATCTGCTCTTCGATGACACGGCGTTCATGTTCGGGCAGGGCGGCAATAAAGCTGGTCGAGCGCACGCGGTTGAGCAGCACGTCTTCGGGCGAACCCGTATGGCCCAGCGCAAAATGGGTTTCCTGCAGCGGCCCGTAGCCTGCATGGGGGAAAGCCTTGCGCCAGGCGCCCGTGTAATAGCGCGGCGTGTCGCCTTCGACCTGGTTGACGATGGCGTCCAGCCTGGCCACCCAGTCTACCCTGGGATCGCGCAAATTCCATATCAGGCCCAGCTTGCCGCCAGGTTTGAGCACGCGCAGTATTTCGTCCAGCGCCTCGGCAGTGGCAAACCAGTGAAAAGCCTGCGCGCAAATCACGGCATCGACCGAGGCATCGGGCAAGGGAATCGCGGTCGCCGTGCCCGCCAGTGGCTGTACCTGGGGAAAGCCGGCCGCCAGCTTGGCCAGCATTTGCGGCACCGGTTCGACGGCGATGACCGTGGCGCCCGTTTCGAGCAGGCGCGGCGTAAATTTGCCCGTGCCGGCGCCCAGGTCCAGCACCGTCACGCCTGGCGCCAGGCCCAGCGCGCTGCGCAGCCAGCCGGCAACTTCAGGCGGATAATCGGGCCGGCCTCGCACATACGGGTCTGCTCCAGTGATATAACCTTCGGCAGCTGCGCGGTGAACCTTGTTATCCTTGCTATCAGCGTTATTACTCATGCCGCCTCCTGTTTGATGGTGAGCATCAGCCTATCACAGCCGCGCCGCGATCTGCTCGCGCAGCCAGCGGTGCGCCGGGTCCAGGTGCATGCGTTCGTGCCAGACCATGGCCATGTCGTAATCGGGCATGGTGACGGGCGGCTCCCAGGTGCGCAAGCCGCCCAGGGCATTTTTCAGCAGGCGCGAAGGCAGCATGGCCACCATATCGGATGCAGCCAGCAAGTGCGGCACGATCAGGAAATGCGGTACGGACAGCACGACCTTGCGCTGCCGGCCCAGCTGCTCCAGCGTTGCGTCGACGGCCGTGCGGTAGCCGCCGCCATTGGTGGACACGACGATAAATTCCAGCGCACAAAATTGCTCCAGGCTGGGCGGCGATTGCAGCAGCGGATGGTCGTGGCGGCCCGCCAGCACATAGTGTTCGCGGAATAGCAACCGGTGCCGCAAGCCGGCAGGCGCTTCTTCCTGCGCCACAAAGCCCAGGTCGATCTGGCCATTTTCCAGCTGCTGCGCCATGCGCGCCGGCACCGCCTCATGCACGGCCATGCGCGACAAGGGCGCCAGTACCCGCAAGGCAGGCAACATCGGCAGCAGGATTGCATATTCGGCAGCATCGGCGGCCGCCAGCTTCCATTCCACCTGCGCCTGGGCCGGCTCAAACGGCGCTACCGGCAACAGCACTTGTTCCAGCTGGGCCAGCACGGCTTGCAAGGGCGCCAATAATTCCAGCGCCCGCGCCGTGGGCAGCATGCCGCGTGGCCCCGGCAGCAGTAGCGGGTCATCAAAAGCATCGCGCAATTTGCCTAGTTGCACGCTGACGGAGGGCTGGCTCAGATGCAAGCGGGCGGCCGCCCGCGTCACGTTGCGCTCGACCAAGAGCGCATTGAGCGTCAGCAGCAAGTTCAAATCCAGCTTGCGTAAATTGTCCATGGCTATACCTTGTATTTCAACTATTCATTTCTCCTATGATAGCGCAAGGTCTACAGTAGTTCCTGTCGCGACAATTTCTTCATCTATTACAGGAACAAACTAATGCAACTCCATGAATATACGCAATATGATGGTTTGGGACTGGCGCAGCTGGTACGCGACGGCGAGGTATCCTCAAGCGAACTGCAAGCCTTGGCGCTGCGCGCCGTGGCTGCCGTGAATCCACAGATCAACGCGGTGGTTGAACATTGGCCGGCAGAGATGAGCGCCTTGGACAAGACCGCACCATTTGCCGGCGTGCCTTTTCTGATCAAGGATATCGCCGTCACCATGGCCGGCAAACGGGTCGAATACGGCAGCCGGCTGGCGGCAGGCCATGTCGCGCAGGCCGATTCTTATCTGATGACAAAATTCCGCCAGGCAGGCTTGGTCACCCTGGGGCGTACCAGCACGCCGGAAATGGCCTTTGCCACTACCACCGAACCGGTATTGACGGGCGCCACGCGCAATCCGTGGAACCTGGCCCTGAGTGCGGGCGGTTCCAGCGGTGGCGCAGCGGCGGCCGTGGCCGCTGGCATCGTGCCGCTGGCCCATGCGACGGACGCGGCCGGTTCCATCCGCGTGCCGGCCGCATCCACGGGATTGTTCGGCTTGAAACCGAGCCGCGGGCGGGTATCCAATGGGCCGGACATGGATGAGATTTTCAGTGGGCTGGGCGTGCAACTGGGCCTGAGCCGCAGTGTGCGCGACAGCGCGGCCTTGCTCGATGCGGTGCAAGGTGGGATGCCGGGAGAACCGTATGTGACTGCCGCGCCTGGCCATAGCTGGCTATCGCAGGTGCGTGTGGATCCGGGCAAGCTGCGCATAGCCGTATTGACGGTTGCCTGGAATGGCGCACGTCCCGAGCCGGAAATCGGCGCCGCACTGGACAATACCGTGCGGCTGCTGGAAGGGCTGGGCCACCATGTGGAAGCCGCCCACCCCGCGCTGGGCGTGTCGTGGGAAGCATTCGTGCTGGCCAATGCGCGCATCTGGTGCGCCAATCTGGTGGGCTGGATCGATGGCCTGGCGCAACAATATGGCCGGACCGTATCGCTGGCGCATCTGGAAGCGGCGACCCTGGCGTGCTATCGCTATGGCAAGACGGTGTCCGCCGTCGAGTTCGTTGCTGCCCTGGACGTGCGCAACACGGTCACGCGCCACAGCGGCGCCTTTTTTGCGCAATACGATGTGCTGCTGACGCCGACCATGCCGGATTTGCCGTGGCAACTGGGCCGCTATGCAGAGAATGAGGAAAAGCTGGACGGCTTGGGCTGGACGGCGCGCCTGTTCGAACACTCGCCCTACACGCCGCTGTCCAACGTGGCCGGGCTGCCCGCGATGTCCGTGCCGCTGGCCATGTCATCGGACGGTTTGCCGGTCGGCATGCAATTCATGGCGGGATATGGCGCCGATGGCGTACTGCTGCGCCTGGCCGGGCAGCTGGAGCGGGCAGCACCGTGGAGTGCGCGCCGGCCGCAGGTGTGGGCGGGTAACTGATTCGACGCTAGGCGGCAACGGCGCCACCACGGCTATCGAACCGGGTGCGCAGCCGTTCCCACAGGCGGTCGTGGATCGGCAGCACGATCACGTTGCAGATTGGTTCGAGAATCGCCAGCAAGCCACCAAACGCCATCGAACCGGTTGCCCAGTACAGTACGGCAAACGCCACGCTGATATGCAGCAGAGTCTGGCTGACCTTTTCACCGGCCACGGCCGCCAGGCCAAAACGCGTGCTGGCGTAGCGGTGGCGGATCGCGTGCCAGGTTTTTTCATGTTTGGGGAGCAGCGCGACATTGAGTATCGGCTCGATGATGGCCGCCAGTCCACCGAGCGCCAAGGACCCCGTTAGCAAGTAGGCGAGGCCGAAGGCGATCGACATATGCGTCACAACCTGGCTACATGTTTTGATGGCGGTAATCAAGGGAACTCCTTCCTGAGTTGGCTAATCCTTGATTTGGATAGTAACGATTCTCATTTACAAAAGAAAGTAAAATATTCCAAACTAATCAATAGGTAATTCCTATTAAATAATCTATCGGCATAGATAAAACAACGCCCGTATCTCCAGCGCAGAGATACGGGCGTCCTGTGCTACTTCAGATCAGGCTGGCTTACGGCAGTGTCTTCAACACATTTTTCGCTGGAACGGAGAAGTTATAACCGTCGTGGCGGTCCCAGTTGATCGACCACGTCATTACGCCGCGGAAGTCTGGACGCGCCTGGCTAGGGCTGATAGTGCCGCAGTTCAACAGGCGCGTCAGGCAATTCAAGGCATTGGCGACGTCGGCATTGGTGGTGAAACCCGAGCCGGCCGAGCTTGGGCCTGATGGTACGCCGAAGGCCACCTGGTCTGGACGCAAGCCAGCGAAGGTGTTGCCGCCATAGTTGAAGCCCTCGGTCAGCATGCGCGCCGTGGCCACCAGTTGGTTGGCCGAACCTGCCTTCAGGGCGCCCGATGCGTATGGGGTGTAGACATCGCCATTGTTGTAATACTGCGGGTGCAGCACGGTCAGCTCATTGCGCAAGGCATTGATGATGGGAATGTAGGCGCCCCAGATGCCACCGTAGCTGGTGTAGCCGCCTTCCACATACACCCATTCCGGCGCCATCGACAGGTAGAAATTGCTGCCCACTTTGGCCTTCAGGTTTTTCACGGCGATCGGCAGGTAAGTCTGGATAGGCGCGCCTTGCGTGACGCCATTTTCCAGGTCCAGGTCGATACCGTCAAAACCATACTTGGTGATGATGGCGTACAGGCTGTTGGTGAAGTTGGTGGCTTCGGCTGTCGACCCCACGGACACGGAACCGTTTTGGCCACCCAGCGACAGGATCACTTTCTTGCCCTTGGCCCGTTTGGCCGCCACGTCAGCGATGAATTGCGCTTCCGAACCGGCCGATGGATCGATGGTCAGACTGACATTGCCATTGCCCGCGTTGTCGGCGAACGACACCACGATCACGTCCCAGTCATCGCTGACCTGGCTGATCGGGTAAGTGTTGCCGCTAGGATTGGAGAAATTGTGCCAGTAGCCGATCAGCGCATGCTTGGCCAGGCCGCCAATTGGCGTCGGCGTCGGCGTAGGAGTCGGTGTTGGTGTTGGTGTTGGTGTTGGTGTAGGAGTTGGGGTAGGCGTTGGAGTCGGGGTAGGTGTAGGAGTCGGGGTAGGCGTCGGCGTTCCGGTGCCGCACTCGCCAACCGAGGTCCATGGTTGTCCCGTACCCACGCCGCCGTTGCTGGTCGATGGGTTATTACCCTGCGTCCACCAATTGGCGTTGTAATTGACGTTGTTATAGCTGGCCTGGCCGCCCGCATTGTAAACGGTGCTGCTGTTCCATGGCGTGAAGCAGGCGACCGCCGCATTGGTCACCGTGTCCGCCAGCATCTTGCTGGAAGCAGGCGTGTCCCCACCGCCACCGCAGGCTGTCAGGCTGCCGCCCAGCAAGCCAACGATCAAAGTACTCATCAATGTTCTATTCATGTACCGCTCCTGGTTAGTTTTTTCGTGGCCGATCCGGATAGAAACCCGGTGGAATTTCCAGATTGCAAGTGTTGAAGGTGGTAGTCAACTGGTTTTAATTTCTATCCAGTATGGCAATACCAATTCAACAAAGCGCGGGGATAATAGCGCGAAATAGCAATACCAGTTCGTTCTGTAGAATGCAGTGGTATTGCCCCAAAATAGGGCGGGGAAGGGAAGTCAACACCGAGAAAATATGCACCGAAAAAGGGCAGATCAAGAAATTATCTTGATAGCAATCTTGCCGCACAGAGTCATAAAATGAGACACTGTTTTTTTCGGATTATTCGACACAACCCAGAAAGAAATCGCATGCATCGATGGCACCGTATCCTGTTGGCAAGCGCCATGACAACTACACTGGCATCGCCGGCTATCGCTGCAACTGACCGTGCGGATAAAACGCGGCATGCGCAGGTCGATGCGCTGTTTGCGCGCTGGGACGGCAAGGCGACGCCGGGCTGCGCGCTGGGTATAACGCGCAATGGAGTACTGGAATACGCACGCGGCTACGGCATGTCCAATCTCGAGCATGGCATACCCATCACGCCGCAATCGATCTTTCATGTCGCCTCGATTTCCAAGCAGTTCACGGCATTTTCCATCGGTTTGCTGGCCCAGGACGGCAAGCTGTCGCTGGACGATGATATCCGCAAGTATGTGCCGGAACTGCCCGACGTGGGCATGCCCATTACCATCAGCCAGCTGATCCACCACACCAACGGCTTGCGGGAACAGGGGCAACTGGTCAACCTGGCCGGCTGGCGCAGCGACGACCTGACCACCGAGTCCGACATACTGTGGGCGCTGACTCGCCAGCGCCACCTGAACTTCGCACCCGGCACGGAAGTCGTGTACGGCAATGCGGCCTACACCGTGCTGGCCATGATCGTGCGGCGCGTGTCGGGCAAATCGCTGCGGGCTTATGCCGACGAACACATCTTCCAGCCCTTGAGCATGTCCAGCACGCATTTCCACGACGACCACAAGGAAATGGTGGCAGGGCGCACGGCTGCCTACAGCCCGCGTGTGGGAGGTGGCAGTGGCGGCTGGAGCATCAGCATTCCCCATATCGACCATTACGGCTCGACCAGCCTGTTCAGCACGGTGGGCGACTTGCTGAAATGGCAGCAAAACCTGGTCGATGGGCGCATCGGCGGCCCGGCATTAAGCGCGTGGATGCAAACTTCGGGCACCTTGAACGACGGCAGCCCGATCGCCTACGGCAGCGGCCTGCGGCTGGGCGCCTACCGGGGCTTGCGCATGGTCAGCCACGACGGCGCCGATGCTGGCTACCGCAGCGAAGCCGTGATGTTCCCGGACCAAAAACTGGCTATCGTCGCACTGTGCAACGCCTCGCCGGCAGTGCCGACCGAACTGACACGCAAAGTGGCCGAGCTCTACCTGAACGAACAGATGACGGAACCGGCGCTGGCGCCCGCATTGCCAACGCCGCCAGCGGTGCCTGCAGCCTGGGCCGGCGTCTACTGGAGTGCGCAAACCGATGAAATACTGCGGCTGGAATGGAAGGACGGCGTCTTGCGCCAGGCAGGCGTAGCCGCGGCCCTGGTGCCGATCGCCGACAAGGTGTTTCGTCCGGCCGATATGCCGCACGAATGGCGATTTACATCAACAACAGATTCCGGCCCAGTCACACTGCACATCCGCGACTTCTGGCCCACCCAGCGCAGCTTCGTCCAAATCAATGAAGCGATGCCAAGTTCAGCCGCACTGGCCGCATTCACCGGCCGCTACCACAGCGATGAAACCGATATGCGCTACACCGTGCGCCTGGTTGACGGCGTCTTGCGACTCTCCTGGCCGCGGCAGTACGATATCGAACTGACACCCGCCGGCGGCAACCGTTTTACCAGTAGCTTCGGCACCATCACATTTATTCCGGGAGCCAGCGCCAAGATCGGCAGCTTGAGCATCAGCAACCGGCGCCTGCGCAGGTTTGAAGCGTTACGGGTGGCGCAGGCAGGGGAAGGGTAGTGCGCAGGACAGATGAGCAGCGCTGTTGATGCCGGAAGGGAGGCGTTCAATGCATATCCATGGTTGAGATAATGTGCATCTTCTCTGCGCTCAAATCGCCAGGCTGGGCGCAATTGCTGACATTTTGTTCGCTACCATCACAAAAGAATACGGAATTTCCTGTTTTCACGGCGACGGTATGTGAAAGTGCAAGAAAATAAACGCCACCCTTGCGTTGTGTGATTTCATCCATCGCGGCGACAAACCCAGGCGCTAATGGCTGCCTGGTTCTGGCTTCCAGCCATGCAAACAAGATGGCCTTGGTTTCCGGGGCTGGTAGCTGGCTGCTTCCTGTAAATCCGGGATGAAACATCAGCGCCGAATCGGCTTGTTGCGTAGAAAACTCCCTGCTATCGCCACCCATGAATGCAATCGCACATGCCGAGGCGCATATTCCTTCGACGACTGTCTTTATCTTTTTTTCTGCAATAATTTTTCCGATTTTCAGGCTGAAAGATAATGTGCCACCGCCCGAATTCCTGAATGTGACAGTCGATACCGCTTCATTTTCCAGCAAGGTAGATAGTTTTTTGTGCGCTTCCCATCGGATTTCCCCGCTGACCTTGATGGTGTGCGCACCGTCATATTGCACTTCAGCCTTGGCTGGCTTTGCACAAAGTAAAAAAAGCAAAACCAGGATAATGGTGACGCTATGTATTAAGTCGTATCGATGTAGTATTTTTATAGGAATACTGCCCGGTCTTGCAGAATTAGTCAGTAATGAGGACAAAAAATGATGCCTGAATTAATAATTCTATTCGGCAATAATTTTGCTTGCAGTAATGAATTTTTCTTGCTATCGTTATTTCGCCGTCTCCTTTTATGGATTATTGCGGGAAGGCTAAAACTGTCAACTTTATGAGGCTTAAAAATGATTGAAATAAATGAGCAGGAAATTCAGTCGGTTTCCGGTGGCGTAGAAATTCCTGGATATCCTGTCCGCGACCCAATTGAAGATGATCCGCTCCACGGAAGCGAGACCGATCCTACGGTTAAAATGCAAATGTAGATAATATAAACCTAATGGCCTGATTTGCACCATTAGGTTTTTTAACGTTATATTCAATCAAAATTATTCCAGAAATAAGATCGTTCTCTGGACATCAAGCCTGATATGTTATCGGGCTTGATTGTCGCAGCAGTTATTGTTGAAGCAAATCACGTTCTGCAAGTTCAAGCCTGGATTGTTGAACTTCTTCCAGCAGCCATGCGCGCAAGGCGGTCAATGGCGGCCAATCCTGTAGCGATGGCGGAAAGACAAGGAAGAAGCGCTGCGGGGATGGAATCGGCAGGGCCACGCTGGTAAGTTGCACCAGCCGCCCATCGCGCAGCGCGTCGACCGTGTACAGACCTCGGGCCAGCACCAGTCCAATATCCTGTTCGGCCGCTTGCAGCATCAAGCCACTGTCGGCAAAGGTCGCCGCTGGCTGAGCTTCGCTGGCAATCCCGGCCAGTTGGAACCAGCTGGCCCATAAGCCTGGATCGCCAAGCAGGGACTCGCTGGCGATAGACGCCGGCAAGTTGCCAGCCACCCGCTGCGCTGCCTCGCGGCAAGCCAGTACGCACAGGGGCAGATCAAGGTCGCATAGCGCTTCCGCACTCAGCCCGGCCCAGGTGCCGCTACCGGCGCGTATGCCCACATGCATGCCTGCGCGCTGCAAGTCGATGGTTTGCTGGGTAGTTTCAATTTGCAGCCGGATATCAGGGTGCAGCGATCGCCATCGCGCCAGACGCGGTAACAGCCAGCGCTGCGCAAACGAAGGGACCACGGTGATCCGCACCACCGTCCTGGCCTGGGCGTTAGCGACCGCAGCCGCCGCTTGCACTCCCTGTTCAATTTCTTTCAGCGCTGTTTCTACGCTGCCGAGTAATAACTTGCCCGCATCGTTCAACACCACCCGGCGGCCCTGCCTGGCAAACACGGCGAAGCCTAGCTGTTCCTCCAGCTTGTTGATTTGCTGGCTGATTGCGCTCGGTGTCAGATGGAGCAGGGCGGCCGCGGCGCGCAGATTCTCCAGTTCGGCGGCAGCCTTGAAGGCAGGTAGGAATTGCAGGGATATGCGCGTCATTGTTTAGCTTTTCTAATGAGCAGTACAGATTTCATCGCTTCCATCCCACTGACGGTGAAGCTATGCTTACCAGTGTACGCCAAGCTGGCCAGTGGCCACTACCGACCTATCGAATTGGAAATGATGAGCAAAGTGAAAGTTACGCCGTGGCAATCGCCGTTTGACCCATCATTTGCGGCTGAACTGCAGCAGCGTCTGCGGCGCATGCGCTGGTGCGATGCAGTGGCCGTGGACTGGAGTTATGGCACGCCAGCCAAGCCGCTGCAGGCCTTGGTCGATTACTGGCAGACGGGCTACGACTGGCAGAGGGCGGCGGCACGCATCAATTCGCTGCCGCACTTTCGTGCCACGATAGATGGCTTTGACGTGCATTTCCTGCATTTCAAGGGCAAAGCCCCGTCGCCGCAAGCTTTGCTGCTGATCAATGGCTGGCCATCTAGTTTTGTCGAATATGGCAAGCTCGCTTCCATGCTGGCCGATCCTGCCGCTTTTGGCGGCAGTGCCGAGCTTGCTTTTGATGTCGTCATTCCCGCGCACCCAGGATTCGGCTATTCCGGCCGGCCATCAATACCTAATCAGGTCCAGGCGGTGGAGTTATTTCACCGGCTGATGATTGACGGACTCGGCTACAGCGACTATATGATCTCCGGGACCGACCTCGGCGCTGGCGTCGCCACCCGCATGGCCCTGGCATATCCGGACCCGGTGCGCGGCCTGCATATTTCCGCCGTTGTCGATCCGTCGCTGGACGCGAGCACGGCGCCGTTGACGGCCGAGGAAATCGCCTACCAGGCCAAGGTGCAACAATGGAGCGCGGATGAAGGCGCTTATCTGCACCTGCAGGCTACCCGGCCGCAAACCGTCGCTTACGCGCTGAACGATACACCGGTGGGCCTGGCCAGCTGGATCCTGGAAAAATTCCACTTCTGGAGCGATGCCGGCAGCGACCTATTCGAGGTTTTCCCGGCCGATATGCTGCTCGATAACGTGAATATTTACTGGTCAACCGAGACCATCGCATCCTCCATGCGTTACTACTACGAGGCCCGGCACCACCGCGCGCCGCTGGGCACCGGCGCTTACGTTACGGTGCCAACGGCAGTCTGCATGTGGCCCAAGGACCTCGTGCTCGCCCCCAAAACCTGGGCGCAGCGTTTTTACAACGTGCAGCAATATACGGTGCAGCCTCACGGCGGCCATTTCCCGGCGTGGGAGCAGCCGCAGCTTTATGCGGCGGATTTGCGTGCGTTCCTGGTTTCCGTGCGAACAGCAGGGGTTTGATGCTCCTGGATGCTTAGAGCCTATCCCAGTAGATGAATACGCCCCCTGCAGGCGCCCCTCAGAAGCGGGGGCTGTGTTGCTCGTCGTGCTCGTCGTCGCATGGCTAGCCATGCGTCCTCCTCACGCCTTGCCCGCGCTCCCGATGAGCTGCCCGCAGAAGACGCTCACTACTGGGATAGGCTCTTAGCCGACACTTTCCAGCAGTCCGCGCTGCCACAGCCAGCCGACGATGCGGTGGGCCTTGTGGCCGGGCATGCCAGCGCTCAGCATCTGTAGCAGCTGAGGCAATGGCAGCGGCTGGACCAGCCTGGCCAGGTGCGGGAACAAGGCCTCGTTTTCCAGGAACGCCAGCGGCCGCTCCAGATGGGGATGGTCGAGCGCCAACTGCAGGCACACCCGGTCGTCCACCACGCAGGGCAGCTCGACGATCGCGGCGCCGCCATGCAGGCGCAGCGGCCGGGCCGGGTTTAGCGCGGCCAAGGGCTTGAGCTCCGGCGGCTGGTAGCCGGCCAGCCGGGCGCGCTCTGCGGACAGGGAGGTCAGCAGTTCCGGCCGCACAGCGCTGTCGCCGATGGCCTCGTGGCGGGTGCGCTCTTGCCAAAAGGGCTGGTCGGCACACCAGGCCTGGCCGTAATACGCTGCGGTCCAGTGCGCGTGGCGCGCGCAAGCCTCCACCAGCCGGCCTTCGAAAAAGCGGCGGGCCAGTGCATGGCTGCCGGGGTCCTCGTCGCTCAACACGGTATGCAGGGCTACCGCCGCCTGCAGCGAAAAACGCATCGCCTTTTCCACGCCAGATGAAGAAACCGGATCGAGCGCGAAAGCCGCGTCGCCCAGCTTCAGACTGCCGTCCTGCCAGCTGTCAAGCGCCAGGTAGGGCGTGGCCGAGCACATTTGCACCGCACCCAGCAGTGGCAGCCCGGCCGCCGCGCGCAGCAAGCGGCTGGCGGCGCAGGCAGCGTGCAGGCGGGCTTCGGGTCCTCCCGGCGTGGCTTGCCGGGACGACTGCGGATCGCAGACCAGCATCAGCCGATAGCGCTGGCCAGGCAGGCAGCCGGCCCACAGCCAGCCGTGTTCGAGCGCTTCGACCTGGGTGCCGCCCTCCAGCTCGGCCAAAGCCGACTGGTCGACCTCGCCCCAGATGGCCGCCAGCCGGGGCGCGCAGTCGATGCGCGGCAAGGCGCCGCGGCCACTGGCGTCGAGGATGTAGCGGGTCCGCACCTGGCGGCAGCGCGCTTCGCCGCACAGCAGGCTGACGCGCCAGTCGCCCGCCACGCCGGACAGGTGCAGCAGCCGGGCCGGCTGTTCGAGCTCCACGCCACGGTGCCGGGCCAACGCCAGCAGGGCCGCGTCGAAACGGCCCCGGTCGACGATGGCCGAGCCGGCCTGTTGTAGCAGGTCGGGTGTGCGGCTGCGCCACAGTACCCGGCTTGCCGCGTGGGCGACGTGGGGCACCGCCGCCAGCGCATCGTTGGCGTCGAGCAGTTCGATGATGTTGCGCACGCCGGGCGTGAGCGCCTCGCCCACATGGACACGCGGCCAGACGGTGCTGCGCTCGACCAGCAGCACGCGGTAACCGAGCTGTTGCAGACGGAGCGCGGCGCTGACGCCGGCCGGACCGGCGCCGATCACCAGCGCGTCGAACGAGCTGTCGCCGTCGTGCATCGAACTCAGTCCGGCTTGCCGGCCGGCGCGGCGAACCAGTCGGGCGCCAGCTGGCTCAGGCGGTGGTGGGCGCCTATCGTGTAATGCAGCCAGCCGCGTATGTAGTCGCAAGCGCTGCGCCCGCGCGCCAGCACCTCGTGGTGGCAGCCGCCGCCGCACAGGTAGCGCGCCCAGCAGTCCGAGCAGGGCTGCTGCTGGTGCACATGGCGTTCGCTGAGCCAGATCGCCTGGCGGGCGCGGTCGACCCCGCCGTCCAGCGAGCCCATGGCGCCTTGCTCGTCGCCGACAAACCGGTGGCAGGCCGACAGTTCGCCGTCGGCTGATACGCCGAAATAGCCGGCGCCAGCGCCGCAGGGGTAGGGCCGGTGCGTGCCACGCTGCAGTTCGCGTAGTGCGTTCTGCATGTTCATGAAAGGATAGCGGCGGCCCTGCAGCACGTTCTGCTCGAAAGCCAGGCCGCAGGCGATCATCGCTTCCAGCATCTCGCCCAGTTCCGCCTCGCCCATTTCGGCGCGGCCGTTGGCGGCGCGCAGCAGTGGCGAGAAGCCGACGCTGTGGAAGCCCATGCCAATGAACAGGTCGAGCGTAGCAGGCAGGTTCAGGTTGAATGGCGTGACGGTGACGCGCGCCGACACCTGCATGCGGCGCTGCATCGCCAGCAGCGGCGTGATGCGTTCGAGAATGCTGTCGAAGGAACCCTTGCCGCCCTTGAAGGGACGCAGCCGGTCGTGCTGTTCGGCGGCGCCATCGAGGCTGACCGTGACGGCAAAGCCGTGCTGCTCGAAGAAGTCGGCGTCGTCCGGCCGCAGCAGGGTACCGTTGGTGGTGATCGAGAAGCGGCAGTCGACCTGGCGCAGCGCCGCCTGCCGGCTGGCGTAGTCGGTCACGTTGCGCAGCACCGCGCGGTTCGACAGCGGTTCGCCGCCCATGAAGGCCAGGTTCACCTTGGCGCCGGGCGCCGCCTGCGACAGCAGCAGGTCGACCGCCTTGACCGCCTGCGTCTCCTCCATGCTCTTGGCCTTGCCACCGAACTCGCCCTGCTGCGCATAGCAATAGGTGCAGCCGAGGTTGCACTTCTGCGCGATCGCCAGCGATAGCGCATGCAGCGGCGGCGCTGCCAGCGGGGTATCGTCGATCAGCGCCTCGGCGCGCAGGCCGCAGCTGTCGATCAGCCCTTGCAGCAGGGCCGGGTCGGCGCTACCCAGCGCGGCGCGGAACTGCCCGGTCAGCTCGGGTGGCAAATGATACAGGCGCGTGCCGTTGACCATCAACAGCTGCGCGCCCTGGGCGTCGTCGACCAGGTGGGCGTGGCGCTGGCGCGGCTGGGAAGCTGCCACAATGCGCCGGCTCAGCGCCCGCGCCAGGACGACGCCTTCCACCGCCGTGGCGCGGGCGGCGGGCGGCGTGTCAGCCATGGGGTCAGCTTTCATCGGCATCCTTGCCTCGGATAATGAAGCTCAGGTCTTCCTGCCAGGACTTGAACAGGTCGTCGTAGGAATACAGCCGGGTGTCGGTGCGGTTGTCCGGGATGTAGGTGCCGGTGCGCTTCTTGGCGAACCACATGTCTCCATGCGACAGGCCGTTGACACCTGGTTCGACGTTGACATAGTCGGGGCGCGAGGCTGCCCAGTAGTAGCAGGCACATTCGCGGTAGTCGTTCTGCCAGGGCGCGCACAGGCCCTGGGTCAGCTCGCCCGGCTGCAGCAATGCCGGATTGAAGGCTGCCGTGTCGGGCTCGAAGAAAGTGCGCAGGCGCAGTTCGACGGTGATGCTGGGCGTCTCCGGGCCGGCCAGCACCTCGGTGTCGGCGCCGGTCTGGGCGGTGAACTCGCAGCTGACCAGCTGGCCCTGCAGGTGCAGGATACGGGCGATCGAGTTCGACCATTCCATGAAGGACACCGCGTTCGGGTTGGCCACCGAGGCCAGCGTGCCGGAGCTGCCGTCGGGGTACACCGGCCCGGTGGTATTGACCATGGTACCGACCTCCAGGCCGGCGAAGCGCAGCAGGCGGCGCGTGACCAGGTGCTGGAACTCGGGCTCGGCGTCGATCACGTAGTTGTTGTTCTCGACCAGCACGATGCCCTCGAAGGCCCGCCGCCACAGGTTGCGGAAGTCGAATTCCAGGCCGGGGAAGCAGTTGGAAATCGCGCTGCGCGGCAGGATCGATGCGGGGTTGCCGGCGCCACGGTGGTGGATTTGCGCGGTGAGGTTGCTTGCGCTCAGGCTGGGCTGCTTGGCGGCCATCACAGTTCTCCTGCAGGGTTGTCGGGTTGGCTGAACATGGCGTTGCGGGCGGCCTTGACCACCATGTCGATGTGGCGGCGCGTCAGTGTCAGGCTGCGGCCGTCGGCACCGCGCATCAGCGCCGGCATCTTGCGTAGCGTGATCGCCGACAGGTCGCCGATTTCCTCGGGCAGGCGCAGCGTCTGGGCGAACCACGGCGCGCCACCTGCCGACAGGGCGCTGAACACCCGCTCGTGCAGGGCGCGCAGCGCCAGGTTGTCGACCAGGGAGGCGGCAGCGATCGGTTCGTAGTAGCGCTCGAAGTCGCTGCTGTTCTGCCGCACCATGGTGCTGGCCACGTTGAGGCGGCCATTGACCGGGTTGCCGTTCATCACCGCCGTGTTCATCAGCCGCACCGTCTCGAGCGCGCGCAGCACCAGTTCGGTGGCTTGCTCCAGCGACACCTCTTCCTCCTGTACGCTGGGGCCGTGCAGCAATTGCTCCAGCTCGTCGGAGACGACGCGGATCGGCAGCGTGTCCGGCGCGTAGGCCGGCGGGCCCGCGCCGATGGTGGCCTGGGCCACCAGCGCGCTGCCATCGGCCAGCGTCAGCGCCACCCGTACCCAGCCGTCGCATTCGTCGTCCAGGTAGCCCCAGCTGACCTGCTGGCCCTGGGCGTTGGCGTAGCCGGCGTAGATGCCGGCCGGGTTGGTCAGTGTCGGGCCGCTGCTTTCGGTGTAGTTGAGCCAGTCGCCGCGCGCCGCGTCGTACAGCACCAGTTCCTCGTTGTCGATGATAGGGTCGGGCACCAGCAGCGGCACGCCGTTGGCCTGCGGCTCCAGGCGCTGCAGGCGGCTGCCGTAGACCTTGCCGGCGGCCGGCGTGTAGCGCAGGCGGATTTCCGGGAATTCGTCGCTGGGCGCGATGAACTGCACGTGACCAAGCGGCAGTGTCTTGCCGGCCAGGAAATTCTCGCAACGGCCTTCCAGCGCGTGGCGGGCATGGTCCTGCAAGCCGGACAGCCTGGCGTGGATCTGGTCGTCGCGGTTATTGGTGCGGCGGTAGACCTTGATATTGCCCAGCTCGACGTCCCAGTGCAGATTGGCCAGGCTCAGGCCGTGCTCGGCCAGCAGGGCGGCGGTCAGCGGCTGCAGCTGTTCGGGTTCGGCGCTGGTGCGGGCGTATACTTCGAGGAAGGGCGCGACCGGGCGTACCAGCTTGTCGTCATCCTTGAAGCGGATCTTGTCGGGCACGTAGGCGCGCACGATGCGCCCGTCCAGCGGATCGATCTCGAAGCTCTCGCGCGGCACGATGCGGCGGTAGTTCATCGGACTGTCCGGATCGGTCTCCAGGTCGTAGGCTTCGAGCGGCTCGGCCGCGCCACCCAGGCGGGCCACGGCCAGCGGGGGCAGAATTCTCAGTTCCAGTATCGGCATCATGGTCTCCTAGAGCAGGGCAGTGTCGATGCTGCCCGACAGGATGCGCAAGATCAGTTCGCGCATATTGCGGTCGGCTTCGCGCAGCGAGGCCAGATAGCTGTGGCGGGACTCGGGCGCCAGCAGCTGCAGCGCTTCGACCACGTTGGCCGAGGCGGTCAGCAGGTCGAGGTGGCCGCGCCATTTGTTGGCCTCGCCGAACGGGCTGTTAAGCGTGTAGGGCATCTGGAACGGCGGCCCGGCGAAACCGGCGGCCGGGTTGTCGACCGAGACGGGCGACTGCATCAGGATCTCGGAGACGGCGCGCAGGTTGTACATCTCGCCGAAGGTAGCGTTGATGATGGCGCCACGGGGGGTAATCGCGCCAGCCGCATTCAAGCCGCCGTACAGCGTGAAGCTGTGGATCAGATAGTTCAGCAGCATGCGGTAGCGGATATTGTGCAGCGTGGCCCATAGCACCGATTCGGGATGGGTGATGCGGGTGCTGGTAGCGCTTTCATCGCCGCCCTCGTCATCGGGATCGAGCGAGACGTAGGGGTTGATGGCGACCTGGCGGGCCGGCGCCCAGGCGGGACCGGCGGCGAGCAGGCCAGCCTTCGCCTTGCTCTCCGGTTGCAGCGCCTGCCATTGCGGCGCGGCGAAATCAGGCGGGCGGGCGGCATTCCAGTGTTCGGCCGTCAGCGGTGCGTGTTCGATCAGTTCGCGCATCTCGACATAAATGCGCAGGAAGCGCACGAAGTGCGAGGCGGTGGTGCCGCTGGTGGCTTCCCCCTGCTCGGCGATGGCGCGCAGGGCGGCGACCATGTCGTCGCGGCAGGTCTGCGGCACCACCAGCACGTCTGGCGTCTGCGCCGGCTGGCCGCTGGGACGGCCACGATGGCCACCCTGGTAGCCGCGGCCCCACTCGGCGAAGTCGGCCTGGGCCGGCAGGGTCGATGGATCGAAGGCGTCGTCTGGCAGGTAGTCAGGATCGGCCACCAGCGGAATCAAGGTGTGGAACAGCGCCGCGACCTGGTGCGGGTCGCTGGTCTGGGCGTGCACGCGCAGGCGGATTTCATTCCCCAGTGCGCCGCCGTCCCAGTCGACCGGCGATTCGGCGTACACGTACTTGGCCAGCGAGTCGAGCGTCAGCGGTTCAAGCGTGAACGGGAATGGATAGAACGGCGAGTCCCAGGGCTCGTCTTCACGCTCCATGTGCAGCGGGGAACCGATCAGGCGCAGCGAGTTTTGCACCGAGATCAGATGGCCCATCTCCTCCTTGGCGATGCCCAGTATCACTTCCTGCCAAGTGCGCACGCTGTCGCGGAAGACCTCGGGCACCTGCGGGCCGCCCAGCGAATAGGCGGCGTACAGGTATTGCACCATCAGGCAATGTTCGATTTCGGCGTCTATCGACAGCAAATAAGTAATGTAGTCGCGCGGAGAAAATTCCAGGTTCAGCGCCGGCGTCCCGGCGGCCTGGGCGCCAGCCACCGACGCGGCCATGCCGCGCAGCAACTGTGGCGTGCTCGACTCCAGGCCTTGTTCCCTGCCGGTGCGGGGCAGGAGGGCAGAGGGGGCGCCGAGGTGGCGGCGTATCTGTGCAGCTCGCATTTCTTGTCCTTCTCATGTCGGACATCCTGTGGGGATGCATTGCAATAGGCGTCGTGACAAGCGAAGCGCGCTTCGGCTGGAGGCGACGGCGACAAATGACAATAGCGTGATAAGGCAAACGAGAGAGGTGATGCGCCGCATCGCGGGCCGGTCTGAAAAGCTGGCGTCAGGCTGGCTTTGAAAGGTGGCATGCCGGCGCCACCACCAAGGTGGGCTGACAGTGTGGCGAGTATAGTTGCGACTTATAAAATCGTCAATGCAGTGAAATTGATATGCGTCAATATCAGAAAAACCGAACATGGTAAGGGGCGTCTTGCCTGTACGCGACTCTAATTTCTTGACTACTTGAATTGGAAGTCTACTGGGTATCACTTTGTAAGTGGCTCAGTCGAGAGTGCTACGTCAGATTTGGAATCTGGCCGAAATGCGTGTTTTCCAGAACGTTGATCGAGCAACGATTACATTCCGGTTTTGCGTCGAGAGCGCTATTGATTGCATCCCCAGGAAGTACCAGAACCTCGCCGCACCGCGCCGTAATCGCTGGTGAAGCATCAGAATAAACACCGCGTACACACGCCAGCGCGTCTGAATGCGAGGAACTGGATTATCTTTGGATTCAGGGTCCAGGATCTGAGCCAACAGCTCAACGGTAGACGCCGGCAACGAACGGAGCATTTCATGTTGGCCAACCAGACCGCGGCTGTGAGGCTCAAAGGGATGTGCGCATCGCCAAGTTGAATGAGCATCAGCGTCCCAAGTTCACCGCAACACCTAAACATAGCGGTAATCGGGTATGCGATTTGGTACTTGAGCAAAATGCGCAATATTTCATAAACCTTCATTTCTTCGCAATCTTGGTACTTATGGACGCTGTTGCTTGCGCACGTAGCCCTTGCCTATTGAATTAATGTACTCTAATATCGACTTTGGTGTTGCGTAAGGAGTCGGTGCAGTTTCGTTGCGCACCATGGGCCTAGTCGCGCAACACAATGTCCCGGAATAGCACGGAGAACTGTCGTCAGTGTTGCGTGTTCACTAGTTCGGGCACTTGCGTTAAGTGCGTTCCGCCGCTTACAGCATAGTAGAAAGATCGGTTCCCGCGTCAGTTAATCTCAACGCCAGTATTGTCCGTGTTGGCTTCGGTGTATACCATCACGGATGATGGGTCTGACAGAAAGAAGAGCCAAGGATGAATGAGGATGAATGAATTAGATCTGCCCGCTCAATTCGATGCTAGAGTAAAAAAGATGTTGATTGCAGTAGATCAAGGCCGACTAGCACATAAGGCGCGCAACATCAAAGCTAGTGGTGCTCCTCTTGAAGAAGCCGTTCGATCCTTGTTTTCGGATAGCCTGCCTTCGAACAACAAAGTCGCAAGTGGATACTTCTACAGTGCAAGCTCCCGCTGCAGTGCGGAGGTTGACGTCTTAATCTACGAAAGTGAGGAAGCGTTCCGGCTCGATCCAGCGCCTCAAGAGCAACACTATGTGCCTTACACAAGTGTTTCGGCGATTGGTCAAATTAAGAATAGCGCTGGCGAATTGCCAAATGCGATCAAGCAAGTTCAAGAGTCTCTAAAGGCCTGGACCGAGATGCGTAATGAAGCGCTACGCGGTAGAGCGAATGGAGATCGTGCTTATAGAGAGCGTCCTCTCACATTTATTGTGTGTGGGAAGTGCACCGACTCCGACTTCCGAAAATTGAAAACTATGCTCAAATCGAAAGGACGACCATATGTTGACTACATTCTATTGTTGGATAGAGGGAAAATAGTGGCTGGAAACTATGACTTATTTGAACTTAATAATCCTGTAATTAATTTTTTCAGCTATCGAAACGTCAGCTCGCTGCATCTTTGTGCGCCAAACGGAGCTCCCGATTATCCCCAAGGGATAGCGTTGTTGTGGATATATTTTGCCGTGGTGTCAAAATTAAACTGGGATAAAGGAAATATGCTTCGGTATAATGAGTTTTGTAGACATATCGAAATAATTTATCCATTACAGATGCAGCAACAGCTCTTATAAAGCCCCCGCTACGCTGGAGCTGGAGCTCTCTTATGCTTTGCGCTTCTCCACGCCCCAGGTCTTAAAACAAGCCAAATCGATCTAGATATGTAGGAGCAAGAGCAAGTCCGCCAGAAATTATAGGCCCTAGATCCAGTACGATTTCTGGCGCGGGAGCCGGCCAGAAATTGGAAGATCAGCGGCCTCTGCTTTTGCTAGCACTGAAGGCGGCATTGCGCTCTCGATTGCCAAATTTCTAAAACTAGCCCACCTGAGCTTCTCGGAAATGCCCCTTGATATGCGCGTGGAAAAACTTTCCATGAGATTCGGCGCCATCGAACTCGAACCATAGCGATTCCGGAAAATCGTAGTACGCATACCTCGGCCCGGAAAGAAAAATAATTTCCAGTGTCGAAGTCTCAAAATCATAACCAATACTTCTGATGTTGCTTGAACTTACATCGCGGTATTCCATATTTTCTCCCTGGTTGAACTAAAGCTTCTGTTCTCTTATTCGAGTTACTACCGATTTATAGTTATCATCGCTAACGGTATGTTCTTTACTCCAAGAGTCAACTAATTTTGGGTCTTCGCTGGTTGGCCGAGGATTATTTAATTTCAAGCGTACCCTCGAAGGTATCTTTATAGCCTCTCCCGCAATCACTGCCTCACCGATTCTTAGAGAAGGTAACAGTCCCATCAAACTGCTTAAATTATCTGGAGCAGAAGATTTGACGATTGCTTGGTCACCAGAGTTCGTTAATCGCAATGCAATTAGTGTGCCGATTTGAGCCAAGATAGTCTCTGAAATTTCTGAAGGGCGTTGTGAAATTACCAAGGCGCCAATTCCGAATTTTCTTCCTTCTTTAAAAACTCTTTCTACAGCGGCTTTTGAATAAGAAGTTTTATCATTTTTTCCTAAATAAGTATGCGCTTCTTCGAATGCCAATAGTAGAGGTCGTTTTTTTCCCGTGTAAGGTTCATTTCTACCCCAGAACATGCTGTCGTAAACGAATCTAGTGATTAAACCTATTGTGATATCCAAAACCTCAAAAGGAACTCCGCTCAAGTCGAGAATTGCAAGTTTTTTTTCGCTTCCAATCCAATCGGTAAGCAAGTTATGTAAGTCTTTAGGAGATGCCGCAGTTTTATAATCTCCTGGATTGAAAAGAAAATCAAATCTAGAATCTTTCAGACGACTCAGCATTTTCTTTTCATATGAAAAATACTCTTGATGTTTCGACTTGTAAGGGGCATCCTTGCCCATAGTATAGGGTTCGAAGGATGCCGGCGCTAATGATTCGGCATCTCCAGGAGCTGTCATGCGGGCTTGATCATCTACTTGATCATCCTTGTTGGAGATATTGAAAGTAGCATTTAAAAGCCAGTTCATTCGATACCACAAGGCACGTACGCTAAAAGGTATAGGAGAATCGGCTGTAACTAAATTTATTTCAACAGCACCTGCTTTTAAGTCTAAGTTTTCCTTTTTCATATTAGTTACGATTTCTCGCAACATTCTATATTCAACTTTTTGCTCGTCGCGTTGATCTGCACCCACAAGAAAATACGCCAACTCTTCAAATGTCATCAACCAAAATGGGATGTATAGAGGAGTGTTTTCATCCCCGATCCGAAGTATCTTTGCGTCTGGAAATGCTGTGGCGTACTCCCCGTGCGGGTCAACTAATATAACACGTGAGCCTGCGTACCCATCCAATATTGCTTTCAATATACTTACGGTAGTATTAGATTTCCCACTGCCCGTTGAACCCAATATTCCACAATGCCGAAGGACCAGATTATGTGTGTCTATATAGACACTTAGATTTTCTGAGGAAGAATGTTTTCCTATTTCAATCGAGCCGCCGTCACGCTCGCCGTAAATCTCGAATAGGTCGCTTTCGATAACTAAGTGTACCTCGTCACTGATAGTAGGATACGTGCCAATCCCCTTCTCAAATACCCCGTCACCAACTTTTTCCCCGATCAACTGCACCGAAAGAAATCTAGAAGCAGCACGATTTTGACCGTCCGAATCATCAGTAAATGGTCTGTTACTTACTGCGGCCACAATTCCGTAGATAGTGATATTTCCCATCGGCATTTTAACAAAAGTGCCAATTTGTCCTATCTTATATAATCGACCTTTAATTATTGGCGCAGCCGAAGGAATTGAATTCGATAGTTCCACTTCTACTTGACTGGAATCAACTCTGATAACCTGACCTAAGAAAGTGGCATCATTCCTCATTGATTTTCACCTCAATATCATTTTTTCGACCTGAATTGGCAACTAGAAAATCAACCAGCGCATTGAAATCACCCAGCATTAATTTTTCTTCAGTTTCATTCCAATATGTATTGCAGCTTTCCTTTGGCTGCAACTCGCTATTCTGAAAATTTAGTTTTCCGAAAACTCCGTTCACAATCGCAGTAGTGGGACCAAAAACCGAAAGATTGAAATATCCGGAGGATAGCTGTTGCATACGCTCAACCTCGGCATCACTATAAAAGAAAACAATTATATTTAGACGATTGTTTTGGCGTAGACAATTAAATATTATTTCATTTATATGTTGATCTAAGAACGAGTATCCGCTGAACACGAATAGCAACTCGCCACCCAGCAAATAGTTTTTTAGGCGATCAAAATAAACCAAGAATGGCTGACGCCTCGATGAATCGTATTTATCCTTAGAAGGATAAATCACAATTTCATTTTTTTCTTCTTCAATTTTTTCTATTTTCCCGAGCCTAACAACTTTATGAGACTTTTGATTAGAATTTGCTTTCCAGAACCAACTTAATGATCCGTGAATTTTCCAAAGCCTGATCCATGACTGCGTGATATCATTTTTCTTTATTTCTCGCTCCACACAATCTTGCCAAAAAAATGGTTCATAAGATCCCACAAAACCATCAAAATAAGGGACTTGAATTGACTCCAAGGATTTTTCTATTATAAGATCATAATTGGTCGTGAAAATTTCATTGGTTGATTCACGATTCTGCATACTTAGCCATGCTAGGAATTTCTTCGGAATAGTCAAGATCGCCGAAGCTTCCTTCTCCATAAGAACATTATATATAATCCTACAAATCTCAATATCTAGGTTTTTTGCAAAAGCCCCGTTTATCCCAATAAAATTACTATCCTCACGCTCACCAGTTATTTCACGAATTCTGCGAATTTGGTTAAGAATGTCTTCAATACTCACAGCTCCGGAAATTTTTGACTGTAAATCAGTTTTTACGTTTTGAAATGTCGTCAGAGATGCCCCAACCAGAGAAGCTTCAACCTGATTTGTCAACTGGGCTATATTAGGAAGGCCTAAAGCGCAGGAAGTGCCGGCACCCAAGAAGAACCCGATACGTTTCGTGTACGAAAACTGACTTTTCAGCTCTCTAATTTCCTTAACTGCGTTCAGATTTTCCATTGTTTTCCTGCACGATCTCGGCGGTTCAGGTTGTAGGAGAGGGAGTGACAGTTTCTCAAACGCAATCCCATGTTTCAGTCGCAGATCAGAATATCATCTTGTCAAACTGAAATGTTCACACATTCTCACTACCTGGTTGAACTGATGCGGCCGTATCGAGTTATACCGGTGCATCAGGTAATAGCTGATGTCCCGTTGTGCCTCTCGTGCCGTCATGTAACCGGTTGACAGCAGCCACTCCGTTTTGAAGCTGCGGAACAGCCGTTCCATCGCGGCGTTGTCCCAACAATTTCCGCGACGGCTACAAAGCCTGACGAGGAACGCAAGCAATCCCGACGCGTCGGCATTTCAATCCGGATGTAAGCCTACGAAGAACGCGCCCTGTACAGCCTGACACGATTGAGGAGTGAGCCCATGCCGTTATTCGGGCCATAGACGTTCGATGACTAATCGATACTGCTCCTCGCTAAACGGTGGATCGTTGCGCCGAGACAGCCTTTCATCAGGCAAGCCAGCGATCGCACGAAACCGCGGATACAAATCGCGCCGCCGGTCAGCTTCGATCTTTGCAAGGGTTTCTTTGGCTTGTCGAGAAAGGCCTCGCGGCGACCAGATTTGGCCTCGCCCATCAATGACGACGACCAGCGAACGATTAGTAAAGCTGCTAGTGTCTCCGGCACGCCCGCTCGACTTACCTCTATGGTATTTTTGGAGCGTGAGTACGATGACAAGGCTACGCTCGGATACCTTGAGCAGGGAAAGCAATTCGCCACGACTGATGAATAAGCGGTATCCAGTCTCGCTCCAAGCATAGTCACCCCGTCCACCCTCGGCGCCCCAGGCTTCGGCACGATACGCTGTTCTCCCGTCAACTGACCAGCTTCGGCTCACCTGATCGTCCGCACTTGCACCCAACAGGTCTTTCGTCCACTGTGCCGGAAAAGGCCTGTCGAGTGCCGTGGCGGCACCATAAGGATCATGCCGATCAAGTTGGCGCTCGGCGTTTGGCGTCGTCTCCACCCATGGCTGAACCGTGTGGCCGCCGCCGAAGTGACGGTCAATCTCCTCTTCATCGTCGGGCAACCATTTGAAGAATGCTTCAGATGACAGCACCGTCATGGCCACCGCTCGCGCATCACTCGCATTCGCCACTACGCTTCGAAGCGTGACTGTTGTGTCTCTCCCGATCGACCAACGTCCCGCAATCTGAAGCCAGTCGGCTGCCACCTTACCGTCCTGCAAACCGAGCAACGGTGTTAGCAGATTGCTGTCCTCGCGGACGGTGCTTCTCTCTCCACTCTCCGGCATAGGCATGTCCAGCTCCGTGGTAAGGTCGAGCGGAAAGGGATCGGTGAGATCGGCAAGCCAGAGGCCATCGTTTCTTGATAGTGTGTATTCCCTCAGGAACGTGGCCCAAGCATCGCCGTTCCAGTCGTCGCCGACAATTGCCCGTGTCGCCAGCAACTCGCCGGCAACAAGCATAAGTGCATGCCATCCGAGATATCCCCCATACCGATCTCGGTCTGGAACATACCCCGAAGACCAGGATTCGTCATTGCTTCTACTGCGTGGGCAAACGTACATTCCTCGCACGGTTGCGTCCCAACGCCGCACCCACGCACTGATGCGGTCTTCCACCTCCCAGCCTGGACAAGCGAAGACGTGGCACAAACGCTCGACCTGATATTTGTTGAAGTCGTAGTCGAGGTGAAAGCCATCTTCTGGTCGCGGCCAGGAGCCGGGCCTGGTTGCATACCGGAACTCACGATAATCGGTTCCAGGCGCTGATGGGAAGGGCGACCGGTTTGCGGAGCCAAGCTTAGCAAGCATAGCTTCGCGCTCTTCGGGTCTGAGTGCAGGCGCAAGCGCGCGAAGTATGTCTATCGCGAACGCACGCATGACAACGTGCGGGAACTTCGTAGAACAGACGATCTGTTCAAAAAATGCGCGATGGGGAATAAATACGGTAGCGGCGTCCTTCGCTATGCGGGCGAGCGCCATCAACAGCCAGAGCTGCGCATGCATTACGTAGAAAGGCAGCTTCGCATCACCGAAAGGCAAATTCGAAGTTGCCCCGAAGCGGTCAATCAGCCTATCAATCACATCTGATCGGCCAGCCGTCATCAAGCGCCGAACAGCATGGGCGGCACGCCAACGCATTGCTGCGACCGGGTGGCCCAGCCTCGTCCACACGAATCCCGCTACAAATGTTGCCTCATCGGGCGGCACTGTAAAACGCACATTCCACGGTCCGTCACCAACTTCGGACGGCAACTTTTCATCTGTGTTTGCCAGAAACCGTTCGAGGCCTTCCGCGAGAGCACTGGCACTGACGTCAGGTGCCAGTCTTGCCGCAAGCGCGAGCCAAGCATTACCACCAAGACTTTCCACGGTACTCCGGAGTGCTGCAACTACATGTTCGACAAGGGTGGCCCGTTTGGCATGAAAACTCTGCTCCAGCCCCCGCCAGCCGCCCCACGCGTCGTTGCTTGAACTGGCAAGTTCGGCGGCATGCTTGGTGGCCAGGCGCAGTCCCAAGTTTGGCAAAGCATCACGCATAGCCGCTGACGATTTTCCCCATTCCTCTAGGTAGTCGCTCAATGCGTGGATTTTATCAACAAGCGTGGCGGCCGTTGTTTCAACGACCGCGCGGACAAACCCAAGGCGCTCGGTGGGAGAGTTCACTTGCTTAGCCAAATAGATTAGTGTTCGAACTGGCCAACGCTGCCCTGACTGGTCAATTTTCTGATTAAGGATCTGACGATCAATGTCATCAGCCGTGAGATCCGCCGGAAAGACTGGCGCCGGCTCCACTGCAGCCGGCGGAGGAATGACTGTTCGCGATTCTGATTGGGATCCGAGGCGCGCAAGCAGGCCCTCGATTCTTAATCGCGCATGAGAAGCGGCAGGAAGACCGTGCTCGCCGAGGTCATGTAGCCACTGGATGGTCTCTCGTGCGGGAGATAGTTGATCCTCACGATCGATCTCGGTCAGAAGGAGATCGAAGAACCATTCCCATCGCTTGTGAGGCAGACGGCGAATGACCTCTGAAGCGAAGTCTGATATACGCCACGTCCACGTTTCGACTGGAGCAGCCAAGCCGAATAGAGCGACGGCGGCCTCCACCGAAAGCTTCGAATCACGAACGAGGATAGTTAACGTGGGGCCCAGCGACAGTCCGAGCCGAGCCGCGTCACGATCGTCCAGTCGTGCCAGCATAGCCAACGTCGCTCGACCAGCAATCGGTACCATCGTTTTCGCATATTCAGTCCAAGGAAATTTGCCATCCTCGTTCTGATTCAGCTCAAGGATCCGCGCTAGGGTGTGTGCCGACACCGGCTGTAGTTCGGGACCCGAATAGCGGCCGGTGAGCTCCAACAAGTGGTTGGTACGATCGAAATCATCCGATCCAATTGCCTCGGCAAGATCAAGCGCACGGCGAAAATAAGCCGCAGCCTCTTCAGTGCTTACTCGCCAGACTGCGCGAGCGAGATCACCGTAGGATGATATTCTAGATCCGACATCGGTATCGAGCTGGATCTTACGCTCGACATGGCCGGCAAGAAGGAGCGCAGCATCATGGCACGGGGAGATGCGCGATAGTCGAGCAACCGAATTGGTCAGCTCCGGCGTGAATAGGCCTGGCGCACTAGCGACCCAGTCGGCAATGCGTTTCGCAAGCGAGGCCTTGAACGCACCTAACGCATCGGCAAGATTAAAAATCACTCGGAAACCGTTCCGTGCGAGATACGCCTTCCCATCACGATACGGATAGTTGGACGACTGCTCGACATCACGGATGAGTCTGTCGAACGCTGCAACAACCATCTCATCTCGTGTCTTTCCATCCGGCGGACGAATGATGTCGGCAACATCCTGTGCATAGTTTAGCATCGGAAGAATCCGGTCGCCCAGCGCACGCGAGTAGTCTGAGCGTTTTTCCTCGTCGAGATGACCCCGCCGCTTCCGTCGGTGCCGAGTTCCATCGAACTTCGGAGCCGTTAGCTTCTGGTTAAGCACCAGACTGAAGGTCGCTGCGCCCCGCGATCGAGCACTTGCAGGCACCAAATCGATTAATTCCGCTGGTGCTATGTCAATTAGGGCAGGGCGCTTCCGGCTCAAAGCGGCTCTAACACCGGCGGCTAGTACTGTCACATGGATCGCGCGGTCGCTCGGATAGTGACTGGAATAGTCATAAACGCTTGGCGGTGTAAGTGCAGTTCCAGCGAGGATGCTTGCCGCCTCTTTCTCCATGCCGAGCTCTATGGCCAGTGCCGATGCCAGTACACTAGCCATCGCCAAGCCTTCGCTTTTGCCATTAGCAGAAGGTGCTGCAGCAAGTGCCGCGACAAGTCCTCTGGCGTAGGATGGATCACGACCAACGAATGAAAGCGCGGCAGCGTAGAGCGCGCGAGATGGCACACGGCAACGCAACAACCGCATTACGACGCGGGTTTTGGGCGGATGTGCCGAACGCTGGTGTCGATCCAAAAGATCGAACAAATCCAGAAACTTGGCGAAGGCCACACCGTCGTCTTGACGAGCGAAAAACTCTGCAACGCGCACGTCATTGCCCGCCAGCATCTCGACATAGGCGAAGCCAATATCGTCCCACTGTTTTGAGGCACTCGATTTGCTAAAACGCTTACTGCGTTTACTGTGCGCGGCCCAATTGTGCCAATCGATTGATCGCCGTGCGTGGCGGCGGGCCTCGTCTCGGTCGCCTGCGAAAGCGTTCGCAAGTGCAAGCGCGGCGTGTTTTCCCCCAGGCCAGCCAACATTGGTCGCGGAAAGCCGCCGCAAGGCTTCGGGGTCACCCGCTATTGCGGTGAGGTCAGGATGTTCGTAGAGGAAGCGGTCAGATCGCTCATGTCCCGCAGCGACAAGTGACGCTTCCAACAGCAGGCGCAGAAGGTCGTCTCGCCGGCTCAGCTCTCCCGCCAAAGCTATCGCGGCGGTTATCCGCGATAGACGGATATCGCGTGCGCTCACCTGTGAAGCTCCTCGTGGCACACGCAGGTCATAGGCCAGTTCAATGAGCTGATCGGCATCGCGCAAGGAGGTGAGCAACGCAGGCAGTGCCCGAGCTGCATAGTTTGAAGTGAGCTGGCGTTCTTGGAGTGTGGCGATTACGCGGTCTCGGTCAACTTGGCTCGCGCCATAGCTCGATCGGATCAGGGTCTCGGTCGGCTCATCTCGAAACATCAGACCGTGAGGCGTTCGCTCAAGCAAAGGGGCGAGGTCGGCAGCGAAACTTTCAACCTGCTCTGCGATCAAGCCGTGTGCCGCAGCAAGCTCTGCAATAGGAACCGGGGGGGCCAGCAAGGCAATGCCTGTA
The DNA here is from genome assembly GCF_014200725.1 of Janthinobacterium silvisoli. Lineage (GTDB taxonomy): Bacteria > Pseudomonadota > Gammaproteobacteria > Burkholderiales > Burkholderiaceae_D > Janthinobacterium. The sequence goes on from NZ_JACHCL010000008.1 coordinate 95,031, forward strand.
AGCAAGAGATCAATGTCGACATCGCTTGCACCGCGAGCGAGTGCAGTTTCACGCGCTTCGGTAAGGCGCTTGCGAATCAGCTCGCTTAGCAAATCTTGCGGCTCTCCTAGCGTGTCTGGGAAAGACACGGGATCAAACGGTCGCCCAATGGTAATCAGGTTATCCAGACAGCGTGGGTTAAGGCCTGACCGAGTCTGCAAAGCGGCGATCTCGTGAGCTGACGCATTCGGCACGCGCAGCTCAACAAGAGAACGTACTTCGGAATTAGTGAATAGTGGGATGGTGTAAGGACGGTGCGAAGCACCACCGGTTGCCAGCGCGAGCCGTTCAGTTCGACACGATGCAACGATGCGTACGCCATCGATCGGATCTACGCTGATGCTACGCATGAGAAGGTGTGCGAACGATGATGTTACAGTATCCCGCGCGGCAAGCCCAGCGTGGTCGATTGCGTCGAGCACCAGCGAAACACATGCATCGCTGCGAGTTTGCCTAGCTGTCTCCACCGACTGGGCGAGCCGTCTGCGGAACGCCCTCAGCAAGCTTGTTACATCAACTACCGGCAATAGAATGTCGCACAGGCCTTGCCCGGCCATAAGGTTAGCAAGGTGGACAAGCGTTCTTTCCGGGAGATGTCGGCCGTCGGCAGGATCCCGCCAGCGACCAGCGCCGAAACCATCGAAGAGCACCACGGGGCCATCGGCTTGCAATCGGTCGGCGAGACCTCGCATCAGAACCGTCTTTCCCATCCCGCCCGCCGCATGGACAACGAGAGGAAGGCCCGTTTCACGGGCGAGGCCAGCAATATCGCCAAGGACGTCGCGGTGAATGACGATTTCAACTTCGGGAAACGCGTCAGGCGTGGGATATAGCCGATCCTCGTGCTCCACTTCCAACTCAGCCAAGACCGCTACCCGATCAACTCGTTTGTCCTTCTCGCTACCAGGACCGGCCTTGATCCTGATAAGGTTCCGCAACTTGAGCAGGCGTTTCTCCGCATCAGGGTCTCCTGGTTCGCTCCATGCGGCAAGAGTTGTGGAAATCGCACGCTCAGCCTCTGTCAGGCTCCCCTTACTGCCCACCAAGTCCAAGCGTCGCAGCAGGTCAGCAAATGGATGAGGATAGCTTTTCATGGTTTCTACGATCTGGCCTGCTTGGCTAGCAATATCACCAGATTCTTGCGTGCCTGCGATGAACGTAGAAATCGCTTTCCCCAAGTTCTCGTGTATGGGTCTGTTTGTCGCGAATTCATAGCGGACTACGGCAAGAACGTGGTCATCGCCATGGGTCGCCCGCAGCTCAGCATCGGTTACAGCAAACTTGCAGAGAGTTGAAGCCAGGTCAGCAGCTCGAACTGCCTTCGAGGCGCTCGCGATCGAGTATTTGAACTGGACAACCTCGACCCGATGCGCCCGTGCAACATCCGTGGCGCCGTAATACCGAACAAGATCAGCAATCTCGACCGCGCCGATTTCCAAACTCTGCTCGTCCTGCGCGTCGAAACCTTCAAGCGTGATCGCTGTAAGGTTTGTCAGCGGTGGCAGGAGTTCAAGGGCGGTACGCGCCGCCCAAGCTTCATGAAAGGCATGGCCCGCCTTTGATGCTCGAACTTTGTCGATTTTTATCGGCGTTGTGCCAGTATCGTCGTCAATCATGATCGGCTTGTCGTACCTGCGTCATCCAACCAAGGCTTTCTTGCAGTGCTATAAGCTGTTCGGCTGGAGTCCAGTCTTGCGGTCGTTTTTCTTTGGTGCCAGCAGCGGCAGCGGGAATGGCTGATTTATTCTTCATGCAATATATTAACGTATGGTGGTTCACGTTCAGCTCTTCAGTCAACAACGTGATCGATTTTTTGCCGCGTGAAAATGCCTTCACCAGGGCTTGCGCAATAAATGCTGTGAATTGCCGCGAGTTGACTCGGCGCTCACGAGCCACCCAAAAATACTGCTTTTCGTCATTGAATATGGCTTAAAACAGTCTAAAGATGTTCGTTTGCTAGCTGAATTGCCCCTGTCAGTCTGAGCCGCCCGCCATACTCTCGCGAATGCCGCGAGCCGGTCAAAGGCCCCGTCAAAGCGCAACGCCCTTTGTTCTTCATGACGCTACTTCAATTTGGCAAGTGGGCTTCTTTGTGGAGCTGCTCCAGACCACAACATCGCTTTTTTGCAGTGGAACCTTGATTTTCCTGTCACCGGATTCAAATACTAATAGGTATTCCCCAAGGCGGTTTGCCATCAATGTAGGAATAATGCAGCCGATTTGCTTGGCGGGAAGTGGCATGCAAGCGTTCTTTTGCAGCACATTCACCGCGTCGCAGGCAGGCAATTTCACTATAACGACGGTATTGGTTATGCCGCCAAGTGACAATTTTTTGAAAACACTTTCAGGAATGCCCGGCCCGTCAGACGGCAATGTCAAATAAGTTATCGGCAGCGCCAGTGCCAGCACCGTGGATACCAACCATGCCTTGCGTGTATCAAAGCGTATAGCTGCTAATATTGCATTTGCGATAACTATGACTGCTATAAGTACTCCAGCAAGAGCCAGTGACGAAAGTGGACCTTCAGGCGTACGGACGCGTAACATCGCCAACAACCAGAATGAAGGCGTGACCATTAACCATGCAAGCAGAAGTGTAAAATTATGAAGAATAGGCTTGAAGACAGTGAGTGCGATAAGTATGATACAGGTCATCATCCCGATACTACTAACCCATTTAATATAGCCTGCCAGTTCTTCGTTTCCTGCATCAAGGCCAAAGCAACCGATCATAAGCAAGTAGAAAAATGCGGCAAGAAACCCGTTAAGTGCAACGCGGACACCTGGTTCCCAACGTTTCTGTGCAAGGGCCGCTGCTGCCTGTACTTCGCTGCGTAACATCCAGCTGGGAATGCTAAAGACGACAACCAATAATACGATAAGAAAAATACTAACCACGGCAATTCCAAAGAAGAACGCTGCCGAACTTTTAATGTCCAGATCAGGTAGATAGCCGAGCTGCGTAAAATAGATTAATGCAATTAGACCACCGAGGATCGCGGTCAAGTTCCAGAGCGTAGCAAATGGGCTTTCGATAACTTTATCAAGAATTCTTTCGTAGAAAGGTGGTTTTGATGAAGGAGGGAGGTTCTGTGGCGCTGTCATTGTGTGGGATTTATATCTATATTTTTGAAAGTGCTATTATTTAATAGGAATTTCCAGATGGCAATTAAATAATTGAGAACTCTTTCAAGATTCTTCGAGGTGTTGGGCAAGACCTCAAAGATTGGCGCTTTTGCACCGGCGGGCGAGTGATTTTGTCCGCTGATCTTCACAGTTGGATGGCCGTGTCGATCAGCGAGTAGATCGCCGCTGCGCGTTCGTCTTCGCCGTCGGCGCCGGCGAACAGGTAGTTGCTGCGGCCAAAGCACGCTGAGCGGAGTAGGTTCAATGCAGTCTCCATGTAGCTTATATTTCACAGGAGGATCTTAGAAACCGTTTAGAATGAATTCATGGAGAGGCTCTAGCTCTTTGTCCCAACTCGCCTACCCGATAGGAGATCGCGGCATGCCGCTCTACTTTTTGAAGCCCGTAGTTTGGAATACTAAAGGCTACAAAGGCCCGAGCGGTGAGAAGGTTACCTCTGGCTATCCCAAGGACCACGGCTTTGGGCACGAGGAATGGAACGCGTCCGAGAACTCGACCGTCCTCGTGGATGGTCGGCGTATGCGGACCTTCCACACTGAACCGTTCGGCAAACAACCCTTGGACGACTATCCCGGCGACATTTTCGTCTTCATGATTGCCTCCCACGCGGGCCACCAATACCTGGTCGGAATCGCGGGCGGCGCGACAAGCCTGATCTCCGAGCAGCACGCACAGAAGCGGCGCGAATACTCCAACAGTATCGCGGGCGGGATGGATCGCTGGGCGGAGACTTGGAGCGTCCCGGCCGTCAAAAAATGCTATGGGGACGACGTGGACAAGTTCCGGGCGCATTGGGCACAGGAGCTTCAATGGTCCGCCAATTGGATTTGCCCGCCCGAGCTGTTCCACTGGCTCGACGATCCGGTGCTCCTGAACCCACACGAGATCACCGGAAAAAATTTCCTCATAAAGATGTTCGGCAGCTACCAGAAGATATCGCGGGCAACGGCTTCGCTCATCGCCAGCTCCGTCCGACCCGCCAAGCCCAGCCCGGCGCTAGACAACATCCTGGCCAGGCTCGGCTCCGACGAGCCTGACCGAGCCACCGATATCGCCCGGATTGAGCGAGAGGAGGGGCTCGACCCGACCACACGCGAGGCGCTCATCCAAGCTCGGCTAGGGCAGGGCAAGTTCCGCCAGGACCTTTTTCGGCTCTGGGATGGCGTCTGCTCCGTAAGCGGCTGCGACGTTCACCAGGTCCTGCGCGCGTCGCACATCAAGCCATGGGCCGGGAGCAAGAACAAGGAGCGGCTCGACCCCGAGAACGGGCTGCTACTGGCCGTTAACATCGACGCCCTCTTCGATTGCCATCTGATATCGTTCGACGATTCCGGGGAGATGCTCGTCTGCCTCTCCATCTCGCCCGAACAACGAAGCCTGCTTGGTCTGCCCGCGCGGCTGCGCAGGGTTCCTAGCCCGGAGCAACGCCGCTACCTTGCACAGCATCGCGAAATATTCGCTCGGCGGGCCTCTTGAGCGTAGCTTTAAGAATGGGGCGTGGCGGATACCAACTTCCGCGGCGTCGCTTCACGGCCCCGTCTGATTAGACCCTGTGCTTAAGGGGGGCGAAAAATCCGTAACAAGCCCACGGGTATGCACTTCAACGATGTCCTTCCGCATTCATTTCTGAAATGGGAATCGCTTCGCATGTTTAGAAGGGAGCTGGCGGGCCGCGCTGAGGAAAGCGGCGCTAACTAAACGATTTGCTGTGTCTGGTATATAGCGTAATCAGGTCGACTATCTAATAGTTATCACTGAGGACGTAGAACCGTATCCAATTTACGGACCTCCTAGCGAGAAAAATTCGTCAATACTGATTTCTCCTCGAATAAAACGAGCGACTTCCTGTTCGCAGGTTTCGCTCACCTTAAGCCCTGATAGAAATAACGAAGAACGCGCGAAGTCGACTGCGTCCTGACGCCTACGTTGCTCAGCGCTCATTCCGATACTGGCCAAGGTCGCCTGTCTACGATCCTCATCATAGGTAGTGCAGCTCTCGTCGTATTCCTTACTTAGTCGAACGAGTTGCGCAGAAACGTCTTCGATATCGCACCTTGCTTGCTCTCTTTCCTGCGTGGTCGTGACGTATTCCCAGGCGTGATCGAACAGGTCGCCGAAAGTGACATTTCCTTCAATATAGCGGCCTAACAATGCGATGTGCTCAGCGTCGGGCACGCCGCCTTCTCGCTTAAAGTTGGCGAGCATGATTCCAACGCGTGTACGTCGCTCTTTCTTAGCAGTATCCATACTCTCTTCCTCCATCTAGGCGAACCACATTACCGGCAGCCGGTATCGCCGGCGGGCCGGTCATCGCACACATAGGCCCACAGGCGCGCTGTCTCTGGTCCTGCCTTCGCCGGGCGTGAGTAGCGGGTCGATGCTTATTTTGGATAGGCATAAGAGGATGTTAGTGGTCTGTCGGTAAAAATAGTCTCTAGTGAAGCTGAGGTAGCTCTGAGGTCCGTTCGGCGATTCATTACCTCTAGGGCAACTTCAACACGGTACGCACACAGGTATTCATAGAGGTGCAACTGACTAACTTCCAGCTCACTTGACGACGAACGGGCAAACAACAAACGAGCGACAAGAGCAAGAGGCCCTGCCAAGTAGTCGCGTGACTCATCGCATGGGTTTTCCAGAACTTGATCAAGGCTATCTGCAATCCTATCAAGCCAAAAATCCGAGAGCTGGCAGGGGAGGGCAGCACTCGGATGTTTATCTAGTATATCTTTCTTAAGCTCGACTAGATCCATTAATGGTGGCAAAGGTTCTTTCATCGAATTCCCCCTGGTTAGTCTCATCTACTTTGCCCCCCAGTGCGTGTGGAATCCCGCACATTGAAAATGGGTCGTAAATGCCGTGGCCTATTTTGCCCGAAAATTTGAACATGGGGTATGAATTCTGCCTCTAAAACCTCAGATTATGACGTTTATTTAAAAGCAATTGGCGGTACCATCCGTGAGTTGCGTAAGAACCTAGGTCTTTCCCAGGAGGAGCTGGCACATCGGTCTTCGATTGACAGAAGTCACATGGGGAAGATTGAGCGTGGAGAGCGAAATGTCAGTGTTGTAAATATAATACGAATTTCACGTGCATTGCATTGTGCTCCCTCCGAGCTGCTTCTGCATGCAGGAATCTAAGTAGATTCTTGCTCCTAAGCATCAGAAAATCATATTGGCGCGCTCACTTCATTTTCTTTTGGCTTTGTGTGAGAGGTGCTTTGTAGCAAGTTCTTCTTGAATGTTAGTCACGTTATCCGGTATCGCCCCCAAATCCGTCAGCGCGCGCAGTACCTCTTGATGACCCTCGAAGAATTGCGCCCACTTGCTGAATCCCCCCATTGCTCCAACAGCACGCAACAGAGCAACATGAGCGGCAGTCAAAGTTTGAACGCTGGCTTCCAGTTCGACGATCCGTCGTTCTTTCTTGGCCAAAGCTGCGGCCGCTTCAACAGCGGACTGCTTTCCGACGCGGCCACGCCATGCCCTATACTCATGCTGACGCCCTTGGTAGTCAGCCAGAAGAGCACTCCTGGACTCGTTACGCGTAATCGATGACGCAGCTTTGATAGTGGGGTGCAAACGCGCGACGGCACGTGCGGTGATGTCCTGGTCGTCCGCCAGCAGCATCTCGAGAATTCCTAGCATCGCAGCCTCGTGTTCCGGCATTGCTTTTCCCTCGCTCATTCGTCCACCACATCACGCGCACGCGGAATTGACAGATCCACCCCGTCTGGGAAGGCCCGCTCACCATCGGGTGTAACAAGAAGCCTTTGAACTCCGGCAAGCCTTTCTTCAGCATGCTGAAGCTGGTTCTTCCACCCAATGCTATTGGATGTTCGCGCCCGTATTGTCTCGATTGCTGCTCTAAATTTGCCTTCAAGGCGAATCAGATTTACCTTGTTTTCAGGCAGCCCTGTTGCGGAGAGGTGGCGGCAATTCGCAAAACATTCTAGATGTTTAGGGCAGGGGTCCACTGTGAAGGAATTTAGACAATGACCGTAGGGTGTTGCGTGAAATCCGTCCGCCTCGACGCGTAGGTATTCATACGCCGCAGCATCGCCATCCTTAGCTTGAATTCGGACGAATGCTTCAACAATAGGACCGCTGGCCTTGCCGCCTTTGATCATCTTAGCTACTGTGGTGGCCTTTTCTCCAAGCAACAGTTCAACCTCTTCGGGAATTGAAATCTGTTCAAGTTCCTCAGCTAAACTGCGATGGTCGTATTCATAGCTCTGTGCCACACTGCGGCGATTGTAGCGTTTCCAAATAATCGTATCGGCTACGCCTAACCGGAAGAGCTCAGTATTCTGTAAGTGTCTCAACATGTGGGACTCTAAACGCAATTCTTGGTCTGCCTTAGTCTTGCCATAGCGCTCGAACAGAGATGGGATCTTGTCGTGATCACCTAGTCCTATGCCCACCAAACGCGAGTCAGGACGACTTATCGAAAAGTAGCGCGTAACGTCGCAAATCCCGTCATTGCGCTCTTCGGAGAGAGAACGCTTTGGATGCAAGAAGAGCAATTGCCAAGACTGAATTACACCAGAATCGGCGGTCATTGGTAAGAGGTCCGGCATTTTGGAAGGGGTCATTTTTCGAATGTGCTCCTCCAGTTCTCCCACATTCAAATAGGTATTGTTCCAAGACATTCTTGCTTCGTCATAAATCGGAACACCTGTTGAGGTGCGGAAGCGCATACTAGTTTCGCCGGCACGCATTTGCTTTTGCAAGCGATTTCCGAACATGTAAATTGCCATATCGAGCTTTCGGGTAGATCCAAGGGACTTCTCAGCCTGAAATTTGTGTAGCTCACGTAATATGGCCGGGTCAAAATCCTTACGATACTCGTTGATAAAAGGGTCGCGTTCTATGCCAAGCCAGAATGGATTGCCACTGAGACGGGTGTAGATATCTGAGAACGGGACAACCTCGTCTTCGCGAAACCATGGCAACAGTCGACCAGTTTCGCATTGCATTTTCAACGTTTCCCGAAGCGGAGCTGTGATACAAGCAACTCTTTCCAAGGTTTCGGTCAATAGAGTACGGAACATCTCCGGTACCGCCTGTGTACTTTCCCGCAATATTCGACTGTCCGACTCTTCCTCTTGCTGCTTTTCCGCGAAGTGCCGAAGCATAAGTGCACTGGAAAATCCTCCCACTTGTCCTGAACCTTGGCCTTTCGCATCAACATAAGTTCGTTCACGCTTCCAATCGACCGGAAGGAGGGTAACCTCACCAGCGCGCAACCCAGTAATGATCATCGTGCGAGTCGCAGCGAACCGAAGTTCATCCATGAACGACTGCGGACGCTCAGTCATTACAATACGTACTAACTCCCAAAATGCTCGACGAGAGGGCAGTCGTTCGACGCGTTTACGCTCTTCCAGCTTTGAGCGAAGCTCGTCTTCGGACAGAGTCTGTCGTGATCTCACGCTGGTCACTTGAACTCTCTGTACCCCAAGCAGAGCATACATTTGGCCAGCATCACAAATATGATTGGTATCCAGGATGACCTTGACCAATCCGGCAACGAGGTCGCCAAGTTTGCCGGACGCCTGCACGGACGTTGCAATTCGAATGGCATACTGCAGGTCGTCCAATGTAAGTTCCCACGGTTCTCTTTCTACACACGTTGCCATGACGCGAAGAGGGCGCGCGATGCTTTGATAAACGTATCCAGAAGAGTTCCGTTTGACTAGTAATTGCTCGATGACTGCCGCTTTAATAAAGTCTTGCCAGGCAGACGAAAGGGCACATTGATGTAACGCTACGAGTCCGCACGCTGCGCGTTCGACATTGATGATACTGAGTGTTTTGGCATCAGTACCCAGGTCGCGCAGATAATACGCTGGGGGAGGGACATCGCCCACGCACGTCGTCAAGTTCCAACCAGCATCGTCGACAGCATAGCCGTCGCCGTTGCTCTTGAAATCCCAAGTAAGCTCCTTACTGACGGCTAACGATTTTCCGAGTTCAACGAAGGATTTGTAGTGTGGGCTCATGCACCGCCACCTTCAATTTCGTCCATGACTGTTTGAATCTCGCTGATTGTTCGTTGAAGCTGCATATAAGTTGGCGACTTTAAATCTGCCCGTGAACTTCGCTCAAAAAAAAGTACGATGTCCCGCATATCACCTAAGACCTTGCTATGCAGACCATTGTCTGTGACAGGCATAAACTTACGGCATCCGTAGCATGATGCGACTGGATTGTACGGACACGATGGTTGCCCTGAACTGCATCCACCAATGCCGGAGATCGGAATCCCATGCGGAATCGCTGCAATTTGTTGCTCATCTTTAAGTAAGGCCAGCTCGTCGGGCGAGATAAAACGGTCATGTGCAATTTTTGCGATGCGACGATACACTTCTGAAGCCCCCAATGCCCGGTTAACCCGTTCGGCATGCGAAGCAGATGTGGCGTAATAGATCAGCCCTGTGTTTGTATGAGCATGTCCCAAATATTCAGCCAATTCTTCATGACCAGCGCCGGCATCGACTAGTCGCTGTGCTGCGGTATGGCGCAAATCCGTAGCAGTGCCCAGATCATCCGAACCGGTCAGTTGGCGAACAAGCGAAGAAATTCGCCGGCTCACCTCTTGAGCGGACTTTACCTGAAAGAATTTTTCAGCGCCGTCTGTAGTGGCTTTGTCTAAATAGGCCTTTAAGTAAACAAATATCAGTACCCATTCGCGCTTGACTCGTCTTGTCAATTGGACTCGGTGCCGATTACCTCGCTGCTTAGCCATGTGAAAGGTTAGGTGAACAGCTGGATCATCTTCAATACCATCATTCCAGATTCGTACATGTCGCGCATCCAGTATGCCTATTTGCACAGGACGCATCGCAAACTGATATGCACACAACATCATTCCTGCATCAGCTAGGGCAGGGTGGGGGATATGCTCCCCTACTCGCAGGCGAGTCACCAGATCGTCTAAATGGCGCACAATTGGCGCTTCATCTTCAGGAGATAGAAAAACGTCGCCGCCTCGAACCGCCGCATATTTATCGACTGCAGGAAGGGGAAGCGTCGTGCGCAGGAAATCTCGGTAATCATGAGACCACCCATTCCAATGATATGTACATAGCAAATGCAGAATGTGTTTTGCTAGAATGTACACTCCAGCCCCCAGTTCGCGTGCGCGCATTTTAGACCATAAATTTCCGATTTCAAGTGGGCTTGCTTGTAGCAGAGCCGTTAGATCGTGGTCAGTCAGGTGATGCAGCTTGGAGAAATAGCTTGCTATGGTCGCAGCGCTGAGATCCTGTTCGAGCATCATAACAAGAGTGTGTTTGAGTACGAGAGCGCAATGAGAATTGCGTCGGACAAAGCTCACCTTTAAGCAGCGCCCGTGGAAAAAAATTTCGAAAATATTTTCTTCAGTCGGACCAGGAATTGATCGTGTTTTGTCGTCGAACTCATCGTAGTACCTGATGACAGAAGGCAGCGGCTGCAGCCTGGCACAAAATGTAGTCAATGCAGCGTCATCGATTTCTGGACTGTCCAGATCAAAAGCTAGCTGCTTTTCCATTAATATTCCTTTGGAATCGCGCGTAACAGGGCGACTCGATCATCAAATGCATTGTTCCAAATGCCCGCAAGCCGATCTTCAAAGACAGCCCGAGCATAGCGAGATGGCATTGTTGACTGGCGTGACCAACCGAAGAATGTTCTCATTTTTTGCAATGCCTCGTCCATCGAGTCGCCATGCTGAAGTAACTGATGTAGACGAACAACTGAACAGGTATGACGAAGATCATGCGGTGTAACAGTCGTCTTGCCTGTACGCGACTCTAGTTCCCTGACCACTTGAGCTGGAAGTCTACTTGATATCACAGAAAATGCCTTCGTAAGCGCCTCAGTCGATAATGGTAGGTTAGACTTGGAATTTAGCAGAAATGAGTGCTGAGGGCGGCCTCGATAATTACTAGCATATGACTCAATAATGCGTGCCGTGGTTTCGCTGGTCGGAATCTGCCTAATCGAATTCTTGGTTTTAATGCTCGGTTTGGAATAGCGAGGATCTTGGGCAGCGCTTTCGTAATCATTTTCCCGAACGTTGATCCAACACCGATCACGTCCCAGTTTTGCGTCAAAAGCGCTCTTAATTGCGTCCGCGGGAAGTAACAAAACCTCGCCGCGCCGTAATCCCTGGTGGAGCATCAGAATAAACGCCACATACACACGCCAGCGCGTCTGAACGCGAGGAAACGGATTATCTTTGGATTCGGGGTCTAAGATCTGATACAACACCTCAACGGTAGACGCCGGCAACGAACGGAGCATTTCTGGCGTATTTCGCTTCTTCACGCGGAACTGGCTGTACAGGACTGCTAGTTGATGAAGTCGGCTTTCGATCAGGCGCAATGTCCTGTGAGTGTCGCTTTTTGCTATCCAAGACACAATCGAGGTCACAAAACCAAATCCTACTTGCCAGCGTGTCTCATCAGCTTCTGTCGTCACGGCTTGATTGCGGATGGAAATGAACCATGATTCAAGCATGTCAGCCAGGCGGCAATCATTCAATGTGCCAAGCGCGTCGTCCAGTGAACCGTGTCCACATAGTTCATCAGCGTGTTGGTATAGATTTTCGATGTAGCGCAGCTTCTTTATATGTGTCGAGTCCGCCAGGGCGCCAGCGACTGCGGCTGACCATACGACTGTCCAATAGCGCGGCAGACCATGCCGGTCAACCAGAACCGGACCGGAAAGGCTCGAAGGGATGTGCGCATCGGCAAGTTGAATTAGCATCAGCATCCTAAGTTCACCGCAACACCTAAACATACCATTAATCGGGTATGCGATTTGGTACTTGAGGAAAATACGCAACAGCTCGTTAACTACCGTCCCTTCGCATAATTTATATTATGTAAAATAAAGGATTGAAGAGAGAACTCCTCTTCTCGGCTGAAAGCACTCTAAAACATTCCCTTGCCGCTATTGTCGGGCATGCTCAGTGCCATTGCCCAGCCCACCACGTCGAGATTCTATATAAGAAATCACACAATGTATTCGGATTAGCCAGCTTTTTCTCTGTAATCGTCAAGTGCATACTTTGTGCTCAGGTTCTGGCCACAGCATGGCCAGGCTTGGCGTAACAGACAAAGATAACACGACGATAGAAAGGAAAAGCAAGTATGCAAATCAATCGCAATATCGATCTGACCTTCGGCCTCGATGGCAAGGTGGCGATCGTGACCGGCGCTGCCGGCGACATTGGCAAAGCGACCGTGGCGCTGCTTGTCGCGCACGGCGTCAAAGTCATCGCTGAAGATATCAAGCCAGCCGTCAGCGAACTCGCGTGCACCGGACAAGTCGTCGCCCTGGTGGGCGATGTGGCTGAGGAAGAAACGGCGAAGCGCGCCATAGCGTTGGCGCTGGAGCATTTCGGCACAGTTGACATTCTCGTCAATAACGCCGGGCGAACCATGAACAAAGCAGTCCTTGAGATGAGTGTCGCGGACTGGGACGGCATTATGGCAGTCAATGCGCGCGGTACCTTTCTTCATATCCGCGAAGCATTGCGGATCATGCTGGACCGCGGCAATGGAGCGATCGTCAACGTTAGCTCCATCGTCAGCGAAGTCGGCATGCCGCAGACGGCGGTGTATGCAGCGTCCAAGGGCGCAATCGCCCAACTGACCAAGGTGGTTGCCGTCGAATATGGCAATCGTGGCATCCGCGCTAACGCCGTCGCGCCGGGTGTCGTCGAAACCGGCATCCTGGACGGTATGGTCGAAGACAGTCGTGCCACCCTGGCCAGCTATGACCATCTCCATCCCATCGGCCGGGTTGGCCAGGCCTCGGAAATCGCCAGGGTCATCGTGTTTCTGGCGTCGCAGCACGCCAGCTTCATCACCGGCGCCACCATCATGGCGGACGGTGGCTATACCGCACAATAAATCCACATCCTCATAGAGAGAATTATCATGTCAAAAAGAAAACATATTCTGATTATTGGCGCTGAACGCGGTCTTGGCCTTGGCCTCGCCCAACAGTTTTTTGACCGTGGCTGGCATGTAGTCGGCACCGCCCGCCATGGAGACAACGTGGATGCGCTGACGGCTGTGGGCAGCCAGGATGCGGCCCGCCTCGGGCTTGCTTACATAGACGTGACCCAGGCTGAGCACATCGATGAACTCGAAAAGTCACTGGGGGAACGTCAATTCGATGTCATTTTCATGAATGCCGGCATCTTCGGAGCGCTGCACCAATCGGTGCTTGAAGCGACCCCTCAAGAAGTCACGCAAATTATGATGACCAATGCGATTGGCCCGGTGCGCATCGCACGCCGGCTCAGCGCCCGCTTGACTGGCCCTGCTCCGACCATTTGCTTCATGTCATCGTACCGCGCCAGCGTCAGCGGTAATGTCGAGGGAGGATTGGAACTCTATCGAGCCAGCAAGGCCGCGCTGAACATCCTGGCGCGCGGCCTGTACGCCGATCTCAAAGGCAGCGGACGCACTGTCCTGAGCATCCATCCGGGATGGGCAAAAACCGACATGGGCACCCTCGATGGCACGGTCGAGGCGGAGATCGATCTGGAGTCGAGTGTCAGTGGCGTTGCCGCTGTTGTCGAACGTCATATGGGCTGCAAGGATCACCTCTTTCTTGACTACCAGGACCAACCGTTGGCCTGGTGAACACCGTATGCATTTCAAGAAGAAAAACGCCGCTGCGAATTGTTACGCAGCAGCGTTTTTCTTGGTTTGTCAGCCATATCAGACAGTTCTGCTAGCGATGCCGCTATCGTCAATTACCCGATGGCATGGATGCGGCGCACGCGTTATCGTCATGAAAGTTGATACATTCATTAAGTTTTGATGCACAATCTGTGTACATCCAGAGGGAGGAGAATAAGGTGCGCGGTAATGAGTTCACGGAACTGAAGGTCTTTTCCTGCGTTGCCAATCAGCAAGGATTCGCACGCGCCGGAGAAATTCTTTCGATGTCCGCTTCGTCGGTAAGCCAGACCGTGCGTGAGTTGGAAGCGAGGGTTGGCATACGCTTGCTGAATCGAACGACAAGAAGCGTTTCACTGACCGAAGCCGGCGCACGTTTGCTGGAGCGCCTCACGCCGGTGCTGCATGAACTCGATGCCATGCTGGAGGACCTCGCGGATCTGCGAGATACGCCTACGGGGAAAATCAAACTGGTTACCCCCAGGATTGCGTTCACGGATTTGCTTGAACCCTTGCTTGGTGAATTCTGCGCCGCTTATCCAGAGATTGTCCTGGACATCACGGTCGATGATTCGATAAAAGATCTCGTCAAGGGCGCGTTTGATATCGGCATCAGACTGGGAGAATATCTTGAGGACGATGTGATCGCTTTCCCTGTAAGCCCTCCCCTCCGGCAAATTGTGCTTGCATCGCCCGCCTACATTGCCTTGCACGGGCATCCCGAACATCCGCGCGATCTTCACCTGCATCGCTGCATCAACTGGCGTCAACACGGTACGCAAGGACACTATCAATGGGAGTTTGAAAAGGGAACGCAAAAGCTGGCGATTGAAGTAAAGGGACCGCTCACCATCACCGACCGCAGCCTGGCTGTCTCTGCCGCGTTGCAGGGAGTGGGGATCATGATGTGGGCCGAACATCGTTTGCAGTATCTCGTCGACGAAGGGAAACTTGTGCCTTTGCTCAGCGACTGGTGCCCGACATTTCCCGGTTTCTTTGCCTACTATACGAAACAACGGCAAATGCCGCTTGCACTGAGAACCTTGATAGACTTCATGCGTGCCAATAGCAAAACCTGAAGCGATTTTCCGTGTCGGCATAGACCACCACAGTGCAAGGTGTTTGAATAGCTGGCCACCACATAGCCTAGCGGGTAACTTTCAGTAAACGCTGCTGCCAGCGATGCGGCGTTGTACCCTCACGCCGTTGACACCCTGCAGTGCCTGTCCTATAGTGGTCGGCTTGATAATGAATGAGAATGAGAATCATGTTCGTGAAGATGAAAAAATGGCTCATCTGCAATCCGCTGGTGGCCGCAGCCGTTTTATCGGCCAGCTTGCTGGCGGGCGGCGCGCAGGCGCAGGGGGCTGACCAAGGGGCTGAAGCCAGGCAGTTGTGGCAGTTGATTGATTATGTGGCCGTCGATTACAGCGGCGCCGTCGAGCATGGCAAGGTGGTCAGCGAGGCGGAATATGCAGAGATGCTCGATTTCACCGAGAACGCAGCCACGCAGATCACCGCCCTGCCCGCCCATGCTGCCAAGGCTGGCGTTGCCGCCGCCATCGCCGACTTGCGCGCGGCCGTGGTCGCCAAGGCCGATGCCGCCGAGGTCAAGCGCCTGGCGCACCACGCGAATGCCTTGTTAATTAGCGCCTATCCGATACCCGTAGCGCCAAAAGCGTTGCCGAACCTGACCCGCGGCGCGGCCCTGTATGCGGCCCAGTGCGCTTCCTGTCATGGCGCGGCCGGCGCTGGCGATGGTCCGCTGGCGGCCAGCCTGGAACCTAAGCCGATCGCTTTTACAGACCCCGAGCGGGCGCAGTCGCGCAGCCTGATGGCGCTGTACCAGGTGATTTCGCAAGGCGTGGCCGGTACTTCAATGGCCAGTTTTGCCACCCTGTCCGACAGTGACCGCTGGGACCTGGCCTTTTTTGTAGGCAATATGTCGCATGACGCTGCGGCGCGCGCGCACGGCGAAAAATTGTGGAAGGAAGACGCCCGCGCCAAGAGCCTGTACACGGACCTGGCCGCCGTGACGACCCTGACGCAGGAAGCGGCGGCGGCCAAACTGGGCGAAGATGAAGCCCAGGCGCTGACAGCTTATCTGCGCAGCAATCCTGGCCAGGCCGAGGCGCACAAGCCGGCCGGCCTGGCCTTGTCGCGCCTGCGCCTGGCCGAAAGCCTGGCCGCCATGCATGCAGGCGACCGCGCGGCGGCTACGCGCCTGGGCCTGTCGGCCTACCTGGATGGCTTCGAGCCGATCGAACCGATGGTCGGCGCGCGCAATAAATCCCTGTTGCTGGCGGTGGAAAGCGCCATGCTGGCGTATCGCTCAGCCGTTGCCAAGGGCACGGTGGCCGAGGCCGATGCGGCCGGCGACAAGCTGCATCAATTATTTACCCACGTGGAAGCGGAACTGGGCGACGCCAAGGCAGACCCGATGACCACCTTTGTCGGCGCCCTGACGATCTTGCTGCGCGAAGGCGTGGAAGCATTGCTGATCGTGATCGGCATTATCGCCTTCTTGCGCAAGGCCAAGCGCAACGACGTGCTGCCTTATGTGCATGCGGGCTGGATCAGCGCCCTGGCAGCTGGCGGCCTGACGTGGGTGGCGGCAACTTATCTGGTGACGATCAGCGGCGCCAGCCGGGAAGTGAGCGAAGGACTCGGTTCCGTGTTTGCAGCACTGGTTCTGCTGAGCGTGGGCTTGTGGATGCACCAGAAGAGCAGCGCCGGACGCTGGCAGGAATATTTGCACGCAAAACTGTCTGCAGCCATGTCGCGCCGTTCCGCCTGGGGCCTGTTCGCGCTAGCCTTCATCGCCGTCTACCGCGAAGTGTTTGAAACCGTGCTGTTTTACTCGGCGCTGGCGGCCGACGGCAATGGCGGCGCCCTGCTGGGCGGCTTCCTAGTGGCAATCGTGTTGCTGGCCGTGATCGCCTGGGTCTTGCTGCGCAGCAGCGCCCGCATGCCGATCGGCAAATTCTTCTCGCTGACCTCAGCCTTCGTGGCCGTACTGGCCGTGATACTGATGGGCAAAGGCGTGGCCGCGCTGCAGGAAGCTGGCTGGGTAGGCGTGAACCCCGTCGATTTCATCCGCGTCGACATCCTGGGCATCCTGCCTACTTTGGAAACCCTGGCAGCGCAAGCAGCCATCCTGGCCATCGTCATCATCGGTTATGGCTGGAACCGGATCGCTGCTGGCAAAAACAAGGTCGCCTGATCTTGCCAGATGGTGGCACGGGGAGTTGCCCGTGCCGCTGTTGGCGCTTCCTTGCACGTCGGTATGTCAACTTTAAAAACGACGCCCTATGAATGATTTTGAACAATTCTCTTACCGCCACATTAGTACTGCGTTGGCGAACATCGATACGCCGACCATCCCGGATATCTACGCCTTGTCATTTTTCATTGAAGATAACGACGACGATCCGCGTTATCCGGTTCTGCAACTTGGCTACAACACACTGACGCATTGGACGCAATGCACGCCCTCGGCGTCCAATGCCGAAGAAGCAAAATGGAACTTCGCTTTCTGGCTTCAGAACGAATTGATATACATAGCCGAACCCGGGACGGAAGGCGGGAAAATGCTGGAAGAGCTACTGAAGGCACGCGGGCTTTGGTACTCAGATGAAGATGAAAAAGCCGACTTTGACCGGTGTATGCGCATAGCCAGCGACATTACAGCCTACTTTGTAGACGCATGTGTTCGGATCGCACGGGCACTGCATGAAAACGGCGTTATCGAACAGTGCTTTTCACGGCCGATCCCGATTGTCGTGCATGAACTCGAATACTATGACGAGATTGCTGCACAAACCCGATTGGCCAATCCTCCAGGTTTGGCGAAGGAATTTGAAGACTGGATCGCCAGCCTGTAACAGTTTGTGGCCGCTATGGGCGGTGGCGATACTTTTAATATTTGATTTGGCAGTGCTATGTCCTGCGCCGACGCTAGCATGGGCCTAGTGCAGCCTTTGTATAGAAATTCCTGGCAAGAAGCCCGCTGATGTATCACTGCATCAGCGGGCTTTTTCAATCAGGCTTTGAACTGGGCGGAACGTGTGCGGCGCGCAGTAAAACCCAGCAAACCCAAGCCGATGAGCAGCATGGCATAGGTCGATGGTTCCGGCACGGCTGACACCAGGCCATCGGTGGCAGCGAAGCTGGTGAAACTATTGCTTCCAACCTTGAATTGCGCTTGCTGGCCGCCATCGCAGCAATTTTCCAGGCCATAGATGGTCAAGGTATGGTTACCAGCCGATAAATTACCGGAGCCGCTCAAGAACTGGCTCGAGTTATTGTAATTGTCGCCCCACCACATATCATTCGTTTTGTAATCCAGCGCCACGCCGTCGAGGAAAACCGCACCACCGTTGCCAAAATCCACGCCGGCACGGAAGCTCCAAGCACCTGCATCGGCCGCGCTGACGCCAAAATTGATGGTCGATCTGAATGCGATGTTCTTGCCACTGCCGAACAGGCTACTATTGGTGACGTTATCGTAGTTAGCAATCGTCGTCGTACCATAGCCTGCGCCCGGCGTGGCGACGGCCGCATCGACGACGGACTGGTAAGCTGCCGCGCTAGCTTGAGTCCCGGCATCCGAAAAGCCGGTAGAGAACGTGATGGTGCTGGCGTTAGCCTGCACGAACGTGGCGAAAGCAATCAGTGACAGGGCTATTTTAGGAAAATTTTTCATTGTGTATCCAGTGAGGGCATGGGAGCGCTTCAACTGAAGCTACGCAATTTTAGGGCGTGTCAGCGGTGCGCTGGCAATAACGAGGGAATGAGCGGCCGGTGGGATGATCTCCCGCAAAGAAGAGCGGGGGCACAACGACAATGTGTATGCGTTGCAAGTGTTCTGGCAAGGGTTCGGGTTACCAAGACTAGATCAAACGGTTGACGGATCAGGTGAGAATATGCTTGTATTCTAGCCTAATTATTAAGAAAAGTATTTTTTATTACCAAAAATTCTTTAACGCAACATTATAAGGCTCTGTTGACAGGCCAAGATCAGTCTGTTTTAAGACGTACATTGTTTTTTTCACTATGGGAAACGTCAATGCTGTCTCATTGTGTATCGTTCTTCTCATACCAAGGCCCACCACACAATGTAACAGCATGGCATATATGATATAAAAAATCACCCCATAGAATGAGTTCAATTCATTTTCTAGTGAGAGTTTTGTGTGGTCGCATCTTGCGACATCATAAATGATGCGCCGTAAAATGGCTATTACAGGCTAAAGTTCAGGTATCTTGATGAAGTTAAAGACTACTTCCAGGGTACTGCAAGCAATCAGTATTTTAATTTCGTTGCAAGGCACTCCTCACTTTATTCAAAAAACCTGTGCGCTCTACAGGTTTGATAATAAAGTCGACCACTCCGATTTTCAAACATTCGTTGACTATATTGTGATCACTATTCCCGGTCACAATGATGAGTGGAATTAAAGCCCACCTAGGCACGGCCTTCAAGTGCTGTGCAATCTCTATACCATTTACGCCTGGCATTAAAATATCCATGATAATCAGATCTGGCAGCTGCTTGCGTATCGTTGACAACACTTCGCTTGCTCCGTGCGCCACCAATATTTGATAGCCAGCCTCCTCAAGAATGTCACCCAATAGTTTACACATGAATTCATCGTCGTCAACTATCATAACAATAGGCAATGTCTTAACTGAGTCAAACGTGATTTTTCGTTCGGCAACAGCAAGTCCTCCTCCCATAGGCTGGTTTTGAAGTTCCTGAATATCAGGCGTTCCTATAGCTCGCTTGATAGACACGCACAGTTCTTTAAATATTTCATCAGGTTTCTGCCAGGTGGAATCGGGCTGGGTTATCACGCCACGATCAGCCAGATGGCTAAGTGCTAGATGAATGGACATCGCCAAACGATGACGATCATAGTACATCGGCCAAAACAAAACATAATCGTCAAACAACTTTTTCCGGCAAGCCTGGTAGCTCGCTGCCACGTTGTCCTTGCTACTCAAGATGATAGTCCGATGCGGATGGAGAGGCAATTTCGCGCTTTGTCGGTAGAGTGACAAATAATTACGCTCCGATTTTTCGAGAGTGTCAAATGCCAGGATCAAAACATCGGCTGGCCTTGCATCGAATTCGGCAGCCATATTTTCTGGATCGCTAGACAAGCTGATATTATCGAATTCTCCATCCAGTACGTCACGTACCTGTCCAGTATCGCGCATGGTGTCACTAAGGATCAAGATTGGTGAGTGAAATGTTTGCCGAATTTTCATATGGTTTCAGATTGTCCGACAACAAAGAACGCTCTTGCTCATTGTGTATCGATACGGTGAAATGGTGATCGTGAAGTTTCGCTGATCCGCTGTAATCTTTACATATAGACGAAGTACCGCTAATTCTGGCCCCTCCAGAATCTGAGCAAACATATTTCCCGTATAAACGAGAACACCAGTCACACCAGTCTGCCCGTTTTTACGATGAGACGTTACCAGAATATCTTGTACCTGAGCCTCCGATATCGTAACGGCGGTGTGAGCAAGGTAAAAAATACGTATCATCAGGAATCATTCCTTTCATACGCCACAACGTAGTAATTTCTCCGATCGGCATAAATTTTGGCGTTTTAAAAAAACTGCGGCAGGTAAATTTCGCCATGGGAAAGCACCTTCCATCCTGCCTTATCTTCACCGGTTTTCACTATTTCATGATGGCTTAATAGGCAATGTTTCCGCTTGAAAATTACTGATATAATAATTCAATTTATAGAAACAATTTATAAGAAGTCTATAAAATCATCTTCGCCAATTTAATTTTACTTATGGAAGTAATCGAATGAATCATAGTACTCTCATTTCACATAAGTACTACCTACTTCTTAAAAAATATCTATCTCCAGGATACGATTTATAGATTAATACATTTTTAGTCAATCTGTTAAAAATGATAAAATTATTATTTTAATAGTGCACTCTGATATCTGGATACATTATCCATAATCATATTTCCGCGTCGCTCTTCGGTAGCGCGTCTTCTGCCAAAAAGACAAGGAGAATTATGCTGCTAACGTGGCTCAAGGGGATACTGGCACTCATGAACTGTTCGGGATGAAAGGTAGCTATTGGCTGTAGACCGCGTGTATTGCTTGGAAATAGGAGCAGCTGCTTATGTTGGGCAGCATTTACAGCTTTCACTATGCTGATTACAGGATCGCTATACGCATGGCGCATCGGCACTCATATCAACTTTATAGGAGAAAAATTAATTCTAAAGACAGTATTTTATTTAGTTGACAACTGTTCTGCGGGGAATGGAAATTTTTACAACCCAACCGATTTCAGATTGATTTTGAATACTAAGTGATCCTCCATATGAGACAACACTTTGTTTAGCTATTGCCAGAATTAAGCTAGAACCGATTCTATCTCTGTCAATTTGAGTCGATTGTGAATGCGTGGAATCCACCTCTTGTGAGTCAACGTCACTGCAATTATCTTTTACATCGATCTGAATTTGATCACCAGATGCGTAAACAGCAAGAACAACATGATTATTTAGTTGTGTGAACTTAACCGCATTTTGTAAAATTCGCACTAAGGAAATTAGTAGCAGTGAGCGATTTCCCGAAGTTGCCAAATCAGGATCGACAGGCATCAACCTTAATTCACATTTTATATTTTCACAACTCAGCTCAGCAGAAGATAAAACTTCGGCAATAAATGATGAAATTGGAAATGTATTTAGAACGATTTTTTGCCTGACTATCTCATTAATATCATCAACAGAGCTATCGATAAGCCTTCCCAAATTAAGTATACTTTTTTCAAGTATAACTCCTGTTGATCCGGATAGATTTAATCTGCTAGATTTTGCTGCAGTAAATGCTAACGACGTTGTGCCCAGAAGATTGCGTAACTCATGCACGAAGTGCCTTAACCGATCGTTATTTTCTTTCGCTATTTTATTCGCCTCGATCAAGTCACGCTGATAGCTAAATTCAGTAACCGCATCCGCGGTTGCATTCTCTAAACATCGACTCAAAGTCCGAAATTCGTGTATGGTAAAGGTAATTTTCCGCTCAATTGCCAGATCTGTTATTGACTGGCAAAGGTCACCATAATCATGAACAACCTGCTTAACTGAAAAGCCAAGAGCCAGCAGCTCTCGAGCGTGTTCCACGGCTGAGATAGCTATTTCAGAAAAAGCCAAATCTCCATTTTCTGGTCCTGAAATCCCAAATGCAACGATCGATTGCGATGTATTTTCAGCCGCTAATGTTCGAATCAATTGATCCAGGAGCATTGGCACCCCATTCAGCAGTTGAAGCTTGGAGGCCATTCGTCCAGGCCGAAGCGCTACTTTCTCACGACATCGAGCAGCAAGATTTGTTCGATTATTAATGAGGAACTCATACATCATTGTATGCTCCTATGGGTTTAATTTTCTGCAAGCAACTTGATACCCAAAAAAGCATCCCAGCACCAATTCATATTAGCATAAATTGCAAAAAAAACATTTAAAAATTAAATCTTTTTGATTTGGTATGAAAATTGCCAAGCATGACTAATTCTTTGCCGCTATGAATTCACTTTTTCAGTAAAGGGTTAAGCGGCGAACGTTCGAGCGATATCCCTAATGATGGAATTGCAACTGAGTTGAAATGATGATGCTCGTTTTTTCGCAAAACTTCGAACTGTTTGACCTGCTTTCCACTGCCGGGATCACAGGCCGCCCACATCGACGCGCAGCAGGTTTTGTTAGGTGTTAAAGGCAACGAATAGGCTGATGCAGTAAGCGACCTGATGCGGATACTTATGCAAGTAAGGCATGAATTCTTGCTATACTCCCGCCCATGAGGAAATGGACAAGACGGCAGCGCCTGCATATCTGGATCGCGTGTTTCGCGATACTGATGAATGCGCTCGTGCCGTCGATTTCCCATGCCCTCAATGCGATGCAGCCGCACGGACAGCAGATCACGCAGATCGAGATCTGTACAGTCGATGGGGTCAAGTACTTCAATGCCGATGGCACGATCGCGGTCAAGTCGCCGCTCGATTCGGTGCTGCATCATGTCGAGCACTGCCCCTACTGTGTCAGCGATGCGGCCACGCCGCCCTTGCCCACGACTTTTGCCACGCCCTTGCCTGTGAAAGCTGGCATGGCGCTGTTCCCCGCCCTGTTTTACCTCGCTCCTGAGCCTCTGTTTACCTGGTCTCAGCCACATTCCCGCGCCCCTCCCTCCGCCTGATCAAAGCTGGCCCTGCTGCATCGCCAGTGAACTGCCGGCTGCAACGCCACTCCATACCTTTACCATTACCTTGCCTGCGCCCGCATGCGCTTGGCCGCCGTCTATATCGCGATGGTGGTCGTGCCTGCCCGCCGCTATGGCCGCTTTCTTGTTCCAGGAATACCTATGAAATTTGCTTCCCCTAATTCCAGCTTGCTGCTGGCAACGTGCATGGCCTTGTCGGTACAACAAGCCTGGGCCGACGACCAGATACCGGTCGTGCAAGTCACTGGCAGCACGCCGGACCCGACCGACGTCCGCTCGCCGGCGACGATTGCCAGCGTCACCGCGCGCCAGCTGGCAGAGACCAGCAACGTCATGAATGTCGAAGATGGACTGAAATATCTGCCCAGCATCCTGGTGCGCAAGCGCTTTGACGGCGATACGCAAGCCCCGCTGGCAACGCGCACCACCGGCATCAACGCCAGCGCGCGCAGCCTGGTCATGGCCGACGGCGTGATGCTCTCGGCGCTGGTCAATAACAACAACGGCAATGGTTCGCCGCGCTGGTTCATGGTCGCGCCGGAAGAAATCGAGAGCATCGATGTCATGTACGGCCCGTACTCGGCGGCCTACGCCGGCAATTCCTACGGCGCCGTGGTCAAGCTCAACACCCGCATGCCGAGACAGTTCGAGGCTAGCGTCAAGCTCAACGCGGCATCGCAAAAGTTTGGCCTGTACGGCACGAATGACCGCTACGGCACGCAAGATATCAGTACCACTTTGGGCAACCGCGACGGCGCGCTGTCGTGGTTCGTCAGCGCCACTCACCTCGACAGCCACAGCCAGCCGATCACCTTTGGCACGCTGAACCAATCAAACAAGCCGGCCGTGCCCGGCGATCCGACGATCCAGGGCGCGTATCCCGACCTGAACCGCACTAACGGCGCGATCCAGGTGCTGGGCGCCGGCAATATCACCCACACGGTGCAGGACAGCGCCAAGATCAAGTTGGCCTATGACTTGTCGCGCAACGTCACGGCCGTCTACACGCTGGGCTACTGGCATAACGACGCCGACGCTGGCACGAACTCTTACCTGAGCACGGCCAGCGGCGCGCCCTATTACGGCGGCGCCAGCGGCAACGTCAATCTCGGCGGCAAATCCTACAGTGCCAGCAGCGTGGCGGGCCAGTTCTCGGCCAACAGCACCACCCAGCAGCACTGGATGCAAAGCCTGGACGTCAAAAGCCGCCATGGCGCGGCCTGGGACTGGGACGTGGT
Organism: Janthinobacterium silvisoli; assembly: GCF_014200725.1. GTDB lineage: Bacteria > Pseudomonadota > Gammaproteobacteria > Burkholderiales > Burkholderiaceae_D > Janthinobacterium. The sequence goes on from NZ_JACHCL010000008.1 coordinate 119,414, forward strand.
GGCCAGCAATTACCACTACGCCACCGACCTGACGCGCACCTCGACCGGCTTGTTCCCTGCCGCCCAAAACGGTGGTGCTGGCCGCACCGCCGACGCTAGCGGCACCGGCTGGTCGACGCTGGACCTGAGCGCCAGCTGGCATCCGGACGGCCTTGCCGGCCCGCATGTGCTCAGCTTCGGCTTGTACGGCGACCGGTTCAAGCTGGTCAGCCCGACCTACAACAGTCTCAACTGGACCGACGGTGACGAGGCCAGCCTGTATAGCAACTCGCTCGGCAAGACCCGCACCGAAGCGCTGTGGCTGCAAGACCAGTGGCGCATTGCGCCCGCGCTGACGGCCACTTTGGGTGCGCGCTACGAGCAATGGCGGGCGTTCGACGGCTACAATTATGCGACGGCCAGCAACGGCAAGGGTTATGCCGTCACCCAGCCGGCAGTCGAACGCCAGGGCCTGTCGCCGAAGGCATCCCTGAACTGGAAGATAGATCCCTTGTGGCAAGCCACGCTCTCGTTCGGCAAGGCGCTGCGTTTCCCGACGGTCGGCGAGCTGTACCAGAACGTGCAGACCGGCAGCACTTATACGCAGGCCAATCCCTTTTTAAAACCGGAAAACGTCAAGTCGGGCGAACTGGCTTTCGAGCGCAACGGCGACGGCAGCAAGCTGCGCTTATCGCTGTTCGAGGAACACGTGAGCGATGCGCTGATCTCGCAAACCAGCTTCATTACCGGTTACGCCACGCCGGTGTCGTTCACGCAAAACGTCGACAAGACGCGCCAGCGTGGCATCGAGCTGGTCGGCGAACGCCAGAACGCCTTGATCCCTGGCCTGGACCTGAGCGGTTCGATAACCTATGTCGACGCGCGCATCCTGGCCAACAGCAGCTACGTGCCCACCACTGCCGGCGCGACTTCAGTCGGCGCGCACACGCCGTATATACCAGAGTGGCGCGCCACGGCCATGGCGACTTACCGGCCGACCGACAAATGGGCCATCACCCTGGCGGCCCGCTATAGCGGCAAGCAATACGGCACGGTCGACAATACCGACATCAACGGCCACACCTACACCGGTTTCGAAGGGTTCATGGTGGCCGACCTGCGCGTGCACTACCAGTTCAGCCGCCAATGGAGCCTGGCCGGCGGTGTCGATAACCTCAACAACCGAAACTATTACCTGTATCACCCGTTCCCGCAGCGGACCGTGTTTACAGAACTGAAGTTCAGCTACTAAGCGAGCAGGCCCTGCCGCGCCTGCAGCGAGGGCGCGGCTGTTTTCCATTAAAGCATCTCAAACAAATGAATCAATATCTGAGCTGTGCCTGCTACCATCGGGGAGTTACTTAGCCCTAAAGGATGCCCTACATGTCCCCACAATCAAACTGGATCACCTACGCCCTCGCTTCCGCCGTCTTCGCAGCCTTGACGGCGCTGTTTGGCAAGCTGGGCGTGGTTGGGCTCAATTCCAACCTGGCGACGTTCATCCGCACGGTGGTGATACTGGCGGTGATCGGCGGCATCGTGTCCCTGCGCGGCGAATGGCAAAATCCATCCAGCATCAGCACGCGCAGCTGGCTGTTCCTGGTGCTGTCGGCGATAGCCACCGGTCTGTCGTGGCTGTGTTACTACCGCGCGCTGCAGCTGGGGCCGGTCAGCAAGGTGGCGCCGCTGGACAAACTCAGCGTGGCGCTGGCTATCGTATTTGGCATCGTATTTCTCGGCGAAACCCTGACCTGGCCGGTGGCGCTGGGTGGCGGACTGATTGTCGCCGGGTCCATCATCATGGTGGTTTTCTAGTCATCCACCAAACACCCGTCAATTTTTTACAAGCGCCGCCCTGCCCGCCTTCCCTAAAATCTGCATTCAAGATTCCATGAGGGCATAGAAATGACGCAGCGTATTTACTTCAATAGCGACCAGTTAAGCATGCACAGCCAGGTGCTGAGTTGCACGCCGGCCGACTCTGGCCAGTTCAACGTGGTGCTGGCCGCCACCTTGTTCCATCCGCAAGGCGGTGGTCAGCCTTCCGACATGGGGACCATCAACGGCATAATTGTAAGCCGGGTGCTTCAGCAGGACGAGCTTGTGATCCATGTGACGGAGGCGGCGATCGCGCCTGGCGAGGTGGAAATTACCGTGCTGGCAGAGTCGCGCCAGTTGCACGCCCGCCTGCATTCCGCCGGCCATCTGCTGGCGAACGTGATCGAGCCGCTGGGCTGGCGCGCCGTCAAGGGACATCACTGGCCTGGTGAAGCGCGCGTGGTGTTCGAGCGCACGGCTGCGGCCCAGGAGCTCGATGCCGATAAGGTGCAGGCAGCCGTCAATGCGCTAATCCAGCGCGATATGCCCAGGAACATCGATATGGGCAGCGACAAGCGCATGCTGGGCTTTGGTTCTCTGCCGATGACGGCGTGCGGCGGCACGCATGTGGCTTCCGCCGGCCAGATCAAACAGTTCGTTTTACTCAAGATGAAAGAGAAAAAGGGCCAGCTATCGGTGCAGTATGAGGTGGCCGAATAGGCAGGGTTACTAATACTGCGACGGCGCGACGCCATAGGCGCTGCGAAAAGCCCGGTTGAAATGGCTCTGGTCGTAGAAACCCACCGCATGGGCGACCTGGGTCAGGTCCTGGCGGGCGGCTGTCATCAGGGTACAGGCGCGTTCCAGGCGCAGCCGCACCAGCCAGGCATGCGGCGTCATGCCGGTGGTGCGCTTGAACAGTTTCAGGAATTTGAAACGCTCGATACCACACAGGGCGGCCAGTTCATCGAGCGAGAGTTTGTCGGCCAGCCGGGCTTCGCAATACTCACGCACGCGCGTGCGCTGGCTTGCCGACAATTCACCATGGACCATCTCCGGCGTCCTCAAGCGGGTACGCGACAGCAAATGTTCCAGCAGGGTCAGCCAATCGGCTTGCAGCTGCAGCGGCGACGCTGTTTCGCCGTCCTGGAAGGCTGCATGCAGCCTGGACAGGCGATACGCTGCGGCTGGATCGAGCAGGACGACGTCACCGAGCTGTCCGCCTGAGCCAGAAATTTCCTGGGCCAGGCCATTGAGTATCTCGGGCGCGACCCGGAATGTCTTCAAGGTATAAAAACCATCGTCGGCGCTGAAGCCGTCATGCATTTCGCCGGGCGGCATCAGCTGGATAGTACCTGGCGTGAGCACCATGTTTTCGCCATGCAGCACCTGGCGTTGCACGCCCTCGGTAATCACGCCGATGTGATAATCGAGGTGAAAGTGCCGCTTGAAGCGAAATTTCGCCAGGCGTGCCTCGCCCAGTACCAGGCCTGGTAGTTGATGGCTGCGGCTGTATTGGACCTGGTCTTTCATGCTGGGCTGGCGTTGCTTCTCTGAAAAGGACAAGCAGATTTTACGCCTGTCGTTTGCCGGAGGCTAGCCAGGCAACAAACGCCGCCGCAGTGACCTTGCGCGCCTACCGCGACAACTTCCCTGCCTTTGCGCTGTATGCCAGCCTTGGAATTTTGGCTGTTGAATCGGCGTCCAGTGCCGACATTTTGTTCATGCGCGCTGATGTCTCCCAGCCCATTGACTGACTGGGCACTCTCTTATAAAATGAGAGTATCAAAAATCAGCATTATTAATCAAGCAACCATGGCCAGACCAAAAAGTGAAGAACGACGCGCCGCCATCATGGCAGCGGCAAGCCGCGTGATCGCCAGCCAGGGGCTCAGTGCGCCCACGGCTGTGATCGCCAAGGAAGCCGGCGTATCGAATGGCTCGCTGTTCACCTACTTCGAGACCAAGACTGCGCTGCTGAACGCGCTGTATCTGGAATTGAAGGTCGACCTGAGCGCGGCGGCGCTGAAAGGCTTGCCTGTCGACCGCGATATTCGCAGCCAGATGCTGCAGCTATGGCGCAACTGGTTGCGCTGGACAGCGTCCGCCCCCGAAAAACGCCGGGCGCTGGCACAGCTGGGCGTATCCGATGAAATTACGGCACAAACGCGGCAGGCTGGCATGGAGGCAACGGCGGGTATGGCGGCTTTTATCGAACGCAGCCGCCAGCAAGGACCGCTGCGCGACGCCCCCCTGGGTTTTGTGGGCGCCATGCTCAGTTCCATTGCCGACGCGACCGTCGATTTCATGATCGCCGATCCGGCTAATGCGGAACAGCACGGCATGACGGGTTTTGAAGCAGCCTGGCGTTTACTAAGCTAAGTGGGAAGACTGAAACTTTCAGCTTAAGTTTCATTTATTAAATGACTGACTAGTCAAACATTTTCATATTTCAATATTGGAGTGAACAACATGAAAACGAACACCAGCAGCAAAGCAGTGGCCCTGGTGACGGGCGCCTCCTCCGGCATGGGCAAGGACTTTGCCCTGCGTCTGATCAATGAAGGCTACGAAGTCTATGGCGCCGCGCGGCGGATAGACAAAATGGCGGACATCAAGGCGGCGGGCGGTCATATCCTGGCGCTGGACGTGACCGATGACAGCTCCATGTCGGCGGCGGTACAGCAGATTATCAAAGAACAAGGCCGCATCGACGTGCTGATCAATAACGCCGGTTATGGCCAGTTTGGCGCACTGGAAGACGTGCCGCTGGACGAAGGACGGCGCCAGATGGAAACCAATCTGTTCGGCGCGGCCCGCCTGGTCCAGCTTTGTTTGCCGCATATGCGGGCACAGCGCTACGGCCGCATCATTAACATTTCCTCGATCGGCGGCAAGCTGGCCACGCCGCTGGGTGGCTGGTACCACACGTCCAAATACGCGCTGGAAGGCTATTCCGATGCCTTGCGTAATGAGGTGCGCCCCTTCGGTATCGCCGTGGTCGTGATCGAACCAGGCGGCGTCGAATCGGAATGGGCTGGCATCGCGGTGGAAGAGGCAAGCCGGTATTCCGCCAATGGTGCTTATGCCGGCCTGGTAAACAACTTTGGCAAGATACAAGGAAAAACTGCGCAAGCACCCGCCAAATTGATCAGCGACCTGATCGTCAAGGCCCTGCGAGCCAAACAACCCAAGGCGCGCTACCACGGCGGCACCCTGGCAGCACCGCTGCTTTTCCTGCGCTGGATATTGTCCGACCGTATGTTTGACCGCCTGATTTCCAAGGCGATGCAGGGTTGAACATGCCTATGATACGGAGGATGAAACAGGGGCTGCTGGCGGCGACCATGCTCACGGCTGTCCAGCATCCAGCGGGAGCTGCCGGCATGAACGACGCCCTGCATGCCTATTACACTGCAGAAAAGAGCGCCCTGCCCGCCACGGCCGCCACTGGTGCGCTCGCCGCCGTATTCGGTGGCCTGCTGTTACGCCGCAGGCAGCGCTTTTCAACGGGACTGGGCCTGCCGTTCCTGCTGATCGGCGCTGCCACCAGCATCGGCTCGCTGGCGTATTTATCGCAGATCGACGAACGCCATGCCAGCTATGCAACGCTGTTAAACGAGTCGCCAGCGCTGTATCTCCAAACGGAGGGTACTCATCTGGACACCATGCAGCGCGATTTCCAGCGCATCATCTGGATCGATGGCAGCGTGGCGGCTGCTGCTCTGGGCCTGGCGGTTTATGGCACGGTAAACAACAAGCGCTACGCCAAGGGACTGGGGATAGGCACGCTGGTCAGCGCGGCCGCCTTGACTGCATTGGAAATGCATAACCGGGATCGCGCAAGCGAGTATCTGAACGCCTTGCATACCTACGCTGCGCATACCTCGCTGCAGGTGGGCGGCAATTTGACATCCTTGTCGCTGGATTTCCAAACAGCGTTTTAAGGCTTTGCCTGCGCCAGCATGGCCAGCAAGCTGGCGCTGCGCTGGCCTTCGCAACTGATGGCCAGGCCATCGGCCAGTTCGGGCGCCGTCAGCCGGGTCAGCACGGAGCCGCTCGGCATTTCCAGTGCCAGCCGCGCACCGCGCTCCCAGGCCAGGCGCACGGTATCGGCCCAGTTGACCTGGCGCGCCATATTGCTGGCCAGGCTGTCCCGGATGCGGTCTGGATCAGACAGGCTGCGCGCTGCGCTGCTGCTCAGGTAAGCCAGCACAGGCCGGCGCACGCTCACTTGCGCAAAAACCGCCTCCATTTCCTGCGCTTGCGCGCCAAACAGCGGGCAATGCGAAGGCACGCTAACGGCCAGGCGCTGGACCTTGCTGGCACCGTGCTGCAGTGCCAGGGCCATTACCTGCTGCAATGCATGGTCGCTGCCGGCAATGACGATCTGCCGCCTGGCGTTCAGATTGGCGATATATACGGGATGCACATCGCTATGCACTTGGGCCACCAGCGCTGCCAGCGGCGCGTGTTCCAGGCCCACGATGGCGGCCATGCCGTAGCCACTGGGGTACGCCTGTTGCATCAACTGCCCGCGCAAGGCCACCAGCCGCAAGGCGTCGGCATAGTCCAGCGCCCCAGCCACCACGGCTGCCGGATACTCGCCGATGGAAAAGCCGGCCACCATATCGGGCTCACCACCCTGGACAGCAAGCGAGCGCGCCATCGCCACGCCGGCGATCAACAGACATAGCTGCACGGCGCGGGTCGAGGCCAGCGCCGCTTCCGTATCCAGTGTTAAAGGGTCCAAGCCCAGCACAGATGCTGTTTCATCCAGCGTGGCAGCCACCGCCACATCGTCTGGCAGCGCATGCAGCATGCCGGCACGCTGCGAACCCTGGCCGGGAAAGGTAAATAGTATGCTCATCGCGGCTCCCAGGGCGAGGCCGTCAACAGTGGGCCGTGATCCGTTTTCAGCAGTACGCGGGGCCGGCCGGCTGCCCATTCGGCATAGGCAAAACCGCCGGCGCCCGTATCAATCTGCAGGTCCAGCCGGCAGTGTATGACGCTGGCCACGATGCTGCGCAAGGCGTCCGCCTGCACGGCATCGGGTGGACTGCTCATGCGCAGCACCAGATCGAGGTCGCTATCTGTACGTAGCACTGGCAAACCGCTGGCCAGCGCAAAACCTACGCTACCGGTCGGACCCCACGCCCAGCCGGTGGCGTCCAGCAGTGGCTTGAGGTGGTGCAGCGCCTCGATGGTGTGGCAATCTGGCCAGGCCGGTACGCTGGCCGCCAGCATTTCCGGCGTCACGCAGCGCAGCACGGCGCTGGCGTCGATCTCGGCGGCGTGCCGCTGGTTGCGGGTCGTGCCGCGCAAGCCTACCGCAATGCGTCCGATGGCCGCTGGCGCGCGCCGCACCACGACCGGCGCCATGGCCAGCCATTGCGGGCACACCCAGTCTGGCAAGGCTGCGTCCTGCGGCCAGGCGCGCGCCCATAGCAAATCATGCGGCCGGTATGCCACCATCACCCCATCACCGCTTTCACGGCAAAGAACAGCAGCGATGGCCCCAGCAGGCATCCCAGGCCTGTATGAAATGTCGCCACCAGTGCGCCATACGGCACCAGCTTGCGGTCGGTCGCCGCCAGGCCTGCGGACACCCCGCTCACGGTTCCTGCCAGGCCGCCAAAGACCATCGCCGAACGCGGCGTTTTCAGGCGCAAGAAGCGCGCCGCCACGGGCGTGCCCACCATGACCATGATGGCCTTGATCAAGCCGGCGGCGATACTGAGCGCCATCACGTCGGAACTGGCGCCGATGGCCGCACCCGTGACGGGGCCGACGATATAGGTCACGGCGCCGGCACCGATGGTGGTCATGCTGACGGCGTCGGAATAGCCAAACAGATACGCGATGCTGGCGCCCACCAGAAATGGCAGCACGATACCCAGCAACAGTGCAACGACGCCGATCAGGCCAGCCTTGCGCGCCTCGACCGCCTGCACTTCGAACGCGGTGGCGACAATGGCAAAGTCGCGCAGCATGGCGCCGCCCATCAGGCCGATGCCGCCAAACAGCGACAAATCGGCCAAACCCTTGTGGCCGCCGCTGTGCAAACCGCCCCAGTAAGCCAGGCCCAGACCAACGACGATAGCGATGGCAGAACCGTGCACGCGGCCCAGGGTCAGGTAGCGCGACAATGCGACAGACAGCAGCACGATCAGGCCGACAAAGGCAAACGCCGTCACCAGGCCATTGTTCAGGCCAGCTTTTTCAAAGGTCTCAAGCATGATGGGTATCCTTGGCCAGGTTCAAGGTCTCTTCAGCCGCTGCAACCGACTCCGGTTTTTCCATGCGGTTGATCAGCGAGATGGCGCAGGCGCAGATCACCACCGCCCCCAGTGCGGCCAGCACCGCCACCGGACCGCCGCGCAATGCGGCCACCACGTCCTGCTGGGCAGCCATCGCCACTACCACCGGGATATACATGGCGCCCCAGTATTCGACGCCGCGTTCGGTCAATGCCGGCATCCATTGCTTGTGCTGCAGGTACAGGCGGGCGCAAATGAGCAGCAGCATGGCGATGCCTACGCCGCCCACATTGGTTTTGACGCCCATCAACTGGCCGAGCAGGTCGCCCAGGAAGATGCCGAGCAAATGGCAGATCGCCAGTAATGCGGTTCCGTAGATAATCATGGTGTTGTCTCCGTTAGCATGGAATGACTTTCAAGTCTTCTCTGTATTCTCGTATGCTGTTTTTTTATACACTACTAGCTATCCTGCCCCTCCCTCTCCTCCGGCCATTGCTGGCGCAGTAATGTACGCACGCGCAGTGACGCCTGCCGGTTCGCCGCGCCCAGGCGGCTGGCCAGGCCACGTTCCGCATCAAGGCGGATGTCGGCCAGCGCCGCCTGCAAGCTTTGTTCGACCAGCGCGATATCCTGTGCCGTTGGCTGGTCTGGCTGTGTGACGTTAAGGGTTTGCCACAGCAGCCCCAGGCTGGCGTAATTCTGGATGTCGTAAGCCATCGGCGGGACGGTTTCCGCCAGCGTCTCCAGCGCTTCGACGGAACGCAAGGTGATGCGCGCGGCCGAGGCCTTGCCCATGGCGTGCACCATCACTTGCGGGTCGTCCAGCGCAATCAGGCGGTTGGCCTGGTAGCCATGGGCCAGAAAAGCGCCCGACATGGCCTTGCCGACGATCAGTCCTATCACGGGGTGGCCCGCCAGGCGCGCTTCGGCATAGGCGCCCGCCGCACCAGCGAGCGCCTGATGGATGCCGTACGCTTCTTCCAGCCGGCCATAGGCCTGGCTGGCCACATTGATAATGGCGATGATCGGGCGTTTGACGGCCACATCGCAGTCGAGCAGCACTACCTCTTGCACGGCCCGCGCCAGCTGCCAGCCTTCGGCCAGGCCGACTTCACCGGTACGTGCGCGGGCAAAGCGGTTCAAGGGATCAGGTACGACGGCGATATAGCGCGCATGGTGTCCGGCCAGTGGCGCGTCGACCACGCGTATCGACGCTGGATAGGACGCTGCAGCTGCCGCATTGGCAGTCAGGGCCGCCAGCCAGACTGCGCCACGGCTGCTTTGGTCTGGAGCGCTCATGCTGAAAATCCTTTGCTGTAAATGCTGCGCACGGTTTCTGGCGCTGCCTGGACACTGGCGTCCACTTCCGCCAACCTGGCCAGGAAACCGTCCGCCTGTGCGCTGCGGTGCTGCGCCGGCAGCCCGCGCTTGAACAATCCCGCCAGGGTGCTGCGGATCTGGACCGTATCGTCTTCCACATAGGCGTCCACCAGGCCGCTGTGATACCGCTGCTCGCCGCCGGTCAGGCTCCAGATGAAGGGCTTGTCGCGCGAGTTGAATTCGGCAAGGCCGGCTTCCTGTTCAATCACGGCCGGGCCATTGAGGCCCAGCCGTGCTTCGCGGGTGACGATCAAATAGCTGCACAAGCCCGCCGCAATCGACATGCCGCCATAGCAGCCCACGGTGCCGGCGCTGATGCCGATTACCGGCTGGTAGCGCCGCAAATCGACAATCGCTGCCTGGATATCAGCGATGGCGGCCAGCCCAAGATTCGCCTCTTGCAGACGCACGCCGCCTGTCTCGAACAGGATCACGGCGCGCGTTGCTATGCCCCGGCGGTTGTCTTCTGCCGCCAGTTCCAGTGCACCGGCGATCTTGGCGCCGCCCACCTCGCCCATGCTACCGCCCTGGTAAGCGCCTTCAATTGCCAGCACCACGGCGGATTGGCCGTCGAACAAGCCCTTGGCCACCACCACGCCATCGTCGGCTTGCGCGGTGACGCCCTGCTGCGGCAGCCAGGGTGAAGTCACGCCGCAAAAAGGATCGAGCAATTCGCGCATGCTGCCCGCATCGAGCAAGGCCCGGGCGCGGCTGCGCGCGCTGCGTTCGATAAAGCTGTCGCGCTCCAGCAGTTGTTCCTGTGTGCTCATGCCTGCTCCTTTGACGCAAGTTCTTCGTAAGCCTGCTCGATGCGCATGCGCACCACGCCGGGCGTGGCGCCGCAATCGTTGATGACAATGCTGGCCGCAGGCAGCGGCTCGCCACCAAACACGCGGGTCAGCAAGGCATCCCAGACTGCTCCCTTGCCATCGACCGAAGTGTTGACCACAATGCGGGTTACCCCTTGTGCATGCGGCTGCAGCAGCACTTCCAGGTCGCCCGAACCGACCACGCCGGCCAGGGCGCGTCCGGCAGCGGGCAAACCCGCCGCAAAGGTATATTCACGCCGTTCCATGCTGTACTCCATATGTGTTATCGATCTGATCGAGAAATAAGGTCGCCGCCAGCAGATCGGCCGCGCCGCCTGGCGACACACGCCGCTCCAGCACCTGCGCTTCCAGCGCGAGCAAGGCGGCGCTGCCTTCCTTGCTAGTCGCACCGCCAGCATCCAGCACCTGCGCCGCGCCAGCCTGCATGTCCAGCAAAGCCGCCCTGCCGCCGCGCGACAGCACGCAGGTGTCGTCCAGCTGCGCGATAATGGCCAGCAGCGCATTCAAGCGCGCCGTGGTTTCCGTGTCGCCACGTGCCCGCGAGGTTCGCAGGCAAGGCAGGCCCACATCGACCACATGCGGAAAGGCGGCCATGGCCTGGCCACGCGCGCCACCTACCTGGTACTGGCGGCAAGCCAGTTCGCCCTTGTTGCCCGTATCCGGCGGTGCGCCCCGGTCAGGCAGGCGTGCCAGGGCGGCGGCCCGTTCAGCCACCGCAGCTGGAGTGAGCTGTCCTCCTCGCGCGCCCAGCTGCGCGGCCGCCGTGACCAGCATGCCCAGTGCCCAGATTGCGCCGCGGTGGGTATTGACGCCCCCCGTCGCTGCCATCATCAGCGCTTCGCCATGCCGGCCGAGGCGGCCTATCTGCTGGCGCAGGCTGTCGTCATCGCCACTGGCGTGCCAGCCGGCGTCGGCCAGCGCGGCAAACACCGGTTGCAGCACACAGGCCGAATCGCACATCAGCGCCCAGTTCAAGTCCGTGTGCGCGCCGCGGCTGCGCAAGTCGACCAGGCCAGGTTTCGGTGTCAAAGTCACTTCATCGAGCAGCGCTTGCACCACGAGCCGGGCCAGTGCGGCTGGCCTCAAGCTGGTCTGGCGCTGTGAGATTTGCAGGGTCATGGTCGTCATTACCAGCTCCTGAATTTGGCTGGTGGCTGATACAGTCCGCCAGACCAGTCCACCAGGTCGGCGATGCTTTTTGCCGCCAGCAGAGACCTGTTTGCTTCTCCGCGCTGCACACCGATATCTTCCGGCAGCGCGATCAAGCCGCCGGCCCGCAGGCTGGCAGTGGTTTTCGGGTCGTGCCGCAAGCCGATCGGCGTCACGCCAGCGACTGCCGCCAGCATGGCCTTGCGTTCTTCGAGCGAGCGCGCTTTGTAAAGATAAGCGATGCCTTCCTCGGTCAGTACATGGGTCACATCGTCGCCGTAGATCATCACGGGCGCCAGCGGCATGCCGCTGGCCTGCCCTACGGCCACCGCATCGAGTGATTCGACGATGGTAGGCTGGCCGCCGTCCTGGAAGGTTTCCACCATTTGCACCACCAGTTTTTTGCCGCGCGCCAGCGGGTCGTCGGTTTCGATCAAATCGAGCCAGGCTGGCGTGGGGTGGCGCCTGCCGTGCGGGTCGTGCCCCATATTGGGCGCGCCGCCGAAGCCGGCCAGGCGGCCGTTGGTCACTGTCGATGAATTGCCAGCGCCATCCATCTGCAGGGTGGCGCCGATAAACAGGTCGACCGCATACTGGCCAGCCAGCTGGCATAGGGCCCGGTTCGAACGCATGGAGCCGTCGCGGCCCGTGAAAAATACATCGGGCCGGGCCGCCGCATACTGCTCCATGCCCAGTTCGGCGCCGAAACAATGCACGCTCTCGACCCAGCCCGTCTCGATCGCCGGTATCAGGGTCGGGTGCGGATTGAGCACCCAGTTGCGGCATATCTTGCCCTTCAAGCCCAGGCGCTCGCCATAGGTCGGCAAAATCAGTTCGATGGCGGCCGTATTGAAACCGATGCCGTGGTTCAGCGACTGCACCTGGTGTTTTTCATACACGCCACGGATCGCCATCATGGCCATCAGCACGTGCACCGGCTTGATCACGCGCGGGTCGCGGGTAAACAGCGGTTCGATGAAAAACGGTTTATCGGACTGCACCACGAAATCGATCCACGAACCGGGTATGTCGACCCGTGGCAAATCGCTCACATCGTCGACGATCTGGTTCACCTGGGCGATCACGATGCCATCGCGGAAGGCGGCTGATTCGACCAGGGTCGGCGTATCTTCCGTGCTGGGGCCCGTGTACAGATTGCCTTGGCGGTCGGCCATGTAGCCGGCCACCATCACCACATTGGGTGTCAGGTCGACGAACAGGCGCGCATACAATTCGATATACGTGTGGATGGCGCCTACTTCGAGCAAGCCATCTTGCAGAAATTGGGCGATGCGCAGGCTTTGCGTGCCGGCAAACGAGAAATCAAGCTTGCGGGCGATGCCCCGTTCGAACAGGTCCAGGTGTTCAGGCAGGCTGACGCTGGGCATGATCAGGTGCAGATGGTTGACCTTGTCGGGATTCACCCTGGCCAGCATGCGCGCCAGGAAATCGGCCTGTTTCTGGTTATTGCCTTCCAAAACAACCCGGTCACCGGGGGCCAGCAGGGTTTCCAGCACGGCGACCATATCGGCCTGCTGCAGCACAGGGCCGCTGGCGTAATGGCGCACGGCATCGAGGCGGCGCCGCTTTTCAGTGCGTCGCTTGTCCCATTGCCTGGGCTGGGGTGGCATGGCGGTGGCGATGGACATCATGTCTCCGGTTGAGCTGTATCGAAACCATACGATAGAAAGAAAGCGCAGCCATTTCAATCAAGCTGATACCATGTTCATTACTGTCAGGTTAATGAACTGGGCGAAAACTGGGACATCATGGCCATCAACGAAGAAATTACACTGAAAAAGCTGGAAGTCTTCCTCAGCTTTATGGAATTGAACAATCTGGCGCGGGTGGGTGAAGCCTTGGGCCAGAGCACGGTCAGCGTGCACCGCGCGCTGCACTCGCTGGAAGAAGGCTTGCGCTGCCCCCTGTTCAAGCGCGAGGGACGCAGCCTGATCCCGCTGCACGCGGCCTATACCTTTGCCGAATCGGCCCGGCGCGCGCTGGCCGAATGCGAGGAAGGCGTGCGCAAGGTGCGTGAAATGTCGGGCATCAATCCAGTGCGGTTGAAGATAGGCTCGCTGTATTCACTGACCCTGCATTGCATACCGCAGCTGGTGATCGCCTTGAAATTGCGCCGTCCGGGCCTCGATATCGACCTGACCCTGGGTTCCAACCGCGAACTGCTGCAAAGCCTGGCCGATGGCCGGCTGGACGCCATCATCATCGGCGAACAGGGAGAAGAAAACCATGCCAACCTCGTGTCGGTGCCGCTGTTCCAGGACGATATCTTCCTGGCCGCGCCGCCCGACTCGCCGTATGCAGGCACAGGGCCGGTCGACTTGCAGGCGCTGCGCGACGAAAAATTCGTCACCTTGAACGAAGGCTTTGTCACGGCCCAAAGCTTCAATCACGCATTTGCACTGGCCGGTTTTGTGCCGCATACGGCGATGCGGGTAGGCGACATTTTTTCACTGATCAATATGGTCAGCGGCGGCCTCGGTTACAGCCTGCTGCCAGGCCGGGTCAGCGCCTTCAGCTCGCGCCTGGAACTGCTGCCGCTGCAGGCAAAATATGCCTCGCACCAGTTGATTACCCTGCTGATGCTGAAAAGCCGCGAACGCGATCCGAACTTGCTGGCGTTGGCGGCCGAATGCCGGATGTACCGGCCTGCCCGGCCAGCTTAAAGTCCGACTCTGTCAAGTGTCATGTCGTGCCGACGGCAATTTTGCACCGCCAGCACGCAAAGTCGTGGACCTTCTTCAGCAACTCAAGTTGAAGATAGACCAGGCTGTCGTAACCAACTTGCCTTTATAAAGATCAGCAGCATGCATTCTGTTACTGACCTAGTCGGATATGCCATCCTTCGCCTTCCGTTATAGTGTGGTAAGACCATCGGGAACGTATTCTTCTAGACTAATAATGACGAATAGAAAATGCTTGGTTTCCTGAGAACCTATTCATTGCAGCGTCTGTCTTTTCTTTGCTTAGACAATGGCAAGTCTTGGAGAGTGCGTATCCAGTTGGAGTTCTTCAACGCAATAGGATAACCTCGACCGTACGGCTTAGAATGACAAATTGCTCACGCAAAAAAGACGCAGCCATGCTGAACGATAGCATGTACATGTATGATTAACTAAGGCTCGGATATGCGCATTCAGTTCTTAGTTATCAACCTCGAAGTCACCAAATATTTTCCATGTTGTCGCCATATGATCTTCAAAAGTACCACCCAGATCTAGACCGGCTTTCTGAACACGAACTTTCAGTCCCGCATTCACAGTAAAGTCATCGTCATAATTTACTGCCAACGAAAATTTCGACAGACCAAACTTCACTCGGCCTTGCGCAACCGCTTGCCATGTTGGTTCATGCGGAAACCATACGAGATCTTCGGGAATTGAAGGTGGACTGTTATTTTTCAATTTAGCTTCAAATAGTAGAGAGTGCCCGCTTTTCGCCGACTGGCCAAGGCCTGCCTCCGCTTCGACCCCTGCTAATGGGGTCGAAACTTTAGCGGAAAACTCCCTAGACCAACCGCGCACATGCTCTACAGTAATCGTTTTTGCCCCTAGAGACATTAATAACGAGATGGCTTCAGAAAATTTATGTTCGAACGCCATTCGATGAAAAGTCGCCGTTGTGTAGTAAACGGATGGTTTTGCAGGATGTGCGACGTATAGCGTCTGCTGACGAGGATGCCCAGGAGGAAATTGAATTGATTGCGCCTCAGTCGTTCCTATTTGCAGAACGTTTAAACCACTTTCTCGTGCCTTCGCGACTGCATTAATAGCTTCTATCGTAATGCTGATAACAGGTCCATATGGTAAGAAAAATGTCTTAGCGACACGTGCAGCTGCAGCCTTCCAGTCGAAAGACCCCTCGTCCGATGATGAACTTTGTGCTGAACGACGTGATGCTGCTGCTACTTCATCCGGCTGAACAATTATTAGTTGCCGCTCTGATGACGGTAAATTTCGGAAATCTTCAGGTTGAATATTATTCATTATTTTCTACTTCTGAGGTGAACATGACACTTTAACCTAAATGCATTATTGTAAATTGGAAAATAATGTAAAAAGTAGACTCAAAATGATTCTGCTGCGCCCCGCGAAAGCCCAGTTTAACGTAGCAAGATTTTTAACTGTCCAATCCCGTTTGATCATAAACAGGCTTCACGAATAGCTCCGGATTCTTTTGCTACCATTCTTTAAGCGCTTTGATAGATTTTTTTATACCGATGGGGCGTTGTAGAATGTGGTGGTAAAGCTTTAAATAGTTAAGCAAGGTCGCTTCCAGATTAGCCCGGCTTGTCGAATCGAGTCTGCTGCAATAGTTCGCCGACACAACCGTTGGATCGTTCGATCATGTCATTCGTTGCGGATGTCAGAGCAGCGCCAGGCTGCGTTCGATGCCCATGCTGGCGCAAACTTTATCGAAGGCGTGTTGACCACTGAGCTTCCTATCTTTTGTTGTGAAGCAGTCAGTGAATTGCAAGCCGTTGTCGGTCAGCAGCTTGATGATTGATCTACTTGGCGGCCTTGAGCCGGGTGATATTGAGCACCTTGACAGCTTCGCGATCCGACAGCCCGGAATCTTTGATTTCCTGCCAGATTTCCGAAGTGGTGCGGGCTTTCGGATGGATGCGCGACCCATGGGCTGACGTTTATCCGATCAGTTTCGCCTCGTGGTGCCAATCACGATAGAAAGCTAGCGATAGACTGGTCAAGCACGACACCAGCGCAGAACACGGCTATACTGCGATGAGGGATATGATCATACGAAACTAAACAACTACGTTTCCCCGACACACACCGCACTTTCTTACTGGGCTTAAACCGCCTTGCGCCGTTCCAGGGACACTGCATACGCAGCTGCGCGCGAGACCAGAATCGGATCATCCGATGGTGCTATGCCGCGCGGCAAGATGATGGGCACGAATTCCAGGCCATCGCACAGTTCGGCGCCAGCCAGCCCTGTCACATGCAAATCGCCCAGAGCGACCTGCCCTGCTCCCTGCCATGGCTGGCTGGAGTCAGTCAGGGTATCGTTTTCAGCCGGCAATTGCGCGTACAAGGTGAACGATGCGGAGCCATTCGCCAGGCGGGCCGCCAGTTCCTCTTCCAGGAAGTTATCGGGGAGGTCGCGTTCCTGGTCGGCGCTCAGGTAATGGGTGCCGGCAGCCGGTTCGACGACCAGGCGGGCCGTGGTTTGCTTGCCATCGGCGTTGGTGAATACAAAAGCATTGTTGGAAAAGTAAGGCGTGGTGGCGTAAGACGCGGGCGCTGCATGGCTGGCCAGCAAGGCCGGCTGGCGCATGCCATCCGGGAAAGCGGCATTGTGCGCCGCAAGTTTTGCCGGATCGGGCTTTTTCGTGACGGGATCGGCCACGCGCGCGGCCAGGAAGCTGACGAACGATTCTGGCGTGGCGGCGAAGAACACGGGTTCCGAGATCAGTACCAGATCGTATTTCTCCGTAACCCCTTGCAGGCGCACGGCCAGGCCGCGCACCGAGCGGCTCTTGTCGGATACGCCGGGATTGCCGCCACCGATGGAAAAGCGCACGATCGCCGTCAGGGGGCCAGCCTTGAACAGGGGGCTGTCGACCAGCGCTGCCGCGCCTTCGGCCGGGATAAATTCGCCGCTGGCGCAAAAACCCTTGGCGTGCGAGGCGCGTTTGCCTGGATGTTTGCCAAAGGTATTGTTGAGGGCGTCGACCAGGTCGGTCGGACTTGGGGTAGATGGGTGCATATCAGCCTCCTTAAGTAAGTTGTTGTGTTATTCAGGGCTGGCTGCGGGCCAGTAACTCGTCCAGCTGTGAAAATAACTGGCTGAACTGTTTCGCGGCAACCTGGCAGTAAGGGCAGGTTTGTATGTGATTCGTCAGCGATGCCTGTTCGTCTGCGCTCAAGCTGCGGTCGCGCGCTTCGCACACCAGATAGGTGGTGTCGCGGCAAGTGATGGATGACGTCGGTGCTGCCTGGCTCATTCGAACTCTCCCCAGCCGCGTACGGCACAGTCGCGCAAACGCATGCGTGCGCGGTACAAGATGACGCGCAAATTGCCAGCACTGAGCTGGCAACCGGCCTCGATTTCGCTCAAATCCATGCCCAGATATTCGCGCATCAAAAATAGCCGCGCGCTTTGTTCCGGCAAACGCGCCATGCATAACTCTATGATGCTCAATAGCTGGCTTCGTTCCGCGATTTTTTCGCCGCACAGGTGGTTGACAAAGCTTGCCGGGTGCCAGGCGTCGTCGCCGGTGAACCAGCTATCGATGATGGCGTCGCTATCGTCATGCTCGATAGGCGCCATGCCGAGGCCACGCACGCGGATCGCGTCAACGATCTTGTAGCGCAAGATGCCGCACAACCAGCTGCGCACGCTCGATTTCTGCTCAAAACCGGACCAGTTGCGCAGCGCCGCGAACAAGGTTTCCTGCACTGCGTCTTCGGCATCGGCGCTGGAAGCCAGTTGCAGCTGCGCCAGACGCAGCAAAAAACTGCGCTCGCGCGTGATCTGGTCCCAGCTGTCTAGCGTGGTGTCTGGGCTGGCTTGGTGTGCGGACATCGGGGCTGGCTTCCTTACTTTTGCAAACGGCGCGACAAGGAAATGGCATACAAGGCGTTACGCTCTTTCAAAATAGGATCGTCTGAAGCCGTGATGCCGGTCGGCAATTGCAAAGGAATAAATACTACCGGATCGCAGCTATTGCTGTCGGCCAGTTTGTTGATTTGCAATCGACCCAGGCCGATGCGCTGGGTGCCGCTCCATTGCTGGCTCGGATCGACCAGCGAATCGGTGGCGGCAGGCAATTGGGCAAATACGGTGAAACCGGCCGGCGCCTTGGCCAAACGGTCTTTCAGTTCGGCTTGCAGGTAAGAATCAGGCTTGCTTTTCTCTTCTTCTGCGCTCAGGTATTGCGTGCCTGCATCGGGCTCTACCACCAGGCGCGCCGTTTGTTTGACACCAGCCGCATTGGTGAACACAAAGGCGTTATTTGAAAAATACGGCGTAGTGACATAGGAAGTCGATGCCGCATGGGAAGCAAGCAGGGCCGGCTGCAGCTTGCCGTCTGGATAGCGGGCATTGTGGGCAGCGATTTTTGCCGGATCGGGCTTGTGGGTGACGGGATCGGCCACGCGCGCTTCCAGGAAGCTGACGAACGATGCCGGCGTGGCGGCGAAAAACACGGGTTCTGAAATCAAGGCCAGATTGTAGCTCTCGCCGCCGCCATTCAGTTGCAGCGCCAGACCGCGCACGCCACGGCCCTTGTCGGAAGCAACAGGATTGCCGCCGCCGATGGAAAAACGCACGATTGCGGGCACTTTGGCTAACTCAAACAAAGGACCTTGCACCAGGCTGGACGCCTGGGGGGCTGGCGTAAATTCGCCGGCGGCGCAAAAGCCCTTGGCATGCGAAGCGCGCTGGCCGGCGTGCTGGCCGAAAACATGGTTCAAAGCATCAACTTCTTCCACCGGCGTGGGCGCAACCGATTGCGCCATGGCATGGGTGGCGGCCAGCATGGCGGTGGCGGCAGCAACGGCCGCAAAGCCGCGTGACAATATTGTATTCAAGATCACTCCTTAGTTTTTGTTCAGCAGGTTTTGTTTCAGTAAGTCGGCTTGAACAAGCACTTGTTACAACTATTTTCTGGAGTTCATGAAAAAAATCAACATTATCACGGCGCCAGCTGCAGACAGCCACGTTTAGCCGGCTTGCGCCGGGCAAACAAGAAACTTTTCACCGGTCGCGCGGCGGCTGTAGGCAGCCATGATCTCTGGCTTGAGCATATCAGCCAAGGAAATATGCGCCGTATAGTGGCTGGCAAAGGTCGTGTCCAGTTCGCTGGTGGCCTGGGCACGCAGACGCTGTACCGTAGCTGGGTCGAGCTTGTTGTAAAACCAGGTCATCAGCCAGCCGCCCACACCCCAAGCCGCGCCGAAATTGCCTTCGACTATCCTTGGCCCCGGGTTCAGCACGCCATAGATATACACTTGCTTGTGCACCGACGAACCGTAGCGTGCAAAAGCAGATGCCTTCGCGCTCAAGGACGTTTCCATCGCCCGCAAGATGGTGCCCGCCATGGCGCCACCACCGATGGCGTCGAAGGCCAGGGTCGCGCCCGTTGCCGTCAAGGCTGCCACCAGCTCAAGCTCAAAAGTGGCCGAGCTGCTGTCCAGTATGTAGCTGGCGCCAAGTTCTTGCAATATGGCCACCTGGGCCGGACTGCGCACGATATTGACCAGCGGTATGCCCTCCTTGATGCACAAACGGTTCA
The DNA here is from genome assembly GCF_014200725.1 of Janthinobacterium silvisoli. Taxonomy (GTDB): domain Bacteria; phylum Pseudomonadota; class Gammaproteobacteria; order Burkholderiales; family Burkholderiaceae_D; genus Janthinobacterium. The sequence goes on from NZ_JACHCL010000008.1 coordinate 139,108, forward strand.
GCATCTGGCCCACGCTGGACGCGGCGGCCGTATGCACCAGCGCCGTATGCCCTTCGCGGCGCATGGTTTCCACCATGCCCAGCACGGTCAAGGGGTTGATAAAGGCGGAAGCAGCCTCGTGCGGGGCCACGCCTTCCGCCAAGAGCAGGCAATCTGCCGCCTTGACGACGCGATATTGCGCATAAGTCCCTTGCATGCTGCGCATAGCCACCGTGCGGCCGATCAAGGCGCTGGCGCCCTGCCCTGCATCGACCACCACACCGGCCCCTTCACTGCCTACCGGCAAGGCTTGATCCAGCCTTGCCGACGCCCCTGGCATGCGCTCGTGAGCAATCCTGGCCGATGCGGTGGGCCGCGCAGGCGTGCCATTTATTGCGATCTTGGCCGGGTCGGCGGGACCAAATAGCACCAGCATGTCGGAAGGATTGAGGGGCGCGGCATCGATGCGCACGACAATTTCATCGTCTGCAGGCGGCGGTACGGCAACTTCTTCCAGCCACAATTCCAGTGTGGCATCTGACGTGATTTTGCTGCGTAGTTCCAGGCTGACTAAGGGGTATGTTAGGGACATGGTGCGCCTTTCCAGTAAATAATATAATACGATTCGCATCGTCTCGTATTATATTGAATTATCATGGAGTCTGCTTTTAGCCTAGCTATACCTATATCGATATCCACCGCGATATGCCTGTGTGACAATATAGCCCTCTCATACTGGAGCAGCACCTCGTGACCGCATTGCCACCAACAACATCCGGCCAGCCCGCAGCGTCCACGCCAGGCCGCAAGCGTAGCGAGTCTGCGCGCCTGTCCATCCTGGCTGCCGCCTATGAATTACTGGTATCGACAGGTTTCCAGCAGATGTCGATTGAAGGCGTAGCCAGCCGCGCGAATGTCGGCAAGGCAACCATCTACCGCTGGTGGCGTAACAAGGGCGTGCTGGCGGCCGAAGCCTTTATGCATGCGGTGGCGCCCGCGATTGCATTCCAGGAAAGCTCCTCCGCCCGCGCCGATATCGCGCGCCAGATGAAGGGCTTGTCACTGGTTTATCGCGGCAGGACCGGGGAAATCCTGGCTGAAATGATTGCGCACAGCCAGGGTGACCCAGACATGCGTGAAGCTTTGTTTGCCGGCTATTTACAGCCGAGACGCGCGGCGGCCAAGGCGGTATTGCAGCGTGGCATGGACCAAGGTGAATTTTTACCGAACCTGGACCTGGAAATGCTGGTCGATGCCCTGTATGGCCCCTTGATCTACCGCATGCTGATCCGGCAACATCCGATCACCGACCAGTTTATCGAGCAAACCTGGTCGGCCGTGTTTGATGGCATCGTACGGCGCGAGGTTTGAATCCAGCAAGCAGTGCTTACTGGTCTACCATCGCCACATCCTTGCGTCCTTAATTTCGCGTCAAAGTTGGCGCCAGCATGTATATCGTCGCGGCATTCGGCACCAGCCCGTCTTCGGCCAGTTGCATCAGCGCCACGCCCGTAAATGAGCCGGCTCAGTGGCGTGTTCATGTGGGTCAGCAGCAGTGGGGCTGCCCTGCAGGCAAAGCCATGCAGCAGCGGCAATGATGATATGGCGTGGCCCAGGCATCGTTACTCCCATTTATAGTAAATCTGATAAGGGCAGTATTCATGTCAGTTCGATAGCAATATTTTGCCTGGCCAGCGTCAGTTAGCTAAATCCACTGGTCATTTTCGACACTGCGCTCGGACTTTGCGCCATCGCCCGTGTTGACCACACCGCGTGGTTCTATCAGCAGCATTTTTACCTCGGCACACGCGCTGGGCTTGTGTTCCATCCCTTTGGGCACGACCGCCATCTGGCCGGCACGCAGCACGATACAGCCGTCGCCCTTTGGTCCACCACGAAAATCAATCCGCAACTCACCTTCGAGCACGAGAAATGTTTCATCTGTTTCGGCATGCCGATGCCATGGAAACTCACCCAGTACCTTGACGACCTTGAATTGATCGTCATTCATTTCAGCGACGACGCGCGGTTGCCAGTGACCATCGATCTGGGCAATCTTGCCGACCATGTCTATCGTCTTGCACTGACCGCGATCCATAGGCGCAGCGCTGTGATGCGAAGCTTGGGACATTGTTCTCTCCATTCAAAGTTAAGTGAAGCTCACGATACGCTGGCCTCCATGGAAAGTATTGAATGATCGTGGTGAGGTTGTCGAAGATTAGCGCTGCCCGTCGCCTTTGACCATCCTTAACCAGCGCCCCGGCGTCAACCCGAAGGTTTTCGAGAAATGGCGCGTCATGTGGCTCTGGTCAGCAAAGCCTGCGGCGGCCGAAGCATGAACCAGCGAGATGCCAGCGAGCAGCATGCGGCGCACCGCATCGAGACGGCGCATGGTCAGATAGCGGTAAGGACTGGTGCCGTAAAACGTGCGGAAGTCGTGCGACAAGCTCCAGCGATCGCGGCCCGCTGCCTTTTCCAGTTGATCCAGGGTCACGACCTGCACGAAATTGGCATGCAGATAGTCGCGGGTACGCCGTGCTGCCAGGAAATCCCCCTTGGGACGCCGGCCTGGCATGCCGGCAACCGCAGCAAGCGCGTGCGCCAGCTCCGCGATGCCATCGCTTTGCTCCAGCGGCTCCAGCGCACAGTTCAAGGGCTGTAGCAATAATGCCGTTGCGGCAGCAAGGCGCGGATCGCTGCTCACCCCGCCATCGATAAAGGGCAAAGCCTGCCCACACAGCACATCTTGAAAGAGTGAAGGTTGGACGTAGATCATGCGGTAGTGGAAACCATCGTCCCCACCGGCTTGCCCATCGTGCGATTCGTCCGGATGCAGCACCATGGTGTTGCCAGGCAGGCTGTCCCGCTGGCCTCGCCGATAATGAAAGCGCTGCACCCCGGCAAGAGTACATCCGATGGCATAAGTATCATGGCGATGCAGGCAATAAGCGTTGCCCTGAAACCGTGCTTCCATACGCTCGAGGCCATCGATAGCTTCGGCATGCCTGACCCAATCGGGGCACGGAGTGGATGATTTTCGCATCATATCAAGCGCATCTTCATTCATATCGTCATGACATTATGAGCCACATGATTTGTAACATCTAAAGTATCGTGATATTCTCCCCGTCTGGATACTAGGAGACATCATGAGAAACGACAGCCGTTTATCGCGCATGCTGCATGTGCTGCTGCACATGGCCCGGCACGACGGACCTTTTACGTCCGAGCAGATCGGCAAGATGCTCGATACCAACCCGGCCGTGGTGCGCCGGACCATGGCCGGGCTGCGCGAAGCCGGTTATGCCACATCGGTGAAAGGCCATGGCGGCGGCTGGACCATCGCCTGCGATCTGAGCACCACCAGCCTGCTCGATATCCACCGTGCGGTGGGCGGCCCGCGCCTGTTTTATATCGGCGGCGACGAAGCCAATCCCGCATGCGCGGTGGCGCGGGCCGTCGACAAGGCGCTCGATGGCGCCCTCAAGGAAGCCGAAGCGCTGCTCAATGCCCGATTGCAAAGCGTCACCCTGGCCGACTTGCTGGTCGATTTCGATGCGCTGTGCCGGGCCGGCAACTGGACGATCGACGGCCACGAATAAACCTGTTTGAAAGGATCATCATGTCAAAAACCGAATTCTGGGAAGCAAATTTCCAGGACAAGCAGGAAATGTGGGGCATGGCGCCGGCCCAATCCGCCGTGCTGGCCAGCGACTTGTTTGCAGCGGAGTCCATCCACAATGTGCTGATACCCGGTTTCGGCTATGGCCGCAATGCACAGGTGTTCCGGGACAAGGGCATGGATGTCACGGGCATTGAAATCTCGCAGACCGCCATAGACTTGGCCAGGAAGCATGCCGGGCCAGCCATGACTATTCACTACGGTTCCGTCACGGACATGCCCTTCGATGACGCCATTTACGACGGCGTTTTTTGCTACGCGCTGATCCATTTGCTGGGCAGTGGCGAACGGGCAAAGCTGGTGAGCGACTGCTACCGGCAACTGTCGCCGGGCGGCTTGATGGTGTTCACGGCCATCTCAAAAGAAGCCCATACCTATGGACAAGGCAAGTTGCTGGACAAGGACCGCTATGAAATCCATGCTGGCGTGAGCATGTTTTTCTATGACGAAGCCAGCATCCGCGCGGAGTTTGGCCAGGCTGGCTTGCTGGAGATCCGGGAAATTCACGAAAACTTCCCCTTCTTCTTCATTATCTGCAGAAAAGACATCGCTTGAGTCCACTGTCCGGCGCATGCCGATAGTCGCCCGGACTGGTATCATGTTGGCCGCGTCCAGCATAGCGTCCCTGGACTGGCGCACCCGGCCCCGGCTTATGACGATAAAGAAGATCACGCTGTTGAAGATATATCGAACCTTGCTTGCGCCACGGCGCTTCCTGGCCTGCGCCGCGCTGGCCCTGCCCCTGTTTGGCCAGGCGGCGGAACTGAACCGTTATGTTTTCCAGGACACGGGCTATAGCGTTTGCAAGATCGATCTCGACAAGGACGCCGTGCGCATGTACTGGAAGGATGACCGGGGCCAGGAATTCCGGCGCCTGAACCAGCTGAAACTATGGCTGCGCCAGCGTGGCGAAGAACTGGTGTGCGCGACCAATGCGGGTATCTATGACACCGATTTGCGCCCGCGCGGGCTGTATATAGAAGATGGCCTGGTCAAACGCCAGCTCAACGAACGCAAGAATGCCTATGGCAATTTCTATATCCAGCCCAACGGCGCGCTGCTGTTGGGCGAGCGGCGCGCCGCCATCATCGATACGGACCAGTTGTCCAAGCATCGCGACACCCTGCTCGCCGGCGTGAGTTTCGCCACGCAATCAGGACCCATCCTGATCTACCACGGCCAGATCAACACCCTGTTCATGCCCGATTCCGACAACCGGGTGATCCGCAACGCGGCCTGTACCGGACCCGGCAATACCTTGACCCTGGTGGTGTCGCGCGACGTGGTGAGCTTTTACATGTTTGCCCGCTTCCTGCGCGAAAAGCTGGCCTGCAATGATGCGCTGTACCTGGACGGCAGTGTCTCGCGCATGTATCCGGGCGATGTCTTTGAAGTCGGGCCGGACTTTGGCGCGATGATAGGCGTGACGAAGAAGTCTCCCTAGGCGATCAGCCGAGCCGCACTGCCAGTGCCGCCAATGTCAGCAACAGTACCGGCAAGGTCAGCACGATGCCGACGCGGAAGTAATAGCCCCAGGAAATGTGGATATTCTTGCTGTCGAGCACATGCAACCATAGCAAGGTGGCCAGGCTGCCGATCGGCGTGATTTTCGGTCCCAGGTCGCTGCCGATCACGTTGGCGTAGATCATTGCTTCGCGGACCGCGCCATGCGCCGTGGCCGGTTCTATCGATAAAGCTCCCACCAGCACGGTCGGCAGATTGTTCATGATGGACGACAGCACGGCCGTCAGCACGCCAGTGCCCATGGCTGCACCCCACACGCCATACTCCGCAAAATGGTTCAGGACGCCCGTCAAATAGCTGGTCAGGCCGGCATTGCGCAAGCCATATACGACCAGATACATGCCCAGTGAAAAAACCACGATTTGCCACGGCGCATTCCAGAGCACCGCGCGGGTGGAAATGACATGGCCTTTGGCCGCTACCACCAGCAAGACAACGGCGCCCACGGCAGCCACAGCGCTGATCGGTACGCCCAGGTCTTCCAGCCAGAAAAAGCCAACCAGTAACACCGCGAGCACCAGCCAGCCCGCCTTGAAAGTGGACAAATCGCGGATGGCGGCGCCGGGGCGCTTGAGCTGCGACAGCTCATAGTCGCGGGGAATATCCTTGCGGAAAAACCACATCAGCACTCCCAGGGTCGCCAGCACGGCTACCACATTGACGGGCGCCATCACGCTGGCATAGCGCGTAAAGCTGATCTTGAAAAAGTCGGCCGAGACGATATTGACCAGGTTGGACACCACCAGCGGCAGGCTGGCCGTGTCGGCAATGAAGCCGGCCGCCATCACAAAAGCCAGGGTCGCCCTGGGCGAAAACTTGAGTTCCAGCAGCATCGCGATGACGATGGGCGTCAATATCAGCGCCGCGCCATCATTGGCAAACAGCGCGGCCACTGCGGCGCCGAGCAAGACCAGCAGCACAAACAGGCGCCGCCCGCTACCGCCGCCCCAGCGCGCCACATGCAGCGCCGCCCATTCAAAGAAACCGGCCTGGTCCAGCAGCAGGCTGATGATGATGACGGCAACAAAAGTGCCGGTGGCGTTCCAGACGATATGCCAGACGACGGGAATATCGGATAACTGGATCACGCCGACCAAAAGCGCCACCGCCGCGCCGATGGCCGCGCTCCAGCCTATGCCCAGGCCCCGGGGTTGCCAGATGACCAGCACCAGGGTGGCAAGAAAAATCAGGAAAGCGGTGAGCATGCAACATCTCCATCAGTAAGTTAATCGATACAATATTTCGATGATAGTTGAATTATCGAATTTATGTAAAGTGAAATCTGTGCGCGCCATATAAATGATGTTTGACATATATAATGTTGTGCGACTAAATTAGCATATAGCGTGCATATACTATGGATGCACAGTGCCGTAATCCATTACAAGGAACACATCATGAAAATATTGATACTGGGAGCAGGCGCCATCGGCGGCTATTACGGAGCGCGCCTGATACAGGCTGGCGCCGATGTTACCTTCCTGGTCCGCCCGCAACGGGCTGCCCTGCTCGCTTCGCACGGCCTGGTGGTGCACAGCGAACTGGGCAATTTTCACGCACCGGTGCAGACCGTGACGCAAGATGCCGTCCAGACCGATTACGATGTGATCATCGTCACTTGCAAGGGCTATGACCTCGAGCAGGCGATGGACGCCATCGCGCCGGCCGTGGGGCAGGCCACCGCCATCCTGCCTTTTTTGAACGGACTGGGCGCCTACGACAGGCTGGATGAACGCTTCGGCAAGGATAGAGTGCTGGGTGGTGTCGCCTACATCGCCACCATGCTCGCTGAAAATGGCGCCATCCGGCACTTGGGTGCGAACGATGTCGTGATCACTGGCGCCCGAACGCCGCTGCTGCATGATCAGGCGCAGGCTGTGCACGCCCTGCTCGCCGCCAGCCCCGGCGCGCGCACGTTTTCAAACAATATTACCCAGGCGCTATGGGACAAATGGGTGATGATCGCGGCCGGCGCCCTGATGACCTGTTTGATGCGCGGCACGGTGGCCGACATCCTGGCCGCGCCCGGCGGACGCAGCCTGATGCAAAGAGCGATCGCGGAATGCCGCGGCGTGGCCACCGCGGAAGGATTTGATCTTTCCCCCGAGACAGTACTTCGCATGGAAAAGCTCTTGCTCGACGAACAATCGACCTGGGCCGCCTCGATGATGCGCGATATCACGCAGGATATTGCGCGCCTGGAATCCGACGATATCCTCGGCAACATGGCTAACCGCGCGGAAAAGCACGGCCTGGACGTGCCGCTGCTGCGCGCCGCTTATTGCCAATTACAAGTCTACCAGGCGCAAAAGCAGCACAGCTAAAAGCCGCTAACGCACCTCGCTCAGCACCCGCCTGGCATTGTCGTCACACGCCATATCGGCCGGTCTTGCAGCGATGACTGCCAGCAGGCGCTCGAGCTCTGTCCTGCTCTGCCGTAGCTGCTCTTCCATCGCTGTAATGTCGATCACCTTGCGGCGCAAAGCCTGCAGCAGTTCTTCCTGGTCCCAACTGCTCAAGTCGGCCGGGATCAGCTTGCGAATTTCTTCCAGGGAAAATCCCGCCCGCTGGGCGCCTGTGATGCTGCGCAAAACCTGCAGCGCTTCGGGCGGGTAGCTGCGGTAGCCATTTTCTCCGCGCACCACGGCATGCAGCAAGCCGCGCGCCTCGTAAAAGCGGATGCGCGATGCATTCAAGCCACTCTGCCTGGCCAATTCGCCGATTTTCATCGATGTCTTCCTGTAAGTTTCACATTAAAGCTTGCCTTAAGCTTTCATCATAGCAAAAGTGGCCCAAGCCGCTTGACCTTCAACCATGGTTTAATCTTATAGTGGCCTGCATGAGCTCCTCTTTTCAGGAAAGCAGCACCATGCACACTTTGTTTACGCCACTGACCTTGCCCAACGGGCAGACCGTTCCCAACCGCCTGGCCAAGGCCGCCATGGAAGAAAACATGGCCGATGCCGACCAGGCGCCGTCAAGGCAACTGTTACGCCTGTACCGGCAGTGGGCCGACGGTGAAGCGGGGTTGATACTGACCGGCAACGTGATGGTCGATGGCCGCGCCATGACAGGGCCCGGTGGCGTGGTGCTGGAAAATGATGCACACCTGCCGCGTTTCAGCGAATGGGCCCAGGCGGGACGTGCGCGCGGGGCGCAATTCTGGATGCAGATCAACCATCCGGGCCGCCAAATGCCTGCCGCCATGCAGCAGGCCACCGTGGCGCCGTCGGCCATCGCGGTAGACCTGGGCAAGCATTCCAAGATCTTCCCCATGCCCAGGGAAATGACGGAGGCCGATATCGCGGACGTGATACAGCGCTTCGTCACGGCCGCCAGGCTGGCCCAGCAAAGCGGTTTTACGGGCGTGGAAATCCATGCAGCGCACGGTTATTTGCTGAGCCAATTTCTGTCGCCGCTCAGCAACCAGCGCCAGGACCGCTGGGGCGGTTCCATCGAAAACCGGGCACGGCTGTTGACGGATATCGTCAAGGCCGTGCGGGCCGCCGTGGCGCCCACCTTTGCCGTGGCCGTAAAATTGAATTCAGCCGATTTCCAGCGCGGCGGCTTCAGCCTGGAAGACGCCCGCCACGTGGTCGGCATGCTCAACGATTTACAGGTAGACCTGGTCGAATTATCGGGTGGCAGCTACGAAGCGCCCGCCATGCAGGGCGAGGCGCGCGATGGACGCACCCTGGCGCGCGAAGCGTATTTCCTGGAGTTTGCCAAGGAAGTGGCCAATATCGCCCGCATGCCGCTGATGGTTACGGGCGGCATCCGGCGCCGCGCCGTGGCTGAAAACGTTATCGATAGCGGCATCGCCATGGCCGGCATCGCCACGGCGCTGGCCCTGCAGCCATCGCTGCCGCGCGACTGGCGTGCGGGCCTGGACAGCGTGCCCGTGCTGAAGCCGGTGACGTGGAAGGACAAGCTGTATGCGGCCGCTGCCAACATGGCCGTTATCAAGTTCCAGCTCAATCGCCTCAGCCGCGACCGGGCGCCGCAGCCCGGGGTCAGCCCGCTGCGCGCCTTGATCGCCCAGCAGATCGGCAATGCTCTGCGCACCCGGCAATACCGCCGCTGGGCCGCAAAACAGCAGATATCGTCATCACATTTGGCGGAAGTGAAATAAATAATTACGGCTGACGGGCAAGATTTCCACGCTACCGCGCAGATGCAGCTCGGCAGTTTCATTGATGCCCCGCACCACCTCGCTGACATAGCCCAGGTTGACGATGACGGAGCGGTGCGTCTGCACGAAGCGGGCCGGGTCGAGCTGTTCGGCCAGTTCTCGTATGCTCTTGCGTATCAGCGCCACACCTTCGTCCCACACGACCTGCGTGTATTTGTCATCGGCGCGCAAAAAACGCACTTGCTCGACGGGAATCAGGCGCACGCTATTGCCCACCGAAGCCTTGATCCATTGCAGCCATGGCCGGGGCTGGGCCACCAATCGTCCAGCCAGTTGTTCCAGCACGGCCTCGATGGATGGATTTGCCCATACCGGACTGGTCATTTGGCCTTGTAAGCGCTGCACCGTATCGGCCAGGCGCGCCGGATCGATAGGCTTGACCAAGTAGTCGATGGCGCCCTGCTCAAAAGCCTGCACCGCATATTGCTCATAAGCAGTAATAAAAACCAGGTGGGCACGGCGGGCCAGAGTGCGCGCGACTTCGATGCCGTTCAAGCCAGGCATATGGATGTCGAGAAACACGACCTGTGGCTGGTGCAGCTCGAACAGTTCGACCGCTTCCGGGCCATTGCGGGCATCGTCCAGCAATTGCAGCCCGGGCCACAAAGTAGCCAGATGACTGCGCAGGCGCTCGCGCAGCAGCGGTTCGTCGTCGGCGATCAATGCGCTGGTGCGTCTCATGGGGTTTCTCCAGGAATAAAATGCAGTTCAACCCGCACGCCGTGGGGCGCCGTTTCATGCAGCTCGACGCGGGCGCTGGCGCCGTAATATGCTTGCAAACGGCTGCGCACATTGGCCAGTCCCACGCCGGGCTGCGCCGTTTCCGCCATGCCCACGCCCGTGTCGCTGACCCATAAGACGACTTTGCCCGTACTTTCGTCACGCAGGCCGCCAACCTCGATGGAGCCGCCCTGCATGCCGGGATCGATGCCGTGGCGCACGGCGTTTTCTACCAGGGTCAGCAAGGACATGGCGGGAAAACGCAAGGTCGCCGCCTGGGGCACGTCCGTGACAGAAAACTGCAGCCGGTCCGGCATGCGCGTACGCATCAGTTCCAGATAGGCGCGCACCAGTTGCAATTCCGTTTCCAGGGTAGCTTCGGCATCGTTCAGGCGCGGCATGGCGGCGCGCAGATAAGCGATCAAGTGGCGCAGCACGGGCCCGGCATTGCTGGAGCCAGAGGCAACCAGCGCTTCCACATTGGCCAGGGTATTGAACAGGAAGTGCGGCTCGATCTGCGCTTGCAGCAGGCGCAGACGCGCATCCAGCAATTCGCGCTCGAGCCTATTCTTTTCCAGCTCGGCCTGCAACCGGTCGGTCCGCTCGCGCTCATGGCGTTCGCGGCGCATGGCCAGCAGGGAAAACAAAATGCCGAACAGCAGCGCCAGAAATACCATCAGCAAGTGGCCGATCAGGTTTTCCATCTGGCTCAGGTGGGCGATAAACTGGCCGCGCTGGGCGACGATGGCCGTGATCAGGGCCGCGATGGGCGCCGTCACCACTATGGCCGCGATACGTGCAAGGGACGGCGACAACCAGCGCGGATGTACGACTCCGGCCACCGAATACGCCAGCAGCAGCGCAGCGCCGAGGAAGCCGATGCGCCCGAACACGGCCGGATACGGCGTGCCGCTGAACAGATGCAGCCCCCACGACAGCACCAGGGTAAACACCAGCACGATCAGCGCATGCCTGGCGCTCGGCAACAGCGTGGCCAAGCCGCGCCTGGTGAATGTGAGTGAGGTGAGTGGCATCTTTGGCATCCCGCCACAATAACCGCTCTGCTACCGTCATTCAAGTCCTGAAAACCGCCGCTCATCGCAAGTTTGCCCTTGCACCGTTGTTTGTCTGGCGGCGGCTGCCTATCGTGAAGATCAAACAACTCACAGGGACTCACAAATGACTTCAGCAACTTTGACCTTGTCAGCGCGGCCCCGCCTGCAAGCCTGGTCAGCCACCGCCCTGGCGTCGGCCACCACCTTCTGGTTCGTGGCCACCGTCATCGGGCAATGCATCTTTGCCGTCTATATCCTGGCACTGTATGGCGGCAGTGCTGTGCGCGGCAACTTCAAGGGCTGGAACCATGTCATGACGCATGGCCATGTACCGGGCGATACGGCCGGCAATCTGGTCACGGGCGCCCATCTGCTGCTGGCCATGCTCATCATGCTGGGCGGCGCGCTGCAACTGGTGCCGCAAGTGCGGCGCCGCGCGCCCGTGTTTCACCGCTGGAATGGACGCGTCTACCTGACTGGCGCGGTGGTGGCTGCCCTGTCCGGCCTGTATATGGTCTGGCTGCGCGGCGCCGTGGGCGACATGGCCCAGCACCTGGGCACCAGCCTGAACGCCGTGCTGGTGCTTCTCTTTGCTGGCCTGGCCTTGTGGCGCGCCCTGCAGCGCGATTTTGCGGCGCACAACCGCTGGGCCTTGCGACTCTTCCTGGCGGTCAGCGGCGTATGGTTTTTCCGCGTCGGCCTGATGTTCTGGATAGCCATCCATGGCGGCCCCTCGGGTTTTAATCCCGACACTTTTACGGGGCCGTTCCTGAGTTTTCTGTCCTACGCTCAATATTTGCTGCCGTTAGCCGTGCTGCAACTGTATCTGCTGTGCCGCGCCCATGGCGGCACTACCGCCCGCTTTGGCATGACTGCCTTGCTGGTCTTGTGCAGCGTGGCCATGAGTATCGGTATCTTTGTCGCCACCATCGGGATGTGGCTGCCGAGTATCAAATGGTGATATTCTTCCGCCAACAAATTCAATGAGGAACTTCCTTGATACCGCGTGCCCTCTTCCGCTTCGCCTTGCCATTGGCTTTGCTGGTCCCGCACTCAGCTTATGCGGCAGAGCCCCTGGCGCAAGCCGTCAGCCAGCAAATGCACCTCAATGCCCAGCGCTACGGCATCGCAGGCCAGGCTGTGTTCATCGCCCACGACGGCAAGGTGTTATTTAGGGGCGCCGATGGTGATGCCAATCTGGCCACCAGGAAACACATCATGGCCGACACCCTGTTTCCCGTGTATTCGCTGAGCAAGCTGTTTGCCAGCACCCTGGTCATGCAACTGGCGGAGCAAGGGAAAGTCGAACTGGACAAGCCGGCCAGCCTGTATGTGCACGGCTTGCCGGTAGCCTGGCATCACATTACCGTGCGACAGTTTCTTAATCACACGTCGGGTGTGCCCGAGTATTTTGGGGCCGCCCAGACCAGGGACGATGGGCCGCGCTCCCCCTTTCCCGCCAGCCTGCAGGCAGCATTTGACGCCCTGAAAGAGCAAACGCTGCAATTTGCTGCGGGCACCAACACCCGCTACACGCAGACCAATTATCTGGTGCTGTCGGCCTTGCTCGAAGCCCATTACGGCAAGCCGTATGAGCGCATCGCCGATGACCGCATCCTCCAAAAGCTGGGCTTGAAACACACGTATCTGGGAGCGGCCGCCTTGCCCAAGACCGGTGTGGCAACAAGTTATATGGGCAAGGATGGCGCCTTGCAGCAAAGTAAAGAAGTAGTGTGGCCGGCATATGCCCATGCCCATAGCGATCTGTATATATCGCTGGACGATCTAGCCAGCTTCCTGCAGGCGCTGACGAATGGCGAATTGGTCGGCAAGACTGCATTGCAGCAATTCTGGCAAGCGCCTGTGCTGGCCAACGGCCAGCGTGGAGGCTTTGCCACCGGCTGGGAAACGGGTGAAATGGGGCCTTATCATGAAGTAGGCCATGACGGCGGCACGAAAGTGCGCGCCCGTATTGCCTACCGGGGCGGCCTGGACGGCGACCGCTACACCGTCATTTACCTGACCAATGGCAGCGCAAAAAACGTCTGGTCGCGCACCCTGGTCAATAGCGTCATGGCGGCCGCCGCACCGGACCAGTTCCCGGTGGAAGTCGTTTCCGAACAACTGATTCATGCTGCTCTGGCCCCAGCCTTTGACAGTGCCGCACAAGCGAAATCATTGCAAGCCCGCAGCTCGATGCAGGGAGCGGCGCTGGAACAGGCCATCAACAATACGGGCTACATGCTGCGCGAAAATCTGGGGCTGGACGCCGCCCTGCGCGTGTTTGAACTCAATACCGTGCTATTTCCTGCCTCGGCCAATGTGTGGGATAGCCTGGCCGAAGCCTGGCAGGCCAAGGGCGATCAGGCGAAAGCAAAGTTGCTGTATGAGAAATCGCGGCAACTGCTGCCTCAAGGCTTGAAATAACGGCCTGGCGAGACGCCCAAGCTGCGGCGGAACATGGCGATAAAGTTGCTGGGCGTGGCGTAACCGAGGCTGTGCGCAATCTCGGCCACGGCGTCGCCATGGGCCAGCCTTTCCAGCGCATGCAGCAAACCGGCTTGCGTGCGCCATTGAGCAAAACTCATGCCCGTTTCGGCAGGAAACAGCCGGCTCAGGGTACGCGCCGACATGGCGCCCCACAAAGCCCATTCCTGCAAGCTGCGCTGGCTGTCGGGCTGGGCCAGCACGGCCTTGGCCACGGCCAGCAGGCGGCGGTCGGCCGGCATGGGCAGATGCAAGGGTTCCTGCGGCGCATCAGCCAATTCATCGAGCAGGACCGCCATCATTCGCTGCTGGGCGGCCGTCAATGGCGCTTGTTGCGGCCACGTTGCAGCACGCCGCACCATGGCGACCAGCACCTCGCTACTGCCGATCACGCACGGCTGCGCGGGCAAGCCAGCGCAGGCGTCGGGGGCCAGCAGCAGACTCCAACCGCTCATAGACCCGGCTATACTGACCTTGTGTTCCTGCCCCGGCGGCAGCCAGCCGGCCCGGTGCGGCGGCAAGATCCACGAACCTTGCCGTGTGCGCACATGCACCACGCCACTCTCGACACACATCATTTGACCGCGCACATGGCGGTGCCAATCGACTTCGCGCGTGCCCAGCTGGAACTGGCTCTTGGGGCCGTCATCGCTCCACAACACGATCAAGGGCGGGCCATCGGCCTGTTCGCTGAAATCCGGGATGGTCTGTTCTAGTTCCTGCATGGCTCAAATTCATTGTTTTATGTCTTTACCACGTTATCACGCCAGAGGCTTGCTGTCGAATAATGCGGTATCCAAACTCTTCAGCAAGGACCAGCATGACAACTAACTCTCCCCACGTCACCATCATCGGCGCCGGCATCGGCGGACTGTGTCTGGCGCAAGGCTTGCAACAGGCGGGCATCGCCTTCGATGTGTACGAAAAGGATGCGGCCAACGACAGCCGCCGGCAAGGCTACCGGCTGCGGCTGGACCAGACGGGCCTGGCTGCCCTCGCCGCCTGCCTGCCGCCGCAGCTGAACGCACTATTACAACAATGCGGCGCCCCGCCCTCGCCCGGCGTGGGCATGATCGATGCGCAACTATCCACCTTGAAGGACAAAGGGCTACAGGACTGGCAGCAGGACGGCCAACCCGACCTGCGCATCAACCGCTTGAGCCTGCGTGAAATCCTGCTGGCCGGCATCAGCGAACACGTGCATTTCGGCAAAGCGTTCGACCGCTACAGGGAGCGGGCCGACGGCAAGGTAGACGTGTACTTTACGGATGGCAGCGGCGTGCTGACCGATATGCTGGTGGGCGCCGATGGCGTGCATTCGGCCGTCATGGGCTGGCGCTTTCCTGGCGTGCGGCCGGAAGAATCGGGAGATGTTTGCATCTATGGCACGACGGCCATGGCGGCGGCTGCACACCGGGTCGCGCCGGAGTTGCAATCCGACACCTCCGTGCTGTTCGAACCTGGCCTGGCGATGGTGATCGACGCCATGCCATCGCAGCCCAACATGCCACCCGGCTTGGCTTTGACGGACATTCCAGACTATCTGTACTGGGCCATGATAGGCAAGCGCGAGCGCTTCGTGGGCATGGAGCAGGATTTGCAGGGCTGTATTGCGGGCATCACGGCCTCCTGGTCGCCTGCCTTGCAAGCGCTGTTCGAGCTGGCCGATCCCGGCGCCATCACCGTAGCGCCCATCCGCCACGCCAGGCCCGTGCCGGCCTGGAAAACCAGCGCGATCACCGTGCTGGGCGACGCCATCCACGCCATGAGTCCGGCCAGCGGCCTGGGCGCCAATACGGCGCTGGCCGATGCGGCAGCACTATTGCAAGCCTTGCTGGACGTCGCGCATGGCCATTCCGGCTTGCTGCCTGCCATTGCCCGCTACGAGCATGAACTGCGTTTGCGTGGCAATGCCGCCGTGGCCGCCTCGCGCCGGGGCAGCATCCAGTTGTTGGGCTCGGAGGAAAACCCCATGCAAGCACTGGTCGATTAATTTTAGACGCTAGTTAATCAGGCGCGCGGCAGTAAGCGTGGCAATAAATGAGGAAGTAATTCCGCCATCACCTGCACCAACTCTTCGCGCCGCAGCGGTTTGAGCATCAATTGCGACACGCCAGCCGCTGTTGCCTTGGCCGCCATCAAGGGGCCGCCATAGCCGCTCAATAACACCAGCGGCAAGTCGGGCAGCTGTGCATGCACCACCTGGGCCAGCGCCGTGCCGCTCAGGCTAGGCATCACTTCATCGGTGATCACCAGGGCATAACGCTGCGGTTCTGCCAGCAAGGCTTGCAGGGCGGCCGGGGACTCCGTGTAGCCGACCGTGTCATACCCCATATCCTTGAGCATTTCCTCGACCATCGCCACCAGGTCGGGATCGTCGTCGATCACCATGACGGTCTGCGGTGTATCGCTGGTGGGCGGGGCGGCCAGCTGGCCATCATCGTCCGTATCGGTCGATTCGGGCAGGAAGATGGTGAATACGGAACCGCGCCCCAGCTTGCTGCGCACATCGATGGCGCCGCCAAATTCCGCCACCACGCCATGCACCACGGCCAGGCCCAGGCCCGTGCCCGCCTCCTTGGCGCGGGTGGTAAAGAACGGTTCGAACAGATGCTCCATCACTTCCGGTGAAATGCCCCTGCCTTCGTCAGCCACGCTCAGTTCAAGATATGCACCCGCTTCGAGCCGGCTGTGCGACAGGATGCGCGCCTGCTCCACTTGCACGCGGCGCAGTGCCACCGTCAGGGCGCCGCCGGACGGCATCGCCTGCATGGCGTTGGTGCACAGATTCATGATGGCTTCGAAAGCCTGGGTCGGATCGCCATTGGCCCTGCCCTCGTCCAGCTGCAACTGCCCCTGCAAGGTGACGCCGGCCGGCAGCGAGCCTTCCAGCATGGCCAGCACTTCTTCGACGATGGCTTTCAAGTCAAACGAGGTGGACGCGCGCGCGCCGCCGCCGCTGAAAGTCAGGATGCGCGCCACCAGCGTCTTGCCGCGCAAGGCCGCCTTGATGACCATATCCAGGTGGCGGCGCTGGGCGCTGCCCTCGACCGCCGCATCTTGCGCCATCTCGCCATAACCGACGATGGCCGCCAGCACATTGTTGAAGTCATGGGCAACGGCGCCTGCCAGCGCCCCCAGCGAACTGAATTTGCTGCTGCGCGCCTGCTGCGCCTGCAAGGCCTGCTGCGCGCGCGCGCGGCGCGTATCGGCGCGCACAATGTAATAGGCGGAGACGGCCAGCACGAGTATCAGGAAGATCACCACCACCAGGGTAAGCCGCACGGCCTGGCGCCAGCTGACCAGCATCACGCCCAGGTCGCGCGTGAGCACCACGTCGATGCCAAACTCGGGCAGGCTGTGCATGGCGACCAGGCGTTCGCTGTCATCGTGAAAGTGGCGCACGGCGCTATCTTGCATGGCGGCCAGGCGGCGCGCCAATTGCTCTTCGCTGATCTTGGCGCCTGCCACGATGGCGCCGGCCAGGCGCACGCCATCGGTGCGGAATACAGCCATGCGGGCGTCCGGCGCGGGCGAGGCGATGGAAAACGCCCCCAGCAGCGATTCGGCCGGCAAGGCAGCCACGAACCAGCCGCCGGGATGGCCTGCCTCGGCAGGAAAGTGCGCCGCCATCGCCACCTTGGCTGGCGCACCGGGCGCCGCCGCGTACGGCCGGCTGATGGCGACCCGGTCGCCTTGCAGGCTGTCCAGCGATGGCGCAAACGAGGCCAGGGCCGGCGGGGCGCTGGCGTCGGCCGCCGCCAATACCTGGCCCTGCTCGTCGAACAGCCACAAGTTTTGCACCATCGGCATCAGGTCCACATGGGTTTTCAGCACGCGCGCTGCCAGCGGGCCGCTGGTGGGCAGCCGGCCTTCGCGCAATTCGGTCTGCATGGCGCGGAATCCCTCATCCACGCCCTGCAAGCCGCGCCCCACTTCGGCCGTCAGGGCCAGCGACAGCAGCCGCAATTCGCGGCCCTGGGTATCGATCGCTTCGCGCCGCAAATGCAGCAGCGACAAGCTTGCCACCAATATCATGACGGCAGAAATAATCAGGGCCAGCAAGATGGACCGGCGCAGCAAGGGCTTCGCTTCTGATACGATATCATCCATGCCCGACCTTGCTCCTACCCTGGCCCCTACCGACGATTGATTACTGAACATGACTAACTCCGTTGCGCCGCATATCCTGATGCTGGACGATGATGCCGCCATTTGCGAACTGGTGGCTGAATACCTGGGTAATAACGAGATGCGCGTCACTTGCGTGCACACGGGCAGCGCCATGTTTGCCGCGCTCGAAGCGCATGCCGTCGACCTGGTGCTGCTGGACTTGAAACTGCCCGGCGAAGACGGCTTGCAGCTGGCGCGCCAGGTGCGCGAACGCGCCACCGTTCCCATCATACTGCTGACGGGGCGTAATGAAGAAGCGGACCGGGTGATGGGACTGGAACTGGGTGCCGACGACTATGTGACGAAGCCGTTCAGCCCCCGTGAATTGCTGGCGCGCGTGCGCGCCGTGCTGCGCCGCTACCAGGTGCAAGCGACCTTGCCCGAGCGCGATGGCAGCCGCCGCGCGTTTCGTTTTTCGGGCTGGGAACTGAACTTGCGCACGCGCCGCCTGACCGCGCCCGATGGCACGGCGGTCGATTTGTCGAATGGCGAATTCAGCCTGCTCAACGCCCTGTGCCGCTCGCCCCAGCGCGTGCTGAGCCGCGACCAGCTGCTGTCCTTGTCGCGCCTGCACGAGGCGGAAGTCTATGACCGCTCGATCGATGTGCAGATCCGCCGCCTGCGCGTGAAAATGGAACAAGACGCTACCGCGCCCAAATTGATCGTCACCGAGCGCGGCGCCGGCTACCGCCTGGCCAGCGACGTCGATACCCTGTTCTGATGGTGTAAAAGTGTTCAATGGGCGCCAGCCGGCCGCGCGCCGCGGCGCCCCTCGCGGTGCCTTTCGCTGCGCTCCTGTATCCGCCGCATCAGCACCCGCAGCAGCATGGCCGCCGCCGCCGACCCCACCAGCGTGGGCGAAGTGCACAGGGTGCTGGCCAGCCCCTCGATGGTTTCAGCGCTCACCTGCTGCACGAAATGCACGAGGGTGACGATGTCGCTAGGCGGCAGATTATGCGCATCGTCCAGGCGCAGATGTTCATGCTGGCTGTCGCCGCGCAGCCACAGCCTGGCAAACACCCCATTGGCCACCGCCGCCAAAGACAATAATCCCAGGGGCTTGAGTATCTGCGACAGCAGATGGCGCTGTTCCACGGGCGGTATTTCCGTATAGACAACGCCGATCAGCTCAGCGACTTCCAGCTTTTGATCTTGGCCCGGTGCCAGTGGCGTGGTTTTCTGCTCGGTCTGCTGAATCGGCATATCGTTCTCCTGTCGGCCGCGCCGGCAGTGGCGCGCTGAGTGTATTCTCACCCGTTCTCAGCGTTTCGCCATGTCGGTACGGGCCTTCGAATATGTCATCTGTAACATAAGCCTGTTCACCGCTATGGATGGACATGGACGATATTGGCGGCGGGGATATCCTGCTGCGCCACAGTTTGCATGGCAACGGCGGCGGCCTGTGCATCGGCCACGTAATAATCGCCAGCTACCGTAAAGACTAGCCACATCAGGACGGCCGTGGCGGCCAGGGCGATCACGGCGCAGATGGCGTGGGAGCGTGAGCTGCTGATTTGATAATCGACGTTCATGATCATTCTCCTTGAAGGTGGAAGCGATGCACCGTAGCGCTGCATCTGATTCCATCTTGCTCCGCTGCCATGTCGAACATGTTTCTGTTAGCAAAAACATGATGACAATTGACACAAAGCAGCTCGGTCAAGCGTTAGCTCCGAGGCGCTGGAGCAGGAGCCGGTGCGTCAACCTCCCAGCGTCCTGCTATATTTTTCAGCAGGATCGCCGTGGCCGCCAATTGGCGGTTCTGCACCGACAACAAGCTGCTTTCGCTGGTGTAGGCCGCCGTTTGCGCCGTGACCACATTCAGATAGCTGACCGTGCCGCCCGCATACTGGTCGTTGGTGATGGCCAGGTTGCGCTGCGCCGCCGCCACGGCGTCGGTCTGGTAAGCCACTTCTTCCTGCAAGCGCCTGGTCAGCACCAGGTTATCCTCGACTTCCTGCAAGGCCGTCAGGACCGATTGCCGATAGGTGCTGGTGGCCTGGTCCGCCGCCGCCCTCGCCTGCGCGCTGGCCAGCTTGCGCTGTCCGCCATCGAAAATCGCTTCGGTCAGGCTGGAGCCCAGCGACCAGAGGAAATTGGGTGCGCTGACCAGGTTCGAAAGCGAGGTATTGCGGTAGCCGGCGCTGGCCGACAGCGACAGCGCGGGGAAATAACTGGCGTCGGCCACGCCGATTTGCGCGTAGGCGGCCGCCACGCGGCGCTGGGCCGCGGCGATATCGGGCCGCCGCTCCAGCAAGGTGGACGGCAGCAGTTCCGGCACCGGCGGCACGGCAGGCAGGCCCGCCACGCCCGCCACTTCCAGGGCGCTCGGCGCAATACCCAGCAGAACGGCGATCGCGTGTTCCAGCGTGGCCCGCTGAGCGGCCATATCGGCTTGCTGGGCCTGGGCGCTCTTGAGCTGGGTCTGCGCCTGCAGCACGTCGCTGCGCGCCGCCACGCCGCCATCGTAGCGGGCTAACGTCAAATCGAGCGAGCGCTGATAAGCGGCCACGCTGCGCGTCAGCAAATCGAGCTGCGCGTCGCTGGTGCGCAGCGAAAAATAGGTTTGCGCCAAGGTAGCCTGGGCCGACAGACGGGCCGCCGCCAGATCATCAAAGCTCGCTTGCGCACTGGCCTGCGCACCTTCACTGGCTTGCGACAGCCGGCCCCACAGGTCAACTTCCCACGCGGCGTTGGCGCCCAAGGTAATGCTGTTGGCGGTATTGCTGATGCTGCCGCCATTGCCAGTCGTCTGCGCGGGATTACCATCGCGGGCGGCGCCAGCCGACACCGACAAGGTGGGATACAGGGCGCTGCGGCTCGCTTCGACCGCGGCGCGGGCGCTGGCCAGCTGGGCCGCCAGCGATTTCAGGTTTTCATTGCCGACGATCAGGCGCGCTTCGAGTGCATTGAGCTGCGGGTCGCCAAACAAGGTCCACCAGTCGTCAGGAATGGCGGCCGTAGCAGCGGCGCCGGTGCCGCGCTGCCATGGCGTGTCTTCCTTGAATGCGGCGGGTGCGGTAACGGGCGGTGGCGGCGCCACGCGCGTCACGGCGCAGGCCGACAGCAGCAAGGGCAGGCAAAAAACAAAACGAGGGAGGTGAAGAACACGGTTATGCATGGCGCTACCTGGCAATAAGGGTGGAATGGGAGGGATCAACGTCTGGCGCCGGTACAGCTTTACTGCCCTGGCGGCGGAAACGGTCCATCAGCACATACACGACAGGCGTGGTGTACAGGGTCAGCAACTGGCTCAAAATCAGGCCGCCTACGATGGCGATACCCAGCGGCTGGCGCAGTTCCGCACCGTCGCCGCTGCCCACGGCCAGCGGGATGGCGCCAAAGATGGCCGCCACCGTCGTCATCAAAATGGGACGCAAGCGCAGGTTGGCGGCACGGAAAATGGCGGCTCCCGCCCCCATATGGCCGGCCCGCTGGCGCGTGATGGCGAAGTCGATCATCATGATGGCGTTTTTCTTGACGATGCCGATCAAGAGGATCACGCCGATCAGGGCGATGATGGAAAACTGTGTCTTGAACAGCATCAGGGCCAGCAAGGCGCCCACGCCGGCCGACGGCAGGGTCGACAGGATGGTGATCGGGTGGACCAGGCTTTCATACAGCATGCCCAATACCAGATAGACCGTGACGATGGCCGCCGCGATCAGGATAGGCTGCGAGGACAAGGACTGTTGAAAAGCGTTGGCCGTGCCCTGGAAACTGCCGCGCACGGACGCCGGCAAGCCCAGGCCCTGCATGGCCTTGTCGATGGCGCCGGTCGCCTCGGACAGCGACATATTCAGCGGCAGGTTGAAACTGACGGTGGACGCCGGGCTGCCGCCCTGGTGGTTGACAGACAGCGGCGTATTGCGCGGCGCAATCGTGGCAAACGCGGACAGCGGCACTTGCGCGCCCGAAGCGCTGCTCACATACAGCTTGTTCAGGGTTTCCGGCCCTTGCAGATACGGGCTGGCCAGCTCCATCACCACGCGGTACTGGTTCAACGGGTTGTAGATCACCCCCACCTGGCGCTGGCCGAAGGCGTCGTTCAAGGTGTTGTCCAGAGTGGTCATGCTCACGCCCAGGCGGGCCGCCGCATCGCGGTCCACCTGCAGCGCCGTTTGCGCGCCCTTGTCCTGCTGGTCGCTATTGACATCGGTCAGCTCGGGCAGCTTGACCAGCGCATTGCGGATACGCGGCTCCCAGGTGCGCAAGGTGTCGATATCGTCGCCCTGCAAAGTGTATTGGTACTGCGCGTTGGCTTGCCGCCCACCGATGCGGATATCCTGCACCGGCACCAGGAACAGATTGGCGCCCGGTTCATGCGACAGCCGGCCGCGCAGGCGCGCCACCACCGCGTCCACCGCCAGCTTGCGCTCGGCCAGCGGTTTTAACGTGATATAAAAGTTGGCCGTATTGATCTGGTTGCCGCCGGTGGAACCGCTGACATTGGCCACCGCCGGGTCGGCGCGCAAAATCTTCACGAAGCGGTCTACCCGCTGCTGCATGATCTGGAAGGAGCTGCCCTGGTCGGCTTGCACACTGCCCACGATCACGCCTGTATCCTGCTGTGGAAAGAAGGTCTTGGGGATGGCCGTGTACAGGAACACGTTCAGGCCGATCACCGCCAGCAGGGCGATGATGGCCACCGGCTGGTGGCGCAAGGTCCAGGCCAGCGAACGCCGGTAGCCGCGCATCAGGCGCCGGCTGGCCCGTGCCAGCGCCGCGCCCACCTTCCCCGGCCGCTTGTGCGTGGGCGGCTTGAGCAGCACCGACGCCATCATGGGCGTGGTGCTCAGCGAGACGAACATGGAAATCAGGATCGCCGTCGACAGCACCACGGCAAATTCGCGGAACAGCCGCCCCACCACGCCGCCCATCAGCAGCAGCGGGATGAACACGGCGATCAGGCTGATACTGATGGACACCACCGTGAAGCCGATTTCACGCGCGCCCTTCAAGGCTGCTTCGCGCGCGCCCATGCCCTGTTCCATATGGCGCGAGATATTTTCCAGCACCACGATGGCGTCATCGACCACAAAACCGGTGGCCACCGTCAGCGCCATGGCCGACAGGTTATCCAGGCTGTAGCCGCACAAATACATCACGCCCAAAGTCCCCGCCAGCGAGACGGGCACGGCGACGGCAGGCAGCACGGCGGCGCGCCAGTTGCGCAAAAAAGCCAGCACCACCAGCACCACCAGGCCAATGGCAATCGCCAGCGAGCGCTCCACTTCACGCAGCGAGGCGCGGATGGTCGGTGTGCGGTCGCTGATGACGTTCATGTCGATGGCGGCCGGGATCGAGGCTTGCAGCTGTGGCAGCAAGGCGCGCACCCGTTCCACCGTCTCGATGATATTGGCGCCCGGCTGCTTGAGCAGGAACAGCGCAATCGCCGGCTTGCCATTGGCCACGCCGTAATTGCGCACATCCTGCACCGAATCGGTCAAGGTGGCCACATCGCGCAGGCGCACGGCAGCGCCATCGCGGTAGCTGAGCAGCACTGGCGCATAGTCGGCCGCCGTGCGCGCCTGGTCGTTGGCGCCGATTTGCCAGCTCTGGCCATCCTGCTCCACCGCGCCCTTGGGCCGGTTGGCATTGGTGGATGTTATCGCCGTGCGCACGGTGTCGATGCCGATGCTCTTGGCGGCCAGCTTGTCCGGGTCCAGTTCCACGCGCACGGCCGGCAAGGCGCCGCCGCCCACGTTCACCTGGCCGATGCCCTGCACTTGCGACAAACGCTGGGCCAGCACGGTGGATGCCGCGTCATACATCTGGCCGCGCGTCAGGGTCGACGAGGTCAGCGCCAGGATCATGATGGGCGCGTCGGCCGGGTTCACTTTGCGGTAAGTGGGGTTGCTGGGCAAGCCGGTCGGCAGCAAGGTGCGGGCCGCGTTGATCGCCGCCTGCACGTCGCGCGCCGCGCCATCGATGTCGCGGTCCAGTTCAAACTGCATGGTGATGCTGGTCGAGCCCAGGGATGAGCGCGACGTGATTTCATTGACGCCGGCGATGCTGCCCAGTGACCGCTCGAGCGGCGTGGCCACGGTGGCCGCCATGGTGTCGGGGCTGGCGCCAGGCAGGCTGGCGCTGACCGAAATGGTGGGGAAATCCACTTGCGGCAAGGGTGCGATGGGCAGTAGCATGAAACCCAGCACCCCGGCCAGCGCCACGGCCAGGGTCAGCAAGGTGGTGGCGACGGGCCGCGCGATAAATGGCGCTGAAATATTCATGCAGCGCTCCCTGCGTCCTGCCCAGACCGTGCCGCCGCGCGGCGCGCACGCCAGTCGGCAAACGATTTTGCCCAGGCGGCGAAGCCCAGGTAAATTACCGGCGTGGAAAACAGGGTCAGCAACTGGCTGACCAGCAAGCCACCCACCATGGTCACGCCCAGCGGATGGCGCAGCTCATGGCCCACGCCCGTGCCCAGCATCAGCGGCAAGGCGCCCAGCAAGGCGGCCATGGTAGTCATCAGGATAGGACGGAAACGCAGCAAACAAGCCTGGTGGATGGCCTGGCGCGGCGCCATGCCTTCCTCGCGCTCGGCATACAGGGCGAAGTCGATCATCATGATGGCGTTCTTCTTGACGATACCGATCAAGAGCACGATGCCGATGATGGCCACGATGCCCAGGTCTTCGCGCGCCACCAGCAAGGCCAGCAGCGCGCCCAGGCCGGCCGACGGCAGCGTCGACAAAATCGTCAGCGGGTGAATATAGCTTTCATACAGCACGCCCAGCACGATATACATGGTGACCACGGCAGCCAGGATCAGCATCACGGTACTGCTCAATGAAGCCTGGAAGGCTGCCGCCGCGCCCTGGAAGCTGGTTTCCACGCTGGCCGGGAAATGCAAGGACGCTTCCTGCGCCTTGATGGCGTCAACCGCATGGCCCAGCGCCGCGCCGGGCGCCAGGTTGAACGATATCGTCACGGCCGGGAACTGGCCCACATGATTGACGGCCAGCGGCGCGAGCCGGTTGACGATGTGCGCCACCGAAGCGAGCGGCACTTGCACCACCGTCGTGACGCCAGCGGCGTTGACGCTGGAACCGGGCACGTACAGGCCGCCGATGGCGTCCGGCCCGCCATCGGCGCCACCGGCTGCTTCCAGCACCACGCGGTATTGGGACGTTTGCGTGTAAATGGTGGAAATCAAACGCTGGCCAAACGCGTTATACAGCGCCGTATCTATGGACGAAACCGTCACGCCCAGGCGGCCGGCCGCTTCGCGGTCGATCTGCACATAGGCTTGCTGGCCCTGCTGCTGCAAGTCGCTGGCCACGTCGGCCAGGTCCGGCAGGG
This sequence comes from Janthinobacterium silvisoli, assembly GCF_014200725.1. GTDB lineage: Bacteria > Pseudomonadota > Gammaproteobacteria > Burkholderiales > Burkholderiaceae_D > Janthinobacterium. Next base: position 164,225 of record NZ_JACHCL010000008.1, read on the forward strand.
TTTTCAATTTGGCCAGCAGGCTGGTGGCGGCAGCGCTCAACTGGGCCTGGTCTGGTGAACTGAGCAGGAACTGGTACTGCGTCTTTGAAATGCGGTCTTCGATGGTCAGGTCTTGCACCGCCTGGAAATAGGCGGTGATGCCCGGCACATGCGAAGTGCTGGCCGTCAGGCGGCGGATGATCTCGGGCGCGGCCGCACTACGGTCGGCAAACGGCTTGAGCGTGACCTGCATGCGGCCCGTGTTGAGCGTGGGGTTGTCGCCATCGACGCCGATAAAGGAGGCCAGGTGATCGACATCGGGATCGCGCAGGATGATATCGGCGATCGCCTGCTGGCGCTTGCCCATGGCGTCAAACGAGGTGGTTTGCGTCGCTTCCGTGATCACTTGCAGCAAGCCTGTATCCTGCACGGGGAAAAAGCCCTTCGGCACGATCACGTACAGCAAGCCGGTCAAGACCAGCGTCGCCGCAAACACCAGCATCGCCATGCGCGGGCGGTTCAATACCCAGTCCAGCGCCACGCCGTAGCGGCTGACCAGTGCATTGAAACTGCGTTCGCTCCAGGCGCCCAGGCGCGTCTGGCGCCGTTCGTGCTCGGGGCGCAGCAGGCGCGCGCTCATCATCGGCGTCAGGGTCAGCGACACGAAGGCGGAAATCAGGATGGCCACGGCCAGGGTGATGGCAAATTCATGGAACAAGCGGCCCACCACGTCGCCCATGAACAGCAGCGGGATCAGCACGGCCAGCAGCGAAATCGTCAGCGAAATGATGGTAAAGCCGATCTGTTTGCTGCCTTTCAGTGCGGCCGCCATCGGCGTTTCACCCTCTTCCACGTAGCGGGCGATATTTTCGATCATGACGATGGCGTCATCGACCACGAAGCCGGTGGAAATCGTCAGCGCCATCAGGGTCAGGTTGTTGATGGAAAAACCGGCCAGGTAAATCACGCCAAACGTGCCCACCAAGGAGAGCGGCACGGCCACGCTGGGGATCACGGTGGCGCTGGCGCTGCGCAGGAACAGGAAGATCACCATGATGACCAGCGCAATCGACAGCATCAGTTCGAACTGCGTGTCATCGACCGAGGCGCGGATAGTGGTCGTGCGGTCGGCGATCACCTGCACCTGCATAGCCTGCGGCAGCGAGGCTTGCAGCTTGGGCAGCAGCGCGCGCACTCTTTCCACGGTCTGGATCACGTTGGCGCCAGGCTGGCGCTGCACGTTCAGGATCACGCCTGGCGTGCGGTCGGACCAGGCAGCCAGGTGCAGGTTTTCAGCGTCATCAACCACGCTGGCCACGTCTTTCAGGCGCAGGGGATTGCCATTTTTCCAGGCGATGATCACGTCCTGGTATTCGGCCGCCGATTTCAGCTGATCGTTGGCGTCGATGGTGGACGCGCGCTGGGCGCCGTCAAAACTGCCCTTGGCCTGGTTGACGTTGGCAGCCACGATGGCGGTGCGCACATCGTCGAGCGCCAGGCCCAGGTTGGTCAGCGCCTGCGGATTGGCGCGGATGCGCACGGCGGGCCTGCGTCCACCGGCAATGCTGACCAGCCCCACGCCATCGACTTGCGACAGCTTGGGCGCCAGCCGGTTTTCCACCAGGTCGTGCACGGCCGTCACCGCCATGGTGGGCGACGTGATGGCGATGGTCAGCACGGGCGCATCGGCCGGATTGACCTTGCTGTAAACGGGCGGCATGGGCAAGTCGGTCGGCAGCAGATTGCTGCCCGCATTGATGGCGGCCTGCACCTCTTGTTCAGCCACGTCCAGCGACAAGCCCAGCGAAAAGCGCAAGGTGATCACGGAAGCGCCGCCGGAACTGGTCGACGTCATCTGGCTCAGGCCCGGCATCTGGCCGAACTGGCGTTCCAGCGGCGCCGTCACGGTGGTCGACATCACGTCCGGACTGGCGCCCGGATACAGGGTGGTCACTTCTATCGTGGGGTAATCGACTTCCGGCAAGGCCGACAGCGGCAGCAGCCGGTAAGCCAGCATGCCGGCCAGCAGGATCGCCACCATCAGCAGCGCCGTGGCCACCGGCCGTTCAATAAAAATCTTCGAGGGATTCATGCGTGGTTCCCGCTACTCAGTGTGCAACTGCCGGGGCGGCATGGTGCTGCGCCTGCGCTGTAATCACCTCCACCGTGGCGCCGGGCCGCAAGCGGTCGCCGCCATCGATCACTACCCGGTCACCGGCCTGCAGATCGCCTTGCACCGCTACCCAGCTGGCATCGGCCGCGCCTGGCTGCACCACATGCACGCTGACTTTGTTATCCGCCCCCACCACATACACATAGGCGCCCTGCGCGCCGCGCAGCACGGCCGCCTGCGGCACTGCCAGCACATCGTGCAGGGTGTCGAGCTGCAAGGTCACGTTGACGGCCTGGTTCGGGAACAGGCTGTCATCGAGATTCGGGAACAGCGCCTTGACCTTGATGGTGTCAGTCGTCACATCGATGCTATTGTCGACGGTGGCCACCGTGCCCACGGCCAGCGGCTGCTTGCCGCCACGGTCAAACGCTTGCACGGGCATCGCCACGCCGCCGTGCAGGCGCTTTGAAATTACGGGGATATTGCTGGCCGGCACGGCAAACGTCAGGGCGATGGGCCGGGTTTGCGTGATGATCACCACGCCATTCGCATCCGTAGGCTGGATCACATTGCCCAGGTCGACCTGCTTGAGGCCCACCCGGCCCGAGATGGGCGCCGTCACGCGGGTGTAGGACAATTGCAGCTGGGCGCTGGCGACGGCGGCCTGGTCCAGTTTCACCGTGCCTTCCAGTTGATGCACCAGCGCGACCTGGGTATCGAGCTGTTGTTTCGGAATCGCATCCTTGGCCAGCAAACCTTGGTAGCGGACCAGATCGATCCTGGCGTTTTCCAGCTGCGCCTGGTCGCGCAGCAGCGCGCCTTGCGACTGGTCCAGGCTAGCCTGGAACGAGCGCGGATCGATTTGCGCCAGTTGCTGGCCCGCCTTCACCTGCTGGCCTTCGACAAAATCGAGGCGCTGCAGCACGCCGCTGACCTGGGCGTGCACGATGGCGGTATTCGAGGCGGCAATATTGCCTATCGCCGTGACCAGCACGCGGATATCTTGCTTGCGCGCCACTTGCACGGAAACCGGCGATGGCGGCGCGGCCCTGCCCCCTGGCCCTCCCTGGCCATGTGCGCGCCCCCCGCCACCTTCATGCGACTGGCCTGCAGCCTGGCCCTGGGCCTGTTGATGGGAGTGCCACCACCAGCCGCCAGCGCCGGCAACGGCCAGCAAGGCCACCAGCAGCCAAGGCAGAATGCGCCCCTCGGCGCGCACAGGAAAAACGGTTTGGGCAGAACGCGTCATCTATTACCCCTAAAAATTTCTTTTTTACAATGTCAAAGTCTACACGCGACCCATGTTTTTGATAGCCGGGTGCGTAACAACGGCGCCGCTGCCGCCCGATGGCGGCAACGGCGCCCCGGATCAGAAGCGACGCCCGTGGTGGAAGCCGCCGCCAAAGTGCGCGCCTATGCCGATCACCGGCCGGCCGAAGCTCCCATACCCGTAGTAACCATACGCTGGGTACCAGCCAAAGTCGGAGTTATCGACATACACGGTGGTGCTGACGGGATTGACCACAGGCACCACTTGCTGCTGCATCACAGCGGGTGACGAGGTGTCGCCGCTGGCCGTCACGGAGACGTTGACGGCGATGCGCTCGCCCGGGTCTTGCGGCACGCGGGCCTGGTAGCGCTGGCCTTGATAGTCATAGGTGACGTCGTAGCCAATCACCCGGTTGACGTAGCTGGCGCCGTTCTGGCACACCAGGCTATTGACTTGTTGCGGCGGCGTGTTGGCCGCTTCAATGTTGTTGCCGGTAATCGCACCAGCCACCACGCCGAGGCCGGTCGCCAGCGCGCGGCCAGCGCCGCCGCCGATCGCATTGCCGGCCAGGCCACCGATCAGCGCGCCCGCCACCGCGCCGCCACCCGACGTTTCCGGGGCGCGCACTTGGGTGACGTTCTTGCAGCTTTGCTGCGGTACGGCCACTTGCGCCGTCACAGGCGTGCTGGAGACGACGTTGCCGTACTCGGTCGCCAGCGCTGCGCTGCAGACGCTGGCAAGGCCGACGGCAATGAATGGAATAAGTAAAGGAATCCTGGTTTTCATGATAAGCCTCGCTTTCTGGACTTGAATGGCCGATGCCATGAGTACAGAATAAGACCCCAGGAAGACAGCCATGTTTCCGGCTATCGAAAGATTGTTTCAGTTGAAATCTGGCGTGCGGGGGGAGTGCTTCGGGCGGTTGTGACTAAAGGTCGTCGCCACCGTTGATCTTGTTGCAGCGCTGAAGAACTATCTAACCCTACGGGTCGAGCGGCGCTATCTCATGAGTGGTGACCCGAAGGAATATCGAGGCTTGCGTCCAGACACTACAGGCCGCAACTAAGGCGTGGTAGCTCAGACTTATTGGATAACAGTTATCAGATAGATTAGATTGTTATAATTCCCATATTCAGCCACTCGTTGCAGAGTAGCATTGCGAAAAATATATCCCTACTTCAACTTACAAATCCACTTTCACGTATGAACGAAGCCATCCCCTTTCTTCGCCGCTGTCACCGCACCGAGTCAGGAACCGCCGTAATTTGGCCGTTCCTAAATGTTGAACAGCGCCAAGGAGCACTTGAGCTCTTTCTAGATAACAATGCCTTAACTAGACCTCAATGGCTATCCGAACTACCTGAAAATCTGCTTCGCGATTGCGTCGTAAATCCTTGGATGGCAATTCAAGAGCAGTGGTTTTCGAATCCCTGCTTCCGTGAAGAACCAGAGGCCCGTATCAACGACTGGATCGACAACCTTGCACGGTACGGTGTCAAATTCCGCACGGGCTATGGAAGCGATCAAGTTCAGCTGATAATGAAGAACGAAAAGGCACTTCGCAGGCAATTCAGCTCGGTAATTCCATTCGTCGCTATTATGAAGAATCTGCTCTCTCAGAAGTTGTCAGTCGATGAATCGCTGATGCGCTTGACTGAAATGGGGCAGACCGACATTCCCCGCTTCATGGGCGCGATAGCGCTGACGGCGCTGGGAGTAGCACTAAAAAAACAACAATCGTTCAAGTTTAAAAGTGACTCTAAACCTGCCTATTCGTACCTCTCATCTTTCTTAGAATTTCAGCCGTCTAAAAAAGACGAGAGCGACTACATGAACGTACCGTACCTCCGTAACCGCGCTGGCGACCTGAATATGTGGCTCATGCTACCAGTGCTGCGCCAGCTTGGATATTCAATCGGAAACCATTCCACGTTGGCAACTGGAGATAAGGCGCTACATCGGGTCATTTTTCGGGCAATTCCGCCAGTAATGACGCACAACGGAATTACCAGCTTTAGTGTGGCCCCCGATGAACTTCCAAAGGAGGTTTTTGACCGGGTCATCGGCGTGATCGATAACTTACAGCCTCGGGCAACTTCGACTCCTGGCGAGCAACTGGCGAGAATGAAGAACGTGTTCAGCCTAGCCAAGGCGTGCACTAACGATCAACGCGAGCGCTATGCTCTTGATAAGGTGTTCTCCGAATGGTGGCTACCGGGGCACGGCTTGGAAATCGAGCCAATGTGAATACTAGGGTCGCTACGGTGCGAGGCATTCGCGGGCAGATAGCCACCAGCAAGCCCTCTGTTTCGCACAGTTCACAAAGCAATAGGAAGTCGGTGATTATGCTCTAGTATCTCTCGAGCTTCTTATGTTTCCGCATCCCGACGCATAATTTCGTCCAGATCGCTTGGTAATTCCCCCTCTCTATACTGCGTATAAATACAGTAGTTTATGCATTTGCCCATGCCGCATTCAAGCCGTTAATTTTGCTGCCTTTTTAGAAACTTGCAACTGGGATGCACAGCTTCTCGCAATTTGGTAGAAAGGCATCTTTTCGGTTACCTTAAGAAATATCTCGATAATAATATTAATTTTAATCATATTAATCTTAGAATAGGTTTCTCCCAATGACATCAACATTTAGCTTTATCGATCTTTGCGATCAAAATATTAATATCTTGATCGGTTCCGGGGCATCATATGGCTTATTCCCAACGCTTGAACTTGGTATCAAATCGAATGATGGCGCAAATACCACGGTTGAGTCACTGGCCACCTTGTTTCAGGATCGAACTGACCCGCGTTATTCCGCGTTGTTCATGCACTACTACAAAACGTGCATCGAACCTGTGCTGGCGTTTGATTACACTGGGGCGACGGTAAACGCTGTCCATGCGGAGGTATTGGAAAATTACCGGCGATTTCTCGGTTCGTTGCTCTTGCTGTTAAGGCGAAAAAAGGCCGATCAGCGCAAGGTATGCAACCTATTCACAACAAACTACGATGGATGCCTTGCTCATGCGGCCGAGGAGCTATGGAAAGAGCGCAAGCATGAGTTCTACTTGAATGATGGGACAACCGGTTTCAAGCGTCGATATCTCGACGCCAGGAATTTCAGTACGATGACGACGCAAACCGGGATCTTCGGGCGACATCGAAACGAAGTTTCGCAAATTAACTTGATCCACTTGCATGGTTCCAATTATTGGTTCAAAGATGCAGATCGCATTCAGGTCAACTACCTCACCAGCAACGGGGAAAGGCTCGTGACTTCAGGCGGGTTTGCAAAGTGTGATGAATTTTCAAATGTTCTGCTTGACCCAACAAAGGAGGTAGATGATCTTCCTGATGTGAAGTTTGTTGGTAAAGAGACTTCTGCGTTTTGGGAGAAATACGATTTGCTGCCTATCGTCAACCCTACCAAGTGGAAGTTCCACGAAACCGTCTTCGAAGAGCACTATTACCAGATGCTCCGCTACCTTAGCTATGAGCTTGAGAAGCCTCATGCAGTATTGTTGACCTTTGGGTTTTCATTTGCGGATGAACATATTCGTCAGTTGGTTCGGCGATCCCTGTCGAATCCTTCACTTCAAGTCTACGTGTGCTGTTACAGCGCGGGCGCGAAGGCTACTATTGACGGGTACTTTGCTGAGTTTCCGAATGTGCAGACCATCGTGCTCGATGATCCGCTAGATTTCACAGCATTCAATGAACAGGTTTTCACAGCGTCACCAACGGCAGTGAGTGCCAAGGCCGCTTTGGCTGAAGGGGTGGCCGAATGACTATTCGTGTTGGCGAGGTCGTCGCGGTCGAAGGGACCAAGATTTCGATTCGCATCTTTGAAGAATCGAACCGCGACACACTGTTCTTGCATGGCGAAAAATACAAAGGCGTGTCGATCCGGGAATATTTGTCTATACAGCGTGGGTTCAGGGACATCGTATGCCTAGTACAAGGTGAATACCTGGATGAACGCAGAGTCGAGGGCGACGGTGCAAGCTCATATTTTGTCCGACGGGTCGAGGTAAAACCAATTGGATATCTAGAGGATGGGCGATTCAGAGAAGGTATCAAGTTCCTTCCTATGATCAAGGACTCTGCCTTCCTCATGCAAGAATCCGCAGTCAAGGCCCTTTACGCGTCCGAGGATACGACTAAGGGACTAGTTATCGGCCAACTTCTCAAAGAAGAAATCCCTATTTCGCTCCCTTGGCAGCGTCTATTTGTAGTGGTCAACCCATCCCGGACACTACGTTAAGTTTTTCTTCGGTGACGGCCGGTGCCAATCCGTGATTGAACTGATGTGGCCGTATCCAG
>NZ_JACHCL010000009.1 GCF_014200725.1 Janthinobacterium silvisoli
AGGGGAAAACGTACGTCTTTGCTTGCTCATCAAACACCTCTCCATGGCGAGCATTCTCGCCTAAATCAGTGTCCGGGTACATTAAACCACTACAAAGACCAATTAAAATCCTTGGCCGGCAGGCAAGACGGGCCAGGCAGCGAACAGGAGTTTATGAAGCTGACAGATGACTACAATAAAATCCTTCGCGACGTTGAAAATCATGCCGAATTAGACGATATTCGTGCACGCGTGTTAGCCCGCGCTGGACTGTCTTCACGGTACCCTACTAGCCAAGATTACGTACGCTATTACTGGTGGCGCACTTGGCGCCTAGTCGGCCTTGCAATTGCCTATGCTGCGCCTGTGGCAGCTGTTCTGTGGTTTGCGTTTCGATGACGGCGGCAAAGCAGTTCGCCAAGGAATACAGTCGAGAGCAGCTAAACTTGCTGTACAGCAGCCATATATCATTGACCGGGGCAATTGGTGTTGATCGACTCAGTAGGGCGATCTTCGAGAGTAATCTTGAGAAAGAAATCGATTTGATTTCGACGAAAGCAACTGCGGGAAAATATAAATTCTCTCAGTACAAGGAAAAGCTGATCTCGAAGGGCGCCAACAAGATTCCCAGGGTCATTTCTATCCCAACTTTTCGCGATCGGCTAACGCTTAGGGCACTGTGCAATGTACTGAAATACACCTTCGCCGAACAGCTGAGTATCAAGCTACCTCAGCACACTATCGCAGAGATTCGGACGTGCTTGAAGAATGGCGGGTTTTCCCACTTCATCAAACTGGACGTGAAAACATTTTATCCTACAATTGAGCACTCCGTTTTGATGCGGTTACTCCATCGTAAGATACGCAAACCTGAGATCCGCGCGCTCATCAGCGCAGCGATCACATCTCCGACTGTCGCATTTCCGGATCGTATGCGCCCCATCGAAAAAAAAGGTGTACCCCAAGGATTATCCATCTCGAATATTCTTGCCGAGATTTATCTTTCTGAGTTTGATGGGTGGGCACGGGCCTTGCCTGATGTTGTCTATCATCGTTACGTCGATGATGTCCTGGTGCTGACGAAAGAAGACCCAACTATTTTGGCCGAAAAATTTCGTGCGCGCATGTGGGAAAAGTACCTACTCGAGACGCATGAAATTGGGAACACAGGCAAGTCCTCAGTCGGTGAAATATGCGAGCAATTTCACTTCCTCGGATACGAATTCAATGCTGGTGTTGCGTCCGTCAGAATCGACTCGATTCGCCGCGTGGAAGCGTCTATCGCAAAAATACTTACTACATACAAGTATCGATGTGACTCTGCCAAGGCAGAGATAAACCCGTTTAAACAGCTTTATCTGCTGGACAAAGCGAAAAAGATTTGCTTATGGCGCCTTAATCTCCGTGCTACAGGTTGTATCACCGAAGGGGTCAGAAAGGGCTGGGTTTTCTATTTTTCTCAAATTGACGACGATGCGCTGAAGCAGCTGCACCATCTGGATAAGACTCTCCAAGTGCTGGCGCGGCGTTTTGGATTGGATCTCACTGTAAAAGAGGTCAAATCATTCGCCAGAACCTTCCATGAGGCCAAGCGTGGGAACGCCGCTCAAAGCTACATCCTGAATTTCGACACGACATCACTGGCCTATAAGCGTGAAATCTTGACCATGTACGGGATTGATAACGTCACTACGATGACGGAAGTAATGATTGATCGGATGTTTAAACGCAAAATTAGGCGTGAGACATCTGAAATGGAGGAGGATATTCAGGGGGGATCGCGTGGATAGACTGCGTGGTCGACGTCATGAAAGAACCAATCAAGATGACCTTGTTGACGCCTGGGCGCTCCGATTACCTGGCCGATCGCTACACCGAACGCAATGAGCGGCCCTTACAGTGATCGATCGTCACATCGTGAGGATTTAAGTAGTGCCGTCAGTTTCTCTTCCACGGCAGGCGCCAAGGGCGGAACCAGTCCGGCAATTCGCGGGATACGCCAGCGAGGGAGTACTTCCCCCCTGGCGTGGCTTTTGTCGACGATTCGGCCTATGCGACGGCATTGAAATGCTTCGACGGTCTCTTCCTGCAGCTGGATGGTTCGTGTCGTGAGGGGCAATTTCATGAAAAACTTCTCAATCAACGCTTGTTTGCCTGTTGCCCTAGCCAACAACGTTGCGGAGATCCGCGTGCTGACATCGGTTTGATAAAGCAAAGCAGCATGATCGCGGACCTGCGCGGCAAGCAGCTGGTCGCGCTCTTCCCACTTCACCTTTTGCATTGCTGGTTTCGGTGGGCGCGCATGCTGTGTGATCGCCTCCTTCAGCCATGGATAGTCGTTCCGGTAGAGCCACATGTAATCCGGTAATCCCCCCATTTTTAGAGCGCGCTAAAAGTAGAGGTTAAGCGGCCAAGGCAAGCTTCTGTTTTGGTGTGATGCCGCCAAGTGCCATGTTGGGCCGGTCGTGATTGTAAGTCCACAGCCAGCGGGTTGCAAAATCCTGGATCTCATCGAGCGTTTCAAACAGGTGATGGGCCAGCCAGTCGTAGCGCACCGTGCGGTTATAGCGCTCGACATAAGCATTCTGCTGCGGCTGGCCAGGCTGGATGAAGTCGATGCGTATGTCGCGCTTGGCGGCCCAGGCCAGCGTCACGGCGCTGATGTACTCGGGGCCGTTATCGCAGCGAATGACCTGGGGTTTACCACGCCATTCGATGATCCTGTCGAGCGGCTGACACCCTGGCATAAAACACATGCCAGGGATAAAAATTACTCTTGCAGATCCAGCCACAGCCGAGAACCTAGCTGGCTTTAGCCCCCGCCTTGCCCCGCGCCACATGCAATTTCTTGTAGCTGTCGATCAGGCGTTCGTGGCGTTCCAGGCCTTCCAGTTTCATGCTGGTTGGCGTCAGGCCGAAGAAGCGTACGCTGCCGTCGACTGAACCGGTCACGGCATCCATGCGCTCATTGCCATACATGCGGCGGAAGTTGACGATGTAGTCGTTCAGTTCCAGTTCGTCGTCGAGCAGCACTTCCAGCACCACGTTCATGGCCTGGTAAAACAGCTTTCGCTCGACAGTGTTGTCGTTGTATTGCAAAAAGGCGCCGACCAGTTCATGCGCTTCTTCGAATTGCTGCAAGGCCAGCTGGATCAGCAGTTTGAGTTCCAGCACGGTGAGCTGACCCCATTCGGTATTTTCGTCAAACTCGATGCCGATCAGGGTGGCGATGTCGCCGTATTCGTCCAGCTCGCTATTTTCCAGGCGGTCGAGCAAGGCTTCCAGGCTGGCGTTGTCCAGGCGGTGCAGGTTCAAGATGTCGGAGCGGAATAGCAGCGCCTTGTTGGTGTTGTCCCAGATTAAATCTTCGACGGGGTACACTTCCGAATAACCAGGCACCAGGATGCGGCAGGCGGTCGCGCCCAGCTGGTCGTAGACGGCTGTGTAGACTTCCTTGCCCATGTCGGCGAGGATGCCGAACAGGGTGGCGGCTTCTTCGGCATTGGAGTTGTCGCCCTGGCCAGAGAAATCCCATTCGACAAAATCGTAGTCTGCCCTGGCGCTGAAGAAGCGCCACGAGACGATGCCGCTCGAATCGATGAAGTGTTCGACGAAGTTATTCGGTTCGGTGACGGCTTCGCTGGCAAAAGTAGGCTGCGGCAAGTCGTTCAAGCCTTCGAAACTGCGGCCTTGCAGCAATTCCGTCAGGCTGCGTTCCAGCGCCACTTCCAGGCTCGGGTGGGCGCCGAACGAGGCGAACACGCCGCCCGTGCGCGGGTTCATCAGGGTGACGCACATCACAGGGTAAGTGCCGCCCAGCGAGGCATCTTTGACCAGCACGGGGAAGCCCTGCTCTTCAAGCCCGGCGATACCGGCCAGGATGCCCGGGTATTTCGCCAGCACTTCCTGCGGTACGTCGGGTAAGGCGATTTCGCCCTCGAGGATTTCGCGTTTCACGGCCCGTTCGAAAATTTCCGACAGACATTGCACTTGCGCTTCTGCCAGCGTATTGCCGGCGCTCATGCCGTTGCTGACGTACAGGTTTTCGATCAGGTTCGATGGAAAATATACGGTTTCGCCATCGGACTGGCGCACGTAGGGCAGCGAGCAGATGCCGCGCTCGGTATTGCCGGAGTTGGTGTCGATCAGGTGCGAACCACGCAACTCGCCATCGGGGTTGTAGATGTCCAGGCAGTAGTCATCGAGAATCTCTTTCGGCAGCGCATCCTTGCGGCCGGGCTTGAACCAGCGCTCGTTCGGATAATGCACGAACTCGGCGTTGGCGATATCTTCGCCCCAGTATGCACCGGCATAGAAATGGTTGTTGCTGATGCGCTCGATGTACTCGCCCAAGGCCGAGGCCAGGGCGCTTTCCTTGGTCGATCCCTTGCCGTTGGTAAAGCACATTGGCGAGTGCGCATCGCGGATATGCAGCGACCACACATTGGGGATGATGTTGCGCCAGGAAGCGATTTCAATCTTGATGCCCAGGCCAGCCAGCAGGCCCGACATATTGGCGATGGTTTGTTCCAGCGGCAGGTCCTTGCCGGCAATAAAGGTGCTCGCGCCAGGCGCAGCATTCAAGGTCAGCAAGGCTTGCGCATCGGCGTCGAGGTTCTCGACTTCTTCAATCACGAATTCGGGGCCGGTCTGCACGACTTTTTTCACCGTGCAACGGTCGATCGAACGCAAGATGCCTTGGCGGTCCTTGGCCGAGATATCGGCCGGCAGCTCGACCTGGATCTTGAAGATTTGCTGGTAGCGGTTTTCCGGATCAACGATATTGTTTTGCGACAAGCGGATATTTTCGGTTGGAATATTGCGTGTTTCGCAATATAACTTTACAAAATAAGCGGCGCACAAGGCCGATGAAGCCAAAAAGTAATCGAATGGGCCCGGCGCCGAGCCATCGCCCTTGTAGCGTATGGGCTGATCGGCGATGACCGTGAAATCATCGAACTTGGCTTCAAGACGAAGCTTATCGAGGAAGTTGACCTTAATTTCCATGAGAGTAATCCAGACTGGTGCTTAAAATGAGTTAGCCGCCATTATCCGTTCTTTTGGCCGCTAGCGGTTTGAATGGCCAGGAAACATGCGCAGTACCGTCGACCTTCCTGATGGATGCACTTTTTTTAGTTACACAGTAAAGCAACAGAAGTATGGCAATAGGCTGCCCTATTCATGCTATTTCACTGTGTCGATATAAAAAATCATCAAAGACACGTTAAACTATCATTTATATGTGCCAGACTGTCCATTAATGCGATATTAAACTGTGTATATGACCAAAGAATGCACACTGCAAGTCTTCATCGACGGAGTGTGGCGCGATGCCGCCGCCCTCACGCTCATGGGTGACCAACTGCGCGGCGTGAAAACGCAAACTTTCCTGAGCTATGAAGGCAGTTATGCACTTGAGCACTTTTACCGAGAGGATGCAGCCGCTCTGTCTGCCATGCACAAAGTCGATCTTTCCCTCATCAATATACCGAACTGGCCGCCATTCCTGATCGATTTGTTGCCGCAGGGTTATGGGTGCAAGGAACTGCTGAATCAATTGCGCCGGGATGAGAATGCGGGGCCCGGAGCGGATTGGGATTTGCTGTGTGCCGGCGCAGGCAACCCGATAGGCAATATCCGCGTCAAGGAAGCGCATGCCTGGGTGAGCGAGCGTACTCGTGGGCAAGGACATGGATTTACCATGGAGGAGGTCGTGGAGCGTGCGGGAGATTTCAATGAATATCTGGCGCAGCATGGCCTCTTTCTTGCTGGCTCTTCCGGGGTGCAGGGGGAGTGGCCAAAGATATTGCTGACGCGCGCGCACGACGGACTGTTTTATCTCGACCATGCCCTTCCCGACGAGCAGGCCGCCAGGCACTACATTGTCAAGTTTGGCCGCGGTGAAAACCAGGCGCTGGCCAATATTCTGACATGTGAGGCACCGTACATGCAGCTGGCGCGCAAGCTGGGTTTACGTGTCCACGATGATTTGCTGTTGCGTGACCGGGCATTGTTTATTCCCCGTTTTGACCGTGAGGTGATCGATGGCCGGGTCAGACGTCATGGGCAGGAAAGTGTCGCTTCCGTTTGCGGGTTGAGCCAGTTTGGCGAGGTTCCTAGCCATAATAAATTCCTGTCCGATTTCATGTTCGTTGCTTCTGATATAGCCAGGGAAACTATCGAATACGTCAAGCGCGACATTGCCAATGTGGTGCTGGGAAACACCGACAACCATGCCCGCAATACGGCCATCCAGCGCCGCGACGATGGCCATATCGGCCTGACGCCCCTGTTCGATTTTGCCCCCATGTTCATGCATCCCGATGGCATTGCGCGGCGCATGCGGTGGGAATTTGACGATGGCGGGGCACCGCAATGGGCGAGCGTGATCGAGCAAGCTGTACAGACCGGCGCCATGGATGCAGAAGACCTCAGTGCGGCAGTCAAAGAGATGATAGCGCCGCTGGGCAGCTTGATGGATGATGCCTATGCGCTAGGTATCGGCGAAATGATCGAGGTCAAACGCATGACGATTGAGAATAATCTGAACCAGCTGCGGAGGCTCTGATGGACAAGCGTTATGTCACGTTGACTGCATCAGAGCAAAATCAGTTGCGCCGCGATTTGATGGAGCGGCTGGCGGCGACACCGGAGCTGCCGATTCCCCAGGTGATACGCGATATCCGCAAGACCTTGCGTTTCACGATGCCGGAATATGCAAAGATCTGCAATGTTTCCGCACGCACCTTGCAAGATATCGAGCGCGGCGTGTCCAGTCCTACGCTCGATACGGTAGACAAGCTGTTGCGGCCGATAGGCATGCGGGCCGGCGCCGTATTGGCGGTGCAGCCGGGAAAAAGCACGGCCTGAGGCTAGCTACTGATCAGCCTTCACGCGGGCCCTTTGAAAACTTCTCGTCAAACCAGACATCTTCATAGTCCGGCGCCAGGATCACGCACCATCCTGGCGGCAAGGCCAGGTAGGGCATGATTCCTGGGCAAACTTCTTCCAGGTGCGCTGCGTGCAGCGCCTGGTAAAAACCGAGATCGGACGAATAATCGCCGCCATAGATATACCAGCCGCAAGTGCCGTTTTCCGGCGGGATCCTGGTCGCATACAGCGGCAATTTATCCAGTGTATCGAGGGCGATGCCTACCATCTGTTCCATGCCGGGAGGCAGGTAGCCGGCGTCAAATCGCTGGCAGATAGCGCGTTGTTTGTCAGATATAGTCATGGGGATAGTCAGTCTCTTTCCTGGCAGCTTTAGCGGGAAGGATATGCAACACCCTTCTTCCAGCGGTCTTCCCAATGTTGCAGAAACGATGCCGCCAGTGGCGGCTGATGCCATAGCACGATCACATTTTCGCTATTCGAGGTAGCCGCATCCTTGCTGTAATTGAAGCTGCCATTTTGCACGGTGTCTCCATCGGCCACGATGTATTTATCGTGGTGCATGGCGTACACCGAAATGGTCCGGACGGGAATGCCGGCTTGCACCAGCGCGTTCAACGCGCTCATGCTGTTGCGCCGCTCATTGCGCTTTGCATCGGCCAGCACCTTGATGTCCACGCCGCGTTTTTTTGCAGCGAGCAAGGCTGCCACGATGGTGGGCGAATTGAATGAATAGGCGGCCAGCCGGATGCTGGAAGCGGAGGTGTTGATCACCTTTAATACCAGCGCTTCGGCGCCATCGTCAGGGGAAAACGCATGCTCTATCGACGCCGCTGCAATGGGTGCATCGACCTCGCTCATGGAGACGGCAAGCGCGGGCGATGCTGGCATGGCCGTAGCCGCTGCGATGCACATCGTGAAGCAGGTCAGGAGTTTTCTCATGGACGTAGACATGGCTTGGGCGGGTAAGAAGATATGGCGATTATAACGGGCCAGTTCCCCATTCTGCGTAGCTATGCTGCTCAGGGTAGCGTTCCGTGCGCCTGTAGCGCCTGATCCACAAAGGTGGCCAGGTCACGGTTAAAACGCTGCGCTTCTTCCAGGAACGGAGCGTGGCCCGAATCATCGTACAGCATGGTCCGGATGCGGGGATTAAGCTGTCTGGCGCGGGCGATGCTGGGCTTTACCTGGACCAGTGCATCCTGGCTGCCGTACAGGACCAGCACAGGCACGCGCGCCTTGGGCAAGCCCTCGGTGACGGCGGCTGTCATCGATGGGATGGTGCGCGTCATGGTCCACGACGCCATGGCTGCATTCGAGAGCAGGCGCTCGAAGGTGGCGCTGTCGGGCTGGGTGTGGAAACACAGGCCGAGGAAGCTGCGTACTGCGTCGAGGTGGATCTTCAGATCGTCGGAAGCCAGGGCGGCGTAGACCGGCGGATGGGGCGTGATCAGGGCAGGGTCGAGTTCGATCACGCCGTCGACGTAGATGGCGCCGCTGATGGCGGTGTCGCCATAGGCCGCCAGATAGCTCGACATGATGAGCCCGCCCAGCGACCAGCCCACCAGCACGGGGCGCTGGGCATGGCTTGCCTTGAGCACCGCGGCGAGGTCGTCGGCGTAGCGGCGGCCATCGCGGTACGCGGCCGCATCGTCCGGTTTGCCGGACAGGCCATGGCCGCGCATATCGTAGGTGATCATGCGGTAGCGTTGCAGGTCGGGACTGGCGGTTTGCTTTTCCCAGTTGAGGCGGCTACCGAGCAAGCCGTGGATAAAGACGATGGCAGGGCCGTTGGGGTCGCCCAACTCTTGCACGGCGATGGCCACGCCGTCTGGCGCGGTGACGTTGTAATGCTTGTCGGCCGCCATGGCCGTCGTAGACAAGCTCGTCATGACGACGGCCAGCAAGGTGTTGCGCAATACCTGTACGTATCGATGCATGAATCACTCCATGGTTGGTGAAGCCGCAGCCTGGCTTGTCGTTGCCCTGAATGCGAAAGTAATGTTGGTCAACAACTGGCTGGAATCGTTCCCCGGAATGAAGCCCATGTTCGATGCCATGGTGCGCACGGGGCACGCCATCAGCGACCTTGGCCAATGATAGTTATACTGCGCAAAAAGGAGTGAGCCCATGAAAATCATCTTGACCGGCGCCACCGGATTTGCCGGCGGCGAAGTGTTGCGCCAGGCGCTGCTGGATCCAGCCATCACGCAGGTGACGGTGCTCACGCGGCGTACGCTGGGCCTGTCCCATGCGAAACTGAAAGAGCTGATCGTCAGCGATTTTCTCGATTATTCCAGCGTGGACCTGAGCGGCCACGACGCCTGCATCTGGTGCCTGGGTATCTCGCAAACGCAGGTGCGCGAAGCCGAATATATCCGCATCACCCTGGACTATACGCTGGCTGCCGCGCGCGCCATGTATGCGGCCAATCCGCAGCTGCGCTTCTGTTTTCTCAGCGGGCGCAGCGCCGACCCCGAGGAACAGCAAAAAGCGCTGTTTGCCCGCATCAAGGGCCGTGCCGAGCGCCAGCTGGCCGAGCTGGGCCGCCCGGCCTTTTTCTTCCGTCCCGCGTATATCCGCCCCACCGCGCTGAGCGGGCCGCGCAAGGACTTCGCGCGTTTCTTCACGCCGATCGGCACCCTGCTTTCCCTGCTCAGCAAAGACTTCAGCGTGGACTGCGACCAATTGGCGCGTTGCCTGCTAGGCGTTGCACAACACGGCAGCAATGCCAGCGTACTGGAAAACCGTGCAATCCGGGCCTGGCAGGTGTGAGTTTTACACCGGCTGCGATGGTGCGACTGGCCTGCCATGCTTGTCCCGTAAAAAGTCCAGGAATGCGCGAAAGCCAAACGAAGGGTTGCGGATGCGGGGGTAATACAGGAAGAAGCCCGATTTTTCGGGTAGCCAGTCTTCCAGCACCAGTCTCAAACGGCCGTCGGCCACCTGTTCGCGGATTTGTTCGTGGTACAGATAGCCGAGGCCGCCGCCGTGCAGCGCCACATCATGCAGTACGTCCATATCGTCGGCCGAAAAACGCGCATTGACGCCGATTTCCAGCGCTTGCCCGTCTTTCTCGAATTCCCAGGCATACGGCCTGTCCTGGGTGGGAAAGCGGTAGGCGACGCAGTCATGCTCCAGCAGCTCTTGCGGATGCCGGGGTGGTGCATGGCGGCGGAAGTATTCCGGCGAACCGGCCACGGCAAAGCGCACCTTGCCCGACAGCGGCACGGCCACCATGTTTTCCGACACGAACTCTCCCAGGCGCACACCGGCGTCAAAACCGTCTTCTACCAGATTGGCGAGGCGGTCTTCTGCGTGGATTTCAATCCGCATGCAGGGGTGCAGCCGCAGGAATTCGGCCACCAGCGGCGCCAGCGCCAGGCGCGCGCCTTGCCGCGCGGCACTGATGCGCAAGGTGCCCACGGCTTGATCGCGGAATGGCTGCACCGATTCCACGGCGTGGTCGATCTGGCCGATCAGCGTGCCCAGCTGCGCATGCAATTGCGCGCCCGCCTCCGTCAGCGAGACGCTGCGCGTGGTGCGGTTGACCAGCTTGAGTCCCAGCCGCGATTCCAGCTGGCACAGGGCATGGCTGACGGCCGAGGGCGATACGCCCAGCTCGACGCTGGCCTGCTTGAAACTGCGGTGCCGGGCGATGGAAACAAAGGTGGCCAGGTCGGCAAGGCTGGGTTTCATTGTTGAGCATCGTTCATTTATGAAAACAAATTATCGGTCTTATCAATACAATCCTCAAGCGCTATTCTGCAGCTTCTCCGTGATTGTTTTGAAAGGAACGCAATATGTTGTCCACACAAGATAGCCCGAAAACAAAGCGCCGCGCCTACCTGATCTGGACTCATCCGCGCGCCGATTCGCTCACTGCCCAAGTGGTCGCCGGTATCAAGCAAGAGCTGCAGCAGCATGATGTGGAAGTGGCGGAGCTCGACTTGTACCGCCACGGCTTCAATCCCGTGCTGGGGGAAGAAGATGAGCCTGACTGGGCCAACCCTGACAAGCGTTACAGCGAGCAAGTCATGGAACTGGCTGCTGAGCTAAAGGGCTCGGACTTTGGCATCGTCGTGTTTCCCCTGTGGTGGTATGGCATGCCCGCCATGCTCAAGGGTTATCTGGACCGCGTCTGGAACTATGGCCTTACCTATGGCGCCGGCCGTACTTTGCCCTTTTCGAAATTGCGCTGGATCACCCTGGTCGGTGGTGGGCAGCAGGAATTCGAAGGCTGGGGCAATCCTGACAATATGCGCCATTTGCTCAACGGTTCGATTGCCGGTTATGGCGGCGTCAAGGATGCCGAGATCGAATTTATGTACAACACCATCGGACCGGAAGAAGGTAGCGATGCGGCGGACCACTATGCCGCACTGATCGCCCAGGCCCGCGCGGCGATGGTGCGCATGCTTGAGCCTGCTATTGCGCCTGCTTGAGATAGTGGTCCAGGGGCGTGGAAAGATTGCCGCACGAAAAGCTCTATCGTGTGAAGCAGGAGTGCGCTAGTCTGTCGCTTATTGATCTGGCGATAGAACTGCATGATTCCTTTCCGTAATCCCCCTTCCCCCTCCATACGCTGGTCCTGGCGTGGCGTGCTGCTGACCTTGTCACTGATGATGATGCTGGCCTCGGCAGCCCCGCCTGGCTGGTCCCAGCCGACGGATGACGCCGCTTCGGCCGACCAGAGTCTCGATGTCTTGCGCAAGCAGATTACGACGATCCAAAAAACGCTGGACGGCGATGCCGACGTGCCCGATGCGGCCCTGTCGCAAATGAAGGCCGATGCGCTGGCGGCCAGTGCCGAGGCGGACAAGCTGGCCGCGTCGCTGGCGCCCGACCTGGCCAGCGTGAAGGCGCGCCTGGCCGAGCTGGGCACGCCGGCGGCGGGAACCAAGGATGCGCCCGACGTTGCTGCCCAGCGCAGCCAGCTGGACAAGGCCAGCAGCGCGCTCGATGCGCAGGTAAAGCTGGCGCGCTTGTTGTCGGTCGAGGCCACGCAGGCGTCGGAGCAAGTGTCAACGGTGCGCCGCGCCCAATTGCAGGCGCGCCTGGGCGAGCGCACCGCATCCATTTTGGCCGGTTCCTTCTGGACGCAGTTGCATGCAGAATTGCCGCAGAACTTGCAGCGCCTGCAAACCCTGGGTAAGGAATTGAGCGATGCGGCGCACCAGACGCCGCTGCCCGCCTGGGGCGGCATCCTGGCCGGCATGGTGCTGGTGATCGTTGCCAGCCTGTGGGCTTCGCGTTATTTGCTGGTGATCACGGCCACCCGCGTGCCGCATGGCCGCTTGCGCCGTTCGCTGCATGCGCTGGCCGTGATTTTACTGGCGCTGGCCACGCCGGGCCTGATCGCTGAATTGCTGGCGCTGGGCTTGCGCTGGAATGACCATTTGTCCGACAAGACCGATGCTTTCATCAGCAGCCTGGTCGGCATCATCTGCTTTGCCGGTTTCACGGCCGGACTGGGCCACGCGCTGCTGTCGGCCAAGCGCGCTTCGTGGCGGCTGCTGCCGCTATCCGATGCGCTGGCGCTGCGCATGCGCCGGTATCCGGGCGTGTTTGCTTTCGTGGTGGTGATCGTCTGGGCCACGGAACGCATCACCATCGTCATCAATGCCGGGCTGTCGACGGCGGTGGCCGTCAATTGCATCGTGGCCCTGCTGCTGGGCCTGACCGTGGCGTTCGGCTTGCTGCGCGCCGAGCGCTGCTGGCGCCGTGTGCAAGCAGCTGATCCGGCTGCACCCGTCACGCCCTTGTGGCTGCGCGGCGTGGTGCTGGTGCTGTGGCTGACTCTGGCAGCTAGCCTGATCAGCCTGCTGGTCGGCTATGTAGCGTTCGGCAGCTTTGTCGCCAAGCAAATTGCCTGGGTCATCGTGGTGGTCTGCAGCACGTATTTGCTGACGGTGCTGATCGATGATATCTGCATGTTGCTGGCATCGACTCCGCCACCACCCGACGCCGAGCATCCCGTGCTGGCCACGCCCAAGGCGCGCGACCAGGCGGCAGTGTTGTTGTCGGGCATAGGCCGTGCCATCACTGTTTTGCTGGCGCTGATGCTGTTGCTGGCGCCGTTCGGTGAAGGGCCTGGCGAATTGTTCCACCGCGTCGGCAAGCTGCAGGATGGCCTGGCCATCGGCGAAGTGGCGATCCGCCCGGCCGCCGTGATCCAGGCACTGCTGGTACTGGTGCTGGCGTACGTCGGCATCGGCCTGTTCAAGCGCTGGCTGCAAAACAGTTATTTGCCGACCACCAGCCTCGATGCGGGCATGCAAGTGTCCTTTTTGACCCTGTTCGGTTATGCCGGTGGCGTGACTGCCGTGGCGCTGGCCCTGTCGGCAGCTGGTATTGGCCTGGAACGCATTGCGTGGGTGGCGTCAGCCTTGTCGGTGGGTATCGGTTTTGGCTTGCAGGCGGTGGTGCAAAACTTTGTCTCGGGCTTGATCCTGCTGGCCGAGCGGCCCGTGAAGGTGGGTGACTGGGTCTCGCTGGGAGGCGTGGAAGGCGATATCCGCCGCATCAATGTGCGCGCCACGGAAATCCAGATGGGCGACCGTTCCACGGTGATCGTGCCGAATTCGGAATTCATTACCAAGACAGTGCGCAACGTCACGCTGGCCAGCCCGCTGGGCCTGGTGCAGATCAAGCTGCCCTTGCCGCTGTCTACCGATGCGGAAGCGGCACGTGCACTGATCCTGGCAACATTTGTCGATAACCCCGACATACTCGATACGCCGGCGCCCAGCGTGCAGCTGGACGGCATCGACAATAGCTATTTGACGTTCAATGCCACCGGCTATGCATCGTCGCCGCGTTTGACCTATGGCATCCGCAGCAGCCTGCTGTTCGAGTTGCTCAAGCGCCTGCGCGCGGCGGACATGCCGATTTCCAAGCCCAGCACCATGGTGCTCAGTACCGTGCCGGCCACTTCGGCTGTTGCGCCCGAACTTGCACCAGCGCCTGCACCGGCCGCCCCGCCTGTGCCGCCGTTGACTAGCTAGCGCACAGTAGCCCATAGCAGCGCCGCCAGGTACAGGCCGATACCGAACACGGCGTGGGCCATCAGGCTGCGCAGGCGGGCAGCGCCCGGATGGGGCGTCTTGCTGGCAGCGATGCCGGCTCCCATGCCGGGCTGCAAGATGAAAAACGGCGCCGCCACGCTGAGCACGCCCATCAATAGCGCCGGAAACAAGCTGGGCTGCGCCGCCCATTGCGGCCCCAGCAGCGCCAGCACGATTGCCGCAAACAGCACGCCGATGGCGTAATGGGCGGTCCAGCCCAGCACGGCTTCATCGCGCACGGGCGCAGCCTGGGCTATCGATGCATGCGTGAAGACGCCGCGCGGCAAGTGGCCGATCCACCGGCCCACCATCGCATAGTTCAGCGAAGGCAGGCACCAGTAACGTTTTAAAGCAGCCGCCCACAGATCCATCACGGCCGTTGCGCCTATGCCGATTGCCATCGCATCGGCTGTCAGTTGCCATCCAGTCTGCATGTGTACTTCCTATAACATTCAATAGATTGCTTGAATGTTATAGGGATGCTAGCATGGTGTCAATGAAGAATGCCGATACCGAATTGCTGACCACCCCCGCCGACTTTGCCCGCATCCTGGGTAGCCCGCCACGCCTGCTGCTGCTCGACCATCTCGGCCAGGGAGAATATGCGGTGGAGCAATTGGTGGACTTATCTGGCCTGTCCGTGGCGAATGCCTCGCAGCATCTGCAGCAATTACGCAAGGCTGGTTTCGTGCAGGCACGGCGCGATGGCAAGCGTGTACTGTACCGGCTGGGCAGTGGCCCCATCGTCCCCTTGCTCGATGCCTTGACCCTGTATGCGCAGCACCAGCGCAGCGAGTTGCAAGCCTTGAGCCGGGGCGATCATGTGGAAGCGATTGCGCGCGACGAGCTGCTGCAGCGCATCCGCGAGAGCAGCATCACCGTGCTCGATGTGCGGCCTGCGCAGGAATTTGCCGCCGGCCATGTGCCTGGCGCGATTAATATCCCCGCCGAAGAATTGCAGCGCCGCCTGGCCGAATTGCCGCCAGACCAGGATATCGCCGCGTACTGCCGTGGTCCCTATTGCGTCTTGTCCGTGCAGGCGGTGGCTGCCCTGCGCCAGCATGGCTTGCCCGCGCGCCGGCTCGACAGTGGTTTTGATGGCTGGTTAGCATCGGGTTTGCCGGTGGCACAGCAAGTGTGAATTTCCCGGAAGGTTTCACGTGAAACCTTCGGGGAAAATTGATTACATCGTGTAATACCAGTAATGCTGGGCGCGGTCTTTATCGGCCGCCATGCTGAACGTAGAGTGACGGATTCACATCGACAGGGACTTCATGCAAGACCGGATCTCACTGAAACCTATCCTTGGGAATTCACCATGCACCAGCAGCAAAACACAGCGTCGCCTCCCGCACTGGCGCGCCTGACCATGTTTGACAGATTCAAACGCGCCGTGTGCGCGGGCCTGATCGCGACTGCCGCCCTGAGCACCGGCGTGCCGGCACTGGCCCAGCCGATTCCCTATCCTGCCAGTTTCAAGACCGATATCGTCAACGCCGATGGCGCCAGACTGTATGTGCGTGTAGGCGGCAACGGACCTGCCGTCGTGCTGATCCATGGCTTTGGCGACACGGGTGACATGTGGACGCCGCTGGCGGTCGCGCTGGCCAAAGACCATCGGGTGATCGTGCCGGACCTGCGCGGTATGGGCCTGTCTTCCAAGCCTGACGGCGGCTATGACAAAAAGACGCAGGCAGGCGATATCCGCGCCATCCTGGACCAGTTGGGCATTGACCAGGCCGATATCGTGGGCCATGACATCGGCACCATGGTCGCGTATGCCTATGCGGCCCGCTATCCCGACAAGACCACGAAACTGGTGGTGATCGATGGCCCCGTGCCAGGTATCCCCGCCCTGGAATGACATCGTGCGCCTGCCCGTGCTGTGGCATTTTGATTTCGGCGGCAAGGATGCGCTGCGCCTGGTGCATGGCCGTGAACGCATTTATCTGGACCGTTTCTGGAATGATTTTGCCGGTGATCCCCGCAAGATCGATGAAGCCACGCGCGCCCACTACGCAAAGCTGTATGCCCGTCCGGGGGCCATGCAGGCTGCTTTCGCCCAATTCCAGTCAGTGCGCAAGGATACCGAAGACAACGCGCAATGGGTAAAGACCAGGCTGACGATGCCCGTGCTTGCGGTCGGGGCTGAAAAGTCTTTTGGCGCCAGCCAGGCGGTGCAGATGCGTAATGCGGCAAGCGATGTCACGGAAGTGATCATTCCGGGCGCGGGCCACTGGCTGATGGAAGAAGCGCCTGCCGAAACCGTGAAGGCGGTGCAAGATTTCCTGAAGCCCTGAGGGAAGATACACGAAGGTACTGCACGGGTATTGCACGATAGCATCACTACACGCATGGCGTTTTTCAGGCAGGATAGCAACTTGTGCCACTTGCTGAAGAAGGAAACACCATGCTGGATATTGCCATCGCCCAACTCAACGTCACCGTCGGCGATTTTGACGGCAACGCCGCCGCCATCATCGACCGCATGGGCCGTGCCAGCGAGGGCGGCGCGCAGATGGTGGTGTTTTCCGAATTGTCGCTGTGCGCGTATTACCCGGGCGACCTGTTCGAAGATGCCGCCTTCTTGTATGGGCTGGAACAGGCGCTGGATACCGTGCTGCAGGCGTCAAAACGCTGGCCGGCGCTGGTGACGGTACTGGGTACGGCGCGCCGCAATCACGGTCCCGGCAAGCCGCTGCATAATGCGCTGCTGGCGATCCAAGACGGGCGCATCGTGGCCGAATACTACAAGCAGCTGCTGCCCACCTACGGCATCTTCGACGAAGGCCGCCATTTCGAGCCGGGACCAGCGACTGCCTGCACCTTAGACGTGGCTGGCACCAGGGTGGGTTTCATGATTTGCGAAGATGGCTGGAATGACAGCGGCCGCGACTACACCGTCAATCCGTTTGAGGCTTTGCACGCGGCGCGCCCCGATCTGATCGTCAGTATCAACGCCAGTCCCTCCGACATCGGCAAGCGGGCCTTGCGCCACGCCGTGTTTGGCGCCGCCTGCGCGCACCAAAACTTGCCGCTGCTATTCGTCAACCAGGTAGGCGGCCAGGACCAGCTGGTGTTCGACGGCGCCTCGTTCGCCATCTCGCCGCAACAGGGCCTGCAATTTGAGGCAGCCCGTTTCGTCGAAGACTTCCAGCTGCTGCGCTTTGGCGATGGCCGTTTTAGCCGCACCGATGGCCAGCCGTTTCCCGTGCCCGACCCGGCCGGCATCCCCGCCGTCGAATTTGCGCGCCGCCAGATCGTGCTGGGCCTGCGCGACTATGCGCGCCGCTGCGGTTTCAAAAAAGTGGTCGTCGGCTGCTCGGGCGGCATCGATTCGGCGCTGACCCTGGCGCTGGCCGTCGAAGCGCTGGGCGCTGACAACGTGGTGGGCATCACCATGCCGTCCGTGTTTTCCAGCGCCGGCTCCGTCACCGATTCCGTGGCCCTGTGCGCCAACCTGGGCATCGCGCTTTATACCCACCCGATCCGCGACATCGTGGCCCAGTATGAAGCCGGCTATGCAGCCGCCTTCGATGGCAAGCTGCAAGGGCTGCCGCTGGAAAACCTGCAGGCAAGGGTGCGTGGCACGATCCTGATGGAATACTCGAATGCCTTTGGCGCCCTGCTGCTCACCACCGGCAACAAGAGTGAAATCTCGGTGGGCTATTGCACCCTGTATGGCGACACGAATGGCGGCCTGGGCCTGATCGGCGACCTGTACAAGACGGAAGTGTTTAGCCTGTCGCGCCATCTCAATGACAGCGCCGGGCGCGAACTGATCCCGGTCGCCGTGCTGGACAAGCCACCATCGGCCGAACTGGCGCCGGGCCAGCGCGACACCGACAGCTTGCCGCCCTATCCGGTGCTCGATGAAATCCTCAAATGGCATATCGAAGGCGCGCGCCTGCCAGCTGCCGAAAGCGGACAAGCGCTGTGCTTTGTCGACCAGCTGCGCGAGACGGATGATGGCCGCCGTCTGGTGACGCGCATCCTTGGCCTGGTGGCCCGCAACGAATACAAGCGGCGCCAGGCGGCGCCCATCATCCGCGTGCGTTCACGCGCTTTCGGCAGCGGCCGGCAAATGCCGATCGCCGCCCACTACCCTAGCGGAGAGCAAGCATGAAAGACGCCTTTGACGCAGCCATCCTGATCGGCCGCTTCCAGCCATTCCACAATGGCCATGCGGGCTTGCTGCAGGCGGCGCTGGCGACCGCCTCGACGGTGGTGGTGGTGCTGGGCTCGGCCTTCCATGCGCGCAGCCCCAAGAACCCTTTTACGTGGCAGGAACGCGCCGCCATGATCGCCGCCACCCTGCCCGAAGCGCAGCGCGAACGTGTGCGCTATGTTGCCGTGCGTGATTATTACGATGATGGCTTGTGGGCCGATGCCGTGTGCCGCGCCGTGGCGGGCAGTGTGCCGAAGGTCCAGCGCGTGACCCTGGTGGCGTGCTTCAAGGATGCCACCAGCTATTATCTGCGCCACTTTCCCCACTGGCAGTTGCTGAATCAGGAAGTCGATGCAGGCGCGCCGATAGGCGCGACGGCGATTCGCAACGTGCTGTTCGAAGCGGAAAATATCGATGTCTCGCTGGGGGCCGTGGCGCAACTGCTGCCGCCTGCCATCAGCCAGTATTTGCGCGCCTGGACTTTATTGCCCTGGTACGGACCGCTGGTGCTGGAACACCGCGCCATCGAAGCGTATAAAACTCGCTGGAAGAGCGCGCCATATGCGCCCATCTTTTGCACGGTGGATGCGCTGGTGCAGACGGCTGGCCACGTGCTGCTGGTGCGGCGCGGCGGTTATCCGGGCAAGGATTTATGGGCCTTGCCCGGCGGCTTTTTGGAACCGCGTGAACGCTTGTTGCAGGGTGCGCTGCGCGAACTGGCCGAAGAGACGCAGCTGGGCGTGCTGGCGCCTACCCTGGTCGAGGCACTGGTGGGCGTGGCCGTGTTCGACCACCCCGACCGCAGCCAGCGCGGGCGCACCATCACCCACGCGCACTATTTCGATCTGCAAACCACGCAACTGCCGGCTGTGACGGCGGCCGACGATGCGGCGCTGGCGCAATGGGTGCCGGTAGCGTCCCTGCCAGCGATGGAAGAGCAGTTTTTCGAGGACCATTTTCATATCCTCAACCACTTCCTGCAACTGACCCAGGAAGCGGCTGCCAGCTAGAGCAAGGTCAGGATGTTACCCTTTCCCAGCCATGGCGCACGGCTGCCTTGAAATTTTCCCAGGTGGATTGGGGATAGGTATGTTCCCACGTGGAACGTAATTCAGGCTCCACCTCGTCCCACGGACGGCCCCGGTAGCTATCGCTGCCGGCCATCGAATGGCCATAGCGGTAGGCGGGGTCGTAGTCTTCGAAGCGTGCGCCGGTGCTGCCATAGCTGACGTCCCAGTGGCTGCGGTAATACTGCTCATCGCCGTCATTGCTGCCAGGCAGGTTATCGGCGCGTGGGTAACTGCGCACGTTGCTGGCACGTGGTATGCCCGAGGCGCTGCTGTCGTCGCGGGCGAACTGCTGTGAAGCGCCGCTCAGATTGCCTTCCTGGGGAGCAGCGCCCAGCGGCGGCTGCGACAGGCTGCCCGATAGCGAGGACGACGATGATTGCGATTGCAGACTGGCGCTGCTGCCTACACCACCGCTGAGGCTGCTGCCGGCCCCTACCCCGGTTCGCCACTGTTCACCCTGCTCATCGATATTGATGGGGCCGAAGTCTTCCACGATATCGGTGGCGCGGTCGATGTCGGCGTCGCTGGCGCCAGACAGGGTCAGCACCACATGGCCGCGCGCGACGGCTTCTGCATACACGTGGCGGTCTTCATGGCTGCCGAACATATCGGTAAAGAAATGCTTGATGCTGGCGACAAAACCATCGTCGTTGCGGCTGGTGTCGATCGTGCTGGACGACGGCGCACCGCTGTAGTCGCTGGATGTATCGTTGAGGCGGATCCTGTCGCTGGCATAGCCTGAACTGATGAGTTTCTGGCGCGCTTTTTCAGCTGATTCCCGGTTGTCGAATACTGCCGCTAGTGTGTGTGCCATGATGTTCTCCGATCATTGAAAGATTGAGTTGCAAGCATCATTCGCTGAGGCCGCAGCCTGCCCGGCGCGCACGCTGGCGTGGCGGGCAAGGTCTGCGGTTCATGGCCTTAGTCTAGGACGAGAAACGTCTCTCTGTCGTTCGTTTGCCCTGGGAAATCGTTTCACTTCTCTGCTACTGTTTCATCTGACAAGGCTTTATCGAGCAGGACCAGCATGGCCGTGGCTATCTCCTGCGCATGGGTTTCCAGCGCGAAGTGTCCCGTATCGAGCAGGCGCACTTCGGCCTGCGGATTGTCGCGCTGGAATGCATGCGCGCCAGGCGGAATAAAGAAGGGATCGTGGCGGCCCCAGATTACCAGGGTCGGCGGCTGCCAGTCGCGGAAAAACTGCTGGAAGCGGGGATACAGTTCCAGGTTGGACGCATAGTCGAGAAACAGGTCGAGCTGGATATCGGCATTACCCGGCCGCGCCATCAGGGCCGCATCGAGGTGATATGCCTCCGGCGCTACCAGGCTGGCGTCGGGCGCGCCATGCGTGTATTGCCAGCGGGTGGCCTCCAGTTCCAGGAATGGTCGGATGGCGTCGCGGTTGGCCACGCTGGGGTCGGCCCAGTAGCGGCGGATCGGTTCCCATGCCTCGCCCAGCCCTTCCAGGTAGGCATTGCCGTTTTGCGACACGAAAGCCGTCACGCGCTGCGGTGCGTTCGCTGCCAGGCGCAAGCCCACGGGCGCGCCGTAATCGAAGACGTACAGCGCGTAGCTGCTCAGCGACAGCGCTTGCACGAACGCTTCCATGGTGGCCGCCAGCGCGTCGAAACGGTAGACATACTCGCGTTCGGGCGGCACGGTGGTAAAGCCGAAACCGGGCAAGTCTGGCGCGATCACGCGGTAGCGCGTGGCCAGTTGCGGGATCAGGTCGCGGTACATATGCGAGGACGAGGGAAAGCCGTGCAGCAGCAGGACGACGGGGGCGTCGAGCGGGCCGGCGGCGCGGTAAAAGACATCGACGCCATCGGCGCGGATGGTGTGGAACGATACTTGTGTAGTGGACATGGCGTGTTCCCGGAATGATGGCGGCGCGGCTGCGCTGCCCATGAGCGCACTATCGTCGCCGGGGATGGCCGCGGCAAATCAGATGATTTGCGCCGCCGCCATAGAAAAACTATGCCGGTATCAGGCAGGCGCCACTTCGGCCAGCAGCCAGTCGCGGAAGGCGGCGATGGCGGGACGCTCAAAAGTGTCGGCGCGGGCCACGATGTAATAGGCGAATTCGCAAGGCAGCGCCGGGCCAAACGGGCGCACCAGGCGGCCATCGGCCAGGTCTTTTTCCACCAGCATGCTGCGTCCCAGCGCCACGCCGCTGCCGGCGATGGCGGCCTGCATGACGGCGGCCGAATCGTTGATCTGCAAGCCGCGCTCCGCATCGATGGCGCTGCTGTCCACGCCCGCATAGGCCAGCCAGCTGCGCCAGCTGGGGTAGATGGGATTGCCGCGCATCGAGACATCGTGGATCAGCGCATGGTGGCGCAGATCGGCCACGCTGCGCAGCGGGTGCTCGCCCGCCAGCAGGGCCGGGCTGCAGATGGGGAAGAAATTGTCGCCCGCCAGGCGCGTGGCCTGCAGGCCGTCCCAGCGTCCGCTGCCATAGCGGATGCCAACATCGACCTGGCCACTGTTGAAATCGACCAGGCGGCCATTCGTGTCGACCAGCAGATCGTACTGTGGATAACTGGCTTGAAAGCGTTCCAGCCTGGCCAGCAGCCATTTGTCGGCAAATGAGGGCGGCACCGTCAGGGCGATGCTGCCATGTTCGGCGCCGCTTTTTACACGCGCGACGGCGGCCGACAGCAAGTCGAAGCCTGCCTGCAGATCAGGCAGCATCAGGCTGGCTTGCGGCGTCAATTCCAGGCGCGCGGTGCCGCTTTGCGAGCGCAGGAACAAGGGCGTATCGAGCGCCTGTTCCAGGCTGCGCACCAGCTGGCCGACGGCGGCCGGCGTGACATGCAATTCTTCGGCCGCACGCACATAGCTGCGGTGGCGGGCCGCCGCCTCAAAAGCGCGCAAGGCATTCAGGTGATTCGGTGCGCGCATGGTCGATGTATGGCTGGCGTGGTGAGGGTCAGGCGATGATGGCAGCTGGCCGGGACTGCGTCAACCGCCCTCGCCTGCCGGTTCACGACGAAGGCGCGCAAGAAATCGATAAAGGCGCGCACTTTTTCAGGGATATGCTGGGTGTTCGGATACACGGCGTACACGCCCTGCTGCGGAAACACCACCTCGGGCAACAGACGGCGCAAGCGGCCGGCCCGTACTTCGCCCGCCACCTGCCAGTCGGGCAGCAGCGCCACGCCGCAACCACCGAGGGCAAAGCCCAGCAGCGCCGAGGCGGAATCCGATTGCATCACCGCTTCTTCCTGCGCGGCGAAAACGGCGGGGCCGGTGGGCGTCTGCACGTCCCAGCGCAAGGGGGATGGCAGCCGGCTGTGGGCCAGCCAGCGCGCCTGCTGCAGCTCGTCGAGCGTGGCGATGTCCCGGCCAGGGCGGCTGGCTAGAAAAGCGGGCGAGGCGACGGGCCAGATGGCATAGTGCTCCACCAGCGAGGCGCGGTAGCTCGAATCGTTTAATGAACCCATGCGGATGGCCACGTCGTAGCGCCCCGAGATCAGGTCTTCGTGCGAGGATGAGGAAGAATGCTGGATCTGCAACTGCGGGTTGGCAGCGGCAAACGCGATCAGCGCGGGTACCACCGTGCGGCTGCCGTATTCGACGGTGGTCGTGATGCGCAGGGTGCCGCGCAAGCCCTGGTGGCCCTGGCGCGCCGTCTCGATGGCGCCGTGCGCCTCGCCCAGCACGCGCTGGCAGTCTTCATAAAAGCGGCGGCCTACGTCTGTCAGGGCCAGGCTGCGCGTGCTGCGGGTCAGCAGCGATACGCCCAGTTCCGCTTCCAGCTGTTTTAAATTGAAACTGACCACGGCCTTGCTCTGGCCCAGCACGGCGGCGGCGGCCGTCAGCGAGCCGGTATCAACGATGGCGATGAAAATTCCGAGGCGGTCGAGACTGATCATGGCGGTAGAAAAGGCGGCTAGTCTTTGTCAAAATATTTTTGACAGTGTAATCGGGGCTGCCTACTTACGCAAATGGTGTGTGGCGCTTAAGCTGGCTGTTTGCCATCGGAAGCACCATGGAATATCGCAAAAAAGTCGCGGCCATCTATCTGCTGGGGTTTTTCGTCGACCTGGTCAATATGTTCATCACCAATGTCGCCTACCCCGGCATCGGCCACGCGTTCGGCGCGTCGGTGCCGCAGCTGGCCTGGATCAGCACCGCCTACATCCTCGGTTTGACCATCGTGATCCCCGCCAGCGCATGGCTTGCTGCTTATTATGGCAGCAAAACCGTGTTTATAACTTCTTTGCTGATCTTTTTGTGCGCCAGTGCTGGCGCCGGCCTGGCGCAATCGATAGCAGCACTGATCGCCTGGCGCTTGCTGCAAGGCCTGGGCGGCGGCTTGCTGATCCCGCTGGGACAAAGCATGACGTATCAACTGTACGCACCCGCCGAGCGCCCCGGCCTGTCGTCCATCATCATGCTGGTGGGCTTGCTGGCGCCCGCCCTGTCGCCGGCCCTGGGTGGCCTGATCGTCGACAGCCTGTCGTGGCGCGCCATCTTTTATTTGAACCTGCCGCTTGCCGCGCTGGCCTTGCTGCTGGCGGCCCGCTGGCTGCGCGCCGAGCCAGCGCGTATCGCGCCGCCGCCACTCGATATGCGCGGCCTGCTGGCAGGCAGCACGGCGATAAGCTTGCTGTTGCTGGGCTTGACCATGCTGGGTTCACCGGGCGACTGGCCAGCTGGTGCGGCCGTGCTGGCGCTGGGGGCAGTGTGCGCCGTCGTCTACGTGCGCGGTGCCTTGAAAAAATCCGCGCCGCTGCTTAATCTGCGGCTGGTGGCCGAACCGCTGCTGCGCATTTCCATGCTGATGTATCTGCTGGTGCCCGGTGTATTCATGGGCGTGAGCCTGCTGGCCATGCTCTACTTGCAAGGCGTGCTGGGCATGACGGCGTCGATGGCGGGCAGCCTGATGCTGCCGTGGGCGATCGCTTCTTTTGCGGCCATTTCGCTGACCGGGAAAAGTTATCGCCGCGTGGGTCCGCAGCCCCTGTTTATCGCCGGTGCGCTGCTGCAGGCAGCCGGCATGCTGATGCTGCTGCGCGTCGATGCTGCCAGCCAGATCGCATGGCTGTCTGGCGCCTATGCGGTGATGGGTTTTGGCGGGGCCTTGTGCAGCAGCACGGCGCAAAGTACGGCATTCTTGCGCATCCCTGATGGGCAGCTGAGCCAGGCCAGCGCCGTGTGGAATATCAACCGCCAGATCGGCTTTTGCCTCGGTGTCGCGGTGCTCGGCGTGCTGCTCAATTTCCTGCTGGCGCTGCACGGCATTGGCAGCCTGGAAGACCCTCGCGCAAGCACCGTTTTTCACTGGTGTTTTGCGCTGGCCGCCGCCTCGTGTCTGCTGCCGCTGGTCCTGTGTTTGCGCATCGATAATCGCGCCGTATTAAAGCTCGTATTTCACCCTCAAGAAAGCAAAAAATGAACGCTAAAAACCCCTATTTTGATGATGTAATGGCGACCCATGTCCTGATCCGCCAATGGCTGGGCGGCGAGGTCACGGAGCCCGCATTGTGTAGTGATTTGCTGGCGCGTTTTTCACCCGATTATTCGATGGTGACAACAAGCGGCAAGCAGCTCGATCAGACCAGCCTCACGGCGTTTTTCAGCGCCGCTGGCGGCAGCCGTCCGGGCCTGAAAATGGAGATTAAGGATCTGCGCCTGATACAGCAAAGTGCCGCTGGCGCGACGGTCTCTTACCGCGAAATCCAGTCGCTGCCAGGTGCTGAAAGCACTGAGCGTTTTTCGACTGTCGTCTATGAAAAAATGGCAGATGGCGCCCTGCTGTGGCGCCATCTGCACGAGACATGGGCGGCGTAAAAACCACGCTTTTTCAGCTCAGATCATGCAAGTCTTTTTGCAGCGCCGGACCGCAGGAAAATTGCGAAAAAACGACTTCCAGGCCACCGCGTTCCGGCGTGCAGCACATGGGGCCCACCAGGTAGCGAGCAGCCACTGGAAACGGCGCCAGGCGCAGCAAAGGCCAGCGCTGTCCATCGGTGGAATACTGCACGCGGATGACGCCTGCAGACACCGTGACGCGCAGCCAGAATCCGTGTGGCATGGCGGGCGCCACGCTGACGGCCCAGTCCGAATTTTCCACCGTCAGCACACTGCTTAGCAGCAGCTGTTCGTCGGAAAATTCGACGCCGAACTTGATCCAGTTTTTCTCGTCGATACGCACCATCAAACCGGCTTGATCGTATAGCGAAGAATACTGCGCGGCGACGTGAATTTGCGCCGTGAAATCACCGTCTGCAGGCAGACCCAAAAAATGCCCGCTGTCGCGGATAAAACCATACTGCGTCCTGCGCCAGAAATCGGTATGCGCGTCCGTCGTCACGTGTAATTGCGATGCGTGTACCGCCTGTTTTTTGGGTGGATTGAGCCAGCTGCCTTGAGTAAACATCGTGTCCTTTTTGAGTACGAAAATTTTACATAGTTTGCCCCCATCCCAGCGCCTTGTACAGGGCAATCGCATCGACGTAGGACGCCGTTTCAGCCTGCAGCGCATCGCGGCGGATATCGTATAAGGCGCGCTGGTTTTCCAGTACTGCCTGGTAGCTGCCGGCGCCGCCCTGGTAGCGCGTGCTGGCGATATCGAGCGCCGCGCTGCCGTGGCGTGCAGATTGCAGCAGAGAGGCCAGTCGCGACTGGTTTTCCACCAGTTGCGTGACAGCGTTTTCCACGTCTTCCTGGGCCAATAAAATTGTTTGTTCATAGCGGGCCAGCGCCCCTTGCGCCAGCGCTTGCGTGCCGCGTACCCTGGCCCGGGTGCTGCCCAGGCGGAAGGCCGGGTAATTGACGGTCGGTGCAAGCTCAAAGGCGCGCGCGCCGCCGTCAAACACGCTGCTGCCGCGCAGCGCAAAAAAGCCCAGGAATCCGCCAAGACTGATACGCGGATACAGCTCGGCCGTGGCTGCGCCCACGTCCTCGCTGGAAGCGGCCAGCAAGCGTTCGGCGCGCACCACGTCGGGCCGATGCTTGATCAGCTGATTCACGTCGCCCAAGGGCAGTTGACTCGCCAGCGGCGCCTGCTGGCGCGCTGACGTCGCCAGCGCGATGGCGCCCGGCGCCCGGCCGCTCAGCACATCGAGCCGGTACTGCGCCTGGCGCAAAGCGGCTTGCAGCGGCGGCAGCGCGGCTTCGCTGCGCGTCAGGTTGGCCAACGCATTTTGCCGCTCTTCCGGCAAGCCGCTGCCGGCGCGGATGCGCGCATCGATCAGCGCCACCGTATCGCGCCAGCTTTGTACCTGCGCCTGCGTCAACAGCAGGTTTTGCTGGTGGCCCAGCGCCTCGTAATAATTGCGCGCCACGTCGGCCGCAATCGTCAGTTGCAGCTGCTGCAGATCGGCCTGCGCGGCGTCGGCCTGCGCCTGTGCCGAGCGCGTGATATGGGCCAGGCGGCCGAACAGGTCGAGCTCCCATTGTGCATCGAAACCGGCGCGCGTGCTGCTGCTGGAAGCGCGGCTGGCTGGCGTATCCTGTTGCACCGAGCGCTGCCATCCCGCCTGCGCCGTGACGGTGGGTAGTTCATCGAGCCGGCGCTCGTCGAAGACGGCGCGCGCGGCCAGCAGGTTCGCTTGCGCCTGGGCGATATCGCGGTTGTGTTCAAGCGCGCTGGCGATCAGTTGCGACAGGCGCGGGTCGTCAAAAAACGTCCACCAGTTGTCGGCGTTGGCGACTGCTGAAAACTGCGCTTGCTGGGGGCTGGCCAGTGTAATGGCCGGCGTGGCTGGCGTGACATAAGCAGGTGTAAGGGCGCAGCCAGCCAGCAGCACGGGAAGGCAGGAGGTAAAACCGGATAAAAAGTAGCGGTAATTTTTCATGGTGCTTCCTTACTGCGCTTCGGCTTGCGCCAGCGCTTGCGATAAATCCTGGGTGCGCGGCGTGCTCTGGTCTTTTGCATGGCTGCGGGCCACGAACGAGTACACGGTAGGCAGCACGAAGAGGGTGAAGAAAGTCCCGATCAGCATGCCCGAGACGATCACCAGGCCCAGGCCGAAACGGCTGTTGGCGCCGGCGCCGGAAGCGAACAGCAGCGGCACCAGGCCCACCACCATGGCGGC
The DNA here is from genome assembly GCF_014200725.1 of Janthinobacterium silvisoli. Classification (GTDB taxonomy): domain Bacteria; phylum Pseudomonadota; class Gammaproteobacteria; order Burkholderiales; family Burkholderiaceae_D; genus Janthinobacterium. Next base: position 27,224 of record NZ_JACHCL010000009.1, read on the forward strand.
CGTCGTCATCAGGATGGGGCGCAAACGGATTTGCGCTGCCTTGCGGATCGCGCTTGAGCGGTCCAGCTGTTCATGCACCTGCAATTCATTGGCAAATTCCACCATCAGGATACCGTGCTTGCTGATCAAGCCGATCAGGGTCACCAGGCCGATCTGCGTGTAGATATTGACGGTGGCGTAGCCCAGCGCCAGCGGTATCAGGGCGCCGCAAATCGACAGCGGCACCGTGATCAGGATGATCAGTGGATCGGTCAGGCTTTCATACTGGGCCGCCAGCACCAGGTAGATCACCACCACGGCGGCCAGGAAGGCCATCAGCAGTGCATTGCCTTCGGTGGCGAACTGGCGCGCATCGGATTGCCAGTCGTAGCTGAAGCCGGGCGGCAAGGTCTTTGCCACGCCATCGAGGAAGGCCACGGCGTCGCCCAGGGTCACGCCCGGTGCCGGCACGCCCTGGAAGGTGGCCGCATTTTGCTGGTTGAACTGGGTCAGCTGGTTCGGTTCGATCTTTTCCGTGACCGATACCACGCTAGACAGCGGCAGCAGGCTGCCATTGTCGGCACGCACGTACTGCTGCGCCAGCGCTTGCGGCGTCAAGCGCTGCTCACGCGGACTTTGCGCGATCACGTCATAAGCGCGGCCTTCCATACCGAAACGGTTCAGATAATTTTCACCGACCAGCACGGCCAGCGATTCGCCTATGTCCTGCATGCTCAGGCCCAGGCTGGCGGCTTTTGAACGGTCCACGTGCACCTGTACCACGGGGTTGTTGTAATCGAGGTCGCTATCGACCACGGCGAACAGACCGCTGGCACGAGCGCGCTGCTTGACGTCTTCCATGGTGCGGAACAGGGTGGCGTAGTCCTGCGCGCTGCGCAAGACCATTTGCACGGGCAAACCGCCGCTCGATCCGGGCAGGGGCGCATCCTGGAAGGCGAAGATACTCATGCCCTCCACGTCGCCCACGGCATCCTGCAATTGCGCTTGTACTTCGGCGGCATTGCGCTTGCGTTTTTCCCACGACGACAGATTGATGCCACCGAAGCTGTTGGCCGGGCCGTCGGTGCCGTTGATGATCCAGCGCGACTCGGTTTCGGGCGAGCGCTGATACACTTCATCGAGCTTTTTTGAAAAGCGTTCCACGTAATCGAGGTTGGCGTGCTGCGGCGCCTTGATGGCCGTCTGCACGCTGGCCTTGTCTTCCACCGGCGCCAGTTCGCGCTGCGGCATCAGGTATAAAAATGGCAGGCTGGCCATCACCAGCAGGGCAAAGCCGCCGCTGATCCAGCGATGCTGCAGCGAGCGGTCCAGCAGGCGTGCATAGCGGCTGGTGAGGCCGGCAAAAAAGTGTTCGGCGGCGCGTGCCATGCGTCCCTCCGTTTGCTTCGATTGCAGCAGGTAGGAACTCATCACGGGCGATAAAGTCAGCGCCACCACGCCCGACACCACCACGGCGCCGGCCAGGGTCAGCGCGAATTCCTTGAACAGCGCGCCCGTCAAGCCTCCCATCATACCGATCGGCGCATATACGGCGGCCAGGGTGATGGTCATGGCGATCACGGGACCGGCAACTTCACGCGCGCCGATCAGGGCGGCCGCCACCGGCGTCTTGCCGTCTTCGATATGGCGGTGTACGTTTTCCACCACCACGATGGCGTCGTCGACCACCAGGCCTACGGCCAGCACCACCGCCAGCAAGGTCAGCAAATTGATGCTGAAACCGAAGGCCAGCATCAGCGCCGCCGCCCCGAGCATCGACAGCGGTATGGTCACGATGGGGATCAGCACCGAGCGCAAGGAACCCATGCACAGATAGATGACCAGCACGACGATCACCAGCGCCTCCAGCAGGGTGTGCACCACCTCGCTGATGGAGGCGTTGATAAAGCGCGCTGTCTCGAATGCCAGGGCAACTTTCACGCCGGGCGGCAGGGTTTTTTTGATTTCGGGCAGCAGCTTCTTGATGGCTGCCACGATCACCAGTGGATTGCCGCCCGGCGTGGCGGACAAGCCCAGATGCACGGCTGGCACGCCATCCATGGTGGCGCTGGTTTCCATCGCGGCGGCGCCCAGTTCCACCGTGCCCACATCCTTCAGGCGCACCAGCGAAGCGCTGTCTTTTTCGCTGCCCTTGCGGATCACCATCTCGCGAAATTGCGCCACGCTGACCAGGTCGGTATCGATGCTGATATTGGAGACGACGAATTGCCCTTTGATTTTACCGGGCGCCGCCTGGTAGTTATTGCGCCGCACGGCGTCGGCTACGTCGGACGCCGTCAAGCCCCGCGCAGCCAGTCTGGCAGGGTCGATCCACAGGCGCATGGCCAGCTGCTGGCCGCCGAAGACGGTGATTTTCGCCACGCCGTCGATGGTGGAAAACATCGGCTGCACTACCCGCGCCAGGTAGTCGGTCAGTTGCGCGGCCGGTACGCTGTCGCTGGAAAACCCCACATACGCAACGGCCGAAGTGTCGCCTGCCGAGCGCTCGATGACGGGGTCGAAAGCGCCTTCCGGCAGCTTGTAGCGTATCTGGTTGACCTTGGCCATGACTTCGGTGAGCGCCTGCGTGGAATCGCGGTTCAGTTCCATGCGCACGGTGACATTGCTGCTGCCCTGCACCGACGATGAGGTCAGGTAATCGATGCCTTCCACCGACGATACGGCTTGTGCAATCGGCTGCGTGACAAAGCCCTGCATCAGTTCCGCCGAGGCGCCAGGATAGGTGGTGGCAATGGTGATGGTGGACGATTCGAGCAGTGGATATTCGCGGATCGGCAACTGCTTGATGGCGAACAGGCCCAGCATCAAAATCAGGGCGCTGATCACCAGCGCCAGCACGGGGCGGCGCACGAACAGATCGGTAAATTTCATGGTTGATTTTCCTTAGCTGCCGGCGGGGGCTGACGCCGGGGCCTGAGTTTGCTGTGCTTCGTCCAGCGTATTGGGCACTGCCTGCACGGCCATGCCATCGGCCAGCCGCAACTGGCCCGAGGCGACCACGCGCTGGCCTGCCTGCAACCCTTTGGCGATCACCACCTTGCCATCTGCCCGCTCTCCCAAAGTGACTGCCACGCGCTTGACGGTCAGCCCCTGTTTGCCATCCTGCTGCGCGACAAAGACTGTGTCGCCATACGCGCTGTAGGTGACGGCTGTTTCCGGCACCGTCAACTGGGTGGCCTTGTCCAGCTTGCGCGCCACCCGCACATTGGCGTACATGCCTGCCTTCAGTGCTCCCGCCGGATTATCCAGCGCCGCCTGCACCTGCACCATGCGCGAGCTGGCAATCAGCGGGTCGATCGCCTTGATCTTCGCCGTGAAGACGCGCTCGGGATAAGCGTCCACCAGCACTTGCACGGCTTGCCCCGGCGTCAGCGCCGCGCTGCTTTGTTCATCGAGCGCAAAGTTCACCAGCAGCGACTGGGTGTCGATCAGGCTGGCGACAGTATCAGCGGGATTGAGGTACTGGCCCGCATGCACGCGGCGTATGCCCAGCTGCCCTGCGAATGGCGCGCGGATGCTCTTTTGCGCGATCAGCGCTTCCGTCTGGCGTACTTCACCCAGGGCCGCGTCGCGCGTGGCCAGGGCAGCGTCCAGCTGCTCTTGCGTGGCGACCTTGTCGGCCAGCAGCTGGCGCGTGCGGACGTAGCTGCTTTCCGCGTTTTTCCACTGCGCGCGCAGGCGCAGCAGCGCCGCCTGTTCTGGCGCGTCATTGAGCTGCACCAGCACGGCGCCGGCCGCCACTTTTTGTCCCGATTCAAAGGCGATGTGGGTCACTCTTCCGCCAGTCTCGGCGGCGACCTGCACTTGGCGGACCGCTTCGAGTTCGCCTACGCCGTTGAAGAAGCGTTGCTGCGTGCCAGCGACCACGGGCACCAGCGCCACCTTGGTGGCTGGGTTGGCAGCTGCATCGGCGGCATGCGAGGCGGCGCGCGGATACAGGCTGACGCCGGCGACGGCGAGTGTGATGGCCAGCGCGGAAGCGCCGGCGATTTTCGTATTCATGGTGAAGTCTTTCAAAAGTTAAAGACGGCGAACAGCGCCATGGTCCATAGCAGCAGCACCAGATGCGTCGTCTGCAAGCCTTCCTGCGCGATCCAGTAGGCGAACCACAGTCCGCCCAGATGCATCAGCAGCAAAAAGGCGGCCATGGCGCACAGGGCCAGGTTCAGCCAGGGCAGCGCAGCGGGCAGGCCGCTGGCGAAAAAGAACAGCACGCCGGTCCAGGCGGCGATGCTGGCGACCAGTTGCAGCACCAGCACCACGATCAGGGCCAGACGGTGCAAGGACAGTGATGTGAGTGCGCGGCGCAGCAGCGGACTTTGCAAGGTGGGGTCTTGCCGCAGCGGGTCCATGCGCATGGTGTTGCCGATGGCCCAGACGGAACCGTGGAAGGCGTGCAGATTGTTGATGGCAGCCAGGCTCAGCCAGGCTGCCAGGCCGCAGCCGAGAATGGCGTGAAACAGCCAGATGGAGTGATGCAATTGCATGGTTTCCCCGTCAAAAAGAAGGTCTTGCCAGCGTGCAGGCGTGGAAATTCCTCGACAGCGGGGAGCTACCGGCCTATTATGCAAGCAATTAGTTGGTTAACTAGGCCCATGATAGTTGAGCGAAATGAATTACACAAGTAAACGTTTGGATAATGCCGAGACTCCGCAAACGACGGAGCGCATCCTGTATTTCATCAAGACCAAGGGGCCCGTCTCCACGGCGGCCTTGGCGAAGACCCTGGAAATGACGGGCGAGGCGGCGCGCCAGCAAGTGCAAAAGCTGGTGGCGGCGGGCTTGATCGAGGGGCGGCAAGAGCCGCAAACGGGCGCTGGCCGGCCGCGCCAGAACTGGATCTTGACGGAGGCGGGCAATGCGCGTTTTCCCGACACGCATGCGCAGCTGACGATCAAGCTGATCGGCTCCGTGCGCGAATTGTTTGGCGAGGCAGGTCTCGATAAATTGATCGGCCAGCGCGAAGAGGAAAGCCGCGCCGCGTATGCGCAGGTCTGTAAGGCAGCTGACTTGCCGACGCGCTTGCAGCAGCTGGCGGCGATCCGCGATGAAGAGGGTTATATGGCCAGGGTGGAAGCCGATGGCGACGACTGGCTGCTGATCGAAGACCATTGCCCGATCTGCGCCGCCGCCCGCACCTGCCAGGGATTTTGCCGCTCCGAATTGCAGCTATTCCAGGAAGTGGTGGGACCGGCGGGCAGCGTAGTGCGCGAACAGCATTTATTGAGCGACGCGATGCGCTGCGTCTACCGCATCAAAGTTGCATCCTAGCGCTTGGGAAACAGCGGCCACGCTGCCAGCGCCACCACCGCCGATACGCACCACACGCCACGCCAGGCGACCAGGTCCAGCAAATGAGGTATCAGCACCGGCGTGAGGAAAAAGCTCACATACACGGCCGTGTTGGCCATGCCCAGCGCCGTGCCCGCATGGTTGCTGCCGGCCACGGTCGCCAGTTCCGTGTAGCCGACGCCATGCCAGGAGGAGACGGCAATGCCGGCCAGCACGATGGCGACCATCAGCATCCAGCCTGGTGCATTGATCGAGGCAACGATACCCAGCAGCAGGAATGCCATAGTTGCCACCAGCACGCAGCCGCGCAGATAGGCGGGACGGTTGGCGTGGCGGTCCGTGTGGCGCCCGCTCCAGATGCGCATCACCATGGCGCCGGCCTGCAGCGACACCATTACCGTGGTGACGGCGGCCAGGCCCAGCTTGCCCTGGTCGTGCAAAAAAATCGTGGCGTAGCTGAGGATAGCCGATTGTGGCGCGCACAGCAGTGCGATGGCGCCCACCATGCGCCAGATGCGGCCATTGCGCAATGGCGGAGCTTCCTGTGCCGATAACAGCCCCGCAGAGACGTTTTGCGGGGCCTTGGCGGCCTCGACAGAAAAATCTGGCTCATGCATCCACCTCCAGGCGAACGCGGCCGATAGGGCGCATGCGAAGGCCAGCGCGCCAAACACCATTGCAAAGCCATAGCGGGCTGCCAGGGTAGGCAAGATCAGTGCGCCCAGTGCGCCACCGAGCGGCACGGCCGTCTGGCGGATGCTCATGGCAAACCCCCGTTCACCGGGACCGAACCAGCGCATCACGGCGCGGCCGCTGGAACCGTTCACGCTGCCGCCCAAGACACCCACCAGCGCCAGGCCCGCCGCCAGTGAAAACAGGGAGGGCACGGCGCCATGGACCGGTGTTATCCACAGCAGTAAGGACAGCAAGGACAGCATGGTGCCCAGCAAGCCCCACAGCAGCACGGGCCGGTCGCCCCAGCGGTCGGTCGCCATACCCCACGGCAGTTCCGACAAGGCCACGCCCAGGCCCATGGCGCCCAGGGCGATCCCCAGTTCGGCATTGCTTAGCTGATAGCCGCTGCGCAGCCAGATGGCGGTGGTGGGCAAACCAGCGGCGGCGGCCGAAAAGCTGGCATTGGCGGCTACGCCGACGCCTAGCACCTTCCAACGGTGGCCGGCGCCCCGGACAGGACTTTCAAGGGGAAGGGAAACAGGCGTGCAAGCGGTGGACATGATAGCGGCAGGTTGTGATTGACCTGCACAGTGTTGCGCAGTACGATCATTCTGAATATCAGAAAGTATTGAAGCTATCGTCCTGAAAAATAGGATGGTCAACAAGGAAGCAGACAGATGAATTTCGATATCGCCTTTTTGCGCAGCTATGTGGCCGGTGTGGACCTGGGCAGCTACGCGCGAGCGGCCGATAAAGTAGGCCGTTCCACTTCGGCCGTCAGTGCGCAGCTGAAAAAACTGGAAGAGCAGGCGGGTCTGCCCCTGTTTCGCAAGGATGGACGGGGCCTGGCGCTGACCGATGGTGGCGAAGTTTTGCTGGCCTATGCGCGCCGCATGGTCGAACTGAACGATGAAGCGTTCGTCGCCTTGCACGGCGTGGAACTGGAAGGCTGGGTCAAGCTGGGTTTGCAGGAGGATTTTGGCGAAGTGCTGCTGCCCGATGTGTTGGGGCGGTTTGCCCGCGCCCATCCGAAAGTGCGCATCGAAGCGCATGTGTCGCGCAACACGGCCTTGCTGGAACGCTTGTCCACAGGCCAGCTGGATCTGGCCCTGCTGTGGGGTGGCGCGGCCCTGCCCGACACTCTGGCCTGGCCCGCTGCCCAGCGCCAGACCCTGGCCGCGCCTGCCATGCGCTGGATCGCCTCAGCCAGCCTGGCATGGCAGCCCGAGTCAGGCGAACCTTTGCCCTTGATTACCTTTGACCGCGAATGCCTGTTCCAGCGCTGCGCCACGCAGGCGCTGGACCGGGCCGGTATCGCCTGGCGCACGGCGTTTACCAGCCCTAGCCTGTCCGGCTTGTGGGCAGCGGCCGCTGCCGGGCTAGGCGTGACGGTGCGTACTTGTTATGGCTTGCCCGCTTCCGTGCGTGCGCTCGATGCGCAGGTAGCCGGTTTGCCCGCCCTGCCCGCGCTATCGCTGGAATTGCTGCAGGGCGCGTCCACGGCCAGGCCGCCTGTCGACCGGCTGGCGGGCCTGATCGCCGAATCGTTGCAGGCAAACGTGATCGCTTAAAAATCCTGCAAGGTAGGACGCAGCACGATTTCGTTGAGGTCCACGCCGTCCGGCTGTTCGATGGCATAGGCCACGGCGCGCGCTACGGTCTCGGCCGGAATGGCGATCTTGTAAAACTCTTTCAGGTGGGCGGCGCTTTGCGCGTGGCTGCTGCCGGACTGCAATTCCGTATCCACCGCGCCTGGCGAAATGACGGTGGTGCGGATGGCGCCGCCCACTTCATGGCGCAAGCCTTCCGAGATGGCGCGCACGGCAAACTTGGTGCCGCTGTAGACGGTGCCGCCCGGGCTGATGACTTTATGGCCAGCCACCGACGACACATTGATGAAGTGGCCGCTGCCTTGGGTGCGGAAATGTGGCAAGGCGGCAGCGATGCCGTACAGCACGCCTTTGATGTTGATGTCGATCATGCGTTCCCATTCGTCCACTTTCAGCGCGTCCAGCGGGGCGATGGCCATCAGGCCCGCGTTATTGATCAGCACATCGATCTTGCCGAAGGTGGTGATGGCCGTGTCGACCAGGCGCTGCACGTCGGCAGCGACGGTGACGTCCGTCTGCACCACGGTAGCCTTGCCGCCAGCGGCCGCGATGTCGGCAGCGATGCTGTTCAGTTGCTCGGTGCGGCGCGCGCCCAGCACCACGGACGCGCCCAGTGCGCCCAAGTGGCGGGCGGTGGCGGCGCCCAGACCGCTGCTGGCGCCGGTGATAACGACGACTTTTCCTGCGATAGCTTGTGACATGATGGTTTCCTTGTGTGAGCAGCACAGTGCTGCTGATGAAACCAGTATCGGGGTGTTGACGCTGCCAAACAATGGAAATGATACGATTTCAAAATTCCAAATTGTGGAATAGTTATTGAAATTGCAAAAGGACATCGCATGTTGAACCGACTCGAAATGCTGCGCATTTTTTGCACCGCCGCCAAACTGGGCAGCTTCAAGGAAGCGGCCACGCGGCTGGGTATTTCGCCGCAGGCCGTCACGCGCGCGGTGCAGGAACTGGAGCGCTTGCAAGGCGAATTGCTGTTTCACCGTAACACGCGGCAAGTGCAACTGAGTGAGTTTGGCGCCGCCCTGGCCGAGCGAGCGCGGCTGGCTGTCGAGCAGATCGATACCGTGTTCGAGCACGAGGAAAACGATGAGGTTGAGGAAGCCGCAGGCATGGTGCGCCTGACGGCGCCGGCCGCCCTGTCGCGTACCGTGATCTTGCCGGCGCTGACGGCGATCGCCAGGCGTTATCCGAAAATCGATATCGATTTGCGCCTCAGCGATGCGCTGGCTGACGTGGTCAATGAAAAAATCGATATCGGCGTGCGGATCGGCTTGCCGCGCGATAACCGTTTCGTGGTGCGCAAGGTAGCCGGGACGCAGCTATTCGTGGTGGCGACGCCGGACTGCATCGCGCAGCATGGCGAGCCCCTCAGTTTTGATGATTTGCACCGCTTGCCGACCACCGCCATGTATGACAGCAGCACGGGCCGCGCCTGGCCGTGGATGTTTGCCGATGGCCAGCGTCTGTACCCGGCAGGCGCGCGCTTCATGTGCAATGATGCCGAAGCGGAATTGTCTGCCGTGCTGGCGGGCCTGGCCTATGGCCAGGTGCCAGACTTCCTGGCGCGCGAACACCTGGCCAGCGGCCGCCTGGTCGCCGTCATGCGCGACGCCGAGGCGACCCCATGGGACATCTACATCTACCGCCCCCAGCGCGGCCCGCTGGCGCGCCGCTTTCGTATCGTCTATGACGCTCTGGGCGATGCGCTGGCGCAACTGCCCGTTTAGGACGCCAGCGCCAGCAGGTCGACCACTTCCAGTCCTGCCAGGTCTTGCGCCGTATTGCCCGCAAACGCGGCGCGGCTAGCCTGGCCATCCTTCAGCCAGGTGCGCGTGACAGCCTTGATCTGCGCCAGGGTGCAGTTCAGCACGCCGCTGCGGAATTGCTGGCGCACGGCTTCCGTCGTGCCACGCTGCTGCATATTCCACGCCGTCAGCGCTTCCGCGTACGGCGAGTGCGGCTTGTCGAGTCCCTTGATCACGCAAATGATCGCTTCTTCGACTTGCTCTTGCGAAAAATCGCCATCGAGGATCTGTTCCAAGGTGCCGCCAAAGTCGGCATAGGTGCCGGCCAGGCGCGGATCGCGGTAAGAGCTCAAGGTGAAGGTGCCGGCGCCGGCCGCATAGCTGGCGCTGCCGCCATAGGCGCCGCCTTTTTCACGCAGGGCCGTATGCAGCACCTGGTTGGTCATCAGCTCGGCGGCGACGGCCAGCGCCGCCGCATCCGGGCTATGCACGCCTGGCACGGGCCAGGCCACGTAGCAATGGTTGATCTGGCTGGTCGCATGCAGGGCCGTATTGGCCAGCGGCAATGCTGCTGCCTCAGCAACTGGTGCAGTGCTTGCTGCGCTTGCCGATGGCGCTGGCAAGTCGAGCAGGCCAGCCAGGCTCAAGCCATCCTGTTCCAGGCCGGCGCACAGCACGGTCGGTACTTGCGCGATGATTTGCGCGTGCAAGGTATCGAGTTCGCGGGCGATTTCCTGCAAGCCTTCCGAAGTTTTGCTCAATTGCTGCAGACGGCGGTAGAACGGCAAGGCGGACGGGCCACCGACGATGTCGTCGAAACGGCGCATGGCAGACAGCGGCGCAGCAGCGGCCAGCATGGCGTAGCGGCCACCCGATTCGGCCAGGCTGCTCAATTTGTCTTGCACCAGGCTTTCGATCAGGAACGCCAGACGCTCTTCTTCATCGAAACGTGGCTTGGCGATCCAGGCCGACAGCACGGCGGCAATTGCCGCATGTTCTTCACGCAAGCCGCTGGCCGAGAACGACAGTTCCACGCGCATCGCCTGTTGCGGGCGCGGGATGGCTTCCAGACCGATATGGAACGATGGCACCATGCTCTGGCGCCAGGCGCTGGCGTCATCAAACGACAATTCACCGACACCCAGTTCCGGCGCCAGATCCGTGTACAAACGCAGCCATGGCCAGGCCGCTTCCGGCAAGTGCGACACGTCGTACAGCACATTGGCGTAGCTGATGCCGTTCGAGGCGATGGAAAACGCCACCGCGCCATTCACGGCGGCAGGAATCGGCAGGGCAGGACGCGGATGGACGCTGACGTCGCCAGGGCGGATGCGCGGCAACACTTCCGAGTTCGACGGCAATTGCTGGTGCGCTTCCAGTGCGGCCGACTCGGCCACGATGTGTTCGCGCTGCGCGTCCGTCAAACTCGCTTGCAGGGCCGCCAGCTTGGCCTCTTCCTGTGCCGCGCGGCTTGTAAAGAAGGCGCTGTCGGGCACTACACGCGTGGTCAAGCGGGTCGGGTTGGCGATCAGGTCACGCACCAGTTGCTTGAAGAATTCCGGATCGTCGACTTGTTTTTCCAGCGTTTCCAAAATAGCTGCATTGTCGAAGGCATGCATGACGTCGCCGCCATACATGGCCAGCGGCAAGGCGTGCAGCAAACGGCCCAGGCCGTAAGGCATGCGGCCGCTGCTGATTTCGCGCTGGCTGTACTTGATGTCGCGCAAGGCGGCGTGCAATACGGCAGCTGGAATGCCTTCTTTTGCCGTCTCTTCCAGCGCGCTCCAGATGCGGCTGTGGGCGTCGGCGATCTGTTCTTGCGTCAAGCCTTCCATGCCGATGTGGAATACCATCTGGCGCGTGCCCGCATCGCGGCCATTCATGTCCGATGGGCGGCCATAACCAGCCGATTCCATGGCGCGCATGACGGGCGCCGACGATTCACCGAGCAGGCCTGCCGACAGCAGATGGGCGTGGTAAAACGCCAGCGGATCGGACGATTCACCCATCAGCCAGGCAAACTGCAAGCCGAATTCATCGTCGCGTGCTTCTTGCGAAGGAATCTTGACGGTGTTTTCTTGCGGTGCGCTCCAGCTTGGCGCCAGTTGCGGCAAACGGCGCGGGCTGAAACCGCTGAGTTTGGACAGCACGCGTTCGGCCACTTGTTCCTGCACGGCCGACGCTTCGATATTGCCGGCCGTCATGATGATCGCTTGCGATGGGTGATAGTGGCTGGCGTGGAATTCTTTCAGCATGTCATGCGTCAAGTCCGGGATATCGAGCGGATCGCCGCCCGACTCCACTTCATACGTCGTGCCTTTGAGCAAGGTGCTGGCGATGCCGCTATCGAGCGCGCGCATGGGGCTATTGAACGCACCCTTCATTTCATTGAAAACGATGCCCTGGTACACCAGCTTGTCGCCTTCGAAGGCATGGCGCCAACCTTCCTGGCGGAAATTCAGATAATCGAGATTCGGGAAGAAGGCCGCATCCAGGTACACGTCGAGCAGGTTGAAGAAATCCTTGCGGTCGGTGCTGGCAAACGGGTACACGGTGCGGTCCGGGTAGGTCATCGCATTCATGAAGGTGGCTGTGGAGCGGCGCAGCATCGAAAAGAACGGGTCGCGCACCGGGTAGCGGGACGAACCGCACAGGGCCAGGTGTTCCAGGATGTGGGCGCGGCCATCGCTCACTTCAGGCACCGTGGGAAAAGCCACCAGGAACACCATCTCAGCCTGCTCGGTATGCATATGGATATGACGCATGCCCGATGCGGGCTCGACGTATTGCTCGATGGTTGCCTGCAAGACTGGAATGAAGTTACTGCTGACTTTTTCAAATGTGCTCATGCGGTGTGGGATCTCTGCGGTAAGTGATTCGGGAATTCGGTGGCCGTGCATCATAGTTGGGGCCAAAGCGGCGAAAAGCCAGAGCCTGCGGGCGACTTTGATGCCTGTATGAAGTTTTTCCCTATTGTACTAGGACTATTCGCCGCCCGCGCTGGCCCACCCTCACTTGATTCCTGCTGAGGTGCAATCCAACAACGTTGTTATTCTGATTGCTTCAGGGTAGGCGGCGTCTTCCAATGGGCGCTTAGCGTACCATGCTCTTTTTCCCATCGCCCTTACAAGGTTTCAGCGTGTCCAGACTTTCCTTTCGCCAATTGTTATTTGCCGCCTTCATCCTGACGGCAGGCATTTTGACGGCCACGTCCGTGCAAGCCTTGCTGACCCTGGAACATCTGGCGCGGCTGGGCCGCGAAACGGCGGCGCAGGCGATCACCTTGACGGAGCAGTCGCAGCGGCTGTCCGAGCGCACGCTGGCAATGGAGCGCAGCGCGCGCCAGTTCCTGGTGCTGGATGACCCGGTGTTCCGCGACCGCTATGCCAGCGCGCGGGAAGAAGCGGCGGCTTCGCTGAAAGTATTGAACCGCGCCACACCCGGCTTCGCGCAGCAATTGGCTGACGAGTGGACGGCGCAAGCGGAAGCCGCATGGCAAGTGTTGCAGGCAGGCAAGCGACGCAAACGCGATGGCCACGCCGTCGTGTATCGCGCGTTTGCCCGCATGGCGCAAATCAATGACAGCCTGGCGCGCGACAGCAAGACGGAAATCGGCAGCCGCAACGATGCGCTGCTGGTGGAACTGGAACGCCAGCGCCGTTTGCTGGGGGCGCTGGTAATCGGCGCCGTGGTCTTGGCCGCCGTGCTGGCCACCTGCTTTGGTTTTCTGCTGTCGCGCCCGCTGCGCCGCATCGAGACAGCCATCGAACGGCTCGGCGATAAACGCTATGACCAGCCCATCGTGGTGGGCGGTCCGGCCGATACGCGCCGCCTGGGCCAGCAGCTCGACTGGCTGCGCCAGCGCTTGCGCGATCTCGATGCGGACAAGGAACGTTTCCTGCGCCATATTTCGCATGAATTGAAAACGCCGCTGGCCGCCCTGCGTGAAGGCGTGGCCTTGCTGGAAGATGAAGTGGCGGGTAAGCTCAGCGATGGCCAGCGTGAAATCGCCGGCATCTTGCAGCAAAATACGGCTTCCTTGCAAAACCAGATCGAAGACTTGCTGCGCTACAATACCGCCGCTTTTGACGCCCAGCACTTAGCTTGCAGCAAGGTCGATTTGCTGGTTTTGCTGCAGGCCGTGGTAGCCGGGCAGCGGCTGCAATGGCAGGCGCGCCGCCTGACGGTGGAGGTGCAGGGCGAGTCCTTGATCGTGCAGGCGGACCGCGACAAGCTGGCCACGGCGCTGGCCAATATCCTGTCGAACGCCGTGCGCTTCAGTCCAGAAGGCGGTATCGTGCAGTTCACCTTGGCTGCCGAGGGCAAGCGGGCCCGTATCGATTGTATCGACGAGGGGAGCGGTGTGGCGCCGGAAGATGTGGAGCGTATTTTTGAACCGTTTTACCAGGGAGTGCGCCAGGCGGCCAGCGCGCGCAATGGCAATGGCATCGGCCTGTCCATCGTGCGCGAATATATTGCCGCCCACGAAGGCAGCGTCGCTCTTTTACCGCGCCCGGCCGGCGCCCATTTTCGGATAGAACTGCCCTTATGATGACACCTCTTGCTTCCCGCGCCGGTCTTGTACTGTGTGCCATGCTGCTGGCTGCCTGCGCTGCCACACCCGTGAAACAGACGCCCGTGCTGGTGCAGACGCCGCCGCGCGTGATTCTAGTGCCCGACCCCAGCGTGGCCGAATTGCTGGCCTATCATGCCAGCGTGCGCCTGATGACGCCGTCCGAACTGGCCAAGGCCCAGCAGGATATGGCTGCGGCAGATGCGTCTGCCAAAAACAATCTGCGCCGCGCCATGCTGGCCGCCACCGTGCACGGTACGGGCGACCTGGTCCGCGCTCAGGCACTGCTGGAACCGATTATCCAGAGCACCGGCAAGGATGAGCAGATGCTGGCGCCGCTGGCGCAATTGCTGGCCGCCCATTATGCGGAAACGCGGCGCCAGGATGAAGCCATCGAGAAACTCAATGGCCAGCTGCGCGACGCCCAGCGCCGCAATGATCAATTGAATGAAAAACTCGAAGGCTTGAAAAACATCGAGCGCAGCCTGTCCGTGCGCCCTGCCGCAGGAGCGCAAAAATGAGCGATCAAGCGCACATCCTGTTAGTGGACGACGATCCCGACCTGCTGCGGCTGCTGACGATACGTCTGAAGGCGGGCAATTACCGGGTCACGGCCGTGGGCAGCGCGGAAGCGGCTCTGGCCCGGCTGGCGGTCGAATTGCCGGCGTTGGTCATTACCGACGTGCAATTGCCGGGCCGCGACGGCCTGGCGCTGTTCGACGATATCCGCCGCCAGCATTCGGCCCTGCCCGTCATCTTGCTGACTGCCCACGGCACCATTCCCGACGCCGTCGACGCCACCGCGCGCGGCGCGTTTGCTTACCTGACGAAACCGTTCGACGGCAAGTTGCTCATGGAAAAAGTGGCCTACGCCGTCAACCTGTCCACCGTCATGCCGACACCCGCATCGAGCGATGAAAGCTGGCGCGCCGAGCTGATCAGCCGCAGCGCGCCGATGGCCGAATTGCTGGCCGAAGCGCGGCTGGTGGCCGGTTCCGACGCCAGCATCTTGATACGCGGCGCCAGCGGCACCGGCAAGGAATTGCTGGCGCGCGCGCTGCACAATGCCAGCCGCCGCGCCAAGGCGCCGTTTATCGCCGTCAACTGTGGCGCGATCCCCGAGCAACTGCTGGAATCGGAATTGTTTGGCCACGTGAAAGGCTCGTTTACGGGCGCGGTGGCCAACCGCGAAGGCTTGTTCCAGGCCGCCGATGGCGGCACCCTGTTCCTGGACGAGATCGGCGACATGCCGCTGCCGCTGCAAGTGAAATTGCTGCGCGTGCTGCAAGAGCGGGCCGTGCGCCCCGTCGGCGCCGACCGCACCCAGCCGGTCGATGTGCGGTTGCTGTCGGCCACGCACCGCGACCTCGATACCGCCATGGCTGAAGGGCAATTCCGCGAAGATTTGTATTACCGCCTGAACGTGGTGACGCTGGTCTTGCCGCCGCTGGCCGAGCGCCGCGAAGATATCGCCCTGCTGGCCAATCACTTCCTGCAAAAAGTGGCTGCCAAGTACCAAAAGCCTTTGAACGGTTTCGCCCCCGACGCCTTGACGGCGCTGGTGGGCGCGCCCTGGCCCGGCAATGTGCGCCAGCTATTCAATGTCGTCGAGCAAGTGTGCGCGCTGGCGACGGCGCCGCTGGTGCCCTTGACCCTGGTGCAGCGCGCCTTGCGCGTGCCATCGCTGGAAGCGCTCAGCTACAACGAAGCCAAGCAGCGTTTCGAGCGCGACTACCTGGTCCAGCTGCTGCGCCTGACCGATGGCAATGTAGCCGACGCCGCCCGCCTGGCCGACCGCAACCGCACGGAGTTTTATCGTTTGCTGCAGAAATACGAGCTGACGCCAGCCTTGTTCAGGGGCGATGGCGAGCCTGTCGCTGATTAGCGACAAGAATAAATACTTTAGAATCAGTGACTTGGCGTGAAACATTGATAGGCTTGCCATAAGCTGTCGCTGGCAGGCGACAAAAAGCCCGCTTTTTCGGGCCGTGCCAGGCTGAAAAAATCGGTGTTTATTCCAAGTCATTGATTTATAAGGTTTTATAAAAGCTGGCACGGCCTTTGCTGTATGGGTAGATGTGACGCTTCAAAGTGTTGCTTTAACTTCATATTGAGAGGAACTACCATGCAAACATCGAAACTGTTCAATACTCTGGTTGCCGCCGCCCTGCTGTCGGGTGCTTCGATTACCGCTTCGCATGCAGCTGACTCCGCACAAAAAGCACCTGCTGCCGACACCGTCGTCGCTGCCAATGCCGCTGCCGCCGTGCCTGATGAAACCATCACTTCCTCGGCCAAAGCCGCCCTGGGCGCCGACGCTCAAGCCGCTAGCCTGCCAGTCAACGTAGCGACCAAGCAAGGCGTGGTCGTCCTGTCGGGCGACGTGCCGAGCGCAGAAGCCGGTGACCGCGTAGTCCAGATCGTCGCTTCCGTCAGCGGCGTCAAAGAAATCAAGAACGAACTGAAAGTCAAAGCCGCCGGCTAATCGCCGTTCGTGCTGTAACACTCCGGGTCGCCCTGTCTACGGACAGGGCATTTTTTTGCATGGTTCTGGCGCATCAATGCTGCTGGACAGCCACTTTCAGGCCAAGCCCGATGAAGATGGTGCCAACGATCTTGCCCTTCCAGCGACTCAGCCACGCTAGCCTGCCCAGCATGTGGCCCAGTGGACGCACGCACATTACCAGCAAGCCTGAATAGAGCGCGCTCAGCAAGACGAATATCAGGCCCAGCACGGTGAACTGTACGAAAACCGATCCGCGTTCCGGATGCACGAACTGCGGCATAAAGGCGAGAAAGAATAGCGCCGTCTTGGGATTGAACACCTCGGCAGGCACTGCTTGCAGAAAGGCTTGTGTTGCGGTGATGGCGGGCGATGCTGGGCCCGCTTCGGCATCACCGGTCTTTTCGCGGAACGCTTGTACGCCCAGCCACAGCAGATAAGCCGCACCGACAAGCTTGACGATGTTGAACGCCAGTGCCGACGTCATCAGGATCGTCGACAGTCCCACCGCGGCCGCCATTGCGTGGATAAAGTCGCCGCAGGCGATGCCCAGGCCCGTCATGATACCGACAGAACGTCCGCCTTGTGCCGTGCGCGTGAAGACTAGCAGCACCGCTGGCCCTGGGATCAGAAACAAGCCAAGGACGACGGCGGTAAAAGATGCGAGGGTGGCTAGTTCAAACATCGTTACTCCAGAAAAATGGATCAAGGAATTGCCTGAGCGCTGCAACAGTCTCGGCAGGGGATTCTTCCTGTGGCATATGGCCGCTGCCTTCAAAAATGACCAACTGACTTGCGGCAATATCCCGATGAAAATTCCCGGCATCGGGCATCATGGAAATCACATGGTCATTGCTACCCCACATGATCAGGGTCGGCACCTTGATTGCCTTGATCAGTGCCTGATCATTCACATCCTGTGCCTGACGCAAATTGTCGCCAAGCGCGCCTCTGTTGCCCTCGCGTAGCGTCAGTTCATAACTGCGATCGAGAACTTCCTGGCTGACTTTGGCAGGATCACCGTAGGTGTTCCTGACATTGGCTTCCACTTGCCCTCTTGGCAGTATACGCGTCAGGATGGGGGCCAGCCATCTTGAGGTCATGAGCCTGAACGCGAACTGCGATGGCGTGTTGCGTGGGTAGCCCGCCGAAGCGATCAGCACCAGCTTTTCGACGCGCTCGGGATGGCGGCTGGCCAGGTACAAGGCAACGCGGCCGCCTGCTGAATTTCCGGCGACAATCACCTTCCGGACCTGCAGCGCATCGAGGAAGCGCTGGGTGAAATCGGCGAAGTAGACCATGCTGTAGTCGCCCGTCGGATTTGGCCCTGTCAGTCCAAATCCTGGCCGGTCAAAGCGGATGACGCGGTGCTTGCCTTTCAATTGCTCTGCCCAGGCGTCCCAGGTGTGCAGACTGTTGCCAGTACCGTGCAGCAGCAGGATGGGTGCAGGGTCGTCCCGCGGTCCTTCATCGCGGTAATGTACCTGCATGCCGTCCAGTTCGATGAATTTCGATGGCGCTTTGGCCCATCGTACTTTTAACTGATCGAGGGCAATATCTTGTGTCCATGCATGCGCGCTGACGCTGCCGAGCGCTATCAGCGCCAAGCCTGTGAATCCGATTTCAAGCATAGTCCAATTGATCATGGCGAGCCTTTCTGCTTCTGCGTTTTTACCGCTGACGCGGTGTATATCAAGAGCACAATATAGATCGTCAAGCCCGGATGATCTATACTTAGAACTCTGATTATCATTACAATTCATCCAAATGGATCCCCTGTCGCAATTCTTGACGCTGTTGCGTCCGCGCGGTTTTTCCTGGAAGCAAGGGGAACTCTTTGGTGACTGGGCGCTGGAGTTTCCCAGTACCGCCGGCCTGGCGTTTTGCCTGGCAAGCGCTGGCAGTTGCCGCCTGGATTTGCCCGACGGGCGTAGCTGGCGAGTGCAGCAGGGCGACTTCCTGTTGCTGGCGGCGCCACCTGTCTGGACCTTGAGCAACGGCGGCCCGGCCGCCGCGGTGCGCATCAAAGATGCGCTGGCCGATCAGGGCAAATACAAGGCAGGTCCATCCCCCAATATGACGCGGCTGCTTGGCGGACACTTCAGCTTTGACGAAATCAATATGGCGTTGCTTCAAAGCCTGTTGCCACCGGTGTTGATCATCGCTGCAAACGCATCGAATGCACCCCGATTCCATGGCGTGCTCAACCATATTGCCGAGGAGACGGCCTCGTATCAACCGGGGCGCGAGCTGGTGTTGAATCGATTGCTGGAGATCATGCTGGTCGAAGCGATACGGCATAGTGCCGGACCGCATGGCATGCCGCATCCAGGCCTTGTGGCGGGCCTCGCCGACAAGCAGCTTGCGCTGGCGCTAACAGCCATGCATGCAGATGTGCGTCATGGCTGGAGCGTATCGAAACTGGCGGCGGTCGCGGGGGCATCGCGTTCCGCTTTCGCCGAGCGCTTTACGCGGGTGGTGGGGGTGTCGCCCATGGCGTATCTATTGCATTGGAGAATGGCCTTGGCCAAAGACGCGCTGCGCCTGAAAGATGCGCGTGTCGAGCAGGTTGCATTTGCCTGTGGTTACAACTCAGCCAGCGCGTTCAGTACCGCGTTCACGCGCAGCGTAGGTTGCCCACCTGTACGGTATGCAGCAAACAGCCATGGCGCTGGCGCCGCGTGTGAATAGCGTTCTTGCTATTGTGAAGTTCAGGAAGCCGTCGCCTGACTTCCCTCCCGAGACCGGCCGCTCCACGCTTAGCCAGCATTCTGCCTCACAATTGCATTGAACTTGATTATTGTGCTGCGGGAAGTGGTGTGCTTTTAGACGAATCTGCCGCGGCCTGCGGTGGCACCGGAGTGACCGGCCCCAAAGCTGTTTCACGCATCAGCACCGTAGTGGTATTCGGATAGTCGAATCCAGCGCCTGTATTGCGATCAACGATGTAGCCGATACCGCCGCCCAGCAGGATATTGCCCCACACTGCGCCATTGGATTTCGATACCAAGGTGTTATTGCCGGCCAGGCTGCCCTTTTTGCAATCGATAATCAGGTCGCCAGTACTTTTATGCACCATAACACTACCGGGACTGGTCACAAACCAATTGCCCGCATCATTGCTCAGGTTACAGCCTATGCCTGATACTTCCTTGTTTTCATGAATAGTCTGGATGGAAACCGGTTGGAATTTTTCACCCGCGACGGAGGCGCAACCTGTCAAAACCAGCATTGCCATCAGGATAGATAACTTATACATTCTTAGCCCTAGAGTATTGTTGTAATTTTCAAAACCATTAAGTTTAAATGGACATCATATATTTTGCTAGAATAATATTTTCTTCTGAGTACTTTTTGTTTCTTTTTTGACTAATATATTGACCTATGGCTTCGATTGCTGTGCAGGGGCAGGGGCTGGCTTTCACTTTTGTAAGGAAGAGAAAACGGGTTCGGCGGTAAAATACCCAGCAATGGCGCCACTTCTGGCGCTTTTGTCATCCCTGGCACAGCGTTGTGTTGCAAGGCTGGGCCACTACCAGGCTATCGCATGTCCTCTTCCTCTCCCCTGGCGCTGTTGCGCAAGTTGAAACCTGATAACTTCACCATTGCCCTGCTATGTACCGTGGCGCTGGCCAGCTTCCTGCCCTGCACCGGCACGACCGCGGTGGTCTTCGGCAACATCACCACCGTCGCCATCGGCGCCCTGTTCTTCCTGCACGGCGCCAAGCTGTCCAAGGAAGCCGTCATGGCGGGCGTGATGCACTGGCGCTTGCATTTGCTGGTACTGGCCAGCACCTTTGTCATGTTCCCCCTGCTGGGCCTGGCGCTGCGTCCGCTGGCGCTGACCTTCCTCACGCCTGAGCTGTACGTAGGCATCTTGTTCCTGTGCGCGCTGCCGTCCACTGTGCAATCGTCGATCGCCATGACGGCCATGGCGCGCGGCAATGTGCCAGCCGCCATCTGCAGCGCCTCGGCCTCGAACTTCATCGGCATCTTTCTCGCCCCCATCCTGGTGGGCTTGCTGGTAGCCAAAGGCGCGGCCAGCAAATCGTCGCTCGACGCCGTGCTGTCGATCGTCATGCAATTGCTGCTGCCTTTCCTGGCCGGCCAATTCCTGCGCCGCTGGATAGGCCGCTGGGTCGACCGCAACAAGGCCGTGCTGAAATACGTCGACCAGGGTTCGATCTTGCTGGTGGTCTACACCGCCTTCAGCGAAGCCGTCGGTGAAGGGCTGTGGCATACCCTGTCGGTGGAAACTTTGGTGGCGCTGGCCCTGGTCAACCTGCTGCTGCTGGCGCTGGTCTTGGGCATCGGCACTTTCGTCAGCCGCCGCCTGGGCTTTTCCAAGGAAGATGAAATCACCATCGTCTTTTGCGGCTCCAAGAAAAGCCTGGCCAGCGGCGTGCCGATGGCCAAGGTGCTGTTCTCCGCCCGTGAGTTGGGCATGGTGATCCTGCCGCTGATGCTGTTCCACCAGATCCAGCTGATGATCTGCGCCGTCATCGCGCAGCGCTATGCGCAGCGGACTGAGGGGCAAGAGGCGCCGGTGACGACGGCTTGAGTACATCGTTCAGATCGATGTAAGGAATACCGCGCCCTGCGCGGTATTTTTTTGTCTATGAAACCCGATTGTGCTGCCCATCTTCAAGCAGCTTTATCGCCTGCCGCAACCCCTCAACCATCACCGCATAAGCCTCCCGCCGGCCCGTTTCATCCGGCGCCCGCAAGACATACGACGGGTGGTACACGGCGACTATCCAGCGGCCCTGATGCTGGAACGGTGTCCCCAGTACGGACTGCAGGGTGGCTGTGCCGTCTTGTAGCAATGACTTCAAGGCGGTACTGCCCAGCGCGACGATGACTTCAGGCTGCACGCGCTCCAGCTCTTCTTCCAGCCAGGCATGGCAGGCGGCGATTTCGCGCTGGGCGGGGGTTTTGTGCAGGCGGCGCTTGCCGCGTGGTTCCCACTTGAAGTGTTTGACGGCGTTGGTGAGGTAGACGCTGTCGCGTGACAGCTTGGCCTCTGCCATGGCCTGCTCCAGCACGGCGCCGGCCGGGCCGACGAAGGGCAGGCCGGCCAGGTCTTCCTGGTCGCCCGGCTGTTCTCCGAGCAGCATGATGGACGCTGGTTGTGGTCCGCTGCCCGGCACGGCTTGCGTGGCATGTTGCCAGAGTGCGCAGCGACGGCATTGCTGCAGCGTGGTCAAGGTTTCGCGCTGGGGCAAAGCCCGTTCGGGGCGGATGGGGATGGTGGTTGCGCCGCTGCGCTGCCCGACGGTGGCCGTTTGTCCGGTGCGCCGTTCGCCATTGGTCGCGCCCGTGATCATGGCGGGCACAATGGCGCCTTCGGGCAGGTTTTTCCAGAAGCGTGAAGGGATATGGCTGCGCAGCAGGCCGGCATTCACGCGCGCGGGGTTGAAGATGCTGCGGTAGTAGGTCAGCCACAGCGCTTCGCCGTGATCATCGATATCGGCTGCGCCCTTGAGCAGTGCAGGGCCGGCGTGCAGGGTGGCGCCATCCCACAGCATGGTGGCCGTCGGCGTGGCGATCATCCAGCTGATGGCGCCCATGCGGCGCGCGAAGTGGCGGGCCACTTGCGGCAGTACGTCATGGGTGGGTTCGAACCAGGCGACAAAGCGCGGCGCATCATCAGTGTCGGCCTCTTTGCGTTCCCTGAAACGCACATAGGCATGCATATCGTGTTCTTCGCGGTGGACGGCCTTGACCATGCCGTGCAGGCGCGCGCCATCGGGGTCGGCAGGCGAGATCACATCGTGTTCACCACGCTGCCAGCGCCACAGTACCTGGTATAAAAAAGCCCAGCGGTCGACGGCGCTATAGCAGGCGGCGCATTCCAGCAATTCAACCAGCTGGCGCGGCAGGCGCAAGGCCGGTGCATCAGCTGGCGCATCATCACTCACCTCTTCCATCGCGCTTGAAAACAGATCGCCATCATGCGCTGCCGATTGCCATTGCACCGCTGCGGGCGGCACGCCGCTGGCGATCAAGCCGCGCGCTGCGACGCGCCACTCCTCAAACGATTGTACCCGGCGCACGATCATGTTCTTCACGCTGCCTGCAGTTCCGGCCACAGGTTCATCTGCTGCGGCGCGTCTGCCATGGCGCGCCGCAGCTGGTCGGACGGGCAGCTATCGCGCGAGGGAAAATAATCGGCCGTGATGATGAAGGGGGCGATTTTTTTCATGCTGCAGCGTAGCCGTGACAGGTCGGCATAACGCACCTGGCGCAAACGCCGCAGGTCGACGATGCGCTGCGCATTGCGCAAGCCGATGCCGGGCACGCGGGCGATCATATGGGGTGCGGCGCGGTTCAGGTCCAGCGGAAAATGTTCGCGGTGCGCCAGCGCCCAGGCCAGCTTGGGATCGATGTCCAGCGCCAGGTTGCCGCCTTCTGCCGGCAGCAATTCGCTGGCCTGGAATCCATAGCTGCGCAGCAGGAAATCGGCTTGGTACAAGCGATGTTCGCGCAGCATGGGAGGCGGCGCCAAGGGCACGCTTTTCGGGCTGTCCGGAATCGGGCTGAAGGCCGAGTAGTACACGCGTTTGAGCTTGTAGCTGCTGTACAGCGTTTCAGCGGTGGACAGGATTTTCTGGTCGTCGCTGGCGTCCGCTCCGACAATCATCTGCGTGCTCTGGCCGGCCGGTGCAAAGCGTGGCGACTTCGGTTCTTCTGCCTTTTCATCGAGCTTGCGGCGGATGGAGCCCATCGCCAGCTTGATGGTATGGACGCTCTTTTCAGGCGCCAGTTTTTGTACGCTGTCTTGCGTGGGCAGCTCGATATTGACGCTGAGCCGGTCGGCATAGCGGCCCGCCTGGGCGATCAGGGCCGGGTCGGCGTCGGGTATGGTCTTGAGGTGGATATAGCCGCGGAACTGGTGCACTTCGCGCAGTTCGCGCGCCACTTGCACCAGCTGCTCCATGGTGTAATCGGCCGACTGGATGATGCCGGAACTGAGGAACAGGCCATCGATGTAATTGCGCAGGTAAAAATCGGTGGTCAGCTTCACCACTTCGGCGACCGTGAAGCGGGCGCGCGGCACGTTGGAGGTGCGGCGGTTGACGCAATACTGGCAATCGTACAGGCAGTAATTCGTCAGCAGTATCTTGAGCAGCGAGACGCAGCGGCCATCGGGCGTGTAGCTGTGGCAGATGCCCATGCCAGTGGTGGCCCCAAAACCGTCCTTGCCGATCGAGTCGCGTTTGGGCGCGCCGCTGCTGGCGCAGGAAGCGTCGTATTTGGCCGCATCGGCCAGGATCTCCAGCTTGTCCGTCAATTCCATAGCTCGCCCACATACTGTGTTTTTATACAGTATATCAGCAAACTGGCACTGCGCACGCCATCCGGTAATCGCTGATGTCTGCTGCAATAACAGCAACGCTATATATCAGTGTATATTACGCTCCTGTTCTTCATCTAAAAAGGGATACGACCATGCGCCTCAAGACTCTTGCTACCTTCCTCAGTGCCGCCCTGCTTGCCACTGCCGCCTCGTCGGCTTTTGCCGGTGAAGTGGTGGTGTCGGCTGCCGCCAGCCTGACGAATGCATTCAAGGATGCCGCACAGAGTTATGAGGCGCAGTATCCGGGCAGTAAAGTGTCCTTGAACTTTGCCGCCTCGGGCGTGCTGCTGCAGCAGATCGTCAAGGGGGCGCCGGTCGACGTGTTTGCCTCGGCCGACCAGGAGACCATGGATGCGGCGCAAAAGCAGGGGCTGGTGCTGGCTGCCGACCGCCACGATTTCGTCGGTAACAGCCTGGTGCTGATCGTGCCGCACGATAGCAAGCTCGATATCAAGCGCCTGGACGACCTGGCGCAAAAAGGCGTGACGCGCGTGGCGATTGCCAATCCGGCCAGCGTGCCCGTGGGCCGCTATTCGGAAGGCGCGCTGAAGAAGGTGAACCTGTGGGACAGCGTGCAGCCCAAGGCCATCAGCACGCAAAACGTGCGCCAGTCGCTGGACTATGTGGCGCGCGGCGAAGTCGATGCAGGCTTCGTGTACGGCACCGATGCCGCCATCGTCAAAGACAAGGTCAAGGTGGTGCTGGAAATCCCGCTGGACACGCCCGTGACCTACCCTATCGCCACCATCAAGGGCAGCGCCAACGCGGCCGAAGCCAAGCGTTTTGTCAGCTATCTGCAAACGGCGCAAGCACAGGCCATCCTGGCAAAATACGGCTTCAAGAAACCATAATCTAGATACTCTGCATGGATATCGCCTGGACCGCGCTGGCCCTGTCGCTGAAGGTGGCGGCGTGGGCCACGGCGCTTAATTTATTGCTGGGCATCGGCACCGGCTATCTGCTGGCGCGCGCCCGCTTCCCGGGGCGCGACTTGCTCGACGCCCTACTGACCCTGCCTATGGTGATGCCGCCCACGGTGCTGGGCTACTATCTGCTGGTGCTGCTGGGCCGGCGCGGCACCCTGGGCATCTGGCTGCAGGAACACTTCGGCATTAACCTGATCTTCACCTGGCAGGGCGCCGTGATCGCTTCCACGGTGGTGGCTTTTCCGCTGGTCTTCAAGCCGGCGCGCGCTGCGTTTGAAGCGGTCGATGGGCAGCTGGAACAGGCGGCCCGCGTGCTGGGCATCTCTGAAATGGGCATCTTTTTCCGCGTGACGTTACCGCTGGCCTGGCGCGGTATTTTGGCCGGCGTGCTGCTCGGTTTCGTGCGCGCGCTTGGAGAATTCGGCGCCACCCTGATGGTCGCTGGCAGCATCCCCGGCAAGACGCAAACCCTGTCGGTGGCCGTGTATGAAGCGGTGCAGGCGGGCCAGGATGATGCCGCCAATATGCTGGTGCTGATCACGTCTGCCGTCTGCATCGTGGTGCTGCTGGCGGCAGGCCGATTGGCGCCGGGGCGCATCGTACACAAATAAAGCCTATGCAACTCGACCTCGACATCCGC
This sequence comes from Janthinobacterium silvisoli, assembly GCF_014200725.1. Lineage (GTDB taxonomy): Bacteria > Pseudomonadota > Gammaproteobacteria > Burkholderiales > Burkholderiaceae_D > Janthinobacterium. Next base: position 52,560 of record NZ_JACHCL010000009.1, read on the forward strand.
GCCACCCTGCGCTCCGGCAAACGTAGTTTCAACCTGCACGTGCAATGCACGTCCAGCAGCCAGCGCATCGCCGTCTTTGGCCCGTCCGGCGCCGGCAAGAGCATGACCTTAAAGGCGATCGCCGGCTTGTTTACGCCCAGCGAAGGCCATATCCGCTTGAATGGCCGCACCCTGTTCGATTCCGCCGCCGGCATCAACCTGGCGCCGCAGCAGCGTAACGTGGCGTACCTGTTCCAGGATTACGCGCTGTTCCCTCATTTGACGGTGCGCCAGAACGTGGGTTTCGGCCTGCGCCGGGGCTGGTTCAATCCGCATGCGCGCACCCGGCTGGAAAAAGTCGACCAGTGGCTCGATGCGTTTCACTTGCAGGAACTGGCGCACCAGTATCCCGACGAGTTGTCTGGCGGCCAGCGCCAAAGGGTGGCGCTGGCGCGGGCATTGGTGTCCGATCCGGCAGCGCTGCTGCTCGATGAACCGTTTGCCGCCCTCGACCCTGCCTTGCGTGTCAAAATGCGCCTGGAGCTGAGCCAGTGGCAGCAGCGCCTGGAAGTGCCTATCATCCTGATCACCCACGATCCGGAAGACGCGCGCATCCTGGGCGAACATGTGCTTTACCTGCGCGACGGCCAGATCGACAGTGCAGAAAATAAGGCGGCCTGATGGCGGATATAGAAAACAAGACAGCGGAAATCGGCCTGCAAGGCTCGGTATGGATGACGGTAGGCGGCGAGAACCTGGGCGGTACGGGCCGGGTGGAACTGCTGGGCGCCATCGCCGAACATGGCTCCATCACGCAGGCGGCCAAGGCCGTCAAGATGAGCTACAAGGCGGCCTGGGACGCGATCGACGCCATGAACAACCTGGCCGGGGAACCGCTGGTCGAGCGCCTGACGGGCGGCAAGGGCGGTGGCGGCACGCACCTGACGCAGCGCGGGCGACAGTTGGTCGATAATTTCCGTATCATCGAACGCGAGCATGCACGCTATCTGCGCCAGCTGGGCAGCCAGGCGGAAGGCATCGCCGACGATCTTTTACTCATACGGAGAATGGCCATGAAAACTACCGCGCGCAATCAATTCCTGGGCAAGGTCGCCCAGCTCAAGACGGGCGCCGTCAACGATGAAGTGATCCTGGAACTGCCGGGTGGCCAGCACATCGTCGCCATCGTCACGCAGGGCAGCAGCGAGAGCCTGGGCCTGGCGGTGGGCGTGGAAGCGTTCGCGCTGATCAAGGCGTCCTCGGTGATCCTGGTCGCCGACAGCGAAGGCGCCCGCTTCTCCGCCCGCAACCAGCTGATTGGCAGCGTCACGCGCGTGCAGACGGGCGCCGTGAATACGGAAGTAGTGCTGGACCTGCCCGGTGGTGGCACCATCGCCGCCATCGTCACCAATCAAAGCAGCAGCGACCTGGGAATTACCGAAGGCGGCAAGCTGACGGCGATTTTCAAGGCGTCGAGTGTAATTTTAGGCGTACCTGCTTAAGCCTGGTTTTAATCCAGGCGGCTTAGCCACTCCCGTCCCGCCACCAGCACCCGTTCCAGTTCTTCCCTCACACTGGCCAGCAGTACTGGCACTTCATCGACGCGTTCCGTATGGATGGCTTCTTCGGCAGCAAAGGCCGCGCGGATGAGACGCTTGGTGCCCAGGGTGCCGACGGAGCCGCGCAAGCCATGCAGGAGGCGCGCAGCGTCGCTGTGGCGGTTTTCCTGCAAGGCAGTCTCGGCATCGCGCACGGGCGCCATGCCTTTGTGCAGTGCATCTTCCACCATGCGCCGCAAGACGCCCCTGCCCTTGGCGTCGTGTCCCATCACGCGCATCAAGGGCGCCATGGAAAACACCTCTTCATCCGCCGGCGCCGCCGCAGTTTTTTCCATGGCGGGCGCATGCGGACGTTCCGGCAGGTGGCGCGTGATCACTTCCATCATCTCTTCCACCACCACCGGCTTGGCGATGAAGTCCGTGATACCGGCCGTCATGCAGCGCTCGCGCTCGGAGGCCAGCACGCCCGCCGTCATGGCGATCACGGGAAGCGTCAGCCGCAGCTCCGTGCGGATGATGTGGGTGGCGCTGAAGCCGTCCATGACGGGCATCTGCATGTCCATCAGCACGATGTCATAGCGTTGTGCTTCCACGCGCAGCTGCTCCACCGCCTGCAAGCCATCGCCCACCACGTCCAGCGTCGCGCCCATGTGTTCCAGGATGCCGCGCGCCACCGCCTGGTTCAAATGATTGTCCTCGACCAGCAAAAAGTGCACGCCAGCCAGCGCCGTGCCGGCCGGCTGCGCATGCAGGCGCGCTTCGCCGTCGTCGCCTTTGGCGCTCAAGGCCTGGTGCAGGGCGTCGAACAGGCTGGAACCGGTGATCGGCTTCATCAGCACCACGTCTGCTTCGGCGGCGCTGGAGATTTCTTCCAGGTGGTTGCGGGCAAAGGCATTGACCATTACCACGATGGGCTGGCGCTGACCCGTCGCGGCCTCGCGGATGGCCTTGGCCGTGGCCAGGCCATCCATCACCGGCATATGCCAGTCGGCCAGCACTACATCGTAGGGTTCTTGTTGGGCCAGCCTTTCGCGGTACAGCGCGATGGCGGCGAAACCGGAATCGACCTGGTCGGCATTCCAGCCCCACGCCTCGATCAGCTTGACGATCAGTTCGCGGCTGGTGCGGTTGTCGTCGGCCACCAGCACGCGCAACTGTCCCAGCGCCGGTGTGCGCCGTTCGGCTTCGGGCTGGGCCAGCACCTCGAACGGTACGCTGAACCAGAAGCGGCTGCCCTTGCCTTCGCTGCTGGTGACGGCAATCTCGCCACCCATCATGTGGATCAGGTGCTTGCTGATGGCCAGGCCCAGGCCAGTGCCGCCGAAGCGGCGGGTGATGCTCTGGTCGCCCTGCGAGAAAGCGGTGAACAATTGTTCCTGCTGCTGCGCCGTCATGCCGATGCCCGTGTCGCGTACTTCGAAGCGCAGCCATGAACGGTTTTGCTGGCCCGGTTCGTCCTGCGCCAGGCTGACGGCCACCACCACTTCGCCGCTTTCCGTAAATTTGATGGCGTTGCCGGCCAGGTTGACGAGGATCTGTTGCAGCCGTTGGGCATCGCCCACCAGGCGGCGCGGCACGTCCGGTTCGACGGCAATCGCCAGCTCCAGCTCCTTTTCGCCCGCATTCATGGTCATGGTGGTGGCCAGGGTATTCATCAGCTCATCGAGGTCGAATTCGATCGGCGACAAGTCCATGCGGCGCGCCTCGATCTTCGAGAAATCGAGTACGTCGTTCAGGATGCCCAGCAGCGACTGGCCTGCTACGCGCACCATGGTCAGGTATTTGCGCTGTTCCGTATCGAGCCTGGTATTGCCCAGCAAATACACCATGCCCAGCACGGCATTCAGGGGCGTGCGGATCTCATGGCTCATATTGGCCACGAAATCGCTCTTGGCGCGATTCGCCGCTTCGGCCCGGTCGCGTTCCTGCTCCAGTTCGCCCGCCCGCACCTCGACTTCCTGCTGCAGCCGTTCGCGCTCGCTCATCAGGCTGTTGAAGGCGTCGGTCAGTTCGCCGATCTCGTCGCGCTGCTGTACCGGGATCGGGGTAAAGCGGCTGCCGCTCACGCGCAGGGCCAGCAGGGTATTGCGCAGGCGCACCAGCGGCGATAGCAAACGCACCGTTACCCAGCCCAGCACCAGGGCGGCCAGCAGCGAGGCGAAGACACTCCACAGCACCAGCCGGTACAGCACGCCGTCGAATGGCTCAAAGGCGTCGTCGACGGGCAAGGAGGCGGCCAGCAGCCAGTTCACCGATTTCAGGCGCTGGAAGCTGTTGACGGCTTGTATGCCCTGGCTATTGGTGCTGATCATGCTGCCTTCGCCATCGTTCTTGAGCAGTTGCGTGGTGGCCAGATTGGCGTTTGGCGAACGGGGCTGCATCAAGCGGCTGGCGTCCGGGTGCAGTACGTAGAGGGGCACGGGGTCGCGCGTGAGCACAAAATAATAGCCATTCTTGCCGACCTTGGCCTGGCGCAGATGGCCCAGCAGATTGTCCTTGTACAGGCGCAAGACGCCGATTACCACGCCCACCACCTCGCCTTTACCATCGATCACGGGGGCAACCATTTGCACGATGGGCAGGTGGCTGGTCTTGCCCAGCATGGGTTCGGTGATCATGGCTTTGCGCGTGCGCATCACCGTCTGGAAATAGTCCCGGTCGGCCACGTCGATACCGTTGCGTGCCGGCACTGCGGGCACGTCGGCCACCACCTTGCCCTGCTTGTCGAGCACCAGCACATCGTCGAACAGGGCCAGCACGGCCCGCTGTTCATAGTAGGTGCGCAACTGGCTGGCGTTTTGCATCAGTTCGGGCGGCTGATGCTGCGCCGTCTGCGAGATGATGTCGAGCAACATCTGCAGCTTGTCGTCGAGTTCTTCCGCCGTGCGCGCGACCAGCGCCGTTTGCTGGCTCAGCAGCACCGTGGTGAAGTCGTCGCGCATGCGCTGCACCTGGATCATGGTGACCAGCGCGATCATGGCGATCGAGGTCAGGCTGGTGGCCAGGGCGACTTTTGCTTTGATGCCGAGAGGTTTCATGATTTATTTTCCTATCAATACCCTGGCTTGGCAAGCAATCAGCCTGTGCCTTTTCGCGTTGCGGCGCTGGCGACGACGGTGCTATAGCGATCTTGCATGATGTTGCCATATAATTAAAGGCTGGATATCGCTATTTGCAATGTTTTTCGCTGAAATTGTCGCATGGCAACGTACTATGCAGTAAACTTGATGTTGCATTTTTCTAAAAGGTATACCCATGACTGTAGCGCTACTTTCGCCTATTCCACCCGTGGTGTCCGTGGAGGCGTTGCGCGCGCGTTGCTCGACGTGCAGCATGCACCAGCTGTGCCTGCCGATGGGCCTGGATGTGGGCGATATGGACCGCCTGGACCAGATCATCGGCCGCCGCCGCAAGGTACCGCGTGGCGCTTCGCTATTCCGTATCGGCGATGCCTTCCAGAACCTGTATGCCATCCGCCTGGGCCATTTCAAGACTTACCAGATCAATCCGGGCGGCGAAGAGCAGGTGACGGGTTTCCAGATGGCCGGTGAATTGCTGGGCATGGACGCCATCAGCGCCGACCGCCATCATTGTTATGCGGTGGCACTGGAAGATAGCGAAGTGTGTGAAATTCCGTTTTCCAGCCTGGAACAATTGCTGGGCAATATGCCGACCCTGCTGCGCCATTTCCATCGCATGATGAGCCAGGAAATCACGCGCGAGCAAAGCGTGATGCTGTTGCTGGGTAATATGCAAGCGACGCAGCGTTTTGCGGCCTTCATCGTCAACCTGGCGTCGCGCTATGAAGCACGCGGTTATTCGGGCAGCAATTTCCAGCTGCGCATGTCGCGCGAAGAGATCGGCAATTACCTGGGCCTGACCATCGAAAGCGTCAGCCGCTTGCTGTCGAAATTCAAGAAGGAAGGCTGGCTGCGCGTGTCGAACCGCGAGATCGAAATCTTGCAGCCAGCAAAGTTGAAAGCGATTACGGCCGGTACCGACAACTGTAAATAAGTTTTACAGTTCTTCGTCGGCGCGCAGTGTAATCGCACGCTGCACCGGCCAGGTCCAGATGCCCGATAAACGCCATTCGCGCTTGTCGTTTTCCACCAGCACTTGCCAGCGGCTGCGTTCCAGCATCGTCAACGCCACTGAGAAGTTCCCCTGCGCATCGGGCTGCACCAGCAGCCGGATATCTTTTTCCGGCAAGGTGGCGTGCGCCAGGTGCAGCTGCAATGGCGCCCGGTAAGCCTTGCCAAAGCTGTGCACGGAACCTGTCAAGCGTCCTTGCGCCACGTCATAGGACAGACTGGTGTCCATGGCCAGGTTGCTGGCGACCGTATCGCGCCGCAAGTCCTGGTTGATGGCTTTTCCTTGCTTGTAGTAATCACCGACCACCAGTGCGTCGGGTTGCGTAAAGGCGATATAGGCCATGACGCTCCCGACGATGACGGACAGGCCAGGGCCCACCATCAGTAGCCAGGGCCAGCGGTGTTTATACCAGGGAGCGACAGGCGCTTGCAGTGGCGATGGATGGGACATAGGTTTTCCTTTTCTTTAGCGCGGTACAAAAAACACCGCTTTTTCATGCACATGCAGCGAGGCATCGGCTAGTGACGTGAGTGCAATGTCGATCTTGTTTGAACCTTTTTCGCCCACGCCGTGCGGCGTGCGCAGGCGTATCGGCCAGGCCAGCGTTTCCGTCGGCTCGACAGTTACTTCATCGCGCGTCAGCAGGGTCAAGCCCGGCAAGCCGTCGACCGTGATGCGGTAGGTCTGGCGCTGCTCGGACGTATTCATGATTTGCAGGCGATACACGTTTTCGATCATGCCGTCTTCAACTTCACGCCCCAGCGAACCACGGTCGCGTATCACGTCCAGTTTCAGCGGCGTGCGCAAGAGCAGGGAGCTGCCGACGGCGATGCTGATCAGGGCCAGGATGGCGGTGTAGATCAGCACGCGCGGGCGCATGGCGCGCCGGCGTATCTGTTTTGAATCGAAGTTGTTGGCCAGTGCATGGTCCGTGCTGTAGCGCACCAGTCCGCGTGGCCGCTTGATCTTGTCCATCACGCTGTTGCAGGCGTCCACGCAAGCCGCGCAACCTATGCATTCATATTGCAAGCCCTTGCGGATATCGATGCCGGTCGGACACACTTGCACGCACAAGCTGCAATCGATGCAGGCACCCAGATTTGCATCGCCACTGGCGGCTTTCTTGTTCAGTGCGCCACGTGGTTCACCGCGCTTCGCATCGTAGGTGACGATCAGGGTATCCTGGTCAAACATGGCGCTCTGGAAGCGCGCATACGGGCACATGTATTTGCACACTTGTTCGCGCAGCCAGCCCGCATTGCCATAGGTGGCCAGGCTGTAAAACAAGACCCAGAACCATTCCCACGGGCCGAAATTAAGCGTAGACACTTCATGCGCGAGTTCCTTTATCGGCGTGAAGTAGCCGACAAAAGTAAAACCCGTCCACAGGGCGATGGCGCCCCAGGCCAGGTGCTTGGTCGTTTTCCTGGCGGTCTTGTGCAAGGATGGGCCTTGTTTGTCGAGCGCCATGCGCGCGCTGCGCGTGCCTTCGATCTTGCGTTCGACCCACATGAAGATTTCCGTGTACACGGTTTGCGGGCAGGCAAAGCCGCACCAGACGCGCCCGGCAATGGCGGTGGCGAGAAACAGCAGATAGGCGCAGATGATCAGCAGGGCCGCCAGGTAGATAAAATCCTGCGGCCACAGCACCACGCCAAAAATGTAGAACTTGCGCGTGGTCAAGTCGAACAGCAGCGCTTGCCTGCCGTTCCAGCTCAGCCACGGCAAGCCGTAGAACGCCAGCTGGGTCAGCCACAGGCAAACCCAGCGCCAGGTGGCGTAGCGCCCCTTGGCCTCGCGAGGGTAGATCTGCTCGCGGGCCGCGTACATCTGGATGACTTGAGGCTCAGACATTATTTTGCCGCTGGCTGGGGATTCGACAAGCTCCACACATAGGCCGACAGCACATGCACTTTCGATTCACCGAGGAATTCACCGAAAGCTGGCATGGTGTTGTTGCGCCCCTTGCGTATGGTTTCCATGATGGTGTCGGCGCTGCCGCCATACAGCCAGATCTTGTCTGTCAGGTTAGGCGCACCGAGCTGCTGGTTGCCCTTGCCATCGGCGCCGTGACACGCCATGCAGGCGCCGAACTTGGCCTTGCCCAGCACCGATTTGATCGGATCCGCGGTGGAGCCGGATAGGCTCAGCACATAGTGGGCCACGTTTTCGATATCGGTTTCCGAACCCAGGGCCGCGCCCATGGGCGGCATCTGTCCATTGCGGCCATGCAGGATGGTGGTCTTGATGACGTCCGGCTCGCCGCCGTACAGCCAGTCCCTGTCGGTCAGGTTGGGAAAACCCTTGTTGCCGCGTGCATCCGAACCATGGCATTGCGCGCAGTAAGTCAGGAACAAGCGTTGACCGATGGCCAGCGCCTGTGGATCGGCCGCCACCGTCTTCAAGTCCTGGCGCAGGTACTTGTTGAACAGCGGACCGTAATCGGCTTCCGCTTTTTTCAGCTCTTCTTCGTACTGGCCTGTTGATTTCCAGCCCAGCTTGCCGGCATAGGTGCCCAGGCCCGGATACAGGAACAGATAGGCCAGCGCGAAGACGATGGTGATGTAGAACAACCACATCCACCAGCGCGGCATCGGCGTGTTCAGCTCCTTCAAATCATCATCCCATACGTGGCCGGTGGTGCCGTCGGCGGGCGCGCCAGGGGCGACCTTGATCTTCGATTGCGAGTACAGCAGCACGCCGCAGCCGATGATACCCAGCAAAGACAGCACGATGATGTAGATATTCCAGAACTCACTGGTGAAGTCAGACATGGGTCCGCTCCTCTGCCGTCACTGCAGCGGGCTGGTCCAGGATCTCGTCATCGAAGGGCAGTTGCGCCGCCGCCTCGATATCGCTCTTGCTGCGGCTGAAGGTCCACCACAGTATGCCCACGAACGTCGTAAAGGAAACTACCGTCATGACGCTGCTGGCGCTGTCGAACAGATTGTCGATTGCCATGCTAATTCCTTGTTTTGATTAATGTTCCGAGGCCTTGCAGATAGGCGACCAGGGCGTCTTCTTCCGTCTTGTCTTTCAGCTGTTCCGGCGCGGCGGTGATCTCTGCATCGCTGTACGGGTCGCCCAGGCGGCGCAGCGCGCGCATCTTGGGCATGATCTCGTCCGGCACCAGCTTGGTTTTCGCCAGCCAGGGGTAGGACGGCATATTCGATTCGGGCACTACGTCGCGCGGGTTGTTCAAGTGCGTGCGGTGCCATTCATCGCTGTAGCGGCCGCCCACGCGGGCCAGGTCGGGCCCGGTGCGCTTGGAACCCCACTGGAAGGGGCGGTCATAGACGAACTCGCCAGCGACCGAATAGTGGCCATAGCGTTCCGTTTCTGCGCGCAGCGGACGCACCATTTGCGAGTGGCAGTTGTAGCAGCCTTCGCGCACATAAATATCGCGGCCGGCCAGGCGCAGCGGTGAGTACGGTTTCAGGCCGGCAATCGGTTCCGTGGTGCTCTTCTGGAAGAACAGGGGAACGATCTCGACGGCGCCGCCGACGCTGATCACCAGCGTGACCAGGGCGATCAGCAGCCAGGGGTTTCTTTCTATCCATGCGTGTGAAAATTTCATTTGCTATTGCTCCTGTCAGGCGTGCGCCGCGTTCAGTTCGGGGATGCGGGCGACGGGCAATTTGCTGCCGCGCAAGGTCATGTAGGTGTTGTAGCCCATGATGCACATGCCCGACAGATACAGCAGGCCGCCGGCCACGCGCACCACGTAGTAGGGATAGGTGGCTTTCACGCTTTCGACAAAGGTGTAGGTCAGGGTGCCGTCCGGGTTGACGGCGCGCCACATCAAGCCTTGCATCACGCCGGCGATCCACATCGCGGCGATGTACAGCACGATGCCGATGGTGGCCACCCAGAAATGCATATCGACCAGGCGGGTGCTATACATTTTCGTGCTGCCCGCCAGGCGCGGCAGCAGATAATAGATCGAACCCATGGTGATGAAACCCACCCAGCCCAAAGCGCCGCCATGCACATGGGCCACGGTCCAGTCGGTGTAGTGCGACAGCGAGTTGATGGTCTTGATCGACATCATCGGACCTTCGAAGGTGGCGATGCCGTAGAAGGACAAGGAGACGATCATGAATTTCAAAATCGGGTCGGTGCGCAGCTTGTGCCAGGCGCCCGACAAAGTCATGATGCCGTTGATCATGCCGCCCCACGATGGCGCCAGCAATACCAAGGAAAACACCATGCCGATCGATTGCGTCCAGTCAGGCAAGGCCGTGTAGTGCAGATGGTGCGGGCCGGCCCACATATAGGTGAAGATCAGCGCCCAGAAATGGACGATGGACAAACGGTAGGAATACACGGGACGCTCGGCCTGTTTCGGGATGAAGTAATACACCATGCCCAGGTAGCCAGCCGTCAGGATAAAGCCCACCGCGTTATGCCCGTACCACCACTGGATCATCGCGTCTTGCACGCCGCTGTAGGCGGAGTAGGACTTGCCTGCCGAGGCTGGCATCACGGCGCCATTGACTACGTGCAGAATGGTCACGGCCAGGATGTAGGCGCCAAAAAACCAGTTGGCGACATAGATATGTTTCACCTTGCGTTTGATCAAGGTGCCGAAAAACACGATGGCATACGCGATCCAGACGACGGCGATCAGGATGGCAATCGGCCATTCCAGCTCGGCGTATTCCTTGCCGCGCGTGAGGCCCATCGGCAGGGTGACGACAGCCGACAAAATCACTGCTTGCCAGCCCCAGAAGGTGAACGCGGCCAGCTTGTCGGAAAACAGGCGCACCTGGCAAGTGCGCTGCACCACGTAGTAGGAAGTGGCGAACAGGCCGCAGATACCGAAGGCGAAAATCACTGCATTCGTGTGCAGCGGCCGCAGCCGTCCATAGGTCAGCCATGGTATGTCGAGGTTGAGGGCAGGCCACGCCAGCTGGGCGGCGATGATGACGCCAACCAGCATGCCGATGATGCCCCAAACCACAGTCGCGATCGCAAATTGCTTCACGATCTTGTAGTTATAGTTCAGCGATTGATCCACAAATGCTCTCCCGGAATGACGATCTATGATGATGGCCAGAGAGTAATTGTTTAACTGTCAAAAAACTTTGATGTGGATCAAAATTCTCCAGATGAAAAAGCGTATTGAACCGGCAGGAAAATGAAACGTGATCCAGGTAAAAAAAGCCGCACAAGATCGCTGCAAACGCAGTCAGTCGCGTGGCTTTTCAGGCGGTGTCTGGACACTTGTATCGTCATCCTGCAACAGACGCAAACCGGGCCCCACCAGGTCGTCGAACTGGCCGCCGTCCGACGCCGTGAAGAAGACCCAGAGCGCGATGAAGACGACGATGATGCTGAGGGGAATCAGGAGGTAGAGTGCTTCCATGGTTTAACTTTTCCGCAGGCGCAGGGCGTTGGCGATCACGACCGCCGAACTGGCCGCCATGCCCACGCCGGATAGCCAGGGATTTAAAAAGTCCAGCGCAGCGGCGGGAATCGCGGTGACGTTATACAGGGTAGCCCAGCCCAGGTTTTCACGGATGATGGACATGCTGCGGGCGGCTGTTTTGGCGGTGTCTTGCACCGAGCGCAATTGCGACGACAGCAGCACCGTATCGGCATGCGCTTGCGCCAGCGCGGCGCCGGAACCCATGGCGAACGACACGTCGGCCGCGCTCAGCACGGCGGCGTCATTGATGCCGTCGCCCACCATCGCCACCACCGCGCCTTGTGCTTGCAGCTGCTGCACGAAATCGAGCTTTTCATCGGGCAGGCATTCGCCGCACGCGGTGGCGATGCCCAGTTGCGCAGCCACGCTTTGCGTCAGCGCTTCCTGGTCGCCGCTGAGCAGCACCACCTGCTTGCCGCGCTTGTGGAAATAGTTGATGACTTCCTGCGCTTCCGGGCGCAAGGCATCGCTCAGTAGAAAATGCGCCAGCCACTGGCCTTGCAGTCCCAGATACAGCGGTGTTTTGCCTTGCACGCCAATCGCCGTGTCACCCAGCGGCGGGCCGGCGATGGCCGCCACGAACGCCGCATTGCCCAAGCGATAGCGCACGCCGTCAACCACGCCTTCCAGTCCCTGGCCCTGCACTTCCTGCAATTGTTCGGCGTGGCAACGCGGCTCTCCAGCCGCGTCCAGTATTGCTTGCGCCAGCGGGTGAGCGCTGCCCGCTTCCAGTGCGGCGGCCACTTGCAGGCACTCGTCTTGCGTCATGCTGGCCAGGGCCTCAATCTGCTGTAGCACGGGCCGGCCCACAGTCAGGGTGCCCGTCTTGTCGAACACGATATGCGTGGCCCGGTGCAAGGTTTCCAATACATGCGGCTGCACGATCAGCACGCCGCGCCGCAGCAGGCTGTCGGTAGCGGCCGCCAGCGCCGTCGGCGTGGCCAGTGACAGTGCGCAGGGGCACGACACGACCAGCACGGCAATCGCCACCGGCCAGGCTTGCGCCGGATCATGCCAGTGCCAGAAGGCAAATACGGCGGCAGCAAACAGTAGCAGTCCCAGCACAAACCAGGCAGCCACTTTATCGGCCCACAAGGCGATTTGCGGCTTGCCGCTGCCGGCCCGTTCTATCAATTTCAACAAGTCGGACAAGGTGCTGTCGCGCGCCGGTTTGAGCACGCGCAAGATGAGCGCGGCACTGGCGTTGATCGCGCCGCCCGGCACCCGCTCGCCCGCCTTGCGTCGCTGGGCCGCGCTTTCGCCCGTCAGCAGCGACAAATCGAGCGCGCTCGTGCCTTCGACGATGACGCTGTCGGCCGCAATCGCTTCACCGGGTTTCACCAGGATGATGTCGCCCACTGCCAGGCTGCCGGCCGGCACCAGGGTGGCTGCGCGGCTGTCGGGAAAGCTGGCCAGCAGCGAGGCGGAAGCAGGCAGCGCATGCTGCAAGCGTTCCAGCGCAGAAGCCGCCTTGCGGCGCGCCTGCAATTCGAAATAACGGCTGCACAGCAAGAGGAAAATGAACATGGTGGCCGAGTCGAAATACACTTCGCCCCGGCCCGTAAACGTGGCCACCACGCTGCCAAAGAAGGCGGCCAGTATGCCCAGGCTGACGGGCACATCCATGCCCAGTGTGCGGGCGCGCAGGCTGGACCAGGCGCCCTGGAAAAACGGCATGGCGGAATAGCAGATGGCGGGCAAGGTCAGCAGCAGACTGGCCCAGCGCATCAGGCTGGCCATATTGTCGTCCAGGGTGCCGTCTTCGGCCAGGTAGGCGGGCGCCACATACATCATCACTTGCATCATCGACAGGCCCGCCACAAACAGCTGGCGGCCCAGAGTCTTGCTGGCTTGTTGCAATTGCTGGCCATGGCGCACGGCATCATACGGATACGCCGTGTAGCCCACTTGCCGCACGGCTTGCAGGATATCGCCGGGCGCGCACTGTTGCTTGCTCCAGCGCACGTATAGTCGCTCGGTGGCCACATTCAGGCTGGCAGCCTGCACGCCCGGCAGGCGCAGCAGCTGGCGCTCGATCAGCCAGACGCAGGCGGCGCAGCGTATGCCGACCACAGACAAAGTGGCTTCGCAGCTGTCGGCGTCGCGCGCGAATTGCACGTCGTCATTGCTGTACAAGCGCAGTTCGGGCGGCAGCATGGCGGTTTCGCTCGCGTTGTCAGCGTATTCAGCGCGCTCGCGGTAATAGCTGCTTTGACCGATATCGACGATGGTTTGCGCCACCGCCTCGCAGCCGGGGCAGCACATGGCGCGTGGCACATCGTCTATGACGACGTTCCAGTGCGCACCGGCAGGCACGGGCAAGCCGCAATGGAAGCAGCTGGCAGATTGCAAAACGGCGTTCATCAGGCGTGGCCCGTCACGCACAGTGCATCGAGCCAGCCCAGCGACACGCCATGGGCGGCGCGCAGCAAGCCCAGCAGGCCAAAGCCCAGCACCAGCAAGCCGGCCGCCAGGCGCGCATGGCGGTGCTGCATCTGCGAGCGCAAACGGGCGCCCAGCAGCCCCATGCCAAATACGGTAGGCAAGGTGCCGAGGCCGAAGGCGGCCATGGCTGCCGCGCCATGCAGGGCGGAACCTTGCAGCATGGCTGTGAGCAAGGCGCTGTAGACCATGCCGCACGGTACCCAGCCCCACAAGCCGCCTACGGCCAGCGCCTTCCAGGCGGTGTCCATCGGCAGCATGGGTTTGAGCAAAGGGCGTACGCGGCGCCACAGCACGTTTCCCAGCGATTCCAGCCGCGCCAGGCCCGACCAGGCGCCCATCAGGTACAGTCCCAGCGCCACCAGCATCGCGTTCGCCAGCCAGTAGCCAGCCACTTGCAGGCTGGCGATATGCAGCATGCCGGCGCCCGCCAGACTGCCCGCGATGGCGCCCGCCAGCATATAGCTGGCGATGCGCCCGCCGTTGTAGGCGATCACGCGTAGAGCATTGGTCTGGAACTGCGGGCGGGCCACGGCGATGGCGATCACAGGGCGTGCCGGTGCGGATGTGCTAATCGATAGCGCACCCACGATGCCGCCGCACATGCCGATGCAGTGCACGCTGCCGGCCAGGCCGACCAAAAATAGTGGCAGGAGCGCGTTCATGCCTAGGCGTTATACCGTCTTCGAGTAGCGCAGCGGCAGCACGGTATCGGGAGCAGCGGCCGCTGCCGCGCGCGCCTGTGCAAGATGGCGGTCGAATACCATGCAGATATTGCGTATCAATAAACGCCCTTTCGGCGTCACCGTCAGCCAATCGTCTTCGATCAGCAGCAAGCCATCTTTGGCCAGCACCCGCAGTTGTTCCAGTTCGGCTGCAAAATAGCGGCGAAACTGTACCGGGTGCGCTTGCTCGATAGTGTTGATCGACAATTCAAAATTGCACATCAGCATCTGGATAATGATGCGGCGCAAGACATCATCCGTATCGAGCTTGATGCCGCGCGCAATCGGCAGCATGCCTTCGTCGAGCTTTTCGTAATACGCGTCCAAGGTCTTTTCATTCTGGCTGTAGACGGCGCCTACCGAGCTGATGGCCGACACGCCGCAGGCGATCAGGTCCGCTTCGGCGCGCGTGGAATAGCCCTGGAAATTGCGGTGCAGCCGGCCCTGGCGCTGGGCAATCGCCAGTTCATCGGTGGGCTTGGCGAAATGGTCCATGCCGATATACACATAACCGGCGGCCGTCAGGCGCGCAATGCACAGGCCCAGCATGGACAGCTTGGTGCTGCTGTCAGGCATGTCGGCATCGAGGATACGGCGCTGTGGCTTGAACAGATGCGGCATGTGGGCATAGTGGTACAGGGCGATGCGGTCGGGGCTGGCGGCGATCACCTTGCGCAAGGTTTCCGTCATCGTGTCCAGGTTTTGTTTCGGTAAGCCGTAGATCAGGTCGATGCTGATCGAGCGGAAACCCGCATCGCGCGCGGCCTGCATGATGGCTACCGTTTCCGCTTCGGGCTGGATGCGGTTGACAGCTTTTTGCACGGCATCATCAAAATCCTGCACGCCCAGGCTGATGCGATTAAAACCTTGTGCCCGCAGCGAAAACACGCGTTCGCGCGTCACCGTGCGTGGATCGATTTCGATCGAATATTCGCCCTCTTCGTCAGAAGCAAAGTCGAAATGCTGGCGCAGATGGGACATCAATTCATCCATCTGTTTTTCGCTCAGATAGGTTGGCGTGCCGCCGCCGAAATGCAGTTGTTCAATTTGATTCATGCCAGAAAACAACTTCGCCTGCATGGCGATTTCCTGCTTCAGATAGCTGAGGTAGGTGGCCGCCTTGCTGCGGTCCTTGGTGATGATTTTGTTGCAGGCGCAGTAGTAGCACAGGGTGTCGCAAAACGGCACGTGCACATACAGCGACAGAGGGCGACGACCGCCGCGCATGCGCAGCGCAGCCAGTGCTTCGAGGAAATTGCCATAACCGAATTCGGCGGTAAAACGGTCGGCCGTCGGGTAAGACGTGTAGCGGGGGCCGGACTGGCTCATCTTGCCGATGATGACAGGGTCGAATTCAACCACCGCGTCCAGTTCGGTATTAGGGATGTTGAGTACTGTAGGCATGATGTGTGTTGATACTTGAGTGTCAGGCGGCCAGGCGTTTCAGGGCTGCCGGTTTGGCCGTGTTGGCGGTGGCGCCGACGATGGTCACGCGGCGTGGCGGAGGCATCTTGCCAAAGTTAAACAGGCTGACGGCTTGCGACAGGCTGGCCGCTTCGTCCGCCAGGCGGGTAGCCGCCGCCGCCGCTTCTTCGACCAGCGCGGCATTTTGCTGTGTTACCTGATCCATATGGGCGATGGCCTGGTTGACCTGGTCCACGCCTATGCTTTGTTCGCGTGAGGCAATCGAGATTTCCTGCATGATGGTGGTTACTTGCTGCACCGAGCTGACCACTTGCTCCATGGTGGCGCCCGCGCGGTTCACCTGCTGCATGCCGGCGTCCACTTTGCCGACGGAAATATTGATCAGCTGCTTGATGTCTTTTGCCGCCAGCGAGGAGCGTTGCGCCAGGTTGCGCACTTCGCCCGCCACCACCGCAAAACCCTTGCCTTGTTCACCAGCACGCGCCGCTTCCACGGCCGCGTTCAGGGCCAGGATATTGGTCTGGAAAGCGATGCCTTCGATCAGGCCGATGATGTCGACGATCTTCTTCGACGAGGTGTTGATCTCGTCCATGGTGGTGATCACGTCGGCGACGATTTCACCGCCCTGCACCGCCACTTTTGAAGCCGCCAGCGCCAGTTCATTGGCTTGCACGGAATTGTCTGCATTCTGTTTCACGGTCGATGAGAATTCCTCGATGCTGGACGCCGTTTCTTCCAGGCTGGCGGCCTGCGATTCGGTGCGGCCCGACAAGTCCATATTGCCGACGGCAATTTGCTTGGTCGCCACGGCCATGGTTTCCACGTTGATGCGCACGTCGCGGATGGTGGCGATCAGGTTGCTGTTCATCTGCTGCAGGGCGCGCAGCAATTGCCCCACTTCATCGGTGCTTTCCGTTTCAAAACTGCCCGAAAGGTCGCCGGCGGCGATCGCCCGCGCGCCGTTCAAGGCCTTGCCCAGCGGTTGCAGCACGGAACTGCGCAAGGTGTACCAGAGGAAAACGTTGATCAGGAAACCGAACAGGGTGGCGCCGAAGATGGCGTAATTGGTGACCTTGCCGCCGCTGGCAAACAGGCTGATGATGCACACCAGCAATTGCAAGCAATTGACGATGGAGGTCGCCATCCAGATGCGCAGGTTCAGCGACATATGCGTCAGGTTGTGCATCAGGTGCGCAAGGCCGGGGCGCACGATCTGGCCATTCTTGATCAGGATCTTGCCGCCCTGCTTGCTGCGGATGGCCGCGTACGCCTCTTCAGCCACTTTCACCTGGTCCTTGTCGGCTTTCACGCGCACCGACATATAGCCGATGGTCTTGCCCGCTTCGCGGATCGGCGTGACGTTGGCGCGCACCCAGTAGAAGTCGCCGTTCTTGCAGCGGTTCTTGACCAGGCCCGTCCATGGCGTGCCCGCCTGGATCGAGGCCCACAGATCGGCGAAGGCTTCGGACGGCATGTCCGGGTGGCGCACGATGTTTTGCGGCGCGCCCAGCAGCTCTGCCTCGCTGAAGCCGCTGACCTGGCTGAAGTAGGGATTCACATACACAATATTGCCGTTCATATCCGTTTTCGACACGATGGCCTGGTCCTCCAGCACGGGGACTTCACGGTTAGTCACTGGCAAATTTTGGCGCATGGTCGCGGCTTCCTGATCGGTTGTAGAGTAAAGCTTGCATGACTGCAAGAACGGGGATCAGTGTAAGGAGTCGACCAAGCAAATTTATTGATGTAGATCAAAATCCTTAAAATTGGTCTGGCTAATTTGCCGGGGCCTGCGATGACTACATGGCGGATGGTTGGCCGGGTTTCCGCTTATAGTTCCAGATTACTTATTTATTTTGCCAATCGACATCCTGTAAGCACGACGCGTTGGTCGAACTTGTCGTGCAGCAGATACGCCAGCGTGGCCTGGCACAGGAAGTCGAGGCAAGGGTTCAATCTATGAAAAGACTCACTAAATTTACGGTTCAAGGAACTGCTGTTGGGAGTGATAAAAATATCCAACTGGACGAGGTTTCGATCCTTGCTGATCCAGAGACAATCAGAAATCTTGGTGTTTTTCTTATCAGTGCTGCATCTGCGATGTCAACGAATGGCGTGGAACATATGCACCTTCAAGATGTCATTGAAGATTTTGACCATGAAGAGAATGTGGATTTCATCGCTCTCAATAGCCGCTTGATAAAAACTGTATAAGCTGACTGCAGTGTATGCAGGCGGTGCTCAGCAAGCTTAATCACTAAGCTTAGTGACCAAGCTTAGTGATTAAGCTTACTGACGCGCTGTGACCCTGCGCAACAAAGCCGAAACCGCCGTGACGCCAGCCAGCACCAGCGCACCCGCGATCACACCAGCGATGGCGTTGATCAGGCTGGGCGTCACCGCTGCCAGAACGGGCCCGATCACGGCCACGCCATCGACCGCCACTTCTGCCTGGTGCAGCAGGCTGCTGGCCCAGGGCCAGCCGTGCGTGAGGATGCCGCCGCCGACCATGAACATGGCCACGGTGCCCACCACGGACAGCAGTTTCATCAGTTTGGGTGCGGCCGATACCAGCAGGCGGCCGACGCTGCGCACACCGTTCATCCACTTGCCGGCACCCTTGCGCGCAGACAGATAAAAGCCTGCGTCGTCGAGCTTGACGATGCCGGCCACCAGGCCATACACGCCCACCGTCATGATCACGGCGATACCTGCCACCACCGTCATCTGCTCGGCGAAAGCGGCGGTTGCCACCGTGCCCAGGGCGATCACGATGATTTCCGCCGACAGGATGAAGTCGGTGCGGATGGCGCCCTTGATCTTATCCTTTTCCAGCGCCACCAGGTCCACTTGCGGATCGCGTGCGGCTTGCGCCAGCTCGGCTTTCCGGTTGTCGCCGGGATGCAAATAATTGTGGGCGATTTTCTCGAAACCTTCGAAACACAGATAGGCGCCGCCCAGCATCAGCAGCGGCGTGATGGCCCACGGAGCCAGCGCGCTGATGGCCAGCGCGGCAGGCACCAGAATCGCCTTGTTTTTCAGCGAACCGACGGCCACCGCCCACACCACGGGCAATTCGCGCTCGGCGCGCACGCCGGACACTTGCTGCGCATTGAGCGCCAGGTCGTCGCCCAGTACGCCGGCCGTTTTCTTGGCTGCCACCTTGGTCATCAGGGCAACGTCATCGAGCACGCTGGCGATGTCGTCGAGCAAGGCCAACAGGCTGCCGCCGGCCATCTCAGTGCGCTCCCAGGGTGGTGGCAGGGAATGTTTGTGTCAGGAAAGTGTTGTTTTTCATGATGTTATTTTTGTTTGGACGACAATCTGCTCCGGCCGAAGATCTTACCTCAAGGATGGCCGGCAGTCCCGCACGTAGCGGAGTAAAATTGCTGTTCGTTATTATTTTTTTGGAATCAGCATGAGCTTTGCCACCTGGATCACCTTTGTCATCGCCGCCTCCATCATCGCCGTCTCGCCAGGTTCCGGCGCCGTGCTGTCGATGTCGCACGGCTTGTCGTATGGCGTGAAAAAAACCAGCGCCACCATCCTGGGTCTGCAGATGGGCTTGCTGGTGGTGCTGTTCATTGCGGGCGCCGGTGTCGGCTCCCTGCTGCTCGCTTCCGAGGTGGCCTTCAATATCGTCAAGACGGTGGGTGCGCTGTACCTGATTTACCTGGGGCTGTCGCAATGGCGCGCAAAGGTGGCGGTGACGGGTGACCTGCATGCGCAAGCGGCGCTGCCATCGGGCGGCCGGCGCGTACTGACGGGTTTCCTGACAAATGTGACGAATCCCAAAGGCATCATCTTCATGGTGGCGGTCTTGCCGCAGTTCATCAGCGCCGGCGCGCCGGTGCTGCCGCAATTGCTGATCCTGGCCGTCACCATGTGCACCATCGACCTGATGGTCATGCATAGCTACGCCTTTCTGGCGTCCTCGATGCAGCGTTTCTTCCGCGACGCCAAGGCAGTCAAAAAACAGAACCGCTTCTTTGGCGGCTTGTTGATGGCCGTGGGCACGGCGCTGTTCTTCGTCAAGCGTGGCGCCCATGTGACGAATTGAACGGGTTTCCGGCAGCGCGCCTCGTGCATTGCCATATTTGCAAATATTTGTAAGCCCGCTTGTGGCGCGATGTTGATCGCGCTGTAATGGCCCCATCACTCTGCCTGGAGCGCTGCCATGCGTCCGTTCTTTTTAAAAACCCTGTGCGCGCTGGCCCTGTCGTCGGTGATGGGCCTGGCGCTGGCCGATGATCCGCCTGCCCGCGTGGGCCGCATTTCCACGGTCGAGGGGCAGGTGCTGGTGCGCAGCGGTGATGGCGAAGCGCAAGACGCGCTGCTGAACTGGCCCGTGACCACCGACAACCATTTGAGCACCATGCGCGGCGCGCAGGCGGAATTTCGTTTGGGTCCTGTGGCCGTGCGTCTCGATGGCGATTCCGAACTGGAAGTGAACCAGCTCGATGACGACAATTTCAAATTGCACCTCAGTTATGGCAGCGTCAGCGTGCGCGTGCGTAACCCGGATGCCTTGCGCGGTTTCGAGCTGACGACGAATCAAGCCAGGGTTAGCCTGGCGCAGCCGGGCTGGGTACGCGTCGATGCCGAACGCCAGCCAGGCACCAGCGTGGTCAGCGTGCTCGAAGGTGTGGCGGATGTGGATGGCAGCACCGCCAGCATCACCTTGCTCGCAGGGAAAAGTGCCGAACTGACGGATGATGAAGTGCGCACGGGACCGTTGCAGCGCGTGGCCTTCGACAACTGGCCGGAAGCGTTGCCGGTGGCCACGCCAGCCCTGCGCTACGTGACGCAGGACATTACCGGTTATGAAGAGCTGGACCGGTATGGTTCCTGGCAGGATGATGCTGATTATGGCCCCCTGTGGCTGCCGCGCACGGTGCCCGTGGGTTGGGCGCCCTACAGCGATGGACGCTGGACCTGGGTTGCGCCATGGGGCTGGACCTGGGTCGACAATGCGCCCTGGGGCTACGCGCCATCGCATTATGGCCGCTGGGTATTGGTGGGATCGCGCTGGTGCTGGGCGCCGGGCCGCGAGCGGGGGCGCATTCCCTGGGCGCCTGCATTGGTCGGCTGGGTGGGCGGTAATCACTGGCAGCCGCATGGCCAGCGGCCCGAAGGGAGGCCAGGACAAGGCGGCATCGGCTGGTACCCGCTCTCGCCACGCGACCGCTACGTGCCGGGCTACCGCGTCACGCCCGAGTATGAACGCCGTATCAACCGGATCGCCGATGGCCGCCGCCCACTGCCCTACGAGCGTGAGCGCCGCGACGGTTTGAGCATGCTGCCGGGCGACCGTTTTGGATCGCACCGCACGGTGGACGTACCGCGTGGCAGCCGCGTCACCCTGCCTGCGCCGCAACTGCAAAACATGCCATTGACGACGGCGCCGCCGCCGGCTGCCGGCTGGCAGCGGCCGCAAGTGACGCCGCGCCGCGAGATCGAGACGCGTGTATGGAACCGGCGTCCCGCCCGTTTGCAAACGGAAGCGCTGGAAGTGGCGCAGCCGCAGCCTGACTGGCGTGCCAACGCACCGGCGCCGGTGATGAATCCGGCGGCGCCCCGTCCGCCCGTGGCGCGTCCGCCGTTTGTGCGGCCGCCCATCGTGACGGCGCCGCCCGCACCTGCCATGCCAGCGGCGCCGCCCGTGCCGCCGACGCCGCAAATGCCGGCCGTTCCCGCCCTGCCACCCGTGCAGAATCCGATGGCTTTTCCACGCCGTGAACGTGAGCGTGAGTTGCGTGACGAGCGTGCGCAAGAGGCGCCGCAGCGTTGGGAGCGCGAACGCCGGCGCGAACCGCAGGCGCCCTCTCCATCGCCTGCGCCAGCCGCGCCGCCCCAGCCGCAACCACAGGCTGCGCCGCGCGCCATCATGCAAGCGCCGGCAGTACGGCAAGAGCAGCGTATCGAGCGCGAGCCGCGTGAAGGACGGGAACTGCGTCGTCCGCAGGACATGCGCCAGCAACAGCAATAGGGACGGCCTGGGCCGTTATTTTTAACATTCAGGCCGCAATTTCTACCGTTCGTCGCAATTTTCTTGTTCTGAGAGGAATCTTTTGCTAATCTTCTATTATTGCGAATGCAACGTAATGCTCATCGCCCCGACCAGCCTGCAAGCTGGCGCGATGAACGCGACGAGATAGCACAGGGTTTCACCCTATTTCTTTTTTTCCGATTTGAAATAGCTTTGGCCAGCCTTCGGGCTGGCCTTTTTTTATGTCTTCAATTGTCGTGTGGAAGCCCGATGCCTGCAGCCGGTTCGCAATTTTGGCTACAATACCGGTATAGGCAATGCAATCGCGTTGCCAGCTCTTAATTTCTGCACGTGATAGGAACGAATATGCAAACCATTCCCCCCAGCGAGTCGCTGATCGAATATCCCAGCGATTTCCCGATCAAGGTCATGGGGCCGACGCATGTCGACTTCGCGCCCACCATCATGGAACTGGTCATCAGCCACGATCCGACCTTCCATGCAGGCCGTCTGGAAGAGCGCCCATCCGGCAAGGGCAATTACACGGGCCTGACCGTTACCGTGCGCGCCGTCAGCCGCGAACAGCTCGACGCCCTGTACACGGCCCTGTCGGCACACCCGATGGTCAAGATCGTCATGTAAACATGCTGGCCTGCGGCGCCCGTACCCGCGCCGACAGCAGGCAGACGGCGGCAAAGGCCGCGCTGGCGCCCGCCGTGACCCACAGCATGGGCTGCGCGCTGCCGTCGGACAGGGCAGCGATCAGCGCGCCGCAGGCGGACGTAATCGCCATCTGGATAAAGAAAAACAGGCCCGATGCGCTGCCCGCCTGCGCACCATACGGCTGCAGCACGGCCAGCTGGCAAGCGGGGATGGCCATGCCCACCGACAGCATCACTACCATCATGGGCACCACCAGCGACGCCAGGTTCCATGGCGCCAGGTTGCCAAGCACCAGCAGGCTGGCCGCGCCCGCCAGATTGAGCGCCACGGCCAGGCCCAGCATGCGGTCGGCGCCATGGCGCGGCCCCCATTTCTGGAATAGCTTCGATCCCGTCATATAGCCGCTGACCGTCAGGCCGAACACCAGCGCATACGCGCCCGGTGACAGCTGCCAGCCCCTTTGCAACAGCACCGACGATTCCGCGATAAAGGGGAAGTAGGTGCAGTACACAAAACCGATGGCCAGCGCATAACGTAGAAAGTAGGCGTCGCCCAGCAGGCGGCGGTACAGGCGCAGCACATTGCCATGCGGTACCGCGTTGGCGGGTTTGGTTTCCGGCAGGTAGCGGGCGATCAGCAGTACGGACAGGAAACCCAGTGCGCACAGCACCATGAACACGGCGCGCCAGCCCAACGTCACTTCCAGTACGCTGCCAAGCAAGGGCGCGACGATGGGCGACAAGCCCATGCCCATCGAAATGCGCCCCAGCATGCGCGCCTGCGTTGCCGGATCAAAACGGTCGCGCACCATCACCCTGCAGATGATGGTGCCGCTGCAGCCGCCGAATGCCTGCAGCACGCGCGCGGCGATCAGTACGGGTGCGCTGGTGGCGCAGGCGCAAACGATGCTGGCCAGCAGGTAGATCGCCATGCCGGCCAGCAGCACGGGGCGGCGGCCATGGCGGTCGGCCAGCGGGCCGCAGACCAGCATCGACGCGGCCGAACCGGCCATGAATAGGCTCAGGGTCAATTGCAGCTGTGCATCGCTGGCATGCAGCGCATCTGCCATGGCGGGCAGTGAAGGCAGATAGATATCGATGCTGATGCGCGACAGGCATACCAGCAGCAAGAGGATGGCGCTCCAGGCCCATAAGGGTAGCGGTTTATGCATGGCTATTCACAAAGACGTGTTCAGTGGAGCGCTGAGAATAGAATGGTTGTGGTTTAATAAGAAGCACCGGATATGAGAAATCCTATTGGACCACTTGAGTGACCATCGCCATCATGCCACGAGGAAAATCACCGCTGGCGCTGGACTTGCCCCGTCCCGCCAACTGGCTGGACAAGGAAGGCGTCAGCAAACAAACGGGCGCTTATGAAGCGCTGCGTTCGGCCATCCTGGGCAAATTGCTGCCAGCCGGCAGCCGCTTGCCATCGAGCCGCACCCTGGCCGAACGCTGGCAAGTATCGCGCGGCACCATCGAAGCCGTGTTCGACCGCCTGCATGCGGAAGCCTATGTGACGCGCATCCCCGGTTCGGGCACCCGCGTGTGCGCCGTGGTGCCGGAACGTTTCCTGATGGCAGGATTTGAAGATGCCACCCCGGCCGGGCCATTTTCCGAGCCGGCACCGGTGTCCGATACGGGCGTGCGCGAGGGCTTGCCGTTCGTGGCGCGGCGCGCCGACGCCAGCCTGTTTCCCATGACGGCCTGGTCCAAATGTGCGACGCGGGCGCTGTTTGCCGCTACGCCAGAACAGCTGTGCAGCGACGATCCGGCTGGCGCGCCGGGCTTGCGCCGGCAAATCGCCGATTACCTGGGCAAGTACCGGGGCGTCAAATGCAGCCCGCAAGATATCGTGGTGACCACCGGCATCCGCCACGGTCTTGATTTGCTGGCGCGCAGCATCGTGCGGGCGGGCGACAAGGTTTGCCTGGAAGATCCCGGCTACCCGGCCGCGCGCACCCTGTTTGCCATGAGCGGCGCCCTGCCCGTCGATATTGCCGTCGATGCAGAAGGCATCGATTGCACGGCCCTGCGCCAGCATGCCGACGCCAGCCTGGTGTATGTGACGCCGGCGCACCAGTCCCCGCTGGGAGTGACCATGTCTGTCACGCGGCGCTTGGAATTGCTCGAATGGGCCAGCGATAGCGGCGCCTGGGTGGTGGAAGACGATTACGACAGCGAATTCAATTACCAGAGCGCCCCGCTGGCAGCCCTGAAGGCGCTGGATCAATACCAGCGCGTGGTGTATTGCGGCAGCTTCAACAAGACCTTGTTTACGGGCTTGCGCGTGGGTTTCATGGTGTTGCCGCCTGGCCTGCTCCCCCTGCTGCTGCGCACCCTGCAGGTAACGGGCCGCTCGGTGGGCATGACGGAACAGCTGGCGCTGGCCGCCTGGATGGAGGACGGCGCTTTCGTGCGCCACTTGCGCCAGGCGCGCCACGCCTACAAGGAAAGGCGCGATCTGCTACTGGCCTGCCTGGAGCGCGATGCGCCCGGTCGTTACACGATTTCCGGCCAGCAAGCAGGCTTTCATTGCATATTGTGGCTGCCGCCAGGCAGCGATGAACGGACATTTTGCGCCCAGGCCGCGCAGGCGGGCCTGGCGCTGCAGCCGCTCGGTGATTTTTGCCACGGTGTGAAACTGGCGCCGGCCGTGCTGATCGGCTATACGGCCCTGAGCCTGGCGCAAATACGCCATGCGACGCAAAAACTGGCCAGTTTGTTGGTCATCTATTAATGCTTTCGGGCGGTGAACCGCATGCTGCCCTGAAGTAATCGCTGGCCTGCTTTATAATCACGGCTACGCCGCCGACTACAGAGTTGTCATGACCACCACCCACACTGAAGCTGCGCTGATCCGCGAGCTCGGTCGCGTTGATTACGAACCGACCTTCGCCGCCATGCGGACCTTTACCGATGCCCGTACCACGGAAACACGCGATGAGCTGTGGATCGTCGAGCACCCGCCCGTATTTACGCTGGGCCTGGCGGCCGACCGCGGCCATTTGCTGGCGGGCGCCGATGCGATTCCCGTGGTGCAGACTGACCGTGGCGGTGAAGTCACTTTCCACGGTCCCGGCCAGGTGGTGATTTACCTGTTGATGGACTTGCGCCGCAACAAGCCGGGCGGCAAGCTGTATGCGCGCCAGTTCGTGCATAAAATCGAGCAAGCCATCATCAATGTGCTGGCGGCGTATAATCTTGCAGGCGAGCGCATCGATGGCGCGCCTGGCATTTATATCGCCGGCGGCCCGGATAAGGGTGCGAAGATCGCCGCGCTGGGCTTGAAAGTGCGCGGCAACGGCTGCACCTACCATGGTCTGTCGCTCAATGTGGCGATGGACCTGGCGCCGTTTTCCTGGATTAACCCCTGTGGTTATTCCGGTCTGAAAACGGTGGACATGCGCAGCATGGGCGTGGACGTGCCGCTGGCTGAAGTGCAGCGCGCGCTGGCCCATGAATTGACCGTATTACTCGATGTAAGCGAAGTGAATAGCGCCGCAGGCGCGCCTCAGGCAGTCGTTGCCTGAGCAAACAAACCAACACGCCCGCAAGGGTACGCAGCCATGACTTCTGAGACCATTTCCAGCAACGCCCCCGTCGCTACCGCCGCTCCCGTCTACAATCCGAGCGAAAAGCAAAAAGGCGCCAGCAAGACCTCGCGCATTCCGATCAAGATCATCCCGATCGAACAGATCGAGCGCCTGAAAAAGCCGGACTGGATCCGCGTCAAGGCTGCCTCCGCATCGACCCGTTTCTATGAAATCAAGGACGTGTTGCGCGAAAACAATCTGGTCACCGTGTGTGAAGAAGCCAGCTGCCCGAACATCGGCGAATGCTTCGGCAAGGGCACGGCCACCTTTATGATCATGGGCGACAAGTGCACGCGCCGCTGCCCGTTCTGCGACGTGGGCCATGGCCGCCCTGATCCGCTGGACAAGGAAGAGCCGGCGAACCTGTCGAAAACCATCGCCAAGCTGCGCCTGAACTACGTCGTCATCACCTCGGTCGACCGCGATGACTTGCGCGACGGTGGCGCCGGCCACTTCGTCGAGTGCATCCAGCAAACGCGCGCCCTGTCGCCCAACACCCGCATCGAAGTGCTGGTGCCCGACTTCCGTGGCCGCCTGGAAAAAGCCTTGCTGCTGTTCAAGGATGGCTTGCCTGACGTGATGAACCACAACCTGGAAACGGCGCCGCGCCTGTACAAGGAAGCGCGCCCCGGTTCGGACTATATGCACTCGCTGAAACTGCTGAAAGACTTCAAGGCCATGTACCCGGGCGTAAAAACCAAGTCCGGCATCATGGTTGGCCTGGGTGAAACCGACGAGGAAATCCTGCAAGTGATGCGCGACATGCGCGAGCACGACATCGACATGCTGACCATCGGCCAATACCTGGCCCCATCGAACAGCCACTTGCCAGTGCGCCGCTACGTGCACCCGGACGTGTTCAAGATGTTCGAAGCCGAAGCGTACAAGATGGGCTTCACCCACGCCGCCGTCGGCGCCATGGTGCGCAGCTCATACCATGCAGATGAACAGGCGCATAGCGCTGGCGTGGAATCGGCGCTCAATTTCTAAGTACCTGCGCCATATCAAGAGCCGCCCGCTGTATAGCAGGGCGGCTTTTTTTTGCCTGCCTGAATCGTTGGCAAACGCGCTTCCCTGCGGGCTATACTAAGGTGTTTGATTATCAGGATTGATAGATTAATACGGAGCTGGGCATGGACGTGCGCATCGAAGCCTCATGGAAAGCGCGGCTGCAGCCGCAATTTGAACAGCCGTACTGGGAAAATCTTGTCGCGCTCGTCAAGCAAGAGTACAAGGCGGGGCCGTGTTTCCCGCGCGGCAAGGATATCTTCCGTGCCTTTGATACGACGCCCTTCGATGCCGTCAAAGCCGTGATCCTGGGGCAAGACCCGTATCACACGCCGGGGGCGGCCATGGGCTTGTGTTTTTCTATTCCTGAAGGCAACCCTCCCCAGCCCAGCTTGCAAAACATCTTCAAGGAATTGCACAACGATCTCGGCCTGCAGCGCAGCCGCACGGATTTGTCGGACTGGGCCGAACAAGGCGTGTTTTTGCTCAACAGCGTGCTGACGGTGCGCGCCCGTGAGGCGGGATCGCATGCGGGCAAGGGCTGGGAAAAGTTGACGGACAGTGCGATCCACACCCTGTCCAACGAACGCGATAATCTGGTCTTCATTCTGTGGGGCGGCTATGCGCAAGCCAAGCGCAGCTTGATCGATGCCCGCAAGCATCGCATCCTGGCGGCGCCCCATCCTTCACCGCTGTCGGCACACCGAGGTTTCTTTGGCAGCAAGCCGTTCAGCCAGGCCAATGACTACCTGGTGTCAAAAGGAAAAAGTCCAATCAGCTGGGCTTGAGCGGGCTTCCGGTTTGCTCCGCAGGCGGTCACGGTAGCGGCCTGGACAACACTGGTCAACCAAAGATCCTGCGTATTTTCAAAAGCTTTCTTAAGCTGTCCACGCGCCGCAACGCGACAGTATCGATCTCATTTGTTTCGGCTTTTTGCGCTTGACGCAGGAAATGGCGCTGCCTACACTCGCCCTGTTTTCACTTTCATGGAGTCCTTGCGTGGGCGCTAGTTCCGATTGTAGTTGTTGCCAAACATTGTATTTGGTCCGGTCCCGGTAAGATTCCGCAAGCACAACCTTGCCACTATCTTGCCGTCGGCGGATGGTGGTATCCCTATCTGCGCGCAGCCTGTCGCGCCGATTCTGCTTACTCCCACTACATATATTGATTGCCAGGTCTTCGGTGCTTATCCGAGGCCCCGGCACGACCTGATACCGCCCGGCTTTCCCGGCTGAGCGGCTGTGATGCGGCGCGCGCCGCAGGCACGCTGTCGGGCTGCGCGAACGGTGAACCGATGCCTGGCTTCCATGTTTATACACAGAGGAGTTAGCCATGTTTCAAAACAAAAAGAAGGTCGCCATCGTTTTCCTGCTGGGGCGTTTTCTGTATATGCCACTGTCGCTGCATGCGCAGGAAACCATGCCCGATGAAAACTGGAACGCAAACTTCCAGACTACGTATCTGTGGCAGCACAAGGATGCGTTTTCCGCGCCGTACTCGGGCGACAACAGCCTGATGCCCGGGCGTGAAAAATCGTACTCGCTGACCGCGACCGCTTATTTCGGCTACCGGCCGTGGCATGGCACGGAGCTGTATTTCAATCCGGAAATGATCCAGGCGGTGCCGTTTTCCGATCTGCATGGTCTGGGAGGGCTGACCAATAGCGAGCAGCAAAAGACCAGCGGCCCGACCCCGACGTTTTATCGGGCGCGCTTGTACCTCAAGCAAACTTTTGATCTTGGCGGTGGCCAGGATGCGGTCGCATCGGGCGCCAACCAGCTGGCCGGTATGGTCGACCGGCGCCGTCTGGTGATTACCGTGGGCAATATGAGCATCATCGATATCTTCGACAACAATAGCTATGCGCATGATCCGCGCACGCAATTTACCAACTGGGCCTTGCTGACCCACGGCGCCTTCGATTATGCAGCCGATGCGCGCGGCTACACCTGGGGCGCTGCCGCCGAGTATTACGACGGCGACTGGGCGTTTCGTGCCGGCCGCTACCTGGTGCCGGTGATCGCCAATGGCCAGCCGCTCGATACCCGCTACGGCCGGCTGCATGGCGATCAAGTTGAAATCGAGCGCGACTATGCCTTGGGCAGCCAATCGGGCAAGCTGAGGCTGATGGCTTTCCGCAACCATGAAATCATGGGCAGTTTCAATGATGCCATCGCAGCCGCTGCCCTGACCGGCGGAATTCCTTCCGTGATGGATGTACGCAAGGAGCAAAACAAGATCGGTTATGGCCTTAGCCTGGAACATGCGCTGCGCCCCGATGTGGGCCTGTTCGCCCGCGCCAGCTGGAACGATGGGCAGACCGAAACCTATTCCTTCACCGAGATCGAGCGTTCGCTGAGCGGCGGCGTGTCGCTCAGCGGCAGCCGCTGGCATCGGCCCAAGGATACCTTCGCCGTGGCGTATGCCGAAAATGGCTTGAGCCAGGCGCACCGCGATTATCTGGCGCTGGGCGGGCTCGGCGGTTTCATCGGCGATGGCCGGCTCAATTACAAGCCTGAACAGATCATGGAGCTGTATTACAACCTGAACCTGACAGGCTTTACTTCGCTGATGCTGGGTTTTCAGCACATCAACAATCCCGGCTATAACACCGACCGCGGTCCGGTGAATGTCGACACTGTCCGGCTGCATGCCGAATTCTGAGGTGCATCATGTCCCACACTTTACTCAAGCAAGTTCCCCCCTCGCCCGCCTCTGCCCATTCCTATGCCGGCGCCGTCCTGGACGAAGCCCATGTCGGAGATATCCATGGCGCTTTCGGTTCCATCGGCGCCCATGACCATGCGCCGCGCCGCACCTGGTGGGCCAAATTCAAGACCCTGCTGGCGATACTCGGCCCCGGCCTGATCGTGATGGTGGGTGACAATGACGCCGGCGCTTTCGGCACCTATACCCAGGCGGGTCAAAACTATGGCACCACCTTGCTGTGGACCTTGCTGATGCTCATTCCGGTGCTCTATATCAACCAGGAAATGGTGCTGCGCCTGGGCGCGGTGACTGGCGTCGGCCATGCACGCCTGATCTTTGAGCGCTTCGGCAAATTCTGGGGCGCGTTCAGCGTGATCGATCTGTTCGTGCTCAATGCCTTGACCATCGTCACGGAATTCATCGGCATCAGTCTCGGCCTCGACTACCTGGGCGTATCGAAACTGTGGGGGCTGGTGGCGGCCGCCATCATCATCATGGGCGTGGCGACCACCGGTAATTTCCGGCGCTTCGAACGCTTCGCCATGCTGCTGGTCTTTGGAAGCCTGCTGCTGGTGCCGGTGGTGCTGATGATACATCCGCCGGTCGGGCAAATGGCGCATGACTTGCTGATACCTGGCTTGCCGCCGGGCAGTAAGTTAAGCGAAGTGATGTTGCTGATCATCGCGATTGTCGGCACCACCGTGGCGCCCTGGCAACTGTTCTTCCAGCAAAGCTATGTCATCGACAAGCGCATCACGCCGCGCTTCATCAAATATGAACGGATCGATTTGTGGCTGGGCATCGTGATCGTCATCGTCGGCGCGGCCGCGATGATGGCGTTTTGCGCGCAGACCTTTGGCGGGCGTCCCGAGTTCGGCAACTTCGTCGATGCCGGTGCGGTGGCCCATGGCATCGAGAAATATTATGGCCGTCTGCCCGGCGTCCTGTTTGCGCTGGCCCTGATCGACGCCAGCATCATCGGCGCGTCGGCGGTATCGCTGTCGAGCGCTTATGCCCTGGGCGATATCTTGTCGTTGAAACATTCGCTGCACCGCAAGGCCGGCGATGCCAAGGGTTTTTATGCCGTGTACTGCGGCTTGATCGCGATCGCGGCGGCGCTGGTCTTGACGCCGGGCGTGTCGCTGGGCCTGCTGACGAATATGGTGCAAACCCTGGCCGGCGTATTGTTGCCGGGCGCCACCGTGTTCTTGCTACTGCTCTGCAATGACAAGCAAGTCCTCGGCCCGTGGGTCAATTCGCGGCTGATCAATTACGGCGCCGGCGCCATCGTCGCAGCGCTGGTGATGATGTCGATCATCCTGACCGCGTCGGTCTTGTTCCCCAGCATTTCCGGTACCCAGATCGTCTGGATACTGGTCTCAGGCAGCTTGCTGACGGCTGCGTCGGCGATCGGCGTGAAATGGTTCGAAAAGCGGCGTGGCGTGGTCGATGTGCAGCAGAGCGCCATCGACAAGAGCTTGCGCGACAGCTGGCGCATGCCGCCGATCGAGCAATTGCAACCGGCCCAGATCAGCTTGCTGAACCGCTTGTGGATGGCGGCCTTGCGCGGCTATCTGATCATTGCGGCCTTGATGCTGATGTTCAAGATGGTCCAGCTGGTGTTTGGCGCCGAATAGGCCAGGCAAACCGGACGAACATAAAAAAAGGACGCCAGATGGCGTCCTTTTCATCACGGTAATCACAGTTGCCAGGCGAGCGCTCTGTAGCCCCGCCTGGCGTCGCTGTCCTTGATTAGAAGCTGGTCGACAAGCCTGCGTACAGGCTACGGCGTGCGCCGTATTGCGGTGCTCCTACGCCCACGCCGGAACCGTCGCGCAGCAGATACGATTTATCAAACAGGTTGATCAGGGCCAAGCGGCCTTCGACCTTGCCCACAGGCGTGTTTTTCCACGTGTGGGTCAGTGCTGCATTGACCGTGAAGTAATGCGGCAAGTGGCCCGAGTTCGGCGCCGCGCCGTCCGGTGTATCGCGCAAGCCGCTGCCGTACAGGAAGTCAGTACTTACTTGCGAATCGCCGAAGTGGTAATGCGCACCGCCCGACATGGTGTAGGTTTGGTCGTGGTCGAGGTAGATATAGTTTTTGCTGATGTAAGCAAGCTCATCCGCACCGAACAGCGATTGACCCGAGATGATGTTGCGGCCTTGCGCTTTTTGCGTGCTGGCGTTCAGGAAGGCGCCCCAGTTTTTCTCGCTATAGATGGCCGACAATTCCAGGCCCTTGGCATAGCCTTCGGCATAGTTGAATGGCGACAAGATCAGCGCCTGGCCAAACTGGCCTTCGTCGAGCAGGTTGGTGATTTTCTTGTAGTACACGTCTGCCGTCACCGTCAGCTTGGAAGTGACTTGGTGGCTGATGCCGACGTCATAGTAATGCGTGCGTTCGGCCTTGACGTTGTCCGAGGTCGGCACCGCTGGCGCATTGGTCGTGTTCGCATACAGGTCGATACTGCTTTGCGCTGCCAGTTCTTGTGGTGGCGGCGTGAAGTAGCGCGAGTAGCCGGCGTGCAGGGCCGTGCCAGGCGCGACCTGGTAAGCCAGGTTGACGCGCGGGCTCCATTGCTGTTCGCTGGTGAAGGCCGAGACTTTATCGAAGCGGGCGCCATAGTTCAGGGTCAGCGGCTTGCTGATATGCCATTCATCCTGCAGGTAGAAACTGGCCAGCGTGCCCGTCTTGCCGCTGTTGTCGACGATGGTGGTCGGCGTGGTCGAGTTTTGCGAGCCGTCGTCGCCGGTCGTGAATACGCCCACCGTGTTGTTGCTGATGGTTTTTTGGCGCGTGTAAGCCAGGCCGGTGCGCAGCGTATGGGTCGGATTGAGTTTATAGCTGAGGTCGAACTGGGCGCCCGAAGCGCTGTTCGAGCGCAGCGTGTCGGACGCCACGCCGTTATAGATCAGGTCGCCGATCGGGTCTGGCGTGAAATGCAATTCCGAATACTGGTGGAAAGCCGATACCTGGTAGTTCAGGTCGCCCAGGCTCTTTTGCAGCGACAGCACCAGGAAACGGTTCACTTCGCGCTGGTTTTCATTGAGCTGCGACGATGGCAGGGTGGACGTACCGGCAGCGGCATCGCTCTGGCCAGCCAGCGAGAAGCCTGGCGCCTGGTCCGGATTGTTTGGAATCTGGAAGCGGCCGTTGTAGGTGCCAAACATGGCGCCCAGGCGCGTATTGTCATCGAGGAAATACGACAGGCTGCCGAACGATTTGTTCCGGCGCGTCTTGTCATGCAAGGGGCTACGCGTCGGTTGTGGATTTTCCACGCCGATCGAGTTGCCCAGATAGCTGCCCGACAGATAGTAGTTGAACTTGCCTACGCTGCCAAAAAATTCAGCACTAGGCTCGACGTAGTTGTTGCTGCCGACCAGGACGCCGACCCTGCCGCCTGGTGTCACGCCACCTTCCTTGGTTTCAATGTCGACGATGCCAGCCGTGCGCAGGCCGAACTGGGCAGGCAAGGCGCCCGTGACGAAATCCGTGTTGGCGACCAAACGCGTATCGATCGATTGGCCGAAACCGGAGATGCTTTCTGGCAACTGTACGCCATTGATACGGTATTGCACGTTTGCATGATCGTCGCGCACGTGCAGCGCACCGGAACCCTTGGAGTCTTGCGACACGCCTGGCAGGCGCAGCAGCACTTCATTGAATGGCGTGTTATCGCCCTGGCCCAGCATATTCACCATGTGGCTATCGATGCTGTAGACAGTGGTGCCGATCTTCGGTGATAACTCGATGCGGGCGCTCTTCAAATGGGCCGAAGTGACTTCGACTGTTTGCATGTCCTGCGGTGCGGCGGTTGCTGACGTATCGGCGCTGGCATCGGCAGACGAACTGAGGTCGGCTGCGGGCGCTGGGGCAACATCGGCTGCATAGGCGGAAACGGAAAACAGGCTGGCAAGGGCGAGCGACAGCGCGCTCAAACGTGGAGTGTGTTGCATGGAAAACCTCAAAAATAGTCAACGCCAGACGATGCCTGCGGCGCGCGTAGACGCGGCCTGGCGTTGCCTGAAAAAAAAGAAAAAACAGCGTGGGAACTACAAGGAGATTGACGGCGGGCCGCGCACGGGCGGCAGCAACAGGGGAATGGCGGGTGTCAGCGTGACTGGCACGACGGCCAGCAAGCGGTAGGGTAATAGTTGGGCGACCGGTTCAAGAACGACCGGTGGCACGGTCAGGTCGGCGACCTTGTCGATGACGGTGGCGCACAGCGTGCAATCTTCGGCTGCCAGTGCACTCTTGTGCAAATGCGTGACAGCGGTCGACAGCAGGAACACCAGCGCCAGTGCGCTGAACATGGCCAGGCACACGCGCCATGGCGCAATCGCGAAGCGGGACTTCGCGTGGCTGGCTGGTTTTCGGTGTGGCTGGCGGATAGACATGAGCGAATAGTAGCAAGAAAACCCCTATCCTGTCATCTTGTTGCAATTAACTTGCTTTAGACTGTGGCCCGCAGGTCGCGGGGCGATAGGCCATACCGCTGGCGGAAGCGCGCGGCAAAACGCGAAGCGGAAGCGTAACCGCAGGCGGCGGCGATGTCGCCTATCGGAGAGATGCCAGCTTGCAACTCTTGCAGCGCCATCCCCAGGCGCACATCGTCGAGGATGTCGCGGAAATGTCTATGCTCCAGGGCAAGCTGGCGCCGCAGGGTCGATGCCCCCAGCTTTAACTGGGCCGCCACCCTGGGCACGCTCCAGTCGGCCGCAGGATCGAGCAGCAGCACTTGCTGCACCCGCGCCGCCAGTGGATCGCGGCGGTCCATCAGCAGTGGCCCGCAATGGCCAGCCAGCGCCAATACCAGCAACAAACCTTCCGCCTGGTGCGCTTGCAGGGCAGGCGGCGCGCCATTCGCCAGGCTGGCCATCAATTGGTCCCAGGCCAGCGCTGCGTGGGTATCAAGCGGTACGCACAGGCTGGCCGTGGCCGCCTGGCGCAGCTGGCCATCGATCAAGCCGCCATGGCGGGAGCGGAAACGGGCGATCAGGGCCGGTGAAAAACTGACCACTTCCGCCAGATAACCGTGGCTGCCAGGCAAATTGGCCACGCCCAGTTCTTGCCCGGCCGGCATCAATACCAGCTCGCTAGTGCTGGCGCGCAGTTGGCGCTCTCCCCATTCGAGCAACTTTTCGCCCTGCCGTATGCGGCACAAGCTGGTCTGGAATACGGGCACCCGGCGCAAGTTTTGCGCACGGCGCGCCTCGATGGTGCCGCGCGCGATGCGCAGCTCGCTCAAGGCGACTTCCTGCATGTCGGTGACGGGCTTATCGGCCATACACTGGCGTGATGCGGGCCTTGCCCAGCGCATTGGCGTTGAGCATATAGCCAAGCATGGCGGCGCTGGCTTGCTGGTCCAGCGGCAGCTTGTCCACTTTCAAGGCCCACACGGTGATCTGGTAGCGGTGCGGCTTGTCGCCGGCCGGTGGGCAGGCGCCGCCAAAGGCGTTGTTGCCATAATCATTGCGGCCTTGCACTGCGCCAGCGGGCAAGGTGGCGGCCGTTGCGCCGTGCGGCAAGGATGAGGTGGCCGCTGGCAAGTTGAACACGCCCCAGTGCCACCAGCCGCTGCCGGTAGGCGCATCCGGGTCGTAGACGGTAACGGCGAAACTCTTGGTGCCGGCCGGCGCATGTTGCCACGCCAGTTGCGGCGCCAGGTTGCCGCCCGAGCAGCCAAAACCTTCGTAGACTTGCGCGCTGCCCATCATCTTGCCATCGGCTACATCGTCGCTGCTGACGGTGAAGGCGGGGGCGGCTTGCACGCCAGCGTGGAGGATGAGGCCAGCGATGGCGGCCAGGAGTGTGGTGTGTTTCATGGTATTCCCTTTCAGTAAAGTATAAGGGAAAGTGTATGCCGCGCCAGCAGTCGCCATGATGCCGATCCGCTCGTCTATAGTGCAGAAACGCTCAAAAACCTCTATTTTTGATTTATTTCAGGGCGTTTGTGTACTGTTTTTGCTTAGCTCATCGCCATTGATTGATAACGATACGCATTCGCGTGCTTTCATGCTATCGTTCCGCAGCCAAAAATTTCCTTTCTACCTGTCAAGAAATCGCGCCATGTCCAAACGCCTGAGCAAGTTGTTGATCGGCAAGCTGCACCTGTATGCCGGCCTGTGGTTCGGCGCCCTGTTCGTCTTGCTGGGTTTGACCGGTTCGGCGATTGCCTGGATGCCGGAACTCGATACCTGGCTCAATCCCACACTCTTGCAAGCGAGCAAACCGGCCCAGGGCCAGGTGTTCCAGGTGACGCCCGCTACGGTGCAAACCGTGGTCGACCGGCTCACGGCCGACCCTGCCTACGGCAAGCCCAGCCAGATCAATCCGCCGTCAGACGAGCACGATGTCTACGTGGCCAGCTATCGCCAGAAGGGCAAACCCGACGCCTTCCAGGTCGCCATCGTGCGCCAGGTGATGGTCGACCCCTACACCCTGCAAGTGAAGGGCGAGCGCGAATGGGGCCGTTTCGGCCTGTCGCGTCCGCTCTTGATGTCAGGCATGTTCCATTTGCACCGCTATCTGCTGACGGGCGACGTGGGCAAGACGATTACCGGTATTTCCGGCGTGGTCTTGCTGTTGATGGCGCTGAGCGGCATCTGGCTGTGGTGGCCGCGCCTGCAGTGGAAAGCCATCCGGCGCGCGCTGACGGTGTCGCATGGCGGTTCCTGGCCCCGTTTCAATTACACCTTCCACAAGGCGGCCGGCTTTGTTGCCGCGCCCGTGCTGGCGCTGCTGGCCTTTTCCGGCATTTATTTCAATTTGCCGCAAT
Organism: Janthinobacterium silvisoli; assembly: GCF_014200725.1. Lineage (GTDB taxonomy): Bacteria > Pseudomonadota > Gammaproteobacteria > Burkholderiales > Burkholderiaceae_D > Janthinobacterium. The sequence continues at coordinate 88,959 of NZ_JACHCL010000009.1, forward strand.
TGGTCGTGCCGGTGGTCGGCATGGTGTCGGGCGTGATCGACAAGGATAAGCTCAGCAATGTGAGCCAGCATGGTCCCGCGATCAGCGTGGCCGAGGCCATGTCGGCTGCGCAGCAACTGTATCCGCACGGACAAGTGTCGCGCATCGCCTTGCCGGCCAAGCCGAACGTGCCCTATGACATAAGAGTGCGCCAGCCAGACGAAATCGCCCAGGGCGATGGCGCCACGCGCATTACGCTCGACTCGCGCAGCGGCCAGACCTTGCGTATCAGCGACCCTTTGACGGCCTCGGCGGGCGAACGTTTCCTGGGCTGGCAATTCCCCTTGCACTCGGGCCAGGCTTTTGGCGTGGTGGGACGCAGCATCATCATGGTGTTTGGGCTGATGCCGCTGGCGTTCCTGCTGACTGGCAGCATGATCTGGTGGAAGCGGCGGCGCAGCCGGAAATAAGCGTTGGCGCAAGCCTGGTCGGAAAAATTGCTATCATCGTAGTAATTTCGGCCAGCCTGGCTGTCCGGAGACTACTGACGATAACAAGCATAGAGAGAGACCATGAGCAATCCCGACATTACCCTGGAAGTACTCAATGAACGCGGCATCGGCCGCCTGCCCGGCCACCTGGGCATCGTCATCACCTCGGTCGGCGATGGCCAGCTGACGGCGGAATTGCCGGTCTTGCCGCATTTGCTGGCGCCGAATGGCTATCTGCACGCCGGCAGCGTGGTGACCCTGGCCGACACAGCATCCGGTTATGGCTGCATCGCCAACCTGCCCGAAGGCGCCAGCAACTTTACCACCATCGAACTCAAATCGAACCACCTGGGCACGGCCCGCGACGGCACCATCATCTGCACTGCCAAAGTCGAACACAAAGGCCGCAATACCCAAGTGTGGGATGCCGTGGTGAAAAGCAAGGAAACGGGCAAGACAATTGCCCTGTTCCGCTGCACGCAGATGATTCTGTATCCGAAGTAAGCTTAAATTTTTACCCAGTTACCTTTATACAAGATCGGCCCCGTCGGTCCATCCGGATTCGGCGAGCCGCCCTTCGGTTCCAGGGTGACCGCCAGCAGGGCCACGTCGTTGCCGATGGCGCGCTGGTTCAGGGCCAGTTTTACACTGCCCTTGTCGGCCAGCAAGCCCAACGAGCGCGGGTTGCCGCTCTTCGGCACGGCCCACAGTTCCAGGTCGCGATCAGCAGGCACGGGTGCGTTGCCGACCATGCGCACTTCCAGCGCGCCGTGGCGGCTGTCAGCCGTCAGCAGCAGGGCGGTCTGCGCTTTCTCATCGGTCAGGCTGGCCACATAGTTAATTTGCGGCGCTTCGAGCAGACGCGTGGCCACCACGATCACCAGCAGGGCCGCGATGGCGCTCGACGCCATGCCGAGCGAGCGCCAGAATGACAGCGAATCGCGCCACAGTGCCCAACCACCTTGCGGCGCCAGGTGCAAGCGCTGCTCGATCTGCTTCCAGACCCGTTTTGGCGGCGCCACCGGCGTGGCAAATTCCGCCATCGGCTCCAGGCGCTGGCGCCATTCGGCCGTGATATTGCGCAAGTCGGCGTCATTGTGCAGCCAGCCTTCAAAACGGCGCCGCGCGCCGCCCTTCAAGGTGCCCAGCACGTATTCGGAAGCCAGTTTCTGGCGCAGCGTATCGTTGCCGCGGATATTCATGAGGCCTCCCGTTTCGCCAGGCACGTGCGCAGCCGCTCAAGGCTGCGCCGTATCCACGTCTTCACGGTACCGATTGGCAGCGACATCTGCTGCGCCACTTCGCTATGCGACAGGTCATGGTAATACGCGAGCGCGACCACCTGCCGGTGCAGCCCTTCCAGGGCCGACATGCAAAACGCCAGCGCCTTGGCATCGCCGCTCAGCTGCAGCGACTCTATCGGCGTGGCCTGGGGATCTCGTAGTGCATTCATGACTTCGCTATCAAACTGTTCGGCATCGATTTCCACTGTGTCGTCGCTGCGGCGCAGCACATCGAACGCCTTGTTGCGCACGATGGTGGCCATCCAGGTCATCGGCGCCGCCAGATGGCTCTGGTAGGCGGCGGCGTTGTTCCAGATCGCGACGAAACCCTCTTGCAAGGCTTCTTCAGCAAGCTCTTGCTTATGCAATATACGCAGCGCGAAGCCAAACAGTTTCGATGATGTGGATTGATACAGCAGACGGAACGCGGAAGCGTCCTTGTTGCCGGCGGCGAGTAGCCAGGTTTTGAGTTGTTGCGGGTCGAGCGTTTGGGCGTCGGAGGACACGGCTGGCCTTCACAAGATGAACGGAAATCAAGCAGAGGCAGGTTATAACAACTTTGCAATACTTAGCAACAAAGTTTTCTGCAGTGTTTCACTGTGCCTCAACCCGCCAGCGCCGATTCCAGCAATTTGTGCAGTTCCGCAAATTCCGGCTTGCCCACATAGCGCTTGAGTATCTTGCCCTGCTTGTCGAGCACGAACGTGGTCGGCGTGAGGGCCACGTCGCCATAGGCCTTGGCCGCATCGCCCGTCACGTCGAGCGCTACCTTGAATGGCAGCTGGCGCGTTTCGGCGAAATTGAGCACGTAGTTGGCGGGGTCGTACTTCATGGCAACGGCCACGAATTCCAGGCCTTGCCCCTTGTACTTGTTGTACGTATCGACCATTTCCGGCATTTCCGCCACGCAAGTGGTGCAGGAGGTGGCCCAGAAATTGACCATCACCACCTTGCCGCGCAGGCTGGCCGAAGTAATGGTGTCGCCCTGTATGGTGTGGAAACTCACATCGGGTGCGCTTTGTTTCTTGCTGACCGACGCATACGCTGCCGCCGCCACGCCGGCCACGAGCACGGCGATGAGGGCTGGCTTGAGCCAGGACTTGGTGGCAGGAGTCGGTGTTGACATAGTTTTCACACAAGATGCGGGATGATACGGCCATTATATCGCCGTATCGCAATGATTGCTGCAGACTAGCTGGCCGTATTGCTGCTCGTGCTTTTTTGCGGCGGATCCGGTTGCAATTGCTTCAGTTCCGCTTCCGTGATGTAGTCGAACACCTTGACCACTTTTTGCACGCCGCCCACGCCGCGCGCCACATCGGCTGCGACCGTGCCTTCGCGCTGGGTCACGCGGCCCATCAGGAAGACGGTGGCGTTTTCGGTCACCACCTTGAACGAGGCGGCAGAAATGGTTTTCATGTCCACCAGGCTAGCCTTGACCTTGGTGGTGATCAAGGTGTCGTTGGTGCGCGAAGTGTAGCTGGCGGGGCCGGCAATGATCAGCTCATTGTCTACCGATTGCACGCCTTCGATGCCGCGTACTTCGTTCTCGACGGCACGTTTCATCGCTTCATCGCGCACTTCGCCCGTCAGCAGGACGCGGCGGTTGAAGCTGGTGACGTTCACATGGCCGATATCGCCGACGATGGCGGGGATGCGCGATTCGCCTTTCAATGCGATCGACTTGTCTTCGGTCTGGGCGCCCAGGGTGCGGCGGTCTGACGCGGCGACGCCACCCATCACTGCGCCGCCAACCATCAGTTCGATGCAGCCGGTGAGTGAGGTCATCATGGCGCCGCACAAGAGTGCGGTCGCCAGCGGGCGTTGTACGCGTTTCCAGCCTGGGCCAGTACCGAATTTAGTCATTCACATCTCCTCCGAACAAAGCAACGTCGATGCCGTCGCAAATGCAGTGTATGGTTGTCAAATGTACTTCCTGGATACGTGCCGTGCGCGAGGCCGGTACGCAGATATGCACGTCGGCGTCGGTCAGCATCTTGCCGATGGCGCCGCCGTCCTTGCCCGTCAGTGCTACGACGCGCATTTCGCGCTCAAGCGCCGCTTCCACGGCTGCCATCACGTTGGCCGAATTGCCCGACGTCGAGATGGCCAGCAAGATATCGCCAGCCTGGCCAAATGCCTGCACTTGCTTGGAGAAAATCTCGCGGTAGCTGTAATCGTTGGCGACAGCCGTCATGATCGAGGTGTCCGTGGTCAGCGCCAGCGCCGGCAGTGGAAAACGTTCGCGCTCGAAACGGCCCACCAGCTCAGCAGCAAAGTGCTGGCAGTCGGCCGCTGAACCTCCATTGCCGCAGGCGAGAATCTTGTTGCCATTGGACAATGCGGAAAACATCAGCTCGATCGCTTGTGCAATCGGTTGTGCCAGTACCGTAGCGGCCTGGATCTTGAGTTCGGCACTTTCGTGGAAGTGCGAGAGGATGCGTTGATTATTCATAGTCTGCCGATTATAGTGCAGGCGCGCGGTATGGCGAACAAGCACTGTAAAAAATGCTTACATATCCAAAATGTTTTTCAGCCAGCTTATGTGGGTACCATCGATGGCTACCGCGTCGAAGCGGCAGGGCGGCAGCTTTTTTTGCCCCAGCAGATAGGTCTGGGCTGCGCGCACCATGCGCCGCTGCTTGGGCTGCGTGATGCTGGCCAGGGCGCCGCCGAAAGCCGTGCTGCTGCGTCGGCGCACTTCGACAAACACGATCACTTTGCCATCGCGCATGATCAGGTCGAGTTCCCCGCCCTTGCACAAAAAATGGCGCTGCAGCAGCACCAGGCCCTGCAGCAGCAAATACGCCAGCGCATCGTCCTCCGCCTGCCGCCCCAGTATTTGCGTATTCTGTGCAGGCATGGCGGCTGGCTTATTGTGCTGGCGGCGTGTTCGCTGGCGGCCACACGGCTACGGCGCCGTTCTGGTAGCTGGCTGCCTGTTCCGTGCGTTCAAAACGCAGCTGGCCAGCATCGGAGCGCACCGATAAACGGCCGGTTACGCCGTCGAGCGTAAAGGGGGCACCCTGGCGCAGCGCCACTTCACGCGCCACGCGGAAGGCGTCGATGCCCAGCGCATACAGGCGTTCCATGTCCGCTGTCAGGCGGCGGTCGTTTGGCTGTGGCGGTTGCGGATACACCATCACTTGCGGATGATCGCGCTGCACCTGCCATGGCAAGTCCAGCAGGCGCACGCCGTCCAGTTCGGGGCCGCTGGCGCCGCGCCCGGCACCTGGGTTGAGCGACGACGTGCCATATAAAGGCAGGTCGCTGCCGATGGCCACGCGCAGCTGGCGCGCCTGGTCGGCGTCCAGCGCGGCAAACAGCAGGCCCGGTGGCGTGGCGGCCAAGCGCGCACGCAGCTGCACCATTTCGGCGTCGCTCAGGTAGCCGTTCACGGCCGACAATTCAAGTACATCCACCTTGCCGCCCTGGCGCAGCCATTCCTGCTTGAAGGCGGTGCTGATGCGGCGTTGCGATGGCGCGCCGGCCGACAGGATCAGCGCGCTGGCGCCCGGTTGTTCGCTGGCCGCCCAGGCAGCCACCTGGCGCGCTTCCGCTTCGATTGACAGGCCCATTACCAGCAGTTTGGCGGGCAGGCGCGCTTCGTCGCGGTTGTCGGGATGATTCAGGGCGATCGTCGGTTTGGTGACCAGATCGCTATTGGCCACCGCCGTCACGGCCGAGCGCGCCAAAGGCCCCACCACGATATCCTGTTCTCTTTGCGCCTGGGCAAAGGTGTTCAGTACGTCGCTGGTGGTCTCGCCCGTATCGGTCACGCTCACTTCAAAGCCGCTGCGGTCGCGCTCATAGGCGGCCATGAAGCCGGCGCGCAGCAGTTCGGCGGCCGGGCCCAGGGTTTCCGAACGCAGCGGCAGCAGCAGGCCGATGTGGTGCAGCTGGCCATCGGATGGCGCTGGCGCCGTGGCGGGGGGCATGTCTTGCCCTATGCCGGTGGCCGGTTTGTTCGGGATGGGCGCCACGTTGGGCGTGCCGCCCTCGTCATACGAGGTAATATTCGGCACCGCCACGGCAAACGTCACCGCTTCGGGTGCTGGCGGGCGCGGTGGCCGCGGCGGGGGCACTGGCTTGGGTGGCGGCAGCGCACTTGTGTTTGATTCAATAGGCGCGCACAATTGCCCGGGCGCGTCGCAAGGCGTGCTGCAAGCGCTCAGCATGCCAGCCGCGCCACAAACAAGCAGTAACTTCACACTATTAGCAAGCATCTGACCCCCAAAATGACCGTACAAGAAAGTAGTTTAATCGCCAACCTTCCCATCATGACAGAGGCGGCGCACCAGGTCTATCCTATAGCAACATTGTATGTAGTGGCCACGCCGATCGGCAATGTGACCGATATCAGCCTGCGCGCACTGCATCTGCTGAGCCTGGCCGACGCCGTCGCCTGTGAAGATACCCGCAATACGGCGCACCTGATGACGCGTTTTGGCTTGAACAAGCCTTTGATTGCTGCGCATCAACATAATGAACGCGAAGTGGCGGAAACCCTGATCGCCCGCCTGCAGGCCGGCGAGCGCATCGCGCTCGTTTCCGACGCGGGCACGCCGGCTGTCTCCGACCCTGGCGCACGCATCGTCGATGCCGTGCGCGCGGCCGGCTTGCGCGTGTTGCCTTTGCCGGGCCCATCGGCGGCGATCACCGCCATTTCCGCCAGCGGCTTGCTCAATGACCAGTTTTATTTTGTCGGCTTCCTGCCGGCCAAGGCCAAACAGCGCGAAAACATCTTGCACAGTCTGCGCGGCGTCACCGCCACCATGGTGTTTTACGAAGCGCCGCACCGCATCCTCGATTGCGCCACGGCCCTGGCCGAAGCGTTCGAGCCGACCCGGCAAGTGGTGTTTGCGCGCGAACTGACAAAACTGTTTGAAGAAGTGCACCGCTGCCCCCTGTCGGAAGCGGTCGCCTGGATACGCGCCGATGCGCACCGCGAAAAAGGCGAATTCGTCGTCTTGCTGGAAGGCGCCACCGAAGCGCAGGATGCGGAAGACGTGGAAGCCGAGCGCATCCTGAACATCCTGCTGGCCGAATGCAGCGTGAAACAGGCCGCCAACCTGACGGCGCAAATCACCGGCCGCAAGAAAAACGCTTTATATGAGCGGGCCTTGCAGCTGAAGGGGCAGGAATAAGGGGCAGGAATAAGGAGCAGGAATAAGGAGCAGGAATAAGTTCGGTCCATCCTGCCCAGATTGGGGTGGATCGTAGCCAATCTGGGTATCTTGTCAGTGTGTTACCACTTGCAGCCGCTATCCTTTTTATCCAACAGCATCAGTACGGGCGCCAGGATGCCGGCGCCCGCATAAGCGGTGCGGCAATCGCCGCGCTTGCCTTCGGCGATATCGCGCGCCAGCTGGGTTTCCGTTTGCAGCGGTTTGTCGGGGATTTGCCCCACCGCCGTGCCTACCTTCGAGGGATCGCGTTCGCTGGCGACCTTGCGCGCGGTTTTCAGGGCCGCATTCATGTCGAACTTCGGCGTGTCACTGCTCAGTGCATCGGGCGTCGCCACTGGCGCCGGTGGCGTGGCAGGCGCGATAGTGATCGTATTCTGGCTGGGTGGCTGCGCCGTGATCAGGGGCGTCTCTTCCCTGCTGATGGCTTTTTTCGGCGTGCTGATCGGCTTGGGCTCGGGTTTCGGCTTGGCTTCCGCAATCGGTGGCGGCGGAGGTTTGGCGGCTAGCGGGCGTATCCAGACGGCGATCGATTCCACACGGGGGCCGGTATCGGGAATTGCCACCGGTTTCACCGCGCGCCAGACATAGATCAAGCCGGCGTGCAGCAGCAACGACACAGCAATGCCCAGTGCGATGCCGCGCCGGTTGCGCAAGAAAGGGATGGCATTCCCTTGCGTGTGGATTTCTGTACTGAAATGCATTGCCGTCCTCACCTGATGGCTGATCGGGAAAACCTGCGACCCCAGTGTCGCATACATCGCAAGTTTTTAAAAATACATGAGCCTTTGTTCCGCCCGTAAATAATTTACATAGAGTTTCACCTGACCCTTGACCGAAGTCGATACGGTCTGTATTATCTTGGTCTTCGGAGTGTGGCGCAGCCCGGTAGCGCACCTGGTTTGGGACCAGGGGGTCCAAGGTTCGAATCCTTGTACTCCGACCAAATTTGTAGAAAAAAACCCAGAAGTTTCGGCTTATGGGTTTTTTTTCGTCTGTACGGCCGGGGTCAGACCCCCGGCTGCGTTGGCGCCGGGATTGATGCTAGCGGCATTGAGGGTCTGACCCCAAATTTCAGGCGACGCGCTTCGCCGCAATCGCATTGCCTGCCCGGCTGGAACCCTTGCGGCCCAGCTGCTGCGAGATGAACTGGCCCGCGTCCACCACCAGGTCCAGGTCGATCCCGGTACTGATGCCCAGGCCAGCCATCATGTACAGCACGTCTTCTGTGGCCACATTGCCGGTGGCGCCCTTGGCGTAGGGGCAGCCGCCCAGACCCGATACGGAGGAATGGTAAATCGCGATGCCTGTTTCCAGGCTGGCGTAGATATTCGCCAGCGCCTGGCCATAGGTATCGTGGAAGTGGCCGGACAAGCCGCCCACATGGAAGGCGCGGATGGCGCGGTCCATCACGGCTTGCGTCTTGCGTGGCGTGGCTACGCCGATGGTGTCGGCGATGTCGATTTCGTCGCAGCCCAGGTCGCGCATGCGCCCAACCACGTCTTCCACGGCATCGAGTGGCACCTCGCCCTGATATGGGCAGCCAAACGCGCAGCTGATGCTGCCGCGCAGGCGTAAGCCGTGTTCCTTGGCCGCTTTCGCCACGCCTTCGAAGCGGGCGATCGATTCGGCGATCGAGCAGTTGATATTCTTTTGCGAAAACGCTTCCGAGGCTGAACCGAAGATCACTACTTCATCGGCCTTTGCCGCCAGCGCCGCATCAAAACCTTGCATGTTGGGTGTCAGTGCGGAATAGATCGTGCCGGGACGGCGCGCGATCTTTTGCATCACTTCCGCGCTGGTGGCCATCTGCGGCACCCATTTGGGCGACACGAAGGACGCCGCTTCGATATTGGCGAAACCGGCCTGCGTCAGCCTGTCGACCAGCTCGATCTTGACGGCGGCGCTGATGGTTTCCTTTTCGTTTTGCAGGCCGTCGCGCGGACCGACTTCGACGATTTTTACTTGCTTGGGCAAATTTGGCTGCGGATTCATCTCAATATCCTTGCAAACGGTTGACGATGCCGGCGACCGTGTCGCCAGCTTGCAGGCGCCGCATCTTGGCGGCGATTTGGACCACGCTTTCGCGGCGCAGGGTAGCGGCTGAAATATGCGGCGTGATGGTGATGCGTGGCTCTTGCCAGAACGGGTGCTGCTGCGGCAGCGGCTCGTTGCGGAACACGTCCAGGGTGGCGCCGGCGATATGGCCCGAGCGTATCAGGGTCAGCAGATCCGGTTCAGCCAGGTGCGCGCCGCGCGCCACGTTGATCACATAAGCGCCGGGCAGTAGCATGGAAAGGCGTGTGCGGTCCAGCAGGTTGTGCGTGTCGGGCGTGAGCGGCAGCATGCAGACGAGTACCCGCGTGCCGCGCAAGAAGGTTTCCAGCCCTTCCTCGCCTGCGAAGCAGTCCACACCATCGAGCTGCTTCTGGCTCCGGCTCCAGCCGCGCAGGGGAAACTCGAATTGCGCCAGCGCGTCCAGCACACGCGTGCCCAGTGCGCCCATGCCCAGCACGCCGACGGGAAAATCGGCTTTGTCAAAAGCAGGCAATGGCTGCCAGATGCCGGCGCGGGCTTGCGCTTCATAATCGTCGAAGCGGCGGAAATGGCGCAGCACGGCGTGACTGACATATTCAGCCATCTGCACACCCATGCCTGCATCGTCCAGGCGCACCAGCGGCACGTGCGCGGGCAGCGCCTCGCCGAATTTGAGCAAGGCATCCACGCCAGCGCCCGTGTTGAAGATGGCTTTCACTTCGCTCAATGCGGGCAGCATGGCTGCCGGCGGTTGCCAGACGACCGCGTAGTCACAGGGCGCTACTGGCTCACCATCGCGCCAGAAAACGATCTCGGCCTCGGGCAGCTGGGAGTTAAAATCGGCGATCCACGCCGCCTGCTTGCCGTCCGAACGTTGTAGAAGGATGCGCATGGTGCTGACTCAGGCTGCCGCCTTGAAAGCGAGCAGCGGCGCGCCATCGGCCACCTGGTCGCCGACGGCATACAGCACGTCTTCCACCAGGCCGTCGTGCGGCGCGGCGATGGTGTGCTCCATCTTCATCGCTTCCATGATGACCAGCGGCTCGCCCTTTTTCACATCCTGCCCTTTGCCCACCAATACTGCCACCACCTTGCCCGGCATCGGCGCCGTCAGGCGTCCGCCTTCGGCTTCCGTTTCGCCCGCATGCGCCATCGGATCGTTGTAGTGCAAGGTGTAGTGCGCGCCGCCGGTAAACACGTGGAACTGTTCGCCGTCGCGCAGCACCGTGCCGTGCACGGCGCGCTCGCCCAGCTTGATATGCAGCTCCATGCCTTTGTCTGTTGTCAGGCTCACAGGCTGGTCGTTGAACAGCCAGCCATCGGCGGCATACGTCACGCGCACTGCATACGCTTTGCTATCACTGGCCAGCGCAAATTCATCGGCAAAAGACAGGCTGCGTTTCAGCGCGCTGTTCAAACGCCAGCCCTGGGCATTGCCCCACGGGCCGCTGCCATCGTTGGCGGCCGCTTCCTGCGTCAGCAGGGCCACGGATGCCAGGGCCAGGGCCGTATCGGGTGCCGCTTGCAGCGCAGGGAACAGGGCATCGTGATTGCGTTCGATCAAACCCGTATCGAGGTCTGCGCTGGAGAATGCCTGGCCGAGCACCAGGCGTTTCAGAAAAGCGATATTGGTGGCCAGTCCCACGACCTGGTATTCCGACAGCGCCTGCGCCATGCGCGCCAGCGCTTCGCGGCGGTCAGCGCCCCAGACGATCAGTTTGGCGATCATCGGGTCATAGAATGGCGAAATCGCATCGCCCTCGCGCACGCCCGAATCGATGCGCACGCCGGCTGGCACGCTGGTTCCGCCCAGCTCGAACGTCACGGCTTGCGGCGAGTGCATATGGCGCAAAGTGCCGATCGACGGCAAGAAACCCTTCTCCGGGTTTTCCGCATAGATGCGCGCCTCGATGGCGTGGCCGCGTATCGTCAATTCGCTTTGTTTTTTCGGCAGTGGTTCGCCAAAGGCGACGCGCAACTGCCATTCCACCAGGTCGGTACCGGTGATCATTTCCGTTACCGGATGTTCCACCTGCAGACGCGTGTTCATTTCCATGAAGTAGAACGACCCATCCTGGTTGGCGATAAATTCCACCGTACCCGCACCCACATAGCCGACAGCTTTGGCGGCTGCCACGGCCGCTTCACCCATGGCGGCGCGGCGCTCGACCGGCATGCCAGGTGCCGGCGCTTCTTCCAGCACTTTTTGATGGCGGCGCTGCACCGAGCAATCGCGTTCGAACAGGTAGATACAATTGCCCACAGTGTCGGCAAACACCTGGATTTCGATATGGCGTGGACGCGACAGGTATTTTTCAGCCAATACCTTGTCGTCGCCAAAAGAGCTGATCGCTTCGCGCTTGCAGGAAGCTAAGGCTGCCTTGAAATCGGCCGAATTTTCAATCACGCGCATGCCCTTGCCGCCACCGCCAGCTGACGCTTTCAGCAGCACCGGATAGCCGATCTGGTCGGCTTGCGTGTGCAGGAAATCAGCATCCTGGTTTTCGCCATGGTAGCCAGGCACCAGCGGCACATTGGCCTTTTCCATCAGCGACTTGGCCGCCGACTTGGAACCCATGGCGCGCATGGCCGATGCCGGCGGGCCGATAAAGACCAGGCCCGCCGCGTGGCAGGCGTCGGCGAAGTCCGCGTTCTCGGACAAGAAACCGTAGCCTGGATGGATCGCCTGCGCGCCCGTGGCCAGCGCCACGGCGATGATCTTGTCGCCGCACAGATAGCTTTCCTTGGCTGCGGCCGGGCCGATCAGCACCGCTTCATCGCACACGGCGACGTGCTTGGCCTTGGCGTCCGCTTCCGAATACACGGCAACAGTCTGGATACCCATGTGGCGCGCGGTAGCGGCGACACGGCAAGCGATTTCGCCGCGGTTGGCGATCAGGATTTTAGTGAACATGGTCTCTCTCTTTGCAGCTCGTGGCTGGAAGTTTTTTATTGGTTGTGCGGAGGCTGGCTGGTAAGCCTGCCTCCGGCTTGGGCGCTTATCAGCAGCCGCACTTCTCTTTCTGTACCGATTCGAGCATGGCGCCGCGCGTTTGCAGGCCCAGCTTGTTCAACAGGGTGCGGTCGTCTTCTGCTTCCGGGTTGTCGGTGGTGAGCAGCTTGTCGCCGTAGAAAATCGAGTTGGCGCCCGCCAGGAAGCACATCGCTTGCACGGCTTCGCCCATCTGACGGCGGCCGGCGGACAGGCGCACGCGCGCTTTTGGCATGGTGATGCGGGCTACGGCGATCGTGCGCACGAATTCGAACGGGTCCAGCGCGTCCAGGCCGTACAAAGGCGTACCTTCCACTTGCACCAGGTGGTTTACCGGTACCGATTCAGGATACGGATTCAGGTTGGCCAGCTGGGCGATCAGGCCGGCGCGCTGCAAACGCGTTTCGCCCATGCCGACGATGCCGCCGCAGCATACTTTCAAGCCTGCTTCGCGCACGCGGCCCAGAGTGTCCAGGCGGTCCTGGTATTCACGCGTGGAGATCACGTTGTCGTAGAACTCGGGCGCCGTGTCCAGGTTGTGGTTGTAGAAATCGAGGCCGGCGTTTTTCAGGCGGTCGGCCTGGCCTTCTTCCAGCATGCCCAGGGTGGCGCAGGTTTCCAGGCCCAGGGCCTTGACCTTGCTGACCATCTCTTCGACTTTTTCCATGTCGCGGTCTTTCGGGCTACGCCAGGCGGCGCCCATGCAGAAGCGCGTGGCGCCGTTGGCCTTGGCTTGGCGCGCTGCGTCCAGTACCGTGTCGATGTCGAGGATTTTTTTCGCTTCCACACCCGTGTCATAGCGGGCTGCTTGCGGGCAGTAGCCACAGTCTTCTTCGCAGCCGCCGGTCTTGATCGACAACAGGGTGGCCAGTTCCACGTCGCCGTCAGGGAAATTGACGCGGTGGGTTTGCTGCGCCTTGAACATCAGGTCATTGAATGGCAGGTCGAACAGGGCCAGCACATCTTCCAATGGCCAGGTGGCCGCTTCGGGCAGGGTGATGCGCGCCGTTGGGCGGTGCAGTTCGACGGTTTTTGCTGCTTCTTGGACTTGAGACATGGTGATTCCTTCGCTGATATTTTGGTATATATATTGAGTGATGCGTTTAATTGTTCGGGCGTTGGGCGGGCCAATTCGGCAAGCCCGTAAAATCGAGATAGGCGGCGGCCGCTTCGGCGGAAGGCTGCGCCAGGCGCGGCACCCTGCCCAGCAGCGGCGCCGGGATGCGCTCGATCAGTGCATCGATATTTTCATCGAGGAAGCGCATTTCCACTTCCAGGGTATTGGCGACCCAGCCCGCTACCTTCAAGCCGCGCGCTTCGACCGCTTCGACTGTCAGCAGGGCCTGGCTGATGCAGCCCAGGCGCATGCCGACTACCAGGATCACCGGCAAGTCCAGCTGCTGCGCCAGGTCGGCCGAATCGTAATCGGCGGACAGGGGCACGCGGAAACCACCCACGCCTTCGACCACCACCGCGTCCGAGGCGGCGGCGATTTCCAGGTAGGCGGCCAAAATGGGCACCGAATCGATGCTGACGCCTTCCAGCGCGGCGGCGATATGCGGCGCAGCTGGTTCCTTCAGCATATACGGCGTGGTCAGGCTGCGCAGCATGGTGACGTTGCCGGCGGCGATCAGGCTGTCGGCGTCTTCATTATGCAGCTCGCCGTCGCGCAGCTCGGCGCCGGCTGCCACCGGCTTCATGCCGCAGGCGCGCACGCCGCGCTGTACCAGCGCGTGCAGCAGCGCCGACGAGGTCAGGGTCTTGCCGATTTCCGTGTCGGTGCCCGTCACGAAACAGGCAAATGGCAGCGGCAGGCCGACTGCTGCTGCGGCAGGGCTGGGCTGCACGGCCAGGTCGCTGGCCGCGATAGGGTCTTCAAGGCTCATGGCGAGTCCTTTCAAGCGTGTTGACTGCATTGATCAATTGCGCCACTTCCTGCATCGTATGGCCGGCCGACAGGGTGACGCGCAGGCGGGCCGTGCCGAGGGGGACGGTAGGCGGACGGATCGCGCCCACCCACAGTCCCTGCTGGTAAAGCGCCGCTGCGATGCCCATCATCTCGGCGTTGTCGCCGATGATCACGGGCTGGATGGCGGTCAACGATGGCAAGGCTTGCCAGCGTTGCAGCTGTAGCCCATCGTTCCACTGCGCGATCAGCGCGGCCAGGTGTGCGCGGCGCTGTGTTCCTTCTTCACCGGCGATGATATCGAGGCTGGCCAGCAGCGCGTGCGCCAGCGCCGGCGGGGCAGCGGTGGTGAAGATGTACGGGCGCGCTTTCTGGATCAGGGTTTCGATCACGGCTTCATGCGCCGCGACAAAAGCGCCGCCTACGCCGGCCGATTTGCCCAAAGTCCCCACATACACCAGATACGGCGAGTGCAGATCAAAATGTTCGAGTGCACCGCGGCCGTTCTCTCCCAGTGCGCCAAAGCCGTGCGCATCGTCGACCACCAGCCAGGCGCCGTATTGTTCGCACAGGGCCAGTAGCGCGGGTAGCGGCGCCAGGTCGCCATCCATGCTGAAAACGCTGTCGGTGACGACGATCTTGTTCTTTGCTTTACTTTCTGCCAGCAAGGCGGCCAAGGCAGCCAGGTCGGCGTGCGGATACACGCGCGTCTTGACGCGCGACAGCCGCGTGCCGTCGATCAGCGAGGCGTGGTTCAGCGCTTCCGAAAAAATCTCGGTTTCCGGGTCGCCAGCCGCCAGGCCTGTCAGCACAGCCAGATTGGCCATATAGCCGGTGCAGAAATACAGGGCGCGTGCGTGTTCCAGGTTGGTCCCGACAAAGCTGGCCAGCCGTTCTTCCAGCTGCGCGTGGGCGCGGCTGTGGCCACTGATCAGGTGTGAAGCGCCGCTGCCGGCGCCGTACAGGTCGGCGCCTTCCTTCAGCGCTTCCACGATGCGCGGATGCGCGGCCAGACCCAGGTAGTCATTGCTGCAAAAGGCCAGCATGTCGCGGCCGTCCACCGTCAGGCGTGGCGCGCACGGCGTTTCCACGGTGCGGCGGCGGCGGATAAGGCTGCGCTCTTCCAGGCCGTGCAACTGCTGTTTCAGGCGGGTGATCAGTTCCATTTCAGGCCCCGATCACTTGATTGAAGACCGCCAGGGTCTGCTGGCCCAGGCCGGCGATTTCTTCGTCGTTCAATATATACGGCGGCATCAGGTACACGGTGGAACCGATGGGGCGCATCAACAGTTCATGCTCCAGCGCCGTGCTGAAGAAGCGGCGCGAAAAATCAGGCGCCGCGTCGACTGCATCGAAGGCCCAGATCATGCCCTGCTGGCGGAAATTGACGACTTTTTCATGCTGTACCAGCGGCGCCAGCGCCTGCGTGATTTTCGCGGCGCGCACCTGATTGCTTACCAATACTTGGTCTTCTTCAAAGATGGACAAAGTCGCCAGCGCGGCGCGGCAAGCCAGCGGGTTGCCCGTGTACGAGTGCGAATGCAAAAAGCCGCGGCGCACGTCGGTGCTGTAAAAGGCCTGATAAATATCTTCGCGCGTCATCACCAAGGACAAGGGCAGGTAGCCGCCGCTGATGCCTTTCGACAGGCAGACGAAGTCGGGCCAGATACCAGCCTGTTCGCAGGCGAAGAAAGTACCCGTGCGGCCGCAGCCGACGGCGATTTCATCGAGGATCAGATGCACCTGATAGCGGTCGCACAAGGCGCGCACCAGCGACAGGTACAGCGGGTCGTGCATGGCCATGCCGGTGGCGCATTGCACCAGCGGTTCGATGATGATGGCGGCGATCTTGTCCGCTTTTTGCTGGAACAGCTGTTCCACTTCAAAGGCGGCGCGGCGCGCCACGTCCTGCGCTGTTTCACCTTCATTCGCCTGGCGGTAGTCGGGCGATATCACGGTTTGCGTCGCGCGCAGCAGCGGGCCGTAGGCATCCTTGAACAGCGCCACATCGGTGACGGCCAGCGCGCCGATGGTCTCGCCGTGGTAACTGCCTTTCAGGCAGACGAATTCCTGTTTTTCACTCTGGCCGCTATTGCGCCAGGCGTGAAAACTCATTTTCAGGGCGATTTCCACCGCCGAGGCGCCATCCGAGGCATAAAAGCTGTGACCAAGCACGCCATTGGTGAGGGCGGAGAGTTTTTCCGACAGTTGTATCACCGGTTCGTGAGTAAAACCAGCCAGCATGGCGTGTTCCAGGCGGTCCAGCTGATCCTTCAATTCCGCATTGATGCGCGCATTGGCATGGCCGAACAGGTTCACCCACCAGGAGCTGATGGCGTCCAGGTAGCGCCGGCCTTCGTGGTCGTACAGCCAGGCGCCGCGGCCATGGCTGACGGGGATGAGCGGCACAGTCTCGTGGTGCTGCATTTGCGTACACGGATGCCACACGCTGCGCAGACTGCGTTCGACCCAGCCCGATTGTTTTTCTGCTTTCAAAACTGCTCCAATAGATATTGCTAGCCCATGAGCCAACTCGGCTTGCGCTTGTCCAGGAACGATTGCACGCCTTCGCGCCCCTGTTCCGAGGCGCGGATCTGCGCGATGCGTTCGGCGGTATCCAACAATAATGCGTCGTCGACGGGCTGGCCGGCGATCTCGCGCACCAGCGTCTTCGCCTGTGCCACCGCGTGCGGGCTATTGCCCGTCAGCGCTTTCAGCACTTCCGCGGTTTTCGCGTCCAATGTTTCGGCGGCGACGACTTCGTGGACAAAGCCCATCCGCAGCGCGTCCTGCGCGGAGAATCGCTCCGCGGTCAGGAAGTAGCGGCGTGCCGCGTTTTCGCCCATGGCCTTGATGACATACGGTGAAATAGTGGCCGGGATCAGTCCCAGCCTCACTTCGCTCAGGCAGAAATGCACGTCTTCCGCAGCCAGAATGATATCGCATGCGGCCACCAGGCCCATGCCGCCGGCATAACAGTCGCCCTGCACCTTGGCCACCACGGGCTTCGGGCACAGGTAAATCGTGCGCAGCATCTGCGCCAGCTGCAGCGCGTCGGCCTGGTTTTCGGCATGCGTGTAGCCGGCCATTTTCTTCATCCAGTTCAAGTCCGCACCGGCGCAAAACGCTGCGCCATTGGCGGCCAAGACGATGGCGCGCACCATCTCGCTGCGGCCCAGGCCTTCGAAAGCGCGCGCCAGTTCGGCGATCGTGGTTTCATTGAAGGCGTTGCGCACATCCGGGCGGTTCAGGGTCACGGTGGCGACATTGCCCTCGATGACGATTTTCAGTGTCTCGAATTCCATGTTCTCTCCTCCCGGTCACATGCGGAAAACGCCGAACTTCGTGTCCGGGATTTCGGCGTTCAGCGCTGCCGACAGGCCCAGGCCCAGCACCATGCGGGTATCGGCCGGGTCGATCACGCCATCGTCCCACAGGCGTGCGGTGGCATAGTATGGGTGGCCCTGGTGTTCATACTGCTCCTTGACCGGCTGCTTGAACGCGGCTTCTTCTTCCGCGCTCCACTGCCCGCCCCGGCTTTCGATGCCGTCGCGCTTGACGGTTGCCAGCACGGACGCGGCCTGGTCGCCGCCCATGACGGAGATGCGGGCATTGGGCCACATCCACATGAAGCGCGGTGAAAACGCGCGGCCGCACATGCCGTAATTGCCGGCGCCGAAGCTGCCGCCGATAATTACCGTGAACTTCGGCACGCTAGCGGTGGCCACGGCGGTGACCATCTTGGCGCCATTGCGGGCGATGCCCTCGTTTTCATATTTGCGGCCCACCATGAAGCCGGTGATATTTTGCAAAAACACCAGCGGGATTTTGCGCTGGCAGCACAGTTCGATGAAATGCGTGCCTTTCAGCGCCGATTCCGAAAACAGAATGCCGTTGTTGGCGATGATGCCGACTTTCATGCCATGGATATGCGCAAAACCGCAGATCAGGGTGGTGCCGTAGCGGGCCTTGAATTCATCGAAATCGCTGCCGTCGACGATGCGCGCGATCACTTCACGTACATCGAACGGCTTGCGCGTATCGACCGGGATCACGCCATACAGTTCCTGCGGCGCGTACTTCGGTTCGACAGATTCGCGCAGCGCCATCTGCTGCGGCTTGACCCGGTTCAAGTTGGAAACGATGGTGCGCGCCAGCGACAGCGCATGCAAATCGTTTTGCGCAAGATGGTCGACTACACCCGACAAGCGCGTATGCACGTCGCCGCCGCCTAGGTCTTCCGCCGTCACCACTTCGCCGGTGGCCGCTTTTACCAGTGGCGGGCCGCCGAGGAAAATCGTGCCCTGCTCCTTGACGATGATTGATTCATCGCTCATGGCTGGCACATACGCGCCGCCAGCCGTGCAAGAACCCATCACCACGGCGATTTGCGGGATGCCCTTGGCCGACAAATTGGCCTGGTTATAGAAGATGCGGCCGAAATGGTCGCGGTCCGGGAAGACGTCGTCCTGGTTCGGCAGGTTGGCGCCACCCGAATCGACCAGGTAGATGCAGGGCAGGTTGTTCTGGTCGGCGATTTCCTGGGCGCGCAAATGCTTTTTGACCGTCATCGGGTAATACGTGCCGCCCTTGACGGTCGCGTCGTTACAGACGATCACACATTCCTGGCCCGAGACGCGGCCGATGCCGGTGATGATGCCGGCACTGGGCGCCGCATCGACGCCGTTGGCGTCCTGGTACATGGCGTAGGCCGCCATCTGCGAAAACTCGAGGAAAGGCGTACCGGGATCGAGCAGCATCTGCACCCTGTCGCGTGGCAGCAGCTTGCCGCGCGCCAGATGCTTGGCAGCTGCCGCCTCGCCACCGCCGGCGGCGATTTTTTCCACCTTGTCGCGCAAATCGTCGACGATGGCTTGCATGGCGGCGGCATTGGCCTTGAAATCTTCACTGCGCGGATTGAGTTTGCTTTCGATGTGCGGCATTGCGGTTCCTTTTTATTATCGCCCGGTCTCTCGGGTCGCGCTATTCGGGAAAACTGCCGTCGAGATAAAACCAGCGCAAGCCGCCTTCACCCTGCTCGCGCACGAAGCGGCTGACTTCATGCAGGCGGTGCGCGCGGCCGCTGACTTTGTAGCGGGCCACGAATTCGACGGTGTCGCGGTTACTCTCTTCGGTTTGATCTGCTGATTTTGCTTTACGTTGACGTAAACGTAAAGCAGATTTTACCTCAAGTCCCAGCCAGTGCACTTTTTCTTCATCGGCAAACAAAGGCTCGCCGGGACGGGTGCTGGCGTGCCAGGTGGCGCGCAGATAGGCTTCGTCGCGCAGGGTAAAGGCCGTGTAGCGCGAGCGCATCAGGGTTTCGGCGGTGGGCGGCAGGGCGGCGCCCGTGATATACGGTCCGCAGCAAGTGGCGTAGGCAGTGCCGCCGCAGGGGCAGGCAGCAGTTTTTTGGGGTGTGGGCATGCGGTCTTATCGACGTGGAAACAGGAAAGTCCCGCAATTATCCGCCATATCGGCCTTGCCGGTTGCCGCCTGCCCGCTTATCGACTGGGGCTGAGGAAATCCAGCGTAAACGGTGGCGCCTGGCCAGCCATCAGGTCGGCAAGGACACGCGCCGTGCCGGCTGCAAAGGTAAAGCCCAGCGGGCCGTGGCCCACGTTCAGCCATAGATTGCTATATTTGCTAGGGCCCACCAGCGGCGCGCTGTTCGGCGTGGCGGGCCGCAAGCCGGCCCAGGCCGTGGCTTGCTCATAGTCGGCCGCCTGCGGCATCGCTTCACGCGCCAGCCGGGTCAGGCCGGCGATGCGGCTCGCATCGATGCGGGTATCGGCGCCCACCATGTCGACCATCGCGGCCACGCGCAGGCTGCCACCGATGCGCGCATACAGTACCTTGCGCTCGAAATCGGTGATGCTGATCTCGGGCGCCAGGTCTTGTGCGCGGATCGGCGCGTTCAGGCTGTAGCCTTTCAAGGGATACAGCGGCAGATAGATGCCGGCGCTGGCGGCCAGGTCGCGGCTCTGGATGCCGGCCGCCAGTACGTAGTGATCCGCTTCCAGCAAGCCCAGGCTGGTATCGATGCCGCTGATCTTGCCGCGGTTCGTCATGAACTGGCGCGCTTCGCCCTTGAGCAGCAAAGCAAAGTTGGGGTGCTCCAGCAGCCGCGCTTCCAAAGCCTGGCAAAAGGCGTGGCAATCGGCCACCGCCTCGCCTTCGGTAAAAATGCCGCCTGCCAATGCACCCTGCAGCGCGGCCAGGGCCGGTTCGCGCTGTACCGCTTGCTCTGGCGTCAGCACGATGCGGACTTCTTCCGATTCCGGCCTGGCCACGGCGCGCTGGAAAATCGCGGGCGAGCGGTAGACGATCAATTTGCCCGCATCGCGCCAGGCATAGGCTTCCGGTGGCACGGACAGTTCCAGCTGGGCCATGCCGGTTCGGCTCAGTTCGCCCAATTCCAGCAGCTTGGCGGTGGTGCGGGCATTGCTGGCGGCGTTGCAGTTGCGCAGGAAACTTGCCAGCCAGCGCCATTGGCGCCAGTCCGCCTCGGGACGAAAGCGTAGCGGCCCATCTTTTTGCAGCATCCATGCCAGCGCTTTCAGGGGCACGCCCGCGTCCGCCAGCGGCGCCACATAGCGATAGCTGAGCTGGCCGCCATTGCGATAACTTGCGGCAATGGCCACCTGTTCGTTGCGTTCCAGCACCGTGACCTTGTAGCCGGCCTCTGCCAGCCACCAGGCCGAGGTCAGGCCGACGATGCCAGCACCGATGATGATGACTTGCTGTCCTGCTCCTGGGTGCTGCCGGGTTTCTTGCATCATGCCTCGCCTGTATTGCATTCGTTGCACTCCCATGGTGCGGGAGCAGTCGATGAAAGCTTAGAGGCTGGGAAACAAGCGAGCCAATGAAACATCATGGTGCAGCCATAACTTCCAGGAATGCATAGCACGGCATTTCCGCGCAGTTGCATGGAAACTGCCTGCCACAATCTGGTGCGTGATCAAATACAACATTGTCTATTTGTTTATCAATGTTGACGTTTGGAACACTGAAACATTGTTTTTTTCACTTTATAACCGTTATTTATGCCCATTTTCCATTTATTCATGGTTGGATGGCATACGCACAAGCGCCTTCGCTATTACACTAGTCATACAAGGAGAACTGTATGAGCCGGACCAGTGTGGAAATCAAGGTCGATTTAAATGACAATTCGCCTTTATATATGCAGATCGCCCGCAAGCTGAGCGATGACGTGCGTAACGGTCGTTACCAGGTAGACCAGGCTTTGCCATCTGAACGTACCCTGTCCGAATTGCTCGACGTGTCGCGCGTGACTGCGCGCAAGGCCATCGACCAGCTGGTCGAGCAGGGCCTCGTCGTGCGCCGCCGCGGATCGGGCAACTATATTGCCCCCCGTATCGAGCAGCCGCTATCGAATCTGTCGAGCTTTTCCGAACAATTGCAGCAGCGCGGCTACCGTCCCGGTTCGCGCTGGCTCAAGCGCGAAGTGGTGATTGCCAGCAGCGACGATCAACTGAGCCTGGGCCTGCCCCAGAATACCAAGGTGGCGCGCCTGGAACGCTTGCGCCTGGCTGACGACGTGGTGATGGCATATGAAGTGAGCGTTTTGCCGTTCAGCGTGGTACCGGACCCGGCTGCCGTGGGCGATTCCCTGTATGCCTATTTAAACAGCATCCGCAAAGCGCCCGTGCGCGCCTTGCAGCACATCCGCGCCATGAACGCGACAGCCGTGCTGGCCGAACAACTGGGCGTGCCCGATGGCCAGGCCGTGCTGTTCATCACGCGTATCGCCTACCTGGAAACGGGCGAGGCGGTGGAGCTGACGCATTCTTACTGCCGCAGCGATCATTACGATTTCGTAGCAGAAATGCGCCGCAGTCCATAAGTCCCCGTTATGCCCGCCTGACATCCTTTCATGGCTGACTGCTTTGCTTGGTATTAAACTGGTTTCATCGTTTAACATGTTCGGAAGTCATGCTGAAAACTGAAACCCCGAGCCGGCGGCATCCGGAGTTGGATACTTATCCGGTCGAGCAACTGGTGGCGGCCTTTGTCGATGACCAGTTCTGGGCCGTCGAAGCGGTGCGGCTGGCGTCGCCGCATATCCGCGCAGCCGTGACGGCCGCCTTGCCCCGTATCGCCGCTGGCGGGCGCCTGCTGTATGTGGGCGCGGGCACTTCGGGGCGGCTTGGCGTGCTCGACAGTGTAGAACTGAATCCCACCTTTTCCTGGCCGCCCGAGCGGGCGGTCGCCCTCCTGGCCGGTGGCCAGGGCGCCATGTTCACCGCCGTCGAAGGCGCGGAAGATGATCTTGAGCAAGGAGGGCTGGACTTGCTCACTCTTCAGCCGCAGCCGGACGACGTGGTGATCCTGCTGGCCGCATCCGGCGCCACGCCGTATGTGCTGGGGGCGTTGCGGGCGGCGCGCGAGGCGGGCGCCTTGACAATAGGCATCGCCAATAATCCCGGCGCGCCGGTGGCGCTGAAGGCGGAATACGGCATCGTGCTCGACACGGGCGCGGAAGTGATTTCTGGCAGCACCCGGCTAAAGGCGGGCACGGCGCAAAAAATTACCCTGAATACGATTTCCAGTGCGCTGATGGTCGGTTTGCATAAAACCTATGGAAACTTGATGGTAGACTTGAAGCCGACCAACGCCAAGCTGATTTTGCGGGCGGTGCGGTTGACCATGCACGCCACCGGCGCCGATGAAGCGCAGGCTAGGGCAGTGCTGGAGCAATGCCAGTTTCACGTCAAGGTGGCGATGGTTGCCTTGTTAAAAAAAATCACCACAGACCAGGCACAGGCATTGTTGGCCGGAGCGAACGGCAGTGTGCGGGCAGCACTGGCGGCTTGATCCGATGGCGCATCATTCTTTTGTCCGGTCGAAGACGAAGGATGTATGGAGCTTGTGAAACACAGCGCGCCAGCGCGCGCGACTAATCCATGGCAGTGGATCCCCACCCTGTATTTTGGCCAGGGCATCCCTTATGTTGTTGTCATGACACTGTCCGTGATCATGTACAAGAACTACGGTTTTTCCAATACCGATATCGCGCTCTACACGAGCTGGCTGTACCTGCCATGGGTCATCAAGCCGCTATGGTCGCCCTTCATCGATATGTACCGTACCAAGCGTTTCTGGATTATCGGCTTGCAGCTGGTGATCGGCGCGGCGCTGGCGCTGGTGGCCTTGACCACGGCCCTGCCCCATTTCTTCCAGATCAGCCTGGCGATTTTCTGGCTGATGGCCTTCAGTTCGGCTACGCATGATATTGCCGCCGATGGTTTTTATATGCTGGGCCTGGAGCAACACCAGCAAGCGGCCTTCGTCGGCGTGCGCAGCACCTTTTATCGCCTGGCGATGATCGCCGGTCAGGGCGGCCTGGTGTTTCTGGCCGGCTATCTGACGCATGTCACGGGCAATGTGCAACTGGCCTGGTCCAGCGTGTTCGCCATCCTGGCGGGCTTGTTCATCGCCCTCTTCATCTATCACTATTTTGTGTTGCCCAAGCCAGCCGACGATAAGCCCAGCATCGCGCGTGACGGCGCCTCGCCGCTGCAGGAATTCCTTGCCACCTTTGCCGCCTTCTTCAAGAAAAAAGATATTGTCGTCATCCTCGGTTTTTTACTGCTGTTCCGCCTTGGCGAAGCGCAATTGCTGAAACTGGCCGCGCCCTTCCTGCTGGACCCCGTGAGCAAGGGCGGCCTGGGACTTTCCACGGAAGAAGTCGGCCTGGTCTACGGCACCATCGGCGTGATCGCGCTGACCCTGGGCGGTTTGCTGGGCGGTTATGTGATTTCCCGCTTCGGCTTGAAGCGTATGTTGTGGATCATGGTGCTGGCTGTGCACTTGCCCGACCTGGTATTTGTTTACCTGGCCACGGCTTTGCCCAGCAATATCTATCTGATCGCTGGCGGCATCGCACTGGAGCAATTCGGTTATGGCTTCGGTTTTGCTTCTTATATGTTGTACATGATCATGGTGTCCGACGGCGCCCATAAAACCGCCCATTACGCCATTTGTACGGGCTTCATGGCTCTGGGCATGATGTTGCCCGGCATGGCCAGCGGCTGGATACAGCAATGGCTAGGCTATCAGCACTTCTTCATCTGGGTCTGCATCGCCACCGTGCCCGCCTTCATCATGGCGGCGCTGGTCAAGATCGATCCCGAATTCGGCAAGAAGGCTGCCTGACGTTCATGATGGCTGTGCGTGGCTTCACCGAATGCCCACGCACAGTAAAATGCCCCGCTTAGTTGCGTACTTAGTTGCGTCATTGACTGCGTGATCATCGATCGGACCCTATTTCTGCAAGGAATTGTTTTGCTTTCTACATTGAAAAAACGGCTGGGCGCCGCCGCCAGTGCGATCGCCGCGCTGGCCGTGGCCGGCTTGCTCAGCAGCTGTACCAGCACCAAAATGCCGTCTGATGTGAATCCCGGTATGACGGCTTTGCCAGGCTTGCCGCCCGTCGAGCACATCACGGGCGAAGTGCCGCCACCGGCGCCGCGTGAATTCCGCGCCGCCTGGGTATCGACCGTCGCCAATATCGACTGGCCCAGCCGCAGCAACTTGCCGGTGGCCAAACAGCAGGCGGAAGCCATCGCTATCCTCGACCGCGCCAAGTCCTTGAATCTGAATGCGATCGTGCTGCAGGTGCGCCCCAGCGCCGATGCCATTTACCCGTCGCAGTTGGAACCATGGTCCGAATATCTGACGGGCAAGCAAGGCCAGCCGCCGTTGCCCATGTATGACCCGCTGGCCTTCTGGGTAACCCAAGCGCATGCGCGCGGCCTGGAATTGCACGCCTGGTTCAATCCCTACCGCGCCCGCCACGCTACTGCCAAGTCGCCGCTCGCGCGCGACAGTTTCGCCGTCACCAACCCAGCATCCGTCAAGCAATACGGCCGCTATCTGTGGATGGATCCAGGCGATGCCGCAGCTTCCAAGCACACCACCGATGTGGTGCTCGACGTGGTGCGCCGCTACGATATCGATGGCGTGCATATCGACGATTATTTTTATCCCTATCCTATCGATGCGCCCGGCGCGGGCAGCAATGCCGGCGCCGGTGCAGAAGCTGCCGCACTCGATGCAGGCAGCGGCGGCGCCAAGCGCGAGCTGCCCTTCCCCGATGAACCGTCGTGGCAGCAATATCTGCTGGGTGGCGGCCAACTGGACCGCGCTTCCTGGCGCCGCCAGAATGTGAACCAGCTGATCGAGTCTTTGTATACGGGCATCCACCGCGAAAAGAGCTGGGTGCGTTTCGGCATCAGCCCCTTCGGTATCGGCCGCCCGGACCGCCGCCCGCCAGGCATCGTCGGTTTCAGCCAGTACGATAAATTGTATGCGGATGCGGAACTGTGGTTGTCCAGGGGCTGGCTCGATTATCTGTCGCCGCAACTGTACTGGCCGGTAGGACAGGCGCCACAGGCGTTTGGCGTGCTGCTCGACTATTGGCTGGCGCAAAATCCGTATGGCCGCCATATATGGCCGGGCCTGTACACCAGCCGCATCGACAATACGGCCAAGTCTTACACGCCGCAAGAGATCATCAAGCAGATTGAATTGACGCGCACGCGGCCCGGTGCGAATGGTCAGGTGCATTTCAGCATGATTCCCCTGATGCAAAACCGCAAGGGCATCAGCGATCAATTGAAAGCCACGGTCTACCAGAGCCCTGCCCTGATTCCCGCCACGCCATGGCTGGGCACGGAAGCGCCAGGCACGCCGACGGTGATCATGCGCCGCGATACGACCAGCGTGAACCTGAAATTCACGGCGGGCGCTGGCAAGCCCGTGACCCAGTACGCGGTCTGGGCCCGTTACGGCGCAGACTGGCGTTTCACGGTGGTCTCTGGTCTACAAAGCGAACTGACCCTGGTGGACGATTCCACCGGTAAAGTCAATGCCGTGGTGGTCAGCGCCGTGGACCGTCTCGGCAATGAAAGCCCCCGCGTCACTTTACGCCAGCCGGCCCAGTAAAGGCTGTCCACCTATAACCTGCAGGCATGAAACATGCGCAAGCTTTCATGCCTGCAGCGCTTGCTTGGCTTTACACTGATGCGATGACTTCTTTCTCTACAGACAGGCTGGGCTTGGGTATCGATGCGGGCGGCACGCAAACGCGCTGGGCCTTGGCCAGCGTGGACGGCAGCATCGTTGCCGAAGGCGCGGTAGAGGGACTATCTGCCTTGCAAATGAGCAGCGCCGCAGGCCGCACCGCCTTGCAGACCACCTTTACCAAGCTGTGTCAGGAGGTATCGGACATCGGCCAGCCGACCCAGGTATTGGCTGGGCTGACAGGTTTTGGTGGCGATGGCGCCATGTTGACCGGCTTGCTGGCAGAATTGCTGGCGCTGGACGTGGCAAACGTGAGCTTGGGCAACGATATTGAAATTGCTTATCGCGACAGTTTTGAATTGGGTGAAGGATATCTGGTCTACGCAGGGACGGGCTCGATTGCCGCCTGGATTGATCAGGATGGCGGCTTTCACCGCGCGGGTGGCCGTGGCGTGTTGTTAGATGATGGCGGCGGCGGTTACTGGATCGCACGGGAAGCCCTGCGGCAAATTTGGCGCCGCGAAGATGAGTGCCCGGGCAGTTGGCAAAGCTCTCCCATGGCTGAGGCCGTGTTCGCGCATCTCGGCGGCAGCGACTGGTCCGTGTCGCGCGACTTTATGTATGGGCAAGACCGCGGTACGATAGGCCGTCTGGCGCTGGCCGTGGCTGCTGCTGCCGACACCGATCCGCTGGCGCTTGATATTGTGCAGCGCGCCGGCCAGGAACTGGCGCGGCTGGCGCTGGCCTTGATCGACCGCTATGGTCCGCGTCCCGTGGTATTGGCGGGCCGTGCGGCGCAATTGCACCCAGCCATCTTTGCCGCCATGCAGGCCGCTTTACCCGCATCGCTGGCGCTGCAGCAAAAAGTGGCGCGTGCGCATGTGGCGGCGGCGCGTTTAGCCGCCAGGTCACAGCCGATTACCTAACTTATTTACTCAGATGATGGATTACTCATGAAAATACTCGTTCTCGCCCTGTTCATGGCCTTGCTGTCCGCCTGTACCACCACGCCAGCACCCCACATCGACCATAGCCTGACGGCGCGCGGCCAGAGCCCGCGCGTGAAATTCATCATCATCCACTACACCGTCAGCAACCTGCCCCGCTCGATCCAGATCCTCACGCAGCAGGAAGTGAGCAGCCACTACTTGCTGACCGATACGGCCACGCCGAAGTTTTATGCGCTGGTCGATGAGTCGCGCCAGGCCAATCACGCGGGTGTGAGTAACTGGAAGACTTATACACAGTTGAATGTCAGCTCGATCGGTATCGAGATCGTCAATCCCGGCTACACGGACTCGCCCGAAGGCCGCATCTGGTATCCCTTCCCGCAGGCGCAGATCGATGAATTGATTCCACTGCTGAAAGATATCGTGGCCCGCTACAATATTTCGCCAGAAAATATCCTTGGCCACAACGAGATCGCGCCGCAACGCAAGCAAGATCCTGGACCGCTGTTCCCATGGCGCCAGCTAGCCGACGCGGGCCTGATCGTTTGGCCAGATGCCAACCGGGTTGCCGAACAGCGATTGATTTTTGACCAGCAAGTGCCGGATGCCACCTGGTTCCAGAAGAAGCTGGCCCAGCACGGTTATGCCACGCCGCAGACGGGCATCTTTGACGAAGCCACGCGCAATGTCCTGATCGCCTTCCAGATGAAGTACCGCAATACCCGCTTCGATGGCATGCCCGATGGCGAAACGGCGGCCTTGCTGGAAGTATTGACGACGCCGGCCGCGAAGGCCGTGCCCGTGCCAGCTGTTGCAACAAAGTAGCATGCGGTTCCAGCCCATGACTTTTTCTTATATGCTTAATTCTTACGGCCTCCAGGGCTGAAGCGCGATAAAGGAATAAGTCATGCGGCTGCGTCATATCGAGGTGTTTCACGCCATCATGCAAGTTGGCACCATCAGCGGCGCGGCCCAGGTGCTGCATATTTCGCAGCCGGCCGTGACCAAGGTCTTGCAGCATTGCGAGTTGCAACTGGGCATGCCGCTATTCGAGCGCGTGCGGGGCAAGCTCTACCCGAAACCGGAGGCGCACCGTTTATTTATCGAGACGGAAAAACTCAACCGCGATTTGCTGGGTATACGCCGCCTGGCCGCCAGCCTGAAAAGCCATGCGGTGGAAACCATCCGCCTGGTATCGACACCGACCATCGCGATTAGCGTCTTGCCCTTTGCCATGACTGCCTGGCGCCGCGACTTTCCCCATACCCGTTGCCAGCTGGCCACCCATCACACGGGTGAAATCGTCAACACCTTGCGTCTGGGCGAGGCGGACCTGGCCCTGTCGCTGCAAGACCCGCGCCATCCCGGCATCGTAGCCGAACCGATCGCGCAAGGCGTGATGACAGTCATTGCCCCGGCCGGCACCTGGCACGCAGCCGACTGCGGCACGCCGCTGACGGCGCATGGCTTGTCCGGCGAACTGATCGGCCATGCCGATAATGATCCGCTGGGAGAACTGGTGATCGCCGCCTGCGAAGCGCAGGACATCCATCCCGTCTTCAGTACCGTGGTGCAGACCTATCAAATCGCCCGCTCATTGGTCGAGGCGGGCGCCGGCATGGCCGTGGTCGACCCGTTCACGGCCGCCTCCGGTTCGCCCGAGCGTTTGCAGCGCCGTCCATGGGCGCCGATGATCCCGATACAACTGTATTTATTGACGGCCAGCCATTCGCCGTTGTCGCACGGCGCGCGCCGCCTGGCCGACAGCATCGGCGTGGCCGCACGTAACTGCTTGGAAAGAGGAGTGTAATGTCTGTTGCAAGTCTGCAATTGGAAGCGGTCGCCAGTGATCCGCAATTTCGCCACCTGAGCAGTATCGCCGGTATCGCCGTCGACTTGCGCTACGCCACGCCCGATAATTTCGTCGGCCGCGATTTATATAGTCCCATCGATTGCGCCTGGCTGCACCGCGACGCGGCTGCGGCGCTGGAAAAAGCGGTCGCCTGGTTGTATGAAGAACGGCCCGACCATCATCTGCTGGTATTGGACGCCCTGCGCCCGCAACGGGTACAGCAGCAACTATGGGATGCGCTGCAAGGCACGGAGTTGCTGGGCTATATCGCCGAGCCCAGCCGAGGCTCCATCCACTCGTTCGGCATGGCGCTGGACATTACCATCGTGGGGCCCGACGGGCAGGAGCTCGATATGGGAACCGGTTTCGATGATCTCAGTGAGCGCTCACATCCGGCGCTGGAACTACTATTGCTGGAACGGGGAGACATCACGGAACAGCAGGTAGAGCATCGCCGCCTGTTGCGCGGCGCCATGTTCCAGGCTGGCTTCTTCGGCATCAACAGCGAATGGTGGCATTTCGATTGCGGCGACCGGGTGCTGGTGCGCCAGACCTACACCCGGGTACTTTAACTAGAAGACCTTCAAGCCCTTCAGCATCACCAGCAGTATCAATACGGGCGATACATAACGCAGCAGGAACAGCAGCACCGTGGCCAGCCTGCGGTTCTGCAACAGTCCTTGATTGCCGATCGCCTCGATAAAGTTATCCTTGCCCCAGGCCCAGCCTGTAAACAAGGCAATTGCGATACCGCCTACAGGCAAGAAAATATTCGACGAAACAAAGTCGAACAGATCAAACATATTCAGATTAAACAGCTTGAAGTCGGCCAAGGTGCTGTTACTCAGTGCGCAAGCCGAACCCAGCAAGGCCAGCAGCAGCATCGTCACGACGGTCGCCTTGCTGCGCGACCAGCCCAGGCGCTCATGCAAGATCACCACGGGCACTTCCATCAGCGATAGCATCGCCCCCGTAGCGGCCACGGCGGCCAGAATGAAAAACGCCACCATCAAAAATTGCCCCATGGGGATTTGCGAAAACACGGCCGGGATGGTGATAAAGACCAAGGACGGTCCCGCGCTGGGGGCGAAGCCAAAGGTGAAGACGGCCGGGAAGATGGCGATGCCGGCCAGCATGGAAACGCCCAGGTCGGCTGTCATCACGCGCAAGGTCGTCAGCGGAATATTCTGGTCATCGCGGAAATAACTGCCGTAGGTCATCATCGTACCCATGCCGACGGACAACTTAAAGAAGGCCAGGCCCATCGCCGTCAGTACCACCGAGGCCGTCAGCTTGCTGAAGTCCGGGCGGAACAAAAAGGCCAGGCCATCGCTGGCCTTATCCAGCGACAGGCTGACCGCACATAACAAGAGAAGTAACAAGAACAGCAGCGGCATCAGTTTCTTGGCGATCGCCTCGATGCCTTTGGTCACGCCCAGCATCAAGATGCCGCCGATAAACATCAGCACGCCCCACTGCCACAGCAGCGATTGCAGCGGGTTGCTGATCAGCGAGGCAAACGCCGCTTCGGTGACTTGCTTGTCGCTGCTGAGAATAGAGCCGTCAATCGCCTTGGCGATATAGGCAAACACCCAGCCCACCACTTCCGAATAGAAGGCAACGATGAGGAAGGCGGCCAGCATGCCAATCACGCCGACCAGCCACCAGGGCTGGCCCTTGGTAGCCAGCTTTTCCATGGTCGA
This sequence comes from Janthinobacterium silvisoli, assembly GCF_014200725.1. Taxonomy (GTDB): domain Bacteria; phylum Pseudomonadota; class Gammaproteobacteria; order Burkholderiales; family Burkholderiaceae_D; genus Janthinobacterium. The sequence goes on from NZ_JACHCL010000009.1 coordinate 119,389, forward strand.
GATGGGATTGAGCTTGGCGCGGCGTCCCAGGGTGATTTCGGCAATCATCACGGGTAATCCCACTAATAAGGTAGCCAGCAGATAGATCAGCAGAAAACCGGCGCCGCCATTGGCGCCTGTCAGATAAGGGAACTTCCAGATATTACCGAGGCCGACTGCGGAACCGAGGGTGGCGGCGAGTACGCCAAAGCTGGAGCTAAAGCCTGCCCGTTTCAGGGTAAGGCCTGATCCTTGCGCTTGTTGTTTCATTGTGCTTCTTCTGTGTGTAGGCGCTGTTTTGCGCGGAGGGGTCGAAATTGTAGCAGTTGGGTGCGATTGAGCCGGAAAAAGCCTTGCTTCTATAGGGGCGCTTTGCTATAGTTCGCCTCCCCGATGAAACGCACTAGTTTGCGAGACAAAAGGGAGAAAAAAGAAGGTTGACGAAATGTGCGAAACGCTTCATACTCTTCCTTCTTCGTAGCTGACAAACACAACGCTTTGTCGATAGCGCGAATGTAGTAAATAAGCAGTACCGAATACAGTTCTTTAACAATTAACAGTCGATAAGTGTGGGCATTTGATGGAAGTGCAGCGCTGCGCAAGCAGTGTAAAACTTAAAATATCAAATGTTCACAAGAAATAATGAAATAGGCGCTACGAAAGTAGTGGCCTGTCAGTTTTTTGAGTGAGCGACCCGTCAGCAATGACGGTGCCGGTAAAACGGCAAAGTAACAGAGATTAAACTGAAGAGTTTGATCCTGGCTCAGATTGAACGCTGGCGGCATGCCTTACACATGCAAGT
>NZ_JACHCL010000010.1 GCF_014200725.1 Janthinobacterium silvisoli
GTGCTGCAACCAGTGTGAAAGTAGGTTATTGTCAGGCTTGTTATTCGTAGTAGAGAAAAACCCCTCCGGTATCCGGTGGGGTTTTTTTTCGTCTGCTGCTTTTGCTGGGATGAACCTCAACGGCAAGGGCCGGGGTCAGACCCGGCGGGTCTGACCCCGGATTTTAACTGCCTCTATACGTCGAATAGGACCAGGGGGAGACGACGAGCTCCTCATTCGCACCCTCAATAATCAGCCGGCCCCATATATCGGACCGGCCCCAGATGGCAGTATCACACCCAAACAGCAGCTGCGCTTGGCCGCTTAAGCTCTGCTTTTAGCGCTTTAAAATAGAGGGATTACTTCCACTTCGGATATCTCTCTGCTCGATCACATATGCGTCATCAAGGTTTATATCCATCGTTAAGTATCTTCAAGAAAGCGATGAGGTCAGCGATCTCTGCGTCGTTCAACGGCGGCGTATCGCCAGCTTTTTTGTCGAACGGTGCATCGAAGACGTCGATATTGGTGTGATCGCTTGCAGGTAGGTCATCGTATTGTTGAACATGTCCATTTTTATCGTGCGGATAAATTTTTTCGGGTTGCGTTGCCCGCAAATTATAAAAATCCAGGACTTGCTTTAGGTCGTGATAGACGCCGTTATGGAAGAACACTTTTCGCATTGCCGCATTGCGCAGGGTCGGGGTCAGGAACATGCCGCAGTACTGCGATTGTGTCGCCATATCTTTACGGAGAGGGCCGCAGATGCCCATGTCGTAGAACGTTGCAGCGCGATTTGCCGGTAAATCCCGGTTACGGGGAACCCCCAGCGCTTCGTACTGTGTATCGGTAAACAGCGGTGGCTGACCATCCTGGGACGGTTGACTCAAATGGCACGCGGCGCAATTTCCCTTGTTTTTATCGTTGAAAAGCACCATGCCACGTTGTTCCGACGACGTTAATCGTGCATGCCCTTCCAGCCAATAGTCGTACTTGCTGGAGAACGCATGAAACGAAGCATCTTCGAATTGGTAACGGCCGATTGCGAACATGGCCTCGGAAACGAACAAGTTCGGGTCCTTCGTCACCGCTGTACCGAAAATTTTAGCCAATTCGGCGCCATAACCAGCTTTCGCCAACTTACGCGCGACCTCGGCATTGTCCACGTTGGCCATCTCGGCCGGATTGGTCAAAGGACCGATTGCCTGGTCCTGAAGGGTGCTCGCACGGCCGTCCCAGAAGAACCCGCCCTGCGGCACCATTGCTGGTGCCGCCACCTTGACGTCTGCGGCCTTCTGCTGGCGAGGCGTATTGAGGGCGGAGGAGGCGAGTTGATCTAGATTCACTGGCGTGTCGGTCTCTCCGGCTTCAGGACCGATACCGAATACAGACTGGCGATACAGGTAGGCCAACGAGGGCACGGCCCGCAAGCCAGCTGTCGCCAGGTGCAGGCCGCCGAGTTGCACCGACTGTCCATTGGGTGGGCCATATCCGTTTTGCGCGTTATGGCAGGACGCACAAGATTGCCTGCCTGATGCCGAGAGCGTCGGGTCGTGAAATATGCGCTGGCCAATCAGGGCGACGGCGCTAAGCGGCATAACCGGAGGACGCACAAGCTTGACCGGGTGAGGGTTGATGCCGAACAGATTTCCGGCGAGCTGCGCTATCGGTTCCGGCAGAGCTTGGGGACGGTAATATTGCGCGATGGTCGCGACGATACAGATGACCGCGGCGCTGAGGATTGCTATCGACCAGCCTCGGCGAACGAAGTGGGGAGAAGATGTCGTGGGCATGGTGGTATTGTTTAAACCCCAAAAAATTCGATATCCTGGATTTTTTGGGGTTGGCTGGAGAATTAGCAGCAGTGTCTGCTATTAAGCCGTCTTCCGCTCGTGCGCAAGGCGGCCGATTATCAGCTCAGATTGGTGTTAACAACAGGAGGTGTTGAAACCTTCAGGCCGGTTGTCGTGTCGATATAGACTGGTGGCGCAGGGTTGGCGGGTTTGAAATTGAACAGGCTCATGATGCTGCCCGTTGTTGCATCGTGCGAACCGTTACCGAGACGCTTACCCCCCAGCCAGTTATCCTCGATGAACTGGACGATCGACGCCTGAGTGACTTGGGTATGGTCGATATAGTTCACCTTCGCATAAGGCGAAATTACCAATAACGGAATGCGGGTGCCAGGGCCGCAACGGCCGTTGACTGCACTGCCGGTGACGCCAACGCCTTGTTTTGCAGCGCTTGAAGTACAGGAACCCACACCGTTCAACTGGTCATGCACGGGGTCGAACGAGGAGGTGGTCGGTGCCGTATAGGCATGGTCGTACCAGCCATCCGAGTCGTCGTATGTAACGACCACGGCGGTATTCTTCCAGTCTGGCTGCTGTTGCAGGAAGTTAACCACGTTGGCGATAAATGCCTGTTCATCGAGTGGATCGGAATTGCCAGGATGCGCATCGCCGACGGCGGGCGCCTTGATGTAGCTTACCGAGGGGAAGTTACCTGCAGACACAGCCGCGAAGAAGTCATTCACGTCATATTGATGATGCACTGGAGTCGCTGTGCTGTCGAGCGGATCGGTGGCGCCGATCACAGCAGTCGAGCTTGGACGGGTATGCGCTGGATTTTGCGTAGTCGGATAATACTGGAACCAGGCATGGTGAGGCACATAGTCTGTCGAGTTGGCGGCCAGCACACTCGAATACGTACTGCGCTTGCAGCCATTTGTTCCGTTGGCGTTGACGGCTGCGAGATTGAAGCCGCCCATGAAACCACCCCAGGTGATGTTTTGGGCATTCAACAGGTCGCCGATGTTCTTGTTGTTCGAACTCATTTGCACGAGGTTGCTGGCGGAGGTCGAAGAACAAACGTCACCGACCGGATCGGAGTCGCCGTTCATCGTGAAACCACCAGCCCCGTCGGCAATCACATTGTCGCCTTGCGCCGCACCGTTTGCCGGGATGGCGCCATTGGTCTGACCAGACACCACTTCGAGTGCGCCTGGCGTCGAAGGGCCGTACGTATCAGTGTACATATTGTCGCTCATGGCGAAATTCTGGGCGTAGTTCCAGAGTGCCGTGACCGTATTGCCATCGTAGTAGCCCATGACGAGACCAGGTGTACCGAACTTGGTGCCGCTTCCACCACCGTTGTTACCGGTTTTTGCAGGGAACAGGTCGGCCGCGCCATTGTTGTAGGCCAATTGCTCGTTCGCGTAGTCGTGCGATTGGCCATTGGTATTCGCCTGGCTGCGATCCAGACGGAATGGATTGATACCGCTACCGGGAGCAGTGGCATTATTTTGCGGATTGAGGAAATTCGGGTTATTCGTCAGCAGTGTGCCTTGCGTCAGGTTGTTCGGCACGGTAGTGCCGGGAGCCGCATTGAAGGCCGGTTCGTTGAGGGGGTTCGCTGCGTTGGGATAGGTACCAAAATAATGGTCAAACGAGCGGTTTTCACTGAAGATCACGACCAGGTGCTTGATCGGCGTTGTGGTTGTCAACGCGTCCTGTGCCGAAACAGGCGGCGTGGGAGATCCATTTCCGCCACTCGCCGCAGGCGAGCTATCGCCTGAACTACAAGCGACGACTGTGAGCGCTAACGCAACACTTCCGCATAAAATCTTAAGAGAATTATTATTAATTAACATATCGACAGGCTCCTGGAATACATATGATGCTGCCGTCAAGGCAACGCCACGATAATTCGAAATGAATATAAGAAATGCATAATTGGCAACGGTTGGCGTCGCAACCATAAGTATGAGACGGATTTATGACCGTATTGTGACGTCGTGACTGAAGATGGCAAGTTTGCAAGCGTTTCCGCTATGCATTCCTGATAATTATCGACAAACTATTACATTGATCTATGCGGGAAATGCAAGGTGTTACACGAGAAGCGATAGCAAATGTGGCAACAACAGGGGACGCTGCGCCAGCAATTGGCAAGTCCGGCGCTTGAGCGTTATGCCGCTGCGGGCACGCTGCCGATACACAACAATCTGCTCGAGAACGCCATCCGGGCTATGGTCATCGGTAAGTTCAAGCTGCATACCTGGCTTAGGTGGGGCGGCTTGCCGCTTACAAAAAAAGCAGCGCTACGCGCTGCTTTTTTGCTTTTATGGCCGTTCTTTATTGACCGGCTATCACTGGCATGGCGCCGCTTTTGGCTACCCAGTCGATCAACGCATCGGTAATGGCGCGCCCATTACCGTTGCCGACCAGCTTGCTGTTGATCATGGCGACCACGATGCAGAGCTGGTTGTTGGCGTCGGGAACGTAGCCGGCGATGGCCACTACATTATTCAAGGTTCCCGTCTTGATGCGTGCCCGCGCTGCTGCCGGGCTGTTCAGCAGGCGCTTGCGCATGGTGCCGTCGAGGGCGGCGATAGGCAGGCTGGACTGGAACTCGGGCGCCCACACGCTTTGCTGCATGGCTTGCAGCACGCCCGCTATCTGGCGTGGTGAAACACGTTCCGTACGCGACAAGCCAGAGCCGTTTTCAATCTGCAAGCCCTGGTCATCGATATTGTGTCGCTGCATCCACTCATGGATGACTTGCCGCGCGCGCGTTGCCGTATCTTCCGGGGCGGCCATGGCGACCGGGCGGCTGCCCAACCAGCCATCGCTTTGCAAGCTGCCCAGGCTTAAGAAAAGGGTACGGGCCAAGGTGTTATCCGAATTCTTGTTGGTATCGCGCAGCACTTCCGGCAAGGCGCGGGCCACGTGGTCAGCCAGCAAGCGGGTGCCGACCGGGTCGGCCGTGGGTGGAAGTCCGGTCGGCGCTGCTTCACGCACCGTGCCCATCAGCGTACCGCCCAGCCGTTTCCAGGTGGCACGGAACAAGCGGTCCGCATAATCCGTGCGATCGAGGACATTGATGCTGGTGGCTTTGGTGCAGTTTTGCGGGAAGGTGCCATGCAGTATCACTTGCAGCTTGCCGTTCGGGCCACGCACATATTCAGGCGGGCGCCAGCCATCTTCCCATTTGGCGCAATTTCCCTTGATCAGCTTCATGTCGCTGCTGATGCTGACATTGTCCAGCGGCGGCATCAGCAGCAGTTGCAATTGCCGTTCCGTCGAACTCATCTGGACGTCGAGCAGATTCGTGTTCAGCAGCAAGGCGTCGGGGATGACGTTATAGCGGAACTCGGCCGATTCATCGAAGGGCGGCGCTCCGATATCGGGCCGGGCCGGCTGGAAGAGCTGGCGGTCCAGGATCAAATCGCCCTTGATAGTCGTGATGCCCTGGTTGCGCAAGGCTTGCAGCATGTGCTCGAGCACATCGGCATTGAAATCCGTATCGGCGCCACCGCGCAATATCAAATCGCCTTTCAGCACGCCATTGATGACATCGGCGCTGGTGCGCAATTCCGTGCGCCCCCGAAAGATGGGACCCAATTGCTCCAGGCTGACGGCGGTAGTGACGATTTTCATGGTGGAGGCCGGTTCCATGCTGCGCTCGGCGCCATGCGACAGCACGGTGGTATTGCCCCGCAAGACAATCGCGCCGATGGCATCTTCTGGAATATTCGCGCCACGCAACAGCAGGCTGACGGATTCAGGTAGCTGCGCCTGCGCGTTGGCAATACCTATGCCGGCGAGCAAGGCGGCAAGCAAGACGGGACGTAACATGGCTCTCCTTAATGGAAAAAGACGTAGGCGACAAAGATGGCGGCGATGACGCCAGCCAGGTCGGCGATCAGTCCGGCCGTGATGGCATAACGCGTCTTGCGGATGCCCACCGAGCCGAAGTACAAGGCCACGATATAGAAGGTGGTGTCGGCCGATCCTTGGAACACGCAAGCGAGGCGGCCGACGAAGGAGTCGACGCCGTAGGTATTCATGGCGTCGATCATCATGGCTTTCGAGCCGGAACCGCTGAGCGGCTTCATCATGGCGGTCGGCAGCGCGGGCACGAAGTCCGTATTGATGCCCAGGTTGGCAAAGACCCAGTTCAGGCCCCCCATCACAAAGTTGAACACGCCCGCGTTGCGGATCACGCTGATGGCCACCAGCATGCCGACAAGATAAGGAATTACGGTGATCGAAGTCTGGATGCCGCCTTTCGCGCCTTCAATGAAAGCGTCATAGACATTCACGCGCTTGCGCAGCGCGCCGATGATGAAGATGGCGATCACGCTAATTAACACCAGATTGCTGACCACCTTCGATACCAGTTCGATTTCCTGTTTCGTCAGGTACTGCGTGAAATACCAGATCAGCGCGACGATGGCGCTGGTCATGCCGCCCAGCCAGCCCAGCACGACCCGGTTGATCAGATTGATGCGCTGCTTGATGGCAACGGTGATGATGCCGACCACGGTGGCCACATAGGTGGCGATCATGCAGGGAATAAAGATGTCGGAAGGATCGGCCGCACCCAGGATAGAGCGTTGCGCCATGATGGCCAAGGGAATTAAAGTCAGGCCCGAGGTGTGTAGCACCAGGAACATGATTTGCGCGTTGGTCGCCTCATCCTTGTTCGGATTCAAGGTTTGCAGGCTTTCCATGGCTTTCAAGCCGAATGGCGTGGCGGCATTGTCCAGGCCCAGCAGGTTGGCCGAGAAATTCATCACCATATGGCCGGTGGCCGGATGGTCCTTGGGAATTTCCGGGAATATCCTCGAAAAGAAGGGAGCGATCACTTTCGCCAGCCAGCCCACGATGCCAGCCTTCTCGCCGATATTCATGATGCCCAGCCACAAGGTCATCACGCCGGCCAGCGGCAGGGCGATATCCATCACGCCCATGCGCGCTGTTTCAAACGTGCCGTCGATGATGCGCTTGAAAATATCCGTGTCACCGAGAAACAGCCACTGCAAGATGGCAGCGAGGAAACCAACGAGGAAAAAGCCGGACCAGATGTAATTAAGTGCCATATCAGTTCTTTGCAGTGCGGTGTTGCGGGACGGGGAATGTAGCTGCAAGCAAAGTATAGAGGTAGCCCGATACGAGTTGATGAAAGAATGCAGCAATCACATGCCAAAAAGTTATAAGCTGGCAGTCTGTTTTCATTGGCGCCCCATGGCTTGCCCGCGTAGTCTCGGTGACGCCTTTCCTTCTGTACTGGAATACTGATGATGTCTCTGCATAAAACCGCCTGCGCCGCCGGCCTGGCCATCGCGCTTCTTTTCACCACCGGCAGCCATGCCGCGACCGAGGCGGCTGACGCTCGCGCCGGCAAGACCTTGCACTTATTCCTGAGCACCAGCGAGACGGGCCTGGACCCGGCCGTGGCGTCGGACCTGGCCAGTTTGAACCTGATGGAAAACGTGTTTGACCCGCTGCTGCGCTACGACTATCTGGCGCGCCCCGTCAAGCTGCAGGGTAATACAGCGCGCGGCTTGCCCAAGGTCGCGGATGGCGGCCGCACCTATATCTTCCAGATACAACCCGGTATTTTTTTCACGCCCGACCCGGCCTTCAAGGGCAAGCCGCGCGAAGTGACGGCGCAGGATTATGTGTATAGCCTGACGCGGCTGTACGACCCCAACCTGAAATCGCCGTGGTTGTTTTTACTGGAAGACAAACTGGTGGGTGATGCGGCGCTGAAAGCCAGGTTCAGCTATGACAGACCGATCGCGGGATTGCAGGCGCTGGACAAATACACCTTGCGCATCCGCTTGAATGGCGTCGACCCGAACTTCCTGTTTTACCTGGCCATGCCAGCCACTGGCGTGGTGGCGCGCGAAGTGGCTGAAGCTTATCCGGCAGCCGGCCAGTTTGGCAATCACCCGGTTGGCACGGGACCGTTCATGATCAAGGAATGGAAGCGCAGCGACAAGATCGTGCTGGAGGCCAACCCGACTTTCCGAAAAAGTCTGTTTCATACGGAGCCGGCAGCACTGGCCGCCTTGGCACCTGGTGACCAGGCGATTGCCACAGCGCTGGAAGGCAAGCAATTGCCGCTGGTGCAGCGCATCGAGGTACGCATCGTTGAGGAATATCAATCGCGCATGCTGGGTTTCCTGAAAGGCGAATTCGATTATCTGGAGCAAGTGCCGGAATCGCTGACGGATATGGTGCTAGACCATGGCAAGTTGAAGCCGGAGCTGGCGACCAGGGGCATCACCCTCGACCGCTTTCCCGTGCTGCAGACGTATTACATGTGGATGAATATGGACGATCCCGTGCTGGGCGGCTATACCAAGGACAAGCTGGCCCTGCGGCGCGCCATCGCCCTCAGCTACAACAGCCGCGAAGATATCGCCTTGCTGAAAAAGGGCCTGGCCTTGCCAGCGCAATCGCCACTGCCACCCAACGTGCTCGGTTATGACAAGGATTACCGCAGCCCCGTCGGCTACGATCCGGCGCTCGCGCGCGCCCTGCTGGACCGTTATGGCTACAAGCTGGGCGCGGATGGTTTTCGGCATCAGCCAGATGGTACGCCCTTGATTTTGAGCATGCATACGGAAGCGAACATGGTGGGGCGCTTGCGTGATGAATTGTGGCGCCGCAATTTGAACGCCATCGGCTTGCGCGTGGAATTCAAGAGCGACAAGAAGACGGAAATCATCAAGGCTTCGCGCCTGGGCAAGGTGCAGATGTTCGAGACCAACTGGGTGGCCGATTTCCCGGACGGCGATAACTTTATGCAATTGTTGTACGGTCCCAACAGTGGCCGCGCCAACTATGCCCGCTTTAATTTACCCGATTACAATAAACGCTATGAGGAGGCGCGCCTGCTGTCCGATTCGCCGCGCCGCCGCAGTCTGTACTTCGATATGTCACAGCTGATCCACGCGTACACGCCGTGGGTACTGCTGACACACCCCATCTCAGCCGACTTGCAGCAGCCGTGGCTAAAAAACTACAGGCGTCATCCCGTTGAATTCACGTCCTGGCGCTATCTGGACGTCGATATGACGCGGGGTCGCCCGGCTGGCAAGTGACCATGGTCTGAGAAAAAGGCATTCATTCCAAAAAGTTATAGTTAGGAAAGCATTTTTCATTAGCGGGTGTTTGAGGCAAGGCGTTACTCTGAAATTGAAAACAAATAAAGTCATGCGTAGAAGTCATTAGAAGAAGTAATGCGAGCAGTAACGCGAAAAGTCCTACTGAGACAGACGCTACGACATGAAAAAACGACCTGACTTGAGAAACTCAAGTTTCGCTTGCCCAAACGAAGGAGAGACCCGTGAAATTGAAGAAACTGGCGCAGTTGATGGCATTGATAGGGGTGGTGAGCCCGGCATTGGCACAGGAAGCCGCGCCGCAATCGTTGCAGCGGGTGGAAGTGACGGGCAGTAGCATCAAGCGCGTGGCCAATGAAGGCGCCTTGCCGGTGCAAATCATCAGCTACGATCAAATCGAAAAACAAGGCATCACCAGTGCCGAACAATTGCTGTCCATCATCTCTTCGAACGGCACGGGCGCCGATAACATGACTTCGGGCAATAACGTGTTTGGCGCCGACGCCGACCGCGTCAGCGGCGGCGCCTCGTTTGCCTCCTTGCGCGGCCTGGGCCCGAACAGCACCCTGGTATTGCTCAATGGCCGGCGCATCGCTACCCACGGCGCCAGCGGCAAGGCGGTCGACCTGAACTCGATTCCGATGGGGGCGATTGCCCGCGTGGAAATTCTCAAGGATGGCGCCTCGGCCATTTATGGTACGGACGCTATCGGCGGCGTGATCAACTTCATCCTGAAAACCAATTACAACGGCCTGGAAGTCTCGGGCACCACCAATTCCACGCAAGCGGGCGGTGGCATGCAACGTCGCGCGTCCCTGCTGGCCGGCCATGGCAATCTGGAAGAAGACCGCTACAACATCATGGTCAGCTTGACGGCCGACAATGACGACAAGCTCAGCTCTAACCAGCGCAAGTTTGCCAATGGCTTCCAGCCTGGCCGTGGCTTGTCGCCGGACACGACCGGCACGCCATATGCCAACCAATTGTCTGGTGCCGGTACGGCCCTGCAAATCCCTGACCCTAAAAATCCAGGGAAATTTATTGGTGGTTATACCTTGCCTGGCGATGCGAATGTGTATCTGCAAGCCAATCCGCTGAGCTTCCAGGGCAAGTGCGACACGATCAGTGGCATGTCGCAATACCAGACGGCGCTCTGGTCGAAAGTCACCTCCCCGCTGCGCAGCACCTATTCCTGCGCCTATGATTATGGCGGCGATTATGTGATCTCTTTCCCCGTCGAACGCGTCAACTTGCTCAGCCGTGGCACCTTCAAACTTGCTGCCGATCACACGATGTTTGTCGAACTGCTCGGTTCGCGTACCAAGGCGACGGCGGAATTTACGCCGATGCAAATCCAGACCACGGTGGCCAGTGGCGGCCTGTATCCGGTCGGCGGTGCGTATTATCAGGATCTGTCCGCCTACATCTCGACTTTCGACAAGACCAAACCGATTTCCTATAAATGGCGGGCCAACGATTTCGGCAACCGCACCCAGGAAAACACCACCGACAATATACGTTTGCTGGTCGGCTTCGAAGGCTCGGTTGGCCGCTGGGATTACAAGGCGGGTGTGTCGCATGCCGAAAGCAAGACCAACACCAAGCTGACCGATGGCTACGCTTACACGGCTGCACTGTTCCCGGCCTTGGCCAGCGGCATCATCAATCCGTGGGTGGGCCCAGGCCAGACCCAGACCGACGCTGCCAAGGCCTTGATCGAGTCGACCAAGTTCCGCGGCGACTTCCAGCATGGCAAGACGACCCTGACGGGCATCGATGGTTCGCTGTCTGGCGAAGTGATGCAATTGCCGGCCGGCCCCTTGTCCGCTGCCGTGGGCTTCGATCTGCGCCGCGAAAGCTATGCCTTTGGGCAAGATATCGATGCGACTACCGTGTATCTGTCGCCGGGCAATGCCGCGCTGGACAAGGCCAGCCGCAACGTCAAGGCCGTGTATGCGGAATTGCTGGTGCCTATCGTCAAGGATTTGGAAATGCAGCTGGCGCTGCGCCGCGATGATTACAGCCTGGTGGGCGCCACGACGAACCCCAAGGTTTCGTTCCGTTATCAGCCCGCTTCCTGGCTGCTGTTCCGCGGTTCAGCCAACAAGGGTTTCCTCGCGCCCAGCTTCACGCAATTGTATTCGGGGCAGTTGTACCAAGAATTGTCCAGCGGCGTGATCGATACAGTCGGTTGTGCACGTCACCCTGGCGACCCGGCATTCTGCGCTCCATCGCGCCTGAATTATTTCTCGGGCGGCAATCCTAATCTGAAACCGGAAACCTCGAAGCAAGGCAGCCTGGGGATGGTGATCGAACCGTTCAAGGGTTATTCGGCCTCGCTCGATTACTGGGCCATCAATTCCAAGGATCGCATCCTGAACCGTTCCGCCACCATTGTGTTGCAGAACGCTGCCTTGCTGCCGCAATACATCATCCGCAATCCGGATGACACGATCAACTATGTGCAGGGCGGCTGGATCAATGCCGCCGGTTCGCGAACGCGCGGCGCCGACCTGAGCTTGCGCGGCGAAGGCAAAGTCAATGGCTTTAAATGGAATGCGACGCTCGATGGCACCTGGACGCAAAGCTTCAAGTTCGCGGAAATTGCAGGCCAGGAATACAAGGAGTATGTGGGCAATTTCTACACGCGCGATTTGTACCTGCGCTGGAAACACAATGCGACCTTCAGCCTGTCGCGTGGCGATTGGAGCGGATTGCTGGCGCAGAAATACAGCTCGGGTTATAAAGACCAGGTGCCGAACGGTGGTGCCTTGCCTTATCCGGTCGGCTTCAACCCCGACGTGTCCAGCTATACGACGTACAGCCTGTCGGGTACCTACACGGGCTTCAAGAACACCACCATCACCGTGGGCATTCAGAACCTGTTTGACCGTGATCCACCATTCACGGCGCACAACGTCGATGATGTGGTCGGTGCGGGATGGGACCCACGGGTAGCTGATCCGCGCGGGCGTGCGCTGTCGTTCCAGGTAAAGTACAAGTTCTTGTAAGGCACACTGCCAGAAAGGGCCGCATGTCCAGTCCCACCCATTTTGGCCGACGCCGCTTCGGCGGCTTGCTGGCCGCCCTAAGTATGGCTGGTACGGCTGGGATACCGGCACTGGCGGCGGCGCAGCAAAAAACTATGCCCACTCCACTCCCCCTGATCAAGCCGGCGCGGCTGCGCCAGGGCGACCTAGTCGCCATCATCGCACCGGCTGGTTTTACCGATGACGAAGCGATCGCCAAGGCGGTACAGAATATCGAATCGCTGGGCTTGCGGGCCACCCTGGGGGCGAATATCCATGCCGTGCACGGCAATTATGCGGGCACGGTGCAGCAGCGGCTAGCCGATCTGCATGCCGCCTTCCGCGATCCGCAAGTCAAGGCCGTGTGGGCCATACGCGGCGGCTCGGGATGCATTTCGCTGCTGGCGCTGATCGACTATGCCTTGATACGCAGCAACCCGAAGATATTGATCGGTTATTCCGACATCACGGCGCTGCACCTGGCCATCGCCAGCCAGACGGGCCTGGTAACGTTTCACGGCCCGGTGGCTTCCTCGACTTTTTCCGATTACACCGTGACCCAGCTGCAAAACGTGCTGATGACGCCGCAGCCGCGCTATACGATCACGATGTCTGCGGAAAATCAGCTACGCGGTGAAACGGAGCCCAATTTCGCCATCCGCACCGTGCATGGCGGCCTGGCCACGGGGCGTTTGATCGGCGGCAACCTGGCCATGGTCAGTGCGCTGGCCGGCACGCCGTATGCGGCAGACTTTCGCGAGCATATTTTGTTCCTGGAAGACGTCAACGAAGCCCCCTACCGCATCGACAGGATGCTGTGCCAGCTGGATTTGTCGGTCGGCTTCAGGCACGCGGCGGCCTTGATGCTGGGTATTTTCGAGCATTGCGAAGCGGACGAGGGCGATACCTCCCTGACCCTGAACGCTACAGTCGACCAGCATTTATTGCCCTTGTCCGTGCCTGCCGTGGCTGGTTATTCCTTCGGCCATATCCGCCATCAATTCACTTTGCCGTTGCAGATATTGGCTACCCTGGATACCGGGCGGCAAACCTTGACCTTGCTGGAAGCGGCTGTCACTTAGCGCTCCCGTGCGCGCGGCGCGGCAAGCATATTGCCGGTATGCTTGGCACATGGACATCTTCAACCGCCGCGCCAGTGCGTATATCCTCAGCCACCCGCTGGCTTTCACGCTGCAAGTGCTGAAAGCCTTCCGGGCCAACCAGGGTTTGCTGCTGGCTGGCGCCGTGGCCTATTACTCGCTGCTATCGATCGTGCCGCTGCTGATGCTGGTGGTGGTCGCGTTGTCGCATGTGATTGCGCAAGATGAATTGCTGCAAACCATAGGCCATTACCTGGAATGGCTGGTGCCCGGGCAATCGAAGGCCATCGTGGCCGAAGTCGCGCATTTCCTCGATAACCGGGGTGTGATTGGCTGGCTGCTGTTGCTGACCATGCTGTTTTTCAGTTCGCTGGCATTTACCGTGCTGGAAAACGCCATGAGCGTGATCTTCGTGCACAGGGTGGCCATACGCCGCCGGCGTTTCCTGATTTCCGCCATCTTGCCCTACTGCTACATCCTGTGCCTGGGCCTGGGTATCTTGCTGATCACCCTGGTGGCGGGCGGCTTGCAAGTGATGGGTGAGGAAAGCGTGCACTTTTTGCGCCATGACTGGGGCCTGGGGCGGCTGTCCGGCGTGCTGCTGTATCTGCTGGGGCTGGTGGGCGAAATCCTTGTGCTCAGTTCTATCTACCTGGTGATGCCGGTAGGCCGGCTGTCGATCTCGCATGCGCTGATCGGCGGCGTGACGGCAGCCCTGCTGTGGGAAATCGCGCGTCATGTGCTGGTCTGGTATTTCTCGACCTTGTCGCAAGTGAACGTGGTGTACGGTTCGATGACGACGGCCATCGTCGTGATGTTCAGCCTGGAAATCGGCGCCACCTTGCTGCTGCTGGGAGCGCAAGTGATTTCCGAGTATGAAAGAGTGGCACGCGGTGACAAGGCCAAGCCTCCAGGTGCGCTAAATACTTGATTTTAAATAGTTGTTGCGACGCACAAAAAAGCTGTGCTATAATACGTGCAGTGATTGAGATTTGCTTGCAAATAGTCTCACTATCCAGACCCCGCACGGCGACCGACAGGTGTAATGTCGATGGCGTGACAGTGTGAAGAATGGATTTTGTAATTCCGGATACGTTGGTCGATTTTACACTTGGAGTCACCATGCAGATAGCATGGGAGTCCGAAATCAGGAGGCACTTTGCAGATAGCACTGGCGTCCATGACACGATTAAAGCATTGGTAATACATTGGAACAAAGCCTGCAAATATGCAGGCTTTTTTTTCGTCCATCGTTGGCGTTTGATTGGGGTCTGACCCGCCGGGTCAGACCCCAGCTTTACAACGCCCGAGCAATCAATATCTTCTGGATATCGCTGGTGCCTTCATAAATCTGGCACACGCGCACGTCGCGGTAGATGCGTTCGACGGGGAAGTCGGACACGTAGCCATAGCCGCCGTGCACCTGGATCGCGTCGGAACAGACTTTTTCCGCCATTTCAGACGCGAACAGCTTGGCCATGGCCGCTTCTTTCAGGCAGGGCAAGCCGGCATCTTTCATCGATGCTGCGTGGCATATCAATTGCCGCGCCGCTTCGATTTGCGTGGCCATATCGGCCAGGCGGAATTGCACGGCCTGGTGTTCATAGATGGGCTTGCCGAAACTTTCACGTTCGCGTGCATAACTGAGCGCTGCTTCATACGCGGCGCGCGCCATGCCCACCGCTTGCGAAGCGATGCCGATGCGTCCGCCTTCCAGGCCAGACAAGGCGATCTTGTAGCCTTGCCCTTCTTCACCGATCAAGTTTTCCGCAGGAATGCGGCAATTTTCAAACAGGATTTGCGCCGTGTCCGATGAATGCTGGCCCATCTTCTGTTCCAGCCCTGCCACGATGTAGCCCGGCGTATTGGTCGGCACCCAGAAGGCGCTGATGCCGCGCTTGCCAGCGGCCTTGTCGGTCACGGCCATGACGATGGCCACGTCCGCATATTTGCCGCTGGTAATGAACTGCTTGGTGCCGTTGAGAACGTAGTCATCGCCATCGCGCGTGGCCGTGGTGCGCAGGGCCGAGGCGTCGCTGCCCGTGTGCGGTTCCGTCAGGCAAAACGCCCCCAGCATGGTCCCTTGCGCCAGCGGGCGCAGCCATTGTTCTTTTTGCGCCGCATTGGCGTACATCATGGCGATGCTGCATACAGGGCAATTATTGACGGAGATAATCGTCGACGTGCCCCCATCGCCAGCGGCGATTTCTTCCAGCACCAGGGCCAGCGACACGTAGTCGAGTCCGGCGCCGCCCAGCGCTTCCGGCACGGCCACGCCGAATGCGCCGAGCGCTGCCAGTTCCTGCAATTCTTCTTTCGGGAAATGATGTTCCTTGTCCCAGCGGGCGGCGTTGGGCGCCAGGCGCTCGCGCGAAAAACTGCGCAAGGCATCCTGGATCATCGCTTGTTCTTCATTCAGTATCATCGGTGCTTGTCTCTTTCTTTTTTATGTTTTGCGCCGGGTCAGCTGTTTCTCTGCTTACCAGCCGATAGGCTTGCCATCGTAGTTGCGGAACACGGCCTCTTGTGTGGGCGCCAGGCTGGCCAGGGTGGCACGAATGCCGGCAGCGCTTTCTTCAGGAGAAATATCGGCGTCACTTCCGCCCATGTCCGTGCGTACCCAGCCCGGATGGAAGGCCACGCAGCTGACGCCTTGCGGGCCATGCACGAGGGCCGTATCGATCAGCACGGAATTCAAGGCTGCCTTGCTGGCACGGTATAGCGAGCCGCGCGGACTGTTGCGTTCGGAAAGCGAACCCATGTGCGATGACAGCACGGCCAGCTTGCCCTGCGCGTTGGCGACCAGCGGCGCCAGTATGGGTAATAAACGCATGGCGGCCAGCACATTGGTGTGCATCACCGCATCGAAATCTTGCTGTGCTGGAAAACCATCGTGGCGCGGACCGTAGACGCCCGCGTTGAGGATGGCGACGTCCAGTTTTTCATCATCGAGCTTCCAGCCCATGCCGGCGCAACCTTCCACATCGATCACATCGAGCAGATGCGCTTCGGCGCCCAGCTGTTTAAGCGCTTCGCAATCGTCCGGTTTGCGGGCGGTGGCGATGACGCGCCAGCCATCGTGGCGGTACTGGCGGACGATTTCGTGGCCGATGCCGCGTGAGGCGCCGATGATCAATGCTGTAGGCATGTGCTTCTCCCTGGAATGAAATAAAAAAGCGCGCCGTCTGCAAGCTCAGTGCCGACTGCGCGCCTGTCGTGTTAAGCAGGAAGCTTATACCAGTTCGATCGCCATTGCAGTCGCTTCACCGCCGCCTATGCACAGGGCCGCCACGCCGCGCTTGCCGCCGGTCTTTTTCAGTGCGCCCAGCAAAGTGACGATGATGCGCGCGCCCGAGGCGCCGATCGGATGGCCCAGTGCGCAGGCGCCGCCATGGATGTTGATCTTGCTGTGTGGAATGTCGAGATCGTGCATGGCAGCCATCGGCACGGCGGCAAACGCTTCATTGATTTCAAACAAATCCACATTGCTGCTGCTCCAGCCCGTTTTGGCGTACAGCTTTTTCACCGCGCCGATCGGGGCCGTGGTGAACTCGTTGGGGGCTTGCGCATGGGTGGCGTGGCCATAGATTTTCGCGATCACGGTGCAGCCGAGTTTTTTGGCCGTCGATTCGCGCATCAGCACCAGCGCAGCGGCGCCGTCGTTGATTGACGAAGAAGACGCGGCGGTGATGGTGCCGTCTTTCTTGAAGGCAGGTTTGAGCGAGGGGATTTTTTCCAGGCGCGCTTTTTGCGGACCTTCATCGAGGCTGATCACCGTGTCGCCGCCGCGACCGGAGACGGTGACGGGTGCGATTTCCCATTCAAAGCTGCCATCCTTGCTGGCCGCCTGGGCGCGCTGGACTGATGCAATGGCAAACGCATCCTGCGCTTCGCGCGTAAATGCGTACTGGCTGGCGCACTCTTCGGCAAAGGTGCCCATCGAGCGGGCATTACCTTTTTCATCGCGGCTGTAGGCGTCTTCCAGGCCATCCATCATCATGTGGTCGTAAATCATGCCGTGGCCGATGCGGTAGCCGCCGCGTGCCTTGGGCACGAGGTAGGGCGCATTGGTCATCGATTCCATGCCGCCTGCCACCACTACGTCGGCGCTGCCGGCCAGCAAGGTATCGTGGGCAAACATGGTTGTCTGCATGGCCGAGCCACACATTTTCGACAGGGTCACGGCGCCGGTGGAATCCGGCAATCCAGCCTTGCGCAATGCCTGGCGGGCAGGCGCCTGGCCTTGGCCGGCCATCAGGCAATTGCCGAAATACACGTGCTCGACTGCATCAGGCGCCACGCCAGCGCGCTCGACGGCGGCGCGGATGGCAACGGCGCCCAGGTCGCTGGCCGTGACGTTGGAAAAGTCGCCCTGGAAGGCGCCCATGGGGGTGCGCGCGGCACCGACGATGACTACTGGATCTTGCATGGTGGATCTCCGTTATCTAGGGTGGCTTACTTGGTTTCCGCAAACAATTCACGGCCGATCAGCATGCGGCGGATTTCGCTGGTGCCGGCGCCGATTTCATACAGTTTGGCGTCGCGCCACAGGCGGCCGGCCGGGTACTCGTTGATGTAGCCATTGCCGCCCAGCGCCTGGATCGCTTCGCCTGCCATCCAGGTGGCTTTTTCGGCGCTGTACAGGATCGCGCCGGCCGCATCCTTGCGCAACTGGCGCACGGCTTCGGGTGTGGTGGCGCGGTCGCAAGCCTGGCCGACGGCGTAGACGTAGGCCTTGCACGCCATCATGGTCGAATACATATCGGCCAGTTTGCCCTGCATCAATTGGAATTCACCGATGGCCTGGCCGAATTGCTTGCGGTCATGCACATACGGCACTACCAGGTCCATGCACGCCTGCATGATGCCCAGCGGACCGCCAGACAATACGGTGCGCTCGAAGTCCAGGCCCGACATCAGCACATTGACGCCTTTGCCCAAGCCGCCCAGCACGTTTTCGGCTGGCACTTCGCAATCCTGGAATACCAGTTCGCCTGTGTGCGAACCGCGCATGCCCAGCTTGTCGAGTTTTTGCGCAATCGAAAAACCCTTGAAATTCTTTTCGATCAGGAACGCCGTCATGCCGCGCGGGCCCGCTTCCAGGTCATTCTTTGCGTAGACCACCAGCACGTCCGCATCGGGGCCGTTGGTGATCCACATCTTGGTGCCGTTCAAGACCCAGCGGTCGCCCTTGAAATCGGCGCGCAGTTTCATGCTGACGACGTCGGAACCGGCGTTCGGTTCCGACATGGCCAAGGCGCCTATGTGTTCGCCCGTGATCAGTTTCGGCAGGTATTTGGCTTTTTGTTCTTCGGTGCCGTTGCGCTTGATCTGGTTCACGCACAGGTTCGAATGGGCGCCATATGACAGGCCGACCGAGGCCGAGGCGCGCGAGATTTCTTCCATGGCGATGATGTGGGCCAGATAACCCATGCCGGCGCCGCCGTATTCCTCGCCGACGGTGATGCCGAGTAAGCCCATGTCGCCCATCTTGCGCCACAAATCCATGGGGAACTGGTCAGTACGGTCGATTTCAGCGGCGCGCGGTGCGATTTCAGCGGCGGCAAATTGTTGGATCGCTTCCCGCAGCGAGGCGATGTCTTCGCCGTGATCAAAGGTCAAACCTGGGAGATGGAGCATGTCGTCCTCGTCTTCGTTATAAGTATGGCAATCAAGGCTGCCGTGTCAGAAGCTAATGATACCGAGTCATGACGTTAACGTAAACGTCAAGTAAGCGTCAAATATACACCCGATCACGACTCCGGGGTTGCAGGTCTTATTTTGCCTGGACCGCGTTGCTGTCCAGACCAGCCAGCATCTGCGCGCAAGCTTCTTCGTGCGAGCTGATTTCCGCCAGCGCCATCTCGATGTCGATGCGCTGCTGTTCCAGCGTCTGGCGGTGCTGGGCCAGCACGCCGAGGAAACGGTCCATCTGCGCGCGCGTGTCCTTGGGCGTCTCATACATGTCGACCAGGCTTTTGATTTCCGACAAGGCCAGGCCCAAACGCTTGCCGCGCAGGGTCAGCTTGAGACGGGTGCGGTCGCGTGGCGTGTAGACACGGTTGCGCCCGCCCGCGCCTTCGCGCTTGGGACTGAGCAAGCCCTGGTCTTCATAAAAGCGGATGGCGCGCGCCGTGATGTCGAATTCTCGGGCCAGTTCGGTGATGGTGTAGGTCGTCATCTGTACAGGCGGTGTGGTTTGCATGGCTGGGCGTGGTGTGCAGTGAAAGGTCGGATACTGTGTGTGGTTGACGTTAACGTCAACCACATTGTAGCGCGCCTGCAGCGTGTGGCAACAAGGAAAACATGCTGAGGATGCATGCTTGCTATTGGCGAAGAGTTGCAACAAATAAATGGATTCCATGCGCTAAAAGAGGGCATAGATCGAGAGTTGGTGGCTAATATGACACCAAAAAGAATTTTCTTTGTGTCAACAGCGCATATTTTCGTTATGATAGAAGTAAATTGCAAACCCGGCAATCATGGCGCGATAACATGTTATCAAGAAACATTTCACAAGTGAAATGTTGTCATCGCCTGCATTCTAAAATGCAAATAACATGTTATTAGTGAAAAGTTTTCCATTAGGAAAGTGTATGACATACGTCTTGCACTAAACGGTGTAGGGGCGCATTATCCGATACCGTACGTTGTAGCGCCAAACCGAAGCTTTGAATCGTGTTGCAGTGCGAAAATCAAAGCTGGCCGCGAATTTGACCCGAAGCCACACAGGATAACAATAGAAAATTCGGCTCAGGTTTTTATCTGAAACCCCCGTCGGATTGTTAATTGTTAATTACTTTATTTTCAAATGTAACAATCCGTATGGTCATTCAAGAAACTGACTTTCATGTTACAACATGAAATAGTGCACCTATGAATTCTTCTAACGAACGCGAAAGCTTTAGCCAACGACTTCAGTTGGCTCTCAAAAACGCCCACTACTCCCCAGACAGCCCGACCAGATTGGCACGGGAATTCAATATCCGTTTCGACGGACGCCCGATCACCGTGCATGCCGCTAGGAAATGGTTGGTAGGTGAAGCAATTCCTACGCAAGAAAAGTTGCGCATGATTGCCCAATGGTTGGGCGTACCTGCGGAATGGTTGCGTTTTGGTGGTCCTGAAAGTGCCACGCCGAACGGCGAATCAACCGGCGGCTTGTCGCGCTTTGAGTCGGCCGATGTGAAATTAATTGCTGATTTGCAAAGATTGGATGAACATCATCGGCAAATCGCGCGTGAATTTATTCGCATGCTGGTAAGAGTTAACTACCAAAAGTAATCATTCTGGCGCTAACACGCCGTTGCCGCCCGGCTACATGCAGGCGGCGTCACCCTTGTACTTTTTTTGCGCCGGGTCATACTGGAGACATGATTTTGCCGCACAATAAGACCTCGTATGTTGCGCTGCAACCGGATTTCTTGATGATAATCCTGTAACAGTCAGCGCAGTGGCAAATACTAGCTCATAATCACATCAGAAACAGCCAGTTGTCATCCACCACGGAGCCGAGCATTTGAGCCGTCTTATGAAAAGTAACTACAGCAATACCGCGCAGCTGAAAGACTTGATGACCGTACCGCCCATGACTGCCGCGCAACATGCGGAAGTCATGCGCAAACGGATAGCCCACCGCAGGATGGTTGAAGAAGCCAGGGATTTAAAGCAGGCAGCTGCAGTTCAATTCGAAAAGCGTTGAACCGCTAGCACTAAAGAGCAGTACCGCCGTCGCTGGCGCTGGACTTCAGTCCATTCCAGCGCGGCGCCAGACCATGTTCGATGCCGAACAGGTCGATAACACGCGCCACAGTATGGTCAACCATTTCCGCTATGCTCTGCGGATGGTGGTAAAAACTGGGAAGCGGCGGGAAGATGATGCCGCCCATTTCGGTGACGGCCGTCATATTGCGCAAGTGCGCCAGGTTGAACGGCGTTTCGCGCACCATCAATACCAGCCGGCGGCGCTCCTTGAGCACCACGTCGGCGGCCCGTGTGATCAGATTATCCGACAAGCCATGGGCCACGGCCGCCAGGGTTTTCATCGAACATGGTGCGATCACCATGCCATCCGACTGGAACGAGCCGCTGGCGATCGCCGCGCCGATATCGCGCAGCTTGTGCACCACGTGCGCCAGCGCTTCGACTTCCTTGCGGGCCATGCCCGTTTCCTGGTGCAGGGTCAATACAGCCGCGTCTGACAAGACGAGGTGCGTCTCGACGCCGGGGATGGCGCCTAGCAATTGTAGCAACCGTAAGCCATACACGGCGCCGGTGGCGCCCGTGATGGCAATAACGATACGGCGCGGCTGTTGGCTATCAGGCATTCAACAGGGATTTCAGTTCGCCCGACTCAAACATTTCATTCATGATGTCGGAACCACCGATGAACTCGCCTTTGACATACAGTTGTGGAATGGTAGGCCAGTTCGAGTAATCCTTGATGCCCTGGCGAACTTCCGGGTCATCCAGCACGTTAACGGTAGCGATGTTTTCAACGCCGCATGCTTTCAGGATCTGGATGGCGCGGCCCGAAAAGCCGCATTGTGGAAATTGGGCCGTGCCCTTCATGAACAGCACGACGGGCGTGTTCGTCACGGTTTCTTTGATCCAGGTTTGTACGTCGCTCATAGCTGCCTCTGATGGGGAAATAAATAAGATGGCGTCATTTTATAAGAAAACGACGCCATGAGTATGGGCCGGGCCCACAAATGGGGAAAGCAGGCCACGTTGCCGGTGCTATAAAACTTTACCCAAACAAATAGATTGCGCGGCGCCCACATATTTGCCATAAGCAAGTATGTCGGCGTAGCCGTGCTTGCGGTAAAAGACCATCGCCCGGGCATTGACCACGCGGGTCGCCAGCCAGAGGTGGACATAACCATGGTGGCGCGCCTGGGTTTCCACATGGGCCAGCAAGGCCGCGCCCACGCCAGCCTGGCCGGGGCGCGCATACATACGCTTGAGTTCGCCGATGGTGCTGTTGCCATCGCCGCCCAAGGGCCGCAAGGCCGCGCAGCCCAGCAGGTCTCCATCGCTATTGCTGGCGATAAAAAAACCACCGCGTCCGCCCCGTGTCTCTTCTGCATCGAACGAGGAGCGGCCGCTGTCGCCATTGATGCTCAGCAAGGCGTCCGACAGGTCATCCAGCAACTGCTCCGCCTCGACGCTACCGGCATCCACCGCCGTGATGATCACTTGCTGAGCAATGGCCATGGCTTAACCACGCAGTTTGGCGAAGGCGGCGGCCATGCTGCCGGCCGGTTCGGGCGCATTGCGCGATTGCGACTGGTGCTGGGCCATGCTGCGGCGGTCGTTGCGGTCGCCACGCTGTTCCGGTTTGCTGCCCGCTTGCGGCGCGCTATCGGTCAGGCGCATGGTCAGCGCGATACGCTTGCGCTTTTCATCGACTTCCAGCACTTTCACGCGCACCACCTGGCCCGCTTTGACCACCGTGTGCGGATCTTTCACAAAGTTGCTCGACAGGGCCGAAATATGTACCAGGCCATCCTGGTGCACGCCGATATCGACAAAAGCGCCAAACGCAGCCACGTTGGTGACCACGCCTTCGAGGATCATGTCTGGACGCAAGTCGCGGATTTCTTCCACGCCTTCCTTGAAGGTGGCGGTGGTAAATTCCGGACGCGGATCGCGCCCCGGTTTTTCCAGTTCCTTCAAGATGTCGGAAATGGTTGGCACGCCGAATGTCTCGTCCGCATACTTGGCCGGGCTCAGGGTTTTCAGCAGCGCCGTTTCACCGATGACAGCCTTGATATCTTTCTTGATGTCGGCCAGGATTTTTTCCACTAGCGGATACGATTCCGGGTGAACCGCCGAGGCGTCCAGCGGATTTTCACCGCCCATCACGCGCAGGAAGCCGGCCGCCTGTTCAAACGTTTTATCACCCAGGCGCGGCACGGCTTTCAGGGACGCCCGTGAAGTGAACGCACCCTTCATGTCGCGGTAAGTAACGATGCTTTGCGCCACGCTGGCCGAAAGGCCGGACACGCGCGCCAGCAGCGGCGCCGACGCTGTATTCACATCCACGCCCACGGCGTTCACGCAATCTTCTACCACCGCATCGAGCGAACGTGCCAGCTGGCTTTGGCTCACATCATGCTGGTACTGGCCCACGCCGATCGATTTCGGATCGATTTTTACCAGTTCGGCCAGCGGATCTTGCAGGCGGCGTGCGATCGACACGGCGCCGCGCAGGGACACATCCATATCCGGCAATTCTTTCGAGGCGAACTCGGACGCCGAGTACACCGACGCGCCCGCTTCCGAGACGACAATTTTCGTCATCTTCGCTTCCGGGTGCTGCTTGATCAAATCCTGCGCCAGCTTGTCGGTTTCGCGCGAGGCGGTGCCGTTGCCGATGGAAATCAGGGAAACATTGTGCTTGGCAGCCAGGCGGCCCAGGGTATGCAGCGAACCATCCCAGTCATTTTTCGGCTGGTGCGGATAAATCACGGCCGTGTCGACCACTTTACCGGTGGCGTCGACTACGGCAACCTTGACGCCCGTGCGCAGGCCGGGGTCCAGGCCCATGGTGGCGCGCTGGCCTGCTGGCGCTGCCAGCAGCAGTGCTTTCAGGTTGGTGGCGAAGACATTGATGGCGTCCAGCTCCGAGCGTTCGCGCAGCGCGCCCATCAATTCTGTTTCCAGATGCATGAAGCTTTTTACGCGCCAGGTCCAGCGGGCCGTGTCAGCCAGCCATTTATCGGCCGGGCGGCCCAGTTGCTTGATGCCGAAACGGGCGGCGATGCGGCCTTCGCACGGGTTGTGCGGCGCATCCCACTTCGGCTTTTCCGCTTCCGTATCCAGGCGCAGGGTCACGTCGAGGATGCCTTCGCGGCGGCCGCGCAGCAGCGCCAAAGCGCGATGCGATGGCACGGTCGAAATGGTTTCCGAGTAATCGAAATAATCGGCGAATTTTTCGCCTTCATCCTGCTTGCCTTCCACCACTTTCGATTCGACCACGCCGTGTTCCTGCACGTAGACGCGCAAGGTTTGCAGCAGGGTCGCGTCTTCGGCAAAACGCTCCATCAGGATCTGGCGTGCGCCGTCCAGCGCCGCCTTGGTGTCGGCTACGCCAGGATTGTTGCCGTCGGCACTAGTAAACGCTTCGCGCAGGAATTTGCCCGCTTCCATTTCCGGCGTCAGTTCCGGGTTCTCCAGCAAGCCGTCGGCCAGCGGCATCAAGCCTGCTTCGATGGCGATTTGCGCCTTGGTGCGGCGTTTCTGTTTGTACGGCAAGTACAAATCTTCCAGGCGCGTCTTGTCTTCTGCATGCATGACGGCATCTAACAGCTCTGGCGTCATCTTGTTCTGTTCGGTGATCGAGGCCACGATGGCGGCGCGCCGCTCTTCCAGTTCGCGCAGGTAGCGCAGGCGTTCTTCGAGCAGGCGCAACTGGATATCGTCGAGGCCGCCGGTCGCTTCCTTGCGGTAACGGGCGATAAAGGGCACGGTTGCGCCTTCATCGAGCAGTTCGATGGCGGCGGCAACCTGCACCGGTTTGGCGGCAAGTTCAAGGGCAAGACGTTGTTCGATAGTGGGCAGCATGGTTGTTTCCAAAGCGATCAAGCCTGGAATGATACGCAATCGGCGCGATTGCGCAATCTTGACAGTGCAAATGGACTGTGCGTTACCGCCGTGGCCATCGGCTATCGGAAGAATTGCCAAAAAGCTTGATTTATTTCCTGAATGAATCATTTTTATGGCAGTGGCCAGACAGGGCGAGGCGCATGGCATATGCCGATACCGCCGTTTTTATGCCAATTTTGGCCCTGACATGGCGGAAGTGTGGCATTAAATACTTATTTTTTAAGCATCGCACAGGAAAACTGCCTAAACAGTGTGTGCGAATCAAGCCAGCGGCGCGTGTATGGCGGATAATATCGCCTGTTGCCGATTTGGATACGACCTTTACACACTCATGCGCCCCATGGATTTTACCCGCGACGAAACCAGTGAAACCCCAGTTGCCCCGGCCGCGCCGGGAGCGCCTTTGCCGTACGCCATCGCCACCTGGCTGCAACGGGTGGAGGCGGCCGCGCATCCGAAGGCTGTGCTCAATGTGGTCGAGCCCGACGCCAAGCTGAACCAGCATCGCTTGATTTATGTGCTGGCGCCCACCAGCGGAGGCCGCCATGTGGCGCTGTGCCTGTACAAGGCGCGGCTGCGGCCGAATGGCGATGTGGCGGCGGCCAGTCCCATCAGCGAAATTTTCTCCTTGCTGTCGGCGCCGCCCTCCTTTCTGACACCGGCCGATGAAGACCTGGTGCGTTTCTTCGTTGCCATGCGCAGCGGACAGAATTCGCAGACGGGTAGCGCCACGGAGCCGAAAGGCAAGGTCGGTGCGGCCCTGCTGAAAATGCTGGCCGAACAAGACAAGCTGTTGTGGGCCAATTCCTGGGCCGATGTGGGCAATGGCCTCGTGTATCCGCTGAAGGAAGGTCCGGTCCGTCCGGCGCGGCTGTTCTGGCGCGACGAGGGCAAGACCATGCGCCTGGGCTGGCAAGTTGACCCGCCGGAAGGCGTGAAACACCATGGCGCCGACCAGATCGACTACATGCTGCCGACCGATCCGCCGTGGTATATCGATAACCTGTCGTGCGGCGTCCTGGAATTGAACCAGGGCGGTTCCGAAATTTCGCTGGCCGACCTGCAGGCGCTGGTGGCGCAGGCGCCGCCGCTGAACGCGAACGACAAGGTGCGCGTATCGCAATTGCTGCTGGCGCAAGGCTTGCAGCATTTGATGCCGCTGCCGCAACCGTTGCCGCAACGCTTGCGCAAGGATGTGCCCGCGCAACCGGTACTGCTGCTCGATAGCGCCATGCTGGCCGACGGCAGTTTGCAGCGCTGGCATGACTTTGCCGTGCTGTCCTACGACTACGATGGCGAGCGCGTCTCGTTCGACCCGGCCCAGCGCGTGGTGCGCCAGATCGGCGATGTGACAGAAATTATCCAGCGCAATACGGCCGACGAGGCGCGCGCGTTGGCGACCCTGGCGGGCCTGCAATTCAAGAAGCCCGGCTCGGCCCCGCTGAGCGGCTTGAAGGGCGCCCTGCTGCTGCCCAGCCAGGCGGAATGGCTGCGCTTTGCCGAGGCCGGCATTGAACAGTTGCAAGCGCAGGGCTGGATCGTCGAAAAAACGGCCAAGTACCGTTATGACGTGAGCGAAGTCGATGACTGGTATGCCGAGATCGACGACCAGGACCCGGACAGTGGCAATGCCTGGTTTGAGCTGGAACTGGGCATCGTGGTCGACCATGAGCGCGTGCCACTGCTGCCGGTGCTGGTGCAACTGATACGCAATGCGCCCAATGATTTCAATCCGAAAACCATCGAAGCGCATGGCGAAGACGACCAAATGCTGGCCACCTTGCCCGGTGGCACCCGCGTCGCCTTGCCATGGGGAAGAGTGCGGCCGATTTTAAATACCCTGGGCGAGCTATATTTCAGCGACAAGATCAAGCATGCCGTGCGCATGTCGACGCTCGATGCGGCGCGCCTGGAAGAGCTGGCGCGCGGCCTGGAAATGCAGTGGACGGGTGGCGAACAATTGCGCGCCATGGGCCGCAAGCTGAGCCAGTTCGGTTCCGTGCAAAAAGTGCCGGCGCCCGCCGGCTTGCAGGCGACTTTGCGCGATTACCAGGCCGATGGGCTGGCGTGGATGCAATTCCTGCGCGACCACGACCTGGCGGGGATTTTGGCCGATGATATGGGTCTCGGCAAGACCGTGCAAACGCTGGCGCATATATTGGTGGAGAAAGAAGCGGGACGGCTGACGCATCCGGCGCTGGTGATCGCGCCGACCAGTTTGATGGGCAACTGGCAGGATGAAGCGGCCAAGTTCGCGCCTTCCCTGAAGGTATTGCTGCTGCAAGGCAAGGACCGCGCCCAGCAGTTCGACCAGATAGACTCGTGCGACCTGGTGCTGACGACGTATGCCTTGTTGCCGCGCGACGAGGAAATCCTGCGCGAACACGATTTCCACCTGGTGATTCTCGACGAATCGCATTACATCAAGAATACCCGCAGCAAGGCGGCGCAAAGCGCGGGCCTGCTGCGCGCGCGCCACCGTCTGTGCCTGTCCGGCACGCCGCTGGAAAATCACCTGGGCGAATTGTGGTCGCAATTCCACTTCCTGCTGCCGGGCTTGCTGGGCGATGAAAAGACGTTCAACACGCAATTCCGCCATCCGATCGAGCGTCAGGACGATCCGTTGCGCCGCATGCTGTTGAACCGACGCATCAAGCCTTTCCTGTTGCGCCGTACCAAGGACAACGTGGCCAAGGAATTGCCGCCGAAAACGGAAATGGTACGCAAGGTGGAATTGACGGGGCCGCAGCGCGACCTGTACGAGACCGTGCGCTTGGCGATGGACCAGAAAGTGCGCGAGGAAATCGACAAGAAGGGCGTGGCGCGCAGCCAGATTGTGATCCTGGAAGCGTTGCTG
Source organism: Janthinobacterium silvisoli (assembly GCF_014200725.1). Lineage (GTDB taxonomy): Bacteria > Pseudomonadota > Gammaproteobacteria > Burkholderiales > Burkholderiaceae_D > Janthinobacterium. The sequence continues at coordinate 27,496 of NZ_JACHCL010000010.1, forward strand.
AAATTGCGCCAGGTCTGCTGCGACCCGCGCCTGGTGAAATCCTTGCCGGCGAAAAAGCAGTCGGCCGGTTCGGCCAAGCTGCTCGATCTGATGCAGATGGTGGAAGACTTGCTTGATGAAGGCCGCAAGATCCTGGTGTTCTCGCAATTTACCAGCATGCTGGAATTGATCGAGGAAGAACTGGAATCGCGCGACATCCCGTATGCCTTGCTGACGGGGGAAACCAAAGACCGCAGCGCGCAAGTGGCAGCCTTCCAGCAGGGCGCCGTACCAATCTTCTTGATCAGCCTCAAGGCCGGTGGCGTGGGCTTGAACCTGACGGCGGCTGACACGGTCATCCATTATGACCCGTGGTGGAATCCGGCCGCGGAAAACCAGGCGACTGACCGCGCCTGGCGTATTGGTCAGGACAAGCCCGTGTTTGTGTATAAACTGATCGCCAAGGGCACCCTGGAAGAAAAAATCCAGCTGCTGCAGCAAAAGAAAGCGGAATTGGCCCAATCGATCCTGGTCGAAGGCGAATCGCAAAAAATGGCCCTGACGCAGGAAGACTTGCAGCAAATTTTTGCACCGCTGGAAGATTAAACGCTGCGCAGCGCTCTATACTTGGCATTTCAATCTTGCCAGGTCTACAGCATGCTGCCTTTTCTTTTATTGCTGCTCGCCGGCGTCATCCTGATGGCGCTGCGTTTCGTGCAATTGCGCCGCGCCTTGTTGCGTGCGCGGGCTGGCGAGGCCATGTTTCGCCAACTGGCTGAGCACAGCCTCGATGCGCTCTGGCTGCTGGACTGCGCCACCCTGGAGCTGCGTTATGTGAGCCCGGCCGCGCAGCGCCTGAGCGGGCATGACTTGCCGGCGCTGCAGGAACACGCGGTGCGCCTGGCGGCGGACGTGCCAGTCCGCTTGCAGCGCTGGCGCGATGGCGATACCAGCCGTTTGAGCTTGCTGCGCGAAGTGGAACTGCCGCATCGCGATGGCCAGATGCTGGCGCTGGAAGTGACCTCGACACTCGTGCTCGATGCGGCCGGCCAGCCCATCTCGCTGGTGGGCGTGGCGCGCGACGTGACGCAGGCCCAGGCACAGGAGGCCGAGCACGAGCAACAGCAGAAGCGCTTTGCATCGATGCTGTCGCATGAATTCCGCACGCCGCTGGCCACCATCGATGGCGCCATCCAGCGTTTGGTGGCGACGGCTGGTGCGGCTGGCGTTGATGAGGGCACCCGCAAGCGTTACGTGAAGATCCAGACGGCCGTGGACCGCTTGCTGGCCATGATCAACGATTATCTGTCGCCCGAGCGCATGGCCGCCATTGGCCGTGAAAAAACGGCGAACGGCATCGCGCCGCTGGCCTTGCTGCAACAGGCGGCCGCTACCGTGCCGGCTAGCCATCCGGTACAGCTGCAGCTCGATGAAGACTTGCCGCCGCACTTGCGCTGCGATGTGCAAGGCATGGCGCTATGTTTAAAGATCTTGCTGGACAACGCCGTCAAGTTCAGTCCGGCTGGTAGTCCGATTGTGCTGGAAGGGCGGCTGGCGCCTGAAGGTGGCGTGGCCTTGTCCGTCAGCGACCAGGGACCTGGCGTGCTTGACGATGAGATGGGCCGCGTGTTTGAAAAAGGGTTCCGTGGTATCCATGCGGGTAGTCATGCGGGCGCGGGCCTGGGCTTGTACATGGCGCGCGCCGTGGTCGAGGTGCATGGCGGCAGTTTACAGCTCCGTAATCGCCCTGACGGGGGCGCGATTTTCCGGATTTGGCTGCCGATACCTGTTGATACGGGGAAAAGCCTTGCTTCAGCTGTAGTCAGCCATGATAATTCCTTGACGTAAACCTATTAGGCCGTCCATCATGGATGCAGGAGTGTTTGGCAGGTTTGCCCACGATGTTCCACTAACGGAAGAATGGCGTAGCAATGACGAAAATACTGATCGTCGAAGACAACCTGGACTACGCTGAAGACATGGCGGAGTTCCTGGTGGAGCTCGAACATGAAGTCCATATCACCAGCTCGGCTGGCGGTATGTGGACGGCCTTGAGTCATGGCAATATTGACGTGGTAGTGCTCGACCTGGGCCTGCCTGATGAAGATGGTTTCAATGTCATCCCCCGCATGCGCCAGCTGTATCCACAGATCGGCGTGCTGGTGTTGACGGGCCGCGTGGCGTTTGACAGCCGCATCCTGGGCTTGCGCCTGGGGGCCGACCATTATCTGACCAAGCCGATCAAATTCCCTGAACTGGCCGCGCACATTGAGGCGCTGGACCGCCGTGTCGGTCCGCAAGACCCTGCGCCAGAGCCTAACAAGTGGACCTTGAAAGTAAGTGCTCGCCAACTTGAGCTGATGGGCTCGGTGATCGCCCTGACGGAAAAGGAATTCAACTTCCTGCACCTGCTGACGATCAACACCCGCCCCGTGCCACGCGACGTCATCGTGGCCGGCATGGGCGGTGAAGATCCCGATGCCGGCCGCCGCGTAGACATGCTGGTGTATCGCCTGCGCAAGAAAGCCAAGACGGGCCTGGGCCAGGATTTACCGCTGCGTAGCGCCTACGGCGAGGGTTACAGCCTGTCGGCCAGCTTTAATCTGTCTTGAAAGTCTGTCCCATAGCGATGGCATGCTAAAAAGGGACAGAGTCAGGCGGATTTTCTGGCCTGAAAAATAAATTGGGGTCAGAGTCATGCCCTGCATGGTATTGTGTGTAAAATCAAGGCTGAGCCCTCTTTTTACGCACATCACCATGGCCCGTCTGCCCCGTCTGATTATCCCCAATCTCCCCCATTACGTGATACAGCGCGGCGCCAACCGCCAGCCGGTGTTCCAGGATGCCGACGATTATGCGCAATTTTTATCCTGGCTGAAAAGCGGGGCAAAAATGTTCAAAGTCGCCATTCACGCCTACATTTTGTTGCCTGATCAACTACATTTTCTGGCCACCCCAGCAGATAGCACGGGGCTCGGACAGTTGATGCAATGGCTGGGACGCTATTACGTGCCTTATTTCAATCAAAAATACAGCCGCGAAGGCAGCTTGTGGCAAGGGCGCTACAAAACGTCCGTCATCGACGCCGACAATTTCTTCCTGCTCTGCTGCCGTTACCTGGAATTCGTTCCCGTGCAAGCGGGCCTGGCCGCCCAGCCGTTTGAGTACAGCTGGTCCAGCTATGCCCACCACGCGGGTTTCCGTCCCGATGCCTTGATTACCGATCATGCGCTGTACTGGGCGCTGGGCAACACGCCGTTCGACCGCGAAGCCGCTTATCTGCGTCTGTTTGAGCAGGGTCTGGGCAGCAGCCAGGTCAAGACGGTGGAGCAGGCCGTATTGAAAGGCTGGCCGCTGGGTTCCGAGGCGTTCAAGCAAGCGCTGGAACTCAAGATGAAGCGGCAAGTGCTGCCCGCCAAGCGGGGCCGGCCGCGCAAAATCGTCAGCGAGACGGTCGAGCAATAACTTTTTAGCAAAATACAGGCAGTTTTCAGAATTGAATCAAGATTGCTTTTACTATGTCCCCATTTAATTTTATGGGCGACAAAATGAAATTTAATTCGACTCCGACCCTAATTTTTTCAGTTGAGTTTTTTATTGCATTGCACTACTCTAGTTTTTCGATAGTCATATGCAGCGGAGAAGCCCATGAAAGCGCAAGGCCTGTACGACCCAGCCAATGAACACGATGCCTGCGGCGTCGGTTTCGTCGCCCATATCAAGGGCAACAAGACCCATTCGATCGTCGAACAGGGTTTGCTAATCCTGAAAAATCTCGATCACCGGGGTGCCGTGGGCGCCGATGCGCTGATGGGCGATGGCGCCGGCATCCTGATCCAGATTCCAGACCAGTACTACCGCGAAGAAATGGCCAAGCAGGGCGTGGAATTGCCGCCGCCTGGCGAATATGGCGTGGGCATGGTCTTTTTGCCGAAAGAAAACGCTTCGCGCATTGCCTGCGAACAGGAAATCGAGCGCGCCGTGCGTATCGAAGGCCAGGTCGTGCTGGGCTGGCGCAACGTGCCCATCGATACCGAGATGCCGATGTCGCCCACCGTGCGCGCCAAGGAACCCGTGATCCGTCAGATTTTTATCGGCCGTGGCCCGGACATCATGGTGACCGATGCGCTCGAGCGCAAACTGTATGTGATCCGTAAATCGTCGGGCCACGCCATCCAGGCGCTCAAACTGCTGCATGGCAAGGAATTTTTCGTGCCGTCGATGTCGGCGCGCACCATCGTCTACAAGGGCTTGCTGCTGGCCGACCAGGTGGGCGTGTACTACAAGGACTTGCAGGATGCGCGTTGCATCTCGGCGCTGGCGCTGGTGCATCAGCGTTTCTCGACCAATACTTTCCCGGAATGGCCGCTGGCCCACCCGTATCGTTTGATCGCGCACAATGGCGAGATCAACACGGTGAAAGGCAATTTCAACTGGATGCGCGCGCGCGAAGGCGTGATGAAGTCGGCCGTGCTGGGCGAAGACTTGCAAAAGCTGTTTCCACTGATTTATGAAGGCCAGTCCGACACGGCGTGTTTCGACAATGCGCTGGAATTGCTGCTGATGGCCGGCTATCCGATCGCCCAGGCGATGATGATGATGATCCCGGAAGCGTGGGAAAACCACACGACCATGGATGACAACCGCCGTGCCTTCTATGAATACCATGCCGCCATGATGGAGCCGTGGGACGGCCCGGCCGCCATGGCGTTTACCGATGGCCGCCATATCGGCGGCACGCTGGACCGCAATGGCTTGCGCCCGGCGCGCTACATCGTCACCGACGATGACCTTGTCGTGATGGCCTCGGAATCGGGCGTGCTGCCGATCCCGGAATCGAAAATCATCCAGAAATGGCGCTTGCAGCCTGGCAAGATGTTCCTGATCGACCTGGAAGCGGGCCGCATCATCGACGACCAGGAATTGAAGAATACCTACGCCAACGCCAAGCCATACAAGGCGTGGATCAACTCGGTGCGCATCAAGCTCGACGCGATCAAGCTGCTCGATGGCCAGGTCAGGCACGCGCCTGCGCAAGGCGAAAAAGCCCAGCCGTCCTTGCTGGACCGCCAGCAAGCGTTTGGCTACACCCAGGAAGACTTGAAATTCCTGATGGCGCCGATGGCCGTGGCCGGCGAAGAGGCCACCGGTTCGATGGGCAATGACTCGCCGCTGGCCGTCATGTCGAACAAGCTCAAGCCGCTCTACAATTACTTCAAGCAATTATTTGCGCAAGTGACCAATCCGCCGATCGACCCGATCCGCGAAGCGATGGTGATGTCGCTGGTGTCGTTTATCGGACCGAAACCGAACTTGCTCGACACGAATAACGTCAATCCGCCGATGCGCCTGGAAGTGTCGCAGCCGGTCCTGGGTTTTGATGACATGACGCGTTTGCGCAATATCAGCGCGCATACGGGCGGCAAGTTCAAGTCGTATGAACTCGATATCTGCTATCCATTGGCCTGGGGCAAGGAAGGCGTGGAAGCCTGCCTGGCCTCGCTGTGTGCCGAGGCGGTCGATGCCGTGAAATCCGGCCACAACATTTTGATTGTTTCGGATCGTGCCATCTGCGCCGATCAGGTGGCGATCCCCGCGCTACTGGCGACATCGACCGTGCATCAGCACCTGGTCAGCAAGGGCTTGCGCGCCTCTACCGGCTTGGTGGTGGAAACGGGCTCGGCGCGCGAGACGCATCACTTCGCCTTGCTGGCAGGCTATGGTGCGGAAGCCGTCCACCCGTACCTGGCGATGGAAACCCTGGTCGAGCTGGCGCATGGTTTACCGGGCGATTTGTCTGGCGACAAAGCCATCTATAACTACACCAAGGCCGTCGGCAAGGGCTTGATGAAGGTGATGTCGAAGATGGGCATCTCGACGTATATGTCGTATTGCGGTGCGCAAATCTTTGAAGCGATCGGCTTGAACAAGTCGCTGGTCGACAAATACTTCAAGGGCACGGCGTCGAACGTGGAAGGCATCGGCGTATTTGAAGTGGCGGAAGAAGCGCTGCGTTTGCACAACCTGGCCTTCGGCAACGATCCCTTGTTGGCCGACAAGCTCGACGCGGGCGGCGAATACGCGTTCCGCGTGCGCGGCGAAGACCATATGTGGACGCCGGACGCGATTGCCAAGTTGCAGCACTCCACGCGCAGCAATAATTTCTCCAGCTATAAAGAGTACGCGCAAATCATCAATGACCAGAGCCGCCGTCATCTGACCTTGCGCGGCCTGTTCGAATTCAAGCTCGACCCGACCAAGGCGATCCCGCTCGATGAAGTGGAACCGGCCAAGGAAATCGTCAAGCGTTTTGCGACCGGCGCAATGTCGCTGGGCTCGATCAGCACGGAAGCGCACGCGACCCTGGCCGTGGCGATGAACCGCATCGGCGGCAAGTCGAATACGGGCGAGGGCGGCGAAGATCCGAACCGCTATACGCAGGAATTGAAGGGCATCCCTATCCGCCAGGGCGACACCATGGCCTCGGTAGTGGGCGCCGAACAGATCGTGGTCGACATCCCGCTGCAGGAAGGCGATTCCATGCGTTCGCGCATCAAGCAAGTGGCGTCGGGCCGTTTTGGCGTCACGGCCGCTTACCTGAATTCGGCTGACCAGATCCAGATCAAGATGGCGCAGGGTGCAAAACCGGGCGAAGGCGGTCAGTTGCCTGGCCATAAGGTGTCGGAATACATCGCCAGCCTGCGCTTTTCCGTGCCGGGCGTGGGCTTGATTTCGCCGCCGCCGCACCATGATATTTATTCGATCGAAGATCTGGCGCAGCTGATCCATGACTTGAAAAACGCCAATCCGCGCGCCTCGATTTCCGTGAAACTGGTGTCGGAAGTGGGGATCGGCACGGTGGCTGCCGGCGTTACCAAGGCCAAGGCCGACCACGTGGTGGTCGCTGGCCACGATGGCGGCACGGGTGCGTCGCCGCTGTCGTCGGTGAAGCATGCGGGCACGCCGTGGGAACTGGGCCTGGCCGAAACCCAGCAAACGCTGGTGTTGAACGGCTTGCGCAGCCGCATCCGCGTGCAAGCCGATGGCCAGATGAAAACCGGCCGCGACGTGGTGATTGCCGCCTTGCTGGGCGCCGATGAAATCGGTTTCGCCACGGCGCCGCTGGTGGTCGAAGGCTGCATCATGATGCGCAAATGTCATTTGAATACCTGCCCGGTCGGTGTGGCCACGCAAGACCCGGTGCTGCGCGCCAAGTTCTCGGGCAAACCCGAGTATGTCGTCAATTACTTCTTCTTCGTTGCCGAAGAAGCCCGTCAATTGATGGCGCAGCTGGGCATCCGCACTTATGACGAGCTGATCGGCCGCGTCGACCTGCTGGATAAATCGAAGGCGATTTCGCACTGGAAGGCGCAGGGCCTGGATTTCTCGGCCATCTTCCACAAGCCGGAAACGCAAGATGGCCAGTCCTGTCGCCACGTGGAAAACCAGGACCATGCGCTGGAAAAAGCGCTGGATCACAAGCTGATCGCGCAGGCGCGCGCGGCGCTGGAAAAGGGCGAGCGCGTTTCGTTCATTTCGCCGGTGCGCAACCTGAACCGCACGGTAGGCACCATGCTGTCCGGTGAAGTGGCGAAGAAATATGGCCATGCCGGCTTGCCGGATGACACGATTCACATCCAGCTGCAAGGCACGGCAGGCCAGTCGGCCTGCGCTTTCCTGGCGCACGGCATCACGATCGACCTGGTGGGCGAAGGCAACGATTACGTGGGTAAAGGTTTATCGGGCGGCCGCATCATCGTGCGCCCGAATACGGAATTCCGTGGCTGGGCGGTGGACAACATCATCATCGGCAACACGGTGCTGTATGGCGCAATTGCCGGTGAAGCCTTCTTCAATGGCGTGGCCGGTGAACGCTTTGCCGTGCGCAACTCGGGCGCCACCACGGTGGTCGAGGGCCTGGGCGACCATGGCTGCGAATACATGACGGGCGGCACGGTGGTGGTGCTGGGCGCTACGGGCCGCAACTTTGCGGCCGGCATGTCGGGCGGCATCGCCTATGTGTATGACCCGGCCGGCGAATTTGCCAGCAAGTGCAACACAGCCATGGTCAGCCTGGACAAGGTGGTCAGCGCGTCTGAACAGCAGGTCGACCGCGACGCCTGGCATACCCAGCACCGCGACGGCTTGCCGGAAGCCGACGAAGTGATACTGAAGCGTTTGATCGAGCGCCACTTCAAGCATACGGGCAGTACCCGCGCCCGTTTCCTGCTCGATGACTGGGCCACGGCACGCGCCAAGTTCGTCAAGGTCTTCCCGAACGAATACAAGCGCGCACTGATCGAAATGGCGGCCGACGCCGCCATGGAAGTCGAAGCCGTCGCTGCCTGAGCCAGCCTAACACTATGACCGGGAGCGGCCAGGCCGCTCCCCGCTAGCCAAATACAAAGGAATTATCGTGGGTAAAATTACCGGCTTCATGGAATTCAAGCGCCAGGACGAGCAGTATCTGGAGCCTGCCGCCCGTTTGAAGAACTACAAGGAATTCGTGCTGCACCTGACGGATGCGCAAGCGACCGTGCAGGGTGCGCGCTGCATGGATTGCGGCATCCCTTTCTGCAACACGGGTTGTCCCGTGAATAACATCATTCCTGACTGGAATGACCTGGTCTACCGTGGTAATTACCGCGAAGCGCTCGATATCCTGCATTCGACCAATAACTTCCCGGAATTCACGGGCCGCGTCTGCCCGGCGCCGTGCGAGTCGGCCTGCACCCTGGGCATCCACGAAGATCCGGTCGGCATCAAGTCGATCGAACATAAGATCATCGACATGGGCTGGGAACATGGCTGGGTGGTACCGCAGCCGGCCGGTTTCAGCACCGGCAAGAAAGTGGCTATCGTCGGCTCCGGCCCGGCAGGCCTGGCGGCGGCGCAGCAACTGGCGCGCGCAGGCCATGCCGTGACCGTGTTTGAAAAGAGCGACCGGGTGGGCGGCTTGCTGCGCTACGGCATTCCCGACTTCAAGATGGAAAAGTCGCACATCGACCTGCGCGTGAAACAGATGGAAGCGGAAGGCGTGGTGTTCCGTACCAGCGTGCTGGTCGGCAAGGATTTCCCGGCCAGCGTGAATAACTGGGCCAAGGAAACGATTTTTCCGGAAGACCTGGAAAAAGAATTCGATGCCGTCATCCTCACCGGCGGCGCCGAGCAGCCACGCGACTTGCCAGTGCCGGGCCGCGACTTGAAGGGCGTGCATTACGCGATGGACTTCTTGCCGCTGCAAAACAAGGTCAATGCGGGCGACAAGCTGAAAGACCAGATCAAGGCCACTGGCAAACATGTGGTGGTGATCGGCGGCGGCGACACGGGTTCGGACTGCGTGGGCACGTCAAACCGCCACGGTGCCGTTTCGGTGGCCCAGTTCGAATTGATGCCGCAGCCGCCGGAAAAGGAAAACAAGCCGCTGGTCTGGCCGTACTGGCCGACCAAGCTGCGTACCTCGTCGTCGCACGAGGAAGGCTGCGAACGCGACTGGGCGGTGGCCACCAAGCGTTTCGAAGGCAAGGGTGGCAAGGTGGAAAAACTGATCGCCTGCCGGGTGGAATGGAAAGACGGCAAGATGAGTGAAGTGCCGGACTCGGAATTCGAGATGAAAGCCGACCTGGTCTTGCTGGCGATGGGTTTTGTTTCTCCCGTGCAACAGGTGCTCGACGCCTTTGGCGTGGATAAAGATGCGCGCGGCAACGCCCGCGCCAGCACCGAAGGCGATGACTGTTATCAGACGTCGGTGCCCAAAGTGTTTGCTGCCGGCGACATGCGCCGTGGCCAGTCGCTGGTGGTCTGGGCCATCCGCGAAGGCCGCCAATGCGCGCGCGCCGTCGATACCTTCCTGATGGGCGGCTCGCTGCTGCCACGCTGATCGTCGCCTGTCGGCGATTCCGGGGGCCACGGCGCAGACTGCGCCGTGGCCCTTGTTATTTTGTCAGTGGCAAGCTCGCTGGGCGGTGATCGCATGCAGAGCGTGGCTTTTTACAATAAACTATCTGACTTTCGATTCATTAGTGTTGTATTCTTCCCCCTTACCGGGATGCCCAAGGGGGCCTCTCAGCAGAGTTTGGCGTTTCTGCACTACAATACGCCATTAAAAAAAATGAGCTTCGTCGTGCCAAATCTTGTTGAAATCCGTGATTTACACTTTGCCTATGGTGAACGTTCGATCTTGTCGGGCCTTCAGATGGATTTCCCACGTGGAAAAGTTGTGGCGGTCATGGGTGGTTCCGGCAGCGGCAAGACGACTGTATTGCGCCTGATCGGCGGCCAGTTGCGCCCGAGCGCCGGCACCGTCAATGTCGATGGCCAGATCGTCCATGCGCTCGATACCAAACAGTTGTATCAGATGCGCCGCAAGATGGGCATGCTGTTCCAGCACGGCGCCTTGTTTACCGACCTGACGGCGTTTGAGAACGTGGCGTTTCCGCTGCGTGAACATACGGACCTGAATGAAGAACTGATCCGCACCCTGGTACTGATGAAGCTGCAGGCAGTAGGCTTGCGCAATGCGGCGCAATTGAAGCCGGGCGAGATTTCGGGCGGCATGGGCCGCCGTGTGGCGCTGGCGCGGGCGATTGCGCTCGATCCTGAATTGATCATGTATGACGAACCGTTTGCCGGCCTGGACCCTATTTCGATGGGCGTGACAGCCAATTTGATCCGCAATCTGAACGATGCGCTCGGTTCTACATCGATTCTGGTATCGCACGATGTGAAGGAGTGTTTCGCGATCGCTGATTACGTGTATTTCCTCTCATCGGGAAAAATTGTGGCGCATGGCACGCCGGCTGAAATGGCCGTCTCCACGCACCCGTATGTCAAACAATTCGTCAACGCGGAAGCCGATGGCCCCGTACCGTTCCATTATCCGGGCAAATCGCTGGCCGATGACCTGGGTCTGCATGCGGGAGCGGGCCGATGATCGCGCGTTTCCTGGGAGCGGTCGGAGCCTGGCTGCGCCGTTCGGTACAAGACCTCGGCTTTGCTGTGCGTTCGTTCTTTATCATCATCGCCTCGTCGGGTGGCCTGTGGCGCCGTCCACGGCTGGTGATTGAACAACTGTTCTTTATTGGTAATCGCTCCCTGGTGATTACGGCCGTGTCCGGCCTGTTTGTCGGCATGGTGCTCGGTTTGCAAGGTTATTACACCTTGACGACCTATGGGGCAGAACAGTCTCTGGGTCTGCTGGTGGCGCTGTCGCTGACGCGCGAACTGGGTCCCGTGGTTACTGCCCTGCTGTTTGCGGGCCGCGCAGGGACCTCGCTGACGGCGGAAATTGGCTTGATGAAGGCGGGCGAGCAATTGTCCGCCATGGAAATGATGGCCGTGAATCCGGTCGAGCGCGTGCTGGCGCCACGTTTCTGGGCCGGCGTGATCGCCATGCCGATTTTGGGCGCGATCTTCACGGCGGTCGGCATCATCGGCAGTTATCTGGTTGGCGTGGTGCTGATCGGCGTCGACGAAGGCTCGTTCTGGTCGCAGATGCAAAGCGGCGTGGATGTCTGGAAAGAAGTTGGTAACGGTACCCTGAAGAGCCTGGTGTTCGGTATCGCGGTCACGTTTATCGCCCTGTTCCAGGGTTATCAGGCACAGCCGACGCCGGAAGATGTTTCCGGCGCCACCACGCGTACGGTTGTTATATCGTCGCTGATGGTGTGGTGGCTTGATTTCATGATGACAGCGTTGATGTTTAGCAAGTAATTCGGTCACTGGCGTAAAAATTAGCCGCTTGCGCAGTTTCTGCGCAGGGTGCAGCAAGTAAAAATTATTTAGGATTGTTTATGCAACGTAAATCTTTGGATGTCTGGGTAGGCTTGTTCGTCTTGCTGGGTGTAGCAGCATTGATGTTTCTGGCGCTCAAGGCTGGCAATATGAGCTCGCTGTCTTTCAGCAAGACGTATACCATTAGTGCCAAGTTCGACAACATTGGCGGCCTCAAGCCGCAGGCGCCCGTCAAGGGTGCCGGCGTGGTGGTCGGCCGCGTGGCCGAGATCACGTTTGATGACAAGAGCTATCAGGCGCTGGTCAAGCTGGACATCGAAGACGGTTATAAATTCCCGAAAGACAGCTCGGCCAAGATTCTGACGGCTGGTTTGCTGGGTGAGCAATACATCGGCCTGGAAGCAGGCGGAGATTTGGCTAATCTGGCAGAGGGCGACAAGATCGCCCGCACTCAATCGGCCACAGTGCTGGAAGACCTGATCAATCAGTTCATCTACAGCAAGGCAGCGGATGGAAAGGATAGCAAATGAGCCAATCGAAGCAACATATCACCACAGGTCGCCTGAGCCGTATCGGCCTGGCCCTGACCATCGCCGCGACCCTGAGCGCCTGCGCCAGCACCACCGCCAACAATCCCGTCGATCCGTTCGAAGGCTACAACCGCGCCATGTTCAAGTTCAACGATACGGTCGATACGTATGCCTTGAAACCGGCCGCCACTGCTTACAAGACCGTCTTGCCATCGTTCGTGCAAACGGGCGTGGGCAACTTCTTCGGCAACTTGTCCGACGCCTGGAGCGCCGTGAACAACTTGTTGCAAGGTAAGGGCGAGAAAGGCTTGCAAGATATTGCGCGCGTTGGCCTGAACACGACTTTCGGTATTTTCGGCCTGATCGACTTTGCGTCGCCAGCGGGCATCCCGAAACACAATGAAGACTTTGGCCAGACTCTGGGCTGGTATGGTGTGCAGTCCGGTCCTTACCTGATGCTGCCGCTGCTGGGCCCGTCGACTGTGCGCGACACGGTGGCCTTGCCGGCCGATATCGCCGGTGACCCATGGCGCTACAAGGAGCCTGTGTCGGTGCGCAATATCGGTACGGCCACGCGCGTCGTCGACAAGCGTGCTTCGCTGCTCGATGCGACCAACCTGATGGAAGCGGCTGCTCTGGACCGCTACGAATTCATCCGCGACGGTTTCCTGCAAGCGCGTGAAAGCAAGGTCTTCGATGGCGACTTGAGCCGTAGCAAAAAATTCAAGAACGACTCCAGTTCGCTGGATTCTGACCATGATGACTTGAAACAAGCGCCGATGACCGCAGATGTTGCGCCAGAGGCCCCAGCCGTTACCCCTGCACCTGTCGAACTCGTAACATCTGGTAGCAATACCGTTGCGTCACAGGCCAAGCCGCAGGAGTAGACTAAGGCATAAGAACACACGGCTGAGAAAAACTCCAGCCGGTGCCGAGCAACACCACCATAAGGGTAAAACCATGAAACTAATGAAACAATTGCTCGCGATGGCCACCATCGCCTTTGCTACCGCTGCGCAGGCTGCGCCTGCCGCCCCTGCGAACGAAGCACCGGACGCGCTGGTCAAGCGTATCAGCCAGGACGTACTCGATACGGCCAAGAACGACAAATCCATCCAGGCGGGCGACATCAAGCGCGTGACTGAACTGGTCGAAACCAAGATCCTGCCGTACGTGGACTTCCAGCGCATGACTTCGCTGGCCGCTGGCCGCTTCTGGCGCGACGCCACGCCGGACCAGCAACAGCAGCTGTCGACGGAATTCCGCACCCTGCTGATCTACACGTATTCGGGCGCCCTGTCGCAAGTGAGGAACGAAACCGTGGAATTCAAGCCACTGCGCGCCGATCCTGGTGATACCGACGTAGAAGTGCGTTCGCAAGTGAACATGCCACGCGGCGAACCAGTACCGCTGAACTATCGTGTTTCCAAAACGCCAACGGGCTGGAAGATCTACGATATCAACGTGCTGGGCGCGTGGCTGGTGGAAACTTACAAGAGCAGCTTTGCCAGCGAAATCAGCAAAGGCGGCATCGATGGCCTGATCAAGACCTTGCAAGCGAAAAACAAGGCTTTGGCAAACCGTCCGGCGCCCAAAGCCAAATAATCGGCTATCATATAGCTCCACACGCTAAACCAGCGCAACCCGACGCCATGCCAGACTCTCTCGACACTTTGCAGTCCCTGACTTCACTGACCGTGCACAACGCCACTTCGGCGCTGGAGCAGGGTCTGGAGGCGATCAAGTCTGGCCAGACCCGGTTTGACCTGCGCAACGTCAAGGCTGTCGATTCGGCGGCCGTGTCGGTCATGCTGACCTGGCAGCGCGCTGCGCAAGAGGCCGGCGGCGTGCTGGAGCTGAAAAACCTGCCGACCAATCTGAAAAACCTGACCAAGCTGTATGGCGTCTGCTCGCTCGTCTCGAGCACTACCAGCGACGAAAACTGCGGCACTGCCGGCGACACCGCCGAACGCAGCCCGTCCGACCTGCATCATCATTGATCCTGTCCCACTCCCCGCATCAGCAGTAGCTTTCAAGCCGGCATGCCAGCAGCGCCGCCGTATTGATCTCCAAGTGTTCCACGAATTTTCAAACTATAATTGACTGTTGCGCTACTTCTCCGGAAGGCGGCGCCTTGTACCGGCCTGTGGCCCGCCTCGTGGCTGACACACGCATCACATCTGATAAGCACATGACCGCAATTCAAATAACGAATGTAGAAAAGAGCTATAAATCGCTCAAGGCGCTGGGCGGCGTGTCGCTGGCGATCGAGGAGGGCGAGTTTTTCGGCCTGCTCGGTCCCAACGGCGCCGGCAAGACCACCCTCATTTCCATCATCGCCGGCCTGATACGGCCCGACGCGGGCACCGTCAAGATCCATGGCCACGATGTGGTCAAGGATTTCCGCAATGCCCGCCGCAACCTGGGCGTGGTGCCGCAGGAACTGGTATTCGACCCGTTCTTCACCGTGCGCGAAACCTTGCGCCTGCAGTCCGGCTACTTCGGCTTGCCGAACAACGACAAGTGGATCGACGAGGTCATGGAAAACCTCGACCTGACCGGCAAGGCCGACACGAATATGCGTGCCCTGTCCGGCGGCATGAAGCGCCGCGTACTGGTCGCTCAGGCGCTGGTGCACAAGCCTCCCGTGATCGTGCTCGACGAGCCGACCGCAGGCGTCGACGTGGAACTGCGCCAGACCCTGTGGAAGTTCATTTCGCGCCTGAACCGCGAAGGCGGCCACACCGTCGTGCTGACTACCCACTACCTGGAAGAGGCGCAAGCCATGTGCCAGCGCGTGGCCATGCTCAAGTCGGGCAAGGTGGTGGCGCTCGACACCATGTCGGCCCTGATCCGCCGCATCGCCGGCTCCCAGCTGCAGGTGCACCTGAAGCATGGCGCCTTGCCGGCCGACCTGCAGCACCTGGTGCTGCATCCGGAAGAGCGGCAGGCGCCGAACAAGTTCAGCCTGCGCGTCAATGAATATAGCGAAGTCGAACAAATCCTGGCACGCCTGCGCGAGGCGGGCGCCGAAATCGACGAAATGCAATTGCAACAAGCCGACCTGGAAGATATCTTCTTGCAGATCATGGATAAAGGTACCGTATGATTTCGACTGGATTTCGCACCCTCGTCTACAAAGAGACTTTGCGTTTCTGGAAAGTGGCGACGCAAACCGTGGCCGCGCCCGTGCTCACCTCGATGCTGTACCTGCTGGTATTCGGCCATGTGCTCGATGGCCGCGTGCAGCCCAGCCCCGGCATCAGCTACACGGCTTTCCTGATCCCCGGCCTGGTGATGATGAGCGTGCTGCAAAACGCCTTCGCCAATTCCTCGTCCTCGCTGATCCAGTCCAAGATCACGGGCAACCTGGTGTTCGTGCTGCTGACGCCTCTGTCGCACTGGGAAATCTTTTCGGCGTATGTACTCGCTTCGGTCGTACGTGGCCTGGCCGTGGGCTTTGGCGTATTCGCCATCACCTACTGGTTCGTCGACCTGTCGTTTGTCGCGCCGCTGTGGATCGTCATCTTTGCCTTTTTGGGCGCCGCCATGCTGGGCACCATGGGCTTGGTCGCCGGTATCTGGGCCGAGAAATTCGACCAGCTGGCAGCCTTCCAGAACTTCCTGATCATGCCGGCGACCTTTTTGTCGGGCGTGTTCTATTCGATTCATTCGCTGCCCGCATTCTGGCAGACGGTATCGCACCTGAATCCCTTCTTTTACATGATCGACGGCTTCCGCTACGGTTTCTTCGGTACTTCCGACGTCAGCCCGTGGCTGAGCCTATCCGTCGTCGGCGGCTTCCTGGTGGTGCTGGCGCTGCTCTCGATCCGCCTGCTGAAAAGCGGTTATCGTTTGCGCCACTGATCGCGGCATACCAATTACTACACTATTCAAATATCAAGGACTTATCGTGACTACCACCCCAGAACTGATCCATGGCTACCTGTCGGCAGGCCTCGACTGCACGCATCTTGAAGTGGAGGGCGATGGCCAGCACTTCCAGGCCGTGATCGTTTCGCCGCAGTTTACCGGCAAGCGTCTGATTCAGCGTCACCAGATCGTCTACGCGGCGCTGGGCGACCGCATGCGCGAAGAAATCCACGCGCTGTCGATGAAAACCCTGACACCTGAAGAATTCCAAGGATAAGCACATGGACAAGCTCCTCATCAACGGCGGCAACCGCCTGAACGGCGACATCGCCATCTCCGGCGCGAAAAACGCTGCCCTGCCCATCCTGTGCGCCGGTCTGTTGACCTCGGGCGACCTGGAACTGACGAATGTGCCGAACCTGCACGATGTCTCCACCATGCTCAAACTGCTGGGCCAGACGGGCTTGAAAGTGCAGCACGAAGGCGACCGCGTGGTCTTGAACGGCAGCGCCATCACGACCCTGGAGGCGCCATATGAACTGGTGAAAACCATGCGCGCCTCGATCCTGGTGCTGGGCCCCATGCTGGCGCGCTTCGGCGAAGCCAAGGTGTCCTTGCCGGGCGGCTGCGCCATCGGTTCGCGTCCTGTCGACCAGCACATCAAGGGCCTGGAAGCACTGGGCGCCGAGATCCGCATCGAAGCTGGCTATATCTACGCCAAATGCCCCAAGCTGAAAGGCGCGCGCATCGTCACCGACATGATCACCGTGACCGGCACCGAGAACCTGCTGATGGCCGCGACCCTGGCCGAAGGCGAAACCATCCTGGAAAACGCTGCCTGCGAACCGGAAGTGACCGACCTGGCACACCTGCTGGTGGCCATGGGCGCGAAGATCGAAGGCATCGGCACCAACCGCCTGGTGATCCAGGGCGTGCCGCAATTGCACGGCGCCACCCACGCGGTGATCGCCGACCGCATCGAGACGGGTACTTTCCTGTGCGCCGTGGCCGCCACCGGTGGCGATATCACCCTGCGCAATGTGCGTACCGATATCCTCGACGCGGCGCTCGACAAGCTGCGCGCGATGGGCTTGACGATGACCTTCGGCGCCGACTGGATCCGCGCCGAGATGTCGGCCCGCCCGACTCCGGTCAGCTTCCGCACCACTGAATACCCGGGCTTCCCGACCGACATGCAGGCGCAGTTCATGGCGGTCAACACCATCGCCAATGGCGCCAGCCGCGTCACCGAGACGATCTTTGAAAACCGTTTCATGCACGTACAGGAAATGAACCGTCTGGGCGCCGATATCAGTATCGATGGCAAGACCGCCATCATCACCGGCGTCAAGCAGCTGCGCGGCGCGCCTGTGATGGCGACCGATTTGCGCGCTTCGGCCTCGCTGGTGATCGCAGCCCTGGCAGCAGATGGCGAAACCCTGATCGACCGCATCTATCACCTTGACCGCGGCTACGATCGCATGGAAGTCAAATTGTCGGCGGTGGGCGCGAACATCGTGCGCGTCAAATAAACAAGAGGAACGAGCATGAACGGATCGAACAGTGGCGCCAATGGGCAGCTGATACTGGCGCTGTCAAAGGGCCGCATTTTTGAAGACACCATGCCGCTGCTGGAAGCGGCCGGCATCCGTGTGCTGGAAAACCCGGAGACTTCGCGCAAGCTGATTTTGGCCACCAACGATCCGAACGTGCGCGTCATCATCGTGCGCGCCAGCGATGTGCCCACCTATGTGCAGTACGGCGCGGCCGACTTCGGCGTGGCCGGCAAGGATGTCTTGCTGGAGCACGGCGGCGAAGGCCTGTACCAGCCGATCGACCTCAATATCGCGTCCTGCCGCATGTCGGTGGCGGTGCAGGCCGGTTTCGATTACGAAAAAGCCGTGCACCAGGGGGCGCGCCTGCGCGTGGCCACCAAGTTCGTGCACACGGCGCGTGAACACTTCGCCGCCAAGGGCGTGCACGTCGATTTGATCAAGCTGTATGGCTCGATGGAGCTGGCGCCGCTGGTGGGCCTGTCCGACGCGATTGTCGACCTGGTCAGCACGGGCAGCACCCTGCGCGCCAACAACCTGGTCGAAGTCGAACACATCATGGAAATTTCGTCGCGCCTGGTTGTCAACCAGGCTGCCTTGAAGCTCAAGCGCGAACGCTTGCAGCCGATTATCGAGGCGTTCGAACGCGCCTCGCAGACCCGATAACAGCAGGAGGCTATGATGCCGCTACAGATACGCAAGCTCGATTCAAGCCAGGATGGTTTTCAACAATCGCTCGATACCTTGCTGGCGTTCGAAGCCGGCACCGATGAAGCGATTGAAACGGCGGTCACGAAAATCCTGGCGGACGTGAAAGCGCGCGGCGACGCCGCCGTGCTCGATTACACCAACCGTTTCGACCGCATCCCCCATGGCGGCGCGGCGGAAATGTCGGCTTTTGATCTTTCGCAAGCCGAATTGCAGGCAGCCTTGAATGGCTTGCCATCGGCCCAGCACGAAGCGTTGCAGGTAGCTGCCCAGCGCATCCGCGCCTTCCACGAACGCCAGCGCGAAGAGTTGCGCAGCTTTAGCTATACCGAAGCTGACGGCACCGTACTGGGACAAAAAATCACGCCGCTGGACCGGGTCGGCATCTATGTCCCGGGTGGCAAGGCGGCGTATCCATCGTCGGTGCTGATGAATGCGATTCCTGCCCACGTGGCTGGCGTCAAGGAAATCATCATGGTGGTGCCGACGCCGGACGGCGTGAAAAACCAGATGGTGCTGGCCGCCGCCGCGATTGCCGGCGTCACGCGCGTGATCACCATTGGCGGCGCACAAGCCGTCGGTGCACTGGCCTATGGCACGCAGACCATCGGTGCCGTGGACAAGATCGTCGGACCTGGCAACGCTTATGTGGCTGCCGCCAAGCGCCGCGTGTTCGGCATCGTTGGCATCGACATGATTGCAGGGCCGTCTGAAATCCTGGTCATCTGCGATGGCACGACGGACCCGGACTGGGTGGCGATGGACCTGTTTTCGCAGGCCGAGCACGACGAGCTGGCGCAAGCGATTTTGCTGTGCCCGGACGCTACCTACATCGCGCGCGTGGAGGAAAGCATCGCCAAACTGCTGCCGACCATGCCGCGCCAGGCCACCATCAGCACCTCGCTGGCCGACCGTGGCGCCCTGATCAAGGTGCGCGACATGGCAGAAGCCTGCGCGATCGCCAACAGCATCGCGGCCGAACATCTGGAAATCTCGGCCGAAAACCCGCAGCAATGGGCCGACCAGATCCGCCATGCGGGCGCGATGTTCCTGGGCCGATTCTCGTCCGAGTCGCTGGGCGACTATTGCTGCGGCCCTAACCACGTGCTGCCGACCTCGCGCACGGCGCGCTTTTCGTCGCCGCTGGGCGTGTACGACTTCCAGAAGCGCTCGTCCATCATCCACGTCAGCGAAGCGGGCGCGCAAACCCTGGGCCGTGTCGCCGCCACCTTGGCATATGGCGAAGGCTTGCAGGCGCATGCGCGCAGCGCAGAACTGCGTTTGAAGCCGCAGCCATGACGAATATGGCGGACCGGCCGGACTGGCTCAACCGGGTCTATTGCGAAGACGCGCTGGCGGGGCTGGCGCGGATTCCCGATGGCTCGGTGGACTTGATCCTGACCGACCCGCCCTACAACCTGGGCAAGGATTACGGCAATGCCTCGGACCAGCAATCGGTAGCGGACTACCTGCGCTGGACCGAACAATGGATCGATGCGGCGCTGCCCAAGCTGAAAGCCAACGGCAGCCTGTATATTTTTCTGACCTGGCGGTATTCGCCAGAGATTTTCGTCATGCTGAAACAGCGCATGGCGATGATGAACGAGATTATCTGGGACCGCCGCGTGCCATCCATGGGGGGCAGCGTGCGCAGCTTTTCATCGGTGCACGACACCATCGGCTTCTTCGTCAAGCGCAAGGATTACTACTTCGATCTTGACTCTGTGCGCATCGCCTACGACGCGGCCACCAAAAAAGCCCGTTCGCGTTCTATCTTCATCGGCGCGAAATGGCTGGAAGTGGGTTATAACCCGAAAGACTTGTGGAGCGTATCGCGCCTGCACAAGGAGCATCCGGAACGGGCCGACCACCCGACCCAAAAGCCGCTCGAAATCATCGAGCGCATGGTCAAGGCTTCCTGCCCACCCGGCGGCGTGGTACTCGATTTGTTCATGGGCAGCGGCACCACGGCGCTCGCTGCCAAGCGCTGCGGGCGCGATTTCGTCGGTTTCGAGTTGAACCCCGATTACTGCGCCATCATCGAACAGCGTTTGACGGCGCAGGAACTGGATATGAGCGCGCCGCCGGCACCGGTCAAGAAAGCCGCTGCCAAGCGCAAGACCGCTGTGAAAAAAGCCGCCGCCGTGAAAAAGCCGGCGGCCAGGAAAACACCGTCCAGGAAGGCGCCTGCCGCCGTGCCGGAAGACGTCACCACCTAGACCCTTAAAAAATTATCAGGAGTGCTTGCAGCAATGTCTTTCCTCGATCAGTTAATCAGCAATACCGTACGCTCCGACGTACAGGCGATCGGTAGTTATCACGTGCCCGATGCCAGCGGCTATATCAAACTCGATGCGATGGAAAATCCGTATCTGCTGCCGCAGCATTTGCGCGACGAACTGGGTGTACGCCTGGCCGGTGCGGTACTGAACCGTTATCCACCGTCGTACGCCAGCCTGAAGGCGGCCATCTGCGACAAACTGGGCGTACCCGCCGGCTACGATGTCTTGCTCGGTAATGGTTCCGATGAATTGATCTCTATCCTGGCCATGGCCTGCGCTATACAAGACCAGTCGCGCCGCGCGGTGCTGCTGGCGCCCGTGCCCGGCTTCGTCATGTACGCGCGCTCGGCGCAGTTTGCCGGCATGGATTTTGTCGGCGTGCCCTTGCGGGCCGACCTGAGCCTCGATATCGACGCCATGCTGGCCGCCATCGCGCAGCACCGCCCGGCGCTGGTGTTCCTGGCGTATCCGAACAACCCGACCGGCAACCTGTTTACCGTGGCCGATATCGAGCGCATCATCGCCGCCCTGGGCGACACCGGCATTGCCGTCGTCGATGAAGCTTACGAGCCGTTCGCGCAGCAGAGCTTCATGGGCCGTTTGCCGGAATTCGAAAACCTGGTGGTGATGCGCACCGTGTCGAAACTGGGCCTGGCCGGTATCCGCCTCGGCTATATGTCGGCCGCACCGGCCTTGCTGGCCCAGTTTGAAAAAGTACGTCCGCCGTATAACGTCAATGTGCTGACGCAGGCGGCCGCTGAATTTGCGCTGGAACACATCGACGTGCTCAACGCACAGGCAGCCTTGCTCAACAGCGCGCGCGATGAGCTGGCCGAACAATTGGCCGCACTGCCCGGCGTGACTGTGTTTCCCTCAAAAGCAAATTTTCTTTTGATACGTGTGCCAGATTCCGACGATGCCTATGCAAAATTGCTCACTCACCGGGTTTTAATTAAAAATGTGAGTAAAATGCATGCAGTGCTGGCCAATTGCCTGCGCATCAGCGTCAGCACGCCGGAAGAAAATGCCGTCTTTTTCAATGCCTTCAAAGCATCCCTCGTTTAGCCTACCGCCAGAGTCCCGCCATGAACCGCACCGCAGAAATCACGCGTAATACCAACGAGACGCAAGTACGCGTCGCCCTCAACCTCGATGGCACCGGCCAGCAAAAGCTGAACACCGGCGTGCCCTTCCTCGACCATATGCTGGACCAGATCGCCCGCCACGGCTTGATCGACCTGGACATTGAAGCGACGGGCGACGTGCATATCGATAACCACCATACGGTGGAAGACGTGGGTATCACGCTGGGCATGGCGGTGGCCAAGGCCATCGGCGACAAGAAGGGCATCCGCCGCTATGGCCATGCGTATGTGCCGCTGGACGAAGCGCTGTCGCGCGTGGTGCTCGATTTCTCGGGCCGTCCAGGCATCGAATACCACATCCCTTTTACACGCGCGATGATCGCCGGCTTTGATGTCGACCTGACCCTGGAGTTTTTCCGTGGCTTCGTCAACCATGCGGGCGTGACCTTGCATATCGACAACTTGCGCGGCACCAATGCCCATCACCAGTGCGAAACCGTGTTCAAGGCCTTTGGCCGCGCGCTGCGCATGGCTGCCGAGCTCGACGAGCGCGCAGCCGGCATCATCCCGTCGACCAAGGGCAGCCTGTAAGCTGGCCTTGATTCCTGGTGCATAGATTTCTAGATTAAAACAGATGAATAAAATTGTGGTGGTGGATTACGGCATGGGCAATCTGCGCTCGGTAGCGCAAGCTTTGCGGGCTGTGGCGCCGGAAGCCGATGTCTGCATTTCCGGACAGGTGGCTGACATCGACAGCGCCGACCGCATCGTCTTGCCGGGCCAGGGCGCGATGCCCGACTGCATACGCAGCCTGCGTGAATCGGGCGTGCTGGACGCCTTGTTGCGCGCAGCCGACAGCAAGCCCGTGCTGGGCGTGTGCATCGGCGAGCAAATGTTGTTCGACAGCAGCGAAGAGGGCGATGCGGCCGGTTTGGGCTTGCTGCCAGGCAAAGTCGTGCGTTTCCAGCTCGATGGCCAGGTGCAGGAAGACGGCTCGCGCTTCAAGGTGCCGCAGATGGGCTGGAACCAAGTGCGCCAAACGGCGTCACATGCCATGTGGGATGGCATCGCCGATGATGCTTATTTCTACTTTGTACACAGCTACTTTGCTCAGCCTCAAGTAGCGGCCCACACGGTCGGCCAGACTGTCTACGGCAAGCCGTTCGCTTGCGCCGTTGCCCGTGATAATATTTTTGCGACCCAGTTCCATCCTGAAAAAAGCGCTGCCGCGGGTCTGCAGCTGTACAAGAATTTCGTTCATTGGCAACCTTGATTTCAGTTTTACCGTCCTTGCTATTTCCACTTACCTTTATAACCCTGACCACACGACCATGCTGCTCATTCCCGCCATCGACCTGAAAGACGGTCACTGCGTACGCCTGAAACAAGGCGATATGGAACTTGCCACCGTATTTTCCGAAGACCCCGCTGAAATGGCACGCCACTGGCTGCAGCAAGGCGCGCGGCGGCTGCATCTGGTCGACTTGAACGGCGCATTTGCCGGCAAGCCGAAAAACGAAGGCGCCGTGAAAGCCATCCTGAAAGCGGTGCAGGAATTCGCGCTGGAAAACGATATCGAAGAAATTCCCGTGCAACTGGGCGGCGGCATCCGCGATCTCGACACCATCGAGCGCTACCTGGACGCAGGCATCAGCTACGTCATTATCGGCACGGCGGCCGTGAAAAGCCCCGGCTTCCTGCACGATGCCTGCAGCGCCTTCCCCGGCCACATCATCGTCGGCCTGGACGCCAAGGATGGCAAGGTCGCCACCGATGGCTGGAGCAAGATGTCGGGCCACGAAGTGATCGACCTGGCCAAGAAATTCGAAGCGTACGGCGTGGAATCGATTATCTATACGGACATCGGCCGTGACGGCATGATGGGCGGCATCAATATCGAGGCCACTGTCAAGCTGGCGCAAGCGGTCAAGATTCCCGTGATCGCTTCGGGCGGCTTGCACAATATTGGCGATGTGGAAGCCTTGTGCGCGGTGCAAGCCGAAGGTATCGAAGGCGTGATTTGCGGCCGTTCGATTTATGAAGGCACGATCGACCTGGCGCAGGCGCAAGAACGCGCCGACGAGTTGAGCGACGAGGCTGTTTAAGCCAGCCAGGCCGGGGAGGTGCATACCTTCCCTTGCCTGGTGACAATTGGATATCATCATGCTTGCAAAACGAATTATTCCCTGCCTGGACGTGACGAATGGCCGCGTCGTCAAAGGTGTCAATTTCACGGAGTTGCGCGACGCGGGCGATCCGGTAGAAATTGCCCGCCGTTATGACGAGCAGGGCGCCGATGAAATCACTTTCCTCGACATTACCGCGTCAAGTGATAACCGCGGCCTGATCTTCGACATCATCGAAGCGGTCGCCTCGCAAGTCTTCATTCCGCTGACGGTGGGCGGTGGCGTGCGCGTGGTGGAAGACGTGCGCCGCCTGCTCAACGCGGGCGCCGACAAGGTCAGCATCAATACCTCGGCCGTAACGAACCCGCAACTGGTGTATGAAGCCTCGCAAAAGCACGGCTCGCAATGCATCGTCGTCGCCATCGACGCCAAGCAGGTGTCGCCCGGCAAGTGGGAAGTGTTTACCCATGGCGGGCGCAATGCCACAGGCCTTGATGCGTTCGAGTGGGCGCGTAAAATGGAAAGCCTGGGTGCCGGAGAAATCTTGCTCACCAGCATGGATCGCGACGGCACCAAGGTGGGCTTCGACCTGGGCCTGACGCGCGGCGTGTCCGATGCGGTCAGCATTCCCGTGATCGCCTCGGGCGGCGTGGGCGGCTTGCAGGACTTGGCAGACGGCATCAAGATAGGCAAGGCCGACGCCGTATTGGCGGCCAGTATTTTCCACTATGGTCAGCACACGGTGCAGGAAGCCAAGCGCTTCATGGCGCAGCAGGGCATCCCCATGCGTTTGAGCTGATAGGATATGAATAACATGCAAAACGGAACTATTGTGTCTAGCAATGCAAAGTGGCTGAAAAAGGTCAAGTGGGACGAGCACGGCCTGGTGCCGGTGATCGCGCAGGAAGCGGGCAGCAATGACGTGCTGATGTTTGCCTGGATGAACCGCGACGCGCTGGCGCGCACGGTAGAACTCGGTGAAGCCGTGTACTGGAGCCGTTCGCGCAAGAAACTGTGGCACAAGGGGGAAGAATCGGGCCATACGCAGAAAGTGCTGGAAATCCGCCTCGATTGCGATGAAGACGTGGTCTTGCTGAAGATCGAGCAGGCGGGCGGCATTGCCTGCCATACGGGCCGCCATTCGTGTTTCTTCCAGAAATTCGAAGGCGATGAAAAAA
Source organism: Janthinobacterium silvisoli (assembly GCF_014200725.1). Lineage (GTDB taxonomy): Bacteria > Pseudomonadota > Gammaproteobacteria > Burkholderiales > Burkholderiaceae_D > Janthinobacterium. Next base: position 52,543 of record NZ_JACHCL010000010.1, read on the forward strand.
CGGGCGAGTGGCAAGTCACCGATCCCGTGCTGAAAGACCCGGAAACGATCTACGCGGATGCAAAAAAATGAGTGAAACCTTGAAACGCCTGGCCGCCGTGATCGAATCGCGCAAGCTGGCCAATGGCGGCGACCCCGCCACCTCGTATGTGGCGCGGCTGTTTGCCAAGGGCGACGATGCAATCCTGAAAAAAATTGGCGAGGAAGCGACGGAAACAGTGATGGCCGCCAAGGATGCGCGGCGCGACAATGATCCGTCGAAAGTGTTGTACGAGTGCGCCGACCTGTGGTTTCATAGCCTGGTGATGCTGGCCCAGTTCGACTTGACGCCGCAGCAGGTGCTCGATGAACTGGCGCGCCGCGAAGGCTTGTCCGGTCTCGATGAAAAAGCAGCGCGCAAGGATGCGCTGGATCAACCCTGATACATTCTGGAGTGTGCGTGGATAACTGTATTTTCTGCAAAATTGCTGCCAAAAAAATTCCTGCTACCGTCGTGTATGAAGACGATGACTTGCTGGCCTTCAAGGATATCAATCCAGCCGCGCCCGTGCACTTGCTGCTGATTCCGAAACGCCATGTATCGACCTTGTCCGAGTGCGACGACAGCCATACGGAAGTGCTGGGCAAGCTGCTGCGCCTGGCGCCGAAACTGGCCGCCGAGTTCGGCTGCGCCGTCAGCTACGACGCCGATGGCACCCCATCGGGCGGTTTCAAGACCATGATCAACAGCGGTCCCGATGGCGGACAAGAGGTGTATCACCTGCATATGCATGTGTATGGCGGCCCGCGTCCCTGGCGCGGCCAGCACTGATTTCGCTGCGCGCCGGGTTCGCGTGTATACTGTCTGCATAGTTTGATGCGATCCGGGCGCCGTCCGGCAAGGAGAATATGATGGGTTCATTGAGTATTTGGCACTGGCTGATCGTTCTGGTCATTGTGATGCTGGTCTTTGGCACCAAGAAACTGGGCAATATCGGTGGTGATATTGGCAAGGCCGTCAAAGGCTTCAAGGATGGCGTCAAGGGCGAGGATGAAACCCCGCCAGCGAACACCCCCCCTGCCACGCCATCGCAAGTGGCCGACAAAACCACGATCGACGTGGATACGAAAGAGAAAAGCAAGTTCTGATAGCCGGGCGGGGCCAGTTTCCTGCCCAGCCACAGCACTTGTACGCTTATGATCGATCTCGGTCTTTCTAAAATCGCCATCATCGGCGTGGTTGCCCTGATAGTCATCGGCCCTGAAAAGTTGCCGAAAGTGGCCCGTATGGCCGGCACCTTGTATGGCCGCGCACAGCGCTATCTGAATCAGGTGAAATCCGAAGTCACCCGTGAAATCGAATTGGAAGAGCTGAAAAATCTGCAGAAGGAAGTGCAGGACGCGGCCCATTCCGTCAAGCAAAGTGTGGAGCAATCCATGCATGGCCTTGAAAATTCCATTTCTGGCAATATTTCTTCGATGGAAGAGAGCTGGCGCGGCAATAACGACCATTATGGCGAGCCGGGTGGCGATGCGCATGAAGCGATGTTGCGCGCCACCAAGGATGAGCTGGCCCGCAAGGCGCGCGAATTCCGCCGTAAAAAACTGGTGCGCAATTCGGCCGTGCCTGGCTGGTACAAACACCGCCATGGCGGCAAGATGCATGTGCAATCAGGCGCGGCGCGCGTGGCCCGCTTCCGTCCCCGTAGTACCACTTCCTCGTCGTCCTTTTACTCATGAGTAACAAAGCCCCGTTGGAAGAAACGTTTATTTCGCATCTGGTCGAGCTGCGCAACCGCCTGGTGAAGGCCTCGATCGGCTTTGCCGTCGTCTGCGCCGTGCTGTTTTACTGGCCAGGCGCCGCGCACATCTATGACTTCATCGCCGAGCCCATGTTGGCCGCGCTGCCGGCCGGCTCGAAACTGATCGCCACCGGCGTGGTGTCACCCTTTCTGATTCCCATGAAGGTGACTTTGCTGCTGGGCTTTATTGTTTCCTTGCCTTGGGTCTTGTACCAGCTGTGGGCGTTTATCGCCCCTGGCTTGTACACGCATGAAAAACGCCTGATTGCGCCGCTGGTAATTTCCTCGTCGCTGCTGTTCATCGCCGGCGTGGCTTTCTGTTATTTCTTTGTGTTTGGCCGCGTGTTTCACTTCATTAGCAATTTCGCGCCTGCTTCGATTGCCGTCACGCCTGATATCGAAAATTATCTCGATTTCGTCATGTCGATGTGTTTGGCGTTTGGCGCCACCTTTGAAGTACCGGTGGTTGTGGTGATTTTGGTGCGCATGGGCCTGGTCAGCATTGCCAAGCTCAAGCAAATGCGCCCTTATGTGATCGTCGGCGCCTTCGTGATCGCCGCCATCGTGACGCCACCAGACGTGGTCAGCCAGTTTTCGCTGGCCATCCCCATGTGGCTGCTGTTTGAGCTGGGCTTGCTGGTGGCGCCTATCTTTGTGAAAGCCACACAAGCGCCGGAAGAAGCTTCCTGAGTTTCTAGCTGCTGACGTGAAAAAGCCGCTGCATTCGTGAGGAGCAGCGGCTTTTTTCATGGATAGCCCAGAACGCTATTGCAGCACGCTATTGCAACGTCAATTTGCTCAAGATACCCAGGTTCAAGAGGATCAGGGTGCTCATCATCCAGTAGACATGTTTCATGTCTGCCCCTTGCCGCAAGTCCATGCGTTCGAGCTGGCCATGGATTTGCTGTTCACCGAACTTGATTGCCGACAGCAGGTTTTGTTCCAGTGCAGACAGTTCACCGCGTGCCACGGCTGACGACGCCAGCGCATTGCCCAAGGCGGCCGCATGGGCTTTCGCCTGCGGTGCGGGGATACCGGCAGAGGATAATTTTTTGGCGTAATCGAGCGTATCGAATTGGATGGTCATGTTCATGATGCTCCCTGCCTTTCAGCCTAGCAGAAAAAGTGGCAAATGCCAGTGCCGCATAGTTGGTGATGGCATCAAGGAGCGTAGTCCTTTGTACCAGCATTGGGTTTACGAACGCACAAGCCCATGAAAAAGGGCGCCGCAGCGCCCTTTCCAACGATTCTCTGTCTTGTTTACTGCATCAATTCCTTGATGACTTTCACCGGTGCGCTACCGTAACTGAGGAATTGCTCATGGAAATCCTTCAGCACAAACTTGCTGCCCAAGGCTTGCTTGCGTTGTTCGCGCAAGTCCATGATTTCGCTGAAACCGCTGAAATAGCTGGTCAGTTGTACGGAGCTCAGCTGGACGCGGCGCCATTTTTCTTTCGCCTCGCGCGGGGTCTGGAAGGCCTGGCGTGTCAGCAAGTCGAGCGCCTGCTCTTCCGTCATGCCCAGCACATGCACGCTGTAATCGAGGATGGTGTTGGTGACGCTGCGCAAATTCCACTTCGAGTACATCAGCCACATTTCTGGCGCATTGTCGCCATAACCGGACTCGAGCATCATGCGCTCGCCATACACGGCCCAGCCTTCGACCATGGCGCCGTTGCCGAAAATGGATTTGATCAGCGATGGCGACTTGTTGGCGTAGATCAGCTGCGTGTAATGGCCGGGAATGGCTTCGTGGATATTGAGGATTTGCAAGATCCAGTGATTGTATTCACGCAAACTGCTTTCCTGCTGTTCCGGCGTTTCGCCATCGAGCGGCGTCACGTTGTAATAAGTGCGGTCTTGCGGACGGTACGGGCCGGGCGCTTCGATGCTGGCGCCAGCCACGCCGCGTTGATAGGCCGGCGTTTCACGCACCACCAGCGGCTTTTTCGGGTCCATGGTCAGCAGGTTGTGGCTGGTGACCCAGGCTTGCAGTTCGGGAATCTGGCGGCGGATTTCCGGCACGAAGTCGGCAGGCGCCACATGATTGCTCGACAGCTTGTCGATCACCATGCCGATCTTGGCCGTGCGGTCGGCTGGTTTCGGCGTATCGCCCATGGTCTTGGTCCACAGTTCGTCGGACAGGCTATCCATGTGCGTGAGCAGCTTTTCGCGCTCATCCAGGGCCTTCTGGTACATCTGCTCCGCGCTGACGCCGGCTTGTATATCGTAGGCAAATTTCTGGTCATACAATTCCTTGCCGATACGGAAGGAACGCGCACCGTTTTGCGCCAGCAAGGCGTCTTGCTCGCCCAGCCAGCTGGCATAGCCTTGCACGGCCGTCTTTGCTGCAGTGATGCGCACGTTGTACAGCTGCTTCTCGGTCGGCGTCAGGATCGACGCTTGCGCCGTCTTGTTCAGGTCGTCCAGCACGCTCAACACGCCCGCGCTTTGCGCAATGGCCAGCTGGGTGTGTTCCCGCGTCGGGTGATTGATGTTGGCGCGCGCCGCCGCATAGTATTGCGGCACGGTGGCGATGCGCTTGAGCAAGGTACGCAGGCGCTGCGGCTGGGATGCATATTCCGTATTGAGGATAAAGTCGATCGTGCTGGCCACGTTGTATTCGGCCGGATTCCACTCGAAATCGCGGAAGGTGGTCAGATACCAGCGGTCCGATTGCAGCTTGTTGGTGACTAGCGCCAGGTCGGTGCGCTGCTTGGGCGACATTTTGCTGCCGTCGAGCTTGCCGAACTTGTCCAGCCATTCATCGATGAAGGCCAGGCGCGCCTGGCGGTTGGCTGCGTCGGGTATCGTCAGGTTGGCAGCGCCATCATATTTGCCGACGGAAATCGCCGCTTCCGGATCGATGCGCCACAGGGCCGTCAGGAATTGGCCGCTTAGATTATTCATGGCGCGGTCGCGGCTGTTTTCTGCCGCGACGGGTGCGGCGGCTGCCACGGCTTTTTTCTTGCTGGCGCTGGCGGCTGCCTTGCCATGTTTTTGCGGTTTCTTGGCAGCGCTGGCGGGCGCCATCGTGAAGGCCATCATCAATGCAGCGATTGCAACTTTATTCTTCTTCATCATCTCAAATCTCTTGATTATTTGGTTATTTGTAAAAATCAGTGAATAAAAACCTGACAATATAAGTAACAAACAATTATTTTTAACGTGGGTTTGCTTGCCTGGACGGCCCAAAGATTAGCATCAATTACCAAGCCTGCGCAGATTTTTGCGGTTGGGAAATTGTGCTAGCGCCTACAAGGTGACGGCATGGCTGCCTATCATTTCTTGCAGACGCGCATTCACGCTGGCCACGGCATCCTTGCCGCGCGCCATGCCACTGGCGAAAATTTCAGTCTCCTTGGTATAGCGCTGGCTGATGCGTACCGTATAAGAGCGGAACAGCCAGCTCCAGAAATTGCTTTCGTAGCTAGCCTCATCCATGTCGCGCCACTTCACGCCGTGCAGCTTTTTCTTCCACGGCAAGATGCCCGAGGCCAGCCATACGCCTGCTTCGTCGTAATACAGCTGCACGCTGCGGATCACCAGCAGGCGGTAGCCGACGATCAGCGCCGAGCCGATTAGCACCACCAGCGCGGCCCGCGAGTTGTACTTGAAGGCCAGCGGCAGGGCGGCAAAGAAAAGCAGCACGGCCAGCACGAAAGTGCCGGCGTAAGCTGTCCAGGATTTACCGCAAAGAAAAGTGGCGCGCTGGCCGGAAGTGGTGGCGATATAGTCGGTCATGGTGCTGGAAAGAAAAAAGGAAAATCATCATCGCATGGAAGGGGTTTGCCCTTGTGTTTTTTACTTCTTCAGCCCTTCCTGCAACATGCCCAGCATATCGCTGGCCGACATGCGCGCGGCTGCGTCGCTGCCTTCCAATAAACTGTCGGCCAGGTCGCGCTTGTGCTGGTGCAATTCGACGATGCCTTCCTCGATCGTATGTTTCGCTACCAGGCGGTAAATCGTCACCGGGCGCAATTGTCCCATGCGGTGGGCGCGATCCGAGGCCTGGTCTTCCACGGCTGGGTTCCACCACGGGTCCATATGGATCACGTAATCGGCTGCAGTCAGGTTGATGCCCATGCCGCCTGCTTTCAGGCTGATCAGGAAGACTTCGCCTTCGCCCGCCTGGAAGGCATCGACCCGGCGCTTGCGCTCCTGCATGGGCGTGGCGCCATCGAGATACTGATAGCTGACGCCATGCTGTTCCAGATGCTGGCGGATCAGGCTCAGGTGATCGACGAACTGGCTGAACACCAATACCTTGTGGCGGTTTTCCAGCAAGCCCGACAGTAGTTCCGCGAAGGCTGCCAGCTTGCTGCTGGCCAGGCCCAGTTCCGGCGCCACCAGTTGCGGGTTGCAGCAGGCACGGCGCAGCTTCATGATTTCGGCCAGGATCTGGATGGCTTTTTTCGAAGCCGGTCCTTCCACCATGGCCAGCTTTTCCAGCGCTTCGCGGCGCAGCGATTCGTATAGCGCTGTTTCCTGCGGCGACAGTTCCACTTCCAGCACGATTTCCGTGCGTGATGGCAATTCCGACAGCACTTGCGTCTTTGTCCGGCGCAAGATGAACGGTGCGATCAAACGCCGCAAACGCAGGCGCGCACCAGCTGCCGCGCGCTTGTCCTGGTCTTTCTCGATCGGCCCGGCAAAGCGCAGGTTGAACTGGTCCAGCGTACCCAGCAAACCGGGGTTGATGAAGCGGAACAGATTCCACAATTCGCCCAGATGGTTTTCCAGCGGCGTGCCGCTGGCCACCATGCGGAAGTCGCCTTGCAGCGCCATCACCGCTTGCGAGCGCTTGGTGGCCCCATTCTTGATCGCCTGCGCTTCATCGAGCACGATGCTATGCCAGTGCACGCCGGCAAACATGGCCGCCTCCTGTTGCAGCAAGCCATAACTGACCACCACCAGGTCGAAAGCTCCCACATTGTCGAGCATGCCGGCGCGGTCGCCGCTGCCGAACAGTTTGACCTTCAAGGTGGGCGCAAAGCGCTGCGCTTCGCTGATCCAGTTCATGCACACGGAGGTGGGCGCGACCACCAGCGTGGGTCCATTCGGCGCGCGCGCCAGGATCAAGGCCAGCGCCTGCAAAGTCTTGCCCAGGCCCATGTCATCGGCCAGGCAGGCGCCCACGCCCCAGTGCGCCAGGCGCGCCAGCCATGTGAAACCGGCCAGCTGATAGTCGCGCAAGTCCGCCTGCAAGGTGCTGGGCAATTGCGGCTGGTACTCGTCCAGTTCGCGCAGGCGCAGCAAGTGCTCGCGCCACAGCTTGTCGGCTTTCACGCCGCCCGCATCATGGGCCAGCTCTTCCAGCGCGAACGCTGCCAGCGGATGCACGTGTACACCATCGTCGTGGGTTTCGCCATACGCTGCCAGTTCCGATAAACGGCGGTGCAATTCATCGCTGAGGGCCAGGAACTGGTTGTCGCCCAGGGCTACGAAACGGCTTTTGTTGTTCTGCATCAAGTCGAGCAGGGCGCGCAAATCCATCACCTTGTTTTCATCGATCTGCACTTCGCCGCTGGCGGCAAACCAGTCTTTCTCGCTCTTGATGTTCAGGCGCATCTGGCCGCTCTCGATACGCTTGGAGACGCGGAACGATTCTCCTTCGGGCCAGGCCAGCACGATGCCGGCCGGATCCAGTTCCTGCAGTTCCACCAGCAGCTGCAGGCACAGCGAAGGCTGGCCCAGCAGCCACTCGCCGTGCTCTTCCTCGGCCTCTTCCAGCACCAGGCATTTTCCGATCAGCTGGCGCTGCGCTTCGCGTTCCGCATTGAGGTCGCGGCGCGCCTGCACGGCCCGCCCTGCCACGTCGGCAAACACGCTTTCGGCGCCGCTGCCGGGCGCGTAATAGGCGCCATTGTCGAGCAGCGGGCGCACCAGGATTTGCATCTTCAGCCCCTGGCTGTAGGGCAGCAGATGCACGTGCAGGCGCGGGTCGGCCGTGATGACTTCGGCGTCACTGGCGCCGCCGCCAATATCGGATTGCACGGTCACCATCGATGAGATGGCGCTGATCGCCTGCAATACTTGTTTTTCCGCATGCAGCGGCACGGACAAGCCTGTGCCGACGATGGCGCCGATGCGCCGGTGCTCGTCCAGTATGTGCACCACGCGCAGCCGGGTCGGCGTTTCCTTGGACACCACCACGCTGCTGCCATTGTCGGGCAGCGGCGGCTGCAAGCCCAGCCACAGCTGGCCGCCATGCGACTTGATCAAGAGTTCAGGTGCGCCGGCCAGCAATTCCACACGCGTCTCGGGCGCATCGAGCCAGAATACCAGCGGGTGGCCGACCAGCAGCACGGCCGCCTTGTCGGGCTCGATTTCATAGCGGGGCGCCGACGAATAATATTGTTTGAAGGGCGAAATGCTGCCAGCCGCGCGCGCGTCTTGTGGCGACAGGAAATCGATCTCGTTAGCTTCTTCGGCCAGGCGCTTCAAGCCCATGGCGCGGCCCTTGCTCCAGCCGCCGCGGGCATCGCGTTTCTGCTCGCGTACTTCCACTTCCGTGATGCCATGGCGCGCATCGAACGCTACCAGCCACACCAGGCGCGAGATATTGGCCGGCGTTTCAAGTGGGGCGTTTTGCTGCAGATTGATCAGGGCGCTCAGCTGGCGCTGCCAAGCTTCCTGGCGCTCGAACCAGGGCGCCATGTCCGTCAAGCCGTGTTGCGCCCGCTTGGCCGTGGCATAACGCTCCTGTACCGGTTCACCCATCAAGCCCAGCAGGCCGGCTGCTTGCGCCGCGATCAAGTCATAGCCGGCGCTATCGGCGTGCTGCACCAGCGCATGCAACTGGGCTTTGCGCTCGCTCAATTGCGGCAGGGCCAGCCAGTAGTACAGCAAGGCCTGGAACAGTTGCGCCTGCAGCCCCGTTTCCCAATTACGCGTAGGAATGATGTCCGCCTGCATGGTACCGGCGCGCACCTGGCGCAGCATGCTTAGTTGCTGGTAGACCACGCTGTCATGGTTGGGCTGCGCGTGCAGGGCGATATCGAGATAGCTTTCCGCCGCTTTCAAGGCCTTGGCGTCATTGCTGCGCAACAAGGCCAGCACATACAGGTGGCCGCCTATGCCCGTAAAACACAGCTTGCGTTTGCCGCTTTCCTTGCGTAGTCCCTTCAAGGCTGTTTCAAAGCCCGCCATGGCGTGCATGTGTTCGCCGCGCAAGACGGCAATGCTGCTATCGATAAACAGCGCCTGCGGCCCTTGCTGGCCTGCCAGGTATTGTGCTGCACTGTCGAGCTCACCGCACAGCATGGCGTCTTCGGCCAGGGCCAGCGGCAGGGCGGCGGCGATATGGTCGCCCGCGTCGGTCTGGTGTGTGTAATGTGTACGTGCATAGCTGCGGATGGCTTGCGCCGTTGCCGGTTCGCGCGGTGCATGGGCCAGCAGCACGGCCAGGATTTCATCTTGCAGCTGGGGCACGACGAAGGACAACATGTCCGGCTCGAATGGACGGCCGAAAATCTCGATCAGCGGATGCAGTTGCTGCGCTTCATAACAGGCCATGCACGCGGCCAGGATGGCGGCCACCTGGCGTCTCTCGTCATTGCGCAGCAATGCAATGCGCAAACGCGCCACGCCTTGGCGGTAACTGCGCAATTCCACATAACCATCCCAGTTGCGGCGCACGGGATTGATCAGCTCGATAGCCTGGCACAGGTCGCGAAACACCAGGTGTTCGATAGCGGCGTGCATGGCGGGCCAGCGCAGCCTGGCAGCGCAGGCAAAACCGCGTCCCACCACTTCTTCCGCATACGCCAGACGGGCCAGGCGCTGCAGCATGCCGGTGACGACCGCCAGGGTGAATGGCGTGCCGTCCGGTTCGACCACATTGGCGCGCTGCAAATGTTCATACACGGCATGCTTGCCGACCGGCTCGCCAGCGATGGCCAGCAAGGCCAAAATCATTTTGTCGTGCTGTTCCAGCGCGTTAAATTCGGTGAGCAAATGCTGGTCGGTCATGCGGCTTCCGCGTTGGTGTGACGGTGAAAAAAATCAGGCAGGCAGATTATCGATGTGCACAGGCGCCTCGCCGGCAGGCGTGGTCAGTTTCAGCACGCGCTGATAAAAATACAGCTCCGCGTCCAGGGTGCGCACGATGTTTTCTGCCTTGCGGAAACCATGGCCTTCGCCTTCCAATGGCACATAGGCTACCGGCACGCCGCGCGCCTTCAAGGCGTCGACCATCAGCTCGGATTGCTGCGGCGGCACTACCTTGTCATCGAGGCCCTGCAGGAAAATCATGGGACGCGACAATTTATCCGTGTGGTGTATCGGTGAGCGCTCGCGGTACAGCACTTCGGCTTGTGGCTGGGAAGCGATCAGGTAATCGGTATAGCGTGCTTCGAACTTGTGCGAATCGAGGTCCAGCCCCTTCAGGTCGGATACGCCGTAATAGCTGGCGCCCACCTTGAACACATCGTGGAAGGTGAGGGCGCACAGGGTGGTGAACCCGCCCGCGCTGCCACCACGGATGATCAGGCGTTCCGGGTCGGCCAGGCCATGGGCGGTCAGGTAGCGTGCGCCGGCGATGCAGTCTTCTACGTCGACGATGCCCCATTGCCCCTTGAGCGCATCGCGGTATTCGCGGCCGAAACCGCTGCTGCCGCCGTAGTTGACGTCCAGCACGCCGATGCCGCGGCTGGTCCAGTACTGCGTCGCCAGTTTCAAGGTGTTGCTGGCCATGCTGGTCGGGCCGCCATGGCTGATGACGATGACAGGAGGCAAGGTGCCCTCGGGCGCCTGCACGTCCACATTGTGCGGCGGGTAAAAGAAGGCGTGCGCCGTGCGGCCGTGATTGCTGGGGAAACTCAGGCTGCGCGGCACGGACAGGTAGTCGAGCGCAGGCAACTCGGTAATCGACTGGGCCAGCACTTCCAGTTCATTGTTCGACAAGTCGATACGGGCCAGTTCCAGCGCGATGGTAGGGCTGCCACCCAGCAAGGCCACAAAGCCCGGTCCCACGCGCAGTTCGCGGATCTCCTGGTACGGGTGGGCAATGGTTTCCAGCTTGGCGCTGCCTATGGTTAATTGCCCCAGGTGGCTGACCCCTTGCTGGATATAGGTGCAGATGATCTCGTCGGACGACAGGAAACCGTACATGGAGCCGCCGAAGGTCCAGTGCGGCGTGGCAAATTCCGCTTCCATCGGGCACAGCGCCTCGATATCGGCGCCATGCAACCGGTATAGATTCCACCAGCCGCTGCTGTCGGAAACAAAGTGCAGCAAGCCATTCGGCGACCATTCCGGCTGGCAAATCGATTCACGCTCGCCACCGGCGATAAGGCGCGGCGAACCCAGGCTGCCATCGGCGTGCACGTCGGCCAGCCACAGCTCCGTGCCTTGCCACGGCAGGCGCGGATGGTCCCAGCTGATCCAGGCCAGCTGGCTGCCATCGGGCGACAAACGCGGCGCCGCATAAAAATCGTGGCCGCGCGCCAGCACCGTTTCGCTGCCATCAAACTGTACGGCGGCCAGGCTGTTTTCAGGATGGGCGTGGCCTAGCTCGGGATGCTGTTCGCGCACGGCGATCAGGCGGCTGCGCGCATGGTCGACGATGAAGTCGGCATGCCGCGTGGTGCCGCCGGCGCTGAACGCTTCGGGCGCACTGTCGCCGGCCTGGCGATACAGGCGGTTATCGGCAAAATGTGAAAAATACACGGTATCGCCATCGACCACGTAGGCACCGCCGCCATATTCATGCACGCGCGTGCGCACATTGAACGGCACCGGTGTCAATTCATCAACCCGCGCGCCGCGCTGGCGCAGCAAGGTATTACGGCCCGCTTCGCTGGCGCGGCCAGCGAGCCAGTAAACATCGCTGCCATCCGCGCCGCCCAGGGCCAGTTGCGTCAGTGGCGAGGCGCCAGCGGCCACCAGCGCGGCGCTGATCGGCGAAGGCCAGGCGCCGTAAGGGGCGGTCGTACGGGATGGGATCGATGTCATGCAGGCTCCGTGTGGTGGTGGGCGAGAACGCCGCCCGGCGGCGTGGTGCAGCGTGGCGGCGTTCATCATCATAATGGAAGGGACGGGACAGTGAAAGCTATTGTCTATGCGGCAAATGCTGCAAACGAGCACTGGAATCAATGATTCAGCATCGATTGGATGCGATAATACTGCTTCTTCAAGCCCGATTGCCCGCTATGCCACAATTTGCTCCGCTCCAGAACGATACTTTCTTGCGCGCCTTGTTGCGCCAGCCGACCGAGCACACGCCCGTGTGGCTGATGCGCCAGGCGGGCCGCTACCTGCCCGAATACCGCGCCACGCGCGAGCGGGCCGGTTCCTTCCTGGGCCTGGCAAAGAACCCCGATTACGCCACCGAAGTCACCTTGCAGCCCCTGGAGCGCTTTCCGCTCGACGCCGCCATCCTGTTTTCCGACATCCTGACGGTGCCTGATGCGATGGGCCTGGGCCTGTATTTCGCCGATGGCGAAGGCCCCAAGTTCGAGCGTCCGCTGCGCACCGAGCAAGACGTCAAAGCCTTGCAAGTGCCGGACCTGGCCTCGCTCGATTACGTTTTTAATGCCGTCACGCAAATCCGCACGGAATTGAACGGCCGCGTGCCGTTGATCGGTTTTTCCGGTAGCCCATGGACTCTGGCTTGTTATATGGTGGAAGGCGGCGGCTCGAAAGAGTTCCATACCATCAAGAAGATGCTGTACAACCGCCCGGACCTGATGCACCACATCCTGGCGATCAACGCCACCTCGGTGGCGCAATACCTGAATGCGCAGATCGATGCCGGCGCGCAAGCCGTGATGATTTTTGATTCCTGGGGCGGTGCGCTGGCCGATGGCGCCTACCAGGAATTTTCGCTGGCCTATATGCAGCAAGTGGTGGCGCAATTGAAACGCGACAAGGATGGCGTGAAGATTCCCGCCATCGTATTTACCAAGGGTGGTGGCCAGTGGATCGAGCAGATCGCCGACATCGGCGCCGACGCCGTGGGTCTGGACTGGACAGTCAACCTGACACGTGCGCGCCAGCTGGTGGGCCATAAAGTCGGTTTGCAGGGCAACCTCGACCCTGCCATCCTGTTCGCCAGCCCGGACCAGATCCGCGCCGAAGTGGCTAAAGTGCTCAACGCCTTTGGTGCGCCAGCGGAAGGCAACGGCCACGTATTCAACCTGGGCCACGGTATTTCCCAGTTTACGCCGCCGGAATCGGTGGCCGCCATGGTCGAGGCCGTGCACAGCATGAGCCGCGCCATGCGCAGTGGCCAGGCAGTGGCCAAATAAGCAAGCCGTTCAGCACGGGCGCCGGCGGCGCCCGGCGATGCCAAGGCAGGTTTTCCCTCGGGAAGCCTGCTTTTTTATTTGGCACTGCAACATGCAAGGGCGACTTATGCACAATTTTTTTTACTGCGGAAATAATAGGCAGTGAAAAATCCTAGCCCGGGGAGGTGTTGCAAGTGTTTGATTTGTAAGGCGTAATTTTTTATTGTCCGGGCATGTCCGGCGGTATCTGGCAAGGTTGTTCTCCGGGCTAGATGCCTTATTCCTTCCTTGTCCACAAAGTTATCAACAGATTCTGTGGATAAAAAAGAAAAGTATTTTGTTAACCGGCACTTAGCGTCACTGTTAAGGTTTCACTTGAGGTTTATGTTGCATTGCATGATGATTTTGGCAAGCTTTTGCTTTCCATAGTTGCAATCGATTGCCGTCATTATGGCGTAAAAATTTTTAAGAATAGTTCAGTTATGCACAGAAGCCGGCAGAGTCCAGTTATTTTTCCTCTCCGGGGAGTGGATTTTCAAGTGACTGATTTTAAAGGCTTAATTTTTATTTCGTGCCCCCCTTGACGCGGATGAAAATTTTATATCCACATTATTCTGGAAGTTAATTTTGCTTTGTCCACAAAGTTATCCACAGAATTATCTTCAGGCGGCGGGTGGCCTGTTTTTCCCCGGCGCAGCTGCCAGCACGCGTACTTGGGTATTCGATGGATAGACCAAGTATCATGGCCGGCTGGCGCGTGGACCGTGGCATCGCCGTGCGCGATTTTTTTATCAAGATAGGCAAGACTCATGACGCAGGGCATATTCAGGCAGTGCATCCTTCAAATCGCGCTCGATACGCCCCTGAACGCCGTGTTCGACTATCGTTGGCGTAGCGACGGTGATGCGCCGCTGCCGCAGGTGGGCCAGCTGGCGCTGCTGCCGTTTGGCCGCCGCGAAGTGGCCGGACTGATCGTCGGCATCGCCGATAGCACGGATGTGCCCGATGCAAAGCTGAAGGAGGTGCTGGCCGTGCGCTCGCAGCTGGCGCCGCTGTCGCGCGAATGGCTGGCGCTGGCTGCCTTTGCCGCCGATTATTATCAGCGTCCGCTCGGTGAAGTCGCCTTGCCCGGATTGCCGAAAAACTTGCGCGTCCTGACCACCGTGGCGCTGGACCGCGCCATCAAGAAGCTGGCCAAGTTGCCCGACACCCATGACGGCACGCCCTTGAACATGCCGGCCCTGAACCCGGCCCAGCAGGAAGCGGCTGACGCCATCGGTGGCGCGCAGGGGTTCAAGCCGACCTTGCTGTATGGCGTGACGGGCAGCGGCAAGACGGAAGTCTATCTGCAAGCCTGCGCACAGGTGCTGGCGCGCGAAGACGCCGCGCAGATCCTGATCCTGGTGCCGGAAATTAACCTCACGCCCCAGCTGGAAGGCAATATACGCGCACGTTTTCCCGGCGTCATGCTCGCTACCTTGCACAGCAGCCTGTCGGAAGGCGAACGCATGCTGCACTGGCTTGCCGCGCACCAGGGCCAGGCGCGCATCGTGCTGGGCACGCGCCTGGCCGTGCTGGCTTCCTTGCCGAAATTAAAATTGATCGTGATCGACGAAGAACACGATCCTTCCTACAAGCAGCAGGAAGGCTTGCGTTATTCGGCGCGCGATCTGGCCGTGTGGCGCGCCTGGCAATTGCAGATTCCTATCGTGCTTGGTTCGGCCACGCCGTCGCTGGAAAGCTGGCACCACGCGCAGACAGGACGCTACCGCAAGCTGGAATTGCGCGAACGGGCCGTCAAAAATGCCGTCTTGCCACGCGTAAAAGTGCTCGACATGGAGCGCGACAAGCCGAAAGACGGCCTCACGTCGCACCTGGTGGCAGCCCTGAAGTTGCGCATGGAACGCGGCGAGCAATCGCTGCTGTTTTTGAACCGGCGCGGCTACTCTCCCGTGATCTGCTGCGAATCGTGCGGCTGGATCAGCAATTGCACGCGCTGTACCTCGTTCATGGTGCTGCACAAGCCCGAGCACCGTTTACGCTGCCATCATTGCAGCCTGGAATTGCGGATTCCCCGTCATTGCCCTACTTGCGGCAACGTCGATCTGCAGCCGCTGGGACGCGGTACGCAGCGGGTGGAAGAGGGGCTGCAGCAACTGTTTCCCGAAGCGCGCATCCTGCGCATCGACGCCGATTCCACGCGCAAGAAGGGCAGCGCGCAAGAGGCCTTCGACACCGTGCACCGCGGCGAAGTCGATATCCTGATCGGCACGCAAATGGTGGCCAAGGGCCACGATTTTAAAAAACTGACCTTGGTGGGAATTTTGAATCCCGATACGGCCCTGTTTTCACAGGATTACCGGGCCAGCGAGCGTTTGTTTGCGCAGCTGATGCAGGTGGCGGGCCGGGCTGGCCGCGCCGCGCAGACGGAAGGCGGCAGCGTTAGCGAAGTGCTGATACAGACGCGCTATGCGCGCCATCCGCTGTACGACGCCGTGGTCAACCACGATTACGATCATTTCGCCACCAGCCTGCTGGAAGAACGGGCCCAGGCAGCGCTGCCGCCGTATCTGTTCCAGGCCCTGCTGCGCGCCGAAGCGCCGGAACTGGCCACCGCCATCGAGTTCTTGCAGGCGGCCAAGGATTGCATGGTCCATCCGCAGATCACCATCAATGATCCGATTCCGATGAGCATGACGCGCGTCTACAATGTGGACCGTGCCCAGCTGCTATTGGAGTCCGCTTCCCGGCCGGCGCTGCAAGCGTTCCTGAAAGAATGGCTGACGGTGCTGCGGGCCATGAAGACGCGCGTGAAATGGTCGCTGGAAGTCGATCCGCTCGATATTTAATCAGTCCAGATAATCGCGGCCAGCCTTGATGATCTGTTCCGACAGCAACTTGGTAAATGGCGTATCGAGCGCCCAGGCATGCCAGCTCAGGGGCAGGTCCAGCGTACGTCCCGGCAGCAAGTTCACCAGCCTGTCCGTGGCCAGCGCCTGCGCGGCCAGCCGCTGCGGCATCAAGCCATAGGCCAGGTTATTCTGGAGGCAGGCCCGGCGCGCGCTTTCCACCGGCAAGGTGTGATGCGGGAAGGGCTCGCGCATGCCCAGTTGTTCGCTGAGGAAACGCGCCAGCAAGCCATGCTGGCCCACCACGGCTGGCGCCAGCAATACCGCCTCGCGCGAAAAACCATCACCGAACCAGTGCCCCGCAAATACGGGCGTTGCTACGCAGACATACGACAAGGTGCCCAGCGGCGTCACGCTGGTAGCCGCCGCGGCATCGGCTGGCGTGCTGGCCGCCGCCACGCAGCCAAACACGCTACCGTCGCGCACCATTTGCAGGGCGGCATCGCTGTCGGCCAGGCGCACGTCGAGCTGGCAGCGGGGCGGCGCCAGCAGCGCGGGCAAGGTGTCGGGGAACCAGGTAGCCAGGCTGTCGGCATCGATGGCGATGGCGATTTCCGGCATGCTGACGCTATTGCCCAGGTCGATATCGAGCGATGCTTCCATCAATTTCACGTTGCGGTGATGCACGATCAGGCGTTGGCCCAGACCCGTCGGCACGGCCGGCTGGCCACGGATGATCAGCAAGCGCCCGCTGGCGTCTTCCAGCGCCTTGATGCGCTGCGAGACGGCGGACTGGGTGATGCCCAAAGCCAGGGCGGCCTTGTCGAAACTGCCATGGCTGGCAACGGCGTCCAGCACGGCCAGCGCGCGATAATCGAGTGATCCCATTAGCGGTGCTTATAAATTTTGAGAATGATTAGTAATACTAATGCATGTGTTGCCGTAAAGTAAAACCTTATTTTCGGCAAAAGAGTAGTATCGATGCTCGCAAACACACCAACACAGCGGGATGGGCAGAGACATGAAGACGATACAAGTGGATGTGGCCGTGATCGGCGGCGGTACGGCAGGCATGACGGCCCACAGGGCGGCGCGCCTCGATGGCAAGCGTGTGGTGATGATAGAAAGCGGCCCCTACGGCACGACCTGCGCGCGCGTGGGCTGCATGCCCAGTAAATTACTGATCGCCGCCGCTGAAGCGGCACATGCGGTGGCAGCCGCGCCCGCGTTTGGCGTATATCCTGGCCCCGCACGTATCGATGGCAAGCAGGTGATGGCACGCGTGCGTAGCGAGCGCGACCGCTTTGTCGGCTTCGTGCTCGAAGGGGTCGAAGCGATTCCCGATGTTGAAAAACTGCAGGGCCATGCGCGCTTCCTTGCGCCAAACAAATTGCAGGTGGATCAACATACCATCGTCGAAGCGGGCAGCGTGGTGATCGCTACCGGTTCCACGCCCATCGTGCCGCCCGAATGGCAGGTCGCGGGCGAGCGCGTGATCAACAGCGACGCCGTGTTCGACTGGACTGATTTGCCCGCTTCGGTGGCGGTAGTGGGCAGTGGCGTGATCGGCCTGGAACTGGGCCAGGCGCTGGCCCGACTGGGCGTGCGCGTGACGGTGTTTGCGCGCGGGAGCAAGCTGGCGCAATTGACTGATCCGCTGGTCTTGCAGGAAGCAGCCACGGTGCTGGCAAAAGAACTCGACATCCGCTTCCAGACCAGCGTGGCCAAGGTGGAAAAGGCGTCAGACGGCATCGGCGTGCTGGTCACCAGCCGCGATGGCGAGGGGCAGGAAAAAACCGAGTCTTTCGAGTACTTGCTGGCCGCCATCGGGCGTAGCCCGAATGTGCACAATATTGGCCTGGAAAAGGCGCAGATTGAGCTCGACCGTCATGGCATCCCCGTGTATGACAAGCACACCATGCAATGCGGCACTAGTTCGATTTTCATCGCCGGGGATGCCGACAACGAGCTGCCGCTGTTGCCGGAAGCGGCCGACGAGGGGCGCATCGCGGGCGACAATGCAGCGCGTTATCCGCAAGTGACGCCGGGCCTGCGGCGCACGCCGCTGGCGATTGCTTTCAGCGAGCCGCAGATCGCTACCGTGGGCGCCACTTACCAGCAATTGTCGATCAGCCATTCGGGCCACTTTGCCATGGGCAGCGTGTCATTCAGCAACCAGGGCCGCAGCCGCGTGATGCTGCAAAACCAGGGGCTGCTGCGCGTCTACGCGGAGTTCGGCAGCAAGCGTTTCCTGGGCGCCGAGATGATCGGTCCGCGTGCTGAAAACCTCGGTCATTTGCTGGCGTGGGCTTGTCAGGCAGAACTGACGGTACCCGCCATGCTCGACATGCCGTTTTACCACCCCGTCATCGAAGAAGGCGTACGTACTGCGCTGCGCACGCTGGTGGTACATCTCGATACGGAACCTGAGCATGTGGCTGACTGTGCCGATTGCACGCCGGGACCTTGATGATTGCTCGTCGTTTAAGTTTCCAGTGTCGTTGTATTAATGGTAATTTATTTGTGTAAATAGCCAGTGCACAGTTGTTTTTGTTGTCAAAAATACTTACTATTATTTACAGAAATACGATTACCATGGATGGCAAATATCTGCGCGCTTGCGCTAGTTTTCCGTTTTTCAGACATAGGCTATGACTACAATCTCATTGGAGCTTAGCGATGAAAAAACTGATCTGCCTGATAGTGTTGCTGGCCGCTACCGTATCGGCCAAGGCCACTTCGTTTCCCTACCCCGAGTATTATATCTACACAGCATTTAATACCAACCACAGTGGCTTGGGGGCATTAGCCAGCCCGGGCCAGCTCACCGATACGTTTTCCACCAAGTCTGGCCCGGGATGGTTGAATTTCCAGCTTCAGGGTTATGGGACGCTGGACGGCGACGGGAATGGATATACCGATGTTTTCAGCTTGCAGGTCAATGGAGTCACCGTGTTGTCGGGTAGCTGGGACCTGGGTGGCGGTGGCAATAATGTGTTTTACTTTAATCCGTACAATGCCACTGTGAATGCCGTGTCGAACGGCCGTGGCGCAGGTGGCACGGCCGATTTCAGTCTTCCTATCCAGTTCGTTTATGGCACTAATTCGATCACGTTTTCCTACGCGGGCAATGCGCAGGGCCTGGGCGACGAGGGTTGGGGTATCAACGAGGTACAAGTAGCAGTGATACCCGAACCTGAAACCTATGCCATGCTGCTGGCCGGCCTGGGCTTGCTGGGCTTCATGACACGCCGCAAATCAGGCAGGCAAGTTGCCTGATGCAGGCTTAGCTGAGCAAATTAATTGAGCAAATCCGTATCCAGGCGGCCCTCGGCCGCCAGTTCACGCAAGATACGTACCGTATCGATATCCGATTCCTGATAGGCAGAGCGGCGGAATTCATCGTACATGGCGTTGGCCGCATCGGTGGCGGCGTCGTGGCCATCGTCGTACTGGAACCGTACCCACAGGCTTGCTTCATCAGGCATCTCGATCGTCATGACCAGCGACGAAGCGCTGATATCTTTCTGCGCCGCTACTTCATAGCGCACCTGCATCTGCGGCACCAGGATCACCTTGTCTTCGATCACCAGTTCGCCGTAGCGCAGGCGGCGCGAAAAGCCGCTGCCGCCCCGCTCGCTGATCTGGCACTCGTCCAGATGCGGCACGAACAGCTTTGGCGATTCCGCGCGCAGCACCAGGCCGCGCCAGACTTGCTCCAGGCTCAGGGTGTCGATCAGCGGATTGAGTGGATCGTTGATTTCTATCAGGTGTTCAAATTTCATAGGGCTGCCATTTGGTAAGTTGGAACGCAGGGGCGATATAGGCGGAATGGTACTCCAGGCCAGGCTTTGCCGCACAGATGCAATCGGCCAAGATGATGGCAATGCGTTATTTATCAATACCATTGCCCTCTTTTTGGGCGCAGCCCAGACTGCAAATAGCATGCACGAGACTGTTACAATGGGCTGCTGTTCCCTCCGGAAATACCCTGATGTCCAAAGCGCCACAATTCGGTCTTAACGTTCCCCAAA
Organism: Janthinobacterium silvisoli; assembly: GCF_014200725.1. Lineage (GTDB taxonomy): Bacteria > Pseudomonadota > Gammaproteobacteria > Burkholderiales > Burkholderiaceae_D > Janthinobacterium. The sequence continues at coordinate 72,437 of NZ_JACHCL010000010.1, forward strand.
GCGAAGCGGTTACCTATCTCGACGGCCCGTGTCTGGTGCTGGCGGGTGCTGGCTCGGGCAAGACGCGGGTGATCACGCAAAAGATCGCCCACCTGATCGAAGACCGGGGCTACGACCCGCGCACCATCGCTGCGTTGACGTTCACCAACAAGGCAGCGCTGGAAATGCAGGAACGCATCGCCAAACTGTTAAAACAGCCACGGCAAGCCAAGCAATTGACGGTGTCCACTTTCCATTCACTGGGCGTGAAGATTTTGCGCCAGGAAGCCAATGGCGTGGGGCTGAAAGACCGCTTTTCCATCATGGATAGCGACGATTGTTTTTCGCTGGTGCAAGACCTGGCCATCACCACCGATAAACAGATCATCCGCCAGATCCAGACCGCCATGTCGCTGTGGAAAAATGGCTTGATCGACCCGGATACGGCGCTGGCGCAAGCCAAGGATGAGGACGAGGCCAATGCGGCGCGCATCTATCGCAGCTATGTGGCCACCTTGTCCGCCTACCAGGCCGTCGATTTCGATGACTTGATCCGTCTGCCGGTGGAATTGTTCCGCAACAACGGCGCCGTGCGCGACAAGTGGCAGCGCCGCTTGCGCTACCTGCTGGTCGATGAATACCAGGATACGAACACGTGCCAGTATGAACTGGTGAAACTGATGGTGACCGGCATCGGTAAAAAGCCGATGTTTACGGCCGTGGGTGACGACGACCAGGCGATCTATGCCTGGCGCGGCGCCACCGTGGAAAACCTGAAAACGCTGGAGACGGACTTCCCCGATTTGCGCGTCATCAAGCTCGAGCAGAATTACCGCTCCACCATGCGCATCCTGAACGCGGCCAATGCCGTCATCGGCAACAACCCGAAGCTGTTTGAAAAGTCGCTGTGGTCCGAACATGGCCTGGGCGAGCCGATCAAGGTGCTGGGCATGCAGACCGACGAGCAGGAAGCGGAACAGGTCGCCATCATGATTTCGGCCGACCATTTCGAGCGCAAGAACAAATTTTCCGATTACGCGATTCTGTACCGGGGCAACCACCAGGCCCGCATCATCGAGCAGTGTTTGCGCAAGGAACGTATTCCGTACACGATTTCCGGTGGCCAGAGTTTCTTCGACAAGGCCGAGATCAAGGACATCATCAGCTATTTGCGCCTGCTGGCCAATGAAGACGACGACCCGGCTTTTATTCGCGCCGTGACCACGCCGCGCCGTGGTGTGGGCCAATCGACCCTGGAAGTGCTGGGCGCGTTTTCAGGCCAGTGGCAGTGTTCGCTGTTCCAGGCCGTGTTCAAGGGGGGCATCGAAGCCAAGCTGACGGACCGCCAGCTGGGTCCGTTGCGCGATTTCTGCAACTTCATCAATGACCTGGAGTCGCGCGCCAGCCGTCCGGGTCCGGCCGGCAGCGGTGATAACGCGGCTGAAGTGCTGGACGACATGATGAAGGAAATCCATTACGAATCGTATCTCTACGACGCGTTTGAAGAACGGCAGGCGCAAAGCAAATGGCAAAACGTACTGGAATTCGTCAACTGGCTGAAGGATCGTGGCCGTGGCGGCAAGGAGCGTGACGGCGAAGAAAAAAACGTGCTGGAACTGACGCAGATGGTGGCCCTGATGACCATGCTGGAGGGCAAGGATGAAGAGCAGGACGCGGTGCGCATGTCCACCTTGCACGCGTCGAAAGGCCTGGAGTTTCCGCACGTATTTTTGGTCGGCGTGGAAGAGGGCATCTTGCCGCACAAGGGCGATGCCGATGCACCAGCTGAAACGATGGGCGCGCGCATCCAGGAAGAGCGCCGTTTGATGTACGTCGGTATTACGCGCGCCCAGCGCACCTTGCACGTCAGCTGGTGCAAGAAGCGCAAGCGGGCCGGCGAACAAGTCCATTGCGATCCGTCGCGTTTTATCAAGGAAATGGAGCTCGACGTGGGCGACGCCGTGCCGACGGAAGCGGAAGTGATTTCACCGAAGGAGCGATTGGCCCGTATGAAAGCCTTGTTGAATACGCCCAAGGCATAAGCTCAGATTGCCCCGCTCTCATGCTGGGGTTTGGGCACGATGGCAAACTGCATGCCCAGTGCATCGAGCAGGCTGAGGATGGTTTCGAAGCGTGGTTTGCTACCTGCGCGCAAGGCTTTATACGCGCCTTCCCGCGTGATATCGGCTTGCGCAGCCACCTTGCCCATGCCGTAGGCGCGCACCACGTCGCTCATCGCCGCGCGGAACAGATCGGCATTGCCGGTGGCCACGATTTCACTCATGTAGGCGGCCACCGCTTCCTTGCTGCTCAGGTGTTGGGTGGGGTCGAAGGGGGTGAGCCCCAGCGCTTCGAGATCGTCCAGGTCGAAGCTGTCGCTGTTGAGGGAAGAATTCATTTTTTACGCACTCCTGGTGAGTTGCCCGCTGCTGCCTTGTGTTTGCGGATGGCTGCTTGCCGGGCTTTCAGTTCTTTCAGTATCGCCTGGGCTTTTTTGATGTCGCGCTGCTGGCTCGACTTGTCTCCGCCAAGTAGCAGCAAGATCAAGGTTCCCAGATTGGTTTCGTGAAAATACACGCGCCATCCGGGCCCCGTCTGTAAAAAGCGCAATTCGCACACGCCTGCACCTACTGCACTCCAATCGCCTTTTTACCGTGCTGCAAGTTCTTGATGCGGGCGTCGATGGCGGCTGCCGCCACGTCATGCAGCTTATCTTCCCAGCGGCGATATTCGGCGGTCTTGCGCGTGTCGATCAGGGACAGCGCAGGCGGCGCTGCTTCAATTGGAACAGTTGGCGTATCCATTGTAATCGTTTGTTCTCATGCATCAAGCGGTTTTATCCGTGATTGAAGCGAGAATAGCGAACAATGGCAGCCTATTTGCGGTAAAGCGCATGCTGTTTGACCTGCCTCGCAAGTGCGGGCGGTAAAATGCGTCTTTGATGCCAGGAATCATCGTGAGTACTATGGAAAATGCAGAACAGATGGAAGTGCGCTTTGTCGATATCGAAATCAAGCTGGCGCAGCAGGAAGACCTGGTCGAATCCTTGAACCAGATGGTGTATCAGCAAGGGCGCCGCATCGACCAGCTGGAAACCATGCTGCACAAGCTGGGTGAACATGTGCGCGATGGCGCGCAGCAAGCCAATGGCGGAGTGGTCAACGAGCGCCCGCCGCATTATTGAACAGATGTTTTGATACGTAGTAGATGAAAACCGTTCATCAGCGCAGGCTTCGATACCATCGGTAGTTGCGAGTGACGCAAGAGTGTCATGCTGTTATGATTTCAAGTTGGCCCGCGACACAATCGCGGCTCTCTTGCGCTCTTTGAAAGAAGTCATGACCCGTCCAACCCTGCTCGTCATCGCCGCCAGCCTGATGCTGGCGCCAGCCGCTTTTGCCGCCACCAACGCGCCAGTCACTGCCTCGAGCACTGTCGTAGCGGCAGCCTTGCCTGCCTCGAATCCATTTGCGCAAGTGAGCGCGCTGCCCTTCCATTACCCGCCGTTCGACAAGGTGCAGGACGCCGATTACGCACCCGCCTTTACGGCCGGCATGGCTGCGCATCTGGCAGAAATCAATGCCATCGCCAACAATCCCAAGGCAGCCACGTTTGACAACACCATCGTTGCCATGGAACGCTCGGGCCAGTTGCTGGGCCGCGTGCGCACCGTGTTTTCGGTGATGTCCGGTTCCAACACGAATGACACCATCCAGGGCCTGGAACGCGAGCTGGCGCCAAAAATGGCCGCCCACAGCGATGCGATCATGCTCAACGATAAATTGTTCCAGCGCATCAATACCCTGTACGCCAAGCGCGACAAGCTGGGCCTGGATGCGGAATCGAAACGCTTGCTGGAACGCTACCACACCGATTTCGTGCGCGCGGGCGCCAAGCTGTCAGCTGCCGACAAGGACAAGCTGAAATCGTACAACGGCCAGCTGGCGGCCCTGTCGACCAAGTTCGCACAGAATGTGTTGAAAGAATTGAACGCCTCGGCCATCGTGGTCGATACGCGCGAAGAGCTCGATGGCTTGTCGCCAGCGGCGATCGATGTGGCGGCGGGCTTAGCCAAGCAGCGCGGCCTGGAAGGCAAATATGTGATCGCGCTGGTCAACACCACGGGCCAGGCGCCGCTGTCCTTGCTGACCAATCGTGCCTTGCGCGAGCGCATCATGGCCGCGTCGCAAGCGCGCGGCAGCCATGGCGGCGAGTTCGACAACCGGCAAGTGGTGCTGGACCTGGCGCGCCTGCGAGCCGAACGTGCCACCCTGATGGGCTACCCGAACTACGCCGCGTATTCGCTGGAAGACCAGACGGCCAAAACCACCACCGCCGTGAACGCCTTGCTGGGCGAACTGGCCAAGCCGGCCGTCGACAATGCGCGCCGCGAAGCGGGCGATATCCAGAAAGTCATCGATGCGGAAAAAGGCGGCTTCAAGGTCGCCGCCAGCGACTGGGCCTTCTATAGCGACAAGGTGCGCACCGAGCGCTACAGCTTTGACGAGAGCCAGCTGAAACCGTATTTCGAAATGCACAGCGTACTGACCAAGGGCGTTTTCTTTGCCGCCGGCAAGCTGTATGGCTTGACCTTCAAGCAACGCACCGACTTGCCTGTCTACAATGCCGACATGCTGGTCTACGATGTGTTCAACGAAGACGGCACGCAACTGGCCATCTTCACGCTGGACCCTTATGCGCGCGGCAACAAGCGCGGTGGCGCCTGGGCGAATGCCTATGTCAGTCAATCGGCCTTGCTGGGCAACAAGCCGGTGATCGCCAATAACCTGAACATTCCGAAGCCGGAAGCGGGCCAGCCTACCCTGATGACGTTTGACGAAGTCAACACCATGTTCCACGAATTCGGCCATGCGCTGCACGGCATGTTCTCGAACGTGAAATATCCGCGTTTCTCGGGTACCAGCGTGCCGCGCGACTTCGTGGAATACCCATCGCAAGTCAATGAAATGTGGGCCCTGTGGCCGGAAGTGCTGCAAAACTACGCCAAGCACTACCAGACCGGTGCGCCGATTCCTGCTGAATTGCTGGCGAAAATCACGGCAGCCGACAATTTCAACCAGGGTTACAAGACTACCGAATACCTGGCGTCGGCCCTGCTGGACCAGCGCTGGCATCAGCTGACCCCGGCCCAGATCCCGACCGATGTGCTGGCGTTTGAAAAGACGGCCTTGACGGATGCGGGTATCGATTACGCGCCAGCGCCACCGCGCTACCGCACCACGTATTTTTCGCACGCGTTTGCGGGCGGTTATTCGGCCGGTTACTACGCCTATCTGTGGTCGGAAAAACTGGACGCTGATACGGTTGAGTGGTTCAAGGAAAACGGTGGCCTGACGCGCAAGAATGGCGACTGGTTCCGTGCCAAGCTGCTATCGCGCGGCGGCAGCGCCGATGCGCTGGACATCTACCGCAACTTCCGCGGCCGCGATGCACAGATCGAACCGTTGCTGAAACGCCGTGGCCTGAACGTGAAATAAGTAGTAGGTAAATACTTAAGTAAGTGCTTGAATGATAATCTCGGGATGATTTGCCGGGTTTATCAAAAAACGGTCGCTCTTGTCTGGCGGCCGTTTTTATTTGGTAAATCGTTTTCAAAACCGTTGAAAAACGCTCAGTGCAAGCCACTTGCAGCTGTTCAGTGACTCCGATGTTTCATGCTGATATGATTTGACGCTTGGTCCGCAGCACAGTTGTCTGTGGTTCTACCCCGCTCCCAGAGAAAGATTTTATGACCCGTCCTAAATTGCTCGTCATTGCTGCCAGCCTGATGCTGGCTCAAGTTGCCTATGCCGCAACGCCTGCAGCCGCAACGGCGAATGCACCGACCAGCGCCGCGTTTTCGGCCTCGAACCCGTTCTTCAAGGCAAGCCCGCTGCCGTTCCAGATGCCGCAATTTGGTCTGATCAAGAACGAACATTATCTGCCAGCGTTTCTGGAAGGCATGAAGCGCCAGACGGCTGAAGTGAACCACATCGCCAACAATCCCAAGCCAGCCACCTTCGACAATACCATCGTGGCGCTGGAGCGCAGCGGCCAGTTGCTGCACCGCGTGAACAGCATCTTCAGCAATATGGCAGGCGCCAACACGAATGACGAGATCGACAAGATCAACGTGGAAATTTCGCCGAAACTGGCCGCCCACGACGACAGCATCCACCTGAACGCCAAGCTGTTTGCGCGTATCGAAGCCCTGTACGACCAGCGCGACAAGCTGGGCCTGGACGCTGAATCGGTACGCCTGCTGGAACGCTACCATACCGACTTCGTCCGCGCCGGCGCCAAGCTGTCGGCGGCCGACCAGGAAAAGCTGAAAGCCTATAACGGCGAACTGGCTGCCCTGCAAACCACCTTCCTGCAAAACGTCTTGAAAGAAGCCAACGCCAAGGGCCTGGTCGTCGATACCCGCGCTGAACTGGACGGCATGACGGCCAGCGACATCGATACGGCTGCCGCCGAAGCGAAAAAACGCGGCCTCGATGGCAAATTTGTGATCGCGCTGACCAACACCTCGGGCCAGGCGCCATTGGCTGTGCTGACCAACCGCAATACCCGCACTCGCTTGATGCAAGCCTCGCTGAACCGTGGCATCCAGGGCGGCGAATTCGACAACCGCGGCGTGGTCCTGAAACTGGCCAAGCTGCGCGCCGACCGTGCCGCTTTGCTGGGCTACCCGAACTATGCTGCCTACTCGCTGGAAGATGAAACCATCAAGAACACGCAGACCGTCAACACCCTGCTGTCCGAACTGGCCAAGCCAGCCGTTGCCAATGCGCACCGCGAAGCAGCCGATCTGCAAAAACTGGTCGACGCCGACAAGGGCGGTTTCCAGGTTGAAGCGCAAGACTGGGCGATCTACACGGACAAGCTTCGCGCCGAGCGTTTCCACTTTGATGAAAATCAGCTGAAGCCATATCTGGAACTGAACAACGTGCTGACCAACGGCGTGTTCTTCGCTGCCAACAAGCTGTACGGCATTACTTTCAAGGAACGCAAGGATTTGCCGGTCTACAACCCGGACGTGCGCGTGTATGACGTATTCGACGCCAACGGCAAGCCGCTGGCCATCTTCCTGGAAGACTTCTATGCGCGCGGCAACAAGCAAGGCGGCGCCTGGATGAATGAATATGTGTCGCAATCGAGCTTGCTGGGCACCCACCCGGTAATCGCCAACCAGCTGAACATTCCAAAACCACCGGCTGGCCAGCCTACCTTGCTGACCTTCGATGAAGTGACCACCATGTTCCACGAATTCGGCCATGCGCTGCACGGCATGTTCTCGAACGTGAAATACCCATACTTCTCCGGTACCAACGTGCCGCGCGACTTCGTGGAATATCCATCGCAATTCAATGAAACCTGGGCTGTGTGGCCAGAAGTACTGCAAAACTACGCCAAGCATTACCAGACTGGCGCGCCGATGCCGCAAGACTTGCTCGACAAGGTCAAGGCTGCGAAGAAATTCAACCAGGGCTTCATGACGACGGAATACATCGCTGCAGCCTTGCTGGATCAGCGCTGGCACCAGCTGAGCCCGTCGCAAATCCCGACCGACGTGGTGGCGTTTGAAGCAGCTGCCCTGAAAGACGCGGGCGTCGATTTCCCGCCGGTGCCACCGCGCTACCGCACGACGTATTTCTCGCACAGCTTCAATGGCGAATATTCGGCTGCGTACTACGCTTACCTGTGGTCCGAAAAACTGGACGCCGATACGGCTGAGTGGTTCAAGGAAAACGGCGGCCTGACGCGCAAGAACGGCGACTGGTTCCGTAGCCAGCTGTTGTCGCGCGGCGGCAGCGTCGATGCGCTGCAGTTGTACCGCAACTTCCGCGGCCGTGACGCCAAGATCGAACCGCTGCTGGAAAGCCGTGGCTTGAACACCAAGTAAGCAGATTCATCGTTACGCTTGCGCTGCGTTGTCCAGCGCTCGCAAGCGTAACGTACCAGGACGCCAAAATTGGGTAAGATGCATAGTAGCTAGTAAGCAGACAGGTAGCAGAGAGAAAACATGAGTCAGCAAGATTTGAATGGCGTCACCCTGGAAGCCATCGTGACGCGCCTGCAAGCCCATTATGGCTGGGATGGCCTGGGCAAGCGGATCGATATCAATTGCTTTATCAGCGATCCCAGCATCAAGTCTAGCCTGAAGTTTTTACGCAAGACGCCGTGGGCCAGGAGCAAGGTAGAACAGTTGTACCTGGACACGCAATTTACCGACTGACAGGAAGAGACATGGACAGCAAACTCAAGGAATCGTTACAACAGCTGCACTCGAGCATCGAGACCGGCGGCCCCGTCGATGAAGAATTGCATGGTTTGCTGCAGAAACTCGATGGCGACATCCAGCTGCTGCTGGCAAAACGCGCGGCGCAGGAACAACTGGCCGGCCTGGAAGAGTCGACCACCTACGGCCTGGCCGAACGCAGCCAGGAATTGTCGGCCAAGTTTGCCGTGAAGCATCCGAAGCTGGAACCAGCCTTGCGTGAGCTGGGTGAAATTCTGGCTAACATGGGCATTTGAGCACCTTGTCAAAAAAGCCTGGGTCTGACGCGATATGTCAGACTCATGCTCCCAAGTAATTGAAAATAAAACGTTTTTTTCGCTGAAATACGACAGTGAAAATCCGGTCGCCAGGCTGGATGTAGTCAATTCCGGTACAATCCGTACCCTATGAGCTCCCCTACCAATTTATTTGCGACCGTTCCCAAGCGGTCTGCCCGCGCTGCCGTTGCGCCATTCTTACCCATGTCACGCGCCGAAATGGATGCGCTGGGCTGGGATGTGTGCGACATCGTCCTCGTCACCGGCGACGCCTATATCGACCATCCCAGCTTCGGCATGGCCCTGGTCGGCCGCCTGCTCGAAGCGCAGGGTTACCGTGTGGGCATCATCAGCCAGCCCGACTGGCTGTCGGCCGACGCCTTCCGCGTGCTGGGCAAGCCACGTCTGTATTACGGCATTACCGCTGGCAATATGGATTCCATGGTCAACCAGTACACGGCCGACCGCAAGATCCGCTCCGACGATGCCTACACGGCCAATGGGGAACCGAATAAACGCCCGGACCGCGCCGTCACCGTGTACGCCCAGCGCGCGCGTGAAGCGTATCCGGACGTGCCCATCGTCATCGGCAGCATCGAGGCATCGCTGCGCCGCATCGCCCATTACGATTACTGGTCGGACAAGGTCCGCCGTTCCGTCTTGCCCGATTCCAAGGCCGATTTGCTGATCTTCGGCAATGCCGAGCGCGCACTGGTCGACTTGACCCACCGTCTGGCCGCTGGCGAACACATCAAGGATATCCGCGACTTGCGCGGTACGGCTTTCATGGTGCCGTCCGGCTGGCTGCCTGGCGACGACTGGGGCGTGCACAATTCCACCCGCGTGGACGTGCCCGGCAAGATCGACCCGCACTACAGCCCGTATGCGATGGTGCAGGAAGACAAGGCCGCCTGCGCCACGGAAAACGCCTCCAAGTCGGCTGAAGTGATCAAGCCTATCCGCATCATGAGCCGCGAAGAGCGCCTGGCGATGGCCAAGGAAAAACATAACAAGACGGTGGTGCGCCTGCCAGCCTATGATGTCGTCAAGGATGACCCCGTGATGTATGCGCACGCTTCGCGCGTGTTCCATCTGGAATCGAATCCCGGCAATGCGCGCGCCATGGTGCAGGCGCATGGTGAACGTGACGTGTGGCTCAATCCGCCGCCGCTGCCGCTGGCCATGGATGAGATGGATGGCGTGTACGACATGAATTACGCGCGCGCCCCGCACCCAAGCTACGGCAAGGCGCATATCCCGGCCTGGGAAATGATCCGTTTTTCCGTCAACATCATGCGCGGCTGCTTCGGTGGCTGCACCTTCTGCTCGATCACCGAGCATGAAGGCCGCATCATCCAGAGCCGTTCGGAACCATCGATCCTGCGCGAAATCGAGCATATCCGCGATAAAACCAAAGGTTTTACAGGTACCATTTCCGATATGGGCGGTCCGACCGCGAATATGTACCGCCTGGCATGCAAGGACAAAGAGATCGAGGTTTCCTGCCGTCGATTGTCCTGCGTGTATCCATCGATCTGCGTCAACCTGGGTACCGACCATAGCAAGCTGATTTCGCTGTACCGCAAGGCGCGCGCGATTCCTGGCATCAAAAAAGTCTTGATCAGCTCAGGCTTGCGCTACGACCTGGCCGTGCGTTCGCCAGAGTACGTCAAGGAACTGGTCACGCACCACGTCGGTGGCCTCTTGAAGATTGCGCCCGAGCACACGGAAGAGGGCACTTTGTCGAAGATGATGAAGCCCGGCATCGGCGCCTATGATGAATTCAAGGAAATGTTCGATCGTTTCTCGCTGGAAGCAGGCAAGAAGCAATACCTGATCCCGTACTTTATCGCCGCCCATCCGGGCACGACTGACCTGGACATGCTGAACCTGGCCCTGTGGTTGAAGAAAAACAATTTCAAGCTGGACCAGGTGCAAACCTTCATGCCGACGCCGATGGCCATGGCCACCACCATGTATCACTCGCGCAAGAATCCGCTGCGCAAGGTAACAAACGATTCGGAAGCGGTGGAAACAGCACGCAGCGGCAAGATCCGCCGCACCCATAAAGCCTTCCTGCGCTACCAGGACCCGGCCAACTGGCCTATCCTGCGCGAAGCGCTGGTCAACATGGGGCGTGGCGATTTGATCGGCAATGGCGACAAGCATTTGATCCCCGCCTGGACTTCGTCCGAAGCGGGCGGCCTGGCTGCCGGCGAACGCAGCCGCCAGACGCATGGCGCCGGCACGCCGGACAAGTTCAAGGTGACGCCAGGCAAGAACCGTATCGCCCTGGGTGGTACGGCAGCCGCACCGAAGGCCACGGCCGTCGAATCGAAAGTGCGGCCATCGATCCTGTCGACCATCAAGACCAAGGCGAAGCCTGCCGCCGCGCCTGTTGGCCGTGGTAGCAAGCCGCCAGCCAAGGGCGGCACTCCTGCCCGCAGCGGCCGCCGATAAGCGGTCTGATCCTCACCAAACCCGGCCCTGCGCCGGGTTTTTTATTGGCCAACGATCAGCATGATGCTTGACCTTGCAATATGTATTTTGGATTGATCAGTCCAAAAAAATCCAAAGATGGCTATACTAGAGAAAATCATCTTTGGCCTGGTCTAATTGTTTCTACAGGGTATTTTTGCTGCACCGCACCGTCGGTTTCGCTTGCACTCGAATAGAGCATTGAGGCACTATTTGTGTCGCGCAAACGTTTGCGCGACGTGAAATTCCAAAAAAGCACCGCTTTGACGTGCTAAGCCCACAAACTCTGGAGACTGTCATGACATCCCGTATTCGCCTGAAAATGATTGCTGCCGCTGCTCTCGTCTGCGTCCTGCCTGCCTTGCCGGCGATGGCGCAGACGGCGGCCAAACCGAAGGTTGCGCTGGTGATGAAGTCGCTCGCCAATGAATTCTTCCTGACCATGGAAGATGGCGCCAAGGCGCATCAGAAAGCCCACGCGGCGCAGTACGATCTGCTGTCGAACGGCATCAAGGATGAAACAGACACCTCCAGCCAGATCAAGCTGGTCGAGCAAATGATCGTCTCGCGCGTCAACGCGCTGGTGATCGCGCCGGCCGATTCGAAAGCGCTGGTGCCGGTGCTGAAAAAAGCCATCGACGCCGGCATCATCGTCGTCAATATCGACAATAAGCTCGACGCTGGCGCCCTGAAAGAAAAAGGCATCTCGGTGCCATTCGTGGGCCCGGATAACCGCAAGGCCGCGAAGGCCGTGGGCGACTACCTGGCCAAGCAAATCAAGAAGGGCGACCCGGTCGGCATCATCGAAGGCGTGTCCACTACCTATAACGCGCAGCAACGCACCCTCGGTTACCAGGACGCCATGACGGCTGCCGGCGCCAAAGTGGTCAGCCTGCAATCTGGCCAATGGGAAATCGCCCCTGCCAATACGGTGGCCGCCGCCATGCTGAACGCCAATCCGAATATCAAGGCTTTGCTGTGCGGTAACGACAACATGGCCATCGGCGCGATTGCCGCCATCAAGGCCGCCGGCAAGACCGGCAAGGTATTGGTCGTAGGCTACGACAACATCAACGCGATCAAACCGATGCTGGCCGATGGCCGCGTGCTGGCCACCGCTGACCAGTTCGGCTCGCAGCAAGCTGCCTTTGCCATCGACGCCGTGCTGAAAGCATTGAAAGAGAAAAAGAAACAATCGGAACTGGGCGGCACCATCGAAACCAAGGTGGAGCTGGTGACCAAGGGCACGAAGTCCTGATCGTTTGATCCCGCCGGGGCCAGCGCCATCGTAATGCGAGCGCCGGCCCCGTTTGTCCTTTTACGCGGAGCCCCCATGCCCACCGATATTTCTCCGGCGCAGTCTGACGCCATTCCTCTGCTCACGCTCGATAACATCGGCAAGTCCTATGTCGGCCCCGTGCTGGGCGGCGTGGCCCTGCGTTTTTCCCCTGGCCAGGTGCTGGCGCTGACCGGTGAAAACGGCGCGGGCAAGAGCACCTTGTCGAAAATCATCTGCGGCCTGGAGCCGGCCACCACGGGCAGCATGCTGCTCGATGGCAAACCGTACCAGCCGGCCACGCGCGGTGTGGCCGAGGCGCTGGGCATCCGCATGGTGATGCAGGAATTAAATTTGATTCCCACCCTGTCGATCGCGGAAAACCTGTACCTGAAAAACCTGCCGCAGCGTTTCGGCTGGATCGACCGTGGCCGCCTGGAGCGCGATGCGCGCGAGCAGATGGAAAAAGTGGGCCTGGGCGGCCTCGACCCGTGGACCCTGGTGGGCGAACTGGGCATAGGCCACCAGCAAATGATCGAGATCGCGCGCAACCTGATCGGCTCCTGCCGTTTGCTGGTGCTCGATGAACCGACCGCCATGCTGACGCACCGCGAAGTCGAACTGCTGTTCCTGCAGATTGAACGCCTGAAAGCAGAAGGCGTGGCAATCATTTATATTTCGCACCGCCTGGAAGAGCTCAAGCGCGTGGCCGATCGCATTGCCGTGCTGCGCGATGGCCAGCTGGTGTGCGACGACGCTATTACCGATTATTCCGCTGCCGACCTGGTCAGCCTGATGGTGGGCCGCTCGGCCGACGATGCGGTGGACCTGAGTGGCCGCGTCATCGGCGCACCGCTGCTGCGCGTGCGGGGTCTGGCGCGTGGCAATGTGGTGCACCCTACCTCGTTCGAGGTGCGTTCTGGTGAAATTCTCGGCATCGCAGGCCTGATCGGTTCGGGCCGCACGGAATTGCTGCGCCTGATCTTTGGCGCTGACCGCGCCGACGCGGGCCAGGTATTCCTCGGCGACAGCGAAATCCCCGCCGCCTTGGGCTCGCCGCAGGCCGCCGTCAAGGCTGGCATTGCCATGATCACGGAAGACCGCAAGGGCCAGGGTTTGCTGCTGCGCCAGTCGATCGCCGTCAACACCACCCTGGCCTCGCTCGATACCGTCAGCAGCGCCGGCTGGCTCAACGAATCGGCAGAAGCGGTGGTGGCCGACGACTACATCGACCAGCTCGGCGTGCGTTCGCGCAACAGCGCACAAACGGTGGCGGAACTGTCGGGCGGTAACCAGCAAAAAGTGGTGATCGCCCGCTGGCTGTACCGCGACTGCCCCGTGATGCTGTTCGACGAACCCACGCGCGGCATCGATATCGGCGCCAAGTTTGATATTTATCAGGTGCTGGCCGAACAGGCGCGCCAGGGCAAGGGCCTGGTGATCGTCTCCAGCGATTTGCGCGAACTGATGCTGATCTGCGACCGTATCGCCGTGATGAGCGCGGGCAAGATCGTCGAAACCTTCGAACGCGGCGCCTGGAGCCAGGATGCGCTGCTGTCGGCTGCCTTCTCCGGTTATTTGAATTCCTCTTCTTCTGACAACCCCGCCGCTGCGGCATGATGCCGCCGGAAAGATTCCCATGACGACTACTTCCTCCCCTAGCTATCTGCAGCGCAGCCTGGCCGACCTGAAAAACTATGCGGGCCTGATCGGCGCGCTGGTGGCCATGTGTGTACTGTTCTCGTTTGCCAGCGAAAACTTCTTTACCCTGGCCACCCTCAGCACCTTGTCCAACGATATTCCTACTTTGGTGGTGATGGCAGTCGGCATGACCTTTGTCTTGATTATCGGCGGCATTGATCTGTCGGTCGGCTCCGTGATGGCGCTGGCTGCATCGGTACTGTCGCTGGCGACCGTGCACTGGGGCTGGCCCGTGTGGAGCTCGGCCCTGCTGGGCATGCTGGTGGCGGCCGTCTGCGGCTCCATCACGGGCTTGATTTCTGTCGGCTGGCGCATCCCCTCGTTTATCGTTTCCCTGGGCGTGCTGGAAATGGCGCGCGGCATGGCGTATCAAGTGACCAATTCTCGCACCGAATATATCGGTAGCGCGGTTGACGGCATCAGCTCGCCGATTCTGTTTGGCTTGTCGCCTGCCTTTATCGCCTCGATTGCCATCGTCGTCATCGGCCACCTGGTGCTCACGCGCACCGTGCTGGGACGCCACTGGATAGGCATCGGCACCAATGAAGAAGCCGTGCGTTTGTCCGGCATCAACCCGAAACCATCGAAAGTGTTGGTGTTCGCCTTGATGGGCCTGCTTGCTGGTGTCGGTGCGCTGTTCCAGGTGTCGCGCCTGGAAGCGGCCGATCCGAATGGCGGCGTGGGCATGGAATTGCAAGTGATCGCCGCCGTGGTGATCGGCGGCACCAGCCTGATGGGCGGCCGTGGTTCCGTCATCAGCACCTTTATCGGCGTGTTGATCATTTCCGTGCTGGAAGCGGGCCTCGCGCAAGTGGGCGTCTCCGAGCCGGTCAAGCGTATCATCACGGGCCTGGTGATCGTCGCAGCCGTGGTACTCGATACGTATCGCCGCCGTGGCGAACGCGCGTAGTCGAATCTTAGGAGTCCATGGCAACCATCAAACAAGTGGCGCAGGCGGCCGGTGTATCGTTTACCACTGTGTCGCACGTCCTCAACAATACGCGCCCCGTCAGCGACGAGGCGCGCGCCGCTGTGCTTGCGGCGGCCGAGCAATTGCATTACGTGCCCAGCGCGCTGGCGCGTTCCCTGCGCAGCCGCAGCACCGGCACCATTGGCTTGATCATTACCAACAACACGAATCCGTACTTCTCGGAAGTAGCGCGCGGCATCGAAGACAGCTGTTATGCGGCCGGCTACAGCGTGATCCTGTGCAATTCCGATGACGACCCCGTCAAGCAGCGCGAATACCTGAACGTGCTGTTGACCAAGCGCTGCGACGGTCTCATCCTGTCTGCCCTGGCTGATAGCGATGGCGCCTTGCTGCGCAAGATGAAAGTACCGGCCGTGCTGCTGGACCGCGCACCGAACGATTTGTCGATCGATGCGGTGGCGGTCGATAACCACGCCGGCGGCGTGCTGGCCGCGCGCCACTTGCTGGCGCTGGGACGGCGCCGCATCGCCTGCATCGCCGGCCCCCGTGAAGTGACGATTTCCAATGAACGCATCGCCGGCGCGCGTGCCGCGATGCAAGACGCTGGCGTACCGTTGCCCGATGCGCTATGCCGCCATGCCGATTTCACCAGCGCCGGCGGTTATGCGGCCGCGCTGGACTTGCTGGCGCTGCCGGCCGGCCAGCGTCCGGACGCTGTATTTTGCTGTAATGACTTGATGGCCATCGGCGTGCTGCGCGCGGCCGCCGAACGGGGCATCAGCGTACCGGGCCAGCTGGCGGTGGTCGGTTTTGATGATATCGACCTGGCCAGTTTCGTGTATCCGGCGCTCACCAGCGTGGCGCAAAACACGCGCGAACTGGGCCGCGTTACGGCGGACTTTTTGCTGGCGCGCATCGCCGAACCGGGCTTGCCGCGCCAGCAGCGCAGTATGGCGCCCATGCTGCAGGTGCGCGGTTCCAGCGTTGCAACTGCTGCAGCGGCTGACTCTTTAAATGAAACAACTGAATTGACAGGACAAACACCATGATCGTGGTTATCGGCAGTATCAATATGGACCTGGTCTTGCGCGTGCCGCGCATGCCGCTTCCCGGCGAAACCCTGACAGGTGGCGCGTTCCGTACCATTCCTGGCGGCAAGGGCGCCAATCAGGCCGTCGCTTGCGCCCGCCTGAGCGGCAAAGTGGAAGCCGGTGGCCAGCAAGTGGCCATGATCGGCTGCCTGGGCGACGACGCTTTTGGCACGACCTTGCGCGCAGCACTACGCAGCGACGGCATCATCGATAGCCATATCACCACCTTGCCGGGCGTGGCCTCGGGCATCGCCTCGATCCTGGTCGATGACAATGGCCAGAACAGCATCGTGATCGCCGGTGGCGCGAACGATTTGCTGAGTCCGGCGCACATTGATGCAGCGAAAGAACTGATCGCCCAGGCCGGCATCGTGGTGCTGCAGCTGGAAACGCCAATGGCTACCGTGGAACACGCGATCAAGCTGGCCCGCTCCTTGGGCAAGACGGTGGTGCTCAACCCGGCGCCGGCCGCGCAAGTGCCGGCTGGCTTGCTGGAACAGGTTGATTATCTGATCCCGAATGAAATCGAGGCGGCCATGCTGACCGGCGTCGACAGCAGTGACGCCAGCACCCTGGCGCGCGCCTTGCAAAAGCAGGGCAGCGACAACGTCATCATTACGCTCGGCTCCAAGGGCGTTCACGCCGCCCTGTATGGCGGCGATTATGACTTCCCGGCCGAAGTCGTCAAGGCAGTCGACACCACCGCCGCTGGCGACACCTTTATTGGCGGTTTTGTGGCCGGCCTGGCCTCGGGCCTGGATGAGGCTGAAGCGATCGCCCAGGGCCAGCGTGCGGCCGCCTGGAGTGTCACCAAGCCCGGCGCGCAGACGTCGATTCCTTACTTGCACGAATTATTTTAATTTTCAGCCATGAAGAAATCACCGCTGCTCAATATCGCCCTGTCGCAACTGATCGCTTCGCTAGGCCATGGCGACATGGTCGTCATCGGCGACGCCGGCTTGCCGTCGCAGCCGGGCGTGCTCCTGATCGACTTGGCCCTGACGCGTGGTGTGCCAGGTTTCATCGAGACAGTGCACACCGTGCTCAGTGAAATGCAGGTGGAATACCACGTGCTGGCAGAAGAGTTGCCGCAGCACAATCCTGCGATTGCCGCCCAAGTGGCGGCCTTGCACCTGCCCGATGCGCGCCGGCTGTCGCATGAAGAGTTCAAGCAGCTGAGCAAGCGCGCGCGCGCCATCGTGCGTACGGGGGAATGCACGCCGTACGCCAACGTGATTCTGGTGGCCGGCGTGGTGTTTTAAAGCTTGTCCCCAGGGCGGCGCCTAGCGTCCGCCCCGGAATAGCGCCATCTGCCACAATGGGCCTCCTTTTCCTATGGAGGTGCACCATGAGTATTCTCGGCAATATCTTCAACAAAATATTCCACCGCACGCCAGACGCTGCCGCCACGCCGGCTGCAACCCCGGCAGCGGCGCCTGCTGCGCCAGCGGCCGCTCCGGCGGCAGCACCGGCCCCAGCACCCGTTGCTATCACCGAAGTCGATGTGGAAGTGGTGTTGAATGGCCTGGCGCAAAAGAACGCGCAGCAACTCAATTGGCGTACATCGATCGTCGATCTCTTGAAGTTGCTTGACCTCGACAGCAGCCTGGCCGCACGCAAGGAACTGGCCGGTGAACTGCATTTCACTGGCGACACCAATGACTCGGCGTCCATGAATATCTGGCTGCACAAGCAAGTCATGATCAAGCTGGCCGCCAACGGCGGTAAAGTGCCCGCCGATCTTCAGTAGTAAGTCTTCTCATTGCAGCGGGCCGGCGCGCCCGCTGCTATCCAATTTTCCCGGAACAGCGATAATATCGCTATCCCTATGCGGTAGCGATAGTCAAAAAGTATCAAAACTATTGTTACAATCAATTTTGCATATGGAAGAAAAATCCGTACACTAGCATTTATCGATTCACAACCCACGAGGAAACTACAATGTCTCTGATCAATACCCAAGTTAAACCATTCAAAGCAACCGCTTACCAAAATGGCAAATTCATCGATTTGACCGAAGAGTCCTTGAAAGGCAAGTGGTCCGTATTCGTGTTCTACCCAGCCGACTTCACTTTCGTTTGCCCAACCGAACTGGAAGACCTGGCCGACAACTACGCTGAATTCCAAAAACTGGGCGTTGAAGTTTACGGTATCTCGACCGACACCCACTTTGCTCACAAAGCATGGCACGACACCTCGGACGCGATCAAGAAAGTGCAATACCCACTGATCGGCGACCCAACCACCGTGTTGTCGCGTAACTTCGAAGTGCTGATCGAAGAAGAAGGCCTGGCACTGCGCGGCACCTTCGTGATCAATCCAGACGGCTTCATCAAAGTGCTGGAAGTGCATGACAACGGCATCGGCCGTGACGCTTCGGAACTGCTGCGCAAAGTGAAGGCAGCACAATACGTTGCCGCTCACCCAGGTGAAGTTTGCCCAGCTAAATGGACCGAAGGCGCAGCTACCCTGACCCCATCGCTGGACCTGGTCGGCAAGATCTAAGTCGTAAGTAATCAGTAGTGCATGCCGGACCGGCTGGTCCGTTCCGGCATCAGTTACCCGCAGTAGTGTTACTGCAGAATAATAAGGAAGGAAGTCGATCATGTTAGATGCCACTCTCAAAACCCAGTTGAAAGCCTATTTGGAAAAGGTCGTGCAGCCGATTGAGATCGTCGCGTCTCTCGATGACAGTGCCAAGGCCCGTGAAATGCAGGAACTGCTCCAGGAAATTACCCTGTTGAGCGAGCGCATTACGCTGGTGGAGCGCCGCGACGACCAGGAACGCACGCCGTCGTTCAGTATCAACCGCCCAGGCACCGATATCGGCGTACGCTTCGCCGGCATCCCGCTGGGCCATGAATTTACCTCGCTGGTGCTGGCGCTGCTGCAAGTGGGCGGCCACACCATCAAATTCGACGATGCCGTGATCGAGCAGATCCGCAACCTCGAAGGCGATTACGAATTTGAAACGTTTATTTCGCTGAGCTGCCATAACTGCCCGGAAGTGGTGCAGGCGCTCAACGCCATGTCGGTGATTAACCCGCGCATCAAGGTCACCACCATCGATGGCGGCGTGTTCCCGAAAGAAGTCGAAGCGCGCCAGATCATGGCTGTGCCGATGATGTTCCTGAACGGTGAACACTTTGGCCAGGGCCGCACCAATGTCGAGGAAATCCTCGCCAAGCTGGACAAGAACGCCGGCGTACGCCAGGCGGCAGCGTTGAGCAAGAAAGACGTGTTCGACGTGCTGATCGTCGGCGGCGGCCCTGCCGGTGCGGCAGCAGCCATCTACGCTGCCCGCAAAGGCATCAAGACGGGCGTGCTAGCCGAGCGTTTCGGCGGCCAGGTACTCGATACCATGGCGATCGAAAACTTTATTTCGATTAAGGAAACCGATGGCCCTAAATTTGCCGTGGCGCTGGAACAGCACGTCAAGCAATACGAAGTGGACATCATGAATACCCAGCGCGCCGCCAAGCTGACGCCGGGCAAGCTGATTGAAATCGAAACGGCCAGCGGCGCCGTGCTGAAAAGCAAAACCGTCATCCTGGCTACCGGCGCCCGCTGGCGCGAAATCAATGTGCCGGGCGAGAAGGAATACCGCAATCGTGGTGTTGCCTACTGCCCGCACTGCGACGGTCCTTTGTTCAAGGGCAAGCGCGTTTCCGTGATCGGCGGCGGCAACTCCGGTGTGGAAGCGGCGATCGACCTGGCTGGCCTGGTCAAGCACGTGACCCTGATCGAATACGGCGATCAACTGCGTGCCGATGAAGTGCTGCAACGCAAGCTGCGCAGCTTGCCGAACGTGACCGTGATCATGTCGGCGCAAACCACCGAGATCCACGGCGACGGCAAGATCGTCAATGGCCTGAGCTACAAGGACCGGGTCAGCGGCGAAGCGAAGAAAGTGGAACTGGAAGGCGTGTTCGTGCAGATCGGCCTGGTGCCGAACACCGAATGGCTGAAAGGCACCTTGTCGCTGTCGCGTCACGGTGAAATCGAAGTCGATGCCCGTGGCCAGACCTCGATCCCCGGCGTGTTCGCTGCCGGCGACGTGACGACCGTGCCGTACAAGCAAATCATCATCGCCACCGGCGAAGGCGCCAAGGCTGCCCTGTCCGCCTTTGACCACCTGATCCGCTCGGGCGACGATGAAGTGGTAGAAGAATCGGCCGCGAAAGAAGCGCTGACCGCTTAAGTTTTTTGCGCTGGAACAAACCGGAATGGCTGCAAGGCTATTCCGGTTTTTTTACGTCTCAGCTACCGGTGTACAGGGGATCGCTGGCCACATACACCAGGATATCTTCGGTGGACATCTCCTTCGGTGCGATCTCGGCCAGGGCGAAGACGGTGGTATTGCTGTAGGTTTGCACGTTCCAGCTGAAGCGCTGTTGGCCGATGACGATGGTGACCGTTTCTCCACGGGTGACGTTGATGGTTTTCTCGCCGGGTGCGACGGTGATGGTGCGCGTGGCGTTGTCTTGGCTGGCGGGGCTGCCATAGTCGGCGGCGGCACTGGTCGGGCCGGTGGCGTACGCGTTGGCGCCGAATGCCAGGCTCAGGCTCAAGACGGCGATAGTCGCGCCAGGGAATCTCAACATGCTCTTCTCCAAGATAGATCGATGCAGGGTTGCACCGCTACGCCGTATCGCCAGGATCGCCAGCGTGGCGCAGACGGCATCGTACCCTGTTCTGTGGCTAGACGGCAAAGCCTGGGTATAAAAGCTACAGTTCCAAGGTCGCCGCCAGCGGCACTTGCGGTTCCAGATGGCTGGTCAGCACGATGCATTGGCGGGCCAGGCGCTGCGGTTCGGACAGGCGCTGGCGCAAATAAGCCATGGCGCTGGCGTCGAGGCCGTTGAACGGTTCGTCGATCAGCAGCAAGCGCACGGGCAGGGCTAACGCAAGTGCCAGCTGCAATTTTTTATGCTGGCCCAGGGACAGGGCGGTGATGCTTTGCTGTAAGGTCGACGTCATGGCAAACGCGCTTAGTTCATCATTCAGTAATGCCTTGTCGCTGCCCGGATACAGGGCCAGGTGCAGGTCGAGAAATTCGTGTACCTGCAGCCAGGGCAGGGCCGGCGTGTCGCCGCCGCAATAGAAAACCTGGGCACGGTAGGCCAGCGGCTGGAAGCTGCTATCGAGTTCGTCCAGGCGGATGGTTCCGCGCGCGGGCTGCAGGGCGCCGCCCGCCAGTTTCAGCAAGGTGGTCTTGCCAGCGCCATTGGCGCCGCGCAGCCAGGTGATGCCGGGACCGAACTGCCGGCTGAAGCGCTGGAAGACGCTATGCGTGGCGAAAAAAAAATCGAGCTGCTCGATATGCAGCACGGGAGAAGAAAGATTCAATTCCATAATTCGCTTCCGATAGCGCTCAAGGCAAGGATGGAGAAGACGACCAGCGCGACCCTGCCCCGTGCCGTCAGGCGGGGCAAGCCTGCGATGGCCAGCAGGCAAATCGCAGAGACGACGGCATACACCAGTGGCACGCGGCGCTGCAAGGCGCTCGCATCGGCCCAGTGCAATACAAGGCCGGCGCCCAGCAGCACGGCCAGGCCGGGCAGCACACCGAAGGCACAGGCCAGCACGGTCAACGGTTTGCTGGCAATGGGCCAGGCGTCCAGCGATGGGCGCAACATCGCGATTTGTTCGCGCACAGCCTTGTCGCCGCGGTCCGTCAAAATGACCAGGCTGGCGCTGGCCAGCAGGCCCAGCAAGGGGCCGGGCACGACCGGCACGCGCAGCAGCCAGGCCAGCATGCTGGCGACAGTCCCGGCCAGCAGCAGGCTTTGCTGCATACCGGTCACATTCTCATTGCGCCAGAACGGCAGCCAGAACAAACGCCGCCACAGGAACACGGTGCGCCAGCGCGGCGTGTGGGGCACATATACGCTCGTCGTTTGCTCCTGCGCCTGTTGCACGGGCCGTGGCGCACGCATGCGCAAGCTCAATATGCAAGTCGATAACAGCCAGGCCAGCAGCCAGACGGCCAGGTTGATGGCGATGCCTGGCGCCAGGACGGCGTGCAGCCAGGCCGGCGACTGCACCAGCCACACGATGATCGAAATGGCATAGGCAATACCCAGCGGTAGCATCAGCATGCCGGCTACCAACGCATCGGCTGACCAGCGCAGGCGCGGCGCCACGGGCAGCTGGCGCAGCCAGGCCGCGATGGGACCGGGCAACAAGCGCTTGCGCAGCAGCCAGGCGGGCAGGCTGGTCAGCAGTATCTGGGCGCTCAGCAGACCCAGCGCTGTCGGCCAGGGCAGGGTGGGCGCCATCAAGCCAGGCAGGGCCATTACGCTGAGCAGGCCCAGCAAGACTGGCCCGGCCAGCAGCACGAAGATTTCCACAGAACTGGTCAGACTGGCGATAAATTGCAGCAGCGCATGATGCGCCAGGCGCATGCGCAGGGCGAGATAGGGATGGGTACTGCGAGGCAAGCGCATCGTGGGGATCTGGGTAGGCGGAGTGGGCAGATTCTAGCAGTGAATTTCCAGCCCTGAAATGGGAAAAGCCCTTCGGTTCAGAGAACCAAAGGGCCTTTCTTTTATTGGCGGAGCGGACGGGACTCGAACCCGCGACCCCCGACGTGACAGGCCGGTATTCTAACCAACTGAACTACCACTCCAAGCTCGTATGATCTGTATTGCTGATCCATGAAGCACTGGATAATTTTCTGTTTGGTGGGTGCTGAGAGGCTCGAACTCCCGACCTACGCCTTGTAAGGGCGCCGCTCTACCAACTGAGCTAAGCACCCGCTATATCCCAGAAAACTATCCCGACGTTTGTCACCACGTCTGGAAGAGGCATCATTATAGGTAGCCTCTGCCGCTTCTGCAACTGTTACGACATGGTTTTTTGCAAAAAACTGCCATTTTTTTCAGGATGGGGTATCGAGGTGGATTTTTCGGGCCTGAAATGGGAAAAGCCCTCTGCTTCCAGGAAGCAAAGGGCTTTTCTTTTATTGGCGGAGCGGACGGGACTCGAACCCGCGACCCCCGACGTGACAGGCCGGTATTCTAACCAACTGAACTACCACTCCAAGCTCGTATGATCTGTATTGCTGATCCATGAAGCACTGGACAGTTTTCTGATTTGGTGGGTGCTGAGAGGCTCGAACTCCCGACCTACGCCTTGTAAGGGCGCCGCTCTACCAACTGAGCTAAGCACCCAATGCTTGACTCAGAAAACTATCCTGACGTTTGTCACCACGTCTGGAAGAGGCGCTATTATAGGACGACGAAAATCCTGATGCAAGCGCTTTTTTCCATTTAGTGCCAATTTATTCTGTAATGCCCCATTGCGACAGCATCCAGGCCGTATTGAAAGCCCCTTCCGCAATCGCGTCATAGCGGCCCGACGCGCCGCCGTGGCCAGCGCCCATATTCGTTTTCAGCAACAAGGGATGGTTGTCGGTCTTGTAGGCGCGCAGCTTGGCCACGTACTTGGCCGGTTCCCAGTACATCACTTGGCTATCGTTCAAGCCCGTCGTCACCAGCATGGCTGGGTAGTTCTTGCGAGCAATGTTGTCATACGGCGAGTAGCTGAGCATGTAGTCGTAGGCCGCCTTTTCATTCGGGTTGCCCCATTCCAGGTATTCGCCGGTGGTCAGCGGCAGACTGGCGTCCATCATGGTGTTCATCACGTCGACAAACGGTACGGCCGCGTGCACCGCGTGGAACAGTTCCGGGCGCATGTTGACGACGGCGCCCATCAGCAAGCCGCCGGCGCTGCCGCCCTGGATGATCAGGCGGTTCGGGCTGGTCCATTTTTCGCGCACCAGGTAGTCGGCGCTGTCGATGAAGTCATTAAAAGTGTTTTTCTTCTTCATCAGCATGCCGTCTTCATGCCAGGCTTCGCCCATGTCGGTGCCGCCACGGATATGCGCCTGCACATAGATCACGCCACGGTCCAGCAGGCTGAGGCGGGCGATCGAGAAACCAGCTTCCGTGGAAATGCCGTAGGAACCATACGAGTACAGCAGCAGCGGGGCGGAACCGTCGAGCTTGACGCCTTTCTTGTAGACCACCCACAGTGGCACTTGCACGCCATCGCGCGCTGTCACCCACAGGCGTTGGGTGGTGTAGCGGGAAGCATCATAACCGCCGACGACTTCCTGCTGTTTCAGCACCGTGCGCTTGCCGTCTTTCATCGACACATCGATGACGGTCGGTGGCGTGACGGGCGATTGATACGACATGCGAAATTGCGTGGCGTTAAATTCTGGCGTGCCAGCCGGGTTGGCCAGGTAGACCGGGTCGTCGAATTGCACGGTTTTCCAGTGCTTGCTGGCGAAATCGTAGATGCGCGCGCGGTTCAGAGCGCGCGATTTTTCCATCACCACCAGATAGTTTTGGAACACATCGAGCGATTTGATGACGGCATTCTTGTCATGCGGCACCAGCTCCTTCCAGTTCTTGGATTGGGGCGCTGACAGCGGCGCGCTGACGATGCGGAAGTTCTTGGCATTCTTGTTGGTCAGGATGTACAGCAGGCCATCGCGGTGTTCGACGCTGTAGCGGTGGCCTTTTTCACGCGGCAAGACCGATTTGAAGACGCCGTTCGGCTGGTCGGTTGGCAGCAAAGAGATTTCGCTGGTATCGGTGCTGCCGGCGCGCAGCACAAAGAACTTCTTGTCTTGCGTGCGGCCCACGTTGATGGAGAATTGTTCCACTGCTTCGTGGTAAACCTCTTGCGGCGTGCCGCCCAGGGCCAGGCGGAACAGGCGGTCCGAACGCTTGGTGGTAGCGTCTTCCTGTACCAGCAGCAAGGTGGCGTTGTCCGCCGCCCAGGCCAGCGAAGTAACGCGCGGCATGCTGTCGGTCAGCAATTGGCCCGTCTTCAAATCCTTGATATGCAATTCGTACTGGCGAAAGCCCGTGGTGTCGGTGGTGTAGGCGAGCAATTGCTCATTCGGGCTGACGGAAAAGGCGCGCACCGAAAAGAATTTCTGGCCTTCGGCTAACTTGTTCTGGTCCAGCAGGATTTCTTCGGCCGCTTGCGCATCATAGGCGCCATTGGCGCCCACGGGGCGGCGGCAATTGATCGCATACTGCTTGCCCGCCTCGGTGCGCGTGTAATAGTAGAAGTTGCCAATACGCACAGGCACGGACAAGTCCACTTCCTGTATGCGGCCCTTGATTTCCGCAAAGACCTTGTCGGCCAGCGGCTGTATCGGCGCCGTGACGGCTGCCGTGTAGGCATTTTCCGCATTCAGGTAGTCGATGACGGCAGGATCGGTTTTCTTTTGCAGCCAGCGGTAATCATCGGTCACGACGGTGCCGTGGCGGGTTTCCTGCCAGGCTGTCTTGGCAGCGACAGGCGCAACAGGTGCGACGGGGGCATCGGCAGCTTGCGCTACACCCGATAGCAGCAAGGCAGGCAAGATGGTCGAACAAAGGGACAAGCGACGCATGGCGTGATGGGCAATAGACAAGTCAACTCCTTTTTAGTGTTGTGCCAAGATTTTAATCTTGTCATTGAGAAAAGCAACCGTTGATCCCCGTCATGGCCCTGAGTGCCGTTCGTTTCAACTTGCATCCTGCCGCATTTCAGGTAATACTGTATGCATACACAGTATCTTGCCGCAACCGTCTGCAGGCAGGCTTAACCGCCGCGAGGTGTCCTTGACCACATCTGTTTCTTCATCTGCCGATGCGCGTTGCGGGGACGCCCGCCGCTGGATAGCCCACCTGGATATGGATGCGTTTTTTGCGTCCGTCGAATTGCTGAAATATCCGGAATTGCGCGGCCAGCCCGTCGTGATCGGTGGTGGCCGCTTGCAGCAACCGGTGCTGCAGGCCGATGGCACGCGGCAATATGCGCGCATGCGCGATTACGTGGGGCGCGGCGTGGTCACCACATCCACCTATGAAGCGCGGGCCTTTGGCGTGTTTTCTGCGATGGGCATCATGAAGGCGGCCAAGCTAGCGCCGGACAGCATTTTATTGCCGGCCGATTTCGAGGCGTATCGCGAGTATTCGGCGCGCTTCAAGCAAGCCGTAGCCAATATCGCGCCCGTGATTCAAAACGTGGGCATCGACGAGATTTATATCGACCTCACCGAATATGGCGAACAAGCGCCTGCCATGGCCGCCCGCCTGAAAGCGGCCGTGTTCGAGGCGACAGGATTGTCGTGCTCGATCGGTCTGGCGCCGAACAAACTGCTGGCGAAAATATGCTCCGACCTGGAAAAACCGAATGGCTTGACCATCTTGCATCCCGACGATGTGGCCACCCGCGTCTGGCCCTTGCCGGCAAAAAAAATCAATGGCATCGGTCCCAAGGCCACCGCCAAGCTGGAAGCGCTGGGCATAGTCACCATCGGCGAACTGGCGCAAGCGGACACGGGCATGCTGCGCACGCAGTTCGGCGACCTGTACACGAGCTGGCTGTGCCAGGCGGCGCAGGGCATCGATGAACGGCCCGTGCAGACCAGCCGCGAAACCAAGTCCGTCAGCCGCGAGACGACGTTCGAGCGCGATCTGCAGGTGGTGCGCGACCGCGCCATCCTGTCGGAAAAACTGGAAAGCCTGTGCACGCGGGTGGCGGGCGACCTGGACAAGCAGGCGCTGGCGGGGCGCACGGTGGGCATCAAGCTGCGCTTCGAAGATTTCAGCACGGTGACGCGCGACATCACCTTGCCCAGCGCGACGGCAGAGGCCAGCGCCATCCTGCGCGCCAGCCGCGATTGTTTAAAGCGGGTGCCGTTCGAGAAAAAAATCCGCCTGCTGGGCGTGCGCATCTCGACCTTGTGCGATCCTGCCCTGCAAATACAGCAAGCGCGGCAAGTCCCTGCGCAGGCGGAGCTGTTCCCCGCCCTGTAGCGGCATCGCCCCATTTTATTGATTGCGAAAAAAGCACCGCGCCCGACCGCGCCTTTGACGGCATCGCCATGTCAAAAGTGTAGAATGGCGTTCCCCTGGCACTACTGAAACAAACGGAAGACAAAAACTATGTGGTTCAAGAATCTTCAGATTTACCGCCTGCCCGCTCCTTGGGCTTATACGCCAGAACAACTGGAAGAGGCATTGGCCTCGAACAAATTTACGCCGGCGACCAGCATGGATCTGATGCGCCAGGGCTGGGATACGCCACGCCCTAACGGTGGCCTGGTTCACGTAGTGAACAAGCAGATGCTGATCTTGCTGGGAACAGAAAAGAAACTGTTGCCCGCCACCGTGATCAACCAGGTGGCCAAGGCCCGCGCTGCTGAAATGGAAGAAGCGCAAGGCTTTGCACCAGGCAAGAAAGCCATGAAGGAATTGAAGGAACGCGTGGCCGACGAACTGCTGCCGCGCGCCTTCAGCATTCGCAGCAATGTGTGGACCTGGATCGACCCCGTCAATGGCTGGTTGGTGGTCGATGCGGCCAGCCCGGCCAAGGCTGACGAAGTGATCAAGCTGCTGCTGAAAGCGGTCGACAAATTGCCGCTGGAAAGCCTGCGCGTGCAGCGCTCGCCAGTGGCGGTAATGACCGAATGGCTGCAAGCGGACGACGCGCCTGCCGGTTTCACGGTGGACATGGATACGGAATTGCGGGCCACCGGCGAAAGCAAGGCCACCGTGCGCTATGTGCGCCACACGCTGGAAGCGGACGATGTACGCCGCCATATCGCGGCCGGCAAGCAATGCACGCGCCTGGCCATGACCTGGAATGACAAGATATCGTTCGTGCTGACCGAATCGCTGGCCATCAAGAGCGTCAAGCCGCTGGACGTGATCAAGGAAACCGAATCGAGCACCAAGAACGATGAAGAGCGTTTCGATGGCGACCTGATGCTGATGACGGGCGAGCTGAGTAAACTCATGGCCGACGTGGTTGAAGCACTCGGCGGCGAAGCGACCGCTTAAGTTTCCAGTTCAACACGGTCAGTCCTGACGGCCCGGTGGCAGTATGCACCGGGCCGTTTTTGCAATAAAAAGCCCGCTGGTAGCGGTCTGGTCTCAAGACTACAAATTGAAAATCAAGCAGCGTGCTGGCCTGATTTCCTGCGGCGTGCTACGAAGCCCAGCAGACCCAGGCCGGCCAGCAGCATGGCGTAGGTTCCCGGTTCAGGCACTGCCGCCACCGGTGAAACGAAGTTGCCGGTAAAGGTAGAATAATTGCCGTTTTGATTGCTGGCAGATTCTGCCGTTGCAGCGCCGAAGCCGAAATAAGTGGTCAGGCCGACGGTGTTATTGCCAACGGCAACATTGCTCAAGGTAATGCTGAAGTTCGCCGTCGAGCCTGGCGTGTACACGGATTGGGTATTTTGACCCCACCAAGTGTACGCGGCGTAACCTTCTGGCGCTACCAGATTTTGTGTACCGTTGCCAGCCAGGTCCAGTTGCGCGCCGCTGCCTTGCGACCAGAAGCCTGGCGCACCGTTGTAAGGAGCGGGGGCGGTGGAGCTGACCAGGCTGGCCGTGACTGGTACGAAGATCGTAAAGCCATCGAGGCCGGTCTGGCCACCGATACCCTGATTATTATTGAGCACGCTGTAATCGAAAGTCCAGGTATTCACACCTGCGGCGCTGACCGATGTCGTGACCGTGTACTCATTGCTGAGCGTATTGACTGCCTGGGCGGCGCCACTCAGCGCAAACGCGGCGGTAACTGCTGCCAGTTGAAAAATTTTTGCAGCCGATGCGTGCTTGGTCATGATGGATTCCCGAAGAGGATTGAGTCGATGAGCAAAATATAGCACTGAAGCATAGGAAAAAATTGTAATTATGAACAAATACATTGCTTTTTTACTTCTTTAATTTCCTATTGGAAATTAAACAGTATTTTGTTTATTCTTATATCAATATTGCCATGTGTTTTGTTGCTGCACTGCGACGTTGCTGTAGCGTAATAACCTTGGACAAGGTGCGGTCGCCTTTGAAGTTTCCCCTTAGTGCCAGATTGAAGGTACGCGGCTAGGCATAGAAATTCCCGTCATCCGTGTGGCCATCGTACGCATGTATTTCTGATTGAAAAAGCTCACTGACAGGACGACGTGGCTTCGAGAAAAATAATCACAGCAAGCCAGCTTGAGAAATAAAAAAGGGCCTTGCGTTTGCAAGGCCCTTCGCCAGTCAGTTCAGATTAACAAGGTCAAATTAGAACTTCATTTGGCCGGTAACGTAGAACGAACGCATCATTGGATCAGCGTAGCGTGGGTCGAAGCCAACCTGGTGGCCCGACGAAGCGCGCAGCGACAGAGGTGGTTCACGGTCAAACAGGTTTTTGATACCAGCGCGTATCGTGGTTTGCTTATTAAAGGCGAAACGTGCTTGCCAGTCGAACGTGGTGTATGACGGCACTTCCAGGCGCAAGACTTCGTTTTTTCCCGTACCCAGATTACGCACGTTTGCCGCAGCATCGGTGTAGCCGTTACGGTAGTTCACAATCACGGTGTTGCTCAGACGGCCAGTATCCAAGGTCGTCGTCAGCTTCATCAGATTGCGGAACGTGACTTCGTTGGTGTCGCCAAAGAAGTTCATGTTGCTGGTGAAAACATTATCGCTGCCTGCTACGGTGTAGTTGGCGTGCAACATATGCGTACCGCTCAGTTGAGTGGTCAGCTTGCCGAAGTCAAACTTGTGGTTGGTCGACAGATCCCAGTCGATACCACGGTATTCCTTCTTGCCGATGTTTACTTGCAGTTTTTTGAAAGCATAGTAGGTATTGCCGGTCGACGGTTCGGTGTAGGTCGTGAAGCTCGAGGCATACTTCGTCGGGTCGGCAAATGCCTGGTCTTCGGTGATTTCCGAGACGGCATTGCGCAGTTTCACATCCCACAGGTCGGCACCAAACGAGAAGGCTGCGCTCGGTTCGATACGGAAGCCCAGTGTGAACTGTTTCGATTTTTCCGACTGCAGGTTTGGATTACCTTCCGATACCGCATTGTATTGGATCGCTTCTGCGCGGCAGTATGCGGTGCCTGGATATGGGCAAGCGAATGACTTGGCGGTAAAGCCTGCGTTCACCAGTGGCTGGGCCAGGTCCAGCATGCTTGGCGCCTTGAAGCCGGTACCGTAAGAACCACGGATCAGTACGGTTTGTACCGGCTGCCAGCGTGCCGAAACCTTGTAGGTGTTGGCGCTGTCTTTTTTGCCGACAGTTTTGTGCGCCAGCTTGTCATCAATCGCTTTTACCGCATCGTAACGGCCGCCGACAGTCATTTCAAACGACTTGGTCAGCGGTGCCAACAATTCGACGAACGCACCGTAGGTGTCGCGGCTCATATCGTATGCTGGCGAGGTGTTAAAGCTGTAAATGTCTTTGGTGGTGCCATTGCTGTCTGGCGACTGCTCATAGCGGTAGGTGCGGTAGTCACCACCTACACCCAGGCTGGCTTTGCCGCCTGGCAAATCGAACAGTTCACGCGAACCATGTGTGTCGACGCCACGCATGGTGGTCGATGCCGTGCGGATCGAGCCGATGAATTGCGCGGCCGCGATTTGCGATTGCAGCGAGGCTGCCTGTTGCGTTGCAAACGGGTTGAAAGCCGGGTTGGCGATGAGGTCCTGGAACGCCTGGTTCTTGGCGTAGCCGCCCGTGTAGCGCTCGTCGATCGCGTTTTGCGACCAGGTCAGGCCACTTTCGAAGTTCCATGCGCCCAGTTCGCCTTCCAGGCCCACAACCATGTGTTTGGTTTGGGTGATGGTATTGCTTGCGCGCAGGCCAAAATCCGTGCTGCGGTAGTTGGCGGTGATCGACTTGATATCGGCCTGTTGCGCAGGCGTCAGGTATGGCTGAATGTACGTTGCATAAGCGGCTGCATTGTTGAAGACCAGTTCATCCTTGCCGGTTTTCGGGTTGTTTACCGTTTGCGCGATCGAGATCGGAATCGGATTGGCAGCGATACGCGCAGTCAGGTCGTAGCGCGAATAAGCCACTTCGGCAAACGCGTTCAGGTTGTCGTTGAGCTTGTACGTGCCTTTGGTGAACAGACTGTCGCGTTTCGATTGCGGCACGATTTCTACGGTCGAACCGGTGTCGAAGCCGCAAGCGCGTGCGTTGCTGGTGGTAACGTAAGAATTGCTAGGGCAAGCACCGTTTTGCAGCAGGTACGGTGAAAAAGCCGTCGATGCGC
Organism: Janthinobacterium silvisoli; assembly: GCF_014200725.1. Taxonomy (GTDB): domain Bacteria; phylum Pseudomonadota; class Gammaproteobacteria; order Burkholderiales; family Burkholderiaceae_D; genus Janthinobacterium. The sequence goes on from NZ_JACHCL010000010.1 coordinate 103,519, forward strand.
TTTTAGGGTTGTTGTAGGCAACAGTGGCGCCAGCTGGGGAAGCCGAAGTGCTAGTGCGATCCCACAGGTAATTGTTACCATTGCGGGAAAATTTCACATATGACGTATCGGCGAACGAGCGGTCAACTGCTTTCAGCGTCGACTGTTCGTCGTGACGGTACGATACCAGCACGTTGAAACGGTCTTCTTCCAGGTTGCCGAAACCATAGGTAACGTTGGCATTCCAAGCGTTGCCGCCTTTTTCTTCCGGGCCGCCGTAGGTGAATTCGACGTTGCCGCCTTGCTGGTTTTTCTTCAGGATGAAGTTGACCACGCCGGCGATTGCATCCGAGCCGTACAGGGCCGAAGCGCCATCGGTCAGGATCTCGACGCGCTCAACCGCGCTCATCGGAATGGCGTTCAGGTTGACGGTGGTCCCCGAACCTTGTGGCGCGATACGGCGGCCATTCAACAGCACTAGCGTGTAGGTTTCGCCAATGCCGTGCAGCGATGCACTGGTATTGCCACCCGAATTCGAACCAGCGGCGACTGCGCCGATGGTAAAACCTTGCATGGCAGGTAGAGCCTGGATCAGGTCGGCTACGGAAGTCGCGCCCGATTTGGCGATCGCTTCTTGCGACAGGCGTTGCACTGGCAACGCGCCTTCAACGGCGATACGTTTGATCGACGAGCCGGTAATTTCAACTTTTTGAATTTGTTCTTCGGCAGCCATCGCGTGGCCAGCCATGAATGCGGTGCCTGCCAGGACAGTCATCGCGAGGCGTACGGAACGTACGCCAATTTTGATTTGTAAAGCCATTGCTGCATTACTCCGATAGTAGTTATTTTAGTGGCAACGATGAACAACATGCGAGCGCCAACCAGATCACCGTGGGTAGGTGATTAGTTGGTATGAGGCAAACAAAAATCCAGTTATCAAAAAACACAGGAATTTGAGCAATAGTGATATGGTATTGCCAAAAAAACATAACTCGCTCATCGAGGCAAGTATTATGTAACGTGACACAAAAAAAATGCACGTTACTGGTGCGTAATTTGTGGATTAATTGAAAATAATAAATATTATTCAGTAATTAATTGAATATATAAACGAAATGAATTGTTTTTCTTTCAAATGGGAAATTTCGAATGGTGTTTTTTTACAACAGTTTGTTAAATAAGCATCGCGATGACGCTTGGATAATGATTTTTATTGCAATATTTTTCTTGTCTCAGTGTAGTCACTTAGCTTGAAATTTGTTTTTTTGCATAGGAATCGTGGCGTGTTTTTACTCAAATTTTTGATAAATAGTCGACGATAGACGTAAAAAAACCCGCCGTAGCGGGTTTCTATTGCAGTGTTTTTAGGGGGCGTCTGGTATTTTTCGCGCTAGTTATAGAGGCTGGAAAACGCCGGCTGCGCGGTTTTTTTGCACATTGTCCCAAGCAAAAATCTGGCCATTCATTGCCACATAAACACCGGCAGGCAAGGTTTGTGCCACGCCGCAGGCAAAGCCCAGGTTGAACAGGGCGTCGGAGTTATCGATTTCATAGGGAATCATGGCGCCCGTCAAAATCACCGTTTGCTGCAGGTTCGCCGCGCCCAGCACTTGCGCCGTTTCGCGCATAGTATCGGTGCCGTGGATGATGACGATGGCTTTTTCCTGCGCGGCGCGGCACGAGGCCAGCACGCGTTGACGGTCTGCATCCTGCATGTCGAGCGAGTCGAGCAGCGGCAATTGTTCCAGCGCCACGGGCGCCGTCATGCGCGCACGGGCGATGGCAGCCGGCAAATGACTGTCGGAAAAGCCCAGGGTGCCGTTCAATTCGTTATAGTGTTTGTCGAAAGTGCCGCCAGTGGCGAGTATGCGCAAAGTCATGATGTGGTCACGATGTCAGTGGAGAATGACGCGCATGATAGCGTGAATAGCGGACCTGAGGCGAATGGAGCTTGTTGCGGCGCCTGGAAAATTCGGCCATCTGTGAGTACACTTGATTCTTTGCCTCGCCTACCGGCTGGACCCCCGTATGAAAGCGCTCGCTCCCGGCACCGTCATTTTTCACCGTCACCGCGGTTACGGCGTGATCACGTCCGTCAATTTGCTGACGGGGTGGATCGCCGCCCGTTTCGGCAGCGAGGCGCGCACTCTGGACTTGAATCTGTCGACCGACGACGTGCAATTTGCCGATGGCGAAGCTATCCTGTTCCGCCGCGCCCCGCCAGACCGCATGCCCCATGCGCGCCTGATGGCCATGGTGCGCGAACTACACCGCGCCGGTTATCAAAAACTGTATCTGTATGCCTGGCCGAAACCGTCCGGCCTGCACTGGCGCTGGCATTTGTTTACGGGCCCGCGCGACTGGATGCAGAGGCCGTGGCGTGAAGGCTGGTATGGCTCGGGCGCCGATTACAACGTCAATCCCGTGATGGGCTGGGGCGATACGCCAGGTGCTTCTACAGGCGAGCTGATTGATGCACTGGCCCGTTTCGATCCGCAAGGACTGGCCCAGGCCCTGGGCCGCGATGAAGACCACGCAGCCTGGTTTGCACAAGTGTGCGACGCCTTGTTGCCCAACTATATGTATAGCCTGGACATGCAGCGCCCCGATGGCGGCCCCTTGCAAGACATGCCGCCCGTACCTGTTATTGGCGTGCGTGCCGGCCTGGCGCCGTATGCGGGCCCCACCTTGCCCTGGCCACCGGGCTGGGCCGGCTTGTGGACGGGCACCCACGTGCTGCCCGCACCAGCCATCAGCATCACGGGCGAACCCGATTTGCTGAAGGGTTTTCAGCGCTCCTGAGGCTGCTGGCGCGCGTGTTGCAGCACCTCGGGATTAAGCAGACGCGTGCATTGCCCCTGTTCAAAATCGACGATATTTTGCAGTGCATAACGGAAATATAGCTCATAGCTGTCGCGCTCGACATAGCCCAGGTGCGGCGTGGCCAGCACATTCGGCAATTTCAGCAAGGGCGAGGTGGGCGGCAGTGGCTCATTCGTAAAGACATCGAGTGCCGCCGCGCCCGGGCGGCCTGTCGGTAGTGCCGCTTCCAGCGCGCCTGTTTCCACCAGTTCGGCGCGGCTGGTATTGACGAACAATGCCGTCGGCTTCATGCGCGCCAAGTCTTCTTTGGTCACCAGTCCACGCGTCTTGTCGGACAGGCGAAGATGCAGGCTGAGTACATCAGCCTGTGCAAAGAATGCTTCGCGCGATTGGGCTGCTGTATCGCCGGCCGCTACCGCTGCCGCACGGCTGGCCTCGCTACCCCAGACCAGGATGTTCATGCCGAAGGCGCGGCCATAGCCGGCGATCAATTGGCCGATCTTGCCATAACCCCAGATGGCCAGGGTGCGTCCCTTGAGTACCGTGCCCAGGGTGTTCAGTGCAGGTTCGATCGACGAGGTTTGCCACAAGCCCTCTTTCAGGTGCTCTGCGTACGGCAAGATCTTGCGCTGCGCCGCCATGATCAGCGCCCACGTCAGTTCAGCCGGCGCCGTCGGCGAACCGACACCTTCCGCAATCGCAATGCCCAGTTCCGTGGCGGCTGCCACATCGATATGGCCGGCTACCTTGCCTGTCTGTGACAACAGCTTCAGATTCGGCAGTTTCGATAGCAGCGCGCGGTTGAAACTGCTGCGTTCACGTATCAGCACCAGCGCATCGAATTGGGCCAGGCGGATCGCCAGCTGGCCCAGTCCGCGCGCCGTATTATTGAAGACCTTGACCTCATGCCCATCGACTAATTTGAAACAATCGAGTGTACGTACAGCATCCTGATAATCATCGAGTATGGCTATTTTCATGGTAGATGGCAGATTTTATGAAAGATTTGGTAGGGAAATAACACGATACGGAAAATGCTGAATAGCCTACTACATTAGTCAAGCTATCTTCCTACATTTTTGCGAGAATAGCTGTTTTGCGGGTGTACAATCGCCGGCACTTTTAATGATTCCTGATCTGTCATCAGGCGCAATACCGTTGCAGCCGCCTTGGGGCATGATCAAGGAAACAGCCGCTGGCGCCTGCGCCGCGGCCGACACGACACCAGAGCCCGCCGGCGTGATCTACCCGCCCGCAGTGAGCCGCAGCCACCTCTCAACGATGCTGCTTGTCTTGCCGGAACGACCAGAATTTCTTTTATTGGTATTGGAGGTAACATGAATCAGCCCGTCATGAGTGGTGTCGCCGCACTCAACGTCCCAGCTTACATCAAACAACAGAAGCTTATCAATTGGGTAGCAGATATTGCTGCGCTGACCAAGCCGGAGCGTATCTACTGGTGTGATGGCTCGCAGGAAGAGTACGAGCGCCTGTGCGCCGAGATGGTAGCCAGCGGCACCATGAAAAAGCTGAACGCTGAAAAGCGACCGAATTCCTACCTGGCATGTTCCGACCCCAGCGACGTGGCCCGCGTCGAAGACCGCACGTATATTTGCTCGGCCACCAAAGAAGCGGCCGGCCCGACCAATAACTGGACCGAGCCTGGCGAAATGCGCCACACCCTGAACGGCCTGTTCGATGGCTGCATGCGCGGGCGCACCATGTATGTCGTGCCATTCTCGATGGGCCCGCTGGGCTCGCCGATCGCCCATATCGGCGTGGAACTGTCCGACTCGCCTTACGTCGCCGTCAACATGAAGATCATGACCCGCATGGGCCGTGCCGTGTATGACGTGCTGGGCACGGATGGCGAATTCGTGCCGTGCGTACACAGCGTGGGCGCACCTCTGGAAGCTGGTCAGCAAGACGTGAAATGGCCATGCAACAGCACCAAGTACATCGTGCATTTCCCTGAAACCCGTGAAATCTGGTCCTTCGGTTCCGGTTACGGTGGTAATGCGCTGCTGGGCAAGAAATGCTTCGCGCTGCGCATCGCCTCGAACATGGGCCATCAGGAAGCGCAAGCATCCAATGACAATCCGGGCTGGTTGGCCGAACACATGCTGATCCTGGGTGTGGAATCGCCGGAGGGCAAGAAGCATTACGTGGCGGCAGCGTTCCCTTCGGCTTGCGGCAAGACTAACTTCGCCATGCTGATCCCGCCTGCCAGTTTTAACGGCTGGAAAGTAACTACCATCGGTGACGATATCGCCTGGATCAAGCCGGGTGCCGATGGCCGTTTGTACGCCATCAATCCGGAAGCCGGTTACTTCGGCGTGGCGCCGGGCACCAACGAAAAAACCAATTTCAATTGCATGGCCTCCATGCGCGACAACACCATCTTCACTAACGTGGCGCTGACCGACGATGGCGACGTGTGGTGGGAAGGCTTGACCAAGGAAGCCCCGAGCCACCTGATCGACTGGCAAGGCAAGGATTGGACGCCAGCGTCCGGCACCAAGGCCGCCCATCCGAACGCGCGCTTTACTGTTGCAGCCACGCAAAACCCAGTGATCGATGCGGCCTGGGACGACCCGGCCGGCGTGCCGATCTCGGCCTTCATCTTCGGCGGCCGCCGCTCTACCACCGTACCGCTGGTGACCGAGGCGCGCAACTGGGTCGAAGGCGTCTACATGGCAGCGACCATGGGTTCCGAAACGACAGCCGCGGCCGTAGGCCAGATGGGCATCGTGCGTCGTGATCCATTTGCAATGTTGCCATTTATTGGCTATAACATGAGCGATTATTTCCAGCACTGGCTGGACATGGGCGTCAAAGTGGGCAAAGTGAATGCGGCAGCCCTGCCAAAAATTTACTGCGTGAACTGGTTCCGTACCGATGAAGCAGGCAAATTTGTCTGGCCTGGTTTTGGCGACAATATGCGCGTGCTGAAATGGATGCTGGAGCGTATCGAAGGCAAGGCGGGCGGCGTGGAAAACCTGTTCGGCACCACGCCGCAATATGGCGACCTGAACTGGGATGGCTTGCCATTCACGCAGCAACAGTTCGACACCATCACCTCGATCGACAAGGCCGCTTGGGTGGAAGAGTTGAAATTACATGCAGAGTTGTTTGAAAAACTCGCGTATCATCTGCCGCAAGAATTGGCAGATCATAAGGCCGCGCTGGAGCAGCGCCTGGCTGACTAAGGAGTAATGTGGGGGAGAAACACGCCGGCAAAGACCGGCGTGCGATAAATGACACGCTGGCAATGACTGGCGTGCGTTAAAAAAGAGGAACGGCGTGGATTGCATGAGCAGTCCACGCCGTTTTTTAATTCTATTTGAGAATGTAATGCCTACCTTGAATGGCAGAAAATGAATAAAGTCTTATCGGGAATAATCGCCTTGGTCACAACTTTACTCGCTGGCAGCGCTCACGCAGATCATTTCCACGACTGTGAGCGGCCAGACTATGCCAAACAGTATGCGACCAAGTTTGGCGATAAATTGGATGATGGTGTAAAGCGTGCCGATACGTTGATGCGGGCACATCAGAAAAAAGTGTCGCTGATGAGATCCGCTTTGATACAGGCCGGCGTATGGTCAGAAAACGATGCCGATATTTTCATGAAAAATATCATGCAGGCAGACGAGGGACGGGCGCTGGAAATGGAGCGAAGAAGCGTGGGCGAACGCCTGGATGCCGTGATGTCATCGCCAGCCTGGAAATCCGCGATCAGTGCGCCAGCATCGACAGTGGATCATGGCATCTGTCTACATGGGCCGCGCGTACTGGAAGAAACCGAACTTGTTTTTCGGACGATGGAAAAGGTGTTTCAGTATAAGGAAGCGCAGATCGCCTTGATGGCCAGCGAAAAAAATGTGGCCTTGCCTGTGCTGGATTGAGCACTTTTTCCCGACCATCAACGCCATGCTGAAACGGCGCGCATTGCATAGGCAATCCGCGCCGTTTTTCATGGGCTTGCAGAATTACTGTTTGAGCAGCGGCCCCAGGTATTTACCCGTCACGCTGGCCGCATTCAGGGCCACGTCTTCCGGCGTGCCGGTAGCGATGATTTGCCCGCCGCCAGCGCCGCCCTCAGGGCCCAGGTCGACGATCCAGTCGGCCGTCTTGATCACGTCCAGGTTATGCTCGATGATCACCAGGGTATTGCCCTGGTCGCGCAGGCGGTGGATGACTTTCAGCAGCAGGTCGATATCGTGGAAGTGCAAGCCGGTGGTCGGTTCATCGAGGATGTACAGGGTGCGGCCCGTGTCGCGCTTGGACAGCTCCAGCGACAGTTTCACGCGCTGCGCTTCGCCGCCCGACAAGGTGGTAGCGCTCTGGCCCAGCTTGATATAACCGAGACCCACGTCCAGCAGGGTTTGCAGCTTGCGCGCGATCAATGGCACTGGCTTGAAGAAGGTGTGCGCATCTTCCACCGTCATGTCCAGCACTTCCGTGATGTTCTTGCCCTTGTATTGTACTTCCAGCGTTTCGCGGTTGTAGCGCTTGCCGTGGCAGACATCGCAGGGCACATACACGTCGGGCAAGAAATGCATCTCGACCTTGATCACGCCATCGCCCTGGCACGCTTCGCAGCGGCCACCCTTGACGTTGAACGAGAAACGCCCGGCGCTGTAGCCACGTTCCTTGGCCGTCGGCACGGTCGAGAATAAATCGCGGATAGGCGTAAACAAGCCCGTGTAGGTGGCAGGGTTCGAACGTGGCGTGCGGCCGATCGGCGCCTGGTCGACGGAAATGACCTTGTCGAAATGTTCCAGGCCACTGATGGACTGGTGCGGCGCCGGTTCCGTTTGCGAACCATATAAATGGCGCGACAGGGCCGGGTACAGGGTATCGTTGACCAGCGACGATTTGCCTGAACCGGACACGCCCGTGACGCAAGTCATCAAACCCACTGGCAAGCTCAAGGACACGTTTTTCAGGTTGTTGCCGGTCGCGCCAGTAATCACCAGCTGCTTTTCCGGATTGCTGGCGTGGCGCTTGGCTGGCACGGCGATTTTCATCTTGCCGTTCAGGTACTGCGCCGTCAGCGATTTCTTGTTCTTCAGGATGTCTTGCAAAGTGCCTTCGGCAATGATTTCACCACCGTGCACACCCGCACCGATCCCCATGTCGACGATGTAGTCGGCCGTGCGGATGGCGTCTTCGTCGTGCTCGACCACCAGCACGCTATTGCCGATATCGCGCAAGTGTTTCAAGGTTTCGATTAAACGGTCATTGTCGCGCTGATGCAAACCGATCGACGGTTCATCGAGCACATACATGACGCCGGTCAAACCGGAGCCAATTTGCGAAGCAAGACGGATGCGTTGTGCTTCGCCGCCCGACAAGGTATCGGCGCTGCGGTCCAGCGACAGATAATCGAGGCCCACATTGTTAAGGAATTTCAGGCGCGAAATAATCTCTTTCACCACCCGGTCGGCGATCTCTTTCTTGGCGCCCGTCAGCTTCAGTTTTTCAAAGAATTCCAGCGTCTCGCGCAGCGGTTTTTCCGCTACTTCATAAATCGCCCGCTGCTGTTTGCCGGTACCCACTTTGACGAAGCGCGCTTCCACGCGCAGGCGCGCGCCGTGGCAGGACGGGCATTGTTTTTCATTGATGAACTTGGCCAGTTCTTCCTTGACGGCCATCGAGTCCGTTTCGCGGTAGCGGCGCTGCAGATTGTTGACTACGCCTTCAAACGTGTGTTCCTTGATGACGGTACGGCCGCGCTCGTTCACATAGGTAAATGGGATCGTCTGCTTGCCCGAGCCGTACAGCACCACTTGCTGCGAATTCAAGTCCAGCTGCTCGAATGGCATATCCAGGTCGAACTCGTAAAAGGCGGCCAGGTTCGATAGCATCTGGAAGTAAAACTGGTTGCGGCGGTCCCAGCCCTTGACGGCGCCCGAGGCCAGCGACAAGTTAGGGAACGCGACGATGCGTTTCGGGTCAAAGAATTCTATGTGGCCCAGGCCGTCGCATTCAGGGCAGGCGCCCATCGGGTTGTTGAACGAGAACAGACGCGGTTCCAGTTCCTGCAGCGAATAACCGCACACATTACAGGCAAACTTGTTGGAATACACGTGTTCCTTGGCCGTATCCATTTCATAGGCGATGGCGCGGCCATCAGCCAGGCGCAGAGCCGTTTCGAAACTTTCCGCCAGACGCTGTTTGATCTCGCCATTCACTTTCACGCGGTCGATCACCACATCGATCGTGTGTTTTTCCGTCTTCTTTAATTTCGGGAGGTCATCGACTTCATATATCTTCGCCTCATGCGTGCCGCTCTGTACGCGAAAACGCACAAACCCTTGGGCTTGCATCTGCTCGAACAAGTCCACATGTTCGCCCTTGCGGTTGGCTACTACGGGCGCCAGTATCATCAACTTGGTGTCTTCCGGCATGGCCAGCACGGCGTCGACCATTTGCGACACGGACTGGGCCGCCAGCGCGTTTTCCGGGTGATCGGGGCAATACGGCGTCCCCACGCGCGCATACAGCAGGCGCAAATAATCGTGGATTTCCGTGACCGTGCCCACCGTCGAACGCGGATTGTGCGAGGTGGCTTTCTGTTCGATGGAAATGGCTGGCGACAGGCCTTCGATCAAGTCCACGTCCGGCTTTTCCATCAGCTGCAAAAATTGGCGCGCGTAGGCTGACAGCGATTCGACATAGCGGCGCTGCCCTTCTGCGTACAGCGTATCGAAGGCCAGCGAGGATTTGCCGGAGCCGGACAGGCCGGTAATCACGATCAGCTTATTGCGCGGCAAATCGAGACTGATATTCTTGAGGTTATGCGTGCGAGCGCCGCGAATGCGGATCTGTTCCATGTGATTGCCTTGCTTTCAGTATATGGTGCGGCCAGCGTAGTGCGGGTAAGCGCGGATGGGAGCCACAAGGGGTCAACCTGTTACTATAGCCGGGTTTTGATCTGCATGCCTGAGGCGCCCACAGGGGAATTTCGTCAGCCCTGTTGTACGCCCCGACAAAGATTGATATGGATGCGTGCAGACGTTTAAACACTGTATATAATACCAGTATTCAAGTTTCTTGTTTTCACCTGCCGTGAAAAAAACAGGCTGCCGCACGCTAGCTGACGCGTCCAGAAAGCGAGTGCCTTGCGTCGCCTGGTGGCTTATAATTCTCGTTTAGCAAAAAATCCAACGCACGGGAATTCCGGCTCCCGCTGCAGTTCATCAGGAGTTATTCATGGCATCAGTCAACAAAGTCATCATCGTCGGCAATCTGGGCCGTGACCCGGAAATCCGCTACATGCCGAGCGGCGACGCGATCGCCAACATCGCCGTGGCCACTTCGTACAAATCGAAGGACCGCAACACGGGCGAGCAAAAAGAAGTGACAGAGTGGCACCGTATCTCGTTTTTCGGCCGCCTGGCTGAAATCGTCGGCCAATACCTGAAAAAAGGTTCCTCCGTCTACGTCGAAGGCCGTCTGCAAACACGCAAATATACGGACAAGGACGGCGTCGAGAAATACGCAACCGACATCGTCGCCGAACAAATGCAAATGCTGGGCGGCCGTTCCGGCATGGGCGGCGATGCTGGCGGCGACGACAGCTACGGCGGTGGCGGCGGCTACGAAGCCCCAGCCCCACGCCAGGCCCCAGCCCCCCGTCCAGCCCCGGCCCCCGCCCCCCGCCCGGCACCAAAGCCAGCGCCGAACTTCTCGGATATGGATGACGATATTCCGTTCTAGCGAGAACTTTTAGTAGGTTGTAATTAACTAGCCCGTATGCCTTTAGCTACGGGCTTTTTTTTATTTGCATTTATTTTTGTTTCTGATAACGTAGTTTACGTCGGAACTTTTTAAGGTGTAAATAGCTGATGCCCTATTCAGTCGAAACTTCCGTCTTTTCGACCGGCGAGCGCTTCGTGCACCTCATCGACTCGGACACACAGCTCCCGCACTTTGAGACGACGGTCTTCAACATGAAGATGCTGCGTGGAAGGCGGTTAGCTTCTGCTACGATTGAGCAGGCTCTACGAGCGATCAAGATTTTCCTGCTGTTCTGTGACATGCGGGACATTTCGCTTTCGATACGTATGCAGCAGGGTTTTTCGCTTAGTACGGACGAGGTCGATGATTTGCTGCGACTTTGTCGGTTACCGCTGGCCGCTATCGAGACGATGGTACAGGTATCCAATGTCGGGAGTGACAGTTGCTCATCAAAGCGGCTTAAATTGTTTCCCGGCCCCAAATCGGAGGCTGAAGTAGGGAGTGATTGGATCAGCAATCGTATTATTTACATTCGTGATTATCTTTCCTGGTTAACGGATGCGCAGCGTAGTCGATTTTCACTTGACCATGCACACTATTTGTCGTTGACCGAACAACGCCACACTGTGTAGTGGTTTAATGTACCCGGACACTGATTTAGGCGAGAATGCTCGCCATGGAGAGGTGTTTGATGAGCAAGCAAAGACGTACGTTTTCCCCTG
>NZ_JACHCL010000011.1 GCF_014200725.1 Janthinobacterium silvisoli
AAGCGTTGTGTTTGTCAGCTGCGAAGAAGGAAGAGTATGAAGCAATTCGCTACGTCCGTCAACTCCTTCTTTTTCTCTACTTCACTCTGCATTTGGATGCGTCGTTCAGCGAGGGGGCGAACTATAGCCAAGTCCAGGCTGTTAAGCAAGCTTTTCTTCCATAGCCGCGTAAAATGACGGTTTTTCCCGACCTGCGCCCGTCATGACTATCCTGCTCTCTACCCTGAACGCCCGTTATACCCATGCTTCGCTGGGGCTGCGCTATCTGCTGGCCAATATGGGGCCTCTGCAAGAGCGGACGCGGCTGCAGGAATTCGTGATCGGCACCAAGACCACGGAACTGGTCGAGCGCATCCTGGCGAACAAGCCGCGCATCATCGGTTTCGGTGTGTATATATGGAACGTGGAAGAAACCACCAAGCTGGTTGCCATGCTCAAGCGCGTGGCGCCGGACGTCATCATCGTGCTGGGCGGGCCGGAAGTGTCGCATGAGCCGGGCGAACAGGAGATCGTGAAGCTGGCCGATTATCTGATCACGGGCTGGGGCGACGTGACTTTCCCCAAGCTGTGCGGCGAGATTCTGAATGGCCCGAAGCCGCTGATGAAGATCCATGCGGGCGTGCAAGCGCCACTGGCCGAACTGCAGCTGCCCTACTCTTTATATACAGAAGACGATATCAAACATCGCACCATCTACGTGGAAGCGTCGCGTGGCTGCCCGTTCAAGTGCGAGTTCTGCCTGTCCGCGCTGGACAAGACGGCCTGGCCATTTGCCCTGGAGAACTTCCTGGCCGAGATGGAATCCCTGCATGCACGCGGCGCCCGCCTGTTCAAATTCGTCGACCGCACCTTCAATCTGAATATCAAGACCAGCCTGAAGATCATGCAGTTCTTCCTCGACAAGATAGAAGCCAACCCGGACGATCCGATTTACGCCCACTTCGAGCTGGTGCCCGATCACTTGCCCGATGCACTGAAGGAAGGCATCAGCAAGTTCCCGCCCGGCGCGCTGCAATTCGAGATCGGCATCCAGAGTTTTAACCCGGACGTGCAATCGCTGGTGAGCCGCAAGCAAGACAATCAAAAGGCGGCCGACAATATCCGCTGGCTATGCGAAGAATCGAACGCCCATTTGCACGTGGACTTGATCGCCGGCTTGCCAGGCGAAGATGAGGTCAGTTTTGCCGCCGGCTTTAATAAACTGGTGGCCCTGAATCCGCATGAAATCCAGTTCGGCATCTTGAAACGCCTGCGCGGCACACCCATCATCCGCCATACCGAGCAATTTGGCATGGTGTATGACCCGCATCCGCCCTACACCATCCTGGCCAACAAGCAGCTGGACTTCATGAGCATGCAGCGCCTGGTGCGTTTCGCCCGCTATTGGGACCTGGTCGCCAACTCGGGCCGTTTCGCCAATACGGTGCAGTGGATGCTGGGCGATGCACCATTCGAGAACTTCATGGATTTCTCGAACTGGCTGTACGCACACACGGACGCCACCCACCGTATCGCCATGGAGCGCCTGGCCAAACTGGTGGCGCAATGGCTGCAAACGCGCGGCATGAGCGAGGTCGAAGCGAATGCCTTGCTGGCCAGCGATTATGCGGGTGGCGCGCAGGCGCATAGCCACACAACCAAGGCGCGTCCGGAGGCCACTCTGCCGCAGCGCCAGGCGCGCCATCTTGCCGCCTAAGGTGCGCCAGTAAACATAGCAAAATGAACATCGGTGGCGGTCTGGGCCAATCTCCCTTAAACTGGTGCGATGCCCACTGTCCAATCGCCGATACTGACTCTCTCCCATACCAGCTCCCAACAGGGAGCTCTTGTGACTGCCAGCGGCACCTGGCAGGTGCATGCGCTGGCGCACGACAATGCCATCAAGGCCATCGAAACCCAGCTCAAGCCCGTGCTTGGTGACAAGAATGTCAGCTGGGATTTGTCACAAATTGCCAGCATGGACCATATCGGCGCCCAGTATTTCTGGAATGCCTGGGGCAAGGTACGCCCTGCGCAGCTGACCCTGGCGCCGGCCCAGGAAGAATTTTTCAAGCGCATCGAGGAAACCGGGACACTGGAAATGCCGGCGTCCCGCGCCAACCGCCTGACGCCCGTGATGAAGCTGGGCATGGCCATCCTGCTGTTTTTCGAGCATTTAAAAGGCTTTATTGCCCTGGTAGGCCAGGTGACGCAGGATACGGCGCACTTTATCCGCCACCCGCTGCGCGGCCCATGGCGTGAAATTTCCGCCAATATCTACCATGCCGGTTTCCAGGCGCTGGGCATCACAGCGCTGGTGGGCTTTCTGATCGGCGTGGTGCTGTCTTACTTGTCTGCACAGCAGCTGCGCGCCTTTGGCGGCGATATCTATCTGGTCAACCTGCTGGGCATGAGCGTGATCCGCGAGCTGGGGCCCTTATTGGCCGCGATCCTGGTAGCCGGCCGCTCCGGCTCATCCATCACGGCGCAGCTGGGCGTGATGCGTGTCACGGAAGAACTCGACGCCATGCTGGTGATGGGCATCTCGCACGGCTTTCGCCTGATCATGCCGAAAGTATTGGCACTGGCCATCTCCATGCCCCTGCTGGTGATCTGGACCGATACGGCAGCGCTGATCGGCGGCATGGTGGCGGCCAAGACAGAACTGAATCTGTCAGCCCGCTATTTCATCCAGAAACTGCCGGATGCCGTTCCGCTGGCCAACTATATGATCGGCCTGGGCAAGGGCGTGGTCTTCGGCATCTTGATCGCCCTGATTTCCTGCCACTTCGGCTTGCGCATCAAGGCCAATACGGAAAGCCTGGGACGCGGCACCACCACCGCCGTCGTCACGGCCATTACCGTCGTCATCCTGGCTGACGCGGTATTCGCCATCGTCTTCAATGGGGTGGGCTACCGATGAGCGAGAACATTTGCAGCCCCGCCAGCGAAGGCCAGTTCAATCTGCACGGCGACGCGCCGGTAGTGGAAATCACCAATCTGTGGACCAAGTTCGGCCGCACGGTGGTGCACCAGGACTTGAACCTGGAAATCGAACGCGGTGAAATTCTCTCTATCGTGGGCGGCTCCGGCACCGGTAAAACAGTGCTGCTGCGCCAGATGCTGGGCCTGGAACATCCGGCGCGCGGCTGCGTCAAAGTGTTTGGCGAAGATATCAATCAAGCCAGTTCCGCACAATTGCAGCAATTGCGCAACCACTGGGGCATGTTGTTCCAGCAAGGCGCACTGTATTCTGCCCTGACCGTGTTCGACAACGTGGCCCAGCCCATGCGCGAATTGCGCGTGCTGCCGGAAGCGCTGATACGCGACGCGGTGTTGCTGAAGATGAATATGGTGGGTCTGGGCCCGGAACACGCCGCCAAGATGCCGTCGGACTTGTCGGGTGGCATGATCAAGCGCGTGGCGCTGGCACGGGCCCTGGCGCTGGAACCGAAGCTGCTGTTTCTCGATGAACCGACGGCGGGCCTGGACCCGGACTTGTCGGAAAGTTTCGTCAGCCTGATACAGTCGCTGCACCGCGAACTGGGCTTGACGGTGGTGATGGTCACGCATGACCTCGACACCCTGTTCGCCCTGTCCACGCGCATCGCCGTGCTGGCGGCAAAACACGTGATCACGATCGGTCCCACGCGCGAGGTGATCCAGTTTGATCACCCGTTCATCAAGCAATTTTTCCTTGGCGACCGCGGCAAACGCGCGCTGGAAGCGCTCGATGAAAAGAATAATGGAAATGACAACGCTGCAGCGCCAGGCGAACACGTCGGCATAGACAAGAAAGCGGAGAAGTAATGGAAAACAGATCACACGCCCTGATGACGGGCTTTTTCACACTCACCCTGCTGATCGCCGCCATCCTGTTCGGCGTCTGGTTCAACCGCGACCGCGTGGAACGGGTGCCTTATTTACTGGCTACCACCTTGTCGGTGCCGGGCCTGAACCCGCAAGCCACCGTGCGCTACCGTGGCCTGGAAGTGGGCAAAGTGGACGCCATCGATTTCGATACGCAAAAAGCGGGCCAAATCCTGGTGCATATCAGTGTTGCGCCCGATACGCCAGTGACTAACACCACCTTTGCCAGCCTGGGCTACCAGGGCGTGACAGGTATCGCCTATATCCAGCTGGACGATGAGCACGTGGGCTCCAAATTGCTGGGCACCAGCAAGGATCAGCCTTCGTTGATACCCCTGCGCGCAGGCTTGCTCGACCAGCTGGAAAAACGCGGCAAGCGCATCCTCGACCAGGCCGAACAGATCACCAGCAAGGTCAACAACCTGCTGAGCCCGGACAATCAGGCGGCCATGCTGGGTGCCTTCAATGAAGTGGGCAAGGCGGCCAAGGCCTTTGGCGCGATTCCCCAGCAGTTGCAACCGACCCTGGTGCAATTGCCGCAATTGACGGAACAGACGCGTCAAACCCTGACGGCCGTCAGTACGGCCAGCAAGAATGTGTCCGACCTGACGCAAACCTGGAAAAAACTGGGCAACGATATCCAGGCGCCAGGCGGCGTACTGGAGAAGGTCAATGGTACCGTCGACAAGGTGGGCACGTCGGTAGAAACAGTGGCCAACGGCGTGGCGCTGGAAGTACTGCCGCAAGTCATAGACCTGAGCGGCGAAGCGCGTTCCTCGATGCGCGCCCTGAAAACCACCATGAGCACGCTCAACGAACAGCCGCAAAGCATCTTGTTTGGCGCCCCTGACATCCCGCCCGGTCCGGGCGAACCCGGCTTTTCGGCGCCAGGCAAATAAGGAGAACCCATCATGTCCATCTCTCGTCCAGTTACCGTGCTGACCCTGGCTACTGCTTTGCTGCTGGGTGGTTGCGCCAGCCGCGGCCCGGTGCCTACTTTCTATGATTTCGGCCCGGCTGGCGCCCAGACGGTGCAACAAACGGCGCCGCCGCTGCCGGTGCTGGTGATCGCCGACGCGAATGGTCCATCGTGGCTGGACAGCCAACGCATGTATTACCGTTTGCTGTACGCCGATGCGCAGCAATCGCGCCCTTACGCCTACAACCGCTGGAATACGCCGCCGCTGCAACTGCTGAGTCAGCGCCTGAAGACACGCATCGCCCAGGGTGGAGTGAAAGTGCTGTCGACCACCGATGCAGCCAGCGGCATACCGCTGCTGCGCATCGACGTCGATGATTTTTCGCAAAACTTCGATACCCAGACGCAAAGCAGCGGCCATGTCTCGCTGCGCGCCTCGCTGTTCCGCGGCCACCGCCTGATCGACCAGAAAACCTTCAGCCGCAGCAGCGACGCCCGCAGCGCCGATGCGCAAGGAGGCGCGCAAGCGCTGGCCTCGGCCTCGGATGCCATCGCCGCCGACCTGCTGACCTGGCTGGGCACGCTGAACATACCGAAAGAATGACTGCCCCGGATGCCGCCGACAGTCCGCCAGCAGCGCTGCCGCCCCTGAGGCATTCGCCGCTGGCACGCGCGGCGCTGCTCGCCTATGTCTTCCTGATCGTGTATGCCAGCTGGTTTCCGTTTACGGGCTGGCGCAGCACGGGCTTGTCGCCGTTCACCTTTCTGGAAAACACGGCCATGCCGCGCTACTGGACCGGTTTCGACGTGGGTATCAATATCGTCGGCTACGTGCCGCTGGGCGCGCTGATCGTGTACTCCTTGTTTCCAAGAGTCACGGGCTGGCTGGCCATCCTGATCGCCACCGTGTGCGGTGTGTTTATTTCCGGCAGCATGGAAACCGTGCAAAGTTATCTGCCCAGCCGCGTCTCTTCGAACCTGGATTTTTATACCAATTCGGCCGGCTGCTGCGCGGGCGCCATCATCGGCGCGCTGTCGGTGCGCAAGCTGCTCGATCAAAGCAATTTGATACGCTTGCGCCAGCGCTGGTTTGCCCAGCACGCCAGCCAGGGACTGATACTGGTCGCGCTGTGGCCGCTGGCGCAAATCTATCCGCAAGGCTATCTGTTCGGCCTGGGGCAATTGCTGCCGATTTTGTCGGACTGGCTGTCGACCCTGGTGGGAACGGACATCGACCTGGCCGCCTATCTGCGCCCCGATACCATCTTGACGGTGGAACAGTATTGGCTATCGGAAACGATCATCACGGCCTGCGGCATGACGGGCGCCGTGCTGACTTTACTATGCCTGCTGCGCCGTGGCGCACCGCGCGCCGCACTGATGCTGATCCTGATCGCCGCCGCGCTGGTGGTCCGTTCCATGGCCAGCGCCCTGCTGTTTTCGCCGCAAAACGCTTTTGTGTGGATTACGCCGGGCGCCCAGGGCGGCTTTTTGATCGGCCTGATCATGCTGGGCGGCCTGGCTTTCGCACCGCATGTGGCGCAGCGCAGGGTGGCGGCCGCCACTTTGCTGCTCAGCCTGGTCATGGTGAATGTCACGCCGATCAATCCCTACTTCATGTCCACCTTGCAAGGCTGGGTACAAGGCAAGTTCCTGAACTTTAATGGCGCGGCCCAATTCCTGGCATTGTTATGGCCATTCGTGACCTTGTGGTTCCTGTGCCTGCCCTCGCATAGACTGAACCGGCAAGAAGATGTGCAGCGCCAACGTCGCGAGGACCATCCATAAGCGTTATGATGGCGCATTGAGAACATAGCAGGAGAACAGTATGAGCGAAGCATCGTATTTTGAACGCCACGTTTTTTTCTGCATGAACAAACGTGAAGACGGCCGCAACAGCTGCGGCGACCATGGTGCGGAAAGCGCACAAAAACATTGCAAGCGCCGCATCAAGGACTTGAACATGAGTGGCGCGGGCAAGATCCGCATCAACCAGGCCGGCTGCCTGGACCGCTGCGAAGAGGGACCGGTACTGGTCATTTACCCGGAAGCGACCTGGTACACCTATGTCGACAACAGCGATATCGATGAAATCATCGATACCCACCTGGTGGGCGGCAAAGTCGTCGACCGCCTGAAGATTTAAGCCTTTCACCTCAAGTTTTAACTTTAACTTAAGCATCCGCCACCAGTATGAGCATCATGAACAGAAATTCGGAAAAATTTACCCTCGCCGGCCATGCAGGCAGCATGGAAGGCTTGCTCGATTTCCCGGCAGACACCCCGCGCGGCATCGCCCTGGTTGCCCATCCGCATCCGCTGTATGGCGGCACGATGGATAACAAGGTCACGCAAACCCTGGCGCGCGCCTTTGTCGCCCTCGGTTATGTGGTGGCGCGCATCAACTTTCGCGGCGTGGGCGCCTCGGAAGGCGTGCACGACCATGGCGCGGGTGAAACCGACGACATGCAACTGTTATACGAACACATGCTCAAGCTGTATCCAGGCTTGCCAGTAGCCTTGTCCGGTTTTTCATTCGGCACCTTCGTGCAGTCGAAATTGCAGGAACGCCTGAGCGCCGCCGGCACACCGGCCGAGCGCCTGGCGCTGATCGGCAGTGCGGCCGGCAAATGGGCCATGGCCGACATTCCTGCCAACACTATCCTGATCCATGGCGAGCTCGACGAGACGATTCCCTTGTCCGCCGTGTTCGACTGGGCCCGGCCGCAAGACATTCCCGTGATCGTGATCCCGGGCGCCGACCACTTCTTCCACCGCAAGCTCAATCACATCAAGAATCTGGTGATCGCGCTGTGGCATGGCGATAAACCGGTTTCGTCACCGGATGAGCACTGAAGTGTGGGCTTACTACCATTTCCACGCCTATAATTAGTCCGTTTTTTCCACGCGACCATGTCAGCATCGGCGACATGGTCCTCAGCCTTCATCTTTTTCGCAGACCAGCCTCCATGAAAAAACTCTTAGCGGCACTGGCCTCCAGTGTACTTTTCCTATCTTCCGCCTTTGCGCAAACCATCCCGGCCCCGACCATCGCCGCCAAGTCCTGGCTGCTGCTCGACGCCACCAGTGGCCAGATCATTGCTTCGCAAGATCCGGATGCACGCATCGAACCGGCTTCCCTGACGAAGATCATGACGGCATACCTGACGTTTGCCGCCCTGCGTGAAAAGAAACTGACCCTCGATCAAAAAGTGAATGTCTCCGTGCACGCGTGGAAAGTGGATTCCAGCAGCTCGAAAATGTTCATCGACCCCGCCACCCCGGTTTCCATCGATGACTTGCTGCATGGCTTGATGATTCAATCGGGTAACGACGCCGCCGTGGCGCTGGCCGAAGCCGTCGCCGGCGATGAAGGCACTTTCGTGGTGCTGATGAACCGCGAAGCCCAACGCATGGGCTTGAAAAATACCCATTTTGGCAATCCACACGGCTTGCCTAGCCCTGAGAACTACTCCACGGCGCAAGACTTGTCCGTGCTGGCCTCGCGCGTGATCCTCGACTACCCGGAATTCTATAAAATCGATTCCATCAAGAGCTTCACCTACAACAAGATCACCCAGCCTAACCGCAACCGCCTGCTGTGGCTCGATCCTACCGTTGACGGCATGAAAACCGGCCACACGGAAGCGGCCGGCTTTTGCATGATCGCTTCGGCTCGCCGTCCTGGCGGTTCGGGCGAGCGCCGTTTGATTTCCGTGGTGCTGGGCACCACGTCCGACCAGGCCCGTACGCAAGAAAGCCAGAAGCTGCTGAACTGGGGCTTCCAGAACTTCGATACGGTCAAGCTGTACTCGAAAGGCCAGGCCGTGGCCACGCCGGAAGTCTGGAAAGGCTCGAAAGGCACCGTGAAGATCGGTTTTGCGCGTGACGTGCTGGTGACCGTACCAAAAGGCGTTGCCGCCAAGATGAAACCGGTGCTGGAACGCAAGGACCCGCTGGTGGCGCCATTGGCCGAGAATGCACCAGTCGGCAAACTGAAAATGATGGTTGACGACAAGGTACTGCTGGAACTGCCAGTGGTGGCGCTGGAGCCGATCAACCAGGCGACCATCTTTGGCCGCGCGTGGGATTCGATGCGCCTGTGGCTGAAATAATCGCCGCACATTGATAGCACAATGAAAAATGCCCGCAGCGATGCGGGCATTTTTTTGCCTGCATGACAGCTCAAACAAGCTCATCTGATTATAATCATCAGGATTATCCACCCGCCTTCCTCAGAAAGCCTTTCATGAGCCAAGTACTACCCGCCAGCTTGCAGTCGCCACGCAGCCGCCTCAGTCCCACTGGTCCCGAATTGTCGCGCATCGTCGCCGGCATGTGGCGCATCGGCGAATGGAATATGACGGCGCAACAACGCCTGGCTTTTATTGAACAATGCCTGGCCTTGGGCGTTACCAGCTTCGACCATGCCGACATCTATGGCGACTACAGCGCCGAAGGCCTGTTTGGCGAAGCGCTGGCCTTGCAACCTGGCTTGCGCGACAAGATGGAACTGGTCAGCAAATGCGGCATCAAGCTGCTATCGCAGCATCACCCCAGCCATGAGATCCAGCACTACGACACCAGCGCGGCGCACATCACCGCTTCGGTCGAGCAATCCTTGCGCCAGCTGCGCACCGATCGCCTGGACTTGCTGCTGATCCACCGTCCTGATCCGCTGATGGATTTCGATGAAATCGCCGGCGCCTTCACGCAACTGAAAAACGCGGGCAAGGTGCTGCATTTCGGCGTGTCCAATTTCAGCCGCCACCAGTTCGAGAGCCTGAACCGCCGCTTCCCGCTGGTGACGAACCAGGTCGAGTTTTCGCCGCTGCACGTGGCGCCGCTGTTCGATGAAACCTTCGATGGATTGCAAGACCTGAAAGTGTCGCCAATGATCTGGTCGCCATTGGCCGGCGGCCGCTTGTTCCAGGGTGGCGATGCGAATGTGGAAAACCTGCGCAATGTCATCAAGGCCATCGCCGACGCGCATCAGCGCCCGTTTGCCAGCGTGGTATTTGCCTGGATTATGCAACTGCCATCGCGCCCACTGCCACTGACGGGAACGGGACGCATCGAAGCGGTCGGCGTGGCGGTCGAAGGCACGCAATTCACGCTCAGCCGCAACGACTGGTTCGCCATCCTGCGCGCCGCGCGTGGACATGAGGTGGCTTAAGGGTTTGAACGCTAAAGCTTAATCAAGCTCGTCGGGATCGTGGAACACTTGCGGTAAAGCGATCCCGCGCCACCCCAGGTACCACGCCAGGTTCAAGACCAGGGTAGCGACGATGTAGACGGCGAAGAAGAAGGCAAAGAAACTGGTTTTCAGCCACACCAGCGCGGCGATCGCCAGGATCAGCACCAGCAAGGCGGCCAGGCTTTTCTTTTGTTTGGAACTAGGAAAGCGCAAGGTCGACACCATCAAACTACCTACTCCCACCAGCAGCAGCATCAGCAGATAGCTGTGCAGCTGCGAGTCGATCGGCGCCGGCCACGCCACCACCACCGCGGCCACGCAGGCGGCACCGGCGGTGATCGGCATGCCGACGAAATACAGCGGATCGGTACGGCCCACGTTCACATTGAAACGGGCCAGGCGCATGGCGCCGCAGGCAACGAAGAAAAAGCTGGCCATGCCGCCAAAACGCAGCAGCAGCGGATCGTGCACACCCATCTGCACAAAACCATAGCAGTACAGCAAGACTGCTGGCGCACAGCCAAAATTCATCACGTCGGCAATCGAATCGAGCTGCACGCCGAACTGCGAGCTGGTGCCGGTGGCGCGCGCCACAAAGCCATCGAGCGCATCAAACACGCCAGCGAGCACCAGCAGCACGGCCGCCAGCCGGTACTCGGCAGGGTCGCCCACCCCGGCGTTATCGACGGAAATAACAATGCTGGCGAAGCCACATGCTATCGAAAGCAAAGTCACCATGCTGGGCAAGGCGTATTTGGCGCGTTGAAGGCGAGACTTGGGCAAGGTGTTCAAATTATGGACAATCAAAAAAATCAGTAAAAGCAGCGGAAATGCAAACGATGCACTATGCTCATTCTAACCTGCGCACGTGCGGCACCGCAGATGTGGACAGCCGCACACAGCAATGAGATATCTTTGCAATGATGCTCTACGGCACATAAAAATGCCTTAAAATCGATTCACAAGGTTCGCCGCCTTGCTAAACTAGCCAGGCGCCGCATTCAGCTTACCCTTTAAAAGACAGGAGCCAGCTTGATCGCCTCATCCCAGCGTTGGAAACCATGGATCCCCACACTCCTGATCGCGGCATTGCTCAGTGCCTGCGGCGGCGGGGGCAGCGATACGGGCGCCAGCACGGCGCTATCGACCTCGACGCCAGCGTCCCAGTTGACGCAGGAGCCGGGCGCACCGGTAGCGACCAACAACATCGCCACGGATGGCTTTAACTGGATCAATTACCGGCGCAACCAGATCGGCGTGGCGTCCCTGTCACGCAACAGCCTGATCGACCGCGCGGCGCAGGGCCATTCCGATTACCTGAAGACCAACAACACGGTATCGCATGAGCAGGTCGCAGGCAAACCAGGCTTTACGGGCGCGAAACTGGCGGACCGGCTGAGCAATGCCGGCTATGTGATCAACACGTCCAATTCCTATGCCTATGGTGAAGTCATCGCCGGCGCCTCGAATACCTCGGGCTTTTACCTGGCTGAAGAACTGATCACGGCCATCTATCACCGCTTCGTCATCTTTGAACCGATCTTCAAGGAAGCCGGCTCCGGTGCGGCGGTCAATACCAGCGGCTACGCTTATTTCACTACCGACTTTGCCGCCAACAACGGCTATGGTCCGGGCTTATCGAATGGACAAGTTGTTACCTATCCGTTCAACGGACAGAGCAAGGTGGCGACCAGTTTCTCCAGTGATAACGAGTCGCCCGACCCGGTACCGAACCAGGACATCGTCGGCTACCCGATCAGCATCCATGCGAATATCTACGATAGCCTCAACGTCACAAGCTTCACCGTACGCCAGCGCGGCGCCGGCAGCGACCTGACGGTGCTGCTGCTGAAGAAAGCCACCGACACGAATACGCCGGCCTCGGCCGCTTCCATCATTCCCTTGTCGACACTGGCAGCGGCAACCACCTATGATGTCAGCTTCACCGGCACGGTCAATGGCGCAGCGGTAGTGCGTAACTGGTCGTTTACAACACGCTGATTCCAACCCGTCAAACGAACACGGCCTCAAGGATATCCAGATGTAGAATTGCCGTTCCCGCTATTCCCGTAATCGACAAGGTTCAGGCTTTACCCTGCAAATCAGCCATGCTGAAACCACACGCCACTTGCGATGACGAGGCCGCTACGGCGGCCTCCGGCACGGTCCCGGTACTCGACATCGAGACCGGACTGGGCCGCATTATGGGCGACCGCATCCTCTACCTGAAAATCCTGCGCCGCTTCCTGCATGACCATGGCGCTACCCCATGCCAGATCCGCGCCGAGTTCAACGCCGGCAACTATGCGTCGGCCCGTTTGAAAACCCATAGCCTGAAAGGCGCCGCCGGCATGATAGGCGCGCACCAGGTATATGCCCTGTCGCTGGCCCTGGAAGCGGCATTGCGCGCGCAAGCCTCGAGCCTGCTGGAACAGATGCAGCAACTGGAGATGGCACAGGATCGATTGCTCAAAGCAGTCAGCAACAAGCTGGCGGCGCCTGAAGAAAGACATATCGCGGCGCAAGACATGGCGCCCGATCCGGCCGCCCCAGCCATCCAGCTGCTGCTGGCGCGCCTGGCCAGCCATTTGCGCGAAGGCGACGGCGCAGCCATCGATATCCTGGAAAATTCCGCCACCCTGCTGGCCGCCAGCCTGGGCGTGAACGTGTACCAGGAAGTGGCGGCGGCCGCGCATGAATTCGACTTCGACGCCGCCCTGGCGGCGCTGCTGCGCTGCCGCTGAGCCGTCTAAATATGGTATTGCGCTTCTTCCGCATAGGCCGCGCTGCAATTCCTGCTGCAAAAACGGCGCACCGCATCGAGCGGCTTATCGCAATACCAACATGCGCCCTTGGGCGGCAAGACCGCGATCAGTTCCGGCGCCGAGGGATATGACAGGCTTGCTGTCATTGCCCTCTCGCCTTCCACGACTTCCGGCTGTTTGCTGTCCATGGCGCTCCCTTTCCTAGCGGCACTTCAAGGCCGCTCAGCAAGATTACGTCAGCACGATTTACCGTATATGACAATTCTCAATCGGAGCTAGTCTGCAAAGAAAACTTATGCAAAGGCTCCTGATTCAGCAACGCGAGGATCTGTGGCATGGCACTCTTTGCCGCCTGATAACCCGCCATGATGGCTTGCGTACGCTGGGCAGCGTCGTTCATGTCGGTCACGCTCACGCTAGGGGCAATCAGCACATCAGCTTCCAGCATTTCCGGACGGCTCACAAGACAAGTCTGGGTATGCGCGACCTTGGCAAAAGCCGTCAGGAATGAGTTTCCCTGCTGGCGCGGACTATGGCAATAAATATCCACGCCGATGACCACGTCCGCCCCCATCGCACGGGCAAAGCGCACCGGCACCAGGCTGGAAATACCGCCATCGACCAGTGGACCGCGCGGTGAAGCAACGGCTGGCATCGCGCCAGGAACAGCAGCCGACGCACGTATCGCCAGGCCCGGATCGCCTGTTTCAATCAAGACAGCTTCACCACTCTCGATCAGCGACGCCAAGGCGCCAAAGCGGCGCGGCATGGCTTCGATCGCCGTATTGCCGGCCATTGCGGCGGCCCACCGCTCCAGGGCGTCGCCACGCATGAAAGACACCGTGCTCAGGCGCCAGTCAGTCAGGCTGCGGATATCCGCTTGCTGTGCAAGCTGGCGGATATCGGCAGCATT
Organism: Janthinobacterium silvisoli; assembly: GCF_014200725.1. Lineage (GTDB taxonomy): Bacteria > Pseudomonadota > Gammaproteobacteria > Burkholderiales > Burkholderiaceae_D > Janthinobacterium. The sequence goes on from NZ_JACHCL010000011.1 coordinate 13,644, forward strand.
GCGGCCACTGGCATAGGCGGCACCGATCACGGCGCCAGCCGAAGTACCGGTAATCAATCCGACCTCGATACCCGCTTCTTCCAGGGCCAGCAGCACGCCGACATGCGCATAACCGCGTAGCCCGCCACCGCCCAGCGCCAGGCCAAGCACGGGACGCGCACCGGCATGGCATGGGCGATGGATGGCATCGCCGCGTACCTGTGCCAGGCTACGTACCTCGGCAATGCCGCTAGCCGCATCCTGCTGCTGGCTGACGCAGCCAGCCAGCAACATGCAGGCAAACAGCAGGCAGGCGCAAACGCACCACGGCAGCCACGGCAGCGCTTTCACGGCATTCATTTTTTCATCCTCATCATGGCACGCATACCGGACAGGAATTGCTCATCCGTACTATTCCAGCGCGCATGGGCCAAATGGCTACTGTCGGCGCCTGCCGCAAAGCGCAATTGATCGGACTGGTCGTTGGCGGCAAAGAAGATGGTCTCGGCAACGTCTTGCGCTTCGGTAATGGCGCCAGGACTCGCCCATTGCGCCATCAATTGTCCGGCATAAGCGGCGTAGGCCGGCGACACGAGGCCGTTCATGCGGTCGCCTGCATTGGCTGTGAAGCGCGTATTCGGACCGTAGCCAGGCTCAACCAGCTTGACGCGCAAGCCGACGCTATCGAGTTCATAAAACAGCGATTCCGTAAAACCTTCGATGGCAAATTTACTTGCCGCATACGGGGCTACCAGCGGCATGCCCGCAAAACAGACGCTCGAAGTCACATTGATGATCATGCCTTCGCCCGCTGCGCGCATGAGCGGTATCACCGCTTGCGTCATGGCCATCACGCCGAAAGTATTCGTTTCAAACACTTCGCGGATGGTCGCGGCCGGCGTGGCTTCAAATGCCGAAAACAGGCCGATGCCGGCATTGTTGACCAGCACATCGATCTTGCCAAAGGCCGCCTGGCCCAGGCGTATGGCGCGGCTTATGCTGTCTGCGTCCGTAATATCGAGTGGGACCACGCAAAGGTGCTCCGCCGGCCCCTGCAGTAAATCGGCATCGGGCTGACGCATCGTCGCGATGACATTCCAGCCCTGCGCCAGAAAGTACTCGGCCGTCGCCTTGCCGTAACCCGAGGAACAACCTGTGATCAATACCGTTTTCATGTGCATCTCCTTTAAAAAGTGAGATACATGATAAGACGCTTGACCAAGACGATCCATAGCGAGTAGTCTTGGAATCATGCGCGATCATCTAAATAGTGACCCTTTAGCTTCCATCGTTGGCCTCTTGCGGCCACGCACCGTGCTGTCAAAATTCGTCAGTGGCTCAGGCAGCTGGGCGGTGCAATACCCGAACTATGGCCAACCCAGTTTCTGCCTGATGCTGGAAGGTTCCTGCTGGATGCAGCTCGACGCCAGCGCACCATTCCTGATGGAGCCTGGTGATTACATCCTGCTGCCGGCCACGCCGGGCTTTCGTATGGGCAGCGACCTGGCCGCCCTTGAACAGCCGGTGACACGCATCGCAGAAGCCAGTCCGACCGGGGAGGTGCACCATGGCAACCAGCAAGACGCACCCGCCATCCGCATGCTGGGCGGCTACTTTCTATTCGATCCCACCAGCGCTCCGCTGCTGGTGAGTTTGCTGCCGTCCGTGATCCATATCAAGGCTGCCGATAGCGGCGCAGACCACCTGGCCTGGATCGTGCGCGCCATCGGCACGGAAACGCAGTCGCAACGGCCGGGCGCCGACGCCATCCTGATGCGCCTGGTTGAAGTGATGCTGATTGAAGCGCTGCGCTGGCAACCGCCCGCAGGGAGAGAGGCAATGTCCGGCCTGCTTGCCGGCCTGAGCGATACGCGCATGGCGGTGGCGCTGCGCCTGATCCATGCCGATGTGGCTCGGCGCTGGACGGTGGAAGACCTCGCCAGCCAGGCCGGCATGTCGCGTGCCGCGTTTGCCGCGCGCTTCATGCAGGTGCTGGGTATTCCTCCCATGGAATACGTGCTGCGGTGGCGCATGGCCCTGGCCAAGGACATGTTATGGCACGATGGCTTGTCCCTGGGGGAAGTGGCGCATGCGATCGGTTATCAATCGGCCAGCGCCTTCAGCACGGCCTTCAGTCGCTCGGTTGGTCTGTCGCCCAGTGCATTTGCGCGCAGCAGCCGCGCTGCGACGGCCGCGCAATAAAAAGAAAACGAATCCGGCTTATTTACCGATACAGAAACGGCTGAAAATCACGCCCAGCAAATCGTCGGGCGAAAATTCGCCGGTGATGCTCGACAATTGCACCTGGGCCAGGCGCAGCTCTTCAGCGAACAGGTCCAGCGACTGGTCGTCCTGGGCCGCGTGTTCGGCGGCGATGTTCAAATGCTTGCCGGCCGATTTGAGGGCGATCAAATGGCGTTCGCGCGCCAGGTACAGCGATTCACCCGTCTGTTGCCAACCGGCGATACGCAGCAGCTCGGTACGCAGCAGGTCGATGCCGAGATGGTCATGCGCCGACAGGTACACGTGGGTAGCATCCGGCAAGATATCGACGCTGGGCTTGTGGCCAGACAAGTCAATCTTGTTCCATACGCGCACCACCGGCACGCCCTCGGGGAAGGCGGCGACGATGCTTTCATCGGCCAGGGTCGGCCCTTGGTCGGCGTCCAGCAAGTGCAGGATCACGTCGGCCTTGCCGATTTCGCCCCAGGTGCGTTCGATGCCGATGCGCTCGACGGCATCGATGTTCTCGCCCGCGTTGCGGATGCCGGCCGTGTCGATGATGTTGAGCGGTATGCCTTCGATCTGGATGGTTTCGCTGACCTTGTCGCGCGTGGTGCCGGCGATCGGCGTCACGATCGCCACATCGGCGCCCGCCAGCGCGTTCAGCAATGACGATTTACCCACATTGGGCTGACCGGCCAGTACCACATTCAAGCCTTCGCGCAGCAGCGCGCCCTGCGCCGCCTGGCTGAAGACTTTATTCAATGCCTCGATCACGGCCTTCAGCTGACCACGCGCATTCGATTTTTCCAGGAAATCGATTTCTTCTTCCGGGAAATCCAGGGTCGCTTCGACCAGCATGCGCAAGCCCGTCACTTGTTCCACCAGTTCGTGGATGGTTTTCGAGAAAGCGCCCGACAACGATTGCGAAGCCGATTTTGCCGCCGCTTCGGTCGAGGCGTCGATCAGGTCAGCCACCGCTTCGGCTTGCGCCAGGTCCAGCTTATCGTTCAGAAACGCGCGGCGCGTGAATTCGCCGGGCTCAGCCAGGCGCAAGCCGCTGTCCTTGCCCGCTTCCAGCACGCGCGCCAGCAACAATTGCAGCACGACGGGGCCGCCATGGCCCTGCAATTCCAGCACGTCTTCGCCCGTGTACGAGTTCGGTCCCTTGAAGTGGATGGCGATACCCTGGTCGATCAGGCTGCCATCGGCCTGTGTAAATGGCAGGTAGCTGGCATGGCGCGGTTTCAGGGCCTGGGCGCCGAACAGGGCCGTCATCAGGGGAGCGAGGTTTTTGCCGGAGGCGCGTACCACGCCGATGCCGCCGCGTCCGGGTGCGGTGGCGATGGCGGCGATAGGGGAAGAGTCGAGTTTCATGGAGATATTGTAGATTATTTCAGGGCAAAAGCAGGCGCAAAAAAAGCCCGCGCGAGGCGGGCTTTCGGTTCGCGGGCCGTGCTTACTTGGCGGCGGCTGGCGCGTATTTCTTGGTGATCACCCATTGCTGGCCGATCGACAGGACGTTATTGACGACCCAGTACAGTACCAGACCCGACGGGAAGAAGAAGAACATCACCGAGAATGCCAAAGGCATGAACAGCATCATCTTCGCTTGCATCGGATCGGCCGGAGCCGGGTTCAGCTTGGTCGTGATAAACATCGAGATCGCGTACAACACTGGCAGGATACACCATGGGTCATGCTGGGCCAGATCGGTGATCCAGCCTATCCATGGCGCGCCGCGGATTTCCACCGACGCGTTCAGCACCCAGTACAGGGCGATAAAGACTGGCATCTGGATCAGGATCGGCAGGCAGCCGCCCAGCGGATTGATCTTTTCAGTCTTGTACAGCTCCATGGTGGCCTGGTTCATCTTTTGCGGATCGCCTTTATAGCGCTCGCGAATCGCCTGCATCTTCGGCGTGACCAGTTTCATCTTGGCCATGCTGCGGTAGCCTGCAGCCGACAGCGGGAAGAAGGCCAGCTTGATCAGGATGGTGAAGGCAATAATCGTCCAGCCCCAGTTACCCAGCACGCTGTGGATGTGCTCCATGACCCAGAAAATAGGCTTGGCGATGATGGTCAGCCAGCCATAATCCTTGACCAGTTCCAGGCCAGGCGAGACTGGTTCGAGCAAATGGGCGATTTGCGGACCCGAGTACAGCTTGCTGTCCAGCGCAGCCGAGGCGCCAGGCGCCAGGGTCGGCAGGGATACCACGTTGCCGATCGCGTACAGATTGGTCGACAGTTTCTTGGTGAAGATATCGCGTGCAATATTTGCTGGCGGTACGAAAGCCGAGACAAAGAAGTGTTGCGAAATAGCAAACCAGCCGCCGTCCGCTTTTTGAGGATGCAAGCCCTTCATGGCCGCGTCCGTACCTTTTTTCTCATCTTCCAGGGTCGCTTTTTCGATTTTCTCGAACGTCAGCTTTTGGTACTTGTCTTGCGGCGTGTACAGGGTTGGGCCCGTGTAGCTGCTATTGAAGAAAGAATCGCCGACAGGTTTATTGCCGTCATGAACCAGTTGCATGTACAACTGTGGCGAGACTGGCGTGGTGCCCACGTTCGTGACACTATCGCGCACATCGATCACATAATCGCCGCGGGTAAAGGTAAACGTCTTGGTCAGCTTGACGCCGCCTTGCACCGCTTCCATCACCAGTTGAATCTGCTTGCCATCACCCAGGGTGCGCACGCCAGGCAATACCGTGAAACCGGTGTTATGCGTAGGGAAAGGACCGCCGACCAGGCCCGATTGCGCCACATAAGTATGGTTCGCGCCTTCGTCGAACAGCACTTCATTTTCCTTGCCGGCGTCAGGCTGGCAAGCCTTGAACAGGCCGAAGCAGCCGCCAAACCAGCCCGGATTGCCCGCGCCCTTGAACTTCAGCAATTCCAGACGCTTGACCTGGGCACCCAGCGTGTCGATATCGACTTTGATGACATCGGTGGTGATGGTAATGCGCTCGCTCTTGAAAGCGGCGGGATCAGCGCTATCGCCAGGCGCGCCTGTCGTCACACCGCCGGTCGCCGGCAAAACGGTCGAGGCTGGGGAAACGGGGGCCTTCGCGGTTTGTTCCGTGTTCGAGGAGAACATCGACGGCTTGCCGTTCGAGATCATCCATTCGTTCCAGAGAATTACCAGCGAGACGGAAAACACGATCCACAGGATGGTACGTTTATTGATATCCATTAGGGTATTTGTCAGGAGTGGTTGCAACCGCAAGCGGTCGTTGAAGATTGTTTGCCATCGGCCGGTGGCACCGGATCGACGCCCCCGTCATTCCAGGGGTGGCAACGGCAGACGCGTTTGGCAGCCAGCAGGCTGCCCTTGGCGGCGCCGTGCACGCGCAACGCTTCCATCGCATAGTGCGAACAGCTAGGATAGAAACGGCAATTCTGTCCCAGCACGGGGCTGATCAGTAACTGATAAGCACGCAGCAAGAACAGCAGCAGGGTTTTCATGGCACGGACGGTGGTGGCGGTGCAGCGGACGAGCGGGCCTGGGCAGCGACTTGCGCCGCAAACAAGCGGCTCAGTTCATCACGCAGTTCGGCTTTCAGCCTGGCCGTGGTGGCCGGACCATCCTTGCTGTTGACGGCGCGCGACAGGCGCACCACACAGTCGACCGGCGGCAGCGCGCTGTTGCGAAACAGCTCGCGCGTCACGCGCTTGATCGTGTTGCGGGTCGCCGCGCGCGGCGCGAAACGCTTGGCCACAACGACGCCCAGCCGCGCATGCGGCAATTGATTATGTCGGGTGTACAGCACAAAATGCGCTGTTTTTTGCGAAGGGCGCAAACGAAAAACGGATGAAAATTCATCCGTTTTAACGATACGCCGAAAGCGCGCGAAGTCGTGTGAACCTTCGCGAAAATTGCCGACTGGAGTACAGCTAGCCACGCGATCAGCTGTCAACGACAAGCCTAGACGGCCAGACGTTTGCGGCCTTTTGCGCGACGTGCGTTGAGCACATCACGGCCACCACGGGTAGCCATACGAGCGCGGAAGCCGTGCGTACGCTTACGGCGAACGACGGAAGGTTGGTAAGTACGTTTCATGTTGGTCTCGCTAAAAACAAAAAAAATGCAAAATCGGGTCTGACGTCCCGTCAGTTTTTGGTGCCAATGACAATCGCGCACTTATGCCAAGGCACAAGCTGGCCAATCTCATCGCCCGCTGAAACGCGTAGCAAATCTGCTACTGCGTCGTTAATCCACGCTTAGTCCATATTGTCGTTCCAAATGAATAAACACGGAATACGGGCGGGGAACCCTGAATTATTCAGCATATGGCCCCCTGTTGTCAAGGATTGCCGTGATCGCCAGGAATTTTCCACGCATCATCATAGGGCGCTATGCCGCATCAGTGCTCGATAACGGCGAAAAACAGCAAGGATAAGTCGCGTCTTATGCACATGCCGTCACGCGCCCCACATAAAAATAAGCGGCGCGCCTGTGGATAACTTTGGCGGTCGGGAGTAGAATAGCGCGTTACGTGTGGCGAGCCCTCGCGCGACGCCGGCCTTGCAACACGGTGAACGCAGGGCAGAATCGATACGCCCTCCCACACCTTTTCACATAGACGATTCATGGATAATTTCTGGCAGGCCTGTTCCGCGCAGTTGGAACTGGAGCTGACACCGCAACAATTCAGTGCGTGGATAAAACCGCTTATCCCTCTCGATTACGAAGAGGGCAAGCTGCGCATTGCTGCGCCCAATCGATTCAAGCTCGATTGGGTCAAGACCCAGTTCGCCAGCCGCATTACCGCATTGGCCATACAATATTTCGAAGCGCCCACGGACGTGCAGTTCGTGCTCGACCCGCGCCCGGCATTGCCTAAAAAACCAGTTGCCGCCAGCACCCCGGCCAGCGATCCGAATGGCGGCGCGCCCAGTGCGCGCAGCGCCGTGGAAGCGCCCCCGAGCGTGCCGGAACTGAGCATAGGCGCCGCCCCGCGCCGTGAGCAAAGCCGCATCAACACCGACCTGACCTTCGACAGCTTCGTCACCGGCAAGGCCAACCAATTGGCACGCGCCGCCGCGATCCAGGTGGCCAACAATCCGGGCGTGTCCTATAACCCGCTGTTCTTCTACGGCGGCGTGGGCCTCGGTAAAACTCACTTGATCCATGCCATCGGCAACCAGGTGATGGCCGACAATCCGGGTGCGAAGATACGCTACATCCACGCAGAACAGTATGTTCGCGACGTAGTGACCGCTTACCAACGCAAGGGTTTCGACGACTTCAAGCACTACTATCACTCGCTCGACATGCTGTTGATCGATGATATTCAATTCTTCGGCGGCAAGAGCCGCACGCAGGAAGAGTTCTTTTATGCGTTTGAAGCACTGATTGCCGCCAAGAAACAGATCATCATCACCTCGGATACCTATCCGAAAGAAATCACCGGCATGGATGACCGCTTGATTTCGCGCTTCGACTCGGGCCTGACGGTGGCCATCGAACCGCCGGAACTGGAAATGAGGGTAGCGATCCTGTTGAAAAAAGCCAAGCAGGAAGGCGTGACCTTCTCGGACGACGTGGCCTTCTTTGTCGCCAAACACTTGCGCTCGAACGTGCGCGAGCTGGAAGGCGCGCTGCGCAAGATCCTGGCCTACTCGCGTTTCCATGGCAAAGACATCACCATCGATATCGTCAAGGAAGCCCTGAAGGACTTGCTGTCGGTACAGAATCGCCAGATTTCCGTGGAAAACATCCAGAAAACGGTGGCCGACTTCTTCAACATCAAGGTGGCCGACATGTATTCGAAGCGCCGTCCGGCAAATATCGCCCGGCCGCGCCAGATCGCCATGTATTTGGCCAAGGAATTGACGCAAAAGAGCTTGCCAGAGATCGGCGAACTGTTCGGCGGCCGCGATCACACGACCGTGTTGCACGCGGTGCGCAAGATCGCGCTGGACCGCACAAAAAATCCGGAATGCAACCACGAACTGCATGTTCTGGAACAAACGCTAAAAGGCTAAAGCACGCTGCTGCAAGACTGGCTCAAATCGTGCTTTACCCTTATTATCTGGAAGAGAGTCCGCGGCCGATCCGTCGGACTTTGCAGAGCAGCTTCCAGAGCAACATTGTTAAATAAATACGTTAAACTAAGTATTGTTAAACCTATAGATTGAGGATAAATATGCAATTGGTCAAAACCACCCGAGATACCCTTCTCCGGCCACTGCAGATCGTGAGCGGTATTGTCGAGCGTCGGCACACTATGCCGATTCTGGCCAATATCCTCATCCGCAAAGACGGTGAAAATGTCTCCTTCCTGTCCACCGACACCGAAGTGCAGATCACCACGCACGCGGAAATCGGTTCGGGCGCCGATGTGACGGGCACTACCGTGGCCGCACGCAAGCTGCTGGACATTCTGCGCGCGCTGCCGGAGTCGGGCGACGTCACGATGACCCTGCTGAACAAGCGCCTGACCGTGCAAACGGGCAAGTCGCGTTTCGCGCTGCAAACCCTGGCAGCGGAAGAGTTTCCAACCGTGCAACAAGCGGAAAGCTATAACGCCACCGTCACCCTGCCCCAAAAAACCCTGAAACACCTGTTCAACATGGTGCATTTCTCGATGGCGCAGCAAGACATCCGCTACTATCTGAACGGCTTGCTGCTGGTTCTCGATGGCAATAACGTGATCGCCGTGGCCACCGATGGCCATCGCCTGGCTTTCTGCCAGGTGGCGACCGAGCAAACTTTTGCGCGCCAGGAAGTCATTATTCCGCGCAAGACCATCATCGAACTGCAGCGCCTGCTGGAAGAAAACGATGAACCGGTACAACTGGACATCGCCGCCAACCAGGTGAAACTGACTTTTGCCGACATCGAGCTGATCTCGAAACTGGTGGAAGGCAAGTTCCCTGACTACACGCGCGTGATTCCAAAGGGCTACAAAAACGACTTCACCATCGGCCGCGATGAACTGCTGCGCTCGCTGCAACGCGCCGCCATCATGACCAGCGACAAGTTCAAGGGCGTGCGCTGCATCATCACCCCGGGCAGCATGAAGATCAGCTCGACCAATGCCGACCAGGAAGAAGCGGTCGAGGAACTGGAAATCGACTACGGCGGCGATTCCGTCGATATCGGCTTCAACGTGACGTACTTGCTGGACGTGTTGAACAACCTGAAGTGCGAGTATGTCAACATCGCGCTGGGCGACTCGAATTCGTCCGCGCTCATTTCGATTCCAGACAATGCCGACTTTAAATATGTCGTCATGCCAATGCGGATCTAGATGAGCATCAACGCGGCGCCCACCCTGTGACAGGGCGGCGCCGCGTCAGCAATTCCCGAATCAATCAGTAATCGTTATTTGAGAAAGCAGTCCATGTCCGAGAATCCACAAGACACCCCGATCCAGGCCAAAACGGAAGAATACGGCGCCTCCTCCATCCAGATCCTGGAAGGCCTGGAAGCCGTACGCAAACGCCCCGGCATGTATATTGGCGACACCTCGGACGGCACCGGCTTGCACCATCTGGTGTTCGAGGTGCTGGACAACTCGATCGATGAATCGCTGGCCGGCCACTGCACGGAAATCCACGTCACCATCCACGCGGATAATTCGATCTCGATTACCGACAATGGCCGCGGCGTGCCGACCGGCCTGAAAATGGACGACAAACACGAGCCGAAACGCAGCGCTGCTGAAATCGTCATGACCGAGCTGCACGCCGGCGGCAAGTTCGACCAGAACTCGTATAAAGTGTCGGGCGGCTTGCATGGCGTGGGCGTATCGTGCGTCAACGGCTTGTCGAAACTGCTGAAACTGACCATCCGCCGCGACGGCAAAGTCCATTACATGGAGTTTGTGCGTGGCGTGCCGCAAAACCGCATCGTCGAAATGCGCGATGGCGTGGCCGTCTCGCCTATCCAGGTCATCGGCGACACCGACAAGCGCGGCACCGACGTGCACTTCTGGGCCGACGAAGAAATCTTCACGCACGTGGAATTCCACTACGAAATCCTGGCCAAGCGCATCCGCGAACTGTCCTTCCTGAACAATGGCGTCAACATCAAGTTGTCCGACCAGCGTACGGGCAAGGAAGAAGTGTTCGCTTTTGAAGGCGGCACCCGCGGTTTCGTGGAATACATCAACAAGGCCAAGTCGGTCTTGCACCCGACCATTTTCCAGGCCACCGGCGAGCGCCAGTCGGACCAGGGCACCAATATCACGGTCGACGTGTCTATGCAGTGGAACGATGCCTACAACGAACAAGTACTGTGCTTCACGAATAACATCCCGCAACGCGACGGCGGCACCCACTTGACCGGCCTGCGTGCTGCGATGACGCGCGTGATCAACAAATACATCGATGAACACGAATTCGCCAAGAAGGCGAAAGTGGAAATCAACGGCGACGACATGCGCGAAGGCCTGACCTGCGTCTTGTCGGTGAAAGTGCCGGAACCGAAATTCTCGTCACAGACGAAAGACAAGCTGGTGTCGTCCGAAGTGCGCGGCCCGGTCGAAGAGATCGTCGCCAAGACCCTGGCTGATTACCTGCAAGAAAAACCGAACGACGCCAAAATCATTTGCGGCAAGATCGTCGAAGCGGCGCGCGCACGCGAAGCGGCCCGCAAGGCGCGCGACCTGACCCGCCGCAAAGGCATCATGGACGGCCTGGGCCTGTCGGCCAAGCTGGCAGATTGCCAGGAAAAAGACCCCGCCCTGTGCGAACTGTACATCGTCGAGGGTGACTCGGCAGGTGGCTCGGCAAAACAAGGACGCGACCGCAAGTTCCAGGCAATTCTGCCACTGCGCGGTAAAGTGCTGAACGTGGAAAAAGCCCGTTTCGAAAAGATGCTGTCCTCGGAGCAGATCACCACCCTGATCGCCACCCTGGGCACCTCGATCGGACCGGACGAATTCAACGTTGAAAAACTGCGCTACCACCGTATCATCATCATGACCGATGCGGACGTCGACGGCGCCCACATCCGCACCCTGCTGCTGACCCTGTTCTACCGCCAGATGCCGCAACTGGTCGAGCGCGGCCACATCTACATCGCGCAACCGCCGCTGTACAAGGTCAAGGCCGGCCGCGACGAGCGCTATCTGAAAGATGACGCCGAAGAAGCCACCTACATGATGACGGTGGCCCTGAACTCGGCCGTACTGGTGCCGCGCGAAGGCGCAGAAGGCATTGCCGGCGACACCCTGGCCGAACTGGTACGCAAGTTCAACCTGTCGAACAGCATCATGACGCGCTTGACCCGCGTGATCGACCGCGCCGCCCTGACCGCCATCATGACCGGCGTGCAACTGGATTTGAGCACCCTGGAACTGGCGGAAACCTCGGCTCAGGCCCTGCAAGCCGCCATCAATGACAACGCCGTCAAAGTGCACGTGCGCTCCGACGAACTGTCGGAAAAACACCTGCTGCGCGTCGAGCGCATGCATCACGGCAACATCAAAGTCAGCGCCATTGACGCCGACTTCGTGCAAGGCCCCGACTACGCCGTGCTGTCCAGCGGCGCTGCCACCTTCCAGGGCCTGATGGGCCCAGGCGCATTCGTGCGCCGTGGCGAAGGCGACCGTATGAAAGAAACCGCCGTAGTCGACTTCCACCAAGCCATCCAATGGCTGCGCGACGAAGCCGAACGCACCGTCTCCAAACAGCGCTACAAAGGACTGGGCGAAATGAACCCGGAACAACTGTGGGAAACCACCATGGACCCAACCGTGCGCCGCTTGCTGAAAGTGCAGATCGAGGACGCAATTGCTGCGGATCAGATCTTCACTACGCTGATGGGCGATGATGTTGAGCCACGGCGTAACTTTATTGAGACCAATGCGCTGCGGGCGGGAAATATTGACGTTTAAGCGATATTATTGATAGAGGGGCGACACGATGTGTCGCCTTTTTTTATCCAATTGAATGGCACGATGACATCCCCCTAACCGATACAATCAAAACGCGACAGCTCTGATGGAAATGTCTTGTCTGCTCGTTGAGTCGTCTACATAGCAACCCGAGCTCCGCAAAGAAGAGCTGGGCAAGCTATATTCCGGCAGCATGCTTACCCGAGGAAAATCTGCACCCCGAGTTAACCCGCTGCTTGACGAAAGCCTTCGTCCTCGGCGGTTTTCCTGATCGCAGCCAGCCGTTTCCAATCTTTCTGCAATGCGATTTTCATGAACCCCTGAAGAGTGCTTGCCTTTAGGACGAGTGCACGATCCGTCGGTGACAAGTATGCGCTACTCTTTGACCAAGAATAAAGCGACGTCCAGTAGCCTGATTCAGTCAAGTGCAGCAGCTTGCTCTGCAGGTCGATAGCGTCGTCGACTTGGCCCTGCTTTCTGCCATCTACTTTTTTTTCCTCATGAGAGTCTTTGGAGATTGCGATGCCGTGAACGGTGCTAGCGTAAGGGATTTCGATCGCAGCGATGGCATCCCAGCACTCTGGGCGCTTGCACCATTCACCGATGTTCCTGACCCCATTTGGTGGTGAAAGTAAGGTGTTCTGCACTAGCGGGACAATTTCTTCAAGCCTTGCCGCAACTTCCGAACCAGCATCTTGGCTATTCCATATACGCTCAAGATCGAGTTCCTCACGCATATTCCTGATGTCATGGAAAAGTTTTGCAATTGTGTAGGTAACAATATTGATTCGATATCCGCCCTCATACCATGAGCCGCGGCCGGCATCAACCGTTTCTTCCATTTTCTTCCAGACGAGACACACCGCTGCCATGCTGCGAAAAAAAGATTCGCCGTAGTTGGGACTAATACGTTCCCAATGCTCGAACTCGGATATCTCCGCATTCCCGCTGGAGAATGCGCCCGCGAACTTCGTAAAATTCTTCTGCGCACCAAGACTTACCCAGTGTGGCTTTGTATCCCACGTATGGGCGTACTTAGCCAGATCTGTTTTGCTTATAAGCTGTTCTGCAGGATACTCCCGCTCGAACACCGCTTTCTTGGATTTGTCGAGATAAAGCTTACCATTCTGGTACTGACCACGGGCCCGCTCGTAGAACCATTTGCTCTGAATACGATGACCGGCACGTGCGGGCGTAAGCAGCCTGCGCGAAATTTCTTCCATCTTCCTGTGGAACGGATGATTTGAGAAGAAGTCCGCTGCCGCCACCTTGTTCTGAGTGTTGGCGAACTCGGCAATGCTAGGGATCAGCTCCTGCGCCCTGTCCGGTAGGACTCTTGTGAGTTTCATCGGCACCGACACGCCTGTCAGACTAAGATGGTCCTTCTTGCGGGCACTAAGTATGCTGGCCGTGGTCTGGCCTCCATTTACGATTTGCAGGTCCGTCAACCCCGTGATCATTAGCTGGCCATCGCGTGACTCAACCTTTACATCCGAGGCAGTTGCAGCTATACCGTTGTTATAAGCAAAAAATAGCCCCGGTTCATCTTGTATCGTGGTGCGAATGCCCTTGTTGACTCCACCTTTCATTCCAAGAAAAGCGCGCACATTGCCTTCGAGAAGACGGCTTCCGTAACGTTCAAACATGTCGGCCAGTTGATCTCCTTTTACGACACATAGATAGGAGCAAATATCACCGCTCTGGGCTGCCTCAAGGCACGGAATTGCTGTGCCTCCAGCCTCTTCAAGATCGATCCTTACTGCTTCGCGTTCGCGCCCGGAGTCATACAACGCGGTCAAGCGGTTTAAATCCCAGATGTGTCGTTCTACGGGGATTCCTGCAATATCGTCTCTAGCGTCTTCCTTGAAGCGACTACTCAGGGAGAGGTTGCTGAAGATATGGATACGAATGCGGTTGATCCGGTGTACTTCGCTATTAAGCTGGAGCGCTAGATCATAGGCATCATTTGCGTGAGCAATGCTCTCGTGCAAGCTGTTCTCGACTGCCTCACGAACAAAATTTTCCACCCACGCGGAAAGCTGATCGACCACGGCGCTTCCAAGCGTCTGCGGCACCGTGATGTCCTCCCACTTTCCGATGACAATACCGACGGTGCCGTCGGATTCGTCGACCGGTGTAAAGCCGTGCAGTTTCAGTGTCCTGTTTTTCGTCCCAGACGACTGGTATTCCGCAGACCGGAATTCACCGAACACGGGGTCTTCTGCGAGTCTGTCGGCTACTTCATGTACGAAGGCCAAGGTATCGACGAGATGCCTAGCAGAGCTTCGTCGTGCCACCATCTGCCTCAGTTCGCCAAGAAAGTCTTCAGGCTGCATCTTGGGTCTCCAGTATCCTGAATTGCTCGAGCGAGGAGAACAGGATGGAATAACTAACGTCAGGAATCCCGACCGGCAGGCTGACCGGAGTAATTCGGGGAAAGGCTGGACCCACAGTATAGAGCCGCATCTCGAGTGTGGAGTACGCTACGCTTCGGTAATATTCGTGTTCCACATAGCCTGACTCGAGGAGCTTTTCCCGGAACATAGCAGCGCCACCCGGAACAACCGCCAAGAGCTGTTCAATACGCGCCGCAAGCAGGGGCAGTGTGAGAGCACCGGCTTCCTCCGTCGGTGCCTCCCGCAGTACGTACGTGCGAAGTACCAGCGGCAATAGACAGTCCAGCTGTTCGGCGGAAGAAATACTGACTGTCAATGCGTTGGCAGATACTGCTTTTACCTCGACCGCATAATTGGAAAACATAAAATCCTGACTTGTACCTCCAGGACCTGTCCAAGCTAATACTGATAGCAATGGCTTGTCAGGATGGAGTCGGATAAACTCTTCCAGCGCAATTAACTCTCCTATCAAACCCTTAATCTGGAATTTTTGCAGCAGCCCATTTCCACCGTCCCGGAAAAGCCGCTTCCAAAGCATCAGGCGCTCCCGAAACAGAGCAACAAGGGCCGTTTCACTGGGAATCTCCGCAGCCGCGTCAACCAAGTCTTGGCACAATCGGCCGAACACGCTTTCGAGTCCTTGGCCTGCCAGCCGCAACCCCATCAGCCATCGACCTGCAGAACGCTGAAAACGTACATAGTCAAGCGCATCAGTATCACCATCAATCGATGGAGGAAGTGCGCTCAAGCCGAAGGCGAGCATCGCAAGCCCGCTCCCATCGATAGCGGCATAGATATCGAAGGGGTGATCCGGATCGAGCCTGACCAGTTTCCACCCGTTGTCATTGGAAGGACTAGTGATAGCCTCGTCCCGGATGGCTCTCCATATATCCTCAATCTTCGTCATCATCATCTTCTCCTGCATCATCGCCGAACAGATCCCGCAGCGCGACCTGGTTTAGTCGGTATACGACTGTCTCTCCTTCCGATAGTGGATCGAAATCCGGGAAACTGAGGCTGATTGCAACCATCGGTTCCGTACCGATTTCCGAGACATCCATCATGCCCTTACCTTGGCTCTTCTTACTAAGGTTCTTTTCAATCCGCTCTTTAGCCTGGATGAAGTGAATCGTCAGCAAAGGACGCAAGCGGAACCTCCGGTATTGGTGTCCCGGCACCGAGCGCGTTTTCTGATCCTTCTTATTCTGCTGCTCCCAATCAAGTTCGGCAGCTTGAATCTCCTTGGCCTCCATCTTTACAAGCTCATCGCTTGTATCACCGACCCTCTGCTTGTTCAGCCTGAGATATGAAACTCCTTTTGGTACTTTCTCGAATTGCCGTTTCCGACAGCGCACTGTCCCGAAACTTCCGTTGACGAGTGGTACCGTTATGCCTGCTACGATCTCGCCCAAGCCTTGCGGAATGGACAAGTCCCATTTTTCAAGCGCGGCGTATCCGTTACCTTGTATGAAACGCACCAAGGGGCGGACACCATCCTCTGAGTCCGGAATAAACTCCGTATTCATGTTGCTGATATTGAGCGCTGAAAGGATGGTGGCGATCCGACTCTTGTCAATTCCAGACCAGACAAAACGGTTACCAACCATTTCGGCCCCCCCTTGTTCAAGCACAAATTTCTCAACCAATCGGACATTCTCTGCGTTTAGGGCAGGAACCCGCGGAACGCTTGCAGTCTCAATGCCAGATGCACTGAATGATACGGAATGCTCCACGTCCTGGCCGCTTCGCATCTTGTTCTGGGCGGTGACGATTAACGTATCCGGATGTGACTTAACCCGAATGCCAAATTTCGATGGAGGTAAGCGATTGGCACTCATGCGTCGGAAGTCGGTACGCAGTTCTGCGACCGCTTGGGCGATATGTTCATACCACTCTTGGGTATCGGCATCCATCCAGATACGGAACAAATCGTCATATCCAGCACGGTAACCAAACCAGCGCCCCATCTGCAGAAGGGTGTCATATGCTTTGGAGTTGCGATAGAAATAGCTAACGCTCAGGCCCTCCAAAGTGATTCCCCGGGATAACGTGAGTCCCCCTACCGCAATGACACGGCGACCTTTTTCGGTATCGCGATAGGTCGAGTAATCGAGCTTTTCCTCCGGCGGTGATTTCTGATTGATCGTTACGACTTTGATAGAAGCAACAGAGTCATTAAGAGTCTTGCGGATCTGGTCCCAAGTGACTTCCACATTTTTGAACTCCTCGTCCCAAGCGGTCTTCAGACTAACGAGTTCTGGGTGAGTGCGCCACGATCTCCCGGCGAGATACTGATGAATTTCCTGTTTCAGAGTGTAGAGAAAACTATTGATCTTCTCTGATACGCGTCCCTGCACATCGGTAAAGCGACTCACGTTAACGAGCATCGAGCGATGCTTCAGCTCTTCACCGCGAATATCGCGTATGGCACAGGTGAGCAAAAACACACGGACAGCGTCGTGCAGGCTCTCAGGCAATGCGTCTACAATATGGTCTTTCTTGTGGACATACGGAAAGCTCTCTTCCACGTCGGTGATGTCACGAAGCTGGTGATAATACCTGCCATCTTCGAGAAAGATGCTCGAGGCGCCGATGTAATGTGATGGCGTGTTAAGGCTATAAATGAAATTTGACGGGAAGAGATCCGTTTCATTGTCCGGATTGATGAAAACATTGGCAAATGGCGTCGCGGTGTAGGCCACGTAAGATGAACGGGAAAACTTCCCGATGGCTTGGCGGATGAGGCGGTTGATCGTCGCTGGTTCTTGACCTTCCTTTCGAACGTTAACCGAGGCGTTGTCTGCCTCGTCGTCTATAACAAGCAGCGGCATGTCGTGGACGGCGTGGCCCGTCAGTTTAAGTTGTGCCTCAAGCCAGGCGACGAGATTCTCCAACGGCGCTTTATTTTTTTTCATGACAAACAAGATTGGCTCGCTGATGTTTGCCAAGGGAATGCCGTTGAGTACTTGGGCATTACTGGTAAGAAAATCACGCTCGACTGACGTTAGCACGTTAGCGGAACGCTTTCTATTGATTCCTGCTCCAATGGCTTTGCTCTCGCGATCGCGGGCAAGAAGCTTGCTGCTATCTCGCCCGACGAATCCCAAATCGAGCCGCTCTTGGGTCTGCTTGCGCAAATCCTCAATCACACCGGTCAGCAGTACTATTACACGGTAACCGGCATCTGCGGCCTTGGCGATCAGTCCGCTGTAGCTTGCCGTTTTGCCAGATTGCACATCGCCCATCACCAGACCTCGGATTCCCCATGACTCCTCTCTGACGGGATTGCCGCATTCTGTCAGAATGCCATCTGTGTCCTCGTCGAGCACGCGGACAACGTTGGGACTCCAGCCCTGGCTCTGTAGCAACCGCCTGTAGCTATCCCAGTAGTTCCATTCGATACTACCCTTTACATCGGAAACCCAAGGTGCAAAGCTGCTCTCACGTACGACCTCACCGACCGTCATGCGGATGCCGATTGTCGATTCCAGCTTCTTGCATACGTGCGCCAAGCCTTCTTGACCCAAGCCTGTATCGAGCAGAGCCAGCTTCCCAAGCACTTCTTGAAGAAGTTCGTCAGTAAGCGTCCGTCCATTGATTAACATCATTGCCATTCCAACGTGATCCATTGAAAAACTGCTCATTGTTCAAATTCCTTCAGAAGCTGTTCGTGATATTGAGGAAAACGTGCAACTGGATCGAGGGCGATCACGGTCTTGATCGTGAATCCGGTAATTTCCATAATTCTTGCTGCGACGGTGGCTGTCTCCGCATATCTATCCTCTAGTTTTGTCCTCCGATCACCACACATGTCGGAGTAGATTGATTCCAGCGGCAGCGCGGCCGCCACCAGATCGAGGATATGTTGCAGCGCTTTTTGTGCTGACCCATCAAGAGTGTCCGTCAGACTACGGATGATCGAATGATCCGGATTAAGCTCATAGCGGAAGGCTCCAGGCGAAGGCTCGATTCGATCCCAAAGGGGCTCGAAGCCAGGAGGTTGCTTCTGCCGGCGCCCAGGAAAGGTAACCGTCTTCCTGCTGGTACCGGCGAAGTGGGGAATCAGTTCGCGCAGACGGTTTCTGATAATGTCAGGTGGGTAGGCTGCCGATTTCTTGATGTCCAGCGACCACAGGTGGTCAAGGGTATTGGGGATATCGACCTGCACGCGCGTCAGCTTAAAAAATTCTTCCTTTGGGACTAACCGAAACCAAGTACCAGAAATGACCAGCCGGCGGTTACGGTAAACATAGAATCCTTGACTGCTGCGTAGACCCTCGCGACCTCCTGCATACTCTGCCTCATCTCGCGTCAGATAGTTCATGTGCGGTAGCACGTAAGGCTGCACCTGAATGGACTGTCCGTTCACGCTGATAGTCTGCCCTTCCAGCGGCTGGGTGAAGCTATTGCCCTTCAGAAATGGATCGATAGATTTCAGTGGCAATCCGTTAATCGCAATGGCGACAGGAGGGCTACCAGCCTCTCGTCGGGTGTAACGGTGAAACACAAAGGAAAGGTGTTGATGTAGATTCGCCATTCGCGCCGTCATCTCTGTAGCAGGATCGAGTGAGCCCGACATAAGACGGTCCAGCTGCTGCCAAACCACCAGCGTTCCTCTTTCCTGTCCCCGCAGTTCTTCGTACAGCGGCAGCTCCCTGCATTCACGTAAGTCAGGTACCACTACAACCCAGCGCTTTTCGGCACGTACTACGTCCAGATCCCAGCAACGGACATGAACTTTGTTTTCCTGCTTGGTGACGACAGTAAGGCGGCGGCACTGGGATAGGGAGGCCGTTTTCAGTCCGAGACCAAAACGGCCGAGATCCTGTGCCGAGCGGGCATCAACCGGGTTGCTGCTGCCGTGACGCATCGCCTTAGTGAGACCTGCAGCGCTCATGCCATGCCCGTCATCAAGGACTGCGACAAACGGTTCGCCGGTGCCGTCATACTCAATATTAACGCTAGTTGCACCTGCAGAAATGCTGTTGTCGATGAGATCTGCCAAAGCGGTTTCAGGGGTATATCCAATCGCGCGCATGGATTCAATAAGGCTTACTGGATCTGGAAGCACTTCAAGCGTCTTGGCCAAAAATTTATTTCCTCGATAGAGTTGTAATTACTGCCCTCGCTCGCAGGACATCGACGATATTTAAAAGATTCAGGCTGGACGGCTTTCTGAGATGCGCTGCAAAATACATTTGCACGCCCCACGCAAACTTTACCTACAGAAAAGCGATGGTTTAACTCGGCCCATTAAATAATTAACCATTCGCAATTTCTTTTCTAGAATACATCTTTATTAAAGCCACAACAAGCGTCTTCATCGGGTATTGTTTATACAAAAGAGTACGTCAAGGGCATCCAGAATCATACTCTGGAGTATGCTGCGACTGGGGGAGCTACAAAATTCTCACCATACTTTCCCTGATTTCCAACGGGATTTCAATTAAAAGAGGGTATTAGTGAATTTATTGCAGTATTTTTAGAATAACACCACTTCCCTAAACATTTCTGATTGCTGATTTGACTGCCCGACGTTTCTGTCGCTCTTCGTAGCTTAGGCAAGAAAGTACAGCTTTCAGATGCCACGATCTGTTGACGGAACAAGCGCTGAATTTAAGTGTGTTAGATGAGGACGATTGAAGACACGAACGACAGAGTTAGCCGCAACGCAATCGGATAAACGCCGGCTAATCAACGTCCTACTACGTGATTTCTCGAGCGAGCCGCTGAAGTCTGTCATCCGGTTCGCGTTTGAGTTCGCACTCCCACACAACGATAACGCGCCATCCTGTTGTCTGCAAAGCAGCAAGATTCTTGGCATCGCGCTCCAAGTTGTTCTGGAACTTCGTTTTCCATCGTTCGGTATTCGATGCAGGTTGCGTCGCAAAGCGACAGCCAGCGTGTTGATGCCAAAAACATCCGTGCACGAAAATCACTACGCGGTATTTTGGCAATACAAGATCTGGCGAGCCGGGTAGTTTACGCACGTGCAGTCGGTAGCGGAAGCCCTGCCCATGGAGGTATCGTCGTACAGCCATTTCGGGTTTCGTATTTTTCGACTGAATCCCTGACATCATTCTCGACCGAGTCTCCGAATCGACTATGTCCATTTTTCCTGGTATCCTATGGGTCTATACGAGTTTTTATCTAAGGCAAAGTTGCTCATCAAACAGAAATCCAGTTTTACGGGAAATATTCCTATCGTTGACCTCTTTGCTGGCCCAGGAGGTCTTGGCGAAGGATTTTCGTCAGTAGAAAATGATCCTTTCAGAATAATTGTATCGGCAGAAATGAGTTCTTCTGCGCACAGTACACTTCATCTGAGAGCTTTCTATCGTCTACTCAAACGTCGAGGCGAAAATTCCCTTGAATCTTATTATCTTTTTTGCAATGGCGAGTCGGAATGCCCATACGACAACACCAACCATGACGCATGGGTAGAGGCAGGCGAAGAAGCGCTGCAACTGGAGTTGGGGAAGCCTCATGATAACGATAAGCTTGACCGAAGAATTTCCGCCCATGAGCTCGGTCCAGACACTCCATGGGTACTAATTGGCGGACCTCCATGTCAGGCATATTCGCTCGTGGGGCGAGCTCGAAACCGCGGCAAGGTCGAGTACCGTGCTGAAGACGATCATCGTCATTTCCTCTACAAGGAATATTTACGGATCATTCAGAAATACCGTCCTGCAGTATTCGTAATGGAAAACGTAAAGGGTATTCTCACAGCAACTGTTAGTGGAAAGAAAATTTTCGAAACGATCCTCAAAGATCTTTCGGATCCTGATAAGGCAATGAAAATGCCAGCCTCCGGAAGCGGATACCGTATCCATTCGCTTACCTGTGCGACCAGCTATTCCGCCAAGGACGCTCCTCGCAATATCGATGTGCACGATTTCGTCATCAAGGCAGAACAGCATGGGATACCACAAGCACGGCACCGTGTGATTCTCATCGGCGTTCGTGAAGATATAGGCTTGCCCCCCCCTGGGCAGATCGCGAAAGCACGTGAGGTCACCGTAGAGCAAGTTATTGGTTCTCTACCCAAGCTACGCAGCCGGCTCAGCAAGGAGCCTGATTCGGATGAAGGTTGGGGGGACGTGGTGGCAAATCACTTTAGCGAAATGGCACATGAGGTCAAGGAAAACCACGGACATGCTGGATTGCAGGAGGTACTCAAAGAAGCATCTGTTTCAATCAAACGAGGACTCGGCACGGGTAACAAGCAGCTTGGTATCCTAAAACAGGATATGGAGAGTCCGGAACTACTCAATGGCTGGTATCACGATCCACGGCTTGCGGTCTGGCTGAACCATGACGCCAGAGGACATATGCGCACCGATCTGCGGCGCTATGCTTACGCTGCGGCGTTTGCCGACGCGTTTGGCAGGTCGCCGAAGGGACACGTCGAATTCTCACTGCAGGGATTGAGGCCTAATCATGATAATTGGGAAACGGGCAAGTTCTCTGATCGCTTCCGTGTCCAGTTGCGCGGACGGCCAGCCACGACGGTCACTAGTCACATTTCCAAAGATGGTCACTACTTCATCCATTATGATCCAAAGCAGTGCCGAAGCCTGACTGTGCGCGAAGCAGCCAGGCTGCAAACCTTCCCGGACAACTATTTTTTTCAAGGGAATAGGACCGAACAGTTCCATCAGGTAGGAAATGCTGTTCCCCCTCTTCTCGCAAAAAAAATTGGAGATATTGTCTATGCTCTATTGGGAGGCACCGATGCCGGCGTCTCAAGCTCTGTGCAACAGGATATAGGGGAACAGGTCACGGGGTAGAGACCCGAAACTTGATCAACATTGAACTTGATGAATATTGACGTCCTGGCGTGGAGAAAACCTACTAAATCAATTTTTTGGCCCCCGTCCCCGCAGCCGGTGTCACGCCCTCCCACAGGTGAAAGGCCCGCGCAAACGAGTTGACTTCTTCGAAGTCCAGCAAAAAAGCCACTTCGCCTATGCCTAGGCTGGTGACTTTCAGCAGGCGGCTGGCGGATTGGTAGTGTACTTCATCGGGCACGCCATGGTCGCGATCAGGGTGCGGCTAGCATCATTGTTCGATAGCCCGAGGTCCAGTCCCGGCAATAGTATCGCCAGGAACTGGACATTGCGCTTAACCATGGGCAGCGCCAGCGCAGCTTCGTCGAAAACCATCACGTCGTGCGGAGCGTCGAAACAAATATCGCAGCCGAAGTGCTGTTGCAACATGGACTCGTGCGCGGGTTCACGGGTCAGTTAGATGCGGCGCGGCTTGATGGGGGTATTCGTGCCTTGCTGGGCGACTTTGTCGATGCCTGCAAAGATCAGGTCGGTCAGCAGCGCCGGTGGTTCCTCATTAGCCAGCAGCCATTGAAAACGCAAACGCGCTTCGCCATGCGCAATGTCGAGCCAGACTTTTTCCGGGGAGACCAGGCGCTTGTAACGAACCAGGCGTTCCAGCCCTTCGCCCAGGGTATTCGAGTGCAGCGCGGCGAGCGAAGCCACGTTCTCTTCATCGGTCAGTGCGGCATGACCCAGTCATGGTTCGACGCATGGAGCGTTGGACATCAAAATGCTAAACAGGTTCTTTGCGCATACCCAAGGACCATTGATGGATCAGAGGAAAACCAGTAGCGCAGCTAGCACGCAGACCAAACAAGAATTGACATGACGATTAATCTGTAATAAAGTCACCGACACACAAACCAATTATCTCACCATGCCTACCAGTACCCGCTTCGCCGTTGCCGTCCATGTCCTCGCTGCGCTGGCCGTCAGTGGCGACAAGCCATTGCGCTCCGAAGATCTGGGATATTCCGCGAACACGG
This sequence comes from Janthinobacterium silvisoli, assembly GCF_014200725.1. Lineage (GTDB taxonomy): Bacteria > Pseudomonadota > Gammaproteobacteria > Burkholderiales > Burkholderiaceae_D > Janthinobacterium. The sequence goes on from NZ_JACHCL010000011.1 coordinate 36,911, forward strand.
GCGCTGTCGTTATCCGTGGCTTGCTGTCGCGCCTGAACGATGCGGGGTTGACGCGCTCGCAACTGGGGGCTGGTGGTGGCGCCATGCTGGCAAAGCCTGCGGCCGAGATCAGGCTGCTGGACGTGTATGCGGCGGTCGAGGATACGGAACTGTTTTCCGTGCACCGGACGCCGCCTTGTGAAAGCTGCGCTGTGGGCGGCAATATTCTCGATGCGCTGCAGCCTGCACTGGCCCGTGCGCGTGGCGCGCTGGAGGATGAATTGGCAAAAACCACCGTTGCGGATATTGCGCTGGAAGTGTCGCGTCTGGGGAAATTTTCCATTCCATTGATTTGGTGATTTTTTTATTTATAAATGTCGATGTGTCATAAACACACATTCTTCGTGCGAGCGACGCATGCAAAGGACCGCCAGCCGGCAGGGGCGCTGACGGCTCTTCTTATTAGCCCCTCACATCCACAGGAGTACATCATGAGTATAGGTATTATCGGCGCAGGCGCCCTCGGTTCCAGCATTGCCCGCCTCCTGGCAAGGAACGGCATTGCCGCCACCATTGCCAACCGCCGCGGTCCGCAATCACTCGCGGCGCTGGTGCAGGAACTGGGGCCGGCCATCACGGCAGGGACGGTCGAAGAAGCGGCCAGCGCGGATATCGTCTTTCTTGCCTTGCGCTGGGCCGATGCCAAGCAGGCTTTGGCTCACTTGCCGGCCTGGCATGGACGTATCGTGATCGACGGCATCAACCCGGTCGAATTCCTGGACCCCAATTCGCCAGATGCCAAGGATCCGGCCAATCCGCTGGCCGCTTATGGCATCAAGGCCATCGATCTTGGAGCACAGCATTCCAGTGAATTGATCAGCCAGTTGCTGCCTGGCGCGCGCGTGGTCAAGGCATACAACCACCTCGACGCGAATGCCTACGCGGAAGCGGAAGCGAACGGTGGCAAGCGCGTGCTGTTTTATTGCGGCGATGACGCAGCGGCCAAGTCGGCAGTGCGGCAATTGATCGAAAGGACGGGTTTCTTCCCGGTGGACCTGGGCACCTTGGACGCGGGAGGCCGATTGGCCTCGCTGCCGTTTGGCGCCCTGTCAGCACATAATTTCATCCGGCTCTAAGGGCAACTCACGCTGCGGCGTTCAGCCGCCACCCCGCCGGCGTGACGCCTTCCCACAAATGGAAAGCACGGGTGAAGGAGTTGACTTCCTCGTAGCCCAGCAGGAAAGCGACTTCGCCTATGCCCAGGCTGGTGGCTTTCAACAGGCGGCGGGCGGATTGGTGGCGCACTTCGTCGAGCAGGTCCTGGTGCGTGGTGCCCAGTTCGCCCAGGCGGCGCTGCAAGGTGCGCACGCTCATGCCAAGCGACTTGGCTACCTTTGATATCGCGGGGCGTTCACCAGCCATGGTCTCGACCAGCGCGTCGCGCACGTCGTCGACCAGGGTGCGGCTGGCATCGTTGTTCGATAGGGCGAGATCCAGTCCCGGCAAGAGTATCGCCAGGAATTGGGCATTGCGCTTGACCATGGGCAAGGCCAGCGCGGCTTCGTCGAAGACCATCACGTCGTGCGGGGCGTCGAAGCAGATTTCGCAGCCGAAATGCTGTTGCAGCATGATTTCATCCGCGGGCGCACGGGTCAGTTCGATGCGGCGCGGCTTGATGGGCGTATTCGTGCCTTGCTGGGCCACTTTGACGATGCCTGCAAAGATCAGGTCGGTCAGCAGCGCCGGCGGTTCTTCATTGGCCAGCAGCCATTGAAAGCGCAAACGCGCTTCGCCATGCGCAATATCAAGCCAGACTTTTTCCGGACACACCAGGCGCTTGTAGCGGGCCAGGCGCTCCAGCCCTTCACCCAGGGTATTCGAATGCAGCGCGGCAAGCGACGCCACGTTCTCTTCATCGGTCAGCGCGGCATGCCCCAGTTGCAAGCCCAGGCCCGGATCGGCGGCGGTCTGTTCGACAGCGCGCCACAAGGCGAAAAACTCGGCCGTCGTGCCTTCCGGCCTGGCAACGTTGAAGCGCGAGCGCGGCAGTTTTGCCAGGCGCAGGACGGCATCGACATCGAGGCCGGTTTGCGCAAGATGCTCGAACAGCACCATGGGTATGGGGACACGGTCAGCCATCGTAGGGATTAGAAAGTAGTGAAGAAAGGACCAGGGACGCCTACAGTAGCATGTTGTCCCTGGCCATCTCAATTAAGCTAATGGACGTTCGTCTACCCAATCGACCAGCAACTGGCGCTCCGAGAACAGCCAGACGCCATCCGCTTTCACGAAGGTATCGTGATAACGGATCGAAGCGATCATCAGGCGGCGCTTGCCGTCAGCCACCGTTACATGGTGCGCCAGGCAATATGCCACGCCGGTGGCGGTGTCGCCCGTCAAGCTCAAGATGGTGCTCTGGCCGATAAAGTGAGTCGTCGCTTCGTACTGATTCAGGGCCGCGAATACGAGAGCGAGGTCCTGGCGCGTGTGCAAGTCCATCGATGGCGTAGGGTCCTTGGCGTCCATGAACACCACGAAATGCGTGTCTTCGGTGAACAGCGCCATCTGGCCTTCGGCATCGCGGCGGTCGGCGCAATAGGCGTAGGCCTCGACGAGTTCACGGATGGCCAGACGATCGGCAGCTTCTGCTGGGGAAATGGTGATGTGCTTGCTCATTAGAATGCTCCTTTGGATTCGAGGATGGCGCGTGGTTCCAGATACGCCTCAATGCCGTAGCGGCCATATTCGCGGCCGACGCCGGAATGTTTAAATCCGCCCCAGGGCGCTTGCGGATCGTCCGCCATATTATTGATGACAACGCGGCCGGCGCGCAATTGGACGGCAACGCGGCGTGCGCGCTGCAAGTCGGTGCCGATCACGGCGGCGTGCAAGCCGTAGTTGGAATCGTTGGCGATCTGGATCGCGTCTTCGTCCGTGTCGTAGGCAATGATGGCCAGCACGGGGCCGAAAATTTCTTCCTGGGCAATCGTCATATCGTTTTTCACGTTGACGAAGACCGTCGGTTTTACGAAATAACCGGCTTCAAAACCTTCTGGATGGCCAAGGCCTCCGACCAGCACTTCGGCTCCTTCCTCGATACCCTTGCGGATATACGACTGCACGCGCTCATACTGGTTGAGCGACACCATCGGCCCCACCGCCGTCTTCGGGTCGGCCGGATCGCCGACGGCAAAGACGCGCATCACTTCCTGCGTGACTTGCTTGACTTCTTCCAGGCGGCTCTTTGGCACCAGCAAACGCGTGCCGGCGGCGCAAGCCTGGCCGCTGTTGAGGAAAGCCATGATCAAGGCCGATGGGATCGCTTGGCCCAGGTCAGCGTCGTCCAGCACGATGGTGGGCGACTTGCCGCCCAGTTCCAGGGTGACGCGCTTCATGGTCGCCGCGCCTTCGCGCATGATGTGTTGACCAACGCCAACCGAACCCGTGAACGAGATCTTGTCCACGTCCGGGTGGCGCACCAATTCCGCGCCAACCACGTCGCCGCGCCCCGTGACCACGTTGAGCAAGCCCTTGGGCAAGTTGGCCGCATGCAGCGCTTCGAGCAAGACGCGGGTTTGCAGCGAGCATAGTTCGCTGGGCTTGACGACAACAGTACAACCGGCGGCCACGGCCGAGGCCAGTTTCAGGCAAATGAACAGGGCGTTGGCGTTCCACGCGGTAATCAAACCGGCGACACCGACCGCTTCCTGGGTCACGGTGGTAGTGCCCCAACTGCTTTCCAGCGGCATGTCTTGCAGTGCAACTTCTGCCGCATGGAAGGCGTTGATGGCGGCTTCCACGATCAGGCGGGAAAACTGCACTACGCCGCCATATTCTTCCACCATGGCGGCGGTCAGGTCATCCACGCGGGCCGAAGTGGCGGCATGCAGGCGGCGCAGGATTTGCGTCCGCTCTTCCTTGCTGGACTGGCTGTAGCTGGGGAAGGCGCGTCTGGCGGCAGCGATGGCAAGCCGTGTATCTTCCTCGTCGGCCAGGGTGGCGTGGCCGATGACGGCGCGGTCGGTGGGGCGGATGATGTCGACGACTTCACGGCCGTGCGACTCGACGAAAGCGCCATTGATGTAATGGGTGGTGATGGTCTGGATCGTATCTTTTGCAACAGAGGTGTTCATGGCTAACCTTTATGGAATGATGGGCAGCAAAGGGACGATAGCCCCGTCAAGCAAGCCACTTTGAGGCCCGCTGACAGTGCACAAGTCCAGAGTAAAACTACTGCGCGCCACGCGCCAATCAGATCGCGCCAAAGTTACATCACATAACGCCAAACTGTATCGCTGCTTTTTATCTCCTCAAATCAAGCGGTAAAACTGTCGCCTGGCCCCTGGCTAGCCAGCAGTTTCTGCAAAGCTCCTTCGTTCAGCGATGGCTGGCTTTTGAAAGCTTCTGAAAAGAAATCCATGAAGACGCTGGCCCTGCGCGGCATCAGCCTGGCCGCTGAATAGACAATCTGGATCGGCACCGGCTGCGGGCTAAAATCGGTCAGCAGCAGCTTCACCTCACCACGGCGCACGGCGTCTTCGAACATCCACAGGGGACCATAACCAATACCCAGGCCATCGATCACGGCCTGATACACGCCATCGAGCGTGTTGGACTTCAGGCTACCCTTGATGGCCACCTCGCCATCGCTGAAGAGCCAGGAGCTGCCAGCGGAAAACAAGGTATAGGCGATGCAGTTATGCTGCGCCAGGTCTGTCGGCAGCTTCGGCGCCGGATTCTTTTGCAGGTAGCCGGTACTGGCGACACATACACGCTCGGACGCGCCTATGCGCCGGGCACGCAGGTTGCTATCTTTCAAGGTACCGATGCGGATGGCCAGGTCGATCCCGTCTTCCACCATGTCGATAAAGCGGTCACTGATCTGCACGTCGATTTCCATCCCGGGATGCTGTTCCAGAAATGTCACCACCCATGGCAGCAACTGGGTGCGGCCAAGTGAAGTGGGGCAACTCACTTTCAGCACGCCGCCGGGTTTGTCTTCTCCCCGGGCATTGGATTCAGCCTCGGCAATCGCATCGAGCACTTGCCGCACTTCCGCGTAGTAGCGCTCGCCTTCCGCCGTCATCGTCAGCTTGCGCGTCGAACGGTGCAGCAGCCGCGTACCGAGATGCTGTTCCAGCGCCGCAATGTTACGGCTCACGTTAGGTTGCCCCGTGCCCAGCTCGCGCGCCACGGCCGAAAAGCTGCCGGTTTCCACCGCGCGCACGAAGCATTGCATGAGTAAAAGACGATCCAATTGATGCTCCTTTAGCTATAGCTACCGTCACTACCAAGCTTATTCATGCCTTTTAGGCATAGGCATTATACGGCTGGATGGTCTTATCGGCGGCTAGCCCCGCCCCGATACTTGCTTCATGGGTAGCTTGGATGCAAGGCAAACCTGGCCCTCGCAAGCAAGCCCTTCACCTGACCATTAATGGAGTATCGACATGAGCAATCTTCAAGGTAAAGTCGCCGTCATCACGGGCGGCAGCAGCGGCATCGGCCTGGCAACGGCGCAACGTTTCGTCAAGGAAGGCGCGTACGTCTACATCACCGGCCGCCGCCAATCCGAGCTGGACAAGGCAGTCGCACTGATCGGCAACAACGTCACCGCCGTGCAAGGCGACGTCACCAGCCTGCCCGACCTGGACCGCCTGTACGCCACCATCCAGGCCGAAAAAGGCCAGCTCGACATCGTGGTGGCCAACTCCGGCATCGTGGAACCAAAGTCGACCGCTGACGCGAACGAAACGCACTTCGACAAGACCTTCAACATCAATGCCAAAGGCGTGTTCTACACCGTGCAAAAAGCCTTGCCACTGATCAGCAATGGCGGCGCCATCATCGTGGTCTCGTCCATCGTCTCGTCCAAGGGTTTCCCTGGCTACGCCACCTACAGCGCCACCAAGGCGGCAGTGCGTTCCTTCGTCCGTACCTGGACCATGGAACTGAAAGAACGCGGCATCCGCGTCAACACCGTGAGCCCAGGACCGGTCGACACACCGATGATCGACAGCCAGGCTGAGAGCAAGGAAGGCGCCGACCAGGTACGTGCCTTCTTCGCTACCCAGGTGCCTCTGGGCCGCATGGGTCAGGCAGACGAAATCGCTGCTGCTGCCCTGTTCCTGGCGTCCGATGAAAGCAGCTATATCGCCGGTATCGATTTGCCAGTGGACGGCGGCATGGCGCAGGTTTAAGCATGATCGGGCACTTGCATCTGACAGGGTGCAAGTGCTGGTTTGTCTACACCCCGTACAACCAACACAACAGGAACCATCATGTCCCTCTCCATGTACGATGCGTCCATCCCGGTATTGATCCGCGGCCTGGCCATCATGTCCCACTATCTCGACAAGGCAGCAGCCTATGCGATCGAAAAGAATATTCCCGTCTCGGTGCTGCTACAGGCGCGCCTGGCGCCGGACATGCTGCCACTGGCTGGCCAGGTGCAACGCGCCAGCGACAACGCCAAGGGTGGTGCGGCTCGCCTGGCAGGGATCACCGGCCCCAACTTCGCCGATACCGAAACCACGCTCGAAGAGTTACAGGAACGCGTGGCCAAGACCGTCGCTTTCCTTGAAACGATCACGCCGGAACAACTGGAAGGCAGCGAGAGCCGTAGCAACGAGCTGCGCTTTCGCAGCATCAACGGCGTCATGCGCGGCGATGTCTATCTGCTGAGTTTTTTGCTGCCGAACTTTTTCTTCCACATTACGACCGCGCACGACATCCTGCGCCACAACGGCTGCCAGCTCAACAAGCGCGACTACATCGGCTCCGACAGCCTGAGCTACGTCAATCCGCCAGTAACCAGCTTCTTTGGCTGGCACCCCGCCGGCACGGCCACTTTAAAATAGCGGGCTTTTTTTCTCGCCGAGCTGATCCAACCGCCCCTGCCCTGCTTGCGCCTCGTTCAGCAAGGCAAGCCAGTCGTCCGGCGGATATCCACTTGCCAGCATCTTGCGGAACACCCGGTAAGCATCATCGTCGCTTTCATAAGCGCGCTTGGTATCAAGATCGTTGACCCAGGCGTACACGATGATTTTGCTTTCCAGGTGGTAGCGAAAAAATAGCCGATATTGCTGAAAGAACTTGGCGCGGAACCAGTGCGTATGATGGCCACCCAGGGTATGGCCCTGGCGGTATTCGGAACGTGTCGGATCTTGCGGAATCACATCAAAAGCCAGCCTGGCGATGGCGGCAAGACGTTTGCTTGCATTCTTGTTTGCATAGCCCAGCGGATCTTTCAGACGCAAGCTTTCCACTTTCCGTATCAAGGCTTCCAGCGCGTCAAGAAACAAGGGATGGGCAAAAATAGTCCAGCCATTGACGACCAGCGGCTTGGTCCTCAGCGGCATTACTCGTCGTCCTCAAGCAAGGAGGCATCCAGATCGACGTCCACCTGACCGACCAGCGCATCAATACGGGCAAGCAAGGCCGTATCGACGGCGCTTATCCGCTCAGGATGCCGGGCAATGTCAACCGCCAGAAAGCTCAAAAACTGATCCAGCACAGGATCAGCCTCATCGGGCGGCACGGCACGGGCAATCACCACCGTACCATCCGGACGTATCGTGTATTGCAACTTGTCGCGTTTGCCCAGCTTGAGCGCACGGCGCACGGGTTCCGGAACGGTCGTCTGGTAACGATCCGTGAGCGTCGACTCGGCTTCCAGCGCAGCATTCATGGTAATCATCTCAAGGATAGGGACAGTGTCAATGGTAATGCAAATGCATTACCAAGTCAATTGACACAACTCAGTCGCTTCCATTTAAATTATTTAATGAACACCCCTAAAGATGAAATTAAATATATACTTAACACATAAAATATACGCATAATATCAAACAGAGGATTCTATGACGCTCCCGCATCTCAAGAAGCACCGACTTCTGGCAGGACTAACGCAGGCTGAAGTCGCCATCGCCATGGGGATTGCCCAACCGAGCTATCAGCGCTGGGAAACAGGCGCCACAAAAATTCCAAAAAACAGTATCCGTAAGTTAGCGAAAGTCCTTGGAACAACTATCGCAGAAATTGAAGGTACGCCTCTGCCGTTTGACTATTTGGGTATTCAACAGAATGGAGATGGGGCTCGCAGTTACTTCGGCGAAATTGTTATTCATTTTAATTCGGGAAATCCATCCCTGTTACTTCCAATCTCTGAGAAGGAACGTGATCGCCTGTACTCGCAGCTAGAAGAAACAGGAAGTGGATTTTCCGTTGAAAGCCTGGACAATCAAGTGATCTATGTCAGGCGGGCAGCCGTTACAGATATCTTTTTATCAAGCGACGCCTATGACGACTACGGACCTGAACATGGCAGCTACGAACATCATTTGGGTATTTATCCTGATGACGATTTTTGGCATATCGTCGAATTCTTTGAAGATCCGACATTTGTAGAAGAAGACTACGGGTTGCAGCGAACCAAGGAGGTATTTGAAAAGATATCGCTTAGTGAGGAAGACCTCAACGATCTAGTCGCTAAAGGGCATGTAACGGAGGACTCCCGTGCAGAAGTTAGAGAAGAAGCGGACAAGCGTACAGCAGCATTTTATGCGCGCGCAACTACGGTGACTTGGCAACTATCATCGGGAAAAAAGCGCCAAGAATACATTGATAGCAACCAGACAATTTCTGATATGTTCAGTATGTTGGAACGTGCGGCCGATGATGAGAAACACATGATCTGCTTACCAGCTGAAGGCTATCACCGATCCATCTTCATCAATCCGACAGCAATCGACTTTATTTCTGTTCCTGCACACAAATTGAGAGATGGTTTTTTAACAAGCATAGAAAATGATATGGATTCACAATGATGTTCGCTTAATTGATTGGCGTCGAATAGTGGCAATCTTTACTTAAGATAAACGAGTAATAGCGGCAAACACCGTCACGTCACTAACACCACAGCAATACCAAAGTCAGTTACTCCTGCCACAAGCGCCGCGCATGTTTGGCACGCCCCGCAGCCGCGAACCGGCACAGGTATCCAGGTAAATAATTTCCACGCCGCACAAGAACATGGCATTTTGCTATTCTGCGGTATGATTTCCGATCAAGCGGCTGTGCCCGGCACCTGCCCTGTCCGCCCCTCTCTTCCAGCTCCGCCACGCTTGCGTAGCCATTCTGCCTAAGGAACTTTTATGTTCGGTTTTAACTTGCGTGTCGCCAAGATGATATGGACGACTTTCCTGGTCGCCCTGCTGCTGTACCTGACTTACCGTGTTGCATCGACTCTGATCGTGGTGGTGTTTGCCATTTTCTTCAGCTATCTCGTGTATCCACTGATCGAGCTGCTGGAACGGTATGGACCGAAACGGCTGCCGCGCACGGCGGCCATCGGCATCGTATTTCTCGTCGTCATCTTGCTGGTGGCGATACTGGGTTCCATCTTCGGCACCCGTATCGAAGAGGAAGCGACCAAACTCAGCGCGCAGCTGCCGACCTTGCTCAAAGGTAGTAACTTTGCCGAGCGCATCCCTTTGCCGGAATTCATGGAACCTTTGCGCGCCCGCCTGCTATCTTTCATTCAGGAACAATTGAGCAGCGGCACCGGCCAAGCCATGCCCCTGGCCAAGGAACTGGGCTTGACGGTGATGCATGCGGCCAGCAACCTGATCTATCTGGTGCTGGTGCCCGTGCTGAGCTTTTTGCTGATCAAGGAAGGCCCGGACATGCGCGACGGCTTGCTGTCCTTGCTGAACCGCCCCAACAAGAAACTATGGGGCGCCATCATTGAAGACCTCGACATCTTGCTGTCGCGCTATGTGCGCGCCTTGCTGCTGCTGTCGATCGCCACCTTTATTTGCTACAGCGTGGTCTTTTCACTGATGGGCGTACCATACAGCCTGCTGCTGGCCGGCGCCGCTGCCTTGCTGGAATTCATCCCGTTTGCCGGTCCGCTGGCGGCAGCGATCCTGGCCGTCGTCGTGGCTGGCTTCAGCGGTTTCGACCACGTGTTCTGGCTGATCGGCTTTATCGCCGCCTACCGCCTGTTCCAGGATTATGTGCTTAATCCGTATCTGATGAGCGAAGGCGTGGAAGTGAGTCCGCTGATGGTGATCGTGGGCTTGCTGGCCGGCGACCAGCTCGGTGGCGTAGTCGGCATCTTCCTTTCGGTACCGGTAATGGCGGCGATCAAGATCGTCTTCGTTCGCGCCCGGGCCGCCTTGCAGCTACGCCATGATGCGATGGAGAAAGCAGAGCTGGCGGCGGCGGAAAGGCGCGCCAAAGAAGCTGAAAAAGCGGCGGCGCTGCAAGACAAGCCTGGTGGCGCCGCGCTGGATCTTTAACTTAATGCATTAAAACTCTTCCCACTCGCCGCTGCTGTCGGCTACCGCTTTGGCGGCACGCTGCTTGACCGCCAGTTTTTTGGCGGGGCTGGGCAGCGGCGCACGCGGGGCTGGCGTGGTGGCTAGCGGCTTGCGCACTGCAGCTTCCACGCCGCGGTGTCCGGCGTCAACCTTGAAGATGCTGACCATCGCGGCCAGCTCTGCCGCCTGATCCTGCATCGCGGCCGAGGCAGCCGCCGCTTCTTCCACCAGCGCCGCATTCTGCTGCGTCACGGTATCCATTTCCGCCACGGCCTGGTTGATCTGGCCGATGCCCATTTCCTGCTCGCGGCCGGCAGCGCTGATCTCGGCCATGATGTCGGTCACGCGGCGGATACTGGCGACGATTTCTTCCATCGTACTGCCCGTCTGGCTGACCAGCTCGCTACCTGCATCCACGTTCTGCACCGACGCTTCGATAAGCAGCTTGATATCCTTGGCCGCACTGGCCGAGCGGTGCGCCAGGTTGCGCACTTCGGTAGCGACCACGGCAAAACCGCGCCCCTGTTCACCCGCACGCGCCGCTTCCACGGCCGCGTTCAAGGCCAGGATATTCGTCTGGAAGGCGATGCCGTCGATCACGCCGATAATGTCGGCAATCTTTTTCGACGAGGCGCTGATGGTGCCCATGGTGGTGACTACCTGCGCCACCAGCGCACCACCCTTGACGGCCACGTCGGAGGCGGACACAGCCAGTTGATTGGCCTGGCGCGCATTGTCCGAATTCTGCTTGACAGTCGAGGTCAGCTCTTCCAGCGAGGAAGCGGTTTCTTCCAGGCTGGACGCTTGCTGTTCCGTGCGGCTCGACAAATCAAGGTTGCCCGAAGCAATTTCATTGCTGGCTGTGGCGATCGCGCCGCTGCCATCGCGCACGCCGCGCACCGTGTTCGACAAGCGCTCCTGCATCTTCTGCAAGCCATCCAGTAATTGTCCCATTTCATCGCGGCGCGCGATGACGATGGTATTGGCCAGGTTGCCTTCGGCAATCGCGCCGAAGTGGCGCAGGGCCTGATCCAGCGGGCCAAAGATGGCGCGCAGCAAGAGCACGCTGGAGATGATGATCAACAACACGCCGATCACCAGGCCGCCGATGGCCATCGCCACCTGACTGCGGTAACGGGCCTGGCTATCGTTATACAGTTGTTGCGCCGAGGTCAGCTGGAAATCGGTCAGCGTGACGGCAGCCGCTTCGGCTGCGCGCGACAGGGGCAGCACATCGACCATCATCATGCGGTCCACCTGCTCATTCTTTCCTTCACGCAGGGCCTTGACCATGGCCAGCAAGCCATTGTTGATGTAGTCACCGCGCTTCTTGTCCAGGTCATCGGACAAACGTTTTTCATCCGTGTTTTGCGGCAGCGCCAGATACACTTTCCAGGCCTTGTTGGACGTCTCAACAAACTGCTCCGCGCGCCCCAGCGTATCCTTGGCATCGGGCGCGTCGGGATGGAGCAGCACCCGGTCCATCGTGAAGCGGGCGCGGCCCAGCGCAATCTGCGATTCGCCGATCGCCTGCGTGGAAGCGAGCTGGTTGGTGTACACCTCGTTCAAGCTGCCATTGGCTGCCTTCAGGCCGATGATGCTCATGGCGCCCAGGACAGCGATCAGCAGCCCCAGCACAGTCATGGTGACGATCAGGCGCATCTTTATTGTAATTCTGGAGAACATGCAATTTTTCCTAGGGTAAGGGCGCAACTATCCCCGCGTTTCTCCAGCAAAAAAGAAACGTCAAATGGACGAGGATTTGAATGACTTGTTCAGGGCAAACACCGGTCGATGGAGCGTCTGCGGCAGCAGGGGGAAAGGCGGCCCGCTCAGATCGATAAGGAGAAAAATCAGGGTAACGGGGTAGAGGTTGACCCGGTTTTTATTTCCTGATTTCAAGATACAGGGAAACATTATCAGTAGCAATATTCACCATCAATTTTCACACATTGTCACACTAGACTGATGTTTTTTAAGCAGAATGGCGCTCCGGGGTCGTAGCGGAACGCCATTTATGCTATTTAAATTAAAACGTGCTTTGCTGAACACCCGATACGTTTGCGCGCCGCGCAAACAAGGGTTGCTGCACCGTTTGCGCCAGCAGCACGCCCAGCAGCGAGATGCCGCCACCGATCAAATGATAGCCACGCATGCTTTCATGTAACCAGACGATGGCCAGTAATGCCGTCAGTATGGGCAACAGATTAACGTAGATGCTGCAACGGTTGGGGCCCAGCAACTTCACGCCCTGTATCCACAGAAACGATAAAACAATGGACGAGCCTATGCCCGCGTAGGCGATCAGCGGCAAGGTGGTGGCGTCGAGCGCGGCATGGCCAGCCGGCAGCAGCAGGAAAAACGGCAGCATGCACAACAGCGCTGCCAGCGCCTGGCAATAAATCATTTGCCAGGGTGGCACGGATAAACGCCAGCGGCGCAGCAAGACACCGTACAGGGCAAAGATCAAGGTGGCCAGCAGCATCAGTCCATCACCCGCATGCACGCCTTCGTGCAGCAGCGCCAGCACATCGCCGCGTCCGACCAGGTACAGCAAACCGCCAAACGACAGCAGGCCGCCGGCCGCCATGCCGACCGTCAGGCGCTCGCCCAGCAGCAGCACGCTGAGGATGGCTGTCATCAAGGGCGCCAGGGCCGTGACGATGGCCATATTGGTGGCAGTGGTGCTATCGGCCGCCCGGTAAGACAAGCTCTGGAACAGCGCCATCGACATCAGGCCGCAGACGGCCAGCTGCCACCACTGGCGGCAGATCGCGGCACGGTTGGACCACAGCGGGCGGATGATGAAGGGCGTCATTACCAGCAACACCAGCACCAGCCGGTAAAAGGTGATGGCCGTGGGGGCGATGCTGGCGGCGGCCAGCTTGGACACGACCACATTGCCGGCCCACAGCAACATGGCAAGGAAGGGATATATATATGCACGGACAGGCATTGTCAGGCTCCAGGAATAATGGAAAACCATCATGCCGCAACCGTGGCGCGCCTTCTCGCGTTAAGATGTCTACACCTATCGCAAAAGTGACATATCGTGCAAATTGCTGATTACCAAGTCCTGATCCCCGTGAACACGCGTGCCATGGCGCTGGCTGTCGATTATCCGCATGGCCACGTGATTTCCGTGCACCGGCATACGCATGCACAGCTGATCTATGCCACCGATGGCGTGATGACCATCGCAACGCAAGACGGCCGCTGGGTGGTGCCACCCACGCGCGGCGTGTGGCTGCAGGCGGGCGTGGAACACCAGATACGCATGAGTGGCGAGGTCAAGATGCGCACGGTGTTCGTCGATTGCGCCCACTCCCCCTTGTTGCCGCGCCATAGCTGCGTGCTGGAGGTCAGCCCCCTGCTGCGCCAGCTGATCCTGGCGGCCATCGATATCGTGCCCGGCTTCACGGAAGGGGGCCGCGACTGGCATTTGCTGCAACTGCTGTTGCACGAACTCGACAGCCTGCCCGTGCTGCCCCTGTATTTGCCGGTGCCGACCGACCCGCGCCTGCGCAGCGTGTGCAGCGAGCTGATGGCCAGGCCGGGCGAGCATGCGACGGTGGATGACTGGGCCGGGCAACTGGGCATTACCGCGCGCAGCCTGCACCGCTTATTCCAGAAACAGACGGGCATGCGCTTTGGTCACTGGCGCCAGCAGGCAAGATTGCTGCGGGCGCTCGAGCAACTGGCGCGCGGCGGCAAGGTGATCGACGTGGCGCTGGACAATGGCTACACCAGCCAGAGCGCATTTGCTGCCATGTTCAAAAAGCATTTCGGCACCACGCCGACGGCGTTTTACCAGCCGACCTCCTCCGTAGCCAAAAAAAATGCTGCTATGCATCAATAAACATGGGCGATTGCCGAAGCGCTTGATATCATCGCAAGCCTGATGAACCGCACCCATCCCGGTGACGGTTTCCCCCTTCTTTCGGCACCAACATGACACAGAATTTCTTCCAGACCTTTATTTTGCTCTTGCTCGTTACCGATCCGTTCGGCAATGTTTCCCTTTTCGTCAATGCCTTGAAACGTGTTCCTGTCGAGCGCCGCTGGAAAGTTGTCGTGCGCGAATGCATGATCGCCTTCGGTATCTTGCTGTTGTTTATGTTCTTTGGCCGCCACTTCCTGAAAGCCATGCAATTGTCGGAAGTCGCGCTGCGCATCGGCGGCGGCGTGATCCTGTTCCTGATCGCCATGCGCATGGTGTTTCCGCAACCGAGCAATGGCAATAACGACCACGACATCGGCGACGAACCGTTCATCGTGCCGCTGGCCATTCCCGCGCTGGCTGGCCCTTCCGCGCTGGCGACCGTACTGCTGTTTTCCTCGCATGAAATGAGCGAAGTGGTCGCCCACGTGGCGGGCCTGACGGCAGTGGCCATGGTCTGGCTGGCCGTCTTCCTGTGCGCCGAACGATTGCAACGGGCGCTGGGTCCGCGCGTGATGACCGCTTTCGAGCGCCTGATGGGCTTGATCCTGACGGCGATGGCGATCGAAATGCTGCTGGCCGGCATACGCGTCTTCCTGAAATCCGTCTGATAACGCCTATCAAAACCTACTGCGCGTCGCGATTTGCAGCCTGCGATGCTCACTGTGCCTGCGCACAGTTCCGCTTCTCAGCCGCAACTAGCTTCCGCTCGCTACGGTTTTGTTAGGCGTTGTAAGACTACGCGATACCGATCGACTATTCCGCCGTCCCAAGCATCTGCAGGGACGGCACCCGGTAGCGCCAGGCCTTGAACACGATCACCACCAGCGCCAGCACGGCAAACAGCACGCCGCTGGCGATCGCCCCCTGCATGCCGTAGCGGGCAATCGCCATACCACCGGCCAGCGCGCCCACCGTCACGCCCAGGTTGATGGCGGCGATATACACGCCGATGGCAAACGCGGGCGCTTCCTGCGCTTCGCCGCTGAGCCACACTTGCGTGACGATCAGCCCGCTTGTATGGGCCGCGCCCCAGAACAGCGCCAGCACGGCCAAACCAGCCCAGCCCATGTCCGCTCCCGCATAGCGGTATAGCAGCCCATATGCCAGGCCCAGCAGGATCGGCTGCAACAGCACCGTGCGCAATACGTGCATGCCCAGCAAACGGCCCGCCAGCAAGTTGCCAGCCACGCCGCCCACCCCAAATACCACCAGGATCAAGCCCGTCTGGCGCGCACTCAAGCCCGTCACCTGCTCCAGGTAGGCGGCTGCATACGCATACACGGAAAACATGGCGGCAAACACCAGCACGGCAGCGATGATATTGAGCCATAGCGCGCCCTTGCGCAGGATGGCCAGCTGGTGGCCATAGGCCATGGGTTTTTCCTGAGGCGCATCGGGTAGATAACGCCACACTCCCAGCGCGGCAAGCGCATTGACCAGGGCGCAGGCGAGGAACGATGCCTCATAACCATACTGGGCCGCAATCCAGGTGGTGAGCGGAATACCCAGCACCATGCCCAGGCTGGTACCGACAAAGGCATGCGCACTGGCCCGCGCCGCTTGCTGCGGCGGATACAGGGTCGCAGCCGCTACCATCGCCAGCGAAAAATACACAGGGTGAAACAGCGCCGGCACCATGCGCAGCGCCAGCAACCATTCAAAACGGGGCGCATACGCTGAAATCAGGCTGGTCAGCGCAAACACGCACAGCGAGACCAGCAGCACGCGCTTGCGGCGCCAGCGCGTGGCCAGCAAGACCAGGAAAGGACCACCCACCGCGATCACCAGTGCAAACAGGCTGACCAGCCAGCCGGCTTGCGCGGCCGTCACCTGGAAACGCTGCATAATCATCGGCAAGATACCGACCACGCCAAACTCGATGCAATACAGGCCAAACAAGCCCAGCGCGAGAAAAACAATCGGCTGCGGGCGCATCATGGTTTTTCCTGCACGCCATACACAGCCTGGCACAGTTCCCCTACGAACGCTCCCGCCATGCCTTCGAGCGCCGTATTGGTGAACGCCACCACCGATAACTCACGGGCAGGATCGACAAACCACGAATGGCCATAGGTGCCGCCCATGCGCCAGGTACCGGCCGCCTCCGGCGTGGCCGCCAAATGCGGATAGTTCAGCACGGTAAAGCCCAGGCCGAAACCACGGCCGGGCCAGAATGGCAGTTCAAAGTGACTCGTCTGGCTGGCGCCCAATTGCTCGACCAGGCTGGACGGCAACAAGGGCGCGCCACCCAGGCGCAGCGTTTCCAGCAAGCGCATGAAATCATCGGCTGAACCTACCATGCCGGCCCCACCCGAAGCATGGGCTTGTTCATTCAGGGCGCGCGCCGGCGACAAGCGAAAGCCCGCCATGCCATCCAGGAACGGTAAATGATCGTCGCCCACATCCAATAAGCGGCGCGGCTGCGCATCGGGCGCCGTACGGTCGGCATAGGCTACCGCCAGGCGCGCCGGGTCCACGGCGATAAAACCTGTGTCGTGCATGGCCAGCGGCGCCGTCACCAGAGAGCGCACCGCCTGCGCCAGTGGCAAGCCGCTGGCGTGCTCGATCACGGCGCCCAGCACATCGGTGGCGATCGAATACGCCCAGCGCTCACCCGGTGCATAAGCCAGCGGCACGCTGGCCAGGCGGCGCAGATTATCTTCCAGCGTCATGACAGCCGCATCCATGCCGTCCGACACGCCCGCCTGCGCATACGGGCCACCGGGCGGCTGGAAAAAGCCATAGTCCAGGCCTGCCGTATGCGTGAGCAAATGGCGCACGGTGATCTGCGCCACGGCGCCGTCAGGCTGGCGCGGCTGGAAATACGGCAGCCAGCGGGCCACCAGGTCATCGAGACCCAAACGGCCCTGGCCCACCAGCGCCAGCGCGGCGGTCGAGACGATGGGTTTGCTGACAGACGCCAGGCGGAACAGCGCATCGCCGCGCATGGGAAGTTGCGCTTCACGGTCCAGGTAACCGGCGGCACGCCGGTAAATTTCGCGGCCCTGGTGGCGCACCAGCACTACCGCGCCCACCAGGCGCTGCTGCTGCACGACGGTATCGAGCAGGGTATCGATGCGGGATGACAGATTGACGGGAGAAAGATCGATGGTCATGACTAGCCTTGTAAAAGTACAGGCTGACAGCGTAAAACTATCGTCATCAAAGAAAAATGGGCTATAGTTTCTTTCACAGCGGACGTTGACATCCGCAATCGAAAGAACACATTGGATAATCTGGCAGGGTTCACGGCTTTCGTGCAGGCGGCGGAAACGCGCAGTTTCGTGGCGGCCGGGCGCGTGCTGGGCATCTCGGCGTCGGCCATCGGCAAGAGCATAGCGCGGCTGGAAGAGCGCCTCGGCGTACGCCTGTTTCACCGCAATACGCGCAGCATCACGCTGACCAGCGAAGGCAGTGTGTTCCTGGAACGTTGCCGGCGCATCCTCGGCGAAATCGAAGCGGCCGAGCTGGAACTGTCGAACAGCAAGAATGCGCCGCAGGGGCGTTTGAAAGTGAGCCTGCCGCTGGTGGGCAGCTTGCTCAATCCCGTGCTGGCAGCCTTCGCCCACGCTTATCCGCAAGTGGAACTGGAGCTCGATTTTACGGACCGCCGGGTCGACGTGATCGAGGAAGGCTATGACGCCGTGGTGCGGGCCGGCGAAAGCGCCGACAGCCGTTTGATGAGCCGGCAACTGGGCCTGTTCCAGCTGCAGCTCGTGGCCTCGCCCGCCTACCTGGCCCGGCATGGCGCGCCAGCCGCGCCGGCAGACCTGGCCCGGCACACTTGTTTGCTGTATAAATTTCCCAGCAGCGGCAAGATCGAAGCCTGGCCGCTGCCGGCATGGAGCGGCTTGCTGGCGGCTGGCTTGCCCACCGTTCTCAGCTGCAACAATGTCGAGACTTTGCTGCACTTTGCCGAAAGCGGCCTGGGGATCGCCGCCCTGCCCGACTTTGCCGTGCGCGCCGCGCGCGAGGCCGGCCGCCTGTTGCCCGTGCTGGCGCAGCATACGCAGCACACCGGCGCTTTCCGCATCCTGTGGCCCGGCAGCCGCCATGTGTCACCCAAGCTGCGCGCCTTGATCGACTTCCTGGCGGAGCACGTTTTCCAAAAAGGCTGAGTTCGCTTCAGCACCTCTCTCGTTGTTTCCATACGACAAGCTATTTCATTTGCTGCCGATCTTCCAATTTTTATTAGATTGACAGCAATTAACAGTATTGCCACACGGAATTTTCAGGAACAATTATGGCCTGGCCTCGCTACGTATAAACCCGTAGCGCCCTGGCGTCACAAGCAGGTATTCCTCTTTATTCCAGAAACACGAAAGCAATCATGTCACTTACACATTATAAAATCGGCACCCGCCTGGGAATTGGATTTGCAGTCGTCCTGGGCTTGCTGGTCGCCGTATTGCTGGTCGGCCTGTATTCCATGGCGAAATTGAGCGGCCGCACGCATGACATCGTTGAAGACAAGAACGTCAAAACGGCGCTGGCCAATACCATGAGCGACAACGTGCGCAACATCACCCTGGCCATCACCAGCCTGGTGGTGGCGCCCACGGATGCGCTGGTGCAAACGGAACAAACAAAGATAGGCGAGGCGCGCCAGCACTATGGCGCGGCCAAGGAACAATTACTCAAGCAAGTAGTGACCGGCCAGGAAGCCGCACTGATGAGCGAACTCGATGCCGCCCTGAAAGCGGGCGCACCGTTGAACAATAAGGTGATCGAACTGCGCAAGGCAGGCCAGACGGAAGAAGCGGCCGGCGTCCTGACCCAGCAAGCCGCGCCGGCCCTGAAAAGGGTGCTCGACACACTCGACAAGCTGGTCGCCTATGAAGGCGAGCAAGTGGCAGAGGCGGCGGCCGAGGCCGAAACACTGAGCAACAGCGCGCGCACCGCCATGATTACCCTGGGCAGCGTTGCCGTGCTGGCCGGCGCCTTTGTTGCCTGGGTCATTACGCGCTCGATCACGCAGCCGATCAACGCCGCCGTGGCCGTGGCCGAAACGGTAGCGTCCGGCGATTTGTCATCGCAGATCGTCGTCAACTCCAGCGATGAAACAGGCCGCTTGCTGCAAGCGCTGAAAACCATGAACGACAGCTTGCTGGGCGTGGTGGCGCAAGTACGCCAGGGCACGGATGCCATCGCCACCGCATCGAGCGAAATTGCAGCCGGCAATTACGACCTGTCGTCGCGCACGGAAGAGCAAGCCAGTTCGCTGGAAGAGACCGCGTCCTCGATGGAAGAGCTGACCTCGACCGTGAAACAGAATGCGGACAATGCACGCCAGGCCAACCAGCTGGCCAAAAGCGCGTCCGAAGTGGCCGTGCGCGGCGGCCATATCGTCTCGCAAGTGGTCGATACCATGGGCAGCATCAATGCCTCGTCGCGCAAGATCGTCGACATCATCGGCGTGATCGACGGCATCGCCTTCCAGACCAATATTCTGGCCCTGAATGCGGCCGTGGAAGCGGCGCGCGCAGGGGAACAGGGACGCGGCTTTGCCGTCGTCGCCACCGAAGTGCGCAACCTGGCCCACCGCTCGGCCTCGGCCGCCAAGGAAATCAAGGAATTGATCGCCGCCTCGGTCAGCAACGTGGACACCGGTTCGCGCCTCGTCAATGAAGCGGGCCAGACCATGGGCGACATCGTCGACAGCATCGTGCGCGTGACCGACATCATGGGCGAGATCACTTCGGCCACGCACGAGCAAACCGTCGGCATCGAGCAAATCAATATGGCGATTGCCCAGATGGACGAAGTCACGCAGCAAAACGCCGCCCTGGTGGAAGAAGCGGCGGCCGCCTCGCACAGCATGCAGGAACAGGCTGGCGAACTGGCCCACGTGGTGGGTTTCTTTAAAACCAGCAATACCGTGACGGCAGCAAAACTGAAAGCCGTACGCAACAGTGCAGCGCCAGCAATCAAGGCAACACCAGCGCCCGTACGCAAGGCCGTTTCCGCCGCGCCAGCCCGCACGAACAACAGCGAATGGGAAGAGTTTTAACAGACTGCAAATGCATTCTTACAAGAAAGCCAGGTGGGAAGTTGCCACCTGGCTTTTTTTCATTGCACCGTTGCACTTTTTTTGCAGCAAAGGCCGCGCGATAGGCGAAACTGCAAAACAGATGAGGCGCATACGCTTTACAATCCTCGCTCGCTTTACAAAATATTGGTCATCATGAATCAGGCAGAACAGCAGCGCCTCCTGGCTATCCTGGAGTATTGGCACAAGATTGAATTCTTTATACCGTTTGACCTGAATCAAATCACGGAAGTTGAAGACCCGTCCACCGTGCGTCTCCTTCATCGTGAACACCTGGCGCAATTGCCGCCGCAGTTTTATACCCAATTGCAAGTCGGCGCCGACCGCGAGGTCGACGGCTTCCAGCTATTCCTGAACGTGTTCGACAAGGCAGAGATCGGCAAGGTCTTGCCTGCCGGTGCGGAAAACATTTCCGAAATTGAAAAAACGGAACTGGCTGGCCGTTCCTGCTTTGCCCGCATCAGTTTGAATTCGCTGGGCGAACCGCAGTTCGATCCTGTTTCGGTCTCCACCTTGCCATGGGCATTGGGCCGCGCACGCACGCCGAACTGGTCCGGCTTGAGCCTGGACGCCTTCAGCGATAGCCAGCTCGCCTTGCAAGACAGCCTGCGCAATTTCGCCGCCGCGCGCAGCAAGCAGGCGCAAGTGACCGATGATGCTGGCAATGTCTCGGCGCCCTTGTCGGGGTTGGAAATCGGCGCACTGGCCGACTTGCTGGCTGACTGGGCCGGTTTCCGGCCATCGCCGGGCCAGCCGCTGGCCGTGCTGGAAATCCGCACGCGCAAGAAGCGCCCCGTCAAGGATATGGAAGCGGGTCTTGAAGGCAGCGGCAACCGCACCTTGGACTTTGGCGACACGGTCGAACCCACCATCGATATCCTCAACAGCTTTTACCTCGATGACCTGGAGCAGATTATCCGCGCCTTGCGTGGCGGAAAGTTGCCCGCCACCCTGGCCGCCTACCTGACGCCGCTGGCCCAGGAAGAGCGTATCGACCTGTACAGCCCGGCCGGACGCCAGGCGCTGGCGGCCATGCTCAATCCGGCCAATATGAACCGTGGCCACTGGCTGGAAGACTCCAGCTACGCCATGAGCCTGATGCAGCAGTTCGCCATCCATGGCGCCCGCACGGGCCTGGCTGAACGGGGTATTTTCTCCGTCAATGGCCCGCCAGGCACGGGCAAGACCACCTTGCTGCGCGAATTGTTCGCCGACAACATCGTGCGCCGCGCAGCCGTGCTGTCCAACCTGGACCGCGCCGCCGACGCCTTTATCGGCAAGGTGGCGGTCGCCTTCGAGGGCGTGCGCGACCCGATCACGATTGCCCGTTTGCGCCCGGAACTGACAGGCTTTGAAATGGTGGTGGCCTCGTCAAACAATGCCGCCGTGGAAAACATCTCGGCCGACTTGCTGAAACCCACGCAGCTGGGCAAGGAATGGGCGCGCACGCGCTATTTTGAAAGCGTGGCCCGCCGCGTGGTGGCCGACGGCAATGGCGCCAATCGCCAGTTGAGCGAAGATGAAGCGCCATGGGGGCTGATTTCCTGTGCGCTCGGCAATAACAACAACCGCCGCCGCTTCATCAGCAATTTCTACGATGACGACTGGGACACCAGCACGCAGCGCAAGACGCCGCAAGCGCAAAATATCCGCCAATGGTTATCCAGTCACCAGGGCATCAGTTTCGCCCAGGCATCGCGTGAATTCCGCGAAACGGAACACGTGGTGGAAAAGGCACTGGCTGAGCAAGCCCAGTATGCAGCCCTGTGGCAAGCGGTGGGTACGTGCAGCCAGGAAGAATTCCTGGCCAGCAGCCAGCAGGCGCTGATCGCCGCGGAAGCGGAAATGGACGGCGCCAATGGCGCGCTGGAGACAGCGCTGGCGCAGCAGGATATCTTGCTGGTCAAGAAGAAGGAATTGCAGGAAGAAGAGCGCTTGGTGAGCTTGACGGAACCGGGCTTCTTTGCCCGCTTGTTCCGCACGGCAACGGCGCGTACTTATCAGAACGCCGTGGTGGAAAATGCCGAAGCGCAGCGCCAGGCGGCCAAGGACGTGTCCAACATCAAGCTGCTGCTCAAGGGCGAGTTGGAACCGCGCTGCGAACGCGCGCGCCTCAGCTTGCATGTTGCCCTGCGCACGGCGCAATCGCGCCAGCGCGAATGGGATGACAGCACGGAAATGCTGCGCCGCGCGCGCCTGCGTTTCCACACCCTGATCGCGCCGGCGGCGCTGGAAGAACTCGATGGCGATGCCTTGCAGATTGGCGGCCTGTGGCATGAACCGGCGCTGGCCCGTTTGCGCTCGCGTTTGTTCGCCAAGGCGCTGGCCCTGCACGAAGCATGGCTGGCCGAAGTAGCAAAAAAAGGCGGCCCCGGCTTTGGCGGCAACTTACTAGCGGTGTCCAAGCTGTTGAAAAACAAGCGCGCCTACGACCAGTCGCATATCGCCATGGTCTGGCACAGCCTGTTCATGGTGGTGCCTGTCGTCTCGACCACGTTTGCCTCGTTTGCACGCCAGTTCCAGGGCATGGGTCCGGAATCGCTGGGCTGGCTGTTCATCGATGAAGCGGGCCAGGCCGTGCCGCAAGCGGCTATCGGCAGCCTGTGGCGTACCAAGCGCGCGGTAGTGGTCGGTGATCCGCTGCAAATCGAACCCGTGTTCACGGTGCCGGGCCGTCTAGTGCAAGCCTTGTCCACCCTGTCGCCGCATACGCAGAACGGTAGCTATGCGCCCACATCTGTTTCCGTGCAGACCCTGGCCGACCGGGCCAACCGCTATGGCGCGCAAGTGGGCGTGGCCAGCGGACAACCGCTGTGGATAGGCAGCCCGCTGCGCGTGCACCGCCGTTGCGTGGAACCGATGTTCTCGCTGGCCAATACCATCGCCTATGAAGGCAAGATGGTGTACGGCTTGCCTGACACCACGCCGCCAGCGCACGCGCGCGGCCTGAGCCGTGGCCCCAGCCGCTGGATCGACGTAGCCGGCCCCGTCAGCTACAAGCAGGTAGTGCCGCTGCAACTCGATTTCGTGCTGGAAGTATTGCTCAAGCTATATCGCCGCGATGGCAAGCTGCCCGAGATGTACTTGATCACGCCCTTCAAAGCCGTGCGCAATGAATTGCGTTCGCGCATCATGGACCTGGACTGGGATCGCCGCCTGGGCTATGGCAAGGCGCCTACGGCCCGCGAATTGGGCTTGTGGTGCGGCAAGATGGTGGGCACCGTGCACACCTTCCAGGGCAAGGAACAAAGTGTGGTGATGCTGGTGCTGGGCGCCGACAACAGCACGGCTGGCGCCGCCCAGTGGGCGGCGTCTACGCCGAACTTGCTGAACGTGGCGCTGACGCGCGCCAAACACCATATCTACATCCTCGGCAACCCGCTGCTGTGGGGACAACTGCCCCACTTCGCCCCGGCATGCGCGCAGCTGGCGCATACCGATATGCACGAATTCCTGGTGGAAATGGGCTAGAACAGGATCAACTGACCGACTTTGCCGTCTGCCCGAACAGCACGTTTTTGGCATCGGCGCTGACGGTCGGCTGCTGGTTGATTTCAGCGGCGCGAGCGTAGGCGCGGATGGTGGCCGGGCGGGCGGCGATGGCGGCAAACCAGCGCGCCAGGTACGGGAAGTCGGCCAGGTTTTGGCGCTGGCGCTCATGCGGCACGATCCATGGGTAGATGGCCATGTCGGCGATGGAATAGTCGTCGCCGGCAACGAAGGCGCGGTCGGCCAGGCGCTTGTTCAGCACGCCATACAGGCGGTTGGTTTCATTGACGTAACGGGTAATCGCATACTCGATCTGCTCCGGTGCATATTGCACAAAATGGTGGTTCTGGCCAGCCATGGGGCCCAGGCCGCCCATTTGCCAGAACAGCCATTGCGACACTTCGGCGCGCAAGCGCACGTCGGCTGGCAGGAATTGGCCGCTTTTCTCGGCCAGGTATTGCAAAATCGCCCCCGATTCAAACAGCGACAGCGGAGCGCCGCCATCGGCAGGCGCCTGGTCGACGATGGCGGGAATACGGTTGTTCGGTGCGATAGCCAGGAATTCGGGCTTGAACTGCTCGCCCTTGCCGATATGCACGGGAATGATGTTGTAGGGGATGCCCGCTTCTTCCAGGAACATCGTCACTTTGTGCCCGTTGGGCGTAGTCCAATAGTACAGGTCGATCATCGTGGTCTTTCAGTCAAATAGAGGATAGCTGGCTGGCGGCGCGCCCATGTGTATTGTCACGCCGCAACTGGTGCGCATGGCGGTGTGCATAGTTATAATGCCACGTAAGCGGAAAACAAGACGGCGCTTGCTCGATTTCCCATCGATGCAAGTACCCACTCTCAGCAACCATGCCGAGAACCAACGAAGAAAGCCGACCATGCGCAAAATTCTGATTCTCATGTTGCCTATCCTGCTGTCAGGCTGTGTCAAGGATTTCGCCATTTATACGATCGATGGCCAGGACCACGCGCTGACCGTGCGCCGCCAGCAAAATTACTTTTGGCAAGACACGGTGGAAGTGCAACTGATGGCGACGCACTTGCCGCAATGCCAGCGCCTGCATATCCTTTCCACCGAGGCGCCCGCCGATATCACGGTGGAAGTGTTTGCGGCGGGCGATGACGTATGGAATATCCGGATGGGCAAGCAACTGTGGCAGGCGGAGACGAATACCTGCAATAGCCTGACCGAAATGGAAAACGACCCGAAAGCAGATCTGGGCCAGCCAGTCGGCAAATTCGAGGTCGTCGATGACAAGCTGGTGTTTGAAGCGGCGCCACAGCCGGCAGCGCCGCCCCAATAAAGATTATGCAGCCAGGCTGCGCAGCGGCTTCCTGGACGATGCGCGCAAGGCCGATGGCGCGGCAGCCCTCACCCGCACGGCGCCGTTTTCCTGAGCCGACAAGGTAAAGCGCGACACCAGCTGCGCCAGTACGGCGGCCTGGTCCTGCATGCTGCCCGCCGCCGCTGCCGCCTGTTCCACCAGCGCCGCATTTTGCTGCGTCACGCTATCCATTTCCGTAATCGCCTGATTGACATGGCCGATGCCCGTGCTTTGTTCGTGCGAGGCAGCCGTGATGTCGGCCATGATGTCGGTCACGCGCGAGACGCTGGCCACCACCTCATCCATCGTCGTGCCCGCCTGCGCCACCAGGCTGCTGCCGGCCGCGATGCTGTCGACCGAGGCGCCGATCAAGCCCTTGATTTCCTTGGCCGCGGCGGCCGAACGTTGCGCCAGGTTGCGCACTTCCGAGGCCACCACGGCAAAGCCGCGCCCTTGTTCGCCGGCACGCGCTGCTTCCACTGCCGCGTTCAAGGCCAGGATATTGGTCTGGAAGGCGATGCCATCGATCACGCCGATGATGTCGACAATCTTGCGCGACGATGCATTGATGGTTTCCATGGTGCCGATCACCTGCGCCACCACGGCGCCGCCCTGGCGCGCTACGGCCGAAGCCGACTTGGCCAGTTCATTCGCTTGCACGGCGTTGCCCGTGTTTTGCGTCACGGTCGAGGTCAGTTCTTCCATCGACGCGGCCGTT
Organism: Janthinobacterium silvisoli; assembly: GCF_014200725.1. Classification (GTDB taxonomy): domain Bacteria; phylum Pseudomonadota; class Gammaproteobacteria; order Burkholderiales; family Burkholderiaceae_D; genus Janthinobacterium. Next base: position 62,748 of record NZ_JACHCL010000011.1, read on the forward strand.
TCTTCCAGGGAGCTGGCTTGCATTTCCGTGCGTGCCGACAAGTCCATATTGCCGCTGGCAATTTCACTGGACGCCGTGGCGATGGTGTCGGCGCTGTGGCGGATCTCGCTGATGGCGTCGACCAGGTTGGCCTGCATGGTCTTCATGGCGAACAGCACGCTTTGGCGGTCTTTGGGATTGGTGCGCACGACAGCACTCAAGTCGTTATTGGCGATGCGTTCGGCCACTTGCGCCGCATATTCAGGGTCGCCGCCCAGCGCATGGCGCAAACTGCGGTTGATGACCACCACGATGGCCGACAGCACGGCGCAGACCAGCACCAGCAGACCCAGCGCCGTCCACAGGGACTGGCGGAAGGCGGCATCGATATCGTCGATATAGACACCGACCACGACGGTCCAGTTCCATGGCTTGTAAGCCACCACGCGACTCATCTTGGGTTCGGCCTTTTGCTGGCCGGGACGGGGGAAGTGATAGTAGACAAAGCCCTTGCCCGCATCGCTCTTGCCCACAGCGGCAATGTCGCGGTACAGATAAGTGCCGTTGGCATCCTTGAAATCGAACATGTTCTTGCCATTGGTTTGCGGCGCGCCCGGATTCATCACGACCGACGAGTCAAAACCGATGATGGACAGATAGCCAGTCGCGCCAAAACGCATGCTGTTGATCACGGCAAGCGCCTGCTTTTGCGCCTCGGGCGTGCTCAAGGCGCCGCTGGCTGCCAGGTCACCGAACATCTTGACGGCGCCCAGGCCCAGGTCGGCTGCATTGGCCAGGTCGGCGCTACGTTCTTCGATGCGTATCTTGCGGATTTCCAGCGCGTTGTACACAAAGATGATCGTAATGCACAAGAGGCTGCAAATCAGGGGTATCCATAACTTTTGCTGGAAGGTCAGTTTCTTCATGCGTGTCTCCAACTTGTGTGGTGTGGCAGCGATAAGGACATGCCCCGCTTCCGCCCGGACGGCCGGAATGCGGGCGGCGCAGATGCTCTAGCGGCATCATTCAGACAACACCAGCATACGCTTGAAGTAACGAAACTGACAATGCTTATAAGAAATGTTTTTTTAAGAACGCCATGTCGTCCAAGGGACTGGCAGGAGGAAGAAGGAACTGTGGCAGAATGCGCGGCTAACAACGTTGCAAATACCTTGCATCCAACAGAAAGAACAGCATGACCAAGATCGAAGCCATGAAGCGCATCAACGACCGCCTGGGCAAACCCACGCTGACAGACAAAAACACGCATTTTGCCAGCGTGGCCAGCTATGGCACGGACGAAGGCTGGTGGCTGAAGATACCGTTCCTGACCTTCAAGCAGGAATTGCACTTTATCCTCAACAATGAGAAAACCAAGAGCTTCCAGCACTTGAAAATCGGCGCCAACCAGATCCTCAGCCCCGGCATGAAGTTTCGCAGCACGGGCGGCGCGGCCGACGCCTTCATGTCGGCCTCGACCCCAAAACGCCTGATCGACTTGCTCGATGGCGGCAGCAAGTACAACTTCACCAAACATCTGGTGAGCGAGTACCGCTACTAAAGCTGTTCGTCAGGAAAGTACCGCTTGATCGAGTGCTGACTGCGGCGGCAGCCAAGCCTGCAACAGGCTGTGGGCGATATCGAGCGCGTCGTCGCGGCTGCTGCCGAAATGCAGGGGGTAGCCCCAGAACTTGCCAAACATCACGGCAAACGCCTTGCCCGCCAGGCGCTTGGCGCAATCGGGCTCCACCATCACCAAGCCCTGGATATACGCGCGGATCACCGCCTTGTTCTGCTTCATCCACAAGGTCGTGCGCTTGCGCTCTTCCTGCGTGTGTTCATGTCCGCTATCGGCGTAACCCTCGTCGGTGAGAATGACGAATGCTTGCCGGCGCGTCAGCAAGGCATCGAATTGCGCAAACAGCGCCTCGGTATTGCCGCCGGATACGGCGTCGTGACGCATCCAGACCAGTGGAAAATTGGAAATGTCGAGCAGCATGGTATTACCTCCCTCATCAATAGTGCTTTTGCCCATCCGTCCAGACCTTCATCAGAGCACTGGCGGCGGCTGTTGCCGTTGAAGTGAGGCTGCGGATAAGCACACGATACCGAAGGTAGCGCTGGACGTCATTGCACAAATTGGCCACAATATTATTCAATTCAGCCAAACAAACTTGCCATGTCCCTACCCGTATTCCCCACCATGCCGCCATTACGGTCTGACATACCCTCTTCCATGGAACAGATTGATGACGTGCTGCGCCCCGTGCTGGCCGTGGGTGTCGCTTGTGTCAGCCGTGAATGGGAACAGGCGCCGCACCGCCACCGCAAGGGGCAGTTGCTATACGCCGTGCGTGGCGTGATTCATTGTGAGGTGGAAAGCGGGGTCTGGATCGTGCCGCCCCAGTGCGCCATCTGGATACCGGGCGGCTTGTTGCACGCGGCGCGCGGTGTGGGCGAGGCGCAATGTTATTGCCTGTTTGTCGATGCCGATATGGTCCAGGTCTCGTCCCCTGCCTTGCCCGACAGTTGCTGCACCCTCGCCGTCTCACCCTTGCTGCGCGAACTGATCATCAAGGCAGCCAGCTTCCCCACCTTGTATGCACTGAATGGCGCCGAAGAGCGCCTGGTGGCCACCCTGCTCGATGAACTGGCGACCGCCCCGGTGGAAGACTTGCACTTGCCGCTGCCACGCGATGCCCGCTTGCGCCAGCTGGCGGACTTGCTGCTGGCACAGCCAGCAGATAAGAGTACCTTGACGCAATGGGCGAGCCGCATCGGCATGAGCGAGCGCAGCATGACGCGGCAATTACTGGAGGAAATCGGCATGAGCGTGGGCCGCTGGCGCCGGCAATTGCATGTGATCATCGCCCTGCAGCGGCTGGCGAAAGGGCATAGCGTGAAAACGGTGGGGATGGAACTTGGCTATGAAAACACCAGCGGCTTCGTCACCATGTTCCGCAAGGCGGTTGGCCAGCCACCGGCGCGCTATCTGGCCGAGCGCAAGGCTGCCGCCAACGCTTGAAGTCATAAAAAAAAGGCGGCATCGCGCCGCCTTCTGCTTGCATCTACCGCGAAAATCAGCTTTCGCGGGCCAGCGCCAAAAATTCCGTGCGCAGCGCCAGGTTCGGCTGCATCTCGCCCAGCATGGCTGAGGTAATGGTTTCTTCGCCTGGCGTACGGATGCCGCGGCTTTCCATGCACAAATGACGGCAGCGCACGACCACCCCCACCGATTTCGGTTCCAGCACTTCCATCAAGGCATTCGCGATCTGCATGGTCATGCGTTCCTGTACTTGCAGGCGCTTGGAGAAGCAATCGACCAGGCGCGTCAGTTTCGACAAGCCGACGATTTTTCCATTCGGCACGTAGCCGATGGTGGCCTTGCCAAAGAAGGGCGCCAGATGATGTTCGCAATGGCTGTACACGGGAATGCCGCGCACGACGATCAATTCGTTGTACTGTTCGGCGCCATCTTCAAACGCTTTCAACAGGTCGACCGGGTTTTGACCGTAGCCCGAGGTCCAGTGTTTCCAGGCTTTCGCCACGCGTGCCGGCGTTTCCAGCAGACCAGGACGCTGTGGGTCTTCACCCAGGCTGCTGATCAAACGGCGCCAGTCGTTTTCGGAGAATTCTTCTTGAGACATACTAAAACACCCAAATAGTTACAATTGCCGCCAGTATATAGAAAAGTGGGCAATCTGCCTGAGCCGACCACGCTTTTCCTATTTAGCGGGCGGACGGTGCGCCTGCACCAGCATCGAAGAAATCGACACGCTGGAGCTCGCTTCGGGCCACACATCGTCCGCACCGAACCAGCGCGCCTCGGCAATTTCATTCTGGTCCAGGCGAATTTCGCCATCGAGATAATCGGCTGTAAACGCGATCATCAGCGAATGGGGGAAGGGCCAGGACTGGCTCATGAAATAGCGCAGATTGTGCACGCGCAAACCCACCTCTTCCATCACTTCGCGGTGCACCGCTTCTTCGATCGATTCGCCCGCTTCCAGGAAACCAGCCAAGGGACTGAAGCGCTGCGACGGCGAATGTTTGTGCATCGCCAGCAACACTTTTTCACCCTTGCGTATCAGTACCATCATCGCCGGCGAAATGCGCGGGTAGGCCAGCATGCCGCAAGCGCCGCACTTGAAGCTGCGCTCGCCCGGATGGCGCTGCATGGGCGTGGCGCACACGCCGCAATAACGGTGGGTGCGCGCCCACTCGGCCAGCTGGGCCGCGCGACTGATCAAGCCCAGGAAACCATCGTCCACCACATTGAACAGCGAGCGCAGGCTGTGATAGGCCAGGCTGCTGTCAGGCAAGGCTTCGTCATCAGTCCAGACCGTCTGGCAATAACGGCCTTGCCACATACCAACCGACTGCGCCTGCGCCAGATCAAGGCCCAGCGCCTTGACGCGCTCAAACTCGGGCAAGGCATGGTTCAAGGTATCCAATAGCAAACGGCCACGGTGAAATACAAAGGTCAGCGGATGATCAGGCAAGGGCGTGGGAACATCGATGAGGGGCAAAAACGCGTCGGGAGTCTGCAGCATGCTAAGAGGAAATTTGTAAAGGTTGCTCATCATACTCCCGCTCCAGAACGCTTGCGCGCATAGCAGCAAAGTGACCGGCAACACAAGCACTGATGGGATATCACAGTGTTTTTTTCCTGTCACGACGATTCGTTGCGTAAACGAGACTGATAACGATTCTCATTTACGAATCAGCTACCGATTATTACAATGTCTCCCATTCTTTCCATCGCCAGCCATCTGCCCCTCATGCTCCGGCATGGTCTTGCAGCGCCAGCCAGGACTTCTCAAGATCATTGAAAGCAAAAAAATGGCAATCAAGAGCCGCAAACATCTGTCATCCCGTTTCAACCAGCAGATCGGCGCCGCGCTAGCGGTGATGCTGCTGCCCGTCGCCGCTCACGCAGCCGACGCTGCCAACGCCGCCGATCCGGCCGGCCAGGCTGCGCCCGCTTCGCAGCAAACCCTGAACGAAGTCAAGGTCGTTGGCGCCAAGGAAAATGACTTCAAGGCAGAAAAAGCTTCGTCACCGAAATACACGGAAAAACTGGTCGATACGCCGCAAACCATCGTCGTGATCAAAAAGGAATTAATCGAGCAGCAAGGCGCCGTGACCTTGACCGATGCGCTGCGCAACACGCCTGGCGTGGGTACCTTCTTCCTCGGCGAAAACGGCAGCACCAATACGGGCGACGCCGTCTACATGCGCGGCTTCGATGCCTCGGGCAATATCTATGTCGATGGCGTGCGCGACGTGGGTTCCATCTCGCGCGATGTCTTCAATATCGAGCAGATCGATGTGCTCAAGGGCCCGGCCGGTACCGACAGCGGGCGCGGCTCGCCAACCGGTTCGATCAATCTGGTCAGCAAGACAGCAACCCTGGAAAACAATTTCAATTCATTGTTGACGGCAGGCAGCGGCAGCCAGAAACGCGCCACGGCCGACTGGAACCGGGTGATCGACGCCGACAGCGGCACCGCCTTCCGCCTGAACCTGCTGGACCAGAACAGCGGCAACCCGGCCCGCGATGAAGTCAAGAACAAGCGCTGGGCGGTGGCGCCCACCATCACCTTCGGCATCGGCAAACCGACCCGCGTCACGGCCAGCTACCTGCACGTGGACCAGAACAACGTGCCCGACGGCGGCGTGCCTACCATCGGCTTGCCCGGCTACACCACGCCCGATACCATTACAGCCACCAATAAAGTCGTCCGCACTTTCCTGAACAGCGCCGCCAAGGTCGACCCTAATAATTTCTATGGTTCCACGTCGGACTATGACAAGGTCAAGGCCGACATGGCGACCGTGCGCATCGAGCATGATTTTTCGCCCACGCTGCAATTGCAAAACACCACCCGCTACGGCAAGACCAAGGAAGACTATCTGCTGACATCCTTCATGGGCAGCACGGCCAACCTGGCGACACCGGTGGCCGCCGATCCATCGACCTGGACCCTGGCGCGCTCACTGCGCACGGTCAAGGATCAGGAAAACACGATTTTGACCAACCAGACGGTGGTGACTGCGCAATTCGACACGGGTACGTTGAAACACTCGCTGGTGACCGGCGTCGAGTTCACCAGCGAAAAGCAGACCAACTACAGCTATGTGCCCGCCAGCCTGGGCACCCTGGCGCCAGCCAATCTGTATCACCCGAATCCCAACGACCCGGTCACGGGTTTCAACCCGGTGCGCAGCGGCGCCTATACGGAAGGCGAAGTCAACACGCAGAGCGTGTATGCGTTTGACACCATCAAGCTGGGCGACAAATGGAGTTTTAATGGCGGCATGCGCTTTGACCATTTCAACACCACCTATGACGCCGTGACCCTGCAAACGGCAGTGGCGGCTGGCCAGGTCCAGCCTTTGCCCGTGGGCACGCCTATCCCTACCCACCTGACCTTGGGCAACACCTTGGCCAACGGCAAGCTTGCCGTGTCATACAAACCAACGGCGGACAGCAGCGTATACGCCCTGTGGGCCAGCTCGAAAGCGCCACCGGGCGTGAACTTTGCGCTGAGCGCCGCGGCCAGCAGTGCCCAGAATCCCACCTATGATCCGCAAGAAACCACCACCAAGGAACTCGGCGGCAAATGGGACTTGCTGAAACAAAAACTGTCGCTGACGGCCGCCCTGTACCAGACCACGGTCAGGAATGACGTGGAACAAGACCCCGTCATCCCTACCCTGTACTACCAGACCGGCAAGAAACGCGTGCAAGGCGTGGAAATCGGCGTGGTCGGCGAAATCATGCGCGACTGGCTGGTCAGCGCCGGCTATACCCGCATGAATACCGAAGTGGAATCGGGCAAGGTGGTGACGGCGTCGGGCATCAATAACCTCAGCTACACACCGAAACAGGCGTTCACCAGCTGGACTTCGTACACCTTGCCCTTCGGCCTGAAGCTGGGAGGCGGCGCCCGCTATGTGGGCGACATGTTGCGCGGCACCGATGGCGCCATCGGCACCCCGGCGCGCATCGATGGCTACTGGGTCTTCGACGCCATGGCCACGTATACCGTCAACAAGAACCTGGACTTGCAGTTGAATGCCTACAACCTGGCCGACAAAGTCTACGTGGCGGCCATCAACAAGAGCGGCTACCGCTACACGCCAGGCCAGCCGCGCTCGTTCAGCCTGACGGCCAATATCAAGTTCTGATCTGGCATGTAGCCGCCATGCGGCGCTTCAGCAAGCCCCTCCCTACCGGAGGGGCTTTTTTTATTTTATAAACATTGTCATTCATGGTGCATGTTCTGCCCCTCTGTATGAAAAGTCATACAGACTGCCCCATCACCGTCCAATAATTTGCGCATGCCAGAGCGCCTGCGATGCGATTACAATGCGGCTGCAATAAAAAAACCGCATGAAATCATTCACTTGCATATCTGCGTGGCAAAAAGCGATTTCAGGCATATCCTTTGCTATGTAAGAACCTGACAGCACGCAAATACACAAGAAATAGCTTATGAGCAACACCAGACCTGAGTTGCTCAATATTCAACATTAATACATAATCCGCTCGCAGCGGCGCTTCATCTGGAGGAGTCAACATGAAAAAGAAACGGCCATTAACCCTGTACATCCTGATTGCGATGATACTGGGCATAGGCGTGGGTTACGCATGCAACACGGCATTCCCGGATGCCAAGGCCAGCGCTGAAATCGCTGGCAATATCTCGATCGTCACCGACGTCTTCCTGCGCCTGATCAAGATGATCATCGCGCTGCTGGTGTTCTCGACCCTGACGGTCGGCATCGCCCACATGGGCGACGGCAAGACAGCTGGCCGCATCGGCTTGAAAGCCATGTGCTGGTTCATGGTGGCCTCGCTGGTGTCGCTGGCGCTGGGCATGGTGTTGTCCAACCTGATGCAACTGGGTACCAACCTGGGCTTGCCATTGCCGGACGTACACGCCAGCACCAATCTGAAGACCGCCGCTTTCACCATGAAAGACTTTTTCACGCATCTGGTACCGAAATCGCCGATCGAGGCGATGGCCAACAATGAAATCCTGCAAGTACTGGTGTTCTCCATCTTCTTCGGCGGCGCACTGGCTGGCCTGGGCGAATCGGGCAAGGCGCTCACCAACGTGATCGACCAGCTGGCGCAAGTCATGCTGCGCATCACCGGCACCATCATGAACATGGCGCCGCTGGCCGTGTTCGCTGCCATGGCTTCGGTTGTCACCACCCATGGCCTGGGCGTGCTGCTCACGTTCGCCAAATTCATGGGCGGCTTCTACCTGGGCCTGATCTGCCTGTGGGCGCTGCTGATCGCTGCCGGCTTCTTCGTCATCGGCCCGCGCATCTTCAAGCTGGTCAGCCTGATCCGCGAACCATTCCTGCTGGCCTTTTCGACCGCCAGTTCGGAAGCGGCCTACCCGAAACTGCTGATAGCGCTCGACCAGTTCGGCGTGGACCGCAAGATTTCCAGCTTCGTGATGCCTTTGGGTTATTCCTTCAACCTCGATGGCTCGATGATGTATTGCACCTTTGCCGTGCTGTTCATCGCGCAAGCCTACGGCATTGACCTGTCGATCGGTACCCAGATCACCATGCTGCTGTTGCTGATGCTGACCTCGAAAGGTATCGCCGGCGTGCCACGCGCCTCGCTGGTGGTGATCGCTGCGACCTTAACCCAGTTCAACATTCCAGAAGCGGGCCTGTTGCTGCTGATGGGCGTGGACCAGTTCCTCGACATGGGCCGTTCGGCTACCAACGCGGTTGGCAATGCCGTTGCCACCGCCGTCGTCGCCAAATGGGAAGGTGGCCTGGCCACGGAAGAAGAAGTCGCCGCCGCCAACGCCGCCAACCAGAACACGGAAAGCCACTGGGGCGCAGCCGATCACACCAGCAAGGCTTGATCCCGGCATCCTGGTCCGCCATGCGCGGACCAGGATATGTTCAAGCACCAGCCGCTCGTCACTCCTGAGGTACTTATGAAAAAAGCACTGTTTACGCTGCTGGCCCTTGGCGCCTGCAGCGGCGCCCTGGCGCAGTCCAACGTTACCATCTACGGCGTTGCCGACGCCGGCCTGGTGCTGGACAAGGATGCCGCCGGCGAGCGCCTGAACCGCATCGCCAGCGGTGTCGCCTCGGGCTCGCGCATCGGTTTCAAGGGCAGGGAAGACTTGGGCGGCGGCCTGGCCGCCAGTTTCGTGCTGGAAAACGGCTACAACATCGACACCGGCACGGCGGGCCAGGGTGGCTTGCTATTTGGCCGCCAGGCGTATGTGGGCCTGTCCGGCAGCGCCGGCGCCCTGACCGCCGGCCACCAGTATTCACCGTATTACCTGGCCTTGCGCGACGTGGCCGATCCTTTCGCCATCGGCCTGGCCGGCACTGCGGCGAACCTGATGGTGAGCAATATGCGTGTCGACAATATGCTGCAATACACCACGCCGACCTACAACAAGCTGTCGGCCGACCTGGCCTATGGCTTTGGCGAAGCGGCCGATAACAATGCGAAAAACCGCAGCATTGGCGGCGCCGTGCACTACATCGATGGTCCGCTGAACCTGACCCTCGCGCATCACCGCAAAGACAACGCCTTGGCGACCCAGCAAACCCGCAATACCCTGCTGGCCGTGCGCTACGATTTTAAGATGCTGCAAGCCAACTTCGGCTATGCAGACAACCGCGCACTTGACCTGAGCAAGAGCAACGATTTGCTGCTGGGTTTCAGTGCACCGTTTGGCCGCACCAAGCTGGTCGCCTCCTACATCCGCCACAACGACAAGAGCGTACTGAACCGTGACGCCCAGCAATGGGCCATCGGCGCGTTTTATTCGCTGTCCAAGCGCAGCGACCTGTACACCGGTTACGGCCATATCAGCAACAAGAATGGCGCCACGTTTACGGTCGGCAACGCGACCGATAATGGCACCGGCAATACAGGTTTTAACCTCGGCATACGTCATACTTTCTGATAACGCCTGCTTGTGCAATACCCAGGCCGCCGGAGTCAGATCCGGCGGCTTTTTTATCTTTACAGCACCTTGATGCGATACTGTCGGTCTATGAATAGCAGCAAACCACCTCTTTCCTGGCGCCAGCGCCTGATGCAGCGCTCAGGCCGCAAGGCACTGGCCTGGGGCATGGTGCTGGCCGCCTGCCTGGCGATCGTCTGGCTGGTGTATTTCTGGACTGAACGCATCGCCATCGGCAAGCTGCAGGCCAGCGGTGCGCAGCGGCTGGAGGTGTATATCAGCAGCCTGGAAAACGCGCTGGAAAAATACGATTTCCTGCCCAAGACGCTGGAGCTGAACCGCGATGTGATCCGTTTGCTGCAGCATCCGGAAGATCCCGTCTTGGTCGATACGGTCAACCATTATCTGGAGCAAATGAACGCCCAGGCCAAGTCGTCGACGATTTTTATCAGCAATCTCGATGGCAATACGCGCGCCGCCAGCAACTGGCGTTTGCCGGACAGCTTTATCGGCGACAATATCGCCTTCCGCCCCTATGCCAAGGATGCCTTGCGCGGCACGCCGGGACGCTTTTATGGCGTGGGCACGACGCGGCTGGAACCAGGTTATTTCTTTGCCCATGGCATTTATCAAAATGGCCGCATGCTGGGCCTGGCGACCGTCAAGCTGAACCTGGAAAACCTGGAAAAACGCTGGGTGCAAGGGGCAGATAAAGTGATGCTGGCCGATGAACATGGCGTGATTTTTCTCAGCTCCATGCCGGACTGGAAATACAAGACCCTGGCATCCTTGTCGGCCGATGTCGTCGAAGAACTTAACCGCACGCGCCAGTATTACTCGAAGCAGCTGGAACCGATCCCCTTTATTTCCGACCGCCAACTGGGCAATGGCGCACGCGTGATCTCCATACGCGAGCAGGATCGTGCCGATGGACCACCCAAGACCACGTCCAGCGTGATGACGCAGATCAAGCTCAAGTCGCCGCGCGACTGGACTTTTATTTACCTGTCCGATCTGTCGCAGGCGAAAGCCAGCGCCCGCGCGGCCGCCGCCTTTTCTTGCGTGCTGCTGGGCTTTTTCATGCTGCTATTCTTTTATTTGCGCCAGCGGCGCGCAGCCGTGGCGCAAAAACTGCGCGCACGCGAAGATTTGCAGCACGCCTACGACAACCTGGAAACCATGGTCGAGGAGCGCACCTCGGAATTGAATGCCATGACGCAAAGCCTGAGCCAGGAAATCGAGGTGCGCAGCAAGGCAGAGCAAAAACTGCACATCACGCAAAACGAATTATTCCAGGCAGGCAAGATGGCGGTGCTGGGCCAGATGTCGGCCAGCATCACGCATGAACTGAACCAGCCGCTTACGGCCCTGCGCACCATGTCCGATAATGCCGTGATCCTGCTGGAGCGGGGCCGGCTCGACGATGCGCGGCGCAACCTCACTAAAATATCGCAGATTGCCGCCAGGATGGGCGCCATCACGGGTCAATTGAAAGTGTTTGCGCGCAAGTCGACCACCAGCCTGACATCTGTCTCGATCCCTACCGCGATCAGCAATGCGCTATTTCTGGTCGAGCGCCGTCTGCAGGTGGAAAACGTACGCTTTACCTTGCATTTGCCGCCCGACGATATCTTCGCCATGTGCGAAAGCAACCGCCTGGAGCAGGTGCTGGTCAACCTGTTTGCGAATGCGCTCGACGCCATGCATGGCAGCGAAGTGCGCAGCTTGCGCGTGTCGGTAGAATGCACACCGGAGCAAGTCCTGATCCATGTGGCCGACACGGGACCGGGCTTATCGCCGGAAGTGTATGAACATTTGTTCGAACCCTTCTTTACTACCAAGCCGCAAGGCCAGGGACTGGGCCTGGGGCTGGCCATTTCCGAACAGATCACGCGCCAGTTCGGTGGCATATTGCGCGCCGAAAACGCCCCCGGCGGCGGCGCCATCTTCACCATCGAATTACAGATTGCAAGGCAGGAGGAAAAACATGTTTGAAGGCTTGAAGGTCTTGCTGGTCGAAGACGATCCCACGGTGCGTGAAGGCAGCGAGCAGGCGCTGCAGCTGGCCGGCCTGGACGTGCTGGCTTTTCATTCGGCCGAGCTGGCGTATAAATTGCTGAGACCAGACTTTCCCGGCATCGTCGTCAGCGATGTGCGCCTGCCCGGCATGAGCGGACTGGAACTGTTGCAAGCCGTCAAGACCTTGGACGCCAACCTGCCCGTGATTCTCGTCACGGGCCACGGCGACATCACCATGGCTGTACACGCCATGCGCACGGGCGCCTACGACTTCATTGAAAAACCGTATTCGTCGGAACAGCTGGTAGACGTCATCCTGCGCGCGCTGGAAACGCGGCGTTTGATGCTGGAAGTACACAGCCTGCGCCGCCAGCTGGAAGATGGTGGCGGTATCGAAGCGCGCCTGCTGGGCAATTCGGTGGCGATGCGCGACATACGGCGCTTGATACTCGACGTAGCCGACGAACCGGCCGATGTGCTGATCTATGGCGACACCGGCACCGGCAAGGAAATGGTGGCCCGCTGCCTGCACGACTTCAGCCACCGCCGCAAGCACAACTTTGTCGCCGTCAATTGCGGAGCGATTCCTGAAAGCATCTTTGAAAGCGAAGTCTTTGGCCACGAACCGGGCGCCTTCACGGGCGCAGCCAAGCGGCAAGTGGGCAAGATCGAGCATGCCGACCATGGCAGCTTCTTTCTCGATGAAATAGAAAGCCTGCCGCTGTCGCTGCAAGTCAAATTGCTGCGCGTGCTGCAGGAACGCTATATCGAACGCCTGGGTTCCAACCTGCCCACGGCGGTCGATGTACGGGTCATCGCGGCCGCCAAGCTGGATCTGGAAGAATTGTCGCAGCAACAGAAATTTCGCAGCGACCTGTATTACCGTTTGAATTTGATCGTGCTGCATTTGCCACCGCTGCGCGACAGGCGCGAAGATATCCCGATGCTATTCGAACACTTCGTGCTGGCTGCCGCTGCCCGCTATAACCGTGCCGCACCGGTGGTATCCAGCGCACAAATGCGCAACTTGATGGCGCACAACTGGCCTGGCAACGTACGCGAACTGCGTAATATTGCAGACCGCTTCGTGCTGGGCATCGCCAGCGGCGGCTCGAGCCTGCTGGCGGGGACACTGGCCAGTCCCTTGTCGCTGGCCGAACAGGTCAATGGCTTCGAACGTGCCCTGATCGAGCAGGAACTGCGCGCTTATGCGGGCAACGTCAGTGAAGTGAGCGCGGTATTAGGGCTGCCGAAACAGACCCTGTACCACAAGATGCAGAAATACAATCTGGTGGCTGAAGAATTCAGATAAGCAATAAAACCGTCAGGCAACCCTGCCCGTACGCAAGGCCACGGCCCAGTCGGGCCGGCCGTTGGCCAGCGCCAACTGCGCCGCCCCTTCCCAGTCATACTCCACCACATGAAACTGCGCCGACCAGCGTCCGCGGGCATCGCGTTCAACGATGGCGTAGCGCGCGTGCGGCGTGCCGTTTTCCATCACGTGCGGATAACCATGGTCGTCGCCATAGGCCGGCAAGCCCACGCTGCCGGGATTAACGACCAGCCGCCAGTCGGGCAAGACTACCTTGCGCGGCATATGCGTGTGGCCGCACAGTATCAGCGCCGCGTCCGCCGTACCTGCGCGCTGGACCACCTCGCCCAAAGTGGCGGCGCGGCTGCCTTGCGGCGTGACCGTATCGAGAAAATACACGAGATCGCTGGTCGGCGTGCCGTGCACCAGCAATACATCCTGCGCATCCTCCGTCAAACGCAAGGTGGCTGGCAGCGTCTCTATCCACGCCAATTGCTGCGGCAATAGCTGCTCACGCGCATAACGGTCCGACTCGCCCATGCGCGCCGGGTCGCCCAGCAACTGGCGTTCATGATTACCGGCAATGGTGGGGAAATCCAACGCCATCAGGCGTGCCGCCGTGGCGCGTGGCTGCAGATTGCCCGAGACGATGTCGCCCAGGTTGACGATCAAGTCTACGCCGCGGCGCGCGATGTCGGCCAGCACGGCGTCCAGCGCCGCCAGGTTGCCATGAATATCAGAAATGGCGGCGATTCTCATACGTTCTCCCCTTGTTATGTCACGCTGCAGTAGGACAATTCCGACGGCGACTTGCGCCGTGCGGCTACGCCAGCAACTTAACTGAATTGCTATTATTTTTCTATTGCATTGCCGCCCCAACCTTGCGGCCACGCCATCCCTATCGCAAAGGAGTTTACATGTTTGCCACGTCCGTGCCCGCCCGTCTTTCTCCACCACGCTTGCGCCACCTTGGCTTGCGCAGCGTCATGATGCTGGGGATACTGAGTATGGGCGCCGCCAGTACCACTGTCCGCGCCGACCCATCGGTCACCCTGGATCGCGCCAGCATTTCACTGGGTGCGTTTTATGCAGAACCGCGCATCAATATCGGGGCCGACACGCAATTTGGCCGTATCGATGCACCGGAATCGAATCCTAACCATACCACCATACCGAGGGTGAAAGCCGATTTGCTGATCGGCGATCGGCACGGCCTGGCCTTCGACTACTACCGCTACGACAAATCCTACACGCCTACCCTGACGGGCCAGACCACCATCAATGGCCAGCCAGTGTCGGGCACGGCTACCGCCAATGCGGACCTGGAACTGGACCTGGCCAAGCTGGCCTATAAATGGTGGTTGGGCGAAGGCAACGATACCTTCGGCATCGGCCTGGGCGCCGCCTATTACCGCGCCCACCTGGACGGCACGGCATCGGGCATTGTGAATGGTCAAACAGCGAGCGCCAGCGATTCCATCAGTGAACATGCGTTTGCACCGCTGCTGGAAGTGGGCTGGCGCCACGCCTTCACGCCAGACTTGCGCATGTATGCGGAAGCGTCGGGCATCAAGAAAAACGGCGGGCGTATCAATGGCCATATTTATGGCGGCAATATCGGTCTCGAGTGGTTTCCGTTCAAGAACATCGGCTTTGTGGCCGACTATGGCATCTCGAAAATCAAGCTGGACCGTGATAGCGATAATGCGCGCGAGGCAAATTTGAATGTGCGCCTGACGGGGCCGTCGGCCTATCTGAAGATGCGCTTCTGACATCGTCACTGACTGGCCCTGCAAGCCCTGCGGGGCCAGTTCTGCCCCCCTCCTTCCCCTCCCTTCCTGTTTCGCCGTCTTCCAAACCCGCATTTTCGTCGTTCGTTACCGAATTGCGACAGCCTGTCGCAAAAGTAATTATTTCCTAAGCGAACGATGTACAGTATTGTTGCCGAGAAATAAATATCCATGCAACGGCAGGAACCGTCGGCAGTCTGCGCATGACGCAGACCGCGCGGACTCCATTACCCTATCTAAAGCCCAGGAGAGTGCTGCACATGCTATCGATCAAACAGCTGAACAAAACCTATGACAATGGCGTCAAAGCCATCAACAACGTCAGTCTTGAAATACCGAACGGCATGTTCGGCTTGCTGGGCCCCAACGGAGCGGGCAAGTCCTCGCTGATGCGCACCATTGCGACCTTGCAAGACCCCGATAGCGGCAGCATTACTTTCGATGGCCTCGACGTGCTCAGGGACAAGGAAGGCTTGCGCCGCCAGCTCGGTTATCTGCCGCAGGACTTCGGCGTGTATCCGAAAGTCAGCGCGGAAACCTTATTGAATCACTTTGCCGTGCTGAAAGGCTTGACGGAAAAAGGCCCGCGCAAGGAAGCGGTGGAAGCCTTGCTGCAGCAAACCAATCTGTGGGAAGCACGCAAGCGCAACCTGGGCACGTATTCGGGCGGCATGCGCCAGCGCTTCGGCATCGCCCAGGCGCTGCTCGGTGCGCCACGCCTGGTGATCGTCGATGAACCGACGGCCGGCCTGGACCCGGATGAACGCAACCGTTTCCTGAACCTGCTGGCCAAGATCGGCGAACAGGTGGTAGTGATCCTGTCGACCCATATCGTGGAAGACGTGACGGATTTGTGCCCGCGCATGGCCATGATCGTCAAGGGTGAAGTGCTGGTGCAGGGCGAGCCGCAAGCCGCCATCGATACCTTGCAACACAAGGTCTGGCGCCGCAGCGTCACCAGCGATGAGCTGCCGCAATACCAGCAGCGCTTTAACGTGCTGTCGACGCGCCTGGTGGGTGGAAAACCGCAAATCAATGTGTTTGCCGACAGCCAGCCCGACAGCGGCTTCGTCTCCGTCGCGCCCGACCTGGAAGACGTGTACTTCCTGCATGTCCGCAGTGCCGCCCGCCAAGGCGCCGCAGTACAAGCCGCAGCAGCGTAAGGGGCCGCCATGTGGAAGGAATTTTTCAAGTTTGACCTCGGCTACCAGCTGAAACAACCTCTGCTATGGGTATTTGCGGCCATCATGGCCTTGATGGCCTTTGGCGTCACCACCAGCGATTCCGTGCAGATCGGCGGCGCCATCGGCAATATCAACCGCAACGCCCCCACCGTGATCGCGCAGATCATGGGCATGTTCAGCCTGCTGGCAATGTTTCTCGTCACCGTCTTCATCGCCGGCGCCGTGCTGCGCGACAGCGAAGTGGGCATGGCGGACATGCTGTTCGCCACGCCCATGCGTAAGTGGGATTATCTGTTCGGCCGCTTCGCCGCCGGCTTTGCCGCCTGCCTGATGATCTTTATCGCAATCGCCCTGGCCACCATGCTCGGGCCGCTGATGCCCTGGGTCGATCCACAACGGGTAGGCGCATTCTCGCTGCACACCTATGTCTGGAGCTTCGCCATCATGGTGATCCCCAACCTGCTGTTCATCGGCGCGCTGCTGATGCTGCTGGCAGCGACCACGCGTTCGATGATGCTGGTCTACGTGGGCGTGCTGGGCTTTTTCGTGCTGTGGGCGATGGCGGGTTCCTTTACGCGCGACATCAACAATGAATGGGTGTCGGTGCTGCTCGACCCGTTTGGCGTACGCGCTTTTGGCCGCATGACCCGCTATTTCACGTCCGCCGAAGCAAACACCATCCTGCCGCCGTTGTCCGGCTTCCTGCTGGCCAACCGCCTGCTATGGCTGGGTATCACGGCCGTGCTGTTCATCGCTACCGTACTGCTGTTCAAGCCGCAGCGCGCGGGTACCGGCAAGCGCTGGTTCGGCAAGAACAAGGTCCTGGCCGCCGGCCCCGCCGTGTCGGCCCCGCTGCACCTGCCGCGCACCGTACCGCGTTTTACGAGCGCGACGGGTTGGCGCCAGTGGTGGCAAATCCTGCGCTTCGACGCCGTAGGCGTGTTCAGGAGCGTACCGTTCATGGTCATGCTGCTGTTCGGCGTGATCAACCTGATCGCCGGTTCCAGCGTCGCCAAGAATATGTACGGCACGGCCGTGTATCCGATGACGCATCTGATGCTGCAAAATATCAGCAGCAGCTTCAGCTTCCTGCTGATCATCATCGTCGCCTTTTACGCGGGTGAACTGATCTTCAAGGAAAGGCAAGTCAAGATCGCAGATGTCAGCGACGCCATGCCGGTGCCCAACTGGGTGCCACTGCTGGCCAAATGCACGGCCCTGATCGGCGTGATCGCCGGCTACCTGCTGGTCGGCGTGATCGCGGCCATCGGCTTCCAGCTGTACAAGGGCGGCGCAACGGTGGAACTGGCGCTGTACCTGAAAGGCACTTTGCTGGGAGCATTCTTCTTCGTGCTGATGGCTTTATGTGCACTCACCTTGCAAGTGCTGTCCAACAATAAATTCATCGGCTATTTCCTGGTGATCGTGCTGATGATCGTGCAAGGCGTGCTGGGCATGCTGCACTTCGAACACAATCTGTACAACTTCGGCGCCACGCCTGCCATCAAATACTCGGACATGAATGGCTATGGCCACTTCCTGACGGGCTGGAGCTGGTTTGCCTTGTACTGGAGCTTGTTTACCGTGGCACTGCTGATCGTGGCGCAAGCATTCTGGGTGCGTGGCTTGTCGACCGGCTGGCGCTCGCGCGTGCGCCTGGCCGGCCAGCGTCTGAAAAGCAGCACCGGCGGCGCCCTGGCCGTGGTGCTGCTGGCCTGGATCGGCACGGGTGGCTGGATCTTCTACAACACCAATGTGCTCAACAAGTACGAGCCGTCGAACATCGCCATGGACAAGCAGGCCCGCTACGAGAAAATGTACAAGCAGTACAAGGACTTGCCGCAGCCAAAGATTACCGACATCCAGGCCAATGTGGACATCTATCCGGAACAGCGCAAGGTGCTGATCAAGGGCCACTACCTGCTGCAGAACAAGACCCAGCAAGCGCTCGATACCCTGCGCATCCAGCTCAATCCCGACTTTGAAACACATTGGCTGAACTTGCCAGCACACAAGGTCGAACTGGACGACAAGGACCTGGGATTCAGTATCCTCAAGCTGGCCCAGCCCTTGGCGCCCGGCGCGACCTTGCCGCTGGACTTCACGGTCGCCGTCACCCATGAAGGCTTTACCAACGATGGCACGCCGGACCAGGTTAACCTGAACGGCAGCTTTTTCAACAACCAGGTTTTCTTCCCGCATTTCGGCTATGCAAAAAGCTTCGAGCTGACCGACCGCAACGAGCGCCGCAAGCGGGGTCTGGGCGAACCGCAGCGCATGGCCAAGCTGGAAGACAAGTCGGCCTACGGCAATACAGTGTTTGGCAACGAAGCGGACTGGATCAATTTCGACACCACGGTATCGACCAGCGGCGACCAGATCGCCGTGGCGCCCGGCTATCTGCAAAAAAGCTGGAAAAAGGATGGCCGCCGCTATTTCCACTACAAGATGGACCAACCGATGATGCCTTTCTTCGCCTATCTGTCGGCGCGCTGGGACATCAGGAAAGGCGACTGGCATGGTGTGCCGATCGAGATTTACTACGATAAAAAGCATGGCTACAACACGGATCGCATGATCACCTCCGTGCAAAAGTCGCTCGACTATTACACCACCCAGTTCACGCCTTATCAGCACAAGCAGGTGCGTATCCTGGAGTTCCCGGGCTATCAAAGCTTTGCCCAGTCCTTCGCCAACACCATTCCCTATTCGGAAGGCATCGGCTTTATCGCCGACCTGCGCAAGAAGGACGACATCGACTACGTGTTTTACGTTACCGCGCATGAAATGGCGCACCAGTGGTGGGGCCACCAGGTGATCGGCGCCAACGTGCAGGGCGCCACCATGCTGATGGAGTCCCTGGCGCAATACTCGGCCCTGATGGTGATGGAAAAGGAATACGGCCGCGAAAAAATGCGCCGCTTCCTGCGCTATGAACTGGACCGTTATCTGAGCGGCCGTGGTGGCGAAGCCATCGAAGAACTACCCTTGGCGCGTGTGGAAGGCCAGCAATACATCCACTACAACAAGGGCAGCCTGGTGTTTTACCGCCTGCGCGATGAAATTGGCGAAGCAGCCTTGAACCGTGCCCTGAAACGCTATCTGCAAGACAAAGGTTTCCAGCAAGCACCCTTCACCAATACCTTGGAATTGCTGAGCTACATACGTGCCGAAGCGCCGCAAGACAAGCAGGCGCTGATCACGGACCTGTTCGAGAAGATTGTGTTCTACGACAACCGCGTCACGGAAGCGACTGCCGTCAAGCGGGCCGATGGCCAGTGGGATGTCACCATGAAGCTGCACCTGGCCAAGCTGGAGTCCGACGGCAAGGGCAAGGAAAGCCCGCGTGTCTACGACGAGCCGGTGGAAATCGCCATCTTCTCGCGCCCACCGGGCGGCAAGGAAAAAGATGAGAAAGTCTTGTTCACCGACAAGCGCGTCTTGCAGGGCAGCGATCCGGTGGTGACGATTACCGTCAAGGAAAAACCGTTCGAAGTGGGCGTCGATCCTTACAACAAGATGATCGACCGGGTGTCTAGCGATAACCGCAAGGAAGTCAGTTTTAACTAGACGCTGAAACAAAGTAAAAAGGCCGCGCAATCATCGATTACGCGGCCTTTTCTTTTTGCATAGTTAGCGATACACCAGCCCGCCATCGATCAGCGGCGCCTGTCCCGTCATGTAGTCGGAATCTGGTCCCGCCAGGAAAGACACCAGGCCGGCTACGTCTTCCGGCGTCTCGGCGCGTCCCAGCGCGATGCCTTCCACGTATTTTTTATACGTCGCACCCAGAGCGGCGCCCGTCACCTCGGCCATGCGCTTGTCGATCTCGACCCACATATCGGTGCCGACGACGCCAGGGCAATACGCATTGACGGTGATGCCGTCGGCTGCCAGCTCTTTTGCCGCCGCCTGCGTCAGTGCGCGCACGGCAAACTTGGTCGATGAATACACGCCCAGCAAGGCAAAGCCGTCATGGCCTGCAATCGAACAGGCATTGATGATCTTGCCCTTCTGCTTGCGTGCTTTAAACGTTTTGGCGGCTGCCTGGATACCCCACAAAGTGCCTTGTACATTGATGCGCATGATGCGGTCGACTTCGGCTGGCGTAACGTCCAGCAAGGGCGCTACCTGGGAGATACCGGCGTTATTGACGATGATGTCGAAGCCGCCCAATGCCTTCTCGGCAAACGCCACCGCTTCGGTCACCTGGTCCAGTTGCGATACGTCGGCGATAAAGGTGATGGCCTTGCGGCCCAGCGCGCGCACTTCGGCGGCGGCAAGGTCCAGCTTTTCTTGATTGAGATCAACCAGCGCGATATCGGCGCCATCCCTGGCCAGACGCAAGGCAATCGCCTTGCCTATGCCCTGCGCGGCTCCCGTGACCAGTGCGACTTTTCCGGAAATACTCATCATCGTTCCTTTCAATGTAAAAAATGCCGGGAACAGGACTGGCATCGAGGGCCGCCCTGATTCCCCCTGGTTTGACGATACACTGTCAGTTGCTGAAAAGTCACATCTACGCGCCAGTATGCAAGGTGGTTTGCCATAAAAAAGATCCAGGTCAAGAAAGCGTAAAAAAGCGGCCCGCACTGCCAGCCGAAAATATCGTCACAACGCACCACAATATTTGCGATTCTGAAACGTCTTCAATGACATGAACCCGCCCAAGACTCCTTCCCCCAGCGCAGCGCAAGAGCAGCACATCGCCGATACCGTCGAGCGCGAGCAGTTGAAACTGGGCAATTTCATCCGCCGCCGCGTGCGCGATCCCACCGATGCCGATGACATCCTGCAAGACGTGTTCCAGGAATTCATCGAGGCATGCCGGCTGCCGGCGCCGATCGAACAAGCCAGCGCCTGGCTGTTCCGGGTGGCGCGCAACCGCATCATCGACCGCTTCCGCAAGAAGAAGGAAACCTCGCTGGACGATATCGATGACGGCGACGACAACGAGGCTGACCGCCTCGACTTGCTGCTGCCCTCGGGCGATGCCGGGCCGGAAACGGCCTATACCCGGGCAATGCTGCTGCAGGCCTTGCACAGCGCCCTGGAAGCGCTGCCAGCCAATCAGCGCGACGTGTTTATCGCGCATGAGCTGGAAGGGATCAGTTTCAAGCAAATGGCGGCACACAGTGGCGTGCCCGTGAACACCTTACTGGCGCGCAAGCGCTATGCAGTCTTGTCTCTGCGCACGCAGCTACAAGATTTTTACAACGATTAACGATGGAGGAATATCATGGATTTGAAAACAAAGACGAGAACAAGAAAGCTGGCCAAGCTGGGCCTGCTATTGGCCGGTGCGGCAATCCTGGGCGGCGTGGTCATGCTGCTGTGGAACTGGGTCATGCCTGGCCTGGTTGAAGGCGTGGCGGCCATCGATTACTGGCGCGCGCTGGGCTTGCTGGTGCTGAGCCGCATCCTGTTTGGCGGCTTCCGTGGCCGTGGCCACAGGCACGACCATGGCCAGTGGCAGCGCTGGCAAAAAATGACGCCGGAAGAGCGCGAACAGTTCCTGCAGCAGTGCGCACAGCGTGGCCGTCCGGCACAACCCAACATCTGAAACAACACATGACTTCCACCGTCCAGGAAACACCAGGGAAATTCTCCCCTTACCAGAAAATCGTCGTCACGATACTGGCCTTCTTGCAGTTTGCCGTCATCGTCGACTTCATGCTGATGTCGCCGCTGGGGGCGATGATCATTCCCGAACTGGAGATCGATACCGCGCAGTTCGGCCTGGTAGTGTCGGCCTACGCCTTCAGCGCCGGTATCGCGGGCTTGCTGACGGCCGGCCTGGCCGACCGCTACGACCGCAAGAAACTGCTGCTGTTTTTCTATACCGGTTTCCTGCTCGGCACCTTGTGGTGCGGCCTGGCCAGCAGCTATGAAATGCTGCTGCTGGCGCGTATCGTCACCGGCCTGTTTGGCGGCGTGATCGGCTCCATCGTGCTGGCCATCGCAACCGATCTGTTTCCACCCCACATGCGGGGCCGTGTGATGGGCCTGATCCAGACGGCGTTTGCCGCCAGCCAGGTGCTGGGCATCCCTATCGGCCTGTATCTGGCCAACCGCTGGGACTGGCATATGCCCTTTTTGGCCATGGCCGGCTTCGGTCTGGTCGGCGGCTTGCTGATGCTGCGAAAAATGCAGCCAGTCAACGCCCACCTGGCGCTGCCGCAAGAACACAGCCCGTGGATGCACCTGTACCACACCGTCACCGAACGGCGCTACCTGCTGGCGTTTGCCATCACGGCCGTGCTGACCACGGGCGGCTTCATGCTGATGCCATTCAGCAGCGCCTACATCGTCAACAACCTCGGCATCGACATGCACCAGTTGCCCACCGTCTACCTGGTCACGGGCGTGTGCACCATCTTCTTCGGCCCCCTGATCGGCAAGGCGGCCGATGCCTACGGCAAGTTCCGCGTCTTCACCTTTGGCACCGTGGTATCGATCGTGATGGTGCTGGTCTACACCCGCCTCGATGCCATCAGCCTGCCGGCATTGATCATCATCAACGCACTGATGTTCGTTGGCATCTTTTCACGCATGATTCCCTACCAGGCGCTGGTGTCATCCGTGCCAGCGGCCAACCAGCGCGGCTCCTTCAACGCCATCAGCGCATCGATCCAGCAACTGGCCGGCGGCGTCGCCTCCGTCATCGCCGGCCACATCGTCACCTTCGGCGCCGATGGCAAGCTGCAGCATTTCGACCTGATCGGCGACGTGATGGTCGGCACGGCACTATTGGCCCTGGCCTTGCTGTGGGTATTGCAGCGCAATACGGCCCGCGTGCCGGTGACCAAATAGGCAGATGACGGCCTTGCCTTACGGCGGACCATAAAACTGGAAGCCCTGCGCCACCAGCAATTGGATGGGAAAACCGGTCGGCGTCTTGAATTGCCTGACGCCGATAATCTTGTAGGCACCAGCCTGGAACGCTTCCCCTTCCGCCCAGGTGGTGTCCTTCAGGGCAAACTGCAGCAGCTGGCGCGGGCTGTAGCGATAGCTGAAAATCGTGTACTCGCCCACGCGCCGCGTGGCGATAAAATTTTCATCGCGCGCATCGGCGATCAGCAAACGCCCCGGATAACGTTCGATCCCTGCCTGCTCGTCCTGGATATTAACGATGGCCTCGGCAAAGCTGCACTCCGCATCGATAATCTTGCGGTCGCGCGACTTGGCGATCTGCATGACCTCCTCATAACTCTTGTTATGGACGATAGACTGTGCAGGAGAATCGCAATAATTGGCGGCACTGGCGGCGGCCGGGAAAGCGAGCAGGAGGACAAGCGCTGCGGGAATGAATTTCATGGCGGGAGCGAATAAGACAAAGATGATCCCATCATTTTACCGTCAGCATGTTGACAGTCATATCAGAAACACCTGTTGCACACCACATCGCGGCCAAAGGCATCACCATGTCTTTCATGCAATACTAGAGTTTTGCACTACCCGACACCCCTACCATTCATCGCCAGTCAAGGGAGCACGACATGCCACCGACACCTATTCGCGCCAGCCTGCTAGTGGCGGCGCTCTTGCTGACCAGCCCCGCCTGGAGCGCAGATCCTGTCCACAAGGAAAAAGTGGAATTGGCAGGCGCGGCCACGCATAGCGTAAAAGGCAAGATCAAGGGTTATGGTACGGCTGAATACACGCTCACGGGCAAGGCCGGCCAAACCCTCAGCGTCCAGCTCAAGACCAATCAGCCATCCAATTATTTCAACCTGCGCCAGGCTGGCCAGGACGAAGCGCTGTTTATCGGCTCATCCGGCGGCAACAGCTATCAGGCAAAACTGCCGGCCGATGGCGAGTACACGGTGCAGGTGTATCTGATGCGCAATGCGGCGCGCAGGAATGCGGTGGCGAGCTATAGCCTGGAGATGCATTTACGCGATTAATAATAAAAATTCCTGCAAATCAATGACTTGCAGGAATTTTTAAACTACCAACATGACTGGGTATCAGAACGCTTATATCCACCAAAATTGGTTGATAGCATGCGATGTGTGACAGGAAGAAACGAACGCCGGCCTCACGTCCATGCACACCTGCGCCGCCGGGTAACGTCCATACACATCAGCCTTGGCTATGGACGCACATTGCAGTTCGCTATCCCATGGCAACTAACTCGTTGGGTAGCGCATTTCCAGCGCCACGCCGCCTAGTTTGAAAACCAGATTGGCTAAATTCCAGCCGTTATATTTGTTAGAAGTGCTTGGAAAGTAAGTTTCGTTGTCGAGTTTCAGGTGATAGTCGCCTGGAATCAGCTTGAAGTCCATGAAGAATAAGCCCGAGCGCGCAACGTCGACGAAGTTATTGAAGGAATGCTGGACCTCCTGTATATCGACAGCATGATCAAAATCAATGCCCGAATTGTAAATTGCCCTTTCTGTGCCGTCTGGAAACAATACCAGCAACCTGTGATAGACCGAGTAGTGATGCCTGCCCGCCCCAAGATGCATATCCGCCCGGGGGCCGACTTGCAATCTGGTAAGGACTTGCGCATGCATCCTGATATCGATTTCCTTGCCTGTGTAGCTGAACAGATGCTGCATTACCAGACTGTGCTCCCGCGAGTCTGCCTTGTAGGCATTCTGGACCTGAAAATACGTCTCGGTCACTTCGCCCTCGCCATTGGTCAACGGGTGTCTGCCGGGCGTGTGCTTTTCGTTAAAATACGTGACATGCGGATTCCCTGTAGGGAATGGCGTGTACTTTCGACTTTGCGGGACGCTGGCAGGAACACCGCGAAACAACGGACTGCCGTCAAGGATGCCAACAGCTAGCACCGGCTCGTCAGAACCAAACACCGGGTACAGCGCTGGCGTGGCGCCACGGAACTTGCCATCGATCGATACGTCAACTACCGGCAAAGTATTCGGGAAGTGCCATTTGTAGCGCGCGACCGTCACCTGCGTCGTCGCTACATCTCTCAGCACGGCCCTGCCATCGGCGGCGATCAAATCCAGGCAACCGAACGGCGCCTGACGCTGCTGCCCGGCTTGGGCTTGTGCATAGCCACTCACGTCCATGGGCGGGACTTTACCATCGCGCAAATCAGAAGGACGGAACAAGGAACGGGCATAAATGCCCTGGATCGCCGCTTGTGGAGACACCGCCAACGGCTCTGTCGACTTTCTGCCCACCAGATTCAATGCGGCGCACAGCAAATCGGTACGCAGCAGTATCTCGTCCACATGCACGGGAAACTCGCGTGCGCTCATGCTCATGTGCCTCATGCCGGCGCGCATGATGGGATCGAGCGACAGGAAAATCAAATCCTCAACGGCTGCGGTATAAGCCTCGGTCTGCTCGCGCATCAACAAGCCAAAGTTTTGCTGCAGATATTGCTCGATGCGGTTGGCAGCGAATTGGTCGGTACTGAGTGCCAGGCAATGCACGCACAGCCCCTTCAACTGGACAGAGACAGCTTGGAGGAAATATCCCTCGAGCACCAGATACGCCGATTCGCGGCTGATCTTCTTGTTGCGCACCTGCTGCACCAGCTCCTTGGCCCAATGATCGAGCAATGAATCCTGCCCAAATGCCGCTTTCACCAATACCCGACGGATGGTATCGATACAATCCGGCACATCCGCTACGTACGACGCAAACTCATGGGCCGCTTTCGTCAGATACCCCGGTGTCATGCCTGGAAAGTGCGGCATATTTTCGGTCAGTAGCCGCAAAGAGATGGCGCCAGCAGTGACATCCGCCTTCAGCAGGCTGGCGTCGGCGTCGGCGTAGCCATAGGCGACATCGATGCGCCCCATCGCAATCAGCAAGGTTTCCACCTTCAGGCTTTTTTCCATGAAATTGTGCAACTCGTCCAGTTTCAGCAAAATTTCCGAGGTCATGGACTCGACCCGGTCCAGCGAGCGCTGGACTTCAGTCAGCTTGTCACTGATGGCATCCAGCTTGCCAACCAGGTCCGGGCCACCCGCGCCGACCGCTCCCAGGAATTCCTGAAACAGCATGCCAGCGGCGGCCCCGACAATCCCGCTGGCGGCATTCTTGCCGACCCACTTGGTCACATTTCCCGCCGCTGCCCAAGACAAGGAGCTCAGTTGCAAACTCGGTGCGCCTAGCATCGCTGCCGCAGTATCAGGATCCCGCTGTATATTGTTGTGCATATCCTCATCCTTGTCATATTGATCAGAACGACAACTGTATCTGAAGAATCGCGTTGCTAGAAAGTATTTGTGCTGCGTGCACAAACAGGAACCCGCTCTGTTGATTTGCAGCGAAATCTGACCCATTTCACCGCATAATTTGCAAACCGAACTCACACACGTTTAAGACACAATCCTACTCACGACATTGAGTGGGGAATTGGAGTGATCGACGTGGCGCACTACTAGACATTATTCGACGCTGGCACATTCGTGACCAGGTCCCATTGAGAGAGATCGCCAGGCGTTTGGGCATCTCCAGAAACACAGTCCGACGCTATCTGCGATCGGAAACCATCGAGCCAGCCTACTCTGAGCGGCGCTCTACTCGCGCCATCGACAAATACGCGTTCCAGCTTTCTGCGCTACTCAAGACTGAAGCAGCGCGGACACGCAAGCAACGGCGCACGCTAAAACAGATTCATGAGGACCTAAAGGACTGGGGTTCGAGGGGTCTTACGATAGGGTCGCGGCGTTCGCGAGGGTATGGAGGGCGGGTCAATCTGACCGGGTCAATCCTGCCAGCAAACGAACAATATCCCCCCAAAAACAAGTTGAGCGTATTCCCACCGACGCGATTGACGTTGGAAATCCCTGCCCCCGGATGGAGATTGACATTAACCGTCGTGGCATTCGGATCATCGAAATCTGCGTTCAATTTAAAGCCACCAACATTACCAGACCAGCTCTTCTCAGCGCTTTTTGTCAGACCTTGGGTTAATTTGCTGTCCACCGGATTACCTTTTTCGTCCTTGTAGGTAAGATTTATCATTAAATCGACCTTTCTCCGCTGCCCCTTTACTTCGGGTTCGATAAATGCTTTTCCGGTAGATGGAGGCGGTGTGTTTGCCGAAACAGAAGCACCATTAGCAGTTTCTTGACGCATTGCGGCAGCACCTGCGGCTGTCACTGATCCATTAGGTGTTATCAGACCTTGCTTTCGTGCTTCATTATATGCTGGTGTGCCGAACGGATCGCCCGGAATAACCTCCAACTTCCCTCCTGGCGAGCCCCCAGGAATGTAGGTACCCGTTGCTGGCGTTTCATAAAACCCAGTCGGATCAGTCAGATTGGTAGGATTGTTTGATACGTAAGCATAACGATTGCCTCGCTGATCGCATCGTATCGCGCCAGCCCATCCCGGATGACGGTTCTGGCCAGCGCCGCGACCGTCTGTCCACGCCGCTTCGACTCCTCCTTCAGATGCTCGATGATGTGCTGTTCCAGCCTAACCGTGATCTGATCGAGTATCACTTTCCGCCCCAATTGGAAGTTGTTGATATGGCAAATACTATCGCAGCGCGTCAGCTCCCGAATGTCACTGGCAGAATGTCATTAAATACCGCGCCAGATGCTTGATTTCATACGAGGGGTGGCCATGCACAGGTATCTAAATGGGACACACGAAGGAAAGTGAATGTCGCCGCAAACATAGTGTTGGCGCGGGTTTGCAGTTGCTTTTGAGGCTCGACGAAGTCGTGCGTCATGTGTGTAGATTTAAAACGGGGTGCGGGGTCTCCCGCGACCTTTCGTGAGGGGGCAGAATCGCTTGCTTTGTCCAATAATAGAAGCGTAGAATTGACGTAGAATCCACGTATTATCCACACACCAAAAGTGAGGCACTTTTATGGCAAACGAACAGCAACCCGTTCGACTCAGCCTGTCGGTGTCGCCCGAACTGAACGCACTTCTGGAGCAATTGGCCGTCGCTGGCAGTTGCACCAAAAGCGAGGTTTTGCGCAAAGCCATCGCGCTCTACGATGTCGCCTTTGAAGCGAAATTGCAGAAAAACCGCCTCGGCATCCTGGACCAGAACAAGCAGCTTTTGACGGAAATCGTCGGCCTCTGATTTTCGCACTTTCCATAAAAAAACCACCCGCGCCGGAAAGTCCTAGCGGGGTGGTTTGCAGCGAAGAGATAATTCGCTCACGACCGAAAGCTAAGAGCCACGCTGCTGGCGTGGCAGTTGCAGCATCGGGAATGTGGCCGGGTATGGAGGCGCGCTAGCCTCCATGTAGACCGCAGCGGTTGCACACCGTTAGCCTCGTGCGCGGCCCTGTCGTCAAGACCATGCCGGCAGTATCCGCGCCATGCAAAACCGCTTTTCACTAGAGAATTCCTGACGCCTCGCGCGCTGCACCTACTACTGAAGCTGCGCCCGAATGCCGGAACAGACCCCGTCGCCTAATCTTTCTGGAAGCAATTTATTCCTTCAGCATCGAGGCAAATTCTTGAATCACCTTCGATAGTTGCTGCCCAAATACTATGCCCAGGCTCCGGTTGAGTACCTCGCCATTTCACGCCGTGCAATGACAGAGTTGGAGCTGGTGACTCATTCAGCTCCCATCGCCCTTCAATCAACTCTTTATTAGAAGCTGACTCAAGAACCTCTAGCCTATAAACTCCATCCGACTTTACATTTAAGGCAATAACACCTGAGGAGGTATGGAGTTTATAAGTCCCGATAGGGTTAATTTTCTGCGAGCATGCCGTCATAGTCGCAACACAAAAGATCAATAAAAGTAACGATTTCATTTTTTTAGATCCTCTGTCCAAGAATACGTTTGCCGCATATTACCGAAGGCCGGAAGTGTTCCACGCTCATATTGCGGCCCAATGCCATACAGGAATGATTTCAAACTAGAGTTATTAGACAAATCAAATCTAATTTGGTTGTCGCCCACAGGGGTAATTTCGATACCATAACTACCAATAAACTGCTGCGTGGGATTCAAGCCTGACCTCACAATATCATCCAACCAGAATTTACCCTGATAATTGGTAACAGCCTCCAACGGCTTCCCGTTTGCCAATGCATCTGCATTTTTCTTGTAGAAGAAGGCTCTAGCTTCGTTAACCCTTCTTGCAGACATCATGTTTTGCGCGGAAGACGTACTACCGTCGTAATGGCGATTAGCAGCCCCGCCACCCGTGATCCAATCGTAGGTCATTCGGACAGAAGCTCCCCATCCCGAATTCTGAGGTTTATCTGGGTTATGCCCAACGATTTCTACACACTGTATTCCTGGGGCACATGTGGGTTTCGGCTTATCGCCACCACCTACTGGAATTGATGGAGCAAGTCCTCCGATGTAATTCCCACCAGCCCCACTGTTTGCCGAATCAGCGTAGCCCACTGCATCCTATCGTACCGCAGCGGCTCAACCCCAGCATCCATGCGGGTTCCCGCGCCATGCGTGGGGTGCGTTATCCAGTTAAAAGAGCGAGACCCCCTAATGCGGGTTTTTGGTATCTCAGCGAGCAGAAATCTAGCCCAGTAGGCTTAAATTCGTATCCGTTTGTCGGCACCGATCCTGTCGCCTTCTATGCTGGCGACAGGTCGTCATCCTTCAACGTCAATAGCGCCAATGTAAAGCCTTCTGAATCGCAGAACTCGACTTCATAGGCAACAGGGTCAGCTTCATGCACGATTAAAACCGCACCGATAGCACCTTTTTTTAACCCATCTTCATCTCGATCTTCGCGCAACTTCACAACATCGTATTCGTTGTACATGATTAATTTCACCTCGGAGTAGGAATCGCGGTAACAAGACGTGTGATCCCATCATTATTTCGAATCCAACCGAACGTCACATCAATTACTCGACCGTTTGTTCCCGAGATAGGAATTACTTGGTTAAATTTCGTCCCATACTGCGTTACCCCGGTTTCAATGGCACTACGGGGGTCAAAGACAATTTGTTTTGACAGTCCATCCATATTGGACTTGTTGAACCCTAGCGCTTGCTCAAACCACTTCGCCTTCGCGCCCCCTACCGGATGTTCAGCGTTCAACAGGTAACCAGAAAGCTTGCTATCAACGCTAAGCTGAGTTGCACTCAACGCAGCCCTCGCCTCCGCCTCTTTGATAACAGCACCTTGCAGCGCTCTTGCCGCCGGGGTTGCGGCTAACAAAGCAACGTCTTTCAAAGAGTTACCAATGGGATGGTCACGTAAATACTGTGCTACATCCCCACTTGCTTGAGCGGCCTTGAAACCATTTCCCCACTCTGCCATTTCAGCATCGGTCGAGAAAGTGCCGCCCAATACTCCATTCTTTATCATCTGGCCGGCATTGCTCAATTTCTCACTGAGCCAGCCACCAACACCGCCACTGTTTGCCGACGCCTTTTCAAGGTTCTCCTGTCTGCCGGAGGCAGTTCCATTTCCACTAGCACTCTGCGATGTTGCTTTAGTTGCTGCGTAACTTCTCGCAATTTCAGAAATTAGGTTAGGGAGCGCACCGGCATTACCAAACATGGCGGCCTCCCCCGTAGCTCAGCATGGAACCCATCGGAGTCCAGTCGCCGCCTCCCATAAGGGTCATACTCGCAAACCCAGTCGGGTCTGTCAGGTTAGTCGGGTTGTTCACTACATAAGCGTAACGGTTATAGCTTTGTCCGTTCTGAGGTTCCTGAATCAACGGATCACCCGACATGAACTTGCCGATCAAGGGATCGTACACCCTTCCATTCATGTGCACCAGATCCAGCTGGTCCAGCATTTCATGGCCGGTGAAACCGCGGTTGTCGATTTTACCGTCGATGCTGTCGTCAGTATTGTCGTTGTCGGCCACACTGCGGCGCTTGCCCCAGGCGTCGTACTCCAGCCTGCCATCCGTGCGAATCGCGCCGTCTTCCCCGGTCATGGCAATCGGACTGCCCAGGCGGTCGACATACATCCAGTGCAGCTGCGTCGTGCCGCCCTGGTCGATCTCCACGCCGATCCCATTCGGCCAGTAGGTCTTCACCTTCAGGCCGCCATTGACGCCGGACTCCACCTCCTGTGCGCCCGCATAGACCACACGCTCATCGGCGCCTCCCGCCTGGCTATTGCGGCGCAACTGCCCAACGCGCTGGTGTTCTGGACCGTAGTTAAAGGCTGCTGTGATCGTGCCTTTTGTGATCGCCAGCGGCATGTCAAAGCTGGTCCAGGTGGTCGTGCGGCCGCCGCCATTCAACAAGTTGCCATTGGCATCGTAGCTATACACGCCAGGGACACCCGAAATGGTTTGCACCGCATGCGGCTGCACCGCCGTTTCGCCCTGCGCCCTGTACGCGTAGGTGCCCACCCCAGTCTTGCTGGTGATATTGCCTGCGGCGTCATAGGTAAAGATACGCTGTGTTTTACCCAGCACCTGGCTGCTCGTCAGGCGATTCAGGCTATCGTAGTCGAAACTCTCCTGGAAGCCATTGCTATCCCAGTACTGGCTGCGATTCTTCACATTACCCAGCACATCATAGACATAATCTTCCTGCAGGCGCACTATGCCGCTTGCGGTCGATATGTCCCCATGCCATAGCTTGCCACTAAAGTAATTAAACTCGCGACTCTGGATCAATCCATTACCCAGCAGCGCCTTGCGCACGCGTCCGGCGGCATCCTGCTGCGTTGCCTGCCACAGCACCAGAGGGCCGCGCTCAATGCGCGACGGGTAGCCATAGCTGTTGAACGCAAAATCAAACGCTTTAATCCCATCGTTGCCACGCTGGTAAGCCTGCCTTACCAGCCGCCCCCACGCGTCGTACGTTGGCGTGGCAGAGTACAGTGCATCGTAAAGTTTCTGTGTCGTCAGCGCCGGACGGCCCAGGCTGTCATAGGTATGCGTACGGATATAGTCGGGCGTGGCAGGCTGGCCGGTATATGCCCGCGCCAGCTGCCCCACGCCTTTCGCCGCCGTATCGTAGATCCAATGGCTTTCCAGGTCGCTTTCATAGCGCGCGGTCATGCGTCCCAGCAAGTCGTAGGACATCCAGGTGCGCCAACCTCTGGCGCGTTGCTCCGGGCTAATCTGCCGGTAGACCTGCCCCACCGGATTGAGCGCATATTCGATAAAGCCCAGATCGGGATCACGCAAGCCTGTCTTGCGGCCCCAGGTGTCATAGTCTACCGTGATCTTGTTCCCGTTCGGGTCCAGCGTAGTTTGCAGACTACCGAATGGCTCATAACTAAAGCTGGTCGTACCGCGTGGCGAGCCGGAGTCGATTATCTGACGCAACTGGCCCAGCACGTCATGGATTTCTGTGCGTACCTGTCCAGCGGGGTTTTGCTGCTCGATCTGCAGTCCGCGGTAAGTCGTGCTGGTCGTCCGCACGGTAAGCTTGGCGCATGCTCAATTCAGCCGACCTGCCCAACGACATCGATGCCCTGAAGGCGTTGCTGCTGGCGGCCGAGCAGCGTATCACCGAGAGCGAAGGCCAGGTGGCAGACTTGCGCGCCCAGCTGACCACGACCGAAGTCGAGATTGAGCACTTGAAGCTGATGATCGCCAAGCTGCGGCGCATGCAGTTCGGTCGCAAATCCGAGAAGCTGGACCACCAGATCGAACAGCTGGAATTACAACTGGAAGACCTGCAGGCGACCGAGGGTGAGGCCGAGCGCGAGCGCCCGCCGGCAGACAAGGCGCCGCGCACCAGGTCGGCGCGCAAACCGCTGCCGGAGCACCTGGCGCGCGAAGAACGCGTGTATCGACCAGAGGCCGAAGCTTGCCCGGCCTGCGGTGGCGGGCTGCGCCAGTTGGGCGAGGACGTTGCCGAGCAACTCGAATTCGTGCCCGCCAGCTTCCGCGTGATCCGTCATGTGCGTCCGAAACTGGCGTGCAAGTGCTGCGACGCCATCGTGCAGGCGCACGCACCGAGCCGACCAATTGCGCGCGGCATTGCCGGACCGGGCCTGCTGGCACACATCCTGGTGGCCAAGTTCGCCGACCATCTGCCTGTACCGCCAATCGGTGATCTATGCCCGCGAAGGCGTCGAACTGGAACGCGCGCTGCTGGCGAACTGGGTCGGCGCGGCCAGCGCGCTGCTGCGCCCGCTGGTGGATGTGATCCGCCGTCACGTGCTGGCCGGCGCCAAGCTGCATGCCGACGATACCCCGATTCCCGTGCTGGCCCCGGGCAACGGCAAGACCAAGACGGCGCGGTTGTGGACTTACGTGCGCGACGACAGCGCGTCCGGCGACAGCACGCCGGCAGCGGTCTGGTTCGCCTACACGCCGGACCGCAAAGGCATCCATCCGCAAACTCATTTGGCCAACTTCAAGGGCGTGCTGCAGGCCGATGCGTATGCCGGTTTCAATACACTGTATGTCGACGGCACGATACAGGAAGCGGCGTGCTGGGCGCATGCGCGCCGCAAGTTCCACGATCTGCATGCAGCCAGACCATCGGCCATCACGACCGAGGCCCTGCGCCGGATCGCCGAGCTGTATGTGATCGAGTCCGAGATACGCGGCAAACCGCCGCATGAACGACAGCAGGTGCGCCAGCAACGATCACGGCCATTGCTCGACGACTTCGGCAGCTGGCTACGCGCTACGCTTGAAAAGCTGTCGCGCAAGTCGGACACGGCGTCCGCGATCCAGTACGCGCTCAATCTGTGGCCGGCGTTGCTGCGCTACTGCGACAACGGCGTCATCGAGATCGACAACTCGGCCGCTGAACGGGCGCTGCGTGGCGTTGCCATCGGCCGGCGCAACTACCTGTTCGCTGGCGCCGACAGCGGTGGCGAGCCTGCCGCCGCCGTCTACTCACTGATCGGCACGGCCAAGTTCAACGGTGTTGACCCCGAGGCCTGGCTGCGCCATGTGCTGACCCACATCGCCGATCATCCGGTCAATCGGGTCGACGACTTCCTACCCTGGAACTGCGCCGCGCAGCTCCCTTCGGCTTAAACAACACGCCGCTTCCCAGCGGTGTGATGCCATCATCTTCTAATTCATTGCCGGGTTCAAGACGGCGCTGGCTTTACGCTTACGCAACAACGGGTGGAACCGAAAAAGGAACGGTGAGGTAATGGGCAGGATATGTGAATGTAGCTACATTCACTCCTGCAATTTCGCACTACCGTGCTAAATTGAATAAGTCTAACGTTGCCTTGGGCTTGCTTTGAGATTGGTCTGGGCTTGCTCCGGACTTGCTGTAAGTGTACTTTGAGCTTGCTCTGGGCCTGCTGTGCGAGTGCTCTGGCCTTGTTCTGAGGGTGCTTAGGACGCGTTTTAGAAAATCATTGAGATGTACTTAAATTTTCTAAAAGGACGAGATTTTAGAGTGAGGGCAGGATACGCATGCTTGTGTTAAATCCAATGGAATTGAGCTGCAAGCCCCATTTTTGGCTATTTCGACTATTATTAAATTTTTTTTACGGATTTTTACTATGAGTCGCCAGCACAACCCGCCGTATCCCGGCGAAGTGATTAGAGAGTTTCTCGGTGAAATGACAATTCCCGATGCAGCTACGCGCCTAGGTGTTGACCATGTTACGCTTCAACAGGTGATCACTGGGGCAGTAAGAATTTCTCATGATATGGCGCTTCGCCTTGGCGATGTTTTTGGTACCAGTTCAGAAATTTGGAGCGAAATGCAGCTGCAATTTGACTTGTATCAGGTAGGCAAAATTAAGCATCCAAAAAATTGAACGTATATCTGCGCGCGCAGCAGCCAGTTCGCTCGCCGGCACCACCGATTTGCCAGCAGTGACCGCCGTTAGCGCGTCTTCCCGTTCGAGCTTACGCCAGTTTAACAACTGGCTTGCACCGACGCCATGCTTGCGTGCGAGTCGCGTGCCTTCAACGCCGTGTTGTAGTCTTTCCAATTGGTCGTTCGGTACTTTGGTTTTGCTGGAGCAGTCATGCCGTCAGTTTACCCCGCGTCCACGCTCGATGGCTGAACGGTACGATTTGTGCAACAAAGCCGATAACGTTGAAAATAAAAAACTAGGAACTAATATCCGCCAGAATTTTATTTAAATTTTCTTTTGAAGGTTTAATGCTAATTTTTTGATTTACAATCCAGATTGGTGTACTTTCTGCCCCAATAGAATGAGCAAAATCTTTTTCACGCTTCATTATCAAATTAACTGAATGCTCGGATGATTCTAGAATATATTCATTTAAAACACCGAGTTTTTTTGCCAATATTTTCAGATCATTAGTTTTCTGAAAATCTAATTTTTCTTTAAATTTAGCGGAAAAAATCTCGTCAATTACTAATTTTTCGTTATTTTTTGCTATAGCTAAATAAAAAATACGCACCACATCGTCCCGATCTTTAGCAAACGCAATAGGTATCGTCTCAATCGAAAATTTAGATGTTCTAGTTTTATTAATTTCTTTTAGTTCTTGCCAAGCATTATAACAATGTACACACGAGAAATTGATGATTTGCAAAACATTAATGGATTTGTCTTTATTGAACGACTCTTTCAAAATTCTATACTCACCATCCACGACTTTACCTGCGATGAGGGTGGTTCCTGGTTTTTCGTTACCACACGCCGTAATAGATAAAATTATTAGTAATGATAAAATAGCACACGGTGATTTCAAAATTTATTCCTCTCAAAAATCAAAACAGCATCATTTGACCAATTTTTTTCACTAATTGGTGGAAGGTAAGAGTAACCACCGTGCCAAACTTTTACTTCGCTTGTTTCTTCACCTTCTTTTATCACAACTGAAGAAATGGGTTGAGTGACCAAGTAGTATGTATTTATTTTTGACGATTCGCACGGTCCGCCGAGCACACTAAAAAAGCTGCGCTGGATAAAAGAGAGTTCGTCTTTTTCTAACACCCAACGTATCTGGCATTCGACACGCAGATCACCGAGCCTACGGTTCTCCACATCTACATTTGAGCTACGCACTTCTGGTCGCCAACGCACTTCTCCCTTCTTTGTGTTAACGATTAGTTCCGCTTCCTTGTGGTTAAATTCGTCAATACGCTTTACTTCAAAGATGCCATCTGAAGACACTGGAATATCTATTGACTTATCATTATCCACAAGGCGTAAAGTTGGTTTGCTAATTTTTCCATTTCGTGGAAAAATTAACCTAAATTTTAACGATGAAGATGGTGCTAGGTTTTTATACTTCTCGAACTCATCAATCGCTTTCAGTATTTTTTGATAAGATTTCAATTCTGGATCACGATAATTTTTAATCTGCACAACCTGCGATGTATCTTCGATTAAATTTTCAACGGCGGAGTTCTGGGCTCCTGCGTTGTTAAATAAAAAATGAGTTGCGCATAGAGCTAAAATTATTTTACGTTTAGTCATAATTTCATAAACCTTTTTTAATATTTTTTTGCATGAAGAAACTCCCGCCAAGCATGCCATTCGAACGGTTTGTTTCGTATCCAACATTCTAGTATGAAAAAAAATCTTTGCATTAATCTATCACTTCCTTCACTCAAATTATCGCTATGATGGAGTGCTGACTCTATATGAATTTTTATATTTAAAATACCGCTAAAATGACTAAAGGCTGGATACACAGGTACTCTATACCGAGCGCTAAAAAACTCGATTCCAGGCATTACGCCGATTTTATTTCCCAGAAAATTTACTGGAGTAAAGTTGTTGCCTAAAAAAACGTCAGGCATTATTATAAGAATTTCACCATTCTTTAAGCATCGCGCTGCGTTTAATATGCCGCGTTTATTATCAAATATTATTGAAACATCTGGCAGATACCGGCGATAAAAATCTTCAAATTGCTTGTTATCAGGGTTTAGTAAAGGATCGCGATATAATAAATTAACTTTTTTTCCATTTTTATGGAGAAAATCGACAACAAAAAATGCTCCTGTCAAGAAAGATCCAAAATGTGGAGCCGCTAATATAGCTCCGGAATCTAGGCGGGCAATCTGCTGAAGAACCGCTGCATCTAAATTTGAATGAGTTCGGTTGATTAAACGCCATCCAGCCTTTACATCAATCCTACTTAAAATCCATAGCCATAATAATTCTTTATACTTAGCGGTAAGCGCCATTTTTGCAGTTAAATTCAGATCAGTAATTCGCGGAGTAACTTGTGACATTGCCATCGAAATATCATTAATATATTTTGAATGTTTTGTTTTTAGAGGTATGCCAATAGTCATCCGGAGAAATATGGATGCGGTATAAAATGAGAGCAACAAAAAGAAATTTTTTGAAAAAATTAATAGAATTTCAATTGTAATCGCACGTAAGAAGCCATATATTATTGGCAAAAAAACAAAAACCAAGAATATCGACAATGCCATATATAAATAATTAGTATTTGGCGTAAAGAAAAATTTGGCTGTTGTTTCGGATTGAAAAATAGGTTGTAGAATTGTGGAAATTAAAGTGTACATAGAAAATGCTAGCCATATGAACACGACTAATTCTCCGATACTGTAGGCTCGAGCCAAAATAAAATTTTTAGTATTTACTGAGCCAGCATAATTTCTATTTATGTTCTGACGAATCCATAATTTTAAATCGTCAACTCCTAAGTAGTCACTTAGCAACCAGTATCCATCAAACTTAAAATATGGAAGAAGCGATGTTAATGACAGCATAAAAACTAGACGTGATGCAAGGGTAAGTGAAGGAATTTTAATTGCCGCGATACCGACTAGTGCCCCGAATATTGCTTGGAAGTACACACCGCCTACATCAACTTTGACTCTATCATTACGTGTGGAACACCAAATTTTAGAAACGTCGGTGAAAAAAAATGGTATTCCATTTTTTAGGCCGACGCCGATTGGACCAGGCTGTATTTTTGCTGAAGCGCAGGCCGTTGCATGTCCTAGCTCATGAAAAATGACACTGACCATAAGTATGATCGGTGTTAATAAAGAAATATCTGAAATTACTGGCAACGTCCAGGTTATTGCAAAAGATATTGAAATAAGAAGTATGAAAAATATGAAAAAATATTTTTTAAATGTAAAAGAAAGAAAAGGAGTTACTTTTTCAAGAAGCGCTGACGAAAAAATTTCCAGCGAATACCGAAACCTGGCATCGACTTCTTTTTTAGCTACTAATATTTCTTGTAGCTCATCGATTGCTGCCGTAATTTCTTCAGGCGTGACGGTATATCCGAGTTGCTCAGTCAATTTTTGAGATATGAAGTTTGTTGGATGTTCTGGATAAATTTTCAGAATATTTAGTAAAATTGCTGTTTCTTCAGATATGCTAAAGTGCTTGCCCTTATGTGCTAAAACGTAGCCATTTTGGTTGTTGTTAAATACGCAAACGTCATTAATCATTGAGCTTACTTTTCTCTGATAATAGAAAACGGCGCAGAAGCGCCGTATTTTCCTAGCTTAAAACAAATTACCAATTTATGATACTGCATGAGCCAGAGGGGCAGTCGGCACCGCCGTCGGTGCCAGTTTCTCTACAGCTACCATCGACCGCAAATGCACTCGAAGCAGCAATAGTGGCGACTACACCGACCACAGCTACCAGTGCGCTTTGTTCTTCGAGACGGCTACTGAGTTCAACGGCATGAATAGAAAATTTATTTTTCATTGTAGTTTTCCTTTATAAAATTGAATAAGAGTGTCGCCGTGCACGTTGACGTCATAAATATACTGTAGACAATATTTTTTGTCCATTTTTTTGCCAAAAAAAGAATTTATTTTTACAACGTTTCGTTTACTTATGAAAAAAATATTTCCATTCGCTTTTTATTTTTTTTTAGTGTATTGGGGATCGGCAAGAGCTAGCCCGAGCACTGAGGAGACTGCATGCTTACTAGAGCCCACTAACTGTGGCAACAACTCAATGGTGCAAGGTAAATACATCAACAATAGTGATATAATTAGCAATGCAATAAAGAACTCAGCACTGTCATTGGAATTTGATTTGTCCGTTTTGAAAGAAAATCCGAGTGATGTAGCTGCCCCCTCTATGCCTCCTGAATTAGCGTCGCGGTATACGTTATCGCCTCAGAGTGAGGCATTCCGCCGCTTCGAGAAAGCCGTAAAGGATGCTGAGGTTCCCGACTGCCTTCACTCCGATGGCCTTAAGAGACAGTCTACCTCCATACTATTTGTTGAAGTTCGTGGCGTTTACGCTTTACCCTTTGTGGCTCTGGCAAAGGCACGTGGCAAGTGCAAGTGAATCGCCACGAGTCTTCTACCCCCTCCGCGCCTTTGCCAAGATCG
This sequence comes from Janthinobacterium silvisoli, assembly GCF_014200725.1. Taxonomy (GTDB): domain Bacteria; phylum Pseudomonadota; class Gammaproteobacteria; order Burkholderiales; family Burkholderiaceae_D; genus Janthinobacterium. The sequence goes on from NZ_JACHCL010000011.1 coordinate 102,106, forward strand.
AAACGGCGCAGGCAGAAATTCAAGAAATGGGCCTACGGCATGCCGAAGTGGATTTTGTGAAGTGGCACCGAGACCAAAACACACTTAAGCGTGAAGCGAAATAGCAGTTGAACGGTCCTCTCGCCCATGCTGCATTTCGCCGCAATAGTGGATATGTATTGGTCGAAGGCATCTTCAGTGGTAAGCGTAAAGCCAGCGCCGTCTGTACGGCCCATGTCGATGCCGGCATGATTTGAGGTTGAGACACAAATCGATTGTGTCCACAAACTCGATTATGGACACAATAATTCAACCAGTCGCAAGGCCCTCAAAACGTGGCAGCTACTATCGACAACGCAAAATTCTCCAAGGCGATCGAACACTTCGAATTGTTCCGCCGGCCCTCCGAATCTATTTGTGGACGGATTGGTGGAGCAATTACGGCGCGAGCGCCAGCGTCTCCGCGATGATGGAGGGCATGCCAGAAAGCCTCTACGCGTGGTTCATGCGTTCGTTCATATACGCACAGGGATCCGAATCGGCGCGCGATGTTGTGAAATCCGTCCTTCATCCGAGCAGCGGCCTTTTCAGCAATCGGGAATTTCTGATTTCGGAGAATGGCTCCGCGTTCGTCAATGTGTTGGCTGAGGCTGACCCAGCAGCGACATTGGCGCTGCTTCGCGCGACCATACTTTCTTGGACGGACGACGAATTGACCGAGCTGAAGAAGTCTCGGCAGAGTTTTGCATGGGCGCTGGAAAAAATCGCTGTATGGAAAGTGTAGTGGTCAACCCATCCCGGACACTACGTTAAGTTTTTCTTCGGTGACGGCCGGTGCCAATCCGTGATTGAACTGATGTGGCCGTATCCA
>NZ_JACHCL010000012.1 GCF_014200725.1 Janthinobacterium silvisoli
GACAAAGAAATGGTTATGCCAGGCGATAACGTGTCGATCACCGTCAAGCTGATCAACCCGATCGCGATGGAAGAAGGTCTGCGCTTCGCTATCCGTGAAGGCGGCCGTACCGTCGGCGCCGGCGTGGTTGCAAAAATCCTCGCATAAGGAAATGTTATGCTTCCACCCGAGGCGTCTTGGGTGGTAGAATAGCGCTCCACTAAAGTTTTACGTAGGGACGTAGCTCAATTGGCAGAGCGTCGGTCTCCAAAACCGAAGGTTGGGGGTTCGATGCCCTCCGTCCCTGCCACCGTCAAGGTGCAGGGCACCGAAAGTAGAAAAATGTCAAATCAATCCGTGCAAACCGTTAGCACGTCGAGTGACAAGATAAAAGTCGCGCTGGCAATAGTGGCAGCGATTGCAGGAGTAGTCGGGTTTTATTACCTGGCAGGCCAACCAGCTCTGGTGCGCGCAGGCGCGCTTGTGGCTGGTTTGCTTATTGCTGTTGCGCTCTTGTGGATCTCGACGACCGGCCGTGAATTCCTGAATTTCGCCAAAGAAGCTGTGCGCGAAACCAAGAAAGTCGTTTGGCCTACCCGCAAAGAAGCTACACAGATCACCTTGATCGTGTTTGCCTTCGTGCTGGTTATGGCGATTTTCCTGTGGGGCACGGATAAATTGCTTGAGTTTCTGTTGTATGACGTAATTCTTGGTTGGAAAAAATAATGAGCGAAAATGTGCATGATGAAGCGACGGGTGAATCCGTAGCGGGCGACGCTCCGGCAACGGATGCTGGTGCAGCGCTGAGCGTTCCGGTGAGCAGCAAGCGCTGGTACGTCGTGCACGCTTATTCCGGCATGGAAAAGAGCGTCATGCGTGCACTGACCGAGCGTATCGAGCGCGCGGGCATGCAAGACCAGTTCGGCCAGATTCTGGTGCCGATCGAAGAAGTGGTTGAAGTCAAGAATGGTGTGAAGTCGGTTACCGAGCGTCGTTTCTATCCTGGCTATGTGCTGGTTGAAATGGAAATGACGGACGAGAGCTGGCACTTGGTCAAGAACACCAGCAAAGTTACCGGCTTTATCGGTGGCAAGTCGAACAAGCCGACGCCGATCTCCGCGCGCGAAATCGACGCCATCATGCGCCAGATGCAAGAGGGTGTGGAAAAGCCCCGTCCAAAAACCTTGTACGAGGTGGGCGAGCAAGTACGTATCAAAGATGGTCCTTTCACCGATTTCAACGGCAACGTCGAAGAAGTCAATTACGAGAAATCCAAAGTACGCGTTTCGGTCACCATTTTCGGCCGCGCTACCCCAGTAGAACTCGAATTCGGCCAGGTCGAAAAAGTCTAAGCAAGATCAGCATCATGGGCCGCAAGGCCCGCAGCGCCACCAGGAGCGCCGCGGCAAGTTAGCGAAATCCGGTCAGAGGAGCCCCGCCAGGGTAGGATCGGCGGGGCGCTACTACTCAATCCAAGATAGGAGCCATCATGGCAAAGAAAATCATTGGTTTTATCAAGCTGCAAGTGCCAGCTGGTAAAGCAAACCCATCCCCACCAATCGGTCCAGCTCTGGGTCAACGTGGTCTGAACATCATGGAATTCTGCAAAGCGTTCAACGCGCAGACCCAAGGTATGGAACCAGGCATGCCGATCCCAGTCGTGATCACCGCATTTGCTGACAAGTCCTTCACCTTCGTGATGAAGACGCCTCCAGCAACCTACCTGATCAAAAAAGCTGCTGCGATCACCAAAGGTTCGCCGAAGCCACATACCGACAAAGTCGGTACGCTGACCCGCGCACAAGCTGAAGAAATCGCTAAATTGAAAACCCCTGATCTGACCGCTGCCGACATGGATGCTGCTGTACGCACCATCGCTGGTTCCGCACGTTCGATCGGTATCACGGTGGAAGGTGTTGTATAATGGCTAAGTTATCCAAACGTATCAAGGCTTTCAAAGCCAAAGTCGACCGCACCAAAGCGTATGGTTTCGACAATGCTGTCGCGCTGATCAAAGAGTGCGCAACTGCCAAGTTCAATGAATCGATCGACGTATCGGTACAACTGGGTGTTGATCCTAAGAAATCCGACCAAGTGGTACGCGGCTCCGTCGTGTTGCCAGCTGGCACCGGCAAAACCGTACGCGTTGCTGTTTTCGCGTCGGGCGACAAAGCTGAAGCTGCTAAAGCAGCTGGCGCCGACATCGTTGGTATGGAAGACCTGGCTGAGCAAATCAAAGCCGGCGACATGCCTTTCGATATCGTGATCGCTTCGCCAGATACCATGCGTATCGTTGGTACCCTGGGTCAGATCCTGGGCCCACGTGGCCTGATGCCTAACCCGAAAGTTGGCACTGTTACTCCTGACGTCGCTACCGCCGTGAAAAACGCGAAAGCCGGTCAAGTTCAGTACCGTACCGACAAATCCGGTATCATCCACGCTACCATCGGCCGTAAATCGTTCGCTGACGCAGATCTGAAATCGAATCTGGTCGCACTGATCGACGCCCTGAACAAAGCTAAACCAGCATCGAGCAAAGGCGTGTACCTGCGCAAAGTCTCGCTGTCGTCGACCATGGGCGCTGGCGTCCGTATCGACCAGGCTAGCCTGGCAGCTTAAGTAAAGAATCAAGTCCTGTGGCGCCTTCGGGCGCTGCGGGCGCATCTTTGGGCTGTCTGCGTGGTGTTTTCACCGTGCAGGCAGACAATCAAAGACCGTTGGGCCGACTGGGACAGCAGGTACAGAAGGTTAATAGGCTTTCCGGCAACGGGAAGTGCCCAACGCAGATGGTGTACCCGAACAAGTTTTGTAGTCCTCATGCTGCGTGAATCCATCCGCTCAGTTTAGTACTTCTTGACTTCGGACGCCGTGTTCGAACCGATGCAAGACGCTTTACCACTCGGTAAAGAGTGTCGAACATCATTTAAGGAGGTTGACCGTGAGTCTCAATCTGAATGACAAAAAGGCCGTCGTCGCCGAAGTTTCCGCACAAGTAGCAACTGCGCAAACTATCGTCGTGGCCGAATATCGTGGCATCCAGGTTGGTCACTTGACGCAACTGCGTGCTAAAGCACGTGCCCAAGGCGTGTACCTGCGTGTGTTGAAAAACACATTGGCTCGTCGCTCCGTCGAAGGCACCCAATTCGCCAGCCTCGCCGATTCCATGACCGGCCCGTTGATCTACTCGATCTCGGACGATGCCGTTGCAGCAGCTAAAGTCATCGCTGACTTCGCTAAAACCAACGACAAACTGGTCATCACGGCAGGTAACTACGCCGGCAAATCGCTTGATAAAGCGGCTGTCGTAGCTCTGGCGAGTATTCCTTCCCGTGAAGTCCTCATTTCGCAGCTGTTGGGCGTTATGCTGGCTCCGGTGTCGGGCTTTGCACGTGGTCTGGCTGCTCTGGCAGCGAAAAAAGGCGAAGGCGCCGCTCCTGCAGAAGCAGCAGTGGAAGAAGCCCCAGCAGCCGCTTAATAGCGCGCGCTTTTTTCTCTCAGTACCAATCTGATGTAACTAACGTAATAAATTTAGGAGTTTCAAAATGGCAATTAGCAAAGACGATATCCTGGAAGCAGTTAGCGCCATGTCCGTAATGGACCTGAACGACCTGGTAAAAGCTTTCGAAGAAAAATTTGGCGTGTCGGCAGCAGCTATGGCTGCTCCAGCAGCCGGCGGCGCAGTAGCTGCAGCTGCTGAAGAGCAAACCGAGTTCAACGTTGTTCTGGACACCTTCGGCGCAAACAAAGTTGGCGTCATTAAAGCAGTTCGCGAAATCACCGGCCTGGGCTTGAAAGAAGCTAAAGACCTGGTCGATGGCGCACCAAAAACTGTGAAAGAAGGCGTTTCGAAAGCCGACGCTGAAGCAGCACAGAAGAAACTGGTAGAAGCCGGCGCAACCGCTTCGATCAAGTAATATCTGTACTGGCGTCAGTTTAGCGCCCGAGCCAAAGTCTGAGATTTCCCCTTGCAAGGGGGGAAATCCGACTTTGGCTCCTTTGTCGTCTGCATTGTATTTGTAATGTATTTGTAGCGTCTTGTAGCAATATCTGTCGCAGTTTTGTTCGATTCAAGCCGGAAAGCAGAGCCTTGAGGTTTCGTCTGTGTCACACGCAGCGTTGCAAATGAACACTTGCAAAACCTGAATTTTCTATCCTTTCTGTCACTCACGGAGTGTCCATGCACTACTCATTTACTGAGAAGAAACGCATTCGCAAATCATTCGCGAAGCGCGCCAACGTTCACCACGTTCCGTTCCTGCTGGCGACCCAGCTCGAGTCTTATCATAGCTTCTTGCAAGAGGACATAGCACCGTCCGGCCGCAAGAACGATGGCCTGCAGTCGGCCTTCACTTCGATTTTCCCTATCGTGTCGCACAATGGTTTTGCGCGTCTCGAATTCTTGTCGTACGTTCTGGGCGATCCTGCCTTTGACGTCAAAGAATGCCAACAACGTGGCCTGACGTTCGCGTCGCCGCTGCGCGCGAAAGTGCGTCTGGTGATCCTGGACAAGGAATCGCCAACCAAGCCAGTCGTCAAGGAAATGAAAGAACAGGAAGTCTACATGGGCGAATTGCCGCTCATGACGACCACCGGTTCCTTCGTGATCAACGGCACTGAGCGTGTGATCGTTTCCCAGTTGCACCGTTCGCCTGGCGTGTTCTTCGAGCACGACCGCGGCAAGACTCACTCGTCCGGTAAACTGCTGTTCTCGGCACGTATCATTCCTTACCGCGGTTCGTGGCTGGACTTCGAGTTCGACCCGAAAGACATCCTGTTCTTCCGCGTCGACCGCCGCCGCAAGATGCCAGTGACGATTTTGCTCAAAGCAATCGGCATGTCGCACGAGCAAATCCTGGCTAATTTCTTTGTCTTCGACAATTTCAACCTGCGCTCCGAAGGCGCGGAGATGGAATTCGTTGCCGAGCGTCTGCGCGGTGAAGTTGCGCGTTTCGACATCGTCGACAAGTCGGGCAAGACCCTGGTGCTGAAAGACAAGCGTATCAACGCCAAACACGTGCGTGATATCGAATCGGCTGGCATCAAACACATTTCCGTACCGGAAGACTACCTGCTGGGCCGCGTATTGGCGAAAAACATCGTCGATGGCGACACCGGTGAAGTTGTTGCTTCCGCCAACGATGAGCTGACCGAAGACCTGCTGGGCCGTCTGCGCGACGCCAACGTGTCCGAAATCCAGACCTTGTACACCAACGACCTGGATCAAGGTGCGTACATCTCGCAAACCCTGCGTATCGACGACACCGCTGACCAGATGGCAGCGAAAGTGGCGATCTACCGCATGATGCGTCCAGGCGAACCGCCAACGGAAGACTCCGTTGAAGCGCTGTTCAATGGCCTGTTCTACAACTCGGACCGCTACGACCTGTCGGCCGTGGGCCGCATGAAGTTCAACCGCCGTATCGGCCGTGATGAACTGACTGGCGCCATGACCCTGTCGAACGAAGACGTGCTGGCCGTGATCAAGATCCTGGTGGAACTGCGCAATGGCCGCGGCGAAGTCGACGATATCGATCACCTGGGTAACCGTCGCGTACGTTGCGTGGGCGAACTGGCTGAGAATCAATTCCGTGCCGGTCTGGTACGTGTTGAGCGCGCAGTCAAGGAACGTCTGGGCCAGGCCGAAGCCGACAACCTGATGCCGCATGACCTGATCAACTCGAAGCCGATTTCGGCTGCAATCCGCGAGTTCTTCGGTTCGTCCCAGCTGTCGCAGTTTATGGACCAAACCAATCCTCTGTCGGAAATTACCCACAAGCGCCGCGTATCGGCTCTGGGACCCGGCGGTCTGACACGCGAACGCGCAGGCTTTGAAGTGCGCGACGTGCATCCGACCCACTACGGCCGCGTCTGCCCGATCGAGACACCGGAAGGTCCGAACATTGGTCTGATCAACTCGCTGGCTCTGTACGCCCGCCTGAATGAATACGGCTTCCTGGAAACCCCATACCGCAAGGTAGAAGGCTCCAAGATCACCGACCAGATCGACTACCTGTCCGCCATCGAAGAAGGCCGCTACATCATCGCTCAGGCGAATGCGACCATCAACGACGCAGGCATGTTGTCCGATGAACTGGTATCGGCCCGTGAAGCTGGCGAAACCATCCTGGTATCCCCAGAGCGCATCCAGTACATGGACGTGGCGCCTGGCCAGATCGTTTCCGTCGCTGCCTCGCTGATTCCATTCCTCGAACACGATGATGCGAACCGTGCATTGATGGGCGCCAACATGCAACGCCAGGCTGTGCCTTGCTTGCGTCCTGAAAAAGCGCTGGTTGGTACCGGTATCGAACGCACTGTAGCGGTCGACTCGGGCACCACGGTACAAGCACTGCGTGGCGGTATCGTTGATTACATCGATGCAGGCCGTGTGGTGATTCGCGTCAACGATGACGAAGCGCAAGCTGGTGAAGTGGGCGTCGACATCTATAACCTGATCAAGTACACCCGTTCGAACCAGAACACCAACATCAACCAGCGTCCTATCGTGCAAGTGGGCGACCGTGTTGCCAAGCGCGACGTGATCGCCGACGGCGCATCGACCGACCTGGGTGAATTGGCTCTGGGCCAGAACATGACCGTGGCGTTCATGCCATGGAATGGTCTGAACTTCGAGGATTCGATCCTGATCTCGGAAAACGTCGTGAAAGACGACCGCTACACCTCGATTCATATCGAAGAGTTGTCGGTTGTTGCACGCGATACCAAACTGGGCGCGGAAGAAATCACGCGCGACATCTCGAACCTGGCTGAAAATCAGCTGGCACGTCTGGATGAGTCCGGTATCGTCTATATCGGCGCTGAAGTACAGGCCGGCGACACGCTGGTTGGTAAGGTAACGCCTAAAGGCGAAACCCAGCTGACCCCGGAAGAGAAGCTGCTGCGCGCGATTTTCGGCGAAAAAGCTTCGGACGTAAAAGACACCTCGCTGCGCGTGCCTTCGGGCATGATCGGTACCGTGATCGACGTACAAGTCTTCACCCGTGAAGGTATCGTGCGCGACAAACGCGCCCAGCAAATTATCGATGACGAACTGAAACGCTTCCGTCTGGATCTGAATGACCAGATGCGTATCGTTGAAGGCGATGCCTTCCAGCGTCTGGAAAAAATGCTGATCGGCAAAGTTGTCAACGGCGGCCCTAAAAAGCTGGCCAAAGGCGCCAAGATCACCAAGGAGTACCTGGCCGATCTGGACAAATACCACTGGTTCGACATCCGCCCTGCGGACGACGATGCAGCGGTAGCGCTGGAAGCGATCAAGGAATCGATCAACGAGAAGCGTCACCAGTTCGATCTGGCCTTCGAAGAGAAGCGCAAGAAACTGACGCAAGGCGATGAGCTGCAACCAGGCGTGCAAAAAATGGTCAAGGTGTACCTGGCCGTGAAACGCCGCCTGCAGTCGGGCGACAAGATGGCAGGTCGCCACGGTAACAAGGGTGTGGTTTCCCGTATTGTTCCTGTGGAAGATATGCCATACATGGCCGACGGCACGCCAGCGGACGTGGTGCTGAACCCGTTGGGCGTTCCTTCGCGGATGAACGTTGGTCAGATTCTCGAGACTCACTTGGGCTGGGCTGCCAAGGGTCTGGGTATCCGCATCGGCGAAATGCTGAAGGCGCAAACCAAGGTCGAGCAAGTACGCAAGTACCTGACCACGATCTACAACGACAATGGCCGCGCCGAAGAGCTGGATCAGTTCGACGACGAAGAGATCATGAAGCTGGCGGAAAACCTGAAAAAAGGTGTTCCATTCGCTACCCCAGTGTTTGACGGCGCGAATGAAGCCGAAATCCGCCGCATGCTGGACCTGGCGTATCCGGACGACATCGCCAAGAACCTGGGCATGACCGCTTCGAAAAACCAGGTGACCATGTATGACGGTCGCACCGGTGAAGCGTTCGAGCGCAAGGTCACTGTCGGCGTGATGCACATGCTGAAACTGCATCACTTGGTCGATGACAAGATGCATGCCCGTTCGACCGGACCTTACTCGCTGGTCACGCAACAGCCGCTGGGTGGTAAAGCCCAGTTCGGTGGTCAGCGCTTCGGTGAGATGGAAGTGTGGGCACTGGAAGCGTACGGCGCGTCGTATGTCTTGCAAGAGATGTTGACCGTCAAGTCCGATGACGTGAATGGCCGTACCAAAGTGTACGAGAACCTGGTCAAAGGCGACCACGTGATCGACGCCGGCATGCCTGAGTCGTTCAACGTGCTGGTCAAGGAAATCCGTTCGCTGGGTATCGATATCGATCTCGAACGCAACTAAAAGACAGGCTTATTGACCCAATAAGCGTCATTTGGTTTGGGAAACACAAAGCCCGGCTGGGAAACCATGCCGGGCAATGTAGTCTCAGGAATATAGAAATTTAATCACCTCTGGAGTGATACATGAAAGCACTGCTCGATCTATTCAAGCAAGTACAGACTAACGAGACCTTCGATGCAATCAAGATCGGTCTCGCTTCGCCTGAGAAAATCCGTTCGTGGTCCTACGGCGAAGTCAAGAAGCCGGAAACCATCAACTATCGTACCTTCAAGCCTGAGCGCGATGGCCTGTTCTGCGCCAAGATCTTTGGCCCGATCAAGGACTACGAATGCCTGTGCGGTAAATACAAACGCCTGAAACACCGCGGCGTGATCTGCGAAAAGTGCGGCGTTGAAGTCACCTTGGCCAAAGTGCGCCGTGAGCGCATGGGGCACATCGAACTGGCCTCGCCAACCGCGCACATCTGGTTCCTGAAATCGCTGCCATCGCGTCTGGGTATGGTGCTGGACATGACCCTGCGGGACATCGAACGCGTGCTGTACTTTGAAGCATATGTCGTGACCGATCCAGGCATGACCCCGCTGAAAAAGTGCCAGATCATGTCGGAAGACGACTACGCCGCCAAGTACGAAGAGTACGGCGACGACTTCACCGCTTTCATGGGCGCCGAAGGTATCCGTGAACTGCTGCGCTCGATCGACATCCACCGCGATGCCGAAACCCTGCGCGTGGAACTGAAGGAATCGAAATCCGAAGCCAAGATCAAGAAATACGCGAAACGTCTTAAAGTTTTAGAGGCGTTCCAACGTTCGGGCATCAAGCCTGACTGGATGATCATGGAAGTGCTGCCAGTGCTGCCGCCGGAACTGCGTCCGCTGGTACCGCTGGATGGTGGCCGTTTTGCGACCTCGGATCTGAACGATCTGTATCGCCGCGTCATCAACCGTAACAACCGTCTGAAACGCCTGATGGAGCTGCGCGCTCCAGAGATCATCACGCGCAACGAAAAGCGCATGCTGCAAGAAGCAGTCGATTCGCTGCTGGACAACGGCCGTCGCGGTAAGGCGATGACCGGCGCCAACAAGCGTCCGCTGAAGTCGCTGGCAGAGATGATCAAAGGTAAAGGCGGCCGTTTCCGTCAAAACTTGCTGGGTAAACGCGTCGACTACTCCGGTCGTTCGGTGATCGTCGTGGGCCCGCAATTGAAACTGCATCAGTGCGGCTTGCCGAAACTGATGGCGCTGGAACTGTTCAAACCATTCATTTTCAATAAACTGGAACTGATGGGTCTGGCTACCACGATCAAGGCCGCTAAAAAGCTGGTCGAGATTCAAGAGCCGGTCGTATGGGACATCCTGGAAGACGTGATCCGTGAACATCCGATCATGTTGAACCGCGCACCAACCTTGCACCGTCTGGGTATCCAGGCTTTCGAGCCAGTGCTGATTGAAGGCAAGGCCATCCAGTTGCATCCACTCGTCTGCGCGGCATTCAACGCCGACTTTGACGGTGACCAAATGGCGGTCCACGTTCCTCTGTCGATCGAAGCGCAGATGGAAGCACGCACCCTGATGCTGGCATCGAACAACATCCTGTTCCCATCGAACGGCGAACCGTCGATCGTGCCGTCGCAGGATATCGTGCTCGGTCTGTACTACGCGACCCGCGAAGCGATCAATGCGAAGAACGAAGGGATGCTGTTCCCTGACGTCTCCGAAGTGATCCGCGCCTACGATAACAAGGAAGTCGAACTGACGACCCGCGTTACCGTGCGTATCACCGAATACCCGAAAAACGCTGAAACCGGCGTATTCGAAAAAACCATCACCCGCTACGAAACCACGGTAGGCCGTGCGATCCTGTCGGAAATTCTGCCTAAAGGCTTGCCGTTCTCCGTACTGAACCGCGCGCTGAAAAAGAAAGAAATTTCCAAGCTGATCAACACGTCGTTCCGCAAGTGCGGCCTGCGCGCCACCGTTGTGTTCGCAGACAAACTGATGCAATCGGGCTTCCGCCTGGCGACGCGCGCAGGTATTTCGATCTGCGTCGACGACATGCTGGTACCACCTCAAAAAGTGACCCTGATCGCGACGGCCGAATCGGAAGTCAAGCAGATCGAACAGCAATACGCTTCGGGTCTGGTGACCGCCGGCGAGCGTTACAACAAGGTAGTCGACATCTGGGGCAAAACCTCGGACGAAGTCGGCAAGGCCATGATGGACCAGCTGAAAGTCGAAGATGTCGTCAAGCGCGATGGCACCAAGTCGACGCAAGAATCGTTCAACGCCATTTACATGATGGCCGACTCCGGCGCGCGCGGTTCCGCAGCCCAGATTCGTCAGTTGGCCGGTATGCGTGGTCTGATGGCCAAACCGGATGGCTCGATTATCGAAACGCCGATTACCGCGAACTTCCGCGAAGGTCTGAACGTTTTGCAGTACTTCATTTCGACCCACGGTGCACGTAAAGGTCTGGCCGATACGGCGCTGAAAACGGCTAACTCCGGTTACCTGACGCGTCGTCTGGTTGACGTTACGCAAGATCTGGTGGTTATCGAGGACGATTGCGGCACCACCAACGGTACCGTCATGAAGGCCCTGGTTGAAGGTGGTGAAGTCATCGAACCGTTGCGCGACCGTATCCTCGGCCGTGTGGTGGTGCATGACGTCGTCAATCCTGAAACCCAGGAAACCCTGTATGACGCCGGTACCCTGATGGACGAAGACATGGTCGAAGAGATCGAGCGTCTGTCGATCGACGAAGTCAAGGTGCGTACGCCGTTGACTTGCGATACGCGCTTCGGCCTGTGCGCCAAGTGCTATGGTCGCGACCTGGGCCGTGGCTTGCTGGTCAACGCCGGTGAAGCAGTCGGTGTGGTGGCTGCGCAGTCGATTGGTGAGCCTGGTACCCAGCTGACCATGCGTACCTTCCACATTGGTGGTGCGGCATCGCGTGCAGCAGTGGCATCGTCGGTAGAAGCCAAATCGAACGGTACCATCCGCTTCACGGCAACCATGCGTTACGTGACGAATGGCAAGGGCGCGCAAATCGTCATTTCCCGTTCCGGCGAAGTGCTGATTACCGACGACCATGGCCGTGAGCGTGAGCGTCATAAAGTACCGTACGGTGCGACCCTGATCGTCAAGGACGGCATGGTCATCAAGGCCGGTACGGCGCTGGCAACGTGGGATCCGCTGACCCGTCCGATCATTACCGAATACGCCGGTCAAGTGCGTTTCGAGAACGTCGAAGAAGGCGTCACCGTGGCCCGTCAGGTCGACGAAGTGACCGGTCTGTCCACTCTGGTGGCGATCGATGCAAAACGTCGCGGTTCGCTGACCAAAACCTTGCGTCCGCAAGTCAAGCTGATCAACGACGCCAACGAAGAAGTCAAGATCGCCGGCACCGAACACTCGGTGGCGATCGGCTTCCAGGTCGGCGCGCTGATCATGGTGAAAGACGGTCAACAGGTATCGGTTGGTGAAGTGCTGGCACGTATTCCTACCGAATCGCAAAAAACGCGCGATATTACCGGTGGTCTGCCACGCGTTGCTGAACTGTTCGAAGCACGTTCGCCGAAAGACGCCGGTATGCTGGCGGAAGTCACGGGTACGGTTGCGTTCGGTAAAGAAACCAAGGGCAAGCAACGTCTGGAAATCACAGACATGGACGGCAACAAGCATGAGTTCTTGATCACCAAGGACAAACAAGTGCTGGTGCATGACGGCCAGGTCGTGAATAAGGGCGAGATGATCGTGGACGGCCCAGCCGATCCGCAAGACATCCTGCGTCTGCTGGGTATCGAAGCACTGGCACGTTACATCGTTGACGAAGTGCAGGACGTGTACCGTCTGCAAGGCGTGAAGATCAATGACAAGCACATCGAAGTGATCGTGCGTCAGATGCTGCGCCGTGTACAGATCGTCAATGCCGGCGACACCAACTACATCGTTGGCGAGCAGGTAGAGCGTTCGGAACTGCTGGACGAGAACGATCGCGTGACGTCGGAGAACAAGATTCCTGCGACCTACGAGAACGTCTTGCTGGGTATTACCAAGGCATCCTTGTCGACCGATTCGTTCATCTCGGCCGCATCGTTCCAGGAAACCACCCGCGTGCTGACCGAAGCGGCGATCATGGGCAAGCGCGATGGTCTGCGCGGCTTGAAAGAGAACGTCATCGTCGGCCGTCTGATTCCTGGCGGTACGGGTCTGGCCTTCCACCGCGCACGCAAAGAGAAAGAAGCGTGGGAAGTGGAAGAACGTCAAGCACTGCTGCTGGCAGAAAAAGCCTCGCTGGCTGGCGAAGCTGCCGAAGCGTTGCAAGATATCGAAATCCAGCAACACCAGGGCGACGAAGCGTAATCTGGCTTCTTGCTAACAAAAACGGCACCGTGGAGAAATCCCGGTGCCGTTTTTTTATGTCCGATAGAAATAGTGTTAAGCCGGAACTTCCCCAAAATGGCCAGCTTGCAAGCGTTCCAGCGCCTGCTGCAGCGAGGCTTTGCTCTCGAATACAAACGGGCCGTGCGTGACGACGGCTTCGTCGATGTTGGGGGCGGCCAGCAGCACGCAATGGACTTCTTCCGTGGTGCTCAAGCTGAGCTGGCTGGCTTCTGCTGCACTCGCGCAAATGGCCTGGCCGGCCTGCACGCTGATGCTCGCATCGATATCGAGCTGGCCGCTGACCACATGCAGCCACGCATTCCAGCCGGCAGGCAAGTCCACCGCGTAGGGTTCGGCGATGCTTTGCAGCTTGATGTCGAGCATCAAGACCGGCGTGGGCGTGCTGGCTGGCGACACCAGCGGCCCCACCTGGCCCGCCACTATACGCACGCGGACACCGGCTTTGCCGATGATGGGCATCTGCTTGCCAGGCACGCAAAACGAGTCGGGCGCCAGGTTTTTCAGGCGCGCCGGCAGATTGACGAAAATTTGCAAGGCGTGGATATGGGCCTCTTCACCGACAGGCAGTTGCGTATGCAGGATGCCGCTGCCGGCCAGGGTCCAGTGCAGGTCGCCGGCGCCGAACTGGCTGTGGTGCCCCAGTGAATCACGGCTGAGCATTTCGCCCCGGCTATCTTCAAACATCAAGGTGACGGCTGAAAACCCTGCGTGCGGATGCACGTCGAAGGTCGGCTGCCACATATGAAAATGGTCGACCATCACGAAGGGTGACATGGCCGCGCCTTGGAAGGCGTCATGGCGAAATTGCGCGATCGTGCAACCGGTGCCGACTGGCATGGGCCGCGCCGTGACGATATTGGAAAAACGTAAGCTCATGCTCGACCTCCTGATGAATGATGCGATCAGTGTAGTCAGGCTGCCATGGTGGGGGAAGATAGTCTGGCCCGGACAGATTGTTCGGAAATGTGGGAAGATCGCGCCATGCTCAATCTGAATGACGTCTTTTACTTCGTGCAAGTGGTCAACCATGGCGGCTTTACGGCGGCCGGGCGAGTGCTGCACGTGGCCAAGTCCACGCTCAGCGCCAGGGTCCAGCAGCTGGAAAGCGACTTGAATGTGCGCCTGTTGAACCGCAGTACCCGCAAGTTCGGCCTGACTGATGTGGGCAGTGAATTCTATGCGCAGGCGCAAGTGTTGCTGCATGAAGCAGAGCTCACGGAAAATATCGCAAGGCGCCGCTTGAGCGAGCCTGCCGGCATCATCCGCATCAGCACTTCCGTGACGGTGGCGCAATTTGCCTTGCGCGATATCTTGCCTGGCTTTATGCGCCGTTTTCCTGGCATTACCGTGGTGCAGCATGCCAGCGACATCATGGCCGACTTGATCGACACGGGTTATGACCTGGCGATACGGGGCCATTCCAGTCCGCTACCCGATTCGTCGCTGGTGCAGCGCAGGCTGAGCGCCGTGTCCTGGCGCGTGTACGCGGCCCCGGACTATCTGGAACGCCGCGGTGAGCCACTGCTACCGCAGGATTTGTCCAGCCACGATGCCCTGATCTTCGGACGTGAAACCCGGCAGCACTGGCAGTTGCATCACGGGGACGAAGCAGCGCTGGCCGTGCCGGTGCAAGCGCGCTTTGCCAGCAATGATATGGTCGCGCTCAAGCATGCCGCTTGTGCCGGGTTGGGCCTGGTGGCCTTGCCTGAATATGTGTGCCGCGAAGAAGAGCATAGCGGCCGCTTGCAGCGCGTGCTGCCCGCGTGGCGCGCGGCCGATTCGCATCTGTATGCCGTGTTTCCATTCCGCCAGGGTTTGCTGCCCTCGGTGCGCGCCTTGCTCGATTGCCTGGCCGAGGAAATGCCGGCGGCAATAGCTTCTTAAGCCGCTTGCGTTTGACGCAAGCCGCGCTTGATCGCTTGCGGCGGCATGCCGTAGGCGCGGATAAAGGCGCGGCGCATGCGTTCCGGGTCATCGAAACCGTTTTCGCGGGCCACCACGTCGATCGCGTGATTGCCTTGTTCCAGCATCGTGCGCGCCGCTTCGACCCTGAGGGTTTCTACGGCTTTCGCGGGTGAGTGGCCCGTTTCAAGGCGAAAACTGCGGCTGAACTGGCGCCGGCTCAAGTGGGCCGCGTCGGCCAGTTCATCCACGCTGAGTGGTTTGCGCAGGTTGGCTTTTGCGTAGCTGAGCGCGCTCTGGATGCGGTCCGACTTCGGTTCCAGTTCCAGCAGCGCGGAAAACTGCGATTGCCCGCCGCTGCGCCGGTGATACACCACCATCTGGCGCGCCACCGTGCGGGCGATCTCGACGCCCGCGTCCGCTTCCAGCAGGGCCAGGGCCAGGTCGATACAGGCCGTCATGCCGGCCGAACTCCAGAATTTGCCATCGTTGATGAAGATGCGGTCTTCTTCCACCTTGGTCTTGGGAAATTCGCGCTGCAATTGGCGCGCCTGGCACCAGTGCGTGGTAACCCGGCGGCCATCGAATAAACCGGCCTCGGCCAGCAGCATTGCACCGGTGCAAATGCTGGCCATGCGCCGCGACGCCGCGCCCGCCTGGCGCAAAAACTCGAGGAAAGGGGCAGTCGCGGTGATGGCCGAGGTGGCGCCGCCGACCAGGACGGTATCGTAGTCATGCCGTGAAAACGGCAGGGTATCGACCTTGGCCAGCGAGGAACTGGCCACCAGTCCACCGTGTTCAGACAGCATCTGGATGTCGTAGCGTGGCCCGCCGGGCAAGTTATTGGCCAGCTCGAAAACGGTGATGGCAGCCAGGTCGACGATCTGGAAGCCGGGAAACACGACGAAGGCGATGGTCTTATGCATGATGGCCCAAATTAAGGTTTCTATGTCATTCGGGTTAAAGGTTAAACCTCTACACTGGTCCTGTCAATGCATGCAAAGGTCGGCGCGACGCGCCGGGGAGCATGCCCAACCTAAAGAGGATTTATCATGACGACGTTGAACCAGACAGGTACTGCAGTGATCACGGGCGCATCGACCGGCATCGGCGCCATGTATGCCGAACGCCTGGCGCGCCGCGGCTACGATTTATTGCTGGTGGCGCGCAGCGCGGACAAACTGGACGCGCTGGCAACCAGACTGGCCCGCGAAACGGGCCGCACGGTTGCTACCGTGACCGCCGACCTGAGCAAGGCAGACGATGTGCGCGCGCTGGAACAGCGTTTGCGCACTGAGACCAGCATCACCTTGCTGGTCAACAATGCAGGTGTGGGCGCCACGGCGAGCCTGATCGATTCCTCGGCCGATGACCTGGACCATATGCTGCAACTGAACGTGCTGTCGCTGACACGGCTGACGCACGCCGTGGCGCCGGGCATGGTGGCGCGTGGTGCGGGCGCCATCATCAATATCTCGTCGATCGCTGCCGTGGCGCCCGAGCTGTTGAATGGCACGTATGGCGGCAGCAAGGCCTATGTCCTGGCGCTGACCCAATCGCTGCACCACGAATTGAAAGACAAGGGCATCCGCGTGCAAGCCGTCTTGCCGGGCGCCATCGCCACGCCATTCTGGGACCGCGCTGGCGTTCCGATCTCCCATTTGCCAGCAGCCATCGTCATGACGCCGGAAAACCTGGTCGATGCCGCACTGGCCGGTTTCGACCAGGGCGAAGTGGTGACCGTGCCGTCCTTGCCTGAAGCGGCCGACTGGGACCGTTTTGAAACAGCGCGCCTGGCACTGGGGCCGAACCTGTCGCATACCAAACCTGCCGCCCGCTATCAGGTGGCTTGACCATCTCGCCTGATCACGCCGCATTATCGGCATAGCCATCGGGCCGTATCAGCAAGCTTTTCAGGCCGGCCAGCCGTGGGCCGGCCTGTTTGACTTGCAGCGACGTCAGCCAGGAAGTATCGAAAGCATAGGGCAGTGTGGCGGGTGCACCGTCGAAGGACAGGTGCAGCCACTTGCCTGCATGCAGCAATTCATGGATGCCGACGGCCGTGCCATCGTGCAGGCGCAACAGCCAGTCGGGGATGCGCCGGCCCGTCCAGTCCGCGTTGCCGAGCGGGGCGGACGCCGCCAGCGGCGCCGCATAACGCAAGCCGAAGCCCGACAGGTCGCTAGCCATCTTGCGGTTCAGTTCCGGCTCAAGCAGCATATCGCTGATGGTGTCGCGCAGGGCCAGCATGCGCGCATCAAAGCGGGTCAGCAGGGCCGTTTGCGCCAGGGTATTGTGCTGCAGCGCCAGGCCGACCGGGTGGCGCTCCGCATGATAGCTGTCGAGCAAACTGTCCGGCGCCTGGCCCTTGATCATGCCCCCCAGTTTCCAGCCCAGATTCATTGCATCCTGCATGCCCACATTCATGCCCTGGCCACCGGTAGGCATGTGGATGTGGGCGGCGTCGCCAACGAGGAAGAGGCGGCCCTGGCGGTAGCGCTGCGCCAGCCGCGTCTCGTCGCCAAAGCGCGATAGCCAGGTAGGATCGTGCAAGCCAAAGTCGTGCCCCGCGATGGCGGTGCTTACTTGTGACAACTCTTTCAGGGTGGCGGCCTCGCTCACCGCGACGTGCGGGCGCTGCGCATTCATGACGATGACGCGGTAGCGGCCATTGCCGAGCGGCACCATCATCAGGCTACCCGCCGTGTTTGTCATCGCCAGCATGGGCGATGCCGGTGGATATTTCAGCAGCACGTCGCCCATGATCATGCTGCAGCTGGCGGCCAGGCCTTCGAAGGCGATGCCCGCCTGCTGGCGCACCAGGCTGCGGCCGCCATCGGCACCCACCAGGTAGCGGGCCCGCAGCGTGAAAGGCGCGCCATCGTGCGTGCCGGCCACCGTGACGCCATGCTCATCTTGCTCGGTTTGCTCGACCAGCGCACCGCGCCAGACAGCCAGGTCGTCTTGTAATAGCTGCTCTTCCAGCAAACGTTCCGTAGTGCTTTGCGGCAGGAACAAGGTGTAGGGATGTGGCGTATCGAAGCCGGAAAAGTCGAGCCGTGTATCGAGGCCAGCGAAATGGCCGGTGGGGAGGGTTTTTCCCAAGGCAATAAAGCGCTGGTCCAGGCCGCGCAGTCCCAGCATTTCCAGTGTGCGGCCATGGATGGTCAGCGCGCGTGAATGCACGGTCGCTTCCTGGCGGCGTTCCAGCACGGCAACACGGATGCCGGCCAGGCGCAATTCGCACGCGAGGGTCAGTCCTGCCGGACCGGCGCCCACGATGATCACTTCAAGTTCTGTCTTCTGCATGGTATCAATCTAACGTTGTTAGTCTTCGCAAAATGGTAAACTAACGCCGTTAGAGTTTCAAGAGGAATGCACATAAATGAAAATTCAACGTGACACCGTCGTCGCCAGGGCGCTCGACTTGCTCGATGAAGTGGGCATCGAAGGCTTGACCATGCGCCGCCTGGCCGAGGCCATGGGGATCAAGGCCGCTTCGCTGTACTGGCATTTCGCCAACAAGCAGGCCTTGCTTGATGGTATGGCCGATAGGATGATCGAAGGCGTGGCCCGCACGGTCGATGTCGATGCCCCGTGCGATGGGCAGGTACGCCAGGTGGCGGCGCAATTACGCCTGGCGCTCTCCGCGCGGCGCGATGGCGTGCGCGTTTTTGGCGGCACCTATGTGATTTCAGATAATGTATTTCGCGTGGCCGAGGCATTAATCAAGCCCATGCGAATGAGCGGCGCATCGGAGAAACTGGCCAGCTGGAGCACATTTACTTTGCTTTATTACGTGATGGGTTTTGTCATGGAAGCGCAAGGTGCCGGACCCGGCAATTCCTCCATCGATGAAATGGAAAGCCGGCGTGGTGATTTTATTGCCATGGCAAGTGGCCGTTATCCCCATGTATTAGCCTCGATGGTCTCTATTTTTGATCCCGATCTCGATACCCGTTTTGATGCAGGTATTGATTTAATTTTGCTAGGATTACAGCAAAAAATCCACATGGCTTGAAAACACCTGGCAAAACCTGCTGCGCGTCGGTATAGGTGACCTGCGATGCTCACCGTACCAAAGTACGGTTGCGCTTCTCGATCCCCTCTCCCTTCCGCTCGCTACGGTTTTTGTCAGGTGTTGTTAAACCCAGGGCATTAAGGGTAAGCAGCATTGTTGCGCCTGCGCCCCAGGCATGCCAATTGTCAGTTTATTCATGCTAAGATTTGGCGCATGATAGCCCACGCCCTGTTCACCCCGGCCCAGCAGAAGCTGTTGGGATTGCTCTTTGTGCGCGTGAACGAAGGTTTTCACTTGAATGAAATCATGCGCCTGACGGGCCTGGGTAGCGCCTCGGCTCAGCGCGAATTGCGGCGCCTGCATGATTCCGGCCTGATCACGTCCGAGCGTATCGGCAATGTGCGGCGCTTCTGGCCGAACAAGGAAAACCTTGTGTATCCGGAATTGAGCGGCCTGGTGCAAAAGACTTTTGGCCTGGTTGGCGTACTGAGCACCAGCCTGGCCCCCTTGTCTGCGCAGCTGCAGCTGGCCTTTGTGTATGGCGCAACGGCGAAGGGGCAGGATATGCCGGGCGACCCGGTTGAGCTGTTGCTGGTAGGGGAAGAGGCTAATTATGGCGATATCTTGACGCGCTTGGCCCCTGCCGAACGAACCTTGCGTCGTAAAATCAATCCCAATTTATACACCTTGGCCGATTATCGGCGCCGCTTGCGCGAAGGCCAGCCATTTCTGCTGCAGGTACTACAGCAGCCTAAATTGTTTGTGATCGGCGATGCTTCGATATTGGCGTCGATGGAAATACAGGATATTTATTCCTGAGTGCGGCTGGGTATAAATGTTTCTGTTATAAGGTAATGACTGATTACTGAATCTGAAAATAAGTGATGAGAATAAGTAATGAGAATAAAAACAGAGGCGGACTGATCGTATGATGAATAAATTACAGGCGTTCGGATTGATTGTTTCCCAGGCGGTACGCGGAGAATTGACCTTCCCCACCAGCGTCAATGCCGCCTTGCAATTGCAATTGGCCTTGTCCGAGCCGGACTGCCATATCGACCTGGCCATCAAGCTGGTGCTGGCCGAACCCTTGCTGGCGGCGCGCACGGTGGCCTTGGCGAACTCGGCCGTGTACAGCCGTGGTGCGGCAGCGCCCGTGACCAGCGTGCGCGCGGCCGTCATGCGCATGGGCTACCGCAATCTGTATGCGCTGGTGGCGGCGATGGTGGTGCGCCAGTTCGGCAGCAAGATTATCGATCCGCAATTGCGGTTGAAAGCCGAACAGTTGTGGGAGCATACGGCGCACGTGGCGGCGCTGGCCCATGTGCTGGCGCGGCGCGTGACCAATATCGACCCTGATACGGCCCTGTTCGCCGGCATCGTGCATGAAGTGGGCGGCTTTTATCTGCTGTCGCGCGCCGACGAGTTTCCTGGTTTGCTGGAAGACGATGCGGAACACTGGATGGAATCGGCCGAGGAAATCATTTCGCGCGAAGTCATGAAGAAGCTGTTGATACCGCAAGCCGTGTCCGAAGCGATCGAAGGCTTGCGAGATGGCTTGCTGGCCATACCGCCCGATTCCCTGCTCGACACCTTGCTGCTGGCCAAGCAACTGGCGCCCGTGCCATCGCCGCTGCAACAGACATTTGTGGAAATGCTCACGCCGTCGGACTCCGTCATCGATTTCATTATCGATAACGAGACCCTGCAAAGCATATTGGCCGAGTCGGCCGAAGAAGTGTGTTCGATGAGCGCGGCCTTGCTGGTGTAGCGGCGCACGGCAGCCCGCACTGGCGCTGCCGTCTTATCACATGGTAAGTGCGCTTAGCTTTGTTTCTGCTGCGTGATCCAGCGGTCAACCTTGGCTTCCAGCAATTTCAAAGGCAAGGTGCCGTCGCTGAGCACCACTTCGTGGAATTTCGGCAAGCTGAACTTGTCGCCCAGCGCCTGCTGCGCGCGCTGGCGCAACTCCAGGATCTTCAGCGCACCGATCTTGTAGCCCAGCGCCTGGCCTGGCCACGCCATATAGCGTTCCGTTTCACTCTTTGCCACGGCGTCGTAGCCCAGGGTCTCGCGCATATATTGAATCGTTTGTTCGCGCGTCCAGCCCTTGGTGTGCAAGCCCGTATCGACCACCAGGCGCACGGCGCGCAGCATTTCATCGTTCAAGTGGCCGAAGTATTGCGCCGGATCGTCATACAAGCCCATTTCCTTGCCCAGGGTTTCCGCGTACAGGGCCCAGCCTTCCGTGAAGGCATTGTTGCCGCCAAAGCGGCGGAAGTTTGGCAAGTCCATTTCTTGCACCAGCGCCAGGTGGAAATGGTGGCCCGGTTTGCCTTCGTGCAGGAAGAGGGTGGTCATGCCGGTGCTGCCATATTCTTTCGGGTCGGTCACGACGGACCAGAATACGCCAGGGCGTGAACCATCGGCGGCCGGCGCCGTGTAGTGGTCGGCCGCCGTGTCGCGGCTCAGTTCAGGTTCCAGGCGCAAGTCCAGCGGCGCTTTCGGCACCAGGGTGAACAGGGCTGGCAACTTTGTGTCGAGCACCACGTTCAGCTTGCGGTAGACATCGAGCACTTCCTGATCCGTCTTGAATGGATGGTATTTGGCTTGCGCCGCCACCCAGGTCGGCAGGCCGGAGGCAGGGCCGTTGTAGCCCATCTTAGGTCCCACGATGGCGAACTGTTCCTGGATGCGGGCCACTTCCTTCAAGCCGATGGCGTGGATTTGCTCCGGCGTCATGTCGGTGGTGGTGCCGCTGGCTACGCGTGCCTGGTACCAGGCGGCGCCATCGGGCAGGGCGCTCCAGCCACTGCTGCTGCGGCTGGCCGGCAAATAATCTTTTTCCATGAAGGTGGCCAGGCGCTGCAGGGCAGGCATCAGCTTGGCCTGGATAATCACCGTATAGGTTTGCGTCAATCGCTCTTTATCGGCAGCCGAAAAACTGGCCGGCAGATTCTTGATCGGCGTGTAGTACACGCTGGCCTGCGGCGTATCGCTGACCAGTTTCTTGAATTGCGGCAAGGCCGATTCCGTCAGTGCGCGCGGCAATACGATGCCTTTTTGCATGCCGACGCGCATATTGGCGATGGCCTGGTCTATCCAGGCGGGCAATTGGCCCAAACGGCTCAGGTAAGCGTTGTATTGCTTGACGGTGGTCAGCGGTTGCGAGCCTTCGCCGCCTGCATAGTTGGCCAGGGTGACTGGCATGCTATCCATCTGGTTCAGCGGCAGCAGGTGTTCGGGGAAACGCTCGAAGCTCAGGGCCGAGGCCAGTTCATAGTCGAGGATATCGTAATTGATCTGGTCATGCTGCGACAGCTGCTGGCGCGCGATGGCACGCAAGCGCTTCTGGAATTGGTGGTACAGCACAAACTGTTTCGCGCGCGCTGCGGGCACGATGGAAGAGCCGAGCTGGTCGTCAAAACGGTTGTCGCCACTTTCGGTGGCATTGACCGGGTCGAAACGGGCGAGGGCATCGTAATACTGGTCGGCCAGTACTTGCAGCTGCTGTTTGGCTTGCGGCGCACTGACGGCGGGTGCCGGTGCGGCGGCCTTGATGGCGGGCTGGGCAGCTTGCGCCAACGGCGCATAGGCAAATAACAGGGAGGCGGCCAGGGTGCCGAGTGTACCGGCGGCAAAACGATGCTTCATTCGTTATGTCCTTTGCAAGGAGAATAAGGGAGACGTTCAAGGCGACCAGCCGATAAGCGCAGCGGCTGACAGTCGACCCGCAAGCATACGCCATCGCCCAGCTCGTTTGCATAAAAACCTGGAGGGAGCGTGGCTATTTGGCTGCAGCCGGCAAGGCTGCTTTCATCGCTGGCCAATGTTCGTTTTGCAAGGGCAAACAGGTGGGGCAAGGGTTGGCGGCGATCAACTGTGCGATACCCTGTGCGCGTACTGTTGTTTGCGGATGCGAGGACAGCCAGCCAGGCGCGGCTTTGTCGCTGCCAAATTTCTGGAAGAATGTCAGCATGCCATCGGGGCGGATGTTTACCCGTTGCAAGGCGTGCAGACCGCGCCGGTCGGCCTCTTCTTCCATGTCGCGGCTGAAATACAGGGTGCCGGCCTGGTGGACCACCATGGCGGCCACGGCGCTGATATCGCCGAGGGTCACGCCGACCAGCGCGCCCCAGCCCAGGCTGCTGATCATTTGCCGCAAGGAATGGCGCTGCTCCACATGCTGTACTTCATGCGCCAGCACACCGGCCAGTTCACCGGGGTCGGCCGCCTGGCGCAGCAGACCCGTATGCACGACGATAATGCCGCCTGGCATGGCGAACGCATTGACGCTGTCATCCTGTTTTACCAGCCAGCGGTAGTGATAGGGTGAACCGGTGGTCAGGCGCTGGCCGATCTCTTGTACCGTTTGCTGTGCGGCGCCTTGTTCCAGCAAGCCGCCCTGGCTGCGTACTTGCGCTAGGGCCAGGTCGCCCAGCTGTTTCTCGGCCGACAAGGGAATGTGGCCGGCCAGCCAGGCGATGGTGTTGTTGCCCTGCCACCACAGCAGGGCCGCCGCAACGATGGTCGCACTCGTCAAGCCGCTTAGCCAGCCCGAGACTTGCCGGCGGTTGCGCTGGCGTTCGCGCCACAGCTTTTGCAAGGCTGGCTGCAGCGCGGCGGGGGCACTGGCCAATAGTGTGGCGACATCGTCCGGCGTGGCCGCCTGCAATGCCATTTGCCGGCCCTCGTCATCGAGCCAATTGAGGAATAGTTGTGGCTTGTCCATGCCGCCAACGCTGACGTTGAGCCGGGCCACATCGACGCTGCCGGTGGCACTATCGTCTATCGACAATTGCTGGCCGAAAAAATGCGCCGTCAGCGGCCCCTGCGGTGCGGCGTTGGATGCATGCAGATAGGCTAGAAACGCTGTCATGCCGCCAGCTCTGCAAAGCGGCTTTCGTACAGGGCCGCCATCAGGTCGGACTGGCTGATGATGCCGGCCAGGCGCGCGTCGTCATCGAGGATGGGAATATGGTGGTAGCCGGCATCGGCCATCAGGGGCAGCAAATCGATGATGGGCGTGCCGAGCCTGGCCGTGTGCGGCGACGCCGTCATCAGTTGGCCGACCACTTCCGGTTTGTCGCCATGGCTCAAGCCGCTGCGCTGCAGCAGCAGGCGCAAGTGGTAGCGCACACCGTGGTAATCGTCCATGGTTTGCTGGCGCAGGAAATCGCTTTGCGTGATGATGCCGATCACGCGGCGGGCGCGGTTCAGCACGGGCAAGGCACCTACCTCATGCTGTCGCATCAATTGCCAGGCGTCGCTCAGGCTGGTGCCGAACTCCACGCTGAGCACGTCTTTCGACATGATGTCGGCACAGGTCACAATACCGAAGCGGCGCTGGTAGGCGCGCATTTCTGTTTGCAAGAAGATTGCCTGCAAGTCGTCGCGGCTGATGTCGAGTACTTGCTTGTGCTGGCGCAGCACTGCATCGAGGTCATCCGGTGAAATCCCCAGCCGCATGCTGGGCGGCTGGTCGGCGGTGGCGTGCGGATGCGCTGGCGCCAGTTGCTGGCTGTGTGGATAGCGGCGCCCCGTCAGATTGTTGTACAGCACGGCGCAAGCGACCAGCATGGCCGAATTGCACAGCACGGTGATAAAGACAAATTCAAAGCCGGCCGCATGCACGCTGGCGCCGCCCACCACGGTGGTCAGGGCCACGGCGCCACCGGGCGGATGCAAACAGCGCAGGGCGAACATGGCGGCAATCGCCAGGCAGGCGGCCAACGCCGCCACACCGACGGTCGGCCCCAGCCATTTCACGCAGGCCACGCCGACCAAGCCCGAGACCACATTGCCGCCGACGACGGACCATGGCTGGGCCAGTGGGCTGGCAGGCAGGCAAAATAACAACACGGCTGAAGCGCCCATGGGCGCGATCAGATAAATGCTGGCGCTATCGGGCGCCAGCAGGAAGTGGCACGCCAGGCCCGTTAGCAGCAAGCCGCAGATGGCGCCTGCGCAGGCGCGCAATTGCTCGCGGCGGCTGCCGTTGTTCGGTTGTGGCAGCCAGCGTGCCAGGAAGGAATAGGTCATGGTGATAGGGCGCAGGTACGCCGCGCTGCTCAGTCTGGTGTCTATTATCCCATGCATGACTGCTACCCTGCTGGCGTGCTTATTCGGATTTCGTATAAGCACAGTGTGAATTAATTGTAGATATTTCTTTCGAGCAGGAATATTCTAGTCAGTCATGTCCGCTGAGATCAGCTCAGCTTGCCTCATGTTTACTATGGAGTTTCAATATGCGTATCGCCGCCAAATCCACCCTTTCCGCCTTGCTCGCCAGTGTGATGTTTGCCGGTGCCGCCATTGCCGCCGCTCCCGCCCCGGCAGAGCCAGGCACCGCGCAGCACTTGCCTTACAACACGGCAGCCGACGCCAAAGCCGACGTGGCCCACGCGTTGGCGGAAGCCAAGGCGGCCCATGTGCCTGTGCTGCTGATCTTTGGCGCCAACTGGTGTGAAGATTGCCGTGCGCTCGACAAGGCATTAAAACAAGGCAAGAACGCAGAACTGATGCAAAAGGAATTCCGTGTCGTCAAGGTTGACGTGGGCAATTTCGACCATAACCTGGACGTGGCCAACGCCTATGGCAACCCGATCAAGAAAGGTATTCCTGCCGCCGTGCTGGTATCGAGCGAGAACAACCAGGTGTTGTACGCCACCAAGGGCGGCGAGCTGGCCAATGCGCGCCGCATGAGCGAAAGCGGTATTTTCGACTTCTTTACGCACGCAGCAACGGTCAAGTCGCCGGCCTTGTAATCGCGTCAGGCAGGCAAGCCATGGGCAATCAATTCCAGCGGTAATTCCGTGGTGAACTTGATTTGCTCCATGGAAAAAGCGGACGACACACCCGTCAGCTGTACTGCCTTGATCAGCTTTTTGTAGAAGGTATCGTAACCCTTGATATCGGTGGTGACGACTTTCAGCAGATAGTCGATATCGCCGCTCATGCGGTGAAATTCCTGCACTTCCGGCAGCACGATGACGGCGGCGGCAAAGCGGCGCAGCCACTTTTCATCATGCTGGCCCGTGCGCACGCTGACAAACACCGTCACCGGCAAGCCCACTTTTTGCCGGTTGACGATCGCCACCCGGTTCTCGATATACCCTTCTTCTTCCAGCCGCTTGACCCGCTTCCAGCATGGCGTGCTGGACAAGCCTATCTTTTCGCTGAGGGCGGCGATCGACAGCGTGCCATCGCTCTGCAGTGCGGCCAGTATCGCGCAATCGAATTTGTCGAGTGAGTTCATGTCGTTTATCGCCAAGATCTAGAATATTTATCCTGGATCTTAGCAGAGTACGACCAGCTTTTACTGCGGCCGATTGTTATTGTGGCTTGGCCCAGCGGCCCGTCATGCCTATCATCGTCAGCATCTTCAGGCTGTTGCCGTAATAATCTTCCTGCTGCAGGGTGCGGCCTTGCACATTGGTCCAGATGGCGTTCAGCCAGGCCTGGTTTTCCGGTGCGATCATGGCCGCCACGCCCAGCGCCGACACAAACGCCAGCTCATTGGTTTCGTTGGCCTTGATCGGCGTGCCGTTCAGCTTATAGCCGCTGGCGAACTTGGCCGGGTTGTTGCCCGTCTGTGTGCGGGCCCAGGCATTGAATGGCGTGAGGGCGTTGAAAGCGCGCTGGTCGCCGTAGACCAGGTAGTCGAGCGCCACGCGCCATGGATAACGCGAGGCATTCCACGAATACTGGCCATCGGTCGTACCTTCCAGGAAGTTGCTGGCGGCTGGCTTGGCGGCAATATTGAGGTTTACGACAAAATCGGGCACCAGCGAGGTTTGCGGGCTGTAGCTGGTACGCAAGGTGTCGATGATGGCGTAGCTGCGGTCGCGCACGGCGCTCCAGCGCGCGTCGCCAGTGCTGGCGGCAAAGGCGGCCAGGTGCGACATGGTGAAGTCCGAGGTGCGGGTGGAATAGCCATACTTGCCGGTGGTGCCGGTCCAGTCGCCCAGCAGCAAGTGTTTGCCCGATGGATGGACTTCGCGCGCCATGATGGCGTTCAAGACAGTTTGCGCTTCCTGGCGGTAATTGATCGCGCCGGTGCTGCCCCACTGGCGGTGGGCCAGCAGCAGTGCGTATGCAATGTCGAGGTCGCCGTCGGTGGCACTGCTGCTGCCATCGCTGGAATTGCCGCAGCCGACGATCTGGTTCCACGCCATCAAGCCTGGGCCCGAGCTGGCCTGGTGGTCGCGGAAATATGCCACCATGCCATCGAATACGGTCTTGGCGCCCGGGTCTTCATCGGCCATCAGCACGCTGATCAGCATGCCGTAGCCATGTGCTTCCGAAATCGTCAGCGTGCCATTCTGGGTGCCACCGCCGGAAAATTTTCCATCCGCATTGACCTTGACGAAATAGCGGCCGGCGCCGCATTCCTGGGCGATGTATTTGTTTTTCCATTGCTGGTAAAAGGACAGGCGCTGCTGGTCCAGCTGTGCCTGGGTGACGTGGTTCGGACGGATGGTGCCAGCCGTGTAAGGCTGCGGCGCCAGCGACGTCACGACTTCGGCGGCGTTCACCGGTGCCTGTCCACTTTGATAGTCGCTGCCGCCGCCACAGGCGGCAAGCAGGCTGGTCATGATGGCCAGGGCCAGGGTACGGTGCGTCATTGCAGGCATGGTGATTTCTCCGGTAAAGGTGGGCGAGGCAAGGGCGATGCGCATGCAGTAAAGAGCGCACTGCGTAGTCGGCGGCGACTAGTTGCTGTAGTGTAAAAGTGCCCGGCCGGGCCGGCTGTCACAGGATGTAACGGACGCTGGGGTGTCAGTCCAGCCGCAAGGGCAAGAGCAGGCTGAAGCGGGCGCCGCCCAGCGGGCTGCGCGTCACCTGGATATCGCCCTGCTGCCAGTGGGCGGCGCGTTTGGCCAGTGCCAGACCCAGGCCATGGCCCGTATTGTCGGCGTCGTGCGGCATCAGGCGCACGAACGGCTCGAAGATGCGTTCACGGTCTTCCCGCGCTACGCCGGGACCGTCGTCGTCCACATGCAGCACGATATGACCGCTGCCATGGTTGGCCACGCTGAGGCGCAGCCGGCCATGGCCGTAGGTGCAGGCGTTGACCAGCAGATTGCGTACGATCAAATGCAGCAGTGCGCGGTCGCCGCGCAATTCGCGCGCCGTGGTATCGATGACCAGTTCGGCCGGCTGTCTGGCCAGTTCCAGTGCATCGAGTTCTTCCTGCAGCCAACTGCGCAGCATTACCGGTTCGCGGGCCAGCGCCGCCGGTGCATCGGCCAGGCGGGCGAAGGCCAGGCTGGCGCGCACCAGCGATTCGAGTTCCACCACGTCTTTCAGCAAACGCTCTTGCAAGCGTCGCCGGGTGTCGTCATCCGCGCCCCGCTCCAGCAGGGCCAGCGCAAAACGCATGCGCGCCAGCGGCGTGCGCAATTCGTGCGAGACCGCTTGCGATACTTCCTTGTGGCGTTCGCTCATCGCGGCGATGTGGTGCGCATGCTGTTGCAGTGCGGCCAGCAACGGCGCCCATTCGGCGCTAGCGGTGGGCAAGATCAGCGCGGGCGTGCGGGCCAGTTGCGACAGCGAACTGCTGAGTGCCGACAGGGTGGCGGCGCGCTTGCGCCGGCGGTGCCAGGCCGCCAGTAGCAGCAGCGGCAAGGGCAGCGCCGCGGCGGCGGCCGTCAGCCAGTAGATGCGCAGGTTCAGCACGTCTTCCATCGCCGCCGCGCCCCACATCGGGCCGAACTGTATCAAGGTGTTGCGGTCCAGCGCGTAATACGCGATTTCCTCGCTGACACCGAGTACGGCGTGTTCATTGTCGAGCATCACGCCCGCTTCCGGCGCCAGTTCGACGCTGTCGCGCGGCACCAGGGTCAGTGGAAACTGGAAGCGCCGCTGCAGTTCCTGCAAGCGCTGTTCGCGCGCCTCGCCCGACAGGCCGCGCAATTGTTCGACCAGTAAATAACCGGGACCGCCCATCAGGCGCCGGAAGCTGTATTCGCTCACGCCGACGGCGCTCTTGGCTGACAGGAACAGTAGCCAGATGGTCAGCGCGCCCCAGGCGAGGCATGCCAGCAGCGCCAAGGCGTGCGCACGGGCGGCAGGTTTAATGTGCATGCGGCGCTGCCCCGGTTTCGCTGAACAGATAACCTTGCGCCATGACGGTCTGTATCGTCACCGGACAATCGAGCGCGCCCAGTTTCTTGCGCAAGCGGGATACCCGCATGTCGACCGAGCGGTTGCTGCCGTCGTAGTCCAGACCGCGCAGCTGCTGCAGCAACACTTCGCGCCCCAGCGGCAGGCCGGCGTGGCGCGCAAAGATGGCCAGCAATTCGAATTCGGCGGTGGAAAAATGCAGGCGGGCGCCATCGAGTGTGGCTTGCTGGCAGTGCAGATCGAGACTGAAGCGGCCGAAATCCAGGCGCCGCGCCTGCCGCGGATGGCGCCGCAGCATCGCCCGTATGCGCGCCAGCAAAACCAGCGGATCGACGGGCTTGACGACAAAATCATCGGCGCCGGCGTCGAAGCCGGTCAATTGTTCATGGTTTTCATCGAGCGCGGTCAGCATCAGGATCAAGCCTCGATACGCGGCGCGGATCTGGCGGCACACGCTGAAACCGTCCAGGCCCGGCAGCATCACGTCGAGGATCACCAGCGCCGGTTGCAATTGTTCGATGGCTGCGGTTGCTTCATCGCCGCGATGGACTATGCTGACGCGAAAGCCTTCGGCGCGCAGGAATTGCGCCGTCAGGGCGGCCAGCGGCAAGTCGTCTTCGATCAGCAGCAGGTGGTCTGGCATGGCGCAAAAGGCGTCGAGGCGGGATGAACGAAAAGGCAACTATACAATAAGTTAGACATGGGAAATTAGTTCGCTAACAGCATGTAGTGATCTTATGCTGCGTAATTACTTAAAATAAAATGAATATGCTTTATATGATGGCATTTGCAGGAATTTTTGGTATATATTGATGGGGCGAATTCGTTAAGCTGTCCATTCGCCAGCAATTTTCTGATACCACCCATGAACACTGAAATCTACCTCGACAGCAACGCCACCACCAGCGTGCTGCCCGCCGCCGTCGCCGCCGCAAAACAGGCGATGGAGCAAGGCTACGGCAACCCCAGCAGTACACACGCCACGGGACTGCAGGCAAAAGCGCTGCTCGATGGCGTGCGCCGCCGCGCCAGCAGTCTGCTGGGCACGGGCGAAGGCAGGCTGATGTTCAACAGCGGCGCCACCGAGGGTATACAGACGGCCGTGCTGTCGGCGCTGTGCGCGCTGCGCGAACGCCGCGATGCTGGCAAGCACATCGGCAGCTTGCTGGTGTATGGCGCGACCGAACACAAGGCCGTGCCGGAAGCGCTGGCGCACTGGAACCGCTTGCTGGGCTTGAACCTGGAATTGCGCAAGCTGCCCGTCGATGCGCAGGGCCGCCATGATTTGCAAGTGCTGGCCGAAATCATCGGTGATACAGCCATGCTGTGCACCATGGCGGCCAATAATGAAACCGGCGTCATCAGCGACCTGACGGCGATCGCGCAATTGCTGCAACAGCACGGCGCCGATGCTTACTGGATGGTTGATTGCGTGCAGGCGCTGGGCAAGCTCAAGCTGAACCTGGCTGCCACGCGTATCGATTACGCGCCATTTTCCGGCCACAAACTATATGCACCGAAGGGCATCGGCATGCTGTATGTGCGCAATGGCGCACCGTTCACGCCCTTGCTGATGGGCGGCGGCCAGGAAGCCGGCTTGCGTTCGGGCACCGAAAACATGACTGGCATCGTTGCCCTGGGCGCCGTGCTGGCGGCGCTCGATGATGGGAAGACCTTCCGTAGCCACGCTGAACTGGCGGTGTTCCGCGAGCGCCTGGTGGCTAGCCTGGAACGGGCTTTCCCTGGCATCGTCTTCAATATGCCGCTGGCCTTGTCGCTGCCGACCACGCTCAACTTCAGCGTGCCCGGCCTGTCGTCGAAAGAATTGCTGGACCTGTTCGATGCGGCCCGCGTGCGCGTCAGTTCGGGCAGTGCCTGTTCGGCGGCCAAAGCCCTGCCCAGCTATGTGCTCGAAGCCATGCAGGTGCCGCAATGGCGCGCCAGCTCGGCCATCCGCATGTCCTTCGGCCCCTTGATCGACGCGCAAACGATCACCGAAGCCTGCGCCCGTATCGAGCGCTGCGGCGAGGCGCTGCGCAGCAACTGCCTGCTGCCGTCGGCCTCATCACCCACACCGCATGACGGCGTGCTGCAATTGACGTTTGACGGCTTTAGTACCTGGCTGATCAGCGACGCCGCCAGCGCCACCTGCGTGGTGATCGACCCGGTGGCTGCGCTGGTGCCGCGCCTGGCTGCCTTGCTGCGCTGCCAGGGCTACAGCGTGCGCGCCATCGTGTTGACGGCCGCGCCGGCGGACCAGGGCGCGGCGCGCCAGGCGCTGCTGCAAGCTTTGGGGCTGGAACATCTTGCTGATATCGGTACTGAAGGTGAGCTGGCCTTGGGCCAACAAACCTTGCGCCGTGTCGATTGCGAAGGGCAGGCTGTGTATGTGCTGGGGCAGGCATTTGCCTTTACAGGCACCCTGGCGTCCAGGGCGATTGCTCCCTTGCTGGAAGCGGGCTTGCTCACGCCCGATACCGTGTTGTGTTCCGCGCGCGGCGAGCAGCTGTGCAGCACCTTGCGCGCGGAGCAGGGCCAGCCGGCGTCGGCACCCTTGCAGCTCGATGCAAAGGACCTCTCTGCCTTCTTGCAGCAACACCGCGATGCCATTCTGGTAGACGTGCGTGAAGGCCATGAACAGGCCGCTTGCGTGGACGATGTATTCGAGGGCCTGGCCATGCATAGCGTACCGCTGAGCCGCCTGGCGGAACAGGTCGGCGCCTGGTTGCAGCAGCCACAGCGGCCGCTGGTGTTTTTCTGCCGCAGCGGCAATCGCAGCGCGCGCGCCAGCGCCTGCCTGCGTAGCCTTGGCCATAGTGCCGCCTGGCAATTGAATGGCGGCCTGGCCATGGCCGCAGCGATGCGCGAGACGCTGGCGATCGCCGCCTGAGTGTTCTTGCTTTCACGCTAGTCTGACACCCTGTCGCATGGCTGCGATGCTGTGCTACAGGGCATTAATTTCCTCAAAGAATCTTTCCGCATTCTCCCCGCCAGATTTCCTCCTCGACAGCCCGATAATGCGTGGGCTTTGTACGCTAGCGCACGGTGTTGCACGGCACGCGCCCCTACGATGAAGTTCAGAAAATCTCCCTGATCCCGAGATTCACCGCAACGCCATGGCGTTACGCTGTCATTTCTGCCTGTGCCCGCCAGTATCCTGGTGTGCGGCACGGCGGTTCTGGTGCGCCTTTGCTTGCGGTTCATTGTGTCATGCGTATGGTTTGCGTATCTGTTATGCGTATCCCATGCGCCACCGAGCGAGGCCCAAGTTGAAAGAGTACACTGCCGCCGTCAAGGAAAAACTGTCCCGTTTGAAAGACATTTTTCAAGACCCATCCCCTTCCTCCTTCATGTTCGATGCCGCACGCGACGATGACTTGCCGCTGCGCTCGGAATTGTTCAGCGCCATGCAAATGGCTGCCCATGGCAAGAACGTGGCCACCGGGCATGCGGTGGGAAAGCGCCAGGGCCGCGACCGCTTGCTGGCGCGCCTGGCCGATAACGCCGCCCTGATCACGGCCACCGTCAATGAATTGACCGCCACCGTGAAAAGCGGGCGCCAGGTCACGCCCGCCTCGGAATGGCTGCTCGATAATTTTTACCTGATCGAAGAACAGATCCGCACTACGCGGCGCCACTTGCCGAAAAACTACAGCAAGGAATTACCGCGCCTGACGTCGGGTCTCGATGTGGGGTGTCCCCGCGTCTACAAGATCGCGCTGGAAATCATTTCACATGGCGATGGCCACGTCGACCTGGAAAACCTGTGCCACTTCGTCGAGGCTTACCAGGACGTGGCGACCCTGACCCTGGGCGAACTGTGGGCCGTGCCCATCATGCTGCGCCTGGCGCTGATTGAAAACCTGCGCCGCGTGGCTGCGCGCGTGGCCGACGACCGCATGCAGCGCGACCTGGCCAATACCTGGGCCGACCAGATGACGGAGATCGCCGAGCGCAATCCCAGCGGGCTGATCCTGCTGGTGGCCGACATGGCGCGCTCGAACCCGCCCATCACCAGCGCCTTCGTGGCGGAACTGGCGCGCCGCCTGCAAGGGCAAAGCGCCTCCCTGACGCTGGCCCTGTCGTGGCTGACGCACCGCCTGGCCGAATCGGGACTGACGATAGAGCAGCAGATCCAGGCCGAGATCGGCCAGCAGGCGGCCGACCAGGTTTCGATCTCGAACAGCATCGTCAGCCTGCGCTTCCTGGGCACCATGGATTGGCAGGAATTTGTCGAGACCATGAGCGTGGTCGAACAAACCTTGCGCCTGGACCCGGCCGGCACTTATGGCGCGATGGATTTCGCCACGCGCGACAGCTACCGGCATGCCATCGAGCGCATCGCCAAGCGCAGCGAGCGCAGTGAAGTGGAAGTGGCGGAAATTGCGGTGCAGCTGGCGCACACGCATGGTGCGGGCAATGATGCACGCCGCGCCCATATCGGCTTTTATCTGGTCGACAAGGGCGTGCTGATACTGGAAAAACAGGCGGGCGCCAAGCTGTCGTTCGTCGAGGCATTGCAACATACGGCACGCGCGTCGCCATTGGCCGTCTACCTGGGGGCGATCGCCTTTTTGACCCTGGCGGCCACCGCACTGTTGCTCGATCATGCGGCGCGCAGCGGCGTACATGGCTGGCTGCTGGCGCTGGTGGGCTTGCTGTCCGTACTGGGCAGCAGCCAGCTGGCCGTGGCGGTGGTGAACTGGGTGGCTACCTTGCTCACTTCCCCCCACCCTTTGCCGCGCATGGATTACACCGATGGTTTGCCGTCCGATGCGCGCGGCATCGTGGTCGTGCCGACCCTCCTGTATAGCGCTGACAATGTGGTGGAACTCTGCGAAGCGCTGGAAGTACGCTATCTGGCCAACCGCGATGCTAACCTGCGTTTCTGCCTGCTGACGGATTTTGTCGACGCCCCCACGCAGACTTTGCCCGGCGATGCGGCCTTGCTGCAGCAGGCGCAGGAGATCATCCGCGGCCTGAATGACAAGTACCGCGTGGAAGGCCAGCCTTACAAGGAAAACGGCGATCCGGCCGAGCGCGCAGACCTGGGGCAAGTGGGTCCTTTCCTGCTGCTGCATCGGCCGCGCCTGTGGAACTCGCAGCAGAATGCCT
The DNA here is from genome assembly GCF_014200725.1 of Janthinobacterium silvisoli. GTDB lineage: Bacteria > Pseudomonadota > Gammaproteobacteria > Burkholderiales > Burkholderiaceae_D > Janthinobacterium. The sequence continues at coordinate 33,836 of NZ_JACHCL010000012.1, forward strand.
GGATGGGGCAGGAGCGCAAACGGGGCAAACTATCCGACCTGAATGCGTTCTTGCGCGGTGAGGCGCGCGACAAATTTTCCCTGGTCGAGGGTGAGTTGCGTGGCCTGCGCACCATCAAATATGTGATCACCCTGGATACCGATACGCAACTGCCGCGCGATGCGGCGCGCCAGCTGATCGCCACCATGATGCATCCGCTGAACCGGCCCGTGCTCGACGCCGCCGGCACGCGCGTGGTGGCTGGCTACGGTATTTTGCAGCCGCGCGTGGCCGTCGCGCTGCCCAGCGCAAACGCTTCGCGCTATGAGCTGCTGTGTGGCGGCGAACCGGGTATCGACCCCTATACGCGCACCGTGTCCGACCTGTACCAGGATGTGTTTTATGAAGGCTCTTTCATCGGCAAGGGCATCTACGACCTCGACATGTTCGAGCGCGTGCTGGGCCAGCGCCTGCCTGACAATAAAATCCTCAGCCATGATTTGCTGGAAGGCTGTTATCTGCGCGCCGGCCTGCTCAGCGACTCGCAACTGTACGAAGAATATCCGGCCCGCTATGACGCTGACGTGAGCCGCCGCCAGCGCTGGATACGCGGCGACTGGCAATTGATAGGCTGGCTGCTGGGCCGCGTGCCGGGCCGCGCCGGCAAGCGCGAACGCAATCCCTTGTCGATGCTGTCGCGCTGGAAGCTGTTCGATAATCTGCGCCGCAGCGTGGTGGCGCCCGCCACGACCTTGTCCTTGCTGCTGGTATGGGCCTTGATGCCGCAAGTGGCTTTCTGGAGCGTAGCGGTACTGGCCATCATCTTCCTGCCACCGGTGGTGTCGGCCCTCTACGATTTGCTGCGCAAGCCGCGCGACACCTTATGGCGCCAGCATCTGGCCGCGTTTGAACGGCGCTGCGGCGTGCAGTTCTCGCACGCCATGCTGACCCTGGTCTTCCTGCCTTATGAAGCCTATGTCAGCCTGGACGCCATCGCGCGCACCTTGTGGCGCTTGGCCATCTCGCACAAGCATTTGCTCGACTGGCGTGCCTCGAATCTGCATACCTCCACCGGCCGTCAAAGCGATAGCTGGCTAGCCATGTGGTGCTCGCCCGTGCTGGCGCTGGCTGTCACCGGCGCCTTGCTGTACTGGCGCCCGCAAGCCTTGCCGGCGGCTGCCGTCATCCTGCTGCTGTGGCTAGCCGCGCCAGCCATCGCCTGGTGGATCAGCCGTCCCATCGAGCGTGCCGTGGCGCGTTTGTCGGCCGAGCAGGGCACATTTTTGCATGGCGTAGCGCGCAAGACCTGGGCGTATTTCGAGACCTTTGTCGGTCCCGACGATCACTGGCTGCCTCCCGATAATATGCAGGAGCATCCGACCCAGGTGGTGGCGCACCGTACCTCGCCGACGAATATCGGCCTGGCCTTGCTGGCCAACCTGAGCGCCTACGATTTTGGCTATCTCACCATGGGTCAGCTGGTCGAGCGCAGCCGCGCCACCTTGCGCAGCATGGGCGAGCTGGAACGCTACCAGGGCCATTTCTATAACTGGTACGACACGCAGACGATGAAAGCGCTGCAGCCCCTGTATATCTCGACGGTGGACAGCGGTAACCTGTCCGGCCATCTGATGACCTTGCATCCTGGGCTGGTCGAGCTGTATGACGCGCCCATCTTCGGTACACAACTGGCCCACGGCATCGCCACGACGGCGCAAGTGCTGCAGCAATGCCTGGTCGACGAAGGCCATGGCCGCGCGGTGCCCGTCATACGCGATGCGCTGGCGCTGCTGCAAAAACCCACGGCACCAGACACATTGCCCGAGTGGCATGCCTATCTGCAGCGGGCCAGCGCGGCGGCTGAAACGCTGCTGTCGCAAGCGCTGCCCGATGGCGATACCGAGGGTGATTCGGCGATGTGGTCGGGCGCGCTGGCGCGCCAGTGCCGCACGGCCCTGGCTGAATTGCTGTTACTGGCGCCGTGGTCTGCGCAATCGGGCCTGGACGCGGCCTTTGAACGCGTGCCCACCCTGCGCGAACTGGCGAACATGGAAGCGCCGGACGGTACGCCGCAGGAACTGGCCGCCTTGCTGGCACAGGGGCGCGAACAGGCGAACCGCCAGCTGCGCGACATCGCCCAGGCGGCAAGCCAGGCGCGCGATTTTGCGCAGATCGAATACGCATTCCTGTACAACCCGTCGACCAAGCTGCTGTCGATCGGCTACAACGTCAGCGAGCGGCGCCTGGACCCCAGCTACTATGATTTGCTGGCGTCCGAAGTGCGCCTGGCCAGCTTCATCGCCATCGCCCAGGGCCAGCTGCCGCAAGAGCACTGGTTTGCACTGGGTCGCCAGTTATGCATGGTCGCTGGCCAGCCCGTGCTGCTGTCGTGGAGCGGCTCGATGTTCGAGTACCTGATGCCGCTCCTGGTGATGCCGAACTATCCGAATACCTTGCTCGACCAGACCTACCATTCGGTGATCGAGGCGCAGATCGATTATGGCCGCCAGCGCGATGTGCCGTGGGGCGTTTCCGAGTCTGGCTACAACACGGTCGACGCCAGCCTCAATTACCAGTACCGCGCCTTTGGCGTGCCTGGCCTGGGCTTGAAGCGGGGTCTGGCCGACGATCTGGTGATCGCCCCCTACGCCTGCATGATGGGTTTGATGGTGCAGCCCGAAGCATCGTGCCAGAACCTGCAGCGCATGCAGGCGGCCGGCTATATGGGCCGTTACGGTTTCTTCGAAGCCGTCGATTTCACCACGGCGCGGTTGCCGCGCGGGCAGAACAGCGCCGTCATCCGCTCCTTCATGGTGCACCATCAGGGCATGGGTTTCCTGGCCCTCAGCTATCTGCTGCACGACCGCCCCATGCAGCGCCGCTTCGAGTCCGATCCGCTGCTGCAGTCGGCCTTGCTGGTGCTGCAGGAACGCACGCCGCAGGCAGGCGCCTTTTATTCGAACACGGCCGAACTGGCGGTGCTGCGCAGCGGTGCGGCCGAGCAGGCCATGCCGATGCGCATCCTCACGCAAGCCAATAGCGCCGTGCCCGAAACGCAGCTGCTGTCGAACGGCCGCTATCACGTGATGGTCAGCAATGCGGGCGGCAGCTACAGCCGCTGGAAAGACTTGTCCGTGACGCGCTGGCGCGAAGACAGCACGCGCGATAATTGGGGTAATTTCTGCTATCTACGCGACCTCGACGATGATGCCGTCTGGTCAACGACTTACCAGCCGACCCTGGTCGATCCGAAAAAATATGAAGTGATTTTTTCCGAAGGACGCGCCGAGTTCCGCCGCTCCGACCATGGCCTGGACCTGTACACGGAAATCGTCGTCTCACCCGAAGACGATATTGAAATCCGCCGTACGCGCATCAGCAATAATTCGAACCGCCAGCGGCACATAGAAATCACCAGTTATGCCGAAGTGGTGATGGCGCCGGCGCCCGCCGATGCGGCCCATCCCGCCTTCAGCAAGCTGTTCGTGCAGACGGAAATCCTGCAGCAGGAAAACGCCATCCTGTGCACGCGCCGGCCCCGCTCGAAAGACGAGCAGATGCCATGGCTGCTGCATGTGATGACGGTGCATGACGCAGACCGTTATGAAGTGTCGTTCGAAACGGATCGCGCGCGTTTCATTGGCCGTGGCAACACGGCGCAACTGCCGCTGGCGCTGCAGGAAAGCGGTCCTTTGAGTGGCGGCCAGGGTTCCGTGCTGGACCCTATCGTGGCGATCCGTTATGTCATCACCCTGGAACCTGATCAGGCGGTCACCGTCGATAGCGTGACCGGCATGGCCGAGCAGCGCGATGCAGCCCTGCATCTGATCGACAAATACCAGGACCGCCATCTGGCCGACCGCGTGTTTGAACTGGCGTGGACGCATAGCCAGGTGGTGCTGCGCCAGCTCAATGCCAGCGAAGGCGACGCGCAGCTGTATGCGCGCCTGGCCAATGCGGTGATTTATCCGAACGCCGCGCTGCGCGCCGAAGCGAGCGTCCTGATCAAGAACCAGCGCGGCCAGTCCGGCCTGTGGGCGTATGCGATTTCGGGCGACCTGCCCATCGTGCTGCTGCAGATACGCGATCCGGCCAATATCGAACTGGCGCGCCAGATGGTGCAGGCGCATGCCTATTGGCGTTTGAAAGGCCTGGTGGTGGACCTGGTGATCTGGTACGAAGACCAGTCGGGCTACCGCCAGCTGCTGCACGACCAGATCATGGGCTTGATCGCTTCGGGCATCGATGCGCAGGCGGTCGACCGGCCGGGCGGTATCTTCGTGCGCCTGGCCGAACAGATCGCCAATGAAGACCGCATCTTGCTGCAATCGGTGGCGCGCGCCATCATCAGCGATATGCGGGGCACCCTGGCCGAACAGGTCAAGCGGCCCGCCAGCCCCGTGCTGCGCATGCCACCGCTGATGCAGGACACCAGCCGCGAACAGCCGTCGCTGCCGCACCGCGCGGCAGAGCGTGAACTGATCCTGGAAAATGGCCTCGGTGGTTTTACGCCCGATGGCCGCGAATATGTGATCACCACCAGCGAGGCGCAGCAGACGCCGGCGCCGTGGTCGAATGTGCTGGCCAATGCCCAATTCGGCACGGTGGTGTCCGAGAGCGGCCAGGCGTATACCTGGAGCGAAAATGCGCATGAATTCCGCCTCACGCCATGGCATAACGACCCGGTGTCGGATCTGTCGGGCGAAGCGTTTTATGTGCGCGACGAGCAGAGCGGACATTTCTGGTCGCCGGCGGCGCTGCCGGCGCGCGGCAGCGGGGATTATGTGACGCGCCACGGCTTTGGCTACAGCGTGTTCGAGCATAGCGAAGGCGGCGTCACCACCGAGCTGACCACCTATGTGGCGCTGGACGCCGCCATCAAGTATTCGGTGATCAAGGTGCGCAATGACAGTGGCGTGCCGCGCCGCCTGTCCGTCACGGGCTATGTGGAATGGGTGCTGGCCGACTTGCGTCCCAAGTCCAGCATGCATGTGGTGACCGAGGTCGATACCGTCAGCGGCGCCCTGTTTGCGCGCAATAACTACAACACGGAATTTTCTGGCCGGGTGGGCTTTTTCAATACCGATGCCAGCATCCGTTCCATCACCTGCGACCGCAATGAATTCATCGGCCGCAATGGCAGCATGGCGCAGCCGGCCGCCTTGCGCCGCGTGCGTTTATCAGGCAAGGCGGGTACGGGGCTGGACCCGTGCGCGGCGATCCAGGTGCCATTTGAACTGCAGCCGGGGCAGGAGCGCGAGATCGTCTTTGTGCTTGGCGTGGGCGGGCGCCGCAATGCCGACGCCAGCACCATGGTGCAGCGCTATATCGGCAAGGATACCGCCCGCGCTACTTTGGAAAAAGTACGCGCTTATTGGGATACCACCCTGGGCGCCGTACGCATCGAAACGCCGGAGCCATCGCTGGACGTGATCGCCAATGGCTGGTTGATGTACCAGACCATCGCCTGCCGTTTGTGGGCGCGCAGCGGCTATTACCAGTCGGGCGGCGCCTATGGTTTCCGCGACCAGCTGCAAGATGCAATGGCGATGGTGCACACCGCTCCGCAACTGCTGCGCGGCCATCTGCTGCTGTGCGCCGCCCACCAGTTCGTGGAGGGCGACGTGCAGCACTGGTGGCATCCGCCAGCGGACCGCGGCGTGCGCACGCATTGCTCGGACGATTACCTGTGGCTGCCCCTGGCCGCCTGCCGCTATGTGATCGCTACGGGCGACCTAAATGTGCTGTCCGAGGTTGCTCCTTTCATCGAGGGCCGCGCCGTCAAACCTGAAGAAGATTCCTACTACGATCTGCCCGTACGTTCGGGCGAATCGGCCGACCTTTACGAACACTGCGTGCGGGCCATCCGCCATGGCTTGCGCATGGGCGTGCACGGCTTGCCGCTGATGGGATCGTGCGACTGGAATGACGGCATGGACAAGGTGGGCGAACACGGCAAGGGAGAAAGCGTGTGGCTGGCCTTCTTCCTGTATGAAGTGCTGCAGCGCTTTGCCGAAGTAGCGGTGCTGCGCGGCGACGCAACGTTTGCCCAGTTCTGCCGCGATGAGGCGGTCAAACTGGCGGCCAACGTCGAAGCCAATGCCTGGGATGGCGAGTGGTACCGGCGCGCATATTTCGATGACGGCACGCCGCTGGGATCGCACGAGAACGAGGAATGCCAGATCGATTCGATCTCGCAAAGCTGGGGCGTGCTGTCGGGCGCAGCCAACAAGGAGCGCGTGGCAGGCGCCATGCGCCAGGTCGATGCACGCTTGGTGCGTCGCGATTCTGGCGTGATCCAGCTGCTCGATCCGCCGTTCGACAAATCAGCCCTCAACCCCGGCTATATCCGCGGTTATGTGCCAGGTGTGCGCGAAAACGGCGGACAGTACACGCATGCCGCCATCTGGACGGCGATGGCGTTTGCGCGGCTGGGCGAAGGTGAAAAGGCGTGGGAACTGCTGCGCATGATTAATCCGGTACGCCATGGCGTTGATGCAAAGGCGACGGCGCGCTACAAGGTCGAACCGTATGTGGTGACGGCCGACGTGTACGCCGTCTCGCCGCACGTGGGGCGCGGCGGCTGGAGCTGGTACACGGGATCGTCGGGCTGGCTGTACCGGCTGATCGTCGAGTCCCTGCTGGGGGTGACGCGCGAGGGCAAGCAATTGCGCATCAAACCCTGCATGCCGGCCGGCTGGGATCGCTACAAGCTGCATTACCGCTACGGCGCCAGCAACTATGCCATCACCATCGAAAAAGCAGGGGACCAGCAAACCGGCCTGTCGCTCGATGGCGTGGCAGTCGAGGGCGACAGCATCACCCTGATCGACGAGAGCCGCGAGTATGCTGTGCTACTGCGGCTGTAGTATTGATCTAAAAGCCCAGCAGCTTGCCTGCGCCCAGCAAGGTCGCCACGCCCAGGATGGCGAAGACGATCGCTGCGATGCCGTGCACCAGCGGCAGCGAGACCTTGTTGGCGATCCTGTCGCCCAGGTAGACGGCCGGTACATTGGCCAGCATCATGCCCACGGTGGTGCCCAGCACGACGGAAACAACGTCGTGATAGCGCGCCGCCAGGGCGACGGTCGCCACCTGGGTTTTATCGCCCATTTCGGCCATGAAGAAGGCGATCAGGGTGGTCAGGAATACGCCATATTTGGCCAGCTTGGTGTCGTCTTCATCGATCTTGTCCGGAATCAGGGTCCAGGCCGCCATTACCAGGAAGGAGACGCCGAGTACCCAGCGCAGCACGTCGGGCCCCAGCATGCTGGTGATCCAGGCGCCCACAGCGGCGGCAAACGCATGGTTGACGATGGTGGCGGCCAGTATCGCCAGCACGATAGGCAGGGGCTTGCGGAATTTGGCCGCCAGCAGAAAAGCCAGGAGTTGGGTTTTGTCGCCGATTTCAGCGAGACCGACGATGCCGGTAGAGATGAAGAATGCTTCCATGAGATTGCAAGAGGTACGTGGGCCGGACGAATTAACCAATGATCCAGGGGCGACTCCGGCCCATGCGGCCGCCTCGGATCAATGGTCTCGTCAAGTTCTACAACCACCTGCACCATGGCCTGCGGGCCAATTATGTTGATACAGGTTCCTGCGGCAGGACCGCAAGACGACTACTCCCCAATGTTCGAGGCGAATCATACGCCGATGGCGGCTGTCGCGCCAGTGCCGCAAGCGCCTGTTGTCAGCTGCCGACAACACAGAAAATGATCGTTTTGAAAATATGCTGGACTTAAAATGGGCCTTGTCTTTTCACTCCCGATGGAATGTCCATGCGTTTTCCAGCCTGTTTTTCCTTGCACTCGCTCGTCCCCTGCCTGTTCTTGATGGCCAGTTTTCCCGGCCTGTGCGCCGCGGCTCCAACGTTCGATGACAAGTTCCGCCAGCTGGAAGAACTGCTGCCCACGCCGAACACCTACCGCACGGCGTCCGGCGCACCGGGCCACGCCTACTGGCAGCAGCGCGCCGACTACGTAATCCACGCAACGCTCGATGAAAAGCGCCGCGCCATCACGGCCAGCGAAAAGATCACGTATCACAACCGCTCGCCCGACAGTTTGAATTACCTGTGGCTGCAGCTGGACCAGAATGGCATACGCAAGGATGCCGACCAGCGCCGCGTTTTGAGCGCGCCATCGCGCCAGGCCTGGTTGAGCGGTAATGAGGATGAAGCGCTGAAGTTCGAGGATTTGCGCGCGATCCACGCGGGCCGCGAATTCGATGGCGGTTTTAACTTGAGCGCCGTGACTTCGGATGCCGGCAAGCCGCTGCATTACGTCATCAACCAGACCATGCTGCGCATCGATTTGCCGGTGGCGCTGGCGCCTGGTCAGAGCGTGAGTTTTACTATCGCCTGGTCATACAACATCAATGACCAGAAGGTGCTGGTCGAGCGCTCCGGCTACGAGCATTTTCCTGACGAAGACAATACGATCTTCCAGATCGCGCAGTGGTTCCCCCGCATGGCCGCCTATTACGATGCGGTCGGCTGGCAAAACAAGCAGTACCTGGGTACCGGTGAATTCGCACTGGAATTCGGCGACTACGAACTGTATCTGACGGTGCCGGCGGACCATGTGGTCGCTGCCACGGGCGAACTGCAAAACGCGTCCACGGTGCTGAGTGCGGTGCAGCGCGAACGGCTGGCGCGCGCGAAGAACAGCGCTACGCCGCTGCTGGTGATCACGCCGGAAGAAGCGCTGGCCGCCGAAAAAGGCCGCAGCACGGCCACCAAGACCTGGCACTTCAAGGCGCAGAATGTACGCGACGTGGCATGGGCGTCGAGCCGTAAATTCATCTGGGATGCGCAGGGACTCGACAGCGGCGGCAAGCGCGTGATGGCCATGTCGTTTTATCCGAAAGAAGGCAATCCGCTGTGGCAGCAGTACAGCACGCGCGCGGTGGTGCACGCCATCGAGCAGTACAACAAGTACAGCTTCGATTATCCGTATCCGAACGCGATTTCCGTCAACGGCGCCGTGGGCGGCATGGAGTATCCGATGATATCGTTCAATGGCGGACGTCCGGTGAAAGATAAAAAGACGAGCGCTGTTACATATTCGAAGACGGCAAAATATGACTTGATCAGCGTGATTATCCATGAGGTGGGCCATAATTATTTCCCCATGGTGGTCAACTCCGATGAGCGCCAGTGGGCCTGGATGGACGAGGGCTTGAATTCCTTCCTGCAGTACCTGGCCGAGCAGGCATGGGAAGAGGATTACCCGTCCTGGAATGGCGAGCCGCGCAAGATCGTCGACTACATGCGCAGTACCAACCAGGTGCCCATCATGACCAATCCCGAGTCGGTACTGCTGCTGTCGCCAAACGCCTATGACAAGCCGGCCGCAGCCCTCAACATCCTGCGTGAAACCATACTAGGGCGCGAGTTGTTCGATTTCGCCTTCAAGGAATATGCTCGGCGCTGGAAGTTCAAGCGGCCCACGCCAAGCGACTTTTTCCGCACCATGAAAGATGCTTCCGGCACGGACCTGGACTGGTTCTGGCGCGGCTGGTTTTATACCACCGATGCGGTCGATATCAGCATCGATGGCATCAGCGAATATGGCGTCAGCACGAAGAATCCCGAGGTCGAAAAGGCGTGGAGAAAAGCCCAGAAGGCCGCTCAGCCCATCTCGATATCCAGCCAGCGCAACAAGCTGCTGTCCAAGAAGGTCGACAGCGATCTCACCTTGAAGGATTTTTATAACGAGCACGATGACTACACCGTCACCAACAAGGACCGCAACGCTTACGCGGAAGAGCGCGAGGCGCTGGAGCCTTGGGAGCGTGCGTTACTGGAACAGCGCGCCCAGGGCAAGCATATCTACCTGGTCGATTTTTCCAACCTGGGCGGCCTGGTGATGCCGCTGATACTGGAAATCGAGCTAGCCAGCGGCAAGAAGATCATCGAGCGCGTGCCGGCAGAAGTATGGCGCTATAGTCCGAAGAAGATCAGCAAGGTGATCATCACGGACGAGCCGATGGTTGGCCTGGTGCAAGACCCGTACTGGGAAACGGCCGATATCGACGTCAGCAACAATGCCTGGCCCCGCAAGGTAACACCATCGCGGCTGGAACTGTTCAAGCAGGACCGCGACAAGAATAACCTGATGAAGGATTTTAATACGCCGTTGAAGGGGGCGGAGGCCAGGTAAAGCCCATGTGCAGGTACTTGCCTGGTGCTTTTTTCTGCCAGCGTCGCGTGGAAGTGCTATTCTGCGCGACGCCCGGCGCACACTTGCCGGTGCCTTCGCAATCATTCAAAAGACGACCATGCAAACTTTGACCTTCCTGCGCGCGCTGGGCTGTGCGCTACTGTGCCAGGCTACCCTGGCTGCGCACGCCGATCCTCTCAGCTATGCGCGCTACGACCAGGTGCGCACGCGCGACCTGCAACTGGACCTGAAAGCCGACTTCAAGCAAAAGACCCTGTCCGGCTATGCCGAACTGTCGCTGAAGTGGATCGATCCGGCAGCCAACACCCTGGTGCTCGATACGCGCGACCTGTCGATTGCCAAGGTGCAGGTGCAGGACAAGCGCGGCGCATGGCATATGGCGCCGTACCAGCTGGACAAGGTAGACCCGGAAAAGGGCCAGGCGCTGCGCATCACTACCACCGGCCAGCCTGAAAAAGTGCGCGTGTATTACCACACGGCGCCGGGCGCCATCGCGCTGCAGTGGCTCACGCCGCAGCAAACCATGTCGGGCAAGCTGCCTTTCATGTTCAGCCAGTCGCAAAGCATCAACGCCCGTTCGTGGGTGCCGTCGCAAGATACGCCGGCCGTGCGTTTTACCTACAGCGCGCGCATCGATGCGCCTGCAGGCATGCGCGTCGTGATGAGCGCCGAGAATGACGAAAAAGCGACCGGCAAGGGCGGCTGGAAATTCAAGATGCCGCAACCGATACCATCGTATCTGCTGGCGATCGCCATCGGCGAACTGGAAGTACGCAAACTCGGTCCCCGCTCGGCCGTGTATGCGGAACCGCCGCGCATCAAGGCTGCCGAATACGAGCTAGCCGATACGGAAAAAATGATCAAGGCTGCCGAATCGCTGTATGGCCCATACCGCTGGGGCCGCTATGACATGATCGTGCTGCCGCCATCGTTCCCTTACGGTGGCATGGAAAACCCGCGCCTGACCTTCCTCACGCCGACCATGATCGCGGGTGACCGCAGCCTGGTCGATTTGATCGCGCATGAACTGGCCCACTCGTGGTCGGGCAACCTGGTCACCAACGCCTCGTGGAAGCATATGTGGCTCAACGAAGGCTTCACCACTTACGTCACCACGCGCATCGTCGAGCAGTTGTACGGCAGCGAAGTGGCGCAGATGGGCGTGCAGGTAGACCAGGAAGAGCTGGCCGCTGAAATCCGCGAACTGCCGGCCGCAAAAACGGCGCTGGTGACGCGTGATGCAGACGCCAACCCGTCCGAAACCTATACCGACGACGGCATCATTTATCCGAAGGGCGCCTGGTTCCTGGCCACCATGGAGCGCCGCGCCGGCCGCGCCGTGTTTGATCCCTTCCTGCGCGGCTGGTTCGACCAGCATGCCTTCCAGAGCGTGACGACCGACCAGTTTGTCGATTACCTGCGCAAGAATCTGTTGGCCCAGCATCCGGACGTGATGCCGGAAGCGGAACTGAACGACTGGCTGTATGGCACCGGTATTCCGGCCAGCGCGCAGCATGTGGTCTCGCCGCGCCTGACCTTGCTGGACCAGCACCGCGACGCCTGGCTGAAGGGCGAACTGCCAACCAAAGAACTGGGCATGGACAAGTGGGTAGCCCTCGAATCGATGCATTTCCTGAACGACATCAATGGCAAGGCCAGCGCCGCGCAGATGCGTGAGCTGGATCAGATGTATGGCGTGGGCAAGAGCGGCAACAATGAAGTGGCTTACCGCTTCTACCTGGCGTCCGTGAACGCCGGCTACGACGTGCACGAGCCGCTGCAAGCATTCCTGCTGAGCGTGGGCCGCCAGAAGTTTGTCGTGCCCCTGTATGCCGCGCTGATGAAGACGCCGCAAGGCCACGAGTGGGCCAAGCAGGTGTATGCCAAGGCGCGTGAACGCTATCACCCGGTGACGCAGGAAAGCGTCGATAAACTGATGGCCGCACAGGCACGTTGATCCCATTCTGGAGTTTTGACTGATGAAAAATAGCTACCAACTGCATCGCATGACCGCCGCCATCGTGCTGGCGTTTTCCAGCGTCACCTTGCCAGCCATGGCCGCTGACATTGCGCCTGCCATCGCCACTGCAACGGCAGCCGTGCCGGCCTTCGACCTGGACCAGGATGTCAATAGCGCCCTGAAAACCTTCGACGTGCCCGGCATCGCGATTGCCATCGTCAAGGATGGCAAGGTCATCACGGCCAAGGGTTTTGGCGTGCGCAAGCTCGGTGATCCGGCTCCCGTCGATGCGAAGACGCTGTTCGAAGTAGCGTCCAACTCGAAGGGTTTTACGGCGGCCGCGCTATCGATGCTGGTCGACGAAGGCAAGCTGGCCTGGGATGATCCGGTGACCAAGCATCTGCCTGGTTTCCAGATGTACGATTCGTATGTGACGGGCGCGATGACCATCCGCGACCTGCTGACGCACCGCAGTGGCCTGGGCCTGGGCGCCGGCGATTTGCTGTGGTGGCCGACCACCACCTTCAGCACCGATGAAATCATTGAAAAGCTGCGCTACATCCGCCCGGCCACCAGTTTCCGCAGCAGCTACGCCTACGACAATCTGCTGTACATCGTCGCCGGCAAGATCATCGCTGAAAAGACGGGCAAGACCTGGGGCGAGGCCGTGCATGAACGCATCCTCACGCCTATGGGCATGACGTCCACCACTACCAGCCTGACGGAAAACGCAGGCAATCCCGACGTGGCCAATGCGCACAGCAAGATCAACGGCAAGATCGCCGCCGTCAAATCGATGCCGGTACCGAACGCGGTGGGCGCCGTCGGCATCAACACGAATGCGGAAGATATCGCCAAGTGGATGATGGTGCTGCTCGATGGCGGCAAGATCGCCGGCGTGCAGGACAAGGATGGCAAGCAAGCGCGTCTGTTCAGCGAAAAGCAGGGCCGCGAGATGTGGTCGGAACAGACGCCGATAAAAATCGGTGAACCCAAACCGGCGCTGGCGGCGACCAAGCCGAACTTCAGCGCGTATGGCCTGGGCTTCCAGCTGCGCGATTACAAGGGCATGAAAGTGGCCATGCATGGCGGCGCGCTGCAAGGATTCTATTCGCGCGTGGTGATGGTGCCGGAAGCGAAACTGGGCGTGGCGATCCTGACCAATGCCGAGAATGGCGGTTCGATGACGGCGCTGCAATGGCGCATCCTCGACCATTACCTCAATGCTGCGCCATCTGACTGGATCAAGCTGGTGTCCAAGGTGGAGCAGGACCAGCACGAAGCCGAAGTCAAGAAGGTGGGCAATGCTTCGAGTGCGCGCGCTGCGAAATCGCAGCCTTCGCTGCCACTGGCGTCGTATGACGGCGAGTATGAAGACGCCTGGTATGGCAAGGTCGTGATCAGGCATGAAGGCAAGAAGCAGATCCTCAGCTTCACGCGCACGCCAGACCTGACGGGCGAGCTGGAACACTTCCAGCACGATACCTTCATCGTGCGCTGGAAAGAGCGCAATTTCAACGCCGACGCCTATGTGACGTTCTCGCTGAACCCGGACGGCAGCATCGACCGCGTGAAGATGGCGCCGGTCTCTGCCGAAACGGATTTCAGCTATGACTTCCAGGATTTGAACCTGCTGCCGGTGAAAGCCAAGGAAGCGAAGAAATAAGCACGGTATTCGCGACCATACAAGAACCGCAGCCTGGTCTGCGGTTTTTTTTCGTCCCTTGCCATCGAAATGCGAGTTGGCTGAGCCATAAGCCGCTTTTTATTTTATGAAGATATTTAATAAATAAACATTATCTTGTTTTCTTGTTTAAACATTTAGTAACTTTTCTTGGTGCTACTATTTCCATGCGCCAAGCGTCTATCGATAGACGATTTTTGGTGGCTGGTTTGTTTTTCTTTCAGTAGTTTTTATAACGACTCAACACTTTGGGAATGGAATAAAAATGATCAATGTAAAGAAAGCCGTCTTTGTCTTTTGCGCCGCCCTTGGTTTTGCCGGCGCCCTCAGCTCCACCGCCTACGCCTTGCCGACGCGTGAAACATGTGAAGAGGCCCGCGACGCCTGCCTCAATGACGGCGATCAGAATGGCTGCGCACTGGTCAAGCGCCTGTGTGGCGTGTATGGCATCCACGTATAAGGTAGCCAACACAGCTAGCCCTGGTTTTTTTAAGAACTGAACTCTTCGGGATTGGAATCGATATGCTGAATATGAAAAAAGCGTTCTTTTTGTTTGCTACTGCAGTCGGCCTGGCAGGCGCCTTGGGTACTGCATATGCGCAGCCGACGCGTCTTGAATGCATGAAAGCATCAATCGCATGCACGGTGGACGATAATATGGACCAATGCTGGGTGGTGTCGCGCTTTTGTGGCGTGTACGGTATTTTTGTGTAAGGCGGGCGCTTAGGCAGAGGGACGGCGGTACGCCGTATCGGCGCGCCGCCGTTCAGGCATTACGGTTTGACGAACTTCAGGGTCATGCGGTCGCTCTCGCCGATGGCCGTGTATTTGGCGCGGTCGGTATCGTTGTTGGCATAAGTGGGTGGCAGCGCCCAGACGCCGCCCTGGTGCTCGGCGTTATCCTTGGGATTGGCGTTGATTTCCGACTTGGCGGCCAGCTTGAAGCCCGCGCTTTCCACCAGGCGTATCACGTACGCTTCATGCATATAGCCGGTGCTGGCCTGCGCATCCTGCGCTTTGCCGGTGGGCAGGCGGTGTTCGACGACGCCGAATACGCCACCCGGTTTCAAGCTGTCGTAGACTTCCTTGAACAGCGTTTTCATGCCGTCTTCGCCGATCGGTATCCAGTTATGGATATTGCGGAAGGTGAGCACCATATCGGCCGTGCCCTTGGGCGCGATACGGTAGGTGGCCGGTGGTGCAAAGGCGCCGATTTCCACCTTGCCGAAGGCGGCCGGATTGGTATCGAGTTTTTGCTGGAAGCGGGCTGCGCTCTTGCGCGCGCCTTCGCTGGCGGACTGCGGGTCGCTGCCGGCGGCGATCAGCTTGCCATGGTCGTGCAGATACGGGCCCAGGATCTCCGTGTACCAGCCACCGCCGGGCGCCAGTTCCACCACCGTCATGGTCGGCTTGATGCCGAAGAAAGTCAGCGTTTCGTACGGGTGGCGGGCGCCATCGCGCGCCGCGTTGGCCGGGGTGCGCGCGCTGCCGGCAATCGCCGCCTTCAAGGCTGCGTCGCCCGTGTCGGCAGCCATAGCAGCGCCGCCGCTGCAGGCCAGCATGGCGGCCACTACCCCGGCCAGGGATACGCGCTTGCTCATCGTGTGCTCCATCATATGCTCCATATGTTTGGGAATCGGTTGGCGGCTATCGCCATCAATCCCGATCATCAGGCAAGCACGCGTGCGGGTCAAGCGGATTCCGTGGGCCACCCCGTGACGTAAGCGGGCGCCTCGCTGGTGCACAGCACATCGGCGATAGCCGGGCCACGGCCGTGCGTGAAGGGTAATTCACCCGTCCATACGGCGTGCGCCAGGTCCGCCTCGTCATCTTGCGGGCCGCCTCGGCGCTGCTTGACGGCGCATTCATCGAGCGCGATGCGCAGCACCGTGGTGGCGCCATATTCCTTGTCGCTGCCGCCGCGCACCTGCGCCTGGCGGCCCGGCGCCAGCTTGTCCATCAGGGCTTCCATGGCCGCGTGCTGCAGGGCGATGTCATCGACTTTTTCAAACTGCCCGTAAATCATCGCCGAGCGGTAATTCATGGTGTGGTTGAAGGCTGAGCGGGCCAGCACCAGGCCGTCGAGATGGGTGACCGTCACGCAAGCGTCGCCCCCATCGAGCAGGCGTTTGAGCATGCGGCTGCCGTTCGAACCATGGATGTACAAATGTTCGCCGATGCGCCAGCAGGCGGTGGGGATGCAATGGCTGCCCAGCGCATCGTGAAAGGCGATGTGGCACAGGTAGGTGTCGTCGAGGATGGCGTGCAGAGTAGCCTGCTCGTAGCGGGCCAGTTCGGCCACGCGGCGCACACGGGTACGAGCGCTAGGAGGGCTGGGAGGAGAGGGGACGATAGTGTAGTCGGTCATGGCGGCAGTCCTGTGGGTGAATGGCAGAGCGCGCACTATAATCGCTGGCTGGTTCTGGAAAAAGATCCAGAACCCAGTAATATTCTAGAGCCACGAGGCAGAGGGAAGTGCCATGGACTACAGCCTGCTATTCGCTACTTTCGAGCGCGGGCACCGCGAACGGAACTGGCCGCGCCAGCGCCTGCTACATGAATGCCTGCGCGCGGCCATCCGCACGGGCCAGCTGGCGCCCGGCATGCGTCTGGCGGCCACGCGCGTGCTGGCACAGGAACTGGGAGTGGCGCGCAATACGGTGCTGTACGCCTATGAGCAATTGGCCAGCGAAGGGTTTGTGCTGGCAGGCCGGAGCGGCACGGTCGTCGCTGGCAGCGCCGGCGTGGCCGTTTCATCACCGGCAAGCACTGTGCAAATAGGGCTGTCGCGCCGCGCCACGCATTTGCGCGGGGTGGCCGGGCAGGATGGAAGTGCCTCGGTGGTGTTCCCGGCCGACGTGATGGGCGCGTTTGCGCCGGGCGTGCCGGCGCTCGACGAATTCCCTTTGACCCAATGGCGGCGCATGCTGGATCGGGCCTGGCGCGCCGTCTCGCCGCGCCAGCTCAATTATGGCGATCCGGCTGGCGAGCCGCAGTTGCGGGTGGCGATCGCCGAGCATTTGCGCGCCGCGCGCGGGGTGGTCTGCGATGCGGGCCAGGTATTCATCACCGATGGCACGCAAAGCAGCCTGGAAGTGTGTTTGCGCGCGTTTGCCGACCAGGGCGACACCTTGTGGATCGAGCATCCCGGTTATGGCGGCGCGCTGGCGGCAGGGCGCGCGGCTGGCCTGGAAGTGGTGGGCATCCCTGTCGATGCCGATGGCATGGCGCCCAGTGACAATGACTGGATCGCTGCGCCGCCGCGTCTGGTCTACACCACGCCGTCGCATCAATATCCGACCGGCAGCGTACTGAGTCCGGCGCGCCGCCTGGCCCTGCTCGAGCGCGCGCGCGCCAGCGGCGCGCTGATCCTGGAAGATGACTACGACAGCGAATTTCGCCATGGCGGGCCACCGCTGGCCGCCATGCAGGGGCTGGTGAACGACGCACCCGTGGTGTATCTGGGCACCTTCAGCAAGACCATGTTCCCGGCGCTGCGCATCGCCTTTATCGTGGTGCCGGCGGCCCTGGCCACGGCGTTTGGCCAGATGCAGGCGCAGTGCGCCGTGCGAGGACGCGCCGCCGAACAGCTGGCGCTAGCCGAATTCCTGCGCAGCGGCCTGTTTGCCCGCCATGTGCGGCGCATGCGCCGTTTGTACCGGCAGCGCCGCGATGCGCTGTCGGAAGCGTTGCTGCGCCACGCGTGTGATGGCGCCAGCGTATATGGCGGCGCGGCCGGCATGCACCTGGCGCTGCGTTTTGACGACCCTGCATGCGATGATATTGCGCTGAGCCGGCGCGCCGCGCAGGCCGGCATCGTGGCGCTGGCGCTGGGCGCCCACGCCACGGGGGAGCGTCCCGGCTGGAGCGGTTTTCTGCTCGGCTATTCACAGGTGCCGGCCGAGAATATGGATGGACTGGTGCGCCAGCTTGGGGCGTTGATTTACTGCTGATCCAGCATCCACTGCTTCAAGCCATTGACCCAGTTTTTTGCTGGCAGGTTGTACTGTTTTTTGATGGCTACGGCGCGTTCGTACAAGTCGCTGAAGTCGAGCGAGGGCGACTTTTTAAAGGCCAGCACGACGATGTTTTCATCCTGCAGTTCAGGCACCCAGACAACGGCGTCGAACACCAGTTCCATCGCCTGCAGATTCTTGTCGTAGCTGGCAAAGTCGCCAAACACATTGGTGGTCATGATGCCGTCGTCCGTCAGGCAGTCGAAGCAGGCTTGATAAAACTCGGGCGTGTCGAGCACGGGGCCGCGCGCCTCTTCGTCGTACAGGTCCACCTGCAGTACGTCGATCGTGCCGTGGTTACTGGTGTCGAGCACGAAGTCGAGCGCATTCATTTCACGCACGTCGAGGCGCGTGTCATTCGGCGGCAGCGCAAACTGGGCCCCGCAGATGGCGATGATGTTGGGATTGAGCTCGGCCACTGTCACGTTCGTCTCGGGAAAGCGGCGGTAGCTGAACTTGGTCAGCGCTGCGCTGCCCAGGCCCAGTTGTACGATGCGTTTGGGCTGCGTCTTGAATAGCATCCACATCATCATCATCTGCACGTATTCGAGCTCAATGGCATCGGGTTTGTCGATGCGCATGGCGCCCTGCACCCACTTGGTCCCCAGGTGCAGGTAGCGGATGCCGCGGTGTTCGGTGATGGTGGCGGGTGGATGGTCCGGATGGCTGAAGGCGGTATTGCTGTTGTTGGTGAAGTCGGTATGCATGGCGCCAGTGTAGCAGTACGCATAAAAAAAGACGCCGCAGCGTCTTTGGTGGGGTGCTTCAGTTTCAGCTGCGGCGCCGGCGCACGGCATAGCCGATCAGGCCCAGGCCGGCCAGCAGCATGCCGTAGGTCGCCGGTTCCGGCACGGCCACGATGTTGAAATTGCCGCCATAGCTGGCAATGCCGCGCGAAATGCCCGTAATGGTCAGTATCAGCGGTGCCGTCGTGGCCAGGTCGCCGATCGACGCGGCGCCGGAAAAGGTCGTGCCGCCGCTGCTGGTGGCGTACAGCTGCAGCGCCACCCCATTCAGGGTTGCTGACAGGAACTCGATGTATTGGTTCCGGTTGACGCTGACATTGGTGAAGCCGCCATTGACGAGGAAGTTGCCACTCGCCGGTGCAAAGGTAAAGGTGTCGACAAAATTGTCGGCCACATGGTCCGCACCGAAGTGGGCTGTCCACTGGGGAGCGCTGCCTGCCAGCGTGATGTCGACATTCTTGTTGTCGGCGGCATACACGCCGCCAGCCGACACGGCAAGTACGGCCGCCAGTATCAGTGATTGTAGTTTCATGTTTGCCCCGCAAAGATAGTTTCGATGAGTGGCGAGTTCTGCTGGAAGCACGCCTGTACTTACCTTATCGGCAAGGATTTTTGTTGTCAATAATGTATATATAAATCGAAACAGATGAGTAAATAGCTTCTTGCTAACTGCGGGGCAGAGCGTCGCGGATTATTTCTGGTAGGAATTTTAATGATGTATTTTTAATACAAATAAATATTTTAAAAGCAATCAAATTGCTAATTGTTTCCTTCGCCCACAGGCAGGATCATGGTCACGGCCAGGCCGCCGCCGTCGCGGTTGGACAAAGCGATGCGGCCGCCATGGGCTTCGGCGATTTCGCGTGCCAGCGCCAGGCCCAGGCCGGTACCGCTGCGTTTTGTGGAGTAAAAGGGCACCAGCGCGTTTTCCAGCACGGCGGCACTCATGCCGGGGCCACGGTCGCGCACTTCGATGCGTAACTGCCCCATGGCTTGGCTGACGTGCAGGCTGATGTACTGCGGCCGGGAACCCGATTCACACGCGTTCTTGAGCAGGTTGAGCAATGCTTGCTGCATTTGCGCCGCATCGAATATGGCTGGCTGCGCGGGAGGTTGGCCATCGAGGGTGAACGGGATTTGCGAGGCCAGCGTATCGAGAAACGGTTGCCAGTCGCAGCTGGCCATGCGCGGCGTGGGCAGCTTGGCAAAGCTGGCATAGCCGAGGATGAAGGTTTCCAGGTGCCGTGTGCGTTCCTCTATCGTGGCCAGGATTTGCGGCAGCCGTTCGGTCTGGCCACGCCGTACCAGTTCGGCGCCGGAATGGGCCAGCGAGGCCAGCGGCGCGAGCGAATTGTTCAATTCATGGCTGATCACGCGGATGACTTTTTTCCAGGTTTGCACTTCCTGGCGGCGCAGTTCATGCGTCAGCTGGCGCAGCAGCAGCAGTTCGTGCTTGCGGCCATTCAGGCTGAAGCGGCGCCGCGCCAGGTGATACACCTCTTCCTGTTCCCCTTCGCCGCTGGCAAACAGGCCGTCGTGGCCACGCGCCAGCGCGTCCGCCAGTGCCGGCGATGACTGCTGCACGATGTCTGGCAGGTGCTGCCCCTCCAGGCGGCGGCCTTGGTGCAGCAGCTGGCGCGCCGCCAGGTTGGCATACACGATGGCGCTGCCTTCGGCCACCAGCAGCATGGCCACCGGCGTGTTCTGCACCATGGTATCGAGCAGCAGTTCGCGCTGTACCAGGTCGAGGCGCTGCTTGCGTAGCACGTCGCCCAGGTGGTTGTGGGCTGCCACCAGGTCGGCTAGTTCATCGTTTTGCGGCCAGCGCAAGCTGAAGGCAAAGTCGCCGTCCTGGTAGCTGGCGACCGTGCCGCTCAATGCGCGAAACAGCGACAGCATCGTTTGCAGCTGGGCCCGGATGGTGATGATGGCGATCGGCACCACGCATAGCAGGGACAGGCCCATCACCAGCCATGGCTGGGCGGGAAAAAAATGCGACAGCAGCAGGGCGATCCCGATGCCGAGCACCATCAGGGTGCCGATCAGGGCCGTCCAGCGCGTCAGTAAGGACAGGCGCAGCGGCAGCCTTGGCGTGGGCGTCGGCATCAGGCGCGATCGATACCCAGGCGTTCCATGCGCCGGTACAGCGCCTGGCGCGACAGGCCCAGTTCCTGCGCCGCCTGGGTCACCACGCCCTGGGCGCGCTCCAGCGCTGCGATGACGCTGGCGCGGTCAGGTTCGGCGACCACGGCATCGCCGTCGGCCTTGGCGCGCAGCACAGGCAAACCCAGTTCTTCGGCGTGGATCAGAGGGCCAGGTGTCAGCAGGCTGGCGCGCTGCATGACGTTTTTCAATTCGCGCACATTGCCGGGCCAGCCGTACGCTTGCAAGGTCGCTTGTGCCTGCGTGTCCAGGCTCTTGCCGGCGCCCAGGAAATGCCGTGCCAGCACCAAAATGTCGGCCGGGCGCTGGGCCAGCGGCGGCAGGCGCAGCTCGATTACATTCAGGCGGTAGAACAGGTCTTCGCGGAAGGTGCCGGCGCGTATCATGGCCGGCAAGTCCGCATTGCTGGCACTGATCACGCGCACTTTCACATGCCGTTCGCGGTTTGAACCGAGCCGCTCGAAGCGGCCCGTTTCCAGCACCCGCAACAGCTTCATTTGCCCGGCCAGCGGCAAATTGCCTATCTCGTCGAGAAACAGGGTACCGCCGTCGGCCGCGTCGAACTTGCCGTCGCGCGCGCGGGTAGAACCCGTATAGGCGCCCGCTTCGGCGCCGAACAGTTCTGCCTCGATCAGGTCGACCGGCACGGCGCCGCAATTGAGCACTACGAAAGGGCCGTCGCGTACTGCCGAATTGGCTTGCACGATGGCGGCGATGCGTTCCTTGCCGCTGCCATTCGGGCCGCTGATCAGTACGGACACATCGGCGCGCGCCACCTGGCATGCCAGGTGCACCACGCGTTCGGTGGCGGGGTCTTGCCATACCATGCCGCACAAATCGAAAGACGTTTCCAACGCCTGCCGCTGGCGTTGTTCCTGTACCAGCCGGCTGCGCAATGCCTGATTGGCCTGGCCCAGTTCCAGCAGGTTTTGCACCGAGGCGATCAGGCGCCTGTCATCCCAAGGCTTGGCCAGGTAGTCGGCTGCGCCGGACTTGATCAGTTCAACGGCTGCATCGAGCTGGGTCCAGGCGGTCAACAGGATCACGGGCAAATCCGGATGGCGCGCGCGGATCGCGTGAAATAGCGCCACGCCTTCTTCGCCCGAGGTGGTGTCGGCCGTGAAGTTCATATCCTGGATCACCAGGTCGATGGCATGGCCCTGCAGCAGCGCCAGGCCCTCTTCGGGCGAGGCGGCGTGCAGGGA
Organism: Janthinobacterium silvisoli; assembly: GCF_014200725.1. Taxonomy (GTDB): domain Bacteria; phylum Pseudomonadota; class Gammaproteobacteria; order Burkholderiales; family Burkholderiaceae_D; genus Janthinobacterium. Next base: position 55,776 of record NZ_JACHCL010000012.1, read on the forward strand.
GTCGATCTCATGCAGTGAGAACAGTACGTCGAGCGCGATGGCTACGGCGGCATTGTCGTCAATAATCAGTACGGTAGGCATGGGCGCAGCATAGCATTGTCACGGCAGATGTAAATGCAGATCTCAATGCTCATGTGCTGCGCGTGGCGGTCGCTGGCGAAATACTGGCCGCGCGCCAGGCAGGACCATATACGGCACCGAGGCCGAGCAGCCAGAACACCAGTGCGCCACCGAGCAGATACGGCAGCGGCAGGCGCGCCATTTCCAGCTGGCTCACCAGCAGCTGGTTCAGTGCCAGTGCCAGCAGCACGCCGGCGGCCACGCCCAGGCTGGTGATCATGAAGTTCTCGGTCAGGAAGTAGCGCAGGATATCGATGCGCCGCGCGCCGAGGGCGCGCCGCACGCCGATCTGCTTGCGCCGCTGCGTCACCCACAGGCTGGCGATGCCGACGATGCCGCTGGCGGTGACCAGCAACAGCAGGGCCGATACCGTGATCAGCATCCACGACAGCGCGCGGTCGGCGCGGTAGCGTTTTTCGCGGTCATCATTCAGGCTGCGCAGGCGAACGATCAGCTTGTCCGGCGTGGCGGCGCGTACTGCCTGTTCCGCTTCTTTCATCACGCGCTCACGCTGGCCCGGTTCTGTGCGTACGGTCAGCAGGGTATCGCCGTCACCGCTCAGGCGAACCGGGTAAATCAGCGAAGATTCGCCGCGATCCCCCACTTCCGCTCCTTGCGTCTGCAGCCGTTCCACCACGCCTATCACCTGCAACTGCTGCGCGTCTTCGCCAGCACCCATGAATAGTGGCATGCCCAGCGCACTACCCCCGCCAGGGTGCAGCTTGTCGGCCAGCGCACGCGTGACGATGACTTGCGGCGGAAATTGATCGGTCACATTTTGATCGATATCGACGATTTCGGATGGCGTGAAATCACGCCCTTCAACCAGCTGCAGCCCCCAGGTCTTGATCAGTGAATCGGGTGAAGCGTAGATGGCGACGTTGGCGGAGCTCTTCGACTGCTTGCGGTCGGTAGAAAGGCCGCTGGTGCTACCCGAGCGTGATAATGGTACCTGGCTGACCTGTGCCACGGAGACGACGCCGGGCACGGCGCGCACGGCGGCGGCCAGGCGTTTTTGCAGCGCGACCTCCTCATTGTTGTCAAGCTTGCGCAAGTTACGCGACAGCAGGTGAAAAACGTCGTTTTCCGCTGCCACGCCGCTGGGCCGTGCCGCCACTTCCTGGCGCACGTTGACGATATGCAAGGCGTTGGCCAGGATAGCCAGGCTTAGCGCTACCTGCACGGCAACCAGGATGGCGCCGGTTTTGCTGCGCATCAGCGCAGAAAGGATGGGTCGGATTTCCATGATGTTCCTATTTCTATTTCTATTCGTATGCGGGGAACGAGCTTATTGCGACTTGAGCTGGATGGCCGGCGTTACCTGGCAGGCGCGCCAGGTCGGCAGCAGCCCGGCCAGGATCGCAGCGGCCACCGAAATGACAAAAGTCATCGTCAGCATTACCCAGTCCATGTGTGCAGCCACGGTCAGCTGTTTCGACTGCATGCCGATCAATGCCAGCGCACCGAAGGCCAGCAGCAGTCCCAGCACGCCGCCGACCAGGCCGATGACGGTGGTCTCGATCAGGAACTGGCGGAAGATGTCGGCACGTGCGGCGCCCAGGGCACGGCGTATGCCCACTTCGGAGGCGCGCACCGAGAATTTCGCCAGCAGCAGGCCGATGGTATTGACCAGGCACAGGGCCAGGAAACCGAAGGCCAGCCAGGCCGACAGTTTGTTGTCGTTGCCGACCACGTGCAGGTACTGCAACCATTCGCTGATGCTGAACAGCTGGTTGGGTGCATTACGCTTCAAGCGTCCCAGCTTGCGTTGTTCCTGCGCATAGCTGTCGAGGTAGTTCTGCAGTTCACCGCGCTGGCCATCGCTGGCCATCTCGAACCAGAATTGCAGCCAGGTGCATTCCGAATCGAGTGTGCCCTGATAGCCTGGCTCGCGGTCGCCGGAGCAGCTCATATGGCCGTCATTCGTCACCTGGTGGCGGATCGCGCTGGTGAAGGGAATAAAGTAGCCGTCTTCGCTGCCGAAGGCGCCGCCGCTGGCGATATTGTGGATGCGCGGCACCGGGTCCCAGGTATCGAGCACGCCCGTGACCTGGAATTGAAAGCCCATCAGCGACATGCGCTGGCCGACGGGATTGCTGTTGCCATAGAGTTTTTCCGCCAGCTTGCGCGACAGGACGATTACGTCGGCGCCTGCCGTATCGTCGGCTTCGCTCCATGGCTGGCCATACAGGAAAGGCGTCTCAAACATGGGGAAGAAATCGCGATACGCGGCGATGCCTTGCAAGCCGAAAGGATCGAGATTCTTGTTCTGCGGCTCGATCGTGCCGGCGATGCTATACATGACACTGCGCCGTTCGCCCATTTTGCTGTTCTGGAAATTGACGGCATCGCGGTAGCTGACCTGGTTGTCGCGCAATTCTTCGCCAGGCGTATAGCCGGCGAGCGGGCCGTTGTCGAGCAGCGGTACGAACATGCGCCCGTTCTTGTGCGGCAGGGGATTGCCCGACATGACGTGCAGGATGGTGAGGGTGGAAACGCTGGCAGCCACGCCGATGGCCAGGGTCAGCACCATCAGCGCTGTCAGGGCAGGATTGCGGCGCAGGCTGCGCAAGCCCAGCATGAAGTAATAACGCAACATGAGCTATCCTCAGGCGGTGGCGGCATTGCTGCCGGCCTTGTGTTGTCCCGCCACCAGCGATGGTCCCTTGTGCACCAGGTCCGACACCTGGCCATCGATGATGTGCACATTGCGCGGACTGCGCAGCGCCAGTTCCGGATCATGGGTGACCATCAGGATGGTGGTGCCCTGGGCATTGATTTCTTCCAGCAGTTCCATTACGCCGCGCGCCATTTGGGTATCGAGGTTACCGGTCGGTTCATCGGCCAGCAGCAGTTTGGGTGAGCCGGCCAGTGCGCGCGCGATTGCCACGCGCTGCTGCTGGCCGCCCGACAGTTCGGCCGGATAATGCTTCATGCGCGACGCCAGGCCTACCTTGGCCAGCGCGTCTTCGATGCGTTCTCGCCGCTCGGCGCTGTTGAAGCCCCGGTAGCGCAGAGGTACGTCTACATTGTCAAACAGGGACAGGTCGGGAATCAGGTTAAAACCCTGGAAGATGAAGCCCAGTTTTTCATTGCGCAGGCGCGAACGGGCACTGTCGTTCATGCCTTTGACGTTGACGCCGTCGAGGATGAATTCGCCATCGGTAAATTCTTCCAGCAGGCCGGCGATGTTCAGGAAGCTGGTCTTGCCCGAGCCGGACGGGCCCGTGACGGTGACGAATTCGCCTTGCTTGACGTGGATTTCGAAACCGCGCAGCGCGTGCGTTTCGATCATGTGGGTGCGGTAGACTTTGCTCAGATTTTGCATGCGCAGCATGGTAGGCCTCTTGGTATGCGTAGGAGTGAATGGAGTAGCTTGATTAATTGATGGAGACGCGGGCTGCGTTTTCGAACGTTTCCGTGCCGGCGATGACCACCTTGTCGCCCTGTTTCAGGCCACCCAGGATTTCGACGGCCGAGACGCTGGTGGCGCCCATCTTGATCGGCGTGCGGATCGCCACGCCATCACGCACCACATAGGCGAAGCGGCCGCCTTCGGATTCGACAAACGGGCCGCGCGCCAGCATCAGCACATTTGGTTTTTCATCGATCAGCAGGCGTGCCGTGGCGCGCTGGTTCTGGCGCAGGCCAGGCGGCTGTTCGCCGTTGAAGCGCACGCGCGCCAGTACCTGGTTTTTCACCACTTCGGGGGACAGCGCCGACAGCTTGCCGGTGGCCTTGACGGCGCCCACTTCGATCTCGGCGCTCATGCCCAGGCCGATATCGGCGACATAGGTTTCCGGTACTTCCAGCTCCACTTCCAGCTGCGACAGGTCGACCAGGGTCATCAAGGCTGTATTGGCTTGCACCACGCTGCGGTTAGCCACCGACAAGGTACCGATGAAACCATTCACGGGGGCGCGTACGGTCAGTTCGTCAACCCTGCGCTGGGCGTTGTCGCGGACGAGGCGCTGGCGGTCCAGTTCATTGACCTTGGTCTTGAGCGCCAGGGCCACGTCTTCGCTTTCCAGGCCGGCCGCTGCCGATGCCTGCTTGCTGCGGATCTCGGCGGAGTTCAGCGCATCCTTGGCCTTCTGGTAATCGATCTTGGCGATGATGCCGACCTGGGCCACGCTTTCATAACGTTCCAGGGTGCGCTGGGCGGACAGGCGGTCGATCTCGGCCGTGTCGGCGTCGCGCCGCGCCACCAGTTTTTGTTTGCGCGCCAGGATTTCCTGGCGCGCCACTTCCGCTTCCAGCTGCTGAACGCTGGATTGTTCGCGTTTGAGCGCGTCCGACAGGTCGGGCGATTCCAGTACCGCCAGGATGTCGCCCTTTTTCACCGTGTCGCCGGCCTTCGCTTTCAGGGTGACGGTGGCTACCGTGGTTGAATACAAGGTGGGGCTGATCGAGGCGACCACGCGGCCATTGACGGCGGCGTCGCGTATCAAGGTGCCGCGCGTGACTTCGGCAATGCGCAGGCGGCTGGCGCTGACGGAATGTTCGCTGTTGCGCCAGCCGCCGATGGCGGCGACGGCGGCGGCGATGATGAGGGCTGCGCCAGCGACGAGCAGGGCGCGTTTCTTGTTGCGTTGGCCGGCGGGAGCGGCGACGACGGCGTCTTGGGCGGAGGTATCGCGGATCATGGTGGACATTTCGTGAAAGATGTCCTGATCTATGCACGATCCGTGCCAGTTTTATGTTGTTGATTTAAAAGGGAAAATAATTGATGCTCTGCTGTCCGGGCGTGTCCGTCTGTGTCCGCTTGTCCGTCCGGCAGTGGGGCCGGACGGACGCGGACCGTTCAGCGATGCCGGGCGTTGAGTTGCCTGACCAGTACGTCGCCAAATTCTGGTGCGGACATCGGTTGCTGGCCGGTGATCAGTTCGCGATCAACGATGACGTTGCTGTGCCAGTTCGCCACCGTGTCCACGTGTGCACCCGCTTCAGCCAGGGCATTGACGGGATAGAACTCCACGTTGCCGCCAAGACCCGACGGACCTTCAAGTTGCTGTTCTTCACCCGTAGAAAATACCGTCAGGCGATAACCTGCGTACGGCCAGCCGGCCGCCAGCGCATTGGCCTTGCCGTCGTTCGCACGCATTGAAGCGAGGAAGGCGTCGGGATCGCTCAGTGCCGACAATAGCACCACCGGTCCATGGCAGATGATGCCGGTGGGGCGCCCGGTCTGATGGAAACTGGCGAGTATCTTGCCCAGGTTGCGGTCCTTCAGCAGGTCCGCCATGGGAGCATGGCCACCAGGAATGAACAGGCCGACATAGCCTTTGCCGCCGTCGGCAGCGACGGCCGCCAGCATTTTCGGATGCTGCAGCTGCGTGATCGTTTGCACGTACTTCTCTGCCTCGGCCCGCGCTAGCTCATCGCCACCGAAAAACATCTTGTTATTCGAGTTGACGTCCATGACGGGCATATCGCCATTCGGGTTGGCGATCACCGGCTCGTAGCCGGCTTCCACCAGCTTACGGTAAGGCACCACGAACTCGTTGAGGTAGTAGCCGGTCGCGTACTTCTTGCCGTCGCGCAGCGCCAGTTCGTGGGTGCTCGACATGACGACCAGCACTTTCCCGCGCGATTGCGCAGAGGCGGAAGGGGGCAGCGCAAAACTGGTGGCGATTGTCAGCAGGGCCGCACTGATTTTGAGGATACGCATGATGTTTTCTCCTGTCAGGGGAAGGTTAAGCCTTGCCCGCAGGCAGGGCGTAGCGCGGGGCAGGCTTGGCATTGGCGAACTGCGGCGCCAGGGCGCGGCGATCTGTTTCCCAGCGCGTCCAGCTTTCGCCATCGTGCAGTGTCGGTATCGTCACCAGCTCGCCCTGGTCCAGGCCGGCCAGGGCGGCGTCGACCAGGTCGCCTGCCGTCATGGTGCTGGCTGATTCCTTTTGCTTGGGATAACCGGCCACGTCCCAGAAATCGGTGGCCGTCGCCGCCGGCAGCACGGTCTGAATGCGCACGCCCTTGTCGGCGAGGTCGCGCTGCAAGGTGTGGCCAAAGCTCAGGACATAAGACTTCGAAGCGCTGTAGACGCCATTCAACAGCTCGACGGCGATGCCGACGGCTGAGCTGATATTGATGATGGTGCCCGAGGCCTTGCTGGCAAAGACCGGCGCCACGGCATAGGTCAGGCGCGTCAGCGCGGTGATGTTCAGGAAGATCATCGCTTCCATCTCATCGATATCCGCGTTGAGCACCGAGGCGACCGAGCCGACGCCCGCGTTATTGACCAGCATGGTGATGCTCGGGTCTTCGCGCAGGACGGCCTCGATCTTCGACAGTCCTGCCTTGTCGTTGAGGTCCGCTGCAATCGTCTGTACCGAGCGGCCCGTTTCCGCGCTCAGGCGCGCGGCCAGGGCTTGCAGGCGTCCGGCGTTGCGCGCCACCAGTATCAGGTCGTAGCCGCGCCTGGCTAGGCGGTCGGCGTACACGGCGCCTATGCCGGCCGAGGCGCCAGTGACGAGGGCAGTTCCTTTCGGGGAGGGGGTAGGGGATGTCATGATAGTGTCTCTTTCGAAATATTCACGCGACGGGATGTCGGGGGTAAGTGTGCATTTTGAGCTGGAAACCGGCATTCTCAAATGACGTAGATGCAATGATTCAGGTCATGCGGAATGGGTGCCGAGTGGCTTTCATCTGTCGTGGCGCGATGTCTGTTTTGTGATATATTCAATGAATTATGACTATCTGGAGCGGGGCACGCATGCATACCGTCGGACTGCTTGTTTATGCCAATTTCCAAGCGATGGGCCTGGCCGTTGCCAGCGTATTTGAATACACGAACCGTTTTCGCGGTGAGCAGGCCTATGTATTTCGCCTGGTCTCCGAGGAGGGCGGCCCGGTGATGACGTCGCAGCACTTTTCCGTCAATACAGAGCGGCTCAGGGAATACGCATACGACACCCTGATCGTGGCGGGCGACAATGACTGCCAGCTGCCGCCCGACAGCTTGCTGGACTATCTGCGCCAGGCGCCTGGCCAGAGCAGGCGGGTGGCCGCCATTTGCACCGGTGCAGTCGTGCTGGCCGCGGCCGGCCTGCTTGAAGGCAAGCATGCGACGACGCATTGGTTTCATGCCCAGGAATTCAGGCAGCAGTATCCCGGGGTACTGCTCGACGAAGACCGCATCTTTGTGGTCGATGGACAAATCTGGACTTCCGCAGGCATGACCGCAGGCGTCGACCTTGCACTGGCCATCGTTGAAAAGGATTTCGGGCTGGAGACTGCCCGCATGGTTGCGCGCAAGCTGGTGATGCATCAGCGCCGTGGCGGGGGCCAGTCGCAATTCTCCGCCTTGCTGGAACTCGACGCCAAGTCCGACCGCGTGCAGATGGCGCTGACGCATGCAAGGGAGCACCTGGCCAGCGACCTGTCGGTGGAAGTGCTGGCACAGGCTGCGCGTCTCAGTCCGCGTCAGTTTAGCCGGGTGTTCCGTGAAGAGACAGGCCTGTCGCCGGCCAAGGCGGTGGAACGCCTGCGCGTGGAAGCGGCGCGGCTGATGATGGAGACCACGCGGCACCCGATCGAAGTGATCGCGCGCGAGACGGGGTTTGGCGACCGGGAGCGCATGCGGCAGGCCTTCCTGCGCGCATTTGGACAGCCGCCGCAAGCGATACAAAGAACCTCGGCAGGCGCGGTGCTTGCCTTATAAAGCTGAGGCTCAGGCTTGCAAGAAAGCCTCGGCGAATTGATCGGAAAAGATATCGGCCAGTGCAAGGCGCAGCGCTGCCGAGCGCTCTGGCCCGTAGGTCTTTTCAAAGCGTGTCTGCGCCTTGCGCCATAACAGATTCGCTTGCTTGAGCTTTGCCCTGCCCGATGGCGTCAGGCTGACGCGCCGGCTGCGGCCATCGTGTTCATCGTGGGTCTGCACCAGATAGCCTTCGCGCTCCAGCGGTTTCAGGTTGCGCGCCAGCGCCGAACGGTCAAGCACCATCGCATGGGCCAGTTCCGACATGGTCGGCGAACTGGCGCGCTGCACGTGCACCAGCACCGAGCGCTGCGAGATGGTCAGCCCGCATGGCGCAAGCAGGCCATCGTACAACTGGGTCACGCGGCGGCTGGCCTTGCGTAGCGCTGCGCCGTTGCACACCAGCGTGTCCCTGGCGTCCTGCCGGATCGCTGCTGTTTCTTTGTGATTCGTCGCCAAGCTAGGCCTCGCCCGCAGACCATTCGGGACTGAAACCGCCCAAGGTCGGGTGATACATCTCGTCTCCCGAATGCTGCGTGAATTCGACGTTCAGCCGGTCTTCGCGCAGGCCCAGTATGCCGATGCAGTCGGCGCACAGCGCCTTGGCTACCTGCATGCGCAGTTCCGCCGGCCGTCCCTGGCGTATGTCGCACATCAGGACCGATACGGGTACGGGTTCTCCATCGACCGTTCTCCATACGCCACCTTGACCGACTTCGCGTATGGCGATGCTGATGCGGCGTATATCGACCGTCATCAGGTCGGCATAGGTGAGCGCCATTTTCTTGGCGAGTGCTTTTTTGCGTTCGACAGGGTAGCTGTCGTTGACGTCCAACTGCAAGTAAGGCATGAGCATCTCCTGGGTGATTGAGGCAAGTGCTCCCTATTTAAGTGCATATGCCAGTATTTTTCAAGGTGGATATGCGTGCTTCTGGCGTGATGTCCGAAAACCTTGCGGATATGGCGTTGCTGGCGTTGTCTTGCGGTCCTAAGATGATTTCAACCGGGCTGCAGCAGCGGCCTTCAACACTTCTTTCCGGGGCGCAGTGAGAGTGACGCGCCGGGCAGTAACCTTATCCAGAATGGAGCTTCTCATGGCATACCAAACCATCAATCCCACCACGAATGTGCTGGTCAAAACCTGGCCCAACCATACGGACGAACAAATCGAAGCGGCGCTGGCGGCCGCACATCGTTTGTATAAATCCCCTTGGTCGAAAGGCGCGATCGCACCCCGTTTGCAGGTGCTGCACAAAGTAGCTGACCTGCTCGAATCGCGTGTCGAGGAACTGGCCCGTATCATCACCCTGGAAATGGGTAAGCTGATCGGCGAAAGCCGGGGAGAAATCCAGGTCGTGGCGCAGATCGCACGCTACTATGCAGACCATGCGGAACGCTTCCTGGCGCCGGTGACCATACAGACGGAGCAAGGCGAAGCGTGGATCGAACATCATGCCATCGGCGTACTGCTGGCGGTCGAACCATGGAACTTCCCGTTTTACCAATTGATGCGCGTACTGGCGCCGAATCTGGCGGCAGGCAATCCGGTCGTCGCCAAGCACGCCAGCATCGTGCCGCATTGCGCCTACGTCTTCGAGCAACTCGTTACCGAGGCGGGCGCCCCGCAAGGCGCCTGGACCAATCTGTTCATCACTGCCGACCAGGTGGGCAAGCTGATTGCGGATCAACGCGTGCAGGGCGTTGCCATGACGGGTTCGGAAGGCGCTGGCAGCGTGCTTGCCGCCCAGGCCGGCAAGTACCTGAAGAAGTCGACCCTGGAGATGGGCGGCAATGACGTGTTCGTGGTGCTTGAGGATAGTGATATCGACAAGGCAGTCGAGGCCGGCACGTTCTCGCGCCTGCATGTCGGCGGACAGGAGTGCATCGGTGCGAAGCGGTTCGTGGTGCGCGCGGAAGTGGCGGACGCGTTCCTGGACAAGTTCACGGCTGCCTTCAAGGCTGTCAGGATAGGCGACCCGCTGGACGAGGCGACTACCCTTGGCCCGCTCTCATCCACCACCGCCCGCGACAGCCTGGCCAGACAGGTCAGTGCGGCTGTCAGCCATGGCGCGACGCTGCACCATGGCGGCAATGTCGTCGACAGACCCGGCAATTTTTTTGAGCCGACTATTTTGACCAATGTGCGTCGCGACAATCCCGCCTATTTTGAAGAGTTTTTTGGCCCAGTCGCCCAGGTCTACGTCGTCAATACCGATGACGAGATCGTCGAGCTGGCCAACGATTCCAACTATGGCCTGTCGGGCGTCATCTTTTCGCGCGATATCGCACGTGCCAGACAACTCGCCTCCCGCATCGAGACGGGCGCTGTCTGGATCAATACCTTTTCAAGTACGGCGCCCGAACTGCCGTTTGGCGGGGTGAAGCGGTCCGGCTACGGCCGGGAGTTGTCCGAACTGGGTATCAAGGAGTTCGTCAACCAGAAGCTGGTGCTGGTCGCAAAATCCTGAACCTGCCCTGACAGGGAAAACACATGAAACTCAATGGAAAAATTGCGGTCGTCACCGCTTACGCGGACTTGATATTCTGGCAAGTGCCCTGATGTGCGTGCTGCAGTGATGGCGCGCCGCGCCATGCTGCCCTCACTCTGTGGAGCATGATGTTTACCCTGATCCAGAATGGTTCTGTTCAGCCGCGTCCTTTCACTGCCCGCATGGCGACCTGGCTGCGCCGGTTTGCCAGCTTGCCTGAACCGGATGAGCTCGATTATCCGTTTGCCCAAAGCGATGTCGCCAGGCTGCAGCAGTGCATCGGTGAACCGGCCGTGATCGATGAGCAGACCTGGGATGAAATGCTGCTGCCATCCTATACGGCGCAACTGACGCAGCAGACCAGCATCTTCGGCCAGCAGCGTTTGCACCAGCGCCTGGCCAGCGGGGTCGCCAATCCTGCGTCGCGCGAACGGGTCACTGCCTTGCTGGCGGCGCCGGCGCAGCAGCAAATAATCGAGCAAGCCATGCGTCCCTTGCGCGCGGCGGACATGGAAGTGAGCGCGCCGCTGTTTGGCGCGCCGTTGCCGGCGCCAGCCTGGTGGTCGCGCTGGCTGGCGCTGCCGGTATTGCTGCTGTTTGTATCACTGCTGGCCGCCTGCCTGTTTGCCCCGCTGGCATGGATTGCGGTGCTGCTGGTGTGGGCTGCGCTGATCGCGCTGCAGGTGCATTTTTATGAACGCTGCAAGCTGTGGCAGCGTAGCGTCCACAGCTTGCAGATGCTGCTGCTGGTGCATGGCCGCCTGGGTGGACTCGATACGCCATTCACGCAAGCGATGCGCGAAGGTCAGTGGCTATCGGGCGTGATCAGCCGTCAGTTGACGCCACCGCGCTGGGCCAGGGCCATGCCGGTGGTGAGTGAATACGAGGACTGGCTGATGCTCGGTAATGTACGGCGCTATTTCCGCAGCCTGCAAGTGGTGCGGCGCCAGCGCGCATTTCTGCGTACCAGCTTTTTGCTGCTGGCAGATTTGGAAGCGGACCTGGCGCTGGCCCGCCATCTGCGCGGACGCAATCAATTCTGCTGGGCGCAAGCAGCGCCGGCGCGGCAATTGTCGTTCGATGCCATGGTGCATCCGCTATTGGATGGCGCCGTGCCGTTATCCTTGCAGCTCGATGGCCGCGGTGCGTTTATCTCGGGCCAGAACGCCATCGGCAAGAGTACCTTGCTGCGCGGCGTGGGTCTCAATCTGATTTGCGCGCGCGCCTTTGGCTTTTGCTATGCCCAGGCGGCTGCGGTGCCCTTGACCCCCCTCTATTCAAGCATGCAGAACGAAGATTCGCTCGATGGTGGCGAGAGTCTGTACCTGGCCGAATTGCGGCGCGCCCAGGAATTGCTGGCGGTGGCAGACAGTGGTGCACCGGCGCTCTTCCTGATCGACGAGATTTTCCGTGGCACCAATCACCTGGAATCGGTATCCGCCGCAGCGGCCGTGTTGCATGGCCTGGCCGAGCGCCATCTGGTGATCGTCTCCTCGCACAATCTGGTGCTGGCACCCTTGCTGGAAGCGTGTCTGGCGCCGTGGTGCGTGAGCCGCGATGAACAGGGGCTGTTGCAGCTGGCGCCCGGTGTGCTGCTGCTCACCAATGGCATCTCGCTGCTGGCGCAGCGCGGCTTTGGCGCCAGTATCGAAGGCAAGGCGGGCAGGGTGTTCGATTGGCTCAGCACCCATATGGCGCAGCCCGCCGATTGCGCGGGCGTGCTGGAGCGGCGCTGATTACTTTTCCTGTTTCTCCGGCGTGCCCTTGTCGATCACTTCGTGGCAGTCGCCGCGCAGGGTGGAATTGTCGTAGTTGGTCCAGCCGTAGCTGTCGACGTAGCGCTTGTGCTGCTTGAAGCGGGGATTGACGAAGCTCCACTCGGGCGTTTCACCGGGGAAGTGGATATCGCCCATGTCGAGCAGGGTGTGAAACATGTTTTCCGTCGACAGGCGGGACTTTTGATGCAGGCGCAGCTGCGCCACCTTGTCCGGATAACGTATCTGGAATTGCGGCGAGTACCAGACGAAGGACGGCACGTGGAATTCATATTGCGTGTTATGGCCGTGGAAGGCCAGGCGGCAAGTGCCATCGTACAAGGTCTGGCCATGGTCGGCCACGTAGACGAGGGAACTGCGCAGGGCCGTGCGTTCGCCGCCATCCTTGAGGATGCCGATTACGTTCGATAAAAACCAGTCGGTATACAGGATCGAGCTGTCATAGCTGTTGTTCAGCTGCGGCTTGATGGCCGTATCCGTGTAGACGGGCTTGTCCACGCCGAACAGGGAGGGCTGCCATTTATCGAATGATTTCGGATAGCGCTCGCTATAGTTCCAGTGGCTGCCCAGGGTATGGAGCACGATGAGTTTTTTCGGCGCCGGATCGGCCAGCGCGTTCTTCAGCGGGTCGAACAGGATCTGGTCGAAGTTCGAGGTATTGGTAAAGCCGCCAAGGTTCAGGAACTGCACTACGTCCGCTTCTTTGGCAAATACGGAAACGGGCGTGTCGAACTTGCCGAACGAGATCTGGTTCGACAGCCAGTAGGTTTTAAAGCCCGCTTCCTTGTAGGCGGTGATAAAGGATTTTTCCGAGAAGCCGTCCTTCAGGCTTTGTCTGGCCGGCTTGCGCGAAATGATGACAGGCACCGACAGGCGGGTGGCCGAGACGGACGTGATGACGTCGGCCAGTGGTACCAGGTTGCTTTCCTGTTTCAGCAGCGGATTGGTGTCGCGTCCATAGCCATTCAAACTCCAGCGGTCGTAGCGCGACGATTCGCCGATCACCAGCACCACCACTTCCGGCTGCGTGTCCGGATTTTGCTGGCGGGCGCCGAAGCGGAAGCTGCTGCTCTTCTTGCCCAGTTCGGCCAGGTAGCGGCGTTCCTTGTAAAAATCATAGCCGCGCCCCATCAGGCCGAAAGGCCAGGAATTGCTGACGAGGCTAAAGTCATATGGCAGGCGCGCCCAGTGCGGCAGGCTGGGCCATTCCAGGCCTGTTTCATCGGCTCCGGCGATGCTGGCGTCTTCTGCCTTGCTGTCGTCGTCTTCAGCGTCGTCGCCAGCTGCGCTGGCGCTGGCCGACGCGTGGGGATGCACCTTGGCGGCAAAGCCGAATTCGTAGCCATACAGCCAGAAGGCGCCCAACAGGATTAATAGCCCCAGTGCGGCTGGCCGCGTCTTGCCGGTCCAGTCGAGCTCGCGCGTGCGGATGGCGGCCCACCAGCCCAGTGCGCACCATATGATCATGCCCAGCATGATGGCAGCCATCAGCCAGACTTTCTGTCCCAGAAATTCCATTGCCTCCATCGGGCTCGTTTCCACGATGATGCCCAGGTGGTGCGTGGAAATACCCTGGCCATAAAAGATGAACAGGTAGATTTCCGTCGGCACGGCCAGAAAGGCGGGCACCAGCAGCCAGTGAAAATACGCGGGACGCTTGAAGATGCACCATATGGCCAGCCAGGCCAGCAGTTCAAAACTGAGCATCTGCCACGGATGGTCTAGCGGGTGCCCCAGCAGTGCCGGAATAAAGGGCACGGCCGTCAGCATGACATAGCTCAGCAGCAGAAAAACGGTGGCGAGGCGGTTAGCCGGGCGAAACAAGGTGCGCATAGTGGGGATACGGTGAGGGCAAAGTGCTGTGAAAAATGTCCGCTATTATCAGCCCTTTTTGTCATCTTGCGGTCATATAAGAAGCAAGGCGGGCGGGGCAGGCAAGCGTATTGCCGGAGTGATATTTCTTATGAGAAAAAATATAAAAAAGATCATCCCTGCCGACGCAGGATGCGCGCAAGCGGGCGCGAATGATTGGCGAAAATGCTACGAACTGGCGTCTTTTTTGCCTTTTTTTATAGCAAAAAGCCGTAAACTGATTGACCCCCTGTAGTACAAGGTCTAAACTAGCGAGTTCTCGATTTTATTCTGCTCATCGTTTACGTGTTACCTGGTGATTTCATGGCCGCTCCTTACCGAGTGGCTGCGGGCGCCGGTAAAGGTAGCCAGGGCAGTACGAAAGCGGGACGAGGTTTTAGTCGCCGGGCATCTTGCCCGGGTTATTAATCGTAGTTTTTTGTTGGATTTATAACGATGCCAACCATCAATCAATTGATTCGCAATCCACGCGTCGCTCTGACCGTGAAAAGCAAATCGCCGGCGCTGGAAAACAGCCCGCAAAAACGTGGCGTTTGCACCCGTGTGTACACCACGACTCCTAAGAAGCCTAACTCGGCTTTGCGTAAAGTCGCTAAAGTGCGTCTGACCAACGGTTTCGAAGTCATTTCGTACATCGGCGGTGAAGGCCATAACCTGCAAGAGCATAGCGTTGTTCTGCTGCGCGGCGGTCGTGTAAAAGACTTGCCAGGTGTGCGTTACCACATGGTTCGCGGTGCTCTGGATACCCAAGGCGTTAAAGACCGTAAGCAAGCTCGTTCGAAGTACGGTACGAAACGTGCTAAGGCCGGCAAGAAGTAATAGTTGTTAGTAGCAAACCCAAGTTTCGCTCAGTGGCAGCTAACTAAGTGAATGTAGTCGACCGCATCTGGTCGAGTAAGTGGAAGACTATGATGGTCGTCCGCGAGTGTGCGAAGAACGCGCGCTCAACTGAAGATTGAAAGGAATTGATATGCCACGTCGTCGTGAAGTACCCAAACGCGAAATTTTGCCAGATCCAAAATTCGGCAACACTGATGTCGCTAAATTTGTAAACGTACTGATGCTGTCCGGTAAAAAATCGGTTGCAGAAAACATCATCTACGGTGCTTTCGAGCACATCGCTGCTAAAACCGGCAAAGATCCACTCGAAGTTTTCGTTACCGCAATCAACAACGCAAAGCCGTTGGTTGAGGTGAAATCCCGTCGCGTTGGTGGTGCAAACTACCAGGTGCCGGTCGAAGTTCGCCCAGTCCGTCGTATGGCTCTGTCCATGCGTTGGTTGCGTGAAGCTGCTAACAAGCGCAGCGAAAAATCGATGCCACAACGCCTCGGCGGTGAGCTGATGGAAGCGGCTGAAAGCCGCGGCGGCGCGATGAAAAAACGCGACGAAGTCCATCGTATGGCTGAAGCGAACAAAGCGTTCTCGCATTTCCGCTTCTAATAAAAAGCCAGCTTCCGTAAGGCGGCTGTCAAGTATCTGTTGTTCGAGGCCGGGCTCATTTTTGCAAAAAAATGCTGCTCGGTTTTGTCCATTCATTTAGGATTAATTATGGCCCGCAAGACCCCCATTGAGCGCTACCGCAATATCGGTATCTCCGCTCACATTGATGCAGGTAAGACGACCACCACCGAACGCGTCCTGTTCTACACAGGTAAAAGCCACAAAATCGGTGAAGTGCATGATGGCGCCGCCACCATGGACTGGATGGAGCAAGAGCAAGAGCGCGGCATCACGATTACGTCCGCAGCGACCACGTGCTTCTGGAAGGGCATGGCTAACAACTTCCCTGAGCATCACATCAACATCATCGACACCCCGGGCCACGTAGACTTCACCATTGAAGTTGAACGCTCGATGCGCGTGTTGGATGGCGCCTGCATGGTTTACTGTGCAGTCGGCGGCGTGCAGCCACAATCGGAAACGGTATGGCGTCAGGCTAACAAGTACAAAGTGCCACGTCTGGCCTTCGTGAACAAGATGGACCGTACCGGCGCCAACTTCTTCAAAGTGTACGATCAGATGCGTGCGCGTCTGAAAGCGAACCCGATTCCTCTGCAGATCCCTATCGGCGCTGAAGAGAACTTCCAGGGCGTGGTCGATCTGGTCAAGATGAAAGCCATCTATTGGGACGACGCGTCGCAAGGCATGAAGTTCGACTACCGCGATATCCCTGCTGAGCTGGCTGATCAAGCCGCTGAGTGGCGCGAGAAGATGGTCGAAGCCGCTGCTGAGGCATCGGAAGAGCTGATGAACAAGTACCTGGAAGAAGGCGACCTGACGGAAGCTGAAATCAAGGCTGCTCTGCGCGCTCGTACCCTGGCATCGGAAATCGTGCCGATGATGTGCGGCACCGCGTTCAAAAACAAGGGCGTACAAGCCATGTTGGACGGCGTGATCGAGTACCTGCCATCGCCGATCGACATCAAGCCAGTTGAAGGCGTTGATGAAGATGACCAGCCTACGTCGCGTAAAGCGTCGGACGATGAAAAATTCGCCGCGCTGGCATTCAAGATCATGACCGACCCATTCGTGGGCCAGCTGATCTTCTTCCGCGTCTACTCGGGCACGATCAATTCGGGCGATACGGTCTACAACCCGATCAAGGGCAAGAAAGAACGCCTGGGTCGTATTCTGCAGATGCACGCGAACCAACGCGAAGAAATCAAAGAAGTGCGCGCCGGCGATATCGCCGCTGCAGTTGGCCTGAAAGATGCGACCACCGGCGAAACCCTGTGCGATCCTCTGTCGGTCATCACCCTGGAAAAAATGGTTTTCCCTGAGCCAGTGATCTCGCAGGCTGTTGAGCCTAAGACCAAGGCTGACCAGGAAAAAATGGGCCTGGCGCTGAACCGCCTGGCGCAGGAAGATCCTTCGTTCCGCGTGAAAACCGATGAAGAATCGGGCCAGACCATCATCGGTGGTATGGGCGAGCTGCATCTGGAAATTATCGTTGACCGCATGAAACGTGAATTCAACGTTGAAGCGACCGTCGGCAAGCCACAAGTGGCTTACCGCGAAACGATCCGTAAAGTTTGCGAAGAGTCGGAAGGCAAATTCGTCAAGCAATCGGGTGGTCGTGGTCAATACGGTCACGTGGTTCTGAAGATCGAACCGCAAGAACCGGGCAAGGGTTTTGAATTCGTTGACGCGATCAAGGGCGGTACCGTTCCTCGCGAATACATCCCTGCAGTTGAAAAAGGTGTGCGCGACACGCTGACTTCGGGCGTGATGGCTGGCTACCCAGTTGTTGACGTTAAAGTCACGCTGTTCTTCGGTTCCTACCATGATGTCGACTCGAACGAAAATGCATTCCGCATGGCCGCTTCGATGGCATTCAAGGATGGTTGCCGCAAAGCAGCTCCAGTCATCCTGGAGCCGATGATGTCGGTGGAAGTGGAAACGCCAGAAGATTACGCCGGTACCGTGATGGGCGATCTGTCGTCGCGTCGCGGCATGGTGCAAGGTATGGATGAGATTGCTGGCGGTGGCGGCAAAATCATCAAGGCCGAAGTACCTCTGTCGGAAATGTTCGGCTACTCGACCTCGCTGCGTTCCGCAACGCAAGGCCGTGCGACTTACTCGATGGAATTCAAACACTATGCTGAAGCACCTAAGCATGTGACTGAAGCAATCGTAAGCTCGAAAGCTAAGTAATAGAAGTTCCGGGCCGGATTTCACGAGAATTCCGGTCCCTACATTTAAATCATTGTTCTAAGGAAGAATAAAATGGCAAAAGGTAAATTCGAACGGACCAAGCCGCACGTTAACGTCGGCACCATCGGCCACGTCGACCACGGTAAAACCACCCTGACCGCTGC
>NZ_JACHCL010000013.1 GCF_014200725.1 Janthinobacterium silvisoli
ACTGTTAATTGTTAAAGAACTCAATTCGGTTACTGCTTTCGCGCTATCGACAAAGCGTTGTGTTTGTCAGCTGCGAAGAAGGAAGAGTATGAAGCGTTTTCAGCATTTCGTCAACCTTCTTTTTTACTCGCCTCATTCAGCATTTGCATGCGTCGTTCAGCGAGGGAAAGAATTATAGCCAAGGCCTGCCAGTGCCGCAAGACTTATTTACGCACATCACAGCAAACATTCATCGCCCGTAGTGCCGGCTTGTGCGCGTATCGGTCACAGGTGCTACATTATGGAACACTCTCGCATACACAAGAGCGCTGCGCCACAGCAGCCCAACGGAGGCAACGAGATCATGCAGCGACTATCAACTACCTATCGTGGCGGTCCTTTACCGTCTATCGCAACGACCATCGCCGAGCCTGGCGATGGCACTCCCATCATCATCGAGACATCGCACCAGCGCTCACAGGGGTTTGGACTCTCCCCTACTGCAACGCCGGACTCTACGCCCATAGCCAAATCCGATCTGTCACTCTTGATCGAGCAAAACCGCATGCTGCATACGCATGCGGTGCCCGCCATGGAAGCGCTCTACCAGCAAATCGTCAACACCCACAGCATGGTGATATTGACCGACGCGCGCGGCGTGATCGTGCATTCCCTGGGTGACGATGATTTCCTCGAGAAAGCCAACCGGGTGGCGCTGAAGCCCGGCGTGGCATGGTCCGAACAGGTACGTGGCACCAACGCCATCGGCACAGCCATTACGGAAAAGCTGGCGACACTGGTGCATGCAGACCAGCATTATCTGGCAGCGAATCATTTCCTGACCTGCTCAGCAGCGCCGATCACTGACCACCGCGGCAATGTCATCGGCGTGCTGGACGTATCCAGCGATCAACGCAGTTTTCACAAGCATACGATGGCCCTGGTGCGCATGTCGGCGCTGATGATAGAAAACCAGTTGTTTTCGGCAACCTTTGAGGATGCCATCACCCTGCACTTCCATGCGCGGCCCGAATTTGTCGGTACTCTGATGGAAGGACTGGCGTCATTTACACCTGGCGGACGTTTTTTGTCTGCCAACAAGAATGGTTTGTTCCAGCTAGGCTTGTCTTTTGCCGAATTGCAATCGCATACCTTCAGCTCCCTGTTTGGCCTACCCGTGTCAGCACTGTACGATCATTACCGTATGGCTGCGCCCGGCTTGCTGGACTTGTGTCTACCCAGCGGCGTACGCGTGCTGGGCCGCGCGGAACTAAGGCTGGCCAACCATGCCTTCCAATATGCCCTTAGCCCCAGCAGCGAGCCGGCCGAAAAAAGCACGCCAACCACGCCGGCGCCGGCCAGTGCAACGCGACGCTTGTCCGGGCTGCGCTATCTGCGCACGGGTGACCCGCAGCTGGAACTGGTCATCGATAAGGTTGGCAAGGTGCTGGGGCGCGATATTCCCATTTTGATCATGGGTGAAACCGGCACGGGCAAGGAGTTGCTGGCGCAGGCCATTCATAACGATACGCCCCGCGCGACTGGCCCTTTCATCGCCGTCAATTGCGCTTCGATCCCGGAAACCCTGATCGAATCCGAACTGTTCGGTTATGAAGATGGTGCATTTACCGGTGCACGCAAGAAAGGGGCGATCGGCAAGATACTGCAAGCGAATGGCGGCACCCTGTTTCTGGATGAAATAGGCGACATGCCGTTTGGCTTGCAGGCGCGGCTGTTGCGCGTGTTACAGGAGCGCATGGTCACGCCGCTGGGCAGCAGCAAATCCATTCCTATTCATATCGACCTGATCTGCGCGACAAATCACAACTTGCGCGAGCGCATGGCCAAGGGCCTGTTCCGCGAAGACTTGTATTACCGCCTGAACGGCCTGGTCGTGAAATTGCCGCCACTACGCGAGCGCACGGATCTGGAAACCGTCGTGAAAAAGATATTGGCGACGGAAGCGCCCGGCACCCGCTACACGCTGGCGCCGGACCTGCTGAAGCTTTTCCATCGGCATCAGTGGCCAGGCAATTTCCGCCAGCTCACCAACCTCTTGCGCACGGCCATCGTGATGGCCGCTGAAGCGCAGGAAATCAGCTTGCGCCATATGCCCGATGATTTCCTTGATGATATAGAGTCCGCCCCGCTGGCGAACAATCCCGCCACAGCAAGCAGCAGAGCCAGCCTGGAAAACTTGGAACATAGCGCCATCGTGGAAGCACTGGCCGCGCACGGCGGCAACGTCTCGGCCGCAGCGCGGACCCTCGGTATTTCACGCAATACGATTTACCGCAAGCTACCGAACACGAGTAGATCTTCTGCTTAGCTGGCATGCAACACGGTATTCTCTGCATCACTGAACAAGCGCGAGCGCGTTAAAAAGCGCTTGCCGGTGCCGTTGTCGAGTGAAAACATGCCGCCATTGCCATCGACCACATCGATAATCAATTGCGTATGTTCCCAGTAGGCGAATTGCTCCAAACCCATATAAAACGGTGCGCCGTTCAAATCGCCAAGATACACATCGGTATCACTGACATCGAACTCGCCTTTCGCATAACACATGGGCGTACTGCCGTCGCAACAGCCACCCGACTGGAAAAACATCAGCGGGCCATAGCGTTCGCGCAACTTGTCCATCAGCTCCAGTGCCGCACCTGTGGCGACTACCCTGGCAATTGCTGCGCTCATGAGTATCCTTTCGTCGCACCGCATCGCCCAGTCTGCGGCAATGCGGTGTCATCGTGCTACTGATTAGAAGAAGCCCAGCGCTTTCGGGCTGTAGCTGACCAGCAAGTTCTTCGTTTGCTGGTAATGGTCGAGCATCATCTTGTGATTTTCACGGCCGATGCCCGATTGCTTGTAGCCACCGAAAGCAGCATGGGCTGGGTACAGGTGATAGCAATTGGTCCACACGCGGCCAGCCTGAATTGCGCGACCGACACGGAAGGCACGCGAACCGTCGCGCGTCCATAAGCCGGCACCCAAGCCATACAAAGTATCGTTGGCAATGGCCAAAGCTTCAGCTTCATCCTTGAAGGTGGTCACGGACACCACCGGCCCAAAAATTTCTTCCTGGAAGATGCGCATCTTGTTATTGCCCTTGAACACAGTCGGGCGCACGTAATAGCCTTTTTCCAGGTCACCGGACTGCAGGTTGCGCTCTCCACCGGCCAGCACTTCGGCGCCTTCCTGGCGACCGATGTCGAGGTAGGACAGGATTTTTTCCAGCTGTTCCTGCGATGCCTGGGCGCCTATCATGGTGGACGCATCGAGTGGATTGCCTTGTTTGATGGCCGCCACGCGTTTCAGGGCGCGCTCGATGAATTTTTCGTAGATCGATTCCTGGATCAGCACGCGCGACGGGCAGGTGCACACTTCACCCTGGTTCAGCGCGAACATGGTGAAGCCTTCCAGGCACTTGTCGAAATAATCGTCGTCGGCATCCATCACGTCCTCGAAGAAGATATTCGGCGACTTGCCGCCCAGCTCCAGGGTGACAGGGATCAGGTTTTGCGCGGCATAGCCCATGATCAAGCGGCCCGTGCCAGTCTCACCGGTAAAAGCAATCTTGGCGATGCGCTTGCTCGATGCGAGCGGCTTGCCCGCTTCCAGTCCGAAGCCATTGATGATGTTCAATACACCAGGCGGCAGCAAGTCGCCGATCAGCTCGACCAGCACCATGATGGACGCTGGGGTCTGCTCGGCTGGCTTCAGTACCACGCAATTGCCGGCGGCCAGTGCGGGCGCCAGTTTCCACACCGCCATCAAGATGGGGAAATTCCAGGGAATGATCTGCCCCACCACGCCAAGCGGCTCATGATAATGATAAGCATAGGTTTCCGCATCGATTTGCGCCACGGAACCTTCCTGCGCGCGGATGCAACCGGCGAAATAGCGGAAATGGTCAATCGCCAGTGGAATATCGGCATTCGTCGTTTCACGAATGGGTTTGCCATTATCGATAGTTTCTGCGGTGGCGATCAGGTTCAGATTTTGCTCAATACGGTCGGCGATACGGTTCAGGATATTGGCACGCTCGGCTGGTGAAGTCTTGCCCCAGGCTTCCTTGGCGGCATGTGCGGCGTCCAGTGCCAGTTCCACATCTTCCGTCGTGGAACGGGCTACCTCGCAAAAAGGCAAGCCCGTGATCGGGGTCACGTTCGGAAAATATTCACCTTTAACTGGTGGAACAAACTGACCACCTATGTAATTGTCATAGCGTTGCTTGAAGGGATTGGCCACGCCCAGTTTGCTGATGTCTGCGAGATTCATGTCGTCCTCTATCTAATTGTTGGTGGTGATAAAAACCGTGTGACAGCTACTACTACCGCATTGGGAAGTACAAGCTCTCAACTGCAAATGCCGTGCCAACACGGGCCACACTACAAAATTAGCGGGTTTAGGCGCACTTGCAAGCTTTTACCGTCAGATCACATGGCCTACAGGACGCTACAGAATGGGACAAGGAGCTGGAACAGGTGTTGCATTTTGGTACAGCACTTGTGACAATCCCGCCCTTCTCTCCACGGCGCCATCCTGCGTGGCGCACCGGGTGAGACAGAGTCGGCATAATCAGTCTGACAAGTAGCAAGCCTGCCAACCAGCAAGCCTCATCACCTCGCAACTCATTGGAGTACCTTTATATGCAGCAACACTTCCGCCTGAACACCATCGCCAGCCTGTTTTTTGCAGGCACCGCCACCGCCTTTGCCGCCGATGCTCCGGACGCCCAGGTACTGGACGTCGTGGTGGTCAGTGGCAGCCGTATCGAACATCCGAGCCGGGAAGTACCCGCATCGATCGACGTGGTCGACAGCGCTCGCATTCAGGATGGCCAGATTCGCGTTAATGCATCGGAAGCGCTGGCCGCCGTGCCCGGGCTGGTGGTGCAAAACCGCCAGAACTATGCGCAGGATCTGCAAATTTCCTCGCGCGGCTTTGGCGCCCGCTCCGCGTTTGGCGTACGCGGCGTACGCCTGATCAGCGACGGCATTCCCGCCACCATGCCTGACGGCCAGGGCCAGGCCGCCACCTTCAATCTCGATACCGCCGAGCGCATCGAAGTATTGCGCGGGCCGTTTTCTGCCATCTACGGCAACCATTCTGGCGGCGTGATCCAGCTGTTTTCCAAGGATGGGCAGAATCCCCCTTCCGTCGAACTCAATGTCACGGGCGGTAGCTACGGCACCAGCAAAGTGGATATCGGCGCGCAAGGGCAGGCAGGCGGCATCGGCTATGTACTCGATGGCTCGCGCTTCCGCACGGATGGCTACCGCGAGCATAGCGCCGCCACACGCGAGCAGGCTTTCGGCAAGATTACCGTCAAGCCAAATGCAGACAGCACGCTGACCATCGTTGCCAACTCCCTGCATCAGGGCAATACGCAAGATCCCTTGGGGGTCACCTGGGCCACGTTTGCCCGTGACCCACGCGCAGGAGAAATCGACACGACGGATACGCAAAACCCGAAGCGCACCCTGGCCGATCGCTACAACACGCGCAAGAGTATCGATCACCAGCAAATCGGCGCCACTTATGAACAGCGCTTCGGCGATGACCGCCTGCACATGACGGTCTACGGCGGCAACCGCGACGTGATCCAATACCAGGCATTTTCCAAGATCGTCCAGAATCCCCCAAGCCAATCGGGCGGTGTGGTTGATTTCAAGCGCAATTTTTATGGCATCGACACCAATTGGCTGCATGTGAACCAATTGGCTGGCGGCAAGCTGAGCACCACCATCGGTATCGATTACGGCCGTTCCAGCGATGACCGCACGGGCTATGAGAATTACATCGGCAATACCTTTGGTCTGAAAGGCAGGTTGCGCCGCGATGAGCAGGATGTCGTTTCGAGTCTCGATCCGTATATCCAGGCGGAATGGCAAAGCGGCCCCTGGCTGCTCAGTGCGGGACTGCGCCACAGCAAGATGAAAGTGGAAGTCACCGACCATTACCTCAGCAATGGCGACGATAGCGGCAGCTTGCAATACAGCCACACCACACCGGTGCTGGGCTTGCTCTATAAAATCAATCCCGACGTCAATGTCTACGCCAGCGCCGCGCGCGGTTTCGAGGCGCCCACACTGAATGAACTGTTTTACTCGGGTAAAGGCGATGGTTTTAACTTCAATTTGAAGCCATCGACCAGCACCAACCTGGAAGCGGGCGTGAAAGCCAGGGTAAATAACAACACGCGTATCAACGCAGCCATTTTCCAGATCAAGACCAACGATGAACTGGTGGTCGATATGTCCAGCGGCGGGCGCACCAGTTACAAGAATGCCAGCAAGACCTTGCGCCAAGGCATGGAAGTATCGCTCGATTCCAGCCTGCCTTACGGTTTCAGCAGCAAACTGGCACTGACCAGCCTGCACGCCGTGTATGAGCAAGCGTTCGGCAATGTAGCGTCAGGCAGCCGCTTGCCTGGCGTACCCAGCGCCAACCTGTTTGCGGAACTGGCCTGGAAAGACACACTGGACCGCTACGGCGCGGCGCTGGAAAGCGTGGCCAGCAACAAGATTTACGCGGAAGACAGCAATATCGATAAGCCGGCGCCCGGCTACACGGTATTCAATCTCCGGCTTAATGCCAAGCAAAGCGTGGGTAACTGGCGCTTCAAGCAATTTGCCCGCCTGAACAACTTATTGGACCGTACGTATGTGGGTTCCGTCATCGTCGGCGATAGCAACAAGCGCTACTATGAAGCGGCACCGGGACGTAACTGGTTGCTGGGTGTGAGTGCGCAATACGTGTTCTGAGCAAACAGTATTGAAAGTATAAAAGCAGCGCGCAGCGCTGCTTTTTTTCGCCTGTACGCCGTGAAAGGCAAAGCTTCAGACGAAAAAAAAACCCCACCGGATACCGGAGGGGTTTTTCTCTACTACGAATAACAAGCCTGACAATAACCTACTTTCACACTGGTTGCAGCACTATCAT
>NZ_JACHCL010000014.1 GCF_014200725.1 Janthinobacterium silvisoli
GACCGTGAAACAACTTTGCGCCGATGATAGTGCTGCAACCAGTGTGAAAGTAGGTTATTGTCAGGCTTGTTATTCGAAAAAACCCCTTCCGGTGATCCGGTTGGGGTTTTTTTACGTCTGGTGCTTTTGCAGCCTCGCTTCGCGCTGCGTTGGCCTGAAATGGAAAAGTACGTCACAATCTACCTGTCCAGTTGTCGTTTCATACAAAAACAGGAGCAATATGAACGAGCAAATTGCGAGAGATGTGGTGCTGGTCCGTGCGATCGAGACGGCCGACGAGAAAAGAGAAGTCCTCAGCGAGGATGACCGCATGTATGCCAGCCGCAGCGCCAGGGAACTTGCCCAGTGGCAAGCATCCGGCAAGCAGGCCGAGGCGACCAGCGATGACTTCCTGCAGCAGCGCTCCGAACAGATCATCAAGCGCATCACCGAGCGCACGCCAGCCTTTGGCGTATTTGCAAAGCGGCGCAACGGCTTGAAGACTTTGGCCCGCACTTTGCCCATACTTGCGTTGCTGTTGGGCGCCGGTCTCGACCGTATCACGGATCCACACCGCGTCGATTTACTGTCGGCGCCGCTCCTCTTGATCATTGCCTGGAATCTGCTGGTCTATCTGGGCTTGTTCATCTGGCTGTTTATCCCCTCGCATCCGCTCGGCTGGCCCAGAGCGCCCATGGTGCGCTATCTGAGTGTCGGAAAATTGTCCTTGCCGCGCAAATTGCCGCACGCCTTATCGACTGGCTTGCTCAGTTTCATGGGCGAGTGGGCCCACTTGAGCGCGAAGCTCACTTCCGCCCGCTTGAGCCGTACCATCCATTTGAGCGCGGCCCTGTTTGCCATCGGCGCCGTCATTTCACTCTATGCGCGCGGCTTCCTGTCGCAATACGAAGCCGGTTGGGAAAGCACTTTTCTTGGTGCCAGCCAGGTACACGGCCTCTTGTCTTTCTTGTTCGCGCCGGCCATTTCCCTGTTTCACCTGCAAGGTTTTTCACTGGCCGAAATCGAAGCGCTGCGTTTTCCGCAAACCACGGCGGCCGAAGGCGGCGCGCGCTGGGTGCATTTATATGCGTCCACCATTTTTCTGCTGGTCGTCTTGCCGCGCGTTGTATTGGCCCTGGTCAGCAACTGGCGTGCGTCGCGCCTGACGCAGCATTTCCCGCTGGATCTCGATCAACCTTATTTCCGCAAGCTCAATGACAGCATTGGCGTGGCGACGGAAGGCATGTTGCGTGTGCTGCCCTACAGTTTTACCGTCGACGAGCCGCGCCATAAAGCACTGGGGCAGATCGCCATCATGTTGTTTGGCGAGCAGGGCCGCGTGATGCTGCGTCCGTCGACCTCGTATGGCGAGGAGCCGCAAGATGTCTTGCGCGGCACGGACTTGAACGATGCGCAAGTCAATATCACGGCCGTATTGTTCAACCTGATGGCGACGCCTGAAAAAGAAAATCACGGCGCTTTCCTCGATTACCTGGTGAAATCCTCGACGCGCGGAATTGCTGTCTTGCTCGATGAATCGTCTTACCTCGAGCGTGCTGGTGAGCAGGCCGATAAGGGCGCCCGACTGGCGGAACGGATTGCCCTGTGGCAGCAATTCTGTCAATTCCACAAAACCACGGCCACTCTGGTGAATCTGCTGGATCCTTCCCTTCATCCTCTCGACGCTGGTGTCGGCTTGAAATTATCGGTAGCAACATGATCAGTAAAGATGTGCAGGATGATGCAGCGCAAATTCAGTTTGCGCTGATTTCGCATACGAATAATGGCAAGACGACTTTGGCGCGTACCCTGGTCGGGGTGGACGTGGGCGAAGTGCGTGACGCCGCCCACGTGACGGTGTTTGCGGAATCGCATAGCTTGCTGAGCACGCCGCAGGGTGATTCTTTGCAATTATGGGATACGCCCGGCTTTGGCGATTCCGTACGGCTGCTGAAACGCCTGGGGCAATCGGGCAATCCCATCGGCTGGTTTTTACGCGAAGTGCTGGACCGTTATCGAGACCGTCCGTTCTGGCTCAGTCAGCAAGCGCTGCGTACGGCCAAAGATGCCGCCGATGTGGTGCTGTATCTGGTCAATTCATCGGAAAACCCGAAAGATGCAGGCTACTTGCCCGCGGAAATGAAAATCCTGGAATGGCTGGGTAAACCGGTGGTGGTCTTGCTGAACCAGATGGGACCGCCAAGGCCTGGTAATGCAGAAAATGCCGAGCAGGAACGCTGGCGCACGCATCTGGCGCAATATCCTGTTGTGCGCGACGTCCTTGCGCTCGATGCCTTTGCCCGTTGCTGGGTACATGAACGCGTATTTTATGAAGCGGTCGGCAAGTTATTGCCACCGTCGCAGCAAGCGGGATATGCGCGCCTGTTTGCCACATGGCAAACGCAAAACATGCAGCGCTTCCAGCAGGCCATGCATGTGTTGGCGCAGCAGCTGGTGGTGGCGGCACAAGACAGCGCCGCGATCGAACCTGCCTCCAAAGGCTTGTTCAAGTCGGCCTTGAAAGTGGTGGGTATCGGCAAAAACGAGGAGCAACAACGGCAAGAGGCGGCGATGGGGACGCTGATTGCCAGGCTCAACACACGTAGTGGCGAGACCACGCGCGAATTACTGATACTGCACAAGCTTGACCCGACTGATGCGCACAAGATCAATACCCGCGTGCGTGAGAATTTCTCTGTGCGCGCACCGATCGACAAAGCTCAGGCGGGCTTGCTGGGCGCCATGATTTCTGGTGCGGCGACGGGCTTGTCGGCCGATCTGATTTCCGGTGGCTTGACTCTGGGAACAGGTGCTTTGCTTGGTGGCGTAGTGGGAGCGCTGACTTTTGCCGGCGCCGCCTGGGGTTTTAATTCGGGTACGGAGCGCAACGAGCCGACCATGCAGTTTACGGACGCTTTCTTGTGTACCTTGGTGGTGGCTGGCGTCTTGCGTTACCTGGCGGTGGCGCACTTTGGTCGTGGCCGCGGCAATTTCATCGAAGGTGAAGCGCCGGCATTCTGGCAGGAAATCGTCGAGCAGGAAGTCGCGCGGCACGATGACGCCCTGGCTGAATTGTGGAAAGAGTTGCGCCGGGAAAAGGCTGTCGCGCAAGCAGTGGAACTGGCCCAGCCTGTCATCGCAAGCATTACTTCCGACACACTGGCGCGCCTGTACCCGGATGGGGCACACTAGTACTTCACCGCATCGTCAGGAGTAAAGCATGGCCCAACATAAAATCGCCGTCATTGCCGGGGACGGCATCGGTAATGAAGTGATGCCGGAAGGCTTGCGCGTACTGCAGGCTTGCGCGCAGCGCTATAACATCGAGTTGCAGTTCACCACCATGGAGTGGGCAAATTGCGATTACTACCTGGAACATGGGCAAATGATGCCCGACGACTGGTTCGAGCAGCTCAAGGATTTCGACGCCATTTACTTTGGCGCCGTTGGCTGGCCAGATAAAGTCCCTGATCATATTTCGCTGTGGGGTTCGCTGCTGAAGTTCCGCCGTGAATTTGATGAATACGTCAATTTGCGTCCGGTGCGCTTGATGCCAGGTGTGCCTTGTCCGCTGGCAAATAAAAAGCCGGGCGATATCGACTTTTATGTGGTGCGCGAAAATACGGAAGGCGAGTACTCGCCCGTGGGCGGCCGCATGTTCGAAGGCACCGAGCGTGAGATCGTATTGCAGGAATCAGTGTTCACGCGCAAGGGTGTCGATCGCATCTTGAAGTATGCGTTTGAGCTGGCGCAAAGCCGGCCCAAGAAACACCTGACGTCGGCCACCAAGTCGAACGGCATCGCACTGAGCATGCCATACTGGGATGAGCGGGTCGAGGCGATGGCGCCAGACTATCCCGAGGTACGCTGGGACAAATACCATATTGATATATTGGCGGCCCGTTTTGTGCTGAGCCCCGAACGTTTCGATGTGGTCGTCGCTTCGAACCTGTTCGGTGACATCTTGTCTGACCTGGGGCCGGCCTGCACGGGTACGATTGCCATCGCACCGTCAGCCAATATCAATCCCGAGCGTACGTTCCCTTCCGTCTTCGAACCGGTACACGGTTCCGCGCCGGATATCTATGGACAGAATATTGCCAACCCGATTGGCATGATCTGGTCGGGCGCCATGATGCTCGATTTCCTCGGCAATGGCGATGCCAATTACAAGGCCGCACATGACGCTATCTTGCAGGCGATTGAGCAAGTCTTGGAACATGGTCCACGCACGCCGGATATGGACGGCACTGCCAGTACGACCGAGGTCGGCATGGCGATTGCGGCCTTGTTAAAGTAAATTCTCGAATAGCCGTAATAATCCTTGCCGCTTTCGGGCGGCTTTGCTATAGTTCGCCTCCCCGATGAGACGCACTAGTTTGCGGCACAAAAGGGATCACCGGAAACGATGATGCAGTAAAAAAGAAGGTTGACGAAATGCTGAAAACGCTTCATACTCTTCCTTCTTCGCAGCTGACAAACACAACGCTTTGTCGATAGCGCGAAAGCA
>NZ_JACHCL010000015.1 GCF_014200725.1 Janthinobacterium silvisoli
CTGTTAATTGTTAAAGAACTCAATTCGGTTACTGCTTTCGCGCTATCGACAAAGCGTTGTGTTTGTCAGCTGCGAAGAAGGAAGAGTATGAAGCATTTTACTAAATCCGTCAATCTTCTTTTTTACCGCATCGCCGTTTCCGGTGATCCTCAAGTGCCGCATTTGACTGCGTCTCATTGGGGAGGCGAACTATAGCAAAGCGCCCTCGTAGATGCAAGGGGAAACAGGGTGTTTCTACACATTTTGTATTGCCGACATAAGCCAGTTAAAACCAGGACGTCCTTGTTCCATGCGAATACAGTATGTAAACGGACTAGGTCGCTGATATAGCGTTTATGCCGTTCTTCACGTCCCATAAAAACAGTACACTTCCAGCGCAGTGCACTCCATCAGGATGGAACTGATGTGGAGCGGCGTGACGATAAGTAATTGCAAATTCATGCGCTTGAATAATTCCAGGCCATAACGCGCCGAGTCATCCGAGCCGCAGCCAAACGCTTCGTCAATGACAACAAAGCGGAACGAGCGCAATTGAATCACGCCCCACTCCAATCCGAATTGATACGCCAGGCTGGCCGCCAGCACAGTGTAGGCCAGTTTTTCCTCCGGATCGGGGCACTGCTGACAAGCCGGGTCGGCGCCGCCAGTGCGCTGCTGTGTCCCTTGGTCGACGCTATCCGCAAGCACGTACTGGCAGCTCGTAAACTGCACGCTGACGATACGCCAGTGCCGGTGTTCGCGCCAGGAAACGGAAAAACTAAAACCGGGCGCCTATGGACCTATGTACGAGACGACCGGCCGACCGGTGATCTAACGCTGCCGGCAATCAGGTTCGCCTATTCGCCAGACCGTAAGGGCATCCATCCGCAAACGCACTTGCCAAGTTCGAGGGCGTGGTGCAGGCTGACGCTTACGCTGGCTGCAACGCCCTGTACGAAAGTGGCGGGATCAACGAAGCGGCATGTTGGGCGAACGTGCAGCCGCCATCTACTCGCTGATCGGCACGGCCAAGCTGAACAGGGTCGACACGGAAGACTGCTTGCGTCACGCGCTGAGCCTCAGCATACTTGCCTGCATGTATTACGTTTCACGCTCAAGCATCCTCGGCATGGCGAAGCCTGCATAATCAGGCGGCAATCACCAATCACAGCCTGAGCTGAGTGCCAAGCTTTTCTAGGCCCCGTGCTCCTTCAGATACTTGGCCGCGTCGACGTTTTTGGGATCGAGCTCCAGCACGCGGCGGTAACTCTTGCTCGCCTCCTGCTCCTGTCCCGTCTTGGCCTGCATCTCGGCCAAGCCATCCATCATGAAGCTGAGCTCTGGATACAAATGCACGCCGAGGCGGAAGATTTCACGGGCTTGCGGTAAGCGATTCAAGCGATATAACTGCAAACCCCAGCCATATAACTGATTTGGGTCCAGCTTGAAGCCGGCATCTTGCGCGCTGAACTGCTGATACACCGGGACTGCCTGATCGAAGCCCACTGAAGCCAAGCGGCGCACATAGTTCTCCAACGTGGCCGGCACAATGTCCTGCTTGCGGCGAACATCAGTGACTACCATATGTGGTGGTACCTTGTTGGTGGCCGGTGTATTGTTGAGAAAAGCCAGGCCAGCCGCATCACCTTTTAGGTAGGCGTCGAGAAAATGACGGGTGTAACGCATGGCCCAGCTATGCGCCACAGAGATCTCAGCACGCGTGTAATCACCGAATTCATTATCTTGACGCATGCGCATGCTGTAGGAAGAAAAGTCAGCATGTGCCATTGGAAGCATCGTCATCACGTAAACGTCAGAATACTTCATCGCATTCATGAACGAAAAGGCTACGCTGGTCTCCTCGCTATTGAGTTTTTCCATGGTCTTCGGCCGCGCGCCCAAGTAGAGCATGGGGACCGCGACTTGCTTGGGAGTCACATAGGGTGCCGCCTCCTTGCCGCCATCGACCAGCTGTGGATAGTAGCGGACTGATCCGTCCAGGCTGACTAGCGCCTTGATACGCTTATCTCTAGCGGCCGCGTACACGTTAGCCAAGCCGCCCCAGCTAAAGCCGACCACGCCGACCTGGTTCGAGTCCGCCTGCGGCAGGGACGCCGCATAGGCAATCAAATATGAGATATCGGCCGCCTGCGCCTCGGTACCATCGACATCGGTCGTCATTGCGCGTGTGTGCGATCCTAGCGAGGCGCTGGACAGCACGATGTAACCGTGGCTGGCCAGATACTCGCACAAGTCGGCGTTCTCGACAGCCGTAGCGGAATAGCTGGGCGCGTATACAACCACCGGAAACTTGCCGCTCTCGGTGCGTGCATTGCGCACCGCCTGCATCGTGCGCATGACATCAAGCTGCAGCGCATCCTTGCGCGTGCCGGCGTTGCCATTGATACGATCATCTGTCATACGTTGCACCTCGGCCGGGGTGCGGGTGAAGTCATCCTCGGTTTGCGTGGTTTCGAGATATTGGCGGTAGCTGACAGGTGTTCCACCACGGGCCGCCGGATACCACAATACAATCTGTATCGGTCGGGATCGCTTCCCCTCTACAGCCTCGCCGGTGGCCAAGTCAACTTCACTCTTGTAGAGACGCGATTGGTCGTATTGCTGCACGACTCTCACACCTACTGCATGCGGGCCTGGAGGATTGGAGAAGGTGAAACCATCTGCCGCGTGAACCGTTGCTGCAGCCATGGCAAGGAGGAGAGTTAGGACACGCATAAAAAATCGCCAGATGATAATTAGCTAATTTTATATTGGCTTCAACACAATAACTTCACTTTGGGAAAATATTTCGACTGAGTCGCAAAAATCTGCTTCCTCACGAAACTAATGGCTGGGGATGCAAAATGTGCCCCATCATGAAGTTTTTAGCGCGTGTTTGTCAGAAACGATACGACTTCTGAACCGAGTTAACTTCCCTCGAAACTTTGGCCTGAGTGTCCTTGGTCAAGAGTTTGCTCAAGAGTCTGGACGGTGCTGCCTAGACGCTTATTCAGGAGCGGCGGCGCCATCCTCATCAGACAAGGATAACAAACCCAACAGACGAAAAAAAACCCCACCGGATACCGGAGGGGTTTTTCTCTACTACGAATAACAAGCCTGACAATAACCTACTTTCACACTGGTTGCAGCAC
>NZ_JACHCL010000016.1 GCF_014200725.1 Janthinobacterium silvisoli
ATCTCTCCGGGATTCCATCCATGTCAAGGGTAGGTAAGGTTTTTCGCGTTGCATCGAATTAATCCACATCATCCACCGCTTGTGCGGGTCCCCGTCAATTCCTTTGAGTTTTAATCTTGCGACCGTACTCCCCAGGCGGTCTACTTCACGCGTTAGCTGCGTTACCAAGTCAATTAAGACCCGACAACTAGTAGACATCGTTTAGGGCGTGGACTACCAGGGTATCTAATCCTGTTTGCTCCCCACGCTTTCGTGCATGAGCGTCAATCTTGACCCAGGGGGCTGCCTTCGCCATCGGTGTTCCTCCACATATCTACGCATTTCACTGCTACACGTGGAATTCTACCCCCCTCTGCCAGATTCTAGCCTTGCAGTCTCCAATGCAATTCCCAGGTTGAGCCCGGGGATTTCACATCAGACTTACAAAACCGCCTGCGCACGCTTTACGCCCAGTAATTCCGATTAACGCTTGCACCCTACGTATTACCGCGGCTGCTGGCACGTAGTTAGCCGGTGCTTATTCTTCAGGTACCGTCATTAGCAAAAGATATTAGCTCTCACCGTTTCTTCCCTGACAAAAGAGCTTTACAACCCGAAGGCCTTCTTCACTCACGCGGCATTGCTGGATCAGGCTTGCGCCCATTGTCCAAAATTCCCCACTGCTGCCTCCCGTAGGAGTCTGGACCGTGTCTCAGTTCCAGTGTGGCTGGTCGTCCTCTCAGACCAGCTACTGATCGATGCCTTGGTAGGCTTTTACCCTACCAACTAGCTAATCAGATATCGGCCGCTCCACGAGCATGAGGTCTTGCGATCCCCCACTTTCATCCTTAGATCGTATGCGGTATTAGCGTAACTTTCGCTACGTTATCCCCCACTCCAGGGTACGTTCCGATATATTACTCACCCGTTCGCCACTCGCCACCAGAGCAAGCTCCGTGCTGCCGTTCGACTTGCATGTGTAAGGCATGCCGCCAGCGTTCAATCTGAGCCAGGATCAAACTCTTCAGTTTAATCTCTGTTACTTTGCCGTTTTACCGGCA